>CAWHPC010000001.1:0-41614 GCA_963831165.1 uncultured Alphaproteobacteria bacterium
TTCACGATCGATATCCGCGACAATTTCGAAGGCGGTTTTAGCCACCCCCGCGATTGGCCCTGCAAACAAGCCCAATATCCGGACGTATGTATCGGACAGTTCATTAAGCCGCCGTTGGAGCGCGTCCCTGGCCGCCCGCTTGGGAGCGCGCCGGCATGCCTCTACACCTCGGCTTACCTCGTAAACGCGAGCTTCCAGCATTTCCACCAAGTTAACCAATTGACCTTCGGTCATTTGGTGTCGATATCCTCATAAGGAGCCGCCGGCGGCAGCGTTCGAAGGTCGCACGCTCGGTCGCGCTTTTCTCAAGCGCCGATCAATACACAATGAGTGCTTCGATTCTGTTAACTGAGCTGGTAACCGATAATTTCGGGCAGCCCAGGTCCAGTCAGGGCGAATAAGAACGCGGGTTGTCCGCAAACCGGGAACACCGCAGTCATCGGCGCGCTCGGGACCTTCCGCAGCGCCGGTGCAGGATATCAAACAAGCTGTTTGTCTGCCCAAAGTCGTGGTGAAGTATCAGCGTCGTCCCGCTACAAACGGCATTGATACCCATGATGCTGCCGGCCGGCATTTCCAATTGTTCCTTGCCGTTGCAAACAAAGACCATGGTCTGACGAAACGTGATGCTGTTGCCTTCCACATTCACCGCACCGCACGGGAATGGAGCAACCGGCGAAAGCGAATATCGCCGGCCTTGTGCAGAAGCGTTTGCACTAATGCAAAGGAAGAACACGGTGCCGACCAGCAGGACTGTGTAAATACTTCGTGCCATTGTGCCCTCCCGGGTTGTTACTGGCCCTGCTTCACGCCAGGCCCAGACCGCCGTTCTCCTCAATGAAGTTCGCGATCTCCTCGACGCCCTTGCCGGCACGGAGATTGGTGAACACGAACGGCCGTGCGCCGCGCATGCGCTTACTCTCGCGCTCCATCGTCTCCAGCGACGCCCCGACATAAGGCGCGAGATCAACTTTGTTGATCACCAGCAAATCCGAGCGCGTGATCCCCGGTCCGCCTTTCGACGGAATCTTGTCGCCTGCCGCGACGTCGATGACGTAGATGGTAAGATCGGCAAGCTCCGGCGAAAACGTCGCCGCGAGGTTGTCACCGCCAGAATTCGATCAGCACGAGATCAAGCGCCGGGAATTTCTGCCGCATGTCGGCGATGGCCGCGAGATTGGCGGAAGCATCCTCGCGGATCGCCGTGTGCGGGCAGCCGCCGGTCTCGACGCCGGCGATGCGGTCCGCCACCAGCGCGCCGGAACGCACCAGATATTCGGCGTCCCATTTGGTGTAGATGTCGTTGGTGATGGCGGCGATCTCGTAGCGGTCGCGCAATCGCTTGCACAGCGCGTCCATCAGCGCGGTCTTGCCGGAGCCGACCGGGCCGCCGACACCGACGCGCAACGGACCGTTGCTGGTCGACACCATCACTTGTGATGATGCTTAAGATAGTCGTGCAATGATTCCGATCCCGTCGCTTTCAGCAGCGTCTTGAGCATCATGTCCTTACGGTGACCCTTGGCGAAGGTCGCGCCGTACTCCTTACGCAATGCGCCGACCCTGGTATTGCCGTGCTTCTTTTCGATCCTGCCGGTCTTGTCGCGATGACGGCCGTCCAGACCACGATGTGCCTTTGCCATGATGTTCCCCTAAGCAGATTGAGGAATTTGCAAACGCCAGTTTAGCCACGGCGGCGTGAGGGCGCCATCTTGATTTCGCTCGGGTAGTGTCTCGGTTTGAATTTTGATGGTAGGGGATGCATTTCGCTACTGGCTGCGGACGTTGCGGAAAGGTTAAGCGTATGGCCCCACCTCGCCCGCGAAGCATCACAATCGTCGCATCGCTCATGATCATCTTTGGTTTCGCCGAAATTATTACGGGCTTCACCCATAACTTCTTCGGCCTGCATACCGCTCGCGGCGCAGTTTCCACCTACATCGGTGCCAGCACTGGCGCTTTTTATGCGGCGGCAGGTTTTATCATTCTCACCATGAAGCGGCGCGCAGCGTTATGGGCCAGTGTGCTGCTTCTTGTGGTCGTCGTCGGCCGCGTCTGCATGGTTATGACAGGCCTCTATCCCATCAACACTCCGAGACAAGCCGTAGCCATGATCCTAGGAACATCTATCGCGGCTGGCTTCGTCATTTTCATTGCTTTGCAAAGGTCAGCTTTCCGGTAAAAAAGAGGATAGTCGGATGAATTTCAAAGTGAGACACTGCCTTCGCTTGCGGCGGCGACGCGGCACGCCCGTTGCGCTGTTCGGCGGCCGTCAGGAGCGAAACAATCGTGTGTATTGAGTTTCGTGGCGCATGCTGGCGACGTCCGCGCGCAAGGCGCAAGCGCCGACCTCGTCGAGCGGCGTCGCCCGCGCGCGCGCGGCAGTTTCGGAAATCGTCGCTTCCAGTGCAGCGAGCACACGCTGGCCATCGGTCTGTCCGAGCGGGATGAGCCGCACGCCAGCGGAAATCCAGTTGGCAGCCAGCGCATGCAGGAAAGCGTGCAGCGCAATCTCACCGGCAATGCCGTGCCCGGCACACGCAGCGCCGACAGCGACCGGCAGCGCCACCGGCCCGTCCCACGCCGCCGCCAGGCGCGTCAGCGCCGAGCAGGGCCAGGCGGCGCGTGTGACGTCAAGGAACGCGCGGCCTTGCGCCGTGGTTTCCCGGAAGCGCTCCTTTGACGGCACAAAGGCGGCGGCAAGCTCGGCGACCGTGCGCAGCGCGCTGTCATCTTTGGCGACGATCGCGCGGTGGGCGTGCGCAAAGAAAACCGCGTCGCCGAAACCACCTCCGGCGCCCATCATTACGACAAGCCAAAGCCGAAGCGTCTCGGCGTCCTTAATGTCGCCAGCTTCGACCGCCCATTCGAGGCCGCTCGAATATGAGAATGCACCGACCGGATAGGCCGGCGACAACCAGGCCATCAGGCGATAAAGCGCCGCCGACTCGAGCGCTTCATCCACCGATTCGCGCGGGCGGATGATCTTTGCTCCCCGCTTTCGTGGGGACGAGCGGACCAAAGCCTTAGTCATGATCGTGGTCGTGGCCATGATGATGACCGTGTGCGTTACCGTGGTGATCGTAGGCGCCGTGCTCGGGGTCGAAGGCCGCTTCGAGCGGCGACAGCCGCGCGCCGAGACCGCGCAGCATGTCCTCGATCACGTGGTCGCGCCGGATGCGCAGCCGGTCGCCGACGATCTGCACGTCGATGTGACGGTTGCCGATATGCCAAGCGAGCCGCGCCAGCTCATGCGCATTCGCCGCCGCGATCTCGATGAGCGGCTCGGCGCGGCCGACAATGCGGATGATGCCGCCATCGTCGAGGACGAGGCCATCGCCATCATGCAAGGCCGTGGCTTGCGGCAAATCCAGCAAAAAGCGCGTACCGCCCTCCCCGCTCAGGGCAACACGGCGGCGATGGCGCTCATGGGCATCGAGCGTGACGGAATCGATCGCGCTGGTGGCGTCCCAGTGGCCCGCGGCTTTGACTTCATGGGCACGCTTCATACTTGCAACCTCGCCACGTTGTAACGCAAGAGCCATGCGGTCCGAAAGCCGGATACATGCGCGAGTGGGTGTTGGAGCCAGCGACGGAGACCGATAATGTGCGCCCCGCAAAAGGGGGGAATTCCCGGCATGAGTATAAAGGGCAAGGCTTATATCGCCGGCGCTTTCGAACATCCGACACGGCATGCGCCGGACAAGACGGTGGCGCAGCTCCACGCCGAAGTAGCGCTCGGCGCGCTCGCCGATGCCGGGCTCTCCCGCGACGATGTCGACGGCTATTTCTGTTCCGGCGATGCGCCCGGCCCCGGGCCCGCGTCGATGATCGAGTACATGAACCTGAAAGTCCGCCACGCCGAGTCCACCGAGCTTGGCGGCACGTCCTATGTGACGCTGGCCTCGCACGCGGCCGAAGCGATCGCCGCCGGCAAATGCGACGTGGCGCTGATCACGCTCGCCGGGCGGCCGCGCAGCGAAGGCATGGCGACCGGCACTGCGCCCCGCGCGCGCCCGGCGGATCAGCCCGAGGCTGGGTGGGAAGTGTCTTATGCCATCACCACCGCCAACGGCTATGCCATGTGCGCGATGCGTCACATGTACGAATTCGGCACCACCAGCGAACAGCTGGCCTGGGTCAAGGTGGCGGCATCGCATCACGCGCAGCACAATCCGCACGCCATGCTGCCCGAGGTCGTCACCGTCGAGGAGGTGGTGAACTCGCCGCTGATCGCCGACCCGCTGCACCGGCTCGATTGCTGCGTCATCAGCGACGGTGGCGGCGCGCTGGTGCTGGTGCGGCCGGAGATCGCAAAGAAGCTCAAGCGGCCGCTGGTGAAGATCATCGGCGCCGGCGAAGCGGTGAAGCACCTCGCCGGCGGAAAGTTCGATCTCACCAGCTCCGGCGCCGCACGCTCCGGGCCGATTGCGTTTGCCGAGGCCGGCGTCACGCCCGCGGATATCAAATATGCCTCGATCTACGACAGCTTCACCATCACCGTTGTCATCCAGCTCGAAGACCTTGGTTTCTGCGCCAAGGGTGCCGGCGGAAAATTCGTTGCCGACGGCAATCTGATCTCGGGCACCGGGAAGCTTCCGTTCAACACCGACGGCGGCGGGCTCTGCAACAACCATCCCGCCAATCGCGGCAGCATGACCAAGGTCATTGAGGCGGTACGCCAGCTGCGTGGCGAGGCGCATCCTGCCGTGCAGGTCAAGAATTGCGATCTGGCGCTGGCGCAAGGAACCGGATTCCAACTCGCCACGCGCCATGGCAGCGCCACCTTGATCATGGAACGGGAGTGAGGCGATGACGCGCAAACTCACTCCGCCGGTGGTGAACACCGAGAGCGAGGCGTTTTTCAATGCCGCGCGTCAGGGCCGGTTCATGATTCCGGTCTGCACTGCGTGCGGCAAAGCGCACTGGTATCCGCGGGCGATCTGCCCGTTTTGCGCCAGCGACAAGGTCGAATGGCGCGAAGCCTCCGGCAAAGGCACGATCTACACGTTCAGCTTCATGCGCCGCGTCAACGAACCCTACGTGATCGCCCACGTGACGCTCGCCGAGGGCCCGACCATGCTCACCAACATCGTCGATTGCGATTTCGATACGGTGCGTATCGGTCAATCGGTGGCGGTCGTGTTCAAGGAAACCGAGAACGGCCCGCCGGTACCGATGTTCAAGCCGGTATGAATCGGCCACTTTCGCTGACCGCATCAAGGGACGCGGACGGCGCGATCACCTCGGCATGGACGGGTTTCTCTGCGGACGCACTCGATGCAGCCGCACAATTTCTTGCGCGGTGCCGGATTGCAGACGATTAAAACGTGCGAGCCGCTGAGCGATCTCACGTTGCGCGAGGAAGCCCCTCTTGGCGCGCAGCAACAGAATTTCATTGACCGTGGACGACGACAGACCGATGGCCTTGGCGAGGACCACCAGGTTTTCCGATTGGTCCCGCGTCATGGCCCGCTCAACGAATTGGAGCGGCACATCGCACATAGTCGCCAATGCGGCGGTGACCTCTGCGAACGCGCCGCTTTTTGCGAATGACGCCAGCACGCCCTCGTCGAGTTTCCCAGACTGCTTCAGGCTCTCGATCGCCGCTATAGCGGCGGTGTAGTCGAACAGGGGCGAAGCAATTCGCGCTTCGACGCGACCAGTAGCCTCCGCAACCGCCCGGCGGATTTCCGCTTTGGCCTCCGGATGTGCGGCCTCGAGTTTGGCGCGAACGGCCAACGACGCTTTCGCGACCAAGGCGCCGAGCAAAGGCGCGGGAATTTCGGGCCGTGAGCCGACCAGGTCAGCGAGCATGTCGTCGCCTTCGGACCGACGGACAAGCGTCGAAAATCCAGTGTCGGAAATGCTTGCACCGAAGTTGTCGACAATATTGATCAAGACCTCCCGATTTCCCAGTTCGACCAATGCGTCGGTCACCAGCTCATTCAAGGCTGCGCGCTGCGAGATCGCGAGCATATGGCCCTGCCCTTTTGTCTTGGCAATTTCGACGAGGGTCTTGTCATCGAGTTGCACGGCCTGGACTAGAACCGGCCCGGCTACCTTGATCGTGTCGTCGAACGCGAGAGCACGAATGATCTGCGGCGGCGAATTTCGGATTGGGGCAAGGCGTTTCGCCAGCAATTCCCGGGCGGATTGCTCGATTTTGGCTACGAGGCGAACGAAGACATCGTCAAATATTGAAATGTCCTCGCCGGCGAACTCATTCGCCCCCTCGACGAATAGATCGGTAATCTTGCCCAGTATCTTGCTGCGCCGGTCAGGCGAGGCGCTGGTGATGGTGCCGTCGATTTCCTTGATGAGAGCGAGTTGTGCGGTCATCGCCAGGGTATCCGAAACCATTTGGGCGATCCTTGGCGGTGCGAGTGGCCACGTCCGCGAGCCGCTACTCCATCATCGTTCTATAGGGTTAACCAAAGATTGAGGATGCGGCTCCCAGCGTCACCCGGCTTGACTCCAGGACGCGGTTTCAAATCGCCGATTTTCTGGCTAGGTTATTGAAATTACTCAACGAGATGGGCCTAATGCGGTTCGGTCCTTTCGACAGCGTCACCGCCCTCGGCGGGGACCTGAAGCCAATCCTGGCCAAGGTTGCCAACCGTCGAGGAACAAAAATCGTGGCTGCAGCACCGGCACCCACGCGACGTCTCGGACGCGTCGGCCGCTCATCCTTCGAGGCTCATGGAGCTTGCCATCCGGCCGGCCGCTTCGGCCCGGATCCGTTGGCTGGCGCCTGAGGGATGACGGGGAATCGATGATCAACAAAATCGTACAGACCATGGCCGAGGCGATGGCGGGAATCCGCGACGGCTCGGTGGTGCTGCTCGGCGGCTTCGGCAGCATCGGCCAGCCGAATGCGCTGATCTACGGCCTGATCGAACAAGGCGCCAAAGACTTGACCGTGGTCGCCAACAATGCCGGCGTCGGTCATGTCGGTCTGGCGCGGCTGATGGAAGTCGGCCGGGTGCGCAAGATCATCTGCTCCTACCCGCGCACCACGGATCCCGTGGTGTTCGAGGAGCTTTACCGCGCCGGCCGCATTGAGCTTGAGGTCATGCCGCAGGGCACGATGGCCGAGCGCATGCGGGCGGCCGGGGCCGGCATCCCGGCGTTTTATACGCCGACCTCCGTCGGCACCAAGCTCGCGGACGGCAAGGAGGTCCGCGAATTTCGCGGCCGGCAATATGTGCTGGAGGAAGCATTCTTCGGCGACGTCGCGCTGATCGAGGCGTGGGAAGCCGATCGCTGGGGCAACCTCACCTACCGGTCGTCTGCCAGGAATTTCAATCCGGTGATGGCGACGGCGGCGAAGTTGACCATTGCGCAGGCGCAGCACATTCTTGACCTGGGCGCGCTCGATCCGGAGAAGATCGCGACGCCGGGGATTTTCGTTAATCGCGTGGTGCACGTGCCCTATGGCGAACCGACAATAACGTAGGAGGCTTTAGAATGAACGTGCATGCGAACGTTTTGGCCGCCTGCAAGCCGTGGACGCGCGAGGAAATTGCCGCGCGCGCCGCCCACGACATCCCCGAAGGCTTTTACGTCAATCTCGGCATTGGCATTCCGGTGCTGCTCGCGAACTACGTGCCGCCGGATCGCGAAGTGATCCTCCAATCTGAAAACGGCGTGCTCGGCATGGGGCCGACGCCCGAGCCGGACAAGATCAACCGCTGGCTGATCAACGCGAGCAAAAAATACGTCACGCTGGTTCCGGGCGGGGCTTACATGCACCACGCCGACAGCTTCGCCATCATCCGCGGCGGTCACCTCGACCTGTGCGTGCTCGGCGCTTTTCAGGTGGCCGAGAACGGCGACTTCGCCAACTGGTCGATGTCCGACACCGACATGCCGTCGGTCGGCGGCGCCATGGACCTGGCGGTGGGCGCGAAAGCGGTGTGGCTCCTGATGGAGCACACGGCTAAAAACGGCGCCAGCAAACTCATGCGTCGGTGCACCTACCCGCTGACCGCCCCCGGCGCCGCCAAGCGCGTCTACACCAATCTGGCCGTGCTCGATATTACGCAGGACGGCTTTGTCGTCCGCGACATGGTGCCGGGCTTGACCTTCGAGGCGCTGCAGGACGTGACCGACGCGCCGCTGAAGATGGCAAATTGATCGTCGCTCAAAAAACCAGCCGGCCGCCGACCACCGCCAGTGTCGAGGCGAGGATCGGCCGCAACATCCGATCCGGAACCCGGGCGGCAATGTAGCTACCGATGACGATCCCGGGCAGCGATCCGACCAACAGCGAACCGAGCAGCGGCCAATCGACCGACCCGAGCCACCAGTGGCCGAGGCCGGCGATTAGCGTCAGCGGCACAGCGTGGGCGATGTCGGAGCCGACAATTCTCGCCGCTGGAAGCCTCGGATAGAGAACGAGCAGGACCGTGACACCGATGGCGCCGGCGCCGACCGAGGACAGCGACACCAGCACGCCCAACAATGCGCCGAGAACCACGGTGAGGATCCGGCTGCGCCCTTCCTCGAACTCGCCGACACGCGTCGCGAAAAAATTGAGGATCCATTTGCGCGCGACGAGTGCGATGGCCGTCAGGATGAGAGCAAAACCCAATACCGTCGTGATCAATCCGGCGGCGCCTTCCTGGTGGCCGCGATTGAAGTACGCCAGCACCAGCAGGGTCAGCGCCGTGGCCGGCACGCTGCCGAGCGCCAGCCGCCGGGTGATTTTCCAGTCGACGGTGTTGCTCAGGCCGTGGACGAATGTGCCGCCGGTTTTGGTGATGCAGGCAAAAAGCAAATCCGTCCCCACCGCCGTAGTCGGATGAATGCCGAACAGCAGCACAAGCAGCGGAGTCATCAGCGCTCCGCCGCCGACGCCGGTCAGCCCGACCAGCACGCCGACGACAAAACCTGAGATCGAATAGAGCGGATTGATATACGGAAAAGCCATTTTCGACGTTTCCACAATTACGCGGCAGCCGGGGGAGAGCCGTTTATCGTCTCTCTATAATAGATAGAATTAATATACTACAGCAGAAATGTAAATTCCCGTCCTCTGTTTGTCCGTTCAGGAAAGCTTCGGGTCAAATCGGCGCGCTCGAAAGACAAAGTTTGCCGGCGCGCGCCGGTGCCTCACTGGGCCGGTGCAGGCTTGGCTGCCGGATCCGCTTTGGCGGCTTTGTTCGGCTTTTTCTTGGGCGTGTCGGCTGCGGGCTTCGTCTCCAATTCCGCAGGCGGGCTCGTTGTGAGCGAAGAGGCTGACGTCGGCGTCCACTTGACCCTCGGCTTATTATTGTCCGTCGCCTTGGGCTCCGCGTTTTTCCCGTGCGCAGAATTGGGGTCGGTAGCTTCCTCTTCGGCCGGTTTTGCCGCCGTCTTGGCACCTTTCTTCTTGTGGCGAGGAGCCGCCTCCTCGATCGCGCTGAGCGTTGCGATCTGAGCCGGGGTGCGGGTCGGCCCGGTATAGACGACGATCGGCGCAACGGCGCCCTGATCGGAAAGCAGCGCTGCGCCTTTCGGCGTCGGCGCGCGCAGGCTTGAGAGCAGCACCGAGAACGGCGTGCCGGCTTCGGCGCCGTTCTCCTCGCTCCCGGTTGCCTCTTCCTCTTCCGTCGCCGGCTTCTTGCGATGCGGCCCGCAGATTTCCTCATGCAGATTGGGCGGAGCCGCTTCGATTGGCGCCAGTGACTCGACCGACCCCAGCGACGGCGTCAGCCACGACAGGCGATCCTGGGTGAAGCCTGCTTCCAGAAGTTCCGCCGCCTTCACCGCGCGCGACGGCGACGACGGCGCGCCGAGCACAACTGCGATCAGCCGCTTGCCATTGCGGCTGGCGGTCGCAACGACGTTGTATCCGGACGCGCAGATGAATCCGGTTTTCATACCGTCGATGCCGGGATAGCGCCCGATCAGGGAATTGGTGTTGCGCATGACGCGCTTGCCGAATTTGATCGCCGGGATGTGCCAGTAGGAACCGTATTCGGGGAAATCGCGGAGCAATGCGCGCGCCAGAATGGCGAGATCGCGCGCCGAGGTGATCTGCCCGTCAGCCGGCAAGCCGTTGGGATTGACGAAATTCGATTCGGTCATGCCGAGCCCATGCGCCGTGCGCGTCATGTCGTCGGCGAAATTCTCAATCGAGCCGTCGACACCTTCGGCGAGCAGGACCGCCATGTCATTCGCCGAGTGCACCATCAGCATCTTGAGCGCGTTGTCGACGGTGACCTGCGTTCCCGGCGGGAAGCCCATCTTGGTCGGCGCCTGCGCGGACGCGTTGCGCGAGACGGCGAACAACGTGTCCATGGTGATCCGTTGCTGCTTCACCGCATGCAAAGTCACGTAAGCGGTCATCAGCTTGGTCACCGAGGCCGGGTACCAGGGATAGCTCGCATTCTCGGCGCGCAACACCTTACCGGTATCCGCCTCGACCAGAATCGACGCGCCGGCGCGCGCCGGGGCCGACTGCAAGGCGACAGTACACAGCGGGCCGAGGGCGATGGCCAGCGTCAACACTCGAAAAGTCTGCGATTGATTCACGCGTCGCGGTCCGCTCGGTTGGTCGGGCCCGGGAGTCGTCTCAGGCGTAGCCCGAGGGCCGACATGGGGCCGCGAAATGTTCACAAAAGGTTCCCGGAGCCCGGTTAGCGAACTGTCTAAGCTTTACTATCTAAGCCCAAGAACCGCTCGAACGCAAAGGTGAATCCCGGTATCATTAAGCGTCAGCGCAGAGATTGACGCCATTTGATCGGCCTCGATTCACCACCCGCGCTAAAGCTCAAGGAAAAGCGACCAAAGTTCGGCAAGGAAGCAATACGGGAGCAATTATGACGGCATGCATTGTGGGGTGGGCGCATACGCCCTTCGGTAAGCTGGCTGGCGAAACGGTCGAGAGCCTCATTGTCAAGGTCGCCGGGGAGGCACTGACCGACGCCGGGATTGCGGCGCGCGACGTCGATGAAATCGTGCTCGGCCACTTCAATGCCGGCTTCTCGGCGCAGGATTTCACCGCCTCGCTGGTGCTGCAGGCCTCGCCCGATCTGCGCTTTAAACGCGCGACCCGGGTGGAGAATGCATGCGCAACGGGTTCCGCCGCGGTACATCAAGGGCTCAAAGCGATCGCGGCCAAATCCGCGCGCATTGTGCTCGTTGTCGGCGTCGAGCAGATGACGACGACGCCTGCCGCCGAGATCGGCCGCAATCTCTTGAAAGCGTCCTATGTGCGCGAGGAAGCCGACATCGAGGGCGGTTTTGCCGGCGTTTTCGGCAACATCGCCGGCCTTTATTTCCAGCGCTGGGGCGATCAGTCGGATGCGTTGGCGCAAATTGCCGCCAAGAACCACAAGAACGGCGTCGGCAATCCGTACGCGCAGATCCGCAAAGACTTTGGCTACGAATTCTGCCGCACCGAGAGCGATAAAAATCCGCGCGTGGCGGGCCCGCTCAAGCGCACCGACTGCTCGCTCGTCTCCGACGGCGCCGCCGCTTTAGTGCTCACCGACGTTGAGACCGCGCTGAAGCTTGGCAAGGCGATCGTGTTCCGCGCCGCGGAGCATGTGCAGGATTTCCTGCCGATGTCACGCCGCGACATTCTCAAGTTCGAAGGCTGTGCAGTGGCGTGGCAGCGCGCGCTCGCCGAAGCGGGCCTTGCGCTTCCCGATCTTTCTTTCGCCGAGGTCCACGACTGCTTCACCATCGCTGAGTTGATCGAATATGAAGCCATGGGCCTGGTGCCGGAAGGGCAAGGCGCGCGCGCCATCGCCGAAGGCACCGTCGCCAAGGACGGCAAGCTGCCGATCAACCCCTCGGGTGGGCTGAAGGCAAAAGGCCATCCGATCGGCGCTACCGGTGTGTCCATGCACGCGATTGCCTCGATGCAGCTCGCCGGAGTGGCCGGCGACATGCAGATCAAAGACGCGAGCCTCGGCGGCATCTTCAATATGGGCGGCGCCGCCGTCGCTAATTACGTCAGTATTCTGGAACGGCTGCGCTGAACTCAGATTTCTGCAACCGGCGGCGCGTCGGTAGTCGCCGGTACGAACTGGGCGTGGACCAGTTCGGCAAAGTACCCCCCGCGTTGCAAGAGTTCGTCGTAGGTCCCGGCCTCCACGACGCGTCCGTTGTTGAACACCAGGATACGCGTCGCATTGCGCACCGTGGCGAGGCGGTGGGCAATGACGAAGGTGGTGCGGCCTTTCATGACTTCATCGAGTGCCTGGGAGACTCGCGCCTCGGTTACCGGGTCGAGCGCGCTCGTTGCCTCGTCAAGGATGAGGATCGGCGGGTCTTTCAATAATGCGCGGGCGATGGCGAGGCGTTGGCGTTCTCCGCCGGATAGCAGCCGGCCGCGCTCGCCGATCCGCGCTTCAAGGCCTTCCGGATTGCGATCGATGAAATCGAGCGCCTGCGCCCGCGCGGCGGCTTCACGCAGCGCCGCGTCGGTAGCGTCCGGCTTGCCGACGCGGAAGTTCTCGGCGACTGAGCGGTTGAACAGCAGCGTTTCCTGAAACACCACGCCGATGTTGCGGCGAAGCCCGGTGAGAGTCAGGGCGCGAACGTCCATGCCGTCGACGGCAACGAAGCCGGCTTGCGGATCAAACGTGCGATGCAGCAGCGCGAGCGCAGTCGATTTGCCGCTGCCGGTCGGCCCGACCAGCGCAATGCGCTCGCCTGGCAGCGCCGTGAAGCTTAAGTCCGCGACCGCGGGCCGCTTGCCATCGTATGAAAATGACACGCTCTTGAATTCGACCAGGCCGCGCAAACGGCCGGGATCGACCGCGTCCGGCCGGTCGCGCACCGCCGGCACGGTGTCGATGACGTCGAAGAACTCGGCGAGTTTGGGCGCGTCCATGAACAGGCGGTTGGCGAAGCCGACCACCTGCTCGAGCCGGCTGATCAACAGCGAGGCGATAGCCATGAAGCTGACGATCTGGCCGACGGAAGCAAGGCCGACGAGCTTGAGATAGGTTCCGACCAGCAGGATCGTCAGCAGGGCGAGCGTGGTCGCGGTGCGTGTGAGAACAGCGGCCACCGCCCACCACGACAGCACCGGCATTTGCGCGCGAAGGAGCGAGTTCACCAAACCCTTCAGCGCCGAGACTTCCAGCTCGATGCGGGCGAAGCTTTGCACCACGGCAATATTGCCGAGCGTGTCGGCGGCGTTTTCGGCGAGATCGGAATAGTGCCGTTCGACCGCGCGCTGCATCGCGTCGGCCCGGTGCATGACCAGCACGGTCAGCGCCGTAAAGACTACGCAAAGGCGCAAGCAGAGGCAGGCGCCAGCCGCCAGTTCAAGATCAGCGACGTCGGCAGCAGTACGACGATGAAGACGAAGGCGGCAAAGTGCTCGCGGAAGAACGACACCCACAGCCACCACAGCGTGTCGGTGCCGGCGAGCATGATCTTCAATTGGCGGCCGGAATGAGCGCCGGCGTGATAAGCGAGCGGCAATTGCAGCACGTGCTCGAAGAAGTCGGCGAGAACGAGATTGCGGCGCCGGTGCGCCAGGCGATCGGCGAACCATGCCACCAGGGCCGCCGCCGCGATAATGAACATGCCGAAGCCGACCCATGCGCCGATCAGCGGCGCCAACACGCGCGCAGCCGGCTCCACGCCGGCCGGAAGCGAGCCCGACAACGCATCGATGATATGGCCGAACAAGACCGGCTCGACGAACTGCGCGACCGCCAGCGCGATATTGGCAATTGCGAGCGTGATGGCGAGCCGTGCTTCGGGTTTCAGAAGGCCGAGCAGGCGCAGGTAAATGCGCAGAAACGACATAATAGCAGCTATGGCAGGCGTTGAAGGTGCGGCTTCGATCTACGCCATACGGCCGGAATTGTCAGCACAACTCGCGGAGACTGGCGCGCACATCGTCGGCACTGGAACTGCGCAGCAGGCGCTCGGTCTGCGCATGGGCGCGCTTCCAGATCGGCGCCGCGGCGACGAGCACTGCCCGGCCGGCGGCGGTCAGGATCAGCCGGCGGCCGCGTTTGTCCGCGGCATCGACTTTCACTTTTACCAGGCCGCGCCGTTGCAGCGGCTTCAAATTGGCGGTGAGCGTGGTGCGGTCGAGCACGAGCAGATTGGACACTTCCCCGATGCTCGGCGGCTGCGGCCGGTTGAGCGACATCAGCAGCGAAAACTGGCCCTGCGTCAGCCCGACCGGCCGCAGCGCGTCGTCGAAACGGCGCGCCAGCGCCCGCGCCGCTCGCTGCACGTGCAGGCACAGACAATTGTCACGGACCGGTGCGTCAGTGCGAGCGGCAGTTCGTCGCGAGTTGACATTCCGACCATTATGTTGATATCAACCTATTTGTCAAGGCGAGTTCCGCCTAACAGCGAAGCAAGGAGACTGCCATGCACGTGCAACCGTATCTGGATTTCAACGGCCGCTGCGACGAAGCGCTCGCGTTCTACCAGAAGGCGCTCGGCGCCAAAGTCGACATGGTGATGCGCTGGAAGGACAGCCCGGACAAGACCATGTGCACGCCGCAGAATGCCGACAAGGTCATGCATTCTCAGTTCCAGATCGGCGACACCACGGTGATGGCGTCCGACGGGCGCGGCGGCGGCAAGCCGAACTTTCACGGCATCATGCTGTCGATTTCGGCCAACAGCGAGGCCGACGCCGACAAGCTTTTTGCCGGTCTCGCCGACGGCGGTCAGGTGCAGATGCCGATGGGCAAGAGGTTCTTCTCGCCGCGCTTCGGCATGGTGGCCGACAAATTCGGTGTCGGCTGGATGGTCAATGTGGCAAACTGAGCCCACGCCCATGGTGGGCGGGGGCAGGCGTGATGAGTACAGAACCGGGAGGCGCGAGATTTTGTCATTTTCCGCGTGCTCGATGCGCCGCGCGAGCGCGTCTGGCAGACCTTAACGGACCTCGAAGCCATGAAACATTGGTGGGGCCCAGCCGGCTTCACCATGATCGCCGGGAAACTGGATTTGCGCGCCGGCGGCTTCTTTCACGGCGGCATCCGCTCTGCCGAGGGCTACAAGATCTGGGGCAAGTTTGCGTATCTGGAAATCGTTCCGCCGGAGCGGCTGGTCTTCATCAATACCTTCTCCAACGAAGCTGGCGCCGTCACCGGTCACCCCATCATTCCCACCTGGCCGCTTGAGACGATGGCGACACTGACGCTCGAGGAGTTGCCCGACGGCAAGACCAAGCTCAACGTGCGCTGGTCGCCGCATAACTGCACGGAGATCGAAAGGAAGACCTTCGACGCCGCCCACGTCGGCATGAAAGCGACGTGGAACGGCACCTTCGACCGGCTCGCCGCGCATCTCGCAAAGGCGACTTAATATCATTGTCCTGGAATCGACGGAATGCCCGCCATGCCTACGATCAAACACCAGATCACGCCGTGCCTGTGGTTCGACACGCAGGCTGAGGCGGCGGCAAAATTCTACGTGTCGATATTCGAAGACTCCCGGATCAAGCGGATCAGCCGCTACGGGAAAGGTGGCCGCGAGACCCACGGCAAAGAAGCCGGATCGGTGTTGACCGTCGAATTCGAGATCGGCGGGCAAACGTTCATCGCGCTCAATGGCGGACCGCAGTTCAAATTCAACGAGTTGGTCTCGTTTCAAGTGATGTGCGATACCCAGGACGAGATCGATTATTTCTGGAACAGACTTTCGGATGGCGGCCAGGAGAGTTCTTGCGGCTGGCTGAAGGACAGATACGGGGTGTCCTGGCAAATCGTTCCGTCAGCGTTGCCGCAGATGCTGACTGATGCCGATAGCGCCAGATCCGAGCGGGCCATGGCCGTGCTTCTGACAATGAAGAAGTTCGATCTGGCGACGCTGCAACGCGCTTATGCGGAGCAATAGCACGCGGCGTCTGTCGGCCGGGTCTGTTAGCGGCAGCGGCGAAGGAACCGCTCTGCGTCATCAGAATCAATTGTTTTTTATCGCCGCTTTGGCCTCGGCGGTCGCCTGACGGCGACCGTCCTCGAATGCCTTTCGGCCCGGATCGATTTCTTGGCCTTCCGGAAAACCGGCAATGATGTCGTCGAACAGGCCCTTCACTTCGTCCTTAAATTCGCCGTGCGGCAGGATGTAGGCGTCGTTGCGCTGAATGCCAAGCAAGACCCGCTCGCCGAGTTCGACCGGATCCATTCCGCCCGTCATATCGCCGGTGAAAGACCCGTGGGCCTCGGCATCGGTAGCCTCCTCCGCTTCGTGCCCGGGGCGATGAATTTCGGCCTGCAAAATTCGCGTCCGCGTCATCCCGGGGCACAACACGGAAACGCCGATGTTATGCACGCCCAAAGCCAGCCGCAGCGAGTCGGTCAGGCCGCGAACCGCGAATTTGGAAGTGGCATAAAGTCCGCCTGCGGACGGCAGCGGAATAAGACCCGCCATGGACGAGGTATTGACGATGTGCCCGCCCTCGCCATGCGCGATCATCCTAGGAAGAAAACTGACGACGCCGTTGACGACGCCGCCGAGATTGACACCCAGCACCCAGTCCCAATCCTCATAGCTTGCGGTTTCGATCGGCAGATTTCCGAACACGCCGGCGTTGTTGCACAGCACGTGCACCTTGCCGAAAACCTGTTCGGCCTCCGCCGCCGCCGCGGCCATCGCTTTGCGGTCGGTCACATCGACCCTAATGAAGTGATAATCGCGATTGGTGCTTTGCGCGAGGATGCGCGCAGCCTCATCGAGGCGTTCCTGCAAAATGTCGGCGATGACGACCTTCATCCCGGCCTTGAGGAAGACTTGCGCCATGCCAAATCCGATGCCGCTGGCGCCGCCGGTGATGAACGTCACCTTTCCCTCGACGTGTTTCATGGTCCCCTCCCTATTGGATGATTTTTGGATGATTATGACACCGATTTTGTCCGGTATGCGCGCTGCGCGTAAGCCTTTTGCCGCGGCCTAATCGGCAACGCCGACCTGCATGCCGCCGTCGATGACGATTTGCGAGCCGGTGATGTAGCTCGAAGCCGGCGAAGCCAGGAACAGAGCCAGGCCTTTCATCTCCTCTGTCGAGGCCATGCGGTGAAGAGGGACTACTTGCGAGAAGCCGGCCTGAACTTCCGGCGTGTGGGCATGGCCGCCGCCGATATTGGTGATGAACGGCCCAGGCGCGATCGCATTGACCAGAATGTTGTACTTCGCGAGTTCGAGCGCCACGTTGCGCATCAGATGAGCGGCAGCGGCTTTGGCCGCCATATAGGCCGCGCCGATGGCGCCTTCGATGACAAGGGCAGCGACTGAGGTCGTGATGATGATGCGGCCGGACTTGCGCGGTTTCATGTGTTTGGCGGCCGCTTTGATCGTCGTGAAAACGGAATTGAGGTTGGTGTCGATCACATGATCCCAGCGCTCATCCGTGTAATTCTCGATCGCGCTTTCGTTTGGACGGGTCTTGCGGTCGAAGGTGACAAATCCCGGCCCGGGATCGATGCCCGCATTGGCGAAAACCACGTCGAGGCGGCCATACTTGCCAGCGACTTCGTCGAACGCGCGATGCACCGCCGGACGATCGGTGACATCTACGACCTTGCCATCAACGTCGTATCCCAGCCCTCTGAGACGAGTAAGTTCCCGGTCGATCCCGCTGCGATCGATGTCGAGCATCGTGACGCGAGCGCCGTTTTCGGCGAGCACCTCGACGTAAGATAGACCGAGACCGCTCGCGCCGCCGGTCACGATCGCGCCGTAGCCTTCCACCTTGTACATCTCTGCCGCTTTCATTGAGATTCCTCCCTATTGAGTTTCATCTTTCCGCAACGATGCGACGGCCGGCAAGTGCGGCGTCGCACGCGCCTCGCATTCGCCAATAGCGCTGACGCCTTTCGCTTTCGCAACAGGCCACTGCAGCGAACTTACTGAGCCCGGCACGCAGGACGCAACACGGGCTTGACACCCGCATTCGCGCCTTGTATTTAACCATTCGGTTATTTAACCGGATGGCTAAATGAACCTCGATACCACCTTCGCCGCTCTGGCGGACCCCACTCGCCGCGCCATCCTGGCGCGGCTCGCGCGCGGCGAGACGACAGTGCGGGATCTGGCGGAACCGTTCGCCATGAGCCTTCCGGCAGTTTCCAAGCATCTGAAAGTTTTGGAACGGGCCGGCCTGATCGCGCGCTCGCGCGAGGCGCAATGGCGGCCGTGCCGGATCGAGCCGCGTGCGCTCAAAGACGTCGACGACTGGCTCGACCATTATCGGCGCTTTTTCGACGAGAGCTTCGATCGTCTCGACGCTATCTGAAGAAACTTCAAACCAAAGACGAAGCCAAGGATCGCCAAACGACGTGGCAAGAGGAGAACACGCATGAGCGCAGGAAGTGACGTCGATCTGGATCGGGCGCATACTACGACAGGAGCAACACGCATGAACGCCCGTGGACAAAGGAACGATCCGCATGCGCAGTGGATCGTCCGCCAGGCGCGTGTTTGCTGCACCGCGTGAGCTCGTCTTGCGGTGCTGGATCGATCCGAACCATATGAACAATGGTGGGGACCGTACGGTTTCCGACCACCACCCACAGCTTCGACATGCGAGTCGGCGGCATCTGACGGTTCGTGATGCACGACCCGGACGGCCGCGGATTTGGGCGAGAATCGCATCGCCGATCACGACCGGAGGTCGGGTGGAAGCCGCGAACGAGCGGGTCGCCTACCGCCACGGCGGCGGCGAGCGATGTCGAGCCGGTGCAGCTTCAAGACCACCGTCACCTTTGAGGAGCTGAAAGGTGCAGCTGGCAGCAAGACCCGCATCACAATGCGCATGGACTTCCCGTCGGCGGCCGAGCGTGACCGCGTGATCAAAGAATACGGCGCCGATCAGGGACTGGCTCAGACGCTGGCGCGTCTCACCGAGCATGTCTCATTTATGAACGGCGGCGAGCAAGAAAGACGGGCCGCATGCAATAAGAAAGGAGAAATGCGCGTGAATACCGCAGTCCAAAAGCCGCCGTTCGCCGAACGGGAAATCACTATCACGCGCATGTTCGACGCGCCGCGTGCACTCGTCTTCGCTGGCTGGACTGATTCCAAGCACTTGGCGCAATGGTGGGGCCCCCACGGCTTCACCAATCCGGTCTGCGAGATCGAGCCGCGCGTTGGCGGCGCCATTCGCATCCACATGCGCGGGCCTGATGCCGTCGTTCACAAAATGAAAGGCGAGATCCGCGAAATCATTCCGCCCGAGCGGCTGGTGTTCACCACCATCGCGATAGATGACGCCGGCAATCACATCATTGAAGGATATACCACCGTGACCTTCGCGGAAGAGCACGGCAAGACGAAGCTGACGCTGCATACGCGAGGTGCGGCGATGGTCGAATACGCCGCCGCCTTTATCAAGGGGATGGAGGCTGGCTGGACGCAGAGCCTGGAGCGCTTGCAGGCGCTCATGACGCGGGGCACCTAGGCCGTGGAACTCATAACAAGGTTGTCCGTAGCTTCCGTGGTTCGGACTACGCAATCAATTCGCGCAATAATGGCTTTTATAAACTATAAGACGCAAGTCCGTACATTTAGTTAGTTTTTATTGTCCCAATAATAACCGCGCTCCCGTCTACTCAGTTGTCGCTTGCGCACTCCGCCTCAATTCACGGCCGCGCGGCGCGCATCCACCTTATGTAGACGTTATGCGCCACGAACCGTTTTTCGCACTCGGCCCGACTCCTGCGAACCAACCGGAGTTCCAAGCGGCCGTGCGCACCGAGCAAATCAAGGCGCTCTATCGCGCGCCTGCGATCATGCTGGTCAACCCGATCAACGCGTCAATTCTTGCCGCGGTGCTCTGGCCGGCTTATCCGGCGTGGATACTCCTGATCTGGGTGGGGCTGATTTGCGCCGTCGTTGGCGCGCGCTTTATCGATCGAGCACGCTATTTACAGCGGCCGGCTGACAGCGGAAGCAGCCTCGACTGGGGCCGGCGTTTCACAGTCGGCGCGGCAGTAACAGGTTGCCTTTGGGGACTCTCCGCGTCGGTCGTTTTCGTATCGCCGGACCCGGTCCTTCAGGTTGTCGTCACGTTCGTACTCGGTGGCATGACCGTCGGTGCAGTGTTTCAAGAATCGGCCCATCTACCGGCCTTTTTCAGTTACGCGTTGCCCGCCACTATTCCGCAAGTCGTTTGTTATTTGGCGAAGGGGGACCGGATCTCAATAGCGATGGGGCTGATGCTGGCGGCCTATGTCGCGGTGGTCGCGCTGATGGGACGCTACATCAACCGCTGGATCGTAGCGGCCGTGCGGCTGAGGCTTGACCAGGCCGCCGTCAATCGCGAACTGCAGACCGCGGTGGCCGAGAGCAAGGCCGTTCTCAACGAAATCGAGCAGATCTACCGGTATGCGCCGGTCGGTCTCTGTTTCATGGACAGAGACCATCGCGTAGTGCGGATCAATGAGCATATGGCGGAGATCAACGGCTTGTCCGTCAGCGCGCATTTGGGCCGCACGTTGCGCGAGGTCATCCCCGAACTCGCCGACGAGGTCATGGAGATCCACCGGCCGGTCTATGAGCGCGGCGAGCCCGTCTTGAATGCGGAAATTCACGGTGAAACTCCTGCGGCTCCGGGGGTCCCGCATGATTGGTTGGCCAATTTTTTCCCGTTCCGATCTGAATCGGGGGAAGTGAGCGGTCTGATCGGGGCGGTAGTGGACATCACCGACCTCAAACAAGCGCAGTTGGCATTACGGCAAAGCGAGGAGCGCTTTCGCACCATTTTCGACTCGGTCAGTGACCTCATAATCCTGCATGATTTGGATACTGGGGCCTTCGTCGAGATCAATCAGCGCGCGTGTGAAATGCTGGGCTATACGCGTGACGAGCTGCTTAAGATGAAAATCGGCGATCTCTCCGAGAACAAACCGCCTTACACCGGCCACGTCTTATTGTCCGAAATGCAGAAGGCGCGATTCGGGACACCACAAACTTTCGACTGGCGCAGTAAGACCAAGGATGGTCGGCTGTTCTGGGTTGAACTCTCGATTCGCCGGGTCAACTTCGGTGGACGGGACTTCCTGCTCTCAACTGCTCGCGACATTTCGCGGCGCAAGGAAGCCGAAGGTCAGCTCAAGAGAATGGCGCAGTTCGACCAGCTCACCGGATTGGTCAATCGCGGCGTATTTGTCGCCGAGTTAGCCCGGGCGATCCAGCGCGCGCGTCGCGGCGAGCGCAGTTTTGCGGTGCTTTATCTCGATCTGGATCATTTCAAGGATGTCAACGATACGCTGGGGCACCCCATCGGTGACCGGCTGCTGCAGTCGGTTGCCGAACGGCTGCAGGCGAATGTGAGAGCGACCGACACACTGGCGCGGTTTGGCGGCGATGAATTCGCCCTGCTGATAGCGGGCATCGGCGATCCGGCGGATGCCGCGGCGCTGGCAGACAAGCTCCTGCAAATCATGGCCGAGCCTTTTCTGCTCGACGGCAATCAAATCCAATCCGGGGTCAGCATTGGCGTCGCAACCTACGAGCCGGATGCGGTGGATGCCGAAGAGCTTCTCGCGCATGCGGACGTCGCACTTTATCGGGCAAAGTCGGAAGGCCGGCGCGCGTATCGGTTTTTCACCGACGTAATGGACGCGGAGGTACGCAAACGCGTTGCCCTGACATCCGAGCTGCAGGCGGGGATCGCGGCGGGCCAGCTGGACCTGGTGTACCAGCCACAGGTGGATATGGAGACCAGCCAACTCATCGGGCTGGAGGCGCTGGTACGTTGGAATCATCCGATCCGCGGCGTGCTGTTGCCGCACGAGTTCGTGCCTACGGCGGAGCGCAGCGGTCTCATCGTCATGCTCGGAAACTGGGTCTTGCGCTCGGCGTGCCGGCAGGCCCGGCAATGGCTGGACACCGGAGCAGCGCTTCCTCTACTGGCGATCAACGTTTCGGCGCTTCAGTTCAAAGTGCCTCTTGAGCTGGAAAAAGAGATCATGGCGTCGCTTGCGGAGACGGGTGTCCCGCCCGGAACGCTGGAAGTTGAGATGACGGAAACAGCGCTGATGGGGACCTCGGACGGACGCGACAACGTTATCGAGCGGCTGCGGGCCCGCGGGCTCAGGATCGCAATCGACGATTTCGGCACGGGCTATTCCTCGCTGCTCTACCTTCGGCGCTTTCCGGTCGATCGGATCAAGATCGCGCAGGAATTCGTCAAGGATATCGGGATCGAACCCAACGACACGGCGATCGTCAAGGCGGCGATCGGTCTGGCGCACGAGTTGGGAATCGGAGTGCTCGCCGAGGGCGTGGAAACAGCAGAACAGGTGCGATTGCTGCACGCGTGGGGATGCCGACAGGCACAGGGATTCTACTTTGGCACACCAATGTCGGCAGAAGAAGTTCTGCCGCTGTTACGCAGCGGCAGCGTCATGCGTTGGCTGGCGGCGGGATCACACACGCCAAGCCGCCGGCCGCGCCCGGGGGTCCCTGCCCCGCAACGAGGCCACAGCGCGCGCAAAAGCAGCGTGTCGCATTGAGTGCAAACTAGTTGTGTTTTGAGCGACCGCGCGGGTTGCTCTTCTGTTGCCGGAATGTCACAGGATCGGACAGCATGGAATAATCCCCAGCCAATTTGCTGGATGGGACGTGACGGGGCCGGCGAGTTACGCTGTATCGTTTTGCACACAACGATGCGCGCTGGGTGATTCGTCTTGATCAGCGGCTGTGTCTGGGAGCCGCTCCTCAAGCATGCGTGGCGATTTAATTATTTTCAATCACTACTGCTGTTGGCTGGATGGGATTTCTGAACATGCGTCACGTTAGCAGAGCATTGCTCGGAACTCTTCTCGCGAGTCTTGGCGTCATTGGCTTCAGTGTGGCTGCTTCGGCCGCGGATTTGCTGACCAAGGCGCCGATAAGCCCAGCCGCGCCGGCAAGCTGGACTGGTTGCTACATTGGCGCCAACGTCGGGGGTGGCTGGCATCCGGTTTCAGCCTTTGATCCGACATTCCTGGTCAATGCCGGGAGCGCCAACGGTTCCGGCGTCATTGGCGGCGGCCAGGTCGGCTGCGACTACCAGTTTCAATCCTTCGTCGTCGGCATTGCCGGCATGTTCGATGGCTCGAGCATCAAAGGCAGCGGTGCTGATCTGGAAATCGCGGGTTTGACGAGCACCAGCGCTATCCCGTGGCTTGCCACGCTGACCGGCCGGGTCGGTTACCTCGCTCTGCCGTCGGCGTTGATCTACGCCAAAGGCGGCGGCGCGTGGGCGCGGGACAACGTCACCTCAACCATCGACGCAATCGGCGCGGTCGCTGGAACGGCGAACTATACCGCGAGCGGCTGGACCGTCGGCGGCGGCATCGAATATCAGTTCGCGCCCCATTGGTCGGTGTTCGTGGAATATGACTATCTGGGCTTCGGCACCACCACGAGAACGGTCACTTTTACCCCGATCGGCGGCGGTGGATCGGCGCCGTTCAACATTACTGAGAACCTCCAGATGGGCGTCGTTGGCGTGAACTTCCGTTACTGATCGAAGTCGCCACGGCGCGGAACACGGCGAAAGCGCGTGTCTGCACTTCACTATCTCACGATGACAAGGCCAAGATCGTCGTGGGCGTCTCGAACCCGCGCAGCAGGTGTTCGCCGAGCGGGCACCACGGACCGGGTACGACATCGGCAAACGGCGCTGTCGCAAGAAGCTTGTAGCCAAGCTGCTTGGTCAAATCCTGCACTCGGACAACTTCATTGACCGCCGCTCCGACCAGCGTGAACTGCAGACGCTCGGGCACGCCGACATTGCCGTAGATCACCTGGCCCAAGTGCAGCGCGATGCCGAAGTCGAGAACGAGGCCGTCGACACCGGGCGGCGAAGCTTCGAGCCGCCGGCGCGCTTCCCGGGCGGCAGCGAGTGCCCGGCCGCAAGCATCCTGCGGCGCGCCCTCGACGCGGAACAGGCCGAGCACTGCGTCGCCAACCAGGTTGACGACCTCGCCGCCACAATCGAGCACCGCAGCCGCCGTCATCTCGAAATAGTTGCCGAGGAGGTGAAGGAAAGCATCCGCCGGAAGCCTGTCGGCAAATTTGGTCGAGTGGCGCAGGTCGCTGAACCAGAGCGCAGCAGTGATCTTTTCGCCGTCGCCGCGGCGAATTGAGCCGTTGAGCACGGCTTCCCCGGCGCGCTTGCCGAGGTAGGCGTGGGCGATGTTCTGCGCGACGCTGCGCTCGAACCTCGCCTTCAGCGCAATAGCGAGTTCGCGGGTGATGCGCTGGAGCTGCGCGATCTCGTCGTCGGTGAAGCCTGAGCCTCGGTCAGCGAGCCACGAGCAGATGATGCCGTTCGGCCCGTTTTGGCCGAAGCCAACCAGAAACACGACATAGTCAGTGCCGCCCAGTTCCACGAACTCTTGAAGGATCGCGAAGTCGAGAAGCGCCGTCTCTCCGGTCAGACGACGCCGCAACACCGGCAAGCGATGAGTCAGCGCATGACCCATGGGACTGCGGAGAAACTGCTCACTATTGCTGTCCTCGGGACGAAAGAGTTCAGCCACGACTCCTCTTGCGGCGTTCCAGTTGAGCGCACTGGCATCGTAGAGCGGATGAAGCACCCGGAAGGATACCTGGCCGCGCAAGATCGGCATCCCGACGCCGCGCAGGCGCTGGCACAATTCGCTATAGAGCACCGCAGGTTCGGAATCGCGCAGAGCCTCCCCGGCCAGCCACTCGACGATGGCGCCGCCCAGAACCGTTGATGCCGGCGCCTGGTTTTCCATGGCGCGCCGATCCTATCTCAGAAACGGCGCATACGCTCCATCCCGTGCGATGCAGCGTTCGTCAGGATGACGCGGCCGGTACCTCGACCAGCGTATCGCTGTATTCCAAGCTGTCATACACGGAGACCTGAACGATCGGATAATCCTTCTTGATCAGCAGCGCCGCCGATTGAGCAGCCTCCTGGGTCGGATAGGAGCCCTTGGTCTGCCGGTCGACCTGGAGCAAATATCGGCCGGTCTCCGCCCGTTTGCGTTGCGAGGGCATCACATCGACTTCGTTGTCGGAATTGTCTTTCACGGGCATTTTGATTTGGCGCGAGGCCATTCGGTGCTCCTTTGTGGGGGAAGTCCGTATGTATGTGCTCCGGGCACCAGCCGCCAGGACTATTCGCGGCGGCCTGGGACTCGCGCAAAACAAGGGGGAACGCGCCGCCGGTTCAGTGCTTGCGCGCGTCGACGCGGAAGCCGACGATGGTCTTCTCGCCGAGCGCTTTGGCCGCCTCCAGCCGGTGCAAGCCCTCGACCAGCACAAACCGCGTGCCGTCCGGCCGCACCAGGATCGGGGTCTGCTGCCCGTCATTGAGCATGCTGGCAGCGATTTCATCCACGCGTTTTTGCTCGAGCGTGGCGCGGCGCTTGATCGGCACGTAGATGTCGGCGACGGGAAAGGTCTCGCGCTTCATGACATGACGAACTTAAGCGCGCTGGGTGGAAATAGCAAAGCGGGCGTCACTGAGCGCGATGCGGTCTCGCCGGCCTTGCGCTCCGCCGCCGGCGGCAGGAAAGATGCTGCCCGGTTCCCCGTTTGGCAGCCTAGCTGCTTTCGGCGGCGTCCAAACACTGCGCCGTCGATGCTGAGCCGACCATGAGCAAAGCCGCTTTCAGTCCGCCGATATTCCGTGCGCCGTACGCAGTGCCGGACGAGGAACTGGCGTCGCGCTTTCTTGCCGACTCCAGCCGCGACGACGCTGCAGAGCGCCGCGTTGACTTGCGTGCGCGCTCACTCGTTGAGGCGATCCGTGCCAAAGCCGGCGGGCTCGGCGGCATCGAAGACTTTTTGCACGCCTATTCGCTGTCGACCAAAGAAGGGCTCGCGCTCATGATACTGGCGGAGGCCTTGCTGCGCGTGCCCGACGCGGCGACCGCCGACCGCCTGATCGAGGACAAGCTCGCCGCCGGGCGCTGGCTCGACGGCGAACTCAAATCCACCGCGCTTCTGGTCTCGGCATCGGCGTGGACGCTCGGCATCGCCGCGCGCATCATCCATCCCGGCGAGACGCCGGAGACGATCCTCGACACCATCGTCCGCCGCGTGGGGTTGCCGACCTTGCGCACGGCGATCCGCCAGGCGATGCGGCTCATCGGCTCGCACTTCGTGCTCGGGCAGACCATCGAGGAAGCGCTTGGACGCGCCCGCTCGCATGGGGCGTTTCGCTACTCCTTCGACATGCTCGGCGAGGGCGCTCGCACCGCAGCGGATGCGGAGAAATATTTCGCGGCCTATGCCGGCGCAATTGAAGCCATCGGCGCGAGCGCCGGCAATGCGGCCCTGCCGGCGCGACCCGGCATTTCAGTGAAGCTCTCTGCGCTGCATCCGCGCTTTGAAGCGATCTCGCGCGAACGCGTGATCAGAGAGCTTACGCCGCGTCTTCTCGATCTCGCGCGCATGGCCAAGGCGAGCGAACTGCAATTCACCGTGGATGCCGAGGAAGCGGACCGGCTGGAATTGTCGCTCGAAATCGTCGGCGCCGTTGTCGGTGATCCATCGCTGCGTGGCTGGGACGGATTCGGGCTTGCGGTGCAGGCGTATCAGAAGCGCGCGCTCGCGGTGATCGGCTGGATCGAAGAGGTAGCTGGCGCGACTAGCGGCCGTATAACCGTCCGACTGGTGAAAGGCGCCTATTGGGATACCGAGATCAAGCGCGCGCAGGAGCGTGGGCTTGCCGACTATCCGGTGTTCACGCGCAAGGCGATGACCGACCTCTGCTACATGGCCTGCGTCAAGAAGCTGATCGCGGCGCGCGATCGCCTTTATCCGCAATTCGCCACCCACAACGCGCTCACCGTCGCCAGCGTGATTGAGAACGCCGGCGGAGTCGACGGCTACGAGTTTCAGCGCCTGCACGGCATGGGCGAAGCGCTCTATGCGGCGCTGCTCGCCGAGCTGCCGGAGGCGGTGTGCCGCGTTTACGCCCCGGTCGGCGGCCACCGCGATTTGCTCGCCTATCTGGTGCGGCGGCTGCTGGAAAATGGCGCAAACTCGTCGTTCGTTTCCGTCGCCGCCGACGAAAGCGTGCCGATCGAAGACATTTTGCGCCGTCCGCAAAGCCGGATCGCCGGCGCGCACGATGCCCGCAATCCAAAAATTCCGCTGCCCCGCGATCTCTATCAGCCGGACCGGCGCAACTCGGTTGGTGTCGAGTTCGGCGAGCGCGCAAGCCTCGATGCACTCCTGGCCGAGGTTCGCAGCGGCGGCGGCGAAGGCGCCGAAGCTGCACCCATCATCGACGGCATCGCCCTCAACGGCAGCGAACGAGCGGTGATCTCGCCGATCGACGGGCGCGCGATCGGTACGGTACGCGAGGGCGATGACGCGATCATTCGCGCCGCGATGGCGGCGGCGACGGCGGGCTTTTCTGCCTGGGAGGCGACGCCTTACACCGAGCGCGCCTTGGTGCTCGAACGCACGGCGGATCTCATTGAGAACAATCGCGGCGCGCTGCTCGCGCTCCTGCAAAACGAAGGTGGCAAGACGCTCGATGACGCGCTTTCGGAAGTGCGCGAAGCCGCCGACTACTGCCGCTACTACGCTGCCCGCGCGCGCTCTTCACTCGCGCCGCAGCCGATGCCGGGTCCGACCGGCGAAAGCAACATGCTGCGCTACCGAGGCCGTGGCGTTTTCGTCTGCATCAGCCCATGGAATTTTCCGCTCGCGATTTTCCTCGGCCAGGTGAGCGCCGCGCTGGCCGCCGGAAATGCCGTTGTCGCCAAGCCTGCAGAGCAGACGCCGCTGATTGCCGCGCGCGCAATTGCGCTGCTGCACCAAGCCGGCGTCCCGATCGCTGCGCTGCATCTAGTTCCCGGCGACGGCAGTGTCGGAGCGAGCCTCGTCGCCGATCCGCGTGTTGCCGGGATCGCTTTTACCGGCTCCACTGAAGTCGGACGCGCCATCAACCAGGCGCTCGCCGAAAAAGCCGGCCCGATGGTGCCTTTGATCGCCGAGACCGGCGGCATCAACGCCATGATCGTCGACGCGACCGCGCTGCCCGAACAGGTGATCGATGACGTGATTGCGTCCGCGTTTCGCTCCGCCGGCCAGCGCTGCTCGGCGCTGCGGCTGCTCTGCCTGCAGGAGGACATTGCCGAGCCAATGCTCGAGATGCTGATCGGCGCAACGCGCCAGCTGAAGCTCGGCGATCCGCGCAAGCCGGCAACGCTTGTCGGTCCCGTGATCGATGCCGATGCCAAGCAAAAACTCGACAGCTGGATCGCGGAGATGGAGCGAGCCGGCCGCGTACGCTTCCGCTGGAATAGAGACGCGGCGCTCCCGGCATCTGGAACTTACGTCGCGCCAACGATCATTGAACTCGACGGCGCCGCCGACCTGAAAGAGGAAGTATTCGGCCCCGTGCTGCACGTGGTGCGCTGGGGCGCGGGCGGGCTTGATGCGCTGCTCAAGGACATCGCTGCAAACGGCACCGCGCTTACGCTCGGCATCCATTCGCGCATCGACCTCACCATCGAGCGGATCGCGGCGCGGCTGCCGCATGGCAATATTTACGTCAATCGCAACATGATCGGGGCTGTGGTCGGCACCCAGCCGTTCGGCGGGACCCATCTGTCCGGCACCGGCCCCAAGGCCGGCGGACCGAATTATCTGCGCCGCTTCGCCGCCGAGCAGGTTGTCACGATCAACACCGCCGCCGCCGGCGGCAATGCGAGCCTCTTGGCTCAGGAAGACGAATAAGACCCACAGAACCGGATTAACCCAGATCAAGGCTCCTCATCCGGCATCTTATAACTTTAACACAATTGCGACGTTATCGCGCTATTCTGATGGGCAATGTCTGATTCGATCACCCGCCTCTATCAAGCGGTGCTGGCCTGCCGGCATGACGATCCATCGACGTCGCGGACCGCGCGGCTGTTGCGTTCGGGCCGCAGCAAGATGGCGAAAAAGCTCGCCGAAGAAGCGATCGAGGTCGTGATCGATGCCATGCACGGCGACCGCGACGCCGTGGTGAAGGAGAGCGCCGACCTGCTCTACAATCTCATAGTGCTGTGGGTCTCGGCCGGCATTCGCCCCGAGGATGTCTGGAAGGAAATGGATCGCCGCGAGCGGCTCCTCGGCATTGCCGAGAAGGTGCCCAAGAAAGTCGTCGAAGACACGTCGCGCCGCAAGATCATCGCGCTCGAGAGCCGCCGGCTGCGAAAGCGCCGCTAGCCCCAAGCCGCCGCACCGGCGTCATACTCCACAACTTCATCGGCTAAGCACTGGTTTACGCGCCAAACGCCGCAGCTGCGTTGCGGCACGCTATCTTGACGTGAATGCTCGCATTCCCCAACATCGCGACAAATGTCCCTCCCAACCATAAGGGGAGGCGAAAGCGTAAAACACGGGGAGGAAGAACAGATGAACCGAAGAGAGTTCGCCGGCCTCCTCGGCGCGGCTGCCGCTCTGGCGTTCCCGTGGCGCGCCTTTGCCGAGTCGGCAACCGGAAAGCCGGTCTTGATCGGCGCGCACCTCGATCAGGCCAAGCAGGCTTCGTATTATTCGCTCCTGCAAAAGGACGCGATCGATTTGTTCGTTAAGCAATTCAACGAGGCTGGCGGCATCAATGGACGCCCGGTGCAGGTGCTGTTCGAGGACGACGAGAACAATCCGGTCACCACCGTTACCAAAGTCGATAAGCTCGCGTCCGCCGCCGTGCTCTACATCATTTCCATCGGCTCGTCGGCGACCGGACTGGCGACCCAGGCGCGCGCCAGCGAGCTGAAAATCGCGCACGGCGCGCCGGCAAACCTCGCCGAGCGACTGACCACCGATCCGCCCAAGCGATACTACTTCAGGATCCCGCTGCGCGGAAAATACGAGCTCGCCGCGATCGCACAATATCTGCACAAAAAATACGGCGCGCCGAAGCTTGCGGTCGTGCGCGACACCACCCAGACTGGCCTGGTGATTTCAGATCAGTGGATCAACGATCTGAAAAAAGACGGCTTTAACATCGTCGCCCAGGAACAGGTGACGCCTGGATCGACGGAGGCATCGAGCCAGGCGTTGCGCGTGAAGGATTCCGGCGCCGACGTCGTGATTGTCGTCGGCGCATCGATTCCGGATTTGGCGAACTACATCAAAGCTCACAAGCTTTTTGAGAATCCCGCCCCGCTGATCGGCAATAGCCTGTTCACCGCCGGCGGATTTCTCAAACTCGCCGGCACCGCCGCGGAAGGCTTCGTCTATCCGGACGCCATCGACCCATCGCGCAAGGAAATCCAGGACATCGACGCCAAGCTTGTCAAAGGTTACGGCGACCGGCTGAAAAACCAGGCCGTGGCGCTGCAAGCCTGGGAGTACGTGCGGCTGGTTTGCGATGCCATCAAGCGCGCCGGCAGTGACGACCGCGAAAAGATCCGTGACGCCATGGAAGCGACCAAAGACTTCCCGATCGCCATCGGGCCGCCCGGAACAACCTTGACCTACAGCCCGGCCAACCACGACCTCTTCACCAGCCCCGATCAAGTCGTCCTGCGCGAAGTCCACAATGGCGAATTCGGACCGGCGCTGCGCTGGCGTTAGGCCGGAGCCCAACAGGCCATCCTCTTGACCCTGGCATCCGTTGCACAGGTGCTGCTGTCGGGACTGCAGATCGGCAGCATTTATGCCCTGCTGGCACTCAGCTATTACGTCATCATCATCGCCACGGGCATTCTCAATTTCGCCCAGGGCGAATGGATGATGGTGTCCGGCGTTATCGGAGTCACCTTTCTCAGTTTTGGCCTGCCCTACCCGATTGCTTTCTGCGCGGGCATTTTGGGCGCCGCCATTCTTGCCCTTGCCGCTGAGCGCTTGATCATTCGACCGCTGCAACAGCGCCATGCCTCGGAAGCGATTACGCTGCTTGCCCTGTTCGGCGTCATGTTGGTGGTGCGCTACGGCACCGGCACGATTCATGGCCGTCTCGATGAGCCGCTGCCGGGTCCGGCCGGCAATCATGTGTTCCGGCTTGGGACAAATGTTTTCGTGTTTTCCCAATCGCTGGTCATCTACGGCGCAACGGCGCTGATTTTTCTGACCGTGGTGCTTTGGCTGCGTCTGACCTGGCTCGGCCGCTCATTGCAGAGTCACCGCGATCGATCCCATTGCGGCGACTCTGGTCGGGGTCAATCTGAATACGGTTCGGACCGTGGCTTTCGGCCTGGGCGCTCTGATCGCCGCTATTGTGGCATGGCTCTATGCGCCGCTTTACGCCGTCGGCTATCTCACCGGAGCCATTCCCGGCATCAAGGGCTTCATTGCCCTCTTCATCGGCGGAACGAGTTCGCCGCTCGGCCCGCTCGTCGGCGGCCTTCTGCTCGGGGTGATGGAAGTAGCCGCGGCGCGTTATCTGCCGTCAATCTACGCCGAAGGGATCGCGTTTGCTCTCCTGATGATCATTTTGTTTCTGCGCCCCAGCGGCTTGATCGCCGCCCGGCGGTCGCAATAACGATGCGCGCGATCGGGGGCGCCGGCTCGCGCCGGCTTTATCTATCGGGATTAGCCGGAGCCGGCATTGTTGCACTGCTGCCGCTCGCTGCCGATCCTTACCAGCTCACGCTGGCGGTCAATCTCTGCATCACTCTTATTTTGACCCTGAGCCTGAATTTCGTTGTCGGCAATTCCGGACAGTTTCACCTCTCGCACGTCGCATTCTTCGGCACCGGCGCCTATGTCTCGGCGATCTTCGCCAAGCAATTCGGTCTGTCGCCGTGGCTTTGCCTCCCCTGCGCCATCGTTGCGGTTGCGGCGCTTGCAACGCTGATCGGATTACCCGTCACCCGATTGAAGGGCCTTTACCTTGCTGTCGCTACGCTCGCTTTCAGCCTGTTCGTTGAGGTGCTGGTGAATCAGGGCGGCGCCTTGACCGGCGGCGGCTACGGTATTCAGGACATTCCTCCTGCTGCCCTGTTCGGGGAACGGCTGTCGCCAAAATCGTTTTATCTGGTCGCGCTCGGCGCACTCATCGTCACGATTGTGATCCTCAACAACCTGCTCGATTCGAAGTTTGGCCGCGAAATCATCGCCAGCCGCGATCATCCGGATGCGGCCGCGGCGGCAGGCATCAATCCGGCCGCGACCAAGCTTACCGTGCTGGTCATTGCAGCGTCGCTAGCCGCCGCCGCCGGCTGGCTGCACGCTTTTTATTATTTGACGCTCAACCCGGTCATCCTCAGCCCGGAGCTGACGTTCGTGTGGTTCTTCATGGTCTTGGTCGGCGGACTGGGCAGCATGCTGGGCGTTGTCTTCGGCACTGTGTTGCTGACGCTCGCCCCCGAACTTCTCGGCTTTGCCGCCGGTCAGACCGTTCTCGTCATCGGCGTCCTGTTGATTGCGGTTACGCTGTTTGCGCCGCGAGGCCTGGTCGGGCTGTTTTCGGATTTGGTCAAAGCCGGATCGTTCGGTCGGACACGTCCATGAAGCCCACACCAGACGTGCTGCTTGCGGTGCAAAATGTCTCGAAGGTATTTGGCGGGCTCGCGGCGCTGCACGAGGTGTCGTTTACGGTCCGCTCACGCGAAATCTGCGGCGTCATCGGACCGAACGGCGCGGGAAAATCCACGCTGTTCGATTTGATATCCGGCGCGAAAGCGCCTTCGGCCGGCGCCATCATCTTTAGCGGTGCCGAGATCAATGCGCTTGCCATGCACCAAAGAGCGCGGCGGGGTATCATCCGGACCTTCCAGCTCGCCAATACTTTCGACTCGCTAACGGTCGAGGAGAACGTTCTCATCGGCGCGGAGGATCATCATCGCCGGAAGCTATTGGCCGCAGCTACGCACCTCGGCGCCTATCGCACCGATCTCGAGACGGCGCGAAAGCGCGCACACGAGATCATGGATGTGGTGGGAATTGGCCAGCTGGCGCAAACCCCCGCTGCACAACTGACCTTCGGACAGCAGCGCCTGGTATCGGTGGCGCGGGCGCTGGCGGGCGATGCCAAGCTCATTCTGCTGGACGAACCGGCCGCGGGTCTCTCGGCTGGAGAGGTCGAGCACCTTTGCGACGCGATTCTGCGGGTGCAGGCGACCGGCGCCACCGTACTCATCATCGAGCATAACGTGAATCTGATCATGCAGATCTGCGGCCACGTCGTGGTGATGCATCTGGGCGAGAAGATCGGCGACGGCACCCCCGCGGAGGTGCAGAACAGCGAGCAGGTGCTGGAGGCCTATCTTGGCACCTGACGCGATGAGTTTCTTCAAACTCACTAACGTGTCGCTGTCATACGGCACGGTTCGCGTCCTCGACGACATCAATCTCTCGATCGGCGTCGGTACGAGCCTGGCGGTTCTAGGAGCGAACGGCGCCGGCAAGACGACGCTGCTGCGCGGCATTTCCGGACTGATGGTCAGGCGTCGCGGCTCGATCCAGTTCGAGGGCCGTGAAATTTCCGACCTGGAGCCGCACGACATCGTTCGGCAGGGGATCAGTCATGTTCCCGAAGGCAAGCATCTGTTCAAACCGCTCACGGTGCTAGAAAACATTGAGATCGGCGCTCTGCCGCTGCATCAGGCGGGCAGAGACGCCGAGGCCGGCGCTTGCCGCGACATGGTCTACGAGCTGTTCCCGGTCCTGAAAGCACGGACAGGACAAGTCGCGAGCACGCTCTCGGGCGGAGAGCAACAGATGCTCGCCATTGCCCGCGCGTTGATGTCGCGGCCGAAGGTGCTGTTGCTTGACGAGCCATCGGTCGGCCTGGCGCCGAAGGTCAACGAAACGCTGTTCGCAGCGCTCCAGCGGCTCAAGTCGCTCGGCATCACCGTGATCGTCGCCGAGCAGGTGGTCCGGCTCGCCTGCGAGCTGGCGGACGAGGCCGTGGTGATGCACCTCGGCCGCATCGCGATGACGGGCAAGTCCGCCGAGGTCCGCGACAATCCGGAACTCAAGCGGCTCTATCTCGGCGGCTGACGTCGCCCGCCGCCGAAGGTGAGAACTCAGGCGTTGCCGACGTTGAAAACCTGCCGGGCGTCCGCGACCGTTGCCGGCTCCCTGCCGAACTTTTGCGCGATGTCCGCCATCGCTTCGACCAGCTGATAGTTATGCTGCGCCGGGTTGCCGTTCGGCAGATAGATATTGTCCTCGAAACCGACCCGGACGATGTCGCAGCCCATGACAACGCCGACGGTGTTCATCGGAAACTGGTCGCGGCCGGTCGCCAGCACTTCCCATTTCCAGTGCGGGAACAGCCGCGCGCCATCCTCGGCGGCAAGCGCAAGCGTTCGCACGGTCGGCACCATGGCGCCAAATCCGAGACAATAATCGAGCCACAGGTTTTTGGTGTTGCGGTCGAATACGCCTTCGTCCGCGTAGCGGCTGAGCTTATGAATTTGGCTCACCTCGGTGATCTCAAATTCAAGCGAAGCGCCGCGCTTGAGAACGGACTTGATGTTCTGCTGCAGCAGACGTTCCGAATTCACGTAGGACACGGTACCCGGATAGCCGCCTGCCGGATGATAGAAGTCCCAGGAGCCGGTAGCGATCGAGAACAGATCCTGCTTCGGCTCGACGGTATGCAGCGCCAACCGCTCTTCGTCGTTCGGCCAGACATATTCATTGGTCACTGGATCGCGGCGGACACCAAAGCCATTGGTCGTCTGGATCAGAATATCGCACTTATCCCTGATCCGCTTGATGATGTCGCTGAAGACCTTGATGTCGCTGGTCGGTCCCTTGTCCGCGGCGCGGGCGTGGACGTGGATCACCGATGCGCCGGCCTTGTAGCACTGCTGTGCGGTTTCGGCGATTTCCGCCGGCGTAATCGGCACGCGCGCGCCGTCCCGGTCCTGCTGCGCGCCGCCGTTGACTGCGGCCAGAATGACGAGCTTTTTCCCGGCAACCAAGGTGACCTCCCTGTTTATCGTTGAAAGGTATTCTCGAACTTTCGCCGGCGAAAGCAACCAGCGGACGGCGGGGATTCTTGCCGGCGACCCAACTCGCGTCAAGCAAGCGCTGCGTGCGATCAGAACTGCATAACGATCCGCAGTTCGGTCTTAAAGTTGTAGACCGGGTAGTCGTTGACCATCGGCACGCTGGTCTCCAGTGAGACGGTCAAGCTGTCGGTGATTTTGCGGCCGACCGCGAAGTCGAACGGCAGAAACAGCCGGCCGGTCTGGCCGGTTACCGGGCCCCCGAAGTTGATGCGAATGTCGTTGCTTGGATAGAGGGTCACGAACCACCGATCCGGCAGCCCAATGTTCAAGGTTGGCGCAATCTGCGGTTCGCTGATATTTCGCCGCGACGGATCGCCGGCGAAACTGATCGCGTATCGGACCACCGGTACGAAATAGGTTTCGGGCCCAATTTCGAGGAAGGAATAGCGCACCCCGAAGCCCGGCATGATCTGCCACTTGCCGGTTCCGAGCGAGTCCTCGGCCGTAGGGCCGACCAGGCGAGCGCCGAAACCGAAGGCCCAGTGCCGGTCGATGTCGTGAATAAGAGCGGCCTGAAACGTCGTATCGCCATAACCAAATTCGTTGTCGGCACCGGTGGGACCGAAGGTCATCTTGTCGACGACCGGAATCTGACCCAGAAGTCCAACCCGCCAGCCGCCGTCAAGTTCGGCCTTCCAGTTCAGCCGCAGCAGCCAGCTTCCTTGCTGTGTCGGTGCCGTCGTCCCAGGCGACGTTTGGTAATGGAAACGCATCTCGAAGCTTCTTACCGGGCGGGTAAAATCTTCGCCGTTGTAGTCGGGGTCTTGCTGTTCCGGATTGGATTGTTGCGCCTGCGGCCCTTGGCCGTAGGACAGCGCCGGCGTCTCGCCAAGGGCCGGGAGGGAGCAGCAGATAACGGCGGCCGATGCGATGGAAAACGCAAGAACCGAAGACGCTTTGCGATCTCGTAGCCCGGCGCTCACTCGCAGCGAAGCTACCACGAAACTCTGCGCACGCGTCTACTGCCGATCTCCGGTCCAGCCGTGACCCATCGGATGCTATACTTGCAGCGCCGCGGCTCAGATCCGTATTTCAGTGAGACGATTATGGCCGGCCAATCTGATCCAAAGCGGTGAGAACCGGCGAACTGGAAATCTTTATGAGCCCGCCATAGGGTTGGTCCATCTCCACAATCAAATAGATCGCGGCGGCGACGGAGAGTGCGCTGACAAACATTGCAACGATCACGCTTCCATTGGTCGGCGCAAACAGACCGAAGCTTGCAAAAATAACGGTGAACCAAAACACCAGAATGGTGAGAAACGGCCACGGGATACTGCTTCCCATCTGCTCCACAGCCGACCAGCGCACTTCTGCAATATCGCTACTCAGCTGCAAGGCCGTCGACTTGAGCCAGCGTTGGGCATCGTTCTGCGGCGCGAGATCCAGAAGCTTGCGTTGGATGCCTTCGACGCCGGGACCTTGATGGACCATCTCCGGATTGAGATGTCCGGCACTTTGCTCCGGCCAGATCTGATGGAGCCTCATCACAATGAGCTGGCGAATCAGATCGCGGATCTCGCGCGTTTCCGGCCCGTATTCGGCCAGCGTGCGATCCAGCAGGACGTAGTGGGTAGCGGAGCGCGTCAATTCACTGCTCTTGTTATCGAAGGAGCTCTTGGCCGAGGCTATCAACAAGCCCACCACCAGCGCCGCCAGTGTGGCGAGCATGGCCGTGGAGATCCTGACGATGTCCTTCGAATCTTCGCTCAAGTGATGCGCGGGTAGAACGGCGCGGAGATACATCCCGAGCAACGCCCCGCCAAAAGCGAGCACAAAAACCAATCCCCCGATCGCCAAGGCATTCATGCGTCACGTCTTATATTAAACCAAGAAGCCAATCGTCATCGCTCGGGCGTTCTCCGCCTCTGCACGAAGTCGACAACGGACTTCGCAGTTCTTAATCTGGTGGAGCCTGTAACGATGCGGCGGCCATCGTGTGGGTGAAACGCAGGATCGCTCGCGCTCATCCATTCGCCGAAGTGCAGCACGCGATCAGCCGCGAGTGCGGAGCGGACACCCAACCTGTGAGGGGGCGTCTCACAACGCCCCGCACATCCTCACGTGTTAGCGATCACCAGCCGCCGAACTTATAGTTCAGCCCGACCGTCACGAGGTTGATCACGCGGTTGTTGGACGAGATCACATCTTGGTTGAACGCCCCTCCCGGCCCAGCCGCGGTAAAGGATGCGCTGTTCAGCCGGATATAATCGTATTCGACCTTCCCCGACCAAGTGCCCCAGAATACGTACTCAAGCCCGACGCCCGCGTTCCAGCCCATATTGTTAGCCGGGCCGGAAAGAGGCAAAACCACGCCAGACGGACTGACGGTCAGCGCAGAATTGTTCGCCCCGACGAAGGCGCCGCCGCCCTTGCCGTAAACCAGCAGACGGTCCCACGCATAGCCGAGCCTGGCGTCGGCCAGCGTCAGCCAGCGACTGTTGAGGGTGGCCGTAGCCGTAGACCCGACATTGGCAATGGGCGCGCCTGCACCGGGGGTGGCGGTAATTGTGTTCTTAGTATTGGGAAGCCATTCGAAGTCGGCCTCGGCGCCGATCACGACGCCACCCCCGAACTCCCAGTTGACGCCAACCTGGCCGCCGCCGAGGAACGCGTTGCTGGTCGTGCTGGTGAAAGTGCTTTTCTGCGAGTCCGAAAGAGTGCTGGAGCTGGTGAAGCCGAAGCCAACATTGGGGCCGATATAGAAGCCGGTCCAATTGTAGTATGGGATCGGCGCGGGAATATAAGCCGCCGGGGCCCGCGGCGGCGGCGGAGGCGGCGCCGGCGGAAGATCGGCGGCAAGTGCCGGTCCACCGACTGCAAGCGCGAATGCCCCAGCAATCAAAATCCGCTTCATATCACCCCTCCCCGACGTGGTGCTGCTAGTTTAAAACACCGCGTATTCCTTCAGCCTCGGCCTTGATCTCAACCAAGACTAGCACACTCCGAGAGCCAGTAACAGCGGCGCCGTTCTAAATTTAGTGCCCCGCGAACATCGCCCGGTAGTTCACTAAAAACCACGCAAGCTCCAAAAAGGGGTCAGCTGCGGTGCAATAGGGATAGCAACGGCCGATTTCCAGTACGAGCGCGCAAAATCGCGCCTCGAATGCCGCGGAAGCGGAAGTTTCAAACCAGCGACAGCCAACCGCATCTCAACTTTGGATTCATTCAACCAGACTTTGGGAGCTGCTGCCGGCGCGGCACGGCAGCGGTGCAAACAACATTGCAGCACGTTGTCTGCCAATATAGTGTTCAACAGATAGACGGGACGGGGAGGAGAAATATGTTGAAGGTCCTTACCGCGGCGCTACTCGCGATTGCCGTATCCGCTGGATCGGCCCATGCGAGGGTTGCAGGTTCGGCCAACCCCCACAAATATTTTCCGCGCTGTGCGGAGGGAATGACCAGAGTAACGTGCGTCTGTCACGCCGCGGGTGCAACAGGCCATGGTCAGCTTTGCCGTGCCGGACAATATTGCCACACCTTTGACGGTGTGTGCCGGCAATAGGCGCCGTTGGATGCTGTCGTTAGCAACCACTGAACTGCATTGGTGATTGATACAGCCCTCAGCAAACGAAACCGCCACGACAGTCTCAATGCCCATTGGCCGTTGCAGCGTATCTTCATGATCTGCCAGCGATTGCTATCAGCGCGATGCGCTATCGTCTGGCCTAACGCGACGCCATTCGGGTTTTGTCTTTTGCTGCTGGCGGGCTGCGCGACTTTTGATCCGCCGGTGAATACGCCGGTAGCCGCCGGTTCAAATCCGATGGCGCAATTGACAACACCGGAGGTCGGCGGGGATACCGCTATTGCGCTTGCATTTTCCGGCGGAGGAACGCGCGCCGCCGCCTTTGCCTATGGTGTGTTGCGGGGCCTCGATCGTGTTCCAACCAGGGACGGTAAAAGCTATCTGGATCGAGTTGTATTTGTCTCGGGCGTCTCGGGCGGATCGGTCACCGCCGCCTATTTCGGGCTCAAAGGCCGCGCGGCGCTTGCCGACTTCCGCGAGCGTTTTTTGATACGCAATGCCGAAGAGGATCTGAACACCTCTGTCAATTTGCGAAATATCGCGCAAGGCCTCGGCGGTGGGGTAAACGATGCGAGTAGATTGACCGGCTGGCTCGATCGCAATCTGTTCGACCACGCGACCCTGGGCGCTCTATTTCAGCAAGGCAGGCCGATTGTCTGGATCAACGCCTCGGACCTTTACAACAGGACACCGTTTCTGTTTTCCCCGGTGACCTTCGCAGCCCTGTGCAGCGATATTCGAAACTACCCTTTGTCGCAGGCCGTTGCGGCTTCTGCCGCCGTGCCGGTCGCGTTTGTACCCATTGTGCTCGAGAGCTTTCCGGCGGCTTGCGCGGCACCGCTGCCGCCGTGGGTCAACCGCGTCCTGGCGGATCGCAATGCGGGAGCGCAGGTGCGGGCCTTCGCCGAAGCACTCAAACGCTACCGGGATCCCGAGCAGATCAAATATTTGAAGCTCGCCGACGGCGGCATTACTGACAATTTTGGCCTTTCGGGACTGGTGATCGCCCGGGCAGCGGCAGAGAAGCCATACATGCCGCTCACGCCGGAAAAGGCGGTGCAATTGCGCCGTTTGATCTTCGTTGTGGTCAATGCGGGTCAAGCACCGGCCGGAAATTGGGCTCGCACGGTCGATGGACCCGCAGGCGCAGAGTTGCTCGGCGCCGTGACCAGCACTGCGCTGGATTCCGCTGTCCGCAGCGGTTTTGACGCCTTTCGGTTGAGTATTCGGGAATGGCAGGAGGTAATACGCAAATGGCGATGCAGCCTGCCGGCCGCCGAAGCCCGGCGGCTGGGGGCTCCGCGGGATTGGCGCTGCAGCATCATCAGCTTTGAAGTTGCCGAAGTGGGTTTCGACCAGTTCGACCCGCAGCGCGCCGCGAGATTGTCTTCCATCCCGACCCGCTTCAAGCTGCCGACCGAACAGGTGGATCTTTTAATCCAGTCGGGCACCGACGCCGTCGTCAATCATCCAATGTTAAAGGGCTTATGATCTCGCCGTCGATAATTCGCTCCAACGGCGTTTAGAAAGCCCGCCCGGGCCGTGCCCGAGCGGGCGGTGTCGTCACACTCTTCCGGCGGCCGCGATTGCCTACTTGCCCATCGCCGACCTGGCCGCCTGGATTTTCGCCTTTATGGCATCGAGATTGAAGCTCGCGCCCTTTTGCATCGGCGGAAACTCGATCGCAGTCATCGCGAGCTTCTCCACCTGCTGCTGGACAAACACGAAGCGCCAGAATTCGTACTTGAACCAGTCGAAGTATTGCTGCGCTCCGATCTTGGTCCCGCTATCGGGCCAGCCGGTGCGCTCGAATGGATCGAGACGCAGGTTGATCAGGTAGGGCACGTCAGGCTTGGTTTTGTCGCCCAGCCAGCCGCCAGGCTGATCGATGAAGCGATACTTGAAGTCGTCGATGCGCACGGCGCCAAGTGCGCTTTCGCCGAAGTACCAGACTTCGTGCCGGTTCGACGGCCCCTTGCCGGTGATCAGGTCCATCTGATTGTAGCCGTCCAGATGCACCTTGTAGGTCGTGTCACCGAGCTTCTTGCCCTGCTTGAGCTCTTCGCCGATGTTCGGATCACCGGCCGCGGCAAGGAAAGTCGGGAACCAGTCGAGTCCGGAGATGATGCCGTTCTCGACCTTGCCCGCCGGCACCTTGCCGGGCCAGCGGATGATGGCCGGCACGCGGAAGCCGCCTTCCAGGACGGTGCCCTTGCTTTGCGCGAACGGCGTCTGTCCGCCGTCCGGCCAGGTGAAGACTTCGGTGCCGTTGTCGGTGGTGAATACGACGATGGTGTTGTTGTCGACACCCATGTCCTTGAGTTTCTGCATCACCGAACCGACGATATCGTCGAGCTGGGCCATGCCGGCTTCATGGATGGTCCAGCCGTTCTTCGAGTTGCGCATCGCCTCGTATTTCGGCGACAGGTGCGTGACGATGTGCATGCGCGTCGGGTTGAGCCACACGAAGAACGGCTTGCCGTCGGCCTTGGCCTTGTCCATGAACTTGAAGGACAGGTCGCGGATTTCGTCGTCCACGGTCTCCATCCGTTTCGGATAGAGCGTCCCGGCGTCTTCGATCTTCTGCTTGCCGATCTTGCCCCAGCGCGGCATCACCGTCGGATCGTCGGTTTCGGTCGCCCAGCTATGAACCATGTTGCGCGGGCCGACGACGTTCAACAATTCCTGCGGGTAACCGGGGTGCGCGGGGTCCTCCATCGCATCGAGGTGATAGAGGTAGCCGAAGAACTCGTCGAAGCCGTGGACGGTCGGCAGGAACTCGTTGAGGTCGCCGAGGTGGTTCTTGCCGAACTGGCCCGTGGCATAGCCCATCGACTTGAAGGCCGTCGCTATGGTCACCGCTTGCGCGGGAATGCCGATGGGCGAACCGGCCTGGCCGACCGTGGTCATGCCGGTGCGGATCGGAAGCTCGCCGGTGATGAAGTTGGCGCGACCTGCCGTGCAACTCGCCTCGGCGTAGTAGTCGGTGAACCGCATGCCCTCGGCGGCAAGCTTGTCGAGGTTCGGCGTCCTGCCGGCCATCATGCCCTGGTGGTAGGCGCCGATGTTCCAGTAGCCGATGTCGTCGCCCATGATGACGACGATGTTCGGCTTTTGCTTCTGCGCGGCAGCCGGTGCGGCTGCCAGTATCATGACGCCAGAGATGCCAACAGGCTAGACCAGATCGACTCTGATCAGATGCATGATTTTGTTTCCC
>CAWHPC010000002.1:0-253781 GCA_963831165.1 uncultured Alphaproteobacteria bacterium
CGCGGTCGAAGTTCGCAGCCTTGGCGTCCATCGGTGTCGCCGGCGTGGTGGTGTTTGGCTGGTTCGTCGAAGCGGCGGTCAAGTGGGCGGCAACGCGCATTTTTTCGCATTTTAGCTAAGGCGTCCTGGGGGCCAAGCCCCTGGCGCCCAGAGCGATCCGGTTGAAACCGTGGCCGGTATTCGGCAGATACCCCTTAAGAGGTATCGCCGATGTTTGCGGCCATGCGCCGGGAATACAAAATCGCGCTCCTTGCGGCTGCGGTGTTCGTCGCCCTCTATGTGCTGGCGGCCTACTTCCTGTTGCCGTCGACCTGGCGGCACTACGAACACCAGAAGAAACTTGCGACGCTGGCGATGGTGACGCACACAAAGGCCGGTATTCCGGGCGATCCGATTAACGTCGGGCTTGTTGGTTCGAAGGAAGACGTGCTGTGTGCCATGAAAGCGGCGGGGTGGTATCCGGCTGATCCGACCACGCTTCGCTCCAGCATCGCCATCGCCGGCAGCGTGCTGTTGGATAGGCCGTATCATGACGCGCCGGTGAGCCATTTATATTACGAAGGCCGGCGTGAAGACTTCGCGTTCGAAAAGCCGGTCGGCAAAAGTGCCGATCGGCGTCACCACGTGCGGTTCTGGCAGGTGCTGGAAAGCGGCGATGAGGACCGGCCGGTCTGGCTCGGCGCCGTGACTTACGACCGCGGTGTCGGCTTCAGCCACAACGACGCGCAAATCACCCATCACATTGCGCCCGATGTCGACGCCGAACGGGATCAACTTGCCGTCGACCTGGAAGATGCGAAGGCTGTGGGCAGCATCTACGAGGTGAGCGGCATAGGTCCGACGCTCAATGGCCGCAACGGCGGCGGCGATACCTATTACACCGACGGCGAGATCAAATTTTCCGTGCTGGTGGCAGGCTGCGGGCAAACAGTCGCGACCACGACCGAACTCAGTAGTCCCCCATCAGTCGAGGCAAAGAATTGGCTGTGGTCGGCAATCGCCAATATTTGGCGTTCTTGGATGGGCGCAATTCGCTAAGGGTGCGGCGGCAATCTCAGATCAAACCGCGTGACGGTTCACGGCTTGTTATAATTGTACAGCACGCGCCCGTAGGGCAGGGTGACGTCGGCGACAAAGTGATGCGCGCCGATAATCTTCCGTACCGGAAAATCCCCGACCGGCGCATGCACATGCGGGACGAGGCGCAATCGTCCCGGTCCGAGCCACGAGCCTCGCACCGTGATGTCGGTGAGATTATAGGCGACGAGCCGACAGATTCGCGGATGCCCCTCGACGCCGGGGATCAGCTTTAAGTTGATCTGGGTCTTGGACAGGATCGCGGTGGTGCGCTCGCCATTGCCCGCCATGCTTTCGTGATTTGTAACCTATGGTGCCCATGGCGATGAGACCCCGGCACTTCCCCAGCCAAACTCCCGCAGTGCACAAAATTTCAACTCTGGCCGCTGCAATGCGCAGCACCGGCCTCATGATGGAACTGAGATTATCACATTGATTCAGTGTGTTATCTGCTGGCATGCGACTTGCTCGTTTAGCGGCAAGAGTAAGGCGTTGGCCGGCCGGTGGCTCCGTTTAGGGCATCTCGGCTGCCTTAAAGCTAATGGAGCCGGGACATGGATTACGTGAAGCCAGCCGATGTTGCGTCCGCCATGGTCAATGCGGGGCGCACCAAGCTTGCGTTATCGCCGGTCGATCTCGTCATCCGCGGCGGGCTCGCTGGCGCCATCCTTGCTGCGGCAACAAGCCTCGCGATTACCGGCGCGGTGCAGACCGATCAGCCGCTGGTAGGCGCGCTGATCTTCCCGGTTGGATTGATCCTCATTGTGCTGCTTGGCCTCGATCTCGTCACCGGCAGCTTCGGACTGTTGCCGCTGCCGTGGATTGAGAAAGACACCGACAGCAAGACCATGCTCGCCAATTGGGGCTGGGTCTTTCTCGGCAATCTGATCGGCAGCGTCGTCTATGGCGGACTGCTGGCGATCACGCTGACGAATTTTGGCGCCACGGCACCGGCCGGCGTCGCCGCCAAGATCATCGCCATCGCCCAAGCCAAGACCACCGGCTACGAGGCACTCGGCTTCGCCGGCATGATCACCGTTTTCGTCAAGGCGATCCTCTGCAACTGGATGGTCTGCCTTGCGATCGTGGCGGCGATGTCAACGTCGTCGACGATCGGCAAAATAGCGTGCGCCTACATGCCGGTGTTCATCTTCTTCGCGCAGGGCTTCGAGCACTCGGTCGTCAACATGTTCATCATCCCGACCGGGATGATGATGGGAGCCAAGGTCACCGTCGCGCAGTGGTGGATTTGGAATCAGATCCCGGTGACGCTCGGCAATCTCGTCGGCGGCTTCGTGTTCACGGGGTTGGCGCTCTACATCACCCACAAACCTCGCACGGCTGCGCCCGCACCTTTGACCGCGCCGACGCACGTGCCGGCTGAATGAGCGAAGCCGAATGAGCGAAGCCGACCTCAAACAGGCGGCCGCGGAGCAGACCGGCGACTTCAACCCGGAACAGAAACGTTACCTCGAAGGGTTCGTTGCCGGGGTGCAGATCGCCAAGGCGGCGAAGAGCGTCTCCGGCGGCGCCGCCGTCGGCGCGGCTCCCGCTGCGCCCGAGCCGGTCGGGCCGGATGCAGCTGGTCTGAAAGCGCAGAACCGGCTGCTCGCATCGGGCGGCAAACTCTCCGATCAGGAAAAGTTCAAGCGCGAGCAACATCCGTTCGACACCTATGAGCGGCTGAAGGACCACGCCGCCAAAGGTGAATATCCGAAGCCCGCCGACAATTTCCGCTGGCGGTTCTTCGGCCTGTTCTATGTCGCGCCGAACCAAAATTCGTATATGTGCCGCCTGCGGATTCCAAACGGCATCCTCAACGCCGCGCAGTTCGCCGGCCTTGCCGACCTCGCCGAGCGTTATGGCGGCGGCTATGCGCACGTCACCACGCGCGCCAACATCCAGATCCGCGAAGTCAAAGCGCACGACGCGGTCGCGATGATCGAGGCCGTCCAGGATCTGGGACTGTGCTCGCGCGGCTCCGGCGCCGACAACATCCGCAACGTCACCGGCACGCCAACCGCCGGCATCGATCCGCAGGAACTGATCGATACCCGGCCGTTCGCGCGCGAGTGGCACTTTCACATCCTCAACGACCGCGCGCTCTACGGCCTGCCGCGCAAGTTCAACGTCGCCTTCGACGGCGCCGGCACCATCGCGGTGCTGGAGGACACCAACGACATCGCCTTTGGGGCGGTGCAGGTGAACGACGGCTTCGGACTTGCGCCCGGAATCTGGTTCAAGCTCGGTCTCGGCGGCATTACCGGACATCACGATTTCGCCCGCGATACCGGCGTGCTGGTGCAGCCGAAGGACGCCTGCAAGGTAGCGGACGCCGTAGTGCGGCTCTTCATCGAGCACGGCAATCGCGCCGATCGTACCAAGGCGCGTCTGAAATATGTGCTCGATGCCATGGGCATCGAGAAATTCGTCGCTTTGCTGGAAGATAGTCTCGGCCGGAAGTTCGATCGCGCCGTGCCCGGCGCGCTGGCGCCGCGTCCGGTGTTTGATCGCACCGCGCATCTCGGCGTGCATCCGCAGAAGCAGGACGGCCTGAACTGGATCGGCGTGGTCGTGCCGGTCGGCTATCTGTCGGTCGCGCAGATGCGCGGCCTCGCTGAAGTCGCGCGCGAACTCGGCGATGGCGATCTGCGGCTCACCGTCTGGCAGAATCTCCTGATTTCGGGCGTGCCGACGGAAAAGGTCCCTGCGGCAAAAGCGCGGATCGAAGCGCTCGGGCTCGCTATTGAAACCAATCCGATCCGCGCCGGCCTTGTCGCCTGCACCGGCAATACCGGCTGCAAGTTCGCGGCGTCCGACACCAAGCGCCACGCCGAGGAAATCGCGCGCTGGTGCGAGGCGCGCGTCGCGCTCGACACGCCGGTCAATATCCATCTGACCGGCTGCCATCATTCCTGCGCGCAGCATTTCGTATCCGAGATCGGGCTGCTGGCCTGCAAGGTCCAGGCGGACGAGGAGGCCGATCCGGTCGAGGGTTATCACATCCTCGTCGGCGGCGGCTTTGGGCCGAACGCGGCGCTTGGCCGCGAGATTTACCGCGACGTCGTTGCCGAAGACGCGCCGCGCACCATCGAGCGGATTCTCAAAGCCTATCTTGCGCACCGCGCCTCGCCCGAGGAAACCTTCCTCGCCTTCGCGCGCCGGCACGAGATAGGCGCATTGCAGTCTATGACCGAGCTCGAGGCCGCCGAATGAGCATGACGCCACGGCCGCCGATCCCGTCATTCATTCCTGAGTCGGCGCCGTTTACGCCGGAGCAGCGGACCTGGCTCAACGGGCTGTTTGGCGGATTGTTCGGCCTGCAGGAGAGCGTCACGCCGCTCTCCGACGCCGAAGCCGCCAAATTGCTTGGCGGATTGATCGGCGGTCCCGCGGAGCCGCCGGCGGAAGCCGAGGATGATGGCGCGGACGATGGAGCCCCTTGGCACGATCCCGCCATGCCGTTGCCCGACCGCATGAAGCTTGCGGAGGGCAGGGCGCTGCCGCGCCGGCTGATGGCGGCGATGGCGCAGCAGGATTGCGGCCAGTGCGGCTATAATTGCAAGGACTACGCCGACGCGCTGTTTGGCCAAGCCGAAAAACGGCTGAACCTGTGCGTGCCGGGAGGCAAAGAAACCTCCCGGATGCTCAAGCAGCTCTATCAGGAGCTTGACGGCACGCCGGCGGCGGCGGCGCAAGCAGCAGCGCAACCAGCGCCCACGCTGGCAACGCCGCCCGGGCGCAGCCGCGACAATCCGGTCTACGCTACCTTCCTCTCACGCCGGCGTCTCAATAAGCCAGGCTCCGAGAAGGAGACCTGGCACATCGATATCGATCTTGCCGGCACCGATCTCGATTATGTCGTCGGCAATTCATTCGGCATTTTTTCCGCCAACGACCAGGAGCTCGTTACAGCGGTGCTCGCCGCGCTGCACGTGCCGCCGGATTTTCCGATCGGCGATCGCACGCTGCGCGAGGTGTTGACCGACGGCGTCTCGCTGTCGCCGGCGCCCGACATGCTGTTCGAGTTGATTTCGTATCTCACCGGCGGCGAACGCAAACAGAAGGCCAAGCGGCTTGCCGCCGGCGAGGACCCCGACGGCGACGCGGCGACCCTCGACGTGCTCGCCGCCTTGCACAAATTCCCCGGCATCAGGCCAGATCCCGAAGCTTTCATCGAGGCGCTCGATCCGCTACAGCCGCGGGTCTATTCGATTTCCTCATCATTCAAGTCTCATCCCGGCCGGGTCTCGCTCACCGTCGATGCCGTGCGCTACGAAATCGATAAGCGCACCCGGCTGGGCGTCTGCTCAACCTTCCTCGGCGGCCGCATCGCGCCCGGCGACAACATCCGGGTCTACGTGCAGAAGGCGCAACACTTCGCGCTGCCGGACGATCCGGCGAAGCCGATCATCATGATCGGGCCCGGCACCGGGATTGCGCCGTTTCGCGCCTTTCTCCACGAGCGAGCGGCCATCAAGGCGCCAGGACGCAACTGGCTGTTCTTCGGCCATCAGCGCAGCGACTTTGATTTCTTTTATGAGGAGGAGCTGGTGGCGATGCGCGCTGCCGGCCTGCTGACGCGGCTGACGTTGGCGTGGTCGCGCGACGGCAAGGAAAAGATTTACGTGCAGCACCGCATGCGTGAAGTCGGCCGCGATCTGTGGTCGTGGCTCAACGATGGCGCGCACGTCTACGTTTGCGGCGACGCGCTGCGGATGGCGAAAGATGTCGAGACCGCGCTCACCGACATCGTCGCCGAGCACGGCGGCTGTTCGCCGCACGACGCGGCAAGGTTCGTCGCCGAACTGAAAACCAGCGGCCGCTATCAAGCCGATGTTTATTAGAAGCCGACCGTGGGCGCACCTGCGGGAGCTACCGCCGCTCCAACGTCATCCGTAGTCCATGCCGCGGCCGCAGCGTGATCAGCCCTTGCGGCTCGACCGGATGACCGGGCTTGAGATGCAGCCGATATCTTTGTGCGATAGTGGCTAGGATCAGGACTGCCTCCGTCATGGCGAACACCGCGCCGATGCAAATGCGCGGTCCCGCGCCGAACGGCATGTAGGCAAAGCGCGGGCGTTCGGCGACGCGCTCGGGCAGGAACCGCTCCGGGTCGAAGCGGCCCGGATTTTCCCACAGCTGCGGCTTGCGATGTAAGAGCCACGGCATGATCAGCACTTCGGCGCCGGCCGGAATACGATGGCCGAGAATCTCGTCCGGCGCGATCGGCTGACGTCCGGTGGTGTGCGCAGGCGGATAGAGGCGCATGGATTCTTCGATCACCATCCGGGTGTAGCGAAGATTGGCAACGTCGGCGTATTCCGGCGTGCGGCCGCCAAGCACGTCGCGCAGTTCGTTGTAAACTTTCGCTTCCACCGCGGGGTGCTGCGAGAGCAGATACCAGGTCCAGGACAGCGCCAGCGAGGTGGTCTCGTGGCCGGCCATGAAGATCGTGACCACCTGGTCGCGCACTTCCTTTCCGGTCATGGCGCCGCCGGTCTCGCTGTCGCGGGCGGCGAGCAAACGTGCCAGCAGATCTTTCGGTTCGGCATCGGGCTCCCGGCCGCGCTCGGTCAACAGCCGATCGACCTTGGCATCGAACTCGTTGAAGATTCCTTCCGTCGGCAGCGGCGCCATCAGCCGCGCGAACCATTGCGGAAAGTGCAACAGGTCGAAAACGCTCGGCCGCACCAGTGTCTGATACTGACTGACCCCGCCCTCGACGACATCGACGATCTCATCGGAATCCGAAGAGAACATTGCGCGCGAGATGATGTGCAGGGTGATGTGCATCATCTCGGCGGCGACATCCAGTTCGCGCGGCTCCGGCAGCGCGTCCCATTTCGCCAGCAGGTCTTCGGTGACGCTGGTCATGATCGGCGCGTAGCCGATCACGCTGCGCGGATCGAACGAGGGCGCCATGATGCGGCGATGCCGCCGCCAAGTCTCGCCTTCGCTGGTTAAGAGGCCGCGGCCGAGGCCGGGCTCAAGCAGGCGGCGGCCGACTTCCGATTTGGTGTAGTTCGCTGCGTTGTCCAGCAGAATGTATTTGATCGCGCCCGGCTCGTTGATGATGAACATGCGCCGCCACAAGATGCGCTGGGCAATGATGTCGGCGGCGAAGTTCTCCGGCGGGTGCGCGGCGAGCGCATTGTCGCGCATGTCGCGGAGCGATCGCCGCATGCTGGTGCGGCCTTCCGGCCGCCGCGGCGCGGCGAGGGTCGGGAATTCAGTGCTGTCGATAACGCTCATCGCCGCCTCGTTGGGTCTCGGACCTGTTTGTTGGAGCGCGCTTTGACGTTGATTATAGCAAAGGATTGTGTCCGAGAACCGCCAAATGGGCTGCGGCCGTTTTCGTCGCATCTGAAAGGGTTTACGCCGATGACGCCTTGGCCTTAAGCGCGCGGCGGCCTTGAGATCGACATGATACGATTGCTATACTTGTTAGATGGGGACGCAGGGGTTGCGCATTCGCGTAACGGATTGCTGGGGCGCTTCGCGCGGCGGCAGCACGCGACTCGCTTTCGTTGTGACATCCTTTACGCTGTTGCTGGTGCTGGCGGCGTGTTCGTCGTTTTCCTCATCGCCTTCCTCCTCCGCGCAGACCGCAAGTGTCCCGCCGCCTCCGTATAGCGCAGCGCCCCAGCCGACCATGGCTGCCGCTCCGGCTTCGGCGGAAGCGGGAACGTCCGGCTATCCATATCCCAGTCAGTCGCTCGTGGAGTTATTCAAAGATTTAACGAATTCTTCGCCCGAGCAGAATGCGCCGCGCCCGCCGAGTACGTACACGGCGTCGGGTCAGCCATATCCCGCGAACCAGCCGGGTTACCCCCAACCTGTTGCCGCCTCCGCGGTCCCCGCACCACCAGCTAACGAAGCCAACTCTTACTACCCGTATCCGAAACAGTCGCTCACCGATCTGTTCAGAAGTTCAACGGTTTCCTCGCCGGCGCCGCAGCCGAACATGCCGCATCCGCCGAGCACCTACACGCCTTCGGCTCAGTAAGCTGCAAACCCGCCGGTACGCCCCACTCGGTAATCTTCCCGCCCGCAAATCCTCCCGCGTCGCAAACGATTTTGGCAGTTGCGGACCGCTCAACGTTTCCCGCCGCTAAATTCCTGGTCGAAGTTCAGCGCGCCGTGTGCAAGGCCGATAGCCACGCGCCTTCGGCATGAACCAGCACATGACTTGCCGTGGCGCTGATCGTCTTTCCGGTATTTTCGCCGGACGAGCCGGTCGCGGTGTATTCATTCACAAACAAAATAACGTCGCCGACTCTGCGTACATTCACGACCTTGATTTTGATCCGGGTCCAGCCCTGACCAATAATGATCTCCAACAATTTCAGGATTTCGGGACGACCGATGGCCGTGGTGAAGCCAACGAGCACGCTGTCGGCCGTATATAATTTTGCGACCGCATCGGCGCCGTGCTCGTTCCACGCAGCTTCATAGCGCCCGACAAATTCATTCACTATCCGCGCTGCTGCATCATCCATTGGCATTATCGCTGATGCGTCGAGTTACTGGAGGCCCTGCAAAGCTGCTTGCAGGGCACAAAGCGCACTGGCTGGGATTTATCGATACGTTTAGAACCATTTGTATCGATCCGAAAGAAGAAATTCGTGCGACGTTCGAGGTGATGCGTAATTCTTGGGAACGTGTGTAAAACGTGCATGATCATTTGCCTGGTGGTTGGAGCTCGGCCACCAATTTCTGAAGCTCGGTGGCGTGGTGGATGAGTTCTTTCAGAAGCCGCTGATCGACCTCGGTGCGGCCCTCGTATTCGGCTAGATTGCGCTCGTTGTGAGCCTTTGAGAAAATACGCACCGCTGTAGGATCCAAACCCTCTACGGTATGGACGAGCGCCTGAAACACGGTGTAGCGATTTTCCGAGCGATATCCCTTCTGCCGTAGAGCCGCGAGCGCGAGGCGCGGTGCCATACGCTAGATCAAATCGGCTTTCTGCGGAGAGGCCTTCGTTGCGCGCATCGGCGAGACGCGTCTTGGCAGATTCCAACATGCCGACAAATTCCGCGCGCGTCCCAGGCTCAGGCTTGAGCTGGCCCATCTTGACGAGATTTTCTAATTCCTGTTTGCCCATGTCTTCAGATCAGTTTCAGAGCCAAGAATGAAAAGCTTAGGCTGAGAACTGATTTTTGCAATGACGGAATCTTTGGTACTGACCTTGCGTAGCCAGTCCTTAGGGGTGAGAAAAGTCGGGTTTACAGGCCGGCCTAATGTGTGCTCGGCCTTTTGCAACGCCGCATACAGGTCCGAATAATTCAGGTCGTCCCCGATCACCATAAGATCAATGTCGCTACGGGCCGTATCGGTGCCCTTGGCAACCGAGCCGTGGACGAAGGCGAATTTGATCCTGTCGGCATAGGGTGCAAGAGATTGCCTCAGCGGTTCGGCCAATCCCGCGGTTTTCAGAACAATGCTTTGGAGTTCTCCGAAAATCGGGGAGTCCCGGTTGGCCCGGAAATGCTTCTGATTGCCTATCCGTTCGACTGAAACCAAACCGCTTTGCTCGAGGCGCGCTAGCTCGCGCTCGACCGCGCCGGTGCCGGAATGGACGTTTCGAACGATCTCCGAGGTATAGAAGCTGCGCTCAGGGTGAGCAAAGATAAGCGCCAGCACGCGCTGCTGCACGTTGGAAAACAGTGCACTCGACAGGCTTACGTCTTTCATCATAACGACCCCATATTGGGTACTATAGACCCCAAATTGGGTATATTCAATTAAAGGCCGAAAAGCTCTGGTTTTTCAAACAAATATGCCTAGCGTCCTCAACGCGCCCCCTCCCAAGCGATCTCAATGGAGAGATAACCCGCGGTGACTCTTAGTGATTATGACGCAGGCGAAACCCGACCCGCTTAAGCGGGATGTTCCAACTTCAGTCGGCCCTTACAGCGATGAATTTCTCGACGAGACAATCAAGGTTTGGCAGCCGCGCTATCCGGGCCGAAAGCTAAATCACGAGGACGCGCGAGAAATTGCCGTCAATCTGACGGGGTTTTTTTTCAGGTACCGATGGAGTGGGAGCAAAACGATCGCTTGCACGCCGATGACCGCCACTCAGGCAGCGCGAGCTAGACGCGCTGTCTCGCTTTCGATACGCAAAGGAAGTTCCTCAAGCGTGGGCACGACACGCTCGGAGAATTTTACTTTATGTTTGATGAGCAAATCACTAAAAGCTTTGTCCCCGCGCCATAGGTCAATATGCGGCAGGTAGCTGGCATGAATAAAATCGACAGCATCTGAGCGTTTTATGGGGCGACCTTCACGATGGAAGGCGTAGAGAATTTGAGCCGCGATCAAGGCCCCTTCCTCTCCGAGCATATTCTTCCAGGCCGGAACTTGCCGGGACAATTCTTCGGGCGAGAGGGTCTCGGCACGCAACGTCTTGAGATCAGCCTTCAATTTGGTCAGCACAACGCGGCCATCAGCTGCTAACGCGTCCTCGCCTTCTAGCGTAAGCGCTTCGTCGATCTTTCCGCGCAGATTAGCGCCATCGCTAAGCATGCCTCGCAATCCTTCAAGCATCAGGGGAAACTTGTGCGCAATTGCATCGCGGCGTTCTGCAATTGGGTCGTCGCGGCCATAGAGATCGAAGTAAGTCGTGTAAACTGATACGGGATCAGTGATGTGAAAGCGCAGCTTTTCGTTTGCGACCTCGCGGTTCATCTCCTCAGAGAGATAGCGCCCCAGATCACCGTCTGCTGCAAAGTCATGCGCAAATAAGAACGGCCAGAGTCGCGCGTGGAGCTGACTGGCACGTTCTGGATAGACCCGCACCCACGCCGTGAGATATTTTCGCTTTGCATGGATGCGCTGTTCGTGGCGGCTCGAATTCGGATGAATAGTAACGATGTGCATTAGACGCTGAACGACATTCTCAATCTCAACTTCCTCAAGATCGATACGCGGTACCCATAGGCCATCATTGGAGAAGCGAAATCCTTGTCCAAGATCGCTGGGATAGGGCAGTGCATTCCGCTCGCAAAGCTCGCTAAGCAAACGGGCGCGTTCGAGGCGGTCGGCACGGTGTTCGGGTGCGGCCTTTTGCAGCAGCTCGAAAACAACGTGGTAGGATAGGCCAATCTCTATTTGGCGAGCTTGAACGAGGTTCTTGAGAGCATCTTTGGTCTGCGCCGCGGATGAGCCCGGAACAGCGCGGTACATCCTCGCGTAGTCAGAAGAATCGAGATGGAGGCGAAGCGACCGCATGTTCCTAACCCTCTCGGGCTGACATTATCAAACAGAGGGCTCGAAAATCAAAACCCAGCCTCTCGTTTATCCGCCGCGCTGCTTTTACCCGAAACAGTTCGGTTAAAAGCAGCCCCTTCTTTGCTTCGAAAGTAAACCCCAATCATTTCAAAGGCGGAATTTCGCAAGGTTTTGTAATTCTCGTTCAACCTGCGGAACGAATTGTGAAACTTGGTACGTGGCTGGGGAACTAGGATTCGAACCTAGATTAACGGAGTCAGAGTTCGCTGTTCTACCGTTGAACTATTCCCCAATTTTTCGCGCGTGCGGGAATTGCGGCCTGCGCCTACATGGTTCGCCGGGACGGGCGCCTCCATTTAGGACATCTTGGCTCGCTTTCCAAGCCTGCCGGACAGCGTGCCAGCGACTTTCGCCGGTCAGACCTCGGCTGGGCGCTGCTCGCGGCCGGAAAATCCGAACACCACGGTGGCGATGCAGACAATGCTGCAGATCGCGGAAAACAGAAACACGCCCCGCGGCTGGCCGTGATCCATCAGCATTCCGTAGATCGTCGGCGCGATCATGGCGCCGATGTTGTATCCGGAGGAGACAAAACCGAACACGCGCCCAAAGGCGCCCGGCGGCGTGACCGCGCGGACCAGCATGTCGCGCGACGGGCTCGCAATCCCGACGGACAGGCCGGATATCGACGCCAGGATAATGAGCGCGGGGGAGGAAAAACCGACCACGGTCACGAGCGCAGTGCCAAGGCCGGCGCCGGCAAGGCCCATCGCGGCCACGATGGCGTGGCGGTTTGTCCGCGAGGCCAGCACGCCGCCGATCAGCACGCCCAGCGCGTTCATCAGTAACAGCGCGGTCAGCGCCACGTTGGCAAGCGTCGGCGGCGTATTGTAGAGCGTGCCGAGCGCCACGACGAAGAAGCTGTAGAGCCCGCCCATCAGCGAGATCAGAATAAAGAAACAAAGATTGAGCAGGATCGGCGGCGAGAGCAGAAGCTGCCAGCCGTGCTGCTCGCTCTTCGTGGGAGCCGCACCGTCGCCAGCCGGCGGAGCCGCGCGGCGTTTTGCTTCCCGTCTGCCGACCGGCATTGACGATCGCTCCGCGACCAAGATCGCAAGCACCGCGACCCCGAGAATGGCGGCGCCGACGAAAGCGCCGCGCCAGCCGAAGTGGCTTTGCATCACCAGGAGCGTTGCCGGCGCCACCGCGCCGCCGAGAATCCCGGCAAAGGTGTGATACGAGAAAATCTGACTGATGCGCGCCGGGGCGCCGTGGTCCGAAAGGAGCGAATAGTCGGCCGGGTGGTATGCGGTGTTGGCAAGACCGGCGACACCGAACATGGCAACGAATACCACGAACGAGTTGACGAGGCCGGCGACCGCAAAGGCGGCGGCGCCAACGGCAACACCCGCGATCAACACGGTGCGTGCGCCGATCCGGTCGACGAGAAATCCGGCCGGCGTCTGGAACACGGCTGAAACCAGATTGAACGCAGTGAGCGCCAGCCCGAGATCAGTGTAGCTGACGCCATAGTCCGCGCGCACGAAGGCGAACAGCGGCGCCAGGATGATCATGTAATAATGACTGAGGAAATGCGCTGCGCAGACCGGCACGACGACGCGCGTTGCGCCGGCGCGTCGCGCCGGGACTGAAATCGTTTGCGTCATTGTTTCAGGCGCTCTGCTCTGGCTCCGTTCGCCTTTTGTAGCGCCTGCCATATCCGAAAAGGCGTTAACGGCATGTCGACATGGCGAATGCCGCGGTCGGCGAGCGCGTTCATCACGGCGTTCATGATCGACGTCAGAGACCCGGCGCAGCCGGCTTCGCCGCAACCCTTGACGCCGAGGGGATTGGTTTTTGCCGGCACCGGGTGGTCGGCCAGCACGAAGGGCGGCGCGTCCGCTGCGCGCGGCATCGCATAATCCATGAATGAGCCGGTCAGCAATTGCCCGTCGTTGTCATAGACCGTCATCTCCATGAGCGCCTGGCCGATGCCCTGCACGACACCGCCATGCAACTGGCCGGCGACTACCAGAGGATTGACGACAACGCCGAAGTCATTGACGCAAGCGTAACTGACGACTTCGACCACACCAGTATCAGGATCGACCTCGACTTCGGCGATGTGACAGCCGTTGGGGAAGGTCGGCGCGCCGGGCCCGTCACTGATGTGGGTCACGTCCAGCGATTGCGGCGCATCCGGCGGCAGCTTTGCGCCGCCGTCCCGCAGGGTCTGCGCCAGCTGCATCACCGAGATCGAACGGTCGGTGCCGGCGATGACGAAGCGGCCTTGCTTGAATTCGATATCGGAGGACGCGGCTTCGAGCACATGGCTCGCGGCCTCCTTGCCCTTCTCGATGATCTTGGCCGCTGCTTCAACAATCGCGGTGCCGGTGTGCATCAGCGACTTCGAGCCGCCGCTGCCGCCGCCGGTGACGAGCTGGTCGCTGTCGCCCTGAACCAGCTTGATCTTGTCGAACGGCACGCCGAGCTTCTCGCTCAGCACTTGCGCAAACGGCGTGGCGTGACCCATGCCGAAATCGAGCGTGCCGGTTGTGAGCGTCACGGTGCCCTCGGCGTTGAACTCAATCTGCGCCAGCTCTTTCGATGGCGGAGCCGTCACTTCCAGAAAGTTGCCGATGCCGAGGCCGCGCAGCTTCCCGCGTTTGCGGCTTTCGCGCTTGCGGGCGGCGAAGCCCTTGATGTCGGCGAGTTCGAGAGCTTGCTTCGTTAGTTCCGCGAAGTCGCCACTGTCATAGGTCACGTCGGACGCGGTCTTGTAAGGCAGCTCTTTCGGCCGGATCTGATTGCGCTTGCGCAGCGCGAGCCGATCGATGCCTATCTCGGCCGCAGCGGTGTCGATCATCCGCTCCATAAAGTAGTTGCCCTCGGGCCGGCCGGCGCCACGATACGGGCCGGTCTGCGAGGTATTGGTGAAAACGCATTTGGCCGACAGTTCGATCAGCGGCGTCCGGTACATGCTCTGCACGTTCTTCACGATGTTGACCGTGCCGGGGAACGGCCCCATCGGCGAAAGAAACGCGCCCATGTCGGCAAAGCACTTGATGCGGATGGCGAGGAAGGTGCCGTCCTTATCGAGTGCAAGTTCGGCGGTGACGCCGTGGTCGCGGCCGTGACTGTCGGAGAAAAAGCTTCCCGAGCGGTCGTCGGTCCACTTCACCGGCCGGCCCAGAGCGCGCGCCGCGTGCAGTATGCAGACGTATTCTGAAAATACCGCGCCTTTCATACCAAATGAGCCACCAACCTGACCGGAGAGGATGCGGACCGCCTTGGCATCGACGCCCATCACCTCGGCAATGTTGGCGCGCATTCCGGTGACGCCCTGCGAGCACACATAAAATGTAAAGCGGTTGCCGTCATACGCGGCGACCGCCGCCCGCGGCTCCATCGCGTTGACGACCACGCGACTGTTGACGAGGTCCATCGTGGTCACGTGCGCCGCCTTGGCGAAGGCGGCCTCGACCGCTGCGGCATCGCCATAGTGGTAATCGAGCGGAACGTTCTCCGGCACGTCGTCGTAAAGCAGCGGCGCGCCGCTGCGCACGGCATCCCCGGCAGAGGTGATGGCGGGGAGCGAGTCGATCTCGATCTCGATCGCTTCGGCCGCGTCCTTGCCGGCATTGACGCTCTCGGCAATGACGCAGGCGACGGGATCGCCGACGTAGCGGACCTTGTCTTTTGCCAAGGCGCCGCGCCATGGCTTCTTCATCGGCGTGCCGTCGCGGTTCTTCAGCGGGACGACGCACTTCAAGGCGCCGTACGCTTCCAGATCGCCGGCGGTATAGACCGCGAGCACGCCCGGCATCTTCCCTGCAGCTTCGACATTGATTTTGCGAATGACGCCGTGGGCGTTGCGGCTGCGCACCATCACCGCATAGGCCTGACCGGGAAGGCTGACGTCGTCGGTGTAGCGTCCCTGACCGCGCAGCAGCATCGGGTCTTCGCTGCGCGGCACCGACTGGCCGATGGCAAATTTCTCGACCGCCAACCGGTCAGCAGCCAATTGGTCCGCCTGTGGGGGAGCAGGCTGGTGCAAATTCATGGTTGTTCAATCCCGAAACGAGTTCATATCGGGGTGACATAGTGGACTTGGTGCAGCGCGACAAGCTAGCCGGCCGGCATGGCTCGTAGGCAGGAACGGCACAGTATTGGCCCTGCCGCCGCCAAGCTGATACATTTCCGAGGATTTGAACTTGAACCAAGCCCGCAGCCGTCGAGCCCAGGAGTTGAGTCCAGGAGTCGAGTCCACGAGTTCCGGCGCGGCAGGAAGGTATCGAATGAAGGAGGAGGCCCCGCCGACCGGCGGCCTCGACGGCCGTGTCGCGTCGCGACGGCACCCGCGCGGGCCTCGCCGAACGCCTTACGGCATGCGGCGCGATGGCCTGTGGCCGGATGATGTTCAGGAGTTCGTGAACGATCAGTCCGAGGCCACCTACGCGGCGCTCGATCTCGGCACCAACAATTGCCGCCTCCTGATCGCGCGTCCGACCGCGGACGGATTTCGTGTAGTCGACGCGTTTTCGCGGATCATTCGTCTCGGCGAGGGCGTCGCCGCTTCGCGCGTCATCAGTGAGGCGGCGATCGAGCGTGCGGTCGCGGCGTTGCTGGTCTGTCGCGATAAGATGCACGCGCGCAACGTCAAGCGGGCGCGGCTGATCGCCACTGCGGCCTGTCGCGCGGCGGAAAATGGCGAAGCATTCCGCGCCCGTGTTGCGGAGAAAGCGGGTCTTGAGCTGGAGATTATTGATTCGGCCACCGAAGCAAGATTGGCGGCAGCGGGCTGCACGGAACTGTTCGATCCCGCCGCGGCCGGCGTTATCCTGTTCGACATTGGCGGCGGATCGTCGGAGCTTGTGCGCCTTGGCAGGCCTAACGGCAATCGGCGCGGGCCGCCGCAGCCCGACATTATCGGCTGGGCATCGCTTCCTGTCGGCGTTGTTACCCTCGCCGAACGTTACGGCGGCACCGTAGTGCCGCGCGCGATCTACGACGCGATGGTCGAGGAGGTCGCAGCATCGGTGGAAAGATTTGCCGCCGAGCATCGCGGCGATCTCAACGGCTTCCACATGCTCGGCACTTCGGGCACGGTCACCACAATCGCCGGCGTGTCGTTAAAGTTGAGACGCTATGACCGACGCCGGGTTGACGGTTGCTGGTTGTCCGACGATGAAGTGTCGCGCGTCGTCGGCGAACTGATGGCGATGAGCTTTGACGAGCGCGCAGCCAATCCCTGCATTGGCGCCGAGCGTGCCGACCTGGTGCTCGCCGGTTGCGCCATCCTCGATGCCATCCGCCGCTCTTTTCCCTGTCCGCGGCTGCGAGTCGCCGATCGCGGCCTGCGCGAGGGCATGTTGGTCGAAATGATGCGGGCCGACGGCGCATGGGGCGAAGCCTGACAGGTCATGGAGCGGCTCAAGGGAGAAAAACGCCGTAAACCATCGTCGCGCGCCTGGCTGGAACGGCAGATCAACGATCCGTATGTCGCGCGTGCACAGCGCGAAGGTTTTCGCTCCCGCGCCGCCTATAAGCTCGCCGAGATCGACGACAAATATCATTTGCTTAAACCGGGGGCGCGCGTCGTCGACCTCGGCGCGGCGCCGGGCGGCTGGAGCGAAGTCGCGGCGCGGCGTGTTGGCGCAAGTGGACGCGTGGTCGCGCTCGATATTCTCGATATAAAGCCGATCCCGGGCGTCGATTTCCTCAAGCTCGATTTTCTCGACGACACCGCGCCGGAGCTCCTAAAGACCATGCTCAGCGGCAACGCGGACGTGGTGCTTTCCGACATGGCAGCCAACGCCACCGGCCACCGCAAGACCGACCATCTGCGCATCATGGCGTTGGCGGAAGCGGCGGTGCATTTTGCGCGCGAGGTGCTCTCCGGGGGCGGGAGCTTCCTTTGCAAAGTACTGCAAGGCGGAACCGAAGCCGAACTCCTGTCCGAACTCAAACGCGATTTCACCGGCGTCAAGCACGTCAAGCCGCCGGCCAGCCGGAGCGATTCCGCTGAGCTTTATCTGCTCGCTCGCGATTTTCGCGACGCTGGCGGCCGGCCGCCGCCGATTTCATCAAGCCCGATTACAAAATAGGCTTCTGGGCCCCCGGCAACAGGGGTCATTGTTTTCGGTAGCAGGGATGTTCACCGTGCTGACGAGGAGCGCCAATGCCGGGCGGGCTTGAGGCGGCGAGGTTGCTGCCGCGTTGCTTCCGGTCATTGATATTTCTGGTTTGACCAGCTCACACGCGGCCGAAACGCCAATCGGCGTTTGTTCGATCAGCGAGCCGTATCAGGCGCGGCCTGGGAAATGATCTCACGGCCGGCGAGTTCGGCGCCGGCGTCGGGCGCAAGCCGCATAAAGATCAGGGCCGCGGCTGCGGTGAGAACACCGACTGCGAGAAAGGCCGGCGGAAAGTCATAGGCGTTCATGGTGCTGCCGTGCTTGAGCCGTATCATGATCTCGACGACGAGGGCGCCGACCGCGACGCCGGTCGATAACGCCAATTGCTGGCCCATGGCGACGAGCGTGGTAGCGCGGCTCATCATACGCGGCTCGATCTCGGCATAGGCGATGGTGTTGATGGCGGTGAATTGCAGCGAGCGGAAAAATCCGCCGGCAAGCAGAATAGCGACCATCGCCGCGAACGGCATTCCCGGCAAGAAGCTGGCGCAAGCGGCGAGGAAGGCGGCGCTCAGGAGACTGTTATAGACCAGTATCGGACGATACCCGGTGCGCCGGAGCACGCTGGCGACTGCAGCCTTCATGAACATGGAGCCGACTGCGCTGGTGAAAGTAATCAGCCCGGACTGGAACGGCGAAAGACTGAAGCCGATCTGCAAGAGGAGCGGCAGCAGAAACGGAAGGGCGCCAATCCCGATGCGGAACATGAAGCCGCCGAAAATGCTGGCGCGAAACGTCGGAAACTTGAAAAGGCCGAGGTCAAGGATCGGCTCGGTTTTGTACCTGGCATAGAAGATATACGCGATCGTCGCCGCGGCGCCGCCGCCGAGGAGCGCAGCAACGATCCAGAACGGCAAGAACTCGAGTCCGAGGACTGAGAGCCCAAAGGCCAGCCCGCCAATGCCGAGACCTGAAAGAACGAAGCCGACATAGTCGAATGACCCCGGCCGTTCGCCGCGCAGGTCGGGGATGTAGCGGGTCGCCATCACCATGCCGACCAGACCGATCGGCACATTGATAATGAAAATCCAATGCCACGATGCGTAAGTCGTGATGAAGCCGCCCAGCGGCGGACCGGCGATCGGGCCGACCAAAGCAGGTATGGTCACGAGCGCCATGGCGTTGACCAGAAGCCGCTTATCGATGCTGCGCACCACGATCAACCGGCCGACCGGTGTCATCATCGCTCCGCCCATGCCCTGGATAATCCGCGCCAGCACGAATTCATCGAGCGAGCGCGATAGAGCGCAGCCGATCGAGCCCAGCACGAACACGCCAATGGCGAGGCGAAATACATTGCGCGCGCCGAAGCGGTCGGCGGTCCAGCCGCTCGCCGGAATGCAGATGGCGAGCGCCAGCAGGTAGGAGGTGACCGCGAGCTTCAGCGCCAGCGGGTTGGTGCCAAGCGCCCGCGCAATCGCCGGCAGCGAGGTCGCGATCACGGTGGAGTCCATGTTCTCCATGAACAACGCCACCGCGACAATGAGCGGCACGACCCGGTCGTACGAGCTGGCGGCGCGCTCAAGGATCAGCGGCTCGGTGCGGGGGCTGGCTTTGAGCCGTTGCAGACCTTCGGCTGGCTGCTGGAACGAAGGATCGATCTCAAGCGCTTTGCGGAAATCGGCGATCGCGCCCGCATTGTCGGCGAGCCGCTCGCGAATGAGTCCGCGGGTGGAAAAGGCGCTCGCCGAGCGAGGGTTGAGCGTGATGGCGCGGTCGGCGTCGGCCAGCGCAGGCACGGCGTCGCCGGCGAGGTAATGAGCCCAGGCGCGATTGTAGTACGCCAGCGCCGCGTTCGGCGACAGTTCGATGGCGCGGGTATAATCGGTGATGGCTTCAGCAAGCGCCAGCTTTTCGCGCTTGGCGTTGCCGCGATTGATGTAGGCGTCGGCCGACCGCGGTTCGAGCTTGATGGCCTGGTCGAGATCGGCAATGGCGCGGTCGCTGTCGCCCCTGGCGAGGAACGCGCTGCCGCGGTTGTTGTAAGCCGCCGCCGTCGGATTGAGCTTGATCGCCTGGTCGTAGTCGGCAATGGCGCGATCAAGATCGCCCTTGCGCCGCCAGGCGATGGCGCGATTGTAGAGCGCCACGGCGTAGTTCGGATCGACGCGGAGCGCTTCGTTATAGTCCGCGATGGCGCGGCCGGGATCGCCTTTGTCGTCAAGCGCGTTGCCGCGATTGTTGTAGGCCACGGCAAATTTGGGATTGAGCTTGATCGCTTCGTCATAGTCGGCGATGGCGTGCTCGAAATCGTGCCGCTGATAGTATGCATAACCGCGCTCATTGTAGGCGCCGGCATGCTGCGGGTTGAGCTCGAGCGCCTTGCTCAAATCGGCGATGGCACGGTCGAGGTCGCCGTCGCGGCGGAATGCGATGCCACGGTCGTAGAAGATGCGCGCGTTCTTGGGATCGAGGCGGATCGCTTCGTTGTAGTCGGTGATGGCGGCGTTGCGATCGCCCTTGTCGTCGTGCGCGTTGCCGCGGTTGCTGAAGGCGTCGGCATTGGCCGGATCGAGGCGGATCGCCGCATCGAAATCGGAGATAGCGTGCTGATAATCCCGCTTCTGATAGTAGACTAGGCCGCGATTGTCGTAGGCGAGCGCAAATTGCGGCGACAGCTGGATGGCGCGATCGAAATCGGCTAGCGCGTGAACGAGATCGCCCTTGGCACGCCAGGCGTCGCCGCGATTGTTGTAGGCGGCGACGAAATTGGCGTCGAGCTTGATCGCCTGATTGTAGTCGGCGATGGCGTGATCGAAGTCGCCCTTTTCGAACCAGACGATGCCCCGATTGTTCAGCACCGAAGCATTTTTAGGATCGAGCCTGATGGCCTGATCATAGTCGGCGACGGCGTGATCGAAGTCGCGCTTGCGGCGATAGGCGAGACCGCGATTGAAGTAGGCCGCGGCGTAATTCGGCGACAGCCGGATCGCCTCGTTATAGTCGGCGATGGCGCGGTCGAAATCCGCTTTCTCGTCGAACACATTGCCGCGCATCATCAAGGCGCCGGCGTCGGTCGCGTCAAGCTTGATCGCCGCATCGAGATCTTCGACGGCGGCGTCCAAATCGTGCTGGGCGATGCGCACGGCGCCGCGATCCGCATAAGCTCGCTCGTAGTCCGGATTGAGCTTGATCGCCTCGGTGAAATCATTGACCGCGCCAGGGAGGTCGCCCTTGGCCCGCATCACCATGCCCCGGTTATGGTGTAGGATCGCAATATTGGGCGACTGATAGCGGCCGGAATCGATCAGCGCCGTGCACGACGCGATTCGCTCTTCGTTGCTGGCGCGCAATTGGCCGGTGCAGCGCCGCTCGTCCATTGCGTCCTGCGCATGCGCGGCCCGGAGCAGCGCAAGCGGCACGGCGAAGGCCATGGCCACCAATGCGGTTGAACGAGCGGGCAATCTACGCGGTGTGATGGTTTGCCTCGGTGCGCGGTGGGCAAAACGGCTCGGTTTTACTCGCATTGCTCCGTCTCGGCTCCGGTCAATCTACTCTGCTGTGCACTGGCCCGCAAAGCTGTCCAGCACCATCTATCAATCCGGGCGCGGACGTGCTAGGAGCCGGCGCCAACCCAAAAGCGGGCCGTTGAAGTGGATGAGTAGGCCGGTGGGGCGATTGCTCCGCGCGGGCGTTCATCCATCAAGTCGGCGTTTTCGATGTTCCCGCCCCAGCAAGCCCGCCGCAATCGTGCGGGCGCAAGCGAGTTGGCAATGCCCAAGAATGGCTCACAGAATGGTTCGCAGAACAGTCCACGCGAAGGGTTGACCTTCGACGACGTACTCATCAAGCCCGGTCTATCGGATGTGCTGCCTTCGGAGGTGGATATCCGCTCGCGTATTACGCGCGGCATTTCGCTCAACATCCCGATTGTCGCCTCCGCCATGGATACCGTGACGGAAGCGCACATGGCGATTGCCATGGCGCAGGCGGGCGGCATCGGCGTCATTCACCGCAATCTGGAGCCGGCCGTGCAGGCGGCGCAGGTGCGGCAGGTCAAAAAATTCGAATCGGGCATGGTTGTGAATCCTGTCACCATCCATCCCGACGCGACGCTCGCCGATGCATTGGCGCTGATGCAGGAGAATCGCATCTCCGGCATCCCCGTGGTCGAAGGCGGCGGCAATGGGCGGGCCGGCAAGCTCGTCGGCATCCTCACCAATCGCGATGTGCGCTTTGCCACCGACCGGCGGCAAAAAATATCGGAACTCATGACCAAGGACGCGCTCATCACGGTGCGCGAGGGCGTAGGCCAGGACGAAGCCAAACGTCTCCTGCATCAGCATCGGATTGAAAAGCTCTTGGTCGTTGATGGCGACTACCGCTGCGTCGGTCTGGTCACCGTGAAGGACATTGAGAAAGCGGTGGCGAATCCCAATGCCTGCAAGGACGAGCAGGGCAGGCTGCGCGTCGCCGCAGCCACCAGCGTCGGCGAAGCCGGATACGCCCGCAGCGAGGCGCTGATCGACGCTGGCGTCGATCTCGTCGTCGTCGATACCGCGCATGGCCATTCAAGGCGCGTGCTGGATACCGTAACCCGCATCAAGCGCCTGTCGAACGCTGTGCAGGTGGTCGCTGGCAATATTGCTACGGCTGAAGGCGCCAAGGCGCTGATCGACGCCGGCGCCGACTCCATCAAAGTCGGGATCGGGCCGGGCTCGATCTGCACCACACGGGTCATCGCCGGCGTCGGGGTGCCGCAGCTCACGGCGATCACCGATGCGGTCGAGGCGGCGAAGCGAACCGACACGCCGGTGATCGCCGACGGCGGCATCAAATATTCCGGCGATCTCGCCAAGGCGATGGCGGCCGGCGCCGACTGCGCCATGGTCGGCTCGCTCCTGGCCGGCACCGATGAGACGCCGGGCGAGGTCTTTCTGTATCAGGGCCGATCCTACAAGACCTATCGCGGCATGGGTTCGGTCGGCGCCATGGCCCGCGGCTCGGCGGACCGCTACTTCCAGCAGGAAATCAAGGACACGCTCAAGCTGGTGCCGGAAGGTGTCGAGGGCCAGGTGCCGTACAAAGGACCGGTTGCCAACGTGTTGCATCAGCTCGTCGGCGGTTTGCGCGCGGCTATGGGCTATGTCGGAGCCAAGGACCTCGCCGAACTGCATGAGAAGGCGGAGTTCATGCGCATTTCCGGCGCGGGTCTGCGCGAGAGCCACGTTCACGACGTCACCATCACCCGCGAGAGCCCGAACTATCCGAGCCGCGAGTGAGCACGCATGAAAAGGCCGGCCGCCGATCCGTTCGCGCAAGTCCGCAAGGCCACGGAGCAGCATCGTGCGCGGCACGGTTGCGGCGCGCACCCTTACGACAACGGTCCATTGCTCAGCACGCTCGCGGCTGCAGTTCAGGCGCGTCGCATCTTGGAATTAGGGACGGCGCTCGGCTACACGGCTTTGTCGTTTGCCTACGGCGCACCGAACTCGACGGTCGATACCGTCGAGCGCGACCCGGACCATGTGGCGCTTGCCCGTGACAATATCGCGGCGGCTGCGCTCGATCATCGCATCACCGTGCACGACGGCGATTTCGTTGCAGTGCTGCCGACGCTCGACGCCGGTTACGATCTCGCCTTTTTTGACGGTCACACACCGGTGCCGGCACTGCATACCGCCTTGCGCAAGCTGTTGCGGACCGGCGGCACCCTGATTACCGCCAACTTGAACCATGGCGGCACTGCCGACGCGGTGGCCAAAGCGTTATTCGACGGCAAATCCTGGCGCAGCGCGCTGATCGATGAGGACGGCGAAACAGCGATTAGCGTCAAGCTGTGACGATCACGTGACATGACGCGTTGGCCGCGGCGCTAGCGCGGTGATAAGACATTCGGCCATTAACCCGGAGGGCCACCGCCGATGTCGCTGCAAGCCGTTCTGTTGCCGCTGTTCGTCGAGGTCATTCTCACTTTCGTGCTCATGCTCCGAATGGGCGCGCTGCGCAGCGCGGCCTATCGCACGGGAGCGGTCAAATCGGCCGACATTGCATTACGCGAACCGAACTGGCCCAAACCGACGATGCAGGCCGCGTATTCGTTTTCCAATCAGTTCGAATTACCGGTCCTGTTCTACGTCCTCACAACCCTCGAATGGGTCACCCGGCAAGCGGGCTACGCTTTTGTCGTCCTGGCCTGGATTTTCGTGATCTGCCGGGTGCTGCAGGCCTATGTGCATGTGACCAGCAATAACGTGCGGCTGCGCGGCGCGTTCTATTCGGTCGGTGCCGTGGTGCTCATGGCCATGTGGGTCATCTATATCGTCGAGGTCCTCAGCGGCGGCATCCTGTAATGTCGTGCCGGTCGATTTTTGCGCTGTCACAGCAATGAAATGAGTCGGGCCGGCCGCGGGGTATCCGCATGACGCCTGCCGCTCGCGTTTCGGCTGCGATCGAGGTCACTGCCGACATTGAGACCCGGCGGCGCCCGGCTGCCGATGCGCTCAAGGATTGGGGGCTCGCGCATCGGTTTGCCGGATCGTCGGACCGCGCTGCGATTGCCGGCCTTGTGTACGATGCGTTGCGGCGCAGATCATCGTCGGCGTGGCTCATGCACGAGGAGACGCCGCGCGCTGTGCTGATCGGCATGCTGCGTCGCGAGCGAAGTCTCGATGTCGAGCAAATTTCAGCGTTGTGCAACGGGACGCGCTTTGCGCCTGCACCGTTAACGCAGACTGAGCGGGAAGCACTCGCCGGCGCCGCGCTCGCCGACGCCCCGGCGTCCGTTCTGGGCGATTATCCGGAATGGCTCGACCCGCATTTTGCCCGCGTCTTTGGCGACGAACGTGCCGCGGAGGGCGCCGCGCTTGCAAGCCGGGCGCCACTCGATCTACGCGTTAATACGCTCAAGGGCGAGCGCGACGAAATTTTGGCGAAACTCGCGCATCTTAGCGCCGAGCCGACGCGGTGGTCCCCGATCGGGATGCGCATTCGGCTTTCGGCGGACGCCAAGAGTCCCGCCGTCCATGCCGAGCCGGCGTTTCTCAAAGGTGCCGCTGAAATCCAGGACGAGGGCTCGCAGCTCGCCGCGCTGTTCGCCGGCGCAATGCCCGGCGAGCAGGTGGTCGATCTTGCGGCCGGCGCCGGCGGCAAGACCTTGGCGCTGGCGGCGCTGATGGAGAACCATGGCCAAATCTACGCAACCGACATCGACAAGCGGCAGCTTGCTCCGATCCACGAGCGCATCTTGCGCGCCGGCGCGCACAACATCCAGGTCCGCACGCCGCGTGGCGACGCCGATGTGCTCGCCGATCTCGCGGGCCGCATCGATCTCGCACTCATCGATGCGCCGTGCACCGGAACCGGCGCCTGGCGGCGCAACCCGGATGCCAAGTGGCGGGTACGGCCCGGCGCGCTGGCGCAGCGCGTCAAGCAGCAGGCAGCCTTGCTCGATCGCGCCGCCGGGATGGTGAAGCCGGGCGGCCGCATTGCCTATGTCACCTGCTCGGTATTGGCGGAAGAGAATGACGATCAGGTGCGTGGCTTTGTCGGCCGGAACGCTGATTTTTCCGTGGAAAAGCCAGGCGATGTGGCGCAGGTACTGGGTGAGCGCGCCTATCTTTTTAGCCGTGCGGCGCTTATCTCAGATGCAGGATTGCTGATGACGCCGCGCCGGACTGATACCGACGGGTTTTTCGTCAGCCTGTTACGGCGCTCCGCATGACCTCTGTTGCAAAAGCTCGACACGCCGAGGTGCCTCAGGAAAGTGCCGTAGCGTCGCACGACAAGATTCTCATTGTCGATTTCGGCTCGCAGGTGACCCAGCTGATCGCGCGGCGGGTGCGCGAAGAGAAGGTCTATTGTGAGATCGTGCCGTATCAGAAAGCCGAAGCGGCGCTGCGTGAGACGAAGCCGAAGGGGATCATCCTCTCCGGCGGGCCGGCTTCCGTGCTCGACAAGGATGCGCCGCTAGCGCCGATGGCAATTTATCAGGCTGGCGTGCCGGTGCTCGGCATCTGCTACGGCGAGCAGGCGATGGCGCACCAACTTGGCGGCAAGGTCGAGGCCGGACATCATCGCGAATTCGGCCGCGCCGAAGTCGAACTGACTAGGCCGTCAGCGCTCACCGACGGCGTCTGGCAAGTCGGCGAGCGTTATCCGGTGTGGATGAGCCACGGCGACCGCGTCACCCGGCTGCCGGATGGCTTTGCCGCAATCGGAACGTCGGCCAACGCGCCGATTGCCATGATCGGCGACGACAAGCGGAAGTTTTACGCGACGCAATTCCATCTTGAAGTGGTGCACACGCCGCACGGCGCCGCCATCCTGCGCAACTTCGTGCGCAACATCGCCGGCTGTACCGGCGACTGGACGATGCGCGCGTTCAAGGATGAGGCGATCGAAAAAATCCGCCGGCAGGTCGGCAAGGGCAGGGTAATCTGCGGGCTGTCGGGCGGCGTCGATTCCGCCGTCGCCGCGGTTCTGATCCACGAGGCGATCGGCCATCAGCTCACCTGCGTGTTTGTCGATCACGGACTCCTGCGGCTCGGCGAAGGCGAAAAGGTCGTCGCGCTGTTTCGCGGTCACTACAATATCCCGCTCGTGCACGTCGACGCCGCCAACGACTTTTTGAAGGCGCTGGACGGGGTCGACGATCCGGAAGTCAAGCGCAAGACCATCGGCAAATTGTTCATCGACGTGTTCGAGGCCGAGGCGAAGAAGATCGCAAATGACGGCAGAGGATTGGCCGAGTTTCTCGCGCAAGGCACGCTTTATCCCGACGTGATCGAGAGCGTGTCGTTCACCGGCGGGCCGTCAGTGACCATCAAGTCGCATCACAATGTCGGCGGCTTGCCGCAGCGCATGAATATGCGGCTGGTCGAACCGCTGCGCGAATTGTTCAAGGACGAGGTCCGCGCACTGGGCCGCGAGCTTGACCTGCCGGACGCGTTCGTTGGCCGCCATCCGTTCCCCGGCCCGGGTCTCGCGATCCGCTGCCCCGGAGCAATCACCCGCGAAAAACTGGATATTCTGCGCGTTGCCGATGAGATCTTTATCGAAGAGATCCGCCGCATCGGCCTCTACGACGACATCTGGCAGGCTTTCGCGGTGCTGTTGCCGGTGCGCACGGTCGGCGTCATGGGCGACTTCCGCACCTACGATTTCGTCGTCGGCCTGCGCGCGGTCACCTCGACCGACGGCATGACCGCCGACTTTTATCCGTTCGACATGAATTTCCTCGGCACGGTGGCGACCCGCATCGTCAACGAGGTCAAAGGCGTCAATCGCGTCGTCTACGACGTGACTTCGAAGCCGCCGGGAACGATCGAGTGGGAGTGACTGAAGTCCGTCACGGACTATCGGTAACGATTGCATTTTTGCCGGCTGCGGAGCCGCGCCTGGGTCGGCGGACGGTTCTCACTTTACCGCCGCTTCCGCCTCCGCAGAAGAACTGGTTGCCGCCATCGGACTCGAGCCCCGACACGCCTACTCCGGGCGGCATTTCGAGCCTCTCTAGGATCTCTCCCGTTCGAGGATCGACGCGTCTTACATCGCTCTCGTCACCCTCCCACGTGCCGTGCCAGAGCTCGCCGTCGACCCAGGTGACCCCGGTAACGAAGCGGTTGGACTCAATGGTGCGGAGAATCGCCCCTGTTTGAGGATCGACTTGATGGATCTTCCTGTCCCGATACTGCCCCACCCAGAGCGACCCTTCGGCCCACGCGAGCCCCGAGTCACCGCCGCCGCCGGGCGCCGGGATCGTGGCGAGCACACGGCCGGTCTTCGGATCGATTTTCTGGATGCGATCCTCGGCGATCTGAAACAGGTTCTGACCGTCGAACGCAGTTCCCGCATGCGCCGCGACATCGAGCGAGCGCGACGTCTTGCCGCTCGCAGGATCGAAGGCGCTCAGCTTGTCTCCGGCAGCAAACCAAACATGCTGACCGTCAAACGAAACGCCATGCACGTGATCGACGCCGGGAAAAGGTCCATATTCGCGGAGGATTTCGGCTGCTGATTTTGTCATGCAGTCATCCTAATCGCTCGGCAGCGGAGCGGGGAGTAACAAGGTCGTCGTGAATCCCGGTACGGGCGGCGTCATCCAGCGCCGCGCGCGTCCACGACCGAACGACTGCACCTTGCCCGCCCCTGCAAGCTCATCGAGCGCCCGCTGTACGGAGCGCTGGCTCTCGCCAAGCGCCAGTGCCAGCGCCGAACTCGACCACGACTCGCCATCGGCGAGAAAGGCGAGCACGGCGGCATGCTTCTCTTCGATCGGCCGCGCCAGCACGACGACCGCGCCGGCACCGCGCGGAACCAACGCGAACCCTCGTCCGGTCGCGCTCACGTCGGCCAGCTTTCGAAGCGCCGCGCGCAGCCGTCCAATTTCGACGCGCAGTCGCGCGCGATGTGATTCATCGGCCTCTTTGCCGCGGAAGGCCCGCGCGACGAGCGTACCGCGCGGCACGTCGCCCGGCCACGCTTCGCCGAGAGCGCGGGCGAGCGCGAACAAAACTGGACGCGTGGCGAGCGAGCTCGCGGCGCCGGCCTGACTGACGACATGGCGGCAGGCGTCCACGACGAGCGTCTTCGACGCGTGCAATGCTTCAACATCCTCGAGCAGGAGCAGTTGCTCCTTGCCACGCTCGATCAGGCGAGCGGCTGGCGTGTTGAGAACGAGCGATGCATTTTCGACCTCCGCGGTCAGCGCCGGGATGCGTGCTTGACGCGAAGCGCGCTCGGCCCGAGCGAGTGCAGCGCGCGCCGTGTTCGTCTGGAGACGCCGTATCGCGATCCCCGCAACCGCGAGCTCGTGGATAGTCCGGAACGCGGGCGGCAGCGACGCAACGTCGAGCTCCGCGAGCTTGCGCTCGGCCTCGTCGAGACGCCCGATCAGGAGCAGGCGCCGGATGTCGAGATATCGCGCATGCGCCGCGTTCATCCGGTCGCCGTGTTCTTCCAGCGTCGCTCGCGCAGCGTCGAGCGTTTTGGCCGGCCAGCCGAGATCGCGCGAGACCAGCGCAATCTCGGCTTCGGCCACGATGCACCGTGCACGCGCCACGGCCTCTCGCGGACCGAAGGCGCGCGCCGCACTGCGCACGAGAGCTTTCGCGCGATCGAGATCGCCGAGCTGCGCCATGGCGATGCCGCGTAGCGCAAGCGCAGGCGGATCGTCGCGCAGCGCGACTCGATTCAACGCGCCCAGGGGATCACCGGCGGCGAGAGCGCGCGCCGCGGCCGTAATCAGCGAGTCCATCGGAATCCCGTCACACTTGTAACTCCCGCCGGTTCGACACTCCGCGATAAGGCTATCTCACGACCGGCCACCGCGGGACGGGAATACCCTGCCGGAACGGAGAGAAGCGCGATGACCAAGCATTTGACCGCGACACGTAATGAGTGGCTCGCAGCACGGCTCGAGCTGCTCAAGGAGGAGAAGGAACTGACGCGCCACAGCGACGAGGTGGCACGGCGACGGCAGGAACTGCCCTGGGTCCCGCTCGACAAGGCGTACCAGTTTGAGACCCACGAAGGTACGGCATCGTTGGCGGATCTTTTCAGGGGGCGCTCACAGCTCCTGGTCTATCACTTCATGTTCGGCCCGGACTACAAAGCGGGCTGCCCGTCCTGCTCGATGATCGCCGACGGCTTCGACGGCTTCGCGGTACATCTGGTGCACCACGACGTGGCGCTGTGGGCGGTCTCGCGTGCGCCACTCGCGAAGCTGCAAGCGTACAAGCAGCGCATGGGGTGGACGTTTCCGTGGGCCTCCTCGAAGGGTGGTGACTTCAACTTCGATTTCAACGTCTCGATCACCGAAGAGCAACAGCGCTCCGGGGGAGTGGAGTACAACTACCAGCGCGGCGTTCACGTCATGGACGCCACAACGGTCCCCCCTCCTGTCGCCCAGTTCGCGGCCAGTTGCGGAACCGACGCGGCAACATACCGACGCGACCGGCCGGGCATGAGCGCGTTCGCGCTCGAAGACGGCGTCGTCTACCACACCTATTCCGCTTATGCGCGGGGACTCGACGGCCTGTGGGGTGCATACCAGTGGCTCGACCGCGCGCCCAAAGGGCGCAACGAGGCGGGTCCCTGGTGGCGGCGCCACGACGAGTACGACGAGCACTGAGAATTTGAGCCGGGTGAGCGGAAGCTAACGGAAAGAACCATGAAAGACTTCATGAGGAATGAACCCGGAGTTTCTCCGGTAATCGCCGCCGGCTGGATATCGCTCGCGGCCGCGCCGGCCTTCGTAATCATGGCGCTGCTGACGAGCATCTCTGGTTGGGGACCGCCGGATATTCTTTGCTCGGCGGCGCATGGTGTGTCGCCGCTGAGCGGCATGGCTCCAATGTACCTGCTGATGAGCGCCTTCCATTCGGCGCCTTGGCTCAAACTGATCTCCAGCCGGCAAAAAGGCTAGCGCTATCGCGGTGCCTGCGCCGCCATCGCCGGAGACAATTTTCGCATATACTGCACATGGAGAAGAGATCGGCCGACGGAGTGCTAATTTCGTGCCCGCTACACGAGAATCGCAAGCCCGGACCCGCGCGTTCGCGCGCGTCATAGGGCCTTGGCTGGTCATCGTCCCCGGCATCATCGCGCTGCGCGCGCCGGGGATGGCCGCATTCGCATCCGAATTCTTCAAGAGCGCGCTATTCATGTGGTTCGCGGGCGCGTTGTTGCTGTTCGGCGGACTGCTGATCATCGCGTTTCACCAGTACTGGTCGAGCGTGGCGGCGGTGTTGATCTCCGTGTTCGGTTGGATCTTGGCGCTTCGAGGCTTGGTGCTCATGGCCGCTCCCGAACTGTACGAACGCGCCGCCCCGTTGGCGGACTCGGCATTTCTTGTGCGGCTTATCTTCGGTGTCCTCATCGTAATTGGGCTTTACCTCACTTATGTGGGCTGGCTCAGCAAGCACGCTCCAGCATTGGCAGAGAACAACCCTTAAGCAAGAGGAGCGATCGGGAACGTTGGCGTGGACCGACGCGTCGGTTTCCGATCGTTTGCACAAAAGCTTGCACTGGAAGTTCGGCACGTTACCGTGATCCAAGACAATCGAGTGGGAGTGAACATCACATGAAGACATCGATGCAAGCGATCGCGCTTGAAACATATGTCCCGGCGCTGCGCACGCTCTCGGGGCTGCTCGACAAAGGCGCGGAATACGCGCAAGCCAAGGGCATCGACCTGGCGGCGCTGTTGAACGAAAAGCTCGCGTCGGACATGTTTCCGCTGACGCTCCAGGTCCAGCTCGCCTGTCATCATGCCAAGGATGGCACGGCACGCGTCACCGGGCAGGAGCCGCCGAAGATTGAAAACAAGGAGCTGACGTTTGCCGAGCTCAAAGCGCTCGTCGATCGGACGGTGGAAACTCTGACCGGCCTGAGCGCCAAGGCTTTCGATGGCGCGGAAGACCGTCGCATCGAATTGCCGCTGCAGGCGCAAAGACTATTCGAATCCGACGGTTTCCGGTTCCTGTGCCACTGGTCGATCCCGCACTTCTACTTTCACGTCGTGACCGCCTACGACATTCTCCGGCACAACGGCGTTCTACTCGGCAAGCGCGACTACATGAAGGATATCAGCGGCGGATTTATCCGTCAGCTTGCCCAGGCCTGAAGTCAGTTACTTGGCGTAATTCGCAGCAATCCGCTGCTGCAGATAGTCATGAGCGGTGATCGGCGCGTACCGTTTACCGGGACCTTGGATCACCGCGTCCCTGTTGGCTTGGCAGAAAAACGGGATCGAATAGCGCGGGCCAAGGTATTCTTCGGTTCGCGGCATGCGCACACGGTGCAGTGTCGATAACAGCTTGTCGTCGCTCCAGCGCATCAGCATGTCACCGATGTTGCAGGTTATGACGCCGGGTAAAGGCTCGACGTCGGTCCAGGCGAGCTCGGCCGACTCTTTTCCGGGACAAAGCTGCAGCCCGCTTTGGCCGGTCCGCTGGTGCAAAAGGGTGAGGCAGTCGAAATCGGTATGCGCTCCGGCGCGCCAGCCGGTGAAATCCTCAGGTTTGGCGTTGACCATCGGCAAATAGTGCAGAAGTCGCAGCGTGCACTGATACTCAGCCGATAGCGGATCGTGACATTCGGTGAAGAAATCCGGCTCAAAGCCAAGTTTCAGCGCGAAACAGGACGACACCTTCATGGCCAAGGCCCAGTTGCTGCGCTCGAAAGCGAGCATAAGCGCCTTGAAGCCTGGTAGCTCGTCTCCGGTAGGCCAGAGCCCCGCCATTCGCGGCAAGGTGATCTGGTAGGATTCCTTTTGGTCAGCGGTGCCGGTCGAAGGGCGCACCTGGCTTTTGTATTCCCATCCGGCATTGGTGCCCTTGCCGAGAGGGTAATGCGCTTTGATCTCGTGGGAGAGCGCGAAGAAGCGCTCCGTCATGCTGAAGGCTTCGTCGATCTGTTCCTGCGAAATGCCATGATTGACGATCTGGAAGAAGCCGATTTCCGTCGATGCATTCCAGAGCTCGTCGGCGATCTCAGGCTTGCGCTTATCGAAACCGCTCATGTCGATGCGCGGTACATCGCGGGCTTTCGTCGCGCCCATGCCGCCGAGTGTTTGCTCTTTCTTGAGCTCAGCGAGACCATAAGCCGCGTTGCCTGGAGCCGTCATGGATTGTCCTTGCAGATGCCGTCGCCGGCCAAGGGAAACAAACGCCGCCCCGATAGGCAAGTGCATAAGTTAGGCAATCGTCGCCGGAAGCGTCGCCGGATTGTGTTACACCGCACCGTCGGAGGGGACACGTATGGCAAAGCCCATCACCATCTACGGGATCAAGAACTGCGACACCATGAAAAAAGCCCGTGCTTGGCTCGACCAGCACGGCGTTGCCTATTCATTTCACGACTACAAGGCCACGGGCATCGACCGCGAGCGGCTGGAGCGATGGAGCAAGAAAGTCGGCTGGGAAATCCTGCTCAATCGCGCCGGCACCACCTTTCGCAAGCTTCCTGATAAAGACAAAGGCGCAATCGACGCCAGGAAGGCTGTAGCGCTGATGCTCGCTCAGCCATCCATGATCAAGCGGCCGGTTCTCGAACTGGACGGCGGTAAACTGCTGGTCGGATTTTCGCGGGAGCTGTACGTGGAAGCCGTATCGGTCAAGAGCTGATCGCCGCTGTATCGAAAACGCGACCAGCCCCGGCGTTACTTCTTGTGCTTTAGCCCAACCATGAACGCCTTTTCTTCGGGCTGCAGATAGACCACTTCGGTCAGAGTACCAATGACGCCGGTGGTGTCGAAATAGGCGAACCGTGTTTCGTTGTGGCGGCCGCCCTGAACCAGCGTAAAGCCGGCTGTCTCCATTTCCTTCACGCCCTGGATGTAGTTGGGGATTTCGATGCCGTAATGATGGATGCCGCCTTGCGGATTGTGGTCGAGGAACTTCGAATAGGTGCTGACGCCCGCGATCGGCTGGATGAGCTCGACCTGCATCTCGCCGGCCCAGCCAAAGGCTAGATGCAGGCGCAACGGCGCCGGGTTGCCCATGTAGGTTTCGTCCTGCAGTTCCGGCTTCTCGATAAACAGAAATTCGGGAACACCGAGTTTTCCCTTGAAGAAAGCCATTCCTTTATGAATGTCGGGCACGACGATACCGATTTGATATGCGCCTTGCGCCAAAGTGCCAGCCATTTCCTTCCTCCCGTGGAATCGTCAAGTGCGATTGGTGTACCGCTTTCAGTGCCGGCGATCATACAAACTGAGCGCGTCCTGGCAATCGCTCGTTCGGCGCATTGCCGGGCGTCATCATCGGGAACTGCGTGGATTGCGGCAACGATGTGATTTTCGCTGAGACCGTCCGGCGTTACTTGGCAGCCATTTCAGCTTGATGCGCGCGAGGTGAAATGAAATTTGCGAATTCTTTAACGACACGCGCAGCGTCTTTTTCTGGCCACCGTACCATCAAGATTTTTCCGAAGACGTAGTGCTCTCTAACAGCCAAGCAACGGAACGGTCCGGTTCCGTGAGTTGCGCGGGGCGAGAGCACGTTCGGGGTAAGGGTGGAGTTCCATATGAAATTTCGTGCCTTCGTTGGCGGCGTTGCCGGCGCCGTTGTCGCTGCTATGTGTATCGGCTCGACGCGAGCGGCTGATCTACCACCAGCGCCTGCACCGGCTCCGGTTGCGCCCGTGGCCTATGCGCCGGCCGCGATCTACAACTGGAGCGGGTTCTATATCGGCGCTCATGCCGGCGGCGATTTCGGCAATTCGTCGTGGAGCGATCCGTTCACCGGAGCGAGCAACACGTTCAGCAGCACGGGCTTTCTGGGCGGTGCACAGGTCGGCGCCAATTATCAGTTCAACATGCTGGTGCTCGGCGTCGAGGGTGATTTCAGCTGGACGAACCTCAAGGGCAGCGGCACCGATTCGATCGGCGATGCTCTCAATACCGGCGTGAACTGGACTTCGACCGTTACCGGCCGCATCGGCGCCGCCTTCGACCGCTTCCTGATTTACGGGAAGGGCGGTGTCGCGTTCGCGCAGGATCAGAGCAGCTTCACCGACACCTTTGCCAACAGCGCGAGCACGACGTTCATGCGCACTGGCTGGACCGCTGGCGCCGGCCTTGAATACGGCATCACCAAGAACTGGTCGGCGAAGATCGAGTATGATTATCTGAACTTCGGGCCGCAGACTTTGAATTTCACCACGCCGACGACTCCGTTGTACAGCTCGAACGCCAATCTCAACATCCAGGAAGTCAAAGCAGGCATAAACTTCCGCTTCGGCGGTCCGTGACGCGATGAGTTTTGCGCGCGGCGGATTTACGCCCAGGGCGCCGACCCACTTCAAGGCGCCTCAATACTCAAACACAAGCCCGGCGCCACTTCTGCCCAGCTTCGCACGAGGGACGTTCGCCTAACGAAAGCTATAGAATATCGGCCCGCTATCGATTGGCATTACTCGGGCTTGATGTTGGCGAATTTTATTACCTTGGCCCACTTCTCGGTTTCGGCGATGATGAACTTTTGGCACTCGGCGGGCGTCATGGGCATTGGTACGATACCGAGGTCGGCAAACCGTGCCTTGATCCTGGGATCCGTGAGAACGGCATTTACCTCCTTATTGAGCAACTCGGTGATCTCGGCGGGCGTGCCTTTCGGAGCACCCAGCCCCTGCCAAGTGCGCGCCTCGAACCCCGGCACGAATTCGCCCACCGTTGGCAAATTTGGCAGCGCATCTGCACGCGATGCCGTCGTTACCGCCAAGGGCCGGAGCATCCCGCCCTTGATGTATGCGATCGTGGATTGAATTGGCTCAAACGCAACCTGGACGTGGCCGGCAATCAGATCGGTTAACTCCGGGGCCGAGCCATGATACGGGACATGCACCATGTTGGTGCCGGTCAACATCTTGAACAATTCTCCGATGATGTGTTGCGGCGTTCCGATGCCGGCTGACCCCATGTTGATCTTCCCCGGATTGGCCTTCGCATAGGCGATGAACTCAGGAACCGTGCCGGCCGGTACCGTTGGGTTCACCTCCATGACGGCCGGCCCCTGGCCGATGCCGGCGATGAACACAATGTTGCGCACGAAATCATAATTGAGATTTGGGTAGAGCGAGGCGTTGATCGCGTTGACTGTGGCGAGTTCCATGACCGTGTAGCCATCGGGCTGGGCCCTTGCGACCAACTCGGTCGCAACTCTGCTCCCCGCTCCGGGTCGGTTCTCGACAACGAACTGCTGCTGCACTCGCTCCGAAAGAAATTCGGCCATGATACGCGCCGTAATGTCGTTCGGCCCCCCGGGTGGGAAGCCAACGATCCAACGCACCGGCCGCGTCGGATAATCGAGGGCCGATGCAATCCGTGAAATAGTTGGCAGCGCAGCAGCGCCCGCTGCCAGATGCAGGAGCTTGCGGCGGGGAAGTTTCATGACCATCCCTCCAATGTGGCGTTATAGCATTGGCCGCCTACTCCACCTTCCGGCCTTTAGCGGACGTGCCGATTGTGCCGGCGAATGACTGCTTTCGCCGCAACGCGGACATACACTGCAAGCAGAAGGCAGACAGCTCGCGGTGAGCGCAGACGGCCTAATCGATCCTGATGTGCGCTGTTTCGATGACAGGCTTCCATCGGGCGAGGTCGGCGTCGATGCGGGCGCGGAATTCGGCCGGTGTACCGGGGATCGGCTCCATCAACTGCGCGGCGAGTTTCTCGCGGATCGCCGGCGATGTAATCGCATCGCGCACCAGCCGACCGATGCGCTCGATTGTGGCCGCTGGCAAACCCGCAGGACCGATCAGGCCCATCCAGGCGTCGGCTTCAACGTCGATGCCGGACTCCTTCAGCGTCGGAATGTTCGGCAACAAAGCCGATCGTTCGGCCGTCGACACCGCGAGGATCTTCACCGCCCCCGTGCTGACCTGAGGCACGACCGAAATTGCCGGCAAGCAGGCCATCTGCACTTCATTGCGAAGAAGCGCGGTCACCGCTTGCGGCGAGGATGCGTAAGGCACGTGCACAAGCTGCGTGCCGCTCTTGATCGCGATTGCTTCCATGGCGAGATGCGACAGCGATCCGGTGCCGATCGAACCGAAATTGTATTTGCCGGGATTGCGCCTGATCAGGTCGATCAATTGCGGCACGCTGCGGACGCCGAGATCGCCGTTGACGGCGAGCACGCTCGGTTGCGTGACCAGCATCGTGATCAGTGCGAGATCCTTGCTTGGATCGTAGGTAAGCTTGCGAAACAGGAGCGTGTTGATCGCGAGCGGCCCGCCGATGCTCACTCCGATGGTAGCGCCGTCGGGCGCCGCTTTGGCGACCGCATCGGTGCCGATGTTGCCGCTCGCGCCCGGCCGGTTCTCGACGATGAAAGTCTGGCCGAGCTTCTGATGCAAGTCGTCGGCAATAAGGCGCGCGACGAGGTCAGGCGTCGCTCCGGCGGCGAACGGCACGATAATCCTGACACCTTTGCTGGGCCATTCCTGCGCCAAAGCCGGCACAGCGAGCAGAACAAAGGTGAGCGCGGCGGCGATCCGTTTCATCGGAACATTGTTTAGGCGTTTTCTTGGGCTCGATCACTGTCCTACTTTGCCGCGGGCGGCAAGAGCACACCGGCGCGTCCTGACCGATCGCCTTCGTGTCGTCTTCGATGGCCGGCGGACGCCCTCATTGACAAGCAAGGCGCGCTAGCCATGATCGCGCCCTGACCGAGGCCGGCGACTTCAAAATACTCGCACGCCCTCGACTGGCAGCTGGGCGTGGATCATGGGCCTCGTCGTCGAGATTGTTGGACTTATCGTGTTTCTCGGTGCGCATGTGTTCGTCTCCATGCGCGGCGAAAGAGAAGCATTGATTAAGCGGCTCGGCCGCGGACCGTATCTGGGCCTGTTCTCGCTGGTCTCAGTCGTCGGCATCGTGCTGATCGGCTACGGCTTCGCGCGCTATCGCGCCGAGGGCATAATCCCGCTGTGGTATCCGCCGGCGTGGACGCGCCAAATCGTGGTCGCACTGATGTGGCCGGCGAGCATCGCGATCGTCGCTGCTTACATTCCCGGCGACATCAAGCGCGTGCTCAAGCATCCGATGCTGGTCGGCGTTAAGCTCTGGGCGTTTGCGCACCTCTGCGCCAACGGCGACGTCGGCGGCATCATCCTGTTCGGGTCGGTGTTGGTGTGGGCGGTTTACGACCGCATCACGCTAAAGCGCCGGACCGATCCCGGCGCTCCCCCGATTCCCGCGGGTGGCCGGCGAAACGACATCATCGCCATTGTCGTCGGTACTATTCTCTATCTGGCGCTCGGCTTCGTGTTTCATCCCATCGTCATCGGCTTGCCGGCGTTCGGAACGCCGGCGCTCGGACACTGACGAATGTCGGCGCAAGAGGAGATACGGCGGTGCACCGCGCCGGACATTCGGGCGCGCAAGGGCGGCGAGCCGATTGTTTGCTTGACGTCCTATCACGCGCACACTGCGCGCATCCTCGACGGCTACTGTGACGTCATCCTGGTCGGCAACTCGCTTGGCATGGTTATGCACGGGCTCGAAACCACCGTACCGGTCACGCTCGACATGATGATCCTGCAAGGTCACGCGGTGATGCGCGGTTCGAAGCGCGCGCTGGTGATCGTCGACCTGCCGTTCGGTTCTTACGAGGCCTCAAGGGAACAGGCGTTTGCGTCGGCAGCGCGCGTGCTGAAGGAAACCGGCTGCGGCGCCATCAAGATCGAGGGCGGCCGCCGCATGGCCGACACCATCGCGTTTTTGGTCGAGCGCGGCGTTCCAGTAATGGGCCACGTCGGCTTGACCCCCCAGGCGATCAACACCATCGGCTCGTTCCGCGCCCAAGGCCGCGAGGAAAGCGATTGGGCGCCCATCGAAGCGGATGCGCGGGCGGTCGCGGATGCCGGCGCCTTTGCCGTCGTGCTGGAGGCGATCGCCGAGCCGCTCGCCCGCCGCATCACCGGCGACGTCGCGATACCAACCATCGGCATCGGCGCGAGCGTCGCCTGCGACGGCCAGATCCTCGTGCTCGAGGACATGCTCGGGCTTTCTCCCCGCGTGCCGAAATTCGTCAAACGGTTCGGTGAGCTCGGGCCTTCTATCGAGCGAGCCGTGAAAAGTTATGCCGAAGAGGTCCGGGCGCGGAAGTTTCCAGGTTCGGACCACGTTTACGCTATGCGCAAGAAGAAACAATAATCGCGGGCGACGGCGGTGCGTCCGGGTTTCAGGTCGCCCCGGTACTCTCCTCCGCGTTGACGTTAACGGCTGCACAATCGCCGCAGGAACGCGCTGGGGCTTTGCCTTGCTCGTGCCACATGCTTATTCTAGCTCGCAGGCGGTTCTCCGAGCCTAACCGCCCGGAATTCCTTAACTTTGTCGTTGCATGGTTCGCCGCGCCGGCTGCTTATCGCTTCGCGAGGGTTGCGGGTTCCGTCGAACCGGGGGCTGGCGCTGGGGCAGGTCCGTGTCCGATATTTTCCAGGAAGTCGACGAGGAAGTACGCCGCGAACAGCTGAAGAAGCTGTGGGAGCGCTATGGTACTTACATCATCGCCGTCTTAATCCTCGTCATCGTGGCGGTCGGCGGCTGGCGCGGCTACCAGTGGTGGCAAACCAAAAGGGCCGCAGAAGCCGGAGCGGCGTTCGAGCAGGCGGTGACGCTCGCGGAATCCGGCAAGCGCCAGGAGGCGGAGGCGGCCTTCGCCAAACTCGGCACTGACGGCACCGCAAGCTATCGCGTGCTGGCGCGCTTGCGCGAAGCCGCTGAGCTAGCCCAGACCGACCACAAGGCCGCGGTCAAAGCCTATGACGAACTTGCCGCCGACAGTAGCGTTGGCACTGTCATGCAGGATCTGGCTGCGCTGCGCGCGGGCTTCCTGATAGTTGACAGCTCGTCCTATGGCGACATGCGGGCGCGGCTTGAGCAGTTGACCGCGCCCGAGCGGGTCTTCCGGCACAGCGCGCGCGAGCTGCTGGCGCTGTCCGCCTGGAAGGATGGCGATATTGGCGCGGCGCGGCAATGGACCAACATGATCACGGGGGATCCGCAAACGCCCGCGGGTGCGCGCAGTCGTGCCGAGGTTTTGAGCGAATTGATCGCGGCGAGCGGCAAAGGCTGATAGCGGATGCCGGCGCGAAGAATTTCCTCGCTGGTTTGGATCGGCTCGGCGCTGGCGTTAGGGCTTGTGCTTGGCGCCTGCACGCCGGGCGGTCAGTTCGATCCGACGGAAGTGCTTTCGTCCGACGTATTCACCACCAAAAAGAAGCTAGCGGGCGAACGCGAGCCGCTGTTCCCAAACGGAGTGCCGGGCGCGGAAACCGGCATGCCACCCGATTTGGTGAAGGGCTATCAGCCGCCGCCGGAGCAGCAGGCGGCGGATACTGCGGAGGCCGTGCCTGCCCCCACACGCGCGGCAACGCCGGCAGCGGCAAAACCAAAGCCCAAACCGAAGCCAAAACCGGCGATCGCGCGCGCGCCGTCGTCATCACCGGCCGCGGCTGCGAATGGGCACGATCCGGCCTGGGATCGGGCCCCTACACCGTCCGCGGCGCAAGCCGCTCAGCCCGCTTGGCCGAACTCACAGCAAACCGCACCTGCGCAAACCAACTGGCCGGCTCCGGGACAACCGACGGCGCAACCCGCGCCGCCTGCCTGGCCGGCCGCCCCCCCTCCGGCGGGCCAAGGCCAACAGACGGCGCAGCCGGCGCAACCGAACTGGCCGAATCCTTCGGCGCCCGGCACCTATTCACGCTGAACCCGTCAGGATAGAGAGCCGCATGCGGCGCCTGAGTGCCGCGTGCTCGTTGGCTCTTGCCGTCAGATCGCGCCATGTCCTTCACTCTCGCCATTGTCGGTCGGCCCAACGTCGGAAAATCGACGCTGTTCAACCGCCTTGTCGGGGCGCGGCGCGCCCTCGTGAACGATCAGCCTGGGGTTACGCGCGACCGCCGGGAAGGGGAAGGGAAGCTCGGCGATCTATCGTTTAAAGTCATCGATACCGCAGGCCTCGAAGACGCCAACCGCGATCAGGAGAGCCTGTCCGCGAAGATGCGGGTGCAGACGGCGGCAGCCATGGCGCAGGCCGACGCGGTGCTTTTCCTCCTCGATGCGGGCGCCGGTGCAACGCCGGCCGACCGCGCCTTCGCTGACCTCGTGCGCAAATCGGGCAAGCCGGCGATTGTCGTCGCCAACAAGAGCGAGGGACGCGCCGCGGAGGCGGGCGTGCTCGAAGTCTTATGCGCTTGGGCTCGGCGACCCGGTCGCCATCAGCGCCGAACACGGTGAGGGCTTGGCCGGCCTTTACGATGCGCTCCGCGTTGCACTCCCCGAAGCGACCGCGGAAGAGGACGCGGCGGAAGCCGCAACGCCTTCTGAGGACGCGGAGAAGCCAATCCGCATCGCTGTCGTCGGCCGCCCCAATACCGGCAAATCGACGCTGATCAACCGCCTGCTCGGCGAAGAACGGCTGCTGACCGGACCCGAGGCCGGAATTACTCGCGATGCAATCGCCGTTGATCTCACCTGGCAGGGTCGGCCGTTGCGGATCCACGATACCGCCGGACTACGCCGCCGCTCTCGCGTGGCCGAGAAGCTGGAAAAGCTGTCGACCGCAGATACGCTCAACGCGATCCGCTTCGCAGAAGTAGTCATTGTGCTCGTCGATGCCGAGGCGCCTTTCGAAGAACAAGACACCCGGATCGTCGATCTCGTCGAGCGCGAAGGCCGCGCCATTGTCATCGCCATCAACAAAGTCGATCTGGTTGAACGCCAACCCGGCGTTCGGTCGCGGCTGCGGGAAATAGCCGATCGCGTGCTGCCGCAGGTCAAAGGCGTGCCGGTGGTGGCCTTGTCTGCGCGCACCGGTGAGGGCCTCGATCGGTTGATGACGACCGTGATGGAAAGCTATGCGGTCTGGAACCGGCGCGTTCCGACCGCGGCGCTCAACCGCTTCCTGGGTGAAGCGGTGAGCGCCCATCCGCCGCCGGCAATTTCTGGTCGGCGCGTGCGGCTCGACTACATCACGCAACCCAAGGCGCGGCCGCCGACCTTCGTCCTATTTTCTTCGCGCGCCTCGTCGCTCCCGGAGACCTATCGCCGCTATCTGGTCAACGGCCTGCGCGAAGCGTTCGCACTGCCGGGCACGCCGGTCCGGCTTACGCTACGCGCCAAGGCCAACCCCTACGCGGGCCGAAAGCGCCGCTGATGGAGCAACCGACAGCCGAAGCGAATAAAAAGCTCGGGCTGCTGCGGCGCGAGGCTGCATTCGCCTTCATCTTCGCCACCGTGTTCTTGGACATGCTCGCGATCGGCATCGTCATTCCGGTGCTGCCGAAACTCGTGGTCGATTTTGTCGGCGGCGACACGGAAGAAGCGGCAAAGATCTTCGGTCTTTTCGGTACCGCATGGGCGTTGATGCAGTTTCTGTTCTCGCCGTTTCAAGGCGCGCTGTCAGATACGTTCGGCCGGCGGCCGCTCATCGTTGTCTCCAACTTTGGTGTCGGCCTGGACTATGTCCTGATGGCGCTGGCGCCAACGCTTGGCTGGCTGTTCGTCGGACGGGTGATCTCCGGCATCACCGCGGCGAGCATCGCAACCGCTTATGCTTACGTCGCCGACGTGACGCCGCCGGACAAACGCGCTGCACGCTTCGGTCTGCTCGGCGCGGCTTTCGGTGCCGGCTTTGTGCTTGGTCCGGCGCTCGGTGGACTGGCCGGCAGCATTTCTCCGCGTCTGCCGTTCTGGATTGCCGCCGGCCTCAGTCTCGCCAACGCGTTCTACGGACTTGTCGTGCTGCCGGAATCGTTGTCGCCCGAGCGGCGCGCAACGTTTCGCTGGCAACGGGCCAATCCCTTTGGCGCGCTCGTGCTGCTGCGTTCGCACGCCGAGTTGTTCGGGCTCGCGTTCGTCAATTTCTTCGGCAATCTGGCGCACGCCGTGCTGCCGAGCATCGGCGTTCTTTACATGCTGTATCGCTACGGCTGGAACGAAAGCACCGTCGGCTTGACGCTTGCTGCGGTCGGTATGGCGTCGATCGTCGTTCAGGGCGGCGTTGTCGGGCCGGTCACAAAACGGATCGGCGAGCGCGCCGCGTTGCTGGTTGGACTTGTGTTCGGCGTCGTGGGCTTTCTGTTTTTCGCGCTCGCCCGGAACGGCGTGGAATTCTGGCTCGGAATTCCGCTGATGGCGCTGTGGGGCTTGGAAGGGCCGGCCTGTCTGGCATTGATGAGCCGTTTTGTCGGCGCCGATGAACAGGGCCAACTGCAGGGCGCTAATTCCAGTATCAGCGGCATCGCCAATCTGTTCGGGCCGGGACTTTTTACTCAGGTCTTTGCGGTTGCGATCGGCACGGCGGCGAGCTGGTATCTTCCCGGCGCGCCATTTCTCATCGCCGCACTGCTGCTCGCGGCTGCGGCCGTCGTCGCCTGGAGCGTCACGCAGCGATAGTCACGCGGGTTGCGTGAACTCCAGGAGCTTTCCGGCGCGGAAATCGTACAGCTTGCCGGTTTCAGTAAAGCTCGGCAGGCAAAGGCCGAGAATTTTTTCCGCAACTTGCTCAGGTGTGGGCAGCATCAACGGGTCTTCGCCGGGCATGGCCAGAGCGCGCATGCGGGTGCGGGTCGGGCCGGGATTGAACAGATTGACGCGCACCGCAGTCGAACTGGTTTCGTCGGCATAGGTTCGCGCCAGCGCGTCGAGCGCCGCCTTGGAAACCGAATATGGCGCCCAATAAGCGCGAGCGATGGTGGCGATACCGGATGTAATGAAAACTGCGCGGCCCGCGTCGGAGCGCTTGAGCAACGGGTCCATGGCGCGAATGAGATGCCAGTTGGCGGTGACGTTGACCGCCATCATGTCATCCCAGGCTTTCGGCTCGATGTGATCGAGCGGTGAGGGCACGCCGCCCATCGCGGCATTGCCGACCAGCACGTCAAGCCGCCCGTAGCGTTCGTTCAGCGCCGTCGCGAGCTTATAAAGTCCGCCGTAATCACGGATGTCGAGCGGCGTCAATGTCGCCGAACTGCCGGCCGCCTGGATCGCATCGTCAAGCTCCTCGAGACCACCAATGGTGCGCGCTACCGCGACCACATGCGCGCCTGCTCGACCTAACGCCAGCGCTGTAGCATAACCAATGCCGCGCGAGGCGCCGGTAACGAGCGCGATCCGGTCAGCGAGGGGTAGGGGCATTCCTCAGCTCGCCTCGGCGAGTAACGAGAGCTGATGCGGTGGAGCGTCCTGCGCAGTGCGGTCGGTGAGCGGCGTCGGGTATTCGCCGGTGAAGCAATGGTCGGTGAATTGCGGGCGCACCGGATCGCGCGCTTTTTCACCCATGGCGCGGTAGATGCCGTCGACCGAGAGGAATGCAAGCGAATCCGCGCCGATGAATTTTCGCATGCCTTCAAGATCGTGGGTGGCAGCAAGCAGCTTGTCCTGCTCCGGCGTGTCAATGCCGTAATAATCGGGATGAGTGATCGGCGGCGAAGCGATGCGGAAATGCACCTCGCGGGTGCCGGCATCGCGCATCATCTGCACGATCTTCACTGACGTGGTGCCGCGCACGATCGAGTCGTCGATCAGCACAATGCGCTTGCCGCTCACGACGGCGCGGTTGGCGCTGTGCTTTAAGCGGACGCCCAGCGCACGGATCTGCTGCGTCGGCTCGATGAAGGTGCGGCCGACATAGTGATTGCGGATGATGCCCAGCTCGTAGGGAATGCCGGACGCTTGCGCGAATCCGATCGCGGCCGGCACGCCGGAATCGGGCACCGGAATCACGACATCGGCGGGGGCGGGCGCCTCGCGCGCAAGCTCAGCGCCGCTCGTCTTGCGGACGTCGTAGACGCTGCGGCCGCCGATGATCGAGTCCGGACGCGAGAAATAGATGTATTCGAAGATGCATGGGCGGGGCGGCATTGCCGGGAACGGCTTGTGCGAATGGGCGCCGTCGTCGTCGAACACCAGAACCTCGCCGTTTTCCAGGTCGCGGACGTATTGCGCACCGATGATGTCCAGCGCGCAGGTCTCGGAGGCGAGGATCGGGCAGCCGTCCAGCTTGCCGAGAACAAGGGGCCGAATGCCCAACGGATCGCGGGCGCCGACCAGCTTCTTGTTGGTGAGACCGACGAAGGCGTAAGAGCCCTCGAGCATACGCAGCCCCTCGATGAATCGATCGACGAACCGGTTGCGGTGCGAGCGGGCAACGAGGTGAAGGATCACCTCGGTGTCTGTCGTCGACTGCATCATGGCGCCTTCGCGCACGAGTTGGCGGCGCAGCGTCAGGCCGTTGGTGAGATTGCCGTTGTGGCCGATGGCAAAACCGCCGGCATTCAGTTCAGCAAACAGCGGCTGCACATTGCGCAGGATGGTCTCGCCGGTCGTCGAATAGCGCACATGGCCGACGGCGGCGTTGCCCGGGAGGCGATCGATCACCTCTCGGCCGGAAAAGGCGTCACCGACGAGCCCGAGCCGGCGCTCGGAGTGAAAGCGCGTGCCGTCGAACGAAACGATGCCGGCGGCTTCCTGGCCGCGATGCTGTAAAGCATGCAGGCCGAGCGCGGTGATGGCGGCGGCGTCCGGGTGGCCGAAGATGCCGAACACGCCGCATTCTTCACGGAGGCGATCCTCCTCGAAATCAAGCAGGCCTGGTTCGGTCATGTTCGGCCTCTTGATTCTCAACGCGGTGTTCCTTTGGCCTCAAGCAATTGTCGCATCCCGACGCGGCTGGAACGATCGTAACCGGCTTGACCGCCGGCGGGACTGTCGAGGCCGCTGCGCTGGTCGGGGGCGTTGTCCGGAGTGTCGGTGTCCTCCGGCCGCGGCTTCTTCAGCCGCTTTAAGATGGTGGCTTCGGCGTTCTCCGGCAATTGGTCCTTGAGCCATTCGCCGGTGCCACTCAGCACAACCCTGGATTTGGCATGCAGAACCCACTCCGGCTTGCTGCGATCGGGCACCAGCCAGTCGAAGAACATATAGGCGACCACGACGATAATAAGCCCGCGCCCCAGCCCGAACAGGAAGCCGAGGGTACGATCTAGTGCGCCCACCCGGCTGTCGAGCACCATGTCGGAGACCCTGACGGTCAGAATCGACACCACCAGCAGCGTAATCAGGAAGACGCCGCCAATCACCGCAACGGTCGCGACGACGTCGTTGTTGAAGTACTGCTTGGCCAGCGGCAAAAGCTTCGAATACGCGTACAGAGTCGCGCCGGCGGCCAGTATCCAGGCGATGATCGAAAGAATTTCGCGCATGAAGCCCCGCACCATGGCGAGCAGGGCGGAGACGAGCATGATGACGATCAGCCCGATATCCAAAAGCGTAATCGGCATGGTTTGCTAGTCCGCTCGCTTACCCGCCAGATCGGCGGCGTGCCCAGGGGCCCGAACGCGAAGTCCGCCGCGTGTATAGCCGGACCGGGCGTCACAGTCATCCGCCTTCTCGTGCGCTCAACAGTCTCATCTTAAGCATGAGCAAATAGGCCAAATATCCGATGGCTGATGCGGTTTCGGATTACCCGTCCGGCCGTCCAACACGCCTAAGCGCAGGCGCTCCGTCCCGTGCGATGTCGGCAACGAGATTCGCGAGCATGCCGATGGTGGAGAGCACGAATCCTTGGGGAGCTTCGGCACGCGCCGCCTCCGGGACCGTCGCGCGCGCGAAGCCGAGTTTCTGCGCTTCTTTCAGCCTTGCCGCGGTCTGCGCGACCGGCCGCACTGCTCCTGACAGGGACACTTCGCCGAAGTAGACGGCGTCCGCGGGCAGTGGCGCATGAGCAAGTGATGAGACCAGGGCGGCCGCGGCGGCGAGGTCTGCCGCCGGCTCCTGTACGCGCAGACCGCCGGCAACATTAAGATAAACGTCGTGCCCTGACAGACGAACGCCGCAATGGGCTTCCAATACCGCCAGAACCATGGACAGCCGGCTTGGATCCCAGCCGACGACGGCGCGCCGCGGCGTACCGAGCGAGGTCGGTGCGACCAGAGCCTGAATTTCCACCAGCAGCGGCCGTGTGCCTTCAATCCCGGCGAAGACGGCGGTGCCGGCACTGCCCAGTTCGCGTTCGGAGAGAAACAGCTCGGACGGATTTGCGACTTCGCGCAATCCGGTGCCGGTCATCTCAAACACGCCGATTTCGTCGGTCGGGCCGAAGCAATTCTTGAGCGCTCGCAGAATCCGGAATTGCTGGGAACCTTCGCCTTCGAACGAAAGCACGGCATCGACCATGTGCTCGACGACGCGGGGGCCCGCGATCTGACCGTCCTTGGTGACGTGGCCAACCAAAATGACGGCGGTGCCGGCACGCTTGGCAAAACGAATCAGCTCGCCCGTAGATCCGCGCACCTGTGTGACCGTGCCGGGCGCAGCCTCAACGGTCTGCGTCCACATCGTCTGGATCGAATCAATAACGAGGAGTTGCGGCGCCTGGCCTTGCGAGAGCGTCGCTACGATATCTTCGACTGAAGTCTCCGCGGCGAGTTCGACCGCGGCATCGGCAAGGCCGAGCCGTTCGGCGCGCAGCCGCACCTGGGCCACGGCCTCCTCGCCGGAGATGTAGATCGCGCGCTGACCGTGGCGTGCGTGAGCGGCCGCGACTTCGATCAGCAGCGTCGATTTGCCGATGCCCGGATCGCCACCGAGCAGGAGTACGGAGCCGCGCACCAGGCCGCCGCCGGTGACGCGATCGAATTCGGCGATGCCGGAGGCAAGCCGCGGCGCCTCGTGAGTCTGGCCCTTCAGCGGCTCAACGGCGAACAGACGCCCTTTGCGTGAGGAGCGGGCCGCTGCCGCCGCGCCTTCTTCGACAAGCGTATTCCACGCACCGCAGGCTTCGCAGCGGCCGGCCCAGCGTGATGCGGCGGCGCCACAACTTTGGCAGACGAAATTTTGCCCACGCGCGACCATCTGTGCGCTCCTCAACTGCCGCGATAGACGAGATGGCTGCGCGGACCAAGCCGGGTCAGAATCTCGTAACCGATGGTGCCGGCGGACGCGGCCACTTCGTCGATGGATAGGTCCTTGCCGACAAAAGTAGCGACGTCGCCGCGATGCACCGGCACGTCGGCAAATTCAGTGATGTCGATGCAGGTGAGGTCCATGGAGATTGTGCCGACGATCGGGCAGCGTTTGCCAGAGATGATGGCTGCGCCGCCGGCTTTGCCGTTGATGCCGCTTTCGGAACGCAGAACGCCGTCGGCGTAGCCAAGCGCGATGATCGCAATACGTGAGGGCCGCCGCGCCGTCCAGGCGGCGCCGTAACCGACGGTTTCCCCTTGCGGCACTTTGCGTACCTGCAGGATGCGGCCGGTCAGCTCGACCACGCTTTGCATCGGATTGGCGCGGTTCGGCGTCGGGTTGATGCCATAGAGGGCGGCGCCAGGCCTGGCGATATCGAAATGGGCCGAATCGCCGAGGAAGATGCCCGCCGAATTGACCAGCGAAGCGGGAATGCCGTGATAGAGCATGCGCAGCTCCCGAAACAGCCGGATCTGGTGGGCGGTTAGCGGCTGATCGGCAATCTCGGCGCAGGCGAGGTGACTCATCAGCAGCGTGATGCCGTGGTTTTCGGTCTGCGCGCGCGGCGCCAATGCGGCAGCTTCGTCCGCCGTAATGCCGAGCCGGTTCATGCCCGTGTCGACATGGAGCGCCGCGCCTCCGCGCCAATTGTTGGCGGTAACGAAGGCGTCCCACTCGGCTAGCTCGGTCGTGCTGTTGATCACCGGTTGGGCGTTGAGTTCGGCGAACGTGTTCGCAGCCTCTGGCGTAAAGCCGTTGAGCACGTAAATCGCAGCATCGCGCGCGCGGGTGCGCGCGCGCCGCGCTTCGGTGACATCGGCGACGAAAAAAGTCTTGCATCCGGCCTTGGCAAGCTTCGCGGTGACCGGCTCGAGACCGAGCCCGTAAGCGTTGGCCTTCACCACGGCGGCGCATTCGACGGTGAGAAGCTGGTGTGCGAGCGCGCGCCAATTCGCCTCCACGGCGTCGAGATCGATGCTGAGCGTCCCGCCGGTTTCAGGGTCGAGCTGGTCGTTTGCCAATTCAGGCAGCGGTTGTGCGAGTGCCATGCCGCGTTATGACCGGCGCCGCGGCGGCGGTAAAGCCGGACCGAGCGAAGGGCGGGCCTAAAAGCTCGGCCGATGCGCCGAATCGAGATTGGCGAAGCGGGTTACTTCAGCCTCAAACTGTAACGATATCGTCCCCGTAGGGCCGTGGCGCTGCTTTCCAATAATGACCTCAGCCTTTCCATGCACGGCATCCATCTCCGTCAACCATGTATCGTGTTCGGCGGTGCCGGCACGAGGCTCCTTGTTCGTCAAGTAATACTCCTCGCGGAACACGAACAGCACTACGTCGGCGTCCTGTTCGATCGAACCCGACTCACGCAAATCCGACAGCAGCGGCCGCTTGTCCTCGCGGGCCTCGACCTGGCGCGACAATTGCGACAGCGCGAGGATAGGAACGTTGAGCTCCTTGGCAAGCGCCTTTAGCCGTGTGGTGATTTCGGTGATTTCCTGCACTCGATTCTCGCTGGAGCGGCGCGTCGAGCCCTGCAAAAGCTGAACGTAGTCGATGACCAGAAGATCAAGGCCGCGCTGTCGCTTGAGCCGGCGCGCGCGGGCGGCCAATTGCCCGATCGAGAGACCGCCAGTCTCGTCGACGTAGAACGGCAGGTTCTGCAGCTCGATGGATACGTCCTTGATCTTCTCGAAGTCGGCTTCGTCGATCGCGCCACGCCGAATCTTGTTCGATGGAATTCCGGTCTGCTCGGAGATGATGCGGGTGGCGAGCTGTTCGGCCGACATTTCTAGCGAGAAGAAGCCGACGATGCCGCCGTTGACGGTTGCCATGTGCCCGTCGGCACGGACTTCACCCGCCCAAGCCTTGGCGACGTTATAAGCGACGTTAGTGGCGAGCGCCGTCTTACCCATACCCGGCCGCCCAGCGAGAATAATCAAATCGGACGGTTGCAAGCCTCCCATTCGGGAGTCGAGATCGGTGAGCCCGGTGGCGAGCCCCGACAGGCTGCCGTCACGCTGATAGGCGCGGGCCGCCATGTCGACGGCCGTGGTCAGCGCCTGAGCGAATCGCTGGAAGCCACTCTCGTAGCGTCCTGTTTCGGCGAGCTCGAATAGTTTGCGCTCGGCGTCTTCGATATGGCTCTTTGGGGTTGCGTCGACCGGCGCGTCGTAGGCGAGGTTGACCATGTCTTCGCCGATCGTGATCAGGTCGCGCCGGATCGACAGATCGTAGACAGTCCGGCCGTAATCCTCGGCGTTAATGATGGTGGTCGCTTCGGCGGCGAGCCGCGCCAGATACTGATTGACCGACAGCCCGGCGATATCGAGGTCCCCGGGCAGGAACGTCTTGAGCGTTACCGGGGTCGCTAGTTTTCCAGCGCGGATTAGGCTGCCGGCAAGCTCGAAAATGCGCTGATGGATGTTCTCGAGGAAGTGCTTCGGCTCGAGAAAATCGGAGACGCGATAGAACGCCTCGTTATTGACGAGCATTGCGCCGAGCAGCGCCTGCTCGGCCTCGATATTGTGCGGCGGCATGCGGAACGCGGGTTCCGCGGGAGCCTGCTTGCGTGCGGTCGAATCGAATGCTGCCATGGTCCCGATCAAGGGATTCGCCTGTGGCCAATTTGGGGTCACTCAACATCGCGGATCACTCGACGGACGGTGCACTCTCGGATTAACAACCGTTGCGCTTACCACGAACGCTTCGTCGATAGTCGAGCGGCGCGACGATGGGAAACGCTGATTGCGGCTTTCCCCGTTACACACTGAACGGCTACGCAAGAACATCGGCAAAAGCACATGGCTCTTGACGTTCACTTTTTCGACGCGTGCTCGATCCGGCGCTACTCTCCGGCCAGGCGCAGCCGCTGCGTATAGCCGGCTTCGGTGTCGCGCAGCCGCGCTTCTTCGCGCGCAATGTAGTCGCGCGTCTCCGGCACAACGCCCTTACGTTTGGTCATTTGGATCTGGAACACCACCATGTCGCTCTCGCGAAATGCCATTTCCGACGAGGCGAGGTAGAATTCCCACATGCGGACGAAGTGCTGATCGTAAAGCCGCTCGACGTCCTCGCGGTGTGCGAGAAAACGGTCGCGCCAGGCCTTGAGCGTCTCAGCGTAGTGAAACTGCAGGATCTCGACGTCAGTGACCGTCAGCTTCGCGCGTTGGATAGCCGGCAGCACTTCCGAGAGCGCCGGAATGTAGCCCCCCGGAAAGATATATTTCGCAATCCAGGGATTGGTGACGCTGGGCGGACCGCTGCGCCCGATGGTGTGCAGGAGAAACACGCCGTCGTCATCGAGCAGCTGCGCGCATTTGCGAAAGAATTTGTCGTAAAAGCCGACGCCGACATGCTCGAACATGCCGACCGATACGATACGATCGAAGCTGCCGGTCACATCGCGATAGTCGATCAGGCGGAAAATTGCATCCTCGGCGCGGCCGCGCTCGATCGCACGCTGCTGCGCCCGGGCATGCTGTTCCTTCGAGAGCGTAATGCCGGTGGCATGCGCGCCCGCAACCTCGGCGAGATAGAGCGCAAGACCGCCCCAGCCACAGCCGATATCGAGGACGTTGTCGCCCGGATCGACGAGAAGCTTTGCGGCGAGATGGCGCTTCTTGGCGAGTTGAGCGTCATCGAGCGATTGGTCGTCAGTCTCAAAATAGGCGCAGCTATACTGCTGGTCGGCGTCAAGAAAGAGCGAGTAGAGCCTGCCGTCGAGGTCATAATGGTGGGCCACATTGCGCCGCGACCGCGAACGCAGATTGAACTGCTGAACCCGGCGAAACAGGTAGCGGACGAGGCGTGTCGGCAAGGCCCATTTGGGAGCGGCGATGCTTTCCTGCCGCAGCAGGATTGCGAGCGCATCCGCGATCGAGCCTTCCTCGACCACGAATGTCCCGTCCATGTAAGCCTCGCCCAATCGAAGCTCGGGATCGAGTAGGACCGAGCGCTGCGCTTTTGCGTTGGTAAAGCGCACGGCGACGGGCGGCCCGCTGCTATTGCCGAAGGTGTACCTGTTGCCCGACGCCGTGGTGACCGTAAGGGAACCCTGCCGGATAAACCGCTTGAGAAATATCGATAGTAACTGATCCAACGTCGCCTCCGCACACTCCTACGCGCGCCACGCCGAAATCTGCTGGTCGGCGCATATTTAGCTTTCGATTCGCTGTCCTGCGGCTTATTGACTTTGGGCCAGCGCGCATTCGGGCTTGCCGTTATTAAAACAAAATCCTGCTTGACCAGCAATGCATGGCGACGGCTCCCCCCGGGGTTGATCGCCACTCACATTCGGCCGGTTTTGGGATAAGGAAGATCGGCCAAGACGTGGTCATTTGGGGAGTTCAGGGGTGAATTGGCGTCTCGCGCCGACGATCGGCCTTGTTGCAGTGCTAGCGCCGGCCATGGCGCACGCGCAGACCAATCTCGACCAGGGCAAGTCGGCATCGCAAATCTTTGCGGCTGCTTGCGCTGAATGCCACAAAGCACCCCGCGGCTTGGCTAAAGGCCGGAACAGCGCCGCACTGACGGACTTTTTGCGCGAGCACTACACCACCAGCCGCGACCAGGCGGCGGCGCTTGCGGCTTACGTTCAGGGCGGTCGCGGCACTGAACCTGTTGGAGGCACGGCGCAAGGCAAGAGTCAAAAGCCGGCAGCCGAGCGTGCAGAGCGGGGCTCACCCTCAGTCGAGGAGCCCAGGGAGCCAAAGCCGACCAAGCGCCAGGCACGGCAGTCAAAACCCGAGGAGGCGACCCGTACGGAAGCCAAGTCGGACGCCAAGCCTGAGGTGAAGCCGGACATCGAACTTACTCCCGGCGAACGGCCGCCGACCGCGGCGACGCGAGGTCGGCGCAAAGAGCCGAGGACGCCCCAATCCCCGGTGGAACCCGCTGGGGTTGCCCGCGCGCCGGCTGCGGTTGCAGTGGAGCCTGCGCAAAGCATGCCGCCGAGCCCGGAAGCGAGCCCGGCGGCGACACCAGCGGCAACGCCGGAACCTTCCGCACCGGGCGACGCCGCGTCCGGCGAGAACGGTCCGGTACCGCGCGATAACATTCCCGACTAAGAAAACTTGCGCCGAGACTGGCTTTTGTACCCGGACTAACTCTTCTCGGGCGTTGCAGCGGCTTCGGTCTCTTCAGCGCCTTCGCGAGACCGCAGCGATTCCGCGGCCTCGGGCTCGAAGAAAGCCTCCGCCGCGAGCACCGCGGCTTCCGCTTCCGTCGGCTCTTCGCGCAGTTGCGTGACGTTCTCGCCGCGTTCGATTCGCGCCGCTTCTTCGCTGTTGCGAGCAACAACGATCGTGATCGATGTCTCGATTTCGGGATGCAACAACATTTGAACCGCATGCCGGCCGATCGTTTTGATCGGCGTGGTAAGTGCGATCTGACTGCGGTTCACGTTGAATCCACCGGCGGCAAGCAGGCCCACCAGATCGCGCGGCGAAACCGAGCCGAAGAGCTGACCTGATTCCGACGCCTGGCGCAAAACGGTAAAGCTCTTGCCGTCGAGCTTTGCGGCGACTTGGCCGGCTTCGCTTTTGAGCGTGAGCGAACGCGCCTCAAGCTCGGTCTTCATCGTTTCAAAGCGCGTGCGGTTTTCGTCGGTGGCGCGCAGGGCCTTGCCGCGCGGCAACAGGAAATTGCGGGCAAATCCATCTTTGACGCGCACCACCTCGCCCATCTGGCCGAGTCTCGGCACCCGTTCGAGCAGGATGACTTCCATATCGGGCCTCCTTGCTCAGCGGATGACGTAGGGCAGCAGTCCGAGAAACCGCGCGCGCTTGATCGCTTGCGCAAGCTCGCGTTGCTTCTTTGCGGACACCGCCGTGATGCGGCTCGGAACGATCTTGCCGCGCTCCGATACGAACCGCTGCAGCAGCTTGACGTCCTTGTAGTCGATCTTCGGAGCGTTGGCGCCGGAGAACGGGCAGCTCTTGCGGCGCCGGAAGAATGGCCGGCGTGCCCCGCCGGAATGCGGTGACATAGCCATGATTATTCCTCCGCTACAGCTTCAACTTCGTCAGTGCCCTCAGATGGACGCCGATCGCGGTCCCGCGGCCGGTCGCCTCTGTCCCCGCGATCGAACCTGTCGCCCCGGTCGCCTCTCTCGCCACGGCGGTCGTCGCGGTCTCGGTCGCGCTCGGCCCGCCGCATCATCGCTGACGGCCCTTCCTCGTGCTCCTCGACCCTGATCGTGAGGTAACGCACCACGTCTTCGTTCAATCGCTCCAGCCGCTCGATTTCGTTGATGGCGGCGGGCGGAGCATCGAGGTTCATCAGCGTGAAATGCGCCTTGCGATTTTTGCGCAGCCGGTAGGACAGGGACTTCACGCCCCAGTATTCGGTCTTGGCGACCGACCCGCCCAGTCCTTCAATCACGCCCTTCAAATGCGTCGTCAACTCTTCCACCTGCTGCGCGCTGGCGTCCTGGCGCGCAAGGTAGACGTGCTCATAGAGCGGCATTGGTGCCCTTTCCTTCGTTGTCGTCGCTCGCTCTCGGCGCGAAGCCCCTCGAACCCTTCGGGAAAGGCTCGAATGCTCTGAAGGCGGGAACACGGGACGCCGGGCCACTTGACCCTACCGCACCATAGCCGATGCGGCCGTCCGTTCAGCCCCCGGCCGGGGTCGAGCGGAAGACTGGTCTTATATGCAGCCTGCAAGGAAAGGCAAGACGGATCAGGAACGGCGGGGCGGGGCCGCAGTGGTCCGGATCAGCTCGGCCAGCCGTACCGCGAGCGTTACTCCCTCCCGCATCTGAGAGGCGGTTGCGGTTGCGGTAGCGGTGCGAGCTGCCCGGCGCTGTGTTTGCAGTTTGCCGAGCAGAAGTTCGAGGTTCCGCGTCAAAAGCCGCTGTCGGAAGGCGCGATCCTTGCGCGCTTGGGCGAGTTCGGCTTCGGTAACCAGAGCAAAGGGGTCCATCGGGAGCAAAGTCGTAAACCATACCTTTACGCAACGTGCTTCGGGTGAGTTGAGAGTACCGGCTCCGAGTTGTTGCTTTGTTACCGGACCTCATCCCTTGACACGGCCGGTAGGTCGGTATCTCTCGCGCCCCCGAGAGGTAACCAATGACAGTCGCTTTCGTTTTTCCCGGCCAGGGCAGCCAGGCGGTCGGCATGGGTAAGGGGCTCGTCGAAACCTTTGCGTCCGCACGCCGGGTGTTCGACGAAGTCGATTCGGCGCTCGGCGAGAAACTGAGCGACACCATGTGGAACGGGCCGGCGGACACTTTAACTCTCACGGAGAATGCGCAACCCGCTTTGATGGCAGTCTCGCTCGCTGTACTGCGCGTTCTCGAAACCGAGGCGGGTGTCGATTTGGGGCGGGACGCTGCTTTTGTCGCTGGTCACTCGCTCGGAGAATATTCGGCGCTGGCCGCTGCGCAATCGCTCACACTCGCGGATGCGGCGCGGCTTCTCCGCATTCGCGGCCGCGCTATGCAAAAGGCGGTGCCAGTCGGTGTGGGGGCAATGGCGGCCCTCGTCGGTGTCAAATTCGATGAGGCCAAAGCCATCGCGGCAGAGGCCGCGGCCGTGGGCGTCTGTGCGGCCGCGAACGATAATGGCGGCGGCCAGATTGTCTTGTCGGGCGAGAAATCGGCGGTCGAAAGCGCCGTCGAAATCGCCAAAGCGCATGGCGTGAAACGGGCGATGATGTTGCCGGTGTCCGCGCCGTTTCATTGTTCGCTGATGGGACCCGCGGCGGATGCCATGGCCGAGGCGCTTGCCTCGGTCGCCGTTAAGCCGCCTACTGTACCGCTTGTCGCCAATGTGTTGGCGCAACCGATCAGCGATCCGGCGGCAATCGTCCGAAGTTTGGTAGCGCAGGTGACCGGCACGGTCCGCTGGCGAGAGTCGGTTCTCTTCATGGTGCAAGCGGGCGTGACAGTGTTTTACGAAATCGGTGCGGGCAAAGTGCTCACTGGCTTGATCAAGCGTGTGGCTGAAACCGCCGCGGCATCTTCCATCGGCACGCCCGAAGACGTTGCCAAATTCAAGGCGGCGCGCGGCTGAGCGCTACACGCTTCGCGAGGATTTCTATGTTTGAACTTACCGGCAAGACTGCGTTGATCACCGGAGCGACCGGTCCGATCGGTGGCAGCATCGCGCGCATTTTGCATTCGCAGGGTGCGACGGTCGCGGTCTCCGGCACCCGGCGCGAAGTCCTTGACCAGCTTGCCGCTGATCTGGGAAGCCGCGTCCATGTTCTGCCGTGCAATCTTTCCGACCGCAGCGAGACCGATGCTCTAGTCCCGCGGGCCGAGGAGGCAATGGGTCAACTCGACATCCTCGTCGCCAATGCCGGCGTGACCAAAGATAACCTGTTCGTGCAACTGCGCGATGAGGATTGGGACCAGGTCATCGCCGTCAACCTCACCGCGACGTTCCGCCTGGCGCGCGCCGGCGTCCGCGGCATGATGCGCCGCCGTTTCGGACGGGTCATCGCGATCACCTCGGTGGTTGGTGCGACCGGAAACCCGGGGCAAGCGAACTATGTCGCCGCCAAAGCCGGCCTCACCGGAATGATCAAGTCGATTGCTCAAGAATATGCCAAGCGCGGCGTCACCGCCAACTGCGTGGCGCCTGGTTTCATCATCACGCCGATGACGGAAAAGCTCACCGACAAACAGCGCGAGATGATACTCGCAAAGATCCCGGCGAGCCGCGCCGGTACTGTGGATGAAGTCGCGGCGGCGGTTGCTTTTCTCGCCTCCAGCGAGGCCGCCTATGTGACTGGACAGACGTTGCATGTGAACGGTGGAATGGCCATGATTTGAAGGCGATAGAGGCTGTGACGACGCTGTACCGCCGCGCTAGTCAAGGCTATGGAAGTGTGGTAACCGGACCGTGACTTGGCTGGGGGAACCGCAAAGCCGGAGTGTGGGGAGTAAACGTCCGCCTCTGATTGCTGTCGATCCGCGGCCGTCGCCCAAGAGTTACGAAGACTCGGACGGGGCCGAGACGTAATTGATCGGGCCGCGTTGAAAGAAGAGGTTGGAACGATGAGCGATATTGGCGAGCGCGTGAAAAAGATCGTCGTGGAGCACCTTGGCGTCGAGCCCGACAAGGTGACCGAGAACGCCAGTTTCATCGACGATCTCGGCGCTGACAGCCTCGACACGGTCGAGCTCGTCATGGCCTTCGAGGAGGAGTTTGGTTGCGAGATTCCCGACGACGCCGCCGAGACCATTCTCACCGTGGGCGACGCCATCAAATTCCTCGAAAAAAACGCGAAGAGCTGATTCCGCGCACGACATTTCGCCGCTCGTTGGATCGCGCACCTCCGCGCGACGATTGCGCGACGTCGTGGACGGACACGCAGTACGACGGCAGGTCTGACCGAGACGGCATCAGCAAAACTGTCGGCCGAGGGTGCAGATCATGAGACGCGTTGTCGTCACAGGTCTTGGCATGGTGACGCCGCTTGCCTGCGGCGTCGACGAGACGTGGCGGCGCCTCCTGGCGTGCAAAAGCGGCATCGGCCACGTCACCAAGTTCGAGGTCTCCGATCTGCCCTGCAAGATCGCGGGCCAGATTGCGCGTGGCGACGGCTCCGATGGCACCTTCAATCCCGATCAATGGATGGAGCCCAAGGAACAGCGCAAGGTCGATGACTTTATTCTGTTTGCGATGTGCGCGGCCAAGCAGGCGCTCGATGATGCCGGCTGGCACCCGCAAACCTACGAGGATGAAACCACGACCGGCGTCCTGATCGGCTCCGGCATTGGCGGCATTGAAGGGATCGCGGAAACCGCAGTGCTGTTGCGCGACCGCGGTCCGCGCCGCATCTCGCCGTTCTTTATTCCCGGACGGATTATCAATCTCGCCTCCGGTTACGTGTCGATCGCGCACTCACTCAAAGGCCCCAATCACTCGGTGGTCACCGCTTGCTCGACCGGCGCTCACGCAATCGGCGACGCCGGCAGACTTATTTCACTCGGGGACGCGGATGTGATGGTGGCCGGCGGCACAGAATCCCCGGTCAGCCGCATTTCGCTTGCCGGGTTTGCCGCCTGTCGCGCGCTGTCGACGGGATTCAACGACATGCCCGAGCGTGCGTCCCGGCCCTATGATCGTGATCGCGACGGCTTCGTGATGGGCGAGGGCGCCGGCGCGGTGGTGCTTGAAGAGTACGACCACGCGAAGCGGCGCGGCGCCCGCGTCTACGCCGAACTCATCGGTTACGGACTTTCCGGCGACGCGTTCCACATTACCGCGCCGGCCGAGGATGGCGACGGTGCGCTTCGCTGCATGAAGGCCGCGATTAAGCGAGCCGATATTTCGCCGGCGGAAATCGATTACATCAATGCCCACGGCACCTCGACGCCGATCGGCGACGAGATTGAACTGAAAGCCGTAGAGCGGCTGGTCGGCAATGCCGCCGGCAACATCAGCATGTCGTCGACGAAGTCTTCGATCGGTCATCTTCTCGGGGCGGCCGGCACCGTCGAGGCGATCTTCTGTTTGCTCGCGCTTCGCGATCAGGTGGTGCCGCCTACTCTCAATCTCGACAATCCCTCCGTCGCCACCGCCATCGATCTCGTGCCACGTAAACCGCGGGAGCGGTCCGTCAACGTGGTGCTTTCGAACTCGTTCGGATTCGGCGGCACCAACGCCTCGCTCGTGTTTCGCCGGGTGATCAACTAGTGCCGCATTTCACCATCCCGCCATATTTGTTCCGCACTCGTTTGCAATTCAGCATGCGCGCATTGCCCGCTTTGGCGGCCGAGAAGCGTCGTGCACCGGCGTGCCGGGCGGGGCTCATCCATTCACTGATCATGCTGAGTGCAGAAGTGGATACGCGGCGGTGAGCGAGTCAAATTCACCTGCACCGCCACCTCCCAAGGGCGGCCGCGGCACTGCGGCGCCTCCGCGTGTTGCTCCGGCGCCCACTGCGAACGGTCGAAAAGTCTCGCCTGCAGCACCGCCGGCCGCGAAGCCAGCCTCCGCTGCATCCACATCGGTGCCTCAAGCAAAGGTGCCGCAGACACCCGGTTCACAACCGAGCGCAACTGTGTCGAGGCCGGCCGCCGCAACAGCGCGGACGCCACGTCCTGTCGCCGCGAGTCCGGAGCAAAGTCTTAACAGCGCACCCCGGCAGCAGCCGGTGAACGGGCCTGGCAAGGCACCGATTGCTTCGACGGCGGCGCAACGTGCATCGGCTGCGGCACCGGCCGCGAGGCCGGCTAATGCCGACGGCCAATCGGCGCGCGGCTCGGTGCCATATTCGGCAGCAACCGGAAAGACCGTGCGGGGCGCGGGCGAACCGTATCCGCCGATTTCCCAGCGGCCATTGACGACAAACAGCGCTGCTTCGATGGGCCCCAAACCTCCCAAGCAGATCACGCCGCGCAGCCCGCGAACCGCCCTCGAACCGGATACCGTTCAAATACCAACTCGCCGCTCCAAGAGTGCGCGGCATCCTTTCGTCATTGTCGGCAACGCGATCCTCAGCATCTTCGTCCTGGTGGCGATCGCCGCCGGTGCAGCGCTCGTCGTCGGCAAACAGCGGTTCGATGCTCCGGGGCCGCTACTGGAGAACCGCGTCGTCAGTATTCCACACGGCGCGGGCATTCGCGACATCGCCGATGTGCTCGTCAGCGAGGGGGTCATCGATCAGCCTTGGGTGTTTGTCGGCGGCGTGTTCGTACTCAAGGCGCGCGAAGATCTCAAAGCCGGCGAGTATCAGTTCAAGGCGCATGCGAGCTTGCGCGACGTGGTTGCTACCATCGTTGAAGGCCGCGTCGTCACCCATCAGTTCACGATTCCCGAGGGCCTGACTTCGGAGCAGATCGTGGCGCGGTTGCTCGACGATCCGGTGCTGGTCGGAAACATCAAAGAAGTCCCGCGTGAGGGGAGCTTGTTACCGGATACCTACAACTTCACCCGCGGCATCACGCGCGAGCAGATGATCCAGCGCATGCAGCAAGCGCAACAGCATCTGTTGAAGGAAATCTGGGATCGCCACTCTCCCGATCTGCCGATCAAAACGCCCGATCAACTTGTTGTTCTTGCTTCACTGGTCGAGAAGGAAACCGGGAAGCCGGAGGAGCGCACCCGCATCGCCGCGGTATTCGTCAATCGGCTAAAACAAAAAATGCGGCTGCAATCCGACCCGACCATCATTTATGGGCTGGTTGGGGGCAAGGGTACGCTTGGGCGGCCGATCATGAAGAGCGAGATCGATCAGCCGACGGCTTACAACACTTACCAAATCGACGGTTTGCCGCCGGGGCCGATCGCCAACCCAGGGCGTGCTTCACTCGAGGCTGCTGCCAATCCGGCACGTACCCGCGAGCTGTATTTCGTCGCCGACGGCACGGGTGGTCACGCATTCGCGGAGGCCTACGAACAACATCAGAAGAACGTCGCGAGGCTGCGCTCGATGGAGAGTGACCAAAAAGATACGGCTCCCGCCGATGCCCAATCGGCGTCAGCGCCGCCGCAGCCCGCGCCGGCAACTGCACCGCCGCCACCTCGCCGCTCTTCGAACCGCCATACCCAAACCCCGCAGCCGGCGCATTAGGCGAAATCGCCGCTTTCGTTCGCCGGCGCTTTGACCCGCCCACAGGCAGCCTATCGGCATCGCCCTTGTGACTGCGGAAACCCGCCGCTAAGTTCGGCGCGAATTCTTCGCAAGGCATCCACCGGGGGAAACGCATTCAATGTCGCTGTCGAGCATGACAGGATTTGCTCGCAGCCACGGTGTCAGCGGTTCTTACGCTTGGGCCTGGGAAATCAAATCGGTCAACGGCAAAGGTCTTGATCTGCGGCTTCGACTGCCGCCTGGGTGGGATGCCATCGAAGTGCCGGTGCGCGCCCAAGCCGCGGAAAAGCTGGCGCGCGGCTCCGTCCAGGCGAGCTTGACGGTCGAACGCACTGGCATCGTACCGGTCGTGCGCATCAACACTGCAGTGTTGGAATCAGTTTTGACGGCGGCGCGACAGCTCGCGCGCCGGATCGAGGCATCCCCGCCGTCGCTGGACGGCCTGCTTGCGCTGAAGGGGGTGATCGAGGTCGGCGACGCTGAGGAGAACGAGCAGGAGAAGCGAAGCGCCGAGACGGCCGTGATAGCCGGCTTCGGCGAGACCATAGCTGCGCTTGTCGATATGCGCCGCCACGAGGGCGCAGCGCTTGGCCACGTGCTGACGGCACGGCTGGGCGATATTGCGGCGCACGTACAACGTGCCGAGCTTACGCCCGGCCGGCGGCCCGAAACCATTCGGGCACGGCTTGCCGAACAGGTAGCGGTGCTGTTGGCGCAGTCCGATCGATTCGATCCCGACCGGCTGCATCAAGAAGCGATCCTGATCGCGACCAAAGCCGACGTGCGCGAGGAGCTTGACCGTCTTACCGCGCACTTGGCTCAGGCCCAGCTTTTGATCGGCCAGGGTGGCCCGATCGGCCGCCGCCTCGATTTTCTCGCCCAGGAGCTCAATCGCGAAGCCAACACGCTGTGCGCCAAGGCGAACGACGTCGAGCTCACCAATATCGGCTTGGAGCTCAAAGCCGCGGTCGAGCAATTTCGCGAGCAAGTGCAGAACGTGGAATAGAGCATGGCGCGCGGTCAGAAAAACCGAACGAGCGTCGCGCGGCGCGGCCTCATGTTCGTTTTGTCTTCGCCCTCGGGTGCCGGCAAGACGACGCTAGCGCGAATGTTGCTTAAGGCCGATCGCAATGTCGATCTGTCGGTGTCGGTAACGACGCGGCCGAAGCGCCGCGGCGAGATCGGCGGACGCGATTATCATTTCATCGATCTTGCCCGCTTCAGGGCCATGGTGAAAACCGGCAAGCTGCTGGAGTGGGCCGAGGTCTTCAATCATCGCTACGGCACGCCGCGCCGGCCGGTACAGAAGGCATTACGGGCCGGCCGCGATGTGCTGTTCGATATCGACTGGCAGGGCACGCAACAGCTTCGCGAGAGGGCCCGCGACGATCTCGTCAGCGTCTTTATCCTGCCGCCGACAGCGAAGGAACTGGAGCGAAGACTGCAGCGCCGGGCCCAAGACAGTCGTGACATTATCGGTGCGCGTATGGCGAAGGCTGCGGGCGAAATGAGCCATTGGCCGGAATACGACTATGTGATCGTCAATCGCGATATTGACACAGCGTTTGCCGAAGTGCGGGCCATTCTTGCGGCGGAGCGGCTCAAGCGCGAGCGGCAGATCGGTCTTTCCAGCTTCGTACGTGAGCTCCAGGCGAAGCTTTAGGATCGAGCAGGGCTTTTATCCGGATGTCACAGTCAAGTCATGAGGTGAACGTCACTCGGCTTATTGACGAAGGACGTGTGACCCCTTTTCAGATTGCCACAATAATCTTCTGCGCTCTGGTCAATTTGTTTGATGGCATAGATACCCAGTCCATCGGCGTCGCTGCGCCGTTCATCGCCGACGCGCTCGGGATAAAAATTGCCAATTTTGGACCGATCTTTTCGTCGGCGCTGGTCGGAGCGACGATAGGCGCCGCATCGTTTGGTCCGCTCGCGGACCGCCTCGGGCGCAAGACACTCTTGATTATCGCCACCGTGCTGATCGGTATCTTCACCATTCTGACCGCTACGGCAACGTCGGTGCCGATGCTGATGCTGTTTCGGTTGCTTGCCGGCGTCGGACTGGGCGGGGCAACGCCGTGCTTCATCGCGCTGACGTCGGAATATGCGCCGGCGCGCCTGCGTGCCGCGATCGTGACGCTGATGTGGTCGGCATTTCCGTTCGGCGGGATGATCGGCGGGCTATTGAATTCATATCTGCTGACGCAGATGGGATGGCAGGCGATCTTTTACATCGGCGGCGTGGTGCCGCTCGTGGTCGCCGCCGCGCTGTTTTTCTACCTGCCGGAATCGATCAAGTTTCTTCTGACCCGCCGCAACGACACCGATGCCATCCGAAAGATAATCGCCCGCTTTCGCTCTCCGCTGGTCCGAGAGGATTCGCATTTTGTTATTGAAGAAAAACAGCTGCCGGGAGCGCCCATTCGGCATCTTTTCAGCGAGGGCCGAATGCTGGGTACGCTGCTGTTGTGGGTGCCGTTCTTCATGGGTTTCGGCGTGCTCACGGTGGTGACATTGTGGACGCCGGCCTTGTTGCGGCTCAACGGCATCTCTCCGGCCAACACCGCCTTTGTGATCGCCTTCAACGGACTGGGTGCCTTCATTGGTCAGTCGACCGCCGGGCGGTTGATGGAACGTTTCGGAATCTTGCTCGTGCTGTTTCCGGCATTCCTGCTCGGAACCGCGGCGACAATCGGATTGGGTTATGGGGCGTCGTCGGTCGCGCTCGCCGCGACGTTCATCGGTCTTGTCGGCCTCTTCATGGGGCTTGGCACGGCCGGGGCCATTGCGCTGTCCGCGCTGATCTACCCCACGCCAATTCGTTCCACCGGGGTTGGCTGGGGCATGGCCATGGGCCGTTTCGGTCAGATTGTCGGTCCGCTGATTGCGGGCGCGCTCCTTGGCGCGGGCTGGACTGCGGATAAAATTATGATCGTCATCGCTTGCGCGGGACTGATCGCCGCAATTTTCATCCTGCTCTTTCGATTTTGGTACGTCAGCCGTGGAGGCGATCAGCAATCTGCGGATGAAATGTCCGGCAAGACGCCGATCCCCACGTGACGCGCGTTTTTGGCGTCCGTCGCTAATTCTTGGTGTTGCCGATCCTTAAGCCGACAGGACAGTGCGGCCGACGATGCGGCCGGAGCGTAAATCATCCAGCGCCGCCTGCGCCTCCCCGAGCGGGCGATCACGGGTGGGAATCGGCGCGACCTTTCCCGAGCGCGCCAATTCGAGTAGCTCACGCGCCTCTGCTAGCGTGCCAGTCAGAGTGCCCTCGATAGTCATCGCTTTGATGCCAAACATGGCGGCGGCCATTGAAAAATTGCCACCAAGAAGACCCGTCACCACGACCTTGCCGCCGCGGGCAAGCACTCCGGTCGCAAATTGCAGCGACTTGTCGGAGCCGACGAAATCGCAGATCGCGAGCAGCCCGCCGGTAGCGCTCATCACCGCCTTGCGCGCTTGCGGATCGGCCGGGTCGTAGGCTTGCGCAGCGCCGGCAGCGAGCGCGGCTTGGCGCTTGCCGGCATCGATATCGGCAACGATCGGCGGTGTGCGGAACAGAGCGCGCGCGATGGCAAGTCCCATCATGCCGACGCCGCCCAATCCGACGAGCAGCACAGGACCGCGCTCCGGCCGGTTGGTGTGACGCTTGAGCGCCGCATAAGCGGTCAAGCCAGAGCACATCAACGGTCCGGCAAAGTCCGGCGACAACGGCGCGTAGTCGAGAAGGTAGCGCGGGTGAGGCACGAGGACGTGGGTCGCGAATCCGCCATCGACGGCGATGCCGAGATGACGATGGTTCGAGCACAGGTTTTCTTCGCCCGCGAGGCACGCTGGACACTTACCGCACCCGATCCACGGATAGACCGCTGCGCGATGGCCAATGACAGCGTCCTTGGCTTCGTCCCCCGCGCTCTCGATGACGCCCGCGATCTCATGCCCGAGCGTGAACGGCAGCGTGCGTCCGGCGGTCACGTCGAGTTTCTTGTCGCCGCCGAGGGAGAAGTAGCCGTCCTGCAGGTGCAGATCGGAATGGCACACGCCGCAGCGCTCGATGCGGACCAGCACTTCGCTGCCGCGCGGCGCGGGGCAGTCTATGATGGTTTCGCAGAGCGGTTGCCCGTAGGCGACGAGCGATTGGCGGTGCATTTTAGTCATAGCGGCAACCTCCTGCGGCATCAGGCGCCGGCATCATGCCCGAGAGTGCGATAGGCGGCGAGGGCTCGCGCCAACGATGCAAAACCGGCGACCGAGATGTCTTCGGCGCGCGTCGTCGGGCTCAGCTCGGCGGTTGCGAGAAGGGCCGGGACATCGACATTCAGCGAGCGCAGGCTTTGACGCAGCATCTTGCGCCGCTGCCCGAATGCGGCTTGCGTTACGGTTTCGAGCAGCTTGCGATCGCAAGGAAGCGGCTGTGCCCGCGGCACCAGGCGGACCAGCGAGGAGGTTACTTTTGGCGGCGGGACAAACGCGGAAGGATTAACGTCGAACAGGATTCGCGCCTCGCAACGCCATTGAGCCAGCACGGACAGCCGTCCGTAGCTTTTTGAGCCGGGCGCGGCCACGATGCGTTCGGCGACCTCACGCTGGAACATGAGCACGGCAGCCTCGTACCAAGGCGGCCACGGCTCGAGCGTGACCCACGAGACCAAGAGCGCTGTGGCGATGTTGTAGGGCAAATTGGCGACGATACGCACCGGGCCGTGCTCGAGATGGGAGCGCGGATCGAACGTGAGCGCATCTGCTGCGACGATCTCAAGCCGGCCGCGATAGTGGTCGGCAATTTCCTCCAGAGCCGCAATTGCGCGCGCATCGCGCTCGACCGCAACCACCCGAGCGGCTCCGAGAGCCAGCAGCGCGCGTGTAAGGCCGCCCGGTCCGGAACCGATTTCCAGCACGGTCACCCCTGCAAGCTCTCCCGCCCCGCGCGCAATCCGCGCGGCGAGATTGAGGTCGAGCAGGAAATTCTGTCCCAGCGACTTCTTGGCGACGAGACCGTGCCGGCGAATGACTTCGCGCAACGGCGGCAGGCCGTCGGGCGCAACGGTCACGATGCGGGAAGGGGTGCCAGAGCGTCCGTCATCGCCAGCCGTGCCGCCAGCCGCAGCGCTGAAACCAGACTTGTCGCGTCGGCCTTGCCGGTGCCGGCGATATCGAAGGCGGTACCGTGATCGGGCGAGGTTCGCACGAAAGGAAGCCCGAGTGTGACGTTGACGGCATGGTCAAAAGCGAGCGTCTTGATCGGGATCAGCGCCTGGTCGTGATACATACACAAAGCCACGTCGTAGGTCGCGCGCGCCGCCTCGTGGAACAGCGAATCCGCCGGCAGCGGGCCCCGGGCATCAATGCCGTCGGCAATAAGACGGGCGACCGCAGGCGCGACGATGGTTCGGTCTTCTTCGCCCAGCGCACCATTCTCGCCAGCATGGGGGTTCAGTCCGGCAATGGCGAGCCGCGGCCGCGCGATGCGAAATCGTGACGCGAGGTCACGTGCCACGATACGTCCGGTTTCGACCACGAGGCCAGTTGAAAGATGCGCGAAGATTTCTCGCAGCGGCAGGTGGATCGTCACCGGCACGACGGCAAGCTCCGGCGACCACAACATCATGACCGGCCGCAGCGCTTTGCCGGTCGCCTCCTGCACCAGCGTCGCCAAAAATTCAGTGTGGCCGGGTTCAGCAAATCCCCAGCTGTAGAGCACGTTTTTGGCCACCGGGTTGGTCACGACCGCGGCCGCGGTCCCGGCCATGACGTCGGCGACCGCGCGGCGAATGGAAGCCACGGCCGCAGGAGCGCTCGACCGGTCCGGGTGGCCTGGCTCGGCGCTAATGGCGATGTCGAGGGGAGCTACCGGCAAAGCGGATGGGAAAGTAGCGGCCGCGGCCGACGGCTTTGCTGTCGTAATCGGAACATTGACACCTAGCCGACCGGCGCGGCGGCGGAGAAAATCGGGGTCGCCGACGATGTAGAATGGCGGGACGTTGAGTTCGGCGCGCCGATACCAGACCGCAAGGGAAAGGTCGGGGCCGATTCCTGCCGGCTCGCCGATGGTCAAAGCCAGTGGCTGCACGATTTCGCTTCTGCCGCCTATTTGTCTTCCGGCATCTTGTATTCGATCATCGCCGCCCGCCGCAAACTTTCAAGATATTTCTTGGCTTTTGCGCCGAACCTTTGCTGCAGCATTTGATCGCGGATCTCGCGCATTTCCGGCGTCTCGGATTTGGTCTCTCTCTTGGCGCAGATCGCAAACATCTGCACGCCCTCTGCCGTCGTCTCCGGCGGCGTCAGGTGGCCGACCGCCGTGGTGTCAAGAATTTCGCGTAGTTGCTGCGCAAGGTCGGCAGAATATTTCGACACCTGATCGCGCACGGCGACATCCTCAAGCGCGCGGGCAAAAGCAACCCCATCGTTGCAGTTCTGAAATCGAGCGCGCAGGGCTTCGGCATCACGCTTGCGGGTTTCGTAAGCCGTTTCGGGCGAACCCCGCGGCACGATGAATACGACTGGCCGCATGATGTACTCGTAGCCGACGTCGTTCTTTTCTTTTTCGGGCTTTTGCTGGAGCTGCGCTTCGACGTCTTTGTCCCTGATCTCAAGGCTCGCCTTGTAGCGTCCGCGCACAAGGTTGGTCCAGACAAGCTGCGCCCGCAGCCGCCGCTTTAAGGTATCGTCGCTGGCGCCGCCGGCGACGAGCAATTGCGTCAGCTTCTGCGTGTCGATCCCCATCCGGGTTGCGACGCCCGCATAGGAGTTTTCTACTTCCGAGTCGGGGACTTCGATGCTGAAGCGCTTGGCCTCGTTCACTTCCAAAATCTCATCGATGAGGCTATCGAGCGCTTCCTTGCGTGAAGTCACTTTCTTGGTGCTCAGCTGAATGAACTTGGCGCGATGCTCAACGTCGAGGTTCGTAATAGGCTGCCCGTTTACGAACGCAACGACCTGTTGCGCGCGCGCGGCCGAAGAAACACCAAGCGTCAGTACCGCGACGAGCATGGCCGCAGCGACAGCCTTGCGGCGGGAATGGGACGGGATTGGCACGATCACCTCTTGTCTCATCGTAACGGGTACGGCCGTCTTCTCCTTCCAGCTCCCCAGTGCAGCTTAGCGCAATATGCGTCGTTCCGAACAACTCAGAATGCGCTCGTTCCCGAGGCTAATACATTAGGCCCGAGCGTGCGCAAGCTGAACTGAAACATAACCGTGTTGTTCAGAGTGGGTGATGTTCCGGTATAAATATACGACGAGATGTAGTTCAACGACACCAGGAGACAATCGTCAGTATAACCTACTCCAAACCGCGTCTGCTCGAATTGATTGACGGCAAGATCGTACCGGACTGACCCCAACAGGACCCAGTTCTGCGTAACCTTGACCGCGGCTCCAGCGAGCACTTCCTCTCGTCGGGTCAGGAAGCCGATTTCGGGCTGCGGCGCGTAGTCACCGTACATCAACTCAAATGTCCAGCGATCGAAATTGGCGCGGGTTTCAAACTCGAGCCGCTCGGGCGTCCATGGCGCCACGTTTTCGCCGAGCCCCGGATCATACCCGCCGGAGGAGAAACGTGCGTGCGCGATGAATGAGAAGACCTCGTTCGGCTGATACATCAGCCGTCCGACGTAATCGGATATAGTCTTGTCGAGCCCACTCTCGGCGCCGGTATTGATGAGGTCGGCTGCGGCATAGGAGTTCACGCCGTAAATCTGATAAGACTGTCCGAACAGGGCATTGAACGAGCCGGCGCCGTTGACCTGAGCGGTGTACTGGAAACCGGCATTGACGCGACCGCCGCCTTCGACGCGGTCCCAGCCTGAGAATTTATCGATCGAGAACAGATTGCTGTCGCTGAAGACGACGCTCTGAGCATCTTCGTTGGGCCATCGTCCGATTTGGGTCTCGTTCGGCCGCAGGATGAGCTGCGCGATCGGCTCGATGGTCTGCGTACCCCACGGCTCGACGTCGATGAAGGGGTAGCGATATTCGAGCCCGATGTCGGGCATAGCACGGGCAAGCTCGCTGCTGCCGGGATTAATGAAGTTCGATGTGCCCGCCTGGTTTTCAATATCGAGCTGCGCAACGTCGCCGCGGACGCCGAAGAACGGCGTGATCATTTGGCCGTTGTCGGTGACAAATGTGCGCCGCCAGTCGATTTCGCCGGAGGCACGCGAGTAGGTTCCGGCAATGCCGCGCAGCAGACAGTTCGAGGACGTCATGACGGCCGGATTGTTTGACGTGCACAGGTTGTTGGTGGCCGCATTCTGATTGATGGCGTCGAATTCCGCCTGCTGGCGCGTAAGGCTCGTCAGATTGAATTTGTAGCTCAGCTCGCCGCCCCACACCGACTGCGGAACGGCGTTGGAATAGTCAAGAACCGGATGGATAATTGGAATCTGCGCCTGCACGTCCTGGCCGGAGAAGCCGTAATAGTAAACCGTCCGGATATCGAAATAGCTGCGGTCACCGGCGCCGGTCAGATAAACTTGAGAGACGCCCTCGGTGGCTACGCCGGTGTGGAACGGATCAAATCCACTGAGAAATTGCCCGAGCTGATAGTCGTAGAGGAATTCGGGGTCCGTCATCAGCAATCCGGTCCATCCCCACACCCACCTGTCGGTTATCGCGAACTGACCCGCGGTCTGGATCGCGCCGCGGAACGTATTGGCGGTCGGGCTGTCGGGGCCGTCGCGATTAGCAAAATAACCCGGGTCTTGCTGAAAAATACCTGCGGCCTTGATCGAGTATGACCCGTCCATCAAACGCTGGCGCCAAACTCCCTGAAACAACTCGCCTTGTTTCGTCGTCGCGGTCACCCCAAAGGTCACGTCGTAGCTTGGTGCCAGCGCCCAGAAATAATCGACTTCGGCGCCGCCGCCGTATGCGGTGCCATAAGTGAAGGTCGGATAAAGAAAGCCGCTCTTGCGCGTGACCGATGGATCCGGCGACGATAGGAACGGAAAATACATCAGCGGCATGCCGAAAAACTCGACACGGGCATCCTCGAAATAGAGCATCTTCTCGCCGTTATCGTGGATGATCCGGGCGGCCTCGACCTGCCATAACGGCGGCTTCTTCGGATCGTCCTTGCACGGCTGGCATGCGGTGTAGACGCCGTTTTCCATCACCGTGTAGTTGCCTTTGACGCGGTCGGCGCGGGTCGCGGCAAACCGCGTATCGTCGACGGTCTCGAGGCGGAGCGAATCGACGAAGCCGTCGCGGTAGTCCTGGGTCAAATCCATGAACTGGCCGTACGTGATCTTGCCGTCGGCCTCGGTCATTCGGACGTTGCCGCGCGCCTGCAGACGCTTGGTCTTTTGATCGTACACGACCTCGTCGGCTTCGACCGTCGCGCCGTTGTAATACAGCTGAACATTGCCGACAGCCGACACCGTGTTGTTGGTGTAGTCGTATCGGATTTCGGTCGCCTGGACGAGCATCGGGGCATCTGACTCGTTCGTCGGCGGCTTTGGCTGCGTTGGTCTTTCGGGGAAATGCAGCAAATTCTGGGCGGAGGCAGGCGCGGCCGTGAGCAGCGAGCAGGCAGCAAACACCATCAGCGCAGCGACAAACGCTACGCCGACCCGAACGCCACCGCTGACACCAGGCCGGAAACGGCCAAACGCACGCGCCACTAACCGTCCTCCTGGTGCAACAGCACAACGAAACCAGTAAGACTGCCGACCACTACCGGAATCCAGGCCGCCATGACCGGCGACATGAGTTCCGATTTGCTCATGTCCTCCGTGAACTTCGACAATACGAACAGCAGAAAGCCGGCGGAAATTCCGCCCAGCACCATCTTTTGAACGCCGCCGAAACGAAAGAAGCGCAGACTTACTGACGCGGCGAGCAAAACCATGGCGGTGAGCAGGAACGGGCGCGACAACAATTGCTGGTATTGCAGACGATAGCCTGCGGCCACCAGCCCCGCTCGCTCCGCCAAATCGATATAGAAGGGAAGTTCCCAGAACGGGACGGTTTCCGGTGTGGCAAAGCTTTCCCGCACTTGGGCGAGGGTCAAGTTGGTGCCGATGCGGTAGCTATCTCGGACAATCGACGGATTGCCGTTCGAATAGATGTGCGCATCCTCAAACAGCCAATAGCCTTGTTCTAGCGAGGCGTTCTTCGCTTCGATTCGCTCCCGAAATTGGCCGGAATTATCGAATGTAAACACGGTGACGCCGCCGAGTTTTGAGCCTTGCTCGCGGCTCGACTTGGCGTTGATGATGGCGGCTCCGTCGGCGCTCCGCTGACGTACCCAAAAGCCGCCTGAGCTACCCTGCAATGCCGCAGATGGAAGCTCACCCATCATCTCGGCTTCGAGGCGCTTGGATCGTTCGTGCAGCACCGCGGCGAGCGGATTGTAGAGCGTGGTGGCGACCACGCCAAACAGAAACGCGGCGACCATGGAGGGTGCCACGAACTGCCAGGCGGAAACGCCGGCCGCCCGCGCCACGACCAGTTCGAGCCGGCGGGAAAGCGTCAAGTAGCACGACATCGCTCCAACCAGCACTGCGAACGGCAAGATGCGCTCAGACAGTTGGGGAACGCGGAAAATGGAAATCTCGGCAAGCACCCAGGCCGTGGCGTGTGGCCAGTCCGAGCTGCGGCGCAACAGCTCCACGTAGTCGATCATCGCGGCAAGCGCTACCACGCCGAAGAACGTGCCGACGACGGACTTGAGAAAGCGAAATCCGAAATAGCGTGAAAGCGTACCCATCAGCATCGCGCGCGCCTCAACTTGCCGTCGCTCGCGCGAAGCGTTCGGTAAGCGCGGTTGCGATTTTCGAAACCGCCGCTGCTGGCTCGATCGCTTGTCCCCGCGATATTTGCCACAGGCCGGCAGCAATCGCGCCGAACAGCGCGACATATTGCACCGCGAGTACACTCGGTGTGTGCACGCCGATGATCACGCTGAGAAAGCCGACCAGGCGCAAGAGTGACACCGTACCGATCAGACTCAGTGCCGCGAGGGCGCGGCTCTGCCGGGTCGTCTGCGGCGGGCCGAGGAAAGTGTAAGCAAGGATGACAAACGCTAGCGGATAAAGTGGGGTGGCCAAACGGTCATGTAGTTCCGACCGGTACTCACCCGGCTGCGCTACGTAGAGCGGGTCGTCAGGGGCCGGCCACATCAACTCCCAGATGTATTTCTCCCGTGTGTTGTAGACAACGGTATGTGGTCCGGCGGCAAACTTTGAAAGATCGAAGGCGTACCGGTCGAACGTCACGATGCGCGGATCGCTCTGGCCCGCTTCAAGTCGCTGAACGCTGCCCTTTTCGAGCACGAGGAATGAGCCGGTATCGTTCTTCACGATCTCACCCTGCTCGGCGAGATAGGTGGCGTGTTCCTTGGGATCGCGACGGTCATCGAGGAAGATGCCGACCAGCAGTCCATTGGGACGCCGATCGGCGATGTGGAAAGTAAGGTTACCGCCTATCGTCGCGAAACGACCAGGCTGCACGATATTGCTGAGGATATCGGCGCGAACTTGGGTGGCCCAATCGCGCAGTTCTCGGAGACTAAGCGGCGAAATGTAGACCGCAATAGCGGAGACCAGGAGCGAGACTACTAATGCCACGGCTATGAATGGACCAAGCAAGCGCCACGGCGAAACGCCGGCGGCGTTCATCACGATGATTTCGGAATCCGAACTTAGCTTGTTGAGAATGTGCGCAACGGCAAGCACGAGCGAAATAGGCGCAATCATCATCACCAAGAGCGGGATCAGCAGCCCGGTGATGCCGACGAAGACGAAAACCGTCTGCCGCTGGCTGGTGATCAGATCGAATTCACGGATTGCCTGCGTGAACCACATCACAATGGTCAGGCTGACGCAGGTAATCAGAAATGCACCCAGCGTGGTGCGAAACATATAGCGGCCGATCGACCCCATCGGACGTAATATCCCCACTGATGGGCCCCGCGGCCGCGCTCGGCTCCCCATCGAAGGCGATTGCCACCTCCGGAGCCGAGTTCCCCCTAAATGCAAGCAATTTCATGCGTTCACAAAATGGCCTCGCCAAGGCAATTCCACTGAAATTCCAAAGCTAACGGTTGCTAAGGGTTAATACATTCTATCCGAGCGAGCCGGGCGGCCGGACCCGCGCTCTCGAGAAGCCGCTTTGCAGGTTTGGGGCGTCCGGTTCATATGACGAGCCAAGCGCCGGGGGAATCCGGCCAACAGGGATTCGGACCATGCCCGACCTCAAGATCGGCTTCACGTCATTTGACCGCACGCGCGGAGTTCTGGTTACGTTCTGTGCGGAGGGCCTCAAGTTCGGGCCAGCGACTCAAAAGATTCTGTCCCCGATCAGTGATCACCTGCGCCGCGCCGCAGCTGCAGATCGCTTCACCGGCAAGAGCGGATCGACTCTCGACATCATTGCGCCGGCGGGTCTCAACGCGCCTCGGCTGGTCGTGGTCGGCATTGGCAAGGAGCGAGACTTAAAAGATCGCGATCTTCTCAAACTCGGCGGCATCGCCATCGGCGGCGTGCCACCCGCTGCCGCGCAGGCGACGATTGTGACCGAATTTGCAGCAGGCGGACTCAAAGGCGATCAGATTGCTGGTCTGGTGCTCGGCGCGCGTCTGCGAGCGTACAGCTTCGATCGCTATAAGACCAAGCGCAAGGAAGGCGAGGAACGGCCGGCCAAGGTGGAGGTGAACTTCGCGTGCGCCAATCCTGTCGCCGCCGAAAAGGCCTGGGCAGATGCGGTGGGGCTCGCCGACGGTGTCGTGCTGGCGCGCGACCTCATCAACGAGCCGGCCAACGTACTCTATCCGGGGGAGTTTGCTCGCCGCGCTTCGGACCTGCGAAAGCTCGGCGTCCTGGTCGAGGTTCTCGACGTGGCGGCGCTGAAGAAGCTCGGCATGGGGGCGCTTCTCGCCGTCGGCCAAGGCTCGGCGCATGAATCGAAGGTTGTGGTCATGCGGTGGAACGGCGGCAAACGCGGCGCCGACCCCATAGCGTTCATCGGCAAGGGCGTGTGCTTCGATAGCGGCGGCATCTCGATCAAGCCGGCGCAAGGTATGGAGGACATGAAAGGCGACATGGCCGGCGCCGCTTGCGTCGTTGGGCTGATGCGCGCGCTGGCTTCGCGCAAGGCCAAGGTCAACGTGGTTGGCGCCATCGGCCTTGTCGAGAACATGCCCGACGGCAAGGCACAGCGGCCGGGCGATATCGTCACGACGATGTCGGGACAGACCGTCGAGGTCATCAACACCGACGCCGAGGGCCGCCTCGTGCTCGCCGACGTGCTGTACTACGTCAACAAGCGGTTCAAGCCGCGATTCATGATCAATCTGGCAACTCTAACCGGCGCCATCATCGTAGCGCTCGGGCAGGAGTATGCCGGCATGTTCTCCAACGACGACAAGCTCGCCGAACGCCTGACGAAGGCAGGCGAGGCGACTGGCGAGCGGGTGTGGCGCATGCCGCTCGGGTCTGAATACGACAAAATGATCGATTCGAAATTTGCCGACATGAAGAATACCGGCGGACGGTACGGTGGCTCGATTACGGCGGCGCAATTTCTGCAGCGGTTCGTGAACAAGACGCCGTGGGTGCATCTCGACATTGCCGGTACCGCGCTCGGCTCGCCGCAGACCGATATCAACAAGAGTTGGAGTTCCGGCTGGGGCGTGCGCGTGCTCAACCGTCTCGTCGAGGATTACTACGAACGTTGATGCTGGCACGCGCGGCCAATTCGAGCGATGACTGAAATCTTGTTTTATCAGCTCAAAGGCCAAACGCCGGAACAGGTCCTGCCGGCGCTGCTGCAGAAATCGCTGGATCGCGGCTGGCGGGTCGTTGTGCAGGGCTCGTCCGAAGAACGTATCGAGGCGCTGGATGCGCATTTGTGGACTTGGCGAGACGACTCATTTCTGCCGCACGGGACTTGGCGCGACAATGAAGCGGCCCTGCAACCCATTTTGCTGACCCTCTACGAGCATAATCCGAATGGGGCCGGGGTACGGTTTCTCATCGAGGGTGCGGCGATGCCGACCGACGCCAACGCCTATGAACGCGTCGTGCTGTTGTTCGACGGCGAAGATGCCGAGGCGGTCGACGCCGCGCGAGCGCGTTGGAGCGAGGCAAAATCTGCGGGTTTTGAGGTTACTTACTGGCAGGCTGACGAAAACGGCGCCTGGCGCCGACAAGGCTGAAATGCAGCCGCGAGCTTGGTCGCAAGACCTGCTTGCATGTTATTGATGGAGTGAGCATTTCTGCTGTGGTCGTTTGCTATCGCAAAGCCGGTCCAGCGATACTATATTTTTTGCTCAAGTCTTCCTTTTGCCTATATAGTGGTTCCATGAATAGACGTTCAGTGAAGAGTAAGCCTGTAAAGGCAACCCGTAGTCCAGGTGTTCGAAAGGCTGTTTCGCGGCAGATTTCGGGCAATCAGGAGCCGATCAACGCTGTCAAAATAGCGACCGTGAGCGTCGCCGAAGTGACGATGCGCGCGCCGCTCTTGCGCGCCCATAAATTCCGCGTCGGGCAAACGGTTCTGTACACCTCGAGCCCGATCAGCCGACCCGGTGCGAGCGGCACTTACAAGGTGGTCAAGCTGTTGCCGTCCGATGGCGACGATTATCAGTACCGGATCAAAAATTCCGGCGAAGCCTTTGAGCGCGTGGCTAGAGAAAGCCAGCTCGAGGTCGATCACTGAAAGTCGGGCAGCGGTTTGCCAAGGCTCGTCAAATCTGACGGCTTGACGATCTCAGATACGTGGCTGGAGTTGCCAAGGGCTCTGGGCCATACTTTGCTTTTCGCCAAGTAGCGTTTCTCGACGGTACCGGGGTGGGCTGATGCTCGGCGTTGATCCGGAAGTCGGAACTTCGGCATTGCGGTTATGGGTGACGGCCGGAGCGGCGGCACTGCTGTTTTTGTTCTGCATGCTGGCGTTGTTTCGGCCGCAAGCAAGCCTGCCGTGGCGCGTTGGTCTCGTTGTGCTCGGAGCGATATTCGGCGCTGCAATCGCGTGGGCTTCCGTCGACCGTTCCGCATCCGGCAGTTCAAGCCCTGATCGCCGGGCGCTCGAACGGCGGTTGGACGAGCTTGGCGCGCTGGCCTTGGCTCCCGGGTCGCCGCTCGCCTGCCTCGATGCGCTTGCAGGCGAAAACGTCGAGGCAGCGTGCGAGAAGGCGCTGTTTGTGTCGCCGGTCAGCGTTGCCGCCGCATCATCCTACGTGGGCGCACGACTGGCTTTGCTTGCGAGTATGACCGCGTACGCCGAGCGCGGCGGCGCCGACATTGAGTCCGCGCTGGTGCCGCTGCGGCGCTCGCTCGAAGCGGATCATTTCGGTTTCGTTGCTCACGTGCTCACGGTCCGTGACGGCTGCACCGGCCAGACCTGCAAGGCGCTTGCGCTGCTGCGCGATCCGAGCCGGGTGCGATCCAATCTCGGCGCCCAGACACTCGATCGTTACCTCGATCACTATCAGGAGGTTTGGGCGAAGGCGGCCGACGCCGCGCCCGCTGAGGTCGCCCAAGCCCAGCCGAACGGGATGGGTCCACACAAGTTGGTCAATATCGATTTCCCGTCGGCAGCTTCGATCCCGCCGGTCAGCATCATGAACCCGGAGCCGACCGGGCCGGTTTTGCCCGGCGTTGCCGCCGCCGCGGCCGCCAATCCGAACCCGCAGGCTGCCGCAGCGGCATCGCGTCGTGCACGTAAACCGGCCGCAAATCCGGCGGCGCAAACTCTTGCTCAACCTGGTCCGCCGGGTTCTGGTGCGGTCGAGCCAATCTGGCCGGAGCCGGTCCCGCCGCCACCTCCACACACGGCTGCGGCACCCGCCGGCGCGCCGGTTCAGCTCAATCCGTCTTCGCCCAGCGCCAGCGCGGGCGGGCCGGTGCGGGCGCAATGAGTAAATCGTAAAACCTGCGCTCGCGGCCAATCCCCGGTGATGTTCAGCTCCGTCCTCATTGCCAACCGCGGCGAAATCGCCTGCCGTATCGCTCGCACCGCCAAACGGCTCGGCATGCGCACCATCGCCGTTTATTCGGCGGCGGATGCCCACGCGCTACATCGCCGGCTCTGCGACGAGGCCTACTTCATCGGTCCCGCTGCACCGCGCGAAAGCTATCTGTCGATCGATCGGTTGATCGAAGTCGCAAAGCTGGCGGGCGCAGAATGCGTACACCCCGGCTATGGGTTTTTGTCCGAGAGCGGCGATTTCGCCGACGCGTGCGCGCAGGCTGGTATCGCTTTCGTGGGACCGCCCGCGGCGGCGATGCGGGCGATGGGTCTCAAAGATCGCGCCAAGGCGCTGATGGAGAAAGCCGGCGTTCCGATCGTGCCGGGCTATCACGGCGAGCGGCAGGACGCGAAGTTTCTGAGGGAGCAAGCGGACACTATCGGGTATCCGGTCCTGATAAAGCCGGCAGCGGGGGGCGGCGGTCGAGGCATGCGCCGTGTCGATACGCCGGCCGCCTTTCACGATGCGCTTGAGGGCGCCGTCCGTGAGACCGCGACTGCGTTCGGTTCAAGCCGCGTGCTGATCGAGAAATACGTCTCGGCACCGCGCCATATTGAAATTCAGGTGTTTGCCGACAAGCATGGCAACGTCGTTCATCTCGGCGAGCGCGACTGCTCGCTGCAGCGCCGTCATCAGAAGGTGATCGAGGAAACGCCAGCGCCGGGAATGAACGGACCGTTACGCGCGCAGATGGGCGCCGCGGCGGTCGCGGCGGCGAAGGCGGTCGGCTATGTCGGCGCCGGCACGGTGGAGTTTGTCGCCGACGGCACCGCCGGATTGCGCGCTGACGGCTTCTGGTTCATCGAAATGAATACGCGCCTTCAGGTCGAACATCCGGTCACCGAGGAGGTCATCGGCATTGATCTCGTCGCCTGGCAGTTCCAGGTTGCCGCCGGCGAAAAGCTGCCGCTCGAACAGGCGCAAATCCGCGTCGACGGTCATGCGATCGAGGCGCGCGTTTACGCCGAAGACCCCGAGAACGGCTTCCTGCCGTCAACCGGCAAGATCATCGGTCTGGAACTACCGGCCGATATCCGCGTGGAAAGCGGGGTCGAGCAGGGCGGCGAGGTGACACCGTTCTACGATCCCATGATGGCAAAGCTCATCGCGTATGCGCCGTCGCGTGACGCCGCGATCGACCGGATTACAAACGCGCTTGACCGCACGCTTATCGCCGGAGTGCGCAGCAACGTTGCGTTTCTCGGTGCGCTGTGCCGTGCGTCAAGCTTTCGCGAGGGCAAGGTCGATACCGGCTACATCGATCGCAATTTGGCGGCGCTCGGCGCGGTGCCGCAAAGCCCCGACTTCGCCGCTGCAGCGGCCGGCGTCGCGTGCCTCCTGGCTGGCGAAGCTGCCGCCCAAGGTACATCAGCTGCGGAGGAGGCAAATTCCCCGTGGGCCGCGCGCGATGGGTTTCAACTCGGCGGTAAACTCACCGTTACGGTTCCAGTCGTCATCGATGGTGACAGAGCCGACGCAATAGTCACTTACGGCAACGAGGGCACCAAGGTCGCGATCGACGGGACAGCGGCAGCGGTCGATGCGAGGGTTTTCGCTGCTGGCGATGAAGCATACGTCATGCGTCACAGTCGGCAAACGCGCGTCCGATTGCAGGATATCTCCGTCGCCGCAGCCGAAGCAGGGGGCGGGGACGGCGTCGTCAAGGCGCCGATGCACGGCAGAGTGCTGGAACTTTTCATCAGTTTGGGTGATGCAGTTACTGGCGGTCAGGGCCTGGCGGTGATCGAAGCGATGAAAATGGAACACACACTGCGTGCGCCTTTCGCCGGAATTGTGCGGGAGGTTGCAGTCGCCGCCGGCGTTCAAGTTGTGGAAGGCGGAAAGATCATAGTGATCGAACGGGCCGCGGAGGGATAGTCTCGAAGCATGGCGCTCCATCTCATCAAGCTGTGTGTCGGCGCGGACTCAGTCCGCGATCTTGAGGACTGGATCAAGCAAAGGCTGAAGGAAAAGCGCAAACGCGGCGAAAAACCTGAGCACATCCACCGCACGCGCATGGTGCCGAAGCGCGCCGAGGAGTTGGTCGGCGGCGGTTCGCTCTACTGGGTGATCCGCGGCGAGATCACTTGCCGGCAGCGCATCCGCGACATCAGGCCGTTCCGCGACAAGGACGGGGTTGGCCGCTGCGGCATCGTGCTCGAGCCCAAAGTGGTGCTGGTGGCGCCGCGGCCGTTTCGCGCCTTCCAGGGCTGGCGTTACCTCGCGGTCAAGGATGCACCGCGTGATCTCGACAAGGCCGCACCGGGCGCTGCCGCCATGCCGGAAAAAATGCGCCGCGAGTTGCGCGAGCTCGGCCTGATGTGAGCCGGCGATCCCGCTTGGCGCAGCGCTTGGCGATCACGTAAACTCCGCCCCCAACGACATAGATGCAGATGCGGAGCGGACAATGATCATCGAAACCCAGGCAGACGTTACCAAAGCGGTGCTCAGCGAGTTGTCGCGGGCGCCCAACCCGCGGTTTCGCGAAATCATGTCTGCCTTTATTCGCCACCTGCACGACTTTGCCCGCGAGGTGAAGCTGACCGAACAGGAGTTCCAAGCCGCGACTGCTTACATCAATGCGCTGGGCAAGCACACTAACGAAAACCACAACGAGGCGGTGCTGATGGCCGGAACGCTCGGTTTCTCCGCGCTCGTTTGTCTCCTCAACAACGGCGATCACGGTCAGACCGAAACAGATGCCAGTCAGCTGGGGCCGTTCTGGCGCATGAATTCGCCGTTGACGAAGAACGGCGGCTCGATCGTGCGCTCGGCGACGCCGGGGCCGGTTATTTTTGTCGACGCCTATTATCGCGATGTGCACGGCAAGCCGATCGAGGGCGCCGAAGTCGATGTCTGGCATTCCTCGACGGAAGGCTTCTACGAGAATCAGGATCCAACCCAATCGGATATGAACCTACGCGGCAAGTTCATGACCGACGCAGACGGCCACATCAGCTTTCGCAGCGTAAAGCCGGCGGGATACCCGATCCCGATCGACGGCCCGGTGGGAGACCTGTTACGCGCCCAGGGGCGGCACAATATGCGTCCCGCGCACCTGCACTTTCTGGCGTACAAGCCCAGTTTCAAAACGTTGGTCTCGCAAATCTACCCGCCTGACGACAAGTACATCGACACCGACGTGCAGTTCGGCGTCACCAAGCATTTGCTCGGCAATTTTGTCCGCCACGACGACGGGCCGGCGCCGGCAGCCGACGTCAAGCCGCCGTGGTACTCGCTCACCCACAATTTCGTCATGGAAGCCGGCACCGCGCGCTTGCCGAGGGCGCCGATTACCGGGAAGGCCAAAGGCGAGCGGCCGCAGATTCCGCATCTCGAACCGGCGTGACGTTCCTGCGTTACCGATGCCTGCGACCGAGCAGGCACGGAAAAAGAAGTCCATAAATTGGGGAGGGAACGCAATGTTGCGCAGAACGATGCTCAAGGGCGCGGCGGCCGGTGCCGCCGTGGCCTTGCTTGGCGGTCCAGCGGGCGCCGAAGAAGTCCTCAAGATGGGGATCAGCATCCCCCTGACCGGCGCCGGCTTTAATGCCGTAGGCCGGCAGCTTGCGGCGGCGATCAAACTCTACGTGCAACAACGCGGCAACGTCGTGGCCGGACGAAAGCTCGAACTCACCGTGCGCGATGATGGCGGCGTAGCCGACAATGCCCGCCGCATCATCCAGGACATGATCGTCAATGAAAAAGTGGGTCTCATCGGCATCGGGACTACACCATGCGCGATGGCCATTGCGCCGCTGGTGACTGAGGCAAAGATCGCGACCCTGGTCTTAAGCTCCGGCGCCTCGATTACGGTGACGAAATCGCCCTACATGGTGCGAGCGGGCTTTTTGGTCGGCCAGCAGTCGTGGATCATCGGCGAATGGGCGTTCAAGAACGGCAGCAAACGTGTCGTGACCCTGGTCAACGACTGGGCTCCGGGCATTGAAGCGGAGACAGCGTTCAAGACCCGCTTCACTCAGGCCGGCGGCGAGATCATCGAATCGATCCGCGCTCCGCTTGCCAATCCCGACTTCGCGCCGTTCCTGCAGCGCATCCGCGACATCAACCCGGATACCGCGTTTATCTATTTTCCGGGTACGCAGGCCGGCATCTTTGCCAAGCAGTTCGCCGAGCGCGGCCTCGGCAGCTCCGGCATCAAGATTATTGGCCCGGGCGATCTGACCGACGACGACGATCTCAACACCATGGGCGATCAGATGCTCGGCATAATCACGTCGGGTTCTTATTCGGCTGCCCACGATTCAGCGCTCAATAAGGCCTACGTCGCCGCCTTCGAGAAGGCCAGCGGCTTTCGCCCTGACTTCGTCTCGGTTGGAGGCTATGACGGCATGCACCTGATCTATGAGGCGCTCAAGAAGACGATCGGCAGCGCCGACGGCGATGCTTTGCTGGCGGCAATGAAGGGCATGGCTTGGGAAAGTCCGCGCGGCCCGATCTCGATCGACCCGCAGACCCGCGACATCGTGCAGAACATTTACATCCGCAAGGTCGAGAAGGTGAACGGGCAGCTCTACAGCATAGAATTCGCGACCTACGAAGCGGTCAAGGACCCTTTGAAGGGCGGGGGAAAGTAGGCCGGGGCTCGGGCGTCAGACCGCCAAATTGTCGATCAGTCGCGTCTTGCCGATCCGTGCAGCGGCGAGCAGCCGAATGTGGCTGCGTCGACGCGAGGTGATGGGCGCGAGGGTTTGTGTGTCGCGGGCTTCCAGATAGTCGAGCACAAAGCCCGCCTTGGTAATTGCTGTGTGGCCCTTTTTGAGCGCTGCCCCGATCGGTTTGCCGGCGGCTATCGCGGCCGCACAGACCTTGAGCACCCGATGAAGCTCCGGCGCCACAGCGCGCTCGCGTGGCGACAAGTAGCGGTTGCGCGACGACAGAGCGAGGCCGTCGGCCTCGCGGACCACGGGCGCGCCAATGATGCGGGTTCCGAGATCAAGGTCGCGGGCTAGCTGAGTTACCACTCTCAGCTGCTGATAGTCCTTCTCGCCGAATATGGCTAAGTCGGGTTCGCATTGAACGAGAAGCTTGGCAACGACGGTGGCGACCCCGGCGAAAAAGTGCGGCCGGTAGACGTCCTCAAGACCGACCGTGGCCGCGCCTTCCGGCACGATGTGGCTGGCGAAGCCCGTCGGGTACATCACGGCCACCGACGGCGCCCAGACCAGATCCGCTTTCAGACCGGCGATCGCTGCAACATCGGCGGCGAAGGTTCGTGGATAGGCTTGCAAATCCTCGCCCGGTGCGAATTGTGACGGATTAACAAAAATCGAAACGATCACCCGGTCGGCCCGTCTTTGCGCCAGCCGCACCAAACGAATGTGGCCGGCGTGCAATGCGCCCATGGTCGGTACTAGTGCGATTGTCTCGCGCCGGGCGTGCCAAACGGCGAGCGTGCGTTTAAGCGCCGGCACGGTGCGGACCACCTGCGGCCGGCGCGGCTTCGCTTCTGAAAAAGTTCCGGCCATGCGTTGCCGCGCGAACACACCGTTCGTTTTCGGCACGCGCCGTGTGGTTTAATGATTAACTTAGCCGACGCGATGCTGTATCTTGACCTCAAGCGTAGCAAGCCGGACAACGGATCGCTACACCGGGGTTGCGTTGGGGGTTGCGTTCCCATGTTGATGCAGGCGGATGTTGGCAAGCCGTTTTCGGCGCATGTCATCGTCCTAGGCAACGAGAAGGGCGGTTCCGGAAAGTCGACCACCGCCATGCACGTTGCCGTCGCGCTGCTGCAGGCCGGCCAGCGTGTCGCTACCGTCGACCTCGACGCCCGTCAGAGCAGCTTCACCCACTACGTTGAAAACCGGCGTGATTGGGCGATGCGCGCCGGACTCGATCTCCAGCATTCCCGGCATTTCTGCGTCGCCCGCGGGTTTGGCGAGCGGCTGGACGAAATCGAGGCGCAGGAATTTGGCGCCTTCGCCTCCGCGGTAAGCACGGTCGAGAATACCCACGATTTCGTCGTCATCGATACGCCGGGCAGCGATTCATATTTGATGCGGCTTGCTCACTCGATGGCGGACACGCTGATCACGCCGCTTAACGACAGCTTCGTCGATTTTGACGTGCTCGGCTCGGTCAATCCGACGAGCTTCGAGTTATCCGGGGTCAGCCACTATGCGGAAATGGTCCGAGAGGCGCGCCGGAAACGCCGCTTGATCGATGGTGGCTTGACCGACTGGGTGGTGGTTCGCAACCGCCTGTCGACGCTCGGTTCGCGCAACAAGCGGCTGGTCGGGGCGGGCGTTGAAGCGCTGTCCAAGCAGCTCGGCTTTCGTCCCATCGATGGATTTGCCGAACGCGTCGTCTATCGCGAGTTCTTCCCGCGCGGACTGACGGCGCTCGACGAAATCGACGAAGCCACGCTGGGGCAAAGGCCAAACGCTTCTCACGTCACCGCGCGCGACGAGGTCAAGCGGCTGATCGATGCGCTGCGGCTGCCGATCGACGAGCGCGGCAAACGCCGCGCCGCTGCCCGGGCCGAATGGGCCGCTGCCGCCACACGGCCGCTCGACACCCACGATCTGTTCGCCGAGGCCTGAACCGGCTTCGCTATTCCAAAGATTAACGGGCCGCCGGTCGGACGTTCGGCAGCCCATTGCGCCGCTTGCACGACGAGGCCACCTTTAGGGCGAGGTATTTGCCCCCTTGCCGACAAAGAGCTGCGCGATGAGTAACGACCGGTCCGTCCACGCGCCGGCGTCAAGCCCTGAGAGTACGCACTCCCGAGCGTCCGATCGGGCGCCGGCCGTATCTTCCCGCTCAGAGGTCGACGCCTTTCTCACCCAAGTCAAAGCGCTCGGTCCGGCGGTCAAGGCAGGCACTCGCGGTCGGCTCATTTTCGCGCTCGATGCCACAATGAGCCGGCAACCGACATGGGATCAGGCTTGTGTGCTGCAAGCCGAGATGTTCCGCGAGGCGGCCGCCGCCGGCGGTCTCGATATCCAGCTGGTCTATTATCGCGGGCTGGCGGAATGTCGCGCTTCGCCGTGGGTCGCTGAGCCCAACCGGCTCGGCGCACTTATGTCGCGCATCGATTGCCGCGGCGGTCACACTCAGATTGGGAAAGTCCTTGCCCATGCCAGGCGCGAAAATGATAAGGCGAAGATCGGCGCTTTGGTCTTTGTCGGCGACGCCATGGAAGAATCTCTCGACGATCTGAGTGCCGGCGCCGGCGAACTCGGGTTGCGGAGTGTTCCGGCGTTTATGTTCCAGGAGGGCTACGATCCGGTCTGCGAGCAGGCCTTCCGCGAACTGGCGCGGCTCACTCGTGGTGCCTATTGCCGGTTCGCGCCCGGCGCCGCGCACGAACTCGGAGAACTTTTGCGCGCGGCGGCGGCTTACGCAGCCGGCGGCTTGAAAGCCCTTGCCGATCTCCAAGCGAGGCACTCGACTGGCGCGGCCAGGCTGCTCGAACAGTTGAAGTAGCCATGCCGCTTATTCTCGGCGTCGTCGTCCTGATCCTGCTGTTGTGGGCGGTCAACGCCTTTTCCAAGGCCGATCCAAAGCAGGCCGCAAAGCTTTTGCGCGGCATCGGCGGCGCCGCCGCGTTGGCCTTTGCCGTATTTCTTCTGTTCCGCGGCGAGATCGGGGTTGCGATTACGGTCGGTGCCGTGGGGCTCGGATTGCTCGGCTGGATCTCGCTATGGCCGGCGAGCTTCGGCGGGCGCACGCAGAAAAGCCCGGGACAGGTCTCGCGCGTGCGTTCGGACTTCCTTGAAATGGAGCTCGATCACGATAGCGGCGCGATGCGCGGGCGCATTCTGACGGGCAAATACGAAGGTGTTTCGCTTGATGCTCTCGACCCGCCGACCCTGATCGGTCTGCTCGGCGAGATCGACAACGATAGCCGCCAGTTATTGATGGCATATCTTGACCGCCGGGAGCCCCGCTGGCGTGAAGACGCGGATCGCGATACGGCATCGGGGAATGGGAGCAGCGCGGCGTCCACCGGAAAAATGACGGAACAGGAGGCCTATCAGATCCTTGGCGTTGAGCCCGGAGCGAGCGCTCAGGACATCGGGCGGGCTCACAGGTTCCTCATGAAGAAACTGCATCCCGACCAAGGGGGGTCGACGTACCTTGCCGCCCGCGTCAATGAGGCCAAGGACGTCTTGCTTCGCCGCCATCGCTGAAATTCCCTACGAGAACTTCGCGTGGCATCCCATCCGTGAATGACGTCCCGTCGTTCGTATCCCGGTTGATCCGGTGTCGGTTTATTGAAGCGAGTTCCTGAAACTGATTTGCGTGCTGGTTGCGCCTTTAGTTTTTGAGGGCCATGCACTCGATATCGCTGCGCTTGAGCAACTTGCAGGTGGCCTCGGCCGCCGCCTTGTCGAAACCGGCAAAGCGCGCGCGGTAATACGCTTTGTCGCCTTTTTGGACCCGCTCGGTGAACGGATCCGCAGCGGCAAGCATGGCGGGGACCTTGAGCTGAGCGGCGCTCAAATGTTGTCTGGCTTCACCTTCGTCCTCGAACGCGCCGACCTGAATGAGCCATTCGCCGTGCCCGTGAGGCCGCCGCTGTGCCGGCTCGGGTATACCGGCGACAGGCTTGGCTGGTACCGCTTTAGGGGCCGTCACAATCGGGGCAGGCTCGGTTGACGCGACAACGACGTTGCCTGGTTCTTCCTCGGGCGGGCGGCCGGCGGTGCGTGGGCTGCGACGGATGCGAGAGATTGCGGTAAGGCCGGAGCGAGCGGCGCAGCGCGGACTACGGCTGGTGCCGAGGGAGCGGTGACTGGGGCGAGCGCGGGCATCGGGGCGAACGCACTCGCCTGCACCGGTGCCGTGCGATAGGTGATCGTCCGTACCATGATCGGTTGGATCGGGTCGCTGGAGCCTGCCGGTGTTGGAGCGGTTGAAGCAGTGGTGATCATTGAGTCCGCGCGCGGTGGCGGTGTTTGCACTTTGGCCAGTGGCGGCGGTTGCGGGTCACTGCGCGGTTCAGCCCTTGCGGTGAGGGGCGGTGCGATATGGCGCAGCGTCGCCTCTCTGATGTGGGCGCTGATCAAGTCCCGCATGCGCTCGTCGCGTTCGGCAGCGGAATGGCCGCCGAGAACTACAGCGACGATGTACCGACCGTCACGGTGAACCGAGGTGACGAGATTGAAACCTGAGGCGCGGGTGTATCCGGTTTTGATGCCATCGACCCCGCCGACTTCGCCGAGCAGATGGTTGTGATTACGCATCTCCCGGCCGCGATAGACGAACTCGGGAGTTGAAAAGTATCTGTAATAGCGTGGAAACCGCTCTTGGATCGCACGACCGAGTAACGCCTGGTCGCGCGCGGTTGTGATCTGGTCGTCGTCCGGAAGGCCGGAGGCATTCACGTAGGTCGTGCGGCTCATGCCGAGCGCGCGCGCCTTTTGCGTCATCAGCTTGGCGAATTCGCCTTCGTCGCCGGCGAGGTTCTCGGCAATCGTCACGGCGGCGTCGTTCGCCGACTTCGTGACCACGGCTTTGATCGCATCATCGACCGCGATGGTTTGGCCGGGTCGCAAACCGAGTTTGGTCGGCGCTTGCTGGGCGGCGTGCTCGGATACCTTGAGCTGCGTGTCGAGCCTGATCCTGCTGGCCTCGAGCTGCTCGAACAGCAAGTAGAGCGTCATAATCTTGGTTAGAGACGCGGGATGGCGCGGAGCGTCGGCGTTGGTCGCGTGGAGGACTTCGCCGCCGTTGCCGTCGACGACGATCGAAGCAAACAGCGGCGAATAGCTTTCGGCGTCGGCGCTGTGATGGGCTCGCGCCGCCTCGCGGATCAGCAGCACGCGGTAGCGATGGCGGTATGCCGCGTCAGCCGAATTGGTGGTGATGGTGAAGGCCGCGGCGATCGCGGCAAGACCCAGGACGCAAAAGCGAAGCCCATACGAGGCTTCAGAACGCACGCGACTCATTACTCACCCCGTCCCTGACGCGCACGGAACTCCCCGAGGGGAGCCCACCCCTGTTGGCTCCTCAGGGTCTGCCTGTCCTCGGCGGTCGGCGGCCGGCTCGGTCCCCGGACGCCCACCGATGGCGAGGCTGTTCCCGAGACACAAGGAACAGCCGTCACCCGGACGACACGTTCGAGCACGCTAGGCGAACGCAATTGCGAAAGCGTTAACCTCACTGACCACCCCGATGGCTCTTCGCCACCTGATTGTGCACTGCATGCAACTCCAGTTGTATTTTTTGTGCAGCGCACTATAATAAGAATTGCTTTCGCAAAAGGCCTTTTTGAGGCGAAGGGCCGGCAAGGTTTCAACCTTTAGCACCGGGCAGGCTAATTTAGTCTGCCGGGGAGGATCTTATGAACACCGATCAGATGCAAAAGATGAGCAAGGACAGCATGGATATGGCGATGGCTTCGTTCGGCGCGTGGAGCAAGAACGCGCAAGCCATCGCGACGGAGGTTGCGGACTTCTCGAAGAAGTCTTTCGAAGGCTCCGCGGCCGCCTGGGAGAAGCTCATGGGCGCCAAGAGCTTGGAAAAGGCGATGGAGGTGCAGAGCGAGTACCTCAAGTCTTCGTATGAGGATTTCGTCGCCCAATCGACCAAGCTTAGCGAGCTTTATACTGATCTCGCCAAGGAGGCCTACAAGCCGTTCGAAGGCGTGATGGCAAAGGCTTCCGGAATGAAGTGAAGTTCTACGCGCCGCGCTGGGGCGGTGGAATCCGGCCTCGCGGCGCTTGGTTGGGACGAGAGCGCGGCCTCGATGATGGCTGCCATTTTGATAAGGCTTTGCGCGAACCGGCCGACCCGGAAAGCGATATGCTCGAGCGCATAGGCCGCCCGTTTGCTGCCTCAGGGCAAGTTCAAAGCGCCGTAATCGGGTACGAAGTCCTGCTCAAGCTCGCGCAGCAGTTTGTCGCGCCGTGCGGGACCGACCATATTTGTCTCCGTATCGCACCGACGCAATGAACACCCGAGTTGCGGGTTGGCACCAAACCTGCAGGCAAGGCTAGCCGTGCACGCTGCCACCTATGTGGTCAGCGGACGCGGGATGCGCTGGCGGGCCACGCGGTTCTGCGGTGGGTGGTTACTTTAGCGATCTGGAAAGCAGGCGATTCCGTATTTATAGTGTGTAGAGATCGGCGGGTTCGACGTCCTCGCGGTGGTTGCGGGGTCCCATTGACCGCCGCCGCAACTAGTTAAGCGATAGACGAAGCAATGCAGCCAAGGGGCGACGCTCGCATAAATTACCTGGTCCGCGCCGCGGATGATGACCGCAAGCGCAAAAGCGATCAGGGCGGTCCGGGCACGGCGGTCATTACCAAGACGAAGCCGCAGACCAAACGGCCGAATCTCTATCGCGTCCTGCTGCTCAACGACGACTACACGCCGATGGAGTTCGTGGTTCACGTACTTGAGCGCTTCTTCAACAAGGACCACGAGGCGGCGCATCGGATCATGATGCATGTGCACCAGCACGGGATCGGTGAATGCGGCGTTTTTACCTACGAGGTGGCCGAAACCAAAGTGACGCAAGTCATGGACTTTGCCCGCAAACATCAGCATCCTTTGCAATGCATCATGGAGAAGAAGTGATTCCGGGGGGAACGACTCATACAAAGGAAGTGAGACACTGAATGCCCACGTTCTCGCGCAGTCTTGAACAGTCGCTACACCGGGCCCTGGCGCTCGCCAATGAGCGCCACCACGAATACGCTACGCTCGAACACCTCCTGCTCGCGCTGATCGAGGATCAGGATGCGGCGGCGGTGATGCGGGCCTGCAACGTCGATCTGGACAAGCTGCGCCGCAGTCTGGTCGCTTACCTCGAGTCCGAGCTCGACAACCTCGTTACCGACGGGGCCGAAGATTCCAAGCCGACCGCCGGCTTCCAGCGCGTCATTCAGCGCGCGGTGATCCACGTTCAGTCATCCGGACGCGAGGAAGTCACTGGCGCCAATGTGCTGGTCGCGATCTTCGCCGAACGTGAGAGCCACGCCGCATATTTCCTGCAAGAGCAGGACATGACGCGCTACGACGCAGTCAATTACATCAGCCACGGCATTGCCAAGCGGCCGGGCATGTCGGAAGCGCGGCCGGTGCGCGGCTCCGACGAGGACACCGATGCCAAAAGCGGCGATGAGCCGAAGAAGAAGGGCGATGCGCTGGACGCTTACTGCGTCAACCTCAACAAGAAGGCGCGCGAGGGCAAGATCGACCCGCTGATCGGCCGCGACGCCGAGATCAGCCGCACTATTCAGGTACTCTGCCGACGGTCGAAGAACAATCCGCTGTTCGTCGGCGACGCCGGCGTCGGCAAGACCGCGATTGCCGAAGGGCTGGCGCGCCGCATCGTTCATGGCGAAGTGCCCGACGTGCTGCGCAACGCGACCGTGTTCGCACTCGACATGGGCACGCTCCTTGCCGGCACGCGCTATCGCGGCGATTTCGAGGAACGGCTCAAGCAGGTCATCAAGGAGCTTGAGGCCTATCCCGGCGCCATCCTGTTCATCGACGAAATCCACACCGTGATCGGCGCGGGCGCCACCTCCGGTGGCGCGATGGATGCGTCGAATCTGCTCAAGCCCGCATTGTCGTCGGGCACGGTGCGCTGCATCGGCTCGACCACTTACAAGGAATACCGGCAATATTTCGAGAAGGACCGAGCGCTGGTGCGCCGGTTCCAGAAGATCGACGTCAATGAGCCCTCGGTTCCGGATGCGATCGAAATCCTCAAGGGGCTCAAGCCCTATTTCGAGGACTATCACAAGCTCCGGTACACCAACGAAGCCATCAAGGCGGCGGTCGAATTGTCGTCGCGCTACATCCACGACCGCAAGCTTCCCGACAAAGCCATCGACGTGATCGACGAGTCGGGTGCGGCGCAGATGCTGCTGCCGGAAAGCCGGCGCAAGCGCACCATCGGCATCAAGGAGATCGAGACCACAATCGCCACCATGGCCCGCATCCCGCCGAAGGCGGTATCGAAAGACGACGCCGAAGTGCTCCTCCATCTTGAGTCGACTCTCAAACGCGTCGTCTATGGTCAGGACAAGGCGATCGAGGCGCTCGCCGCTTCCATCAAGCTGGCGCGCGCCGGCCTGCGCGAGCCGGAGAAGCCGATCGGTTGCTATCTGTTCTCCGGCCCGACCGGCGTCGGCAAGACCGAAGTGGCGCGGCAGCTCGCCGCCACGCTGGGCGTCGAAACCATCCGCTTCGACATGTCGGAATACATGGAGCGCCACACCATATCGCGGCTGATCGGCGCTCCGCCCGGCTATGTCGGCTTCGACCAGGGTGGATTGCTGACCGACGGCGTCGACCAGCATCCGCACTGCGTGCTGCTGCTCGACGAAATCGAGAAGGCGCATCCGGATCTGTTCAACGTCCTTCTGCAGATCATGGATCACGGCAAGCTCACCGACCACAACGGCAAGCAGGTCGACTTCCGCAACGTCATCCTGATCATGACCACCAATGCCGGCGCCGCCGACATGGCCAGGGCCGCCTTCGGCTTCACGCGCTCAAAGCGCGAGGGCGACGACATGGAGGCGATCACCAAACTGTTCGCGCCGGAGTTCCGTAACCGGCTCGACTCCATCATCACCTTCGCGCATTTGTCGGAAGCCGTGATCGCGATGGTGGTCGAGAAGTTCGTGCTTCAGCTCGAAGCGCAGCTCGCCGATCGCGACGTTACGATCGAGCTCACCGACGAGTCTTCGAAATGGCTGATTGCGAACGGCTATGACGAGCTGATGGGCGCCCGGCCGATGGCCCGGGTTATCCAGGAGTACATCAAGAAGCCGCTTGCCGACGAAGTGCTGTTTGGACGGCTGAAATCGGGCGGCCACGTGCGCGTTGTCGTGACAACGGACGAGCACGGCAAAAGCAAGCTCGGCTTCGAGTATCCTGAAGGCCCGATCAAGCCCCGACCGGAGAAGCTGCCGGAGCCGCGCCGCGCCAAGAAGCGCCGTTCGTCGCCGCGCCGTAAACCGCCCGGTGGCGGCCCAGGGGGCAACTCGCCGCCGCGCCGTGGTTCGGTGCCGAAGGTGCCGTTGGTGAAGGTTTAGGAAGTCCGTTACTGAGCCGCGCGCCGGCGCAACTCGTAAGCAAACCATACCGCGAGCACGGGAAACGCGACCGCGGTGCCGAGGAAAACCGGCGCCGCGCCGGCGCGGTCGATAACGAGCGCGCCGATCGCAACACCGGCCGTCTGTCCGAGATAGAGCGCGGACGAGAAGATCGACACGGCGGTGCCGCGCGCCTGCGGCGTCATCTGCGTGGCGATGGTCTGCAAGGTGTTGTGGAACATGTAGAAGCCCAGCCCGATCGCGGTGACCGCGATCGGCGCCAGCCACCAGACCGATTGGATCGCGAGCACGACGTAAGCGCCGGCGATCACGAATCCGCCGGCGACCGGAAGAGCGAACTGCCCCATCCGGCTCATGAACAGCCGGACCAGTCCCGAATAGATCAATCCGCCGACCCCGAAGAAGGCAACGGTAATCCCGATGAGCGTATAGCTCAGCCCGAACCGCAGATGCAGGCTCGCCCCGATATAGGCGAACGCGCCCCACGCCAGCCCGCCTTCGATGAAGCCGACTGCGATGATGATACGCGCGAACGGATTGGACAGCACCGCGGAGTAGTTGCCGACGAAGCTTCGGGAGTCGACCGATTTGCCCGTTGCGCGGGTTTTTGGATTGAAGATGAGCTCGGCCACAAGACCGACCGCCGCGACCGCGAACATGGCGCCGAGCGCGAAGAACACGTTGCGCCAGCCGAACAGATCGCCGAGCACGCCGCCGGCGGCTTGACCGAACAGCTGGCCGAAAATGTAGCCGGAGGCGTAGCGCGCCAGGAGCGGCTGCAGCCGATCGTGCGGCGTCACGTCGCCGAGATACGCCATCGAGACCGGGATCACCCAGCCGACCACAGCACCGGTCGCAAGCCGCGCGAGGGCGAGTTGCGGCAGTGTCGAGACGGTGCCGCAGACTGCGACCAGCACGGCGGCAAGCACGCTGATGATGGCGACCGTGCGATATTTCCCGAAGCGGTCGGCCACCGGCCCGACCACGAACTGAATCGTGCCGTGGGTGATGGCGTAGGCGGTGACTACGATGGCGGCGACGCCCACAGTGGTCTGGAAATCGTTGGCGATTTGCGGCAGCAGCGAATTGGTAACGCGCACCTGCGCCTGGGCGGCAAAGCCCGCCGCCGCCAACAGCAGGATCGAGCGCGTCGGAACTTTCTGCGCCGAAGCGGGAGCCGTTTGGAGCGGGGACAGCACGGCGCGGAGCAACTTTCAAGCCAGACGGGTGGGCCGGAGCGGCGCGGGAACACTGGCGTTGACACTGCGCGCGGCGCGGGTTTCTTAGGGCACCATCGCGCCAGTGGAAACCCGTTTTCTGGAATGACCGCCTTGCGGCGAGCGATCGTGCGGCGGAAGCAACACCATGACGATTGACAAGACCTATCAGCCCGCCGCGGTCGAAGGCCGCATTTACGCGGCGTGGGAGGCGGCCGGCGCCTTCCGCGCCGGACGGCCCGAACGCGCCAAGGCCGTGCCCTATTGCATCGTCATTCCGCCGCCGAACGTGACCGGCTCGCTGCACATGGGGCATGCGCTCAACAACACCTTGCAGGACATTCTCTGCCGCTTCGAGCGCATGCGCGGCAAGGACGTGCTCTGGCAGCCCGGCACGGATCACGCCGGCATCGCGACGCAAGCCGTGGTCGAGCGGCAATTGATGGAGCGCCAAGAGCCCGGCAGCCGCGAAATGGGGCGTGAAGCGTTCATCAAGCGCGTGTGGGAATGGAAGGCGGAGTCCGGCGGCGCGATCATTGGTCAGCTCAAACGGCTCGGCGCGTCGTGCGACTGGTCGCGCGAGCGTTTCACCATGGATGAAGGCCTGTCGCGCGCCGTCGTGAAGGTGTTTGTTCAGCTTTATGACGAGAAGCTCATCTACAGGGACAAGCGGCTAGTCAACTGGGACCCGATGCTCAAGACCGCAATCTCCGATCTTGAAGTGCAGCAGGTCGAGACCAGGGGGAGCCTGTGGTACATCAGGTATCCGATTTTAGATGAATCAAACCGCTTCGTCACGGTTGCAACAACCCGACCTGAGACCATGCTTGGAGATATGGCTGTCGCCGTACATCCGGATGACGAGCGATACCGCGATCTGATCGGCAAAGAGGTATTGTTACCGCTCGCTAATCGTCCAATTGCAATAATTGCAGATGAATATTCAGATCCCGAAAAGGGAACGGGCGCAGTGAAGATTACCCCTGCGCACGATTTTAATGATTTTGAAGTGTGGAAGCGTTATGTCGCGCGAATTTCCGATACCGATCGTCGTAGGTTTGAAGACGAAGTCAACTATCGAAGTGTTGACGATCTCATAAACATCTTCACGCCGGAAGCAAAGCTCAAGTCATCAGCAAGGGACGACCATGAGGCGACGAAAAGAGCCGCATGGCCGATGCCAGAACACATTCGCGATTTTAATCGCCAGCTTCGAGACACAAACCTTGAAAATGATTCCTTGTCGGCAGGGCTCGAAGATTTCAATCTGATACCGCAAGAATTCCGCGGCCTAGATCGGTTCGAGGCGCGGAAGAAAATTGTGGAACGCCTTGAGGCCTGCGGTTTGCTCGAAAAAATCGAACCGACTACACACAGCGTGCCGCGTGGCGACCGATCCGGTGCAGTGATTGAGCCCTTTCTCACGGATCAATGGTACGTTGACGCCAAAACACTGGCTCAGCCGGCGATCGAAGCGGTGCGCCAGAGTCGTACTAACTTTGTGCCTGTACAATGGGAAGCGACGTTCTTCAATTGGATGGAGAACATCCAGCCTTGGTGTATCTCTCGGCAAATCTGGTGGGGCCACCAAATTCCCGTTTGGTATGGCCCGGAAGGGGAAATATTTGCTGCCTCGTCAGAGGCAGAAGCTGTCACCGAAGCAATATCGTTTTATGAAAGTAAAGGCAGACGCTACGAAACCGATTTGATGCCACTCGATGGCATAGAGTACGCACACGGTCTGCGTTCTGGACGTTACAAATTGCATCGCGACGAGGATGTGCTCGACACCTGGTTCTCCTCGGCGCTGTGGCCGTTCTCGACGCTGGGCTGGCCCGATCAGACTCCTGACATGAAACGCTATTATCCGACCAGCGTGCTGGTCACCGGCTTCGACATCATCTTCTTCTGGGTCGCGAGGATGATGATGATGGGGCTGCACTTCATGAAGGAAGTGCCGTTCCCTACTGTCTACATCCACGCGCTGGTGCGCGATGCCGCCGGCGCCAAGATGTCGAAGTCGAAGGGCAACGTCATCGATCCCCTGGAAGTCATCGACGAATACGGCGCGGACGCCCTTCGATTCACTCTCGCCGCCATGGCGGCGCAGGGTCGCGACATCAAGCTTTCGTCCGAACGCGTCGCCGGCTACCGCAATTTCGCGACCAAACTCTGGAACGCCGCGCGCTTTGCTGAGATCAACGGCTGCGCAACGATCGAAGGCTTCGATCCGCGCGCGGTCAAAGAAATTCTGAACCGTTGGATCGCCCACGAGACGGCAAAAACCGCGGCGGAGATTACTGAAGCGATCGCCGTCTACCGTTTCAACGATGCAGCGGCTGCGGCGTACCGTTTCGTCTGGAATATCTATTGCGACTGGTACCTTGAACTCGCGAAGCCGTTGCTCACCGGCCCTGACGGTGCAGGAAAGGATGAGACTCGCGCCATGGTTGCCTGGGCGCGTGACGAAATCCTAAAACTGCTGCACCCGTTCATGCCATTCATTACGGAAGAATTGTGGGCGGTTGCTGCCTCGACAGAGCGCGAATCTCTGCTTGCCCTCAGCGAATGGCCCTCGCTCGAAGGCATCGGCGACGCTAAAGCGGAAGCCGAGATTGGCTGGGTGATTGATCTCATTACTGCGATCCGTTCGGTGCGCGCGGAGATGAATGTCAATGTGCCGTTGCCGCTCGTTATGGTCAGGGTCGGCGATCACGTTTGGGATAGGGCCCAGCGCTGGTCTGAATTTATAAAGCGGATGGCCAAGATTTCAGAGGTGAACCGGGCGCCTGCGCATCAGCAAGGCGCGGTGCAGCTTGTTGTGCGCGGCGAGGTCGTGGAGCTACCGCTCGCGGGCGTGATCGATCTCGCCGCCGAGCGCGCGCGCCTCGCCAAGGAAATGGCGAAATGCGACGCCGATATCGCCCGCGTCGAGCAAAAACTCGGCAATGCCGATTTTCTCAAGCGGGCGCCTGAGGACGTGGTCGAAGGCGAGCGCGAAAAGCGCGAAGCGGCGCAGGAACGCAAGGCCAAGATCGCCGAAGCGCTGGAGCGGCTCAAGGGCGCCGCCTGATCTTTCGTTCCTGCTTCACGCGATCGTCCTCCATTGGAAACAACAGCCGCTAATGAAATCCCGCCACCTTCTGGTTTCACTGGGACTCCTTTGGCTCGTCGGCGTCGCGCTGCGGCTGGCAATTCTGGCGGTGCCGCCGGTCATTCCGGCTCTGCGCAACGAGTTCCGCCTCTCGGGCACAGAAATTGGCGTCCTCAGCGGGGTGCCTATCATTGTATTCGCATTGGCGGCATTGGTCGGTTCGCGCCTGGTCGCCCGCGTCGGTGTTGTGGCGGCGGTCGCCTCCGGTCTCCTGTTGACTGCCTTGGGGTCTGCCGGTCGCGGCTTCGCCGCTGGTGTGATGAGCCTCTTTGCCGCGACTGTGGTGATGGGCGTGGGTGTCGCGGTGACCCAACCCGCCATGCCGGCGTTGGTCGGTCGGTGGCTGCCGGGTCGGATTGTTCTCGGTACCGGTGTCTATACGAATGGCCTGCTGGTCGGCGAGATTCTCCCGGTCGGGCTTTTTCCTATCCTGTTTCCCATGCTCGGCGAGAGCTGGCGTGCGACCTTCGTTTTTTGGGCGGTGCCCATCGCCGCAATTGCTTTACTGGCGATGGTGGCAGCGCCGCGCCAGACCGGCGCGAATGCCGGCGGGTCGGCGCGCTGGTGGCCTGACTGGCCGGCCCGCGACGTCTGGCGCCTGGGCTTGATCTTCGGTGGGGTTGGTCCGCTCTATTTCGGCAGCAACGCCTTCTTGCCTGGCTACTTGAACGAGGTCGGCCGGCCGGACCTCATCAGTCCGGCGCTGACGGCACTTAATCTCGGCCAACTTCCCGCCTCGCTGCTCCTTATGGGGTTTGCCCGGCACGTCGAAAGCCGAGCTTGGCCCTTCGTGCTCGCCAGTGTGTTAGGTCTCGTTGGTCTCGCCGGCATCGTCGCGACGGCGAACGCCGTCACCGTGGCAAGCGCGGCCTTACTCGGTTTTGCCGCAGGCGCCGCTTTTGCGCTTGGTCTTACTCTGCCGCCGTTGTTGAGCACGCCGCACGAGGTCGCGCGCGTATCTGCGGCGATGTTTACGATCAGCTACACAAGTACCGTCGTCGTCGCGATCATCTGCGGAGCTGCTTGGGATTTTACTGGGATGGCACGGTTCGCATTCCTGCCGATCGCGCTCGCGGTGTTGCCGTCGATACTGCTCGCGCCGACGATCAGGTTTAGCCGCACGACCGACGTTGCCGCTCAGGGGGCATAGTGGCTTTTCAGCCGAAGCCCTGGAGCGCGGTAATTCTTCGGTTTAGAGTATTCAATGCTTGAGCCGCGCCGCAACGCCGCGGCGCGCCGACGATGCGGGGTCCGCGCATGCTCGACGTAAATAACCGGCCCGGCGGGCCCAACCTGATCGTCACGGCCAAGACCGCGCACAAGGTGCATTTTCTCGATGCCGAAACGCTGACGTTGGCGAAGACCATCGACATGCCCGGCTCGACCCACGAGCTTGCGCTCTCGGCGGACGGGCGCACGGCCTACGGTTCGGTCTATGGCGATGGCATTTTCATCAAGCGCGTGAATCCGGACCGGCGGATTGTCGTCATCGACCTGCCGTCGCAATCGCTGACGCGTGTCATCGACCTTGGCGCAATCTATGCGCCGCACGGCGTCATGATGGACGAGTCCGGCGCGGTGTGGTGCTCGGGCGAGCTCGGCAATGCGGTGCTGGTGATCGATCCCGCAACCGACAAGGTGCAGCGGATCGACGTCGGCAACACGGCTCATTGGGTGGCGATCAGCCACGCGACCGGTAAGGTGTTTGTTTCGGTCAAAAGCGACGAAGTCGTTGTGGTCGACGTCGCCCGCCGCGCGGTGATCGATCGGATCAAGGTGCCGCAAGTGACCGAAGGGCTCGCCATTTCGCCCGACGGAGCCACACTTTATGTTTGCGCGCAAACGGCGCCGGAATTTTATGTGATCAATGCGCGCACCCACGCCGTGAAGCAAACCATTACGGTCGACGAAGTGAATCCGATTAACCCGCAAATGCGGCGCGTGCGTGTGTCGCCGGATAATCGTTACGTGGTCGTCTCGTCCAACAAAGGCGAGCACGCCGCGATCTACGCGACCGATGGGCTCAAGCGGATCGCGTCATTCCCGACCAAAAAGAGCCCGATGGGCTTCGGCTTCGCGCCCGACGGCGAGCACGCTTATGTGTGCTGCCACGACGACGCGGTGGTGTTCGAGTTCGAACTCAAGACCGGCCAAATCAAGCGGACGTTTCCGACCGAAGCCGGTTGCGAATTCATTGTCGCGTATCACTGACGGTCGTTGTGCGGATTTTCCTTGCTGGAGCGAGCGGCGCGATCGGACAGCGGCTGGTGCCGTTGTTGCTGGGGGAGGGGCACGCTGTCACCGGCACGACGCGGTCCCCAGACAAAGCCGGAGAGCTGAAAGCGGCCGGCGTCGAACCGGCCGTCGTGGATGTTTTCGATCGCGCCGCCCTGCTGACCGCCGTTGTCGAAGCGCGGCCGGAGGTGGTCATTCATCAGCTCACTGATCTCCCGGACGTGCTCGATCCGGCACACCTCGCCGATTGGCTGATGCGCAACGCGCGTCTGCGGATCGAAGGCACCGCCAATCTGGTTGGCGCCGCGCAAGCTGCCGGCGTCCACAGGCTGATCGCGCAGAGCATTGCTTTCGCCTACGCCGCCGGTCCCGAGCCGCACAGGGAGGACGATCCGCTCACGCCCGCCGAGGGCGATGCGCCCGGCGTGACCACCGCTCGCGGCGTCCGCGTCCTAGAAAAGGCGGTCCTAAACACCCCCGGGATCGACGGCATCGTGCTGCGCTACGGACGGCTTTACGGACCCGGCACCTGGAACACCCCCAACGCGCGGGCGCCGCTGCACGTCGACGCCGCCGCTTACGCCGCGCTTCTGGCTGTCACACGGGGATCGCCGGGCGCCTACAACATCGCCGAAGAGGATGGGGCGGTCACAATCGACAAGGCCCGGAAACAATTGGGGTTCGATCCGGCATTTAGGATTAAGACCTAGAAGAACGCGGAAACGGCTTGCTGAGAAAGCGCGAGCCTTTCAGGCCGTAACGCCATGGCAGGCCGGCGGCCTTGGTGATGCCGATCCGCACGCCCGTAATCACGTCCGCCGCACCCGTGCGGGGCAAGAGTTCGAAGGGCTTTTGATCCAGCCTGAGCCCATTATGGGCGTGGGTGATGCCGAGCGCCTCGCAGAGCCGGCCGGGCCCGGCGCAGAGGAGCCGGTCGTCGGCGATGCCCCGGCGCCGGCGCATCGCCGCAAGGCCGGCGGTCGGCTCAAGGGCGCGGATCAGCACCGCGCCGGCCGAGCCTTTGGGCTCGCAGACGAAATTCAGGCACCAGTGGATACCGTAGGATCGATAGACGTAGGCGTAGCCGGGCGGGCCGAACATCACGGCGTTGCGGGCGGTCGGCCCGCGAAAACTGTGCGCTGCCGGCTCGGTGTGATGATAGGCCTCGACCTCGACGATCCGGCCCCCGACACCGTTAAACAACAGCGTTGCGCCGATCAGATCCGGGGCAACTTGGTGCACGCTTCGGCCGAAAAAGGCCGGGGTTAGACGCCGCGGCATGGCGCGCATGGTCGCAGGTGCTGCCGCTTATGGTAAATCGCAAGTTTAAGATCGAGGGATTTGATCAGGCAGCTGTGGCCCCGGCGCAACAGGCGGGGAACATTTGATCATGCCGCACTGCACGCGTCCAAAGCGCCGCTTTTTAGCCATAGGATTTTTCGACACGATGGCCGTGTCAGTTGCGGCTGGCGGTACAAATCTTTGCGGCGCTTTCGATTTTCAAGGCGGATTTGCTTTTGAAGTCGGATGGGGGCGAGGGGGCCGGATAGGCCCACAAGTGTTCGATGGATGCCAAGACTAAATGGATGCCAAGGCTAATTTGAAACTGAGACTGCCGAGCCGGCACGCGACGGAAGGCCCTGAGCGAGCGCCGCACCGGGCGTTCTACTACGCGATGGGTTTGTCCAAAGAAGAGATCCATCAGCCTTTTGTTGGCGTCGCGACCTGTTGGAACGAAGCCGCCCCCTGCAACATCGCGCTGATGCGGCAAGCCCAGGCGGTCAAGCGGGGCGTCGCCGCGGTCGGCGGCACGCCGCGGGAATTTTGCACCATCACGGTGACCGACGGTATCGCCATGGGGCACGGCGGCATGAAGGCCTCGCTGCCGTCCCGCGAAGTCATCGCTGATTCCATTGAGCTGACGATCCGTGGCCACTCGTACGACGCGATTGTCGGCGTCGCCGGATGCGATAAGTCCCAGCCGGGTATGATGATGGCGATGTGCCGGCTCAACGTGCCCTCGATCTTCATCTACGGCGGCTCGATCCTGCCCGGCACCTTCAAGGGTCAGCCGGTTACCATTCAGGACGTCTACGAGGCCGTCGGCAAGCATTCGGTCGGCGCCATGTCGGACGCCGATCTCGACACGCTCGAGCAGAATGCCTGCCCCTCGGCCGGCGCCTGCGGCGCGCAATTCACCGCCAACACCATGGCGACCGTGTCTGAAGCGATCGGGCTTGCGCTGCCCTATTCGGCAGGAGCGCCCGCACCGTACGAGATCCGGGACAAATTCTGCATGCTGGCTGGCGAGATGATCATGGATCTGATCGTCAAGAATATCCGCCCGCGCGATATCGTGACCCGCAAGGCACTGGAGAATGCCGCGGCAGTCGTCGCCGCTACCGGAGGCTCGACCAATGCGGCGTTGCACCTGCCGGCGATCGCGCATGAGTGCGGCCTCGAATTCGATCTGTTCGATGTCGCCGAAGTCTTCAAAAAGACACCTTACATCGCGGATTTGAAACCGGGCGGCCGTTATGTCGCCAAAGACATGTTCGAAGCTGGTGGTGTGCCGCTGTTGATGAAGACGCTGCTCGATCATGGCTTCTTGCATGGCGAGTGCATGACCGTCACCGGCCGCACCATTGCCGAGAATCTCAAGTCCGTGAAATGGAACAAAGATCAGGACGTCGTTCGTCCAGCCGACAAGCCTATGCTCCCGACCGGCGGCGTTGTCGGGCTCAAAGGTAACCTCGCACCGGATGGCGCGATCGTTAAGGTCGCCGGAATGGCGCGCTTGCGCTTTACCGGACCGGCGCGCTGCTTCGATGGCGAGGAAGCCTGCTTCGAGGCCGTGAAGAACAAAAAGTACAAAGAAGGCGACGTGCTGGTCATCCGCTATGAAGGCCCGAGAGGCGGACCCGGCATGCGCGAGATGCTGTCGACCACAGCGGCGCTCTATGGCCAGGGCATGGGCGACAAGGTTGCCCTGATTACCGACGGCCGGTTCTCCGGCGCGACGCGCGGCTTCTGTGTCGGCCACGTTGGGCCGGAAGCAGCGGTCGGCGGGCCGATTGCGCTGCTGCGCGACGGCGACATTATCGAACTCGATGCCGAGAACGGTATTCTCAACGTCAAACTGACGAAGGCAGAGCTTGAACAGCGCGCGCGGGAATGGAAACCGCGGCCTGACGAGTTCGCGTCCGGTTATTTGTGGAAATACGCCCAGCAGGTTGGGCCGGCACGCCACGGCGCGATCACCCATCCGGGCGGGGCTGTTGAGAAAGAGTGCTATGCGGACATCTAAAAAAATGACGCGCGTCGCTACAAGCCGCCTGGTGATCGCTGCGATTTGCGGGCTTGGGCTTATGGCCGGACCAGCCTTTGCCTTTGATGGGACGACCACGCCCAACACGGCGCTGCTTACGCCGAATGACGGCTTGCGCGGCCCTGGCGTGCCGGATGGTGGAGAAAAGGCCAAAGCGCTGACCGCCCTCCAATATGCGGCGGATCAAGGCCATCTCGCAGCCCAGTGGAAAGTTGGCCGCATGTACGCCGCCGGCGACGGCGTCCCCAAGGATGACCAGCGCGCCTTTGCTTACTTCAGCCAGATCGCCAACACTCATCCGGATGAGACGCCTGGCACCGCGCAGGCGCGGATCGTCGCCAATGCTTTCGTCGCGCTTGGGCACTATTACCTGACGGGCATTCCGAATTCGACGGTTGCGCCGGATGCGGCCCGCGCCCGCGAGCTGTTCGCCTACGCAGCGTCGTATTTCGGCGATGCCGACGCGCAGTATCAGCTTGGCCGCCTTTATCTCGACGGCACGCCAAGTGATCCGCACCAGGCGGCGCGCTGGCTCCTGCTCGCTGCAACGAAGGGCGATTGCCGCGCTGAAGCAGTGCTGGGCGACATGCTGTTCCAAGGCTCGAAGGTGCCGCGGCAAGCTGCGCGCGGGTTGATGTGGCTTACGCTCAGCAAGGACTGTGCTGGTTCCGACGAAGGCCGGGTTAAGCCGCTTTACGACAGCGCTTTCCATCGCGCGACCGACGACGAGCGCGCCATGGCGCTGGTCTATTTGGAAGGTTGGCTCAGAGGCCGACGCGATTAGAGCGCGGCTAGCCCCACCACCAACAGCTCAAAGCGTATAGGCGGTACGAAAGCCGCCCCAATGCTTGCCGAACACGCGGATTGGCGCATCGATCTCGCGCACCATCACGGTGACGCCGTTGCCCATGTCGCGCGGATAAATCTGAATAAGGTAAGGACGCACATTGCGAGCTGAAGCGAGGCCGGCGCGATCGTCGAAGATCCGGCGATTGCGCGAGTTTGCGATGTTCCAGGCTGTTTCGCCAGGGCGCTGCGCTAGAGAATACTTGCGGTTATGGGCCGGCAAGTAGCCGTTTCGATCGACTGCCACGCAAAATACCATCCGCGCGTCGTTGGCCAGCAGGGGTTCCTGTATCGGCGGCAGCGCGTCCTCAAGGGCTGAAAGGAACCGGGTGCGATATTGCAGCGGATCGGTGCCGTCGATCGGCAAGTAGTCGTTGTCGAACAGGTCTTCGCGGCTCAGCTTTCCCTGTTCGATTAAACCCTCAAGCAGCCGCGAAATGTCGTTTGCAGTGTCGACCGCGCGTGAAATGATTTCGCGGTTCTCGTCGCGTATCGATCCGAGTTTGCGCTCGAGGTTCGCGCGCGCACTTGAACCCACTTCCGAAAATTCGAGATGCAGTCCCAGCGGCGATTTGTTGGCGACGCGAATACGTGTCGTGCCAATCTCGTCGATGGTCGCCTCCAGGATGGCACCCACTGCGATTGACTGAGGATCGTCGACGCGAAGGAGCGCGCCGCCTTCCGAAAGGTCACCGGTTCGACCGCGAATTAAGCCGGCATCGGTCCGAAGCTCGGCGTTCAGTTCGCAGGGCAAGCGGTCGTGCCGCCTGCGATCCCCGACCTCGCTTTGACGCAAGAATATTGTCATCCGCATCTTGAGCTTTTCGGCAAGAGCGATGACGCTCTTGCCGTGCTGTTCCACCGATTTCCCGTGGCTGTTGGCGCCGGCGGCGGCGTCGCGGATTTCGGATGCACCTTCTGCGACCGCGCCGGTAAATCGCAGCGTGTCAGTTGCGCCTCGTGCAACGTTCGCCGTCGCGGCGCTCTGCTGTTCCACTGCCAACGCCACGTCGGCAAATAGCGGGCGGAGCGCCGTTATCACGTCGGCGATCCGCTGAACCGCCTCAAAACAGACTGCAGCGTCGCTCTGAAGCGCGTTGATCTTTTGCGCGATCTCTTCAGTCGCCTGCTGCGTCTCTTGCGAAAGTTTTTTCACTTCGGCAGCGACGACGGCGAAGCCGCGGCCGGCGCCGCCGGCACGAGCGGCTTCGATGGTGGCGTTAAGCGCCAGCAAGTTCGTCTGGCGTGCTACTGCGGAAATGAGGCTCAAGACGTGACTGATCTGGGTCGATGAGTTCTTGAGCCCTTCGACGCCGCGCCCTGCCAGTTCGGCCGATGCGCTCGCCTCGCGGGTGAGATCGTCCGCGCTGCGCACCTGAAAGCCGACGTCCTCGGACGACCGCGCCAATTCCTCGATCGCGGCCGCCAATTGGGTCAGGTCGCGCGTGGCGATGCCTGATTGCTGGACCAGGCTGTCGGTCTTCTGCGTGATTTTGCAGGTGGCGGCCGCAGAATCTTCCGCTTCATGGCAAACCCGTTCGCAGGCGCGATGCACGAGGCCGATCATGGCGCCCAAGTCGGACTCGAGAAGATCGATTGTTTCGAGGATGCCGCTGCCTTGAGAGGGCTGCGCTACTTCGGCCGGGAGCTGCAATGCGTCGTGTGGTTCCGGCGCCGGACTAACATTTTCCCAGCGCTTTAGAGCAAGCCATCGCATTCGGGGCCGGAGGTTCGGTAGGCCGTGGCACTATCCGGCGCCATAGTGAAAATAGGGTTAAGTCAGGAGGCCGGTCGCAATTCTTCGCGCACGGAACTCCGGTTAGTTGGGCCGTTCAATCGCCAGATCGACCCAAACGGGAACGTGGTCGGACGGCTTTTCCCAGCTGCGCACGTGGCGGTCGATGCCGAGTTCAGTTAGCTGATCGGCGGCTTCAGGCGAGAGCAAGACGTGGTCGATGCGGATGCCGTTGTTCTTCTGCCACGCGCCCGCCTGGTAATCCCAGAACGTATAGAGCCCCGGTTCTTCGCTCGTGGCACGCACCGCGTCGGTCAGTCCGAGATTGATGAGCGATTGGAACGCCAGGCGGGTCTGGGGCATGAACAGTGCGTCGCCGCGCCAGGCTTCCGCGTTGCGCGCGTCGGCAGCCGTCGGAATGACGTTGTAATCGCCGGCGAGTATAAGCGGCTCTTGCAGTAACAGCCGTTCGCGCGCGTATGCAGAAAGCCGCTTCATCCAGCTGATTTTATATGAATATTTCTCGGTCTCGGGCGGATTGCCGTTGGGCAGGTAAATGCTGGCGATGCGCATTGCTCCGTTTGCGGTCGACACCACCGCTTCGATAAAGCGCGCATGATCGTCGGTATGGTCGCCGGGCAAGCCGCTCGTCACTTCGTCGAACGGCAGCTTTGAGAGCAGCGCGACACCGTTGAACGTCTTCTGTCCATGGACCGCGAGGTTATAGCCAAGCGCTTCGAACGGCTCGCGCGGAAAGGCGTCGTCGACGCATTTGGTCTCCTGCAGGCAGACAACGTCCGGCTTGCGCTCGGCGAGCCACGCCAGCGCCACGTCAAGGCGCTGCTTGATTGAATTGACGTTCCAGGTGGCGATGCGCACGGGCTAAAGCCCTATTTCGGCGAATGATCTAAAGCGCGAAGCTCGTACCGCAGCCACACGAGGCGGTAGCCTTAGGATTGTGGACCTTAAAGGCCGATCCAATCAGGTCGTCGACGAAGTCAATCTCAGAACCCGCCATGTAATTGACCGAGACGGGGTCGATCAGCACCGTGGCGCCGGCGCGCTCAATCACGATGTCGTCCTCCGCCTTGGCGCAAGCGGTATCGAATTTGTACTGGAAGCCGGAGCAGCCGCCGCCTTCGACACTGACGCGCAGCATGGTGCCGATGGGCTCGCGCCCTAGAATTTCGCCGATCTTGCGCGCCGCGCGCTCGGAAACGGTGATATTCGCCACCATCGTCTTCTCCGGCCCGGCAATTGTGCCCATTTGCCACGGTATAATGACGATAGTTAAGTACCGCCACAGCGAAGGTCAATTGCGCAGCCCGGGCAGGCCGATGGCGATCGATGCCGCAACGATTCGCGCGCCATATGCGTGCGATCCGGAACGAAGCCGCGGCCGGTTTCACCCGGAGCCCGCGAGCAAGGGCCGCAGCGCCTTTCGTCGCGATTGCGACCGCATCATCCACTCGTCCGCCTTTCGCCGCCTCAAGCATAAGACCCAGGTCTTTGTGTTCGACGAAGGCGACCACTACCGCACGCGGCTCACCCACACGCTGGAGGTCGCGCAGGTGGCGCGTGCGCTCGCTCGCGCTCTAGGCCTCGACGAGGACTTGGCCGAGACGCTGGCTCTTGCTCACGACCTTGGTCATCCGCCGTTTGGACATGCCGGCGAGCGAGCGCTCGACGAATGCCTCTCTACCTTCGGCGGCTTTGACCATAATGCGCAGACTTTGCGCGTGGTGACGACCCTGGAGAGCCGTTACCCGATGTTCGACGGCCTCAATCTGACTTGGGAAACCCTCGAAGGTCTGGTCAAACATAACGGCCCGCTGACCGACCGCGACGGCAAGCCGCTTGGCCGCTATCGTGCGCACGGCATTCCCGAGACCATTCGGGACTACACTCGACACCAGGATCTCCAGCTATGGAGCTTCGCGAGCGCCGAGGCGCAGGTCGCTGCGATCGCGGACGACATCGCCTACGACGCCCACGATATCGACGACGGCTTGCGCGCCGACCTGTTCAGCCTCGATGACATTGCCGCGGTCGCGCTGCCGGGCACGATCATCGTCGATGTTCGCGCGACCTTCCCCGGGCTCGATTCAGCTCGCCGCGTGCACGAGTTCATCCGGCGGCTGATCGGCCTTCTCATCGAAGACGTCACCGCCGAAACGCGCCGCCGGCTCACCGCGCTGGCCCCGCGCTCGGCCGACGACGTGCGGCAGGCGCCCTCAGGGGTCGCCGGATTTTCAACGGCAATGACCGAAGCCGAAGGCGCCATCAAGGAATTTCTCAGGACCCACATGTACCGTCACGAACGGGTACAGCGCGTGATGCGTGAAGCGGCTCACGTGGTGAGTAACCTGTTCGCCCGTTACAGCGCTCACCCCGACGACCTGCCGCCCGAATGGCGGGAAGGGCTCTCCGGTACTGACGAGGCTGGCCGCGCCCGCCACATCGCCGACTTCATTGCCGGGATGACCGACCGCTACGCGCTCGCCGAACACGCGAGGCTTTTTGACTCGACTCCGGAATTGCGTTAGGCGCGCGACGCTTCACCGTGGCGTTCCAGCTCATTGCCAATGATCGCGCACAACATCTTCGCCGAAATGCTCGACCGCGTTCGCCGCGCAAGCGACAATCTGATTGCGGCGCGCGTTCTGCCGGCCGGCATTGATTTGTCGCGGGTAACGATCGAGCCACCGCGTGATGCCGCTCATGGCGAAATGGCAACCAACGCTGCGATGGTGCTGGCAAAGGATGCCGGTAAGAAGCCGCGCGAGGTTGCCGACGCTTTGGTCGAAAAGTTGCGCGCGGATGAACTGGTAGCGAAAGTCGATATCGCCGGGCCAGGTTTCATCAACCTCACGCTTAAACCGTCCGCCTGGATCGCGACGCTGCGCAGCGCGGTAGAGCTAGGCGCGCAATTTGGCAAGCGTGACATCGGCACCAGCGTGGCGATCAATGTCGAATATGTCTCGGCAAACCCCACCGGGCCGATGCACGTGGGCCACTGCCGGGGTGCGGTCTTTGGCGACGCGCTGGCAAATCTGCTTGCCTTCACCGGCTTCAACGTGACGCGCGAATACTATGTGAACGACGCCGGCACGCAGGTCGATCAGCTCGCTCGCTCGGCGTATCTGCGTTATCGCGAAGCCCTGGGTGAAGACGTCGGCGCAATACCCGAAGGACTTTATCCCGGCGAATATCTCAAGCCGGTAGGAGACGCGCTCGCTGCCGAATATGGCAATGCGCTGGATAAAAAGACCGAAGCCGATTGGCTGCCGGGCGTGCGCAAAAAAGCGATCGACATGATGATGACATCGGTACGCGCCGATCTCGCCGCGCTCAACATCGCCTTCGATGTCTTTTATTCCGAACGGTCACTGATCGAAGGCGGTGTCGATCTGGTGGCGGCAACGATCGATTGGTTGCGAGCGCGCGATTATGTCTATGAGGGCCGCTTGCCGCCGCCAAAGGGCGCTCTGCCGGAGGATTGGGAGGATCGCGAACAGACGCTATTCCGCTCGACCGCCTTCGGCGACGACATCGATCGTCCGCTGAAGAAATCCGATGGCTCGTACACCTATTTCGCGTCCGACATCGCCTACCACCGCAGCAAGCTCGAGCGCGGCTTTCGCACGCTGATCGATGTCTGGGGCGCCGACCACGGCGGCTACATCAAGCGCATGCAGGCGGCGGTAGCGGCGCTGAGCGACCGCAAGGCCCAGCTTGACGTGAAGCTCGTCCAACTTGTGAAGCTCCTGCGCGCGGGCGAGCCGGTCAAAATGTCCAAGCGGGCAGGCGATTTCGTCACCCTTCGCGAAGTCGTTGATGAAGTCGGCCGCGACGCCGTTCGCTTCATGATGTTGTTTCGCAAGAACGATGCGGCGCTCGACTTCGACCTCGCCAAGGTGATCGAGCAGTCCCGCGACAACCCGGTGTTTTACGTCCAGTACGGCCATGCCCGCGGCCAGTCGGTGTTCCGCAACGCTCGCGAAGCGTTTCCGGATCTGCCTGCGGATATGATTAATTTGCTCGAGGCGGCGAATCTCGATCGGCTCTCAGACCCGGCGGAACTCGCACTGATGCGGCAAATTGCGCTTTATCCGCGGGTCATTGAGGGCGCCGCCACCGCGCATGAACCGCATCGAATAGCCTTCTACTTGTATGATTTAGCCAGCGAGTTTCATGCTCTTTGGACGCTCGGCAACGCATCGCCACATTTACGCTTCATTATCCAGAATGATCGAGAACTGACCCTGGCCCGGATGGTGCTCATACAAGGCGTGGTCACGGTTCTCGCGTCGGGACTTGCCTTGCTAGGTGTCGCGGCGCCAAACGAAATGCGGTAATTCCCTTTGTTGCCGTCTGGGACGCGGCAGCAGCCGCCGGGAAAAGCTGATCGAGATAGTTTAAACGCCTGAACGAGGCGAGTTCGATGGCTGACGATAATTTCCGCTCTAACAGCAGCCGCAACAGCCGGGCGCGCGGCGAAGGCGCCCATGACCCGCTCGCCGAATTGGCTCGGCTCATCGGTCAGGGCGACCCCTATGCCGAGCGCAGCGCGCGGCGATCGGCTGATGAGGCAGCTCCCGGGTTCGATTGGGCAGCTGACGAAGACTACGCGGATGGGGCCGGTCACGCGGAAGAACACCATCCGCCGCCGCTTCCACCTGCTTCCTATTCCACTTATGCCGGCGACGAGCAGGATTACGCGGACGAGCCCCCGGCGGGCGGTCGCTATTTTTCCGGCTCGGCTGGGAAGTTTAATGGGTTCGGTGCGGATCCAGGTGCGTATGCGTCGGACGACCAAGCGCCGGTTTCGTCCTCCCGCCAACTGCCGGCTTTCATGTCGGCGGCGCCAGTCGGGTCTTACGAGGCTCACGAACCGGAACGTGCGCAAGAGGCCGGCGAAGACTACGGCGACTATGCCGAAGATTATTACGACGAGCCGCCCAGCCCCCGCCGGCGCGGCGGCCTAGTCGTCGTAATGGCGGTGCTTGGGCTGGTGATTGTCGGGACTGCCGGCGCGTTCGCGTATCGCAACATGTTCGGCAGCGCCATGTTCGCGGGCCTTCCGCCGATCATCAAAGCGAGCCTCGCGCCAAACAAAATCCTGCCGAACAACGGCGACGCCCAAACAGACAATTCGGCGCAACCCGGCACGTCGGCTCAAGCCAATTCTGACAAGCTCGTCTCGCGTGAAGAGCAGCCGGTCAATATGGAGCCGCCGAAAGTCGGCTCTCGCGTGGTTGCGACTATTCCGATCGGCGCCGGGCAGACGCCGCTTCCGGCCGTTGCGGCTGCGCCTGCTCCGGCTGCCCCTGACGCCTCCGCGCCGCCATATAGTACGGCATCGGCGAGCACGGCGTTGGTGCCGCAGCCGGACAGCAGTCAACCGGCGCCGTCGCCTATGCCGACGATAGCGGCAGCCCCTCCAGCGGCGCCGGCAGCGGCCCCGTCCGAGCCCAAGAAAGTCCGCACCGTCCTCATCCACGCCGACCACTCGGGCGCCACGGCTGCGCAGACGGCGGCGCCTGCGCTCGCGCCAGCCCCGCGGAGTGCGCGCTCCGCGGCAGCCAAGGCGAGTGCGTCGGCGGCCGCGGCCCCGGTTGGCGCGAATGCTCCGTTGTCGATTGTTCCAGGCGCTGACGGCGAGGCCGCCCCTCCGGCAGCAGCGGCTCCGGCCCCAGTCGCTTCGGCGCCGTTGCGCTCGCGTGCGGCGGCCGCAGTGCCCGCACCAGTCACGATGGCGAGCGCCGAGCCCAGTGCGGCCGTGCCGGCGAGCGCTCCTTCGGGCGGCGGATACGCCGTGCAGGTGACTTCGCAGCATAGCGAGGCCGATGCCAAAGCGAGCTTCAAGGAGCTGCGGGCAAAGTTCCCCAATCAACTCAGCGGACGCGAGCCGATCATTCGCCGTGCCGATCTTGGCACCAAAGGGGTCTTTTACCGTGCCATGGTCGGTCCGTTCGCCTCGATGGAAGAGGCGGCCGGCGTCTGCAGCAGTCTCAAAGCTGCTGGCGGTAACTGCCTGGTCCAGCGGAACTAACGGGTCGCGCTTGACCGTTTTGCCGCACGCGGGCTAAGCGGCGCCGATGCGCGCATTTATCACCGGCGTTTCCGGGCCTACGCTGACCGGCAAGGAACGAGCCTTTCTCCGCGACGCGGAGCCTTGGGGCTTGATACTGTTCCGCCGCAACGTCGAGAGCCCCGAAGCGCTGCGGACCCTCGTCGAAGATGTCCGGACAACTCTTGGCCGTGCGGCTCCGGTGCTGATCGACCAGGAAGGCGGCCGGGTGCAACGCCTCGGTCCGCCCCACTGGCCAGCTTATCCGCCCGGAGCCGCTTACGGCGCGATTTACGATCGCGACCGAGATGCGAGCCTTGCCGCGGCGCGCTTGGGCGCACGCCTGATTGCTGCCGATCTCGCCGCACTTGGCATTGATGTTGATTGCATGCCGATCGCGGATGTCCCGGCTGTGGGGGCCGATCCAGTGGTGGGCGACCGCGCCTACGGCAATGACCCCACGAAGGTCGCCGCCATCGCCGGCGCGATCGCGGCGGGGTTGGCCGATGGGGGCGTGCTGCCGGTCCTCAAGCATATTCCCGGCCATGGCCGCGCGACTGCCGACAGCCACCAAAAGCTGCCGGTGGTTGGCGCCAGCCGCGCCGAACTTGAGGCAACCGATTTTGCCGCTTTTCGTCCGCTGGTGGCGCTTCCGCTGGCGATGACCGCGCATGTTGTGTTTACAGCGATCGACCCGGTCGCGCCGGCCACGATTTCAGCAACTATAGTGCGCGATGTGATTCGTGGTTCCATCGGCTACCAAGGCCTGTTGATGACCGACGATATTTCCATGGGCGCCCTGTCGGGCTCGGTCGGTGAGCGCACCCGCGCCGCCATCGCGGCCGGTTGCGACGTGGTGCTTCACTGCAATGGCAAAATGCCGGAAATGCTCGCCGTTGCGGCCGGGGTGCCGGCGCTTGAAGGCGAAGCTTTACGCCGGGCCGCGGCCGCGCTGGCGATGAAGAAGCCGGCAGGGCCAATCGATCTCGTCGCCAGCCGCGCCGAGTTTCTTCGGCTCATGACCGGCGCATGGCAGCCCGAACAGGGTTTGGCATGAGCACCGAAGATCCGCAATTCATGACCGAATTCTCGGAGCGCGCCACCGACGAGCCCGCGCTGATGATCGATGTTGAAGGCTTCGAAGGGCCGCTCGATCTGCTGCTCACACTGGCACGCCAGCAGAAAGTCGATCTCGCTAAAATCTCGATCCTGGCGCTCGCCGATCAGTACCTGGCTTTCATTGAAGCGGCGCGCAAACTGCGGCTCGAGATCGCTGCCGATTATCTGGTGATGGCGGCGTGGCTTGCTTACCTGAAGTCGCGGTTGTTGCTGCCCGAACAACACGAGCCGGACGGTCTCAGCGCCGAAGACATGGCGACTGCGCTGGCGCTGCGGCTGCGGCGGCTCGAAGCGATCCGGCAGGTAGCGGAGCAATTGCTCAACCGGCCGCAGCTTGGGCGCGAGGTCTTTCAGCGCGGCCAACCGGAGCCGATCGCGGAAATCAAGCGGCCCGAATGGACCGCGACGCTTTACGATCTCCTGTCAGCTTATGCGGGGCAGCGGCAGAAGCAGGCGCGGGCTTTCGTGCGCGTGCCAAAGCGCACGGTCTGGTCACTCGCCGAAGCGCGCGAAGCTCTTGAGCGGCTGATCGGCCGTGCGACCGATTGGTGCGCCCTCGACGAGTATTTGATCGCTTATATGGTCGAGCCGTCATTGGCGGCGACAGTGCGCGCCTCGAGCTTTGCGGCAATGCTCGAATTGGTGCGCGAGGGCAACCTCGAAGTGCATCAGCACACGGCTTTCGCTCCGCTTTACATCCGTAAGCGGCCGGAGGCCGGCGACAGTGCTGCGGTTGAGTCCGGGAATGCTTGACGTGGAGGCTGGGATGATTTCGAACGTGGCGGAGATGCGCGCGATTGTTGGCGACAAGGATGCAAACGAAAGAGCCGAGGAATTGCGCATCCTGGAAGCTTTACTGTTTGCCGCCGACGCGCCTCTCGACGAGAAGACTTTGGCGGCGAGGTTGCCGGCCGGCGTCGACGTGCGCGCGCTGCTGCAGCAATTGCAGAAGGAGTATTCGCTGCGCGGCGTGAATATCGTGCGCGTCGGCGGCAAGTGGTCGCTGCGCACCGCGGGCGATCTTGCGTGGCTCCTGACGCGCGAAACTGTAGTCACCAAAAAACTCTCGCGCGCCGCGGTCGAGACGTTGGCAATTGTCGCCTATCACCAGCCGGTGACGCGGGCCGAGATCGAGGAAATTCGCGGCGTCACCACCTCGAAGGGAACGCTCGATGTGCTGCTGGAAACCGGCTGGGTCCGCCTGCGCGGCCGGCGCAAGGCGCCCGGCCGCCCGGTGACCTACGGCACCACCGAGGCCTTCATGTCGCATTTCGGCCTTGACGCGATCACCGATCTCCCCGGCCTTGATGAGCTTAAAGGCGCAGGTCTCGTCGAAAAGGCGATCCCGGCCGGCTTTACCATACCGATACCCTCCGACGATCCCGGGCTGCGGGACGATGAAGACCCGCTGGAACCCGGCGACCTTGATTTGGGGCTTGCACCGCCGCCGGAGCGCACTGAACGTTGAGCTTTCGGCTTGTCTCCTCGGTGTGAAGCGCCTGCGGCTTAACGGCATTTTCCGTTGTGCTTGTTTTTGCCCCCACTCGCGCCTAGTTTCTGGCTAAAATCGGCGTCTTACGCGAGCGCAGGCGTATCTCGCGCACGGAGGTTTTTATGGGGTCTCTGAGCATCTGGCACTGGATGATCGTCCTCGTCGTCGGGCTTCTGCTCTTCGGCGGGCGCGGCAAAATTTCCGACCTGATGGGCGATGTCGCCAAGGGCATCAAGTCTTTCAAGAAAGGCATGTCCGAGGAAGAAGCCGACGCCGGCAAGTCCGACGCCCCGGTCAAGTCGATCGACCACCAGGCCGAAGCGGTCAAACCGCGGGCCGAGGCCGGCACCAAGGTGTCCTGAGGGCCGCTTGCGGCTGGTTTCCGGCGGATGAATCTGGCTGGCGGTTGACGCGCGCAATGGGCGGTTGAGCCGGCCGGGAGTTTCCATGTTCGACATCTCTTGGACCGAGTTCCTGCTGATCGGCGTCGTGGCGCTGATCGTGATCGGCCCGAAGGAATTGCCTGCGGTGATGCGCACCATGGGGCAATGGACGCGCAAGGTCCGCAGCATGGCGGCGGATTTCCAGGGCCAGTTCCAGGAGGCGATGCGCGAAGCCGAAATGGCCGACCTGAAAAAGCAGGTCGACGACGTGGCACAGGACATCAAGAGCTACGATCCGCTCAAGGACGTGCGCGCCGATGTTGAGGCTGCGGGCCGGGACATTCAGAGTTCGCTCCAGCAGCCGCTGATGACACCGACCGCGACTGACGACGCGGCGCCGCAGCCGACCGCCATTTTGCCGATCGCCGACGCTGCAGCCGAGCTTGGCGAAACGGACGTTGTCGCCGCTACCGGCCCGGTTGCGCCGGAGGCTGTCGAGCCCTCTGAACCAGAGCCTCCCGTTTCGCACGCCGCCGCCGCGGACCCGATCGCGCCGGAGGCCGCAACGGCAAATGCAGCCTCCGAACCGGACACCACAAGGCCCGCTGGATGACGACCCGCGAGGACGAAGAGAAGGAGATCGAGGCGACCAAAGCGCCGCTGATGGATCACCTGATCGAGCTGCGCTCGCGGCTGATCAAGGCGCTCGCGGCGTTCGCGATTGCGGCCGTGGTTTGCTTCTTCTTCGCCAAGCAGATCTACAACGTGTTGACCTGGCCCTACATATGGGTGGCTGGCCCGGAGAATTCTAAATTCATCTACACCGGCCTGCTTGAGTATTTCATCGTGCAGCTCAAGCTCGCGATGTTCGGCGCGGCGTTCATCGCGTTTCCGGTCATCGCCACGCAGATCTACATGTTCGTCGCGCCGGGACTTTATCGCAACGAGCGCCACGCGTTTCTGCCGTACCTCGTTGCCACGCCGATCTTTTTTCTGATGGGATCGCTGGTGGTGTATTTCGTGGTCTGGCCGATGCTGGCGCGCTTTTCGCTCAGCATGCAGCAGGCCGGCGGCAACGGCCAGGCGACCATCGAGCTGTTGCCTAAGGTCGAAGACTACCTGTCGCTGATGATGAAGCTTATTCTCGCGTTCGGCATCGCCTTCCAGCTTCCGGTGATCCTGACGCTCCTTGGCCGCGTCGGCATCATCACCTCCGATCAGCTCAAGTCGAAGCGCCGCTATTTCATCGTCATCGCCTTCGTGATCGCCGCCGTACTCACCCCGCCGGATGTGCTCAGCCAAATGTCGCTGGCGCTGCCGCTGGTCGCGCTCTATGAGGGCTCGATCTGGTCGGTGCGCTGGGTCGAAAAGCGGGCCGCCGCCGATCGCGCCAGTGCCGCCGCGGCGGCTGCGGCCAAGCCCGCGGAGTGATTGGCGCCTATAATGTTGTTTACCGACGTTTTTGATTCGTCATGGCCGGGCTCGTCCCGGCCATCCACGTCTTTGCCCGCGTAACAAGACGTGGATGCCCGGCACAAGGCCGGGCATGACGGTTTGGACACAAACGATGCACGACATCCGTTGGATTCACGAAAACCCGAAAGCGTTTGATAGCGCGCTTAGCAAGCGCAATCTCACCAACGAGGAAAGGAAAAAGTTCTCCTCACAAAATCTAATTGCGATCGATGATTTGCGTCGGGCGCGTATTCGCGTGTTGGAAGGCTGGCAAGCGAAGCGCAACGCGGCTTCAAAATTGATCGGTCAGGCGAAGGCCAAGAAGGATGAGGAAGCCGTCAAACAATTGATGGCAGAGGTTGCGAGTGCAAAGAAGTCTATTTCGAAACTAGAAGGCGAGGTCAAGGAGGCCGAGCAAGGTCTGCGGAGCATCCTTGAGCTAATCCCAAACCTACCGTTCGACGAGGTGCCGGACGGCCTGGACGAGACGGGTAACGTTGAGCGTCACAGATATTACCCAAAGCGAGAGATAAAGTTCGAAGTATTCGCGCCGAGGCAGCATTTCGATCTCGGCGAAGCGCTAGGCCAGATGGATTTCGAGACTGCCGCAAAGCTTTCCGGCGCTCGCTTTGTCGTTTTAAAGAAGGGCCTCGCGCGGCTCGAAAGAGCGCTCGGTCAATTCATGCTCGATGTGCATACGAGTGAGCCGCACAACTATACCGAAGTCGCACCGCCGATTTTGGTACGGGACGAGGTGATGTTCGGCACGGCGCAATTGCCGAAATTTGAGGATGATCAATTCGCTGCCTATCGGGAGATTTCACTTCGAGAAAGACTTGAACGGGCTGTGACCGCCTTGCAGCAGCATTATTTTGAAAAGCAAGGAGGAGCTGCAGCGGTACTAGCGAACCGCTTTGAGCCGTTGGGCGCGGCTACGGCACTGATAATGGTTGATCCCGAGTCGCAACCATCAAAGGATCGCCTCTGGCTCATCCCCACTGCCGAAGTACCGCTGACCAATCTCGTCCGCGAATCCATCCTCGACGAAGCACAGTTACCAATGCGCTTCACCGCTTGCACGCCGTGCTTTCGTGCCGAAGCCGGCGCCGCCGGCAAGGATACGCGCGGCATGATCCGGCAACATCAGTTCACCAAGGTCGAATTGGTCTCCATCACTACTCCCGAACAATCGAAAGACGAGCATGAGCGCATGCTGTCCTGCGCGGAAGAAATTTTGCGCCGACTCGATCTGCAGTATCGCGTGATGACGTTGTGCACCGGCGACATGGGCTTTGCCTCGCAAAAGACCTACGACATCGAGGTGTGGCTGCCTGGGCAAAATATGTATCGCGAGATTTCGTCGTGCTCGGTCTGCGGCGAATTCCAGGCCCGGCGCATGAATGCGCGTTATCGTACCAAGGAAGGCCGCCAGGTCCGCCACGTGCATACGCTCAACGGCTCGGGCGTCGCCGTCGGCCGTGCGCTGATCGCAGTGATGGAAACCTATCAGCAGGAAGACGGATCGATTGCGGTACCGGAGGCACTTGCGCCATATATGGGCGGCATCAAAAAGATCGAAAAACGATGAGCAGATTTGTGAGCGAGACGCGCGCTGCTCCCTCCCCCCTTGTGGGGGAGGGTGGGGAGGGGGGTCGGGAGGCGAGACACCCGCAAAGACGAACGCACGAACGCACGTCTTCGCCTACGCAGAGCCTCTCGACCCCCACCCCTAACCCCTCCCCACAAGGGGGAGGGGAATTGCTTTAAGTAATGCGCATCCTGATCACCAATGACGACGGCATCCACGCTGAAGGCCTCGACGTGTGCGAGAAGATCGCCCGCGCCATTTCCGACGACGTGTGGGTGATCGCGCCGGAATACGACCAGTCGGGCGTCGCGCACTCGTTGTCGCTCAACGATCCGCTGCGGCTGCGTCAGGTTGCCGAGCGCCGCTTCGCGGTGCGCGGCACGCCGACCGATTGCGTCATCATGGGCGCGCGTCATCTGCTCAACGGCAAGGGCCCGGATCTGATCCTTTCCGGCGTCAATCGCGGCCGCAATGCCGGCGAGGACGTCATCTATTCCGGCACGGTCGCCGGCGCGGTCGAAGGCACTGTGATCGGTGTTCCTTCGCTTGCATTGTCGCAAGCCTACGCTTCGCGGCTCAATCGTCCGCCGTTTTGGGATACGGCTCTCAAATTCGGCCCCGACATCATTCGCCGCGTGGTCGCCGAAGGCATCCCGCGCGATGTGCTGATCAACGTTAATTTTCCCGATTGTCCGCCGGACGGCGTCAAGCGTATTGCTGTCACCGCACAGGGCCGCCGTGGCGGCCAGGAGCGGCTGCAAATCGATGAGCGCAAAGATGGCCGCGGCAATCCTTATTACTGGATCACCTATGTGCGGCATGGCTTCCTCGCCGCGCCTGAAGGCACCGACCTTGCCGCGCTCGATGAGCGTTGCATAGCCGTCACGCCGCTGAAGCTCGACATGACCGACGAGCCTTACATGACCAAGCTTGCCGCGTTGTTTGACGAAAATTAGATGCGAACGCTGGGCGCCGCTGCCTCGATAGCCTCGGCAAGCGCGTCAGCCTGGAACGGCTTCTGCAGCGTCGGCGACGTCCGGTAGATCTCCGGCACGCCGCGCTGGCCGTAGCCGGTGGCGAAGACGAATGGCAGCCCGCGCTCGATCAGGATTTCAACCACCGGCGAGATCGGCTGGCCGTTCAAATTCACATCGAGAATGGCGACGTCGAACTCGCTTTGCTTCGCGAGCGTCAATGCGTCCTCAATGCGGCCAGCTTCGCCGGCGAGCGTATAACCGAGGTCTGCCAGCATATCCTGCAGCAGCATCCGGATCATAAGCTCATCCTCGACCACGAGGATGCGTTTACCGGCGGCCGAATTGTTCTCAAACGTCATCCGAAATACCGGGTCTCCGAGATAACCGACAATATTTTTCGAGAGTACACGCGATCCGCCCTGCTGCAACAGTCTCAAGGCGGCTGCACCTTTACCCCCATGCCGAATGTCCTAATGCCGAGACTACGCAACCGGTTCCCGGGGGAGAACGACGACATCACAATATAAGGTGCGGTGGCATAGTGGTAAAAAGGGGGCAGCGTTGCATCGGCGAGGTCACCGTGGCCGGGACTAAAGCGGACGATGTGGAGCGCATGGGGTTTCAGCTGACGCTGCGCCGCCGCGGCATCAGCGACCAGGCGGTGCTGCGAGCTATGGACGAAGTCCCGCGCGAGCACTTTGTTACGTCTGAATTTGCAGATAACGCGTACGCCGATCATGCGCTGCCGATCGCCTGCGGGCAGACGATCAGTCAGCCCTATATCGTCGCCTATATGACGGAGCAGCTCGAGGTCGAGCCGCAACACCGCGTGCTCGAAGTGGGCACCGGCTCGGGCTACCAAGCCGCCATTCTGTCACGGCTGGCGCGCGAGGTGGTGAGCATCGAGCGCTATCGGACGCTTGCCGACACCGCCCGCGATCGTCTCAAGACGCTCGGCTATACCAATGTCACCGTGCTCGCCGGCGACGGTTTCGCCGGCGCGCCGGACAAGGCGCCTTTCGACCGCATCATCGTCACCGCTGCCGCCGAACAAATTCCTGACGCGCTGGTCGATCAGCTCAGCGAGCACGGTAAGATGGTGTTGCCGCTCGGTCCTCGCGATGGCGCCCAGCACATCGTCAAGCTCACCAAAACTGCATCGGGATTGACGCGGCAAAATTTGATCGCAGTAAGGTTTGTGCCGCTCCTCCACGGGCAAGCACGAGAATTGTAACCATTCCACCACATTTCCGGCGTCATTAGATTTTTGTCCCGATACTTAAAGCCCTGTTTACCCCAACGATGTCTATTCGCTCGTAGTTCATATTGCGTGCGAGCGAGTAACCATGTGCGCTTCGCGTTGGTCGGCTGTCGGGCCGCAATTCCTTGTTGTTGCGTTAATCGGGCTGGGCGTCGCCAGCTGCAGCAGCGATTCCGACCGCTTCTCCGATATTTTCAGCGCCGATAGCCTCCCGCGCAGTGAGACGACCGGCTCGATTCCGCCGAGCACAGGTCATGTCGATAGCAAACCGCTTCCGCATCTTGCCAGCAATTCGGGGGAGGGGACTTCGGGCGGCGGCCGCGGCATGGGCTCTTATCAGCCTGGCAATTCGGACGTCACGGGGTCGTTGCCGCCGGCCGCGCCGCCGCCCCCGGCCTGGACTTGGGAAGGCGGCACGGCTGTCACTCTTGCCCCGGGCGAGACACTTGAGATGCTGGCGAAGCGGCACGGCGTGCCGGTTGCCGTCCTTATGGAAGCCAACAGCATCACCAGCCCGGGGCAGGTCCGTCCCGGACAGCATCTGGTCATTCCGCGCTATCGGGGCCCGGCAACCGCCCTTTCGGCGCCGCAGACACGCATCGCCTCGTCAGTGCCTTCGACAATCCCGGCTGGTCCGCCGCAAAGCGCGCTGGCGCCGACCGCAGTCGTCCACGTCGTGGTGCCCGGCGAAACCCTGCACAGCATTGCCCGGCTCTATCACAAGCCGGTTCTGGTGCTCGCCAGAGCCAATAACATTCCCCCCGATACGCAGCTGAGGATCGGCGCGCGGATCGTCATTCCAGGTGCCGGATCGGCCACGCTTGCGGCGCAAGCTGCACCACGCGCCGAAGCCTTGGGGCCTCCGCCCGTGAGTCAAAACCTCGCCACTGCGGATTCACCGCACAGTGCGCGCGTGGTGACGCAAGCCGCTCCTGCCAGCCAGGAAGGCCCGCTCAAGACTGTGGAACCCGTCGGCGCATTGGCCTCGTTCCGCTGGCCGGTGCGCGGCCGCGTCATCGCCGGCTTCGGCCCGCAGCCGAATGGCCTGCAGAATGACGGCATCAACCTCGCCGTGCCCGAAGGCACGCCGGTCAAGGCCGCCGACGACGGCATCGTCGCTTATGCCGGCAATGAACTGAAGGGCTATGGCAATCTGGTGCTGGTGCGCCACAGCAACGGTTTCGTCACCGCCTACGCGCACGCGAGCGAACTTCTGGTCAAGAAGGGCGACGTGGTCAAACGCGGCCAGGTGATCGCCAAGTCGGGCCAGACCGGAACCGTCACGTCACCGCAATTGCACTTTGAGATCCGCAAAGGCTCGGTGCCGGTCGATCCGGCGCAATATCTCAACGGTGCGTAGTCGCCGCTAGTCGCGCAGCGCTACGCCCAAGCGTCCCGCCAAATCCTGCACGTATTGCCAGGCGACGCGGCCCGACCGTGCGCCACGCGTGGTCGCCCATTCGAGCGCTTCGTGTCGCAACTCGATGTCGGCAAGCGGAATCTGATAACGGGCGACATAGCCCTCGACTATGGCGAGGTATTCATCCTGACTGCAGCGATGAAACCCGAGCCACAATCCGAACCGGTCCGACAACGAGACTTTTTCCTCAACCGCCTCGCCGGGATTGATCGCGGTCGCGCGTTCGTTGTCGACCATGTCGCGGGCCATCAGATGGCGGCGATTTGAGGTAGCGTAGAAGATGACGTTCTCGGGCCGTCCCTCGATGCCGCCTTCGAGCATGGTCTTGAGCGCTTTGTACGACGTGTCCTCGGCCTCGAACGAAAGATCGTCGCAAAACACGATGAAGCGCTGCGGCGTGTTGCGTAGAAGCCCCATCAGTTCCGGCAGCGACTCAATGTCTTCGCGATGAATCTCAATAAGCCGGAGCGCGGCGGCGCGATGCGCGGCACCGACAGCAGCGTGCGCGGCCTTGACCAGCGACGACTTTCCCATGCCGCGGGCGCCCCACAATAGCGCATTGTTCGCCGGCAAGCCGCGCGCGAACCGCTCGGTATTCTCGACCAGTAGATCGCGTACCCGATCGATGCCCTTCAGGAGCGACATCTCGACCCGGTTGACGTGGTGCACGGGGGCGAGCGTTCGCCTCTCGGGGTGCCACACAAATGCTTCGGCGGCGGAAAAATCCGGATCGGACGGTGACGGCGGCGCAAGGCGTTCGAGAGCGTCGGCGATCCGATGCAGAACCTCGTAGTCGGTGTCGCCGCGCGGTTGTGCTTTCGGCCTGCCTCCGGTGGGCTTATTTGCCGCCATTTTTTGTCTGCGTCGTGGAGATTTGCCCATGTTTGCACCGGGTTGCGCCCATCCCTCGAGCGCGATGCGAAAGCCCTCGCTAGCGCGCCCGGAGGCAAGCCGCAACATTGCAATTAGGCCGACGGCAGCTATAGTCCGCGCCGATTTCCCGCGCAAAATCGGTCCTTAGTCCTTAAGGCCGGCGCGTCGCGTAAGCGGACCGGAGGAACCATGTTTATCACGCCTGCATTCGCGCAAGGCAATCCGCTAAGCGGCCTATTCGGCGGCGATAGCGGCGGCATGCTCACGTCGCTGCTGCCGCTGATCTTGATTGTCGTGATTATGTATTTCCTGGTGCTACGACCTCAGCAGCAACGCGTCAAAAGCCATCAATCGATGGTCAAAGCGCTGCGCCGGGGCGACACTGTGGTGACCAACGGCGGGCTCGTCGGTAAGGTCACTAAAGTAGTCGACGACGACCAGATCGAGGTCGAAATCTCCGACGGCGTGCGGGTGCGGCAGATGCGCTCGATGGTGTCCGAAGTGCGCGCCAAGGGCGAGCCGGTCAAAGACGACAGCGCGAGCTGATCGCGCGCGGCGCGATCGCAAGCAAGGGTTACAGTATCGATGTTGTTTTTCACGCGGTGGAGGGCGGCGGGCATCCTGATCACGGCTTTGGTCGTGTGCCTGTTTGCACTGCCGAATTTCTTCTCCGAGAACACCGTGCGCAAATGGCCGTCTTGGGCGCAGCGCCACATCGTGCTGGGTCTTGACCTGCAGGGCGGATCGAGCCTGCTCCTTGAAGTCGACACCAATGCCGTGCGCAAGGAACGGCTGCAGGGGATTGCCGACGATGTTTTGCGCATTCTGCGCCAGGCCCGCATTCCCTTCACCGGGCGCTCCGTCCACGGCAACAACGTGGAAGTGCGCGTTACGCGCGAGAGCGACGTTGACAACGCGGTCGGCAAGCTGCGCGAGCTGTCACAACCCTTGTCCGGCATAATCGGCTCCTCGGGACAACGCAGCGTCGATATATCTGAGAGCGGCGGCCTGATTACGCTGACGCCTTCGGATGCGGCGCTGGCCGAACGCATCCGTCAATCGGTCGATCAGTCGATCCAGATCATCGAGCGCCGCGTTAATGAACTCGGGCTGGTCGAGCCGACCATTCAGCGCGAGGGCGCCGCCCGCATTCTCGTGCAGGTGCCGGGCCTGCAGGACCCGTCGCGGCTGAAGGAAATTCTCGGCAAGACTGCGAAGCTCGATTTTCGCATGGTCGATCAGTCGATGACCGCGGAGCAGGCGATCGCCACCCATCCGCCGGCGGACTCGGAAATCCTCGATGGCGAAGGCGGGCAGAAATATCTGATCGAGAAGCGCGTGCTGGTCTCCGGCGCCGATCTCGTCGACGCTCAGCCCGGTTTCGATCAGCGCAACAGCGAGCCGATCGTCAGCTTTCGCTTCAATTCCGCCGGCGCGCGCAAATTTGCCGAAGCCACGCAGCAGAATGTCGGCAAGCCGTTCGCCATCATTCTCGATAACAAGGTGATCTCGGCGCCGGTCATTCGCGAACCCATCCTCGGCGGTTCCGGACAGATTTCCGGCAATTTCACCGTCCAGCAGGCGAACGATCTTGCGATCCTTCTGCGCGCCGGCGCCTTGCCGGCGCCGTTGACCGTGATCGAGGAACGCACCGTCGGGCCAGGCCTCGGTCAGGATTCGATCAATGCCGGCGAGCATGCCGCCTATGTCGGGGCCGCCCTCGTCATCGTGTTTATGCTGGTGACCTACGGCCTGTTCGGGTTGTTCGCTAACGTCGCTGTCGCGATCAACGTCGCCATGATCTTCGGCGTCCTGTCGATGCTCAGCGCAACGCTGACGCTCCCGGGCATCGCCGGCATTGTGCTCACGGTCGGCATCGCAGTGGATTCGAACGTGCTGATCTACGAGCGCATCCGGGAGGAGGTTCGTGCAGGCCGCAGCGCGATCAACGCGATCGATGCCGGTTTCTCCAGGGCGCTCGCGACAATTCTCGACTCTAACATAACCACGTTCATCGCCGCGGCGGTGCTATTCTATATCGGCACCGGTCCGGTCCGCGGCTTTGCCGTGACGCTGGGCATCGGCATCCTCACCAGCCTTTTCACCGCTTTCACACTGACGCGGCTGATTATGGCGTATTGGGTGCGGATGTGGCGGCCACGCGTCGTCCCGATCTGATCATTACGAAAGCATGCCTGTGCGCCTTCTTCGCATCGTTCCCGATGACACCAAATTCGATTTTATGCGCTTCCGGCGCATCAGCTTTCCCGTATCGGCGATGCTGTCGATCGCGGCGATCCTTCTGTATTTCATTCACGGGCTGAACTTCGGCATCGACTTCGTCGGCGGCACCTTGATGGAGGTGCAGACCAAAGCCGGACCGGCCGATATCGCGAAAATGCGCGGCACCATCGGGTCGCTCGGCCTCGGCGATTTCCAGCTGCAGGAATTTGGTGCGCCGAATGACGTGCTGATCCGCATTTCCGAGCAACCGGGCGGCGATACCGCGCAGCAGCGGGCGGTGCAGAAGGTTCGCGACGCTCTCGGCAGCGAGGTCGAATACCGGCGCGTGGAAGTGGTGGGGCCGAGCGTGTCGACCGAGCTTCTCTCCTACGGGACCATCGGGCTCGTGCTCGCCATCGGAGCCATCCTGATATATCTCTGGTTTCGCTTCGAATGGCAGTTCGCGCTCGGCGCCATGATCGCCAACGTGCACGATCTCGTGCTCACCGTCGGATTCATGTCGCTGACGCACATTGACTTCGACCTCACCAGCATCGCGGCATTGCTCACCATCCTCGGTTACTCGCTCAACGACACCGTGGTGATCTACGACCGCATTCGCGAAATGCTGCGGCGCTACAAGCGTGTGTCGATGCCGGATCTACTCAATGCGTCGATCAACGCCACGCTGTCGCGTTCGATCGTCACACATCTCACCGTGTCGCTCTCGCTGCTTGCGCTGCTGCTGTTCGGCGGCCAGGCGATCCGCAGCTTCACTGCGACGATGATGTTTGGCGTGGTGTTGGTCGGCACCTATACGTCCGTATTTATTGCTTCGCCAATCCTGATCTATCTGGGTGTTGGCCGCACCAGGCAGGGCGGGCCGGAGGAAACGGAAGCCGAGACGCCGATCGCGCCGCCGACGGCTCCTACAGCACCCACGCCGGCGTCACGGCGTGCGAGGGCGCGCCGTTAGTGGAATCGCGCCATCTGCCGCGCCAGGTGGTGATTGACGCCCATGGTGGCGGCGGCTTTCGCTTCGCGGGTCTGTCCCATCGCGGCTCGCTCCTGTGTCTGCCTGACGGCATTTGGGCGTGGCCGGTCGTTTCGCCTGACGGATTGACCGATGAGGCGTTATCGCCGGTCTTCGATCGCGCTGACGCGCTGGACTTTTTCATTCTCGGCGTCGGCGCCGCCCCCTGGATGGCGCCGGAACCGTTGCGCGCCCGCTTCCGCAATGCGCACATTTCTGTCGATGCCATGACTACGGGTGCCGCTGTGCGTACTTACAACGTGATGCTGATGGAAAGCCGCCGCATCGGCGCCGGTCTGATCGCGCTTTAATTAGTTGAGCATGATCTTTCCGAAAACCGGCGACCACTTTTCGGGATCATGCTCCATTGAATGCTAAGCTCCCGCGCATGCAGGATGCGTTCGCCTATTGCGCCGAGCTGGTCCGGACCGCCGATCGGGACCGCTTCATCGGGTCCTTGTTCGCGCCCGCTCAACATCGCGGCGCGCTCTATGCGCTCTACGCGTTCAACGCCGAGGTGATGCGCGTGCGCGAGGCGGCGCACACGGCACTGCCCGGCGAAATCCGCTTGCAATGGTGGAGCGAAGTCATCAGTGGCGAACGGGCGGACGAGGCGCGCGCCAATCCCGTCGCGGCGGCACTGCTTTCTACGATCGAGAGTCACGGCTTGGCGACGACCAAGCTGATCGACCTGATCGAAGCGCATCGCTTCGATCTCTACGACGACCCGATGGCGAGTGTTGCCGATCTCGGAGCCTATGCGACACGAACGTCCTCGGCGCTCTTTGCACTGTCCGCGCAAATTCTTGCCGACGCGGACGCCGAGAGTTTTTGCCTGCCTGCGGGCATCGCCTACGGCCTCACGGGGTTAGTGCGCGCCTTTCCCCAACACGTCGCGCGGCGCCAGCTTTATGTGCCGATAGATCTCCTGGAGCAGCATCGGGTGCACTTGCACGATCTGTTTGCCGGCCGCTCTTCCGCCGGCCTGAAGGCTGCGCTCGCGGAATTGCGCAACGTTGCGCGCCGCCAACTCGTAGCCGCGGGAGATTTGATGGCATCCCTTCCGCCGAAAGCAGTGCCGGCTCTGCTTCCACTTGCGCTCGTGCGCCGCTCGCTCGACCGGCTAGACGGTAGCGATCCATTTGCGGCCACCGAAATTCCACCGTGGCGGCGGCAATGGCTCATCTGGCGAGCCGCGCGCAATCCGGCTCGGCTCACGAGATAGCCGTGGGCGGCAGAAAACGGTCGCGCGCGATGTGAAAGTGTCGCGCTTGCGCGCACAATTTCCGCGAGCGATAAGCTGCGCGAGAACAACGAGGGAGGACGACCTTGGCGACAATCGTGCTTGCTCATGGCGGCTGGTCGGCGGCTTGGGCCTGGAAGAAAGTACGCCCCCTGATTGCTGCCGCCGGGCATCAGTTCTTCACGCCGACCTACACCGGGTTAGGCGAGCGCGCGCACCTCGCGAGCCCGTCGAATGATCTCGAAACCCACATCGCCGATGTACTCGGCGTGCTGAAGTTCGAAGATCTGCGCAACGTCCAGCTCATCGGCCACAGCTATGGCGGCATGGTTGCGACCGGCGTCGCTAACCGGGCGCGCGACCGCGTTGCCCGGCTGATCTATCTCGATGCGTTTGTGCCGGAGAACGGCCAAGCCTTGATCGATTTGGTACCGCCGGCCGAACGGCAGAGACTGCTGGGCAGCGTTGAGACCGGCGACGGTTGGCGCGTGACCCCGAACCCGACGCCGCCCGATACGTCCGCGGAGGATCTGGAGTGGATTGGAAAGTTCAGAATGCCGCAATCGGTGAAATGCTTCGTCCAGCCGCTGCAATTGCAAGCCGAGCTCGATTTGCAGCGCGTCTATATTCACTGCACGCGCTACGCCGACAAAAAACCGTTCGCGCAGTTCGCGAGCCGCATCAGAGACCTAGCGGGTTGGCAACTCTATGAACTTGACGCCAGCCACAGTCCAAACGTCACCGCCCCTGCCGCGCTGGCGGAGTTGCTGCTGCAGATTCTGACCGCATGAGTTCCCGAATCTAGCGAGCCTCCCCGAAACAATCACGGTACCGGTTTTCCTATTTCCTTCGCAAATTGGATTGTGACGTCTTCAAGCGCTTTTTCGAAACGGGAGAACATCTCGTCAATTTCCGCCTCGGTTATGATCAGAGGCGGCGAGAATGCGCAGCCGTCGCATCCTGGCAGCGCACGGCAGATCATTTTGTAGTGCTCTTCCGCCCGGTTTCTCACTCGCGACGCAAAAGCGCCGATCGGGTGGAACGGGGTCTTGTTCTTCTTGTCGGATACGAATTCGACGGCTCCCATGAGGCCGACACAGCGCACATCACCCACAAACGGGTGATCCGAAAAGGCGCTGAGCCTTTTCTTGAATTGTTTGGCGACCCGGCCGACGTGGGCCGCGATGTTTCGCTCGTTGATAAGGTCGAGGACCTTGAGAGCGACGGCGCAACCGACGGGGTGACCTGAATAGGTCGTGCCATGCCCGAAGAACCCGAGCTTACTGCTGCCCAGCTCGAGCCCGCGATAGATTTCGTCGGACAAAACCACGGCGGACAACGGTTGATAGGCCGACGTCAGGCCTTTGGCGATAGTCATCGCATCCGGCTTGAACCGCATGCTCTGGCATCCCCAGAACTCGCCCGTTCGATGAAAGCCCGTGATTACCTCGTCATCGAGGAACAGCACGTCATACCGCGCCAGTATCTCTTGGACCCTCTGATAGTACGGCTCGGGAGGGATTGTGACGCCGCCGCCTCCCGTGACCGGTTCGGCGATGAATGCTGCAACAGTGCGCGGTCCTTCCCGCAGGATGGTCTCTTCAAGCTCGGTCGCCAGCCTCTCGGCGAATTCAACCGGCGTTTCATCCGGCAACCCGTATCTGAAGTAATTCGGATCGGACACGTGAAGAATGCCGGGCAGCGGCAGATCGAACTGCTGGTGATTTATCGGGATGCCGGTCAAGCTTGCCGCCATGGCGGTCGCGCCATGATATCCATTGTGCCTAGCGATGATCTTCTTCTTGTCGGGTTTTCCGATTGCGTTGTTGTAGTAGCGGATGAATTTGATCAGGAAGTCGTTAGCCTCCGAGCCTGAGACGGCAAAGTAGATTTTTGCGTTGTCGACAGGCACGAGAGCGGTCAGGCGTTCTGCCAATTCGATCGCCGGATCGACCGATTTGTAGGCCAGCGTGTGGTAGTAGGGCAGCTTGTGAAACTGCTCGATGGCGGCGTCGATCAAAGCCTGTTCGCCGAAACCGAATGCCGTGCACCACATTCCGGCCGCGCCTTCGATATAGGGCGTGCCATTTTCGTCCATCACGTAGATGCCCTTTCCGCCGGTGATGACAGTGGGCCCGGTCTCGCGGTAGGTCTTTAGTTCAACGTAGCCATGCAGAAGGTTGCGAACGTCACGGGCGGCCGCGGAATTGGTCGGCATCGGTCTCATTTCCTGTGGGTGCCGGACATTGAGCCGTTCCGGCTTTGCTCTACCTTATAAGCGAACGGATAGGTGAGCGAGCAGGGGATCAGAACGCGAAGCGGTCACGTAGATTCTGCCGGCCGGAGACGATGCGTCCGACCAGCGCGCGTTCGGCATCGGTCTTAATCAGCGGACCGATCAGGTCGAGCTGATTCATGGCTACCAGCTCGAGGATTTCGCTACGGACTTCGCCCTGTGCGTTGCGCGGAAGAGCCTCAACGACCTGGAGGCGCTCGGGCCCTGCGCGGCCAAGAAAATCGCCAAGTTCGCCTTCGCTGGCGCCGCCTTCGACGAAGGCGTAGAGGCCGGTGCCGGTCCGCCGGTCAGGAAAGGCGACGATCGAAACATCGCGGACCCGCGGATGGGTTTTCAGCCGTGCGGCGATCTCGGGCGCCTCGCGGACAAAACGCATGCCGCGGCCCTCGCGGTCGGTCACACCGATGCCTCGGGTAATGGCGTAATAGACTTTCTTGCCGGTCGCCATCCACACCCGGGTGATCAACGTTTTACGCGCCAGCACGCGGCGTTCCGCGGCAGTCAAGGCGTCGGGAGCATAGCGGCGCTTGTGCTTGAGCAGATGCCGCAAATCCTCATAGCGCGCCAGGCGGAAGAACTTGCCGCGGCGGCGAAAACACGAGGCAAGCTGAAAGTCGGTGATGTAGGCGCGGCCGTCGGCATAGAGCCAGTTTTGTTCCTTGGCGAGATCGTTGTGGGTAATTCCGGCATGATGCAGCGCCCGGAGCGCGGCTTTGGCGGAGCGGAAGTATGACGCGTCGCCGTGCGGCTTGGCGATGTGCAGCGGTACGCCGTCAATCCAGCCGCGAACCAGTGCGCGGCTTCCGGCAAACAACAGCGGCGGACAAATTCCCAGTGGCCCGGCGATAGCGAGCGCGCGGCGCTCGCGCCGAAATAAAAACTGCGCTAACGGCTGGCTCCACCACGGCACCTCGTCGAGGCGACGCAGCACCGCCTCGACTTCGCCGGCCTCGGTGCGAAAATGGCCGCGTTCTATGGTTGAAAAGATGTCGCGCTTGAGGAGGACGCCGCTGCACCACGCCTGCGCCAGCACCGACTGATCTTTATTGTCGTTCATGCGGCGCTTGTAGCACGATCACTCGGCGGCGTGCGGTAACGCCGCGCCGATCCACGCTTCAAGATCGGCTAGAGCGCGCACACACAGCGCCCGCTTCCTGGCGTCGCGCGCCGTGCCGGCGCCGAGCGGCGGGAACAATCCGAAATTGACGTTCATCGGCTGAAACGAGCACCGGCCGGCATCGATGGTTTCGATGTGACCTCCGGTGATATGGGCGAGAAGCGCGCCGTGTGCCGTGGTTAGCGGCGGCAGGCTCGGCCTTTCGCCCAATCGCTCGGCGGCGGCGAAACGGCCGGCAAGAAGGCCGATGGCGGCCGACTCCACGTAACCCTCGCAGCCGGTGATCTGGCCGGCAAAGCGCAACCGCGGCATCGCGTTGAGCCGCAGCGTCTCGTCGAGCAGTTTGGGCGAATTGAGGAAGGTGTTGCGGTGCAGCCCGCCGAGCCGGGCGAATTCAGCGTTGGCGAGGCCCGGAATGGTGCGAAAGATGCGGGTCTGTTCGCCGTGCTTCAGCTTGGTCTGGAAGCCCACGATGTTGAACAGCGTGCCGAGCTTGTTGTCCTGGCGCAGCTGGACCACGGCGTAAGGCTTTTCCGACGGCCGCCGCGGATCGGTCAACCCGAATGGCTTCATCGGTCCGTGGCGTAAGGTTTCCCGGCCGCGTTCGGCCATCACTTCGATCGGCAGGCAGCCGTCGAAATAAGGCGTTGCTGTTTCGAACTCGTGGAACGAGGTCTTGTCACCGGCGAGCAAAGCGTCGACGAAAGCGTCGTACTGCGCGCGCGTCAGCGGACAATTGACGTAGTCGGCGCCGGATCCGGCAGGTCCAGATTTGTCGTAGCGCGACTGAAACCAGGCGATGTCGAAATCGATCGAATCGCGGTGCACGATCGGCGCGATGGCGTCGAAGAATGCGAGCGCGGCTTCGCCCGTTATCGCACGGATGGTTTCGGCGAGCGCGGGCGAGGTGAGGGGGCCGGTAGCCACGATCACGCTATCCCACTCGCGGGGTAGCTCTACAATTTCCTCGCGGCTGATCTGAATAAGCGGCTCGCGCTCGATCGCGACAGTCATCGCGGCGGAGAAGCCCTCTCGGTCGACGGCAAGCGCTCCGCCCGCAGGCAGCATGTGGGCATCGGCCTCGTGCAGAACCAAAGAGCCGACCCGGCGCATCTCCGCGTGCAGAAGGCCGATGGCGCTGCCTTTGGCGTCGTCCGACCGGAACGAGTTCGAGCAAACGAGCTCGGCGAAATTCCCGGTCTTGTGCACTGCAGTGGAGCGAAGCGGCCGCATTTCATGCAGCACCACGGGTATACCGCGACGCGCAAGCTGCCAGGCCGCCTCAGAACCGGCGAGGCCGCCACCGACAACGTGAACAGTTTGGGACGAGCGCATCACGGGTTGAAGTTAGGCGGGGTCTGGTGCCGATACAATGCGGGCAAAAATGGCCAGGATTGAACCGCCGGGGCTGGCAGTTGGCGGCATATCGGCCCTCTGCTATAGGCGGGACGCTGCGCATCTGCTAGGCGAAGCTAAAGGTTGCCGCTATGTCCGTTGACGCTGATACCGTCCGCCGGGTTGCGCATCTCGCGCGGGTGGCGGTGGCCGACGATGAGGTCGAAAATCTTCGCGGCGAACTAAACGCCATGCTTGCGTTCGTGGAGCGGCTGGCGGAAGTCGATGTTACGGGTGTCGAGCCGATGACTTCGGTGACGCCAATGGCAATGAAGATGCGGCAAGACCAGGTCACCGACGGCGGTATCGCCGACGATGTCTTGGAGAACGCACCCGCGAAGGAAGATCATTTCTTTGTTGTGCCCAAAGTGGTGGAATGATGTGCATTGCATGTGAACAGGACGCTCTCTGGTACGCCTATTTGCAAAGGCGCGGCCTCATCACGCCCGAGGGATATTTGGTCGAGCAGCCGCCATTCCTCGCAGACCCGATCGAGTCGGAGCCGGCTCAAGCGGAGGCTCAGGCTCAGGACCAGAAGAAACCAGACGGTGCCACCGCACCTGCGAAAAACAGCGAGTTCTCCTGCGACGATCCGAAGGTTGGATGACCGATCTCACCTCGCTGACGCTGGCGCAGGCCCGCGACGCGTTGCGAAATAAAGACTTCACTGCAACCGAACTTGCCGAGGCGCATCTCTCCGCCATCGAAGAGGCGCGCGCTCTCAATGCCTTCGTGCTGGAAGACCCCGGATCGCGCCCGCGACATGGCGCGCGCCGCGGACGCCCGACTGTCGAAAGGCGAGGGTGGTCCACTCGAAGGACTGCCGCTCGGCGTCAAGGATCTGTTCTGCACCGCCGGTGTGCGGACTACCGCGTGTTCGCAAATGCTGGCGAACTTCGTTCCCACTTACGAATCGACCGTCACCGCCAATCTGTGGCGGGACGGCGCGGTCTTGCTCGGCAAGCTCAACAACGACGAGTTTGCTATGGGCTCGTCCAACGAAACGTCTTGTTTTGGCCCGGTGGTGTCGCCGTGGCGACGGCGCGGTTCGGATACAAAGATTGCACCGGGCGGTTCGTCTGGCGGTTCGGCTGCGGCCGTCGCCGCCAATCTCTGCGTCGGCGCGACCGGCACGGATACCGGCGGCTCGATCCGCCAGCCGGCGGCATTTAGCGGCATCGTCGGGCTGAAACCGACCTATGGCCGCTGCTCCCGCTGGGGCATCGTTGCGTTTGCCTCGTCGCTCGATCAGGCCGGACCGTTCGCGCGCACGGTACGTGATTGCGCGGTCCTGCTTCACTCGATGGCCGGGCACGATCCGCGCGACACGACCTGCGTCGACCTTCCGGTGCCGGATTACGAGAAGGCGGTCGGCGCCTCGGTCAAGGGCAAGCGCATCGGCGTCCCGAAAGAATATCGAGTTCCGGGCATGGCCGCCGAGATTGAGGAGTTGTGGCAGCGCGGCGCGCAATGGCTCAAGGATGCGGGCGCCGAGATGGTCGACATTTTACTCCCGCACACCGCATACGCATTGCCGGCGTACTACGTTGTCGCCACCGCCGAAGCTTCTTCCAATCTCGCGCGCTACGACGGCGTCCGCTACGGACTGCGCGTCCCAGGCCGCGATGTCGTCGAAATGTATGAGCGTACCCGTGGTAAAGGCTTCGGCGAAGAAGTGCGCCGGCGCATCATGATCGGCACCTATGTGCTCTCCGCCGGATATTACGATGCGTATTATCTGCAGGCGCAGAAGGTGCGAACGCTGATCAAGCGTGATTTCGAAACCTGCTTTGCCGCCGGCATTGACGCCATTCTGACGCCGACCACACCGTCGGCAGCCTTTGCCTTAGGCCATCATGGAGGCGACGATCCGGTGGAGATGTATCTCAATGACGTCTTCACGGTTACGGTGAATATGGCCGGTCTGCCGGGTATGTCCGTGCCGAGCGGTCTCGATAGCCACGGGCTGCCCTTAGGTTTGCAGATGATCGGACGGCCGTTCGAGGAACAGACTTTGTTTGCTCTGGGCGCGGTCATCGAGCAGGCGGCGGGACGGTTCCAACCGGAGCGATGGTGGTAGCCGCCGAAACGCTTGAGAAAACGTCCGGTTTCGCCCGCCGCGCTGGACAGTGTGCCGCTGCGGTGGCATCAAGCCGCCAGATTGATCATCTGGCATTCAACCCGCGATCGGCGATGAAAACCTTCCTGCTGCGCGTGTTTACCTGGTGGAACAGCCAGACCTTCGGAACCCAAGTGTGGACGAGTCTTTATGGCGAATTTGTCGGCGATGACGAATTCGGCAATCGTTACTACCGCAACAAGAATGGCAAAATCGATCCGACGCTCGGCATCGAGCGGCGCTGGGTGATTTATAAGGGGATAGCGGAGGCCTCCGCCGTGCCGCCAAGCTGGCACGGCTGGCTGCACCATACCGTCGACGTGCCACCGACGGAGGACAGAGTTAAGCCGCGCCCGTGGGAGAAGCCGCACCGGCCCAATCTTACCGGTACACCCGGCGCCTATCGGCCGAGCGGTTCGACCTTGGCCCAGGGGCGTCGGCCAAAAGCAACGGGCGACTACAAACCCTGGACGCCCGGCGGTTAGCGTTAACTCGCGCTAAACCGTCCGCCCTTCCCGTGCCTCATTCCCCATGTTAACCGGGCGCAACGCGACGATGCGCCGAACCTGATCGCGCTGCCGGATTCCATGCACCGTATCGCCGTCCTACTGGCCGTGCTCGGCGCAACGCTCGCCGCGGGATCAGCGCAAGCGCAGTTAGGGGCCTTATTCGGCGAATCGCCGCCGCGCCCGCCGGCCGACGTCCCGAACGGATCGTTTCCCCCACAGCCTCCGCCGGTGCAGTACCCCGGTCAATCTTCGTATCCGCCGCCTGCTGCCGTACCGCCCCCGATGCAGTATCCCTCTCAATCGGCGCTGCCATCGCCAGCCCCGGCGCCGCCGCGGCCGCAATATCCTGCTCAATCTTCGTTGCCGCCGCCGTCTGCAGGACCGCCTCCGTCCGGCATCCAGGCCGAGCCTTTACCGCCGCCTCCCGGGGGGATCTCGGCGCCGCCCGGCCAGGGTGCGCGCCTAACGCCGCCGGGTGTTAATCCGCCGCCGCAACCGGCGGATATTGCACCGCAGCCCGACGATGCGGTGATCACCGAAATGCCGACGCAAAAGATCGAGAATTCGCGCGCGGTATTTTCCGGGCTCGACAAGATCACGGGCCGGATCATCACCTTCGATGCGGCGATTGGCGAAACCGTTCAGTTCGGCGCGCTGCAGGTGAACGCGCGGGTGTGCTACACGCGGCCGCCGACTGAGGCGACCAACACCGACGCGTTCGTCCAGGTGGACGAAGTCACACTTCAGGGCGAGGTCAAGCGCATCTTTTCGGGCTGGATGTTCGCCGCCAGTCCGGGGCTGCACGCCGTCGAGCATCCAATTTACGATGTCTGGCTGAATGATTGCGCTTCGCCGATCAAGGTAGCCGAACCAGCCGCGCCGCCGGCTGCAGCCGTGCCAGCGCGCTCTCGCACACGCCAGGCTGCCCCGCCGCGGCAGCAGCCCGCGCCCGCCGTTCAAGTACAGCCGCGATAGAGCGAATCAGGCCGGGCCAAGGCGCGCCAGCGCGACGATCCCGGAAATGGGGCGGTCGAGCGCAAGCGCACCGAAATTTCCTTCGCCTACCAGAGCGGCATCGAGCAGCTTGTGGTAGGCCGGCCGCGAAACCTCGACGGCGCCGAACGTGCGCAGATGCTCGGTGACGAATTGGGTATCGAGCAGCCGGTAATGTCCCGCCTTGAGCCGGGCTACCAGATGGACAAGAGCAACCTTGGAGGCGTCGCGGGTGCGGTGGAACATGCTCTCGCCGAAAAAGGCACGCCCGAGGCTGACGCCGTAGAGGCCGCCGACCAGTTCGTCGCCTTCGTAAACCTCGACCGTATGGCAGTCGCCGCGTTCGTAAAGTTTGCGGTACAGGTTGCGGATGCGGGCGTTGATCCATGTACGGCTGCGTCCCGGCATCGGCTCTGAACAGCCGTCGAGCACACCGTCAAAATCGCAATCGACGGCGACCGAGAAGCGGTCGGAACGCACCGTACGCGCGAGGCGGCCGGGCACGTGGAACCGGTCGAGCGGCAGGATGCCGCGGTGTTCAGGTTCGATCCAATACAGCGCCGAGTCTTCGGCGCTCTCCGCCATCGGGAAAATGCCACAGGCATAGGCCTTCAGCAGCACTTCCGGCGTGATGTCGACGAGGGCGACTCGCGGCTTGCCATGCGCTTCGTTTAGCCAACAGCAGGCGGCTTCTTCAAGTGCGCGGACTTCCCGCCCGATGGCGATTTTTGCCCGCCTCGCGGATTGCTTTAAGCGCCCGTAAACTAAGGTTTCCATAAAATTTTCGCCAGCTTGAACACAATTGCCGGGGGCTTGTTACGCTGCTGTCCGAAAGATCGGAGCCCGCTGTCATGAAGGCGATCGCGAACGAAGTCCGGCCGATCCGTGTTCTGCTCGTCGAGGACGAGCTTCTGATCAGCGAATGGGTCGCGGAATCACTCGAGGAACAGGGCTTCGCGGTCCACACGGTAACGAATGCGATGGACGCGCTGCGGCATCTCAACGCCGAGCCGGTGGACGTGCTGTTCACGGATATCAATCTGCCGGGCGGGGTGGATGGCGCCGTACTGGCGCGTCGCGCCCGCGAGTTACGGCCCGACCTGCCGGTGGTCTACGCCTCCGGGCGCGTCAACATGCTCGACTCGCAGGCGGGTGTGCCGGGCTCCGCGTTTGTGCCAAAGCCCTATGTGCCCGCTTTAATCGGGCGGGTCCTGGCCAACGCAGTGAAGGCGACCGCGGAAGACCTGCCGGCATGAAGCGCTACTGCTCGATCGCACCGCGCGCGAGATACTCCTCGAGCCAGTGGATGTGATAATTCCCATCGATGATCTCCGCTTCCCGCGCCAGAGCGCGGAACAGCGGCAGGGTGGTTTCGATGCCATCGACCACGAACTCGTCGAGAGCGCGCTTTAACCGCATCAGGCATTCTTCGCGGGTCTTGCCGTGAACGATCAGCTTGCCAAGGAGCGAATCGTAGAACGGTGGCATCGCGTAGCCGTGGTAGACGGCTGAATCGATCCGCACGCCCAGTCCACCCGGCGGATGGTAGTGCACGATCTTGCCCGGCGAGGCGCGGAACGAGACCGGATTTTCCGCGTTAATGCGGCACTCGATGGCGTGGCCGTGGAACGTCACGTCATTCTGCGCCAGCGCAAGATCATTGCCGGCCGCCACGCGAATTTGCTCGGCGACGAGGTCGATGTCGGTGATCATCTCGGTCACCGGATGCTCGACCTGGATGCGGGTGTTCATCTCGATGAAGCTGAATTTGCCGTCCTCGTACAGAAATTCGACGGTCCCGGCGCTGAGATATTTGATGTCCCGCATAGCCCTCGCGACCGTCTCGCAAATCTGGTTGCGCGCGGCGGTGTTGAGGGCGGGTGAAGGGCCTTCTTCCCAAACTTTCTGATGCCGCCGCTGCAACGAGCAGTCGCGCTCGCCGAGATGGATGGCGCGGCCCTTGCCGTCTCCCAACACCTGGATCTCGATGTGTCGCGGCCGCTCGAGATATTTCTCGAGGTAAACTGTGTCGTCGCCAAAAGCGGCCTTCGCCTCCGCCCGCGCCGTGGCAAGAGCCGAAGCCAGTTCGCTCTTTGACCGAACAACTTTCATGCCCCGGCCACCGCCGCCGGCGGCGGCCTTGAGGATGACTGGAAGGCCCACCTCGCGCGCCAATCGCTCCGCCTCTTCGTCGGAGCTGAGACTGCCAGCGGAGCCGGGAACAGTCGGAATACCAAGCTCGACGGCGGCGCGCTTGGCGGCGATCTTGTCGCCCATGAGGCGGATATGCTCGGGGCGCGGACCAATGAATTGCACGTTATGCTCGGCGAGAATCTCGGCGAAGCGTGCGTTTTCGGCGAGAAATCCGTAGCCGGGATGCACGGCGTCGGCGCCGGTAATCTCGCAAGCAGCCAGCAACGCCGGAATGTTGAGGTAGCTGTCCTTGGCGGCCGGGGGGCCGATGCAGACGCTTTCGTCGGCGAGCCGCACATGCATGGCGTCCTCATCCGCCGTCGAATGCACCGCCACCGTCGGAATGCCTAGTTCCTTGCACGCGCGCAGTACGCGCAGCGCAATCTCCCCGCGGTTGGCAATGAGGATCTTATCGAACATGGTGGCCAATTGCGGCAACGACTGACGAATAAGGACAGGCGAATAGCGGCGAGCGGCTCAGCTCATATTCCTTCGCCAGTCGCCGCACGCTATTCGCCATCGCTCACTCGATGATCATCAACGGCTCGCCGTATTCGACCGGCTGACCGTCCTCGATCAAAATTTGTATGACCGTGCCGGAGCGAGGCGCGGGAATTTGATTCATGGTCTTCATCGCTTCGATGATGATCAGTGTTTCGCCCGCTTTCACTTTCGTGCCGACTTCGACGAAGGGCCGAGCGCCCGGTGCAGGCCCGAGATAGGCGGTTCCCACCATCGGCGAAGCCACGAGACCCGGGTGCAGCGCTGGCTCGATCGGGGCCGTGACCGGCGCCCCGACGGTTTCGGCGGTAGCCGTTGTCGGTATTTGGGCGCGGCTTCCATAGGCATTTAGATTGCGCGCGACGCGGATCGACACGCCGTCCTGCTGATACTCGATTTCGGTGAGGCCGGTTTCATCGAGCAGCTTTGCCAGATCTCGGATCACATTGTGATCGATGGCGGGTGTCGTCGGCACGGGCGGCTTGGGCATTTGCGGTTTCCCGGGCTTGCGAGCCACGATCAATCCTTGGCGATGATGGCGGCTAGACCAGTGATCGCGAGGGCATAACCTTCGGTGCCAAAGCCGCACACTACCGCGCGCGCGACTTGTGACACATAGGAGCGCCGGCGGAATTGTTCGCGGGCGTGGATATTGCTGATGTGCACCTCGATGACAGGCACCTCGAGGGTGGCGATGGCGTCAAGGATTGCAACTGAGGTATGGCTATAACCTGCGGGATTGATGACAAGTCCAGCCGCCTTTTCCTTGCGGGCTTCCTGAACCCAGTCGATGATTTCCCCTTCATGGTTCGACTGGCGGAAGATCACTGTGAGCCCGTGCCGTTCGGCCGTCGTGCGGCACAGTTTTTCGACGTCAGCGAGCGTCGCCCGGCCATAGATTTCTGGCTCGCGGGCGCCGAGCAGATTGAGATTGGGTCCGTTCAGGACGTAGACGGTCTTCGGCATTTCGCGAGCTTACCCGGCGGTCACTTGCTGCGGGCGGCGCCCGCTGTGCCGGGCTGGTTATAGGGAAGCCATCAGCAAAGGGAAAGCCGGGGCGCTGCCGTCCGTGGCCGCCACGATGAAACCCAAAATCCGCCATTGCCGGCCCGCGAGCAAACCACAGAGCGATACGACGTTCGCGCCCTGGGGGGATCACAGCGGAGGGAATTCCATGCGCTGCAAGGCATTTTTGCGTGTTGTTGCGTGCCTGGTTGCTTCACTTCCAGTCAGTACGTCTTTAATCACGTCGTCGGCTTCTGCAGCCGACGACGTCCGCGTTTCCAGTCCGATTGTTCACGACAATCTGGCGATTTACTTACTACACGGTTCAACGGCTCGCGGTACCGCTCCGCTGACGTTGCAGGAGGCTTTGACCAAAGGGAAGGTCAGGGTCGAAGAAACCGGCAGCGTTAACGAACTGACGGTCGAGAATGTCGGCAACGACGAAGTCTTCGTTCAAGCCGGCGATATCGTGAAGGGCGGGCGCCAGGACCGCGTGCTGTCGGTCGACCTGTTGCTGCCGCCGCGCTCCGGCAGAGTGCCGATTGCGGCCTTCTGCGTTGAGGAAGCGCGCTGGTCGGCGCGCGGCAGGGAGGATGCGCGGCAATTTTCCAGTGCGTCCTCGGCGATGCCTTCGCAAGAAGCAAAGTTGGCGATGCGAGCGCTCGCCGGTGCGCCCCCGATCCCACCGGCCGCCGATCCGACGACCGGCTCCGTATCGCCCGTCGATAACGGCCGTCGTCAACAGCAAATGTGGAAGACCGTAACAGCAACCCAAGAGCGTCTGGCCCGCGCGGTCGGCGCGCCGGTGATTTCACCGGCTTCTCCTTCAAGCCTGCAGCTCTCCCTGGAAAGCGAAAAGCTCAAACAGGCCCAGGTGACTTACATCACGGCGCTTGCCGATGCCGGCGAAGCCGATGCCGATGTCGTCGGCTACGTTTTCGCTATCAACGGCAAGATCAATGGCGGCGATGTCTACGCGTCGAGCGAGCTATTTCGGAAAATGTGGCGCAAACAGCTCGTGGCCAACGTGACGGAGGCCATCAGCAAAAAAGATCTGGCCGGCGCGGCGCCGCCCCCGGTCAAGGATGTCGAAGCTTTCGTCGCGGCGGCACAGGCCGGCGCGAAGGCCGAACGTGCGATCGGTGCCAACGTCCGGCTGGAGACGCTTGAGCGGGATACTCTGCTTTACGCCGAGACGCGCCGCTCGGATGGCACCTGGGTGCATCGGAACTATTTGGCCAAGTAAGCGACGTTGCAAACATCCCCTCCCCGAAAACGGGGAGGGGATGAGCTGAAGATTCTTTAAGCCGACGGGAGGCTATTTGCGCTCAGCCGCGAGTTTTTCCTTCAGGGCGTCGAGACCGACTGCGCCAACGACGACCTCGTCGCCGACCACGTAGCTCGGCGTGCCGTTGACGCCGAGCGCTTCCGCGAGCTTCATGCTTTCATCAATGGTCTTCTTGACCTCATCGCTGCCCATGTCCTTTTCGATGCGCGCCATGTCGAAGCCGACATCCTTGGCGACCGCAAGCGCGTGCGCTTTGTCGGCCGGGCCGCGACCGCCCAAAAGCTTCTGGTGAAACTCAATGTATTTTTTTCCGGTGGTGTCCTGCATCCGCGCAGCGACCGCAACGCGGGCTGCCTCTACCGATCCTTCGCCGAGTACCGGGAATTCCTTTAGGACAAATTTCAGATTGGGGTTGGTCTTCAGGAGGTCTAGCATGTCGGAAAGCGCGCGCTTGCAGTAGCCGCAATTGTAGTCGAAGAACTCGACCATCGTGACGTTGCCGCGCGGATTGCCGAGCACGACCTGGTGGGGCGAACTAAAAAGCGTTGCATTGTTCTCTGCGACCGCTGCGCGATGTTTCTCGACTTCCGCCGCCGCTTGCCGCTTTTCGACTTCAGCCATGACGTCCTGCAGCACCTCGGGGTGTGCCAGGAGATACTCTTTGACGATGGTCCCGATCTCCTGCCGCTGATCGGCGGAAAACGCCTGCGCGGTCGCTACCGCGGGTGACGCCAGCGATAGGGTGGCTGCGATCAGAAGTGCCGTGCGTGGGGTCGATGTCATCAACTTTTCCTTTGCGATTATTGACCAAATAGAAGTGGGCTCTTGCCTTTATTGAAAGCCACGATGTCGTCGGCTTTCACCCATCCCGGCGAGCCGACGGGAAAACGCGTCTTGGCGCGTCCTGCCAGTTCGCGCGCGGTCTTGCTGTCGCCGCGCGCAAAGGCCGCTTGCGCCGAAGCAAGATCGGCCTCGGCGAGGTTGCCATTATGGCCGTAGGCCATGGCAAGCTGCTCGTAGGCGTCGCCGGACTCAGGCTCTTTGACCAGTGCCGCTCGCAGCAGCGGGACCGCGTCCGACGCCATCTTGGGGTTTTTGGTGGCGATCATTGCCTGCGCCAGCAGAATCTGAATGAGAGCGGGATTGGGAGCAAGCTCCACCGCGCGGCGCAAAGGCGGAATCGCTTCGGTGGCGTGGCCGTTTTCGAGCAACGCCTGGCCCTCGAGTTCGTAGAAATAGGGATTGTTGGGCATCGCTTGGATCAAGCCCTCGATTTGGCTGAGAGCGGAGCGCATATCGCCGAAGCGGTACGCGACGATCGCATGCGCATAGCGAGCCGGCATGCTGGTGTCAGATGACGGATAGCGTCGCGCCACGCCGTCGGGCCGTTCGGTAAAGCCGTACAGCTTCGCGCGCATCATGTCGTGGCGGAACTGAAGTTCAGGCGGATCTTTTTTGTCCCAGTACGGGGTCTTAACCAGCGCCTCCAACGCGGCCATTCGCTCAGCAGGCATGGGGTGGTTCTGCACGTAGGGATCGATGTAGGCCGCGGTGAACATCATCTCATCGGCGAAACGCTTGAACGTGTCGTACATGCCCTTGGCCGACTGACCGGTCATGGTCAGGAACCGGACGCCTGAGCGGTCGGCCTGGTCCTCTTGGGCGCGCTGATAGGCGAGCAGCGTGTGTTGCAAATAGGACTGCGGCGCGGTCAACACCGCACCCCCGATACTGCCCATGTCCAGGCTATTGCCATAGTTGGTTGTTTTCGCCGCCGCCGCCATGGCGCCCACGCCGAGTAGCATGGCGACGATCGCCGCGGTCGTGGCGTTGGCGAGTTCTTGACGCATCTTCGATAGATGGCCGCCGACAATGTGGCCGGTCTCGTGCGCGAAGACGCCGATCAGCTGGTTCGGCGTTGTCGCTTGCATCAGCGCGCCGGAGTTCACGAAGATGCGGTGCGCGTCCATTACGAACGCGTTGAACGATTTCTCGTTGATGATCACGATCTGAACGTTTTGCTGGCTCAAACCGGCCACGCGTAAAATCGGCTGCGAGTATTCGCGCAGCAACTGTTCGATCTCCGCATCGCGGATCATCGGAATGCCGGCGGAGGATCCGGTCTGGGCTCGCGCCGGCAGGCTCGAAAGCGCGAGTGCGGCCACGGTGGTCAGTGCTATGGCGCGAGAGGCTGGTCCCGCAGGGCGCATCTTGCTAGGAGGTCTCGCAGCGATCATCTGGGACAAAGTATTCGGTCCCGCTCCCGGGCCCAAGCTATGAATGTAACCGGTTACGGTCAACACAGCGCGCCGCGTTGCCGAGACGAAACCGGAGGCCACAAAGCCCGGCGAATACGGCAGTACCGGGGCGGTTCCGGCAACACCAGCGATCGGCCCAGGCGGCATCATGCTTGAACGAGCAAAACATCTGCTGCGACCATCAGCACGGAGCGACGTGCCGCCGTTCATGGTGATGGATGTCATGGCCGCGGCAGCTCGTCTCGAGGCGCAAGGACGCCGGATCATTCACATGGAAGTCGGCCAACCAGCAGTGGGCGCGCCGGCAACCGCAATCGCCGCAGCCCGCGCCGCGCTGACCGCCGGCCCACTTGGCTATACCGAGACACTCGGCATTCCCTCACTGCGCCGGCGCATCGCCCGTGCTTATGCGGAATGGCACGATATCGACATCGATCCAAGTCGCATTGTCGTTACTACCGGCTCTTCGGGCGGCTTCATTCTGGCGTTTCTCGCGGCCTTCGAAGCAGGGGACCGCGTCGCCCTGGCGCTCCCGGGCTATCCGCCTTATCGCCACATCCTCACGGCGCTCGGCTGCGAGCCCGTAGGCATCGAGACAAGCGCGTCAACGCGATGGTCGATCACCGGCGAAGCCCTGCTCGCCCAACACCAGAGAGCGCCGCTGAAGGGAGTCATCGTCGCCTCTCCCACTAACCCGAGCGGCACAATGATGACTGCGTCCGCGCTCAGGGATCTGATCCGCTGCGCCGAAGATGCCGGCATTATCGTCATCTCCGACGAGATCTATCACGGCCTCGACTACGTCTTTGGCGCCGAGTCCGCGGCGCGGATTTCGTCCGAGACCATCATCATCAACTCGTTCTCCAAATATTTCTGTATGACCGGATGGCGGATTGGCTGGATGGTCGTGCCGGCGCCGCTGGTGCGGGCCGTCGAGCGGCTGCAACAGAACCTCGCAATATCAGTGCCGACGCTTGCGCAAATTGCCGCCGAAGCGGCATTCGACGGGCGCGCTGAGCTTGAAGAAGTGCGACACGGCTACGAGGAAAATCGCCGGATTTTGCTCGAAGGACTGCCGCGCGCGGGTCTTGATTCATTTTTGCCGGCCGACGGCGCCTTCTACCTCTACGCCGACGTCTCGCGGTTCTCGACCGACAGTTTCGCGTTCGCGACACGCATGCTGGAGGAGGCGGGTGTGGCGGTAACTCCGGGCGTCGATTTCGATCCGGTGCATGGACAGCAATATCTGCGTTTGTGTTACGCCGGCGCGCGCAGCGATATGTTCGAAGCGGTCGACCGTATCGGCAATTGGCTGAGAGCGAGTGCGACCGAACGAGGCGGATGATGAGCGACGCGCTGTTCGAAATTCTGCGCAAGGTGACGACCGCGACCATGACCACGATGCTGCTCAAGAAGGGCATCAGGCGCTGCTGGATGAACGGGCCAAAGCCGCTCAATCAGAACAGTGAGCGGGTTATAGGACGGGCCTTTACGCTTCGCTTCGTTCCGGTGCGCGAAGATGTTGCGACCCCGGAGAGCTGGGGTCATCCGATATCGACCCGCGCCGCGATCGAGGAAATGCCGGAAGGCGTCATCGCGGTTGCGGACGCGATGGGTGTGCCCAGCGCCGGTATCTTTGGCGATATCCTTTGCGCACGGATGAAAAAGCGCGACGTCGCGGCGCTCGTGACCGATGGCGTTGTGCGTGACCGATCCGGAGTGTTGACCAGCGCGCTACCGGTCTGGTGCGCCGGCACGGCGGCGCCGGCGTCGGTCAACGGGCTGACCTTTGTCGGCTGGCAACAGCCCATCGGCTGCGGCGGTTGCGCAATTTTTCCCGACGATGTGATCGTGGCTGATGACGACGGTGCGGTCGTCATTCCGCAGGCATTGCTGGAATTCGTCGCGCACGAAGGAGCTGAGCACGAGCTTTATGAAAATTGGGTGTTCCACGAAGTTGAAAATGGCGTGAAACTGCCCGGCCTTTATCCACCGAATGATGAAGCCAAAACGCGCTACGCCGCGTGGCGTAAATCGCGTTCGTGACGTTGGACATCTCTCCAGCGAAAGAAACTAAACGCGTCAGAGTCCGGAGCGTTGGTTGTTCTTCATCCTCTCCAAAATTCTAGGCTTCTTCGCGTTGCCGTCGAATCTCATTATTGCAGTCGGCCTCGTCGGTCTGGTTCTGCTGTGCACGCGATTTACCCGGCTAGCCAGTTGGATGGTCGTTACCAGCCTCGTGCTGATCGCGCTTCTCGGCCTATCGCCGCTCGGCAATGCGCTGATATTGCCGCTCGAGCAGCGGTTCCCGCCCTGGGACGCTTCGCGCGGACCCCCGGACGGCATGGTAATCCTCGGCGGCTCGATTTCACCGGATGTTTCGGCGGCTCGCGGGGCAGTAGCGCTCGACGAAGCCGCCGAGCGTATCACCGTCGCCGCCGAATTGGCGCGCCGCTATCCGAATGCCCGGCTCCTGTTCTCGGGGGGCAGCAATGCCCTGATATTCAGCGAAGGTACCGAGGCCGAGTTCGCGGTGCGGGAACTGGAGGATCTTGGTGTCGCTCCAGAGCGGATCACGGCGGAGGACAGATCGCGCAACACTATTGAGAACGCGGTATTCTCGCGCCGTCTTGCGGGTCCAAAGCCGGGTCAACGCTGGCTGTTGTTGACGTCGGCGTACCACATGCCGCGCTCAATGGCCGCATTCCGGGCGGCCGGGTTCGCAGTCGAGGCCTATCCCGTCGATTGGCGCACCCGCGGACCTATCGACGCATTGCGTCCGTTCGCTTCGCTTGGTGACGGGCTGCGCCGGACGGACACCGCGGTACGCGAGTGGGCCGGTCTTCTCGCTTACCGGCTCGCCGGCAAGACGGCGGAGCTGTTCCCTAGCCCGTAGGGGCCCTCACTAGCTCCGCTAATTCACCGATCTTTTACGGGCCGCGGGGTATTACGCCGTGGTGCCGGGGCGATTCTGTCCGATGTCCTTTTGGGGGAAGGGCCACCATGTCACTGACCGAAATGCCGGTCGCGCTCGCGCGCGAGGCGGCTGAGAACGCAGACGGAACCCGAGCGGCGGCGCACCAGTGGATTGAACCGGCGCTCGCCGTGCTATTTGCCGCGGCTGCGGTTCTTTTTGCGTCGTCTCTCGCAGTGGTAACCGGCCTGGTGTGAGCTGCCGCGTTCTTGCTCGTGCGCGAACACCATGCTCATCTCTCGCGATAAGCTGCGAGCAGATGCGCTATGGGACTTCAACTGATCATTGGCAATAAGAATTACTCGTCCTGGTCGTTTCGGTCCTGGCTGGCGATGAAGGTCACCGGGATTGCGTTCGAAGAAACGCTGATCTCGCTCGAAGCTCCCGATTTCAAGTCGCGGCTGACAGCGTTGGGCGGTGCCGGCAGGGTGCCGATGTTGATCGACGGCACCACGTGCGTCTGGGAGTCGCTGGCGATCCTTGAATACCTGGCCGAGAAATTTCCTGCGGCTGCATTATGGCCGGGACCACCAGCGGCACGCGCCAATGCGCGGGCGATCTCGTCTGAGATGCACGCCGGATTCGGCGCGCTGCGCCGGCAGCTGCCGATGAACATCCGGCGGCCGGTCTTGCCGCGCGCGCTCGACGCCGATGCGGCCAGCGACGTCGCGCGCATCGATGCGATCTGGAACGAGTGCCGTTCACGCTTTGGGACCGGCGGGCCGTTTCTTTATGGAGCATTTGGTGCGGCCGACGCCATGTATGCTCCGGTAGTGTGGCGCTTCCGCACCTATGCCGTCGAGGTGAGCGCGACCGCTCAGGCCTACATGGGCGCACTGATGGCGTTGCCGGCGTGGAGCGAATGGCGTGAGGCGGCACGCCGCGAACCCTGGGTGCTGCCGCACGACGAGGTCGATTGGCCCAAAGTCCTGCGAGAAGAGGGCTGAGCGAGTCTTCCCTTCCGCTAGCCCGGATAGCTCGGCAAATCGATAGCGTCGTGGACTAACCGCCCCAGTGTCAGGCTGGCGACAAGGGGAATCGCAAAGGCCTTGGTGACTTGGTTTCGCACGAAGAGGCCAAATTGCGTTTTTGGCGCGAACGAGCGAGCAAATCGCTCAGCGGCTTTCTGCTTGCCGATGATGAAGGGCTGCAGCAACTGCTCATAGCGACGAAACGCTATCTGCACGCGGTCAGCGGTTGCCAGCTCGCCCGCGAGTACGTAGGCAGCGATCATGGCGAGCGCCGAACCCTGGCCGGCTAACAGCGACGGGCAGAATGCAGCGTCGCCGACCAGCGCGACGCGGCCGCGCGACCACGAGTCCAAGCGAATCTGACTCACTGAATCAAAATACAGATCGTCGCAGGAATCGAGTTCGGTCATGATTTGAGGGCATTCCCAGCCGCCGTAGTCGAACTCGGCGTGCAGCCGCGTCTTCTGCGATGAGGTATCGCGCGGGTCGATAGGCAACGGTTCGTTCGCGGCAAACACAAAGAGGAACAAAGTGCGCCCCTCTCGCATCGCGAAGCGGGCAACCTGTTTTCCGGGAAATTCATAGCTGACATAGACCTGTTCATCGCGATTTGGGTAACCGTCGACCTCGAAGGCAGCGACGTAGTAACCCAAGTATTTTTCGAACCGATCTTCCGGCCCGAATACCAGCTTGCGAACAGCGGAGTGCAGGCCATCGGCGCCGATTACGAAGTCGAAGCGCCGCGGCGCAGCGTGTTTGAAATTGACCTGTACCCCGTCATCGTCCTGCGCGATGTGCGCGATGCCGTCCCCGAAGATCGTTTCAAACCGGTTCTCGATCCCGCGGTAGATCAGCCTCGCCAGGTCGGCGCGCGCGATGCTCACGTAGCGGCCGTGGGTCAGCTTGCGAAAGACGTCGACACCGAAGCCGCCGATCCTGCGACCGCTCGCGTCGACAATGCGCAGTTCGCGAATGTCGTAACCTTCGCCCTTGAGCTCAGGCACCAACCCCATCTTCTCCGCGATGTCATAGCCGCGGCCCCAAAAATCGATGACGTAGCCGCCGGTACGCGGGCGCGGCGCTTGTTCGACGAGAGTGGGCGTAAATCCGAATTGGCCAAGCCAATAGGCAAGCGTAGCGCCGGCGATGCCGATGCCGGAAATAAGGGCGGTCCGTCCATGCATCGGCACACCTTGACTGGCGGAAAAAGCATTCAATGCTAAAAGCCAATGTCAGTACTGTGAATCTATGACGCCGCGGCGATTTGTTGCAGTTCGATGAGAAACGGACGCTGATAGGCGACAATCTTGACCATAGCGGTCGACAGCGTGAAGTAGGCGATGCGATCGACCTCCGGAAAGTGCTGCTTCCGGCCGGATCGCGGCGGCCATTCGATCTCGAATGTGTTGCTGGCGAAGGTCGTCAGATCGAAGTCCACTGCAAACGCCCAGGCGTGCACGACCTTTCCGCCCTTTTGCTTGACCGCCGTGAGCGGAATGAAGTCGCCGACGGCGGTGAGGTTCGTCTCTTCGGTAAATTCGCGCTGAGCGGTAGCGAGAAGATCGGCGCCAGGCTCGGCAAGACCTTTCGGGATCGTCCACGCCCCGTCGTCTTTTTTAGTCCAGAACGGGCCGCCTGGGTGGGCGAGCAGGACCTCGAGCTCGCTTTTGCGCCTGAAAGCCAGGAGACCGGCACTGACATCTACCCTGCGGCGCATCCGCGCATTTACCTTATAAACTGCGGCTCTCTACCGCAGGACTTGCTAAATAGGCCGTTGTCTGCATGATTTTGTCACGATTACGCCCACAATGCCGCCTTCCTCGCCCGCGCTCTTGAGCGCATCGTAGAAGGGCCGCTAACCATTTCCTGAACGGGAGCTAACGCCAATGCGATATCAATTTATCGCCGTTGTTGCATTTGCCGCTGCTGCGGCCTCGCTCGCGCCGATTGCCAGGGCCGACGATGCCCCCAAAGACGTCAAGGGCCTCTATCTGATGAGCGATTATCCCGCCGTCACGTTGCGGCCGGGTGAAACCTCTTCGATCAGTCTGAAACTCCGAAATTACGAATTGCCGCCCGAGCGTCTGGCCTTGTCGGTGTCCGGCGTTCCCTCCGGTTGGACAGCAACCCTGATGGGCGGCGGCCAGCCGGTCGCCGCGGCCATGCCCGCCACCAATTCCAGCGTGTCGCTCGAACTGCGGCTCGACGTACCAAAGAGTGCCGCCGTCGGCACCCAGACGCTTACGGTCTCTGCGGCGGGCGGTTCGACGAACGTGGAGCTGCCGATCGCAGTGACACTCGCAAAGGATCTGCCGGCGAAGCTGACGTTGACGCCGCAGCTTCCCGAGTTGCGCGGTACGTCGCGGTCCACCTTCGAGTATCAGCTGGGCATCAAGAACGACAGCGGCAAGAAACTCACCGTCAGTCTATCGGCCCAGGCACCGCAGAATTTCGACGCCTCGTTCACTGAGAACTACGGCAGCCAGGAGCTGAACGCGGTGCCGATTGAGCCCGGCCAGACCAAAGACGTGAAACTCAAAGTGCGGCCGCCGAACACGGCCGCTGCCGGCAGCTATAAAATCATGGCGCGGATCGGCGCCGAGGATGCTACGGCGACGGCCGATCTTATCCTCGACATTACCGGTCAGCCAAAACTCGATATCAGCGGCCGCGAAGGTTTGGTCTCGACGCGCGCTTCGGCCGGCAAGGAGACGACCGTGCCGGTGGTAATCACCAACACTGGCACGGCGCCAGCCGACGACGTCGAGCTTAGCGGCTCGGCGCCGAGCGGCTGGAAGATCACCTTCGAGCCGAAGTCGGTCGAACGCATCGCACCGAACGAGAACAAGGAAGTGCAGGCACTGATCACGCCGACGGAGAAGGCCATTGCCGGCGACTATGTAACGACGATCCGCGCCGCCGCCCGCGGCGAGTCGGCCTCCACCACCTTTCGCGTCACGGTGACGACCTCGACGATCTGGGGCATCGCCGGTGTCGGCATCATCGGCATTGCGCTGCTTGTGATGGTCGGGGCGGTGGCAAGGTTCGGCCGGCGATGAGCGAGGACGTTGTCATCGAGGCCAAGGGCCTCACCAAGAACTACGGGCGTGCGGCCGCCGTCGATCACGTCTCATTTACGGTAGGGCGCGGGGAGATTTTCGGACTGCTCGGGCCCAACGGCGCCGGCAAGACGACGACGATCCTGATGCTGCTTGGGTTGACCGACATTTCCGGCGGCGAGGTGCGCGTGCTCGGGTTTAATCCGGCGCGCGAGCCGTTGTCGGTGAAGCGTCGCGTTGGTTACCTGCCTGATACTGTCGGCTTCTACGATCAGATGACCGCGGCCGACAACCTCCGCTACACCGCCCGCCTGATCGGCTTTAGAAAAGACGAGCGCGAAAAGAGAATTGCCGATGCGCTCGCGCGCGTTGGTCTTGCCGAAACCGCTGACAAGCGCGTCGGCACTTACTCCCGCGGCATGCGCCAACGCCTCGGGCTTGCGGAAATCCTGATGAAAGGCGCGCAGATCGCCATCCTCGACGAACCAACCACTGGGCTCGACCCACAGGCGACCGCGGAGCTGCTTACGATTATCCGCGGTTTCAAAGCGGAGGGCGTTTCGGTCCTGCTGTCCTCGCACCTGCTCGAGCGCGTGCAAAGCATTTGCGACCGTGTCGCGCTGTTTTCTGGCGGCCAGATTGCCCTGATGGGCACGGTGCCGGATCTCGGCCGTGAGGTTCTAGGCGGGGGCTACGTGGTTGATATCGAGGCTGACGGTGCCGGCCTTGGCGAGCGGCTCGCGCTCATTCCGGGCGTGAGCGGTGTCGAACGCACCGGCATCGGCAAGTTGCGCCTGCACGCCGACCGTGACGTCCGTCCCGAAGCGGCGGCCGAAGTTGTCGCGATGGAGGGCCGTCTCAAATTCCTGGGCGTTCAGGAACCCAGCCTCGATGCTATCTACACCCGCTATTTCGAGAAAAATCCCGACGCGGAAATGACGACGAAGGAGACCCGTCATGCGGCGTGAGGGCTCGGCCTTTTCGGGCCTCGGCGTGGTCGTGCTCAAGGAGCTTTCGGACCACCTCACCAGCGTGCGCATGCGGGTGCTCGAATGGCTGGTCGTGCTGGTCGCGCTGGCTGCGCTCTACGGCGCCATTCAGCAGATCAAAGAGACGACGGCAGAGGATCCTTTCCTGTTCCTGCGTTTGTTCACGACCTCGCGCGAGCCGCTGCCCTCGTTCGTCTCCTTCATCTCGTTCCTGGTGCCGCTAATGGCGATTGGCCTCGGTTTTGACGCTGTCAACTCCGAGTACAACCGGCGCACGCTGTCACGAATCCTTTCCCAGCCGATTTATCGTGACGCCCTGCTGTTCGGAAAATTTCTCGCCGGACTTATGACGCTTGCGATCAGCTTGATCACGCTGTGGCTTCTGGTCGTCGGCCTGGGCCTGCTGCTGATCGGGATCCCGCCTGGCGCTGAGGAGATCGCCCGCAGCTTTCTCTTCCTCTTGGTGACGATCGTCTATGCCGGGGTATGGCTCGCTCTGGCGCTGCTGTTCTCGATCGTGTTCCGGTCAGCCGCGACCGCGGCGCTGGTCACCCTCGGAATCTGGCTGTTCATAACCTTCATATGGCCGGTGCTGGCCGGCGCTGTCGCCCAAATCATTGCGCCGCCCGATCCGCGTTACATGGCTTTGGGGTTACCGACGCCGGCGACCGCGCTAACGGAGCAGATATTGGCGCGGCTGTCGCCAACCACATTGTTTGCCGAGACGGTGGTGGCGCTCCTTGATCCCACGACGCGGTCTCTGGGGCCGATCTATCTGAGCCAGCTTCAGGGCGCGGTGCTGGGCGCTCCGCTGCCGCTCACCGAGAGCATGCTGATCGCGTGGCCGCAGACTGTCGGCATGATAGCGAGCGCCATTCTGCTGTTCGTCATCGGCTACGTAATGTTCCAGCGTCAGGAAGTGCGCGCGTAGAGGGCAGTCGCCCTCGGCGCACCTCGCCTTTTTCCAAGCCCGACAGAAAAATCCAACTGCGCAGCCGCGTTGCGTCGGCGCTCGCGTCATAGTCAAATCTAGCTCGATGAGGGGGATTCGTGACCGCGATAAAATCCAACATCGACACCGTATCAGCGGAGTTCCAGGCCAATCAGGCGGCCATGCGCGCGCTGATCGAGGAATTACAAGGGCGCCGCGCGCAGGCAGCTGAAGGCGGGCCGCCGCGATCCCGCGAGCGTCATCTGTCGCGCGGGAAACTTCTGCCCCGCGACCGGGTCATGACGCTCGTCGATGCTGGCTCGCCGTTCCTCGAAATGTCGCCGCTTGCCGCCAACGGCATGTACGAGGACGCTATTCATGCGGCCGGGATTATCACCGGCATCGGGCGCATCGCCGGACGCGAGTGTGTGATCGTCTGCAATGATTCAACGATCAAGGGCGGTACCTATTATCCGATGACCGTCAAAAAGCACCTCCGCGCACAAGAGGTTGCGCGCGAGAACCGGTTGCCTTGCATCTATTTGGTCGATTCCGGCGGCGCCAATCTGCCGCAATGGCCGGAGGTCTTTCCCGACCGCGAGCATTTCGGCCGCATCTTTTACAATCAAGCGACTTTATCGGCAGCCGGCATTGCCCAGATTGCGGTGGTGATGGGCTCTTGTACGGCGGGCGGCGCCTACGTACCGGCGATGTCGGACGAGACCATCATCGTGCGCAATCAGGGCACCATCTTCCTCGGCGGCCCGCCGCTGGTGAAAGCTGCAACCGGCGAGGTGGTCTCGGCCGAAGATCTTGGCGGCGCCGACGTGCACGCCAAAAAATCTGGCGTCGCCGATTACTATGCCGAGAACGATCGCCATGCGCTGGCGCTATGCCGCAGTATTATCGGCACTCTCAACACAAAGAAACCAGATGACATTGTGCTCGCCAAGCCGGCCGAGCCGAAATATGACGCCAGCGAACTCGACGGAATTGTTTCCGCGGACCTCAAGAAGCAATACGACGTGCGCGAGGTGATCGCGCGCCTCGTCGACGGCTCCGAATTCGACGAGTTCAAGGCGCTTTACGGCACCACGCTGGTTACCGGCTTCGCGCACATTCACGGCATGCCGGTCGGCATTCTGGGCAACAATGGGATTCTGTTTTCCGAGAGCGCACGCAAGGCCGCGCACTTCATTGAGCTGTGCTGTCAGCGGCGCATTCCGCTGCTGTTTTTGCAAAACATCGTCGGCTTCATGGTTGGGCGCGACTACGAGGCCGGCGGCATCGCCAAGGACGGCGCCAAGATGGTGACCGCGGTCGCCTGCGCGCAGGTCCCTAAGATCACGCTGGTGATCGGCGGCTCATATGGCGCCGGCAATTACGGCATGTGCGGCCGCGCCTATGGCCCGCGGTTTTTGTTCACCTGGCCGAACGCGCGCGTCTCGCTCATGGGCTCGGAGCAGGCGGCGAGCGTGCTCGCAACGGTGCGGCGCGACAACATCGAGGCGGCCGGCAAAACCTGGCCGGCGGAAGAGGAAGAGGCGTTCAAGAAGCCGATCCGTGACCAATTCGATACCGAGAGCAATCCCTATTACGCCACGGCGCGGCTGTGGGACGACGGCATCGTCACGCCGGCGGAAACTCGCCGTGTGCTGGCGCTGTGTTTTTCCGCGACGCTGAACGCGCCGATTCCGGCAACGAAGTTTGGGGTGTTCAGGATGTGAGCCCTGCTACCTTCGGAGCGCACCTAAGCAGTATTGGCTGGCAAAGCTTGTGAGGTGACGTAATGCCCAAGACCATCGAGCACGTTCATTGGCCGGACGCGCCGGATATGTGGATGCCCTATGCGCCCGCGATCAAGGTCAGGGGCGGGACGACTATATATCTCGCCGGCGTTACCGCGGCGCCGGTTTATCATCATCACCCGCATCGGCCCGAGGAGTTCGATGCCATGCCGCGCGACATGGCGGGGCAGGCGCGGGCGGCACTTGAAAACCTCAAGCGCGGGCTGGACGCCGTCGGCGCGACCTTCGCCGACGTGGTCACCGCCGACCGCTTTGTCACCGATCTCACTGATCAAGATGCACTCAACCGCGCTTGGGCTGAATGCTTTCGCGACGCCAAGCCGGCGACGACCACCGTACAAGTTGTGCGGCTCGCGACTGATCCACGATGCCTCGTCGAGATCAACGCGGTCGCCGTCGTCGATTGAGAGACGCAATCAGCCCGCCGCGGCTGCTTGACGCGGGCGCCTATTGGCCGCTCTATCCGCGCCCAGAACTCTTTAGTGGAAACGGAGGCCTGGTATGGCCGAGTTAGCGTATCAAACGGCGCTCATTGTCGGGGTTGGCGGCGGCCTCTCCGCCTCAGTGGCGCGGACGTTCACGAAAGCGGGCATGAAGGTCGCGCTTGCGGCTCGCCGCGCCAACGATCTCGCGCCGCTCGCCAAGGAGATCGGGGGCAAAGCCTTTTCGTGTGATGCAACGAAGCGCGCGGAAGTCTCGAAGGTGTTCACCGACGTCGAAGCCGCGTTCGGCGCCCCGGATGTCGTCGTCTACAATGCCAGCTACCGCACCCGTGGTCCGTTTGTCGAACTCGATCCGGCCGAGGTTGAGAAGACGCTCATCGTCAGTGCCTTCAGCGGGTTTCTGGTGGCGCAGGAAGCAGTCAAGCGCATGTTGCCGAGCAGTCACGGAGCGGTCCTGTTCACCGGCGCGTCCGCAAGCGTCAAGGGCTACGCGCAGTCGGCGCCCTTCGCCATGGGCAAATTCGCTTTGCGCGGGCTGGCGCAGAGCATGGCGCGGGAGCTGTCGCCCCTCGGCATTCACGTCGCCCACATCGTAATCGACGGTGGTATCCGCAGCTCAAGCCGCGCCGAGCCGTCGGACAAACCCGACAGCATGCTTAGTCCCGATGCGATTGCGCAAACCTATCTCGATCTCCTGCGGCAGCAACGCAGTGCCTGGGCCTGGGAAATCGAGCTCCGCCCTTGGGTCGAGCGGTTTTGAGTTTCAGCGCCAAGCGCCGTTATACTCGCGCCATGCTGGGAACGATTGCCAAAGCAGCTTTGATCACGCTGGTGCTCGTCGTTGCCGCGAGCAGCGCGGAGGCGCAGACTACGCGCCAGAAACGTCCGCAGCGCACTGCCGAGCCTGTGGTCCCTGCCGTGCCTATCGATGCGCGCGATAGCGTCGTAGCAGCGCCTGGCGCGTTTAACGGGCGGCCGTATTGGCTGGCGCTAACCCAGTGCGGCGGCATCTATTTCAAGCTGAACGCACTTTATACCGACGTCGCCGTGCACGCCCGCGTGGTCAAGCCCGATCCGACCACCAATGCGGAGTTCACCAAGAAGCTCAACGAAGCGACCAAGACCGCGACAACCTTCCTCAACGGCGCCGAGCATTTTTTGATGACCAATCGCGGAGTGGAGCGCGCCGATGCGGTGCTCACGTATGCTGGACAAATGCGCGCGGCTGGCGACCGGCTCAAGACGATCGAGGCCGCCGTCGCGGCGGCAAAAGCTTGCCCGGCGCTGTATCAGACTTGCCGGGATGCTTATCCCAAGCAGTGCAATGAATCGCTGATTCCGGCGCGCTAATCTTGGCTTTCGCCTTGCGATGAAGTTCGCGTGTCGGCGCTGGCGCCGCATCCCCGAAGGAGCTGTCCGATGAAGCTTATGTTCGCCGTCTTGATGCTGTCCGCGCTGATCGGCGCAAACGCGAACGAGGCGACCGCGCAGCAGGTTGCGGCATCGCCCGCGGCAGTCGAGCCGGCCGCGCCCAAGATTGGCGAAATCATGGCGCTGCAGCAGATGCGCCACATCAAGCTTTGGTTTGCCGGCAGCGGTGGTAACTGGCCGCTCGCCGATTACGAGCTCGATGAGCTAAAGGAGGGTTTTGACGATGTGAACCAGGTTCTCGGCGGCGACACCGTAGAGAAGGCGGTGGGCGGTGGGATTGCTTCTATCGAGAAGGCGGTGGAAGCGAAGGATCGCGCGGCCTTTGCCAACGCGTTCGACAAGCTGACGGCGGGCTGCAACAGCTGCCACCATTCGCTGGATCGCGCTTTTATCGTGATCCAGCGTCCGACAGCGCTGCCGTACAGCGACCAGATCTTCGCACCGCAGAAGTAGCGCCGCCCGCGTCAACGCGCCGCGGCGTGCGGGCTCAGGAGCGGCGCATTTCGAGCCGATATATGGGTGCTGGACGATGTTGCTATCCAACAGGAGGTCCACGATGACGTACCGCGTCTATTCCGGACCGCGCGGCTCGCAGTCCATCTCTCCGCTCGAGAAGGATCGGCACCTTTTCAAGGAATTCGGCGTGCTCGACGAGGCGATGGGCTGGGCGCGGCACATCAACAACAGCGGACGAGTCGCCCTGCTGATCGAGGGCGATGACGGCACGCGGTTGACGAAGCAGCAGATTGTGACGGCGCTCAAGAACCCAGAGAGCATCGACTCGCACCACGACGCTGCCTGAGGCGGCAATTTTCTCGCGGACGGCCGAGCGGCTCTCAGTAATCGAGCCCAGAAAGCAGCGCGAGATCGGAAATTTCGTGGCGCGGCGCGAACCGCTCATACTCGTTCGGCAAGCGCGCACGATTGAGCCAAACGGTGCGAAAACCAAACGAAGACGCGCCCATAACGTCCCACCGGTTGGAAGAAACAAACACCACCTCTTCCGGCTTGACGTTAAAACGCTCGGTCACCAGAGCGTAAACCTCCGGCCGCGGCTTGTAGGCGCGCACTGCCTCGACGGACAGCACAGCATCCAGCAGCCCGCCGATATCGGCCCCACCAACGGCGGCGGATAACATCCGCGGCGAGCCGTTGGAGAGGATGGCAAGGCGCGCGCCGCGCCCTTTGAGCTCACTGAGCGTAGGCCGCGCCTCAGCAAATGCGTCGAGCTTGAGATAGGCATCGAGAAGTTTCGGCCGCAGCGATCGATCGATCGACGGGACACGGGCCAGCGCATGGTCGAGCGCCTGCTCGGTCAGCGTCCAAAAATCGATGTAATGCCCCGCCAGCGTCAGCGTCCAGGTGTATTCGAGTTGCTTGGTTCGCCAGATCTCCGAGCACCGTTCCGCTTCAGGGCCGGCCGCGGCGCGATGGCGCGTGATCGCAGCATGGACGTCGAACAGCGTGCCGTAGGCGTCAAATACGTAGGTTCTCATGATCTTGTCTCCTTGCGGCAGTCCATGGTGACAAAGGGGGTGCCCGTGGGACAATAGCGCCTTGTGGAAGGATGATTCGATGAACCGGCCTGTCACTTGGTCGAAGACCGTAACCTTTTTCGAGAATGACTGGCACGAAGGCAATGTGCCCATCATGGGCGTGCGAACTCATGCGGCTTGGCTTTGTACGTCGGTGTTCGACGGCGCGCGCGCCTTCGAGGGCACCGCTCCTGATGTCGATCTGCACTGCGCGCGGGTCAACGAATCTGCCAAGACTATGGGGCTCAAGCCCCTTGTCGAGGTGGAGACTTGGCTCGGCCTGGTGCGCGAAGGATTAAAGCGGTTCGAGCGCGATGCCGAGCTTTACATCCGGCCGATGTATTGGCCAGAGGACGCGGCCTCGGGCGCGGTCCGGCCGGACCCTGAAACCACGCGCTGGTGCCTGACGCTTTACGTCTCTCCGTTGCCGAAGCCCACAGGCACGGCCGTCACGCTCTCGCCATACCGCCGTCCGACGCGCGACTCCGCTCCGGTCGACGCCAAAGCCGGTTGCCTCTATCCAAACAACGCCCGCGCCATGACCGAAGCGCGCTCCCGCGGCTTCGACAATTGTCTGATGTGCGACATGCTGGGCAACATCGCCGAGCTTGCCACCGCCAACATCTTTATGGTGAAGGACGGCGTTGCTTTCACGCCGGTCTTCAACGGGACGTTCCTCGCCGGGATCACGCGGGCGCGGGTCACCGCGTTGCTGCGCGAGGCTGGCGTTACAGTTGTGGAAACGACGCTGCGCTATTCCGATTTTCAGACGGCGGACGAAGTTTTTTCGACCGGCAACTATACCAAGGTGTCGCCGATCGTCCGTGTCGATGAGCGCAACCTGCAGCCCGGTCCGATCTATCGGCGAGCACGCGAATTGTACTGGGATTTTGCTCACGCGACCGCGTGACCAAGGCCGGGGATCGGAGCCTTTGCGAGCAACAGCGAAGGTATTGAGCCTTCGCAAACAGCGGATCCGCGGCCGCGCGTTGCAAAAAAAGCGGGACCAAAGGCCCCGCTTCGATTTACGCCAAAATCGCCGCGACGGAATTATTTCATCGCCGCTTCGTACATCTCAGCTACATGGTCCCAATTGACCAGGTGATCAACGACGGCCTTGAGGTAGTCCGGACGCCGATTGCGATAATCGATGTAGTAGGAATGCTCCCATACGTCGCAGCCGAGAATTGGCGAGGCGCCATGCACCAACGGGCTCTCGCCGTTCGCGGTCTTCGTGATTGTGATCTTGCCGTCCTTCACCGCAAGCCAGCACCAGCCGGAACCGAATTGGGTCACGCCGGCCTGAATGAAGTCCTCTTTCATCTTGGCGATGGACCCGAGGTCGGTGGTGATCTGCTTCTCCAGTTTGCCCGGCAGCTTGTCGCCGCCGCCGCCTTTTTTCATCCATTTCCAGAAATGAATGTGGTTGTAGTGCTGCCCGGCGTTGTTGAAGAGGCCCGGGTTCTTGCCGAACGTTCCTTTCACCACTTCCTCGAGCGGCTTGTTCTCCCATTCGGTGCCTTTAGCGAGGTTGTTCCCGTTGGTGACATAGGCTTGGTGGTGTTTGTCGTGGTGAAATTCGAGCGTCTCGCGGGACATGTATGGGGTGAGCGCATCATAGGCATAAGGCAGATCGGGCAGGGTGAATGCCATTGGTTCTACTCCTTAATGTGAAATCGGAACTGGTCTGGGGGCACGTCGATAAAACCGCCTCGGCAAGACAAGGTTTCGTCTAAATAGGCCCAATGGCCCGGTCTGGGCAACGGTATCGGACGAGCAAACGGTGGCTGCTGTCCTTCTGGGTGTCGTTGCTAACCTTGCTGGCATTTATCCTTGCGCCCTGGTCGGACGACCGCCAAAATGGCCGGGGTGTAGGGTACCTGCGGGCATCTTACCGGCTTGGGAATTAGCGTTATGTCACTGTTTTTGCTGGTTTTGGGGGCGGTGACCACCGTGGCCGGGTTGGTCCTCGTCGCGTCGGGCGTGATCCTTCCCGAGGGTACCCTCAGCACTGAAGTTGTCATTCCTGGCACGATCGCTGCAGTCGGTGGCCTTCTTCTCGTCGGTATCGCGATCGCCGTCCGGCAGTTGCAGCGCATCGAACAGGCGCTTGCTGCGCGGCCTATCCCCCGACCCACGCTCCCGAACGAGGCGCCTCTCGCCTTCGGCGCCAAGTCGCCGGCTGCGACGGTGCGTCTTCCGTTTCCGCCAAAGCCGCAGCCGGCTAACGCCGGTCCGCCCCCGCTGCCTCCGGCCGCAACCTCAACGTCGGCGCCGGCGGAAGTTGCGGCATTTGAAACTCCGCCCGCAAAATTCCCGGCTGTCGCGCCGATCGAAAGCGCGCCGGTCGTCGAAGAGGCCATAGCGTTGATGCCGCAGACGCCGGTTCATGCCGAGGAAGCAATCCCTGAGGTCAAGGACGGCGCAGTGATTGGTCGAGGCGCGAATGGGGCCACGCCATTTCGCCCGGTACCGCGCGTTGTTGCGAAAACGCGCCAACCTGCCGCGCCTAACAAGGCAGGGGGTGCGGCATTCAATGCATTTTGGCCGGCGAAGTCACGCGGCAGTATTCAACTGGCGTCCGCTGAAGTTGCAGTGTCAGCGCCACAGCCACCGCCCTTGCTCGTATCGGAACTCTCGCTAGTGCCAGCGCCAATCAATGAGGCGTTTCCTGCCGCGCAGCCAGTGATCGTGCAGCCAGCCGCGGCAGCGCCGATCTCAATCCTCAAATCAGGCGTTGTCGAAGGCATGGCCTATACTCTCTACTCGGACGGGTCGATCGAAGCCGAGCTGCCGCAAGGCACACTGCGTTTCGGTTCTATCGCCGCGCTCCGCAACCACCTTGAGAGTGGCGCTTAGTCACTTCGGCTAGGTTTTGTATCCAACAGCATGCAAAGTTTGATTTGCCGACAGGAAAGTTGCGGGCTTTTCCCTGACGTTTTGTCATAAGAATTGAAGGTTGTTTTGGTAATAGTTGTATGAGTTTAGTCAAATACAGTTTATGATACACTGTATACAGCAAAGACATCTCTTGTATATCCCAGTTAAAGTCTGTCGACCCTAGTTGATTGTTTTGAGTTTCCAAGTATCATGCCGTGTAGAACCGTTCGCAAGTACGGTTCACTCCGGGCGCAGCACGTCGGGGGGCGGCTACTCTTGCGAGAACAGGCCGAACAATGGCTGAGAATTTAGGGGAGAACGGTTATATTCAACTGACCGCCAATATTGTGTCGGCCTATGTCAGCAACAATACGGTCGCCAGCGCCGAAATTCCTAACTTGATCGGTCAGGTGTACTCGGCGTTGCGCCGGGTCACGAACGGGCAGGTATCGACGCCGAGCGAGCCTCCCAAGCCGGCGGTTCCGGTTAAGCGCTCAATCACGCCGGAACATATCGTTTGTCTGGAGGACGGTAAGAAGTTCAAGTCGCTCAAGCGCCACCTGCGAACGCAATACGATATGACGCCGGAGCAATATCGCGAGAAATGGGGATTGGCTCCCGACTACCCCATGGTCGCGCCCAACTATGCGGAAGCTCGCTCTCGGCTAGCCAAACAGATGGGGCTTGGCCAGCAACGCCGCCGACGCCGGGACCGCGGCTGATTTTTGCTTTGCTTCACCAGGCGAAGCAAAAAATCTTCACCGCTGCAGGACTCCGATCACCCGGTTGGCAAAGCTGAGCCGCTCCGACATCACCGCAATGACGTAAGCCAGCAGAGCCTGACTGAGCGGCGGGTGCTCGCGTTTGATGCGCTCAAAGGAGTCCGCATCGAGCTCATACAGGACGCTTGGCGCTTCGGCCTGAATGGTCGCACTGCGCGGAGCCCGGGTGAGCAGGCCCATCTCGCCGACTGTCGTGTGGGGGCCGAGGCTTCGCACGCGCGTAGTGCGTCCGTCGTGGAGGTCAACGATGATGCCGACACGGCCCTCGAGGATGAAATGCATCGAGGCCGCCGGATCGCCCTGCCGGGCAATGATGTCGCCCCCTTGAACTTCGAGACGGCGGCAATATTGCGCCAAGCTATCGGCAAGCTGCGAATCGCCGAGCACTTCGGTCAGCCAGGCACGCAATGACCGGGAATCGCCGCCTTCGCCGCGATGCGCCTCGATGATCGCCTGCTCGCAGGATTCCAGCGCCCGATCCAGATCGGCGGCAACAATGATGTCGTCGGAAATGAATTTGGCGGTGCGAAACGGCCGCTCCAGTTCCGGGGTAAGGTTCACTAGCACAATCCGGGCGCCGGCTTCGGTTGCCGCCTGTTTGATCTGGGCGAAGCTTTGCGTCGCGGATGAATCGATACCGGTCACGTTGCGAAAATCGAAAATCAGAAATCTGCAGTCCGGCTGCCGGGCCAGCAGCGTTTTGACGTGCTGATAGAGCCGGTTTGCCGACCCAAAGAACAGATAGCTCTGCAGCGCCATGCCCTGGATCTGGCGTCCGTGATCCGCCAGTAGAGCCAGTTCATCCGGTCCGCGATCGAGCGAGGAGCGATATTCCGAGCCGTCAAAGTTAAACTTGATCGCGCTGACGCGGCTGGCGCTCAGCGCAAACGTGGCGCAACCAATCACCACGCCGATCAACACGCCGGCGACGAAACCCCAATTGATGATCAGTAGCGCGATTGCGAGCAGCGAAACCCACTCGATCGGCAGCAATTGCCGCGATGATTGAATGATCCATTGGTAGACCAGTCCCCAACCCAGAAAGATCAGCAATCCGCCGAGGATATACTTTGGCACATAGCCGAGGAAAGACGGATCGGCGATCAGGATCGCTGCCGAGATCGCCGCAACCATCAGTCCGGACAATCGGCTGGTTGCGCCGGCCGTGCGCACGAGGATGGAGCGGCTTAAGGATGTGCAACTGACGTATCCGCCGAGAGCCGCCGTCAACAAATTGGCGAGCCCAAGCACCTTGAGGTCGCGTTCGATATTGGCCTCGCGCCTGGTCGCAATTTCGATACCCGTGGTGTTGAGCAATAAAGTACTAATCGTGACGAACAAGATTGCGAGAAAATCGCCGGCGAGGGAAGGCAGTAACGTCCAGGAAAAACTCTCAAGTGCTCCGCTTCTCCATGGCAACGTCAGTGCGGCGACGGGCTGCGGTCGAAACATCCAGCCGTCGGCCTGTGCTGCGCCAAGCGACGCGCCGCTCGAAATTAGGACGAGATAAGTGACCGCGAATGCCGCCAGCAGGACGCCGGGCAACACGAAAGGGCTTTTCGAGCGGCGCACCAGGAGATGCAGGATGATTGCGACCATGAGCCCGGCCGCAAGCTTGCTGATGGCTGCAGTATTGACGAAGGCGCCGAGGTTCGTCAGCGTCGTCCGCTGACCGGTGACGACCTGCATCGCGCCCACGATCAGCAGCCAGCCGGTGGCGCCGAGAAACCCGCCGATAACTGGAAAGGGCACGAACCGGATTGCGCGCCCCGCACGTGTGAACCCGAGGATGCAAAGCACCAGCCCTGTGAACGCCGTCGCCAATGACATGACGATAAGCGTGGCTTCAAGAAGATCGGCACCGCCGCCGTGAGCGACGATGCGCTGGACGACAGTTGCGACCATAGCCGCGATGACGACGGAAATGGAACTGTCCGGGCCGGCAATGGCGAAAGGAAGCGAGCTGCGTAGCGCCACAACCGTCCCGCCGACCGCAGCCGACAGGAACGTCACCGCTACTCCATAAGCAAGCAGATGCGCGATCGGGCCGGTGAAAATGAGCGCCGCGTACGACAGACAATAGGCAATAGACAGCGTGCTGCAGATCACTCCGGCGAAAACGTCGGTCAGTCTGCTGCGAAACTTTTGATTATTGAAAGTGCCGATGACGCCGGCAGAGCTAACAGCCATCGTTGAATTTCCCGGCGCTACTCTGGCGATGATCGCAGGCCGCAGGAATCTTACAACACGACCGCTGGAGTCGCCACAGTCCCCTCGGCCGGCAAACAGCGCCGTCGCCTGTCACAACAAGTTCACACGGCTGCGGTGGCGAGTGCGGCGCGGGCGTCGGAGCGGATACGCTCCACCATCGCGCGGAACCCGTTTGACCGCTGCGGCGTGAGATGCTCGCGCAACCCCATCCGTTCGAACAATGAAAGTGCATCGATCGAAAGGATGTCTTTTGCGGGCTTGCCGGAAAATATCGCGAACAGAATTGCAATCAGTCCGCGTACGATGTGGGCGTCGCTGTCGCCGGCGAATGTGAGCACGGGCCCGCCAGTGCCGTTTGGCCGCGCGCTAGTGTCGAGCCATACCTGGCTCGCGCAGCCCTGAACTTTGTTGGCGCCGTTGTGCGCTGCCGGCGACAGCGGCGGCAGTTCCCGCCCCAGCTCGATCAGGTAGCGGTACCGGTCGTCCCAAATGTCAAGGGTCGAGAAATTCTCGATGATCTCGTCGATATCAGCCATCGCTGCTGGGGTTCCTCGTCGCCCCTTATATAGAGCGCCGAGTTAACGAGGTCGATGCTTGGAACAGCATGATGGCGAGGTATTTTGCGCCTCGCTACGACGGCCGTTTTGGCCGCTACGCTGGATGCTTGGCGTCCTTGCGCGGTGGCGGCCCGCGCCAAGACGGAGCGAGATCGGCGGGCGTCAACGTGCTCTGCGAAGTCCGCTCGACGGTAGTTCTCTCCGACACCACCTTGGCACCCGCGCTGTGTCGCGACGGCGTGCTCGGCACCGTGCCGGTTTCGCGCGGTGCCATCGCCTCGCTCAACACTTCGTAAAGCATCTTTGCACCGGCCTGGGCCTTATAGCCGATTGCCGTCGCCACCTGAGAGCCTACCGTGCAGGCGTCGGGCTGGCGCGCGCAGAAACCGCGCATATCGCCGACAGTTGCCGAGGCTGCCGAGATGGCCTCGGAAGCGTTGACCTCGCTGTGCGACAGGCTTCGCTGCGCGGCGCCGGTCGGCAACAGCACCAGCACAACGCCAAGCCAGAACGCCATTCGCAACAGGAAGAACATAACGCCCACATCCCCGGCGGCCATAAGCACCGCACGTTGGCGGAACCTAGCAGGCAGCCTTGAAGGCCACGTTGGCGATGCCGAGACGTTTTTGTCCATAATCGAACAGAATACGCCGCAAATTTTCGCGCAAGTTGAAAAAATATAATTTACCTAAAATTTGAGCGAACGCGCCGTGCACGCGTTTCATCAAGCCCGCATCAAGAGTCAAGCATTCCGTTTAGTTTCCGGTTTTTTGCGCATCAGATAAGCCTACGAGTGATCAGCGAATTTTGGCCGCAACGACCCGTTCACCATGATCGGCGATTCCGCTGCGTTCGCTTGAGCACAAGGCATGTCGGCGATGTTCCGCAGCGTGGCGTGGCTTGCGATTTAGGGTTCGCTTAAGCGCGGTCTGACACGATCCCCCGATAGAAAAAGGGGAGCGCGTCGGCAAAGTCCGGACGTGCGATCGGGAACGTGGGCCTCATCGCGCCGTTACGAGATTATATTGCGTCGCTTGTGCACCCGTCGGCGCAGCAGGATGCGCTGACGGCGGCGCGCCACCGCGCCTTTATCGCCCCGCGACTGCTCGGCAGCGTGGTGGCGCTGGCATCCTTCCCGGTTTACTTGCTGGTGCGCGGCGCGCCAGCGGCGATCGAGTTGATGGTGTTTGCTTGGCTCATCGCTCCGATCCTCACCGCTTACTTTCTCTCCCGCACCGGCCGCTACGAGAGCGCCCACGTGCTGTCGTCGCTTGCTTTGACCGGCCTGGTGACGGTAGTGGCGGTATCGACCGGTGGTATTGCTTCGTTTGCCGCTATTTGGCTCGTCGTCGTCCCGCTTGAGGCCGCGCTCTCGGCGTCGCGACGCGTCGTCGCGATCGCCTCGACCTTCCCGCTTGCGGCTACTGGTTTTCTAGCACTTGTCGGCGCGCTCAACCTGTTGCCTACGCCGGCGCCGGGCGGACATGCAACGCTTGCGGCGCTCGGCATTGCTTCAGCAGCGCTCTATGCGGCAGGTCTCGCGCTCGGTGCGGAAGCGCTGTCGCGCACGAGTTTCTGGTTGTTGTACGCCGAGGAGGACCGGTACCGGCTCCTGGCGCGCAACATGACCGACGTGATTACGCGGCACGGCCGTGATGGCGCTGTCGTGTTCGTATCACCCGCCGCGCAATCTTCGTTCGGGTGTGGCGTTGTCGAATTGCACGGGCAAGGTTTGTTCGGCCGCGTCCACGTCGCCGATCGCCCCGCCTACCTGAGCGCGCTTGGCGATACCGCGGCACTCGGCGAGAGCCGGTCGGTAGAGTTCCGCGTCCGGCGCGAGTGCTCGGACGCTGGCCATCCTGCGGCGCAGTTCGTCTGGATCGAAATGCGCTGCCGGCCCCTGGAGCAGGCTGCGGTCGAGGCCGACAGCCGCCGCGAAGTCGTTGCCGTGCTTCGCGATGTGACGGAGCGTAAGCGGCAGGAGCAGGCGCTTGAGGACGCGCGCGCCGAGGCCGAACGTGCCAACGCGGCGAAAAGCCGGTTCCTTGCCACGATGAGCCACGAGCTGCGCACGCCGCTCAATGCGATCATCGGCTTCTCTGACATGTTGATGGAGGAGGCGGCGCTGCGGCTCGATGCCACGCGCCGCGAAGAATACGCCGGCCTCATCAATGATTCCGGGCACCACCTGCTCGCCGTCATCAACGGCATTCTCGATATGTCAAAAATCGAGACCGACAATTTCGAAATCACGCCGGAGCCGTTCTCGCCGGCGGCGGTCATGGCCTCTTGCTGCGGCCTTTTAGAATTGCGCGCGAACGAGGCCGGTGTTGCGCTCAACCGAGCGCCCAGCGGCGAAATTCCGGAAATCGTCGCCGATAAGCGGGCGCTCAATCAAATTCTACTCAACCTCCTGTCAAACGCCATTCGCTTCACGGACCGCGACGGCAAAGTGACAATCGGCGCTCGCGCGGAGGCGGGAAACATCATCTTTGTGGTCGAGGACAACGGCGTCGGCATCAACGACGAGGATCTCGCTCGGGTCGGCGAGCCATATTTTCAGGCGCGTGCTTCCTACGATCGTCGCCACGGCGGCACGGGGCTCGGCTTGTCCATCGTCAAAGGTCTGGTGCGACTGCACGGCGGCGAGGTCACGATCCAGAGCCGGATCGGCGAAGGCACGCGCGTCAGCGTGCGCCTGCCACTCGATTGCGAGCGCGGACGCCCGGCCAAGCAGGATTCCGCTCAAGGCGCGACCAACGTGACCCGCTACTTCCCACCGCCACCGCCTGGTAACGCGGCGGCCCGGCCTACAACCTCCGTGGCGGCGCGCGAAGCGCCGAGCCCTTCCAACATTCGGGTCAAGAAAAGTGCGTGAGCGTCGCAATGACAACGCGAGAGCTTCGTTCCGTGGAACGCGGCTACTCGGTACTGTCGCTTGGACCATACTGTGGTTGTTGGCGAAGGCAGCGCGCCGTCCAGTCGATTCGATGGCCATAGTCGGCGCTGTCGCGGCGAGCCTTGTCATTATCGTCAACGCGCTTTACTTGCAATCGCACGCTCATCCGGCGCCATTCGTCGCCAATCCAACCGCACCGCGTGAGGCCGTTGAACGCCGCCCTGCTGCGCCTGCCATGGCAACGCCCAAGTCGGCGGAGGTTCCGGCGCGTCAAGCCGTCGGTGTGCGGATAACATCGCAGCCTGTTACTGCCCATCGTAATGATCCGATCGCTGAATTGATCAGCTCCACTATTCCAGCGCCTTCCCGCGTCATCGCGGTGCAGCGCGTCCTCTCGGAGTTTGGTTATGGCCAGATCAGGCCGTCCGGCATTGTCGACGAGCAGACCAGCGCTGCGATTGAGAAATTCGAGAGCGACCACAAACTACCCGTGACCGGACGGCTCTCGGTTCGCCTGCTAAGTGAACTTGGCGCCATGACCGGTCGTCCAATCGAATAGTCATCATTCCGGCGCTCAACATCGTCGCAAACTTGGCGTTTTGTGGTTATGGACTTCACGCCGGCCCTTGGGTCGACAGGAATGGCAATCATGCGTCTGAAAACCGCGCTGTGGGTCGCCGCTTATTTGCGGCGTTGTCATGTCGAGGGCGTCTTCGCTGTTGTGCGGCGGCGCGGAGCCGAAGAAGCCGGCGCCGTGTTCGTTCGCATCAGCAAGCTCGACGGCACTTCGGATTTATTTGGCCCAGCACCGCAAAGCGCCTTCGATGCGGCGGCAGAAACATCGCGCGCGTTTAGCCCGAGCCTCGCCACCCAGTCAGCGCCCGATGCAGACGTCGAGGCTTACCTCGCGCGTCAGCTGAAATTCGATCCCGATGCCTGGATCGTTGAAGTCGAAGATCGCGAGGGTCGCAGTTTCCTCGATGTCGTTGCCGGTTGAAGCCGGCTTAAGAAACGTTCCGGCGCCCGCTCGTTCGCTGTGTTACCGGAATGCGTTGCGCTGCGGCAACAGCCGGCCGCGCGCGCTGTCGCGTTTCGTCGTCCCAGGCGAGCGGCTGATGCGTGGTTACGATCCGGTCCTGCTGTCGCAACGCCTGCCAGATGGCGACCATGCCTTCGGCCGCCGCTTGTGTGATTTCGTCGTTGAGGGCTGCGAGCGCATGGACGCGCTCGACCGAGTGGCCGACGGTTAGATTGACGAACAGCAGTACGCGGTAGAGCACCTCGCGGGGCATGCTGAGCGCCTTCGCCGCCACCACGACGGGCTCGCCCAGTTCATCGCGCACGATGCGTCCTGCTTGCTCGCGCGGAATTTTCAGCGCCTGCGCCAGGTCCTGTGCGAAGCCTTCCCGATTGCCGCCAAGTGCCGCAGCTTCTAGGCGTTGGCTGACCGAAATATCGCGCATCACCCGGATGCTTCCCGGGGAGATTGGTGCGACAACGTTGAGGTTAAGCAGAATGAGGCGCCGCTCGATCGCGCTGGCCGCGAAGAACAGCTCGGTTAGTTCGGCGGCTTTGGTTGCATCGAGTGGGGCGATCGTTGCTGATGAGGCCGCTGTTTTGCGGCGCGGGGCAGCATCTTCAGAAGCAGTGATCGCAGCGGGTCGAGACGCCGGTTGTCCTACCGGAGCGGATGGCTGCAGCAGCGGATGCGAACGCAGCTGCGCACGGACTTCCGGTAAATCGCGCGTGAGCCATTGCAACACTCGCAACGGCGGCGACGTGTAACCTGAAAACCGCCGGGCAACCGCGACCCGCGTGGGCACGTCCACGGCATCGAGCAGGCGCAGGGCCAGCTCGGTGTAGTGGCGCTCCTCATCAGCCGTATGGCTGAGCCGGTGGACGTAAAGGTCGGTGAGGACACGCAGCAGCGTCGGACGCATATCGGCGCCGGTGCGGATACCGAGTTCGGTAAGCCCATCCAGACCGAAAAGGTGCTGCGTTGCCATTGTCAGTTACTCACTCACCACAGCGGACGGGCGGGCGATATCGATCGCGCCAATCGAACCGTCTTCTAAACCTATGTTGTCGCCGTTAGCGGAGCGTTAACCCTGCATGCGGCTTAGTTACGGCGACGCCGATGCGCGTGCATCGGGGCAGGGGGTCCGCTGTCCGTACAGACAGAGGACTACGGCTGGCCGCCAACATGGGCACTATTGTCAAGTTCCCCGATGAGGGGCGGATTGTGAGATTCGGCCGCGCGGACGTAGCCGACGAGTCCGCGACGGTGATCATCCTTCCGGTCGTCCGCATCGAACGGCACGACGAGCTGCGCGCCGAAGATGCGGAGCCGCGCACTCATCCGCCGGCGGACAATGGCGGTCGCCGACGCGTGAGGCGCCGCTAACGCGGGACGCATCGATGTCGTCGCGAGTTGGTCGCCGTCGCGAAACCAAACTATCCTTCATCCTCTTTGTTCTCCCGGCGCTTGCTGGGTGCACCAGCATCGGCGATTTCGGCCGGGTGGAGCGGCCTTTCGTTACCGACAATATTCACGACTGGGTCGGCCAAGAGGCCGCAGCGCGCGCCGGTGCGCTGGTCTCGTTCTACAATCTGACCGACGATGAGCGCATGCTGCGTGACCTTGCGTATCCGCTGATCGTGCCGCCCTACGGCCGGCAGCGTTGGGACGCCGTACTCTACGAATATGGCGTCAAGCGCGAATTCCGAAACTCATTATGGGTCGTCGACCCGACCGCCTATTACTGGGCTCTGCAGGGCGCCGACTATCGTTCGACGGCCGGGCGCTACAACCGGCTGATTGACGATATCCGCAACGATGCAGTTCGCATCCCTCCGTTCTTTGATATCGCACGACGCGTCGTTGAACTGGACCGGCGCCGCCGGCAAAGTCTGGACTATCTCCCCGATATTTCTCCATCGGACCGGCTCGGCGCGCTGGCGCGCATCGGCGAGAACACTCTGACCATTGCGTGGGTGCAGCATTCGCTGGCGCAGCGGTGCGCCGGCTACCGGTTTGCGCTCGATCACCTGGTGGTCGCGGAACCAGAGAACGTTGCGGCGCAGGCGGACATAGCGCTCGCCTTATTGCAGCAGCAACTCGCGGCGAACGAGTTGGTCCCTGATCCGCGCTTTGCCGTTTTGCCTCGCGCCGCTGCGGCAAAGCCGCCGCCGATCGTCAAATAGAGCGCGGCCGCGAACAGTGCCGCTATTGTTGCAACGGCACTGCGCGGCACCGCGCACCGGCGAGCGTGCGGCGCGCCATCGCCATTAAACCGGGTTCGGGCGCCAGCGCCCGCAGGACAATCAGGCCGGTCGTCGAGGGCGAGTCGATGATCAAGCGGTCAGCGGCCGTCACGTCCTGTTCCTCGGGCAGATCCGCATGCTGCTCCGGCGTCATCAGATCGAGTTCGATTGCGCGCCGGCCGGCCGCGCGATCGTTGATCGCGTAGTAAGCCACACTCTTGCGCGTGTAGAAGGTGACCGACGTGTAAGCCTGGCTCACCGGCGCGTTGAATTTGAGCGTTCCCGCGGAAAGATCGTAGCGGCACACCGCGATCGCAAACGCCGGATCCATAAACGGCATGATAGCGTCCTGCGCCGTGGGTGGAGCTAGCGGAACTAAACTATTGACCGGTGCGAGCCGCGCCAGCCGCGAATAGGCATCCTGTGTAGCCGCCTGCGGCATCGCCAGAACGGTAGAAAGATGCACGATGCCGCCAAGCAGAAGCGCACCGAGGATCCAAAACGACAGGCGGATCATGAGCAAGCCTTTCGCACGATCGCCGGCATCGGCCCTTCCTTTGACGTCATCGAGGCGACTCCGATCGGCGTATCGTAGAGCCGCAGCACCAGAACGAATTTTTCGATCCCGCCGCTTGGCAGCCAATTTCCCGGTCGTGCCCGCGGTCCGACATTGATGGCGAACCGGCCGCCGACGTCGCGCAGCAGCTCCGCGCTGGTAAAGCCGTGGCGGTCGATCGTATTGGCGACCAGCCTTCCCTCCGGGTCATAGAGCGTCAGTGACCAATAGCGTGCCGCAGGAGTCATACCGCTGAGCACAAACGTGCAGCGCCCGTCAAAGGGGTTTCCCGCATCGTCGGTGCGTGCGTAGAAAGCCACGCCGTCGCCGGTGCCAATCGGCAGCTCGCCGCTGCGGGCAATGATCGCTCGGGCGTAAGGATCGATGTCCATCGATCCGCTCCGCGGCCACGCCGTCCATGCGCCGATCTTCAGCGAACCGAAAGCGACGCCGCGTGTCACCGTCAGCCAGGTTGCGCTCAGCCCGATGACGGCCGCGAGGAACAAAGCGAAACAGGAACCGAAGAACAGGCGCACGTTCGACCCGACCCAGTGATGTTGCTTGCGCGAACGAGCAGCTAATTGCCGCGCGAAATTCCCGCAGCCTTAAGTTCGCTCGCAGCCGTGATGGTGCCGCCGCCGGCTTCGCGGCTACCGAGCGAGCCCAGCGTCCCTGCTGGAGCTGCCTCAACTGAAAGCGCGTGGCTCGCATCGTCGAGCAAATGTTCGATACGAACAAGAACGTCAGTCGCCTTCCGCGTCAGCAGGATCTGTTGCGGTGCAGGATTGCTCTGAAGGAGCGCGGCGTCAGCTACGCTCGGTGCGTGTGGCGGAACTGGCGGCAAGCCGGGCAGCAGCCGTAATTCGATGCCCTGATGCGCATAGGTCATGATGTTGTGCCACAGCAGCGCGGGCAGTGTGCCTCCGGTCATGCGTTTGGTCGGAGTGTAATCGTCGTTGCCCATCCACACTGCGGCGCTAAAATTTCCCGTGTAGCCGACGAACCAGGCGTCGCGGTAGCCGTTGGTGGTGCCGGTCTTTCCCCCAACCCTGGTGCCATCGAGTTGCGCCCGCTTGCCGGTGCCCTTTTCGACGACCGAGTTCATCATGCCGACCATTTCCAGCGCGACCTGCGGCGAAATCACCTGTTCCGGCCGCTTACCGTCGCGGTCGAAACGCCAGACCAGCTCGCCGGTGCCGCTGCGTACTTCAAGCGCCGCGTGCGGCCCGACTGCCTTGCCGAGATTGGGAAAGGTCGCATAGGCGACGGCGTGCTCGAGCACGTTGACCGCGTCGGCGCCAATCGGCAGCGACGGCGTGTCCGGAAGCGGCGTGTAGATGCCGAAATTGCGCGCAGTCTGGATGATCTTGGCACGGCCGAGTTTGGGGTTGCCGTCGCCAAGCGCAATCGAGAGCTTGACCGGAATGATGTTGACCGAATTGGTGATTGCCTGCGTCAGCGTCAATGAGCCCGAATAGCCGCCTGAGTAATTGTGCGGGCACCAATTGCCGATACAAACTGGTGAATCGACGACGATGGAGGTTGGCGTAAAGCCGTTCGCCAATGCGGTCGCATAGACATAAGGCTTGAAGGAGGATCCCGGTTGGCGCAGCGCATCAACCGCACGGTTGAACTGACTCTCCCCGTAATCGCGGCCGCCGACCATCGCTCGGACGCCGCCGTCTAGATCGGCGACGACCATAGCCGTCTGGCTGGCGCCGTAATCGTGACCGTATTGGCGTAAGACCAATTCCGCCTCGCGATCGGCGTAGCGCTGCAGATTTGGGTCGAGCGCTGTCCTCACCACGAAGAAGCTTTCGTTGACGGATTTCGGGAACGTATCGACGAGTTTGCGCATCTCGTCGAAGGCCCAGTCGAGGTAATAGTTCGGCGCGTAATCCTCGCGGCGATCCACCGGGGTCGCGGGATTGCGGCGAGCGCCGTAGACCTGGCCCGCGGTCATGAAGCCGGTGTCGACCAGATTATCGAGCACGACGTTGGCCCGCGCGCGCGCCGCCGGCAAATTGGCGAGCGGGGAGTATTTGCTTGGCGCCTTGAACAGGCCGGCGAGCATCGCAGCTTCCGGCAACGTAACGTCACGCACCGACTTGCCGAAATAATACTGGGCGGCGCCGTTGACTCCGAAGGTGCCGCCGCCGAGGTAGGCGCGGTCTAGATAAAGCTTGAGAATCTCTTTTTTCGAAAGATGCGTCTCGAGCCAGCTCGCGAGAAACGCCTCGTTGATCTTGCGCTCGATGGTGCGCTCGTTCGACAGGAACAGGTTCTTGGCGAGTTGCTGGGTGATGGTGGATCCGCCCTGCACCACGCCGCCGGCGCGGGCGTTGGTCATCAGCGCGCGGAGCGTGCCGTAGAAGTCGATGCCGTAGTGCTCGTAGAAACGGCGATCCTCAGTGGCCAGCACGGCCTTGATCAGATGGTCAGGCATCTCCTCGAGCGGTACCGAATCGTTGTGCTTGATGCCGCGGGTGCCGATCTCGTTGCCGTAGCGGTCGAGGAAAGTGACGGCGAGTTCGGACTTCTTCAGCCAGTCCTCATCCGAGGTTTCGCGGAAGGACGGGATGGCGAGCGTCAGCATCAAGAGGAGACCAAACGTGCCCCACGTCGCGGCTTCCGATAGCGGCTCGACGATAAGCCAGCGGCGCCAGCCGGCAACATGGAAACGATCCATGATCGCGGTGAAACGCTCGTACAGCTCACGCGTCCATTTGCCGCTTTGGTAGACGGCGAAATCGATCCGGGCGTCGAGATCGAGCAAAAGCCGCTTCAGCTTGAGCCGCCAATCGTCGCGCTGATTGGGAAACCAGTCGGTCACGCTTTAACCACTCCCGAGACGGGGTTGCCGCCGTTGTGTGTCCGGCCCATCAGGATTTAGCCGAGCCAGCGCCTGCGGCCAATGACGCTAACAGGACAGTGTGAATGGAAATTAGGGGCAAATTGGGCGTAAGACCGTTTGCGGCAAATGGGCAGAAGCCATAATTGCCGTCCAGCAATATGGTTTCTTCGCCGGCCGGGATAGCAACATGACCGAACAAGGTTCTGGGGAAGTGCCCTTTTGGCGACGTAAGTCATTGGATAAAATGACAGATTCGGAGTGGGAGAGCCTCTGTGATGGCTGCGGCCGCTGCTGTCTCAACAAACTTGAAGAGGAGGGGACCGACCGCACCTTTTACACCGACGTTGGTTGCCGGCTTCTCGACAATCAGGCCTGTCGTTGCCGCGACTATTCGAACCGGCTGGAAAAGGTTGACGATTGCGTCCAACTGACGCCGGAGAGCCTGAAAACCATAACCTGGTTGCCGCCGTCGTGCGCCTATGTGCTGCTCGCGGAGGGCAAGGACCTCTATTGGTGGCATCCGCTGGTTTCCGGGGACCCCGAGACCGTACACACCGCCGGCGTGTCAGTGCGCGGCCGTGTGAGCGCCAGCGAGACGCATGTCTCCGACGATATTCTGGAAGACTACATCGTGAGCTGGCCATTAAAGCTGCCGAAAGGAGCCCGGCGGCGAAAGGCTAGGGCCAATAGTGAATAGGAGAACGAACGCTCGGATTCCTGGCTGCGCGTGATTGCGCAAGCGCATTCGCAGCGCCGTGATCAATTCTCGATCGTCGTCTTACTGCTCCGGGCTGCCATGCTTAAACGTCGCTTTCCATGATCGGATAGTGCAAGGAGGTCCGCTCAAGCGATCTCCCGGACACTATTCCACTAAAGAACAGCCCTGCTCTGCGGCCAAAGCGGTTGCATTCATTTATCGCCCAAGCCAAGTGATACAAGTGATAGCGGGGCGGGAGCGGAATGGCTGCGGCCAAGCTCGGGAAGGATTCACCGGATAACCACGCGCGCGACATGACCGGGAATCTACCTCGCGATATCAGCCCAGACGACGCCCATAGCATCGCCCCGGACCTTGCCGGCGACGCTTCGGCGCTCGATCACGCGCCCGCGGCGGCGGGCCAGTCCGCCGCTTCCGCGGCATTCGCTCGGGGCACACAAGATACCGGCGTCTTGCCGCCGCTTGATCATGCCGCGATCCGGACCATTCTGGTCGGCATCATGCTGGCGATGTTTCTTTCGGCGCTTGAGCAGACCATCGTCGCGCCCGCGTTGCCGGCGATCGGCAAAAGCCTTGCCGACCTTGACGATCTTTCGTGGGTGGTGACGGCGTATCTCCTCGCCGCGACCGCGGCGACACCGCTGTTTGGAAAACTGACAGATATCCACGGCCGGCGTACCATCATGCTGCTGGCGATCGGTATTTTTATTATCGGCTCGATCGCTTGCGCGGTGGCGCCAACAATTTGGGTGCTGGTTCTGGGACGTGCCTTGCAGGGTCTCGGCGGCGGTGGGCTGTTGCCGATCGCGCAGACTATCATCGCCGACATGCTCTCGCCCCGCGAGCGGCCTATGGTGCAGAGCTACACGGCAGTTGTGTTCTTGAGTGCCAGCATTCTCGGGCCGGTGCTCGGCGGACTGCTCACGGATCATCTGCACTGGTCATTCATATTCTGGATCAATCTGCCGCTCGGCACGATTGCGCTGGTGATGACCGGGCGGGCGCTGCGCCGTTTGCCGCGTCACGATCGCCCACACCAGCTCGACATTCCGGGTTTGGTGCTCCTGGTTGCCGCGTCGGTCGCGTTGCTGCTGGCGCTCGATTGGGGCAGTGCCCGCTACGGCTGGACCTCGTGGCAGATCGCAAGCCTGGCCGCTGTCTCCGCAGTGCTGTGGATTTTATTCGCTGTTCGGCTTCTCACAGCGCGTGAGCCGTTCATTCCGCTCGCGATCTTGCGCGACCCGGTGATCGGCGCGATCACCTGCGCGGCGTTTTTCAGCATCGGCACTATCATCGGAATAACGATCATCACACCGTTGTATTGCGAGATGGTGCTCGGCGCGTCGGCAAGCATTTCCGGGCTCGCGCTGATCGGATTTATGGCCGGCGCCACGCTTGGCTCGTTACTAAGTGGCCGGTTGCTGGTTCGGCTGACGCATTACATGCGCGTGCCGATCATCGGCCTTTTCATTGCGGTCGTCGTGCTCGGCTTCCTCGCGGTTAAGCCGGCCGGCCTGTCGCTCCCCGGCTTCTCGTTGTTACTCGTCGTATTGGGCGCCGCCTTGGGGCCGATGTATCCGACCAGCACCATTCTCATGCAGAACGCGGTCAAGCCGTACCAGATGGGGGTTGCGACCGGCACGTTGAACTTTTTCCGCCTCCTGGGCGGGGCGGTCGTCGTTGCGGTGTTTGGAGCAATCGTGTTCGACGGCACCGGCGATCACAATGGGGTAACAACGTTGACGACGCTGGCGGGCCACGTGGATTTTGGGCCAGCTTTCGGTTGGGTGTTCATCGCCGCGGCGACGTTCCTTGCCGTCGCGCTTACTTCTTTGGCTTTGGTCGAGGAGCGCCCTCTGCACGGGCCGCTCCGGCCCGCGGATGCCGCGGCGGAGTAGCTTAAGGTGAGGTCAGCCTTGTATTTTTGTGGGAGCGTAAGCATGCCTGAGCAGCGCTTAATTGGCCGTTCAGGTCTTGTTCACGGCGGAATGCCTAGAGCATGGCTGGGAAGGTGGAACGGGCCGTTTGGCCCTCCACTTACCGCTGGAGCGGCGAGCCTTTGTCGCTCCGGGAGGCCCGCATGGGTGCCCTCGCTCGAGTGCTCATTGTCGCGTTGTTTGCCGGCGTCGTTGCGCTTACACCGGCGCGGGCGCAGGACGGGCTTCGTCCGATCTACTCGGGAATCGAGCATCCGCGCGGGTGTCTAAATCCGCGGGAGCGCCGCGCGCTGATCGAGAGTGGCGCGGTGCTCCGCCTTGTCACAGTCGTACGCTCCGTGCACACCACCGTGCCTGGTATTCTCGTGCGTGCCCGGCTCTGCCGCCGTCCCGAGGGACTTACCTACTTGCTGACACTCCTTGCCTTCGATGGCAAAGTGACACAAGTGGCCGTGGACGCGGTGAAAGGCACGCTGATCGGCGAGCGCTGAGCGGAGCAGTTTTTTGCGCCTTCTCGTTGTTGAAGACGACCCCGATCTCAATCGGCAGCTCGCTACCGCGCTGACCGACGCCGGCTATGTCGTCGATCGCGCCTTCGACGGCGAGGAGGGCCATTATTTGGGGGAGAGCGAACCCTACGATGCCGTCATTCTGGACATCGGTTTGCCGAAAATGGACGGCATCTCGGTACTGGAATCCTGGCGGCGCGCCGGCCGCGCCATGCCGGTGCTCATTCTGACCGCGCGTGATCGCTGGAGCGACAAGGTGCAAGGCTTTGATGCTGGCGCCGACGATTATGTTGCCAAGCCCTTTCACGTGGAAGAAGTGTTGGCGCGGGTGCGCGCCTTGTTACGCCGCTCGACTGGACACGCCAAAAGTGAATTTACCTGCGGCCCGGTGCGCCTCGACACCCGCACCGGGCGCGTTGCCGTCGACGGCAATCCTGTAAAGCTCACTTCGCATGAGTATCGGCTGCTCTCCTACCTCATGCATCATACCGGCCGTGTAGTATCGCGCACCGAATTGGTCGAGCATCTCTACGATCAGGACTTCGACCGCGATTCAAACACGATCGAAGTCTTCGTTGGCCGCATCCGCAAGAAACTCGGCGTGGAAGTGATCCAGACCGTGCGCGGTCTCGGTTATCTGCTCACTCCGCCTGATGCGCGCTAACTCGCTCGCGTTTCGGCTTTTCCTGTGGGCGACTGGCCTGACGGTTGTTGTCCTCATCATCACCGGGATCGCGTTGTCCACGCTTTACCGCAACGCCGTCGAGCGCGCCTTCGACCGGCGGCTCGACGTTTATCTGCGCACGCTTGTGGCCGACGTCGCCTCTCCCGAGGAAGGCAACGAGAAGTTCCCGCAATCGATTGGCGAGCCGCTGTTTGAGCTGCCGCTGTCGGGCTGGTATTGGCAGGTCACGCGGCTCGACACGCCGAAGCCAGACGTGCATTCCTCGCGCTCGCTGTGGGATTCGAACCTGCCGCGCTTGCCCGAGACCAAAGATGATCCCGCCGCAGCTGGCGGGTACCGGAAAGGTTATGCGCCAGGTCTCGAGGATGTGCGGCTGCGACTGGTCGAACGTAACATCGACCTCGGCGACGACGGGCGTTACTTGATCGCGGTCGCGGGGAATGCGTCCGAAATCGACGACGAGATGCTGAGCTTCGACCGCATCATCGGCGCGATTTTCGCGGGCCTTGCCGTAGCGCTGCTGATAACCACGGTTTTGCAGGTGCGCTTTGGTCTTGCGCCGTTGAAACGAATTTCCGCAAGCCTGGCAGCGATCCGCTCCGGACGAGCCGAGCGTCTCGAGGGCGAATTTCCAGTCGAGATCGCTCCGCTCGCGCGCGAGACCAATGCGCTGATCGAGGCCAATCGCGAAATCGTCGAGCGTGCGCGCACCCATGTCGGCAATCTTGCCCATGCGCTCAAGACGCCGCTGTCCGTCATTGTCAATGAGGCGGCGGCGCGGGGCAATGATCCGCTTGCACAAAAGGTGCTCGAACAGGCCGACATTATGCGCGATCAGGTGGCGCGGCAGCTGGAGCGCGCGCGGCTCGCGGCGCGCTCCACCGTGGCCGGGACGTTGATCGATGTGCCCCCGGTGGTGACCGCCTTGGCGCGCACGATGGAGAAGCTCCATCGCGAGCGGGACATCGCCATCGCCGTTGATGTGCCGGACCACGCACGCTTCCGCGGCGAGCAGCAAGACCTCGAAGAAATGATCGGCAATCTGGTCGACAATGCTTGCAAGTGGGCGCAGTCGCGGGTCGCCATCGAAGTCGCGGCAGACGGTCCGGCGAGCGATGGCCAATCGAAAGTGCGTGTCATCGTCGACGACGATGGACCAGGACTTTCACCCGCCGAGCGCGAGCAGGTGGCGCTGCGCGGGCAGCGGCTCGACGAGAGTAAGCCCGGCTCCGGGCTCGGTCTCTCAATCGTCGTCGAGCTCGCTAGCCTCTACAATGGCGTGCTGACGCTGGGCACCGCACCGATCGGCGGTTTGCGCGCGGAGCTCGCGCTGCCGGGTGGGTGAGGCAGAGAAGACGCTAACAGAGTTTCGCCCCAATCGTCCCGCCGATGAGGTCGTGGTAACCGGCGGATGTTATGCTGTCGACCAGTGCGTTTGAGGGCGGCATGTCGGCGATCAGATTTGTCACCTTGGCGGTGATGGGGCTGAGCATAGCGGCCTGCTCGCCAGATACCGGACCGCGAGAGGTTGGCGTCACCGCGGGTGGCGACGTGATTGGTAACGCGCTCGGCGGCCTTCTTGGCAATCGCAATGGTGCCGCGCTCGACGACGAGGATAGTCGTCGCGCTTACCAGGCGGAGATGCGGGCCTTGGAAATGGGTCCTTCGGGCGTGCCGGTACCCTGGCGCAACCCGGATTCGGGGCGCTACGGCAATGTGGTCCCGGGTCCCGTTTATGAACTTAACGGCGTTCCATGCCGCCAGTTCACCCATGCGATCTACGCCGAGGGCCGGCCGCAGATCGGGCGGGGCACCGCCTGCCGCAATCCTGATGGGACCTGGACGATTGTAGGCTAACCGTCCTGCGGTCTCTTGATGGCTGTTAAGGGATATGGCCGCGCTAGGCCAAAAGCGGGCCGTATATCCCTGAATTTCCGGCGTTTTGCGTAACTCCTTCTTAAGCGCGGCTTGACTAAAAAGTGTGCGGTACCCTTCGGGCGAAGTGGTGCGTCCGAAAGCGGTGCGCCCATGACTGGTGTGTGCCTATGACGAGCGGCGGGCCGGCCGTCGAACGGTTGCGCGACTATCTTCGGAACCTCACGCCGGAGGCGCAGGGCCTGCTGGTCGCTGAGTTGGAACGCGCTATCCTGCGCGGCGAGGAGGCTGCCGGCAGCGAACTTATCCTGCAGGAATTACGCCGCGCGATCCGCGGCGCCGGGCAGCCGGTCGCGCGCATCGGCGATGCCGGACGGCTGTTCTTCGCGCCGCTTGAGCCCTTCCTCATCGACGATGCTGCCGATCACAAGCGCCTCGGGCGGATGGCGCGCGTATCACTGTCGCCGATCTGGGACTGGCTGGGCCGCGACCTCATTCCCGCCGAGGTCAAAGCGCTGAGCGACGATATCAATCGCGCCTTGGACGGCGATGATCGGGTCAAGGCCGAGCAGTTGACGCGGGCGCTGCACGACCGGGCGGTCTTGCGCATTCGAGAAACCGTGGCCGGAGTTACGGGCGACGACAAAGCGCGCCGACGCCTCGCGGTTCAAGTGGGCACGCCTCGTGCCCTCGATGATCTCGCAGCACTCGCAGCCATACTTGCCAACCGTGATGCTCTGGCTGACTTGGCCCGGCGGTTGCCAAGCCACATCCGCGTGCTCGAACGCGAGCACGTCGATGCGATCGAGGCGTGGCTCGATGTGCCAGCCGCAAAGAGGACGCCCACGGCCGTCGCGGTAAACAAAGTCGACCTCCTGCTTTACGGCCTCATTCTGATCATGGGCCGGCTGGCGGCACCCTGGCAGCTCGTGCGCACCGCGACGCTTGCCGCCGAGACTGATGACACTGCGCGTATCGCCGATACGCCGTGGGCGGCAGCCGTCATGATCGTGCTCGGCGAAATCGATTGCCTGGTCAGCGAACTGCGCGTGGAAATCAGAGCACACCGACCGGTCACCTCACTGCTCAAAGCGATCCACGACGCGGCCCGCGGCGTGCGGACGGAAATGGACCTCTCCATCGATTCGCCGTGGAGCCGTCAGCTGGTGCATATCCGCACCGAAGTCTCCAATTTGTTGAAAGCCGAAATCGAGTCGGCGCCCGGCCACGTGCGCCGGCTGTTGCGGCCTCGGCCGGTCAAGGAGATCGCTCTCGGGTCCGTGCTTGACGCCATTGATGTGAACGACACCGAAATGCTGGTCGAATTCGTGGGCGCTTGCCGCAACTATGCAAGCGAACTCGCGGTCAACGAAGCCACCACGCGAAGCTTCTCCGAACTGCAGCACTATCTCGAAACCGGCACCAAGGTGCTGCTCGATGGCATGCGTCATGCCGGCGATGCGGATCGGCCCTTCCGCCAGTCGCAGATCGATGCCGCGATTCGTTTTTGCCGGATTGTGTTCGGAGCGGACTATGCCGGACTGTTGGCGAAGGCGGCCGAAATTGCGGTTCAGGCGGCCACCGCAGAACGCAAATCGGCCCGCGCTTGACCCGTTCCCGGGTTATGGTGGGCAACATTCGCCACGCAGCGCGCAATTGCCGCGCCCATCCTCCCATTGCCGCCGCATTGACGCCGTGATGATGTAACCACGCGGCCCGACGGCGTGCCGCCCCCAAGCAGCGGCTTCCTCCCGTTCCGCGGACGAATGATGACCATGATTCTGTGGTGCATTTTCGCGTTAATGACGGCCGCGGCAATCTTTGCGGTGGCGTGGCCGTTGGGGCGGCGGCCAAGGAAGATCGTCGGCGGCAGCGACCTTGTGGTCTACAAGGATCAGCTTCAGGAAATCGACCGCGACCGCGCGGCCGGCCTGATCGGTGAGGCGGAAGCGGAAACCGCAAGGCTCGAAGTGTCGCGTCGGCTTCTCGCCGCAGCCGACACCCAGCCGCCCAGCGCTCCAACAACGTTTTCGCCGCCGATGCTGCGCCGGCGCCGTGGGGCCGCGATCGCGGCATTGATCATTTTGTCGCTTGGTCCGCCAAGCGTTTACGTTGCGCTCGGCTCGCCAAATGTCCCCTGGGAGCCTGCTTTCGCCCGCGTCGATACTTCGCAAGGCGGCGCGTCGATCGGCAGTCTCGTCAGTAAAGTTGAGGCCCATCTCGCCAGCAATCCCAATGATGGCTCCGGCTGGGAGGTGATCGCGCCGGTCTATATGCGGCTCGGCCGCTTCGACGACGCCGTCGCAGCGCGGAAAAAATCGCTGGCGCTTAACGGCGACAACGCTACCCGGCAGGCCGATCTCGGCGAGGCGCTAACCGCCGCGGCCGACGGCGTCGTAACCGCCGATGCCAAGGCGGCGTTCGAACGCGCCGTTGCACGCGATCCGCGCGAAGTGAAGGCCCGTTACTTTCTCGGTCTCGCGGCCGAGCAGGACGGCAATGTCGAGCAGGCAAGGACAATGTGGCGCGCACTCCTTGCCGGAGCGCCGGCCGGCGCACCGTGGATCAAATTCGTTGGCGAGGCGCTCGCCCGCGCCGGCGGCGAACAGATTTCGGCGCCCGGACCAAGCGCCGACGAAGTCGCTGCCGCGGCTGACGTGAGTGACGAGGCGCGCCGCGACATGATCCGCGGGATGGTCTCCCGTCTCGCGGGCCGGCTCCGCGACAACAGCGCGGATGTCGAAGGCTGGCTGCGCCTCGTGCGCGCTTATGCGGTTCTCGGCGAGCTGGATAAGGCGAAGGGTGCGGCGGCTGACGCTAGGCGCGCTCTCGCCGAGCATCCCGACGAGATCAAGCGGATCGACGATCTCGTCAAAGGCCTCGGTATTGAGGGCTGACAGGCGGAAATCATGCCGGGAAAACGATACCGATGACCCGTAAGCAGCGGCGCCTGGTTCTGATCGGCGGCAGCCTCGGCGTGCTGGCCGTTGCCGTTGCGCTCATGCTGAACGCGTTCCGCGATTCCATCGTGTTCTTCAATTCACCAAGCGACGTGGCGGAGAAACATATCAGTCCCGGCACCCGCATCAGGCTTGGCGGATTGGTCAAATCCGGCAGCCTCGTGCGCAGCGACAACCTGAAGGTTCGCTTCGACGTGACCGATGGTAACCGTGAAATGGCGGTCGCGTATCAGGGCGTACTGCCCGACTTGTTCCGCGAAGGGCAGGGGGTCGTCGCCGAAGGCGCGCTCGACGGTTCAGGCGTGTTCAACGCCGACACGGTTCTGGCCAAACACGACGAAACCTACATGCCGAAGGAAGTTGCCGACGCCTTGAAGAAGACCGGGCATTGGAAGGATGACTATGGACAGCGGCCGGCGATGCCGGCCGCAGGAGCCGCGAAGTGATTGCTGAACTCGGGCACTACGCACTGATGCTGGCGCTGGGCTTGGCCTTGGTTCAGGGATCGATGCCGATCGTCGGCGCGCGCAGCAACGATCCGGTGCTCATGAGCATGGCGGCTCCCACGGCGCTCGCTCAGTTTGCTTTCGTCGCTATGGCGTTCGGCGCGCTCGCCGTCTGCTACGTCACCTCCGACTTCTCGGTGCTCAACGTCTACGAGAATTCAAACTCGGCGATGCCGTTGATTTATCGGCTCTCTAGCGTCTGGGGAAACCACGAAGGCTCCATGATGCTGTGGGTCTTCATCCTCACACTGTTTGGCGCGCTGGTCGCCGCCTTCGGCAGCAATCTGCCGCTGCGTCTCAAAGCCAATGCGCTTGCGGTGCAGGCCTGGATTGCTGCCGCATTTCATCTGTTCATTCTCGTGACTTCGAATCCGTTTCTGCGTATTGCCGATGCGCCATTCGAAGGCCGCGATCTTAATCCGGTCCTGCAAGATCCCGGCCTCGCGTTTCATCCGCCGCTGCTTTATCTCGGCTATGTCGGTTTCTCGATTGCGTTCTCGTTTGCGATTGCAGCGCTGATCGAAGGCCGCATCGATGCCGCCTGGGCGCGCTGGGTGCGGCCGTGGGTGCTCGGCGCGTGGATGTGTCTAACGCTCGGTATCGCTGGCGGCTCGTACTGGGCTTATTACGAACTTGGCTGGGGTGGTTATTGGTTTTGGGATCCGGTTGAAAATGCCTCCCTGATGCCGTGGCTCGCCGGGACGGCATTGCTTCATTCGGCAGTGGTGATGGAAAAGCGCGGCGCGCTCAAAGTCTGGACCATCCTGCTCGCCATTGTTGCCTTCTCGCTTTCGCTGATTGGCACGTTTCTGGTTCGGTCGGGCGTGCTTACTTCAGTGCACGCCTTCGCCACCGATCCGACGCGCGGCATTTTCATCCTCGCCATTCTGGTCATCTTCATTGGTGGTGCACTATCGCTGTATGCCTGGCGCGCACCGCTCCTCAAACAAGGCGGCCTCTTCGCGCCGATTTCGCGCGAAGGCGCGCTGGTGTTTAACAATCTGTTCCTCACCGCGGCGTGCGCGACGGTTTTCGTCGGCACGCTCTATCCGCTCGCACTCGAGGCTTTGACCGGCGCCAAGATTTCGGTCGGGCCGCCGTTCTTTAACGCGACATTCGGTCCGCTGTTTGTTCCGCTGTTGCTGGTCATGCCCTTTGGGCCGCTGCTCGGATGGAAACGCGGCGACCTTCTCGGCGCTGCGCAGCGTCTGGTGGCGGCGGCGATGCTGGCCGCCGTCGCTGTTGCCGCGAGCTTTGCAGTTCTGCACGGCGGTCCGGTGCTGGCGCCTTTCGGCGTCGGGCTTTCGATCTTCGTCATGGCCGGCGCCATTGTCGATATTGCCGAGCGAACCATGATTCTGCGCATACCGCTCGGCGCGGCGTTGCGGCGCGCGGCCGGGCTTCCGCGCTCGGCGTGGGGCACCGCTTTTGCCCATTTCGGCATCGGTGTAACGCTCATGGGCATCGTCGTCGTGACAGCTTGGGGAAGCGAACGCATTGCCGCGCTTAAGGTGGGCGAGACCGTCGACGTGGCGCACTATCGGCTCACGTTCGAGGGCTTGTTCAACCGCCCCGGACCGAATTATCGCGAACTCGTTGGGCGCTTCATCGTGCGCCGGACCAACGGCGATCTACTCGGCATCATGGAGCCAAGCCGGCGGACCTTCCCGGCCCGCAACATGGCGACGACCGAGGCGGCGCTGATGCGGCGCGGTGTGAGCCAGCTTTATCTGTCGCTTGGCGATCCAAATCCTGACGGCACGGTCCCGGTCCGTCTGTACTTCAAGCCGCAGGTGCTGATGATCTGGCTCGGCGCCGTGATCATGTTCATTGGCGGCGCCCTGTCGCTTTCCGATCGGCGCTTGCGCATTGGCGCCCCAAGGCCCTCTAAGGCTCAGGCGGCGCTGCAAGCGGCGGAGTGAATGTCGTGAGAAAATCGCCCGCGGCCGCGCCGCTCATGTTGCTACTAGCCGCGCTGGTTTTGTTGTTGGTGGCGGCATCGCCGCTGCGGGCGGTTGAACCCAACGAGATGCTGGCTGACCCGATGCTCGAAGCCCGAGCGCGCACGTTGTCGAAGGAACTGCGGTGCATGGTGTGCCAGAACCAGTCGATCGACGATTCCGAGGCGCCGCTCGCGCACGATTTGCGCGTGCTCGTCCGCGAGCGGCTGAAGGCCGGCGACAGCGATACGCAAGTTCTCGATTTCCTGGTTGCCCGTTACGGCGAATTTGTGCTGCTGCGGCCGCGCTTCGCCTGGCACAACGCCGCCCTGTGGGGCGTGCCTCCGGCGGTTTTGTTGATTGGGATCGCGGCGATTGTTGTTGTTATCAGGCGACGCCGGCGGGCGCCGGCACCTGAAACTGTCAATCTCACGGCGGCCGAAGAGGCGCGGCTGTCCGAATTATTGCGCCGGCAGGGCTGAGCGTGAGTAGCGCCGTGTTTTTTGGCGCAGTTTGCCGTTGATCAGCGCCACCAAAAGTTCCCTTCCACATTACCAACTTTTAATCGGCCCGACAGCGCGCCGTAAGGCGGACCGCTCCACATTGCACGTTACGTTTGGGGCTTCGGGCTTTACCGTAGCGAGACGGTCAACCGAGTTGGAGACAATGATGAACGGTACTACACAACGCCCAGGTCGCATCCTATCCATGCGGCGTATCGGGCTCTTGGCGACTACCGTCGCCGGCCTCGGCGCAGCGGCTTTCTTCGTCGCGCCGAACCTGGCGCCTGATGCCGCGTTCTTCGCGGCCCCGGCGCATGCACAGAACCTGTCGCAACAGGCCCAGCAACTTCCGCAGCATCCCGTCGGCTTCGCCGATATCGTCGCCAAAGTGAAACCGGCGGTGATCTCTGTGCGGGTCAAGATGGAGCAGGAAGCTACTCCCAACGCCGGGATGAGCGATGAGGAGATGCCTTTCCCGCCCGGCTCACCGTTTGAGCGCTTCTTCAAACGCTTCGGCATGCCCAACGGTGAGGGCCATCACCAGGTCATTACCGGTCAGGGCTCTGGCTTCTTTATTACCGCCGACGGTTACGCCGTGACCAACAATCACGTTGTACAAAAGGCCGAGAACGTTCAGGTCACGACCGACGATGGCAAGATCTACACTGCCAAAGTCATCGGCACCGATCCGCGCACTGACCTCGCGCTGATTAAAGTCGACGGCAAGGACTTCCCCTATGTGAAGTTTGCCGACAATGCGCCGCGAATTGGCGATTGGGTGCTCGCGGTCGGCAATCCGTTCGGTCTCGGCGGCACCGTGACTGCAGGCATCGTTTCCGCCCGCGGCCGCGATATTGGCGCCGGTCCATACGACGACTTCATTCAGATCGACGCCCCGGTTAACAAGGGTAACTCCGGCGGTCCGAGTTTCGACGTTGACGGCAATGTGATCGGCGTCAATACGGCAATCTTCTCGCCGTCGGGCGGCTCAGTCGGCATTGCCTTCGATATCCCTGCCGACACGGTGAAGACCGTGATCGCGCAGTTGCGCGACAAGGGCAGCGTCACCCGTGGCTGGATTGGCGTCCAGATCCAGCCGGTTACTTCCGACCTCGCCGACAGCCTCGGCTTAAAGAAGGCCGCCGGCGCTCTCGTCTCTGAACCGCAGCCCAATAGCCCCGCGGCCAAGGCCGGCATCGAGAGCGGCGACGTCATTACCGCGGTCGACGGCAAGTCCATCGCCGACGCACGCGAACTCGCCCGCAAAATCGGAACGATGGCGCCGGGAACGTCGGTCAAACTCGATCTGATCCGCCAGGGTCAGGAGAAGAGCGTTAACCTCACGCTCGGCACGCTGCCCAACGAGCACCAGGCCGCAAACCAGCAGAACGACCACCAAGGCTCGGAAAACGCCATGCCGAAGCTCGGCATGACACTAGCGCCGAGCAATCAGGTCTCCGGGTCGGAAGGCAACGGCGTAGTTGTCACTGCCGTCGACCCCAACGGGGTTGCCGCCGATCACGGCTTACAGGTCGGCGATGTGATCCTCGACGTTGGCGGCAAGTCGGTCGCGAATCCGGGCGATGTCCGCAAGCAACTGTCTGATGCCCGCAAAGACGGCAAGCACGCGCTGTTGTTCCGGGTGAAGTCGCATGAGGGCACGCGCTTCGTCGCGCTGCCGCTCGGCAACGCCTGATCAGTAATGGGGCGATCCGCCGGCATCCGTCGCCCCCGCTGGCGGGCGTACCCGGGGGATGGGCCGTGAGGTCCGTCCCCGCCAATATCAACTCTGCTTCCCGGCACCCGTCGCCCCCCGCCGGGCAGCAGCGGTCGAGGGGGTGGCGGGTCAACCCTCGCCGCCCCCTCATTTTACCGCTCGATGGACCCGGTTTGCCGCGGCGAGGATATTGCCGGGAGAAGCAAGTGAGGCAATATGATGAACCAATATGATCCGGCGATTGGCAGTCCGTCTGGACCGCCAGCCAGTTTCCTGAGCACAGCGGCACGCATGCGCCTTCTCATCATCGAGGACGACCGCGAAGCCGCCGACTATCTGGTCAAGGCCTTCCGCGAAGTCGGCCACGTCGCGGACCGGGCAACTGACGGAGAAGAGGGCCTCGCCCTGGCGCTCGACGGTCAGTACGACGTGATGATCATCGATCGCATGCTGCCGAAAATGGACGGGCTGTCGATCATCGCTGCATTGCGCGGCAAGTCCGTCGAAACGCCCGTGCTGATCCTCTCCGCGCTCGGCCAAGTCGATGACCGGGTCAAGGGATTGCGCACCGGCGGCGACGACTATCTCGCCAAGCCCTACGCATTCTCAGAGTTGCTGGCACGCATTGAGGCGCTGGCGCGCCGCCGCGGCAGTCGCGGCGAAGAGACCGTCTATCGCATCAGCGATCTTGAACTCAATCGGCTGTCCCACGAAGTCAAACGCGCCGGGCAGGAGCTGCAATTGCAACCGCGCGAGTTTCGCCTGCTCGAATATCTGATGCGGCACGCCGGCCAGGTCGTCACCCGCACAATGCTGCTGGAAAACGTCTGGGATTATCATTTTGACCCCCAGACCAACGTGATCGACGTGCACATTTCGCGGCTGCGTTCCAAAATCGACAAAGGCTTCGGCCAGCCGCTGCTGCACACGGTGCGCGGCGCCGGATATATGATCCGCGAAGAGTCGAAGTAAAACTCTCCGCGTCATTGCGGGGCAACGAACTTAGCTTGCCGGCATGCGCTCGCTCTCCGGCTCTACCAACACACCGCTCGCCAGCAGCGCCTCGACCTTTTCCTTCGGAATATCCCATCCCCGCAGGACGGTGCGCGTATCCGCGCCGACTTCTTCCGGCGGCGTTGGCCCGGCGGCTGGCGTTCGAGAAAAGCGGGGAGCGGCAGCCGGCTGTGCCACCCCGTCGATGTCGACGAACGAGCCGCGGGCGACGTTGTGCGGATGATGCGGGGCTTCGGCCATGGAAAGGACGGGTGCAAAACAAGCATCCGATCCTTCCAGCAGCGCACACCACTCATCCCGCGCCTTTGTCTTGAAGAGTTTTTCAAGCTCGCCGCGCAACTCCGGCCCTTCATCGGTCGTGTACGGCAGCCCCAGGCGCTCGAACAGCACTTTGCGGAATTTCAGCTCGATCGCAGCGACCGAAACGAACCGCCCGTCGGCGCATTCGTACACATCGTAGATCGCCGATCCGGAATCGAGCAGATTGGTTCCCCGTTGCAGGCTGTGCCGTCCCGCCGCGTACAAGCCGTAAAACATGGTCATGAGCGAAGCCGCGCCTTCGGTCATTGCCGCGTCGACGACCTGGCCCTTGCCGGAACGTTGCGCTTCGAGCATGGCGCAAGCCATGCCAAATGCGAGATAGAGCGCGCCGCCGCCGAAATCGGCCACCAGATTGAGCGGCGGCGTCGGCTTTGCCCCGGCGCGCCCGATGGCGTGCAGGCCGCCGACCAAAGCGAGGTAGTTGAGGTCGTGCCCCGCGGCCTGTGCTAGGGGGCCGGTCTGTCCCCATCCGGTCATGCGCCCGTAAACCAGGCGCGGGTTGCGCGCCAGGAGGACGTCGGGACCGAGGCCAAGCCGTTCCATGGTGCCCGGCCGGAATCCTTCGATCAGGCCGTCGGCGGTCGCCGCCAGATCCATGGCGAGCGCAATGCCGTCGGGATGTTTCAGATCGACCGCGACTGACGGGCGCGAGCGCGCCAGCAATCCGAAGCGCGTCGGAATGGCAATGCCGAGATCGCTTGAGGCTACGCGATCGACGCGAATGACGCGGGCGCCGAGGTCGGCGAACAGCATCGCCGCCATCGGTCCGGGCCCGATACCGGCGAATTCGACAATACGAAAGCCTGCGAGGGGTCCCATCTTTCCATCCGAACGCTGAGAGAAAACGACAGTCAAGTTCAGAGCAAGGTCGACCCCAGCAAAGCCGCGCCGCCCAAGATTGTCGCCGAACCGACAGCGGGGGCAATGACCGTGTCGCCGCCGGGCGCGAATTTTTCAATTGCCGCATAGAAGGCGAGCGCTGCGGCCCAGCGCAGGTCGATTACCGAGACGCAGAACATCAGTGACATCGACCTCATGGTTACCTCCGTTGCGAACCTTTCCGGTTTTTCATTGGCGTTTGTGCAGTTGTTCTGGCAAAGGATCAGACAAAGAGGAATGTGCGCCTAACTTGTTGTCAACTGGAAAAGCATATTTCATCGCGGCGTTAAGCCGCCGATCGGAGCGAAAATGGTGGTGCGACGGCAGATCGGAATGACCGTGGGCGACGTCATGGCGCTGTCGCCGTTCCAAGATTGCAGCATGAGAGACCTCCATCCGTGACCGCGCTCGGCAAGCTCCTGAGAACGACGGCGTTTCAACTGACGCTGGTTTATCTGCTGGTCTTCATTTTGTTCGCGGTGTCGCTTCTCGGCTACTTCGCGCTGAACACGCGCCGGCTCATCACGGAGCAGATCACCAACCGGGTCAATCTGGAAGTCAATCTGCTGCGCGAGCAATACGAGCAGGGCGGTATCAGACGATTGGTGACCATTATCGATCAGCGAGCGCGCCGACCGAGCTCGAACCTTCTTATGGTGACGACGCCGACGGGCGAGGAGCTCGCCGGGAATGTCGGCTCCCTCGAACCGGGGATTCTCGATCATCCTGGATGGTTCGAACTCTCCTATCGCCGGGCCGAAGCATCGGATGAGACCCAACATCGCGCGCTGGTTCGGGTGGTGGAGCTGCCCAGCGGTTTCCGCATTTTGGTCGGCCGCGATCTTGAAGAGCGCGAACGAATTTACGCCATCATCTCCAATGCTGGGCGCTGGTCGTTCGCCCTCGTCGTCGTGCTCGGGCTGGCCGGCGGATTTTTCGTCAGCCGCCGCGTGCTCAGGCGTGTCGATGCGATGACGGAAACGGCGCACACCATCATGGCCGGCGACCTCAGCGGCCGGTTGCCTGTGGCGGGTACCGGCGACGAGCTTGACCGCCTTGCCGAGAATCTCAACGCCATGCTCGAGCGCATCGAAGCGCTTATGCGCGGCCTGAAAGAAGTATCCGACAATATCGCGCACGATCTGAAAACGCCGCTGACGCGTCTGCGCAATCGCTGTGAGCAGGCGCTGCGCGGCGCCAAGCGCGACGCCGACTACCGCACGGCACTGGAATCCACCATCGCGGAATCGGATGAGCTGATCCGCACCTTCGATGCGCTGCTGATGATCGCGCGCGCCGAAGCCGGGCACGCACGCGATAACATGACCGATTTCGATGCCGCCGAGATCGTGCGCGACGTCGGCGAGTTATACGAACCGCTCGCCGACGAAAAGGGGCTTGCGCTGAAGGTCGAAGCGCCACTGACGGCGCCGGTGCGCGGCAATCGCGAGCTGGTGAGCCAGGCGTTGGCCAATCTGGTCGACAACGCTATCAAATACGCCGGACCGGAAAAGAGCAAGACCAACGGTGCCGCCGCCGAGATCGTGGTCGAAGCCGGCGCCGACGGCGAGCGGATCACGCTGACGGTCGCCGATCACGGGCCCGGCATTCCCGAAGCTGATCGCGGCCGCGTCGTCGAGCGCTTCGTGCGGCTCGAGCAAAGCCGCTCCGAGCCAGGGTCGGGGTTGGGGTTAAGTCTTGCGTCCGCGGTCGCCCGGCTGCATGGCGGCGAACTCAAGTTTGAAGACAATCATCCCGGGTTGAAGAGCATCATTGCATTGCCGCGCGCCGGGCCGGCGGGGGCGTGATGCGCCGGCCTGCGTCCGGCAAGCGCCCGACCAAGAAACTCGATCAGCCGGCCTTGGTCCGGCGACTGGCACGCTCTCCTCGCGGTGGAAGGGCGGAGTGGGGACTGCCCGTCGCGTCGGCTGTAGGCCGCGCGCGGGCGGCTGAATGGCTCGCCGGCATCGGGCGTACGGCAGCTGGCAAAACCCTTAAGTCATTGCTCAAGGCACATCCGCCGCTGGCGGGCTTGCTTGGGGGCATCGCCGCCGAGGCGCCGTATCTTTGGGACCTTGTCCGCTCCGATCCAGCGCGGTTGGTCAGGCTGCTCACTCACGACCCCGAAAAAGAAATCGCCAAGCTCCTGGCGAAGGTGCGCACTGACGCCGCTGCAGCGCCAGGCTCCGCTGTAGTAATGCGGGTTCTGCGCCGTATGAAAGCAGACGCGGCTCTTCTCGTTGCACTCGCCGACATTGGCGGCGTATGGCCGCTCACGCAGGTGACCGCGGCCCTCACCGATGTCGCCGAGGCCGCAGTTGGCGCTGCCGTCCGCCGGCTGCTCGGTGATGCAATGCGCAGCGGCAAGCTTCGCCTGCCCGACCGACAGAATCCGGAAGCAGGTTGCGGCTATATCGTGCTGGCGATGGGGAAAATGGGCGGGTACGAGCTAAATTTCTCCAGCGATATCGACCTCATGATCTTTTTCGATTTCGGCGTAGCGGCGCTGTCTCCTGACGTCGAAGCGGCACCGTTCTTCGCGCGCCTCACCCGCGAACTGGTGAAGCTTTTGCAGCAGCGCACGACGGACGGTTATGTTTTCCGCGTTGATCTGCGGCTCCGCCCTGATCCGTCTTCCACTCAGATCGCGATCTCAACGGACGCCGCACTCAATTACTACGAAAGCCGGGGACAGAACTGGGAGCGTGCGGCGCTGATCAAGGCCCGGCCTTGCGCCGGCGATCGCGAAGCCGGCGACAGCTTTCTCCGCGAGCTCTCGCCGTTTGTGTGGCGCAAATATCTCGACTACGCCGCAGTCGCCGACGTCCACGCGATGAAGCAGCAGATCCACGCCTATCGGGGCCACGGCGAGATCGCGATCGAGGGGCACAACGTCAAACTCGGCCGCGGCGGCATTCGCGAGATCGAGTTTTTCGTGCAGACCCAGCAGCTAATTGCCGGCGGGCGCCATGCCGCGCTGCGCGGCCGCGAGACCGTGGCGACGCTTGACGCGCTTGCTGCCGGCGGCTGGATCGATGCCGCAACGCGCGACGAGCTGACGGCCGCTTACGATTTTCTGCGCCGCGTCGAGCATCGGCTGCAAATGATAGCCGACGAACAAACCCACACACTGCCGGCCGATCCCGAAGCGCTCGAAGCCTTCGCGCGCTTTCTTGGTTTCGCGAGCCGGGACAATTTCGCCGCCGCCTTGTTGGCAGAGCTGCGCACGGTCGAGAAGCATTATGTCAGGCTGTTCGAAAGCGCGCCGGCCTTGCTCGCTCAGCAGCAGAACTTGTCGTTGGGGACCACTGAGGACGAGGGTGAGACGCTTGATCGGCTCGCGGAGATGGGCTTCCGGCAACCACGGGAAGTGACGGCCGCGGTGCGGCGCTGGCATGCGCCCACCTACCGCGCGTTGCGTGGCGAGCAAGCGCGGAAAAATCTGGCCGAGCTGGTTCCGGTCATTATCGATCAGTTCGCGCGCGCAGAAAGTCCGGATGCGGCTTTTGCCGCATTCGACCATTTCCTCGCCGGCTTGCGCGGCGGCGGCCGTTTCCTCTCGTTGCTGCGGCAAAATCCCGATCTGGTCCGGTTCATCGCGCTCATTCTCGGCGCTGCCCCGCGGCTTGCCGACATTCTGGCGCAGCATCCCCATGTCATCGATCCGCTGATCGAGCCGCAGGCGTTCGCCACGTTGCCAGAGGGGAAACGTCTTGAAGGGGAGCTGGCGCACGCTCTCGGCGAGACGCGCAGTTACGAAGACATGCTCGACGCCATACGGTTGTTCGGTCAGGAGCACATGTTTCTGATCGGCGCGCGCATCCTATCGGGATCGGTACCGGCCGAGCAGGCTGGAGAACTATTCGCCGGCCTCGCCGACGCGCTCATTCGCGCACTCCACGCTCGCGTCGAAGCCGATTTCGTCGCCGCCCACGGCCGCGTCCGGGGTCAAGAGACGGCGATCCTGGCGCTTGGGCGGCTTGGCGCGCGCGAAATGACCGCGAGCTCGGACCTCGACCTTATCGTGATTTACGACTTCGACGCCGAGCATCCGAACTCCGACGGCAGGCGTCCGCTGTACGGCGCCCAGTATTTCGCGCGCCTGACGCAGCGCCTGATCAGCGCGCTGACGGTGCAGACGAACTACGGCGTGCTCTATCACGTTGACATGCGGCTGCGTCCTTCCGGCCGTTCCGGTCCGCTGGCGACGCAGATCGGCGGCTTTGTCAGTTATCAGGAGCGCGAGGCGTGGACGTGGGAGCACATGGCGCTGACCCGGGCGCGTGTGGTCTCTGCCTCTCCAGCGTTCGCTGCGCGCGTCGAAGCAGCGATCCACGACGTCCTCTGCCGCAAACGCGGGCCGCGATTGATCGCCGCGGATGTGATCGAGATGCGTACCGCAATCGCCAAGGAGAAGGGCGACGCCGATCCGTGGGATTTCAAATACGCCGCCGGCGGTCTGGTCGACATTGAATTCATCGCCCAATATCTGCAGCTCATGCGCGCCGCCACGTTGCCGGAACTCCTTGACACCTCAACAGCGCGCGCGCTGGACAGGGCGGCGCGCGCCGGTGTGCTGAAGGCCGAAGACGCAAGTGTGCTGCGGCCGGCAGTCCGGCTTTTTCACGACCTAACGCAGATCCTCCGGCTCTGCCTGCCGGGCCCATTCGATCCAAAAACGGCGAGCGCCGGCGTGCTCGGCCTCCTTGCGCGTGCAGCCGATCTGCCGGACTTCCCGGCGCTTAGCGCTTATGTCGTGGAAACCCGGCGCCAGGTGCGTGAGTGCTTCACGCGGATTTTGGGAGCTGAACTCTGATGTCTTCCTCCGTCGTGTCAACGGCACGGGCGACGCACGCTTCCAGCGGCAGCCGGACCACAACCATCGTACCGGTACCGAGCGCCGAGCGAATCCGCATGCGGCCACCATGCAGCTCAGCGAGCGACTTCGCGATGGCGAGACCCAATCCGGAGCCCTGGTGACGTTTGGTCAATTGACTTTCCACCTGCTCGAACGGGCGGCCGAGCTTGTGTAGGGCATCCTTGGGGATGCCGATGCCGTTGTCCTCGATGGCTATTGTCACGTGGCTGCCGCGAGCCCGCCCGCGTACCGTCACCGCGCCGCCGTCGGGGGTGAATTTCACCGCGTTGGAAAGAAGGTTGAGCGCGATCTGCTTGAGCGCGCGGCGATCGGCTTTGAGCGCAATTGCGGGTGGAATTTCCGAACGAAGCGTCAGACGCTTTTCGTTCGCACGCCCCAATACCACGCGCACCGAGTCGGCAACGATCCGATCGAGTTCCACGGCCTCTGGACAAAGGTGGATGCCGCCGGCCTCGATTTTCGACATGTCGAGGATGTCGTTGATCACGTCGAGGAGATACTGGCCGCTTTCGCGAATATCCCGAGAATATTCGCGATATTTGTCGGTGCCGAGCGGCCCGAACATCGCCGCTTCCATGATTTCGGAGAAGCCGATGATGGCGTTGAGCGGCGTGCGCAGCTCGTGGCTCATATTGGCGAGGAATTTCGATTTAGTCTGGTTTGCCTCCTCGGCGCGGTTCTTTTCCTCGGCGTACTTTTCTGCGAGGTCGGCCAGTTCGTCGGTCTGGCGCTCCAGCGCTTGCTGCGATTGGCGCAAATCGTTGATGGTCGCGATTCGCCGTTTCTCGCCATCCATGAGCCTGTGCTCATGCTGCTTAATCTTTGTGATGTCGGTGCCGACACAGACATAGCCGCCGTCCTTGGTGCGGCGCTCGCTGATGTGCATCCAGCGCCCGTCAGTGAGTTGCGCTTCGAAGGTACGCGCACCCTGCGTCTGGCTGTCTTCGTTGGCCATGGTCGTGCGAATGATGGCTTTCTTGCCGGCGGCGACGACCGTCTCGTAGGGCGTTCCCACCACCACGGCCGAGTCCGGCAGTCGATGCAGCTCTTGGAAATAGGAATTGCACAGCACCAGGCGATTATCAGCGTCCCAGAGTACGAAGGCTTCCGGTATGGTCTCGATGGCGTCGCGCAGCCGCAAATCCGCGGCCGTGGTCCTCTCAACCAGGTTCTTCTGCTCGGAGACGTCGACGGCAATTCCGATCAGATGCAGACCCGCTTCGTCTTGCTGACGCGCCAATTCGCAGCGTACGCGCAACCACAGCCAGCGGCCGTCGGCATGGCGCATCCGGAACGCGTGATCGATCGCGTTGACCTCGCCGTCCGCGAGTTGCCGGGCAAGCTCGTAGAGGTCGATATCGCCGTCGTGCACGAGTGCGTCAAGCTCGCCGAACGTGAGCAGATCGTTCTTCGCCGGCAGGCCGAGGATGTCGAACATCGAGCGCGACCAGAACACGCGGCCGCGCGCCAGGTCCCAATCCCATAAGCCACAGCGGCCGCGGTTTAGCGCTGTATCGATGCGGTCGCGCACAGTATCGTGAATAAGGTCGGCTTCGCGCGCGCGGGTCGCCTGCCAATGAAACGCAAAGCCGAGGATGAGCACCACGAAGCCGGTCGTGGCCGACAGCGTAACGGTGAGTGCGGTACTTGAGCGCCAGCCGGAGAGCGCGCTCGATGCTGTCTGGACGACGGCAATGATGCCGAGCGGATTTCGCAATGACCGTACGGTTGCGAATGCGGGCGCGCCGTCCGGCAGGGTAATCTCCAATGTGCCGGCCGCGGCGCCGAAGGTGGTCAATGGCTGCGCGGGTCCGAGCACGTCGAGGAGGGGTCTTCCAACCTGCCGTGGATCGCTCGGTATAGTGGCAATGATCCGGCCATCGGCATCGGCGACCATGACAGCTCGATCGCCGTTTGCTGCCCATGCGGGCATTGCTTGTTCGATCGCCGCCGAAGTGCGGCCGGAAGTTCCTCTCGTGTCCCTCGCCGGGCGATCGAGCTCAACGGCCAGTTCTTCGGCGAGCGCCTCAATCGACTGTCGCGCTTCAACGATAGCGAGCCGGCGCTGCTCGAGCACCTGCACCGCAGCGCCGACGCAGATTGTAATTAGGAAGGCGATGATGAGAACTGGAACGGCGCGGCGCAGCAGCGGCTCCGCGCTGAGCAGGCGCCGATACGCAGGTTTGGCAATCGACTTTGCCAGCCCCTGAATCGAATCGGAACGTAAAGACGCACTCGCCGTGTCGGCGCGCGCCATTGCCAGCCTCCGTTCGGACGGTCCCCTGCACCGCGATCGGAAGGATGTGCCGCATCTCGTTCCGAATCATGCCAATAAGAATCGATGCGCGCTGATTTGTCGAGAGTCTGGAGTCAATATTTTTCCGCATGCTGTCCCCGGCTTTTTGCCGCGGCACGTAAGACCAAGTTTACGTCACCTCAGACGTCAATGACGTGGTCGGGATTGGGCCGTTCATCAGCGGCCGCTTGACTATAGTCGCCGAATGGTCCGTCGCGCTTGGCAGTTGCGGCACGCACACCTTCTTTCTCGGACAGGCGAATGAAGTCGATCGCGTCCGGCGTGTTGCGCATCAAGCCGTCAAGTATCGGCCCGAGCGTTTGTGTGCTGTTGAGCCCCATGTTCTCGTAGGCTTGATTGACCACAAGTTTCATCGCCGCCAGTTGCGATAGCGGGATCGAAGCGAGCTGCCGCGCCATCTGCCGGACCGTCTCTTCGAGCTGGGCGAACGGCACGGCGCGATTGATTAGGCCGACGTCGGCGGCTTCGCGGCCGGAAAGCGGCTTGCCGGTCAGCGCGTATTCTTTAGCTTTGGTCAGTCCGAGCCGATAAAGCCACATGCCGCTCAGATAGCATCCCCACATCCGCGAATAGGGAGTTCCGATCCGCGCATCCTCGCTGGCGATGACGATGTCGGCGCACAGCGCGGTATCGCTGCCGCCGCCGACGCACCAGCCGTGAACCTGGGCGATCACAGGCTTGGGCGCGCGCCACATGCTCATGAATTTCTGTGTCGGCGCCAGCGCATATGCCGTTGACCAGGCAAAGTCCTTGCCCGAATCCCACGCGCCATTGGTGGTGATGTGCTCGTCCCAGAGATGAAATCCGCCGCCGAAATCATAGCCGGCGCAGAACGAGCGCCCGGCCCCGCGCAGAATGATGACTTTGATGGAGGGGTCCTTGACCGCAACATTAATCGCCGATTCAAACTCCTCGGGCATCGGCGGCACGATGGTATTGAGTTCATCGGGACGATTGAGCGTGATCGTCGCGATGGCACCGTCTGTCGTGTACACCAGCGTAGTGAAAGTCATGGCGGCCTCTTGCCTGGGCGATTGTGGAAGCGTCAGGCTAGCGACCGAACAGTCGGGCAGTCAAACCGCTCCGCAATTGGCGAGACCTTACAGCTATTTTTCGAGATACTTACCGAAGAATCCGGCTACTTCGGCGAAGTGCTCCCTGCTTTCCGGTGCGTCCGGGGCAAACAGATATTGGGCGTGTGACAGGCCTTCGAACACTATCAGGTCGGCCACAACACCCGCGGCGCGCAGCTTGCGATGCACCCGCACCGTATTGCTCAGAAAAAGATCGCGCGTCCCCGACGTCAGGATTGTCGGCGGGAATCCTTGCAGATCACCGTAAATCGGCGACAGCATCGGGTCCTTGAGATCGTGCCCGTTGGCGTAGAGATTGGCGGCGTCGCCGAGCCAACCGTCGTTGCTGACAAGAACATTATCCACCATTTCGTTCGCGAAATAGGTGTCTCCAGTCTTGGTCATGTCGGACCACGGCGTGCCCGGCGCGATGGCGCCTGGAAGCGGCAGACCTTCCTTCTTGGCGCGCAACACCATAGCCAGGGTCATGCCCCCGCCTGTCGATGTGCCGAAGATTCCCACCTTTTTGGCGTCCGTGGTCTTCACAACTTCCTTGTAAACGGCAATCGCGTCATCTAGCGCGGCGGGGTAGGGGAAATCAGGAGGCATGCGATAGTCGACTGAGATCACCCTTATGTGGCCCCGGCCAGCCATCATGATTGCCTCCGACGTACCGGCTTCCCCGGGACCCAGTACGTAAGCGCCGCCGTGAACATGGATCAAAACCCGATTGCGGTTCGCTTCCGCCACTTCGCTCGGCGTGACCATGAACGCTTTGACCCCGCCGATCGTAGTCGGGTCGACCTTCACGCCCATTCTCTCTCGCAGAGCCGGGAGCGTTTTCAGCGTGAAGTCGGCGCGCTGCTGTACGAACTCCTTCCATTCTTGCGCCGACTTGGGATGAATGTTCCAGAACGGCGGCAGGGGTGCGCCGATCACCGCTTGAAGAGCCGGACTGGCGGTATCGGGCACTGGTAAGGTGCGCGCGGGAACCAGACGACTGTTCTCCAGCGCGCTGCCCGAACCAACTGCAAGCGCGGTCGTAACAAACAGCAAGCCTATCAGTCGCGCAGTTCTCATGGCCCAGTTCCTTCCGGCAGTGAATTTGTTTCGTGGGCAACGTGCGGCGTGAACTTGCCGAAGGCCTGCGGACTATCACCGCCCCAGACCGCGGCCAACTCGCCGCGCCGCGTCGTCACAGCGTCGAAGCTCTCGCAACACGATCATCGGCCAGACGAGACAAGGTGTCCAGCCTATGCGGCAAACAAGGCTGCTCTCTCGCGCCTCAATGCCAGTCAGTGCAATGCCAGCGTCTGATAAGCTGCGATGAGGAGTTCGACGGCAATCAAAACAACAATGATGATTTCCAGCCGGAACGTTCGCTTGGCATCCATGATGTCGGTGAAGACTTGCGCGGTGTCGGCGATGACCTTGAGCTTGCGCGACAAGGCTTCGGCGCGCTCTTGTAGCTCGTATTCGTCTTCCAGCCGCGCATAAAGACGGTCGAGATCGGGTCGATCCCAGACGACATCCGGCTTTTCGGCGACCGCGACGCGGCCGGACACCCGGTGCTGAACCAGTAACGCGTTGCCAATGTGCTTGAGAATGGTACGGCGGCTAGCGCCGGCGCGGCCATGCTCCGCGAGCTGGCGCGCGAAGGGCTCGACCAGCTCGAAGACAGCTGCGACTTCACGCTCGTCGCGCGCCAGCACCACGCTTTTCGACAGAGCGTCGGCAATAACAATCAGGTGGTCGGGTGTGATGGTTTTAAGTGTAATCGGACCGCCGGGAAGAATTTGGTCGTCCTTGTCGGGAACAAGCTCGATCAGCACCGTTTCTTCTTCGGAGGGCTTGATCGGGCGGATCAGACGCGGTTGCAGGCTGCGCAACACGTCCGCTTCCTCGGCCGTCGTGAGCCCCATCAGCGCGACGACCCCGAAACGAAACAAGGTCACGAGCCCATCGGCGCCGAACTTGTAGGTCAATGGCGCGGTCGACACGACGCCGTCGTGCTCGAGGGTCGCTGTGTCGATACGATCACTTAACAGCAGCGCGCGTACGCGGGTTCGCGTTTTGGCGGGTGGGTTATCGGTCATTGTCGGCATGTCCGCGCCGGGCCGGCGCATGAGCAATATGTCGGCATCCGGAAGCTGATCCGCAATCGCACCAGCTATGCGTTTAGGCGCGCTTTCGGAGGCTTGTTTATGTGCGGTGGGACCACACCGGGGGCCGTCCCAGCAGCAGCGGGCCAAAGAAAATCGCAAAGCCGCCAAACGCCAGGAACCAGGCGACGCCGGCAACGTAGAGTAGCGGGTTCGACGGCTCAAACGCTGCGATGATGCGTGTGAGCGCAGCGACCAGCGCACACAAGTAGATGAACTGCGTTGGCAGTGACGCAGTGAGCGGCTGTCCGGTGTGGCCAAGACTTGCGCGCGTCATGACCGCGAGCGTCATCAGACCGACAGCACCGGTGGTCCAGGCGTGAATGCCCGCACTCGTCGGCCAGTACGCAGGCCACACAATCGCGGCGCCCAACAGGAGGAAGCCAAGCGGGACGAACACATAAGCAATGTGGAGGACCAGAACGAGACGATCGCCGAAGGTACGGTCGCCGGCCCAACGTAACTGGCGGATCGCCTGAAGGACACCAGCAATCAACAACAGAGCGCCGGACGCGACGGACTGGGGTAGTGCAATCCACGACGCCAGCGCGAGCGCGCTGAGGCCGAGCGTAACCGCGTCGTATCGAGAAAACGCAATCGGAAGCCGACCCGGATTGTTCCGCGTCAGCCAATTGTTGGTGAAGCTCGGGACAATACGTCCGCCCACCAGCGTGATGAGCACGATCAGCGTCGCAATGGCGATGCGAACGCCGTAGTCGCCGTGTCCGTGAAGGATTTCCTCCACGTGGAAGACGATGTTGCCCGCAATCAGTACGCCGAGTACGACGAGGACACGCAGGTTACGCCAATTGTTACCGGCGACGACTTCGCGCAAGGCGATTGCCGCGAAGATTACAAGGAAAGCGGCGTCGATCACAGCCGCGATCCACTGCCCCCAAACCGCGGAGCCCGCAATCGCCACCCGGCCTGCGAGCCACAGGGCAAACAGGCCAGCAAGCGGGTAGCCGTTGACCGGCAGCCGCCCTGTCCAATTGGGAATTGCGGTCAACAGAAAACCCGCGATTGCCGCCGCGACGTAGCCGTAGATCATCTCGTGGATGTGCCAATCCAGCGGATTGAATGCCGTCGGCAGCGACATTTCTCCGAAATATTGCGGCAGCCAGAGCGCAATGCTGAGCGCGGCCCACGCGGCTCCACCCAAGAAGAATGGACGAAAGCCATACGAGAAAATCGCCGGGCCGGCGTATTCAAGGCGGCGCTGCAGCGCGGCGGGCTGGTTCACCGCTAGTGTCCCATCCCGGACATCACCTGACCGTTATAGATTTCAGGATTGGGCGGACCTTCAACGCTCAGGATACCGACCAGTCCGCGCTCGAGTCTCGCCAATGCATGATCGACCAAAGTGTAGTTTCCCGGCACCTTGGTCTTGAACTCGGTGATGACCGCGCCGCCCGGCGCCACACTCACAGTTTGAATGCCTTCCAGCGGCTGCGATTCCAGCCCGCCAAACGCGTAGACCTTGTCGAATATTTCTCCGATCACGTGGAATGACGAAGTAAAGTTCGGACCGCCGACGCCGAAAAAGATCCGCACGGTGTCGCCGACCTTGGCCCGCAGCGGGTGCAGTTTGGTGAGCGCGCCAACCGATCCGTTGAAAACGAAATATTCCGGACGTTCGTTGAGGAGCTTCTCGACGCTGAATTCGGCGCTACCGTGCTGCCCATAGGGGACGTCGGTGTAGATCTCGCCCTGCATCACGTAGAATTCGCGATCGACCTGCGGCAGCCCGTTTTCCGGCTCGACCAGAATCAGACCGTACATACCGTTGGCGATGTGCTCGGAGACCATCGGCGTGGCGCAGTGATAGACGTAAAGGCCGGGAATCAGCGCCTTCCACGTCATTGATTTTTCTTTGCCCGGCTCGACCTGAAGAGCGGCGGCGCCGCCGCCCGGTCCGGTCGTCGCGTGGAAGTCGACCGAATGGATCATCGCGCTGTCGGCGGAATTTTTCAGGTGAATGTCGACAGTGTCGCCGACGCGGACGCGAATGAACGGTGCGGGAACCTTGCCGTTAAAGGTCCAGTACCCGAAGGTGGTTCCTTCCGCCAACCGCCCCTCGACTTCGACACTGACGAGATCGACCCGCACCGTCTGCGGGCCACGCTTGCCGATTGGCGGCGGCAAGTCGGCTGGTTCGCGGGAAATATCGGCCTCGACAAGCGTCTGGGGCGCTGGTCGCAAGGTAACAATGAATTGGCCCTGCATGCCCGCGAGCTGATGTCCGGGAACGCTGCAGAAATACGTGAAGTCGCCGGCCTTCTCCGCCCGAAAGGCGATGGTGGTGCTTGCCCCCTTGCCGGTAACGCGCGGCGATTTGGTGTTTTGATCGGGAAAGACGATGTCATGTTCGGCGCCTTCGCCATTGATCAGGGTAAGTTCGACCACTTGGCCCTCGGCCGCAGTCAACACCGGATTGACCTTGCCGTCGATTGCGCCGCCGACGCCGATATAAACCATTCGTCCGTCCGCGATACCGGATCGCAACGTGTATTTGGCATCCAACAGGTACCCGCTGTCGGTGCCGGCCGTACCCTGCGGTGTTTGTTGTGCTGGTGCGGCCGCTTGTTTCTCCCCTGCTGGTGCCTGTTGAGAGGCGGCAACCGCAGCCGCGCCAGCCGGCGCGGCCGGGGCGGCGAGGTAGGCGATGACGTCGGCGCGATCATGGTCGGTCTTGAGACCCGGGAACGGCATTTTGTTTCCCGGAACGACTTTCTGCGGATCGCTCAGATAGGCGTCCAGCGTTTTGGCATCCCAGACGATATTTGTCTGCTTCATTGCCGGCGAATAGTTGTAACCCGGCTCGGATCCGGCCTTGCGGCCGATGATCCCTGCAAGCGACGGTCCGAGGATATTCTTACCCGGCTCCAGCGAATGGCAGGCCTGACATTTTCTGAATACCAGCCGACCGGCGCCGGTATCGCCGCCGGATGCGGACGTCGCAATCGCTGCCGGCGCCGGCGGCGGGTTCGTCTGCGCGGCGGCCGCCATGCTGTGGTTCATCACGTGCTCGCGGGATCCACCGGGAGCGGGTTCCGCTACAGGTTGTCGAACATTTGCTGTGGCGACACGCGCGGCGGACGAGCGAGACTGCTCGGCGGTTTTCGGAGCGGCCGAAGACGCCGGCAGCTTCGCCGACGTTGCGGTTTCAGACTTGGTTGATGTGCAGTCTTCGATCGGGGGGGCCGCAGCCGATGGAGAAGGCTGGTGCGACGCGAGAAAGAAACCGCCCGCAATCAGGCACACACCAATGGCTACAATGTACCACTCGCGCAGCTTTGCGCGGACCTTCGCCCACATTGATCGCTCCCCGGCAGTTCGATCCAGTGGCTATGGTTATTTGTGTAGAGGTGCACCAAACCGCATGTCAAACAATGCGTCACTCAAGCTTACGCCGCCTTTGATTTAGATCAAGTTCCTGGAAAGAATCCGCACTCGATGCCTGAGGCGGTGCTTGGCACCGCCTCTCTCGCGGCGCCGCTCAGTTATTGGCCAGCGTGCGCGCTACGATATCGTGAACGTCGCGCGACAGCGCTGGCGCCGCGGCGACGCGGCGCAGCGTTGCTTCGGCGCGTTCGCGGCGTTGCGGTTCGAGCGCGCGCCATGAACGGAATGCGCCCATCAAGCGTGCGGCCACTTGCGGATTTTTCGGATCAAGCGTGAGCGCCGCATCGGCCACGAAGTCATAACCGGCGCCATCGACGCGATTAAACTGGGTGTGGTTGACTTGCGCGAACGATCCGATCAGCGCCCGCACCCGGTTGGGATTGGCCATTGAGAAGGCCGCGTGCGCGGTCAGCGCGCGCACGCGGTCGAGCGTTGCCGGCTCGGGTATCGCTGCCTGCAGCGCCAGCCATTTGTCGATGATCAGGGGATCGTTCGCGTATCGAGTATAGAAATCGTTCAGCGCCTCGGTGCGCTCGGGCCGGTCGTGTTGCGCGAGCGTCTCGAGCGCAGCCATGCGATCGGTCATGTTGTCGGCGTCGCGATACTGATCAAGCGCGCGAGCGATGGCGTCGTTCTGCTGAGTCGCCGCCAACAGATCGAGGCAGACGTTTTTGAGCAAGCGCCGACCGGCGCTCGCCGCGTCGGGTCGATAGGGGCCTACAACGATCATGCGGCGGTAGGTCTCGGTCAGCGCGGCGCCGAGCCGATCGCCGATCGCGGCCCGCAAGTGCCGCCGTACGGCAAAGATGGCGCCGGGATCGACATCGCGCCCAATCTCGCGGGCGATGTCGCTCTCGCTCGGCGGATTGAGCGTGAGCGCGATGAATGCGGGCTCGAGATTCTGGTCGGCGAGGCTAGCGCCGAGCGCGGCAATCAGACCCTCATCAATGCGCGGCGTCTCGCTTCGGTGCAACGCCCCGACATTGCTGATCAAGAGCGACATGCCCAGTGTCTGCACGGCTTGCCACCGATTGAAGGAGTCGCGGTCGTGCGCCGCGAGGAAACGCAAGTCGCCCGGTTCGATCGGCAGCGACAGCTTGATCGGAGCGGAAAAGCCGCGGTTGAGCGAAGGGATCGGCGGCTCTGCGACGCCGGTGAAGACGAAGCTTTGGCTCGGCTTATTCACTTCAAGCACGCCATGGTCTAGTGGCTGGCCGTCAAGCGTAAGCGGCAGGTCGCCGCCATCTTTGCCGACAAGCCCGACCGCAAACGGGATCACCATCGGCGCCTTGTCCGGCTGGCCCGGCGTCGGCGGCACCGTCTGCGTGATGTCGAGCCGGTAGGTTTTGGTCCGCGCGTCGTAATGCGGCGCGACCACGACCTCCGGGGTGCCGGCTTGCGTATACCACAGCATGAACTGCGAAAAATCGCGGCTGCTCACGTCGGCAAAGCACTGCACGAACTGCTCGACTGTTGCCGCTTCGCCGTCGTGCCGGTCGAAGTAAAGGTCCATGCCTTTGCGGAACAGTTCCGGCCCAAGCAGGACCTTGATCATGCGCACGACTTCGCCGCCCTTGTCGTACACCGTGGTCGTGTAGAAGTTGTTGATCTCGTGATAGATCTCGGGTCGTACTGAATGCGCCAGGGGGCCTGCATCTTCGACGAACTGATGCGAGCGCAACGCGCGCACGTCGCTGATGCGCTCGACGGCGCGCGAGCGCTGGTCGGCGGAAAATTCTTCGTCGCGGAAAACGGTGAGGCCCTCTTTCAGGCAAAGCTGAAACCAGTCACGGCAGGTGATGCGGTCGCCGGTCCAGTTATGAAAATATTCATGCGCGATCACCCCTTCTATATGGGCGTAGTCGGTATCGGTCGCGGTGGCGGGTGAAGCCAGGACATATTTGTCGTTGAAGACGTTGAGGCCCTTGTTCTCCATCGCGCCCATGTTGAAGGCTGAAACCGCAACGATCATGAAGATGTCGAGATCGTATTCGCGGCCGAATGCCTCCTCGTCCCAGCGCATGGCGCGCTTGAGGCTGTCCATGGCGTAATGCGCGCGGTCTTCCTTGCCCGGCTCGACATAAATGTGCAGCGCGACCTCGCGGCCGGACATGGTGGTGAAGCTGTCGGTGATGCGCCCAAGCTTGCCGCCGACCAGCGCGAACAAATAACATGGCTTCTTGAATGGATCGTGCCAGACGGCGAAATGCCGGTTAGTGCCTGGCACGTCGCCTTGCGCGATCAGATTGCCGTTGGAGAGAAGGACGGGCGTCTCGGTTTTGTCGGCCTCGATGCGCGTGGTGTAGACCGCCATCACGTCCGGCCGGTCGAGGAAGTAGGTGACGCGGCGGAAGCCTTCGGCCTCGCACTGCGTGCAATATGTCGAGCCGGCGCGATAGAGGCCCATCAGCTGGGTGTTGGCGGTCGGATCGACCACGGTCTCGATGGTGAGCTCGAAGGACCGGTTGGGCGGTTGCGCAATGGTCAGCCGTTCGGGCGTAGCAAGGAAACTGTCGCTCGGCAGCGGCGCGCCGTCGAGCGTAAGCGAACGCAGCTTCAGTTCCTCGCCGTCCAGAACCAGCGGCGCCGGCGTGCCGCCGCCGTTCGGCTTGAGCTTGAGCTTGGCGCGGACGGTGGTCGCGGTCGGATCGAGCGAGACGTCGAGATCGACGGTTTCGATGAGCCAGTCCGGCGGGCGGTAATCCTTGAGGCGGATGGGACGCGGTTCTTCAGTGCGCATGGTCGGCTTGATGTAGAAGTTTTGCCGGCTAATTGAAAGCACAGGGAATACGGCTAGTACACAAGGGGTGCCGCCTGATGTCAGCCATGCACGCAATGGTGCTGGATCGGCCGCAAACGCCGCTGATTTTGCGCGAGCGTTCGATACCGCAGCCTATGGCAAGCGAACTCCTGGTCGAGATCGAAGCCTGCGGCGTGTGCCGCACCGATTTGCATGTGGTCGACGGCGAATTGCCGCAGCCCAAGCTGCCGATCGTGCCGGGCCACGAGATCGTCGGTCGCGTTACGGCGCTCGGTGCAAACGTGACGGGTTTCAGAGTTGGCGAGCGCGTTGGCGTGCCGTGGCTCGGTGCGACTTGCGGCGTCTGTCCTTTCTGCCGTTCCGGGCGCGAAAACTTGTGCGATTCACCATTGTTCACGGGCTACACGCGCGACGGCGGCTATGCGACGCACACGCTCGCCGACGCGCGGTTTGCTTTTCCGCTGCCGGGGAAACTCGACTCGGCAGAGGCGGCGCCTTTGCTGTGCGCCGGCCTGATCGGTTGGCGCAGCTACCAAATGGCCGGGGAGGGGAGCACGCTCGGTCTCTACGGCTTCGGCGCCGCCGCGCATATTTTGGCGCAAGTCGCCATCTGGCAGGGCCGACGGGTCTACGCCTTCACCCGCACCGGCGACGTAGCCTCGCAAAAATTCGCGCGCTCGCTCGGCGCGGTCTGGGCCGGCGGCTCGGGCGAGATGCCGCCAGAACAGCTCGACGCGGCTATCATCTTCGCGCCGGCAGGCGAACTCGTGCCCGTCGCGCTCGCGGCCGTTAAGAAGGGCGGACGCGTGGTCTGCGGCGGCATCCACATGTCGGATATTCCAAGCTTCCCCTATCGTCTGCTTTGGGAGGAGCGGCAGCTCGTCTCTGTCGCCAATCTGACGCGGCGGGATGCTTACGAGTTTCTGGCGATCGCACCGCGCGCCGGCATCAAGATGCAGATTACCCGCTATCCGCTGAGCGACGCGAACACGGCTTTAGCTGACCTCCGGGCCGGCCGCTTCGAAGGGGCGGCGGTCCTTATTCCGTGAGACTTACCGCCCCGGCTCGGCATGGCCGATGACGCGGCTGATGCTCGGAAAGCGCCGGCGCAACCGCCGCTCAGCGGCATCGACCAAATCGTGCACCGCGCTCACTGAGAGGGCGGGGTCGACGCGGCAATGAAAATTAACAATCTCGCCATCCGGAGTTTCGCGTACACGCACATCGTGCACCTCGCCGAGCCCGGCGATTTCGGTTGCAAGCGCAGTCAGCGCGCCGCCAATTTCCGAAACTCTTCCGGCAGCGGCGTCGTGGCCGGCAAGAATAACGGCCGGCAGGGGCTCGATGTGCGTTTCGACTTCAACCTCCGGACCGAGCTCTTCGCGGATGGCATCCTCGAGTTGGCTCGCGGTCTCGTGCGCGGCATTAAGCGGGAGTGCGCCTTCAACTTCGAGATCGAACGACACCGAAAGCCGATCGGCAAGCGCCTGCACCGCGACATGATGAACGGCGAGGCCACGATTGCGAGCAATGAGCATGACCCGTTCGCGCACCGTCTCGTCGTCGAGCGCGCGCGATTCGGTGGTGATCGTGACCTCGGCCTCGGGCAGGCCGGCGCGGACCGCCTGCGTGAGCCGGTCCTTGATCGCAGTGACGCGATCAAGCGGCAGCGTGCGGTTTACTCCCACGGCCAGGTCCACGAACAACACGGCGCCGGCGGGACGTGCGCGTACGCGCTCAACGGTAACGATACCTGGCACCCGGCGCGCAATCGCCATCACGCGCTCGCTTACCCCGGCAGGCGCAGCATCAGTCAACGTGTCGATCGTGCGACGGCCTAGCCGCAAACCGGCGATGCCGATGAATATGGCAACGACAAAGGCCGCGGCCGCGTCGGCCCGCGAATAGCCGAGCGCGACGCCGCCGAGTCCGATCAGCACGGCAATCGACGACCACATGTCTGAGCTGAAATGCAGCGCGTCAGCCTCGAGCGCCTGGCTTGATGTTTTCTGTGCCACGCGGTTCAGCGTACGGGCGCGGAAAAAATCGACTACGATCGAAGCGGCGATGATGGCAAAGGCGGCGGCGGTTGCTTCAACCGCATGAACGCGTTCGCCGAATAGCCGCTGCGCCGCCTCGTAAATGACCACCGCAGCGAGCAGAAACAAAAACGCAGTCTCGGCCAGCGCAGCCACGCTTTCCACTTTGCCGTGGCCGTATTGGTGCTCGGCATCGGCGGGCTTGCCGGAGACCCGGACCGCAACAAAGGTCAGCACGGTCGCGGCAAGATCGATCAGCGAATGTCCGGCCTCGGACAGGATGGCAAGCGAGCCGCTAAGGATGCCGACAATCGCTTTCGCCACGGTGAGCCCCGCCGAGGCGGCGATCGATCCAAGTGCGACTCTTTCCTTCTCGTTCATTGGACCGGTTTCGCTTGGCGAGGTGACCGCGGATATACCGATAACGAGTGCGGGACAGGCGCAGAGGCACGTGCGGGATTGCGATCCCTGGGAGGTGACTGTGCCGTCAAATTTCGCTATTGCCCAGCCTGTGAGAGCTAAGACGAGTGACAATTGATCGAACAAGCCCGATTCTCGGTCGCACCGATCATGGATAGGGGTATCACTCATTTCCGGTTTGCTGGTGCGCGCCAGCGGTCCGTTCGGCGTGCTGCTGATGATCGTCTAAACTTTGCGCATCTCAAGTTTCCATACGTTGAGAATCATCTCAACTTTATCGTCGACTTTCATCTCGTTTACGCCGCTGTGATTGTTTACCCGATCGCCCATCGTGCCGGACACGTGTGGGGCCTCGACGGGTTGCTGGAACAGTTGCATATGGTGGACCATTATCCGGCGCTGCGGCCGCTGGTCGAGTGAGCAGAGCATTCGTGCCTCAGATAGTAAGTGCCAGGCTGCGTGGCGATGCCGTTGGGAACCTTGCACCAATCGCAGCAACGCAGCCCCGCCGTCATATCAACGTCCGCATACGTGAGGCATGTTCCTTCAAAAAGACTTTTATGCTCGGAACGGCGAATGATTCTCAGTTCCGCCGGTTTAGGAGTGAGAAACAGTTACGCCGCTTGCGATAGGCCAATTGATGTCAACTTACAATCTCGACAAGCTGTTCTCGCCGGGCTCTATCGCTGTGATCGGTGCGTCGCCGCGCAAAACGTCCTCCGGCCGCGCCGTGGTCGAGAACCTCCGTCGATCCGGTTTCCCGGGTCCGATTTATGTCGTCAATCCGCACTATGACGAGATCGAAGGCGTTCACGCGGTCAAATCCTACGAAGCTCTGCCGGGGGCGCCTGACGTTGCGGTGATTGCGGTGCCGCCTGCGGGCGTGCCCGACGCGGTCGCTGCGGCGGCGCGGAAAGGCACTGCGGCCAGCATCATTGTCACTGCCGGGCTCGGCCACGGGCCGGGTTCGCTGGCGGAGATCGCCGAGAAGAATGCCCGTGCCGCCGGCATGCGCCTTGTCGGCCCAAATTGTCTCGGCGTTTTGGTGCCGCGCGCGAAGCTCAATGCCAGCTTCGCCGCGTCCGCACCGCCCGCCGGCGACCTCGCACTGATTTCGCAATCCGGCGCCATCGCGACCGGCCTGGTAGAATGGGCCGCCGTCCGCGGCGTCGGCTTTTCGGCCGTCGTCTCCATTGGCGACAGTATCGACGTCGATTTCGCCGACCTGCTCGATCACTTCGCCTTAGACCGCGGGACGCGGGCCATCATGCTCTACATCGAGTCGATCCGCGATGCGCGCAAATTCATGTCGGCGGCGCGGGCCGCGGCGCGGATCAAGCCGGTGCTTGTCATCAAGTCCGGGCGTCATGCCCAGGGCGCGAAGGCGGCGCTGACGCACACCGGCGCGCTTGCCGGATCGGACGCGGTCTATGACGCTGCGTTCCGCCGTGCGGGTCTTTTGCGGGTCATCGATCTCGACGAGTTGTTTGCCGCCGCTGAAACACTGGGACGCTTGACTATACTTGGCGGCAAACGGCTCGCCATCCTCACCAACGGCGGCGGGGTTGGTGTCCTTGCGGTCGATCGTCTCGTCGACCTCCGCGGTGAACTCGCCGCCATTTCGCCGGAGACGATGAAGAAACTCGACGCAGCGTTGCCGCCGATCTGGTCGCGCGCCAATCCGGTCGATATCGCCGGCGATGCTGACGAAACTAGGTACGCCGTCGCGCTCGAACAGCTGCTCGACGATGACGCCAATGACGCCGTGCTGGTCATGAACGTGCCGACCGCGCTGGCGTCACCCGCAGATGCGGCGAAAGCGGTAATTGCCGCGACCGTGCGGCATCGCAAGAAGTGTGTTCCAGCCAAACCGGTATTCGCGATGTGGATGGGCGAAAGCGACGCTGCGGCAGAAGTGTTCGAAACCGCCGGCATTCCCAGTTACGCGACGGAGACAGCAGCGATCTTCGGCTTCACTCACCTTGTTCGCTATCAACAATCGCGCGAACTCGTTGATGGCGACGCCGCCAAGTTTGCCGCAGGATTTCGTGCCGGATCTCGGTGCCGTGCGCCCGCTCATTGAAGCCGCGTTGCGCGATCGGCGAACCTGGCTCGATCCAGTTGAGATGACGCGCTTGTTTTCCGCTTATGACATTTCTGTCACGCCGGCCGCGCTTGCGCGCGATGCCGCCGAAGCCGTTGGAATCGCAAAACCTTATCTCGCCAACGATACCCCCGTCGTCCTGAAAATTCAGTCGCCCGACATCGTCCACAAGTCGGAGGTCGGCGGTGTGCGCCTCAACCTCACCAGCGAGCATGCGATACGCGAAGCCGCAACGGAAATTCTGGACCGTGCGCGCGCCGCGAAACCCGACGCGCGCATCTCGGGCGTCACAGTGTTTCCAATGATCTTGCGGCCGAAAGCGCGCGAACTCATTGTTGGCGTGGCCGATGATCCGACCTTCGGCCCGGTGATTGCATTTGGCCAGGGCGGCACGGCCGTTGAAGTCATCAGTGACAAGGCCCTGGCGCTGCCACCGCTCGATCTGACGCTTGCCCGCAGCTTGATCGCCCGCACCCGCGTGTCCCGTATTCTGAAGGCTTATCGCAACGTGCCGGCGGCGGACGAACGCGCGGTCGAGCTTCTTCTGGTCAAGCTCGCCCAGCTGGTGGCTGATTTTCCGGAGATACGAGAAATCGATCTCAATCCGGTACTTGCCGACGAGACCGGCGTGATAGCCGTTGACGCGCGGGTATCGGTCGGCCCGGTCGAGAGGCCGCGAGGGCGATCGCACGGCAATCCGCGGTTTGCGATTAAGCCTTATCCGACAGAATGGCAGAGGCGGCTGAAGCTTCGCGACGGAACGGCGATCCTGGTGCGCCCGGTCCGGCCGGAAGATGAGCCACTATATGTGCCGTTCTTTGCTGCGGTGACACCGGCCGATTTGCGGCTACGTTTCTTCGCGCCGGTGAAGGAGTTCAGCCACACCTTCATCGCGCGCTTTACCCAAATCGACTACGCCCGCGCCATGGCATTCATTGCGATCGAAGAGGCGACCGGCGCCATGCTGGGGGTGGTGCGCTTGCACGCCGACGCGGATTACGCCGCCGGCGAATACGCGATCCTCGTCCGGTCCGATCTGAAAGGACGCGGCCTTGGCTGGCTGCTCATGCAATTGATCATCGAATATGCGCGTGCCGAAGGCATCCGGTCGATCCACGGTCAAGTTCTGCAAGAGAACACGACAATGCTGGAGATGTGCCGGGAGCTTGGCTTTCAGATTGCGTCCGATCCGCAGGAGCCGTCGTGTGCCGTCGCCACCCTGCCGCTCTAACCTTCAATATCGTCGTCAGGGAGGATGCGGAGCGCGGCGCCTTCAAGGTCGTCGTATTGGCCGCTCTTAAGCGACCACAGAAACGCGACCAGCCCGATTAGGCCGAGCAGTAGGGCCATCGGCACAAGGTACATCAGTACGTTCATAAGCCGGGCTCCGCGCGAAAGCGCGCGCGTAATGCATTGAGCGTAACGAGCAGCGACGACCCGGACATGGCAACCGCCGCGATCAGTGGCGTGACCACGCCGGCAATGGCCAGCGGCACCGCAAGCGCATTGTAGATCGCGGCAAGTGCGAGGTTTTCCTTCATGAGTGCACGCGCCCGGCGCGAGACGACCACGGCCCGCAGCACCGGACTGAGCCGATCGCCGAGAAACAGCGCGTCGGCATGCGCCTGGGTAAGGTGGGCGGCGGTGATTGGCGACAACGAGACGTAGGCGGCGGCAAGCGCCGGCGCGTCGTTTAATCCATCCCCAACCATCAGGACGCGGCGGCCTTGCGATTGCATAACCTCGATGGCTGCGATCTTTTCAGCCGGCGTCAGGCCGGCGCGCCAATTTCGAATGCCGAGCTCCTCGGCCACCGGCGCCACGGCGGCCGGTCGATCGCCTGACAGCACGACAAGATCGAGGCCGCGTTCGCGAAGCGCTCTAGTCACCGCGACAGCATCCAGCCGCAAGGCTTGATGGATCGGGATCGTTGCAATGGTGCCACCGTGCGTGAAGGTAATGAAGGACGCATTGCCGTCGCGCGCGGCTGATAGATGGTCCTCGGCGACATTGCAGAACTTGGCGCTGCCAAGGCGCGCTTCTATGCTATCGATGGTCGCGCGAACGCCTTGCCCGGGCTCCTCGACGGCGCCCGGATAGGGACTGCGATTGCGCGCCGCGCGCGCGACCGCCATCGCGAGCGGATGGCGGCTCGACAGCGCCAACCGCGCCGCGAGTTCGAGTACATCGGGGTCGATCGCAACGGTCTCATCCACGCGCGGATTTGGCAGCGTCAACGTGCCGGTCTTGTCGAATACGACCGTGTCGGCTTCGGCGAGCCGTTCGATCGCGTCGCCCCCGTTGAGAATGACTCCGTTGCGAAACAAAGAGCCTGCGGCGACCACCTGCACGGCAGGGATGGCAAGCGCAATCGCGCACGGACAGGTAATAATGAGCACGGCGATGGCGACGACAATCGCATCGTGCAGCGAGGCTCCCGCAGCGAGCCAGCTAATCGCGGTCAGCGCCGCCGCCGCGTGTACGACAGGCGCATAAAGCCGCGCCACGCGATCGGCGAGCCGCACCGTCCGCGACTTTGCTTCGACGGCCTTGTCGAGAAGCCGCTCGACCTCATCAACCAGCGTACCGGTTCCGGACGCCGTGACGCGTACGGTCAAAGCGCCCGAGACGTTGATGCTGCCGGCATAAATCGTCATACCGCCGCGTACCGCGCGATGCAGCGTCTCGCCGGTCACCAGACTTTCATCGATATCCGAGGCGCCGTTGATGATGGCGCCATCGGCAGGAATGCGTTCACCAGGCCGGACCAATATGCGCTCGCCGGGGTGCAAGGCAGCGGCCGGTATCTGGACAAGTTCGCCGCTTGCATCGAGACGGTGCGCGAATTCGACCTTCAGGCCGGCAAGGTTGCCGGCAAACAGCCGCGTCTTGCGCCGCATTGCCAGATCGAGGTAGCGGCCGCACAACAGAAAGAACAGCAGCATGATCGCCGAGTCGAAATAAGCGTGCGCCGCATGCGTCGCGGTTTCGAACAACGACAGACCCAGCGCGAGCGTCACGCCGAGCGAAATCGGCACATCCATATTGAGCTGCCGCGCCCGCAGCGCTCTTAGTGCGCTTCGAAAGAACGGCTGACCGGCATATGCTGCAGCGGGCAGTGCCATCAGGGCGGAGAGCCAATGAAACAGGTCGCGCGTCTCCGGTGTCATATCGGAAACGTTGCCGGCCCAGATCGAGACCGACAGCAACATCACGTTCATCCCGGCAAAGCCTGCGACCGCCAGGCATTTGAGCAGCCACTTGGCCTGCGCACTGTCGTCGGCTTCGACGCGTTCGGGGGCGAACGGATGGGCGTGATAGCCAATCGCTTCGATCGCCTCGATGATCCGCGAGGCGTCGATCTCGTCGTTGCGCCAATCGACGGCAAGCCGGCGCTGGGTGAAGTTGAGCCGCGCGTCGATCACACCCGGCAACTTCGTCAGTCCGCTTTCGATTTTGCGGATACACCCGGCGCAGGCAACGCCGTCCACCGCGAGCGTCATATGGGACGCGCCGGCATCGCCGGGTTCGACGAACAGCGACAGGTCAACCGTCTCGGCCATCGCCGATGCTCACTTGATCACGACGCGGTTTTTAGATCGGAATAGCCGGTTGCCCTGGCGCGACAGTTCGAGAATGAGGTCCCATTGGCCGGCGGTGACGATCGCGCTGCCCACGTAATGGCCGGGCTTATCTTCGTTGACGGTGACGGTCCGGTCGAGATGCCGATCGGTCGGTCGGGCGAACACGACGGTCGCGGTCATACCGCCGAGCGGCTTGCCTGACGCGTCGCGCACGACGACATCGAGGAGAGCAGTGCCGTCAGGCGACGGTGTCACCCGGGCATCGACCTGCCAGTGCTCGGCGTCCTGCGCTTTGGCCAAGGCGACTTCATGCTCGAACAATTGCCCGGCCCGGTAAGCGCTATCGGCGTCGACGCCGCGGAAGGTCGACAGCGCTTCATGGGCCATGAACGCATTGACACCGATAATGACCGCAAAGAACGCGACCATCATTGCGAGGACCATTCGCCCAGTAACTTGCCGCGGTTCGGTCCCGGCCATGATGGTTGCCTCACGGTCCGAAGAAATGATCGTTGACCCTGACTAGCGTTCCGCCAGTCTTGGGTACGATGATGAAGGTGATGGGGATCGAGGCCCCGGCCGGCACCTTCTCGCGCGCCGTGACCAGAACGCGCGCTTCGCGCGATTGATCGGGACCGACGTCAATCAACGGATCTGCTCCAAAGAAGGACGAACTGCCGATCACGTCGACGTCGGCATCCGGCAGGCCGCTGACCCTGAGCACAAAGGTTCTGCCCTCAAGGCTCTTGTTGAGGACGCGCACGGTGTAGGCGTTGCGCAGCGATCCATCGGACAAGCGCACGAACAGCGGGTTGCGATCGTGCAGGACGTTGATGGCGACGTTGTGCCGCGTCAGCAATGCATAGCCCATCACCGCGCCGACGATGACTATGATAGCGGCATAGAGCAGCGTGCGCGTGCGCACGATATTGTAGATCGGCTTTTGCCCTTCCTGACGGCGTTTAATGTTGACGTCGGTGTCAAACGCAATGAGCCGCGCCGGGCGACCGACTTTCTCCATCACCGCGTCGCAAGCGTCGATGCACAGGCCGCACTGGATGCAACCAAGATTGGGCCCGCCGCGGATATCGATGCCGGTGGGGCAAACATGCACGCATTGCAGGCAATCGATGCAGTCACCGGCCGGAAGGCCTTGCTCATGCAGCGCTGCGGCCTTTTTCAACGATGCACGCGGCTCGCCGCGGTCGTAGCGGTACGTGACGTTGAGCGCATGTTCGTCGGTGAGCGCGGCCTGAATACGCGGCCACGGACACATGTAGACGCAGACCTGCTCGCGCATCCATCCGGCCAGCGCGTAGGTCGTAAGTGTCAGCAAGCCGATGAAGGCATAGGCGATGAGCGGCGCCTGAAATGTCGCCAGGTCTTTCACCAGACTTGGCGCGTCGGCGAAATAAAGAACCCAGGCGCCGCCGGTCCACCATGCGACCATCAGCCAGAGAAAATGCTTGGCGCCGGCGCGGGCCAGACGCTCCATCGTCCACGGCTGGCGGTCGCGCTGCAGATGCTCGCGCCGGTCACCTTCGGTCCAACGCTCGATGGCCTGGAAAAGGTCGGTCCATACCGTTTGTGGACAGAGATAACCGCACCACAGGCGCCCGGCGACGGCGTTCATCAGAAACAACGCCATCGCCGCAAGAATCAGGAGGCCGGTGAGATAGTAAAATTCCTGCGGCCAGATCTCGATGAAGAAGAAATAGAACCGCCGGCTCGGGAAATCGATCAGCACCGCCTGGGCGGGGGCATTAGGCCCCCGATCCCAGCGCACGAACGGCAGCAGGTAGTAGATGCCAAGTGTGACGAACAGCACCGCCCATTTCACGCGCCGATACGTACCGCTCACGCGTTGCGGATAAACCTTCTTGCGCGCGGCATAGAGCGGCTGCTCATCGTCCGGCTCCGGTTCGAAATGCGGAACGAGCGGCGTACGCGCCGCATCATCGACCAACGCGGCGAGTGGATGCTGCCCCTGCCGCGCGGCGACGTCCTGCATGGCGAGCGCGATATCACTGCCGGGGCACATTTCTTACTGCTCCCCACCGCCGAAAGTGTGCACGTAGACGGCAAGCGCCTTGATGGTGACGTCGTCGAGCTTGCCACCCCAGGCCGGCATGATGCCGCCGCGTCCATTGATAAGACCCTCCATAATGGTCTTTTTGTCCGACCCATAAAGCCAGATCTGATCGGTCAGGTTGGGCGCACCGAGCTCGCGGTTGCCTTTGCCTTCCGGGCCGTGACAGACGGCGCAATTGTCGGCGAAAATTTTGGCGCCGCGCGCCAGGTCGGCGCCAGGCTCGGTCTTGAGACCCGACAACGAGCGGACGTAATCGGCGACGGTCGAGATTTCATTGGGCTTGAGCAGGCCATCGCGGCCGAAAGCCGGCATCGAACCTTGATGACCTGCATCGTCGCCGGCGCGAGCGCCGTGCTGGATGGTCAGGGCGATCTCGTCGAGCTTGCCGCCCCACAGCCAGTCGTTGTCGTTCAGGTTGGGATATCCTTTCGCGCCGCCGCCGCCGGCGCCGTGGCACGGCGCACAATTGTCGGCAAATGCGCGGCGGCCGAGTGCTCGCGCGAAATCGAGCAGGTCCGGCGTCGTCTCGATCTGCTGCAATGACGCCGAGGCGAGCCGCGTCATCATCGGGCCGCGCTCTTCCTGAAGCGCGGCGAGCTGGAGTCGCGACGGCGCTGCGGGTGTGCCAGTTGAACACGCCGTTGCTGTAGGACGAGACCAGCGGCCACGCCGGATAGACGATCCAGTAACCGATCGACCACACGATCGTCGCGTAGAACAGCCACAGCCACCAGCGCGGCAGCGGCGTGTTCAGCTCCTGAATGCCGTCCCATTCGTGGCCGGTGGTGCCAACTTTTGCCGCCGGGTTGTGATCGGATTTTTTTGCGTCAGCCATTGTTTAGTCCTCTCGCAGCGGCATGCGCGCCGATTCATCAAATTGTTGTTGGCGCGCGCGCGAGGGCCATAGCGCGTAGATCAGCACGATGATGAAGATAATGACAAAGTAGACCAGTCCCCAGGTCTGGGCGATTTCCGAGAAGAATTGATAGGTCGGCGACACGGTTCGTTCTCCTCAGCGGATATTGGCTTTGTCGTCGTAGAGCTTGAAGTCGACCAGCGTTCCCAACATTTGCAGGTACGCGATCAGCGCATCGGCTTCGGTGACGCGGCCGGCATTACCGGAGAAGCTCCGCGCCTGCGCTTTCGGATAACGCTTGGTCAGCGCAGCGGCGTCCGGTGCGTCCGTCGTCGCCTGGGTGCGCACATCGGCAAGCGCGTTGGCGATCATGTCTTCGGTGTACGGCACGCCAAGCAGCGACTGGACCTTCATGTCCTCGGCGATATGGCTGAAATCGAGATCGGTCGCGAACAGCCACGGATAGGCCGGCATGATCGACTCCGGAACCACCGAGCGCGGGTCGCGCAGATGGTCACGGTGCCAGTCGTCGGAATACTTGCCGCCGACGCGCGCCAGATCCGGGCCGTTGCGCTTTGAGCCCCACTGGAACGGATGATCGTACATGCTCTCGGCGGCGAGCGAATAATGACCGTAACGCTCGACCTCGTCGCGCAGCGCGCGGATCATCTGCGAGTGGCACAGATAGCAGCCCTCGCGCACGTAAATATTGCGACCGGCGAGTTCGAGCGGCGAATAAGGACGGACGCCGGGCGCGGTTTCGATCGTGCTCTTCAGGTAGAACAGTGGCACGACTTCGACCAGGCCGCCTATCGCAATGACGATCAGTATGCCAAGAAGGAGGAGGATGGAGTTGCGCTCCAGGATCGAGTGCCTCTGCCACAGCGAGGTGTAAGTTGACATCAGCGATGCTCCTACTCGGCCGGGGCCATGCTCACGACGGGGGCGAGCTGTTCACGCGGATAGATTGTCCGCCACACGTTAAAGGCCATGATCAGTGCGCCGACGAGGAACAGGGCGCCGCCGATCGCGCGGATCACGTAGAATGGATGCATCGCCTCCACGGTCTCGATGAATGAGTATTCGAGGAAGCCGAGATTGGTGTAGGCGCGCCACATCAATCCTTGGAGGATTCCTGCGACCCACATCGACGTGATGTAGACGACGATGCCGATGGTCGCGATCCAGAAATGCCAGCCGACCAGCCGCAGCGAATAGAGCGGCCGGTTCCACAGCCATGGCACCAGGCAATAGATCGCGCCGAAGGAGACGAAGCCGACCCAGCCGAGCGCACCGGAGTGCACGTGGCCTATGGTCCAGTCAGTGTAGTGCGACAGCGAGTTCACCGCTTTCACCGACATCACCGGACCTTCGAAGGTCGACATGCCGTAGAAGGCGACCGACAGCACCATCATGCGCAGCACGGGATCGGTGCGCAGCTTGTCCCACGCACCCGAGAGCGTCATCAGCCCGTTGATCATGCCGCCCCAGGACGGCATCCAGAGCATGATCGAGAACGTCATGCCCAGCGTCTGCGTCCAGTCCGGCAGCGCCGTGTAATGCAGGTGATGCGGTCCCGCCCAGATGTAGAGGAAGATCAGCGACCAGAAGTGAATGATCGACAGCCGGTAGCTGTAGATCGGCCGTTCGGCGCGTTTAGGGATGAAGTAGTACATAATGCCGAGAAATCCCGCGGTGAGGAAAAAGCCCACCGCGTTGTGGCCGTACCACCACTGCACCATAGCATCCTGTACGCCTGACCAGACGACATACGACTTCGGCGAGTACATCGACACCGGGATCGCGGCGTTATTGCCGAGGTGAAGAACCGCGATGGTCAGAATGAAGGCGAGATAGAACCAATTGGCGACGTAGATGTGTGGCTCGGTGCGCCGCATCAGGGTGCCGAGGTAAACCAGCAGATATACGACCCAGACGATGGTGAGCCACAGGTCGGCGTACCATTCCGGCTCGGCATATTCCTTGGATTGGGTGATGCCGAGTAGATAGCCGGTGCCGGCGATGACAATGAAGAAATTGTAGCCCAGCACCACGAACCAGGGCGCCAGATCGCCGACCAGCCGCGCCCGGCAAGTCCGCTGCACGACGTAGAACGATGTGGCAATCAGCACGTTGCCGCCGAAGGCGAAGATGACGGCGGAGGTGTGCAAGGGGCGCAGCCGCCCAAAGGAGATAAAGGAGAGATCGAAGTTGAGCGCCGGGAACGCAAGCTCGAGCGCGATCCACAGGCCGACGGTAAAGCCGGCGATGCCCCAGAACACCGCGAGGATGGTAGCCAGTTTGACCGGCCCCATATTGTAGTTGGGCTTGCCTTCGATCGTCAGCTGCGCCGGCGCATGATCGCGATCAAAGTAGCGATTGAAGATCGCGAAAACGGCGGCCACGCTTCCGGCGGCGAAGAGATACGCGTGAAAGGCAAACTCCGGCGTATAGGCTTTCGCTGCCACCACGATCGCGTAGATCGCGAGTATTGCGAAGGCTGCGGCCGTGCCGCCTTCACCGAAGCTCATGTATTTTGGTTGTGCGTGCGATTGCGCCATAAGTCACCCCGAAGGCCCTGACGAGCTGAGCGTGTTGAAAAACACGAGCAGCGGTGCGCCGCGTTGATGCAGATCAATGTCGGGGGTTGCTCGTGGATAGGTGGACATTTCTGTAACGTCGACCGTTCTTGCTGCTGGCCCATTGGTTGGTGCTGCGTTCGAGCGCGCTCATCGGGAGAGCAACGTGGGGAAAGCGTCGGCTCGTTACTCCAGCGATTTCAGATAGGCGATCACGTCCGCGATCTGGCCGGGATCAAGCCGGAACTCGGGCATGGTCGGATGCCCGGTGACGATGCCTTCGGCGAGCGATTCCTGGAGGCTTTCGACCGGATACCGCGTATGCAGAGTGCGAAAGGGCGGCGCAATCTTCAGCGGACTTTCGCTCACCTTGTCGACGGAATGGCAGCGCGCGCAATGGGTGAGCACAAAGACTTCACCCCTTTGCGCGGCAGGCGAGAGCGCTTCTGCGCTTATCGCGAATCGCGGCAGTGCAGCCGAGAACGCCATGGCCGCGAGCACGCAGCAAACGGCACGGCCTATAGCGAAGGTGAGAGACATGAGCGGCCCCGAGTTCGAAGATTGCGTTACAGACTGCGAGTTCAGTGCACGGCATTCTACGCGTCGGTCCGCAGGTTGGCCTCGTCCTCGGCGGACGGGAATGCCATCCCGGACATGGGCTCGACCCAAACCAGATGATCGTGCACTTCGCTCACGCCGGCGACATTCTCCGCGGTGATCACGCACGCGCGCCGTTCGCGCTCGTCCATGATCGTGCCCCACAAATCCGCGACGCCGTTCTTGACCACGACATTAACCTGCGGAGCCCAACGTTGCTTTGCGAACGCGGCCACGATCCGGTCGCGGAGCGTCGCGTCGCCGCCGACAGGCATTTGCGCTTCGCGCGCGAGGCTCGCCAGGGCGAGCATGAGATTAGCGCGGCTGACAATACCGACCATCTTGCCGCCGCGCAGGACTGGAAGCCGCTTGATGTGGCGCCGCTCCATCAGCTCGACCACCGTGTCTAGCGTATCGTCTTCTGCGACGGTGACTGGATCGGCAGTCATCACCTCGTCGACCTTCCGGCCTGAGGCGTGGACGTACTCATCGGCAAGACGTCCTGGCCCGACCAAAAACTCCACCCATTTCGGCCTACGGCGCTGCGTGCCGATCTCGCCACGCCGCAGGAAATCACCCTCGGTCACCATACCGACGAGGTTGCCATGCGCGTCGACGACGGGGAGGCCGCTGATCCGGTTTTCCAGCATCGTGTTGACGGCTTTGAGGACGGTTTCGTTGGCCGGTATAGAAATGACGTTCCGCGTCATCACATCACGGACTTGCATGGTCTTCCCCATTCCAAATTCGAACAACAGGGTGGGTGTCGACTCTCTTTGCTGTTCAGCCATTCAGGCGGTTCAATGCCGACCGATTGCGCAACACAATCCGTCGCGACGTCGGCACTTCGATCGTTGAAGCGATTTCTAGACCCGTCAGCGTGCGCGAGACGGTCTCGATGGTGAGGCCGAGATAATCGGCGATGTCTTGCCGTGACATCGGCAGTTCAACGATATTGCCGGCGGCGGCGCGCTCGGCCATCTCCAGGAGGAAGCTGGCAACGCGTTCCTGTGCGCTCTTGACCAGCAGCAGGACGCGATTTTGCATCCGCCGCAACTCGCGGCTGGTGAGGTCGAAGAGTTCGCGACCGATCGTGGCATCGCGCCCGGCGAGCGCCGTGAGCGCGGTGCGCTTGACCACCTGCACCTTGGTATCGCTGATAGCCTCGGCCGAAAAGGTGTGCTCGTCGGCAAACTGGAGCCCGAAAACGTCGCCGGGCAGATAAAACCCGCCGATCTGACGGCGCCCGTCGCTGAGGATTTTGTAGGTGCGCACGCCGCCGCTGATGACTTTATAGACGTAGTCAGCAGGTTCGTTCTCGCCGAAAATTTCCGTATTGCGCGAATACGACATGACCGCGCCCATAAGCTGCATGGACTGGGCGAGCGGCTCGTGGCTGTCGAGGGTGTCACTTAGGACGGGTGCTGGATTACGGGTCGGCGGGACAAACGGGCGGAATTGACTGGTTCGGATGGGGGCTGTTGCGAGCATGGTTTTCTTCCTCCGTGAGCGTCTCGAGGTATCGATAATCGGCGCGCGAGAGTTGAGAAATTCAGATATTGTCCATAAGGGATATCCCGTAGGACAGAAGCGCTCCGAAATCGCATGCAAGACCCAAAAAGGATCGGGGATACGCGGCGATCAGCGGTATTGCGGTGACGGAAGCCATGCCTCGTACACGGTCGTACGCCGCCAGGGCGGCGTTGAGCCTCGCGGCTCCGCGGGGAATCATTGAACAATACAGCATTGCGCTGGTCGCAATTGTCGTCGCGGTCCTTGTTCGCCTGGCATTTGAGCCAGTTCTTGCCGGCAGCGCTTCCTATATTTTTTATATGCCTGCGATCTTGATCGCATCGGCGTATGGCGGATGGGGACCGGGGATTTTCGCCACCGCGCTAGGCTTTCTGCTGGGCGTATTTTTTGTCGCCGACTTTCGCGTCGTCTCCGGCGGAGACATCGTCAATGGGTTCGTTTTCGCCTTAGTCGGAGTGGGCGCCTCATGGCGCGGCGATCTGTTGCGGCGGGCGCGTCTTGCTGCTGCGGCGAGCGCGGAGGAGGCTTTCGCTCGCGAAGCCCATGTCAAATCCATTCTCGAAACCATTCCCGATGCCATGATCGTCATCGACGAGCGTGGCACTATGCAATCTTTCAGCGCGGCGGCGGAGCGGCTGTTCGGCTATAGCGCCGCGGAAGTTCTGGGAAAAAACGTGAAAATGCTGATGCCGGCGCCATATCGGGAGAGTCACGACGGCTACTTGCAACGCTACTTGAGCACGGGCGAGCGGCAAATCATCGGCATCGGCCGGGTTGTCGTCGGCGAACGCAGGGATGGTTCGACGTTTCCCCTCGAGCTCAACGTCGGCGAGATGAAAACCGGCAACCAGCGCTTCTTTACCGGTTTCATACGCGACCTTACCGAGAGTCAGAAGACCGAGGCGCGGCTCCAGGAATTGCAGGCCGAACTCGTCCACGTCTCGCGGTTGACCGCCATGGGAGAGATGGCGTCCGCGCTGGCCCACGAGCTTAACCAGCCGCTGTCGGCGATTGCCAACTACATGAAGGGATCGCGCCGGCTGCTCGAAGATAGTTCCGATGAGCGCGCAACGATTCTGCGCGAAGCCATGGATAAGGCGGCCGAGCAGGCGATGCGGGCAGGCCAGGTCATCCGCCGGTTACGCGACTTCGTTGCCCGGGGTGAAAGCGAGCGGCGGGTCGAAGACGTGAAGAAACTCGTCGAGGAAGCGAGCGCGCTGGCGCTGGTCGGCGCCAAAGATAAGGGCATACGGGTGCGCTTCGAGTTCGACCCGCGCGCCGATGCCGTGCTGGCCGATAAGGTGCAGATCCAACAGGTGTTGCTCAATCTGATGCGCAACGCCATCGAGGCGATGGAGGACACCGAGCGGCGCGACCTCGTCGTCTCGGCCATGGTGGTTGCCGACGACATGGTGGAAATCGCCGTCGCTGATACCGGGACCGGGATTGCCCCTGAAGTCAGCGCGCAACTGTTCCAGCCGTTTATCACCACGAAACGCCAGGGCATGGGCGTGGGCCTCTCCATCTCGCGCACCATCGTCGAGGCGCACGGCGGTTCGATCACCGCGCGGCCCAATCCCGAAGGCGGTACCGTGTTTAGCTTCACGCTGCCCGCCGTGACCAAGGAGGAGGTCGGCGATGCCGTCTGAAAAGGGCATTGTGCATGTCATCGATGACGACGAGGCCCTTCGGGACTCGCTGGCATTCCTGCTGCGCACAGCCGACATCGAAGTGCGAACTTACGCTTCGGCCGTGGCCTTCCTCGATGCACTTCCCGACGCGCGGGCAAGCTGCGTCATCACCGATGTGAGGATGCCGGGCATGAGCGGGATCGATTTGCTGCGGCGGTTGCAAGAGCTAAAGATCGGCATGCCGGTGATCGTGATCACCGGCCACGGCGATGTCCCGCTGGCGGTTGAGGCTATGAAGATCGGTGCCTTGGATTTCCTGGAAAAGCCGTTCGACGATGACGTCCTGCTGACAAGCGTGCGCTCGGCGCTGAGCAGGCAGGACGGCAAGACCAAACGCCATACCGAGCGAGCGGAGATCGAGAGCAAACTCGCAGCCCTCTCGAATCGCGAACGCGACGTGCTCGGCGGGCTGGTGGCAGGCCGGGCCAATAAGCAGATCGCCTACGATCTCGGCATCAGCCCGCGCACCGTTGAGATTTACCGGGCGAACCTTATGAATAAGATGCAGGCGGGAAGCCTGTCCGACCTCGTGCGCATGGCGCTGATCGTCGGGATGGTAGGCTCCGAGTAAAGCCGCGACCGGCCCTTTGGCTGGCCATCGTGACTATCGCTACCGGAACAGGCTGCTGCGAATTGAGGCATATCAATGCAGCCCCGGGGATGTTCCCGCATTCTTCAACAAATCGAACGAACAACGAAAAATGCGAGGTTATAGGTGCAACCGACAGAAACCGCGCAGCGGTCCCAAGCGCAGGGCCGATCTCCGGTAGTTGTAATAGTTGACGACGATCCGGCTGTCTGCAGCTCGCTTAAATTCTCGCTGGAATTGGAGGGCTTTGTGGTGCGGGCCTACGGTAGCGCCGCCGAGCTTTTCCACGCCGGCGACCTTGTTAGCTGTGACTGCTTCGTCGTCGATCAGAGAATGCCGGGCATGACCGGAATGGAACTGATCGGAAAATTACGCGATCAGAACGTTCGGATACCGGCGATCTTGCTCATCAGCCAAGCTAATCCTGCGTTGACCGCCCGCGCGTCGATGGCTCACATTCCTATTGTCGAGAAGCCGTTGCTAGGCAATGCGCTCGTGGACCGAATCCGGGACGCTTGTCGCCGCTAGGACTAAATTTCGCATCCTTGTTAAAAAGCTCAGCGATCAATGAAGATGAACCTGCCGTTATCAGGGAGTAAGCCTATTCCATGATATGCAGGAGCCGCACCTCCTGGTCCGGCGTCATGTTAGAAATGTCATCCTTATCTTTGTTCTTCAGAGTATGGGTCTTGAGCGCAAGGTAGAGCGCCTTGGCGGCGTCGAGCAACGCGTCGCGGTGCGCGGCATCAGCAGGGGGCAGGGCGGTAACAGTCTTCGCAAGATCGTGTAGGATCTCGGCGAACAACGCGTAGTGAAAATGCATGCGAACGGATTTGCGCGTCTCCGCAGCGCCGAGCCGATGCAGGCTGAGCGAGATTCCGTTTTCATCAAGATGGGCGTCGAATCGCGCTGTTTGCTCGAACGTTCCAATATAAAGTTTGTCCGGATATTCGATCGCTACTTCGGCCTTGTCAGGAACGGGTTTGGTCATGGCATGGCACCTCACATGAATTCGTGGCCTTTCATAGGCCAATTGGTTGCGGTCGAGCTTGATCTGGATCAAGCAGAGGCGCGGAACTATGGCCCCTGGATTGCCCGCAGATACGCAGTCAGCGCGCGCGCATCCTCGCGGGTGAAGCGAAACACCGGCATATCGGGGTGGCCGCTGATGAGACCTTCGCGCAGCCGGGCCGTGAAACTGTCGAGATCGACCCGGTTCTCTAACGCGCGGAATGGAGGGGCCGGGCGATGCGGACTTGATCCGCTCCTGCCGATGGCATGACACCGTGAGCACATTCGCTCGGCCAGTGCGCGGCCATGGCGTTCCAGGGGACCAAGCTTTTCCTGTGCAAGCGAGGCCCGTGAGGTCGGCACCAGCAATACGACGGTAACAACGACGCGCGCAACGTTCCACCACCGACCCGAAGCGCTAAGACTTCGCATGCCACTCCCGCCAGTGAGTTGGATTCACCTCGATCACCAGCCTGGTTTTCGCATCGATCCATCCGCTATCAGCGCGCCGGCATGCGAAAGCCAGCGCATGGGGGCCGTCTCTATCGATGACGGCTAGCTCAAGCTCGCGGTCGAACGGCGCGGTAAAGATGGGCTTCCACTCCATGAATCAAAGTGTAGCGCTGCAATAGCAGGAACCTTGATCTGGATCAAAGCTGACTCATCTACTCCTATTCCGCATTGGCGATGACCGAGAATGTTCCGGTCTTGTGTGCTTAATCCAGCTTATAGTGTGCGAAGAACCAGCGCTTCACGACATAGACGAGGACGAGATAGGCGATGGTCACTAGTGCCATCGCACCCATGAGCGGGGCGGGGACCGGAACGAACCCGAGCCACGGCGCCAGCGGCGAATAGGGCAGTGCCACAGCCACGGCAAAAGCCAGGAGCGTGCTTGTTATAAGCGCCGGATGCGGCGGATCCCGCAAGGGATAAGCTGTGCGGATGATGAAGATCACCAGGACTTGCGTCGAGAGCAATTCAACGAACCAGCCGGTCTGAAACAGCTTCTCGTCCGCATGAAAGACCCGCAGCAGCAGGCCGAACGTGACAAAGTCGAAGATCGAACTCAGTGGCCCAAACACGAACATGAACTTGCGGACGATGTCGAGGTCCCAGCGGCGCGGCTTCGCCACCATTGCGTCACTCACGTTGTCGAGCGGGATCGTAGTCTCCGAGAAGTCATAGAGCAGATTGTTTAGAAGAATCTGGGTCGGCAGCATCGGCAGGAACGGCAGAAACAAAACGCCAGCCGCCATGGAGAACATGTTGCCGAAATTCGAGCTCGTCCCCATCATCATGTATTTGAGGATGTTGCCGAACGTCTTGCGACCTTCGCGTACGCCGTCGGCAAGCACGCCGAGATCCTTGTGTAGAAGGATCATGGCGGCGGCTTCTTTGGCGACATCGCAGGCGGTGTCCACCGAAAAGCCGACATCCGCGGCATGAAGTGACGGCGCGTCGTTGATGCCGTCGCCGAGATAGCCGACGACGTGGCCCTTGCGCCGCAAGGCTCTGATGATGCGCGATTTCTGGGGTGGCGTCACGCGGCAGAACAAGGTCGTGTCCTCGACCCTAGCTATCAGCGCCTCGTCGGTCAGAGCCGCGACTTCCGGTCCGGTCAACGTTCCGGCAACCTTCAGACCGAGTTCGCCGCAGACGTGTCGGGTGACCTGCTCATTGTCGCCAGTGACTACTTTCAAAGCGATTCCCAGATTGGCGAGAGCCGCCAGCGCTACACGGGTCCCTTCTTTCGGCGGGTCGAGGAAGGCGAGGAAGCCGGCGAAGGTCAGGTCCGCCTCGTCAGCGACACTCGCCTTCTCGTGGTCTGCTTTGACCTCTCGCCACGCGACCCCCAGAACGCGGTAGCCCCCTGCGCCGAGGCCGTTGAATGTCGCCTCGGCGGTATTACGCGCAGCCGCGTCGAACGGGCGCAGCGGTGCTCCCTGCTGCTCATAAAAGGCGGCATGGCCAAGGATGTCTTCCGGCGCGCCCTTCACGATGATGAGACGCCGGCCTTCGCCTTCGACGAGGATCGACACTCGGCGCCGCTCGAAATCGAACGGCACTTCGTCGATCTTGCGCCAAGCCGCGAGATCGATCTTGCCGGCAGCGAGGATTGCCTCGTCCAGCGGACTCTTAAGCCCGGTCTCAAACGCGGCGTTGAGCAGCGCCATCTGCATGACTGTGCCGCTGTCGTTCCCGCCGAAGTCCACTTCCCGGACCAGCTTGATGCGGGCTTCCGTCAGTGTTCCGGTTTTGTCGCTGCAAAGCACGTTCATGCTGCCGAGATCGTCGATGGCCGACTGGCGCTTCACGATGACCTGCTTGCGGGACATGCGCGTCGCGCCATGTGCAAGGGTGACCGATACGATCATCGGTAGAAGTTCGGGGGTGAGTCCGACCGCGAGCGCCAGCGCGAAAAGGAAGGATTCGAGCAGCGTCCGATGAAACAGCACATTGACGAGAACGACGAACAGGACGAGAAAGATCGTGGCCTGTACGATCATCATTCCGAATTTTTGAATGCCAATCGCAAACGCCGTCGGCGGCGGCTGCTTCAGCAGCGCGCCGGCGATTGAGCCGAGTTGGGCGTTGCGCCCGGTTGCTAGAACCAGCGCCTTGGCGGTTCCGCTCACAACCGAGCTTCCCATGAACACCAGATTGAGCGGGAATGTGGTCTCGCCTGCGGCCGCTCCGCTTGCGGGCGCCGCATCCTTTTCGGCCGGATACGCCTCGCCGGTCAGAAGCGCTTCATCGACGTAGAGGTCGCGGGCTTCGATCAACCGGGAATCGGCAGGTATGAGATCGCCAGCCGCGAGAAGAATGATATCGCCGGGAACGATATCCGCCGCTGGAATGTCGATTGGGCCGCCATCGCGAAGCACCTTGGCGGAAAGCGACACCTGCTCGCGCAGACGCTCAGCAGCATTTTGGGCTTGGCGCTCCTGTGTTACGTCGAGGATCACGGACATGAGCACGATGACCGCGATAATGACGAAGCTCGGAACGTCCCCCGTGAACGCCGATACCGCCGCTGCGAACAGCAGAATCAAGACCAGAGGATTGCCCAACCGTCCGATGAAAGCGAACAGCAGACCCTTGCGCCGAGCCGTGTCGATCCGGTTCGGGCCGACCGCCTCGAGGACAGCGGCGGCGCTGGACGCGCTCAGGCCGGTGCTCGTGGAATGCAACCGTTGGAAGAGCTCGGGAAGCGGAACGGCGGCCAAATCCGATATTTCCGGCGCGGCTGACTCGCCGGCGTCATGAGTTGCGCGCTCCGCCGCGGATTGCTGCGCGCCGCCGCGGGGCATCACGGTGAACGGTCGTTTCATATCACCCACGTTCCAAAAAGCCGCACCTATAGCCCGGCTACGGCCAAGCTGCGGCACTTTCGGGTGCATCGACGGCGGCTTACTTGACGCACATCAAAGTTGGTCTGTGCACGTCGGATGACAATATAATGACATAACCCATTCGGATATCGATGTAGGAACCATCGGGTCACCAGTCAGCGAATTTGGCCTTTCTCTGGCCGGCATTTGTGGCCGCGTCAGCGAGCGATATGTCTGCGCTGATCGCTAAACATTTTGCCAATCTTGCCGTCGGTCCCGCCGGGGCGCAGGCACCCGAGCCGAAATGGTCGACATCGCACACCGTCGCGCTCGAGCTCAATAGCGTCCAGCTACGCGATTTTACGGTCGGCGAAGACAGCCCGCCCGCGCTTTTGTGCACGCCGCTTGCGTTGCACGGCGCCGCCGTTGCCGATCTCACACCGGGACACAGTCTGGTCGCCGCGTTGCGCACCGCCGGGTTACGGCGATTGTTCGCGGCCGACTGGCGTTCTGCGAACCCCGAAATGCGTTTTCGGGGGATCGACGATTATCTCGCCGACCTCAACGTCCTCGTCGATCATATCGGCGCCCCAGTCGATTTGATCGGGCTTTGCCAGGGCGGTTGGATGGCACTGATGTACGCGGCGCGGTTTCCGGCAAAGGTCCGCAAGCTGGTGCTCGTCGGCGCGCCGATCGATATCGCAGCCGCGCCGTCGGCCCTGTCGGATGTCGCGAGTACAAGTCCTTTGGCGGTCTTTGATGAACTCGTGCGGATTGGCGACGGCATCGTTCCCGGGCGGAAAGTGCTGAAGTTTTGGGGGGTGGATATGGTGGCTGCAGAGGACTTGCGGCAAGTCCTGCAGACCGACGAGTTGCCTGGATCTGCCGGTTTCGCTCGGCTCGAAGCGGAATTCCGGGAATGGTACGCGTGGACGACCGACCTTCCCGGTGCGTATTTCCTCGAAGTCGTGGAAAAGCTCTACAAGCGCAACGAGCTCGCACTCGGCAAGTTTGTTGCATTGGGGCAGCGGATCGATCTTGCCACCGTCCAGGTACCCATTTTTCTGCTCGGAGCAAGTGAGGATGAACTGGTAGCGCCAGCGCAGCTTTTCGTCACCGAACGCCTGGTCGGCACTCTGGCAAGCGATATGCGCAAGACCACGGCGCCGTGCCGCCATGTCGGGTTATTCATGGGCAAACAGGTGCTCGAAGAAATTTGGCCTTCGATCGTCCGGTGGATCGGCGAGCCACCATCGGGTTCCCTGAGCGCGGAGGCACCCCGTGCCCGCGCCCGGTAAAGCAAAAAACCGGATTGCGCTGTCAGACGCAATCCGGATTAGGCCACCATAACCGGCTCGTTTCAGGCAGCCTTGACGGTGATCTTCTTCGCCGATTTCTGTGCTTCGGCGCTCTTCGGCATCGTTACCGTGAGCACGCCGTTTTTGTAGCCAGCCTCAATCTTGTCGGTGTCGACGCCATCGGGCACCTGGAATGAGCGCTGGAACGACCCGTAACTGCGCTCGCTCAAGTAATAGTCCTTCTTCTTTTCTTCTTTCTGTTCCTGCTTCTCGCCCTTGATGCTCAGAACGCCGTCGGCGACTTTCACCTCGACGTTTTTCTCATCCATGCCGGGCAGTTCGGCCGTAATCTCGTAGGCCTTTTCGGTTTTGGCGATGTCGACGGCAGGTGCCGCCGCCCAAGTCGACTCGCGCTGCGCAAACGGTTGGATGTCGAAGAAAGAACGTCCGAACGGCGAGGGCCACATGCCGCCGCCGAAGTCTTCGAACACGCGATCGATTTCGCGACGCAGATTCTCGAATGGTCGCCACGGCTGCATTGCGGTTGCGGCCTTCTTCTCATCAGTCTTCACTGTCAGTTTGGTGATGGCTTCAGCCATGCCACGCCTCCATCGATAACAAGTTGCTCTGTTAGCAGCGGCCGGGCGGCTGAACATTGATTTGCGTCAAGGAGAATCTTGGATTGCTTGTCAGTATTGCATCCATCTTTGGCAATTCCGTGACTTGATAGATGCCGATGTTTCCCGGAAAAATTTTGCGACAGTTGAACTAAGCACAGCACAGATCGGAGTAAAAATATGCAAACCGCTCCTAAGATCGAATTCCAAAATATAACTCCAACGCAGGCGCTCAGGGATGCCATCGATAAGCATATTGCCGAGCTTGAGCAGCGTTGGGATCGCGCTACTTCCTGCCGGGTCGTATTAAAAGGGCCGGGCGAGCATCACCGGGTTGGCGGACTTTATGAAATCCACATTCATCTGGCGCTGCCTGAAGGGCGCGACGTGCATGTGGAACGCACCGTGCCGGCAGATGAGCGGCGCGCCGATCTGGCGTTTGCCCTCAACGATGCGTTCAAACGCGCCCGCCGGCAACTGCAAGATCGCGTCCGGCGCACGCGGGGCCAGGTGAAAACCCATAATGGGCCGCCTGTCGGAACCGTAGCGCGGCTCGATCCCTCCGGCGAATTCGGGTTCCTCACGACCGGCGACGGCCAGGAAATCTACTTTCACCGCAACAGCGTTGTCGCTGACGGCTATCCGCGTTTGCACGTTGGCTCGCGCGTAACGTTTGCCGAGGAAATGGGCCAGAAGGGCGCGCAGGCGAGCACGGTGACGCCGCTCGGCAAGCATGCGCTGCGCTGACTAGGCGGCAGTTCGAACAACGGGAAGCGCAACAGAGGGGGCAACCGATCACATAGTAAGGCCGCATTATGCGGCCTTGCGCGCGACCTCCTTCTGGTTTTCGTAAACCACCGTTGCCGCCGCCGTGTTGGAAATCGGAATGTGATAGTTCCGATTGAGTTCGCTGACGCGGCCGGTCATCGCTCCGCGCATCGCCATCCAGTTGAGAAATTCGACGCCCTGCGAACCGGTCTCCTTTACCCAATCATGGATCGAATAGTGGGTAAGGGCCTCGGGTTCGGTTACGATCTTGTCGAGACACAGTACGTCGAATTTCTTGTTGATGAAGCCGGCGCGCGCGCCGTCGAGCTGATGCGATAGGCCGCCGGTGCCGATGACCACGACGCGCAAATCCTGCTCGTAGGTCTCGAGCGCGCGGCCGATCGAGCGGCCGAGCTTGAGGCAGCGTTCAAGGGACGGCAGCGGATGTTGCACGGTGTTGATCTCGACCGGCACGATCTTGATCGGCCACACCGGGCCGGGCCACATCAGCGCCATCGGAATCGTGACCGCATGATCGATCAGCATTTCCTGACACATGGTCACGTCGAATTCGTCGGCGACCAGCGCGTTGATCAGGTGCCAGGACAGCGCCGCGTCGCCCGGGATCGGGCGCGAAACCGGAATGCCCCAACCTTCATCCTCGCTGCGATATTCGTTGGCGGCGCCGATTGCGAATGTCGGCATCTTGTCGAGGAAGAAATTGAGCCCGTGATCGTTGTAGAATACGACGGCTACGTCGGGTTTGGTCCGCGCCAGCCAATGGTGAACGTAGTCGAAGCCTTTGAAGAACGGCTTCCAGTAGGGATCGTTGTGTTTCTTTTCCGCAATCGCTTTGCCGATCGCGGGAACGTGCGTCGAGCCGACGCCGCCGACGATTGTCGCCATGGCTATGCTCCTGCTGACAGAAGTTTCGATTTGAAGGCCTCGACCGTCATGCCGGTCTGTTGCGCGCCGATGTCCTGGACGTTGAGGCCGAAGATGCCGGCCAGCTTGGCGAGGTAGTAGACGTTACCACCGGCCTCGATCATCTTCAGGACGCTGCGGTTCTTGACCGCCGCCCGCTGCTCGGCGTTGAGGCCGTATTTGCGGCAATAGGCTTCCTCGTCCTTGAGAAACGCAGCGCGGTTTTCCGCGCTGTTGAACGAGAAGCACATGCGGTTAAGCGCCAAACCTTTCTGCGCTTCGGCGCCGTCGAAAATAATGGTGCCGGGAATATCCTGTTGCATTGGCGTGCTCCTGCGCTGCGACACACGAATTATTTATTTAGGCTAGAGCACCGGACTACGGGCCCGCTTTGATTTGTATCAAATGAAACCATCGGCTCGCGCCGGATGCGGTAAAAAGTTGAAAAGACGAGATTTGCCAATGCCCTATACAACAAACAGCGATCTGCCGGATCACGCCCAGGATATCTATCGTGAAGCGTTCAATCACGCCTATGCGGCGCATGAGAGTGACATACGGCAGGAGGAGGCCGCTCATCGGATCGCATGGGCCGCAGTCAAGCGCGTTTATGTGAAGTCGGGCGAAAGCTGGGTTTCGGAGGTACCGCGACTCTTGATGGGTACTACGCGGCCGGCAATTGGAACATCGCCTTCAAGCCGTACCCGACAGCGAACGCTACTGCCGCGGCGCACATGCCAATGACGAAAGTTTCGAGGCCGGAACGCCACCAGGCCGCCGGCGACCAACGACTTTTGATGGCGCCAACGCCGAAGAACGTCACGCCGGCCGCGGCGACGCACCAGTCAAGCTTGCCCGCCGACAGATAAGTGATGAGCGGCACCAGGCCGCAAATCAGGAATGCGGCGAACGTGTTGAGCGCCGCCATCGTGGGCGACCTGGTAGTCGGCGCGAGGCCATATTCCTCGACCGCCATTGTCTTCGCCCAAAGCGTGCGATCGGCGGTAATCACGCCGACAATGCGCTCGAGGTCCTCGCCTGCGAAACCCTTGGCGGCAAAGATTTGCCTGATTTCCTCGCGTTCGCCGTCGGGCACCAGCGCGATGTGTTTGCGCTCGATGCCCAGCACGCGATCGAAGTCATCGCGTTCGGCCTTGGTGCCGCTGTAGTTTGATGCTGCCATGGCAAAGCCGTCGGCAAGAAGATTGGCAAAGCCGAGCACCAGCACCACCGTCGCGGAAAGCTCGGCGCCCGCGACGCCCGCGACAATGGCGAACGTCGTTACCGCGCCGTCGATCCCGCCATAAATCCAGTCGCGCAGGTAGTTGCTGTGCGGCCCGCGGGCGAGACGCGCCCTGATGCCCTCGCGCGTATGGCTATGTTCCAGCGCTTGCTGCATTCGCTTTATTTTGCGCGAGGCAAATCCGCTTCGACGAAAATCGTAGCTAACATTCACCACGAGCCGCAACGACGTGTTGACTTGAATCAACGGTCCTCGCGGGGGTGCGAATACCGGTGAAATAAATCGGTCAAAATAAATCCGTACCGTAATAACAGGTAAAATCCGTGCGGAACTTTGATAAAAGTCAACGCCCGTTTCTGTCCGCAAGCTCCAACTATCAAGTTACGCGAAGATCGAAGGCGGGTTAGCTGTCGTCCGCGGCCGGACCAGACCAAAACAAATGAGGACTACATGACAACGCTCGTTGCCGACGCCCCAGTCAAACAAGCGAATGTGCGCTAAACCATGAAGGCGCTGGTCTATCAAGGACCGGGCAAAAAAGCGGTCGAAGATCGCCCGATTCAAATTCAGCCAGATCCTTGACGCCTATGATACGTTTGGACATGCAGCGAGCACCCGAGCCCTCAAGGTGCTGATCGAAGCCTGAGCTGGATAATGGCCCTGAGGTTCTCGCAGCGATGCACGCTTTGAGAAGTACGATAAATGGCTGATTCTGATGAAAAATCTCAAAAAGGCGGCCGCCGGGTCTTTTGTGTCGCTCCGATGATGGAGTGGACCGACCGGCATTGCCGGTTCTTCCACCGTCTTCTGACGCGGCGTGCGCTCCTTTATACTGAAATGCTGACGACCGGCGCGGTGCTGCACGGCGATCGCGCGCGGTTATTGCGCTTCGACCCCGCCGAACATCCGCTGGCGCTGCAACTCGGCGGCTCAAACGCCCGAGCGCTTGCCGCCTGCGCGCGCATTGGCGCGGAGCTTGGCTTCGACGAAATCAACCTGAATGTCGGGTGCCCGTCCGACCGGGTGCAGGACGGGCGCTTCGGTGCCTGCCTGATGGCCGAACCTGCGCTCGTCGGCGACTGCGTTGCAGCGATGAAGGCTGCCGTTTCTATTCCTGTCACCGTGAAGTGCCGCATCGGCATCGACGATCAGGACCCCGAACAGGCGCTGGAGATATTTGTCCAGGCAGTGGAGCAGGCCGGCGCCGACGCGCTCATCGTGCACGCCCGCAAGGCTTGGCTCAAAGGTCTGTCGCCGAAAGAAAACCGCGAAGTGCCGCCGCTCGATTATCAGCGGGTCTATCGGCTCAAAGCGGCGCATCCGCGCATGACAATCGTGCTCAACGGCGGCATCGGCACGCTTGAAGAAGCGCGCGAGCATCTTGCATATATGGACGGCGTTATGATCGGGCGTGCCGCTTATCAAGAACCCTGGCGGCTCCTTGCCGCTGATCCGTTCTTCTTTGGTGAAGATGCTCGCTTCGCGTCGGCGAAGGAAGCTGCCGTGGGTTTGATCCCCTATATCGAGCGCGAGTTGGCGCAAGGAACGCGGCTGCATGCCATCACCAGGCACCTGCATGGATTGTTCCACGCCGTGCCCGGCGCTCGCGCGTTCCGCCGTCAACTCGCCGGCGCAGCCGGTGCTTCGGGTGCGGGGGCAAAATTTTTTGTCGCGGCACTTGGCTTGGTGATGGACCGTGAACACGAATTGGCGCACATCGCGGCCTGAAAACATCGCGTAAGTGCGCAGCATATGTTCCTTGGTGTCGGGTTACATGAAATCCTTTGGCTGGCCGCGGTTATCGTCGTCGGCGGAGTAGTCACCGGACTGCTCGCCGGCACCTTTGGTGTTGGCGGCGGCTCGGTCATCGTACCGGTGCTGTTCGAAGTGTTTCGCGTGCTCGGCGTTTCCGAAGATGTGCGGATGCAGCTTTGCGTCGGTACTTCGATCGCCGTCATCGTGCCGACGGCATTGCGTTCCTACCGAACGCACCGCGCCAAAGGGTTAGTGATTCCGGGCGTCATTCGGCTGTGGACGATCCCCGCTGTCATTGGCGTAGCGTGCGGGGCGTTGGTGGCCGCGTTCGCGCCGGCCGCCGTGTTCACCGTTTCCTTCGTGATCATCGCAAGCTTCATCGCCGTCAAGCTTCTGTTTGCCGGCGATCGCTGGAACCTCGGCACCGATCTTCCCGGTCCGGCGCTCATGGTGCTGTACGGATTTGGCGTTGGGCTCGGCGGATCGTTGATGGGCGTGAGCGGCGGTGCGCTTTCGACCATCGTGCTGACGGTTTACGGCAAGCCGATCCACAATGCGGTGGCGACGTCCGCGGGCGTCGGCGTACCGATCACGATTGCCGGCGCAATCGGGTTCGTCCTCGCCGGCTTGCCGCATCAGGCGCTGCTGCCACCGTTATCGCTCGGCTTCGTGTCGCTGCTCGGCTTGGTCCTGATGGCGCCGGTATCGAGCTTCGTCGCGCCATACGGCGCGCGGCTTGCGCATCGGCTGTCGCGGCGAACGCTCGAGATTGCGTTCGGCTGCTTTCTGCTTTTGGTCTCGCTGCGCTTTCTTGTCAGCCTGTTGTGATGCTGGCGCGTCCGGTTACGGATATCCGTGCAGCAACAGCCGGTCGCCGCGCACTTCCCAACTCTGCAGCCGGTTGAGAAAGCTCATGCCGAGGAGGCTGGTTTTAAGTTGGCCGGGCTGGGCCACCAAAGCAGTGACCGAGTGTTCGACCAGGCCGCCGATGGCGAGGCGGTCAAGCGTGACCGGGGCCGCGCGCGTACGCCCGTTGGCGGTCTCGATGTTCGTCGTATAGGCGAGCACTTCCAGCGGCAACCCGGCAGCCTTGGCGTCTTCGCGTGTGAGCACCACGGAACTGGCGCCGGTATCAAGCACCATGGCGACGCGCGCGCCGTTGATCTGCGCGGTCACGTCGAAATCACCGTTCACCGTGCGGGCAACCTCGACGGTTCGTCCGCGGGTGATGACGTGGCCGGGTACGAGTTCTGCCAACACGCGGTCGCCGACATCGCGCAGCTCGAAACGATACGAGTAACCGATGACCAGGATGAGTGCGAGCACGACCCAAAGCAGCGCGGCGGTGAGCGCCTGCGCGAGACGCTCGCGGAACAGGAACAGCGCGCCGGCGCCGACAAACACCAACAGCGCAATCTTGTAAGCAAGCGAGGCGAATTCCCCGCTCGACAGCGGGCCGACCGTTCCCTCGCTGCGCCGAACGATCAGGACCAGAACGGCAATCAGGAGGCCGGCCAGGAGAATCCATAACAGGCGCTGGCGCACAGATGCTTTCCCTCTTGCCGCCGTCTTTCGCTGCACTCTAGGAGATTTTCAGTCCGCCGGTAACGTTTTAGTCCAGCACGATCTTGTTAGGCGACCCGGTGAACACTCTTCCGGGTCATGCTCAAGTTCCAAACAACGCCCGGCGGGCGCGGTTGGTCGATTCGTCGGATGACGACGAGAACGACGCCGACGACATGTCTGACTGCGGCGCAATCGGCGGCGCGCCGTCGGGCATCGGCGCCAACGCCGCCATCACCCGCTCCGGCGGGAACGTCACAACCACTTCGGTGCCGATGCGCAGCTTGGACTTGAGCGTGAACGTGCCGCCGTGCAGATCGATGAGATTCTTGGCGATCGGCAGACCGAGGCCGGCGCCCTGTTCGGCCGATTTGATCGAGTTCGAGCCTTGGCCGAACGAGGCGAGCACAACCGGGATTTCCTCCTCCGGAATGCCCGGCCCGGTATCCTTGACGCTCATGTATTGACCGCCGGATGCGGTCCAGCCGACTTTCAGCCAGATCTCGCCGCCCTGCGTCGTGAACTTGATCGCGTTGGAGAGGAGGTTGAGGCAAATCTGGCGCACCGCGCGTTCGTCGGCCCACAGCCGCGGCATGTTGGGCTCGAACAATTCGTGGATGGTGATGCCGCGATTACCGGCACGCAGCTTGAGGAGATGGTGGCAATCCTCCACCACGCGATGCAGCGACACCGCCTCCTCGTTGAGCTCGTAGCGGCCAGCTTCGATCCGCGACAGATCAAGAATTTCGTTGATGAGATTGAGGAGATGCACGCCGGAACTGTGGATGTCGGCGGCGTAGTCTTTATACATGGGTACGGCGTGCGCGCCGAAAATTTCGCCCTGCATCACTTCCGAGAAGCCGAGGATGGCGTTGAGCGGCGTGCGCAGTTCGTGGCTCATTTGCGCGAGGAAGCGCGATTTGGCGATGTTGGCCGCTTCCGCGCGGCGGCGTGCTTCGTCGGAAATTGATTTTGACTGTTCAAGTTCGCCGATCAGCGCGTCCTTCTCGGCGCGCGCTTCGAGCGTCGCCAGCGTCGTCGAATAGAGCCGGTAGGCAAGCAGCGAAAAGTAGCCCTCGGCCGTCAGCGCCATCACCGCAAGGATGTAATCGTGCAGGGTGCCCTTCAGCACGAAGTCGAGCGCGATCGCGATCGTAACCGGCAAAGTCATTGCCAGCACCGCGACCGGCAGGCTGGATGCGAGCATGCTCGAGATCGCCACCACCAGCAGCATGACGAACAGCATGAACATGCCGGACTGTTCGTCGACGCCGATCGGGTGGATCAAGATGAAAGTCCACGCCATGCCGAAGAACAGATCGAGCATGATGAAGCGCAGACGCCAGGAACGCAGGTTGGCGGTGCTCGGCGTCTCATCGAGAAACTGCCGGCAGGCGCGGATGATGACGAGATGAATGAGCAACGTCCCGGCGGTCCAGGTCCCGGAGGTGAGCACTTGCGTCCACAAGCTCGACAGGAGCCCGATGGTGACAATAAGAAGCAGGATCACAAACGACCCGGACAGCCGGTTCTGGGCAAACTGACGCAGCAATTCGTAGTCGAACACCGGCCGCGTGCCGCTGGTCGAGGTCAGCCGGTCACGGGCTTCGCGCACATGCCGGGTGGCAAGACGCCGCTTCGTCGACGGGGCGGCGCCGAGCGCCGATCCGTCGTGCGTTTCGCTGGTCGAACTTGGCATTACTGTCCGCGGCTGGAGATAATTTGCGTCAAAAGTCGCCCAAATTCCTTAAGACCAGGCTTAAGACCGGTCCGTCGAACGCGGGTTAATCGCAGGCAAGAAGTGAGGTTTTCCGACGGCTCCGACGGCGGATTTTTGGCGCGCTGGCGGCCAGTTTCAGGGCCGCGATAAGGTCGTCTCCTCAACGGGATAAAGGCCTCTTGCATGAAACTCTATGACGGCGGCCGTGCCGCCAACCCGCGCCGCGTGCGCATATTCCTTGCCGAGAAGGGCATTAACGTTCCGATGGAGCAGGTCGACATCGGCACGTTACAGCATCGGGGCGAAGCCTATACCGCGATCAACCCGATGCAGCGTCTGCCGGCGCTCGTTCTCGACGACGGCACGGTGATCGCCGAATCGATTGCCATTTGTCGCTATTTCGAGGCGCTTCATCCCGATCCGCCGCTGTTCGGCCGTGGCGCGCTTGAGAGCGCGCTCGTCGAAATGTGGAACCGGCGCGCCGAGTTCAATTTGTTTGGCCCGGTGACGACGGTGTTTCAGCATCTGCATCCGTACATGAAGCCGCTGGTGGACCCACAGGTGCCGGACTGGGGCGAGGCCAACAAGCCTCGCGTTTTGGCGTTCCTCCGATTTCTCGACGGCGAACTCAAGAGCCGGCCCTTCATCGCCGGGGAGAATTACACGGTCGCCGATATAACCGCCCTAGTTGCCGTCGATTTCATGAAGGTCTCGAAGCTCGCGGTGCCTGAAGAACTCGCCAACGTGCGGCGCTGGCACGCGAACGTATCAGCCCGCCCGAGCGCCGCGGCGTAGGAGTTGCATTCGGCGCCCCGAGACGCGAAGGCTTCATCCTACCGGCGTTACCTTCATGCCATAGTTGCCGGTGCCGAACACGTCCATCATGTGCTGAACGTCATTGTCCGGCCGCTTGGTCCAGAAAACCGACTGTGGCGTTTCGACACCGACGAAGCCGTCGGTCGCAAGCAGATTTTGCATGCCGGCACGGCGGATCCCGGGCAAGACCTGGACGTCATAGACCTCGGTTACGCCCGAGGAGAATTCCAAGGACCCCAGGACTTGGCCCGTTCGTTCGTCGATCGCCGCGACGCCGGCCACAAGTGAATCATACCTTTGCGCGACCGGCGGCGGCTCTCGCTTACGCGAAGCGCGATTTTGCGACATGCCGACGAACAGCACTCCGCTATAATCGCACAGACCATGAGTGAACGCAGGCAGCTGCGTCATGACGGTGCTGTTCCCGCTGTCGCGATCGACGCGCAGCAGTTCGCCTTCGCCGCCATTGAGCACGTAAAGTTCGTTGTTGATGAGCCGCGGCGAATGCGGCATGCAGAGGTCTGACCGCATGATCACGTCGCGTCGGGCATCGATCAATATGCCGGCGGAATGCGGCGCCTCCCGCCATCCACCTTCCGTATCCGTGGCGGCCAATGCCGTCAGATAATAAAGCTCACCGCCATAGCCGGCGAAGCCGTTCAGATGACACCGATCCTCAGCGCGCAGCTGACTGATGAATGACGGTCTCCACAGCGGCGTGAAGCTGAAACTGTCGTCGACGCGGCAGATGCACGAGAAATTCGTATTCGCGCCGATCACGGCGTGGCCCTCGAAGATCATGTCGTGCATCTGGCATTCGCCGCTGAAGCGGATGGTGCGCGGAATAAAGAAGGCGTCATAATAATCGCGCTTGCCCGGGTAATGTGCGGCGAGCCGCGCAGCGTTGGCGAAGATTATGATGGAGCGGGCACCGGCTACGGCAATTCGGTCCGGCTCGGCCGCGAGCCCCATGGGCTGAGTCATAAGCGTGGCGGTGGCCGTCAACGTACCGTCGACCGAGCCCAAAAAGACAACGTGATTGGGCCTGGTGCTGAGGACGAGCGAAAGCCGCAGACGTTCGAGAATCGCGACGAAATCTCCGTGGACCGACCAGGCGATCGGTTGTGCCGTCGCCGTCGTAACTTGCGGCAGTGCCGATCCTGCTTGCGATGCGGAATCCAATTGATCTTCCTTTCTCGCCGTCACGACTTCGTGTCAGCGACTGCACGCCGCAGTGCTGCCCAACTTTCACTCGCAGCGAACATGACGCGGGCGATGCATGGCACTGGATGTGCGTAACCACATGCAATGCGCGGCTTTCTTTCTAATTTTCGTTTTGTAACGCGGCACAGTGTCACCTGCATCTCAGCGAGAGCGGGAGTTGTGCCCACATTTGCATGCTCGCCGAATTCAAAGTTGTCATGGATCCTTCATATTCGCGCGCTGCGGTATACAAGCCATCGTTGACTTCTTAAATAAGCGCCACGCAGCGTCGCATCAGCGGCGCTGATCAATACGGCAACATGGGGGAGGCTAGTCAATGACCACTGAAAGTACGCCCGTCACAGTTCATCAGCACACGGGTGGATCGTCGACTTTCGCAAATTTTCCGTACGACGTCACACTGTCGTCGGACCAGGCGGCAGATGAAGTTCTCGGCGTTGCCGTTCTCAGTGATGGCAGCGAGGTCGTGGTTACTGCGACCGTCGGACTGGTTGCACGCTCCGGCTATGTCTATCCGAATGTTGCCGGCTACCAGAGTGTCCAGGTTACCTCAATCGACAACGGAGTTGCGACAACCAACACCCTGTCGTTCGCCAGCGGCGCCGATTTTTTGGATCGTGCTTACAATTCGGAAGACCTGCAGGTCGTTGCACTGAGCGGCGGCGGCTACGTCATCGCCGAGACGACCGTTGACGATAATATCGGTCCGGTTAATCAAAATCTGTATTTCGAGGTGTTCAACAACGCTGGCCAAGTCGTCACGTCCTGGACCCAGGTCAATCAGTCCGGCAGCAATGCGAGTGAAAATGACGCTTTCCAGCTCAAAGCGACGTCGAGCGGCGGCTTCGTCATTGAGTGGGGAACAAACGACGAGCAGAACGGCTTTTATCAGCGCTTCAACGCCATCGGCGGTACGACGGACAGTCCGATCAATTTCGCCAATGCTCCCACCACCTTGGCGCCAAATAGCGTACTGACGAGCGGTTTTGCTGTCGACACAGCGGGCAATGTCGCCATTAGCATTCCCCATAGCGGCGACATCTACACTGCATGGACGCTTGCGATCTACTCTTCGAGCGATACGCTGCTGTTGCAACAGAGCTGGGCCACGGCCGAGAGCGGGTTGATTACCGAGCTAACATGTAACTGACAAAGACATAACAGGAGACCCAACCGAGCATCCGGTCAACACGGAATCTACCCTTCAGGATATTCAGCCGCTTCCCTCGGGTGGCTTCCTCGCCGTCGTCAGCGCGGCGGCCGGCTCCTATGACAGCACAACCGCCGAGTATGCCGGCTACGATATGTATCTGCAAAGGATCACCGTCTCGGGATCGACGGTGACCTTCGACACCCCGGTGCTGGTCGAGCAAATCACGACCCCGACGCAAGGTGGCGACTTGGGTCTCGACCCGGTGGTCCTCTCCAACGGCAATATCGCGATCAATGTGGCCGGCACATGGGAGCTCCTGGCCGCTTCGGAGTTGCCGTCGACGAACTCGGGCATGGCATCCTCGACGGTCGCCAGTTTAACGCCGCTCTTTGGCCCGCTGTCGCCGAGCGGCACAACCATCGTCGACCCTGTGTCCGACGATAAGGGCGGCCTGGTCGCTGCGCTGCAAAACGCGACCAACGGAGGCTATTACTACGGCAAGCTGGATTCCTCGGTCTACGTAGCCGATTTCATGCCCTGCTACTGCCCTGGCACGCTGATCCAGACCAAGCGCGGCCAGAAGAAGGTCGAGAAGCTCAAGATCGGCGACAAGGTGATGACCGCCTCTGGCGAGGCGCGGCCGATCAAATGGATCGGGCGAAGAAGCTATTCCGGCCGCTTCGTGATGGGACGAAAGGACATTCTGCCGATCTGCATCAAGGCGGGCGCACTCGAAGACAACGTCCCGAAGCGCGATCTGTGGATTTCGCCCAATCATGCGATGTATCTCGACGGCGTGCTGATCGAGGCCAAGGATCTTGTCAATGGTGTATCGATCGTTCAGGCCGAGAGTGCCGAGAGCGTTGAATACTACCACGTTGAGCTGGACTCTCACGACGTCCTCATCGCCGAAGGCGCGCTGGCGGAGAGCTATATCGACGACGACAACCGCTTGCTGTTCCACAACGCCCATGAATACCGCGAGAAATATCCGGACCAGGTGATCGGGCCCGCGCAATATTATGCACCCCGATGCGACAGCGGTTATGAGCTAGAGACGGTCCGGCAGCGCATCGCGTTGCGGGCAGGGCTGTTGACAGGCGGCGAAGCGGCGGCAGTCGGCAATCTGCGCGGCTATGTCGATCGCATCACCGGCGAGTGTGTCGCCGGGTGGGCGCAGAACCTCGATCATCCCGAGGCGCCAGTCTGTCTCGATGTCTTAGCCGGCGGTCTTCTGCTCGGCCAGGTTCTGGCCAACGGTTATCGCGAAGACCTTGAGCAGGCCGGCATGGGCAGCGGGTGTCACAGCTTCGAGTTCATGCTGCCGCCGGAACTTGTTGTTGCTCTCGACGAAATCGAAGTGCGGCGCTCGCTGGACGGCGTCGCGCTCGAACTGACAATCGAGGCGTGGCGAATGCTGCGGCAGAGCACCGGTCGCCTGCGCGCTGCGTAGCGATCGCACCTCCGAAGTTTAGGATGAATCAATAAGCGGCGTGCGCCGAATAGGCGCGCGCCGCCGTCCAGTGGCCGCCGCGTCTTTACTCGTGCTATCTAGGCGGCCGTGAACCAGGTCGCCGAACAACAAACCACTACCTTCATGCCGCTCCACGAGGCGCTGGCCTATGCCGAGCGTTGCCGCGGGGAGGGACGGCTCGCGGAAGCCGAGGCGGTTTGCCGCCGCGTGCTCGACGCGCAACCGAACACCGCCGAAGCGGTGCACATGCTCGGCCTGATCGCGCACCAGAACGGCAAGCTTGCTGAAGCCATCAAGCACGTGCAGCGCGCCACCGAGCTCGCACCGCGGGTGGCGCTGTTTCACGCCAATCTCGGCGAAATGCTGCGGCTGGCCGGCCGGCCACGGCTTGCCGTCGAAGCTGCGCGACGCGCGCTTGCCGTCGAGCCGAATATGCCCGCGGCTTTGATGCAATCTCGGCGTCGCACTTTACGAACTGAAGGATTACGAGGCGGCCGCGGACGCGCAACGCCAGGCGATTGCCGCCAAGCCCGATTATGCCGAAGCCTACAGCAATCTCGGCAATGCGCTGCATGCGCTCAAGCGGTTCGATGAAGCAATTCCCGCCTATCGCCGCGCCATCGAGCTGAAACCGAATTTCGCCGACGGCTGGGCCAATCTCGGCACGACGCTGCACCATGGCGGCGAATACGAGGAGGGCATGTACGCGTTACGCCGCGCCATCGCGCTCGCGCCCGGCCACGCCAACGCTCATTCCGGGCTTGGCATTCTTCTGCTGATGCGCGGCGATTTCGCCGAAGGCTGGGAGGAATATGAGTGGCGGCTGCGCTCGACCGAACGCAAGGGCCCGCGATTTCCTGAAAATCCCTGGCAAGGCGAAAGCCTCGCCGGCAAACATATTTATGTTCAGGCCGAGCAGGGCTTCGGCGACAGCATCCAGTTCGCCCGTTATATCCCGCCGCTTGCAGCGCGCGCCGGCAAGGTTACGCTGCGGGTGCATCAGCAACTGGTCACGCTGATGCGGTCAAGTTTTCCGAACGTCACTGTGCTCGGCGACCGCGGCGATGTCGAACCCTATGAATGCGATGCCGTGCTGCTCAGCCTGCCGCGCGTATTCAAGAGCCGGCTCGAAACCATCCCGGCGGACGTGCCCTATCTGCGCGCGCCGATGGAGACCATTGAGCGCTGGAAGCGACGGCTCGCCGGGATGCAGGGCATCAAGATCGGTGTCGTGTGGGCTGGCAATCCTGAACAGGCCAATGACTTCCGCCGCACGATCGAACTCGCGGTCCTGGAGCCGCTGTTCGCGGTGCCGGGCACGTCGTTCGTGAGCCTGCAGTTCGGTCCGCACGCGGCGGATCTGAAGAAGCGCTTACCGGGCGCGCCGGCCATCGACGATCTTTCGCCGGAGCTTGCAGACTTCGCCGATACCGCAGCTGCGATCACGGTGCTCGACATGTTGATCACGGTCGACACCTCGGTCGCGCATCTCGCTGGCGCGCTCGGCAAGCCGGTGTGGGTGCCGACGCCATGGGTCACGCACTGGCCCTACATGCTCGTGCGCGAGGATTGTCTGTGGTACCCGACCATGCGCCTGTTCCGCCAGCAAAAGGGCGAGCCCTGGTCGGCCGTGATCGCGCGCGTGACCAAGGAGCTTGAGGTGGTCGCGCAAGGTGACCAGGCTCCGCTGCTGCCGTTCAAGGCCGCAGGCGAGCGCCGCGCCGCGCGGGCCGCGGCGATCATGGAAATTGACGCGGTGCACGCTACCGCGGCGCTGGCCGCTCCGTCGCGGCAGCTCAATCCCGGCCAGGCGCTTATTGTTGCCGAGCAGAAGCGCCGCCAGGGATTTTTAGCCGATGCCGACGACCTCACGCGCCGCGCCGCCGAAGCCGAACCGGACAACGCTGAGGCCGCGCACATGCTTGGCCTGATCGCGCACCAGTCGGGCAAACTCGAAGAGGCGATCGAACATCTGCGCCGCGCCGTAACGCTGGCTCCGGACGTGGCGCTCTACCACGCCAATCTCGGCGAAATGTGCCGCCTCGCGGGCCACAGCGACGAGGCGATTGCCGCCGGCCGCCGCGCGCTCGAAATCAATCCCGATCAAGCGGGGGCGCTGAGCAATCTCGGCATCGCGCTGTTCGATCAGGGCAAGTTCGAGGAGGCGCTCGAGCATTACGACCGCGCCATCGCCGTCCAAGAAAACTTCGTCAACGCGCACAGCAACCGCGGCAATGCACTGCAGCGTCTCAAGCGCTTCGCCGATGCGGAGCAGGCCTATCGCCGCGCCATCGAACTGCAGCCGAACTTCGCCGACGCCTGGAACAATCTCGGCACCTGCCTGCGCGAATTAAAGCGCCCCGAGGAAGCCGAAGCCGTCTATCGCAAGGCGCTGGCGTTTAATCCCAATAATCCCGACGCGCTCGACAACCTCGCGCTTGCGCTCAAGGACCTCGAACGGCTCGACGAGGCCGCCGAGCTGATGCGCCGCGCGCTGGTCATCGAGCCGCGGGTCGACAAGTTCCACATGCACTACGCCAGCATTCTCATCGATCAGCACAAGACCGATGAGGCGGCGGTCGCCGCCGAACGCGCGATCGCGCTCAACCCTGACAACCACGACGCCGTCAACATGATGGGCCGCGTCGACTTCGAGCGTGGCGATCTCAATGCGGCGCTCAAACATTACCGACGGGCGCTCGCGCTCAAGCCCGACCTCGCCGACGCCTACAACAATATGGGCAACGTGTTGAAGGAACTTGGCGAGCTCGACGAAGCGGAGCAGGCGTATCTGGAAGCGCTCCGGCTCGATGCGAATTTCACCGGCATCTACGTCAACCTGGCGGATTCAAAAAAATTCACGCCGGGCGATCCGCATCTCGCCGCCATGGAAGCGCTGGCGGCCAAGACCGAAGGCCTGTCGAAGACCGACCGCATGCAGCTCGATTTCGCACTCGGCAAGGCGCTTGCGGACGTCAAAGATTACGGCCGGTCGTTCGAGCACCTGCTCGCCGGCAACGCGGCCAAGCGCGCGACGATCTCTTATGACGAAAAAACGGCCATGGCTTTGTTCGACCAAATCGAAGCCGCGTTCACGCCGGAAGTGATCGCCGAAAAATCCGGCGGCGGCGATCCATCGACGATGCCGATCTTCGTCATCGGCATGCCGCGCTCTGGCACGACGCTGGTCGAGCAGATCATCGCCAGCCATCCGCTGGTACATGGCGCCGGCGAATTAAAGACGTTCAACGACGTCGTGCTCACCGTGCATGGGCCAGACGGCAAGACCATCCCGTATCCCGATTTCGTTCCCGCGCTCGCGGCTGTGCCGCTCAAGCAAATTGGATCGCGTTATCTCGCTCTCGTCCGCGAACTTGCTTCCCGCGGCGACGGAGACAAGAAGAACGCGCCCTACGTCACCGACAAGATGCCGTCGAATTATTATTTCGCCGGCCTGATCCATCTGGCGCTGCCGAACGCGAAAATCATCCACACCATGCGCGATCCGGTCGACACGTGCATTTCCTGTTTCTCGAAGCTGTTCGCCGGCGAGCAGAACCACACCTACGATCTCGGCGAGCTCGGCCGCTACTACAAACGCTACCAACAACTCATGGCGCATTGGCGCCGCGTGCTGCCGCCAGGGCGCATTTTCGACGTGCGCTACGAGGACGTGGTCGCCGACGTGGAAGGGGAGGCGCGGCGCATCATCGCCCATTGCGGGCTGCCCTGGGACGATGGCTGTCTCGCGTTCCATGAAACCAAGCGCCCGATCCGGACCGCGAGCGCGACGCAGGTGCGTCAGCCGATCTACAAGAGCGCGGTCGGCCGGTGGCGCGTCTACGAACAGCGGCTCGGCCCGCTGTTGACCGCGTTGCGGGCGCCGGGACTGAGGCGGACTTCTTCCTAAAAAAGAAGAGGGCCCCTCGTTAACAATGGTAGCGAGCTACCAAAAGCGGCCAGTGCTCGCCGTTGTAATGGATCGGTTGCGACGATAAACTTCTGTCAGCGGGGCGGTGTGCGCAGAGCCGCGAATTGTGGATTTTTGGTACGGGGCTCCTACTGCGGAGCGACCGCACGTTCGATGACAATGTCATACCGGATCGCCAACGTGGCGGGCCGGTGCCAAGGCCGAGCGCGGGGATTAGCTCCCGCCTTAGGAGTGCGTCATGGGTACGCCGTACAGCGGTCCGTTTCCGGGAACGATTGCCGCTGGCAGTACATATTCGACTGTCAAAATCGACAGTACCTCGTTCAGCGGCAATCTAAGCAATGCCGGGACCATCTCGGGAGCGGCGACTGGCATCTCCCTTCAGACCGGCACCATCACCGGCGCGATCATCGACAGCGGCCTAATCGTCGGGACCGCTGTCGGCATTTCGATCGACAATTTGAGCGAGATTACCGGCGCTCAATCCGCCATCAAAATCACCGGTCCGACTTTCACCGGCGGCATCAACAATGCCGGTACGCTGTCGGGGACCAGTAACGGCATCTTCGTAGGCGGGACCAATGGCGGCAACGCCGATGTCTCGACCTTCTCTGGCGGCATCACCAACAGCGGCACCATCACGGGCGGCCAGGGGGCGGGAATTGGCCTCTACAAGGATGTGGACGTCGCGGGCGGCATCACCAACAGCGGCGGCATCACCGGCACGTTCGGAATTATCGTCGACGGCGTCCAGACCTTTGCGAACAACATTGTCAACAGCACTAACGATACGATTACCGCGAACGTAGCGGGCATTGTCGTATCGAACGTCGGCCAATTCGGGACCAACAGCCCCGGCGGCGGCATCGTCAATGCCGGCACGATCACGGTCACGACCGGTTTTTCGGCCGACGGCATCTTTGTCGGCGGCCACGGCTCATTTGGCGGCTTCTCCGGGGTGTCGGCCTTCGCCGGTGGCATCACCAATACCGGCACAATTTCGGCCATCGCAGGCCGTGCAGATGGCATCGTTGTCGGCGGCCTCGCCGCCTCTGGCGGGTCCGTCACCGTATCGACGTTCTCCGGCGGCATCACCAACGCCGGCACGATCTCCGCCGGCGGCGAAGGCATCCTCGTTGGCGGGACCGCGTACTCATTTGGCATCGTTACGGTAGCCACATTCTCCGGCGACATCGTCAACTCGGGCGCGATCTCGGTCGGCGGCGACGGCATCCTGATCGGCGGCAAAGTCCTCTTTGGCTTCCCATCGTCCGCCGCCCTCGCCACCGGCGTCGGCATCGCGACCTTCGACGGCGGCATCACCAATAGCGGTGTCATCTCGGCGGGCGACGACGGCATTGTCATCGGTGCCGGCGTGTCGTCCGAAGACGGTGTCTCGGAAGCGCTCCCCTTCGCCAATGTCGCACAGTTTACCGGAAATATCGTCAATTCCGCTTCCGTCAGCGGCACAAGTCCTGGCGGCACCATCACCGGCAACATCGGTATCTTCGTCAACGACGTTGCGACGTTTACCGGCAATATCGTCAACGCCACCGGCGCCTCGATCGTCGCGGAAACCGGCTCGGCCATCGAGATCGGGGCGAGAGGCGGTAATCTGGTCTATTACACTTCGTTTTTCGGCTTGAGCGACGTGGCTACGACCCTGCCGGTCGAAAGCTTCATCGGCGGGATCATCAACAGCGGCACGATTTCTTTCTCGGAAGGTCCGGGCGCGTTTTTGCGCGCTGGCATCCAGATTGGGACGACCGACGGATTCGCCGTCGAGATGCAGACGTTCTCCGGCGGCATCACCAATACCGGCACGATCTCGGTATCAACGACGGCGACTACCGGAGTTATCGCGGACATTTTCGTCAGCGGCGTTTCGCATTTCGCCGGCGGGATCACTAATAGCGGCACCCTCTCGGCGCACTCCGATCGCGTCGGGACTTCCGGCTCAGGCATAGTCCTTTATTACGATCAGACTGTTGCCGGCGGCATTACCAACAGCGGCGACATCTCGGCCAATTTCGGCATCGGCGTCGTCAATGTCGCGACGTTCAAGGGCGATATCGTCAACACAACGAGCGGCACGATTCACGCCGGCGTCGACGGCATCGACGTCGTCGGCCCCGGCTTCACCAACGATTCCACGTTCCTCGGCAGCATCGTCAACCAAGGCTCGATCACCGCGACCGGCGTCGGCATCGAGGTCAACGGCGTCGCCCAATTCGGCAGCAAGACCGCCGCGGGCAATATCAGCAATACCGGCACCATCACTGCGGCAACCGGGATTTACGTCAGAGCCGCTATCACTAGCGACCATGCCGTTGTCCGTACAACGATATATGGCTCGATCGTCGACAGCGGCGACATTCTGGCGTCGAAACACGGTATTTGGATCAACGCCGGGAGCACCATCAGCTCCGCCGCCACTGCGGTGTCGGTTTCGGCGCCGACGTTCACCGGCGGCATCACCAATGCTGGCGCGATAACGGCCGTCAAGGACGGCATTCGCGCCGAAGCCGCCCAAACCACTTCGCCCTTCCTCGGGCACGGGGCGAATCCCAACAGCGTCGCCGGCAGCATCGTCAACACGTCGAACGGCACCATCACGGCGGGCGGCATCGGCATCGACGTCTCCGAGGTTTTGACCTTTGCCGGCGGAATTACCAATGCCGGCCAGATCCATGCGACCGGATCCGGCATTGCCGTCACCTCCAGCGCGATCTTCGGCAGCGCCGGCGGCGGCGGCATTACAAATACCGGCCACATCACGTCACTCGAAGGCCACGGCATCAACGTCTATCAGGACGCGACGTTCTACGGCGACATCGTCAATGCAGCGTCCGGCACGATCTTCTCTGGTGGTGTTGCCGACGGCATCCAGCTGTTCAGCGACACTTTGTTCTCCGGAGGCATCACCAACCTTGGTTCCATAACCGCGACGCAACACAGCGGTATTGCCGTTTCTTTCGTCAGCACCTTTACCGGCGCCATCAGCAACAGCGGGACTATCACCGCGAATATTGCCGACATAGTCGTCCGAAACGTCGAAACCTTCTCGGGCGGCATCAGCAATTCCGGCGCGCTGTTAAACACCGGCTTCACGTCCAGCATCGGCCTCGACGTAAGCAACGTCACGAGCTTCTCCGGCGGCATCAGCAACAGCGGCACGATCGCCGGCAGACTGATCGGCATCGACATCGACAATGTCCCGACCTTCAGCAACGGCATCACCAACAGCGGCACGGTTTCAGCCGTCACCGGCATCGAGCTGACCGCTACGCCGGATGTCAGCGTGTTCGATTCCGGCGTCATCATCGGCACCGGCGGCACAGCGATCAAGTTCGACGGACCGAGCGACAATACGCTGACGTTGGCTGCGGGCTACACGATCACCGGCGACGTGGTCGGCGGTGGTACCGATACGCTACAGCTCGGCGGTACCGGCAGCGGCAGTTTCGACCTCAGCGATGTCGGCGTCGGTGAGCAATATTCCGGCTTTACCACGTTCGATGTGATCGGCGGGACCTGGACCGTAACTGGTGCCGGCTCGGACTGGAACGTCGAGGGCGGTACTTTCGAAGTCAGCGGCTCGGTGACCGATACCACTGTGTCCACGGGCGGCACGCTGGTCATTCTTCCCGGCGGCAGCGCCGATCCGACCACGGTCGACGCCGGCGGCAGCGAAACGATCGACAGCAGCGCCAGCGATTCCGGCGCACTCGTCTACGGCACGCAGTACGTCGACGGCGCTGCCGATGGCACTACCGTTTACGCGGGCGGCCGGCAAGTCGTTCAGAACGGCGGCACGGCGAGCAATACCGTCATCAGCGGCGGCACTATGGAGATCGTGTCCGGCGGTAGCGCCACCGGCTCCGTCGACTTTGAAGGCGGCGGCACGCTGCAGATCGACGGTTCGCAAGCGCCCGGGCTGCTGCTCGGCGGCACGGCACTTTATAACTTCAAGCCCGGGGACATGATCGATCTGACCGGGGTCGATTACAGCACGCCCAACACCGCTTTCGTTAACGAGAGCGATCAGCTGCAGATCACCGAGGGCGGCAATACTTACGAGATACAGCTCACCGGTGATTTCACCGGCGATACTTTCCACCTAGCGGCCGACAACGGTGGCAGCGGTCCGGGGACAGAAATTACCGAGACGCCTTGTTACTGCCCGGGCACGCTGATCGCCACACCGCGCGGCGAGCAGCGGGTCGAAGAGCTCAAGATCGGCGACGAGGTGATGACCGCCTCCGGCGCGGCGCGGCCGATCAAATGGATCGGCAAACGCAGCTACCGCGGCCGCTTCGTCATGGGGCGGAAAGATATTCTGCCGGTGTGCATCAAGGCCGGCGCGCTCGAGGACAATGTGCCGAAGCGCGATCTTTGGATCTCGCCCAACCACGCGATGTATCTCGACGGCGTGCTGATCGAGGCGAAGGATCTCGTCAACGGCGTGTCGGTCGTTCAGGCGCAAAGCGTTGAGAGTATCGAATACTTCCACGTCGAGCTTGAGACCCACGACGTGATCATCGCCGAAGGCGCGCTGGCGGAAAGCTTCATCGACGACGACAGCCGCTTCCTGTTTCACAACGCGCGCGAATATCGCGCGCTCTATCCGGCGGCGGTGACGACGATCGCGCAATATTGCGCGCCGCGACTGCAGGAGGGCTATGAGGTCGAGGCGGTGCGGCGCCACATCGCCTCGCGCGCCGGACTAAGTGCAACGAAAGAAACTGCACGGGCGGGCAATCTGCGCGGCTATGTCGATCGCATTACCGGCGAGTGCGTCGCCGGCTGGGCACAGAATGTCGATCACCCCGAGGCGCCGGTCTGTCTCGATATTCTCGTTGGCGGCGTTTCGGTCGGCGAGGTGTTGGCTAATCGCTATCGCGAGGACCTCAAGCAGGCGGGTATGGGGAGCGGATGCCACAGCTTCGCGTTCACCGTGCCGCCGGAGCTGGTTTTTGCTCCCGAAGAGATCGAAGTGCGGCGTTCGCTTGACGGCGTCGCGCTCGAACTAACAATTGATGCGTGGCGCATGCTGCGGCAGAGCGGTGGTCGCCGGCGCGCTGCGTAACGACGTAGGCAATCACGATTGACTCGGGTGCCGACCGGCCCTTTGCGGCAACGCGAGCAGACACGCGACGATAAAGATTGCAAGCAACGCCGAGGCCAGCGGGCGGCTCAATGCCAGCCCGCCTTCCGCCACCGGCTTGTCGAGGAAATCGCCGACGGTGGCGCCGAGCGGCCGCGACAGGATGAAGGCGGCCCAAAACAAGAAGACGCGCGAAACGTTGGTGAAATAATACGCGAGCGCGAGCGCGGCCAGACCGGCGGCAAACACGAGCGCGCCGCCTTCATAGCCCAGGCCGGTATCGTCGGCTGTCCAGTCCCCTAGCGCCGTGCCCAGCGTCTGCGACAGCGTGATGGCCGCCCAATAGAACGCTTCCACCTTTGGCGTGCTGACAGTCGCAACCGATATCGAGCCGAGCGACCAATACCACAACCACAGCATCGCCATCAGGCCGACGAACAAGACCGACGATCCTCCGGCGTAGCCGATTCCCAAAGATCGGTCGGCGAAATCCGCCATGGTCGTGCCGGCCGTCGTGGAAGCGACGATCGTCGCCCAATAAAGCAACGGATAAAATCTGGCCGCCATGATCTGCGCGGCGACCAGGATTAGCAACAGAGAGAGAAATATGGCGGTGCCGGCGAGATAGCCCCAATCGAGCGTCATCGTCACGGTGTCGCCGCCGGTCTCGCCAAGCGTCGTGGCCGCGATCTTGATGATCCAGAAGGCGAGGGTGACTTCGGGAATCTTGCTCGCGCCCGGCTCTATGGCATGTGCCATGCAAAGTTCCCACGCTGGCCGAGGCGACCGGGAGGCGTTTTGTCAGCGCTGCAGCAGCGCGATCAGGCTCGACGTATCCCAGCGCTTGCCGCCCATCTGCTGCACTTCGGAGTAGAACTGATCGACTAGAGCGGTGACCGGTAGATGGGCGCCGTTTCTGCGTGCCTCGGCTAGGCAGATACCGAGATCCTTGCGCATCCAGTCGACCGCGAAGCCGAAATCGAATTTGCCGGCGGTCATGGTCTTGTAGCGGTTCTCCATCTGCCAGGATTGCGCCGCGCCCTTGGCGATGGTGGCGATCAGCTTCTCGACGTCGAGATTGGCCTTCTGCGCAAAGTGCAGCGCCTCGGCGAGACCTTGCACCACGCCGGCGATGCAGATCTGGTTGACCATCTTGGCGAGTTGGCCTGAGCCTGACGCGCCGAGGAGATTGCAGGCGCGGGCATAGGCGGCGATGACTTTTTCGGCTTTGGCGAACACGGCGGTGTCGCCGCCGCACATCACCGTGAGCACGCCGTTCTGGGCGCCGGCCTCGCCGCCGGAAACCGGCGCGTCAATGAAATCGAAGCCGCGGTTTTTAGCTTCGGCAAAAAGCTCGCGTGCGATCTCGGCCGAGGCGGTGGTGTGATCGACCACGACGGCGCCTTTGCGCGCGCCGGCGAATACGCCGTCCTTGCCCAGCATCACCTCGCGCAGATCATTGTCATTGCCGACGCAAACCATCACGAAGTCCTGGCTCGCGGCCGCTTCCTTCGGCGTCGGCGCGCTTTTGCCGCCATACTGGGACACCCAGGTCTGGGCTTTGGCGGCGGTGCGATTGAAGACCGTGACGTCGTGATCGCCCTTGTTCTTGAGGTGCCCGGCCATCGGGTAGCCCATCACGCCGAGACCGACAAACGCCACCTTCGCCATTATGTCCTCCATGAACCACAAAACGTTCCGTCACACGGCCCGGCACCTTGGCTTCCATCCTTCGAGGCGCGCTTCGGCGCGCTCCTCAGGATGACGGATTGCGGCGGCGGTGCCAATTGAGCGGTGCGCCGCGCTGTCCTATCTAGTCTGCATAACGCGCGTGGAGGCGAGCATGGCATTGCTGAAAGACGACGTTCTGGCCAAGCTCGCCACATTGTCGGGCCCCGACGGCGTGCCGCTTGCGGCAAGTGGTAAGCTCTCCGATATCGTCGTCACCGGCGGCAAGGTATTTTTCTCCATCACCGTTGATGCAGCCGCAGTGAAACAGTGGGAAAGCGTGCGCGAGCGCGCCGAACAAGCGGTTCGCGCCGTGCCTGGCGTGCAATCGGTCATGATCGCCCTGACCGCCGAACGCGCCGGCGGCGCCGGGGGTACAGCGCCGTCCCGGCCCCAAGCGGCTCCGGGCGGCGGACGGCCCCGCACCGCAGCAGCGCCCGGGCCGGCACCCGGAGCTGCACACGGACCAAGGGCTCCGGCGGGCATTCCCGGCGTCGAAGCGATCATCGCTGTCGCCTCCGGCAAAGGCGGCGTCGGCAAGTCGACCGTTGCGGTCAATCTCGCGCTCGGCCTGCGCGACTTAGGCCTTAAGGTCGGCATCCTCGACGCCGACATCTACGGGCCATCGCTGCCCAAACTCCTCGCCATCCGCGAGAAGCCGGAGACCATCGGCGGCACGCGATTAAAACCGATTGTGCGCCACGGCGTGCCGGTGATGTCGATCGGCTTCCTCGTCGAGGAGGAGACGCCGATGATCTGGCGCGGCCCCATGGTGATGTCGGCGCTCACCCAGATGCTGCGCGAAGTCGAGTGGGGCACGCTCGACGTCATGGTGGTCGACATGCCGCCGGGTACGGGTGACGCGCAACTCACGATGGCGCAACAGGTGCCGTTAAAGGGCGCCGTGATCGTCTCGACGCCGCAGGATCTCGCCCTGATCGACGCCCGGCGCGGCATCGCCATGTTCCGCCGCGTCAACGTGCCGGTGCTCGGCATCGTCGAGAACATGTCGACGTTCATCTGCCCGCATTGCGGCACGCGCTCGGATATTTTCGGCCACGGCGGCGCGCGCCGCGAAGCCGAACGGCTCGGCGTGCCGTTCCTGGGCGAAGTGCCGCTGGCGATCGACATCCGCGAAAAATCCGACGCCGGCGCGCCGGTGGTCGCAACCGAACCGGACGGCGCGCACGCCAAAATCTTCCGCGACATCGCTGCGCGCGTGCGCGACGGCTTGCGAGCCGAAAGCCGCCAGGCGCCGAAGATCGTCATCGAGGCCTGAGGTCGGAATCCTGTACCAAACCAGAGCCGGCTAACGAGGAAAACGATGAGACCGCCGAACGAGGCGGTCTCGCAGTGCGTGGGATCTACGCGCGGCTTACTTGAGCTGCGTCGATATGCTTGAAAAGGTCGTATTGAGCTGAGTACCGAGACCATTCACCACGGCGATGATCGCAACGGCAATACCGGCGGCGATCAAGCCGTATTCAATCGCCGTCGCTGCGGATTGGTCCTTCCCGAACCGAATAAGAAGTTGAGACATTTTAGCCCTGGGGGTTGCCCTCCTCGCCCAGGCCGCAAGATACCCGTCCCTTCTTGTCCGTAGGTAAATTCACCGATGAAAATTAGGATAGTCCAGTCCACAAAATTTGGAGAAAAAACTCGGAATTACCACCGCACCAAAACGGAAACCCCGACTTTTTCGGTCTGGGCCTAGTTTTACGGGGAGCATTCACAAGCGGCCGATAACCGCGGTGCGGCTGAAGGATAAAGTCCGTTACTCGTCCTTCTCTCCTAGAACCTTGCCGGTAGCGGGATTGACCAAGTGGACCTGCTGGCACGCAAGGCAGGTGATCGACTCGTAGGTGTCAACGTCGTCCGGCACGTCTTCGGCGACGAAGCCTTGAACCCGAAGGCCGGTGTTCGGGCAGCGATAGAGGAAGGGGGGCATTGACTGCCTGCGAGGACGGTCGAGACCTTAGCCCCGTCTGAGGTTCGGCCAAGATCGTCCAATCCCGGCACCGGGCGACGCACACCATACGCGCATCTGTGGCGCGGGTCTTGATCTTGATCAAAAAGAGGTCCCCGGGACAAAAGCAGCCATAGAGGCCAACAACGCCCGCACGGTACCGTCCGATCCGCGATATGGCGGGCAGGCGACCAAAAGAAAAAGCCTCGGCTTGGTCAAGGCCGAGGCTCAGTCGGAATGGGAATGTCAGGTGACAGTCAGCCGTCGAGTGAATGCCGGCAGTTTGATGAGTCGTCATGACAGCCGCATGACGTGACATTATCCGACGGCAGGCTTACGTCACGGCATATCAGTCATAAATTCAATTACAGCATGGGTTTACGACAACTTGGGACCACCCAGGTTGGCCATATGCCGAGGAAAAACACCAAGTTAAGTGTGGCTGAGCGCCGCACTACTGAGGCCAGGCAGATTGTGGCTCAGCAGCAGGAGTTGGTCGCGAGACTGAAGGCTTTGGGACAACCCGCTTTCGATGCCGAGCTAACACTTCAGACTTATATCAGCGCGCTTAAACTCATTGAGGTTCACGAGGACAAAGTTAGGGCCGAAGTCCGCGCCAGAAAGCACGAAACCAAAAGAGACCGGCGTCGCCGAATGAGGACGCCGCCAGATTCAAACTAGGACGGGAGGCTCGCAATGAGGACAACGCCGCATAGTGCAACTGAGGCGGCTCGGCTCCAATATTTTCAAGACTGCGGCTTCGCTCACCGCGACAAATGCCCAGCAAAGCGAGTTAGGACAGCGCAAAAATCAAATTAGGACAAAGGCTCGGAATTAGGACAGCCCCCGAGATGCGGACAAGAAAAAGCCCCGACCTTGGGGAGGGCCGGGGCCTTACTCGGATTACGCAACAAACGGAGCCGCGCGGCGTGCCGGGAAAGGGAGCGGCGACCCCGACAACCACAACAATCCAAATCCCCATAATTGGTTCCCGGAAGAGACATATTTTTATGCAAATCCTTTTTATGCAAATTCGGCAACTCGGCTTGGAACCCCAAATGGGACCGGTGCTCAACTCAAAAAGGACCGGCGGCGATGGAAAGGGGCCGGTACCCAATGGCTGAAGTGATGGCGGGGGACCTACCGACGCGCTGGTCCAAACGTTAATCGAGAAGTTGCCAGCGCAGGGACCTTGGCCCGCTGACGAGCGAAGCAATTGGTTTAGGATGCTCGTTATGGGCTTCCAGGTTGCCTGCTGGGCCGATGATGAAATCGAGGTGAAAAAGAAACAGGCCGCCAACTGAGGCGGCCAATTTATTTAAATTGGACGCCAAGCTTGTGCGGCTCTTTCCATGCCACCTTGCAAGCGCGCCTCGTTGAATCACCGTCGATTAACAGGTCGAAGTTGTCGGGAATACCGAACGTGCTGCCGACCCAAAGACCGGCGCCTGCCACCGATATGTCAATGACCGTGCACCTGATGGGCGGGAGATTAGCTGCAACAATGATCATTGCCGGTTGCTGCGTCGAACTGCGTGCATGCCTTCGGACGGCTATCGACGGCTTGGGCTTGTCAGTACTCGAAGCGCCCATCGGTAAATCCTCTGGAGGCCTCTTAGGTATTATCAAAAATAATTTTTGCAACCAAGGCGTGCGCTTTTTTCAAAGTGGGCCACGCCGAGAACCGAAATGGGCGACTCGTTTTCGACCCAATGGAAAGGGGCCAGTACCGCCGGCGCGATACTGGCCCCTTTAGCCCCAAAAGGGACCAGCCCCGATGTGAAAATGGACATGAATTAGGACAGTCGCCGGAACAAATTTGGACAGAAGCCTCGGAATTAGGACAGTACCTCATGCCAAAAGCCTACATGGTGTTCAGCTATCAGTCGGCACCCGATCCACAAAAGCTCGCAGCTTACGGGAAACTAGCGATCCCCGCGTTCGAGCCTTTCGGCGCTCGTTTGCTGGCACGTGGCAATGCCGCAGCAGCGTATGAGCGCGGCCTAAAGGAACGGATTTTGATTATCGAATTTCCGAACCTTCAGAAGGCAATCGCAGCGCACGATTGCCCTGAGTATCAGGAGGCGCTGAAGGCGCTCGGCGACGGTGCCGTCCGAGACGTTCGGATCGTTGAAGGTGTGGAGTAGCGCCAACTCAAAAGGGGCCAGCACCCGGTCGGCGCAAGAACAAGCATCACCAATAGCTGAGTGATGATGTCGGCCATCCGGCGCTCGCTCAGCACGTACATGCCGTCATTACCTTGATGCGCGTGGCGAGGAATTGGAATCAGTTCAAGGGGATGCTTGACGTCGCCCCTCCAAAACGCGGCGACACTTCAATCGCCGCTAATGGCAGACTATCCAACGGACCCAGAGCCAACGCAGGAGAGGCAACCGACCCTTTTTAAACAGTGAGGCCGCCAACTGAGGCGGCCTCGTCTTAGATTTTTGCAAATCTTCCGAAAGGGAGATTACCAGCCACGGCGCCAGCCACCGCGCCAACCCCAGCCTGGACGCGCCCAGGCGTAATAGCGGGGTCCACCGCGCCAACCCCAACCTCCGCGCCAGCCGCCGCGCCAGCCTCCGCGCCAACCCCAGCCTCCGCGGCGACAGCACCACGCATCAGTGATGTGACCTGAAGCCGCTTCGCTCGCGACGCCCGGCGGAAGGGGTGAGATTGGGGCTGCCTGCGAAACTCCAGAAGCAGCCGCGAGAAGCAAAGTCGCGATTGCAATCGCATATGCCGTTCGAATCATATCGTCCTCCTTTGGCGTGGGGCATAAATCGAGTTTAGGGCAATAAGTTTCGAAACCCGGTCACCGGTTCCGCGGTTATAATAGTAAACGTCGGAACTTTCCTTTTACGTTCTTCTAACGACAAGATTCCTGTCCAAACAAAACGGCCACTAGGCTCGGAAACCGGCCAGTAC
>CAWHPC010000003.1:0-11640 GCA_963831165.1 uncultured Alphaproteobacteria bacterium
TGCCGGTCGAAGACGCTATTGTCGGCGCGGTCCAAGCGTTCAAAAAGATTGCCATGCCGACAAGAAGGGGTTGATCGTTCTGCAGCGTAAGTTGTGGGTTTCAAATACTCGATCTGCTGCTTCCAAGTGCTTATTTTCTCGTCTGCTGAGCGATGCGAAATAGGTTCCGATAACGGGCATTATCGGAGGTAATTGCGAGCCTCTTGATCAGATGCAATGCCGAAATATGTCGTCAACGACCTGATCAACGATGTCCGCATAATGTTGGCTTTTCCCTCAACTTCAGACATATCGCTGCGGTGCAGCGAATGGTAGAAACGGGCCATCCGCGGCAGATTCGCCCCGTCGGTGACGAGTCCGGTTTACCCCCGATTGCTGACGTACTGCTGCATCGCGGCGAACGGTAGAATCGGGCCATTTGCGGACTTCCTACCGCGTCGCAGAACGTCTGCTGAGGGATTGGTGGTTTCCTGACGGCCTTCTATGGCCAATTCCAGCCGGTCTCGCTATCTTGAGAAAAGACGGCACAGTTGGCACACCGCGATTTGAAGCGCTGCGCTTCCACGAAGGACGAGGCGGGCGGCGAGCCGCATATGCAATCGGAGCCGATCACGGAGATGCGACCACGATCCAAACATGGCCCCCTACGGCCCCTATGGGCCGGGCGAGACCGAGCTCGAGACGCCGGAGGCCGTAACGCCGTGACGGGCGAGCGTAACGACGTGACGGATGAGCGTAACGACGTTATCCCCATGGGATGCAAAGTTGAATGCATCGATTAGACTGACAGCCGATGATCTGCACTCACGGCCGCGCCATCGATGTTCAAGTTGACGGTTGTCGGTGCGCATGAAACTCTCAGTGAAAGCGTTTTCAACAGTTTCTGTCGGAGGTAATTCCGGAAAATGAGCCGGCGTTCTGTAATCGGCTTGACGACCATTATAACGCTCGGCGCGCTTTGGTATTTGGCGACGATGCCGCTGGGCTTGATTTCTCCCGGTCGATTTCCATCCCCGATCGACGTCTGGTTTTCTTTCCGGCAGGTGGCATTCACCGGCTATGCCAACGGCCTGCTTTATCAACATGTCCTGCTAAGTCTGAGGCTTGTCGTCCTTGGATTTGTCGTGGCCGCGGGGACGGGCGTCCCGCTAGGCCTACTGATGGGGTGGAGTCGGCGTGCCGAAGCGCTCATCAACCCGGTGTTTCTGCTCATCAGGCCGATTCCGCCACTCGCTTGGATACCGCTGGCGATCCTCTGGCTCGGCATCGGTGATGCCGCAAAGGTCATGGTGATCTGGTTTGCCGCATTCGTACCATCCGTCATCAACAGCTTCACCGGCGTGCGGACGATCGAGCCCTATGTCATCGAGGCGGCACGCATGCTCGGCACGCCGCGTTATCGTTTCGTCGCGGAAGTGCTCATCCCAGCCGCCGCGCCTTTGATCTTCACCGGCTTGCGGCTATCGCTTCAAGCAAGCTGGACCACGCTTGTCGCCGCCGAACTTGTCGGCGCGCTTTACGGCCTGGGACGCATTCTCAATGTCGCGCAGCAGGATATTTATCCGGGTATGATTTTCGTCGGCATGGCCTGCGTGGCGATCCTCGGCTGGGCCATGACGCGGCTTCTCGCCGAGGTCGAGACGCGCGCACTACCGTGGATACAAATGGCGAGGGCCTCCTAGTGATCGGCGACCCGTCGCGGCCTCTGACCCGAGTTGAAACCGCGGCCTACGGCACCGTGGGACTCCTCCTGTTCCTTGGAATTTGGAGTTTGCTTTCGTTGTCGGGCGCGGTGCCGCGCGAGTTCCTGCCGACGCCCTACGAGGTCGCGACCAACTTCGTTCAACTGCTTTCAACGCAATTCGCGGGCGCGACGCTGCCGCAACATCTCGCCTCGAGCGTCATCCGTTTCGGCTACGGCTTTCTGCTCGGTGCAGCCGTCGGCATCCCGCTCGGCCTCCTGATGGGCTGGTTTCGGGTGCTCGACGAGATCGTCTCGCCCGTTTTCGATGCGTTCCGCTTCATCGCTCCGATTGCCTGGGTTCCATTCGCGGCATTGTGGTTCGGCACCGGCATCGGCGGACCCATCCTCATCATATTCTCCGGCGCATTTCCGCCTTGCCTCATCAATTCCTATCGCGGCGCGCGCTTTGTCAGCCGCCCGCTGATCGAAGCGGCGCAAATGCTCGGCACCCGTAATCTTCGCATTATCCTTGAGGTCCTGCTGCCGGCTTCCACGGCTTCGATCGTCGCCGGGCTGAGGGTTTCCGCGGGTCTCGGCTGGCAGTCGCTGATCGGCGCCGAGCTCATCGTCGCCTCGACCGGGGTCGGCTTCATGATGGTGCAAGCGCAGCTCAACATTGCAACGGCGACCGTGATGAGCGCAATGGTGGCGATCGGGCTTGTCGGCTTCCTTATCGACGTCGCCTTGCGCTGGATTGAAGCGACCGTGCGGCGGCGGGGATTTGCATAGGGCAGCCGCAATGGCAACCATTACCTTCGACGCCGTACGAAAGGCATTTGGCAGCAAGATCGGCTTCGTTGCTTTGGAACGGGTGGATCTCGCCATCGCCGACAAGGAGTTCGTTGCAATCGTCGGACCGTCAGGATGCGGCAAGACCACCTGTCTTCGTCTGGTCGCGGGCTTTGAATTTCCGACCGCCGGCTCGGTCAGCGTCGATGGCCGTCGCGTTCGTGGACCCGGACCGGACCGCGCGGTCGTCTTTCAGCAGTTTGCACTGTTCCCATGGAAGACGGTGTTCGACAACATCGCGCTCGGGCTTAGAAACAAGGGTATCGCTAAGGCCGAGAGAAATAGCCGCATTGCCAAGGCGATCACGCTGATGAATCTGGAAGGGTATGAAGCCGCTTTCCCGCATCAGCTGTCCGGCGGCATGCAGCAGCGCGTCGCCATTGCTCGCGCCTATGTACTTGATCCCGATGTCCTGTTGATGGACGAGCCATTTGGCGCGCTCGACGCCCAGACTCGCACCACGATGCAAGAAGAGCTGGTGCGGCTCGCAAGGCTCAACCCGCGCACGGTATTGTTCGTTACCCATGCGGTGGAGGAAGCGGTTTATCTCGCCGATCGCGTCGCCGTCATGACCCGCAGACCTGGACGCATCAAGGAAGTGATCGATATCCGTTCGGTGCGGGTGGCTGAAAAATGGGATCAGCACGAGCGGATTGAGGACGTCATGGACCTTGAGTCTTTCATCCATTGGCGTACCCATATCTGGCGTTCGCTTCGCGAGGAGAAAAGCGCGCACGACCGCTGAGCACCAGGGCCGAGGAAGCCCAATAAAGGGAGGAACAGATGTGGAGACGATCGAGTGCCGCCATCGCAATCGTAGGGGTTTTGGCCGGCGTGCCAGCCGCAGCATCGGCGCAAACGCCGATCGGCGTGAGCTATCAGCCCGCACTGTACTGGGCGCTGCCCTATTACCTCGCCACCCAAAAAGGCTGGTGGAAGGAGGTTGGGCTCGCCCCAACGTTCTCCGTGTTTCCGGCCGGAGCACCGCAGGTCGCGGCGGCGCAGGCGAAATCCTGGGACGTCGGCGGTACCGGCTCGGTACCCGCAGTCCTGGGCGCCGCGCGGTCGGGGCTGCTCACGATCGGAATAACCAACGACGAATCCAAGGCCAACGTGATGATGGTGCGCGGCGACAAGTTCGCCGGCTTTAACGCCAACCCGCAAAGTCTTAAAGGCGAGCGAATTCTGCTGACGACGAATTCGACCGGCGATTATGCCGTTCGCAGCTGCCTCAAGAAGTTCGGCATTGCGTTCGGTGACGTGCAATTCGTCAATCTCGGCCAGGCGCAGATCATTTCCGCGTTCATATCGAACAATAGCGACGTCGTCGGGGTATGGGCGCCAAATAACTATACGCTCGAAGAGAAAGCGGGCGCCAAAACGCTATGCACCGGCGCCGATGCGGACGCGATTATTCCCGGCGCTCTGGTCGTACGCGCCGACTATGCCAAGGAGAATCCGAGAAATGTCGCCGCTTACCTCGCCACGTATTTACGCGGCTGGAGCTGGGCCAAGGCCAACCCGAAGGCGGCCCACGACATGACGAAAACTTTCTACGCTCAAGGTGGCGTCGACATTTCCGACCAGGCAATCGACAAGGAGTTCGCGCTGCGGCCGGTGTTCCTGCTCGATCAGCAGCTCAAGATCATGGATCGCAGCACGGGCGCTTCCAAGGTCGATCAATGGTTCACCGCGATTGGCAAGTTCATGGTCAGTGTCGGGACACTGCCGGAGGCACCGGATGCCAAGTCTTTCATCACCGACGACTATATGAAAATGGTCGCCTCCGATCCGAAACTGAAAGCCTTCGCGACTGAATTCGACAATAAGTCGAACTGACCGAGTCGACTGCTGTGGGGCGGCCGGACCGTCCGGCCGCCGGCAAAGAGGCGTGATTGATGGCGACCGCGTATCTCAAGCGTGCGAGCAAGACTCCGGAAACCGAGGCGGGGAACGCTCGATCTGTCGTGTCGGAAATGCTCGCCGCGATCGAGGCCAGCGGCGAGCAAGCCGTGCGCGACTACGCGCAAAAGCTCGATCGGTGGACCGGTCCGATCGTGCTTTCACGCGACGAGGTCGAGCGCCGGACCGCCGAAGTGCCAAAAGCGGTACGCCGGGATATCGAGTTTGCCGCCGGTCAGGTCCGCCGTTTCGCCTTGGCGCAGCGCCAAAGCATTGGCGATTTCTCGGTCGAACTCTTGCCGGGATTGATCGCGGGGCAGCGCCTTGTTCCGGTCAACGTTGCCGGCTGCTACGTCCCGACCGGCCGCTACGCCCACATCGCGTCGGCCTATATGTCGATTGCGACCGCCAAGGCCGCCGGCGTGAAAACGGTCGTCGCCTGCTCGACGCCTCACAAGGGTCAGGGCATTCACCCTTCTGTGCTCTACGCTATGAAAATCGCCGGCGCCGACATCATCATGACGCTCGGCGGCGTCCAGGCCGTCGCCGCCATGGCCTTTGGGTTGTTTAGCGGCAAGCCGGCTGACGTTATTGTCGGCCCCGGCAATAAGTTCGTTGCCGAGGCCAAACGCATGCTATTCGGCAAGGTCGGCATCGATGTTTTCGCCGGCCCGTCGGAAATTGCCATCATCGCCGATGCCGGTGCCGATGCCGAAATCGTCGCAAGCGATTTAGTCGGCCAGGCAGAGCACGGTCATGAAAGTCCGGCTTGGCTGTTTACCACCTCCGGCGAACTGGCCGATGCCGTCATACGGCGCGTTCCTGAACTGATCGACCGTCTGCCTGCGACCGCGCGTGACTCCGCCGGCGCCGCTTGGCGCGATTACGGAGAGGTCGTGCTGTGCACATCGCGAGAAGAGCTCGTGCAAATTTCCGATCGGTATGCTTGCGAGCATCTGGAGGTTCATGCGACGGACCTGGACTGGTGGCTCGATCGCCTCACCAATTACGGATCGCTGTTCCTCGGTGAGGAGACAACCGTCGCTTTCGGCGACAAGACTTCCGGCCCGAACCATATCCTGCCCACCAAGCTTGCGGCGCGCTATTCGGCGGGACTGTCGGTGCACAAATTTCTCAAACCGCTGACGTGGCAACGCGCCGATCGAGAGGCCTGTAAAGCGCTAGGCTCCTCCAACCGCGCGCATTTCGCGGCTTGAGGGTATGGAAGCTCACGCGCGTACAGCGGACGAGCGCATGCGAAAATATTTCCCCGGCCACAATTTCGATATGGGCCCGCCCGTCGAGGTCTAATGTTCCGCCTCGCTCAGCTGTTCGATTTGACCGGTCGTGCCGCGCTCGTCACCGGCGGCAATGCGGGGATTGGTCTTGCCATGGCTCGCGCCTTGGGACTGGCCGGTGCCGACGTCGTCTTGGTCGCACGACGCCAAGCCCAGCTTGATGCGGCGGCCGGGCAGCTCCGCACCGATGGTATCGATGCCGATACGATCTCGGCTGATCTGGAACAGCCCGACGGGCCGGAGGGTGTGGTGCAGGCCGCCCGTCGGCTGACATCCCACATCGACATTTTAATAAACGCCGCCGGCATGAATTTGCGACGTCCGTTTCAGGATGTTTCGCTTGCGGAATTCGACCGCCATCTCGCGGTTCACTTGCGCGTTCCGTTTCGCCTGACGCAATTATTGGCGCCCGGCATGGCGGAGCGCGGCTGGGGGCGCATCATCAATCTCGCCTCGCTGCAATCGCGGCGTGCGTTCCCGGACTCGGCACCTTATGGCGCAGCCAAGGGCGGTATTGTGCAACTGACCCGGGCAATCGCCGAACAGTGGTCGCGAGACGGTGTCACCTGCAACGCCCTTGCACCGGGCTTCTTCCCGACCGAGCTGACTGCTCCGGTATTTGCCGACCCGGTCCGCGCCGCCCAATGCGCTGCGCAAACCGCAATTGGCCGCAATGGCGAGCTTGTGGACCTTTACGGCGCCGCTGTATTTCTTGCTTCGGATGCATCCGGTTACATCACCGGGCAGACGCTGTTCGTCGATGGCGGCTTTTCAGCGAAATGAAAAACCCATGAAAGCGCTTGTTTATACCGAACCGAATGCTCTCGAATGGCGGGATGAGCCGGAGCCGATGCCCGGCAACGATGAAGTCGTGGTCCGCGTCGACGCCGTCGGCATCTGCGGATCCGATATGCACGCTTATCACGGCCACGACTCGCGTAGGCCTCCTCCGCTCGTACTCGGACACGAAGCGGCCGGGTCTGTCGTCAGCGGTCCGAATACGGGCACGCGCGTCGCGGTGAATCCTCTTGTTAGCTGTGGCGTCTGCGATTGGTGCATTGGCGGCCGTCCGCATTTGTGTCCATCGCGCGAGCTGCTCTCGATGCCGCCGCGTCCCGGTGCGTTCGCCGAACTCGTGCGCGTGCCGGAGCGCAATCTTTTCACCATTCCCGACAAGCTTGAAACCGCAAAAGCCGCTCTTACCGAACCGCTCGCGGTCGCCTATCATGCCGTCTGCCTGGGCGCCCGGCTGCTCTTTCGCCCGCTATCGGCCAGCCGTTGTTTGGTGCTGGGAGGCGGGGCTATCGGGCTTGGTTGCGCTTTGGTTTTGACAATGCAGGGAGCGCGGGAGATTCACGTCGGCGAGTCCAATGCCGCGCGCCGGCGCACCACCTCGCGGGCCGGCCCTTTTCAATGCTACGCGCCGAATGAGCACCGCGAGCCGCCAAAATTGTCGATGGATCTCGTCATCGATGCGGTCGGGGCAGAAGCCACACGGGTCGCCGCCTGTCGATTGGTCAAACCGGGCGGAGTGATCGTGCATGTCGGATTGCTGCCAGGGTCGGAAGGACTGAACGTCCGCAAGATCACGCTGCAAGAGATCATCGTCACCGGCACTTATTGCTATACACCGCTTGAATTTCGCGAAACTCTCGATGCCATTGCGACCGGCAAGCTCGGACCTCTCGACTGGGTCGAAGAGCGGCCTTTGGCGGACGGGCCTCGGGCATTCCGCGATCTCGATGCCGGCGCCACCGCGGCCGCCAAAATCGTGCTTAGACCTTAGGACGCCGGCAGTTCATCTTCCGGAAGACGGCGACAAACCGGAATGGGCAGGAGAATGACGCCATGGGCATTCCGCAACTGCCGGCCCGCCGGCTGCATGCCCATTTGCTCCGGCTTCAGATTGTCGACGCCGAGCTCGATCGGCTCGAGAGGGCTAACGGGTGCGGTCGATTACGTTGGGCTGATGCAGAACGCCTGTTTTATTTCCTTCTGAACATAGCAGGGCCGCTTCTTTCTTGAGTTTAATCGATTTGTCTCAGATCACCGCCGAGGGTCCGGTGCGCATTTCAAGTGACAATCCGAGACTGAAAGCCTTTTGCCGTGTCGCCCCCTCGGTCCTCTTCAAGGTTCGGGCGATTTTCCCTGCTGGAGTGCTTCTTCGTGCGAGCATCTTCAACGTGCGAATGTGCTCTGCTTTCCACGCGCGCCTTTTCACTTGTCTCTTAGCCATCTGATTTTTTCCGAATCAACAAGATGAGTTTTATACCCAGGCCGGATTGGGATCGGGCCTCTGGCAGATCGGTATCATCTGCGCCTCGCAAGGCTCGTCACAATGCGCGGTCCCCCAGCAAATAGGGGACTATATGGGTGAACCACGGCACAAACGCCACCGCAAGGACGCCTGCCAGCAGCACGGCAAGATAAGGCAGCATAGTCTTGGCGGTTGCTTCCACATCGGCTTCCGAAACGGCACACGAGATATAGAAGCAGACGCCGATCGGCGGGATGAAAATGCCGATGCCCATCGCCAACAGCATCACCATTGCATAATGGATGCTGCCAATGCCCAACTGCGTCGCAATCGGCAACAGCAGTGGCCCAAGAATGATCAGCACGGGCAGTCCTTCAAGCAGCGAGCCGACAGCGATCAGCAGGACCAATGATCCGATCAGGAACAGCGTCGGGCTGTCGCCGGCTAGATGAAGTATTCGGATAAGCACGGCTGGCAGGTTCGCCGCCGTCAACGTCCAGGCGAACGAGCCAGCCGAGGCGATGATGAATAGAACCATGCCGGCGAGCAGTCCGCACTCCGCGGCAATTTTGAAAAAGCCCGCGATGCCGATGCTGCGATAGATCGTCACCGACAAGACGAGCCCGTAGAGGACAGCGACGGCGGAAACTTCGGTCGGCGTTGCGTAGCCGAACTTGATTCCAACAATCATGATCACCGGCATGATCAAAGGAAGGATCGCGCCGAGGCTCGCTTTCAACAGCTCGGAAAGATTGGCGCGCGGCGCGCGTGGTGTGTTGCGCCACCATGCAAAGAAATAGATGGAAACCATCAGGAACAAAGCGATCACCGCTGCCGGCAGCAGACCAGCGATGAAAAGCGTGCCGATGGAAATTGGCGTAACCGACCCTAGCACCAGCATCGCAATGCTGGGCGGGATAGTCTCCGACATGGCCCCTGCCGCTGACAGCACGGCGGCGCCTTCCGCAGCCTGGTATCCCTGCCGCTTGAGCTCGCTTCGCATCACCGAGCCGACTGCGACCACGTCCGCAGCCTTCGAGCCGGAGATGCCGGACACGAGGTAGATTGTCACGACCACGACCTGGAGCAGCCCGCCGCGCAGATGACCGACCAACGCCATGGCGAAGCGCACCAAACGCACGCTGATGCCGCCCTTTTCCATAATCAATCCTGCCCAGATGAAGAACGGAAGCGTAAGCAGGATGAAATGGCTGGTGCCATCGACGGTATTTTGCGCGGCCGCAATCAGCGGTGCGGCGTCGGTGATCTGTAGGAAAAATAAAGACCCGAGCAGCATCGAGAAACTGACCGGTAGGCCAAGCAGCACGGCGATTAAAAACAATGGAAGCATGATTGCAAGCGCGATCGAATTACCGGGGTGCGCAGTCGGTAGCATGCCGACGGCGGCAATGGCCAAGATCACCGCGACGACCAGCGGCACGACTAACAAAGTCAAGCGTTCGGGATGGATGAAAATCAGCCGCTCCGCGGCAAACAGCGCGATCATCACGAGGCCGATGTTGAACGGCAGCACAATCCAGGCGGTGTTTATTTGCAGAATGGGGGTGTTCGCCTCCATCGCCACCGTGAAAAGATCAAAGGAGACGTAAGTCGTGATGAAGGCGACGCAGAGAATGAAGGTATCAACCGCGATAGCAGTCGCCTCCCGCGCAGCAGCGGAGAAAAATTTCGTGACGAACCGAATTGCGGTGTGGTGACCGCTGCGATAGGCAAGCGCGCCGCCGAGAAATGCCAGCGTAGTCAGGCAAAGCCGGGAGGCCTCCTCTGACCAAAGTAGCGATTGGGTGAACAGGAAGCGGATCGTTATGTCGGTGAGAACGACGCTAAGTTCGGCCAGCAGACCTACCACGACGATAAAGCGCGCCATGAAGTCGATGCCGTCGAGCGCACGACGGATACCGATGGCTAGCCGATTGCACCGCCACACAAGACCACGTCCCGGCAGCGGTGCGAATTGTTCGGCGGCTATGATGGTCGATAGATGACCTTCGCCTCCAGCAGCCACGGGTGTCGTCCCGGTCCTCGGCTTAGGCGTTATTCACTTGTTTGATCACCTGATCGAACAGATCGGCGCCAATAATCGGACGGAATTCGGCGTACACGCTGTTGGTCTGCTTGCGGTAGGCAACTCGGTCGACCTCGACGAAGGTGATCGCCCCCGCGTTTTCCGCAGGCGGGGCGGTTTCGTCCACACCCGCACGGTGGAAGGAATGCCCACCGCATAAGGAAGGTGCCGATCCTCGAGTCCCTGGCGGAATTCCGTGACTTCCCCGTAGCCGGCGTCGGCCAACACCACCCCACAGCGCAAACCCCACGTCCGCGCCTCGTCGATCAAGGCCAGCGCCAGTTGCCACTTGGTCTGGAATTTCACCTCCGCGGGGATGCCCGCGGCGGTGCGCCGCTCGGCATCCTGCGCCCAGCTTTCCGGCAAGTAGAGCCGCCAATCCAGGATCGTGCTTTCTTCTCCGGCCGCCTGGTGCAGGCTCACCGCCACCTGGCAGTTGGCCGTCTTGCCCAGCGTGCCCGAATACTGTCGCGCCACCCCCACCGAGTGATGACCCTGTTTGGGAAACCCCGTGTCGTCGATGACCCACAGGGGGTCGGGCGTCAACTCCGCCGTCATGCGTTGCGCCAAGCGTTGCCAGACCGGCCCCCAAGGCCAGGGACTTTGTCCGATCAACTGCTGCAGGGCCTGCACGTTGCCCTCGGGCAACCGCGCCGCCATGGGCTCGATGGATTTGCGTTCGCCATCCAGCAACAGTCCGCGCACATAGACCGACCCCCAGTGGCGTCGCTCGCGCCGCCCCAGCGGCTCCAGCAGATCGGTCAAGAATTGTTCCAAACGCTTTCGGCATTTCTCGATTTCGCTCTCGGTCATGAACCGGAGCTTAACACTTCTCCTGTGGGAGGTCAATAACTTAACGTAGTAGTACTAGCCACTAACCACTATCCACTAACCACTCTTCCTCGCACGGGCGGGTAGGGCAGGCGCAGCATTTTCCAACTTACCCTCTCACGATTGCCGCCGTGCCGCGGGTCTCCGTAATATCCCTGCATCGTATGGCTGATTACGAGGTCGAAAAACGCCTTGGCGGAAACCTGCTTCCAGCCTTCCCCTCGCGCCTGACCTTTATCCATGGTTTGCAGCACCGCGTCCTGCTGCTGGGGAGTCAGCGGGGCAAAGGCCTTGCCGAACATTGCGAGACTGGTTGCATTGGTCCCAGCGAGACCCAGCCGATAGGTCTTCCGCAGATTGCGGTACGGTCCCATGAGTTGCCGGTCGATATAATTGACCACCCCGGCCCATGCGGCGCCCGGGTCCTGGTCAGCCGGGATGATCCGCTCGCAGATGGCTTCCAGCGTGCGGGCTTCATGATCGCTCAGGCAGCGCCAGGGATTGCCAGGCCCGAGGCATGCCACCATGGGCCCCGCGGCGGTGGCAACGGCGGTGATTTGCATGAACTTCCGTCGGCTAAATGTCGCATTATGGCTCATACGGCGGAGAACCCCGCAACCGAAAGACCATCCTCGCGGCAGAAGGATGAGCAAATCGGACTAAATGTCTTGATTGCTGAACAATTGGCCCAAATTCCTAACTCCTGGATTTCTCCTCTGCTGGGGCGAGGGGC
>CAWHPC010000004.1:0-88797 GCA_963831165.1 uncultured Alphaproteobacteria bacterium
CTCCGCCGGTCGCCGCCGCGAACCGGCTGGAGTAATTGCCGAGGCGATCGACCATGCATCGCGGGCGGTATCGAGCTCGGTGACGACGCGGATATCCGCAGGTTTCAGGCCCAGCGCGTCGGCGACGATCTGCGCGATGACGGTGCGATGGCCTTGCCCCTGCGGTACCGAGGAAACATGCACAGACACCGAACCGAGAGGGTCGAGCGCCACAGTCGCTGTCGCCTGCGCACCGTTCTTAGGGCCGGCTTTGCGGCGCTCTTCCGGCGTTAGAACCGTCGTGATGTAGCCCATATTGGAGACGCTCGGCTCGACCGCGGTCACACAGCCGATGCCGTACAAGCGACCCTCGGCGCGCGCGGCTTTCTGCCGTGTGCGCAGCTCTGCGAAGCCACCGTCGGCTAGCGCGGTTTCAAAGGCTTTCACGTAGTCTCCGGAATCCAGTAGGCCGCCCGTCGCCGTACGGTAAGGAAACGATCCCGACGGAATGAGATTGCGCCGGATGACCACGATCGGATCGAGGGCAAGCTCGACGGCGATGCGCTGCATCAGCCGCTCCAGCGCGTAATAGACCTGTGGGCCGCCGAAGCCGCGATTGAGCCCCGTCGGCGTCTTGTTGGTTAGCACGACGCGGTTACGCACCAGAACATGCCGGATGTCGTATGCGCCGGTGAGATTGCCGTGCATGCGATAGAGCGTGGCCGGCTCAGGCGCTCGAATATGCGCGCCCACATCCTCGATCTGATCCCAGGCGAGCGCCCGGATACGGCCGTCGCTTTCGACCGCCGCTTCGAGCGTCGTCACGCGGTTTGTCGCCGAAACCGAGGCAGCCAGATGCTCAAGCCGATCCTCGATCCATTTGACCGGCCGTCCGCAAATACGGGCAGCGACGCTCATCAACACGACATAAGGAAACACGCCCTGCTTGATACCGAAACTGCCGCCGGAATCGGGTGGCGTGCGCAGTCGAAAGCGATTGCCCGGCACCTTCAGCGCGCGCGCCATCACCGCGATGAGACTGAATGGTCCCATGAAGTTGGCGAGCACATCATAGGAGTCTTCGGTGACGTCGTATTCTGCAACGGCCGTATGTTGATCGGCGTGCAGGAATTGCGCGGGTAGTGAACCGTGACCGCGATCCGGTGCCCGGCCTCAGCAAAGAACCGCTCCGGCTCGCCATAACGAAAGCTGCGTTCGCTGGCGAGATTGCCGGCCAATGCTTCATGCAGGATCGGCTGCGACGGGTCGAGTGCGATGACCGGCTCGACGACCGCGGGCAGCGGTTCGTAGTCGACATCGATCAAGTCGAGTGCATCTTCGGCGAGATAGCGGTCGGCGGCAACTACCACTGCCACCGGCTCGCCGACGTAACGCACCCGGCCTACGGCAATCAGCAGCAGCACTCGATCGACGCTTTTACGCCGACCACGAGGCTTGCCGATAATTTGGCGACGTCGTCGCCGGTCAAAATCGCGGCGACACCGGGCGCGTCACGCGCCCTATTGACGGCGATCTGCAGGATGCGCGCGTGGGCATGCGGCGACCGCAAAATGGCTGCATGGAGCGTGCCGGGCTTTTCCCCGAGATCATCGATGAACACCGTCCGTCAGGAGCGCCGCATCCTCGATACGCTCGATCGATTGACCACACCATGCGGTAGTCGCTGCGGGCATTCTCGAACGATCCTCCGACGCACTCTTTTGGGGCGCTCGACCGAGTAGCTGGCACGAAGGCCGCGATCGGCGCCATGCCGCCGTGTCTCATGATTTACCGAAAAGTCTCATTTCACGCCGGGAGTGTCGAACCCATCCGCAATACCTGGCGGAACTCGCTGGGTTCAGCCCGGCATGGTCGCGGAAGAAGCGTGTGAAATGGCCTTGCGCACTGAAACCGAGATTGTCGCCAACCGCGGCCAGGCTGTCGTCGGCGTGTGCCACCGATTTCGCCGCCAGCTCCACACGCAGCAGATTGACATAGACGTGCGGCGTCATCTGGGCAGAGGCTCAATCGCGGCGCACGCTTATTTGGTGGTGAATGTCGTCCAGTTGGGCCAAGGCTCTCGAGGGCGTTCGACTATCTTTCGGCTTTTTTCGAGCTGACACAAAAACCGCTCACGCAGGCTCTCAGCCTGCTCTATCACTTTACTCTTTGTTTCCGTCGACATCCCGGCACACAAACGCACGCGCAACAGCCTGTCGTCTCTATTTTGTCGCACCAAAAACGATCTACGACAAGTGGCCTGCGGTAAAGGACAGGGGCCAGCGCAATCGGATGTCGGCTTCCGGGAATAAAGCTGCCTTGATGCAGACATCGAGCGATGTCGCCGAATGGACCCAACTCGAACATGAGCGGGCCGCGGCCATCGAAGTCTCTTTAAGGCGGATTGGACTAAGGCGCGCTATTCAGCGGCCATCACTTTGCCGGCCGATTTCATCGGGCGTTCCATATCGCGGCGGATGCGGACGGTCTGCGTATTGCCGTCGAGCGCGGCATCGGTCGCGGTTAACAATTCGCCGGCAGCGACGTCACGCAGGAGTTTCACGCGATGGGCAAGACCAATCGGCAGCGCGCCAGTTTCAGGCTGCGCACGGCCGGAATGAGCTTGGCATAGACGGTGTAGCCGCCTTCGCCGTCGAGCATCTCGCCGGCTTTGAGCGCGCGCTTCGCGACTGCCACCGCATCGCCGCGGAAACCGCGGCAGCTGCCGGTCGGCTCGCCGCGCAGCGCGACATTGAGCACCGAGATCGACAGTTCCAGGCCGATCAGATGATTGGACTTGTATATGGCTGCATAACGGCCGGTCGCGTCGGTCGCCAGCCCGTACTGCTTGAAACAAGCCGCGGCGTAGTCGTTCTGTGTTTTGAGCACGACATAGACACCCCAGCGCAGGTCGCGCGTCACCGGCGAGCCGTCGCGCGCGAGTGATGAAACGACCTCGACCATGCCGTCGCCCTCGAGCACCCCGCCGAGAGACTTCGGCCGCAGCACGGTCGCTAGCTCGTCGGCGCCGCACGGCGGAAAGCTTAAGCCGTCATATGGTACGTCGAGGTCGCAGCAATTGGCCACCGCCGCCATCTCGATTGCTGATTTGGTGCCGTCGAGAAACGAATTGAACATCTGTGGATTCATGCCGGCGGCTTGGGCTTCAGCGGCGGTCAGCCCGTAATGCTCCCACACACCGTCCGGCGTGACAGTGTGGTAGGCCGGCAGATACTTTGTGCCCTTGCCAGCTGCCGCCACGGCAAAGCCGGCCGCTCGCGCCCAGTCGACCATTTCGGCGATCAGCGCCGGCTGGTCGCCATAGGCGAGCGAGTAGACGACATTGGCCTCCCGCGCCTTGGCCGCGAGATACGCGCCGGCCAGCGCATCGGCCTCGACATTGACCATCACGATGGGCTTCTTGGCCGCGATCGCGGCCAGCGCATGGGCGATGCCGGCCGCCGGATCGCCGGTCGCCTCGATGACGACATCAACTCGCTCGTCGGCGCAGGCGTCGCGACCGAGATCAGAAAATCGCGTGCGGGCGATGCGAGAGGCGTCCCAGCCGACATTTTTGCAAGCGGCCTTGGCGCGTTCGAGATCGCAATCGCAGATCAGGGAGACGTCAAGGCCTTCGATCGCCGGCACTTGCGCCAGAAACATCGAGCCAAATTTGCCGGCGCCGATCAGCCCAACACGCACCGGCTTTCCGGCGGCAACGCGCGCGGCGAGCAGGGCCTGCAAATTCATCTCTACTCCGCCGCTATCTTGTGCGCGTGGGCGTAAACCAAGAGCGCGTCATCGGCGACCGGCACAATCGGCGTGAAATCACGATGCGCGATCCATTCTGGCCGAGTGAATTTGGTGATGTGGTTCGAGCAGGCGCACAGCGTCAGATACGCGATCTTGCGCGGATAGGGCGTGATGTTGGGTGGCGAGGCATGCACCAGATTGCCGTGGAACATCAGCACCGAGCCGGGTCTGCCGGTTGGCGCCACGATGCCGCCTTCGGCGGCAAGCCGGGTCACCGTCTCCTTATCCAGTGTCCAGAGCGGATAGGAGGTGGTCAGCTTGTCGTGGCCGGCCGCCAGCACGCCCTGCTTGTGGCTCTTGGGGATGAGCAGCAGCGGGCCGTTGATGGGCATCACCTCGTCGAGAAACACCGCAATGTTCATGGCGCGGGCTTCCAGCATGCCGTCGTCGCGCGCCCAGGTACCGTAGTCCTGATGCCACTGCCAGACGTCGCCCTCGAACGCCGCCTTGGCGTTGAGCTTGAACTGATGCACGTAGACGTCCTCGCCGAACAACTGGCGCAGCGGCTCGACCAAGCGCGGGTGGCAGGCGAGCAGGCGAAACGGCTCGTTGAAGGTGTGTGCCGCAAAAGCGGTGCGCGGTGCGCCGGATTTCTCGCGCCACACTTCTTGGCGATCGAGTTTTAGGATCGCCTCGGCGCCGTCCCGCAGCAGCGCGATTTCCTTCTCCGAAAAGCAGTCGGGGAAGAACAGGTAGCCTTGCTCGTCGAACTCTTTGAGTTGAGCCTGAGTTAGCGGCATAAGCGTTTCCCGACGTGTTTTGATTTATCAGTTGCAGTATTTTATCCGGGATTCGCCGGATAAATTCCGAACTTGATGTGATGATAGCGATTTTCACCGGCGCCCGAAAGTCTCGGCGACGGGCGGTAATTCCTTGGGGGTAGCAATGGTCGCTGTCGGGGAGCTAAAGCGGACGAAGCGGGCAAGGGACTAAACTGTCGTTCCTGACCCATCTCGGAAATGCAGCAAGCTTGGAACGTAAGCCGGCCTGGTGCACGCTGCAATGCTGGCCTCATTGAGACCTCAACGAGCGAGATGGCTTTGCCGCCTAACGCTTGCTCATCGAAATCCGGTTTGAGAGCCCAGCCTGCTAGGGATCCTTGGCCAAACCGGCATGCCGATACGCAGCAGCGAGATCAATCTTATTGAAGCCCGCAAAGTTGTGGATCAGAAGGGCGTGTACACCCCAATTATACAGCTGAACAACATCGCGCTCTAGGACGGCGGCAAGTTCGTCCTGCGCGAGACCGAAGCGATCAGCGACCGCCTGCGGTCGCGTTTCGAGTTGGTCGAGGTCGGCTCCTTGTCGAAACGAGCCAAAAGTCGCTCAAGCGCGCGGTGACGTTTCACGGCGTGAGCTCCACCAGACCGATGCCAGTTTTCCAGCTTCGCGCCGGCTCGTAGGCGAGCTGCGTTCGGCCCTGCGGACGAACAGCTTCTGAGGCAATGATCCAGTTGCGGATTTGGCGGCGCCGTTGCCGGCGTCTTCAATTACCCGGTCGGAATCAAGTGCCACGAGGCCGGATACGTCGCCGACCACGAAGCAATTCAGAAAATCTTGATCGAAGTTCTCGTTGATGTCGCCCGTTCGCGGCACGCCAATCCAATGGCTGAGCCCGCCGGTACCAAGAACGGCGACGCGGGCAGCGGCATCCTGCGTGCGCAGCACCGCCACCCAGCACCTGACCGAAGGCCCGGCGCCGAGCATGGCTCGGCAGCGGCGCCGTCGTGCAATTCACGTAGATGGGCACCACCGGAAAGTCCGCGGCCCCCAAATGAATCCCAATGGGATCGCAAAGGCATCGGATCATGGAAGTCCGCCGCTGAACAGCAACGTCTATCCGAACCTGTCGTTCATGGCCAGCTCCAGCAGCTACGCGTCATCCATCCGCTGGCGGCCGATCGCACATTGGTCTGCACCTATAATTTTCGGCTGCGCGGCGCGCCGGAACGGATGTTCCACAACACCGTCCGCTTCGCCAACATCGTCAACGGCACCGCTCGCTGGTGCTCACCGATGACCTGGAAATCTACAACCGCATCGGGCTTGGTATTTCCAGCGAAGGCGCCGAGTGGCTGCAGATCGGGCGCGGCTATCAGAGCGATCTGCCGGACGAGCGTGGCGGTCACCGCGGCCAGAACTCAACCAGCGAGATTTACATTCGCAATATGTTCGAGCGCCTGGGTCGGCTACATGGGCGGCGTCCGCGACCGGAGCACAGCGGCAGTTGGAAAGCCTGTCAGCAGTTGAACGGGCCGCAGGGAACGCACACAGCAGAAGCGCATGCGGGGATGGGGGCGGGAAAGCGTCTTGAGGTTCAAGCGTGCGAGCAGTTTCTGCTCCACGAGGCCAGGCTGCTCGACGACGCACGGTTCGACGAATGGCTCGCGCTCTTTACGCCGGAGGCGACCTATTGGGTCCCGAGCGAGCCGGGGCAGGCCAATCCGCTCGAAACCGTGTCGCTGATCTACGACGACCGGCAGCTCCTGGAAACGCGCGTGCGCCGGCTGGCGAGCCCCGCAAAGTGCTACTCACAGGAGCCGCGGTCGCGAACCAGCCGCATCGTCACCAATGTAACGATCGAGGATGATGCGGACCCGGCAACGACCCTGATCCGGTCGAAGTTCGTATTGATCGAATTCCGCCGCAACGAGCAGCGGCTGTTCGGCGGCACCTCCTTTCATCGGCTGACGATCGTTGGCGGCAACATCAGGATCGCCTCAAAACGGGTGGACCTCGTCAACTGCGACGCGCCGCTCGACGGCATCGTGGTGCCGTTCGAGCTGCTTCCGTCGGTCGCTATCGACCGGTACGGCGTCACGGCCGCGCCAGGACTCGTCGCCGTTCATCATATCCCCGAAGTGCTGAATTCATATTCTCCGTCGGGGCATGCCGCATGTCGCCTTATGGGCCCAAAACCGAAGTGCCGAAACGTCCGCGATTTGGTCGCTTACGGGCAACAGCAGACATTAATCCGCACCACTGCGTAAAGCTCGGCGGCGAATGACCCCATTGCGGAAGTGGCACGGAACGCGAGCGCTCCCTGCCGCGGCGATGGCGGCCGAGTGAGCACTTGTCTTGATCTTGCCGGCGCTTCCCCGTACGTTTTTTGACCGACCGGGAGGAGGCGACATTGACAAAATCAGCACAACCGTTTGCGGTTTCCCCTGACGGACGTACGCTTGTGGAGTCCGATCGCGTTCATCGCAGCTGTTACACCGATGAAACAATCTTTCAACAGGAGCTCAAGAATATCTTCTACAAGACCTGGATCTACGCAGGTCATGTATCGCAAATCCGTAATCGGGGCGATTACGTCACCTTCATGATCGGCCGCCAGCCGATGTTGCTCGTGCGCGGCGCCGACGGCAAAATCAATGTCCTGCACAATCGATGTCCGCATCGGGGTGCCACGCTCTGCAACGAACACAAGGGCAATACCGGCAGCCTGTTCATCTGCTCGTACCATGCCTGGCAGTTCGGCCTCGACGGTAAGCTGGCGGCGATGCCGTCGCCGGACGGTTACAAGAACACGCGGCTTTGCAAAGGCGATCCAGAAGCGGACGTCAAGAGCGCCGCGCGGGTCAGCTGCTATCGTGGCTTTATTTTCGCGAGCCTTGCCGAGACTGGACCAAGTCTTGAAGAATGGCTTGGCGCCGGCCGTTGCGCCTTCGACGACATGTGCGATCGGGCGCCGGATGGCGAAGTAGAAATCGTCGATAATTGCTTCCGGATCGTGCAGAACAACAACTGGAAGATCTTTCTGGAGAACCAACTGGACGCGGTCCACGCGACGATCACGCACATTTCCGCGGCTAAGGCCGCAAGCGACGTCGAAGAGGAAATCAAGGAAGAGACCGGCCAGGATGCGCCGTATTTCTACAAGTATCTTTCCGCGCTGACCACGCCGATGTCGCGCTGGGAGCAGCTTGAAACCCGCGCCTACCGCCACGGACACTGCATGCTCAGCGGATATATGGGGCTGCGCCCGACCGACCCCGATACGCTGCTCTACGAAGACATCATGCGGAAAAGATATGGGCAGGAGAAGATGGAGGAAATCCTCGCCCGCAACGTCCATCATATTCTGGTCTATCCATGTCTCTCGGTACAGCCGGCGTTTCAGCAATTGCGCGCGATCCGGCCGCTTGGGCCGGACAAAACCTTGACGGAGCTCTGGCACTTCCGGCTCAAGGGCGCGCCCGAACCGATCTATCGGCGCGCGCTCGCTTTCTACAATCTGATCAACTCACCCTCGACGTTGGTCAATGCCGATGACTTGATCAATTTCTGGCGCTGCCAGGAAGGATTGACCGGCGGACAGGACAGCGAATGGGTCAGCTTTCACCGCAACGCGGGCCAGGACAAGGTCGCAGACGGGATGACCAAATCCGTCAACGGCCTGAGCGAAATGCCGATGCGTGAAATGTTCCGAGCCTGGTCCGAATACATGATGGAAGGAAATGGACATGTCCGTTGATCAGGTCATTTCGGCACCTTCCAAGTTGATCAATAGTGCGAAGACGAACTCTGCCGCCGCTCTCACAGACGAGGTCGAACAGTTTCTCTACCGGCAGTCCGAATTTCTCGACACCCGCAACTGGGAAGGATGGATCGACCTTTTCGCCCAGACCGGGCTTTACTGGATACCGGCCCATCCGGACGATCCGTCGCCTGAAGGACGGCCGTGCATCTGCTGCGAAGACCGTTATCTGATGCGCATGCGCATGAAGCGGTTGCGGCATCCCAAGGCATGGTCGCAGCTTCCGCCGCACCGTACCAGCCATGTCGTATCGAATGTGACGATCCTCGATGCCGGCGGCAAGACCGGGATCATCGTCACCCAGTCGCGGTTCCACATGGTTGAGCTGCGATGGGACAAGCAGCGCTATATGGCCGGCCGCTATCAGCACCATCTCGTTCGCGTCGACGAGGACTTCAAGATCAATCTGCAACGGGTGGACTTGCTGAACTACGACGCGCCCATGGACTACGTGTTGCAGTCGTGGGTCTAAAGCAGGCCCGCGAAGAAGTCCAAACGAAGCTCGGACGTGAGGCGCTAGGCCAGCTCGCCCTGCAACACGCCCTTGCGCACAATGGTCGTATTGTCGAGCGTTATCGTGCAGTTGCGCATCGGCAGATCGAAATGGCCGAGGGTGTAGCGGTTGGCGTGCTTATTGGCGCCGGTGGAAAACAGGAAGTTGCCGGCGAACGCACGCTGCTCCGTTCCGTTCAGCTGCGACCGGTCGTACATGGTCATCGCGTCCCAGCGCGCGCCCGGATTCATGCCCCAGCCGACATGGGATGACGCGTAGGCGTTCTTATCCGCCCATACTTCGAAATAGCTCCGCATCAGATCGGCATCGAGTCCGTCGCCTTTGATTTCGACGGCGAAGTCGTTCTCCATAATCAGTTCCACCGGCGACTCCAGATAGCGCTTGAACGTGAGGTTGATGTCGCCTCGATCCATGACCACGCGGCCATTGACGGCGCCCGCCTTCGGATAGAAGGCAACCAGCCCGCCGGGCCAATGCGACAAACTGCCGGGCGTTTCGGGTATGCCCCAGCCGCCGCTGACCGCTGCGCCTTCGACGTTGACCCGCAGATCGGTCCCGGCATCCGACGTCACATGCATGATCTTCGTCCGCCGCAGCATGTCACGGCCGAGCTCGACCTTCGGCTTGAGGGCGGGATCGGGCATGCAACGCTCGAGGAGCTCGGGATGTTCGTTGCTGATGTAGAGAATGCGCCCGCCGGCGGCCATGACCTCGCGTGTTTCCGGCGCGTGCACCATGCCTTCGACGGTGACGTCGATCACGAGCGGAACCGCACACAGCGCTGCCATTACTGGCTTGAGATGCTGAATCGAGGCCGTAGTGCCCGTCGAACGGATCGGCACCGCTATGCTTTGCGGCGGAGTGGGGATCACGATGTGGAAAGGCTGCGCTCCCAGTCGCAACAACGCCAAGTTCGGAAAGCTGCACATTAACGGGGCGCGATTGCGTCTCTGAGAGGATGACGATCGGATCGCCCTTTTGCACCTTGCACAGCTCGAAGACCCGGGTAAAGCAATCGATCCACTTGCCCTCAATCCGCTCTTGCATGGATGCGCTCCGCTGATCGGCGTTTCTGCCTTACAGAATCAACGCCATCCACGGGCAAGTCAATGGACAGGTCCGCCGGACCAAAAAAGAATGCGCTTGCCAGCCTTTTGGGAGGCTGTCGCTTTTTGATCGCTGGCTCATGCACCGTGCGGCACATAACGAGCGGTCCGCTCGAGCCGACCGCGCAGCCATGACGAACGTTCGGTCATGCCGAAGACTGCGTTACGAAGGCGCTCGGGCCAAAGCGTGACGGTGCCGTAGAATCGCGACCAGCGCTGCGCGTATTCCGTGATCGGCCGCTCGTTGTGCTCCCAGCGCGCGAGACTTGCCTGCAGGTCCTTGCCGTCCTCAAGTGCAACGGCGAGCGAAAAGGCATTCATAATGGCGCAATTGCCACCCTGACCAAGATTGGGCGGCATGGCATGCGCCGCGTCGCCCAAAACGGCGACGCGACCGTGCGACCAGCGTTTGAGCTTGATGATCTGGAAACGGACCCATTTGACGCGATCCCATTCGGTCAATTGATCAACACGATCGAAGGCGTCGCCGAGATAGGGTAGCGAACGGCGCCACGCCGCGGTGCGCACGGGCACCGCCATGCCGTCTTCATCGCCGTATAAACAGCTCAGCGCCATGTAAACTTCGTCGGGAGCGCAGGCACCGTAGACGACACGCCGGGTTCCCGACCAATTCTCCGAGCTTGTTGCGCAGCCTTCCGGATCGGCGGCCCGTTCCTCGGCCGTGCGTGGAATGATCAGACGCATGGCGCCATCGCGCAACACAGAGCGGCGCGCCAGAAGACCGACCGAATCGCGGATCCGGGAATTATAGCCGTCGGCGCCGATGACCAGATCCGCCTTGAGGCGCTGGCCGTTTTCGAGCACGAGCACGCCTTCGGGCTCGGCTGAAGCCACCGGCGAGTGGGTCACGATTTCGCCGCCAAGCGAGGCCGCCTTGTCCGCCAGCACCGCGACGATGTTCTGCCGCGACAGGCGATGCATGGCGACCTTACCGGTGCGGTCGGCGGTGATTTCGCCGGCACTGTTGCGGACGAGCCGCCGGTGGGCGCGCAGGGCTTTCGCCAGAATCGCCTCGCGGACGCCCAAAGCTGCAAATATGCGCCGGCCATTTTCGTGGATCGACACGCCAAAGCCCTCCGAGCGCAACAGCGGCATGCGCTCGTGGACACGCACGGTCCAACCGCGTTGCAGCAGCGCTACCGCGGCGGCTAGTCCGGCGAAACCGGCGCCGGCAATCTCTGCATGGCGTGACATCGGATAGGCGACACCTTTGGGATATCAGTAGATAAGCACAGCTAAGGGCACGCGATCGGAGTATCGAAGAACGCGGACGGAAAGCCAAACACGTTCGTGAAGACGAGCCCGCTTAACGCGTTGCTGCGGGTCTGCGATAATCGGCTTAACGAGCGTGGACGCGGAAAGCAGACAGTTTAAGATGAGCCTGGCCAAGGCGATCGCCGGGGATAGGCTCGGAGGGCAACGCGATGATGAAGCACGTTATTCCGGTTTGTTTCGGTCTCCTCTTTGTCCCCTTTGGTGCGGCTCTTGGCGCCGAACCGGTAAAGGTCGGTGCACTCCTGACCTTTTCCGGTGTCTACGCCCAAATCGGCGAGGAAATGGCCAATGCCATGGCGCTCGCGTTCGGTGAAACCGGCAATTCCGTGGAAGGCCGCGAAATCAAGATTATACGGGCCGACACACAAGGGAAGCCGAACGTCGCGCTGCAGCAGGCGAAGGAACTGGTCGGCTCGGAAAATGTCGACTTTCTCGTCGGTCCGGTTTCGTCAGGCGAAGGCGTGGCCTTGCGGGATTTCATCGCCGAGAGCAAGATTCCGATGATCGCTCCTAATGCTCTCGCCCAAGAGCTCACCGGGACAAAATGCACGCCTTACATTATCCCGGTCGGCTTCTCGAATCTTCAGTCGACCAAGCCGCTGGCGGAATGGCTGCCGGCTCATGGCCAAAAGACCACTTATACGCTGGCACCGGACTATGTCGGTCCGCATCAGCTCGTTGCAAGCTTCACGCGCTGGTTCACTGCCGCGGGAGGCAAAGTTCTCGGCGGGGAATACACGCCGTTCCAGAAGACCGACGATTTCGGGCCCTACCTCGCCCGCGCAACAGACACCAAGCCCGACTTCATCTATGTGTTCTATGCGGGAGGCGAAGGCATCAACTTCATGAAGCAAGCCGGCGCCTTCCACATCAAGGATTCGGTCAAGCTCGCCGGGCCGGGCTGGACCGTTTCTCCGCTGATCCTGCAGGCGGAGGGCGACGCGGCGGTCGGGTTCCTCGGCGTGCTCAACTATGCGCCGACCATCGACACGCCGGAGAACAAGGCTTTTCAGAAGGCGTATCAAGAGAAGTATGGCCGCGCCGCATCGGAATTCGGCGCCCAAGCTTACGACGCCGCACAGTTCATCGTCGCGGGACTGCGGGCGACGCACGGCAAGACGGACGATCATGCCGCTCTGACGAAGGCAATGCGCGCTGCCGAAATTGTTGGCCCGCGGGGCCCCATCAGCATTGACGCGGCGAGCCACCACGTCGTGCAGAATATGTACATCATCGAAGTCGAAAAGACGGCGCATGGTCCCGCCCTCAAAGTGATTGACACCATCAAACAGGTGAAAGAAGAGCCGAGCGTCTGTGTCCTGCAGTACTGAGCCTACCGCTGCCGCCGCTCGATGATTCAGCTTCTCAACGGCTTGCAGCTCGCCATGCTGCTGTTCTTGCTGTCGGTCGGCCTGTCGATCGTGCTCGGGCTGATGAACTTCATCAATCTGGCGCACGGTACGCTTTATATGCTCGGCGCCTATTTCGGTCTTACCATCGTCTCCGCCACCGGGTCGTTCTGGCTGGCTCTCCTATTGGCGCCATTGGGGACGGCGATCGTCGGAATGGTGCTTTACCAATTTCTGCTGCGCAGGCTAAGCGGCGGCAGTCCGCTGCGGCAAATCCTCCTGACATTTGGCGTCATTTACGTCGGCGTCGAGATCATCCGGATCATTTGGGGCAATGACAGCTACTCGATCGATCCGCCGGCGATCCTGTCTGATCAGCTAACGGTCCTTGGCACGCCCTACCCCGCCTATCGTCTCTTCATCATTGCCTTGGGATTAGTGACGATGGGAGTTCTTTTCCTGCTGCTGGAACGCACGCGCATCGGTGCGATCGTTCGCGCCAGCGTCGATGATCGCGAGAGCGCGGAGTGCCTCGGAATCGACACCCAGCGATTATTCCTTGCGGTCTTTGCGCTCGGATGCATGCTTGCCGGGCTCGGGGGCGTCGTCGCCGCTCCGGTGCTTTCGGTCTATCCGGGGATGGACATCGGCGTCCTCATTTACATCCTTATCATCGTTGTCGTCGGTGGGCCGGGGAGCCTGCCGGGAGCCGCCTTAGGTAGTCTCTTGGTCGGCATGGCCGACACGCTTGGACGCGTGTTCATTCCGCAATTCTCCGCCTTTTTGATCTATGTCGTGATGGCGGCGTTTCTTCTTCTGCGTCCGCAGGGCTTCGTCGCAATCCGATGATTCGCCGCCGCGAGTTGGCCATACGCTGGCTCCTGGCGCTCCTCCTTCTCGTCGCTGCCCTCGTCACCTGGCGATTAGTCGGCTTCTTTGGTCAAAGCCTTCTGGCCGAGACGCTCATTTTCGCGCTGTTTGCAATGTCGGTCGATTTTCTTGCGGGCGGTGCCGGCTTGATGTCGCTTGGCCAAGCCATGTATTTCGGCATGGGCGCCTACGTGACTGCAGTGCTCACAACCATGTTCGATATGGGGGCGCTCGCGACCGTACCGATCGGCATGGCACTGGCTGCCGTCGTTGCGCTGGTCATAGGACCGATCATCGTACGCTTCGGTGAAATCATATTCATCATGCTGACGCTCGCCGCGGGCGAGATGCTCTATGCCTACATCTTCGCCAACCGCGCCGTTGGCGGGTCGGACGGCCTTTCGGGCATTCCGCGCGCCGACCTCACCGGGATTGGGCTCAATCTCAACAGCGGCCCGGCATTTTCGGTCGTCGTTCTCATCGTTACCTTCGCCGCGTTTATCGTCTTCGACGCATTACTGCGCTCGCCGTTCGGTCTGATCTTGACCGCAGTACGTCAGAATCCGGCACGTGCCCGCGCTCTCGGCGCCCGGATCAACCGCACGCGCACCGTTGCTTATGTGATCTCATCCGCGGTCGCGGCTCTGGCCGGTTCGCTACTTGCACAGCTCAATCATTATGCGTCCCCCGATCTCACCGGCTGGGAACTTTCCGGCCTTGTGCTGATCATGGCGATTTTCGGCGGATTGGGCTCGTTGTCCGGCGCGGCGTTAGGCGCGGCCATCGTCCTGCTTCTGAGCCATTTCACCGCGCGCTTCACGTCGCACTGGGGACTTGTTCTTGGCGTCATCTTCATCGTCGTAGTGCTGTTTGCGGATCGTGGCCTGTTTGCGCTGCTGCTCAACGGGGCGAACCGACTGACCGCGCGGTGGAGACGTGATCCGTGCTGAGCTGCGTGGGCCTCAGTAAATCCTTCGGCGCACTCGTCGCCGTGCGCGAGGTGTCCCTCGAAATACCGGTGGGCGAGCGGCACGCGGTGATCGGACCAAACGGCGCTGGAAAGACCACGCTGTTCAATCTGATCGGCGGCGTCATTCGCGCCGATACCGGCACGATCCGGTTCGAAAATCTGGACATAGGCAAGTTGCCGCCCGAACGCCGCACGCGGCTTGGATTGAGCCGCAGCTTTCAACGAAACTCGTGCTTCCTCGACATGACCGTCGCCGAGAATCTCGCGACCGCGGTCTTGCTGGCGGAGCGTTTGGAGTGGCGTATCGCTCCGTCCATCAGGCATTTTCCGGCTGTAAGAAAGCGCGTTGAAGCTATTGCAGCTTCGGTTGGGATCGGAGAATGGCTGGAATTGCCTGCCCGCCGGCTGTCCTATGGCACGCAACGTCAGCTTGAGGTCGGCCTTTCGTTGGCGAGCGCACCGCGCGTGCTGCTGCTCGACGAGCCGACCGCGGGCATGTCGCCTGAGGAGACCAGGCGTATCCAGGCGCTGATCGCGAGTTTGCCGCGCACGCTCACCATCGTCATTATCGAACATGACATGGATGTGGTGTTCAGTCTGGCGGATCGAATAACGGTGCTCGATACAGGTTCGGTCCTGATGCGAGGGACGCCGCACGAAGTGCGCGCGTCCGCCGCGGTTCGCAACCGATACCTCGGCGGGACGCGCACATGAGCGCAGCTTGTCTCGCGGTCGATGACCTGCACAGCTACTATGGCGAGAGTCATATTCTCCGCGGCCTGTCCTTTACGGTGCCGGAGCGAGGCGTCGTTGCGCTCCTTGGCCGCAACGGTGCAGGCAAGACGACGGCATTGCGTTCGTTGATGAATCTCGTGACGCCACGCGCGGGAACGGTCAGGCTCCGAGGCGATGACATTACGGGACGGCCGACCTATGCGATTGTTCGTCTGGGCATGACGCTGGTGCCAGAGCATCGTGGCATGTTCGCGTCGCTGACAGTTCTGGAAACGCTGCGGATCGCCGAGCGCCGCCAAGAGAGGGAATGGACTATCGAGCGCGTGCTCGCTATTTTCCCGCGCCTCGCCGAGCGGTTGAGAAACCGGGCCATGCAGCTCTCCGGCGGCGAGCAACAGATGCTCGCCATCGCTCGCGCGCTCCTTTTGCATCCCCGGCTACTCTTGCTTGACGAGCCGACGGAGGGCTTGGCACCGATCATCGTTGATGATCTGCTCGGCAATCTTCAGACGTTGAAGCAGGCTGGAATGGCGATGCTGTTGGTCGAACAAAATGTCGGCTTTGCCGCCCGGCTCGCGGACCAGGCAATCCTCCTCGGCAAAGGCGCCATCCAGTGGAACGGCCCCATGGCGGAGCTGCAAATGGACTCGCCGATCGTCGTGACCTGGCTTGGTGTCTAATGGAAGGACATGCAACGATGCTTACACGTCAACAAAACACGCCGATCGCCCGCACCGCGCTGGGAGCGTTGAGCGGCCTCTGGCAGGACGGCATAGCGGTATTTCGGGGCGTTCCCTACGCGGCGCCGCCCGTTGGGGAGCGCCGTTTGGCGCCTGCTGCTTCACACGCCCGATGGTCCGCAGTCCGCGACGCCACGCGGCACGGACCGATTGCGCCGCAAACCCCGTCGCGCTTACGCGTTGCCATGGGGGACTTCGCGCGACCGCAGGATGAAGATTGCCTGACGCTGACGATTTGGACGCCGGCTCTCGACGACACCAGACGGCCGGTAGTGGTCTGGCTGCACGGCGGCGCCTACACGACAGGCGCTGCTTCGCTCGACTGGTATGACGGCTCCATCCTCTGCCGCGAAGGTGACATTGTCGTCGTCGGCGTGAATTATCGCCTCGGGGCGCTCGGCTTTCTCCATTGCCCGGGCGTCAGCGACGGCAATCTCGGCATCGACGATCAACGGGCCGCGCTGATTTGGGTCCGCGATCACATCGCCAGCTTTGGGGGCGATCCCACATGCGTCACCGTTTGCGGCCAATCCGCCGGCGGCGGCTCGATCACGCACCTGCTGGTGAATCCAGCTGCGCGGGGCCTGTTCCGGCGCGCGATCTTGCAAAGTGCGCCGTTGGGCGAACCGCCCGCAGCGGCGCAGCGCGCGGCCCAAAACGGTGAGCGATTCCTCGATCTCCTCGGCTTGGCGGGCACTCCCGATGCGCTGACGCGCCTGCGCGCGCTGCCCGCAACGGAGATTTTGGCGGCGCAGCGTCAGCTCATCCTCTCGGCGGCGAAGCCCGGAGCAGGGCATTTGCCGTTCGCGCCGATGCTCGCGGAAGCGGTGACCCAAGCGGCCTATCTCGACGCCATCGCCGACGGCACCGCCGGCAAGGACGTGCTGATCGGCGGCACGCGCGAAGAGATGCACGGATTCTTTGCCGCCGATCAGACCATCACTTCGCTCGACGGGAATCGCTTGGTCGATCTCGTCACGGCGGTCACGGGAGATGCCTCAGCGATCGAGCCATATCGCCGCCGACGGCCGCAGGGAACTCCCATGGACTGGTACGCCGATCTGCTGACCGACCGGCGCTTCCTTCGTCCGTCGTGGCTTCTGGCGGCCGCGATTGCGAAACGCGGCGGCAAGGCGTGGAGCTATCGGTTCGATTGGTCGCCGCCACGCTCCCCGTTCATGGCGTGTCATTGCATCGAAATTCCCTTCATGTTCGGAAACTGGGCAACACAATGGCCAGACGCAGCGATGCTCGACGGTGGTGATGCAAACGAGATGGAGCTCTTGTCGAGGCGAATGCGCTCGTGCTGGATCAATTTCGTTCGCACGGGCGATCCCAACCACGATGAAATTCCAGCTTGGCCGTCGTATCGGGTTGGCACCAACAAATTCATGTCATTCGACGCGACGGTCAGGGTCGCCGATTGGGAGTGACTGTATGTCCATGTTTGGCTTTGACCGCGGCGAGGCGGCCGAAACGCCAGGAAGAGAGCAGCGATGAAAGTCAACAAATATGTCGTCGAACTTTGGCACGAGCCAGGAATGTCTCCACTGAGCAATGCCGCCTCTCGAAAAATGGCAAACCGCACGCACGAACGACTGCCTGGTTTGATGGAAGAGCGCGCAATGAAGATGATTGGCGCCTACCATCTTGATCCCGAACATCGCTCGATCCTGATCTTTGAGGCTAAATCGGTCGAAGATGTCCGCGACGTCCTGTACGAATCCGGTTTCATGCATTGGTGTGACGGCCGAATCTTTCCCACCACGCCCTTGCCCGAGATGCATAAATGGGCGGTGACCCAGGAGCCGATTTGACCCAGTTTTCGTCGTCGGGCATGAGGTCTGTTTTCCTCAATTCTCTTGCCAAGAATTGTCTTTGCGAACACGCAAGCTTGCCTTTGCGGAAATATTCGTTTTGTAGTCCAATTCCTCACATCGGCGATTGCAACAGATCACCAAGGCCGCACTGGTGCAAGATCATCGCCGGTCTGGTTTGGCGTGGCAGCAAAACAATCGGCGGAGCGAGGAAAGCCTTGGATAGATTGGAGTGGCGGCCGCTACGCGGCGTGGGCAAGCCCCGACTGCATGAGGCTCGCCTGCAGGCACATTACGCGGTGCAATGGCTTGCGCGGGCAGCGCGCGCTTATGTCCCGCCGCAGCCTGGCGACGGCCATACCAGTCTGCAATGGGAAGACGGCCTCGATGGCCTTGTAACGCATCCGCTAAGTGATGGCATGCGGGTGAGCTTGCAAATAGCCACGCTGACGCTCGCATTGGACTGCGGCGATGAGCGGGCGCGTGTTCAATCCTTTCCATTAATCGGGGCGCTCGGACATGCAGATATACGAATGGCTCCCCGGACAACTCGGTGCGCGTGGCTTTGATGCGCGGGCTCTCGACGCGCCGTCACCCTACGAGATTCGGGAACACCCCATTGCTCATGGTGCACCCTACGACGCCGCCGGATCGGCGGAGGCCCTGGCCGAGCTCGCAGCCTGGTACGCCAATGCGCAGGTGGTGCTCGGCCACGTCACGAAACAAATGATCGAAAGTAAGTTGGCGGCTTCGCCGGTGTGCTGCTGGCCGCACCACTTCGATCTGGCCACCTTGACGCTGCTGCCGACGTCGAACGCCGACATAACCGGCTCGATCGCCGCCGGATTTTCGCCAGGCGACGAATATTACGACGAGCCTTATTTCTATGTGTCGGTTTACCCCGAACCGAGCCCGGTGATGTTGCCGGCGCTTCCGGCCATGGGGCATTGGCACACCCACGAATTCACCGCGGGGGTGAAGCCCGCTCATAAAATTCTTGCCGCAAAAGATAGGGCGACCGAAACCGATGATTTCCTGCAGGGTACCGTTGCTATAGCCCTCAAAATCTTGGGAGAGGCCGCCAATTAACAACACGGCTTCGCCTTTCAGGGCTTGTTGGTTTTCGCTCTTTGAGCAATCGCTTGGCGCGGGCGTCATAACGGGCGATTTGGCCTGGGTCTCGATGACGTCAAAGACCTTCTCGCCGAAGGCTCGCAGGCGCTTCTTGGCGCAGCCCCGGCGTATCCCCAGATTATGCCAGCGAATATGATAGCACCAAAAGGGCATATTTGTGGGTGGCAGGTTTTGCACTCATGTGAGAACGGGCCATTTTTGGCGAGGTCTGTCACGTTTGATGCCCCGAACTTGTTGCACGATTTTCAAGGCGTTCGCAGTGGCAGTTTACAGGCCGGCGTGGTTCCTGGTGACCAGACCAGGCCGGCGGCAAGGCTTGCGGCGCAACCCAGCGCGGGCGCGCGCATGGTCGTCGCGCACGCGGCGTTTGAGTGCGGTAGCCAAGTAAGCGAGCCGGCGATAGTTATCGGCGAGTTCTAGATAGAGGCTTCGGAGCGGCTCTTGGTCGGTGAGTGCTGCGTTTCTCGCAATCCGCAGCCTTCTCTATGCAATCCTTGGCGTCTCTCTTGGCGTCTCTGCTGATTCGGGAGATCATCTCGAACATCTCTCCCCTACCTGGATATCACCCCTCAAATTAAAGACGCATTCGCCGAAAAGTTCACCGTTCTCCACCAAGCGAATTTAGGCGGTGGGCTAATCCACCCGCCCTTTGGTCCGCCTGTGCAGCCCTGCCTGTCTTGGGGGACAGGTACAAATGGTTCCTAATCCACACGACTATCGCCCTTGGCGCAGGCCCAGCTGCAAGGCGTATCCGCAAATAATTTACCGGTAGAAATGGCCCCAGGCGCTACGAGGGGCGAAGCGCCTGGGGCTCCAGGCCGCGGCGTTACTTCGACCGCAGCACTAATCGACTTCACCGCCACGAACCGCTTCCGTCACCCAAACTCCGCACTCTCCGCAGCCATAGGTCCGCAGGCCCGGTACGCCGATTGTTGCCGGAGTAATGCGCGTCAGGTGCATCGACCTACCGCAGTTCGGACAGAGCGGGCGGCCCACGATGTGACGGCCAACCGACCGGATCGTTTCTTGCATAGCCGCCATAATACCCTTATTTTCCGTAGGCAGGATTTTCAGGCACCCGTTCGGAATTCAAACGACCGTTTGAGACGCCCACGAGCCGGAAAAAAGGAATTTGTGTGATTTTACGGTACGCATCCGGTGAGGGCCACAGGTGGGATCGGTTTTGGAGGGGCGGCCGAGGAGCTCACGCAGCTTCAGCAGCAACGTTTTGCCGGTGCCAGTTCCAGGGCAGCAGTTCGTGAATGCGCTTGGCGGGGTGATCTGGCAAGCGGGCCAGCACGTCGGCAAGCCAAGCCTGCGGATCGACATCGTTGAGCTTGGCGGTGGCGATTAGCGTGTAGATCGCAGCGGCGCGCCGGCCGCCTTCGTCGGAGCCGGCGAAGGTCCAGTTCTTTCGTCCGAGGGCAACGGCCCGCAGCTCGCGTTCGGCGGCGTTGTTCGACATGCAGAGGCGCCCATCATCGAGGAAGCGGGTGAAGGCGTCCCAGCGATTAAGGCTGTAATTGATCGCTTTGGTCGTGTCGCTGTTTTTGGAGAGACGCGCACGCTGTTCGCGCAACCAAGTCTGTAGTTCGATGACCAGTGGCCGGCTTCGCTCCTGGCGCACGCGCAGGCGCTCCTGTGGCATGAGGCCGTTGATGTCGCGCTCGATGGCGAACAGGACATCGATGCGCTTGACCGCCTCGGTGGCGATCGGCGCCTTGCTGAGACGCGCCAGGTCAAAGAACTTGCGCCTCCCGTGTGCCCAGCACGCGGCTTCGATAATCGGGCCTGCTTTGCGGTTGGCCTCGTAGAGCTTGGTAAAGCCGGCGTAGGCGTCGGCCTGCATTAATCCGGCGTAGCCCGCCAAGTGTTGCTCGGGATGCTCGCCGCCACGATCACGCGAATAGAAGAACACCGCCGCCGGCGGATCGGGACCGGCGAACGGGCGGTCATCGCGCACATAGGTCCATAGCCGGCCGATGCGGGTCTTGCCCTTGGCCAGGACCGGCACTGTGGTGTCGTCAGCGTGGATGCGCTCGGCGGCGAAGACGTGGGTGCGGATCACATCAACCAGCGGCATCAGGGTTGCCGCGGCTGCGCCCACCCAATCTGCCAGCGTCGAGACATCGAGATCGACGCCTTCGCGTTCATAGACGTCGCTCTGGCGATTGAGCGGCAGGTGCAGGCCGTACTTGGCGAACAGGACATGAGCGAGCAGCTTGGGACCGGCGCGCCCGCGCGCGATCGGATGGGACGGCGCCGGCGGCTGGGTGATCGCTTCGCAGGCCCGGCAGGACAACTTCTCGCGGACGTGCTGGATCACCTTCCACTGGCGCGGAATGAGCTCCAGTGTCTCGGTCACGTCCTCGCCGATCTTGCGCAATCGGCTGTCACCACAGCATGGGCAGGTCGAAGGCGCCGGATAGACGATGCGCTCGCGCGGCAAATGCGCGGGAAGCGGACGGCGCGCCGGCCTGCGCCGCTCGAACGATGGAACCGTGATCGTCTCGGCTGCCGCCAGCTGCACCGCGGTCTCGGCTTGCGCCGCATTCTCTTCCAGGTCGGCAAGTTGCAGTTCGAGCTGATCGAGCAGTGCGCCGCGCTCCGAGGATTGTCCAAACTGTTCGTGCCGCAGCTTCTTGATCGTGAGCTTGAGCTTCTCGATCAGCAATGTCCGCGCCTGGGCTTCGGCTTCCGCAGCCAAGCGGGCTGCGCGCTCCGCACGCAGCATCGCCTTCAGAGTGATCACATCATCGGGGAGAGAATCGTCAGCATTCATCGAGTGAAGAGAATCACAACTCGATGACGCTGCGAACTGTCGATTGCGTGATCGATTCAAATTGCCGCGATCAGCCGGCGGCTTGTGGTCGCCACGTCCGTTGCGGCATTCGCCAGTCGATGCCTTCGAGCAGGTAGCCAAGCTGGGCCGGCGTGATCGTCACCACGCCATCAGCCGGCGACGGCCACAGGAAGCGGCCCCGTTCCAACCGCTTTGAGAACAGGCACATGCCTTGCCCATCGTGCCAGAGCACCTTGATCAAGCCGCCGCGCCGGCCCCGAAAGACGAACAGCTGCCCGCCGTGCGGATCACGCCGCAGCGTCTCCTGAACCATGAGCGCCAGGCCATCAAATCCCTTACGCATGTCGGTGTGGCCGGTCGCAAGCCAAACTCGCGCATCGCTCGGCACCGGGATCATCGCCGCCGCTTGCCTTTCGCCAACGCCTTCATCAGCGCCGTCACCGTCGGCGCATCGACCGCTCCAGTGATCCGCATCCGGCCGCCGGTCGCAAACTCGATCTCAATCACACCGGCTCTCTCGGCCACAGGCGGCGCAGATGCCGCTTCAGGCTCCGGTGCGATTGCGACCGGATTGAACGCCGCCGGAACTTGGGTCCGCTCACACAGCTGTTGGCGCCAGCGAAACAACTGGCTGGTATGGATCCCAGCCGCCCGGGCGACCTCCGAAGCGACCGCGCCTGGCTCCATGGCCGCAGCAACGATCCGCTCCTTCTCCGCTCGCGACCAACTTCGGCGTCGTTGCACCGACGTGATCACTTCAACTTGCGTCTTAGTCATAGGAGTAGTCCTAGGATTACTCCTAGGACTTGCTCCAATGACTCAGCTCCGCAAGGCGGTCTTCACCGGGCGCTTACGTTTGGAATGCGGGACGGTTGGGAGACCGGCGCGCTTGGCTTAACGTCGCTGTCGCTGCCATTTTGGCTACTGCGATGACGATTGAGTTCTACCGAACGTATTGGGGGCAGCTCCGTGAATACTACTCAGGGCACGGCCAGCTGATCGCACGACAACACTGGAACCTGCACGATGCGATGCCGTATCTCAAGAATATCCCTGGCTTTATGTATTGGCGGAGTGAAAATTCGTGGCTGACAATGGGGTTGAGTTGGGTCAGCCACTTCGTGCCGATATTGGCGTTAGGAGTGGCGTGGCGTAGCCACGCGCTTGCTCCGCAACGACGCGATGCTTGCCGTCAGCTGGCGATTGCCGGAGCGCTCATCTATTTTGGTACCTACCTGACGAACCTCGTTCTATGGAACGACCCGGTAATAAACATCGACAACGCGTTGTTGGTTTGGGAGCCAATGCTGATTGGATTCTCGTTGAGCATTATCGTTCTCTTCCTGAGAGTCACCGATCCGCTGCGAATCAGGCGCGACTTGCGAATGCTGTTGCCGGCCGGCGTGTTGGTTCTGGCGTGGGGAGTCGTATGGACTGCCCATCGCACGCCCTGGGAGTGGGCGGTCGGCCGACCCAGCCCACGGGTGGTCGAACGCTTCGCTGTGGGAATCGAGCAGATGCTGGAGGGCACGGGACCGCTTGGCATGCTCTGGTATGGAAACTGGAACCCAGTAATCCTCGGGTACTATCGCGCCGAAGACGATTTCCCCGAGATGCCGTTGTACCTTGGCAACCACTGGGGGAATATCTGGTCGGCGGATTATTCGCCGGAGAACCGCGTGCTCGTGCTCGGAGAGATCAAGCAGCAATTCCTCAACACGGGCATGATCATCGTTCCCGAATACCTAGATTATTATCGGCCGGTACAACCTTATGCCCTGTACCATTTCAAGCAGGATTGGGCCGATTGGGTGAACTCGCCTGGGGCGCCTCGCCTACGGGTACGCATGCTTCTGCAGGAATCGCCTAAAATCCGCCTGCTGGTACTGCAGCGCGAGGACTTGGCTCACGGCCGCGGTGACCCCTTTCGATTGCCTTGGGGAAGTCGGCCGGGAACGCCGCCTGACGACTACTCAGACGGGGTTGTGCGGTTCAAATGATTTGATTGGCTATCCTGCAACGACTGGCAACGGCACGGTACCGGTGGGCTGGCGAAATAATCACGCGATCGTCGCAATTCCGATAAGGTTGTTGCCGGGAATAGACGTTCCGGCGGTCGATCCATTCACCGATAGTCTCGGCGGTTTTGGATAGTTCACCGTGCCCACGGCGGCGTATCTTAAAATAATGCTTTTGGTTTTCCAGGATGATACTTGCTATCGCCTGTTTGCGGGGTGACAGCAAAGTCCTTACAGCGGTAGCATAACGAGGCAGTTATGAAGCATCCCGGGGAGGTTCAGCCCCGAGCAAACAAGAGCGCATTCGTCCGCAGCGGACCAATTCGTAGCTCATGAATTCAGGAGTCTTGCGAGATGCAAAACTTTCGGCGCTGAGGCGTGCCGGATCGATTCGGGACTAGATAAAGAGTTTGGCTCGGTCGGATCCCGCGCCGCATACCGGGCAAGTGCGCGCTCTAAGATCGGATAGAATGTTCAAGTCTTAGTTCCGTGTTGAATTCATTATTTGGGCATGTGCTATGACGACTCCCGCCCGCTCCTGAACGTCGATCACCAGACCTTCCAGGGCGCTTTGCCGCTCGACCATTGCTGCTCGAGGTACGTCCGATCGCGCAGAGTATCGAGCGGATGCCAGAATCCGCGGTGCACATACGCCCGCAATTGGTCTTTTTGGGCCAAATGTTCCATCGGACCGTGTTCCCAGATCGTGTCGTCGCTGGCAACAAGCTCCCCGACCGACGGTGAAAGGAGAAAAAAGCCGCCGTTGATCCAGCCCCCGTCATCCTCCGGCTTCTCCTGAAAGGATATCACGCGGTCGCCATCGATCGCGATCGCGCCAAATCGCTTTGCTGGCCGGACGGCCGTGACGGTGGCCTTACGGCCATGCTTCTTGTGGAAGTCGACCTGGGCCTGAAGATCGACGTCAGCAACGCCGTCGCCATATGTCAAAGCGAAGTACTCATCATCCGCAACATGATGTAAAACTTGCTTCAGACGCCCGCCTGTTTGCGTATGCTCGCCTGTATCGACCAGAGTCACCCGCCAAGGCTCCGCGGTTTTGCGATGGACCTCCATCCGGTTCTCGGCAATGTGCATCGTCACGTCCGACATGTGCAAAAAGTAATTGGCAAAATATTCCTTAATCATATAGCCCTTGTACCCGAGGCAAATAATGAAATCGCGGTGGCCAAAATGGCTATAGATTTTCATGATGTGCCAGACGATCGGACGGCCGCCGACTTCAACCAATGGCTTGGGGCGCAGCGTCGTTTCCTCTGAAATGCGCGTTCCCATTCCGCCCGCCAGAATGACAACTTTCATTTTTTTATCTCCGCTGACGCGCTCCGCGGCATGCTTACGCGAATATGCTTCATTGATCAACGATCGAAAGTCAGGCTTGTGTCACAAGCTGCAAACCGCCAAGATCGCCGCGAGATCACGGTTTCCCCGCCCGAAGAAATCTCAATCCTGCATGAGCCTTGTTCCGGCAGATAACTCGCCCACAGATCGTCGCTCGTTGGATCACGCGCTCGGCTACGCTGCGATCACCATATTTGTGCTGCTGTCTTATGTTGCGGTGCTCGGCCGCTATGAGAATTTCGTCAATGGCGTGCTGCCGGCAGGCGATCCGTTCACCTATACAATCGGGTGGTTCTGGATAATTGACCAGGCGAGGGCGGAGTATTTTCAAACACTGCTTTTGGTGTTCCAGGATGGTAATTGGTATCGCCTGTTGAATATGGAGATCGCGCTGCTGTCCCCGATCCTGACCAAGGATCCGGCAGTTTTGTGCATCGTCAATTATCTGATTTGGGGTCTTGGTACTGCGGCATACTTTCGTCTCGGACTAGCGATGGGTCTCGGCGCGGGGCGCGCCTTTGCGGTGGCGCTCATTCCCTGGCTATGGCCGGTCAATTACGGTTTCATCGATTATGCCTCGATACCGGTGCTTGGGCTGGATGCGGCATTCACGGGAGCGTTGCTGCTAGCGCTTGGCAACAGCTTTGTGTTCGCACTCAATCCGCGGCACACGGTCAACGGAATTGTCGCCGCGCTATCGATCGGCGTCGCAGTGTGGGGCCGCGGCAATTCGGCGCCCATTGTCGCTCTCGTTGTCGGCTGGCCCTGCCTGCTGGCCGTTTGGAATGCGGGACGGTTGGGGGACCGGCGCGCTTGGCTTAACGTCGCTGTCGCTGCCATTTTGGCTGCTGCGATGACGATTGAGTTCTACCGAACGTATTGGGGGCAGCTCTTTGAATACTATTCAGGTCACGTCCGAGTGGTCGATCGACACCATTGGAACCTGCACGATGCGATGCCGTATCTCAAGAATATCCCTGGCTTTATGTATTGGCGGAGTGAAGATTCGTGGCTGACAATGGGGTTGAGTTGGGTCAGCCACTTCGTGCCGATATTGGCGTTAGGAGTGGCGTGGCGTAGTCACGCGCTTGCTCCGCAACGACGCGATGCTTGCCGCCAGCTGGCGATTGCCGGAGCACTCATCTATTTTGGTACTTACCTGACAAATCTCGTTCTGTGGAACGATCCGGTCATTAGCCTCGAGAATGGGCTGTTCATCTGGGAGCCGATGCTGATCGGACTCTCTTTGAGCGTCATCGTTCTCTTCCTGAGAGTGACTGAGCGGATCAAGTGGGACCTGCGAATGCTGTTGCCGGCCGGCGCGGTGATGCTGACATGGGGAGTGGTCTGGACTGCGTATCGCACCCCCTCGGATTGGGCGGTCGGCCGACCCAGCCCACGGGTGGTCGAACGCTTCGCTGTGGGAATCGATCAGATGTTGGAGGATAGCGGGCAGCTTAGCGTGCTCTGGTACGAAAACTGGAACCCGGTAATCCTGCAATACTATCGCGCCCAAGACGATCTTCCCGAACCGCCGCTATACATCGACCAATACTGGGGCAATATATGGTCGCTGACGGATTATTCGCCGGAGAACCGCGCGATAGTACTCGAAGAAATCACGCAGAACTTCCTCAAAGCCGGCATGGTAATCGTCCCCGAATATTTGGATGACTACCCTCTTAACGGCCCTTATGCCTTTTATCATTTCAAGCATGATTGGGCGAATTGGGTGAACTCACCTGAGGCGCCGCGCCTACGGGTACGCATGCTTTTGCAGGAATCGCCGAACATCCGCCTGCTGGTATTGCAGCGCGAGGAGTTGGCTCACGGCCGCGGTGATCCCTTTCGATTGCCTTGGGGGGCTCGGCCGGAAACGCCACCTGACGACTACTCAGACCAGGTTGTACGGTTCAAATGATGTGATTGGCCACCCTGCAATCCGATTGGCAACGGCGCAGTGCGGTGAAATTGACGAAAATAATCACGCCGTGACCGCGATCATGGTGAGGTTGATGCCGCGAATCCACATGCCGGCAGGCGATCCGTTTACCCGTACAGGTCGGGTGGTTTTAGCTAGTTGACCGCGCCAGGGATGGCGTATCTTAGCTTTTGGTTTTTTAGGATGGTAAGTGCTATCGCTATCGGCCGGGACGATGGCAGAGTCCTTATAGCGTCAGTGTAGCGAGACAGTCATGAAGCATCCTGAGGACGCTCAGGCGAGCAAATCGATCCAGGTCATCTGCCCGGTCTATAATGAGGAATTAAACATAGACTATTTCTACGGACGCTATCGGGCCGTCCGCGGTCAGGTACCCGAGAACTATCACCTTGAGCTGACCTTCATCGACAACGCCTCCACCGACCGGACGTCTGCGCTCATCAAAGAGCTTCGCATGCAGGATGGCAGCGTTCAGCTGATCACTCATTCGCGCAATTTCGGCTATCAGGCGTCGCTGCTCTGCGGTCTCACCAATCTAGATGGAGACGCCTACGTCATTATCGATGCCGACTGTGAGGACCCGCCCGAGCTGATCCCGGAATTCATCAAGAGATGGGAAGAGGGCTATGACCTAGTCTACGGGGATCGCAGATGGCGTTCGGAAAACCCAGCGGTGGCGACAGCGCGGCGGGTATTTTACCGGATCACAAGGAAAATCGCCAATTCGGAATTCATCATCGACATGGCCGAGTTCTCGCTCTTCAGCCGGCGCGTACGCGACGAAGTGTTAAGCCACGCGTCCACTTTTCCATTCGTCCGCAGCGATCTTGCCTACGCCGGTTTCCGCCGCTTCGGTATCGAGTACAAGCGCGAGCCGCGCCGCTTTGGCAAGACGCACTACAATTTTTGGCGGATGGCAAAATTTGCCATCGGCGGCATTCTCAGCGCCTCCACGTTTCCACTGCGCGCTGTCGCCTACGGCGGAATTCCTCTGGTGTTGATCGATCTTGTCGCAGCGATCCTGCAGATCTTCGGGATAGGTGTTCCTCTGGCCGCTGTCCTGCTGGTCAATCTCGCATTCGTGTGTCTTTCGCTGGTTTCGCTCGCTCTTTACGTCGCCCGCATTAGCAAAGACGTGATTGGGCGCCCAGTCTTCATCGTTGACGAGCAGCGATCAGCCCTCAATCAGCAACTGGCCTGCGTGCGGCAGTTGCATACACGAACGCCAATCACCACGGGCCAGATATGAAGACAGTGATGCCCGCCGCGGTGCGACCGCTCGGCCGTTTCGGCGCGCTAGTGTTCGCTAACGACCAGCAACAGGCCGTCCCATTTTCAGGAGAAACACTATGGACGGAGGGGGCCGGATCGATGGCGGCCTGTTCGTGCTGGAAGCGTGAAGTTTTGCGTATCTCAAATCCGATGCGACGGTGCTCGAGCAGGAACCGCTGTAGCGATCTCGCCGAACGTCAATCGCGCGCCTGTCGCCATTAGGGGTTCCCGTGGGCAATGGACACACTTCGGAACAAACGATAGTTAGACAGGCTCTGTTCAGGGCTGCAACTGCCATCATGGAAACACACTTGGGTGCGGGAAGACAGCTCGCAACAGCGAATTTTATTGTCGAGGAGGCGGGGGTGAGCAAATCCGCATTCGCGGAACGTTATCAATGCCGGTCCTGCTCCCATCAGGATCTCCGGCTCATCGTTGACCTCGGCGCTCAGCCGCTTGCCAACTCCTTCCTCAGCCGCGACGAGCTACTGCGGATGGAGCCGACTTATCCGCTGCGGCTGCTGTATTGCTCTAACTGTCATCTCGTGCAGGTTCCGCCGGCGACGAACGCGCAGGCGATTTTTAGCGACTATCTCTATATGTCGTCGTACTCGCAAAGCTGGCTCGATCATGCGCGCGCTTACGTCGAAAAGGTGATGCAGCGGTTCAACCTTGGCCCGCAATCGCGCGTCATCGAGATCGCCAGCAATGACGGGTATCTCCTCCAGTTCGTTTGCCGGAAAGGCATTCCAGCGCTCGGCATCGAGCCCGCAGCCAACGTCGCCAAGCTGGCTGAGGACAAGGGCATCCCGACACGTATCGCCTTTTTTGGCAAGGAGACTGCGCATTCGTTGGTCGCCGAAGGTCTTGCAGCGGATCTGACCGTCGCCAATAACGTCCTGGCGCATGTCCCTGACCTCGACGATTTTGTCGGCGGGTTTGCCGTAATTCTCAAAAGCGAGGGTGTCGCGACGTTCGAATTTCCACATCTGGCAAATCTGATCGGTCAGACGCAATTCGACACGGTGTATCACGAGCACTTCAGTTACATTTCGCTGATTGCTGCTCGGGCCTTCTTTTCTCGGCATGCACTCCGCGTCTTCGACGTCGAAAAGCTACCGACACATGGCGGGTCCCTACGGCTATACGTGTGTCGCAATGCCGCTGGCCATGCAACGACGCCCGCAATCGATGCGCTCATCGCGGAGGAAAAGACCCTCGGCCTCGATCGGCTGGAGACCTTTCAAAATTTTGCCGGCGCTTGCCGACGGATCAAAAATGATCTTCTGAAATTTCTCATTGCCGCCGCCGATGACGGCAAGGTGGTCTGCGGCTATGGCGCGCCGGCGAAGGGCAACACGCTGTTGAATTTCTGCGGCGCGAGGATGGATCTGATCGCTTTCACGGTCGATCGCAATCCGCACAAGCAGGGCCGATTTCTTCCGGGAACCCATATTCCTATTCTTCCCCCTGACGAAATTGCTGCAAAGAAACCGGACTACGTGCTGATTTTACCGTGGAACCTCAGAACCGAGATTTGCGAGCAGATGGACCATATCCGCAGCTGGGGAGGAAAATTTGTTGTCGCTGTGCCGGAGTTGAACCTGTTCTGACGCGCCGAGATATCAAGAATGCAATTCAAGGATACGGGCTTTGCCGGTCTTTTCTTGATAGAGCTCGATCTCGCCAGAGACGAGCGCGGCTATTTCGCGCGCACTTTTTGCGTGGACACCTTCAATAGGCTTGGTTTGCAGTCGAATTACCCGCAGAACGGTACCTCATTTAATGCTAAATCCGGCACAGTCCGCGGCATGCATTTCCAGAAACCACCGCACGGCGAAGTCAAGCTGATTCGATGTACGCGTGGTGCCATCCACGACGTGGTTGTCGATATTCGGCCCGGCTCGGCGACGTATCTAAAACACTATGGCGTTGAGCTTGCGGAAGGCGACGGCCATGAGCTTTACGTGCCTGACGGGTTTGCTCACGGTTTCCAGACGTTGCGAGATGCGAGCGAAGTTCACTACATGCTGTCGACGCGCTACGTGCCGGAGGCGGCGAGCGGCTTTCGCTGGGACGATCCGGCCTTCGCGCTGTCTTGGCCGCGGCCAATCTCTGTGATTTCCGACCGGGACCGGAAGTGGCCGTTGCTCAATGGAAGAACGAGCGTATGAAGCTCCTGGTGTTTGGAGCCTATGGACAGGCGGGCTCGTCCTTGCGGCTGCTGGCAGAAGGGCGGGGTTTCGCTATCAACGCGCCCCCACACGCGGCATTGGATGTGCGCCATACGCAAGACGTCGCGCGATACGTCAAAGCGGCGCATCCTGATTGGGTGGTGAACTTCAGCGCCTTCCATGTGCTCGAAGCGTGTGAGGACGATTTTGCCGAGGCGATGCTGGTCAACGCCGTTGCCGTACAGGCGATGGCAGTAGCCTCGCACGCTGCCGGCGCGAAATTTCTCTCCGTCAGCACCGACTACGTTTTTGACGGGCGGAAAACCGAGCCGTGGTACGAGGACGATAAGGCGCGTCCGCTACAGGCCTATGGCGTGTCCAAGCGCGCCGGCGAACTAGCGGCTTTGGCTGCGGCTCCGGAGCGCTCGTTCATTGTGCGTACCTGCGGTCTATATAGTCCTCGTGGCAGCCGCGATCGTGGCGGCAACTTCATCGAGAAGCGGCTGACCGAGGCTCGCACCTCGGACAAGATCGAGATCGGGTCGGACATCGTCTGCACCCCCACATCGGCGGACGCCTTTGCGCAAGCCGTATTGGCACTCTTGACTGCGGCGCAGCCGAGCCCCGGCATCTATCATTTGACGGCCGAGGGAGCCTGCTCGTGGGCGGAATTTGCCGCTGAAGCTTTTGCGCTGTCCGGCGTAAAGTGCCGGGTCGTCGCGGTCGATCGAAAGGGCGATTATGGCCACATTCGGCGGCCCGCCTATTCGGTCTTGGGCAATATTCGGGGCCGCGCTCTTGGCATCGAACTGCCGCACTGGAAGGACGACTTGGCGCGATACCTGCAGAAGCGGTCCAACCGCGCAGGCGTCGAATTGGATGCGCAGCTGTGAGTGCAATGGATCAGCCGCTGCATTGTGGCGCTGCGTCATGCACGCTTGATCACGGCGCGCATGTTACCGATGCCGGCATGGATTTCATCCGCTGCCCGACCTGCGGGGTGCTGCACATACCTCCCGAAAACCTCATTCATGCGACCGTGCTGCCCGATCCGGTCGGCAAGTTATCCGTCGTCCTGAAGCTCTTGATGTCGATGCGAATACGCTGGCTGGTGGGCGAATTGCCGCAGCTTGCCGACCCGCATGTCCGGATCGCAGACATCGGATGCGGCGATGGACAGTTCCTCGAATTTCTCAATCGCCGAGGGCACGGTCACATCGCCGGCATCGAGCCAGATGCACTGCGGGCGCGCAACGCCCGAAAACGCGGGGTGCCGGTTTTCGCTTCACGCGAGGAAGCCGAATCCGCCGGACTGCTTAAGGAGCCCGTGGAGGTTCTGTTCGCCTGGCACGTCCTGGAACATATCGAGCGGCCGGCCGATTTCATCGATGAGTATTCACGCTGGCTGGCGCCTTCTGGCGTCATGGTGATCAGCGTGCCGAATCAGGGAAGCGTCCAGACCCGTCTGTTCGGCTATTTTTCCGCTTACCCGGATTATGGGCGCCACATCTGGTATCACACAGGCGACTATTTGAACTGGTTCGCTCAGAACGCCCCGGCGCTTGATGCAAAGATCCTGCTCGACCGTAATTACGAGTACGAAGTCTTTTCCTGGGTCAACTCGCTCGCATCGGCAATAACGCGGAGGCAAAACTTCGTTCACAGGACGCTGAAGAAGGGAGAGGGTGGCCAGATGCAGCGGCTTGCTGCGGCGTCGATGGCGATGTGCTTGTTGCCGCTGGCGCTGGTGCTTGCACCCTTGAGCATACATGCCGGGCGTGGAAGCACGCTGACCTTTGTGCTGCGACCGGTCAAAAAGCCGTCGGTGAAAATAGGATTGGCGCCGGATAATGAACTACGAGCCGCTAATGCATAAGGGACCCCAAACGGCGCGTTTCAACGCCCCCATGCGCGCGACGATCTCAGAAGAGTGGCCGAAACTCATAGAGCTGCATGCTAGATTTCCTGCAGGTTGCGGCTACCACCAGCCTCACTGCAGTGATGTCCTGTGCGGGTTCGAGGTTATCGTCGGCAGGGTGAAAACGGCAATCGATGGGACGCGTTTTGCCAAGTCTGCGGACGACGTAGCGAGATGACGTGAGGGTAGTAGAAGGCGAGGAGCGCAGTGGATCGGATTTCTAGGAGCCGCCAAAACCAAAGCTCGGCCAGATATGAGTCGTCCAAAATTTGATGTTTTTCTAAAAGTACGTTCTCAAACCTCGCTCGGGCTTATGCACAATACCCCGTTCGGCGTTGGTACGGCCTCATCAAATGCTAGAGTCTAATTGGAAACGCTAACTCGCCGGCGGCTGGAGTTCTAAAATCGATGCAGTTGATTGAAGTTCCCTGTCCAGTCTGCGCAAGCGCTGCATACAGCGTCGCCGTTCCTGCCACACTAGGCGCCGAGCCGCCTGTGTTCGGTTACAAGTGGACGCCCGAGGTGGCCAAGTCCTATCGCTTCGTCCGCTGTCGGGAGTGTGGACACGTGTATGCGTCGCCTCGGCTACAAGACATGTACAAATATTATGTCGACAACGTGGACCAAACCTACATCGGCAATGCGTCGCTGCGTACGGCGACCGCTCGGCGCGTGTTAAAGAAAATTGTTGAACTTCGGCCGACGGGCCGGCTAATTGATATCGGCTGTGCCACCGGCGACTTCCTAGCGGTGGCGCGCGAACATTATGACGTCGAAGGATTGGAATTGTCATCGTGGGCACGAACCGAAGCCGAACGCAAGGGCCTCAAGGTGCGGCCTGCCCTTATCGCCGACATGACCGAGCGCGAGGCGTTTGACGTCGTCACATTGTGGGGCGTGGTGGAGCATCTAGAATATCCGCTAGAAGAGATGAAGCGGCTCAACCGTGTGCTGAAACCTGGCGGACTGATCTGCTTTTGGACCGGGGACGTCGACAATTTCTTGGCTCGGTTGTTAGGCCGGAAATGGTGGTACGTCATAGGGCAGCACACACAGCTCTTCAGCCGCAGTTCGCTTAAGCGTCTGATGGAGCAATCGGGCTTCGAGATGGCTTACCGCGCCAATTATCCTTACGTCATAACCGTCGGCTATTTAGGAACCAGGCTCGGCCACTACCCGATCATCGGGCCGCTACTGGCGCGGCTTTTGAACCTGCCGTCGGTGAGCAAATTGACGTTCTGGCTGATCTTGCCAGACGAGATTTTCGACATCTACCGGAAGGTCAGCGACGTTCCTACTGCTCCGAATTAGCCGCTCTGGCTGCGAGTATGATTCAATCTGTATGAGCCTCACTTCGCCAGAGAACGCGGGTGCAACGGGCAACCCGCTAGCGACCACGGTCGGCTATGGGGCGATCGCGCTATTTGTGCTGCTCTCCTACATCTCAGTGCTCGGTCGCTATGAGGAATTCGCCAACTACGTGCTACCGAGCGGCGATCCGTTTACCTATACGTTGACCTGGTTTCGTCTGCTCGACGACGCCAAGGCGCAGTATTTCCGGGCGATCGTCAACGTTTTTCGCGGCGAGTACGCTTGGTATCGCCTAATGGAAGTGCCGATTGCGCTTCTGTCTCCGATCTTGACCAAGGACCCGGCGGTTCTAAGCGTTGTCAATTACTTGATCTGGGGATTGGGTACCGCGGCATTTTTTCGGCTTGGGCTCGCCATAGGGCTCGGCGTGGGCCGTGCCTTTGTTATGGCGCTGGTTCCATGGCTTTGGCCGGTCAATTACGGGTTCACGGATTACGATTCCATTCCGGTGCTTGCACTCGATGCCGCATTCACCGGGGCGCTAATGCTGGCGCTCGGCAACAGCTTCGTGTTTGCGCTCGATCCGCGCAGGACGGTGAACGCACTTGTCGCCGCACTCTCGATTGGCATAGCGGTGTGGGGTCGCGGTAATTCGGCACCGGTCGTGGCGCTGGTTGTCTGCTGGCCTTGCCTGTTGGCCATCTGGAATGCGCGCCAAGTAGATGGGCGGCGCGCGTGGCTCAATGTGGCGGCCGCCGCCGTTTTAGCGACAGCAATGACGGTCGAGTTCTACGTGACCTATTGGCACGGGATTATTGGTTACTACTCGCTGCATGCCGATTTTGCCACGCGACACCACTGGAACCTGCACGACGCGCTGCCATATCTGAAGAATATTCCCGGCTTTATGTATTGGCGAAGCGAGGATTCATGGCTGGCCATGGGCTTGAGCTGGGCGAGCCACCTCGTGCCGCTGATCGCGCTGGCGGTGGCGTGGCGCAATCGCGCACCCGGTTCGGAGCGGATCGCGGCATACCGGCAGCTCGCGATTGCTGGAGCATTTATCTATTTCGGAACTTACGCCACGGACCTTGTTCTGTGGACCGATCCGCAGATGACTATCTACAACGCGTTGTTGATCTGGCGGCCGATGTTGATCGGGCTTTCACTAAGCGTCATTGTTCTCTTTCTGAGCGCTACCGATTGGCTGCGGAAAGAGCGCGACCTGCAGATGCTGTTGCCGGCTGGCGCCGCGATGCTGATTTGGGGAGCGGCATGGAACGCATATTACACGCCGTGGGATTGGTCGATCGGGCGTCCCAATCCGCAGACCGTCGAACGTTTCGCTTTGGGCATCGATTCGTTTCTGGAGGGTGCCGGACCGCTCGGCATGCTGTGGTACGGTAGCTGGAACTTTTCAATTCTGCGATACTATCGTGCCAAAGATGATTACCCCGAGCTTCCGTTGTATACTGGTCGATACTTCGACGATATCTGGTCGCAGGCGGATTACTCGCCGGAGAACCGCAAGCGAGTGTTAGAGGGGATCAAGCAGAATTTCCTCAAAGCCGGATTGGTCATCATCGGTGAATTCTCAAACGATTATACAGACGACCAACCCTATGCCCTTTATCATTTGAAGCAGGATTGGGTGAATTGGTTGAACTCGCCCGCGGCGCCACGCCTGCGGGTTCGCGTGATTCTCGCGAGACGTCGCCTGATATCCGCTTGCTGGTTGTGCAGCGTGAGGAGCTGGCCCACGGCCGCGGCGATCCGTTTCGATTGCCATGGGGTGATCGGCCGAACACGTTGCCCGCCGACTATTCGGACGCGGTGGTTCGCTTTCCGATAGATCTACATGTGAGAGCGTCGGACGCCAAAGCACGCGCACAATTTCTGTATGACTACAAATCATATCACGTGATCCGTATCGGCGACCTTTACGTCGGTGTTGCGCAGGACGTTGGGTCGGTGGATCTCAGTGCTGTCCTGATGAAAGCCATTCCTCGTCCGCCCGAGGAAAAACTTATAATTGCTTATGACATTTCCAGTTTGGAAGCCGAAATAGACGCGTACGCGGCGGAAGAGGAGGCCAAAGCGCCGCCACGTTAGCTGTATGCCTATAAGGAATGCAACGTGGATTGCGCCGGAGAGAAAAAACGCAGTTTGTCCATTTCTACCGATTTCCGCTGGGGCTCGTGGACCCTTCCTCGCTCAATTTTGGTCGTTATGCGCTCTCCGGCTCGGTTACGGTTAATCGACTGACATCCATTTGCATTCGTCCCGATCATACCGCCGCACTGGACGTGCGGGATTTCCAGTGACAACGGTGTAAGGCTCAACCGATCGGCGGACGAAGGAATTGCCCGCGACCACGGAATTCCTTCCGATGGTCAATTGCCCGTCTCCGGCGTAAATGATCGCGTTCATGCCGAGCCACGCTCCGCCTTCGATTTTAATTGTACCGCGGCTGACTATGCCTTGCTGCGAGATCGGCACGTCGAGGTCCTCATAGGCGTGGGAGTGATCACTCACATAGACATTCGGAGCAAAGAGCACATGCTCCTCAATCTCGATACGGTTGGCTGCCGAGATCAAACAGTTCGGCCCAATTCGAGTGCCGCGACCGATGGTCAAATATGCGCGGTCTTCGACCGCAGGCATATCGAAGAGCGGAACCACGAGCCAAGCTCCACGCTGCACAAACACGTCCTCAGCTAGCTCGATGTACCCGGCGCCGTCTACCACGGCGCGATGATCGATATCGACCCCCTTGCCGCGCGCCCGGAACCGGTGACGCGCATGGGACAATATCCTCGAATAGATCTTCAAGCTGATTGCCTTAAAGGCCAGTTCGCGGAAGCTATAACCTTTGGCGAGAAATGCGCCGGCATTGCGCAATTTCGGCTGCAGCAAATCCTTTCCTGCGCTTGCGGGATCTTCCATCATCCGGCGGCCGGGGCAAACAACGGCCGAAACTCGTAAAGCCGCATGCAGGACTTCGCGCGTGTCGCGTTGATCACAAGCTTGAGCCCGGCGACATCGGGCGCAGTTTCAACATCATAGTGACGTTCCTCACCGTCCTGCCAGGGCCGCGCGTCGGTCATCTTTTGAAGCGAGCGCCAATTCTGCCGGTCCGAACTGACCCAGATTTCCCAGTCCGTCGGCATTCGTTCCGGCTCCTCCACCGTTGACAGGTTGTAGCCGGTCAGCGTGTGTGCGGCGGGAAAGATCAGTTCAAGTTCGACGGGGAACGGCTGGTTGGCGCAGACCTGCCAGTACGAGTTCTCGTCGCCGTCGACGGCATTTATCGGCGCAGAGTCGCCCGCTCGGCCGCGCCGAGACGGTGGCCAGCTCCGCTCTGATATCCCCGAAATCCGGCAGGCCATAGACCGGCGAGAGATCGATAACGACGGCGTTCGCGGTCAGGCCAAGCGGTAGCGTCCGATCGTTATGCTCGAGCGCGCCGGAATAGTCTGCGGGCATTTTCAGCGTCGTGACGTCGAACGCGGCTTCGCCCTTGTATCGCGGACCGATAAGGAGATCGAAAACGCTGGGAATCAGCGGCAGGCCGCCGTAGTCGTTCCTGAGCTCCAGACCGAACGCCGTCCGTGACATATTCGGCCGAATGATCGCGATGGAATGAAATTCTCGCGGCGCGAGGTTGGCCACCGATCTGGCGTAAAGGGCGTACTCGGCATGGACCGATGCCGAGGTGCCGTAAACTCCAGCGAATGAGAAGACAATGCCGAGCGCGGCGAAGATCGCTGCTACGCGCCAAGCGCCGATGGGCAGATGTTTGAGCAGCCAGAACAGCGCCAGCATCACGATGGCGGTCATCGTGAACAGCACGCGATAGGTCTGAGCGAACTGATGAACGACCAGCAGCGGCGCGGCCGCAACGACGAACAGCGAGCAGCCCATCGCGAAGTTTATCAGTTCGCCTCTTTCAACTGAACTACGAACGGCGCGGACGATCACATAGACGAAGCCGATCAATGCGGCCAGCCTGATCAGCCCCAGATACATCGGAATCTCAAGCCCCGCCCATAGATAGGCGGCATCGCGAAAATAGATGGCAAGCCTTCGCGCCGCTTCCGACGCGATGTCGCTCGCAAAGTTGAATTTATAGTCGCCCATGTAGGGAACATTCCAGAGCCGGGGTAGTACGACGAACTTGTGAAAAACGAACAGCGCAACGAAAGCGCATCCGAGAACGCCAGTGGCGAGCACAGCCATTCGCCGGCAGCGGCGCGGGAATTGTTCCTCGGTGAACAACAGGTGCGCAGCCGGTACGAGAACAAAGGTCGCGGATATTGGGTAAAAGAATAGAGCGGCGAGCAGGGCGGCGAAAGCCTGCAGCGTGAAACGCGCGGCGCGGCGTCGCGCCAGCAGGTTGGCAACAAAGTCGCCCTCAGCGGCCTTGAGCAGAAGTTGCGTTGCAACCAACGCGAGGAAGATCGGCGGCGTCCACATTGTGTACATCGACGGCCAGATCGCCTGGAACTGCATGGTCGGCAGCGTGAATAGGGCGATCGACAGGCAGGCGTTCAGCCAGGTCGGCGGACGGCTCAGCGAGACGACATACAAGTAGAAGACAGCGAGACCGGCGGTCGAGAGGATGCCAATCAGCCGCCAAATCCAGAGGTCGTCCAAATCGCGGATGGTGTAGAATTGGAGGTTTTCCGCGATGGACGCGAAGTAGCGGCCGTTGGCGAATAAGATTCGCGTTTCCGGATGCTGGTCGCAGCAGGTATGCGAGTCGTACGCCCATGCGTTGAAGTCGTTGTGGTAGCCGTAGGAGAAGAAAAGCGCCGGTAACAATGCAACGATTATTGCGATTGCTACGCACCCATAAATCACGGCAGTTCTATTGCCGCGCAGCCGGAGCGGCACCGAGGTTGCCGCGTTCGCCTGCCGGGCTTCCGCAGCGTCGCGCAACAACACCCTAGAGGTGGCGTGAAGGTTCAGAAGTCCTTCCAATTTGCTCATACGGCGCTCGCATCGCCGCCCCCGACATTGCTAGAGCAGGTTTGCTAATTCGCGTTTGGCGCAGGAGCCTCCGGCTTCTGCAATTCGGAATTGACGGCATTAAGGAACGGCCGCCAACGCGCGACGATGACGTGAATATCGTGGAGCAGCTTTTCCTTCTGCTCTGGCGGCAGGTCGCTCTCCGGAGCCGCCGCCCGGTCGAGTTCTCGTTCAACTTTGGTCCAAAAGGGCTTACCGGTCGTGTTGCCGAGCGCCTCGCGAATGTTATCGATGATTGAGTTGAGCGACATACAAAGCACTGGCAGAAATCACCACGGCGAGGATGCATGCCTTGACCGCGAACTGTACGATGCCGCCGGATCGCTGAGAGGCCTTGCGCCGAGTCTCTTCCGAGGCCGCTGCCGCCTCGGCCGCTCGCTCTTCGTCCAAGCTCATGCCATGATTCCCGTGCTGTGAATGATAGCCGACGACGACCTGACTGTGCCGCCGTTAAACACAATACACCGGCTCATGTCCATCGGTCCTTGTTGTGAACGTTTCTGCCGGCGTCAAGTGATTAAAATCGCACATTATCAAGCAGTTGGCGACCTCGTGAAAGCCAACGTTTTTGCGACGGCTAAGTTGCGCCTTTCAAGCCCTGTCGGTCGGAGACTGGACTAGGCTTTGGCTCCGGATTTTCCTGTAAGTGTACAGCCGCTCGGCGCGATCCGGCCGGCTGAAATATCCAAAAGACCCCGCCGATCAGTCCCTCCGCAAGAGTTATCAGACCAAACACGATCGAAGTCGCGAGCGCGATGTCTTCGGGCACGTTGAAAAGCCCGAAGCCGATCACGAACAGTCCTTCACGCAAGCCCCATCCGGCAATCGATATCGGCAGCACCAGCAGCAGCACCACCACTGGCGTAACCATTAACACACCGACAAACGATACCTCGGCGCCGAGGTCACGCAGAATGAGCCAAACCACCACAAAGGCGGAAATCTGGGCGCCGATCGAAAGCAGAATGATTTTTGCAGAGTCGCTGGGTCGGCGTGCGAGGAACAGCATATCGGCGACGATTTGCGCTACGAAACGACCGACACGAAACTTGGCGAGCCGCGTGTGTCCGCGTGCCAAAACGTAGAACACGACACACAGGGCTATGATCACCACGACAATGCCCGACGATGGTCTGGCCTTTTGGAATTGCGAACATGCGCTCGAGGAGCGTGGGAAGTCCGTAAACGCTCATGAGCGCGAGCACGACAAAGCCGGAAATGCGGTCGATAAGAACGGAGTTGAATGCTTCGGCAAATGAACATCCCTGCCGGTACAGCAGCCATACGCGCATGCCGTCGCCGCCGACAGTTGAAGGCAAAGCCTGGTTGAAGAATTGGCCGACCAGACTGAGGCGGAACAAATTCCAGTCGGTGAAGGTCCGCCCCATGGATTGCAGAATCATGCGCCAGCGCGCGTTTGCGAGCGCAATTCCAGCATTGAGAACCAACAGGCTGACGACGGCGGTCAGCGGCGTGATGTCGCGCAAGTGGCGCAACGTCGCGGCGTAGTCGATCTTGCGGAACAGCAACGCCAATAATAGCAACGTGACGACCACTTTGGCGGCGGTCGACAACACACGGGACAGGTTCCGCGCCATTCCGTCACCCCCTGTGCGACATCAACACGAGAGCCTGAGATTGGCGGACTTAAAGCCGGTTTTGAATTGCTATGCAACGCCGCCAGCAGGGAAATCCTGCCCCTTTGGGGCGAAATTACGTTGACGCCAAAATTAGCGAGTCGCCGAGATGGGGCTGCGGACTGTCGCGATCAGTCAACCTGGGCCGAGCTGTACGTTCCCGGTTGGCGGGACTGCAGCCACCGGCCCATGGTCGTGCGAATCTCGGGTCGACTGCGTTCCTGATTAAGCGCTGCGATGGTCGCGTGCGGCCGTGGTTGCTCCACCGGCAGGCCTTCCTTATTCTCGGGACCAACGGCTCCTATTTCGCCTACAAATCGCGAATTTGGGTCGCGGCGATGATTCGGTTCGGACAATCGTTCAACGCATCCTATTTTTACTAGCGCTTCGACAATTGCCTTTACCAGAGTCTGCGGCGATGACGTCTCCCTCATGCGCGCTGCGTATCGGGATCCATCCTGTCGTCGCAACTCGGCCATCGTTCCACGGACGCTATCGCAAATGTCGATCGACAGCAGGACGCGATCTTCGCTCCCCGTGTCGGAGAGGCCGCGCGCCTGCACAACAAGGTCAGACAAACCCGAAGCCTCGTCCGCGCCCGACGCCTGAATGGTGATGGACAAGAAGTCCCGGCCATGACTGGCTAGTTCGGCGCGAAGTTGCGATGCGACCGTCGCCGACAGTTCGTGTGCGTAAGGAAGCGATACCGCGAAGTCGCGCGTGATCTTCCATTGGCCGCCATATCCGAGTGTGCCGAGAAGATCGCCAGCCGATCGCTCGAATAATTCGTGATGGTCCTTACTGAAGTCGATCAGATAATCGCCGATCTGGCCTCGCCTGAAGGTGAGCGCATCACGGCTAAAGACGCGATCACGGTAGTTACCCGGCCGGCCGGGCACATGGAGTGCGAGTTGCAGTTCCCAGATTGTCTGCAGCTGGCGTCCGGCATCGCCACCCCCGTCCGCACCGATGATGTCCTCGTACCGCATTCGCCAAACGTTCGGGAATGTGTCGGACCACCATGTGAGGTATGGCGTTAACAGCTCTCGAATACTGCCACTCAGGTTCAGATACCTGTTGAGATAGATTGGTATGGGATACTCGCCGGTAAGAACTCGGCCCACGCGCTCGCTTACCGGCATTTCGCGGAACAGGGAAGTCGTGATGTGATAGTCAGTCTGCGCGGCGAGGTAATAGGCAAGCGACACCACGACGTCACGCGGATCGCGGACGATGAAGACGGTGACGGAGCGTGACAGCGATTGGATGAACTGCGGAAACCTTTGATAGGGAGAAGACAGACACGAAATTGGCATGTGCTGAAGATTGTAGAACACGCCATCGGCGAGGGACGCGTTAAAATCGGGCAGATCCAGGCTCGGGGGCTCGGCGTATCCAAAGGCCTTGAGGCACTCGAAAACGATGTGTGTTCCTGATTTTGGCACGCTTTGTACGAACACCGGCCGTGACCTGAAATAGTGTGATGTTTTAGGGGCCCATACAAACCCACCGCGCAGGTGTCCTAGGCGCGTCAGCGATTTGGAAAGCCTCATCGGGTCGCTGACCGCGCAGAACAACCCGTCTCGACCTTGAGCGGCCGCAGCAGCGTCCGAACAATCAGCAATCGCCGGGGCCGGGAGGTTGTGCCGTGCGAATTCGGCGATCAGCAGCTGGGCTGTGTCAGTACCAGCCCAATCGGTGCAAATCGCCGCAGAGCGGCGGCCTTGGCTTTTGAACAGATCGACTATTTCGCCGATTGCTTCCGTTTCAAGTCTGGTAAACAGCAGCTGATTTTCGGAGATGTCACCTGCCCGGGATGGATGCGCGCTTTCATGTAAACTCGGCGGCGCGGACCGCGGGTAAGTCGGGCGACCCGGGCGTCGTGGTATCAAAGTTGAGCGAGCGGATTGATAATGAGCTCACTATTCCATCTCCCGATCATGCAGGTGCCCCACTTTTAAGCTTACTTGTTACGTAGTCGCGGTTTCGGCCCTACCGTTAGCCCTCGGCGTCTCGCGACCGCTTCGGGACGCCCGTTTCGCCCCGCGAATCACTGCCTCATCGAATCACATCGAGAGTCGCTCCGGAATCCTTAATGACGCATTAAGAATCGTTACCACTCCGTTACGGGTATCGCTCCAGGGGGCACGGCTATGGCATACGGGTACTCACTTAGGGCCGATCGCCACAATGCCGAAGCTTCTCTATATCGTTGCCGAAGACTGGTTCTTTGTTTCGCACTTTCTGCCGATGGCAAAAGCCGCGCGAGAGTGCGGATTTGAGGTCGCCATTGCGACCAGGGTTCGCGGCGAGGGCAAACGGCTTAATGCCGAGGGATTTCGCGTGATTGCCGTCGAGGTGGAGCGCGGCAGCCTCAGCGTGATGCGATTGCTGGCTGAATTCACCCAGGCGCGGCGGATTGTTCGCGCGGAAAGTGCCGACATCGTGCACTGCATTGCGCTGCGATCGGTCGTCATCGGTGGTCTTGCCGCAAGACTCAGCGGCGCGAAGGCGCTTGTGCTGGCTCCGACGGGACTAGGCCACTTGTGGTTCGATCGGGGTCTCGCCGCGGGCCTCCTCCGCGCCATCGTGCGCACTTTGGTCGGTTCCTGGCTTCACGGCCGGCGCACCCGATACCTGTTCGAGAACGAAGACGATCCGCGTGCGCTTGGTCTTGATCCTAAAGACCCCGATGTCACGCTGGTGGGGGGAGCGGGCGTCGACCCCGCGCAATTCGCCGCGTCCGCCGAGCCGCCGGCTCCGCCGGTGAAAGTCGCCGTCGTGGCGCGAATGATCCGGCCGAAGGGTATTGCGGAGGCGGTCGAAGCGGTCGCGCGCGCTCGCCGCTTAGGCTCGCCAGTTGAACTCAGCCTGTTCGGACGTCCGGACCCGTCGAACCCGCTGTCGATACCGGAAGAAATGTTACGGCAATGGTCGGCGCAGCCCGGCATCACCTGGCATGGACATTCGGCCGATATCGCCAAAGTTTGGCGGGACCATCACATTGCTCTATTTCTGTCGAGCTATCCGGAAGGCTTGCCACGCACGCTCGTAGAGGCCGCCGCCGCCGGCCGTCCGATCGTGACAACGGATGCGCCTGGCTGCCGGGAAGTGGTTCGCGATGGCGTTGAGGGCTTGCTGGTTCCGCCGGGGGACGTCGAGGCGGCGGCGCAGGCGCTGGTGAGGCTCGCCAACGATCCGGCACTGCGCGCCCGTATGGGTGCGGCGGCCAATGCACGATTTTATGAGCGGTTCACCGAAGCTGCCGTAAAACAGACGATCAAGACGCTCTATCGCTCTTTGGTCCATTTTTCGGATTGATTGCCATGCCCGAGTCAGTTCTCGTGACCGGAGCCGCCGGCTTTATCGGCTTTCACGTGGCGCGGCGGCTGCTGCAAGACGGTCACAGTGTCGTCGGTCTCGACAATCTGAACGCCTACTACGATCCCAGTTTGAAAGACGCGCGCCGCGCGGTGCTCGCCAAGCACGACGGCTTTCGTTTCATCCAAGGCGATATTGCCGATCGTAACGGGGTTGCCGCGCTGTTCGCCGCGTACCGCTTTCCCTATGTGGTTCATCTGGCCGCGCAGGCCGGCGTGCGCCACTCGCTCACCGAGCCGCACACCTACATCGACAGTAATCTCGTTGGCTTTGCCAACATACTCGAAGGCTGTCGTCACTTTGGTTGCAGGCACCTTTTGTACGCGTCCTCATCGTCGGTGTATGGCGCCAATACCAGCTTGCCGTTTCGCACCTCGGATAATGTCGATCATCCGCTCAATCTTTACGGGGCGACCAAGAAGGCGAACGAATTGATGGCGCACGCCTACGCGCATTTATTCGCGATCCCGGCGACCGGTTTGCGCTTCTTTACGGTCTACGGCCCTTGGGGTCGACCGGACATGGCGATGTGGCTATTCACTGCCGCTATCACAGAGGGCAGTCCCGTCCGCCTCTTCAACCACGGGCAAATGCGGCGCGACTTCACCTATATCGACGACGTGACCGAGGCCGTGGTGCGTCTGGTCACGCGGCCGCCCGAGCCCAACCCGGGATGGTCCGGCGACCAGCCGGATCCTGCCACCAGTCGGGCGCCATGGCATGTTTACAACATCGGTAACAGTCAGCCGGCGGAGCTATTGGAGGTCGTTGCCCAGATCGAGCAGGCCGTCGGCCGGCCGGCGGTTCGCGAATTGCTGCCGATACAGCCCGGCGATGTGCTGGAAACCTTTGCCGATTGCACCGACCTTGAACGGGCCATCGGCTTTCGCCCGCGCACTTCGCTCGCCGACGGAATACGGCAATTTGTGCAATGGTATCGGGATTTTCACGGCCGCGGAACGTAGCCGGCTTCGCAATGCGTCCGGGCTTTCCGTTAGGTTAGCCTTTCCGACGAATTAATTTGCTCTCCGGCCTTCAACTAATCGTCAATCATCTGGCTCTACAAAGTACGTTTCTCATCAGCTATTGCGCCATGGCTCAAGACCCGGCAATGACGGCTCCTTGTCCAAAGTGTCGGACTGAAATGATCTTCGTCACGACGCTGCCGCATCCGAGGTCGCCTCAGATGCAGAAAACGACGTTCGTTTGCTACGGCTGCAATCAGACCAGGAGTTATAGTCTGTCGCTGACAATGGCGCAGGCTTATGAACAGGCGGCAGCCACGGTGGAATGATCTAACCCGGCTTTCTACGGCACACCAGCGTCATTTTAGAATGGTCTTCGCCAACATGCAGTGCGCGCCTTTGGCGGTATTGACTGTTTGCGTCACATGCAGGTCTGCGGCGAGACTGCAAAGGGTATAGGCGTCGCTCGCCGATAAGTCGCGCAGCTCCCCGATCCAGCGGATCATGTCTCGCAAGGCCTGCTTGACGGCGTCGTCCAAGTCCTCGTCAAACCCCATGGTAATATAGTGTGTCGGCGTTTCCGCCCGCGGCGCGGTCAATTGCATATCCGGGCGCGCCGTCAGTCGGAAGCGTCCGGATAGCGAGGTTTCGACAGCGGTGATGCAGACTTCGCCGTCGCCCTGCACCGCATGGCCGTCGCCGGCGGAGAATAGAGCGCCTTCGTTAAAGACCGGAAAGAACACTGTGGTGCCCGCGACGAGTTCCTTGTTGTCCATATTGCCGCCCATCGCGCGCGGGATCACCGAAGTAATCCGGCCCCAATTCGGCGGCGGCGCCACGCCCATCACGCCAAAAAACGGGCTAAGCGGAAGCTTGCCGCCCCAAGGCAGCGCAACCGTGTTGGCTTTGCTGTCGAGCGGCAGGATTTGCAAACGGAAATCCGGGAAATCCTCCGGGATGGTACCCAGCAATGGAACGATGAGATTGAAGCCCCAGTTCTGCCGCAGCATCACGTCGAGGATGTCGACTTGCAGAACGTCGCCGCGCCGTGCGCCGTCGACGTAAATGGGGCCGGTGAGGAAATGCGGTCCCGGCCCGCGTTCGGCGTCTTTTATGATCGGGTGATGCTCGGGGAGAATGTTGTAACCCGGCTCGGTAGGTAGAAACGGCGCATCGCCTGATACCGTTTCGATCAAAACCTCGGTGCCTGACGCTACTCGTGCGACGGCGGATGTTTTGGCGTCAAAGAAACCCAATCTCACAGTTTGCGGCGTCGCCGCGACTTTGACTGCTGTGACGGCATCCATCTCGTTTACTCCGCTGATCGGCCGTCGACGAACCCGGTAAAGGGCGCCATAGCCGCACTATTTTTTACGACCGTTCGCACCCATGGTCTGCCAGTTGGTGGCGCGCTCGAACGCATCGGCGGCCCGGTAGAGCGTCAATTCCTGCCAGTGCTTGGCGATCAGCATCAGCCCGATCGGCCGGTCTCCTTCACCAAGCCCGCAGGGAAGGGATATTGCCGGGTGGTGCGTGATGTTGAAGGGGCAGGTATTGGTGATCTGCTCCCAGCTGTGCTGCATCAGCACCTCATACGGCGCGTCCGGTGGCGGAATTTTCGATGCCATCATCCGCGTCGTCGGCATCAGCAGAAGATCATACTCGGCGAGCGCCTTGTCGTACGCCGCGCGCAACGGCCGGCGCAGGTTCTGCGCCTTGTAGTAAAAATAGCCCTTGTAATACTTGTCGGTGTAGGCGGCCAGCAGCATGCCAGTCTTCACCGTGTCGGGCAGTTCGTTGGCGCGGTCATGCATGGCGCCGAGCCGCCCCGCAAGTGAGATCGGTTGGACGCCCTCAACGTTCCGCGGCAAGGGGCTCTTGACCATGGCGTGGAGCGTTCCCTCGAGCGCGATAGCCGCCCAGATCGGAATGCCGATTGGGTGCCAGGGAATGGACACTTCGCTCACTTTGGCGCCGAGGCCCTCCAACACCTTGGCTGCGGCACGAACGCCGGCATCAACGTCGGGATGGGAGTCGTATTGCCCGAAGCCTTCCTGCACCACGCCGATCTTGAGTCCCGCAATCCCTTGCCCGATCGCCTTGGTGTAGGTGTCGAGCTTGAGACCTTTTTGCCGCGAGTCGTAGCCGTCTTCGCCGGCCATGACTTCCAGGAAAAGCGCGTTCTCGGCGGCGGTCGCGGTCAGCGGTCCGGCGTGATCGATCGTCGGATCCATGCCCATGATGCCGGTATAGGGAACGAGGCCCCAGGTCGGCTTGATGCCGACGACACCTGAAAGCGATGCCGGAATGCGGATCGAGCCGGCCTGGTCGCCGCCGGTTGCCATGTCGACTTCACCGGCAGCAACCAACGCGCCCGAGCCGGTCGAGGAGCCGCCCGGGGTATGACCCCAAGCGCGCGGGTTCTGAACGGGCCCGGAGGTACTCGTGGCGGCGCCGCCAGAGAACGAGAAATATTCGCAAACCGATTTGCCGACGATCTCGGCTCCCGCATCGAGTAGCCGCGTAACAATTGTCGCGTCGAATTCGGGTATGAAGCCCTCCAACACGGAGGCTCCATTGGTCAGCGGGACGCCAGCAATGGCGTAGGTGTCTTTGATCGCGACCTTCTTGCCAGCAAGCCGGCCGCTTGGTGCGCCTTTGATGTGCGTTTTGACGATCCAAGCGCCGTATTTATTCTCATCGCCTTGCGGTCGATAATAAGCGCCACGCGGGTGTTTGATCGCCGGTACGTCGTCCGGTAGCGCGGCGAGAAGGCGAAAGCCGTCCGCGAACGGGCGAATGTAATTTATGAACGAATTAGCGTAATCGGCGGTGAGGTCTAAGCCAAGCCCTTCGCCGAGGTGACGTACTTGATCCGTCGATGGCAGTTTGAAGGACATCGATCGTCTCCGATTTATGACAAACAAAAACGCCGCTGCTGATCTAAGCGCACACCTTGACGCGCAAATACGTCGAATAAAGTAGCAATAATGGTGCCACGCAACGACATTCCAGCGCGGCACCTGCTCTCGCGAAGACCCCAATCATGGCATGGATTTTGCTGGGTTTAGCAGTCTGCACCACGCTACGAGGATGAGAGCCATGAGCACGACGCGCAGAGCATTCTTGAAGACGACGGCCGCAGCGACGGTCTTCGCTCCAGCAGTAATCCGCAGCGCCGCTGCTGCGGGCGATCCCATTGTCATTGCCAGCATGTACGATCTTTCCGGCGGCCTCGAAGCCGCAGGTAAGCCCATGTACGACGTACTCCAGTTCGCAGTTGGCGAAATGAACGCCGGCGGCGGCCTGCTCGGCCGCGAAATCAAAGTGGTGAGTTTCGATACCCAAACCAACATGCAGCTTTACGCGCAATACGCGCAGGAAGCTGCCCTGAAGAACAAGGTCGCCGTCGTCCATGGCGGCATCACGTCCGCCTCACGTGAAGTGATCCGGCCGGTGCTCGACAAATACAAGACGCTCTATTTTTACGACATGCCGTACGAAGGCGGCGTCTGCGACCGCAACATCTTCATTGACGGCGTTACGCCCGCCCACAACACCGAGGTGCTGGTTGGGTATGGAATGAAGAACTGGGGCAAGAAGGTCTACACGCTGGCCGCCGACTACAATTATGGCCAGATCACCTCCGAGTGGGTGAAAAAATACGTCAAGGATGGCGGCGGCGAGGTGCTCGGCACGGAATACTTCCCGCTCGACGCCACCAATTTCGGCAGCACGCTCTCCAAAATCCAGGCGGCGAAGCCGGATTGGATCATGACCGTGCTGGTCGGCGGCGGGCCGATCTCGTTCTACCGGCAATTCCACGCCGCCGGCCTGTCCGGAAAGATTCCAATCGCGTCAACAACGTTCGCCGGCGCCAACGACCAACTCGTGCTCACTGCGGAAGAGAGCAATGGGATCATCGTCGCGTACAACTACATCGAGGAAATCGACAATCCCGTGAACAAGGACTTCCTCAAGCGCTTCCGCGCCAAATACGGAGCCGACTATCCGCCGATCACCGATCTGGCGATGTCGAGTTACCAGGGCATGTACCTTTGGGCCGCCGGCGTCAAAAAGGCGGGCACGCTCGACCGCGAAAAGGTGATCGATGCGCTCGAAAGCGGGATCAGCATCGACGGGCCGAGCGGCAAGGTCACCATCGATCCGGCGACGCACCACAGCATTTTCGATGTTCACCTCTCTATGCTGAAGGATAAGCAAATAAAGCTAATCGAGACGTTCCCGCAGCGTCCGCCCGCCGACACGGCGGCGGTGTGCGACCTGAAGAAAAATCCGCGCGACGCCAAGCAATACATCATCAAGGTGAACTGACGGCGATACGGGGGCGGCGGGTCACCGCGATGCGCGACGGCTGGCGATGCACTGACCAGCCGTCGTGCGCGCGACGGACCCGCCGTCTAGTTCCGGAGAACTCGCGATGGACCTAGCGATCGTCGTTGGGATCGATTTCGTCTATGCCATCGCAACGCTGGCCCTGATCAGCCTCGGCCTCGCCATCGTGTTCGGGATGATGCGCATCATCAACCTGGCGCACGGCGAGTTCATGGTGATGGGCAGCTACAGCGCTTCGGTCGCCGTCCATCACGGCGTCAACATCTGGATCGCGATCCTGATCGTACCGCCGATCACGGTCGGCATCATCGGCGCCATTATCGAACGCCTGATCGTGCGGCAGCTCTATGGCCGCATGGTCGAGACCATGCTGGCGACCTGGGGCCTGAGCCTGTTCGTCGTCGGCATCCTGACGATGATCTTCGGCGACATCACCGAGGGCGTGCCGACGCCGTTACCGGGCATCACGATCGGCGGCTATCAAACCAGCGGCTACAGCCTGTTTGTCATCGCCTTGTCGGTTGCGACCATGGGCGGCGTGTATGTCATCCTGCGGTCGAGCCGGCTCGGGCTGCTCGCGCGCGGCACCATGCAGAACGCGGATATGGCTGCGGCGCTCGGCACCGATACCTCGCGCATTTACGCGGTGACATTTGCGTTCGGGGCCGCACTTGCCGGATTCGCCGGCGGCGTGCTGGCCCCGGTCTCCGGCGTGTTCCCGACCATCGGCGGCTCCTATATCGGCCGTGCGTTCATCACCGTCATCGGCGGTGGCGCGGCGCCGCTGGTCGGCACCGCGTCTGCATCGCTCTTGTTCGGTGTCATCAACCAGATCGCCACGTTCCTCTCCAATCCGGTTTACGGCGAGGTCGCGCTCCTCCTCGCCGCAATCGTTCTGATCCGCGCGCTGCCGCAAGGCATCACCGGCCGCTATTTTCGGGGAAGCCTATGATCGCGGGCCTGCGGTCGAACTGGAATCTCGTCGCCGTCGGCGTCGTCGGCGTCGTGCTGCTGATCGGACTGCCGCTCGTTCTCGACACCTTTGCGCTCCTTCAGATCACGCTCTACGCGATCTTCGGCATCCTCGCGCTCAGTCTCGCCTTCATCTGGGGCTACGGCGGCATCCTCTGCTTCGGCCATTCGGCCTTCTTCGGTCTTGGCGCTTATGCCTATGCGGTCGCCGTTATCAATATGGGCGAAAGCACCGGCCCGGCTCTGATCGCCATTGCGCTGCCGGCGGCGCTCGCAGCCGCGCTCGGCTATTTCATGTTCTACGCGCGCATCAGCGACGTCTATGTCGGCGTCATCACGCTGACGGTAACGCTCATCTTCTATAACGTCATCAACTCCACCGCCGGGCCGAAATATCACATCGGCGATGCGCTGCTCGGCGGTTTCAACGGCATGCCAAACGTGCCGTCGCTCAACATTCCGTTCCTGCCGGACGCTACGCTCGAGCCGCTGGGGATGTTCGTGCTGTCCGCGGTGCTGCTGCTGTTGGTGTATTTCGGCCTGCACGCTCTGTTGGCAACGCGGTTCGGCCGCGTGCTGATCGCCGTGCGCGAGAACGAACAGCGCGTCGAGTTTCTCGGCTACGATGCACGGCTGCACAAGCTCGTCGCGTTCTCGATCGGCGGCGCGCTCGCCGGCCTTGCCGGCTGCCTGTTCGTGTCGTGGGGCAATTATGTGAGCCCAACCGTGTTCAGCGTCGTTCAATCGGCGCAGATCATCATCTGGCTCATGGTCGGCGGCGCCGGCACGCTGCTCGGCCCCATCATCGGCTCTGCCGCCATTTCCTGGCTCACGGTCGAAATCGGTACGCAGCAGCTGGTCAACGCCAACGTGGTGCTCGGCGCCATTTTGCTGATCTTTGTCCTGCTGGTGCCGAAGGGTATCGCGCCGGTGATCAGCGAACGGCTGGTGCCGTGGTTGCTGGCATTGCGCCGCCCCGCCGCCCCACCACGTGATCTGCCGCAAGGAGCAGGGTATGAGCCCGCCGCTCATTGAAACGCGTCACTTAAGCAAGCACTTTGGCGGCGTCCAAGCGGTGCGCGACATCGACTTCTCGCTCGCGGAGGGGGAGCTGCGTTGCCTGATCGGGCCGAACGGCGCCGGTAAGAGCACGTTCTTCAAGCTCCTCACCGGTCAAATCCGACCGACGACCGGCTCGGTGCTGTTTCGCGGCATCGACATTACCGGTTTGCAGGCGCACGAAATCGCTCGCCTCGGCATCGGCATCAAGACGCAGGTGCCAAGCGTGTTCAATGGGCTTTCGGTGCGGGAAAATCTCTGGATCGCGGCGGCCCGCCACAAGAAAGGCAACGCGATCACGCAGGCAGTGGACGCGAAAGTCGAGCGGCTCTCGCTCAGCCGCTTCGTCGATAAGCCTGTCGGCCAACTGGCGCACGGCCAGCGTCAGTGGGTCGAACTCGGCGTGGTCCTGTGCGGCGATCCCGGTCTCATTCTGCTCGACGAGCCGGCCGCCGGGATGACCGAGGAGGAACGCGGACGGACGGCCGACCTCATCCGCGAAATCAACCGGGAACATCCGATGATCGTGGTCGAGCACGACATGTCCTTTATCCGCATGATCGCCCGGCGGATAACGGTGTTCGATCGCGGCAGCATTCTGACGGAGGGTGACGTGGCGCAGGTTTTCGGCAACCAGGCCGTCCGCGACGTCTATCTCGGCAAGCAGGTCGCCGCCTGATGCTTGAAGTCCACGATCTCCACGCCGGCTATGGCCGCATCCCGGTTCTCTCCGGGATCAACTTCACCGTCGGCGAGCACGAGGTTGTCGGCGTCCTCGGCCATAACGGTATGGGCAAGACCACTTTGCTCAAGACACTCATCGGCCAGGTTCCGCTGACCAGCGGCAAAATCCGCTTTGCCGGCTCCGACATCAGCCGCAGCCCGTCGTTCCGCCGCGCACGCGCCGGGTTGGGCTACGTGCCGCAAGGCCGTCAGATCTTCCCGAGCTTGTCGGTCTACGAGAACCTGAGAATGGGCTTCGTCGAGAACGGCGTCGATTCCGAAGAAGCCATCATCAAGGACATCCTGGCGCGCTTCCCCCGGCTCGACCCAATCGTCGATCGCGTCGGCAGCGCGCTTTCCGGCGGTGAGCAGCAGCTTCTCGCTCTGGCGCGCTGCCTGTGCGGAAGTCCGAAGCTTTTGCTGCTCGACGAACCGACGGAGGGAATTCAGCCGTCGATTGTCGAAGAAATTCTCGACATCCTGATCGGGCTGCACCGTTACGGAGGGCTGGCGATCATCGTCGTCGAGCAGAGCCTCGATTTCATTCGCCGCCTCTCGGAGCGGGTGCTGCTGATCGAAAAAGGCGCCATCACGGGAGAAGTCCTGCCCGAGGCGCTGGGCCATTCAAAGGAACTCGGCAGCTACATCGCCGCTGAGTGACGATCGTTTCCGGATCGGCATAGTCCGGTCCGAAGTTCAACGGCGCCGGCGATCGACCGACGCTACAACCCGGGCGCCGTCTCACGGCGTGCCCCAACAATGGAGGTGACTATGCACAAGATCGAAATGTCTCCTGACATCCTAAACCGCATCAAGGGATTCCGCCCCGCGCTGCATATGTTCGATAAACTTGATCCAAAACGAACCGCCCACATCATTGTCGATCTCCAGAACGGCTTCATGGAGCCGGGCGCGACGGTCGAGCTGCCGGTCGCGCGCGATATCGTTCCCAACGTCAACGAGATCTGCAAAGCGGTGCGCGCCGCGGGCGGCGTCAACGTCTTTATCCGCTATCTGATCGACGAACCGACCCAGGTGAACTGGTCGAGCTGGTTTACCGACTTTGCCTCACCGCAGCGCCGCAAGGCCATGATCGAAACGTTCGGCAAGGATTGCCACGGTTTCGCGCTGTGGCCGGGGCTCGACGTGAAGCCCGAAGACCTCATCGTCGACAAGACGCGCTTTGGCGCGTTTGTGCCGGGCTCCTCGCAGCTGCACGAGATTCTGCAAGCGCGCGGGATCGACACGCTGATCATCACGGGCACCGCAACGAATGTGTGTTGCGAATCGACCGCGCGTGACGCGATGCAGATGAACTACAAGGTCATCTTCGTCGCCGATGGCAATGCCGCGCTGACCGACGCCGAGCACAACGCCACGCTCAACAACATGGTGACGTTGTTCGCCGATGTAATGACCACCGAAGAGCTCGTCGGCTTCCTCGACAAGGCAGCCGCGATGCGTCAAGCGGCGGAATAACGCCGACCCACGACTACGACCGCCGGCCCGACCGCGGCCGGCGGTTTCGCCATCTTTAACGAGTGCAAGGGGAAACACGCGTGTCAGCAAAACCCAAGGTCAAAATCGCCCATCTCGCCGGCCCGACGGCGACCATTCAGAACTCGCCGCCGTTGGTGACGTCCAACAAGGCGCGCGCCAAGTACGGCTTGCCGCCGCGCAAGAATCCCGACGGCAGCGATCAGCGCTTCGACGTTCTGCGTGCTCAGCGCCTCGCTGCGCCCGCCACGGTCTATGTGGAATGTTTCTCGGCGCATCCGCTCGAAGCGGACGCCGCCGAGCTTTACGGTCCGCCAGACGGATATCTCGATGCCAAAGGCGTCTTTCACAAAGAGCGTTCGAGCCCGCAAGACAAGGCGGTGTTTGAAATCGAGATCCGCCCGGAGGACGGCGTCTATCCGCTGCCTTACATGGCGCGGCAGACAAACGGTCAGGCGTGGGAGGAAGAATGCACCGTGCCGGGCGCGCCGGCCGATCAGGCGCGCCAGGGCTTCTATCCCGACGGCTCGCGCAGCTTCGAGGAGATCGACCGTCTGTCAGTCGGGGCCGCAGGGGTCGGCAATCTGATCTCGTCGTTCGCCGACGTCGATTTCTACCGCATGCTGCCGACCGGCGGGTATACCAAGGGCTTGCCGGCGGCAAAGCGCACCGACATCGGCGAGGGCGACATTCCGCCCGAGACCCGCAGCAAGCACTTCTTCGCCTACAAGCCGTTTCATCTCGGCGAGTCGCCGCCGCGGCCGAGTCTGGCGCCGCTGACCAATGCCGCAAGGCGGATTCTCGCAACTGGAAAATACAACGGCGCCATTTTCACCCAAGGCAGCCCGCAGGTCGAAGAAACCGCCTATTGGCTCAATCTGTTGATCGATACCACCGTGCCAATCTGCGGCAACTCGGCGCAGCGGCCGCACGGCGAGATCAGCAATGACGGGCCGAAGAACCTGACCGACTCGGTTGAATATATCGCTTCGCGGGTCTGGGCCGACGAGCACGGCCGCAACCGCGCCGGCGTCATCGTGCTGCAGGAGCAGCAAATCTTCGCCGCGCGCGAGGTCATGAAGGTCGACGCACGGCCCGGCGGCTATGTCGCGACCGGTGGCCACGGCGGCATCCTCGGCGGCATGGGCTATCACGGCGCGGCCGTGCTGCATTACGTACCGGCGCTGAAACACACCTACTTGTCGGAAGTCAATCTCTCCAAGATCCCGTCGTCCGTTCCAGTCGCCCACACCGCAGACGGCGGTATCGCGCTCACGCCGACGAAAATCAGGGAAGCAAACGGCGATCTTCTCGAAGGCGCGATCCCATCGGTCACGATCGTCAAGGACGGCGGCTATTACGCGGAGGAATATTTCGACGATCCGTCCGTGACGGCCGACCTGGAGAGGCTGGTCGCGCAGAAGCTCGCCACGAACAGGCTCGCGGGCTTCATCATCGAGGGCCTGACCCCTTACGGGGTGATGACCTCGTCAGTCCGGCAGGATGTGCTGCAAAAGGCGATCTACAGCGGCCTGCCGGTGGCGCGGGTCGGCCGCGGCAGCCCGGAAGGCTTCGCCGATCCGCACGACTATTTCATCGCCGGCTCGAATCTGACCTCGACCAAGGCGCGCATGCTGCTTATGGCTTGCCTGTTGAGGTTTGGCAGCCTGCCGCCGGCGAAAGACCCCAGCAGGCCGACAGCTGCCGAACTTGCTGCGACAAGAACAGCGGTCGCCGCCTATCAGGCAATCTTTGACACGCACTGACCGATGATCCTCAAGCGTACGCGTAGCGCAGGGTATGTGCGCGGCAACGCCGCTTACGACGCGTCGCTTGATTGTGAGGAAGGCACTACGCGCAATGATCCGAGTAGCGCTGCACACTTCTAATACATCACCATCGAGCAATTTCGGCCTGCTTCAGCGGCACCGGCGACGCCCTCGCCGGCAACGATGGCTGCATCGATTCTAGTCTCGAAACAGGCCGAACGGTCGCCCAAGCATGTTGCGACGCCTAGCTGGCATGTCGACGTTCTCATCGTCCAGCGGCAATTCACCGGCTTGCTCAGCACGCTGCAACGCAGAAATGGATGCCATCATGGTCTGTGCCTGCTTCGCCAGTTGCTCGAGGTTTGCGCCGGGTGCTTCCACCTTCTCGATCAAGGCGATCAACTCCGGGTGCTTTTCACCAAGTTCCGGCTGACCCAGAACGGTCGCTCGATATTCCTCGATGGCTTCCGGATATTTTCCGAGCGTCGTCAGCACGTCGGCAATCCGCCGGTGCACGACACCCGGTCGCCGGCTGCGGCGTAACGCCTGGCGCAGCGCGCTCAGCGCCTCCACATTCTGTCCCAATGCCTCATGGCAATCAGCCATCATCATCGCTACCGAGGATGGCGCGGCCGCTAGCTTGTGCGCCTCCTTGAGCGCCGCCAAGGCCTCTTGATGTTCGCCCATCTCTGTTAGCGCCGCGGCCAATGCGAGCCGGGGAGTAGCGTCATCGGGCGTCGCTCGGATCGAGCGCTCAAAGACCGATCGCACCGCATTCAGTTCACCGTCCCGGAGATGCAATTGGCCAAGCCGGTAAGCAGCAGGCCACTCGTCCGGACGGGTATCCAATATTCTCTGCAATTCCGCCTTCGCCGCCGCTTTGTCGCCGGAGCGTTCCAGCAAGCCTGCCAGCATCATTCGAGTCTCTACCTGCTGCGGGTTGTGTTTCAGCGCATCGCGCAGCCGCTTAATTGCTTCGCCGTGGTCGTCGTTTTGCGCGAAGATGCGGCTAATGCGCCGTTGGGCGATGCCGTTCGAGGGATCGAGCTCACTCGCTTCCTCGTAGCCGTTCATCGCCGCGTCGACATCGCCAAGCTCTTCGTGGACCCGCGCGATGAGAATCTTCGCCTTCGACGATTTCGGATCGAGCGCCAGCGCCTGGTGGAAGCACTGCAAAGCGGACTGTAGATCATTCTCCTGGAAATAAATCCGCCCGAGGCCCAGATGTGCCGCAACAGCTCCCGGATTGGTCTCGAGGACTTCCGAGAACACGCTGCGTGCGGCTGCCAACTCACCCGCTTTGAGAAGCTCGAAACCCTCAAGGAGTCTCCTGCGCAGCCGTGGTTCAGGTCCAGCGCGCCGTCGCGGAACGTCGTCTTCCATCACGAAATGATCCCTACACGTCCGCTATTTGGGAAAGGATAGGTGGAGCCGGAGGAGGATACGTAAAGCTGGCGAAGGATATATGAAGCCGAGGCAGTCGATACATGAAGCTGGCAGGTGGGTGCAACACCGGGAGAGCCGACCGGTGATGCGAGCATGGGTAGGAAGACGAGTTCTAATGACGCGGCGACTGGGGGTTCGGCAACTGTGACAAATAACAGCGGTCTCAGGGTTGTACCTAAGGGAAGATCGCGTCGGAACGGTCTTGGCTAATGGCTGTTAGCGCCGATAATGGCGCACCGGATCGTGTTGGTGTCCGGTTTCTTGGATCGGCGGCGATTCCACTTCGCGGTGGGACACCATAAACCCGCGATCACGCAAGGCGCATAGCAAAGCTTCAGCCCGTTCTGCGCTCAGCGCTTGGTAAAACGGCGTCCCATTTTCGAAAGTGTAGCCTAAGTCAACCTGCAAACCGGCGAGTTCCCGGGCCAAGGCGTTTATATCCATTGGAACCTCCATCGCAGCTGAACCGGAAGCGAACGAAATTCGTTCCCGCATTGATGTCGCAGGGTTGCCGATAATGGCTGGTTAAAACTCCACACACGGCCGCTTCAGCGGTGGCAACTGACCACCAGGCAACTACGTATGAGTGCAGGTTAGTTTTGCTGCTTCTCGCGGCTGCGATAGAACCGAAGAATTTCCTGCGCGGTCTTTGGCTTCAGTCGTTCATAGCTCGCAAGGAATTGGGCGATTTCGTTTTCCGAGAGCGACCGCTTGCGTGTCTCGAGCATCAGGATCGCTTTGACCGCAGGCCACGATAGACCTATGGCGCGTGCAAGCACTAAAAGAGAACTCCGTTTGTCCTTGCCTTATCGTCTTCTCAACAAACAGGATCGGTGCATCAGACATGCCGGCAAGCGCTGCGATGACCTCGCTTACGGCGCCAGTCAGTGCGAGTTTCATCAAATCACCGTCATTGAGTTGCGCCGGGCCTTGATCGCCCTCGATCGACGTAAGTGTCGCGCTGTAATCGCTGGAGCACGCGATCGCATCCAATTCGATACGGTCAGAAACCTCGGCTACTACTTCACAAATCTGTCGCGATAATTCAGGCTGCGCTGCTTCCAGCTTGGCCCGCACGGATTGAGATGCTTTTTTTATGAGTTGCCGGAATAAATGGAGTGGTATTCCGTCGCGTTCGCCGACGCAGATCGTAAGCTCTTCGTCGGCATCCGATCGTTGCGCAAGTTTGGAGAACCCGGAGTCGGAAAACCGCGCAGTGCGGTTCTGCGCTGTGCTTATCAACACCTGTCGGTCGCCGCGCTCAATCAGGACATCCGTCACAATCTCGCTCAAGTGACTTCGTCGCGAGATCGCAAGCATATGGCCTTGTCCTTTGGTTCTTGCATTCTCGACCAGGTCTGCATCGTCAAGCCGCTCTGACTGGCAAAGAACCGGCGCGGCGACGTCGACAGCATCATCAAACGCAAGGTTTCGAATTGTCCGTGGCGGCGCATTGCGAATCGGCGCCAAACGAATTGCAAGCAATGTCCGCGCCGACTGCTCGATCTCTGCCGCCAGACGCATGATGACGTCATCAAACAGTTCGATCTGCTGATCCGAAAGCTCGTCTGCTTCGACGATGAAGAGATCTGTGACGCGGCGTAGCATCTCGGCACGACGGCCGGGAGAGCCATGGGCGAGGGCGCTATCGATCTCGCCGACCAGGCTAAACTCAGCGCCCATCAGCCGCATGGCGACCGGATCGCGGCGCCGAGCCGAATAGAGCGGTGTTGGACCGAGCCAATAACGGCGTCCGTGCCGCGCCGTAAGCCCAGGATGGCCGTGATCGGTCTAGTCAAAGCGGAGTCCCCGCGACAGTCTCCACGTACTGCGTAAATTTCAGGTTTAAGCGGCAGCTTTTGGTCTTCAGGCAAACCCGCGGGTGTTTGATGAGTTGCTTGGGGCGGGCGGCCCACGAGCGCCGTCTGGCCGATGGCCATCCCGCAGCCCGCTTTCCGGCCTCGCGGTGCAACCGGCCATGATCGCGGGACACTTTCCCGACCGCCACCGGCACGCTGGAGCCCCTCGTCGGGGTACGCGCCGAGTCTGGGACAGCATTTGGCGACACGACCGATAGGGCTGACGCGTCATCAAACTCGCCCCTTTGACATCGCGCGTCTGGTTGGGCAGAGATGTTTTGGGCTGCAGCTTAAGAGATTGACGCGGGGGTCATGACCAAATCGGTACTCGGCATCATTGGCGGCTCCGGCATTTACGACTTGCCGGGCCTCGAAAAAGTTCGGTCGCAGAAGATCAAGAGTCCCTGGGGCGAGCCATCGGCCCCGTTGCAAATCGGCGAGATCGCGGGCTTGCCGGTCGTATTCCTGTCGCGCCACGACAAGGGGCACGTGCACTCGCCCTCGGACATCAACTACCGCGCCAATATCGACGCGCTGAAAAGGGTCGGCGTCACCGATCTCATCTCGCTGTCGGCGTGCGGCTCGTTCAAGGAGGAGCTGCCGCCCGGCACATTCGTGCTGATCGATCAGTTCGTCGATCGCACCCACAAGCGGGAGAGCTCGTTCTTCGGACGGGGCTGCGTCGCCCATGTGTCGATGGCGCATCCGGTCTCGCCGCGCTTGCGCATCCACCTCGCCGAAGCCGCCATGGCCGAGAACATCAACATCGTCCGCGATGGCACCTATGTGTGCATGGAAGGGCCGCAATTCTCGTCGCTCGCCGAAAGCCTCACCTATAAAAATCTCGGCTATGCCGTGATCGGCATGACCAACATGCCGGAGGCCAAGCTCGCCCGCGAGGCTGAAATTTGTTACGCAACCGTCGCCATGGTGACGGACTTCGACTGCTGGCATCCGGACCATGACGCGGTCACCGTGCAGGACATCATCAAAGTGCTGATGGCCAATGCAGACAAGGCCAAGCGGCTGGTCGCGCGGCTGGCACGGGATTTTCCCCGCGAGCACGAGCCTTGTCCGATCGGTTCCGATCGGGCGCTCGACAACGCTTTGATCACGGCGCCGGAAGCGCGCGATCCAAAGCTGCTTAAAAAACTCGACGCCGTAGCTGGCAGGATACTCAAGACAGCGGCACCGAAGGCGTCGACGCGCGGCCGGAAAAAGAAGCGCTGACGCGCCGGCAAGTCCGTTACGGCGGAGCCGGACGGCTTCACAATTACGCACGCTGGATCGGTTAACGCGAAATTTCTCACCTGATCCTAGGGTATTCGCAAGCCGGCGCGATATGCCGGACCTTGCGCGTGGCGCCGGCGCCGGTAAGGCATACTGGCCGAACCACGCGGCGAGGACCGGGGCGCGGCGGGAGGACGGTAGATGGCACGACCGATCATTCCACTGATCATGTGCGGCGGAGCCGGCACGCGGCTATGGCCAGCCTCGCGCGAGGGGTGGCCCAAGCAATTCCTGCCGCTCTTCGGCTCGCTTTCGACTTTTCAGGAGACTATGCGCCGCGTCGCCGCTCCGACATTGTTCGGTCGCCCGATCATTGTGACCAATCACCAGTACAGGTTCCTGGTGGCTGAGCAGCTTGCGGAGATCGCGGTCGAGGCCGATATTTTGCTGGAGCCGATGCGCCGCGACTCCGGCCCGGCGATCGTTGCCGGCGCCGCATTTGCCTTCAATCGCGACAGCGATCCCGTTGTTGTTGCGCTCGCTGCCGATCACGTGGTCACCGATCCGGCGGCTTTCGCCAAGGCCTGCAGCGCGGCAGGCGAGGCCGCGGAGAATAATCGCATTGTCACGTTCGGCGTGCGCCCCACGCGCGCGGCGACCGAGTACGGCTACATTCGCGTCGGTGCGGCGATCGGGACTGGCATTTTCGCGATTGATAAATTCGTCGAGAAGCCCGACGCAAAAACCGCGGAGCGCTACGTTGCCGAAGGTTACTTGTGGAATTCGGGTAACTTCATGTTCCGGGCTGGATTGCTGCTGGACGAATTCCGCGCCTTCGAGCCGGTGAGCGCTGCGGCGGTAACAGCCTCGGTGGCGGGCGCCGGCAACGACCTCGGCTTCATTACACTCGATGCGGAAGCATTCGCGCGCGCGACAGCGAAGTCGATCGACTATGCGGTGATGGAGCGCACCACGCGCGCTGCGGTCATCCCCGTCTCTTATGGCTGGTCAGATGTCGGCTCGTGGAACGCGGTCTGGGAGCTGTCGGAGCGCGATGCTGCCGGAAATGCGGCGCGCGGCCCCGCGGCTTTTGTGGACAGCCGCGGCTCGTATACTGCTTCCGACAAGCAACTCGTGGCGCTGTACGGTGTCGACAATCTGGTCGTGGTTGCGACCGACGATGCCGTGTTGGTGGCGCGGCGGGATGACGGCGACGGCCTGCGGCGGCTGGTGAAGCAGCTCAAGGAAGTCGCGCCCAACGTGACCGAGGAACATTTGAAGGTTCACCGGCCTTGGGGCTCCTACCAATCGGTCGATCAGGGCAATCGCTTCCAGGTCAAGCGCATCGTGGTCAAACCGGGCGGACGGCTGTCGCTGCAATTGCATCACCACCGTGCCGAGCACTGGGTCATCGTCCGCGGCACGGCCAAAGTAACCATCGGAAATGATATCAAAATCGTGCACGAGAACGAGTCGATCTACATTCCCAACGGCGCCCAGCACCGGCTGGAGAATCCGGGAAAAATCGATCTGGAGTTGATCGAGGTGCAGACCGGCAGCTATCTCGGTGAAGACGATATCGTGCGCATCGAGGACGACTATCACCGATCGTGATCGCTCGCATCGCAAAGCCGAGTAATCGTCAAAAAATGTACTAGTGCGCTATTCGTTGCAGGCCCGCGGCCCCCGGCGCTGCCATTGTTGATCGGTTCCTCAGCACATTACCAATCAGGCCTTCTGGATTGAACCTCCGGGCCGTTCATCGCGACTAACCCGGCGACGCCAAATGGCGTCATAGTGACAAACAGGAGCCTACTCATGCGCAAGCTTTTGTGTCTGTTCTCGGCCATTGGAATGACGGCTGCTTTGCTTTGTAGCAGCGCGCAAGCCTGGGATAATTGCGGTCACGGAATGCACCGCAACTATGCCGGATATTGTGTTTCAAACTATGGCCGGTCATCCGGCTGCCCCTACGGCTATCATCTCGGCTGGAACGTTCACGCATGCGTGCCTAACTGACGAAGGTGACTGCGCGGGGCGTTATGACGCTCCGCGCAGTCGCAAATGTGCGTTAGACCGCCAAGAGACCCGCTATTCCACTACTTGCGTCGGACGCGACTTCGCGCGCGAAGTTAAACGCGAGTGTCCTCGGTCGTGGAATGGTTACTTCATATGAAGCCGGCGCTCGGCGACGAGGCCGGGGATCGTGCGCTGCGAAACGTCAATTGTCGTTTGAAAACATTTTTCGGCTGAAGTCAGAAATTGAATAAGGGCGTGACTTACCAGTTCCTCGACCTCGTTCCCGGCATTCTCGTTTCGCAACTCTTTCGCAAGAATTTCCGCAGCACGCTCCCGAATGTCGGCGAAAACAGCGCGCACATTTTGCGTGTTCAGAGAGCGGGTCCTTTCAAGTTCACCGACGCGCTTGCGCAACAGCTCCAATTGCAGCGAAGAAAATTGCGGGTTCATGTAATCGCGTAGCGCGGCAATGAGCATCAGAGCGGCGCTGTTGATTGTTCCGTCATAGGCCTTTGATCGTGCGTTAGCGGCGGACCTGGTCATTTTTGACAGGGGTCGGTCTTTCAGAGAGCGCCGAAAAGCCTCACCAAGGAATGGCCCTTAACGGACGCGCCGGTTGTCCTAACGAATGCCGGTGTCAGCGGGAGAGTGACTTGAAACGGAAAAGGGGGAGTACATTTCGTGCGCGCTTGGCGAAAGTAGCATCGATCTCGTCCGAAATCTCAGGAAAACGGTCGCAGAGCGCAGTGCCCCATTCACTGCTGATACGTAAATTTACAGGGTTAACCAAAGGTTAAGATCAAGCATCCCCGCGACGAACGCGCGTCGGCCCGCGGTCGGGCTACATCTGCAGCAATGCCGTTGCCGACATCGAAGACCACATCAGCGGTCGTGATTTTCAAAATGTGGGTGTGACCGTATGTCGTCACTGAAGTCGTGCTACTGCTGTGGTCGTTCCTCGGTCACCACCCCCATGAACGGGCTTTCATGCGCATCCTCTTAACCGGAATTAGTGGACAGGTCGGCGGAGCGCTGGTTCCTCGTTTGCAAGGTTTCGGTACGGTCATTGCCGCCGACGAGTCGGTGCTCGACTTCCTGCAACTTGCTAATATTTCAAGCACATTGGATCGGCTAAAGCCGGATCTGATTATCAATCCCGCCGCTTACACGGCTGTCGATAAAGCCGAGAGCGAGCCTGATCTGGCGCGACGCGTGAATGGCGAGGGTCCAGCCATCGTCGCGCAATGGGCAGCTCTTCACGGGGTACCGCTCATTCATTTCTCGACTGACTATGTGTTCAACGGGGCGGGTGAGCGGGCTTGGCGCGAAGACGACGAGGGTCAACCGTTGTCTGTATACGGCAGCAGCAAGCTGGCCGGTGAAAATGCTATTCGCGCCGCGGGCGGGACGTTTCTCATTATCCGCACCTCGTGGGTCTACGCCGCGCAGGGTGCGAACTTTTTGCGAACCGTCAGCCGTCTGGCTCGGGAACGCAAAGAGCTCCGCATTGTCGCCGATCAGATCGGCGCGCCGACAACTGCTGCGGTGCTCGCCGATGGCGTAATTGCGATGCTTTCGTCGGGTCTTGATGCATTCCGCACCCGCTGCGCCGAAGCCAAAGGAATTGTCCATCTCACGACGTCGGGTGAAACCAGCTGGCATGGTTTCGCCTCGGCGATCGTCGACGGCCTGAAGGCGCGAAACGTCAATCTCGCCGTTGAACAGGTTTTGCCGCTTACAACCGAGCAATATCCCACCCCGGCGAAGCGTCCGCGCAACTCTCGGCTTGATCTGACGCGCTTGAAAGCAGTCTTTGGACTAACGACGCCGCATTGGCGCGACGCCCTTACACCCGAACTCGATGCGCTGGCGCAGGAGTTAGCAGCGACGCCGGTGTAGGGCGGCCGCAGTCAAGTTTAGCCTTCCGATTCGACAAGGGAGTCGCTGCGCGCGCGCCGCAAGACGCGCTTCTGGGTCCGGCGCGATTTCGCCGGTTTTTGGTCCTGCTGCTGTGTTTCTCCTTCGCGGAGCAGAGCCATCATTTGCGGCAAAGAAATAGTTTGCAGATCGAATTGCTCGACCGCGGTGCGCCGAGCCGCCGCGCGCATCGATTGAAATCGGCGCGGCTGCGCCAGCGCCTCGATCACTTTGTTCGCCAATTGTTCGTGATCGAAAAACGGAACCAGCACGCCATTTTCGCCGTTGACGACCTCGCGTACCGGCGTGGTATCTGATCCGATCACCACGCAACCACAGCTCAACGCCTCGATGCAGGACCAGGACAGTACAAACGGATAGGTCAGATAGACATGTGCCGAGGATACCTGCAGTGCTTTTAGATAGTCGCCATAAGCCAAGCGCCCCGTGAAATGCACTCTTTTGGTATCTATTCTGTCGCTCACCTCATTGAGGAAGATCGACTTCCAGGTCTTGCCTGCGGGCGGTGAGGCACCATAATAGGTGCGGTCTTCGCCGATCACCAGAATTTGGGCACGCGGCCGTTCGCTCAAGATCTTCGGCAGTGCGCGCATCAAGATGTGATAACCGCGCAGTGGCTCGAGCGTTCGCGCGACGAAGGTCACAACTTCGTCTTCGCGCCGCAGCGAGCGGCCGGAACGCAAACGAAACGCCGCGTGCGCCTCCGGTTTGACGGCCTCGGTGTCCACGCCCTCGTGTATCACCCTGATTTTGGGCTGGTAGATCTCAGGATAGGTCGAGCGTTGCCAAAAGGTTGGCGACAGGCCGACGTCGCACTCGGCTAGCGCGAGCAGCGTCGCGGCATTCTTCAGATGGAGCGCCACGTCGCCATCGGCGCCGACTTGCGGGAACTCCGGATCGAAGCCGACGTCGCGGCCTTCGGTTCCGTAAAAAAATTCGCAATACAGCACGATGCGCGCACGGGGAAATATGGTCCGCAACGGTAACGTTTCGCCCCAGCCGGGATGGGCCACGATCACATCGGGCACAAACCCGGACGATACCAGCGACGTGAGTACATACAGGACCTGCTCGGCACGGTGGCACTCGAGATCAAAACGCCGCGCGAACGGATGCGTTGCTGCAACGTCGACCCTGTTCATGCTGTATTTGACAAGACGCACCCCGGGCACCGGTCGAGCACTGGCGGACCCGACGCCGACGACCGTCACGTTCGGATCGCGCGCCAGCGCCTGTGCGATATGCCGAAACTGTCCGGGAAAATTGTTATGGACGAACAGGATGTTCATGCATTCGCACTATCCGACCAAGCTTCGATTTGGTCAATCGGAACCCGATGCGCGACCATAACGCCGACTTAACACCAACGATAGGCTGTTCACCGCGGCGGAGCGGTCGCTCGACCCAGGCTTGCTCATGATCGCATGGCCGACGTTGCTACGCGACGTTAGCCAACTTCGCCTCGGCAAAGGTGCGGTCGAACTCAATCTCAGCTACCGGCACGGGCCGCTTGAAGAGATAGCCCTGCAACGAGGTCACGCCCGCCAATCGCAACAATCGGCATTGATCGGCGGTTTCCACGCCTTCGGCCGTTGTTGCGATGTCGAGATTGTTCGCGAGCGTCAGGGTCGCCGAAATGATTGCGGCGCAATCTGCGCGCTTGGTCAGGTTTTGGGTAAATGACTTATCGATTTTGATCCGGTCGAATGGGAACATCGTTAGCTGGCTAAGTGAAGAATAACCAGTGCCGAAATCGTCGAGCGCGATAGCGATCCCGAGGCTTTTAAATCGCTGAAAGGCCGGTAAGCACTCTGCCGCCGACTCGATAAGAGCGGTCTCGGTCATTTCAAGTTCGAGCCGTTGTGGCGCGAGGCCGGATCGAGTCAACGCCGATACCACCACCTCAGGCAAATTGGTCTTGCGGAATTGGACGGGTGACAAATTGACTGCAACCTTAACGTCGGCCGGCCAGTTGACCGCGTCGGCGCAGGCAGTCCTCAGTACCCACTCGCCGATCTCCGCAATCTGTCCGGTTTCTTCGGCAAGCGGAATAAACCTGTCCGGATAGATCACGCCCCGGGTTGGATGACGCCAGCGAAGCAACGCCTCTGCGGCGCAAATTGTTAGCGTCTTGGCGTCGACGATCGGCTGGTACACCAGCTCGAATTCGTTTTGCTGCAAGGGCCCGGCGCAGGTCACTCTCGAGTGCGAGACGCTCACCGGCCGCGGCTCCCATTTCCGGCTCAAAGAACCGGTAGCCGTTACGGCCCTCAAACTTGGCACGATAAAGCGCCATGTCGGCCATCTTTAGGAGTGCATCGGGATCTGTACCCTGCTCGGGCGCCAAGGCGATGCCAATGCTGGTGCCAATGTTGAACTCGTGGCCCTCGATGCTAAATGGCTCGGCAATTATCTGGGTAATGCGCTGGGCGAGCTTGGCCGCCGCGGGCCTTTGGTTAACTTCCCCCGATTGGATAATGGCGAACTCGTCCCCGCCATGCCTCGCCAGAACATCGGTTTCGCGCAGCGACGCCTTGAGGCGCTCTGCTACTTCGCGCAAAAGTGCGTCGCCCGCCGAATGACCAAGGGTATCGTTGACGTGCTTAAATCGATCGAGGTCTAACAGCAACACGGTGAAGGGAGCGCCCCATCGGCGCTGCCGGGCTGCGGCTTCGTCAATCTTCTGGGTCACGGTCGCCCGATTGGCTAAGCCAGTCAGCGCGTCATGATGCGCCATGAAGGCGATGCGCTGCTCCGACTTACGCCGCTCGGTAACATCATCGATGACCGTGATCAGGAATTTGGCGACGCCTTGCGAATCGCGAATCACAATTCGATTGGTCGCTTGAATGCAAATGCCGCGTGCCGGTGTTTCGACCTCATATTCTTCGTAACTGACACCGTTGCTATTTTCTAAAGTCGCATTGTCGACCTTTGAAATCAGCTTGGCATAGTTGACACCGTAAATATCAAAGACGGTTTTACCGATCAGTTTTCCTTGAGGCACGTCTATCATGGTCTCGAATGCGCCATTCACAAGTAGAAATTTGCCAGTGCACGCATCCTTAACGACGACCGCGATTGGGATATTTTGAATGATGGATTGCAAAAATTGTTTGGTTTCAGATAACTCCTGTTCCGCGCGCCACTGCGCGGTAATGTCCTCATGGGTGGCGACCCAACCGCCCCGCTCCATCGGCTTGCAGACGACCCGGATGAGTCGGCCGCCGACGAACTGATCAATTGTGGTACTTCGTTCCTCCGGGGTCGACGCTCGCAATGTCGAAGGTAATTGATGCACAACACGTTCACTGTATTCGCCAGAGAGGATGTTCTTGCGCTCACAATAGGCAACGATTTGATCGTGCGGCGTTCCTGGTTGAAGCAAATGCTCCGGTAGCATGTAGATTTGGGCGTAGAGGCGATTGCACACCACCAGACGATTTTCGCTGTCGAACATGCACAATCCCTGCGACATGTTCTCCACCGCAGCATCAAATCGTGCACTTTGCTCGGCGATGTCGCGTTGCCGATTAAGTTCGGCTTCGGCAAGCAGGCGAGATCTGTCGGCCTCGATCAAATCGCCGCGGGCAACGTTGAGGCGTTCTTGTTGTTTCCAGGACCGGGCTAGGAGACAAGCGCCGACGATAACTGCAGAAATCAGGATCAGGGCCAGACCTCCCGTCGTGATTGCCGTGGCACGCCAGCCTGCGAATGCGGTCGCTTCGCTTTGAGTAGCGATCACCGCGAGCGGATAATCCTTAAGGCGATAGGCTGCGGCAATACGTGATTGGTGGTCTACCGGACTGATAGCGCGAGAAACCGCGGATCGCGAGTTTGCCAATCGCGCAACTGACTTGACCGGCGCCTTCATGCCGATCGTACCGGCCGTGGGATAGCGGGCAAGCAGAGTGCCATCCTGCCGCATCAGCGTTACTGCGTAACCTTGTCCCAGAGAGGTCGATCGAAAGAGATCTTCAAGATATTCCAGTCGAATGGAGGCGAACGCCACGCCGCGGAATGTACCGTCGTTTCCTAAGATCGGGCGGCCGATGATGACCACCCATGTGCCGCTGGTGTACGCTTGGATGGGGCTGCTGATAAATGACGTCGTCTTGGGATTGGCGCTCAAGGCTTTGAAATATTCACGTTGCGAAAGGTCTACCTTGGGGCTTGGCCAGTCGCGTGAGAGGTTCAATCGAACTCCTTGGGCGTCGAGAACGCCAAGCGCGTCGATCTGCGGCAATCCCGAGATCTTCTCCTTGAGAGAGATGTAGTGGTTGTAGTCCGACTGCTCGGTCAGATCGCTACTGGGAGTCTCCGGCTGAATACTTTCGATGACGCTTTTCAAGACCAGGTCAACCGACTGAACGGTTCGTTCTGTCAACTCCGAGAGTGCAAGACTTTGACGCAGAAGATTTGTTTGGGTGTCGTGCAAAGTATTTTGGTACAGCAGCGTCAGGACCAGCGCATATATTGCGAGTATCGTGGCAATACTGACGCACGCGGCGATGGAGAGGCCGCGCCGGCGCCGCGAAGAGAGGGTATGGCCCGGAGGAGCAGTTACCATTTCCGCTTCCTAATTCGCGGCCGAGGCCTTTATCGCTCTAACTTTCGGTATGACATCACAGTTCTGTTGAATTTCCGTAAACTATTGTTTTGCTTGGAGAATATTTAACGATGGCCGCCGTTCATCGCCGCGAATAGCGCGCTGCTGTGCCGCGACCAAACAGAAATTCCGCTTGAATTGCTCGACACCAGAAGACGCGGGGGTTCTCTGTGACTCTTCCTCTTTTGACCGGGCAAAACAGCGGCCGAAGACTGTGAAGCATCGCCTGCTCACACAAGCTTTGCCTGCTCACACAATATAGACGTTGTGGGGATGCAGCTGCGCGGCGGTAAAGTGAGTGAGCGTGATCGTGTCAGTGGCGTCGTAAGTGATGACGGTATGAGAGCCAACAGTTGCTATACTGTCCAGCACTTGGTGATAGTTTGCAAACAAGCTAGTCGGAAACTCGATCACGTCGTGCGAGTTGAAGTCTTGGATTGTCTCCTTGCCGAAATTTGGCGCGAACATGAATGTGTCAGTACCGGTACCGGCGACCAGGGTATCGCCCGGTCCACCGAACAGCCACTGATGGCCGGATCCGGCAAAGGCAGTCATATTGCCAGCGCCGGCATTGAGCACGGCCGTCGCTGCACCGGCTTGGATCGTGCTGTTGGCTGGGCCGGTGATGTACTTGTCGTTGGTGATTAGAATCGTCAGATCCGAATTCGCCGTGCCGCCCAGGCCATCGCTGACGCTATAGCCGAACGTATCCATGGCGATGCCGCCCTGACTGCGAACCCCAGCGGCATTTTCGTTGACGTAGGTGTAACTGCCATCGGCGTTGAGCGCTAGCGCGCCAAACTGGCCGCCGACCCATGCGCCTACATTGGCACCAGAGCCGTCAACCGAGCTGACGATCACCGAGGTGCCGGGATTGGAGTCCGACGCGTCGTAGAGAACGCCACTCACGGGAACGGAGGTACCGCCCTTTTCTGTGACATACCCGGACGTAGGCGGAGCCGTCACCGTTGTAGGTGGATCCGACACACCAGGCGTCCCCGAGGATGGCGGTGACCCCGAACCTGGGTTCGACGAGCCTGAATCCCAGCCGAGCAGGTTCATGACGGTAATGTCAGAAGCGGTGACCGGGTTCAGCGCACCCGGGTTGCTGTAGGCCAAGTACGAATTATGTCCCGCGCTGGCGGCCCAATCGCCAAAGTCGCCTTCCGGATTGGTGTTGAAGTTGCCGAGATTGGCGTAGCCGCCATCAGGCGAGAAGTAGCCGGGCGTCGTGCCGGAGAAGTCGGCGACCCCAGGCGATGAATAATGAAACAAATCGAGCGCGGTATAGCCGGCGGCACCGGCAAAATTTGCGCCGTCCAGCATCTGCCGGCCCATGATCTCGGAGAACTCGTGGGCGACGACGCCGAAGAAGTCGTATTGCGATCCCGGCACCGTGCCGGAACTATTGCCGACGTTATAGTCGAGGTACGGAACGTTGGTGAAACCGGCATAGCCATCGACGCCGCCACCGCCTGCCAGGCCCAAAGCCTCAGCGTCCGCCGTAGGGATCCAGTACTGGCCGTTCGCCGGACTGGTCGCCGACAAGCTCGCAGCCGCGGCGGTATCGCCGATGGCGTTGGCATTGTTCACCAGCGCTGCCTCGAGCTGGGCATAGGAGACCGACGTCATGTAGGCTTGGCTTTCACCAAGGGCACCGACCTGTAGAGCCTGGCCGTCGATTTCGCCGAAACCGACGTCGATGGTGATGGTGACAGGGGTACTGAAGATGAGCTTCGTAAAAATTGACGACGTTGGCGATTGTTTGGGTGAAGCCCGCCGGCGCGCTGGCAACGCTTGAATCGTAGACGACGTTGATCACCAGGCCTTGGCCGTTGTCGGCGCTGGCAACGCCGGGGACGCTGCCGGAGCTGCCGCTGGCAGCTGTGCCCGCGGCTGGCGCTGGTGTACCCGCTGCCGAGGTCGCCGTTCCAGGCCTCGAGAACTGGTGCCGATCCGGCGCTTGGCAGCGGAAGCGTTGGCCGCCTCCGGTTTCAGGCTGCTCCGCCGATGACGAAGACATTATTCGCGATCGAGCTGGCTTGATGGAAGTCGTTCAGTTCGGCTGCACTCGCCGAGAAGTTTGCGAGCGATATGGTGCTCGCTCCGGCATCGATCGCATCGGCCGAATGGGCGCTCGCTCCGCCGGGTGCGGTGTCGAGAATGCTCGGGCCGCTGTACTGAAATGAACTCGAGCGCGGCGCTGGTGAATGCCACCTCGGCGTTTGGCGCGGAGTTGTCGACGACACGTGTCGGAAACAGCCGCGAAGCTGTCGGTCGCCCAATGAACGCTGTCGTCCGCGCCGAGGCCGATGTGCACCGGGCCGTCGGCGTTGAACCAGAAACTATCCGAATTGGCCAAGGTCGGACCCGAATCGTTGTCGTCGTTCGAATTGAGCGACGAGACTGGAGGCGACAAAGCGGCATCGTGGGCGTGTCCGGGTGCCGCATCGGCAAACGGAGCCATGTTGGAATTGCGTGCATCCGCAAACGCAGAGCCGTTGTTTGACAGCTGCTGTGCCGCATCCCCAAACGCGGAGCTGTTGTTGGACAGCTGATGTGCCGCATCCGCAAATGAGGCGCCGACTGCTGGACAGCTGGTGTGCCGCAGCCTCAAATGAAGCGCCGACGCCGGAAAGGTGGTCTGTGCTCGGCGCAGCGTCGGACGAATTGTCCTTTGCATGATCGTGGGTCGCGACGTCGTCAGAAGCTGCCGCGGAGGCGTGTACCGCTACGGCTTCGATGAAGCCGATCAAGACGGCCATCGCTGAGCCGACCAGACCGATGTTCCGAAAGCGCCCAGCCCATGAAATGAAACTGGACTTCGCTGAGTTCCCCGACTGCTGCATGGCCGCCCGTTCCCCTGCGGCCGTGAGCAATGTTAAGCGTGACAACGCCCCATCGAATTCGGCCGTGGGGTCATGTTGATGGCGACGTTCTACTTTTCCGGCTTTTGAGCCGTTTAAATGCCGACGAGTTTCTCAATCAGTTTTTAAGCAAACAAACGCGGACGGCTTCTCAACCGTGATGAGCAGTTCGGTTCTGAAGAAATACGGATTGGCTGTTCCGATCGCTCGGCCAAAGCAAACAACCCGGCGCAAATTTGGTGCGCACACTACTTAGCCCCGGTAATTACTGGTATTTCGCCTCGGCCCTGGCAAGGCAGCCGGCTGCATACCCAGCAATTTTCGCGCCGAAATGAACTTGCGCAGTTCGCATTCATTGCCGCATAACCAACAGCAAATGATACGAACCAGTAGGAATGCTTTTACGATGAATGAATTCCGAGGGAGGCAGAACGCGTGAGGCGCGTGCTCAACGCCGGTTCGGGGCCGCCCTCCAACCGCCATCTGCACCCAATATTTACCACGGGCCATTGGGATGAAATCCGGCTCGATATCGATCCGCAAGCTCAGGCACACTTGACCGGCTCGATTGTCGACATGAGCGCGCTGGTTGTGGCGCAAAGCTTCGATGCGGTCTGGTGCTCGCACAGCCTGGAGCATCTTTATGCCCATGAGGTGCCGCGGGCGCTGTCCGAGTTTGTCCGGATCCTCAAGCCGGACGGCTTTGCCTTGATCAGCTCCCCGGACTTGGAGACCGTGGCGGCTTTGGTAGCGGCGCGGGGTCTAGATGATCCCGCTTACATGTCGCCGGTTGGACCGATTACGCCGCTTGATATGCTGTTCGGACATTCGGCTTCGATCGCCCGCGGCCTGACTTTCATGGCTCACAACACCGGATTTACCTGCACGTCGCTTGGCAACGCGTTGGCGCAGGCCGGATTTGCAATGGTTCTTGTTAAACGTGACCAGTTCGATCTGTGGGCGCTGGCGCTAATGCAGGACGCCGACAAGGGGGCGATCCAGCAAAATTTGAAAACGTACGGTCTCGATATGCTTGACGAGGCAGAGCCGGTCTTCTTAGCGAGCGCTAGTGGAACTTAAGGCCACACACCATTGCCTCGTGTGCACGGCACCTCACGCGCTACGCAAATTTTAATGGATATGCGATCACGCTGCCCTCAAAGATGCGCGGGTTGACGCGCTTATGGCTGGATGATGCGCTTAGGGTGGTAAAGGCTCTGCCTGCGTGTGCGTGCAGCGGCGCCTGACTTGGAGCCAAGCAAAAAAGCCTTGAGGGTGGCCAAAAGCAAAACGCCTCGCACTGATGCGAGGCGTTTGTTTAAAGATACGTGCTCGGCGGCGACTTACAGATGGATGCCGACTTACAGATGGATAACGTGTCCATCCGAGAAGGTCAGTGTCGTAACACCGCCCTAATCTTGAAGTGCTGACCAGTGTCGGCAAAGCTGACACTGGTGACTCCGGCGGCATTCGTGGAAATCGCGATACCCGCGCCGGTACCATAGGCCTGACTGTCGAAGAACACCATATCGCCGCTGCCCTGGCCGGTGACTGTGTCGTTGCCATGGGCGCCAATATGGACCTGCTCGTTGTTGCCGCCGGCTACCAGTGTGCCGCCTCCGTTTCCGGAATCCGTTGCGAGTCGCCGGCGCCGCCGGCATAAATCGTGTCACTGCCGCGCCCGCCAAAGAGAGATTCGTGGTGGCCACCGCCGGTCTCCAGCACGTCCTTGGCGCCAGATGCGACCAACGTATCACCGATACCGCTGCCGCCGATGAGCAATGCGTCGTTGCCACTAGCGACCAGCGATTTATTGTTACCACCGCCAGCCTGGATGGTATCGAACTTGCCGCCCGCGGTGAGAGTTGCGTTGTCGCCGTTATCGTAGAGCCACGAGCCGGCTCCGGAACCGGCGGTGAGCGAGTCACCAGTCCCGGCACCCGATGATGGTATCCATTCCGGCGCCGCCGGTTACGGTGTTGTGGTTGCCTCGCGTTTCAACCAGGTCGTTGCCGCTGTCCTGCAACGTGATGGTGTTGCCACCGTCTCCAGCCGCAACCAGCACATTGGAGCTGCCCGTGACGGTAAGATTTGAGGGGCCGCCAGATATTATCCAGGATGATGGCTTGCAGCCCCGGATATTGATCGGTGTCGATGCTGTAGGTGCCAGGGGTCGTGATAAAATCGACCTGCGCCGGCTGCGAGGTCGGGAACGGCGGCGTTCCGCTCTGAACCGATATCAAACTCGTTGTATCCGAGAGGCCTTTCGTGTCGCCGGCCTCGATCAGATAGTCGTTGATTAGTAGTGCTACTGGGTCGACGGCTTGACTGTAAAGCAATGTGTCAAGCGTAGCCAAGTCGAAAGACTGCAAGCTGTAACTCACGCCACTCTCCCCACTACTACCGCATGCGCAGTACGTTGGCGTTACCCGGCAGATGGAATTTTTCCCGACAACTGACAGATTAGGCTATCACGGTTGTGGCGCGTTGCAAACGGATTTTAAGATAAAATTAACGTCGCTGGCGTTTCGTCCTAAGGGTATGTTGTTACTACTTTATCGGGCAACCGGAGCGAGCCGATTTCGTGACGGTTTTATTGAACTCTAGGTGGAACCTTCTCGGCTAGGATCGGCTAGGTCAGGACTGCAAATGGGTACGGGGCAGCGGCGAACGACTGAAATTGCAAGGGGTCTTTTTGCAGTGCGGTATGTGGGTGCCGACGATTCCGCGCACCCACCGCTCGTCAAGATTACGGTCGAACCAGGCTCTGAGAGCCCACGTCGATGTGCTGCTGCATCCGGACCACGAGGAGGCAGTCCTGTCGCGTCCGGGGACCTGTCTTATTGTGCGGGCCATGATGCCGGGCACGTTGGCCATTGAAGTCGAGCCGAGCCAAACAGCAATGGCTCGATCGCCGCCACCATCAACATCGAGCCGCTTACTCAAGGAGAACCTTTCACGCCAGCGACGCGCAGGTCACATGCAGTCTGCGGCGAATCGCGTCAGCGGCCTAACCGCAGATGTCCGTGTCCTCGGGCACATCGCGGGAATCGGCGACGTCTATGCGAACGCGAACGAATGGCTCGCGGGCCCGATCGCGCCGTCGCGCATCGAAGGCATCGCCATCGAATGGCCGACGAAGCCGGAGGGCGTCGACATTCGCTATTCGGTCAAGACGGCGCAGCCGCTCAACATATCCGGCCGGATCGTCGATCTCGGAGCTTTCGCCGGAACGCGCGGCAGGGCCATGCCGCTCACCAACCTGATGCTGGAATTGTCCGGCCCGGACGCGTCGCTTTACCAATTTTCGGTCGAAGCGCTCTTTCTCGGATCGCCGGTGATGCGCGTGAGCGGCGAGCGCGTCGTTCTATCGGGCCCGACCGGCCGCGAACCTCTGGTCGGGCTGCGGGTGGCGCTTGAGGAAGCAGGTACCAAGAACAATCGGGTTAGTGAGACCAGCCACGGCCCAGTCAAACCAATCAGAAAAATCAGGCGCAGCCGCAGCCAGCGCCTGCGGCGACCGGCCCGGCACGTTCGTCCGGTCGGGTGCGGGTTTTTCGCAGCCGCCCCAAAGACAAGCCGGCGACATAAGGTCTCTTTCGCTGGCATTTAGGTTTCTGTGGGGACCTGATGTTTTCGCGGGGATTAAGCTTTCCGCGGGGATTTCTTTGAGCCGTTTGCTCGTCAATCAGCGGCACAGCTATAGTCTGGCACGCGAACGAGTGAGGCATGCCAGAAGACCGCACGATATTTGATGAACCGCACTATCGATCGCTCGAACGTCTCGCGGTCCAGGCTCTGGCATCGGGTCATAAAGACAAGGCGTTTGCTTACGCCGATCGCCGATGCCGCATTACGCCGCCGCCGGGTCCGCAAAGTTACACGTTGCGCGCCGAAGCGTTGTTCCAAATGGGAGACCGCACTGCCGCTATTGCCGACCTCGATCGGGCGCTCGAGCTGGCACCGGATGATATTGCCGCCAACCGCCGGATGTTGGCCTGGGCCGACGGAGAGCGAAAGAGTGAGGCGGCACTAAATCTGGTCGGTCGCGAACGCGACGCGAGAATTCTACGCGAGGCCATTGAGGTCTTGCGTGCTGAAGGGCGGCAACAGCTCGCTCAAACTATAGTCTACGACGACGCGGTCCGCGGCTGGGCGGTCTGGCAGGGGGGAGCGGCGCTCGAGATCACGATCTCCAGTGACACCGGTATCCTGACAACTCTGATCGAGCCTGATCCGTTGCACGCATTTGCGGAGTTTGGCCGCGCGGCAAATTTCGACTTGCGCCGGCCGAAATCGGCCGCGCCGCAATCGATTACGCTCTCGATCGCCGGCGAGGTCATTCATTCAACTCGCGCCCCAGCGAATGACCTACGTCCGAAAACAGAAATCCGTGGACCACGCCCCCGCCGAACCGCGGACGGTTGCCATTGTCGTGCCGGTCTACGCCGACCTCAAGTCGCTGCGCATATGCCTCGAAAGCCTCTCGTCCGCAGTCGCGGGCACCGATCAACACCGTATTGTCTTGGTCAACGATGCGACGCCGGACGTAAGGATCGCCAAATACCTCGACCAATTCGCCGATAAACCATCCGTCTCGCTGTTGAAGAACGCGCGCAACCTCGGATTTGTCGGCGCGGTCAATCGAGCGCTCGAAGAGCTCCACGACGAAGACGTGGTTCTGCTCAATTCGGATACGATTGTGCCCAAAGATTTCGTTGCGCGGTTGGCTGCGGCCGCAGCGTCGGACCCCGACATTGGCACAGTTACGCCATTGTCGAACCAAGGCGAGGAAACCAGCTTTCCGCGTTGCCAATAAGGCAAATCCGATCGGCAGCGTCGATGAGGTGATGGCGATTGACGCGATTGCGGCAGAGGTCAATGCCGGCCGCATCATCGACATACCCAATGGAACGGGCTTTTGCCTTTACATCACCCGCGAATGCCTCGATGCGGTCGGTCCGTTGTCCGAGGATTTTTACCGGGGTTATGTGGAAGACATCGAGTTTTGCCTGCGGGCGCGAGCCAAGGGATTTCGCAATGTGTGTGCGGCATCCATCTATGTCGGCCATGCCGGAAGCAAATCGTTCGGCCAGGAAAAACGCGCGCTCGTGGTGCGCAATTTCGAGGTGCTGGACAGTCGATATCCAACCTACCACGCGGAATCGGCCGGCTTTAACGCCGCCGATCCGCTGGCACCATCGCGGCGGGCGATCGAGCGTGCGATGCCGGCGTCAGCAAGGCGTCCACGATTGTTGCTGACCGGGGCCGGTGTCATGGCCACGCTCGCCGCCGCGCGCGCCCGGCAAATCAATTCTGAAAGACCGTCTGAACCATCAGCAATAATATTGGAGGTGCATTTCGAGTCGACCGGACCGAAAGCCAAAATATTCGATCCGGCAGGCGGAATTCCGCAGTCGTTGGATTTCGACTTAAGCTCGGAGAGTGAGAGTGACGCGATGGTCGACTACGTACGGGCGATGGACGCCTGCGCGATCGAGATAATTGATCCCGCTCACTTGCCGCTGACGCTTGTCGAGCGTCTTTTGAAGTTGGATGTGCCGCACGACATTTTCATTGGCGACGCTGCGCTTAGTTCAGACGGCGACATGCGCGCGACGGCGACAGCGCTGCCGCATGATTCGATTAGTCCCGCCGCTATACTCGCCAATGTCGACACAGCGCAAAAAGATGGGGCGCGAACCAAGGCGGAGCGCTGGCGGGAGATTACCGCAACGGCGGCCCGTATTCTGGCGCCCTCCGAACATGCGCGGGACTTTGCGCTCGATCAACTCGACCAATCTGTGCTCGATCGCGTCGCGGCCGTGCCGTCCTTCGAGGCAAAGCCACAGCGACGCCGCCGCGCACGCACGATTTCACGGCTCGGGCTGCTGCCGGTCCGTTCAAACCGCGAGGAACAGCGTTTGATTGGCGCAATGGCGGCCGCGTTGCGTTCGTCGAACCCCGCGGCGGCGATCACCGTAGTTGGCGCGACGCACGATGACATTGGCTTGATGCAGATCGGTAATGTGTTCGTGACCGGTGCGATCGATACGCCGGACTTCAATTGGGTGGTGAAATCGTATGGTCTGCAGGCGCTATTTCTTGCCGCAACTCGGCCGATCTTTGGCCATCCGACCACCGAGGTCGCGTTAGCTTGCGGCCTTCCGGTTGCGTTTTTTGACTGGTCGAGCGGACGCCTCAAACCAAAAAACGGCGATCTGGCGCTTGATCCGGCCACGCCGTTCGACGAGATGATGACGCTCCTAGGACGCTGGATGGCGAAGCCCTGAACATGCGTACGCCCAAGCGTCCGGCCGCCCAAGCTTCAAGCAGGCAAAAGCTGCGAACAACGTTTTCACGGACCGGAGAGCGGCGGTTTTCCGGATACGCGGTCGATCCTGCTGATCTGACCCGGAGATTCACCATTGAGATCACGGTGGACGGCTATGTCGTTCGTGTGGTTCGCGCGGATACGTATGTTCACGAGCTTGCCAAGCAATCGCTGGGCGACGGCTTCTACGGCTTTTCGGTTTCGCTCGATACTCGCGCGTTATCAATGGCGGTTCCGTAGTGGCCGCGCGGCTGGCCAATATTGGTACCGCCGTCGGTCCCGGCGATCGCGCTCGACCAGCCGTCGCCCTCGTCCGATCCAACGGAAGGACCAGGCGCGGTGCGCTGGCTCGGCGGTTTGCGTTTCTCCGGCTGGGTGAGCGCGGACCAAGATCCCGCGGCAATGAACGTTCTGGTCGACGGAATTCTGGTCGATCGCATTCGGATCAGCAGATGGAGCCACGTGGGCAGCGGCGAGGAGGCCAGCGCCGTTCGGAGCTTCGATGTTTTTCTGCCGCCACGGTTCGGCGACGGCGGCGTTCACCAGCTCGCGGTGGTCACGGCGAGCGGCGAAAATTTGCAGGGCAGTCCGTTCACGTTTCTGACCTTTGCCGACGGGTTACGGGACTTCGTCGCCTCGCAAGACGATCTCGGCCAGGAAAGCTTGCGGGCAGAGCTGTTCGATCAACTGGTGCCGGCATCGGCGCCGTTTGCGCGCTATCATGAGTGGCGGCAACGCTTTCCGGTCGGCGGCCGACCGGCAGCGACTGAACTGTGCGGCGTGGTCATGGTTGGGTCTGGCGAACTCGACGACACCTTAGCCAGCCTCGAAAAACAAAGCGGCGCGGACTGGATCGCAGCCGAAATACCAGCGGTGGAGACGTCGACAGGTTTTCAAGCCGACTTGGTGCAAAGCTTCCTGGAAGGCGAGGGCGCCGATTGCGCATATCTTTTATTCGGCCTCGCCGGGACTGTGCTGGCACCAAACGCGTTGCAGCGAATTGGTTACGCCTTTGCAGCATTTGAGGAAGCACAGGCGGTCTACGGTGACGTTGACGTCAGGGGTGACGAGGGATCGGCCTGGCCGCTGGCGCTGTCCGCTTTCGACTATGAGCGGATGCTGGAGCAGGGCTACTGCGCGCATTTGTTCGCGCTGCGATCATCTACGGCGGCGCGATGTTTGGCGGCAGGTGCGACCGACCTTTATCGCTTGTTTAATGCCGTTCTCGACGACGAGAACAGCTCGAGCGACGACATCGTTCATCTGCCCGGTAGTCTTGGCTTGCTGCCGGTGTTCGATCGGGAGGAGGTGGGTACGACGCTTGCCGACGCCAGTCTGGCGCATCTGCAAGAAAGAGGCATTGAAGCCGAAGCTACGGAGGCGGCCGGGGTGCTGTTTCCCGCCGTGCACATTGTCCGCGCGGTCGAGCCGCAGAGTGTGACGATTGTTATTCCCACGCGAGATCGCCAAGCCTTGTTGGAAGCGTGCATTGAGTCAATTCGCCCGGCTTTGAAAAAAGGCCACGTCGAAATCTTGGTCGTCGACAATGACTCGACAGAACCGGACGCGCGTGAATATCTAGACCGGATCGGCGGGCGGCTTGCGACCGTGGTGCGGGTTCCCGGAACTTTCAATTTTGCCCGACTCAACAATCGCGCCGCGGAGGCCGCAAACACCGACCTTCTTTGCCTTCTCAACAACGATGTCAAAGCGCTCGATGACGGCTGGCTCGACGAGATGTTGAGCCGGATCGGTGAACCCGACGTCGGCGCGGTGGGTGCTCTTCTTGTTTGGCCAAGCGGCGTGGTCCAGCATGGCGGTGTCGTTCTCGGAACCAGTTTTGCTGCCGATCACGCCTTCAAAGACCGGATGGACGGCGATCCGGGCTACGGCGATCTCTTGAGAGTTGCGCACGAGTGCAGTTCGGTCACCGCGGCTTGTCTGGTCACGCGACGGCAGGACTACCTCGATGTCGGCGGCATGGACGAAGTGCTGTTCCCGGTGAATTTCAATGATGTCGACTATTGCCTGAAGTTGCGGGCCCGCGGGCAGCGTATCGTCTTCACGCCGCACGCCAAGCTCTTGCATCTTGAATCGGCGAGCCGAGGGCTCGATCTCGCGTTGGATCGCAAGGCGCGTCTTGATCGGGAACTGCGAAATTTGCGATCGAAGTGGGGCGAGCGTGCTGGCTGCGGATCCCTATTACAGTCCGCTGCTTCACGCGATCCGATACCCTACTCGGCGCTGGCGTGGCCTCCGGGCCCTGCGGAGCCGCGGATTAATCTCGCTCCAGTCGCAGCGGACGTGCCATCCGGTTTTTGATCGCGGCTGTTCAAAAGAGTAGAGCAGACGCGACACGAGGCCGGCGGACTTCCGGAAGGAAGCGATCGGATCGCGCCAGTGTCTCTTGCTGGGGGCGATATCGCCCTGCAACGCTCAATTCTTCAGTGCCGCGATTTGCCGATCGAACCACCCCAGGTCCTGCTGCCATTGCGCGTGGTCTGAAAATTGCGCGACCAAACGCGCGATGATTTCGCGGCCAGCGGCCAGCGCGTCGCGTGCTTTCGTTGACTGGTTTGCCATTAGTAGATGGGCATATGATCATCGGTACGGCCAGTTTCGACTTGATGCCGAGCCTCGAGGTCGAGAAGTTGAGCGAGACTATCATTTTCGGCGGCGTTAAAATTTTGCTTCATCAAAGCGAGCGCGATGCGCGGACCTCGCGCCAGCTTCCGCGCGAGCAGCATCGTAGCATCGACGAGTTCAGCGTCGGGTACCACCCGATTGACTACTCCAAGGGCGAGGGCCTGCGCGGCATCCAGCGGGTCAGCTGTGTAGTAGCTCGTCCATACTTCCGAAGAGAGCCAAGTGCGTCGTTCAACTTTCGATCAGCTGGGTGCGATTGGCGAGGCCGGTGAGCACATCATTGTGCGCCACGTATTTGATCTGCTCCTGCGCTTGTCGCAATTCGGTAATGTCGTCGAAGGTCGCCACCCAGCCGCCGCCCTGTTGTATCGGTTGATCGTTGACGCGAAGCGCGCGCCCGGTCGATGTCTCTATTATCCTGGTGGTCGACTTACCTTCGCGTGCATCGGCAAGGATCTGCGCGAAAACCCGCCCGCGTCGCTGGCGTCCGCTACGACCGAATTACGGTATGTGATCAGCAGGTCGAGCAGCGAGACGCCCTTGAGCGAGCGCACCGATAGACCCATCATCGCGGCATAGCGATCGTTGCACAGCACGATGCGCCCGTCGGCGTCGAACATGACAAGCCCCTGCGACATAGTTTCAAGCGCAGTGTCGAGGAGGACTTTCTGCTGCCGAAGCTTGGATCGCCGATCGATCAACGCCGCAACAGCGACCACGCTTGCCAACAAACAGACGGCAGCCAGCACGAAGAGCCGCCAATCGTGAGCGCCCGTTAAGCAGGTATATTGTAACATCGAGGGTTTCTTGGGCTTCCTTCAGGCCCGAATTCTGCCACTGATCTCTTATTCTCCGATAAACTGTGCTTTTTCTTGAATGTGCATGGTAAAAAAAGCGTATTGAACGTCCAAACTGTCACCAGTGCTCGACAGAGCCTCCAAAATTGCCGCAAAAGCGATGTCCACCCAGAAAGGACATTTGGCCACCTGAATCGCATGTCGGCTGTGGGGTCAGGAACGACAGTTTAGTCCCTTGCCCCGCTTCGTGCGCTTTAGCTCCGACAGCGACCATTGCTACGCCCAAGAAATCACTGCCGGTCGCCGAGATTTACGGGAGCCGCGGAAAATCGCTATCATCACATCAACTTCGGAGTTTATCCGGCAAATCTCGGATAAAATACTGCAACTGATAAATCACGACACGTCGGGAAACGCTTATGCCACTAACTCAGGCTCAACTCAAAGAGTTCGACGAGCAAGGCTACCTGTTCTTCCCCGACTGCTTTTCGGAGAAGGAAATCGCGCTCCTGCGGGACGACGCCGAGGCGATCCTAAAACTCGATCGCCAAGAAGTGTGGCGCGAGAAATCCGGCGCGCCGCGCACCGCCTTTGCGGCTCACACATTCAACGAGACCTTTCGCCTGCTCGCCTGCCACCCGCGTTTGGTCGAGCCGCTTCGCCAGTTGTTCGGCGAGGACGTCTACGTGCATCAGTTCAAGCTCAACGCCAAGGCGGCGTTCGAGGGCGACGTCTGGCAGTGGCATCAGGACTACGGCACCTGGGCGCGCGACGACGGCATGCTGGAAGCCCGCGCCATGAACATCGCGGTGTTTCTAGACGAGGTGATGCCCATCAACGGCCCGCTGCTGCTCATCCCGAAGAGCCACAAGCAGGGCGTGCTGGCGGCCGGCCACGACAAGCTGACCACCTCCTATCCGCTCTGGACACTGGATAAGGAGACGGTGACCCGGCTTGCCGCCGAAGGCGGCATCGTGGCGCCAACCGGCAGACCCGGCTCGGTGCTGATGTTCCACGGCAATCTGGTGCATGCCTCGCCACCCAACATCACGCCCTATCCGCGCAAGATCGTGTATCTGACGCTGTGCGCCTGCTCGAACCACATCACCAAATTCACTCGGCCAGAATGGATCGCGCATCGTGATTTCACGCCGATTGTGCCGGTCGCCGATGACGCGTTCTTGGTTTACGCCCACGCGCACAAGATAGCGGCGGAGTAGGATGAATCTACGCCCTGCTCGCCGCGCGCGTTGCCGCCGGAAAGCCGGTGCGTGTCGGGCTGATCGGCGCCGGCAAATTTGGCTCGATGTTTCTGGCGCAAGTGCCAGCGATCGAAGGCCTTGACGTGTCCCTGATCTGCGATTGCGATCTCGAACGCGCCAAGGCCGCTTGCAAAAATGTCGGCTGGGACGCCTCTCGCATCGCCCGCACGCGATTTTCTGATCTCGGTCGCGACGCCTGCGCCGACGAGCGAGTCGATGTCGTCATCGAGGCGACCGGCGATCCGGCGGCCGGCATCGCCCATGCGCTGGCCGCGATCGCGGCCAAGAAGCCCATCGTGATGGTCAATGTCGAGGCCGATGCGCTGGCCGGCGCTTATCTCGCGGCCCAGGCGCGGGAGGCCAATGTCGTCTACTCGCTCGCCTATGGCGACCAGCCAGCGCTGATCGCCGAAATGGTCGACTGGGCGCGAGCGGCCGGCTTTGCCGTGGCGGCAGCTGGCAAGGGCACAAAGTATCTGCCGGCCTACCACACTGTCACGCCGGACGGTGTGTGGGAGCATTACGGGCTGACCGCCGCTGAAGCCCAAGCCGCCGGCATGAATCCACAGATGTTCAATTCGTTTCTCGACGGCACCAAATCAGCAATCGAGATGGCGGCGGTGGCCAATTGCTGCGGCCTCGACGTACCATATGACGGCTTAAGCTTTCCGCCGTGCGGCGCCGACGAGCTAGCAACCGTGCTGCGGCCGAAGTCTCTCGGCGGGGTGCTCGAGGGCGACGGCACGGTCGAGGTCGTCTCATCGCTCGCGCGCGACGGCTCGCCGGTGACGCGCGACTTGCGCTGGGGTGTCTATGTCGTGCTCAAAGCACAGAACGACTACGCCGCGGCTTGTTTCAAGCAGTACGGGCTGGCGACCGACGCGACCGGCCGTTATGCAGCCATATACAAGTCCAATCATCTGATCGGCCTGGAACTGTCGATCTCGGTGCTCAATGTCGCGCTGCGCGGCGAGCCGACCGGCAGCTGCCGCGGTTTCCGCGGCGATGCGGTGGCAGTCGCGAAGCGCGCGCTCAAAGCCGGCGAGATGCTCGATGGCGAAGGCGGTTACACCGTTTATGCCAAGCTCATTCCGGCCGAGCGCAGCCTGAAACTTGGCGCGCTGCCGATCGGCCTTGCCAATCGCGTGAAACTCTTGCGCGACGTCGCCGCCGGCGAATTTTTGACCGCGACCGATGCCGCGCTCGACGGCAATGCGCAGGCCGTCCGCATCCGCCACGATATGGAACGCGCGATGCAATCGATCAGCAAAGTGATGGCCGCTGAATAGCGCGCCTTCGTCCAAATCCGCCTTAAAGAGACTTCGATGGCCGCGGCCCGCTCATGTTCGAGTTGGGTCCATTCGGCGACATCGCTCGACGTCTGCATCAAGGCAGCTTTATTCCCTGAAGCCGACATCCGATTGCGCTGGCCCCTGTCCTTTACCGTAGGCCACTTGTCGTAGATCGTTTTTGGTGCGACAAAATAGAGACGACAGGCTGTTGCGCGTGCGTTTGTGTGCCGGGATGTCGACGGAAACAAAGAGTAAAGTGATAGAGCAGGCTGAGAGCCTGCGTGAGCGGTTTTTGTGTCAGCTCGAAAAAAGCCGAAAGATAGTCGAACGCTCTCGAGAAGCCTTGGCCCAACTGGACGACATTCACCACCAAATAAGCGTGCGCCGCGATTGAGCCTCTGCCCAGATGACGCCGCACGTCTATGTCAATCTGCTGCGTGTGGAGCTGGCGGCGAAATCGGTGGCACACGCCGACGACAGCCTGGCCGCGGTTGGCGACAATCTCGGTTTCAGTGCGCAAGGCCATTTCACACGCTTCTTCCGCGACCATGCCGGGCTGAACCCAGCGAGTTCCGCCAGGTTTCGCGGATGGGTTAGACACTCCCGACTTTTCGGTAAATCATGAGACACGGCGGCATGGCGCCGATCGCGGCCTTCGTGCCAGCTACTCGGTCGAGCGCTCCAAAAGAGTGCGTCGGAGGATCGTTCGAGAATGCCCGCAGCAACTACCGCATGGTGTGGTCAATCGATCGAGCGTATCGAGGATGCGGCGCTCCTGACGGGACGGGGGCGTTTTATCGACGATACTCGGGGAAAAGCCCGGCACGCTCCATGCAGCCATTTTGCGGTCGCCGCATGCCCACGCGCGCATCCTGCAGATCGCCGTCAATAGGGCGCGTGACGCGCCCGGTGTCGCCGCGATTTTGACCGGCGACGACGTCGCCAAATTATCGGCAAGCCTCGTGGTCGGCGTAAAAGCGTCGATCGAATGCTGGCCGATTGCCGTCGGCCGGGTGCGTTACGTCGGCGAGCCGGTGGCAGTGGTCGTTGCCGCCGACCGCTATCTCGCCGAAGATGCACTCGACTTGATCGATGTCGACTACGAACCGCTGCCCGCGGTCGTCGAGCCGGTCATCGCACTCGACCCGTCGCAGCCGATCCTGCATGAAGCATTGGCCGGCAATCTCGCCAGCGAACGCAGCTTTCGTTATGGCGAGCCGGAGCGGTTCTTTGCTGAGGCCGGGCACCGGATCGCGGTCACGGTTCGCTACCCGCGCAATTCCTGCACGCCGATCGAAACGTCACGGCCTCGTCGCAGAATACGACGTCACCGAAAACTCCTATGATGTGCTCGCCAACTTCATGGGACCATCAGTCTCATCGCGGTGATGGCGCGCGCGCTGAAGGTGCCGGGCAATCGCTTTCGACTGCGCACGCCACCCGATTCCGGCGGCAGTTTCGGTATCAAGCAGGGCGTGTTTCCTTATGTCGTGTTGATGAGCGTCGCAGCCCATGTCTGCGGACGGCCGGTCAAATGGATCGAGGATCGGCTTGAGCATCTGGCTGCCTCGGTGTCGGCGACCAACCGCGTGACGACGCTCGAAGCGGCGGTCAAAGCGACGGCCGTACCCGGGCGCTCGCCTGGGATCAGATCGAGGATGTGGGTGCGCATATTCGGGCGCCTGAGCCGGCCACGCTCTATCGCATGCACGGCAATCTCACCGGCGCCTACGACATCCGGCATGTTCTGGTGCGTAACCGCGTCGTGCTAACCAACAAGACGCCGACGGGGCTCGATCGCGGCTTCGGCGGCCCACAGGTCTATTACGCGCTGGAGCGGCGATGCAGCGCATCGCCGTCGAGCTGCCCTCGATCCGATCGAGGTCATCCGGCGCAATCTCATTCCGTCGGGATCGTTTCCTTACCGTACGGCGACGGGCGGCCTATTGGACTTCGCGGAACTTCGTGAGAGCCTTTGAAACCGCGTTAGCCGACGGTGGCTTCGCAGAACTGCGCGCACGGCAGAAGCGGTGCGCGCGGAGGGTCGCTTCTACGGCATCGGCTGTGTGACCGCGGTCGAGCCGAGCGTCTCCAATATGGGCTACATCACGACGGTTCTGACGCCGGAAGAGCGCCCGAAGCCGGCCCTAGACGGAGTGCACGGCGACAGCGACTGTGGCGCTCGACCCTCTCGGTTCGGTGTCTGTGCATGTCTCCTCGGTACCGCAGGGGCAAGGCCATCGCACCGTCATCGCGCAGATCGTCGCCGACGCGCTGGGCCTGAAACCCGCGGATATCCGCGTCGTCACCGAGCTGGATCCGACCGCGATCGCATGGTCGATCGCCTCTGGCAATTACTCCAGCCGGTTCGCGGCGGCGACCGGCGGAGCGGCCCATCTCGCTGCGCAAAAGGTCAAGATGAAGCTCGCCAAGATGGCGGCGGCGCAGCTTAATGTCGGCGCCGAAGCCGTCGAATTCAAAAATCGCCGCGTGCAGGCCCGCGACAATCCCGATAACGCAGTTTCGTTCTCGCGGCTCGCGGCGATACGATCATTGGGCGCCGGGCCTGGTGCCTGAGGAAAATCAGGCCCTGCGCGAGACCGTGTTCTGGACACCGCCGGAACTGACGCCGCCGACCGACGCGGACGAGATCAACTCCTCACTCTGCCACGGCTTCATCTGCGACTTCTGCGCAATCGAAATCGACTGCGTCACCGGCGCTGTGCATATCGATAGCTATGTCACGATGCATGATTGCGGCCGCATTTTGCATCCGGCAATGGTGGCCGGACAGGTGACCGGCGGCTTTGCGCACGCCGTGGGCGCTGCGCTGTACGAGGAACATGCCTACGGGCCGGATGGCAGCTTTCTCACCGGCACCTTCGCCGACTATCTAGTGCCAACGACAATGGAGGTGCCCGCTCCGGTCATCCTGTACATCGAGACGCCATCGCCATTCGCCGGCACTCGGCGCCAAGGGCGTCGGCGAGGGCAATTGCATGAGTACACCGGTCTGCATCGCCAACGCAGTCGCCGACGCGCTCGGGATTGACGCAATCGACCTGCCTCTCAAACCCGCGAAGCTTGCCGCCTATCTGCATGGCCCCGAAAGCAAGCAGTCCAGCCGCAACGGCAGCTTTCGGCGTCGGCCAAGGGCCGTGGTCTACACGGGAGTGGCGCCGCCCATGTGCCGGCCGCGCCGGAATCCGTGTGGCGAACACTGCTCGACCCGGAGACGCTCAAATTCATTATTCCCGGCTGTCATACACTCGAGAAACTGTCGGGACACGCATTTCCGCGCCGACGTGACACTTGGGGTGGGTCCGGTCAGCGGCCGCTACAAGGCCAACTCGCACGCGCGCGGTGACACTGACCGGCATCGTCACAGGCGCGCTCGGCGACGGGCGCGGTTCGGGTCGCATCAAGCTCGAGCCGTGTGACAATGGCGGGGACGCGTGAGCTACGACTACGACGCCGAAATCGGCGGCAAAGTCGCGTCCGTTGGCGGGCGGCTGCTCGATGGCGCCGCAAAGATGGTGATCCGGCAATTCTTTACGGCGCTGGCGCGCCGTGCCGGTGGTGCGCCGAAACGTGGTCTGTTGGCCCGTTTGTTCGGGAGAGGCGCATGAAACCGGCGCGCTTCGATTATGTCCGTGCGGATGACCTCACGGAAGTGCACGCGGTTCTCGCCGAGCACGGCAACGCTGCCCGCATCGTCGCAGGCGGACAAACCCTCTTGCCGATGCTGTCGATGCGTCTGGTAAGACCGAGGTCATCGTCGATATCATGCACCTGCCGGCGCTACGCGGGATCGAGGCGGCAGAAAACGACATTCGGATCCGCGCCGGCGTACGGCAGGCGGAGCTACTGGCCTGGCCCGATATTGCGGCGGCCTTGCCGCTACTGGCCGCGGCGTTGCCTTGGGTTGGCCATGCGCAAACGCGAAGCCCGGGACGGTGTGTGGGTCGATCGCGCACGCCGATCCGAGCGCCGAATTCCGCTAGTTTTGCTCGCGCTCGACGGAGCCGTCGAGTTGTCGTCACTCCGTCGGCGCCGACGTGCGCGAGCGACCAGCTTCTTCTGGCATGATGTCGACCGAACGTCTGGACGATGAACTGATCGAGAGCGTCGTCATCCCTAAAAGGCGGGCCTGGCCACGGCTACGCTTTCCAGGAATTCGGCCGCCGTCATGGTGATTTCGCCATCGTCTCCTGTGCCGCGATCTATGCACAAGACAGTATCAGGCTGGCTGTCGGCGGCGTGGCTGACCGACCGATGGCGCGCGATTTTCCGGTGTTGGACGGCACCGCATTGAACGACGCCCTCGATACATTTACTGGCGGCTCGACGCGCGCGACGATCTGCATGCGACCGCACGCTACCGCCGCGGACTCGTCCGGCAAATCGGCCGCGCCACGATCGAGGAGGCACGCCGATGCCGCGCTTGAGCGCCGATCGCCGTCATCGCGTGCGGTTCGTGCTCTCAACGGCCGTGCTGTCGAGGCTGAAGCAGAGCCGCGTATGTGTCGACCGACTTCCTGCGCCACAAGCTGGGCATGACCGGCACCCACGTCGGCTGCGAGCATGGCGTATGCGGTGCCTGCACGATTGATATGGACGGCGCGCCAGCCCGCGCCTGCCTGACACTGGCGGTGCAGGCCGATGGGGCGACGGTCCGAACGGTGGAAGGTCTGGCGCTCGGATCGGGGCGACTTTCGGTACTGCAGGATGCGTTTCGTCGCCATCACGCCTTGCAATGCGGCTTTTGTACGGCGGGCGTTCTGATGTCGTTGGACATCTACCTGCTGCACCATGCGATACCTCCGAACATGACCTGCGCGAATATCTTTCCGGGCATCTGTGTCGCTGCACCGGCTATGTGCCGATCATCGCGGCGGCGCTCGACGCCGCCCTAAGGCTGGGAGGACGCGTCCCGTGCTTGATCTCGGCAACAGCTTTCTCTCCAGCGTCGAGCGCGATCCGCATGCGCTTGCTATCGTCGACGGCCCGGTGCGGCTCAGCTACGCGCAATGGTATCGTCGTGTCTCAGCCATCGTCGCTTCATTCGACGAACTCGGCATGCTGGGCGATCATCTGATAACGCTGCTGCAAAACCGCTGGGAAGCGGCGACCTTGCACTGGGCTTGTCAGTTCGCCGGCATTATCTCGACGCCGATCAATTGGCGCGCGAAGGCCGACGAGATCGATTATTGCGTCCAAAATTGCGAGGCGAAGGCGATCGTCTTCGGGACCGTTTCGGCTGATCAAGTTCGCTATTCGCGTGAAGCCACCGCCCGCAAGCGCATTGCGGTCGACTTGCAACAGGATGACGAGATTCCATTCCAGACGATGATCGAGTGTCGTACCGCCGAGGCGGCGCCGCGAATGGGTGCCGACGCCTGGTCGATCATGCTCTACACGTCAGGCACGACGGCAAAGCCCAAG
>CAWHPC010000005.1:0-13283 GCA_963831165.1 uncultured Alphaproteobacteria bacterium
GACCGGCTGCGACGGCTTTGATCGGTGAGCGACCACTGCTCGATGGCATCGGGCATCCACCGCGACATCGCCTTCGCGCTCGCTGATGAGGTGGCTGATTAAGAGAGCTCTGTTTGCTGCGGTGCGTGAGGCCGGTAATGGCCCGTTTCTACCGTTCGCCGCGACGCAGCGATATGTCTGGAGTTGAGGGATAAGCCGACATTACGCGAACATCGTTGATCGGTTGAAATTGACCCACCTCGGACATCGCCGGTACTACTTGGTTGCAAGCAGTATTGCCAGTGAACTCCCACTCAGCCGCGACGATGTCGGCAAGAGTTGGCAACCCTGCTTCGTTGCCGAGGTGTTGGATTTTGTAGGCGGAAGCAGCGCGGGCGAAGCGGAAATGCTCCTCCCAACTCTTCGCCGCATCGGCTGAGGTAGGAATAGACATAAGCGCCGTGGAAGACATCGCCAGCCCCACTCGTATCGAGAACACGATCCGGCGGCACAGTAAGAGCTGGAAGCGTTCGGACAGCACCCGCCTCATCGTACCAGAGCAGCCCACGCTCGCCGAGCGTCACGCCGCCAATTTTGCAGCCCCGACTCTTGAGATAGTCGAGCATTCTTGCCGGCTCGAACTCCATCTGCTCGCACAAGGCGCTCGGCTACGATCGCGACGTCGATGAAGGCAAGCAGCTCATGCGTGTTTGATCGCAGTCCGCCGCCGTCGAGCGAGGTGAGGATCCCTGCCTCGCGGGCGGCCTTAGCATGATACAGCGCCGCATCCGGCTGGTGGCCGTCCAGATGAAGCGCCCGGCAGCCTGACAGGTTCAGGCGTGGGAAGGGGTCGAGATAATCGTCGTCACGGCAACGGACGATGGCCCGTTTGCCGTCGTTTGGCATGATGAATGACAGCGACGACGTTCTGACCTTCCGCGGATGGATCGGAATACCGTATTTAGCGGCCATATCCAGGAACATACGGCCGAGCCAGTCGTCGGCCAGCGTCGCGAGCAGTTCGGGCACAAAGCCCAACTTTGCGCAGCAGAACGCAGCCGTGACCGCATTGCCTCCGAACGAGATAGCGTATGCCGATGCGACATGCTTCTCGTCCCCGGTCGGCATCCGATCGGTCAAAAAGGTCACGTCGATATAGGTCTGGCCGATGAAGAGTGCTTGCATCAAATCTAAGGACAAGATCCCGGCTAAACGGTCTTATTGAGGGTAATAAGCTGCAGTCTGAGGCTTTCGAGCACCGAATAGATCGCGGGCGGAAACGATCCGTCATAACGTGCTTCAAGCTGCGCGATCTCAGACCGCAGCCTTTCGGCGCGTTCGCTGTCCGTCACAGTTTTCACGGCCGTCCCGGCGGTTGGTACGCCTGCAATGGTGCTTCAAAAGTCACTGAAACATCGAATTGCATGATGTGTTCGCGATGTTCGTCCATATATGGGAACGTATAGACTGCAAAGCCAGTCCTTAATCGTCCCACTTCTCCAGTTCCCTCGCGATATCACCGATTTCCGAAGTCGCGAGGTACATTTGACCACCCCGTTCGCAAAATTCCTGCCGAGGATGTCATCGGGGCCGTCTTGGGTCAGCGACGAGGCAATCCGCGAAGAGCTTTTCAGCGTCGAGCGCCTTGAACAGCACGCCGAGAGCTTGGCTGCGGCTCAGTCCATCAGCTCGCAACCAAAAAAAGGGCGGCCCCTTGCGAAACGGGTTCGCGACAACGATGAGGCGCTTCTTGAAGCCTATCGTGTCATTGCAGCCGCGATAGCGGATAAGCGCCCCATTACCCCGGCGGCCGAATGGCTGATCGACAATTTTCATGTCGCCGAAGATCAGATCCGCGAGATCCGAACCGATCTTCCGTCCAGTTATTACCGTCAGCTTCCAAAGCTGGCCGAAGGCCCGTTTGAGGGATATCCGCGCATCTTCGAAGTGGCCTGGGCGTTTGTTGCGCATACTGACAGCCGCTTCGAAGCGGAGATGCTTCGACGCTTCGTATTGGCCTATCAGCGCGTTCAGCCGCTGACGATCGGCGAGCTCTGGGCTCTCGCAATTACAATTCGCGTCGTGCTCGTAGAGAACCTGCGGCGCTTGGCCGATCTCATCGTCGGCAGTCAGACGTCGCGTGACGCCGCCGACGCATTGGCCGAGCGTCTGCTCGGTGCCGGGATCAGGTCGCCGGAACCGGCTGGCGTGGCGCTGCGGCCGTTTACAAATTTACCGCTCACGAGGTCGTTTGCGGTCCAGCTGGTGCAACGATTGCGCGACGAAGATCCGGCCACGACGCCAGCGCTTCTGTGGCTCGACGAGCGCCTGCGTGCGCAGGGTACGAACGCCGATGAAATCGTGCGCGAAGAGCACCGCCGGCAGGGCGCGGCGAACGTCACTGTCCGCAATATCGTCACCAGCATGCGGCTCATATCCGAGCTTGATTGGGCGGAGTTTTTCGAAGGCGTCAGCATGGTCGACGAGGCACTGCGCGCGGGCAGTGAGTTCGCCGACATGGATTTTCCGACCCGCGATCGATATCGCCGTGCGATCGAAGAGCTTGCGCGCGGCTCTATCCATTCGGAGGCCGATATCGCCCGGGCAGCCATTCTCATCGCAAAACGGACGGAATCTGACCAGCCAATCGGAGCGCCTGAACAGGATCCGCGCCGGCGGGATCCCGGTTATTACTTGATTGGACAAGGACGCCGAGCGTTCGAAAAGAAGCTTGGCTTTCACGCATCGATGAAGGAATGGCTGGTCCGCGCGAACGCGGCGGTCGGGATTTCAGGTTACCTCGTGACCGTCGCGTTCGCTGCCGGGCTGCTTCTCGGATTGGCGTTGCTCGCGGTCAGGTTGACCGGCACCGGTGGTTGGGTTTTTCTGCCGCTGGCATTCTTGGGACTCTTTGTATCCGCAGACGCCGCAATCACGCTGGTGAACCGAGCAGTCACAGGTCCGTTCGGCCCGGCCGTGCTGCCCGGGCTTGAGCTTCGCGATGGTATTTCGAATGAATTGCGTACCATCGTGGTCGTGCCGACGCTGCTCACAACCAGCGCAGCGATCGACGAACTTGTCGAGCGGTTGGAAATCCACTATCTCGCGAGCCCGGACGGCGATATCCGGTTTGCGCTCCTGTCGGACTGGACCGACGCGGCCACGGAGAGCACGGCAGGTGACGAGGAGCTATTGGGTGCGGCGATTGCAGGAATCGTTCGACTCAATGACCAATACGGACCTGCAGCGGACGGTCCTCGTTTTTACCTGCTCCACCGTCGGCGAGTCTGGAACGAGGGCCAAGGCAAGTGGATCGGATGGGAACGCAAGCGCGGAAAACTGCATGAACTGAACCGGCTGCTTCGCGGGGCCACGGACACCACGTTTCTGGCGGTCGGCGGCAAACCGCCGCTCGTGCCTTCGGATGTTCGCTACGTCATAACCTTGGACGCCGACACCCGCCTTCCGATTGGTGCCGCAAAGCGCCTGATCGGGAAAATGGCGCACCCGCTCAATCGACCAAAGCTTGACCCGGTGTGTCGCCGTGTGGTCGAGGGATATGGCGTGCTGCAGCCGCGGGTGACGCCATCGCTTCCCACCGCGCAGGATGGCTCGGTTTACCAGCGCGTGTTCTCAAGCCCGACTGGAATCGACCCCTACGCATCCGCCGTTTCGGATGTTTATCAGGACCTGTTCGAAGAGGGGTCCTACAGCGGCAAGGGCATTTACGATGTGGATGCCTTAGAGGGTGCTCTCGCAGGCCGGATCGCGGAAAGTTCGGTTCTCAGTCATGACCTTCTGGAAGGCATTTTTGCGCGCGCGGGCTTGGTCTCCGACGTCGAGGTCTTTGAAGATTTTCCGTCGCGTTACGACGTCGCCGCATCCCGCCAGCACCGGTGGGCGCGCGGCGACTGGCAATTGCTTTCTTGGATCACTGGCAAGCGACCGACGACCGGCGGCGAGCTTAGCCGCACCGGCATTCCGCTACTTGGGCGCTGGAAACTCGCCGATAATCTTCGCCGCACTTTGTTGGCCCCGGCAAGTTTTCTCGCCCTCCTGACCGGATGGATTCTGCTGCCGCCGGCACCCGCCGTGGTCTGGTGCGGCTTCGTTTTCCTTCCTTTCCTGTTGAGTGCGTTCCTGCCTCTGGTCGCTCGCGTGATGCCGCGTCGCCCGGGGGTCTCGACCGGCAGTCACTTCCGCGCATTTCGTCTGGATCTCAGAGTAGCCTTGATGCAGTTCGGCCTCCAAGTGGCGCTGCTTGCGCACCAGGCCTGGCTGATGGTCGATGCCATCGTTCGGACGTTGTCGCGGCTGTATCGGCAGCGGCAATTGCTGGAATGGGTGACCGCCGCGGCGGCGAGTTCGGATCGAGAGCTTGGACTTGTCGACTTCTATCGGCGGCTGGCCGGCGCTGTCGCGTTGGCTGCGTGTGCGGCCGTTGCCGTTGTTTACGCCGACCATTGGTCTTGGTTGATAGCCACTCCGTTGCTCGGCGCTTGGATGCTGTCACCGGGCATCGCGTGGTGGGTGAGCCGGGCGCCACGCCCTGCCCAGAGGACGCTGCTGGAGGCGGACTCGGAAAGCCTGCGCCTCACGGCGCGGCGCACTTGGCACTTCTTTGAAACATTCGTCACGGCGGAGGATCATATGCTTCCTCCGGACAATTTTCAGGAGGATCCGCGGCCAGTCCTGGCCCACCGCACCTCGCCGACCAATCTCGGCCTCTATCTTCTCTCGGTTCTTGCCGCGCGCGATTTTGGCTGGCTCGGCATTACGTCGGCCGTCGATCGGCTGGAAGAAACGCTTCTGACAATGAACCGGCTGGAGCGGTTCCGCGGTCATTTCTTCAATTGGTATGACACGCATGATCTGCATCCGCTCGAGCCCAAATACATATCGTCGGTCGACAGCGGGAATCTTGCCGGGCATCTGATTGTGCTCCGGAGCGCGTGCCGGGAGATGGTTTCAACGCCTGTGATCGGTCCGGAGCCGCTCACCGGAATCGCGGACGCAGTGAAACTCGCTCGCGGCTCTCTGGATGCCCTGAGCGGAGATCGCCGAATTTCGGAGAACGCTCACAAACAGCTTCAAATCGCGCTCGATTCGCTCGCGGTATTATTGAAGGCACCTGCTGGGTCACCGGCGGATTTTTCCGCCCGGTTGTCGAACTTAAAGCAAAAGTCCGAAGCGCTTCCTGAGCTCGCGCGCGCGCTTTTCGGGGAAGGGTATAGCGACATTGCTGGCATAGCGGATGTGGTGACTTGGACAGAGGCTGTTGCTTCATCTGTGCTAGGACCATCAGCGCGATCTCGACGGTTTGCTGCCTTGGATTCATCTCACCGCTGGCGAGGCTTCATCCGGCGCGCTGACCTTAGATGACCTTCCGGATTACTGTCAGACGTTGATCAAAAAGTTGATTCAACAGAAAGCCGATCTCACATCAAAGATCGCCGCTGATGACGCCGCAAAAATTGACCGTCTCATTGCGGCATTGGAACAATCGGCGGCAAGTGCCCAAGCTCTCGTACGACGAATTGAAAGTCTCGACGAGCTTGCGGGAAAAATGTTTGACGACATGCAATTCGGATTCCTTTTGGATCCGGCGCGGCAGTTGCTGTCCATCGGCTATCAATCTGCCGAGGGTGTGCTGGATCCGAGCTGTTACGATCTGCTGGCATCCGAGGCGCGGCTGGCGAGCTTCATCGCGATCGCCAAAGGCGATATTGCCCCGAAACACTGGTTCAAACTGGGCCGTGCGGTAACCCCGATCGACCGCGGCTCGGCGCTGATTTCATGGTCGGGATCGATGTTCGAGTACTTGATGCCGGCGCTGGTGATGCGCGAGCCCGAAGGGAGCCTGTTGCATCAAACGGCCCAGTTGATCGTAAGCCGTCAGATGGAGTACGGCGCCCAGCGTGGCGTTCCGTGGGGGATTTCCGAATCCGCGTATAATTTCCGCGACCTCGAGCTCACCTATCAATATTCCAATTTTGGTGTCCCTGGACTGGGACTAAAGCGGGGGCTGAGCGAAAACATCGTCGTCGCGCCTTATGCGACGGCGCTTGCATCCATGATCGAACCGGCCGCCGCCGTGCGAAATTTCGCCCGTCTGGCCGACGTAGGCGGGTGTGGTCGGTACGGCTGGTATGAGGCGCTGGACTATACGCCGGGGCGTCTCCCCGAGGGCAAAAGCGTCGCCGTGGTGCGCGCCTATATGGCCCATCATCAGGGGATGAGCCTGGTCGCGATCGCCAACACGCTCTGCGGCGGGACGATGCGCACGCGCTTTCATGCCAATCCGATCGTCCAGGCAACCGAACTGTTGTTGCAGGAACGGCCTCCGCGCGACGTCGATGTCAAATGGGTGCGCGCCGACGAAGTCAATCAGACGACGCAGGTCCGCGAACTCGTGCCGCTCATGTTGCGCCGGTTCCGCTCGCCGCACGACCGTGTCCCGCGAACGCATATTCTGTCGAACGGCCGTTATGCCGTCATGCTCACCGCCGCCGGATCGGGTTTCAGCCGTTGGCGAAATCTCGCCGTATCGCGTTGGCGCGAAGATGTCACCTGCGATCCTTGGGGATCGTATGTTTATTTGCGGGATGTCGACAACGGCTCTGTGTGGTCCGCCGGTTATCAGCCGAGCGGCGCCCGGCCGGACAGTTATGAAGTCACGTTTTCCGAGGACCGCGCCGAAATTGCAAGACGCGATGGAACCCTGACGACAACGCTCGATGTCATCGTATCGCCGGAAGAGGACGGAGATGTCAGGCGTGTGTCGATCTCGAATCTCGGGGTGCGAACACGCGAGATCGAATTGACCTCTTATGCCGAGGTTGTCCTGGCGCCGGCGAGCGATGATGCTTCGCATCCCGCGTTTTCGAAGCTTTTTGTGCAAACCGAGTTCGTGCCGGAACTGGGTGCGCTTCTCGCGACTCGCCGCAGGCGGGCGCCGGATGAACCGGAGGTATGGGCCGCCCATCTCGCCGTATTGGAAGGGGAGACCGCCGGAGAGCTGCAATTCGAGACCGACCGGGCGCGCTTCCTTGGACGCGGCAACGGCGTCCGCACGCCGATTTCCATCAGCAGCGGCCAGCCGCTTTCAAACACGGTCGGCACCGTGCTCGATCCGATCTTCAGCATCCGCCGGCGCGTCCGTATTCCGCCCGGCGCCACCGTGCGTATCTCGTTTTGGACGCTTGTCGCCGGTTCGCGCGAGGAGATTATTGGCCTTGCCGACAAACACCACGATGTTGCGGCGTTCGAACGTGCCGCCACCTTGGCCTGGACCCAGGCGCAGGTTCAGCTCCATCACCTCGGAATAACGCCGGACGAGGCGCACCTCTTCCAGCGCCTGGCCAACCGGGTCATGTACTCGGACCCGACGCTGCGGCCGTCGGCCGAAATCCTGAAACGGAACGATCTCGGACCGTCGGCGCTTTGGGCGTACGGGATCTCCGGCGACTTGCCGATCGTGCTGTGCCGGATCGACGAGGCTGAGCACCTGGAGACCGTACGCCAGTTGATCCGTGCGCATCACTACTGGCGGATGAAGCAGCTCGCGGTGGACTTGGTGATCGTTAACGAGCGAAGCACCTCGTATGTGCAGGACCTGCAATCCGCGCTGGAGTTGATCGTCCGAGTTAACCTGTCGCGATCGCCACCAGAGAAGGATAGCGCACCGGGGAGCGTGTTTCTCCTGCGCGCCGACTTGCTGTCCGCCGAAGTGCGAAACCTCCTGCAGACGGTGGCGCGTGTGGTGATCGTGAGCCGGCGTGGCGGGCTCGCCGAGCAAGTCAAACGTCAGCAAGAGATCGTACCGGCCGCCGAGCCGCCGCATCTGAAGCCGCAGAGCGTCAGCCCGCCGGAGTTCGTCGCACCGCCGCAGCTCGAGTTCTTCAACGGCATCGGCGGATTCGATAAGGATGGACGGGAGTACGTCACCATCCTCGACGGGGATCAGGTGACGCCCGCGCCCTGGGTGAATGTCATCGCCAATCCGTCCTTCGGCTTCCAGGTCTCCGCCGAGGGCAGCGGTTACACATGGTCGGTCAATAGCCGCGAGAACCAACTCACGCCGCGCTCAAACGACCCCGTCAGCGACAGCCCCGGCGAAGCCATCTACCTGCGCGATATGGATAGCGGAGATGTCTGGACCGCGACCGCGCTTCCTATTCGCACCGATGCGTCCCGATACATTGCCAGACATGGCCAGGGCTATAGTCGTTTCGAGCATGTGTCTCATGGGATTGCACTCGATCTTGTGCAGTTCGTGCCGCTCGACGATCCCGTCAAGATATCCCGATTGAAGATCAAGAACGTCTCCGGCCGCCGGCGGCGGCTGGCGGTAACGGCCTATGTGGAGTGGGTGCTGGGCCCGTCGCGCGCCGCCTGCGCGCCCTATGTCGTTACCGAGGTCGATCCGGAAACCGGTGTATTGCTTGCGCGAAATTCGTGGCGCATGGAGTTCGGCTCCCGCGTGGCCTTTGCTGATCTGGCCGGCCGTCAACAATCGTGGTCGGGCGATCGCACGGAGTTCATCGGCCGCAACGGCTCTTTCGCATTGCCGGCCGCGCTGGCCACTCGGAAGCCGCTGTCCAACCGGGTCGGCGCGGGGCTCGATCCCTGCGGCGTGCTGCAAACCGGAGTCGAGATTCCGGCAAATGCCGAAGTCGAAATCACATTTTTTCTGGGCGAAGCGACCAACGTGACGGAAGCCCTGTCGCTGGCTGCGCGATATCGTGCAGCGGACCTCGACGAAGTCTTCCACGATGTGAGCAGGTTCTGGGACCAAACGCTGGGCGTGGTCCAGGTGAAAACGCCCGATCGCGCCATGGACATTCTGATAAACGGCTGGCTTATCTATCAAACGATCGTTTGCCGGTTATGGGCCCGGTCTGGCTTCTACCAGGCGAGCGGTGCCTATGGCTTCCGCGATCAACTGCAAGACGGGATGGCACTCTGTCTGGCGAAGCCGGAGCTGACACGGGCGCATCTCCTTTGCGCGGCCGCGCGGCAGTTTACCGAAGGCGACGTTCAACACTGGTGGTTGCCGTCCTCGAGCAAGGGCATTCGCACGCGCGTATCCGATGACCTGCTCTGGTTACCCTACACCGCCGCGCAATATGTGTCGGCAACCGGCGATCTGAGTGTCCTCGACGAGCAAATTCCCTTTCTTGATGGAATGACTCTTGCGCCGAGCGAGCAGGATGCCTTTTTTCAGCCGATGGTCTCGGATGAAAGCGCCACTCTCTTCGAACATTGCGCCCGGAGTATCGATCGCAGCCTCGCGGTCGGACGGCATGGTCTGCCGCTGATCGGCGCGGGTGACTGGAACGACGGATTGAACCGGGTCGGCGCGGGAGGACAGGGCGAGAGCATATGGCTGGGTTGGTTTCTTTACGCCACCATCGAGAATTTCGTTGCGTTCGCAGAGCAACGGGGTCAGCACGATCGTGCAACATCCTGGCGGCAGCACGCGACTTCGCTGAGAGACGCCCTTGAGCGCGACGGTTGGGATGGCGATTGGTATCGCCGTGGCTATTTCGATGACGGAACACCGCTTGGCGCTGCATCGAGCAGCGAGTGCCGCATCGACTCCATTGCTCAATCCTGGGGAGTGATCTCCGGTGCGGCCGATCCGGCGCGCGCCGTGCGCGCCATGGCGGCGGCCGATGATAAGCTCGTTTTGCGGAATGATGGGTTGGCTCTCCTGTTCACGCCGCCCTTCGATCAAACCACGCTGGAGCCCGGTTACATCAAGGGCTATCCGCCGGGCATCCGCGAGAATGGCGGGCAATATACCCATGCCGCTATCTGGTCGGTGCAAGCCCTCGCCAAGCTGGGCGATGGGGACAAGGCCGCCGAGTTGTTGTCGCTGCTTAATCCGATCAACCACGCCCGCACGTGGTCCGCCGCACAACGCTACAAAGTCGAGCCGTATGTGATGTGTGCGGATGTCTACTCCGTTCCGCCCCACGTCGGGCGGGGCGGCTGGACTTGGTACACGGGCTCGGCCGGATGGATGTATCGGGCGGGCCTGGAGTTGATTTTGGGTTTCATCGTGGAGGGTGCAACTTTACGGCTCGATCCATGCGTGCCCAAAGCGTGGCGGGATTTCGAAATCGTATTTTGTCACCGCACGACCCAGTACAAGGTGGTCGTTGATAATCATGCTGGGGTTTGCCGTGGCATCGCCCGCTTGGAACTGGATAACCACGCGCTGCCTCCCAGTTCGACCCAGATCGCTCTGCTGGATGACGGCACCACCCATCATGTTCGGGTAATACTTGGGTAATCTGCCTGCGGTTGCTTGGCTAGGCCGCCTTAGGATCCGGCACTGTGTGGTTGTGGCTCACAGTATAGAGCCGCTCCCGTCCGCACGTGACGCAGACGAATATTTCGTTGTCCAAATCAAGGGTGCGGTTGGATGACTCAATTTGTTTGAGCCGCAATTCGCCACCGCAGAGGTCGCAGCGTGACGAGGGCGGCGGCTGGACGAGGGTACGCATATGATTTCCTTTCGCCCGACATGCTTCGGAGCGAGGAAACGGGGCGCTCGAAAGGGTCCCGATTGAAAGGTTGAATTGAAAGCCCGAACGCTTTGCGTTGACGTCTCGATTATTTTTAGGCTGCGCCTTTACTAAGTAAGAGTTTAGAGAAATAGACGAGACATTCGGCGCGCAGGTCGCGCGCAGATTCCGTCCGAACGTCTGCTATGGCCAACCCGGCCACCCCAGTCACGCGTCAGCGCGGTAGCTCTTCAGCCCAAACCTCGGCAAAACCTCGTACCGATCTTTCAGGAAATTTAACGGCAGGCTTCAAAAAAGGCACGCACCCCGGCCCCAGCGCCCCCTCCTCCCTTCCAGAATCCCTGACGTGAATTAGCCGCGAAAAGTAATAGCTCTCTGAACTTCGCAGCTCTACCTCGGAGCTACGCTGCGAACTCAGCTCTGCCACTCACGTGCGCGGGGCTTTTTTTCGTGCGATTAGTGCTTATGTACACGTCATTCCTCCACCCAAAGTAACATCGATCAACGCCGCAAAGGGCGGAGTGTTTTTGCAGCGTGATTGCCGCACAGGAGATATTCACTATGAATTCAGATCAGACCCGACAACGGGCGGAAAGAAATTTCAAAAAGAAAGAGCGCGCCCACGACGGCCGAAAGGCGATGATCGAATACGAAGCTCAAGCTGTCGCCACTCGCAAAAAGACCGCACGTTTGAAAGCGCTCCGATTAGCTAAGGAAGCCCAGGCGCAGACCGAGGCGCCGCCCGCGAAGCAGACCATACGGCGCCCCCGCACGCCGCGACAAATAACAGCTCTCTGAACTTCGCAGCTCGCGCCCCAAGCTACGCTGCGATCATAAGCCCCGCCGCATCCCTGTGCGCGGCGCCTTCTTTATCTAAACGGATCTTTAGAATCCTAACGTCGAGTGGAATTCTAGCAAAAGAAATACAAGGACGATCGCGCATCCGAAGACGATAAGCTCCGTTTGTACGCTCGGCGGCAGATTGTCATTGACTGCCCGCGCGCGGGACATCATTGGCCAATCCGGAGCCCACTTCAGCCTGCGTGGTCCATGAGCATCCGTCATCGAACTCTCCCGTAGATCTGCATTAATTTTGGCTATCGAGTTGATATAGGTACGATGCTCGACTTTTGCTAGAAGTCGGGCATTAACGACCGCTAACCGCCTGCGTCGTGTTTCCCAATGGCAAACTTGCCCCATTGAATCACGCCGATTTTGTTGCAGCGCATGAGTTCGTTCATGGCCCATCGCGTCGTTTCGCGGCGGCGCAGCAATTCAGTCGCGTTCGGAGCGAAGCGGACATTGAGTGAGCCGCGGTTGCAGAACCGGATTTATGAGTACGCGCCCTGGAAACTTCCGATCGTCTTTCGCCGGCTTCGGTGAGGCATCGCCAAAGTCACGGAAGGCGGTTCGATGAATCGTCCGCTGCGGGCGCAGCAGCGGTTGCCGGCAACAAAAATCCCTTCTAAGCGTACGGTGCAGAGGCGCCGCTAGTGGCTGCCGGCAGAATGATGCGACCCCAAACAGGTCTGGAGCTGCGTTTCCCGGCTCGCAATAAGCTGACGGGACATATGCCAATCAAACCATGATCCGCACCGTCCACATTATCGGCGCCGGGCTCGCCGGATTGTCCGCCGCGCTCAAGCTTACTACGCGCGGGGAGCAGGTCGCGCTGCACGAGGCGACCGCTTTTGCCGGCGGCCGCTGCCGCTCCTATCACGACGCCGCGGTCGGCATGACCATCGACAACGGCAATCACCTGTTGCTGTCGGGCAATCGCGCCGCGCTCGATTATTTGCGCGGCATCGGCGCGGAGCAGCGTTTGGTCGGGCCGCCGGCCGCGGAATTCCCGTTCATCGACCTTGCCGGCGGCAAACGCTGGACGCTGCGCTTCAACGACGGCCGCGTGCCGTGGTGGATCTTCGCTTCCGGGCCGGCGCGTGCCGGGCACGCGCGCGCTCGATTATGCGGCGCTGGCGCGGTTGTTTGGCCCAAGGGGCGTAAAACGCCCGGCAAGACGGTCGGCGAGGTCATCGCCTGCGAAGGGCCGCTCTATTCGCGCCTGGTCGAGCCGCTGCTTCTCGCCGCGCTGAATATCGACCCGCCGGTAGCCTCGGTGAAGCTTGCCGGCGCGGTGATCCGCGAGACGCTTCTCGCCGGCGGCCGCGCCTGCCGGCCGCTGATCGCCCGCGACGGATTGAGCGCGACGCTGATCGAGCCCGCGCTCGCCGTGCTGCAACGCCGCGGCGCCGCCGTGCGGCTGGAACATCAGCTGCGCGCGCTGCGCTTTTCCGCCGATCGGGTCGACGCGCTCGATTTCGGAACCGAGACGATTGCGCTTGGCCAGGACGACGCGGTCATCGTCGCGGTGCCGCCCTATACCGCCGCCGCGCTTGTTCGCGGCCTCGAAGTGCCGACCGAATTCCGCGCCATCGTCAACGCGCATTTCCGGGTCGCACCGCCGGCCGGCTGGCCGCCGATCCTCGGCGTGCTCAACGGCACGGTGCAGTGGATTTTCAGCTTTCCCGGCCGGCTGTCGGTCACCGTCAGCGCGGGCGATCGTTTGCTCGATACGACAAGGGAGCAATTGGCCAAGACCATCTGGGCCGAGGTGGCGAGCGTGACCGGATTGCCGCAAACGCTGCCCGGGGGCTCGGGCGGCTTGCCGCCTTGGCAAATCGTGCGCGAGCGCCGCGCCACTTTTGCCGCCACGCCGGCGCAAGATGCCAAGCGCCCGGGCGCCAAGACCGCATGGCGCAATCTCGTGCT
>CAWHPC010000006.1:0-3231 GCA_963831165.1 uncultured Alphaproteobacteria bacterium
ATTTCGCCCGACGCCGGCAACGTCGTTCGCACCGGTACCGGCGGACTGTACTGAAGACAGGAATCAGGTATCGGGAGTCAGGGATCGGCAAGAGTTGCGACATCTTAACGTCCGATACCAAATATCTGACACCTGATACCTGATATGCGCGCCGAAATTTCGACCATCGTCGAGGAGATCAAGCAGTCGATCGGACTGCTGAGGAGGCATCTTTGACGTTGACAAGGCGCGCGCGCGGCTTAACGAACTGAACCGGCAGGCCGAAGACCCCAATCTGTGGAACGATCCGCAGCGCGCCAGCCGCGTGATGCAGGAACGCACCGCGCTCGACGATAACCTCACGGCGCTCTCGCGCATCGAGCAGGAGCTCGACGATCAGATCACGCTGATCGAGCTTGGCGAGGCGGAGAAGGATCAAAAAGTCATCGCCGAAGCCGAAGCGGCTTTGCGCAAGCTCAAGGCCGAAGTGGCGCGGCGCGAACTCGAAGCGCTGCTGTCCGGCGAAGCCGACGCCAACAATGCCTATCTCGAAGTCCATGCCGGCGCCGGCGGCACCGAAAGCCAGGATTGGGCCGCGATGCTGTTGCGCATGTACACGCGCTGGGCGGAAGCGCACGGTTTCAAGGTCGAATATATCGAAGAAACCCAGGGCGAAGAGGCCGGCATCAAATCGGCCACCGTCGAGATCAAAGGCCGCAACGCCTATGGCTGGCTCAAGACCGAGAACGGCGTGCATCGCCTGGTGCGCATTTCGCCGTTTGACGCCAACGCGCGCCGCCACACCTCGTTCGCCAGCGTCAACGTCTATCCGGTGATCGACGACGCCATCAAGATCGACATCAACGAGGCCGACGTTCGCGTCGATACGCTGCGCTCCGGCGGCGCCGGCGGCCAGCACGTCAACAAAACCGAATCGGCGATCCGCCTCACCCATATCCCGACCAATATCGTGGTGTTTTGCCAGAACGACCGTTCGCAGCACCGCAACCGCGCCCAGGCCTGGCAGATGCTGCGCGCCAAACTTTACGAAGCCGAATTGAAGAAGCGCGAGGAGAAAGCCGCCGCCGAGCAGGCCGCCAAGACCGATATCGGCTGGGGCCACCAGATCCGCTCTTACGTGCTGCAGCCCTATCAGATGGTGAAGGATTTGCGCACCGGCGTGTCGACGTCCAATACCGCAGCCGTGCTCGACGGCGACATCGACCGTTTCACCGAAGCGGCGCTGGCGCAGCGGGCGTTCGGTACCGGGCCGAAAGGAAGTCGAGGATGTGGAATAGCTTCTATCCGCCGAACAGCCGGTCGCCGGCGTCGAGGAATTTCTGCGGATTGACAGCTTCGCCGTTGACGCGCGTTTCGTAATGCAGATGCGGGCCGGTCGAGCGGCCGGTCGAGCCGAGCTTGCCGACAACCTGGCCGATCCGGACGGTGTCGCCGACGCTGACGTTGATCTCCGACAGATGGCCGTAGCGGGTGGAAAGCCCGTTGCCGTGATCGATCTCGACCATCTTGCCGTAGCCGCCGCTCCAGCCGGCGATGGTGACGGTGCCGGCGGCGGTCGCATGGATCGGTTCGCCGATGTCGCCGCGGAAGTCGATGCCGGTATGCATCGCCGCCTCATGCACGAACGGATCCATGCGGATGCCGAACGGCGAGGTCTCGTCGATTTCGCCGGCCACCGGCTTGCGCACCGGCACAGCGAGAAGCGTCGTGGCGAGCTGGTCGGCGTCGGCGCGGGCGAGGCTGACGCGCAACAGCGCACGGCTCAAATCCCTGGTTCTGCGCCGGCAGCTTGACCGGGACGAACGGACCGCCGGTCGCCGGCGACGTGGTATCGCGCTTCAGCCCAAGCTGAGCGAACACGTCGCGGATGCGGCGCGCCTTGCCGGCGTAGCGATCCTCCATCTGGCCGAGCGCGATGGCCTGCCGGCGCTCGACGCGATCGAGCGAAGCTTCGAGGCGACCGAGCGTGACGCCGATGTTCGATTGCCTGTCGCGGTCGCGCCGTGGCGCGACGCCCGACTCGCCAATCGGTTTTGCGGCCGAACCGAGCGAACCGGTCGTTGCCGGGTCGGCAATATTGTTCAAGGCCGTCGCGCGCGACTTCAGCGTCGCCTGGCGGCGCATCAGTTCGTCGAGTTTTTGCTCGAATTGCTCCTGGTCGAGCAATTGCCGGCTGGTGGTGCGGTCGATCTGGGCGCGCAATTCGGCGATACGGTCCTCATAGGCGAATTGCTGCTCGGCCTGATGCGCGATCAGCGTTCGCAACACGTCGTCGCGGAAGGCGAGATAGGTCGCAGCCGTGATCGACCAGCCAGCCAAGATGACGACCGTGCCGATCGCGATCCAGAACACGACGGGTCCGAATCTGACCTGCCGTCCGGCATGTGCGATGGTGTACGCCCGCCCAGCCGGTCCCCGTGCGCCGCGCGGACGCGGATCGCCATGATGCGCACGATGCGCTTGTGGCGCCGGATATTGCGGTCTTGCGGCCTCTGGCGACCGCGACGCGGCCCACTGCGACATTGACGCTCCCACCCAAGCCGGGAGTGGATTTGAGCCGTTTATGGTTAATTTTCAGGAAATTGCCGGGCCCAACTTGCAGGCATTTTCCTAACTTCAGTAAATGCTTCGGCAATCTTTCGCGGCCGCTTCAGAGCGCCTTGACGGCGGCCAGAACCTCCTCGGCATGACCCGCGACCGAAACCCTCGGCCAGACCCGGGCGATGCGCCCATCGGGACCGATCAGGAACGTGGTCCGCACGATGCCCGAAGAACTTCCTACCGTACATCGATTTTTCCTGCCAAACGCCGTAGGCACTGAGCATTTCGTGCCGTCTCGTCCGGACGCCAGCGCGATGCTGAGCTTGTGCTTTGACTTGAACGCATCCTGCGCCGTCACCGGATCGGCGGAAGACGCCGAGAATGTCGGTGCTGGCGCGGCCGAACGCGCCTTTGAGCTGCGAGAAATTCGATCGCCTCTCGGGTGCAGCCCGACGTATCGGCTCGCGGGTAGAAATAAAGGACGAGCTTGCGCCCGGCGAAGTCCGCAAGCGAGTACCGTGCCGCCGCCGTCGCGCGGCAGCGTGAAGCCCGGGGCTGTTCGGCGCCGCCACATCGATACCCGCTTTGGTGCTCTTGCGGGGAACCCGCGACCGCACTGCGGGCTGGTGTTTTGGGGGGATTTCTGCGCTCTTCTTCGGACCATGTGCTCTTCCTTTCGACGCTTTCCAA
>CAWHPC010000007.1:0-40311 GCA_963831165.1 uncultured Alphaproteobacteria bacterium
CTCGTTCACAATCACCCATCTGGCGATCCGACACCATCACGCGCGGACATTCAGATGACGCAGCAGATCATCGCAGTCGCGAACCCGCTGGGCATTTCCGTTCACGACCACATCATCGTCGGCAAAGAAGGCCACGCGAGCCTGAAGGGGCTCAAGCTGATCTAGCAACGCGGAGAGCGGCAATGGCGCGTGAACTCGTAAGACGACGCAGACCGCTGCCGGCCGGCAGACTGTTGGCGCTTGCGGTCGGAGCCATGGCCGTCGGTGCGGTGGCGATCGGCGCGCTGGCGATCGGGCAAATTGCGATTGGCCGGCTGGCGATCCGGAAGGCGCGGTTTGGCTCATTGGAAGTCGATGAATTGACCGTCGGCAGACTGCGGGTCAGAGAACACGAAAACTCAAACTCGTAAGCCCCGCGCCGTCGTGCGCGGTGTTTCGCACGCGCATCTCCAAAGCGTCGGCTCGGCTACTTAACGAGAGCGGCAGCACTTAAGCCGGCAGATGCGGCCAAGCACGGTCGCGGTCAGCAAACCGTTTCCCGACAGATAGCCGCTGGCGTGCGAACCTGAAATGCCCGCGGCCGCGCCGCCGGCAGCGAACAGGTTTGGCAAACGTGTCCCTTGCGCGCTCACCACGCGGGCCTGTTCGTCGACGGCAACACCACCTTGGGTGTGAAACAATGTGCCCGTGACTTTCACCGCCTTGAACGGCGGCGACAATGGCGCTGCGTTTGCAAAGGACCGCCCGAAACGGTCACTCGCGCCCGCCTGTTTTGCCTGCTCGACCTCGGCGAAGCTTTGCACCAATGCGGGTACCGGCAGGTTCAGGCGTTCCGCGAGTTGTTCAACGGTCGAGGCTTCGATGATCGCGCCTGACGCTTCGGCTTGCCGAAAATCTTCGAACTGCCGCGCGATGGCTGCAATGCGTTCGTCAAATATGTCGAAGGCTATTCCATCAGGCTGGGCAAGCACGACGGCCGCCTGTTCCGAATAGCCGAGGCTCTCGTCGGAAAAACGAGCGCCGCTGGTGTTCACCTGAAAACCGCCCTCCATGATCACGGCCCAGGTGATGAGCATGCCATGCGGATGAGCGACGGAGCCGTGCCCCTGGTAGCCGGACATATGTAGAAGTTTGGCACCGAGCGCCTGTCCCCACAGAACCGCGTCGCCGCGGTTACCGGGATGCCCGAAATAAAGCGCGCCCTTCATTTCAGGGATGTATTGCGCGACCAGATCGGAAGCACCGCCATAGCCGTTGCAAGCCAGAATCAACGTCTGGCAGCCCAACGAATCCACTGCGCCGTCCGGCCGGGTTATTTCCACCCCGCGGACGATGCGATCGGCGCCCGCGTAGACCGCCGTTACGGTCGCATCCACGATGATTGGGATCGCTGCTTCTTCTGCCGCTTGCCGCAGCCGGTCGATCAACTCCGCGCCGGATCGGCTGGGCAGGCCGTGCATGCGCCGCGCCGAATGTCCGGGATAGTCGAAGTCGTGGACAACCGAAAATGGCAAGTTGTAGCGATCCGCGAGCCATTCAACGGTCGCGCCGGCTTCACGGGCGATCACGTCGACGATCGCCGGATCGGCTTCGTCATGCGCCTTGCGTTTGAGATCGGCCGCAAACAGCGCAGGGCTGTCGTCGATGCCGAGCATCCTTTGAAAGCGCGTACCGGCGGCGGGGATCAGGCCCGCGGACAATGCCGTGGAGCCGCGCGGCACGGAATCGCGCTCGAGAACGATGGTGTCCGTGTCCGCCTCGTGCGCCACGAGCGCTGCGCAGAGACCCGCCGCGCCGGCGCCGACAATGACCAGCGCCGCGCTGACTGCAAACCCTTCGGCGGGCGGAGTTTTGATACTCACGCGGCGGCTCCAGTTGCACCGCTTTTATTGGGTACCGCGCGTCTGAGAGAGAAGAATTTGAGTGCAGCGAAATAGCGCGATCGTTTTGCCGTTGATTTCGCTTTTGACCTCCGCGTCCCAGACTTGCGTAGTGCGTCCGCCGTGTAGCAATCGCGCTTCGCAGATAACACCGCCTTCAAGCGCGGTGCCAAGAAAGTTGGCCTTCAGCTCGATGGTCGTGAAACCCGAGGCGCCTTCGGGAAGAGACGTCATGCAGCCATAACCGCACGCAGTATCCGCGAGGGCTACGACCGTTGCGGCGTGAAGATAACCGTTTGGAGCCAAGTGCTGTTTGGCGACATCGAACCGTCCGCGCGCAAAGCCCTGTCGCACATCGATCCAATCGAATTTCAGCTGATCGGGTAGGTATCCTGTCTGCTTGGTCTGGAAGGCCGCGGCAGCGTTACTCATGCTTCCCCCTGAAATCATTCGTGAGCGTAATTACTGACGGACCAGCAAAACCGGATCAGAACTCTCGGGCACTCGCTGCCAGGTATTGGCGTCGTTCTCTTCGAAACGCCAGGTTTGTCCGCGCGCCGAAAGTAAGAGCAGCTCGCCTTGATCCATGCGCCACGAGCTCGGCGCAAAACGAGTGACCATCGCATCGCAGCCGGGCTTGATCTTCAGCATCAACGCGTCGGCGCCAATCGGATTGGTCGCCAGCGTAAGCACGCAGATCGGCTTGCCGGTGCCGCGCGCAATGGCCCAATCGCCGACCATGTCCTCGGCCGAACGAACCGGCGCTGCCGCAGCGCTTTGCAGAACATAACGGCCTTGCCCCGGTTCGAAGCCGTCGTATAGGCCGGCCTCAGCTTCGCTGAGCTCGATCACCGCGTTGCCGCTAGCGTCGAGAAGACGCAGGCCGCCAAAATTATCCACGGACCATGCGACGATATCTTTGGCCGTCGGAAACAAGCTTGGGCAGTTCTTGTCGATATCGAGTTTGTAGCCACTGGCCGCAGCGTCGGAGCGAAAGTTAAAGCGACAGATCTTGTCGCGATCGGCGTTCGAGAACTCCCACGCGCCGATCATGGCATTGGCAGCCTCGCTCAATGCGGGCGCGTCCTGCGCACCTGCACCACTGTAAAAACTCGCCATCACGGCGATGCCTAGGAGAGCGCTACGAGTAACGCCCAGACCGCCCGACTTCATACTTGAACGCTACCATGCTGAGTGAGCCGCGTGAACGTCAGCGCCAGCGCGCCGCTTGTGTCGCCCTATGCGAAGCTTACATACATGCCCGCGCACGTGACGCGATTACCAGGCCATGACCGACAAATCCGACATGCCGGAACAACCTCGCGCCGAGCCGGAAATCATCCCTCCGGACCGGACCAACCGCGCGCCCGACTGGCGCCAGCGCGCTTGGCCGCCGGACGGTTCAGCCTGGGTCGGAGGAACGCATCGAATTTACGTCGGCCGGATTGGACCGCTTGGCCTCGCGCTGCTGATGCTGATGATCGGCGTCCTTGCCGCGGTGATTCTACTCACCGTGGTCGGCGCTGTCTTGCTCTGGATTCCGATCCTGGTGCTGCTCGTTGCCGCCGGCGCCGTGTACCGCCTGTTGCGGCGGTAAGGCGCGGCCGATCGACCCGGCTGGGGGCCGCCGGGATTAGCGTACACGTCTCATTAACACTAATCCCTTTATCAATTGGTTAACCATACGGACTCGCCTGGACATGCCGGGCGGCCTGCCCTTTGAGTGCGCGTGCGGCGGGTTAATTGCGCCTGATGACGGCGCTAGTGGTAACGCCAGCGCAACTAGCGCTGTTCGGCTGTTGGAAAGTCACGTACGGATGTTTGAGGCGCCGCGCCGAAACCGACCGGCTGTCGTTGGGACGGGGGAAATGCCCATTGGGTTTGCTCCCGCCACCGACTTCGATTTTCAAAGATTTCTGTCCATCATCTGGCGCGACAAGGCGACGATTCTTTGGACGACCGCTCTCTCGTTGCTCATCGCGGTGCTGTTCGTCACTCTGGTGCCGCCTCGCTACACGGCGACGACGCAGATTCTCATCGACCCGACCGATTTGCGCGCGGTCGCGAACGATCTCACGCCGGCCAATCAGGCCAACGACGCGGCCGTGCTGCAGGTCGAGAGCCAGGTCCGGGTATTGACCTCCGACGGTGTGCTGCGGCGGGTCATCAAAGCCGAATCCCTCAACCGCGATCCGGAATTCATCGGCCAGTCGCCGTGGCTCGGCGGCGGTTATGGCGACGACTCACTGCCGGCGCTGAACGCACTCAAGCGGGCCATCCAGGTGAAACGCGCCGAACGCACCTACGTCGTCGATGTGAGCGTCACCAGCCGCGATCCAACGAAGGCGGCGCGCATCGCCAACGCGATCGCGCAGGCCTATCTCGCGGAACAAACCGATGTGAGGTCTGACGCCGCGCGGCAGATTTCCCAGTCGCTGTCAGCGCGCCTCACTGAGCTCAAGGACCGGGTTCGACAGGCTGAAGACCGGGTCGAAACTTTCAAGGCCCGCAACAACATCCTTGGAGCCAGCGGGCAGCTCGTCAACGAACAGCAGCTCTCCGAGCTAAACAATCAACTGGGAATGGCCCGCGCAAGAACGGCGGCGGCGAAGTCGCGCCTCGATCAAATCGAACATGTGCGCATACCGAAAGAGGAGATCGGCGCCTTTCCCGAGGCCGTGCAGTCCCAGACCATCACCGCGCTGCGCACCCAATATGCAGAGATCATGCGACGCGAAGCCGAACAGATGACCTCGCTTGGCGCGCGGCATCCGGCAGTCATCGAAATCCAGGCACAGGCCGAGCGGCTTCGCCACATGATCGAGGATGAGGTCCATCGTGTCGCCCTTTCGGCGCGCAGCGAATACGAAAGCGCCCGCGCCAACGAGGCCACGCTCGCAGCCAACCTGGAAAAGCTCAAGGGCAACGCCGTCACCACCAATGAGGCGATGGTAACGCTGCGCGAACTTGAACGCGATGTGGCCGCCAGCCGCGCGGTGTACGAGTCGTTTATGGTTCGGGCCCGTGAAACCGGCGAGCAGGAGCGGCTCGACACCAAGAATATCCGCGTGATTTCTCGAGCCGACCCGCCGCAGCGGCGCAGCTTCCCGCCGTCAAACATGCTAGTCGCCGTAGGCGCCATACTCATCGGAGTTTGCGCCGGCACCGGCATTGTCATGATGCGGGCGGCTGCCGACGGCTCGGCGCCCCGTCCGCGTCGTGCCGCCGGAAGTAGCACCCTCCTGGGCAGACTGGCTGGAACGATAAGTGGATTTTTGCCCGCTGGCGCAGCTTCAAAATCGATCCCAATCCTTGCGATGCTGCCGCAGGCTGACACTTCGTTTGCGCTCAACGCCGCGCAAGACCCGCGTTCGCGCTTTGCAGAGGAAATCGGTCGGGCGCTGGCGGCGGTTCGTGAAGCTCACAGGATGCCAAGCAATCCAAGCATCCTGGTCGTCGCGGCTGATGATGAAGACGACACCGTTGCGGGGGCGCTTACGCTTGCCGCAGCCGCCGCCATGACCCAGCGAGTGTTGCTGATCGATGCCGATCTCGGGCGTCGAACGTTGGCGGCAATCGATGCCGACAGAAACGAAGGCGGGCTTGTCGACGTGGCCGTTGGACGCCGGGAGCTTTCCGAGGTCACCGTCCGCGATCGAGAAACCGACATCAATTTAACGTCGTTCGTTTCGCTGAACAGCAGGCGTGACCGTCGGATTACGGAAGCAGACATCCAACGGGCGTTCGACCAAACCAAACACTTTGACATGGTGATCGTCGCCGCGGTTGGATTCCGCAGCGATCCCAGCACGCGCCTTTTTGCTGACCTCGTCGATCATATCTTGCTGGTCGCAGCGGCCGACAAGCACGACACCGGCGCCCTCGAACAGTTTGCTTCACAACTCGGGCCTGACGCAGAAAAGATCCGGGGCGCTGTCCTTACCGGCGCCAGTACAGCCCGCGCATCGAGACCGGCCAAATTGCGGTCCGCATAACCGGAAAACGAGGCAATCCCTGGCAAAGCTCGGTCTACTCCCGGCGGAACATCCTGCGATCGCGCCGGCGAGCGATGCCGGCACGCTTATCCGCAGCGTGCTTCTGGCTGCGGTATTCCTGCTGGTGTGGATTTCTTTTCGGCCGTTCGAGAACCTTAGCACAGCGCAGGAGGTCACCGAAACCGGTAACCTCGTCAATCAAATCGGCTATTCGCTGCTGTTCTTGCTGCTCGCAGCGTGGTGCCTCGGCCACGATGCAAGCCGTTTGCTGGTTCTCTTGCGGCCGGTCTTGATCATAACGCTGCTCTGGTTCGCGTTGTGCGTCGTCACCTCCTGGGACCCTTCACTGTCCGCCCGGCGATTTGCCTTTACTCTGGTGACAGTGGGGTTGGCGGGCATGGCGCTGCTGCTGCCCAACAACGTTCGGCATTTTAGCGATGTCATGGCTGTCGTAGTGCTTATTGTGCTGGCAGCGTGTTACCTCGGCGTGTTTCTGCTTCCCGAGCAGGCGATTCATCAGACCACCGATTACATCGAACCGGAGCTCGCCGGAGACTGGCGCGGCGTGTTCTCGCACAAGAACGAAGCGAGCGCCGCGATGGTCCTATTCGTTTTTATAGGACTTTTCATCGCGCGCGTGCGTAGCGTGCGCGTTGGCACCCTGATCGTCGCGCTGGCTTTGGCATTTCTTGTGTTCACGAAATCCAAAACGTCAATCGCCATGCTGCCGATCACGTTGATCGTTTCGGCGCTGCTTACTCGCATCCACAGACCGGTCGCAGGAATCTCTCTCACGCTTTTCATCGTGGTCGCGTTCAATATTTTATCGATTGGATCGATTTATCTCGAACCGGTCCGTGACCTGCTGGATATGGTCTTGACGGACACATCCTTCACCGGACGAACCGACATTTGGCAATTTGCGCTCGATCGTGTGGCGCAGCGCCCGATCACCGGCTACGGTTTTGCCGCGTTTTGGGGCACCAAACAGGTCGTCTATGGAATGAGCGGCACGTCGATCTGGGCCAATACCGCCGCGCACGCGCACAACGCTTATCTCAATCTCGCTTTGACCGTGGGCATTCCCGGATCGATCCTGGCGACCCTCTGGCTTGTGGTGCTTCCTGTTGTCGACTTTTTTCGATCGGCAGATGCGCCGGCCGCGGCGCCGCTCAAGATGTTGTTCCTGCGAGTCTGCCTGTTTGCTGCATTCGGCTCGTGCTTTGAGAGCATGCTGATCGAGGAGAGCACGCTCGGGCTCTTCCTTTTCATGGCCGCGTTCGGCCTGCGCCTTCTATCGGTCTCGCGTGTAACGGCTTAACCGGGCAACAGCGGCCTGACTTTGGTTAACGGCTGCGCCGGACAGACGCTCGAGCATCCTTTGCCGTCTTAAGACTAACGCCCGGTTTAACTTCGTTTCCCGTGGCTTACCGCCTAGACGTGGGCCGCAGGAGTGCACCCCTATGACCGCATCAAGCGGCTGTCTTTACTTTGACGGCGCGGCCGATCGGCGTTGGGCGGTTCCTTTCACGGCCATTGGCGGCCTGCCGATCGCAGTGATCGATCGCGCCAAGTCGGCGCAGCTGATGATCGACACCGCCCTCAGCCGGCGCGGCGCCAGGCAGCCTCCTCTGATCTTTAGTTCGGCGAACGGTCAGGTCGTTTCGACGTGTGCCCGACACTCGCACATTCGAGACCTGTTCCTCGACAGCGATCTCATTCACGCCGACGGCATGCCGCTGGTTTTTGTGTCACGGCTTTTTCGCAAAGCGCTGCTTCCCGAACGGGTTTGCACTACCGACCTTTTCCATGACGTCGCGGCAGTCGCGCCGCGGCGTGGAGCGCGGTTCTTTTTTCTCGGCGCGGCCAAATCCGTTGTGGATACGGCGACACAGCGCGTTCGCACGCTCTATCCCGAACTCGACATTGTCGGCCGCAGCTGCGGGTATTTGCGTCGTGAAGGCGACGAAGAACGCATTGTCGATATCATCAACAACGCGGAACCGGACATTCTCTGGCTCGGTCTCGGCGTTCCCAACGAACAATCGTTTGCGGTGCGCAATCGCAGCCGGCTCACTGGCGTCGGGCTAATCAAGACCTCCGGCGGCTTGTTCGATTTTCTGTCCGGCAAGAACGCGCGTGCGCCGGTTTGGATGCAGCGCGCCGGGCTCGAGTGGGCCTATCGTATGTATCTGGAGCCGCGACGCCTGTCCGGCCGCTATCTGACGACCAACCCGCATGCGTTGTTCCTGCTGCTCACGCGCACCGGACTGACAAACACGCCCGACCTCGAATTCGACGATCGGAGCATAAACCGATGATCCGGAGCGTCATCGCACAATGACCGGACTCTCAGTACCCAGTGTGTGCTTGTGCGTGCCGACGTTTCGCCGCCCCGACGGGCTGCGCAAATTGTTGGAGCATGTCGAGCGGTTGAACTATGCCGGCCGCCTCGAGATCATCGTGGTCGACAATGACGCGGACGCCCGCGACGGCGCGGCGGTCGTAGAGAACGTCGCCTCAACGTTTCGGTTTCCGCTCACTTACATCGTCGAGCCCCGCCGCGGTCACACCTACGCGTACAATCGCGCTTTCATCAGCGCTTGTCGCGCTGTTCCGGCGTCAGATTACATCGCCGTGCTCGATGACGACGAATACCCCGATCCAAACTGGCTCACCGAAATGATCCGGGTGGCGTTGAACTATGACGTGGAAATCGTCGGCGGTCCGGTGTTTCCGGTTTTTGACGCTCCGGATCACTGGCTTGCAAAAAGCGGCCTCTACGCGCCGACACGGTTTGCGACCGGACCCGTGTCGATGATCTACGGCACCGGGAGCATGGTGATACGGCGATCTACGCTCGAACAATACCTCGACGAGCCATTCAAGCACGATTACGCCTTCACTGGCGGCGGCGATGAAGAATTCTTCTATCGTTGCCGCAGGGACGGCCGCAGTTTCGCGTGGGCCGACGACGCGCACGTCTTCGAAACCATGCCACTGTCGCGAACCACCGTCGGCTATGTGCTGCGGCGAAGATTCCGCAAGGGCACCGGCGCGACACGCGTCGAACGCAACTTCGCGGGGAGCCGCGGGCGGCACCGTGCGCCGCTGGTGCAAAGCCCTGGGCCTGATCGGCTCCGCCGCCCTGATCCTGCCAATCACGGCGTTCGGCGGCCGGCGCGCCATCATGCGCAGTCTCACTCTGGCGGCGCGGGGAGCCGGCCGGATCGCTGCGGAGTTCGGCATTCTCTACGAGGAATACCGATAGCCATGCTCGCGCTGCAAACCGAGGACCCGAACAGCGGTTCGTTGCCGTCCAGGGTCACCAACATGGCATCGCGGTTCCTCGCCCGCTGGAGCCGTAGCAAGGTCCTGGCCATGCGCTCTGGGCCGCCGATGGTGACGTTCACATTCGATGATGTGCCTGCGTCGGCCTGCGACCGCGGCGCACGCATCCTCGAGCAGCACGGCGCTCGTGGCACGTTCTACGTTGCCGGCAGTGGTTGCGGCTCGGCAAACCCCGGCGCGCCAATGCGTGCGTCGATCGATCAGCTTCGCACCATATGGGCAAACGGGCACGAGATCGGATGCCATACCTATTCGCATCCGGCGGTCCGCTACATGAGCTTTGACGAACTGGATTCCGAGCTCGATCGGAACCGGTCGGTTCTGAAAACAATCAGCAGCGATATCGTGGTGCGGAATTTCGCCTATCCGTACGGCGATATGTCGGTTCGCACCAAACGCTACCTTGAGACTCGCTTCGATTCCTGCCGCTCGGGCCATGCCGGCATCAACATCGCCGTCGCCGATCTGGGCGCCCTCAATGCGTGGCCGCTGGATAACGCATCGCTCGATCGGCCGAAAATCGCCGAACTGATCGCCGAGACAGTGCGCACCGGAGGGTGGTTGATATTTTACAGCCATGATGTGGCGGACCAGCCCAGCCGATTCGGCGTTTCGCCGGATCTGCTCGAATGGGCCGTCGATTCCGCAAACAAAGCCGGATGCTCGCTCACGACGGTCGCCGAGGGGCTGCGGCTCATTAGCGAGCCGAAGCAGTGAAGGAAACACACGGCGTACTGCGATCTCAGCAACAAACAAAGCGGCGATGACGGCCGCCCCAACAAGCCAACTTTGGATAGATCGATGCCCGCCAAAGTCACTGTCGTAATCGCCGCTTACAATGCCGAGACCTTCCTTAGCGACACTTTGGACAGTGTCCTTGCGCAAAGCCTGACGGACATTGAGGTGATCGTCGTCGACGACGGCTCGACCGACCGCACGCCGGAAATCTTGGACACCTATTCCGACAGCCGCCTGAGCGTGCTTCGTCAAACAAACAGCGGCGTCAGCGCGGCGCGAAATGCCGGTCTTGCGGCCGCAGGCGCGCCTTACGTTTTCTTCCTCGACGCCGACGATGTTCTATTGCCCGACGCGCTGTTCCGGATGGTCACTGTCCTGGACGACAATCCGCAGCACGTCGCCTGTTTCGCCCATCACATCAGGATCAGGCAGGACGGCGCGGAATTATCGGAGCGTGCCGATCTTGCCTGGAAGATGTTTCCCGCCCACGACACGCTCCGTTATCTCATCTCAAAGAACTTCATCGTCTGTGGCGCGATCTGCATCAGGACCGATGCCGCGCGCTCGGTTCGCGGCTTCAATCCGGCGCTGAAATGGGGCGAGGACTGGGAGTTCTGGTGCCGGCTTGCCGTGCTGGATGATTTCGCCGCCATGCCGGACGACGTTGTGCTCCTGTATCGCCAGCACTTCAGCAGCGCGAACTTTCGATTGAGAAATTCGCCGCTGCGCCCGAATTTCAAGGCCATCGAAGCGGTCTACTCGAACCCGGCGATCCGGCAACGCTTTTTGCCCGGCGAGTTGAAGCGCAGACGGCGGTTGGCTCAGATCGACGCTTTCTGGACCGGAGCCCGCAACGCTTGCGTTCACGGCCGGATGATCGAGTTTTGGATCTGCTTGATCGTCGGCGCCGTTCGCTACCCCGACAGCGTACTGCGGCCGCGCCTGGTTTATCTGTTCTTTCGCGCGTTGCGGCAGCAGATCGGACGCCCGGCGAGCCGCCGCGTCGGTTCTTGATCAGGCGGGCCTCACCCGGCCGCCACCCTGCGCAGCCCCAGGAACGACGCAAGCATGGTGCGGATGCCGGCTACGTCGAGCAGCAGAGCGGCGACGGCATAGGCTACGCAGCCGGCAGCAGCCAAGCTTAGCAGTGTCGAAAATCCCTGCCCGCCAGACGCGGATTTGACCGCGTACGTGACGACGGCCACTGCGACAGGTCGCCGCCAGGACACGCGCCATACCGCGGGCATTAAAGGGCAGCCTGAAGGCCCGCCGCGATAGCGCAATCCCGATCAGAATACCGAGCGCTTCGGCGATCAGCACCGCCGCGGCCGTTCCCGGCAATCCAAAGGCAAGCGTCAGAGGAAAAAGCAGCGCAAGATTCACGATCAGAATCAAGCAGTCGTGCACGACCTGAAGCAACGGCTTTTCGGCCAACTGAAAACTGACGTGCAGATAATATTGATTGATAGCGCCGCACATGCGGCCTAAGGCCAGCACCGGCAGGAGAGTAGCGACGCTGGCCTGGAACTCGCTGCCGAGCAGCGTGGCCGCAACCACATCTGCGGAGATCGCAAGCCACACCGTGACCGGCGCGATCAGCGCCAGCAGAAGTTCCGCGCCTTCCGCGAGCCGCGCGCGCGTAGCGCCTGCACCCGCTTCAGCGAGGTGGCGAAACGCAAGGGGGAAAACGGCTGACGCAGCGCTCGAAGCCAGAACTGCGGCGATCTGACGGGTCAGATCCGCTGCAAGGCCGTAGGAACCGGCCGCGCTTGACCCCAACAGGTAGGCAACACCCAATCGATCCAGCGCGCTATGCAGGGCAAAGGCGAGAGCGCCGAGCAGGAAGGGGGAACCGTAGCGCAGGAATTGCTTCAGATAACCGATTGAGAGGGACTGCAGCGGCTTACGCGGCGTTGCCTCGGAAGCTCAGGACATTGCCAATCAGGAAGCTCGCGGCGATCGCAAATAGCAGACCGAGGCCACCGCCACCGAGCTCGATGGCCGCGTATCCAAATGCCAGTCCCAAACCGGCCCGCGTCATTGCAATCGTCATGTAGCGAAGCGGGTTGAGCTGTGCGCGCCGGAACTCCTGACTGATTTCGAATGCCGTGAGCGACAACGACAGCAACAGACAGCCGGCGGCAATGCCGAAGCCGATATTCGGCCGAATGATAAGGAAGGCGACAGGCGCAAGGCAGGCGATGACGACTACCGTGCCGCCATAGGCCACGATCGCCTCGGCACGAAGGTCAACCTCCGGCGATTTCGCCTGGTAGCGCGCGACCGACAAGCGAACCCACGCGAAAAATACCGCAGAGATGATACCGGCGATGCTCGCGCCGATGACGTAGATGCCGTATTCGGCGGCAGACAAAAGATGCGTATAGAGAATGAGCGCAGCGAACCCGATAATTGCCGGGATTGCATGCGCCACAAGGTAAATCAGAGCGTACGGATTGACCATAAACGATACTGCGAGTTCCGTGCTTCGCTCAATCGCGCGCGACTCAAAAATCTAAAAAGAGAGGGCGGGAGATGGCTCCAGCAATGTTCATAAATCAAAAGGCCGGTTCCGGCGAGTTAACAACTCCGTGTTCAGTGCACGTCGTTAACGGCACGCTTTCAAATTAACCACTGTTGATGATGGCGCTGCCGTCGGCAAAGCCGCGCCTCACCTGCGCGACTAAGATGGCTAGCGTTCACTTCGTGCTGGAATGGCGTGACACGGGCGATGCAATCGTACCTATCAAGGCGCGCGGCTGTCCTCGGACTTGCAAGTTTCGGAATCGGATCGGCGGCAGCGCTGTGCTCTCGCTCCGCGTACGCCGACTTTGATTTGGAATTGGCCCCATCGCTGCGCAGCCATTCACGCGTCTCGGGCATTAAATTCGGATGCGCCGGCGCCGCGCCAAGCGTTCAGCCGGACCGTATTCTGCTCGAGAAGTTCGCCACTGAAGCCAACATCTTTGTCCCCGAAACCTCGCTGAAATGGGATGCGACGGAGCCGCGACCCGGCGAGTTTAATTTCGGCGAGGCTGACAGCATCGCTGCGTTTGCGGCGCGCAACGACATGCTGGTCCACGGCCATACGCTGGTCTGGTATGCAGCAATCCCGCCATGGGTCTCGCAGATAACGACCAGCCAGGAAGCCAAAGCGGCGCTGGAGCGGCACATCGCGACGCAAGTCTCGCGCTATCGGGGCAAAATCTGGGCCTGGGATGTCGTGAATGAAGCGATAGAGCCGGACGATCGCCTCGAGAATGGATATCGAAATTCAGTCTGGCTGCGTGCGCTCGGCGTCGATTACATCGATCTGGCATTCCGCCTGGCGCGCGCCGCCGATCCGGTAGTGCCATTATGTCTAAGCGAGTACGGAATCGAATATGCAACGGCCGCATCGCAGCGCCGCCGCGAAGCCTTACTCGGATTGCTGCAAACATTGCGGGATCGGAATACGCCCGTCGACTGCCTCGCCTTGCAGTCGCATCTTGACGCGCATCAGATACTGGATCACCGCGAGTTGACAAGTTTTCTGCGTAGCGTCGTCAAGCTCGGCTATCGATTGATGATAACCGAGATGGACGTCAACGACGTCAAGATCCGCGGCAGCGAGCCGGAGCGCGATCTCGCTGTCGCGCGCCACGCCGCGGAATATCTCGACATCGTATTTTCGGTCGCGCGGCCAATGTCGATCGCAACGTGGGGCTTGAGCGACCGCTACACGTGGCTCGGTCACTACTACAAGCGATCGGACGGGGCGCCGCTGCGGCCGTTGCCGCTCGATGCCGGCCTCAACCGCAAGCCAATGTGGGCGTCGCTCGCCAAACATATGGCCGCGTAACAGCTTAGGCAGGCGCTTTCTTTTTCAATTTGCTCTGATTGTGGTCGACAGCGGCACGGACGAGATTTTTGAGAGCACGCTCATTGATCTTGTCGCCCTCATGGATATCGATCGCGCGTCGCATATTGCCTTCGAGGCTGGAGTTGAAGAGGCCTGAAGGGTCCGCCAGCGAGGCGCCGTTGGCGAAGGTCAGCTTCACGACGGCCTTGTACGTCTCGCCGGTGCAGATGATGCCTCCGTGCTCCCACACCGGAACCCCTCGCCACTTCCACTCCTCGACCACGCCGGGGCAGGCCTCTTTGATGAGAGCTCGGACCCGGGCAAGGGTCTCGCCCCGCCAGTCGCCTAGCTCCTTAATTCTTGCGTCGATCAGCCGGGACGGAGAGGTTCCCTCTTTTGCTTTCGTCGCGCGCTCTTGCTCTTCTTCATGGTCGCTTTCTTCATGTGCTTTCGGTCGCTCTCACTCCTTGCATATTGCCGGACAATTGACTGCTCGCGGACGCCAGCGATCGCCAGTTTGGCGACTGACGACATAGGTCAGAATTTCGACGCGGATGTCACACGGACGACGTCTCGCTCGTCATGATGTCGGAACCCAACAGAAGGAACCGAACCATGAACGCTAACGATCTCTTTGCGGCGGCCCCGGAACTCATGAAGAAGTGGACCGCCACGTCGCTCGCCGTCGCATCGAGCCTGGAACCGGCCCTCGTCCGGCTCGTGGAAATCCGTGCCTCCCAGATCAACGGCTGCGCCAACTGCATCAATATGCATGCGGCGGAAGCGCGTGAGAAGGGAGAGACCGAGCAGCGCATCTACCTACTGTCGGCCTGGCACGAGGCCCCTTGCTACACCGACCGCGAACGCGCCGCGCTCGGCTGGACCGAGGCGCTGACGCGGCTCTCCGAAGGGCACGAGCTGGAAGGCGCCCGCGAAGCCCTGAAGGCGGAGTTCACCGAGGCGGAGCAGGTCAAGCTCACATTGATGATCAATGTCATCAACGGCTGGAACCGCATCGCGGTCGGCTTCAGACAGTTTGTCGATCCGGCTGAAGCAAAGTCCGTCGCGGCCAAAGCCACCGACGCGGCCGTCAACAAGGCCATCGACAAGGCCGCCGCGTGATGGCGGGCGTCAGCCGAGGGGACGCAGCGGACGCAGCGGCAAGTTTCGACCCGCTGCGCCCAAAGCTCATGCGGGTCGCTTACCGCATGCTCGGCTCCGTGGCCGACGCCGAGGATATCGTGCAGGAGGCCTTCATCCGCTGGATGGGGGCCGACCGCGGCGAAGTGCGTGAACCGGAAGCGTTCCTGCGCCGCACCGTCACGCGGCTGTGTCTCGATCAGCTCAAGTCAGCGCGGCGCCAGCGCGAGACCTATCTCGGCCCGTGGCTTCCCGATCCCGTCCTCGAAGAGGAGGCCGGGGAGGACGTCACCTTGCCGCTGATGCTGGCGCTCGAACGGCTGTCCCCGCTCGAGCGGGCGGCGTTCCTGCTGCACGATGTGTTCGCCCTGGAATTCGAGGAAGTCGCCGCCACCATCGGGCGCGATCCGGCCGCCTGCCGGAAGCTCGCGGCCCGGGCGCGCGGCCATGTCCGCGAGGCGCGGCCGCGCTTCCAGGTCGACAAGCAACACGGCCTGGAGCTTGCCGAGGCGTTCTTCACCGCGTCGCGCAACGGCGACATGAAAGCGCTTGGCGCGATGCTGGCGGCCGACGTCAGCGTCCATGCCGACGGCGGCGGCAGGCGGCCGGCGTCGCTGGAGCCTGTCGTCGGCTTCGATGCCGTCATGAAGGTCAACGAGTTTCTGGCCAGCGCTCTTCCGGCAGAACCCCTCGAAACTCGTGCGCACCGGCTTCGTCAACGGCTTGCCCGGTTTCATCACCCTGGAGGCCGACGGCGAACTCCAGACAACCGCGCTGGAAATCGAGGACGGCAAGATCGCCGCAATCTATGTGGTGCGAAATCCCGACAAACTGCGGCATCTGCATTAGATGGCTGTAGCCCGGATGGAGCGAAGCGAAATCCGGGGTGATTGAAACGTTGCCCCGGGCTTCGCCGCGCTTCACACGGGCCGCTTGTTCGAATCGAACGAAATGAAATCCGGAGTTTGGATTTCAGACGGATAATCGTTCCCCGGTCTCGTTCCCGCTCAATCTGGGCAACTCGCTCGCATGTAGTGCGCGGCTCGGCATCGCGTTATAGTCGCATGCTGAAAGGGCTTCCGGTCATGCGCTTTCTGAGATTGTCCGTGGCTGCATTTTTGACGGTGCTTCTGTATTCAGTGTTCGCCAACGCCGGAACATACTGTCAATCAAAGGGTGCTTATACTTTTGAGTGCCTCAATGGTCATTACAACGTGTGTTTATGGAATGGTCGGCTTACGTGGGCCAAAACGGGTGCGCCGGTCCCCAGCGGAAGGCTCAGCATAATGATTCTCGCTGAGCCTGTAGTTGCTCCGCCATGTCCTGGAAGCACGGATACCGAAACTATGACCTTTTGCCGGTGGTCATGCTCGGGCGGCAAATATCGATAGCGTTGCGGGTCCAACTTTCTCCACGGGGTAAATTGGCGTAAGCTTGAACTTATGAATCACGTTCCCTGTAGGAGAAGATAAAAATATGACGACTAGATTTGCTGAGCAGCCGAGGATTGTGGGTTACATCCCTGATCCGCAGACCGGCCGAAGATACATGTGGCTCGAAAGCGACGGCAACGTTTATTGTTTCGACGCCGAGCGTGACGAAACGAGGAAAATCGCATCGGCGACAAAGGACGGGGCGCTTTTTGATTTGAATGGCCAGTGCACTGGCGACTATTTGAAAGACCTTCACGGAACCGAGGGCAATGATGACGGTGCCGCATTCGCCCGATTGAAGCAGCGCGTAGGGCGACTTAGCCGCAGTTCGTAGCCCGGATCAGCTTAGCGACATCTCGGGACAAACTCACGGCTCGTTCCCCCCCCCATGTCGTTTCGCTCATGCGGGCCGCTCGCTGTTAATTCGCGGACCTTAGCTACAATAGCGTTTTTCGGGGGACAGCCATGACGGGCGAAAAGGAAATAGGTGCGGTGGCTTCCAAGCTGCTGGGTCCTTGGCTTGATGCACTAACGAACAGAAATGCAAAAAATGCATCTAGGGCAGCCGGTCACTTGACGTTTTGGCGTGATGGGATGTTGGGCGACTTGGAAAAAATCGCGGCGGGCGCACAGGACGGCAAGACAATCGCGTCGTTAAAGAAGAAATTCGCGGACTCTGCGGCGGGTGTTACCCGGGCAATGGATGAACTCCGTGTGCTAAGGGGGAAACTCTCACCAAGTAAGGTTGCGCAGCAGATTGACCTCATTTTGCACAACGATCAATTTGGAAAGGGGTCAATCAGAGACGCCATCGAAATGGTACTTCGCGATCATGAACTAGGTGGCAATCGCGATGGAACGGTGGAGTTCGCAGCAGACATTTGCCGCCGGATTGCAGCCCTGAATGGTGAACTACAGAAGTTGGGCAGGATGGTTAGAAACTGACAGGGCCGCACGCGCACCTCGCAACTTCTCGCTTATATTCGTTCGCCAGACAATCGGCTGTCCCTCACCCGCTGCCCCGCTCGCCGGCATACGGCAGCACGAACATGTACAGGCCGCTGAACATCAGCAGGAAGAGAAACGGCAGCGGCGAATAGACCAGCCATGAGGGAGGCTTCCCCAGCGCCATGGCAATGAAGTTGGCGACGACGGTGAGCGTAAAGATGATCGACAGCCAGCGGTGGATTTGCCGAATCCATTTGTTCCAGTTCAATGGGACCTCCTGTGAAAACGTTCCCTCATCCTGAGGTGCCCGCGCAAAAAGCGCGGGCCTCGAAGGATGCTGCTCAGGCGTCTCGGCCATCGTCCTTCGAGGGCCGCTCCGCGCGCGCACCTCAGGATGAGGAAATCCAGGACCGGTATTACTCCATCCGCGCCAAGACCTGCTCCAGGTTGGCAAAGAACTTCTGCCACCCGTATTTGGCGCCCTGGTAGTTCTGCGGCTGATCGGGCCGGAAGCCGGTCTGCTCCATGCGCAGATGGGTCCCCGTGGGCGTCGGGGTGAGCGTGAAAGTCACAGCACTCTCAAGACCCAGCGCGACCCCACGTGTAGGACAGCGTTTTGTTCGGCTCGACGACGAGGACCTGACAGTCGATGACGCCGTTCCAGTTCGGCTGCGGGTCCATGCGAAGACTGAATTGGTGGCCGACGACCGGCGCGAAGTCGTTCTTCATCAGCCACTCCGCGATCAGGTGCGGCTGCGTGAGCGCGCGCCAGATCTTTTCCGGCGGATAAGGTAGTTCCCGTTCGACAATGACGGAGAGCGTTTCGCCCGCTTGTTTGTTCATTGGTCCATCCTTTTGAGCAGATCTTCGAGGGCGTCGAACTTGCGTTGCCAGAACCCGGTCATCTGGCTGGTCCAGTCGATCAGCGGGGCGAGCGCGCCGAGCTGCGCGCTGTAATGCGTCTGGCGGCCTTCGTGGCGGTCGCGCACCAGTCCGGCCTTCCTCAGGACTCCGAGATGCTTTGAGACCGCCGGCTGCGAGACCTTGGCCCGCGCGGTCAGGGCGCCGACCGTCTGCTCTCCGTCGCGGCACAGCCGCTCGAAGATGGCCCGCCGCGTCGGATCGGCGAGCGTTCGAAAGAGCATATCGTGAGTGTTCGGCATTTGGGATCAATAACCCTCTGGTTATTGATTGACATATAACCGCCGGGTTATGTGTTGGTCAAGCAGAAGCGTGGAGCGGTGCAATGATCCGGGACGGGCATGCTCCAAGCAGAGCGCCGGCCTGCGTTATTGCGACTTTGTAAACCGGGCCTAATCGTCAGGATGGCGAAGCCACACCGCTCAAGATCGCAAGCGCGTCGCGAACGCTTACCAACTGGCACCCGGCTGTCCTGGCGGTGTTTAGTGCGAAGTTGAGGAGGTCCGGCGACACCCCGAACTGACTCGGCTGATTGTGCACGTCGTGGCTGACAAAGATCAGCCATCCCTTCCGGCGAACCGTCGCGGCGATAGTGTCCAGAATACCTTGACGTCCGATGGAGGAGTTCTGGAGCTCGCAGCTCTTCAATGCTCCAAGATCGATGACTCCGGCGTTCACACCGGGTCGGAGCGATCGGCAAGAGTTGAAGTGAGTTTCAAGACATTGTTTAGCGCGAAACGACAGATCGCCATAAGGATAAGCGAAATTGCGCACGACAAGATCGCGATGGACTTCCTGCAGAAACGTTCGATTGCGTACAAGCTCAGCGACCAGTGCGTTACGACTGACAGCGGCGATGGCAGCGTGGGAGAAGGTGTGACACCCGATTTCGTGGCCGGCGGTGTAAAGTTCTTTCAGTTGCTCGGCAGTAGCGAGCGGGCCGCCCGGACTCATCAGTCCACAGCCGCCACCGGAAATGTAGAACGTGCCGCGCGCCTGGTGTTGCTGGAGCTGCGCTGCGCCGGTTGTGCAAGCGGAAACCGGCGCGTCGTCGAACGTGAATGTGACCATCGGCCGGTCATTGCGCATCGCCAACGTTTTGGTGGCGATATTTCGCGCCATGAAGCGCGAGACCTTCCGGCCAATTCGCGCCAGCGGGGAGTTCCGGCCAGCATCGGGCCGCGAAAGCGCAAAAACCGGCGCCGCGCTGTCAATCGCGACCGCGTCCCGCCGGTTTGCTGATGTGGTCGCAGACATTGTCATCGGAGCGATTGTTATCTCACAGCAATCCACACTGCGGCGGCGCGCGTTGCCGTTAGTGTTAACCACGCTATTCGGACCGAAGACGGCCTCGTTCGCTCTATAGAACTAACACCGCGGCTTTTTTGCTCGCCTTGTCCGACGGCCTCTCCTTGCGCCGTCGCGCCGGAGTCCGTGTCACGACCTTAGTCGATTGCAGAACCGAAGCGCCCACCGCGCCATTTCAGGCAATAGCGACCGAACTGGACGAAACCGCGCTCGACGATCTGGCGCGCTTTCTTGCCTCCTTGTTTGGCGGCGAATTGCAGCTGTGGCGGAACCGGTACGCCCATTGGTGGGCACTTAACCCGGCGTGGAATGTTTCGATCCCGCGCGGCTGGTTGGTCCGCTCGGATGCGGGAGCGATCATTGCCTTCACCGCGAATATCCCCTTGAAGTACGTGATCGACGGCAAGCCTGCGCTCTGCTGCGCCACCGGCAGCACGGCCGTCCATCCTGATTTCCGTGGAGCTGGACTGGCGAAAACGGTGGGGCGGAAATTCTTAAGTCAGTTCCATGGCGACCTTCTGGTGGCCGCCGATTTCGACTCCCATTGCCGCCGGGCTTTGGCGCTCCCTTGGCATGACGCCTTTGGAGGCGCGCTGGCAGCAGAGTAACTTTCGGGTACTTGCGGATGGTTGCGCCTTGGTCAGAGGTCCTTCGGCGCCTTCACGCTCGTCTCGTCTCGTCGAACGGATTGCGGGAACTTCCCTTGGGTTCGCGCTCGACACGCTGGCGACACTGAGCCGCCGCCGCTCCAAGGCGCTGTCGGTCGAACTAGTCGATCGCTTCTCCGAGTGCGACGCCGACAGCATCGACGAGTGCAAAGCTTCGAATGCGCCGACCTATGCCTGGCGTGATGCGGACACCGTCAACTGGCTGTATTTCGGGACGCAATTCGTCAAACAGACCAGAGCGGTGTTGGTCGCCCGATCAGGCGCGCGGCTCGTCGGCTATCTGGCCATGAAGCAATGGGCCGGCCACTCCTACTATCTGCTTGAGTGCCGCTGTCGCGAGGCGGATCCTGAAATTGCGCGCGAATTGATCTTGGCTGCGCGTGAATTCGCGCGGCAAAAGCAGGCGAGATCGATCCTGGTGCGGCCTTATACCCCGATGATCGAGGCGGCTGTCCCGGCAACAGTGAGCGTGAAGCTCAAGAAGCCGCCGATGACCTATTACTATTCCTCGAGGACCGGCAACATTGGACGTCAAGAATTGGGAAGCCGGGCCCGGCGACGGCGATGTTTCAGTCAACTAACTGACGGCACGCCATAGCGGCCACGGTTTTGGGATTGAGTGCTTAGTTTCATTTAGCTGTCATATAGCCCGCGCAGAGTTGTGGCCCTTTGGAGCGAATGAGGGCCCTATGAGTGAACTCGCTTTACCCGGTTCGATCGAACCGGCAGCCCGCAAGGGACCGGATCTGACCGGCGCCGTTAATCCGATCACCGGTATTATCTTTGGGGGCGTAATCGCGGCGGTGCTGCTGTTCGTCGCCTACAGCATATACGCCGACGTCGATGCCGCAGGTACAAAAGTCACCACTATCGCGCCATTCCTGCTGCTGTTCGTGGCGCTGCTCATTGCGCTCGGATTCGAGTTCGTCAACGGCTTTCACGATACCGCCAACGCAGTAGCCACCGTCATCTATACGCGTTCGCTTCCGGCGAATTTCGCCGTGGTCTGGTCGGGCGTGTTCAACCTCGCCGGCGTTCTGGCTTCTTCGGGCGCCGTCGCCTTTGGTATCATCTCGCTGCTTCCCGTCGAGCTGATCCTGCAAGTCGGCAGCAGCGCCGGCTTCGCCATGGTGTTCGCGCTGTTAATCGCCGCAATCATCTGGAACCTCGGCACCTGGGCATTCGGCTTGCCCGCCTCGAGTTCGCACACCTTGGTCGGCTCCATCGTCGGCGTTGGCATCACCAATGCGCTGCTGCATGGCCGCAGCGGGACATCCGGCGTCGACTGGTCGAAAGCCAAGGAAGTTGGCGAAGCGCTGCTGCTCTCTCCCCTGTTCGGCTTCCTGCTCGCAGCAGCCCTACTGCTGCTGCTCAAGTCCATCGTCCGCGTGCCGGCGCTCTACGCCGAGCCGAAGGGCGACCATCCGCCGCCGTGGTGGATTCGCGGCATCCTTATCCTCACCTGCACGCTGGTCAGCTTCTTCCACGGCTCCAACGACGGCCAGAAGGGCATGGGCCTGATCATGCTCATTCTGATCGGCACGGTGCCGACCGCCTATGCGCTCAATCGCGCACTGCCGGACAGCCAATTGCAAACGTTCGCGTCGCGGTCGCTGGCCGCAAGCGAAGTCATCAACAAAAAGGCTGCCGGCTACAACGTCATGGGCAATCCGCGTCCGGCGGTGACGGCCTACGTCGCCAGTCACGAAATCAATGAAGGAACGTATCCGTCATTGGCCGTGCTGGTGCGCGACATTTCTGAAGAAGTGACGAAGTACGGTTCAATCGCTCGGGTGCCGACCGAAGCGGTCGGCAACGCGCGCAACGACATGTATCTCGCGTCCGAAGCGATCCGTTTTCTCATGAAGGACAAGGAGAGCGATCTCTCGATCGGAGGAGGTCAGAACGCTCAACGCCTACCGGCTATCGCTCGACGCAGCGACCAAGTTCATCCCGACTTGGGTCAAGGTCGCGGTGGCGATCGCGCTCGGCCTCGGAACGATGATCGGCTGGAAGCGGATCGTCGTCACCGTCGGCGAGAAAATCGGCAAGACACACTTGACCTACGCGCAAGGCGCCTGTGCCGAAATTACGGCGGCTGCAACTATCGCCGCCGCCGACATGTACGGACTACCGGTCTCGACCACTCACGTGCTGTCGTCCGGCATCGCTGGGACCATGGCCGCGAACGGTTCCGGATTGCAACTTTCCACCATACGCAACATTGCGCTGGCCTGGATTCTTACGCTCCCGGCCGCCATGGTGATCTCCGGCACCCTGTATTGGGCGTTTTCGGCGATGTTTTAATTCGCCTCAGAAAATCCAGTTCGCCACATCATTTAGAGGCGCCGGGTAATTCCGGCGCCTTTTCGTTTGCCGAATTACCGCTGACGCACCGCTTGGTCACATCAATTTGACGAAAATAGAAATCGCCGCGCGACCCAGGGCGCGGAACCATGCGCTCTGTCCCGGCTTTTAACCGCTACTGCATTCGAGCTTTTGCTGCTGCAGCGCAAAATGAGAAAGCCTTGATTCGGGTACACCGCTTTGTGAACCGATATGCGATCGGTCCCCGCGTTCGCTTATGGCTTCCAGACCATTGTCCTGTCATGATGTCGCGGGTCGTAGATGTGGCGGCATGTGACCAACGGGCCGCAAGACGCAAGCCCTGAACAAACAAATAAAAATGTTTGAGGAGGTAAACCATGCCGTCTTCACACGTTCTCGTCGGCTCAAGCGCTACTCCGGCACGCCCTGTCGTCCGCCACATTACGCCCACGGACTTGCTGCAATCGCTCGCCCAAGGGCTCGATGATTTTTCGGCGATGCCCAGCCATGCAGTGTTTCTCTGCCTGATTTATCCTTTGCTCGGCTTGGGGCTGATCTCGCTTGCTTCCGGCTATTCGATGTTGCCGCTTGCGTTCCCGATCGCGGCCGGCTTTGCGCTGATCGGACCGCTCGCCGCCATCGGCCTCTACGAACTGAGCCGTCGCCGGGAATCTGGGCTCGACACGTCCTCGACCCATGCCTTTGACGTTCTGCACTCGCCTTCGCTAGGCGCCATCGTCGCGTTGGGCATATTGCTAATGGCGATCTTTTTGGTCTGGCTCGCGGTGGCCGAAGCGATCTATGTCGCCAATTTCGGATACGCCGCGCCGGCCTCGATCCGCCACTTCGTCGAGGACGTGTTCACCACAACACCCGGCTGGTACCTCATCGTCGTCGGCACCGGCATCGGATTCCTGTTCGCCGCTCTGGTTCTCACCATCAGCGCGGTATCCTTTCCGCTTCTCCTCGACCGCGATGTTGGCGCGGCGGTTGCCTTGCTCACCTCGATCCGCGTGGTCGCCGCCAATCCTCTCACCATGGCGTTGTGGGGCTTAATCGTCGCCGCCTTGCTGGTGATCGGTTCGTTGCCCCTGTTCCTCGGCCTGACAGTCGTGATGCCCGTGCTCGGTCACGCCACCTGGCATCTCTATCGCAAGGCGGTCGAGCCCGACCCGGCGTCACGGCTGGATTATCGCCCCCGTGAGCGAGCCCCGCGCTACGCGGCGGATTTCCCGGCGTCTTTGTTCCCCACGCGCCGTTCATAAAGAACTCCGACGATCGGTCGCGCCGGAGTCCCACGCCTCTGGGATAAAATTGGTGGCTGCTGGTACGAAACCGGCGGCGTGATTTGGTGCGTTTGCGCAAGCCGTTTGTCAGCGCGCGTCAAACGTTTATCATGAGAAAAAAAGCCGACATCGCGAGGGGGGATGAAGTCCGATGCTGGACGACTTGCTGCAGCGCAAGCCGTATAACGCCGTTGCGGACTTCGTCGATGCTCCGGTCGCGCGCGGCCTGGGCGAGAAGATTGCGTTTATCGATGCCGAGCGTTCGCTCAGCTACGGCGAACTGCAAGCGCGCTCTTGTAGCTTCGCGGCGGCACTGAGCGAACTGGGGCTGCGCCCGGAAGAACGGCTCGCGCTGCTGCTGTACGATTCGGTGGACTTTCCAGTCGCGTTCTGGGGCAGCGTGCGTGCCGGGATCGTGGCGCTGCCGCTTAACACGCTGCTCACCGCCGACCAGTACGCGTATATTCTCGGCGACAGCCGTGCCTCGGCAATCGTCGTTGCGGCACCGCTTGCCAAAGCCCTTGTCCCCATCCTCGATCGTTTGCCGCGCCTGCGCACCATCATTCTCGTCAACGCCAGCGCCGAACAGCAAGCCGCGTTTGCCGATCGCGACGTCCACGATTTCGCTGAGCTCGCAGCGCGTCGACCATCCACTCTGTTTTGGGCGCCAACGCTGTCCGACGAGGTCGCTTTTTGGATGTACACGTCGGGCTCGACCGGCGAACCCAAAGGCGTCAAGCACGTCCACACCACGCTGATGGCGGCGGCGCGGCTGATGGGTCAGCGCGTGATCGGCGTTCGCGAGGACGACGTGGTGTTTTCCGCGGCCAAGCTTTTCTTCTCCTACGGAATGGGCAACGCCATGGCGTTCCCGATGTCGGTCGGTGCGACGACGGTATTGTTGTCGCAGCGCCCGACCGCCGATACGGTCTTCGACATGATGCGCCGGCATCGGCCGACGATCTTTTACGGTGTGCCAACGCTCTACGCGTCGCTGCTCGCGCACAAGGACATGACCCGCGGCGCCGGCTCCGACCGTTTGCGCCTTGCCGTCTCTGCGGGCGAGGCACTGCCTCCCCATCTCGGCGAGCGCTGGCGCGCAGTTGCCGGTGTCGATGTGCTTGACGGCATCGGTTCGACCGAAATGTTTCAGACCTTCCTCAGCAATCAGCCTGGGGAGGTTCGGTACGGTACGACCGGCAAGGTCGTTCCCGGCTACGAGCTCAAGATCGTCGACGAGCATCATAGCGGGGTTGCCGATGGCGAGATCGGTGAACTCATCGTCCGCGGACCGACTGCCGGCGAAGGCTACTGGAATCAACGCGCCAAAAGCCGCCGCACCTTTGCCGGCGAATGGACTTATACGGGCGACAAATTCTTCCGCGACGCCGACGGCTACTACCATTACTGCGGGCGTACCGACGACATGTTCAAGGTGAGCGGCATGTGGGTGTCGCCGTTCGAGGTCGAGGCGGCGCTCGCCACGCATGAAGCGGTGCTCGAGGCCGCCGTCATCGGCAAAGAAGATGCCGACGGCCTGATCAAGCCGAAGGCTTTTATCGTGCTGCGCGATGGCTATGCCGTAGACGACCAACTGATCGAAACATTGCGGGTACACGTCAAGGCATGCGCCGGGGCTTGGAAATATCCGCGCTGGATCGACGTCCGCCCCGATTTGCCGCGGACGGCAACGGGCAAGATTCAACGATTCAAGCTGAGAGAGCTGGAGCGTTAATACCCATTCGCGTAGGCGCCGCGTTTTGCTTCAGGCGTCGCGCTTAAGCGCTGAACAGCCGTTGCACCAGCCGACGCGCCAGCACGCCAGCAACCCGACGGCGGTAATGGCCGGGGGTAAACGTCGTCTTCATTGCCATGATCTGATCGCGCACCAGCGCGTCGAGGCCTGAGAGGACGCGCGCATCGAGAGCGCCGCCGCAGAGTTCTGCGGTTCCTGAAAGCCGCACCGGCCGCGGATTGGTGCCGGTAAAGGCGACGCGCAGATCGGCGAGCTCGTCGCCATCGCGCCGCAACGCCACAGCTACACCGGTTACCGGGTACTCGATGGAACGGCGAATCCGGATTTTATCGTAAGCAGAACGAAGCCGGGGCGTGTTTCGTGCCCGAACGACCGTGATCACCTCACCTGGCCGGAGCGCCAAAAAATATTTGCCGTCGCCGCGGGTCTCCGTCACCGGCTCATCCTGCCGCGCATAGCCAATATAAAGACCAGCGAGCGGCAGGCGGCGCCCGCCGGCCGGGCCGACGATGTCAATCTCAGCGTCGAGCGTCAGCAATGCCGGCGCGAGATCGCCGCTGAAGGTGGCGAAGCATACGCCGCGGCTTTTTGGTGCGACGTGGCAAATCTCGCCGGTGGTCTTGAGACAATGGTGATTGGCATCGCGCCACCATTCGCTCTGATTGTAGAAAATGCAGCGGGTATCGAGCGCGATGTTGCCGCCGACGGTCCCCATGTTGCGGTGAGTCGGGCCGGCGATCTGACCAGCCGCCTGCGCCACCACCGGATAATGCTCCACCACGCCGGGATGAACGGCGAGCTCGGCAAGCGTGACCGCGGCGCCGATCTCGATACCATCCGCGTTCGCCTTGATATCGCGCAGTTCCGTGACACCGTTGATGTCGATCAGCACCGGTGGAGCGACGATGCCGCGCCGGATGTTCACCATCAGGTCGGTGCCGCCGCCGAGGAGACGGCCCTCGGGATTGGCACCGCGCGCCTGGATCAACTCGGCGAGCGTCCGCGGGCGGACGAGATCGAAGGCCGGCAACGCATCCATTACGAGGCGCCGTTGCTCTTACGGCCGCGCGCCTGCTGCTCGATGGCGGCAAAAACCCGGTCCGGCGTCACCGGCAGATTGTTAAAGCGCAGCCCAGTGGCATCGGCGATGGCGTTGGTGAGTGCGGGCAGGAATGCAGCGAGCGAGCCCTCGCCCGCCTCCTTGGCGCCGAACGGTCCGTGCGGATCGTTGCTCTCGACGATGCCCACTTCGATCGGCGGCGAGTCCTGGATCGTCGGCACGCGGTAGTCGAGCATGTTCGCGGTAACCAGCAGACCGTCATGGTAAGCGGTCTCCTCGCTCATCGCCTGACCCATGCCCATCCACACCGAGCCCTGCACCTGGCCCTCGACCGAAAGCCGGTTGAGCGCCTTGCCGCAATCGTGCGCCACCCACACCTTGTCAACCGTCACCACGCCGGTCTCCTCATCGACACTGACTTCGACGACCTGCGCCGAATAGCTGTAGCCCATGGTGCCGCCGATTGCGGCGCCGCGATATTTCTTGCCGCCGTGCGATTCGGGGATGGTCGAGTAGTTGCCGGTCACAGTGATCGTGCCGGTATCTTTCAACGCCTCGGTGACGACCTCGTTGAAAGTCAGTCCCTTGTCCTGGACGCCGGCGCGATAAAGTTCGCCGAGGCACTCGATCTCGTCCGGTTTTGCCTCGAGCTTTCGCGCTGCGGCTGCAATCAAGACGGCCTTGAGATTGTTTGCCGCGTCGATCGCGGCGTTGCCGACCAGAAAAGTAACGCGCGACGAATAGGAGCCGTTGTCCTTCGGCACCACTTCGCTGTCGCCCGTGACGACGCGCAGGCGCGCAAGGTCGAGGCCCAGGACTTCCGCCACCGATTGGGCAAGGAGCGTCGTCGAGCCCTGGCCAATGTCGGCCGCGCCGGAAAGCACCACAATCGAGCCGTCGAAATCGAGCTTGATCTTGACCGTGGCGTGCGGCTCACCGGTCCAGTTTACCGGCTTCGACGCGCCACTGATGTAATGCGAGCAGGCCATGCCAAGACCTTTGCGGATATGGCCTTTGCCGTTCTGTAGCTTGCCCTTGCGCGTCTTCCAGCCGCTCTCCCGTTCGACCCAGTCGAGGCATTCGGGCAGGCCGTAGCTGTTCACCATGAGATCGTTGTCGGTGAACATCGGCACGCTCGGCAACAAATTGACGCGGCGCACGGCAAACGGATCGAGCTGCAAGTGCATGCGCCATCTCGTCAAGCAAGCTTTCGAATGCGAAACGCACATCGACGGTGCCGTGACCGCGAAAGGCGCCGCAGGGCGGCGTGTTGGTGAGCACGCGCTTGCCGATGTATTTGACGTTGTGCAGATCGTAGATCGCGTAGAGCATCGAGCCGGCATAGAGAATGGTGACGACGCCATAGCCCGAATGAGCGCCACCGCGCATGATGGCTTCGCATTCGACCCCGGTAATGCAGCCGTCCTTGCGCATGCCGATCTTGAGGCGGACGTCGGTCTCCGGCCGCCCGCGGTGGGTGATGAATGTTTCTTCGCGGTTGACCGCGATGCGCACACAGCCGCCGGCCTTGCGGGCGAGAAGTGCGGCAATGAGCTCGACATTGAGCGTCTCGGTGCGGCAGCCGAAGCCGCCGCCGACATGCGGCTTGATCACCCGGATCCGCGACATGTCCATGCCGAGAATTTGCGACAACATCAGGTGCACGTAGTAGGGCACCTGTGTCGACGCATGCACGGTGATGCGATCCCGCTCGACATCGTAATCGGCGAGCGCGGCGTGCATCTCCATCTGGTTCTGACAGACCTCCGGGCAATTGTAGACGCCTTCGCGCACGAGATCGGCGCTGGCGAACGCTGCCGCGACGTCGCCAAGCTCGAAGAAAACATCGCGCTCGATGTTCTTTGGTCGGTGTTTGTGAAGATCGACAGCGTCGGACGCCATCGCCGCATGAGCGGTGTGATAGGCCGGAAGCTCTCGAACCTTCAGTTTGATCAGCCGCACCGCTTCTTTTGCCGTCGCCTCATCGATTGCCGCAACTGCGGCAACCGGCTCGCCGCAATAACGCACTTTGTCACGCGCCAGCGGATGCTCGGTTCGCGCGATCGGAAGAACGCCAAAACCCTTATCGCAATCCGCTCCGGTGACGATCGCCTTTACGCCCGGCAGTTTAGCCGCGTCGGAGACATCGACGTCGAGAATCTCGGCGTGCGAGTAAGGACTACGGAAAATGCGCCCTGCGAGCATTCCCGGCACGGTGAAATCGGCAGTGAATTTGGCACGACCGGAAACTTTCTCTGGACCGTCCACCAGCGGTACGTAGTCACCGATCGTATGGGCCGGCACGATCTCGTTCATTTTAGTTTCCCCCCCGCTCAAGTTTGACTTTTCGCCCCGCTCAGGGTGACCCACCAACTGCATGTAAATCGGCAGCATGTTTCACCGCCTCGATGATTTTCACATAGCCGGTACAGCGACAGATGTTGCTGCCAAGCGCTTCGCGGATTTCAGCTTCGCTGGGGCGCGGGTTACGCCGCAGCAGACCGGCGGAAGCCATAATAAATCCCGGCGTGCAATAGCCGCACTGCGAACCGAGCTTTTCATGAAAGCCGCGCTGCACGGCCGACAAACGTCCGTCGGTCACGAGCGACTCGACTGTGTCCACGCGCTTTCCGTCAACCACAGCCGCGAGTGTCAGGCAGGACAACCGTGGTTGATCGTCAACAAGTACGGTACACGCGCCGCACTCGCCGCCATCGCACCCCGTTTTCGTTCCGGTAAGGCCGACGGTTTCCCGCAAATAATCCAGCAGCAACAAATTCTCAGAAACCGCATCGCTGCGAGCGCGGCCATTGAGCGTAAGCTGAAGAATACGCGTCATGCGGGCCCTTAATCGCTTTTCTTATTTGTGCGGACTTTCATATCAGCATGCGTGGCACTGTTCAAATCGGACGCGTCATTTCAGATGCCGCTTAGCCGGAGTCACTGTTTCGAAAACGCGCGATAACGGCATCCGGTATCGGTTCAGGTCGGACCACCCGAGCATCGTTCGCATCTCGACTGGTCCACACGCGCGTCTCGCGGCCCTCGACGGCGACGGCTCCGCGCACAGACAAAATGTGCTCGACGTCGAAGCTTGTACGGCGGAACTCCTTCACCTTCGACGAGTGCACCACCACTTCGCCAAATCGCGCCGGGGCGAGAAAACGTGCGCTGGCGTCGACCAGCGGAATGCCGGCGATTCCGAAGACGCTTGCCAATTCGGACGACTTTACGCCCAGGGCCGCTTCGAACAGCGTCCACGTGCCCAATCGAAGAACTCGAAGAAACGGCCATTAAAGACGATACCGGCCGCGTCGCAATGGGCCCATTCAACAGTAAACACGCGCCGGCTGACGAAATCAGTCATGGTATTGTCACAAACCGCTTTGCTGTCTGCCTATTGTTTCATCACAATTTCCCGATTATTTTTGTTGTGCTGCCTAGCTAATAGGCGGTGCGCTCACGCGATTCGGATTCAAAATGGGCGCGACTAGCGTCGGTTGCATGGGTCACATGCGAATTGTGCCTTGAAAGCAAGGGTTTAGCGCCGATCATTGATTGGCACGCTCCTTGCGATTTGCTCCAAGCGTGACGGCGCCCTGCCGGTCGCGCGCGTCTAACAGAGGAAATCGCGATGCTCAACTCCATAGGCGCGGTCGCCAAGCGACCGCGGGGACGCCGCTGGCTTGCCGCCGCGGCGGGTCTTGCCCTTGGCCTCACGGCGGCGCTGCCCGCTCGGGCCGAGGATACAATCAAGGTGGGAATTCTCCATTCGCTATCCGGCACTATGGCCATCAGCGAGACCACGCTGAAGGACGTCGTGCTCATGCTCATCGACGAGCAGAACAAGAAGGGCGGCTTGCTCGGCAAGAAGCTCGAGGCCGTCGTGGTCGATCCGGCCTCGAACTGGCCGTTGTTCGCGGAAAAAGCCCGCGAGCTGATCAGCAAAGACAAAGTCGCCGTCGTGTTCGGCTGCTGGACATCGGTGTCGCGTAAGTCCGTGCTCCCGGTATTCAAGGAGCTCAACAGCCTACTGTTCTATCCGGTGCAGTACGAGGGCGAAGAGAGCGAGCGCAACGTGATCTACACCGGCGCCGCACCGAACCAGCAGGCGATTCCTGCGGTGGACTATCTCGCGAGCGCGGAAGGCGGCAACGTAAAGCGCTGGGTGCTGGAAGGCACCGACTACGTCTATCCGCGCACCACCAACAAGATCCTCGAAGCCTACCTCAAGGACGTGCTCAAGGTTGCCCCCGCGGACATCCTGATCAACTACACGCCGTTCGGCTTCGCCGACTGGCAGACCGAAGTCTCCAAAATCAAGGCGTTCGGCTCGGCCGGCAAGAAGACGGCGGTGGTGTCCACCATTAACGGCGACGCCAATGTTCCCTTCTACAAGGAACTCGGCAACCAAGGCATCAAAGCAACCGACATTCCCGTCGTCGCATTCTCGGTCGGCGAAGAGGAACTCGCCGGTCTCGATACCAAGCCGCTGGTCGGCCACCTCGCCGCCTGGAACTACTTCGAGTTGATCAAGGATCCGAAGAACGAGGCCTTCATCAAAGAGTGGCACGCGTTCACCAAGAACCCGAAACGCACCACCAATGATCCAATGGAGGCCCACTACATCGGCTTCAACATGTGGGTCAAGGCGGTCGAAAAAGTCAAAACGACCGACGCCGACAAGGTGATCGAAGCGCTGCCCGGCACCAAAGCGCCGAACCTCACCGGCGGCATCTCGGAGTTGCTGCCGAACCATCACATCACCAAGCCGGTGTTCATCGGCGAGGTCAGAGGCGATGGTCAGTTCGACGTGGTGTGGAAGACCAAGGGGCTAGTACCCGGCGCCGCCTGGTCGGCCTACCTGCCCGGATCGAAAGATCTCATTGGCGATTGGGTTACGCTCAAGTGCGGCAACTACAACACCATAACCAAGAAGTGCGGCGGGGCCTCGTAAACGACGACGCTGCTATAGTGACCTCGCGGGAAGGCAGCGTATCGCCTTCCCGCATCATCAAGGCCGGGAACCTTGCGATGCGTCTTTACCGAGCTTGCCTCGTCGCTTTGCTATTGGCCTTGAGCTGTGCGCTCGGCTGCGCGAGCGCGCACGCCGCAAGCCTTGACGAAGCACTCGCTCATTTTACCGCCGACGATTTCAGCGAGACCAGTACCGGCATCAACGATGTTGCCGCCAGCGGCGATCCGCGGGCTGAAACCATTATTCGCGCCTTGCAGGACGGCACGTTGGTGTTCAGCGCCGAGCGCAAGGCGGTCTATATCAAAGACGATTCCGGCAAGCTGATCGATGCCGCCACCGGACAGCCGCTCGCGGGTGCGGCGCCGGCCGACGTTGATGTAGTCCGCCTCAACAATCGACTCCGAGGCGCCCTTGAGGCTGCGATTGGCGGGCTTACCCTCCTCGCCAAGGATCCCGGCGCGCGATACGACGCCGCCCAGTCTGTATTGAAGTCGCGCAGGGCAAGCGCGCTGTCGACTCTGGAGATTGCACTCGCCAAGGAACAAGATCCGGCCACCAAGCGCGCGATGACGGAAGCGCGTGCGGCAATCATTCTATCCGGCAGCAAGGCGAGCGACGAAGAAAAGCTCGCTGCCGTCGACATCCTTCGTCAGCGCGCCGACCAGGAAGCTTTGGGGCTGCTCTCCAGCCTGCCAGCGGACACCTCCGCGCCGGTCATGAGCAGCGCGTCCACAGCAATCGCGGCGATCAAGAATCGTCTCGTGTTGTGGGAGGCGGTACAGAACGCCTGGTACGGTATTTCTCTCGGCTCGGTCCTGCTGCTTGCCGCCATCGGGCTTGCCATCACCTTCGGCGTGATGGGCGTCATCAATATGGCGCACGGCGAGATGGTCATGCTTGGCGCCTATGTCACCTTTGTCGTGCAGGAGGTAATACGCCAGAACAACCCGGCTTTGTTCGACTACTCGCTTGCGATTGCCATTCCGCTTTCCTTCCTGGTCGCCGGCTGTATCGGCATCGTGATCGAGCGCACCATCATCCGCTTCCTCTATGGACGGCCGCTGGAGACGCTGCTGGCGACGTGGGGGCTTTCCTTGATCCTGCAACAGGCGGTGCGCTCTTCATTTGGCCCGAACAATCGCGATGTCGGCAATCCGTCGTGGATGAGCGGCGCGTTCGATGTCGGCGGCATTACCATCACCTATAACCGCCTGTGGATCATCTGCTTTGCTCTCGCGGTGTTCGTCGCGCTACTGGCGCTGCTTCGCTTCACGCGCTTCGGACTCGAGATGCGTGCGGTCACGCAAAATCGTCCGATGGCTGCCTCAATGGGCATCCGCACCAGCCGCGTCGACGCACTCACCTTCGGGCTTGGCTCCGGCATCGCCGGCATGGCCGGCGTGGCGCTGTCGCAGATCGATAACGTTAGCCCCAATCTCGGCCAGGGCTATATCATCGACAGTTTCATGGTCGTAGTATTTGGTGGTGTCGGCAACTTGTGGGGCACGCTTGTTGGCTCCTTCGTACTCGGGATCGCCAACAAATTCCTCGAACCCTACGCCGGCGCAGTGCTTGGCAAGATCGCGATACTTGTGCTCATAATTCTGTTCATTCAGAAGCGTCCACGCGGCATGTTCGCGCTGAAGGGTCGAGCGGTCGAGGCATGACCACGCACATCCTCATTCGCTCCATCGATCGCGGCGCGACGATCTTCCTGATCGTCGTCGCGCTGATTGCCATCGGCGTACCCATACTCAATCTGGCACTGCCGCCATCCTCCGACTTTCATGTTCCGCTTTATCTGGTCGCGCTGTTCGGGAAATACACTTGCTATGCGCTGCTGGCACTGTCGATCGACCTGATCTGGGGATTTTGCGGCATTCTTTCGCTTGGCCACGGCGCGTTCTTCGCGCTCGGCGGCTACGCCATGGGCATGTATCTGATGCGCCAGATCGGCACCCGCGGCGTCTATGCCGATCCGATCCTGCCGGATTTCATGGTGTTCCTGAACTGGAAGGAGCTGCCGATCTACTGGTATGGCTTCCAGTTTTTCCCGTACGCGCTCCTCATGGTCGTGCTGGTACCCGGCGTGCTCGCCTTTGTCTTCGGCTGGTTTGCTTTTCGCAGCCGCGTCACAGGCGTCTATCTCTCGATCATCACCCAGGCGCTGACGTTTGCGCTCATGCTCGGCTTCTTCCGTAACAACTTCGGTTTCGGCGGCAATAACGGTCTTACCGATTTCAAAGACATTCTTGGCTTCAACGTGCAGGCGGAGGCGACCCGCAACGCGCTGTTCTCGGTCTCCTGCGTGGCGCTGATGATCGCCTTTCTCCTCTGCCGGGCCATCGTCACGTCGAAATTCGGTAAGGTGCTGATCGCGATCCGCGACGCCGAAGCGCGGACACGGTTTCTCGGTTACCGCGTCGAATCCTACAAACTGTTCGTGTTCACGCTGTCGGCCTGCATGGCAGGCGTCGCCGGCGCGCTTTACGTCCCGCAGGTCGGCATCATCAATCCGAGCGAATTCGCTCCCGGCAATTCCATCGAGGCTGTGATCTGGGTCGCGGTCGGGGGCCGCGGAACGCTCACCGGCGCCGCACTCGGAGCGGTCCTCGTCAACTACGCCAAGACGTATTTCACCTCTGGCTTTCTCGCCCCGTATTGGCTGTTCATGTTGGGCGCACTCTTTATCGCGGTGACACTGCTGTTGCCGCGCGGCATCGTTGGCACGCTCTATCATTGGACCGCACTGCGCCGCGATCGCGCGTCGGCCGCTGCCGAGGATGGCGTGACCGAGCCGCTGCCGGCGGAATGAGCTTCAAGCCATGGAAGCGCTGACGACCTCACTGCTTTATCTCAACGGCGTCACCGTCTCGTTCGACGGCTTTCGGGCGCTTAATAATCTTTCCTTCGCCATCGAATCCGGCGAGATGCGCGCCATCATCGGCCCGAATGGCGCCGGCAAGACGACGATGATGGACGTCGTCACCGGCAAGACCCGGCCGGATCTCGGCGACGTTCTGTTCGATGGCTCATACAATCTCACGAAGCTCGATGAAGCCGAGATTGCGGAACTCGGCATCGGCCGGAAGTTCCAGAAGCCGACGGTGTTCGAGAGCCACACTGTCAACGATAATCTCGAACTTGCGCTCAAAGCCGACCGGCGCGCCCGCGCTACTTTGTGGTGGCAGGAAAGCCCGGCCGAACGGCGCCGCATTGACGAGCTGTTGCAGATCATTCGCCTGACGGCCGTGCGCGACCGCTTGGCCGCCAGCCTTTCGCACGGCCAAAGGCAATGGCTCGAAATCGGCATGCTGCTGGCGCAGGAACCGAAACTGCTTCTGGTCGATGAGCCGGTCGCCGGCATGACCGATGTGGAGACGCAACAGACCGCCGAGTTGCTCAAAGAGATCAACCGTGAGCGCACGGTGGTGGTGGTCGAGCATGATATGGCGTTCGTGCGCGAGCTTGGCGTCAAGGTCACGTGCCTGCACGAAGGCTCGGTGCTCGCCGAAGGCACGATCGATCAGGTCTCGGCGAACGAGCGGGTGGTGGAAGTTTATTTGGGGCGCTAACGAATGCTCGACGTCAATGGCATCGATCTTCACTACGGCGCGGCGCAAGCGCTGCGGACCATTTCGCTCAAGGCAGAGCCCGGAAAAGTGACCTGCGTGCTAGGCAGAAACGGCGTCGGCAAAACGAGCCTCCTCGATGCGCTCGCCGGCCAGCATGCGGTCACGCGGGGGACGATCACCTGGGAAGGCGAAAACATCACGGCGCTGCGGCCGCCGGAGCGTGCCCGGCGCGGCATCTCCTATGTGCCCCAAGGCCGCGAAATCTTTCCGCTGCTGACGGTCGAGGAAAACCTGCGCACCGGCTTTGCACCACTCAAGCGCGACGAACGCACCATACCGCCCGACGTCTTCACGCTGTTTCCGATCCTTAAGGACATGCTGCGGCGGCGCGGCGGCGACCTCTCCGGCGGCCAGCAGCAGCAGCTTGCCATCGGGCGGGCGCTGGTAATGCGGCCGCGGCTCCTGCTGCTCGACGAGCCGACCGAGGGCATTCAGCCCTCGATCATCAAGGACATCGGCCGCGCCATTTCGTATCTGCGCTCGCTTGGCAAAATCGCGATCGTGCTGGTCGAACAATATCTCGACTTTGCCCGCGAACTCGGCGACCATTTCGCGGTCATGGAGCGTGGCGCCATTGTCTATTCCTGCAACCGCGACAACCTCGACGAAGGCGCGCTGCTGCGGGCGATGTCCATTTGATTTTGGACTAACCGACTTTTTGGGGAGCTAACGTGTTGGCGCCGGCGCCGGCTGACAGCGAAGTTTTCGCCGGCAATCGTGCGCGCGGCCGCATTGCGCTCGCGGTCACAGCGGCCTCCGGCGAAAGCCGTCGCCGGAAGGTGCATGAAGCGGGCTCCTTGCGGGTCCGCTTCCCGAACACGCCAACCAAGGACACGCTCGAGGCCGTCATCGTCAACACTGCCGGCGGAATGACGGGGGGCGATCGGTTCGATATCGATGTGACGGTCGGCACGGGCGCGCGGTTGAGCGTGACAACAGCCGCCGCAGAGAAGGTCTATCGCTCCATGGGGCCGGACACGAAGCTCGACGTCAGGCTCGATGTCGGGCCCGGCGGCGCACTCGCGTGGCTGCCGCAGGAGACGATACTGTTCGATCAGGTGCGGCTTCGCCGCACGATCGAAGTCGACCTCGCGCCTGACGCTAATCTCATTCTCGCCGAGGCCGTGGTATTCGGCCGCTCGGCCATGGGCGAAACGGTACTCCAAGGCCATTTGTTTGACCGATGGCGCGTGCGCGTCGGCGGCGTGCTAATGTTTGCCGAGACGCTGCGCCTCGATGGCGCGATTGCGCAGCAATTGGCGCGGCGCGCGGTTGCTGGTGATGGCGTCGCCATTGCCAGCGTGATCAAGTTTCCCGGCGACGAATCCGGCGCCGCGGCGGTCTGTGACACCGAGAAAGACTTCTTCGGCGAAGTTGGCGTATCGGCGTGGAACGGCCTTCTCGTCGCCCGCCTTGTTGCGCCCGATGGTGCTGCGCTACATCGCGATCTCACCTGTGTGCTGACGGCCTTGAATGCAACGCCGCTGCCCCGGCTTTGGTTGAACTAGGGACGAGCGATGAATCTCACCCCGCGCGAGAAGGACAAACTCTTGATCGCCATGGCGGCGATGGTGGCGCGGCGCCGGCTTGAGCGCGGCGTGAAGCTCAACCACCCTGAGGCGGTCGCGTTGATCTCCGATTTCATTCTCGAAGGTGCGCGCGATGGGCGCACGGTCGCCGAGCTGATGGAGCAAGGCGCCCACGTGGTGACGCGCTCCCAGGTCATGGACGGGATCGCCGCGATGATCCCGGAGATTCAGGTCGAGGCGACGTTTCCAGACGGCACCAAGCTCGTGACGGTGCACGAACCGATACGATAAGGCGGCAACAACGAACGACAGGGAGGAAATCATGGGCAGTTTTTCAATTTTCCATTGGCTCATCGTCATCGTGTTGCTGGCGTTGTATTTCGTTCCCATCGTCAGAATTCTGCAAAAGGCAGGCTATAGCGGCTGGTGGTGCCTGATCGTGTTCGTTCCGCTCGTAAACATCATCATGTTTTACGTGTTCGCATTTGCGAATTGGCCGGCCCTGCGCGACAAACAAGCAACGTGAGAGACTTCAGGAGGTCAGGCGGATGATCCCCGGCGAATATTTCATCAAAGACGGCGAGATCGAGCTCAACAAAGGCCGCAAGGGCATTACCCTTTCGGTCTCGAACACCGGCGACCGGCCGATTCAAGTCGGGTCGCATTATCATTTTTTCGAAACCAATCCGGCGCTGAAGTTCGATCGCAAGAAAGCCCGCGGCATGCGCCTCGACATTGCTGCCGGCACGGCGGTGCGTTTCGAGCCCGGCCAGACCCGCGACGTGAAACTCGTGGCGCTCGCGGGCAGCCGCACGGTGTACGGCTTCCGCCAGGAGGTCATGGGCAAGCTGGAAAAATCAGGGTCGAAAGAATCATGACGAGCGAGCTTGCGCAAGCCCGCCCGTCACGTTCTCAGCGCTGCTACCGCGTCTGGGACCAGGACCACATCAGCACATGGTGCGACACCGGTAGCGGCTTCGGCACCAGGCCAACCTGACCTTGGCGATCTCCCTCATTCGGCAGAACCAAACGCGAGTGATCTGGACGTGAAGATACCGCAGAAGCTGCGCGATGCAAGCAAAAGCGTGCAACAAAACGCTTGTGCAATGCAGTGGGGATAATATTGGGGATTAAAACATGATCCGGAAAAGTGCGCACCGGTTTTCCGAACCGATCGTGTTTCACTAACAGGAACCGGAGGACATTATGCCTGCGCAAATCAGCCGCGCCGTTTACGCCGACATGTTCGGCCCCACCACCGGCGACCGCGTACGGCTCGCCGATACCGATCTGATCATCGAGGTCGAGAAGGATTTCACCACCTACGGCGAAGAAGTGAAATTCGGCGGCGGCAAAGTCATCCGCGACGGCATGGGGCAAAGCCAGATCACCAACAAACAAGGCGCCGTCGACACCGTCATCACCAATGCGCTCATTCTCGACCATTGGGGCATCGTCAAAGCCGACATCGGCATCAAGGACGGCTACATTCACGCCATCGGCAAGGCCGGCAATCCCGACATTCAGCCCGGCGTCACCATCATCATCGGCCCCGGTACCGAAGTAATCGCGGGCGAAGGCAAGATCCTCACCGCCGGCGGCTTCGACACCCACATTCACTTCATCTGCCCGCAGCAGGTCGACGAGGCGCTGATGTCCGGCGTGACTTCGATGCTCGGCGGCGGCACCGGGCCGGCGCACGGCACGTTTGCGACCACCTGCACGCCCGGGCCGTGGCATATCGCGCGGATGATCCAGGCGGCCGATGATTTCCCGGTCAATCTCGGCTTCGCCGGCAAAGGCAACGCCTCGCGGCCCGCGGCGCTCGAGGAAATGATCAAGGCCGGCGCCTGCGCGCTGAAGCTGCACGAAGACTGGGGCACGACGCCGGCCGCCATCGATTGCTGCCTCTCCGTCGCCGACGACTACGACATCCAGGTGATGATCCATTCCGACACGCTCAACGAATCCGGCTTCGTCGAAGACACCATCAAGGCCTTCAAAGGCCGCACCATCCATGCCTTCCATACCGAAGGCGCCGGCGGCGGGCACGCGCCGGACATCATCAAGATCGCAGGATTGAAGAACGTGCTGCCGTCCTCGACCAATCCGACGCGGCCTTATACGCGCAACACCATCGACGAACACCTCGACATGCTGATGGTGTGCCACCATCTCGATCCGTCGATCGCCGAAGACCTCGCGTTTGCCGAAAGCCGCATCCGCAAGGAGACCATCGCGGCGGAAGACATTCTGCACGACATCGGCGCGCTCTCGATGATGTCGTCGGACTCGCAAGCGATGGGGCGGCTCGGCGAAGTCATCATCCGCACCTGGCAGACCGCGGACAAGATGAAGAAGCAGCGCGGGCGCCTTAAACAGGAAAAAGGCGACAACGACAATGCGCGGGTCAAGCGCTACGTCGCCAAATACACCATCAATCCGGCCATCGCCCACGGCGTCTCGAAACTGATCGGCTCGATCGAAAACGGCAAGCTTGCCGACCTGGTGGTGTGGTCGCCGGCATTCTTTGGCGTCAAGCCCGACTGCATCATCAAGGGCGGCTCGATTGTCGCCGCGTTGATGGGCGATCCCAACGCTTCGATCCCGACGCCGCAACCGATTCATTACCGGCCAATGTTCGGCGCCTACGGCCGCGCCCGCACCGCGTCGTCCGTGGTGTTCGCCTCGAAGGCGGCGGTGAAGGCGGGGCTTGGCAAGAAACTCGGCATCCAGAAAGAACTGGTCGCCGTACAGAACACGCGCGGCAAAATCTCCAAGAAGAGCATGATCCACAACGATGCCACGCCCGACATCGAAGTCGATCCGGAAACCTACGAAGTCCGCGCCGACGGTGAGCTTCTCACCTGCGCGCCGGCCGAGACGCTGCCGATGGCGCAGCGGTATTTTTTGTTTTGATCAATTTTCGCTGCGCCCTCTCCCCTCGCGGGAGAGGGCTACTCGGCGGAGCAACAACAAGAACGGGTGAGGGGGCGGCCCGCCACCCCTCACCCAGCCGTGCTTGTTGAGATGCCCTTGTCGCCCTCTCCCCCAAGGGGCGAGGGCACACCACCGGCGTCGCACGTGCCATCACCCAAACCTCCACGACACCACCGTCGCCAGCGCGGCACGGCGCACCTGCCACTCGATATGCGTTGCCGGCGATACGCACCGCGGCCCTCCCGCGATCACTTCGGCTCGCGCCCGTAGCCGCACCGCTTCCGGCACCGACGGCAAGCCGCGCATCAGGCATCCGGTCGGCTCACCCACGCACCGCCGATGCCGCTTGCACGGCGCCCGAGAACAGCGGCGCCAGAACGCCAGCACGTCGCAATAAAGCCGATGGGTCGCGACATGCGCCGCATCGACCAACGCACGGCCTTCCGCAAACGACCGCCGCTTTTCGTAATTCGGCGCGCCCGGCAGCGTGTTGCGCGTGGACGGCATGTGAAAAGTCTCCGCGTTGTTTGTTGCGCGCCTCCTTCTCCCCGCGTGCGGGGAGAAGGTTGGGGTGGT
>CAWHPC010000008.1:0-9985 GCA_963831165.1 uncultured Alphaproteobacteria bacterium
CCTGAAGGGCGGCATGGTCTGGGCGTGGCCGCTGGTCAGCAGGAGGGCGAAGGCGTATTCGTTCCACGAGAAGATCCAGCAAAAGATCGCCGTCGCAGCGATGCCGGTCACCGCCTGCGGCAGCACCACCTTGCGGAAGGCCTGAAGCCGTGTGTAGCCGTCGACGAGCGCGGCCTCCTCGTATTCACCGGGATCTCGTCGATGAAGCCCTTCAGCGGCCACACGGCGAGCGACACGTTGACCGCGGTGTAGAGCGCGATCATGCCGATATGCGTATCGGTGACCACACGCCTCGCGATCATCAGGTAGATCGGGATCGCCACCGCGATCGGAGGTATCGTCCGCGTCGACAGGATGAAGAAGAGGAGGTCGTCGGCGAGCGGCACGCGGAAGCGCGAGAAGGCATAGGCCGCGAGCGTGCCGAGAAAGACCGCGAGGAAAGTCGAGCCAAAGCCGATGATCAGCGAGTTCATGAAGCGCGGCACGACCTGGGAGGGGCCGGCGATCACCATGTCGTGCGACCGCACGAGCCTTCCCCCACCGGGTCTGGGCCGGCGGCAGGTTGGCGATGATTCAGGGGTCTGCCTCGAGCGCACCGTGAACAGGTTGACGTAGCCTTCGAGCGTCGGTTTGAAGAACACCTTTGGCGGGTACGCGATCGAGTCGGAGGGCGACTTGAAGGCGGTGGCGCCGATCCACAGCAGCGGCACAATGGTGATCACTGATGACGATGACGATCGTGCCGGCGAATGCCTTGGTGCGCGGCGAGGCTTCGACGATCGAATGGCCGGTGGCGTCCTCGCTGCTTCACCTTGTTCAGGGCCTTCACGTAGATGTTCGCGGCGCCGAAGACGATAACGAACAGGATGATGGCGAAAGCCGAGGAGTAGCCGGTGCGCCACTTCTCGAAGGCCTCGCGCTTCAGGGCGGTCGAGGCGGGAGACGGTGGTCGAGCCGGGACCGCCCGAGGTCAGCAAATTCACCATGTCGAACATCTTGAAGTTCTCGATCACCCGGAAGAGCACGGCCAGCATCAGGAAAGGCAGCACCTTCGGCAAGGTGATCGACCAGAACTGCCGCCACGGAGAGGCGCGGTCGACCTCGGCCGCCTCGTAGATGTCGTCGGGGATCGAGCGCAGCCCGGCGAGACAGATAGGCATGACGTGGGCGCCCACATCCAGGTGTCGACCAGCACGATCGTCCTAGGGCGCCAGCCGAGCGTCGCCGATCATCTCGGAGGAGCTGGGCGGAATCCCGGTGAAAAAGCTGACGACGTAGTTGAAAAGGCCGATCTGCGGCTGGAACAGAAAGGTCCAGAAATTGCCGACGACGGCCGGCGACAGCATCATCGGCAGCAGGATCACCGTCGTCCAGAAGCTGTGCGTGCGAAATTGCCGGTTGATGAGCCGCGCCGGCCGAAGCCGATGACGACCTGAATTCCGATCGACCAGATGACAAAGCGCGCTGTCACCTGCATGCCTTGCCGAGACGCCTCTTCTTGGTGGGGGTGTCGACGGTAGCGTGGCCAGGCCGACGAACTTGATCGGCGCGTCGGGCGGGTTCGATTGGAATTGGTCGCGGACAGCCGATCGCCCAGATCAATGGAAAGATGTCGATCGCCAGCAGCAACGCGATCGAGGGCAACTGGAGAGCCAGGCGATGCTGCGGTCGGAGAGTCCGCGCACGCGCTTGGCGATGCGCAGCGGGGTCTGCGCGGCCACGCGATCGACGAGCGTCTCGGGATGATCGTATGTGGTCATGGCGATCCTGCGCGGTCGGAGGATCACCTCGGGCATTGAGCGCCCGAGGGATCTTGCCAAGATACATTTCACCGAGTTGCTGCTACCTCTTTGCCCTCGTCCTTGAAGACCTTGGTCCAATCCTTGACCAAGAGGTCGAGAGCCTGCTTCGCCGTGCCCTTGTCAGCGACGACGTAGTCGTGGACGCGCTTCTGCATGTCGAGCAGGAGGTCGACATAGAGGGGCTCGGCCCAGAAGTCGACCATGATGTCCATCGTCTGCAGGAAAGCGGGGGCAAAGGGTGCGCTATTGCGGAAGTTCGGGTTCTGGACAACCGCCTTGTGCGCCGAGTAGCCGCCGAGGCTCCACCATTTCTGCTGCACCGAGGGCTGCGCGAACCACTCGATGTATTTGGGCGAGACTCCTCTTGGTTCTTGGAATAGGAGACGACAGAGATGCCCTGGCCGCCGAGCTGGCTGTACTGACCTTTGGGGCCGGCCGGATTGACGAAGAAGCCGATCTTGTCGCCGCTGACATTGGGATCCTTGTAGAGGCCGGGAAAGAAGGCGAACCAGTTCATCTGCATCGCCACTTGGCCCGACTTGAAGGCGTCGAGGCCTTCCTGCATGTAGGCGTTGGTGAGGCCGGGCGGCTGGCAGCACTTGTAGATCTCCTTGTAGACCTCGAGCCCCTTGACCGCGCCCGGCGAGTTGACGAAGCCCTCCATCCGATAGGGCTTCTTCGGGTCGTCGTACTTAAAGCCATAGCCATACATCGCGTTGGTGACGCCCATCGTGATGCCTTCCGAGCCGCGCTCGGTGAAGATGTACGAGCCGTACACCTTCTTGCCGTCGATCTCTTTACCGGTGAAGAATTTCGCGACCTGAAGCAGTTCGTCCCAGGTCTTCGGCGGTTGGGCTTCACGATTGTACTTCTGCTTGAATTCGGCGCGCAGGTCCGGCCGCGCGAACCAATCCTTGCGATAGGTCCAGCCCACCGCATCGGCCATTGCCGGCAGCGCCCAATAGTTCGGCGTGTGCTTGGGCCATTCCGAGTAGGCAAGCACCGTCGCCGGCATGAAGTCGTCCATCGAGATGTGCTCTTTGGCGAAGAAATCGTTCAGCTTGACGTAGTGCTTGTTCTCCGCCGAACCGCCGATCCACTGGCTGTCGCCTATGATGAGATCGCACAGGGTGCCATGCGCGTTCAGCTCGTTGACGAAGCGGTCGGCGTAGCTCGTCCACGGGACGAACTCGTACTTCATCTCGATGCCGCTCTGTTTAGTGAAATCCTTACCCAGCTCGACGACCGCGTTTGCCGGGTCCCACGCCGCCCAGCACAGGGTCAGCTGCTTGCCTTGCGCCGCCGCCGGGTTGCTGCCGAACACCCCGACAGCCGCGGTTGCCAGCACCGCCGATGCGGCGGCGTTTGTCCACATAGACCATGTTCTCATGTTGGCTTCCCTCCTCGTCAATGCATCCCTGGTCGCCCGGCACGCCTCAGCCGGAAGCAACGCCTACACCGGGACCCGACCGGGCGAGGTGATGATTGAGCGCGAGAGAGGGAGGCACATCCGGGTGCCGGGATCGGCCTCGTGGCTCCTTCCCCGGTCCTCGCCTCTAGGTGTAATGTTTAGTTTCTTATCTTACTAAATTAAACACCAAGGGCGATTTCGGGAGGCTGTCAAGCCGCTTTTTTTGAGCGCTGCAGTGGCAGCGAACTGACCGGCCGCAGACACGTGCGAGACGTATTGCGCCTCCGGGCGATGCGATCTGCTTGAGGTTGGCCCTCTCAGCAATTTTTTCCCGAAAGTGATCCCTCGGTCCGTCAAACTGAACCGCTCCAGCGCATCCGCGCGCAAGGACGCTGCCGCATGTCGTTGTGCCCAGTGGCGAGCCACATCCGCATCCCCGACAGAACCTGGATCATCACCTCAACGTTTCCGGGATGGACTTTGGCAAGGGCTGAGGCCAATCATGGCTTCGGCCCAATAGAAATCACGATGTCAGTTTGGCTGGTATAACTGATCAGGCCTCGGTCCGCGGATTCCATCAAGTTTGCGGTCATCACGCCCCGCCAGTATGCCGGGCAAACGATCACAAGCGACTACGCCCGCTCATAACTCTCGAAAATGCTTGCGGGCCGGGGCGATCCACACATCGGCACCGTTGGGCCACGGCTTTCTGGTGCTGCCAGGCCTGCTTGGCCGCGGCGGCGTCTCATCGCAAGTTGAAACAGCTACAGGCGATCTTCGCCGGCCTGACAGAGCGGATGTACCAGCTCACCGGGTTGCAGCAGGAAGAATTCACGACCGAGCGGATCACGACCATAATGGACCGCTTAAGCGACCGATTTGGACGCAGGCTCGGGCTCAACGTAGATCAGATCCACGCCGGTCATCGAGCCACGGTCCGGCGGATACATCCAGCTCTTGAGCGCAATAGCATGGGCTGAGGATTTACGGAACCGCGACACATGTTAGCCAGCTGAGCGATGGCCGGCGCTACCGCATTCTCGCCGTGTGAGCATGGGCTTGCCGACCCGACGGACCACTTTCCCCGGCCTGCCCCACGGATCAAGTCCGTGGGCTGAAGGCCCACGGGGCAGGCTTTTAGAGGGGGTGTCATGGAGTTCTGGACAGAACCACAGATGGCGTCGATCCACAAAATGCTTAACCCGCGCTCCATTGCGATAGTGGGCGCGACGCCGCGGATGCAATATGGCGGGCGGTTTCTGGCTGCGGCGCTCAAGGCCAAAGACCGGGTGCGGGTTTATGCCGTCAACCCGCGTCTGCTGCCCGCGGTCCGGCCCGCTCCGATCGATCTCTCAGGTCGAAAGCCTCGATGCGACACGGCTTGTCAAAACCCGATATTCATAATTAGGTTACATGTAACTAGTCTGGAGTGCCGCTCTGGCATCGGCATCGAAGCCTAAGCCGTCCCGCGTCAAGGTTCGGGAACATCGCGAGCGCCTGCGGTCACAGGGCCTGCGCCCCATTCAAATCTGGGTGCCGGACGTGCGCGCGCCGTCCTTCCGGTCAGAGGCGCACCGCCAATCGCTGGCCGTCGCGGCGAGCGCTCATGCCCGCGAGGATCAGGCGTTCATCGATGCGGTGTCTGATTGGGAGAATGAATGAGGCGTGGCGACATCTGGACTGTCGCCGGAGGCAAGGACTACGCGGGCAAGCCCCGTCCGGTCGTCATCGTCCAGGATGACAGTTTCGACGCCACGGACTCGACTCACGGTCTGCGCCTTCACCACCGATGAGACAGAAGCGCCTTTGTTCCGCCTGCCCGTCGAACCGAATGACCGCAACGGGCTGTTTGCGACCAGCCGGCTGATAGTGGACAAGATCACCACCGTTCCGAAGTCTAAGTTTGGTGCGCAGATCGGCCACTTGGACGACGAAGATATCCTGCGACTCAATCAGGCGATTCTCGTCTTCCTCGGGTTGGCCACCTCGCCCAGGGCGAGGCTGGAGGCATAGACCATTGAGGGGACTGTACCGAGCCCAACTATAGCCGGATTGACCGAGCGAGCCCAACCCAGTTCTGCAACAGCCCGGCCCTGGACAGGGCGCTTCAACCGAAGGATGATCCGTTCGGGCCCGTGGAGCGCGGCACATGGATGTCGGGGGTTGGCTCAAAAGTCTCGGCCTCGGCCAGTACGAGGCGCTCTTTCGCGCGAGTGAAATCGACGCCGATATCCTGCCGGAGCTGACGGAGGTCGACCTCGAGAAGCTCGGTGTGCCGCTCGGGCACCGCAAGCGTCTCCTCAGAGCCATCTCCGGTTTGACCGCGGCCGAAACATCGGCGGCGCCCTCCGCATCGACCGGTGCGACGCCGCAGGACGCCGCCGAGCGGCGGCAGCTGACGGTGATGTTCTGCGATCTGGTCGGCTCGACGCCGCTGTCGACGCGCTTCGATCCCGAGGATCTGCGCGAGATCGTCGGCGCCTACCATCGCTGCGTCGCCGACACCGTCGGCCGCTTTGGCGGCTTTGTCGCCAAGTATATGGGCGACGGCGTGCTCGTTTATTTCGGCTATCCGGAGGCGCATGAGGACGACGCCGAGCGCGCGGCCCGCGCCGGGCTCGGCGGTCATCGACGCGGTCGGCCGGCTCGCCACACAAGAGCCGCTGAACGTGCGGATCGGCATCGCCACTGGCCTCGTCGTCGTCGGCGATCTGATCGGCGCGGGTGCCGCGCAGGAGCGGGGCGTGGTCGGCGAGACGCCAAACCTCGCCGCCCGTCTGCAGGCGCTGGCCCGGCCGGGCACCTTGGTCGTTGCCGACAGCACCCGGCGACAGATCGGCACGTTGTTCGAGATCGAGGATCTCGGGCCCCAGCCGCTCGCCGGTTTCGCCGAGCCACAGCGTGCCTGGCGTGTGGTCGGCGAGAGCGGGGTCGTCAGCCGCTTTGAGGCATTGCGTTCGGGGACCACACCGCTGGTCGGCCGCGACGAGGAGCTCGACCTGCTTATTGCGGCGCTGGCAGCAGGCGAAGTCCGGCGAAGGGCGGGTGGTGCTGGTCTCCGGCGAGCCGGGGATCGGCAAGTCGCGCCTGACCGCGGCGCTGTCGCAACGCATCGAGACCGAGCCGCACACCCGACTGCGCTATTTCTGCTCACCGCACGATCAGGACAGCGCGCTCTACCCCTTTATCGGCCAGCTGGAGCGCGCCGCGGGGTTCGCCCGCGACGACACGGCGACGACGAAAGCTCGACAAGCTGGAGGCGCTGCTCGGCGACGGGGCGGAGCCGGGCGACCTCTCGTTGATCGCCGAGATGCTGTCGCTTTCCGGCGGCGAGCGCTTCCCGCCGCTCGACCTCAGCCCGCAGCGCAAGAAGGAGCGGACATTGGCGGCGCTGCTGCGGCAGCTCCAGGCGCTGGCGCGGCGGCAGCCGGTATTGATGATCTTCGAGGACCTGCATTGGATCGATCCGACCTCGCGCGAGGTGCTCGACCTTACGGTCGAGAAGATCACGGGCCTGCCGGTGCTGCTGGTCGCGACCTACCGGCCCGAGTTCCAACCGCCCTGGGTCGGAGGGTCGCAGGTGACGGTGATCGCGCTGAACCGGCTCGGCCGCAATGAAGGGGCGACGCTCGTGCATCGGCTCGCCGGCAATCTCGGGGCGTTGCCGCCGGATGTTGTCGACGAGATCGTCGAGCGCACCGACGGGGTGCCGCTCTTTGTCGAGGAATTGACCAAGGCGGTGGTCGAGGCCGGCGCCGATCGCGGCCATGCGTCGATATCCGCCGTGCCGCCGTCGTCGCTCGCAGTGCCTGCCACCTTGCACGCCTCGCTGCTGGGGCGCCTCGACCGGCTCGGCCCGGCGGCCAAGAATGTGGCGCAGGTCGGCGCCGCCATCGGGCGCGACTTTTCCCATGAGCTGCTGGCAGCGGCCGCGCCGCTCGCCGAGCCCGAACTGCAGGAGGCGCTGCGCCGCCTCGTCGAAGCCGGCCTGGTCTTCCAGCGCGGCGCGCCGCCGGCGGCCGAATATTTGTTCAAGCACGCGCTGGTCCAGGACACCGCCTACAGCACCTTGCTGCGCGGCCCGCGCCAGGCCCTGCATCGCCGCATCGCCGAGGCATTGGAACAGCGGTTTCCGGACCTCGTCGAAACCCGGCCGGAGATCGTCGCGCATCACTACGGCGAAGCCGCCATCGCCGACAAGGCGATCACCTATTGGCACCTCGCGGGCAAATCGTCGGTGGCCAAATCAGCCGTGCGTGAGGCGATCGCGCAATTGCGCCGAGGCCTCAGTCTGTTGGAGGGGTTACCCGAAACTCGCGAGCGCAAACAGCTGGAGCTCGATATCCACGTCACCCTGACCGCAGCGCTGATGGCCGGCAAAGGCTACGCCGACCCTGAAGTCGTCGCCGCGCTGGAGCGAGCGAACCGGCTCGTGACCGAGACCGCGGCAGTCGGGACCCCGCTCCATTTCTTCGTGCTTTACGGGCTTTGGGTCTCTACCTTAAACGCGGGACTATTGCGGCCGCGCTCGAGCACGCCACCAACTTCCTGTCGTCGCCCAATCGCAACCCTCGTCCGGCCCGCTCCTGGTCGGCCATCGCACCCTCGCTCAGTCTTTGATCTATAGCGGCGATTACCGTGCAGCCCTCGCGCATTTCGAAACGGCCGCGTCGTTGTATCGGCCCGACGAGCATCGCAATTCCGCCTTTCGCTACGGGCAGGACATCGGGGTCAGCGCCTTTGTCCAGTTGTCCTGGGCGCTCTGGCATCGCGGCTATCCCGATCAGTCCGCCCGAGCTGCCGATCGCGCGCTCGCGTACAGCCGGCAACTGGGACATGCCCACACCCTTGCCCACGCCCTTTCGTTGGCCGGCATGGCCGCGGTCTTCGCCCGAGATGTCGCCACCGTCTACGCCTGCGGCAACGATTGCGTGGCGCTCGCGAGTGAACACGGATTCGCCCATATGGGCGGCCTTTGGCCGGATTCTCCAGGGCTGGGCCGACGCCCAACAGGGTGAAGCGACGACGGGAATTGCCCGCATCCGCGACGGTTTGGCCGCGTCCGAGGCGACCGGCACCCGCTTATGCACACCGTTATTCCTCACCCTGCTGGCCGAGGCGCTGGCGCTTGCCGGAAAAATAGAGGAAGGCCTTGCCACCCTGGACGACGCATTGGCAAAAGCGGCCGCCTCCGGCGAGAGGGGCTGGGACGCAGAAATTCATCGCTTGCGCGGCGAGCTCACCGGTCGCTTGCCGCACCCCGATCCAGCCAAGGCCGAGAACTCGTTCCGCACCGCCCTCGCGATCGCCCGCGAGCAGGGCACGCGGGGCTACGAATTGCGCGCCGCCACGAGCCTCGCCCGGCTGTGGCGCGAGCAGGGCCGGCGGGGCGAGGCGCGCGACCTGCTCGCGCCCCTCTACGGCTCGTTCACCGAGGGCTTCGACACCGCCGACCTGAAAGAAGCGCGAAGGCGCTGCTCGACGAACTCGCTTGAGCGCCTCTAAGCCGCTTCGCTGGTGACGACAAGCCGGCGCCCGAGCGCTCGCAACGCCGCTTCGATGTGATCAAGCCGGGTCGCGCGCCGCCCAAACGGGCGAGTCACCTGGACGGGTTCCCAACCCAGTCGTTGCGCGAGCTGCTCCGCCCCGAGACCCTCGGCGCGCATTGCCCGGTAGATTTCGAGCTTGGCGGCAGTGGGTGCGGGCAGATGAATTGAGGGGCGTGAGGCGACCTCCCTTCGGCACCGATGCGGGCCACGGCACATCTTCGCCGTGCGCCATCATCCCGAGTATCGCTTCTTCGAGCATGTCCTCGGCCTGCGCGCGCGCCGCGTCCCAGTTCGGGCCGTAGGTGGCCGCGATGCCAGCCTCAGGGAAGGTTACGGTGAAGCCGCCTTCCGGCTCCGGCTCGAACAGGGCCGGATAAGCCAGTGACGCGCGCAGTTTTTTGCCCCTCATCCCGCCTCCTACCGAAAATCTTCCGGACGCAAGCCGAGCTGGCGGAGGATCGCGCGGAACGTCCCGGACGCGATCTCGCCACTTCCGGTCGGTACCATCGCAAACCGGCCGCCCAGCCGCACCATGACGTGACCGCCCTTGCCGCGGCTGGGAATCACCGACGCGCCCAGGCGTCGGAGCTTCCGGAGAAGTTCGCGGCTGTTCATCAATGTCGTTATAGGTCACCCTGTATCAAGCCTCAGCGGGCTTTCGGACTCTCAGGCCGAGGGTAAGCAAAAAACCGCCACGCGCCGCTTCCGATCAGTGGGAGGCAAGGATCTCCTTGACCGGTCGGCAAACCCGACAAACGGTCTGCTGATAGTCAACCCACAACAAACTTGCCATGAGACGGCCCCGGCTTGGTCTTGTTGTCATTGCGAGCGAAGCGAAGCAATCTCGAAACAGGAGACCCTGCGACGACGGGATTGCCGCGGCGCCTGGCGGCGCCTCGCAATGACAGAGGTCGAATGCGGGTTTCATCCAGCGCGGGTCGGCCGCAGGCCGGTGGAGAACGCAGGATAAGGAAGGGCGCCCGATGGACATTGCGGCGTGGCTGCGCAGCCTGGGTCTCGAGCGATACGAGGCGGCCTTCCGCGACAACGAAATCAATTGGGCAGTGCTGCCCACGCTGACAGCCGACGATCTCAAGGACATCGGCGTGACGGCGGTGGGCCACCGGCGCATGCTGCTCGAAGCCATTGCCCAGCTCAGCGCCACTGACATGTCCCCGGGTTCAATTCCACCCAGCGCGCCCGAGCGCCGCCAGCTGACCGTG
>CAWHPC010000009.1:0-29048 GCA_963831165.1 uncultured Alphaproteobacteria bacterium
CGGGACCGTGCGCAAGATCCCCGGACGCCTTGAACCCATTCACAATTCGCGAGGTCGGCTTTGGGGCCACAACCCGACATCCTCGGAATGACCGAGGATCAATTTCCGTGGCCGCTTGGTCGTCAGCGGCGGTGGCGCGCGGCCCAATTAGCCGCGATTACGTCTTGCAAACCACGCCAGAGGCAAGCGGCGGCGATTATAGCAGTATGAGGTGGGGTGGCGTCCAACTCAACGGCCGGCGCGAGAGATAGAGCAGCGCATCGTCAGCTAGTTTCTGGCGGTCGAAATTGCCGTGCCTCGCCGTACTGATGATATATCTCGCTAAATGCGCACGCGCTGCTTCTTCGTATTCCGGCGCGCCATAGGGTGCACCGCTGCTCTGCAAATGCTTCAACGCATGATCGAAAGCGTCCGACAAAACCTTCACCTGTTCGGGCGTGAATACGATCCCGAACTTGGCCAAGCAGTCGCGCATGGCGATCCCCCTCCGGTCACGCCGAAACGGCGATCCCCGTCGGTCACGCCAGATGGAGCTTTCCTGCCACCGCTGGATATGGCTTGCGACAGGCAAAATCGCGGAGTTAGCGCCCTTTCGGCGCGCTCAACGCGAGGTTTTGCATAGGACCAATTTCAGACCAAGTGCAATGCAGCAAAGTGGCATTATTCGATCACCTCGTTGGAGGTAGCCAGGATGTTCGGCGGGATAGTCAGGCTGAGCGCCTTGGCGGTCTTGAGATTGTTGACGAGTGGGTAAGTCTGAAAGTGCCCTAGCGCCGGAGCAGCAATCTAGCCCAGACCGTCAACCCTCGTTTCAGCGCTGCTTGCGGGCCTTTGTGAGCGGAGCGCGATTCCCGCGTGTCTTGGCCAATCCGTGCTCGGTTAATTCAATCCCAAAATCGATGGCGATCGGATCACTGGCTGGGAACGTTTCTTCCAACGCCTCGTCGAGCAGTTCATTCAGATGTTCTCTCGCGGTCAGAAGAAGCTTCTGCGCATGTTCCGGAATGAGCATGACTTGGACCCTTTTGTCGCTTTCGTCCCGTTATATGTTGGGTATGTCTACAGCAAACCAAAGTGGGCGTACGGAGGGAGCAATTCTCGCGCGCCTCTAATCGCACCAGTCAAGGCAACCTCTTCGAGGCGGCCAATCGGCCGGCCTTAACTGCCGTTGCCGGCGCGCACCGGTACACGCGTCGGCTGACAGGTTCCCTTGCTGGAACCGATCAGACAAATTCGGGCCGAATCTGTTACATCACAGCTGGCGCATCTCAATTGGAACCTGCCGCGACGCCGGCGCGTTTGGCTTGGGGACGAGTAGCTTCAATTTTGGAACATACCGCCTCGGCGCTTGGCCTGCGGCCACACTCGCCGGGGCGGTCGCGTGCGATCAGCGCGGGCAGGCAAGTCAAAGCTTTCGATCTCCCAGCACCTACAGTCAAAGGAGCAGTCTCATGAACAAACACGATCAGACCAGAAAGATTGCCAACGAGACCCTCGAGAAGGCAAAGGCAGCCTTTGAGCAATCGGCGCGGACGGCCGAGAACATCCGCGAGTTGAACCTCAAGATGATCGACATGGCGCGGGCCAACACCGAGGCAATCTTCGAATTTGCCCGTCAGCTCGCGACCGCAACGATGCCCTCAGACATCATGGAACTCTGGGCGTCCCATGGCAAAAAGCAATACGAAATGCTGAGCGAACAGACTAAGGAACTGAATACGCTCAGCCGGAAGATCGCTCATCAAACTGCCGAGCCGATAGCGCGCAGCGTCAGCCAGGCTTTCGAGAAAGCCGCATAACCGCTCTGTCGCATTCAGACGAGCGGGTTTCCCCCGGTGTATCCGCACCGCGGGGATGCGGGCTGCTTTGAAAGAAACGGTTGTCCGCACAATGTCAGCTTCGCTGCGAATACCGGACATTTTGCCGTTTCGCAGCAAACGACGCTCAGGGCCCAGTAAGCGACTGTCTGCGGCACATTCCGGGCGCTGGTTACGGATGAAGTAACGTCGGACCGCTACCCTACGGTTTCGGCGCGAGACGTGTCGTTACACTCGCCCTGGTCACCTTTATTGCGCTTTCGGGGTCGCGTTCTTGCGGGGTTGTTATCACCAAATTCTCTGGCCAGGCGGTTACTTTGCGAAGCTCGCCCACCGTCTTTGCCGACAGGCCGATGTCTCGGTCCGCTTCCACGTGCATCGAAGCTGGCAACCTACCAAGCGCAACTTGGAGGCCGGCAATGCTCTTTGGTTTGTATCTCATCTTGGCTTCCTCCCTTTGCCCCCCGCTCACCGAAATTACATCACCGCTTTGGTCACCACGCAACGGCACTGGTCGCGGTGGTTCCGCCGGTGGCCATGGCGGTGGAGGAGGCGGTGGCTTAGGTTTAGGCAGTTGAGCGACCTTTGTGACTCGCTTGTACATAGCAACCTCGATTGGGGCGACGAACCGCGCTAGGGTCTCTTGTTTAGCGGGCTACGCATTTTCGGTTCAAAACAGTGCCAAGATCCGCACCGCCAATATCGACCTCGCCAACACCGAAGGTGTGGGTACTAAAATCTATTTTTCCAATTCTAGCATTGGGACCGCTAGTCCATTTTCCGTCGGAATTTTTCTGAAAGTCTTGGCACTTGATTTTAGAAGCAAGGGTATTTTCCGGCGCAGTTGGCTTCTTTTGTTGCGCATGCGCAAAGTCGGCCGGCATGATCACAGCAAAACATCCGGCGATCACATAAATTTTGAGTGAAATGAACCCGCGCCGCCGCATGGATCCTGCCTTTGGCTGAGCTTCACAACCTAGCACACGGTTCACTGGCTGCGTTATTATGCAGCACAGCAAAAGCAATCTGCCGAGGACCGCTTCGGGTCAAACGCGTCATTTGAATGGCGCATCGGCATGTCCGCTATTGCTCCGATACTAACAAATGAACGTGGCGTGATGGCTGCGCCGGCCGAGTCCTGCCAGCGAGAATCACTTGGTAGCGCGCTCGCGGGGACGACTGCTCGTCGCTTTTTGATTGACATTGGTCCTCATTTAAGTTACAGGCTCAACGAATCTCGCTCGATCGAGGACGCCTGTCGCGAAGGTATTCCGAGAGGTGGAGCGAGTGCGGTGCCCGCGCGCGGAACGATACACTCCGCTCCCGGGCAGCTTCGGGCATCATCTGACCGGCACTACGACCGGTCCGGGAGGTGCGTTCCCTGGACTGGGACAGGCGGGCGCGGGTAACGCCCGTGTAAGAACGCGAGGTCTTTGCTCCCCGGTTGGAGCGACCGTACAGGATCGAACGTCCTGCCACGTCCCAGGAAGCCTGGCCTGGAGTTGCGCCCAAGGGCCGAAAGCCCTGACGGTAAGAGCCGTAGTGGAACGCCGATAGGCGAGCGCGTCCCGCTGGACGCGCGCCGCGCCAGTAAAGCGCGGAGGTTGGACACTCACGTCTGTCGGCGTTCCGCTTCCTTTTTCCTTAGTCGTCATTGCGAGCGAAGCGAAGCAATCCAGTACGGCGGTCCCGCTTAGTTGGACAACGAAGCTGGCGCGCATTGCCCCGCTGGATTGCTTCGTCGCTATCGCTCCTCGCAATGACGAGGCAAAACTCGGGCGCACTCGCGTCGCGGGAACGAGGAAGCTTGCCTGTTCGCCTGATCCTGAGGTTCCCGCGCGTAGCGCGGGGCTCGAACGATGTCAGCCGAGGCGCCGGGGCCGTCGTCCTTCGAGGCGCGCCTGCGGCGCGCGCCTCGGGATGACGGAGCCCGGTGGCGGGATTGGGGCGGCACTGAGAGAAGACGAATGCTCGATTCCCGTGCCCCTTGCGATTATGGTGCCTGCCGGAGCAACCGTGCCGGACCGCTCATGTTCGATACGAATCATCGAAGCCTGCGTGAGCGTCTCGCCGAGCGGGAGCCGCTCGGCGTGTTCTGGATGAGCACGGGCTCGCCCGCCATGATCGAGCTTGCCGCAACCGCCAAGCCCGACGCCATCGTCCTCGACGCCCAGCACGGCTTGTGGAATCGGCAAACAGTCGAATACACGGTGGGCGCGGTTCGTCATCATGCTCCCGTTCTTGTGCGCACCGCAGAGAATTCTCCGGTAGCGATCGGGCAGGCCCTCGACGCCGGGGCGGAGGGCGTCATCGTTCCGCTTATTGAAGACGAACGGCAGGCCGCCGCGGCGGTTTCTGCGGCCCGGTTTCCGCCTCAGGGCAGCCGGTCCGCCGGTGGTGTGCGCCCGCTCAGCCAGGGCTTCGTCAATTATTATGCGCAAGCCAACGCCGGCACCGTCGTCGGCGTCATGATCGAGACGGAGCATGCCGCACACAATGCTGCGGCCATCGCCGGCACGGCAGGAATTGATTTCGTGCTGATCGGTACCGGCGATCTCGCGATCTCGCTTGGTACCTTTCCGAAACCGGATGTCCGGCATGAAGCGGCATGTCGCGCCGTCCTGGATGCCTGCAAGGCTTCGGGCGTTCCTTGCGCCATCTTCACCAACAATGTTGATGCCGCGATGCAGCGCCGCCGCGAGGGTTATGCGCTGGTCGTTGTCGCCAACGACATCGATGTACTCACAAATGGATTTTCCTCTGCTATGACGCGGTTCAATGACGCAGTCCGGCTTCCGGATGAGGGCGCGAGCCGCGCGGATCTTCCGCGCGCAAATCGGCGGCGCATTGCGAGCCGTCAGCGAGGACCCATACGATGACTCAACAGACGCAGAGTCCCGCGCCGGCCACGGCCGCTTCTGTTGAACCGATCTGGTTCGCGTCTTATCCGCCAGACATCCCCAAGAGCATCGATCCCGATGCTTATCCGTCGCTTTCAGCACTGCTCCTTGATGCCTGCACCCGCCACGCCGCGCATGCCGCGTTCGAATGCCTCGGGGTTCGCATGGGCTACGCCGAGTGGGAGCGCGTCAGCCGCGCGTTCGCTGCTTTCCTCATTGAAGAAGTAAACTGCAAGGCGGGTGATCGCGTTGCCATCATGCTGCCGAACCTGCTCGCATATCCGGTGGCGTTTCTCGGTGCGCTGCGCGCGGGTCTGACCGTCGTCAACGTCAATCCGCTCTATACGCCGCGCGAGCTGAAGGAGCAGCTTGCGGATTCGGGCGCTACCGTGATCGTGATCATGGAGAATTTCGCGCACAAGCTCGAAGCCGCGCTTGCCGAAACCCAAATCCGGCACGTCGTTGTAGCGCGGCTCGGCGATTTCATGCCGGCGCTCAAACGCACGGTGTTCAATTTCGCCAATACATATGTCAGGCGTGCGGTACCGGCCTGGCGCTTCAAAACCTTCACGATGCTGCAAGCGGCCTGCGGTCGCCAGCCCGGCGCCCGCTTTGCGGATGCGCAGCCGGCCGCATCGTCGCCCGCCTTGTTGCAATATACCGGCGGCACGACCGGTGTGCCGAAGGGAGCGATCCTCACCCACCGCAATCTGGTCGCGAACACGCTGCAATGCCGCGCCGTGATTGGGCCTTATCTCAGAGAAGAGCAGGGGATCGTTCTGACACCGCTGCCGCTCTATCACATCTTTTCGCTCACGGCGAACCTGCTCGCCTTCGCGTTGATGGGCGGTCTGAGCGTGCTGGTGCCCGATCCGCGGGATATCAAGGGATTGATCCGCACCATGCGGCGCGCGCAGGTCACGACAATGACCGGCGTCAATACGCTGTTCAATGCGCTGATCAATTCGCCCGATTTCGCAAAACTCGATTTCAGCAGGCTCAGCTTTGCCGTTGGTGGCGGCGCGGCGGTGCAAAGCGCAGTGGCGGTCCGTTGGCGCGAGATCACCGGTTCCGAACTGGTTGAAGGCTACGGGCTTACCGAAGCGTCGCCGGTCGTCTGCATCAATCCGGTTCGCAGCCCGAAGATCGGCACAGTCGGACTTCCGGTACCGTCGACCGAAGTGGCTATCCGTGACGATAACGGGAACGACCTTCCCCTCGGCGAAGCGGGCGAGATTTGTGTCCGTGGTCCGCAGGTCATGCAGGGTTATTGGCGGCATCCTGATGAGAGCAAACTTGTTCTCACCGAGGGCGGCTGGCTGCACACCGGCGACATCGGCGCCTTCGATCCGCAAGGCTATCTGAAAATCCTCGATCGCAAGAAGGACATGGTCAACGTCTCCGGCTTCAAGGTGTTTCCCAATGAGGTAGAGGACGTCATCGCGCAGCATCCGGGCGTGCTTGAAGCGGCCGTCATCGGCGTTGCCGATCCGCACACGGGGCAGGGCGTGAAGCTCTTCGTCGTCAAGCGCGACCCGGCGCTGACCGAAGCGGACCTGACGAAATTCGCGCGCGAACGGCTGGCTGGTTACAAAGTCCCCAAGATCACCGTGTTTGTGGACAGTCTACCCAAGAGCAACGTCGGCAAAATCATCCGCAAAGACTTAAAGTGACGCGCGCGGCTCAATGCGCCATCAGCACCGGAAGCTTGGCCTTGGCGAGGATATGCCGGGTGGTGCCGCCGAAGATCATCTGGCGCAGTCGGCTTTGCGTATAGGCGCCCTTGACGATCAGGTCGCAGCCAAGTTCTTCCGCCTTCGTCAGGATGGTCTCGCCGGCGCTGATTTTGCCGGGAGTGACCGTGATCGGTTCGGCGGCGATTCCGTTTGCCTTGAGCGAGCGCGCCATTTCAACACCGCTCGGCCCAGCTACAGTCGAACCCTCGACGGTTAGAATGGTGATCCGATCCGCAAGCCGCAGCAGCGGCATGGCAAATGCCGTGGTACGCGCTTGTTCGGTAGAGCGGTTCCAGGCGATCAGGATGTTGGTTGCAAGCGAGCGCGGCGAACTGGGCGGCGCGATCAACACCGGACGTCCGCTTTCAAACAGCGCGGATTCGAGCGTGACCATGGATGGGCTCTGCCACTCTTCTTCCGGCCGCGCCAGCACGATGATGTCGAAGACACGGCCGTAGCTGCCCACAAAGTCGTGACCGCTCGGCGCGGCGGGTAGCCAGGACCAGGACAGCGACGCAGCGCCCGCCTGGTCGGCGCGCCGTTGCACGCCGTGGCGCTCCATGAATGAGCGGAACAGGTCTTCAGCCTGTCGCGTCATCTCGGCATCGTTCTCCTTGACGGCGACCATAGTCAGGCCGGCGTCCGGATCCATGGCCACCATGTCGGAGACCGCGGGGCGGAGCGCAAAGCCCTCGATGCAACTGCCAAATTTTTGCGCAAGCGAAAGGGCGGCATCCAGTGCCGAAAGCATTGACTCGCCGTGCTCGGCGTTTTGCTCCGTGGGAACGAGGATCGTTTTCATCGCGCCCGGCCGCTACTTCGATAGTCGCCCACAATCATACCGCCGCGTCGCTGAGACCGATAGTGTGCCGCGCTGGTCTTTCGACCCTGACCTCGGCCCCGGCGTGCGATCATATCGCTGACTGATCGCCATAGCGCTGAATTCTTTGGATCATCCCCAGGCGCGCAGGGTGCTCCCTTGACGGCGCTACGGATGGCAGGCTAGCCGCGAAGGCACTGGAGAGCTTTATGGCAGTCTATACCGATGTCGCGGCCGAAGACCTCGCGCCTTTCCTTGCCGGCTACGACATCGGTGAACTTCTTGCCTACAAGGGGATCGCCGAAGGCGTGGAGAACTCGAATTTCTTAGTCCACACCAGCCGCGGCTATTTCATCCTCACGCTCTACGAGCGGCGCGTCGCCGAGCGAGATCTGCCGTTCTTCCTGGCGCTGATGGAGCATCTGGCCGGCCGAGGCATCACCTGCCCGCAACCGGTGAAGAACCGCGCCGGCGAAGCACTAGGCCGACTGGCCGGGCGTCCGGCGGCGATCGTGACTTTTCTCGACGGCATGTGGATTCGCCGGCCCAGCGCCACGCATGGCGCAGCTTTGGGCGAGGCGTTAGCACGGTTCCATCTCGCGGGCGCCGATTTTACCATGCGACGGGAGAACGCGCTTTCGGTCGCCGGTTGGCGACAGCTTTACGCGGCATGTGGCGAGCGCGCCAATACGGTGCAGCGCGACCTTAAGAACGTGCTCGCCGCTGAGCTGGAACTGCTCGAGCGCGAGTGGCCGCAGGGTTTGCCGCAGGGCGTCATCCATGCCGACCTGTTCCCGGACAATGTCTTTTTCCTCGGCAACAAACTCTCGGGATTGATCGATTTCTACTTCGCGTGCACCGATACGCTCGTCTATGACGTCGCCATCTGTCTCAATGCGTGGTGTTTCGAGCCGGATCATTCCTACAACGTCACCAAGGGCCGCGCGCTGCTTACGAGCTATGCCAGGACGCGTCCGCTTTCGTCACAGGAATGGGAAAAGCTGCCGCTACTCGCTCGCGGCGCCGCCTTGCGCTTCCTGCTTACCCGGCTGGTCGATTGGTTCGATATGCCTTCCGGAGCACTCGTGCGACCCAAAGACCCGATCGAATATCTGCGCAAGCTGCGCTTTCACCAGCAGGTCAAGAGTGCGCGCGACTACGGAGTGATGTTCGCGTGACCGCGCAGCTCCCGCACGTTGTTATTCACACCGACGGCGCCTGCTCGGGCAATCCGGGTCCGGGCGGGTGGGGGGCGATTCTCGCCTTCGGCGACCACGAGAAGGAGATAAAGGGCGGCGAGGCGCTGACCACCAACAACCGTATGGAGCTGATGGCCGCGATCTCCGCGCTGGAATCACTAAAGCGCCCGTGCCGGGTCGATCTGCACACCGACAGCCAATATCTGCGCAACGGCGTCATGTCCTGGCTCTCCAACTGGAAGCGAAACGGCTGGCGCACCTCTGATAAGAAGCCGGTGAAGAACGACGATCTGTGGAAGCGTCTCGATGCCGCGCTCGCGCCGCATCAGGTTCGTTGGCATTGGCTGCGCGGCCATTCCGGTCACGTCCAGAACGAACGCGCCGATGTGCTGGCGCGTGAGGCGATTGCAGACATCCGCCATGCCGGCACGTAGTCGGTTAACGGCACCGCATGTTTGGTTAATGTTTGCGAGTTCACAGTTAAATGCGATAGTTTTTCATTTACCATGGTGGTTGTGATACCCGTCGGCGCCTCGCTGTGTTTAAGGGCGTTCGATGATTCAAACGTTGATGCTGTGCGGCATTGGCATGTTGGCAGGATGCCTGCTGATGCTGCTGTTTTTTCCGCTCGTTCATCAACGGGCGGTTCGGATTACCAGGCAGCATGTCGTCGAAGCCGTGCCGCTCGCAATCAACGAGATGCGAGCCGACAAGGATCATTTGCGCGCTCAGTTCGCCATGTCGGTACGGCGGCTTGAGATAAGCATCGAAGAAATGCGCGCGAGGGCGGCAGGGCAAAAAGGCGAGATTGGACGACAAAGCGCGGAGATCAGTCGTCTTCACGTCGAGCTCGACAAAAAGAACGCCCTAATCTTCGCGCTGCGTACGCGGGAAGCGGTACGCAAAAGCATTGTCAGGAGGGTCGCAAAGACCCTCCTTTACATTTACGTGCGCTCGAACCGCAAAAAGCAGAAAAAAACCGTCCCGGTCGCTCCGGGGACTGAGCCGAGCTTCGAGACCAGCGTCGGAACAAATCTTGCGCCTTCTCTTGACCCAACTCTCGAAACCAACCTTGGATCAAGCCTCGGGGTAAGTGAGCAGCCGAGCGTGGCGGGCAGCCCGACCTGAACTCGGGAGCCGCTCACCTGCTGCGGCTGCTCAAGACCTCACATCTGCTTTAGGAGATTGTCCGCACCGGAGGTTTCGGCTTTGCCGGGCGCATCTTCGATGTTGAGCTTCTTCACGACGCCATCTTCAACTAGCATGGCGTAGCGCTTAGAGCGGATGCCGAGCCCTACGCCCGATCCATCCATCGACAGATCGAGCGCCTTGGCGAATTCGCCGTTACCATCGGATAAAAATTCGATCTTGCCCCCTGCGCCGGTCGCCTTCTTCCAGGCATCGAACACGAACACGTCATTGACGCCGGTGACTGCAATGGTGTCGACGCCCTTGCTTTGGAATGCGTCGGCGTTCTTAAGAAAGCCGGGCAGGTGGTTGTTGTTGCAGGTTGGCGTGAATGCGCCGGGAACGGCGAATAGGACGACTTTTTTGCCTTTGAATACGTCTTCGGCGGTCTTCACCGCTGGGCCCTCGGGCCCCATGACACGGAACTTGATATCGGGCGGCAAACGGTCGCCAACCTTGATAGGCATGGTGCATATCCTCTCGTTATCCAGATAGGGTTTGTTCGGCGCCATAAATTAGCGTGCTGGGCGAATTAGTCGAGATGGACTTCGACTTCGATGGCGTCGCTGGGCGATACCGCAGTGAGCGTCAGCGTAGCGCCTTTTGCAACTGCGCCTGGGGGCAGGCCGTCCAAATCAAAGGCGAATCGTCGCATTCCTGGTGCATCATTAGCCGTTGCGCTCTGCAATTCGGGCAGCGGCAATGCCCAATCAGACGTCGGTCCTTCGACGAATAGATCAACCGGCGTATCTTTAGGTGCGGTGATCTCGACAACGACGCGCTCATGCGCTCCGGTCTTCTCGCTGCGGACCGAGCGAACGGCGAGACCATCGGTCACGCCAGACCCGGCGCCGAGCGTAATGCGGCGCGGCACACGCGCTTCTGCCGCAACCAAGTGTGGCTCTTCGGCACCTGCTTTGCCAGACAGAGTAAGATCGAGGTCCGCTTCAGCCGGTACACAAAGACGTTCGCAGATTGCATAGCCGAGTTTTACGCGGAGTGAAGAGGCTTTGGCCGCATTCTTTGGGGCGACGCGCAACGGCAATACGACATCGCCGCGATAGCCGATCGAATGGCCACCGGCGCCATCGGAAAATCGCTCTGGCGCCGGCCATAGCGCAGTGACTGATTTCACGTTCTCAGAGCCGGTGAAATCGAGTGTCGGCGGGACGCCAGAATCGCCTGGATAGCGCCAATAGGTTTTCCAGCCGGGATCGAGGCGAATTTCGATACCGGCCCGCAGCAATCTGGCTCCGCCGGATTCGATTGCCGCGCCATCGATCAGCCGTGCGGCCGCATGGAGCTCCTTTTCCCAGCGGGTAGCATTTTGCGCCCACGCTGCTGGCACGCCGCTCGCACAGACGAGCGCCACTGTAGCAGAGGTTAGCCGGAAGGCGGGCGAGTTAGTCATCATCAGCGGTGTTTAGGTCGAAGCGGGCAACACACGCTACTGACATGATTGTGACTTCGCCCTGCCGGCGCACGTTTACTCGTGAAACTAGCCGACGACACACCAAGGCGCGACCTCGGTAGCCGCCATAGGCGCGGAGCTGGCCGCAATCCTCGTTCCCATCACACCCAATATATGAGGGAAAATACCCTGAACTTTTGTCACGGCTGCTCGTTTGCAAAAAAGATTCGATCAGCTACCCTTTGGAAATGAAATTGCCGCGCAGTTCGTCCGGAAAGAATCGGGGACGGGGCTATCTGGATGGCCAGATGCTCATTGCCATGCCGGCGATGCTGGATGATCGGTTTGCCCGCTCGCTGATCTATATCTGCGCGCATTCCGCCGAAGGTGCGATGGGCATTATTGTCAACCATCCGGCGCCCAACATTAATTTCTCCGACCTCCTGGTGAAGCTTGACGTGATCCCGGCGGCGGACGTGATTCAGCTGCCGTCCCGCGCAGAGATCGTAAAAGTCATGCGTGGCGGACCGGTCGAAACCGAGCGCGGTTTCGTGCTGCACTCGGCCGATTTCTTTATCGAAAATTCGACGCTGCCGATCGACGACGGCATCTGTCTCACCGCTACGCTCGATATTCTCAAAGCGATTGCCCGCGGCGACGGGCCGGCGAGCGCGATTCTGGCGCTCGGCTATGCCGGTTGGGCTCCCGGCCAGCTCGAAAATGAAATTCAGGGTAATGGCTGGCTGCATTGCCCGCCGGATTTGGATCTGATCTTCGGCACCGACATCGGTAACAAATACGACAAGGCGCTGAAAAAGATCGGCATCGATCTCGGCATGCTCTCGAGCGAGGCCGGGCACGCCTGATTTAACGCGCCATCTCCACTTTCGCATGCGGTTGCAGGAGATCCCGAGCGCGCTCGGGAGTCATGGGCTCGCCAAACACAAATCCCTGCGCGTATTCGCACCCAAGTTGATAGAGCTCGACAGCGTCGGAGTCGGTTTCAGCGCCCTCAGCGACCACATCCATGCCGAGATCGTGTGCAAGCGCGATGATCGAACGCAGGATCACCGGCCGCGTGCCTTTAGACGTCATGCGCACGAAGGACTGATCGATCTTGATGGTGTCGAACGGGAATCGCTGCAGATAGGCAAGCGAGGAATAACCGGTGCCGAAATCATCGAGCGCGAGACCGGCGCCGAGCTCGCGAATCCGTTGCAGCATTTGCGCGGCGTGTTCGGGATTCTCCATCACGACTGACTCGGTGAGTTCGAGCTTGAGCGATCCTCGCGTCAGCGGAGCGCGGGCCAGCACCGTGCGCAGGTCCTGGATCAGGTCGTGACGCAGCAATTGCCGCGACGATACATTGACGCTGGCGAACAGCGAATCGCGCGGCCGCAGCGTGCGCTGCCAGGTGCTCAGCTGGCGCGCGGTACGTTCGAGAACGAAAAGGCCAAGTTCGACGATGAGCCCGGTCTCCTCGGCGATGGTAATAAATTCGTTGGGCGACAGCAGACCCAAGCGCGGATGATTCCAGCGCGCCAGCGCTTCGAAGCCCGCGACCACGCGGTCGTCGAGCCGTACGATCGGCTGGTAAAGGATCGTGATCTCATCGCGTTCGATCGCCCGCCGCAGATCGGATTCAAGCGACAGCCGATCCGACTTGCGCGCCCGCATGGCGGCTTTGAACACGTCGATGCGGTCGCCGCCGAGACGCTTGGCGTGATACATTGCGAGCTCGGCGTCTTTGAGCCTTTCCTCGGCGCGTTGCGGCTCCGAATCGCCGAGTGTCAATCCAATCGAGCCGGTGAGAAAAATCTCCCGGTCATTGAAGGTAATCGGGGCGCGCAGGGTTCGCCGGACGGTCTCGGCAAGCGCGATGAGGCGCGAGGAGTCGCGCTCCGACAGCACGATGAGCCCGAATTGATCGCCGGACAAACGGGCGAGCGTGTCCTGCGGCTTGATGAGGCGCCCGAGCCGCCGCGCCAGTGTGAGTAGAATTGAATCGGCTAGCGCCATGCCGACCGAGTCGTTGACCTGCTTGAAGCGGTCGATGTCGATCACCATCACCGTGGGACGGATCGTCGCGTCGGCCTTGGCGAAGCTGAGCACTGCTTCAAGCCGATCGAGGAACAGTTCACGGTTAGGCAGGCCGGTGAGATTGTCGTGCACGGCATCGTGCAACAGCCGTTCCTCAACCGTCTTGAATTCGGTCACGTCGGTGAGCGTACCTACGAGCCTGATAACTTCGCCGTCGGAACCGACAACCGGGCGCGCCCGGAGCGTGAACCAGAGATAATGACCATCAGAGGCGCGAACACGAAAATCCTTCGAGACGCGACCGCGCCGTTGCTCGACCACGCCGTCAAGTGTGGCCCGGAAGCGGTCCCGATCGAGCGGATGCAGAACTTCGAGCCAGGTTGCTGCAGCACCGTCGAGCGATCCGGCTTTTAGACCGAGCATCGCTTCGGCCTCCGGGCTGGTAAACACCCGATCGGCAGACACGTCCCAGTCCCAGATCATGTCGCCGGCGCCCGTCAAAGCAAGTGCGCGCCGCTCGATGTCGGAGACGACACCCTGAGCCATGCCGCCGGCGAACGCGTGCTGCATCACCGTAAAGCCGATCAGCATGACAATAAGGACGAGGCCTCCCAATAGAGCCGGCCCGACAATGTCGTTGGTGAGGAAGCCCAACACTGTCAGCGCGGCGCCGAAGACCCAGACCACAAAAAGAAACCAAGTCGGGATTAGCATTACCGCGCGGTCAAAGCCGTGCGTTGAAAGATAGCCGACGAGAACGAATCCGAGCAGGGCAATAAAAAACAGCGACATCCGGGCAATGCCGGAGGCGACCTCAGGCGAGTAAAGCGCTACCGCCACAAGCGCGCCCAGAAAGGCGAGCCAGCCGACGGTAATATGCGCGTAACGCACGTGCCAGCGGTTGAGGTTCAAATAAGCAAACAGAAATACCAGCAGCGTCGCGGCGAGGATCGCTTCGCCCGAAGCCCGCCAGATGCGCTCGGCGCCCGACGATATGTCGAACACCTTGGCCCAGAAGCCAAAGTCGATGCCGATATAAATCAGAACTGCCCAGCCGAGCGCCGCGGCGGCGGGAAACATCACGCTGCCTTTGACGACAAACAGAATCGTGAGGAATAGCGCCAGCAAACCGGCGATGCCGATGACAATGCCGTGGTAGAGCGTCAGCGAGTTGATCTTGTCCTTAAAGGCATCGAGTTCCCAGAGATAAAGCTGCGGCAGGTTGGGGGTGCGGAGTTCGGCAACGAACGTGATCACGGTGCCGGGGTCGAGCGTAACGCGGAAAACGTCAGCGCTCGGATTATCAAGCCGCTCAGGCGGATCGCCCGAGGACGGCGTAATATTGACTATGTGCGAGGTGCCGAGGTCGGGCCAGATTAATCCGGACCCGACCATGCGATAGTGCGGCGCCACGATCAGGCGGTCGATCTGCTCGTCGCCGTCGTTGGCGAGCGCGAACACAGCCCAATTGGTTCCGGCTTCGCGCGCCCGGACCTCGATGCGGCGAGCGATGCCGTCGGCACCCGGCGCTATCGAAACCTGCACGCGGTCACCGTCGGTGTGTTGGAACTCCACCGCGCCCGTCAGATCGATGGCCGCAGCATCGAGGCGGACATTGACCGCCTCGACTGCGGCTGCGCTCGCAATCCCGAACAGGGCCGCAACCGCAAAGGCCGCTAGCGCCGTCGCGGCGCGAACCAATGCCAAGAGACGACCTCCAAAACTCGGCCGCCGGCGCACATCGCGCTCCGACGATGAGGGAATTCCCGTTTCACAACTTAGCCCGCTTTACGCCGAATTCGCGGCCCGGTTTCATCCGGGCGCTCGCACCCAGCCCAAGCGAGGGTCGATGAATAACCGTTTGCCCCGTGCAGGCGCAACAATTTTCCCGTTTCTTTTCAAAGGGTCAGGCCAGCTCGCCGGCTTATCGTGGCGGGCAGTTTTAGGATCGACGCCTAGGTGTGACAATCGCAATTGTCGTCGTTAGTTTATTTGTCAAAGGAAGCGCAAATGGCCGCCATTGATCCGGACGATCTGCCGAAAAAGAAGATCACCCACGAGTTGGGGCAGGATCTGGCGTTGCTTTCGGTCGGCGAACTCACTGAGCGCTTGGGGCTGCTCAAGGACGAGATCGCACGGCTTGAAGCAGAAATCGCTAGAAAGCGATCATCGCAAACCGCCGCCAATGCGTTTTTCAAAAAATAGCAGCTATCAGCGACCAGCTAGAGTTAAACTGGAAAAAGTTTCGGCAACTCTCGGCGATTCCTTAACCTTTCGTTAAGCTTTCTCCTTCATTACAGATATTGTCCAACTTCTGGACATCGAGTGGCTCCTGTCCACTCTGTTTGACGCCTCCCTGTTATCACCTTGAGCCGCCGGCAACGGCGGCTCTTTTTTCTGTCGCAGGTCGTGTCACCGGCTTGGCCGGCAACTATGTCGGTAAGTCAGTCGCTTCGCCCGCTGGACTTAGAGGCTGGGGCAGGCGATGCTACGCTCGTTGTGAGGCGTACCCATGTCTGAAAAGCGTGCGACCGAAGCCGGCGCGGTTTCCTTCAGCGAGCGGCTGGCGAATTCCCAAGTGTTTGCCACCCTTTTCCGCGATGGAATGGCTTTGGTCGAGGAGACAGCGAGCTATCTCGACGGTGCTGGTCGCGCGGAATCGAAGAAGCTCGAACGTAGCGCCGCTCTCGTTTATGCGACCGAGAGTATGCGGCTGACCACGCGGCTGATGCAACTCGCCTCCTGGCTCCTTTTGCACCGTGCGGTCAAAGAAGGCGAAATGACGTTGGCGCAGGCCAACAAGGAAAAGAGCAAGGTCAGGTTGGCAGCGTGCGACCCGGGTGACGCCAAATCGATCGCGCTTCTGCCGGGCAAGCTTCAGGAACTCATCGCACGCTCGACCAAACTCCAAGCCGAGGTGCGGCGGCTCGACGCGACGATGCATGCACCGCCGCCGGTCAAGATCGCGGTCGGCAACCCGGTTGAACTGCAACTGGGACTGTTGAAGGCTGCGTTCGAGCGCGATGGAGTCTAGGCGCTCACTCGGCGTCTCATCTTTCGACCTGTATAGCGCCGGAGGCTACGATGCCGCGCAGGGCCGTCATTAAGCGGCGACGTCGCGTATTCGACGATTTTTCCAAAATCGACGAGCTTCTGATCGCACACCAGCAAATCGACGGGACGATGAGCGCCGCGCAGAAGCGGTTGGTGTTCGAACGCGGCGATTCAGTTGCCGTTTTGCTATTTCACGTCGAACGAAACTCGGTCCTATTGGTCGAACAATTCAAAGCGCCTGTTTTGATCGGTCGTCGCCGCGATGACGAAACGAGCACTGACGGATGGATCGTGGAGACAGTCGCGGGAATGATCGACGGCGACGAACCACCGGAAGCCGCGGCACTTCGCGAGACATTCGAGGAGACCGGCGGCCAAATTGGAACGTTGCAACCGATCGGAAAATTCTTCTCTTCGCCCGGCGGTACCTCCTAGCGGGTATTTCTGTATTTTGCCGAGGTGCGCGACGCGGACCGGACGGGCACGGGCGGCGGCATCGACGACGAAGACGTCAAAATCGTAGAAGTCCCAATTGACGATCTGTTTGATCGCCTTGGACGCGGCGCGATCGAGGATCCGAAACTGTGGATCGCGGCTTACTGGCTGCTCGACCGGTTGAGGCGGCCGGAATCAAGTGACATTGGCCGAAGCGGCTAGGAGCCCAGACTCTGCGCGCAACCGCCGTTATTTCTTAAGAAAGCCCGAGAATTTCTTCTGAAAGCGCGACAACCGCCCGCCGCGGTCGACAAGGTGCTGCTGGCCGCCGGTCCAGGCCGGATGCGACTTCGGATCGACGTCGAGATGGAGCGTATCGCCGGATTTGCCCCAGGTCGTGCGGGTGGTGAATTCGGTTCCGTCGGTCATGACGACCTTGACGACGTGATAATCGGGGTGGGTATCGGGTTTCATAGCGCGCAGTTAAACCTCTTGCAGCCCGAGCGGGCGCTTGGTTTCACGGAAATTTAGGCGTCTATAACGCGGCTGACTGAGCCAAACAAGGTACGTTCAGCCATTCGTTGGATGTCATTTTTTTGTCCAAGTGATCGCCCTCTCAATCAATAGTTGCAATTATACAACTATTGCGAATAAATTGCGTCTCCTGGTTGACCAGCAGCCGCACTTAACCTCCAATTGCTCGGGGAACTCAATTGCCGGTGACGTGAGTTTGGGGGAATCATCATGGGCGTACGGTTAGTAGCGCGTTGCGGCTTTGCGCAGTTCGGCGTCTGGTCGTCTGTCCCCGCTCTGATTGCTTTCTTGTTGTTGACTGCGCCAGCGCGGGCGCAAATCAATCCTAACATTCAAACCCAAGCCAATATCCTTTTTCCGCCCATCACGACCGTGCCGCTCTCTCCGGCTAAGGTGACGAGCGTCTCGGCGGCCGGAGCCAAGATACTTAAAGCAATCGACTACCCAAAAGAATTGTGTCCGCCGACCGAGAAGCAGATAGAGAACGCTTTAGTGTCCGTCATGTCTGCGACCAAATTTTGGTCAGCGGCAAAAGAACTTTCACGTGGGAGATTAGCTCCTATGGAAACATTGAACGCCAATGCGGAAGCGGCAGACAAATTAGCTACCGCGATAAGTAGCGATCCGCTCTTAAAGGCCAGGTTTAAGCAGGCAATAATCCCTCCAAATTTCAAATACTATTGTGGGCAACCGACAACCTTGAAGGCAAGTCTCCAATTTAATCCGACGTATGAAACGGACGCGCTCAAAACCGGCTATAATACTAGTCCGGACGGATCCATCGACTTTAACGGTGGGGTATTGGCGACAACCGGCGTGGGGCAGGCCCGTCCTTATGACCTTATATTTTTCAACGCACAAGGGGCCTCTGCTCGATACGTCACCTACTCGTCTAAGAGCCTCGACACGATAACGGCCCAAGCTGCATATCAATACTTTATCGACGGATACTTTTACAACAACGGCACTCCCGTTGCTATCAACAGGGACCACATTCCGCCGACCAGCGCAGTGACTTTTGATGTCGCATCGTTCGGGGTTGTCAACCAAACGTTGTTCACTCCCGGTTTTCGATACCAATCTGCCGACTTGTTCACACCTCAGATCACACTCGCGCGGCAAAATTTCGATTTGACGGGCCCGGGCAAAACCTGCGAAACGAGTACGCGGGCCACGGCAAGTCAGAATTTTTGCTACTACATGGATTTGTCGCTTACGGCAGGCCAGACTTTTGCAGATGTGCCGAGTCTCGCAAACCTAAACTTTGCTGCGGCTGCAACTGTCGGAACTCGATTTAATTACACTGATTGGTCTCTCGCTGGCCAAGCTATCGTAACCAGCCGCTCCTACGAAAACGTACCGGGGGGTCGTCAGGACTTCCTTATACAGGCGGGACCTGTGCTCACGTATTCGACCGCTCCGCAACCGCTTCTTAAGGGATCGACAACGTCACAGTCGCTTTCTTTCTCGCTTCCCATCAGCTACTTTCAAAACTTCTCTACTGTCTCTAAAGATGCTTGGGGCGGGTTTATTATTCAGCCAACCCTCACGATTGCTTTTCAACCTCCTCCGCGTGTGAATTAAGGCCAGGCGCCGGACGTTGCTAGTGGCGCGCGGCTGGCGCATTGTCTTGCTGTTCCCGATAGAGCGGCGAGGCACTGCAACGCATGAACTTCGATGCCGGCAAGAATGCAGCGGGGCTCGGAGCAACTTCGACGCTGACGTCGGCCGCGCCGCTGCAAACGGCGTTGGCTGCAGCTGCGCCGCAGGAGGGAGGCGTGTCGCGCGGGACCAATTTGCGTCCGCTGGCTTCGCTTTTCCCTTACGTCAAACGCTATCGCTGGCGGGTTACCGCGGCGCTCGGAGCCTTGATTCTCGCGGCGTTGACCACGCTCGTCGTGCCGATCGCGGTGCGGCGCATGATCGATTTCGGCTTTACCGCGCGCGGCCTGGCGCTGATCGACAATTATTTTCTGGTCATGATCGGCGTCGGCGCGGTGTTGGCGCTGGCGAGCGCGCTCCGCTATTACCTTGTCACCACTCTTGGCGAGCGCATTGTCGCCGATTTGCGCGGCGACGTGTTCGCGCACGTGACTTCGCTCTCCGCGGCGTTCTTTGACGAAGCGAGAACCGGCGAAGTGATCTCGCGGCTCACCGCCGATACGACGCAGATCAAGGCCGCGGTCGGCAGTTCCGTTTCGGTGGCGTTGCGCAACTTCGTGCTCTTCGTCGGAGCGAGCGTGATGATGGTTGTAAGCAGTCCGCGGCTTTCCCTCTTCGTGCTCGCGGCGATCCCGATCATCGTGCTGCCGCTTTACGCTTTCGGCCGCGCGGTGCGGCGGCGTTCGCGGTTCGCGCAGGATACGCTGGCCGATGCCTCGGCTTATGCCGCTGAACTAATCGGAGCGGTGCGGGTATTGCAAGCCTTCACCAACGAGCCCCTCGGCATCAAGCGTTTTCGCGATGCGGTTGAGCGTGCGTTCACGGCGGCGCGCGCGTCGATACGGGCGCGCGCCATTCTCACCGCGATCGCCATTTTCCTGGTTTCCGCGAGCGTGATCGTGGTGCTCTGGGTCGGCGCGCAGGACGTGCTCGCCGCCAAGATGACGCCCGGCCGGCTTGGCCAATTCGTGCTTTATGCGGTGTTTGCCGCGGCAGCCCTCGGCTCGCTGTCGGAAACCGGCGGCGAGGTGGCGCAAGCTTCCGGCGCGGCAGAGCGGCTGTTTGAGATTTTGGCAATCAAACCGGCTATCGCACGCCCGGCACATCCGCTCGCGCTGCCGTTGCCGGCACGTGGCGAGGTCGCTTTCACCGACGTGCGTTTCTCCTACCCGACGCGGCCGAATGTGTCTGCGCTCAATGGCGTCTCGTTTCACGTCGCGCGCGGCGAGAAAGTCGCGATCGTTGGACCTTCGGGCGCCGGCAAAAGCACGATCTTTCATTTGCTGTTGCGCTTCTACGATCCCACCGGCGGAAGCGTCACGCTTGAGGGCATGCGGCTTGCTGACCTCGATCCGGCGGAGTTGCGGGCGCGGATTGCGCTGGTGCCGCAGGACAGCGCGATGTTCGCAAGCACGGTGCGTGACAACATTCGCTTCGGCAGACCTGACGCGTCCGACGCCGAGGTCGCGCGCGCCGCAGAACACGCGCACGCGGCCGCCTTTATCGCGGCGCTGCCGGCCGGAATGGAAGCGCAAGTTGGCGAACGCGGCGTTACGCTTTCGGGCGGACAGCGGCAACGGATTGCGATCGCGCGCGCTGTTCTGCGCGATGCGCCGCTTCTGCTGCTCGACGAGGCGACCTCGTCGCTCGACGCCGAAAGCGAGACCCAGATTGCCGCGGCGCTGGCCGAGTTGATGCGCGAACGAACCACCATTGTCATCGCTCATCGGCTCGCAACGGTGTTGTCGTGCGATCGCATCCTGGTGCTCGACCAAGGCCGCATTGTCGAGGAAGGCACGCATCAGACGCTGGCCGCGGCTGGCGGCCTTTACGCGCGCCTGGCGAAGCTGCAATTTCAAACCACCTAGCACCGGCAAAATTCACGGCCGCCAGCTCATGCGGTGGACCGGCTTGCCGGAAATCGGATTGACGCTCGCGCCACTGATCGAAAATCCGTGTTTGACGTAAAACGCAATCGCCCGCGCGTTGTCGGTGTTGACGTCGAGATCGAGGCCTGAGGGCGACAGCCGCTTGGCCTCGTCGAGCAGCGCCGCGCCGACGCCGGACGCCCAACGCCCGGGCGCGACCACGATCTGATCGAGGTAGAGCGTACGCGGATCGACAGTCACAAAGCCGATCATTTCGCCTGCGGCGTCGGCGATCATGATTTCCGCCGACGGCACCAGCTCATGGCGCCAGCGTGACCGCCACCAGTCAAGCCGCGCCGCGAAATCAAGCTGCGGATAGGCGGTCTGCCAAGTCCGCTGCCACAGCGCGATCGCGTCGTCCTCGTCGCGCGCCTCGTAGCGCCGCAGCACAAAGCCGTGATCATGCGTCGTCTCGTTCACCGTGCACCGTGCACCGTGCGTCGCGGCTCGCCGCACGCGCTACTTTTCCGTCAGCTTCAGCTCGATGCGGCGATTGCGGCTGAAGGCTTCGTCGGTGGTGCCGGGATCGATCGGCTGAAACTCGCCGAAGCCCGCGGCGACCAGGCGCTGCGGCGAAATTCCCTTGCCGATCAAATACTGCACGACCGAAATCGCGCGCGCTGCCGAAAGTTCCCAGTTCGACTTGAACGGCGAAGTCGCGGACAATTGCCGCGTATCGGTATGCCCGTCGACGCGCAACACCCAGTTGATGTCCGACGGAATTTGCTTTTCCAGTTCGGCAAGCGCCATGGCGAGCTTGTCGAGCTCGGCGCGACCCTCCGGCCGGAGCACTGCGGCGCCGCTGTCGAAGAACACTTCGGACTGAAACACGAATCGGTCGCCGACCACGCGGATGTCGGGCCGGTTGCCGAGAATTTCACGGAGCTTGCCGAAGAAATCCGACCGGTAACGCGACAATTCCTGCACCCGCTGCGCCAAAGCGACGTTCAGGCGTTGCCCGAGATCGGCAATGTGAAGCTGGGCGTCCTTCCCCTTCTGCTCGGAAGCGCCGAGCGCCTGCTCGAGCGCCGCCATCTGGCGGCGGAGCGCGCTGATCTGCTGATTGAGGATCGCGATCTGCGCTACTGCGCGGGCGGTCGCCTCTTTCTCCATGTCGAGCTGCGAGGTGAGCTTGCCGACCGCGGCCTTGCCGGCATCGGCATTTTGCGCCGCGCTCTGCGCGCCCTCGGCGGCGCCGCGCAGCCGGTCGCGCTCGCCTTCGGCCATCGACAGCGACGCTCGCAATTGCGCGACTTCGTCCTCGAGGCTGGTCTTGCCAGTCTGTTCCAGCGACAACAGCTGCGACAGCCGCGAAATCTGCGCGTTCAGCCGCGCCAGGGCCGTGTCTTTGCCGGCGATTTGCTGCGACAGGAAGAACTGCGCCACCATGAACACGGTGAGCAGAAAGATGATCGACAGGATCAGCGTCGACAGCGCGTCGACGAAGCCCGGCCAGTAATTCATGCCGCTGTCGCGGCTGCGGGAAATCGCCATCTGTTTCGCGCCTAATTCAAGTTTGCGCCCAGTTCACTGTTATCGGTCGATGGTCTCGCGCGACAGCATCTCCATGAAGCGGCGGATGTCGGCGTTGAGCTTGGCCTGGGCGTCGGCCCAGTCGCGGATCATCTGCTGTTCCGAGCGCATGTGCTGCACGAGCCCCTGGATCGCTTCGGCGAGGTTTGCCATCGCGGCGGTGGTCGCCTTGCCCGATCCGGCGTCGCCGATCGAATTGCGCAGCCGCTCGATCGCGTCGAGGAGCGTGACGGGGAGGGCGCCGCCCGGGGCGGCCGCGCCGAGTTCCTGCACCGTCGTCGCCAGCCAGTCTTCGAGGTTGGTGTAGAAGCGGTTCTGCGCCTGGCTCGTTTGCAGGTCGAGAAAGCCGAGGATCAGCGAGCCGGCGAGCCCGAACAGCGACGAGGAAAACGAGATGCCCATGCCGCCGAGCGGCGCGGCTAGCCCTTCCTTGAGCGCGTTGAACACCGTATCCGCGTCGCCGCCGACATTAAGATTGTTGATGATGCCGCCGACCGAGCCGACGGTCTCGATGAGGCCCCAGAAGGTGCCAAGAAGGCCGAGGAACACAAGGAGCCCGGTCAGATAGCGCGAAATGTCGCGCGCCTCGTCGAGCCGCGTCCCAAGCGAATCGAGGAAGGCGCGCATGGTCTGCGCCGAAATCGAAACGCGGTCGGCGCGCTCGCTGCCCAGAATGGCCGCCATCGGTGCCAAGAGCTTCGGCTCGCGTGCGGTCACCAGCGCCGGGTCGGAGCGGCGAAAGCTGTTGACCCAGGAGACTTCCGGGAACAGCCGGATCACGCGGGCGAACGACAGGATAATGCCGATCAAAAGCACGCCGAAGATCAGCCCGTTGAGCCAGGGGTTGGCCATGAACGCGGTGAGGATCTGACGCTGCAGCACAAAGCCGATCAGCGCGCACAGGATCAGAAACACCAGCATCCGGATCAGAAAGATGCGGGGCGAGGACAGCTTGGCTGTGTCGACGTTAGTATTCGCCATCGGCCTTTAACTTAGCGCCCGGTACCTGACGCAATATGACATAGGCGCGGTCGAAGAAAAATGCACGATTTCCGCATTGTTTCAGCGGTTCCGGTTAATGACTGCCGCAACATTTGCGGCACGGTGCTGGCGTTTTCGCCCTCGTCATAACATTACGGCGTAGCGGGCTGCCGCGCCGCTTCCTTACCCGCCTCGCGCAACAGCCGAAGCAGTTCGTGGTGCATGGTGTCGTTGCCTGCGGCGATTTGGCTCTTGGTCATGATGCCGTCGCCGCCGTCGAGATCGGTAACGAAGCCGCCGGCTTCGCGCACCAGAATCATCCCCGCGGCCATGTCCCACGGCGACAGGTCGCGCTCCCAATACGCATCGAACCGGCCGGCGGCGATCCAGGCGAGATCGAGGCTGGCGGCGCCGAACCGGCGCAGTCCGGCGAAATGCTTCTGGGCGGCGGCGATTTCCGCCCGCGCCAGCTCAAGGTCGCCGCGGCCGGTGTGCGGCAGTCCGCAGGCGACCACCGCTTCATCGAGCCGCTTGCGGGCGGCGACGCGGATGCGCCGGTCGTTGAGGAAAGCGCCCTTGCCGCGCTCGGCGACGAACAGATCGTCGTTCGCCGGATTGTAGGTGACGCCGGCGACAATGGCGCCGTTTCGCTCAAGGGCGATCGAGACCGCGAAATGGGGAATGCCGTGCAGGAAGTTGGTGGTGCCGTCGAGCGGATCGACGATCCAGCGGTGGGTCTTATCGGCGCCGGGATGCGCGCCGCCTTCCTCGCCGAGGAAGCCGTAATCCGGCCGCGCCTTGGCCAGATCCTCGCGCACGATCGCTTCAGCCTTGCGGTCGGCGGCGGTGACGAAATTGCGCGGGCCTTTCAGCGACACTTGCAGATTCTCGACCTCGCCGAGATCGCGCTTGAGGCTGCGGCCGGCGCGGTATGCCGCCTTGATCATGACGTTGAGGGTTGCGGAATGGGGCATGGCGGCCTGCGGTACGGTGCAACGCGCGTCGGCGTCAAGCTCGGTCTTTCGGCAGCGGCGAAGCGGAGCGGGGGAGGGCAACAGCCGCGACGCTTGTGTGGTCGTCAAAGCTGTCGCCTTCCGTCACGCTACGACTCCCTCTCCCCGCGTGCGGGGAGAGGGTTGGGGTGAGGGGGCCTTTCCACCGGGCTCAGAATTGCAGCGCTCAGAACTCGCTGAGAGGCCCCCTCACCCTCGCTCTGCTCGACCTCTCCCCGCACGCGGGGAGAGGTGAACATGCAACATCGTTCTCGCGACGCAGATGCGCCCGAGTTTTAGCGAAACATAGGTGGGTTAGCCGCCAACGGGTCCGGCCCGAAGTGGCCGGCCCGATGACAAGCTCCGCGGCGTAACCCACCATGCTGAGCGGTGGGTTTCGCTTCGCTCTACCCACCCTACCAAGCGAAAGAAAAAAGGAAGCGGAACGCCGACAGACGTGTGTCTCCAACCTCCGCATCTCGCGATGCGGCGCGCACCAGCGGGTGCGCTCGCCTATCGGCGTTCCACCACGGCTCTTACCGTCAGGGCTTTCGGCCCTTGGGCGCAACTCCAGGCCAGGCTTCCTGGGACGTGGCAGGACGTTCGATCCTGAACGGTCGCTCCAACCGGGGAGCAAAGGACCTCGCGTTCTTACACGGGCGTTACCCGCGCCCGCCTGTCCCAGTCCAGGGAACGCACCTCCCGGACCGGTCATAGTGCCGGTCAGATGATGCCCGAAGCTGCCCGAGAGCGGAGTGTATCGTTCCGCGCGCGGGCGCCGCACTCGCTCCACCTCTCGGAATACCTTCGCGACAGGCGTCCTCGGTGAGCGAGATTCTTTGAATCATGTACCTGAAATGGGGACGAGAGTCAAGAGCGATTGTCCCGTCACCGGTGACGGCCTGTGGTGCGGCTTACGCGATGTCCGCAGTTGCCCCGATAGCGACCGGAATCTGCGGCGCATCGAAATGTCGCTATGGGCCATCTTCGGACTCATGCGCTGCAACAAAGTCGAGCGGTTTTCGAGGTTGGTGCTCCGCTTGCCTTATTCATTGTGTGGGGGCTTACGCCCTAGTGTTGCGCGTTTAACACACTGCTCCAGAAACGCGTAGTAGCATGGCACAATAGCCGTTAGCAGATGGCTGGCGCGACGGACCACCGATAAAGTTCCATCGGCAGTGTGTGCCGCCAAGGGCTCGGCGCTCGGACGCATCGTGAACTGAACAAAAGAGTTCCTTCGCCGCGGGGGCGAGCAATGTTGTTCCAGTTGAGTACGGGTGCCCGTGATGGCCTCGCGGGGCTGCGCGGTTTCTCGGGCCTAGTTGTGGCGGGGTTTGCAATCGTCGGCATCGCGGTCGGGTCGGCGCTGATTGCGCCCAATTCGGCCTTCGCGCAGGTGGGTGGCACGGGCGGCAATGGCGGCGTGTTTAGCGGTGGACCCGCGGGCACAGGTGGCGCTGGGGCCGCCTTTAACGCGTCCGGCCAAAACGGCGGCAATTTCGGCGGCGGCATTAGCGGCGGCGGCGGCGGCGGCGGCGGCAACCAAAGCCCGAGCAACTCGGGCCTCGCCGGCGGACTCGGCGGAAACGGCGATGCCGCCTCCGACAACGGCGGCAACGGCGGTGCCGGCGGTACTTCCCCCGTCTCCGTTATAGGCGGGTCGCCCGTTAGTTTTGTTGGTGTCACCGCTGTCGGCTTTTCCGGCGGCGCCGGTGGAAGCGTCACGGGCCTGGGCGGCGGCGGCGGCGGCGGCGTCGGCGGTTACGGCGTGTTGCTGGGAGGCTCGGCTAATCTTACTCTGCAAGGCTTTGGGTCCACCGTTACCGGCGGCAGCGGCGGCACGGGCGGCAGCTCGTCTGGCGGCGGCCGCGGCGGCAATGGCGGCGACGGCGGGGCGGGCATCGGGATCGTCGGCAGCAACGTCACGCTGACCATAAGCCCCGGCGTCTCGATAACCGGCGGAACCGGCGGCCTAGGCGGCATCAGCGACGCTGGCAACGGCACAAATGGCGCGGCTGGCGCCGGCATTCTGGTGGGCGCCGGAGGCGGGGTCTCCGGCGTCGTTATCAACAATTCCGGAAAGATCCTCGGAGCGACGGCGGCGGCGCCCGCGATCAACATTCTCAACGACTCGTCCGTCACGCTGACGTCCGGCAACGCTACCTCAGGCCTCACCGGCAATATCGCCGTCAACGGCTTCCTGACGCTCGCGCAGACCGCCAACAGCACGACGATCGCCAACACGATCACCGACGGAACGGGCGGCAACGGCGGAGTCGGTATCAACACCAGCGGCGGCTTTAGCGTCACCTTGTCCGGCGCCAACACCTATTCGGGCGGCACCTTTCTGAATAGCGGCACGCTCGTCATCGGCAACAACAGCGCGCTTGGCACCGGCAACCTCGCGATGCTGTCGGGGACGACACTTGGAAGCAACGGCAGCTTCGCCATCACCAATCCGATCCAGATGTCCGGCGCCTCGTTCTTTGCTCCTGCCGCAAGCACCACGCTGACGCTCGGGGGCGCGATTTCGGACGGTACATCGCCCGGCTTCCTCGTGGCGACGGGACCCGGAAATCTGATTCTCTCGGCGGCAAACAGCTATACCGGCGGCACCACTGTCACTAACGGCACCTTGCAGATATCGGGCCACGGGACGCTGGGGGCAACGACCGGAACGCTCGGGGTATCCGGCGGCACTCTCGATCTCGGCAACACGACGCAGACCACCGGCGCGCTGACGCTCATCGGCGGCACCATCCAGAACGGCACGCTCAATTCATCTTCGTTCGGCGTGCAAGCCGGTACTGTGACCGCGATCCTCGGCGGCACTGGCGCGCTGACCAAGACCGGCAGCGGCACGGTCACGCTCGATGGTGCCAACACCTACTCGGGCGGCACCTTTCTGAATACTGGCTCGCTCGTCATCGACAACAGCAGCGCGCTTGGCACCGGCAACGTCACTATGCAGGCTGGGACGACGCTGGCACCCAGCGTAGGAGTGCTCGAGATTAAATTAGCGACCGTCTTTGCTCTTTTGGGCGACCCCACCTTTGCTCCCGCCGCGGGTTCGACGCTAATCCTCTCCGGCGTCATCGCCAACGGCAGTTCCCCCGGTACACTCGACAAGACGGGCGCCGGCACGCTGGTGCTGGCTGGTAACAACACCTACACCGGCCCGACCAACGTCAATGCCGGCACGCTCGATGTCACCGGCTCGATCGCAAATTCAAGCTCCGTCAACGTCGCCAAAGGCGCGACACTCACCGGCACCGGCACGTTCGGCAATCTCGCCTTCCAGTCCGGCGCGCTCTATCTGGTCCAGGTCACTCCATCGAGCGCAACCAGCGTCAGCACTGCCGGCTCAGCCACACTGACCGGCGCCACCGTAAACGCCCAGTTCGCGTCGGGCAGCTACGTGGCGAAGCAATACACCATCCTGACGGCGGCAAAAGGACTGGGTGGCACAACGTTCGCCGGGCTGACCAATACCAACCTGCCGGCGGGCGCGAGCGACAGCCTGAGCTACAGCGCCAACACTGTTTTTCTGAACCTCACCCCCGGCTTCGCCAACCTCACCGGCCTCAATGTCAATCAGCAGAATGTCGCCAACGCGCTGACCAATTATTTCAATACGACGGGCAGCCTTCCGGCAGCGTTCTTGGGCTTGACTCCGGCCGGCCTCACGCAAATCGACGGCGAGGTGGCGACCGGGGGCGAGGTGGTTGCCTTTCAATTGATGGATCAGTTCCTGAACTTGATGCTCGATCCATTCGTCGACGGCCGGCTCGGCAGCGGCGTCGGTGGCGTCAGCGGCCGCGCGATGGGGTTCGCGCCCGATGAGCAGGCAACCCTGCCGCCTGATGTCGCGCTCGCTTACGCCGGCGTGCTCAAAGCGCCGCCGCAAACCTTCGAACAACGCTGGACCGCATGGGGCGCGAGCTTTGGCGGCGGTAGTTGGACCAGCGGCAATGCAGCCGCCGGTTCGAACAACGTCTCGGCACAGACTTACGGCTTTGCCGGCGGCCTCGATTATCATTATTCGCCGGATACGATCTTCGGCTTTGCACTCGGTGGCGGCGGAACCGCGTGGGGATTGGCGAGCGGCCTTGGCGCGGGCAGAAGCGATGCGTTTCAGACCGGTGTCTACGGCATTACCCGGTCCGGTCCGGCTTATCTCTCCGCAGCGCTTGCTTTCGCCAATCACTGGATGACCACCAATCGCTCGGCCGCTGGCGATGGACTGACCGCGAACTTCGACGCGCAAAGTTATGCCGCCCGCGTCGAGGGCGGTTATCGCTTCGCCGCGTTGCCGGCGCTTGGCGTAACGCCCTACGCGGCATTGCAGGCGCAAGACTTCCATACGCCGAGCTATAATGAAACCAATGTGGTCGGCGGTGGCTTTGGACTTTCCTATGCCGCAATGAATGCGACCGATATACGTACTGAACTCGGCACCCGGTTCGACAATCCGGAAGTCATCGGCGGCATGCCGCTTCTATTGCGTGCGCGGGTCGCCTGGGCACACGACTTCGTCAGCGACCCTTCGCTCAGTGCGGCATTTCAATCGCTACCCGGTACGAACTTCGTGGTCAACGGCGCACCGCTGCCGCAGAACTCGGCGCTCACCTCCGCCGGCGCGGAGCTGTTCATTACGCCGCGACTTACCTTGCTTGCGAAGTTCGACGGGGAATTTGCCCCCGGCTCGCAGACTTACGCGGGCTCCGGCACCGTGCGCTATATGTGGTAAGGCTATAAGTCAGCATCGCTGTAGCCCGTGCTGCATTGCAGTGGAGTCTCGGAGCAGTCGGTCGCTGT
>CAWHPC010000010.1:0-78771 GCA_963831165.1 uncultured Alphaproteobacteria bacterium
TCGTGGTCGAAACCGGCACGCTGGCTAAGGAATTTGAGAGCAGTGTAAAGATGCCGCGTTTTTCTGATCGGCGGAGCTAGGGTAGGCGTCCGATTGGTTTGAGGCCTCATTCTAGGTTCTTGACCTAGGCGAAATTGGGTTTTGGCAACCCATGGGGGCGCGCTGCGATCCTGCTATCCACTGCGCTCAACGTCCGCCTTGCGGAGATGCTTCAAACCGGACCGAGGCCACGCGTGGATCGACAATTCGATTACACCCAAAAAATCCTGTTGGCCGTTGAGTTCGCCGACGCGCCGCGGCGGATGGAGGGAATGCCGGCCAGCTACGCGCGGTTCAAGCGGCTATCAATCCCGGAAGTCATTCGGGAGTTCGCGGCCAAGGCAAGTTCATCCGCACCCGTGACGGCTGACGGAGCGTTTCGGAATGTCCTTGAGCACCGTATGGGCTATTGGGAGAAAAAAATTCCGGACGGCAAGCATTGCTTCGTGCACTACGCGATCGGATCGGACGACGTCATCACGACCGCCTTCAACCGGTTCAAGGGCGACGGCAGCAGTTTCGTCTTGCTCGGTATCTATCATATCGAGCCGCAATCATCGGCCTATCCGTTCAGTTTTCCCTTCGGCGACACTCCGGATCATTGGTACCTCGGAGACTATTTCTCACTAACCCGCGATTCTGTTTTCTGGTTCAACTTCTTCCCGGAGCAACCTTATGTCTTCGAGAAGACGTTCGCGATTTGGGCCATTTTCCAAACGCAGCATCTCAAAGGACGCGGCGAGAACAATCAATTGGTGGCCTGGGAGGGCAAGGAACGCCTGCTCGTGAACCTCGTGAACGGCGTTTCCGATTTCGTCCTGGTCAACCTCAACCGCTTCACCAGCCTGCAGGGGTTCGCCAATTCCGCGCGCGAGGCCGGCAAGAATACTTTCACTGACGATACCGAGTACGTCTGGTACGGCATGCTTCTGCGCACAGTGTAGTCGTACTTAGCGCCGGCGCGGCAGGTTGATGAAAAAAATACTGCCGCCGTCCGGGTTCGGCGCAAAACCGACGTGTGCGCCCATGCGGTCGGCCAGGGTTCGAACGATGTAAAGCCCGAGGCCCGTGGTCGGTTCGCCGCTCGTTGGTTGCGCCCGCAGCCGCGAGAATTTTTTGAACAGCAAAGGGACCTGCTCGGTCGGAATTCCGGGACCATTATCAACGACGCCAAGGCGAACGTGCGTTTCGCCCGGCTCGGCGGTCAGCAGCACAACGGACCCGGCGGGAGAGAACTTGATCGCATTGCCAAGCAGATTGTCGATCAAGGTGCTCAAGAGCGACGGCTCGGCGCTGACCGCGAGGGGGCGAGATTCCGCGACGATGGTAATCTGCTTTTCGGCGGCGATGGCTGCAGCTTTGGCCTTGGCGTCTTGGAACACGGCATCGACTTGAACATCGACAAGATCGAGCTGCTCCGCCGCCGCATAGCGATGCGCCTCGACCAATCCGGCGACCGCGCCGTACATGTCGCCGCAGCTGCGCGCGATTTCGGCGAGCTTGAGGGCCTCCGCTTCCGAACGGCCGTCCATCGTGCGTAACAGCGCCCTGATACCCGCCAGCGGGCTTTGCAGGTCATGGGCGACCATCGCTACCATGTCGCGGCGTTCGTCCAGCAGCGCCCGAATCGCCGCCATGTCCTCAAAGGCCTGCCGTTCACCCCGCAACGCCAGGATCGCGGTAACCACGCCGAGCGGCAACACCACCGTGCCGCCGACGGTCATGACGGTTCTAAAAACAATGTCGTAGGCACCGGTGAAGACCGTCACAAGATAGATGCCGTGCAGCGGCAGCAACATCGACAATAGCGCGCGGCTCGTCCACAGCGGCGCCAAACAGGCGATGAAAACTGTGGTGGCGTACGCCGGATTAGCGCCGAAACGCCATCCGAGATTGATCGAAAGCAGAAGTCCGGTTGTGCTGGTTCCCACGCCAAACAGAAGGGGCAAGACTGGCGTTGGCCAGGTCGCGGAGCCGCCGTTGCGGCAGAGCCAGGCTAGACCGGAAAAGTAAAGGACGCTCGCCAATTGGACGACAATGAGCTCGGTCGATCGCAGTTCGTCAACGATCAGTTCGGCCACGACGAGCGCCAGCATCACCGCAGCGAAATAGACCGAGGCCAATTGCAGACGCTCCGCGTTGCGGCCGCGAAGATGAGCGTCGAAGGACGGTTGATCGCTATCCGAGTCTTTCGACATAGAGCAGGGCCTCACGTTCAAGCGCTGCAGCGCCGTCAAGACCCAGCTTGATCTTGATATTCTCGCGATGGGCACCGATAGTCTTCGGAGATAAGCAAAGCTCGGATGCAATGGCCCCCGTGGACCGGCCGGCGCCGATCAAAAGGAAAATCTGCATTTCTCGATTGGTCAGGCCGGCATAACGCTCTTCGGTCCCGCGGTGAAAGCGACGGGACAGAATGCGTGCGTTCATGCGCGGAGAGACGACAATGTCGCCTCGCATCACTGCTTCGAGGGCGTGAACGACGCCGTCCAGATCTTCTCCTTTCATGAGATAGCCGCAGGCCCCGGCCTCGAGAACGCGTTCAGCGTAAAGGGCTTCGTCGTGCTGCGACAAGACAAGAATGCGCGTCTTCGGGTGAACCCGCAGGCACTCGGCCACAAAGTCCGGCCCATCGCGACCGCCCAGCCTGAGATCAAGCAACGTCAAATCCGGCAGTTCAGTCGCGAGCAGGCGAAGTGCCTCGGCCGCGGATCCGGCCTCGCCGCAAACCTCGAGCGCGGGCGTCTTTTCCAAGAGCGCGCGAAGCCCCATCCGCACGACGGGGTGGTCATCAACGATCAGAACCCGTTGCATTCGTTTCCCTTGCCCACGCGGTAGGGTGAGGGACGTTGTTTAGCATATGTCACACGACCAGCACCTCACGATCGCGGTTGCGAGGTCGACCTGCGCGCCGTGAATAAGCGTTCTGGCGCACGACACGGCACTCATGCAAATTTAGCGATGACTTCGTCGGGAACGGGCCGCGAGCTGATCTTGTCTGAATCGTCCTTGTTGAGCACCGCCCAGACCCCCCTCTCGCCGCCCTCGACCGCGACCGACTTCAAGGATTGCATCTTCCGCAATGTCGCGATCGGCGACTTCAAAGCCGAGGCCATCAGCGAGCGCGATCTCGACGCCATGCTGGTGTCGGTCGAAGTGCGCCGCGGCGTCGACCCCGCTGCGGCCGCAGAAGCGCTGAAAGCCGCGGTGCGGCACAAGTTCGGCCTGACGCCGCACATCGTGGTGGTGGAAACTGGCACGCTCTCCAAGGAGTTCGCGGCGAGCGTGAAGATGCCGCGTTTTGCCGACCGGCGGAATTAACAGCTAGCGCCGGTCACCCACACTCAGGTGCACGCGCGACCCGCACGTGGCTGCTCTACAGTTCCTTGCCGATCAAATGATCGACTGAGTAGGGTCCGCCGCCCCGGATCGCGATGGCGAACGTCACGATACCGAGCAGAAGTACGTATTCGAAGCCGCCGCTGCTGACGGAAAATCCCGCGTGGAGGTGCACAAACAGAAATGCAATGGCTAACTCTATGGCCACCGCGGCCGCGAAAAACCGCGTAAACAGGCCGAAGATGATGCAAACGGCGCCGACCGTTTCCAGAAGCATGGCAGCAACTGCAAACGCTGTGGCCGGCTCCAATCCTTGCTTGGCCATGAAACCGCTGACGCCGGCGAGACCGAAGGTGCCGACTTTCATCCAGCCGTGCATCAGCAAAATATAGCCGGTAATCACACGAAGGAGCGTATAGGCAATGTCACGCCAGGATTCGTAAAATCCCGCGAGGCCCGGAAAAAGTAATTTTGTCTCACCCACCGTCATAGCGTCTCTCCTGTGCTCTATCCCGCCGCTTGGGTGGCGGGTGACGTCCCCCTGACAAACTATCATAGCACCGGGCCGACCGGCGATATTCAACAGTCTGTGCTGTTGCAGTGCGGCATGCCTGCTGACGGCCCATGGCGACGGATCGCATTTTGACGGCCCACGGTCGCTTAAAGCGCCGGACGGAAAAAAGCCCAACGTTTTGCAAGTCAGGTGCTGAAGATGCCGAATTGTCGCCGAGCGTCTGGTGTAACGTCAAGCAAACCGGGCGATCACGTCTGCCGGAATCGCCAGCGCCGAAATCTTATTCGGGTCGTCCTTGTTGCGCGCCGCCCAGACCCGCGTCTCGCCGCCGTCAACGGCGAGTTCGCCGTCGACCGTGATCCGGTGTTCGACGTGAAAGCTTGAACGGCGAAACTCGGTCACGCGCGAGGTTATCTCGATCACCTCGCCGAACAGTACCGGCTTGCGGCACTCGGCGTTCACATCGACCAGCGGCAGGATGCCGTAGGTGGCGGTGAAGTCGCGCCGGTCGACCCCGGTTGCCGCCTCGAACAGCATCCACGTATTGGTGTCGAAGTATTGAAAAAACCGCGGAACATGAACCGTGCCGGTTGGATCACAATGGCCAAACTCGACAGTGATCTGCCTGCGGAATACGAAAGACGTCAAAACCTGCGGCTCCGGTTAGCACCAGGCGATACCGTACCGCGCTGCCCCCGGCCGGTAAATCTCAGGACCGCAGCCGTACGCGGCTTGGCCGCTAGGGGCCGGCCAGAATGAGACATGGAAGCCCCTTCCACGCGCACTGGTCGACGGTATACTTTTTTCAAAAGCTACTTAGAGTGCCTTCCAAAGCGCCGCATGATTTGGGGGGAACAACCATGGCTTCCACAATTCTTCCGGGCCGCAACGGCAGCATCCGCATCTGGAATCGCGAGCTTGGAACCTACCCGGAACGAGACACGCGGCGGTTGCATCTGCTGCTGGTGGTGCTGATTACGGTCACGCTGTACTACGAGCTCTATGTCGGCAGCGGGGTGGCGACAATCATGCTCTCGCAGCTGAAGATGCCGTTCCCGATATTCGTTTACATACTTGCGGCGGGAAACTTGCTCGGCGCGTTCGCGTCGCTGCTGGCAGGGCTCGCTGACCGGTTCGGACGCGCCAATCTTGTCGTGTATGGCCTTCTGGTGGTGGGGCTGATCACGCTGTTCTGGGTGCCCAACGTGACGACGTCGCTTGAATGGGGATTATCCTTTGCAGTGGTATCGTTCGTTGAAGGCATCATCCTCGTGGCGACGCCGGCGCTGATCCGTGACTTCGCGCCGCAGGTGGGGCGAGCGACGGCGATGGGCTTCTGGACTATCGGACCGGTGCTCGGCAGCTTGACAGTGAGCGCCGTCAACACGCTGACGCTGCCAACCTACCAGACCTGGCAGAGTCAATTCGTGATTTGTGGCGTCGCGGGGCTCGTGGTCTTCGCGCTCGCCTTTTTATTCCTGCGTGAACTGGCGCCGGCCTTGCGCGACCAGCTGATGGTAAGCGAGCGCGACCGGGTTCTGGTGGAGCTGAAGGCAAAAGGGCTCGATATCGAGGCAAGCCTGCGCAACCCATGGCGGCAGATGATGCATGTCGACATCATCGCCTCGGCGTTGGGCGTCTCGGTAATGCTGCTCGCCTACTATACCGCGGTGGGATTTGGGCTCATCTACCTGGTGACGGTCTTCCAGTTCAGCGTGGCGCAGGCAAACGCACTCGCGAATTGGACCTGGGGCGCGAATGCGCTCGCGCTGATCATAGCGGGAGTGATCTCGGACCGGCTGAGGGTGCGCAAACCCTTCATGTTGGCAGGCGGCGTCGGCGGCGCCATCATGCTCTGGCTCTATCTGCTGCAGGCCGGGCAGCATCCATCATTCGCGACACTGGTGGTGATCTCCTGCGTGCAAACGTTGTTCATGGGTTGCGCCTATGTGACCTGGATGGCGAGCTTCACCGAGACGGTTGAAGCGCACAACCCGGCGCTGACCGCGACCGGGCTCGCGATCTGGGGATGGTTGGTGCGGCTCGTGGTGACCGCATGCTTTCTGAGCCTCCCGGCGGTGGTGAAGTCGGTGACGCCGCTGATCGAGGCGCCGTACTACATCGCGGCCTACCAGCAGACGCTCGCGAACCACGTAACACCGCCGGCGCCACTGCTGGAGGCGCTCGGCGAAATCAAGGCCGCCGCTGCAGCGGCGCCTGTCGAATGGCAGGAATGGTACTGGATCTGCATCGGGGGCATCGTGGTATTCATCGCCACGATCTTCGTCATGCGCGGGCGCTGGAGCCCGGCGGCGGCACGCGCTGACGAGGCGGCGCACGACGCGGCCGTGGCACGTGAACTGCACGCCCTGCAAGGAAGTTAAGGAAGTAAAGAATTTTTATCGGCTTTGCCCTGGTCGCCATCAAGGCGATCACCTCGCCTCAGGTCCGCTCAGGATCATTCGCTACAGATTCGGTGCTTGCCGAAATCGCTCCACGTCCGGAAATGTCCGGAAGCGCAGCTGAAAATCACCAACCCCTTTTTCAACACCATCACCACTGTCAGCTTATCGCGCGATCCATCCGCCATCGACGACAAGGAGATGGCCGACGATGAAGCGGGCCTGATCGGAACAGAGAAACAAGACGGCCGCCGTCAGCTCCTCGGCCTTGCCCATGCGACCGATTGGAAACAGCTTATTGGCCTGTTCCGGTGTAATATTCTCTTTGTCCATCCACTGGTGGAAGACGTCGCCGGGCGCGTCGATGCCGCAGGCGGCTATAGCATTGACGCTGATATTGTCTTTCGCAACTTCAAGCGCGACGGTTTTGGTAAGACCGTCCACGCCGCCTTTGGTCGCGGCATAGGCGCCTTCGCCCGGGTTACCGGTGAGGCTGCCGGTGATCGACGACTGGTTGACGATGGCCCCGCCGCCATTCTTTCGCATCTGACGGATTTCATGCTTCATGCAATAGAAAACGCCGCGCAGGTTCGTGTCGACGTGAAAATTAAAGCCTTCGGTCGTTTCATCGATGATTGGACTAAAACGCACCACGCCCGCGTTGTTCACGGCGCAGTCGAGCCGCCCGTAAGCCTCCACCGTTTTCGCGATCATTGCCTCCACGTCTGTTTCGATGCTCACGTCGGCCCGAACGAACAGACCTTCACCGCCGCCGGCCCGGAGCATGCTGAGCGTCTCCTGTCCGCCGCGTTCGTCGGTATCGGTTACGACCACCCGCGCGTCCTCGCGGGCGAAAGCGAGTGCCGTCACTCGCCCCAATCCGCGCGCGGCACCGGTAACCAGCGCGACTTTCCCGCCGAACGTTCCCATCGACTATCCCCTCTTGAAGCTGACGGTCAGACACGTGATGAAGTGCGTCCGGTAATGCCAGTTTCATGTATCCGGTGAAATATGCCATATCGCAGTCCCTCACTCGCGGAAGTCGTCGATGTTGGGAGGTGTTGATCTCATAGATTGGGCCGACGAAGCAGACTTGCTTCGCGCTGAAATTCGCCTTTTGCCTGTCGTGGAGCGGTTTGCGTCCAATCCCGGCCTTATGCGGTTGATTCTTGGCAACGAACTTTCAGGCCGCCTGCGCGCCTTCACAAAGGGGCGAGATCTAAGTGTTGAGGCACTAAGCCAGCTTCGTGCCGATCTGATTGTAGCCGGTAAACCGCCGCCCCCCGAAAACACCTAGAGTTAGACCGCAATCTCGAAGGCGCTAGTCGCGCAATGTGGAAGTCGGGCGTTGACCCGCCATATGGTTCGCCGCCGTCTTGGCTGCTCTCGGCCTTCCGATCACGGACTACGCCGACGGCGCATTGGGGCAATTGAGATGAACAGGGACGCTTGACGCGTCATTCGCGATAAGAGCAAATAACCCGCAGACATTTCAGACGTATTTCCGGGGCAGCATGATTGCGATGCCGCGACTTGGAGCCGTTCGACGAACGGCATCTCAATGTCATCATAATGTTAATAACATTATGCACATGGGTGATTGGGGCAGGAAATCGGGCGAGCTTGTTGCGACTTTTGCGGCTTGCTGGACTTGCGCTATGCGCCGCGTCTCTCAGCGGTTGCGCGACAATAAACGACGCGCCGATTAATCTTCCACTGGCGACCGCGGAAGCGGCAACATTTGACTCCAGTAGCACTATTCCCACCAACGGCGATGATGTTCTGATCGGATTGGCATTCTCCGGCGGCGGTTCGCGTGCGGCGGCATTTTCGTATGGCGTGCTGCTGGGATTCGATCGAACCTCGACTAGAGGAGGTGTCTCGCTGCTCGACAGCGTTCATTATATTTCGGGGGTGTCCGGCGGCGCCATCACCGCCGCATACTTTGGACTAAAGGGCCGCTCCGCTCTTTCGGATTTTTCCAAGCGCTTTCTGCTGCGAAACGCCGAAGAATCTCTGAGTACGCCACTGACACCCGTGGGCATAATTCGCGCCTATCAGGGTGGCACCAACGAGGCTCTCCAATTTACCCAATGGCTCGATCAAAATCTGTTTCAAGGCGCAACGTTCAAGCAACTCGACACCGCCAATCATCCCCATATTTTGATCAATGCTTCGGACATCTACAATCGAACCCCGTTCGTGTTCAACGAGACGAGCTTTAAGGCCATTTGCAGCGATTTGAATTCCTATCCGATCGCAAATGCCGTTGCCGCTTCGGCCGCCATGCCGCTGATCTTCGCGCCGATGGTACTTACGTCCTATGCCGGGCGATGTCGGACGGCACTCCCCAAGTGGGTCATGGAAGCACAAAATGATCCGGCTGCGTCTCCGCTATTAAAGGCATCCGCCGAGGCCATTGTGCGTTATCGCAATGGCTCGGTGCCGTTCATTAAGCTACTCGACGGCGGCATAGTGGATTTTTATGGCTTGTCCGGATTTACGATATCACGATTATCGGCCGACGCGGCTTACGAGCCGCTGACTCCCCGGCAGGCCGCCAAGATTCGCCGCGTCCTGTTTCTGGTGGTGGATGCAGGCAAGGGCCTTTCGGGCGACTGGGTGCAAAGCGTGGAAGGCCCGACAGCTCCGGAACTCATCGCGGCTGCCGCCAATACCTCGACCGATTCAAGCGCACGTTTGAGCTTCACCGCCTTTGACCGGATCATCTCGGAATGGCGTGAATCGCTGGTGCACTGGCGTTGCGGCCTGGCGAAGAGCGAGCGGCAGGCTTACGGCCTGGTGGACAAATGGGATTGCCGCGATGTGAAATTCTTTGTCGGCCACCTGGAATTTGACCAACTCGGCGCTCAGCGGTCGTCGGACCTTAAAGCCATACCGACGCGCTTTAAGCTTTCGCCGGATCAGGTAGAAATGCTCGCGTCCGCCGGGCAAGACGCGCTGCGTACAAACCCGACGTTCCGCGCGTTTCTTGGCAGCCTGGACAGACGAACGTTCACAGCCGCGAAACCGGCAGACAAGCCGTAGCCCCGTCACATCCAAGCGCACCGCGATTGGCTTTAGTTACGAGAACGCGCCCTAGCTGCGCGTACCGCTAAACGAAGCGGTGCCGAAGGCTCCCAACGTCACTTCACCGCTGACCTTGTCGCCATTGATGGTGCCGTTGAATTCGAGTGTCATATCCATCGGCTGCGTAATCGACACCTTCCAGGCTACCTTGTCGCCATTGACGGAGCCGTCAAAAATCTGCGCCGTATCTCCGTCCGCCGACTGGCTGCCGCTCAGCGCGTTGCCGCTGGTCTTCAGCGAAAGGATAGCCTGACGCTCGCCCATAGGCGTAACTACTGTGAGGCTCCAGTTCCCGTCTGCGGTCATGTGACGATCCTCCGAACCGTGGTGAACCTATAAGCTCGGATCGGGTTGTTCAAGCTGCCCGAAACAGAACGACACAACGCTCAACGCGACGCAAGACGCGATATTGTGTTTCGCCAATCAGCTTCTCGGACTCGTATCGGCGTCGTCTCGGGCGGCGACCAGGCCGAGGCCGACACCGCCCAGCATGCCGCCAACGATCGCGCCGATGGGCATGAAGGTGAAAAATATCAGCATGCCGGAATAGCCTTCAAATGAAGTGGTGTGAAAGAACGCGGTCCAGGCAAAGCCAAGCCCGACGCCAATGGCGCCCCCGACGATCGCTCCCAAAATCAAGCCGAGGCATCCGAGTGTCGCGATCTTCATAAGCTTTCCCCTCGCTTCTCACTGTTCGATCATCTTGACGAGCGCGCCCTTGATGATCTTGCGCGTCGGCGTCATCGGCATGGCCTCGATCGGCACCAGCCGCTCCGGCCATTTGAACTTGGCGACGTCCTGACGCTCGAGCCACGCGCACAAGACTTCGAGGCTCAATGTCTGGCCGGGCTTGAGCACCACGCAGCAGCAGGCGCGTTCACCGAGGATCGGATCAGGCATTGGTACGATCGCGCTCTGCAGCACGGCCTCGTGCTGGTCAATCAGCGCTTCAACGTCCGAGGGATTGAGCTTCACGCCGCCGCGGTTGATCAGGTCCTTGCTCCGCCCGGTGATGCGCACGTGACCGGCCTGGCTCATTACCGCGAGATCGCCGGTGCGCAACCAGCCGTCGTCCGTCAAGCTACCCTCGTTGGCGGCGGCATTGTCGAAATATCCGGCGAACACCGAGCAGCCGCGCACCTGCAATTCGCCCTCGGCTTCGGGCGGCATCGGCTTGCCGTCGAAATCGGCGATGCGAGCCTCGCTGCCGGGCGTCGGCCGGCCGATCCAGTCGTGGCGCTCCGCGGCCGGATCGTGCGGATCGCCCAACAGCACGGCGAATGTCTCCGTCATACCCCAAAGTTCGAACACGCAGCCGCCGGCGAGCTTGTCTTCGAGCGCACGCTTTAGTTCCGGCGCACAATAAGAACCCGACACGATCACCTGGCGCAGGCTCGTGAGATCGCGGCCGTCAAGCAGCGAAGCTTTGAGGAGCGCCGCGACATGCGCGGGCGCGACGAAAGCGTGCGTCGGCCGATCCCGTTCCAGCGCGGCGGCAAGCGCCGGCGGCGTGAACGCCGGCAGCGGCATAAAGGTCGCTCCGGCCATCAGCGCCGCGTTGGCGACAAAGAGGCCGAAGGCGTGGGTGAGCGGCGCCGCACTCACCACGCGGTCGCCGGGTTTCAGATCGAACACTGGCAGGCATTGCCGCGGATTGGCGAGCAGCGATTGAGAACTGTGCGGCACCGCCTTGGGCGCATCCGAGGTGCCGGACGTGTAGCACATCAGCGCCGCGTCGGTTGCGACCGGCGGCGAATGCAGCAGCGCGCGATCGGCGTCGGCGATCAGGACCTCCGCGGAAAGTACGCCCGGCCGCGGCGGGCCGACGGAGATAACGTGTTGAAGACTTGGCAGCCGCGCGGCCAGCGTCGTGAACATCGCCGGCGGATCGGATTTATCGGTCGCCGCACCGCAAAAAACCGCGCACGCCCGTGAGTGGCGCAGCAGCGTCTCTGCCTCGCCAGCCCCATACGGCGTGTGCAGCGTTGAGAAAACACCGCCAAGGCGCGCGACGGCATAGTAGATGACGACGAATTCCGGCGTGCTTGGCAGTTGAACCGTGACGACGTCGCCGCGCCGTACGCCGAGCGCGGCGAGTGCCGCGGCGAGGCGTTCGGCCCGGTCGAGTGCGGCGCCGTAGCTGACCGGCGGATGCCCGGGCGCGGCAATGGCGATCGCGTTCGGCGTTTCGCGCGCCCAGCGTTCCAGGTAGCCGGCGACGGTATCGGCGGTCCAGCGGCCGCTCTCCAGCTCGCGCAGCACATGGTCGGGACGAAAGCGCAACGCATCGCGGATCGCCAAAGCGTCGGCGCTGAATTGCGGCTCCTCATAAGCGTCGCGCTCCATGCCGCGCTCGGTGCGGAAGCGCCGCCCGCCGCCGAGCTGGAACAGGCGATAGTAGCGCGCCGGTTTGAAGCGGCGCTGCTCAAGCAGCACGCGGATGAACGTCACCTGGTCGGCGGCGAGCCCGAGCCGCTGCGCGATCTCGGGATCGGATAAACCCGTGCCCGGCCGTTGCCGCTCGATCTCATCGAACTGCAACAGGCGGACCGGGTCGCCGCGGCGGTCCTGAACGTTGGTGCTGAGATCAAAGACGATCGGGCCGAACGCCTCGATCATCTCGTGCGTGACGCCGAGCCGCTCACGCCGCGTTGGCGCCGTCATTGCCCACCTTTCGCGATGCAGCGGCGCGGTGCGCCGCGCCGCGCTTGAGCGGGTCCGCGAGTGGCGCATTGGTAGCGATCGGGCAAACGCGCATGCATTCGAAACACTGCGCTAACAGCCCGCCATTGCCGACCGACATCCGGTACCACAACACCTTGTTGCGTTCGCCGAGCAGCAGCGCTTCGCGCTCTTCGGGATTGTCGGTGGCGATGGCATCGCGCAGCAATTGCGGGATGGTCTCGAACTGTTGCGTCAGCTCGGCACAGGCGGCCATGTCGTAGTGCATCGAGACCTGCTTGCCGTCCGCATCGATCTCGCCGGACAAACACTGCGCCGGACAAAATTTCATGCAGGGAGTGCGGCCTTCACGCCGGAACATGCTGACGCAGCTCGGCGCCGGGCACGGGTTCTCGGCGAGCGGCTTATCCGGCGGCAGCGCCAGCTCGGTAAAGCACGACGCGTAGTACATGTAGCCGTAGTCGGGATGCAGCAGGATGTCGCCGGCCAGGCTGCGCGCGCCGAGGCCGGCAAGCTCGGCATGCAGCTTGAGGCTTTGCAGCGGGTAGCGCGCGCCCAGCTCCGGATCCATGTCGGGCGGACAATAGATCGACGGCACGCCGAATTTTTGCTCGATGTAAAACGCGAGTCCGTACACGATCTTATAAGCGCGGCTCTCGGTGCTGCCGAAATAGCTCAGCGCCTTGGCCGGCACCCGCCAGGCGCCCGCCGTAGAGCCGCCGACGCCGACGGCAATCACCGACTTCACCCGCGGCATCAGGTCGGTCGGACGATGCCCCGCGGGCGCGATGCGCTGAACCGCGTCGAGATCGGCCACGCCCGCAACCAGCGCGCCCTTGCGCAAACAATATTCGATGATGGCCTGTTTGGCCGCAACGGGATCGATATCTGGAGCACGGCTCATGCCGCCCGCCACGCGGGCGCGCTTTTGCACAAAATATTTTCGTACAAAATTCTGATGAGCGCCATCATGTCGGCCCCGCGTCTCCTGGCGCGGGCGAGACTATCGCTCACGTAAGCCAAAGTCACTCCGGGCTAAGGCTGGACCGTGACCTCGACTGCGCCGAGACCGATCAGCTCGAACCGATAGGCGCATGGCGGCTGCGGAAACTTGGTCGTTACGAGGTTTCCGGTCATGACGATCTCCCCAGCGCGCAACGGCGTTCCCAGCTTGGCGAGATGGGCGGCGAGCCACGCCACCGGATGGAACGGGTGCCCAAGCACGTCGCGCCCGAAACCGCGATCGGTGATGGTGCCGTCCATCGAGACGACCCCCTCGAGGAAGGCCAGCTCCGGCCAGGTGGGCACGAAGTCCCCGAGCGCAATCCCCGCGTTCCACGAGTTATCGGCGATCACCGACAGCACTTCCAGGTTGCGATAGTCGGCGTGGCGGTCGTCGATGATCTCGATTGCCGGGCAGATCGCGTCGACGGCTTCCGCGACTTGCGCAAATGCAAGGTCACGACCGCCGGGATGAAGATCGCGCCCGAGGCGAACGGCAATCTCAAACTCAAGGCCGACGCGGCCATACCCCGATGCGCGCAAACTGGCGCCAGACTTGTGCACACCATCCTGGAGCACGACGCCGGCGATCGGAGTGTCGATGCCGCACATCTCCTGCATGCGCTTTGAAGTGAGGCCGATCTTGTAGCCGGTAATTCCTGTGCCGCGCGCCTGGATCTGTCGCCGTATATATTCGCGCTGCACAGCGTAAGCGTCATCGACGCCGGCAATTCCGAACGCCGCGGCAAACGGCTGGAAATTCACGCGACCCGCGTGCTCGGTCATGAGCGCCGCCGCGGCCTCGGTCCCTTCATGTTCCATTGTGTTTGTTCCGGCAAAATTTTGCTCAGGCATTTACCCGTACGTTAAGCGTCAATATACCGCCGTATCGGCTTGCTATGATATTCACCTCGAACCGCGGGCGGGCGATAATAACAAAATGCAAGATACGAATGGAGATACGAATAATCTGATCAAACGGCTGCCGAAATGCGAACTGCACATCCACATCGAAGGCAGCCTGGAGCCGGAGCTGACGTTCGCTCTGGCGAGCCGCAACGGCATCCGCCTGCCCTACATATCGGTTGAAGCGCTGCGCCAGGCTTACCGGTTTCGCAACCTGCAGGATTTTCTCGACATCTATTACCAGGGCATGTCCGTGCTGATCACGGAGCAGGATTTTTACGACCTCGCCTTCGCCTATTTGCAACGCGCGCGCGCCGACAATGTGCGGCACGTGGAGATGTTTTTCGACCCGCAAGGTCACACCTCGCGCGGGATTGCGTTTGCGACGGTGGTCAACGGGCTGCACCGCGCCATCGTCGATGCCGGCCGCGAGCTTGGCGTGCAGGCGAGCCTGATCATGTGCTTTCTGCGCCATCTCGACGAAGCCGATGCCGAGAAGACGCTCGACAGCGCGCTTTCGTTTCGCGACAAGATCGTCGGCGTCGGCCTCGATTCATCCGAAGCCGGCCACCCGCCGAGCAAATTCAAGCACGTGTTCGGCCGCGCCCGCGACGCCGGTTTCTTTCTCACCGCGCACGCCGGCGAGGAAGGACCGCCAAGCTATGTCTGGGAAGCGCTCGATGTGCTCGGCGTCGGCCGGATCGATCACGGCAACCGGTCGCTCGACGACCCGGCGCTGGTCGGCCGGCTGGCGCGCGAGCGGCTGGCGCTGACCGTATGTCCACTCTCCAACCTGCGGCTGCGCGTGATCGACGAGCTTACACATCACCCGCTGCGGCGGATGATGGACAAGGGCCTCGTTGTCACGGTCAATTCCGACGATCCGGCTTATTTCGGCGGCTACGTCAACGACAACTACCGGGCGGTTTCGGATGCCCTGTCTCTCACGCGGGAAGAGATCACCGCGATCGTCCGCAACGGTATCCAGGCTTCGCTGATGACGGCAGCGGAGAAGAACAATACGCTGGCCGAAGTCGATCGCGTCGTCGCTGCTGGCACATGACCGGGCGCTCAACGCCGCGCGCGGATGCCGCCTGACGACCCAACAGCAGGAGAGGCCGATGAGCAAGGGATTGCCGGGTTTGTCCCACGTCGATCACGTTGCGCTGACCGTGCCCAATCTGGACGCGGCCGTGCGTTTCTATTGCGAGGTGTTCGGCGGGAACGAGCTTTACCGGCTCGGACCGTTCGATTCGGCTGAAATACCGCGCATGAGCGACGGGCGCGACTGGTCCGAGGCGCACATCAACGTCGCCGGGGCAAAACTCACCATCGCCATGCTCAGCATCGGTCCCAACCTGATGCTCGAACTGTTTCAGTACGATCTGCCGGCGCAACGAAACACGAAGCCGCCGCGCAACTGCGACTTCGGCGGCCATCACATCGCGTTCAAGGTCGAGAACCTCGAAACCGCGAAAAGCTATCTCGCGGAGCACGGCTGCAAAGTGATGGCCGGACCGATCGTGCTCGACCAAGGCCCGTGCGCGACGACCCGCGTCAACTATGTGCTCGATCCGTTCGGCAATCAGCTCGAACTGGTGGAATACACCACGCAGGCCTTTGAAGCGTCGGCCCCGGTCAAGATTTATCGGCCGTGACGCCGGCAGCCGAAAAGAACAATGCGCAACATCGCCATTATCGGTTCCTCGAGCACGCGGAGTAAAGGAACCGGCGGCTGAAGAATGTTTTGTAGTAAGAGGAAGTCCGCAGGGCAAAAGGGGGGACGATGCCAAAGGAGAAAGCTATGCCTAACCAAGTAACCTTCCTGCGCGGCGTAGCCGCCGCCGCGATCGCCGCAGCGTCGCTTTCGCTATCCATGCCGTCGGTCGCGCAAGCTGATCAAGCCGAAAAAACGTCCGCTGCAAGGGCGTCACCGAAGCAGCACGCCGCAAGGACGAATCATCTAAAGCAGCGGGAATCCGCAATTGCCCCCAAGATTTATGGGGCCGTACCGAACTCAGCCAGGTGCTCGTGGCCATATCGGAATATGTTCCCGCCATGCATGTCCACCTGGTCCGGGGACGACCCGAATTTCCACGGAAGCACGCACCCCGGCGTAACCTTTGATCGAGCCCTGGGAGCCTTGGTGGAAATAACATCGTTGCGAAGGACTTTCCAACTCACTGATTTCAACGGCACTGCGCCGTCGACGCGCACCGATGAAGACCGGGCGAGACGAGCGGCTTGCAGAAGCGGGACGTAAGAGCCTTTTTCGGAGGTCGCTTTCCGTTCTCTGCATGCATCCCTTTCGTTCGCGTCCACACAAGACATGCAGATATGTTTATTGGTGAAAATGCCGGCGCGCCGGAAGCGGTGGCTCTGGCTTGGCCGGATTACCTCCGGCGCTGCATCAGTTGTCTCGCTGCCGAAATGGACTTGACAGTCCCGTCCTGACCGCTGCTAGTGCCGCGCCGACGTTTCTATCACACAGGGGTGTTCCGTGAAAGGTTTCTTCCTCGCCTTCGCCATTCTCGTCGCAACACTGAGCGGATCGTCCGCATTTGCGGCCGACCAGCGAAACGTAACGGTAGTCAACGGCACCGGTTACGGCATCAAATTCCTTGGCTTCAACAATCCAGGCGACAATGACTGGTCGGACAATGAGCTGGGCGGCGTTCTTGCCAACGGCGCCAACATCTACGTCAAGTTCGACACCAGCGACAAAGGCTGCAAATGGAACTTCAAGATCGAGTGGGCCGACGAGGGCTATCCGGGCGTGTTGTGGCAAAACATCGATCTTTGCAGCATCGATCAGATCACGCTGAAATACGATCGGGCCACTGACAAGACTACTGCCGAAGTCAAGTAAGCGGGACCTCGCAACGGCGACAGCGATTAAACCACCGGCGAGCTTAAAGTGCGCAGCTAGGCGCGCACTTTAAGCGCCGGCTCGCCGGCGATGTAGGTCTGGCGCACGGCGCGGTCGTCGCCGAGAGTCATCAGCACGAACAGTTCTTCTTCCAAGTTCCGCGCGACTTCCATGCGATGCGCCATCGCCGGTGTTGCGCGGGCGTCGAGCACAACGAGATCGGCGAACGCGCCGGGCGCGATGGTGCCGATCTCGTTTTCGAGGCCAAGCGCGGCAGCGTTGCGGCGGGTCATCAGATCGAAGGCGGTGAGCGCCGACAGGTTCTGGCTCTGCAACTGCATCACCTTGTAGGCCTCGGCGGCGGTGCGCAGCATGGAATAGGACGTGCCGCCGCCGATATCGGTCGCGAGCGCGATGCGCACGCCCGCCGCATTGAGGCGCTCATAGTCGAACAGCCCGCTGCCGATGAAGAGATTAGAAGTCGGGCAGAACACCGCGACCGATTGCGTGTCGCGCAGCAGTGCGACTTCGGCATCCTCAAGATGGATGCAATGGCCCATCAGCGAGCGCGGGCCCAAGAGGCCAAAGCGGGCGTAGACCGCGGTATAGCTTGGATCGTTCGGGAACAGCCGCTTGATGGTGGCAATCTCGTTCAGATTTTCGTCGAGATGCGTTTGCATCAAGACGGTCGGAAATTCGGTCAGCAGCGCTCCTAACTCGGCGAGTTGCTGGTCGGTCGAGGTGATGGCAAAGCGCGGCGTCACCGCGTAGCGCTGGCGCCCTGAGCCATGCCAGCGCCGGATCAGATCGCGGCTGTCGGCTATAGCGGTCGGTGCCGGCGCCAGCAATCCGGGCGGGCCGTTGCGGTTCATGACCGAATTGCCCGCGATCATGCCGGCATTTCGCTTCTGCGCGGCAGTAAACAAAGCTTCGGCCGAAGCCGGATGTGCCGTGCAATAGGCGACCGCTGTGGTGGTGCCATTGCGCGCCAACTCATCGAGAAAGAATTCGGCGTTGCGCGCGGCGTGCGCCGGATCGGCGAATTTTTGTTCTTCGACGAAGGTGTATTTCTCCAGCCATTCGAGCAGTTGCGCGCCGTAGGACGCGATCACCTGGGTTTGGGGAAAGTGAATATGCGGGTCGATGAAGCCCGGCATGATCAGCGCTCCGGTGTGATGCTCCACCGGCATATCGGCCGGCAGTTGCGCCGTCAGTTCGTCTGCCGGCCCGACCGCGTCGGTGCGGCCGTCCTTCACCACGATGATGCCGTCGTCGATGTAACGATAACTTTGCGCGTCGCCCGCGCAGCGCGGCGCGCGCAGGAAGGTCAGAAGCCGGCCGCGAATGGCACGCACGCTCAACTCAGCCGTCCCTTCAGGTCGCTATTCTCAATTCAATGGTTTTCGGCGCGTCACTTCGTCGTCGCACCGGCAGCGAGCCACGACGCCAGTACGAGACGTTCGTCGTTGGTCATCTCGGTGATGTTGCCCGGCGGCATGAAATTCGAGCGCACGGCAACGATGTCGATCAGCGGGGCATAGGTCTTAATGTGCTCGTCGGTATCGAGCAGCACGCCCTTTGGCGCCGCCGGGATGCCGTCCCACACCGGCTCGGCGGCATGACACATACTGCAGCGGGACATGACGATGTTAGACACGTCCGCGAATTTTGGCGTTGACGGTAGCGCGCCAACGGTTGTCGTTCGCGGCCCCGCAGCCGACAGCCACGCCACCGCGATCACGCCCGCGGCCGCGACGGCCCAGGTCCACCACGGACTGCCTTTGCCCTCGTGGCGCGAATTGAAGAAGTGCCGGATCACCGGGCCGATGACGAGCACGATGGCGACGATCAGCCAATTGAAACGGGTGCCGAAGAACAGCGGGGAGTGATTGCTCAGCATTAAAAAGATGACAGGCAGCGTCAGATAATTGTTGTGCACCGAGCGTTGTTTGCCGAGCTGGCCCCAGCGCGGATCCGGCTCCTTACCGGCGATCATCGCGGCGACGGTCTTCTTCTGATAGGGAATAATGATCACGAAGACATTGGCCACCATGATGGTGCCGATGACGGCGCCAATCTGGTTGAAGGCGCCGCGACCGCTGAAGACGTGCGTAAACCCGTACGTCAGCGCGACCAGAAACACGTACCCGACCAGCGCCAGCGCCACTTCGTGATTGCCGAGCGGCGATCGGCACAGGCCTTCATAAATGAGCCAGGCAATCACCAAGGTGCCAAAGGCGATCCCGGCGGCCTGGACGACCGTGAGATCGAGCACCGACTTGTCGATCAGGAACAGGTCGGCGCCGAGATAGTAGACCAGTACCAGAAGCGCGAAGCCCGACAGCCAAGTGGTGTAGGCCTCCCATTTGAACCACGTCAAACTGTCCGGCATTTTCGCCGGTGCGACCATGTACTTCATCATGTGATAGAAGCCGCCGCCGTGCACCTGCCACTCATCACCCTTGACGCCGGGAGGAAGCCCGGGGCGCGGTTTGAGGCTGAGGTCAAGGTGAATGAAGTAAAACGAGCTGCCGATCCACGCGATGCCGGCGATCACGTGCAGCCAGCGCAGGATGGCGCCGACGGACTCAGTCAGTACAGGCTCCACGGTGTCGGGTTCCCCCTCGTGCGGCCCCGGCAAAAACCAACATGACAGAACCGGCGCAATCTAGGCAAGCGCTGGACGTGGCGCCTCCTTGAGCACGATTATCCCCAATTGGCTACTTTTGCGCCCGCCGATTTTGTCGGATGATGGCCGCGGGAACGGGCTTTACGGTCTCCGATAGTGGAATGATCCTTGCAACGATCCATCACAGAAGGCTCGCAAGAAGCTTGAAAAAACCGGGTATGCGCAGCGTCTTACATGCTTGATCCGTCGCCACAGGCCGGTCCGACACGGTCCGAACCACTGCTCAGCGCGGTTTCGATCAGCAAACGCTACGGCGATTTTCTCGCCAACGATTGCATCGATCTTGATCTTTTCCCCGCCGAAATTCACGCGCTGCTGGGTGAGAATGGCGCCGGTAAATCGACCCTCGTGAAAGTCATGTATGGCCTGATCCAGCCGAGCGGCGGCGAGCTGCGCTGGATGGGACAAAAAGTCGTACTCGCCGGTCCTTCTGAAGCACGCGACCTCGGCATTGGCATGGTGTTCCAGCACTTCACCCTGTTCGAGAATCTCAACGTCGCGGAGAACGTCGCGCTCGGCCTGCCGGCGACTGACTCGTTTTCCGCCATTTCCGAGCGGCTGGAGGAAACCGCGCGGGTTTACGGCCTGCCGCTCGATCCCAAGCGTCAGGTCTGGCAGCTGTCGGTCGGCGAGCGGCAGCGCATCGAGATTGTCCGCGCTCTGATGCAAAATCCTAAGCTCCTGATCCTCGACGAGCCGACGTCGGTGCTGACGCCGCAGGAGGCGGATCAACTGTTCGTCGTGCTGCGTCGGCTTAGGGAAGAAGGGCGCGCGATCCTTTACATCAGTCACAAACTGGACGAGGTCAAACGGCTCTGCGACACGGCAACGATCCTACGCGGCGGCAAGAAGGTGGCGACCTGCAATCCGCGCCAGGAAACGGCGGCGTCGCTCGCGCGGATGATGGTCGGTGGCGAGATCGGCGAGGTGAAGGCGATGTCGGGCCGCAGCGTTTCGACGCCGCGGCTGATCATCGAAAAGCTTTCGCTGCAGCCGGACGATCCGCACGGCACGCACCTCGCGGAAGTGTCGCTCGAAGTGCGCGGCGGAGAGATTGTCGGTATCGCCGGAGTGTCCGGCAACGGTCAGGACGAATTGTTTGCCGCGCTGTCCGGAGAGCGCCTGGCGCCGGGCGAAGGCGCCATCGTGATCGACGGCGAGGCTGCCGGCCTGCTCGGCGTGACCGAGCGCCGCCGCATGGGGGCGGCTTTCGTGCCGGAGGAACGGCTCGGCCACGGCACCGCACCGCGGATGAAATTGTCCGAGAACGCGCTGCTCACCGGTCATGCCGCGAGCGGCATGGTCAAGAGAGGCTTCGTCGACAAACCGGCGACGCTGGCGCATGTCGACCGCACCACCAAGACCTTCGACGTACGCAAGGCCAAACGCAATCCGGAAGCCGTGAGCCTCTCCGGCGGCAATTTGCAGAAATTCATTGTCGGCCGTGAAATCCTGCGCGAGCCCGGTGTCCTGGTGGTGAGCCAGCCGACCTGGGGCGTGGACGCTGGCGCTGCCGCGGTCATTCGTCAGGCACTGATCGATCTCGCCGCCCGCGGCGCTGCGGTGTTGGTGATCAGCCAGGATCTCGACGAATTGGCCGAGATTGCCGACCGCATTGCGGTGATGTTCCACGGGCGGCTGTCGGCGCCGCTGCAGGCTGTCGAAGCGACCCGCGAGAAGCTCGGATTGTTAATGGGGGGCGCGCACCCGGAGCGAGCGATCGACGAGCAAGAGGCACAGCATGCAGTTGGTGCTTGAACGGCGCCCCGAGCGCTCGGCGGTGATTGCGGTCGCTTCTCCGCTGATCGCGGTGGCGCTCACCATCGTCACCTTCGCGATTTTGTTTGCGATCATCGGCAAAAACCCGATCGAGGCGCTGTACGTTTATTTCATCGAGCCGCTGACCGACGGCTTCACGCTGCAGGAGATTGCCGTCAAAGCGACGCCTTTGGTGATGATCGCGGTCGGCCTTGCGCTCTGCTACATCGCCAACATCTGGAACATCGGCGCCGAAGGGCAATTTCTCGTCGGCGCCGTCTGCGGCAGCTGGCTCGCAGTGCGCACCAACGGCACCGATGCCGGTTTTTGGGTGCTGCCGGCCATGCTGATCCTCGGCGCGCTCGGCGGCGCGATCTATGGGCTCATTCCGGCGATCTGCCGGGTGTATTTCGGCGCCAGCGAAATTCTCACCAGCCTGATGCTGGTCTACGTCGCCAATCTCGGCATGGACTATATGGTGCGCGGGCCATGGCGCGATCCGCAGGGCTTGAATTTCCCCACCACGGCGGCATTCGATCCGGTAGCAAGCGTGCCGACATTGATCGAGGGCACCGGCCGCCTGCACGCCGGCTCGATCATCGCGCTGATCGTGGTCATGCTGGTGACGGTGCTGCTCGGACGCACCATCATGGGGTTTGAAATCCGTCTGGTAGGAGCGGCGCCGCGGGCGGCGCGCTTTTCCGGCTTCAGCGCCGATCGGCTAGTGCTGTTCACGTTCGCGGTGTCGGGCGCGCTTGCCGGGCTCGCCGGCATTATCGAGGTGGCCGGACCGATCGGGCATTTGGACCCCGGTGTGGCCTCCGGCTACGGCTTCACCGCCATCATCGTCGCCTTCCTCGGCCGGCTTAATCCGGTCGGCATTTTGGTCGCCGGATTGTTTCTGGCGCTGACTTTCATCGGCGGCGAGGGGGCCCAGATCTCGATGAAGGTGCCGCTCGACCTGACAAAGGTGTTCCAGGGCATCCTGCTGTTCTACGTGCTCGCCTGCGACTCGCTCATTGTGTATCGCATGCGCTTCGTGCGCAGCGTCCGAAAAGCCGTGCCTGCCCATGCTTGAGGCGCTCACGAACGTCGTACAGCTGATTTTCTCGGTCAGCTTTATTCTGACGGTCGTCACCGCCTCGACGCCGCTGCTGCTGGCGTCTTCCGGCGAGCTCGTGGTCGAGCGCGCCGGCGTCCTCAACCTCGGGGTCGAGGGCATGATGATCGTCGGCGCAGCCTGCGGCTTCGCCGGCGCCTACCTGTCCGGTTCGATTTTTGTCGGTGCGCTTTGCGGCATTGTGGCCGGTGCGGTGCTGGCGGGGATTTTCGGCATTCTGACGCTTGGGCTTGCGGTCAACCAGGTGGCGACCGGATTGGCGCTGACCATCTTCGGCGTTGGTCTTTCCGGCCTGATCGGGGCGGGCTTCGTCGGCCAAAAGATCGTGCCGGCGGCGCATCTCGATCTGCCGGTTTTGACCGGCTTGCCGGTCGTCGGCCGCATCCTGTTCGGTGAGGATGCCTTCGTTTACCTCTCGATGGCGCTCATTATCGGTATCTGGCTGTTCCTGTACCGGACCCGTGCCGGCCTGGTTTTGCGCGCGGTCGGGGACAACCACGCTTCGGCTTACTCGCTCGGCTATCCGGTGCTCCGGATCCGCATGCTGGCGGTGCTGTTTGGCGGCGCCTGTGCGGGGCTCGCCGGCGCCTATCTGCCGCTCGCCTATACGCCTTTCTTCATCCCGGGCATGACCTCCGGCCGGGGCTGGATCGCGCTGGCGCTGGTGGTTTTTGCCTCCTGGCGGCCGGGCCGGCTGGTCATCGGCGCGTATCTGTTTGGCGCCGTGAGCATCCTGGGGCTGGCTTTGCAGCCGCTCCAGCTCGGCATCCCGCAGCAGGTGATGAACTCGCTGCCCTACCTTGCCACGGTCATCGTTCTCGTGTTGATTTCACGGACGCGTGGCACTGCCGGGTCAGCCGCGCCAGCGTCTCTAGGTGTAGTGTTTGTACCTGACCGTTGAATGTCCTGCGGGCGCGTTACGGGCGCTTCGCACGTGGGGGTAACTGAAAATGGGGACTGTGAACATACGCCCGTCTTTCCAACCCGGAGTGAAGTCATGAAGAAATGGAACATCGTCGCTATGGCGTCGGTCCTCGCGATCGCCGTCGGAACATTCGGGGCGACCTACGCCGCCGAAAAACTGAAAATCGGCTTCATCTATGTCGGGCCGATCGGCGACCTTGGCTGGAGCTACCAGCATGACGTCGGCCGCAAGGCGATGGAAAAGGCGCTCGCCGGCAAGGTCGAGACGACGTTCCTCGAGAACGTCCCAGAGGGCGCCGACGCGGAACGCTCGATCGAGCAGCTCGCCCGCACCGGCCACAAGCTGATCTTCACCACCTCGTTCGGCTTCATGGACGCGACGCTGAAGGTCGCGAACAAATATCCGAACGTGATGTTCGAGCACGCGACCGGCTTCAAGCGCGCCAAGAACATGAGCACCTACGCCGCGCGCTTCTATGAAGGCCGCTACATCCAGGGCCAAATCGCGGCGAAGATGTCGAAGAGCGGCATCGTCGGCTACATCGTCTCGTTCCCGATCCCCGAGGTGATCTCCAACATCAACGCGACGATGCTGGGCGCCCAGTCGATCAGGCCGGATATGAAGTTCAAGATCATCTGGGTCAATTCCTGGTTCGATCCGGGCAAGGAAGCCGACGCCGCCAAGGCGCTGATCGACCAGGGCGCCGACATTCTGACCCAGCACACCGACTCGCCGGCGGCGACGCAGGTCGCCGAGCAACGCGGCATCCACTCCTTCGGCGAATCGTCCGACATGGTCAAGTTCGGCCCAAAGGCCCAGCTCACCGCGGACACCGACTACTGGGGCGGCTACTACACCAAACGCGCGCAGGCCGCCCTCGATGGCAAGTGGAAGTCGGAAGACACCTGGGGCGGACTCAACTCCGGAATGGTGGTGATGGCGCCCTACACCAATATGCCTGATGACGTGAAGAAGATGGCGATGGCCACGGAAGAGTCGATCAGGTCCGGCAAGTTCCATCCGTTCAAGTGCCCGATTACCGATCAGGACGGCAAGACGGTGGAGTGCAAGGGCGGCGACAAGCTCGACGCCGGCCAAATCCTGAGCATGAACTTCTACGTCAAAGGCGTTGACGACAAGATTCCGGGGAAGTGATTCTCCCGCGGCTTCGATCTCAAAACGCGATGGCCGGGCTAACGCCCGGCCATTTGCTTTTAGCTCACATGGCGACTGCGCTCGACGCTCACTCAGCAGCGCGCCGCAATGCGCGTTCGAGTTCGGCGTCGAGTTCGCGGCCAGTTGCCGTGACCTGCTCATCGCCGAATTGCCCGAACAGCGTCGACGGTCTGTCGTATTCGAAGGTCGCGCCTCCGTACGCGTTCTCATAAAGAACCACCCGCAGCGGCGCATAGAGCGCCGCCGGCAATTGGTGCCGCGTCATCTTCGTTGCGGTCAGCGGATTCCCGATCTCGTACTGCACGGCCTTGCGCGAATGGCCGGTGATCTGGAGCAGTTCACCGTGATCGCGTTTCAGAAAGATGAAAAGTTCCGCGCCCCGCTCAAGCTCCTTTGCACGCTGTTCATCACCGTTGATCAGCGCGGCGCGTATCTCTGGATCGAGCTCGGGCAGGGTGCGGTCAAGCGCGGCCTCGACTTCAGCAAACGTTCTTGTTGACTCGATCTTGACGTGCTCGACCTGCAATACGCGATGAGTGGTGATGGAGTCCGCCGTGGCGAACTCTATCTGGGTCAACACCATCAGAGCGAAGAATGCCAGCATATTCAGCTGAGCCAATAAAACGCTATGGCCGTCAACTGAGCGCCGCGTAGGCGTCAAGCTCCGCCAGATAGTGGTCCTTGATTGGCCGCGGCAGCCAGGTGCTTTCGAAGGCGTTGCGCGAAAGCTGCACGACCTCCTTCGGGCCGAGGTCGGCCTCTTCCTGGGTGCAGACGAAATTCTCGTTCATATAGCCGCGGAAATACGCCGGATCGTCGGAATGCACCGTAGCGCGGATGCCGAGATCGAGCATGCGCTTGATCTCCTTGGCCTTGCTGCCGTTGGTGACGAAGGCGTTGGACACCGGGCACACGGTCAGCGCCAGTTGGCGTTTCGCGACTTCGTCGATCAGCGCGTTGGAATCCAGCACGTTGACGCCGTGATCGATGCGGTTGACGCCAATCTCTTCCAGACATTGGCGGATATGCTCAGTAGAGTTCTGCTGATCGACGTCGCAATGCATGGTCAGGAAGTAGCCCTCGCGGCGGGCGCGTGCGAACACATCCTTGAACTTCACCGGCGGATTGTTCTTCTCGTCGGAATCGAGGCCGACGCCGACGATCCATTCGCGGTAGGGCAGCGACTGCACCAGCGTGGTCATGGCGAATTCGGCGCTCCAGTCGCGCAGAAAACACATGATCAGCTGGCTCTTGATGCCGAGTATGCGCTCCGCCTCCATCTGCGCCCGGCGGATACCGCGGATCACCACGTCGAACGCCACGCCGCGCCCGGTGTGCGGCTGCGGATCGAAGAACATTTCGACATAGCGCACGTTTTGCGAATGCGCCTTGGCGAGATAGGCGAAGGTCAGGTCGTAGAAATCCGGCTCGTGGACCAGCACCCTCATGCCCTCGTAATAGATTGTGAGAAACGACGGCAGGTCGTGGAAGTTATACGCCGCCCGCATTTCGGCGACGTCCTTGTAGGGCAGCGTCATGCCGTTTCGTTTCGCCAGCTCGAACTTCATTTCCGGTTCGAGCGTGCCTTCGAGATGGACGTGCAGCTCGCACTTGGGCATGCCGGCAATGAAGTCGCGCAGATCGTTCATGGCAGTCTCCTGTCAAGCTCCGGTGGCGGCGTCTACGCATAAATCGAAGTCGAATGGCGGCTCTTGTCAATGTCGGCTTGGCCTCGAACGCGGATATTTATCGAGCTAGTTGGAATGTCCTGGGCTACGGCGCACAAAAGCGCTTGCTTGGCGGAATTACGAGGGCGTTGTATTCCTAAGGCCGAAAACCGGCGGCGAACGCCGGGGCAACAGCCATTGAAGCCAATCAGCCTGCATTTTCTGTAACGTCAGCCGGAGCGGCGGCGGTGGTGCCGCGGGTGTGTGGGTCGCCATCGATGGAGATGCATCAGGTTCGTTACTTCCTCGCGGTCGCCCGGACGCTGAATTTCACCCGGGCGGCGGACGAATGTAACGTCGCGCAGCCGTCGCTGACGCGCGCCATCCAACAGCTAGAGGGAGAGCTGGGCGGCGACCTGTTCCGCCGCGAACGTCCCCACGCCCGGCTTACCGAGCTGGGAGAACGCATGCTGCCGCTGCTGCGGCAGTGTTACGATAGCGCTCTTGGCGCGCGGTCGCTGGCCTCGTCGATCAAAAGCGGTGAAGTGGGGTCACTACGAATTGCATTGTCGGCGACGGTCGAGTTGGCGCTGCTGATGCCGCACATCCTTGAGCTTCGCAAGCACTTCGGCCGATTGCAGCTCAAGCTGTTCCGAGGTACGGGCGCCCAGGTTGCCGATTTCATGAAAAACGGCGAGGCGGAGCTCGCCGTCGCTTCTACGCTCGGCGATGCCTGGGATCGGCTTGACGAGTGGCCGCTGTTCACCGAAGGCTTTACACTTGTCGCACGCGGCGGACATCGGCTGGCCGTTCTTGACGCGATCAATTTTTCCGATCTGCGCGAAGAGCCGATCCTGATGCGGACCTATTGCGAGCAATTTGAGGACCTTGCGAAACTGTTACGGGGCGAATTTCTCGACATCGATCATGCCCATGAAGTGGCGTCGGCGGGTGACCTTGCGGCGCTTATCGAGGAGGGTGTCGGCGTCGCCTTTGCGCCGCGTACCGCGGCCTTCACCGACTCGTATTTTCGCGCTTCCGTTGCCGGTTTGGATTTTCGCCGTACTGTATTTCTGTACGGGGTCGCTGGTCGTCAACGGACGCCTGTCGCCAACATGATCATGAAGATGCTGCGCGGCGCCGATTGGTCGCAATACGCCGCTTAGCTCTCTTTGTGCAAAGCTCGGCATTGTTGAAGGAAATGGCTACGCCTTCACTGCCTTGTTCTCAGAGCATCGATCAATTGCTCGACTGCCATGCGCTGGCGAAAATCCGGATCGACAAATCGCTTACGGATAATTCCGTCCTGGCCAACGATGAAAGTAGCGGGAATTGGCAACGTCCAGGCATCGTTGCCGTGATATTCGGGCAATACTCGACCGTAGGACGACAATAGACGCTCGAGATCGGACCCAAGCCAGATGGCGAGGTTAAGGGATAGCGCATAGCCGTTGTCCATGTCGGTCAGCACCGGAAACGGCGATTGTGCGTCGCGTTTGAACTCAGCAGCGAAACGCTGACGATCGGGCATGATTGCCACAACCTGTCCGCCAGCCTCGGCTATTTGGTCGTGGACGTCGAACCAAGGCGTTGATGCTGATCCGGCACCACGGGCACCAGTGGCCGCGATGAAAGGTGATGGCGACGGGACCATTCGCGAGAAATTCCTCCAGACTCGCCAGCCGCCCCGTTTCGTCCGGCAAAAGAAAAGGCGGCATAGGCTCGCCCGGCTGAGGCGCACCGGCGCCCGCCCCGCTGCTGTGCAGGCGGTCGATGAGACTATCAACCGCGTCCGCATAGGACGGAATGAGGTCACGTACCGCTTGGGAATAAAGCTCGAGCCTTTCGCCAAGCGAACCGTCCATCTCGCGACACTTCACGAAGACTTCACGCAGAGTAGTAAGCGAGGTTGAGGACATGAAAATCAACTTCGCGCGCCGCGGCGCCCTTTGTCTCGACGGTCAACAAACCCAGGCAGCATGAGTGTGCTTTGTTCTGCCGGGGCACTGTAATTCTGCGATCAATTCGTAGCAATGACGGGGTCATTGCGAATTCCCGCAAACTCGCCACCGGCCAGATTGGCGTGTCCTCAACATCAACAAGAAACTTCGTCATCGAACGCGTGCCTTCATTATTCCGCGGCGATCGGAAGGTCCGGGATTGCCTCGTGAAGGATCACCCCCTCGACCGGGTCAAATTCGCCCTGCCACGGCGCCTGTTCGAGCGCTTTCCTGGTAGCTGCGTATCCCGCCTCGCGGCGCGCGCCGATGCCGGACGAGCTGAAGTCTATGTCCTTCGTGTGGTTTTCGTTTGCGATCCGCGGTGCGAGCAGGCGAACGACGTGCATTTGGGTCATGCAACCGTATCCGCCAAGTTCACGCACCGTTTCGCTGTTCCGTAGATCGGCCGGAATCTGCTGAACGAGCTGGCTGACAACGTGGCGAAGGCGATGGGCTTGCTGTTGCCGAGCGATGTGGCTGGCGATCCGGCTTGAGTATTGAACATCTTTCTGGCGGTCCAGGACTTCCCATATCGACGTCGGTACAGGACCATTGGCGTTCCACAGGTGAACCGCGAAAATCAGCGAGTTGCGGCGAGGAATGTCGTCGAAAATCACCTCGGTCGGCGTGTTGGATAGAATGCCGCCATCCCAGAAAAACTGGCCGTCGATATTGATGGCCGGGAACGCCGGCGGCAACGCTCCGGAAGCCATGATCTGCTCGGTCGTGATGGGAGTTTCCCGGCTGTCAAAATAGCGCATCGTGCTGGTTTCGACGTTCGCGGCGCCGATCGTGAGCCGCGGCGAGCATTTGTTGACGATCGAGAAGTCCACAAGCTCGGTGAGCGTTTCGCGCAGTGCTGCCGTTGAATAGAAAGCCGCGTTATTTACTCCCGGCGAAAGATTTGCGCCCCAGAACGCCAAGTTAGGCTTGAAGAATCCGGGGATGCCGTCGACGAGCGTCGGCCAAGACGACCACGTGTCGAAAAACCCGACGAAGCCCGGTATGGCGCTCGCCAACGGCCAGATAGACGGCCGCTGGACGCGTTTCCAGAATTCGTCGAGCCTGGAAAGGCGATCCTCGAACCTGTTGCCGGCGATGAGGCCGGCATTGATGGCCCCAATCGAAGTGCCGATGACCCAGTCCGGCTCGACATTGGCCTCGTGTAGCGCCTGATAGACCCCGACCTGGTAGGCGCCAAGCGCTCCACCACCCTGGAGCACGAGGACCACCTGTCCATTCGTCCTCTGCCGAAACTCGTCGACCGTTTGTTTGATGGTTGCGTTGGACATGACGTTTTCCGTTTCCAAATGATCGACAGAACAGAATATGCGGCTTTAAGCCAGCCGCCCGCGGGTCAGTGTGCGGTCCAGCCGCCATCGACCGGTAACGCCGCGCCGGTGATGGATGCCGCAGCGTCGCTCGCAAGGAACACGGCGAGCGCGCCCAGCTCCTCGACCGTCGCAAAACGCTTGCTCGGCTGCTGCGCCAGCAGCACGTCACGGATGACTTGCTCGCGCGGAATGCCGTGCGATTTGGCTTGTCCGTCGATCTGCGCCTCCACCAGCGCGGTATAGACGTAGCCGGGGCAGATGGAGTTGCAAGTGATGCCTTGCTCGGCGGTTTCGAGCGCGATCACTTTGGTGAGGCCGAGGATACCGTGCTTGGCGGCAACATAAGCGGCCTTGAAAGGCGAACCCACCAGGCCGTGGGCAGACGCGATGTTGATGATCCTGCCCCACTTGTTCTCAAGCATCGACGGCAGCGCCAGCCGGCTGGTGTGAAAGGCGGACGACAAATTGATCGCAAGGATCGCATTCCACTTTTCCGGCGGGAAGTCCTGAAGCGGCGCCACATATTGGATACCGGCGTTGTTGACGAGCACGTCGATCCGTCCGAAGGAGGCGAGCGTCTCTTCGATCATCTCCTGAATGGAAACCGGATTCGACATATCCGCAGGGGAATAAGAGGTGCGGACGTTGAAATCCGATCCGATCTGTCCCTGCACCTCGGCGATGCTTTTTGGCTCGCTGAATCCGTTGAGGACGATTTCCGAACCGGCCGCGGCGAGAGCGCGGGCGATGCCGAGCCCAATCCCGCTGGTGGATCCCGTCACCAGGGACACGCGACCGGCGAGTGCTTTTGTCGTTGGGAGGTTTTCAGACTTGACGGCGATGTTCATGGTGAAGCCTCTTCGTGACGAGAGAAATCCTGTCGCTGGGTCTCGACGCTGATTTTCGGGGCCAATATGCGGGCAGGATCGCCGCGCCGCCAATGCCAATTGGCTAACGGCTCGATAGTGTCTCGCTATGGAATCCCGATGCCGAACAATTCGTGGCCGCGATCGGGCGCCGCACCTCACTGGGGGTCGGCGGGAGGCCTATAGCGCCGCGCTATCACCATCGAAGCCAGTCAGTATTTAACTCCGGCGGGCTACCCGCTCATGCTGCGACGCGTACCAGTCTGCATCATCAGCTAGGACGGAGATCAAGCCATGTTAGCGCGCCTCATCCAACTTTGTTCGAGCACCGTCGTTGCGTTCGTTTTCGCCGTTTCGTCACCCGCTCTCGCGGCCGACGACGGGGTCGTTAAAGTCAAAAGTGCTTTTCCGATGATGGAGACCGTCGCGCGTTTGAAAACCGACATCGCCGGCAAGGGAATAAAGTTTTTCGCTGAAATCGATCAATCGGAACTTGCCGTTGATGCCGGCGTCAAGCTGCGGCCGTCCGTGCTCCTTGTCTTCGGCAATCCGCTCCTCGGCACGCAGTTCATTACCGCAAACGCGGCTGCGGGCCTCGACTGGCCGGTTCGCCTTCTGGTGTTCGAAAATGGAAAGGGCGAAGTGTGGCTCGCTTATACCGACTTTGCGTGGATAGCGCGGCGTCACGGAATTACCACCCGCCAGGATCAGTTCAAGATGGCCTCGAATGTCATCGCTTCAATCACGTCAAGTGTGGGGTCGAAGTAGAACGCCGCGCCAGTCAGTGCGCGAGGTGACCTAATCTGCTGCAGGGCGGCATTGACCGCAATAGCCGCCGCGCATGGACTCAAAAGCCATTCGGTATTTCCCTTTACCTGCCCTCCGGCCGATGTTTGTTCACGCATTTGGCGCAGTAGAAGGAATTCGCAACATGACATCGACTGCACCCACCGTCGACGCTGCTCAGATGCAAATGCAGCATCACTCGCCGGGCACGTTGCTGCGCACGGTCGTCATCGGTCTGACCGCATTTCTCACGCTCGTCGACCTCTTCGCCACCCAAGCCATTCTCCCATCGCTTACCCGCGCCTACGGTGTGACCCCCGCCGCAATGGGCTTTGCGGTGAACGCCAGCACCATGGGCATGGCGGTCTCGGGGCTGGTCGTATCGCTGCTAAGCCGACATATAGATCGGCGACGCGGTATTTTGATCAGCCTCGTTGCACTCTCCATTCCGACCGCGCTCTTGGCGATTGCTCCTAATTTGACCGTGTTCACGATGCTCCGCATCGCGCAGGGGCTGTGCATGGCATCCGCATTCACTCTCATGCTCGCTTACCTCGGGGAGGAGTGCAGCGACGGCGATTCGGATGGCGCTTTCGCGGCCTACATAACTGGAAACGTCGCGAGCAACCTCATCGGCCGCCTGATCTCCGCCGCCGTCGCCGACCACTTCGGTCTGGCATCCAACTTCTACTTCTTCGCCGCTGTGAATTTGGCTGGCGCTGCGCTCGTTTACTTCACGGTCGCCCAGACGACTCCGATGATGCAGATGGGAGCCGCGGCGAACTCCCTCTTCGATGCGTGGATTGAGCATCTGCGCAATCCGCGGCTGCGTGCAGCTTTCGGCATTGGATTTTGCATTCTGTTCGCCTTCATCGGCACCTTCACCTTCGTGAATTTCGTCCTGGCGCGGCCGCCGCTGTCGCGTGGCCCGATGCAGCTCGGGTTGGCGTCTTTCGTGTTCTTGCCGTCCATCGTGACGACGTTGCTTGCAGGATCGCTCGTCCGGTTTATCGGCACACGGTTCACGCTGTGGACCGGATTGGGCGTGGCGGCCGCCGGCTTGCCGCTTCTTCTCTCGCCCCATCTGACTGCAGTGCTGCTCGGCATGGTACTCGTCGGAGCCGGGACGTTCTTTGCCCAGGCAACCGCAACAAGCTTCGTCAGCCGAGCGGCTACTGGCGATCGTGGATCGGCCAGCGGCATGTATCTCTCAAGCTACTTCGCGGGTGGCCTGGTCGGTACGGCGTTGCTCGGCCAGATGTTTGATCGGCTCGGGTGGTCGGCCTGCGTAGCAGGGATCGCGCTATCGCTGGGCGTTGCCGCCGTCCTGACCTTCCGCCTCAAGTCCCCGCGCCGGTGAGGTCGGTCAGCCCGCCAACCTGGTCGGCTGCGGCAGCTAAAATCGCGGGTCTGTACGTCGATGGCGCCCAGGTTCTGTGTAAGCCGTTTGCAAACGTACCGTCACCATGAACATTACGAGCAACTGAAAATGCGAGTATGCCTCAAAGCGCCGCCGCCTTCTGCGGAGTGCCCTCTTTGTTGGGTATCGAATGATTGGCGTTGCTGTCTGTTTTTTGATCGGCAAATGCAGCAGCAGAGCGGCAAAGTCTAAAGTCTAAAGTCTAAAGTCTAAAGTCTAAAGTCTAAAGTGAAGCTACGGTACAGTTCATTTTGGTTCTTTGCTCCGCCACGATAGTCGTTTGATAGCCGGCTTTTATCGCACGGCGCACCATAGCGGCCAAGTATCGACACGAAAGCCATTTGGCATTTCTAATGTGCAACGGGCTCGTCGATGTTTCGCCCAGAGCCGAGGCCAGATTTCCCCAGGCTCGGCCATGAGAGGAGAACATCGCCATGACGATCCTTGGACCATCCCGCACTATCAGCCGCACCGTACTTTTCGGCGGTCTGCTCGCCATTGGAACGTGTATCGCCGGTAGTGCGTTCGCGGGCGAGTGCCCGGCTGACAAGATGAAAGCCGGCGCGCGCGAGCCGGTCTCCGCGGCGGCCGTCGGCCTCGTCGATACGACGCTTGGTTCGATCGATCTGAGCAAAGAGCCGGCCATGATCCAAGATCGTGAGCTCCGGTTTCGCAAACTGACGATCGAGCCGGGCGGCGTGGTGCCGTGGCACAGCCATGAAGACCGTCCGGCTTTGATTTACGTCGCCCAGGGCGAGATCGTCGAATACGCCAGCAACTGCACAGTGCCGATCGTTCATAAGACCGGAGACCTTCGTCGCGAGGTCCACGGCACGTCCCACTGGTGGAAGAATCTCGGCGACACGACCGTGATCCTGTTCGTGGCCGACGTCCGACACGATAAATCCGACCATCACATGTGAAGCGCTCCCGTGCCGTGCAGCGTGGCGCGAAAGCGTTCCAGACTTAACACCGCACCAAACGAACGTAATGGTCGATTTTTCCAGCGAGCGGTATCCCAACCACTCTTGGGAGGCCGCTCGCGCAACCTGGCTGAGCAGATTTTGATTTTGGGGCGCGGTCGTCTGAGCGGACCGCGAACCCGCGTTACATGGACGGCAAGACCCTGAAGAACCTCGGGCGGCCGCTACGCCAAAAACGCTATCTCAGTAAGAACCTTAGCAACACGAAGAGCGCACGCTAAGATTGGTCCTTCTCACACGGGGAGGACGCGTTGCGCCAGTGGTGCGTTTGCACCGACGTCTCCGGACCCTTCTCACGTTGATAATTCTGAATCCCTCACGATAGATACGACGACATTAAGACCATAGTGTTTCGGCATTTCAAACCCAGCGATTCCGCGTCCTACGATGCCGTTCATAGGAGCTCACAAGGAGGATACTATGAACACGCGATCCAAATCTGTGTTGACCGCCACCGTTGCTATTGCGGCTTTGATTGCCGGCAGCATGCCCGGCAGTGCCACGGCGCGGATTGTCGGCCATCTCTACACGCTCAACAACGATGGCCAGGCCAACGCCGTCGTTGTGCTCGATCGCCGCGCGGACGGCTCACTTAATGAGAGCGCTTCGCAGGTGGCAACTGGCGGAAAGGGCCTCGTGGTGCCGTCGGGCGGCGATTTCGACGCGCAGGGTGCCGTGCGCATCGCCGGCGGCCATCTGCTCGCCGTGAATCCCGGCAGCAATTCGATCGCCGTCTTCGACGTTACCAAAGGCGGCAAATTGAAAGCCGTGCCCGGCTCGCCCTTTGCCTCGGGTGGGTCGACGCCGCTGAGCATTGCCGTGCATGGCGACCTGGTCTACGTCGCCAACCAGGCCGTTCCGTTCGCTAATCCGACGAACTCGCCGAACATCACGGCGTTCCGCCTGGGCAAGGACGGCCGCCTGACGCCGATTGCAGGGTCGACGATCGAATTTCCTGCTGGCCAAGGCCCCGGCGACGTTGAGTTCAATTCCAGCGGAACAGTGCTTGCAGTCACCGCGGGATTTCAGAGTAACGGCGATCTGCGCACCTATGCGGTCCAGAGCAACGGTCTTCTGAAGGAAGGTCCGGGTTCGCCGTCCAGGGCCAATGGAGTGAGCGGCACGGTCGGCTTCTCCTGGGCCAAAGATGGGCGCCACGTGATGGTCTCGAACTTCCGCGGCAGCGCCGTTGCGGTGTTCTCGGTCGATTCGGCGACCGCGGCGGTAACGCCGGAGGGCATGCCGTATCCAAACAACCAAGGTGCTTCCTGCTGGACGGCCTTTGCGCCAAACGGCAAGGCGCTCTACACGGCAAACTTTGTCAGCAACAGCGTGAGCGCATACTCCGTGGCAGCCGATGGCAAGCTCACGCTGGCGGGCAGCGCGCCGAAGCGCATGGCGGATCACCCGGACAGCAAGGACCTGGAAATCTCGCCCGATGGCAAGTTCCTCTACCTCGTCGGCCCCTTGGCCAAAAAGATTTCAATCTTCACCCTCGGGAAGGACGGCTTGCCTAAAGAAATGCCGGAAGCGAATTCTCCGTATCCGCTCAAGACCGGACAATGGACGACGGGATTGGCCCTGAACTGAGATTTTTTCGGCCAAACAAACGACCTTGAAGTAAGGAAAGGCGCAAAACGGAATTGCGCCTTTTCCTCTATTCCCCACGTGACAAAAGTCCCGCTCCTTTCGCGGCGCCTTACGTGCGCCCTTCGTTTACGGGTCTCTGCGAGACCACCCTCGTCCAGGCGTCAACGTCGGCTAAGGGTAGCAGGCAGGCGTGGCAGCTTGATATTTGACGTCCGCTTCACTCGCAAGCAAGACTCGCATGTCCGCTAAGGGCCTTGGTCGTCCAAGAGGAGACATTGCCGAATCAAGCTGACGTCAAACTTCGCTCACTACCTAAATCTGGTGCGCCGAATATCAGCAACAACCGAACCTTCAAATGTTAGGTGTTCGAGGAAGTCGTCACCGATAATCTAGCTCGGCAAATCGTGATCCGTGCCGACGCATCCGTCGCTAATGCGGCCAACGGCAGCATCGGCTCAAAGCCTAAGCTGCGCAGGACCTTTATTGTACAGCAGCAGCCAACTTGAATTCCGGCTCCGAGACGCGCAAAGTTCGCTGGGCATGCAGATTTCCAATTGCAGCAATCTAGCAATCTGCCTATCATTTCACGGCTGCGTATTTTATCCGTGGCATCCTAGCGTAAAGGGGGGATAGATATGGGCATACCATTCGCATGCGTAGCGATGGTGGTCGTCGGGGCTTCCCTAGTCGTTAGCTTCATCTCGCCGGTTCGCGCTTTCGTGCCGGTCGGCGCTCATAGTTCTTATTCCTCTACCCTAGTAATGCAGGTGAAAGTAGACTGCGGGTCTGTACGCCTAGGAAATACAATTAGGAAATACACATGTCCGGATGGGTACGGATGCGTCGGCGGTCCTGGGGGCGGCTGTCGCAAGGCAGCAGTTCCTTTGGTTATGAGCTGCGCCGTTTGCGCTAACAATCAGAAGAGAGATTCAACCGCATGTGGTTTGTCGGGCAACGCAACGCAACAGCTTCAGTGCGTCAATCGCGTGAACGCGGAGTTTATCAAATGTCAGACCGGTTGTCGCCCTTGACAGACACGGATATACGCGACAGCCGCGCACACAATAATCCGCCCCGATAGAACGGCGCGCCAAGTCAAGAGCAAGTTGGTGATCTGGCGCAGTCACGAGACTGGCCAAGTATTCGCTCGATCCTTAGCGCTGGAATTGACCGCTCGCGTCTCGGTCACTCTTAAAAGATCAGTCTCCTCCTGAAGAGCAAGTGCAAGTTATTTTTGGTCGTATTTCTTTGCCAGCTGGTCGAGTTCTTTGCTGTGAAATAAATCGATGCATTTCATCAAAGTGAGCTTTTCTCGATGTATGCCCTTATATTCCTTTGCCAGAAACCTTTTGCCAAGCGCCTGCGCTTCTTCATAAGCCTCAATAGGAAAACTACCGAGCTCAAGGTAGCCCCCGGCCGCATGCAAACTATCCTTCACCACTTCCTCGGATTTATAACCGTCAGATATACAAACGCTCAGAGCAAAGTTTTTGAGATACTGAATTGGGGAATATTGAACGCGAACATCGATGTCCTTGGCGTCAACATTCGATGGCATGCCAAGAAATGCCAACGCAACGAATACATTTAATTTTGAACTCATATTGAAACCTCGGTAGCCGGAGCAAGTGATATATTAGGTTTCTTTCGGCTTCTGCAGGAAGCTGATCCTCAGTCACTCTCTTCCTGGCGATCGCAACTTGGATTGCCAGATCAAGCGACTTTTCCTTCGATCTTATCAGCGGTGATAACGCGTAGGCCGTCGTCAGCCTCGCTCTCGGGCGCAACTGTCACCAGAATTACCGCCGCAAGAGGTCCTCGCAGTTGGGCTTTCCGACGCGGCTGATCGTCAGAGGCTTTGAGCCACACCCAATCTCCCGGTTTGAAATCGAGAGCCTCAAGCTTCTCAAGCTCGGCCTTTATTTCCGCGTAGGTTTTCATCGGAAAACGCGTGGCATCCGCATCTGGATTAAGCGTAGCACCTTGCGATAGGTACCGCGCGAGAAATGGTGGCCATCGGCACCAAACGCCGATCACGCCGAATGTCGCCTTCGGGTCCAGCAGCAGACATCGCCACGGCCCATCTGGACGTCCGTTTGATCCGCAAAGCAGACTTCGGCCGCGTGTATGTCGGTTCGCGCCCTCTTCACGCTCGGAAGTAATGCCTACAGCGTCTCAGGCATCGGCACGGCCTTGCCGCCGGCCAGCGCGAATTGCGGGATGTGCCCGAGAGCCTGAACGAGCCGCGCATCGGCGCCGAGCGTCTTCTCCCAATCGTGGCCTTCCGTCAGGATCACGCCGGCGCCGACGATGTTGGCGCCGGCCGAGCGCGTGAGCGCCAGCGTCGCCGCAAGAACTCGATCCGGTCGCCACCACGTCATCGACCACCACCACGCGCCGACCAGAAAGCAGCGGCACCGAACGGCGGTCCAGCATCAGACGCTGTTTGCTCGCCGTCGTCACCGACTGCACCTCCTGCACCAGTGCGTCGGCCAGATGAATCTTCGGCGATTTCTGGGCGATGACGTACTGGTCGAGCCCAAGCGCGCGCGAGACTTCGATGACCACCGGAATGCCAAGCGTCGCTGCGCCGACGACGATGTCCGGCTTGAGCGGGCCAAGCTTTGCAGCCAACGCCTTGCCGATGCGCTCGCCGAACCGCACGCCCATGTCGATCACCATCAGGAGCGAAATTGCGAGCTTGTCGTTGATTGGAACGATCGGCAGCGTCACCGGCTCGCCGGCAATATCGACGGTATAGGTTTGCATCCTTGATCGCCCTTTCAGCAGCGGCTTTGGCTACCGTTACCGCGATCAAGGAGCAAATGTCACGCCAACTCGCGTTCCGCGCCGGTGGCGGCGCGCCGCGGTTTGGACACGGCCGACGGTCGGAAAATCACTCGTGCCAGGGATTCACGAACAAACCCACCATGCCAGTCGTGCCTTTCAGGTGCGCGGGTGGCGGGCCGAATTTGGCGATCAGCTCGTCGCGCGTCAGGCCGGGCGGCAACTCCTTCGGGTCGAAGTCGGTGGCGATGAGAATGAACGTGTAGTGGTGCGGCGTTGTATTCGGCGGCGTGCACGGCCCGGAGTAATAGCCGACGCCCATCGTGCTCTTGCCGCCAACATAATTGCTTGAGGCTTTACTGACTTCACCCTCGGCAAAGCCGTGAACGGACGCCGAGATGCCGTAGGCGACCCAGTGACTGACACCGGACGGTGCTCGGCCTTCGGGATCGAACATCGTCAGAACGAAGCTCCTGGTGCCCTCCGGCACGTTCGTCCAGGAAAACTGCGGCGATACGTTATCGCCAACGCAGTTCGGATTGTCGGGGCGGTTGGCTTTGCTGTTCGCTACTCTCAGCGGCATTATCTTGCCGTCTTGAAACGTCGTCGATTTCAGGGTGAAGATGTCCGCTGCTTTTGCCGCCGTTCCAGCAAAAGCGAATCCAAGCGTCGCGGTCGCAATCGCGACCAAGTTTCGGGTCTTGCGCATGGGCACTCCTCCTGTAATTCGAGCCGGATGCTGGCAACGTTCACTTATTAGGATGCTGTTGGGCTGATCCGGCGTCGGCGTGGTCGCCCTTGCCGGTGTAGCTGATGCGCCAGATCGTGCCGCCGGTATCGTCCGCGACCAGCAACGCGCCGTCCTTGGCCACCGCGAGCGCGGCCGGACGTCCCCAGACTTCGGCGCGCTGCTCGCCCGATATCCAGAATCCGGTGGCGAAATTCTCATAATAGCCTTCGGGCTTGCCATCCTTGAACGGTACGCGCACGACTTTGTACCCGGTGGGCTCGGAGCGGTTCCACGAGCCCTTGAGCGCCACGAAAGCGTGGCCCTTGTATTCGGGCGGGAATTGCTCGCCTTCATAGAACACCAGATCCAATGCCGACGAATGCGCCTCGAACAGGAGATCGGGAACGATGGTCGCGTCCACCTTATCGGGGGCGAGGTTGGCGAAGCCAGCCTGCGGGTGCTTGCCAAGATAGGCGTAAGGCCAGCCGTAGAATCCTCCCGCCTGGACGTGCGTGAGAAAATCGGATGGCAGCCGGTCGCCGAGTCCGTCGCGCTCCTGGACCAGCGCATAAAGCTCGCCGGTCTGCGGATGGAACGCGAGCGCCGTCGGATTGCGCATGCCGGAGGCGAACGTCGTCTGGTTGGAGCCGTCGGCATTAAAGCGTTGAATCGTTGCCTTCGGTTCGGGCTCGACCCCGAGGTTGCCCGAGGAGCCGACGCCAACAAACAAAGCGCCGCTCTTGGGGTCGATAACGAGGGGGCGATTCTGATGACCCTGGACAATGCCGAAAACGCCCTTCTTACTGATCATCTTGGCGCCGTAGGCTCCGGCGATCGGCTTGCGTTCGGCGGCGGGCACCTGATCGACGCGCAGCGTTTCGCTTCTGCCGGCGCGGAGCGCGCCAAGATTATGCGGCACGCTCCAGATGCCGTCTTGATCCGCCACCAGCACGTGATCGCTTTGCCAGGCGAGGCCATAGGGTCTGTTAAGGTCTTCGACGTGGCGGTCGATCCATACGGCGCGTCCGGTGCCGTCGTCGCGCAGCAAGGTCAGGTAACCGGCGCTCTGCTCGGCCACCAGAATGTCGCCGTTCGGCAAAACCAGCAGGCGTCTCGGATTGGCGAGACCGGTCGCAAACGGCGTTGCCGTGAAACCGGGCGGCACCTGCGGTACTTGCCCGCTATAGGGGACGATCAGCGACCGGTTGGTGACGATCGGGCCGGTCTTCGGCGCGGGCAGATTTGCCGGGTCGATGTGAAAGCGGCGGCCGATCTCGTGTTGGATCAGAAAGTTGCCCGCCGGATCATTGTCCGCATTCGCCGTTTGCGCGGGCGGTTGCTTTTGCTGCGCGTTGGCGGAGAAAAATGCCGAGCTTGCGCTGATCAGGATGATGAGCAAGACAAAAAGTGTTGCCGGGTTCCTTGCAAGGGTCGCGCTCCGCTGCACCATAGGCACCTCCGCGAACGATCATTTCATACGACCGATGCAGGTACGGACATCGGCGGACAAGCGGCGATAGAGCGCCGGTCCAAGTCGACCGTGGAGGAGACGCTACACGAATTTGATTGCACTTCGTCAGCAAGAACCCGTCATTCGACGCGGCCTCGCGAGAATTTTACCGCAGCACCGAGCGGCCTGTTTCCCGCATAGTCGCTATGCGCGTGCGGCGTGAGTGCGTCACGTGCCGGCGCGCAGTTTGTGTGCCGCCGCCGAATGCCGCCGGATCAGATCGGCGAGGTCAAGGCCGGGGATTTGACCGTTCTCGACGATCCAGCGTCCGCCGACCATGACGCGGTCGGCGCGATGCGCGCCGCAGAGGACGAGCGCAGCCAGCGGATCGCCGCTGCCGGAAAAGCGCAGTTCATCGAGCTTGAACAGCGCAAGATCGGCCATCTTGTCGACGGCAATTTCGCCGATATCGGTGCGGCCGGCGCAGGCGGCGGAGCCTTTTGTGGCCCAGCGCAGCGCGTCGTTGTGGCTGACTTTTTTGACGCCGTAGCGGCTCCGTTGCAGCAGAAACGCGGCGCGCACCTCCTGCATCAAATTCGAGGCATCGTTCGACGCCGAGCCGTCGACGCCGAGACCGACGCGCATCCCGGCCTCTTCCATGGCGCAGACCGGACAGGTGCCGGACGCCAGCGTCTGATTGCTGCAGGCGCAATGCGCCACGGTGGTCCCGGCGCGGGCGAGCCGCTTGATCTCGCCGTCGTTGAGATGAACGCCGTGCGCGAGCCAGGTCCGCTCGTTGAGCCAGCCGCAATCTTCCAGATAATCCAGCGGCCGGCATTTGTAGAGCTCCAGGCAAAAGCTGTTCTCGTCCTCGGATTCGGCGAGATGGGTGTGCATGCGCACATCGAGCCGCTTCGCCAGATCCGCGGTCGCGCGCATCAGCGAGGTCGTGACCGAGAACGGCGAACATGGCGCGAGCGCAATCTGCACCATCGCGCCTTCGCCGGACTCGTGATAGCGCGCCACTACGCGCTCGGAGTCGGCAAGGATGGTGTCCTCGTCCTGCACGACGCTGTCCGGCGGCAGCCCGCCGTCGCGCTGCGAAAGATTCATCGACCCGCGCGTCAACAAAACGCGCAAGCCCAGCCGCCGAGCCGCGGCGACTTCGATGTCGACACCGTCTTCGGCGCCGGCGGGAAACACATAGTGATGATCGGTCGTCGTAGTGCAGCCGGACAGCATCAATTCGGCCATTGCCAGCGTTGTCGCAAGCTCGATCGCTTCCGGCGTTAATCGCGCCCAGATCGGGTAAAGCGCCTGCAGCCAAGGAAACAGTTCGCGGTTGAGGGCTGCGGGAACGGCGCGCGTCAGGGTCTGATAGAAGTGATGATGGGTGTTGATCAGTCCCGGCAGAACTACGTGCTCGCCGGCGTCGAACGTCTCTACATCGGGCGTGCCCGGTTCGCGCCCGGCCGGCACCAACTCGGCGATGCGGCCGTCCTTCACCACGAGGCCGCGCGCGGCGCCGTCAGCGAAAATCGCAATCGGGTCCTTGATCCAGAGTGCTGGTGCCGCCCCCGCCACTAGAGCACGATCCGGAAAAGTGGAAGCCGGTTTTCCGAAAAGATCATGCTCCACCAAAATGATAGAGCGCCAATCACTTCGATCTGAAGCAATTGCGCTTTAGCCTTCACTCGGCGGCTTGCGGCGGCCGCTGTTGTTCAGAGTCAATCCGCCGCTGAATCATGCTGCGCGCGCGCATCGGCGCCTGGTCAATCGACAGTTTCACGTATTCGCGCACACCCGTCAGATCCTGCTGATCCTGAATGGCTGCCAGAATGTCCCGGTCCTCTTCGAACGTCATCTTGTAAACCCGCGCGATATCGGCGTCGACGGCCGGATTGCCAACGCCATAATTGCGCAGATGCAGCCAGAAATAATGGGTTGTGGCGGACGTCTCCGGTGTAAGCAGACTGTAGGTGAAAGAGCGAAATCCTTTCTCCTTGGTTTTCTCCGTCAATTCACCGCCAGTATCGACGGCGCCGAAATCGACGTAGGAGATGGACGGCAGATACAGATGATAATACTGCCAGCGATCGATCTTGCCCTTGAAGTCGCCGTAGGTCTTCATCACCGGCACCGGCTCTGCGTTCGTCACCCAGCGATAGGCGACGATGTGATCTTCGTCGTGCTCGACGTTGACCGGCGCATCCTCGCCTCCTGAATTGCCGATCGTTCGCTTGTGCACGTAGCTCGTATGCGCCGGATCAACGAGGTTGTCGGTGAGATTGAGATAGTTGGTGGTGAAGTGCAGATACTGGCCGTCCACGAGTCCCCATCCCGGCTTGCCGTATTCCGGAATGTCGACAATGCGCGACACATCCGCGGTCTCCGGATCGCCCGCCCAGAGCCAGACGGCTTTGTACTTCTCCGCCAACGCGAATCTTCTCAATTGCGCCGCCCGTGGGATTGGCGGCTGCCCGGGAATGCGCACGCATTTCCCGACGCTGTCATACTGCATGCCGTGATAGCCGCATTGGATCAGATCGCCGACCAATTCGCCGCGGGACAGCGGCGCCAGCTTGTGCGGGCAGCGATCGACAAAGGCAACCGGTGTGCCGTCCTCCTTGCGGAACATCACCACCGGCTCACCCAGGATGCGGCGCGACAGCAGCGAGCGCCCAAGCTCATGACTCCACGCCGCGACGTACCAGGCGTTGCGGACAAATTGCCCGCCGGCTTCACCGCTCATCGTCGTCTCCCGATCGGCTATTGGCTAAGATCGTGCCAAATCGAGCCGAGATTTGTCTGCCGGAACGCGTCCGTCAATACAATGCTTGCCTCGAAAGCGAGCAGCGGCAGCTATGTCCTTGAGCGGAGGTTTTTGGTTCCCCTCAAGATTGTGCCTGAACAGGCGGCATATTCTTTGCTACCCTATCGGCTGCGGCAATGAGCGCAGGAAGGGTCGCCACGCGCTTGTCGCCACATTTGTAGCGACACACTTGGGGGGAATGCATCATGGATCATCGAGGTAAGAGGCTTATTCGTGCCGGTCAGGCCGCGGTTGTACTCGCGCTCACTTGCTTGAGCGGGGCCGCGTCCGCGCAGCAGGCGCTCAAGTTCTCACTTGATTGGAAGTTTGAAGGCCCGGCGGCGCCGTTCACGGTGGCGATCGATCGGGGATACTTCAAAGCCGAAGGCCTCGACGTGACCATCGACACCGCTCCCGGCTCGCTCGAGCCGCTCAACCGCGTCGCTTCCGGCACCTACGACATGGGCATCGGCGATATCAATTCGCTGATCAAGTTCCGCGACACCAATCCCAACGCGCCGATCCAGGCGGTGTTCATGTTCTACAACAAGCCGGCCTTTTCCGTCGTAGCGCGCAAGAGCCTCGGCGTCAGCAAGCCGAAGGACCTTGAGGGCAAGAAGCTCGGCGCGCCGGCGGCGGACGGCGCCTATGCGCAGTGGCCGATCTTCGTGCAGGCCAACGGCATCGACGCCTCCAAGGTCACGGTCGAGAACGTCGGCTTTCCGCTGCGCGAGCCGATGCTGCAGAAGGGCGACGTCGCCGCCATCACCGGTTTCTCGTTCTCGTCGTTCATCAACTTGAAGTCGATGGGCGTGCCGGTCGACGATATTTACGTCATGCTGATGGCCGATTACGGCGTCAATCTGTACGGCAACGCCGTGTTCGCGAATCCGAAATTCCAGGCCGAGCATCCCGAAGCCGTGAAGGCGTTCCTGCGGGCGTTGCTCAAGGGCATGAAGGATACGGTAAAGGACCCCGACACCGCGGTCAATTCGGTGCTGGCGCGCAACGGTGTCGCCACCAAGCCGGTGGAGCTCGAACGCCTGCGCATGGCAATCAATGCCAACATTCTCAGCGATGAGGTCAAAGCCGACGGCTATGGCGGGATAAGAACGGATCGGCTGTCGAAAGCGATCGATCAGATCGCGCTGACATACACGTTCAAGAATGGCAAGCCGAAGCCCGACGCCATCTTCGACGCAGCGTTCCTGCCGCCCGCGGCCGATCGAAAGGTGAACTGACCAGCCGGTTGGGGTGGATTTGTGAGTGCGTTCGTCTCCCTGGACGGGGTCAGCCACGCTTATGGCTCGGCCGCCGGCGCTCCCGCTGTCGAAAGCCTGTCGATCGACATCGAGGAAGGCGAGTTTGCAGCGGTCGTCGGCCCGTCCGGCTGCGGCAAATCCACCCTAATGAAGCTCGCGACCGGACTGCAATTTCCCTTTAAGGGCGAAGTCCGGGTCGCGGGCGAGATCGTCAGCCGCCCGGTCAAGATCGTCGGCATGGCGTTCCAGGCGCCGACGCTGCTCCCCTGGCGGACCACCTTGGAAAATCTCCTGCTGCCGCTCGAAATCGTCGCAGCCGTATCGCGGCGAGATGCGGCGCCGCCGCAGCGAATACGTCGCCCGCGCGAAGAATCTGCTGACGTCCGTGGGTTTGCGCGATCAGGGCGACAAATTTCCCTGGGAACTGTCAGGCGGCATGCAGCAGCGCACCTCGTTGTGCCGGGCGCTGATCCATGAGCCGAAGCTCCTCATGCTCGACGAGCCGTTCGGAGCCCTCGATGCGTTCACGCGCGAAGAGCTGTGGGGCGTGATCCGCGACCTGCATGCGTCACGCGGCATCACGGTCTGCCTCGTGACCCACGATCTGCGCGAGGCGGTGTTCCTCGCCGACCGGGTTTTCGTGATGTCGGCGCGGCCCGGCCGCATCTTGGTGGAGCGCAAAATCGATTTCCCGCGCCCGCGCGATCTCGACGTCACCTTCACGCAAGCGTTCCAGGACATCGTGCACGAATTGCGATCGCTCATCGTAAGGGCGCGGCAATGACGCGCAGCGAACTCAAGGTCCGGCTGGCGCCGTGGCTCTATACGGCGGTCCTGTTCGCTGTGTGGGAGGCGGCGGTACGGCTGTTTCGGATTCCGGTGTTTTTCCTGCCGCCGCCGTCGGTGATCGCCGAGGCCGTGGTCGAGTACTGGGGTCCGATCTATCGCAATTCGCTGTTCACGCTGTCGACCACGTTGGTCGGCTTCGGCATGGCGGTCGGGTTCGGCCTCGTGCTCGGCCTGGTGGTCGGCTGGTCGCGCTCAATCTATGCCGGGATTTATCCACTGATGATTGGCTTCAACGCCATCCCCAAGGTCGCAGTGGTTCCGATCCTGGTGCTGTGGTTCGGCATCGGCTTCATTCCCGCGGTTCTCACCGCCTTCCTCATTTCGTTCTTTCCCATCGTGGTCAACGTCGCTACCGGTCTTGCGACCATCGAGCCGGAGCTTGAGGACGTGCTCAAGGCGCTGGGCGCCTCGAAGCTCGATATCATGCGCAAGGTCGGAATCCCGCGCACGTTGCCGTATTTCTTCGGTTCGCTGAAGATCGCCATTACGCTTGCCTTTGTCGGCTCGGTTATCGCCGAGAGCATTGCCTCGAACAACGGCATCGGCAATCTGATGTTGCAGGCGCAGGCCCAGTTCAAGGTGCCGCTGATCTTCGCCGGGCTGCTTGCGCTCGCGGTCGAAGGCATCGTGATGTACGGTTTGATGGCGATCCTGGAAAACAACATGACCGGCTGGGCGCAACGCTCGGGCTTCGCGCAGGCTTAAGCGAGGCGAATTCCGAGCGTCGTGTCGCTTCGTCGTGCGCAGTTGCGGGGAGTGGCATCACGGTCAAAGAAGCTGCGTGGCGGCGAATAATCTGCCGCCGCACGGTACAGGCGATTGCGCATCGATAAGGGAGGCCGGCAGCGTGCTTGAACTCTATCACTACGAACCTTACGCCAATTCGATGAAGAACCTGGTGACCCTTTATGAGAAAGGCATCGAGTTCGTCAGCCGCTATGTCGATATCCTGAAGTTTGAACAGCACGAGGGCTGGTTCGTTAAGCTCAATCCCAACGGCCAGGTCCCGATACTTGTCCACGACGGCAAGGTGATCGTCGAATCCTCGGTCATCAATGAATATCTCGAGGATGTTTTTCCGCAAGTTCCGCTCCGCCCGACGGATGCTTACGATCGTCACCGCATGCGTGTCATTAGCAAATGGGTCGATGAGATACTGATGCCATCCGTCAGCATGCTGGGCTGGCACATTCGCTTCCATCCGTTCGCGAAGAGCATCCCCGAAACGGAATTTCAGCGCCGGGTGGCCAAAGTTCCGCTCAAAGAGATGCGGGACAAATGGGAGACAACGCGCCGGGGCGCGTTCGCCGAGGACGAGCTAAACGAATTGCGCCGCAAGATCCACTGGATGCTGGGCAAGATGGAAGAGATATTGGCCCAATCGCCATGGCTCGCCGGGCGAAGCTATTCGTTCGCAGACATCAACACCTACCCAATGGTGGAGGGAGCGGCGCGCCTGTATTCTGAATTTTGCATACCCGACAACATTCCCCGGTCCATGGAGTGGCTTGCGCGCATCAACGAACGCCCGGCGGTCAAGGCAGCGTTCGCACTTTCCCGCTTTGATAACGCGCCTGGCCAGGCGCGCGATGCCGATAGCGCCCGGCGTCCAAAAACGCCTGGTCGTTAATCCCGTTTGCCACCCGCGCTGATTGGCGGCCAGCCGACTCCGCTGCCCCGCTGGATTTGGCGCGCGACGTTCAAGATCAGCGGCTCTTCGAAGCGCGGCGCCACGATCTGCATGCCGACCGGCAAGCCGTCCTGCGACAGGCCGGCCGGTGCGGTCGCTGCCGGCAGGCTCACCAGCGTGATCAGATAGGCCGGCGCGATCCAGTCGATGTAGTTCTCGAACTTTTTGCCGTTGATCTCGTTCGGAAAGTTCATTTCGATTGGATAAGGCTTCACCGGCGCCGCCGGCGTGAGCAGGATATCGTAGCTGTCGAACAGCTTGCGGAATTGGTGGAATATTTGTTCGCGCTGGTGTTCGGCCGCGGCAAAGTCGAGCGCCGTCAGTTTCAGCCCGGCTTCGACATTGCCTTTCAGATTGGGCCCGAACTCATTGATCTGAGCGAGCCGCTGGTACTGCTGCCCGACCATCCAGAAGCCGCGCCAGGTCTGGTACGCCGCGCGGCCGCCGCCAGCGTCGAATGCGATGTGCTCGACCTTGGCGCCGAGCTTTTCCAGGGCCGCTGCGGCGTTGCCGCAGATGGTATCGATTTCGCTCTCGACGCCGATGCCGGCGATGTCGGAGACGTAAGCAATACGCAGGTCTTTAATGTCGTCGCGGCGTTCAAGTGCCGCGAACGCACTCTGCCACGGTGGCGCGACCGATATCGGCGACAGCCGCGTAAAGCCGACGATGGCGTCGAGAAACAGCGCGGCGTCTTCGGCGTCGTGCGCCATCGGACCATGGACTTGTCCGGGATCCCAGGGCAGATGCAGCGGGCGGCTTGGGGTCAATCCCGGCGTCGGCCGCAGCCCGACGATGCCGCAGAACGCGGCGGGAATGCGGATCGAACAACCGTAATCGGTGCCTTGCGCGATCGGCACCATGCCGGCGGCGACCGCCGCGGCGGAGCCGCCGGAGGAGCCCGCCGGGCTCAACGCCGGATTCCACGGATTGCGCGTCGGACCGAACAGCAAATTGTTGGTGTTGGCGCCGCAGGCGAATTCCGGCGTGTTGGTCTTGGCGAGCACGATGGCGCCGGCGGCTTTGAGCCGGCGCACCGCTTCGGCGTCCTCGGTCGGTACATAATCCTTGAACAGCGGCGAGGCGAAGGTGGTGCGGATGCCCGCGGTCGGCGTCACGTCTTTGACCCCGATCGGCAGGCCGTGCAGCGGGCCGAGCGTATCGCCTTTCATCACTGCGCTCTCGGCAAGACGTGCGGCGTCGCGCGCCTGTTCGGCTGCGAGCGTCACGATGGCGTTGAGCTTTGGATTGAGCGCTTCGATCACCGCGAGATAAGCGTCGAGCACCTCGACCGGACTGACGGCGCGGGTGCGGATCAGCTGCGCCAGTTCGCGCGCCGATTTGAGCACCAGCGCTCCGCCGGCTGCGGATCGGCTTTGCGCCTCTTGCCGCGAGGATGCGGGAAGCATGCGGCTACTCGCCGGCGTCGATGATGGCGATGCAGGGCCCGCCGCCTTGCGGTCCCTGGTGCATGGCATCGACCGAGACAAACACGGCCGGATCGCCGATCGCGGCCGCAGCGACGCCGCCGACCGCGCCCTTGGCATGGCGATGCCAGGGTACATCGGAATCGTCGAGCATGATCTGGCGTCGGCCGCGCAGCTTGCCGGTGCGGTCCGCCTCGCACTTCATGAAGCAGTTGACCAGCCGGCCTTTCAGATCCGCGGCGCGCGGCCGCTCCGGCAGCTCCAGCCCGGCGTTGCGGATCGACTCGTAGATACCGTCGATATCGAGCGCGTCCTTCATGACCGCATGGCCGATGCGATAACGGCCGCCGGCGCCGGCCTTGTTGCCGAGTAGCACGATCTGAGCCTGCGTCAGCTCCACGCCCGACGAACACGATGCGACGGAAGAATAGAGGTCGAGGTTTTTGCAGATTTCCTCGGCCTTCGGCATCTTGATCTCGCCCAAACCTACGGCGATGCCGAGGCCGGTCGTGCCGTTCGACACGCCCATGGAATCGTGCACCTCGCAGGCGACTTGCTTGCCGCGCGCGTGCGCTTCACTCACCGAGTCCACCGTCAGCAGCGGCGTCTTGGTCTGCACGTAATGCACGTCGGCAGGATCGTCGATGCCGGCGTTGCGCATTGCCGCGCGGACGCCGTCGGCGACTTTCTCGACCATAGCCGGCCGGCCGATGTCTTCCGGCAGAAGCTCGACGCTCATCGCGGTGCCGATGACGAGCCGCGATTGGTTGGCCGGGCCGGTCTTGGCATTACGCGCGAAATACGGTCGCGTGCGGAGTGATGACGCCGTCGCAGCCGCCCGACCACACCATCGGGATGATCGCGATCTCCTTCTCGGACCGGCTGCCGAGTTTCTTCAGGACCGCGCGAAACGCCTGATCGGCGAGGATGCGGGTAAAATCGTTGACGCCGCCGTTGCCTTCGGTCTTGCCGATGACCGCGATGACCTCATCGGCTTTGAACTGGCCTTTCTTGATTGCGGCCTCCATGCCGGAGGCATCCTGCACGTTCTTCAATTCGACCTTGGCAACTTCGATAGCCATTACCCTTAGTCCTCGCTCGTTAAACGTGTCTCATTGCGTTCCCCTTTGACGGGGGACGGGGATATCCGGCAAACTAGCGGCCCTGCAGCCGAAGATAAACCGTCGTCGGGCAGCGCCTTTCGCCGCCGGCTCGGCGGTCACTGAGCCCCCCAGGTAAAAGCTGGCCCGCGATGTCGAGTGATTTACGCCATACCGATCCGGCGCCGCAGTCCAAAGCCGGCGGGCGCACGCCGTTTGAACGGATTGCACTTTTATTACAGGGGGGCGGCGCGCTCGGCTCATACCAGGGCGGAGTCTACCAGGCGCTGGCCGAGGCGGACCTGCATCCGGACTGGGTCGCCGGAATTTCCATCGGGGCGTTCAACTCGGCGATCATTGCCGGCAATCCCCCGCAAGCGCGGGTCGATCGGCTGCGCGAGTTTTGGGAGACCATCTGCTCGTCGCCTCTTGGGATTCCCTTTTTCAGATTCATCGACTTGAAAAATGACGTCAATCATATGACGGTCAATCAGGCGCGGGCGTGGAACATCCTGATGTTCGGGGCGCCGAAATTCTTCGTCCCGCGTCCGCCGCCCGCGGTGCTGTTTCCCGGCCATGCCGGCAGGGCGAGTTTCTATGACAATGCGCCGATACGCGAAACGCTGGCCCGGGTGGTCGATTTCGATCGCATCAACAAGGGGTATATGCGCTTCAGCGTGGGTGCGGTCGACGTCTGTTCCGGAAATTTCACTTACTTCGACACGACGACTCATCGCATCGGGGTCGAGCACGTTGTCGCCAGCGGCTCGCTGCCGCCGGGCTTCCCGTCGACCGAAGTCGATGGCAGTCACTACTGGGACGGGGGCCTCGTTACCAACACGCCGCTGCAATGGGTGCTCGATAACCGGCCGCGGCGGGATACGCTCGCCTTTCAGGTCGACCTGTGGAGCGCCCGCGGACAACTGCCGAAGGACCTGATCGAAGTCGAGCTGCGCCACAAGGAAATCGTCTATTCCAGCCGCACCCGCGCGGCGACCGATCACTACAAGACCGCGCAAAAGGTGCGGAATGCGCTTGCGACCTTGTTGAAGAAGCTTCCACCCGAACTGTGTGACGGTGAAGCGATGAAAATCCTTGAGTCTCACGCCGACGATAAGGTGTGCAGTATTGCGCACCTGATTTATCGCTCCAAAAGCTACGAGGGTATCTCCAAGGATTTCGAGTTTTCCCGGCGCACCATGGAAGAGCATTGGGACGCCGGCTACCGCGACGCCCAAAATACCCTGCAAATTCCCGAACTGTTGCAGCTTCCCGACCGTCTTGAAGGCGTCCGGACGTTCGACCAAGGCAGGGAGCAGTCGGTTTAAACGCTGGCCGGACCGCCATATCGAAAGCTTGGAGCAGGGCCTTTTTGGTGCGTCGAGCCTGCGGCTTCAACGAGCAACGGCGTCTTTTTGCTGAGCAGGGCGGCTTGGCGACTCCCTCTCCGCGCGTGCGGGGAGAGGGTCGGGGTGAGGGGGCGTTGCCGTTGACGCGGCCGCAAAGACCGTGTCCCAGACGCCTTCGATATTCTCCAGCACGTCATTATTCCAAAAACGCAATACGCCATATCGCCGCTCAAGGAGCCATCCGTCGCGCAGGATGTCGCGCCTGTTTCCAGCGTGTTGGCCGCCGTCAACCTCGATCACGAGTCGTTTTTCTCTGCTGACGAAATCCGCGATGTAAGGGCCGATCCGCCCTTGGCGCACAAATTTGAATCCAGCAAGCGACCGGGAACGAAGGTATCGCCAAAGCTTCTGCTCGGCGCGAGTTGAATGTTTGCGCAATCGTCTGGCCACCCGCGTCTTCGTTACATTCGCGCCACGCACGCGGCGAGGCCCCCTCACCCTAACCCTCTCCCCGCAAGCGGGGAGAGGGAATTCTTAGGCGGATCGGACCCACGGCTTGACCTCGCCCCGGAGCATTTTCTCAAAACCGTCGCCGCGGTCGATCATCGACTCGCGCCGTGGCCGGCTGGCTTTCAGTTTCTCGCGCAACGCTGCCGTTGCCGCGGCATCGATGGCAAACGGCTCGTTGTCTTCAGCTTTCGAGACCACGCCGTAATCGTCGCGCGCAGCTTCGACCGAGACCTTGCCCTCGGTCACGTCGCGCTGGACGAGTTCGGGCTCGCGCTCGAGCGGATCGCCCCAGCCGCCGCCGCCGGTGGTGACGACGCGCACGATCTGTCCGGCAAGCACCGGCTCGCCGTCGACCAGGCCGCCGAGATCGTGCGCCTTGCCCTCAGCGTCGATGGTCACGCAGAACGGCGCGCCCGCTTGGCCGCCGTTGAGCCCGTAACAACCGAGCCGCACGCGGTCGGCGGTGACGATGGTGCGGCAGTCGACCAGCGCGCGGTAATGCTTGTCGTAGCCCAAGCCGCCGCGGCGTTTGCCGGCGCCGCCGGAATCGGTGCGCAGCGCTAGTTTCTCCACCAGCAGCGGAAATCGCGTCTCGGTGAATTCGGCCGGCTGATTGCGCGAGTCCGGCACGATGTGGATGGCGTCGTTGCCGTCGCCGTAATAGCGGCCGCCGGAGCCGCCGCCTAAAACTTCGCGGGACAGAAACGCCTTGCCGTTCTTGTCGGTGCCGTAAAATCCGGTGTAGCGGATGGTTTCCTGATCAGCCGGCATCCGGCCCTGCGCCGCCTGCGCGACAACGCCGGCGAGCAGGCCAAGGCAGCGCAGCAGCACGAACGAGCGGGCATTGGTCGCCGCCGGCCACTCCGGCGTGATCAACGTGCCCTTCGGCGGAAACACCACATCGAAGACTTCGCACACGCCTTCATTGACGTGAATCTCGGCCGCGCGCTCCGGCGTATCGGCGAGGTTGCGCAGGATCGGCGCGATCCATTTGATCAGGAACGCGCCGCCGGCGTAATCCGCCGGCCAGTTGATCGGGCCGGTCGATTGCGGATCGGTGCCGGTGAAATCGAGGGTAAGGCGGTCGCCCTTTTTGATCATTGTGAGCGCGAGCTTGTGCAGCTTCGGATCGGTGACGCCGTCGTGCTCGACGTAATCTTCCCAGCGGTATTCCCCGTCGGCGATCTTCGGCAGGAGTTCGTTACGGAAAATATCGCGGCAGGTATCGAGGATTGCCTGGAAGCAGGCTTCCACCGTCTCGCGGCCGAAACGCTCGAACAATTCCGCCATCCGGCGCGCGCCCATCAGACAGGCTTGCACCTCGCTGTCGAGATCGGCGGCGAGCGTTTCCGGCACCCGGGTGTTGCGTTTGATGATGGTGAAGACCGCGTCATTGCGCACGCCGCGGTCGTAAAACTTGATCGGCGGTACCGCGAGGCCTTCCTCGAACACTGTCGCCGCCGTGCCCGGCATCGAGCCGGGCACACGGCCGCCGATATCGTCATGGTGACCGAACGCCTGGATGTAGGCGACGACTTCGCCCTGATGGAACACCGGGACAGTGCTGCACAGATCGGGCAGATGGCCGATCGAACCCTCCGTCAGATAGGTGTCGTTCATCAGGAACACGTCGCCGGGCTGCATGGTCTGCGGCGGAAAATCGCGGACCACGGCATTTGGCATCGCGGAATACGAGCGGCCGGTCAGCTTGCGGCAATAGCGATCGAACAGCCCGACGCGGTAGTCGTGGGCTTCGCGGATCATCGGCGAGCGGGCGGTGCGCTCGATTGCGTACTCGATCTCGGCCTCGATGGAATTGAGCGTACCTTCGACGATTTGTAGGACGATCGGATCGACCTCGCGCTTGGGCAAAACCGGCGCGGTCGGCCAGGGCCATTCCTTTGAATGCACATTCATCATGACTTCAGCCTCTGCAGGCTTTTATTTTATGCGGGCAATCCTGCATAATTTCCAGCCTCATTTTATCGCTAGACCGGAGGGTACCGTGACTTTGCCAGATTCAATCGCCGAGCGTGCACGACAAGGCGCCAAAGTTCGGCGCAAGGTGCTCGGAGCGGCTTATGTCGATGCGGGCAAGCAGCAGGCCAACCCGTTCACGCAGCACTTCATCGAGTTCACGCAGACTCAGTGCTGGGGCAACGTCTGGCTGCGCGAAGGTCTTTCGCACTAGACCCGCAGCATGCTCAACGTCTGCATGCTCGCGGCGCTGGCGCGCTGGCATGAGTTCGAAGTGCATGTTCGCGCCGCGCTCAATAACGGCGTCACGGCAGAGGAGATCGCTGAGATCCTGCTGCACACCGCCGTCTATGCGGGTATTCCGATCGCTTCAGAAGGGTTTCGCCGCGCCGACAAGGTGATCGCCGATGTGTCGGCCGAGAAAAAGCGCTAGGCCGTTCTCACCTCGTTGAAGTCGTCGGCTCCGTGACCAGAATTAATTGTCATGGCCTCACTCGGCGGCGAGCCCAAGCCGGAGCTTGCCGCGGTCGAGGTCGCGGCTCACCAGCCGCATGACTTGCGCCGAGACGTCGCCAAGGAGCGCGCGATAATGCGCAGTTGAGCGCGCCAGCATGTTGTAGATCACCACCGCCGGGATCGCTGCGATCAACCCGAGCGCAGTCGCGAGCAGGGCTTGGGCGATGCCGGGTGCGACCACCGCCAGATTAGTGGTGTGTGCATTGGAGATGCCGATAAAGCTGTTCATGATTCCCCACACCGTGCCGAACAGTCCGACGAACGGCGCGGTGGACCCGATCGTCGCCAGCACGCCAGTGCCGCGCGATATTTTCCGGCTGTTCGCCAGTTCAATGCGCTCGAGCAACAAGGCGATGCGCTCTTTGAGACCCTCGCCATCGAGGTTCGCCGACAGCCTGATTTCCTGGACTGCCGCTTGCATGAGCTGCGCGGCGGCATCGGTTCCGTTGCGCAATTGCACAGCGGCTTGGCCAAGCGTGGCGGCGCCCGCAAGGATGCGCTGTGCCCGGCGCACATGGCCGCGCGCGATGCGGAGTTCAAGGCTCTTGGCGACAAAGACGGTCCAGGTGACAAGAGAGGCAAATGCGAGACCGATGATGACCGCCTTTACGACGATGTCCGCATTCAGAAACATGCCCCACGGTGAAAGATCATGCGGCAGCAAAGCGCTCCCAATTGACGGTTCACCGGTTTGCGGCTGTGCCGGTGCTGCGGCCGGCGCGTTCGGTGCGGCCACGTTTGGTGTTGCCGCCGGCGTTGTCGTCGGCGGGGCCGGCGCTGCGTTAGCCGCGGGCGCCTGTTCGGCAGGCGCTGTCGAACTTTGGGCCATCGCCGAAGGCGTGAGCGCCGACATCGTTAGCAGCACGGCAATCAACGCCGCGATCGTTGCGCGTTGCCGGCACTTTATACTTTTTCTAATTCTAACCGACATGTCGACCTTTCGATAAACTGAAGGCAGTGTGCAGCTAGCCATACGGAACCCTGCATCGTTTGCCCCACCTGGCGGTCAGATCTTCTTCGACATGCCGACGAAGTAGCCGCGACGGGGACCGTATTGCGGGGCGAACACGCCGATCCCGGTGCCGCTGCGGATCAGGTAGACCGTGTCGAACAGATTGACAATGTCAAAGCGGACGGTCACCGGGTTCGGATCATTAGGCAGCAGGAATTCGCGCGCGGCCCCGACATTGAATTGGGTGTATTGCGGCACCGTGGAGATATTGGCATCGCCACTGCGCAGGCCGCTGCCATAGATCATGTCAGCGCTAAGCCTGGTCCCGCACCATCTCCATCCGTTGCTTCCCGGCAGACCATCAAACGTCTCCCCGGCATAGGCCGGTCGGCCGCAGAACTGATAGGCGGCGCCGGCCGAGCCGGTCACCAGCTGGGTGTGATCCGTGTAGATCCAGTGGGTGTCGAGATACTGGAGTTGGGTCAAGCCGCCGAGATCCGCAAGCGGCGTGACGTTGTTGAACAGATACTGGTTCGACACCACGTCGGTAGCCTTCTCCTGGCTCACGGCGAGGTTGCCGTAGGCCTGAAAATAGCCGCTGTGAAATTTGGCGCTGAACTCGACGCCTTCGACATATCCTTGCGCGTAATTGAAGGCGCTGAGCACCAGCGCCTGGCCAAAATTGCCGTTGTCGATGAGGTCGGTCGCGATCTTGTAGTAAGCGTCGACTCCGAGATCGAGATCGGTGCAGTCCTTGGCCGCCGGCTTGCTGCACCCGAACGGAATATTCTGAACGACCCCAGCGTCGAAATAATGCGATCGCTCCGGCAGAACCGGGCTGGTCCCGCCACTGACCGGCGCGCCAGTCGTGCCGTTGAACAACGCGATATTGGCGGGAGCGGCCTCAACGAGCACCGGCGGCGTGAAGTAGCGCGCGTAGCCCGCGTGGAAGGTGGTGTATTCGAACGGTTTGTAGGTGAAATTGATGCGCGGGCTGAACTGGTTGGCGCTTACATATTGCCACATCTGATCAAAGCGCAGGCCGGCATTGACGGTGAAATTGTTGGTGACCTTCCACTCGTCCTGCACGTAGGCGCCCGCGAGCCAGCCAAGCTTGCTGACGTTGTCAGTGATCGTCTCGGGCGCGTCGATTGCCACGCCCCCCGGCGCCGGTTCGACCAGCGATGAGTTGCCGACGAAGGTTTGTTCGCCGCTGACGGTAAAGCCCGCACGGACCGTATTGGCCGGATTGATCTGATACGAGCCGTCGCCCTGCATGCCGTTGGTATAGGATGTCCGAAGTATGGTCGAAGCAACGCCGTTGATGAGCAGGTCGCCGACCGGGTCCGGGGTGTAGCGCAACTCGTTGTAGCGGGTGAAGTAGGACAATTGCCCGTCGAAGCCGTTCACCGATTTTTGCACTGCCAGCACGCCGTATTGGGTGAACTCGGTCTGGTTTTCGTTGAGATTCGCAGAATTGAAATTGGTGATGCCGAACGCGCTGGTAACCGGCGGATTGCCATTCAGCCCCACCGGCTGGCCGGGCACGTTGGGAATCTGGAACGTGCTGTAAGAGGTTCCCGAGATCAGGCTCACGCGGGTGGTCGGGTCGACGAACGTCGACATATAAGCGAAGCCTTTCTCCTGCTGGGAGAAATCATGGATCGGGCTGTACGATGCTGTGGAATTCTCGATGCCTTCGTTGGTTTGCAGATAGCGCCCGGTGAAGAAATACTGGACGCCGGCAAAGCAATCGGCGTCCGGCAATGTGCGCGTTCCGGGAGCGGGCGCGACGGTCGGGCAATTGCTGCCGAACGTGCCGCCATATTGGAAATACGGCGTAATCGTTCCCTGACTGCCGCCGTAAACGCCGACGGTGCCGCTGTTGTTGAAAACGTCCGCGCGCATCGTGATATCGACGAGGCCCACCGTACGCATTCCGAATTCGGCGGGGAGCGCACCGGTAATTAAGGCGATGCTGCCGATATAGTTGGCATCGAAAATACTGCCGAAGCCGGTGACGCCATCGGGAAGCATCACGCCGTTGAAGCGGAACTGCACGTTGGCGTGATCGTTGCGGACGTGGAGGAGGCCGCTGGCCGCGGAATCTTGCGACACGCCGGGCGCTTGCAGCAAAATCTTCTCGGGCGTCTGATTGGTGCCTCCTGGCAGCGCGTCGATGGTCGCGTTGGTGATGGTGTCGGAGGTGGTGCCAGTGGTCGTGTAGAGATTGCTCCGCGCAGCGTCGAAAGCGTTGGCTTTGGCGTCAAGCCGTGCGGCCGGCGTGACCGGTGCCGCCGTTGCTGGCGCAACTTGCACGTTCCTGGGACGCGGCTTCGGCTTTTGTTTTGGCGCGGTGACGACAACCTCGGGAAGTGGTGTTTGCGCGCTAACAATCTCGCCAAAACTGGCGAACGCGAGCAGCGCCGAACCGCACAGGAAATATCTGCGACACAGACCACGAACGCGAACGGACATAGGCTGCCCCCTGAAATGGGATCGAACGACTGGCGCTGGACGCTGGTCGTGCCGACGCGGAGGTCCGAGATGATGTGAAAGAACCGCGTTTAAAGTCTTCAGCGTTGCCGCGGCAACGCTGAAGATCAGCTACGACCGAAGGTCAGGCCAGCGGTGGAGCGCGCGATTGAAACGCTAGTCGGCGCGGGGCGATGAAAACCGCCGTACCGGGATCGAACCGTTCGATGCGGTGGGAGATGGACGGCACCGGCAATTGCGGCGCCACCGGCACGAACGAATTGGCCGCCAGGTAAATGCTGGCGCAAATCGCACAATAATCGTCGCCGTCTTCGCCGGGTTGCTGCGCGGGAAGCGGTTTGACTGCGTGAGTGCCCGAACCGCTTGCTGCAAGAGTAGGATAGGTTCGCTGAACGGCGTCGACATGGACGTGCCCGAAGGACACAACAAGCTGCAGCGCCAGCGCGACCAGCGCCAGCCAGCTCCCAATCCGCCTGTCGTAACGAAGCCAACGCACAGGGCGCACTTATCACCGTCGCAACGGCCAAATTTCCCGACGACAGGAACTGTAGCGGCACGGGGGTGAGGAGGGCAAGAGCGGAGTGGCGGGCGCCTCCAATCAGTTCCGCACTTCGGTGCCTTTGCCCGCGGCTTTGATGATCAGAATGCCGTGGGGATCGACGGTCAGGTGCTGGCCCGGAAATACCACAGTGGTCGAGCCGAATTCTTCGACGATCGCGGGTCCTTCGAGCTTGAAGCCTGCCGGCAGCGACGCGCGCGCCAACGCCGGCGTGTCGCGGAATTTGCCGTCGAAAAAGACCGGCCGGCCGGTCTGCTGCGGCGTGCCGGTGGTTTTGATCTCGGGAATGCGCGGGCGGTCGATCATGCCGAAACCGGACACGCAGAAATTCACCAGCTCGACTTTCTGCTGGCCGGCGTAGTTGTAGCCGAACGTCTTGCGGTGCGCGGCGTGGAACGCATCGGTCAGTCCGGCGATGAACTGCGCATCGATCTTGCCGGATGGCGCCGGCACGCGCACTTCCATGGACTGCCCGGCATAACGGACATCGGCTTCGCGCGCGAGCACGATCTTCGAAGCCGCGATGCCGTCTTTCTCAAGTGACGTCGTTGCCTCTTTCTCCAGCGATGCATAGATCGCGGCGATGGCCGGCATATCGATCGCGTCCTCGTGCATGACCTTGGTGACGATGTGATCGGTGCGCCAGTCGACGGCCAACAGGCCGAACGCCGACAGATTGCCGGGGTTCGGCGGCACGATACAGGTATTCATGCCCATCACTTCCATCACCGCCAGCGACTGCGCCGGCCCGGAGCCGCCGAACGCGAGCAACGCAAATCCGACCGGATCGATGCCGCGCTGAATTGTCATCTGCCGGATGGCGTTGGCGTCGTCCCAGTTGGCGATCTCGACGATGCCGCTGGCGAGCTGCTCGACGTTCAAATTGCCGGGAAGCCTCGCCGCCAGCCCACGCAGGCCTTCCCGCGCGCGTTCGACATTAAGAGGAATGCCGCCGCCGATCAGCGCCGGCGGAATCCGGCCGAGAATCAGATTGGCATCGGTTAAAGTGGGCTCATCTCCGCCGTTCGGGTAGCACATCGGCCCCGGCACGGCGCCGGCGCTGCGCGGTCCCACCCGGAGTTTGCCTTCGCGGGTGATCCAGGCGATCGAGCCGCCGCCGGTGCCGATGGTGCGCACGTCGAGCATCGGAATGCGCACCGGGAAACGGCCGACGTGGCCGCCATTGGTGATCTTCGGCTTGGCTCCCTCGATCAGGCAAAGATCGGTCGAGGTGCCGCCGCCGTCGAGCGTCACGAGATCGGGGAAGCCGGCGATTTCGGCGATCACCGCGCTGCCGAGCGCGCCGGCGGCGGGGCCGGACAACGCCGTGGTGATCGGCTTTCGCATCACCTGATCGGGACTGGCGACGCCGCCAGACGACTGCATTACGAGGAACGGCTTGTTGTTCAGTTCGGGCCCGAGTTCGTCGCGAATGCGATCGAGATAGCGGCTCATGTGCGGCTTGATGAATGCATCGACCAAAGTCGTCACCGCGCGCTCATATTCGCGGTACTCGGGCAGCACGTCGCAGGACAGCGACAGCGTGCAGTCCGGATATTCTTCGCGGAAAATTGCGGCGGCGCGGCGTTCGTGCGCCGGGTTGGCGTAGGAGTGCAAAAGACAGATGCCGACGGCGTTGATGCCGGCGGTGCGAAAGAAGCGCGCGGCGGCGCGAACGCTGTCCTCGTCGAGGGGCCGGAGTTCCTCGCCGAGGAAGTTGAGGCGGCCGCCAATCTCGCGGACATAATGCAGCGGCACGATGCGCTCGGGCTTCACCCAGAAATACGAGTTGCCGTAGCCCTCGGGCACCGCTTGCCGCGCGATTTCGAGAATGTGCCGGAAGCCCTCGGTGACGATCAGGCCAAGTCCGGCGATCTCGCCTTGAAGGAGCGCATTGGTCGCCACCGTGGTGCCGTGCGCCAGCACGGCGAGATCGTCGATGCTGGCGCCGGCCTCGCCGAGAATGGCGTGGACGCCGCGCACCAGCGCGATGGCCGGGTTCGACGGCGTCGATGCGACTTTCGTTACCCGCATCGAACCGGACTTGTCATCGACACAGACGATGTCGGTGAAAGTGCCGCCGGTATCGATCCCGATCCGCAGCGTTGCACTGCCGCTCATGCCCGCACGCTCCATCTTACGATACCACCCGGCCCGCGTTCCTAAAATTGTGCCAGAAACCGCAGTCCTATCGGACTACCTCCGCGTGAGCAATATTCCGGTCTTTGAGTGCCGGGGACGGGCGTTTCGGCTACTGGTCTCCTGAAAACGGAGCTGTGCCGTGGGCGACGCGGCTTCCGCGTAAACCTTTTTAGTAGACGGACAACCGTCACAACTCATCGCGTGGTAAGGGAGTATGGAAAACCGACTTATGCGCATCTCTGCGGTCTCTTGATGAACCCGTTTTAACTTTGCGGATTTGCGGCGAACTACTAGAGTGAAATTGAAAGATTAGTTGCGGCGCTAATTCATGTACGGTCTTGCAGGTCTGAGACCGTGTTATTGGCCAAACAATTATGGCGTACGAGTCAGGCTCCGGGTTCGTTGCAGCGACTCAATTATCGCCGGAAGGCTCTCACGCTTTAGCTTCAGATTATTTGTCGCCGTCCGCCGGCTCGTTTGAGCAAAATACTTTCACGGCTTTCTTGGCGGCGTTCGGCGGTGGTGGCACTCCGGGTTCATCGGCGCCAAACGGCCATTCTCTGGATACGTTCTTGTTCGATTTGCCCGCACTCAATGATGACGGCTCGGGAGCTTCCGATAACGTCCGCCTGGAAAGTCCCGAAGACGATTGGACCCTTGGCGGGCATTTTCCATTCGACCCGTTCGGTCTGGCGCTCCTCGGAGATTTCACTTTTGATACAGCCCATCCGCTCGGAGGATCCTACCCTCTCGTTCCGGAGCAACTTCCCAACCAAATGTCGGGCCCCGGGCCTCAGCCACCGGTTTCCATTACCGACCTGTACGCTCCGACGGCGCAGCCAGCGACTGTGTCATTTGTCAATCCCTGGAATGAAGACAGCCTCGAGGTCGTGATCGCCTCTTCCCCATCGAGCCAGAGTGCCGATTGGTGGCGCAGCGCATTTTCCTATTCGAGCGTATATGCCGCGAAACCGCACACCTACATGCCGACACGGATGCAGAACTACGAAGTTCAGACCCCGGACGGGATCGACTATGCCGTTGTAAATCGCGGCGTGGCGGGCGGCCTGACGATGATTTCCAGCGCCGATGGACGGAACTGGTCGTCAGACTTTTCGCTTCCCAGTACCGGTATTGAATCGAGCGGGGATATTCATCTTGTTGGTGGCGATGAACTGATCGTCGGCTATTTGAACGCGGCGGATCAGGTCGCCTTCGTAAAGTATTCGTACGACGCCGCGGACCATTCCTGGACGCAACAGGTATCGGCTTTGGTCAGCCCGACCGTGCGGGACGCCGACGTTCATCCGACAATCGCAATCAACAGTCAGGGCGATCTGTTCGCGACGTACACCGACGTGACGTCGCACGGCCTCACGCTCTTTGTCGATGAAAGTACCGATGGCGGCCGGTCGTGGAACGCCGTGGATCATAAAACCTTTGTCGGGGCCACGCAGGGATCGGCTCGCGTCCTGGACACGCAAGGCACAATTGGCATCGTTTACACCGTCGACCACAGCTTGCACTTCGCGGACTATTCGCCTGGCGCCGGTTTACAGCAAGGACAGAAGATCTTTTCCTACCAGCACGACCAGGTGACTTATTTCACAAGCCACTTCAGCGCGATTGACGTTGACGGCAACCGGTTGGTGTCAACGAATGACGGCGACTACCACCTCGCGCTGCTTGAATACAATCAGAAGACCGGCTGGACGGAGCCACAAATCCTGACCGACGATTCACAGCAGGTCACGTTTTCACAGCTGACACTATCCTCGAACGGGACTGTATACCTGACCTATAATGACAAGCTGAACGACGACATCCGCGTACTCGAAAGTTCGAATGGGGGGCGGACGTTCACGCCTTACCTGACCGCGTCGCTTCCGGCCGCCGAAGCCGGCGAGGCGGTCCACATCGCGGCGCCCACCGAGACGGGTGGGAATAGCTTCGCAGTGTTGGCGCAGGTCCAAAATCCGCTCAAACACGATATCCAGGAGTTGCTGAGTTATAATGTGCCGGTTGAGGCGCCGGCGCAGCCGGCAAGCGCGTCTGCGGCAGCCGATCAGTTCCACTTTCGCCATTTTGCAGGCGAGACCAGCCGCAGCGAGGATCACTTGCAGCCGGCCAATGATCAAACCGCGGCGTCGGCGCAAATCCAGGAAGTTTTGAACAGTTCCCAAGACGATTTTTCACACGACATCGCGCACCATCATCATCTCCTGGCGGCAACGGCGCACGACGCTCATTTGTAGGCGCGGCCACCGCTGGTGACGCATATCCATCGTCTCGCGTGAGATGCACTACCAGACCACCTCGAATATTTGATGAGTACCGGCGAGGCCCTTGAGCTCTTTCGCGCCGACCGGCGCGAAGCGCAGATCGCCAGCATTCGCCGCGAGGTCGTGCAGCGTTGACGACACCAGGATCTGGCCGCCTTGGGCGAGCGTAGTAATCCGTGCCGCGAGAATGACCGCCTTGCCGAAGAAGTCGGACGATTCTTTGATCGCTTCGCCGACGTGCAATCCCATCCGCACCCGGATTGGCAGCTCAGGGTGGCTCTCGCAGTACGCCGCAAACGAACGCTGGACTGCGATGGCACACAACGCGGCGCGGCGCGCGCTGGAAAAGGCGATCATGAAGCTGTCGCCCAGCGCCTTCACTTCAAAGCCCTGGTGGGCCGCGACCTGGTGGCGGAAGATTTCGTTGTGAATGCGAACCAGCTCATGAGCCCGCAGGTCGCCGAGCTTTTCGTAGAGCGCCGACGAGCCTTCGATATCGGAGAACAGGATGGTTACTGTGCCTTCGAAGGACGCATGCGCGCTCAAATCGCGCGCTCGCGCAATCGCTGCCGCCACGATGGCGTCGCTATCGCCGGCTTCCCCCAGGCGCGCCGCGACCCCTGCGGAAGCGCGGACCTCGGCCTCGTCATCAATTAATCCCGCAGCGATCGTCGGACTGGTCGCGAGCACTTTTGGTGCGTCATTGCTTGTGCTCAGCTTCTCCAGCTTTTTCTTGAGGCGAACGAGGTCCAACGCTTCGGCGGTGTGCCGCGACGCTTTGATTAGCTCGTGAGCGCGGTCACGATCGGCCCCTTGGCCGCGTGTCAGCAGTGTGCTTGCGAGTTCATACTGCGTTTGAGCGAACCACACCGTCGCGCGGATGGTCCGGTTGGCCCGCAACGCGGCTTCGAAGTGCGCCTCGGCGTCGTCAAAGCGGCCCAGCACGGCGGCCAGCCTGCCGAGCGCAAACGCCATCGACCCGTATGAATAGACGTATCCCAGCATGGCATTGTGCGATGCGTATGGCGTGAGCAGACGGTACAAAGTTTCGGCGTGTTTGACGTTGCCGAGTTCGGCACAAACGTCGGCCAGCACGAACATGGACGGCAGCCAATTCCAGTCGCGCGGCACCAGACGAAACTCGTCCTTGGCCAAGTGCTCGAATTCGGTACGTGTTTCGTCATATCGTCCAAGCTCAAGCAGGCTCAGCTGCAGGCCGCAGCGCCCAAACACGATCAGCGGATTTTTCGCCACGAAGCTTCTCAACTGGGGCTCGAGGCCGCCAAGGCGCCCGCGTTCCCACGATGCGTGTCCGAACTGGACGAGGAACGAATTGAGCGCGAGGGGGCGGCCGCTCTGCTGGCCGGCCGCGAACGCCTTCTGCGCCAGGCCCTCGGCCTCGACGAGGCGCCCCTCCATGATTGCCCGCATGCCCTGCAGCAGGAGACCGCGCTTGAAACGATCTCGGAGTTCGGCCTCCGCGGCCAGAAAATCGCGCTGCTCGACGTCGGCGGCGGCGATGTCCCCCGCTTCGAGCAGATCGGCAATCCGGTAGAACCGGGCTTCAAGCGCAAAGTCACGCTCGCCGGCTCGCTCCGCGATCGCAATCACCTCGCGCGTATCGGCGAGCCGCTGTTCGAGGCTGTCCGGGTTGCGCAGCGCCAGATGGCGGCCCCAGAGCGCGATGATCGACGTGTGCGGATCGTCAAGCCGCTTTGCCATCTCGGCCGCCTGCTGGCAAAGCGCGACCGACCGCTTACGCTCCGACCAGTACAGCTCGATACCCAGCCGGGCCAGCACCTGCGCGCGGAGCGGACTGTCGGGTTTGCCCAGGCGCTCCTGCGCCTCGGTGAGCAGTTGCACGAGGTCGTGATCGGTAACGCCGGAGTTGCTGACGCCTCGGCCAGCGGCCACGACGGCCCGCGCGAACAGGCCGGGATTGTCGAGACGGCGCGCCAAGTCGGCGGCCTTCAGGCAAGCCGCACGGGCTTCCGTCAAATTGCCCGCCTTGAACTGAGACTCGCCAAGCTCGCACAGCAGTTCCGCCTGCAAGGGTTCATCGCCGGCGGGATTGAGCGCGAGGACGTCGATGGCGTTGCCGAGATGGTGTACCGCCTCCTCGTAGGCCAGCTGCTTCTCGGCGGTCCGCGCTGCACGTCTGGAATATTCGATCGCCAGATCGGCGTCGCCGAGTGGCGCGCTTTCACAGTAATGAAAGGCGATCTCGGCGAACGGCTGGTCCGGAGCGTTGATGTTGCGGATCGCATCAGCGACGGTCCGATGCACCCGGCGGCGCTTGCTTGGCGTGAGCGCGTCATAAAGCGCCTCGCGGATCAGCGCATGCCGGAAGCTGTAGCGTCCCGCCGCGCCGCGGACCTCGTTGATCAGTTCGAGCGAAACGGCCTGATCGAGATGCTCAATCAAGTCGTCGCGGGGCTTTTGGCTCGCGGCCTCGAGCGCCTTGAGCCCGAACTCACGTCCGATGACGGCAGCCAGGCTGAGAGTATCGCGGGTGTCGTCGGACAGCGGCTGGGTCTGTCGCTTGATGAATTCGCGTACGCCGCTCGGGATGTTCAAATGCTTTGACGCCTTCGAGGTATCGCCCGCGAGCCCTCCCTCGGCCGCCATTTGCCGGAGCACTTCGTGTAGGAAAAACGGATTGCCTTCGGTTATGTCGTGCAGCGAATTGACCAGGGACGTATTGGCCGAAACGCCCCAGCCACGTTCGAGGAGTTCGCCGATTTCGCCTTCGCCAAGTCCGCGCAGGGGAAGCGCCACGCCGTCGCGTTCGGCCTCGGCGACCAGCGCGGCTCGCTCGGTCGACTGCTTCATTTCGACTTCGCGATAAGTCCCGATCACGATGACGCGGATGCTGCGGATATGTTTCGACGAAGCGACCAGCATCAGCAGCGACGTTGGATCTGCGGCGTGCAAATCGTCGAGCACGATCAGCAGCGGCTGAGAGTCCGCGGCCTTGCGCAAGAACGAAACCATGGAGTCGAACAGGCGAAACCGGGCTTGCTCCGGCTGCGCGAGCGCGGCGTTCGGCAGTTCGGGCAAATCGCCAATTTGATCGCGCAGCTCGGGAACGATCTGCGCGAGCTCGGCTGCGTTCGAGCCGATCCAACTCGCCAGCAAGGTCAGTTCGACGCTGCTGGCGAGGCCGCGCACGACCTGCACCCACGGCCAGTAGGCCGGCGCTCCGCCGTGTTCCCAGCAGCGGCCCCAGAGCACGCGCATGCCTTGAGCCGCCGCGTAGGCTGCCGCCTCATCGGCAAGCCGGCTCTTTCCAACGCCCGGCTCGCCCGCAATCGTCAACAAACACCCGCGGCCACCCACAGCGCTGTCGATTCCAGCGCGCAGTTCGGTCATCTCGCGAACGCGATCGATGAACGTTCCTCTGCTGCGATTGTTCTCCTGGTCGCGCATGCACTCCGTCCAGGGTAACCGATCGTATCTTGACAAAATTAGAGGTAGCGGGCTACTGTTTTCCCAACTCTGCCAACGCCCTACCACGACCTTAGCACGTGCATCGTTAGAACGTTCAGGTATCGGGGGAGTGACGCATGAGTAATGACACCACTCTGAATGAATTCTTTAAAGTTCTTAACGAACCCGACTTCGCGCACTATCACGACGTCAAATACCTGACCAACCAGCTGTTTTGCGCGGACGATTTACCGCGGAAGGCGCCTGGCGTCGGCATCACCGATTACGGTCCGCAGTTTGTCGGCAGGAGCGAAGTCGCCGAGTTGTTTATGCAGCTCTTCAAGTCATTCCCGGACTTGGAGCTGATGAAGGCTCGCGGCGCCGAGGCGCTTTATTCAAGAGACGGCAAAACCATCGCGATCCAGTGCACGCTTTCCGGCGCCCATGCCGAGGAGTGGTTTCCGCGCGGTCACAAATACTTTTCGCCGCCGCTGTCAGGCATTCATCCCGACAGGCATCATGTGATGAAGATACCGACCTGCGCCGTTTTCACGTTCGACGCCAAACACAGGATCCACCGACTGGCGATTTATCTGGATCGCTACCGGATGATGCGGCAACTGACGCCGGCGCCGTAAACTGCGGGCCTGCCTTCCGCCAAGGCGTGGACTGATAAACGCACGGCCTATTTCCCGTTCGGAACTTTGCAACTATCATGAAGCCTATGATCATGACGAAGCGTCCTTCTTTGGGCGCCGCGGCGCTCGCCGCGTTGGCTTCGGCCGCCGGAGCTCAGACGGCAGTGCCGCTCCTGGAGCCTAAGCCCAGCTTCGTTCCCGGCCTCTACGAGACCGAGAGCCGCAACTCCGCGTTCCAGGACCAACCGGTCAAGAGCAGGACCTGCATCGGGTCGGCCGACTTCGATGCCTTCCGGGACGAAACCATTGCGCAATACCAGAAGGCGTCGCAATTCTCGAAAGACTGCCGGCTCAGCGACACCGAGTCGCTTACAAACGGTTTCGCATTCGCGATGCAATGTAAAGGCACTAAGACGATCCTCACCTTTCGTTTTGCCAAGGACCTCGTGAGCGGTGCCATCGAAACGTTGATCGTGGACGCGCCCAAATATTCTTCCTCGATCCTGACGATGATGCGGCGCGTCGGTGACTGCCCGGGCCAGGCGCCGGGGAAACCGCTTTAGCGGGCTTCGGGTCGAAAATTCACATCCTAAACACCCCAACCCTCGGCACCGGCGCGGCGTGCAACTACATACCGACTGCCGGACTGTTTGAATGTCCGTTGTTGACCCGGAAGGCGACATCACGTGCCTCCCATCCTCGAAAACAAAGACCCAAACTCGCCATCGGTGTTTTTGCCGCCCGCGCTGCTGCGCGAGGCCCGCCGCCAGAAGGGCTTGCCGGTCGCCGATGTGCCGCCGATCTGTATTCTCGATCCAGATGGCGACATCGTGCGACGCCTCAAGAGTTTGGGGCGCACAAAGCGGTTCGATGCGTGGCCCTGCTATCACACCGATCTTCAAACATTCTCGCTGGGGAAAGAGACGGTCGGCATTCTCGGGTGTGTTGTTGGCGCACCGTTTGCGGTGTTGGTGGCTGAGGAATTGTTCGCCTGTGGGTGCCGTATCCTGATCAGTCTAACGTCAGCCGGTCAAATCCTTCCGGCGGTAAAACCGCCTTACTTCGTGGTCATTGACCGCGCGCTACGGGACGAAGGCACAAGCTATCATTATGCGGCGCCGTCGGAGTATAGCGAAGCGGACCCTCGCCTGATCGCTCTGGCAGTTGAAGCGCTGAGGAAGACAGGTTTGCATGCGATCATCGGTTCAAGTTGGACAACCGATGCGCCATTTCGTGAAACAGCCGAGGCAATAGAATCCGCCAGATCGAAAGGCGTACTTGCCGTCGAAATGGAAGCCGCCGCCCTTTACGCTTTCGCGCGCGCCAAGAGCGCAAACGTTCTTTGCCTTGCACACGTCACCAATACCATGGGTCAAGAGGGGCAAGACTTTGAAAAGGGAGAAGCTGACGGCACGACCGACGCGTTAGCAATTCTTGAAGCAATTGCGACTCAATTCGCAAACCCCGACACGAGTGTGCAATCTTCGTGATACAGCTCCAATCCAAACTGACTTGTCCCCGGTGCGGGCACCAAACGGTCGAGCAAATGCCGACGGACGCCTGCCAGTTCTTCTATGTATGCAAGGGTTGCGGCGAGAAGCTCAAGCCGCTGCCGGGCGACTGCTGCGTGTTCTGTTCCTACGGATCGGTGCCGTGTCCACCGGTCCAAAGTGCTAAGTCTTGTTGTCCTTGAGCCGCCTCGATTTAAGCGACAAGAGGAAGCAAAGCTGAGCGGGCAGCGCTCTCGCGCCGCCAAGCGAGAGCATCAACCCCGAGGCTGCGTCCTGGTGGGTCTAGCACGTAAAGGAGCTGGATAACGACCAAGAACATATAGGTCCAGGGCCATTCCCCCTGCGCGTTGTAGAGCCCCAGCCAAAGATTGATCGCCATTAGAGCACCGAGCGCTCCGCCCACCCGTGTACACAGGCCGAGAATGAGCGACACCGCTATCGCCACCTCGATGGCATATACCAGTGGCCCGAACACGGCGATATTAGGCAGCACGATGTCGCGCACGAGCTCGCTTTGCAGCTGGGTCGAGGCGTGTTCGACCATCTCCTGCATCCAGTGGATCAATCCCCAATCGTAGTGGGGCGGTATTTTCCAAAGCGACTGCTGCCACCACATGCAGCCGACGAGGACGCGGAGCACACCGGTACCGACGTGCCGGATCGAGTGCTGCGGCGAATCGCCCTGCCAAGAATAAAAAGCCGCTGCGGCACTGCCGAGAAGCAGGAGCCAGAATACTCCCGTCGTCCATTCGGCTTTCGTCAGAAACGACGCAGCATCGAACAGCGGATTAGGTCTCATGTGCCGAACTTTCGCAGGAGAGATACACCGGTTGGGTCAAGATCAGGCATGCTCGGTTTCCCGTCCGTTTTCCCACAGGGCTTCTACACGGTGCTCGTAGAAAGTTGTGTTGGAAGATTCAATGCAGCCTTGGCTGAAAGCCTCCGAAGTACACTAGCTCGGCAGTTTCTAAAGTAATCATCAAATAGTGGTGACGTTGTGGGTCCAGCTCGTCCGCAATGGAGGCATTCTCAACCGATTTGCGGGGGCGGTTGGCGTCAACCGAAGATGCGTTCGACTTTTGATATTGCGGCGACCTTTAGACTGGCAACTTTTCCAACAGAAAAGACCTCAATCGGACATTCGAGGTCATGTGTTCAATAAAACGCATGATGTCGCCTATTGGCCCGCTAGCTGACGCAGAAATTGCGCTGAAAAGTGTCCACTTTCGCTGTTCAGGCTCTAAGCTCGAATAGAATATCTTGCGCCCCCTTCCATAAACACAACTTTCCGAGCGCGGTGAGGTTTTCGCGGCCTTTGCTGATGGTCAGAAAATGATTGCCGGCGAGTTGACCGACTTTGCTGCAAAAATCGACCGCTCCATACGCCACCAGGATTTCGGTTTCGCTGATACCGCCGGGATATAGAATAATGTCGCCCGGCGCCGGATGGCTGGTGTGGTTTTCGTAGCCCAGGCCGAAATCGAACTCGCCGAGCGGAATCCAGCAGCCCTCGCCGCTCCAGCGCACGTGAATGATCTGCTGCCGGTAGGGCAGGAGGGTGAAAAACTTGGCGCAAGTTTTTGGCGCCAGCGTCTCTTCCATCTGGGCTTCGAATTCGTACGGTCCCGCCTTAATGCGTAGCGTGGTCATTCTGGTGTGATCCCATCGAGAAATGCCGAGAGCACGCGCGCGGCGACGTCGATATCGTCGGGCGAGGCGAACTCGGCGGGGTTGTGGCTTACGCCGCCGCGGCAGCGCACGAACAGCATGGCAAACGGAATGACCTTGTCGAACGCCATGGCGTCGTGGCCGGCGCCGCTCGGCAGCCGCCGCGGCTTGATCCCCATGGCTTCGACGGCTTTGGCCAATTGATCTGAGAGCCGTTGGTCGCAAAGCGCGGCCGGCACTTCGTGGCCGACGGCAAACTTCGCGGTCACGCCGCGGCTTTGGGCAATCGTAGCGATCGCCTTATTGATATCGCCGACTGCGCTGATGCGCTCCTGATCCGAGGGACTGCGGATATCGAGCGTGAAGCGCACTCGCCCGGGAATGGTGTTGGCGGCCGATTCCGGCACTTCCATCTTGCCTACCGTCGCCACCAGATTGGATTGCGAGCGCGCCCGCGCCTCGATGGCGAGCAGCATTTCCGCCGCCGCCGCCAGAGCATCCTTGCGCATCGGCATCGGCACGGTGCCGGCGTGACCGGCGACGCCGTCGACCTCCACAGTGCCGCGGGTGACCCCATCGATGGCGGTGACGATCCCGACCGGCAGTCCTTCCTGCTCAAGCACCGGGCCCTGCTCGATATGAACTTCGACATAGCCGAGCGCGCGGTCCGGCGACAGCGCCTCTTCGGCCACGCGCGCCGGGTCGGCACCGAATGCCTTCAATGCCTGCCGGCGCGACACGCCATCGTCGCCGACTTCGTCGAGCGCCTTGAAATCGAACCGGCCGGCGAGCGCTTTAGAGCCGCCGAGTGTCGAGGCAAAACGCACACCCTCTTCATCGCCGAAGGCGACAACCTCGATGGCGAATGAAAAACGCTTGCCGGATTCGGATGCCGCCTTCACCACTTCGATGGCGGCAACTACCCCAAGCGGACCGTCGAACCGGCCGGCGTTGCGAACAGTGTCGATGTGCGAGCCCAACATTAAGGTGAGCGGCCCGGAGCCGCGTGCGCGATAGCGGCCGACGACGCTGCCCAAGGCATCGATGCGGGTGGTCATGCCGGCCTCGCGCATCCACTTGGCGACGAGCTCGGCAGCAGTCCGATGCGCCGGTCCGAGGTAAAGCCGCGTGAGATTGCCGGGCTCGTCGCTGACGGCCGCAAGTTCGACCAGGCGATCCGCGATCGCCTGGCCGAGCGTGCTCTGGTCCGCCGCTTGCACTGCGCGCATGGCCTCACCTTGAGTCGCGCCTTAATGGAGACATCGTCCGGCTTGGTCAATCTCGGCTGGTACGCACGCCGCTGGCGTCCTGTGGACACTTGAAGAGCCGGCGGTGCCTCTGCCATGGTGCGGTTTGCCGGCTCCTGAAAACCGCAACGAAAGCCGCATGTCCCCGCCGCCCTCTGCGAATTACCCGCGCGATCTCGCCGGCTATGGCCGCGACGCTCCCGATCCCCGTTGGCCGGGCGGCGCCCGGGTCGCGGTCCAGTTCGTGATGAACTTCGAAGAGGGCGGCGAGAACGCCATCTTTCACGGCGACAAGGCGTCGGAGGCGTTCCTCACCGACGTGCTCGGCGCCCAGCCCTGGCCCGGCCAGCGGCACATGAATGTGGAATTGATGTTCGAATACGGCTCGCGCGCCGGATTCTGGCGGTTGTGGCGGCTGTTCACGACGCGCAACATTCCGGTCACGGTGTATGGCGTCGCCACCGCGCTGGCGCGCAATCCGCAAATCGTCGGCGCGATGCGCGAAGCGAACTGGGAGATCGCGAGCCACGGCCTCAAATGGATCGACTACAAGGATTTTTCCTACGACGAGGAAGCCGCGCATATGCGCGAAGCGATCCGGCTGCACGTAGAAGCGACCGGCGAGCGTCCGTTTGGCTGGTACACCGGACGGACTTCCGAGCACACGCTCAAGCTGGTGATGGCCGACGGCGGATTTCTGTATTCGTCGGATTCCTACGCCGACGATCTGCCCTACTGGGTGCAGGGGCCGCAGGCGCCGCATCTGATTATTCCGTACACGCTCGACGCCAACGACATGCGCTTCATCAACCCGCAGGGCTTCGCCGACAGCGAGCAGTTTTTTGTTTATTTGCGCGACAGTTTCGACGTGCTGTACGCCGAGGGCGAACGCGCGCCGAAGATGATGTCGGTCGGGCTGCATTGCCGGCTCGCCGGCCGCCCCGGGCGAACCGCAGGGCTCCAGCGCTTTTTGGATTATATCGCCGGGTTTGACCGCGTCTGGGTCCCGACGCGCCTCGACATCGCGCGGCACTGGCATCGTGAGCACCGCGATCTTGCCGCCAGCGCACCGGCGATTGCGTGAAGCTTTAGGTCGTCCGCATGGAACAGATAACCCTCGACAGGCTCAACGCTGCCGATCGCAACAGCTTCACCGCAGCGATTGGCGAAGTGATGGAGCTTGCGCCCTGGGTTGCGGATGAGGCTTACGCGGCGCGGCCCTTCGCCAGTCTCGCGACGCTCTATAAGACGATGACGGATCTAGTGCGCAACGGCGGCGAGGAACGGCAACGCGCTCTGATCAGCGGTCATCCCGATCTTGCCGGCAAGGCGGCGCGCGAGGGTAAGCTCACCGCCGACTCCACCGCCGAGCAGGCCGGCGCCGGGCTTGACCGCCTGAGTGAACAAGAATTCGCCACCTTTCATCGCCTCAACGATGCCTACCGTGCCAAATTCGGCATGCCGTTCATCGTCTGCGTGCGCCGCCACGGCAAGGAATCGATCCTGCGCGAGTTCGAGCGGCGGCTGCAAAATGATGCGGCGGCCGAGCAAAAAACCGCGCTCGGGGAAATTTTCCGGATCGCGGCGCTGCGGCTCGACCAGCGGGTCAAGGCCGGCGACAGTCTGAAAGTGCACGGGCATCTGTCGACGCACGTGCTCGACGTCCACGGCGGACATCCGGCCGAAGGCGTCGCGATCGAGCTCTGCGAAATCGCCGCCGGCGGCGCTGTGCGCACGTTGCAGCGTACCGTCACCAACAGCGACGGCCGAACCGACACGCCGCTGTTTAGCAGCATGCCGATTCCGATCGCGACTTACGAATTGCGCTTCGCAGTAGCCGACTATTTTGCCGGAGAGGACACGCCGGCCTCCGATCCGCCGTTTCTCGGCGTTGTGCCGGTGCGATTTGGCGTCGCCGAGCCCGAAGGCAAATACCACGTGCCGCTCCTGGTCACGCCGTGGTCCTATTCGACTTATCGGGGAAGCTGAGAAGGTTGGTCGCGCCGCGTTCGCGTGTTGGCCAACGAAGCTGACGGTCTTTCCCCATAGACGACTAGGAATGTCCTTACCGCCGCGGTGGCCAGGATATCCAGCTCCGCTTTTGTACGGGGTCTGTTGTTTCCCGTGAACATGGCCTCGTTCACAGGAATCCAGAGCAACAAGCCGGCGAAGTGATTGGCGGCGATAAGCGGGTCTTCGATCTGCAAAAGCTTCTTCTCCGCAAGCGTCCGAAAACAGGAAGCAAGCATGGCCAGAACGCGGCCAAATCCTTGCTCGTACCAGTCGCGGCCAAGACTCGGCATTCGATCGGCATTCGCGATGACCAATCGCCGGACTTGCAACAATTCTTCATCCATCAACACGTCAAGAAAAGTACGGCCAAGTCTCCCAAGGTCTTGGGCCAAATCCTTAGTGTCTTTGAGTGCGTTGGCGACCAATCCGACGACATGATCGACTTGTTGCGTGGTAGCGAGGACGATCTCGCTGAATAGATGGTCCTTGTCCGAGAAGTGCTTGTAAATCGTCTGTTTCGACACGGACGCTTTGGCCGCAATCTCGTCCATGCTGGTGCCGTCGTAGCCTTTGGCGACAAACACAGCGGTGGCCGCCTTCATAATCTGGCGGTGCTTGCGATCGGAGCGCTTCTCGGCATGGCGTTGCATGAATGAGCCTCAAAATTAGTACTAGACAGTTCCGTACCAATACGGTATTTTAGGTACTGTACCGTCTAGTATTCAAAATGGCAAGGAGCAACTCCATGCGATTCCTGATGCAATACACGCCGACCAATCCTCTCAATGGCCCCCCAAATCCGGAGATGAAGGCCAAGATGGGAGCTTTCATGCAGACGTCCATCAAGTCCGGAGTCCTCATCGCCACGGGCGTGGTGATGCCGAGCGCCGCGAACGGCATGCAAATGAAGCTCGCGAACGGCTCGTTCGGCGTCGAGGCCGGGTCTCCTTCGCAAGCGCGACAAGGGGGGTGGGCAATCCTTAGCGTCGATTCGCTAGAACATCTTAAGGAGGTGGCGCGCCAATTTCTCGAAGTAGCCGGGGATGGCGACGTTAGGGTCCTGGAGATCACGCAGGTGCCAATTCCCTGAGCACCGAGCAGATTATCGGATACATCGATCAGGAGTAACGCATGAGCAAAGAAGCTCTCGGCAGCGCCGCCGCACATCGAGGCGGCGCTGCAACCATGATCTGGGTCGGCCGCGTCTTAAGCGGGCTGGTGAGCGCCTTCTTCGTGATGGACGCAGTAATGAAATTGATCCAGCCTCAGGTCGTCATCGACTCGACGCGCGGAATCGGATGGCCGGCGGATGCAATGACGCTTTCGGTTCTCGGTTGCTTGCTGCTGGCGTCAACGGGGCTCTATCTCTTTCCCCGTGCGGCCGTGCTCGGAGCAATCCTGTTGACCGGGTATCTCGGCGGGGCCGTGGCGTCGCACGCACGAGTAGGCAGTCCCTTGTTCACTCACGATCTGTTCGGCGTCTATCTGGGGCTGTTTGTCTGGGGCGGATTATGGATGCGGGATCCCCGCATCAGAGCGCTTATTCCCCTAAGCCGTTAAATCGGTCGATGCTCAGACGTTTGCTTCTCGCTCTGACCCGTCGGCGCGGTCTGACCGCGCCGATTATTTTCCTCGGCGCGCGGCGATGTCCCATCCTCAGTTCTCCGCGATAGCTAACGGCGGCTCGACCGCTCGACGGCACTTCGCTAGAGTTTACGCGCCGGGCGTAAAAATCCGGCGGCTGAAACAGGGAGGTTCGCCGGTGGCTATCACACGTCCACTGTCGGAAATTTTGCCGAAAGAGATGACCGAACTGCGCACGCGGCCGTTGTTTACGCTGCTGCTCGACGTGGCGGCGCCCATCAATGTCGGCAAGGCGCACGGCGTCGACCGCCGCATCGGCGTCATCACCGGCGGCCGTTTCGAGGGCGAAAAGCTGCGCGGCACGCTGCTGCCGGGCGGCAGCGACTGGCAGGCGGTGCGGCCGGGCGACGGTGCATTCATGCTCAACGTGCGCATTTGCCTCAAGACCGACGATGACGCAATCATCAGCATGAGCTATCCGGGCATCCGCCATGGCCCGAAGGACGTGCTCGACCGCATCGCCCGCGGCGAGGTGGTCAAGGCCACGGACTATTATCTGCGCATCTCGGCGTCCTACGAGACCGCGTCGGAGAAATACGGCTGGCTCAACAATATCCTCAGCATCGGTATCGGCCACCGGCTGCCGGAGGGCCCGATCTATCAGATGTTCGAGGTACTTTAGGAACTAGACGGCCGCGCCGAGCAAGCGGCCCGCGACCCCCACCTCAATCCTCCCCCTTTTTAGGGGGAGGAAAGGGAATGCGGCCCACTCGCAGTTCGGCGCGTTGCGCCGTGTGGGCGGCTTGCTCTTCTCTCCCCCTGGAGAGATAGAGTGGGGGTCTCTGCTGACTCGCGGCGACGATCGAAGTACAAAACATCTAGGGGAAACGGGGAATTATCATGTCGCACTGGGCGCAAGTCTTCGATCTCACCAATGGCGTGGTGGTTCTGCGCCTCATGTGCGGGCTGTTCTTCATTCCGCACATCGTCGGCAAGTTCACCGAGCCGGCGACGCTGAACTTCTTTAAGGCCGCGAAGTTCAATCCGCCGGCGACCTGGATGTACTTCGCCGGCACCGTCGAGACGCTGCTGACCATCGCCCTGGTGTTCGGCATCTATACGCCTTATGTCGCGGTCATCGCCGCCTTCCATCTCCTCGTCGCCGGAGCGGCGACCTACAAGGTGACCAAGAAGTGGATCTGGGTGATCGGCGGCATCGAGTACTGCGTGTTCTGGATGCTGGCTTGCGTCGTGCTGGCGATGTTGACGTGGCCGAAATAATTAGGTCTTGAAACGAAACGAAGCGTTGCGGGAGTAGCAGGTGATCAAAGCGGGCATCGTCGGACTGGGGTGGTGGGGCAAGACGCTGGTCGAGTCGGCGGAGAACAGCGATGTCATCCGCTTTACTTCGGCCACAACGCGCACGATCACGCCGGAGGTCGAGGCGTTCGCCAAGCAGAAAGGTTTGCAACTCGCCGCCGAGTACGACGGCATGCTGCATCACGGCGGGGTCGACGCGGTGGTGCTGGCGACTCCGCATTCGATGCACGCGACGCAGGTGATGGCGGCGGCCGCGGCCGGCAAGCACGTCTACTGCGAAAAGCCGTTTACGCTGACCAAGCGCGAGGCCGAGGACGCCATCGCCGCAGTGCGCAAGGCCGGCGTCACGCTCGCCGTCGGCTACAACCGCCGTTTCCATCCAGAGATGATCAAGCTGCGCGACATGATCCGCGGCGGCGGGCTTGGCACCATCCTGCACGTCGAAGCGACCATGACGTTTCCCAACGCGCTGTCGATCAATCCGGCGCATTGGCGCGCCGATAAGTCCGAAACGCCGCTGGGCGGCTTGATGCCTATGGGCGTCCACGCCATCGACGGCATGATCGATCTGTGTGGACCGATCGACCACGCCTTCGCCCAGAGTTTCCGCCGCGCCGCGCCGATCGACGCCGACGACACCACCTCGATCCTGGTGCGCATGAAGGAGGGCATGTCCGGCTACCTTGGCACCATGACGACGACCGGCCCCGGTTTTTCCTTCCAGGTGTTCGGCTCGAAAGGCTGGCTGCGGCTCGAAGGTCTCACCCACGTTGCGGGCGCCTCGTCGGAAGAGCGGCGCACACGGCTGTTCGGCAATTGCAAGTTCCAGCCGGTGAAGGGCGAAGCCAAGCTCTGGCAGGCGGCGACCATGGACATATCGCGCGTCGCGCTTGAAGCGTTCGCCAAGGCCGCAGCCGGTGGACCGGCTTATCCGATTCCGCTCGATCAGGTGATCCAGGGCGTCGCCGCTACCGAAGCCATCATCCGCTCGGCGGCCTCGGGCAAAGTCGAGCACGTCAGCTGACGTCGCGATAAAAAAGCAAAAGCAGGAAACAGAAAATGGATCTCGGCAACGGCCTCGGCCATTTGACCTATTCGACGCTGGTGCATCCCGCGGACAATTGGGAGCAGTTGTGGGCTTCGCTCAACACCTATCTGCCCAAGGTGAAGGCGCGCTTCGCGGGCAACAAGTCGTTCGGCGTGTGCATCCGGCTGTCGGCGAGTTCGGCGGAAACGTTGGCGAACAGCCCGGCCGAGCGCGAGAAGCTGAAGAAATTTCTCGGCGACAACGACATGTACATCTACACCGCCAACGCCTTCGTCTACGGCCACTTCAAGGGCGCCGCGGTGAAGGAGCAGGTTTACGAGCCGGACTGGCGCTCGGAGGAGCGCACCCAATACACCATCAATGTCGCCAATGTGCTGGCCGACGTCTGCCCGGCCGGGATCGCGCCGTCGATCCAGAGCGCGCCGCTCGGCTTCAAGGGCCGGGTCACCGGCGATGACGTCGTTGCCGCCTACACCAACAATGTGCTCCGCGTCGTCGCGCATCTGATCGCGCTTGAGTCAAAGACCGGGCGGACCGTGCAGCTCGCGCTCGAGCCGGAACCGTTCTGCTTTCTGGAAACCACCGACGAGACGGTCGACTACTTCACCAAGCATCTTTACTCCGGCGCCTCCGTCGAAAAGCTCGCCAAGCTCGCCCACGTGCCGATCTCGGAAGCCAACGAAGCGCTGCGGCGGCATCTCGGCATCGTCTACGACATCTGCCACCAAGCGGTTGAATACGAGAACATCACCGAGTCGCTGCAGAAGCTGGTCGACGCCGGCATCCCGGTGTTCAAGCTGCAGGAGGCCGCGGCCCTACACATGCCGGAAGTCACGCAGCCGGTGGTGGATACGCTCAAGCGTTACGCCAAGACCATCTATCTCACTCAGACGATGGAAAAGAAAAACGGCAAGCTGACCCGCTATCTCAATGTCGACGACGCCATCGCCGCTTTCGAAAAAGATCCCGGCCCGCGCGAATGGCGCACCCACATCCACGTCCCGGTCTTTCTCGACGATCTCGGGCAGTTCCGCACCACGCGCTTTGCCATCGAGGATGCGCTGCGCTTCCACAAGCAGAAGCCGCTGTCGCGGCATCTGGAAGTCGAGACCTACACCTGGGACATGCTGCCCGACAGCCTGAAGAGCGCCGACATCGTCGACTACATCTACCGCGAGCTCGACTGGGTGCGCAGCCAGCTGGTCTAGCGATTCTTTCCCTCCCCCTTGTGGGGGAGGGTAGGGAGGGGGGTCGCGAGGTGAGCTAACGGCGTCGACGTCCGCACGCCGCCTCGCGACCCCCACCCCTAACCCCTCCCCACAAGGGGGAGGGGAACAGTTGGGAGAGTTTCATGAAAGTCGGATTTATCGGGCTTGGCCGGATGGGCCAGGTGATGGCGCGCCGGCTGATCGACGCCGGGCACGAGGTCGGCGTCTATAACCGCACCGCGGACAAGCTAAAGCCACTGACCGAGCACGGCGCCAAGCCGATGGCCTCGATCAAGGAAGCGGCGACGTTCGGCGAGGCCGTCTTCACCATGCTCACCGACGATGCCGCGGTCACCGACGTCGTCTCCCAGCCCGGCGGCTTGAAGGTATCGCTGCCGAAAGGCGGCATCCACATCTGCGCCGGCACGCACAGCGTCGCCGCGATTCAAAAACTCGCCGCCGTGCACGCCGAGGCCGGACAGATCATGCTCGCCTCGCCGGTGCTCGGCCGTCCTGAAGTTGTCGCGCGCAGGCAACGCCAGCATGCTGGTCGGCGGTCCGCAGCAAACCGTCAAACATTTGCGGCCGCTGTTCGATGCCATTGCCGGCCGCGTCATCGAATCCGGCGCCGAGCCGGTCACGGCGGCCGCAATCAAGATCGCCAACAATTTCGTGCTCGGCTGCGCCATCGAAGCGCTCGGCGAAGGCTTCGCGCTCACCCGCAAGTACGGCGTCGCGCCTGACGTGTTCTACAACGTGCTGGCCGAAGGACTGTTCGCCTGCTGGGCCTACAAGACCTACGGCAAGTTCATCGCCGAGGAAAAATATCTCCCCGCGGGCCAGCGCGCCGTCACCGGACTAAAAGACGCCAACCTCGCACTCGCCGCCGGCGAAGCCGTCGGCGTGCCGCTCCCCAGCGGCAATGTCTGGCGCGACCGCTTGGTCGGCGCCGTCGCCCACGGCGAGGGCGAGCACGACTGGGCGGTGATGGCTAAGGACCAGGCGCGCGCCAGCGGGCTGACGTAAATTTGCTGAAGCGCGCTCCCTCTCCCCGCGCG
>CAWHPC010000011.1:0-9169 GCA_963831165.1 uncultured Alphaproteobacteria bacterium
CTTCGACTATTCCGAGGACGCGGCTTACAAACAGCGCGATCCTGGCGCCGTCAGGATGGTCGAACTTGCCGGGGCGCGCACTCTTGTCGTTGTGCCGATGCTTAAGGAAAATGAACTGATTGGCACTATCAGTATCTATCGGCAGGAAGTTCGGTCGTTCACCGATAAACAGATCGAACTGGTCAAAAATTTCGCTGCCCAAGCGGTCATCGCCATCGAGAACACGCGGCTGCTCAATGAATTGCGCGAATTGCTCGAACAGCAGACGGCGACATCAGAGGTGCTGAAGGTCATCAGCAGTTCGCCCGGCGAGCTTGAGCCCGTGTTCCAGGCAATGTTGGAGAACGCAGTCCGTATCTGCGGGGCGAATTTCGGGACCATGTTCCTTTGCGAGGCAGATAAGTTTTCCATCGCGGCGACGCTAAATGTGCCGCCGGCGTTGTTGCAATTCCGACAAAGCGGACCGATTGAACCTGATCCGAGGACCGGCCTAGGGCTGGCCGCCCAAACCAAGCAGGTGGTTCACGTCACGGATTTAGCTGCGGAGCAAGCTTATCTTGATCGCCATCCTCACGTTGTTGCATCCGTGGAACTCGCCGGTATTAGGACTCTGCTCGTGGTGCCGATGCTTAGGGAAAATGAGCTGATCGGGACTATTAACATCTTCCGTCAGGAAGTCCTGCCGTTCACCGACAAACAGATTGAACTGGTCAAGAACTTTGCCGCCCAGGCCGTCATCGCCATCGAGAACGCGCGGCTGCTCAACGAATTGCGCCGGCGCACCGACGATCTCTCCGAATCGCTGGAGCAGCAGACGGCGACTTCCGAAGTGTTGCGCGTCATCAGCAGTTCGCCGGGCGAACTTGAACCCGTGTTCCAGGCCATGTTGGAGAACGCGGTGCGGATTTGCGACGCAAAATTTGGCACTCTGTTCCGATACGACAACGACGCTTTCGATCCAGTCGCCCTGTTCGGCGCGCCGTCGGCACTTGCCGAGTTCATGCGGCAGCGTGGTCCGTTTCAGCCGCCGGCCGGAAGCAACCTTGATCGGTTGTTGCGGACAAGAGACGTGGTCCGCATTGCCGACGAATTGGCCGGGCCTGCCCCGGGCTCTTCAGCAAGGTTCGCTGGCGCGAGGTCGCTTATCGCTGTGCCGATGCTCAAAGATGATGTGCTGATCGGTGCCATCAGCATCTACCGCCGGGCAGTCCAACCCTTCACCGACAAACAGGTCGAGCTAGTGCAGAACTTCGCCGCTCAAGCCGTCATTGCCATCGAGAACACACGGCTGCTCAACGAATTGCGGCAGCGTACGAGCGACCTTACCGAGTCATTAGAACAGCAGACGGCGACGTCAGAGGTGTTAAGCGTCATCAGCAGCTCGCCGGGTGAATTGGAACCCGTGTTCCAGGCCATGCTGGAAAACGCAGTCCGGATTTGCGGCGCCGGGTTTGGCAACTTGTGGCTGCGCGAGGGCGATAGTTTTCGCATCGCCGCAACTCACGGCGCGCCGGCCGAATATCAGGATTATCTGCGCCGCGAACCAATTGTTCATCCCAAGCCGGAAACGGCTCTCGCCCAAATCACCACGACCAAACAGGCCTATCAGATTGCCGACATCGCGGCAGCGCCGACCTTCGGCGATAATTTGCGCATTGCCACCATCAAGCTTGCCGGCGCCAGGACGCTCGTCGGCGTGCCGATGCTGAAAGACAATGAAGTGATCGGCGTGCTCGCGATTTACCGGCAGGAGGTCCGGCCCTTCACCGACAAGCAGATCGCGCTGGTGACAAACTTCGCCGCCCAGGCCGTCATCGCCATCGAGAACACGCGACTGCTCAACGAATTGCGCCAGCGCACGAACGATCTGAGCAAGTCGCTGGAGGATTTGCGCACGACGCAGGACCGCCTGGTGCAGACCCAGAAGCTGGCCTCGCTCGGCCAGCTCACCGCCGGCATTGCGCATGAGATCAAAAACCCGCTCAATTTCGTCAACAATTTCTCGGGCGTTTCCATCGAGCTGATCGACGAGTTGAGCGAGACGCTGGCGCGCGTGAAAGTCGACGACAAGACGGGCGCCGAAATCGCCGAACTGGCCAATACCTTGCGCGACAATCTCGACAAGATCGTGCAGCACGGCAAGCGCGCCGACGCCATCGTCAGGAACATGCTGCTGCATTCCCGGCAGGGCTCCGGCGAGCATCGGCCGGTGGAGATCAACGCTCTCGTCGAGGAGAGCCTCAATCTCGCCTATCACGGGGCGCGGGCCGAGAAGCAGGGCTTCAACATCATCATGGAGCGGTCCTTCGATCCGGCCGCCGGCGAGGCCGATCTGTTCCCGCAGGACATCACCCGGGTGCTGCTCAACCTGATCGCAAACGGATTCTACGCGGCAACCAAGCGCAAAGCCGAAGCCGATGGCGGCGATTACGAACCCACGCTCGCTGCCGCGACCAGGAACCTCGGCAACAGCGTCGAAATCACAATCCGCGACAACGGCACCGGCATCCCCGCCGAGGTGAAGGAGAAGCTATTCAACCCGTTCTTCACGACCAAGCCTGCCGGCGAAGGAACCGGGCTAGGCCTTTCGATTAGTCACGACATCGTCGTCAAGCAGCATGGCGGGTCCATTGAGGTCGATACCAAGCCCGGCGAGTTCACTGAATTTCGGATCGTTCTGCCGCGCGCGGGGGCATCCCTTGTCAAGTCGGGATGACGGCACGGTTTCAGGTTGACGGATAAGAGCGCCTAACTACCGACACGCTGCGGTTGCGCAATCGCAGATTTTCCCCTCGAATCTCCCGCAAAATTGCTGCGGTGCATGAGTCTCTTCCTGGCCGATATTGTTGCAAAAGTCTTTTTGCATCATTGATCAGAAAATTTCTGGGCCGTAGGCGCGTTTCTCGTGTAAGGATGTGGGGGGTCACATGATCTCGCGGTCAACTCATCAGTGACTTCGGTAATCGGCCCCGAGTCGCTTTTAGTAGCGACTTTCGTTTGTGTAGGTTTCAGCCGAGAAAATCATCGTTCAGGTTTTAGGGACTTCTGCAACAAAATCGGCCCATCGCGACATGTGGACTTGAAAGGATTGTCGGTCGCTTTCGGGGCATAGCGGACCTGACCCGACCTGCTACTGGCTCGGCCCGGTCGTGAATGACCTGTCGTCGCGAGCGTGGGTATGCGCCAGGGCTGGGGCGTTGATTTTGTCCGCACCGCTTATCGCCGCTGGCTTCAGCTTGGGCAGGAGACCCGAAGCGAGCCCAATATATCGGAAAGCTTGCGTGACATTGGCCAGGAGCCGCAGTCGGTGCTCGCATTAGCGAGCGCGGATGACGCAAAAGCCACTCTGACGGCAGAAACGAACGTCGCCAAAGACCTTGGTATCTTCGGGTCGCCGACTTTCGTGGTTGAGCGTGAGCTTTTTTGGGGCGATGACCGCCTTGAGGACGCGATCAGCTGGTACAGATACGGCTGCGGGCGATCTCGGGCTGATACGTGGGACGTTCCAGCACCACGTGATGTTCCGAAGCCAGATAGTCTCGGCGGATAATAGCATCCGCGGTGGCCGCTTTAGGCAGTAATTCTCACGCTGCCTGATGATGGACGATGTGCCTGTTTCAGCACGTTTTGACCTTCGCGCCGCTGCGTCTCAGGTCGGTAAAGGCCGATGAGCAGACATTATGCGGACATCACATTTCGGTAGAAATCGACCCGAAGCGGTCCTCGCTGCGGCTGCAATTTGCGCTGCAACAAACGATTGGAAGCTTACTCGATCACCTCGTCGGCAAGCACAAGTAAGTTATGGGGGATCGTCAGCCCGAGCGCCTTGGCGGTCTTGAGGTTGATGACCAGATCGAACTTGACCGGCTGCTGCACCGGAAGATCGGCAGGCTTGGCGCCCTTGAGAATTCGCCCAACATAGACACCGACCTGACGAAACGAATCCGAAAAGCTGGCGGCGTAGCTCATCAGACCGCCGGCCACCACGGACTCGCGCACATCGAACATCGTGGGAATTGCATGACGCAACGCCAGCGCGGTGAGATGCTCGCGGCTATCCATGAACAGCGGAGCGTTGGCGACGATGAGCGCGCCGTCGTGATTTTGTGCGATGGCCGCGAAGGCGGCATCAAGCTCACTGTCGGCGCTGGCGTTGACGACGTGCATCACCACCCCGAGTGAGTGCGCCGCCTCCTGCATCCCCTGCATTTGATCTTTGGCCTCGGGAGCGACCGAGTCTATGAGCACGGCGATCGGGCTCCCTTTGGGCACCAGTTCCGACAATATCCCGAGCCGCTTCGGGATCAGCTCGGTGGCCAGCCGACTTGCGCCGGTGACGTTGCCGCCCGGCCGATTGAGGCTCGCGACCAGGCCGTCCTTGACCGGGTCGCTGCCGGTCTGAAAGACGATCGGAATCGTCGAGGTCGCCGCCTTTGCTGCGAGTGCTGGGGCGGGACTGCGGGTGGCAGCGATCACGGCGACCTGGCGGCGGACCAGTTCGGCGGCAAGCACCGGCAATTGATCGTAATGTCCGCGCGCCCAGCGGTACTCGATCGTGACGTTCGTCCCCTCGGTATAGCCCGTTTCGCCAAGGCCGCGTTGGAACGCGGCCAGATTGGCCGTCATGCCGTCGGGCAAGCCGCTATCGAGGAACCCGACCACCGGCATCGCCGGCTGCTGCGCGTGTGCGGTGAGCGGCCATGCGACTGTCGTTGCGCCGACAAGCGCGGATATGAATTGCCGTCTACCGATGCCGATTGCCATTTGACCTGTCCCCAATGAGGTCATGCCCGCTGAATTAGGCGGAATAATATCACGCCTCAAAATAATTTATGAGTTCACGCCCTAAATCCGCACAAAGCCGCGCGGGAACGCGTGTAGCGGTTCGATCCCGGTCGGTGTGACGAGAACCATTTCGCCGGTCTGCACGCCGGCCCTGCCGTCGGGCGTGACCACGTTGGGCTGGATGACGACGACCATTCCGGCGCGAAACGGTTCATCGGGGATATGCGCGCTCGGCCGACTGCGCGACCCGAGCACCGGCGGCAGATAGCCGCCGCCATAACCATGCAATAAATCGTCGATGATGGTGAAGCCGGCAGCTTCGATCACTTCGGTGGCGTCGATCGCCTGTTGCGGCATGGCGCCGTCCTTGAGCACGGCGGCGACGGCGGCGAAGGCGGCGTCGGCGACGGCGTGCAAGGCACGGTAAAGCGGCGACGGCTCCTCGCCGACCGCAAAACTGCGCAGCACCTGGCCGGGATGCTCCCAGAACGCGGCGCTGATCTCGGCGAATACGACATCGCCGCGCTCGATTTTGCGGTTGGCGACAAATTGCGTCGGCACGGCAAGGTTCGGCGCGGTCATGGAGGTGACGCCGAAAAAATGGATGACATTGGTGCCGCCAAGCGCGACATAGGAGCGCTCGACGAGATCGGCGAGTTCGCGTTCGTTAAGTCCCGGGCGCAGACCCTGGCGCAATCCGGCCATGCCGCGATCGGTGAGCGCGGCGCCGATGCGCATCCAGTCGAGTTCTTCCGCCGACTTGATCTGGCGCAGGCGGAGATACGGCCGGTTGAGGTTGGCGATTGCGCCGAACCGCGCCGCAAGCATGCCGTGCTGCTCGAAACTCATCGGCCCGATGACGCCGACGCGGCCGTCGCGCGCCCCGCGCTTTTCCAATACGGCAATGGCGGCGCCGATCGACGAGCCGCCGCCCCAGGCGACCTGTGCGGGCGCGGCGAGCCGTGTTGCCAATGGCACGTGGTTGACGTGCTGAACGAACATCGCATCGCGCTCGCCCGGCGTGAACACGCCGACCGCCTCGGCGGTCACCGGCCAGCCGGTCAGCCATTGCACCGCCGAGCCGAAGCGATTGGCGCCGCAGAAGATCAGGTGATCGAGGCCGGTCTGCTTGAGCAGGCTCTCGATCGCGGCGCGGCGGCGAGCCATCTCGGCATCGCTAAAGCGCGGATATTCCGCGTCCAGGATCGATTGCAAAGGCGGCGGCAAGACCAGTGCGGCAGGCTCGGCGTGCGGCATCGGATGCATTGTCATGCCGCCACTTTAGGGGGGTGGGCTTCGCAAATCCATTTTGATAAGCGTCATTGCGAGCCAACGGGTCCGGCCCGAAGTGGCCGGCCCGATGACAGGCTCCGCGAAGCAATCCAGTTGCTGCGGCGAATTCTGGATTGCTTCGTCGCTTCGCTCCTCGCAACGACAGTTTTCGCGCTACAGCACATCCGGGAAACATCTCTCTAAGGAGAATTCCGCCCATGCCTTCGAGCTTGATCGACTCCGCCGTCTTTCGCGACATTTTTTCGACCGAGGCGATGCGGCGGGTGTTCTCCGACGAGAACCGCATCCAGAAATATCTCGACTTCGAGGGCGCGCTGGCAAGGGCGCAGGCGCGGCTCGGCATCATCCCGAAAGCGGCGGCCGAGGAAATCTGCCGGCATTGCAACGTCGCCGAGATCGATTTCGCCAAGCTCAAAACCCAAACCGAGCGCATCGGCTATCCGGTGCTGCCGGTGGTGCAGCAGCTCGTTGCGGCCTGCCGCGACGGGCTCGGCGAGTGGTGCCATTGGGGCGCGACGACGCAGGACATCACCGACTCGGCAACGGTAATGCAGATCCGCGAGGCGCTGACTTTGGTCGAGGCGCATCTCGACGCCATTGCCGACGCGCTGGCCGGGCTGGCCCGCAAATACCGCGATACGCCGATGGCGGGGCGGAGCAATCTGCAACAGGCCGTGCCGATCACGTTCGGCTACAAGATGGCGACTTTGCTCGCCGCCTTCGAGCGCCACAAAGAGCGCCTGAAGGAATTGCGCTCACGCGTGCTGGTCGGCGAATTCGGCGGCGCCGCCGGCACGCTGTCCTCGCTCGGCGGCCGCGGGCTCGCGACCCAAGCCGAATTGATGAAGGAGCTGAAACTCGGCGTGCCGGCGATCGCTTGGCACACCGTCCGCGATACGATCGCGGAAGTCGGCTGTTTCCTCGGCCTCCTCACCGGCAGCTGCGGCAAGATCGCCTTCGACGTCAAGCTGATGATGCAGACCGAAGTGGAGGAGCTGTACGAGCCGTTCTACGAAGGCCGCGGCTCGTCGTCGACCATGCCGCAGAAGCGCAACCCGATCTCCTCGGTCTATATCACCGCGCTCACCTCGGTGGTGCGCCAGCAGGTTGCCGCGCTGCTCGATGCCATGGTCGAGGATCACGAGCGCTCAACCGGCCCGTGGGAAATCGAGTGGATCGTGCTGCCGGAAATCTTCTGCTACGCCGCCGGCGCGCTGGCGCAGACCGAGTTCGTGCTGACCGGCTTGCAGGTCGACGAAAAGAAAATGCGCGCCAATCTCGACCTGACCAAAGGCCTGATCGTATCGGAGGCGGTGATGATGGGGCTCGGTCCCTATCTCGGCCGCCAATACGCGCACGATCTGGTCTACGACATTTGCCGCAAAGTGGTCGCCACCGGCCGGCCGCTGGTCGATCTCCTCGCCGAGAACGAGGAAATCACCAAGCACCTCGACCGCGCCGCTTTGGCAAAACTCTGCGATCCGGCGAACTATCTCGGCGAAGCCGGCGCCATGGTGGATCGGGTGCTGGCGATGCGGAAGAGCTAGCGCGACTTCACCTCTCCCCTTGCGGGAGAGGTCGCCGCGCGAAGCGCGGCGGGTGAGGGGACGTTGCCGCGAGTTTATGCCTAGCGTCTGGTTTTTCGAATTTCCGCTTATCGACGCACAGCAGACGTGGCGAGGCAAGCGTCCAGAGCGATTGACCCTTAACGTCATTCTGCTGCAAAGACTTCAGTGCAAAGCAGCACTTGAATAATCCCTCCCGCAATGGCTTGCGCGGGAATTTGCAATTGAGCATTCTTGTTCCCGGACGTGACAGGGACATTGGACCGATGGCCGAATATTACCCGCTTATCGCCCGCGCCGTGGCCGGGCTGCCACAGAACACGGACGAGGCCCGGCACGCGCTATACGAACGCGCGCGCAACGTGCTTATCGCGCAGCTCCGCGGCCAGACTCTGACGTTAAGTGAATCGGAACTGACGCGCGAACGCCGTGCGCTGGATGATGCAATCCGTAAGGTGGAGACCGAAGTTAGTGGCCGGTCGCGATCAGACCAGACCCGTTCCGCGCCCGCCACTGTAATGAACCAATCAGAAAAGGCTATTTCACAAGCCCGCGGCAGCGGCCCGACACTAGTTCAAGCTCTAATTAGAGCCCTGCGGAAGGAGGCGGCAGGTTTTATTGTGGTCATTGTTTTTTTTCTCCTGACGGCCGGTTTGTTTCTCCTCACTTTGGATTCGGCCTTCTCCAGAGCTATTTGGGGAAACAACCGTGAGTCAGGTCTATTCGTTTTGGTCGGCCTTGTTGCTTTTGGTGCTGCTTTTATCACCGTGATTTCTGTGTTCGTCTTCCTGAAAGGGGTATTGATCGGATGGTACCGCCTAGCTAAGCACGAGCAATCGTTCGAGACGCCAATGGGAACAATGCACTCCCCGGCTAGCCCGGCCCAGCCCGCCGTGGCAGACGACACAGTTTCCGCCTATGATCAGAATGCCCCAAAAGCGGTCCTACAAGACCAACAACACCCGGTGCAACTCAAGACAAACGACTTGCCTACACCTTCTCTAAGGTACCTCCCTCACACGGTCGGAGCACTAGGTGCAGTGATCGGGATGATAATCTCGATTTCGATTGCCAAAGGAGAAGAGGTTATCACGCTGACTGGAAAGCTCGCCGGTCTTGGTTTTATGATTGGGTACCCAGTCGGAATCTTGAGCCGCGCAGTAATAATAGATTGGTTAAGGAGTCGCCAACTAGCCCGTCCTCCGACGTAGGACTCCCGAAAATCAGGCAAGACCTAAGCGACGATTCCTGGTCAATTTTTTGGGTTTGTTGGCCGTGTGATTCCCGTTTTGTGCATTGGCCCATCGCGTCACCGCAGCGATGTCTGCTCTCGGAGACTGAGCGTCATTTACGCGACGCTCCGCGCAGCGAGAGGGAAATCATACTAACGGCGTTGAATGCTGGGTCAAACAAAGACGTGGATGGCCGGGACAAGCCCACGGCTGTCCGGTTAGAGGGGTCAAGTGATTCAAATGACTCAAGTTCGCAGTCCTGGATCGACAGTGCTAACGAATACTATGAACTTG
>CAWHPC010000012.1:0-109461 GCA_963831165.1 uncultured Alphaproteobacteria bacterium
TGTGTAGAAACTCCCAGGGAGAGGCGACACAAGGTCGTCGAAGTTGGCGAGGCGCGTTGATTTTCCGGATTGATACTATGCCCTCATCGCTGTGATGAGTGGCTGGATGCCGATGATGTTCATGACGCGGGTGAGATTGTAGGCGAGTACGTGTAGCGCCATCTCGCTGGCGACCCGTGGCAGTGTCTTCATGAGGAAATGGGTAGCCCCCATCCGAGCCTTAATCGTGCCGAAGGGATGCTCGACCGTTTCGCGCCGCTGACGCATCTTCTCCGGATGTTCATCGAGCCGGCGTTGCACGGCCTCGAGAATATGTTCATGCTCCCATCGTGAGATCAGTCGCGCCTTGCTCTTGGTGCAACTGTTCTTGATTGCACAGCTATGACAGGCGGTGGTCCGGTAGCGACGCAGGACCATGCCTTTGTCCTGGGTTGTAAAAGAATAGGTGAGCTTCTCGCCGGCAGGACAAACGTAAACGTCCTCGCCAGCCACATAGCGGAAGTCCTGCTTGCCGAAGCGTCCTTCCGCCTTTGAGTTCGAGGTCATCGGCTTTGGCAGCGTAACCGTGATGCCAGCCTCCTCGCATGCCCGGATCTCTTCGCTGTTGAAGTAACCGCGGTCGGCGACGGCATCGAGCTTGTCCACGCCCAGTACCGCCTTGGTCTCGTTGGCCACATGGGAGAGTTGCGATCGGTCGGTCCCGTCGTTGGTTACCTCATGCATGACGATCAGATGATGGTCGGCCTCGACGGCAATCTGGACGTTGTAACCGACGACGCCAGAACCGCGGCCGCTGGTCGCCATCGAGCGGGCATCGGGATCGGTCAGCGAGATCTGCTGGTCCGGGGTGGCAAGCATCTCCACCTTGAGACGCTCGAGACGTCGCATCTGCTGCTTCAGCATCTCGATCTTCTCTTTGAGGCGGCTCGTCTTGGTTTGGAGGACCTCTGACGGCTCCTGCCGGTCGACAGTGTCGAGCTGCTCAAGATAGCGCGCCACGCTCTCCTCGATCTGCGCCATGCGCCGCTCCATCTTGGCGCGCGTAAAGTTCTTGTCGCGGTTGTTCACCGCCTTGAACTTGCTGCCGTCGATCGCGACGCTGGGTTGCGTGAGCAGGCCAATCATGCGGCACAGCGCAATGAAGCGTGCGCACACCTTGCGGATGGCAGTGCCATTGTCCTTGCGGAAGTCGGCAATCGTCTTGTGATCCGGCACAAGCCGGCCCGTCAGCCACATCACTTCAACGTTGCGCCCAGCCTCATGCTCAAGCCGTCGGCTCGACTGAACCCGGTTGAGATAGCCGTAGATGTAGAGCTTCAACAAAATCGATGGATGGTACGATGGCCGCCCGGTCACCTCAGGAGCTACCCCGTCAAATCCCAGCTCCGCCAGATCGAGTTCATCAACAAAGACGTCGATCACCTGAACGGGATTGTTCTCCTCGATCCAGTCTTCCAAGCATTCCGGAAACAGCGTGCTCTGACCTCGATCCGTGCCCTCAACGAAGCGTCTCATTCCATCCCTCCGCAAATCGCGTCGGGAATCATACTGCGCGAATCAAATAGCCAGTTATGTTTTCACACAGCCAGGGTCACTCGCGTCACTTTCGCGATGTCTGCGTTACGTCTGCTTTGCACCTGATTGTGTTGCAAAACTCTCGTTGAGACTGCAGTTGACCTGTGATTCCGTGGATCAGGACTGCGATTCGCGGGGAGCGGTCGATGATGGGGCGGCGAGAGCGCGGACAAGGTCAATTCTTTTACGCGTTCGATCTCGACAAGGCGGTGCCGGCGGATCATTTGGTCAGGCAGATCGACCGCGTTCTCGATCTTGATTGGGTGCACAGCGAGCTTGCGCCCTACTATTCGCACACAGGTCGAGCTTCGATCGATCCGGTGCTGATGATCCGGATGCTGATTGTGGGATACGTGTTTGCGATCCGCTCGGAGCGGCGGCTGTGCTCTGAGCTGCAGGTCAATCTGGCATATCGGTGGTTTTGCAAGCTCGGCATCGAGGATGGGATACCCGACCATTCGGTGTTCAGCCGTGCCCGGCACGAGCGCTTTCGTCAGAGCGACGCGTTACGCCGGGTATTTGAGCGCGTGGTGGCGAAGTGCATTGCGGCTGGCCTGGTTGGCGGCGAGGGATTTTCGATCGATGCGAGCCTGATCAGGGCCGACGCAGGGAAGAAGAAGCGAGCGCCTGGCGACCAGCCCATTGCCTGGCCGCGGGCCGAGGAGGCGTCGCGCGCGGTTCGCGAGTACCTCGCTGCTCTCGATGAGGCCCGCAATGATGAGGAGAGCGGCGGTGATGACGATGGTTTGAGCGGGGGCGGTAACAGACGCAAGCCGCCAAAAGAGGTCTCGCTGACCGATCCACAGGCGGCATGGGTTGCAAGGAAGAACACTGATCCCTTTTTCGCTTACGACGCCAACTATCTCATCGACAACAAAGCCGGGATCATCGTCGACGCCGAGGGCACACGCGCCAATCGTATAGCCGAGATTGCCATCACCGGGACGATGATCGAGCGTGTCAAGGACCGCTTCGATCTTCAGCCACGGCGGTTGGCAGGTGACACCGTTTATGGCGCGGTCAGGCTGCTCAAGTGGTTGGTGGATCGTCAGATCACGCCGCACATCCCGGTCTGGGACAAGTCGGCACGCTCCGATGGCACCTTCAGCCGGGCCGACTTCGTCTTCGACCGATCGCGCAACATCTACATCTGCCCGAATGGAAAGCTGCTGCACACCACCGGAACAGTCATCGACGGCAGTACGCTTCGCTATCGTGCCTCAAAGCGCGATTGCGATCTCTGCGCGTTCAAAATGCAGTGCTGCCCCCACACGCCTGCACGGCAGATTCCCCGCGATCTTGATGAGGACGCCCGCGATGTCGCTCGCGCACTGGCCAAAACCGAGGCCTTCGCGCAATCACGCCGAGAGCGCAAAAAGGTCGAGATGTGTTTTGCTCACATGAAGCGGATCTTCAAGCTCGACCGACTTCGACTGCGAGGCTTAAGTGGGGCCAAAGACGAGGTGCTATTGACCGCAACCGCTCAAAACCTGCGGCGCCTCGTTAAGTTCCTCTGCCGCCCGCCGCCATCGGGCGCAGTCACCTGTGCGGCGTAGCCGGTCTGCAAAGCGTGTGTACCGATAGCGTTGTTAGACGCTCTCAGCGGAGAACGCCACAAGCTGACCAATACTCAAATCCGGCCCAGCTGCAAAAATCAGCCGGGTTTTGCAACACAATCCACCCAATTGCGATCATAGCGGACGCTTAGGCACTTCGGTTTCGGGCCGAGACTGGAAATTTTTTCGGATCAAACAAGTTACCAGCCCGGTGTCGACCACCCGATGTCAGACGGATTGTTCCGCCGGTTGCGCAAGGGCTAAGATGCGGCGCAGGGGCGGATGGGACACAGCTGCAAATGATCCGTTGCGGATTTATAGCCGCGTGGGCCACATTGGCCGCTGGGCTATCGCTCGCGGCCTGTACGAGCGGCTCAACGGCCCAAGACCTACTGGGGTTGAGCCACATGCAGGACGCTAGTGGCATCCCTACGCGCGAGCTTCTGCCAGAGGAAAAGGCGGTCATCAGCCATGCCGTGGGCCTGTCGGTTGTCAATCCCAACGCGGCGCAATTCCGTTGGCCGCGGATCGCCAACACCCGAAGACGGCCCGACCAACTACTGCGGTACGGTCAACGCCAAGAGCCCATACCCGGCCTACAGCGGCTGGCAAGCGTATATCGTCGAAGGCAGGATTTCTGGTGGCAAGATGACATCGGCGGTAGTCGGCCTGATCGCCGGTGGCAAGGACGTCGGGATCGTCCGCAAGATGTGCCAGAAATACGGCCTCGATCCCGGCAGCACCACCTGATCTTACCCAATGCAAAAGCACGGCGAGAGCCGCGCGAGTCCGCGCCTTTTTCGGGGAAGTTTTTGTTTCTTTCTACAAAGAGCAATCAACGTGTTTACAATTAACAGTGAGCTGCTGCGGCGCTGTGTAATTCCGGTGAAAACGTGCAGAGAGGATTTCAATGGGCTGCGAGAGAACGCACTTGTGCAGCCAATTGAGGTAAAAACTAATTGATAATCCGCTTCGCTCCGAAGCGACGTAGTTGCTGCGCGGCGGCGAAATAACGCGATGGGTCAGGAACTGCCCTGATGTTGGTTCGCGGCTAGTCCGCTCTTAGCCTCATCTCAGACATCGCCGTCGCGGTTGGGATGGCAGCGACATACCACGAACCGTGATCTCATTCAAACTCAGAGTGTTGCATCGATGACGTTCGATGCCTGCGATCTAAGGTTTAGGCGCGAGACGTGTCGTTACACTCGCCCTAGTCACCTTTATTGCGCTGTCGGGGTCGCGTTCCTGAGGGGTTGTTATCACCAAATTCTTTGGCCAGGCCGTTACTTTGCGAAGCTCGCCCACCGTCTTTGCCGACAGGTCGATGCCTCGGTCAGATTCCACGTGCATCGAAGCTGGCAACCCACCAAGCGCTACTTGGAGGCCGGCAATGCTCTTCGGTTTATATCGCATCTTGGCTTCCTCCCTTTGCCCCCCGCTCACCAAGATTACATCACCGCTCTGGTCACCACGCAACGGCATTGGTCGCGGTGGTTCCGCCGGTGGCCACGGCGGTCGAGGAGGCGGGGGCTTAGGTTTAGGCTTAGGCGGTTGAGCGACCTTTACTACTTGCTTGTGCATAGCAACCTCGAGCCGAAGCCGAGATTGACGCCTTCGTCAGCGAGACTCTTCTGGACCGACGTAATCGGTGTCGCCCAGTCGTCCGCGGCAGCGGGTGAGGCCCAAACAACGCCAATCGTGCCCCCGGCGAAAGCCAGACGGCGTAGCGACTGCATCGTTCGCTCCTTTACGCCGCCGCATGCTCTTTTATCCTCTTTTTCACCAATGCTCAGTGGAGGATGACTGTCAGGTTCGCTTGAATTTCTTGAGTCGGAATGCGAGCGCAATGAAGAGGCTACCCAACATGATGGCGAACCAGCCAATCACCCAGACCAGGGCAAGCGCACCCGCATTGGGCTTGGCAATCAAGATAACACCGAAGGCAGCCGCAAGCGCACCGGTCAGACCGAGCAACCACGCGTCGTCCAAAATCTTGCGCAATTCGATCGCGCCCCAGATCAGCGTTAGGCCGATGATGATTGCCCAGACGGCAATAAATACGAGCAACACCAGGGCGGTCATGCCCGTGTAGAAGAAGGCGGCAAGGCCGGCGAGAATGCTTACGACGCCGCTCAACCCGAGCCACCAGCGCGGACCAGCGTCGCCCATGGCATTGAATGCCGCCCCTAGCGCGACCAGCCCGTCAACTATCGCGTAAATGCCGAAGAGATAGACGAGCGCCACCAGCGTGATGTCCGGCCAGAAAAAAGCGATCACACCAAAGGCGATGGCCACCAGACCGCGAAGCAGCAACAGCCACCAGTTTTCCGCCAGCGTGCCCAACAAGGCCGATACGGCGAGCGGCATGCGCGGTCCGGATTCAGCGTGTGTAGACATTGTGTTCCTCCCCGGAAGCTTGAAAGTCGCCTTTGGCTTCGAAGCGGCGATTAAGACGCCAACCGCCCACGCCGGTTTCTAGGTTTTCCTTGTGCGCCACGATCTTATCGCGCGCGTAAACTTACTCAATAGCTTCGAGACTGGTCTTTAGCCATTCGCGCTTAGGTCCGAAATGGGTCGATTCTGTTGAACAAGTCCGGCGGCGATCTCTAGTCGGATCGAGCGCGATCGTAGGCGCATTGGGTGGAGAGATCTTGCTTTGCTCTCTTAGGCTGGCTGGATGCTCGGCATCGGTATCAGTTTCGCCAGTTTCCGGAGGTTTTGGGCGGTGGCTGCGAGGAGGAACTCATCGCGGGCACCATTCGGTCCTCGTAGTCGGAGCCGGTCTAGCTTGAGAATGCGTTTGAGATGGGCAAACAACATCTCGACCTTTTTGCGCAACCGTCGAGAGGTCCGGCCCTCCCAGGATTTAGCGATCTGGCGCGCCATATCGCGCGCGCCCTCGTAGATGGAGCGCGGCACCTTCCGCGCCGGAGTACTCGGACAGCACTTGAGCTTGAGGGCGCATCCTGCGCAGTCGTGTTTGCTGGCGCGGTAGAGCATCGTTGCATTGTCATTCACCAGAGTGCCCGTGGTGGTCAGCTTCTTGCCGCCGGGGCAAAGGTAAAGGTCGCGCGCGTGGTCGTAGGCGAAGTCGTCACGTGAGAAGGTGCCATCCTGCCGTGCGGACTTGTCGAACACCGTCACGTGCGGCTCGATGCCGTGCTCATGCACCAACCAGCCGAGCATCTCGGCAGAGCCATAGGCGCTGTCGCCCATAAGCCTAGCGGGATACAGAGCGAAGCGCTCCATCGATCGTTCGATCATGCGCTTTGCCGGCAGGACCTCAGCCTGGCGGATCGCGGTGGTCGCTTCCACATCAACGATGATCGCATTGTCGACATCGATCAGATAGTTGGTGGAGTAAGCGAAGAAGGCTTGCCCGCCATGAGCTCCGGTCCAGCGCGCTGCCGGATCGGCCGGCGAGATGAACTTGGGCGTGACCTCGGTTGCGGCGCCGAAAGCGGCGTCGTCGAGCACAGCCAGATACTCTTGAACGGCCCGGCCGGTGGCTTCCGGCGGAAGCCCTTTCTCGCCCTCGATGCCCTTTTGCCGGTTGGCGTCCGCCCTGATTAGGCTGGCATCAACCGCAAAGCCTTCGCCGCCGACCAGGCCCTCTTCGATGCAGCGCTGCAGGACCGTCTCAAAGACGCGCCGCAGCAGATCGCTCTCGCGGAAACGGCCATGCCGATTCTTCGAGAAGGTGGAATGATCGGGGACATCGCCGTCGAGCCCGAGCCGGCAGAACCACCTGTACGCCAGATTGAGGTGGACCTCTTCGCACAGGCGCCGCTCGGACCGGATACCGAAGCAGCAACCGATGATCAGCATGCGGATCATCAGTTCGGGATCGACCGACGGGCGACCCATCGAGCTGTAGAACGGCGCGAGGTCGCGGCGCAGTTCTGACAGATCAACAAAGCGGTCGATTGACCTCAGTAAATGATCCGCTGGTACATGCGCATCGATCGAGAAGTTGTAGAACAGCGCACCCTGTTCGACCTGCCGTGATCCCATCATCGACTCAGTTCCTGCCTCAACAGGACTGAATCAGCGAGCTTTCGCCCTTTCAACCAGCGCCTTTTTCAACAGAATCGGTCATTAGCAGACATCACAAGACATCAGAGCGATGTCCGTTCTTACCCCCGAAAGCCGACATCGATTAGACCGGTGTTTAGAGGGCAGGGGATGGGAGCAAAAAATTCCCTGCTCTCGAAAGCATTTTCCCTGTTATGCCGCGAGACATTCCCTGTTCGTTGGCATAGGGAATTTCGCCGAAATTGCCGATTTCACAATCAATTTGGGCAGCGAATAGTGCACAAACTCCGGTGTCTTATGGAATTTCCCTGTATTTTTCCCTGTTAGCACGGAATTTGCGGTGGAGACCGGTTCGCGAAGGACTGCGTCCTCCACCACGCATTCGTATTGCACCGCGTGGAACGGTGGAAATGGGGCAGGAGCGGTCATGGCCGCAATCTTTCGAACACTTCTCGTCGCGCCATGCCTTTCAGGCTCTTGTCCACAAATAGCTCCATGCGTCAACAATGACAGTGCCAACCGTGATATAGATGACGAGCGAGCCAACGGTTCAAAGCGAAGCGCAGACCTCGTGTGATCGCGCCGTAGTACGACACGTAAATGGGCCAACCGCGACAGCACGTAAGGGGAAAACAGTCCGAGGGCCATGACATCGCTTGGCGTTGTACAGACACAAAGCGGCCCCGCGACGAGAAAGAGCGGAATGTTCTCCGTGTCGTTTTCTGCATTCGCCGGGAGCGCTCGGCATATTCGTTCAGCAGCAACTGGCCTGAGCGCGGGTGGGGATAGGCAGGATATTTTTCAGCGCATCCTCGGGTTAACGACACCTCCCTTGACTTTCATCATGCGGAATACGGTGATCCACCCTTGCGATATCATCTTTACGATCGTTAAGCTCCCGCGATGACGTAGCAACGGAACACCAGGTTGTCGAACGTGAGCAGGCTCGTGGTTCGTCGTCGCGCATTGCGATCAGGGTGGCGGACACTAAAGGGGCGCCGACGGTGGAGCTTTCGTGGCCAGACCGCGAGGCTCTTCGCATGACAAGAGCAGAGACCGGCGAAACGAGATCCCCAGCTCTTCGCGGAATCCTGAACGCGGGAATCTACGCGCTCGAGCTCGCCACAATCGTCACAGTTTACATCTGTTTTGCCGAGTTTAGCGTGGTGTTGCCCTGGATCAATCCGACCGCGACGCCCTTATGGCCACCAACGGGGTTGGCGCTTGCGTTGGTCCAGCTGCGCGGATATCGAATTACGCCTGCGCTTATCGCAGGCTCTTTTCTTGCCACTACCTTGGGGGGTGCTCCCCCTGTTGCGGCTGCCCTCATTGCCACGGGCACGGCTTTCGCGGCGCTGGCCGGGGCATGGCTGATTAGCCGGTGGTTCCATGGTTGTGAAACCTTTAGAACGCCGCTCGACATTGCGAAATTCTCGCTCATTGCCTTCGTTCCGACTGCAATGGTGAGTTCCGCCTTCGCGACGGCCGGCGTAGCGTTTGCCAACGATGCTGACTTTGAAAATGTCTTCGCCACATGGCCAACGTGGTGGTTGGCGGACGCGATCGGAACTCTGCTCGTTGCGCCGGTACTTTTGCTTTGGGCAACGAAGTCGTTACGCTCATTTTCCAAGTGGACCCTACTGGAAACAGCGGCCGTTGTCTTGGTCACAGCCGCTATCGGCGTGGCCGCTTACGGCCCGGAAATCGGCAGCGGCCTGTCGTCCGATAGCAACCCGGCTAGTCTGTGGTCTAATAGAAGTCTGCTTGGGCTTCTCGTTCTGCTGCCTTTGATGCGATCCGGCCTTCGGGGTAAACAGAGCGACGCCGCCGCCGCGGCACTTGTTATTTGCGGATTTGCGGCGTGGGGTTTCTCCTCGGGTACTGGCCCGTTGCCACACGCGGATTTGAACGGATCGCTGTTGGCACTGGCGGTGCTGTCAATTGCGGTGTCTGTGCCGTCCCTCGTCCTGGGCGCGGCAATCGCCGCGCACCAGGAAACGGAAGCGCATTTGTTGGCGGTGCGGGCGCAAATGAGCCGGCAATTGGAGCACACCAAGCTTGCGTCGGAGCGGGCGAAGCGTCATTTCCAGACGCTGCTTGAAGGCGTTGTCGATCATGCCGTCTTCGTGCTCGACACCTCGGGGCGCGTTGCCAGCTGGAATCGCGCCGCAAAGCAAATCATCGGCTACTCCGCCGAAGAGATTATCGGCAAGCACTTCGGGATATTTTACCGACCGGACGAACGCCGATCGGGTGAACCGAACCGTGCCCTGGAATTGGCAGTCCGCAACGGAAAGTACGAGATCGAGGGCTGGCGGATCAGAAAAAACGGTACGCTATTTTTCGTCACCGGAACCATTACCGCGATCCGCGATGACGAGGGCAAACTAATCGGTCTCGGCAACGTTATTCGAGACGCAACCGAGCGGCGCGAAGCGCAGGAAAAGCTGGTCGAGGCGCGCGAACAACTGGCGATGGCGCAGAAAATGGAGGCGATCGGCAAGCTGACCGGCGGCATCGCCCACGATTTCAATAATCTGTTGATGATTATTGGCGGTAACGCGCAGACTTTCAAACGCTTGCTTGATCCGAAATTGCCCAGGGCAATCGAGGCCATACAAACGGCGGCCAAGCGCGGAGAAAGCCTCACGCGTCAATTGTTGACCTTTTCCCGCCGGCAGCATCTCAGTCCAACAGTCGTCGATTTGAATGCTTGCGTCAGAAACATGCGGACAATGATCGAAAGTTCGCTGCGCGGCAACATCGTGTACAACGAACAGATTGGTTCGGAGGCTTGGCCGGTTAAGGTCGACCTAGCCGAACTGGAACTGGCCATAGTGAATATCGCCGTGAATGCTCGCGATGCCATGCCGAACGGCGGCGAATTCACTCTGACTACCGGCCATGTGACGACAAATTCGGATAATGGTGCTGATCACTGGAGGGGAGATATCGTTACGATGCAGTTCAGCGATACCGGAGTAGGAATTCCGCCAAATCTTCTTTCGAAAATTTTTGATCCGTTCTTCACGACTAAAGAGGTTGGCAAAGGGACCGGTCTTGGTTTGTCTCAGGTTTACGGCTTTGTCCATCAGGCGGGCGGAACGATAAAGGCGGAAAGCAACGTTGGACGCGGAACGACAATGACGATCTATTTGCCATTGTCCGCCGAAGAAGAGATCGCGAGTGAAGAAGTTTCAGACTTAGACGTTCCGCGGGCGCAACGCCCAACGGTGTTAATTGTTGACGATAGCGCCGAGGTCGCTGAGGTGACATCGTCGCTTTTCGAGCATCTCGGTTACGATACCGATTATCGGGATTCGGCCGACGCTGCACTCAAATTGCTGGCGCAAGGCAGAAAGATTGATCTGATTTTCAGCGACATTGTGATGCCCGGCGCGATTGATGGCGTCGGACTGGCCCGTGAAATTCGATCGAAGTATCCCGATGTGCCGGTGCTTCTGACAACCGGCTATAGCGCGGCCGCTCAGGCTGCGCCACCGGATTTACGAATCCTGCGCAAACCTTTCGATGTCGCAGCGCTGAAGGGTTTCATCCAGGACATTATGGGCCAGAGTTTGGCGTCCTAAAAGGAAAAGCTGCTGAAATCGAAAGCACGCTGATGCAAATTTCCGCCACGAGCGTCGACGACGTTGTGGCACTAGTCGCACGGGGACATCGATGCACGGCCCGTGACGGCGAACGCGCGAGGCCACGATGGCCCACCGGACAGGCCCAAGCTTATCACTTCATCGGCTATGGATTTCATTCTTGGCAAATTGGTTCTGCGGGTCATACCGAATGACGAGAAAATTGCAATTTCGCGTTCCACGCCGGCCGCTCAGATAGTCACGTGGGCATTCCGGGCGTTCGCTTGGCGCGGACCGAGTACGCAAAACGCGGGATTCCGCCGCGCCGAGGCCCCAAGAGAAAAAGGCGGCTGGATGTGTCCAGCCGCCAAACTTAGACTTTACACTCGCAGTTGCGGCGTCCCTTGACGCCGAACCTCCAATTACTTTTTCTTGGTCTTCTTCGCTTTCTTTTTTACCTTCTTCGTTTTCTTCGCCACAGTGTAGCTCCTTTGTTGAAAGATCCAACACGCAGCACGAACCGATTCGCGCACAAATCTTACCACGGCTAGGGAAAAGATACCCTTAACTGCCCCGACATACACAAGAGATTGGGTCGGGCAACTTCTGGTGGGGGAGGGGGGCTTCAAGGACGACCTTGCCGCCCTCCGGGACGCCCGTTCGTCAGGCTCGGCTGGAGTAACCGCTGCGCTGCGTCCAGTATTCCCAGATGCGATCCATGGCGAGCGGTGATGCCGACATTTCGGCAGTCGCGGTCATCTCGCCCTCCGAGAGGAAGGTCACGTCGCCCAGGCGCATCGCCTCGGTCTGTAGGCGCGCATTGACCATGAGATAGACGGCGACCCGCACTGCATCGCGAATGGTCTTACCGGTAACAGTGCAGCCATGGCCCCGCATCAGGACTGCAGCATTGTTCCCCAAGGTTTTCGCGAGGCTTCTTCCTTGCTGCATATTGCGGACCAGCATATCGGTGTCGCCGAAGTCGTCGTGAATGTCCCAGACCGGAACATGATTTCCCATGCCTCCCGCTGTGTGAATAATCTGCCGCATCGGCGCTTTGGTGACGGAGTAGGGAATGACTTCGTGAGCGTGGTTATGGACCACCGAGCCCACGTCGGGCCGGGCCTGGAAAATGGCGCCGTGAATGGGCCGCTCGCCGTACATGACGCGTCCGCGTTGCTCGATTGGATTGCAGTCGAGATCGAACTCCATGAGATCGTCGAGAGTCACCAGCTCAGGGCTGCGCGACCTGGACATGAAGAAACGATCGGGACGCTCCGGATGGCGAGCGCTGACATGTCCGTATCCATCCACGACGTCTTCATGCGCCAGGATTCGGTTCGCGATGACCAGATCCTCAAGCAGCGCGTCCAACTTGGTCATTTCCGCCTCCGCGTACAAAATTCGTCAGTGCCTTAAGTGGAAAGGTCTGTGCTGTCGAGGGTGTCGTTGAGATGACTGTAGGCGAACGGACTTACCCGCACTCAACGCGCCGCCCTTTTGAGCGTTCCTTTACCGGCGCTCGCGCCGCGCGCCGCCACCAGGCGTGCGAGCTCTCGGGTTGATGGAATACGCCCGGTCGAATTGGCTTCGTCCTCGGCCAGATTCTCGATGATCGCCAGAAGCGTGCGCCGCGTCGTGATGATGTCGGCCACCCTGACGTTGTGGATCGCGACCTCATTAACCTGTTCTGCAAATGGAACCAGCTTGGCCTTCAACAGGCGCCCGCGCGGAGTAAGAAAAACAAAGACCTTTTTCTTGTTTCCCGGCATTTTCCGACGCACGACATAGCTGAGACGTTCCATCGCGTTTAGCGCAGAGGTTGTCGTCGGCTCCATGACGCCCGCCTGCTCGCTGAGTTCGCGCTGGGTAATGCCGTCTTTCTCCCAGAGGATACGCAGAAAGGTCCAATGTCCCAGGGATACGCCGTGCGCGGTCAGCCGCAGCTGCAGCGCGCGCAACAGCGCTCGGGCCGCGTCCTTGACCAGATGCGCGAGGCGATCATTGGGCACGGCTTCGCGCCAGTGGCGCAGGATCGCCTGAGTCTCCGGGATGGTGGCGCCCCGCTTTGTCCGGCGGGGCGCTCCTACGCCATGTTTCATGTTACGATCCAACCAGTCCGATCTGGTGTTCGAGTACGATCTCGCGACGTTCTTTTGCCGAGCGAAGAATTGCGAGGCAGACTTCCAGCGTCGCCATGGCCCATCGGCCGGTGTGGAGCGGCGTGCCGCCGGTGACGATGGCGTCGTAGAACTCGTCGATCACTTCGGCGCGCGGGACGGCAGCGACGGCAACCTTCTCCAGACGCCGCTCGAAATCGCGGTAGATCATCACGCCTTCCGGCGTTGGACGCAGGTCGGCGTGCGCGCACGATGCCAGCAGGGTGCCGAAATGCTGATGCTGCCGCGGAGCATCGGACACGGCCACACTGTATTCCGCGCCGCCGTAGTTTCGCGCCGCCTTCAACGCAGCTTCTTGCGTCGGCGTCAAATCACCCAACGCCTTGCGCGCGGCCCCGTGACGTTCGCGGTCTTTTGGCAATCCCATTTCACCGATCCACCCGCAAAACTCGTCGGAATCGAAATGCCCGTAGCCGCTATAGACTGCGCTGGCGAACGCTCCATCCTCGAACCCGAACAGTGCCGCGTAGGCGCCCTCGGCCGCCCGGGTCTCGTCCCAGCTGCCGGTGAAAGCGCGAATGCTGCGCACCAGACCGCCGCCGAGGAGGCGCACGATGTCGATTTGGTGGGCGCCCTGGCTGAAGATGACGCCACCGCCTTGAGCCGTGACCAATTCCTCGGGCCGCCGCGGCCGGTACATGAAGTCGGTGAAATTCGATGCGGTGATCATTCCGAGCTTGCCGAATTCACCGCCGGCAATGATGTCTCGCGTTCGCCGATAGGGTGCGTCGAAACTGTGGCTATGGCCGACAACGAGGTGAACACCAGCGGCCTCCACTGCATCGATCATGCTTCGGCATTCGGCGAGCGTTACCGCGAGCGGCTTCTCCACCAGCACATGCTTGCCCGCGGCCGCCGCCATGCAGACGTGCGCGGCGTGGAGCTGATGCGGGGTCGCCACGTAAATCGCTTCAATGGTTGCGTCGGCGCAGAGCTCTTCAACCGACGCGTAGGCCTTCGCCTTGAAGTCCGCCGCAAATTTCTCGCGCGCTTCACTGCGCGAATCGGCCGCCGCGCGCAGTGCGATACGCTCATCCTGCACAAAGGTCGGCAGCATGATCGTGAATGCGCGGCCGAGGCCGGCGATACCGAGGCGCAGCTTCCTCGCCGGCGCGGCAGCGCTCATCAGCGGTCGATCTTGAGAACCGCGCCGTGCGCGCGAGAGACACAAATCATGATCTGGTCGTGCCGGTCGTGTTCGTTAAGCACCAGGTCGCGGTGGTCCGTCTCGCCTTCGAGAACCTTGGTCCGGCAGGTTCCGCAGGTGCCGCTCTCGCAGGAACTTGGCGCATCGTAGCCATGGGCGTGCATTGCTTCGAGTATGGTGGTGCCGACCGGCACCTCGAATTCGGCCCCTGAACGCGCAAGCTGCAGGAGGAACGGTTTGTCATCCGGCTTGGTCCGCTCCGGTTCGGCGAAGGCCTCGAAATGCACCGACGTTGGCGACCAGTGCCCGGCGAGATCGCGCACCGTTTCCATCAGCGCCCGCGGGCCGCAACAATAAAGGTGCTCGCGGTTCTTCCGCTGCTCCAGGATCGGCCAAAGATCCAGCGATTGCGCCGGGTCGCCCCGGTCGTGGTGGATTTTCACCTGGTCCGCGAACTCAGGTCTACTGAGTTCCTGCATAAAAGCCGTCGTCTCCGGCGATCGCGTGCAGTAATAGAGCCGAAAACGTTTGCCGGGCTCTGCCCGCAATTGCCCGATCATCGCCATGAACGGCGTGATGCCGATGCCGCCGGCGATGAACAGGAGGTCCGTGGCGCGGGGCGGTAGCGCAAAGTCGTTGATCGGGGGCGCGACAGACAGCACGTCGCCGGATTTCGTGTTGTCGATCAAGTCGATCGAGCCGCCGCGGCTCGGCTGCTCGCGCTTTATTGCGGTGACGTAGCGGTCGCGCTCGGCCGGATCGTTGCACAGCGAATATTTGCGGACGAGCCCGTTGGGCGTCCGGAGCGTGATGTGGGCGCCGCCGGTGAACGGCGGCAGCTCTTTGCCCGCGGGATGGCGCAACTCGAACACGTGAATGCCCTGCGCAATTTCCTCTTTGCGCGCGATGTGCAACGCCATCGCGTTGGGCGGCATCCGATCGGTCACGCATTTCTCCGCCGCGTGCGCAGCGCACAATTGAGCACTTCGAGCCTCGACAACAAAACCCGGACCTTGTACCCTAAAAATACTTAGAGGGCTAACATCTTTTGTCCGTCTCCTTTGACCGGAGGATGCCATGCTGACGCACCAAGAAAACGAATTGCTGTGCCGCGTCGAGGGCGAGGCGGCCATGGGGCAGCTCATGCGCCGGCACTGGATCCCCGCTTGTTTGATCGAGGAGGTAGCCGAGCCGGATTGTACGCCGAAGAAGGTCCGTCTGCTCGGCGAGGATCTTGTTGTCTTTCGCGACAGTGACAGCCGCTTGGGCGTGCTCGACGAGCGTTGCCCGCATCGGCGAGCGTCGCTGGCGCTGGGACGCAACGAAGAGTGCGGACTGCGGTGCCTGTACCACGGCTGGAAGATCGACGTGGAAGGCAACGTGCTGGAAATGGCGTCCGAGCCGCCGGAAAGCGGACTGGTTCAGAAGGTGAAGATGAAGGCATATCCGGTCCGTGAAGCCGGCGGGTTTGTCTGGGCCTATCTGGGACCGGCGGAGACCATGCCGGAGTTCGAAGCGCCGGCCTTTGCGCCGACCGCCGATACCAACGTCAGCATCGTCAAGATTCACGTCGACTGTAACTGGGCGCAAGTGCTGGAGGGGCAGATCGACTCCGCCCATTCGTCGAGCTTGCATTCCTCGGATATCACTCCGGCCCGGGTTGATAGCGCGAAGAACGCCGGCACCCATTGGCTGCGGCCTTCGACCGACAAGGCGCCGCGACTGCAACTCGAGCATACCAGCTATGGATTTCACTACGCCGCGATCCGCCGCCCGATCGCGAACTCGGCGACGCATGACTATGTGCGCAAGACGGTTTATATAGCGCCGTTCGTCTGTCTTATTCCCCCCAACAACTCCTACAATGTCACCAGCGTCATCGTTCCCGAAGACGATACGCACACGGCGTTCTATTTTCTTGCCTGGCGCGAAACCGGCGGGATCGACCGGGAGGCCTGGCGCAAATTCAATGGCGCGCAGCCGGGCATCGATCTCACTCCCGATTTCCGTAATCTGCGAACCCGCGCCAACGGTTATTTGCAGGACCGCAACGCGATGAAGCTTGGCGATTTCACCGGGATTCGCGGGATTCCCAATCAGGATATCTCTATGTGGGAAACCATGGGAGCGATCGCGGATCGCACCAAGGAGCGCCTCGGCGCCAGTGATCTGGCGGTCGCGGAGTTTCGACGACTCATGGTCGACGCGGCGCGCGAAATGCAGAAGGGCGGTCCGGCGCTTGGCCGCACCGAACCGCACATCCCGCATGTGAACATCAGTTCGTATGAGCGCGTCCTGCCCAAGAGCGTGGATTGGCGGACTTTCGGTGCGACAGAGGAGAGGGCATCGTCAGAGCCTGCACGCGGACAGGTCGCCTGATGCCGGTCTCAAGCTTGCTCGTTCGCGCGATCGCGATCTTACTGTCGGCGACGGCGCTCGATGTCGCCGCCGCGCGCGCCGCGGAACCATATAAGATCAACGTCATTTTGCCTTTGACCGGTGGCGCCTCGTTCCTCGGACGTGGCGAGCAGCAGGCATTGCAAATCTTTCAGGCGCTGATCAACAAGGACGGCGGTATCAACGGAGAGCCGCTCGACTTCAGCTTCTACGACGACCAGACCAGTCCGCAGACGGCCGTGCAGATGGCCAACGGGATTATCGCGGCAAAGCCGGCGGTGATCCTCGGTTCAAGCATTGTCGCAATGTGTAATGCGATCGCACCGCTGCTTAAAGACGGGCCGTTTGATTACTGTTTGTCGCCCGGTGTTCATCCCGCAATTGGCAGTTATCAATATTCCAGCAACACCGACACCCACGCGTTGATCGAAGCGCTGGTGCGTTACTACCGGATGCGAGGCCTGACCAAGATCGGGTTCATCTCCAGCACCGATGCAACAGGGCAGGACGCCGAGCGCGGTCTCAACGAAGTGCTGAAGCTTCCGGAAAATGCCGGGGTTCAGATCGTCGAGCGGCAGCGATTTAATCCGACGGACGTCAGCGTTGCGGCCCAGATCGAGCGCATCAAGGGCGCCGAGCCGCAGGCGCTCATTGCATGGTCGACCGGCGCCCCGATCGCGACTGTGTTCAAAGGCATATTGGCCGCTGGGCTGAACGTGCCCGTGGGCGTGAGCAACGGCAATCAGACCCACGCGCAGATGACCCAATACAAAGATTTCCTGCCGAAGGACTTGTACGTCACGACTTCGCTGTTCCTGCCGCACGAAGGGATGTTTCAGCTCGACCCACGCGTCGAAGAACAGCAGAAGAAGATGTACGCGGCGTTTGGCGCGGCGAATACCAAGCCCGACGCCATGTCCGCGCTCGCCTGGGACCCCGCCCTCATCACGATCGGGGCGCTGCGGCAGCTCGGAACCAAGGCGACAGCCGAACAAGTCAAACAATTCGTTGCCGGGCAGACCAGTTATCCAGGGATCAACGGTATCTACGATTTCACAGCCGTGCCGCAGCGCGGATTGACGGTGAAGAACGCCCTTGTCACACGTTGGGACCCGACAGCGGGGACCTGGATCGTGGTGAGCGAGCCAACCGGGACGCCGCTGCCCAAGTAGGCGAGATCGAACGGCGGATCGTACTTGTCAGGCATCCTACAGATCCTCATCGGCGGTCTGCTGCAGGGCGGCGTCTTTGCCATCGTCGCGCTGGGCTTCTCGCTGGTTTTCCGCGTCACAAACGTCGTCAACCTGGCTCAGGGCGCATTCTGCGTGCTCGGCGCCATGGGCATGTACTATTTTCAGGTCGTCTTCGGCTGGCCGGTGTTGCTGGCGGCAGTCGCGGCGGTCGCCGCCTCAACCGCATTCGGCGTGTTGGTCGGAGCGCTGACGTTCGTTCCAGCCGTCATGCGAATTCCGACGAGCAGCGTCCTCGTTCTTACCGCGGGGCTGCTCATTTTTTTCATCGGCGTGACGCTGTTGGTGTGGGGCAACCAACCCTACGCGCTGCCTCCGTTTTCCGGCGAGGCTCCGTTCGTGATCGGGGGCTTGAGAATTCCCACTCAGGGGCTGTGGCTCGCCGTCGTCTCGGCGGTGATGATTGCGGCCTTATGGCTATTGCTGCATATGACCTCGCTCGGTCGTGCCTTGCGTGCGTGCGCGGAAAATCCCACGGCCGCCCGTTTGATGGGTATCGATCTGCCGCGCATGATGCTGCTCAGCTTCGCGCTGGCCGCATTCATCGGATCGGTCGGTGGCGTCCTGGTCGCGCCGATCATGTCGCTGCAGTTCGATTCCGGGCAGTTCTTCACCATCGCCGGCTTCATCGCCGTCGCAATCGGCGGAATGGGGAGCTTTGCCGGATCGATCGTCGGCGGCCTTCTGCTGGGCGTCGCCGAACAGCTCGCCGCATTCTATGTTTCGTCGCTGTTCGCCAACACGCTTTCGCTGTTGCTGTTGCTGTTTGTTCTGATCATCCGGCCCAACGGTCTGTTTCCGAGCGGACCACAGCGCCGCAGCGACGTCCGCGAAAATGCCCAGATCAGTCGGCCGGTCATCCGTCTGGACGGCTATCGCACGATCGTGGCCGGCATCATCTTCGTCGGGCTACTTGTGCTGCTGCCGGCGTTTCCCCTGCCGCTCGGCGTCCTGTCATCGCTGGTCATTTCGCTGATCCTGTTCATCGCCGTGCTCGGGCTCGATGTCCTGATGGGCTATGCCGGTCAAGTGAGTCTCGGGCAGGCCGGCTTTATGGCGGTCGGCGGCTATGCGGCGGCGATTCTGGCGACGACTTACGGGTGGCCGCCGCTTCCCGCTACGCTTATCGCCATTGTCCTTTGCGTCGGCTGCGCGCTCGTTCTTTCGGTCGCAACGGCGCGCCTACGCGGACACTATCTCGCGCTGGCAACGCTCGCGTTCGGGCTTCTGATCAATTCTGTCGCGGTCGGGCTTGTCGACGTCACCGGCGGGCCATCTGGTCTTGTGGGCATTCCCGCCTTCGAGATTGCCGGCTATGCCTTCGATACGCCGCTGCGGATGTATTATCTCTCGCTCGTCCTCTCCGTATTGCTGGTTGTCTGCCTCGAAGGCGGCATGCGTTCCGGCTTCGGACGAGCGCTCAAGGCAGTGCGCTCCGATCAACTCGCGGCCGCTGCGCTGGGCATCAATGTCGGTCGTGTCAAGATCGTCGCGCTTTGCATATCGGCAGCTCTGGCGGGCCTCTCCGGCGCGCTCTATGCATTCAACTTCCATTTTCTGTCGCCGGAAATGGTTTCGACGGACCGATCTTTCGAAATGATCACCATGCTGGTGCTCGGCGGCGAGGGTACCTTGATCGGCGGTTTCTTCGGGTCGCTCGTGCTGACCCTGTTGCCGACGATGATCCAGGAACTGGCGGTGTTTAAGACTGCCGTCGAAGGGGCGATCCTCGTAGCAATCTTTCTATTCATGCCTGAAGGACTGTTCGGCCGGCTGGCGCTCCTGTTCGATCGCCTCTTCGCGGATCGATCGAAGCTTGCATCCATGGGAGCGAAATTTTGACAGCTCCCGCTCTCGAGTGCCGTGCGGTCACGAAAATATTCGGCGGCTTGCGCGCCGTGGACGATGTCAGCCTGGCGGTGCCGACCGGCAGTCTCTGCGCCTTGATCGGACCGAACGGCGCCGGGAAGACGACGCTGTTCAATGTGGCGACAAATCTGTTTGCTCCCACTTCGGGCGAAGTTCGCTTCTTCGGAGACAGTGCGGCCGGGCTGCCGCCGCAACGGGTTGCGGCACTCGGGATCATGCGCACCTTCCAGACGGCGCGCGTTTTTCCAGGGATGACGACGCTGGAGAACGTCATGGTGGGCGCGCATCGCCAGCTGCGCTCGTCCGCGGTGGCGCAGATGTTCTGGACCGGAAAATCCCGGCAAGAGGAGAGGCGGCTCGCCGCGAAAGCGGACTCCTGGCTTGACTTGATCGGGTTACAGCGTTCGCGCGATGTACCGGCGACCGACTTGCCGATTGGCGCACAAAAGCTTGTCGAAATAACGCGCGCCCTGATGTCGAGCCCGCGCTTGCTGCTGCTCGACGAGCCCGCCGCCGGCCTGAACGATGGAGAGACTGCCGAGCTCGCCGTGCTGCTGCGCGCGATCTGCGACACCGGGACGACCATCATGGTGGTCGAGCACAATATGTCGCTAGTTATGGGCGTGGCCGACACGATTTTCGTGCTCGATGCGGGCCGCCTTATCGCCGGCGGAACGCCTCAACATGTGCAAAGCGACCCCGCAGTGATCGAAGCGTATCTCGGTCGCGCCAGGCAGCAGGGCGCATGATGCTGGAGCTCAAGGATGTCTCGGCGGGCTATGGCGGCGTGAATGTGATTCATGATGTTGACTTGGTCATTCGCGAAGGGGAAATCGTCACGCTCGTCGGCAACAACGGCGCTGGAAAATCGACCCTGGTGAAGACGATCTCGGGCCTCACTCCGGTTCGTTCTGGCACTATCGGCTTTGCCGGCCGGCAAATCGGGGGCTGGTCGACCGCGGCGAGAATGCGGGCGGGTATCGTGCACGTTCCGGAAGGCCGCCAAATCTTTTCCGGTTTCACGATCAGCGACAATCTCGAATTGGGCGGATATCTCCGCGCGAGAACGCCGAATGAAGCGAATGCGCAACGCGACGAGATCGGCCGGCTTTTTCCCATGCTTCGCGATCGAATGTCGGCGCTGGCCGGAAATCTATCGGGCGGTCAGCAGCAAATGCTTGCGATTGGCCGAGGCTTGATGTCCGGGCCCAAGCTGTTGATGCTTGATGAGCCGTCGCTGGGTTTGGCGCCGCGCGTAGTTTCCGAAATATTCGATTTGATCGCAAAGCTGCGCGACAAGGGATTGGCCATTCTGTTGTCGGAGCAGAACGCCCGGCTGAGCCTCGCAATCGCCGACCGTGGATATGTCATTGAAAATGGACGAGTCGTCTTGAGCGGGTCCGGTCAGGATTTGCTGCGGTCAAAAGATGTCGCCGACCGGTACCTCGGAGTTGGCGCTACGCTGCAGGACCAGTCTGTGGAGCGAAGGGCCCGTTTAACCGATCATTTGCGCGAGCTACTGCGATCATAGATGTTTTTGCTGCAGCCGGACTTCGCGGCGGTCGTTGAAGTGCCGAGCTTGCGGTTGAACCGCAAGCCTTATCATCAATCGGGCCATGGCGCCGCCAGCCCGTTAATTCAGGGCATTCCTGCCGCGGACGAGATCGGCAGCCTTTTCGCCGATCATGATTGACGGGGCGTTGGTGTTGCCGCTGGTTACAGCCGGCATGATTGAGGCGTCGGCGACGCGGAGGCCTTCGATTCCATAAACACGCAGCTGTGGATCGACCACGCTCATGGCATCGATGCCCATTTTGCAGGTGCCGGCCTGGTGATGGTAGGTCTCGCAGGTTTCGCGCACCCACTGTACGCGCTCGGCTCGCGTTTTCGCTTTGGGCCACACTGCGCGTTTGCGCCATTTACCGAAGGCCGGGCTCTCCAAAATCTCGATCGATACTTCCAGCGAATGGACCAGTGCATTGAGATCGGCCGGCTCGCTCAGGTAGCGCGGATCGAGATGGAGCGGCGCCGCTGGATCGTCGGCGGTTAGTTTGAGTTCGCCCCGCGAGACCGGACGAATGATGCCGGGCGCGATCGCGTAGGCGTTCGCCGGGATTTCGAGAGTAGGTAGTGGCGGGGCGTTGCACATCAGGAGCGGCTGGTGGTCGGGCGCCGGCAGGCGCGGATCGCTTTTGGCGAAAAGATGCGCTTCGAGAATGTTGTGCTTCGGAGCGGGAATCTCTCTGCTCGCCTCGTGGATAACAAAGGTCAGGAGATGATCGTGCAGATTCTGACCCACCCCGGGTAGATCGGCGTGCACGCGGATGCCCAGCTTGTTCAGATCGGTTGCCGGACCGATGCCGGACAACAGCAGAAGGTGCGGCGAGCCGATGGCGCCGGCGCTGACAATGACCTCGTTTGCAGCCCGTACAGTGTGCGAGCTTGCCGCCCTCTTCGTAGACGACACCGTTGCAGCGCCCGTTCTCGATCAAGAGGCGATGGCTGCGCGCGCCGGTCTGTACCGTCAGATTGCGCCGGTTGTGCGCCGGCTTGAGGAAAGCCACGGCGGCGCTGCACCGCAGGCCGTCGCGCGTCGTTGTGTCGGTATATCCGACGCCGAGAAGTTCGGGACCGGAAAAGTCATAATTGATTGGATGGCCAGCCCGGACGGCTGCTTCAATAAAGACTTCAGTCAACGGGTTCGGCGACGTGTGGCGCGATACCGACAGCGGGCCGCCTACGCCGTGATATTGCGACGCGCCACCGTAATAGTCCTCCGATTTCTTGAAGTAAGGAAGCACACTGGCGTAGTCCCAACCAACATTGCCGAGATAGGCCCAGTGGTCGTAGTCCGCGGCGGCGCCCCGCACATAGATCATGCCGTTGAGACAGCTCGATCCGCCCAGCACTTTGCCGCGCGGCCAAAAGATCGGGCGATTGACGGCGCCCGGCTGCGGCGCGGTCGTAAAAGCCCAATCGAACGGCGTGTTCCAAAGCTCCCAGGCGCGCTGCGGTGAGAAGATCCTGTCGTCATCGTCCGTGCCGCCGGCTTCAAGGAGCAGCACGTTGGTCGATGAATCTTCAGACAGGCGTGAGGCAATGGCGCATCCGGCAGAGCCCGCGCCTATGACAATGTAATGATATTCAGCCACACTATTCCTCCCCCTTTATCCGGTCGGCGCGGACGCCGCCGGCTTTAGGGGGAGTATTTCAATGGTAGGCCGTCGAGATCAAGTGAGCCGCGCTAGTGGTGCACTTCGCTGTCGAGGTGCGCCATCTGCGGCGCGTCATATCGCTCGCCGGCGATCAGGTCCGGCGCCACCGCCGCATCGATGCGCGCGATGTCTGCGGCGGTGAGCTTCAGATCGAGCGCACCGAGCGTTTCCTTGAGCTGGTCGCGGCGGCGGGCGCCAAGCACCGGCAAGATATCGTCGCCGCGCGAGCGCACCCAGGCAATTGCGAGTTGCGCCGGGGTCGCACCTTTTTCATTGCCGATCTGCCGCAGCGCGTCGACCAGGGTCAGGTTCTTTTCGATATTACCCTCCTGATAACGGGGCATGCGGACAATGCGAATGTCCCCCTTATTGCTGCGCGGTGGCACCCGTCCGCTCAAGATGCCGCGCGAGAGAACGCCATAGGCGGTGATGCCGATCCCCAACTGGCGGGTCGTCGGCAGGATCGCCTTTTCGATACCGCGGCTCATGAGCGAGTATTCAATTTGCAAATCGACGATCGGATGCACCGCGTGGGCGCGCTTGATGGTCTCGGCGCCGACCTCGGACAGGCCGATATGACGGACATAGCCGGCGCGGATCATGTCGGCGATGGCGCCGACGGTGTCTTCAATCGGCACGGCCGGATCGAGGCGCGCGGGGCGGTAAATGTCGATGTAATCGGTGCCGAGGCGCCGTAGCGTGTAGGCCACGAAATTTTTGACCGCTTGCGGTCGGCAGTCTTGGCCGACGAACATGCCGGCCGGATCGCGAAGCGCCCCGAACTTGACCGAGATGACGACATTCGAGCGCGGCACGCCTTCCAGCGCCCGGCGTATCAGCATTTCATTGTGGCCCATTCCGTAGAAGTCGCCGGTGTCGATTAGCGTGACACCGGCATCGAGCGCGGCGCGAATGGTGGCGATGCTTTCAGCTTCGTCGCTCGGGCCGTACACGCCCGGCGACATACCCATGCAGCCGAGCCCCAACTCCGCGACCGTCGGCCCGTTTCGTCCAAGCGTTACAGTCTTCATTGTCCTTTACCCGCAGTGTTGCAGTCCATTGTCACGGAGTGACTTCTCTTCCAGCCGTCAGGATAACGCAAGCCTGCCCGTCGTGCGCGGGTCTTCTTGCGTCGTTTCAAGGCCGCCGCGCCGCGGCTTCAAGGCCCGGTGATTTGGTAGCCGACGTACCAGGAGAAGATATTGGTCGTCGACGCATTTTGCAGACCCGCGCCGGCGGACACGAGCAGGTGGTTGTGCTCGTCGAAATCGTAGATCGCGCCAATGTTGAAACCCGTGGTCGGCTTGGTGTAGGCGTTGTCGGTGGCGCCGAATGCGACCGTGGCGGTTTGGTGGAAGACCTCGCCGCCGATGGCTAATTGTTTGGTCACCTGCCGTTGCAGCAGCCAGCCAAAGTACCAGTAGTCGCGATTGACGGTATCGTCGCCATGGTTGATCCAGTAGCCGCCACCGCCGTAGGTCGTCCAGTCGCCAAAACTTTTTTGGATCCAGATCGGAAAGTAAGCCCGCGTATAGCCCGCGCCGAGGCCGCGGCTCTCGTTGCCAGTCGGCAGCTCGATCAGCGGGTAGGCGCCGATCATGGGACGAGCGCTATAGTTATCTTCGTCGATAAACCGATATTTGAAGCCGAGCTCGGTGTCGCCGTAACCGAATTGCGATTGGGCGCCGGCAGGACTGTCGAACGTGAGCGGCGCGATGATGTGGGCCTGGCCATTTGGGATTAGACCGTAGTTGAATTCCCAAGCTGGGCCTTCTCCCTGGGTATCGCCGCGCACGGTATTGCCAGTTGAGAGCATGTAGAACTCAAAATGCTGATAAGGAACTGGCTCGGGATCGTCGGTCTGAAAGGGCGGCCCGGCGCTAGCTGGCCCGGTCGGTAACACCGCGAGAGCCGCCGCGATCACGCGAGCGCGAAGGACGTTGAATCGCGCCGTCATGATAGGCTTTCCGTATAGCGCTTCCGTGCGGGCCGAGAATCGCACATTGCCAGCTTACAATAGGCTGCTTTCCGTTGCGGTCCGGCCCATTGGCTTGACGATACCAGTGTACCAGCGACATGGACGCGGATTAAATTCGTATGTGAGTCGGGGAGGGGCTGCAGCTGTGAGATGAGCGAGGCGCTCCAGACAATTCCCCTTGTCGATATTCGAAAAGGCGGCCCACCGCATCATGCGCGGCGAAGCGCGATGCAAGCGCGCGCCCTGCGAGATGGCTGTCTGCGGTTTTTTCCGCGTTCAGCGCTGCCACTGATCCCCGCGCTCGATTTGCTTTCGCGAAACTCACTCAAGCGTTCCCGCTCCCCATACTTTGCGGAGATCGCACAGATCGCGGCGGCGCTTGATATCTCCGGCGTTTGGCTGCTCAACGCCGCCTATCAATGGGGCTGTACTGCGCGGGCGGATGCGCAGGATGGCGTTCCTTGGCTTGCGCGCACGCTGGATTGGCCATTTCGCGGGCTGGGACGCTACACCGAAATCGCGCACATGTGGGGCGAGCATGGCGATTTCTTCAGCGTCACCTGGCCGGGCTACGTTGGCGTCCTGACGGCGATGGCGCCGCAACGCTTTGCGGCCGCCCTCAACCAGGCGCCGATGTGGCGCCGGACCCGGCACCGCTTGCTGCGCCCGGCGGATTACGTTGCCGGCGTCGTCCGCGCCGCGGCGGGCACAGGCCGGATGCCGCCGGATCAACTGTTGCGCCACGCGTTTGAGGTGTGTGACGATTTCGCCGCTGCGCGCCGGCTGCTCGAAACGACGCCGGTCGCTCGTCCAGTGATCTACACAATCGTCGGCTGCGCGGCGCACGAATGCTGCGTCATCGAACGCACCGAAACCGGTTTCGTCAGCCGCGAGGAAGATACTTGTGCGGCTAACGATTGGGTGCCAAGCCGATCAGGCTGGGAAGGCCGCATCGGCACGCGCCGGTTTTTGGTAAGTTCGTTCGATGACGCCGCCGGCTTCAGCCGAGCGCGGCGCGAAGCTCTGGCGGGATGGAGCGGCGCCTTGTCGGAGAATGGCTTCGACTGGGTGCGCGAGCCGGTGCTCAATCCTTATACGCGGCTTGCCATCGTCATGAGCCCGGCCCGCGGAATATTGCGCGTCATCGGCTACGACGTAACTGACGATGCTTTGCCGCAGCCGGTAACGCAGCTGCGCGAAGTCGAGCTACTGCCGCGGGCGGCGTAAAACAGTCGAGGTAACCGATGCCGATGATCACGAGTGCCGACGGCACCAGGCTCTATTATGAGGAGGCCGGTAGCGGCAGCCCCGTCATTTTCGTCCATGAGTTTGCCGGCGACTATCGCACGTGGGAGCCGCAGATGCGTTATTTTGCGCGCTCGCATCGGTGCGTTACGTTTTCCGCGCGCGGCTATCCGCCGTCCGACGTGCCGGGTGATCCTGCCCGCTACGGGCAGGATATTGCCCGTGACGACGTCATCGCGATCATCGATGCACTCGGCATTGAAAAGGCGCACATCGTCGGCCATTCCATGGGCGCGTATACGGCACTTCACGTCGGCATGCGGCATCCGGAGCGCTGCATCTCGGTAACCGCGGCCGGTTGCGGCTGGGGGTCGGTTGCCGATCCCGAGGTGCGCGCGGCGATGCGCAAGCAGGCGGCGGAAACCGCCCAAATGTTCTTGGATAAAGGCATTGCCGCGGCCGCGGCGCTTTACGCCGACAACCCGACGCGTCTGACGCAAAAGCACAAGGACCCGCGTGGCTACGCCGAATTTGCGCGCATGCTCTCCGAGCACTCTGCACAAGGGCACGCGCTGACCATGTCGATGCTGCAGGCGCGGCGACCGACGCTTTGGGATCTTGAGACAGACCTCAAGCGATTTTCCCTGCCGCTCCTGGTCATTGTCGGCGATGAGGACGACACCTGCCTCGACGGCAGCGTCTTTCTCAAGCGCACGGTGCCAACCGCCGGCCTTCTGGTCATTCCGCGCTCCGGCCACACCGTCACCAGCGAGGAGCCGGCCGCAGTTAACGCCGCGCTCGCGGAGCTATTCGCCGCTGCCGAGGCCGGCCGCTGGCTCGCTCAGCGCGCGTCGGCGTGAGCTGCTATCCGGCCTGACGTTGCAGGAAGCTCAAGCTCTTCTCGTTGAACCCGGCGACGTTCTCGTAGATGGGCGCGTGCGAGCAGTCCTCGAACACCAGAAGTTCGCTGCCTTTAATGCCGATCTTCATCGCGTCGGCGAAACGGGTCGAGCACACCATGTCGTGGCGGCCGAAGGTGATCTGGGTCGGAGCCTTGATCCGTGCGAGCTGCGACAGCGCGTCATGGGCAAGCACTGCGCTCGATTGGCTGATGAAAGCATCGAGCGGCTGCTTCGGCCGGCTGCGCACGAAGGCGGCGAGCTGGTCGATATAATCCGGCTTGGCCGCGTAGAGCTCCGGCGTGAAGCAGAAGGGAAAGATGCCCTGGATGATCATCTCCGTGACGCTGCCCAAGCCTTTCGCGATGGTCCGCCAGCCTTCCACTACGACCTTGAGGAACGGATCGGACTTGGTCCAGCCGCTGTGCACTGACAGCGATTTCACCCGCTGCGGATATTTGCCGGCGAGCCATAGACCGGTCGCCGCGCCAAGCGACAGGCCACTGACATGCGCGCGATCAACACCGATCGCCTGCATGAAGGCGGCGACGTCGTCGGCGAACAATTCCATCGAATAAGCACCGGATGGTTTGTCAGTCTCCCCGGCGCCGCGCGGGTCGACAGAGATGCAGGTGAAATGCTTGGCGTAGTCGGCGACCTGGAACGCGTAGCAGGCATTGTCGGCAGCGAGGTAGGGGATGAGCACGAGCGGCTCGCCTGTCCCCTGTTGTTCGTAGTTCATTGTGATGCCGTTAGCCTTGATCTTCGGCATGTAAACCTCCCGTTCAAATGATCCGCCTTCTTCACAGAGGCGCTGCGCGAAGCCTATAGTTCGCATCATGATGACGTCAACGCATAACGCATCGCCGCTGGCTGTAGTTGTCGCGGCGACGTGGGGGTGAATCCTTCACACAACATCGCGGCATGAGCACCGCCAACTCGAGTTCAACTAAGCCGCTTTCATTTGCGGCGCCGTTTCGCCACCCGGCGTTCGCGGTCATATGGACGGCGACTTTGGTCTCCAACGTCGGCGGCTGGATGTACAGCGCGGCGTCGGGTTGGCTTATGACCAGCCTTACTCCCGATCCCTTGATCGTGGCGCTGGTGCAGGCGGCGAGCAATCTGCCGATTTTCCTGCTGGCGCTGCCGGCCGGTGCGTTCGCCGATATTTTCGACAAGCGCAAATATCTGATCGTCGTCGAGTTGGTCTACACCGTCGTGTCGGCGGTCTATGCGGCGATGGTCGGTTTTGGTTTGGCCACGCCCGTCAATTTGTTGTTGTTCACGTTATTGCTCAGCGCCGCCGGTGCATTGACGGGCCCCGCCTGGCAAGCCGTCGTGCCGCTCCTTGTTCCCAAGGACGACTTGCCTGCCGGCATCGCCGCCAACAGCGTCGGCGTGAACATTTCCCGCGCGCTTGGTCCGGCATTGGGCGGCGTGGTTATTTCCGGCCTCGGCATTGTTGCGCCGTTTTGGGTCAACACCGTTTCCAATCTCGGAATTGTCGGCGCCCTGCTGTGGTGGCAGGAGAGAAAAAAACTGGGCACGCCGCTGCCGGCGGAGCGTTTCGGCCAGGCGATGTGGGCCGGCCTTCGCTATGCCAGACACAGTTCGCCCTTGCGCGGCACGATGGCGCGAGCCGTGGGATTCTTTCTCTTTGCCAGCGCGTATTGGGCGTTGTTGCCTCTCGTCGCCCGCGCGCAGATCGCCGGTGGACCGGGTCTTTACGGCGTGCTCCTCGGCGCGATCGGGGCCGGTGCCGTAGGCGGTGCTTTTTTTCTGCCATGGCTCAAACCAAAGCTGGGACCGGATCGCCTGATGGCGCTCGGAGCGCTCGGCCAAGCCATCGCCTTGGCGCTGTACGGTCTCGCCCGCGAGCCTTCGGTCGCGCTCGTAGCAAGCTTCGTTGCCGGCGCCTCGTGGATTTGGGCGATGGCGACGCTAAGCGTGTCCGCGCAAGTGGCTTTGCCGGATTGGGTGCGCGGGCGCGGGCTCGCTTTGTATACGACGGTGTTCTTCGGCTGCCTGACACTCGGCAGCGCGGTCTGGGGCGAGGTCGCCGCCTATGTCGGATTACCGATGGCACATTTTCTTGCCGCTGCCGGCGCGATCGCAGCAATCCCGCTGACGTGGCGGTGGAAGCTGCAAACCGGCACGGGCCTCGATCTCACGCCGTCCATGCACTGGCCGGCGCCGATCACGACGCAGACGATCGACGTCGATCGCGGGCCGGTGCTGGTGACCGTGGAATACCGCATCCGTCCACAGGACCGCGAAGCGTTCCTCGAAGCCATCGCCAAGCTCGAACACGGCCGCAGGCGCGACGGCGCCTATGCCTGGGGTGTTTTCGAGGACGCCGCCGAGGAAGGACGCATGTTGGAGACGTTCCTGGTTGAATCCTGGATGGAGCATCTGCGCCAGCACGAACGCGTCACCGGGGCTGATCGGATTGTGCAGGAAGCGGTTGAACGGTTCGACCTGACGGGAGAGCCTAAGGTGACTCATTTCATCGCCGCGGAATCCTAGCGGACCCTATGCCGAGATGTCTTCGAGATAGTACGTCTCGTTGATACGCTGGACGCAAACCTTTCCGTCGGCGACGTCGATCTCGTTGAGGCAGCAGGGGTTCTGTGCGATGCGCCAATAAGCCGACAATGGCAGGTCGAGGAATTGCAGAAGCAACGCGCGATTCACGCTGTCATGACCGACCACTACGACGATGTCATCAGGATGGCGTGACAGTACGAGGCGCACGGCGTTGGCGGTGCGTGCTGCAAGATCCTGGAGCGACTCGCCATTTGGAAACCGAACGAGCTGCGGCGTCGCAAACCAGGCGGCGAACAATGCCGCAGTTCTCGGCCTCGGCATCGGCGAAGGATTTGAACTGCCAGGCACCGTAGTCGATGTCGTTGAGATCGTCGCATCTGTCGATGGTAGCGATGCCGGCAGGCGTCCGCGATGGCTTCGGCGGTCTTCACGCAGCGCTCCATCGGGCTTGTGTAGATACGACTCAGGCTGCCAGGAGGCGGCGATCCGCCGGGCGACAGCGGCAGCGTCGGCGCGTCCCTGCGCTGTGAGCCCAAGCGGCTGGCGGCCGCGAAACCGCTCAGGCTTGATGCCGTCAACGTGACCGTGCCGCGTGAGCAGGATTTTGGTCATTCACAAATCGGCCCGCTCCGCTACACCCGCCGCAGCGGCATCGACCAGGCGAGCGACGCCCCAATCGCCGTAAACGCCGCCACCGTCACAAAGGCCGCACGGAACGCCTCGGCGAGTTCGGTCTGGATGACAGCCTGGCGGGCCGGAGCGAGAGCCGAGATCGCGGCGGGCCCGCGGTCGATAATCGCGCCCAACAAGCTTGCCGTTTCGCGATCGCCGGTCGCGAGCACCGAAAATAGAACAGCCGCGACTGCGGCCGTGCCAAAGGCGGCGCCGACGGAGCGCGAGAACTGCACCATCGCCGCGCCGGTGCCAAGCATGCGTTGTCCCGCCACCGCCTGTACCGTCACCTGGACTACGCCCATCACCGTACCCATGAACAGAGCCGTGATGCCGAGGACCCATGGCAGCTGCGCAAGCGACAGATGCGGCATCCCGAAGCCGACAAACAACAAACCTGCCGTCGCGGCCGTCAACCCCAACGACGGAAATATTGCGGTACGGCCCGTTCTCGTTATCAATTGGCCGGCGACGAGCGAACCAATACCGATGCCGAATGTGAGCGGCAGAAGCAAAAGGCCGGTATCGGCAGGCGAGGTACCGCGCACCGCGCGCAGATAGATCGGTAAAAACGTAATCAACGATACCAGCGCCGCACCGTGACAGGCCGCCAGGCCGTCGCTGCGCCAGACTGAGGGCTCTCTAAACAGGCCAGGCGGAATGAGCGGTGATGTTGAGTGCATTTCTTGCCAAATCAGAAGGGCCAGCGAGACCACGCCGAATGCCAGTAGGCCGCCGATCATCGGCAGCGCGCTGGCTTGCATGCGCTGCACTTGTTCGAGTGCCAGAATGACCGGGCCGACAAACATGATAAACAGCAGCAAACCCGGAGCATCGAACATGGTCCGCCGACGGTCGCTCGGCCGGGCGGCCAGGCGCAACACGAGGAGCGCGGCGACAATCCCCAGAGGCACGTTGACTAAGAAAATCGACCGCCAGCCGAAGGCCTGGGTGAGGTAACCACCGGCAACCGGTCCAAACGTGTTGGAGCTGACTGCGACGCCGGCAAGATAGCCCTGATAGCGGCCTCGCTCCCGCGGCGGAACGGTCTCGCCGACGAGCGCTTGCGATAGGGTCATCAACCCGCCGCCGCCAAACCCCTGGAGGACGCGGGCTGCGGTCAGCAATTCCATGTCCGGCGCAAGCGCGCAGAACACCGATCCGAGCATGAAGATGAAGAGCCCTACAAGCATCATGTTGCGGCGGCCGAACGAGTTGCCTAATCGCCCATAGACCGGAGCGGCGATGGTGTTGGCGATCAAATACGATACCACCACCCACGACACGCGCTCGACCTCGCCAAAATCCGCGGCGATGACGGGCAACGCGGTGGCGACGATGGTCTGGTCTGCGACCGCGAGGAACATCGGCAGCATGATCGAGGGAAAGATCGTCAGAAATAGCGATCGCGGCGACGCTATGGTCGCGTCACTAGCCGCGCGGGAGGGCGCATCGGCTTCGGCACGAGGTGGATCTTCGGTCATCGAAGAGGGCAATCGGCGTGCATTTTTCTGCGGCAATTGTCATGACGAATGATTGCGGGGCGCGCAAGGCGCTAACTGACGTCAGTCACGGAGCGGATAAAACCCTGATCCTCGGGAAAACGCACGGGCGGGCATCGGCGTTCCGGTTCGACATCCCGCCGTGAACGACGAACGGTCAACACGGAAGGCGCGACTTCGGCGTTTATTGTGCGCGCGACAGGTGCGAGGATCTGCGTTGAATGCTACGAGCGAGGCCGCTCAGCAAAGACGGATGCGCGACGCAGCAGATTCGAATCGAAACTGAAAGTACTGGCAGCAGACTGCCGTACCGCTGCCGCTCTCAATAGATGATGTTAAAAACACCGGCCGCCAAATCAGCGGCCGGTTTCTTATTTGCGACCTTAGTCAGCGCTTGCGGCATTAGTCAGCCGACTCTGGCGCCACAACAGGACAAGTGCTTCAGCCGATAAAACCCACTCGTTCCTGTTCGCGCGCCTCGACCTCTGTCTTCGGTTGAGCCGGCAGTTGCAGTACCGTTGCCGCCTGGCCCTCGCACAGAAGCGTCAACAACACGGTGCGCCCATCCGGAAACTCGAGCGCATCGTGATGCGCCGCCAGCTTTTCCTTGTTGACTTGGCGAAAGATGGCGGTCTGGTAGTTGATCGTCTTGGTCTTCCAGCCGAGCAGGCCGGCCGGTAGGCAAGCAACTTCACCGGCAAATGCCAGCTCCGTTCCCGGCAACAAACAAACTGCCATGCCGGCATCGTCGGAAGCGGCAAAGCCGCGAGTACCAGTGCCGAAGTCACGCGTTACGAGCTTATCGCCGACTTTTGCGGGTCGCGACCGCACGCTTTGGAGGCTAAAGTCACACATTGGCGACTCCTTTCTTCCCGGCAGTGTCATCCGGGGTCTTTCACGCCCCCCACTACCCCTCCAGTAACGAGCTCAAGCAAGAATGGTGCCGTGCCAACCATACGAAAGACATTTGAGCGCAAGAGCGTGTCGCAATTAAGACTTTGTCTACATGCGGGGCTCACATGGTCGGGGTGCCGCCCCGCCTGCTGGCCCTGGCCGATGGACGACGATGCCGGTCGTCTTCTCCAGGGCGCATTTTTTCATCGGCCCTGCTTACGGCGAAGGCGGCGACCGCACAAACCGGACTCGTCAGTGCCCCGCCGCGGCTGCCTGACCCGCCGCCGGCCCAACTCGCCGGATCAGTAAGAGTACCAAGGGCACGAGTACCACGGCGAAAATGCACCAGCTATAAAAGATGTCGATATAGGCCATGAGCGCAGACTGATCGGCCACCAGCTGGGCCATATAACCGATTGCTCGGCCCTGCGCGTTCGCTGGCGAGCCGCTCTGCGCGAAGTACTGCGTGAGGCCATGCAGCGTCGACTGAAATCCCGGCGATGACGGAATCAGGTTTTCGACGAGCCGAGACTGATGGAATTGCGAGCGTTGCACCAGCTCAGTGTTGGCGAGCGACACGCCGATACTGCCGCCAAGATTGCGGGCGACGTTGATAAGCGCCGAGCCCTCGCTGGTTTTTTGCGCCGGTAGCCCTGTATAGGCGACGGAATTGATCGGTATGAATAAGAACGGCATTCCGACGGTCTGAAATACCCGCACGGTCGCGAAGTAGCCGAAGCTCGCGTCGGGAACGAGCGAGGTCGAGTACCACATCGCCAACGCGATGATGGAGAAGCCGATGGCTATCCAGTATTTCGGCTCCATGCGGGGGATAAGCTGCCCTACAAGCGGCATCATGACCAGCATAGCCAATCCGCCGGGCATCATGGCTAGTCCGGACAGCATGGCCGTGTACGGGAAATTTGTCTGCATCAACTGCGGGGTGATTTGGTTCGAACCGAACAGTATGGCGCCGACCGCGAACATGACGATAAAGGCCATGCCGAACTGCCGCTGCAGGAGCAATCGCAGATCCACAATCGGATCGTCGCGGGTCAGTTCCCACGGGACGAGGAAAATGAACGAGCAAGCTGCGATGGTCGCAAAGATGATGATCGTCGTCGAGTGGAACCAGTCGTCGATCTGCCCGCGGTCGAGCACGAACTCCAAGCTGCCGAACGTCAGGGCAATCAGTGCAAATCCGACCCAATCGATTTTCAGTCCGCCGGTGAGGCGCTGGGCGCGCTCGCGTTCGAGCACGTCGGGCTCAACGACCAGCCATTGCACGAGTATGAGTGAAACGATCCCGAACGGCACGTTGATAAAGAAGATCCAGTGCCATGAATAGTTGTCGGTGATCCAGCCACCAATGGTGGGGCCGACAGTTGGCGCCACGATAACCGCGATTCCGTAGATCGCAAACGCCTGGGGGCGCTGTCGCACCGTAAACGTGTCCGCAAGCATGGCCTGTTCGCTGGTCGGCATGCCGCCGCCGCCCAAGCCTTGCAGGATGCGAAACACAATGAGCGCGTTGAGGCTCGATGCCAAGCCACACAATAGCGAGGCGATCGTGAACAGTGTCACGCAGATCATATAAAATCGCTTGCGGCCGATCACGTTCGACAGCCAGCCGCTTACCGGCAGCACGACAGCATTGGCGATCAGATAGGTGGTGACGACCCAAGTGCTTTCATCGACGCTGACCGCGAGACTGCCGGCGATATAGCGCAGAGCGACATTGGCAATCGCCGTGTCGAGCACGACCATGAAGGTGGCGATGGAGAGCACGATTGCGATCAGCCAGGGGCTGCGATCGCCCGCGGCCGAGCGGCTTTCGCTGCCGGAGTATTGGGTCTGATCGCTCATTTCGTCGTGACGGTTGGCACGACCGACATGCCGGGACCCACCAGGACATCGGGCTGTTCGTTGAACACAATCTTGACCGGCACGCGCTGGACGATCTTGACGTAGTTGCCGGTCGCATTCTCGGCTGGCAGCAGGCTGAACGCCGTGCCGCTCCCGGGTTGGATGCTGTCAACGTGGCCTTTAAACGTACGGTCGGGATAGGCGTCGATCCTGATCTCGACCGGCTGGCCCGGCCGCAGCGCCACCACTTGGGTTTCCTTGAAATTTGCCGTCACCCAGACATCGCGCGGCACGAACATAATCAGCGCCTGGCCGACTGCGGCATAGTTGCCTTTGGTGGCGGTCAGCCTCGCGACGCGGCCGGCTACCGGTGCGGTGATTACGGTGCGCGACAGATTGGTTTCTGCCTGCTCCAGGGCCGCGCGCGCTTGCTCGAGTTGTGCCTCGACCAGGGTGCGCTGCGCCTTGAGCACCGGAAGCTGCTTTTTGGTGGCGACTGCGTTGGCTTGAGCCGCCGCATAAGTCGCTTCGCCTTGTAAAAGCCCTGACGCGTATTGTTGTGCCTGTTCGACGGTCGCTGCGCCGTTTTTTACCAGCGTCTGGTAGCGTTCATTTTGCTGTTGCGCGAATGTAAGCGTCGCGTGCGCCTGCATGGCCTGCTTGTCGGCCTCCTCGATCCGCGACTGCTGTGCGGCAATTTGCGCGTCGATATTGCCGATGCTTGCGGACGCCTGATCGACTTGAGCATGGGCCTGATCAAGTTGGGCTTTGTAGTCGCGGTCGTCGAGACGCACGAGGACGGCGCCCGCCTCGACGGGTTGATTGTCCGTTACCGGTACGTCCACGATAGCCGCGTTGACCTGCGAACTGATCGACACGGTGCGTGCGTCGATGAAAGCATCGTCGGTGCTTTCGTAGCCACTGGTGCTGACCCACCAGACCACGCCCGCGACGATACCGGCGATGATCAGGGCAGTAACGACCAGCACCATGCGACGCCGCCGGCGCATTCCGTCGACCCATGACTGCGGCTTCGGCGCCTGGCCGGTGGCCGGTCGGGTGTCTCGGCTTGGCGCAGTGTCCTGACGACGTTCGCGGTCGGTGCGTTGATCCATGACTGGGACAGTTATTGCAGCGCCAGGCGGTTTTGCGCTTGCCCCTCGCAGGACAGCGTATTCCACATGATCTAAGGCTTGGTTTACCTGCTAATGGCTGCGGAAACCAGTCACGAGGCCGGGCTCGGGGAACGCAGGGCTGCCTTGAATTTTTGGCAAAACTCATCGAGTTCGCCGGCATTGAGGTCGCTCACTACCCAAAAGTCGAGACCCTGCTCGGCCCAATGCCGGACATTAAAGCCATGCCGCGTTTCGCTAAGCTCACCACCGCGTTCCGCATCCGTGCGCCGTGACACGAACAAATTGATGATGTGCTGGCGGCGGCGATACACGATCGCAGCCGCGGTTGCGCCGTTGATTTCATCGAGGCGGCCGCCAATCAGCGTAAAGCCCTGTGCGGTAAGATCGATAACCGGCGGCGCTACGTCGAGCTTGCCGTTGAACCAGGGCTTGACCGTGTGCTGCTCGCTGGTCTCAACGTCCGTCAAATGGCCGGCCTGCAACGAGCGTAAATGCGCCGACACGGCCTCATTGCCGATTATCTGCTCGTCGTCGGTGTGGAAAACAGTCAGCATCAGGCTTGCCGCCAGGGCTCCCGAAAGCACTGCGCCTGCGGCAAAGCCGCCGAAGAAGTTCCGCCGCGAAGGCTGAGAAAATCGGCGCGGCGCAATGATCTGCGCCGAGGGCCGCGGCAACGCTGCTTCGATCCGCGCCCGCAACGCCGCGGGCGCCGCTTCTTTCAGTTTTGCCTGCGCCATCGCCGAATGCAGCGCGCGGAATGCTTGCAGCTTTTCGGCGCAGGCGGAACAAGAGGCGATATGCGCCTCAACGTCGCGGGCGTGGCCGGCATCGAGCTCGTTGTCGATCAGGGCGTGCAGCAGGACTTCGCACTCGGCGCAATTCACGGCGTCACTCCTTCCGCGGCGTTCCAGGCCGAGCGCAGCATCGAACGCGCGCGTGCAAGCCGCGACATCACCGTTCCCACCGGCACAGCGGCGACTTGCGCTATCTCTTGATAAGACAGATCGTTGATTTCACGCAGTACGATGACTTCACGAAACTGCGCGGGCAGTTCGGCGACCAGCTGCCGAATTTTGTCGTCGTCGTGCTGCTGTAGCAGAGACGCTTCCGGCGAAGCCTGCGGCTCCTGCCAGATCGGCGCTGCTTCCGTCACGGCTTCGTCCGGCGGGGAATCTGCAAGCGTCTCCTGTTTGCCGCGCCGGGCAAACTCAGCGTTGCAGATATTTCGTAAAATAGTCAGCAACCAGGGCTTCATGGCGGGACCTCGAAAGCTGTCGAAGTGCCGCAAGGCGCGCAAATAGCACTCTTGCACCGCGTCTTCTGCGTCGGCCGTGTTACGCATGAGATAGCGTGCCAGCGTGAAGGCATCGTCGAGATGCGGCAGCGCGGCGTCGCGAAAACGCCGCGCCTTTTCATCTTCGATGTCGCGATCAATTGCCATATTGCCGTGCCTGTCCACGATGGCGTGAACAACGGAGGCCACGGCCCTTCAGGCATCAATGCCCCGCTTCGCCTGTTGCCGCTTCTACCATGATCGTGCCGGTCATGTGCGGATGAAGTGAGCAGAAGTACGCATAGGTTCCCGGCGTCGTAAAGGTGAACGAATAGCTGTTGTCAGTATCCATTACCTTCGATTTGAACTGTTTGCCGACCGCGGCGATAGCATGCGGGATGTCGTCTTTGTTGGTCCAGGTGACGGTGGTACCGGCCTTCACCGTCAGGTTTTGCGGATTGAAGGTGAAGTTGTCGATGGCCACTGCGCTAGTCGGGCTCTGCGCGCTCGCTAGCAGGACGCTCCCTGCCAGCGCTCCGCCGACAATGGCGCCAAGCGCGCCCGCAGTTATTGTAGCTCGCATTGTCCTGTTTCTCCTTAGACCTTTAACGGCGTATCGATGATCGCAAGGCGCTCGTTGCCTTGCTTGAAGGTGATGCTTGCGGTGCCAAGCAGCGTGCGGAGCTTATCCTCGGCGACTTTCACTGGGCCGGGCGAGGGAGCTGTACCAGGTGCCGGCTGCGGAAACGCGGTCGAACGGGCGGTGTGAAACGTGACGTTGCCTTCCACCTTCTGCATGACTTGGTGAATGTGGCCGTTAAGGACTGTCACCGATCCGAAGCGCTTGAGCAGCTCAAGGGCACGGCCGCCGTCTTCGGTGCCCCAACCCCATTCGGGATACACAGTCCACAGCGGGATGTGAGCAAAGACGACGATCGGCGACGAGGCCGACCGACTTTTCACATCGGCTTCGAGCCATGCCAGCTGCTCGTCGCCCAGATTGCCGAGGCCGCCGGCCTTGAGATCGACGACATTGACGACGCCGATGAAGTGCACGCCGCCGGCATCGAAGCTGTACCAGCCGGCTCCTTTGGTGCCGCGGCCGTAGCGTTCGCCATAGAGCTTTTGCTCTTCGTCGAGGAAGTCGTGCTCGCCAGGGACGTAATGCACATCGAGTCGGGCCTGCGAGATGATGCGGTCGGCATCGTCAAACTCAGACACTTTTGACAAGTGGCTGATGTCGCCGGTGTGGATCATGAAAGCCGGCTTGACCGGCATGGCGTTGATCCTGCCGATGGCTTCCTCGAGCGTGCCGCGGGCATTGGGGTTTGCGGGCTTGTCAAAGCCGACATGGCTGTCGCTGATCTGCAAGAATGTCAGACCGCGCGCTTCCTGTGCCGCTGCCTGATCGATCAGGCCGAGCGAACTGGGCACCCCGCCGGAAATAGTCCAGAGGACACCGGTGCCGGCCCAGGTCATGCATTCGAGCACCCTGCGTCTGCTCAACCCATCGTTACCGTCGAATTTTTGCATCGCCTCTCTCCTTTTGAGCTATTGGGGCTTTCAAGGACGGGATCGGGCAAAGCCGCGTTTTATTCCCGCGGTGTGAGAATTTTTTTGGAAGCTGAACCAGGGGCCAAAACGCAGGTTGAAAAGTGGCCCCTAAGCAGCGCAATCACGCACGTCGAGAACCCCCGCGCCAAAGGCGCGAGGGTTATTATCATGGTCGCGCTTTCCTGAACTTTCAGACTCGCCGGAGCTTAACCGCCATTGGAGCCGTGATAATCCGGCTCTGCCTCCGGCCACGTGGGGTAGTTGCGGTAAGCCGCATCCGCCTTCGGTGTCATCGTGGAAGGCGTCCGAGTGGTGTTGTAGATCGCCTTGTGCGCGGCCGGCAGTGCCTTGGCTTCCTTGGCCTGTGCCCCCGACATCAGAGGCAGCGAAAGCAAGGTGACGGCGATCGCGGCGATAGTCTTGCGTTGCAGGTTATGCATATTGATTCTCCTCAGAGTGACCGTGGCGCCAGGCCACGTGATGCCACCAAGTCGTTCCTAGGCAGCTCTGAGGATGAGACCGGCCGAGGTGGAGACTTATTCCCGGATGGCGAAATTATTTTTCGCCATTCTGAACCTCTGCACGCGGCGGCATTTGGATTGTTGCGGCTTGGCGATGCGGCCGTATACGAATGCGAGGCTGCTTGGCTTGGAGGTAGTGACTTGGGTGAGAGCGCGTGGCGCAGAAATCTTCGACTGCTGCCGTGACGGCGGCGCTGGTGGCGGCGCGGCGTTGGGGCGTTGCTAGTTCCAGTTCCTCGTCGCGATTGATGATGGATCCCGCTTCCATCAGCACGGCGGGCATCAGGGTCTTCCGCAGTACCACCAGTTGATCGTAACGATAGACGCCCGCTTCGGCGTCAAGAAGTTCGTGACGGCGGTGCCCCATCAGCGGCAGCGTGTAATGGGGCGTGTATCGTAAGCCGCGCGCCCGCAACTCCTCGCCCAGGAAGTGACCGAACTCGAGGCTGCCTTTGAGGTTGGCGTTTTCGTTTGAGACGAACAGGGCGTAGCCCTTGAAGCGATCGCTGAACGACCGCTGCTGTCCTTCATATTCCCAGATCTCCAGCAGGTTATCCGGCACGGAATCGTGATGGACTGAGATGAAGAGATCGGCGTGCATGCTGTTGGCTCGCTCGGCACGCTCGACCAAGCCACGCACGGGGGCGGCTTGGGTGATGAGTCGAATAGTTTTTTCGAACCCGGCACTGACGAGAGATTGCTGCACTTCGTCAGCAAGACGGAGATTGAAGCTGTATTCGGTCGCGCCTCGGGCGCTGTCGGCGCCAGGCTTCTCGACGGTGTGGCCGACATCGACGACGACGCGGAACGCCGCCCGATCACAGTCGGTGGGCTTGGAAACTGGGGAGAGAGATTCCTGGCCCTGGGAGCTATACGAGCCGGCAAATATTAGGACAGCCGCAAACGGGACCAACAGCGCGGTGCTCGCGCGCGGTAGCTTGCCGATGCGGCTCACGAAGGCGTGTGACACGGGCTCCCTGGCGTTAACGGCACCACATCAACTCGCTGTTACCCAATACCGCGCCGCCCTGCTGTTGTCCACGCGTTCTCATAATTAATGCAATTTGCTAGTAATCGTCGCCGGGATTGGTCGCGTCGGCATCTGCTGCCCATACTTGTGCCCAGCGGTCTCCTGTCGTACCAAACAACCAAGTTAGCGAGGTGCCCGTGGCATACTTCTCCGTTCGCAATGTTGCGGCTGTTTGCGCCGCTCTCTTTGTCCTGGCCTTGGCCTTTTTGATCTTGGCCGAGGGGCACGAAGCGAGCTCGGTGTTGGACGCATTTGCCTCGCAGACGTTTGTTGCCAAACTCGCTTGGATCATCGTCGTGCTCGTCCCGCTCGTGCTGGTTCCCGCCGCGGTCTGGTTGGGGGAAACCTTGGTTCGGCAACGCCAGGCGGCGCAGGCGCTCGAAATGAGGCTCGGCGGGGTACGGCAAGGGGTCAAGACACTGCTGAAGTCGCAGGTAGAAACCGAAACCGCGGTTTCGCATCTTGCCCGTACCGATCCGGAAGACGCGATGAACGCGCTCAATCAGCGCCTCACCGAGGCCGAGCGCGTGGCGCAAGTCCAAAAGGGCCGCAACCTTGTCGGCGATCTCAGCTCGCGGGTCGAAGAAATCCGCACGCAGCAACAGAGCTTGCAGAAGCGGCTCGCGCCAATTCTGGAAAAACGGCGCGCCATCGAACAGCTTTTCGCCGAGCTCGACACCCGGCAAATTGATATCGATCACACCTTGGCCGAAATCGCCAGCGGGGATGACGCGGTCGCGCTCGACGTCAACCTGAAGAAAATGATGGAGTTTGTTCGGCAAAGCCACGATCGCTGTGACGCGATCGAGCGCGCGTCAAAAACACTTGCGGGCCTACAGGAGGATTACACCGAGTTGCAGTCGCGGCTCGCCCCCTATTTGGCCGCCGAGGACGGTGTCGCCGGCCGTCTCAAGGAGCTCAACACTACGCGCGAGCAGCTCGCCGACGAGATTGCTGCCGTCGAGCAGACGCCGCAAGGTCCGCTTGCCGACCGCGTGCAGACCCTTGCGGATCACAAGAAGTCGCTCGACGAGCGCCTTGCTCTGCTCAATGCAGAGTTCAACAAGTTGGGATCGCTGCGCAAGGATGTCGAAGGCCTCTTTGCCAACTTTGATCGTGCCCTCGAGATGCTGTCGGATAAGGCGAAAGAGGATGACGAGGCCGACATCGATGCGCGGGTCGCGGAGCTTGCAACATTCATCGAGACGACCCAGACGCACCTCGGTGAAATTGAGCGGCGTGCGGTTGCCTTTACTCAGCTCAAGTCGAAGCTTGGCGAAGTGCAATCGCGGCTTGCCCCGCTGGAAGCGGATGGGAGTGGCGTAGTCCACCTGGTTGGGGAATTGCGAGTGCTTCGAGACCGTCTGTTCATGAAGATTAGACAGATTGAGGATGATGACGACGGCAGTCTTGCTGAACGGGTCAAGAAATTCACGGAGACCAAGCGGGAACTGGAGGACCGCGTGTCAAACCTCACCGAACAGTTTTCCAGGCTGGCGACGATGCGAAGGGATATCGCCGGTCTGCTGGAGAAATTGAGCGGCGCGGTCAACGCGTCGACGAACTAATATGAACCGAATTCGCGAGCCGGTGGTGGCTACGGTTGCCATCGCGGATCTTCGTCCGACGCAGATCACAGTCGGCATGCGCGAAGTGCTGGCAAAGCAGAAACGCTGGCGCGAAACGGGAACGACCAAGGGTGGGAAATTTCTCGGCCGGCATATCATCCCGGTAATCCTCGGCCCAAAGTCGCGGCACTATGTCATCGACCATCATCACCTGGCGCGAGCACTTCACGAGGAAGGGGTCAAGGACATGGCGGTGACTGTCAGCTTCGATCTGAGCGCGCTCGATCGCGATATGTTCTGGACGGTGATGGATAATCGCAACTGGATGCACCCGTTCGACGCTGAGGGCCGGCGGCGTCACTATCGTGACATCCCCAAGAAGTTATCGGATCTGATCGACGATCCGTTCCGCTCGCTGGCCGGCGAATTGCGCCGCGCCGGCGGTTTCGCTAAGGACACGACGCTGTACAGTGAGTTCTTGTGGGCTGACTTCCTGCGTCGGCGCGTCAAACGGCAGACGGTCGAGCGCAACTTCGATCGCGCGATCGAACAGGCGTTGCAATTGGCCAAGAGCAGCGCCGCCAACTACCTGCCGGGATGGTGTGGACCGTCCCCGGAGGCTTGATCGAAGGCGCGATGGACAGCGAAGTTCTGATTGTCGGCGCTGGACCCACGGGACTTACGCTCGCCATCGATCTTGGCCGGCGCGGCATCAAGTGCACGGTCGTCGAGCAGAAGGAGCGTCCGGCTTTTCTGCCGAAGATGGAGCGGGTCAACGCCCGCACCATGGAAATCTATCGCCGCATGGGGCTCTCCCAGCAGGTTCGCGCGGCGGGGTTGCGTTCCGACTGGCCAATGGACGTCTACATCGTTCTGGCGCTCAACAAAGCGCCTCTGCTCCATCTGCCTTACCCGTCGGTTACGGAAGCGCAGGCGCGCACGCGCGCGACCAACAATGGAAGCCTCCCGCTCGAGCCGTATCAGCTTATTTCGCAGTATACGCTTGAGCCGCTGCTGAAATCGGTGGCCGAGACATTTCCATCTGTGACGGTCCGGTTTGGGTGCGAGTTCGTATCGTTGGAGCAGGACGGTACGGGTATAACCGCGCAGGTGCGCAACAGCGACGGTAGCGCGCAAAGTATTCGTGCTGCCTACCTTGTCGGCTGCGATGGCGGCTCGAGTCCGGTGCGACGGGAGCTTGCAATCGAGTTGGCGGGCGAAGGCAACTTGCTGGAGTTACGGCAGGCGCTTTACCGCTGCGACGAGCTCGTTGACCGACTGCCGATCGGCAATGGCCCCGGCCGGGGCCGTCACTATCATGTGGCCGATAACAAAGCCACGTTCCTGATCATGCAGGATTCGACCAGGCACTGGACGTTGCATTCAGTAGTGGACAGCGACGATGAGATGGACGCCGCGTTTGAGCGAACCGTCGGCCTTCCGATCAAATACGAAAGGCTGTCGTGCGCTCCGTGGCGACAGAATCTCTTGCTCGCCGAGCACTACGGCAAAGACCGAGTGTTCCTTGCCGGCGACGCGGTCCATCTGGTGATCCCGACCGGCGGGCTCGGCATGAACTCCGGTGTCGGCGATGCGATCGATCTTTCCTGGAAGCTTGCTGCAACGCTGCGTGGCTGGGGAGGGCCCAATCTCCTCAAATCTTACGAAATTGAGCGGCGTCAGATTGGGGATCGCAACGTCGGCGCCTCGCGCTACGCGACAATCGGACGCCGCAAGTGGCGTTCAATGTGGCAGCCGAACATCCGCGACGACACGCCTGAGGGTGAAGAGACGCGACGAAATCTGAGCGGCGTCGCCGACATCGAACAGCGCAAGAGTAACGAGATGGTTGGCGCTGAGCTGGGTTATCGCTACGTCAATTCGCCGATTATCTGCAACGTGCCGGGTGGTCCCGAGCATCTGTTTCGCGACTACCAACCGACCACCTGGCCGGGAGCTCGGCTACCCCATGTATGGCTCGACGACGGCACGCCCATTCAGGATCACATTTCAGATGGCTATACCATCCTCAAACTTGGAGGCACCGGGGCGGATACGAGCGGTCTTGAACAAGCGATCCAATCCTACGGCGCGCCGGCGAGCGTGCTCGACATCCCTGATCCCGTTGCCCGAGATATTTATGGCTACGATCTCATCTTGTTGCGGCCTGACATGCACGTGGTCTGGCGCGGGCAGGGCCCGCCCGCAGATCCGGCGAAAGTCGCAGCGATTGCGACCGGACATTTGTCCTAGCCCGCTCTAGGCCTATACGGGCACTTCGCCCTGCGGAGACGGACGTTTCTCCAGTGAGCGGCTCATTCGCATATTTCTTCTCCTTTACGCTGATGGATAGTGAAATATTCTGCTATTTGCGGCGCTAAATTAGCTCCTATATAGAAGATCATTCTTTGTCGGGCCCCTTACCCGGCCCGCAGCTTCTCCGATCGGGAGTTCGCTATGACTTCGCCGCTTGAGCAGAAAATCAAAATCACCGGACCGGTCGTGGTTACCGCCAATCGGGTTGGCGATGGTGCGGTGGTCTACCGACGTGCCGATGGCGGCTGGACCACAGCTCTCGCAGCCGCCGCTGTCGCAACCGACGCCGCCGCCGCGCAAGCGCTGGTAAAGGCCGCTGTCGCCGATGATCTGCGCGCGGTCGGTTCTTATATCGCGCCGGTTAATTTGACCCGGGACGGTGAAATCCGACCTGGCAATCTGCGCGAGCACATCCGGCTGCGCGGGCCGACGATCGATTTGCCGACGATGTCCAACCTGAGCAGCGTGGTTCCAGAAGAACATCACGCGCGCACGTAAACCGCGCAAAATAGAAAAGCCGACGCGGTATGTATGTCTACGACGATTTCGATCGGACACTGGTCGCCGAACGGGTCGCAGAATTTCGCGACCAGGTCGCGCGTCGCTTATCAGGCGAACTGACCGAGGACGAATTCAAGCCGTTGCGGCTGATGAATGGCGTCTATCTGCAGCTTCACGCCTACATGCTGCGCACGGCCATTCCTTACGGGACGCTGTCTTCGGTCCAAATGCGCATGCTGGCGCACGTAGCGCGGCGCTTCGATCGCGGCTACGGCCATTTCACCACCCGGCAGAACATTCAGTATCACTGGATCAAGCTCGAGGAACTGCCCGACGCCATGGCTGCGCTCGCCAGCGTCGGCATGCACGGCATGCAAACAAGCGGCAATTGCGTCCGCAACATCACCACGGACCAATGGGCCGGCGTGGCGCCGGACGAGATCGAGGATCCGCGGATCTGGGCCGAGGTTGTTCGTCAGCACGTGACGCTGCATCCGGAATTTTCATTCTTGCCGCGCAAGTTTAAGATCGCGGTCGGTGCATCAAGCCATGATCGGGCGGCGTTGCGTGTGCATGACCTGGCGCTTCGACTGCATCGCAACGGTGCCGGCGAGATCGGCTTTGAGGTCATGGTCGGCGGCGGACTTGGCCGCACTCCGTTCCTTGCCAAGACGGTCAAGCCGTTCCTGCACAAGCGCGACGTACTGAGTTACGTCGAAGCGATCCTGCGCACATACAACGAGTTCGGCCGGCGCGACAATATCTACAAGGCGCGCATCAAGATCCTGGTACATGAGCTCGGCGTTGAAGCCTTTGCCAAGGAAGTCGAAACGGAGTGGATCGCCATCAAGGATGGCGCGCTCGCGCTCGATTCCGCGGGATTTGCCGAAATCGCCGCCCGCTTTCGCTATCCGGCCTATGCGCAGCTCAAGGACAGCCCGCCGGAACTCGCTGCGGCACGCCGCGCCGACCGTCGCTTCGACGCCTGGGTCGACAATGCCGTCGCCAATCACAAAGTGCCCGGATACGCCATTGTTACGCTGTCGCTAAAGCCCGAAGGCGGCACGCCCGGCGATCTGACCGCTGAACAGATGGATGCGGTCGCCGATCTCGCCGAGCGCTATTCGTTCGACGAAATCCGCGTCGGCCACGAGCAGAATCTGGCGTTGCCGCACGTGGCCCAGAATGACCTGCCGGCGCTGTGGCGAGAGCTCGATGCGATCGGTGTCGCCACGCCGAATGTCAATCTCATAACCGACATCATCTCTTGTCCCGGGCTCGACTACTGCAGTCTCGCCAATGCGCGTTCGATCCCGATCGCCCAGGAGATCACCCGGCGATTTCGCAATCCCGAGCTGACGCGCAACCTCGGCCGGCTGCACATCAATATTTCCGGCTGCATCAATGCCTGCGGTCACCACCATGTCGGGCACATCGGCATTCTTGGCGTCGAGAAGAACGGCGAAGAGTTTTACCAGATCACGCTTGGCGGCAAGGCTGACGAGAATGCTACGCTTGGTGCGCTGATTGGGCCGGCGGTGCCGTACGCCCAGGTTGCCGACGTCGTCGAGGATATTGCCGCGGCTTATGTCGAGCTGCGCCAGCGACCGGAGGAATTGTTCATCGAGACGGTCAAGCGGGTCGGCGTCGAACCGTTCAGGGAGCGCGTCTATGCCACTCGTTAAGTCAGGCCAGATCGTCGAGGATCGCTACGTCCGCGTGCTCGACGACGCGCCGGTCCCTGAGGGAATGCCGGTGATGGTGGCCGGACAACGTTTTCTGTCCGACGCGGCCGACCTCGTGGCCCGCGATGCGCCGATTGGCGTGCTCTGGCCCAACGATCGACGCGTCGCCGAGCTTGAGCCATGGCTCAAGGATCTTGCGCTGATCGCGCTTGTGTTCCCGAAGTTCCGCGACGGCCGTGCTTATAGTCAAGCGCGGCTCCTGCGCGAGCGCTACAATTATCGCGGCGAGTTGCGCGCCACAGGCGACGTATTGCGCGATCAGTTCCAGTTTCTCGTTCGTGCCGGCTTCGATTCCTTCGAGGTAAAGAAACCGGCCGACGCCCAGGTCTTTGCGAAATCCGTGGCGCGCTATTCTGTGTTCTACCAGCCGAGCGCCGACGGCCGCGTGCCAGCGCTGCGCCGGCGGTTGCAAGGCGGCAGTGTTGCAAAAACGCACGAAACAGCCTGATCTGCCTTCTGGCAGTGCCAGCCAAATTGCTATGATCGATCCTCGTTCCGTCAGCGAGGACATGATGACCCCCACCGTTGCAGTGATTGCCCCCGGCGCGATGGGCGCAGCCGTCGGCAAGCGGCTCGCTGATCGCTGTCTCAAAGTTCTGACGTCGCTATCCGGCCGCAGCAAATCCACGATAGCGCGCGCCGCAGAAGCCGGCATGGTGGCCGCGAGCGATGAGGAGATCGCGTCAGGCGATTTTATCCTCTCAATTCTGCCGCCGGGCGATGCGTTGTCGCTGGCTCAACGTCTTGCGCCGGCGCTGAGGGCCAGCAACGCCAAGCCGGTCTACGTCGATTGCAATGCGATCAATCCAGCAACGGTGGAGCGTGTTGCGGCCGTGATCGCTCCAACGGGCTGCCCGTTCGTCGATTGCGGGATCATCGGGCCGCCGCCGAGAGGGGAGGACTTCAGCCCGCGCCTCTATGCTTCGGGCGAGGCAGCGGCGCGCTTTGCCGTGTTTAGGCAATACGGTCTCGACGTGCGTCTGCTGGAAGGATCGCTAAGCGCCGCCTCAGCGCTGAAAATGTCCTATGCCGGCATCACCAAGGGAACGCAGGCGATTGGTGCGGCGATGATGCTGGCGGCGATCCGCGCCGGCGCCGGCAGTGCCTTGTTCGAGGAGCTATCGTTCAGCCAGAAGGAAATGTTGGCGCAATTCAAGCAGCAATTGCCGATGATGCCGGCCAAGGCCTACCGATGGATCGCGGAAATGGAGGAGATCGCCGGCTTCGTCGGCGACGACCCGGCAGCGCGTAAACTTTATGAAGGCGCGGCGCATTTCTACAGGCGCATCGCTGGTGATTTTTCCACGGATCAAAAAGATGTGGCCGCGCTTACGTCATTTCTGCGTAAAGACCCAGCCGCGTGATCTACGCTAAGCCGTCGTGACCTCGCCGCGCTCGATGCGGTAGGTGCGTGCCAGAAGATCGGCGACATGGATCTCATTCGATTCGGACAGCAAGACCGAAACAGATTGCGTCTTTAGACTGGCTAAAACCTCGCCAAGCCGTCTGGCGACGGCCGGGGCGAGCCCCTCGAATGGCTCGTCGAGCAGCAGCATCTGCCGGCCGGCCATTAGCGCACGGGCTAGCGCTACCATTTTTTGCTGGCCGCCCGAGAGTTCGAGAGCGCGCCGACCGCGCAAGCGCTCGACTTCCGGCATGACGCTGAAGATCCAGTCGAGCCGTTCGTCAGCGCCGGAATGGCCTGCCGCCCAGCTTGGCACCCGAACGTTCTGCTCGACGGTAAATTCGGGAACAAGCCGACGATCCTCCGGCATGTAACCGATGCCGTGAGCGGCACGCCGATGCGGCGGCAGCTGCAGCAGATCGATCCCGGCGAGTTCGGCCGAGCCGCTTGCCGGCAGCGCCCCCATCAATGCGCGCATAAGCGTGGTTTTACCGGCGCCGTTGCGGCCGATCAGTCCACACATCTCGCCGGCATTGAGTTCGAACGACGCACCTCGGACAACGGGAACAGCGCCAATCGAAACGCTGAAATCGTCGACCTTAAGCATGACGGCCGTTCGGCGCGGCAATTTTGAGCTTGGGACCGCTGATCAGCTCCTGGATACGGGGGTTTTCCAGCGTCTCGATTGGTGGCCCGTCAGCGATCACCGCGCCGTCGTAGAACGCCAGAACGCGATCGGCGTAGCGCTCGACGATCTCCATGTCGTGCTCAACGAACAGAACCGTAATGCGCCGGTCTTTCAGGGCCGACATCACCACGGCCATCACATCGAACTTCTCCTCGATCGAGATGCCGCTCGTCGGCTCGTCGAGGAGGAGAACGCGCGGCGCACCGGCGATCGCCATGGCGATATCGAGGAGTTTACGAACGCCTTGCGGCAGTGTGGCGGCGAGCACACCGCGGTAGCTGGCAATGTCGAATAGTTCGAGCGCCGCTTCGCTTTGCGCCAATGCTGTGGCCGAATATAGAGGCGTGATTGCCTGCTGGAACAGCCGGCCGTTCGTGCGCGCGATCGCCGCCGCCGCACACATGTTTTCCAGGACGGTCAGCGACGCGAATATCTGCGGTACCTGAAAGGAGCGGACTATGCCGAGCCGGGTGATATCACGCGATGCGCGGCCAGTGATGTCCTGATCCTCAAACCAGATCGAACCTTTGCTCGGCCGCAAATGGCCCGTGATCATGTTGACGAAAGTAGTCTTGCCGGCGCCGTTGGCGCCGATAATGCCGACGGTCTGCAACGGCGGCACCGCGACGTTGATGTCGCGTGCGGCGACGAGCGAGCCGAAGGTCTTTTCCAGGTCGCGGACACGCAGGATCGCGCTCATCATGCCGCTCTCATGACGGCACGCTCATCGGTCTGGGCCTAAGCTTTCGCAGGCGCGTGAACAGGGAACCGAGTCCGTCGGGCAGGAACAGGATGGTAACGAGCAGCGCCCCGCCGAGGAATATCTGCCAGGTGCCTGGCAGAATATCGTAGGCGATAGACTTCAACAGCTCGAAGACGAAAGACCCAATGAAAGCCGCAGCGACCGAACCTGCGCCGGCAAGGATGGTAACGAAAACGAAACCGCCGGACGTCGTCCAATAAGCCATATTTGGATCGACATGCTCGATCGAAAACGCGGCGAAGGCGCCGCCGACGCCGGCGAGGGTCCCGGCGATCACAAGCTTGAGATGAATGAGTCGGTTGACGGAGACACCGAGGAACTCCAGTCGAATTTCGCTGTCGCGAACTGGCACAGCGAGCGCGCCGGCGACGGAGCGGAAATACAGAAACACCAGTAAGGCAAAGGCGGCAGAGACAGCCAGCACGGTCCAGAACAGGAGCAACAGGTGCATCGCGCCTTGCGGTGCGTAGCCGACATAGGTCGGCGCTTCGACGTGAAATCCGTCAGTCGAGCCGAGTGTCTCAGTTTTCACCAGTACACCGTAAAGAATCATCGACATCGCGAGACTGAGCATGGCGAAGAAAATCTCGCGGTAGCGCGCGAGCAGGAAACCGGTAAGGAAGGCGGCAACTGCCGAGAGCACCGCGGCAGCTGCGATCAGTACGAACACGTCGTGCACTCCGCCGTAGCGGGCGATCAAGGCCACTGCATATGCGCCGGTCGCGTAATAGAGCGCCTGCCCAAACGGGACGAGACCGGCTCGCCATAGGACAATGAGTCCGACGACCACTAAGCCGTTGGCGAAGGCGAGTGTGGCGAGCGAAACGAGCCAAGACGGGAGCGCCGGCGCGGTTGCGGCAAGGACAACAAACCCGGCCGTGCCAATAAGAATTGGGCGGGGCCGCATCGTCATATCTTTCGCGGCGCGACGCGCGTGAATAGACCCTGCGGCCGGAACACCAGCACCAGCGCCATCACGGCATAGATAACGAACAACTCGATCTGCGGGACCAGATGGACGGCAGCGGCCCGGCATTCGCCGACGATGAGCGCGCCGAGCACGGCGCCGCCGATCGAGCCCATGCCGCCGATTGCGACGACCGCGAAGGCGAGCACAATCACTTCAACGCCGATACCAAGCGTCACAGCTATCTTGGGCGCCATCACCGCGCCGCCGAGCGCCCCGAGCATGGCGCCGATCACGAAGGTGATTGTGTACACGGCGGTAACATTGATCCCCATCGCCGCGGCAATCTCGCGATCAAAGATGACGACGGTGAGCAGGTGCCCCCATCGCGTGCGCTTGAGCACGAAGCTTGCGGCGATCGCCAGCAAGCCGGCGAAGGCAACGAGGCCAATGTCGTAGCCGGACAGAATCAGCGATCCGGCGTCAACGGTTCCGGCAAGGGCGAGCGGCTGATAGAGCGCATACGAGTTGGGTCCCCAGATCAACCGGATCACGTCCTCGAGAATGAGAAAGGCCGCGTAGGTGACGAGTACGACGATGATCTCGTCCTTGCCGTAGAACAGCCGCAGCAGCCCGCGTTCGAGGATCAGGCCGAGCACAAGCCCGATCGCCATCGCCACCAGCACCATCAGCAAAAACCCGCCCGCTGCCGGAAGGCCGCGATCGAAATAAATGCCGACGGCGATCGCGGAACCATAGGCGCCGAAAGCATAGAACGAGCCGTGGGTGACGTTGAGGATCCGCATAACGCCGAAGATCAGCGTGAGACCAACGGCGACGAGAAACAGGTAGGCCGCGTAGACGAGCCCGTCGGTCAGAATGGCGAAGGCGGTCAACATTCAATCGGATTCCACCTCTGCCAAAGGGCGAGAGGCCGGCGATCCGTCAATCGCACTTCGCGCCTTTCATGCCGCCTTCGAGCCAGGCGACGGAATCGACGTCCGCTGGCGGATTCACGCAGGCGGCGGGATAGCGCACGATGTCGACCATCTCCGGCCGACCTTCCGCCTTGTCAAATTTGTAGGTTCCGACAGCGGTGTCGCTGATGCCCTGATGGCCGTTGGCGAGAGCCATTTGCACCATCGTGCTCGGCGTCGGAAACGAAATCCCCTCGAACGCGGCGATCACTTCCTCGGTGGTGGGCCGGCCGCCGCCCTTTTTTGCCTGCGCCTTTTCCCAAGCCGTCTTCAGGCCAAACAGAGATTGCGCAAAGTCGTAGGCCGGGTAGATCGGTTGTTCCTTGAAACGATCGACGTACGCCTTGTGGAACCAGGTATTCAAGGCACCGTCGTGGGCGAAGAATGTATGCGGGCCTCGCGCACCGACAATCGCGCCATCCGGGACTTTTGCGCCGAGCCGCCACAGCGACGATTCGCCAGTGGTCAGCACGAGCGGGATGCGTTGCGGCAATCCGCGCGCGCCGGCCTGATAGATGAACGCTTCCAGATCGCCGTCGTAAAAGCTCGAATGAATAAACTGCGCGTTCGAGGTCAGTAGCGTGGAAATCTCAGCGCCATATTCGCCGGCGAAAAGCTTTGGGAACAGCTCCTTGTCGACGGTCGCCTTGGGATCGAGGTCCTTCATCGCCAAGCGGAAGTCACGCCAGGAATCCTGCCCCCAAGCGTAGTTTTGATTGATGCCCGAATAGACCGAGACGTCCTTGAACTTGCTCAGCACATATTTTGCGGCTGAAACATTGTCCATCGTCGCGTGCGGGTTGACGCGGAAAACGTAGTGGCGGGGTTTTTCCTCAAATACGCGTGGCGTGCCGCAGATATCGAGGACAGTGAGCTGTTTTAATTCCTCCGCGACCGGCGTGACCGCGAGGCAATTGCCGGACGACACGTAGCCGACCACCACATCGACGTGATCGCGCTCGGCGAGATTGCGGAATTGGGTGACGACATCGGCAGCCGAGCCAGCTTCGTCGAGGAATTTGGGCTCGATCTTGGCGCCGCCGAGTCCGACTTGGGTGTAGGGTGCCGGCACTTTCCCGGCGTTGAGTTGCTCGACCAACAGTTCAGCGGCGTTGTGGTCCGGGATGCCGAACGGCGCGGCGGCCGGCCCGGTGAGAAAAGTCACAAAGCCGATTTTGACCGGCGCCGGCTCCTGCGCCTGCGCGATTTCTGTCTTTACGGCAAATAGGCCGAGGGCCAAGGTGGCGGCGACAGCGATCGCCCAGCGATATGCGTGGTAGCGCATGGTCACTCGCTCCTAAGTCGCGATGACATTGCCTCAGCAAACGCGATCTTGGGCTTGGTTTCAACCGGTTTCGGTAAGCAAGCGGGCCGGACATCTTGTCGCCGCGCGTCTAATTGGCGGGCGCGTTCCCCGATGTTTGCTGATAAAAAGGCTTGGGCTTTCCGATTTCACTAGGACGGTCCGTGATGGTGGCAACGCAAACCGCATCTTCCGAAACGCTCCGGACCGGCTTGGCGGCTCGGCGTTTCATTCGGCGCGGCGAGTATGTCGGCCCTACCTCCGGCTTTGCCCCCGGTTTCGTGCAGGCCAATCTCGCAATCCTGCCCCGAGCGGTCGCAGATGACTTTATGCGCTTTTGCCAGCTCAACCCGAAACCGTGTCCGCTCGTCGGCGTCGCGCAGCCGGGCGACTGCCGCATTCCGGCATTGGGACAGGATCTCGATATCCGCACCGATCTGCCGCGCTATCGCGTTTGGCGCGACGGGGCGCTTGTCGACGAGCCGCGAGACATTACGAAATGGTGGCGGGACGATCTCGTTGCCTTTGCTATCGGCTGTTCGTTCTCCTTCGAACAGGCGCTGATCGAAGACGGCATTGAGGTGCGCCACATCACCCGCAATTGTACGGTGCCGATGTACCGTACCTCGATAGAGACTGCGCCAGCGGGCATATTCCGCGGCCCGCTCGTCGTTTCCATGCGGCCGTTTACGCCCGCCGCTGCAATCCGCGCCGTTGAAATCACGAGCCAATATCCGTCGGCGCACGGTGCGCCGGTGCACATCGGCAAACCGGAATTGCTCGGCATTGCCGATCTGGCAACGCCCGATTACGGCGATCCGGTTCCAATCGGCGAAAATGAAATGCCGGTGTTCTGGGCGTGCGGCGTCACTCCGCAGGCGGCAATCGCCGTGGCGCGGCCTGAATTCTGCATCACCCACTATCCGGGTGCGATGCTGGTGACCGACGCTCGTATCAGCGAGTTCGCGGCGGCCTGACGTCACGCTCGCTTTTGTGCGCGCGGCGTCTCGCGAAACTTCGGCATCACCTCGGCTGCGAACAGTTCAAGTGAAGCGAGCGCCTTTTCCGCGCCGTACCATGGCGGGAAATGCAACATGATCGAAGCGTTGTGAGCCATCGCCCGCAGCTCCTCGATCTTGGCGACAACGGTAGCGGGCGAGCCGTGCAGGATGATGTCGCGCGCAAGCGAGTCATAGTCGCGCGGCGTCGCGCCGACATCCTGTGACACCGTGCCCAGGTAGCCCGACGTGTGCCCGCTGCCGAAATGCGCGAGATTGCGCATGATACCAGGTTCGCTTTCGCGTTTGGCTTTCGCGTCATTCTCCGCGACATAGACCCAGCGGGCTACATCGACGTGCCCGCGCGCCGGGTTGGCGCGCAGGTTCGGCGGCGTTTCCTCCAGTTGTGTGCGATAGGCCGCGCTTTGGCACGCCAGTTCCGGGAACGGCGTCCAGCTTGAAAGAAGAAGACCAAAACCCATGCGGGCGGCGACGCCGATCGAGCGCCCTGTAGCGCCGGCGAGAAAGATCGGGGGATGCGGAGCCTGCAGTGCGTGGGGAAACAATTCGTACGGACCGTCTACTTTGAAATTGAAATACTTCCCCCGGTGATCGGTGTGCTTGTCGCGGAACAAGTCCATCAGCAGCGGCAGCGCTTCCTCCTGGATGTCTCGCCGCGCATCGAAGTCGACGCCGAAGCCGTCGAATTCATACTTGCGATAGCCCGAACCAAGGCCAAGCGCGAAACGGCCATTGCTGAGAATATCGACAAAGGCGGTGTTCTCCGCGACCCGCAGCGGGTTGGCGAGCGGCAACGTGACCACGGCGGTGCCGATCTTGATGCGTTTCGTCAACGCCGCGAGATAGGCGGCATAGACGAACACGTCCGGCATGATGCCGTACTCGTTGCTGAAATGATGTTCGGCGACCCAGGCGTAATCGTAGCCGAGCTCGTCGGCGCGCAGGATTTGCTGCGTGACCCGCGCGTGCACATCGCGGTGCGGATAGGGTTCGGCGTCGGTATTGGGATGCGAAGTAAAAAGAATGCCGAATTCCATGCGTCCTCCCAACCGTTTCCGGTCGCCCGCTTGCCGGTCAAGTCTAGCAATGCCGGAGCGTCATGACGAGGAGGAGAACGTGAGAACGCAGGCGGAGGTCTTTTCTACGACAACAGAATGCGCATATGCCCGTCAGGTCAGGCTCGCCTCTTGGCAGGCGGCGACCAGCGCGGCGATGCGCGCGATCGAACGGAAGTTCGCCGGCGTCATTTCGCGCTCGGGAATTTTGACGGCAAATTCCGCTTCGACGGCGAGCATCAGGTTGACGATATCCAGCGACGAAAGGCCGCTGGCGCGCAGATCGTCGTCTCGCCCGACCGGCCGCGTGATCGCGCGCTTGTCAAAGATCCCGCGGACCAGGAGAGCCACGCGATCGGTCAGATGAATATCGGCGCGATCCAGCACGGTTAACACTCTCCCAATGTCGCCGGGTTAGCGGCGCAATTGTCTCGAAAATCCGCCTTACATGGAATGAGTACACGCGAAGGGTTTGCGATTGGTAACCTTTATGAGAAAGAACAACGACAATTTCAGTCAGTTGCTGCGGCCAATTCAAAGTTTTGCGTTACCTCTGGTCCAAGTATCGCGATCGAAGTCCGATTGCGAATAAAGGTAATCCATGACGGTACGAACAGCGACGCTGCAGGGCATTTCCGCTTCGCGAAGCCCGGCGCGCGGCTTGCTCATTGCCGGAAATCCGAAGCACAGCAGCGCCGAAAGCCTGATCGTTCGCGCCGAAAAAGTTGCGGCGATCGCAGCCGCGCATGCTGAAGCGGTTGATTTCGGGTTCGCGATTCCCGGCCGAGGCAATAGCCGCGGCGCGTGAGCATCGTCTGTTGGGCGTTGCCGTGCCGCCGGAATTCGGTGGCGAAGGCGCGGACATTTCAGAGATCGCAGACATTTGTTACGCGCTTGGGCGCGCCTGCGCCTCGACGGCGATGGTCTATGCGATGCACCAGACCAAGGTGGCTTGCCTGACGCGACACGGGCGCAGCAGCGCGTGGCACCAGCTGTTGATGCGGCGTATCTGCGGCGAGCAAATGCTGCTTGCGTCGTCGACGACTGAAGGCGACCGCGGCGGCGATATTCGCAACAGCACGGCGCCCATCGAGCGGCAGGGCGCGCGCATCGCACTCGACCGAAGCGCCACCGTCATCTCTTACGGCGAGGCGGCGGACGCCATTGTGACCACCGCGCGACGTTCGGCCGACGCGGCGAGCGCCGACCAGGTCTTGGTTGTTCTCTTAAAGCAGGACTACACGCTCGAACGCCAGGTCGGATGGGACGCCCTCGGCATGCGCGGTACGTGCAGCGCGGGCTTCAGGCTCGTGGCGTCTGCGGCAAGCGAGCAGATACTGCCCGTGCCCTATGAAGAGATTCATGCCCGCACCATGATGCCGGTTGCCCATCTGCTATGGAGCAGCGCTTGGGCCGGCATCGCCGCAGCTGCGGTCGAGCGCACACGGGCTTTCGTTCGCAAAGCCCGCCAGCGAGCCGATGGCGCGCTGCCGCCGGCCGCGGCGCACTTAACCCGCGCCAATGCGTCGCTGCAGAAGTTGCGCGGCCTCATCGCCAGTGCGCTGCAGCGCTTCGAACTGGCCGCTGACGATCCGGTTGCGCTCGAATCCCTCGATTTCCAGACGGCGATGAATCTCCTCAAGGTCAACGCATCCGAGCTCGCCGTCGCGACGGTCATGAGCGCGATGCAGGCCAGCGGGCTGGCCGGTTATCGCAACGACGGCGAGTTCAGCATCGGGCGCCATCTGCGCGATATCCTTTCGGCGCCGATCATGATCAACAACGATCGCATCCTTGCAAATCTTGGCACTGCATCGCTGTTAAGCAGCGTGCCGGCGTCAATCCGCGACTGAAGCGGCAAGCAGTCACAGCCTCAGAGAAGTGAGACGAAATCCGTGAACGTCGCATTCAAAAAGCCGGAACCACAGACCCGTTCGCTCAATGCGATCACCGAGACGCTGCTGTTGCCGTCGGATATCGACGGCGTATATGCGCGCACCGGCGTCTTCGAGAACGTCGTCGATGGACTGACGGCGCTGATCTCGCGCTACCGCGAGTCGGGAACCGAGGTTTTCCGGTTCCCGCCGGTGATGAGCCGCCGGCACCTGGAGAAGTCAGGGTATCTGAAAAGTTTTCCGCACTTTCTGGGCTGCGTATGCTGTCTCGATGGCGACGAAGCAAAGATCAGGAGTGCCGGTCGAGCGCTTTGAAAGCGGCCAGGATTGGACACCCGAGTTATCGGCCGCCGATCTGGTTCTCACGCCCGCCGCCTGTTACCCGATTTATCCCTTGGCCGCGGCGCGCGGTGAGGTGCCGGCTGAAGGACTTACGTTCGACGTTGCCAGCGATTGCTTTCGACGCGAGCCCTCGAAAGACCTCGATCGGCTCCAGTCATTCCGCATGCGCGAATATGTTCGGGTCGGGACGCCCGAGCAGGTGGACGCTTTCCGCCGCCGCTGGCTGGACCGGGCGCCGGACTTTGCCGGTCAACTGGGCCTGCCTTTCCGGATCGAGCAGGCAAGCGACGCGTTCTTTGGGCGCGGCGGCAAGCTGATGGCGATGAGCCAGATCGAGCAGGCCTTGAAGTTCGAATTGCTCGTTCCGGTGCGTTCGGCGGAGAAACCGACGGCGTGCATGAGCTTTAACTATCATCGCGACCATTTCGGCACGGTGTGGAATCTGCGCAACGCGGACGGCGAAGTGGCGCACACGGGTTGCGTTGCCTTCGGCATTGATCGTTTGGCGCTGGCGCTGTTCGCCACGCATGGGCCCGATTTGTCGGGCTGGCCGGCGGCCGTGCGCAAAGCGCTGGCGGTGTGACGCAGCCATAGCTCCGTCCGTACCCCCTCTTTTGAGGGGATTGCCAGCTGTCAGCCCCCCTCGGAAACTCCTTTCTCACGAGAAATTGGAACACGCTGACCTGTGGGGCAGGCCGGTTTCTAAACCCGTTCTGGCAGAAGCGCATACCGGGCAGGGTGATCGCGCTTCAGCAGGAAATGCGCCGGTGCAAGTCATCGCATTGCTCCGGCGCAGGGCGCGGCGGTGTGCCCCACACTCCGGCCGCGCCCCCAGACCTTCCCGCCGCGGGCACGGCCGCAATGCTTCGGAGGACGTTGATGACGAATTTAAGCCTGATGCGCGCGGAGAAAACTGCGGATACGCCGGCCGCCGAATTGCACGCTCGGGTCGACGCGCTCCTGCCGCTGATCGAACAGCGGGCGGACGAAGCGGAACGCATAGGTCATATGACCGATGACGTTGTCGACGCGCTGCGTAAATCCGGCATCTACACGATGCTGTTTCCGAAGGCCGTTGGCGGACCCGAAATATCGCCGTTCGACGCGATGCAGATTGTTGAGCGCCTGTCCTACGCCCATGCTTCGGCCGGCTGGTGCACCGTCGTCAATAATATGGAAGGCATGACGATGGCCATCTACATCGAAGATCCGGGCATCGCCGAGGTCTTCCGCAACGGTGTGGACATCACTATCGCCGGCAACGGCGTGCCGCGTGGTTTTGCCCGGCCGGTCGACGGCGGCTACATGATCAGCGGCCATTGGGCATATGGCAGCGCCATTACCCACGCCGAATGGATCCATACCGGCTGTTTCGTCACCGATCCGTCGGGCAAGAACATGGTGATCCAGCCGAACGGGCATCCGAAGGTCGTTATCACCCATCACCCCCGCTCGACTATCAAGCTTCTCGGCAACTGGGATGTACTCGGTCTACGGGCGACCGGCAGCTTCGACTACGAACTGGCCGACGGGGGGGAGTTGTTCGTCCCTGGCTTACAGGACATACGACTTCGACATCGGCGCGCCGCGACGCGGCGGCATCCAGGGCATGCTCGGCCTCGCCGGTTGGAGCGCCTGGGCGCATTCAAGCTGGGCAATCGGCGTCGGCCGCCGGATTCTCGACGAACTCGTCAAAGTGATCGTCGAGCGCACCGATGCCTTCGGCAAGTCGAGCGACAGCGCGAGCTTCAAATTTCAGTTCGCCCAAGCGGAGGGGCGGTTCCGCGCGGCGCATGCGCTGGTCTACCAGACCTGGCGCAGCGTCTCCGAAACGTGCAGCCGCGGCGAGGCTCCATCGCTTGACCAAATGACCATGATCAAGCTTTCGCTGCGTCACGTTCACGATGTGATTTCCGACGTGAGCACATTCGCCCATCGTGCGGCGCGCGGCGCATCGCTCCGCAACACCACCATGCAGCGCTTCTATCGCGATATCCATTCGGGGACGCAGCATATCCTGATGGCAGACCAGATCGTCGAGGAAGTCGGCCGCGCGCTCCTCGGCCTTCCCGCCCCCAACTCGCAGTGGACGGTGTTTGGAGTCGTCGGATGACAGCGGCAATGGCCGGTTCACCGAACTGGAGAACGCGGACATGAGCGACGCGGACGCGAAGCCGGCGGTCGACATGACCGGATTCGCGCGTGCCGAGTACGACATTAACGGCGTCAAAACAGTCGTTCATTCAATCGGCAGCGGCCCGGAATTTGTTTTCCTGCACGGCACCGGAACGTTCACGGGCTTCGAATTTGCCCGCGCCCTGTCCGCGCGCCGCAAGGTCGTTATTCCCTACAACCCGAATTTCGGCGACTCGGGCGACGATCCCTCGCTCGATACGATCGAAGACTATGTCCTGCATTACATGGACCTGTTCGATCGCCTCGGCCTGACCAAATTCGACCTTGGCGGCTTCTCTCTTGGAGGATGGCTGGCAGCCGAGTTTGCCATCCGCCAGCCGGAGCGCCTGCGCCGGCGTCGTGCTGGTTGCTCCCGCGGGCCTCGTTGTCGAGAAAGCGCGCGCACCCGAGCTATCCGAGATTACGCCGCCGGAGCTGCCGTCCTATCTGGCCAATGATCCCACGGTGGTACTGCGCTATTTCCCGAAAGCACCGGACCCGGCTTTCGACGCTCGTCTAGGCCGCGAGATCGGCGCTTACGCTCAGCTCGTCCGCAACAATCCGCAAGGAAATCCGAAGCTTGCGCGCTGGCTGCATCGGATCTCCGTTCCGACGCTGCTGCTTTGGGGCGCTGCCGATCGCATGCGTCCGACGGCGCAAGCGGACACGTGGATGGATCTACTTCCCGACGGGCACCTGAAGCTGGTTTCAAAAACCGGGCATCTGGTGTTCGAGGAAACGCCGTCGGCCACTGAGATCGTCAGCGAGTTTTTGGCGGCATGAGGCTGACGTTACAAGCGGAGGAAACAAACGATGATTGAATTGCCAGCCGGAGTAACGCGCGCGAACGAGGGCTTCAACGGCACGGTTTGGAACGTTCTTGGCCAGACCTACACGCTTAAGGAAGAGTCCGACGCGTCGATGAGCTGGCATGCGCTGTTGCCGCCCGGCAGTTTCGTGCCGCCGCATATTCATCCGACCCAGGACGAATTCATCTACATGATCGAAGGCAAGCTCGATCTGGAGCTCGAAGGCGTTCAAGGCAGCGCCGGTCCGGGTGATTTGATCCGGCTGCCCATGAACCGCGCGCATGGCCTGTTCAACAACTCCACGGCGCCGGTGAAGTGCCTGTTCTGGGTCGCACCTTCGCGCAAGCTTCGTGCCTTGTTCGACAAGCTGCACAACCTGACCGATCCGAACGAAGTCGTGCGCATTTCCGCCCAATACGAAGTCAACTTCCTGCCGCCGAAATCATGAGTACGACCCGTCGGCATGGCTCTTGGCCCGCGCAATCGCGCGCAAAGTGCAACGGTCGCGTGTCACCGGGACAAAAAGCGTGGGGCCGCAGAACGGTCTTTAAGGGGATTTCTTATCGAAAGGAAAAGTCATGTCGATGACCACAATCACTGAAACTGAGCGGTCGCGTATCAAGAACTGGCAGTGGGGCATTCTTGCGCTGGCCATTCTGGCCGAGATCTTCCTGGCGGCGGATTGGTACGGTTTCGCCGCGGTGCTGACCTTCGTTTCGCCGGACATTGGGCTCCAGCCATGGGAAGCGGGTTTCGCCCAGGGCATTTTCGCCATCGCCTACGGGCTCGGCATGTTCTTCTGGTCGCCGGTCAGCCGCACCATGACCTCGCGCAAGATGCTGGTCATCGGATTGATCGGCAGCGGCATCGGCATGGCGATCCAGGTGTTCGTCCAGAATTTTGCCGAGCTTGTGGTGCTGCGCATCATCATCGGCTTCTTTGATGCGGCGGTCTGGACCGGAAACATCAAGCTCATGGTCGGCTGGTGGCCCGAGTCACGCCGCGCCTCCATCATGGGCATCATTCTCGCCGCATACAGTCTGGCCATCACGGCGGATTTCGCGCTCGGCATTCCGCTGACACTGGCGTTTGGATGGCGGACATTCTTCGGCGTTCTCGCCGTCTTGACCCTCGTGATCGGCGTGCTTGATCTGATTTGGGCGCGTGACAATCCGCAGGACATCGGCATCAAGGACTTCGTGTGGGAGCCGGCAAAACCTGCGACGTCCACGAACACCTCGCTTTGGGAAATTTTCAAATCAAGGTGGGTCTACGTCGGTGCGCTGGGCATTGGTGGCTGTACGTTCGCACTCTCCGGGACCGCGACTTGGGTCATTCCGACCTATATCAAGGTCCAGGATATGCCCGTCGGTTACGCGGCGCTGGTGGGAACGGCCATGGGTCTGTCGCAAGTGGTGTTCCTGACCATCGGCGGCTATGTCACTGACTGGCTCGACAATCGGCCCGCCATTCTCAAATTCGGGGCGTTCTTGGGCGTGCTCGTCGGCTTGTCCTTCGTGCTGACTGCCGTGAACCCCATGGGCTTCGGGCCGTTGCTGCTGATCGCGGCGCTTAGCGGCGCAGCAGTGTTCAGCGGTGGCGCGATCTTCAGCCTCCTGAGCCAGAAATATCCCGACCGGATCGTGCCGGCGGCGATCGGCTACGCCGAGGTCATCGGCGTGTTCGCGACCTTCCTGTCGCCGTCGTTGATGGGTGCAGTCATCAATATCACCGGCTCGTTCGCCTGGGCATTTATCGCTTACACAATATGCGAGGTGATTGTTCTGCTCGTCTTGCTGGTCCTCGCGCGGGAGCCTTCGACGGGTAGCGTCCACGCTCCGGTGTCGGCCCGCTGACGTCGGCATATCGAGACTAAAACAGCCTGCCCCTTCGTAGCGGGGCAGGCTGTGCTTATTTAGGTGTAGTCAATTAGCCGCAGACTGAGCGGCGATCACGAAGCGATCAGAAGGCGATGGACGAGATCGGTGCGGTTGAGCGCACCAAAGCGCCTGCACAGATTCTGCACGTGCTCTTTGACGGTGTAGACCGAGATGCCGAGATGGTTGGCAATCGCCTTGTTGGGATGCCCCTGACATAGAAGCTGAGCCACTTCGCGCGAACGCGCCGGCAATCGGTCAATCGGGCGATCGTCGTCAAAAGCTTTCGCAGGACCTGACCATTCCCCGTCAACACGTAAGCAATCGCACCAGTCGTCAGACGTGGAGCTTGTCAATTCGCTTCGCAGCCGCTCGCGTCCGCGCATTGCCGCGAGCGCGAGCGAGCCCGCCCGGCACATCAAATCGAGGCGATTGACGTGCACCTCTTCAAAGGGCTCGGCGTCATGCGCAGTCGCCACGAACACCGCGCCGGCAACGCGACCATCGATCAGAAGCGGGCCTCCCATGTTGTGATAGAAACCCCACCCGCGAAGAATTTCGTAGTTGCCGCTGCGCCTCCAGCGCGCCGGACCGTGGAAATGAAAGCCGTCGACGGTGCGCCCGTCCGAGACGATGCAGTCGAGCATCGTGTCGGATCTGCGGTACTCGCGCTCGTATTCGTCGAGGAAGCCTTGCGGCGCCAGGCGGCTCGAGACGTACTGTAGCTGTTCGGCACGATCGAACATGTAGAGGCCCATCGCCACGCTGCCGATCAGTGCATCGGCGTGATCAAAAAGTGCGTCGCGCAACGCGGTCAAAGATCGGCTATCGGCGATCTGAAGCGCAGCCTTGCTTAGGCCGTCAGCGGAGATGTCTCGATTGGAACCGCGGACCGCAAGGCCGGGGGTATGCATGCTCATGGCGAAACGCCTTTAGAGCGCTGTAAAAACCTTTTAAGTCTAAAATGAAATCAAACAGAGTCAAATGCCCAAATTTCACGCATGGGATGATCGTTTTTATTCCAGGAAAATTTCAGCGCCGCGAAGCGGCTAGACGCCCAGGAGGGCATATTCGGTATAGGCGAGATCACCGAGCCTCGGACGCTGTGGGCCCTTGAAATATCTCGGCATCCTGCCGCGGCCGAACCACCCGAGCAGACCCGATATCGGACCATTGGCGTCGATCAGGACGAGCGGCCGGCCGTGACGCGCCAGCACCCGTCCGACCGGTCCGGCGAAGCGCACGAGGTCGCTGACGTCACGACAGTAGATCAGTTGCGCGCAGGGCACGAAGCCTCTGATCAGCCGCGGACGGAATACGAACGGGTAGGCGCGTTCGGGCGTCGCGCACCACAGGCTGATGCAGCCATGCGCCGCGTGCTGCTGCAAAATTTCCTGGTCGCACGGATCGAACTCGACGCGCGGCTGCTGCTGTGCATCGAGGACTTCAATCGCCGGATCGCCGAATGGTCCCTGCAGTGCAGGGATCGCAACAAAGATGCCTTCGCTGTAGCGCGAAAATCCCTGGGCTTCGATGATTGGTCGCGTGTGCGGCGCGGACGATACGTTCGTGTAGGTGACGTCCTTGTACCGTAACGCTTGCGAGACAAGCAGAGGTGCATAGGCGCGGAACGGAGGTTCGACGTACCAGCTCGACAGGTTGCAGCGTGTTGCAACCGTGTCGTGCGCGCGCACCTTCGAGCAAATAACGAGGATCGCGCCGACGACCGTGCCGTGGCTTTCCAGAAGGTAACCATATTTCGGCAATCCCGGCGGTGGCGCATGCACGGTGAGCTGCCCCAGCGCATTGAGCCAGAACTGCCGATTATGGACGGGGAACCCCCGCGTCAGGAGTGTCGCGACCGCGTCAATATCGGCCTCGTCAATTTGACGGCAGCGCAAGCCTGTCATGGGGAGATTATTCGCGTTGACCACGAGCACTTCATGAACTTGATCGTAAGTGTTGCGGGAATATACCGAGCCGGAGTGAACAAACGGTAGGCGCGACAATGTCGGTAAAATTAACCATACTGGACCAGATGGAACGCGTGGCGCGGGAGCACGGCAAGATCCTGGCGCCGCTCAAAGAGGATCTCGTCCTCGCGGATTGCGGTCTCGACTCGCTCGGTTTCGCGGTACTCGTCGCGCGGCTTGAAGATACGCTAGGCATCGATCCGTTCACGGCCGCCGAGGACGCTTATTTCCCGGTTACGCTCGGCGAATTCGTGAAAGTCTATGAGCATGGCGCGCGCTGAAGCGCCGTCGCTGCGGGATGCTCTCGCGAATACATCGGCCTCCCGATTTTTCTGGGATCGAACCGCGTCCGCTTGCTACACGGATCTTCGTCATGGGACGAGTCTTGGCGGGCGCCTCGCTGAGCTTTCGGGCCGGTCAGTCGTTCTAGCGACCGAAAGCCAGCTGACGACAGCGCTGGCGCTGATCGAGTTGGACGGCCGGGCGCGGCGCATCGTGATCCTGCCGCCCGATGTCGACGCCGCCGATCTCGGCGCCGTGTTCGCCGCGGCCGAGATCGATGCGGCCGTGGTTGACGATAAAACGCAGCAAAGCCCGGCGCTCAATCTTCCTGTTCGGGTCACCTGCGTACCGACTGTCGTTCCTGCGAACGCCAGCCCGCCGGTCAACTGCCACACCGAGTGGCTGCTGATGACCTCCGGCACGACAGGCGTGCCGAAACTGGTCATGCACGACGTCGCCGGTCTTACGGCGGCCGTAAGAGCCCGCAGCGTTGCCGACGGCGCCGCCGTTTGGGGCACCTTCTACGACATCCGCCGCTACGGCGGTTTGCAAATGTATCTTCGCGCCGTGCTCGGCGGCGCCTCGCTTGTCCTTTCCAGCGCCGGCGAGCCCGTCGCCGATCATCTCGATCGCCTCGCGCAGCACGGCGTCACCCATCTCTCGGGCACGCCTTCGCATTGGCGCCGCGCGTTGATGAATCCGGCGATCCGCAAAATCGCGCCGCGTTATGTCAGGCTGTCGGGAGAAATCGCCGACCAGGCGATTCTCGACCGGCTGCGGGCGACATTTCCACAGGCCGGCGGTCGGCCATGCCTACGCCTCGACCGAGGCCGGCGTCGCCTTTGACGTCAACGACGGTCTGGCCGGCTTTCCAGCGTCGTATATCGGCCCGATCCGCGACGGCGTGGAAATGAAGGTCTTTTCCGACGGCTCGCTGCGCATCCGCTCGCCGCGCGCGGCGTCGCGCTATGTCGGTACCGAGCAGGCGCTCGCCGACGCCGATGGATTTGTCGACACCGGTGATATTGTCGAGCGGCGAGGCGATCGCTACTACTTTGCCGGCCGCAAAGGAGGCATCATCAACATCGGCGGGCTGAAGGTTCATCCGGAAGAGATCGAGGCGGTCATCAATCAGCACCCGCAGGTCGGAATGTCGCGGGTGTGGTCAAAACAAAATCCGATCACTGGTGCGATCGCGGTCGCCGATGTGGTCCTCAAATCCGATCCGGACGGAGCTTGCGCGCAGCAAACCATGATCAAGGACGATATTCTAAAGCTCTGTCGCGAGACGCTGCCGCGCCACAAGGTGCCGGCGGCGATCAGTTTCGTGCCGGCGCTCGGCATCGGCGCGGCCGGCAAGCTGGCGCGCCGCGAGCGATAAGGACATGGCGGACGCGACGCGCAGCGTGCTCGTAACCGGCGGCAGCCGCGGCCTCGGTCTCGCCATCTGTCAAAAACTCGCCGGCTCGGGCTACCAGGTCATTGCCGTTGCCCGGCGCAAAAATAAGGACCTCACGGCGGCGCTCGCGCAAGCGGAGCGCGCGAATAAAGGCGCGCTGCATTTCGTGCCGTTCGATCTCGGCAAGATCGACGAAATTCCGGGGCTGGTGCGCAGCCTGCGCAAGGAATTCGGCCCGTTGTTCGGTCTCGTCAACAACGCCGCTATCGGGGTTGAGGGTGCGCTGGCGATGATGCACAACGCCAAGATCGAGGAACAGGTGCGCCTGAACACGCTGTCGCCGATCGTGCTCACCAAATACGTGGTGCGCGGCATGATGTCCGCCGGCGCCGGCCGCATCGTCAACATTGCTTCGATCATCGGCGCTACCGGCTACAGCGGCCTTGCCGCTTATGCCGCCACCAAAACATCGATGCTCGGCTTCACCCGTTCGCTGGCCCGCGAGGTTGGACGCCTTGGCATCAACGTCAATGCGGTGTCACCGGGATTTTTGTCGACCGACATGACAAGTGTGTTTAGCGACGAACAGCGTCAGCAGATCGTGCGCAGGACCGCGCTGCGCCGCTTTCCCGAGGTGGACGACGTGGCGAACGCGGTGGAGTTTCTGCTCAGCGACAAGGCGCGCAATATCACCGGCACCGTGCTGACAGTCGACGCCGGCACTACGGCGTAGCGGCATTATTGGGTAGATCGCGACGACGAAGCGATTAGCGTCGCGTATGTGACTGGAGTGGATCGCTTCGCTCGCTCTGACGCTTTCCTGGATGATAAGGACGCGACTGTGGCCCTGACGATCTTGCTTGTTCTCGCCGGCTTGATGGGAGCAAGCGGCATTGTGCTAGCAGCGGCCGGCGCTCACGCCGCGCCTAACGCTGGCCTCGATAGCGCCGCCTACATGTTGTTGTTCCACGCCGCCGCTTTGCTCGGCGGCTCCGCGCTCGCGCAGCAAGGTCTGTTGTGGCGCCCGCTGATGCTCGCGGTTCTGATTGCCTGGGTCGTCGGCGCAGCGCTGTTTTCCGGCGACATCGCCAGCCGCGCGTTCCTCGGCCACCGGCTGTTTGCATTTGCCGCACCGACGGGCGGCATGATCCTGATCGCCGCATGGCTCGCATTGTCTGTCGCGGCCATCGCCGCGATCGTTCAGCCCGCCGCGTGAGTGCTCGACGCTAATTCGGTGCAATGCCCACGCGAACAGTTTGAGGCATTCACGGGACCTCACGTTGTCAATATTTTTTGCTCGCCTTATGCTTCGTCAAACTCAGGGAGAGAAGCATCATGGCATGGCGCGTGAGAAGGGTCGTTACCGGTCATAACGAGAAGGGGCGATCGTGCTTTCTCACGGATGGCCTTGCGCCCAACGTCAAGGAAATGGACTCGATGCCTGGTGTTGCCCTCACCGATTTGTGGGAGACAACCAGCTCGCCGGCCAACAATGACGGCAACGCCGATGCGGCAGCGCGGCCGGTGCGGCTCGAGCCGCCCAAGGACGGCACGATCCTTCGTATCGTCGAATTTCCTCCAGACTCGCAGTGGCGGGGCCGGGCGGATGCCGGTCGCGCCTTTGACTCGATCGGCGCCGGTCATGCTCCCGATCGCGCCAGCGACGATCCGATGCGGCATAAGACCAATACGGTCGACTATATCGTGGTGCTTAAGGGCGAAATCTATGCGCTGATGGACGAGGGCGAAACGCTGCTCAAGGCCGGCGACATTCTCATTCAGCGCGGCACGAATCATTCCTGGAGTGTGCGCGGCAACGAGCCATGCATCGTTGCCGCCATCCTCGTCGGCGCGCGTCCGGTCTGATGGCTGGCCAGCCCGTCTGTTGCGCTTTTGGGCGCTTTCGTCAGGCAGCTTTGGCGAGCTCCGCAACGCGTTCCCACGTTGTCGATTTGAAGCTCGGGCGTGCATTCATGCGTTGCAGCCAGGAGACGAGGTTTGGCAACGCTTGCGCCAGCTGATCCCATTCCGGCGTTTGGGCGAGGAAATCGAGATGCACCGCGACGAGAATGTCGGCGAGACTTACAGATTCGCCCGTGAACCAGGCTCTTGTCCCGAGAAGCCGCGATAACTCTCTGAGCACGACGTGCGCCTTCGGCATCGCAGCGGCGATTGCCGCCTCATCCGGCGCGGAACCGAACAGCCGCGGTGCAACGATGCGATGAAAACCGATGACGTTGTTGACGCCTTGGAACAGGTACCAATCGCAGATGTTCATGACCTGATCCATGCGCGCAGCGGCCGCCGGATCCGCCGGGGTCAGCGCCGGACTGGGCAGCAGGCGATCGAGGTACCGCATGATTGCCTGTGTCTCGTAAAGCATGAAACCGTCGTGCTCGAGCACGGGCACGCGGCCGAACGGATGACGGGAAATGTGCGGTTCGTTGCGGGAGCCGGAGACGGTTGCAAACCGATAGCTGGCGCCTTTTTCGTTGAAAGTCGCGAGCACGGCTCGTCCGTACGGGCTTCCTGGCACGCTGTAGACGACAAACTCGGACATTGTTCGCTCCTGTTACTGTCTGGCCGCTTGAGCAAAAAGTTGCAGCAGGCCGCCCCATCCCTCCGGAGAATCGATCTGCTGGCGGAAGGCGTCGGCGCGGCTGCCGAAGCGCTCCAAATTGCGATGTTCAAGTTCGACGCGTGTGGCGTTCGCCCCCTCCGGCAAAAACCGGACTTCCACTTCGGTGATCAAATCGGCATCGAACTTCCAGTCTGCGGTCAGTTGCCAGCTCAGCACGAGCCGTGAAGGCGGATCCCAAACCAGAACTTTGCCAATCTCGCATTCGACACCATCGACACCGCGCTCGAACCATCGGCCGCCGGTTCGGGATTCGATGACGACTTTGTCGAGATCAGAGGCTCCGATGTGGTGCGTCTTGGGCCACCAGCGGCCAATGCCGGCGGTGAAGACCTCGAAGGCGCGTTGCGGAGGCGCGTCGACCCGGACGCTCTTGCGGACTGCGGCTGGTACTACTGTTTGGTTCATCGCCGTTTACTTTCTGATCGCTTGACCTCATCGGCATAGGCTTGCAGCGCCACGTCCCAGAACTGGTCCAGCCACTTGCGTATGGTGCCCAGGCCATGTGGGTCGATGTAATACACCCGCCGCGTGCCCTCTGGCCGATCTGCGACGAGACCGGCGTCCTTAAGGACTCGCAAATGTTGCGATACCGCTGGCCGGCTGACCGGCAGGCCGCGTGCTATGGCCCCGACGGCTTTCGGTCCCGAATTCAAACTCTCGAAGACCCGCCGGCGCGTTGGGTCGGCCAGCGCGGCCAATGCTGTATCGTAAGTCATGACTAACGGTAAGCCGTAACTTACTATTATGTCAAGCCGAAAATGTCGATGGGGATCGCATCGCGCCGGCCGCCATTGGAGAAAGTGAGTGGGAAGTCTGGCGCTTAGAGCCGCACGCCGCTTGACTGGATCCGCGCGAACAAGGCCCGATCCAGCGGTACGAAAGCCCTTTGCTGCGGATCGTCGAAGTAAATTGGATCGCCGCTTGCCGACGGATCGTAGCCCTCGCGCTTCAAATCACTCTTCTTGTGTTTGAAGGTCGAAGTCGCGGTGATCCGGTCAGTGACGCGCACAAATAACGGCCGGGCGTAGTGGGGCAGGGTGCGTGCCAAGTGGCGGTGGAATTCCTGCAGGTCGAGGACATTGTCGGCGACGATTGCGGCCATTCCGACTGCGCCCTCCGTCCCGGGCACGCTCACGCCGTAGACATCCACATCTTTGATGCCCTGAAAGGTCTCGATTGCGGCGGCGACCTCGGAAGTCGATACATTCTCGCCCTTCCAACGAAACGTGTCGCCGATCCGATCGATGAAATAGTAGAAGCCGCCGGCGTCCATGCGCATGAGGTCACCGGTGCGATACCAGGTATCGCCGTCCGCGAAGACGTTGCGGAGGATTTTTTGCTCCAACTCCACGGTGTTGGTATAGCCCTCAAATTCGCCGCTCGCATGTGACGAATTATTGCGGATCAGACCGACCGCTTCGCCGACCTCACTCGTAGCGCAGCGGATGCAAAATCCATTCTCGTCGCGCGCAGGCTTGCCGGATACGGTATCGAATTTCACCAGCGCCAGCGGAAAACGGTGGGAGAGATAGGACGGAACCCGGCCGATTGCGCCGACTTTTCCCTCGACATTGTAAAGCGAGAAATTTCCTTCGGTAGCTGCATAGAATTCCAAGATACGCGGGATCGCAAATTTCTTCTGGAATTTCTCCCAGGTCTCGGCGCGCAGTCCGTTGCCGCAGCAGAGCCGCAACCGGTGGGCGCGCTGCCGAGGATTATCCGGTGCAGCGAGGAGATACCGGCACAGCTCGCCGATGTACTGGAAGAGGGTGCAGTCGCCGTCGACAATATCGCTCCAAAAGTGCTGGGCTGAGAATTTGTCGCGGATCAGCACGGAGCCGCCGTGAACGAGGACTGATCCGATCGCGACGACGCCGCCAATGCTGTGATAGAGCGGCAGGCAATCGTACATGCGATCGTCCGGTCCGGTATTCATCAGGCCGGCAAACCACAAGCTCCATTGCAGCAGGCGGCGATGACTGACGTAAGCCGCTTTCGGCAGCCCGGTCGTCCCGGAGGTGTAGATGAGCAGAGCGCGATCTTTGATGCTCACAGCGCGCCGTTCCGGCGATGTCAGGCACTGGCCTGAAAGGCCTTGCACCGCATGATCGAGGCGCGCGGATTCCTCGATGCCGGCGCCCTCGCCGTGCGACCAGATTTTCGGCCGCCTCGCCAGCCGTGTTGTGGCAACCAGGAACTCATCACAAAAATCTGCCGCGACGATGGCATGCTTCGCCGCTGCGATATCGATGCAATGGGCAAGAAAAGATCCGCGAAGTTGGGTGTTGATCAGCGCGACAACGACACCGACGCTGGTCAAGCCGAGCCAAATGGCGAGATATTCCGGCCGGTTAGGCATCATTAACGCGACGATCTCGCCCTTGGCGATACCCTCACAGAGCGCCCAGCGCGCATAGGCATTAGCGCGGCCGGTCAGTGCGCCATAGGTCAAACACTCGTCGACGGACAAAAGCGCCGGCGCATCATCGCGCAGCTGCGTCTGTTCCTCGATGGCATCGGTTAAGAGACGCTGCGGGTTGGCAGAGATCGGGGCTGTGGCTTCGAGCGCGCGCACCCAGTCGCGCAGCGCCGAGTCTGGTACGGCCGTTCGTTGCGCTGGTCGATCCGTTTCGCTGAGGGTCATGAAGCGATGATCGCCTAACGAAGTGAATCTTTCGCGTCGACATTTGACAAAATTTTATGGTTCTCCGGGTTCCAGGCGCTGGACGGGAAACCGTTAAGGTTATTATTTCCAATCTGGCGCAGTTAAGTTGTTTCCTTCGTCCGCCACGGATAAAAAATCAAAAGGGGATAGCATTGGAGCGGGTTGGAAGACGCGGCGCGGCGGGAAGTTATGAAAAGCGACACGGTTGCTGTTCACGGCGGTTACGAGTCCGATCCGACAACCAGGGCCGTCGCGGTCCCCATCTATCAAACCGTAGCTTACGAGTTTGAGAGCGCCGATCACGGCGCTGCTTTGTTCAATCTTGAAGTCCCGGGCCATCGCTATAGCCGTATCAGCAATCCGACCACTGCGGTGCTTGAACGTCGCGTGGCCGAGCTTGAAGGCGGCCTTGAAGCGTTATGCGTTAGCTCGGGGCAGGCGGCGCTGAACTATGCCGTGCTCAACGTCACCGAGATGGGCAGCAATATCGTCTCGGTTCCGCAACTCTACGGCACGACGTATACGCTATTCGCGCATATTCTGCCGGGGCAGGGCGTAAACGTCCGCTTCGCCGAGTCCGATCAAGCCGAAGCGATCGAAAAGCTGGTTGATGAAAAGACCCGCGCGATCTTCTGCGAAAGCATCGGCAATCCGGCAGGAAACATCTGTGACATTGAAGCTCTGGCGAAGGTCGCGGCGCAGCACGGAATTCCGCTTGTCGTCGACAACACCGTAGCGACTCCGATCCTATTGCGCCCCATCGACTACGGCGCCGACATTGTCGTGCATTCATTGACCAAGTTTCTCGGAGGCCACGGCACGACGCTAGGTGGCGCTATTGTCGATTCCGGCCGCTTCCCATGGCGGAAGCACGCCCGTCGCTTTCCAATGTTCAATGAGCCCGACCGCTCGTACCACGGCCTGATCTACACCGAGCACTTCGGAAAAGCCGCCTATATCGCGCGTTGCCGGAGCGTCTATCAGCGGACGACGGGCGCCGTGCTTGCACCGCTGTCTGCTTTCCTCCTCCTGCAGGGGATCGAGACAGTGGCACTACGTGTCGAGCGCCATGTCGAAAACGCGCGTCGCGTAGCCGAATTCCTGCGCGACGACCCCCGTGTGGAATGGATCAACTACGTCGGATTTGCGGAAAGTCCGTATCACCCTCTGGCACAAAAATATTTCGGCGGACGCGCGTGCTCGCTGCTGACGTTCGGCATCGCCGGAGGCCTGGAGGCCGGAAAAGCCTTCTACGACGCGCTCAAGCTGTTCAAGCGGCTGGTCAATATGGGCGATGCCAAATCGCTCGCCTGCCATCCCGCATCGACGACGCACCGGCAAATGTCGGCGCAGGAGCAAGAGAAGGCGGGCGTGCGGCCGGAGATGATCAGGCTGTCGGTCGGCATCGAACACATTGACGACATTCTGGCTGATCTCGATCAGGCGCTCGCGGCCGCGCGGTCACATCGTCCGGCACCGCTGATCGCTGCCGAGTAGAGTCGAACGGGCGCGAACAAATGCCGCTTTTCGTCGATGCCGCAGATATTGGATCGCCCGCCGAATTGCGTGGGACCAACTGCCTGAATATCGGATTTGTCAACAACATGCCCGATGCTGCCGTCGACACGACCGAGCGTCAGTTCATCGACCTTATTCGCGGCGCGTCTTCCAACGCAGTCATCCGTCTCAAACTGTTTGCGATCTCGGATGTCGCGCGCGCAAAGCCCGCGCAAAGCGGGTTTGGCGAGCGATACCATGACATCTCGGTGCTGTGGGACACGCGGCTCGACGGGTTGATCGTTACCGGCACTGAACCGCGGGCAGCGGCGCTGACTGATGAGCCGTATTGGGCGACGTTGAGCAAGCTTGTGACGTGGGCTCGGGAAAATACCACTTCGGCCATCTGGTCGTGCCTTGCCGCGCATGCCGCCGTCCTTCAGGCCGACGGGATCGAACGCCGGTTGCTTGAAAAGAAGCTGTTCGGCGTGTTCGAACATGAAGTGGTCGCATCGCATCAGCCGATGAAAGGCGTGGCGCCGCACGTCCGTGTGCCGCACTCGCGCTATAACGATCTGCCGGAAGCAGCGCTTGATTCATGTGGTTACCATTTCCTGACCCGTTCGGCGGCGACCGGCGTAGACACCTTTGTTCGCGAGGAAAAAGGTTCGTCTCTATTTGTCTTTTTCCAGGGCCATCCGGAATATGACGCAGATACGCTCGTGCGCGAGTATCGTCGCGATATTGGCCGCTTCCTCCGCGGCGAACGCGAGCACTTCCCGGCAGCGCCGCAGGGCTATTTAACCGACGCGGGGATGACGCTGGCTGAAGGCTTTCGGGCGCGGGCCGTCCACGATCGGCGTGAAAGCCTCATGTCTGATTTTCCGATGGATGCGCTCCAATGCGGACTTGAAAACACCTGGTGGCGTCCCGGTAACAAAATCTATGGAAATTGGGTGGAGTATCTGAAAGACCGCAAAGCGGAGCGGCGAACGTCGTCGACGAAGGTGCGACGTTCCCGTGGCGATGCTTGGCGGATTGGCAACGCATGGTCGGCAGCGGGTGGTTCTGCCGGCTAGCTGTTGGAAGCGATAGAAGGGGGCTTCTATGTCACGAGCTGTTTTTGCTGTTCCAGCCGACGTTGAGCTTGAGCTCGATCCCATTCGTCCCGATTGGGTTATCGAAGGAACTCCGCAGGTCCGTTCGAAGTATCTGGCGCGAAGCGCGGATGGTGTCTCGTCGGTGATGGCGTGGTCTTGCACCGCCGGCCGTTTCATCTGGTGCTATAAGGTCGACGAAATGCTGCACGTCATTTCGGGCGAGGTTTTTGTGACCGACGAAAACGGCGCGGTGCGCCGGCTGGGGCCGGGCGACATGGCGTTCTTTCCCGCGGGCGCGCGCAGCGTCTGGCATGTTCCGCATGAAGTGCGAAAGCTCGCCATGTGCCGCCACAAGATGCCGCGTCCATTCGGCACGCTGCTGCGGGCGTGGAACCATCTGATCGACCGCGTGACCGGTTTTTCGGCGGTTGAAAGCAGGTCACTTGACGCGCGCCTCCCAGCGGGGAGCGAGAACACGCGGTTAGCGTCCGTATAGGCTGGCCGGAGAAGCACCTGGCATCATTGACAAGGCGGCGGAGGCTCCGTAAGCAAACCCGCAAAGATCGGGATATTGCTTATGAAAGTCCGTAATTCATTGAAGTCGCTCCGCGGTCGCCACCGCGACAACCGTATCGTGCGTCGCAAGGGCCGAGTTTACGTCATCAACAAGACGCAGCGGAGATTCAAGGCCCGCCAGGGCTAGCCGAACGCCGCCAAGGCTGCCGTCCCCTTCACGCGACTTTGACCAATTTTCGGGCTTGCTGCGCCACGCGCGGCGACTACATTCGGTGGTCATGGTGTCGCGATTCCTTTCCGCGCTTGCCCTCGGCTCGATGCTTCTCGCGCCAGTCGTCGTCGCGAAACCGGCGCCGGCGCAACGCGCACCCGAAGGTGCTCCGGTGCCTGACTGGGTGGCGCCGCCGAGCGATTTGCCGCGACCCGGACGTGGCGAGCGGACGTATAATCTTGATACGCTGTTCGCCGGCCTGAAGATCGCGCCCGACGCCGAGAGCGCCAAGGCGATCGAAGATCGCATCTGGGCGCTGTGGATGGTATCAGGCAGCGATACCTGCAATTTGCTCATGGCGCGCGTAAAGGCGGCGACCGACGAGAAGGACTACGACCTCGCGATCAAGCTGCTCGACGCTGTCATTGCGCTCAAGCCGGACTATGTGGAGGCCTGGAATCGGCGCGCCACGATCAACTACTTGATGAGGGACTTCGGTCATTCGGTGGCCGATATTCGCGAAGTGCTGTTGCGCGAGCCACGGCATTTCGGGGCGTTGTCCGGCCTGGGTCTTATCCTGCAAGAGATTGGCGACGACAAGCATGCCCTCGAAGCATACCGCCGAGCACTCGCGGTTGACCCTCACCTGGAGCACGTTCCCGACGTGGTGAAGACGCTGCGCGAGAAAGTTGAGGGGCGGGATCTCTAATCGTCGTCGCCGGACTTCGGCCCGTACCCTTGACCAGGCGCCCCATCTACTTTTCTGTCCACTTGATGATCACCGCTTTTGGGCGCTTTGCGCCGGTGACGATGCCGGGGGGAATGCCATGACCGACTTCGCCGCGGACAAAGTCATAATCCGTGAACTGGTGGATCATTGGGCGGTATGGCGCGATGCGCGCCTGTGGGACCGCTTCCGTACCGTCTGGCACGCCGACGGCCGCATGATGGCGACTTGGTTTCAGGGTAGCTTCGAGGAATTCATCAAGGTGAACGACGAAGGCTGGGCGCGCGGCGTGCGCATCCTGCACTTCCTTGGCGGTAGCGCGATTGAGGTTGCCGGCAATCGCGCGGTCGCACAGACGAAGATGACGATTTCGCAGCGCGCGCCGGTCGAAGGCGTGATCTGCGACGTTGTATGTACCGGCCGTTTTTACGACCTCTTTGAAAAGCGCGGCGGCCGCTGGGGCTTGGTGCTGCGCCAACCGATCTACGAGAAGGATCGGCTCGACCCGGTCGATCCTTCGGCCAAGCTGATCCTCGACCGGGATTTGCTCAAAAGCTTCCCCGAAGGCTACCGTCATCTCGCCTATCTACAGAGCAAGATCGGCTATAAGGTGAAACCGGACATGCCCGGCATCGAAGGCCCTGAACTGGAAAAGCTTTACGCGCGGGGTGGCAGTTGGCTGAAGGGCGAAGCGCTCTGAGTTGCCGTTAAGCTGTTGTCGCCATCATTTTCTCGTAATCAGCGCCGAACAATCAAAGCTTATTAGGCCGGTTCCGCTTGGGCCGGATGCGCGGTACCGGCATCGGCGTCAGGATTGCGCAAAGTTATGACCACGATCACGATTATCGCTGTCGTCCTGTGCGCCGGCGCTGTCATTACCTTTATCGGGACACGTCAGATAGAGCGGACGCATGTGCCGCCTGGCCGGTTCATCGAGATCGACGGCTTTCGTCAACACCTGATCGAACTCGGAGACCACGCCGAGGGAGCGCTCCCGGTCGTCCTTCTTCACGGCGCCGGCGCCAATCTCCAGGATATGAATCTCGCCCTCGGCGAGCGCCTTGCGGCGCACCACCGCGTTATTCTCATCGACCGGCCGGGCTTCGGTTTCAGCGCGCGCAGAGGCGGCGACGGCAGTTCGCCTACTTATCAGGCGTCAGTTTTGCGTGAGTTGCTTGATAAACTCGGGGTCGACCGCGCCATCATGGTCGGCCATTCCTGGGGTGGCACACTCGCGCTTACCTTCGCACTCGATTTTCCGGAGCGCGTGGCTGGGCTCGTCCTTGTCGCTGCGCCCACGCACCCTGGGCTGTCGCGAATGACCAAGCTCAACGCGCTGTTGGCGACACCAATAGGCTGGTTGTTCGCGCATACGCTAGCGCTGCCGTTTGGAGCGATTTTGATCGGTCCAGGTTCCCGGACTGCGTTCTTGCCGCAATCGTTGCCGCATAGCTACGTGAAACGCACTGCGGCGATGCTGGTGTTACGGCCGCCAACACTTTTGGCCAATTGGGCAGACATTGGGTGCCTCAACGCGTTTCTCACGCAGCAGGCTAATCGTTATGACAGCTTGGCTACGCCGACGATTGCACTTTGCGGCGACCGCGATCCACTTGTACCGTTGGAGCAACATGCGATGAAACTTGCCGCCACAGCGCCGGCGGTAAGAGTAGAAGTAGTGCCGGGGTTTGGGCACATGTTGCACCACGCCGCAGCCGATCGCGTCGCGGCCGCCGTTGAGGAGCTTAGCCGCTCAGTGGGGCAGCGAGCCGCGACGAGCGCGATCGCGAAATAGGGCGACCGGTCCCGTCGCCACTTGCTTCCCGAAATCAGATGTCGCTTGCAACGCGTCCGCCGACGAAGGCGACCCTGATCATGTTGGTCGTGCCGGGCGTGCCGAGCGGTACGCCGGCGACGATAATGACGCGCTGGCCGGCCTTCGCGAAGCCTTCCGCGAACGCGATCTGGCAGGCGCGCTCCACCATATCGTCCTGATCGCGTGCGTCCTCGGCGACGACGCAGTGAACGCCCCAAACGAGCGACAGTTTTCGTCCGGTGGTCATGATCGGCGAAATGGCGACAATCAGCGGCTTCGGGCGTTCGCGAGAGACACGCATTCCCGTGGCGCCGGAACTGGTCCAGCAGACGATGGCCGAAAGATCGAGCGTCTCGGCAACCTGCCGCGCCGCTGCGGCGATGGCGTCGGCGCCGGTGGCTTCCGGCTCGGTACGCAGGACGTGGAGCGCCGGCAGATAGATCGGGTCGTTCTCAACCTCTTCGGCGATCCGGTTCATCGTTGCGACCGCTTCGACGGGGTATTGGCCGGACGCCGATTCGGCAGACAGCATCACCGCGTCGGCGCCATCGAAAATCGCGGTGGCAACATCCGAGACTTCCGCGCGCGTCGGCACCGGGCTCGCGATCATCGATTCCAGCATTTGCGTAGCGACGATCACGGGCTTTCCAGCGCGCCGGCAAGCGCGGGTCATCTCTTTTTGTACGCCGGGCACTTTTTCCAGAGGCATCTCAACCCCGAGATCGCCGCGCGCTACCATCAGCGCGTCAGCGAGATCGAGGATATCGTCTAGCCGCGTCACCGCCTGCGGCTTCTCGATCTTGGCAATTACTGCCGCACGCCCGCGGGTGATTTTCTTCGCTTCCGCGACGTCCTCCGGCCGTTGGATGAACGACAGCGCCACCCAGTCGATGCCGGCATCGAGCGCAGCTTCGAGGTCGGCCAGATCTTTCGCCGCCAGCGCCGCAACCGGCACGACGGTCTGAGGAAGGCTTACGCCCTTGCGGTTCGACACTTTGCCGCCGACCTGCACGCGCGAGACAATGCGCTGCGGTTCAGCTGCAGTCACCGTCAGCCGCAATTTGCCGTCGTCGATCAGGAGTGCATCGCCTGGTTTGATCGCGGCGAAGATTTCCGGATGCGGCAGATTTACGCGCGTCGAGTCACCCGGGCTCGGATCGGTGTCGAGGATAAAGTCTTGGCCGCCGTCGATCGCGGCCCAGTCGTTCGTGAAACTACCGAGCCGCAGCTTCGGTCCCTGCAAATCGACAAGAATGCCGATTGGCCGGTTATACTCCGTTTCAACGGCACGGATCGTCTCGACGAGTTCCCGCATCTTGTCGTGTGCGGTGTGACTCATATTGATGCGAAATACGTCAGCGCCGGCTTCGAACAGACGGCTGATGACCGTGCGGCTGGAAGAAGCTGGTCCAAGCGTCGCCACCAGTTTGGTGCGCCGCTGTCGCCTCATCGGGCTTGGCCTCCGGGCGGGGTGAGTAGCGTCGGCGCACCGGGCCCCTGGCGGGCGCCGGGGGTAGCGGGCGAAGGCGCGCCACGGGCGCCGGTAGGCGGGGCCGACTGGATTGGCGTCAAAGGATTTCCCGGCGGCAAGGGGTGTTGCGGTGGCTGCTCGCTTGATTCGGTAAGTTGGACGGTCCAGGCGCGCTGCTCGCCGGTATCTACTTCGAAAAAGCCCGTTCGATCAAAGCCGCGCGCGAGACAGTCGCTGATGCCGCGAATCGTGAACTCCTTGTCGCGGGTGCACATATAGGCTTGTCCCATCCATTCCCCGCCATGATCGTAATCAATGGCATAGACGTAATAAAAACGCGCGACGAGATTGCCCTTGAGCACGGTTTCGCAAGTGCGCGACGGCAGATTCCACCAGCCTTCGGTGGTCCAACCATCGGCTTCCTTGTAGCCCACAGCGACCCCCACCCGGCTTGCGGTATTGTTGCAAAGCCGGAAGTCGGCTGCCGCAGGCGTCGCCGATGCGGTCAGCCCGAGCAAAACAAGCATGCTCACGGCAACTGCCCCGGCCACAGTTCTTAAGTAAATCGCGTCGCTCATTTCCGGTTCAGAATCCGGTCAAGGCTTAATGGCTGTCAACAACGATGGCCCGAAAGTCGGTGACGTTGGTGAACGTCGGACCGGGCCTGAACAAATCGCCGATACCATTGAAAAACCCTGTGGAATTGTTGTCTGCGAGAAAGGCGGCGGGATCGAGGCCAGCCCGCCGTGCCCGCTCCAGCGTTGTCGGATCGATGAAGGCTCCGGCCGGATCGTCGGGCCGGCCGCCGCCGCCGTCGGTCCCGTCCGTGTCGGCGGCGAGCGCGGCGATCCCGGGAGCGCCGTTAAGGTGTATGGCGAGCGCCAGGGCATATTCCTGGTTGGGGCCGCCGCGCCCCTTGCCGCGCAGCGTAACGGTGAGTTCGCCGCCGGACAGAATGGCCACACGACGATTCTGCGCGCGAGCTTCCAGCGCCAGGCGCGCGTGCTCGGCTGCAACCTCGCGCGCCTCTCCCTGCAAGCGATCGCTGAGCATGACGCATTCGTACCCGGCGGCGCCGGCGCACTGGGCGGCGGCGCGTAGAGCGTCAGCCGGTCGCGCCACGATCCGGTAGTCCGATACGCCGAAGACGTTGTCGCCCGGTTTGGGCGTTTCGTTGGCGGGATTATCAAGGGCACGTGCGACCGCGTCAGGCAGTTCCAGGCAGTAGCGGCGGACGATCTCTCTCGCGCCGGCAAGCGTGGTCGGATCGGGGACTGTCGGTCCGGAGCCGATCACCGCCGGGTCGTCGCCCGGTACGTCGGAAATCGCCAGCGTCACGACTTTAGCCGGATAAGCGCGTTTGGCGAGGCGGCCGCCCTTGATGCGGGACAGATGTTTTCGCACCGCGTTCATCTCGCCGATATTCGCACCGCTTTTTAGGAGCGCGCGTGTCACCGCCTGCTTCTCCTCGAGCGCGAGGCCGGGAGCCGGTGCGATCCAGTTTGCCGACGCGCCGCCGGAGAGCAGAACGAGCGCAAGATCGTTCGCGTCCACCGCGTCGGCTAATGCCAGCACGCGTTTGGTACCGGACACGCCGATCTGGTCCGGCACTGGATGACCAGCCTCGATGACCGGGATGCGCTTCGTCGGTCGCGCGTAGCCATGGCGGGTGATGGCGAGACCAGCGAGCCGGTGCTGCGGCAGTTCCGCGTAGCGCTGTTCCGCGATTTGCGTCATCGACCCCGCCGCCTTGCCGGCGGCGAGGATGATAAGACGCCCCCGCGGCGACGGCGGCTCGGGCAGGTGCGGCGGCAGTGTATTGGCAGGATAGGCCGCGCCGACAGCCTTGCGGAACATCGATTCCAGTAACTCGCGCGCGGCCGCGTTTGTCGTATCCATGGCTATCCCGGAATCAAAGTATGGAAAGCGGCCGTTGCGATCTCTATCTTTGTCATAATTAGTCCGCGGAGGAGAAGATGGCTACCGACGAGAAAAGCCGTGTGGAACTCGAAGCTGCCGTTTATCGGCGCTTGGTCGAGCATCTGCGCTCACGCACCGACGTGCAGAACATCGATCTGATGAATCTGGCCGGTTTTTGCCGCAACTGTCTTTCGAACTGGATGAAGGATGCCGCGGACGAAAAAGGCGTGCCGATGACGAAAGAGCAGAGCCGGGAGATCGTCTACGGCATGCCCTACGATGACTGGCGCGCAAAATATCAGAATGAAGCATCCGCGAGCCAAAAAGCTGCATTCGAAAAAGCAAGCCAAAAGCACTGAGGCGAAGTGTTTCGCCGCGATGTCCTGTGCAATGTGTGGATGAGCGCGAACGCAGCTTGACCGCGGCGCGTTCAGTTTCGAAAGCTGCCAGCCAACACATTTTGGCAGGAGTACCCGATGTCCACCGCAGCTGTAGCCGCCGACGAGCAAACCGCACACCGCTTCGCCAAGGACCACCTCAAGGCGTTTGTCGAACGTGTCGAGCGCCTTGAAGAGGAAAAGAAAGCGCTCGCCGACGATGTGCGGGACGTCTATGCCGAAGCCAAGGCCAACGGCTTCGACGTCAAGGCGATGCGCTCCGTCGTGCGATTGCGCAAGCTGGACGTTAACGAGCGCAAGGAGCAGGAGGCCATCCTCGAGACGTACCTGCACGCGCTGGGCATGCTGGAGTAGCAGCCCGCCGTCGGTAATGAACCAGTAGTCCGGTCGCGGACCGTTGCTGAGTCCCTTCACCGAGCTTGGAGAGACGGCCCGATTACCGCAGATCTGCGGTCTGTATCGGATAAATCACGGTTGATACGAACACGATCGCGCTGCCGCTGAAATGATCTTGCGCGAGGCCAGGCTGGGGGTCGGCTGCGAAGGTCATCATCACTGAATTCGCCGGCTTTGCGATCAGTGCCGCCAGGAAACGGAAGTCGTGTACGCCCAGGGTGGTGACGCTCAGGAATCGGGTCACGCTTGGCGATAGGACGATGGCCCGCAGCCAGGGATCGTTGAGGCGCTCGCTATCGGCAAGCGATGCCGACATCTTGTTGGCCACAGTGAGGATCGCGGAGGCCGGCCGGCCGTTCACGCGTTTCACGGCGACCGTCATCTCGTTATTTCCGGTTTGCACGGCGACGGCGTTGGTCACCGTAACACGCGGTGCACCGTTCATTGCAGCCGGAACGGTTCCGCCATTCAAAGGCGCTTCCTGCGCCCCCGGCTCGGCATAAGCGAGCGCGCCCGCGGGCGGAGTTCTTTCCGCGGCGAACGAGCCGATCGAGCCGGTCGTTTCGGGTTCAGAAATCGTACCGCGCGGCAAGGCGGCGAGCGGGTTCGTGGCCGCCGGGCGAGCGGCGGTCATGCCGTCGGGGAGGCCCTGCCAAAATCCCCGGGCGATGATGATTTGACTCGGCGTGAGCACTGCCGGCGCCGCTTCAGCGCGCGAAATGACATGCACCTTCGAAGCGGCCCGGGCGATCTTGGTCTTGTCGGCGGCGAGCTTCTCTTCGGCGCGGGACGCCGCCTGAATGAGCTTTACCTTCTGCGCAGAGACTTTGTCCTCGGCGCGGGACGCCACCTGAATGAGTTTTACCTTCTGCGCAGAGACTTTGTCCTCGGCGCGATCGATGGCGGCGACTACCGCTGCCTTGGCCCGCAGGCGCAACGGCTCGGCATTGGACGCCGGCTCGCTCGACGCCATGACCGCTGGAGCGCTCCCGCCTGCATCGTCATCTTCCTCATCACGCCCTAAGCCGAAAAACTTCTTGAACGGGCTGACGATGCGATTGGCCATGCCCCCGTCCGCGACTTGTACCCCGGCACTGCGCGCGGCTTCGATCGACATCTCCGATGGATTGTCGCCGCGCTTTCTAAGATCGGCCAGCGCCAACTCGTATCCCGGCAGCGGCCGGCCGTCGGTCGGGATGTGGACGGTGCGGCCGTCGGGGAAGACCCGCACCAGCTGTTCGCGGGTCATGCGCGGCCAGTGCCGCACGCCGCCGGTGTCCATGTGCACGAACGGGGAGCCGGACGTGGGATAGAAGCCGACACCGCCCCGCTGCAGGCGCAAGCCAATCACGCGCAGCTGTTCCAGTGGCACGCCCGGAATGTAGAAGTCCATGGCGTGGCCGAGCATGTGCTGACTGTATTTCGCCACGCCGTCGCTGCGGCGGCGGAGCATGGCATTGGTCTCAGGCGAGCGATAGCCGCAGACCACCCAGATCGGTTCCTTAGACCCGGTCTCGCGCTGCACCTCCCAAACCAGATCAATGAGGTGCGGATCCATCCGGATCTGCTGCTCGCGGCGCCAGTCGCGCAGGAACCGGTTGAGCTTGTCGAGCGCCGCCTCGTCGTAACGGCCCTCGCGTTTGAAAGTGATGGTGATGTCTTCGTTGGTATGAATGTGGTGCAGCGAGATGGTGCGCGTATCGCCCTCGGCGATCGCGTTCTGCAGCCCGCGCGAACCGACGAGGAGGACAAGAGCCGCGAGACCGCACGAATAGAAGGTGCGCTTCCCCACGGTACGGCAGCTTAGGCGCACCCCTGCACCGAGCACCAGCGTCCCCACGTTGACACGCTATTAGCGCCGATCGCCGCGGACCCCGCAGCGAACAGCACTAACGCAGTGTTAATTTGGGAAGGGTTAACGCTGACTTACGCTTACCCCACCCCCGACCTGCATCAACCCTAACGGCGCAGTATGGCAAAATATGGCCATTTTGTAATGTGTCCACTTCCTTGGCGGCGGGGCGGCAAACGAATGACTAATAACTGTAAGCCATTGGGCGAAAAGACGAAAATCGATTGCCGGCCAACAGGCACCCAGATTATGCATAACGCCTGAGCGTCGCTGCGGCGCTTCGCAAAGCCGCCGATTTCACCGAATTGGCCTTGTCGCCAAAGGCTTACGGGCGTCAGGCTGGCGCTCTTGACCCCAGGAGACCGGGGCCGCTTAACCTCACGGCGCCCGCCTTTCTCCGTGCCAGTAGTTAGCATCGGATTTATCGTCATGCCCGCAATACCCATCCATCCGATGCACGGCCCGAACCGGCTCAAGCTCGGCGTCTTCTCGATGAATTCCGACGGGGGCCTGACGCTCACGCGCGTGCCCGAGCGCTGGCCGGCGCTCTGGAGCGAGACCGTGGAGGTCGCGCAGCTTGCCGACCGCGCAGGCTTTGAGTTCCTGCTGCCGATTGCCCGCTGGAAGGGCTTTGGCGGTGAGATGAACAGCCGCGAGTGGTCATTCGAGACGCTCACGCATGCCGCAGGCCTTGCCGGGGTAACCAGCCGGACCGGCGTGCTGGCGACGGTCCACGTCCCCATGCTGCATCCGGTTTACGCCGCCAAGGCGCTGGCTACGCTCGACCACGTCTCCAACGGCCGCGCCGGCCTCAACATCGTCTGCGGCTGGAACCCCGAAGAGTTTGCGCTGTTCGGCTTAAAGCTGATCGAGGATCGCTACGAGCAGGGCCTGGAATGGTTCGACATCATCAATCGCATCTACACCGCGATCGAACCTTTCGACTACGACGGCAAATACTACCAGCTCAAAAATGTCTCCGGTAAGCCGCGCCCGTTGCAGTCGCCGCGGCCGGTTACGCTTAATGCCGCGTTCTCGCCGCCCGGGCGCGACTTCGCTGCCAAAGCCGCCGATTTCCTGCTGACAACATTCGTCGATATCGAAAAGGGCCGCGCCCACGTCGCTGAGATGAACCAACGGGCAGCGGCCGAAGGCCGCAATATCGGCGTCTACACGACCTGCCACGTGGTGTGCCGGCCGACCCAGACCGAAGCGGAAGACTATTATGAGTATTACGCGGTGACGATGGCCGACTCCGCAAGCGTCGATTTCTATACCGGGCAAAAGCAAAAGTTCTCCGGCTCGCACGAGGACGAGGCCTATCGCCTGCACCGCAAGCGATTTGCCGCCGGCGCCGGCACCTATCCGCTGGTCGGGACGCCGGCGCACATCGCCGGCGAACTTGTGAAGATCAGCGAAGCCGGTTTCGCCGGAGCAACAGTCTCGTTCGTGAATTTCAAGAACGAATTGCCGTATTTCATCGACGCGGTTCTGCCGCTGCTGCGCGAAGCAGGGGTGCGCACGGACTAGGGCACGGACACACGCGACGCATGTCGCCGACTTTTAGGTGAGACAGTCAGCTATGTCCTGGCTCGTTGGAAAACGACCGGTCGCCTTCTTTGAGAATCCGAGTTCGCCGTCAATTCTAATCTCGAAGACGCCGCCACTTGACCGCTGAAGGCTTATTTGTGCGGAGGGTCGCAGTTTAAGGATCAGTTCCCGCGCCTCACGGGCGCGCGGTTCATAGCCTCATCGACCGCAATATTCGATCTCGATTTTCATGAAGTTGTCCTCACGACTGAACCCACCGGCGCACGCGCCTCGGGAGGATGATAATTCGATTCGATACCAGCTATTCGGGGCTGACAAGACGCAACTTCGTGATCTATCCGGATGTTGGCTTGGACGCCTTGTTTGGTCCGCTTTGGACCGCATCGCGATCAGGAAGCGGATGTGGCAGCACGTCGGATTAGGGCCATAACACAAATCGCCCTTTTACTCGATCACCTCAACATTCGTTGATCTATATCAAATTGATGACCGAAGCTGGGCGTATGATAATCAAAAATGGATTGTGCGCATGAGCAACCCTTTTCAAATTTACGGGCCTTTCGAAGTTTCCAAGCCGAGAGTAGCCGGCAAAGAGTATCAAAAAGCATTCTGGACCGAGTGTGATCGCGCCTATCCGCATTTGTCGGAGGCAAAGGGCCTCTATGTGTTTTCGCTCCGCAACGGAGCAAATCATAGCCCACAATACGTAGGCATCACAAAAAGGGATTTTACAAAGGAGGTCTTCAACAACAATAACTTAGTAAAAATACTAAACGACTTTGCGAAAGAAAAAGGCACGCTGTGTTTGCATCTTCTCGCAAAGCCGAACGATTCAAATACAGGTTTTTTCAGTGTCCGTTTAAAAGTGCTCCTCTGGACTGAAATGTTTGTTTTATTGATGTGTCGCAAAAAAAATCCAGACATCGCAAACATAATGGGTAAACCGTTCTTGGAAGATGCCGGGATCGAAAACATAACTGATGCCTCAAAGGGTAAAGGCGCAAACATCAGAACATTTAGAAATGTGCTGGGGCTCGACAATTTCGGAGCGACGAGGGTGAAGAACAGTCAGCCTAGGCCGAGAGCGCTGCCGAATGCTCAGCCTGTTATTGAACCAAATACTCCCCCGATAGCTCAGCCAATTCGGCAGACGTAACGAAGCTCTGCTTCTTCGCACTTGGCGACTTCCTGCAACCACCGCATTCAAACGCTGTTTAGTGTTCTCATGGAGTTGTGAGATGAAGTCGTTTTCGGCGTGGTGAGTGTCAAGAGGGGGCGGGTATGTTGAAAAAAATAACAGTAATCGTAATCGCTTTGGTTGTTTCGCTCATTTTTGTGAACGTTTTTTCGATGGTTTCCGAGGCGCAAAGTTCTCGTTACACTCCCGACGAAAAAATTCCGGGCACCCATTGGTGTATAGCGAATGGTTCGAAAATGGTGCTCTGAAGCAATGCCATGTACAATTGGAGACGCAGGCAGTTAATGGGAGCCATTCGACTATTACCATCTCTGTTTTATCGAAGGGATCACTGGTTCTCGCCATCAAGGACGACGATTGGAAGAACCAAATAAACCTAACTTGGGGCTGGAGCGTTGGGAGGGAGTTTGGCGCTGTGTTGCTGCATCTTAAAGACGGAAGGCTTGCCACAACTGGTAAGATCGTGCTGCCTGAGGTGTTCCTTATCGGGCTTCCAAAGGATCAAGAGATATTGTTGAAAGCGTTTTTTGCGGCCGAACATATAGGGGTCAGTATTGAGGGTTTGATCTATAAGGCTTGGAATACGCCCGGGTTGTCGAAGTCTTGGCAAAGATTGAGGACGTGCAATCTATTGAAGTCGTGAAGGTCAACCGTGGCGACCGTTTCGGGGGCATGATCCGGCCTCCAATAACGACCAGCCGATGTCCGCTTGAGTTCGGATTGTGTTGCAAAACTCTGTTTTCGCGAACGAACAAAATTTTGTGGACGCGCTGGCGCGTTCATACGAAAATTATGCAGGGGGTCAAATGATTGATGCAATTTCCAACCGACAACCCTCGTAAGCTCTTTACAAGGCATTGGATCGCCGAATACCCGTTCCGATCGACGGGCAGTGGAATTTGGTCGCCCGCTCAATTTGGAGTTTTGCAACACAACCGTTCGCACAACGGAATGCTCAGCGGACATCAGGCAATTAAAGAGTAACAAATCATACTTGGCGACTCGACCTTGAGGGCGAAATGAGCTTCCGACGCTGTTCCGCCAAGCGGGTGCGCGGACGGACTAGCCGGTTAGCGTCAGAACGATTTTGCCGCGCGCGTGGCCCGTCTCGGACATCTGATGCGCCTTGGCAAAGTCCGACAACGGCAACACCTGCTCGACGGACGGCTTGAGCTTTCCGGCAGCAACAAGCGCGACGATTTCGGCAAGCGCAGCCGGGTCCGACAGGACCTGCGGCACGGCGAGCTTTACGCCATAGCGCGCGCTTTGGTCTTCGATCGGCGCTGCCGCGAGAGCGACGATCATGCCGCCGCGCTTGAGGGTTTGATAGCTGCGGCGGTGCACGTCGCCGCCGATAACGTCGAAGACGAGATCGACGTCGCGTACATGGTCCTCGAACGCCGTCTTGTCGTAGGCGATGACCTCCTGCGCTCCGAGTGCGCGGACGAAATCGGCGTTGCGCTCCGAGCAGGTCGCGACCACGGTCGCGCCGCGCAAACGCGCGATCTGCACGGCCATGCCGCCGACGCCGCCGGCGGCGGCGTGTATCAAAACCCGCATTTCCGCATTGACGTTTCCCGCCCGCACCATGCCGATCCAGGCACTGATGCCCGCAAGCGGCAACGCCGCCGCGTCTTCATAAGAGAGCGTTGCTGGAAACGGCACCGCCAACGATGCCGGCAGCGCGATTTTTTGACTCCACGTGCCGACGCCGCGTGACGCCAAAAAGCAGACCCGCTTGCCAAGGAGCGATGCGTCGGCGCCGCTGCCCGTAGCGATCACTTCACCCGCGCCATCGCGCCCGGTGACCGCCGGAAACGTCACCGGGAAAAACTTTTGCAACATGCCCGAGCGCACTTTCCAGTCGACCGGGTTCATGCTTGCGGCGTGGACCGCGATCAAAACTTCGTCCGGCGCCGGCTGCGGCGGCGCGATGCGGCGCAGCTGCAGAACTTCGGGACCGCCGTAATGGTCAAATTCGACCGCAAGAACTTCATTCGTCGCGGGCATACATTGCCTCCAAACGTCACGCTGAAACTGCTTCGCCTGTCGCCGCTATCGGGTTGAGCGCCGGCCAGGCCGCTAGTGGATCATCCGGCGGCACCGACGAAACCAGCGCTTTCGTATGCGGATGCTGCGGGTTTGAGAATACCGCGTCGGTCGGGCCCTGTTCGACGATTTCACCGCGATACATCACCAGGACGCGGGAACACAGATGACGGACAACCGAAAGATCGTGCGAGATAAACAACATTCCGAAACCGAGCTCCGCGCGCAGCCGCGCCAGCAAGGCCAGAAGTTGCGCCTGGATCGAAACATCAAGCCCGGAAACGATCTCATCGGCGACAAGAATCTTTGGAATGTTGCACAACGCGCGCGCGATGTTGACGCGCTGGCGCTGGCCGCCCGACAGTTGTCCGGGCAATCGCGGGCCGATGTCGGTCGACAGACCAACCTCGGCCAGGAGTTCCCTGGTCCGTGCAAGGCGCTTGTCCCAGCTTGCATGCCGACTACCGGCCTCCATCGCTTGCGTGACGATGCTGGCGATGCGCCGCCGCGGATTGAGCGCGGATTGCGGGTCCTGGAAGACCATTTGCAGCCGCACGGCGCGGCGTGCCCGGGTGCGTTCCGAACGATCGGTAAGGTCGTCGCCATTGAGCAAAATCTGTCCGCCGGTCGGCGGCTCGAGCCCGACGAGGAGCTTGGCAATGGTGCTCTTGCCGCTGCCGCTTTGGCCGACGAGAGCGACGAACTCATTCTCGGCGATGGTGAAGGAGGCCTCTTTCACCGCTTCGAACTTTTGCGCGCCGCCAAACAGCCCGCCGCCAATGTTGTAGTGCTTCTGCAGCTTCTCGACCTGCAAGACGACGCGGGTCGACGTTATCGGAGCCCTAGGCGCTTCTTCGGTCGTCCCGATGTTCGGCACGCCGGTTGCGTGAATGCAGGCGACGTTGTGGTTGACCGCGACCGCCACATTCGGCGGCTCAGCTTGGCGGCATTCCGCTGTGACAAGGGGGCAGCGCGGCGCGAAATGACAGCCGGACATGGCTTTGAGCTGGCGCAAACTCGGCATCTGGTCGGGCATCACATAGAGCGCCTGCCGCTCTTCACGCAGCGACGGGTTGGCAAGCTGCAAACAGCGTGTATAGGGGTGCGCCGGCTTCGACAGGATCGACCGCGCCGGGCCGCTCTCGATGGCGCGGCCGGCATACATCACTACGACCTCATCGCACAGTTGCGCGGCGAGCCGGAGGTCGTGGGTGATGAAAATGACCGCGGTGGCATGCTCCCGCTGCATCTCGGCAACGAGCCGAAGGATTTGCGGATGAATGGTGACATCGAGCGCGGTCGTCGGCTCGTCGGCGATGACCAGACGCGGATTGCTGGAAAAGGCGAACGCAATCAGCACGCGCTGGCACATACCGCCCGATAGTTGATGCGGATATTGCCGCAGCAAGTCGCCGGCTTGCGGCAACCTTGCCGCGGCGAGTGCGGCAATCGCGCGCTCGCGACGCTTTTCTCGGCCTTCCTCGCCGAGCCGGGCCAGGTGCTCGTCGAATTGCGCGCCGATCGTCATCACCGGATTGAGCGCCGTCATCGGCTGCTGGGGAATGAATGCAATCGCGCGGCCGAGCAGGGCGCGGCGGCGGGCCGGCGGCATTTGCAAAAGGTTTTCGCCCTCGAACAGGAGCGATCCGTCGGTGATCTCAAAGCCCGGTGGAAGAAGCTGGGCGATGGCGCGTCCGATCATCGATTTGCCGGCGCCGGACTCGCCGACAAGGCCGAGAATTTTGCCGGGCGGCAGGTCGAAAGAAAGCCCGCGGATTGCCGGGACGATGTGGCCATCGATCTGGGCACTGACGACGATGTCCTTGGCCTGCAAAGCAAACACGGGCGCTACCGTCCGCTTTCTGCAAGCCGCACATCGAGCGTGCGCCGCAGTCCGTCGCCCAGCAGATTGAAAGCCGCGACCGTCAAAAAGATCGCGATCGCCGGAAGCAACAGATTCCACGGCGATTGATAAACGTATTGCCGCGCATCGGCGATCATTTGCCCCCACGCGGCCTGATCGGCGCCGACGCCCAATCCAACAAAGGAAAGGATTGCTTCGACAATAACGGCGATCGCCATTTCGAGGCTAATGAGTGTGATCAAAAGCGGCAGCGTCGCCGGCAGTACTTCTCTGGCGATTGCTTGCCAGTGGGTAAAACCAAGCAGGCGCGCCGCGGAGACATAATCGTGCCGGGTGACGATCAGCACTTCACTGCGCAAGACACGGCAGAAGCGGGTCCAATCGACCAGAATAATAGCGAGGATGACGCGGTCGAGACCGACGCCGAGCCCGACCATGAGAATGAGCGAGAGAATGACCGGTGGAAACGACATCCAGATATCGACCAGCCGCCCGATGATCCAATCGGTAGTGCCGCCGAAATATCCGGAGATATGCGCGAGGATCGATCCGATAATCATCGCGCCGAGCGAAGCGAAAAACGCGACCAGCATCGCGGTGCGGGCCCCGTAGATCAACCGCGAGAGCACGCAGCGGCCGAGGCTGTCAGTGCCGAGCGGATAGGCCGGATCGCCGCCAGCGATCCACGCGGGCGGCGCGAGAATCGCGAGCAGATTCTGATCCGACGGATCGTTAGGCGCGATGTGGCCGGCAAAGATTGCGCAGAGAAGGATGCAGAGAATCATACCGAGCGCGATCAGCACCCGAGGCGAGCGAAGCGAACGGGAAAGGGCGCTCGGCATCAGCGCACCCGCAGCTTCGGATTGAGCACGACATAAAGGCCGTCGACAATGGTGTTGATCATCAGCACGACGATGCAATACGTGAGCCCGATCGCCTGGATCAGCGGCAGATCGGCATTGCGCACGGCATCCACCATCAGGTTGCCCATGCCGGGATAGGAATAGATCACTTCGACCAAAAGCGTGCCGCTGAACAGAATTCCGAATTGAACGCCGGCCAGCGTCAGCGTCGGCAGCGACGCATTCTTGAAGGCATGTCTGATGAGGATGTGGCCCTCGGACAGGCCGCGCAACCGCGCCTGCTGGATATAGTCCTCATGATAGACATCGAACAGGCTCGATCGCAGAACGCGCATGATAGTCGGCGAGAACGCAAGCCCGAGCGCCACAGCGGGAAGAATGAGGTGCTGGCATGCGCTCAAGAAAATGTCCAAGCGGCCCGACAGCAACGAGTCGATCAAAAGAAATCCAGTGATGCGTGGCGCCGGTAGATCCGGCGCGACCTGTCCGGTGAACGGCAAAAGGTGAAGCATCACCCCGAACACGAACAGCAGAATAAGTCCCCACAGAAACTCCGGGATCGACAGGAGCAGGATCGAGACCAGGTCGGTCAGCGGTTCGAGCACCGTACCGCGCACGCGAAACATCAGGAGCCCGCCGCCGATGCCCAGGAACGCCGCGATCACCATTGCCGCCACGGCGAGCTGGATGGTTGCCGGCAAAGTCGTTGCGACCAGCGATCCGGAATCGCGGCGAAATTGGATGGAGCGGCCGAAGTCGCCGTGCAGAGCACCGACCAGCCAGATCACGTATTGCTCCGGCAATGGCCGGTCGAGGCCCATTTCGTGCCGCTTGACCTCGATTTCCTCAAGCGTGGCGCTGGGCGGCAACGACATCGCCGCAGGGTCCACGGGTAGCGCCCGCAGCACGCAGAACAACAGCACCGATACCGCCAGCAATATAGGGACGGCCGTGAGCAGGCGGCGCGCGATCAGCTTGCCTACAATTCCGATCATTTCACCAAGACGACCAGTAAGACGAGGAAACCACCACCGGGACGTCAGCTCCACTGCAATGTTTGCGCCAACATCCAGCCGTTCGCATATTCCCTTTAGGCCAAGTTTTTCTTGTGAACGACCGTCAGTACGCTTTGCAGCAGCGGGATCGTCGCGCGGCCCAACGTGGGCCAAAAAAACCGTTGGGGTCAATGCCTTCCGTCGTGGTCCGGCGAGATTCCGCTTTGCAAAATCGTCGCATGGGCTAAATTTCAATCAGTGCCGGGCGCTCCGCTCTCGATCGCTGAAATCGCGACGAGTCTATTGCGTCAATGAAAGAGTGTTGGTCATGGCCGACCACGATCATACCGAGCCGCCGTCCGAGCCGGCTCTTCGGGTGAAGGCGCTGGAGTCGCTGCTGGTTGAAAAGGCAATTATCGATCCGGAAGTGGTGGGAGCTTTCGCGGATTATTACGAGCACCGCGTCGGCCCGCGCAACGGCGCCAAGGTCGTGGCTCGTGCCTGGATCGACCCGGCCTACAAACAACGTCTCGTCGCCAACGGCACAGCGGCGATCGCCGAACTTTCCTTCGGCGGTTTGCAGGGCGAGGAAATGGTGGTGCTCGAGAACACGCCCATAGTGCATAACGTTGTGACCTGCACTCTTTGCTCTTGTTACCCTTGGCCGACGCTTGGGCTGCCGCCGACCTGGTACAAATCGCCAGCCTATCGTTCCCGGATCGTGATCGAGCCGCGCAGCGTGCTCGCCGAATTCGGGTTGGTGGTCTCCGACGATGTCGAGGTGCGGGTCTACGACAGCAACGCCGAAATTCGCTACCTCGTTCTGCCGATGCGGCCGGCGGGAACGGACGGCTGGAGCGAGGACAAGCTTGCAGAACTGGTTACGCGTGACTCGATGATCGGCACGGCAGTGCCGCGGGTGCCGGCGTAATGTTCGCTTCAGCAGAAGGGCAATGAAATGAACGGTATTGCCGATATGGGCGGTATGCACGGCTTCGGGCCGGTAGACCGCAGCGACGACGCGGGACCCTTCCACCACGAATGGGAACGCCGCATCCTTGGCATCACATTCTCTGCGCTCGGCGCCGGTTTCTTCAACGTCGACGAAATTCGGCGGGTGACCGAAGACGTCGATCCGATCACCTATCTGAAAAGCGTCTACTACGAGCGGTGGCTGTACAGCACCGAAGCGCTGCTTCGGGAGAAAGGCGTGATCAGCGCCAAGGAGCTTGCCGACGGCCGCTCGGCGACGCCATCTCCCAACACCGCGCCGCCGGTGACGCAGGACATCGCCCGTGTGATCCTTGAGCAAGGCGGGACGTCGCGAAGCGCGGACGGCGCAGCGGCGCGCTTCCGGCCGGGCGATGCGGTGATTGCCCGCAATATCAATCCGCACGGTCATACACGGTTGCCGCGCTACGTCCGCGGCAAGCACGGGATCGTCGTCGTTGACCACGGGATTTTCGCTCTCCCTGACACCAATTCGTCAGGCCTCGGCCCTCACCCGCAGCATGTCTATGGCGTCCGCTTCGGGGCGCGCGAACTTTGGGGCCCCGAAGCGTCGGAGCGAGACACGCTGCAGATCGACTTGTTCGACGAGTATCTCGATCCGGCTGAACAAGGCGCGACATGACGGAACCTGACGCGCCGCAACTTCCTGAGGTGCCCGGCCGCGAAGCCAGGCCGGTGTTTCTTGAGCCGTGGCATGCCGAAGTCTTTTCGCTTGCGGTGGCCCTCCATCGGCACGGCGCCTTTAGCTGGAGCGAATGGGTAGAACTCTTCGCCGGCACACTCCGCGACATTGGCGCCGAAAGTGAAGAGAGTATCGAGGCAGCGTACTACCGGCGCTGGTTGTTGGCGCTCGAGAGCCTCGTTGCCCGCAAAGGGCTCGCGTCGGTTGAGGAAATGGCGCAGCGCAAAGAGGAGTGGCGCCACGCTTATCTGCGCACCCCACACGGCCAGCCGGTGGAGCTGAAAAGGCCTGCTGGTGCAGCGGAATTACACAGAGATGATGATCATGTTCAGGCGGCCCGGCCCGCGCCGATTGCCGTGAGCCCATCGCGCTCGCGCGACACAACAAGCCTTCGGGCTGGAACGATGGGCTTGCCGTCGGCTTGACGCCGAGCGGGCGGCGCCTCGATGAACGATTACTCTATCGCATCGCGCCGGAACTGGAAGTACACTTGGCGCGCGAGGGGATCACCGGTGCCAAGGCGCGTGACCGTTCCTTGTCGGCGGAGCCGCGAGGGTTCGCCGCTTAGTTGGAATTTCACCGCTTAGCTGAGGAGATTGCCATGATTGAAGTATCGCGTCGGGCCTTGTGTCAGGCCCTCGGCATTGGGGCCATCGGGGCTCCGACATTTCTGCGTTCCGCAACGGTGCTCGCGGCCGATATGGACAAGGTTACGATCGGCTGGCCGAGCGACGTTCCCTCATGGGACCCGGAGCAGCGGACTGTTCCCGACGCCCAGCCGATCTACAAACTGGTGTTTGATCAGCCGCTCGATCAGGCGCCGGACCTGAAGCTTATTCCGAAACTGGTCAAGACCTGGAACCTCGCTCCGGACGGTCTCTCCCTCTCGCTCGATTTCCGCGATGACGTGACGTTCCACGACGGCGCGAAAATGACCGCGGCAGATTTCAAGTATTCGTTCTTCGACCGGGTCAAGGCCGGGCACAAGATCGACGTCGCCAACATCTGGGGCTTCGTGACCGACGTTGACCTGCCGTCGCCGACCAAGGCCGTGATGCATTTCAAGATGCCGTTCGCCACGTCGCCGATCTGGCTCGCGTTCCTGTGCAGCTTTGTGGTGCCGAAGAACTATATGGAAAAAGTCGGCGAAGACGGTTTCATCAAGGCGCCGATCGGCACCGGTCCCTACAAGCTCGTCGATTACGAGCTCAACAGCCGCATTGTGCTCGAGCGCAACGAGGCCTATTGGGGCCCAAAGCCGAAGATGAAGAGCGTCACGTTCCAGATCATCAAAGATCCGTCGGCGCGCGTTGCCGCGATCCAGTCCGGCCAGGTCGATCTCACCTTGAACGTGCCGGTGCGCGAGGCCGAGCGCTTCATGAAGGATGCGAATTTCAAGGCCGAGCTTGACCCGATCGAGCGCGTCATCATCATTCAGTGCCGCGGCGATCTCGGTTTTGCCGACAAGAACGTGCGGCTCGCCGCCCACCATGCGATCGACAAAAAGGCGCTGTCGCAGGCGTTCTACGGCGGCGCCGCGGTGCCGCTTTCCGTAGTCGCCCCGCCGGACACACCGGGTGTCGTGCCGGGCTATTCCTTCCCTTACGATCTTGAAGCGGCGAAAAAGCTCCTGGCCGCTTCGGGCTACAGCACCTCAAAACCGGCCAAGATCAAGCTCGCCACCACCAACGGCCAGTTTCCTGGCGACTACGACATCGCGCGCGCCATCGTGCAGATGTGGAAGAAGGTCGGTATCGACGCCGATATCGAGATCGTCGAATACTCGAAATATTTCGAGCTCAACCGCGGCAACAAATTGCCCGAAGCGACGCTGTACAGCTGGGACAATGCGACCGGCGATCCGGAAATGTTCACCGGCTACCTGCTCAACCCGCATCTGCCGTTCTCGGCCTGGAAGGAAAAGGCGATCGGCGATGACGTCGCCGCGTTGTTCGCCATTGCCGATTACGACAAGCGCATTGCGGGCTATAAGGAGATCAACAAGAAGGCGGTGGAGTACGGCGCGATCATGCCGCTCCTGCAAAGCGTGATCACGGTGGTGCGCAAGAAGGACATCAATTTCGTGCACTACAAGAACGGCTGGATACTGGCGGACAACTTTACCAGGACCTGATCCGCTGCGGCGCATCGTCCGGCCGGGCCACCGGCCGGACGATGGCCTATTCGGTGCAGTGTTTGTGAAAGGCGCGGCTGCCCGCCGGCAAAGTAATGCCACAAGTCGAGCGATCTTTCGTCTCTACACCCTCAGGGCGCATTCACATCGCTGCAGCCGGTTCGGGCGCGCCGGTTTTGCTGCTGCACCAGACGCCGCGTTCCTGGGACGAATACCGCGACGTGCTGCCGCTCCTGGGCCGGCACTATCGCGCCATCGCCATGGACACGATGGGCTATGGCGACTCCGATCGACTGCCGGAAGGCGAGGCGTCGATCGAGAACTGGGCGAAGGCCGCGCATCAATTGCTCGATGCGCTCCACATCAGGCGCGCGGCCATTGTCGGCCATCACACCGGCGCTTCAATCGCGATCGAAATCGCGGCCAGCTATCCCCAACAGGTGGCGGCGTTGGTTCTGTCCGCGAGCCCCCATGTCGACGCCGCGCGCCGCGCCGAGGCGAAGGCGCACCAGCGCGCCGTCGTCGATGAAGTGACGCCGCGCATGGACGGCGGCCATCTGGCCGAGCTTTGGTCGATGCGGCAATCGTTCTATCCGGCCGACCGCATCGATCTGCTGGAGCGGTTCATCGTCGACGCCCTGAAAGCCGGCCCCGGCGCCGCCGAAGGGCATCGCGTTGTCGATTGTCATGAGATGGAGAAGCGCCTGCCGCTCATCCGCTGCCCGACGCTCGTGATCGCGCCGACCGCGGACCCGCACGCCTACCCGCATGCGCCGAAGGTTGCCGCAGCGATCGCCGGCAGCAACATGATCGAGATCGAAGGCGGAATGGTGCCGTTGCCGGACCAGATGCCCGACGCGTTCGCCGCCGCCGTCCACCGCTTCCTCGCCGCGCAGCCGAAGTGGGCGTAGTTCACGCCTGACCTGTCTTGATTGCCAAAGATTAAGCTCCCGGCCACGCGGCGGTAATGCTGGCATCCCATGTCACTAGTTGGCCTGACTTCTTGCTGCGGACCGATGGCAGGCAGGAGATGGTGTCATGTCCGAAAAATTCGCCAACAAGACTGCGCCTAGACCTCCACGATGCGTCAGCTGTGCTCAACCGATGCAGCTTCTTCGCAGAACCCCACGATTTGACGGGCTGCCCGATCTTTACAGCTTGTACTGCTGCACGTGCGACGAGTGGCACGTTGAAGAAGGCGCCGCGGTCGCGGTTCCGCCTTCAAACTCGGCGGCCTGGCTGGAGCAAACCTGAGGCCCTAAGGTCGGCATCTCCGCCGTCAGTTCGCCATCTGGTGCTTGCCATCTGTCAGAGCACCACGGTCAGCCAAACCAGGGACCGCGCTGCGCGTCGCTAGCCCCCGTTTCCACCGTCGTTTCCGTGATCGCCATTTCCTGGCTTAAAATAGTCGCTTTCCGGGTGTCCGCCCGGCAGCCCGCAATTTATGCCAAAGCATGGCACTGGGCCATACCCGGGAGCATAGTCATAGATGGCCGGCGCAATTCCTGGATATCGGTAATGTGGATATCGGTAATGTGCGCTGCGAACGTGATGCGCAGCTCGGCTTTGGTCCGCGGCTGCCGCTGATCCTGCTCCGAGAACAATAGCGAGCGCGGTGACCACGACGCTCATACTCACAGCAGTGCGGATATTTTTGGGTGACATAGTGCGGATATCCTTCTGTTTGTTACGTGCGCCGCCCTACAAAAAGATTTTCCAAACTGCGGAGGTTGCTTGCGCCAAGCATTTAAATTTCCGCAATGGTTGCGGGCGCACAAATCCAATCAACAGCAATTGCAATAAGGTCGCAGCTTCCAGCAGGTCTGCTCAGGGTCATTCTCGACCGAACAAACCGGTTGTGCCTGCCGGTCCACGTCTGCTTCGCCCCGAAAGCGATCGAAATGCTGCATTGTCGTGAGATAACGCGACGTGCCAACAGGCGACATTCATTCATTGGGTTATTCATTGGATTATTCGATCGGGCGATCCTCAAACATGTCCCTTTTGCCTGGCTGCCTGGAACTTCATGGCGACTGGCGAGTTGCGCTCCAACAGATGAGTCAAGCCGGCCGAAATCCGCAGCGTTTCTACTTCGCCCTCGGCGGCTCGTGTTCTGCGGTTCGGAGTAGGAAGTTAAGGGAGCGCTCGAATGGCCCGGAGCGAACCCGCGGTCACGATCCCGCACCAGAAGCCCGTTACCGCGCGCAGCGCTGAAACACGCGACGGCGAGGACACGTTTTTCGCCAATGTAAATGGCGAGCTGTCCGACAAGGGATTCCTAGTCGCCACAACTGACAATCTGATTGCCTGGGCGCGCACGGGCTCGCTCATGTGGATGCAGTTCGGGCTCGCTTGCTGCGCAATTGAGATGATGCAGGTGTCGATGCCGCGGTACGACATTGAGCGCTTCGGCTTCGCGCCGCGGTCTTCTCCGCGCCAGTCGGACGTCATGATCGTAGCTGGCACGCTTACCAACAAAATGGCGCCTGCCTTGCGCAAAGTCTACGACCAGATGCCGGAGCCGCGCTACGTCATCTCCATGGGGTCGTGCGCCAACGGCGGAGGTTATTATCACTATTCGTATTCGGTCGTACGCGGCTGCGACCGCATCGTTCCGGTTGACATCTACGTACCGGGGTGCCCGCCGACAGCTGAAGCGCTCCTCTACGGTGTGCTGTTGCTGCAGAAGAAAATTCGCCGCACTGCCACGATTGAGCGATGATCTGTTGCTGGGTGCTCGATGCCAGAAGCGGATGCGATTTGAGTTCGGCAGAGATTGCGGCTGTCGTAAGCGGAACGGTCGTTCGCCAAGTTCGCTTGACCAGGTCGCATGGCATGTCGTCCCACCGTTATATTCTTGAGTGCCGGGTGAGGCGAACACAAAAGCTTCTGCGGACCGACCTCGCACTTTCCGAAATTGCCATTCCGGTAGATTTCTCGCCGGTAGATTTCTCGGATCAGAGGGCGCCACTTTCGAGAACAGAACCCTGTGCGGAGGATTAGGCTTGCTGCAAGCTTGGATTAGTAACGTAGCCAGCTTCTGCATCCGGCATTGTCGCCTTGTGATCGCAGCGGCGCTGCTTCTCGGGCTCGCTTGTGGCATTTACGCCGCAGGTCATTTTTCAATCGACACAAATACTGACGATCTGCTCTCGGCTAAACTGTCATGGCGCCAGCAGGAGATCGCGTTTCGCGAGGCCTTTCCGCAAACGGTAGACCTCATTTTGGTCGATGTAGGCGCGGCGACGCCCGAGGCTGCCGAAGCTGCCGCACGAGAACTGCGGCAAGGCTTGGCCAATAAACCCGACCTTTTTCGCTCGGTGAAGGATGTGCCAGACAGTCCATTCTTTCGGCGCAACGGGCTGTTGTTTCTCGCTCCCAACCAAGTCGAACAAATTACCGGGCAGCTAATCAAACTGCAGCCTCTGATCGGGGGATTGCTCGGCGATCCAAGTTTGCGCGGCCTTGTGCAGGCATTGATCGAAATCCTGGGAAACGAAAAACTCCGGAAAACGCCGCTGGACGAGATGGAGCGCCCATTAGGCCTCGTCGCCGCCACGCTTGAGGGCGTGGCGAAAGGGGAACCCGTCGAATTTTCATGGAAGGCGCTGCTGCAAACCGATGCGCATACGGCGGGCTTGGACCATTACATCGAGGTCTGGCCAGTTCTTGACGAGAAAGCGCTCGAGCCTGGCGGCCGGGCTACCGCGGCCATTCGCGAGATAGTCAGTCAATTGGGCCTTGAGAAAAAGTTCGGCGCCAACGTTACGCTCACTGGGCCGGTCATCATTTCCGACAATGAATTCTCCGGCGTGCACGAGGGCATCGTTCTTAACAGTCTCGTGACCGGCGTCATCATCCTCGCCATCCTTTGGCTGGCGCTTCGATCCGTCCGGCTCGTCGCCGCAGTCGTTGTCAATCTGGCTGTTGGCCTCGTAATCACGGCTGGTGGCGGTCTTTTGATGGTCGGTGCGCTGAACCCGATCTCGCTGGCGTTTGCCGTTCTGTTCGTGGGCCTCGGGGCTGATTTCGCTATCCAGTACACCGTTCGCTACCGCGAAGAGCGGCACGAGCTCGACGACCTTGATCGAGCCCTACTAGCCTCTGCCGCATGGGTTGGTATTCCCCTCACGCTGGCGGCTGGTGCCGCGGCGGCGGGATTTCTGTCGTTCACGCCCACGGCTTATAGCGGTCTCGCGCAACTCGGCCTTATTGCCGGCTTTGGAATGTTTGTCGCCTACGCTTTAAGCTTGACCCTATTGCCCGCGTTAATCCGCGCATTCAATGCACCGCCGGAGGCGAAGCCGCTTGCGTTATCGGCGCTGGCGCCAGCGGATTCCTTTCTCAAGCGTCACCGGTTCGCCGTCATCATAGCCACCGGTCTCGTGGTTGCCGCCGGGCTTCCGGCACTGCCGAGTTTGCAATTCAACTTCAATCCGCTTGCACTCGAGAACCAGTCGTCAGCGGCACTTACTTCCCTGTTCCGGCTAGGCAAGGAAGTGCCCTTGAACACTGCAAAGGTTTTGGTGCAACCGGAAGAAGCCGGCCCTGTCGCCGCGAAACTCGCAGCATTGCCAGAGGTAGCCGCAACCTGGACGCTTGAGAGCTTTGTTCCAGCAAACCAGGATCAAAATCTGCCGGCAATCGAGGCCGCCGAAAAAAGGCTCGCCCCGATCCTGCATTCCAATCCGCGGCCAGCTCCCGATGATGCCGAGAACCTCGCGGCGCTCGAACAGGGAGTGAAAACTCTGCAAGACATCGCCGATAAACGCGACGGTGCCGGAGCGGATGCCGCGCGACGTTTGGCCGCTGCGCTCGGCAATCTTTCGCAGGCGGACGCTGCGCGACGTGCGGCTGCGACCGATTCATTTATTCGTCCGCTGCGACTCGATCTCGACGATGTTGGCGAAAGTCTAAACGCCAAACACGTGACACGTGCACTCTTTGCCTCCCGACCTTGTGCGCGATTGGATCGCACCGGATGGCAAAGAGAGGATTGAAGTTTGGCCCAAAGGTGACGCCAACGACAATGCCGTAGTGAGTCGCTTCGCTCGCGCGCTGGAGGCAGTTCAACCGAACGCGACCGGAGAGGCTATCGGCAGCACCGAATGGGGCAGTACGATCGTCGAAGCTTTCGCGGAAGCGGCGGCGTTGGCGCTATTCTCGATCGCGGTCTTGCTGTGGGTCGTTCTCAGACGCCTGACCGATGTACTGGTGACGCTTATCCCTCTCCTTGTGGCAGGCATCGTCACCCTCGAAATCTGCGCGCTAACGAAATTTCAGCTCAACTACGCGAACATCATTGCACTGCCGGTGCTGCTCGGGGTCGGCGTCGCATTCAAAATCTACTACGTCACGGCGTGGAGGCGCGGGCAAAGTAATTTCCTGGAGTCAGTGCTTACGCGGGCAGTGTTCTACAGCACGCTCCTGACCGCGACTGCTTTTGGCAGCCTTTGGCTTTCGAATCAGCCGGGGATATCCAGCATGGGCAAGCTGTTGGCGCTGTCTCTTGTTTGTACGCTCACGTCTGCGGCGCTTTTCCAACCTGCCCTGATGGGTGAGCCGAGACATCCAGCGGGCTATACTCCCTCTCTCAGTGGTGTCGAACATTTGGGGTGATCGCAGGTGCTCGGCTGATACGACGCGGTTGTTTAGAGGGACGCTCAGCCTGACGGTTTCAGTCGGTTTCATCGAAGCTGGTCGGATCAGCCGGCTCCCGCCTAATGCCATGAAAACGTTGCCGTGAATTTTCGGCTGAATCATCAATTGCCTTTGTTCGGAATAGATGCATCCGCCATAAGTGATGGCTTCATGTCTGCTCAGGGTCATGTATGGACGGCGCCCGCGGTGCAAGAGGAATCTGACTATCAGCGAACGTTCGGGTGCAGTCATGTATCCGGCCTTTGAGTGCGGCCGCTTTGACCGCTGGCCCTGATGTGATCCGCTGATCGGTCCCAAACAGACTCACGCGTTCTTTCTTCGCCTGACCCATAGCGGGTTTTCCGATCGACGGTCTCGACCGTTTCGCATCAATGTCTTCATCACCCCTGCAGTCCATGGACGCGCGGATGCAACCTCACCGTCCGCTCGCCAACCTCCTTACACCGCTACCGCAAGCACAGGCGCCCGGTACGTGCCCCCGTGGGCAAGCAGCGCCCAAGCCATGCGCGCCATCTTGTTGGCGAGCGCCACCGCCACGACCTTGAAGGGTCGTCGCGCCAGCAGTTGCGTGAGCCAGGGATATTTTGCAGGGTTTTGCTTGGCGTAGCGCAAGACCGCATGCGCCCCCAGCACCAGAATGCGTCGCAAATAGTGGTCGCCCTGTTTGGAGATCGGCCCCAGCTTCTGCTTGCCGCCGGTCGAATTCTGGCGCGGCACGAGCCCGATCCAGGCCGCAAAGTCACGCCCCGATCGAAAAACCGTCGGGTCCGTGACTGTTGCCTCTATCGCGGTCGCCCCGATGACACCGATACCCGGGATGGTCTCAAGCCGCTTGCTCGCCTCGTTCAAGCGGTGCTGTGTCTTGATCCGTTTCTCGATTGATCCGATCAGCGTTTGCATCGCATGAAGCTCTGCCGCCAGTACGACGAGGCTCGCGTGAGCATCCGCCGGCAAGCGCTCGTCTTCATCGCTCGCAATGATCTTCAGAAGCTCCTTGAGCCCGGCGTTGCCCTGTGCAGCCGTAATGCCGAGCTCGGCCAAATGCGCCCGTAACGCATTGATCGCCTGAGTCCGCTGGCGCATCAGCAGATCGCGTGTTCGATGTTGCATCAACCGGCCCTGCTGCTCGACCGATTTGACCTGAACGAAACGCATGGTCGGACGCCGCACCGCCTCGCAGATCGCCTCGGCGTCGGCAGCGTCGTTCTTGTGGCGCTTGACGTAGGCCTTCACGTCCTTCGCTGGCATCAGGCGGACCTTGTGACCAAGGTTCGTCAGCTCGCGGGCCCAATAATGCGCAGTCGCGCAAGCCTCGATGCCGATGAGGCACGCCGGCAGCCTACTGAAAAATGCCAGCACCTGGCTGCGCCGAAGTTGCTTGCGAACCACGACCTTCTCGGTCGCATCGATCCCGTGAACCTGGAATACGTTCTTGGCGATATCCAAGCCGATTGTGGTAATTTGCATGTGGACGGCTCCCCTCAATGTGGTGCGTTTCGACGCAACCACCTATGGCACTTCGATGCCGGGAGCGGGCGCCGTCCACCACATCAGAACTCGGTCCTTCGGCGATGTCCGAGTCATGTCCGTTTTTCCCGAGAGCGGATTAAACGTACGCGTTGCGGCACTTCGGTTTCAGGCCACAAACGGACATGTGAAGCTGTGTAGGCAAAGTAGGCTCGCAGAAAGAGACGAGATTGGAGCTGCCCAACGTAAGTCTGGGTGCCTGGACGAACTCACCGGCGAACTTTCCCAGCGCCCAGCCGTTCTCCATGCGGACTCTCGGCACCTGCAGTCGCATTATCGACAACCGATCGCAAACCGATGTCCACTTTTGCAGGACACTTTTTAATGTTCGACCCGGTACAGGCGCCACCGCTCGGGCACGCCTTTGAGTCGGTGAACGCCGCGATCCTTAAAGCGGATTCCAGACTGCGACATCAGATCCTTGACCGCGCTCGAAACCAGGACTTCGCCGGCACGCGCTTTCGCGGCGACGCGCGCGCCGACGTGAAACGCGAGACCGACCACGTCGCCCCCACTCACTTTGTATTCGCCTGCGTGCAGCCCCACCCTGATCTCCAGCCCCAGCGTGCGCACTGCCTCGCGGATTGCGGTCGCGCAACGGACCCCGGAAGCCGGCGCGTCGAACGTCGCGAGCAGTCCGTCCCCCGTCGTCACGACTTCTTTTCCGCGCAAACTCTTCAGCTCTCTACGGACGGCGGCGTAATAGTGATTCATCACCTGTGTCCAACGCGAATCGCCCAGCCGCGCGGCTTTTTCGGTGGACCGGACGATATCGACAAACAAAATCGTGGCGAGCGCCTGTTCGAGCTCGGCGCCACGATTGGCACGTCGGCGCCGGATCGCAATATTTCCAGGCAGCGGTTCATAGCGATGGCTGCGTCGTCGCGCGATTGCGGTTTTTGCATAGTCTTTGGCACGCTGCACCGTGCCGCAACGAATTGTTTTTGCCCGCGGCGGAAGCGTCCAGTAAATCTTTCGCCCATCTCCTACGCCATGGACCTCGACGGCGCCCCACTTCAGGAAAACCGTCGAGCCAACTCGACGAACCCACCATGCCTTTGACGTGTATCCGGAAACGTTCGATTGATGGACTCCGATACGAAGGAACTTGGGCATGTGCGTGGGGCCGCTCGAAAGACCGCTTGGGGATACCAGGGATAGAATGTGATCGGGACCGTGCGCAAGATCCCCGGACGCCTTGAACCCATTCACAATTCGCAAGGTCGGCTTTGGGGCCACAACCCGACATCCTCGGAATGACCGAGGATCGATTCCCGTGGCCGCTTGGTCGTCAGCGGCGGTGGCGCGCGGCCCAATTAGCCGCGATTACGTCTTGCAAACCACGCCAGAGGCAAGCGGCGGCGATTATAGCAGTATGAGGTGGGGTGGCGTCCAACTCAACGGCCGGCGCGAGAGATAGAGCAGCGCATCGTCAGCTAGTTTCTGGCGGTCGAAATTGCCGTGCCTCGCCGTACTGATGATATATCTCGCTAAATGCGCACGCGCTGCTTCTTCGTATTCCGGCGCGCCATAGGGTGCACCGCTGCTCTGCAAATGCTTCAACGCATGATCGAAAGCGTCCGACAAAACCTTCACCTGTTCGGGCGTGAATACGATCCCGAACTTGGCCAAGCAGTCGCGCATGGCGATCCCCCTCCGGTCACGCCAGATGGAGCTTTCCTGCCACCGCTGGATATGGCTTGCGACAGGCAAAATCGCGGAGTTAGCGCCCTTTCGGCGCGCTCAACGCGAGGTTTTGCATAGGACCAATTTCAGACCAAGTGCAATGCAGCAAAGTGGCATTATTCGATCACCTCGTTGGAGGTAGCCAGGATGTTCGGCGGGATAGTCAGGCTGAGCGCCTTGGCGGTCTTGAGATTGTTGACGAGTGGGTAAGTCTGAAAGTGCCCTAGCGCCGGAGCAGCAATCTAGCCCAGACCGTCAACCCTCGTTTCAGCGCTGCTTGCGGGCCTTTGTGAGCGGAGCGCGATTCCCGCGTGTCTTGGCCAATCCGTGCTCGGTTGATTCAATCCCAAAATCGATGGCGATCGGATCACTGGCTGGGAACGTTTCTTCCAACGCCTCGTCGAGCAGTTCATTCAGATGTTCTCTCGCGGTCAGAAGAAGCTTCTGCGCATGTTCCGGAATGAGCATGACTTGGACCCTTTTGTCGCTTTCGTCCCGTTATATGTTGGGTATGTCTACAGCAAACCAAAGTGGGCGTACGGAGGGAGCAATTCTCGCGCGCCTCTAATCGCACCAGTCAAGGCAACCTCTTCGAGGCGGCCAATCGGCCGGCCTTAACTGCCGTTGCCGGCGCGCACCGGTACACGCGTCGGCTGACAGGTTCCCTTGCTGGAACCGATCAGACAAATTCGGGCCGAATCTGTTACATCACAGCTGGCGCATCTCAATTGGAACCTGCCGCGACGCCGGCGCGTTTGGCTTGGGGACGAGTAGCTTCAATTTTGGAACATACCGCCTCGGCGCTTGGCCTGCGGCCACACTCGCCGGGGCGGTCGCGTGCGATCAGCGCGGGCAGGCAAGTCAAAGCTTTCGATCTCCCAGCACCTACAGTCAAAGGAGCAGTCTCATGAACAAACACGATCAGACCAGAAAGATTGCCAACGAGACCCTCGAGAAGGCAAAGGCAGCCTTTGAGCAATCGGCGCGGACGGCCGAGAACATCCGCGAGTTGAACCTCAAGATGATCGACATGGCGCGGGCCAACACCGAGGCAATCTTCGAATTTGCCCGTCAGCTCGCGACCGCAACGATGCCCTCAGACATCATGGAACTCTGGGCGTCCCATGGCAAAAAGCAATACGAAATGCTGAGCGAACAGACTAAGGAACTGAATACGCTCAGCCGGAAGATCGCTCATCAAACTGCCGAGCCGATAGCGCGCAGCGTCAGCCAGGCTTTCGAGAAAGCCGCATAACCGCTCTGTCGCATTCAGACGAGCGGGTTTCCCCCGGTGTATCCGCACCGCGGGGATGCGGGCTGCTTTGAAAGAAACGGTTGTCCGCACAATGTCAGCTTCGCTGCGAATACCGGACATTTTGCCGTTTCGCAGCAAACGACGCTCAGGGCCCAGTAAGCGACTGTCTGCGGCACATTCCGGGCGCTGGTTACGGATGAAGTAACGTCGGACCGCTACCCTACGGTTTCGGCGCGAGACGTGTCGTTACACTCGCCCTGGTCACCTTTATTGCGCTTTCGGGGTCGCGTTCTTGCGGGGTTGTTATCACCAAATTCTCTGGCCAGGCGGTTACTTTGCGAAGCTCGCCCACCGTCTTTGCCGACAGGCCGATGTCTCGGTCCGCTTCCACGTGCATCGAAGCTGGCAACCTACCAAGCGCAACTTGGAGGCCGGCAATGCTCTTTGGTTTGTATCTCATCTTGGCTTCCTCCCTTTGCCCCCCGCTCACCGAAATTACATCACCGCTTTGGTCACCACGCAACGGCACTGGTCGCGGTGGTTCCGCCGGTGGCCATGGCGGTGGAGGAGGCGGTGGCTTAGGTTTAGGCAGTTGAGCGACCTTTGTGACTCGCTTGTACATAGCAACCTCGATTGGGGCGACGAACCGCGCTAGGGTCTCTTGTTTAGCGGGCTACGCATTTTCGGTTCAAAACAGTGCCAAGATCCGCACCGCCAATATCGACCTCGCCAACACCGAAGGTGTGGGTACTAAAATCTATTTTTCCAATTCTAGCATTGGGACCGCTAGTCCATTTTCCGTCGGAATTTTTCTGAAAGTCTTGGCACTTGATTTTAGAAGCAAGGGTATTTTCCGGCGCAGTTGGCTTCTTTTGTTGCGCATGCGCAAAGTCGGCCGGCATGATCACAGCAAAACATCCGGCGATCACATAAATTTTGAGTGAAATGAACCCGCGCCGCCGCATGGATCCTGCCTTTGGCTGAGCTTCACAACCTAGCACACGGTTCACTGGCTGCGTTATTATGCAGCACAGCAAAAGCAATCTGCCGAGGACCGCTTCGGGTCAAACGCGTCATTTGAATGGCGCATCGGCATGTCCGCTATTGCTCCGATACTAACAAATGAACGTGGCGTGATGGCTGCGCCGGCCGAGTCCTGCCAGCGAGAATCACTTGGTAGCGCGCTCGCGGGGACGACTGCTCGTCGCTTTTTGATTGACATTCGTCCCCATTTCAGTTACAGGCCAACGAATCTCGCTCATCGACGGACGCCTTCGGCCGAGGGTACTCCCGAATGCGGAGCGAGTGCGGTGCCCGCGCGCGGAACGATACACTCCGCTCCCGGGCAGCTTCGGGCATCATGCTGACCGGCACTACGACCGGTCCGGGAGGTGCTTTCCCTGGACTGGGACAGGCGGGCGCGGGTAACGCCCGTGTTAGAAGCGCAAGGTCTCCGCCCCCCGGTTGGGGCGGGCTTACCGGATCGAGCGCTCCTGCCACGTCCCAGGAAGCCTGGCCTGGAGTTGCGCCCAAGGGGCGAACGCCCCGACGGCAAGAGCCGCGGTGGAACGCCGACAGGCGAGCGCGTCCCGCTGGACGCGCGCCGCGCCCGATGGCGCGGAGGATGGACACATGCGTTTGTCGGCGTTCCGCTTCCTTTTCTTTCGTCATTGCGAGCGAAGCGAAGCAATCCAGTACGGCGGTCACGCTTAGTGGACAACGAAGCTGGTCGCGCTTGCTCCGCTGGATTGCTTCGTCGCTTCGCTCCTCGCAATGACGATGCAAAACTCGGGCGCACTCGCGTCGCGGGAACGAGGAAGCTTGCCTGTTCGCCTGATCCTGAGGTTCCCGCGCGTAGCGCGGGGCTCGAACGATGTCAGCCGAGGCGCCGGGGCCGTCGTCCTTCGAGGCGCGCCTGCGGCGCGCGCCTCGGGATGACGGAGCCCGGTGGCGGGATTGGGGCGGCACTGAGAGAAGACGAATGCTCAATTCCCGTGCCCCTTGCGATTATGGTGCCTGCCGGAGCAACCGTGCCGGACCGCTCATGTTCGATACGAATCATCGAAGCCTGCGTGAGCGTCTCGCCGAGCGGGAGCCGCTCGGCGTGTTCTGGATGAGCACGGGCTCGCCCGCCATGATCGAGCTTGCCGCAACCGCCAAGCCCGACGCCATCGTCCTCGACGCCCAGCACGGCTTGTGGAATCGGCAAACAGTCGAATACACGGTGGGCGCGGTTCGTCATCATGCTCCCGTTCTTGTGCGCACCGCAGAGAATTCTCCGGTAGCGATCGGGCAGGCCCTCGACGCCGGGGCGGAGGGCGTCATCGTTCCGCTTATTGAAGACGAACGGCAGGCCGCCGCGGCGGTTTCTGCGGCCCGGTTTCCGCCTCAGGGCAGCCGGTCCGCCGGTGGTGTGCGCCCGCTCAGCCAGGGCTTCGTCAATTATTATGCGCAAGCCAACGCCGGCACCGTCGTCGGCGTCATGATCGAGACGGAGCATGCCGCACACAATGCTGCGGCCATCGCCGGCACGGCAGGAATTGATTTCGTGCTGATCGGTACCGGCGATCTCGCGATCTCGCTTGGTACCTTTCCGAAACCGGATGTCCGGCATGAAGCGGCATGTCGCGCCGTCCTGGATGCCTGCAAGGCTTCGGGCGTTCCTTGCGCCATCTTCACCAACAATGTTGATGCCGCGATGCAGCGCCGCCGCGAGGGTTATGCGCTGGTCGTTGTCGCCAACGACATCGATGTACTCACAAATGGATTTTCCTCTGCTATGACGCGGTTCAATGACGCAGTCCGGCTTCCGGATGAGGGCGCGAGCCGCGCGGATCTTCCGCGCGCAAATCGGCGGCGCATTGCAGAGCCGTCAGCGAGGACCCATACGATGACTCAACAGACGCAAGTCCCGCGCCGGCCACGGCCGCTTCTGTTGAACCGATCTGGTTCGCGTCTTATCCGCCAGACATCCCCAAGAGCATCGATCCCGATGCTTATCCGTCGCTTTCAGCACTGCTCCTTGATGCCTGCACCCGCCACGCCGCGCATGCCGCGTTCGAATGCCTCGGGGTTCGCATGGGCTACGCCGAGTGGGAGCGCGTCAGCCGCGCGTTCGCTGCTTTCCTCATTGAAGAAGTAAACTGCAAGGCGGGTGATCGCGTTGCCATCATGCTGCCGAACCTGCTCGCATATCCGGTGGCGTTTCTCGGTGCGCTGCGCGCGGGTCTGACCGTCGTCAACGTCAATCCGCTCTATACGCCGCGCGAGCTGAAGGAGCAGCTTGCGGATTCGGGCGCTACCGTGATCGTGATCATGGAGAATTTCGCGCACAAGCTCGAAGCCGCGCTTGCCGAAACCCAAATCCGGCACGTCGTTGTAGCGCGGCTCGGCGATTTCATGCCGGCGCTCAAACGCACGGTGTTCAATTTCGCCAATACATATGTCAGGCGTGCGGTACCGGCCTGGCGCTTCAAAACCTTCACGATGCTGCAAGCGGCCTGCGGTCGCCAGCCCGGCGCCCGCTTTGCGGATGCGCAGCCGGCCGCATCGTCGCCCGCCTTGTTGCAATATACCGGCGGCACGACCGGTGTGCCGAAGGGAGCGATCCTCACCCACCGCAATCTGGTCGCGAACACGCTGCAATGCCGCGCCGTGATTGGGCCTTATCTCAGAGAAGAGCAGGGGATCGTTCTGACACCGCTGCCGCTCTATCACATCTTTTCGCTCACGGCGAACCTGCTCGCCTTCGCGTTGATGGGCGGTCTGAGCGTGCTGGTGCCCGATCCGCGGGATATCAAGGGATTGATCCGCACCATGCGGCGCGCGCAGGTCACGACAATGACCGGCGTCAATACGCTGTTCAATGCGCTGATCAATTCGCCCGATTTCGCAAAACTCGATTTCAGCAGGCTCAGCTTTGCCGTTGGTGGCGGCGCGGCGGTGCAAAGCGCAGTGGCGGTCCGTTGGCGCGAGATCACCGGTTCCGAACTGGTTGAAGGCTACGGGCTTACCGAAGCGTCGCCGGTCGTCTGCATCAATCCGGTTCGCAGCCCGAAGATCGGCACAGTCGGACTTCCGGTACCGTCGACCGAAGTGGCTATCCGTGACGATAACGGGAACGACCTTCCCCTCGGCGAAGCGGGCGAGATTTGTGTCCGTGGTCCGCAGGTCATGCAGGGTTATTGGCGGCATCCTGATGAGAGCAAACTTGTTCTCACCGAGGGCGGCTGGCTGCACACCGGCGACATCGGCGCCTTCGATCCGCAAGGCTATCTGAAAATCCTCGATCGCAAGAAGGACATGGTCAACGTCTCCGGCTTCAAGGTGTTTCCCAATGAGGTAGAGGACGTCATCGCGCAGCATCCGGGCGGTGCTTGAAGCGTCGTCATCGGCGTTGCCGATCCGCACACGGGGCAGGGCGTGAAGCTCTTCGTCGTCAAGCGCGACCCGGCGCTGACCGAAGCGGACCTGACGAAATTCGCGCGCGAACGGCTGGCTGGTTACAAAGTCCCCAAGATCACCGTGTTTGTGGACAGTCTACCCAAGAGCAACGTCGGCAAAATCATCCGCAAAGACTTAAAGTGACGCGCGCGGCTCAATGCGCCATCAGCACCGGAAGCTTGGCCTTGGCGAGGATATGCCGGGTGGTGCCGCCGAAGATCATCTGGCGCAGTCGGCTTTGCGTATAGGCGCCCTTGACGATCAGGTCGCAGCCAAGTTCTTCCGCCTTCGTCAGGATGGTCTCGCCGGCGCTGATTTTGCCGGGAGTGACCGTGATCGGTTCGGCGGCGATTCCGTTTGCCTTGAGCGAGCGCGCCATTTCAACACCGCTCGGCCCAGCTA
>CAWHPC010000013.1:0-14589 GCA_963831165.1 uncultured Alphaproteobacteria bacterium
ACTTTGCGAAGGATCGGCCTGCCCCAAGTAAGCAACGACGACCTCGGGCAAGGCCGCAACGTCTCGCGGGGGACCCTCGGCAATCTTCGAGCCGTGATTGAGAACTACCACACGATCGGCAAGGTCCGAGACCATCTGCATATCGTGCTCGACCCACACAATGGTTGGTCCGATATCGTGAACGATGCGGAGTAAGAAGCGCGCAAGATTTTCGCGTTCTTCGCGAATGAGCCCGGTGGACGGCTCGTCAAGCAGCAGCAGCTTCGGGCTGGCCGCAAGCGCTCGTGCTACGCCGACGCTCTTCTGCACGCCGTAGGACAACATGCCGACCGGCGTGTTGCGATACCGGTAGATCTCGAAGAAGTCGATGATAGCCTCGATACTGCGACGTGCCTCCACTTCTTCGGCCCTAGCGCGGCCGAAATACAGGCCACTCATGAATGCACCCGCACGAAACGAACGGTGACGGCCGATCAGCAAGTTTTCCATCACGGTAAGATGGGGAAACAGTTCTGCGTGCTGGAACGAACGACCCACACCAAGGTCCACCATCCGCCATAACGGATGTCCAGCGATCCCTTCTCCGTCCAGCAGGATTTCACCGCTGCGCGGGCGGTAAATGCCGTTGATACAATTGAGCATCGCGGTTTTGCCAGCCCCGTTCGGGCCAACCAGCGCGATCAATTCGGATGGAGCGGCCTCGAACGAGACAGACCGCAAAGCCTGAATACCTCCGAAGCTGAGCGCGACGTCTTTGACGACAAGTCTGGCGCCTGTTTTCTTCATCCCCACCATCTCCGCTTGCGCGCGTATTGGCGGACGTTGCGGTAACTGCCGGCCTTCCGGTCGCCGAGATAGAATTCCCTCATATCCTGATGTTTGAGAAGTTTTTCAGCTTCACCCTTGAACACCACGCGGCCGCTTTCCATCACGTAACCGAACGACGCAACGCGCAGCGCTGCAGCAGCATTTTGCTCGACGATCAACATTGCCAAGCCGAGATTTCGATTGATCGCTTGGAGGATTGTCATGATCTCGCTGGTCACGATCGGCGCCAGACCGAGTGAAAGCTCGTCGACCAGCAGAAGCTTCGGTTCACAAACCAGAGCCATGCCTATCGCCAGCATCTGCTTTTCGCCGCCGCTCAGATAGCCGGCGACTTGCTTTCGCCGTTCAGCGAGCCGCGGAAAGTAGTCGTAGACGGCGTCGCGGATCGGTTGCCGCGCACGCGTCAGGCTGAAATCCAAGTTTTCGCCAACGGTCAGCGTCTGGAACAGCTTTTCCCGCTCCGGCACCAAGACGACGCCAAGCCGTGAGATTTGATGCGGCAACAAGCCGTGAAGCGATTGTCCGCCGAATGAGATCGTGCCGTCGGTGACGGCGACGTCCTCCGCCGGAAGGAAGCCGGACACCGCGCGCAGGGTGGTGGTCTTGCCGGCGCCGTTGGTACCGATCATCGCGACGATGCTGCCGGGAGCGACTTCAATGCTGACGCCCTGCACCGCTGTGGCGACGTCGTGATAAACGACTTCGAGCTGGCGCACGTCGAGCAGCGGCGCCTGACTGTTCGGTTCGCTCATCGGGAGCCGCCCGCCCGAAGTTCGCGATAGCGGAACGGCCAGCGCTCGAAATAGGTGGCGATGCGGCGATAAATCTCGATCAAGCCATCCGGTTCGAACAGCAGGAAACCGATGATGGCGACGCCGATCACCGCCTGCTGGACGCCGAAGGCGGTGGTGCCGAGCTGCCAAGGGAATGCTTCGAAGATGCGCCCGACCCCGAACGGCAGCAATGTGATGAATATCGCTCCCAACACCGATCCAGTCACCGAGCCCATGCCGCCGACGATGATCATGGCGAGGTAAACGATAGCGAGCTCGAGCGTATATTCCTCCACGGTGACGACGGTGGTGAAATAGGCGCCGAGGCTGCCGGCAAGCGCCGCCAAGGCGGCCGAAATCGTGAAGGCGAGCAGCTTGTAACGCGGCACGTTGATGCCGGAGGTCTCGGCTGCAATATCGCGGTCGCGGATTGCGACCCAGGCGCGGCCGATATAGGTCCGCGACAGGTTGAGCCCGAACATCACGACCAGCGCGGCGACGATCAGCAAAACGTAAAACCAGCCGCGCTCCGAATTGAGCGTGAAGCCGCCCAGCGAAGGCGCCGGCACCGTGATGCCGGCGGAGGCGCTGGGGCCGACAATGGCCTGATAGTTGGTGAGGACGTAGATGATGGCGTAGTGCATGGCCAAAGTGGTGATGGCCAGATAAATCCCGCGGAACCGCAACGCCGGCAGGCCGACCACAAAGCCGACCGCGGCTCCGGCGCAGCAGCTCGCCGGAATGGCCAGAAAGAAAGGCACGCCGAACCGCTGGGACAAAATAGCGGTGGTGAATGCGCCAATTGCCAGGAAGCTCGCCTGCCCGAGCGAAAGCTGGCCGCAATAGCCGGTCAGCAGGTTGATGCCGACCGCGCCAATCACCGCGATGGAACACAAGTTCATCAGGTGCAGGAAATAGCCGCCGGCGACGAATGGAATGCACAATATGGCCGCCGCGATCGCTGCGACCACGAGGCGCTGATAGGGCTCGGCGAGGACGCGGTTGGTCTCGGCATAGGAAACGAGCAAATAAGGACTGTTGATTGTCATGATTGGGACCGCATCAAACCCGGTTGAGCTGTTCCACGGTCCCGAACAGCCCCCACGGCCGCCACGACATCACCGCCAGCAGGATGAGGAACGGTACGGCTTCCGCGAGCGTCGGGCTGATCAGCCGGGCCGTGAGATAAGTTGCGGCAGCAACCAGCAAGCCGCCGATCGCGGCGCCGCGCAGGCTGTCCAGACCGCCGACCAGCGCGGCCGTGAGGCCGCTCAAGCCGATGACGGTGCTCTGCGGGCTGAGCATCGAGCGCGCGCCGAACAGAACGCCGGCGAGCGTCGCGGAGAACACCGCCAATGCCCAGGCGAGCGCCAGAATAAGATTGATGTTGACCTGGCGCTGGGCCGCCAGCAGCGGATTTTCCGCCGCGCCGCGGAACTGCCGACCCAGCCGCGTATATTGGAAGAACCCCGCCAGAGCCGCGAACAGGGCAATGCAGGCGAGGATCGACACCAGGTCGATCCAGGTGATGCGTCCGCCGCCGGCGAAGTTAAACAGCGGCTGCCGGCCGATCGCGATGCCGACACTGCGCGACTGCCAGATCACCACAATGCCGGCCTTAAGAATGATGGCCAGTCCGATCGTCACCATCGCCGCGACGAAGGTCGGCCGCCCCAGCAAGCGCCGCATCAAGGAGAAATAGATGAGAACGCCGAACAGCGCGCTGCCGACCGCCGAGATGGCGATAGTGATCAGGAGCGATGGCGCGCTTAGCGTCGCCCCGGTCAGGAATCCTGCCGAGTGAAAGACATAGGCGCCCACAATTGCCAATTCGCCATGGGCGAAATTAACAACGCGGGACGCCTTGTAGATGATGACAATGCCGGCCGCGAGCAGCGCATACGTGCTGCCCAGCGCCAGAATGCTGACGAACAGTTCCACGATCGAAGCCGCGCTGCCTTACTTCACCGGGAATGCGAGGTCGGTCTTTCTTGAGCCAGTCGCCGACGCCGACCAGTTTCTCCTTTTCCCAGTGGTAGAGCCGCCAATAGGTCGGTCCGTAGTGATTGTCGGCGGACATTTCGATCGGGCCGCCGGTCAGACCCTTGGTATCGAGCTTCACGCCCTGGATCGCCTTGTCGAGCGATTCCCGCGTGCAGCTGGCGCCGCATCTCTTCAGCGCTTCCTCGGCGAACATGCCGAGCACCCAGCCGGTGACGTGCATGCTGGTCGGATTGGCGATGCCGTATTTTTTCGCGGCGGCGATCAGGTCGGCCATGCCCGGCGCGTTGTCGGTAAGCACGGCATAGCGCGACACCATGTAGAGGTTGTCGCCGCTGCCGGCTTGCGCCGCCGCCTGCTTCACCGTGTCTTCCGACGCCCCGTAGGCCGCGACCACATAGGGACCGGTATAGCCGGTCGCGCGCAGCGCTGCGATCGACGCCGATGTTTTGCTCGGCGCCGTAGTGGCCGACGACCATGGCGGGTTGCATGGCGGCTGCCGTCTGGGCGAACGGCGTGAAGTCGGCGGTGCGGACCGGGAAAATCACGTCGCCCCAGCTATAGCCCTCTTTCTCCAAGGTGAGCTTGTTGTGCGCCAGGGCGGCGCGGCCGCCGACGCTGTCAAACGTCATACCAACGACCTTGCCGCTCGGTGCGATCTGTTTCTGCAAAACGCCGATCGCTTCACCGGCAACCTCGAACATCACGCCGGTGCTGTAATAAAACGGCTTCGCAGGCGGCAGCGCGTCGAGGATGGCGCTGAAGGTGCTGACCACCGGCACGCCGACTTTCTGCATTTCGGCGACGACCGGCGCCTGCGTGCTGCTCAGGCTGAGACCGAAGATGCCGAGAACCTCGTTGCTCTCGACTTGCTTTTTTGCCGCAGCGACGGCGCGATCTGCGCGCAGGCCGTCGTCGTCGATCGTCACCGCGACCTTGCGGCCATTGACGCCGCCGCGATCGTTGAGCGCCTTGATGTACAGGTCAAAGCCCTGCCACGTCGGCGTATAGGACCCGGCGAGCGGGCCGGACAAATCGGTGATGTAACCGATTTTATAATCTTGAGCCCGCGCCGACAGCGAAGCGACGGACGTGGCCGCGAGCATCGCGAACGCAATCGCGATTTTTTCCATCCTGGTCATTGTATTCCTCCCTAGGCATCGATTTTTTGTTTAGTAGAGCTAATCGTCGTCACGCGGCCGTGGCACGCGTCGCGACTTCCTCGGCGTACATGTCTTCGATCAGGGCCTCGAACATCGAGGACAGATGCTTGCGCTTCACCTTGCGGGTCGGCGTCGTGTCGCCCTCTTCGGGGTCGAGCTCTTTCGGAATGATGCGGAATTTCTTGACCTGTTCGACGCGCGCCAGGGTGTCATTGACGGCGCCGATCTCGGCTTCGATCAGCCTGACGACCTCTTCGTGCGAGGCGAGCGACGTGAAGCCCGTGTAAATGACACTGTTCCGCCGCGCCCATTCGGAAACGGTTCCAAAATCGATTTCGATGAGCGCGCTGACGAACTTACGTCCGTCGCCGATCAGCGCGGCCTCGCTGATATAGGGGCTGCTCTTGAGCAGGTTTTCGATCTCGCTCGGCGCGATGTTCTTGCCGCCGCTCGTGATCATGATGTCCTTCTTGCGATCGACGATACGCCATTCGTCGGCGTCGTTGGTCTCGACCACGTCGCCGGTATGGAGCCAGCCGTCGATCAGGATCGCGTTCGTGCCTTGCTCGTTCTTCCAGTAGCCGCGGAACAAGCCGGGCCCGCGCACGAGAAGCTCGCCATCCTCGGCGCGGCGCACCTGACGCGGGGCGATCGGCCTGCCGCCCTGAGCCGGCGACGGAAACGCCGGCCCCTGGCACAGCACGTAGCCGCCTTCGGTGATACCGTAGAGGTTGCGCACATTGATGCCCCAGACTTGGCAAGCCTCCTGAATCTTCATCGGCAGTGGCGCGCCGGCGCAAAGAACGGCCTGGATTTTCGACAGGCCGATCTTGCGCAAGAGCGGCTGGAAAACGATCGCGGCGGCAAGCGCATCGAGTGCCGAAAGACCAAGGCCGGGCCGGCGCCCCGCCCACGACGTTTGCCGGTGGCGCGTGCCGATGGCCATCGCCCAAGCATAAATCCGGCGTTTGACCGGCGAGCTGCGCTGCATCCCGATCACGACCTGCGATACGATCTTTTCGAGAATGCGCGGCACGACATTGAGAAACGTCGGCTGAACTTCGTAGAGCGTGCCGAGCAGGTCTTCGACCTCCTCGCCGATATGCGGAACGACCTCGGCGACCAGCGGCAGGCAGATCGACATCGAGCGCTCGATGAGGTGCGCCATCGGCAGATGCGCTACCGCGCGATGCTCGCCGACGTTCAGTTCGGGAAACGCTTCCAGATAGGAATTGGCAAATCCCCACATCAGCGAGGCGTGATCGTGCATCGCGCCTTTCGGCGGTCCGGTCGTGCCCGAGGTATAGACGAGAACGGCAATGTCTTCCGCCCGCACGGCCGCGGCCCGTTCGTCGAGGAAAGTTTGCCGGTTCGGCATTTCCGCCAGGCGCGCGCGGCCAAGCGCAAGAACTTCGGCAAAGCTGATCAGGCGCTCGTCGGTATATTGAAACATTGCCCGCATGTCGTAGACGATGATCTTGCGAATTCGCGGTACGCGGCTTGCCGTGTTCAGAAGCTTGTCGACGAATTCCTGATTTTCCGCGCAGAAAAAATCGGCGTCGCCGTTCTCGAGCTGGTATTCGACTTCGCTGATCGAGCAGGTCGTGTAGATGCCGTAACAGACCGCGCCGCCGCACAGCGCGGCCATGTCGGAGATCAAGAATTCCCAGCAAGGATCCGCCATGGCGGCGACTCGGTTGCCGGGCCGCAGCCCGAGCGCTTCGAGGCCGGCGAGAAATTCCGCGACCAGGCGCCGGTAGTCGCGCCAAGTCACGTCCTGATAGATGCCCTGATCCTTGTAACGAAGCGCGACGCGTTCCGGCGTCGCCGCGCAGCGGGCGACGAACCATTGTGGAATGCTCCAGGTGCTGAGTTCCGGAGCCCGCAGCTTGTTATAACCGTCCACGTCACACCCCGCACGGTTACCTCACGTTGACCCAGACGCTTTTTTCCTGCGTCACCTCGCGCATGACGGCGAAGCCCATCTCCCGACCGTAGCCGCTTTGCTTGTAGCCGCCATAGGGCGCCATCGAGCTCACGGCGCCCCAGGTATTGATCCAGATATTTCCGGCTTCGAACGCCTGTGCGGCGCGCATAGCCCGCCCGACATCGCGGGTGATGACGGATGCGGCGAGGCCATAGGAGCAGTCGTTGGCCAGCGCCAGCGCTTCGCCTTCTTCCTTGAACGTGAGCACGGACAATACCGGCCCGAAAATCTCTTCGCGCGCGATCTTCATGGAGTTCTGCACTTGGTCGAAGATCGCCGGACCGACATAATGTCCCTTTCCGAGGCCCTTCGGCTCGTCTCCGCCATAGACGAGCTTGGCGTCCGCCTTGCCGCTGTTGATGTAGCCGACGACGCGATCCTTCTGTTTGGCGGAGATCAGCGGTCCCATCGTGGTTGCCGGATCCATCTGGTAGCCGAGGCGCACTTTCTTGGCGGCCTCGATCACTTTCTCCAGAACCTTGTCGTGCAGCTTCTCGTGCAGGAACAGGCGGGAGCCGGCGGTGCAGACCTGGCCCTGGTTGCTGAAGATCGACATCGCCGCGATCGACGCCGCCTGGTCGATCGGCGCGTCTTCGTAGACGATCACGGCGCTCTTGCCGCCGAGTTCGAGGCCGACCGGCTTGAGCGTCGCCGCCGCTTCTGCGGCGATGCGCTTGCCCGTCATCGTGCTGCCGGTGAACATCACCTTCGCCACCATGTGGTGCTGCACCAGCGCCAGTCCGGCGACCCCGCCGTAGCCGGGCACGATATTGACGACGCCGGGCGGGATGCCTGCTTCCTGGCAAAGCTTGCCGATATACATCACCGACAGGCAGGCCTGCTCCGCCGGCTTGAGCACGACGGTGTTGCCGGCGGCGATCGCCGGCGCGATTTTCCAGATCGCCTGCAACAACGGATAATTCCACGGAATGATGCCGCCGATGACGCCGAGCGGCTCGCGAAGCGTCATATTGATGTACGGCCCCGGCACCGGAATCGTATCGCCCTCGATCTTGGTCGCCATGCCGGCGAAATATTCCAGCGCGTCGATCGCGGTGACCGCGTCGATCGCTTTGGAATCGCGGATCGGCTTGCCGGCGTTGATCGACTTAAGTTCGGCGAGCTTGGGACCGTGCGCTTCGACGAGTTGCGCCAGCTTCATGATCGCCTTGGCACGCGCCGCGCCGGTCTTTTCTGCGCCAGGCCGGATACGCGGCCAGCGCCGCGCGCACGGCTTTCTCGATGTCTTCCTCGTCGCACTCGGCCAGGTGCCCGCAAATTTCACCGTTGCCGGGATTGAAGGTGGGGAACGTCTTGCCGCTCGTGGCCGGAACAAACTCGCCGTTGATAAAGGCGCCCCAGGTTTCCGGTTTGAATTCCGCGACCGTCTGCGTCTCGACCTTGTTCATGGGGCACTCCTTTGTTGGCTCTTATTGATTTCCGATCCGCATCGGCTGCCGCGGTTAATGCCGCAGCACGCCGGTCTTATCGACCTCGCCGCGAAGCGCGTCGAGTTCCGCCTTGGTCGGCGGCTCGACCGTCTCGACTTTCTTGGCGGTCTTCACCGCGAAGCCGGTATTGGCTTTGACATCGTCCACCGTTACGCCGGGGAACGTCATATACAACCGCGCCTCGAGCGTGTCGGGGTCGAAGTCGAAAATGCATTTCGGCGTGACGATCCATTTCGGACCGCCGCCATAGAACTCGTTCTCGCGGCAGATCTTCTTGCCCGGATGCGAGATGAAATCGACCTTCTCGACCAGGCGGCGCTTATCATGGGCGGTAATGAACGCGTAGGTGTCGCGCACACCGACCGCGATGTCGTTGATGCCGATGGTTCCGGGTCCGCGGAACGTCATCTTTTCCTTGGTTCCAAGGCCGATCATGTTGGTGTTGCCCCATTTGTCGACCTGAATGCCGCCGACGAAGAATTTGTCGGCGAACCAGAAGTGATTGACGTCCCGATATTCGCTGCCCTCTTTGTAGTAATCCTTGCCGCCCGGAGCGCCGTAAAACAGGAACGTATCGGGATGATCGTGGACAAACTCGGCGTAGCGGATCAGCTCGTAGCCGGTGGATGTCTTCGGAAGCTCGCTGACTTCTATGTCAGTGACTTGACATAAGGTCACCGAACCGCCGAGCTGAAGTTTCAGATTTGGCGCGTGCGTTTTTTGCGCAAGCATGGTGGCGGCAAAAAAGATCTCGGTATGCGCGCCAGACGTGACCTTGTCGGTGTCCTCGATCTCGCGCGAGAACACGACCGCCATCATTTCTTTCCAGGAATAGTCGCTCATGTGTCGAATTTCCTTAAATTTCCGACCGACGGATGATGATCGGCTCTGTTACCAGCTGACGATCGGGTGCGTGTAGAGGCTCAAGAGCTTCTTGATGCCGACCGTGTCGAGGTAGGCATAGTGCTCCTGAATGTGCCGCTTGAGGTATTCGTCCCAGGTCTTGGTGTCGCCCTTGCGATTTGCATCGCTGCTTTTGACGTAGTCCTGGATGAATTCGACGTCTTCCTTGTAGAAGCCGTGGGCGGCGTAAGGGTGACCGCCATAAGGCGCCTCGACGACGACGTCGGCGTACGCGATCGTCGTCATGAACGGATTCTTGCGGATCACGGAATTCGGGCACGACGCGCTCGGTTTGCGTCATGATGCGGTTGGCGGCGCGGGCGAGCCAGCGGTCGCCGAAGCGCGCGCCCAGATGCTGGCCGTTGCCGTAGACATCCGACCAGCCGACATGGACGATCGCCCAATCCGGACGCAGTGGCGGAACGGCGATGATCTTTTTGGTCTTGCCGATCGGGTCCATGAACTCGACAAGATCCGGATTGAGTTCCGGAATGCTGGTGCCGACACCGCCGCGCCAGGCGAAGAATTCCTGACCCGACGCGGCGGCGAATAGGCCGGCGTAAAGCATGTATTCGCTGGTTTCGCGCAGCTCGATTTGGCCGGATTCCGCATACTTGCGATAGTTATGACCGATCGGGCAGTACATTTCCTGCCCGACATAGGGCGCGATGAGCTTCTTGACGACGCCGGCCCCGATCAAAAGATCGATTTCAAGGCCAGCCGTCGCCGACGCGACGATGGTGAGGTTCTTTTTTCCTTTGCGGATGATCTCGCGGACGATCGCCATCGGATGATTGTCGGCGCCGAACCCTCCGATCGCGACAGTCTGGCCGTCTTTGATCAGGCCAACTGCGTCTTCGATCGATTTAACGACCTCTTTTCTCTTCTTGCTCACCTCAACCCTCGCTTTTGCACGTTACGCGTCAAGATTTTAGAATGGTGCAGCAATAGACGGCGGAGTCCTGTCCGAGCAGCAGTCCGCCTTGGTTTTGCGCCATAGTGACTTTCGGCCGCTTTTCGATTTGCCGTTCGCCGGCCTCGCCGCGCATCTGCCAGACGAGCTCGGCGATCTGCAGCAGCCCCGTCGCGCCAACCGGATGGCCGCGCGAGCAAAGACCGCCGCTCGGATTGACCGGCACGCGGCCACGCAGCGTCGTGATGCCGTCGTCGATCAGCTTAGGCCCGTCGCCTGCATCGCAGAGACCCAGCCGCTCGTAGAGCATCAGCTCGGCCGGGGCCATCGCGTCGTGCAGCTCGATCGCCTCCAGATCGTCGGGTCCGATGCCGGCTTCCTCATAGGCGGCGTGCGCCGTGGTCGTTGCGGTATCGAGACGTTCGTCATTCGGCAGCTTGTAGACGCCAGAACGGAGCGTACAGCTCGCGATCCGGATCGGCTTTTTGCCGGCGAACTTTTTCGCCGTATCGAGCGAGCAGACGACCGCCGCGGCGGCGCCGTCGGAAATCGAGGAGCACATGTAGAGCGTGAGCGGATCGACCACGACGCGGGACTGAACGACCTGCTCGATGCTCAGCGGTCGGCGATGCTGCGCCAGGGGGTTGAGCGCGCCATTGGCCGAGTTCTTCACCGCCGGCTTGGCGAAATCCTCGATGGTCCAGCCATATTCCTTCATCCGCGCCTTGAGATTGATCTTTGGATGAATGGCGTAGCTGGTCGTGAACTGCATCCCCATCTGCGACAGGTCGAGTTCGGAGACGGCTGAAAGTGCGCCGATGGTGCGGGCGCTGTCGCCGACGTACATCTTCTCGGCACCGACCGCGATCGCGACGTCGGCCGCGCCCGAAGCGACTTCGAGCCAGGCGCCGCGCAACGCCGTCGCCGCGCTTGCGCAGGCGTTCTCGACGTTGATGATCGGAATTCCGGTGATGCCGGAATGCTGCAACAGCACCTGACCGCGCACGCCCTCTTGCCCGGTCAAAAGGCCGCCGAGCGAATTGCCGACATAGGCGACTTGGACATCTTCAGGTTTGACGCCGGCGTCATCGAGCGCGTTCCAGATCGCCGGATATGCAATATCCTTCAGCGGCTTCTCGGTGAATTGGCCGGTCGCATGCGCGCCGACACCGATGATCGCGACCTCACGCATGGCCGTTCCCGCCTTTGATCGGCACGTACTTGTAGGTGAGAATGTTCTTGTTCTCGGGCGTGTCGGCGAGCGGCTCGACCACGATCTTCATGTCCATGCCGTCCTCCAGCACGCCGTCCTCGACCGCGCATTCGGCACCGATCAGCGTAAAGATGCGCGGCCCTTCGTCGAGATCGACGAAGGCTTGGAAGTACGGTGCCTTGAATCCCTTGGGCGCAAATCGCGCGATGGTGTGGCTGAACAGGCGGCCCTTACGGCCGATCTCGGTGTCCCGCATCACGCCGTTGCGGCCGCAGGCCGGGCACACCGGCATTTTCGGGAACACGACCATGCCGCATGCGCCGCACTTCGCACCGAGCAACGCCGGCGACTGCGTCGGATCGGACGGCACAACAACGCCGGGTGAGTGCGACATGACCAAACCAATGCCCGTCAAGTTATCGTCGTCAGACGCCCAGATGTCGCTTGAGCGAACGGAAACCGGCATGGAAGACGCGAGCCATGAACTGCTCGCCTTCTTCTTCCTTGCCTTTTTCAGTTTCGAATTCCGTCGACCACTCACCGAGCGTGCCGTAGACGTCGGTGATCGGGCGCAACCGCATGCTGGTGCGGATGTTCTTGACCGGCAACGGTCCTTCGAGAACCGAGTAGGTGATCAAGAACTCGTCGGGGGATAATGCTTCGAGCCGCTCGCGCAGCACGTCTTTTGTGCCGGCCATGGAAAGCTTTCGGACCGCGCCGATCTCTGTGTCCTTCTTGCCGGGCTCGATGACACTGTCCTTCATGCCAGGCATCCAAGCCGGCAATCCGTTGAAATCGCTCACGACGCGCCACACGCGCTCCAGTGGTGCGTTGATGACCGTGCTGACGAAAGCTTTTGGCATTCCCTCGCTGTCCCTTTGTTTGACACGACGGCATCAAAATTGCCGCCTGCGTTGTGGCGCCGTTGACCGACGCGCGATTGGTTTCGGCGATGGGCCGTAAGATTTATGGTATAACGATGTTCTAACTTGTCAAGCGCACGATCCACGGGCATCCGCGAGCCGCGACCGGCGGTCACTTCTTAATCCGCTCGTCCTCACATCGAGCCCGCGGCGCCCGGCCGCAGGCTGTGGCGCCAGCATCCGCGACGCTTGCCGGCACCGCGAACGCCCTTCTTTTGTTGACGGCGGCCGCGCACGCAGATCTGAAGATCGGCACGATGCTTTCGATCACCGGACCAGCCTCTTTCCTCGGCGAACCTCAAAAAAGACTTTGGAAATGTACGTCAAGGATCTCAACGCCCGCCGGGCCGCGGCGAGGAACTCTAGAACGATCCGCGGGTGCGCGCGGCGTATCTCGGCGTTTGATCGAACTATCGACGGGATTTTGAAGCAGCCTTTGATGCGACCTTTTTCTTGGCGCCTGATTCGGCGATCAGTCCGGCGAACAGCATCTTGAGCTGATAGTCGATATATTGATTAAGGTTGGTGAGCTCGCGGACTTCACGGGTATGCAAAGCGATGGTGTGGCACCTCACCATGATATCGAGGGCCGCCATGCGTGGATTGACGTTGCGGAACTCGCCGGTCTCTATGCCCTGCTTAACGATCCGTTCGAAAAACGATACGACATCGGCGACCGTTCCGAGAACATTTCCGCGGGGCTCCTCAGGCAGAAAGGCGACTTCGCGGTAGAGAAGCCGAATGGGGCGGCGCAGCCGATCGGCGATCCGGCAATAGCTAGAAAAACCGTGTTCGAGCGACTCGCGCGCGGATCCCTTGATGAGCGGAGTCTCGCCGAGTTCCCGCGCGATATTGTTCATCAAATCCTGCGCGACCAGATAGAGAATGTCCTCCTTCGAGGACACGTACATGTAAAGGCTCGCGATATTGAACGAGCAGGCGCGAACGATGTCCCGGATCGAGGTGTTATGAAAGCCGTGCTCGAGAAAGAGCTTGGTGGCGACCTCGATGAGTTCGGTTCGCCTGTGCGCAACACGGACCGGATTCTTGATCGTGGTTGGGATATTGGCAGTTTGGTCCGCGCGCAGACTGTTCATTGGGCGCGGCTTGACCTTCACCGGCATTTTCGGCCTCTCGACTACTTTCCTTCGCCGACGGGGCCAAGGGCTCGCGGGAAGTAGAATAATATGATTCCAATTTCAAGACAGCAGTCTCGCCTCAACCATCGCAAATCAGCGATTTCTGGCGTCAGCCGGCCATTTTTGCGCAGTTGACAGCACGCCTCGTTTATAGAATATCGTTATACCAAAAAGAGGGCTGTTGTCCGGATGTGCGCTCGAAGGCCGAGTTGCATCGCGTTACAGATGTCGGGCTTGGCGCGCATCGCGGTCTCAATTAGCTACTTAACGAACGTCTGCCGAGGGGCCACAAGGTGGCATCCAAATTTCAGAGCGCGCATTTGATCGTATGTACTAAAAATAACCCGTGTCGTTTGCTTCGCCTCTCTGGTCTTGCATTGACGCTACTGCCACACGGCATATAGCTTCACCTAACGCCTCGATGAAGAAGGACACACGCAAAGTTTGGGGAGGCTGCCATGCCGAAAGTCAAAGTGAACGATATCACTATGAACTACGAGCGGCAGGGTACTGGTGAGCCGCTTATCCTCATCCCCTATCTTGCGGCCGATAATGCCTGCTACGCTTTCCAAGTCGCGGACTATGCCAAGCACTTCACCTGCATCTCTATCGACCCACGCGGCGCAGGCGGAACTGACAAGCCGGCCGGGAATTATTCGACAGAATTATTCGCCGATGATGTCGCAGCGTTTATGCAGGCAATCGGCGTAGAGCGCGGTCATATCGGCGGTCTGTCACTCGGCGCCGCGACAGGAATGTGGCTTGCCGCCAAACATCCGCAGCGCGTCAAGTCGCTGTCGCTACACAGTGGATGGATCAAGACGGATCCGTTCCTGAAGGCGGTGGTAGAAAGTTGGCAGACCATCGCCAAGGGGCTTGGGGACGTCACGGAAATGATCATCCAAGGCATTTTCCCGTGGTGCTTCACGCCCGAGCTATATGCGACCAATCCGCTCTACATCGCTCAGCTTGCCGCTTTCGTGCGCGGTCGGCCGAAACAGCCGCTCGACGCATTCATCCGCCAATCGAACGCGGTCATTGCCCATGATGCTTTTGCTCAAATTGCCCAGATCAAAGCACCAACGCAGATCACCTTTGGCAGGCATGACATTGTGACATCGACCCGCTTCGCGGACGCGATGAAGAACGGCATCAAAGCAAGCGAACTGGTCGTGTTTGAGAGCTGCGCGCATGCGCCCATCTATGAAAGCGTAAGCGAGTTTAACGAGAAGACCCTGAGCTTCCTCAACCGTCACATCGGTTGAGTAGCTTTTATGGGCGGCGTTGACGAGGTC
>CAWHPC010000014.1:0-118824 GCA_963831165.1 uncultured Alphaproteobacteria bacterium
TCGGGGTGAGGGGACCTAACCGCCGGGCTCAGAAAGGCAACGCTCAGAACTCGCTGAGAGGCCCCCTCACCCTCGCTGCGCTCGTCCTCTCCCCGCACGCGGGGAGAGGTGAACATACAACATCGTTCCCGCGACGCGCTCGGCGCGCGGGTTTTCCGAAATGTAGGGCGGGTTAGCTGCGAAAGCAGCGTAACCCACTATGCTGAGCGGTGGGTTTCGCTTCGCTCTACCCACCCTACGAAGCGCAATGACGACCAAGAAAAAAAGGAAGCGGAACGCCGACAGACGTGTGTCTCAACCTCCGCATCTTTCGATGCGGCGCGCGTCCGGCGGGACGCGCTCGCCTATCGGCGTTCCACCACGGCTCTTACCGTCAGGGCTTTCGGCCCCTGGGCGCAGCTCCAGGCCAGGCTTCCATGGGACGTGGCAGGACGTTCGATCCTGTACGGTCGCTCCAACCCGAGAGCGAAGATCTTGCGCTCTTACACGGGCGTTACCCGCGCCCGCCTGTCCCAGTCCAGGGAACGCACCTCCCGGACCGGTCGTAGTGCCGGTCAGATGATGCCCGAAGCTGCCCGAGAGCGGAGTGTATCGTTCCGCGCGCGGGCACCGCACTCGCTCCACCTTCCGGAGTACCCTCGGCCGAAGGCGTCCTTCACTGAGCGAGATTCGAATGCGGGCCTTGTAACTGAAAACAGGACCCATGTCAAGACCTGGTCGCCGTCACGGAGACCACGCAAAAAGTAAGGCCTTTGGAATATCGGGAGCAGTGTATAATATGTTCTTGATTTGTTCCAAAGAGGCAGTTATGGCTGAGTCGACGTCGATTGAATGGACATGTGAGTACGTCTATGCGTGCCACACGGTCGTAGCGGCGCACGATTACATCTACACGGCCTATCCCAAGCACTGACGCTTTGCTTTAGAGGCGCACGTCTCTTCGCTTCGCTCGCAATGACGGAGCGGCGCCGGCCGGGCCGAACGGCCGGGTTAATTCTTGACAGAATCAATAGACTATTCCAGCTTAACGTGGCGCCAGGCAGGCAGCCGGGAGCGGCGCTTGTGGCGCAAAAATGGGCACGCCGTTGCGGGAAATGCATATCGAAACAGTGATTTGTTGAAAACGGTAACATAGTACTTGACAGTATCCCGCGTTCCCGCGCTGTTAGAAAATTGTCATGCCGGAAGTTCCAAGGCGACCGTCAGAGTCGCACGATAGCGATGCTTCGACGACCGGTACCGCGCCGGCGACAAGCAACGCGCCGCGAGGACCGGTGGACGAAGTCGGCGCTGCCCTGCCGGAAGCCGCGACGGCGGCGTTCGCCGCTTTATTGCATCTGATCAGGCTGATGGCCGCCGACCTGGTGCTGCATCGGCCCGATGCCGAACTGGAGCGGTTCGAGCAGGCGGTTCGCACCAAGATCGAGCAATTCGTCAGCCCGACCACGAACCAGAGCGCGCGCGATGCCGGACTGGCGTTTGCGCGTCATCTCGTCGAGCAAGTGCTGACGCAATTGCGGGCCCAGGTCGAGATCAAGAAAAGCTTGAGCCTCAAGCCGCAGGCGACACCGGCAGAGAAAGCCGCGCCGCCGGCCGCACAGCCCGATCCTGAACTGCCGAAATTTCTGAACTGACATCAAGGATCGCGGCGCGATCCTTAGCCGGCCTTGCGTTGTCGGCCGTTCGACCGCGCCGGTTTGCGCTGCTCTTCGCGGGCGGCCTTTTTGCCGGTAATCGGCAGCAGCATTTCTTTCTGGCCCTCGACCTTCTTGCGTCCTTTTTTGGCCGGCGCGCGCGTGGGAGCCGGGCGGCTACTGGTCTCGGCCTGCACGGAACGGCGCAGCGCATCCATGAGATTGATGACCTTGCCGCTCGGCTCATGCTTTGGCGCTTCGATCTTTTCGCCCTTGGCCTTTTTCTCGATCAGCTCCTTGAGCGCGTGCTCGTAGTGGTCTTCGAATTCCTGCGGCTTGAAATGGCCGCTCTTGGTTTCGACGATGTGCCGCGCCAGATCCATCATGTCTTTGGTCAGCTTGACGTTGGGGATGTCGTCGAAATATTCGCCGGCATCGCGCACCTCGTAAGGAAAGCGCAGCAGCGTGCCCATCAGGCCCTTGCCGCGCGGCGCGATGGCGATGACATGCTCGCGGCTGGTCAGCACCACGCGACCGATCGCCACCATCTTCATCTGTTCGATGGCGTTGCGGATGACGACGAAGGCGTCCTGGCCGACATTGCCCTCGGGCGCGATGTAATAGGGCCGGATGCTGTAGAGTTCGTCGATCTCGTCGCGCGGCACGAACTCGTCGATGTCGATCGTCCGGGTGCTGTCGAGCGCGACGGATTCAAGCTCCTCGTCGGTGATCTCGATGTATTCGCCCTTGGCGACCTCGTAGCGTTTGATGATCTGGTCGGACGGCACTTCTTCGCCGGTCTCGGCGTCCACCTTGCGGTAGCGAACGCGGTGGCCGGTTTCCTTGTTGATCTGGTTGAAGCTGACCTTTTCGCGCTCGGAGGTCGCCGGGTAGATCGCGATCGGGCAGGTCACCAGCGAAAGCCTCAAATAGCCCTTCCAATATGCGCGCGGCGCCACGGTTAACTCCTGCTGAACAACGAATTGACAACGACATTAATGATACCGCGTTCCGGGCTCGAATCCGAGACGCGTAGGGTCGTTCGTTTCCGGTTTGTTCCGCGCGACGTTTTTACGGTAAAGTATTTGCACGCATCGATTCGCAGTCCGGGAATCGTAAATGTCAGCCGTCGCGCGCAAGTTGGCGCCAGCGCCGAGTCTCAACGCGAGTCTCAAGACCTTCCACGCCACGATGCTGGTGACGCGGCTCGAGGAATGGTGGGTGGAGGCCGAAACCGCCGAGGAAGCGCAGGCGCTCCTCATTGCCGGCGACGGGCATCATGCCGGGCTTGGCGAGCGCGTGCATGTGGAGCTTGAAGGCGTGCTCGAAGAAGCCGGTTAGGCGCCCACGCTGCACGGCGTCGGTCCTACGCGGTCTTTTGCTCGCTTAAGCCCAATTCCTTGATCGTCTCGTCGCGCATGATGAACTTCTGCACCTTGCCGGTAACCGTCATCGGGAACGCCTCGACGAATTTGATGTAGCGCGGGATCTTGTAGTGCGCGATCTGGCCCTTGCAGAAGCTCTGGATCTCGTCGGCGTTCGCGCTCGTGCCGGGCTTGAGCTTCACCCAGGCGCATAATTCTTCGCCGTATTTCAGATCCGGCACGCCGACCACCTGTACCGCCTCGATCTTGGGATGGCGGAACAGAAATTCCTCGACTTCGCGCGGATAGACGTTCTCGCCGCCGCGGATCACCATGTCCCTGATGCGGCCGACGATGTTGCAATAGCCGTCTTCGTCCAAAGTGGCGAGGTCACCGGTATGCATCCAGCCGGCGCGGTCGATCGCTTCGGCGGTCCGCTCGTCGTCGTCCCAGTAGCCGAGCATCACCGAGTAGCCGCGCGTACATAATTCGCCGGGCGTGCCCGGCGGCACGATGCGGCCGTCGGTGTCGACGATCTTGATCTCGACGTGGGGATGGATACGCCCGACGGTGCCAACGCGGCGCTCGAGCGGATCGTCGTGCGAGGTTTGCGTCGACACCGGGCTCGTTTCGGTCATGCCGTAAGCGATGGTCACTTCGCTCATGTTCATTTCGGCGACGCAGCGTTTCATTACTTCGATCGGGCAGGGCGAGCCGGCCATGATCCCGGTGCGGAGCGAGGACAGATCGAAACGCTTGAAGTCGGGATGGCCAAGCTCGGCGATGAACATGGTCGGCACGCCGTAGAGCGCGGTGCAGCGCTCGGCCGCGACGGCTTCGAGCGTTGCCAGCGGATCAAAACCTTCCGACGGATAAACCATCGCCGCGCCGTGGGTGATGCAGGCGAGGTTGCCCAGCACCATGCCGAAGCAGTGATAGAGCGGCACCGGAATGCAGACCCGATCCCGATCCGTCAGCCGCTGGGCCTCGCCGATGAAATAGCCGTTGTTGAGGATGTTGTGATGGGTGAGCGTCGCGCCCTTGGGCGCGCCGGTGGTGCCGCTGGTGAACTGAACGTTGATCGGATCGTCGAATTGCAGCTGGCCGGCGAGCTCGCCGAGCTGCGCGCGATGGCGCTCGCCGCCCATTTTGAGCACGTCGGCAAAGCGCAGGAAGCCGCGCTTCTCGTCGTCGCCGATGCGGATCAGCGTCGTCAGTGCGGGTAGGCGTTTCGCCGATAATTTGCCGGGCGCGCTGCGGTCGATCTCCGGCGCGAGCTCGCGCAACATGCCGACATAATCGCTGGTTTTGAACGAGTCGGCGGTGATCAGCGCCTTGCAGCCGACCTTGTTGAGCGCGTAGTCGAGTTCGGACAACCGGTAGGCCGGATTGATGTTGACGAGGATCAGCCCGGCTTTGGCGGTGGCGAATTGCGTGATCACCCACTCGGCATTGTTCGGCGACCAGATACCGATGCGGTCGCCGGGCGAAAGCCCGAGCGCGAGCAGGCCCGCGGCCAGCGCGTCGACTTCTGTCTTCAGCTGGCGATAGGTCCAGCGCACGTTCTGCTGCCGCACGATCAGTGCATCGCGCTCGCCCCATCGCGCAGCGGCCTTGTCGAAGTGCACGCCGATGGTCTCGCCGATCAGCGGCGTCGTCGACACGCCATGCACGTAGCTTTGAGTGAGTTTAGTCATGTGAACCTGCGCCCGAGACGCTCGCTCCGCGCTGCGGTGTTTGGTTTAGACGGTACCGGCAGCTTGTTCTTATACCTAGCGATCCGCAACCGCGCCCGCACTGCGGCTAAGTCGCCGACATTCCCGCGTAAGCCCGCGGCAGCAGGCGCGCGAGGCGGAGCGCCCAGGTGTGCTGGCCGCGCTCCTCGGCGATCAGATCCTGGCGGATTTCGATCAGCGCGTGCGGCAGCCGCATGCGCTCGCCGTGCACCGGGATGGTGTAGTCGGTCGAGTCGCTGACCACATACGGCTCGTTGTTGCCGACGACCAGCCCCGTCTCGGCCTTGAGCAGAGCCAGCAGATGCCGCGACAGGCGCGGGTCGCGGTTATACAGCAAGGCGACATGCCATGGCCGCGCTACCCCTTTGAAGCTCGGCGTGAAACTGTGCAGCGAAATCAGCACCGCCGGCATGCGCACCCGCCACCGCCGCTTGATCTCGGTGTCGATGCGCTCGTGATAGGGATAAAAAATTTCTTTGGCGCGCACCGCCTTGTCTTCATCGCTCAGACCGGAATTGCCCGGTATGTTGGTCAGCTCGCTGATTTCCGGAGTTGACGACGGCATTCCCGGCGGCCGATTGCAGTCGATGACAAGGCGCGAATAATTTTGCTGGATCAGCACGGCGCCGAGCGTGTCCGCCAGGATCCGGGCGACGCCGGCAATGCCGATATCGAAGGCGATATGCCGCCGCAGCTCCTGCGCCTCGACGCCGAGCCGGCCGAGCGCGCGCGGGATCGCATTGCCGGCGTGATCGGCGACCAAAAGGAACGGCGAGCCGCCGTTGGGATTGTACACGGTGACCGGCGAAGGTTCGCCAGTCGCCAGCAGACGCTTCGCGGGCTCCTTCATCGGCGCGTACATTGGCGGAGCAAATACCGGCAACGCATTGGGGTCCGTGGCAGCGTTTGTTAAGCTAATCTTAACGCGCTACTTGACCGATCCTGGCCCGAGAAATGCATACTTTGTGTAAATTATTATACCAGGACAGCATCGCCGCCTCGCAAAAATGCAAAAGCTAGGAAAACCGACACTTAAGATTGGCTTTTTCAGCGACCCCGGCCGCAGAGTCCGCTGATGAAGATTCGCGCAGGCTACGAAATTTCCTACGAATGTCCGCAGCCGACGCCGATGATCCTGACGCTGAGCGTCCATCCCTCGCGCATCCCCGACTTGCTGACCCAGGATCGCTTGCAGCTCGATCCTTTCATTCCCGCCAACTGGTATCGCGACAGTTTCGGCAATACCTGCCACGTGATCCACGCACCCACGGGCCGGCTCACGCTGTCGACCGATTTTCTGATCCAGGATAGCGGAGCGCCGGATGACGTCGCTCCGGGCGCCGAGCAGCATGCCTTGGAGAGCCTTCCGGTCGATACGCTGGTCTATCTGCTCGGCAGCCGCTATTGCGAAACCGATCGCTTTATCCAGATCGCGTGGGCCCAGTTTGGCAATGTCCCGAAGGGCTGGCCGCTGGTGCAGGCGATCTGCAATTACGTCCACGACCGCATCACCTTCGGCTACGAGCACGCGAGCCCGACCAAAACCGCCTGGGACGCGCATGCACAGCGGCGCGGGGTGTGCCGCGACTTCGCCCATCTCGCCATCACGCTCTGCCGCTGCATGAACGTGCCGGCGCGCTATTGCACCGGTTATCTCGGCGACATCGGCGTGCCGCCCGATCCTTCGCCGATGGATTTCTCCGCCTGGTTCGAAGTTTATCTCGGCGGCCGCTGGTACACCCTCGATGCGCGCCACAACGCACCGCGCATCGGCCGTATTTTGATGGCCCGCGGCCGCGACGCCACCGACGTCGCCATCGTCACCGAATTCGGCCCCTGCAAGCTCGCCAGCTTCAAGGTCCACACCGACGAGGTGCCGGCGGAGGCGGCCGCCGCGAGCTAGCGGCTATTGAAGCCTGGCTGGGCGTTTGCCTGGTATTTCGAAGGCTATTTCTGGTCCAGGCGCCAGGCCCCGTCCCAATCTTCCGCCAGGTTCGATGCCTGCAACGCATCCAGGCGCTTCAGTAGCGTCAACGACGGTCCGTCATTCGGAACGACCGCAAGCGCCGCAACAAAGCCGCGGCGCGCAGCTTCCCATTGCCTGGCCCGATATGCCGCTAGCGCTTCGGTAAATCGTGCACAGAGCTCCGCTTGTGTAGTCGTCAGTTCGCCCTTGCGGGCCATTACCTCGAACACTGCCTGCGGCTCTTTTTGACCGAGTACGACGACACGGTCGATCTCGCGTAGCGCAACGTCTGAGGCGGCAGCTTTGGCGGTCGCCTCAGAGGCCAGAACCCGTGTCGCATAGACCTTGTTGGCTCCTTCCAGTCGCGAGGCAAGATTCACCGAGTCGCCCATGATCGTGTAACTCATCATCAGCTCCGAGCCGATGCTTCCGACCAGCGCCTCGCCGGTAGCTATGCCGATGCGGATGTCCAACGGAGGCAGGTTGCGAACGCCCAGGATTTCCGGCAGCTCGGCGCATAGAGGAGCAACCCGCTCGACCATATCGAGCGCGGCAAGGCAAGCGAGCCGCGCCTGGTCCGCATCATCATTAAAGGGCGGTCCCCAATACGCCATGATGGCGTCGCCGATATACTTGTCGATGACGCCATGCTGAGTCCTGATCGGTCCCGACATCGTCGACAAATAGCGGTTCATGATTTTCACCAGACCCTGCGGGGTCATCCCCTCGCTGATGCTGGTGAAGCCCACAAGATCGCAGAACAGCGTCGTCATTACACGCCGCTGCCCGGAGGTCGCGAGTGCGGGTCGGTCGATTAGCCCCTCGACGACCCGCGGATCGATGTATTTTCCGAATGTTTCGCGAATGCGCTCTTTGAGGCGCAATTGCTCAACCATGCGATTGAAGGCGGCGGTAAGAGCTCCGATCTCATCCCTCGATGTGACTTGAAGCATTTGGTCGAGATGGCCTGCCTCTATTGCGCGTGTGCCTTCCAGCAGCCGCCGCACTGGCCGCATCATTCCGGAACTGACTAGCAGTGAAACCGCCAAGCCCAAGATTGTCGCGAGCGCCGTCAGGGCCGCAGCGCCGATCATCAGCTCGCGTTGCTTACGCAGCGTTGTCGCGGTGCTGGCTTGAACAAGAGTGAGCATTTCGGAGCGAATGGCGTTCATCTTCCGGGTAAGTTCGTCGCGCAATCCCTCAACGCGCTCAAGCCCGGCGGCGATCTCCTCTGAGTTGCCGGTGTCGAGTATAGGCAGCAGGCGCTTGGTTTCGTTGGCGAGATAACGGCGATCGTCAGTAAGTATGGTGTCAAGGAGAGTCTTAATGCGCGTGAGCGCAATCGTGTCCGAGAACGCAGTATTCTCGATCATGGCCTGTATCAGCGCCGCAGCCGCAAGCTCCTCGCGATCGATATCGGCGAGCTTTGCTTCAGCCACGGCTATGCTCTCGGCATAGTGAATGTAATCCGGCGGCGTCGCGGTCTTGGCGATAATCATCCTTCGGATTGCGATCGCCCTGCCCAGCGAATCGATCGTTGCATCCGATAAGTCGCGGTAAGCCGGAAAATAATCTGCTGAAAGTTGTTCGAGACGATTGCCGACCCGCATCGCGGCTACGAACGACAGGGCTGCCGTGCCGACCATGAGCACGATCAACCCGACAGCGATGCCAAGGATTTTTGTTCGGATCGACGATCGAAGCATTGCGGCTTGCCGGTTTGTTGCTTGGGCTGCCTGTGTTTCGCTATGTGCAGTTTCTCAAATTATGTGCAGTTCTCAAATTCTCCAAAATTTGATCTCATCATGCTCGGCCTTGATTTTCGATCAAAATTCCGAGATGTCAACGTGGTGCATTGCCGTTCAAAAGCTGATTATGATTTTCTCTTCGTCGCACCCAGACACTAGGCGTGGCCCGCCAGCGATGTATTCGCTCTCGTTGATCGGGCCGCCGAATTGCGGGAGAGGTGGCGGCAATAGTTTCCCGTCGATTGTCGCAGTGGCGAGGCGGCAGCAGCGCATCAGCGTTGACTGCCCACCGTTATTCCGAGTTGGTTATCGTCGAAAACGAACGTGACCGCGCCGCGACGGTTTTATTTGCCGCGATCTTATTTGGGATTTGCGCGAAGGAGATAAAAGTACCGCCGCTCTGGCTATGCGAATTCGGCAAAGCCGTATCACGCCCGCGTGATATGCGCGGGGGAAAATCAGACAATTCACCTGAGGGTTATGGTTTCGAACGGGTCAGTCTGTTGTTTTATTGATCAAAATCAATCTTTCGTTTTGCAACGTCGCCTATTAGTTTGTCGCTGGCTGCCACAGTGGAGACTTGCCGTGATCATTCCCATCGCGACGTTGGCATTGGCGACGCAACTCACCGTCGCGGTTGCGGACAGTGTGCCCCGCTTCAACCTGGAGCCGGTCTGCCGCGGCATCGCCCGACAAGGCGGCTTGGCGCTGGAACCGAACCGGAGCGCCCGCCAGGATTTCAAGCACTGTATGAAAAGCGAGATGGCGATGCGCGGCCGGGTGGTGCGGCAGTGGCCAAGCTTTACGGCTACCGAAAAAGCCAATTGCATCGGCGAAGCCAGCGCCGGGGGATTTCAGAGCTACACCGATTTGTTCACCTGCCTGCAGATGGCCCGCGAAGCCAGAAAGCTTTCTCAATAAAGCAGCTTTCGCAATAGAGCAGCTTTCGCAATAGAGCAGCTTTCTCGACAAAGCAGCTTTTCCAATAAGACAGCTGGGCCAATAAAAGCGAAAGACATCGGTTTAAATTCGCGATCAACCGCGAAGTAACGTTTCGCCGTTACGCTGTGGCCCATATTCCGTACCGATACACCTCCCGCTCGAGGCAATCATCATGCGTGGCTTTGTGAAGGTCATTGTTGCAGCGGCTACGATCGGTCTCGTGCGCGATCGGTCTCGGTGCAGCCCAGGCGCCGGCAGCGCCCGCCACCATGGCGGCGCAGCAGAACTTCACCCCGCTCACGCAATTGGCGCAGGGCGTTTACCGTTACGAAGGCAACGGCTATCTTCCCGCCTGTTCACCCGGCCTGTTCTATGCGTGCCACTACGGGACATTCGGCGGCCGGTATTGCGGCTGTTGGCCGGGCGGCGATCATCCCGCCTGTCCAATCGGCTATCACTATGCCTGCCCGCCGGACGCGCGCGGAATTAGACATTGCGACTGCTGGTAACGCCGCGGACTGGCCCGTTCGGCCTGGCGCGGGCGGGGCAATCCCACTCGGTGACCTCACGACGAGCGTAAGTTGCGTGCGGTCAGTCGTCAGCCGCCGGCTCGGATCAATTGAGCGCAGCCTGACCGCCTGTTTCGGGCCGGAGGCTCGACGCGATTCTGCGGCCTGCTATAAATCGCTCCGCACATCACCAAGACGGTCCCGTAGCTCAGCCGGATAGAGCAGCGGTTTCCTAAACATACGTGCGCATGAGGTACGCGTATGCTCCAATCGCCAATGAGCATTTCAAAATCTTTTTTGGGTCGGATTTGTTTTGGATGATTTTCATGTTTGGGCAGAGGCTCTTAAAGTACTTCAAGTTTGCGCCTCAGTACGATGGTCCCAAAGACATGATAAACGATGTCAGCGGAAAAGTGCGCAATGATCGCCGCTTCAATCCCGTACGTCCAGAACAGCCACCGCAGATAAGTCCTGAGATGAGGGGCTCTGTTCACCGGTCCCGTCCGCGGCTTGCGCGGCTACGTGAAACCGCTCAGGGCCGTGTAAGCTGCATCCCTGGCATGGGCTCGTGTGGAGTCAAGCAGAGGAATATTGGTCGCTGCTTGCAGCGCATCGACGGCAAGGGTCAAATCAGTGTTGCCCAGAATGATTGACGCCGATCCCAATTGAGCCAACTCTTCGATGGCATCACGGAAAACACGCAGTCCGGTTCTCGAAACCATGCCACGAACAAGTTCACCGAAGATGGCTTGATCGACGCGTGCGGCGCAATCTGCAGAACGGCAGCATCACGTTCATCCCATGTCGGTTCGCTGCGACCTGAAAAATTCCACTGGCGGCGGCATAGCTCGTCGAGAGAAGGCCGACCGGCGCAGCAGGTGACGCCTGCTTCCAGCACGCTTCAGCAAGGTCAAGAAAAGGAATAGATACCCGCTCGCGGGCGCGCGCCGTGAGCGTACTGGTCGTGCCTGACGTTACGACAATGAAATCAGCGCCGGCGCTCTCCAGCGCGAGACACGCTGCCGCGACTTGTTCCTCCGCAGCGTCCCGTGAACCCGCCTTCAGATTGGAGACCAAGAGGTTGAAATTGAGGGTGGCCGTCACGGTCCGCAGCTGGTTGATCGGGCCAGCCGTGCCGGCCGCGGCAACAGCCGTCAGCTGCATCTCCTTTTGATACGCAAAGTCTACGAAAGTCGAAATGCCGACGATGCCCGGCGTCAGCTTTTGCGCAAGCGCAGGCATTGTTCATCTTCCAACCACGGTGCTAGTCTTTCTTTGCGCCACGGTTATTTTCCAACAGCAGGCGAAGCCGGACGTCGGTTTCGACGAAATTCTCGTTCGCAGCGCGTGCCGCAGCGTCGGGATCGCTGCGCTTGATCGCAGCAATGAGATTGTCGTGGAAGTGAAGCATACTGCGCAGCGGGCCAAGCGCGAGGATTAAATTGACATTCTTGCGGAATGGGGCCTCCAGCGTTTCATAGGCTTGGCGGTAGAAACGGTTGCCCGAGGCGTGCATGATCGACAGGTGAAAAAGAAAATCCAGCCGCGCAAATTCGTTCGCACTGTCCTTTCTCACTGCTTCCTCGCAGGCACGCCACGCGCCGGTGATGGCCTTGAGTTGACCCGCGGTCCGGCGTTCTGCTGCAAGCCGCGCGGCAGGCACTTCGATGGCGCGACGAAACTCATACAGCTCCCGCAGGATCTCCGGCGACTGCGGATATTCGTGCACGCGCGCCATTCCGTGATCGACCACGAAAGTGCCGAGTCCGGTCTTGGCTTCGACGACGCCGAGATGGCCGAGTACCCGCAGCGCTTCCCGCACCGTCGAGCGGCCAACGCCCAGTTGACGCGCAAGCTCTAGCTCTGACGGCAGCTTCGTTCCGGAAGACCACGCGTCCTCGCGAAGCATCTTGCGAATGACGGTGATGACCTCGTCGACGAGCGACGTCTTCGACACGCGCGGCAAAGGATTCTTGACCAGCATGCGCAGGAATCCGGCGGAATCGGTGCCCCATTAGAGCGGATCCGCATCGCGCCGCAAGCGTTAAGTCAGTTATTCATGCTGCCTTGTTGTCAGGCAGCCTGAACTATGCTACGCAAAACGTACGGACGTGGTGGCGGATCACGGAAACGCGCGCTTCGTGTGCTTTGAGCGACCATGTATTCGAGCCGTCGCGCCGCTGTGCCCGATCGTCAGGGTGCGATCGGAGGTCGCTCATGGATGCCAAAACCTTCTGGTCTCGGGTCTTCACCTTCATTGCCACGCCGCTAAAGGACGATGGTGAGGCGGTCGATGAAAGCCGGCTGTTCGAAACGATCGACTATCAGATCGAAAATGGGGTGAACGGCATCTGTATCTTCGGCAGCACGGGCGGAAACGGCTCGTTCAGCGAAGACGAAATGAAGCGGGCAACCAGGGCAGCCGCCAAACATATCGACGGCCGCATCGCGGTCATCGCCGGGACCGGCGCACGGACCACGACATCGTGCATCTCGCTCTCCCAAAATGCGGAGGACGCCGGGTGCGACGGCATCATGGTATTGCCGGTTTCTTACTGGCCGCTGACCCCGGACGAAGTCCTCGGGCATTACGAGCGAGTATCGGCCGCGGTCGGGCTGCCGATCTGCGTTTATAATAATCCGTGGACAACAGGCGTCGACATGAAGCCCGATTTTCTCACGAGGCTTGCCGAACTCAGAAATGTCACTTGCATCAAAGAGAGCACCGGCGACCTGTCGCGCATTTCATCAATACGCCGGCTTACCCAAGACGGCATCACTCTGATCGCCGGTTGGGAATCCACAAGCCTGCAGGCCTTCGCGGCTGGAGCGACAGGCTGGGCCCCCGTATGCACGAATTTCGTACCGCGCCTGGCGATGGACTTTTTCCACGCCGCCGTGCGGGAGCGGGACGCCACGAACGCGTTGGCTCTCTGGGACCGGCTCTTTCCGCTTTGCGAATTCATCTGCGCGAAGTCACATATCCGGGTCGCCCACAGCGGGCTCGATATCGTTGGGCGACCCGTTGGTCCTCCGCGCCGGCCGTTACGGATGCTCGCAGCCGACGATCGCGCGGCGTTGGCGGTCGCTTTGCGCGAGTTCGGCGCGGACTGCGACCATGGTTCCCGTCGGCAGACAGCAAGGGTTACCGCGTCGCTCGGAGGTTAATGCCGCGCTGGGGCGGCAAAAGCACGGCGGCGTCCCGCGACGCGCCAAACTTGCTCAAAAGACAAGGGAACCTTGATGAAACACCTGAGCATCCTCGCGTTGGCAGGAGCGATCACATTAGCCTTTGGCCCACCAGCTTTTGCCCAGAGCAAAACGCTCACGCTGGGGGTGTTAGAGGATCAGTCCGGCCTCTATGCCGACGCGACCGGAGCGGGCTCAACCCTCGCAGCGCAGATGGCCGTGGAGGATTCCGGTCTTACATATAAGGGCTGGAAGATAAAGGTCGTTTCGGCCGATCATCAGAACAAGGCCGACCTCGGATCGGGCATAGCGCGCCAATGGTTCGACGTGGATCATGTCGATGCCATCGTGGGATTGGGAAATTCGAGCGTTGCGTTGGCCGTCAGCGAGATCGCTAGGGAAAAGAACAAGGTGGCGCTCGTTTCGAGTGGTGCGACATCCGATCTGACAGGTGCGAAATGTTCGCCCAACACTGTTCATTGGACATATGACACCTACGCGCTCGCCAACAGCACCGGCACGGCGATGACAAAAGCGGGCGGCAAGAGCTGGTTCTTCATCACCGCGGACTATGCATTCGGAACAGCGCTGCAGCGCGACGCCACCGTCGCGATAGAAAAAGCGGGCGGCACCGTGATCGGAAGCGTCCGCCATCCGCTCAGCAGCTCGGATTTTTCATCATACATTCTTCAAGCCCAAGCGTCCCGCGCGCAAGTCATCGCTTTCGCGAACGCTGGCGCTGACGCAACGAACTCAATCAAGCAGGCCTCCGAGTTTGGCGCGACGAAATCTGGCCGAAAAATAGCGGCATTATTGATGTTCCTACCCGATGTACGCGCGCTCGGGCTCCAGGTGGCGCAAGGGCTAAATCTCACCGAGACCTTTTACTGGGACCTGAACGAGCAGACACGCGCTTTTTCGGCGCACTTTGCGAAGCGCACGAGGAACCGGGCCGTGCCGACCATGCCGCAGGCCGGTACTTATGCGGCCACGCTTCACTACCTCAAGGCCGCCGAGGTGTTGAATAGCGATATCAATGACGGCGCCAAAGTAGTCGGCAGAATGAAAACGCTTCCGACGGACGACATCCTGTTCGGTAAGGGTGAAATCCGCGCCGACGGCCGCGCGCTCCATCCGGTGTACCTGTTCCAGGTCAAAGCTCCGGTCGAATCAAAAAGTTCATGGGACCTTTACACGCTAGTACAGACCGTGCCGGGCGAGCAAGGCTTCCGACCACTGAGGGAAGGCGGTTGCCCGTTGGTCAAGCAGTAAGTCGCAGCCGCAAATCCTGTACACCAATTCCGACGAACAACGAACCATCGCCAAGGAACCGATCGACTTCGACTGCAAGTTTGCAAAGATGTTTAGCGCTGCGCCGAAGTATCCATCAAAGGCCGACTGCAACGGCGTCGATCCCGCGAGTTTCAGAAAAGTTCGTCAAGCAGGGGCGCTTCACGCCGGAGCGCAATTGCGCATTAGCCGATGCGTTGAGGCAAGTCCCAACACGGCGTGCGTGCAGTTGGGGGAATCCACATATCGACACACCAAAAGAGTTCTTTGAGTCCAGCGTCTTACGCGCTTAGTGTGGGTTCCTCCGCGACACGATTAGTGTGTCGGCATCAGCGATAGCCCAAAGCAGATAGCCCTCGATAGTTGATGGAACGGAAAGTCGGCGTTGTGCGTGTTGTGCCATAGGATGCTACATACGCGAATGTTACGTGAACGGAAATCGGTACCTAGAAAGTACCTAGGAACGAAAATTCCTCAAACGGTCCCGTAGCTCAGCCGGATAGAGCAGCGGTTTCCTAAACCGAAGGTCGCAAGTTCAAGTCTTGCCGGGACCGCCAACTAATAAAATCAATGGCTTTCGAGTACGGCGGTGAGTTTGTCATCGCAAAGTTGAATGCAGAGAAAGCCGCCTAGCGCTCGTGGCATAGTCCACAGAGATTAGGCCGCTCCGGCGGCGTGTACACCCTTCACGTCGTCTCCACAGCGCCGCTGTGATCGTACACGCCGCGGCGCTTTTTATTTGATCGAGTCCTAACGCGCTCGTTCTGCTTCAATTCCCGGTACAAATAAAGAATGAAATGCCGCGAACGGTCTTAGTCCGCGGAAAAACCCCTTGCGCACGTGGCGAAAGTGTACGAATACGACTCAAGCGGCTTGTAACCCGGCAATGAGAAGTCCAGAGATGTTGTTGCTCAAATTTTGAGGCGGAGCCGGATTGTAAACAACGTTCGGGGGGCCGGTCTGCTGAATGCCTGCTCGACGTTCCAATATGTAGCAGAAGGAAGTTTTGTGGGGCTTGGAATAGGTATTGTAGGCGGCGCAACCCGACACAACATAAAACTTTCTTCCGTTGAGTATCTCATCATCGACGAGAAATGGCCGCTCGCTATGCCGACTATCGAAATTCCATCCGACCGCGATTAGTGAGCCGCCACTTGGCGACATTATAGCCCTGCCCTTGATCGTGCTGAGACCGTCGCAGGATGTGTTTTCTGGGACGGTAACGTCATCGATGCTTGTGAATTGCGTGTTATACTTATCTATGAGATCGCTTTTGATTTTGAATCCAATGTCGATGGCGGGTTCGCGCCCTGGATTTATAAACAGAACAGCAAAACGAATACCCTGGTCCAATTGCAATTGTTGCAGCAGGTTCGCACCAATTGGAGTAATCCACGCTCGCTGGGTGGCTTCTAGAGCGCCCTTAGTTTCGAAGACACCCCAGATGCCGACTATTACGAGAAGTAAAGTGGCGGCAGCTACGCTGTATCTTTCAAGATTACTCACCGCTCAATCCGCACGGCACAACCCCTCTTTAGTGTCGTCCGATTTTATTTTCGAGGTTACGTAGTTGGTTTTCAAGGTCATCAATGAAATCGGCAATTTCATAAAGGGCGTCGGCGACCGCATCTAATTTTTGTTCGACCGTGACTGAGGATTTGATGCGGCCAACCTGGGCTTTGACTTTTGAACGAGAACCCATGGAAATCTCCTAGCTCTCTTAGCCGGGGATAGCGTCCTAATTTGAATTTAGCGAGGTTTGTTTTCATACCTGATCTTTAAGCCGATCAGCCTGTTGTGGACCCAGCTTGACTCAATGAACAGCCATACCGTGATTGCGGCAAGGACGACGAAAAGGATGATGTTCCAGGGAAATGTTAGGGGCGTCATCATACCAATTACCGTGCTTTCGATTGTAAGAACAAATCCAAGCACCGTGTAGATGTAGGCCCAGCTTTCCGGGCCGCGTGTGACGGTCGCAGTCACGCCTACGTTGCTCCCTGTCATTGCTTTGCCCTTTACCTGCCCTACAATCACCGCGCGCACAAAAACATTTTACGCCCGCCCTAATCGCGTGACAATCCGCGTTCGCCGCCAAAGAGGTGCGGACGTCATCGATACCGTCATGAGTCCGTCAGCACTTGCTGCGACAGATTGTGTTCGTGCTCTTTGGCGTGCAAAATTATCTGGTAGTGGGCGTAACGGGGGTTGGGGAGTTGCTGAACAAGCCGCTCTTCGCCGGGCTTTTTCTGACCGCGCTTGCCGTTCCGGCGGCAGCCGGCGGCTGGGCTACCGTACATCTTTACGTGCACAAGACCGGCCGCTGCGGCGTCGCCCGTGAAGTGTTGGCGTCGTTCTATGGCACCGGCCTGCACACGGCCAACGGCGAGCGGTTCAACCCGTATGGCGTTACTGCTGCGTCGTACGATTATGTGCTCGGCACGACGATAACCGTCACCAACCCGCACAATGGCCGCACCTGCCAGGTGCGCGTCAACGATCATGGGCCGAACGGCCTGGCCCGGGTCATGGGCGCGCGGATCGATTTTGCGTTGGGCGCCCGCGACTGCTTGGGAATGGTGGCGAGCCAGTACGTTTGTGCGCCGGCTGCGCATTTCGCCGCTGCAGATTTCCACGAAAACGAAATCAGCCACGCATGTCCACAAAAAGAAACACAAGCATCATGCGCATACGAAACACCGGTCGAAAAAACGACCCAAGCATAAACGGCCGCCTTTGCAGCACAAAACGCCGGCTTTGTCCGTGATGCGGACCGATGGTTATTCGATTGTGCGGGATTATTTGAATTTTTCCCGGTCCGTTCCGCCGCCCGCGAAGCTACCCGCCCCTGACCTCGATCTGTACGTCGACGTTGCCCCGCGTCGCGTGCGAATAGGGGCAGATTTTCTCGTGCGCTTCCTTGGCGAGCGCCGCGAGTTCGGCTTGCGGCAGACTGGAATCTTCGACCCGCAGCTTCACGGCGATGCCAAAGCCGCCGCCGTCGCGCGGCCCGATTGAGACATCGGCGGTGACGCTAGCTTTGGTCGCATCCTGCTTGTGCTGCTTGGCGACAAAATCGAGCGCGCCGCCGAAGCAGGCGGCGTAGCCGGCGGCAAACAGATGCTCGGGCGTCGTGGTTCCGGGTTTGCCCGGTCCGCCCATGGCTTTGGGCACCGACAGGTCGGCGCGAACCGAGCCGTCGCTCGCTTCAGTGTGGCCGTTGCGTCCGCCGGTCGCGGTTGCCGTAGCAGTAAAGAGCGGTTTGATGGTGTCCATCTGTTACCCCGTCGGTTTTCGCGGACGGTTCACGCCTAAAAATCGATTGTCGGGATCAGGTTGCAGTAGTGGCGATGGATCGCTGCGAAACGGCTGTCGCGGCACGGACCCGTGGACCAGTAATGTCTCACGTTCATGCGGCACGTGGCGTAATCGCGCGTGTGGGGAACATAGCCGTAGAGCTGGCAGGTGTCGGCCGCAGCGATTGGGGCGGCGCGCGCGCAGCCAGCCGTGATCATCGCGGTTGCGGCGAGTAAAACTCGAAGCGCCCAAAATCGAAGCGTCCAAAATCGAAGCGACATCATCAGAAGCGTTTTCATGCCAGCTTAGCCGCCGCCCTGCATGTACCGGAGAGTTCCCCCGCATATTTGCAGGTTGATCAACGTTATCGCACTTTTGTACTACAGGGTCGAGAACCACGAAGCGTAGTCGGGGAGAAATCATGGCGCTGACGCTCTATCACAACGATATGTCGGTCTGTGCGCAGAAGGTTCGGTTGTGCCTCGCCGAGAAGGATCTCGCCTACGAGGCCAAACATCTCAACCTGCGTGAAGGCGAGCAGAAACGCCCTGAATACCTCGCGCTCAACCCGAACGGCTACGTGCCGACCCTGGTGCACGACGGCTTTGTGGTCTGCGAGTTGACCGTCATCTGCGAATACCTTGACGACGCGTTTCCCGATCCGCCGTTGAAGCCGGCCGATGCCAAAGGCCGCGCGCGCATGCGCGGCTTCACCAAGTTTATCGATGCGGCGATCTTCCCGGCCACCGGAACGGTGTCGATGTCGATCGCGTTCCATCATCAGTATAAGCCGGAGATGTACGACACGATGGAAAAAGCCCGGCCGGGATGGCTCGCCAATCTGCGCCAGCTGCAAAAGGGTACCGAGAACCCGGCTTTTCCCGCGGCGATCAAACGTCTCGACAAGATGATCGCGGATATGGACCGGGCACTCGCGGAAAGGCCCGTGGCTGGCGGGCGAGATCTACTCGCTCGCCGACATCGGCTACGCGCCTTACGTCACGCGGCTCGATCATCTCAAATTCCTCGGCGGAATGATCGAGCAGCGACCGAGCGTTGCCGCGTGGTACGATCGCATGCGCGCGCGCAAGCCCTACCAGAGCGCGCTGGCCGAATGGTTCAATCCCAAATATCTGCCGCTGATGGACGAGAAGGGGAGCGAGGCGTGGCCTCGCGTCAAGGAGCTTCTCGCTGCTTAAACTTCCAGCGATCGGCAAATCCATCTCCATTACTCCGCCGCCTTGCGCGTTTCGAAGTAGCGGTTCTCCGGCCGCGGCAGGCCGAGATTTTCGCGCAACGTCTTGCCTTCGTACTCGCGGCGGAAGATGCCGCGGCGCTGCAATTCGGGCACCACTAGCTCGACGAAGTCGTCGAGGCCGCCGGGCAGATACGGGAACATGATGGTGAAGCCGTCGCTCGCTTCGGTGACGAGCCATTCCTCCATCTCGTCGGCGATGGTTTTTGGCGTGCCGACCATGGCGAGGCCGGAATAGCCGCCAAGCCGCTGCGCCAGCTGGCGCACGGTGAGATTTTCCCGCGCCGCCATGGCGACCACGCGGTCGCGGGCGCTCTTGCTGGCGTTGCTCTCCGGGATTTCCGGCAGCGGCTTATCCGGATCGAAGCGCGAGGCATCGTGGCCGAGCGCAATCGATAGCGAGGCGATGGCGCTGTCGTAATGGACCAGGCTGTCGAGCTTGGCGCGCTTCGCCCGCGCTTCTTCGACGGAATTGCCAACGACAACGAAGCAGGCCGGCATGATCTTCATGTGATCGCGGAAACGTCCGGCCTTTTCCATCCGCCCTTTCACGTCGGCGTAGAATTCGCGGCCCGCGGCAATGGTACTCGGCGGCGTGAACACCGCTTCCGCAGTCTCTGCTGCAAGCTGCCGGCCGGAATCGGACGCGCCGGCCTGCACGATCACCGGCCAACCCTGTACCGGACGCGCTATATTGAGCGGCCCGCGGACCGACAGGTATTTGCCTTTGTGATTGAGCACATGCAGCTTGTCGGGATCGAAAAACAGCCCGTGTTCGGCGTCGCGGATGAAGGCATCGTCGGCCCAGGAATCCCACAGCCCGGTGACGACATCGTAGAACTCCCGCGCGCGGCGATAGCGCTCGCCGTGCTCCATGTGATCGGACATGCCGAAGTTGAGCGCCGCATCGGGATTGGAGGTGGTGACGATATTCCAGCCGGCGCGGCCGCCGCTGAGATGGTCGAGCGAAGCGAACCGGCGCGCGACGTGATAGGGCGCGTCGAACGTGGTCGAGCCGGTGGCGACCAGCCCCAAATGCTCAGTGACCATCGCCAAGGCCGAGAGGAGCGTGAACGGCTCGAAAGACGTCACCGTGTGGCTGTGCTTGAGTGCATCGAGCGGCATATTGAGCACGGCCAGGTGATCGGCCATGAAGAAGGCGTCGAATTTCGCGCGCTCCAGCGTCTGCGCGAAACGCTTGATGTGCGCGAGATTGAAATTGGCGTCCGGAAAGGCGCCGGGATAGCGCCAGGCGCCGGTGTGGATAGTCGTCGGCCGCATGAACGCGCCGAGACGGAGTTGCCGTGAACCGCTCATGTCAACCGCCAGTGTCTGTCTTCTCTTTAGCCCCGGATATGCAATTAATGTTGATGGCAACCGACGAAACTTCAAGGGCGGCGGTCCCCGGGGGACGCACCAATGAGCAATTTGCGCTATCTCAATGCTTGCAGTTCGAGATTGATGCAGTGGTAGTTGCGCAGGAGAAGTGATAGGGCTTTTGTTCTGAGGAAGCTTGTTGCGACAAATCGGCCGTAGCGTAATCGGGAGGTGGGCGTGAAAAAAATTCTTGTCGGCGTGTGTTTGGTGGCGGGTGTTTGGGCAGGCACGGCCGGTATCACGGCTGATGCCGCCGACCTGAAAATCGCGCTCATCTACAGCAAAACCGGTCCGCTCGAGGCCTATGCCAAGCAAACCGAGGCGGGACTTATGCTCGGTTTTGAGTACCTCACGGGCGGTACGATGATGCTCGACGGCCGCAAGATCGTGATCTTGCTCAAGGACGATCAGGGTAAGCCGGACGTGGCGAAATCGCTCCTCGAGCAGGCCTATGCCGATGACGGCGTCGATCTCGCCATCGGCACCTCCTCGTCGGGCGCGACGATTGCAATGCTGCCGGTCGCCGAGGATGCCAAGAAGATCCTGCTGGTCGAGCCCGCGGTCGCCAACTCCATCACCGGCGACAAGTGGAATCGTTACATCTTCCGCAGCGCCCGCAACTCATCGCAGGATGCGCTCTCCGGCGCGGTCGCGCTCGGCAAGGGCGACGTCGCGATCGCCACTCTGGCGCAGGACTACGCCTTCGGCCACGACGGCGTTGCCGCATTCAAGTCGGCATTGGCGGAGTCGCACAGCGCAGGCAAGGTGGTATTCGAGGAATATGCGCCGTTCATGACCACCGACTTCACGGCTTCAGCGCAACGGCTGTTCGACGCGCTGAAAGACAGGCCCGGCAACAAAATCATTGCCGTCATCTGGGCCGGCCCCAATCCCGCGACCAAGATCGCCGATATGAAGCCCGAACGCTACGGTATCGCTCTCGCTCCGGGCGGTAATATTCTCCCGGTCATGCAGCAGTGGCAGCAATTGGCCGGCGCCGAGGGCACGATCTACTATTATTACGGCTTCCCCAAGAACCCGATGAACGACTGGCTCGTGACCGAGCACCAGAAGCGCTTCCACATGCCGCCCGACTTCTTCACCTGCGGCGGCATGGCGGCCGCAAGCGCGGTTGTCACCGCGATCAAGAAGGCCGGCGGCACCGATACGGAGAAGCTGATTGCGGCGATGGAAGGCCTGGAGTTCGACACGCCTAAGGGCAAGATGACGTTCCGTAAGGAAGATCACCAGGCGCTGCAGTCTATGTTCGTGTTCAAGATCAAAGCCGATCGCAAGAGCGATTGGGATTTGCTGGACCTGGTCCGCGAAATCCCGGCTTCTGAAATCCCGGTGCCGATCCGCAATAAACGGTGAGATGGAAACCGAACCGGCGAACGTCCTCGAGACGCGGGAACTGAGCATCCGCTTCGGGGGCCATCTCGCCGTCGATGCGGTGAGCTGCGCATTCCATCCCGGCAGCCTGACCGCTATTGTCGGCCCGAATGGGGCCGGGAAGACGACCTATTTCAATCTGATTTCGGGACAGCTCAAGGCAACCGCCGGCCAGGTCTTGTTCAAGGGCGCGGATATCACCACGATGCCGCCGTCGGAGCGTGCGCGCCGCGGCCTTGGCCGCGCCTTTCAGCTGACCAATCTGTTTCCTTATATCAGCGTGCACGAAAACGTCCGGCTTGCCGTGCAATGCCGCTGCGGCGCCGGCCTTGATCTCGTTCACACCTGGAGACAGCACACCGAGCTGATCGAAGAAGCCGACGACATTCTTCGTCAAGTCGGCCTGACCGTACGCCGCGATTTGCGCGCCGGCCTGCTGCCGCACGGCGATCAGCGCAAGCTCGAAGTCGCCATCCTGATCGCGCTTAAGCCGCAAGTCTTTCTGTTCGACGAACCGACCGCCGGCATGAGCGTCGATGAGGTGCCGGTCGTGCTCGACCTCATTCATTCGATCAAGGCGGGCGGCGACCGCACCATCCTTCTGGTCGAGCACAAGATGGACGTGGTGCGCTCGCTCGCCGACCGCATCATCGTGCTGCACAACGGCCAGCTCGTCGCCGACGGCGACCCGGCGACCGTGATCGCGCTGCCGGTCGTGCAAGAGGCCTATCTCGGGGCGGCGAATGTCTGACCGCCCGCCGCTGCTCACGCTCTCCGGCGTCAACACGCACATCGGGCCGTATCACATTTTGCAGGGCGTCGATCTCGCGGTGCCGCACGGCGCGCTGACCATGCTGCTGGGCCGCAACGGCGCCGGCAAGACCACGACGCTGCGCACCATCATGGGATTGTGGCACGCCTCCGCCGGCGCGGTGCGCTTCGACGGCGCCGACATCACGGCCTGGGCCACGCCCGACATCGCCCAGGCCGGCATCGCCTACGTGCCGGAGACTATGGGCATCTTCGCCGACCTGACGGTGCGGGAAAATCTCCTGCTCGCGGCGCGCTCCGGCCCGATCGACGAAGCGCGCCTGCGCTGGATCTTCGGCTTGTTCCCGGCGCTGGAAAAGTTCTGGTCGCTGGCAGCGGGCGTGCTGTCGGGCGGGCAGAAGCAGATGCTGTCGATCGCCCGCGCCATCATCGAGCCGCGCAAATTGTTTTTGATCGATGAACCGACCAAGGGTCTCGCGCCGGCAATCATCGGCAACATGATCGTGGCGTTCCAGGAGCTCAAGAAGTCCTCGGACGCCACCATTCTCGTCGTCGAGCAGAATTTTCTGTTTGCGAAATCGCTCGGCGATGCGGTGGCGGTAATGGACAACGGCCGGGTGGTGCACTCAGGCGCCATGGCGGAGCTGGCCGAGGATCGCGACTTGCAGCATCGGCTCCTCGGCCTTCACCTGGATCAGCATCAATGACGCCGCGCGGCGAACTATCCCTGCCGAGGCAGCGCCGCGATTTTGCGCCGCTTACGCTCGTGCCGCTCGTCGCGCTGGTGGCGCTGCCGCTGGTCGGGTCGCCGTCGACTTGGGTGACGCTCACTCTGGCCGGCCTCGCCATGGGGATGATCATTTTTATCATCGCCTCGGGGCTCACGCTGGTGTTCGGCCTGATGGACGTACTCAATTTCGGCCACGGCGCGTTCATTACGGTCGGCGCCTATGCGGCTGCATCGCTGGTGCCGCTGCTGGCGACTTCGCTGCGCGCCGACTCGATGATTCTCAATCTGCTCGCGCTCCTGGCGTTGATCGCGCTCGCCATGGCGGTGACCGCCGCCCTCGGTTACGCGTTTGAACGCGTCATCATCATGCCGGTCTACGGCCAGCATCTGAAACAAATCCTGGTCACCGTCGGCGGCTTGATCGTCGCCGAACAGCTCATCATCGCGGTTTATGGACCGGTGCAGATCGCGCTGCCGGTACCGACCGCGTTTCGCGGTTCGCTGATCTTCGGCGACGTCGCGGTCGAACGCTACCGGCTGATCGCCGTCGTCGTCGGCCTCGTGATCTTCGCCGCCATGCTGCTCATTCTCAACCGCACCCGGATCGGCCTCTTGATCCGCGCCGGCGTCGAGAACGGCGAAATGGTCGAGGCGCTCGGCTATCACATCCGCCGGCTGTTCGTCGGCGTGTTCATGGCCGGCTCCGCGCTCGCCGGACTCGGCGGGGTGATGTGGGGCTTTTACCGCGAGTCGCTGACGCCCGGCATGGGCATGGATGTGATGGTGCTGGTGTTCATCGTGGTCGTCATTGGCGGGCTCGGCTCGGTGGGCGGCTGCTTCATCGGGGCGCTCTTGGTCGCCGTGACCGCCAACTACACCGGCTTTCTCGCGCCCAAGCTCGCGCTCGGATCGAACATCCTTTTGATGGCGCTGATCCTGCTCTGGCGCTCGCGCGGCCTTTATCCGGTGGCAAAGCGATGAAGACCCTCGGGGCGATATTATCGGGCGATCCGCCGCGTGGCCGGGTGCTGACGTTTCTGCTCCTCGTCATCCTGATCAGCCTCGCGTTCGCCCCGCTGCTGTTCTCAGGCACGGCCGCACTGAACGTCGCGGCCAAGATCTGTTATTTCGTGGTACTGGCCGCGAGCTACGATCTGTTGCTCGGCTATACCGGCATCGTGTCGTTTGCTCACACCATGTTCTTCGGCATCGGCGGTTATGGCGCCGGCCTTGCGCTATACAATTTCGGGCCCTCCTGGACGTCGATCCTGCTCGGCACCGCCGCGGCGCTGCTGCTGGCGGTCGCGCTCGCGCTGATTATCGGCCTGTTCTCGCTGCGGGTGCGGGCGATTTTCTTCGCCATGATCACGCTCGCCGTCGCCAGCGCCTTTTCGATTCTGGCGTCGCAGTTGAGCGCGGTGACCGGTGGCGAGGACGGCCGCAACTTTCGGCTGCCGGAAGCGCTGCGGCCCGGATTTCACGTCGCAGTCGGGCCGTTCACGATCAACGGGCGCATCATCGCCTACTATCTGATCTTTTTCGCCGCGCTGATTTTATTTCTGTTGCTGCTGCGCGTCGTCAATTCGCCGTTCGGCCGCGTGCTGCAGGCGATCCGCGATAACGAGTTCCGCGCCGAGGCGCTCGGCTACCGGACGGTGGTCTACCGCTCGATCGGCAATTGTCTCGCCGCCGGCGCCGCGGCGCTGGCCGGTGTGCTCTGCGCGCTCTGGCTGCGCTACACCGGACCCGCCGTCACGCTCTCCTTCGACATCATGCTTGATATTCTGCTGATGGTGGTGATCGGCGGCATGGGCACGCTCTACGGCGCGGTGCTCGGCGCCGCGATCTTCGTCCTCGCCGAAACCTATTTGCAGAACGTGATGGCGATGATCAGCCACGCGACCGCCGACCTGCCGATTTTGCCGCTGGTCTTCCACCCCGATCGCTGGCTGCTTTGGCTCGGCGTGTTGTTCGTGCTCAGCGTTTATTTCTTTCCGTTCGGAATTGTCGGGCGGCTTCGAGCGCATCGGTGATCTGCCGACTGACGTTTTGACTCACCGTCGCCCGGACGCGCGCAGCGTGAAGCACATCGCGCTATTCGTCGATTTGGACGCGATCGGTGTTCGACCGGAAACGATGTCCGACGGCGCCTCGGCTCATCAACGTCCGCTCTCATCACAAGCGGAAGTGAACTCAATGGCGAAAACGTCGCTATGAGCCAGTTGCGTCGCTATGCACTGCGGAAATACAGCAGGCCACGCGGACGTCGAGCGCCGGCGGCCGTGCTAGTATGGCGCTGGCATCAACAAGTGCTGCCGATCTGAAAGGACCCTTCGATGAGCCAAGGTTCCAGAATCGTTCGCTCCAGTCTGATCATTGCGCTGACCCTACTCGCGGTCTGCTCGGCCCAGGCAAAGCGAATGATTCCCGATGACAACCTCGCATTCCCGGTCCTGGTTGTGCTGAAAAACAAGGCTGGAGCGACGTTCGGGTTCGGCTCGGGGTTCTATTTCGGAAAAAATACTGACCAGTACTTAGTGACGGCGAAACACGTCATTGCGTCGGGCTTGCCCAGCGAAAAGACTAAGCAACCTCAAATACCGGATTTGGTACTCGAATTGGTGTCCTACTCAAAGGACTTGCCGATGCCGCAGCGGATTTTGCTACGGGTCGACTTCAAAGTGCTCTTGGATAAGGGCGACGTGAAGCCGCACAAAACGCGCGACGTCGCGGTGATCAAGGTCGGGACTTCTCAAGGAGGAGTAGGACCACTCGATGATGGCATACTTCTCGCCCGGCGTGACAAAGGTTGAATTTGCCGACAGCGGCTTGGTCAGCACGGGAATGTATCAGGTGCGAAAATTCGACCAGGTTCTGGTCGGCAATGACGCCATTTTATACGGCTATCCGGCATCACTCGGGCTTCCCGATTCTCCACAATTCGATCCGCTTCGACCGCTGCTGCGGCGCGCCTTCATCGCCGGAAAGGATCCGCTGAGGCGATCCATCATCGTCGACGGGCCGGTGTATCGGGGAAACAGCGGAGGGCCAGTGTTTCAAATCGAGCAGGAGCCCGCTCAAACCTCCTTTTATCTCATCGGCGTCATGGTCGAGTTCATTCCGCTCACCGAAAAGCCGCCGATTTTACGATGCTTCTGAACTCAGGTATTCGGTCGCGGAACCTATCGATTTTGCCCTCGAACTGATGCCATAGAATTCGCGGCACGGGTTGAGTCTTTTTGGCTAGCGGCCTCGCCGCGCGCTTTAGCTCGAGGCACGCGTCAAGCTATCGGCGCGCGCGCGAAAGATGTGCGAAGCCGCCGCGGCGAATGCGCATATGGTGGGAATCCCGATGAGCGGACCGACGAAGTAAATGGCTAGCCAGCCGCCGCTTTTGAATTCCGGACGCAGCACCACCAGGCCAATCAGAGCGCCGAAGATCAGCTGCGGCAGTGCCGTACAGACAAAGATAAAGAGCACGCGCCAGGAGCTTCCCTTGGTGTCGCGCCGCGCATTGCTCCACGTCGCGCCCGGCGCGTCAATCGCGATCGCAGGAAACAGAATGATGCGCCGAACGGCCACGATGAAGATAACGGCGGTCAAAGCGATGGTCGCCAAACTGAACGCAGCTGTCGCTAATGGATTCGCCGGCATTTGCGATTGCAAACCCATAAGCGTGTTCGGAAGCACCAGAGCAAGTTTGAAAAGAATGGCAAAGCCCGCGAACCGGACGTAGCGCGCCCTGAAAGGATCAAGCGGGTAGCGGTTCGTCGTTTCGCCCAGCAGTACGAAGCGGTGCGCCACGATCGCCAGCGGAGCAAACAGTATCGCGCTCAAAACGGCGGAAACGACAACTAATAAAGCGGCGTGCAGCGGCCCGCTCGCGGCGAACGCTAGTGGATCGGGCACTACCGCGAGAGTTGCGAGTGATAGCGCAAAGTCAATCGCGAGCGCGATGCCGAAGATGAGCGGCATGGCGCCGATCATGCGGAATGTGTCTCCCCACGCCGTTACTGCGGTTTGGACAATCCGCGGTTTTGTCGCCGCTGTAGTCGCCTCCATTTCGGACGGCCGCGCAAAGTTAAGCTTACGCCGGGCCCGGCGCACAATGCCAGCAATAACGAGGTAGATAAATCCCAAGGGAGAGAGGAGCAACACGCTCACGATTAGGTTGTCGAAGGGACTTGCGACTGGCCCAAACACATCCGGGTCGTACGATTGTCCGATGAAAGCCAACACGACAACTGCGGCCAGACCAACCAACGGAACAAGCGCCGCAATGCGCCAGCGGTCCGTCCAGGCGCAACCAAACCAGACTTGGAGAGTCAGATAGCCCGCGATGCAGAGCAGCCACACGAGTACCGCCAATGCGATCCACTCGTGAGACATCACGGCATCCATGGCTTTGTTCCAATCGGGGTGCGTCACGACCGTCTCCTGTCTTGCAAAAACAAGGATGTTCGATTCCGGCGCCGGTACGGCTTGGAGCCGCTTCTGGCAAAGCCAGGCGCCCACTCCGGTCCGGAATGCCTATTGCGGTTGGTCGCATCAGCCGGCGGGTTGGTTCAAATCGCGGTCGATCAACTAGGACAAATGTAGCCACCTGTTCGCGCAACTCAGGTCGAGGGTCTCCCAGTGCAGAGACGCGGTGCGCACAACGTCGCCGTTTCAGCATCTCTAAATCGTGGCGAATAAAACGTCGACCAGCTTCGCGGCGTCGGTGCTTATGCCAGCCCTGCTTAACGTAACGCCTACGGCGCAGTCCGACGCCAGGCGCCGGCGAGCACCGCCGCAAGCACGATGGTTCCATGCAACATCAGGCCGGCGGCGAGCGCAGCAAACAGCCACGTCAGCGAACCCGAGCTGCGCAGCGCGATATAACCGCCGCCGATCGCCACCGCCATCCGCACAAAGCCGGCGAGCAGCGGCCAGCCGACGCGGCCGGCGCCCTGCGAGGCGAAATAGAGAGCAAGACCCAGGCCGAAGAAACCGTAGAACGGCCCGACGACGCGGAGATAGTCGCTGCCGGCGCCGATCACACTCGGATCGGCGCTGAACAGTTCAAGCCAGGCGCGCGGCCACAGTGCGGTCGCAAGTCCAATGGCCTCAGTGATCGCAAATGCAATCGCTCCGCCGCACAGTCCGATGCGGAGCGCGCGCTGGTATTGTCCGGCGCCGATATTGGTGCCGACCAGCGCCACCAGCGGCGCGCCCAGCCCGAACACCAGCGGTATCAGCAGATATTCAAGGCGCGCTCCGGTGCCGTAGCCGGCCACCGCATCGGCGCCGGCGACGCCGGCAACCAGCGCCGTTGCCGACGCGATGATGACGTTGGTCTGCACCGAAGAGATCGACGACCAGGCGCCGACGCCGAGAATGCTGCCGATCAGACGCCAGCGCAACGGCCCGAGCCGCAGCCGCGCGCCGTTGCGGCCGGATAGAACGTACCAGCCGAGGACGACGGTGCCCGCGGCATTGAACAGCAGGAACGCTAACGCGCCGCCGGCGATCCCGAGCGCCGGGACCGGCCCGATGCCGAAGATGAGGCACGGCGACAACGGGATCAGGACGACGACACCCACACAGATCACCACCGCCGGCACCAGCATGTTGCCGGTGCCGCGGATCGCGCTCGACAGCGCGTTGAGGGTCCAGATCACCACGTTGCCGGCGAACACGACATTCGAATAGATCAGAGCGGCTTGCAGCTCGCCGCCACGGCCGCCCAGCGCGCGATAGATCGGCAGTCCGAACGGCAGCATGATGGCCGTGAACAACAGGCCAAGCGCAGCGTGGATGACAATGCCATGAAGGACGAGGGCATCCGCCTCATCGCGGCGTCCACCGCCAATAGCGCGCGCGATCGCTGAAGAGATACCGCCGCCCATGGCTCCGGCGGAAATCATCTGCATCAACATCACGCCGGGAAACACCAGCGCCATGCCGGCGAGCGCATCGGTGCCGAGGCGGGCGATGAAGTAGGTCTCGATTATGCCGGTCGCGGCTTGCGCCAGCATCACCAGGACATTCGGAGTTGCCAGTCGCAGCAAGGTCCAGAGCACCGGGCCGCGCAACAGTTGCTCGGTGCGCGAAGTTAACGCCGCCGGGCGTTGCGCCGGCGCTTGGGGAAATGCGTCCGTCGCTTGCAGGGTCACAGCACTCACGAGCGGGCCTCCGATCGTGCCGTCCGCGCCGGCAAGCCGAAGCGACGGCGGGTACTCGCTGGCGCGGCCGGTCCGGCGGTGAAGCGATGTTCGGCGTCGGTAATCGGGTGCTTGGTGACGCGGTCGATGAGGATCGGGTCGGCGATTTTTCCAGTCAGGTGATCGACCAGTAGAACGCTCTCGCCTTCTGGGGCAAAATGCTTGTTGCCCCAGGCCAAAAGCGCGATCAGCACCGGGCGCAAATCGCGTCCCCGCGCAGTCGGCAGGTACTCGTAGCGCGGCGGATGTTCGCTGTAGCGGCGGCGCTCCAACAGTCCCGCTTTAACGAGGGCCTCAAGGCGGCGGGTCAGCATGTTGGGAGCGATGCCGAGACTGTTCTGAAATTGATCGAAGCGCGTGAAGCCGTGCAGCGCGTCCCGCATGATCAGCATCGACCACCACTCGCCGACCCGCTCAAGGCTGCGGGCGATCGGGCAGGGCATTCCGGCCAGGTTCTTGTGTTTCATGCTCCAATATGCGCCAGTTACTATCATAATGCAAGTAACTAGGCCGTGAGCATAGTGCGGCGATTAAGTCGGTCGCATTGGCTCCCGGTGAAAGGTTTGTTTGGTGACTGGTTGCGCTAGGGGTTGCTGCGCGGCCGGTTATTTTGTTAGCGCGTCGGCCCCGGCCTTGGCGACCTGGGCGTCCTGGGAGGACAGCGCGCCGGAGACGCCGATGGCGCCGATTATTTTCCCGTCGACCACGATCGGCAGGCCGCCCTCAAGGGGAGTGATGTCTTTGACCGCGAGGAGGCGCAAACCGGCGCCGCCGGCGGCGATGGCGTCGTCGAGCGCCTTGCTCGGGCGCTTGAATGTCAACGAGGTGCGCGCCTTGCCCTCGGAGGCGCCGATGGAAGCGAGCTGGGTGTTGTCGACCTTGTGGAACATCACCAGATTGCCGCCGCTGTCGAGGATGGTGATCGCGACCTGCCAGGAATTCTTGGCGGCTTCGAGCTCCGCCGCCGCCATCGCGCGTTTGGCATCGTCGAGCGTTATGGGAGCTCCGTAGGGCGGTATCGCCGCGGTCTGCTGCGCCAAGGCCGGGGCCAACGCCGAAACGGCGACCGCAACGAACGCAACCAACGCGCAGGCGAGCGCGAGCATCCGAGACATCGTGACTACCTCCCTTGCCGCCCTGGCGCGGCGCGCGGCGCGCACAATAGGCGGCAAAAGCGGCTGGTGGAAGACGTTCGCGGTTGGGGAAAACGTGATCACTGTGGCGGCTGCTTTGCGGTCCCGCGGGCACTATATTGGTGCCGGTTCGCAAGGAGACGGCGCATGCTCAATTTCGGAAAGAAAGTCGAAATGCCGGCCCCCAAAGACGCCTTGCGCGGACGTCCGGCGCCAATCCCCACTGCCCGGCAGCATTTTGTCAACGGTCACGCGCTCAAGGGCCCGTATCCAGAAGGGCTCGCCATGGCGATGTTCGGGCTCGGCTGTTTCTGGGGCGCCGAGCGCAAATTCTGGGAGCTTGGCGACGGCGTTTATGTAACGGCAGTCGGCTACACCGGCGGCTTCACGCCCAATCCGACCTACGAGGAAGTGTGCAGCGGCCGCACCGGCCATAACGAAGCTGTGCTCGTGGTCTACGATCCAAAGAAAATCTCATACGAGCGGCTGCTCAAGACGTTCTGGGAGACTCACGATCCGACGCAGGGTATGCGGCAGGGCAATGACGTCGGCACCCAATATCGGTCGGGCATCTACGTGTTCACGCCGGCGCAGCGCGCTGCGGCCGAGGCATCGCGGGCGAGCTACGCCAAAGCGCTCGCGGCGCAAGGCATGGGCGCGATCACAACGGAAATCGTCGACGCCCCGCCGTTCTATTTCGCGGAGGACTATCACCAGCAATATCTGGCGAAGAATCCGCACGGCTATTGCGGCCTCGGCGGCACCGGCGTGAGCTGCCCGATCGGCGCCGGCGTTGCCGCCTAGAGCATGATCCGGAAAAGTGGACGCCGGTTTTCCGAAAAGATCATGCTCCAGCAAAGATGATAGAGCGCCAATCGATTCAATCTGAAGCGATTGCGCTCTAGCGCATATTGACGGCATCAGCCGACTAAGCTCTCTCTCGTCATTCCGGCTCGCGCCGCTTCCGCGGCGGCCGGGGTGGCGGAGGGGCATGGCATGCGGCGGATCGAACGCGGCTTTCAAGCGGTGATGTTGCTATCCCGCTGGGCGATGGCGCCGTTTCTCGTTGGCCTGGTCTGCTGCCTCGCGCTTTTGATTTATCGCTTCTTCGCCGACTTATATGAAACGGCCAGCAAGCTTCCGACGCTGACCTGGCACGATCTCGTCGTCGAAGTGCTGAACCTCGTCGACGTGACGCTGACGGGAAATCTCGTGCTCATTGTGATTTTTTCAAGCTACGAGAACTTCATCGGCAAAATCCAGCGGCCCGAGCACGGCGGATTGCCCGAAGGTTTGACCGACGTCGACTTCAGCGGACTGAAGCAAAAGCTCCTGAGCTCGGTCGTGGTCATTGCCTCAATTGAAGCGTTGGCGTGGTATCTGGACCTTGAAAAGTATACCGACACCTCCAAGCTCGGCTGGTCGCTGGCATTTCCTCTCGTGCTGGTGATCGCGATGGTGCTGGCCGCGGCCGCCGACCGGTTTGGTCGCTCCAACAAGTAGGGTCGCTTGCAGCCGATTTTGCCAACGGCTTCACGGCTCTAGGTCCGGTATCCGATGGTGACCTCAGATATCCAAATCTCGCCGCAGAGCGGTGAGGGATTGTTAACCATACCGGGCGTTAATCAGGCCTCAACGTTTGCTCTTGCTGGGCCGGATTGCGCGTATGCGGGTCATCCGCTCTCTCTTCTTGTTGCTGGGTGTAGCGATGGCGGTGACGGTGGCGGGATGTGCCCGGCAGCCTGTCGCCTACGTTGCCTATTCGCCTGCTCCGGCAACGTCCGGTATCGACGGCGTCATGTACGGGACGGCAGCGCCGCCGGCGCCCGCTGCGATGGCTGGCGGGACTTACGCGATGGTGCCGAATGCAGCGGCTCCCTATGCGACCGCACCGTACGCGGCCACTTCTTATGCGGCCAGGAGTCCTTATGCAGCGGCGACGCCGTACGTTGCGGCGCCCTATGCGGCCGCTCCGGCGGCGTCACGTCTATACGGATACGCGCCCCAAGCTGGATATGCTCCCCAAGCCGGATATGGCCCCCCAGCCGTTGAAGGAGGCTACACGCTCGATTCCGGCGATCGGCTGCGGATCGTGGTGTTTGGTCAGGACGGATTGACCAACTCGTATGTGGTCGGCACTGGCGGCTATATCGACATGCCGCTGATCGGCTCGGTAGCGGCGCGGGGCATGACCACCGATCAGCTGGCCGCCCGCATCTCCGAAAAACTCCGCGACGGATTCATCCGCGAGCCGCATGTCGCGGTGGAAATCGTGGGCTACCGGCCGTTCTTCATCCTCGGCGAGGTCACCCAGCCCGGCCAGTATCCGTACGTTGCCAACATGACCGCGGAGACGGCCGTGGCGATCGCCGGCGGATTTACGCCTCGCGCGCTACGCAAATCCGTCATCCTCAACCGCAACTATTTGGGCCGTCAGGTTCGCATGGCGGTGCCGCTGACTTTCCCGCTGCGTCCCGGCGACACCATCAACGTGCAAGAGCGCTGGTTCTGATCAGGTGTCCATATCGGAATGTCAGTAATCAGTTCGGCGCTGGAAAAGTTGCGCCATGGCGCGAGGCGCTTTTCCTGAGCCTTCTCACAATTTCAAGGTGCCGTTATTGCGAAGCATCGAGCAAAGCAGCGATCCAGACTGCGCGCTGCGGCTTGGATCGCTGTCCTCACAATGACACTATTTGCTGCGATTGGCTGATTATTTTTTCAGGTGCTTCTGCAGAAACGCAGTCGCGCGCTGCCAGGCGAGTTTGGCGGCAGCCTCGTTGTAGCTGCCGCGCTCGTCGCAATGAAACCCGTGCTGCGCCTCGGGATACACGTAGATCTCGCAATCGCCGCCGCGCTTCTGTTTGATCAGTTCGACGTCGCTCATCGGGATCGACGCGTCCTTCTCGCCGAAATGCAGCTGGGTCGGTATCTTCGGCTTCTCGTCGGCGTTCTTGGCGATCTGGCCGCCGTAATAGCCGATGGCGGCCGATAGTCCGTTCGCCTTGGCGGCGGCAAGAAAGGCTATGGTGCCGCCCATGCAGAAACCGATGATGGCGGCCGGGCCGCTTTTCTTCGCCTCGTCGATGGCGGCCTGCACGTCGCGCATCATCGCGCCCCAATCGGGATTGGCGACGAACTTGCGAGCGTTGGCGATCTCGTCCGGCGAGTAACCACATTCGAAATTCGGCTGCTGGCGATCAAACAACGCCGGCGCCACGGCGGCATAGCCATCGGCGGCGAGCCGATCGCACACCGCCCGGATGTGCTGATTGACGCCAAAGATTTCCTGAATGACGACAATGCCGCCCTTGGCCGGCCCGCTCGGGTCGGCGCGATAAGCGCCGAGCTTGAAACTGTCCGATGCGACAAGTGAGAACTGCTTACCCAAGACGATCCTCCATTCGACTGAAATGCCCTACCCTGCAGGCAAGGCTAGCATACACCGGCGCCGATGGCGGTTGGAATGGCGGTGCAGCCGAATCATCTCAGGGCGTGACGACGATGAAATTGGTGCCCTCGCCGGTTTCCTCGCCCAGCCCCTGGTCGGAGATGATGAGGGAAGAACCGGCCACGATCAGCTGAGAAATCCGATCGAGCACATCCTGGGGGATTTCCAGGCGGGCGAGCGCCTGCTGTGGAGTTTCGGCTGGCGGATCGGACGTCGGCTTGCCGGCGCGGGCGTTGTTGCGCTTCACGTTGGCGAATTTGCCAAATCCTTTCTCGTAACGGGGTTGATGCGCCTTCACTTGCTCGCGCGGCAGTGAGATCACGTTCCAGCGGAAACTCGCGCCATCATCGGTATATTCCATCGCGGTGAAGACGTGCGTCCCCAGTTTCTGGTCCGGCTGTTCGATTGTGATCGCGGCGTCGAACAACGGTGAGAAATCCTGACGCACGTAGATCCTTTGCTCCTTGCGGCTGACGAAAATCGCGATCGGCCCGTTCGCGGGGTGCGCGATTTCGGCCGGCTTGGCAGGCGGCAGCGGGATGATTTCCGGATCATCCGCCGGCGTCGCTTCGGCTTTATCGGCCGCGGCTGGATCGGCCGGCGGGCTCGTCTGATCGGTACTGCCGAGCGTTTGCACAGTCGCGTCGACGGCCGGCGTCACTACCGCAGCGCTCGGATTTTGTTGGCGTAGCGCATCCGTTGTTTGGTCACCCGCGGCGGTCTCTGCGGTCTTAAGAAGAAGTTTGGCCGCTGCCGGAATGGGCGAAGGAGCCCGCGACGTCGCCGGTTCCGCATCTGGCGGCTGTTCGCTATGGACGAACAGATGCGGGTCGGAAATTTCCTCCGGCCGAAGTTCGGGGCGGGCGATGACGACGTGCGCGCCGAGCTTGGTCAACGCCCACAATCGCACGGCGAATTCATGCGACATGCGGATGCAGCCGTGGGAAGCCGGATGGCCCAGATTGACGCCCTCATGCAGCGCCACGCCCGACCAGGTGATGCGTTCCATGAACGGCATCGGCGCATTGCTGTAGATATTGGAGCGGTGATCGCGGCTTTTCTGGATGATGCTGAAAATGCCGAGCGGCGTTGGATGATCGGGGACTCCGGTTGCGACCGGTGCATCGGCCACGTGCGTGCCGTCGCGATAGAGATGAAGCTGCTGCTGATCGACGGAAATGATGATTTGCAGCGGGCCTTTCGAAAGCTCCTTTCGCGCGGGATCGGTTTCGATGTGGCGGAAACCTGGCGCAGTTCTGCTGTTCGGACTGGCCATAGCCGGCAAGGCGCCGCAGGACATGGCGCAGACCAACACGATCGCGTACACGGTGCTGAGAAGGACGCGTTGCGAACGGCGCGTATCACGCGGCGCGTTCCACCTCCCACTGCAAGACGAACCACGGTTCAACGCACAAACTCTTCCTTGAGACACAGCTTCCAACCGCGGCTTGGTCGTGAGATCGAGAGTTGCTTCCTGCCTGCTCGGGAGGTCGCGCGACGCTGTATCCATAACGCAGTTGGCCTTCCCGGGTTGCATGTCCGGCCCGTTTCAGTGGGGCGGGATCAGGGCGAAAGCTTCCGCCAGCAATTGGTACGAACGGCGGCGCGCGGCGTGATCGTAGGCCATAGTGGTGATCATCAATTCATCGGCGCGTGTTGCTTCGATCAATGTCAGCAAGTGACTTTTAACTCTATCGATGCCGCCGACCACCAGGCGCTCGCGCTGGCGGGCGATGCGGCTGCGATCGACCGGCGTATAGGGGTAGGCGGCGGCTTCTTCCGGCGAAGCAAGCGGCAGATATTCGCCCTTGGCGCGGCGCACGAAATGCAGGTCGGCGCTGCCCGCGATGCGCTCGGCCTCGGCATCGCTGTCGGCGGCGACCGCGGCAGTGGCGAGGATGGCATAGGGCTCGCGCATGGTTTCCGACGGTTTAAAATGCTCGCGGTAGGTCAGCATCGCGCTTTCCGCGTCGTGCTCGGCGAAGTGGTGCGCGAAAGCGAACCCCATTCCGACCGCTGCGGCAAGCTCGGCGCTGTAGCCGCTCGAACCGAGCAGCCACACCGGCGGCAGCGCGACATCCGCAGGCATCGCGTGCACGCTGCGAAACGGATGGCCTTCGGGAAAGCCGCCGCGTTCCAGCAGGATCAGTTCCTGAAAGCGCTCGAGAAACTCATCGCCTTCGCGCGCATCCTGCCGGCGGCGCAAGGCGTAGGAGGTGACCGGATCGGTGCCCGGCGCGCGGCCGAGGCCAAGGTCGATGCGGCCGGGAAACAGCGCCTCCAGCACTTTGAAGCGTTCGGCGACCATGAGTGGCGCATGGTTCACGAGCATCACGCCGCCGGAACCGACACGAATGTGTTTCGTCACAGACGCGACTTGCCCGATCATGATCTCCGGCGCTGAACTCGCGATGCTCGCCAGGTTGTGATGCTCGGCGAGCCAATAGCGTTTATAGCCAAGGGCGTCCGCAAGCCGCGCCAGATCGAGCGAATTGCGCAGCGCCGCCGATCCCGGCGTGTCAGTGGTAACTGGCGACAGGTCGAGGACCGAAAGCGAAGTCATAAGCGTCACCTGATGGTGACGGAACGGTCGAAGTCAATCCCGCTATCCGGTTACCGGGTGGGCGCGCTGACGAACGGGCCGCCGACGCCGGAGATCGTGTCTTCCGATGTGGTCGACGCGGGTGTTGCCGACGTGGCTGGTGTCGAGGCGGGTACCGTCGGCGCTGGTTTTGCCGAAGTGGGTTTTTCCGAAGCGGGCGTTGCCGAAGTAATTTTGGTGTGCCGGATTTTCACCGAAGCCTTTTGCGGCGCTTGCTGCGTCCACCAAGCACCAGTTTGGAAGGTGGTCTGGGCTTCGAAGCGGGAGGCCTCAACGACGGCGCGCGCTCTGCGGACGTGGTGGGTTCGGGCGGCGTGCGCATGCTTGGCTTTGTTCTCCGCTTTTTCCGCTTGCTCCGCCTTCTCCGCCGTTTGTGTCGCGAGATCTGGCAAGGCCAGCGCTGGCTCGACCGTTGCGGGGGCGGACGCTACCTCAGGCTCTCGCGTCTGCCCAGGCGGTAGCGATGGTTCGGGCGTCGGCTCGACAATTGATGGCGCGGCGAGCGCGATTGTTGAATCAGCGGAAGCAAGTGGTGGCGTTGCCGCCGCCGGCGTCTCCTCCGGTTTCGTCTCAGGCTCTGCTTCCGATAGGGCGGCTTGTTGTGACGACGCTGGAGCGTCTCCGCTCGCCGGCGATTCCGCTGCGGTTGGCTCGCGATCGTCCGCGGCCGGCGCGGCAACTTTCGTCTCCGGCGGTTCGCCCGGCTCCGGGGCGGCATAGGCCAAGGCTGCGACGCTGCCGCTTCCCGGTCCGCCGACATCGAAGCGATTGTTGAACGGGACTGTCGCCGTAATGCTCATGGCGGGCGGTGCGGCATCAGTGGCGACAAGGTGCAGCGATGCAGCGGATGCCACACGTTCGAGCGGAGCGTGGCTGACGCGGAAAGTGGCGAACATGCTGAATCCGCAAATCAGCATCAGGACCGCCGCAAACGTGGCCGCGATCATCAGGCGAATATTCGGAAGCATTGCACCTCGCTGAACGCCGTGCGCGACTCCGAGAAACACGCGTCACATAGGGCGAGAGGTCAGCGCGAGGCAGTTGGCTCGCATCAGCTGCCGTTGCGCGGCCGATACCTTGCCGGACTAAACAACGGGTTCGACCGGTCAGGCCGACGGCGGCGACATTAGTTGAGTCGCGGAAAAACCAACAGGAAAATTTTCGGCGTTGCGGTTAGCGATGACGCGCAGCTCTTCGCTAGTTTTGGATTTCGCGGGGTCTTGGATTTGGCGGGTCTTGGATTTGAAGTTCCGCCGACGGCAGGAAATTCAAAATCCGCCGCAACTAGCGGGCATACGGCAGGCGCCTCGCGGCTGCCGACGCCGGCGGCGATCCCGGCAGGACCACGATGCGTGAGCCGAGGTTCACTCTGTTGTAGAGGTCTTCGATGTCCTCGTTGGTCAGGCGGATACAGCCTGACGAAACGAAATGCCCGATGGTCGACGGCTGATTGGTGCCGTGAATGCGATAGAGCGTATTGCCGAGATAGAGTGCGCGCGCGCCAAGCGGGTTGCCGTCGCCGCCGGCCATAAATCGCGGCAGATAAGGCTGCCGCTCGATCATCTCTTTCGGCGGATGCCAGTCCGGCCACTCGGTCATGCGGCTGATGCGCTCGGTGCCCGACCAGGTGAAACCTTCCCGGCCGACGCCGATGCCGTAGCGCATGGCCTTGCGGTTGCCGAGCACGAGGTAGAGGTAGGTGTGCGGCGTATCGATGATGACCGTTCCGGCCGGTTCGGAAGTGACGTAGTCAACCAGCTGGCGCCGGAGTTGCGGCGCTAGTTCCCGGTGCGGCCCAGTTTCCGGCCGATCTTCGGACGGCAACGCCGCCATCATAGTCGATCCGTCCGGTGCCCGCTCGGCGCCCGCCGGTCCACCAAAGTATGGCCGGTCTGCCGGCGCGAAATACGGCCGCTGCAGCGGCGGATACGGAGCCGCTCGATAATCGTCGGCCTGATCGGCGTAGCCCGGACCAAAAGGCTGCACGAGCATTCCGTTGGCGTCGCGATAATAATAAGGTTGCTGCCGTCCGTAAGGGTAGCCGGGCATCGGCCGGCCGACATCTGCCGGCGGAATCGGCGCGCTCGCATACGGCCGCGGCGGAGGCGGCGGATACGGCGCCGGAGGTGCGGCGTAGTAGTCGCCCGGCATCAAAGCAGGATAGGTTTGAGCGGCCGCCTCGCCGCCTGCGGCGGCAAACGTAAACGCAATCGCTAAAAAACCGACGGTGATGCGCAAGGCCGAGCCTCAGTCACGCAACATTGCTTTGTTCTGCAAAGAAGATTTGGCGGGAACAAGGCAGCATCGACGACGGCGCTAACTATACGACAGCAGCGCCCTGCAATCGCTGCGCCATGATGTTCATGGATAATGAACAATTAAGAACGCCGCCGCGGTATTGTGGTACGCTTCCGGCCCGATCCAGTGAATTGGTACCGTCTTTGCACGGCGTGGCGTTCAAGGACGTGGGGGCTCAAGAACGTGGGGCTCAAGGACTTGGGACTCAAGGACGATGGCCGCGGGACTTAAGCGGAGACTGGACGTGAGGCGGCTTGCCTTCGGCGTGATTACGCTGTTGTTATTTCCGGTATCCGCGCTGCATGCCCAAAATCCCGCCATTGACGAACTCAAAGGCAAGATCTTCGACGCCCACATGGCCCAACAGATGTTCGCCGGCGGGCTGAAATACTGCGACGAGTTGGACGGCAAGAGTTTCTATTATCAGGTGCGTAATCGTATTCTCAATCTGGAAGAATACGCGCATTCGATGGAGAATCTGGTCAAGGCGCAGATTTTCAACCCGGCGAAGAAGCGACCCTGGACCCTGGAAGATGCTAAGGAACGTTGGGAAGAGGTGAAGAAACAGGCGCAGGAAGACAAGCGGAAATGCGAACTCATTCGCAGCCTGCCGGAAATGGAGCAGCGCCTGCAGGAACTGCAACAGCGCGCCGCGGCGTCGGACAAGCCAGCGTCCGACAAGTCTGAGAAGAAGGAATGAGATGGCATCGTTGAGCGACTGGAAGGTGCCGACCTCCGCGCAGCCAAAGCCGGAGGATTACTCCTACGATCTCGAGCTCGCGCTCTCCTGCGCGGTGGCGCTGCGCGCAACCGTGCCGACGGACGCCTTTACGGCGGACACGCTCGGCACTGAGCGCGCCGGTAATGGCGTCATCATTCGCGGCAACGGGCTTATTCTGACCATCGGTTACTTGATCACCGAGGCCGACACGCTCTGGCTCACGTTGAACGACGGCCGTTCGGTGCCCGGTCACGTCCTCGGCTACGACCAGGAAACCGGCTTCGGGCTGGTGCAAGCGCTCGCCAAGCTCGATATGCCGGCGCTCGAGATCGGTCAGTCGGCGGCGACCTCGCTCGGCGAGCGCGTCGTCGTCGCCGGCGCCGGCGGACGTCAGCATTCGGTCGCAGCCCGCATCGTCGCCAAGCAGGAGTTCGCCGGTTATTGGGAATACGTGCTCGACGAGGCGATCTTCACGGCGCCGGCCCATCCGAACTGGGGCGGCACGGCGATGATCGGACCCGGCGGCGATCTCCTCGGCATCGGCTCGCTGCAACTCCAGCACGCCGTCGAGAAGGGCAAGGCGCAGAACATCAACATGATGGTTCCGATCGATCTGTTGAAGCCGATCTTCGACGACCTGCTCAAGTTCGGGCGGCGCAACGCGCCGCCGCGGCCGTGGCTCGGCTTCTATGCGACCGAGGTGGAGAACCGACTGGTGATCGTCGGGCTTGCCGATCGCGGTCCGGCCAAGCGCGCCGACCTGCACACCGGCGACATCGTGCTGTCGGTCGCCGGCACGGAAGTCCACGATCTGGCCGGCATGTTCCGCCGCATCTGGGCGCAAGGCCAGGCCGGCGTCGAAGTGCCGATCACGATCTATCGCGACGGCGAGACCATGGACCTGCGCATCAAATCGGGCGAACGCGATCGCTTCCTCAAGGGTCCGAGCCTGCACTGAACGGCGTTTCCCGGATGCGGTGCAGCGCGTAAGCGGTGCACCGCTGATCCGGGATCGTCGCAGACTCAGAGTTTGGTAAGGTCCCGGTTCTGCAGCGCACCACTTCGTGCTGCACTGCGCCCGGGACATGTTCTCATGAACGCCGACGCGCTACTTCTCTTCAAACAACGCGCGCAAACCTTCACGATAAGTCGGGTAATCGAGTGTGACGCCAAGCTCGCGTTTGATCTTGTCGTTGCGCACGCGCCGGCACTCCTGCCAAAAGCTCAAGGCCATCGGCGACATCGATGACGCGGCTTTCTCGAATGGGATTTCCGGCGGCGGGTCGCGGCCGAGAAGTTGCGCGGCGAAGACGAGCGGATCGCCGGCGGGGCTCGGTTCGTCGTCGGCGACGTTGAAAATTCCGGTGGCGCCGCGGACAAACGCCGCATCGATCGCCTGTGCGATATCGCCGACGTGGATGCGGTTGAACACCTGGCCGGGCTTGACGATGCGCCGCGCGTCGCCGCGCGCGATCTGGACGAGCGCGTTGCGTCCAGGCCCGTAGATGCCTGCAAGGCGGAGAATCGCGACGGCTTTTTGAGCGCGCTCGCCGAAGCTCTGCCACGCTTGCTCGACGGCAAGCCGGTCGCGCGCCCGCTCCGAATCCGGCCGCGGCGGCGTCGCCTCGTCGACCCACGCGCCGCCGTGATCGCCATACACTCCGACCGTGGACAGATAAACAACCGACCGCAGTTGCTTTGCATGCGTCAACGCTGCACCGAAGGCGGCCAGCACCGGATCGCCCTTCGCGGTCTGCGGGATCGAAACCAGCGCCACGTCGGCATCGCCGATCGCGCTTGTGACTTCCGGCGTCGCCGAAACGCCGTCGAAGGCCAAGGCCTTCAGCCGGCCGCCGAAGCGCGCGTTCAGAACCGCGGCGCGTTCGGCGCCGCGAACGGTGCCGACGATGCCATCGAAGCCGTCGCCGAACCTTGCGACGAAGTGTTCTGCGGAATAACCGAGCCCGAAACAGAGAAGTTTGGACATCGGAGCCTCATAGCAGCGCGGCGTTCCATTCGTCGATCACGTCGGCATCTGTCTCCGCGCCACGCCGCGCAGAAGCGCAGCTACCAAGCCGCGAACGGTCTAGCCGGCCGAGCGCCCAAATCGCCGCACCGCGCACGAGCGGCGACGGATCGTCGAGCAAATGCTCGGCCTCGCTGGTCAACGTGGCGTCGCCCGAATTGCCGATGGCGATCAGAACATTGCGCACAAAGCGCGCGCGGCCGATGCGTTTGACGGCACTCTTGGTGAACAAGGCGCGGAAGGCGGCATCGTCGAGCTTGACCAATTCGGCAAGCTGCGGCGCGTGCAACACCGCGCGCGCGGCGAGCTTCGCTTCCCGTCCGGCCTGAGCGAATTTGTTCCACGGGCAGACCGCCAGACAATCGTCGCAACCGTAGATGCGGTTGCCCATGAGCGGGCGCAGAGCGCGCGGGATCGGGCCCTTATGCTCGATGGTGAGATAGGAGATGCAGCGCCGCGCATCGAGACGATAGGGCGCCGGAAACGCCGCCGTCGGGCAGACGTCGAGGCAGGCGCGGCAACTGCCGCAATGATCTTCTTCAGGCGCGTCGGGCGGCAGATCGAGTGTGGTGAAGAGCGCACCCAGGAACAACCACGAACCATGCTGGCGCGAGACCAGATTGGTATGTTTGCCCTGCCAGCCGAGGCCGGCCGCTTGCGCCAGCGGCTTCTCCATCACCGGCGCGGTGTCGACAAAAACTTTGACGTCGCCGCCGGCCTCGTCGATCAGCCAGCGTCCGAGAGTCTTCAGCCGCGGCTTGATCACCTCGTGGTAGTCGTCGCCCTGGGCATAGACCGAGATGGCGCCGCGCGTACGGTCCTGCAGGATCGCGAGCGGATCGTCGCCGGGACCGTAGTTGATGCCGAGCATGACGATGGTGCGGACTTCGGGCCATAAGACCTTAGGGTCGGCGCGGCGGTCGGCGTTCCTCGCCATCCAGTCCATGTCGCCATGAGCGCCGGTCGCCAGGAACTCCTGCAAGCGCTCGGCCGCGTGCGGGATCGAATCCGGCCGCGCCACGCCGATCGCGTCAAAGCCTTGCGCGCGTGCGACTCCGGCAAGTTTGTGCTTGAAAGTGGCCGCAGCGGCCGGCGTCAGAAGTCGAGGTTGGCGTAAGTCGCCGACGGCGGCAGGCCGGGCAGCGTCTCGCCGAGCAGCGCGCGGAACGAGGGTCGCGACTTGATCCTCGCGTACCAGGCTTTGGCGGTTTCGTCTTCGTGCCACGGTACGTCGCCCAGGTAATCGACGGCGGACAAATGCGCCGCCGCGGCAAGATCGGCATAAGTCAGGCTGTCGCCAGCCAGCCAGTCGCGCTTGCGAACGAGCCAGCCGATATACGATAGATGATATTTAATATTGCTGCGCGCCGCCCGCATGATCTCCGTATCGGGCGCGCCGCCGCCTTCGCTCTCCGGAATGAAACGTTTATAGACGCGCTCCGTGACCAACGCCCCGCTGACCTCGGCGAAAAATTTGTCGTTGAACCAGCTCATCAGCCGGCGGATTTCGATCCGTTGCGCCGGTTCGCGCGGCATCAGCCGGGGCAGGGTGCCGGTGGTCGCACGGGTCTCGTCGAGGTATTCGGCGATGATGGCCGCTCCCGGTATCGGCGGCACGCCTTCTTCGACCAAGACCGGCGTGGTTCCCGCGGGATTAAGCATAAGGAACTCTTCACGGCGCTCCCAGGTCCGCTCCTCGACCAGGCGTGGCGCCGAACCGATCTCCTCGAGGATCAGCCGGACGAAACGGGAATGCGGACAAGAGAAATGATGAAACAGGGTCAGCATGCTACCGGCGATGAGCAATTTCACTAAACCGCGTCGCGTGCAAAGGAGCGCGGCGACGTCGAAGCGCTCCCTTATAGGCAAAGCAATTCCGCAGGCAACCGGCGCAGGGAACTTGCAAAGCCGCGCCGGCGGAAGGCGCGCCTCGCGCCTTGCCAGAACTTCGACCCTCGGTCACAAGTCTGCCTACGATTCGTGCCATTTTCACCGGATTGGACGCGTGCTGCGCCTTCCTCGCTTGCGGAGCTCTCATTCATGACGCTCGATTTCATCAAGGCGATCATTCTTGGGGTGGTCGAGGGACTGACCGAATTCATTCCGGTCTCGTCCACCGGACATCTCCTGCTGATGCAGCAGTTTTTTGGCTTCAGCGACGACGAATTCGGCAAAAGTTTCGCGGTGCTGATTCAGTTCGGCGCGATTTTGGCGTTGCTGTCGATCTATGCGGTGCGGCTGTGGCACCTGTTCCTGGGGATGTTCAACGATCCGCAGGCGCGGCGTTTCATCATCGGCGTGCTGCTCGCCTTTTTGCCGGCGCTGGTGATCGGCGCGACGGCCTACAAGTTCATCAAGGAGGTGCTGTTCAATCCCTGGATCGTGTGCGTCTCGCTGATTGTCGGCGGCTTGGTGCTGTTGTGGGTCGATCGGCTCAATCTCAAGCCGCGTTATCAGGAAGCGACAACGTTCACGCTGCCGATGTATTTCATCATCGGGCTGGCGCAGTGCCTGTCGATGATCCCGGGCGTGTCGCGTTCGGGAGCGACCATTGTCGCGGCGATGCTGCTCGGCGCCGAGCGCCGCGCCGCCGCCGAATTCTCGTTCTGGCTCGCCATGCCGACCATGGCCGGCGCGTTCGCCTACGATCTCTACAAAAACCACGGCCAAATGAGCCATAGCAACGCGATGATCGTCGCCGTCGGCTTTATCGTGTCTTTCATCTGCGCCTGGTTCGTGGTGAAGACCTTCCTCGGCTACGTGTCGCGGCACGGTTTTACGCTGTTTGTCGGCTGGCGGCTCGCGGTCGGCGTGGTCGGCCTTATCGCGCTTTCGCTGGGACTTTGATCACGCCGTCGATCCAGGCGGCGAGCGCATCCAGCATTTCTTCGCGAACGTCCCCGTCCTTGCGGCCGCTCCGCGCTGGCACATGGAACGAATGATCGGCGTCCGCGAACAGTTTCAAGCTCGCGCGCGAACCGAGCGCTTGGCATAGCGGTTCCAGCTGATCGAGCGCCGCCAGCGTGTCGCGGGTTCCTTGCAGGAACAGCATCGGGATTTGCACATCAAACAAATGCTTGGCGCGGTCCTGCGAAGGCCGGCCGGCCGGGTGCAATGGAAACCCCAGAAAGGCCAGGCCGCGCACGCCGGGCAGCGGCGCTTTCGCCTGCGTCTGCGACGTCATGCGGCCACCGAAGGATTTGCCGCCGGCGACCAGCGGAATGCCGGGCAACAAGGTTTGCGCCGCGCTCACCGCCGCGCGGACAGTCGCGTGCGCGACCGGCGGCGGATCCGGCCGTTTGCTGCCGCGCTCCATGTAGGGAAACTGGTAGCGCAAGGTGGCGATGCCGCGTTGCGCAAGCTCTGCCGCGACCGCAGCCAGGAACGGATGCTTCATTCCCGCTCCGGCGCCGTGAGCCATGACGTAGCAGGCTCGCGCTCGCGGCGGGGCTTGCAATAGGCCCGAGACGCGAACGCCGTCGTCGAGGGTGATCGGGACAGGCTCGGCGATGGTGGACGACACGAAACGCTCCCGCAGGACGGGGGGTATATCGCCCAATTTACCGCAGCGGCTGCAAAATTGTAGAATAGTCAGAACGCCGCGAAACCCATCGATAAGGAGGCGCCGATGTGCCGCAACATCCGCACGCTGTTTAATTTCCAGCCGCCCGCTACGGACGAGGAAATCCGCGCTTCGGCGGTTCAATTCGTCCGCAAGCTGAGCGGTTTCACCCACCCGTCGCGCGCCAACGAGGCGGCGTTCACCCGCGCGGTTGAAGAAGTGACGGAAACGGCCCGGCGGCTGCTGGCGTCATTGGAAACCGTGAGCCCGGCACGCAATCGCGAAGTTGAAGCCATGAAGGCGCGGGCCAGAGCCCGTGAGCGATTTGCTTAAAGGCCCGCGCTCTCAGGCCGCTTCGATCTTTGGCCGGTGTTGCCCAACGCCCGGAAATCTCAGGGCCTCCACCGGGCATGGCCGGCCAAACAGGTAGCCCTGTGCGTGGGTGCAGCCGGCGGAACGCACCAGAAGAAGCTGATCCTCTGTCTCGACGCCCTCGGCGACCGTGCCGATGCGCAGGCTCCGTCCCAGCCCCGCAACGGCAGAAACGATCGCGGCGCAGTCCGCATTCTTCGCCAGTTCGTGGACGAATGAGCGATCGATCTTGATCTTGTCGAACGGAAACATCCGCAGATAGCTGAGCGACGAATAGCCGGTGCCGAAATCGTCCAGCACGATGGAAATGCCCATCAGTCGCAACTGATGCAGCGTTTCGACGTTTTCCGCGCTGCCTTGCAGCAGCACCGACTCGGTGATCTCCAACTCCAGGCGCTCCGGCGGCAGCCCGGATTGCGCAAGCGCGTCACAAAAGTTGTCGATCGGATAGACCTTGTGAAACTGGACCGCCGATAAATTGACACTGACCTTGACGGCAGGCGGCCAGCGCATGGCATCGCTGCATGCCTTGCGCAAGACCCAGTCGCCGATCGGATTGATCAGGCCGGTTTCCTCCGCCACGTGAATGAACTCGGCAGGTGCGATCAGGCCGCGCAGCGGATGCCGCCAGCGGATCAGCGCCTCAACGCTGGCAATTTCGCGGGTCTGGATGTCGACGATTGGGTGGTAATGCAGCTCGAACTCGCCGTTCGCGAGCGCATTGCGCAGATCGTTTTGATAGCTGCGGCGATGGCGCGCCTCGACGCCCATCGTGTCGTCGAAGAACCGGTAGGCGTCGCGGCCCTCGGCCTTGGCCTTATACAGCGCGAGGTCGGCGTTCTTCACCAGCTGGTCGACGGCAGTGCCGTGCTCCGGCGCCAGCGCAATGCCGATGCTGGTTCCGATATTGAGATGATGCCCGTCGAGATCGCAAGGCGCGGCGACGGCGGTTAGAAGTCTGTCGGCTGTGGCGATGGCAGCTTCCCGCTGATCGCCGTCGACAGCCGCCAAGATCGCAAATTCGTCGCCGCCGAGCCGCGCAACCGTGTCGGTTTCGCGCATCGACGAAGACAGGCGGCCTGCCACCACCTTTAGCAACTCATCCCCGACCGGATGCCCGAGTGAATCGTTTATCGTCTTGAATAGATCAAGATCGAGCATGAACAGCGTGAAGCGGCTGCCGAAACGCCGTACGCGCGCGAGCGCCTCCTCCATTTTCTCCAGCAGCACGGCGCGGTTGGCGAGGCTCGTTAAGTCGTCGTGACGAGCCATGTAAGCGATTTGCGATTCGGCCCGTTTTTGCGCGGTGATATCCTGGTGGATGCCGACCCAGCCGCCACCCGGCATCGGCCGGTGATTAATGGCGATGACGCGCTCGTCGCGCATCTCGGTTTCAATGTCATACGCCTGGCCTTTGCGAACTTTTGCCAGGTGGTGTTCGACGTATCCGTCCGGATGCAACGGACTGTTTGGTCCCGCCAGCCGCGCCTCAAGAATTGAACGCAAGGTTGTGCCGGATTTGGCCAAATCGGGCGTGAGACCGTAGATCTCGGTGTAACGCTCGTTGCAAACGATCAGGCGTTCGTCGCTGTCGAACATGCACAGGCCATGCGCCATGTTCTCAAGTGCGGCATCGAACCGAAGATTTTGCGCCTGCAGTTCGGCTTCACGTTCGCGCAGCGCCGCGGTGCGCTCCTGCACCAGCTGATCGAGCCCGCGGTTGAGTTGCTCAAGCTCCTTGATCATCAGCGAGATCGAGCGATCAGTGCGCTGACGGTCGTTGTCCGACTGCTCGTAGGCCTCGGCGACGAGTGCAAGAAGCGCGTGAAGGTCTAGTTCGCCGGGGGCCTTGGTTGCTTTGGCAAGCTGTCTGGCAAGGAGCTTATGCACCGGCGTGTTCCGGCACCTCGGCAATCGTCGTGACGGTCATCGTCTGGTTGTGAAGTTCGCAGACGCCTGACACGCGATGCGGTGAGATTTCGCCGTACGAATAGAAACCGAACTGTGAAATATGCGGTCCGAATTCGCCGCTCGTGGCTTCGAGTTCGTCGGCGGTATGCTGACCCATCAGCAGCCGCCGGCCGATGCAGCTGACGAGGATCGCGAGCTGATCGCCGGTCCGGCTTGGACCGATGCCGTCCGCAGCCTGGCGTGCGGCCGCAGCAGCGCCGGCCGCCAGTCGGTCGAAATTCCCGCGCATCAATTGCGCGGTCCACCCCTCCGGGACATCGCCGGCGAACGTCATCGAGCGGGCTTTGTGATCGACCGCCAGAATGGTCCGCACGATGTCATGATCCGGCCGCTCGGGATCGAAAATGCGCAATGGAAAGAGGAGGCCGGAGCCCGGCAGGCCTCTGGCTTCCTCGTCGCCCAAATAAAGCTCGTAGAGGTCGAGCGCCGGCTGGCCGTCGAACTCGAACAGCACGTTGCCGCGTGATCGGGTGATTTGACGCCGCGGGCCGAACTCGTCCCAGCCGCCGGCGCTGCCGTGGCCGATGCGGATCGCCGAACCGTAAAAGCCGACCGCCGCGACCGTTTGTTTGCGGGGAACGCAGTCGGCGCCTACCAGCGTTTCGCGAAAATCGGCGCCGTCGCCAGCGAGCCCGCCGGTGACCGCAACCTGCTCGCCGACCGCGGCAGTGATGCCGGCGACCAGCTCGCTACCATTGACGTTCAGGCCGTCCGACAAGACAAAAATGCCGACGAGATCGGGCGCCGCCAAGACCCGGCCAATCGTGCCTCCGCAGGTGCGGGAACTTTCCGGCGCGAGCGCCGGCTCACAAGCGATGCGGAGGTTGGTCGCGTCGAAGCCGATTGCTGCGGCGGTGATCTCGTCGTCGGTGACGTCGTCGTTGTGTATTTGCCCGCCGGTGCTGCAGCCGAGAATGTGAGCGGACGGGAACATCGCGCGCAGTTCGCGATAGCGAGCACCGCACGCCAGCGCCTGCCGGGTACCGAAAAAGAAAACCAGGTCAGCGTTGGCGCGATCGCCGGAAACAGCAGTCCAGCCGGCGGTCTCGCTCCAGGACAGTTGAGCCACGTGCATGGCGATCACGAACCGTGGATAGAGCGTCGGGTTTTGGCTGCGTAGTCCTACCTTTCAGGCCTGAAAATTCGGTTTATCTGCCTGCCGCAGTTAACGATTTCATTGTTTGTAAACCGTGTTTGGCCGGGTTTTGGGATCCCGGATGCCAAGACCCGACGGCGGAACCCGCAGCAGACCACGCGTCAACGACGTTTAGTAGCGGATTTCCGCCAACAGCGGTTATTTCCGCGGTTTCTTGCCTTGCCCGGGTTGCAGTTGATGAATGGTCGCGGAGAGGCCGGCGCTGCGCCGCAACGCATCTTTCAGATCGACGGGACGATTGTATTTCTTCAGCAGATCGCGGAACGCCTCATCTGCGAGTTCCTGAAAGTCCTTCATCTGGTCGCGGCCGAGCAGGTCAAGCTGCCGCCAGGACGCTTCATCGAACTGCACGCGTTTGCCTGGCATCGCTGCGCCCTTATGCGTCGCGCCTGACGGCACGGCCGTTTCAGCTTCCACGTTTCGGCCGCAGGAGTCCAGGCCGGCCAAAAGAGGTCATCGACGCGATCATGCGCCTTGATCTAAGCTCACTGGGATGCGCGCAATATTTTGGCGCGTTCCCTTTTAGCCACGAGAGGACAAATCCAATGGCGAAGAAGCAATCAGATAGCGTCTATCGGATTATCGATGTGGTTGGCGTCAGCGAGAAATCCTGGGAGGATGCCGGTCGCATTGCGATCGCAACGGCGTCCAGTTCATTGCGCGATCTCCGCGTGGCCGAGGTCACCAAGATGGACATGAAAGTGGAGAACGGAAAGGTCACCGCGTTTCGCACCCGCGTCGCGCTGTCGTTCAAATACGAGGCGTAGTGCGTCATTCCCGCGTCCGCGGGAATCCATGACCGCGGTCCATGCAGAACTGTGTCGGTCCGTGATTATGGGTCCCCGCTTGCGCGGGGACGACGCGATAAGCTACGCCGCACGGCCGTGGAATTGGCCGGTCTTGCGGAAACGCCAGAGATAATCCGGCACGACCGAGGCGACCGAATTGGGGATGATGCCGAGCCCTTCGAGCGTACGGCCTTGCTGGCGCGCGGCCGCCGAGACGATGTTGTCGCTTTTGAGCAGTTCGACCTGATCGGGCGTGAGCGGCGGCTTCGGCAGAAATTGCAAGAACCCCGCTTGCAGCTTCATCACGGCGAACGGGATCGGCAGCAGCAGGCGGCGTCGCTCGATGGTCGTGAGCGTGAATTCCATCAGCTCCTTGAACGTGAGCACGTCCGGCCCGCCGAGTTCATAGACCGTGCCGGGCTTAGCCTCGCCGTCGACGGCCTTGGTGATCGCTTTCGCCACGTCGCCGGCAAACACCGGCTGAAATCGGGTGTGGCCGCCGCCGGGGAGCGGCAGCGCCGGCGAGACACAAGCCAGCGCGGCGAAGCGGTTGAAGAAGTCGTCCTCCGGGCCGAACACGATTGATGGGCGTGTGATGATGGCTTGGGGTTGAGCGGCCAGCACCAGCTGCTCGCCAACCGCCTTGGAGCGCGCATAGTCCGAGACCGAATTCTCGTCGGCGCCGATCGCCGAGACGTGGAAGAGCCGCGCGCCGACGGCGTTCGCAGCCTGGGCCACGGCTCCGGCGCCTTCCGCCTGCACGGCGTCGAAGCGCTGGCGGCCCCTTTCAAACAGAATGCCGACCAGGTTGATGACGACGTCGGCATCGCGCACCGCGGTCTCGATCGACTGCGGAAAGCGCACATTGGCCTGCACGGCATGAATCTGCCCGACCCGGCCGAGCGGCTGCAAATAGCCGGTCAGCTCGGGATGGCGCACGGCGACGCGGATGCGGTAATTGCGATTGGCGAGCGCGCGAACCACGTGGCGGCCGAGGAATCCCGAACCGCCGAACACGGTGACCAGCGTTTCAAAATTGCTCTTTAAGGCCATGGCTGGCGGAAATACAGGATCGATTCCACGCTGTATAGAGGGTTAGCGCGTTCGATTGACAACCAGAATACGGCTCCGTACCTATCGCCGCTTAAGCCCAGGTGGCGGAATTGGTAGACGCACTAGTTTCAGGTACTAGCGCCGCGAGGCGTGGAGGTTCGAGTCCTCTCCTGGGCACCATCCCGAAAATTCGGCTTTGATTTCGCTTTAGCTTTTTGCCGAAAAAGTCCCACCGGGGTCGAAGGTGGGACACGGTTCTGTTCTGTTTTGTTTCTCGGCCCCGGAGGTCAGAATGACCGATCTCAAACATTCGAAAGAAGGTCTGATGGAGGCGTTCGATCACCAACTGGTCTACGAAGTGGACATGTTTTATCGCACCTACAATTTTTTGGACGTCCCGGCATGGAGTCCTGGATTAGCGAATGCGATCATCGAGTCATTCTGCGTGCACGCAAGGAACTTGATCGAGTTCTTTGACCAAGAGTCCGCTACGCCGGGTCAGGCAAGGAGCAATTACATGGGCGCAAAGCATTTTTGCGATGGATACATCCCATGGACCAAGGGTGGACCTAGCAATGATTTACGTGGTCGGTTGAACCGACAGATTTCTCATCTGACCTACGACAGAACGTCAAAAGAGGAAGAAAAAATAGGTCGGAAGGAGCGGGCAAAACTCGTCGAGTTAATCGAAAGAGAACTCGAAGTTTTCGGTGGATGCTTGCGAAAGCCGTACGTGGAGAAGTGGCCGTTCGCAAAGCGCGGCAACCCTGGAACGACCATCTGGATTGGGGATTTCGCCGCATGGTGCGACCAATCAAGTCACTACGATCAACTCGCCCGGACAGGACGTATACGGGGCGACGGGACCAGCAGGCCCCACGCAAGGACGACGCCCGAAATCGAAGCAGACATAGGCGTCCCCTCGCTCTGAATGAGCGTTGAAAATCAACCGGGGGATGCGGGTGAAATTTCACCCCTGTCTACCACGCGTGGGTATAGGTCAGCAACCGGGTGTTATAAATTTCGCGACTGATCTGAAAGTGAGAATGTCGAGTGAGATCAAAAAGGAAGGCGGACAGCGCCGCCGGCCGTAGTGTGATGCGGTCGGCACCGCGTGCAGCGACAAGGGCGCGACGCTATCGCTACAGCATCTCGGGTGGAGTGATCCGCAAAGGAGTTCGAGCCTTCCCGGCGAACAAACTACCTAGTTTGATGTTTATCCGCGGAACGGGGCAAACATGATCTCGCCAACAATTCGAGCACCGTGGCCTGAATCGAACACTTGCAAGAGGTCGTCCATTGTGATGTCGCGATGGGCTAGTCGCTCGCTAAGGTCCTTGACGAGCGCAAGCATGCAGCAAATCGCGCAGTCCTCGGCCGCTGGGGTGAGTGCGGAGGGCGTGGCCGCGTCTTGCTCGATCATCGCCTTTATGTGCTGCACGGCTGCCTGAAGGGCCGCGTTGTCCTTTTGGGCAGCGATGAATGCCGACGCGACGTATTTCATAAGCCGGTAGACAAGATTTATCTGTTCTTGAACAATGGTAGTGATCTCGCCAACGAAACGGGCGGGCGGCAGGTCCCTGGCAGCATTGAGCCGTAGCAGCACAAGAGCCATGTCTTTTTCGAATTTCCATCGTTGTATTTTGTTTAGCAATTCCTGCAAAGAATGTTGGGCCGTTCCTTCGCGTATGTTCCTTTCTAGATGCGCATGCATGGGGTCCGGCTTAAGCAGCGGCAGCAGAACGGTTTCGTCCTTGCGTTCCTCGATATCGCTTGGCGCTTTGTCCGCCTGCGGGTCGATGAACACGACGACCGACTTGTCTGTTAACCCGCTCAGCGTTCCCAGGTGAACGCCAAAATGGAGGCTTTGAAACAGGGATACGAAAGCGCTCGCCTCCTGCGTAGTGGCAGAAGTCATCAGTACAATAGTGTGACCGAAAGGAAAGGGATTTGGGGGCAACGGGGCCGGCGCGTGTGGGCTCTCCCACCAGACAAAGGTATTGTCTCCATTTCCAAGGACAAACGCCTTGATGGCATCAAGGCCGCTGAGCCGCGCGTAATCCTGGAAATGATGTGCGAAGAAGGTGAGCGCGATGTAGGCGATGGACCGCAGCCCGTCCGGCCCGCCGAGAGTTAATTGCACATGGGGGCCGCGCTCACTGTCCGTCTTGCCCGAAGTTGCCCGTTTTACTATTCCATCGAAAATAACCAGGCGCTCTCCTTCAGGAGAGGTGTAGTCCAAGGGTTCGGCGCTGTCCTCGTGGTCGGGGCGCACGGCCAGCAGCGCATTAATGGATTTAAGTTGCTGCGTAATTATTTTTGCCAGATGTGAAAAGCCTCGATTATGCGGCCCGCAATAGATTCCCTTATTCGTACGCCGACCTCCGAGGGCCGCTGGAAAAATATGCTCGCGCGATCCAGCGCGCTGGCCACAAATGATGCAAGTCTTCGCCATGGGGAAGGCTATACAATAGCATGCCAAAAATTGGTGGGACAATGCTCGAAAATAGTTGTTGGGATTCAATGGGAGGTGTCGGTAAAGGCGGGACACGGTAAGCGATTGACAAGGATCGTCTGGGTCGGCCTTCTCTCCTGGGCACTGGCCTCGTAGGGCGTCACGGCCGGGTCACGCTCGAAAGACAACTTTCGCACGACTTCGCGCGCCCTCGGCATTGCTGATCCAAATATTCAGGTGGGAACCGCGGCGACGCGACGGCTCGCGACGATTTCTCAGCTCACTTTATTGCTGGTCCGGATGCACGGCGATGAGCGCCAGATCCAGGATCGACAAACCCCAGTGTGGGTGCCGGACGAGCTGGACGAGAAGGAACACAATCACCAGCAACACCGCCAAGGCGATCGCGACCGTCACAGTCAGCCGCATGAGCGACAGGGTAATCACAACGGCGTAGGTCTGCGTTGCCACGTCGGAAATGGCCGTTCTGAGGACGATCCCCTTAAGGTCATCCTTGAAGCGATAAACTGGACGATCGGCGAGGTAAGTCTTCAGGGCGATTGCGGCGCGCTGCCCTTAGTTCGCTGCGGGTTCGAAAATCACAATACGAATTCTGTCACTGTCATCGGAGCCGGCGCCGAGGACCGTCGGACGATTTGCTGTTTTGTCGTCCATACGGCAGAAGGCGACGATTGCGTTGGCTGCCGGTCTCTGCACCGAGAACGTCGTCTGCGGGCTGTCGATCCAGTGGGCGGGTGCGTCGTCGGCAAGCAAAATGTCGGTCACTTTCCAGGCGCCGCCGCCCTTGAGGCGTGATTGCAGGGCGCCCAGGACCGGAGGCTTCAAACAAAGCTCGTCCTTCATGTCGTCGAGGCCGCCGACGTCGTCCTTTGTCATTCGGTATCGGGCCTTGACTGGTACGAATTTGACCACGATCGGCGTCGTTTTGCCCGGCGGCAGGGTCTGGCGCCAGCTGCGAACGACGTCGAGCGACCAGTCGGCCGTAAGCGACGCCTTGGCGTCTGCAGGATCCCGCAGCGAAATCATCCCGAGTGCCGCAAGGCGCGCGGCGGCCTCTGGCGAAAGCGCGGCAAGGGCTTTGTCGAGTTCTGGACCGAACGGGATCGGCGGCAGCCGCTCTGCCTTAACCTCGGCGAGGCGATCGACACCGAGCGCGTAGGCGTGGATCTCGGCTTTTGTGGTCACCGGCGCGCCGGCCGCGGTAATCGTCAAGCCAATCGGGTTTTCAGGGTCGTTTGAGGCGAGCACCCAGGTTTCACTGCGATCGCGGCTCGCCTTGAGTTCCGGCAAAGCCACGGCCGCCGCGATGCCGAGCTCCGCGGTACCGGTGTTCTTGAAATAATAGGAATAAACAATGCTGTCGGCCTCAACAGTGATGTCAATGCCCACAATGACGAGATTGGCGGCCGAACCGACTTGCAACGCGCCGACGACGAGTGGCGATTCCGCCGGCTCGGTGGACACTTTCGCCGCGTCGGCTGCGGCGGGTTTGGTTTGCGCAAATGCCGGCGCGACCGCGAGGACGCCGCCAACGAGCGCGAGCGTCAGCACATTGCTCAGATTGCGCATGAACGATCTCCCTTGCCTCACAAGCGTGAGGATGCCGTGCCGATCTGCCGAGATTATCGGTCAGTGGTGTTTGCCGCCACCGCCGTGACCGCCGCCACCGTGACCGCCGCCGCCGTGACCGCCGCCACCGTGACCGCCGCCGCCGTGACCACCGCCGCCGCCGTGACCACCACCACCGCCGTGACCTCCGCCGCCATGACCGCCGCCGCCGTGACCGCCGCCGCCATGACCGCCGCCGCCATGACCGCCGCCGCCGTGACCGCCGCCGCCATGACCGCCGCCGCCATGACCGCCGCCTTCGCGATGCCCGCCTTCGCGATGCTCGTCACGCCGATGTTCGCCCTCGCGGTGGGCGTGGCTGCCGTGATGCTTCCAGCCGTGCCAGCCGTCGCGGCCGCCGAAGCCGAGGCCGCGCCGCAATTCGTAGCCGACGATGTACCAGCCGGGGCCGTCCCAGCCGTCGTCGTACCAGCCATAGTTCTGGCCGTCAGCGACGAATGTCTCGCCCGATTCATCGGTGGCCGGGTTCTGCCCGACTGCCGCGCTTGGCGCACCACAGCCCGGGCCCATCATCAAGGTCGCGTCGACCAGAGTGCGCGGAGGCGGGACGGTGCCGAACGGGCCATGTTCGAGCCACAGCTTGCCGTCCGTCCCCATGACCAGTGCGGTTTTATCGTCGAGACCTTGGAACGAATGCACCGTGGCGTCGACCTGTTCTCGGGCGGGCGGGACGGTGCCGAACGGGGCATGTTCCAGCCACAGCTTGCAGTCGGTTCCGAGCACCAGCACGGTCTGATTGTTGAGTCCCTGGAAGGCCTGCACGTCGGCGTCGAGCTCGTTCCGCGGCGGCGGAACGGTGCCAAAGGGCCCGTGTTCGAGCCATAATTTGCCGTCAGTTCCGAGCACCAGCGCGGTCCGTTCGCCGAGCGGCTGGAAGGCTTGCACAGTGGCGTCGACCTGTTCCCGGGCCGGCGGGACCGAGCCAAACGGGGCGTGTTCGAGCCACAACTTGCCGTCGTCTCCGAGCACCAGAACAGTCCGCCCATCGAGATTTTTGAAGGATTGCACATTGGCGTCGACCAGCGCTCGCGCCGGCGGGACAGAGCCGAACGGACCACGTTCGAGCCACAACTTGCCATCGGTTCCGAGGACAAGGGCGGTCTGATGGCCGAGACCTTCGAACGCCTGCACAGTGGCGTCGATCTGCTCTCGGGCTGGCGGGACGGCCCCAAACGGGGCGTGTTCGAGCCACAACTTGCCGTCAGTTCCGAGCACCAGCGCGGTCTGAGGATCCAGACCCTTAAAAGCCAGCACATTGGCGTCGACGAGCGCTCGCGCCGGTGGGACAGCGCCGAACGGGGCATGCTCGAGCCACAATTTGCCGTCGGATCCGAGCACAAAAATCTGCTCCGCGCTGTGCGGAGATGCCGTCTGAAAACTGGCCGCAGCGTTGGCGCCGGTCACGCCGAGGCAAGACGCGCCAAGCAAACCTGCCACGAACGCCGCGATAGATGACCGAAGGATGCGAGCTGAACTTTGCGTTGACGGCATGTCGGTCATTGACGTCTCCCCGTCGGCTGCACGTCATATTAGTTCGATCGGTTCGTTTTTTGAATGCTGATGCTCGACGAAAATATTTTCGATAGTTCGTTGCCTCTTCTCCGCACTAATTTTCTTCGGCACCATGGGCTGCTGTCGTCGACAGCAGGCTTAAAGAAAAAAATGTATATTCGCCGTCAAGCGGAATGAGTGAGCTTAACATCGCTTCGGCCGCAGTGAATGACCCATGTCACACAAATGGCGATTTTGTCGAAGGAAAGCGTCAAGCCCGCGCTTTTCGCTGCCGGTGAATTTTAGGGAATTATTGTGACAAACAGTGATCGCTGGCACCGTCGCCCGTGAACTTACCGCTAAGTTTCACGCGACAAACGTTCAGCTACAAGCTGTGCAACGTAGCGAGCTCGTCATGAAGAAATTCATTCAGGTATTCGCTTTGGTCGTCGCATGCGCCGTCGGTACCGAGATGGTGGCCATCGTCCATTCCCAACCCGCGATGGCCGGGAATATTACGGTCATGACCATTGAAGTTCATCCCGCCATGCCCTGCGTCGGTCACCGCTGTTGAAACGCTGAGGCAATCTTAAAACACGCGTTGAGATTTCGGGGGCATTTCGCAAACTCTGGACGCCATAATCTATTGATAATCGTCGTTTGGCCTCGCGCTCTCCTGGACACCAACCGCAAATTCGCATTCAATTTAGCGAAGCATTGAAAGTCCGCTGATTTTACCAGCGTGGGCCGGTGCGGCCGAACGAGGATCGCTGGATGATCCGGTTTTCGATCAAGCGCAAGATCATCGGAATCGCGGTCATCCTTATCGTCCTGATGGCCATCACCGCGCTGGTATCGACGGCGCTGGTGCTGCAAGTCGGCGACCGGCTCGAAGATCTGACGCAGCGTTACGTTCCTGCCTACGGTGCCCTGGCCCGGGCCAACATCGACTCGCTTCAGCGCGCGCTGGCATTGCACCGCATGGTGATCGAGAAAACTCAGACACCGCCGGATGAGGCCCGGTTCGCGGCCGCGCGCAAAAGCTTTGACGCCAGTGACGCGGCGTTCGATCAGGAAACCCAGTCGGCTCGAACCTTGCTCGATGGCCTGATCGCAAAGGGAAGCAGGTTCGGCGATACCACGGCGCTGGTGCGGCTTGAAACCCGCCTCGCCGACATGATCGCCGGGACGCGAAGTCAGCTCAACGACGAGACTGCGCGGCTGCTGCCGCTGCTCAATACCGGCGACCGAAAGGCGATCGCCGACAGCATCGACCGGATCGACGCGCTTCGAGACGATCTCGATCGCGGGCTCAATGCCGTCCGCACTGAAATGATCGATCTCTTGCAGGCCGATTCCGCGGCGACGGTGCGCAAGCAGCGTGTGGTCATGGTGATCGCCATTCTGCTGACGGCGCTCGCGGCGACGCTCGGCTTGGTGTTCTCGATCCTGGTCAGCACCGGCGTGACGCGTCCGGTGCGCCAGCTGCTTGAAGGCGCCCGCGCGGTCGAAGCCGGCAAGCTCGACCAAACCTTGGCCGTCACCTCGCAGGATGAGATCGGTTATTTGACCATGGCTTTCAACCGGATGGTCGAGCAGTTGCGGCTCAAGGAGCGCATCCGGGAGACGTTCGGTAAATACATTGATCCCCGCATCGTCGAAGGTTTGATCAGCGGACCGGCGCTGGCGACCGCCGGAGAGCGGCGCGTCATGACCGTGCTGTTTTGCGATGTCCGAGGTTTCGTCGGCGTCAGTGAGGAAATGACGCCGCAGGGCCTGGTCAAGGTGATGAATCGGTATTTCTCGACGATGTCCGCGCCGATCCGCCAGCACGGCGGCATCATCGACAAATATATCGGCGACGCCATCATGGCCTATTGGGGACCACCCTTCACCGCCGACGCCGATCAGGCGCGCCTCGCCGCCTTTGCCGCGCTCGATATGCTCGAGCGCGTCGCGCCGTTTCGGGCCGAGTTGCCGGACCTGCTCGGCCTGCGGAACGTCCCGATCTCGTTCGATATCCGCGTCGGCATCGCCACCGGCGAGGCACTCGTCGGCAGCGTCGGCTCCGAAGTGATGATGAGCTACACGGTGATGGGCGACACCGTGAACCTGGCATCGCGCCTGGAAGGCGCGAACAAATTGTATGGCAGCCGCATCCTGGTGTCGGCGGCGACGGTTACCAGCGCCGGCGCTGCGATCGAAACCAGAGAGATCGATCGTGTCGCGCTGGTCGGCCAGACGCAAGCGCAGCCGGTGTACGAGATCATGGGCCGCAGCGGGGCTTTGACTACGGCGCAGGTCGAGCTGCGCAGCTGCTATGCGGCAGCTCTTGAAGCCTATCGGGCGCGTCGCTTCGAGGACGCAAGGCGCGGTTTCGTCACGGCGCTCGAAACCGTTGCAGACGACGGACCATCTTTGACCTTGCTCAAGCGCATCGACATGCTGGCGGCGGCGCCGCCGGACGACAATTGGGACGGCTCCTGGCGCCTTGAGCAGAAATGAATTTGCTGCAGAAGCACTTTTGATCGGTGCGGCGCCCTAGCCCGACGAGCAGTACGGGCTTACATTTTGCGCAAACGAGGACGGTCATGGCAAAACCGAACGGCAAAACGGCATTGATCACCGGCTCGACCGACGGCGTCGGCCGTGTCGTCGCGACGAGATTGGGAGCAGACGGCTGGCGCGTCCTGGTGAGCGGCCGCGATCGCGCGCGGGGCGACCAGGTCGTGGCCGAGATCAAGGCGGCCGGCGGTGCCGCAGAATTTCTGCAAGCGGACCTGTCATCCATGGCCGCGGTGCGGGGCCTTGCCGACGCAGTGCAGCGGACGACCAAACGGCTTGAGCTGCTCATCAATAACGCCGGGATTGGCAGAGGCGATCCGGACGGCCGTCGCGAGCTCAGCCACGACGGTTTCGAGCTGCGGTTCGCGGTCAATTATCTCTCCGGTTTTTTGCTCACGCGTCTGCTGCTGCCGCTGATCAAGAACAGCGCACCGGCGCGGATCGTCAACGTCTCGTCGCTCGGCCAGCAGGCCATCGATTTCAAGGATGTGATGATGACCAACGACTACAGCGGCATGCGCGCTTACCGCCAGAGCAAGCTGGCGCAGATTTTGTTCACGATTGATCTTGCACCTGAGCTGCAAGGCAGTGGCGTCACGGTCAATGCCTTGCATCCGGCGACGTTCATGAACACCAAGATGGTGCGTGAGTTCGGCACGCCGATGACCACTGTCGAGGAAGGCGCCGATGCGATCCTCAAACTGGCGATCGCCCCGGAGCTGGAAGGCCGGAGCGGGCTCTTTTTCAACGGCCAACGCGAAGCGCAGGCGGACGCACAGGCCTACGATGCCGTAGCGCGGCGGCAGCTGAGGACGATCAGCCTTGAACTCGCCGGTTTGGTCCCAGCGAAAGCCGGGTAGTTTTGACGCGCCATTTCGGTTGCGATATTCAGAACCACAGCGTCCCCCTTACAACGCGTTCCCTCAATGACGATCCGGCTGCATCGCGGCGACCTGCCCGACCTTTCGCGCTACACCGGCGCGGTGGCGATCGATACCGAGACTATGGGACTCAATCTCGGGCGCGATCGGCTGTGCGTGGTGCAACTTTCGCCCGGCGACGGCTCCGCCGACGTTGTGCAGATTCCGCCGCATGCGACTGATGCGCCCAACCTGAAGCGGCTCCTCGCCGATCCGCGCCTCATCAAGATTTTTCACTTCGCGCGGTTTGATATCGGCATGCTCTGCAATGCCTTTGGCGTGATGCCGGAGCCGGTCTACTGTACCAAGATCGCCTCGCGGCTGGCCCGCACCTACACCGACAAACACGGCCTGAAAGACCTGGTGCGCGAAGTGCTGGGCCACGATCTCTCGAAGCAGCAGCAATCGTCCGATTGGGGCGGGACGGAACTAAGCGACGCGCAGGTGTCGTATGCCGCCAGCGACGTCATCTACCTGCATGTGCTCAAGGACCGACTCGATGCGATGCTGGTCCGTGAGGGCCGCGACCAATTGGCGGCGGCCTGCTTCCGGTTCCTGCCGGAGCGGGCGCGGCTTGATCTTGCCGGCTTCGGCGGCGAGGATATTTTCGCTCATTCGTGAATTTGCAGCGTTTTCAGCGGGGTCATATTCAATCCGGGCGCTTGGCAAGATTAATCCCGCCCGGTCGAGGCCACATTCTCGATCGATAATTTCCCGCGGGAACGGCTAAAAACGGGGCGTACCCGAATCGGGGCGACTGTCCTAAGAGGACCAAGCTGACGAGCGTCTATTCTGGCGACACGGCGAGACGGGGCGGATTTACCGCGACCACTCGCGACGATGCCGACCAAATCTATCGCGCAGCGATGCGGCACAGCCGCTATGTGCGTTGGCTTCGCGTCGGTGTTCCTGCGGTCATCGCTGCGGCTTTAATTATGGTCGTGGGGGTCAATTATATGCCGACGGTCGGAGGCCTCCGGTTGCCCGGGGACCTTGGCAAGCTTGTGATCAAAGGAACTAAAGTCACGATGCAGCAGCCGCGCCTGACCGGGTTCACGGTGGATGCGCGACCCTATGAGTTCACCGCCCAATCCGCCGAGCAGGACATCACCAAACCCGATTTAATGGAGCTGCATCACATCGACGCCAAGATCGAGATGCAGGACAAGAGTACCGTCAGCGTCACGTCCAATTCCGGGACCTACGATATGAAGGCGGAAATGCTGACACTCAACGAAAGCGTTCATCTGGTCTCCTCGACCGGCTACGAAGTGCGCCTGACGGAGGCGGTGGTCGACGTACACAAAGGCAATGTGGTGTCCGAGAAACCGGTCTGGGTAAAGCTCATCAACGGAGTTCTAACCGCCAACCGGCTCGACGTGGTCGACGGTGGCAACCTCATTCGATTTAGCGAGGGCGTTTCAATGACCCTAAAGCCGGATCAGGAAACATCGCAGGCGATCAAACGATGACGCGTTGGTTTTGCCTCTCGGCCATACTGATCGCACTGGCGGCGCCGGGATCAGCGACGGCGCAAGGGCCGCGCACTCCCGCGGCAGAACCGGGTCCGGCCGCTCTGCAAGAGCAAAAAGAGCAAAACCAGGATCTGCCGATCCAGATCGAATCGGCAACGCTTGAGGTGCGCGACAAGAGCAAAATGGCGACATTCTCCGGCGACGTGCAGGTGGTCCAGGGCGATACGACGATTAAATGCGACACGCTCGTGGTGTTCTACGGTGCCGGAGGACCGGGCGCAGGTCCATCGGCTTCAGCCATCACCCATTCTGTTCCCGGAGCCGCGAAGGGAGCCGCGCAGCAGGGCCCGGCCGTGCCGCAGGGCGCGCAGGACATCCGCAGCATCGAAGCGCGCGGCAACGTCACCGTCATTTCCAAGGATCAGAGTGCCAGCGGCGATCTCGGCGTCTACGACGTCAAGAAAAAGATGATCACGCTGACTGGAAATGTCGTTGTCACCCAGGGCAAGAACGTCCTCCACGGCGATCGGGTAACAGTCGATACCACGACCGGAAATGCGCACATCGAGTCGACGGTGAACAGCCCGAATCGCGTTCGCGCGCTGATCCAGCCGGGCAAGAATCAAGACGGCTCGTCATCGAATTTTTTGTCCATAGGCCCTGGTACGAACAAGGCGAATTAGGACTGGCCGCTAACAGCATGGCTACGAAAAATCGGGTAAAGTCCCGGCTCAAATGCCGGGATTTCCGCGATACAAGGCGGACCTGACGAGGATAGCGTGCCGGACATCTTCTCATATTTTCGCCGACGCGGTCGCCCGGCGCCGCGGCAGACGGCACCCGCGGCCGGCGATGTCATGGACCTCGCAAGTATGGGCGGCGCCATCAACGGCACCTATGTCGATATCGCCAGCCCACCGGTCAATACCAAGAAAGCGCGCAGCCCTGGTCCGCAGCCTCAGGGCCGGGCGCCGCCCCCGGAAAAAGCTCCGCCGCCCCAACCGGCGCCGGAAAATAGACCCCAGCAAGTGCGGGTGCGCCGCCGCACCGACGGCAACGGCGCCGCGCCAGCCGACCGCAAGGGCGTGCTTTCCGTCCACGGCGTCGAGAAGAGCTTCGTCGGGCGCAAGGTGGTCAAAGGCGTCAGTCTTTACGTCCGCAAGGGCGAAGCTGTGGGGCTGCTCGGCCCCAACGGCGCCGGTAAAACCACCGTCTTTTACATGGTGACCGGCCTGATCAAGGCCGACAAAGGCCGCGTCGAGCTTGATGGCCACAATGTCACGGGATTGCCGATGTACCAGCGGGCACGCCTCGGTATCGGCTATCTGCCGCAGGAAGCCTCGATCTTCCGTGGCCTCACCGTCGAGCAGAACATCCGCGCCGTGCTCGAAGTGGTCGAGCCCGATTCCAGGCGGCGCGAGCGCGATCTCAATGGGTTGCTGGAGGAATTCAACATCGCGCGGCTGCGCAAGACGCCGGCGATTGCGCTGTCGGGCGGCGAGCGCCGCCGTGTCGAAATTGCGCGCTCACTCGCCACGCGGCCGAACTATATGCTGCTCGATGAGCCGTTCGCCGGCATCGACCCGATCGCCGTCGGCGACATCCAGGCCTTAGTGCGCCATTTGACCAATCGCGGCATCGGCGTGCTGATCACCGACCACAATGTGCGCGAGACGCTCGGTTTGACCGATCGCGCTTACATCATCTATTCCGGCGAGGTGCTGATGGAGGGCCGCGCCAGCGATATCGTCAACAACCCTGAGGTGCGGCGGCTCTATCTCGGCGAGCAGTTCCAGCTTTGATTTTTCGATTTTAAGGCTGCGTGAAATCGGTTGACGACAGCGGCCCCGAATTGCTGTAGAGAGCTACCTACAAGCAAGAATCGGACCAATTGGGGGTCCTGCCGGGGTTCAATGGCGCTTTCGCAACGACTCCAAATCCGCCAGAGCCAAGCACTGGTGATGACGCCGCAGTTGATGCAGGCGATCAAGCTGTTGCAACTCTCGAATCTGGATCTGATCGCCTATGTAGAAGTGGAACTCGAGCGCAATCCGCTGCTCGACCGCAGCGAAGAGGATGGGCCGGCGGCTGCCGAGGCCGACAGCGCACCGCCGCCGGACAGTCCGCCCGCGGACGGCGAACTGTGGAACGCAAATGGCGCCGAGACGAACGGCAGCGCCGTCGAGGTGCAGCTCGAACTCACGCGAAGACGACGCTTTCCCGGACGACGCCGAGCCGATCCGTCAGCGCGCCGCCGAAGGTCCCGCTGGATACTCTGAATGGGCCACAGTCGGCACCGGCGGTCATGATGACGGCGAATACAATCTGGAAGCGTTCGTCCCCGCCGAGACCACGCTCGGCGATTGGCTGCGCCAACAGCTTACCCTCGCCATCACCGATCCGCCGCGGCGGATGATCGGCCAATACCTGATCGACCTTGTCGACGAGGCCGGTTATCTCGGCGGCGATTTGGCTTCGGTGGCGGAACGGCTCGGCACCAGCGTCAAGGAAGTGGAAGCCGTGCTCGCGATTTTACATGGCTTTGATCCGCCCGGAATCTGCGCGCGCGATCTCGCCGAATGCCTGACGTTGCAGCTCAAGGAGCGCAACCGTTTCGATCCGGCGATGCAGGCCTTGATGACGCGCCTCGATCTCCTGGCCAAGCGCGATTTCGCCACTCTGAAGAAAGTATGCGGCGTCGGTGACGAGGATCTCGCCGACATGATCGCGGAGGTCCGCCGCCTCAATCCCAAGCCCGGTCTCGCCTTCGGATCGACAGTGGTGCAGCCGATCGTGCCGGATGTTTTCGTCCGGCCGGGTCCGGACGGTGGGTGGATCGTCGAATTGAATTCCGACACCTTGCCGAAGGTTCTGGTCAATCAGACCTACTACGCCGAAGTCTCGGCCACGACGCGGCAGGACACCGACAAGTCGTATCTGGCCGAATGCCTGCAAAGCGCCACATGGCTGGTGCGCGCGCTCGACCAGCGCGCGCGGACCATCCTCAAGGTCGCCAATGAAATTGTGCGCCAGCAGGACGGCTTCTTCGCGCACGGCGTCGAACATCTGCGTCCGCTCAATCTAAAGACCGTCGCCGAAGCCATCAGCATGCACGAGTCGACCGTTTCGCGGGTCACCGCCAACAAATACATGGCAACCAGCCGCGGCATTTTTGAGTTGAAGTATTTTTTCACCTCGGCGATTGCGGCGTCCCACGGCGGCGCGGCGCATTCCGCCGAGGCGGTGCGTTACCGCATCAAGCAATTGATCGATGCCGAGACCTCGGCCGATGTGCTGTCCGACGACACCATCGTCGACAAGCTGCGCGAGGCCGGTATCGACATCGCGCGGCGAACGGTTGCCAAATACCGTGAAGCCATGCGCATTCCCTCCTCGGTGCAGCGGCGCCGGGAGAAGCAGGTGGTAGTGCTTACCTGAACATTATTCTCTCCTTCGCGTTAGCATCCGCTCCTTCGCGTTAGCGGACCCGGCAGCTGAGCAAGTAATAATGCGCCGCATTGACTCGGCGGCGGCCGATGCATAGCTGGAGTTATGCGGTTGATTGCGCGGCTAATGGAGGCTGCCATGTCATTTCGCATTTCAGGAAAAAACCTCGACATCGGGGAGGCGCTGCGCGAGCGCATCACCGGGCGCATCGGCGAGGCGATGAGCAAATATTTCGACGGGGGCTATTCCGGCCATGTGACGGTCGAGCGGGAGGGGTCCGGATTTCGCACCGAATGCGCTGTGCATCTCGATTCGAAGATCACACTGCACGCCGAAGGCAGCGCGCCGGACGCCTATGTCAGCGCCGACCGGGCGGCCATACGGGTGGAGAAGCGGCTGCGCCGTTATCATCGCCGTCTCAAGGAGCACCGCCCACGGCCGCAGCGATCGGAACCCGATTGAAAACCGTAAGTTAGTGCCCTGATCGGCGAACCGCAGCTTCGCTGACCGATACGCTTGCAACCATACCGGCCGGTGCCCATTGACGCAGTTGTCCGCGCTCCCTATGTTCCGCCGCCCTTTGCGCATGATCCCAAAAACGGGCACCGGTTTCCGAGAGAGATCATGCGCGAATTGAAAGTGCGCTAGGCTTAAGGCCTCGCTCCTCAGGTCCCGCTCATGGCGCTCACCGATCTCGTCGCTCCGAACGCGATTATTCCGGCACTCAAAGTCAACAACAAGAAGCAGGTGCTGCTTGAGCTGGCGGCGCGCGCGGCAGCGCTCACCGGTCAGAACGAGCGTGCGATCTTTGAAATTCTCATGCAGCGCGAGAAACTCGGCTCGACCGCGGTCGGCAACGGCATCGCCATTCCCCACGGCAAGATGCCCAACCTTACGCGCCTGTTCGGGCTGTTCGCGCGCCTCGATCGGCCGATCGATTTCGAGGCGCTCGATGGACAACCGGTCGACCTCATCTTTCTGTTGCTGGCGCCGGAAGGCGCCGGGGCCGATCATTTGAAGGCCCTGGCGCGGGTGGCGCGGCTCCTGCGCGACGCTACCATGGCCCACAAACTGCGCGCCTCGCGCGACGCGGAAGCACTCTATGCGGTGCTCGCGATGCCATCGGCTAGCGCGGCGTAGCGCTCCAGGAATCAGCTTTCAGTAATCAGTAGAATCAAAAAGGGGCCCAGCGATCGTGGGCCCCTTCTGATTGTTGATTACTGAAGACTGACTCCTGGTCAGTGCACGCTCACCATTTCGAGCTTCTGGCTTACGGCGTTAGCGATGGCAGCCTCACGGCTGTCGGTGAGCATGATCGGCGTGCCGTCGGCGGCGTGCAGGGCGAACAGCTTGAGTCCCGGTTCGATGTCCATGTCCTGCACTTGCGGGAATAGCGCGCGGACATCTTCGGAACGGATCGTCTTCACATAGGCAATCTGCCCGTCGCCCAGGTGGGCCAGCGCTTCGGGAGAGATCGCGATCTCTTTTGTTTCGCTGCGGTTCGATTCCATGGCCTTATTCCTACTTATTGTAACACGATGGACAAGTGTTCGCTTTCCTATTCTGACTCCTTGATGGAAATCGATTTGACGATACGCTCCGGCTGCGGACGGACGAGATCGATCGAAAGCAGACCGTTCTTAAGGTCGGCGGCGAGGACTTCCATTCCTTCTGCGAGCACGAAGCTGCGCTGAAACTGGCGCGCGGCAATGCCGCGGTGCAGATATTGTCGGCTTTTATCGTCCTGCTGCCGGCCGCGGATGACGAGCTGGCTTTCTTCCAGCGTCACGTCGAGCTGATCGCGGGTGAAGCCCGCCACCGCAAGCGTGATGCGCAGCCGCTCCGGGCTGTCGGCGTCGCGCCCGACACGCTCGATGTTGTAGGGCGGATAGCCGTCGGCCGCCTTGGCGACCCGATCGAGAACGCGTTCGATCTCATCGAAGCCGAGGAGAAAGGGACTCGAAAGCGACGAAACCCTGGACATGATTTCAAAGTCCTTTGCCAAGCGACTTTGCGGGGCCCTTACGGCATCCCCGGAGCATTAATGGCAATATGGCGTCCCCGGAGGGGGCCTGCAAGGCGGCGAAAATGCGCCTCAGACCGACTTCAGCGGCCCTGGCAGCGCGCGTTCGGCTTCCGCCGCAAGCTGCGCTTCGTGCCGCCTGACGAAAATGGCGCCGACGACAATCGCAAGCACCGCGGCAATACCGATCGCGATCACCATCGGGCCGGCGAACTTGTGGACCTGCCGCCCGAATATGTAAGCGGCGAACCCGAAGAACGACGACCAGGCCACCGCGCCCACGACATTGGCGAACATGAACTGCCGCCACGGCATGCGATTGGCGCCGGCGAGAATGCCGGCGAGGCTGCGCAGCAACGGAACAAAACGGCCGATAAAGATGATCTTGCCGCCGTGACGCAGAAACAGATATTCGCCGAGCTTGATCCGGCTTTCCGTTATTCCCGCATACGAACCATAACGCAGCAGCAGCCAATAGCCGTATTCGCGGCCGATGACGTAGCCGATCATTTGCCCGACGATCGCGGCACCGGCTGCGGTAAATACCACCGCAAAGATATTGAGATCGTGTTTGGTTCCGGCAAAAATCCCGGCCAGGATCAGCGCCGACTCGCCGGGGAAGGGGAAACCGACGCTTTCGAGCCCAATGACTCCGGCGACCACGATGAGGCCGTAGTCGTGTACCAGATGGCCGATGGAAGGCATCAACTCGAGCAAATCACAACACTCAAATCATCAAGAGTATGACAACGCCCCAGCAGAGTATGCTGATCCATATACGGGATGCTCCTGGCATGGCTACCCTGCGTTACCGATCGTGACGCCGCAATGGCGCTAACGCTACTGTGCGACTACGAATTTGGCGTTAAATGGATGCGGTTGCGGCGAAAGGTGCATTGAGTGATGCAAGATAGCACTCGCCGGCAACCCGCCGCTGGCTTTTTCGGTCTATTTCTCGGCTTGGCGCTTGTCCTCGGCGGCTGTTCGCATGACCAGGGCCTCAACGTCATGGCTGGCGGCGACGATGACGACGTCAACGTTCGCCCGGTCAACTATAAGCCCGACATTCTCCGCGCCATGCACGCCTATCTGAACGATCCGACCGGCATTCGCGACGCCGGCATTGCCGAGCCGGCGCTGAAATCGCTGGGCGGCTCCAAGCGCTTCGTGGTCTGCGTGCGTTATAATGCGAAGAAGGGCCGCAACGAGTATATCGGCGTCAAGGAGGTCGCGGCGGTGTTCGTCGCCGGCCGGTTCGATCGGTTCGTCGAAACGGCCCATGATACCGCGAATGACCAATGCGCCGGCGCGACCTACGCGGCGTTCCCCGAGCTTGAAAAGCTGTCGCGGTAACGCGCCGCGGCCGCATCGCCGGGCACGCCTCTGGATCACATCCGCCGTCGCGGCATAGTATCGCTCCGACAGTATTGCATGCAGCTCCGCCCTGCACAGGGTGCCAATCCGGAGTAACGGCGATCGACTTCGCCCTTTCCGAACTTCAGCAATCGGTGCGCGGCGCGATCGAGAAGATCTGCTGGCGCTTTGGCGACGACTATTGGCTGGAGCGCGACCGCGACGGAAAATTTCCCGAAGAACTTCACCGCGTGCTCGCCGCCGACGGCTGGCTCGGCGTGTGCATGCCGGAAGCCTATGGCGGCTCGGGGCTCGGCATCGCCGAGGCCGCGATCATGATGCAGACGATCGCTGTCTCCGGCGCCGGATTTTCCGGCGCTTCCGCGGTGCACATGAACATCTTCGGCTTGAATCCCGTCGTGGTCTACGGCACCGAGGAGCAGAAGCAGCGCATGTTGCCGCCGATCGCCGCCGGCAAGGAGAAAGCCTGCTTCGCCGTCACCGAGCCGAATGCCGGGCTCGAAACCGGCAAGCTGCAAACCCGCGCCGAACGGCGCGGCGACCATTACATCATCAACGGCGCGAAGATCTGGATCTCGACCGCGCAGGTGGCGGACAAGATGTTGATCCTGACCCGCACCACGCCGGTCGAGCAGGTGCGCAAACCGACCGACGGTCTAAGCCTGTTCTATACTGCCCTCGATCGCCGGCACGTCGAGGTGCGCGTGATCGACAAGATGGGACGGAAAGCGGTCGACTCCAATCAGGTGTTCATTGACGCGCTGGAAGTGCCGCTCGAAGACCGCATTGGCGAGGAAGGCCGCGGCTTCGAATACATCCTGCACGGCATGAATCCGGAGCGGATTCTCATAGCAGCCGAAGCGATCGGGCTCGGCCGCGCGGCGCTGCGGCGGGCAACGGCTTACGCAAAGGAGCGCGTCGTGTTCGGCCGGCCGATCGGGCAAAACCAGGCCATTCAGCATCCGCTCGCCGAAAGCTGGATGGAGTTGGAAGCCGCCGAACTGACAATGCTCAAGGCCGCCTGGCAATACGACCAGAACATTCCCTGCGGACCCGCCGCCAACGCCGCCAAATACCTCGGCGCCGAAGCCGGCTTCAAAGCGTGCCAGACCGCGGTGATGACCCACGGCGGCTACGGCTACGCCAAGGAGTATCACGTCGAGCGCTATCTGCGCGAAAGCATGATCCCGCGCATCGCGCCGGTCACGCCGCACCTCATTCTCTGCTTCATCGCCGAGAAAGTTTTGGGCCTGCCGAAGTCGTATTGAGAGAATTTCGCGTTAGGCTCGTCATCGGATGACACTGAGGATCTGAACCAGTCGCTACGCCGATCCGATCAGAAGGCGTGGGCGAGAGCTTGCTGCTGTGTTTTGGGAATTCCGCTTATGACGCATACCGGACTCGGGCGGTCAAAATTTTGTAGCGTTTGACCCACTTCGGACCAAAGCCGTCGCACAATATAGTAAGAAACGGTCAACGAGTACGCGTGAGCACACTTTGGCGACCAGCACACGGAGGTTTGTGTGGAGACAACGCGAGCTTACAAGTCCTTTCGCTACAAGGCCAAGACCACCTGGACTTCCGCGCGACGGGGCCTGCTTTCGGCAGCGGAAAAGCCAAAGATCGTCGTTGGCAGCCCGCCGGAGTTCAAAGGCGAGCCGGACATCTGGGCACCCGAAGAACTACTCGTCGGCTCGGTCAATACGTGCATGATGCTGACCTTCCTCTCCCTCGCCCAGGCTCGAGGCCTGACCCCGGCGGAATATGAAAGCGAAGCCGAAGGCCTCCTCGAGAACGTCGACGGCAAGTACCGGATCACCGAAGTGACGGTTCGACCCCATATCACCGTCAAGAGCGAAGCTGAGCGCGAGCGTACCCGTGAAATTATGGAAGGCGCCGAAGCCCAATGCTTCATTTCGAATTCCGTCAAGTCAAAGGTCAAGCTTATGGCTGAGGTCGTCGTTTCGCCTTCGCCAAAGTGAGAACGAATAGCGCCAGCCCTGTGGTCGGTTGCTGGGCCCTTGGTGCCAATAGCAAAATGTCCGTTGTTGGAGAGGATCGGACTTACAAGGCCAGGTAGGGCGCACCCATTCATCGCCGTCTTTGATAGCTATCCCCTAAAAGGAAGAGAGAGATAAAGTGGGGTCCCGCAAACTCGCCGACCAGCTCCGCTGAACGTAAAAATGCCGCCGTCCAAAGCACCGCAAAGCAATCAAGCCCCGCTTCAAGGCCTCCGCATCATCGATCTCACATCGATGGTGCTCGGGCCCTATGCCACGCAAATTCTGGCGGACTACGGCGCCGACGTCATCAAGGTCGAGCCGCCGCAAGGCGATCTGATGCGCAAGGGCGGCGCGTTGAAGAGCGCGGAAATGGGCGCGCTCTATCTGCAGCTCAATCGCAACAAAAGGAGCGTCGTCCTCGACCTGAAACAGCCGGCGGCGCGGGCTGTCCTGTTGCGGCTGTGTGAGCGCGCCGACGTGCTTGTTCACAACACGCGGCTCGCGGCGATGCGCCGGCTCCAGCTCGGCGACGACGACGTGCACAAAATCAATCCGCGGCTGGTCTATGTCAGCCTGATCGGCTACGGCGACAACGGCCCTTACGCCGGCAAGCCGGCTTACGACGATCTCATTCAGGGCATCTGCGCGCTGCCGGCGATCGTCGCGCAAGCCGGCGCACGGGAGCCGGGCTACGTGCCGCTCGCGCTCACCGATCGCATCGTCGGCATCAATGCCGCCCACGCCGTGCTCGCCGCCATCATTCGCCGCGACCGCTCAGGCGAGGGGCAATCGGTCGAACTGCCGATGTTCGAGACCATGGCGCAGTTCGTGCTTGGCGACCATCTCGGCGGCCGCACATTCGAGCCGCCGATCGGCAAGCCGGGCTACGAACGGCTGCTGACTCCGAACCGCCGCCCGTACGCCACCCGCGACGGTTATGTCTGCGTGCTGATCTATACCGACAAGCATTGGCAGGCGTTCTTCGCTGCCCTCGGCCGCCGCGACGAATTCGCCGCCGACCCGCGCCTGTCGGACCACGCCACCCGCGCGCGTCACCACAACGAACTCTCCGGCATGGTCGCGGATATCCTGCGAACCCGGACGACGGCGGAGTGGATCGCGTTCTTCGAGGGCTGCGATATTCCCTGCGCGCCCATGCACGATCTCGACGCCTTGATCGACGATCCACACCTCGACGCGGTCGGTTTCTTCCAGATGCAGACCCATCCGACCGAGGGCCCGGTGCGTTACACCGGCATTCCGAGCCGCTGGAACGGCGCGGCGCTCAAGATTACGCGTCACGCGCCCAGTTTAGGCGAGCATAGCGTCGCGGTCTTGAAGGAAGCGGGTCTTGCGCCTGCCGAAATCGACGCGCTCCTGAAAACCGGTGCGACCATCGACGTCGAACCCGACGCCGGCAGCGAGGCACGGCATCGGGCCGCATTGCCCTGAAAAGTCCGATGGCCTAGCTTGCAGCGAACCAAAATTCTCTGGGAGGACGCTCATGTTCCGGCTGTCGATTGTTGCGGCCTTGCTCGCCTCGCTAACAGCCACCGCGCAGGCCGCCGACGCCCCCGCAGAAATCAAGCTCGGAACGCTCTATGCGTCCGCCGGACGCTACGCCAGCATTTCGTTGCCCGTGCACTACGGTCTCAAACTGTGGATCGATCAAAAGAACGCCGAGGGCGGCGTCTACGTCAAAGCGTTCGATAAGAAGATTCCGCTCAAGCTCGTCGCCTACGACGATCAGAGCAGCACCGCGACCGCGGCGACGCTCTACAACCAGCTCATCACCCAGGACAAGGTCGATATTCTGATTTCCGACTCGGGTTCGGTGCTGACATCAGTCGCGGTGCCGATCGCCCGCGACCATAAGATGCTGCTGATCGATCAGACCGGGACTGGCGCAACCTTTTTCACGCCCGACAACCCGTATATCGCGCTGATGGCCGATCCGGTATCGAGCATCTGGCCGAAACCGCTTACGGACTTTCTGACCCATGACGGTCTCGGTCTCGGCATCAAGCGAGTGGCCATGCTCTATGCCACCAACGACTTCACCGGCACCCAGGCCAACGCGGTCCGCAAATTCATCAAGGAATCGAATTCCGGCGTCGAGCTAGTCTTCGACGAAGGCGTGCCAACCGAGACGTCGAACTATACGGTGCTGCTCAACAACGTCCGCGCGTCTAATCCCGACGCCGTCATCCACCTCGGCTACCCTTCAAACGACATCGCTTTCCTGCGCAACGTCCAGGAGAGCGGCATCAAATTCAAGTTCCTGTTCTGCATCTATCCGGGCGCCGAAACCGAATTGCTCGAGAAGAATCTTGGCGACAAAGCGCTCAACTATCTGTTCACCTACGTCACCTCGTCGAAAATCTCCTACGAGACCAACTTCGGTATGCCGCTGAAGGAATTCAGGGCGGCGTGGGAAAAGAAATACGCCGACTCGCATGTCGAGTTCGGATTCAATTCGGTTGCTGGCTATACCACCGCGCTGGTGCTCGAAAAGACCCTGGCGACGGCGGCGAGCCTCGATCAATTAGAGCTGCGGAAGGCCGTTTTCAGCCTTTCCGGCAACCTCAAGACGCTGGACGGCACCTTCGAGCTCGATCCGACCGGCGCGCAGATCGGCGAAGCCACCCCGATCGGCCAGCTGATGCTCGACAACAATCAGCTGAAGCTCACCGTGGTTTGGCCGCACAATCTCGCCACCGGCAAACCGGTCTACCCGCGCCCCTGACGCTGGCATAGTCTGCCGCAGCCGGCACCGATCGCGGCGGAGCGCGCTCTATGCTCACCTACAGCCTGCTGGCCGGACTTTTGTTCGGCCTCTATTTCTCGCTGATCGGACTCGGGCTCAACCTCGTGTTCGGCGTCATGCGCATCGTCAACCTCGCACATGGCGATTTTCTGATGCTTGGCGCCTTCCTGGCGTTCTGGCTGTTTACGCTGTTCGCGCTTAATCCGATTCCGGCGGTCGCGATCGCGTTTGTCGCGTTCATGATCATCGCGCTGCCGCTCTACTATTTGCTGGTGCCGCGGCTGTTGCGCGCCAAGGATCCGGAAATGTTGTCGTTCATTTTGTTCTTCGGCCTCTCGCAGGTGATCGAAGCAGTGACGACCATCGCCTTCGGCACCAGCGAGCGGTCGATACCGGGCGACCAGCTCGGGCGCGCGGTCACCGCGGTCGCGAGCCTGTTCGCCGGCCACGCGGTCGAGCCCGGCCCGGTGGAACTGTTCGGACAAACGTTCCCGGCGTCCTGGGTGGCGAGCAGCATTGCCAGCGGCTGCGCGGTACTGCTGGTTTATCTTTATCTGTATCAGACCAGGCTCGGTTATCTGACCCGGGCGGTGATGGACAATCGCGAAGAGGCTGTCGCCGCCGGCATCGACGTGCATCGCGTCTCCGCCATCGCCTTCGGCATCGGCATCGGACTTGCGGCGGTAGCCGGCGTGTTCGCGCCGTTCATTCTCGGCAGCATTACGCCCGCCATGGGCGCCGAAGTGACGATCACGGCCTTCGCCGTCATTGTCATCGGCTCGCTCGGCAATCCGCTTGGCACCGTGCTCGGCGGCGTGATTTACGGCGTCTCCTACATGTTCATGCAGAGTTACTACAGCTCGTGGGCCAATCTACTGCCCTACGTTCTGCTGGTCGTCATTCTGCTGGTGCGGCCGAGCGGGCTCCTCGGACGGCAGGTGCGGCGTGCCTAGATTTGTGCGCCACCTGCTGATGATTTTGGTGCCGGTCGTCGCGGCGTTCGCGATACTGCCGAGCCTCTACAGCAATCATCTGCTGCTGTTTAATTTCATCATCTTCATGACGCTGGCGCAGGGCCTCAACGTCATTTACGGGTTCACCGGTTACCTGCCATTCGGCTATGTCGGTTTCTTCGGCGCCGGCGCCTACGGCTTTTCGCTGATGGTCATGCACCTGCAAGCGCCGCCGCTCGCAGCCTTGGCGGTCGGCGCCGCCGCCGCCATGGTGCTGGCGCTGTTGCTGACGCCGCTGTTCCGGCTGTCCGGAGCCTACTTTTCGATCGCCAACCTCGCCGCGGCGCTGGCGGTGTTGCAGGTGGTGTCGAACCCCAATCTGGAAGAAATCACCAAGGGACCGTACGGCATCAGCCTCAGCGGCGTGTTTGATCCGACGCTGAGCTACGCCGCGGCGCTCGCGATCCTGGCGGCGACGCTGGCGCTGGTGATTTATCTCCGCAATTCGCGATTCGGCATGGCGCTGAAAGCTATTCGCGAGGACCCGATCAGCGCCGGTATGGCCGGCATCAACGTCGTGCGCGAGCGCATCATCGCCTGGCTGTTGAGCGCGCTGATCGCCGGCCTCGCCGGCGGCGTGTTTGCCTGGTACGTCTCGGTGTTTTATCCCGAGACCGTTTTCAGCGTCGAGTTCACGATCTTTTCGATCGTGTTTGTTCTGTTCGGCGGGAGCGCCACCGTGACCGGGCCGATCCTTGGCGCCGTCATTCTCTACGGCATTTACAACGCGGTCGGTATTTCCACGCCGCAATACTTTCAGCTGATTTACGGCGCGCTGATCATGGGCCTGGTGCTGTTCTTGCCGAACGGGCTCGCCTCCTTGCTGCAAAGATGGGGCATCGATGTCCCCTGAGGGAAAGCCGCTATTGACCGTCGAGGGCCTGGTGAAGCGCTTCGGCGGCTTTCGCGCACTCGATGTCTTGAGCTTTTCCGTCGGCTCCGGCGAAATCCTCGGTCTGGTCGGGCCAAACGGCTCCGGCAAGACCACCTGCATCAACGTGATCTCCGGCCTCTATCGGCCCGACGGCGGCGCGATCTATTTTGAAGGCCGCTCGATCGGCGGCCTGCCTTCGCATCGGCTGGTGCATGCCGGCATCAATCGCACCTTTCAGGTGCCGCGGCCGTTTCTCACCCTCACCGTGCGCGAGAACGTCGAGATTGCGCTGGCGTACGGCCGCAATCGCAATCGGCAGGATGCCGGCACGCTGTTGTCGTCGCTCGATCTCACCGCGTTCGCAGATCAACCGGCTATGGAACTCAACAGCGCACATCAGAAGATGCTCGATCTGGCGCGCGCGCTCGCGACCGGTCCGCGGCTGTTGCTGATTGACGAACTTGCCGCTGGTCTCAATCCCGCGGAGCTGGAGCGTGTCGCGGCGAAGCTGGAGGAGCTGGCGCGCTCCGGAATCGCGCTCCTCGTCGTCGAGCATCTGATGGGCTTTATCGATCAGATCACCGACCGCATCATCGTCATGAACGCCGGCAAGGAAATCTTCGAGGGCCGGCTGGCAGAGGCGGCCAGGAATTCGCAGGTCGTCGAGGTCTTCCTTGGAGCCGAGCATGCCGCCTGACACGCCGCGGCCGCTGCTATCGGTGTCCGGCGCCACCGCCGGATATCGGCGCATGCAGGTGCTGTGGGGCGTCGATCTGCTAGTTCACGAGCACGAGGCGGTCGTGCTTTTGGGCGCCAACGGCGCCGGCAAGACGACGTTGCTGAAAGCGATCATGAGCCTGATCGAGCTGTGGGCGGGCCGCATCGATTTTGCCGGCGAGGACATCACGCGCCTGCGCACCGATCAGCGCGTGCGGCGCGGGATTGTCTTCATGTCGGAAGCTTCCGGATTTCCAGGTCTCACCATCGAAGAAAACGTCCTGATCGGCGCTCAGTTCCTGCCCAAGCATCGCGCGCGCGAACGGATCGATGAACTCTACACGGTGTTTCCCGCGCTTGCCGAGCGGCGCCGGGCTCGCGCCGGCAGCCTGTCCGGCGGTCAGCGCAAAATGCTCGGCGTTGCTAAAGCTCTGGTCGGCGATCCGCGCCTGTTGGTGATGGACGAGCCCTCGGCCGGCTTGTCGCCGCTCTACGTCAAGGAGGTGATCGCGCTGTTGGCGCGGTTTCGCGAGAAACGCTTGGCACTGCTGATCGCGGAGCAGAATGTAAATTTTCTCGTCCTTGCCGATCGGGTCTATACGCTCGACAACGGGCGTATAGGCTTTGCCGGCACGGTCAGTGCCATGCAAGAGAACGACGCGTTGCGGCGGGCCTACTTTGGCTTGAAATAAGCTAAGTTGTAGCGATCCCGGAAAGGCGGCGAATTTTCCCGCACCGGCCAATGGCCGGTGGAAATCGCCGCACAGCGGTCGTAATTTACCCGTAGCGAATTGCGTCTTTAACGTCCTTTTTGCGCTGAATCCCAACCCGGAGATCAAGCCATGCGCCGCCTGCTCTACGCCACGACCGTCATGTTCGCTTTCGTCCTGGCGGTGACGCTCCTCCCCGAGCTCGGCCACGCCCAAAATCCGCAGCAGGTGCCGATGCCGCCCGGCGGCTTCAAGCCGCCGCCCGCCGCGCCGGTCAAGCCGTACCAGCCGATCGCGATCACGCCGCCGGCGCCGTACGCCGATCAGAGTTTCATCGCTTTCCGCAAGCAGCTCACCGAAATCGCCCAGCATAAGGATCGCGCAGCGCTTACCAAGGTAGTGGTGCCGCAAGGCTTCTTCTGGATGCAGGACAAGGATCTCGCCGACAAACGCAAGCCGTCGATCGCCAATCTTGCCGCCGCCATTAATCTGGACGCTAAGGACGATTCCGGCTGGGCGGCAATTGCCGGCTACGCCAACGATCCGACCGCGTCCGCGTTACCCGATCGGCAGGGCGTGATTTGTGCGCCGGCCGACCCGACGATCGATCCAAAGGCGTTTCAAACGCTCACACAGAGCACAAAAACTGAACCGCCCGACTGGGGCTATCCGACTAAGGAAGGCATTGAAGTGCATAGCGGGCCGAAGCCGAACACCACGGTCACCGAAAAGCTCGGCCTGTATCTGGTCCGCGTGCTACCCGACAGCACACCGGGCGACGACCCCGACCAGCCGCAATTCCTTCACATCGCGCTGCCGTCAGGAAAGACCGGCTACGTTCCCGAGGACATGATCTCCGGGCTTGGCGGCGACGCGATGTGCTACAGCAAAGGACCAAGCGGCTGGATGATCGCCGGCTTTTTCGGCGGCGCGCCCAGTCAGTAAAGTCTTATCGTGAAGGCTTGTCGTGAAGTCTTGCCGTCTTCCCCGGCTATGGAATGAAGACGGCGGACGCGACGCTTAAATGAGAACCGCGCCCGAACGAAGATGGCGCATGGCGTGGGTAGAGGCGAGGACGGGCGTGGCCAAGCGTTTAGGTAATGCGGCGCGAATCGGCGCGGCGCTGGTGTGCCTGTTTGCTACGCCCGTTCCGGCGCAACAGCGGTTGCAGCCGGCCGCCGATTTTCAGCCGACTGTGCAAGACGTCCCGCCCGGCGTCGACCATGGCAACGTCAGTGACGATCTTCCGGAGACTTTTCAGCGGCGGGCGGTGTTCTATCGCTCGCAGCAGCCGGTCGGCACCATCATCATCGAAACCGGCGAGCGTCACCTCTACCTGATCGAAAGCGAGACGCGGGCGCTGCGTTACGGCATCGGCGTCGGCCGCGAAGGTTTCGCCGCGGCCGGCCTGATGCGCATTACGCGGAAAACCGAATGGCCGGATTGGGTGCCGTCGGCGGAGGTGATCGCGCGTCAGCCGTATCTTCCGCGCGTGATAGCCGGCGGCCCCGGTAATCCGCTCGGCGCCCGCGCCATGGCTCTCGGCAACGTCTACCGCATCCACGGCACCAACGCGCCGGAAACAATCGGGCAGGCTCTTCTGATCGGCTGCTTTCGCCTCGTCAACGATGACGTGATCGACGTTTACGACCGCGTCTCGGTCGGCACGCGCGTCATCGTGCGGCAGAATTAACAATCAAGACGCGTGCCCCGGACGTGGTGCAGCGTGAAACGGTCCACCGCTGATCCGGGATCGTTGCAGACTCAGAGTTTGGCAAGATCCCGGTTCTGCAGCGCACCACTTCGTGCTGCGCTGCGCCCGGGAAAAGCGTTTATCGCGTCGCCATGCTCTCGACCGACTTCGCGGTCTGACCGAACAGGATGGCGCGTTCCTCGGCGGTGCGAATGCCGCCGGCACCGGGATTGACGTCCTTCGCGATGGCGTAAGCGCGTTTCACTGCGTCACGTGCGGCGATGGTCTCCAGCCAGCGTTTGAGGTGCGGGAAGTCGGCAATGTTTTGGCCTTGCCGCTCCCAAGGAACGACCCAGGGATAGCTCGCCATGTCGGCGATCGAATACTCGCCGGCAAGATAATCGCGGTCTGCGAGCCTCTTGTTCATCACGCCATACAGCCGGTTGACCTCGTTGCGATAGCGGTCGATGGCGTAGGGGATTTTCTCCGGCGCGTAATTGCCGAAATGATTGTACTGACCGGCCATGGGCCCAAGTCCGCCCATCTGCCAGAACAGCCATTGGTCGGTTTCGGTGCGCGCGCGTAAATCCTTGCCGCCGAACTTGCCGGTCTTCTCGGCGAGATAGACCAGGATCGCGCCGGACTCGAACACTGAAATCGGCTTGCCGCCGTCCGGCGGATTGTGGTCGACGATGGCGGGAATGCGGTTGTTCGGCGCGACCGTCAAAAAAACCGATTTGAACTGCTCGCCCTTGCCGATATTGACGGGAAAAATTTTGTACTTCAGCCCGGTCTCTTCGAGGAAAATTGTAACTTTGTGGCCGTTCGGCGTAGTCCAGTAATGCACATCAATCATGACAAGCTCGCGCGTTGTGGTGAATTGTTCGGCACTCTAGCGCTTCCGGAAGCCTCCGAGAAAGCTGCCGCGGTGCAACCCTGCCAACTGACAGCTGGGACCGTCGCCGCGTGGATTCAAGGCTAAGGAATTAGCAACGAGCCACCCCCATAGTCGCGAAGTCCAAAACCCCACCTCGACTATGGACCGAGACATGGCCGACGTAGACATGGCCAACCTGAAAACGGCCGCCCTTGGCGCCAACACGCCGCGACAAGACTGGCACGCCATTCGCGTCCTGACGTGGGCAAGCGCCATCTTCACCGGCCTGACCGTCATTGCCTACGCCGCGAAAATTTCCTGGGTCGAACCGATTCCGCGCGATGCCACGTCGCTCGTCGTTGGGCGCGACTTCCTGAATTTTTGGATGTACGGACGCGCCGCTTGGCTGCCCGATCCAAGCCGGTTCTACGATCCGCACCTCTACAATGCCGTTCTGACCGCTTTGCTCGGCGCGGACTATCCCGGACAAAACTGGTCGTACCCGCCAAGCATTATGCTGATCGCCAGCGCGTTTGGACGGTTGAGCTATTTTCCGGCTCTGTTTTGTTGGACCGTCCTTGGCTTTGGTATTTTTGTTTGGGTCGCGCGCTACCGTATTGGCGACTACCGATTGCTTATCCCCATCGTGCTCTCGCCCGCCGCCATCTTCTGCTTGATGTCGGGACAGAGCTCGTTCCTGACCACGGCGATGCTATTGACGATCATGTCGTGTGTCGACCGACGACCCATGCTCGCGGGCGTGCTGATCGGTCTGCTGACATTGAAGCCGCAGCTTGGACTGCTGTTTCCGGTGATGCTGCTGGCATCAGCCCGCTGGCGCCCCTTTGTTGCCGCGACCGTCACGGCCGTTCTCATCGTCGGGGTCACTGCCGCGGTGTTCGGCCCACAGGTGTGGACCGATTTCGTGCTGAAGGGCCTCCCAGTCCAGAACCTGGTGCTGGTCGATCCGGAGCGGGTGGGGACGCCGTTCTATCCGACCATTTTCATGAACGTGCGCGGCACCGGCGCGAACTACGCGGTCGCCATGACCGTCCAAGCCTGCTTCTCGGCGTTCGCGGTCGGCGCTGTGTTCTTCGCCTACAGATACCGCAGGAACGCCGATCCGCAGCTGCTCAGCGCCTTGTTTTTCGCCTGCTCGATTTGCGCGGGCCCCTATCTGCTGTCCTATGACACTTTGTCCAGCACTTGCCTCGCGGCGATGCTGCTCGCTTCCGGGAAGCTCGATGCGCGCGGACAGACTCTGGCAAAGCTGATGTATTGGTTGCCGCTCATTCAGATTGTGATAGGGCAGTTCCACATTCCCGGCCCGGCGTTGATTCCGCCTGCCTTCGCACTCTACGCATTGATGCGGCTGAACGATCGCCCGCAACCGGCTCGCGCAGCGACGCCGGCTGTTGCCCCCGCCGCCGAGCCAGCGCCCGTCGCGCGAGCCTGACGGATCAGAAATCGGCAACACCCGATTTCAGATCAATCGCTGTATTAAGCGGTGGTGGTCCGAGCGGTTGCGCGGGAGTCCGAGCAAATACCTTAAGTCAATATTAAAATAAGCCACCCACCATGCGCACCGACAACTATCACCCCGGCGCGCATGTCGACGATCCATTCACCCCTGCAGGTCGACGCCCTGTCACGGTTCCAGGCGCCGGGGTCCGCGAAGCAATCGCGCATTGAATTTTATTTGCTTCGCACCGCGCAAGGGTTGGCGCTGGCGGTTTTCCTAAGCTTTTGCATTTTGTGGGTGAAGTGGCAGGCGTCCGCCACCGGCGTGACCAAATTATCCGGCGACTTCATCAGTTTCTGGACCGCCGGACAACTGGCGCTGCAGGGGCATGCGGCGGAAGCTTATACCAAGCTGCCGCACTTTGCGTTGCAGGTCGAGCTGCACCACGATCCCGGCTGGGGCTATCTGGCGTTTTTCTATCCGCCATTCTTCCTTCTGCTCTGCGCGGGCTTCGCGCTGCTTGGCTTTTTTCCGGCGCTCTGCGTCTGGTTGTTGTCGACCTTAGCCTGCTATGTCGCAGCGTTGCGCGCGCTGCTGCCGAAGGGCTTGCGCGAAGGCATGCCCGTCTGGGTGTTGCTCCTCGGCTATCCCGCGGTGATGATCAATGCCGGCTTTGGGCAGAACGGATTTCTTAGCACCGCGCTGTTCGGTGGGGCGGCCGTCTGGCTGGACCGAAGGCCGGCTTTGGCTGGCGTCTGTTTGGGTAGCCTCGCCTACAAGCCGCAGCTCGGCATCATCGTGCCGCTGGCATTGATCGTTGCCAGGCGGTGGCGTTGCTTTGCTTTCGCGGCCGCGACGGTGTTGGCTTTGGCTGCCGTGGCGACACTTGCTTTTGGCGCGGACATCTGGCCGGCGTTCATGGCCGGCATGGCGGATGCGCGCCGCGATTGGATGGAGCCGCCCAACCCGCTCTACCTCGTGTATTGGATTACAGTGTTTGGCGCGGTGCGCCTGCACGGTGGCTCGCTGGCGCTGGCCTATGGAGCCCAAGCAGCCGTAAGCGTAGCGGCCGCTTTCATGCTGGTGCGCGCACTGCTGCGGCGAGCGCCCGGCATTCGATCGGGCAAAGCAGAAGTCGCGGCGATCGCGGCTTGCGTACCGTTCTGCTCGCCGTTCATGCTGGAATACGATCTCATCATTCTCGCCGTGCCGATGGCCTGGCTGCTCGGCGAGGGATTACACGACGGCTTCCGCCGCGGCGAACTCGCGGCGTTGCTAGCGGCCTATCTCGCGCCGGCATTGTTCAAAGTCTCGGCGTTCGACAACGCACTGAAGCTCGGCGTCATCGGCGCCGCGGCGCTGCTGTTCGTCATGGTGCTGCGCCGGATGACGGCGCCATCCATGCAATCTTCAGGACTAGACCGCGCGGTGCCGGCTGCGTAAACCCTCGTTCGCAGCGAGCACAGCCCAAGGACCGACATGATCACCGAAATTGCCCAAATTGAAGTCAAGCCTGGCATGGAAACCGAATTCGAAACCGGCGTGAAAAACGCCGTGTCGGTTTTCAAGCGCGCCAAAGGCTGCCGCGGCATGGAACTGCGCCGTTCGATCGAGCACCCGAGCCGCTATCGTCTGTTCGTCGCATGGGAAACCGTCGAGAATCACACCGTCGATTTCCGCAGCTCACCCGACTTCCAGGAATGGCGCAAGCTGGTCGGCCACTGCTTCGCCTCGCCGCCCGAAGTCGAGCACGTGCAGCAGGTTGTGAAGGGGTTCTGAGCCGCAGCCTGCGAGTCGTCATTGCGAGGAGCCAACGGGTCCGGCCCGAAGTGGCCGGCCCGATGACATGCTCCACGACGAAGCAATCCAGACTTCGCGCCTCAACTAGATTGCTTCGCTCCGCTCGCAATGACGAGGCGGGGCACTTTTCCCACCCGCGGACTCGGCCCATATTGGGGCCATGGCGAAAGGCCGCGACCCAGCCAAGCACTCGAAAAAAGACCCGGCCAAACCGACACGCGCCAAGGCGGCGCGGCCGGATTCGGCGCCGCTGGACCCGGCGCTGGCGGATTTGCTCAATCCGGCCATCGGCCAAGGCCGCGCCGGCGTAGGATCGCAGACCGGTATTGAAAGAATTCCCTCCCCCCTTGTGGGGGAGGGTGGGGTGGGGGGTCGAGAAGTCGTGCGCCATCCGTCGACGGGAGCAAAGAGCCCGTCGACGCGCGCGCAAAACCTCCCGACCCCCACCCCCAGCCCCTCCCCACAAGGGGGAGGGGAGCAGCCGGCGTCCAAGCTCGCGCCGCCATCGGATAATTCGTTCGATCGCCGCGCCGATTTCGCCAATGCCCATCGGGCGCGCGCTTCGGTAGCGCGCGGTTTCGGCGAACCGCCGCAGCAGGGTTATGTCGGCAAAACGCCGGTGCCGCCCGGCGAACTCGATCCCGATCTGGCGCGCGCACTCGGCATCGATGAGCAAGACGGCGAGCCTGAAGAAAACGCACGCAACGTCATCACCCCCGACATGGGCCCGGCTCACCTGCGGCTCGCGCGCTCCGGTCGCGGCGAGGTCGGGACGGTCGCCGGGCTTGCCAGCCAGCAATCGCTCGACCGCTTGCTGCGCGAAGGCCGGGCGGAATTTCGCGAATACGACGGCGCCAACAAAATCTGGACGCCGCACCGGCCGCCGCGGCCGGAAAAATCCGAAGGCGGCCGCCGCCTGGTCATCAAATCCGAATTCGACCCGAAGGGCGATCAGCCGCAGGCCATTGCCGATCTGGTCGAAGGGGTCAAACGCAACGACCGCACCCAGGTGCTGCTCGGCGTCACCGGCTCGGGCAAGACCTTCACCATGGCGAAGGTGATCGAGGAGACGCAGCGCCCGGCGCTCATTCTCGCGCCCAACAAGACGCTGGCGGCGCAGCTCTACGGCGAGTTCAGGAATTTCTTTCCCGACAACGCCGTCGAGTATTTCGTCTCCTATTACGACTATTACCAGCCGGAAGCGTATATCCCGCGCACCGACACCTATATCGAGAAGGATTCCTCGATCAACGAGCAGATCGACCGCATGCGCCATTCGGCGACGCGGGCGCTGCTCGAGCGCGACGACGTGATCATCGTCGCTTCGGTGTCGTGCATCTACGGTATCGGTTCGGTCGAGACCTATTCGGCGATGACGTTCTCGCTGCAAAAAAGGCGAGCGCGTCGACCAGCGCGCGCTGCTCGCCGACCTGGTCGCGCTGCAATACAAGCGCTCCGGCGGCGACTTCTATCGCGGCTCGTTCCGCGTCCACGGCGACGTCATCGAGATTTTTCCCGCGCACTACGAGGATCGCGCCTGGCGGGTGTCGCTGTTCGGCGATGAGATCGAATCGATCCACGAATTCGATCCGCTCACCGGGCAAAAGACAGACGAGCTGGAATTCGTCAAGGTCTACGCCAACTCGCACTACGTGACGCCGCGCCCGACGCTGCTGCAGGCGATCGCCGGCATCAAGCTTGAGCTGAAACACCGGCTCGATCAGCTCAACGCCGCCGGCCGGCTCCTCGAAGCCCAGCGGCTCGAGCAGCGCACCCTCTACGATCTGGAAATGATGGAAGCGACCGGCGCCTGCGCCGGCATCGAGAATTATTCGCGCTATCTCACCGGCCGCAAGCCCGGCGAGCCGCCGCCGACGTTGTTTGAATACGTCCCCGACAACGCGCTGGTGTTCGTCGACGAGAGCCACGTCACCGTGCCGCAGCTCGGCGGCATGTATCGCGGCGACTTCCGGAGGAAGGCGACGCTGGCCGAATACGGCTTCCGGCTGCCGTCGTGCATGGACAATAGGCCGCTGCGCTTCGAGGAATGGGACGCGATGCGGCCGCAGACCGCCGCCGTCTCCGCCACGCCCGGGCCGTGGGAGCTCAACGAATCCGGCGGCGTGTTCACCGAGCAGGTGATCCGCCCGACCGGCCTGATCGATCCGCCGGTCGACGTGCGGCCCGCGCGCACCCAGGTCGACGATCTGGTCGGCGAAGTGCGGCAGGTCGCGCAACACGGCTATCGCGCACTGATTACGGTGCTCACCAAGCGCATGGCCGAGGATTTGACCGAGTACCTGCACGAGCAGGGCATCCGCGTGCGCTACATGCACTCCGACATCGACACCATCGAAAGGATCGAGATCATCCGCGATCTGCGGCTCGGCGCCTTCGACGCGCTGGTCGGCATCAATCTGCTGCGCGAAGGCCTCGACATTCCCGAATGCGCGCTGGTCGCCATCCTCGACGCCGACAAGGAAGGTTTCCTGCGCAGCGAAACCAGCCTGGTGCAGACCATCGGCCGCGCCGCGCGCAACATCGACGGCCGCGTCATCCTCTATGCCGATGCCGTCACCGGCTCGATGGAGCGCGCCATGGCCGAGACCAATCGCCGGCGCGAGAAGCAGGAAGCGTACAACACCGAAAACGGCATCACGCCGGAAAGCGTGCGCAAGGGCATCTCGGACATTCTGCAGAGCGTGTACGAGCGCGACCACGTGCTGGTCGCGACCGGCGACGGCGCCGGCGAGTTCGAAGAGGTCGCCACCATCGGTCACAATTTCCAGGCCGTGGTCGCCGACCTGGAAACGCGAATGCGCGCCGCCGCCGCCGATCTCGACTTCGAGGAAGCCGCGCGGCTGCGCGACGAGATCAAGCGCCTGCGCTCGACCGAGCTTGCCGTGACCGACGACCCGACGGCGAAATTCCTGCCCGCGCCCGAGAAGCGCGGCGCGGCGCGCCGAAGCGCACCGCGCCAAGGTGACAGCAAAGTCCACAAGCCCGCGCTCGACGAGATGGGCATTGCGCTCCATCACGAAGTCGCTCCGCATCGCCCCGGCAATGGCGGAAAACGCGGCGGCCCGCGCAAGCCCACGCTCGACGAAATGGGTCCGGGCGTGGAGTCCATCCCCGGCAAGAGCTCCGGCCCGCGCTCGACGCTCGGTCGGCCCGGCATGCGCGGCGGCTGGAAGCCTCGCGGAAGGCACTAAGTCATATAGCTTTTTTAGTCGCGCCCTAGATTCTCAAGATTCTCGATGTCGTATCGGGTGGGGTTACGATGAATTCCGCCGCTTAACATCCTCGCGCCAGGTCCCTGGGATACATTCGTCCCCTACGGCGGGCTGCACGCGGTCGCTCTCGTCATTTGCGTGGTGCTGATCGTTGCGCCTAGTCTGATCGGCCGCGGGCTGTCAAAGAACGGCGAACTGAGCCTGCGCCGCGCGCTCGTCGCCTTCGCTGTCTGCTACTGGATCGCTTACAATGTCTGGTGGAACTGGCACGGCCTCGATCCGCGCACCGGGTTGCCGCTGCAAATCTGCGACGTCAACGGGCTGCTCGCGCCGCTCGCGTTGCTGACGCGATGGCGCTGGGCGCAGGCGACGCTGTATTTCTGGACCGCGGCGCTGACGCTGCAGGCCTTCGTTCAGCCGGCGCTCAAGGACGGGCCGGCCTCGCCGATCTTCTGGGCGTTCTGGATCGCTCACACGATCATCTTTGGTTGCGCCGTCTACGACATCGTGGTGCTTGGCTTTCGCCCGTCCTGGCGCGATCTCGGCCGCGCCGTGGCCGCCAGCGCCGTCTATGTCGCGCTGGTGGTGCCGCTCGACGTGTGGCTCGGCGCCAATTACGGCTTCCTCGGCAATCCGGCGGACCCGAGCGAAGTTCCGCCCTTCGTCGCCGCGCTCGGCCCCTGGCCGCAGCGCGCCATCATCGTCGTCGCCATGGCGCCGCTCGGCTTCGCCGTCGTGCTGCTGCCGTGGCTTTTTTGGTCGAAGGCTGCGCGAGCGGCCCCCCGCCGCGATTGACGCGGCGGGGGACCTTGGGTCGAGCGCCGGGACCGCTACCGGGTGATTACCTCGGCGATCTTCTTGTCGGCCGGATTCACGATCACCAGTTTGTGCTGCCAACATGGCGAAGTGGTACGGCTTGAGCGCCGGAACATCGCTGGCCGTCTTGCTGGTGATCGGCGCCGTGGTTACGCTGTTCGGCACCACCGCGCCGGGAACGGCGCTAAATCCCGCCGGCGCCTTCTGGTTCAGGGAACCGGCGTAAAGGTCCTTCCAGGCGGTTTTCCGCTGCGTGCTGGACAGGACCAGCGTGTCGCTCGCCGGCGGCGCCATCTTCGCGCCGGCGCTGGACTGCTGCATGCCCGCAGCCGACGCGGCCGATACGCCGGCCAGCAACGCAGCCGCCGCTAATGCAATCGAGGTTCGTGCTTTCATTTTGGCGATCTCCATTTCGTCTTTCTGGAATGATCGCCCCGTAGCAAAGAACGCGCTCCGCCCGCCGTTGTTTCGTTAAAAGCCGTTCATGGAGCGCATAAAACGCCGCGCGGCGGGGTGTCGCGGATGCAACAATCGCGCTAACCTCGGCCGGCGAAGCGTGGGGGTCGAACAGGGCGCCGTTGGCGCCGCGCACCAAAACTAGGCTACGTTGCGTCCTTCACGCGCGAATCACCCGTCGAGCAACCTGGAGGTCGTCATGGCGAAAGGTCAGATGCGAAGCAACAAGGAAAAGAAAAAGCCGAAGCAGGACAAGAACAAGAAGAATGCTGCTGCCGCTCCGTCACCGTTCGCCGGCATGCACAGCCAGTCCAAGCCCGGCACGAACCCTTACGGCAAGAAGTCCTAGACTATTAGCAAGCGCGAACGGACATCCTGCCGACGCTTAGATTGCGGTTATTTCGGAGGGAGTGAACGTCGCGCGTCCGGGTGTCGGTCAATGCGATCGAAGGCGGGGACCCGACATGTGTCGGCCGAACCGGGCGTCGATTTTTTTACGTGCGACCGCGTATAAACGTACCGGGGAACGAGGGCGTGGGATATGAAATTGGGCTTCGAAGAAGCTCAGTCCCCCTACACAAGTGGGTCGCAAAGTGCCCGCGCATGGACTGAACAGTGGGTAAAAACCTGGGTTTATTGCCCGAACTGCGGCAGCCCCACGATCAATGCGTTTCCAAACAATAGTCCGGTCGCGGATTTTTTCTGCGCCGGGTGCAAAGAAGAGTACGAGCTAAAGAGCCAAAAGAGAATTTTCGGCAATAAGGTGCTTGATGGTTCATTTCGGACCAAGTGCGAGCGCCTAGCTGCAAGCAACAATCCGAACCTGTTTCTGCTAAACTATGATCTAAAGCAGCTGAGCGTCACCAACCTTTGTATAATTCCTAAGCATTTCTTCGTGCGAGAAATAATTGAAGAGCGCAAGCCGTTGTCGTCGACCGCTCGACGCGCGGGTTGGATCGGTTCCAACATCTTGCTAGATCAAGTCCCGCAATCAGGAAAAATTTTTATTGTTCGCGCGGGTCGGCCAGAACCGAAAGATTTGGTACTTGCCAAATGGAAAAGCACACTCTTTCTGCGCGATCAGGGACAAGAAGCTAGGGGATGGCTGATAGAGGTTATGAAGTGCGTCGAAAATATCGGCAAACCTGAGTTCCAGCTCGACGACGTCTACGCGTTTGAAGATCGCCTAAGCCGCCTGTATCCCGGAAATCAAAATGTACGTCCGAAGATACGTCAACAATTGCAGTTTTTAAGAGATCGCGGCTATTTAGATTTCGTTTCTCGTGGCTACTACCGAGTTCGATCCAGTACCTAGCGTTTGGATATTGTTCCTTGTACGTTTAGCAGTCTATCGAGAGACCAGGATGGCTTGGTTCCGCAACTACTACCGATGCGCCCGCTGTGGCCACGAATGGCCTGACGAGTGGTCTTGCATGTGCGATGACGATTGCCCGAGTTGCGGCGCTCGCCACATGACGCCATACGAGAGCGACGACCTGACGACGGTGGTTGAACCGGACGGCAGCGAATTTGTCGTTCTGCGGTCGCCTGAGACGGCGGAACACGATGCCGACTATCGCGAACTCGGAAGATTTCCGACGCGCGCGCAAGCCGAGCGCCTATGCGTTGGAGTTTAAGTCGTCATTGCGAGCGAAGCGAACGCAATCCAGCTTCGTGCCGTGGATTCTGGATTGCTTCGTCGCTTCGCTTCTCGCAATGACGTTGCATTGAAGCTTGCTTCTCACGCCGCTGCGGCGAGTGCGCCCAGCGCTGCTCCGGCGTCCGCTGGCCGCCACCACAACTTCGCGCCGAGGTCGCGGGCAATGATGCCGGCGGCGATGTAGCCTGAGCCGCCGGAAATGGCGCCGCCCGGGTGGCCGGCCGAGCCCGCCATGTAGAGGTTCGGAATCGGCGTGCGGTAGCCGAAATGGTTGTACATCACCTGCTCGGCATTGAACGCGCCCATGAAGATATCGCCGCGGCGCATGTTGATCAGCTCGGCGGCGTATTCTTTCGCGGTGTAGACGTATTGGCCGATGATGTTGCGGCGGGTCATGTTCGGGCAGTAGCGCGCGAATGTCTCGATGATTTTCTCGGCAAAGTCGCGCTTGAACTCCTCGTAGTCCTGTCCGCCCAAATCGGGTTCGAACGGCATGACGTGCCAGCAATAGGTGGTGTGCTTGCCGGGCGGCGCCTGGGTCGGATCGACTACGCTTAACGGTCCGGAGCCGAACTGGACGATGCGCGGCGGCCGGTTGGCTTTCACGTCTTCGAACGCCGAATTGAGATCCTCCATGGTTTCGGCGCCGATGCTCCACTTCAGTGTCCGGTTGATGTTCGGATCGAAGGAAGCGGCGGAAAATTGCGGCGCTTCATGCAGGGCGAGATGCAGGCCGAACAGCGTCCAGTTGGTGTACTGGAAACGGTCGAGTTTCTCGGCGAACGCCGCCGGCAGCTGCGAGCGCCCGACCATTTGCTCAAAAGTCTGATGCACATCGATGGTGCTGGCGACGAACTGGCGCGCCCGCACGGTTTTGCCGTCGGCGAGCACGATGCCGCGGGCGCGGCCGCCTTCGATCAGAATGCGGTCGATCGCCACCTGCGGCTGGAACGCGCCGCCCGCCGCGATGAAGGTTTCCATCAGGCCGCGGGCCAGATTGAACGAGCCGCCCTGGCAGAGCTGATAGCCGGTCTCAAGGTCGAAGGCGCGGATCACCGATCCCATCGGGCTCGTTTTCGACAGCGTATCGGTGAGCCAGGTGCCGAACAGCGAGACCTTGAACAGGAACAGGAGCTTGACGTGATCGTTCTCGAACAGCTCGTGCACCACGTCGAGCGGCTGGCGGCGGCTGATGGTGAGAAAGTCGCGGCCGATCGCCGTCTTCGCCAGCAACGCGTCGCGCTCGGCTTGCGGCAGCGGCTCGGCGTAACGCTCGGGGATCAGGATGCGCGCGGTGATTTCCTCGGCACGCCGGTTCCAGTCGCGAAACGTCTCGGCGTCTTTCTTCGAGAACCGCGCCACGTTGGCAATGGTCTCCTCGCGGTCGCGCCCGAATACCAGAGCCGTGCCGTCGCGGTGCGCCTGGCCGAACTCGTAGCGCGGGGTGATGTAGGTGACGCGGTCTTCGAGGCCCAAATCCTTGAACCAGGGCGTTTCGGAAATGTGGAAATGGTTGATCGAGTGAAGATTGTGATAGAACCCGGGCGCCGTCGCCTCTTTGGTCATCAGGCCGCCGCCGTATTCCAGGCGGCGGTCGACCAGAAGAACGCTCAGACCGGCTTTGGCGAGATAGCTGCCCAGAACGAGGCCGTGATGACCGGCGCCGATGATGATGCCGTCGTAGGTCTTTTCCAACGCCTTGGTCACGCCGTCCTCCCGATGGCCCTGAAAACCCACGTCCGCCGCGTAGTATTCCCAAAGCTCATTTATTGCGCGCAATGAATTTGCAATAGGAAGTTCTCTCAAAGCAAGCGCGCCGGCCGCCTGCCTGATCTGCGCCAAACACTGAAGCCGGATTGCAATGCAAGCTCGACTTGGTGGAGCAGAAGAAGGCCAACCTTATCGCGTTGCGGGATTGACTTTCACTTCTGTCGTCATGGCCGGGCTTGTCGCGGCCATCCGCGCCTTCTAGCTTGCCGCGATCAAAGACGTGGATGCCCGGCATAAGGCCGGGCATGACGATCGAATCCTTATCGGCAGTATAACTTCAATCTATGAGCGAGCCGAAAATCCTGTTCATCGGCCCCGGCGCCATTGGTGCGTCGGTGGCGGCCTGGGTGGCGGAGCAGTATCCACCGACCTTTATCATGGGCCATGGCGAGACCCAGGCGGCGCTGCGCAAAGACGGCATCACGACCTATGAATTTGCCGCGCCGGAGCAGACGCGCCGGATCGTGCGCGTCGCCGCCGTTGACCGGCCCGGCGACATCGGCGATGCCGAGATCGTTGTGTTGGCGGTGAAGAACTACAGCCTGGAAGCGGTCGCGCGGCAGGTCAAGGAAGAGCTGGGCGACCGGCCGATCATTGTGTCGATGGCCAACGGCATTGATAATCAGCGCATTCTACCGAAGCTCTTTAGCAAGGTGATTTATTGCGTCGTCGTCTACAACGCCCGGCGCGACGGGCCGACGCTGATTGGCTATCAGCGCAAGGGGCCATTGCTGATCGGCACGCCGGACAACACGTTGGGCGCGGAACTGCGGCTGGTGCAGGCGATCCTCGCGCGCGGCTGCTCTACCGATATCGTCGACCGCCTACAGGACGCCGTACACACCAAGATCGTGATCAATCTCACCAACGCGCTCGATGCGCTGGTGGGGCGCGGCTGGCGGCCGCTATCGAACCTCGCGGTATATCAGGAACTGCTGTCGCAGACCTTGTGGGAAGGCGTCCGTATCATGCGCGCCGCCGGCTATCGCGAGTACCGCATCGCCGGCATACCCTCGTTTGCATTCCTGCGGCTTGCGGCGCTGCTGCCAGGCTGGCTGCTCCGCCCGGTGTTCAAAAGCAAGATCCGCGGCTATGCGATGTCGAGCATGACCCAGGACGTGGCGCTGCGCGGCGCTCACGACACCGAGCTTGAATCGATCACCGGATACATCGTGCGCCTTGCCGCCGAGCACGGCGTACCGGCGCCGTACAATCGCGCGATCTATCGTCTGGGGCGGGAAAAATTTCACCCCGGCTTTGAGCCGTTGCGCTGCGAAGAGGTGTTGGCCGCGGTCAAGCGCGAGAGCGGGTAACGGCTCCGCTTCAGGCGGCACCGTTAGCCGCGACCAACACAGAAAGAAACAACCCGCCAGCATCAGTCGCGGCCGGCGTCCATGATGGCTTGCGCCAGCCGCTTCGGATTAGAGAAGCAGATCTCGTGGCTGCCCGGAATCTGAACCAGCCGGAACAGCCCCAATTTCTGCGACAGGCGCGGATGCCAGGGATAATGATGCGGCAGCGAGGTGTCCTCCGTGGAGTTGATGTAGGACTTCCCGATCTGCATGTCCGCCGGATTGGTCTTGAGCGAAATCTTGTCGCTGAACGTCTTTACCGGGTGAGGATTGAGAATGTCGTAGGCTTTCTGCGCCGTCTCAAGGTCGACGTCGTTGATGAAAGCCTCGCGCCAGATCGGGAACGGCAGTACGACCGTGCTGTCGCCGCGCTGGGCGGCAATCTGATCAAACAGCGCGACATAAGGCGGCGGCACCATGTCGTTGAGGCTTTCGCCGTTGTTGGGAACGAACGCGTTCCAGTAGACCAGGCGGCGGATGCGGTCGGGGACGCTGTCGGCGACGCCGGTGATGACCATGCCGCCGTAGCTGTGGCCGACCAGAATCACGTCTTTCAGATTATTCTCGACCAGATAATCGACGATCGATTTGATGGCGTCGGCGAGGCCGACGGTTTTCTTGTCGCCTGGTTTGTTACCCGCGATGGTCGGGGTGTGAACCTGATGGCCGGCCGCCCGGATCGGGGCCGCGGTCGGTTCGAGTTCCTTGCCGGTGTGCCAGGCACCGTGAACCAGCACATAGGTCGCCATGTCGATCTCCTCCCAGAAGTCGTTTTGTTTATGAACGCGATCTTCGTGGCCGGCTCATGCGATGTCCGGCAGTCACAAGGTAACATGGCCGGCGCTGGCGGCTAGGTCCTTAAACAGAACCGCACGCGCAATCATGCTCACTCATCGCGTTTGACGCAGCGAGTGTGCGGGGCCTTTCCTGCCTTTTTAGGGGTCGGATCGGAGGCACCCGAGCGCAAGGAGAATATTTTGACTCGTGGATGCGCTTTTCCATACTTTGGCAGGCACGCTCGCCACCACTCTGGTAGTCTCCGTTCGATATGAAACCCGCGTGCCTTTCGCTACTTCGCCGCCAGGACTCTCGAGCAAGCCTTGCAATTGAAGGCCGAATACGGCGACGAGGCCCGGTTTCTTGCCGGCGGTCAAAGCCTTGTTCCGACTATGAATTTCCGGCTCACCCAGCCGGCGGCTTTGATCGATATCAATCCGATCGCCGACCTTGCAGGCGTTAAAACCGGCACGGAGGGGTGGCTGCGCATCGGCGCTCTCACGCGCTATCGGGCACTTGAACGCGATCCTATCATCGCCCGCCATGTGCCGCTGATGGACGAAGCTCTTCCACACATCGCGCATCCGCAAATCCGCAATCGCGGAACCATCGGCGGCAATCTGGCGCACGCCGATCCGGCTTCGGAAATGCCGGCCATCGTGCTGACGCTCGGCGGCAAATTGCGCGCGCAATCGGTGCGCGGCGAACGCTGGATCGACGCTGCGGATTTCTTCGTCGGCGCGCTCACCACGGCGCTCGCGCCCGACGAGATGCTCACCGAAGTCGAAGTTCCGGTGGCGCCGCCGCGGTCCGCGGCCTGCTTTATGGAAGTGTCGCGCCGGCGCGGCGACTTCGCCATGATCGGCGTCGCTTGCATGGTGCAGATCGACGACAATGGCCGTTGCAGCGCGGCGCGGATCGGGCTGTGCAATGCCGGCGACGGGCCGGTGTTCGCCGCCGAAGCAGGTCGTTCGCTCGTCGGCACGATGATCGACAAACCCGCGATTGATGCGGCCGTCGAACTCATTCAAGGCGCGATCGATCCCGGCGGCAGCATTCATGCCAGCAAAGAGTTTCAACGCCATCTCGCCGGCGTCCTGACCGGGCGCGCCTTGACGAAGGCCAATGAGCGGGTCCGGCGTGAGCACTGAGACCCACGACATCACTGTCACGGTGAACGGCAAGCCCTACCGCCGCCAGGTCGAGGGGCGGCTGCTGCTGAGCGATTTCCTGCGCCACGATCTTCTGCTCGCCGGCACGCATGTCGGCTGCGAGCATGGCGTCTGCGGCGCCTGCACCATCATTTTCGACGGCGTTGCTGTTCGCTCTTGCCTGATGTTCGCTCCTCAAGCCGACGGCCACGACATCATGACGGTTGAGGGTCTCGCGCCCGACCGCGAGCATCTGCATCCGCTGCAGCAGGCGATGCACGAGTGTCATGGACTGCAGTGCGGCTACTGCACGCCCGGCATTCTGATGACCATGAAAGTCTTTCTCGAGGAGACGCCGGCGCCGGACGAGGCGCAGATCCGCGAAGCGCTGTCCGGCAATCTGTGCCGTTGCACCGGCTATCAGCATATCGTGGAGGCCGTGCAGCTTGCCGCCGAGCGGCTGCAGAAGTGAACGTCGTGGCTACGCGCAATTTCGGCGCGCCGATTACCCGCAATGAGGACGCCCGGCTGTTGACCGGCCAGGCGTTGTTCGTCGACGACGTCGAACTGCCCGGGATGCTGTACGCCGCCTTCCTGCGCAGCAACGTCGCGCACGCGCGCATCAAATCGATCGATGTCGCGGCCGCGCGGGCGCGCCCGGGCGTGGTCGCGGTCTATACAGCCGAAGATCTCGGCGACTACTGGGCCCCCGGCCCGTTGCTGGTTCCGCCGCCGCCGATCAAGGACATCATCTTCAATCAGCGCACCCAGGTGCCGCTCGCCAAAGGCAAAATACGCCATGTCGGGGAGCCGCTGGCGGTCGTGTTCGCGGACAGCCGCTATCTTGCCGAGGATGCGCTCGCCGACATCGCGCTCGATCTCGAACCGTTGCCGGCGATCGTCGATCTGGAAACCGCGCTGACCGATGCAGCCGGCAGGGTGCACGACGACGTGCGCGGCAATGCCGCCGCCCGCGTGCGGCAGAGCCGCGGCAACTATGCCGCGGCGCGCGCGCGCGCCGATCGCGTCATCGCCCGCCGCTTCCATTACGATCACGGCTGTTCGTCGCCCATCGAAACCCGCGGCATCGTCGCCCATTGGGACGTCCGCGCCAATCACCTGACGATTTGGGATACGACCCAGGCGCCGGTGTTCCTGCGCAACGGGCTTGCCGGCATGCTCGGTTTGAGCGAGCGGCAGGTGCGGGTGATCGCGCCGTTCGTCGGCGGCGGTTTCGGCCCGAAGATCATGTTGTTCTATCCCGAAGAAGTGGTGGTCCCGTGGGCGGCGATCAAACTTAACCGCCCGGTCAAATGGATCGAGGACCGGCTGGAGCACTTCTTTGCCACCACCCAGGAGCGCGGCCAGACTCACGATGCCGAAATCGCGCTCGCCGCCGACGGCCGCATCCTCGGCATCAAGGATGTCTTTTTTCATGACACCGGCGCCTACAACCCTTATGGGCTGACGGTGCCGATCAATTCGCAATGCACGCTGCTCGGTCCGTACGTCATCCCCAACTACGACAGCACCTTCACCGCAATCTTCACCAACAAGCCGATTGTCACGCCGTATCGCGGTGCCGGACGGCAGCACGGTGTGTTCGTCATCGAACGGCTGCTCGACATCGCCGCGCATGAGCTCAAGATCGACCGCGCCGAAATCCGCCGGCGCAATCTCATTCCGCCCGATGCCTTTCCCTATAATAATGAGATCATCTATCAGGACTTCGCGCCGCTCTCTTACGACAGCGGCAATTACGAGCCGATCCTCGACAAGGCGCTGGAGATGATCGGTTACCGGCATTTCCTCGCCGACGAGCAGCCGCGGTTCCGGGCGCAAGGCCGGCATGTCGGCGTCGGCATCGCCTGTTACGTCGAAGGTACCGGCATCGGACCTTACGAGGGGGCCCGGGTCCAGGTGCAGGCCAACGGCAAGGTGGGACTGGCGACCGGCATCGGCACGCAAGGGCAGAGCCATTTCACCGTGTTCGCGCAGATTGTTGCCGATCAGCTTGGCGTCTCAGTGCGCGACGTCGACGTCGTGACCGGCGATACCGACCAGTTTTATTGGGGCGCCGGCACGTTCGCGAGCCGTGGCGCGGTGGTCGCGGGCAATGCCGTCAACGAGGCCGCCAAAGTGGTGCGGCAGAAAATTCTGAAACTTGCCGCGGAACATTTCGAGTGCGCCGAAGAGGATCTCGAAATCGCCAACGGTGCGGTCTCGGTGGTCGGCGTGCCCGGCCAGTCGGTGAAGCTCGGCGAGCTGGCGGTCAAGGCCAATCCGATGCGCGGCGCGGTGCGTCCCGGCACCGAGCCCGGACTGGAATCAACGCAATATTTCGGCCCGTCCGGCGGTGCGACTGCGAGCGGCGTGCACGCTATGATCGTCGAGGTCGATCCGCAGACCTTCACGCTCAAGGTGTTGAAATACGTGGTCGTGCACGATTGCGGCACGGTGATTAATCCGTTGATCCTCGCCGGTCAGATCCACGGCGGGGTCGCGCAGGGCGTCGGCAACGCGTTCTACGAACAACTCGTGTTCGACGAGGACGGGCAATTGCTCAACGCGTCGCTCGCCGACTATTTGCTGCCGACGGCGCTCGAAGTGCCGCACATGGAAGTCGCGCACACGGTGACGGTTTCGCCGCTCAATCCGCTCGGCATCAAAGGCGCGGGCGAGGCCGGAGCCATTCCGGTCGGCCCGTTGTTCGCGCAGGCGATCGAGGATGCACTGCGACTCGCGGAGCGGAAGATCGAACTCAACGAAATTCCGCTAAGCCCGGGGCGGCTGTTTGAGCTGATAAGCGAACACCCCGACCCGCGATGATTTCTGGTCACCGGCGCCGCCGGCAAGACCGGCAAAGCCGTCGTCAAAGCGCTGGCGGCTCGGGGCGCGCGCGTTCGCGCTTTGGTGCGCAATCCCGAACATGCCGGCGCGCTGCTGGCGCTCGGCTCAGCCGAAGTTGCGCTTGGCAGTTTCACGGACGATGCGGCGCTTGCGTCCGCCGCCGCCGGTGTGCACGCGATCTATCACATCTGCCCTAATATGAGCCGCGATGAGGCGGCCTACGCGCGCGCCGTCGTTGCTGCCGCCAAGACGCAGGGCGTCAGGCGTTTTGTCTATCACTCGGTGTTGCATCCGCAGATCGAGGCGATGCCGCATCATTGGGCGAAGATGCGAACCGAGGAAATGTTGTTTGCCTCGAGCTTCGATCTGACCATCCTGCAGCCGACTGCCTACATGCAAAATATTCTTGGCGCATGGCGCGGCATCATTGCGGACGGCGTGCTCCGCGTTCCCTATCCGGTCGAGACGCGATTGAGCCTGGTCGATCTGGACGACGTCGCCGAGGCTGCCGCTTTGGTGCTCATGAAAGGCGGCCACACCGGTGCGACCTACGAACTCGTCGGCACCGCTCCGCTCAGCCAGATTGAAGTTGCCGCCGCCATCGGCGCCGCGCTTAAACGTGACGTGCGCGCCGAAGCCGAAAGCATCGCCGCGTGGGAGGCGCGGGCCCGCACGACCGGCATGGGCGAACATGAGCGTGTCACGCTGGCGGCGATGTTTCGGTACTATGCCGCGCACGGGCTCGTTGGAAATTCCAGCGCGCTCTCTTGGTTGCTCGGCCGTGCGCCAAGCGGGCTTAGCGCTTTTGTCAATCGAGTCGCGGCGTCGACGAAAATGTAGAGCGTGCATTCCTAAATCCGCTTTGCAAGCGGGGTCCCAGTCAATGTCCGCTTTGATCCGATTGTGTTGCAAAACCCGGCTGATTTTTGCAGCTGGGCCGGATTTGAGTATTGGTCAGCTTGTGGCGTTCTCCGCTGAGAGCGTCTAACAACGCTATCGGTACACACGCTTTGCAGACCGGCTACGCCGCACAGGTGACTGCGCCCGATGGCGGCGGGCGGCAGAGGAACTTAACGAGGCGCCGCAGGTTTTGAGCGGTTGCGGTCAATAGCACCTCGTCTTTGGCCCCACTTAAGCCTCGCAGTCGAAGTCGGTCGAGCTTGAAGATCCGCTTCATGTGAGCAAAACACATCTCGACCTTTTTGCGCTCTCGGCGTGATTGCGCGAAGGCCTCGGTTTTGGCCAGTGCGCGAGCGACATCGCGGGCGTCCTCATCAAGATCGCGGGGAATCTGCCGTGCAGGCGTGTGGGGGCAGCACTGCATTTTGAACGCGCAGAGATCGCAATCGCGCTTTGAGGCACGATAGCGAAGCGTACTGCCGTCGATGACTGTTCCGGTGGTGTGCAGCAGCTTTCCATTCGGGCAGATGTAGATGTTGCGCGATCGGTCGAAGACGAAGTCGGCCCGGCTGAAGGTGCCATCGGAGCGTGCCGACTTGTCCCAGACCGGGATGTGCGGCGTGATCTGACGATCCACCAACCACTTGAGCAGCCTGACCGCGCCATAAACGGTGTCACCTGCCAACCGCCGTGGCTGAAGATCGAAGCGGTCCTTGACACGCTCGATCATCGTCCCGGTGATGGCAATCTCGGCTATACGATTGGCGCGTGTGCCCTCGGCGTCGACGATGATCCCGGCTTTGTTGTCGATGAGATAGTTGGCGTCGTAAGCGAAAAAGGGATCAGTGTTCTTCCTTGCAACCCATGCCGCCTGTGGATCGGTCAGCGAGACCTCTTTTGGCGGCTTGCGTCTGTTACCGCCCCCGCTCAAACCATCGTCATCACCGCCGCTCTCCTCATCATTGCGGGCCTCATCGAGAGCAGCGAGGTACTCGCGAACCGCGCGCGACGCCTCCTCGGCCCGCGGCCAGGCAATGGGCTGGTCGCCAGGCGCTCGCTTCTTCTTCCCTGCGTCGGCCCTGATCAGGCTCGCATCGATCGAAAATCCCTCGCCGCCAACCAGGCCAGCCGCAATGCACTTCGCCACCACGCGCTCAAATACCCGGCGTAACGCGTCGCTCTGACGAAAGCGCTCGTGCCGGGCACGGCTGAACACCGAATGGTCGGGTATCCCATCCTCGATGCCGAGCTTGCAAAACCACCGATATGCCAGATTGACCTGCAGCTCAGAGCACAGCCGCCGCTCCGAGCGGATCGCAAACACGTATCCCACAATCAGCATCCGGATCATCAGCACCGGATCGATCGAAGCTCGACCTGTGTGCGAATAGTAGGGCGCAAGCTCGCTGTGCACCCAATCAAGATCGAGAACGCGGTCGATCTGCCTAACCAAATGATCCGCCGGCACCGCCTTGTCGAGATCGAACGCGTAAAAGAATTGACCTTGTCCGCGCTCTCGCCGCCCCATCATCGACCGCTCCCCGCGAATCGCAGTCCTGATCCACGGAATCACAGGTCAACTGCAGTCTCAACGAGAGTTTTGCAACACAATCCTCCGAAAGCAACCGAAGTGCTGCGTTGCCGCGAATGACGCACCGGGCCACACCGGAAGTCGGGAAGGCTTATTCGATCACCTCGTTGGCGCGCACCAGTAGCGTGTCGGAAATGTCGAGGTTCAGCGCCTTCGCCGTTTTCAAATTGACGAGCATTTCGAAACGCGAGGGCCGCTCGGTGGGGAGATCGGCCGGTTTGGTTCCTTTCAGCACCTTTCCGGCCATGACGCCGACTTCGCGGTAGAGATCGCTCACATCGGGGCCATAGGACATCAGCCCGCCGGCACGGGTGAAAGCCGAGAACAGCGAAATCGCCGGCAGGCGATGCACGAGCGCGAGATCGGCGCACTGTTTTGCATAAATCCCCATGATCGGCGACGAGAGCATCAACAGCCCGTCGGGCTTGTGCGCGCTCGCGGCTTCGAAGACGGCGCCAAGCTCGGCCGGCGTCTTGACTTGCAGAATCTCGATCTTGACGCCGAGGCGTTGCGCCGCCGCTATGACCGCTTTGGTCTGCACCGTCGATGTCGACGGATCCCAGAGGACCACGATGCTGGCCAGAGCGGGAATGGCTTGTTTCAGCAACCCGAGCCAAGTCGTGCTAAACTCGGGAAAATCGAGGAACATACCGGTGACGTTGCCGCCCGGATGCGCGAGGCTCGATACCAGACCCGCTTCGACGGGGTCGATCTCCAGATCGAATGTCAGAATGGGAATGCTAGTGGTTGCGGCATGGGCCGCACGCGTCTGCGGGGGGCCTACGGGAATTAGGATATCGACCTTACTGACGACGATCTCGCTAAGAAGCGGCTGCAAGCGCGTCTGATCGCCGCCCATGGCCCGGATCACGAGCGTGAGACGATCCGGCGCGCTGAAGCCTTCACTGCGCAGTCCCTCCAGCACATGCGTGGCGCGTTCGTTCGCACCCGCTTCCGGACCAGGAAAAAGAAAGCCGACCTTGGGTACGCGCGCCGCTTCAGCGCGACTAGCCAACGGTAGCGCAATGGCAGCGCCGCCCAGCAGAGAGATAAACTCGCGCCGCTTCATCCACTCCTCCCAGCTTGCATCATAGCCTAGCCACAGGGAACAGAGCCGTGATGCGCCACCGCAAAAGATGTGCATTGATGTCGCAGTTGGGTCATCCTCGACCGAGAAGGTCAAGGCCGAGTTTCATACATGTCCGCTTCGGCCACGATAGCGACCGTGAGCTGTCGAAACGATCCGGCGCGAAGGTCAATGGAACCGCAGCGGTTGAGGAAATTTAGCGCGGCAGGCGCACAGTTTCGACCGCAATGGGTCCAAAAGCGACCGAACGTGACTAGGCAGTTGGTCGTTGGATGGTTATCATCTGTAGCAAGTAATAAATGACCGGGACAAAACCCCGGCAGCAAACGACGGGGCGCGACCCCGAAAGCAAACGGAGGATACGCAACCCCGACAAGCGCATACGTCCACGGGAGGATATCATGCGACGTCGTGAATTTCTGAAATACTCTGCTGCAACAACACTCGCTGCGCCCTTTGTGCGCGCTGCGAGAGCCGATACCGGAACGTTCAAGGTTGCCGTGATCGGCGCGAAAACCGGCCCGCTTGCACCGGGCGCGGCGATCACTCAATTCCCGCCATTCAAGCTTTGGGCCCATGAGGTCAACGGGCGCGGCGGGCTCAAGGTCAAGAGCGGTCAGCTCAAGATCGAGATCATCGAATACGACGACCACACCCAGCCGCCCGAGGCGATCAAGGCCGTGGAGCGCGCGGCGTCGGTGGACAAAGCCGACTGGATCAGCGGCATGTACGCCACCGGCTTTAACCTCGCGGTGGCGCCGACCATGGCGCGGCTCGGCTATCCGCAGTTCGCGATGGCCTGCCTCACCGATCACGCACCCGAGTTGGTCAAAAAGTATCCCGGCTTCTTCACCTTCCAATCCTCGACCACGATTTACGCCAAATCAGCGATCGGGGTGCTCAAGAAACTGAAGGATGCCGGGGAGATCGGCCACAAGGTGGCCGTGGTCAACGTCGCCGACGATTTTGGTATCGAGCTTGCGACGGCGGGACGACCGCTGTTCAAGGAAGCCGGCTTCGAAATCGTCTACGACAAATCCTATCCGCTGGGCGTGCAGGATCTGTCGCCGGTGATCAAGGCCGCCAAGGCGGGCAATCCGGACGCCTTCGTCGCCTGGTCGTACCCGCCCGATACGTTCGGCCTCGCCGAGCAGGCCAAAATCGAGGGGCTCAACGTCAAGGCCTATTACAGCGCCGTGGGAACCGACTTCGAGGGTTTCTCGCAGAAATTCGGCCCGGCGGCCGCGAACATTCTCGGCGCCGGTGGCGTCAAGGACTCCCCGGAAATGCGTGCCTTCTATAAGAGGCACAAGGAAATCACCGGGATCGACGCCGATCACTGGGGTTCCGCGCTCAACTACGACATGCTGGAGGCACTCACACAGTCGATCGAAGCCCTCGGGTCGATCGATCGGGAGGCCATCGCTGACTATGTCAGGAAGAACAAGTTCAAAGTTCTTCAGGGCGAAATCTCGCTGCCCGGCCAGATTCTCGACAAGGTCTACACCGTTGGCCAATGGCAGAACGGTTATTTCCACGCTGTGGCCGGGGTCGGCTTCACCGACTTTGCTCCGGTCAAGCTCAAGACCGGCTGGAGTTGAGATCGGTCACTGCCGGCCGAGCGCCATGCTCCGACACTAACGACAGCGTGCGAAGCCGCCGCAACCGTTCGCGCGCCGCAGAGCATTTCGATAACAGCGCAGTGCGCGTCGCGCCAGCGCGGCGCCCCCGCGCGTCAAACCAAAGGGAGTTGAGAAATGCCCAAATCAACACGTCTGCCTCCGGCGCGCGCCGAACATATCGGCAGCTTTCTGCGGCCAGCGGAACTCCATGCCGAAATCGAACGCGTGTACTCGCCGAAGCACACCGCGCTCCTTGCCGAGGAACGCGCCAAGGATCTGAGCCGGCTGCACGCGATCGAGGACAAATGCATCAGCGAGGTCATTAAGAAGCAGCAGGAGGTGGGGCTTACGGTGCTCACCGACGGCGAATTCCGGCGCTACATGTTCACCGGATCGTTCTATGACAGCGTCGACGGTCTTGAGGTCGGCGGCCCGGGAGTGGCGTTCTACGACAACGACGGCAAGGAGCTGCGCTACCAGGGTCTGCCGATCGTGAGCCGGCGGCTGCGCAAGGTCGACAACCCGCTGGTGCGCGAAGTCAAGTTCATGAAGGCCAGTACCGATTCGCGCTTCAAAGCCACGATACCGGCAGGCTCCTTCTATGAACTTCCTTTCGTCTATCAGAATGGAATCACGGAGAAAGTCTACAAGAGCCACGAAGAGCTGGTCGAGCACATTAACGCGATCCAGAACGAGCTAATCGACGAGGCGATCGCCGCCGGCCTCGAATACATCCAGTTTGACTACCCGCTTTATCCGATGCTGATCAGCCAGATGTATCTCGACATCTTCAAGCAGATGGGCGTGTCGTTCCAACAGCTCATGGACCGCTCGATCGCGGCCGACAAGAAGATCGCCGAGCGGCTGCCGAGCCATGTGACGCGCGGCATTCATCTGTGCCGCGGCAATTGGCGCTCGCGCTTCATGGTATCGGGCTCGCTTGAGCCCGTGGCCGAGCGTATGTTCAACGAGCTGCCCTATGACGCATTCTTCATCGAGTGGGAGGATATCAAACGCGAGGGCGGCTACGAGGCGCTGCGTTTCGTGCCCAAGGGCAAGATGGTGATCATGGGTATCGTCAATTCCAAGGTGCCCGAGGTTGAATCGGCGGACTCGCTGGTGCGCAAGATCGAAAGCGCCGCAAAATATCTCGACACCTCCCAACTCGGCATTTCGCCGCAATGCGGCTTCGCCTCGACCATGCACGGCAACGAGCTTTCGGAAGCTGCGCAATGGCGAAAGCTCGAGGAAATGGTCAAGGCGGCGGACAAGGTCTGGGCCGGCGCATCCATGGCGGCCTGACGGCAGGCGAGCAGACGGTTGCCGGATGCCCCTTGGGTGATCGCGTCATCGCGTCCAATCGAGCGTAAAGAGACTTCTGCGGCTGTCCGACGCCGCGGAGGGCGTAGCGGCCGACGGAGACCAGCTGATTTTGTTCCGCACCGACCGCCGCGAAGAAATCGGAGGATACCAGGATCGGTTGATCGACAAGACGGCACATGGCCGCGATGCGGCTGACTTCGTTCACCGCCGGACCGACGACAGTGAAGTCAAGCCGCTCCCGGCTGCCGAAATTGCCGTAGACGACTTCGCCAGGGTGAAGACCCAGATAGACGTCGGTCGCGGGTAGACCGCCGGCGAGGCGCCGCTGCTTTAGTTCGTCGATGCGCTCGAGCGTTTTTCGCGCCGCTGCGAGGGCCGCGCGGCAGGCAGAATGGCGATCCTCGCCGGTGAACATCGCCAGCGTGCCGTCGCCGATGAGCTTCAAAACGTCGCCGCCCTCCTCATGGATAGCGGAGATGACGGTGTCGGCATAGTCGTTAAGCAACGGGATAATCTCGTGAGGCTGCACGCGGTCGCAAATGCGCGTGTAGTCATGCAGGTCGCTGAACCAAAGAACAGCATCGATTGAAGTAGAGCTTCCCCGCGCAATGCTTCCCTTGAGGATCCTTTTGCCTGGGTCGCGCCCGAGGTAGGTCTCGACCAACGTTTTCGCAATCCGGACCAGCGTTGCGGATTTGACGGCGAGAGCGAGGCCCGGCGTCAGCCGGCGAAGCGCCGCGATCTGGACATCGGTAAAACCTTGCGGCGCATCCGACACCCATGACGAATAAAGGCAATCCATCTCGCCGATAATGGCATCTACGCCGAAGCGATCGATGACCGCGAGGTAGTCGGTCATGCCGCTCGCGTAGAGCTCGCCCAAGAATGGGAACTCGGTACTGCCTTCCTTCGTCAGTCGCCGCCGCAACGTCGAGTCGCCAGTCTCAAGCAGGCGATAAAAAACACTTTTTCGCCAGCGCGCCAATGCTGCGCCTTCGATGACTTGTCCATATTCGGTGGCGATTGTTTCGCCTTTGGCGGCCTGCCAGAAGTAGCTACGACCGCCATGGATCGGATGTAGCGTGTCGATGAAAACCTGGGCCCGCGCCAATGGCACGCCGTGCGCGACCAGGCGCGTGCAGAGCTCGGTAACTATCGTCGTTTCGTCCTGGCCGCCCAACCCGGCACCGCTGATCCAACCGGCAAGCTCGGCAAACTGGGCGTCGTCCATCTTCTGTCCCTCAATCTCACATATCTTCGCGTCGTACTTAGCTGATAAATTCGAACCGGCCCCGCGTCGTCCGTTGCTGACGACGCGGAACGAAGCGGACGGTTTCTTAGTCTAACAAAATCTCGCCTCCTTTGGCGGTTCCCTAATGCCAATGAGCGACGTCGAAGTGGTGGTCGTAGGCGGTGGCGCGGCCGGTATTGCGGCGGCGCGGCGGCTTTGCGACGCCTCGATCCGCTGCCTCATTGTTGAAGCGCGTCCGCGCCTCGGCGGCCGGGCTTGGACCGTCATCGACGAGTCCGGCTATGCGCTCGACCTCGGCTGCGGCTGGCTGCATTCTGCCGACCGCAATCCGTGGCGAGACATTGCCATGGGGCAAGGCGCGTCGATCGACAAGTCGCTGCCGTCATGGGCGCGGCCGTCGCTTGAGATTGGCTTTTCGCGCGCGGAGCAAAACGAATTCGGCGAAGCGATGGAAGCGTTTTTTGCTCGCTTGGAGCGTCTGGCCCGGAACAACGCCGACGTGCCGGCGGCCGCGGCACTGGAACCAAGCGGTCGCTGGAACGGCCTCATCAATGCGGTGAGCACCTACATCAGCGGCGCCGAATGGGATCAGATTTCGGCCAAGGATTTCGACCACTATCAGGATAGCGGCGTCAATTGGCGCGTAATCGAAGGCCTCGGCACGGTGATACGCGACTACGGTGCCGATCTGCCGCTGATGCTCGACTGCCGCGTGCTCGGGATCGACCATCGCGGCAAGCGTTTAAGAATTGAGACCGTGAGGGGGGCGATCGCGGCCGATCAGGTCATCGTCGCGATTCCGGTTTCGCTGCTGGCGGAGGGACAGCTCGCATTCACGCCGGCGCTGCCGCAAAAAATTGCCGCCGCGCAGGGCCTGCCGCTCGGGCTCGACGACAAACTGTTCCTGGCACTCGACGGTGCGGCTGAGTTCGACCGGGACGTGCGGCTGTTTGGCCGCACCGATCGGGCGGCGACCGGCGCCTATCAGTTCAGGCCGTTGGGCCGGCCGCAGATCGAGGCCTACTTTGGCGGCAAGCTGGCTGCGGAACTCGAAGCAGACGGTGACGGCGCATTCTTTGACTTCGCCGTTTCCGAACTGACTGGCCTGCTCGGGAGCGATTTCAGGCATAGGCTGAGACCGATCGGCATCCACCGCTGGGGGCTCGATCCGTTTTCGCTCGGCTCGTATTCGTTTGCGCTGCCCGGGTCCGCAGATTGCCGCCAAGCGCTCGCCGAACCGGTTGAGGATCGTCTTTTCTTCGCCGGCGAAGCCTGTTCAGTCAGCGACTTTTCGACAGCTCATGGCGCCTGGCAAACCGGCGTGGCTGCCGCCGATCAGGTGATCGCCGCGCGCAAGAATGCGTCACGCGCGCTGTCGGCAAGGGTCTGAGCGAGCCGGCAAGCCTGACCGGCATTCAATGGCGAAAATCACAGTTCGATCTTGCTGTAGATCGTCGTATTCAGCCCGAGCTTCTCATTCGTAACGGTTACGGCGGCCGTCAGGGTCTCGTCGCCGCGTATCTTGCCGCTGGCGAGGGCCTTACGAATGACCCGTTCGACTTCGCGCTGGGTGGAGAAACTGATCTTTTTGACGAACTGCTCCACCGCCGCTGCTATGGCCTTGTCATTCATAGTTGCCTTTCACCTCGACAGACTAGTCGATGGAGGTCGAGAAGGATGTACTAGCGCGAGACAAGAAATTAGTTAACGTCTTGAAGCTGTCAAATAAAGACGAGAAAATCGGTACGGCCGCCGATAGGGAAAAATCCTTAAGGGCCGAACCGGCTTACTTCGTTACCGATGTCTGACGGTTTCTCTTTCCTCCCGGACGCGTTTGGAATACCTTTTGTATCGGTGGTGTGGACGCTCTTTAGAGCCGTTTTTGGGCGTCAAACCGGCAGCAGGGTGAAAACAGGAGAAGCGCGTGAGCTATTTTTCTCAACCGAAAACTGGGCGCGAAAAGGGCCGTGAGAGCGGGACGGCGGCTGAAGTTAGTCCTAGCCCGGCGGCGCCGGCGGCGGCGGTCAAGCAAACGACCAACGATACGGTTTCCACGTTCGGGCCGGGCACGCTCATTACCGGCAACATTGTCTGTGATGGCGCCATGCAGATTTTCGGTCGCGTGATGGGTGACACCCAGGCCGCGCAAATCCTCGTCGGCGACGGTGCACAGGTCGAAGGCAATCTTACCGCCCATGAGGTGACGATTAGCGGTTCCTTCAAAGGCACGGTCCGGGCTCATAACGTCAAGCTGAAAGGCACGGCCCAAATCGACGGCGAGATTTTCAGCAAATCGCTCACGGTCGAGGAAAACGTGCAGTTCGAAGGCATGTCGCGCCGGCTCGACAAGCCGATCGAATTGCAATCGAGCTCCCAGGCCTCTTCCAGTGCTCACGCGGCAATGCCGCAAGCGGGGTCGAGCGGCCCGGCGAACGGGCCGAGGCCGTTTTCAGTTGCTGCGGCCAATCCAGCTCCGATGGCGCCGGCGGCTTCCACTCCGGGCTCGTTCTCGCAGACAGGCGCCTGAGAACTTTTCGGCGCCAGCGGACAGGGCGGTTGGCAAGCCGGTTCCGGCTAATCGCTCTTTATACTGCTGATCTTTATACTGCTGATTTTAGCTGTTGAACTTTTCGCCGCCGGCCTTGCTTGCGGCGGCAGCCTCATGTGCTCCCGGCCTGCCAAACGCCGGCGTGCAGTGCAGCGGCTTCATCTTCCAGCAGCGGGCCAATGATTTCGACGGCGCGCTGACCGGCGGCGAACACCATCCGGCATGGCAAATCCAGAGTCGGGTTCTCGGCGTGATCCCCGGTTATGGATTTCAGGCGCCGTTCGGATAATCCGTAAACCACCCGCCCAATACCGGCCCAATAGATCGCGCCCGCACACATGACGCAGGGCTCGGCCGACGTATAGATCGTGCAGTCCGCTAGAAATTTGGCAGCAAATTGCTTCGACGCCCGCGTGGCCAGAAGCCGCTCGGCGTGCCCGGTCATGTCGCGATCGGGCAGGTAGCCGTTTTCGACTTCGAGCAGCACATCGCCACTTTCGCTGACCAGGATGCAGCCGAACGGATGATTGCCGTTGGCATGCGCGCGCCGGGCCACGTCGAAACTCCGGCGCAGGAATCTTTCGTGATCAAACGACGGCAGAAACTTCTCCAGCTAATGTCAGTCAGTGGTGCCGAACTTTTCAGCTATCGCGTGGAATGTACGAACAGGAGCCCTGATTTACCAGCGGCGCCGAGACAGCGCGCCCTTTGCCGGTCGCAATCAGATGCTGAAGCGCACGTAGCGATATGGGCTAAGTGTATCGAACCATTGGCACATTACTTGCGTTGGTTTGTTCGTTGTGCGCAAATGCTCCTTCGCTACGCAGACTTGGCGGCACTGCTTTTATGGCAAGAAATGTCCTGCAATTTCGGCGCAACGGCCACGATGTGCGGATCGGTGAATTTTCGCCGCGCGCGACCGTGCTCGACTGGCTGCGTTTGCAGGAGCGATCGACCGGCACCAAAGAAGGCTGCGCCGAAGGCGATTGCGGCGCCTGCGCCGTCGTGGTGGCGCGCGAACGCGATGGCCGAATGGTTTATGAGCCGGTCAATTCGTGCATCACGCTGCTCGGTCAGCTCGATGGCGCCGAACTGATCACGGTCGAAGATCTTGCCGATGACGGCGTGCTGCATCCGGTTCAGGAAGCAATGGCCCGCATGCACGGCTCGCAATGCGGCTTTTGCACGCCGGGTATCGTGATGAGCCTGTTTGCGCACTATCACGAATGCGAAGGCGTCACCAGCCGTGAAAAAATCAACGACGTGCTGGCCGGGAATTTGTGCCGTTGCACCGGCTACCGGCCGATTGTCGATGCCGCGATCGAGGTCTGCAACGGCGCCGACGACAGCTTCAGTCGCAATGCCGCAGCGCGGCTTAAGGCGTTGCGTGCGCTCGGCGACAACACCGATCTGTTCGTCGGCGATGAGACGACGTTCTTTGCCGCGCCGGCGAACGAACAATCGCTGGCGCAAGCTTATACGCAACACCCGGATGCCACGATCGTCGCCGGCTCAACGGATGTCGGGCTCTGGATCACCAAAAAACTAACTCCACTGCAAAAGATCATTCACCTCGGCCGGGTCGCCGAGCTGTCCGAGATCAATGAGACGGCCGCCGGTTACGAAATCGGCGCGATCGTTTCGCTGGCGCGCGCCGCTCCAATACTCGGGGCGATCGATCCCGACACTGCCGAGGTGCTGCGGCGCTTCGGTTCCATTCAGGTGCGCGCCTGCGGCACCGTCGGCGGCAATATCGCCAACGGTTCGCCGATCGGCGATGTCGCACCGATGCTGATCGCGCTCGGCGCTACGGTAGAACTGCGGCGCGGCGAAAACATCCGCCGGTTGCCGCTGGAGAACTTCTTTCTCGCTTACGGCAAGCAGGATCGGGCTCCGGGAGAATTCGTGCGCCGGCTCCTGGTGCCGAAACTGCCGGCGACAGCGCACTTCCGTGCCTACAAGATCACCAAGCGCACCGACGAAGACATCTCGGCAGTGCTGGCGGCGTTTTGCTTGAAGGTCGAGGGCGGCCGGATAGCGGACGCCAGAGTTGTGTTCGGCGGCATGGCGGGGATTCCGAAGCGCGCGAGCGCGGTCGAAGAGAATTTGCGCGGGTTGTTGCTCTCCGACACGCAGCACTGGCACCTGGCGGCGCAGGCCATCAACAAGGACTTCACTCCGCTCACCGATCTGCGCGCCAGCGCGGCCTACCGTAGCCGGGTGGCCGCTAATCTGGTCATCAAAGCGCTCGCCGAGATTGCCGGCGTGAGCGCGGCGGCCACGCGCATAGCAGATCACCGGATGGTGGCCAATGCTGCCGAGTGAGAATGCCGTGCTGGAGGCGCCGCTGCGCCACGTCTACAAGCCGCTGCCGCACGACAGCGGCGCCAAGCACGTGCAAGGCGCGGCCGAATATATCGACGATATAGCGGAGCCGACGGGCGCGCTGCACGTCGCCGTCGGCGGCTCACCCGCCGCGTGCGGAAAAATTCGCAACATCGATCTGACCGAGGTGCGAGACTTCCCGGGCGTGGTTGCTGTCATTACCGCTGCGGATATACCGGGCAAAAACGATATTTCGCCGGCGAGCGCCGACGAGCCCGCGTTTGCCCAGACCGAAGTGTTGTTCCACAGCCAGCCGGTGTTCGCTGTTGTTGCTACCTCGCGCGATGCCGCGCGGCGCGCCGTGCTGCGCGCCAAGATCGACATTGAGGTCGAGAAGCCGAACGTTTCCGTCGAACAAGGCAGGGCGGCCGGCGAGACCGTGTTGCCGGATTACGCCTTTATCAATGGCGATGTTGCCAGCGCGCTTGCTGCGGCTCCATTACGCGGCGTCGGAAAGATTCGCGTCGGCGGTCAAGAGCACTTTTATCTGGAGGGCCAGGTCGCGCTCGCTGTTCCCGGCGAAGATTGCGCGGTGCTGGTCTATTCGTCGACGCAGCACCCGAGCGAGGTCCAGCACATCGTCGCGCGCGTGCTGGCGCTGCCGGATTCGTTCGTGACCTGCCGGGTGCGCCGCATGGGCGGCGGCTTTGGCGGCAAGGAAACCCAAGCCACCCAGTGGGCGGTGATCGCCGCGCTGGCCGCTCGTGTGACCGGCCGGTCGTGCAAGCTCCGGCTCGACCGCGACGACGACATGGTGATGACCGGCAAGCGGCACGATTTCGCGGTCGAGTACAAAGTGGGTTACGGGCCCGATGGCCGCATCCGCGTGGTCGATATTGATCTTGACGCGCGCTGCGGATGCTCCGCGGACGTCAGCATCGGCGTGGTCGATCGCGCCATGTTCCACGCGGACAACACCTATTTCCTGCCGGAATTCCGGATCAACTCGCGCCGCGTCAAGACCAACACCGTGTCGAATACCGCGTTCCGCGGGTTCGGCGGTCCGCAGGGGATGATGGCGATCGAGCGCGTGATCGACGTGATCGCCTGGAACCTCGGCCTCGATCCGCTCGACGTGCGCAAAGCCAATCTCTACGGCCCCGGACGCGACGTGACGCCTTATGGCCAGACCGTCGAGGATCCCGATGTGGGTTTGCGCCTCATTGAGCAGCTCGAACGCTCGTCGAGCTACCGCTCGCGGCGCAATGAAATAAAAGAATTCAACGCGCGCTCACCGATTCTGAAGCGCGGTATTGCGCTGACGCCGGTCAAATTCGGCATTTCGTTTACGCTGACGCATCTCAATCAGGCCGGCGCGCTGGTCCACGTCTATCAGGACGGCTCGGTTCACCTCAATCATGGTGGCACCGAAATGGGCCAAGGCCTGTTTCAGAAAGTCGCCCAGGTGGCGGCGGAAGAATTCGGCATCGGGCTCGAGCGCGTCCACATCACCGCCACGTCGACCGACAAAGTGCCGAACACCTCGGCAACGGCGGCATCCTCCGGCACCGATCTGAACGGCATGGCGGTGCAAAAGGCGGCGCGCGAAATCAAAGCGCGCCTGACCCGCTTTGCCGGCGAGACCTGGAATGTGTCCGAGGATCGCATCTCGTACCGCGACGATCGGGTGTTCATCGGCAACGAGAGCATTCCGTTCGGTGAATTGACCAAGAAGGCGCACGCTGGGCGCGTGCATTTGTCGGCCGCCGGTTTTTACAAGACGCCGAAGCTGCATTGGGATCGTGACAAGGGCAAAGGCCGGCCGTTCTTTTATTTTGCCTACGGCGCGGCGTGCAGCGAAGTCGCGATCGACATTCTTACCGGCGAGATGAACGTCCGGCGGGTTGATGTACTCCACGATGTCGGCCGTTCGATCAATCCTGCCATCGATATCGGCCAGATCGAAGGCGGCTTCGTGCAGGGGATGGGCTGGCTGACGACCGAGGAATTGGTCTACGACGAACAGGGCAGGCTGCTCACCCATGCGCCCTCGACCTACAAGATTCCTGTCGCCGGCGATGTGCCGGCGGATTTCCGTGTGGCGCTGCTCGACCACAGCAACCGCGAAGACACCATCTATCGCTCGAAAGCCGTCGGCGAGCCCCCTTTGATGCTCGCGATTTCCGTATTCGCCGCCATCGCCGATGCGATACACTCGGTGCGGCCGGGTAACGGCGCCGCGTTGGATGCGCCAGCGACCCCGGAAGCGATCCTGAACGCGATCGGCCCGGTCGATGCCGTGTCGCTATTGGCGCCGTTTGCTCGAACGCGCGGCGCGTGAACTGGACGTGAGATGGCTAAGGTTTGGGCCCGGATCCGGGAAACCATCGAGCGGCAGGGCGCCGCCGGCTTGATCAGCGTGATCGGCGCCGCCGGATCCGTACCGCGTGAGGCCGGCGCCCGCGTTGTGCTGCAGCCGGCTGGCGGTTTCTTTGGCACCATCGGCGGCGGCCGCCTGGAATATGAAGCGATTGCCGCGGCGCGTGCGATGCTCGCCGCCCGGCGTGGCCGGGCGCAATTCCGCGATTGGCCTCTGGGTCCCAACCTCGGCCAGTGCTGCGGCGGCATGGTAAAAACGCTCACCGAGACCTTCGATCAAAACGATCTCGCCGCGGTGCGCCGCTTCGAGGCAGCGGAAAAAGCCGGCGCGTTCGACGCTGAGAGCCGCCTCGGCGACGACGGTCGGATCGTCCGCAAGTTCGCGCCGCGTGATACCGCAAACGAACGCACCGGGACGACGATGCCGTCCGACAAGACGTTATTTCACGAAAGCTTCGGCGAAGTTCAGACGCCGGTGCTGCTGTTCGGCGCGGGTCACGTCGGGCGCGCCGTCGTTCTGGCGTTAGCGCCATTGCCGTTCGCGGTGCGCTGGATCGACAGCCGGCCGGATCAGTTTCCGCAATATATCCCGCAGAACGTCGTCACGGTCCGCACCGACGCCGTCGCCAGCGAACTGGACCAAGCACCGGGCGACGCCATGATCATTGTCATGACCCATTCGCACCCGATCGATTTCGACATCACCGCTGCAGCGCTGCAACGGGACACATTTGAATATGTCGGCTTGATCGGCTCGGAGACCAAGCGGTCACGGTTCGTGAACTGGTCCCGGCAAATGGGCGCGACGGGTAGCCAGATCGGCCGCCTGGTCTGTCCGATCGGTATCCCCGAAATCCACGGCAAGGAGCCGGCCACGATCGCCGCCGGACTGGCCGCGCAGCTTCTCATCATCCGGGAACGCGCGTCGGTTTCGCACACGAGCCCGGCAATTCAGCCGGCGTGAGTCTGGCTTGCTTTCTAATCCGACCCGCCGACGAGCTGATACACGTCCAGCCCCTCCGCCTTGCCTTTGACGAGATGTGTGCCCCGGCTGATGAGTTGAAAGCCGGAAGGCAGCGCCGCAAAAATCTCCTGGCTGACCAGGGTGATCGCTTCTGCATCGGGGTCGACGGTCTTGCCGAGGCTTTCCAGCCTTTGGGTCGCGTTCACGGCGTCGCCGACAATCGTGTAGTTGATCCGGTTCGGTGCGCCGATATCCCCCACGACGACCGGCCCCATATGAATGCCGATGCGAATGCGAACCGGCGCGAGCCCTCCGGCAATCCGTCGCTTGTTGTCCGCCGCAAGCGCGCGCTGTATGGCGATAGCCGCGCGACACGCTGATGCGGCCGGGTTTTCCGCGCGGCCCGGCGCTCCCCAAAAGGCCATGACCGCGTCGCCGATAAACTTATCGATCGTTCCGCCTTCCTGCTCGACGCAAGCCGAGACAAGAGTGAGGTGTTGGTTGATGAAAGCGGCCACCTCGCCGGCGGACATCTTCTCGCATGCCGCGGTGAAGCCCACGATGTCGGTGAACATGATGGCGAGCACACGCTCCTCGGTCCCGGCGCCGATCCGGCCTTCTTTGACGAGACGCGTAACCAGTGTGCGTGGGACGTAGCGTCCGAAGGCCCTGAGCCCATCGAGCATGGCGTTGAAAGACCGGGCTAAGCTGTTGATCTCCCGGAAACGGCTGCCCGACAGCGGCGCCACCTGGTCGAAATCCAGATTGCCGATCGCGGTCGCACCTGTTGCGGCCCGGCGGATCGGGCGGGCGATCGCCGCGGCCATCACTGCGGCGGCGATCAGCGATACGCCAAACATGAAGAGTGCGAGAACCGTCGCCCAGTAGAACAGCCGCAACGGCGCATCGACGGCATGCTTCAAGAAGTAGGTGCCGACCGTAATCGGCTGATCGCCATAGCCCTCGATCTGGCGCGCAAAGACGAAATAGTGCACCCCAGCAACCGATGGCTCACGCGCCAGGACTCCGGCAAGCGATGTCAGGCCAACTTCGTCGAGCGGTGGCGATCTAAAAAGGTTCGCAATGACCGGATCGCCGAAGCTTTCAAGCGTCGGTAGTGGAGACGCCACGGATTGGCGGCTGGCACTGTCGGTCATGAACGGATGCGCGAGAACGCGATCATGCCCGTATAGCAGGAAGGAGACGGAGCGCGACGGATCGCTCAGACCCGTCGTGAATGACGACAACGCGCGCGTCGAGATCGCGACCACGACGAATCCCAGATAGACGGTTCCCGGTCCAGATCGGAACACTGTAATTCAGATAGGTCGACTTCGTCCGCTCCCGAAAAATCGGCGGTCCCCAATAGGGAGCTTTGCGCTCACGAACCTTGCTGGCGAGCGCCTCGAGTTGAGGATCGCCGCTGACGTCCAACCGATCCAATTGAAAGCCGGTTTCAGATGCGTCGCGAAGGACACGTAGCGCATGACCATCGGTGTCGCTAACGATGAGGCCATCGACCTGAGGCGCCGCCGCGATCGTGCCGCTGACGAAATCTCCGAGCGAGAGGTCGGAGAACTGATACCGGCCGTCCCGGATCGCCGCAGCAATGAAATTTGCTTGGTCGATCGCGGCGTCGAGATGATGCCGTAGCGCCATCTCCTCAGTGGCCAGTGTGCGCGCGATCAGGCGGTTAGCGAGTTCCTGCACGATATGGCGGTCGGCGGTCCAATTTATTGTCAAAACTGAGCCGACTGACAGCAGCGCAAGCGTTCCGATGCTCGCGACCAGGGTCGGCATCAGCGCAAAGCTGAGACGGTTTTGTTTCAATGGTTCGGACGCCATGGGGTGCCGGGACCCGTTGCGGGTTGCATTGAGACGCCGGCAGCCATCAATTCACCAGGCCACCCCAGACGTCTCGCGCGACGGTGACGCACAGGGCTAATTTTTTCCTCTCGCCCTCGACCGAGATAACGTTGCCTTCCGCCGTCGACGAAAACCCGCATTGCGGACTGATCGCGAGTTGCTCAAGCGGCGCGACCTTCGCCGCTTCGTCAATGCGGCGCTTGAGAGCATCTTTGGATTCGAGCTCGGCAAACTTGGAGCTGACGAGGCCGAGCGCGACTTTCTTGCCTTTCGGCAGAAAACGCAACGGCGCGAAACCGCCCGATCGCTCATCATCGTATTCAAGAAAATACCCATCGACGGCGATATCGCCCAAGAGAATCTCGGCGATCGGGTCGTAGCCGCCTGCGCTAAGCCACGAGCTTTGATAGTTGCCGCGGCACAGGTGAATGCAGACGGCCATATCTTTCGGCCGATCCTTGATCGCATCGTTGATCAGTCGTGCCGACAGACGCGCCATCTTGTGCGTGTCTTCATTGCTGCGCCCCATCGCGGCGCCGATTTTGTCGTCGCACAGGAACGCCAGAAAGGTGTCGTCAAGTTGCAGATAGCGGCAGCCTGCCCGAGCAAGATCGGCGACTTCCTCGGCATAGGCGCGCGACAGGTCGGTGAAGAACTGGTCGGCATCCGGATATATCTTTCGGTCGATGATCCGTTCGCCGCCCTGCACAATCATCATCGACGGGGATGGAATGCAGACCTTGGCGGTTTTGCTGGTGGTTGATTTGAGGAACTCAAAGTCCTTGAGCTGGATCGAATGCGGCCGCGTGATACGCGCATGGACCTTCACCTCGGGCGGCACCCATTCGAGCTGGACGCCGTCCTGGCGGTGCCATTTCAGCGGGTTGTGCCCCTCTTCGAAACACGACTCCGCCGATCTCAGTGAGGAAATCGAGGTGCCAGTAATCGCGGCGAAGCTCGCCGTCGGTGATGCCTTCAAGGCCGACGTCTTCTTGCAGCTCGACGACCTCGCGGATGCTTTCGTCCTCGATCTCGCGCAAACGCTCTGCGGTGATGTTCTTGCGTTCCCGCTGCAAACGGGCTTGCTGTAATTTGACGGGACGCAGCAGACTGCCGACGTGATCTGCGCGAAATGGACCCTTGGCGTTCCCCGACATGGCTTCCTCCGTTTATCGTTTCTTAATTGGCGCCGAGTTCCGACAAACTCGGCCGTGATCGCGGTCTCGCGTTCGTCACGTCCGTCCGCCCAAGACCGCGGCGGCTCTCCGGCGTGTGGCGGGACGGCACATTAGCATACTATCGGGCGAGCGCCGTGGAGCTGCGTAGAAGGCAGTCCACGCATGTCCGCCTTGGCTCATGCGGGGGCGAGGCGACCTTAATGGGCTTCACAGCCAAAGTTGTTTCGGCCTAGAGTCTTGCCGCATCATGGACAGGCTTGAGCTGAACGCGGCCTTCGTCAAAAAGCGCGCCAAGGAACTGGGCGCCGATCTCGTCGGCGTTGCCAGTGCTGCGACGCTGAACGCCTTCCCGCCGGACCCGCGGTGGCCGCAGACGCCCGACCGCATTTCGCCGTACTGCAAAAGCGTGATCGTGCTGGCGCAGCGCATTCCGGCCGGCGCGTTCCGCTGCAAGAGCAATGTCCCGGTGCAGTACATCGACATGCTGGTGCTGCGGAAAATGGACAAGGTCGCGTATCGGCTCGCCGAGGAGCTGGAAGATTCCGGCCATCCGAGTTTCGTCACGGCGGCGCAGGAGACCGACTGGAACCTCAAGCGCGCCAGCTACGGCCGGCTGTCGACGCGGCATCTCGGCGTCGAAGCCGGCCTCGGCACGCTCGGCCTGGAAGTCAACATCCTGACGCCGGAGTTCGGGCCGCGGGTTTATCTCACCGGGCTTCTCACCGAACTTGAACTTGAACCGGACCAGCCGCTGACCGAACAGGTCTGTATCGGCGAATCCTGCAGCCGCTGTTTGCACTCATGTCCCGTCGACGCGGTGCTGCACTTCGGCATCGACAAACGCGCTTGCGCCAGCGAGGCGCAGGAGTTCGGGTTTTCGACCATCCTGCAATTCTTCGAGCGTTTCATTGACCTGCCGCTGGCGGAGAAGGAAACGTTGGCACGCTCGCGCGACGTTTACGGCTTCTGGCAGGGATTGCTGCGCGTGGTCGGCTCGTTCGGCGACTGTCCGCGCTGCCTCGCCGTCTGCCCGGTCGGCAACGACTATCATGCGCATCTCGCGGATGTGCAGAAAGTGATTCCGGAGAAGACACCGGAGAAAGTCGCGCTCGGCAAACGCTATCGCGACAATCGCCTGCAGGGCGCCGACGTCCCCGGCCTCAACGATTGGAACAAACGCTGGGTTGGGCCGGACGGCTATCAGGGCATGGTCGCGCGGCAGCTGCAGGAATTCAAAAAGCTGCAGCAGGAGCGAAAGCAGGCGGCTTTGGCGGCGGCGGACGAGAACGGCCGGCAATAGACATGGTCTCGGCGTTCAAACAGCCGCTCACTGCGGACGACATCAAAGCAAAGGCCCGTGCGTTGGGCGCCGATCTGGTCGGTATCGCCGACGGCGCCAATCTGGAGCGCCATCCGCCCGACCCGCGCCATCCGCGCCGTCCGTCCGACATCACCGAACTCGACGGCGGCCGCGTCATCGTGCTGGCAAAACGCGTGAGCCGTGGCGCGGCTCGCATCGCCGCCTGGAACGATCGTCACAAATATTACAACGACGAATTGGCGCTATCGCGGCTCGAGGAGGCGTCGCTCGAGCTGGTCTACTGGCTCGAAGACAACGGCTATCCGTCGATCATCGTGCCGCCGACGCACGTCGACCCCTGGACCTACGACGGCGATCCCGAGCGGCATCTGACCACGATGCTGTCGCTGCCGCATGCTGCCGTCGAAGCGGGTCTCGGGACGCTCGGCCTTAATCTGCAATTGCTCACGCCCGAATTCGGCCCGCGCGTGCTGCTGACCGCCGTGCTCTGCTCGGTCGATGTGGCCTGCGACAGCAAAATGGAAACCGCGCTTTGCCTCGGGCCGAGCTGCGGGCGCTGTCTCAAGACCTGTCCCGCCGACGCCGTCGGGCATTGGACTCGCGACTGGCCGTCCTGCGACCGCTTCCGGTCGCCGCATGGCTTCGCCCAACTGAGCGAACACGTGACGCGGATCATCGCCGAGCCGGACGCAGCGCGGCAAAAGGACCTGGTTCGCTCCGAGAAAAGCTTCGATCTTTGGCAAAGCATTCTGCGCGGCGCGGGCGTTATCACCGGCTGCCGGCGCTGCGCCGATGTTTGTCCGGTCGGCGCCGATTATGCGGCGATGCTGAGCGACGCGCTGGAAGCGATCCCGGAAAATACTCCGGAGAAAGAAGCGCGCGCCGCGGCGATGGCGGCGGAAGAACAGGCCGGGCAGCTGCCGGACGCCTATGCCGACCAGCGCCGCTGGATCGGCGACTTGCCGCCCCGCGATTCCTGATCACATGACGCCGCTGGCCGATCTGCCGAAAACACGGGCCGCAATCGAGCGCATCCAGTCCGCAGGCAGAAAGTGCGCGCTTGCCCAGGCGCGGCGCGCGCCCTTCTTCAAAGGCAAGCTTGACCACGTTCGCTTGGACCGGCTCGACGATCCCGACGAATGGCGGAAGGTGCCGATCCTCGACAAGGAGACCTTGCGTAAGCTCGACGACAAGGAGTTCTACGAGAAATTCTGTGTCACGCCGGACAACGGCATTGCCGAATACTGGCGTTCGGGCGGCTCGACAGGGATGCCACTGTTTTATCCGCGCAGCTACGACGACATCGAAGCGGCCATGGTCGGCTTCGCCCGCATCTACGATTGCACCGGCTGCAAGCGCGGTGGCCACGCGCACGTTTCATTTCCGCTCGGCATTCATCCAGTCGGCCAGATGATTGCGCGCGCCGCAGCCTCACGCGGAATTGCCATTAACTGGGCCGGGTCCGGCGCAACGACGCCGTCGGTCATGCAGCTTGAGCTGATCGCCCGGCTTCGGCCGACCATCTGGACAGGCATGAGCAGCTACGGCTTGCACCTTGCCAATCTCGCCGAAGCGCGCGGGCTCGATCTCGCCTCCTGCTCGGTCGAAACCGTATTGTGCTCGGCGGAGCCGCTGTCGGACGCTAAGCGCGCCAAGCTCGCGCGGCAATGGGGCGCGCAGGTCCGCGACACGTTCGGCATGACCGAAGCCGGCATGATGGGCGCCGAGGATGGAGCTGGGGGCGGCTTTCGCATCTGGACCGACATGTTCCTGATCGAGGTGCTCGATCCTGAAACGTTCGTGCCGGTCGAGGAGGGTGTGGTCGGTACGCTGGTGGTGACGCCGCTCTCGACCAACAATGTCACGCCGTTTTTGCGCTGGAGCTCCGGCGACCTTGTGACTTTAACACGCGGCGACGACGATTCCGGCCCGTTTTCCGTTTTCCCGCTGATCAAACACGCGCACCGCACTTCAGGCTTCTTCAAGATCCGGGGCGTCAACATCAATCACGCGGACTTCGAGGACTTCATCTTTCGCAACGCTGAGATCAGCGATTTCAAGACCGAAGCGGTCACCGAGCACGACCTCGACGTGCTGCTGGTGTCGGTCGAAGTGTGCCGCGACATCGACGCCAAGGCGGCCGCCGACGCGCTGCAATCGGCAGTACGCAACCAGTTCGGGCTGACGCCGCAGATCGTCGTGGTCGAAACCGGCACGCTGGCTAAGGAATTTGAGAGCAGTGTAAAGATGCCGCGTTTTTCTGATCGGCGGAGCTAGGGTAGGCGTCCGATTGGTTTGAGGCCTCATTCTAGGTTCTTGACCTAGGCGAAATTGGGTTTTGGCAACCCATGGGGGCGCGCTGCGATCCTGCTATCCACTGCGCTCAACGTCCGCCTTGCGGAGATGCTTCAAACCGGACCGAGGCCACGCGTGGATCGACAATTCGATTACACCCAAAAAATCCTGTTGGCCGTTGAGTTCGCCGACGCGCCGCGGCGGATGGAGGGAATGCCGGCCAGCTACGCGCGGTTCAAGCGGCTATCAATCCCGGAAG
>CAWHPC010000015.1:0-215908 GCA_963831165.1 uncultured Alphaproteobacteria bacterium
CGACAAAGGAAAAAAGGGAAGCGGAACGCCGACAAACGTGTGTCCAACCTCCGCATCTCGCGATGCGGCGCGCACCGTGCGGGTGCGCTCGCCTGTCGGCGTTCCACCGCGGCTCTTGCGTCAGCGAGCGAACGCCAACGCTCAGCTCCAGGCCAGGCTTCCTGGGAGGCGATTATCTGCCACTTGACTATTCCTCTCAGCCATGGCAATATCCGCCTACGCTGAGGTTCAAGGGATAGCCGCCATGGCAAAACGTCCTAAGCCAGTCTCGCAGATGACTACCGCCCAGTTTGAGGACCGCTTTCCTATCGGTGACGACGAGACGTGCCTGAAATACCTCGTTGCCCGCCGCTGGCCTGAAGGCGTGCATTGCCCGCGCTGCGGCAATGCGGACCTGTACGACGCCTCTGCCTACAAGCCGTTTCACTGGCAGTGCTTGGAATGCTCCGAAGCTGGCCCATATCGCTTTTCGGCTCTGGTCGGCACGATCTTTGAGAACACCAAGAAGCCCCTCCGCGACTGGTATCGCGTCGCCCATTTGATGCTGTCGAGCAAGAAGGGAATGAGCGCCCTCCAAATCCAACGCATGATGGGCTTCGGTAGCTACGAGACGGCCCATTCCATGTGCCACAAAATCCGCGCCGCGCTGATCGCGCCGGAGGAAAAGCTTGGCGGCATCGTAGAGGTTGATGAGACGTGGATTGGCGGCAAGGACCACAACCGCCACTGGAACAAGCGCCATCACGGCAAGGGCGGCGGCGCCGGTACTGGCAAAATTCCGGTCATTGGAGCGGTGCAGCGCAAGGGCAACGTGATCGCCCGCGTGCTCGATCACGTGAACAAGCCGAACGTCGAACGGTTCGTGCGCGAAGCGGTATCGGACAAGGTTAGCTTGCTGGCGACAGATGAGCACCAAGTCTATTCCGGCTTGAAGGAATATCCGCGCCAAGCCGTGCATCACAAGAAAGAGCAATATGTTGTTGGTGCCGTTCACACCAACACGATTGAAGGTTTCTGGAGCATCTTCAAGCGCGGTGTGGTCGGGACGTACCACAAGATGAGCACCAAATATCTGCCGCTGTACGTCGCGGAATTTCAGTTCCGCTACAACAATCGCATGAACCCCAATATGTTTGATACTGCGATAGCAGGCTGCTGAGGCGTGGTCACTGGTCACCGTCTCAGCTAGAGACAAAAGAGGCCAGCAAACCGGAGCAATTAGAGTTGCCATTTTAGGACGCTCCGCGGCCTCGTTTGCGCCTAATAAAGACGAAAAGTGCGATGAGGTTTGCGGCCATCGCAACGGGAAACCCAATCGCAACTATGCTGTCCAATAGTGCGCTGATTTTTCCCCTTGAAATCGCCAAGTTCGCATTTTTTGCGGTGTACGTCGCAGCCACGATTGGCGTCATTGTCGGCGTATATTTAGAAGGCGACCAATTCGACAAGGAGACACAACAACGCGGCTGGCGAATCCTAGTAAGATCGCTGGCCGTCGACACGCTGTTCACAATCTTGATATTCGGCACAGACGGCTGGATTAGCAGCATCCAGCGCGGCGAAATCATTGCGCTGGAGGATAGGCTTGCGGCCCGCACACTGTCGGATACCCAGGTATCCGCGATTGCTGAAAAGCTAAAGGCGTTTGGCGGCCAAGAATTTGATATCGTGACGTATTGGAAGAATCCCGAAGCGCTCGGATTGGCTAATCGGCTATACGATGCGCTCCTTAAGGCGGGCTGGAAATACGACAAGCCGCCGAATGGCGAATTTCTGCTCGGCGTGGAGACTGGAATAGATTTGGCATTTGACAGGCGAGTTTCGCTGAATGTCGCCAAGGCGTTCGTAGAGACCCTAGCATCGGCCGCAAACTTGCAGGTCACCATGGACGCACAGTCCGTAATGGGACCGCTTCCCGCCGGGGACCCAAGCCCCAAAATCACGATAAGCGTCGGGATAAAGCCGTAGCCCCGCGCCAGCCTGTCACGCCACTTTCCCCATAGCGGGGACCGCCCCCTATAGTCAAGAGGCAGATAATCGCCTCCTGGGAGGCGGCAGGACGCTTCGATCCTGTAGGCGCTCTCAACCGGGGAGCACAGACCTTACGCTCTTACACGGGCGTTACCCGCGCCCGCCTGTCCCAGTCCAGGGAACGCACCTCCCGGACCGGTCGTAGTGCCGGCCAGATGATGCCCGAAGCCGCTCGGGTGCGGAGTGTAGTTCCGCGCGGGGGCGCCGCACTCGCTCCGTGTTCAGGTGTGCCTCGAGAACACGACCCCTTAAGTGAGCGAATGCGCTCTGCCTAGTATCCGATTTGATGACTATAGTCAACTAGAAAATCGCTGAAATAGAGACAGCCGCGTCAGCAACTCTCGAAAGCATCATGCAGGGCGCAACGCAGGCGCAAATCATACCGAGGATCAACTTGTGTCGTTCGCGATACGTTCTATAATTGCTTGCAGCACGGATAGGTGGATCATGGATGACCAGACCAAAGTCGTCGAAGCCCACGAGGCAAAGCGTCTTGCCTATCGCAAATTTTAGCCTCGGAGTGGCGCACGCATTGCAGAAACCCGTCGTGCTTGTGTCTTTCTAACGGAGACGATGTCCCATTCGATCTCAAACACATCCGAGTCATCTACTATGACGTGAGTGACCCCTTTTGGGGCGACAAGCTCATTGTGCAAAAAATTGGAAATGACAATGAACTCGGATCCGCGATCATCCACTGTATGCCAGCGCTTTCTGAGGGCATTCTCTGGACAACGTTTGTAAATGACATCGGCGGTCGAGCGTTTGCGGCGAACAAAGACATCGATCTTATTCTACTTGAAGGTGACCCACACAACCCTGAATTTGTCGCGTCGCGGCAAAAGGTGCGGCAAGCTCTTTCCGATTTATGTATCAAAGTTGAATACCACGACATCTACGATCAAAAGAAGACGGCGGAGCGCCGACTCGATTGGTTTGGACGGCACTTTGAAAACGACGCCGCGTAGGTATCGCTTCCGGGGATCGACGACTACGCTTGTCCCGGATTTCGTTTCGTCAATCCGAGCTACACCCGCCAAAAGCTCGAACGCTGCGCGGGCGCACCTATGAGTCTCTCATGAAAATCTGCCGCTTCGACGATAACCGTCTCGGGCTCGTTTCCGCCGACGGAAATTCGGTCGCCGATATCACGACAATCACCGCCGATCTGCCGGCCGTTGCCTGGCCGCGGTCGCATATCGATCCGCTGATGGCGCGATTGCCGGAGCTGCGCGAAAAAATCGAAGCGCTCGGGCGTTCGGCTTCGTGGATGCCGGTCGAGCGCGTCGCGCTGCGCAGTCCGGTCGCAAGTCCGAGCAAGCTCATCGCCGCGCCGGTCAATTATCGGGCGCATATCGATGAGGCCAACGCCGACAAGGGCATCAATTTCGGCAAGACGATCAAATCGATCGATGAGTATGGGCTGTTCCTGAAAGCGTCGTCGTCGATTGTCGGTCCTGCTGACGGCGTGCGTCTGCCGCCGCTCGACCGGCGCGTCGATCACGAAGTCGAGCTGGTGGTGATCATCGGCAAGGAGGGCTATCGCATCCCGCGCGAGCACGCGCTGGCGCATGTCGGCGGTTACGCGATCGGCCTCGACATGACGGTGCGCGGGCCGGAGGATCGGAGCTGGCGAAAATCGTTCGAGACGTTTGCGGTGATCGGGCCGTGGCTCGTCACCGCCGACGAAATTCTCGATCCCGGCCATCTGGACCTGCGCCTGACCGTCAACGGCAGCTTGCGCCAGTCCGCCAACACCAGCGCGCTGATCTTCGATGTGCCGCGGCTCGTGGAATACGCGTCCTCGACCTACACGCTCTATCCGGGCGACGTAATCATGACCGGAACGCCCGAGGGCGTCGGGCCGGTCGCCGGCGGCGATATGCTGGAATGTTTCATCGAGAAGATCGGCACCATGCGCGTGCCGATCCATGCGGCCGAGGCGTGAACTCATGAATCCGCGTGAACTCATAAATCCGCCGGCGTTGGCGGACTTCCGCTTCGGCGCACATGACGGACTTAAAGCCGGACATCGCGCGAGGTCCGAAAAGGGCCAGCAACGGACTCATGCCGTGCAGCAAAGGATCTACGTCAATTTGAAAATGGCCATCATCAGAACGGAGGCGGCTTCGGCCGCGGGGCCCTCGGGCCAAAAGCGCGCGCCGTATCCCGTTGCGGGCGAGTTGTTTTAGATAGCGCGAGCTGCCGAGTGTATTCCTTGTCGCCGCGTTCTTTGTATTGCGGACTTGTCAGTGACGCCAAGAAGGCGACGAGGTCATCGATCTCCGGCTCGGTCAGCGCCAGCGGCTGGATGTCCTGATCGAGCCACGGGTTAGCAAGACCGTCCCCCTTGTTGTAGTGATCCGCGACATCCCACAAAGTTTCTTGCGAGCCGTCGTGGAAGTAAGGCCCGGTCACCAGGACATTGCGCAAGTCCGGCGTCTTGAACGAAGCGATGTCATCCTGCTTTTTGGTCACGAGGAAGCGCCCGAGGACCGATGCCTCACTCGAGATCGCGGCCTGATCGACGTCCTGCAGATGCCCCAGCGCCAGATCGTGCTCTGCTTTCTGCGCCAAAGGAATGACCCGATGCCGGATAATGCCGATGCCGATGTTGTGAAAATCGTTATCGGTAAAGACCGTGACATCCCGCTGATTATCGGTCAAAGCGTGACACAGGTTACAGCGGGCCTTGCTGTTGAACGATTCCCACCCGCGCTTCGCCGCATCGCTGATCGCATTTTGATGGCCCGCGATGAAATGATCGAATGGAGAGTCGAACGAAACGAGCGTCCGCTCGTAAGTGGCAATGGCGGTGAGCATGTCCTGCTCATTCACGCTGCTGCCGAAGGTCCGGATGAACTGCTTTTGGTAGTCCGCGTCACCGGCGATTTTTGCGATAGCATCGCCGATGCTGGCCGAGCCCATCTCGAATGGATTCGTGATTGGCAGCGCCGCTTGCTGCTCTAGCGTGTTGACCCGGCCGTCCCAGAACTGCGTCTTGTTGTACATCGCATTCAAGATGGTCGGCGCGTTGCGCTGGCCCGCGCGTCCGTTGATGCCGATGGAAACTGGCCTGCCGTCCGTGAAAGCGCGGGCCGGATCGTGACAAGTCGCGCAGGAAACTGTGCCGTCGCCCGAGAGTCGGGCATCGAAGAAGAGCTGCTCCCCCAGCGAAGCCGCGGCTGGCGCGAGCGTACTGCCGGGCGGAATGGCGGATTTGGTAAGCGCCTCCGGAAAGCCGACCTGATCTTGCGAGCGTGGCTGAGCCAGCGGTCCCACTTTCGGCAGTGGCGGCGCCTGGCCGGCCGCGAGCGCGGGCGGTGCACCGGCGCCGATGTCTTCACTCTCAGCCGGCGCCGAGAGAATTGTGCAAAGACAGGCGGACAGAGCCGCAGTAGCGATGATCAAACTTGCCGCTGTCCATCGATCGGAAAACATCGCGTTGTCCTCCTTATCAATCTAAGGCTGTTCCGATCTTTTGCCCTTAGCGGAGTACTACATCCTACCGCAACCAATGGCAGCACGCAGCCCGGATTGAGCGATAGCGAAATCCGGGATTTGACGGCGAAGCTTGCCCCGGATTTCGTTTCACTCAATCAGGGCTACCGCGCTGCGCCCGCCGAACGAGTCAGCAAAGCCTCTCACCGTTGTCTCAGATTGCGCGTAAATCGTTTGCGCGTTCTTGAGACCTGCCGCGCTAGCCTGCCGGGTTATGTCGGCGACGCGCGACCCAATAGGGATATCAAGCATCGGCGTTCAAAGCCTCGCGCCGACGATGGGCGCGTCATGGCGCGACACCAAGCGCAAGCCCGGGGATCGCCGCGACAGCAAAGACGCCCCGACTAAATCCGACGATCCATCGCCGGCGCCGCACCCGCCCGGCACCGGCAGATTAGTGGATAAGGCGGTTTAGCCGGCGCCGCCGTTGGCGGACTTCCCCTTGGCACGGTGATGCCGGACACAGGATTCGACTCTGTCAAGGCGACTACTTTGCGCATGGCAGTGATCACATTAGAGTCGATGCAGTTTCCACAATGCACCGACTTTAGCTCCGGCACTGTCGGCACAAGAAATTTTGATTATGCGACGAATGATGGCGAGTATCTTCGCGCTGGTGCTGTTGTCGACGCTCGCCGTACCTGCCTTGGCCAGTGAGCCCGGATCGCTCTGCGTCGCGCCGGCCGAAAAGCCGAACGGAAGGCCGAAAAACCTCTCCAATCCCGCGGGCGGAAACCAAATCAATTCTTATGCCGTTTGCATTGATGACCGCGCGCCGATCCATGTTGGAGACAAGCAGGGGAGTCTCGTGACTGGGCTCGACCTCCGGCAGCAACATCTCGTCAGGATTCGAGGGGACGGTAAAGAGGTCACCGCCTTCCGCTTCCGGTTCGCGGATTACGGCAGTCGAGATCTTTGCCTATGGTTCGGGCCGCTCTACGAAACCTGGTCGCTTACACCCGCCAAGGACCGCCCCAAGACATGCTCTTGCGAATGAAGTGGGCGCGGGTTGTGCCGTCTTGCATCACCGTCGGCCCACGCCGATCAAGCGCTCAAAGTGCGGGAAGCCCTGGTACGCGCAGAACTGATAGCCGGGTATCACGCTGACGGCAAAGTCAATCAACAAAAGCGCAGCAAACAGCGCTCTGGTCCGTCCCGATGCCAATCGGATCGCCAGCCCGATCAGGACCGTGGCGAGAACGAACCCTACGAACCATTGCGAGCGGAGCCATCCGAAATCCGATGACGCCGGATTCCGTCCGGCTTCGGGTATCGCCGTCCACGCGAGCGGTATCGCCAGCAAGCCGGCGCCTGCCGCGAGCGAGAAAAACAATAGCCTGAGCGACCGTGCAACCCATACACGCATGACTTCGGTGCGCACCAACGCTCCCCGGCTCAGCTTGCCCTGACCTGAATATCGCCTTTCGGTCGCGGCTGCGACGCATCTTTTTCGGCCGCGGACCGCTAAGGGTCAAAGGCAGGCGTGGCGGCTCTAATTTTTGATGTCTGCTGCGCCCGCCGGAAGCACGGGAATGATCCTGACGGTTACCCGCCTGACTTCGCTACCGTGAACGAGTTCAGAAACCGTTTGCCGAGCCGGTTGTCCGCCGGGCCCAAGAAGATCGCCTCGATGAAATATCGGTCAGTGAAAACGACGCGAACCTGATAGGTGTCCTTGTCGGCGTCTTGCATGGCAAATTCCCGCGCCGGATAACCGCCGATCGGATCCTGCTTGTCGGATAAGACGGTGTTGCCGTCGGTCATCGCTTTGAAGACGGCCTCCAGGATCGCCGGCGTTTCCGGCCCGGGCGCCCCGGTTCTCGCCTGATATTTTACGATGAAGACTAAATCAGCTCCGGCCACGGCCTTGTCGATGGCAACCAATGCGGTATCGGTTTTGTGACCGTCTTTCTCGTCGCTCTTCAGGTTCGGCTTGCCGGGCATGTCGATCTGAAACCCTCCGCCACTCGGCTGGAACTTTTCCCAATTGGCGGTCTGCGCCCGCGCCGACGGAAGCAAAGCAATACTAAGCGCCAATACCGCGAACGTGAGACGCATGCGAATTCCTCCGGGAGTTTCGATTGCTGCAACGAGGCGGCATCATTGGCGAAAAACGAAGACAGAGTCACGACCCGACCAACAGATAAGAAGCGCCCCCGGAGTTCGTTCCGCCTCCGCGCCTCATGCTTCGTCGGACGCGTCACGCAATCCGCGCTACACTTGCCGGACAATGTCACGCTCCGAACGCCTGTTCAGCCTGCTGCAAGCGCTGCGCCGGTTTCGCCGGCCGGTGAGCGGCAAGGCGCTGGCGCAGGAACTCGGCGTCTCGATGCGCACGCTCTATCGCGACATCGCCACCTTGCAGGCGCAAGGCGCCGATATCGAGGGCGAGCCGGGCGTCGGCTATGTGCTGCGTCCCGGTTTCATCCTGCCGCCGCTGATGTTCTCCGAGGACGAGATCGAGGCGCTGGTGCTCGGCTCGCGTTGGGTGGCCGATCGCGGCGACGATCTTCTAAGCGCGGCGGCACGCAATGCCATCGCCAAGATCGCCGCGGTGTTGCCGGCCGAGCTGCGCGAGAGCCTCGATGCGGCAAATCTGCTCCCCGTCGCCAACAAGCGCGTCGTTGCCGATGCCGTCGATCTTGCTGTCATCCGCAAGGCCATCCGCTCCGAGCGCAAGCTGTCGATCCGCTATCAGGCTCCCGGCGGCGCGGCGACTCAGCGTCTGATCTGGCCGTTTGCGCTCGGCTTCTTCGATCGCGTGCACGTGGTCGTCGCCTGGTGCGAGCTGCGTCAGGATTTCCGCCATTTCCGCACCGACCGGATCGCGGAATTGAGCGTCACGGATGTTCGCTACGCGCGGCGCCGCCAGGCGCTGCTGAAGGAGTGGCGCGAGATGGAGAATATCCCGCCGCCGCCGTAACACCCGTCCTTGCGAGCCAACGGGTCCGGCCCGAAGTGGCCAGCCCGATGACAGGCTCCGCGAAGCAATCCAGTCGTGCGGTGAGGCCTGGATTGCTTCGTCGCTTCGCTCCTCACAACGACGTGCGGACGTTCGCTACTGTCAAAAACTGACAGTGCCCCAGGCTACGGTCGCTCCCATCGAACCATGGGAGAGACACCAGTGACACAGCCGAACTTCATGCTGCTCTACGTGGACAGCCCGCGGGCGAGCGGGGAGTTCTACAGCGCCTTGCTCGCGCGCGAGCCGGTTGAAACTTCACCGACCTTCGTGTTGTTCGTCCTCGATTCCGGGCTCAAGCTCGGGATGTGGGCGCGGCACCTGGTCAAGCCTGCGCCCTCGGCACCGGCCGGCGGAACCGAGATCGTCATCCCGGTTGAAAAACCGGCGGCCGTCGATACGACCCACGCGGTTTGGCGAGCGCGCGGCTTACCCGTCATTCAGGAGCCGACCGACATGGATTTCGGTCGCACCTTCGTTGCGCTTGATCCGGACGGCCATCGGCTGCGGGTGTTCGCGCCGAACGGGCAGTAGGCGCGCGCAATGACCGGGTACTGGGTCGGCGTCGCCTGCGCCGCGCACGTGCGGCGCGGCCGCAGCGGCGGTTTCATGCAGCTCGGCCACGGCAAGGCGGCGCCGTTAAAGCGCGTCAAGCCGGGCGACCGCATCGTCTATTATTCGCCGACAGTCACGCTGGGCGGGAAAGACAAGCTGCAAGCTGTCACCGCCATCGGCACGGTGAAGGATCGCGAGCCCTACGTGTTCGATATGGGCAAGGGCTTCAAGCCGTTCCGCCGCGACGTGACCTGGACGAAGGCGCAAGAAACGCCGGTCCGCCCGTTGCTCGATCAAGCTGGAATTCACGTCAGGCAAATCGAACTGGGGCTATCAGCTCCGCCGCGGGCTGTTTGCGATCAGCGCCGCGGACTTTCGTTTGATTGCAAAGGCGATGGGCGCCGATTTTTAGCTCGTCATGGCCGGACTTGTTGTTTGGCCCGGAGACATCCCCGACAGGTGTTCGGGGACATGACCGACACGTGGATCATTGCATGGAATCGGCTTTCAGGGAGGCCATCCATGCCGTGGCGAGAGGTGTCGATTATGGACGAGCGGCGTGAGTTTGTTCGGCTAGCGACGTAGGAAGGTGCGAACCGACGCGAACTGTGCCGGCGGTTCGGGATTCATGCCGACACCGGCTACAAGTGGCTTGACCGCTGGGTGGCCGACGAAGAACTTGCCGATCGTTCGCGGCGTCCGCATGCAAGCCCGCGGCGGACGGTGGCGGCGATCGAGGCGCGGATTCTATCGGTACGCGACGCCCACCCGGCGTGGGGAGCGCGTAAGATCGTGCGCTGCCTCGAACGCGAGGGACTCGCATGTCCGGCGTATTCGACGGTGCACGAGATTCTGCGGCGGCATGGCCGAATCATTGCTCCGCCTGGCGGCGCCGCAGCTCATCAACGCTTTGAGAAGCCTGCGCCGAACCTTCTCTGGCAGATGGACTTCAAAGGTTGGATGCCGCTCGCCAACGGCAGCCGGTGCCATCCGCTGACCGTGCTTGACGATCACTCGCGCTATTCGGTGGGCCTTGACGCTTGCGCCAACGAGCAAGCCAGCACGGTGCAAAGCCGATTAGAGCGGACATTCCGCCGTTATGGCCTGCCCGATGCTATCTTTGTCGACAACGGAACACCGTGGGGAGATGCCTCTGGGCAACACTGGACCCGGTTCGGCGTATGGCTTCTCAAGCTCGGCATCGCCGTTCTGCACAGCCGACCTTATCATCCGCAGAGCCGCGGCAAGAACGAGCGCTTTCATCGCACGCTGCAGGCCGAAGTGTTCGCCTTCAAACGCTTTCGCGATCTTGCCGAGGTACAACACGCCTTTGACCGCTGGCGCACCGTTTATAACCTCGACCGGCCGCACCAGGCTCTCGGCCAGGAGGTGCCCGCCAGCCGTTATCGCCCGAGCACGCGTGTCATGCCTGACCGGCTTCCACAGATCGAATACGACAGCCACGAGACTGTACGAACCGTCGGCACCACCAAAGCCTATATCAGCTTCAAGGGGCGCCTCTGGAAAGTGCCGCAAGCGTTTTATAGCGAGCGCGTCGCCATCCGGCCGCTCGCCGCCGATGGCCACTACGGTATCTTCTTCGGCGCCCACCACATCGCAAACATCGACTTGACCGCAGACGAAGGTGTCGGTGATGTCTCCGAACAGATGTCGGTCATGTCCCCGGACTAAACACTTGACCCGGCAATCCATGCTGCGTTTCGGTACCTGAAAACGCGGCGGCGAAGTCGACCACGCGGATCCTCTGCATGGATGCCCGGGTCAAGCCCGCGCATGACGACGCGGACTACAACATCGACGGCAGCACGCGGTCGGGCGGGCGGTGGCCGTCCATGAAGGTCTTGATGTTGATAATGACCTTCTCGCCATGTAGATTAATAAAATCGATCGCGAAGGCGACGGGCTCCGATTTGGCATAACAACTTTCCCGTCATGGCCCGGCTCGTCCCGGCCATCCACGACTTAACTTGATCGACGGGAGACACAAAACGTGGATGCCCGGCACAAGGCCGGGCATGACGAGGACCAACTCACAACATCGACGGCAGCACGCGGTCGGGCGGGCGGTGGCCGTCCATGAAGGTCTTGATGTTGACAATGACCTTCTCGCCCATGTCGACGCGGCCTTCGAGCGTCGCCGAGCCGAGATGCGGCAGCAGTACGACTTTGCCCGTCTTGGCGAGTTTGACGAGCTTCGGACTGACTGCGGGTTCGTGCTCGAACACGTCGAGCCCGGCGCCGGCGATCTCGTCCGCCTCGATCAGACGGGCGAGCGCGTTCTCATCGATCACCTCGCCGCGCGCGGTGTTGACGATGTAGGCCTCGGGACGGATCAACTTGAGCCGGCGCGCGGACAGCAAATGATAGGTCGCGGGCGTGTGCGGGCAATTGACCGAGATGATGTCCATGCGCATCAGCATCTGGTCGAGGCTTTCCCAGTAGGTGGCGCCGAGTTCTTCCTCGATCTTCGGCGCGACCCGGCGGCGATTGTGGTAGTGGATCTGCAGCCCGAAGGCCTTGGCGCGGCGGGCGACGGCCTGACCGATCCGCCCCATGCCGACAATGCCGAGCCGTTTGCCCCAGATCCGATGACCGAGCATCCAGGTCGGGCTCCAGCCGGTCCAGTCCTTGTCGCCGATCAGTACCTGGGCGCCTTCGGCGAGCCGCCGCGGCACGGCAAGGATCAGCGCCATGGTCATGTCGGCGGTGTCCTCGGTCAGGACGCCGGGGGTGTTGGTCACCGTGATGCCGCGCTGCAGCGCGGTCGCCACGTCGATGTTGTCGACGCCATTGCCGAAATTCGCGATCAGCTTCAACTGGTCGCCGGAGTGGCTCAGCACCGACCGGTCGATGTGATCGGTCACGGTCGGCACGATGACGTCGGCGATTTTAGCGGCCTCGGCGAGGTCGCTCTGGCTCATCGGCTTGTCGTCGAGATTGAGCCGCGTGTCGAATAATTCGCACATGCGCGTTTCGACGCTGTCCGGCAGCTTCCGGGTGACTACGATCAGGGGCTTCTTGCCCGTTGCCATTCGCTGCCTCTTGCTAGACTGCAAGCCGGCCGGCTCCCCCCGGTCCCGTGGCTGCATCCGCCCGTTTAATTCTCGTTAACCCGCCTCGCCGACACTCAAACGTTGGGGGGCGGCACATCAATTTCTCTCTAGCAGATGGCTGCGTCCCCACAAAGCGCGCCGGGTTCCCCGGCATAACCGCGCGTCGCGTTACGTTTGGGGGCGTATTGCCGTGGCATTAGGCCATGTCAGGTTCATGATCGTGTGGGTTTGGGCCGTACTGGCGGCCCTGTTTGCGCTTTCGCTTGCCATGGAGCGGGCGCAGGCGGGCGGCGACGCCACAAGCAGCCTGCCGGTCCCGCGTTTCGTCAGCCTGAAGACCGATCGGGTCAACGTGCGCGGCGGGCCGGACAAGGATCACGACGTCACCTTCATCTATACGCGGATCGGCTGGCCGGTCGAGATCACCGCCGAGTTCGAGAATTGGCGGCGGGTCCGCGATTCCGACGGCTCCGAGGGTTGGGTCTATCACTCGCTCCTTTCCGGAAAGCGCATGGCGGTCGTGCAATTGAAGTCAAAGACCGATCTCGAACAGCTTCGCGCCAAGCCCGATGCGCAGAGCCCGGTGACCGCACGGCTGCAAAACGGCGTGCTCGGAGCGATCAAGCATTGCACCGGCACCTGGTGCTACTTCAGCGGTGAGGGCTTCGACGGCTGGATCGAGCAGAACCGGCTGTGGGGCGTCTATCCCGACGAAAAGGTCGAGTGAGACACGCTTTGCGGTTAATGGACGTTTGCTATTTTTGTGCGTCCAACAGCGCGATCAAACCTTTAAGAATTTCAATCGGCGGCGGCGGGCAGCCGCGAATGTGCAGGTCGACCGGAACGACGCTCGAAACTCCGCCGGCGACGGCATAGCTCCCCGCGAATATGCCGCCATCGGCGGCGCAGTCCCCGAGCGCCACCACCCATTTGGGATCCGGCGTCGCCCGGTAGGTCCGCTCCAGCGCCTCGCGCATGTTCTTCGTCACCGGGCCGGTCACCAGCAGCACGTCGGCGTGGCGCGGCGACGCAACGAAGCGCAAGCCGAAGCGTTCGAGATCGTAGAAGACATTGTTGATGGCGTGGATTTCCAGTTCGCAGCCGTTGCACGAACCGGCATCCACCTCGCGGATCGAAAGGCTGCGGCCGAGCCGGCGCCGCGCCGAGCGCTCGAGGCTCGCCGCCAATTCGGCAAGTGCGGCATCATCACGGGACGGCGGCGCTTCGGTGAGCGGTCCGTGCGTGAGACTCTCGAACAGCGTCCTGCGCATCAGAGATCGTGCCCGGAATAGGAGCAATTGAACGATTTATTGCAGAGCGGAAAATCGGCGACGATGTTGCCCTCGATCGCGGCTTCCAGGAGCGGCCACTGGAACCACGACGGATCGCGCAAATGGCAGCGGCTGACGCGGCCGCCGTCGATCCGGATCCAAGCGAGCACATCGCCGCGGAAACTTTCGGCAAAGCCCAGGCCTTCGCCGCGGGCCTCGTTGAGCTTGGTTGCGATTGGCCCCGCTGGCAGCCGCTCGATGAGCTGGTCGATCAGCGCCAGACTTTGCTCGACTTCGCGGATGCGGATCCAGACGCGGGCGTTGACGTCGCCCTCGTTCAGCACCGGCACGCTAAATTCAACGCGATCATAGGGTGGATATCCCGGCGTCTTGCGCGCGTCGCAAGTGCGGCCGCTGGCGCGCCCGACATAGCCGCTGGCGCCGAATTGTTGCACCAGGCCGCCATGCACGATGCCGGTGCCGACGGTGCGGTCCTGCAGCGAAGCGGTATCGTCGTAGAGCTCGATCAAGCTTGGAAAACGCCGCCGGATGTGTTCGAGCGTATCTTTGACCGGTGTCAGGGAGTCGGTGCGGAGATCGGCCGCAACGCCGCCGGGAACGACCTGGTCCATCATCAGCCGATGCCCGAAACAGCTTGCCGCGGCGCGTAACACCAGCTCGCGCAGCGCGCCGCAGTGCGCGTGCATCAGCGAAAACGAGGCGTCGTTGCAGATGGCGCCGATATCGCCGAAATGATTGGCGAGCCGTTCTAGCTCCGCCATCAGCGCGCGCAAATATCTGGCCCGTGATGGCACTTCGGTGCCTGACGCCGCCTCGACGGCGTGGGCAAAGGCGATGCCGTAGGCGACAGTGCTGTCGCCGGAGGTGCGTGCGGCCAGCTTGGCCGCCCGTTCAATGCTCGCACCCGTCATCAGCGACTCGATGCCCTTGTGCACGTAGCCGAGACGTTGTTCGAGCCGCACCACCGTCTCGCCCGACGCGGTGAAGCGGAAGTGTCCCGGCTCGATAATGCCGGCATGCACGGGGCCCACGGGTATCTGATGCAGGCTCTCGCCTTCCGTCGGCAAAAAGGCATAAGCGGTGCGCACGTCCGGCGCCGGCATGCGATTGCCGAGCGGATGCTGCACGTCCCAAAAGCCGAGATCGAGCCATGGCCGCGCATCCGGCGCGCCCACCGGCCGCAGGCCGTAGAGGCTCTGAATCGCGCGTTCGAGGCGGATAGCGGGCGGGTGCAGCGCCCCGACCGAAGGGAACGTTCCGTCCGGACATTCAAGGCTCGCCACTGCAATGTCATTCGCGGCTTCGCCGCTCATTGCCATGTGCACGGCGAACGACGCGCTCTTATCGCCCCACAGCCCAAGCAGCGTCGCGCGGCCGGCGGCGATTGCCTTGGCAGCATCGCACCACGTGTCGGCCGTCACGATGACACGCGGCCATGGGCGATGATCTTCGACCCGCTTGCCCGGAAGGATGTCGGTGAGTGCGGCCATCTATCTACCCGAGCAATCCGGCGACATGTTGAAACCAGGCAACGAGCGCCGGCGGCATGTAGATGCCGGCGACGAGCACCAGGGCGAGATGGGTGAACATCGGCACATAAGAGGCCTGCGCCTTGCCGACCGGACCGCGGGGCTCGCCGAAGGCTATGCTGTTGAGACGCAGCAACAACGCGCCGAAAGCGACGAGAATGCCGAACACCAGAATAAGCGCCAGCAGCGGAGCGCGGGCGAACGTCGAGCTGACGACCAGAAATTCGCTCATGAAGATGCCGAGCGGCGGCAGCCCGGCGATGGCGATCACGCCGAGGATCAGACCCCACCCGAGCAACGGATGGGTCACGGTGAGACCGCCCATGTCGGAGATCCGCTGGGTGCCCTTGACCTGTGCGATGTGGCCAACCGCGAAAAAGATCGCCGACTTGGTGAGCGAGTGCATGGTCATGTGCAGAAGCCCAGCAAAGTTGGCGAGCGGCCCGCCCATGCCGAAAGCAAACGTGATGATGCCCATATGCTCGATCGATGAGTACGCGAACATACGTTTGATGTCGCGGCGGCGATACAGCATGAACGCCGCGAAAACGAGCGACAGCAACCCGAGCGCCACCATCAGCGGTCCGGGCGCGAGCGCGGCCGAGTTCGCCGCCAGCAGCATCTTGAAACGCAGTAGTGCGTACAGTGCGACATTGAGCAGCAAACCGGACAGCACCGCCGAGATCGGCGTCGGGCCTTCGGCATGCGCGTCCGGCAGCCAGGCGTGCAGCGGGGCGAGGCCGACCTTGGTGCCGTAGCCGAGCAGCAGAAACACGAACGCGACGTCGAGCAGCGCCGGATCGAAACTGCCCGCGCGGGTGACGAGCACGGACCAGACCATCGCGTTGAGGCCTTCGCCGATGATCGGCCGCGCCGCCATGTACACCAGGATGGTGCCGAACAAAGCGAGCGCAATGCCGACGCTGCCAAGGATGAAATATTTCCACGCCGCCTCGAGCGCCTCGTGGGTGCGGTAGATGCCGACCATCATCACGGTGGTCAGGGTGGCGATTTCGATCGCTACCCACATCAGGCCGATATTGTTGGCGATGAGCGCGAGATTCATCGCGAACATCAGGACCTGATACATAGCGTGGTAGAAGCGCACGGAGCGCGGCGTCAACCGGCCGATGTCGAGCTCGTGGCCGATGTAGCTGGCGCTGAAAATACTCGTGGTCCAGCCGACGAACGTCGTCAGTACGATGAAAGTGTTGTTGAGATCGTCGACCAAAAAATAAGCGCCCGGCGCCGGCTTGGCGAAGAATAGCGACAGCGCACAGAGCAGGGTCAGCGTCGTCGCCGCCACGTTGAGCCGCGCCGTCGCCCGATAATTCGGAAGTGCGGCGAGCAGGACCGCAGCGACCCCCGGGATCACCAGCACACCCATGAGGGCATTGAACGCCATTTCGTCGGGCGTCATCGGCGCTCTCCGCGGAAGCGGTCGAGCGCCTGCACGTCGATGGTGTCGAAGCGCTCGCGGATGCGGAACAGGAAGATGCCGATCACGATGAAAGCGATCAGAATGGAGAACGCGACGCTGATCTCGACCACAAGCGGCATGCCCTTGGCGCCGGTCGCCGCCAGCACCAGGCCGTTCTCCAGCGACATGAACCCGACCACCTGGCTGACCGCATTGCGCCGCGTCACCATCATCAAAAGGCCAAGCAACACGACGGCGAGGGCGAACGCGAGATCCTCGCGCGCTAGCGGATCGGCGGTCTGCGTCACCCGCAGCATCACCACCATCGACAACGCGACCAGAGCGATGCCGGCGAGCATGGCGGTTCCGACGCCCACCACCTTCTCGATCTCGCGGTGAATGCCGAGCCGCACGATCAAGCGGTGCAGCGTCACCGGAATGACGATGGCCTTGAAGACCAGTGCGATGATTGCGGTCACGTAGAGGTGCGGCGCGTCCTGGACAAAAGCTTGCCACGCCACCGAAGCCGCGAGCACCAGAGCATGGGCGGCATACACATTGAGCAACGCATAGAGCCGGTCCTGATAGAGCTCAAGGAAGCTGACCAGCACCAGAGTTCCGGCGAGCAGATGAGCAATGTCGAAATTGAGCCCGTTCATCAGAAGCTCCCCGATACGAAGCGCAGCAGCGTCGCCAGCAAGCCGAGCATGAGCGCCGCGCCAAGGAATTCCGGGACGCGGAACACCCGCATCTTGGCGATTGAGGTCTCGAACAATGCGAGCAGAAAGCCGCCGACTGCGAGTTTGCCGATATAGGCAACGACCCCGATGGCAAGCGTCGGCACCGCCGCGCCGGCAGATTCAATCCCCCAGGGTGCGAACAGACACGCGATCACCGAAACGTACAAAAGGAGCTTGAGCGAACTCGAAAGTTCGATCAGCGCCAGATGCCGGCCCGAATATTCGAGCACCATGGCCTCATGCACCATCGTCAGTTCGAGATGCGTAGCCGGATTATCGATCGGAATGCGGCCGTTCTCGGCGATGGCCACCATGGTGAGCGCGATCAGTCCGAGCCCGAGCGACACTCTTAAGCCCACGGCGGAAGACGCCATGAAAGCTGCCATGGTGGAAAGCTGCGTCGAGCCGGCGATCAGTGCCAGCGTGAACACAATCATGATCATCGCCGGCTCGGCGAGCGAAGCGATCATCACCTCGCGGCTCGAACCGATGCCGCCGAAGCTCGTGCCGACGTCCATTCCGGCCAGCGCCAGCAAGAAACGTGCACTGCCCAAAAGCGCGATGATGGCGATGAGATCGGCCGACCAGGAGAACATCAGGCCGGTGCGGAATGTCGGCACCAGTGACGCTGCAACCCAAATCGCGGCGAACACGAGGTAGGGGATGGTGCGAAACAGCCACGATGCGCTCTCCGCCAGCACCACCTCCTTGCGCACGAGGCGGACAAGATCGCGGTAAGGCTGGATCAGGGGCGGTCCCTGCCGGCGCAACAGCCGTGCCTTGACCTTGCGCACATATCCGGTGAACAGCGGCGCCAGCAACAGCACCAGCAGCATCTGTGCGCCCTGAATGGCGAAGTTGCTGATCAGGACCATATCGCCAACACCAGGAGCAAAACGATCAGCGTGCAGAACACCAGCGTCAAAAATTGGCGGATGGTCAGGAACTGAAACAGGTTGAGACGGTCCGCGGCGAAGTTGATGCCGGCGGCGAGCGGAGCGTAGATCGCTTCCCAAATGAGATCGTGCAACTCCACTTTCAGCCGCGCCGGCCGGATGTCGCCGGGCGGCGGCATCTCGACCTGCTCCCGCGCGCGAAACACGACGGTGCCAAAGACTCGCCGGATCGGCTGCGCAAAGCTCGCCGCAGAGTATTGCGTGGCAGGGCTAGCATCGGGATAGCCGCAGTCCCAGGCGGGCGCGCGGCGCAGCCGGTCCGAGGCCAGGCGATGAATGGCGAATGCTGCGAGCATGCCCGATATCGTTATGAACAGGAAGACGAGTAGCCCGTCGTAGGAGCTGCGGCTGGCGGCTATCGGGACGATCGAAAGCCATTGCCCGCCGATCTGTGTCGGCATGTGTTCGCCGATCAGCGCGGAGCTGACCGGCGCCAGCGCATCAATGAATGCGCCCGGCAGAATGCCGACCAGCAGGCACAACGCCGCGAGAATCAGCATCGCAGCGAGCGAATAGGAATCGGTTTCGGTCGCAGTTTGAGCTGGAGGCGTGCGCGGGCGGCCGAGGAACGTCACGCCGTAAGCCTTGACGAAACAGGCGGCGGCAAGTGCGGCGGCAAGCGCCAGCAGCGCGCCGACGGCAGGAACCAGGAGTTTCAGCCCCCAGGACGGCAGCTGCGGGCTGAGCAGAATGGCCTGAAAGGTGAGCCACTCCGAGACAAAACCGTTAAGCGGCGGCAGCGCGGAGATGGCCGCGCAGCCGATCAGAACCAGGAACGCGGTCTTCGGCATGCGATGAATGAGACCGCCGAGATGCTCCATGTCGCGTTCGCCGGTCGCGGTCAGCACTGCGCCGGCGCCGAAGAACAACAGGCTCTTGAACAGAGAGTGGTTGAACACGTGCAGGAGTGCGGCGGTCAGCGCCAGCGCCGCGGCAAACAGCATGCCGTGGGCCTTGAAGGCGAGCGCAAGTCCGAGGCCGATGAAGATGATGCCGATGTTCTCAACCGTGTGATAGGCGAGGAGACGTTTGAGATCGTGCTGCATGAGCGCATAGAGGACGCCCATCACGGTGGTCGCTCCGGCGAGTGCAAGGACGACGATGCTCCACCACCAGGCCGGTCCGCCGGCGAGATCGAACACGATGCGCACGAAGCCGTAGACCGCGACTTTCGTCATCACGCCACTCATCAGCGCGGAGACGTGGCTCGGAGCGGCAGGATGCGCGAGCGGCAGCCAAACGTGCAGCGGCACGAGGCCGGCCTTCGAGCCTGCCCCGATCAGCGCGAGGACGAGCGCCAGCGCGCCCAGCGCGGCCGAGGGATGCGCCGAGCGCATTTGTGCAAACGCATAGAGGCCATCAGGCCCGGCGAGCAGGCCGAATGCGAGCAATAAAGCCATCGTCCCGAAACTCGCCATGACCAGATAGACGTATCCGGCGCGCACGTTTTCAGGCACACGATGATGCGCCATCACCAGCGCCCACGACGTCAGCGACATGAACTCCCAGGAGAGCAGAAACGTGTAGGCGTCGTCGGCGACCAGAACGAGCGTCATGGCGGCGAGAAAGGCGGGATAGAATGGCAACACGCGGCCCGGCGCCGTCTCATGCTGCCCGTAGCCCAGAGCAAACAAACTCGCGCTCATCGCACCGAGATCGATGACGACAAGAAAGAAGGCCGAGAGCGCGTCGAGGCGCAGATGTGCGCCCAGCCAGGGCACGCCGACGGGCAGTATAATGGTTTCAGGTCCGGCTGCGCCGAGCAGGTGCATCAGGGCGGCGACCAGCGAAATCGCCGATGCGAGGATGCTGACGCCGTACACGAATTGCGTGGCTGCAGTGCCGCGCGCGAGCGCGACGGCGAGCGGGGCAAGGGCCAGCAAGACCGCGGCGCACACGAGAACGATCGTCAGCATCACGACGATGCCCTCTTGAGCCGCACGCCGCGGCCGCCGTTTTGGCTCACCGTGTTGTCGGCGACGAGCTCAATGCCGAGCGCGTCGAGCGCCGAAACGAGCTTCATCAGCAAATCGACGTTGCCGCGAACGACGCCGTCGCTGGCTTCCATGCGTTGGATGGTCGGCAACGACAATCCGGCCGATTCAGCAAGGGTTCGCTGATCGATACCGAGAAGGGCGCGCGACGCCCGGAGCTGGCCCGCTGTAATCACGTAATCGTATCGGAAATAACATCAGAAGTGATGTTTCATACATCTATTTTCGTGAAAATCAAATGCATTATGATGTTGCTGTTGTCTATAGGGAGGGCCTGGACGCGCGCGCCGCGGCACGGTCGATGACGGCTCCTGATCACGTGGGTTCCGGGTCAGGTCGTGAGCGGTGAACAAGACAAATTCTTGCTGTCAGGACTGACAGAAACAGACCACAGCTGAGCGCGGCAGAACTGAAAGCGTCCCTCCGGCGAACCGGCGGCGACGACTAAAAGACGAGAGGGAGTCTCAGCGCCCCTTGCGCCGCAAACGCACCACGACGTCGATGCGGGCGATCTCATAACCCTCGGGCGGGACCGGCGCCTTGCCGACGACAACGTCGGACGCCGGGATGTCCATGAGATCGTTTTGGTCCTCGATGAAGAAGTGATGGTGCTCGGAATTGTTGGTGTCGAAATAAGCTTTCGAACCGTCGACGGCGACCTGGCGCAGGAGCCCAACTTCCGTGAACTGGTGCAGCGTGTTGTAGACCGTGGCGAGCGACACCGGCACCTTGGCGTGGTTCGCTTCCTCGTACAGCATCTCGGCGGTGACATGCCGGTCGCCCTTGGCGAACAGTATCCAGCCGAGCGCCATACGCTGCCGCGTCGGGCGCAGCCCCACTTCGCGGAGCTTCTCTTTGACGTCATGCCAAGGGCAGCCGGTAAGATCGCCGGCTGCATGCTGCTGGCTGACAGCGGCAGCGAAGGCGGCGGAGGGAGTAGGACGCGGCTGGTTCATTGCGGCACCTGACGGCCTCGTTACCGGGCCGGGCATGACGGTTACAATTGAAATCATTATACGCCGACCTACGTATGCTGCAACTCTTTAAGCCGCCGCGCTGCAGCGTTTTTTGCGGCGCGGAATCGGGCGCCGGCGGGGGTGCGGCTTTGCCGCCAAAGTCCCATATGTTAGGGAATCAGGCGCGGCAGCCGGCGGGGGCGGAGACGGAGGAATGCAGGAACGACGTTCCAATTTCGAATATGAGGACCTGCTGGCGTGCGGGCGCGGCGAGCTTTTCGACAAGGGCCCGCAATTGCCGCTGCCGCCGATGCTGATGTTCGACCGCATTTCAGAAATTGCCGAAGTTGGCGGTGAGTATGGCAAAGGGCTGGTGCGCGCGGTGCTCGAGCTCAAGCCCGATCTCTGGTTCTTCCCCTGCCACTTCAAAGGCGACCCGGTGATGCCCGGCTGCCTCGGCCTCGACGCGCTGTGGCAATTGCTCGGCTTCTTCCTCGGCTGGCTCGGCTCGCCGGGCAAGGGCCGCGCGCTCGGCATGGGCGAGATCAAGTTTTCTGGTCAGGTGCTGCCGACCATGAGGAACGTCGTGTACGGCATCGACATCAAGCGCGTGATGCGCTCGAAACTCGTGCTCGGCATCGCCGACGGTTGGCTTTCCGCCGATGGCTCCGTCATCTATCGCGCGCTCGATCTCAAAGTTGGGCTGTTCAACGATACGGCGCCGCAGGCGAACGGCGCCTGATCGACCGCGGCGCGCGGCGGTAAGAGGTTGACGAGGCGAATATGAGACGGGTCGTCGTCACCGGAATGGGCATCGTCTCGTCCATCGGCAACAGCACCCAAGAGGTGCTGGCTTCGCTGCGTGAAGCAAAATCGGGCATCGTGCGCGCCGACAAATACGCCGAGCTTGGCTTCCGTTCTCAGGTGCATGGCGCGCCGACACTCGATGCGAGCGAGGCGGTCGACCGCCGCGCCATGCGTTTTCTCGGCGGCGGCGCTGCCTGGAACCATGTCGCCATGGAGCAGGCGATCCGCGACGCCGGCCTCGAGCCAAATGAAATCTCGCACGAGCGCACCGGCATCGTGATGGGCTCGGGCGGACCGTCGACGCGAACCATCGTCGAGAGCGCCGATATCGCCCGCACCAAGGGCCCAAAACGCGTCGGCCCGTTCGCGGTACCGAAGTCGATGTCGTCGTCAGCATCGGCAACGCTTGCGACCTGGTTCAAGATCAAAGGCGTCAGCTACTCGATCTCGTCGGCTTGCGCGACCTCGAATCACTGCATCGGCAACGCCTACGAGCTCATCCAGAACAACAAGCAGGACATGGTCTTTGCCGGCGGCTGCGAGGAGCTTGACTGGACGCTGACGGTCTTGTTCGACGCCATGGGTGCGCTGTCGTCGAAGTTCAACGACAATCCGGCTAAAGCCTCGCGGGCCTATGACGCCGATCGCGACGGCTTCGTCATCAGCGCCGGCGCCGGCGTGCTCGTGCTCGAGGAGCTTGAGCACGCCAAGGCGCGGGGCGGCAGAATCTATGGCGAGATCGCCGGCTACGGCGCGACCTCCGACGGCGCCGATATGGTGGCGCCTTCGGGCGAGGGCGCGGCGCGCTGCATGCGCATGGCGCTCAAGGACGTAAAGCTGCCGGTGGACTACATCAATCCGCACGCCACCTCGACGCCGATCGGCGATCTGAAGGAAATCGAAGCGATCCGCGAGGTGTTCGGCTCAGGCGAGAAATGTCCGGCGATTTCCGCGACCAAGTCGCTCACCGGGCACTCCCAGGGCGCGACCGGCGTCCACGAGGCGATCTATTCGCTTTTGATGATGAACAATGGCTTCATCTGCGAAAGCGCCAACATCGAAACGCTCGATCCCGCCTTTGCCGACATGCCGATCGTGCGCGAACGCCGTGACGACGTGACCCTCAACTGCGTGCTGTCGAACTCTTTCGGCTTCGGCGGCACCAATGCTTCTATTGTATTCAAGCGGCTGGATGTATAAGCCGCATGCTCTTCATGGTCATCGAGCGATTTCGTAATCGCGATCCTGTGCCGGTTTACCGGCGGTTTCGCGAGCGCGGGCGCATCATGCCGCAAGGGCTGCACTATCGGGGCAGCTGGATCGAAACCAATTTCGACCGCTGTTTTCAGCTGATGGAATGTGACGACGAGAGCTTGTTTGCCGAGTGGATAGCAAACTGGAATGACCTCGCGGATTTCGAAGTTGTGCCGGTCGCGACTTCGGAAGAAATGCAGAAGATGTTTCCTCGAACGTGAGTGGCGCTATGCCGGGCCTGATGGATGGAAAACGCGGCCTGATCATGGGGGTCGCCAACGATCACTCGATCGCCTGGGGCATCGCCAAAACCGTTGCCGCGCACGGGGCGCAGCTCGCCTTCACGTATCAAGTCGAGGCGCTCGGGCGGCGGGTCAAACCGCTTGCTGCATCGGTCGGTTCGGAGTTCGTGGTGCCCTGCGACGTCGCCGATATCGCCTCGGTCGATGCGGTGTTTGCCGAAGTCGAGCGGCAGTGGGGCAAGCTCGATTTTCTGGTCCACGCCATTGCCTTCTCCGACCGCACCCAGCTCGGCGGTCGTTACGCCGACACCACGCGCGAGAATTTTCTGAACACTATGCTGATCTCGTGCTTCGCCTTCACCGAAGCGGCGAAGCGGGCCGCGGCCTTGATGCCAAATGGCGGCGCCATGCTGACGCTCACCTATAATGGCGGCGACCGCGCGATGCCGAATTATAACGTCATGGGACCGGCGAAGGCGGCGCTCGAATCCTCGGTGCGCTATCTGGCGGTCGATTTCGGCCCGCAGGCGATCCGCGTCAACGCCATTTCGTCCGGGCCGATCCGCACGCTCGCCGGCGCCGGGATCGGCGACGCGCGTGCGATGTTCGCTTTCCAGCAGCGCCACTCGCCGCTGCATCGCGGCGTGACGCTCGACGAACTCGGCGGCGCCGGGCTTTATCTACTGTCCGATCTTTCGACCGGGGTCACCGGCGAAATCCATTTCGTCGATTCCGGCTACAACATCATCGCCATGCCGCATCCGGAAGCGCTTGAAGCTGATCGCAAACGGGTCGGCGATTAAGTGACGTACTTGTCATTCCGGGGCGCCGCGAAGCGGCGAGCCCGGAATCCACAGTCGCAAGCGTTGCGGAATATTCTCCGAAGTTTTCGTCCTGACCAGCGGTGATTAAGGATTCCGGGTTCCTCGCGGAGCTTGTCATCGGGCCGGCCACTTCGGGCCGGACCCGTTGGCGAGGGTGCGAGAACGAGGTAGCCGATCAAAACGAGCGGCTTTGCCGCTTTTGGATTGTGTAGGCGCCCGTATTGTTCCGTGCTTCTGTTGTTCCGAGCGAGCATAAGCAATTGGTATGCTTAAATTAGGAATGCGCTAGCCACAAATTCTACAATAATGGGCTTTTTGAGCTGAGAAATTAACGTCAGGCTGTCAAATTCTGAGCATGCGGTAATGGACGGTTGCGCATGTTCTGGGACTATACCAGCCTGACAGTCGATCATGACTGGCGCCTCTTTGTGCTCGCGGGCATCGCCTGTTTGCTGGCAAGCACTGCGGCTATCAGCTTATTTGGCCGCGCCAAGGCGAAGTTGCGGCAGCAGGGCATGCTGCTTGACGCCGCCGTCGAGAATATGTCGCAGGGGCTTTGCATGTTCGATGCGGATGGCCGCATCGTGCTGTGCAACGACCGTTACGCCAAGATGATGGGTTCGGCGGCGGCTTCGCTCAAGGGCATATCCCTGCTTGATCTGTTGCTGAAGTACCGGAAGACTGTCGGGGAACGCGCCGACGACGCCGAGGAGTTCTTCGCGCGCCTTCTGGTGGATGCGCGCGAAGGCAAATCCAGCACCAAGGTCGTCAAGACGTCGGCCGGGCGAACGCTTCGCGTGCACGATCAGCCGATGAAAAAAGGCGGCGGCTGGGTTTCGACCTTCGAGGACATTACCGAATGGCGGGAAGCTCAGGATCAAATCGCTTACATGGCGCATCACGATGCGCTGACCGGCCTCGCCAATCGCACCCGGCTGATGGAAAAATTGCAGGACGCGCTTGCCGCGCCAGCGTTGCAACAAGGCGGCATCGCTGTGCATTTTATCGATCTCGATCGTTTCAAGAACGTCAATGACACTCTTGGACATGATGGCGGTGATTTCCTGCTCAAGACTGTCGCTGAGCGTTTGCGCTCGGTCACCGGCGCCGACGATGTTGTGGCCCGGCTCGGCGGCGACGAGTTTGTAATTGTCCAGACCGGGATCGGCGGCAACGACGACGCCGAGGATTTGGCGCGCCGCCTCACCGCCGTCGTGACCGCACCGATGGAACTGAGCGAGCAGACCATCATTGCAACGATGAGTGTCGGTATTGCGTTGGCGCTGACTGACGGAACGAATTCCGAGCGACTTTTGAAGAATGCCGATCTGGCGCTGTACCGGGCCAAGGCCGACGGCCGCAATTGCATCCGATTCTTCCAGGCCGAAATGGACGCCGAATTGCAGACGCGTTTCAAGCTTGAGCGGCTAATTCGCGACGCAGTGCAGCACGACCGCTTCGAATTGCACTACCAGCCGCTGTTTGAAATGTCGGAGCGCCGCCTCATCGGCTTTGAAGCGCTAATACGCCTGCCCGGAGAGGATGGAAGGCTTATCCTGCCGATGGAGTTCATTCCTGTCGCTGAGGACTTGCGGCTCATCGACAAGATCGGCGCCTGGGTATTGCGGGAAGCGTGCCGTACCGCCGCGACATGGCCAGAGAACCTGACTGTTGCGGTGAACCTGTCCCCCGCGCAATTCCTGACAGGCGGCGTGACTGATGTCGTGGCCGCCGCGCTGAAAGAGGCGGGTCTCGCGGCGCACCGGCTGGAGTTGGAGATTACTGAAACATTGCTGCTCAGCGGTACTGAAACGACTATGTCGGAGCTGCGGGCGCTCAAGGCGATGGGCGTAGCAATCGTGATGGACGATTTTGGCACCGGCTATTCAAGTCTGAGCTATTTGTGGCGCTTCCCCTTCGACAAGATCAAGATCGACCGCAGTTTCATGCAAGGCTTCGAGGGCTCCGCTCGTGATGCCAGGACGGTGGTGAAAACCATCATCGCCCTCGGACGCGAGCTGAACATGCGGGTGACGGTGGAAGGCGTCGAAACCGCCGCGCAGGCAGCCTTTCTCGACTCGTCCGATGGCGATCAGGCCCAAGGGTATTTCTTCGGTTACCCGGTTCCTGCCGCGGAGCTGGGCGCGGATCTTCTCGCGCATTTTCAAAAGACACACCTTGCGTCATCGTTCGCAGCAGACGGCAAACTGCGCCGGGTTAAGTAGTCGGGATAAGAGCCCTCGACGTAACCGACCTCGCGCAAGCCTTGGCGTAATTCGCAAAGCCGGCAATTAAAGCTTCGCCAGATGTGGCATCACCTCGGTGCTGAATAGGGCGAGCGAGCGCAAGGCGTCGGGCAGCGTCATGTTGCCGAGAAACAGGTAACTCACCAGGTAATTGATCCCGAGTTCGCGAGCCTGGCGCTCGATTGCGGCGCGCACCTTTTGCGGCGTGCCGGCAATCACCTGACCCTGCTTAACCGCCTCCTCATAATTCGCGCCGAACGACGTGTTCAGCCGCGCGACAAAACTGGCGTCGCCGTGCTTGGTGCCGAGCCATTTGACGTGGGCGACATGCTGCTCCACGGCCGGTTTGCCGAAACGGTGGGCCTCCGCATCGGTGTCGGCGACAAAGACATAGCGCGATGCGCCGATCGCCGCGCCGCCCGCGAACTCCGCCTTGGGTTGCGCCGGCGCGCCGCGTTTTGCCAGCGCCGCGCGGTAGGCATCGATATTGGCTTTGGCGGAGGCTGTCGGCCCGAGCGTCACGAAATGCAGGCCCTGCTCGCCGGCCCAGGTCGCGCCGATCGCGCTCGATGATGCGTACCAGAACGGCGGGTGCGGTTGCTGCAGCGGCCGCAACGCGATCGGCACGTTCTCGTATTCAAAATACTTGCCCTTGTAGCTGAGCGAGTTGGTGGTCAGGCCGGCGCTGATGCATTGGAACGCGTCGGCAAAAATATCGCGGGAATCGTCGTGCTTGACCTTGTGAAATTTGAGCTCGAACGGCGACACGCCGCGGCCGACGCCGACTTCGAAGCGGCCGTGGCTCAAGTGATCGAGCATGCTGATTTCCTCGATCATCCGCAGCGGCGAATAGAGCGGCAGCAGATAGACCAGGGGGCCGAGCCGCATGCGCTTGGTCGCGCGCGCCACGGCGCCAAGATAGGCGCCCGGTACCGGCACGAGATTAAGCGGCGTCGCGTGATGTTCGGCGACGTGCAGGCAATAGATGCCGGCCTCGTCGGCCGCCGCGGCAAACGTGAGCCGCTCGTCGTAGAGTGTCGACAGCGGCCGCCCGCCGTCTTCGACATGATCGAACAATCCGATTTTCATAGGTCTTGCCGTCCTCGTGGCACTGTACGCATAAAGCAAGCCGCCCGCAGTTTCCGTTTTACGTCCACGGGCACTCGCGGAATCAAGCTGTTGAAAGGGCTCGGGGAGCTAGCGACCGCACTTCTTCGAGGATGATGGAGTTGAGGATTTCTTCGAGGCGCTGCAGTGCGCGGGCGACGGTTACCCCGTTCATCACGCGGTGATCGTAGATGATCCGAACGTCGAGAACGCCGTCGCTGCTCATCACGCCATAGTTGAGTAGCGTTGTGAGCGGCGCCAGCGGATGCAGGGATTCGGCGCCGAGCGCGGAATATACTGACACCGCAAAGGTACCGAAGAAATTCCCGCGCTGCCGGCCAATATTCAGGCCTAGCCACCACAGCGCTCGGCGCAACGGGCGCGGCAGCCGCACGAGCTGCGCAGCCGTTCGGAAGCCTTTGATGTCTTCGATCGGCGCGGTCGCGACGTGCTCCAGCGCACGTCCTATGTCCTGCAACGACTGGCCCGCGGGGTCCTTGATCGATACGGGACACACCACGATTTCGCCGCGGTGGTCGCGCTCGATGACGATGAAGGCTTTACTGACAGGATACTCGTACAAATGCGGCCATGGAATTTTGACATACGCCCGTCGCAGCTCGGGAAACTCCTGGGCCACCAGCGCATAGCCCTTGGTGAATATCGCGGTCCACCGCGGCCTGTCGCGGCAAGCGGCACGTACCGCAACTAGCGGGCCGAGCGATACGCGCCGCTGCACCGGCACGGTCGGAATGCCGGTTGCGAAATACAAAAAGTCGATGACCATGCGTCGCGAAGCCGACAACGGGATCGCTCGCCCGCGCATGTTGCTATCTTCGTGCCGGCTGGGGAATGACTAGATGAGCCATGGAATGAGCTGCTTCGTTTCCGCCATGTAGGCGCGATAGTCGTCGCCGAAGGATTCAAGCATCATCTCTTCCTCGCGTCGGATGCGAAAAGCATAGAAGGCGCCCGCTCCCAACAGGCCCGACGCGTCCGGAAGCCAATTCGACAATAGCAACATTTGCGCGACACCCAGGAGGAAAAACGAAGAATACATCGGATGCCGGATCAGCCGGTAGACGCCGGTTTTTACCAGCGCATGCTGCTCGCGGAGTTCAAGCGAGATCGACCAATTGCGTCCGAGGTCCACATGGCTGCGGCGAAACAGCCACAACGCCGCGCCCAGCGGCACGAGCCCGAGCCAGGCTATCGCGGGGATAAACGGGCGATCGAGCGCTGCCGGAAATCCGGTAAATGCGTACAAGCACGGGATCGCGAACAAGCCGAACAACGCAACAGCAAGAACGCTCGTCTCCCGCCGGTCGAAGAGGGACTTTCTTACCCCGACCTTGTTCGCTTTTCGTTCGAAGGGATAGCGGATGATGTACCACCCGACCACGCCCGCGAACCAAACAAGTGAAGCGACTGTGTGCGTCACATAAGCTCATCTTAACGATGGCGGCAATTGGCTTTTTTTCATTACCTTTTCATCTTGCGCGCGTCTATATTTCCGCACGCGAAGCAGCTCTTAACGGGAAGCTGCGCTGCAATGGAGATGATCGTAGGGCGCAGACATGCGATCGTTTGACGTACGTATTCTTTCGCTCGGCACTTTTGCGTTCTTAGGTCTCGCCATGCTGGCGCCGACATCGGGCGGCGCCCGCGACATTGTGCATCTTAGCGGGTTCTCGGCGGGCACGATCGTCGTGAAGACGAACGAGCGGCGTCTCTACTACGTTATCGGCGACGGCACCGCGGTCCGATATCCGGTGGGCGTCGGCAAGGCCGGCATGGCCTGGTCAGGAACGGCTTCAATCGACGGCAAATATATCAAGCCGGCTTGGTCGCCGCCCGACATGATAAGGCGTGAAAATCCCAGGGTACCGAACATCATCCCGAGCGGCAGCGCATCAAACCCGATGGGTGCGGCGGCGATGACTCTGAGCGGCGGCGGCCAATACGCCATCCACGGCACCAACAATCCAGGGTCGATCGGCGGGTTCGTCTCTCACGGATGCATTCGCATGTACAATAGCGACATCCTGGACCTGTATGACCGCGTCAGTTTGGGCACAACAGTCGTCGTATTGCACTGACCCCGTCATCCCGTGCGCGTAAGGCAAGGAACCATAATGAAGCAGCGAACAATTCCATCCCTGTTGTTTGCCGGCGCAACGCTTGTGGCCTCGGCATCGCCCGCTCTTGCTTGGTGGCAATTCGTTGCGCTAGGCCCGGACGGTTCGCGGCAGGTCTCAGCCCGATTTAAGACCGAAAAGGAATGCATCGCTGCCCTCAAAGCCACCGAAGCCCGACTCGAGAAAAAATACCCGGATCCTGAGCACTTTCCGCTGGTCGGGAGCTGTGAGGAGTATCGTTGAGGCGGCGCTTGCAGCCCGCAATTTCTGACGGCAACCTTCGCGAGCCGGACGCCGTTTCTTTGTAGGAGATTTCCACACATTGCGCGTGGTCGCGGGGCATTTTTGTTATCGGAATATCGAACCGATCGATTCAACCCGGCAGTTGGACTCGGTACTGGACCGATCATCACCAGCAGAATCGGAATAACATAACGATAACAGTCCGTTGTGCGCCTGGCGAAGGGTGTGAGACCGTAGGAAGGTGTTGGCCGCCGCGCTCGCAGGTGGCGAGGGTCGAACGGTCTCTTCTGCCCAAAGTGCCAGTTCTGAAAGGCCGATAACGGTGCCCGATCTGACATGTAGCAGAAAGGTTGTGAGTGTGACTTTTCTGCACTAGCCAACCTTCGAATCCGGCTATTAAGGTAGGGAAGCTGGCCACTGGCGGTTAGCCATCAAAGGGGGGGGGTCCTTATGAATAGGTTCCTCGTTATCGTCTGTTCGTTACTCTTGGCGATCAGCGTTGCTGGCTGCGCCGGCAAAGGTAAGACTCCGATCGGTAAGGGCAAAGCGCCCGTGCCGCCGGTCGTGACAAAGGGCTAAATAAAGCTTCGGGCTTTGGCGATTTTCATTTCAGCGCGAACGACGAGAAAAATTAGATTCTCGTGGGGCATCCGGCGAATCGGGTGCCCCGTTCGCGGTGGATGAGAGCAGTAACTAACTCGGGTTGGGTTAGGGAGCCAGGTCATGAAATGCCGTTTAGGTGCCACCGCTGGTTTCCTGTCCGGCATGGGTTTGGCCGCCATTATGGGGCTGTATTGTCCTACTTCAGCTTGGGCGCAGGACGCTCAACCGGAAGGCGCTAAGGCATCAGCAGTATCCTCCGCGACCGTCGCGCATTCTAAACATGCCTCGTTGTCGGCTAAGACCGTCAAGGCCGACGCAAACGCTCCGGCAAGACGATACTTCGCGGAGTTTCGCGCCCGCAACGCCGCGAGCTATGGCCATTTCTACGTGATGTACGGCGAAGTGAATGCGCGCCAGGAGATCATAAAGAGCCACATTGCCGGTTTCTTTCCGGCTGGCGACGCCCGGGACTGCGAGAATTGCAGTGTTTTCAACTGGACGATTGGGCACGTGGTATTTGTCCCGTCCGAAATCGGCGTGAGCGACGGCGATCTTGAAGAAAAATACGTGACCGCCCGCTTTCGCGTCTGGCTGAGTGCAGCTCAGTACAACAGGCTTGTCGCCTACATCGAAGAAAAGAAAGCTAACAAGCCGCTTTGGAATGCGCTGTGGAAAAATTGCGTGACCTTCGGACGTGACGTCGCGGCGTTCTTGGACTTGAAACTTCCATTGCTGCTCGCCATCGCACCGAGCGTTATGATCTACCCGAAGGATTTCGTTAATGATCTTCGCGAAGCGAACGGCGTGCCGAACGAGCAAGGCGCCCTAAAAGACGCATCCGGTTCGCTCGCGGCGCCGGATGGCTCAGATTCGATCGCGCCGTCGCTGCCGCGGAAACCCAAAGTGCAGCCGGCAGCCAACACCAAGCCTGCCGCGATGAAGACATCACATGCGGCGTCAGGCCTGAAGCAGCCGCTCGCCGGTCTCTCGCACGACGAGACGGCGTCTAGCACGATCCACTGATCGCAAATTGCTGACGCAAGGTCGGGCAATTGGCCTGCTTTCTTTGATCAATTCGTAAGGCTCGGGGTGCGACTGTTAGTTAGGTTTTTGGCCAACATTGCCAGAGATCGAAGCTGGCAAAGCTTCCTCCGCGCTAACTGATCGCGAAGATCGGGACAGAGTACCGGGACAATAGTTTGCTCGATCCGGCAGCTGATCCGGTTACGGACCGCGACAGCAGAGATGCTCGGTATGACGTCTCGACAAACGCGAGACACCGACGCGCGTTTGAAAACGCGGTGACAAGCCGCCGGTCGGAGTACTGCCTCCATGGTGCGGCCGGGTCGATCCAGTTGACATCTGGTGCCGCAAAGAAAATGTCTGCCAAACCGATGGCTAGGTTTTTCCGTTTTCCCGGCTTGCGCTTGTTGGCGCCGCTTCTGCTTCTTTGCAGCACGGCGAGCCATGCGCAAAACCATAGCGATCCTGGCAGCCCTTCGGTCGCTTGTCTTGCATTCAAAAGCGGTTTGTCACTCGGCGCCCCGATGGCGTCCATCGCTGCGAAACTGCAGGCACACAAACCGCTGACTATCGTCGCGCTCGGCTCCTCGTCTACGACCGGTTTCGGAGTTTTTGGAATCGGCGCTGCATTCCCAGACGTGATGAAAGAGGAGTTGTTGCGCCTGCATCCCTTCGCCAGGATCGAGCTGATCAACAGCGGTCGCATCATGGAGAACTTGGGGGATAACATCGCCCGCATCGACGACGACGTGCTGCGCCACAAGCCCGATTTGCTGGTATGGCAGATCGGAACCAACGACGTGGTTTGGCGCGGCATCGCCGACGACGCGAAGGAAATGCTCAGCGATTCCGTGAAACGGCTGAAGGCCGCCAAAATCGACGTCGTGCTGATGGATCTCCAGTACGCGCCGCTGGTCCTCGCCACGACGCGCTACATTCGGATGGAAAAAATAATCGCGGATGTCGCCGGCGAACAGAACGTCGGCCATTTTCCCCGATTTCTTCTGATGAAACGGGCGAGCGAGGCCGGGGTCAAAGGCCTGGTCTCGTGGGACGGCCTCCATAACTCCGCCGAAGGCTACAAATGCGTCGGTCTGGCGCTGGCGCAAATGATTGACGCTGCCGCGCGGCAGTAGACTGTGTATCGCGCCGAGAAATCGTTGCGCGCGCTGCCAGGCGAATGGCGCTGGACGTTTGGCCGGTCGCGCCAGCCATGGCGACTGCGGTTATGCCGAAAGCGCTGCGCGCGCAGCCAAGCGACTCATCACCTGAGATACGCGGTACGAGCCTGAGCGGTGTTATCAAGACCGTTCAGGCGCTGCGCGCTTTATTGAACCGCGCAAGCACGCGCCATTCGGCAGCTGGGTCGCTCAATTCAAGCGCGCGCGTGATGGCTGGACAGGAGAGGAGTTTCGCCGAGACACACCGCCAGTGCGCGCTGCCGACACTCGACACGAAACCGCTTCGAGAGCACCGGTTCACCGTCCAGGTTCACGTTTAAATCGTCTTCCGACTCGTACTCGATCCAGGAACTTCGTGTCGTAATCTGTTCGGCGCGAATGCCTGCCGCACCTTCCCGCAGCAAGTGGGAGAAGGCATCCAGGCGTGCCGCGTGGTTCAGTTCGGGCAGGATCATCAAATCTAGCAGACCATCATCAATCAGCGCGTCCGGGCAAAGCGGTACGCCGCCTCCGGCCTGCCGGCCATTGCCGATCGCAACGGCCACGAAACGTCCTTCCCACGAGAAGCCTTCCGCACGAAAGCGGCCGCGGTTCGCCGAGAGTTCCGCAAAGTGCGAGATGCCGGTAAGCAAGTAGGCCACTCCACCGAGTCGCCGCTTGAGCTCAGGGTCGGTTTCCACCGTGATGCGCGAGCCGAAGCCGCCTGACACGAGATTGACGAACGGCTTGCCGTTGAGGAGGCCCACATCGATCCATCGTGGCAAGGCGGTTGCGGCGAGCTGCAAGGCGGCGGTGAGATCCTGCAGCGGTATGCCCGCGGAGTGCGCAAAATCGTTGGCGGTGCCCAGGGGAAGGACGCCAAGGCGGCCGTCTGCCGGCAAACCCGCCCTATAGGCCGCCCCAAAAACCTCGTTGATTGTGCCGTCGCCGCCACCGGCCACAATGCAATTGATTTTGCCGCCACCCGCCTCGGCGACCGCTTCGACTGTCATGCGTGCGGCATCCCCCGGTTCCCATGTGACGCGCACCTCCACGGAGTGACCGTCTTGCCGGAGCTTGTGAACAGCCGCCCTTACGCCAGTGTTGGCAGCGGCTTTGCCGTGCAGAATAATGCGAATTCCTGCCACAGACTTTGACCTCTCCTTTCTGACTTTGCGTTTCGCGCAATTGGTATCCCAGGCTCGCCAAGCTTGAGCCAAATATAGAATTGCGCCGGTGTGCGATACGGCGCGGTTCTCATACTTTGAGCGGCGGGATAGACGGCTCGCGGGACCGACTGCTCGTCGGCTTTAGCTAGCTTCCGGGCTGTTCCGACGCGAATGAGGGCCGGCCAGCGCGCTCTCCTCTTGCCTCCATCGGCCGCAGACGCCACATCTGCGCGGGTCATGCCGGTCTCTCCCGCCATAAAAGTCGAGCGCCTCGTCAAAATCTACAAAAAGGTGGCGGCCGTCGACGGTGTCTCGTTCGCGATCGCGCCCGGCTCGATTACCGGGCTTCTTGGCGGCAACGGCGCCGGCAAGACCACGACCATCGCCATGATCATGGGGCTGATCATGCCGACGTCCGGGCGCGTGACGGTGCTTGGCGCGGACATGCCGCAACAGCGCTACCGTGTTCTGTACCGGATGAATTTCGAGAGTCCCTATGTCGAAATGCCGATGCGGCTCACGATCCGGCAGAACTTGACCGTGTTCGGCATGCTCTATGGCGTGTCCGACCTTGCCGTGCGGATCGAACAGCTCGCCGATGCGCTGGATCTGACCGAGCTGCTCGATCGGCCGACCGGTAAACTCTCGGCCGGCCAGAAGACGCGCGTGTCGCTCGCCAAGTCGCTGATCAACGCGCCGGAACTGCTGCTGCTCGACGAGCCCACGGCCTCGCTCGATCCCGACACCGCCGACTGGGTGCGGACCCACCTCGAACGGTACTGCCGCGACCGCCGCGCCACCGTGCTGCTTGCTTCGCACAACATGTCCGAGGTCGAGCGGCTGTGCGAGCGCGTTATCATCATGAAGCAAGGGCGCATCGAGGACGACGATTCGCCGACGCGGCTGTTGTCCCGGTACGGCCGCCGCACGCTGGAAGAAGTTTTCCTCGATGTCGCCCGCCGGCGCGACGAAGAGCATGAGGCCGCGCAATGAGCACAATAAGCGCGCGAACCGAAAGCGCATTGGCGTTCTCGCCACGCCGCGTCGCGGCGATGATCTTGCGTTACTGGTACCTGCTGCGCTCGTCGTGGCCCCGTCTTCTCGATCTGATCTACTGGCCCCTGGTGCAGATGATCACCTGGGGCTTTATCCAGTATTACGTCATGGAGAATGCCGGCTTCTTTGCCCGCGCCGGCGGCACGCTGATTGGCGCTTTGTTGCTTTGGGATATTCTGTTTCGCGGCCAGCTCGGTTTCTCGATCGCGTTCCTGGAGGAAATGTGGGCGCGCAACATCGGCAATCTGATGATGAGCCCGTTGCGGCCGTTCGAGTTCATCGCCGCGCTCATGGTCATGAGCCTGGTGCGGCTATTGATCGGTGCGGTGCCGGTGACGCTGCTCGCGATCGTGTTCTTTGGCTTCAACCTCTACGGGCTCGGCTTCGCTTTGGTGGCGTTTTTCTTCAACTTGATGCTGACCGGCTGGGCGGTGGGGATTTTCGTTTCGGGGCTGGTGCTGCGCAACGGACTTGGCGCGGAGAATTTCGCCTGGTCGATCATGTTCGTGTTCATGCCGCTCGCCTGCGTGTACTACCCGGTCACCACTCTGCCGGTCTGGTTGCAGCCGGCGGCGTGGGTCCTGCCGCCGACCTACGTCTTCGAAGGCATGCGCGCGCTTCTGATCGATCACACCTTCCGCTCCGACCTCATGTTGGAGGCGCTGGCGCTCAACGCGCTGTTTTTCGCCGTCGGCGTATTCGGATTTCTCAAGCTTTTACAAGCGGCCCGCCGCCACGGCTCATTGATGCAGACGGGCGAATAGCGGCAGCGCAGTGCGGTAACGGTCTGCGGCGGGCTGAAAGCCAGACCTACACGCGTGGTTTCGGCTTCGTAACGAATAAGGAAAAAATTGCCTTTATGATCGCGGTATGACAGACCATTCCGACATTGCTGCAGTGCAGCAGACCGGGCAAGGATCGGCCATGGCAATCGGAGAGTTCGGCGGCGCGCCTGCCGTGCCGGCCGGTGGCGCTTTGGCGTCAACGCCGATCTATTGGCTTTATGAAATGAGCCATGCCGCGCTCAATCCGGCGCGGGCGTGGGCCGACGCCGTGCGTCTGTCCCTCAAAAATCCGATCAATCCGCTCTACCACACCACCTTCGGTAAATCGATTGCCGCGGCAGCCGAGTTGTTCGAGCGCTCGACGCGCCGTTACGGCCGTCCAGAATGGCGGATCTCTTCGACTTTGGTCGGCGGCGAGCGCGTGCCGGTGCAGATCACCACCGTGTGGGAGCGCCCGTTCTGCCGTCTCGTGCGCTTCGAACGTGCCTTCGAGCATCGCCCGCGTCGTCCGCAGCCGCGGTTGCTCATCGTCGCTCCACTGTCAGGCCACTACGCGACGCTGCTGCGCGGTACGGTCGAGGCATTCCTGCCTAATCACGACGTCTACATCACCGAGTGGTGCGATGCGCGCGTTGTGCCGGTATCGGAAGGATATTTCGATCTCGACGATTACATCGACTATCTGATCTCGATATTGCACTTGCTGGGCGGCGAAACGCACGTCGTCGCGGTGTGTCAGCCGGCGGTGCCGGTGATGGCGGCGGCTGCGCTCATGGAGGCCGATAACGACCCCTACGTGCCGGTTTCCATGACTTTGATGGGCGGTCCGATCGATACCAGGGTCAATCCGACCGCCGTGAACAAGCTCGCCGAACGCCGCGGCATCGATTGGTTCCGGCGCAACGTCATATCCAAGGTGCCGTTTCCGAATCCCGGGTTCATGCGCGATGTCTATCCCGGCTTTCTGCAGCTCCACGGCTTTATGAGCATGAACCTCGAGCGGCACATCGAGGCGCACCAGCAGCTTTTCCAACATCTCGTCAAAGGCGATGGCAACTCGGCGCAGAAGCACAAAGAATTCTATGACGAGTATCTCGCGGTCATGGATCTTGCGGCCGAGTATTATCTGCAAACGGTCGACACCGTGTTCGTGCGCCACGCGCTGCCCAAAGGCGAGATGATGCATCGCGACCGGCCGGTCGATCCGAGCCGGATCAAGCGCGTCGCGCTATTGACCATTGAAGGCGAGCACGACGACATTTCCGGCGTCGGCCAGACCGAGGCGGCGCATCGCTTATGCGTGAACATTCCTGCCGAGCGGAAAGCACACTGGCTGCAGCCCGGCGTCGGCCATTACGGCGTGTTCAACGGGTCGCGCTTTCGCTCCGAAATCGCCCCGCGCATCTCCGACTTCGTGCTGTCGATGGGTCATGGCGCCCGCGCCAGGCGGAATAGTGAAGCCACGGTTCGCAAGGCGGGTAACGGCAAGGCACCGAACGGCGCGACACCGCACCCGAGCGACCGGGTGGCTGCAACCGCCGGCTTTGGCTCGGCCAAGACCGACCACCAACCGCACTGATTTGCCGGATTATCGGGGAAAACCGGCCATCTTCCGCGTGTGCGGCGTTAACCCACTGAAAAGGCTGCTGTATTTCGAATCATCGGCGGTCAAATTTCCAGGTGGCCGACCAAGCAAAATCTGAAGCAATATTCACTTCATAAATTACATCAGCTGGCATTAGCCGGCCATGCGACACCCCAAATGTTGTATGCCTACAGTGCTAACATCAAAGGCGCTGTACGGGACATGGGATGTGGCAGTATCGGGCGCTGGGTTGGGTTCGGGATTGCCAAATTATGTCGCACCGTGCGCTGCTTTACCGTCGGCCGAGCGAGCCGCAGGCCATCGAAGTCATTTTCGATCGATCGATCTATCTCGTGCGTATGCGGCGGCACCGCCAGGCGCGCCGCTACACGCTGCGCATCGCGGCCGCAACGCGGGAGGTCATTCTCACCATGCCGCCGCGCGGCACGGTGAAAGAAGCGCGCGAGTTCGCGCAAAAGCACGGCGGCTGGATCGCGGCACGCTTGGGTCGCCTGCCAGAAGCGCTGCGCTTTGCTCACGGCATTGCCGTGCCGCTGCGCGGTATGCCGCATCGCATTACCCATCGCCGCGGCGCGCGCGGCACGGTCTGGACCGAGATGGACAGCGAGGGGCTGCGGCTTCTCTGCGTCGCCGGCGAGGCCCCGCACATTGATCGCCGCATTGGCGATTTCCTGCGGCGCGAAGCCAAGCGCGAGCTCGAAGCCGCGAGCCTTCGCTACGCGTCCGAGCTCGGCGTCGGTATCAGGCGTGTCTCCGTGCGCGATCAGGCGAGCCGTTGGGGTTCGTGCTCGACGGCCGGCGTGCTGTCCTATTCGTGGCGGCTGATCCTCGCTCCGAGCTTCGTGCTCAATTATCTCGCGGCGCACGAAGTCGCGCACCTTGTGGAGATGAATCACTCGGCCAGGTTCTGGCGTCTGGTTCGGCGGCTGTTTCCGGATCACGAACGGGCCAAAGTGTGGCTCGACGTCCACGGCAGCGATTTGCACCGCTACGGTCTGCCGGAACGCGGCCGCGCGCCTTGACGCGAACGCTTGCCGTTCCTGCCCAAAAGCAGAGAGGGGGCAGGACGGCGCTGTTTTGCTGTTTAATGATGCTGAGAGGTCTGAGCCGCCACGACGTCCGACGATGGCGGCAGCAGGCCAAACGACAGCTTCATCGCCACCGCCAGCAGCGTTGCCGCAAGTACGACGCGCAGCGCCGTTTCGTTGAAACGGGCCGCGAGGTAGCTGCCGAGCAGAATTCCCGGCACCGATCCAAGAATCAGCGCAGCGAATACCCGCCAATCAATCGAGCCCAAGAACCAATGGCCAATTCCGCCGACGAGGGTCAGCGGGACGGCGTGGACGATGTCGGAGCCGACAATTCGCGCGGTCGGCAGCTTGGGGTAAAGCAGAACCAGCGCCGTGACGCCGATCGCGCCGGCGCCAACCGAAGAGATTGAAACCAGGATGCCAAGAACGGCGCCTACGGCGACGGTGAGAAGCGCAATCCGGTTTGGCGTGAGCGCGCTGAGAGTGGGGGAGTACCGCGCGACAATCCTATTGCGGAACACCAAAGTGATCGCCGTAAGGAACAGGGCAAAAGACAGCACCGCTTCGATGAGCTGCCGCACCCCTTCGCCTTTGACGTCGAAATAGCTCAGCGCGGCAATGGTAACGATCGTCATCGGCACGCTGCCGGTAGCGAGACGCCGAACCACGCCCCAATCGACGGTACGGTTGAGGCCGTGCACCACGCCGCCGGCGGACTTGGTCGCCGCCGCGTACAAAAGGTCCGTGCCAACGGCGGTCGCGGGATGGATGCCGAACAACAAAATCAGCAAAGGAGTCATCAGCGAGCCGCCGCCGACCCCGGTCAGTCCGACCAGGAGTCCGACGACAAACCCGGATACCGGGTAGAGAAATTGAATTGAGTGAATAGCATCCATCCCGTTGCCGGCGTCGTTCACCGCGTGCGGCTCTGTGCGCAGGAGCCCAGGTGAATGACAGGAAAGATTCTAGAGTATTTCCGACTGCTGCGCACGATCCGAGCCAACCTTGGCAACAAAATAAAATTGTTGCATTGCGCTGCGGGAACTTTGGTGAAAGCTTTTTCCATTTCGAAGCCTCAGATTGGTGCAATCGTATTGCAATTGCGAAATAAATTGTCACCACGTGGGCGGTTACTGCATTGCGAAAGCATCGATCCACATGCCAAGCGAATGACACTGGAAAAGTTGTGTAGTTCGAAATAGTTCATTGCCGTCCGGTAACATTGCAGCCTGCGGGCTTCCTCAGCAGTGATTGGCGTCACAGCTTGGCTTGCCCGCTGCGCGTTTTGCCGCACTAGCCAACACTAACGCGTGATCCGCGTTGCATCTGTGAGGCACGTACATATTTGCTGAGTATTAGGCCGACCGGACGGCTCCCCCATCCCCCGACACCCCGCCGTCCGGCCTAATAAGCCTAAAGTTTGAGGCAACAACCTGAGAACCCCGAGCGGTTAATCTGCTTGGGGTTCTTTTTTATGGCGGGCCACCGTCGCTAATTCTTCACCAGATCGCCGAGCAGGCTCGCAGCAACGGAAAGTTTCGACAGCGTAAGCCCGGAACCGGCAATTTCGTGGATCGCTCCGCGGATCCGTTCCACCTCGCTCTTGCGCGGCGCCACCCACGCCTCGACCGCGGCGCCGCCGGCGGCGCCATTGCCGACCATCGCAGCTGTGAGCCGGCGTTCGGCGTCGCCAATGGAATCGCGCGCCCGATCAAGCGCCAACCGGTCAAAATAATCCGCGATCGGAATCGTGAGCGCCGCCGCGGTGATACGGTCAAGCTGAAAGAACGCGCCAGTGGCGAAGTAGGTGGCCGCAACTTCGCCGATCGCCTTGCCGGTGCGGTCGGCGACCATGACGATGTCGGGTGCCGCCGCCAGCGGACCGAGATTGGCGATGGTGGCAGCGAGGCCGTCGGGCACGCCGGATTCGGCCAGTTCCTGTTTGCGTCCGGCCCGCGCGCTCAATGCTTCGTCCGACAGCGCGTGGTCGAGGGCGGCTTCGACCGCGGCGATGCCATCACGATAATGCATTACGACATCCGCCAGCCCCTTGGTGAGATCGACATTACGCAAGAACCAGATGACGCGGTCGAGCAGAAGGTCCTGTACGCCCGCGTAAAGATCGAGTTGCACCTTGCCGGCAATGCGATTGTCGAGCGCGTCGATCTCGGCGTTGAGCGCGGTCATGTTGTAGCTGTCGCGCACTGCGGCAAAGGCGGAAGCGACGGCGGCAGGCGCCGCGCCGGTCTGATCGGCAATGCGCACGATCAGCGAAGGCCCGCCGCGGTTGATCATTGAGTTGGCGAGCTGGGTGGCAATGATTTCGCGGCGCAGCCGGTGGTGTTGCAGCGCATCGGGAAACTGCGCGGCGATCTCCTTCGGGAAATAGCGGCTGAGTTCGCGCGCGAGGTAATGGATCGTCCGGCACCGCCGATTCGAGCAGATCGTCGTAGAGCGTGAGCTTGGCATAGGCGAGCAAAACGGAAAGTTCCGGCCGCGTGAACGGCTGCAAGCGGCGGCGGCGCTCGGCGAGCGCCATGTCGTCCGGGAGATACTCGACGGCGCGATCGAGTAGACCACGCGCCTCCAGCGTCTGCATGAGCCGCTGCAGAAAGCCGAAATCTTCCATCCCGCGCCGCTGCGAGAGCGATATGGCCAGCGTCTGCAGATAATTGTTTCGGAGTACGAGCGTGGCGATTTCGTCGGTCATCTGCGCCAGCAGCACATTGCGGGCGCTCATCTGCAGGCGGCCATCGCGCACCGGGATGCTCAACGCGATCTTGATGTTGACCTCCATGTCGGAGGTGTTGACGCCGGCCGAATTGTCGATGGCGTCGGTGTTGAGCCGCACCCCGCGCAGCGCCGCCTCGATGCGGCCGCGTTGCGTCATGCCGAGATTGGCGCCTTCGCCGATCACCTTGCAGCGCAGGTCCGCTCCGGCGATGCGGATCGGATCGTTGGCCCGGTCGCCGGCAGCTTCATCGGTTTCTTCGGCGGCGCGGATATAGGTGCCGATGCCGCCGAAGAAAAGGAGATCGACCTGCGCCTTGAGGATGGCGCGGATCAGTTCCTGCGGCGCGAGCTTCTCGCCGACGCCAAAAAGTTTTTGCGCCTCCTCCGAGAGCCTGATCTCCTTGGCGGAGCGCGAATAGATGCCACCGCCTTTGGAGATCAGCGTCTTGTCAAAGTCCTGCCAGCTCGAACGCGGCAAATCGAACAGGCGCTTTCGTTCAGCGAACGTCCGTTCCGGATCGGGCTCGGGATCGATGAAAATGTCGCGGTGATCGAACGCGGCGACGAGCTTGGTGGTGATCTCGCGCAGCATGCCGTTGCCGAACACGTCGCCTGACATGTCGCCGACGCCAACGGTCGTGAAAACGGTCTTGCCGATATCGACGTCCATCTCGCGGAAGTGGCGTTTGACCGATTCCCAGGCGCCGCGCGCAGTGATGCCCATTTTCTTGTGGTCGTAGCCTGCCGAACCGCCGGATGCGAAGGCGTCACCGAGCCAGAAGTCGTGGGCGATGGCGATGTCGTTGGCGATGTCGGAGAACGTCGCCGTGCCTTTGTCGGCGGCGACCACTAGGTAGGGATCGTCGCCTTCGTAGCGCACGACATCGCGCGGGGGCACGACGCCAATCGTTCCGGTTCCGATATTGTCGGTGATGTCGAGCAGCGTCGAGATGAAGAGCTTGTAGGACGCAGTGCCCTCGGCCTGGACGGCCTCGCGCGCGCCGCCGCGCTGCAGCCGCTTCGGCACAAAGCCGCCCTTGGCGCCGACCGGTACGATCACCGCATTCTTAACGTTCTGGGCTTTGACCAAACCGAGGATTTCGGTGCGAAAATCCTGCGGCCGGTCGGACCAGCGAATGCCGCCGCGGGCGACTTTGCCGAAGCGCAGATGGACGCCCTCGACGCGCGGCGAATAAACGAAAATCTCGTATAGCGGCCGCGGCAACGGCATGCCGTCGAGCTTGCGGCTCGAAAACTTCACGGCGATGAGCTCCTTAGGCTGCCCGTGGTTATCAAGCTGATAGAAGTTGGTGCGGATCGCGCACTGCACGGCGTTGACGAACCGGCGCAGGATGCGATCCTCGTCGAGGCTGTCGACGGCTTGCAGCGCAGCCTCGATCGCGGCAGCGATGGTCGCCTCAAGCGTGGCGCGTTCGTCTGCCGACACGCCGAGCCTTGGGTCGAAGCGAGCGTGAAACAACGTGACGATCTGCGCCGCGATGACGGCGTGCTTGCGCATCGTCGCCCACATGTAGTCCTGCGAAAATGGCACGCGCACCTGGCGCAGAAAGCGCGATAACGTGCGGAGCAGCGCGACATCGCGCCAGACCAGTCCGGTCGCCAGCACGAGCGCGTTGTAACCGTCATTCTCGGCGCGCCCGCCCATGACGGCGAGGAAGCAGGCTTCGATCTTTTCCCTGAGTTCGTTCAGATCGAACGGCTGGCCCAAGGCATTTTCCAGCGTCATGTCGTGAAACCAGACGTCCGCCGCATCCTGCGGCTCGATGTGATAAGTGCGCTCGTCGACGACCCGGAAGCCCATGTTTTCCAGTACCGGCACGCGCTCGGACAGCGCGATCGGACGGCTATGGCTGAAGACTTTGAGGCCGGCGCTCGTCGGCTCCGCGCCGAAGCCGCGGTAAAGCTCCACGCCGAGTGGATGTTCGGCGGTCAGTGTTTCGAGCACCGCAATATCGGCGACGGCGGTCGCCGGCGGATAGATTTCGCGGTAGTCGACGGGGAAAGCCTCACGGTATTTCGCCAACAGCGTGCGCCAATTGCCAGAGACATGGGCCGCCGCCAGGGTTTCTTCGAAGCCGTCGGTCCAGTTACGGACGATCGCCTCAACCGCGCGATCGAGAACCGCGCGGTCGACATTGGGAGTTTCGCCCTCGTAGCGTCCGATGATGAAGTGGACGCGCACCAGCGGGCCTTCCGGAAAAAACGGATAGAAGGCGCGCACGCGGCCTTTGAACGTCGCAGCGAGATACTCCCCGATCCGCGACCTGATCTGGCTGTCGTAGCGCTCGCGCGGGATGTAGACGAGAATAGAGACGAAGCGATCGAAGCGATCGCGCCGCGGCAGCACCCTCACGCGCGGCCGCTCATCGAGCTGAAGAATGGCAAGCGCGAACTGATAGAGCGTCTCTTCGTCGATCTGGAACAATTCATCGCGGGGGTAGTGCTCGAGCACGTTGACCAGAGCCTTGCCGGAATGGCTCGAAGGATCGAAGCCGGCGCGGCCGATGATGGCGTCGATCTTGCGCCGCAGATAGGGAATAGCGCGCACCGAGCGCGTGTACGCGGTCGAAGTCAGCAGCCCGCAGAACACGCATTCGCCGATCAGGTTGCCGTCGCGGTCGAAGCGCTTCACCGCGACGTAGTCCAGATGGACGCGCCGGTGAACGCGAGAGCGCACTGCAGCCTTCGTCATGATCAGCAGCTTCGGCTCTTGCAGGAATTCGCGGATTTCGGGCGTGATGGTCACGAGCTGGTTGCCGCGCCGCAAGAGCCGCATCTCGTGCGATCGCAACAGGCCGAGCCCGGTTTCGAACTGCGGCTCGAGCGCGTGCTCGCTGTCGGTGTAGGCGTAGTCGCGGGCGCCGAGCAGGGTGAAATTGTCTGCCGCGATCCATTGCAGGAACTGGATCGCTTCGGCCACTTCGTCGGCCGGCAACGGCGGCGGCGTGGTCTTCAGGTCCGCAGCGACTTGCTGCAAGCGCGCCAGCATCTGCCGCCAATCCTGTACGCCGACGCGCACGTCGGCGAGGACGTCTTCCAGCGCGCGCACGATTTCGGCGCGCTGCGCCGCATCGTCCATGCCCTGGACGTGAATGTGAATGAAGCTTTCGCGCCGGCCCTCGCCTTTTCGGATGCCGTTGAAGGACGTGAGCCTGCCAGCCTGATCGCGCTCCACGGTCAAGACCGGATGGACAAGGAGGCGAATGTCCACCCCGCGTTCGGTCAGTTCGCCCAGCACCGAATCGACCAGGAAGGGCATGTCGTCGTTGAGGACGTCGAGCACGGTCACGCCGGGTGTGAGGCGGGCCGAAGCGACCCCGATCTTGGCGGCGCCGCGCTTGCGCTCCGCGAGGAACGTCCAGGCTTCTTCGCCGATCGCGGCCAGTTCTTCCGGACGGTACCGTTCGAGATCGTCGGGCGGCGCGCGGCCGTAAAGCGCGGCAAAAAAGTCCGGCGGGAAATTGCGCCAGCGTCCGGCCGCGAGGGCCGCGGCCTCGGCGATAAGGGTCTGGCTTGCGCCCTCGTCCGGAGGCCGAGGAATGTTCTGGACGGCCATGTTTCCCCCTATCGGATCGCGGGTGCTATTTCTGCGATCTTACCCGCGCGACGCGCACATCCGCTACCGCAACAATCTATAATGTCACCCTATCCACTGCCGCCGACAGCGGCATGACACGCGGGACCGCCGGGAGGAAGCAACATGGCCAAACGCAACAACAAAACCGCCGCCGGCGCGCCCGCGGCAAAGTCCCGCACCACGGCGGTGAAGGGCGACGACACGGTAATTACCGCGCTCACGCTTCCAGCGGAACAGCTTTCCCCCGAAATGGCCGCCTATTTCGCCAAGTGCGAGGAAAAGCTCGGCTTCGTGCCAAATGTGTTGCAGGCATACGCGTTCGACGGGGCGAAGCTTTCAGCGTTCGTTGCCATGTACAACGATCTGATGCTGGCGCCGTCGGGCCTGAGCAAACTCGAGCGCGAAATGATCGCGGTCGCGGTATCGGCGCACAACCGCTGTTACTATTGCCTCGTCGCTCACGGTGCTGCAGTGCGGCAGCTTTCCGGCGATCCGCCGCTCGGCGAACTGATGGCGATGAACTATCGCGCGGCGCGGCTATCGCGGCGCGAACGCGCCATGCTCGATTTCGCGGTCAAGCTGACCGCGGAGCCGTGGCTGGTCGAGGAAGAAGACCGCGAAGGGTTGCGCCGGGTGGGCTTCACCGACCGCGATATCTGGGACATCGCCGCGGTCGCCGGCTTCTTCAACATGTCCAACCGCGTTGCCTCCGCCACCGACATGCGGCCGAACAGCGTCTATCACGGGCAGGCGAGGTGAAGGGTGGTTGTTTTGTCTTGTCTTGGTCGCAACAAGTCCGGCCGTGACGGCGTAAGCTTGCTCAAGTATCATAACGCTCTCGATTTGAACGCTTCGGAGAGTGAGATGCGAATGGAGATTGCGCGTGCTGTCACGCTTTTCATCGGCGCCGCGCTGTTCGCCACGCCGGTGTTTGCCGCACCGCCGGCGGGGAAGCTTGCGCCGGAAGACATTCAGTCCACGTTCTTTACCGGCCAGCCGTTCACCGCGTCGTCCCCGTCGAATGTCAGATTCAAGATGACGTTTACGCCCGACGGCAAGATCAAGCGCGTGCCGATCGGCAAGGGCAATAGAGGCGAGGGCACCTGGAAGCTTTCGAAGGATGGCTTCTGCACCTCCTGGAAGGGCGGTAAGGACAGTTGCTTCACCCTGGTCAGCGCCGGCGCCAACAAATGGACGGTCCTCAAAGGCTCGACCATCATGGCGACGTGGAGCAAATAGCCACTTTTTCCGGGCAGAACCGGGATCGTTACGGACGCGGAGTTTGGAAAGGTCCCGGATTAGCGGCGCGGCGTTACACGCTGCACCGCGTCGGGACACGGCGCTAAGAATGCCCCGACAGATCGCGGATCGTCGGCTGCTCGCCCGACAGCGGGTTCGCCTGATCCCATTCGTAACGTAAGGTCTCAAACCGCATCGCGCGGGCATCGAGCATGACCAAGCGGCCGACCAGGCCCTCGCCGAACCCGACAATCTCGCGGATCACTTCGAGCGCGGCCATCGAGCCGATCACGCCGGCCAGCGCGCCGAGAATCCCGGCTTCGGCGCACGCCGGTACGGTGCCGGGCGGCGGCGGCTCGGGAAACAGACACCGATAGGTCGGATTGGGTTTGCCGTCGGCGCCGCACTCGTGCGCGCGGATCGTCGTCAGCGTACCGTCGAACGGACCAAGCGCCGCTGTCACCAGCGGCTTCCGCGCGAAATAGCAGGCGTCCGAGACCAGATAACGTGTAGCAAAATTATCCGAGCCGTCGGCGATCAGATCGTAGCGTTCGATCAGCGCAAGGGCATTTTGCGCGGTGAGCCTGACGGGGTGCTGCTCGACGGCGACGTGAGGGTTAAGCCGGTGGATCATTGCCCCGGCGCTATCGACCTTCGGCGTGCCGATGTCGGGCGTGGCATGGATCACTTGCCGCTGCAGGTTCGAGAGCGAGACCACGTCGTCGTCGACCACGCCGAGGGTGCCGACGCCGGCGGCGGCAAGATAGAGCAGAACCGGCGCGCCAAGCCCCCCGGCGCCGACCACCATCACCCGCGCGCGGCTGAGCGCGGCCTGTCCGGGTCCGCCAACGTCGGGCAGCACGATATGGCGCGCGTAGCGTTCGAGCTCTTCGGCACTGAACATTCGGGCACTAAGCATAACGTCAAGATAGGCTTGAACCGCGCGCGCGACCACCGATACCGTCGCGCCCTATCCGGCCTCGCTAGAGCCGACGCTACCCGGATTGGCGTTAGGGTGCGGCTCGGATACGCTGGTCCCTGTTAGGTAGGCGTGAGCGTTAAGGTGGGATGACCATGTATTTGAGGATGGCAGCGGTTTTCGTCAGCCTCCTTGCAGCGACCACGCTCTGCCGTCGCGCAAGATTCCAAAACCCGCAAGCCGCGGACCGCAGCGCCAGCCGCAAAATCAGCGGCGCACAAGGCGAAGACGCATGTTGCCACCGCACCGGCAGCCGCGCCTCAACATGAAGACGTTGCGCGCCGCGGCAAGGGCGGCAATGAGACCCACAAGCACGGCAAGCCGGAAACCGCCGTCGGCACGGAGGACCGCGAGGCACCGTCTGCCCCGGTGACTTTTCCGGATTCCGTCGGCTGGCTGCTGATCGAGGATCCGGCAACCGGCGCGCGCCTCGGTTTGCCCGGCAAGCTGGTGCCGCGCGTTGACTCTTCCCGCACCGGCAGCCGCTGGGCCTCGGCGCAGGGTCAGATTCAGATCGAGACCTTTCGTCTGACGGAAGCGGCGCTGCCGGCGCTGTTCGAACAGGAAAAGAAAGCTTCGCGGCGGCAGATCGTGTCCAGTCAGCTCACCGCCGATTCCTTCGTTATCGGCGGCGTACAGGGGCTGAAGAATTTTCGCGTCCGCGCCGTCGCGCGCGGTACTGAAGTGCGCGGCGTCACCGTGCTCTACGATCAGGCGACCGAAGGGACGATGGACGGCATCGCCGCCGCCGTCGTCGGCACGTACATCGGATTTCCCGACCACGCATCGCCGGTCCCGGGCATCCGGCGCATCGTCGAATACGGCACCGCAATTGTGGTGAGCAGCGACGGCGATCTGATCGCGCCAGCTCATATCACCGACGACTGCCAAGCCATCACGCTGCCGGGTCTTGGCCACGCCGAGCGCCTCGCCGTAGACAAAGCAAACGACCTGGCGCTCATTCATGTCTACGGCGTGCACAACCTTGTGCCGGCGGCGTTCGCCGGCGAGGGCGCTACGAGTAACGGTGCAGACTTCAAGCTCGTCGGCGTTGCCGATCCGCTCGCCCAGGCCGGCGGGGTGGAAGTGACAAGCGCCGTTAGTCATCGCACGGCTCAAGGCATCGAACCGGCACCAAAGCCCGGCTTTTCCGGGGCGGCAGCGGCCGATGCTCGCGGCGCGTTGGCCGGCATGGTGGATCTCAAGCCGTCGGCCGTCGCCGGCGGCGGTGCGCCAAGTGCCACGCTGGTGCCGGCGGAAGCCATCCGCGCATTTCTGCGAGGACGAGGCATTACGCCGGCGGCCGCTGCGCCCGACCATGCTCCGATCGAACAGTCGGTGGTCCGGGTAGCCTGCGTGAGGAAGTGACGCGAAAGCGCCTCACTTGTTTTCAAACTTTGCCGGCCGTTTGGCGATGAACGCCGCCATGCCTTCCTTCTGGTCAGCGGTCGCGAACAGCGAGTGAAACACCCGCCGTTCGAAGCGAACGCCTTCGGCGAGCGAAGTCTCGAATGCGGTGTTGACCGCTTCCTTGGCGCCGAGCACTGACGGCAGCGACATCGACGCGATCGTTTCGGCGACTTTCATCGCCTCCTCCACGAGATTTGCCAGCGGCACGATGCGGGCGACGAGGCCCGCGCGTTCGGCTTCATCGACGTCCATCATGCGACCGGTGAGAATAAGATCCATCGCCTTCGCCTTGCCGACGGCGCGCGTGAGCCGTTGCGTGCCGCCGATGCCGGGAATGATGCCGAGCTTGATCTCCGGCTGGCCAAACTTCGCATTGTCCGCGGCGATGATCAGGTCGCACTGCATGGCCAGCTCGCAACCGCCGCCGAGCGCGAAACCGGCGACGGCCGCGATCACCGGCTTGCGCATTGCCGCGGCGCGATGCCAGTTCGCGGCGAAGTCGCCGAGGAAGGCCTCGACAAAGGTCTTCTCGGCCATCTCTTTAATGTCGGCGCCGGCGGCAAACGCTTTGTCGGAGCCGGTGATAACCATGCAGCCGACGTTGGGGTCGGCTTCGAACACGTTGAGCGCCTGGCCCAATTCGCCAACCAGCGCGCTGTTAAGAGCATTCAGCGCTTGCGGACGATTGAGCCGGATCAATCCGACCTTGCCGCGCGTCTCGACGATGATGTTCTGGTAACTCATGGCGTTTCTCTCATTAATCCTCCCCCCGCTTGCGGGGGAGGAAGCAAATTCACTTCTGGCATACCGGACAATAAAACGTCGAGCGTCCATTCTGGACGATGCGTTTGATGGCGCCGCGGCAACCGGATGTTGGGCACTTCTCGCCTTCGCGATCGTAGACTCGGAAGTTGTGCTGGAACATGCCGAGCTCGCCGTCTGTGCGTTTATGGTCGCGCAACGACGAGCCGCCGTCTTTGATCGCGTCGTTGAGCACGGCCTTGATCGCTTCGACGAGTCGCTCGGCGCGCTCGTTGGGGGCGCCGGTCTTGCTAGCGATCGTTGCAGCCATGCGCTTCGGCGAAAGCCGCGCCCGGTACAGCGCCTCGCAGACGTAGATGTTGCCCAGCCCCGCCACGATCCGCTGGTCCAGCAGCGCCGCCTTGAGGCTGGTCTTTTTTCCCCGGCACGCGTTCGCCAGCATCGTTGCGTCGAAGGCGTTGCCAATCGGCTCGGGCCCGAGCCGATTGAGCCGCGGCTCGTCATCGAGCTTTGCGCGCGCGACGATCTTCATCGAGCCGAAGCGGCGCGGGTCGTTGAATGTGACGATCGCCCCCGACGACATGTGAAAGACGACGTGGTCGTGAGCGGCATGCTGCGCCCGTTCGTGATGGTAGCGGCCAAGCTTGTTATGACCGCTGCCGTGAAACACGTGAAACGATCCGGACATGCCGAGATGCATGAGCAACACGTCGCCGGACGACAGATCGGCGAGCAGATACTTCGCCCGCCGGCCCAGCCCGGTCACGGTCTTGCTTTCAAGACGCTGCACAAAATCTTTCGGCAATGGCCAGCGCAGATCGCGGCGGCGAAGTTCGACCTTGTCAAAGCGGGCGCCTTCCATCGCCGGCGCAAGGCCGCGGCGTACGGTTTCGACTTCGGGAAGTTCGGGCATTGCTCAGCCGCCGTTTGCTGCCGTGGACATAGGGTCAATGGTCGCAGACATAGCGTCGGTTGCGACGCCGCGCTATGGTTTGGGGTAAGAAAGCCATCTCATGACTGAGCCCACTGAGACCACCCAATTCGGTGCACGGGAAGTGCCGCTTGCGGACAAGCAGGCGCTGGTCGACGACGTGTTTCGCAGTGTCGCCCGCCGTTACGATCTTATGAACGACCTGATGTCGTTTGGGCTGCACCGCGCCTGGAAGGATGCGCTGGTGACGGCGGTCAATCCGCCGAAAAACCGGCCGTTTGCGCTGCTCGATATTGCCGGCGGCACCGGCGATGTCGCGATGCGTGTGCTCGCCGGCGGCGGCGACGGCACGCGGGCGACAGTCTGCGATATCAATCCCGACATGCTCGCAGTCGGGCGTGAGCGCGCCAGCAAGGCCGGACTAGAACAAAGAGTAACCTTCGCCGAAGGCAACGCCGAGGCGCTGCCGTTCGCCGACTGCTCGTTCGATGCCGCGACGATCGCCTTCGGCATCCGCAACGTGCCGCGTATCGAGGCGGCGTTGGCCGAGGCCTTCCGCGTGCTCAAGATCGGCGGACGATTTGTCTGCCTCGAATTCTCCGCCGTGAACGTGCCCGGCCTCGACCGGCTCTACGAGTTCTACTCGTTCAGCGTCATTCCGGCGCTCGGCCGGGCAGTTGTCGGCGATGCGGACTCTTACCGCTATCTGGTGGAATCGATCCGCCGATTTCCCAAGCCGCAGGATTTCGCCGCGATGATGCGCGCGGCAGGTTTTGCGCGCGTTTCGCATCAGCTCATGACCGGCGGCATCGTCGCACTGCATTCCGGCTGGCGTTTGTGATCTCGGCTTTTCATCTCGTCCGGATCGGCCACGCCGGCTTTGTTTTCGCCCGCGAGGGTGTGTTCGGCACCATCGATCCTGCCCTGATACCGCCGGCGGCGCGGCCCCTGGTGCGGATGCTGCGATTGATCGAACGGCCATCGATCGGCGCCGCCAACACGCGGTTGTCGGCGGCGCTGACACGGCTCGGACCGAGCTACGTCAAGCTTGGGCAGTTTTTGGCGACACGGCCCGACGTGGTCGGCGCGGCGGCGGCGCAAGATTTGGAGCGGCTGCAGGACCAGATGCCGCCGTTCCCGCAGCAGGAGGCGGAGGCGGCGGTCGCCGCGTCGTTCGGCAAGCCCGTCAATGCCGTGTTCGCGAGCTTTGGGCCTCCGGTCGCCGCTGCCTCGATTGCGCAAGTACACCGCGCCGAAGTCGTCGGCGCCGGCGGTCCGCGCGCGGTCGCGGTCAAGCTGCTGCGGCCGGGTATCGAACGGCGGTTTTATGCCGACCTCCGCGCCTTCGACTACGTGGCGCGCCACGCCGAAGATTTTTCCGCAGAGGCGCGGCGGCTGCGGCTGGTCGAAGTGGTCGACACTTTGCGGCGCACGGTCGCGATCGAAATGGATTTCCGGCTGGAGGCGGCCGCGCTCTCGGAAATGGCCGAGAACACCAAAGACGATCCGGATTTCCGCGTCCCCACGGTGGACTGGGACCGCACCACCAAAGAAGTGCTGACACTGGAATGGATCGATGCGACGCCGTTGTCGGATCGCGCCCGCCTGGTCGCCAAAGGCTTCGATCTCCGCCAGCTCGCCCGGGCGCTGATGCAGACGTTTCTGCGCCACGCGCTGCGCGACGGTTTTTTCCATGCCGACATGCATCCGGGAAATCTGTTCGTCGACGACCATGGCCGGCTCATCGCCGTTGATTTCGGCATCATGGGCCGGCTCGGCGTAAAGGAGCGCCTGTTCCTCGCCGAAATCCTACACGGTTTCATCACCCGCGATTATCGCCGCACTGCCGAGGTGCATTTCGAAGCCGGCTACGTGCCGGCGCATCATTCGGTGGAAAATTTCGCTCAGGCAATCCGTGCCATCGGCGAGCCGATCCACAACCGCACCGCCGAGGATATTTCGATGGCGCGGTTGCTCACGCTGCTGTTCGAGGTCACCGGCCTGTTCGACATGCGCACGCGGCCGGAATTGCTGCTGCTGCAGAAGACCATGGTCGTCGTGGAGGGCGTGGCGCGTTCGCTTGATCCCAAGCTCGATATCTGGTCGGTTGCCGAGCCGGTGGTGCGCGAGTGGATGACGCGGCATCTCGGTCCTGCCGGCAAACTGGAAGGAGCCGCGCTGGGCGCTTCCGAGATTGGCCGCTTTGTCGGCAATGCGCCGGGCTTGCTGACGCGCGGCGCGCGCGTGCTCGATCAGCTCGACGAGATCACCCGCGGCGGTCTGCTGCTGTCGCCGCAGACCATCGCCGACATTGACAAGCGGGAAGGGCGAAGGAGCCGCTGGTCCACCATTGCGCTGTGGGTGATTGCGGCCCTGCTGCTCTGGATCGTGATCCTGCTGCTACGATGATTGCATTGATTGCAATGCAATCATTCCCCTGCTAGCATCAGCATATGGCTAGTCTCACGGTCCGGCAGCTCGACGATAAGCTCAAGCGCCTGCTGCGGCTGCGCGCTGCGCGGCAGGGCCGTTCTATGGAAGACGAGGTTCGCGTCATCCTGCGCCAAGCGGCCGAGGCGACCGGCCGCGAGGTGCTTGAGCATTTCGAGCCGCCGCTGCAACGCGCACGGCAACAAGCGCCCGCTGGGGCGCCGGATACGCGGCGCGTCCTGCTCATCATCGGTGGCGGCATTGCCGCGTATAAATCGCTCGATCTGATCCGCCGCTTGCAGGATCGCGGCGCCAGCGTGCGCTGCGTTCTCACCGCCGCCGCGCAGCAATTCGTCACGCCGCTTGCGGCCGGCGCGCTCGCCGGTGAGCGCGCCTATACCGATCTGTTCGATCCGCAGAGTGAATTCGACGTCGGCCACATTCGGCTCGCCCGCGACACCGAAATCATCGTGGTCGCGCCGGCGACGGCGGATCTGATCGCAAAAATGGCCGGCGGTCACGCCGACGATCTTGCCACCGCGGTTTTGCTGGCGACCGACAAACCGATCCTGCTCGCTCCGGCGATGAACCCGCACATGTGGGCCGCGAAGGCAACGCAGCGCAACCTCGCTCAACTTAATGCCGATGGCGTTCGCGTCATCGGTCCGAATGCCGGTGAAATGGCCGAGCGCGGTGAAGCCGGGACCGGCCGCATGGCCGAGCCGCTTGAAATCGCCGCCGCGGTCGAATTGATGATGCGCAGCGGCGGATCGCTCGCCGGCCACCGCGTGCTCGTCACCTCCGGGCCGACCAGCGAGCCGATCGATCCGGTGCGCTTTATCGCCAACCGCTCGTCGGGCAAACAGGGTCACGCCATCGCCGCCGCGGCCGCTGCAGCCGGCGCAGACGTCGTGCTGATCTCAGGTCCGGTCAATCTGCCGGATCCGCCGGGCGTCTCGGTCGCGCATGTCGAGACCGCGAACGAGATGCTGGCGGCGGTCGAGAAGGCGCTGCCGGTCGACGCGGCGGTGTTCGCTGCTGCCGTCGCGGACTGGCGGCCGCGGACAGTGAGCGGAAGCAAGATCAAAAAACAGCAGGGCCGGACGCCGACGCTCGAACTGGTGGAGAACCCCGATATTCTCTCCACTATCGCGCACCGCAAGGCCGGGCGGCCGCGCCTTGTCGTCGGCTTCGCCGCCGAAACCGATGACGTCATCGCCAACGCCAAAGCGAAGCTTAAGAAGAAAGGCTGCGATTGGATTTTAGCCAACGATGTTTCGCCGGGAACCGGAATCATGGGGGGCGACGCCAACACCATTCAGATGGTCACTGCGAACGGCGTTGAATCATGGCCGCCGCAGTCGAAGGAAGACGTGGCGCGCGCGCTCATTGAGCGCATCGCGGCGGCGCTTGCGGAAGCGAAACGGTGAGCAGCGAGCCAGGCGTCGAGGTGCGTATCGTGCGGCTGCCACACGGCGCCGATCTGCCGCTGCCGCAATATCACAGCGCGCGCGCCGCGGGTCTCGATCTTCCGGCCGCGATTCCTGCCGATACGCCTCTTGAGCTCGCACCGGGAGCGCGGGCGCTGGTCCCGTGCGGTTTTGCGATGGCGCTACCGGCCGGTCACGAGGGCCAAATCCGGCCGCGGTCGGGTCTGGCCTTTCGCCACGGCGTCACGGTGCTCAACTCTCCTGGCACCGTCGATGCCGATTACCGCGGCGAAGTGCAGGTTATTCTTATTAATCTTGGCTCCGAGCCATTTGTCATCACCCGCGGCATGCGCATCGCGCAGTTAATCGTTGCGCCGATGCATCAGGCGAGACTTGTTGAATCGGAGACGCTGAACTCGACCGAGCGGGCCGCCGGCGGCCTCGGCTCCACGGGAATAGCATCGAACGCCGACACCAAGCGCGGCTGAAAAGCGGTCCGCGCCGCGGCCAACGTCACGTTCACGATCTGGACTCTTTCGGCGCGATTCCGCTTGAGAGTAAAGTCGTGCGATTCGCGCGCTGGCCATGGCGGTGGCCCAGCCGGGCAGAGGCATTAGGGGCATGCCGGACACGATCCGGAGCGGGGGCTATGCTCGTCCGTTGTTGGGCGGATTCGCTATAGCCATTGGCGCCGCCGCGCCGCTCCCGGCCTACGCTGACAACCCACACCCAGCTCTCATCCTGCACGAGATGGTGCTGGGCGCGTCGCGCAGCATCGACCGCCACGAGATCGCGGTGCTGGTGCTGCTGGTCGGACTGCTGTTGTTCGCCGTGGTAACGGCGATCCTGCTGGTCCGCGCCCGCGCCGGCTGGGCTCGCCTGGAAGCTTCATCGCAGGACGAGATTGCGGCACTGCGGGCCGAGCTTGACCGTGCCAACGCGCTGCTCGCGTCCGAGCCGCAGGTGATGGTGGATTGGCAGGCGGCTGCCGATGAGCCGAACATCGAAGGCGATCCCGCTGTCGTCGGCGTCTCGGCGCCGCATCGTGTGCTCGCCTTCGGCTCCTGGCTCGACCCCGGCAAGGCAAGTGCCATGGAGCGGGCAGTCGAGGCGCTGCGCGCCCGCGGCGAGGCGTTCTCGATGGCGGTCACGACACTCTCCGGCCGCCCGATCGAGGCCCAAGGCCGCGCCGTCGCCGGACGCGCCGTGCTGCGGCTCAGGGATGCCAGCGGCGTTAAACGCGATCTTCTGGACCTCGCCGGGCGTTATGAGGCGTCGCAAAGCGAAATCGCGGCGCTGCGCGCGCTCATCGAAAAGCTGCCGTCACCGGTGTGGCTGCGCGATGCGTCGGGGCGGCTGATCTTCGTCAACGCCGCTTACGCCCAAGCGGTGGAAGCGCGCGACCCCGCCGACGCGGTCGAGCGGAGCCTGGAACTGCTCGACAGCGCCGCGCGCGCAAATATCGCGCAGGCGCGCCGGGCAAACGGCGGCTACGAGGGCCGCTTCCCTGCCATCGTTGCCGGAGCGCGCCGCAGCTTCGACGTGCTCGACTTTCAGACCGAGACCGGCAGCGCCGGACTCGGCGTCGACGCCACCGAAGCGGAAACCATGCGCACTGCGCTCGCTCGCATGGTCGACGCACACCGGCGCACGCTCGACCAGCTTCCAACCGGCGTCGCCATGTTCGGCGCCGATCACAAGCTCACATTTTGTAATGCCGCCTACCGCGCGCTGTGGAATCTCGACGCCGCTTTTCTCGATCAGGGTCCGAGCGACTCGGCGGTGCTCGAGGAGCTGCGGGCGGCGCGCAAGCTGCCCGAGGAGCGGGACTTCCGGCAGTGGAAGGCGCAACTGCACGGCGCCTATCGCGCCATGGAAGCCAGGGAACATACCTGGCATCTGCCCGACGGACGCACGTTGCGGGTCGTCACCACGCCCAATCCGGACGGCGGCGTTACTTATCTGTTCAACGATGTGACCGAGCGGCTCGATCTCGATCGGCGGTTCGAGGAACTGATCCGCGTCCAGGGCGAAACCCTCGACAATCTAGCCGAAGGCGTTGCGGTGTTCGCGAGCGATGGCCGCGTGCGGCTCGCCAATTCCGCTTTCGCCCGGATGTGGGGGCTGTCGGCGGCCACACTGGCTGAGCGGCCGCACATCGAAACGATCTCGGCTTCAAGCCGGCCGCTGCACGGCGACGCGCCAACGTGGCGGGCACTCCGCGAGGTCATCACCGCAATCGACAGCCGGCAGGCGATATCGGGGCGGCTCGAGCGGCGCGACGGTACCGTGGTCGACTGCACGACCGTGCCGCTGCCCGGCGCGGCCACGCTGGTCACCTTCCATGACGTGACAGACTCGGTCAACGTCGAACGGGCGTTGCGCGAACGTAACGAAGCGCTCGAAGACGCCGACAAGATCAAGATCGATTTCGTCCATCACGTGTCGTACGAGCTGCGCTCGCCACTGACCAATATCATCGGCTTCGTCCATCTGCTCGGTGACCAGGCGACCGGCCCGCTGGCGCCGAAGCAGCGCGAGTATCTCGACTACATCACCGTCTCGACCGATGCGCTGCTCGCTTTGATCAACAACATTCTCGATCTTGCCACCATCGATGCGGGCCGCATGCAGCTCAACCTCGCGCCGGTCGATATCCGCCAAACTATGGCGGCCGCCGCGGAAGGTGTGCAGGACCGCCTGGTTAGCACCGGCATTGCGCTGGAGATCGAGACCGCCCCGGACATCGGCAGCTTCGTCGCCGACGAGCGCCGAGTCCGGCAGATTCTGTTTAATCTCCTCGCCAACGCGGTGAGCTTCTCGCCGCCCGGTGGCACCGTCACGTTATTGGCGGAACGGCGCGCCGATGCGCTGGTGTTCGCGGTCACCGATCACGGGCCGGGTATCCCGCCTGACGTGCTCGAAAAGGTGTTCGACTGGTTCGAGACGAATTCGCTCGGCTCGCACCATCGCGGCACCGGCATCGGCCTCTCGTTGGTGCGCTCGTTCGTCGAACTGCACGGCGGCACGGTCACGATCTCCTCGATCGTCGGCGAGGGCACCACGGTGACCTGCGTCTTCCCGCTCGGCGCCGCCACCAGGCTGACGGCGGCCTAGAGCGCAACCGCTTCAGATTGAAGCGATTGGCGCTCTATCATTTTGGTGGAGCATGATCTTTTCGGAAAACCGGCTTCCACTTTTCCGGATCATGCTCTAACGAACCGCACGGAGTTGCACTTCCGGCAATTCAAACGCAAACTTGCGCATGAGCTATTCTCAGATTTTCGACCTGACCAACGAGTTCAACATCCTTCGGCTTGTTTGCGGCTTGTTCCTGCTGCCGCATTTATACGCCAAGGCGAGCGACCTCGAACTCACCTACAAGATCTATGACGACTTCAAGCTGTATCCCATAAAAGCGTGGGTCTTCTCATGTATGGCGATCGAGATCGTCTGCTCCATCGGTATGGTGTTCGCCATCTATACCCGCTACGTCGCGCTCATCGAGGCGGTATTTCTGTTCGTGGCAGCCTGGGCGGTGTGGCGACACAGTAAAGGCAAGTGGCTGTGGCAGGTCGGCGGTTTCGAGTACTGCCTGTTCTGGGCGATTTGCTGCGTTGTCGTCGCCATGCACGGCTGAGCGCCCGGAGCGATCCTCATAGTTCGCTGAGCGAATATCGGAGCAGCGCGATGTTTCCGACCGCCACCGGCGGCTCAAGCTTCACCCTGACATTGCCCGACGAGCAAGCGACGGCGCGCTTCGCTATCGACGTTGCCGCGGCGCTCGAACCGGGCGATCTGGTGACGCTGTCCGGCGATCTCGGCGCCGGCAAGACCACCTTCGCGCGCGCGCTCATCCGCCATCTTGCGGGCGACCAGGCCGTCGAAGTGCCGAGCCCGACCTTTACCCTGATGCAGAGCTACGAGCTGCCGCGGTTTTTGCTGGTGCATGCCGATTTCTATCGGCTGTCGGGTGTGGCCGAACTTGGCGAGCTGGGTTTTGACGACTTGCCCGAGCGTAGTGTTGTGCTGGTGGAATGGCCGGATCGCGCTGCCGGTTTTCTGCCGCCCGATCGCCTCGACATCACCTTCACGCTGGCGCCGCAGCTTGATTCTGGGGCGCGCAACGTGCGTGTCGTCGGCTACGGCGGGCTGTCGGCGCGGGTCGATCGGATGAAGCAAGTCCGCGCGTTCCTCGACGAGTCCGGTTTCGGCGACGCGGCGCGCTGGCGCATGGAAGGCGACGCCTCGACCCGGATATTCGAACGGCTGACGCGCGACCGCGAGACCACGATCCTGATGAACGCGCCGCGGCGACCCGATGGCCCGCCGGTGCGCGACGGCAAGCCCTATAGCGCCATCGCCCATCTCGCCGAAGACATTGTCCCCTACGTCGCCATCGCGTCGGGACTGCGTGATCGCAATCTGTCCGCGCCGACAATTCTCGACGCTGATCTGGAACGCGGTCTGCTTATCATGGAGGACCTCGGCAACGAGCGGATCGTCAGCGGCGATCCGCCGGCGCCGATCGAGGAACGCTACGAAGCCGCGGTTGACGTGCTGGTGTCGCTGCATCGCCGCCGATTGCCGGATACGCTGCCGGTAGCGCCGCGCCGCGACTACCGGATACCGCGTTACGACTTGCAGGCATTTTTGATCGAAGCGGAGCTTTTGCTCGACTGGTATCTGGTCAGCGTCAACGCGCCACCTGGCGATCACGTGCGCGAAGGGTTCGCGGCGTTGTGGCGCGAGACGCTTGAACCGGCGGTCGATGCGGCGCCGACCTGGGTGCTCCGCGACTATCATTCGCCAAATCTGATGTGGCTCGCCGACCGCGAAGACGTTGCCCGGATCGGCATACTGGACTTCCAGGACACGCTGCTGGGCCCTGGCGCCTACGACGTGGCGTCGCTGCTGCAGGACGCGCGCGTCGATGTATCGGAGGAGCTGGAGCTCGCATTGTTAAGCCGTTACGCCCGCGCCCGTCTCCACGACGCCCGCTTCGATCCGGCGGTATTCGCGCAGCTCTACGCGACCATGGCGGCGCAGCGGGCGACCAAGATTCTCGGCATCTTTGCCCGGCTCAACCGGCGCGACGGCAAGCCGCAATATTTGCGTCATGTCCCGCGCCTATTGGGCTATTTGCAACGATCGCTGGCGCATCCTGCGCTGGCGCCGCTCAGGGGCTGGTATGCCGCGAACGTGCCGTCTTTGAATGGGTTATGATGCACGAATCGGTAAGTGTTGATGGGCGGGGAAACAATATGATGCCGACGAGCGCGATGGTGCTTGCGGCCGGGCTTGGCACACGGATGCGCCCGCACAACGGTCACATCCCCAAGCCGCTGGTGCAAATGCGCGGCAAATCTTTGATCGACTACTCGCTCGATCGATTGGCCGACGCCGGCGTCGTGCGCGCCGTGGTCAACGTGCACTATCTTGCCGACGCGCTTGAAAGCCATCTCGCCGGGCGCAAGCGGCCGCAGATCATCATCTCCGACGAGCGCGGGACCTTGCTCGGCACCGGCGGCGGCATCGCCAAGGCGTTGCCGCAGCTTGGCGCGGCGCCGTTCTTCCTGGTCAATTCCGATACGGTGTGGCTCGACGGCGTCAAGCCGAACTTCGTGCGGCTCGCCGAAGCGTTCGATGCTGCGGCAATGGACGTGCTCCTCTTGCTCGCGCCGACCGCCGGCAGCGTCGGGTATTCCGGCCGCGGCGACTACGCCATGCTGCCTGACGGCCAGCTGCGGCGGCACGCCGAAAACGAGGTCGTGCCGTTCGTCTATGCCGGCGCTGCGATTCTGGCGCCTGCGCTGTTCGCCGATGCGCCGCCGGGGGAGTTCTCGCTGAACCTGCTATTTGATCGCGCCGGGGCAAACGGGCGCCTGTTCGGCTTGCGTCTCGAAGGCCTTTGGATGCATGTGGGCACGCCTGAGGCCGTCGCCGCCGCGGAAGCGGCCCTCGCCGGCGCTCTTTAGAATCTGGTAAGACGCATTTCCCGGATGCGGTGCAGCGCGCAGCGGTGCACCGCTAATCCGGGATCTTTTCAAGCTCGGAGCCTTTGACGATCCCGGTTCTGCAGTGCAACACTTCGTGCTGCGCTGCGCCCGGGACACGCGCGCAAAAAATGCCCCCACGCGTCTTCAATATTCCGGCATCGGCGCCGTTTCTGCCGACGCTGATCAAGGCGTTGGTCAGCGGCCAGCTCGACTTGCGCATTGCCGACGATCCGCTCGCGCTCGCCGCCACCACGCTTTACCTGCCGACGCGGCGGGCTTGCCGGCTGATGCGCGACGCGTTTCTCGATGTGCTGAAAACCGACGTGGCGATCCTGCCGCGCATTGTCGCGCTCGGCGACATCGACGAGGACGAGATTGCGTTCGCCGAGGCGGCAACGGGCGACATCGCGGCGGACGCGCTGGCGTTGCCACCGGCGCTCGGCGGTCTCGAACGCCGCCTGCTGCTGGCTCGCCTCATCGTCGAATGGGCGGCGTCGCCACGCGTTCGCGGCAGCGGCGGTGGGCCGCTTGTTGCGCAAACACCGGCCGCGGCCTGCGCACTTGCTGACGATCTTGCGCGGCTGATCGACGACATGACGACGCGCGACCTACCGTGGAAGGCGCTCGACGGCCTGGTGCCGGACTTTCTCGATCCTTTCTGGCAGCTGACGCTGAAATTTCTCGAGATCGCACACAAAAATTGGCCGGGCATTTTACGCGAGCGCGGATTGATGGAACCGGCGGCGCGCCGCGACGCGCTCATCAAGGCGGAGACGGCCCGGCTGGCGCACCGCGCCGACGCGCTGGTCATCGCCGCCGGCTCGACCGGCTCGATACCCGCTACGGCTGAGCTGATCGCCGCCATCGCACGCTTGCCCCATGGCGCCGTAGTGCTGCCGGGCCTTGACACCGATCTCGACGAAGAGTCCTGGCGTGCTATCGGCGGTGACGCCGCCCCGCATGCAGGAGAGGGCAGGGCGGTAGCGCCGGCTCCGGGGCATCCGCAATTCGCCATGCAGGCTTTGCTCGCTCGCATCGGCATTACTCGCGACGCGGTCGAGCGGTTGGCGGAGTCGCGCGGCCGCGAGCGTCTGATATCCGAGGTGCTGCGCCCGGCGGCAGCGACCGATCTGTGGCGGCGATGCGCTGCCGATCCGGGGTTCGAGGCCGATGCGGAGACGGCGCTTCGCACCGTCACCATGATTGAAGCTGCCAATGCGGAAGAAGAAGCGCTTGCGGTGGCGGTCGCATTGCGGGAAGCGGTGGAACAAGGCAAGACCGCCGCGCTGGTCACGCCGGATCGCGCGCTTGGCCGCCGCGTCAAAGCGGCGCTCGCCCGTTGGCAGGTCGAGGCCGAACATTCCGCCGGCGACGCGCTGGCCGATACGCCGGCCGGAATTTTTGCCCGGCTCGCGGCCGACTTGGCGCTGAGCGGTCTCGCGCCGGTCACGTTGCTGGCCGTGCTCAAACATCCGCTGCTGCGCCTGGGTGCCCCCGACATTGAACGCGCAGTGAGCGCGCTTGAGCGGGCAATCCTGCGGGGACCGCGTCCGCGTCCGGGCACTGCTGGCCTCACCCATGCGCTTGAAGTGTTTCGCACGCAGCGTGCGGGCCTGCATCCCTCCGATCCGCGTACCAAGCTTACTGAGAACGAACTTTCCGCTGCGGCCGAACTCGTTGACCGGCTCGCGCAAGCCCTGGCGCCACTCGAAAGCATAGGCAAAGAACCGCGGGCGCTGAGCGACATTGCCGAGCGTCATCGTCAGGTGCTGGCGGCGCTCTCGCTTCAGGGTAAGCGGCAGCACGCGTTCCTCGCTGCGGACGGCGAAAAGCTTGCTGAAGCACTCGAAGAACTGACAACGAGCGAAGCCGCCGCGGCTTTTGACATTCTGCCCTCAGACTATGTCGAGGTGCTCGCAGCCTCGCTCGCCGGTCGGGTAGTGCGGCCGCCGCGGCGCGCCCATGCCCGCGTGCGCATTCTTGGCACCATCGAAGCGCGCCTCACCGAGAGCGACCGGGTCGTGCTCGGCGGCCTAGCCGAGGGGGCGTGGCCACCGGAAACCCGCTCGGATGCTTGGCTCAGCCGCCCAATGCGTCAGCAACTCGGCCTGGACCTGCCGGAGCGGAGGATCGGTCTATCTGCACACGATTTTGCGCAATTGTTCGGCGCGCGCGAGGTGATCCTGACGCGGGCCGGCAAGCTCGCCGGCGCCCCGACCGCGCCGTCGCGTTTTATCCAGCGCCTCGCGGTAGTGGCCGGCGAGCGGCGCTGGCAAGCGGCGCTCGATCGCGGCAACGTCTATCTCGCTTGGGGCCGCGCGCTCGATCGGCCGGAGAGCATCGCGCGCGAGCCCCGCCCGTCGCCGAAGCCGCCGCGCGCGGCGCGGCCGTCCCGTCTCTCGGTCACCGAAATAGAACATTGGCTGCGCGATCCGTACACGATCTATGCCAAGCATGTCCTGCGGCTGGCACCACTCGATGCGGTCGACACCCCGCCCGGCGCCGCCGAGCGCGGCACGGTCATCCACAATGTGCTTCGCGAATTCAGTGAGCGCTTTGCCCGCGATCTTCCTGCCGATCCGGTCGGTGCGTTGGTTGAGATGGGCAAAAAGCATTTCGCTGCGCTGGAAGAATTTCCCGAAGCGCGTGCTTTCTGGTGGCCCCGCTTCCGGCGGATCGCCCAATGGCTCGGGGGCTGGGAGGCCGCACGCCGCGCCAATTTTACCCTGATCGCCGCCGAAATCCGCGGCGAGATCGAGATTCCGCTGGCGGATGGTGCATTCAAGCTCAGCGGCATCGCCGACCGCATCGAACGCGACGCCGATCGCGGCTACGCCATTCTCGATTACAAAACCGGCTCGGTGCGGACCGAAAAGCAAGTCCGCACCGGACTTGCGCCGCAGCTTACGCTGGAAGCCGCGATGCTGCGCCAGGGCGGATTCAAATCTCCCGCGCTGTCGATACCGCCCGGGGGTTCGGTCGCGGCGCTCGCCTATGTCGCGCTCAAAGGCGGCGCGCCGGCCGGCGAATTCCTGCCGATTGAATTCAAGGAAGGGACCTTCGACAGCCAGGCCGATCGCGCTCTGGAAAAGCTCACCGCGCTGGTGCGGCGTTTCGACGACGACGAGCAACCGTACCTTTCACTGGTCCATCCGATGTGGAAGGCGCGCTACGGCGATTACGATCATCTGGCGCGCGTGAAGGAATGGTCGGCAACCGGCGGCCCCGAAGACGACATTCCGGGTGCGCCATGACAACCCCGAGTCCGAGATCGCCGGGCGTCATTCCGGCCGACGTACTGCGGCTGCAAAGCGAAGTCTCCAATCCCGGCATCTCCGCTTGGGTGGCCGCCAATGCAGGATCGGGGAAAACCCATGTGCTGGCGCGACGAGTGATCAATCTTTTGCTCGCCGGCGTCGATCCGGAAAAGATCCTTTGTCTTACCTTCACCAAGGCTGCCGCGGCGAATATGGCCAAGCGCGTGTTCGACACGCTTGGACGTTGGACCACGCTCGGCGACGACGCGCTCGATGCCGCCATTGGCGAGCATCCAGGCCGGGCGCCTGCAGCGCGGCGTTTGCTGGCGCGGCGGCTTTTTGCGCGCGCGCTGGACACGCCCGGCGGACTGAAGGTGCAGACCATCCACGCCTTCTGCACCCGGCTGTTGCATCAGTTTCCGTTTGAAGCGAACGTCACTGCGCGATTCAGCGTCCTCGACGACACCGAGCAATCGCAACTTCTAGAGCACCTGACGCTCGACGCGCTGCTAGAAGGCGCGTCCGCCCCCGATGGTCCGCTCGGCCGCGCACTCGGCGCCGCCATGATTGCGGGTGCAGATCAGACGTTTCGCGATGTGGTGCGCGAGGCGATCGGCCGGCGCGATGCCTTCATCCGCTGGCGGACCAACGCCGGCAGCGTGGAGCAGGCGATCGCCGAACTCTCTCGCACTCTTGGTGTCGAGCTGCAAGAGACATTGGAGAGTGTCGAAGTCGAATTCCTCAGTGCCTCGCTGATCGCGCCCACGGAATGGCCGGCGATCGCCGCGGCGCTGGCGCGGGGCAGTAAGAACGATTGCGAGCAGGCGCGGCGGTTCGCTACGCTTGCGGCGCTGTCCGGAGCCAACCGGCTCGAAGTCTATTTGGAAATATTCTGCACGGACGAAGGCACTCCGCGCAAATCCATCGTCACCAAGGCAATCAAGGACGCCGGTCTGCTCCAACGTCTCAGCGCGGAGCAAGCGCGCGTCGGCGCCTTGCTTGAGCGGCGCAATGCCGTCGTTGCTCGCGACCGCAGCGGCGCCGTCCTCACCGTCGCCGACGCCGTGCTGACCCGCTACGGTGCGGAGAAATCCCGTCGCGGCCTGCTCGATTACGACGACCTGATCGACAAGACATTGGCGCTGCTCGACAACGTCGATGCCGCCTGGGTGCACTACAAGCTCGATCTTGGCGTCGATCACGTGCTGATCGACGAGGCGCAGGATACCAGTCACAAGCAGTGGGAGATCGTCCGCCGCCTGGTTGCAGAATTCACCGCCGGCAAAGGCGCGCGCGACCTCAAACGCACTATATTCGCCGTGGGCGACGAAAAGCAGTCGATCTTCTCGTTTCAGGATGCCGCGCCCAAGCAATTTGCCGAGATGCGGCGGCATTTCGAGCGTGCGCACAAGGATGCCGGACTGGATTTCGTCTTCCGCGAGTTCAAGCACTCCTTCCGTTCCGGCGAAAGTGTGCTTGCCGCCGTCGATCAGGTGTTCAAGGCGCCAGACATTGCGGTAAGCGTCAGTTCGGACGCCGACGGTTTCCCGCCGCACATCCCTTTGCCCGATGCGCGACCGAGCCTCGTCGAAATCTGGGAGCCGGAAACGCCGGACGCGCGGGACGAGACCAAAGAAGGTTGGGATGCGCCATTCGACGCGGTAACTGAGACAAGCCCCCGCGTAAAACTTGCGCGGCGGATCGCGCGCACGGTGCGACGGCTCACTGACAGCCGCATGCCGGTCGGTATCGAGCGCCGCGCGGTGCGCTACGGCGACGTGCTGGTTCTGGTGCGGCAGCGCGGGCCGCTGTTTGAGGCGATCATTCGGGCGCTCAAGGACGAAAAAGTCGAGGTTGCCGGCGCTGACCGCCTGATGCTCACCGAACATATCGCGGTAATGGATCTGATGGCGCTGGCAGAAGCGCTGCTTTTGCCGCAGGACGATCTGGCGCTTGCGAGCGTGCTGCGCAGTCCTCTGTTCGGCTTCACCGATGACGATTTATTTGCTATCGCGTGGGACCGCGGCCGTTCCTCGCTGCGTACGGCATTGGTGCGCAAGGCCGGCGAACAACAGATATTTGCGGGCACGGCGGCGCGCCTCGACGAGTTGACGCAGGCGACGCGGTGCGAGACGCCGTTCTCCTTTTACGCGCGCGTCCTCGGCGCCGGTGGCGGCCGGCGGCGCTTCCTTGCACGGCTGGGCGCAGAAGCGAACGATGCGCTCGACGAATTCCTTAACCTCGCGCTCGACTATGAGCGACGGGAGACGCCGACTTTGCAGGGATTCCTTGCCTGGCTGCGCGATGCCCGGGCCGAAGTGAAGCGCGATATGGAGATCGCGCGCGATGAGGTGCGCGTCATGACCGTGCACGGCGCCAAGGGGCTCGAAGCGCCAATCGTCATCCTGGCCGACACGATGACGCCGCCGGTCGGCCCGCGGCCGCCGCGACTTATCGATTTGCCAAGCGGGGCGGTGATCTGGGCGGGCCGCAAGGATGATGACGTGCCGCCGGTCGCGGCTGCCCGGCAGATCGCGCTCGCGAAGGCTGCGGACGAATATCGCCGGCTGCTCTACGTCGCCATGACGCGCGCCGCCGACCGGCTGATTGTGGGTGGTGCAGACGGAGTCAACCGGCGCCCGCAGGGCTGCTGGTACAATCTCGTGCATGACGCCCTCGTTCCCATGCTTGTTGTCGAGGGCGAGAACGACGAAAAAGTCTTGCGCTTCAGCAAGCACCTGGACGAAAAACCGGGCGCGCGTACTGAGGCGGCCACAGAAACTGTTGCAGCCGACACGGGCGAAGCGCCATGGTGGCTACGCGAGGCCGCGCCAGCCGAAGCAAAGCGGCCAACGCGGATTTCGCCCTCGTCCGCTTTCGACGAGGAAATCGCCCACGTTGCACAGACCGGCTCCGCCGCCGATCGGCAAAAAGCTCTCGCACGCGGACGCATCGTGCATCGTCTGATGCAATCTTTGCCCGACATCCCGGCAGCCGCGCGCAAGTCCGCTATCGATCGATTTCTCAGAAGCGCGGCCGCCGACTTTCTTCCGGCCGAGCAAGCCGAGATGGGACAACAGGTGCTCACCATTCTCAACGATCTGGTGTTCGCCGAACTGTTTGCCGAGGGAAGCCGTGCCGAGGTTCCGATCGTCGGGCGCATCGCCTGCGACGGCGGCGCACCGATCGAAGTTTCGGGGCAGGTGGACCGGTTGGCGGTGACGCGCGATGCGGTGCTGATTGCCGACTACAAGACCGATCGGGCCGTCCCCCTGGGTCTGGCAGAGGCGCCGCAGGCTTATATCGGCCAGCTGGCGCTATACCGCGCAGTGCTGGCGCGCATTTACCCGGCGAAAACGATTCGCGCCGCATTGATCTTTACCGCCGGGCCCAACGTCATCGAGGTGCCCGGTCCGGCCATGGAGGCCGCTTTGGCTGAAATTATGCGCAAAAATCAGCCCAATCATGCGCCCGCTCACGCTCCGGTGAGGCGATCTTGACGCTGGCGAATGCCGTTCATAGGTTTGACGCCCTGCCCGTTTTTCCCACGCAAAGCGAGGTTTCCCATGGTCGACAAGGTAACCGATGCAACGTTCGACCAGGACGTGCTGAAAGCGAGTGAACCAGTAGTGGTGGATTTCTGGGCAGAGTGGTGCGGCCCCTGCAAGATGATCGCTCCGGCGCTCGAGGAGATTTCCAAGTCCCTCGACGGCAAGGTCAAGATCGTCAAGCTCAACGTCGACGAGAACCCCGGCACCGCAGCGAAATTTGGCATCATGTCGATCCCGACGCTGATGCTGTTCAAGAACGGCCAGCTCGCGTCGCGCCAGGTCGGCGCCGCGCCCAGGCAGAAGCTTGAGCAGTGGATCACCGGCGCGGTGTGATCGCCCCAGCCTGATATCACCATCGCGTTATGGCCGGGCTTGTCCCGGCCATCTGCGTCTTTGGGCTGTGATCTTGACGTCTGTTGCCACTTTACCGTTATAGCCAAGCCTGCAAAATAGGTGAGGCTAAGGGCGACGGGGGGATTCCGTGCTGATCAATTTCTTCTATTCACATCCGACCTGGGTGGTCGGACTGGTCGTGATCGTCGTCTGGACCGGCGCGTCGCTCGTTGGCCTGTGCATCTTCCACCGGCTTGTCGACGTTCACGTCCGCGAGAAGGATACCGAAACGGTCGGGCTCACCTACGCTATCGTAGCGGTGGTCTTCGCCGTACTGATCGCCGTCATCATGGTCGATGTCTGGGAAACCTTCGCCAAAGCGGACGAAATCGCCGCCGCGGAAGCTAACAAGCTCAGCAGTCTCATGCTCGACACTGCGGGATTGCCGGCGTCGGAGGCCGAAAAGGTTCGCGTCGACGTCGATAAATATATCGACGTCGTCGTGAAAACGGAGTGGCCAAGTCAGAAGGAAGGCGAGCTCGGCGAGGAGGTGTTCGAGCCGGGCTGGGCGGCGCTTGGCCGTCTGAGCACGCTGCTCGCCGTGTTTGATCCGACGACCATCGGTCAGAACGCCACTAAAGCCGAAATGCTGCGCGTCGTGAACGAATTGATCAAGGCGCGCCGTATGCGGATCCTGGCGGCGGGCGCGCACCTGCCGAACGTGGTCTGGGGTATTCTGATTCTCGGCGGCGCCGTCGCCGTTTTTTACACCTACCTTTTCGGCGCGCACTCTTTCTGGATCCATCTGGCGATTACCGGCTTGATTTCCAGTACGATCGCACTGGTCTTTGTGCTCCTCATCGCGCTCGACTATCCGTTCCGCGGCGACGTCAGCGTCAGCGACGAAGCGTTTGTGAATGTAAAGGCAACCATGGGAGCCCCGCCGGGCGAGGAGAAACCGAAACCGCACTAATCGCGGAAGCTTGACGCCGATCTACGCCCTACCGAACGGAAACGATCATGCTGAACGACTGGTTTTACTCTCATCCAATCTGGGAAGTGGTCTTCGTGGTCTGCGCCGTCATGGTGGTGGTGGCGCTCGCCGGACTCTTCATTTTCCATCACCTTGTACACTGGGAAGCCCGCGAGAAAGACACCTCGATGATCGGGCTCTCGTACGCACTCGCCGGCGGCATTTATGCGGTCGTCATCGCCTTCGTCGCCGTTGGCGTCTACTCGGCCATGGACAAAGGCGATGCGATCGCATCTGCGGAGGCGAACTCGCTGAGCAGCATTGTCTTCGACAGCGCCGGGCTGCCCGCCGAATTCGGCGCCCGCGTGCGGAGCGATGTCGACGCCTACATCGAAACCGTCCTCAAAAAGGAGTGGCCGAGCCAAAGAGCCTTCCACATGGAGGAGAGCAACTTCAGCGCCGGCTGGGATCAACTACGCCGGATCGGCCGCGATCTCGCGGGTTTCGAGCCGGAAACCATGGGCCAAGCCACCGTCAAGACCGAAATGGTGCGCGGCATCAACGATGTCTTCGTTGCGCGCAGCGCCCGGCTCTTGGCGGCCAACGCGCATTTGCCTGATGCAACCTGGCAGATGATGATCTGCGGCCTGGTGCTGGTGACCGCGTACGTTTATCTGTTCGGCCCGCACAGCTTCAAGATTTATATGGCGGTGACCGCGCTGACGATGGTGTCGATCGGTCTGGTCTTTTCACTGATCATCGCGCTCGACTACCCGTTCCGCGGCGATCTAAGCGTCGACGACGAGGCCTTTCTCGGACTGAAAGAGATCGCGGCCTCAGCCTTCGCGACCGCTGGAGAACATCCGGCCTCGGGCGAGCACAAGGAAAAATAGCCGCGGCCTCGCCCTAATGCCGAAAGTGCCGCGTGCCGGTGAACACCATGGCGATGCCGTGGTCGTCGGCGGCCTTGATGACTTCATCGTCGCGCACCGAGCCGCCGGGCTGAATGACGGCAGTAGCGCCGGCTTCGATGGCGACGAGCAGGCCGTCGGCAAACGGGAAGAACGCATCGGAGGCGACCACCGAGCCTTTGGTAGCCGGCTGTTTGAGTCCGGCTGCTTTCGCCGCGTCCTCGGCCTTGCGGACGGCGGTGCGTGCCGCGTCGACGCGGCTCATCTGGCCGGCGCCGATGCCGAGTGTCGCCAGATCTTTCGCATAGACGATTGCGTTCGACTTCACGTGCTTGGCGACGCGGAAGGCGAAACGCAGATCGCGCAATTCGGCGTTGGTCGGCGTGCGTTTTGTCACCGGCTTTAGATCCATGTCGTCGACGACGGCATTGTCGCGGGTCTGCACCAGAAGCCCGCCGGCGACGGTCTTTGCGGTCAAGCCTTTGGCGCGCGGATCGGGCAGACCTCCCGCGAGCAGGAGCCGCAGGTTCTTCTTGGCGCCGACAATGGCAATCGCCTCCTCGGTCGCATCCGGGGCGATGATGACCTCGGTGAAAATTTCGGTGATGGCGCCCGCCGCGGCGGCATCAAGCGTGCGGTTGAGCGCAACAATGCCGCCGAACGCCGATACCGGATCGCACGCGAGCGCTTTGCGATAGGCGTCGGTGAGGCTGTCACCCTCGGCAACGCCGCACGGATTGGCGTGCTTGATGATGGCGCAAGCGGCGGTGCGTGCAGGGTCGAACTCGGCGACGCATTCGTAAGCCGAATCGGTGTCGTTGATGTTGTTGTAGGAGAGCTGCTTGCCCTGCGCCTGCCGCGCGGTTGCGACGCCGAGGCGCCGGTCGGGCGTGGCATAGAATGCCGCTGACTGATGCGGATTCTCGCCATAGCGCAATTCCTCGATCAGCCGGCCGCCGAACGAGCGATAGTCGGGCGCTCGTTCGCCGAGTTCGCCGGCGAACCAGTTGGCGATCGCCGCGTCGTAGGCGGCGGTGCGCGCGTAGGCCTTGGCGGCCAGCCGCTGGCGCAACGCGAGCGTCGTCATACCGCCATGCTGGGCGAGTTCGTCGAGCACCAGCGCGTAGTCGCCCGGCTCGACCACGACGGCAACGTCGGCGTGGTTCTTGGCGGCGGCGCGGATCATGGCGGGGCCGCCGATGTCGATATTTTCGATACAATCGTCGAAGCTCGCGCCGCGCGCGACGGTCTCCTGGAATGGGTAGAGATTGACGACCAGAAGATCGATCGGCCGGATGTGATGGGCGCGCATCGCTTCGGCGTGCGCGGGATTTCCCCGGATGGCGAGGAGCCCGCCATGCACGGCCGGGTGCAGCGTCTTGACGCGGCCGTCCATCATTTCCGGGAAGCCGGTCAGATCGGAGACTTCGCGCACCGCCAGGCCGGCTTCGGTCAGCGTCTTACGCGTGCCGCCGGTCGAGACGAGCTCGATGCCGTAGCCGGAAAGAGCGCGGGCGAATTCGACAATGCCGGATTTGTCGGAGACGGCGATAAGGGCGCGCATCGCGCGGCGAAGATGTTCGGTCATGGCGTGCGTTTATAGAATTTTTGTGCGACGGATCACAGCGGCAGCCGCGGCTCCTCCACGCGCGCGCGGCGCCCGGTGCCGGCGGACGCGAGCGCAGCCGCGCTCGCCTGCTGGAAGCTCCAGACCACCCGCGGCGCCGTGCGCGCGCGTCCGTGGATGACCATTTGCACCGTGCGGCGCGGACCCTCATTGCTGGCGAGATAGACGCTGTCTTCGAGCTGCACTTGATTGCCGCCGGCACTGAAGGTCCACGCTTCCTTGGTCGGGGTCACCAACAGCACGCCGTGGCCGTCGGTGAGCCGCGTCGCCTTGATTGCCGGATGCAGATGAAATCGCACTGCATAGCGGTCTTGCTCGGTGCGGATTTGCGGCCCGCCGCCGGCGGCGAGGAATAAATCCTCGCCATCGAATTTCGTGCCATCGGCGGCCAGCGTGACGGCGCGTTCGTGCACGATGCCGTAGCGCCTGGCGTAACCGTCGTGCGCGGCGCGGATCGCCGCGCCGTCGGGGCGCTCTTCGCGTAATACCGAGACGCGGTTCGGCCCGCCGAGCATCGGCGAGCCGCCCAGTAGATTACGAAAGGCCGCCGTTTCGACAAATTGAGCGGAAGACGTCTCGTTGAATGTTACCGTCGAATGTGCGGCGGTAGCGCGCGCCAGCGGCCGCCATTCGGCGCGGCCATTTGCCGACATGCCGCAATTGACGACGATGAGGCTTTGGTTCGGCGAAGAAAATTCGAACGAGAGAAAACCTGCGTGCGCCTCGAGACTCATTTCGATCGGCGGCGCGCGGCCGGTATCCATGATCAGCACGCCACCACCGGCTTCCAACCGCTGATAAGCGGAATACGGTGCATTCGACAGCGGCGCGCCGTGCGTTTCGTCATAGGCCATGAGAGTGAGCAGCAGATCGGCGGGCGTCGCCGCCATGCCGTTGAAATGCGCGAACGTACCGTCCGAATGCCGAAAAAAGCGCAGCATCGGCATCATGCGATCGATGGCATTGAGTAGCGGTTGCGGCGGCGGGATGTTGCGTGATGTGAAAGCCTCGCGCAGCGGCAAAAATTCAAGCAGCAGCTCGATTATCGCTCCAGGATCGCGGCTGGCGTGGCCACCGTCGGGAAGGATTTGCTGCTCGATTTCGGTCTTTAGCCGCTCCATGGCCGACTTGATGTGACGCGCCTGACCGGCGATGCACAGTGCGGCGTAGGTCAGCGCAATGGTGGCCTGCATGCGGGCGACGCCCCGTCCGGCGTGGCCCGCAGTGTGGCGCAGGTAGCGGACTTGCCGGACCAGGCTGCGCAGGAAACGCCGGTAGAAGCGGACGTCGGCATCCTGCAAAACCAGCGGCGCCTGGCTGAGCCAGGAAATAATGCGCCGCGACAGCACGTCGGCCCGCCACGCCAGCGGATGCCATGATCCCTGCTGCGCGATCCACTCGTCGACCAGCGCGCGGGCATTGGCGCGGGTGATGCCGGATTCCGCTGCGCGCAGGTGGCGCAACCAGGTGAAGCCCAACAGCGCCGCCGCCCATTCTTCGGACGGCGGCACCATCTCGAAGATCGAGCGTTCGTCGCAGACCACAACCTTGCCGGCGAATGCGAAGCGGCCCGAATAGATTTCCGTCGCGCGGGTGGCGTCGGCGGTGCGCAGCTCCTGCGGTGCGATCAGCAAGCGGTCGGCCTTGATCGGTCCCAGCCGCCAGCGCAGCAGCGGATGGCCGATCAAGCGCTCGCGGAGCCGCCGCAGCCCGCCGCGCAGCAAGAGCCAGGACAGCTTTAAGGACAGTTTTCCACGGTTCGCGACCAAGACGCGCACCATTGCCGCGTTCGCCCCTCCTTGGCGGAAGCAAGAATCTCCCGCCGATTCGGACCATAACGGAATGGCGCTATAGCGGCCAACGGCGGGCTGTTTTCGGCAAAAGCCTAGTGTTTGACGAGCCTCGCCGCATAGAAGCCGTCGATACCCGCGTACCGTGTATCGGGATCGGGAAAGTGGCAGGGCAGCGTGCGCAGGTCGCCCTCCTTGGTGAGCAACTCGCCGCGGCCAAACACCTCGCCCGCGGCGATCGGCGCCCGCCGCATGCCGGGCTCGCGCGCGAGTAGGGCGGCGATGATGTCTTCGCCTTCCTCCGGTTCGAGCGAACAGGTGCAATAGACTAGCGTGCCGCCGGGTTTGGTCATGACAACGGCGCGATCGATCAGCCGGCTTTGAAACGCGGCAAGCTGGGTGATGTCGGAAGCTTGCTTGAGCCACGGTATGTCGGGGTGGCGGCGGATCGTGCCGGTCGAAGAACACGGCGCATCGAGGAGGACGGCGTCGAACGGCTCGGCTTGCCATTCCTCGACATCGGCGCAGACAAGCTCGGCTTGAAGCGATAAGCGGGTCAGATTTTCGCGCAGCCGATTAAGCCGTGCCGGCGCGCGATCGACCGCGGTGACGTGCGCGCCGGCGGCGACGAGCTGCGCGGTCTTGCCGCCTGGCGCCGCGCACAGGTCTGCCACGCGAAGCCTGGCGACCGCGCCGAGCAGGCGCGCTGGCAGCGCCGCCGCGGCATCCTGCACCCACCATGCGCCTTCGGCGAAGCCGGGCAATGCGGTCACGGTGCCGTGCGCGACCGTGCGTACGGTGCCGGTCGGCAGCACTCGGCCGTTGAGCTGCGCCGCCCAGCTTTCGGAATCGCTTTTGGCAGTCAGATCGAGAGCGGCCTCCTGGCCGTTGGCCGCGGCGATGGCCCGCGCGGTGGTTTCGCCGTAAGTGGCCGTCCAGCGGGCCAACAGCCATGCCGGCGTATCGAGCGCCGTCGCATCGAGCACGGCGAGCCGCTCGGCGCCTTCGCGGGCAACGCGCCGCAACACGGCGTTGACCAGACCGGCGAAGTGGGTGGCGTTGCGGTCGGCCCGTGCTAGCCGGACCGAAAGATCGACGGCGGCGTGGTCGGGCACCTGGAGGAACAGGATCTGTGCTGCACCAATCAGCAGCGCGGTCTCGACCCGCGGCGCCTTCGCCGGCGGACCACGTTCGAGAGAAACTCCGATCAGATGGCGCAGCGTGCCAAGTCTCCGCAGCACGGTCGCAACCAGCGCGCGGGTCAAGGCGCGGTCACGCTCGAGAAGGGCGGCGAGCGCGGCATTGGCGCCGGCGCCTTCGAATTGCTCGTCGAGCGGACGATGCCGCCGCAGCACGGTCTCGAGGATGTCAGCGGCAACGCGCCGGGCAGCAAGGCCGGGTACGTCGTCGCGACTGGCGGAACCCGCCGTTTGCCGACGCGCGCTTTTCATTCCAAATTGCTCCTTGCGGCCGGCGCACGGCTACGCCAAGTCACAGGCGATGCCAACCGACCAGACACCGCCAACGCCTGCCGAAGGCAATACGGAACCCGATCAACCGGGGAAGAAACCTCCGTTGACCCCGGCGGCCGAGCGCGCACTCATCGAAGCCGCCGTCCGCCGCGCCGAACGTGATCGCAACGCCGCCAATCTACCCAAGGAAATCGCTGGCCGCGACGGATCCGAACCGACCCGCTATGGGGATTGGGAGATCAACGGGCTGACGTCCGATTTCTGACGATATTGACTTTATTCCGATATACGGAATATAATCCTTGCTCGTACTGATGGATTCTTTTATAAGAACAATCAAAAGTAGGCCATGGCGCGTCTGTCGTTTGCACCTTTGGCGCCGAAAAGGTACGGCGGCGTACTTGCGGTAACCGCTGCGATTTTTGTAATTGGTTTTGCCGCCGGCGCCATCGTGAGGCCGAGTGAGCTTCAGCATACAGCGTACATCGACACTGCGCTCGCGCCGGCTCGCAACACCGGTGTGCGCTTGGCAGCTGACGCGAGTGTTGGGCGATCCAATGCGCAGCTCGGTTATCCTGCCGAAGTCATCCGCGTCATCGACGGCGACACCTTCGAGGCGCGCGTGCGGGTGTGGCCGGGACTCGAAGTCAGCACCAAGGTGCGGTTGCGCAACGTCGACGCACCGGAGTTGCACGCGCGTTGCGCCGAGGAGCTTGCCAAGGCGCAGGCCGCACGCGCGGCGCTGGAAACGATGCTGGCTGCCGGCGGGGTCATGGTCTCGCGGGTCGGCATCGACAAATACGGCGGCCGCGTCGATGCCCTCGTCGCTACACGCGACACCGCTGATGTGTCCGCCGCGCTGCTCAGCGGCGGCTGGGCGCGCAGCTACGACGGCCGCCGCCGCGGAAGCTGGTGCTGATCAGTCGGTAGTCATTACTGAGCAATCAGAGGCATTTTGAGCGCCTAGGCCTATTCTGATTACCGATTACTGACTCCTGATCCCAGGTGTCGGGCATCAGGCTCTTTGAGAATTCCTGATGCCCGACCCCGTCCCCGAAAAGGTATCGGCCGTTTCCGATACCTCCCCAATTACTGGACCACCACCCGGGTGCCGATGCTGACGCGGCCAAACAAATCGGTGATGTCCTCGTTGAACATGCGGATGCAGCCATAGGAAACGAAATGGCCGATGGAGCCGGGCTGGTTGGTGCCGTGAATGGCGTATTCGCCGCCCGCGAGCGACATGGCGGCAACGCCCATCGGATTGTGCGGCGAGCCTCCGGGAACCATGTCTGGCAAATTGGGATGGTCTTGACGCACGACAGAAGGGGGCGACCATGCCGGACGGACGTACATGCCGTCGATGTAGGATTCACCCGCCCATTGCTTGCCGGCTCGGCCGACGCCAACGGGATACGCGATGGCTTGTCCGCCGCCGATCACGTAATAGAGCCGCCGCTCGTTGGTCCGTACGACGATGGTGCCAGGCACGAAAGTCTCATTCATCATCACCACAGCGCCAAGGGCATGCGCCGATTTGGGCGCCAGCGCGAATGAGAACACGATGGCGGCTACTGCGGCCGCAAATGGGGCTTTTCCCTTCATCGTCACCATCCGCTACTGCCAACTACACTACCAGCAATTACCAAGCACCTCGGCGAACTCCGCCCGTCCTTACAGCACCCCATAAACATTTTAGTCCAACGAGCGGTTTCGCCCAGCCCGGACCAGGTAACATCTTATGCTTTCCAAAAAATTTCCGACGGGTGTGGCCGGCGTGCACCAGAAGCGCACGCCTCCATTGCCGCCGCGCCGAACATCAGGCCGGCGGCGACTTTACGCGCTTTTCCGATTTTGCCGATTGCTTACGAGGTCGTCGACCACGGCCGGATCGGCTAACGTCGAGGTGTCGCCGAGATTGCCGTACTCGTCCTCGGCGATTTTGCGCAGGATGCGGCGCATGATTTTTCCCGAGCGCGTCTTCGGCAGATTCGGCGCGAACTGGATGAGATCCGGCGAGGCGATCGGACCGATTTCCTTGCGGACCCAGCCGGTAAGTTCCTTGCGCAATTCCTCGGTCGGCTGCTCGCCGGCCATTAGGGTGACATAGGCGTAGATGCCTTGGCCCTTGATGTCGTGCGGATAGCCGACCACCGCGGCCTCCGACACTTTCGGGTGCGCGACCAGCGCCGACTCGACCTCGGCGGTGCCGAGGCGATGGCCGGCGACGTTGATCACGTCGTCGACCCGGCCGGTAATCCAGTAGTAGCCGTCTTCGTCGCGTCGGCAGCCGTCGCCGGTGAAATACTTGCCGGGATAGGCGCGGAAATAGGTGTCGACGAAGCGTTGATGGTCGCCATAGACCGTGCGCATCTGGCCGGGCCACGAATCCGCAATGCAGAGATTGCCGGCCGCCGCGCCGGTAAGCACTTTGCCTTCGGCATCGACCAGTTCGGGGATGACGCCGAAGAATGGCAGTGTTGCCGAGCCGGGCTTTAGCCGTGTCGCGCCCGGCAGCGGCGTGATCAGGATGCCGCCGGTCTCGGTCTGCCACCAGGTGTCGACGATCGGGCAGCGGCGGTCGCCGACCACGCGGTGATACCATTCCCACGCTTCCGGATTGATTGGCTCACCGACCGTACCGAGCAGTTGCAATGACGTGCGGGAAGTTTTCTGCACCGGACCGTCGCCGGCCTGCATCAGCGCCCGGATCGCGGTCGGCGCCGTATAGAAGATATTGACCTTGTGCTTGTCGATGATTTCCCAGAATCGCGAGTTGCTCGGATAATTCGGCACGCCTTCGAACATCAGCGTGGTCGCGCCATTCGCCAGCGGCCCGTACACGATGTAGCTGTGGCCGGTAACCCAGCCGACGTCGGCGGTGCACCAGAAAATGTCGCCGTCGTGATAATCGAAGACGTATTGGTGGGTCATCGACGTGTAGACCAGATAGCCGCCGGTGGTGTGCAGCACGCCCTTCGGCTGCCCGGTCGAGCCCGATGTGTAGAGGATGAACAGTGGGTCCTCCGCGTTCATCTCGGCGCACGGGCATTCCGCCGTCACCATGTCGGCGGCGTCGTGGTACCAAACGTCGCGCCCGGGCCGCATGTTGACGGGCGCGCCGGTGCGCCTGACTACGATGACGTGGTCGACGCCGCCGACCTTGTCGATCGCCACATCGGCATTGGCCTTGAGCGGCACTCTGCGGCCGCCGCGCAAGCCTTCGTCGGCGGTGATGACGACCTTGGACTGGCAGTCCTCGATGCGGCCGGCAAGCGATTCCGGCGAGAAGCCGCCAAACACCACAGAGTGAACCGCGCCGATGCGCGCGCAGGCGAGGATGGCGTAAACCGCCTCGGGAATCATCGGCAAGTAGATGGTGACGCGGTCGCCTCTCTCGACGTTGCGGTTACGAAGCACATTGGCGAAGCGGCAGACCTCGTCGTGCAGTTCCTGATAGGTGATCTTCTTTGAGTCCTTTGGGTCGTCGCCTTCCCAGATGATGGCGACCTGACCGCTGCGCTTGGGGAGATGGCGGTCGATGCAGTTGTAGGCGGCGTTGGTGGTGCCGTCCTCGAACCATTTGATCGAGACGTTATGCGGGTCGAACGACGTATCGTTCACGCGCGAGAACGGCCGGTACCAGTGAATCCGTTTGCCTTCTTCGCCCCAAAACGCGTTGGGATTCTTGATCGAACGTCCGTACATCGCACGGTATTTGGCTTCGTCGATATACGCGCGTTTGGCCCACGCGGCGGGAACCTCGTAAATCTTGTCCGGCATAACATCCTCCACGCGCAACGCGCGCGCACTCGCTCTCTCGACAGCCATTATCGACACCCGTGTCGTTGCGGACAAGCGGGCCAAGCCGTCGCGGCTGCCCAAATCGCCGCATCGATTAAGAATCAATTGGCGCGGAACGGGCTTTGATGTGAATCAACGAGCGCGATGCAACTAAAGACTAATGATCGGGCCGCTATAAATTTCGCGGCACGAAGCTGGATTGCTTCGCGGAGCGTGTCAGCGGGCCGGCATTCCGCCCATCTTGCAGACGAGCTTCCACTCCTCGACGGTCACTGGCTGCACCGACAGGCGGGAATATTTCACCAACGCCATGTCTTTTAGTTTTGGCTCCGCCTTGACCGCCGCGAGCGTCACTGGCTTCGGCAGCGGCTCGACCGCTGCCGTCGTCACCGCGACCCAGGGCTCGCCTTTTGCTGCGCTCGGGTCCGGATAGTGCTCCTTGATGATTTCGCCGATGCCGACCACCTGCTTCTCGTCGCCGGTGTGGTAGAAGAAAAACTTCTCACCCTTCTTCATCTCCTTGAGATGCCGTCGCGCAGTGAAATTGCGCACGCCGCTCCACGGCTCGCCCTTGCTGCCGCGTTTGACCTGATCGTCCCAGGAAAACTCCTCCGGCTCGGTCTTCATCAGCCAGTACGCCATGATCTTAGCCCTCCGCCTTGAACGGCCGTGACAGTAATGACTCGATCGCCGTATCGACACTCATCTTACCGTCAAGCAGCGCGGCGACGGCAAAAGAGATCGGCATGTCGATGCCGCGCTCGCGGGCCATCTGCACCAGCACCGATGCGGTGAACGCGCCTTCGGCGAGACCGCCGTGGATGGCTTCGGGTTTTTGACCGCGGGCGAGATTGACCCCGAAGCTGAAATTGCGCGACTGCGGGCTCGAGCAGGTCAGGATCAAATCGCCGAGGCCGGACAGCCCCATCATCGTCTCCGGCTTCGCCCCATACGCTCGTCCAAAGCGCATCAGTTCGGCGAAGCCCCGTGTGGTCAGCGCCGCGGCAGCGCTGGCGCCAAGCTCACGGCCGGCAACGATCCCGGCGGCGATGGCGAGCACATTCTTGGCGGCGCCGCCAATCTCGACGCCACGCACATCGGTCGAGTGATAAGGACGAAAACTTGCCGAGCCGATCGCTTGCGCCAGCTCGCCGGCAAGCTTGTCGTCATTGGCTGCCAGCGTGACCGCTGTCGGCATGCCACGCGCCACGTCGGCGGCAAAGCTCGGCCCGGACAGAATCGCCGGCACCGCAGCGGACGCGCATTCGGCGATCACCTCGGTCATGAATTTTTCGGTGCCGCGCTCAATCCCCTTGGCACAGACGATCAGCGGCGTGCCCGGTGCGATCAATGGCGCCAGCGTTTTCGTTACCGCGCGCACCGCCTGCGCTGGGACTACGAGGAGAACCGCCGGCGCGTGCGCTGCCGCGGCGGGATTGGCAGTGATCGCGATGCTGTCGTCGATCCGGACTCCGGGCAGGAACCGGCTTTCGCGTTTGCTGGCGATCTCCGCAGCGTGAGCTGCGTCAGGCTCCCATAGTGTTACGCTGCGCCCGGCGCGCGCGCAGGTGAGCGCCAGCGCCGTGCCCCAGGCGCCGGCGCCGATGACCGCGATGTGGTTGAACGCCATGGCTTTGAGCGCGCAGTGGAGGAATTCGCCGTGACTATAGCAGTTCGCCGCGCAGCAATTTCGGCACTTCGCCGACGAGGCCTGCGGCCTCGCGGATGAACAGCCGCTTGAGGCCGGGCACTCGGTCCACCATACCGAGGCCGACGTCGCGCACGAGCCGCAGCGCGGCCGAGCGGTTGGAGAACAGGCGATTGAGCCCGTCAGTCGCAAGCCCCATCGCCATCGTGTCGAAGCGCCGCCAGCGCTGATAACGCTCGAGCACATCCGTCGCGCCCGGATCGAGGCCAAGCCGCGCGGCATCGACGATGACTTCGGCGAGCGCAGCGACGTCCTTCAGCCCCATATTGAGGCCCTGGCCGGCAATCGGATGAATGACGTGGGCGGCATCGCCGATGAGCGCCAGGCGCTCGGCAATGAACGAACGCGCCACGTAGAACCCAAGGGGATGAATGCGACGCATGCCAACCGACGTGATGTCGCCCAGATGTAATTTGAAGCGCTTTTCGAGCTCGGCATGGAAGGCGTCAGCGGGCAACGCGACGATCCGCTCCGCCTCGCGGGTGGTCTCGGTCCAGACGATCGAAGAGCGTCTGCCCTTAAGCGGCAGAATGGCGAACGGTCCGGCCGGTAGAAAGTGCTCCTCCGCCCGGCCGTTATGATCGCGTTCGTGACCGACATTAATGACAATCGCCGACTGGCCGTAGTCCCAGCCGTGCACGGCGATGCCGGCGCGCTCGCGAATCGACGAATGGGCGCCATCGGCGGCGACCAATAAACCCGTTGCAACCGTAGTACCGTCCGCAAGCTCGATGTCGAAATAGCCGGAAGTGGTCGCTTGCTCCGGCGAAAACTTCGCGACTGCGCTTGCTCGAAGCTCAATTCCGTTTTCGCGCGCCTTGGCCTCGAGCGCGGCGATCAGGAAGCGGTTCTCGATCATGTGGGCGAATGGCTCACCGTCCTCGACTTCGCCGGCGAAGGTGAGAAAGACCGGCCGCATCGCGTCGTCGAGCCGGCTGTCGGTCACCACCATGTCGAGGATCGGCTGCGCCTGCTCGGCGACGGCAGGCCAAATGCCAAGCGTCGCCAACAGCCGCCGCGCGGCCGCAACGATCGCCGATGCGCGCTCGTCGTCGGTGTGGCTTTTACCGAGCGTCGGATCGGCGACTGTTATGGAGAACGATGGCCCGAGTCCCTGACGGAGCGCGACGGCAAGCGTCAGGCCGGCAAAACCGCCGCCCGCAATCAGTACGTCGATTTGACCATCCCGGCGCATAACGACACGCAAGCCTGTACAGCTACGCCTGTTCCGGGGCAGCATAGCATCGGCGGGCAACAGTGCGAATTCGTCGCCACGGCCCGCACCGCCGCCGTTTCCTCCGGGACGCAGATTGGAACTTAATTCATGTCGGCCGCTATCCAGGACGTTGTTGCCATCCTCGATCTCGAGCCCTTGGAAGTGAACCTGTTCCGCGGCCGCTCGCCGCAATCGCGCTGGCAGCGTGTGTTCGGCGGTCAAGTCATCGGCCAGGCCTTGGTCGCTGCTTGCCGCACCGTCGAGGACGTGGCGGTGCGCCCGCCGCATTCGCTGCACGCCTATTTCCTCCTCGGCGGCGATCCAAAGGTGCCGATCATCTACGAGGTCGACCGTATTCGTGACGGCAAGAGCTTCACCACGCGGCGCGTGGTCGCGATTCAGCACGGCCGCGCGATCTTCTCCACCGAGGTATCGTTCCACATCGCCGAAGACGGCTGGACGCATCAGTTCGAGATGCCCCAAGTGCCGACGCCGGACGAGTTGCCGAGCGAAGCTGAAGTACGCGATCGCCTGCTGCCGCTGATGTCCGAGCCCGTCCGCCGCTATTACGAGCGTGAACGGCCGATCGAGCTGCGGCCGGTCGAATACGGCCGATATCTCGGTCAGAAGCTCGACGGTGATCGCTTCCATATGTGGATTCGCGCGACTGGACGTCTGCCTGACGAGCCGGCCATTCATCAATGCGTGCTGGCCTATGCTTCGGACATGACGCTGCTCGATACCGCGCTCGTGCCGCTCGGCAAAACCGTCTTCAACGAAGACGTCATGGCCGCGAGCCTCGACCACGCTTTGTGGTTTCACCGCCCATTCCGCGCCGACGAATGGCTCCTCTATGCTCAAGACAGCCCGAATCTCGGCGGCGCTCGCGGTCTTGCGCGCGGCTCAATCTTCGCGAGCGACGGGACTTTAGTCGCTTCCGTCGCTCAGGAAGGTCTGCTGCGCCAGCGCCGTGGCGAAAAGTGACTTAATTCTCGGCGGCAATGCCGATATGGTGTGCATATCATCGCTCAATCGAGTGTCCTCATGAAACTCGTTACCGCCATCATCAAGCCGTTCAAGCTCGAGGAGGTCCGCGACGCTCTGCTGGCGCTTGGCGTGCACGGCATGACGGTCACTGAAGTGAAGGGCTACGGCCGGCAAAAGGGCCACACCGAGATTTATCGCGGCGCCGAATATCTGGTGAACTTCTTGCCGAAAATCCGCATCGAAGTCGCGGTCCCCGAGGATCGCGCCGACAAAGTCGTCGAGGCACTCGCCACTTCGGCGAAGACCGGACAGATTGGCGATGGCAAAATCTTCGTCACGCCCATCGAGCGCGCGGTCCGCATCCGCACCGGCGAAACCGACGCCGACGCGTTGTGACAGCGCCGCGCTCCGACGTGCTCATTTGGCGCCGAAACGGCTGGAAGCCTCCCGCCGGTTAGTCACAGTCACTCACGGGGGCCCCATAGCAATCCGCCTAATTCTTAGGCATAGGGGAGCGCCTATCTTGTGGGCTGCCTGTCGGGGCTCCGCTGCTAGGCGGGAGAGGGGCCAAAACATCGTTGAATATCAGATCATTGCCGCCATTTTTGGTGAACTGGCACGGCGTTTGATTCCTTGGACCGGCCATGCCGCAAGAAAATGATTTTCCCGCGGCCAAGGCCGGCTTGGGGTCGTCTCGTCGAATGAGTGCGCGAGGACGGCGAGGGGGAGAATGAACCAATGAAAATCGTCATGGCCATCATCAAGCCGTTCAAGCTCGACGAGGTCCGCGACGCGCTGACAAAAATTGGCGTTCAGGGTCTGACCGTTACAGAGGTGAAAGGCTACGGCCGCCAGAAGGGTCACACCGAAATCTATCGCGGCGCCGAATACGCCGTGAGCTTTCTACCGAAGATCAAGCTCGAAATCGCCTGCGCGGCCAATCAAGTTGACAAGGTCATCGAGACGATCTCGTCGGCGGCGAAGACCGGACAGATCGGCGACGGCAAGATCTTTGTGTTCGGCCTCGACCACGCCGTGCGCATCCGCACCGGCGAAACCGACGCCGCGGCCCTTTAGCAAACCCGCACCCGCCTCTCGAATGGACAGGAGTGAACTATGAATTCGAAGAAGATTTCACGTGCGGGGCTGCTCGCTCTCGCCGGCGCGCTTTTACTTGCCATCATGCTGAGCCTGCCGACGTGGCACGCGTCCTACGCGGAAGACGCACCGGCGGCGGCGCCCACGGCAGCGGCGGCAACCCCGGCGGCGCCGCCAGCTTGCGACGGCAATGCCAAGCCACCGGTGCTCGAAAACTGTACGCCCAATTCCGGCGATACCGCCTGGATGCTGACCTCGATGGCCATCGTGCTGATGATGACCATCCCCGGCCTGGCGCTGTTCTATGGCGGCATGGTGCGCAAGAAGAACGTCGGCGACACGGTCATGACGAGCTTCGCCATTACCTGTCTGATCAGTATTCTCTGGCTGTTGTTTACGTACAGCTTGGCGTTCCGCGGCGGGACCCCATTCATTGGCGGCCTCGATCGCGCCTTCCTGCAAGGCATTGTCAGCAACACCTTCACCAGCGACGGCGTCGCGTTGAACATCGGCAGTCCCAATCCTCTGGCACCGACCATCCCCGAGACCGTCTATTCGATGTTCCAGCTGACGTTCGCGATCATCACTGCGGCGCTGATCGCGGGCTCGTTCGCGGAACGGATGAAGTTCTCGGCGATGCTCTGGTTCATTGGCTTGTGGGCGATCTTCGTCTATTCGCCGGTCGCGCACTGGGTGTGGGGACCGGATGGTATCTTCAACAGCGCCAATCCGAACGCCAAATTCCACGTCCTCGACTTCGCCGGCGGCACAGTGGTGCACGTGAACTCAGGCACCGCGGGCCTGATGGCCGCGCTCATGCTCGGCAAGCGCAAGGACACCGCGCCGGCCCACAACATGGTGCTGACCATGATCGGCGCTTCGCTCCTGTGGGTCGGCTGGTTCGGCTTCAACGCCGGCTCCGCGGTCAGCGCCGGCATGCAGGCCGGCATGGCGATGGCCGTCACCCACATCGCCACCGCGACTGCCGGCTTCACCTGGATGATCGTCGAGTGGATCATTCGCGGTAAGCCGACAGTCATCGGCATCTGCTCCGGCGCGGTTGCCGGGCTCGTCGCTATCACGCCGGCGTCGGGTTTTGTCGGTCCGATGGGCGCGTTTGCCATCGGCATCGCCGCGGGCATCGTCTGCTACTGGGGCTGCACCGGGCTCAAGCACTTCTTTGGCTATGACGATGCGCTCGACGCGTTCGGCGTCCATGCGGTCGGCGGTGCGACTGGCGCCATCCTCACCGGCGTGTTCGCCGTGGCGGCCTATGGCGGGACTGCCGGCCTGATCGAAGGCAATCCCGGCCAGGTCGTCACCCAGGTGATCGGGGTTGGTAGCGTGTTTGTCTACGACGTGGTCGTGACCCTGATCATCCTTAAAGTCGTCGACATGGTTATCGGGCTACGCGTGAGCGAGGACGTCGAGCGCGAAGGTCTCGATCTCGCCCTGCACGGCGAAACCGTCCAGTAGCTTAACGAGCGAGCCACGGTTGGGCGGAGAACCCGGCTCCGCCTGCCGTTCGGGGGCCCTGGCCATAACCGGGGCCCTTTTTTGTCTGCGGGTCGGTTGCTGCGATCAAAAAATTCCGATGCCGGGTAATCGGCTGGTGCCGGGCCGAAAAGCGGGCCCCCCTACAGCTGAGACAACCTGCGATCTGGACAAGGGCGGCCCGGACTGGCTATGCCATTTTTCAGCTGTTCAAAATCAGCGTGATTCCGGGAGGAAATCTCATGGTCCGCAACTATTTTCTTATCGCAGCCATCGCGGCGATTGGCCTGTCGGTGGCCGACGCGGCGTTCGCCGAAGACTCGGTCAAGATCGGCTTCATCCTGCCAATGACTGGGCAACAGCAATCGACCGGCAAGCAAGAAGCTGCCGGGATCAAGCTTTACATGGCGCAGCACGGCGATACGGTCGCCGGCAAGAAGGTCGAGCTTATCATTCGCGACGACGCCGCGATTCCGGACAACACCAAGCGCATCGGCCAGGAGCTGATCGTCAACGATAAGGTGAATTTCCTGGCCGGCTTTGGCGTAACACCGGCCGCGCTGTCGGTCGCTCCGCTGTCAGCGGAATCAAAGACGCCGGAGATCGTCACTGCGGCCGGCACATCCATTATCACCGAGAAATCCCCCTATATTGCTCGCACAAGTTTCACGTTGGCGCAATCGACCGTGCCGATGGCGGATTGGGCGGCGGACAACGGCATCAAAAAAGTCGTGACGATGATCTCCGATTATGCGCCGGGTGTCGATGCCGAGAAATCGTTTACCGCGGAGTTCACCAAAAAGGGCGGGCAGGTGCTCGAGGCCATTCGCTTCCCGCTGGCCAATCCCGATTTCGCGCCGTTCCTGCAGCGTGCCGCGGATCAGAAGCCCGACGCGATCTTTGTCTTTGTGCCTTCAGGGCAGGGCGGGACCTTCGTCAAACAGTTCGTTGAACGCGGGCTCGATAAGGCCGGCATCAAGATCATCGGCCCCGGTGACGTCGTGGACGACGACCTGATCAACGGCATGGGCGATGCGGTGATCGGCACCGTCACGGCTCACATCTATTCGGCCGATCACGATTCTCCGGCCAACAAAGAGTTCGTCGCCGCATTCGAGAAAGCAAACAACATGCGGCCGAATTTCATGGCTGTCGGCGGCTATGACGGCATGCACCTGATCTACGAAGCGCTGAAGAAGACCGGCGGCAAGGCCGACGGTGACTCGCTGATTGCCGCCATGAAAGGGATGGCCTGGGAAAGCCCGCGCGGCCCAATTTCGATCGACCCGCAGACCCGCGACATCGTTCAGAACGTCTACATCCGCAAGGTCGAGAAAAAGAACGGCCAGCTTTATAACGTCGAATTTGCCACCTATCCGGCCGTCAAAGACCCGGTGAAGGCCGCGGCGCCGCCAAAGTAACCGCGATCGGCGGCTCTTGCGCCGGGCCCTGATCGCGCCGCGGGCGCCAGCCCGCGGGACCGGAATCCATGCTCCGGATCGTGTAATAGTGCTAACGGCGATGGTTTGTGGATTCCGGATAGGCGCGTTACGGCTTCCGGGATGACGCGGGGGCGTTGGGGCGATCATGCTGACCATTCTGTTCGACGGGATCGCCTACGGCATGCTGCTGTTCGTGCTGGCGTGCGGGCTTTCCGTCACGCTCGGCCTGATGAATTTCATCAATCTAGCCCACGGCGCCTTTGCCATGGCCGGCGGTTATTGCAGCGTGATCTTGGTCAATCGCCTCGGCGTTCCGTTCGTACTTGGATTACCGATTGCGTTCCTGGTGACGGCGGTGATCGGCGGTTTTCTCGAGCGCACGCTATACATTCACGTCTATCGCAGGAGCCATCTCGACCAAGTGCTGTTTACTATCGGGCTGGTGTTCATGTCGGTGGCGGCGACCGACTACGTGATGGGCTCCTCGCAGCAATTCGTCCAGATTCCTGAAGCGCTGCAAGGACAGTTCATCGTTTTCGGGATCGGGATGAGCAAATATCGGCTGCTCATCATCCTGATTTGCGGCCTCTTAACGATCGGGCTGCAATTGACCGTCGCCAAGACGCGGTTCGGCAGCCGGCTTCGCGCCGCGGTCGACGATCAGCGCGTGGCGCGCGGGCTCGGCATCAATGTCGGCGCGGTTTTCGCGGTGACTTTCGCCTTCGGTTCCGGTCTCGCTGGACTTGGCGGTGCGCTCGGCGCGGAAATTCTCGGTCTCGATCCGACCTTCCCGCTCAAATACATGATCTACTTTCTGATCGTGGTGACGGTGGGCGGCACCACCAGCATCACCGGGCCATTCCTTGCCTCGATCCTGCTCGGCATCGCCGACGTCGCCGGCAAATATTACGTGCCCACGCTCGGCGCCTTCGTCATCTACACGATCATGATCGTGGTCCTGATCTGGCGGCCGCAGGGCTTGTTTGCCCGCAGCGCGGCACGGTGAGCGCGATGGGTCCGGTCTTCGACGAAGTCTCGGCCTATCTCGGCCGACGCTCGCGCTGGTCGCCGGCGGAGGTGGCTTTCTGGGTCTTTCTGTTCGCGACCATTTGGCTGTTTCCGGGCAAATATCTGATCATGAAGGATACGGCGATCCTGGCGCTGTTTGCGCTGTCGCTGGATCTCATCCTTGGCTACGCCGGCATCATCTCGCTCGGCCAGGCGGCGTTTTTTGGTCTCGCCGGGTACTTCTCCGGCCTGGTCGCCAAACACGGCTTCATCAACGAGCCGGTCCTGGCGCTTATTTGCTCCGGTCTGGTCGCGGCTGCGCTCGGCTTTGTCACGAGCTTTCTGGTGTTGCGCGGTTCCGACTTGACGCGGCTCATGGTCACGCTTGGCGTATCGCTGATGATGGGGGAGATCGCCAACCGCTACTCGAATATCACCGGCGGCGCCGATGGGCTGCAGGGCGTCGATATTGCACCGGTCCTCGGCTTGTTCCGGTTCGATATGTATGGTCACACCGGCTATATCTACTGCCTCGTCGTGCTGTTCATCTGCTTTGTGCTGGCACGGCGGATCGTCTACTCACCGTTTGGACTTTCGCTTCGCGCGCTCAAGGGCAACGCGCTGCGCGCTTCGGCGATCGGTATTCCGGTCAAGCGCCGCCTGGTCGGCATCTATACATTCTCCGCCGGACTCGCCGGCATCGCCGGCGCGCTGCTGACGCAGACGACGGCGTTCTGCTCGCTCGATGTGTTCTCGTTCGAACGCTCGGCCGATCTTCTGCTGGTCCTCATTATCGGCGGCTCGGGGTATCTGTACGGCGGCCTGATCGGCGCTGTGATCTACAAATTCCTGCAGGACTGGATCGCCACTCTTACCCCGCAATACTGGCAGTTCTGGATCGGCTTTGTGCTGGTGGTGATCGTCCTGGTCGGCCGCGAGCGCGTTGAAGAATGGATCGGCGTGGTGCGCGGCTCAATCGTCCGCCTAGCCGCGCGCCTCGTTGCGCGTCCTGCCGCCATCGGCGGCGCCGGTCCGGACGGACGCTGACATGCCGATCCTCGAAACCGTGCGGCTCGAAAAGCGCTTCGGCGGCATTGTCGCAACGCATGACCTTTCGCTCGCGATCGAGAAGGGTGCACGCCACGCGCTGATCGGCCCGAACGGCGCCGGCAAGACCACCGTGATCAACCTGCTCACCGGCGTCCTCACACCAACCGACGGCAGCATCATTCTCGATGGCAAGGATATTACCGCGCTGGCGCCGCATGCGCGCGTTCGGCTGGGCATGGCGCGGACGTTCCAGATCAATCAGCTGTTTCCGGATCTCACGCCGTTGGAGTCCATCGGCCAGGCGATTTCCGAACGCATGGGCACCGGCGCCCAATGGTGGCGGGTCACCGGCAGCAAATCCGCGGTGACTGACGAGATCGTCGAAATTCTTGAGCGCTTCCGCCTGGTCGAAGTGATGCATGAGCGCACCGCGATCCTGCCGTACGGCAAGCAGCGGTTGCTTGAAATCGCGCTGGCCTTCGCCTGCCGGCCGCACGTGCTCTTGCTCGACGAACCGGCCGCCGGCGTGCCCGATGCGGAACGCCATGAACTGCTCGCCACCATCGCCCAATTGCCCGCGGAGGTCACCGTGCTGCTGATCGAGCATGACATGGATCTCGTGTTTTCGTTCGCGGACCGCATCTCTGTCCTGGTCAACGGCGGACTGCTGGTGGATGGTGCGCCGGAGGAAGTCGCCCGCGATCCGCGGGTCAAGTCGGTCTATCTCGGCGAGGAGCTCGATGCCTGATCTGCTCAGCGTCGAGCAGTTGTCGGCGGGCTACGGCGAGGCCGTGGTGCTCGCGGGCATCTCGCTGACGCTTGGCGAGGGGCAGGCGCTTGCGCTCCTCGGCCGCAACGGCATGGGTAAGACCACCCTGATCAATACCATCGTCGGTGTCACCCGGTATTTCTCCGGCAAGATCGCGCTCGACGGTGTGGACATCACGCGGCTGCGCCCCGATCAGCGTGCACACGCCGGCGTCGGCTGGGTGCCGCAGGAGCGCAACATTTTCAAATCGCTGACCGTGCATGAAAACCTGACCGCGGTCGCGCTGCCCGGCCGCTGGACGACCGAGAAGATTTACACGCTGTTCCCGCGGCTCAACGAACGGCGTGAGAATCTCGGCAATCAGCTCTCCGGCGGCGAGCAGCAGATGCTCGCGGTCGCCCGCGCGCTGGTGCTTAACCCGCGGGTTTTGCTGCTCGACGAGCCGCTTGAGGGGCTAGCGCCGATCATTGTCGACGAACTGCTCGCCGCATTGCGCCGCATCATTCGCGACGAGGGAATGTCGGCTATTCTTGTCGAGCAGAACGCGAAAAAAATTCTTGGCGTTACCGATCACGCGATCATCATCGAACGCGGTGCCGTGGTGCACGCCGCAGAGAGCGCCACCCTGCTGAAGGATCGCGGTGCTCTGGAAATTCATCTCGGTGTTACCGACACCGGTCCGCGCCGCTTCGGGCGCAAAAGCGGATGACGCCCCGCCCCATATTGCCGCGAAAGTTCTTCTCTGTTTACCTCAATATACGGCCGCGCTGCATGCCGTAAGTCGTGAATCTTAGGCCGCAGAGGGGCGGCGACCTGTATACTCGACATCATCAGTTCGCGGGCTCGCCCATGTACGGTGCAACGATCGGAGCGCGGCGCTATACTTTCGCTGATCTGAAGACGCTGTTAGCCAAAGCCTCGCCGTTGCGCAGCGGCGATCAGCTCGCGGGCATTGCGGCGGCAACCGGCGAGGAACGCGTCGCCGCTCAATATGCGCTGGCCGACTTGCCGCTCGCCGCGTTCCTCAACGAAACCGTGGTCCCCTATGAAAGCGATGAGGTCACGCGGCTGATTGTCGATAGCCACGACCGTACCGCCTTCGCACCGGTTTCGCATCTGACCGTCGGCGGCTTTCGCGATTGGTTGCTGGCGGATGAAACCATCACCGCCATTTTGTCCGTGCTGGCGCCCGGCATAACGCCGGAGATGGCAGCCGCCGTGAGCAAGATCAGCCGTCTGCAGGACCTGATCGTGGTGGCGGCAAAATGCAGCGTGGTGACAGCGTTTCGCAACACGCTGGGCCTGTCGGGCCGCCTGTCGGTGCGGCTGCAGCCGAACCATCCAACCGACGATGCGCGCGGCATCGCCGCCAGCATTTTCGATGGGCTCCTGCTCGGCGCCGGCGACGCCGTGATCGGTATCAATCCCGCGACCGACAGCCCGAACAGCGCGCACGCGCTTCTCGCGATGCTCGACGAGTTCCGCGGCAAACTCGATATCCCGACGCAAAGCTGCGTGTTGGCACATGTGACGACTACGCTCGATCTGATCGGGAAGGGCGCGCCGGTGGATCTGGTGTTCCAATCGATCGCCGGGACTGAAGCGGCCAACAAGAGCTTCGGCATCGATCTCGCCTTGCTTGCGGAGGCGCGCGACGCGGCGTTGTCGCTTCGCCGCGGCAGCGTCGGGGACAACGTGATGTATTTCGAAACCGGACAGGGCAGTGCGCTCTCCGCCAACGCGCATCACGGCGTTGATCAGCAAACACTCGAAGCGCGGGCTTATGCGGTAGCGCGGACGTTCAAGCCGCTCCTGGTCAACAGTGTCGTCGGCTTCATCGGCCCCGAATATCTGTTCAACGGCAAACAGATCATGCGCGCCGGCTTGGAAGATCACTTCTGCGCCAAGCTCATGGGCGTGCCGATGGGCGTCGATGTTTGTTATACCAACCACGCGGACGCCGACCAGGACGACATGGACGCGCTCTTGGCGCTCTTGGTTACGGCGGGGGTCAATTTCGTGATGGGCGTGCCCGGCGCCGACGACATCATGCTCGGCTATCAGAGCACCTCGTTTCATGATGCGCTCGCGATGCGCGATCTGTTCGCCCGCCGGCCGGCGCCGGAATTCGAAGCGTGGCTCGGGCGGCAGGGTTTGATCGACGGTGCCGACCGCATCCGCCCACGCAGCTTGCCGGGCCGCTTCCGCGCGTTGCTTGCGCAACATCCCGAGACGCGGGAATTGGATTTCGCCAAAGCTCATGGAGACTGAAGACGAATTCTGGAACGGCTTGCGCCGGATGACGGCGGCCCGCATCGGGCTCAAGCGCGCTGGCGCTTCGCTTGCAACCGGGCCACTCCTCGATTTCAAGCTTGCACATGCTCGCGCCCGCGATGCCGTCGCGGAGCCGTTCGATGAAGCACGGCTTGCAGCCGAACTGGCCGGGCTCGACTGCCCGGTCATTTCGGTCGCGAGCACGGCGGCGGACCGGCAGACTTATCTGCTCCGCCCCGATCTCGGCCGTCGCCTCGCGGCGAGCGCCGATGCGGAATTGGCGGCGCACAAAGGTAATTACGATGTCGTGTTCGTGGTCGCCGACGGATTATCGTCTCGCGCCGTCGCAATGCACGCACAGCCGGTTTTATCCCTGACGGTCGCGGCGCTGCGCGCCGAAGGCTGGCGGATTGGTCCGCTCGTCGTCGTGCGCCACGGCCGTGTCGCGATTGGCGACGCCATAGCAACGGCGCTCAGCGCCGCGAGCGTCGCGGTGCTCATAGGCGAGCGCCCGGGTCTCTCCGCGCCCGACAGCATGGGCGCGTACGTGACCTTCAACCCGCACGCGGCGACGAGTGACGCGGAGCGCAACTGCATCTCGAACATTCGGCCGGACGGCATCGATTACCCGTCCGCCGGCTTCAGGCTTGCCCATCTTCTGCGTGCCATGCGCACGCGCCGCCTGTCGGGCGTGCAGCTCAAGGATGACTCGGATCATCTTCCGGCACTAGATCATTGACTTTGCAGTGTAATTGTCGCGGAATGGTGTCCGAATACGTCACCGAATCCGGCATCGCAAAAGCTCTGGTCGCCAAGACTTGCAGTCGCCAAGACTGGTGCGCACGTCTAAAATGGTGCGGGAGCAAACGCTGACCCGTAAATAGCTGACCCGTTAATAACCGCGGAAGAACCATGTCCACGTCCCTGATGACGACGCGACGTTTCGCGCCTCTGTTCTGGTGCCAGTTCTTCTCGGCGTTCGGCGATAACTTCCTCAAGACCTCGCTGGTCTTCCTTATTCTGTTCCAAATCGGCGGCGCCGATTCCGCGGCATTGATCACGCTGGCCGGCGCAACGCTGATCTTTCCATTCTTCCTGCTTTCGGGCCTCGGCGGCGAACTCGCCGACCGCTACGACAAAGCCCTGGTGGCGCAGCGCCTGAAGCTGTTCGAAATCGCCGTTGCCGCGGTGGCGGTGGTGGGGTTCGCTATCCACTCCATCGTCCTGTTGTTTATCGCGGTCGGATTGTACGGAACGATCGCTTCGCTGTTCGGGCCGATCAAATACGGCATCCTGCCCGACCATCTCGAGCGTTCCGAACTGCCGTCCGGCAATGCGCTGGTTGAGGGCGGGACCTTTCTTGCCATTCTCATCGGCACCATCGTCGCCGGCGTCGCGGCGAAGGATGGCGGCGACCCCATTCACTTCGCCTGGCTGATGATCGTGTCGTCGGTGGCATGCTGGATCGCCAGCCGGTTCATTCCGCCAACCGGCGAGGGCGCACCGAACTTGGTTGTCAGGCGCAACATTTTCGCCTCTACCGGCGCGCTTATCAAATACATCCGCGCCGAGCCGCGGCTTTGGTGGGGTGCAATGGTGACGAGCTGGTTCTGGCTCGTCGGCGCGCTGGTGCTCTCGCTGCTGCCGCCGCTCGTGACTTTCAACATCGGCGGCAGCGAGAGCGTCGTCACCATCTTCCTGACGATCTTCTCGGTCGCGGTGGCGATCGGCTCGGGTCTGGCCGCGTGGCTGGCCCACGGGCGCATTGTTCTCCTGCCGACACTTGTCGCCGGCGTTTTGCTCGGCTTGTTCTCGCTCGATTTGGCGTGGACCACGTCGGCCGTCGTCGCGGCGGCAAGCCCGCTCGGTATCAGCGAGTTCTTCGCGTCGGCGCACAGCATCCACATCGCCATCGACCTTGCCGGGCTGGCGGTTTCGGGCGGCCTTTTCATCGTGCCGACCTTCAGCGCCGTGCAGGCTTGGGCCAGCGCCGATCAGCGCGCCCGCGTGGTCGCAGCCGTCAACGTCCTCAACGCCGTCTTCATGGTGGCCGGCGCCATTATTCTTGCCGTGCTGCAGAAGCTTGGTTTTTCGACGCCGCTGCTGTTCGCGTTGATCGGCGTTGCCAACCTTGTGGTCGCCATCATCATTGCGCGCACGCTGCCGACCAGCTGGCTGAACGATCTTCTCTCCATCGTCTTCCGTACTTTCTATCGGCTCGAAGTCACCGGCCTGGAGAACGTCGCCAAGGCCGGCCACAACGCCATCATCGCCATGAACCACGTCAGCTTCCTCGACCCGCCGGTGGCGATGGCGCTGCTGCCCAAGCGTCCGGTCTTTGCGGTCGACGTCGGCATCTCGAAGCAATGGTGGATTCAGCCGTTCCTGCCGTTCGTGCGCACCATGGCGCTCGATCCGCTCAAGCCGATGGCGCTGCGCACCGTCATCAACGCGGTGCGCGAAGGCAACATGCTGGTGATCTTTCCGGAAGGCCGCATCACCATCACCGGCAGCCTGATGAAAATCTACGACGGCGCCGCCATGATCGCCGACAAATCGGACGCGATGGTGGTTCCGGTCCGCATCGACGGGCCGGAAAAGACGATCTTCAGCCGCCTGAAGACCACGCAAATACGTCGCCGGCTGTTCCCGAAGATCAAGGTCACGATCCTTGAACCGGTGAAGCTCAACGTCGATCCGGAGCTCAAAGGTAAAAAGCGCCGGCTGGCAGCCGGAGCCGCGCTCTACGACATCATGTCGAATTTGATGTTCGTCACTACCCCGACCGACCGCACCGTCGTCGAGGCGGTTATCGAGGCGGCCGAAGAGCACGGCGGCAAATGGCCCGCAATCGAGGACCCGACCAGCGGGCAGTTGACCTATAAGCGGGTGTTGCAGGCGACGCGGATCCTCGGCGGCAAGCTGATGCAGTTCGCGCCGGAAGGGCGCGCGGTCGGCGTCATGCTGCCGACCTCAAACGGCGCCGCCGTCACCTCGCTCGCGCTGATGTCGGGCGGCCGCGTTCCGGCGATGATCAACTTCACCTCGGGAGCCGCCAACGTCCTTGGCGCCTGCCGTGCCGCTCAAATCGACACCATCCTCACCGCGCACGCGTTCATTGAGAAGGCGAGACTGGAAAAACTCATCGCCGCGATTGAGAAGAACGTGCGCATCGTCTATCTGGAAGACGTCCGCAAGACCGTGAGTTTCGGCGACAAGCTGCGCGGCGCACTGCGGGCGAAAAAGCCGCTGGTCGCGCGCGAGCCGGACGATTGGTGCGTGATCCTGTTCACGTCTGGCACCGAGGGCGTGCCCAAAGGCGTTGTCCTCTCACACCGCAACGTGCTGTCGAATGTGGCGCAGGCCGAGGCGCGCATCGATTTCGGGCGCGAAGACAAACTGTTCATGGCGTTGCCGTCGTTCCATTCGTTCGGATTCATGGGCGGCATTGTGCTGCCGCTTATTTCCGGCGTTCCGACCTACTTTTATCCGTCGCCGCTGCATTACCGCACGGTGCCTGAGTTGGTTTACGGCATCTGCGCCACCTACATGTTCGGAACCGATACGTTCCTTGCCGGCTATGCGCGCATGGCGAACCCTTACGATTTTCGCTCGTTGCGTTACATCGTCGCCGGCGCCGAGCCGATCAAGGAAGCGACCCGCCGGATCTACCTCGAAAAATTCGGTATGCGCATTCTCGAGGGCTACGGCGTGACCGAGACCTCGCCGGTCTTGGCGCTCAACACGCCGATGTTCAACAAATTCGGCACCGTCGGCAAGCTTCTGCCGGGCATGCAGGCGCGGCTGGACAAGGTCGAGGGGGTCGACGAGGGCGGCCGGCTTTTCGTCAAGGGTCCGAACGTGATGCTCGGCTATTTGCGCGCCGACAATCCGGGCGTGCTCGAGCAACCCCCAGAGGGTTGGTACGACACCGGCGATATCGTTTCGATCGACGAGCAGGGCTACATCGCCATTAAAGGCCGCGCCAAACGCTTCGCCAAGATCGGCGGCGAGATGATCTCGCTCGCCGCCGTCGAGGCGCTCGCGGTCGAGCTGTGGCCGAACTACAATTCTGCCGTGGTCGCGGTGCCCGACGACCGCAAGGGCGAACGCTTGATCCTCGTCACCGACAAGCACAGCGCCACGCGCGCGGACTTTCAGGCTTATGCGCGCAGCAAACACGCCTCGGAGCTGATGTCGCCCGCGCAGGTGATCGTGCTCGACAAGCTGCCGCTGCTGGGCTCCGGCAAACCTGATCTCCAGGCGCTGCAGAAATTGGTGCGCGACTATCTGGACGCCAGGGTCGCAGCGGCGGAGTAAGCGTAGCTCTCGCCGCTTCCGGGGGGTCGCATGGACTCCCGATACGGCCGCGCGTTAGGCTCAAGCCCTGGCGGGCCGAAATAAGCCGGGAGGAATCTTGCAATCAATCCTGGGTCCTTTCCGCGAGCTGACGCGCAAGCGCGACTTCTACGCGGGCGGGCTCATGTTGCTCATTGGCTTAGGCGTCGCGCTCAAAGGCTGGTCGTCCTATCGGCTGGGCTCGCTGATGCATATGGGCCCCGGCTTCTTGCCGACGGCGCTGGGCGCGATCCTGGCGTTGATCGGAATCGCGATTGCCGGTGCTGCTGCCGTGCCGGCGAGTGGACCGGAAAGCGTGGCGGATGAGCGCATCCTGCCCGAACATCCGCAATGGTGGGGCTGGTTCTGCATTCTCGCCGGACCGGCGCTCTTTGTCCTCTTTGGCCGCTATTTTGGACTCATGCCGGGAACATTCGCGTGCGTCTTCGTTGCCGCCCTGGGTGACCGCACCGCCACGTTGAAGAGCACGTTAATCTTGGCGTTGATCGTGACTGTGTTCGGCGTCGGGCTGTTCTCCTATTTCTTGCAGATTCCAATGCCGGTGCTGACGTGGAGAGGTGGCCTGTGATTGCGACCGCACTCACGGATCTCTGGTATGGCTTCGGCGTCGCGCTCGAACCGCACAATCTGATGTGGTGCTTCATCGGCGTGCTGGTCGGCAACATGGTTGGTGTGCTGCCCGGCATGGGGCCGCTCGCCACCATTTCGATCCTGCTGCCGCTGACGTTCGGAATTCCGCCGGTCGGTGCCGTGCTGATGCTGGCAGGAGTCATGTACGGCGCTCAATATGGCGGGGCGATCTGCTCGATCCTGCTCAACTTGCCATGCCATCCGCCGCACGCGGTCACCTGTCTCGACGGCTTTCCGCTCACCCAGCAGGGGCGCGGCGGCGTGGCGCTGGGCATCACGGTCTTGGCCTCGTTCGTCGGCGCCTCGTGGGGCATCACCGAAATGATTTTTCTTTCGCCGGTGTTGGTGAGGGCAGCATTGGAGTTTGGACCCGCCGAGGTCTGCTCGCTGATGCTGCTCGGCTTGCTCGCCGGCTCGACGCTGGCGCGCGGCTCGCCGCTCAAGGGCGTGGCGATGACGGTGCTCGGGCTCATTCTCGGTTGTGTCGGCACCGATCTGGAGCTCGGATCAGAGCGTTACACGTTCGGGCTGACCGAACTCGACGACGGCATCGCGCTTGTTGCGCTGGCGCTCGGTCTGTTCGGCATTGCCGAGTTCATGAATAGCATCAATCAAGTCGCTCCGATCAGCACCAAATACACCAACGTGCGCCTGCGCGACCTGCGGCCGACCAAGGCCGATCTCAAGCTGTCGATCTTTCCGATGCTGCGCGGCACGCTGGTCGGCAGCTTTTGTTCGCTCATCCCCGGAACCGGGCCGACCATCGCTTCGTTCGTCGCCTATGCGACCGAAAAGCGGGTTTCAAAAACGCCCGAACGGTTCGGCACCGGGGCGCTCGAAGGCGTAGCCTGCCCCGAGGCTGCGACGCATTCGTCGGTGCAGGGCGATTTTATCCCGACCATGAGCCTGGGCATTCCCGGTGACGCGGTGATGGCGCTCCTCCTCGGCGCGCTGATGATCCACGGCATCGTGCCGGGCCCGCAGCTCATTTCGCAGCATCCCGACATCTTCTGGGGTCTGGTCGCGAGTTTCTGGATCGGCAACATTCTCCTGGTGTTGTTGAACGTGCCGCTGATCGGCATCTGGGTGAAGATGCTGGCGATTCCCTATCGCTATCTTTATCCGAGCGCGCTGTTTTTCGTCTGCATCGGCGTCTATGCGGCCAATAACGACATGTTCCAGGTCGGCGAGGTGATCGTCATCGGCGCGTTCGGCTATTTGCTGCTGCGGCTCGGCTTTCATCCGGCGCCGATCCTGCTCGGCTTTGTGCTGGGGCCGCGGTTCGAGGAAAACTTCCGCCGCGCCATGCTGATTTCCCGCGGCGATCTCGCCGTGTTTGTCGAGCGGCCGATCAGCGCCGTGTTTGTCGCACTGTGCGTGGCGCTGGTCGGCATGCAAATTTATTTCCGGCTGCGTGGGGCGAAGGCAGATTTAGAACCCGCCGCGGAGAACGATGGCGCAACGCGCACCGGAGCAGGTGCATTGGCGCCGCAACATGCACCTGTCCGTCCCGCGGAATAGCACTTATTGGGCAAAATGATGTTGGTCTTATCGCGATACTTGTTGGTGCTTGGAGCGGTCGTCGCCAGTCTCGCGGGCGCCGCCGCGCAGCAATATCCGGCGAAGACGATCACGCTTGTCGTCCCCGCCGCGCCCGGCGGCGTCACCGACATCCTCGCCCGCTCGTTAGGGCAGCGGTTCAGAGAAAGTTTCGGCCAACCGGTCGTGGTCGAAAACAAGCCGGGTGCGAGTAACCAGATTGCCGCGGAATATGTCGCGCGTTCGTCCGGTGACGGCTACACTCTGCTGGTCAGCCCCGAAGCGACAGTGGCGATCAATCCGTATCTGTTCGGCAAGCTTCGTTACGATGCAGCCAAGGATTTCGTGCCGGTTGCCGGCTTGGTCAAAATTCATCAGGCGCTGGTTACCAATCCGTCGGTACCCGCCCACAGCGTTGCCGATTTCATCGCGCTGGCGAAAAAACAACCGGGATCGCTCAACTACGGGACCTACGGCGTCGGCTCGACCGGGCATCTGAATATGGAGATGTTCGAAGCCATGGCCGCCGTGCAATTGGTGGCCATACACTATAAAGGCGCGACGCCGGCTCTGACGGATGTCATCGCGGGCCATATCCAGGCGATGTTCATCAGCGTCGGCAGCGCGATCCAGCCGTGGAAAGCCGGCGAGCTCAACTTGCTGGCGGTCGGCAGCAAGGAGCGGTTGGCGAGTCTGCCCGACATCCCGACGATCGCCGAGGGCGGCTTGTCCGGTTTCGAGGCGGCCTCGTGGTTCGGGCTGTTCGCGCCGGCCGGCACTCCGCCGGCAATCGTCGATCAGCTTAATGCGCAGACGCAACGGGTTCTCGCCGAGCCAGGATTTCGCGCCGCAGTTCTCGATCCGCAATTCTTCGAGCCAATGGTTGGCTCGCCGCAGGAGTTTGCCGATTTTATCAAAGCCGACGCCGAAAAATGGCGGCGCGTGATCCGGGTCGCGAATGTTAAGGTCGAGTAAGCGCGCCGGCCGCGCCGGTGATTGGTAACGCGACGAGGTTCTCCGCATGTCTGCAAAAGACGACACGCCCGCCGATCTCGCGGCCTTTCGCGACAGCTACGTCAAATTGTTCGGTTCGTTGCCGCCGCTGCCGGCGGCGCGGTTCGAGTTTTCGGGAAAGATCAATCGCGAGTTCCTGCGGCGGGCCGAAGCGCTCCGCGCGCACGCCTTTTATTCGGATGTGTTCGACGTTAAGACCACGAATCTCATCCTGTTCGGCATGCTGCTGGTCGAGCACAATCCCGCCGCGCAAATGCACGCCTTGGCGGCGCGTCGCGCCGGCGCCAGCTGGGAGGAGCTGCATAAGGTCGTCGAACTCGCGTCTACTACCGGTGCGCTCGGCCCGGCCAATCAAGGGAGCGCGATGCTCAAGACGCTACACGACGGGGAAGCTCGCTGAACCTGGATCACTGCAACGCGGCGCGTGTTGCGGCCGCGGACCGAATATGGAGAATGGTTCTTCATAGGGAGAAACTCGGCGCCATACGGAGGGGTCGGACCATGCGTTTCATCAAATCGCGTTCTTTGCTTCATAATTTCACGGCGCGATCTGTCGCTGCAGCGGTAGCGATTGCCTGCACCGCTTTGCTCGGCGCATCGAGCGCGATGGCGCAAGGACTGCCGCCGCTCGCCAAGGAGCTCAATCCGGCGCAAACCGCATTGATCCTGATTGACTTTCAATATCCGTTCACGAATCTCGACGGCGCAAATCATCGCGCGGTCAAGAAAGAGCTTGAAGAAAAACACCTGCTCGACAGGACCGTCGATCTGGTGAAGAAGGCGCGGAGTCTCGGCGTGTTGGTAGTGCACATCACCGAGGGTTACACCAGCGATTACCGCGAGGTCGACGCGACCAATCCGGGCGGCTTCCACCGCGGTCAAATCCTGCGCCAAGCCTGGAAGGTCGGCACCACGGAGACGTCGTATTATCCGCCGCTGATGCCGGGGGAAGGCGACAAGGATCTTTTCCCGGCGCCGCGCAATCAAATCAGCGCGTTCGGCGGCACCGGCCTGAATGAGATTTTGCGGTCGAAGGGCATCAAGAACGTCGCGGTCGGCGGCTTTACGACCGACGTGTGCGTCTACGCCACCGTCACCAGCGCCTTCGACCTGGGCTACCACGTCTATGCATTGCGCGACGCCATGGCTGGATATTTCCCGGAACAGTCCGAGATGATGCTCAAGAACACTTATCCGATGTGGTCGAAGGTGATCAGCAATGACGATTGGCTCGCCATGCTCGAACGTGGCGAGGCCACCCGCTAACGCGCTCGGCAGTTCAATTTCCAGCCTGGACGGACGCCTTGGCGATGCAAACCCGGCGGGATCGGCGGCGACTGTTGCTGGGCCTCGTCTCTTTGCCGACGCTCGCCGCCGTCGGTCGCGCGCCCGCAGCGGGTGCGCCGCCACTAGCCGTCATCGATCAAAAGGCGCTAGCGGAGCCTTGGGCGGCGGCCGAGTTCAGCTTCGAGCTTGAGGGCGAGCGTGTACCCGGCATCGTCGTCAAGCTGCCCGACGAACGCTGGTACGCCTCGAGCTTGATTTGTCCGCACGCCAAGTGCGTCGCGAGATACTTTCGCGATGTGGCTATGGCGCAGGATACTTTCGACGTTGCAGCCAAAAATCCCGTGATCGGGTGCCCGTGTCACTTCAGCGTCTTTGACGTCGCCAATGGTGGCAAGGTCATTTCCGGCCCGGCGCCGAACCCGCCGCAGCAGTTCATCGTCGAAGTGCGGGACGGAAAAGTGTTTGTCAGCAAATAGACCGACGGGCCGTACGGGTACGGGCCGGCCCAATGCAACAATCTGAGGGCCCTGCTCGGCTAGCCGACCGGCTGGGTGCCGACATAGGCGGCAATGACCGCCGGGTTGTTCAACACATCGGCGGCTGAGCCGACGCCGAGCGTGCGGCCGTAATCGAGTACGTGGATGCGGTCGGCCAGATCGGCCACCATCTGCATGTCGTGCTCGATCCAGATCATGGCGAGGCCGAGTTCGTCCTTGATGCGCAGGATCAGACGGGCGAGGTCTTCCCGCTCGGCGCGATTGAGTCCGGCCGACGGCTCGTCGAGCAGCAGCAGCACGGGTTCGAGGGCAAGCCCGCGGGCGAAGCCGACCAGCTTCTGTATGCCAAAGGGCAGCGAGCCGACCGGCGTGTGGCGGTGCGGCGCCAGCCCGACGAAAGCCAGCACCTTCTCGGCCGCCTCGCGATGAAACAGCTCCTGCCGCTGCACGGATGGCAGATAGAACATCTCCGCCAACACATTCGTCGCGATGCGGCAATGGCGGCCGGTTAGCAGGTTTTCGAGCACGGTCATTTGCGGGAACACCTCGCCGTGCTGGAACGTGCGCGCGATGCCAAGCCGCGCGATCTCGTGCGCGGAGCGGCCGTTGATGTTCTCTCCGTGCAGCCGGATCGTACCCTGGCCGCGATAGATGCCGCTGATGCAGTTGAGCACGCTGGTCTTGCCGGCGCCGTTCGGCCCGATCAACGCAAGCAACTCGCCGGCCTCGACGTGCAGCGACACATCGGTGAGCACCGCCAGCCCGCCGAACTGCAAAGAGAAATGCTCGACCGCAAGTTCAGCCACCCGGCCGCTCCTTCGCCGGCACGTGCCGCAGGGCCCGATAGCTGCGGCGCTCTTCGCCGCTCGCCTGGCCGAGATAGGCTTCCTGGATTTCGCGGCGGCCGCGCAGCTCTGCGGCCGCGCCTTCCAGCACCACGCGCCCGTTCTCCAGGAGGTAGCCGTAATCGGCGATCTCCAACGCCACGCGGGCATTCTGCTCAACCAGAAGAACGGTGATGCCAAGCTCCTGCCGGATGCTGGAGAGTCTCCGCGTCAGATCCTCGACCACCACCGGCGCCAGGCCAAGCGAAAGCTCGTCCACCAGCAGCAGTTCGGGGTTGCAGACAATGGCGCTGCCGAGCGCAAGCATTTGGCGCTCGCCGCCGGACAACAATCCGGCGAGCCGCGGCCGCAGCTCTGCCAGCGCCGGAAAGAACTGGAAGATGAGAGCTTCGAGGTGGCGGCGCTCGGCGGCGTAGCCGCGTGACGATGCAACCGTCAGGTTTTCAGCAACCGTGAGATTGGGAAAGACCTTATCGCGCTCCGGCACCAGCACAATGCCGCGTGCGGTATTGGCGTGCGGCGGCTGGTTTTCGATCAGCTTTCCGGCGAAGCGGATGCTGCCGGCAACGACGCGGGCGTCATCGAGACCGATGAAGCCGGAGATCGCACGCAGTGTGGTGGTCTTGCCGGCGCCGTTGTTGCCGAGCAGCGCCACGATGGTCTGCGGCATTACGCTGACAGCGAGACACCATGCAGCGCTACCGCGATGCGGTGATAGGCGACCTCGAGCGCGTCGATCACCAGAAGCGGCGCGGTCGTAATCGACTGCGTCATGACGCCGAACCGGCGCGCCGCGCCGCGAAGACGTTTTTCATTCGATGCCAGATGCCGATCAGCCCCGCCGGTTCGAGCAATAGAAACAAGATCATCACCACGCCGAACACGGCGTAGTCGAGGGCAAACACCATGTTGCCGAAGCGCGCGGGCAGGTAACCGGCGATCGCCTCGATGGCGTAGGGAAACAGGATGACAAAACCGGCACCAAGCAAGGCGCCGGGAATGGAGCCCATGCCGCCAATAATGATCATCGCGACATATTGTACGGTCAGGTAAAGAGAGAATGCGTCGATCGACACAAAATTGCGGAAATAAGCGAACAACGCACCGGCGATCGCCGTTATGGTCGCGCTGATCACGAACGCCATGAGCTTAAATCGCGGCACGTCGATACCGAGCGCCTCGGCGACGACGTCGCGCTCGCGCAGCGCCCGCCATGCCCGGCCGGTCCGCGTGCGTTGCAGGTTGACGCTGATGAGGAGCGCCAGCGCCGCGAACGCCAGCAGCACGAAATACCACGCCCGCCCGCTGCTCAATGTCCATCCGCCGATCGAAGGCGAATCGATCATGATGCCGGTCGAAAGCGTTGAGCGCGCCTCGTATTCGCCGCCGAGATAGATGACCACGAAATGCAGTCCGAGCGTACTGATGGCGAGGTAAAGTCCGCGCAGCCGCAGCGAGGGCAGGCCGAAGATCAATCCGAGGCATGCCCCGAGCACGCCGGCGGCCGGCAACGTCAGCCAGAATGGCGCTCCGGTTTCGCGGACCAGAACGCCGACGGCGTAGGCCCCGGCGGCCAGGAGGCCGGCAGTACCGAGCGAAATCAGGCCGGCAAATCCGGTCAGCAACATCAGCGCGAGCGCACCAATGCTGGCGAGCAGCACCTGGTTGGCAAGATCGAGCTGAAACGGCGAGGCGACGAACGGCAACGTGAATAACACCACGACCGCGAGTGCGAGACGGACGCGCGCAGATCGTGTCCCAAACACAACGAGTTCTCGTGCATAGGGGCTGCGGTCGCTCATCTCAGACCCGGTCGAGTTGTTCGCGGCTGCCAAACAAGCCCCAGGGGCGGATTGCCAGTACGATCAGCAGCACGACGAACGGCACTACGTCCGATAACAGCGGATTGACATATTGGATGGCGGCGATCTCGGCCGCCGCAACGATCAGGGCGCCAATCGCGGCGCCGATGAGACTGTCGAGACCGCCGACCAAAGCCGCGGGAAACGCCTTGAGGCCGATGGTCGCCATGGTGGATTCCACGCCGGAATCCAGCGCCAACAGCATGCCGGCGAGCGAAGCAGTGAACGTCGATAGGCCCCAAGCGAACGCGTAGACGCCGTGCAAGCGGATGCCGCGCTGCTCGGCAAGCAGCGGATTCTGGCCGGCCGCGCGCATGCGCACGCCCCAGCGCGTGAACTGCAAAAAAGCGAACAGGCTGGCGTAGACGGCGATCGTCAGAACCACGAGCGCGAGGCTGGCGGACGAAATCCGCACGCCGGGCGCGACGTGTACCGGCGGATTACGCCAGCCGAACGTGGAGCCGGGGTAGAATTGCTGGGTGGTCCAGACCAGGATTGTCAGGCCGCGCAGCAAAACACCGAGCGCGATAGTAATGAGCACCGCCGCCAGCACGGCTTCTCCGGTCATCCAGCGCATCAGCGCTGCATAAACGATGATGCCCATGACCAGACCGCAGATCGCGGCCAGGAGGAGCGCCAGCAGCGGGTCGCCGCTGAACAGCCCCGCGGTCGCGACCAGCACATAGGCGCCGACCATCATCAACTCGCCATGTGCCAGGTTGAGGACGCGGCTGACCCGGTAGACGAGCACGTAGCCTGCGCTCACCAGCGCATAGATCGCCGCGAGCACGATGACATTGGCGACGAGCTGCAGCGACATAGGGAATGTGCGAACAGCGGCGCGGTGCCACGCCGCCGTCTGGTTATCAGTTGACGACTTCTACTGTAAGCCAGTCGCGCATGCGCACGATACTTTTCTGTTCCGGATCGTAGCGGTAGAAGCGATAGTATTGCTTGGTGCGGAAATGATTATCGCTCGTCCACACCAGAGGCCCGCCCCGCAGGCCCTGGGTATCGAGATCGAGCGTGGTCATTGCCGCTGCGATTTTTTCGGCGTTCGCCGGCCATCCGGTCTTGGTAAGGATTTGCTCCAAGGCGCGTGCGCTGATCCAGCCTTCGTCCGCATAGGTTACCGGGTATGAATATTTGCCCTGCGCCGCCGCTTCGCGAATCTGCTTGTGCACGGGCAGGTCATCCTGGAAAAACGCATTCACCGTGAAAACCTGAAAGCCGCCGTCGGCGACGCGCTTGAGTTCTTCCTCGGCTTGGATGTGGCCGTAACACAGATACGTGCCGGTCCAGCCGAGCCGCCGCAGCGCTTCAAATGTCCTTACCTCGGTCGGCCACGGCGCATAGGCAAAGGCCCAGTTCGGATCTCGGCCCTTCAGCTTGGTGGCGAATGGCGTGTAGTCGGCGGCAGTGGGTGGGATGAACTCGGTATCCACTGTCACCATGCCGAGCTTTTCGCTCTGCTTTTGCGCGGCCTCGATGCCGATGCGGGAGATCGGGATCGGCATCCCGATCATGCCGATCTTCACCGGCTCTTTTGCCGCCGTTTTGATGGCGTCGATCGCTACCGGAATGTCGTAGCCGAAGTCGAACCCGGTCGAACAGAACAGCACCGGATCGGGTTTCGGCGGATGGGTGTCCTTCGGGCACACCGCGCCGGCGAACCACAGCGGCACGTTAGCGCGTTTTGCTTCGGCGATTACCGGCCCGTAGGTCGACGACAGGCTGGAGTCGATCAGCAGCATCACGTTGTCTTGGCGGATCAGTTTGGTGACGTTTGCGGCCGCCTTGGACGGTTCGGCCTGGTCGTCCTCGATCAAGAGATTGATGCGATGGCCGTTGATGCCGCCCTTGGCGTTCAGACCGTCGACATAGAGGCGAAGCATCTCGATCACCGGCGCCTGCGTCGCGGCGGCGGGACCGGTCATCGCGGCAGTCACACCGATGGTGTAGGCATCGTCGGCCTGTGCGCCGAACGACAGCAGACTCGCCGTAGCGACGGCCACGGCAAAATTCAGAAATGCTCGTGCTCGCATGTTCCTCCCCCTGTTGCTTGGCTCACATTGTCACAATCGAATTTCAATCAACACCGGCGCGCGTAGGTGTGCTTCGGCGCAACAGGCGGCTGCCCACGAAGAACTAAGGCTTGTGCCGCAGATCTTTCACCCGCTGCGCCTTGAACTCGGTCTTCGGCAACGTTCCCGGCGCCAGCACTTCGGCCACCACGCGCACCTCGCAGCGCGAGCGTATTTCCTCCTCGATCCGTTGGCGCAAAATCGTGCCGTTGTGCCCATGATCGGAATGCTCGCAGCGTATCGTCATGATGTCGAGGCCGCTGCTATCGGTCGACAACACGATCTCGAACTCGTCGCTGCTCCCCGGCAGGGCACGCACGGCGTTCTCAATCTGGATCGGAAACATTTTAATGCCCCTCAGAGTAATTAGGTCATCGGCGCGGCCAGCGAAGGAACCGATGGCGCGGACATGGGTGCGGCCGCAGGCGCAGCGCGTGGTGTTCAAGGTCGCGTAGTCGCCGACCAGAAAGCGGAGTTGCGGCGAGCTCTCCGAATTTAAATTGGTGCACACTGTAAGTCCGCGCTGTCCCGGCGGCAACGTACGCCGGGTTTCCGGGTCGACGATTTCCCAGACCTGGATATCTTCCATCAAGTGGGTCGCCGACGGCGAACTCTCGCGCTGCTGGGCCGGGCAGGAATAACCGCCGACATGCGGCGATGCTTCGGTGCAACCGTAAAATTCGACGATGCGCGCGTTCCACAAATTCTCGATGCGGCGCTTCGTCGGCTCGACGGCAAGCGCCGGCTCGCCGGCGAGGAACAGCGTGTGCACGCTGGTCGCGGCCGGATCGTACCCCATCGTCTGCATCAACCGGCCGAGGTGAAGCGCGTAGGAGGGCGTGCAAAGCAAGATCGTCGGGTTGAAGCGCAGGATCACATTGGCCCGCGCCTTGGCGTCCATGCCGCCGCCCGGAATCGTCGGCAGCTCCATCTTCTCCAGCGCATACTGAACGCCCCACGCCCATACATGCGGGCCGTATCCCGTCATCATGAACACGGTCTCGCCCTGCCGGAAACCCATCGCTAGCAGGGCGCGCGCGTTGGCCCATGCCCAAGCCTCGCGATCGACGTGGGTATAACGAAAAACCCGCGGCGCGCCGGTTGAGCCGGAAGATGAAAACATCATCCATCCACGCTTGGCCCACACCTCGTCGGTGATCGTTGTGTAGGTACCGTAGGGCGGATGCTCGGTGGCGTCCGCCATCATCTCGGCCTTGTCGACCACCGGCCATTTGCCGAGATCGTCGGTGCTGCGGAAATCGCTGGGTAGAAGGCCTAGGCGTTCGAAGCGGCGGCGATAAAACAGACTGTTCTCAAAAAGGAACGGAACCGCCGCGCGCAATTTTTCGTTCTGGATGGCGGTCAACTCGTCGCGCGAGGCGGCATCGAGCCGTGGAGACCACATGTCCGGATTTGCCGCGCGGTCGCGGTCGTAGCGGAATCTTTCCAGCGTCGCGAGCCACATCTTGCGGGTTGTGTCGGCGCGTTGGTCGGCCATGCAGTGTCTCCCCGCTCACTATCGCGTTACGACGAGCCCCAGACGGCGGTGGCAACATCGACTGCGCGTCTGAGCTTCGCGCTTTGATCGGACTCCATCACTGGATTGCCCGCGACCGTGCTGGCGAAGCCGCATTGCGGTCCGATTGCCAGCCGGTCGAGATCGACGTAGCGGGCCGCTTCTTCGATGCGGCGTTTCAGGGCGTCAGCGGTTTCGAGAACCGGCGTCTTGGTGCTGATCAATCCGAGCACCACTCCCTTGGTGTTGGGCACGAAGCGAAGCGGCGCGAAGCCGCCGGCACGCCCGGTGTCGTATTCGAGCAAAAAATGCGTCGCATTCACCTTGTTGAAGAAGCGTTCGGCAATGGAGTCATAACCGCCTTCGGACAGAAAATGCCCTTTGAAGTTGCCACGGCAGACGTGAATGCCGACCGCCATATCGGTAGGGCGATTAGCCACAGCCTGATTGAGCGCATCTATATAGAGATCGACCAGCGCCTCGGCGTCCTGTCCATCGGCTTTGACCCGGTCACGCAGCGAAGGATCGCATAACATCGCAACCGCTACCTCGTCGAGCTGCAGATACCGGCAACCCGCTTTCGCGAGAGCGGCGATTTCTTGCTGGAAGACAAGCGACAGATCCGTGAAGAACTGCGCTGCATCGGCATAAACCCCTGGATCGGCGAATGTGCTGCCAGCATAGAAATGCATGGTTGACGGCGCAGGTAGGGTGATCTTCGGCGTCACTCCGGTCACGTCGCGCAAAAATCCGAATTCGTCGAGCGCGATCTCGCGGACGCGGCGAATCTTCGCCGCCGCGTAAGGCGCCGTGAACCCGATCTCGTGTCCATGCTCTTCGCGGAATTTGTACGGGGCCGCGCGAATCTTGAAACCCGCGGTGCGTTCGACGAAGCGACCCCAATAGGATGCGCGGCGAAACTCGCCGTCGGTCACGACTTTGAGCCCGATGTCTTCCTGCATGCGCACCGCCGCACGAATGCTATCGTCCTGCACCGCGCGGAATGAAGCGGGGTCGAGCGCGCCGGCATCGCAATGCTTGAACGCTTCGCGCAGCGCTACCGGACGCAGCAGGCTGCCAACGTGATCGGCGCGAAATGGCGGCCGCTGGAAAATCGGGGCGTGCAAGCGTTACCTCAAAATTCTATAGTCTTATAGACGAAATCTAGCTTGTAGCTGTATAGAAAAGCAATAGCCTGGTGCGAGGGACAAAATGGCGCGGAAAATCAAGCGCCCACGGCGCCGCAGCGCTGCCATCATAGACGCCGCGGCCCTGGTCTTTGCCGACCGCGGCTTTCACGGTGCGTCAACGCAAAATATTGCCGACGTTCTGGGGATACGGCAGGCGAGCCTTTATTACTATTTCCCGTCAAAGGAGGTGGCGCTCGAAGAGGTCTGCTTCCGCGGCGTCGAAGGAGTTTTAGAGACCGCGGTCTCGATCGCCGCCGGAACGGGCGGGGCGCGCGACAAGATTCAACGGATCGTCAAGGCACATTTGGCGCCGCTGATCGAACGCCGCGCCTATGTGCGAACGTTCTTGAATGAACGGCAACATCTGCCGACCGACAGCCGCCGGAGAATCGGACGGCTATCCCGCGCCTACGAGCGTCTTATCGAGGATGTCCTGAAGTCTGGAGCGCGCAGCGGCGAATTCCGTCGCGATCTAGACTGCCGTCTCGCGGCCTTGGCGCTGCTCGGCATCATCAACTCGGTCGCGGCATGGTATGGCAAGGAGCCCAACGCAGCGCTTGACCGCGTTGCGATCGAATATGTGCGCCTCTATCTCAACGGCGTCAGCGACCGCTCCAGGGGGGGCGGAAAAAGACCCCGATCCGGCGGGAGACACCCCCGTGTTGTTCAACGAGGTGGATGACCGGTTTATGTATGAGGTCCGGCCAACGCAGTTGGGGCCTTGGCGCTGTTTATTAAGCTCCGCAATCGCTCTTAGGCGACGAGCGCGTGTCCACTAGTCCTTATGCATCGCCAGGACCCGATCGACCATCGCGCCGGCTTCGCCGAGGTAATTCGCCGGATCGCAGAGTTTTGTCAGCGCCGCGCGGTCGAGATGCTTGGAGACTTCTTCGTTCTCGGCAAGGAGATCGACCAGCGGACGGCCGGTGGCGATGACGTTACGGCAAATGTCGTAGACGAGATCGTGTGCGTATTGCCGGCCGAGATAGGGGCCAAGCCCCATCATCACCGCCTCGGAGACGATCAAGCCCTTGGTCAAATCGAGATTGGTGCGCATCTTCCTCTCGTCGACCTGCAAGCCGTTGAGCACGAACAGCGTCTGTGACAGCAGGCCGGCGGTGAGACAGAAGATTTCCGGCAGCACGATCCACTCGATTTCCCACGGCCCGGTCGCGCGTTCGTGGTCCTCGACCATGGCGTCGAGCAGCGTGGCGACCTGCTGGCGCACCACAGAATTGAGCGCGGTGATGTAGACCGACGAAATCGGATTGCGCTTCTGCGGCATGGTGCTGGAGGAGCCGCGGCCTTCCGCGAAAGGCTCGTAAACCTCCTCGACTTCGGTCTGCATCATCAGCTTCACGTCGAGCGCGATCTTGCCGCAGGTGCCGGCGACGAGGCCGAGAAAGCAGCCGACCTCCGCGATGGTGTCGCGCACCGTGTGCCACGCGATCGCTGGGATGCCGAGCTTCAGCTCCTTCATCAGTTCCGCTTGCACTTCGAGGCCGCGGCCGCCGAGCGAGGCCAGCGTGCCGGCAGCGCCGCCGAACTCGCCGACCAGCACGCGGGCGCGCAATTGTCGCAGACGTTGTTTGTGGCGCTCGAATGCGGCCAGCACGGTCGCCATCTTGTAACCGAAGGTGATCGGCACCGCCTGCTGGAGATTGCTGCGGCCGGCCATCGGCGTGTCGCGGTATTTGCGCGCCAGTCCGGCGAGTGCGTCGGCGACACCATCGATATCCGCTTCCACGAGCGTGAGTGCTTCGCGGATCTGCAACACGGTGGCTGTGTCGGTCACGTCCTGGGTGGTCGCGCCCCAATGGCACCACTCGCCGAGCCCGTCGCGGCATAACACAACGAGCTGCTGCACCACCGGCAATACCGGATAGCCGATGTGTGCGGTTTGCCGTTCAAGCTTAACGAAATCGATCTCGGCGGCGTTGCAATGGTGAACGATTTCCTCGGCGGCATTCGGCGGGATGATGTTGAGCCGCGCCTGCGCCCGCGCCAGCGCCGCTTCGAAGTCGAGGTACTTTTGCACGCGGCTTTCATCGGAAAACAAGCGCCGCATGGCCTCGGTGGAGAAGATATTGCGGAATACGGCGGAGTCGATTGCGGTGGCGGACATGCGCGGTGACCTCGTTGCGGTGACTGCGGGAAGTATCGCGACGGCTGAATTTTCGTAAAGGTTATCTGTTCGCTTAAAACAAATCGATACACGCCCCGTAAAGAATACCGCTTCAAGCATTCTTCAGCATAGGCCGAGAAGCCGGTTTTGTTTCACCAATTCAATACTACCGGCACTCCAATACTGCGAACGAGAGACGAAAAATAACGGACGCGTCAAACGGGGGACAGACGTGCGCACGAGCACTGTCGTGATGATCGCCTTTGCAGTCATGTTCGGGCTGCTTGCGGTATTCCTGGCGCAGACTTGGCTGAACAATCAGGCCGAGGCGCGGATGCGTAGCCTCGAGGCGAACAAAAAGCCGGAGGCACCGGCACGCACGATCGTGGTCGCCGGCAAGCCGCTGCGGTTCGGTGACCCGATCGTTGCCGCGTCGCTGCGCGAAGTGCCGTGGCCGGAAGGTGCGTTGCCCGCCGGCGCCTTTAGCAAAATCGCGGATCTGGCCGCGGCAAAGCGCGTCGTGGTCCTGCCAATGAATGAGAACGAGGCGGTGCTTGCGTCCAAAATCACCGGCCCCGGCCAGCGCGCGACCCTCTCCGCGGTGCTTGGGGAGGGCATGAAAGCCGTCACCATTCGCGTCAACGATGTCGAAGGCGTTGCTGGCTTCGTTCTGCCCGGCGATCACGTCGATGTCGTGCTGACGCGCCAGACCGACAAGGAGAATGCGACCAACGATGTCGTCATCGAGAACGCGCGCGTGCTCGCGATCGATCAGTCGGCGGATTCGCTGTCGTTCAAGCCTTCGGTGGTCAAGGCGGTGACTGTGGAAGTCGATGTCGCCGACGCGCAAAAGCTCGCGCTCGCATCGTCGGTCGGAACGCTGTCGCTGTTGCTGCGCAAGGCCGGCGAAATGTCCGCGGCCAATTCGCGGCGGGTGACGCTTTCGGATCTGGGCAGGGCGTTCGCATCGTTGCGCGACACGCATGCCGTGACGGTCAGCGTAACGCGCGGGTTCAAGCACGAGCACGAAACCTTCAAGCGAGACACTTACAGCGTTCCAGTCGAGCGGGCGGGCGCGCAAGCGGCCGTCCGATCGGAGCTGGAGCTTGCGCACGATTGACGGAAACACGACTGACGGAAAAACGTGAACAGTAAAAGATTGGGGCGTTGACATGAGTTTGGGGACAATGAGCAGCGGCGGGGAGCCCGACGTGAAAAGCCAGCACAAAGTCAAAAACGAATGTGCCGTCGCGTACAGGCATGAGGATCGGGGCGTCATCGGCGCGTTGCGACGACGCTGGCGAATTGCGGCGATCTCGGCGGCTGTGACCGTCGCAGCGGCGACGCTCGGGACCGGCGAGGCCGGAGCGCAGCAGCGGATTATGCTGGCGAACTCGGCGCACACGACGACAGTGACGGTGATGGTCGGCAAGTCGGAAGACGTGCATGTCGACCAGGGCCTGGTCGATATCACCGTGGGCGATCCGGAGGTTGCCGACGTCAATCCGCTCACCGACCACGCGCTGTCGATCCTGGGCAAGAAGATCGGCACCACCCGCGTCACCATTTATGGCGAGGGCAAGAAAATCGTGGGCATCTTCGACGTCGATGTGGCTTACGACGTGGCGCGGCTCAATGCGGAGATCGTGCGCGTCGCCGGCAGCGGCATCAGGGTGTCCTCGGTCAACGGCCGCATCCTGCTGAGCGGCACGGTCGCGGATGCCGTCACGCTCGACAAGGCGGTGCAGATTGCCCGCCAGTTCGTCCCCGACGTCATTAACACTGTGCAGGTGCTGCAGGCGCAGCAGATCATGCTGGAGGTTCGCTTCATTGAAGCCTCGCGGCAAGCCAGCCGTGAACTCGGCGTGCAGTGGAATATGTTCGGCTCCGGCGCGGTCGCTAACGTCGGCAACCAGGTCCCTGCTGGCCAGCTGCCGATAACGTCGGCAGGCGGATCATTCCAGCAGCCGGGCGTGAACACGGGCGGTCTAAATGTGAGCCCGTCAGGCTCCACGATTTCGCCAGCGGTCGCAGCCGGCGTGCTTTCCGGTGTAGCGCCATTCGGGTTTTTGATCGGCCAATTGGTCGGCGGTAAGACCTCGCTCGACGTCTCAATCAACGCCCTTGAGCAGAAGGGCCTGGCGCGCAGCCTGGCCGAACCCAATCTGGTGGCGTTGTCGGGCGATACCGCAAGCTTCCTCGCCGGTGGTGAGTTTCCGGTCCCGGTTCCCGGCGCGCTGGGCGTGGTCTCGATCGACTACAAGCCCTATGGCGTCGGTCTCGCGTTCACGCCGACCGTGCTCCGCGACGGGCTGATCAATCTGGTGATCAAGCCGGAGGTGAGCCAGCTCGACACCAGCAACATGGTGCAGGTCGCCGGCATTTCGGTGCCGCCGCTGATCGTGCGCCGCGCCTCGACCACCATCGAAATGCGCGACGGTCAGAGCTTCATGCTCGGCGGTCTGCTGCAGAATCAGAGCACGACGGCGCAGGACCAGTTGCCGTGGGTCGGCGATACGCCTGTCCTTGGCTCCCTGTTCCGCTCCAGCCAGTATCAGAAGAACGAAACCGATCTGGTCATCCTGGTGACGCCCCACATCGTTCACCCGATGGCGCCGAGCACTCCGATCCGTACGCCGCTCAACTCCAGCCTGCCGGCCAACGACATCGACTTCTTCCTGATGGGGCAGGCCGAAGTCAGCCCGGCGCTGGCGCGGCTCGCCATCGGTGCATTGAACCGGCCGTATGTCGGTCACATCCTCGACTTGCCGAGGACGGGAGGGGTCTATGTCTCAGCCAGAAACTAAGCCAAGCGCAAACAGCGTCGTGCGCACGCTGGGCCTAAGTGTAATGCTGGCCGCCGCTCTCGCCGGCTGCTCCGACCTCTACTACGCGCGGCGCGATACCATCGCGCTTTCCGGCGGCGACGCAGTCGCCGCCAACGCCGCGGAGCAGGTCGCCGATCCGTGGCCGCCCTACAGCGGCAACACCAACATCGCCTTCAACGGCCAAAGGATGCAGTCGGCGATCGAGCGCTACCGCACCGGTAAAGTGACCCCGCCGCTGAATCCCACCACTTCGGAAGTCGAGAACATGCAGCAGCAGGCAGCGGCAGCTGCAACGGCGGCCGCGTCGCAGCCGCCACCCACGCCGCCACCACCGCAGCCGACTCAATGAGTAGCCTCGGCGTAGTGCGAGTTTGAGTGATGCGTATCGGCCGAACTGTATCCCCCGGGGTCCAGGCCAGAGTGGTCGTCGTGACGGCCGATGCCGCATTTGAGGAAAGCGTTCGCGCGACTTTCGGCGCCCGCGCGCAAATCGAACTCGATGTCGTCACTGGAACGCTCTCGGATCAGGACCATCTCGACATCGACGGCGCGAGCGTCATCGTCGCGGATCTCGATCCGGGCGACGAAGTGGAGTTGCAGGCGCTCGAACGGATCATGATGCGCATCGGCGCTTGGCCGCCGGTCGTCGTCGTGACACGGAGTTTCGAGGGCAATGTCGCCCGGCGCCTGATGCAGATGCGGGTGGCCGACCTTCTGCTCAAACCTGTACCGCCCGTCGATCTGGTCCAGACTTGCGCACGCGTGGCCAAGCCGCCGGCTAGTGCGGACGGCAAAGAGTCGCAGATATTTACCTTCCTGCCGGCAGTCGGCGGCGCCGGCGTGACTACGCTGGCGGTACAGACCGCCATGCTGCTGCTCAATAGCGGGACGCGTGCAAAGACCGCGACCTGCTTGGTCGATCTCGATTTCCAGCACGGCGCTTGCGCCGATTATCTCGACATCGAGCCGCGTCTAAACCTCAGCGAGATCGAACCGCGGCCGGAACGGCTCGACCGCCAGTTGCTTGAAGTCATGCTGTCGCATCATTCGTCTGGCCTCGCCGTCGTCGCGGCGCCGAACCGCCCGGCCGAGATGCGGTCGTTCGATCCGGACGTCGTAACGCGGCTCCTCGATCTCGTGTCGTCGAATTTCGATCACGTGGTGATCGATATGCCGCGGACGTGGTTCTCCTGGACCGACAGCGTGCTCCTTGGCTCCAACCGATTGTTCATTGTCAGCGAGACGACGGTGCCGGGGCTGCGCCACGCCAAGCAGCTGGTCGAAGCCATCCGCGAGCGGATGGGTGATGGCCCGCGGCCGCAAGTCATCATCAACCGTTTCGCTCAGAAGATGTTCTCGTCCGGCTTGCGCCGTACCGATATCGAACAGGCCATCGGGGAAGCGTTTCTGGCCTGCGTGCCGAACGATTACGGCCTCGTTCGCGAGGCCATCGACCGCGGCGTGCCGCTGGATGAGGTAAAGCCGGGCAACAAGATCACGCTCCAGCTCAAAAAAATTATCCTTCCGCAGGGCAGCGGCAAGGCTGCCAAAGCGGGAGCGGCCGACGGCAAAAAATTCAAACTCTCCTGGGCGCGATCGTAGGTGCGATCGTGCGACGTGAGCCAACTCCAGCGTCGTGTCCGGGGTGTAGCGCGGCGCGAGGCTATGCGCTGGCAAACCGGGATGGTCGCGGACGAAACGTTTGCAACATGGTGGTTTAAGTCATGGCAGGTCGTTTCACCACACGCCGCGTTCCTGCTCCGGAACTGGTCCCAGCCGCAGACGAGACCGCATTAGAGGGCGTATCCTGGACGGTATTTCCCGAGGCCGCTCAAGAACCCGCGCCCGAAGCGGCCGCTCCCCCTGCCCCAAATCCACTCCTGACCGATAAGCTCCTTGACGCCAAAGTGCGGCTGCATCGCCGGCTGATTGAGGAGATCAATCTGTCGGCGCTGGAAAAGCTTCCTGAAGAGGAAATCCGCGGCCACATTCAGCAGCTGGTGTCGCAATACGTTCTGACCGAGCGCCTCGCACTTAACACCCAGGAGCTCAACGATTTCGTCTTGGAAATCCTCGATGAGATGACCGGCCTCGGTCCGCTCGAACCGCTGCTGAAGGATCAGACCGTCAACGACATCCTCATCAACGGTCACGAGTGCGTCTACGTCGAGCGGGGCGGCGTGCTCGAGCCGACCAGCGTGCGCTTCAAGGACGAGGCGCATCTGCTTCGCATCATCAACAAGATCGTCTCCGCGGTCGGGCGCCGGGTCGATGAATCGCATCCAATGTGCGACGCGCGGCTGCTCGACGGCTCGCGTGTCAACGTAGCGGTGCGTCCGGTAGCGATCGACGGGCCGCTGATGTCGATCCGCAAATTCTCCAAGAAGCCGTTCAATCTCAACAAGCTGGTCGACGTCGGCGCGTTGCGGCCACAAATGGCCGAATTGCTCGCCGCCGCAGTGAAGGCGCGGATCACGCTGATCATCTCCGGCGGCACCGGCTCCGGCAAAACCACAATGCTCAATGCGCTGTCGGCCTTCATTTCGGAAAAGGAGCGGCTCCTTACCATCGAAGACGCCGCCGAACTGCAATTGCAGCAGCCGCACGTGGGCCGGATGGAAACGCGGCCGCCGAGCATCGAAGGCAAGGGCGAAATCCGGCAGCGCGATCTGGTCAAAAACGCGCTCCGCATGCGGCCCGATCGCGTGATCCTCGGCGAGTGCCGCGGCGAGGAAGCCTTCGACATGCTGCAAGCCATGAACACTGGCCACGAAGGCTCGATGGCGACGATCCACGCCAACACGCCGCGCGACGCCATCTCCCGCCTTGAACAGATGATCGGCATGGCCGGTCTGCCGATGACGGTCGCCAGCATCCGCGGCCAGATCGCGGCCGCCATTAAGGTGATCGTGCAGCTGTCACGGCTATCCGACGGCAAACGGCGAGTGATGAGCATCGCCGAGATCACCGGGCTCGAGGGCGACATCATCCAGATGCAGGAGATCTACAAATACGTCCGTATCGGCACGGCGCCCGACGGGTCGGTTCAGGGTCATTTTCAGGCTACCGGCGTACGGCCGCGCTTTCTCACCGATCTCGTCGCCTTGGGCATCAAGATTCCGGGCTCCTACTTCGATCCGTCGCAGCCATTGTGATCCGAGCCGATCATGTCCTTCGATTTCGATCCCATCTATCTGATCTGGGTCCTGGTCGCGGCCTCGGCGGCGCTCACGGCGGAAGCGGTGTATCTGCTCTGCTTTACGGCGGGGTCGTACCGCAGCCAGATCAATCGCCGTTTGATGCTGTCGAAGGACAAGAAGGATCGCGAAAGCGTCTTGGTCGAGTTGCGGCGAGAGCGCGGGTTGACGGCCAGCGGCAATTATCGCCTCACCTTCCTCGCTCTGAACCGTTTGATCCTGCAATCGGGCCTCACCATGGGGTTTGCGCGGCTCACTTTAATCGTCGCGCTGACCAGTGTTTTCGCCGCCGTCGCAACCTTCGTGTTCCTCGCGAGTGCCGTCTATGCGGCCGCGGTCGCATTGTTTAGCGCGACCGCGCTGCCTTACCTCGTGCTCCGCCTGTTGCGCGCCCGTCGCCAGAAGAAGTTTGGCGCTCAGTTCCCGGACGCCCTGGACATGATCGTGCGCAGCCTGCGCGCCGGACATCCGGTGCCGATCGCCATCAACATGGTGGCTCGCGAAATGACCGATCCGATCGGCAGCGAGTTCGGCATGGTATCCGACGAAATCACCTATGGAGCCGACCTGGAAACGGCGATGCGCAATCTCTACGCCCGCATCGGCTCGGACGATCTGCCGCTGTTTATCACCGCGGTCGGCATCCAGGGCTCGACCGGCGGCAACCTGGGCGAAATCCTCGAGAACCTCTCGAACGTCATCCGTCAGCGCTTCAAGATGCGGCGAAAAATCCGCGCGCTGGCGTCTGAAGGCCGCGCCTCGGCCATGATCCTGTCGTCGTTGCCGATCGGCATGTTCATCGTGGTCCAGGTGGTGGCGCCTAATTTCTACGCCGCGGTCTGGCATGAGCATCTCACGAAAGTCCTGCTAGGCTCCGCCGCCGGCTGGATGCTGGTCGGAAATTTGATCATGTTCAAGATGGTCAACTTCAAGATCTGATGTGAAGCCAAATGAAAACGCCGCAACATCACCGTCATCCCGCAAAAGCGGAAATCCCTATTCACGGATCGGGGATTTGTTTCGATGGCGGTGGCTATGGATCCCCGCTTTTCGCCGGGACGACGGCAAGTCGAAAGCTCTGAACCGATGAACGCAAGTTCGACCTTTGTCATGTTCGGCGACAGCGCAACGACGATGCTGAGTTTACTCGTCTTCCTCGCTACCGGCACGCTTGCCTTCGCGGTGATGATCGGCGTACGTGCGCGCGAGGCGGTGCGCCGCCGCGCCGGTCGGGTCAATCTCGATGATGAGAGTGCCGCCGGGCGGCGCTCGCTGCGCTATTCGGGCGTCAAGGCCGCGCACAAACTGATCGACTATACGACCAAGCATTACTCGACCTCGGACAGCAAAGACTTGAAGATGCTGCAGCACCGGCTCATTCAGGCCGGCATCTATAATCCGCGCGCTGCTGCTTATTTTTTCTTCGCGCGCCTGACGCTTGCCCTCGGTCTGGCTGTCGTCGCGTTCTTCGCCCTGCCGATGCTGAACGTAAACGGCCAATCGACGTTCTGGGTTTTGGTGCTGGCCGGCGGCGTCTGCGGGTACCTGGCGCCGACCTTCTACCTAGACCGGGTTATTAAGGCGAAGCGTCAGGAGCATCGCTCCGGCTTCCCCGACCTGATGGACCTCATGGTCGTGTGTGCCGATGCGGGACTGGCCATGGAGGCTTCGCTTGACCGGATCGGGCGCGAGCTTGGCGATTCCTACCCGTCGCTCGCCGCCAACATTCACATCGCGAATTTGGAAGTCCGCGCCGGCCGCCCCGTGACCGAGGCGCTCGAACACCTCGGCGACCGGCTCGGTCTGGAAGAGGCGCGCTCCTTTGCCACGCTGATTCAACAGTCCGACGAGCTCGGTTCCAGCATCAGCGATGCGTTGCGTGTCTACTCCGACGACATGCGCCACAAAAGATTGTCGCGAGCCGAGGAAAAGGCGTACGCGCTCCCGGCCAAGCTTGCAGTGCCGATGATGGTTTGCATCTTTCCAGTGCTCTTCGTTGTCATTCTGTGTCCGGTCATTGTGCGGATGGCGACCGGCAGTTGGTAGTTGTGACGGATCGCTATTGAGCCGGTCGACCAGGCGCGATCGACTAACTCCGCTCCAGGAATTCCACGAGCTGCCCTGCGATCGCGATCAGGCCGGCCAGCACGGTGCCCCAGGTTGACAGCAGCAGCGCGTACATAAAAAACCCGCTTACCAGAACACCGACGCCTAGTTTCACTGAAATGTGCAGACCAACGAAAGCCAGCGCTATGAGCACGACGGCAATGGCCGCCAATCTGCGTCCAAATTCGGAAGCTGGCAGTTCGCGCATACTGAAAGCCTTATGATCTGCTCGATCAGCGGCAATTCCGGGGTCAGCCGTGCGGATCTCTGCTCTCGCAATTTTCGGGATTTGGGCCGAGGATTTCGATCACCTCGTGTTTGATTTCTTCGCTCGCGTTCCAGTGGCCGGCGATCACGACACGATCGCACGCGTCAGGTGCGAAGCGCCCAAATCGAAGGGGATAGCGGCTGATGGCGCGCAAGGCAGCCGCGATCGTATCGGGCGGTTCGTTCCGGGACAGCTCCTTAAGGACGCCGCCGATCCAGTGCGTCTCTACGACTTGAAAGGCGAGCGGGATGGCGAACACGCACAGGGCGGCGATTGCGATCCAAACTTTACGCAGGCCGCCTTTCTGTTGAAGCAGCATCAGCGCCCGGCGGTAGTTGACGCTGCATGACGCAAGCGGCAGCAGAACCAGCGGGCCAATTGCGAACGGCCAGACAAAGAAATAGCTATACATCGCGTGATCGAATGCAGCGACAACCCACCCCGCCGCGCAGCCGAAATTGGCGCCGCAGATGATGCTGGCGCTGACTGCACTCGGCCAGTACCTTGCCGAAGCCACCAGCGCAAGAATGCCGAAAGCGGCATAGCCCCAGATCAGCCAGGGCCCGATGATGTCCTCCTGCATGAGCCAGGCCTGCGCGTCGGCTGCAACCAGCGGAAGCGCGAGGCCTGCGATCTTGTCCCATCTGGTCAAAGCGTGGGATGAGATGCGAGGCCCGGCATCAATGCTTGGCGCCACCGTCAATTTTCAGCTCCCGCCTGATTAAGGCGCCGCAAGGCCAAGTGAGTTGAGATAACCGGCATTGACGCGATCGTTTTTGAACTTCGCGGCTTCCAGATACGCGTCAAGGATAGCTTTGACCTGTGTGCGCGGCGGCAGGGAACGCATGTTCAACGTGGCAACATCCCGGCTCCCGACTTCGGCAATCAGTTCCCATCCGGCCGGCTTTGGGATCGAAACAACGGCCGTGTCGGTGTCGAGGCTCTTGTAGGGCCAGAAGCACCAGCCGATGCCAAAATGCTCATTGAGCTCGCGGAAAGCTTGATTCCACGCGTTGTTGAATTCGCCGGTCTCACCGATCAGCAGCGGCACTTTCCAGCGATTGCTGAAGTCCACGTAGCTCTGCACAGAATCGCGGGTCGGCTTGGCCCAGAATTTGTGATAGGTGTAGATCGCGTTGGCGTCGAACGGCCGTCCGAACGCGGCGAAGCTTATGCTCCATTGCGCGCCGGCGAGCAGCACCGCATGGTTGGTATCGACGCCGCGAATGGCGGCTACGATTTCACGATAAAGCGGCTCCAGTCGGGGATTGAGATAATCCATGTCGTTGTAGGGCGAGATCGGTTCGTTCAACAGGTCATAGCCAAGTATGGTCGGATCGTCGCGATAGTGCCCGGCGAGTGCGCGCCATAGCGCGATGGTAAGCTGCCGATAGCGCGGCACATAGAAAACCAGCGGGAAGCCCGGGCCATCATCGTGATTGACTCCGGTCTGGCCGCCGGGCGCCGCGTGCAGATCGAGAATGACACGGAGGCCGGCTGCCCGGCACCATCCAACCAGCCGGTCGAGCAGACGCCAGCCGGGTCCTTCGAACCGGTCGGGGCTGCCGTCGCCGGGTTCGACGAACAGCCGCCAATGCAGCGGCACGCGCACCGTATTGAACCCGGCCGCTTTGATGAAGCGGATGTCCTCCTCGGTAATGTAGACGTCGCGAAACTCGGTCCAGAAGCGCTCGGCTTCCTGCGGACCAACCAGGGCCTCGATCACATCCGCGATCTCGCCGGGGGCCCGGGCCCGCGTGAACTTGAACATGTAGCCCTCGGGAACCAGCCAATTGCCGAGATTGATTCCCTTGATGGCGAAGCGGGTGCCGCTACCGTCCACTAGGTGCGTCCCGTCGGCATGGATGAAATCGCCCGGCGCGGCAGTCGCGGGCCCATTGGCGATGACGAGAGCAACGACGAACAACAGCCCGCTTAGCTGACGGGAGCTACGCCAGCGTCCTCCACAGCGCACGCTCGTCTTTTTTGCCATTCCCGTGTGCGTATCCGTGAAGTCAGACTAAGATCAAAACGTGCTGCCGGTGAATAAGGTGGCGGACAGCGCGGCCACACCGTGCTCCGCAATCGAGGCCAAAATAGCAGGGCGCGAACTCATAAATGTGCCCATGCGAATAATTACGACGATCCGCTCCGCTCAGAAAGCGGACGCGACAGGCCTTGATTTGGTATGTACCAGATAGCCCCGTCTTCTCCATAGCCGCACTCCGTGACGGGTTGTCATTTGCAAGCCATGGGATGACCGCCATGGGTCATTGGCTACGGATTCAGTGCGTGCCGAAAAATCGCCTCATGACGGCACTGCCCTGGAAGGGGACGCGAAGTCAGGGCATTGGTATCTGTCGCGAACGCGGCCCCGATCGATCTGGATTGCCGACATTCCCCAGATGAACCCCGAAATGGTGTAGACCATAGGGACGGCGGCGGTCCCCGGAAGCCACGGGCAGTCTGTGCGGTGTAAGTCGGGATAACTTTACGTGCCGCGTTGAGCTTATGGCAGGGTGCTCGTGCGAATTCAGTCAACCCAAAGGAGAAAGCCATGAAAATCGACCAAAAACCTCTCGAAGAATTGAATGCAATGGCCAAGCAGACCATGGAGCAGGCTCACGGAGCAGTGGATAATTATTTCAGTTTTCTTCAGAAAACCGTTTCATCCTTTCCTTCCGGCGGGACCGACTTCGGCGAAAAGCTGAAAGATTATGCGGAGAAAAACATCGCCGCTACTCGCGATTACGTCAATAAGCTGAGCCAAGCAAAAGATTTCCAAGACGTCATGAGAATCCAGACCGAATTCATGCAAGCGCAAATGAGTGCGTTCGGTGAGCAAACAAAAACTCTTGGCGAAACGTACGCCAAAGCCGCGACGGCTCCGGTCAATCTGCCATTCAAAAAATCTTGATGAGGGTATGACCGACGACACGGCCGCTGTTCGCGAGCATTCCGACGAAGCTGCAACGCGGATGCCAGCGAGCCGAAGATTTTAAATTCAACTGACACCCTGTCAGTGGAAGTGCGCGATAAAACCAAGGACGACGGTCATGACTTCGCTCAAAGCGTTCATCCGGTCGTTGATCGTCGGCGCCGCCGCGGCCGCGTTTGCCATCGGGCCGGCGACCGGAGACGAGACCCTAAAAATCGGATTCTCGGCGCCAATAACCGGACCGTTCGCCGAGAATGGCAGGCAAATGGCCGCGGCCCTTAAGCTTTATGCGGAAGAACACGGAACCGAAGTCGCCGGCAGGAAGATCGAGGTGATCCTGCGCGACGATGGCGGTGTCGCGGACCAAGCCAAGCGCATCGCCCAGGAACTCGTGGTCACCGGCAAAGTCGCCGTTCTCGCCGGCTATAACCCAACCCCGGCCGCGCTCGCGGTGGCGCCGCTTGCCACCGAAGCGAAAATCCCGGAGATCGTCGTCGGCTCATCGGCCTCGATTACCACCGAGCGGTCCCCCTATATCGTTCGCACCTTCGGCACGCAGGCCCAGATCACAGTGCCGATGGCGCAGTGGGCGCTAAAGAACGGGATCAAACAGGTCGTGACGCTGGTCGCGGACTATTCGCCGGGCGTCGAGACCGAGAAAGCATTCGTCGACGCGTTCAAGGCCGGGGGCGGGGAGATCATCGAGTTGGTGCGGGTGCCGCTGCGCAATCCCGATTTTTCTCCCTTTCTGCAACGCGCCCGCGATGCCAGACCGCAGGCGCTGTTCGTCTGGGTTCCAGGCGGCCTCGCCGGTCCGTTTCTGCGGCAATACGTGGAGCGAGGCCTGCAGGCGTCGGGCATCCGGCTAATCGGTCCCGGCGATATCACCGACGACGACGTGCTCAATCAAATGGGCGACGCGATGCTCGGCATCACGACGTCTCTGCAATATTCCGCCGCGCATCCATCGGCGAAGAACAAGGCTTTCGCTGCGGCATTCGAACGTGTCGGCACCGGCTTGCGGCCGGACCATGTCGGCGTCGCCGTTTACGACTGCATGCACCTCATCTATGCGGCGCTGAAAAAGACCGGTGGTGATGCAAACGGCGATGCTCTGATCGCGGCGATGAAAGGAATGAAGTGGGAGAGCCCGCGCGGACCGATAGAAATCGATCCCGAAACGCGAGACATTATCCAGGATGTGTACATACGCCGCGTCGAGCGCGTGAACGGCGAATTGTATAACGTCGAGTTCGACAAGTACGACGCCGTCAAGGACCCGCACAACGTTGCGCACGTAAAATAGCCCCGACGACAGCAATGATCTCGAATTCTGACGTCCTGGACACGAGCTTTCGTTCGTCGCTGGACCGCATGATCGGCCAGGGCCGGCTGCAGGCGTTTACGTCACCGATCGATTCCAATCTTGCCGTGGCCGGGGTGCTCAAAAAGCGCGACGGCGGACCCGCGCTGATGTTCACGGCAGTTGACAATTACGACGTTCCCGTCATCGGCAACCTTTTATGTTGCCAGCTCAATTGCGAGGCGGCATTCGGTCTGGATTTTCGTGGCATTCGCAACGCGATCGGGCGGGCGCTGACTTCGCCGATCCCTCCGGTAGCGGTCGGGAAGGCTTCCGCTCAGGAAAACGTCCACACCAAACAGATCGACCTCGCGTCGATGCTGCCGGTTCTTTTCCATACTTCGGAAGACGCCGGCCGTTTCATCACCGCCGGGGTCGTTATCGTTCGAGATCCGGAGACTGGGATTTATAATGCATCCTATCATCGGCTGCAGCTCGTCGGAGGAAACCGCACGGCGATTAAACTTGATTACGGGCGGCATCTTCGGCTCGCGTTCGAGCGGGCGAAGCGAATGGGCCGGCCGCTGCCGGTCGCGGTGTGTATCGGCGCGGATCTCGCGCTTCAGTACACGGCCGCGACGATGGGCTCACAAATGCCAGAACACTCCGACGAACTGGCGGCAGCCGGCGGCTTTTGCGGCCGGCCGTTGGCGGTGGCGAAAGCCGTCACCCAGAATCTGCTCATCCCCGCCGACACTGAGATCGTGCTCGAAGGCCTGATCCTTCACGATCAAACCGTCCAGGAAGGACCGTTCGGTGAATTTGTCGGCTACTTGTCGCCGGCCGGCGAGGCACCGGTATTCGAAGTTACCGCCGTGACCCACCGCCACAATCCGCTCTACCAGGTCATCAACGGCTACAGCTTCGAAACGACAATGCTCCGCAAATACGTGCTCGAGGCGAGCCTGCTCAAAGTGCTCCAGGCCGCGGTGCCTATCGTAGTCGACGCCGAAATGACAGCAGGCGGCCTGCATCGCTTCCACGCGGTTCTGCAAGTTCGGAAGTCGACGCCGCAGCACGAAGGCTTGCAGCGCAATGCCATCCTCGCGGCGTTCGGCGCGCTCAAGGATCTCGACCTGATTATCGTCGTTGACGAGGACATCGACATCCGCAATCCGCACGACGTCGAGTATGCGCTTGCGACCCGGATGGAGGCCTCGCGGGACCTGTTCGTCATTCCGGACGCGCGCGGACACGAATATGTCCGGGTCGGGCGAAACGGCATTCGCGCCAAAGTCGGCATCGACGCGACGATTCCGCTGGAGGAGAAAGCCCGCTTTCGGCGCTGCGAATTTCTCGACGTCGATGTCGATGCCGCCAGCATTTCTTCGGATCACGGCGTTCTCAAAAGGTATCTGCTCCGGTGATGGTGGGCCTCGCAATGTCCGCTACGGCTCATTCGCTACAGCTTAACTGCGCGCCGGCGGTCTAGATGTCCGGAATGCCATTGTTCCATGAGCTCCTTTTGGTCGCGGCGGTCGTTGTTCTTGTTGTGACGACGCAATTGCAGCGTCTCCATCCGTTTCTCGTGGTTGTGTTCGTTGCCGCGGCTTTCGGGTTGGCCGCCGGGCTTTCCATCAGCCTTGTCGGCAGGGCCTTTGGTACCGGATTTTCGCAAGCGCTCTACGCTCCGGGGCTGGTGATCGTTGCCGCAGGCCTGGTTTCTAGTTTAGCCGAAGGCACCGGAGCCGCCGGGCGAATCGCGACGACAATCAGTCATTGGCGGTGGTTCGGGCGCACCAGAATCCCGGCGCTTCTGGGTCTGATCGCCGGCATGGGCGCCTTGCCTGCCACGGCCTACGCTTTGCTGACGCCGCTGTTTCGGCCCATCGGTCGTATCGCTCCGCAGAAGGTTGGCGCGGCTCCAATCGTGCTGGCGCTGGCGATTTCGGCTAGTCATGGTCTCGTCCTGTTTTCGCCGGTACCGATCGCGGCAGCGTCTATTCTTGACGCCGCATGGGGGCGCGTCGCCCTGTTCGGTTGGCCGGTCGCGGTTTTACTGGTCGTCATTGGCGCGGCTTGGGCACGATGGCTGCCGGTTGTCGATGCCACGCCGCCGTCCTTGATTGAAGAACCACGTCCGAGCGCGCCCAAGCGAGCGGGATGGGGTGCGATCGTGTTCATCGTGGCGATAGTCATTCCGCTGTTGATGCTGATGGAGCAATCCATCGGCACTATGCCCAGCGAGCCGCTCGGCGGAGGCACGGCGCGAGAGCTGGTCATTGGAGTTGGCCGTCCGCTTAGCCTGTTTGTTGTGGGCGTTGGCATTATGGTCGTTGGACTGTGGCGCCCGAACCTGCAGCTTCTTGCCGATCCCAATTGGACCAGCCGCGCCTTGGGTAACGTCGCCGGTATCCTACTGACCGTGGGCGCCGCCGGCGGCCTGCAGCGGCTCTGTCAGGAAACGGGGATGGCAGAGCTACTCGGCGAGCGTCTGCTCGACTGGCACATTGGCGGATTTGGCGGTTTGCTGATCCCGTTTTTGGTCGCCGCGGCGATAAAGACTTTGCAGGGTTCGTCGCTGGTTGCGGCCATCGCTGCCGCCGGCATGGTGCAGCCGATTTTGACGCCTCTTGGACTGGCAGGCGGGAACGGCAAGGCGCTCGCCACCCTTGCCATCGGCGCGGGCGCCATGACGGTCAGCCACATCAACGACGAGTTTTTTTGGCTGGTTTCAACCAGCGTTGGGCTTCGGCCGCTGCGCGGCCTCGTCGCACTGACGGTCGGGACGTTGTTGCAGGGCCTCGTCGCTGTTGCGGCGTTGCTCTTGCTATCCATGCTCGTCTCCAGCTGACGGCCTTGGTTCTCACAACTAGGCCGTGCCAGCGCTGGTCCGGTGGAGCCAGGGCGCAAGCCTTCGACAGGGCGAGGGATTCTTAACCATCGTCACCTAGTTTGCGTATCGGGGCTGTCCGATCCGCCGGCGCGCCAGCGCAACCCTTGGGGCGACGAAATCGGCCGGACGCGTCGTGGTCCGGAGCGCGTTGATGAGTTTCCGAGTAACTCGGGCGTTGATCGTCATGGCGGCCAGCCTGACGTGCCTGGAGGGCTGCGCCTCATCGACCAAACTCAGCGATCTGTGGACGCCGAAGACGAGCGACGCCGCAAAGACGGGCGACGCTTCGGATACGCCCGCCGCTGCCGATTCCGGGTTTAAGCTAAACGATCTGTGGGCGCCCAAAAGCGCTGACGGCACCAACTGGATCACCGGTAAACCCGATAGCAAATCCGCCGACACCACCGGGTCTGTTGCGATAACGCCGGCCGAGCCGGGGCCAAGCGGCGAGCCGGTCAAGCCCGGCGCAAAGCCCGGTCTTCTTGGTGACGATCCCCATGACGATCTGCAAGCCGCCAAGAAGTATTTCCGCAGCAACAATTACGGTCTCGCTGAAAGAGCCTTCCGCACCGCTGTCGAGCAACATCCGCGCGATGCCGAAGCTTGGATCGGGCTGGCAGCGTCCTATGATCGCCTGCATCGCTTTGATCTTGCCGACCGCGCCTATCAGGAGGCAACCCGCATCGTCGGTCCGACCGTTGAGATCCTCAACAACCAGGGCTTCTCGTACATGCTGCGCGGCGATTACGCTCGCGCCCACAAGAAGCTGGAAGAGGCGGCCGCCAAAGATCCAGCCAATCCCTATGTGGCAGCAAATCTGCGCTTGCTCCAGGAAAGCTATCGCGAAGGCAAGTCGATTCAATAGGCTTTCCACAGCGCCGCGGCGGCCAACGCGGACTTGAATAGCACACGTGACCTCGCATATGAGGCGTGGGGGATGAAACGCCCTTCACACGGAACGGCTGCATGCTCGAAGCGTTTCGAAACTTTGTCGCCGAATTCGTGGACGGCGGGAAACATCCAAGCCAATTCGCTGACAATGATTACCGGCTGGCGGCGGTGGCCCTGCTCGTGCACGCCGCTACTATCGACGGCGATATGACGTCGAGCGAGCGCGACAAGCTCCATGCCGTGGTCAAGCGGCGTTTCAGCCTCGATGATGTTGTGGCCGATGCGCTGATCGACAAGGCGACAGAGGCCGAGCACGAAGCCGTCGACCTTTATCACTTCACGAGCCTTCTCAATCGTACGCTCGACGAGGAAGGCCGTGCCCGCGTCGTCGAAATGATGTGGGAAATTGTTTATGCCGATGGCCGCCGTGACGAACTCGAAGACAATCTATTATGGCGCGCCGCCGACCTCCTCGGCGTGTCGCAGCGGCAACGGATTGAGTTGCGTCAGCGTATCGCAGCAAAGGCGGGCGAGAAAAACGGTGACGCGTGAAACCCGTAACTCTTGTCACTGGCGCATCTGCCGGCATTGGTGCGGAGCTGGCCCGGGTTTTCGCCCGGCACAATCATGAGCTCGTCATCGTCGCGCGACGCGCGGATAAGCTCACAGCTCTTGCCGCGGAGATCGCGGCCGCCGGCGGACCGCGCCCGACGGTACTGAGCATGGATCTCACGCGCCGGGATGCGGTGCCCAGGCTCGCCGCGGAATTGGCCGCGCGCGGTCTCGAACCCGAGATCATCGTCAACAATGCCGGCTTCGGGCTCGTTGGCCGTGCGGCGAGCCTCGGTCGCGACGAACAGCTCGCCATGATCGATCTAAATGTCCGCGCGCTGACTGAACTATCGCTCACCTTCGTGGACGGCCTCGCGCGTCACCGCGGCGGCATTCTCAATGTCGCTTCGGTTGCCGCCTTCATGCCCGGGCCAGGCATGGCCGTCTATTACGCCAGCAAGGCCTATGTGCTCTCGCTCAGCGAAGCATTGCACCAGGAATTCGGGCCCCGCGGCATCAGAGTTACGGCGCTGTGCCCCGGGCCGGTGCCGACCGGGTTCCAAGAGCGCGCCGGGCTGCGCGACGAGCGATCGCAGCTCGCGCTGGTATCGCTTTCGGCGGAGCGCGTAGCGCAGATCGGCTATGACGGGCTCATGCGCGGAAGGCGCGTGGTCGTTGCCGGCTTTGGCAACCGAGTCGCAGTGTCGTTGTCGCGAATCATGCCGAAAGCGCTGCTGCTGCCGCTCATGTATTTCGGCACGCGCCGGGCAGAGCGCCGGCCGTAGCGGCCGGGCAGCCGTCTTGCTTTGAATTTGCGGGTGAACGCGATACGAAATCACGCGGGCGCCTGCGATTCTCGTTAAGTCATGAGACAACCGATCCTGATCGTTCTCCACCAGGAGCACTCGACCCCGGGCCGGGTCGGTTACGCCCTGCAGCAGCTCGGTTTCACGCTCGACGTACGCCGGCCGCGCTTCGGCGATCTGCTCCCCTCGACGCTCTCAGAACATACCGGCGCGGTCATTTTCGGCGGTCCGATGAGCGCCAATGACGAGGACGATTTCATCCGCCGCGAGATCGAGTGGATTGCGGTGCCGCTCAAGGAGGAAAAGCCCTTCCTCGGCATTTGTCTCGGTGCGCAAATCTGCGCGCGTGCCCTGGGCGGACGAGTCTTCGCGCATCCTCACGGCCACGCCGAGATCGGGTATTACCCGATCCGGCCCACACCGACGGGCCTCACCGTGGTCAATCCCTGGCCGGAGCAGGTCTATCAGTGGCACCGCGAAGGCTTCGATTTGCCGAACGGCGCCGAGCTTCTCGCCGCGGGCGACATGTTCGCGGTACAGGCGTTCCGCTACAGCCGCAGCTACGCGCTGCAATTTCATCCGGATGTGACCCGCCTGATGATGCACAAATGGACGGCGCGCGGCCACCAGCGCTTGGAAATGCCGGGAGCAAAGCCGTATGCCGCGCATTTCGCCGATCGTGCGGTGTACGATTACAGCGCGAAAGCCTGGCTCAACGTTTTTCTTGAGCGATGGATCAGCGACGCCAAGCCGGCTTAAATGTTATGGCTATTGACACCATATGGTTCGATAGGCCATAATGGCAAAGAAGCGAGCCGACCTACTCTTCTACGAACGTATCGATTACGAAGACGGCGCGATTGCCGAAATGAAGCTTTGGCGTGTTCCTGCAGCGGTCCCGCCTTCAGCCCATGAGTTTAAATACTCGCTTATTATGGCCGGCCGGGTGCTCGCGAAGTTGGATACGACAACGAGCGTGGCAAGGGCGACCACAGGCATATTCGGAATGTCGAGACGGCGTACCAGTTCACGACCGTCGAGCGACTGGTCGCCGATTTCTGGTCCGATGTAAGAACGGTGCGCGGTGAGACATGAAAAAAACCAACAAAATAAAAGTCACGGTGGGCGGTGAGTTTGAAAAGGAGGCCGGACGCCGGTTTGTCGATGCGTGGCACCGAGCCGAACGCGGGGAAAAATTCCAGGAACGCCATTTGACGTTTCAGAACTGGGACACGCTGGCGCGCGTCTTAAGCGGCAAGCGGATGGAGCTGCTGCGCTACGTGCGGCGCCACGAGGTGACAAGCGTTCGGGCGCTGGCGAAGGCTCTAATGCGCGATTACAGCAACGTTCATGCGGACGTGCAGGCCTTGAGCGCTGCCGGGCTTCTCGATACAACGGACGGCAAAGTGCGGGCGGACTACGATTCGATCGAGACAAGAATCGCGATTTAATTCGGCTGGTCGCCGCCGCGATCTTTGATTGTCACGAGCGCAACGCCGTTGACGCCGCTGCAAGCAAGCGCCAAATCGCCATCTCGCGTCGGCATCATGTTGCGAACCACGCCGCCGCCCGAGGGAATCGGCCAAGTCTGAAATTTCTCCGACACCGGGTCGAAACGCACCAGCGCATTCGGCTGCAAGCCGGTTTCGACGTACCAGATAATGCCGTTGACCGCCGTGATCGCGTAAGGTTGCGATTGCGGGCCGCCGGGAGACGCATATTCGGTCACCTTGCCGGTCTTCGGATCGAGCCGTCCTAGACGTCCGCGCGCGTAATCGCTGTACCATACGAAATCGTCGCCGCTGACCGTGATTCGGCGCGGGCGACTATCGCGGTCTGGTAACGGGTATTCCTTGATCGCCGCTGTTCCGACATTAACGCCGGCAATTTTGTTGGTGCCGAATAAGTCGACGAAAATGGTGGCGCCTTCATTGCTCAGGGCCATTCCATAAGGCCGCGAATTCGGCGTCGGCATCTTGACGAGCCGGATCTCGCCGGTCTTGGGATCGAGCCGGCCAATCATGTCGGCGTTTTGCAGTGTGAACCAGAGAACGCCGTTGCTGTCGAACAACAATGTGTGCGGGTCGCGCGCAGCCGCGTCCGGCATCGGGTATTCGCTTACGCCTCCCGTCTTAGGATCGAGCTTCCCGACATAGCCGGCGAAATTCCCCGTGAACCAGATATTGCCGTCGCGATCGGCGGTGAGGCCGTGAGGGCCGGAAGCTGGCGTCTTGAGCTGATACTCCTTGATCGCGCCGGTCGCGGGATCGATACGGCCCAGCAGGTTGGCCATTTGGCCCGTGTACCAGATCGCGCCGTCGGCGGTTGCCAGCGGATCATGCGGGCGCGAGCCTTGGCTCGGCACCTGCCATTCCCGGAATGACACCTGCGCCGGCCCGGCGAGCGCGACCGGAGCAGGTTTCGGCCTGCCTGGAAACTTCTCGATCAGATATTGCGTGACCGTTTGCTTTTGCGCCGCTGACAGCTGTAGGCCGGCGGCGACCATCATGTTGATGACATTGCGCCACTCTGCCGGAGAATGATTGGCGTTGGTAATGCGCTCCAGGCCGTGACAGCCTTTGCAAACGATTTCGACCGTTTGTTTGGCCGCGCCTGCAGGCAACGTAACCTGTCCGGCAGGTCCGGTTTCTTGCGCCACCGCAAACGACGCCATGTACGGCGCAACGGCAGCCGCCAGGAGGCACGACCGGATCACAGTTCTGAGGCGGCGAAGCAGGCTTACTGTCCGGCTGTGAGCTGCTCGGCAAAATAAGCGACTGTCCGGGTGTAAACCTGCGATGCGTTCCACTGCAACAGTACCTGGAAATTGGGCGTGCCTTCGCCCCAAGGCTGGCCGCGCTGCCAACCATAGCCCTTGAGATAATTGGCGGTAGAGGCAAGCGCATCGGGTACGCTGTGGATGAGATCGCGGCGGCCGTTGCCATCGTAGTCGACCGCGTATTTCAGATACGACGACGGCAGAAACTGGGTCTGGCCGATCTCGCCTGCCCAAGCGCCGCGCATTTCGCTCGGAGTCATGTCGCCGCGCTCGACAATGCGTAAGGCAGCGAGCAGCTCGGCGCGAAATTTATCGGGGCGCCGGCAATCGTAGGCCAGTGTCGCCAGCGCGCGAATGGTCGGGAATTTGCCATCGTCGGCGCCGAAGTCGGTTTCGAGGCCCCATATGGCGACGATCACTGGGCCTGGCACGCCGAACTGCTGCTCGATCCGATTGAAGATCGCGCTGTGTTGCACAAGGAGTTGCTTGGCGCGCGCGAGCCGCGGTGGCACCATGCGGCCGGAGAATTGCTCGAAGCTTTGTCTAAAGACGCCCTGCGCATGATCGCGCGAAATGATCGTCGGGTCGTAGGTCACGCCATTAAGCGCGGACTGGATCGTGCGCTCCGAGACGCCTTGCGCCGCCGCCTCCTGCTCGAAGGTTTCAAGCCACGCGCCGAAGTCTCCGCCGCAGGGCGCGGCCGCGAGCGTCGGCGCCGCGACGCAGCCGAGCCACAGCAACACACAGGCCAGTCGGAGCGCGATCGGTCGCATGCCTTATCGGTTCTCTGCTGCCGGCGATGAATCAGTAGATTGGGTCGCGAATATGATGCGGTGATCCCGAAGGACATTCTACAGGCATGGCGGGCTAAACGCTAATATGGTCTCTGTCGCCGACCGAGCCGTAGCTCGCGCAGCGAGCCAAGGCTGGTGGAGCCGAGGGGATTTGAACCCCTGACCTCCGCAGTGCGATTGCGGCGCTCTCCCAACTGAGCTACGGCCCCGCCGCAGGCACAATCAGCCGATAAGTGCCGACTTTAGGCGAGTTCGGGGCCATTTAGGGCCGCGCCCGTATGGTGTCAAGGAGACCGCCATCGCCGCCTGTAAGCCCGGCGCATTGGCTTGTGAGCGTGGAAACAAATCGCTAGGTTCCGGCGTCGTCACCCGCGAAAGCCACCCATGCGCGCCCTGTTTCTCGTCATTGATCTTGCCCTCGAGCTTTACATCTGGATCGTGATCATTGCGGCGATCTTCTCGTGGCTCGTGGCATTTCACGTGGTGAATACCCGCAACCAAGTCGTCGGTATGATCGGCGAATTTCTCTACCGTATCACCGAGCCGGCGCTGCGCCCGATTCGCAACTTTCTGCCGAACCTCGGCGGCATCGACATTTCGCCGGTCATTCTGTTTCTGATCATCATCTTCATTCGCTACGTGATCGCGCTCTACATCCTGCCGAACGTCTACTGAACTGCGGTGGCTTCCGAGCCGTGGACGGCAACGATCGATGGCGTGGTCATCGACGTGCGATTGACTCCGCGAGGCGGCCGCGACGCGATCGAGGGGATCGAGCGACGCGACGATGGGCGCTGCGTCTTTAAGGCGCGTGTCCGCGCCGTACCGTCCGAGGGCGCAGCTAACGCCGCATTGTGCCGGCTTGTCGCTGAACTGCTCGACGTCGCTCCGCACCAGGTGACAATTTCGGGAGGTGCGACGTCGCGGGTGAAACGAATCCGGGTGATCGGCGAACCGAGCGCTCTCGTTGCGTCGCTGCGGCGACAAACGGCAGAGCACGCGTGAATGTGACCCGCGGCCAACGAACTTCCACCGACGGTCAGCTATTCCAGCCGAAGGCGACCTTATCGAGCACCCGCGTGCCAAACTTTTCCGATGAGCGGGCGACGGTTTTGCCGCTGAGCGCGCGGTAGAATTCGACGGCGGTATCGTTCTCCGAAAGCGCCCATACGATCAGCGATTTGAGTCCGCTCTGCGCCAGGTCGCGGCGGGCCGCGGTAAACAGCCGGCGCCCGAATCCGAGGCCCTGAAATTCGGGCCGCAGATACAGCTCGTAGATCTCGCCGTCATAATGCAGGCTGCGTGCGCGATTGCGCCCATAGTTGGCGTAGCCCGCTACCTTGTCGCCGAATTGCAAGAGCGCGATGCGGCTGCCTTTGCGGATAGCGCTTTCCCACCAAGCCGGGCCGCGGCGATTGATGAGCCGGTCGAGCTCGGTGCCAGGGATGATGCCCTGATACGCCGTCCGCCATGCCTCATCGTGGGCGTCCGCGACCGCGCCGGCGTCGTGCGCCTTGGCGCGGCGGATTTCGATGAGGACTGTGCTCATGGTGCAATCAAAGCAAGCGGTTCCGCGGGCTTCAAGTGCCGAGATTCATACTTCGTTAACGATGTGGATTATTAGCGGAACGGCGGCACATGCGCCATCGTTGCCGGCAAAAAAATACAGGCCCGCGCATAATCTGACAGGCTGTTGCCCGAGCGACACGGTCGCCCGAAATTTGGGGCGCGTCCGGCGTATTGGCGGGTGCAGCGAGAGGGTAATTGGTCCCCCGTGGTTGGCCTTTGGTCTGGTCGGGTCAGACCCGCTCGGCTTCTTTGCGCCGTTCGTCCTTTTTTCGCTCGTTGGGATCGAGCAGCTTCTTGCGCAGACGAATCGATTTTGGCGTCACCTCGACCAGCTCGTCATCCTCGATATAGGCCAGCGCCTTTTCCAGCGTCATGCGAATCGGCGGCGTGAGGCGGACCGCTTCATCCTTGGAATGGGTGCGGATGTTGGTGAGCTTTTTGCCCTTGAGGACATTGACTTCGAGGTCATTGCCGCGGGTGTGCTCGCCGATGATCATGCCGCGATAGACCTTCCAGCCTGGCTCGATCATCATCGGACCGCGGTCTTCCAGATTCCACATGGCATAGGCGACGGCATCGCCCTGATCGGTCGAAATCAGCACGCCGTTGCGGCGTCCGACGATGTCGCCCCGGTGCGGCCCGTAAGCGTGGAAGAGGCGGTTCATCACCGCCGTACCACGCGTGTCGGTCAGAAGCTCGCCGTGATAGCCAATCAATCCACGCGTCGGCGCGTAGAAAATGAGGCGGACGCGCCCGCCGCCCGACGGGCGCATTTCGACCATTTCGCCTTTGCGCTCCGCAAGCTTCTGCACGATGACGCCGGCGTGCTGCTCATCGACGTCAATGACGACTTCCTCGATCGGCTCGAGCATTTCACCCGATGCCCCATACTGAAACAGCACTTTAGGCCGCGACACGGATAGCTCGAACCCCTCGCGCCGCATGGTCTCGATCAGAATGCCGAGTTGCAGTTCGCCGCGCCCGGCGACCTCCATTGAATCCTTCTCATTCGATTCGGAAATCCGCAGCGCGACATTGCCTTCCGCTTCGCGCAGCAGGCGCTCGCGGATGACACGGCTTTGCACCTTGTCGCCCTCGGTGCCGGCGAGCGGCGAATCATTGATGCGGAACGTCATCGCCAGGGTCGGCGGATCGATCGGCTGGGCCGGCAGCGGCTCGGTGACCTCCGGCGCGCACAACGTATGCGAGACGAAGGCTTCCGGCAGGCCCGCGACGGCGACGATGTCTCCGGCAAAGCCCTCTTCGATCGGCGTGCGTTCGAGGCCGCGGAAGGCCAGAACCTTGGTGACGCGGCCGTCCTCAACCAGCGTGCCGTGCCGGTCGAGCACGTTAACGGGCTGATTGGGCTTCACGCTGCCGGAGAAAATGCGGCCAGTGACGACGCGGCCGAGATAGGGATTGGCCTCGAGAATCGTTCCCAGCATGCGGAACGGGCCGTCCTCGACTTGCGGCGGCGCCACATGGCGGATGACGAGTTCAAAGAGCGGCGCCATGCCCCGATCTTTTGGACCTTCGGGCTTGTTGGCCATCCAGCCTTGCTTGGCCGAACCGTAGAGGATCGGAAAATCGAGCTGTTCTTCGGTCGCATCAAGCGCGGCAAACAGGTCGAAGACTTCGTTGGCGACTTCGGTGGGGCGGGCGTCAGGCCGATCGACTTTATTGATCACCACGATCGGCTTCAGCCCCATTTTCAGGGCTTTGGTCACTACGAATTTGGTCTGTGGCAACGGCCCCTCGGCGGCGTCGACCAGCACTAAGGCGCCGTCCACCATATTGAGGATGCGTTCGACCTCGCCGCCGAAATCGGCGTGACCCGGCGTGTCGACGATATTGATTCGCGTACCTTCCCAAACCAGCGAGGTCGCCTTGGCGAGGATGGTAATGCCCCGCTCGCGCTCAAGATCGTTTGAATCGAGCGCCCGCTCGGCGACCCGCTGATTATCGCGGAAAGCGCCCGATTGCTGCAGCAACCGGTCGACCAGGGTGGTTTTCCCATGGTCGACATGGGCGATGATGGCGATGTTGCGCAGATTCATGGGGGCGGTGCTAAATTGCTACGGGCCCCGAGGGGCCCGTATGTTAGCTCGGTATATAGTCAGCCGCGGGTGGTTAGCAATGCGACCGTCGCGACGCTGGATGTGATAGGCTGGGTCTCGTTAACGCCGCTGCGGGTCCCCGGGTAGCCAAGGATCGCGGCGGAGTAGATTGAGAGGTCGCTTGCGTTGCTCGCAGTCCACCTGCAACACGCGCCGGATTCTCTGCGTCTTTCCGGCCTATACGCCGTCGTTCGGCACTTTCGCTCACGCCTACCGGTTAATGCACGACGTGCGGGCGTTCATGCCGCCGCAGGGCCTGCTCGTCATTGCAGCCTATATGCCGGAACACTGGCCGGTGCGGTTCGTTGACGAGAACATCTGCGCCGGCGACCGCCACCGATTTCGCCTGGGCCGATGTCGTTCTCGTCAGCGGCATGCACATCCAGGCCCGGCAGATTCACGATATCGCCCGCCGCGCCAAGGCCGCGGGTAAAATCACCGCGCTCGGCGGTCCATCGGTTTCGGGCGCTCCGGAAATGTATCCGGACATCGATTATCTCCACATCGGGGAGATCGGCGACAGCACCGACCGGCTGATTGCCCGCCTCGACGAGAGTTGTGGCCCACCCGTCGCGCAGGTGCGCTTTGAAACCAAGGAGCGCTTGCCGCTCAGCGATTTTCCGATCCCGGCCTATCATCTCGTTCCGCTCGCCCGCTATCTGATGTGCACGCTGCAGTTCTCGAGCGGTTGTCCGTATCTGTGCGAGTTCTGCGACATTCCCAACCTTTACGGCCGGCAGCCGCGGTTCAAGACGCCTGAACAGATCACCGCGGAGCTTGACGCCATGTGCTCGCAGCCGGGTTATCCGCCGAGCGTCTATTTCGTCGACGACAATTTCATCGGCAACCGCAAGGCGGCGCGCGATATGTTGCCGCATCTGGTCGAATGGCAAAAGCGGCGCGGCTACCCGATGCAGTTTGCCTGCGAGGCGACGCTCAATATCGCCAAGCAGGCCGAAACCTTGTCGCTCATGCGCGACGCTTACTTCGTGGGAATATTCGTCGGCATTGAAACGCCGGAATCCGCCGCGCTGAAAGCGATGCGCAAGGATCAGAACAATTCGCTACCGATGATCGATGCGATCAAAACGCTCAACGACCACGGTATGGAAGTGATTTCCGGCATCATTCTCGGGCTCGATACCGACTTCTGACGATACCGAAGCGCGGCTCAAGGACTTCATCGACCTATCCAACATTCCGACGCTGACCATCAATCTCCTGCAGGCGCTGCCGAAGACGGCGCTATGGGATCGGCTCAACAAGGCCGGGCGCCTGAATGAGGATCCGCGTCGTGAAAGCAACGTTGTCTTCATGCGGCCTTATGATGAAGTGGTCGCGGCGTGGCACCGATCGATCGGCTACGCCAATGACCCGGAGCGCTTGTTTGCCCGTTTCCGCCATCAGATCGACGCGACCTATGCGAAGCGGATCAAGCCGCCGACCAGCGGTCAGCTCAGCTGGGCCAACCTGCGGCGCGGGGCGGTGCTCGGCTACAACGTGCTGGTCGAGGTTGGCCTCAAAGCCGACTATCGGCGCGCGTTCTGGCGTGCCGCACGCCATGCGCTGCGCCGCGGGCGGATCGATGCGGTGTTGTCCATGGGCTTCATGTCTTATCACCTGATCCAGTTCACGCGTGAGGCATTGCGCGGCGATCACAACGCCTCGTTCTATTCGACCAAAGAACACAAAAGCACGCCGATCGACGAGACCGTGCCGCTGTTACAAAAATCGGCCTGACAAGTCGTTCAGTCGGCGGAGATTTGGCTCGGCTTAGATCTTAGGCCGCGCTACGGCCGGACGGCCCCCACGGCCCGAAGTGCACGCCTGCCGGCAGCGCTCGATGCAGCATCAGCATTTCCCCGATCGTTTCGGATGTCACCAGACCGACCAACCGGCCGGACTCATCGACGACGCCAACAGCCGGCGCCGACTTTTCCTGCAAGAGCCGCAGCGCTTCGTCGAGGGCGCGATTTTTGCTGACGGTCGGGATGCTGACGGTCATGGCGTCGGCCACCCGTGCGTTGGGTCCGCGCTCCCTTAGCGCGCGGATAAGATCATTACGCATCAGCACGCCGAGCGGCTTGCCCTGGCCGTCTACGACGGGGAATTCGCCCTAACTCGTGCGCAACAGCGTTTCGACCGCGATATCCACGTGCTCGTCCGGCGTCAGCGTTGCGAACTGCGTTAGCATCGCGGCGGTGACAGGCACGCCGTGCGACATGGCGCGGGTCGCCACCAAGTGCGCTTCCGCCGACGCGGCGAGATAGACGAAGATGGCAATGAAGATCAGCAGCGGATTGCCGAACAGGCCAAGAAAGCCGAGCACGAACGCGACTCCTTGCCCGATCACGGCTGCAATTTCGGTGGCGCGGACGTAGCCAAGCCGGGACGCCAGCAGCGCGCGCAACACGCGCCCGCCGTCCATCGGAAATGCGGGTATCAGATTGAACAGCGCGAGGAACAGATTAACCGCCGCTAAGCGATCGATCATGCTGACGCTGCCGTTCTCAAGCGCCGACAGATGTTCGGCGGAGAAATTGGCCCCGCCGATCAAGATCAGCAGAAAAGCGATGACCACGTTGACGGCCGGTCCGGCGACGGCAATGAGAAATTCCTGTCTTGGTTCCTCCGGTATGCGTTCGAGGCGCGACACCCCGCCGATCGGCAGTAGAATCACGTCCGGAGTGCGGATGCCAAAACCGCGTGCCGCGAAGATGTGTCCGAACTCGTGCAGCAACACACACAGGAACAGGAGCACAATGAACAATAGCCCGTTCCAGGCGGCTTGCGGGCCCCCGGAAACGTAATTCACGCCAAAAATCCAGGCGAGCAGCAAGAGGAAGGTCACGTGGATGCGCACCGCCGTGCCGGCGACCGATCCGATATTCAGCGACCACGACATAGCAGCCTCTTTGGCGGCTTCCTAAGAAATCTCGCGCATTGCCGCGCAGCTTGCTAGTTAATCATCCATCGACCTGTTTACGAGAGTGGCTTACGCCGAGATCGCCGGCACTGAGGAGGTTCGCACATGGCACAGAAGCTTTCCGAAGAGGCTCGCAGCCGCGCGCTCGGGCGGCTCAAGGGTTGGAATGAAGTCACCGGCCGCGACGCGATCAGCAAAAAATTCGTGTTCGCGGATTTCAACGAGGCCTTCGGCTTCATGACGCGCGCCGCTCTGATGGCGGATAAGCTCGATCACCATCCCGAATGGTTTAATGTCTACAAGACCGTCGACGTGACGCTGTCGACCCATGATGCCGGCGGGGTGACCGAGCTCGATATCAAGCTTGCCGAGGCGATGGACAAGTTCGCCGGCTGATTTGCGAGCGGTAGTCTTTGCCTGCCTTGCGGCTGCCCTCTTTCGCCACCATCTTTTTGTCGCCAGCTCGCAACGCTGCGTGAGGAAACCATGTCGTTCAGATACGCGTCTGCATCATGGGCGGACATCGAAGCGCTGACGCGCCGTATTGCTGCAGACGAGGCCGAGTTGCGGCGCAGCTTCTGGAAGAAGCTGCGCGGACTTGCGGCGCGTTTGCCGTTCGCGGAAGATCTGATCGCCGCCCATTATTGCGCGTTCGATCGTCTGACGCCGCTGCATGTGAGGGCCGCGCTCGTTGGCGCGCTTGCCTATTTCGTGCTTCCCACCGACTTCATTCCCGACGTGCTGCCGGTGATAGGCTACACCGACGATGCCGCGGTGCTTGCCGCCGCGATCAAACTGGTCGCTTCCCACATTACGCCTGACCACCGCGAGGCGGCGCAGCGCGCTCTGGCGCGCCTGCGCGGGTAGGGCGGTTACGGCCGCAGCACAATTTTGCCCATGGCCTTGCGGTCGGCGATCGCCCTGAGCGCGGTCGCGATCTCTCCAAGCGGATAGACTGCGTGCACGTGGGCGCTGAGCTTGCCCGCGGCGCACCAGCGGACGATCTCGGTCATCAGCCCGCGCTGACCGTCCGGATCGCGCAACGCCCACGCGCCCCATAGCACACCGCGAATGTCGCAGCTCTTGAGCAAGACGAGATTGAGCGGGAATTTCGGAATCTCGCCCGCGGCAAAACCGACCACGAGATAGCGGCCCTCCCAGCCAAGCGCGCGCACCGCCGGTTCGGCGTAAGAGCCGCCGACCGGATCGTAGACCACGTCGACGCCGCGCTCGCCGCCAAGCCGTTTTAGCGCGCCGCGCAGATCTTCGCTGGCGTAGTTCACCGTTTCGTCGGCGCCGTGGTTGCGCGCAAAGGCGAGTTTTTCGTCTGAGGACGCGCAGGCGATGACGCGCGCGCCGATGATCTTGCCGATCTCGATGGCGGCGAGGCCGACGCCGCCCGACGCGCCGAGCACAACCAGCGTTTCGCCCGATTTCAATTTGCCGCGCTCGCGAAGCCCGTAGAGCGTCGTGGAGTAGGTTACGGTCAGGCCGGCGGCGCGCTCGAAATCGAGATTGTCGGGAATCTTCACCAGTTGCTTGGTGCCAGCGGCGAGAACTTCCCGGGCCGCGCCCCAGCCGGTCGAACCCATGACGCGGTCGCCGGGCGCGAAGTCTGTCACCCCCTCGCCGACGCTTTCAACGATGCCCGCAAATTCCGAGGCCGGCGAGAACGGGAAGGGCGGCTTGTGCTGATATTTGCCGGCGATGATCAGGAGATCGAAGAAATTGAGCGCCGCCGCCTTGATCCGCACCAACGCCTGGCCGGGTCCGGCCGCGGGCGGCGCGACGTCGGCAAGCTCCAATTCGTCAGGCGTGCCGAAATGGGTACACAGGATAGCTTTCATGGCGGCCTTGGTTCGTCCTAGGGAAAGGTGAGATAGATCAACTGACGCAGACCATTCATAACCACGAAATGTCGTGACGAGGGAAGGCGGCTCCGGGTGGCGGCCGTCGCTGTGGGTTTTTTCCGCCGCCTCATCGCCGCCGAATGCGTTCCCTATGCTCCCGAAATGGGTTAAAGTTGAAAGGCTTGGATTTAAACTTGGCGCGGTAAGCCCCGGGGCCGGATGCTAATCAATCGACAAGGGCAGCTTTTTTCGTTGCTGCTGGCGGCAGCCATTATTGCCGCTCCAGCGCTCGCTCAACAGCCGCCAACGACAGATCAGGTGCCCGCGCCGCCGGCTGCGCCCGCTACACCTCCGCCGGTAAAAAAGAAGCCCAAGCCAAAGCCTCCCGCGGCAGTGCAGCCCCCCGCCACGGCGGAGCCTGTGCCCGCGCCCGCCGCCGAGCCTGGCGCACCTGTCCCGGCGAAAAAGCCGCCAAAGCACAAGCCTGCGACGGCCGCGCCGCTGGCGCCAGCCGCACCGGGGGCGCTACCCGCAGCCGCTGCAGGCGGCGCGAAGCCGACCTTGCTCGGCCAATATGGCGAGTGGGGCGCTTACGCCGCTACACCCGGCGGCAAGAAGATTTGCTTTGCGATCGCGAAGCCCGCGCTATCCGAGACTACCCCGCCCAATCGGCCGCGCAATCCGTCGTACATGTTCATTTCCTCGCGGCCGGGCGAGAAGGTGAGCAACGAGGTATCGATCATCATCGGCTATCCGTTCAAGTCGAGCGCGGAGGCGACGGTGGAGGTCGGCACGACCTCGTTCGCGCTCTATACCCAGCAGGACGGCGCCTGGATCAAGAACGCGACCGAGGAGGCCCGGTTAATCGAGTCGATGCGCGCCGGTCAAAGTGCAGTGGTGAAAGGTACGTCGGTGAAGGGTACGCGGACGACCGATACTTTCTCCCTGAAGGGTCTTGCGCAAGCACTCGATCGGACTGACCGGGACTGCAAGTAGGCTCGGTGCCGTCAAAACTTAGCGCGGGTTCGGTCTTCTCCTATCGGGAGAGCGGTGTTAGGCCCATTTATGCCTGAACCGCGCTAGCGTCTTCGCTCGGATAGAACATGACTGCCCCGCTTGCCGCCACCCAGCCGGAGGACGTTGCCTCGGCCGCTCTCATCGAGAAGCGGCCGCTTGAGCGCTACGTCGCGCCGACCAAGCCCTCTTTGGTCGGGCTCTCGCGCGCCGCGCTCAGCGAGGCGCTCGGCGAAGCCGGCGTGCCGGAGCGGCAGTGCCGCATGCGCGTGCAGCAGATTTGGCATTGGCTCTACGTGCGCGGCGTCCAGGACTTCGACGCCATGACCACGCTGTCGAAGGAGCTCCGCGCCGAGCTGGCAGAACGTTTTACCCTGGCGCGGCCCGAAATCGTCGCCGAGCAAGTCTCCGTCGACGGCACCCGGAAGTGGCTGCTGCGTCTGCCGGGCGAGTTCACCGATCGGCCGCACGAGGTCGAATGCGTCTACATTCCGGAAACCGATCGCGGCACGCTTTGTATTTCCAGCCAGGTCGGCTGCACGCTCAATTGCACGTTCTGCCACACCGGCACCCAACGTCTCGTGCGCAATCTCACGCCGGGCGAGATTGTGGGGCAGGTGGTGCTGGCGCGCGATCGGCTCAATGATTGGCAACGGGCGGCGGCGCCGGCGGGAGTTGACCCGGAAAAACGGCTTATCTCCAATGTCGTGCTGATGGGAATGGGCGAGCCGCTGTATAATTTTAAAGCGGTGCGTGACGGCATCGACGTCATCGCCGACGGTGACGGCTTGAGCATTTCCAGGCGGCGCATCACGATTTCGACCTCGGGTGTCGTGCCCAACATCGTCCGCGCCGGCGCGGAGATCGGCGCTATGCTGGCGATTTCGCTGCATGCGGTTACCGACAAGCTGCGCGACGAGCTGGTGCCGCTCAACCGCAAATATCCGCTGAGCGACCTGTTCGAGGCTTGCCGCAACTATCCGGGGCTTTCCAACGCCCGGCGCATCACCTTCGAATACGTGATGCTCAAGGACGTCAACGATTCGCTCACCGATGCGCGCGCGCTGGTGCGTTTGGTCAAGGGCATTCCCGCCAAGATCAATCTGATCCCGTTCAATCCGTGGCCGGGAACCAAATACGAATGCTCGGATTGGGCGCAGATCGAGAAATTCTCCGAAATCATCTTCAACGCCGGCTATGCTTCTCCGGTGCGGACCCCGCGCGGACGCGATATCCTCGCCGCCTGCGGCCAGCTCAAGAGCGCCACTGAAAAGCTGTCGGCCCGCGAGCGGTTGGCGCTGCGGGCCATGGCGATGACGGACTGACGCGGCGCGGGCTATCGGGATGAACCGCATCGCGCTTGCCGTCGTGCTTGGCGTCGCCCTGGTCGTCGGCGTCGTCTTCGGCTTCTATCCGCAGTTCGACCTCAAGATTGCGGCGCTGTTCTACGACCCGGCGACGCGCGCGTTCATCGCCACTGGGAGTTGGGTGCCTCATGTGCGGGATGCGGCGACGTTGCTGATCACGGCGCTGGTTGCGCCGGCCTTCCTTGCGATTGTCGGCAAGCTGATCGTGCCGCGGCGGCACATGCTCATTCCCGGCCGGGCCGCGCTGTTCCTTAGCGTCTCGCTGGCGGTTGGACCATTTCTCCTCGCCAACGTGATTTTGAAGGACCACTGGGCGCGCATGCGCCCGACAGACATGGTTCAGTTCGGCGGCGCCGAGCAGATAACGGCATGGTGGGACCCGACCGGACCCTGCCCGGACAATTGCTCCTTCATCGCGGGCGAGCCTTCCGCCGCGTTCTGGACGCTCGCGCCGGCGTCATTTGCGCCGCCGCAATGGCGGCCGCTTGCCTATGCCGGCGTGCTTGTATTTGGCGCCGCGATGGGTGTGCTGCGCATGGCCGGCGGTGCGCATTTTTTCAGCGATGTCGTCTTCGCCGGCGTGTTCATGTTTCTCGTGGTGTGGACGCTGCACGGCCTGATCTACCGCTGGCGGGGGACGCGGCTAACTGATGAAGCCGTCGAACGCCCAATCGAACGGGTGGGGCGGGCGCTTCGCGGCGCCCTCGCGCGGCTCGCCGGACGCAAGAGCCACAGCTCTTGAGGCCCCAAATAACGCGAGCGTACCGCAGAGCGAGCTGCTTGTGTCGCTCTTCCGCCCGCCTATAGTCCGCGCGCATTGCAGCGGCTGCACCTCGCCTCAGGCAGGATTTCCACGATGCCCAAAAGTGACGTGAAAAAAGTAGTGCTGGCCTATTCTGGAGGGCTCGACACCTCGATCATCCTCAAATGGCTGCAGACCACCTATGGCTGCGAGGTCGTCACCTTCACCGCCGATCTCGGCCAGGGCGAGGAGCTTGAGCCGGCGCGGGCGAAGGCGATGATGCTCGGCATCAAGCCGCAAAATATCTTTATTGAGGATTTGCGCGAGGAATTCGTCCGCGACTACGTGTTCCCTATGTTCCGCGCCAACGCAGTGTACGAAGGCCAGTATCTGCTTGGCACCTCGATCGCGCGGCCGCTGATCGCCAAGAAGCAGATCGAGATTGCGGAAAAAGTCGGCGCCGACGCGGTCGCTCACGGCGCTACCGGCAAGGGCAACGATCAGGTGCGCTTCGAGCTGGCGTACTATGCGCTCAAGCCCGACGTGAAAGTGATCGCGCCGTGGCGCGAATGGGATTTCAAATCACGCGAAGCGCTGATTGCATTCGCCGAGCAGAATCAGATTCCCATCGCTAAGGACAAGCGCGGCGAGGCGCCGTTCTCGACCGACGCCAATCTCCTGCACACGTCTTCGGAGGGCAAGGTGCTGGAAAATCCCGGCACCGAAGTGCCGGACTACGTTTATTCTCGCACCGACGATCCGGAGAACGCGCCAGACAAGCCCGACTATGTCACCATCGAATTTGAACGCGGCGACCCGGTTGCGATCGACAGCAAAAAAATGTCGCCCGCCGGGTTGCTGACGAAGCTCAATACGCTGGGACGTCGGCATGGCATTGGCCGGCTTGATCTGGTGGAAAACCGTTTCGTCGGCATGAAGTCACGCGGCATGTACGAAACGCCAGGCGGCACCATCCTTCTGGCCGCCCATCGCGGCATCGAATCGATCACGCTCGATCGCGGCGCCGCGCATCTTAAAGACGAGTTGATGCCGAAATATGCCGAACTGATCTACTACGGCTTCTGGTTCTCGCCCGAGCGCGAGATGCTGCAGGCGGCGATCGACAAGAGCCAGCAATTCGTCTCCGGCGGCGTCCGGCTCAAGCTCTACAAGGGCAATGTCGGCGTGGTTGGAAGGCAGAGCAAATATTCGCTGTACGATCAGGATCTCGTCACCTTCGACGAAGGCAAAGTTGCCTACGACCAGCGCGACGCCGAAGGCTTTATCCGTCTTAACGCCCTGCGGCTGCGTACGCTCGCGCAGCGTAAGAGAAAGCTGAAACTGGACTAGATCGCAATCGCTTCAGATTGAAGCGATTGGCGCTCTATTATCTTTGCTGGAGCATGATCTTTTCGGAAAACCGGTGTCCACTTTTCCGGATCATGCTCTAATGCGCCTGGAGCCAGCCGACCGTCAGGCGCGGACGCCTCGCCGACGGCCGGAACTTCGGCGGATCGCTGCCCGGCTTTCCGGGAAAATAATCCGGCTCGGAACCTTGTCCTTTGGGATCGATCGGCTCATCGGCCCGATATGGCGTGCGCGGACTCTGAGGTCCGAGCCGCGGACCCTCCGGCGACGGTTTCGGCTGCGGATCAATCATCATATGTGCCTTCGGTTTTTGCGCACCGGCTCGGCCATCGCTTGCTCCTAAAAGAGCCGTTGCCGGATAACGGCTGTCGGAATAAGCGCTCACAGGACCGAATTGTTCCCGTGCGGGCAACTCCCGGAGGGAGCGGCGGTCGCAATTCCGGCGAACCAAACGCAGCCGACAAATCGGTGTAACTTTTAAAGCGGTTTAATTCCCAACGCCCTCACGGCGCATTGTGGCAGACCGCCTCGACGTTGTGACCGTCGGGATCAAACACGAAGGCGCCGTAGTAATTCGGATGGTAATGCGGCCGCAGCCCGGGCGCGCCGTTGTCTGTGCCGCCGGCCGCGAGCGCCGCGCGGTAGAAGGCGTCGACTGCGGCGCGGTCTTTGGCGGCGATGGCGACGTGCAGTCTGCGATTGAGCCCGCCTTCGCCGCCGATCCAGAAATCCGGCTTGCCGTTCGCGCCGAAACCAGCGGCCGGGGTGTCGTCATCGTCCTGCTGCACCTCTATGACAAGCGCATATCCAAGCGGCTCCAGCGCCTTTGTGTAAAAAGCCTTGGATCGTACGTAGTCGGCGACGGGGAATCCAACGTGGTCAATCACGGTGCGTCCGCCTGCGCCGCGGCGCGCCTTCTACACCTGCCGCTCTACCAGCATCCGCTTGATCTCGGCGATCGCCTTCGCCGGATTGAGGTGCTTCGGGCAGGCCTTGGCGCAGTTCATGATGGTGTGGCAGCGGTAGAGCCGAAATGGGTCTTCCAGATCGTCAAGCCGGTCACCGGTTGCCTCGTCGCGGGAGTCCACGATCCAACGGTTCGCCTGTAGGAGCGCGGCGGGGCCGAGATAGCGCTCCGAGTTCCACCAATAGCTCGGGCACGAGGTCGAGCAGCAGGCGCACAGGATGCATTCGTAGAGCCCGTCGAGCTTCTGTCGGTCGTCGTGGCTTTGCTTCCATTCCTTTTGCGGTGTCGGCGAAACGGTCTGCAGCCACGGCTTGATTGAGGCGTGCTGGGCGTAGAAGTTGGTGAGGTCGGGCACGAGGTCTTTGACCACCGACATATGCGGTAGCGGGTAGATGCGCACCGCGCCGCTCATGTCGCTCATCGCCTTGGTGCAGGCGAGCGTGTTGGTGCCGTCGATATTCATCGAGCAGGAGCCGCAAATGCCCTCGCGGCAGGAGCGGCGGAAGGTCAGCGTCGGGTCGATGTTGTTCTTGATCCAGATCAGCGCGTCGAGAACCATTGGCCCGCAATCGCCGGTGTCGACGTAATAGGTATCGATATGAGGATTGGCGCCATCGTCCGGGTTCCAGCGATAGATGCGGAACTCCCGTTCCATCTTGGCCTTCGCCGGGTGCGGCCAGGTTTTGCCTTGGCCGATCTTGGAATTTTTTGGCAGCGTGAACTGAACCATTAAATCCTCAATGCGCCCGCTTGTTGCTGGGCGTGTTAGTAAACCCGCTTCTTCGGCTCGACGTAGGACACGTCGTTGGTCAGCGTGTAGGTGTGCACCGGGCGGTAATCGATCGTGACTTTTCCGGTATTGGTGTCGAGCCACGACAGCGTGTGCTTCATCCATTCCTTGTCGTCGCGCTCGGGGAAATCCTCGCGCGCGTGAGCGCCGCGGCTTTCGGTGCGATTGACGGCGGAGTCCATCGTCACGACGGCCTGTTCGACCAGGTTGGCGAATTCCAGCGTCTCGATCAGGTCCGAGTTCCAGATCAGCGAGCGGTCGCTGACGCGGACGTCGGCGATGCCGTTAAATACCTCGTGGATCAGCTTGGAACCTTCCTGCAGCACCTCGCCGGTACGGAACACCGCGCAATTGCTCTGCATCACGTGCTGCATTCTAGCGCGTAGTTGTGCGGTCGGCGTGCCGCCTGAGGCGTTGCGGAACTTGTCAAGCCGCGACAGCGAACGCTCGGCAGAATCTTTCGGCAATTCGGGTTGTTTGTCGTTGGGCGTGAGGATTTCGGCGCAGCGCAGCGCCGCCGCGCGGCCAAACACCACCAGATCGATCAGCGAATTCGAGCCGAGTCGGTTGGCGCCGTGGACGGAGACGCACGCCGCCTCGCCGAGCACCATCATGCCGGGCACGACGTGGTCAGGGTTGCCGTCTTTCTTGGTCAGCGCCTCGCCGTGATAGTTCGTAGCGATGCCGCCCATGTTGTAATGGGCCGTCGGCACGATCGGCACCGGCTCGCGGGTGAGATCGACGCCGGCGAAGATGTGCGCCGACTCGGTAATTCCGGGGAGCCGCTCGGCCAGGATCTTCGGATCGAGATGGTCGAGATGCAGGAAGATGTGATCTTTCTTCGGTCCGACGCCGCGGCCTTCGCGGATCTCGATGGTCATGGCGCGGGAAACCACGTCACGTGAAGCGAGGTCCTTGGCCGACGGCGCATAGCGCTCCATGAAGCGCTCGCCTTCCGAATTGACGAGATAGGCGCCTTCGCCGCGCGCGCCTTCAGTAATCAGCACGCCGGCGCCGTAAACGCCGGTCGGATGGAATTGCACGAATTCCATGTCTTCGAGCGGCAGCCCGGCGCGCAACACCATGGCGTTACCGTCGCCGGTTTGGGTGTGAGCGCCGGTGCAGGAGGCGTAGATGCGCCCGTATCCGCCGGTCGCCAGGATCGTCATCTGTGCGGAAAAGCGATGGATGGTGCCGTCGTCGAGGTTCAACGCCACGACGCCGCGGCAGCGGCCTTCGTCGTCCATCATCAGATCGATGGCAAAATATTCGGTGAAAAACTCGGCCGAATGGCGCAGCGCCTGCCCGTACATGGTGTGCAGCATGGCGTGACCGGTGCGGTCGGCGGCGGCGCAGGTGCGCTGCGCCGTGCCCTTGCCGTAATGCGTGGTCATGCCGCCGAATGGCCGCTGATAGATCTTGCCGTCCTCGCGGCGCGAGAACGGCAGGCCCCAATGCTCCAATTCGTAGACCGCTTCCGGCGCGTTGCGGCACATGTATTCGATTGCGTCCTGGTCGCCGAGCCAGTCGGAACCCTTGACGGTGTCGTACATGTGCCAGCGCCAGTCGTCCTCGCCCATATTGCCGAGCGCGGCAGCAATCCCGCCCTGGGCGGCAACGGTGTGTGAGCGCGTCGGGAACACCTTGGTGATGCAGGCGGTGCGCAAGCCCGCTTCGCTACAGCCGACGACGGCGCGCAGCCCCGCGCCGCCGGCGCCGATGATGACGACGTCGTAAGCGTGATCCTCGATCGGATAGGCGCGACCGTTCACGCCGGGCGCCGCGCTTCCTCCGTTTGCTCCGTTCGTTGCCATGCTCACACCCCGAACGAAAGCTTGAAGATGCCGTAGGCCGAGGCCAGCCCGACGGCGACGGTAAAGAACGTATTGGCCATGATCAGAACGAGCTTCGCAATTTCGTCCTGCACGTAGTCCTCGATGATAACCTGCATGCCGATCCGCATGTGGGCGGTGATCGAGGCGATAAACAGAAGCATGATGATGGCGACGAGCGGTGAGCCCAGAATCTGCGCGGCGGCGGCCTGGTTCCTGCCGAGCAGCATGACGATGATGATCACCGCAGCGATGGTCAGCGGAATGTTGGCGACGGCGGTCAGGCGCTGCCGCCAGAAGTGACCGGTGCCGGAGTGCGCCGCACCAAGGCCGCGCACCCGCGCGAGCGGCGTGCGAATGTGTTTGAGCGAGGTTTGGCTCATCGCGGCCCTCCCATCGCCAAAAGCCCGACGACCCACAGCAGCACCGTGATCGCAATCGAGCCGATCAGATTGGCGGCGGCGAGCCATTCGCGCTCGCTCGGACCCAGGCCGCGCCCGGTGTCCCAGATCAGGTGGCGAATGCCGCCGAGCATGTGATGGATCAGCGCCCAAGTGTAGCCGAACAGGATCAATCGGCCGATGAGGGAGCCGGCGAACCATTCGAACTTCGCGTAGCCGTTGGGTCCGGAGGCCGCCGCGAGGAACCACCAGGCCAACAGGACCGTGCCGAAATAGAGACCGGCGCCGGTGATGCGATGCGCAATCGACATCATCATCGTCAGCATCGGCCGGTAGATTTGCAGGTGCGGCGATAACGGTCGTGCGGCGGGGGCCTTGGTTTCGGCCATTGTGCTCATCCGAATTCGCTCGGCAGAGGCGCCAAGCTTGGGATCGTTCCTATCCAATCCGCGCGCAGGCCGCAACGGAGCGATGATCGCTGTTCGACGTTCGGGCGTCCTTTACTTCGCCCAAAGCGAAAGAATAACATGAAAGGACATTGCTGCAATTGGCATTACACAGAGCTTAGCTTCGTCTAATACGAAGGAAGGGCGAATATGCGGTTCGATCTTGCTGATCTCAGCCTGTTTCGCCACGTCGTCGAGGCCGGAAGCATTACGCACGGTGCCGAGCGTGCGCACCTGGCGTTGGCCTCCGCATCAACGCGTATCCGCAATATGGAGGACGCGCTCGGCGTCGCCCTGGTCACTCGCGGGCGTGCGGGAGTTACGCCGACGCAAGCCGGGCGGACGCTCCTGCAGCATGCGCGCACAATCCTGCGGCAGGCCGAGCGGCTGCACGAGGACCTCGCGGCTTACGGCGGCGGCCTTGCCGGCCAGATCCGGGTGTTGTCGAACACCAACGCTTTGACCGAATTTTTGCCGGAAGCGCTCAGTTCGTTCCTTGCCGCCCACCCCAATGTGAGCGTCGATCTGGAAGAGCGCCTGAGCGACGAAATCGTCGGCTTGATCGCCGAAAGCGGCGCCGATCTCGGCATCGTCGCCGGCACGGTCGATGCCGGCACGCTGGAGACCTATCCGTTCCGCCGCGATCGCTTCGTGCTTGTTGTCGCGCGCCAACATCCATTGGCGAAACGGGCCAAGATCAACTTTGAGGATGTGCTCGAACACGATCTGGTCGGGCTCGACCGCGCCAGTGCGTTGCAACGCTTTCTTGCCAGCAAGGCGGTGCGCATCGGCCGGCCGCTGCGTTTGCGGGTGCAGCTGCGCAGCTTCGATGCGGTGTGCCGGCTGGTCGAATGCGGGGTCGGGATCGGCATCGTGCCGGAGACGACCGCGCGCCGCGTCGCCAAAACCATGGCGATTGCGGTCGTGCCATTGACCGATTCCTGGGCGGTGCGCGATTTGACGATTTGTATCCGCAGCATGAAAGAGCTGCCGCTCTACGCGCGACAGCTGGTGGAGCACTTGCGCGCGCAGGGGTGAACCTTATCTTTTTGCAAGGCTGGGTCACGGCTCGAACTTGCTGGAAACCCGCAGCCAGTGCAGATTGGGCTGTAACCGAGGTCAACAATGTCCGGCCGTCTTGTTCGACTGCTCGCGTTTGCGCTTTGTCTCTGGACCACGGGCTTAAACGCCCAAACCCTGCCGCTCCCGGACAATCTGACGGATCTGAATTCCGAGCAAGGCGAAAAGTTCTTTTTCGAGAGCGGCGGGCTGCAAAGCTATTTCGGAGTCGCTGATAATTTCGTAACTCAGAAGACCCAGGCTTATTGCGGCGTCGCCAGTATCGTGATGGTGCTCAACGCGCTGCACACGCCGGCGCCGACCACCCCGGAATATCAGCCCTACCACACGTTCACGCAGGACAATTTACTCGACGCGCACACCGACGCCATCCTGCCGCGCGAGGTTCTCGCCCGGCAGGGCATGACGCTCGATCAGCTTGGTGCGTTGCTTAGCCTTCACCCCGCGACCGTCGAGGTGCATCATGCCGAGGATGGCGGCCTCGATGTGTTCCGCTCGAGCGCGCGCGATTATCTCGCCGCCAAGGATCACTTCGTGATCGTGAACTATCTGCGAAAATCGATCGGGCAGGAGCGCGGCGGCCATATCTCGCCGCTCGCGGCCTATGACGCCCAAGCGGATCGCTTTCTAATTCTTGACGTTGCGCGCTACAAATATCCGCCCGTCTGGGTCAAGGCCGCAGACCTATTCGCTGCGATGAACACGACGGACGCCGCCAACAACAACAAAACGCGCGGCTACGTTCTCGTCACCAAGGCCGTGGTCCAATAGCCGGGCGGGCGTTGCATCGGACCTGGCTCAAAAGCGTCATCTCAGGTTTGGCCGCCGCTGACATTTTCAAGGGAGATTTATCCATCAGACTTTCTGCGTGATGACGTTTGCAACAGCATGTGATGAGGCAAAGGCTGAGGATGGAAGCGTGATGCAGAATGGCCGCGGCACGGCTATGAGCCGGCGCGATCTCCTGGCGCTGATCGGCACGCTCTCCGGCAGCGCGGCCATGTATCATGCCATGACCAGCCTCGGCTTCGCATCGGATTCCGCCTACAAAGGTCCGATCAAGCTCGGCGGCGATGTCAAAGGCGCCTCCGCGCTCATTCTCGGCGCCGGCCTGGCCGGGATGACCGCGGCGTTAGAGCTGCGCAAAGCCGGCTACAGGGTTCAGGTTCTGGAATTCAACAACCGCCCGGGAGGCCGCAACTGGACGCTGCGCGGTGGCGACAAATACATCGAGCTCGGCGGCTTCAGCCAGAGGTGCGAATTCGAGCAAGGACTGTATCTAAATCCCGGGCCGTGGCGGATTCCGTATCACCATCGCGCGGTGCTCGATTACTGCAAGCGTCTGAACGTCGCGCTCGAACCGTTCGTCGAGCTCAATCACAATGCGCTGCTGCATGCTTCCGGTGCGTTCGGCGGCCAGCCGCAGCGCATCCGCGACGTCCAAGCCGATTTTCAGGGACAGATCGCCGAACTTTTGAGCAAGGCGACCGCGCAGGGCAAACTCGACGAAGCGGTTTCGGCGGACGACAAAGAGATCCTGCTGCAAGCGCTGCGATCATGGGGCGCGCTCGATCAAAACTACGCCTACAAATCAAACCCGATCTCCGCTGAATTTCGCGGCTATGCGCGGGGTCCCGGTGGCGGCCTCGGCGCGGCACCGGTCCCCGGCGAGCCAATCAATCTGTCTGACATTCTCAAGTCGCGGCTGTGGCGATATCTGCAGAATTTTTCGATGCATTTATTTCAGACCACAATGTTTGAGCCGATCGGCGGCATGGACATGATCGGCAAGGCGTTCGCGCGCGAGATCGGCGATGTCATTCGCTATGACGCCAAGGTCGTCGGGATTGCGCAGGACAATGGCGGCGTCACCGTCAGCTACGTCGACGCCAAAACCCGCGCGGCAGCACAAACGGCACGGGCCGACTGGTGTGTTTGCACCATTCCGCTCTCCATTCTCAGTCAGATCCCGATGAACGTCGGCGTTCGCCTGAAAGCGGCGATCGAAGCGGTGCCTTATGCCTCGGCCGTCAAAATCGGTTTACAGTTCAAGCGCCGGTTCTGGGAGGAGGACGAGGCGATCTACGGCGGGATCAGCTTCACCGACCTGCCGATTCGGCAGATCGCCTATCCGAGCACGGGCCTTAATCGCGGCGGCCGGGGCGTACTGCTGGGCGCTTACATCTTTGAAGGATCGAACGCGTACGAATTCGCGTCAATGCCGCCGGCGGAGCGCGTCGCTCGTGCGGTTTCTTTGGGCTCCCACGTCCATCCGCAATATCAGGCCGAATTCGAGAACGGCGTCGCGGTAGCATGGCATCGCGTGCCGTTCACGCTCGGATGCGCCGGCTATTGGACCGAGAAGACGAGAGCCGAGCACTACGACGATCTCTGTCAGATCGACGGCAGGATCGTGCTGGCGGGCGAGCATGCATCTTATCTTCCCGCGTGGCAGGAAGGCGCGATCCTGTCGTCACTCGACGCCATCACGCGGCTTCACGAGCGCGTGGTCAAAATCTAAGACAATTTCACCAAGGCGAGCCGGTCCGATCCATGTCCACATCACGGCTTCCCAAGGCGTTTGCCACCGCGGCGCTCGTTGCTTTAGCGTCGTTCACTTTAGCGGCGGTATGGGCACAGAAGGCTACGGATAGTGCGGTGCCGGGGTCAGCCGAACCTACGCTCAGCACGGGCTTCAGATTCGCCGAACAGAGCGGTGAGGCGCTGTATGCCAACATTTGCCAGGCGTGCCACATGCCGGACGGCAAAGGTGCGAGCGGCGGGGGGACCTATCCATCACTCGCCGGCGACCAAAATCTCGCGGCGCGCGGCTATCCACTTCATATTGTCGTCAACGGGCAACGGGGAATGCCGCCGATTGGCCTCATGATGAACGACGACCAGGTCGCCGCTGTTGTGAACTATGTGCGGACGCATTTCGGCAATCACTATCAGGACGCGGTCTCTGCCGAAGAGGTCAGAGCCGTCCGCCCTTGATATCTGGATTGTTACCGCGGCATCAGCACCCAGTAATCCAGATCGAGCAAAACCGCCGGATCGTATTCGTCGCCGGACTTGAACGGAAAATCTTCGCATGGACGGTCGCGCGTGGCGATGGTGCGCAGCCGCAGCGCGCTAACGTCGTCTCGCCCCGGCAGCTCCGACTTGGCGAGCACCTCCGACCAGGCGAACGCTGTGCCGCCGGCGAACAGCGGCGCCACGTGCCGGCCACCGTTGATGGCGGCGAGATGGAAGGCATTAGCGAAGCCGTTGAAGGAGAGCGCGCGGGCGAGCGAAATCACGTGGCCGCCATAAATCAGCCGGCGGCCGAAGCGGCCTTTGCCTTCGATGTATTGGTTGAAGTGGATGCGCGCGGTATTTTGGTAGAGCCGCGTGGCCGTCATGTGCTCCGCCTCTTCGACGGTGATGCCGTCCAGATGATCGACCCGCTCGCCTACTTCGTAATCGCCGAAGCGATACGGGCTGCCAGCCAGCGCCATATCGTAGGCCGATAGATCGATCGGCGGGCAGGCTTCACTCAACACTTTCGGATCGAGCACGGTCGGCAGGCGTGGCACATGATCGCCGGGCGCGGGTGCCGCTTCGTCGCGTTTTCGCACCATCACCCATCGGACGTACTCGAGTACCGACGTGCCGTTCTGATTCGACCCGGTGGTGCGGACGTAGACGATGCCGGTCTTGCGGCTCGAATTCTCCTTCAGGCCGATGACTTCAGAGAGGGCGCTCAGCGTGTCGCCGGGATACACCGGAGCGCGGAAATAGCAGCCGGCATAACCGAGATTGGCGACGGCGTTGAGCGAAATGTCGGGGACGGTTTTGCCGAAGACGATGTGAAACACCAGGAGATCGTCGACCGGCGCGCGCGGATAGCCGATCGCCTTGGCGAACTCATCGGACGACTGCACCGCAAAGCGTGGTCCGAACAGGCCGTTGTAAACGGCGACATCGCCGGTGGTCACGGTGCGCGGCGTCGCGTGCCGGATTACCTGGCCGATGCGAAAATCTTCGAAGAAATTGCCGGGACTCGTCTTCGGCATCAATTGACCCTTTGCATCGCCACCCGGCGTGGCGTTCGCGTTTCATACCCGAACGGCAATCTGGCGCAAGGCAGTGAGGCTTCTGAACCGGCGGGCTTTTTTGGATCGATCGCGTTCACGCAGCCGTGACGGAGCGGCTGAAACCGCTTCGAAATGCCCCCGTATCTCGATCCGAGACGCAATGCTGCGCGTCTTGCCGGTGTCTGACCGGCAATCTCGATCGCAACCAATCAAACGCCAATGATGGAGCTCCTCATGTCCAAGCGTTTCGCTTTGCTCGCCGCTGCGGCGGCTCTCGCGCTTACTGCCAGTGTGACCGCTCCGCTCGCCGCGGAGACGATGTCGGAAAAGACCGTTAATGTCGGCGGCGCGCCGATGTATCCGTCGAAGAACATCGTCCAGAACGCGGTGAATTCGAAGGATCACACCACGCTGGTCGCGGCGGTGAAGGCCGCCGGCCTGGTCGACACGCTCGCCAGTCCCGGTCCGTTCACGGTGTTCGCGCCGACCAACGCCGCTTTCGCCAAGCTGCCGGCCGGCACCGTCGACAATCTGCTCAAGCCGGAAAACAAAGACATGCTGGTCAAGGTGCTGACCTATCATGTGGTCCCCGGCCGCATGACCGCCGTCAACTTGATGAAAGCGGTCAAGGACGGTGAAGGTGCGGCGAAACTCAAGACCGTCGCCGGCGAAGAGATTTGGGTCAAGCAGGCAGGCCCCGGAAAACTCACCATCACCGACTCCAAGGGCGACGTCGCCATGGTCACGATCGCCGACGTGTTGCAGTCGAACGGCGTGATCCACGTTATCGATACCGTGCTGCTTCCCTAAGGCTCGCTCGCATGCGCACTGCCCTCTCCCCAGGCTTAGTCAAGTTCGGGGAGAGGGTTTTTCCGCGCCGGAGCTAGTCACGCCGCTGTGTTGCGACTTTGATCTCCCCGTGACACGAATGTGAGCGCCCAGGTGACGGCTTGCTTGTTATAAGCTTAAGCGACATCGGACAGATGCCATGACGATCGAAGCCACAGTTGATCCACCGCTCGCGCCGCGTACCACGGCGGTGCTCGTCATCCACCCGCGCTGGGTACGGGTGACGCACTGGATCAATGCGCTGGCTATGCTGATGATGATTGGTTCCGGCTGGCAGATCTACGACGCTTCGCCACTGTTCGGTTTCGTCTTTCCGAGGCAAATAGCGCTCGGCAATTGGCTCGCAGGCGCTTTGCTATGGCATTTCGCGGCGATGTGGCTGCTCATGGTCAACGGCGTGGTCTACATCGTGCTCGGCATTTTGACCGGCCGCTTCCGGAACAAGCTCTTTCCGGTCTATCCGCGCGACGTTTTTCACGATCTGTTTGCCACGCTGCGCGGCCGGCTCGCGCACGACGATCTTTCGGTCTACAACGCCGTGCAGAAGGTCCTCTATCTCGGCATTCTGCTCACCGGCGTCGTAATCGTGCTCTCGGGCCTGTCGATCTGGAAGCCGGTCCAGTTCCACGCCTTGACGAGCTTCTTCGGCGGCTACGACACCGCGCGCTATGTGCACTTTGCCGCCATGACCGCGATTGTGGCGTTTCTGGTCGTGCACGTGGCGCTTGCTGTCCTGGTACCGAAAAGCCTGCGGGCGATGATCGTCGGTCGCTAAGCGACGAGGAGCCGAACGTGTCACGTTCTCGCAAACAAATACCGGGCGTCGATCCGAAGCTGCTCATAAAGGATGCAGCGAAACTTTTGCCCGAGCCGTCGCGGCGGCTGTTTCTGCGCGGCGCCGCAAGCCTCGGCGCGCTCGCGGTGCTATCGGGCTGCGACATTGTTGACGGCGAAACCTCGGAGAATGCGCTCCGCGTCATCTCGACCTTCAACGATCGCGTTCAGGCGCTGTTGTTCAACCCGAACACGCTGGCGCCGGAATATCCGGAGAGCGCCATCAAGCGGCCGTTTCCGTTCAACGCCTATTACAGCGAGGACGAGGCGCCGGATATCGACGGCGACCAGTGGCAGCTCGAAATCGGCGGGTTGGTCGACAACAAGAAACCATGGACCCTGCCGGAATTGTACAAGCTCCCGGAGGTCTCCCAGATCACGCGCCACATTTGCGTCGAAGGCTGGAGTGCGATCGGCTCGTGGCAGGGCGTCAAGCTTTCTGATTTCCTCAAGCTGATCGGCGCCGATACGACGGCCAAGTACGTGTGGTTCCAGTGTGCCGAAGGCTATTCGAACACCATCGACATGCCGACCGCGCTGCATCCGCAGACCCAGCTGACGTTAAAGTTTGATCATCAGATCCTGCCGCGCGCCTACGGCTTTCCGATGAAAATCCGCATTCCCACCAAGCTTGGCTTCAAGAACCCGAAATACGTCACCGCCATGTGGGTGCAGAACAACGACGCCGGCGGTTACTGGGAGAACCAGGGCTATAACTGGTTCAGCGGCCTCTGAGGCTTAGCAGCGCAAAGCGCGAGACAGCCTGGCGCTGATTGGTCATTCGCCGCGCGTCACTTCTTATAGCCGTGCTCGCGCAGGATTTTGTCGAACGACTCGGACGCCTTCACCTGAATTTCCTGCAAACGTGGCACCAGCGTAGCGGTAAATTCTCCCATCACCACCGGCATTTCGTGCAGCGCCTTGCTGCCGATCGCGGTGCGGTAGAACGCAGTCAGCTCGTTGAGCTCATCGACGGTAAAGTGCCGCGCGTAAATTGCAGGCGCCGCCTTCAAGACGTCGGTGACGAAGGCGAGCTCGAGCCGATCGAACTCTTTGCGCATTTCGGCAATGGTCGCATCGTCGATTTTTTCCGCCCGCGCACTCTGTTCGACGCTGGGCCAGAACGCATTGGTGATCTGGGTGGTGAGCTGCTTGAGGGTGTCGCCCGATACGATCGTAAAAAGTTCGTTGGCCGCTTGCAGCGCCTCGGGGGAAGGCGCGTCGTCGGCGCGCGCGTGGGTCCCAAATCCGGCAAGCAGCACCCCGGCAATCAGCAGATGAAAAATTCGCATGACCGGAATTCTCCGTTGACCGTGCACTTTAGCACCTTCGGGGTCGCATGGCCTCAAGCTTGCCAAGGCGCTCAGCGGGCTTTAGCAATCCTGCCGCTGTCATCTCGGGAGGCGTGATTTATGGCCAGTTACAAGCTTCTTCTGCTCGCCGGCGACGGCATCGGTCCCGAGGTTATGGCCGAGGTAAAGCGGCTCCTCGGTTTCCTCGCCAAGGCCGGCATCGCTACGTTTGAGACCGAGGAGGGGCTCGTCGGCGGCAGCTGCTACGACGCGCACAAGGTCGCCATCACGGAGGAAACCATGGCCAAGGCGCACGCGGTAGACGCCGTCATTTTTGGCGCGGTCGGCGGCCCGAAATGGGACAATGTCGGCTACGACGTCCGTCCCGAGGCCGGACTCTTGCGGCTGCGCAAGGCTCTCGCGCTGTTTGCCAACATCCGGCCGGCGATCTCCTATCCGGCGCTGGCCGATGCGTCGAGCCTCAAACGCGACGTCGTCGAGGGGCTCGACATCATCATCCTGCGCGAGCTGACCGGCGGCGTCTATTTCGGCGAACCGAAAACCATTACCGATCTCGGCAACGGTCAGAAGCGCGCCGTCGATACGCAAGTCTATGACACTTACGAGATCGAGCGCATCGCGCGGGTCGGCTTCGAGCTTGCCCGCAAGCGGCGCAACAAAGTCACCTCGATGGAAAAGCGCAACGTCATGAAGACCGGCGTGCTCTGGCGCGAGGTGGTGGCCGACGTGCATGCGCGCGAATACAAGGACGTCGAGCTTGAGCATATGCTGGCGGACGCCGGCGGCATGCAGCTGGTGCGCTGGCCGAAGCAGTTCGATGTCATTGTCACGGATAACCTGTTCGGCGACATGCTGTCGGACATCGCGGCCATGCTGACCGGCTCGCTCGGCATGCTGCCGTCGGCTTCGCTCGGCGAAGTCGATGCCAAGACCAAGCGGCGCAAGGCGCTGTACGAGCCGGTGCATGGCTCGGCACCCGACATTGCCGGCAAGGGCATCGCCAATCCGATCGCCATGCTGGCGTCATTCGGCATGGCGCTCCGCTACTCGTTCAATCTCGGCAAGGAGGCGGATCTGCTTGACGCTGCGATCGCCGCCGCGCTGGCCAAGGGGTTGCGCACCGCTGACATCAAGTCGGAAGGAACCAAAGTCGTCAGCACTTCCGAAATGGGCGAAGCGATCGTCGGCGAACTGGAACAGCTGACGACAAAGCATTAGCGGCGCCCTGGAGCGCCACTGAACTACGCTATGTGGTGCTCGCTCAGTACGGAATTGGATAGCCCGGGCTAAATCCCGGTATCAGCCACGGTTGCGCCAGCGGAGAACCGCCGACGCCGGCGGTATCGGGTCCGAAATACCAATAAGGCCGGCCGGGATCGCCCCCCGGCGGAAATGCGTAGTCGTTCGTGCGTGGGTAGCCCACCGGCACTTCGTTGCCGACGTCCAGATAGGAGCGCCGAGGCACGACGATCACGGTCGTGGTGCCGTCCGGATTGTGGATGATGGTGCGCGTCGGTTGAATCACGGTGCCGCTCGCTGAGCGAAGCACAACCGGCGGCTTTTTCTTGGGATGGGGCTGCGCATTGGTCGGTGTTTGCGCCGAGGCGGCTATCGGGGCAGCCGAAACCATGGCTAACGCGGCAACACCGACGACAAATACAAATTTGCGCATGGCTCCTCTCTTTTTTCGCCATCCACACGGTAGCTGGTTTGTTCCGGCGGCGATAGCCCATTGGCAACCGAGCGCGTTGTCATAGGTTCCGGCGGGTTAAATCCGTCGATTCACCTGGCCGTAACACAATTCGAAGGCTCCTTGAGATACTCTATCGTTTTACTGTACAATTATGTATCAGGATCGGCCGAACCTGCGAGCTAGCGAGGCGCTGTCATGCTGACACGACGAAGGCTTTTGGAAGCCACCGGTGCGGGTCTTGCTGTTGCCAGCAGCGGGTTCGGCCTGCCATCACCGTTCGCATCTGCGTCTGCGTCCGCAGGTGTTGCTTTGCCGCCGGGCCTACCCGCCGGCCTTGATCTTGAGGCGGCGATGGAATTGCTGCCAGGCAAGCAGCCGCTCATCAAACTTGCCTACCGTCCGCCCAATTATGAAGCGCCGCTGGAATATTTCAGCAAGCCGATTACGGCGAATGACCGGTTCTACGTCCGCTATCATCTTGCCGACATACCCGACGTCGACGCCGCGGCCTACAAGCTCGCGATCGGCGGAGAGGGTGCCAACGGCAAGCTCGAGCTCACGTTCGATGATCTCAAGAAACTTCCCGCTTTTGAGATCGTCGCGGTCAACCAGTGCTCAGGCAACCGTCGCGGCCTGTCGAACCCGCACGTGCCCGGCGTGCAATGGGGCTATGGCGCCATGGGCTGTGCGCGCTGGAAGGGCGCCAGGCTCAAGGACCTTCTCGACAGGGTCGGCATCAAAAAAGACGCGATCGAGGTCGCGTTCAACGGCGCCGATGGGCCGGTCTTCGACAAGACGCCGGATTTCATCAAGAGCCTGCCGCTATGGAAAGCGATCGATGAATTGACGCTGATTGCCTATGAGATGAACGGCGAGCCATTGCCGCATTTCAACGGCTATCCCGCGCGCCTGATCGTGCCGGGCTGGACCGGCACCTATTGGATGAAACACCTCGTCAACATCGAGATATTGACCAGGCCGCTGGGCGGCTACTGGATGAACCCGGCTTACCGCATTCCGCTCGGCCAGTTCCCGATGGTGGCGCGTTTCACCTCCCAGGAGACCGCGACCAACACGCCGATCACGGAGATGGTGGTCAACTCGCTGATCACCAGCCACGCGGATGGCGCTGAGGTGAAAGTCGGCCAGGTGAAAATGGGCGGTCTCGCCTGGGACGGCGGCTACGGTATCCGCGCCGTGGAGGCTTCGACCGACGGCGGGCAAACCTGGTCGTCGGCGAAACTTGGCGACGATCTCGGACGTTACGCCTTTCGACCTTGGAGCTTCGACCTGACAACAAAGCGCGGCAAGAACACCGTGATGGTCAGCGCCACCAACCAGATCGGCCAGACCCAGACCGCGACGTTGCTGTTCAACCCGGCCGGCTATCACAACAACGTCATGCAGAGCGTGACGCTGACGGCCGCGTGAGGGCAAAGCCGATGCGCGCGCTCCTGCTCACCTTGACGGCTCTTGCGGCCTTCGCCACCGCGTCGTACGCCGAGGAACAGCCCGTCAATCTCAAGCCGGCTCCGGGCCTCGATCAGGTCGAGGGCAATTGCGGCGCCTGCCACAGCCTCGACTACATCGAGATGAACTCGCCGTTCCTCAACGCGGCCGGGTGGAACGCCGAAGTGACGAAAATGATCAAGGCGTTCGGCGCCCCGATCAATGAGGCCGACGCCAAGGCCATCGCCGACTATCTGGCGAAGAATTACGGCTCATAAGCAATCCCGGCTGGGCTTGATCCAAGTTGTGTCGGGGCCATTTCTCCCCTACAAGCGCGTCCGCTCGGCCGTGGTGCGAGCACCGGCCAAGTTTTGATGGAGTTTGACGATGGGTTTCACCGTCGCAGTCGTCGGGGCGACCGGCAATGTCGGCCGCGAAATGCTCAACATCCTCGCCGAGCGGTCGTTCCCGGCCGATGAGGTCGTGGCGCTCGCCTCGCGCCGCAGTATGGGCGTGGAAGTGTCCTATGGCGACCGGACGCTGAAAGTCAAAGCGCTGGAGCATTATGACTTCTCCGGCGTCGATATCTGTCTGATGTCGGCGGGCTCGGCCGTATCCAGGGAATGGTCGCCGAAGATTGCCGGCGCGGGCGCGGTGGTGATCGATAATTCGTCGTGCTGGCGCTACGATTCCGACGTGCCGCTGATCGTGCCCGAGGTCAATGCCGATGCCGTCACAGGCTTTCGCAAGCGCGGCATCATCGCGAATCCCAACTGCTCGACCGCGCAGCTCGTCGTTGCGCTCAAGCCGCTGCACGACCGCGCCAAGATCAAGCGCGTCGTGGTCGCTACCTATCAGTCGGTCTCGGGCGCCGGCAAGGATGCCATGGACGAACTGTTCTCGCAAACCAAGGCGGTGTTTCAGATCGACGAGATCGAGCCGAAGAAGTTTCCCAAGCGGATCGCCTTCAACGTCATCCCGCAGATCGACACCTTTATGGAGGATGGCTACACGCGGGAAGAGTGGAAGATGGTAGTCGAGACCAAGAAGATTCTCGACCTGAAGATCAAGCTCGTCGCCACCTGCGTCCGCGTGCCGGTCTTCATCGGCCATTCGGAGGCGGTCAACATAGAGTTCGAGAATCCGATCACCGTCGACGAGGCCCGCGATGTCCTGCGCAACGCACCCGGCTGCATCGTCATCGACAAGCACGAGCCGGGCGGCTACGTGACCCCCTACGAGTGCGCCGGCGAGGACGCGACCTATATCAGCCGCATCCGCGAGGATGCGACCGTCGAAAACGGACTGGCGATGTGGATCGTCTCCGACAATCTGCGCAAAGGCGCGGCGCTCAACGCCATCCAGATCGCCGAGTGCCTGATCAACCGCAAGCTGATCACGGCGAAGCAGAAGGCCGCTTAGAGCGGCGCTTCCCGGGCGCAGCGCAGCACGAAGCGTAGCGCAGTGATGGGCTGCGGAACCGGGATCGTTCGTTCTCAGAGTTTGTGACGATCCCGGATCAGCGGTGCACCGCTTCGCGCTGCACCGCATCCGGGAAACGACCCGCAACCGGCACAAACTCACCGGTCTTATCGTCGCGCACCGAAAGTTGCCCGGTGGCAACGCCGAAATAGGCGCCGTGGATCGCGACCTCGCCGCGCTCAATCAGTTTGCGCAGCCGCGGAAACGTCATCAGATTGTCCAGGCTATTGACGACGTTCGCCTGTTCCAGCCGCGTGAGATAGTCCGGCCACGGCAGGCCGTCGGGCGCGCCGACCTTTTCTGCGGCCGGCGCCATCAACCGCATCCAGCGGCCAATGAAATCGCCCGGCGATAGCGGCTCGGCCTTTTCGGCAAACGCCTTGACGCCCCCGCAATGGGCGTGGCCGAGCACGACGATGTGCTTGACCTTCAGCGCGGCGACGCCGAATTCCAGCGCCGCCGAGACGCCATGTGCCTGGCCATCGGGCGCATAAGGCGGCACGATGTTCGCTACGTTACGCACCACGAATAGTTCGCCCGGGCGCGCGTCGAAGATGACTTCCGGCGAGACCCGGGAGTCGCTGCAGCCGATCACCATCACTTCCGGCGCCTGGCCGGCTTCCGCAAGCTCGCGATAACGGTCCTGCTCGCGCGGCAACCGGCCGTCGAGAAAGGCGCGATATCCGTCGAGCAAATGTTGCGGAAATGGCATGCGGTGCAATCAATCATGCCGGCTTCGCGTTTGGCAACTGCAAGCGCGGACGCATTGGCATGCGGCCTGCAACGCCGCTAGTTTGAGGCCGGATCGAGAGAGGAAGAAAAGCGATGACCATCCGCCCGCGGCGCAGCGTCCTCTATATGCCCGGCTCGAACGCGCGCGCCATGGAGAAAGCGCGTGAGCTGCCGTCCGACGCCGTGATCTTCGATCTCGAAGACGCGGTGGCGCCCGACGCCAAGGCGAAAGCGCGCGAGCTGATCGTTCAGGCGCTGCAGAAAGGCGGCTTCGGCAACCGCGAGGTCCTGGTCCGGATCAACGGGCTCGATACCGCTTGGTGGCAAGACGATCTTGCAGTTGCCGCCGCGCGCCCCGACGCCATCCTGGTGCCGAAGGTCTCGACACCCGAACAACTTCGCGAAGTCGGCAAGCACCTCGTCGGCGTCACTAAGGAAGAGCGCATCCGCATCTGGGCGATGATGGAAACGCCGCTCGCCGTGCTCAACGCCGGTGAAATCGCGGCCGCGGCGCTCGACGCGAACACGCGGCTCAGCGGCTTTGTCATGGGCACCAACGACCTCGCCAAAGACACGCGCGCCCGTCTCGTGCCGGGCCGGGTGCCGATGCTGCCGTGGCTAATGACTTGTGTGGCGGCGGCGCGCGCCTATGGCCTCGATATCCTCGACGGCGTCTACAACGAGCTCGGCAATATGGAAGGCTTTGTCGCCGAGTGCCGGCAGGCGCGCGACCTCGGTTTCGACGGCAAGACGCTCATTCATCCGCAGCAGATCGCCCCCTGCAACGAGGCCTTCTCGCCGGCACCCGAGGAGGTTGCGTGGGCCCGCAAAATCATCGCGGCGTTTGAACTGCCGGAGAACAAAGGCAAAGGCGTCATTCAGGTCGACGGCCGCATGGTGGAAATTCTGCATGCCGACATGGCGCGGCGGACGGTAGCGATCGCCGACGCCATCGCGCCGGTCCGGCCGGCTTGAAGGGGAACCTCACCTGCTTGCATGGGCCCTGCAAGCCGCAAAACGACGCGAATGCGCGCTCGGGGGTGCCTTGCGGTCAGCGGCGAACGCTGAGGTAGACCGAGCCCGCTAAAACGAGGAACACGAGGAACAAAAAGCCCAGCAATTCCTCCCCGCTGCCCGTTTCACTCAGCGGACGGCCTGCGATCGTTTTGAGCCCTGCGCCTATGGCCCAGCAGACCTTTTCGGCGATCAGCATCAGGAAGATTTCAGCGACTAGCTCAGCCATGTTCGCGCCCCAAGGCATGCGGGTAGCCCGCCGCTGCCGGTGTTTGTTAGTCGCCGTCCTGCGGCTGAAGGTTCAACGGGGAAGACCCGGCAGGGTCCAGGCCGAGCGTGCAGCAAGCTGTGTTAGCCGGCACGCCGTATCGGCCGAGGGGCCGATACCCTTCTAGGTCTTTAAGCCGGTAGCCGGTCTTGAAAATCCACCACACGATGGTCAGGCAGACGGCGAGAAAACCCAGGATAGCCGCCGCGCTGATACCGATGTCCACGTCGGCGAGATCAAAGAAACTCCAGCGGAAACCGCTAATCAGATAGACGATGGGGTTGAACAGCGTGACGGTGCGCCAGAATGGCGGCAGCAAGCTGGTCGAATAGAAGGTGCCGCCGAGAAACGTCAACGGCGTGATGATGAGTAGCGGCACGACTTGCAGCTTGTCGATGCCGTCGGCCCAGATGCCGAGAATAAAGCCGAGCAGGCTGAAGCTTAGCGAAATCAGAATGAGAAACGCGAACATCCAGACCGGGTGCGCGATGCGCAACGGTACGAACAGCCCCGATGTCGCCAGAATGATCAGGCCGAGCACGATCGACTTGGTCGCAGCCGCGCCGACGTAACCGAGCACGATCTCGAATGCGGATGCCGGAGCCGACAGGACTTCATAGATCGTCCCCGTGAACCGCGGGAAATAGATGCCGATCGCGGCGTTGCTGACGCTTTGCGTCAGCAGCATCAGCATCAACAATCCGGGCACGATGAAGGCGCCGTAAGCGACGCCCTCGATCGTATTCATGCGTGAGCCGATCGCGGCCCCGAACACCACGAAGTAGAGCGAGGTCGACAGCACCGGAGAGACGATGCTTTGCATCCAGGTCCGGCGGGTGCGCGCCATCTCGAAGCGGTAGATGGCGCCGACGGCGTAAAGGTTCATTGCCGCTCACTCACCAGGCCGACAAAAATCTCCTCCAGCGAGCGCTCCGTCGTCGCCAAGTCCTTGAAATGCAGCCCCACGCCGCGGAGGTCGTCAAGCAGGTCGGTCACCCCGGTGCGCTCGCTCTGTGTGTCGTAGCTGTAGATGAGCCGACGGCCGTCGTCTGCAAGCGTCAGTTTATGTTTGGCGAGCGCCGGCGGTACCGCGGCGATCGGCTCGCGCAGCTCCAGCGTCAGCTGCTTTTGGCCGAGCTTGCGCATCAATTCGGCTTTGTTCTCGACCAGAATGAGCTCGCCCTTGTTGATGACGCCGATGCGGTCGGCCATCTGCTCGGCTTCTTCGATATAGTGCGTGGTCAGAATGATGGTCACGCCGGTCGCGCGCAGCGCCCGCACCATCGCCCACATGTCCTTGCGCAATTCGACGTCGACGCCGGCGGTCGGCTCATCGAGGAACAGGATGCGTGGCTCATGTGACAGCGCCTTGGCGATCATCAAGCGGCGCTTCATGCCGCCGGACAGCGTGGCGATCTTGTTGTCTTTCTTGTCCCACAGCGACAGGTCCTTCAGCACTTTTTGGATGTAGGCGGGAAAAGCGGGTTTGCCGAACAGGCCGCGGCTGAACGACACCGTCGCCCATACCGTTGAAAACATGTCGCTGGCGAGCTCCTGCGGCACCAGACCGATCAGCGAGCGGGTAATGCGGTAGTCGACAATGATGTCATGCCCGTCCACCAGGACGCGGCCGCTTGACGCCTTGACAATGCCGCAGACGATGCCGATCAGCGTCGTCTTGCCGGCCCCGTTCGGGCCGAGCAGGGCGAAAATCTCGCCGTGGCGGATCTCAAGGTTGATGTCCTTGAGCGCCTGGAAGCCGGTGGCGTAGGTTTTGTTGAGATGCGAAACGGAAATGGCAGGGGTCATTATTGCTTCTTTCGTCATTCCGGGTTCGCCGTTGTTCTCGGTGCCCAGGAATGACGCGGTCTTACAACCAGGGCCGCGCCGCCTTGGACTTTTGCTCGAAGTTGCCGATCTTCTCGTTCTTGACCATGGTCAGGCGCGATGTCGTCGAGCCCGTTGAGCAGGCAGTCCTTGCGGTGCGGATCGATCTCGAACTTCACCACGCCGCCGTCGGGGCCGCGGATTTCCTGCTTGGCGAGATCGACGGTCAGCGTCGCGTTGGCGCCGCGCTCGGCGTCGTCGAACAGCTTCTCCAGGTCTTCCGGCGAAACCTGCACCGGCAGGACGCCGTTCTTGAAACAGTTGTTGTAGAAAATGTCGCCGAACGAGGTCGAGATCACGCAGGTGATGCCGAAATCCTTGAGCGCCCAGGGCGCGTGCTCGCGCGAGGAGCCGCAGCCGAAATTGTCGCCGGCGACCAGAATCTTCGCTTTGCGATAGGCCGGCTTGTTGAGCACGAAATCGGGATTCTCGCTGCCGTCGTCGCGATAGCGCTTTTCCGAGAACAGCCCCGTGCCGAGGCCGGTGCGCTTGATGGTTTTCAGAAATTGCTTGGGAATGATCATGTCGGTGTCGACGTTGATCATCTTCAGCGGCGCGGCGACGCCTTCAAGCACGGTGAACTTTTCCATCTTCCGATTCCTGTGCGTTCCGTAGCCGCTAAATGGCGTGGCTTCGGGCGCCGGTCAACCCTGCGCCGCCACGGCGGATTTCGCGGTCGCTTCGGCTTTGAACTTCGATTCGCGGTCGAGCGTGCACACCTGGATGTGGTATTCGGTGTAATATTTCTGCCGCGCCAGCCGCTGCGCCGCGAGATGCTCGGGATTGGTCCGCCACGCGCGCATGCCTTCCTCGTGCTCGAACTCAACGATAGTCACGCGCTCGCCGTCGTCGGCAAAAAAGCCTTTGTGCGAGATATAGCCCGGCATCGTTTCGGCAATCGCGGTCATGCGATCGACCAAGGCAACATACTCGTCGCGCACTCCCGGCTTCAGGCGGGAGCGAAACACCGTCACGATCATGGCATTACTCCGCGGGTTGAGCCCAAGCTGCTCGCTTTGCGTCTAGCACAATCGCAACGGATTGGGGCCCGCCACTCGTAAATCTTCTTTGCCCCTAAAAGTAGACCTCAGGCGAACATTGATGGAGGTCTGCTATCCGGCCAGAAGCAGCCTCGCAGATTGCAACAAAATAGGCAGTCATTCGATCACTTCGTCGGCAAGCAATTGCATGTTGTTGGAGACGGTCAGACCCAGAGCCTTCGCGGTTTTCATATTGATCACGAGTTCGAACTTGGTCGCCGCTTGTAGCGGGAGATCCGCTGGTTTTTCGCCCTTGAGGATGCGGTCGATGTAGCCGGCTGCCTCGCGCAACCCTTCGCCATAATCGTCACTATAAGCGATCAAACCACCTGCTTCCGCCAACGAGCGAGCGTAATAAATCGCCGGCACGCTGTGGCGGGCCGTCAGCGCAATAATCAGGTCGCGATTCCGCCTGTTGAATGGGTCCGGCATCACAATAAGGCCGCCGCCAGGGGTGCGTGCTTGTTCGACGATAACGCCTTCAATTTCCTCTTTGGCGTGAATCGGGGTCGCACTCGCCTGAATGGCCAAGGATGACGCGGCAGTTTGAATTGAAGCCGCGAGGGCTTGGATCGGCGGGGCTGTTGCCGGGTTGAACAGCATTGCCATCCGCTCGGTGCGCGGTGCGATTTCCTTCAATAGCTCCACCCATTTACTGCCGATCGTGGAATCGAGAACCGTGAAGCCCGTGATGTTGCCGCCTGGATGCGCGAGACTCGCGGCGAAGCCATTGCCGACCGGATCAATCACGATCGCGAACACGATCGGAATGGTCGATGTCTCGTGCGCAAGGGCGCTGACCGCGCCCGTAGTCACACCGAGGATCGCGTCGGGTCGCAGCTCGACCAGCTCTTTTGCGAACGTCCTGACCCTATCCGCATCGCCAGCGCCCCAGCGAAGTTCGATCCGTAGATTTCCCCCCTCAGTCCACCCCTTCTTTGCGAGCGCGACCCGGAACGCCGCGAGGTAAGACTGGATGGCTGGATCGTCCTCCGCATAGCCCATCAGCAGACCGATCAGCCGCGTGCGGTCTCGCTGCTGTGCACGCGCCGCAACCGACCAAGTCGCCGCGACGCCAAGAAGCGTGATGAACTCCCGTCGCCTCATGGAATTTGTCCGCAGGCCAAGCGCCCAACCTTAGCAGGCGAGAGCAAACTACGCAGCACAGCAATATTGGCCGGCTCACTCGCGGTTTGGGTCATGAGCGTCATTTCTGACCCGCTGGGGCGACGTCCTCTTTGCCCCACGAAGTCGGACACATCGCCGTTCCCACGCGACGGCAATCTTACTCTGTATGAGTGCACGCCGGGATCATCGCAAGTGAGCCGTGCCCTGCTGCGTTTCACTCTTTGGCAAGCCACCGAGTCCGTCGACCCAGGCCTGCGCCGAACGCCGCCAGATCTGCTGCTTCGGGGCGAGCTGATCGCGCTGGCGCAAGATGCCAACCCGCAACATGTACGAGTCCTTTGGGCCGTCGCCGGGCGCCGTGGAAAAAATCGGCGAGCCGCATTTCGGGCAGAACGCCTGCGCCCGCCGGTTGCCGCTCTCCGCCACTTTTTCATAGAGCGTCGGTTGCCCGGTCATCTTAAAGGCGCTGCCGGGCGTTGGGATTGAGACGCGAAACGCGGAGCCGGTGCCCGACTGACAATCGGTGCAGTGGCAGATCGTGACTTTCTCGGGATCGATCTCGGCCTCGATTTTGATGAAGCCGCAATGGCACGCACCGTCGACTTTCATGAGACAACTCCTTTTGCTTCCTCTGCCGACCTTTCGATCGCCGCCATGTCGGCGTCCGAAAGGCCGAAATGATGGCCGACCTCGTGCACCAGCACGTGCCTGACGATCGCGCCCAGCGTTTCGTCATGCTCGGCCCAGTAGTCGAGAATGGGCCGCCGATAAAGCCAAATCATATTGGGCATCTGCACCGGCGCGCTCTCGGAACGGAACGGCAGGCCGACGCCCTGGAACAGGCCGAGCAGATCGAACTCGCTCTCGGCGCCCATCTGGTCGAGCACCTCATCGGTCGGAAAATCGTCGACCTGAATGACCAGATCGACGCACAGATCGCGAAACCGGTGCGGCAAACGCCGAAAGACTTCGCCGGCGAGAACTTCGAACTCGACGAGCGAGGGTGCCTTTAATTGTCGCCAGGCCAGTGGATCGGATGCCGGATCGGCCATGAAGGGTTTGTAGAATGTTTCACGCCCGCTGGAAACGCGCCGGCCATGATTGACGGGCGGGTCGGCATGCGGGACGTTCACAACGGGCAGAGGCGGGGAACGGAGCGGAACGGACATGACTGCAAAATCGCTTAGGACAATCGCCGGGTTCGCCCTCTTGTCTTGGGTTGGCATCGCGCTGCCAGCGCTGGCGCAAACGTCGACACCCGGTGGGCCGCCGCGCATCGAAGTTAATCCGCAGCGATTGCTCTATCGGCGCTGCACCAGCTGGTACGTGGTGCAATATCGGCCGAGCGGGAGAGTGCTGTTCCCCGAAAAGCATTGCTGGTGGGTCCGCGGCTGACCGCGCTTGCATAGCCAATGCAGACTCTCTCCCCACCGCCCCCCGGAAATCTGTCAACGGCCGCGAAAGGCAGTGAACCTTTCAGCGCGCCGCCGCGACCAACAGAAATCAGGCGCGCGCGAGAGGAGAATAACCATGACCGCCGTGACAGCTGAGCGGCCCGCGAAGCTTCCGGTGTTTCGCACCGTCGGCCAAGCCTATGCGTTGTGGATGCAAAATTTTTCCGATCTCGTCCGCATTTGCGGCTTCTGGATGGTGCTGATGGCGCCGGTTCTGCTGATCTGGAACAGGATGCAATCGGCCCACCTCGCGGAACTCGTGGATGTGTTCAATTCCGGCCAGCCGTTCGTCGATCCCAACCCTGTGCTCACAGCGTTGCAGGTTTTGGCCGGTAAGCTAATCATGCTGCCGCCGCTCGCGTCGGCTGCGGTCGCGTGGCACCGCTTGCTGCTGCGGGATGAACATCCGAAAGGCACCTACCTGCGCCTCGATGGCACGGTCGGCAGCTATGCGATCCTGGCATTCCTGATCGGAATGATTATCACGGCGTCAAACAGCATGACTTTCCTGTTCCCCGATACCGGGACCGAGAGCGCCACGAGCACGATGTCGGTTGTCCGGGCTCTCGCCAATATCGCAACCATCGTCGGAATTTTTATTGTACCGAGGCTGTCGCTGGCGTTGCCGGGGATAGCGCTGGGCCGCACCGATGTCACCATTGCCGCGGCATGGCGTGCCAGCAAGCGCAACACCTGGCGGATGGTTTGGGCCTACTTGTTCTGCATCCTGCCGTGGATGGCGGTCGGCGGAGCGATGTCGTATTGGCTGGTCCAACCCGGACATAACCGGCTTGCGGTGATGCTGGTGTCGGTGGTGATCGGCCTGCTCTGGATTCCCGCCGGCATGATCAGCGTCGGCATGCTCTCGCTTGCCTATCGCCATTTCTTCGAGCGGCGGATTTAGCTGTGGCAAGAGCGGCGCTGAGTTAGTGCCACTCCCGCACGTCGACGAAATGCCCGGCGATCGCAGCAGCAGCGGCCATTGCCGGCGACACCAGATGGGTGCGGCCCTTGTAGCCCTGCCGGCCTTCGAAGTTGCGGTTCGACGTCGAGGCGCAGCGCTCACCCGGCGCAAGCTTGTCGGGGTTCATCGCCAGACACATCGAGCAGCCCGGTTCGCGCCATTCGAAGCCGGCCTTGAGGAAGATCTTGTCCAGGCCCTCCGCCTCGGCCTGCTCTTTCACCAGACCGGAGCCGGGAACGATCATGGCGCTGACATTGGCGCTGATCTTCTTGCCGTCGACGACGCGCGCCGCGGCGCGCAGATCCTCGATCCGCCCGTTGGTGCATGAGCCGATGAACACCCGATCGATGCCGATCTCAGCGATCTTCTCGCCACCCTTCAGACCCATATAGGCGAGCGAGCGTTCCGCGGCCTCGCGCTTGTTGGCGTCGGTAATGTCTTCGACGCGCGGCACGAAACCGGCCACCGAGGCGACCTGCTCGGGACTGGTGCCCCAAGTCACCAGCGGTGGCAGCTTCGCGGCATCGAGCTTGATCTCGCGATCGAATTGCGCACCGTCATCGGACTCGAGCGTCTCCCAATAGCGCATGGCCTCGTCCCAAGCCTTGCCCTTCGGCGACTTGGGCCGATCCTTCAGATAGGCGTAGGCCTTTTCGTCCGGCGCAATGAAGCCGGACTTGGCGCCGCCCTCGACCGACATGTTGCAGACCGTCATGCGGCCTTCCATGGACAGCGCGCGAATCGCCTCGCCGGCGTATTCCAGCGCATAGCCGGTGCCGCCGGCGGTGCCGATCTCGCCGATGATGGCAAGGATGATGTCCTTGGCGGTGACGCCTTCCGGCAGCTTGCCGTCGACAGTTGCGCGCATGTTCTTCGATTTTTTCTGGATCAGCGTCTGCGTCGCCAGCACGTGCTCGACCTCCGAGGTGCCGATACCGATCGACAGCGTGCCGAACGCGCCGTGCGTGCCGGTGTGGCTGTCGCCGCAGACCAGCGTCACGCCGGGCAGCGTGAAGCCTTGCTCCGGACCGATGATGTGAACGATGCCCTGGCGCTTATCGAACTCGTCGAAATATTCGAGACCAAAGAATTTGGCGTTTTCGGCGAGATAGGCGATTTGCGCTTCGCTCTCGGGGTCGGGATTTTTCTGCCGGCGGTCGGTCGTCGGCACGTTGTGATCGACGACGCATAAAGTCTTGTCCGGAGCTCGCACCTTGCGTCCGGAGAGACGCAGTCCCTCGAATGCCTGCGGGCTTGTCACCTCATGCACCAGGTGACGGTCGATATAGATAAGGCAGGTCCCGTCCGGCGCTTCGTCGACGAGATGGTCCTCCCAGATTTTATCGTAAAGGGTGCGCGGTTTTGTCATGGTACTCCTGGCCGACAGCCGCTGGCGCGAACTCAAGATATATTGGTCGGATCGACGGACCTTTAGCGCCTGCCGGGCGCGAGGAAAAGGGCGAGTATACTCCAGCGGTCCTTAGCTATGCGACAGAATCGACGGCGCAAGGATTGGAAACGACATGCGACGAAGCGAAACCTCGATCAAAACGACCCATTCCGGCAGGCTGCCGCCGGTTGGAACGGGATCGCCGCCAAGCACCAATGCTGCGGATGGCGCCGCTCTGGTAGGACAAGTGGCTGAGGTGATCCGAAAGCAGGCTCGCTTGGGCATCGACTGCGTCGGTGACGGCGAATTCTGGAACGGCCGGACCTTTCAATACTACGCGCAGCAATTTAGCGGGATAACGATGCGCCCACTTCGGCCGGGCGAACGCGGGTCGGGCCGAGAATCGACCCGCGAACGCGACACGTTCGCCAAGCTCTATGCCGACATGGATCGGGTCGGTACGGTTTTCTGTGTTCCGGGCGAAGAAGCGCGGTGGTTTCCGTCGCTGACGAAAGCGGTCGCGACCGGCCCGATCAAGGGGCGCGCGACCGATGCAATCCGGCGTGAAATCTCTGTATTCAAGGAAGCGCTAAAAGCCGCTGGCGGTGACCATGAGGCTTTCATCTGTGTTTACGCTCCGGGTTGGCTCGATCATTTCATCTACAACGAACACTACGCGACGGACGAGGAGTTCGTATTCGCGCTCGCAGACGCCGTGAGTGGGGAATATCGCGCGGTGGTCGATGCCGGCTTCATCCTGCAAATCGACGATCCCGGTGTGGTGACGTCGTGGGACATGATCAAGCCGGCGCCGACGTTCGCCGAGTATCGGAAGTATCTCAAACTTCGCATCGATGCGCTCAACCACGCGCTTGCCGGAATCCCCGAAGACCGCGTGCGCCACCATTTCTGTTGGGGCAGCTGGCACGGCGCTCACACGCACGACCTGCCTGTGAAGGAGATCATCGATCTCGTCCTTGAAATCCGCGCGCAGGCCTACAGTTTCGAGGCCGGGAACGTGCGTCACGAGCACGAGTGGACGATTTGGAAAGACGTCAAACTGCCGGCGGGGAAGATCATTGTCCCCGGCGTGATCAGTCATGCGACCAACATTGTCGAGCATCCCGAACTGATCGCGCGGCGGATCAGGAGCTTCGCCGAGGCGGTGGGGCGCGAAAATGTCATTGCGAGCACCGATTGTGGGCTCGGCACGCGCCTCCACGAAGAACTCGTCTGGGCGAAGCTTTCCGCTCTGGTCGAGGGTGCGCGGTTGGCGTCTAAGGCGCTCTGGGCGCGCTGATCGAGCAGATGATCAGAGGTGGCCGGCCTGCTCCGTCGGGGCGTCAACGACTATCTGAAATTCAGCGCGGCGGTTACTCCGCCGCTTTGGCGCCGGCAGCGGCTTCGCCTTGCGCGCTGTGATCCTGCCGTTCGACGATGCGGGCCGACTTGCCGCGCCGGCCGCGAAGATAATAGAGCTTGGCGCGCCGGACCTGACCGCGGCGCACCACCTTGATCGAATCGATCATCGGCGAATACAGCGGGAAAACGCGCTCGACGCCTTCGCCGTAGGAAATCTTGCGCACGGTGAAGTTCTCGTTCAGGCCTGAGCCGGCGCGGCCGATGCACACGCCTTCATAGGCCTGCACCCGAGAGCGCTCGCCCTCGACGATCTTGACGTTGACGATAAGCGTGTCACCCGGCTGAAACTCGGGAATTTCCTTGCCGGCGGTGAGCTTCGCCACCTGTTCGTTTTCGAGCTGTTTGATGAGGTTCATGGCAAGTCTCCAACGGCTGCGCATCGGCTGCGCTGCGGCGCGATTTCGGCCGGGATTAAACGGGTTGGCGCAGCTTCTACGCTACCGCGCCGGATTTGTCACCTTCTCGTCACCCGGTATGCGAGCCGGCCCGGAAGCGGCGCAAAAACGCCGCCCACAGGTCCGGCCGGCGCTCGCGGGTCAGCCGTTCGGCCTCGGCACGCCGCCAGGCGGCGATTTTGCCGTGATCGCCGGAAAGCAGCACGTCCGGGATTGACCGCCCTTCCCAGCTTTGTGGCCGGGTATAGTGCGGATATTCCAAAAGCCCCTCGGTGAAGCTTTCCTCGGCGCTCGAGGCGGCGCCGCCCATGACGCCGGGCAGCAGCCGCACGCAGGCATCGATCAGCGCCATCGCTGCGATTTCGCCGCCAGAGAGCACATAATCACCGATCGAGACCTCTTCGAGGTCTCGGGCCGCGATTACGCGCTCGTCGATGCCTTCAAACCGGCCGCAAATCAGAACCAGGCCGGTTTCGCGGGCCAACGCCTCCACCCGCGTTTGGGTTAACGGCGCGCCACGGGGCGAGAGCAGGAGCCGGGGCCGCCGGTCTGTCGCGGTCGCGTCGATCGCGCGGCCGAGCACGTCAGGCTTCATCACCATACCCGGGCCACCCCCCGCGGGGGTGTCGTCAACGGTGCGGTGCTTGTCGGTGGTGAACGCCCGGATATCGACGACGTCGAGCGACCAAGCGCCCGACAGCCAGGGCCTTGCCGGCGAGGCTCGCGCCTAAAGGGCCGGGGAAAATGTCCGGGAAAATGGTGAGTACACTTGCCCGCCACATCCTACCCTCGCGGCGAAATGACAATCCGACCCTTCGCGACATCGACCAGCGGCACGTGAGCTGCGTCGAACGGAATCAATTCCGTCTTGCCGCCGCTCTGCGGTTCCACTTCGATCAGGTCGCCGGCGCCAAAATTATGAATGGCGATAACTGTGCCGAGACTCTGACCTGCCGGATCGAGCACCGCGAGACCGATGAGGTCGGCGTGATAGAACTCGTCGGCCTGATCAGGCTCCGGCAGACGATCGCGCGGCACGTAAAGCTTGACGTTAGTCAATTGCTCGGCGTCGCTGCGATCGCAAATTCCCGAGAGCCGCGCGACGAAATGATCCTTGGCCGGGCGCATGGCTTCGATCTCGAAGACGCGGCCGTCCTCGGTTTCGAGCGGCCCGTAGCCGGCGATGGCTTGGGGGTTGGACGTAAATGACCGCAGCCGCACCTCGCCGCCGAGGCCGTGAGCGGCGCCGATTTGGCCAAGGCAGACGCGTCCGCCGCCAGCCATCGTTTTCGTCCGTTAGGCAGCCGGCGGGGCCGCAGCCGCGGCGGGCGCGGCAGGAGCAGCGCTTGCCGCGGCTTTCGCGGCCTCTTCCTTCGCCTTGCGTTCCTTGCGCGGGACCGCCTTCTCCGGATTGTTGCGCTTCTCGCGCTTCATCACGCCGGCGGCGTCGAGAAAACGCATCACCCGGTCCGAAGGCTGCGCGCCCTTGGCGATCCAGGCCTTGACCTTGTCCATGTCGAGCTTCAGCCGCTCGGTCTTGTCCTTCGGTAACAGCGGATTGAAATAGCCGAGACGCTCGATGAAACGCCCGTCGCGCGGCGCGCGGCTGTCGGCAACAACGACGTGATAAAACGGCCGCTTCTTGGTTCCGGCGCGGGCCATGCGGATGACTACGGGCATTGTCGCTTTCCTTTGTTGAACGAGTTAGTGACTTTGGGTGAGCAGAACGCGGCCTTTGGCGCCCACAGCGGTTTCGCCGTTTTCCTTGCGGATGCGGCCGCGCAAATCGACGACGTCGCCATGAAGGCGCGGGTTATGTTTGACTGATACGACGAGCCACTCGAGCGTGATGGTCTCGTCAGCGTAAATCGGGCGGCGGAACTGAACCCAGAATTCCAGACCAAGCATCGCGCCATGCTTAGAAAAGTGCGACGCCGTCAGCGCCAGGAGATGCGCCGTCGTCTGCGGCCCGCTGGCGATCAACCGGCCAAAGCGTGATTTTGCTGCCAAGCCGGCGTCGTGATGAACCGGATTGGTATCACCGACTGCGTTGGCGAATGCGCTGACCGAATTCGGATCAAGCGCAACCTGAGCAGAAAAACGCTCATGCGGGTGCGTGCGCATTATTTCTTCTTTCCAAGCCCAGGGAATCCCGGCGGCAACCCGCCGGGAAGCTTGGGACCGAGACCGGGAAGTCCGCCCGGCAGACCCGGCAAAGTCCCCGGAAAATTCGGCGGCAGAACGCCACCGGCCGGCATTCCCCCAGGCAAGCCACCCGGCATTTTCGCGGCAAGCTTCGCCATCTCCTCCGGGCTTGGCATGCCGCCGCCAAGACCACCTCCAAGACCAAGCATGTTGGCGAGACCAGCCATCGGTCCGCGCTTGGCGCCGCCCATCGCCTTCATCACGTCTGCCATGGTGCGGTGCATTTTCAGCAGGCGATTGATGTCTTCGGGCTTTGTCCCCGAGCCGGCGGCGATGCGGCGCTTACGGCTTGCTTTCAACAAGTCCGGATGACGCCGCTCCTGCGGCGTCATCGAATCGATGATCGCCATCTGCCGCTTGAGGAGCTTCTCGTCGAGATTTTTTTCTGCGATCTGATTCTTGATCTTGGCGACGCCGGGCAGCATCGACATTAGGCCACTCATGCCGCCCATGTTCTGCATCTGCGTGAGCTGCTCGCGCAGATCGGCCAGATCGAACGAGCCCTTGCGCATCTTCTCGACGGCGCGCGCGGCCTGTTCGGCGTCGATGGTCGTCCGGGCCTTTTCGACTAGCGCGACGATATCGCCCATGCCGAGGATGCGGCCGGCGATGCGCGCCGGATCGAAATCCTCCAGCGCGTCGAGTTTTTCGCCGGTGCCGATCAGCTTGATCGGCTGGCCGGTGACTGCGCGCATTGAGAGCGCCGCACCGCCGCGGCCGTCGCCATCGACCCGCGTTAGCACGATGCCGGTGAGGCCGACGCGTTCGTTGAAGCTGCGGGCGAGATTGACCGCGTCCTGGCCGGTCAGCGCGTCGGCGACCAGCAGCACCTCGTGCGGAGCGGCGACCCGCCGCACCTCCGCCGCCTCGTTCATCATCGCCTCATCGAGGGTGATCCGTCCGGCGGTGTCGAGCAGCACCACGTCGTAGCCGCCGAGCCGTCCCGCCTGCAGCGCGCGCGTTCGCGATCTGCACCGGCGTCTGACCGGCGACAACCGGCAAGGTGTCGACGTTGACCTGACGGCCGAGCACCGCGAGCTGTTCCATCGCCGCCGGCCGGCGCGTGTCGAGCGAAGCCATCAGCACTTTGCGCTTTTGCGTCTCGGCAAGGCGCTTGCCGACTTTCGCCGTGGTCGTGGTTTTGCCCGAGCCTTGCAGCCCCACCATCATGATGGCGACCGGCGCTGGCGCGTTGAGGTCGATCGGCTGGGCCTCCGAGCCTAACGTCTCCACCAGCTGATCGTGCACGATCTTAACGACCATCTGGCCGGGCGTGACCGACTTGATGATCGCAATCCCGACCGCGCGCTTCTTTAGCTTCTTCAGTGAAGGCGCGGGCGACGTCGAGCGCCACGTCGGCCTCGATCAGCGCGCGCCGCACTTCCTGCAGTGCCGCATCGACGTCCGCTTCCGACAGCGCGCCGCGCCGGGTCAGTCGGTCGAGAACCGCATTCAAACGTTCGGAAAGACTGTCGAACATTTTTCCCTTCCACTTCTCCCCGCCGTGGCGGGGAGAAGGAGCAATCACTTTAGCGCCCGAGGGCGCATCGCGCTGTCGGACGGTAGCCTCCGGTCTCATGGGCCGGTCGGCGGTCATTAACTGGTTCTCTTGCGAGAGCGGGCGGAAAATAGGTGCAAGCCCCGCTTCCGTCAACCGTGGCATTATGGCCCCGCCCCAGCCACGGCTGCGTCGTATAAGCCATTCAAATGTCTCGCTACTACAGCGGCCCCGTCTCCGATCATTTCGACGGCGAGCGCTTTTTTGACCGGCGCGGCGCGCCGCCGCGCGGCCAGCCTGATCTGCTGCGCTGGATGGTCGACCGCTACTGGCGCGGCAAGCGAGCGAAGTGGCCGGCTTGGGCGCCGTCGCCTTTTGCTGACCAGCCGCCGTCGCGCGTTGACGGCGCGGCTTGGCGCATTTCCTATATCGGGCATGCCAGCTGGCTTATTCAGACCGCCGGCCTCAACCTGCTGCTCGATCCAGTGTGGTCGAAGCGGGCGTCGCCGTTTCGCTTCGTCGGGCCCAAACGGGTCAACGATCCCGGTGTGGCTTTTGCAGAATTGCCGCCGATCGATGCCGCGCTGGTATCGCACGGCCATTACGACCATCTCGATGTTGCGACCCTGTCGCGTCTCGCGGCCTCGCATCGTCCGCGCGTGATCACGCCGCTCGGCAACGACGCGATCATGCGCAATCACGATCCGGCCATCACGGCCGAAGGCTATGACTGGGGTGATCGGGTGGAGGTCGGCGCCGGCGTCGCAGCGACGTTCGTGCCGGCGCGGCATTGGTCGGCGCGTACCTTGTCCGACCGCAATATGTCGCTGTGGGGATCTGTCGTGATCGAAACGCCAAACGGCCGGATCTATTTCGTCGCCGATTCCGGCTACGACGACGGCCGGCATTTCCGTGAAGCGCGGGAACGCCATGGACCGTTCAAGCTCGCCATTCTGCCGATCGGGGCGTACGAGCCGCGCTGGTTCATGCGCGACCAGCACATGAATCCGGCGGAGTCGGTTCAGGCCTTCATCGATTGCGGCGCCGAACTCGCGCTCGCCCACCATTTTGGCACTTTTCAGCTTACCGATGAAGCCATCGACGCGCCGCTCATCGCGCTCGCCGACGCTCTGGCGGTTGCGGCAATTCCTGCGGAGCGATTCCGCACGCTGCGGCCCGGCGAGGTGTGGGAGCTGTAGCTGCTGCGCGCGCCGTTCGCGTGAGCGTTGTTTGGGCGCAGCAACGAGTTATTTGATCAACACCAACACGTTGACGACGAGATGGTCCTCGCTGGTGGACAAAGGATCGGTGACATATTGCTCGATGAACATGTCCTTGGCTTCCAGCCGTCTTTCATCGAGATAATTGGTGATCGCCTCGTAGGTGTTGTCCAGACCATCGTACGATCCGTGATGGACAAATTTGAGCGCATGACCTTCCGGCGATGTACCGACGCCGATTTCGCCGCGCGGCGGAGTCTTCGGCGCTTCGGCGAGCGGGATGGCCGCCTGAAACTGAAAGCCGGTATCGTCGGTCGACGTGAAGATGGTCATCGGCTGGCCGTCGGCCTTCAAATTTTCCTTGGCGATGTAGGCTTTGAGCGTCTTGAGTGAACCTGTGATGGTCTGGAAGGCGTTGTCCCAGTTGCCGGTGCCCTTCACGTACACGATCGGCTTGGCGGTCAGCGTCGTATCCTCGCCGAACGGATCGCCGGGGGCGGCGGTAGCTGGAGCCGGAGTGGCTTCCGGCTTAGCCGGGGCAGCTGGAGCGGCCGGTGTCGATGTTTGCGCTCGAGAAGGTTGCGGCTCGGCAAAGGTGATGGCCGCGGCCGCCATACCGATGCAAAGGGCAAAGCGGAGGAACATCAGCAGATTCTCCCGTGTGTGAGCCGGCGATCCTGATTGGCGCCGTCTCTCTGTTGCTCGTAACAGATATCGGTACCTCGACAACCAGCGGCCACCGCCCCAACTGAAATTGTGCCACTGGCGTACAACGCCCAAGTCCTCATATAAGTCCCTCACATTCGGGCGTAATCATGGGCACACTGGCTGATCGCGATTTTGTTAAAATGAACGGTCTCGGCAACGAGATCGTCATCGTCGATCTGAGGCGTACGCCAGGCCCGATCGAAGCGGGCGAGGCGCGCGCGGCCGCGCGCCAGGAGCCGTTCGACCAGCTTATGGCGCTCTATCCGTCGCGCGGCGGTGCGGATGCGTCAATAAGGATTTATAACAGCGACGGCTCGGAGGCGGGTGCGTGCGGCAATGGCATGCGCTGTGTCGCCTCGATGCTCAGCGCTGAAACCGGCAAAGCCCGGCTGAGCTTCGACATTCAGGGCAGCATTGTCGCCTGCTGGCGCGCTGATGAAGGAATGTTCACAGTCGATATGGGCGCGCCGCGCTTTCGCTGGAATGAGATTCCGATCGCGACGGAAATGCCCGATACGCGCGCGATCGATCTTAAATTCGGCCCGCCCGGGGCGCCGATCTTGAGCGCGCCTGCCGTTGTGAACATGGGCAATCCGCACGCGATCTTCTGGGTGGAGAATCCGCAAGCCTACGACCTGCCGAAGATCGGTCCGCAGCTAGAGCACGATCCGTTGTTCCCCGAGCGCGCTAACATCACGCTCGCCGCCACGCCGGCACGCGATCACATGCTGATCCGCACTTGGGAGCGGGGCGCCGGCCTTACCCAGGCTTGCGGCTCGGCGGCGTGCGCTGCCGCTGTTGCCGCCGCACGTCTCGGCCGCACCGGCCGCAAGGTTACCGTCAGCTTGCCTGGCGGCGATCTTGCGATTGAATGGCGCGAGAGCGACGACCATGTGCTGATGACCGGCCCGGTTGAATACGAGCACGCCGGACGTTTCGATGCGGCTTTGCTTGCCGGGGCGGCGGTGGCGTAGGCGATGAGCATCGACGTCGTCACTTTCGGTTGCCGGCTCAACGCGGCCGAGTTGGAAGTGATCCGCCGCGAGGCGGAACGCGCCGGCTTGAGCGACACAGTGGTGGTCAATACCTGCGCGGTGACGGCGGAAGCGGTGCGCCAGGCGCGGCAAACCATCCGTGCGCTCCGCCGCGATCGGCCGCAAGCAAAGATCGTCGTCACCGGCTGCGCTGCGCAAACCGAGCCGGAAACTTTCGTCGCGATGGCCGATCGCGTTCTCGGCAACAGCGAGAAACTCAATGCTGCGGTGTGGAAGGAAGCTCGCGCCGCGTTCGACATTGGCGATGCGCCGAAGGCGGTCGTCAATGACATCATGGCGATCAAACAGACCGCCGCGCATTTGATCGAGGGTTTCTCCGGCCGTAGCCGCGCCTTTGTGCAAGTCCAGAACGGCTGCGATCATCGCTGCACCTTCTGCATCATCCCTTATGGCCGCGGCAATTCACGCTCGGTGCCGATGGGCGCCGTGGTCGCCGATGTGCGGCGCCTGGTCGGCAACGGTTATTGCGAAGTCGTTCTGACCGGCGTCGACATCACGAGCTACGGCGCCGATCTGCCGGGCACGCCGAAGCTCGGCACGCTGGTCAAACAAATCCTCAAGCACGTGCCCGAACTGAAGCGGCTGCGTCTGTCGTCGATCGACTCGGTCGAGGCCGACCGCGATTTGATCGATGCGTTCGCGCACGATGAGCGGCTGATGCCGCACCTGCATCTGTCGCTGCAGGCCGGCGACGATTTGATCCTCAAGCGCATGAAGCGCCGGCACTCGCGCAAGGATGCGATCGCGTTCTGCGACGCGTTGCGCCGGCTCCGGCCGGACATCGTGTTCGGCGCCGATATCATCGCCGGCTTCCCGACCGAGACCGAGGACATGTTCCAGAATTCGCTCGATCTGGTCGACGCGTGCGGGCTTACGCACCTCCACGTGTTTCCGTTCTCGGCGCGGGCAGGGACGCCGGCCGCGCGCATGCCGCAGCTTGAGCGTACCATCGTCAAGGATCGGGCGCGGCGCTTGCGCGAACGCGGCGGCACTCGCGCTGCGGCGGCACCTTGATGCGGAGGTCGGCGCGACGCGGCGCGTGTTGGCGGAATCGCGCGCGCAGGGTCGAACTGAGCAATTCACGCAAGTCACCTTGGGGACGGAAGCCGAACCCGGAGCGATCGTCGAATCGAAGATCGCCGGCCACGACGGCAAGCAATTGCTGGCGGCGTGATGGCCGCGTCATTCGGCGGCTGCAGAATCAGAATCGCCTTCCCATCCGCACTCGGCTAACGCGACGCGCATGTGCGGTGGCACCGGGGCGCTGACGTTGATCGGCGCGCGGTTCTTGTAGAGCGGCACAACGATCTCGCGCGCATGCAGATGGAGCATCGGCCCACCGGTGCGCGGCGCGGTGCCGTAGATGGTGTCGCCCAGAATCGGCCAGCCCATTTCGGCGCAGTGCACCCGGAGCTGATGGGTGCGGCCGGTCACCGGCTCGAGCGCAAGCCAGGTCAATTTTGCAGCCCTACCCGAGCACGCGCCACTTGGTCACCGCCGGTTGGCCTTGATGCGGGTCGTGCTTCATCCACCAGCCTCGTGTCACATCGAGGCGACCGAGCGGAAGCTCGATCGTGCCCTCGTCGGTCGGCGGCGCGCCTTCGACAACGGCCCAATAGGTCTTGTCGATCGCCCCGGATTTGAACAGCTTGCCGAGTTGCGCCAGCGCCTTGCGATGTCGGCCGAGCACCAGGCAGCCGGAGGTGTCGCGGTCGAGCCGATGCGCCAGCGCCGGCGACCGCGGCAGTCCGAAGCGCAACGCGCCGAAATGGTCTTCCAGGCTTTCGCCCCCTTTGGGGCCGCGATGCACGGCGAACCCGGCGGGCTTGTCGAGCACCAGCATCAGCCCGTCGCGATAGAGAAGCCGCGACACCATCTCTTCGGGGGTCATGGTTGCGTACCTTGACGAAACCGCTATCACGAGCGCTTCACCTGCAACAGCGTACCGGAATGAACGACGCTACGACGCAAACAAAGGGCAATTGGTGGCAGCGCCTCACTGGCGGCCTCAAGCGCACGTCCTCGGCGCTTGGCGGCGCCCTCTCCGACCTTGTCGCCAAACGCAAACTCGATGCCGCGACCATTGCCGAAATCAAAGACGTCCTGATCCGCGCCGACCTCGGCCTCGACACCGCCGATCGTATCGGCGCCGCGCTCGGCCAGAGCCGCTATGCGGCGGAGATTTCTCCGGAGGAGGTCAAAGGCGTGGTCGCTGCGGAAATCGAGACTGCGCTCGATCCCGTCGCGCAGCCGCTCATGATCGATGCTTCGAAAAAGCCCTTCGTCATTCTCGTTGCCGGCGTCAACGGTTCCGGCAAGACCACGACGATTGGCAAACTGGCGGCAAAGTTCCGCGCCGAGGGCCGCACGGTCATGCTCGCGGCCGGCGATACGTTTCGCGCTGCCGCCATCGAGCAACTGAAAATCTGGGGCGAGCGAACCGGCGCGCCGGTGATCGCGCGCGAAGCGGGAGCCGATGCCGCCGGGCTTGCTTTCGATGCCGTGCGCGCCGCGAAAGAGGGCGGCGTCGATGTGCTGCTGATCGATACTGCCGGCCGGCTGCAGAACCGTACTGAATTGATGAGCGAACTGGAAAAGATCGTGCGCGTGATCAAGAAGGTCGATCCTTCGGCGCCGCACGCGGTACTGCTCGTGCTCGACGCTACTGTCGGGCAGAATGCGCTCTCGCAGGTCGAGATTTTCCGCAAGGCCGTCGGCGTGACCGGCCTCGTCATGACCAAGCTTGACGGCACCGCGCGCGGCGGCATCCTGGTCGCCATCGCGGCGAAGTTTCCCGTGCCGGTGCACTTCGTCGGCGTCGGCGAAAGCGTTGACGATCTGGCGCCGTTCTCGGCGCGGGATTTTGCCCGCGCCGTTGCCGGAATTGATGCATAATTAAGGGCGCAGCGCCGCCCCGCTACAGACCGGCACAAACATGACCGCAACGACCAAACCGCAGCTCAATCCGCTCCTCAAGCTCGTGTTCGACCTCGGGCCGCTGGTGCTGTTCTTCTTCGCCAATTCCCGTTACGGGATTTTTGTTGCGACCGCCACGTTCATGGTCGCGGTGCTCGCGGCGCTGGCGGCTTCCTATGTGCTCACGCGGGCGCTGCCGATCATGCCGGTGGTGACCGCGATCATTGTGCTGGTGTTCGGCGGCTTGACGCTCATTCTGCACAACGATCTGTTCATCAAGATCAAGCCGACGATCCTCTATGCGCTGTTCGGCGCGGTGCTGCTCGGCGGGCAGTTCTTCGGCAAGTCGTTCCTCGGCATCGTGTTCGATTCGCTGTTCCATCTCACCGACGAAGGATGGCGCAAGCTGACGCTGCGCTGGGCGATTTTCTTTCTCGCGCTCGCCGTGCTCAATGAGATCGTCTGGCGCAATACCTCGACCGACGTTTGGGTGGACTTCAAGGTATTCGGCTTCCTGCCGCTCACCTTCCTGTTCGGTGCGCTGCAATATCCGCTGCTGCGGAAGTACGCCGTCGAGCCGGCGGAGATGATCCGTCATTCCGAGGTGACCGCTCCGCTCCGCCTCAGGATGACGGTACGACCCGGCCGCAAGCGCTTTCTCGATCTCGGGCTTGAGCACGGCGTTCAGATTATCGGGCGTAATCGGCCCCACGAGCTTATAGGCAATGCGGGCGTCGCGGCCGACGATGAAGGTCTCCGGCACGCCATAGACGCCCCATTCGATTGCGGCGCGGCCGGAGCGGTCGGCACCCGCTGCGGCAAACGGATTGCCGTAGCGGCCGAGGAAGCGTCGGGCGTTTTCGGGCTCGTCCTTGTAGTTGATGCCGACAACGCGCACGCGGCTGTCGCCGGCAATCTGCACCAAGAGCGGCGCCTCATCGTGGCAGGGCACGCACCACGACGCCCACACATTCACGACGGTCACGGCGTCTTTGAAGCTCGCCGGGTCGATGCCGGGGACGGCTGCGCCGTTGCGATCGAGCCCGGCGACCGGCGGCAAGTCGGTCTGCGGCGCCGGATGGCCAATGAGAGCCGAGGGAATGTGCGAGGGATCGCCGGCAAACAGCCGGATCAGAAAAAGCATCACCAGGCCGAGGAAAACGATCAGCGGCACCAGCACGATGAGGCGGCGGCGCCCCACACTCGCGTCTTCTTTTGCGACGTCGGTCACGCGTCCTCCTTCGCCTGTCGCATCGTCGGCTCAGCGCGCTCCCCCGCGACGCGCCGGGTGAAGCCCCGCTTCTCCATGTCGGCAAGCTTGCGCAATTGTGCGCGGTAATCGAGCAACACCCAGGCGATCAGTCCGCCGACGACCACAACGGCAGCCGTGTAGGCGCCGACGATAAAGTCCACGTGATTCGTCGCCTGCATCGTCAGCTCGCAGCGTTGGCCCACAATAGCCGCAGCGTGCGCACGCGACGGCGGAGGATTTCGTTGCGCATGGCGGCAAGAAGCAAGGTGAAGAACAGCAGCGTGAACGCCAACGCCATGATCAAAAGCGGGATGAGGATCGATTGATCAATGGTTGGCGCACCGAGACGAAACACCGACGCCGGCTGGTGCAGTGTATTCCACCAGTCAACCGAGAACTTGATGATCGGCAGATCGATCGCGCCGACCAGCGTGAGGATCGCCGCGGCGCGGGCGGCGCGCGAAGGATCCTCGACCGTCCGCCATAGTGCGATCACGCCGAGATAGAGCAGAAAAAGCACCAGCACCGAGGTAAGCCGCGCATCCCACACCCAGTAGGTGCCCCACATCGGGCGCCCCCATAGCGAGCCAGTGACAAGGCACATCAGTGTAAAGGCAGCGCCGATCGGCGCCGCCGCTTTGGCGGTGACGTCAGCGAGCGGATGACGCCATACCAGCGTGCCGAGCGCCGCCAGCGTCATAATTCCCCAGGCCAGCATGCCGAGCCAGGCGCCGGGCACGTGAAGAAACATGATCTTGACGGTGGCGCCCTGCTGATAATCGTTGGGAGCGATCGCCGCCTGATTGATGCCGAAGGCGAACACGATCAGCGTCAGTCCGCCGAGCCACGGCAGCGTACGGTTGACGAAGTTGAGAAACCGCGACGGGTTGGCGAGATCGGCGATGGCCATCGCAGTTTTCCTATTCGGTTGGCCGGATGGGCACAACGTTGCCAGGGCACACGAGCTTCAACTTTATACGAGCAGAATGTCTATTCCGTTTCTTGCCGCAACGCGGCCGCGGCCGCGAACGGTCCCACCACCAGACTAGCAAGGGTCAGCGCGCAGAGGATCGTAAACGGAGTGCCAAATGGCACCGGCCCGGTCATCGCTGCATTGGCCGCGGCGACCCCGAAAATCAGAACCGGGACCGTCAGTGGTAATACCAGTACGGCCAGCAGCAGTCCGCCGCGACGCAGTGTCACGGCCAGTGCGGCGCCAATGAGGCCGATGAACGTCAGCGCCGGGGTGCCGACCAGGAGCGTCAGCACCAAAGCGCCCGCCGCGCGCGCATCAAGGTTGAGCATCAGTCCGATCAGAGGAGCTGCAATGATCAGCGGGACGCCGGTCGTCAGCCAGTGCGCAATGCCTTTGACCAAAACAACGAGCTCAAGCGAGGCGCGGCCGGTAAGAATGACATCGAGCGAGCCGTCGTCATGGTCGGCGGCAAACAAACGATCGAGCGCGAGCAGGCTCGCCAGCAGCGCCGCCAGCCACAGAATCGCCGGACCGATCCGTTGCAACAATGCGAGGTCGGGTCCGAGGGCGAAGGGCACCAGCGTGGCCACGACCAGAAAAAACAGCACGCCGATGAGGGCGCCACCGCCGACACGCACGGCAATGCGCATGTCGCGGACGAGAACGGCAATCAGGGGAGTCATTGTGTCGCCACGTCCTTGCTCGGCGCCGCGATTGGGCGATCGAGCCGCAATTCGCGCGCGCCGTCGAGCCCGATTGGCCCGTGGGTGGCGGCGAGGATCAGCCCTCCGCCGGCCAAGTGGACGCGCATGAATTCGCGCAGCCGTTCCTGCGCCGCCATGTCCAAAGCGCTGGTGGGTTCGTCGAGGAGCCAGATCGGGCGCTTGACCGCGAGCAGGCGCGCGATCGACAGGCGTCGGCGCTGCCCGGCGGAGAGATAGGCGGCTGGCAAGTCGGCAAGCGTATCAAGGCCGACTGCCATCAGGGGGTCGCCGATGTCGGCGGCGGAGGCGCCGAGAAAGCCCGACCAAAATCGCAGATTTTCCGCCACTGACAGCGAGGGCTTCAGTGCATCCTGGTGCCCGAGATAGTGGGTCTGCTCGCCGATGGTCAATTCCGAATCACCGCCCTCCAGAACCAGACGGCCGCCGGCGATGCGCAGAAGGCCCGCCATCATGCGCAACAGCGACGATTTTCCAGCGCCGTTGCGGCCGGCGACAATCAAACCTTCGCCGTTGGTTACGGAAAAGCTGATGCCGTTGAAAACATCTCGGCCGCCGCGCCGGCAGGCGAGATCAAAGGCCGAAAGCCGCATTGACGTTTCCAAACAATCCGGCAATTCCCGGCATCATATCGGCCATTCCTTTGTCGAACTGGAACAAATCTTGAAAACGCCCTATAAGCCGCCAGACGGGTAAACGGCGCGTTCGGGACGCCTGCCGCGCCCGGCCACCAACAGTCTGTTGGAGCCTGTTCCGGCAATAAAACACCTCTACTTGTGCCGGTCGGCGGCCGGCAGGATGGGAAAATAATCCATGACCTCCCTCGATAGCTTTAAATGTCTGCGGCCGCTCAAAGTCGGGTCCAAGACCTACGCCTACTACAGCCTTCCGGTAGCGGAAAAGAACGGCCTAAAGGGAATTTCGCGGCTGCCGTTCTCGCTCAAGGTCCTCCTCGAGAATCTGCTGCGCAATGAGGACGGCCGCTCGGTCACCAAAGAGGACATCCAGGCGGTCGCGCAGTGGCTCAAGACCAAAACGTCCGAGCGCGAAATCGCCTTCCGGCCGGCGCGCGTACTGATGCAGGATTTCACCGGCGTGCCCGCGGTCGTCGACCTCGCCGCCATGCGCGACGCCATGAAGATGCTGGGCGGCGATCCAAAAAAGATCAATCCGCTGGTGCCGGTGGATCTGGTCATCGATCATTCAGTCGTTGTCAATTATTTCGGCAGCAACACCGCGTTCAAAAAGAACGTCGATGAGGAGTACAAACAAAATCAGGAGCGCTACCGGTTCCTCAAATGGGCGCAGCGCTCGTTCGAAGATTTTCGCGTGGTGCCGCCCGGCACCGGCATCTGCCACCAGGTCAATCTCGAATATCTCTCGCAGACGGTCTGGACGGCGAAGACCAAGCTCAAATTCGCCGACAAATCTACCGCCACGGAGATTGCCTATCCGGACACGCTGGTGGGCACCGATTCGCACACCACCATGGTCAACGGACTTTCGGTGCTCGGTTGGGGCGTCGGCGGCATCGAAGCCGAAGCCGCCATGCTTGGCCAGCCCTATTCGATGCTGCTGCCGGAAGTGATCGGCGTCCGCTTCAACGGCAAGCTCAAGGAAGGCGTCACCGCGACCGATCTTGTCCTGACCGTTACCCAGATGCTGCGCAAGCGCGGCGTGGTCGGCAAGTTCGTCGAATATTTCGGTCCCGGTATGGCAAGTCTGTCAATCGCCGACCGCGCGACGCTTGGCAACATGTCGCCGGAATACGGCGCTACCTGCGGCTTCTTTCCGATCGACGAGGACACTATCCGCTATCTGCGCGAAACCGGGCGTGCCGCGGACCGTGTTGCACTGGTGCTGGCCTACGCCAAGGCGCAGGGCATGTACCACACCAAGACGACGCCGGATCCGCTCTTCACCGATGTGCTCAAACTCGAACTCTCCTCGGTGGAGCCCTCGCTTGCTGGGCCGAAGCGTCCGCAGGACCGGGTGCCGCTCAAAGAGGTCAAGAGCGGCTTTGCGCAATCGATGGACAAGGAATTTGGCAAGGCCGCCGAGCTGGACAAGCGCGTTTCGGTCGAGGGCCGCGCCCATACGCTCGGCCATGGCGATGTGGTGATCTCGGCGATCACGTCGTGCACCAATACGTCGAACCCGAGCGTGATGATTGCGGCGGGACTTGTCGCCCGCAAGGCAGTGGCGAAAGGCCTCACGGTCAAGCCCTGGGTCAAAACCTCACTCGCACCCGGTTCGCAGGTAGTAGGCGAATATCTCGCCAAATCAGGCTTGCAGAAGGATCTGGATAAGCTCGGGTTCAATCTTGTCGGCTTCGGCTGCACCACCTGCATCGGCAATTCCGGCCCGCTGCCGCCCGAGATTTCCAAGGCGATCAACGACAGCGACCTCGTCGCCGCCGCCGTGCTCTCCGGCAATCGCAACTTCGAGGGCCGCGTCAATGCCGACGTGCGCGCCAATTATCTGGCTTCGCCGCCGCTGGTCGTTGCCTACGCGATTGCCGGCTCGATGCAGATCGATATCGCCAAGACGCCGCTCGGCACCGACCAAAAGGGCCGCAAGGTCTATCTGCGCGACATCTGGCCGTCGAGCCGCGAAGTCAATGAGGTCATGCGTAAGAACATCAACAAACAGATGTTCATGCGCAAATACGGCGATGTGTTCAAAGGCGATGCGAACTGGCGCAAGATCAGCGTGCAGGGCGCGCTGACATTTCCCTGGGACCGCAAATCGACCTACGTGCAGAATCCGCCGTATTTCTCCCATATGTCACCGCGGCCCGAAGCGCCGGACGACATCATCGATGCGCGGGTGCTCGGCCTGTTCCTCGATTCCATCACCACCGACCACATCTCGCCGGCGGGTTCGATCAAGGTGGATTCGCCGGCCGGAAAATATCTGGTTGACCACAAGGTCAAGCCAATTGATTTCAACCAGTACGGAACGCGCCGCGGCAATCACGAAGTGATGATGCGCGGCACCTTCGCCAACATCCGGCTCAAAAACCAGATGGTGCCCGGTGTCGAGGGCGGCTACACGATTCACTATCCCTCGCGCCAGCGCATGACGATCTATGACGCGGCGATGCGCTACAAGACCGAGAAAGTGCCGCTGGTCGTCTTTGCCGGCAAGGAATACGGCACCGGATCGTCGCGCGACTGGGCGGCGAAGGGCACCGTTCTGCTCGGCGTGCGCGCGGTGGTCGCGCAGTCGTTCGAACGCATCCACCGTTCCAATCTGGTAGGCATGGGCGTGGTCCCGCTGGTCTTCGAGGAGGGCACGACTTGGCAGACGCTCGGCATGAAGGGCGACGAGCAGGTCACAATCCGCGGACTGCACAGCGATCTCAAGCCGCACCAGCGGCTGATTGCCGAGATCATCGCGGCGGACGGTGGGCTCAAGCGTGTGCCACTGATCTGCCGTATCGACACGGTCGATGAGCTTGAATACTACCGCAACGGCGGCATCTTGCAGTACGTCCTGCGCCATCTCGCCGCCTAGAGCACGATCTGAAAGCTTTGTGTGCTTTCCGAAAACTTCATGCTTGCCTGGCATACGTGCCAGTACGTATCGCTCACCGCGAATTGAGTAGCGGGTGAGCAATGCGCCCGATATCAATGCACACTCGCTAAATCGATACGGGGGCCAGCCGGGTGGAGATCGGAATGCTGCGTCGCGGCTTTGTGTCGGCGCCTCTCATTGCGGGTTTGCTGCTTGCCAGCTACGCGCTCGCGCGCGCGGGTGAACCGCGCGCACTGCTCGAACTCTTCACCAGTCAGGGCTGCTCCTCGTGTCCGCCCGCCGACAAGCTGCTCGGCGAGCTGGTGAGCGAACCTTCGGTCGTCGCCATCAGTGTTCCGATCGATTACTGGGACTATTTGGGTTGGAAGGATACGCTCGCCATTCCTGGGCATTCGTCGCGGCAGCGCGCCTATGCGCGCGTGCGAGGCGATCGGCAGGTCTATACGCCTCAAATCGTTGTCAACGGCACGACCCATGTCCTTGGCAGCGATCGCACGGCCATCGAGCGCGCCATCGCGCAGACGGATCGCAACACAGCGATCATGTCCGCGCACGTTCTAGTCTCGGTCAGCGGCAGCGATCTGAGCGTCAAGGTCGCTGCCAGCAAAGAACATCTCGGCGGCGAGGTCTGGCTCTGTCCGCTGGCGAAAGCGGTACCGATCGCAATCGGCCGCGGCGAAAATACCGGACACACGATCATCTACCACAATGTCGTGCGGCGTTGGCTCAAGCTCGGAGATTGGAACGGCAGCGATGCAGCGTGGAGCGTGCCGCTGTCGGATTTCATGACCGACGAGGTCGATGCGGCCGCCGTCATGGTCCAACAAGGCACGCGCGAAAAGCCGGGCATGATCCTCGGCGCCGCCTTTGAGTCGCTCGGCGCGCAGACCACCGAAGTCAGAATGCCGCCGTCCGACGGCAAGTGAGCTTAAGACAGAAAGAGCGGCTGCTTTCGCCAGTGCCGCCTGCCGTCCGCCTAATAAAACCCGCCCAATAAAAAAGGCCGGCGAACAGCCGGCCATTACGCAAATCCAACTTAACTCCACCAGGTACTCTGGCCCGGTCCGTCCACACCCCGGGGGGCTGGGGGGCTGAGGAATCCGGAATGCGATCCGGACCGGGCCCTGAGGCAACGGTCCACTGTTTCGCATCTCAGCTGGGCGCGTGATTGACCGAAATGGGGCCGCATTATGATTCGCTTAACGAAACTGTGATTCCGGCGGGCAAAAATGCCGCAGCCCGGCAAAATCCCATACCCTCTACCCACCGTAATACCCCTTTAAACCCCTTGCCCGCGCATCGGTCCGGCGCGATCATGAACTGACCGTGAAGCTTCAATGACAAGGGAGGCGCCGTATGGAATTCGGCGAAACCGAACCGAGCGCGTGGCGCGGGGGCGAGCTTCGGGCGCCCGCCCCCGCAAGTAAAGTTACCTTCAACCGGCGTGAGCTTGACCGCATTCTTAGTCTTTATGGCCGTAAGGTCGCAGCCGGCGAATGGCGCGATTACGCCATCGATTTCCTCAAAGATCGCGCGGTGTTCTCTGTGTTCCGCCGTGCCAGCGAATTTCCCATTTACCGGATCGAGAAGAACCCGCGGCTGGGACGCCGGCAGGGCGCTTACAGTGTGATCTCGGCAACGGGTCACATTCTGCGCCGCGGCCAGGAGCTCGACCGCGTGCTCGGCGCACTTGATCGCTCGCTCCGCATTGTTGCCGGCTGAGCGCGGCGATTGACGTTCTCGTAGGCACTTTCTTGGGCGCGGCCGAGCGGCGTTGTAAGGCGCGCGCCGGGCGTTGCATTTGGTTGACGGGTCGGATTGGCTGACGAGCACCACCATGCAGGGCCCGCCCGGTCCCGCCGTGTCGTTGTCCCGGCGCTCGGGATTGCGCAGACGCTGGCCTGGGCCTCTAGCTATTATTTACCGGCGATCCTCGCCGAGCCAATTGGCGCCAGCCTTGGCGTTCCGCAATCGTGGGTCTTCGGTGCTTTTTCAGGAGCCTTGCTGATAGCCGCATTCGCCGGGCCGGCAGTGGGGCGCATCATCGACAGCCGCGGCGGGCGCGGCGTTCTCGTTCTTTCGAATGTGGTGTTGGCCGGCGGCCTGCTGGTGCTCGCGGCGGCAAACGGCGCGGTGATGCTCGCTGCCGCGTGGGCCGTGCTGGGCATTGGCATGGCGCTTGGGCTTTACGATGCCGGCTTCGCCGCGCTCGCCGCGCTCTACGGTCACAACGCCCGCGGTCCGATCACCGGGATTACGCTGTTCGCCGGCTTCGCCTCGACGCTGAGCTGGCCGTTGACGACGTTGCTCAACGATGCGTTCGGCTGGCGGGAGACTTTGCTGGTTTGGGCGGCGCTCAACGTCGTCGTCGGCATTCCGCTCAATCTGCTGCTGCCGGTCCCGTCGCGGCCAGCGGAGGTCTCCCGCGCCGCAGAGCGTACAATCGGCTGGAAGCCGTACAGGGAGATGTTTCTTCTGGCTTTCGTATTCGCCGCCGCCTGGTTCGTGACCGGCGCGATGGCGGCGCACCTGCCAGGATTGCTTGAACGCGCCGGCGCGACGCCAGTGCAGGCGATCGCAGCGGCCGCTCTGGTCGGACCGGCGCAAGTCGCCGCGCGTCTGGCCGAGTTCTTCATCCTGCGCCGAGCCCATCCGCTTGTTTCGGCGCGGATCGCCGCGCTGCTGCATCCAGTGGGTGCAGCCGTCTTCGCCGTTATCGGGCCCGGCGCGGCGGTGGCGTTCACGGTATTCTACGGCGCCGGCAATGGCCTCCTGACGATTGCGCGCGGCACTGTTCCTCTCGCCGTCTTCGGTCCGCACGGCTACGGCGAGCGCACCGGCCTGCTGGGTGCGCCGGCCCGCGCGGCGCAAGCCCTTGCCCCGCTGCTGTTCGGTCTCCTGCTCGATGCGATGGGAGCTTCGGTCATTCTCGTTTCGACCGCGCTTTGCCTCGCCGCGTTCGCAGCGTTGCTCGGTCTGTCCGCGGCGCGGTCGGACTAGCTCGCGGCGAGTTGCCTGGCGCTACGGCGCCGTTGCGGCGGCGTTACCGAGTGGGCGTTGCATCAGCACGGTATCGAGCCAGCGGCCGTGCTTATAGCCGACGGCTTGCAACGTACCGATAAAGCGGAAACCGGCCGCGGCGTGCAGCGCGATCGAGGCAGTGTTTGCGGAATCACCGATCACGCCGATCATCTGCCGGAAGCCGCGCATCTCGGCATCGGCGATGAGACGCGCAAGGAGCAGCCGGCCCAATCCCTGGCGATGGAAATCGGGCGCGACGTAGATCGAATCTTCGACGCTCCAGCCGTACGCCGGCCGTGCGTGATAGGGGCCCGCATAGGCGTAGCCTGCGATTACGCCCGCGCGCTCGGCGACGACATACGGATAATTCTTCGCCAGCAGCGCGTGCCGGCGGCGCGCCATTTCCGCCTCTTCCGGCGGCTCGATCTCGAATGTAGCGGTGCCGTGTTTGACGGCGTCGGCATAGATACGGGTGATGGCTGCGATGTCGTCGGTTGTCCCTGGCCGGATGCGGACATCGCTCATTGCTCAGCAGTCCCGCAAAAAGAAAACGCCCCGGATGTTAGCCCGGGGCGTTGCAACGTCCGTTGATTGCTTCCTTTAGCGCCGATCGCCGAACAGCCGAAGCAGCATCAGGAACAGGTTGATGAAGTCGAGGTAGAGCCGCAACGCGCCCATCACCGCCTTGCGGCCGGCGATGGTGCCGTCGTCCATCGGGCTGTACATTTCTTTGATGTTCTGCGTGTCGTAGGCGGTCAGCCCGACAAAGATGAGCACGCCGATTACCGAGATCGCCCAGCCGAGTCCGCTCGATTGCAGAAACATATTGACCAGGCTCGCGATGATGATGCCGATCAGGCCCATGAACATGAAGGAGCCGACGCCGGTCAGATCGCGTTGTGTGGTGTAGCCATACAGGCTCATCGCGCCGAACGTCGCCGCCGAGATGAAGAACACGCGAGCTATCGATTCATGTGTATACACAAGCAAGATCGACGCCAGCGATAGTCCAAGCAAGCCGGCATAGACAAAGAACAGCGTCAGCGCCGTTCCCGCCGACAACCGGTTGATGCCGAAGCTGAGCAGCATCACCAAGCCAAGCGGCGCCAGCACCAGAATCCACATCAGCGGGCCATGGAAGATCTGCTGGCCGAAGGACGTCAGTTGCAGTCCAGCGCCGGTCTGAACGACGGCCGCCGAGTACGTGAACCAGGCGACCACTCCGGTCAGCGCCACGCCGGCAGTCATGTAGTTGTAGACGCGGATCATATACGCGCGCAGGCCCGCATCGATTGCTACCTGATCCGTGCGGTAGCCGGTCCGGGCGGTCGCGACATTCCGGTCGAAGTCCGACATGGAAATTACCCCTGAGTTATCCCGGCACGTGCCGGGCCGTTTGCGTCCGAGTATACCGGCCGCAGATGTGGCACGAATCTAGTGCTAATGGGCAGCATACGCCAGATGGCGGGACCGCGATATTTAAGCCGGGTTACCGAGTGTTCATAATTGCCAGCGCATCAGAGATTCCTGAGCACTTCCGCTGGCTTGTGGCCTAGCGCCCTGAAGGTACCGGCCAGACCCAATATGACGGTAACAAGAAGGGCCACGAGCGCCGCCGTCAGCGCCTGGGCCGGCGCCCAAACGAACGGGAATTCCATAACCCGCGTGACCACAAGCCAGGCGGCAAGCGTACCGGCGGCGATTGCGAACAGTACCGCAGCAAGACCGATGAAGGCGTATTCGAGCGCGTAGGCGACGAGCAGGCGAAGGCGCGTCGCTCCCAGCGTTCTTAATATCACGGCATCGTAAATACGGAATCGCTGGCCCGCGGCCAGCGCGCCGCCCAGCACCAGGGCTGCCGCGATCAGCGTCACCGAGCTCGCGCCGCGCAACGCCGCAACGAGGTTGCTGACGAGGCGGTCGACCGCATCGAGCGCATCCTTCACCCGCACTGCGGAAACAGTGGGGAAGGTATCGGCCAATGCCTTGATCAGTGCTGTCTCCTCCGCTGCCGTGCCGCCATCCGCGAAAGTGAGCGTCGCGATGTCGGTATGCGGCGCACCGGCAAAAGTGCCGGGCGAGAACACCAGCACGAAATTGATGCCGAGGCTTTGCCAATCGACGGCGCGCAGATTAGCGATGCGAGCTGCCACGTTGCGGCCGAGGACGTTGACTGTCACGGCATCGCCCAGCTTCAAGTTTAAATCCGTCGCCGTCCGGTTTTCGAGCGAGACGAGGGGCGGGCCCGCATAATCGGCCTTCCACCATTCGCCGGCGACGAGACGGGAGCCTTCCGGAATGGTCGCCGCATAGGTGATGCCGCGATCGCCGCGCAGCACCCAGGCCGAACCTTCCGCGGGCTTGAGGTCCTCGGCTTTGATGCCGTTTGCTGCAACGATACGGCCGCGCAGCATCGGCACGCGCGCGAGCGCGCCGTGCGGCGCGTGCTCGCGCACGAATGCGTCAAAGCGGTCGGTGTCGGCCGACGAAATGTCGAGGAAGAAGAACGACGGTGCATGCTCGGGCAGCGCCGCTGCAAACTGACGATGCAGATTGCCGTCGATCTCAATCACCGTCACCAACAACGATAGACCGAGACCGAGCGAGAGTACGATGCTCGGCGTCAGAGCGCCGCGCCGGTGGATGTTGGCGATGGCAAGTCGCAGCGGCGTTGATCGCATGTGCGGCAGACGGCGGGCGATCGCCATCGTTAGCCTCGCGATCAGCCATAGCGCGCCGAACAGGATGGCGGCGGAGCCGACGAAGATCGCGGCGAGGCGGCGGTCGTAGGCGAACAGGATCGCTAATCCGGCAAGAGCGGCGACGATAAGCGCCGTGGCGACGACGTAGCGCGGCCGCGGCCAAGTCCGCTCGACCGCGATCTGATCGCGAAACAAACTCGACACCGAAATATCGTGCGCGCGTCCGAGCGGCCATAAGGCGAAGGCCAGTGCCGTCAACAGGCCGTAGGCGATCGAGAGCAGCAGCACCGCGGGACTTAGCGATGGCGCGACTGGAAGCGGGATCGTCGCTCCGAAGATCGAGGCGACGGCGAACGGCAGTGCCGCGCCAAGGGTGGCGCCGATCAGCGTGGCGAACAGCGCGACCATCATGATCTGCGAACAATACACGGCGAACACGACGGCGCCCGTAGCGCCGAGCGTCTTCATGGTCGCAATCGCCTCGCGCTTGCGCGCCAGGTGGCTGGCGACCGCATTGGCGACGCCGACGCCGCCGACGAGAAGCGAGGTCAAAGCGACGAGCGTGAGGAATTGACTGAAGCGCTCGACATTGCGTTCGAGTTGCGGCGTGGCTTTGTTGCGGGTGCGGATATCCCAGCCGGCGTCGGGAAATTGAGCCTGGGCCTGTTTTTCGATCGAAGCCACCGCGCCATCGCTTGCGGCCGCTGTCGGCAGGCGGAGCCGGTATTGCCAGCGCACTAGACTGCCGGGCTGCAAGAGGCTGCTGGCGCGCAAAGCAGCGTCGCTCATCAGTACGCGCGGTCCAAAGCCGATGCCGCCGGCGAGTTTGTCGGGTTCGCCGGTCAGCGCCGCGCGCAACTCGACCACGGCGTTGCCAATGGTGATCCGGTCGCCGGGCTTGAGGTCGAGCCGCGCGAGCAGCGCCGGATCGGCGGCAGCGCCGAACGCGTCTCCTTGTCGCGCCAGTAGCGCTGAGAGCGTCATGTCGGGAGCGATTACCACGGCGCCTAACAGCGGGTAGACGTCGTCGACCGCTTTCACCTCGACCAGAGTTGTTCGCCCGTCGGCGGTGCGCGCCATCGTCGGCAGCGTAGCGACGGCGGAGACCGTGCCGTTTGTGCCGAGGAAGGCGCGCTCGCCTGGCGTTGCTTCGCGCTGAACCAGCGAAAAGGCGAGGTCGCCGCCGAGGATCACGCTGCCGGCGCTGGCGAGGCCCTCGGCCAGACTGTTGGCGACCGAGCCGACGCCGGCAATCGCCAGCACGCCGAGCGCAATGCAGGCGATGAAGACACCGAAGCCGCGCAATCCCCCACGCAGCTCGCGCCAGGCAAAATGCAGCGGCAGCAACAGGCTGGGTTTTGCGGCAGGTGCAAGCATCATCGAGCCTTGGGCATGAGGCGGGCCAGCACGAAATGCGTGGGCGCATAGGCGAGCAGCGGCAAGCCGATCAGCTGTCCAGCGAACCAAACATAGGGTGGCACCCAGGTTTGGGCGGCATAGTCGCTCATGCCCCAGACGTAGTTGATGTTGACCGGTACCAATCCCGGATTCGGCGTTGGCGGCGGCAGTAAGAAGAATGAGATCAGCAGCAGCACCCAAGCGAGCGCGGTCCACGACCAGAACGCGCGCCGGTCGTAGCCAATTCGCCACACTAGAAAAAGCAGAAGGAACGGCAACCAGCCGTGAAACAGCGAAAGCAGGCGCAGGAACAGCGAGCGGTTGGCGTCGAACATGTAATCGGCCATACCAAGCAGCGAGAAGCCTGCCGCACTACTGAGAAAATCCGCCACCCACAGCGCCTGCGGCACCACAATGCCGATCGCGCACATGGAAATCAGCCGAGCGTTCTCCGGCCAGATCGCGAGCAGTGTAAGGATGAGTGCAACGTCGCAGAAATAGAGAAAGTTCGTCGGTCCATAATAATGCCAATAGACCGGGATCAGCACCGCCATATACGCGGTGTATGCGAGCTTCAACGCGAGAGGCACGCGCGATGTGGCCTGCGTCATGAGGCTGTGTTGGCGCCGATCCGGCGCTCCAGCCGCCCGGAGTGCATATGCAGCACCCGATCGCAGCGCTCCGCCAGCGCGGTGTCATGGGTGACCAGCACCAGCGTCGTGCCATGCTCGCGATGACCGCGAAACAAAAGTTCAATGATTTCCGTTCCTGTTGCCTCATCGAGATTACCAGTCGGCTCGTCGGCGACCACGATGGCAGGATCAGGCGCAAGAGCGCGGGCGAGTGCGACCCGTTGTTGCTCGCCGCCGGAAAGTTCAGCCGGGTAATGGCCGAGGCGATGCTTCAGCCCGACCGCAGTCAATTCGCGCTCGGCACGCAAGAACGCGTCGCGCGTGCCGGCAAGTTCGAGCGGCACAGCGACGTTCTCCAGAGCCGTCATGGTCGGGATGAGATGGAAAGCCTGGAAGACGATGCCGATATGACTGCCGCGGAAGCGTGCGAGTTCGTCCTCGCTAAGCGTCTGCAGGTTCTCGCCCGCGACGATAACCGAACCGGTCTGCGGCCGCTCCAGGCCGGTCATAACCATCAGCAGCGTTGATTTGCCCGAGCCCGACGGTCCAAGGAGGCCGATCGCCTCGCCGCGCCCTATATTCAAATCGATGTCTCTGAGGATATGAACGCGCGCGGCGCCGCTGCCGAGCGACAGGTTTACACCGGTCAGCGCCATAGCTTTGCCGGCGAAAGGATGCCCTGACGTGTCATTCATGTTTCTGGCTGACCGCTTCCCCGCGCCATCGATGAGCGCCCGATCCGTGCGTGTCCGGACATATGGGGGCGGAAGAACACTGCGCCAAATCGTGCGTGCGGCGGTTTGTAGCGCAGTGCTCGCGGCTGTCGTCGTCATTCCCGCCGCAATTGCGGAGACGCCGCTCAAGATCGTGGCGCTCGGCGACTCGCTGACTGCGGGTTTGGGCCTGCCCGAGAAGGATGGTTTCGTGACGCGGCTGCAAGCAGCACTCACCGCCAAAGGGATCGCCGCGGCGGTTGTCAATGCGGGTGTGTCCGGCGATACCACCGCTGGCGGTCTGGCGCGGCTTGATTGGTCGGTGCCGGAAGGCACCGACGCCGTGATCCTCGAACTCGGCGCCAACGACATGCTGCGGGGCTTCAAGCCGCAGGTCACGCGCGAGGCGCTCGATGCGATTCTGCAGCGCTTGAAGGATCGCCATATCGCGGTTCTGCTGTGCGGCATGCGTGCCGCGCCGAATCTCGGAGGTGACTTTGCCCGATCTTTCGAACCGATCTATCACGAGCTTGCAGCCAAATACGGTGTATTGCTCTACCCGTTCTTTCTTGACGGTGTTGCCGGCGACCGCAGTCTCAATCAGCACGACGGCCTGCACCCGACTGCGGCAGGAGTGGACACGATAGTCGCCGGTATTTTGCCGAAAGTTGAGGAACTCATCAGCCGCGTTCGCGCGGCGCATCCGTCTTAAAGGGTTGCACGTCGCGCGCGATCTCCGCATGCTGCGCTTGCTGTGATTCGCCGACCCTATCATGGGCCGTTTGTGTCATGCCTCGTCTGTTTACCGCTCTTGAAATTCCGCGACACGTTGGCGAATCGCTTGCGATGATGCGCGGCGGTTTGCCGGGGGCGCGCTGGATCGATCCGGAAAATTATCATCTGACACTGCGCTTCATCGGCGATATCGATGCTGCGCTGGCCCGCGACATTGCTGTCCTCCTGGGTCGCGTCCAACGGCGGCCGTTCGAGATGCGGCTCGATGGGCTGACGTCTTTTGGCGGCCGCAAGCCGCGCGCCGTCGTCGCGGCGGCTATGCCGATCGCGCCGCTGATCGAGTTGCAGGCCGAACAAGAGCGGTTGTTGCAGCGGCTTGGGCTCGAGCCTGAAGGGCGCAAATTCACGCCGCATGTCACGCTGGCGCGGCTGCGCGAATCCTCAAGCCGGCAGGTTGCCGATTATCTGCATGCGCGTGCGCATTATCGCTCGGCGGCGTTCGAGGTATCCCGATTTGTGCTGTTCTCGTCGCGCTCGTCGGTTGGCGGCGGCCCTTATGTCGTCGAGGCCGCTTACCCGCTTGCCGCACCCGAACTCAGGTTCGCACACCACTCCTGACGCCGGCTGAGAGCATGATCTGGAAAAGCCGAAGCCGGTTTTCCGAAAAGATCATGCTCTAGCCGCTAGGCTCGCAGCAGCCTTGATTGCAAATCGAGCATGGCGGTCGCGAAGCCGTGTTGGTCGGCCATGAACTCTTTCATCACCGACAGCGGGTTCGCGCGTGACGATTCGACTTCGCCAACGACGCTGCCGAAATCGAACGACAGTTCGGCGTCGAATTTACGGGCGAGTTGTTGCATGCGCCGGTTGTCGGCAAGGCAGGCCATGTGGAGGAGCCGGAAGCCGCGGTTGCGTGCCGCGAGCAAGGTCCGCCTCAGCAGCGCTGAACCGATGCCATGACTTTGCCATGGCTTCTCCACGCTGATCGCAGCTTCCGCCTGGCGCGGAAAGCGCGTCCCCAGCTGCCGCAGCTCGGCGGCGCCACGCATCATGCCGTCGAGGAAAAACCCGTGCACGACCGCTTCGAGCGAAATCGACAGCTCGACGTAGCTGCTGACGAAATCGTCGGAGACGCCGCCGCCGAAGCGGTTATGCCGGCTTGCGGGATCGAGCCGCAGCAAATGGTCGCGTAATTTGTCGGCTTCTCCGATCCACAATTTGCGGATCACGCCGCCTTCGGGAAGAACGTCCTGCATTCCAGGGTCTCCTGACATTGTCGTCAAATAACCCCTAAGCGCGTCCTCCGCCTAACCATCTGATCTCGACGCACGTCTTTACGCATGCGCCTCGAATCAAACCATCATGTTGTGCGCGGCCAAACTTTAGCAAGCTGAAGCATTGAGCAACATGGCCGCATTCCGTATACGCATGGCTAATAATTCGACTCTTTGACCGTTTTCGCGACGGCGCATTGGCATGCGAAGTGCAACGCCGCTAAATGTTCGCCGTTCCCGCCACGTTTCGCCCGCATCGGTTAACAGCATCATGGCGAGCTCAATTACCGCGCGATACGCCGCCGGCGTGGCTGGCGGCAGAGTTGAGCATGACCTCGCGCAGCTGACAGTCGTCGATACGCTGGCGCGGCTTGAAGCGCGGATTGTGGAATATCGGTTGGCGCGCAAGTCGTCATCGTTGGGCTGGCTGTTTGGTAGCCGCGAGAAGAAAGAGCCCATCAAGGGCCTCTATATCTACGGCGAGGTCGGACGCGGCAAGACCATGCTGATGGATTTGTTTTTTGACGCGAGCCCGGTCGCGCGAAAGCGCCGCACGCATTTCCACGAATTCATGATCGACGTGCACGAACGGGTTCACGCGTTCCGACAACAGATGAAACTCGGCGAGCATGCCGGCGAAGATCCGATCGAGCACGCGGCGATCACGCTGGCGCAGGAAGCCTGGCTGCTCTGTTTCGACGAATTCCACGTCACCGATATTGCTGACGCCATGATTCTCGGCCGGCTATTCGCGCAGCTGTTCGAGCGCGGCGTCGTCGTGGTGGCAACCTCGAACGTACCGCCGGCGGATCTCTACAAGGACGGCTTGAACCGCGCGCTCTTTGTGCCGTTCATCCGCATGCTCGACGATCACATGGACATTGTGCGGCTGAACGCGCGCACCGACTTCCGTCTCGAGAAACTTGCCGGGATGCCGGTGTGGTATGCGCCGGCCGACGCAGCTGCCGATGCCGCACTCGACGATGCTTGGCGGCGGCTCGCTTCCGGACACAACGGGGAGGCGCAGGAGCTTCCGCTCAAAGGACGCAGCGTGCACGTCCCGCGCGCTGCCATGGGCGTCGCGCGTTTCTCGTTCCACGATCTGTGCGAGCAGCCGCTTGCCGCCGCCGACTATCTGCGGATTGCGCACGAGTATCACACCATCATTCTCGACCGTGTTCCGGCGATGAGCTTCGACACCCGCAACGCTGCAAAACGGTTCATCATCCTGATCGACACCCTCTACGACATGAACGTGAAGCTCATCGCCTCGGCACAGGCGGAGCCGGACGCGCTCTATCGCGGGGATGAGGGCTATGAGGCGCAGGAGTTCAAGCGCACCGCTTCGCGCCTTATCGAGATGCGATCACAGACTTACTTGGCGCGGCCCCACGGCGCCGCCCATTTGCAACTGTCCGGCATGTCTACCGGAATCGTGGAGACCTGATCCAGCGGTGGCTTGAATGCGCGGGCCGAAAGGGTTAATGACCGCGGCTGTCGGGGCTTTTTTGGCCAATCAAGGATTTTTCTCTGATGGCGCGAAACAAGATTGCATTGATCGGCGCGGGGCAAATTGGCGGTACGCTGGCTCACCTTGTGGGCCTTAAAGAGCTCGGCGACATCGTCCTGTTCGACATCATGGAAGGCATACCCCAGGGCAAGGCGCTCGATCTCGCGCAGGCCTCTCCCGTCGAAGGCTTCGACGCCCGCTTCACCGGCACCAACTCCTACGAGGCGATGGAAGGCGCGGCGGTGTGCATTGTCACGGCCGGCGTACCGCGCAAGCCCGGGATGAGCCGCGACGACCTCCTTGGGATCAACCTCAAGGTGATGGAGCAGGTCGGCGCCGGCATCAAGAAATATGCTCCCGGCGCTTTCGTCATCTGCATCACCAATCCGCTCGATGCCATGGTCTGGGCGCTGCAGAAGTGTTGCGGCTTGCCAAAGCACATGGTCGTTGGCATGGCCGGCGTGCTCGAACTCGGCGCGCTTTCGCTATTTTCTCGCCGATGAGTTCAATGTCTCCGTCGAAGACGTGACCGCGTTCGTGCTGGGCGGCCATGGCGATTCCATGGTGCCGCTGACGCGCTATTCGGCGGTCGCCGGCATTCCATTGCCCGATCTCGTGAAGATGGGTTGGACGACCGCTGCGCGCCTTGACGCTATTGTCGATCGCACCCGCAACGGCGGCGGTGAAATCGTCAGCCTACTCAAGACCGGCTCCGCTTTCTACGCGCCGGCCACTTCGGCCATCGCCATGGCGGAAAGCTATTTGCGCGACAAGAAGCGGGTGCTGCCGGCCGCCGCTTGGCTCAATGGCGAGTATGGCGTGAAGGATCTGTACGTCGGCGTGCCCGTAGTGATCGGCAGCAAAGGCGTCGAGCGGGTGGTCGAGATCGAGCTCAACGGCGCCGAGCGAAGCATGTTCGAGAAGTCGGCTCAGGCGGTCGAAGGTCTGGTCGAGGCCTGCAAGAAGATTGCTCCCGATCTTGGCAAGTAAATCATCCGTCACCCTGAGGTGGCCGCGCAGCGGCCCTCGAAGGGCGTTGGCCTGGGCGCCTCGGCCGCATCCTTCGAGGCTCGCTTCGCTCGCACCTCAGGATGACGGATTCAGGCTCGAGCGTTCTCAATGAACATCCACGAATACCAGGCCAAGGCGGTGCTGCGCGAATTCGGCGTTCCGGTGCCTCGTGGTATTCCGGCGATGAGCGTCGATGAAGCCGTGAAGGCCGCCAATGAACTCGGTGGCCCAGTGTGGGTGGTGAAGGCGCAGATCCACGCCGGCGGGCGCGGCAAAGCCGGCGGCGTAAAGGTGGTGAAATCAGTCGCCGACGTCGAACGCGAGGCGAAGCGTTTGCTCGGTTCGACGCTCGTCACTCACCAGACCGGGCCGCACGGCAAGGAAGTGCATCGCCTTTACATCGAGGAAGGCTCAAACATCGACCGCGAATATTATCTCTCCGCGCTGGTCGACCGCACCACCTCGCGCATCGCCTTCGTCGCCTCGACCGAAGGTGGTATGGATATCGAAGAGGTCGCGCGCACCCAGCCGGACAAGATCCTAAGCTTCTCGGTCGATCCGACGACCGGCTTCATGCCGCATCACGCTCACGAGGTGTCGCATGTGCTTGGGCTTAGCCGCGAAGTCGCTAAGCAGGCCGAGAGCGTGTTGCCGAAACTTTTTCAAGCGTTCATTGCCAAGGATATGAGCCTGCTTGAGATCAACCCGCTGGTCGTTACCAAAGCGGGCCAGCTGATCTGTCTCGATGCCAAGATGGGCTTCGACGACAGCGCGCTCTATCGTCATGCCGACATCGCCGCGTTGCGCGATCCGACCGAAGAGGACGCCAAGGAAATCGAGGCGTCGCATTACGATCTCAACTACGTCGCGCTCGACGGCACCATCGGTTGCATGGTCAATGGCGCCGGTCTTGCCATGGCGACAATGGACATCATCAAGCTGTACGGTGAGACGCCGGCGAACTTTCTCGATGTCGGCGGCGGCGCCAGCAAGGACAAAGTGACTGCGGCGTTCAAGATCATCACCTCTGATCCGAACGTGAAGGGAATTTTGATCAACATCTTCGGCGGCATCATGCGCTGCGATATCATCGCCGAAGGCGTGGTCGCCGCGGTGAAGGAAGTTGGCCTGCGCGTTCCGCTGGTGGTGCGGCTTGAGGGCACGAACGTCGCGCTTGGCAAGGAGATCATCCAGAAGTCGGGCCTCAATGTCATTCCCGCCGACGATCTTGATGACGCCGCGCAGAAGATCGTCAAGGCGGTCAGGAAAGGTCAGTGACGTGCGCTGTTTCACCCCGCTGTTCTGTCTGATGTGCGTTGGCACCGCCGGCGCTCCGGCTCAAGCAAATGAGCGGAGCGCCGCGCTGGTGAATTCATTTCAGAGTTTTTGCACGCCGGGGCCGCCGGATTTTGCCGCGCTCGACGCCAAGGCGACGGCCATGAATCTTCAGGTGCGCAGGGACGTGGCGGCGCCGAAATCCGGGCAGACGACGCACGCCAAATCCTGGGTCATTTCGCTGCAAAGCGGCTCGCTCGAACTGGTCGCGTCCGAGGCGCGAGGTCCCAACGGCGGTGCCGCATCGTGCGGCATTGGCGCTGAAGATATCGCCGGTGAAGAAGTGCGGCAGGACCTGATCAAAGCTTTGCAGCTGGGCGCCCCTACTAAGCAAACCGTGTCGGCCGACGGCACACAGCGGCTCACGGTGTGGAAGTACGGTGACAGCGCGTCGCTGTTCCTTGCCGACGCAACGCCGATGAGTCTTCCCGGCTTTTATCTGACATTGATGCATCAAGCGACGAGCAACCGGTGACCGAATGCCGATCCTGATCGATCAGAACACCAAGGTCATCTGCCAGGGCTTTACCGGCCGCAACGGTACTTTCCATTCCGAACAGGCGATCGCGTACGGCACCAAGATGGTCGGCGGCACGTCGCCCGGCAAAGGCGGCACGACGCATCTCAACCTGCCGGTCTTCGACACGGTGGCCGAGGCGCGCGAGCAAACCAATTGCGACGCGAGCGTGATCTATGTGCCGCCGGCCGGTGCGGCCGATGCGATCTGCGAGGCGATCGACGCCGAGATTCCGCTCATCGTCTGCATCACCGAGGGCATTCCCGTGCTCGACATGGTCAAGGTCAAGCGCGCGCTGTGCGGCTCCAAATCGCGCCTGATCGGGCCGAACTGCCCGGGCGTGATGACCGCGGGCGAATGCAAGATCGGCATCATGCCCGGCAATATTTTTAAGCGCGGCAAGGTCGGCATCGTCTCGCGCTCCGGCACGCTCACCTACGAAGCAGTGTTCCAGACCACGCAGGAGGGCCTCGGGCAGACCACCGCAGTCGGCATCGGCGGCGATCCGGTCAAAGGCACCGAATTCATCGCCATCCTTGAGATGTTTCTCGCCGACAAGGCGACCGAAGCCATTGTCATGATCGGCGAAATCGGCGGCTCTGCGGAGGAGGATGCCGCTCAGTTCCTCAGGGACGAAGCCAAGCGCGGCCGGAACAAGCCGACGGTCGGCTTCATCGCCGGCCGCACGGCGCCGCCGGGGCGGCGCATGGGCCACGCCGGTGCCATTATTGCCGGCGGCAAGGGCGATGCGGAATCCAAGATCAAGGCCATGGAAGCTGCGGGCATCAAGGTATCGGCCTCGCCGGCACGGCTTGGAAAGACGCTGGCTGAAGTATGGAAATCATGATTCAGTTCTTACGTCTTTCGGTTGCCGCATCCAGTCGCTAAATAAGGTAAGTTAAATAGGGTAAAAAGGGATCGCCCCGCACCGGGCCGGGCTGATTCGGTACTTTCCCGTATTTGTCGGATCTTCCGTCAGTTCCCACACCCCTAGCTCGGGAATAGCCTATGTCTCGCCAGGACACGAACGCCGCCTTTGCTCTCACCTCATTCCTGTACGGCGGCAATGCTCCGTACATCGAAGACCTTTATGCCCGCTATGAAGCCGACCCCAAGGCGGTCGACGGCGAGTGGCAGGCGTTCTTCCAAAGCCTGAAGGACAATGCCCGCGACGTGACCGAAAACGCCCTCGGTCCGTCGTGGCGGCGATCCGATTGGCCGCGGCCCCAACGCGACGATCTCACCGCGGCGCTCGATAGCGACTGGACCGAAATCGGCAAAGCGCTCGGTGGCAAAGTGCAGGCGCGTGCGCAGACTAAGGGCGTCGAGCTTTCAACTGCCGACGTCGAGCGCGCAACACGGGATTCGATACGCGCGCTCATGCTCATTCGCGCCTATCGCGCTCGCGGCCATTTCCACGCCAATCTCGATCCGCTCGGGTTGCAGCCGCCGGGCGACGAGGAGGAACTAAATCCAGGCACCTACGGTTTCGGTGAAGCCGATCTCGACCGGCCGATCTTTCTCGACAAAGTGCTCGGTCTAGAATTCGGCACCATCCGCCAGATTGTAGGCATTCTGCGCCGTACCTATTGTCAGACACTCGGCGTCGAATTCCTGCACATCTCCGACGGCGCGCAGAAGGGCTGGATTCAGGAACGCATCGAGGGACCGCACAAGGAAATCACCTTCACCCGTGAGGGCAAGCGCGCAATCCTGACCAAGCTGGTCGAAGCCGAAGGCTTCGAGAAATTCAGCGATCTGAAATTCACCGGCACCAAGCGCTTCGGTCTCGACGGCGGCGAGTCGATGATCCCAGCGCTGGAGCAGATCATCAAGCGCGGGGGTGCGCTCGGCGTGCGCGAGATTGTCATCGGCATGGCCCACCGCGGCCGGCTCAACGTGCTGTCGCAGGTGATGGCCAAGCCGCATCGCGCCATCTTCCACGAGTTCAAGGGTGGCTCATCGACGCCCAACGAGATCGAAGGCTCGGGCGACGTCAAATATCATCTCGGCGCTTCGTCGGATCGCGAGTTCGACGACAACAAGGTTCACTTGTCGCTCACCGCCAATCCTTCTCATCTCGAAATCGTCGATCCCGTCGTGCTTGGCAAAGTGCGTGCCAAGCAGGATCAGCATGGCGCCACGCGCGAAGATCGCACCATGGTGATGCCGCTTCTGATCCACGGCGATGCTTCGTTCGCCGGCCAGGGCGTTATTGCGGAATGTTTCGGGCTTTCAGGACTGCGCGGTCACCGCACCGGCGGGTCGTTGCACTTCATTGTCAACAATCAGATCGGCTTCACCACCAACCCGCGTTACTCGCGCTCTTCGCCATACCCTTCCGACGTTGCCAAGATGATCGAGGCGCCGATCTTCCACTGCAACGGCGACGATCCCGAAGCGGTGGTGTTTGCCGCCAAGGTCGCGACCGAATTCCGGCAGAAGTTTCAGAAGCCGGTCGTCATCGACATGTTCTGCTACCGCCGCCACGGCCACAACGAAGGCGACGAGCCGTCATTCACCCAACCGCTGATGTACAAGGCGATCGCGGCGCACCCGACGACGCTGGAGATCTACAGCGATAAGCTCGTCAGCGAGGGCGTAGTCACGGCCGGCGAAGTCGAAAAGATCAAGGCCGATTGGCGGAGCCGCCTCGACGCCGAGCTTGAAGCCGCCCAAAGCTATCGCGCCAACAAGGCCGACTGGCTCGACGGCCGCTGGTCCGGTTTCAGGACCGCGGGCGACGCCGACGATCCGCGCCGCGGTAAGACCGGGGTTGAGATCGGTACGCTCAAGGAGATCGGCAAGAAGATCACCACGCTCCCCGAGGGCTTTCATCTCCATCGCACGCTCAATCGCTTTCTCGACAACCGGCGCAAATCGATCGAGAGCGGCACCAATATCGACTGGGCGACCGGCGAGGCACTGGCGTTCTGCTCTCTGCTGCTCGACGGCAAAAAGGTGCGTCTGTCGGGCCAGGATAGCGAGCGCGGCACGTTCTCGCAGCGGCATTCGGTGCTGATCGATCAGGAGACTGAAAAGCGTTACACGCCGTTCAACCACCTGCGTGAAGGGCAAGCGCGCTACGAAGTCATCAACTCAATGCTGTCCGAAGAGGCCGTGCTCGGCTTCGAGTACGGCTATTCGCTTGCCGAACCCAGCGCACTGACTTTGTGGGAAGCGCAGTTCGGCGACTTCGCCAACGGCGCGCAGGTGGTTTTCGACCAATTCATCTCATCCGGCGAGCGCAAATGGCTGCGCATGTCCGGACTGGTCTGCCTGTTGCCGCACGGTTACGAAGGGCAGGGGCCGGAGCACTCCTCCGCCCGGCTTGAGCGCTTCCTGCAGATGTGCGCAGAGGACAATATGCAGGTCGCCAACTGCACGACGCCGGCGAACTACTTCCACATCCTGCGGCGCCAGCTCAAACGCGACTTCCGCAAGCCGCTGATCCTGATGACGCCCAAATCGCTGCTGCGGCATCGCCGCGCGGTGTCGCGGCTCGACGAGATGGGGCCGGAGACATCGTTCCATCGGCTCTTGTGGGACGACGCGCAACTGTCGCCGGACGAGAAGATCAAGCTGGTCGCCGACGACAAGATTCGCCGCGTCGTCATCTGCTCCGGCAAGGTCTACTACGACCTCTACGAGGAGCGCGAAAAGCGCGGCATTGACGACATTTATCTGCTCCGCATCGAACAGCTCTATCCGTTCCCGACCAAGGCGCTGATGCTGGAGCTTTCACGCTTCAAGCAGGCGGAAATGGTCTGGTGCCAGGAAGAGCCGCGCAACATGGGCGCCTGGGTGTTCGTCGATATCTTCCTGGAGTGGGTGCTCAATCAGATCGGTGCCAAGCACCGTCGCGCGCGTTACACCGGCCGGCCGGCAGCGGCGTCCACGGCGGTCGGGCAAATGTCGCTGCATCAGGCCCAGCTCAAGCATTTTCTTGACGAGGCGCTGGGATAATTTTCATCGTCATCCTGAGGCGGCGACCGCAGGTCGCCCTCGACGGATGGGCACACGTCCTTCGAGCTCCCTTCGCTCGCACCTCAGGACGACGAAAGGCAGAAACCATGGCTGAGATTCGCGTGCCCACGCTCGGCGAGTCGGTAACCGAAGCGACCATCGGCAAGTGGTTCAAGAAGGCGGGCGACTCAGTTGCCGTGGACGAGCCGCTGGTGGAACTTGAGACCGACAAGGTTACCATCGAAGTGCCGGCGCCGGCGGCGGGTGTCCTCACTGATGTTGCAGTCAAGGATGGCGACACCGTCGCCGTCGGCGCGCTACTTGGCGCGATCAAGGAAGGCGCCGGCGCCGCCGCTGCAAAGCCTGCGGCGAAGCCGACTGAAGCGGCACCGCCTGCTGGACCGGCGCCGAAGCCTGTGGCTGCACCTAAAGCGCCGGCCGCCGACACGCCCTTGGCGCCCGCGGTCCGCAAGATCGCGGCGGAGACCGGTATGGATGCGTCGACAGTGCCCGGCACCGGCAAGGACGGCCGCGTCACCAAGGGCGACATGCTCGCGGCCATCGAGCGCGCCGCGGCACAGCCGACGCCGGTGGCGACAACAGCTGCGGCCGTCCAGGTCCGCGCGCCATCTCCGGCCGACGATGCCGCGCGCGAAGAGCGCGTGCGCATGACGCGGCTTCGCCAGACCATCGCCCGCCGGCTCAAGGATGCGCAGAACACCGCCGCCATGCTCACGACCTTCAACGAGGTCGACATGACGCATGTCATGGCGCTGCGAAACCAGTACCGCGATCTGTTCGAGAAGAAGCACGCTGTGAAGCTCGGCTTCATGGGATTCTTCGTCCGCGCCTGCGTGCAGGCGCTCAAGGAAATCCCCGCCGTCAACGCCGAAATAGACGGCACCGATATCATCTACAAAAACTATTATCACATCGGCATTGCCGTCGGAACCGAGCGCGGCCTGGTCGTGCCGGTGGTGCGCGACTGCGATATGAAATCGATCGCCGAGATTGAAAAGACCATTGCCGATTTTGGCCGCCGCGCCCGCGACGGCGCGCTCAAGATCGACGAGATGCAGGGCGGCACTTTCACAATCACCAACGGCGGCATCTATGGCTCGCTGATGTCGACGCCGATCCTCAACGCGCCGCAGTCCGGCATCCTCGGCATGCACAAGATTCAAGAGCGGCCGATGGTCGTGGCCGGCAAGATCGAGGCGCGGCCGATGATGTATCTGGCGCTGTCCTACGATCACCGCATCGTCGACGGCCGCGAAGCGGTGACGTTCCTGGTGCGGGTGAAGGAATCTCTGGAAGAGCCCGCGCGCCTGGTGCTGGATCTGTAATTTCTCACGACGAGAGGTGTCTACGTCATGCCTTACGACCTCATCGTCATCGGGACCGGCCCCGGCGGCTATGTCTGCGCGATCCGCGCGGCGCAGCTTGGGCTGAAGACCGCCGTGGTCGAGAAGAACGCCACGTTCGGCGGCACCTGCCTCAATGTCGGCTGCATTCCCTCGAAGGCGATGCTGCACGCCTCGGAGCTTTACGAGGAAGCCGGCCGCAATTTCGCGCAGATGGGAATCAAGGTCGGCAAGCCGAGCGTCGATCTTGCGGCGTTGCTCAAATACAAGCAGCAGAACGTCGACAGCAACGTCAAGGGCGTCGATTTTCTGTTCAAGAAGAATAAGATCGAGACGTTTCACGGCGCCGGCCGCATCGTCGCGCCAGGCAAAGTCGAGGTGAAAGACGCCGGCGGCAAGACCCAGACGCTGGAAACCAAGAACATCGTCATCGCCACCGGCTCGGATGTCGCTCGCCTCAACGGCATCGACATCGACGAGAAGCGCATCGTGTCTTCGACCGGCGCGCTCGATATCGCCAAGGTGCCGGAAAAGCTGCTCGTGGTCGGCGCCGGCATTATCGGTCTGGAACTGGGCTCGGTCTGGCGGCGGCTCGGCGCGCAGGTGACGATCGTCGAGTTTCTCGATCACATTCTGCCCGGCATCGACGGCGAGGTGGCGCGGCAGTTCCACCGGATGCTGCAGAAGCAGGGCGTCGTGTTCAAACTCTCGACGAAAGTCACCGCAATCGACACCTCCAGCAAGCAACTCAAGGTCAAGGTCGAGCCTGCGGCCGGCGGCGGCGCGGCGGAGACGATGGAGGCCGACATTGTGCTCGTCGCGATCGGCCGCGTGCCTTTCACCGAAGGGCTCGGTCTCGAAGCCGCCGGCGTGAAAAAGGATAATCGCGGCCGCGTCATTGTCGATGCGCATTACCGGACCAACGTTGCCGGCGTCTACGCTATCGGCGACGTCATCGCCGGGCCGATGCTGGCGCACAAAGGTGAAGAGGAGGGCGTCGCCGCGGCAGAGATCATCGCCGGTCAGGCCGGGCACGTGAACTACGACGTGATCCCGAACGTGGTCTACACCAGTCCGGAAATCGCGTCGGTCGGCAAGACCGAAGAAGAATTGAAGGCGGCCAACATTGCCTATCTGGTCGGCAAGTTCCCCTTCAGCGCCAACGCCCGCGCCCGCGCCAATCTCGCGACCGAAGGCTTTGTCAAAATCCTCGCCGACGCCAAAACCGACCGCGTGCTTGGCGTGCACATTCTTGGCCCCGACGCTGAAACCATGATCGCCGAGGCGGCGATCGCGATGGAATTCGGCGCTTCCTCGGAAGACATCGCCCGCACCTGTCACGCCCATCCGACGCTCGCCGAGGCGATGAAGGAAGCAGCTCTCGCGGTCGCCAAGCGCGCCATCAACTTCTGATTTGCGCGATTTGCGACTACCTTTGCAACGATGATCACACGCCTGCACTGGCCCGTTATTGTCGTTGGCGCGGGCCCGACCGGATTGACGCTCGCCTGCCTTCTCGCCCGCTACGGCATCGACGTGCTCGTCATCGAGCGCAATCCGCAGACCGTGCAGGAGCCGCGCGCGGTTTCGATTGACGACGAGTCGCTGCGCACCATGCAGGCCGTCGGCATCATCAACGAACTGGTGCCGCAGATTGTGCTCGGTTATGGCTCGGAATATTTCTCGCCGGGCCGGCGGCGCTTTCTGAAGGTCAAACCGAAGACGCTGGAATACGGCTATCCGCGGCGCAATGCGTTTCGGCAGCCGGTGCTTGAGCGGCTGCTGCGCGAACATCTCGATCGCCTCAGCAATGCCAGCATCAGTTTCGAGACTGAGCTGGTCGAATTCGCACAATCCGCGGAGGCGGTCACAGCGCGGGTTCGTCGCGCTGGCGAGATTACCGAACTGAAATGCGACTACCTCGTCGGCTGCGATGGCAGTCACAGTTTTGTCCGGCAGAAACTCGGCATCGAGATGCACGGCTCCACGTTTCGTGAACGCTGGCTCATCATCGATCTCGAACAGACCACCGACCCAACCCGCGATACCAAGGTGTACTGCAATGTGGCGCGGCCGTGCCTTTCGCTGCCCGGGCCGAACGGCACACGCCGGTTCGAACTGATGCTGCATGACGGCGAACAGGACGCCGATGTGCTGGCGAAGGACAATGTTTCGGCGCTGCTGCGGCTCTACGGCAACGACAACCAGGCGGTGCTGCGCCGCAAGGTGGTCTACACGTTTCACGCCCGCATGGCCGACCGTTGGCGCGCGGATCGGGTGTTTCTCGCTGGCGATGCGGCGCATCTGACGCCGCCGTTTGCCGGCCAGGGCATGAACAGCGGTGTGCGCGATGCGCATAATCTCGCCTGGAAGCTTGCGGCGGTGGTGTCGGGCCGGCTCGGCGATCGGTTGCTCGACACATATGAAGTGGAGCGGCGCGATCACGCGGCGGAAATGATTCAGCTCGCGATCCGCATGGGTTACGTGATGATGCCGCGCGGACGGCTTCAGGGCTTCGCGGTTCGCACCTTTTTCCGCGCGCTGGCACTGTTTCCAGCGGCGCGGTCTTATTTCGCCGAGATGAAGTACAAGCCGAAGCCGAAATTCCATCGCGGCTTTTTGCTGGCGCCGGAAACCGCTTCCAAACGATCACTGGTCGGCAAACTGTTTCCGCAGGCGCTGGTGATGACGGCCAACGGCTTTGAACTGCTCGATGACGTGCTGGGCGACGGCTTTGCACTACTCGCGCCGCCCGGCACGCCACCGCAAATGCTCGAAAATGTGTGCCTCGAAAAAGCGAGCCAGTTGCCGATCCGCCGCGTCGCGGTGCTCGACAAGGAGGATGCGTCGCCGGTCGCGGCGCCTGCGGTCGCGGCCCGCGATCTGCGCGGCGATCTCGCCGCGCTCTTGGCCGGCTTTCCGGCGGGGCTCTATCTGTTACGACCGGACCGCTACGTGGCCGCGTTTTTTCCGCTCCAGAATGTTGCGTCGGCGGGCGACGCCATCGCCAAGCTCACGCGCGAGACTTAACCCGTGAGATAGTTTGGCCGACGCGCCGCTGCAACCTGCTACTTCGGTATCTGCGGCACGACGAGATGAAACAGCTTCAGTGAAGCACCCGCCGGCGCGCTGATGGTCGCGGTCTCCGCCGGTCCGAGATAGACGCCGGCGCCCTTCTCGACCTCGTAATCGCGGTTGTCGAGCCGGATGCGGCCTTTGCCGTCCATCAGATAGATCAGCTGGTGTTTGGCGCTGTCTTTCGGCTCAAATGTCTCTCCGGCCTTGAGCCAGCGCACCGAGCCGTGCACGTTGTGCGCGCCGCACAGCGCGTTGTTGAGCACCTCGACGACTTCGCCGTGTCCGGCCGAGCTTTGCTTCGGCAGCTTGTTGGTATCGATGAAGGTCAATGACATGATTTTTCTCCCGTCCCTGCGCCGCGCTCTCAGGTCTGCACCCAGACCCGGCCGTCCTTGCGCTCCCAGCGCAGGTCGGCGTCGGAGCCTTCGAGGATCGTGGTCTTGAAACGGTTCGGCGCCTGAAATTCGAAATAGAACAGCGGCTCGGTGGCGCGCAGGCGATGCTTCTCCTCGGCGGGGATGAAGATCATGTCGCCCGGTCCAACTGGACGCGTGCCTTCGTCGGATTCCACCGTCGCCTTGCCGCTGATGATGAAATAAAAGTGCTCGCAATTCTTGTGCAGGTGCAACGGCGACGCCGCGCCCTTTTTGTAGTGCATCACGCCGGCGAGCATGTCGTCGATATTGGCGAGCTCCTGATTGACGAAAAAGATGCGCTCGCGGCCCGGAACCTCCGAAATCAATGACGGAAGTTCGGTTTCCTTGAAGATGTAAGCCACTGTTTTCCCTCCCTGAGACGCCGAGCGGCAAAACTATCGCGGAAACTAGCCGATCGCGAGCGATTTTGCGCTTCGCATGGCAGGCATGGCTGACTTAAAAAATGGCGCTGACTTGAAAATGGCGCTGACTTAAAACTTGCCGCCGGCCGCGTTATTCAACCACGATCTTGACTTCGCTACCGGGCTTGATCCGCTCGCCCGCTTCCAGTCCGTTGAGCGTGCGGAAGCGCTCGACCTGGCGATCGGCAACGGCCATTCGGGTGGCGAGCTTCTCGACCGTATCGCCGGGGGCGACCGTCACCACCTGCAGCCGCAGCGGCTTTGCATCCTCGATCTCGGCGAGACTCATGCGGCGGAAAGTGCCGACCAACTCGCGGAACACGCGGTCGGTCTCGACCGTGCGGTGTTTGGAGGCGAAGATGAAGCGGTAGACATCGCTGCCGAACCGGACGGCGTAGAGGCGGAAGTCCCATTGATCGCCTTTGGCCGCCGCGGTGGCGCCGGCGAAGCCGTTGATGTTGACGTCCTCGACCGTGGCGGCATCGATATTCTCGATCCAGCCCGAGGTCAGGTAGCCGGCGAGCGTCTGCTCCGACGGCACCCGCACCACGTCGAGCCGCAGCGCCTGGCCGCCGCCGCGTTTGACGCCGAGCACGGCCTCGGCGGTGTTCTCGAGCGTGAATCCTTCGGGCGCGGTGAAGGTGAAGCTGAGCCGCGGATGCAGGAAACGGCGGCCGCGGACGAAGCCTTCGCTCGGGTCTTCGCCAAACACGATGCCGTTGATGCCGCTGAGGTAGGCTTGCTTGTCCAGTCCGACGGCGCCGGCCGGTATGGTGTACTGCCGCGCGTTGGCGCGCGCATTGGTGATCCGCTCCGGCGTCGCCGGATGCGATGACAGGAAGTCCGGCGCGCGCGGATCGATGGCGCTGCTCTGCTGCGGCTTGAGCTCGGAATTGTGCTCCATCGAGGTAAGGAAGCGCACCGCGCCGTAGGGATCGTAGCCGGCGCGCGCGGCGATGCCGATGCCGATCGCGTCGGCTTCCAGTTCCTGCGAGCGCGAGAAGCTTGCCAGCGCCAGCTTCGACTTGGCGAGCGCCAGCGCGCCTTCTTCCGGATCGCTGATAACGTCGGTGACGACGCGGCCGACCAAAGCGGCCTGCTTGGCCTGCTCCTCGCGGATCGCGGCATGCCGCGCGACCACGTGTCCCATCTCGTGCGCAAGCACGGACGCCAGTTCGGACTCGTCGTTGGCAAGCGCAACCAGGCCGCGGGTGACGTAGAGCTGTCCGCTCGGCAGCGCGAACGCGTTGATCGACTGCGAATTGAGCATGGTGACCTTGTAATGCAGGTCGGGCCGCTCCGACGCCCCCACCAGGCGTTCGACGGTCTGCTCGACCATGCCTTGCAGCCTGGGATCGTTGTAGACGCCGCCATAGGCGGCGAGGATGCGCTGATGCTCGCGCAGCACCGCCGGCGACATGTCGCTGGTCTCGGCGGGCTTGGCCGGCGCCGGCAGGGCAGCCTGCGGCTCAATCGCGGGCGGCGAAGCCGTGCAGGCGGCCAGAATCAGGGCGATCGTCAAAGCGAGCGCGGCAATGCCGGCATGGGCAAGCCGAAGCTCCCGCAACCCCATACTCCGCCAGTCGGTCACCGCACTATGTCTCAACCCGGTTGCCATCGACTCAATCGCCGTAACTCACCTTCTCGCCTCGTCCGCTGGAATTATTCGCGGTCGGTAATCTCGATCTGCTCCGGACGCGCCGCCTCGATCCAGGGGCCGCCGCGCTCCTCAATAAAGCCGCGCACCCGCACGCGGCGTCCGGCGAGCGTCTTCGGTTCAAGTCCCGCCGCCTTAAAACTACGCTCATTTCTCTTCAGGATCGTAACAGTGAAGTCGGTGCTCCACCGCCGCCCGAAGTTCACGTAGATGGTGGCTCCGCTTTCGCGTACCGAAACCACCTTACCCTCAACCAGTGCAAATCGGCCTTGTCTGGCCAGCACCTCGGCGGGGTTGTCGGCGTCGAGCGAGTCATAATACGAACTGGCCCAGAGGCCAAGCTTGGCCCGGCGCGCGCCGCTTTCCCGGTTCAGGAGTTCCATGGCGCAGGCGCGGCTGCCAACGCGGGGCGAAACGCGGGCGAGGCCTGCGGCCAGCAGCTCGCCCTGGACCAGCCGCTCGCCGCCATTGCCCTCAACACCGGCGCGGCTCACGAAAGCGTAAGCAACAATCCGGCCGTAGCGGTCTGTCTTTATCGGCTCGGCTTGACGGAGCACGATCTCGGAACCGGCAAGGAGCACGGCGAGGCCGTCTTTCGCCGCGGCGCCGCCCGGCGCGCTGGCGGAGTCCGCTGCCAGCGGCGGAACTTCGATCGCCGCCAGCCGGACCTCGCGGCCGTCAGCGAGCACGAAAGTGCGGCCGTCGGCGACACGGCTCGCGGTGCCGCGCGCCAGCGTCTCGCCGCCGCAGACAATAGGCTGCTGCGGCCGCTCCTGCGCCGCCACGCTAAAATGTCCGCCGCCAGATGCGATGGCGGCCGCAACAGCTGCCACGATCACCCCGTCCCGACACCCACCCATTAATTGCCAAGCCAAGGGCCGGAATACGGCGGTACTGCGGCGGCTGACGCCTGAGAAAAACCGATTACGCGGCCGGGACTTAGCAAAGTTCTGGCGGGGCATTGCGCTACACCAAAGCGCCCGGCAGCAATTGGCGCGCATTCCGTTCCGCCGGCCCAGCGTCCTCCGGCGTCGCCGCAAGAACCCGCTGCCGCGCCTGCCACTGCACCTCGCGCGGTATCTCCCGCGCCCGGCGCTTGAGGCAAGCTTCCGCATCGCCGCCACAGCTCCGCGCCTTGCGGCACCGCCTCAGCGCACAAGATCTCCAGAACGCGAACACCTTGCAATAATGCCGCCGCAGCGCCGCCTTCTCCGCCGCGAGCCGCGCCGCGTATTCCTCGGGAGTTTGTTGCTCCGCCGTTTGTTTGCTCATGGGATCCGTGGCCTCGCGCTCCCTCTCCCCGCACGCGGGGAGAGGT
>CAWHPC010000016.1:0-148205 GCA_963831165.1 uncultured Alphaproteobacteria bacterium
ACAATCGAGACGGAAGCGGGAACAATCGTGGCCGCGACTGTGTATGACAACGCGACTTCATATGGGCCACCTGTACCAACGCAGAAGTTTAGCGGCGCCCTACCAGCTGGAACGTATTACCTTCACATCTCATTTAGCGGCGTCGGGTCGCCGGGGACACCTTTTTACTTATTGCTGCTATCCGCATAGGCGTCCTTTGAAATTTGCTTGGTGTCCAGATTTCCGAGCGGGCCCGCCACAGCAGTGGGTTACAAATGCCGCGGAAGCCGCTCGGCATTGACCGGCGCAATTTGATTAGCACAAATCTTGATTAAATTAGTCTGCTGTCCTTACGACTTGGTGTGTTGTAATTGCGCTCGATGATTATTCGCGCTCGGCCGAAGTTTCGACGGCTCTGCGCGACTACTGTGTTGCGTGGATTTCGAGAGCCGAACGGCGCGGCGAGACGAAAACAGGCGGTTGGTCGCCGTCGCTGCGCCGTACCCACGCGGGAACGACCTCCCATTTCGCGGTGGCAGGAGCCGATGGCGGCCCGGATTTTGTCATCGCTTTGGCCGTAAAGATCGTTGGCGGCAGCAAATCTGTGAAGATCGGGCACGGTCGCGATGTCCCAAACGATTAAATGTGGCATGTCGTGCGTCGCTCTTAGGCCGACCTCCAGATTGTTGAATTGTGGTGATGGGGCTTGGCGAAAAATGCCCGGCCGACAGATCCGGGTCTAGGTCCGGCTTGGGTCCGGGTCTGGGTGTTCAAGAAACCCTTTATTTTCGGGCCTAGGTCCGGGTGGTCCGGGTAGGTCCGGGTCTCGGCCAACAAATCATACGACAGTGTGTTCTCTCCAAAACTTTTTTTGCCGAATAGACCCGGACCTACCCGGACCACCCGGACCAACCATTGATTTTGGCTCACTTCTCGTAGTCGTTCATACCCGGACCTAACCCGAACCTAAATCGAGCATACCCGGACCTAACAAACCGTCATTGTCACGCCGGTAGCGGCGTCCTCGAATGCCATTAGGATTTCGGCCGCGATATTGCTTGAAGCCCATGCTGATTAGGCAACGAACGACTCGATTCTGGTCCCCTTGGGTCCAGCGTGAGGGCTCCATACCGAGGGCCCCCTCAAGCACCTCGCCCACTGACACGTCCAGGAGTGGTGTTGCGCGGGCCACCGTAAGGGAGACCTCAAAGTCGGAACCGTCAAAATCGGCTGAGTGCGTTAGAAACCGGCGGATACGTTCCTCCCAAGCGTCGCCCTGATATCGTTCGGCTTGCTCCTCGGTGGCGAACTGTTGAAGTCTCGTGTCCTCCAACCACCAAGGCTCCTCTTGCTTGAACCGGGCATACGCCTCCGCCCAAAGCTGGTCCCGGTCGCGTTGCAAGGCTTCAATATCAATGCTGCCACAAACCACAGGCCAGAAACGTCGGCCTCCCGTTGCGTCCTTAAGGTATCCACCTTCCGGATTGACGCTCCCGGCGAATACGCATTGGCGGGGCAGATCAACAAGCCGCTTGCCGTAGGGTGGCCGGAAGCGGTCATGACGGCGGCTGATGAATGCCTTGACGGTGCTGACCTCGGCCCGGGATAGGCTGTCAAGTTCGGCTAGTTCAACGATCCAGACGCCACGGGTCTCCATGGCGCTGTCTTTGGAACCAAGTTCTGACAAACCATCTGTGAACCAACTCCCGGCCAAGGTTGCCAGCGCAGACGACTTGCGAATGCCTTGGGGTCCTTCGAGAATGAGCGCCGAGTCCGCCTGACATCCGGGTCGGCATACTCGGGCCACTCCCGAAATCATCCAGCGCGGGCCGATTGCGGCAATGTAAGGCGTGTCTTCAGCACCGAGGTAGGTCACAAGCCAGCGATCAAGCCGAGCCGCCCCGTCCCAACCTAGACCATCAAGATATTCCCGGACCGGGTGAAATGTGCGGTCACGGGCAACGGTCTCAACCGCCTGTCCCGCAATAGCTGCCGGAACCATAATGCCCTCGCGTTGCAGCCATTCGGTCGCGAGAAAGTCACAACGATCAGACCACGGAGTTGGTGTCCAGCTTTCGCTTTCGGAAATCCAAGGCGGACGTTTTCTTGCAACCGTAGTGGTGGCGAAATCGTCGTAACAGAGAACGCCGCCCCATTCCGGGGCCGCCCGCAGGGCATGTATCGCGTTGGCGAGAATTGGTCGAGGCTCGCCCTTCAAGGTCCGCAGTAGGTCCTTATACCAATTTTGTGAGTTAGCCTTCTCACCGATCACAAGGTTCTTTTTTTGCAGAAACTCATCAAAAAGCTTGTGAACGTTAGACACGGCGCACCTCCACACCATGCCGCCTCGCTCGTCTCTCCAGTTCTTCGACGGCAAAGGCCACTAGTTTCGCCATGTCGATGTCTAAAATATCGGAGTTACCTTGTTGAGCGTTGAACTCAATCACCAGATCGAGCCAGTCATGCGGATCAAGCCCGCAGGACGACAAAATTCTGGCGGCATGGTTGATCAAGTTGGCGGAAAATCCGTTGCGCCACCCGTTTGCCTTGGCCAAGTGGAAAATTGTGCCCAAGGTAACAGAGCGCCCGTTGTAGCTACCGCACCGAAAGCTTCGCCAAGTTTTATCCTGATCTCTGGGATCGAACTTGGACGACGCCCGGGACCAATCGTCCCAAATGGTCCTCGCCGGAAACCCCCACCCGGTCCGATGGAGTGCCATACCCACTCGGAGCCAAACATCTCGGTCGTCGGCCGGAATGAACTTAAGGGCAGATCGAATTCGGCTTTCTTCGACCTCGCTCGATTCCGCCCGGCCAGAATTCGAGACCGCATTTTGACGAGCCGAATTTTCAACCTCCAGAGGGTTCAAAAGAACCCGCGCCATCAGCCAATCGGGCGGATCGCTGATGTCCTCGTGGCAATTTGCGGCGATTAAGTAAAACGAACCGGAGAAATGTTTAGAAGGTGGGGCGACAATGTAGCCACCGTCGCCCCGCACATCGATCCCGGGTGCGATTTTCTGGACGCTGTTGGGAATGAGACCGCCGGGATGGCGGAACAAGACGTGCTCTCCGCCCCCGCCCGTTCGAAACCGCCACGTTTCGGGCAACGGACCGTTCTGCTTTTCTAATTCCAGCAGGGATTGATCGCCTCGATGACGATGGTCGATATCGAGGGCAAAGATGCCGCTCGTCTGGCCGGTCACAATGGCGATGTTCCAAGGCCGAGTCCGAAACCAACCCTCGATGACGTCTATATCGGCCGTGGCGTCCTTGAGGCTATTCGGCACGAGTTCTGCCGCTGGATGTTTGCCCATGTTCTTTGTGCAGTTTTGGTCGCCGCACGAACAAAGAAATTGGTTGTGAGTTTTGATAGGATAACTGAGCGGTAAAACTTTGAGTCCTCTGTTCAAATATTCTTTCGCATAATCAAAGAGTAGGTTGGTCAAGGTGAAAGTCTCCTCCTGTATGGCCACCAAAAAATGTGTGGCACTCGGGAGTATTTATCGTGCGGCAATGCCACACAGACCGAAAAAGGCGAGTGTCAGAAAAATAATGGCACGTCTCACGAAAAATTGAACCGCCATAAAATGAAACTCGTCAGCGTGACATCACCCAAAATTTTTATCAGTTAAGAAAGTCGCCGGATAAATAGACCACAACGTTTGAGGAAACAAACAAATGCGCAAGTCCAAACAACTTTCAGTTCGGGTGACGGAGAAGGAAATCGCGAGATTAAGAGAATTGGCCGCCCATGACGAAATTCGATTATCGGAATATGTCCGCAGAAATCTGACGGCGATAGTTGCCAATCAACCATCCGGCTCGGCCGGATTCCTGCGCCGGATTACGGGCGCAATGGCGACCGGGCGCTGATCGAGGCTGATCCAAAACAAGACCGCCATACCCTTCAACGACTTACTTCTCTATCCGACGAGTGCCCCGAGCTTTGCGCCAACTTGACGTGGCGTCGAAATATCTACTGCCGCCCGTAAGGTTCGGGGGGCATTTTTTGCTCCGGGCGAACGAGTTCGTCACTTGCGAAGCCTGCGAAGGTGTCGAAGGGGTTTTCTGTAATAGGCGTCTACAGGAGGATCCACAACCAACAAACTCTATAGCTGGTGAAATAGAAAAATGCCTTCGATGGCTTCGCAGCCTTCGCCCTAACGGGGGATTGGAGGTGGTGGTGTAATCGGCGCTCTCGGGGGTTGATCGTGGCGGTGGTGGTGACCGTGGTGGTGGTGACCGTGGCGGTCACGGTGTCGTTCGCAGTGCCCGTGGCCTTCGCCTCGGCGTTCGTAGGTCCGCCTCGGGCGCTAATTCAATGGTTCGAAGTTACCCCATGAATCATGCAGCGTCGGCACCTACGGCCCGAGATTTTGCAATGCTGTAGACGTCCCCGTTCGGCGTAATTGTGCGTTGGCTCCAATAGATTCTCTCGCCAATCCTGATGCCTAGGCAATCCACCTTGGGCGTCGGCACCGAGGCCCGGGCCTCAAGCACGGTTGTATTCGACAACTCGAACGGTTCCCACCGATGGCTGGTATAAGCTCGGGTATGAACCGCGACTACACGGGCGAGCGGCAATGGATCAGGGCGAGAGTGCCAGCCCAACGTTGGTTGACCGAGCCTGCTAGCGGAGTTCTTAAGCCCCTTGATGAGTTCCGGAGTTCACTCGGGATAACGAGCGAGAACGTTTAGCCACGGCTCGAAGTCGTCGGCCGAGAGTGTCAAGCGCACGCGCCTCAAGGTTCCCTCCCGGTATGCTTCTTGAGCGGCCCGCGACATCGAAACGGTGGCCGTGCGGTCACCGTTCGCGCTCTCCGTTGCATACACAAAGCCGCGCAGGTTGCCCGCCGCAAACGGGCGAAGCTCCCTGGCACGCATGATGCGGGGCAAGTGTGCGCTAGAAGTGAAGTGATAAATGGGCGTGCTCACGTTCCTTCAGTTTTCCTGTAACCCGCTCGACAAGTTCACCGTTTGCGAATTCGGCTTCTACGTCGACTCCTGTTAGTTGACCCCTCTATGTGTGCCTTTGAATGTCGTTCAATATGGCGCGAAGGTCCGGGAAGTGCTTGTTGATAAGCCGCTCGATGATTTCGCTGTCCGGTTCGAAACCTTCTGCGGCCAGAATTTGAGCGATCCTTTGCCGGTAAAGTGGTTTGATTATCTCTCGTTCAGCCTCGGAATAATCGAAGTCGAAAACGGCGCACCGGGACCGGATAGCGCGGTCAACCTTCTTGCCGTCGTTTGCGGTCATGATGAAGTTGCAGTGCCCGGATGCGGCCGCATCCTCCATGATCCCGCGTAAGCCCGCCTGCGCCTTCGTGGGCACGTAATCGAAATCTTCAAGATTGACGCAATGATGTCCCTCTTCCTGGTAGCCCTCGAACATTGACGAGAGAGGCAGAGTTGAGTGTGGCAACGCAAAGTCAGCTATCTCGGTCCGCACCGCCTCGACATTGGTGTCGGCGGCGGCGTTTTTCCTCATCACCTGCCACTTCATGTCGGTGGCGAGCGCCATCGCCACCGAGGTTTTGCCCACCCCCGGAGGACCGACCAACAAAAGGTGCGGGGCTTTGCCCTTTGCGATGATCGACTCGAACGCCTCGCGGTCCCTCGGCAACAAAACGACGTCTGCGATCCGCGAGGGGCGATATTTTTCGAATAAGTGCGTGGCGGTCATACTCGTCGGGACCTCCTAATGGGGAATGTGCTTGTTAGACCGTCCAGACCGTCCAGACCGTCCGAATCCAACAATTCCGCTTGGCGCTCGCTGCGAACTTTCGCTGTTTCCTGCGCCGGACGATATGGACGGTTCGGACGGTTCGGACGGGTGATTTCCACCAGCACCCCCTTTAGCGCCGTTGTTTCCTCGGGGGCGCAATCGGATTTCATCGCGAAGCGGTGGTTCAGCGTGTTGCTGAAGGTTCGAGATCGTTATTATTCGAGCCCGCTTCCGGTCCGTGGAACGGTCGTATGTGATTTCGATACCGACTTTCCGCAGATTTGTGCGGGTACGGTCGAGACGATGCCGGAGTGCTTCCGGATTCCTCGGCCATTGCTTGTCGGCTCGGCGAAATCCTTGGTCCGCGTGTTGCTCAAGTAGTTTGAGCAGGTCGGTAGCGGTCCCTCGAAACTCTCCATGCACGGCAAGAACGCTTTGGATGGTCGTCGCCACCAAGTCGCCTTCGACACTGTTCTCCACCGCGTCTCTTCGGTTGGCGGCGTACGCCTGCCGAAAAGTTCCGGCGGGCCACATTGCCGATTCACACGCGGTCGCCCACATTTCGAAGTCGGCCATACGGGTCAGTTCTGTTTGTTTGGTGCGAGGCAGTTCTTGAAGGCCACGAACGGCGGCATCAAGAAGAGCACCAAAAATTTTCGGCCGCGCGGGTTCGAAAGCCGCAAGGACTTTGGCCTCAGTGCGACGGCGGTCATTGGCTATGGGCTCAAGGACGAGGAAAATGGTGCGGTCGGCGAGATCGGCCCGGTCGATGGTGTTGTTGATCCCGTTCAAGATGATCGGCCGGGTGGCTTGAAGAACGGTCTCGTCGCCATTGGTGAAGATTTGGCGTGTCGCGAAAGCCGCACCTGTAGCGAGACGGCATAGGGCATCCGACATCGAGGCGGTGAGGCCGGAAATGTTGTCGAAGGGTTGCACGAAGTTATTGTCCGCGCTGACGAAAAGGTCCTGCTCGGAACGGGGAAGCGACCGGATCGGTGCCACGTTGGGATCGATCAACGCCCGGAGCAATTTCATCAGCGTGCTTTTGGCCGAACCGTATTCGCCGCAGATCGCAAGAACGGGATAAGGGCCAGTGCCGCGCAATGCCGCCAGCAGAAACGAAACGATCAAGATAAGATCGTTCCGTTGCACGTTCAGGAAGGACGCCAATTCCTCGACCGAGCCGCCCTTCTCGGGCACCGGCAGCGCCAGCATCCCCGGCGTCCGCCGAAAGCGAACCGGCGCGTTCGCAACAATCCTCCAACCGTCAGGAGCGACCTCAACAACACGCCACTGATCGTCGGCAAGATCGATGTAGATTTGCCCTTGGTGCTCACCGACGCGCAGGTGAACGTCCTGTTGGCGACCACCGAATTGGGCTTCGGCTTCAACGTTGGCGACAATTTGCTTGAGCCGCCCATCGCCGGGCGACGTCCCCTTTTGTTTGAAGATTTGGCGGCGCACATAATTCCGGAAGCCGGGGCTGCGAACCGGCCAGGTCTCCCGGTGGCCGTCCACGTGGATGTCGACGTAGGCGGTGCCATCGGGAGTGCGGAAGGGCTCGCCCCACCGGCCGCCTGTTGCGGGCACACCGGTGGTGGTGGAGCCGTTGGCGCGGTCGGCCGCCAGAATCTCCGGCAGGTCGTTCCAAGTGCAGCCATTGTCGGCCAGCAGCTTGACCAGTTTGCCCCACGCGTTATCGGCCTCATTGGCACTGGGCGAGCCCATCGATCTGTGGAATTGCGCCATTCGCTTGCAGACGTTGGGAGGCGGCAGGGTCATCGGTTATTACTCAAAACGGCTTGCCACGGACAAATCGCTTGCACGGTTGCGCAAACAGCCGTTGACGATGTAACTAGTCTTGACTAGATTATCAATGTCATGACTAGATCGGCTCGAAAAATAAAGCAACCGGCATTTCCCTTGGAGGCTGCGCTCTTCGGCACCGGCGAATTGGCGCAAGTGTCCGGTCTTAGCCGTGCGATGGCGGATGCTTGGGTCAGCGAGGGTCGGCTTAAACCAACCCGGCGCGAGCAAAGCGAACGCCGAATAAAAGGGCGTGTTCAAAAACGTCAGGGTCGGCCGAGGTTTTCCGCCATTGCCTTTTTTACTGTGAGGCTAACACTCGCGCTTAGGGCACAGTTTGGGATCGGTTTGTCAGAGTGGAATACTCTCGGCGAGGCGTCCGAGGCGGCCCAAATTCCTGCCGACGCCACGAACATCGCGGAACTGGCCGCGTACATAGCCGAAGGCAATTGGTTTTGGGCGGTGGCGAGAGGCGTCGAGAACAACAATCCGTTCAAAATCTATTGCTACGCCACGCGTAGCAAGGGCAAGTGGTTGTTCGACACGCACATCGGCGACGAGCTTAAAGAACCCTGCTTCGGGCTGAACGAGCCGTTCCTGTTCATCCCGATGTGGCGCATATTTTCGGAGGTCTACGTCGAGTGCAAAAAACTGCTCGGCATCACCGAGTTGACTGCGGCTGGCGAGGACGCGTAAAGAAAGTTGTCCGTCCGTGAAAGAATGGCCCGCCTACAAAACCCCTCGCGATCTGGCTAATGGAAATGTTTTTCCGGTTAGCGAAGATGTTATCAAACGAACCGCCCGGGCCCACGGGATTGGCCGCAAGATGGGGAAGACGACCATCTTGAGTCCCGCAGACTGTGAACGTCTTTACGAGGTCCTGCCATGCCCCTCAGGCTTGTTCGCCGCCCAAACTCGCCCAATTGGGTCATGCGCGGCACCGTCCGCAGAATCCGCATTGAAGAAAGCACTCGAACTGACAACGAAAAAATCGCGGAAGAAATCAGGGCAAAACGCGAGGCTGAACTCCTCACCGAGTCAATATACGGCCGCCAAGCAACGGCAACCTTCGCGCAAGCGGCTCTGAGTTATTTGGAACAAGGCGGCAGCAAACGATTCCTCCACCAGATAATAAGCCATTTCGGAACCATGCCTCTCGCTCGAACTCGATCAGGAAGTAATCGACCGAGGCGCACAGAAATTATATCCGAAAGTCTCGAACTCGACCCGCATCCGTCAATTTTACGGCCCGGTATCTGCCGTTCTCAGGCACGCCGCGAAACGCGGCTGGTGTTCGACACCGATCATCGAGCGCCCTAAGACGCCCAAGCCTCGTGTTCGGTCCCTCACGTTGGACGAGGTGAACCGCTTGATCGACGCGTGCGCCGATCATCTTCGACCGTTGGTCATATTCCTGATCTATACCGGCGCTCGGGCTGGTGAGGCACTTTGGCTCGATTGGAACGATTTAGACTTGGCACGGGCACATGTGTCGTTTCCTAAGACGAAGAACGGCGACCCGCGTGGGGTCTCACTGCCTCGCCGCGTGGTGGATGCGCTTTCGATACTTCCACATAGGGAAGGTGCAGTCTTCCGCCGCCCGGACGGATTGCCCTACGAGAGGCCGGAAGACGACGAGAACCGTTCGGCCGGATCGCGTATCAAAACAGCGTTCAGGGGTGCCTCTAGACGCGCGGGAATCAAAAACTTCCACGTCCACGATTGCCGTCATGTTTTCGCAAGTTGGCACTATGCCAGCAACCGTAATTTGATCGCCCTGATGCACATCGGCGGGTGGAAAAACATCAAGTCGGTTTCCCGTTACACACACGCCAACGTCGACGAGTTTCGAGACACTATGGATCGACTGCCTGGTGGAAATTCGGGTGAGTCACCTATCGCAAATACGAGAAAACCCCATAAATCAATAGCTTAGTCTTCTCAACAACTGACCTTGGTAAGGGAGAGGTCGTCAGTTCAATCCTGACCGGCAGCACCATCCAAATTTTCATCGCTGCGCGCCCGCTCTTCCCCCTGCTCGCGGATTTTCAAAAGGTGTGTGAATCAGACGGCAGCACAAGGTTTGCGCGGCTGCCTCTCTACTTCATCGGACAATCATTGTGGAATCGGTCTTGGCTGTCTTCAACGATAGTGGCGACCGTTTTGAGCGCATAGCGATCCCCATCCTTCACCGCTTCCTGCAAGTAGAAGTTCTGGATCGGAATATGATTGTTGCCGAACCTGAACTTGCCGCGCAGGGACTTGAAGTCGGCCTTTTCCATAGCCTTGCGAACCGCTTCCTTGTCGGAAAAGTTGCCTTTCGTCGCGACCACGGCCGAGTCGATGAGCATCGCGGCGTCATAAGTCTGAGCCCCATAGAAGGTCGGCGATAGGCCGGGATGTTTTTTTCGGTAATCTGATACGAACCGCTGGTTCTGCTCGTTGGGCAAGTCGTTGACCCATTCCTGAGCACCGGGAATACCGAGCGCGGCGTCCTTCTGCCGCGGCAGGGTGATCTCATCGATCGTAAACGCGGTATAGAGCGGGATCTGATCTTTGAGGCCGGACTGCAAGTATTGAATAAGGAACTGAGCGCCGGACGCGCCCGGATAGAACGCGAAGATTGCATCGGGCTTGACGCCTCTCGCTTTTGAAAGCTCGACTGAGAAGTCGAGTTGGTCCGGCCACTTCGTCATCTCTTGCCCGACAATCGTGCCTTTAAACGTTGACGTTACTCCCGCCAGCATGTCCTTGCCGGCGGCGTAATTCGGACCCAGCAGGAACGCCGTCTTGACCCCCCTTTGATTCATATAGAGGCCCACCGCAGCGGGCGTCTGGTCGTTCTGCCATGAGGTCGAGAAGATATAGGGCGAGCATTGTTCGCCCGCGATCTGATGCGGACCGGCATTTGACGTAATCAGGAACGTTTTGGAATCGACTGCGGACTTGACAGAGGCCAGCAAAACATTCGACCAGATATAGCCGACGATGAAATCGACCTTGTCAGATTCGATCAGCTTGTCGGTTTTCTGCTTACCGACCTCGGGTTTTTGCTGATCGTCCTCATAGATCACTTCGACTGGAATGCCGTCCATTTTGCGGCCCAGATGGTCCAGTGCGAGCTCGAACGAGTTGCGCATGTCATTGCCCATCACGCCTGTCGGTCCGCTGAATGTGCTGACGAATCCGATTTTCACAGATTTGTTCTGGGCATTGGCCGGACTCAGTCCAAGAGCGAGCGCGCCGACGAGAAGTAACGTGGATTTCATCGTGTGTTCCCCCGGTTTTCTTCGCTGATTGCTCGTTGCCCTAACCCGTCGGCGAGAGCTGCATGACTTGCTTTGGCGGCGCCAGTTTATGAATGTCGAGCTTGCGGTTGTCGGTTTTGTAGGGCGCTGGCGCAACTTTGGCGCGGATTTCTTTTTGCGGGCTGCCCGGATTCCCCCAAATGACGATAACCTCGCTTCCCAGCTCGCAGCACGAGACATCCAGCGTGCAGAGCGACAGCATCTCGCGGAAGTAATAGCTGTAGCCGCGCGAGGTAGACACGCCGACGACCTTGGCATTCTTGATCACCTTGTCGGCGTACATGAAACCCCGCTGGTCGCGGGGCATATCCATGTAGTCGTAAGGCCGCTCGTCGCGGAACATTGAGGCGTAGACGTCGACAACGTCATCGGCGTTCCACACCAGGGTCCGCATCAGCCGCTTCGGATTCGCGACTTCCGGTTCAAGGGCTTTGCGGCCGATGAAGTCGTGGTCGAACTTGACGTTCTTGCCCCAGCCAAGCTCGACCGGGTTGCGATACCACTCGCTGATTTGACTTCCCTCGAAGCTGCCCGCGATGTTGAATGTGGTCGCAAAGCCGGGCATCGCCGCCTGAAATTCGGCGCGATATTCCTCCATGTCATCGTCGAACATAGCCGGACAATAATCGGTGATGATGGTCGGAAAACAGGCCTCGAGATGGTTGATGAACACGGCGCGACCGCCGAGTTTGCGAATGCCGAATTCCTTACCGGCCTCCATGACCGCGGCGGTCACTTGTTCTCTGAACTTGATCGGGCCCTGTAATTCGAAGCCGACCTCGCCGGCCATCCCCTGTCGCAGTGCCAGCATCTCGACGCCAGCCATCCTGATCTTTCCAGAATGCATGAATTTCACATCGCGCAGGCTTTGGCCGCAAGCTTTTTCAAGGAGATAGATCGCATTCGGTCCGGAGACCTGAAGGTTGAATAAGTCGTCGGGCTCTGAAGTGGCGTTGTAGCTTCCGTGACGAAGGTTGTAGTCGGCCCAAAAGCAGCCCCGGCCGAATAGCAGGAATTCCTCGGTATCCAGACGGCTCAAGATGCCTTCGTGAATAACCTTGCCGTTCTTGTTGGTATGGATGACGTGCTTCGACTGACCGATATCGAACTTGGCAAAGCTGTTGACCGAAATGTCGGAGAACAACCTGAGCACATCCGGCCCTTTGAACCGGCGTTCCCACAAGAACGACCAGTCCCCGATGTAACAGGCCTCCTTCCACGACATGCATTCGTCGATCCAGTCGGTATATTCCGGCAAACCCCAACGCACGGTGAAATAGCCGGGCGGAGTTGATCGCATTTTCGCGACGTCTACGGTCATTTGATTTGCCCTCCCTTTTTTCTCGCGGTCGTTTTTGCAATCGCGCCATGGATGAAAATTCGGCAATACTCCGCGATGAAATCATCGATGGTCGAAGTTGGCGGCAAGGATCGGGCAGCGATCACTGAATTGCACAGACCGAGGAGGCCGAGTGTTGCGAGCTCTGGATTGAGGTCGCGCGCAAATTCGGCAGTCGCGATACCGTCCATAAAGATCTTTTGGATTAGTTCTTGATACGTGCGGGCTAACCGCCCGACTTGCTGGCGGGGTCCATTCGGCAACTCGTGCCGGTGCAGGACGAAAACCCGAATGTAATCGGCGGCAGGGTGGCTCCGCAGCGGCAGAAGGTGGTTAGTGATCGCCGCCTGCAGTTTTTCTGGCGCAGGATCGCGGCGCGCTACGATCTTTTTTAGGTTGTCGATAAAGTCCAGGACACCCAGTTTACAGATCGCAAGCAACGCCGCCTCTTTCGACGGCAGGTAGTAATAGAGGCTTGCGGCGCGGATACCCAGGCGCTCGGCGATATCTCTCGTGCTGGCGCCGAGATAGCCCTTCTCGGCGAAGGCGATAGCTGCCGCGTCGAGCACTTCGCGATAGCGGTTCTCCCACTTCGCGGTGATGTCGGAACGCAGGTCAGTTACACGTAATGGACCCATGAAATTTTCTAACGAACGTTAGTTAGAAAATCAAGTCGAAAAATTCCTTGTTTTTCAAACATTTGGATAGAGCTGAGACCTCAGCCCGAGTCAGATGCACGATGAAAGCGGTAGGGTGACGGCCGCGGGTTCCAGATTCATCGTGCGAATCAGGCGCAACGCGCCGCTCATTTCCGCATGCCGTCGAGCAAGGCGTTGTGAAAATCGACCGGAGCTTGGATTTACGGGGCATGGCCCAAATCCGGGAACTCCACCAACTGTGCGCGCGGCATGCGCGCCGCCGCTGCCTTTCCCAATACCGGATAATTTCCCAACGTGGCGCGAACGTCGGGCGGCACAAGGTTCTTGCCGATAGCCGTGGTGTCTTTGTCGCCGATCATCAGCAGCACCGGCACTGAAATCTCTTCGAATTCATAGAACACGGGCTGGGTGTAGATCATGTCGTAGAGCAGCGCCGAATTCCGCGCGACAATGTCGCGTCCGGGCCCGCGATACATTCCGAAGCTCCGCTGCCGGCGGTTTTCTTCGCGCACAGCTGCGAGGTTGAACAAAAAAGGCGAACACGGCAGTTATTATGGTAACGCTCAACATCACAGTAATTTAATGGCGGCAAGGCGATCAGAGGCATTGATTTTGATCACATCGCACAGAAGTTAGTTGATGCGGTCCAAAGGCTGTCGGGAATGGCCCCATTGCCGCCTGTCACAGGCGCGTCGCTGACATTGGGAAAGCCGCATAGGGAAAGCTGACATTGGGAAAAGGTGTGACGTCATGACCGAAGCCGCCCATACCTCATCCGCCCGTCCGGTCGCGCTGGTGACCGGCGCATCGAGCGGCATCGGTGCAGCGCTTGCGCGCGAAGCGGCCAAAGACGGGCACGATCTCGTGCTGGTCGCCCGCCGCCGCGAGCCGATGCAGGCGCTCGCCGCCGAACTCAAGGCCGCGGGAGCTGAGAGCACGATTATCCTCGCCGATCTCAGCAAGCCCGGAGCCGCCGCAGCGCTGATGCGGGACATCGAGGCACGCGGCATCGTCATCGACGTATTGATTAACAACGCCGGGCTTGGCGATAACGGTCGGTTCGATCAAGCGGACCCGGACAAGGTCGCGGCAATGCTGCAGGTCAACGTCGTGGCACTGACCGAACTCACACGATTGGTGCTCCCGGGGATGGTGGCGCGGCGGCGCGGAAGAATAATGCTGTTGGCGTCAACGGCCGCCTTCCAGCCCGGTCCGAAAATGGCCGTCTACTACGCCAGCAAGGCCTATGTGCTGAGTTTTGGTCAGGCAATTGCCTATGAGCTGCGCCGCACCGGTGTCACTGTCACGGCCCTTTGCCCGGGAGCGACAGCGACGGAGTTTGCTCAAGGCGCGCACATGGAAGGCTCGACGTTGTTTAGCGGACCCGTGCGCGCGATGCAGGCCGCAGACGTAGCGCGCCTTGGCTATCAGGGATTAAAGGACGGCCGCGCCGTGGTCATCACCGGCGCCATCAACACAATCATGGCCGCGTCCGCGCGGCTGTCACCGACATTTGTGGCGTTACGCATCGCCAACTGGATAAATTCCGCGGCGTGACGGCGAGTACGCCAAGCTCGATAGGGCCGACGCTCTTGTTCGTCACCAGGGAATGACTTTGCGGTCGCGCAGGAATTTGCCGGTGAGCTTTTGCGGCGCATCGAGCGCGAGCCACACCGCGGTGTCCGCGCCTTCGGCGACCTCACGCTCGGCATGCGGGCCGCCCATGTCTGTCTTCACCCACCCCGGACACACGGAGTTGACCGCGACAGCGCCGCGCAGCTCCGCCGCCAAAATCGCGGTGACGGCATTAAGCGCCGTTTTCGAAATGCGATAGGCGGCATAACCGCCGTCATTGTCGTTCAGCGCACCCATGCCGCTCGACATGTTGACGATGCGCGCGGATTTGCTGCGCTTGAGCAACGGCACGAGCACCTGCGCCAGATGCAGCGGCCCGAGCGCGTTGGTTTCCAGCGTAGGCCGTACTGTCGCGAGCGCGACCTGCAGCGCCGGCGCCTCGCCCTTGGCAATGATCCCAGCGTTGTTGATCAGCACATCAAGCCGGCCGTGTTCGACTTTCACGGCATCGCGCAACGCGACAATGCTCTGCGCATCGGTGACATCGAGCGGTTGGAACGCGGCGGCAAGTCGCTCCGCGGCGAGTTTCCTGATCGCGGCCGCGCCGGCCGCGGGCTTGCGCGCGGTCAGAATGATGTTCGCGCCGCGCGCGGCGAGCTGGCGGCAGATCTCGAAACCGATACCGCGATTGCCACCGGTGACGACGATGACCGGGCCATCACCCGCGCGCCCCACGCGGCGTCACGCCGGCTGCAGCATCTTGAAGGCATGGAACCAGTCGTTGCGGATAAAGCCCGGGATGCACCACAGCATGCACAATGGCTCGATCGCGCGGGCGGCTTCGGCCTTGCCCATATCGGCGGTCTCCCAGCCGAACTGATCGCAGATGCCGCGCACGGTCGCCTTGGCCTTATCGTCGTTGCCGCAGATGAACATGGTCGGCTTACCGCCAGGAAATTTCGGATTGACCATCGCCGCATTGCCGACGGAGTTGAAAGCCTTGACGAAATGCACCTCAGGCAGCGCCGCCTGCAGCCGCTCCATCAGCGATTGATCGAGATTGGTGAAAAACTTCAGGACGCCGTTGCTGGGCGGCGCTTCCGCAATCGGATTGGTGGCGTCCATGACCGGCTTACCCGCCATATTGGACGCGCCGGCAGCCTTGAGCGCATCGAGCGCCACGGTGCCTTTGACCGCAAGCACCACGAGTTCGCCGAACTTCGCGGCATCGGCGAAGCTGCCGGTCTGCGCCCCGTTATTTTGCGCGACGAAGTCCTTCAGCTTGCCGGCGTCGCGGGTGCCGAGCATCACCTGGTGCCCATGCTTGAGAAAGCCGCCGGCGAGAGATTTCGCCACGTCGCCCGATCCGAGAATACCAACTTTCATGCCCGTCCTCCCGTTTGGCGCTCGCGCCCGTGCGGCGGCGCCAATTGCGCCTGAGCACCGATGGCATTCGCGCGTCGATTATATATTTGGCTGCAAGGCCCGAAGAGGAAGGGGCTGTGCCGCTTCCCGCAACGGACCGTTCACCAATCGGCGCTGGACTTGATCTGCCGCAAGGCGGCGCGACGATTTTACCCCGATAAGCGCCTCGACAATTACGCTGGAACCACTCTAAAAAGAGCCGGCGGCCGGCTCCGGCCGTGCCCGGAAGGGAAATTCATGGATTACCGTGCCTACTTTACCGACGCGCTCGCCCGCCTGCGCAACGAGCGGCGCTATCGGGTGTTTGCCGACCTCGAACGAATTGCCGGCCGCTTCCCGCATGCGGTCTGGCATTCGCCGCAGGGCCCGAAGAATGTCGTGATCTGGTGCTCGAACGACTATCTCGGTATGGGCCAGCATCCGAAAGTGATCGGCGCCATGGTGGAGACCGCGACCCGGATGGGCACCGGGGCCGGCGGCACCCGCAACATCGCCGGCAACAATCATCCGCTGGTCGAGCTCGAGCGCGAGCTTGCCGACCTGCACCGCAAGGAAGCGGCGCTGGTTTTCACCTCCGGCTACATCTCTAACGAAACCGGGATTTCGACGCTCGCCCGGCTGATGCCGAATTGTCTCATTCTGTCGGACGCGCTCAACCACAATTCCATGATCGAGGGCGTGCGGCAGGCCCATTGCGAGAAGCATATTTTCCGTCACAACGATTTGGCTCACCTCGAGGAGCTATTGGCCGCCGCCGATCCGGAGCGGCCGAAGCTGATCGTGTTCGAGAGCCTCTATTCGATGGACGGCGACGTCGCGCCTGTAAATCGCATCTGCGACCTCGCCGAGCGCTACGGGGCCATGACTTACATCGATGAAGTGCACGCGGTCGGCATGTACGGCCCGCGCGGCGGCGGCATCAGCGAGCGCGACGGCGTGGCTGGTCGCGTCGATGTAGTCGAAGGCACGCTGGCCAAGGCATTCGGCTGCCTCGGCGGCTACATTGCCGGTTCGGCCGCCATCATCGATACCGTGCGCTCCTATGCGCCGGGATTTATTTTCACCACCGCGCTGCCGCCTTCCGTCTGCGCCGCGGCGACCGCCGCGATCCGGCACCTCAAGACGTCACAGTGGGAACGCGACCGCCATCAGGATCGCGCCGCGCGAACCAAGGCCGTACTCGCGGCGGCGGCGTTGCCGGTGATGACCAGCCCCACGCACATTGTGCCGGTCTTTGTCGGCGATCCCGAACTGTGCAAGGAAGCGAGCGACCTGCTGCTCGCCGAGCACGGCATTTACATTCAGCCGATCAATTATCCGACGGTGCCCAAGGGCAAAGAGCGGCTGCGCATCACGCCAAGCCCGTATCACGACGACGGGCTGATCGATGGGCTTGCCGAGGCGCTCGTCGATGTCTGGCAAAAGTTGGGATTACCGTTCAAAGAACGCGCACTCGCGGCAGAATAGGCCCGCAACCTCTTACTCGTCATCGGCGCCAGTGTCCGGCATTAAGCTGAAATTTCGTCAGCTTCGCTTACCGAATCTGGCCTGAGGCATAATCGGGGCAGCTCCTCAAAACGGCGAGCGGGTCGATGCCTTTCTGTGTCTTTTGCCGCTTCTCCTCGAATAAAATGAAACGAACCGGACGATGATACCGTTCGTGCGCTGGCGGCGTAGGGGAAGCGCGGCTATCTTTCAGATCTGATCAAGGCAGCTGGGTAGTGCCGGAACTAGAAACCAACCGCCGCCCGATCCAAGCGCGATCAGCGGGCTGGGCGAAAGCGTCCGCTTCGTTTCTCGCCCGTTCGCGAGTCACGCCCAATCAAATATCCACAGCGAGCATCGTCTTCGCCGCGATCGGCGCTGCGCTGCTCGTCTGCCGTCCGGATGTCGTTGGCCTCATCGGCTGTGCGCTGGCCGTCCAGGCACGGCTCGTATGCAATCTCCTCGACGGCATGGTGGCGATCGAGGGCGGCAAGAAATCGCCGCTGGGCGCGCTCTATAACGAGTTTCCCGATCGCATCGCGGATTCGCTGTTTATCGTCGCGTTGGGCTATGCCGTCGGCTGGCCGGCTTTGGGCTGGTTCGCCGCGCTCGCGGCAGCGCTGACCGCCTATATCCGTGTCTTCGGCGGCTCGCTCGGCCTGGCGCAGGATTTCCGCGGACCGATGGCCAAGCAGCAGCGGATGGCCGTGCTCACGGTTGCCTGCGTCGCCGGCGCCATCGAACACCTGACGAGCGGAACTGTTTACGCGCTGCGTATCGCCGCCATCGTCATCGCCGCCGGTGCGGTCGCGACCTGCGCAACCCGCACGCGCGCTATCGCCGCAGAACTTCGGTCCAAATAATATGTGGCTGTCTTACCTCTTGATCGGGTTGGTCCGCGCGCTTCTGGGCGCCGGGCCCCGATGGGTCGGCTCGTCGCCTGAGGCGGACCAGCGCATCTATTTCGCCAACCATACAAGCCACATCGACACTGTCGCGCTATGGTCAGCGCTGCCGCCGGATTTACGCGCCAGAACCAGGCCAGTCGCCGCTGCGGACTATTGGGGGACCAGCGCGCTCAAGCGATATATCGCGCTCAAGGGGCTTAACGCCGTCCTGATCGACCGCAACAGAACCGACCCCAACGCCGACCCGCTGCAGCCGCTCTATGATGTGTTGGGACGTGGCGATTCGATCATCATTTTCCCCGAAGGCACGCGCAAGGCGCAGGCTCTGCCTGGCCCGTTCAAGTCCGGCCTTTATCATCTGGCGGCGCACTTTCCCAACGTCGCCCTCATCCCGGTTTATCTCGAGAATCTCCATCGCAGCATGCCCAAGGGAACCTTCTTTCCCGTTCCGCTCGTCTGCGCTGTGCGCTTTGGCACGCCGCTGCAGCGTTTCGACCATGAAGACAAATCCGCTTTTCTCGAGCGCGCCCGCGACGCGATCGTGAGTCTCGCCCAATGAACCCAGCACACAAGCTGTACTGGCTGATCGGCGGCGTCGTGGCGTTGTTGATCGTCGCCTCGGTGGTGGGGCGCATATTGCGTATGCGCGTTACCGACGAAAACAAAGCCGCCGTCATCGAAAATCTCAACGCGCGTGTAAATGCATGGTGGTCGATGGTGGCGGTCTTCGCGGCCGCCTTCCTCATTGGCAAGTACGCGACGATCGCAATGTTCGCGCTAATCTCGTTCTATGCGCTGCGCGAATTCCTGACGTTGACGCCGACCAAGATCGGCGATCACCGAGCGCTGTCGGTGGCGTTTTTCGTGATGATTCCGATTCAGTATGTGCTGATCGCGGCGAACTGGTACGGCTTGTTTGCAATCTTCATCCCCGTCTATGGCTTTCTTCTGTTGCCGTCGGTCTCGGCGCTGGCCGGAGACACCGAAAACTTTCTCGAGCGCAGCGCCAAGATTCAGTGGGGCGTGATGATCGCGATCTATTGCATCAGCCACGTGCCGGCGTTGTTGTTGCTGGACATCCCCGGATTTTCCGGACAGAACGTGCTGCTGATGTTCTATCTCATCCTTGTCGTTCAGATGAGCGACGTCATGCAATACATATTCGGCAAATTATTCGGTAAGACTAAGATCGCTCCGGTCGTCAGTCCGTCGAAAACCGTTGAAGGGTTCGTCGGCGGCGCCGGAAGCGCTACGCTGATCGGCGCCGCGATGTGGTGGATCACGCCCTTCGCGCCGCTCGAGTCTGCGGGCATGGCGCTGGTCATCGTAATCATGGGTTTTCTCGGCGGACTAGTGCTGTCCGCGGTCAAGCGCAGCCTTGGCGCCAAGGATTGGGGCGCCATGATCAAAGGACACGGCGGCGTAATGGATAGAATGGACTCGGTAAGCTTTTCAGCGCCTATTTTCTTCCACGTAACGCGGTATTTCTTTACTTGACCGGCTGACCGCTGCACAGGCGGAACCCATCATCTTTGATAAGACTCAATCTCGATACCCGCTTGCGCAGGAACGAGCGGTTTTCAATTTTTGCCGCGATCTTTCACGATCCGCCGCGCCGCAATCGCGATCGTGAAGGTGACAACCAAAAAACGCGCCACATGGTGCGCTCCGACATAGACCGGATCGAGATGGAGCGCGAGTGCGAGCACCATCATCGTGTCCTGCGCGCCGGGCGAAAAGGCAACGACGACGTTGGCGGTCGGAAACGGAAAGAAGTGCGCCGCGATCAGCGCGAACAGTGTGGCGATCGAGAGCGAGACCGCGAACGAGCCGAACGCCGCGCCAAGATAGCTGACGATCAACCGCGGCGCCGTGTTGGCGAAACGCGAACCGACAACGGCGCCAAGCACGACGACCGCGGCGCTGCCGATCCACCACGGCAACACGGCCTGAGCAAGGCCGGTGCCGTGCAGCACGGCGGATCCGGCCATGGCGCCGAACAGCAGCCCGCCTGGAAATCTGATGCGTGCCATCGCCAGGCCGGCGGCGACTGACACGACCACAACAATCAACATCTCCGGCAACGCGGAAAGACCGGCCGGGCCGCGCGCGACCGGCACCGCCGGCGCAACCAGTCCGAACAACGCGAGCCCGCCCGGAATGCCGATGGTCAAAAGCAGCACGCGCATCGTCTGCACGATTGCGATCGCGCGCAGATCAGCGCCGAGCTCGGTCGATAGCGCGATGACCTGAATGAGCGAGCCCGGGCTCGCTCCCATGAGCGCCGAGAGCAGATCCCAGCGATGCACCACCCGCAAATAAGTCGTGGTCGCCACGATCATCACGACCGAAGCGACCATCAGGACCGCGACACTCGCCGGGTAGGTGGTGAATCCCTTCAGCGTCTGCGGCGTGACCACGGCGCCGAGAAGGATGCCGACGATGACGTAGCAGACCCGCGCAAGCCCAACCGGCACTCTGACCGGACGCCCGAGCAACGCCGCGCCGGTTACCGCGAGCACCGATCCGGAAACGAGGCCGGCGGGAAAACCTAACAAGGTAAATATGACCCCGCCGGCGGTCGCGATCAGCAGCGTTTCGGCGGGCGCAATCAGCGCGCGTAGCGGAGGAAGGGCAGGCCACATCGGCTGCAGCATCAATGCCGCCTGCCGCCAGCGCCGTCAAATGACGCCGCCGCAGCCACACAATGTGCCGGGTGCATGGCGCGGCAATCGGGCACGGCTGACGATACCGGCCAATGGACAGCCCCGCTAAACTATGGTGATTTAACCGAAATTAAGCGCACCTGAGGTTGCGAAAAAGCGCCGGGGTCGACCAGGGAAACGTCATGCTGCAAGGCTGGGTCGTCGTCGTTATCGCGCTCGCCTATATCGGCTTTTTGTTCCTGGTGGCGAGCTACGGCGATCGGCGGCATGAAGTCACGCGCAGCAGCCGCGCGCGGCTTCTGATCTATCCGCTTTCGCTCGCGATTTATTGCACATCATGGACGTTCTTCGGCTCGGTCGGCGTTGCCGCGCGCACCGGTTTTGATTTTCTCACCATCTATATCGGCCCGGTGTTGATGGTCGGGCTTGCCTACCCGCTCATCATCCGCATCGTCCGGCTCGCGAAGGGCCAGAACATCACCTCGATCGCGGACTTCATCGCGGCACGCTACGGCAAGAGCCAGGCGGTTGCGGCGACCGTGGCGCTGATCGCCATCGTCGGCATGATCCCTTACATCGCGCTTCAGCTCAAAGCGGTATCGGCGTCGGTCGGCACTATTCTCGCGGCGGTGTCTGCGGGAAGCAGCACCGTCCAGCCGCTTCTGGGCGACATCGCGCTGTTTGTCGCGCTGCTGATGGCGGCGTTTGCGGTGCTGTTCGGCACGCGCCACATCGACGCCACCGAGCATCAAGACGGGCTGATGCTGGCGATCGCAACCGAGTCGGTGATCAAGCTCGTCGCCTTTCTCGCCGTCGGAATCTTCGTCACTTTCGTGATGTTCCCGGGGCCGCTGGCACTGTTTCAGGCCGCGCTGCAACAGCCACAAACTGCCGCCGTGCTCACGCACGCGCCGCAGGCGACGACGTTCCTCGCCATGACCGTATTGTCGTTGTTTGCCATCGTGCTGTTGCCGCGGCAATTCCACGTCGGCGTGGTCGAGAACCACAGCGAGGCCGAAGTTCGCCGAGCCGCCTGGCTATTTCCAGCTTATCTGGTGCTCATCAATCTATTCGTGATGCCGATCGCCATGGCCGGCCTGTTGACGTTCCCCGCCGGTGGCACCGATGGCGACATGTTCGTGCTGGCGTTGCCGTTGAAAGCCCATTCCGAGCTGTTGGCGTTGATCGCTTTCGTCGGCGGGCTATCGGCCGCGACCGCGATGGTGATCGTCGAAACGGTCGCGCTCGCGATCATGGTGTCGAACGACATCGTGATACCGCTGGTTCTCAAGCGCCGCGCGGTCGGCGCCGGCGAGCCGAGCGATGCCGGCGCGCAGCTGCTGACCGTGCGCCGCATCGCGATCTTCGCCATTCTGTTTCTGGCCTACATCTATTATCGCTCCGCCGGACCGGCGCAACTCGCCTCGATTGGTCTGCTTTCATTTGCCGCCGTCACCCAGTTGGCGCCGGCGTTCTTCGGGGGACTTGTTTGGCGGCGCAGCACAGCGCCAGGCGCGATCGCCGGCATGACCGCAGGCATTCTGGTTTGGGCCTACACGCTGCTGCTACCGAGCATCTCCGACGCCGGCGTCGTCGGCGACCTCCTCAACGACGGGCCCCTCGGTCTTACCTGGCTCCGGCCGCAAGCGTTGTTTGGTCTCGATCTGCCTCCGCTGGTTCACGGCGTGGTTCTCAGCCTGGTTGCGAATATTGTCCTTTATGTTGCCTGCTCGCTGGCGCGCCGGCCGACCGCGATCGAACGCGTCCAGGCCGATGTCTTCGTGCCTTCGTCGCTGGCCCCGATGGCGCCGAGTTTCCGGCTGCGGCGGGCGTCGGTCACGACCGAAGAGCTAATCGCGACCATCGCCCGCTATCTCGGCGAGGAGCGCACGCGCGAATCTTTCGCCAGCTTCGCCGCCTCGCGCCGCGTCAGCTTGGCGCCGCAGGCCGAGGCGGACTTTCAGCTCCTGCAATACGGCGAGTACCTGTTGGCGTCGGCGATCGGCGCCGCGTCGTCGCGGCTCGTGCTTTCGCTGCTGTTGCGCAAGCGCACCGTGTCGACCAAGGCGGCGCTGAAGCTGCTCGACGACGCCAACGCAGCAATTCACTACAACCGCGAGATCCTGCAGACCGCACTAGACCATGTGCGCCAGGGGATCGCGGTGTTCGACAAGGATTTGGCGCTGGTCTGCTGGAACCGGCAGTTCGGCGAAATCTTCGATCTGCCCCATTCGCTCACGCGCATCGGCATCGCGCTCGAGGAGATCCTTCGTCATATCGCCAAGGAGGGCGCGGGCAGTGTGCGCGATCTCGAGGACCAGGTCGCTCAACGTGTCGCCAAGTACACCTCGGAAGCCGAGCCGTTTCTCGAACGCATTGCTGAGCGCGGCTTGGTGATCGAAGTCCGCGCCGACCGCATGCCCGATGGCGGTCTGGTAACGACGTTTACCGATATCACGCCGAGCGTGAAGGCCGCGGAAGCGCTGGAACGCGCTAATGCCACGCTGGAGCGGCGCGTCCGCGAACGCACCGGCGAGTTGACGCGGCTCAACGCCGAGCTTGAGCGTGCCAAGGCCGAGGCCGACGATGCCAACATCTCGAAGACGCGCTTCATCGCCGCGGCCAGCCATGACATCCTGCAGCCGCTCAACGCCGCGCGCCTTTACGTCACCAGCTTGATTGAGCGGCAGGAAGAGGACGAGACCGCAAACCTGGTACAGAATATCGATGCGTCCCTGGAAGCCGTCGAGGAAATTTTCGCGGCGTTGCTCGACATTTCGCGGCTCGACACCGGCGCGATGCAGCCGGAACTGACCGATTTCCGCATCAGCGAATTGCTGCAACGGCTGGAAGTGGAGTTCGCACCGCTCGCGCGCGAAAAAGGGCTCGATCTCATTTTCATGCCCTGTTCGCTGGCGGTGCGCTCAGACCGGCGGCTGCTGCGGCGGCTACTGCAGAACCTGGTGTCTAACGCGATCAAATACACGCCCAAAGGCAGCGTGCTGGTCGGGTGCCGGCGTCGTGGCGCGGGGCTGCGCGTCGATATCTACGATACCGGCATCGGCATTCCCCATGCCAAACGCCGCGCGGTGTTCAAGGAATTTCACCGCCTCGATCAAGGTGCGCGGGTGGCGCGCGGTGTCGGATTGGGCCTTTCGATCGTCGAGCGCATTGCGCGCGTGCTCGACTGCGAGGTGGCGCTCAAATCGAACGTCGGTCGCGGCTCCCGTTTTTCCGTTGAGGTGCCGCGCGCAAGCGCCGCACTCGCTGAGCCGCTAGTGCACGCCTTCCCCAAAGCCGCGACCGGGCAACTTGCCGGAACGGTCGTCCTCTGCATCGATAACGAGCGGACTATTCTCGACGGGATGCAGACGCTGCTGGGCGGTTGGGGCTGCCGCGTGTTCACGGCGGTGGACCTTGCAGAAGCGATGGCGGCAATCGAAGGCAGGGGTCTCGAGGCGGATGGGCTCTTGGTCGACTATCATCTCGATGGCGACAACGGAGTTGACGCAATTGCCGAGCTGCGCCGCCGCTACAGCAGCGAGCTACCAGCTATCCTGGTCACCGCCGATCGTTCTGTGCATGTCCGCGAAGAGGCCCGCGCCGCCGGCGTCCAGGTCCTCAACAAACCAGTGAAGCCTGCTTCGCTCCGCGCCCTCATGACGCAATGGCGCGTACAGCGCGTCGCGGCAGAGTGATCCTAGCAAGGATTTAAGTGAATTTTGCGAATTCCGCGACCACCCGCTCATAGACCTTGCGCTTAAACGGCACCACGAGAGCCGGGAGGTTTTGCAGCTTTTCCCAACGCCACTCGACAAACTCCGGCTGGTGCCCTCCGGCCGGATGCGCAATGTCGATCTCGCTCTCTGCGCCGATAAACCGCAGTGCAAACCATTTTTGCGTCTGGCCGCGGTATTTGCCGCTCCAGGCGTACCCGGCGATCTCCGGCGGAATATCGTAATTGAGCCACTCCGGAATCTCGCCGAGACGTTTCACGGAATTGATGTTGGTCTCTTCACGCAATTCGCGCAGCGCTGCCGCCCAGGGTTCCTCACCTGGATCAATGCCGCCCTGAGGGAGCTGCCAGACGTGCGTATTGTCGACGTGCTCCGGACCGCCGATGCGGCGACCGATAAAGGCAAGCCCGGCACGGTTGAGCACCATGAGGCCTGCACAGGGACGATAAGGGAGGTCTTCGAAAGACATACTCAACGGCAAACGGCGAATGGCGGGAAAGTGAGCCTAATCTATTCGCTATTTCGCTACTTCGCCATTCGGCGTTTCTTCTCTAGCTCTGCTTGGCCTTTACCGCGACGGCGGTGATTGGCACCAGCAGCAGGCCGCGGCTTTCCGCCGCCTTGGCCCATTTGGAAATATGCTCGATCGATACCGGCAGTGCGGACGACATGCCGACGGCAAAGGTGCGCTCGCGCGCCGCCATTTCCAGGCGACCGAGCGCGTGGTCGATCTCTCCGGGCGTAGGCACCGCATCGATGACCACGTCTGCCTTGGCGAACGGCAGACTGTTAGCGCTGGCGATCCGGCTAGCGACGCTCCGCGCGTTGCCGCCGTCGTCGACAAAAATCAGCCCGCGTTTGGCGGTTTCGCGCAGGATCGGAGCGAACGACTCCTCGGAAGCTGTCAAACGCGCCCCCATGGCGCCGACAATCCCGACATACCCTTGAAAGCGGCTCATCAGCCAGTGTAGCCGCTCAAGATTTTGCTCCGGCGTGAGCGAGGTTAGCAGCGTTTGCGGGCCGGAATCGTTCTCGGGATAGCTGAACGGCTCCAGAGGCACTTGCAGCAGAATCTCGTGCCCGGCCCCCCGTGCGCGCGCGACCGAACCCTCGACGTCGGCGCCATACGGAATAAAGGCGAGCGTCACCGCACCCGGCATCTTGGCGATTGCCTCCGCCGTGCCGCTCGCGCTTACCCCGAGACCGCCGATGATGAGCGCGACGCGGGGCGCATCGGGCCGGCCGGGGAGCGGCTTGACCGGCCGCGCAAAGGCTTCCGCCGGGCGCGTGCCGTCAGCTGCGATTTTCGGAATCGGGCCGCGCGGCGTCATTTCAACAAACGCTTGATCGACTGCGCGGCTTTTCGGCGGACTGGCGCCATCGCCCCCATCGGGGATGACCACCTCCTGGCGCGCCCCGGTCTTGCCGTCGATAATAGTGACCGTCTTGGTGCCTGCCGCAGCGCTGTTTTGGGCTGGCGGCGCCGTCATGGGTGCCGGACCGTTGCCCGGAGGCTGCGCGCCGGGAACAGCTTCCGGCGTGGCCGGCGCCTCGGCCTTCTTCGTGGCCGCCACGGCGTGCAGGTCGATTGGCACAGCAACCACTGGCTCGCCGCCGAACGGATTTTCGGTAACGATGGCCCAGACAACGAACACCGCGAAGAACAGTGCGAGCGCGCCGGCAATGACCTGCGGCACTGAGACTGGCAGTCGCCAACGACGCTTCGCCCGCTGCTGGCCGAGCGGCGCGCTCAGGTCGTCGCCCGTCATGGCTTAGTCCGCCAAATAATGTGCCGGCGAATCATCGCAGACAGCTTATCACGGGAGCCAAAGCGCCGGTCTGCAACCGAGGGCTTTTGCCCGCCCCGCGCCGGGCTCCCGTCCGCTCAGCCGGACCGGTGTCAAAAAAAACGGGGCGGCTCGTGGCCGCCCCGTCTTCGTATCAGATAAAGGCCGCTTAGTTGGGAACGGCGGCCTTGGGGTTCGGGGGGAAGGCGGCGTCGCTAACCGCGCCGCGCAGGAGATCGAGCGCCTCCTTGAGCGCCTTGTCGTCCTTTTCATCCGGCGGCACGTAGGACTGCGATCCGGACTCTTCGCTGCCTTCAGCCTTGAGGTGACCGCGCAGCGATGCCTCGCCCTTGGTGTCGGTCCGCGCCTTGAGATCGTCCGGCACGTCCTGCAGCACCTCGATGTCAGGCGTGATCCCCTTGGCCTGGATGGAGCGGCCCGAGGGCGTGAAGTAACGCGCCGTGGTCAGCCGCAGCGCGCCGTTGCCGGCGCCGAGCGGAATGATGGTCTGCACCGAGCCTTTGCCGAACGAGCGCGTGCCGACCAGCGTAGCGCGCTTGTGGTCCTGCAGTGCGCCGGCCACGATTTCCGACGCCGAGGCCGAACCGCCGTTGATCAGAACGATCACCGGCTTGCCCTTGGTCAGATCGCCGGGCCGGGCATTGAAGCGCTGGGTTTCCTCGGCGTTACGGCCGCGGGTCGAGACGATTTCGCCCTTCTCCAGGAACGCATCCGAAACCGAGATCGCCTGATCGAGCAGGCCGCCCGGATTGTTGCGCAGGTCGACGATGTAGCCCTTGACCTTGTCGGCGCCGAGCTGCGAATTGAGATCGCCAATCGCCTTCTTCAGACCATCGGTCGTCTGCTCGTTGAACTGGGTGATGCGGATATAGCCGACATCGTCACCTTCGCTGTGCGAGCGTACGGATTTGACGCGAATGACATCGCGCACGATGGTCACGTCGATCGGCTTATCCTGCCCCTTGCGCATGATGGTGAGCTTGATCTTGGTGTTCACTGGCCCGCGCATCTTTTCGACCGCCTGGTTCAGCGTCAGGCCCTGCACCTGCTCATCGTCGAGCTTGGTGATGATATCGTTGGCCATGACGCCAGCCTTGGCCGCCGGCGTTTCATCGATCGGAGCGACCACCTTCACCAGGCCGTCTTCCATGGTGACCTCGATACCCAGCCCGCCGAATTCGCCGCGGGTCTGCACCTGCATGTCGCGGAAGCTCTTCGGGTCCATGTAGCTCGAGTGTGGATCGAGCCCGGCGAGCATGCCGTTGATCGCCGATTCGACCAGTTTACTGTCGTCGGGTTTCTCGACGTAGTCGGCGCGGACGCGCTCGAACACGTCGCCGAACAGATTAAGCTGGCGGTAAGTGTCGGACGAAGCCGCTTTGGCGCTCGACCCGACGAATGCGATGTGTGGCTGTGTCGCCAGGAGCGCTAAACCGGCACCTGCGACCGCACCAAGGAAAATCAGCGAAGTTTTGCGCATCATCCGCGAACCTTTTCACCTTCGTTTGTTGCCCACCATGGGCTTGGATCAATAGGAGCGCCGTCTTTGCGGAACTCCACATAAAGTACAGGCTGCTTGGACTTGGTCGCCGCGGCCGCGGATACCTGCGATCCGCCGCCCATCACCGCTACGGGTTCACCGGTCAGTACAAACTGGCCGAGATCGACGGAAATCCGCTCCATCCCCGCTAGTAACACATGATACCCGCCGCCAGCATTCACGATCAAGAGTTGCCCATAGCTGCGAAACGTGCCGGCGTAAACCACCCAACCGTCGCAGGGAGAGGTGATCTGCGCGCCGGAGTGGGTGCCAATAGTGAGGCCCTTTTGCGTTCCGCCGAGGCCGTCAGAGGCGCCGAACTCGTGGATTTTCACGCCGTTAACGGGTAGTCGCAGATGTCCTCGCGTGGCGGCGAAGGCGACCGCCGGCACCAGCCGGCCGGGATCCTTAAGGGCGGCAAGATCGGGGCGGGTTGCGTCTTCCTCGATCGAGCGGGCCTCGGCATGGGCGGTACGGCTGGCCGAATCGAGGCCCAATTCGAGCTTGGCGATGAGTTCCTTAAGGCTGTCGACCTGACGCGCCAAATCGGCGGCGCGCGAACGCTCCGCTTCAAGCGCCTGTTCGGTAGCCGCTTGTTTGCTTTGCCGCTCATCAATCAGGACGTTCAACCGCAACTGCTCGCGCCCGAGTAAATCGAGATCGCGCGACAGGTGCTCATTTTCACCGACAATAGTTTTGCGGACGCGCACGAGATCAGCGAGATCGCCGGCAAGCGCATCGGCCTGCACCCGCATGTCCGGAAGCATCGCGCCAAGTGTGATCGCGATGCGCACGGCTTGCAGCGCGTCTTCCGGCGCCACCAGGAGTGCCGGCGGCGGCTGATGCCCTACCCGTTGCAGCACCGCCAGGATCTCGACGATCGCGGCGCGACGCTCGTCGAGTGATTTACGAATGAAAGCTTCCTGTTCGTCGAGCGGCTTCACGCGCGTACGCGTAGCTTCGATGCTGGCCTCGACCGCGCGCACGCGCGCGGCGGTGTCGATGAGTTGCTGAATGAGTGCACGCCGATCGTCGCCAAGCGCATCGATCTCCCGTCGCAGTTTCGCCTGGCTTTCTGCCGACTCGCGCTCTTTGGCGCGCGCTGTATCGAGCTCCTGATCGTGCTGCTTGAGAGCGTCGGCATCCATCGTCGCAGGTGCGGTGGCCAGTGCCGAGGGCACAGCCGAGGGAAGAAATGGTACCGGAGGCTGCGGTATCGGCGCTTGAACCGTACCGGCAGGCGCCTGGCTCGGAGCAGTTTGGGCGACCGCCCCTGAATCGGCACCGAGTGGGAAGGCCAATAACAAGGCCGATCCGAGCACAAAGCGCGGATCCGTGCGATGCGGCCAGCGGAGAATCATGTTGTCCAAGAGTAGGCGCCAGGGTCTGAAACGCAAGATAAGCACGGGCCTAAAGCAAAGCAGGTGCGATGCGCCCGTAATAAGACGCAAATCTCGATCAGATCGTCACAAATCGGTGAGGCAAGATTAAGAAGAGTTCAGGGAAAAGTTCAGGTCAGTACGATCGTTAATCTTACACCCGGTGATAGGGGTGGCCGGCAAGGATGGTGGCGGCGCGATACAGCTGTTCAAGCAACATGATACGCACCAGCTGATGCGGCCAGGTGACGCCGCCAAAGGCGAGCCGGACCTTGGCCCGTTCGACCAGACTGGGCGCAAGGCCGTCGGCGCCGCCGATGATGAAGCAAGCCGCCGCGCGGTCTCCCGCCCGCCATTCGCGCAGCAGCGCTGCAAGCGCCGGACTATCCAGACTTTCGCCGCGCTGGTCGAGAATAACCACGATCGCGCCGTCGGGAATGACGTTGGCGAGCGCGATCGATTCCTCAGTACGCCGGCGCTCGGCATCGTGCGCACGGCTTTCACGAATTTCGATGATCTCGATGTTCCGCAAGCCGAGCGAGCGTCCTGTCGCCGTCGCGCGCTTGCAGTAGGAGGCCGCGAGCTCACGCTCGGGTCCTTGTTTGAGGCGGCCGACAGCGGCGACAAGAAGGCGCATAATGTGACACGGGACGAGCGCGAAGGCGCACACGAATGGCGGCCCGTTTTTCGGGCCACGCACACCACATCGCCATCACTAGCACGAGCGCGTTAACTCGCGCGCCGCTCCGACCGGCTGGCTGACCACATCTTCTCGAGATTGTAGAAGGCCCGCACTTCGGGACGGAAGACGTGAACGATCACATCGCTCGCGTCGATCAGCACCCAGTCGCAATGCGGGACACCTTCCACCCGGGCCGCAACGCCGACTTTGTGCAGGTCCTCGACGACCCGGTCGGCGACCGAACCGACATGACGCTGCGACCGGCCGGAGGCTACAACCATGTAGTCGCCGATCGACGATTTTTCCCGAAGGTCTATGGTGAGGGTGCCCTCCGCCTTCATATCGTCGAGGCGGGCGAGGACTAAACGGAGGATCTCCTCGGCGTCAGGACGCATTCTGGAGACCGGTTCGGGCGCGCGACGTTCGGCCCGAAGAGTTACAGGTGTGGACAGGGGTCCTTATCCTTTCGCTCCTTTTCGGCTCCGGCCATCGATGCCGAGGCCATGAGTAAGATAGGCACGCCGGGTTAACAGTTTCAACTCTCTTGCAGTCACACTGTTGCAACAGTGTGACCCGCCCTACCGCATTTACCGATCGTGCAAAGCTCGTGCCGCCCGTAGCGCAGTCGAGGACAAGGGCGACTTGAGGCCGTGCAGGTAAATCCATGCCGGCGGTGTTCGTTCCGGAAGCGTCCGCGCCGCCAATTCAGGGATACGCGACCGCGCCATAGCCTGACCGGCAACACCTGCCCTGGCGTAGAGGCTCGGTCCGAGACGATCGACGACCGCGATCGGCACCAGCGCTGCAATGCCGCGCCAGCGCTGCCAACGATGGAAGCTGCGGAGATTGTCGGCACCCATGATCCAGACAAAGTGCACGCGCGGGCAGCGCCGAACCAGATAAGCCACCGTCTCGTAGGTGTAGGGGGTACCCAGTCGGTCTTCGAGATCGGTGACGTCGATGCGCGGATGATGTGCGAGCGCTTGGGCGGCGGCGAGGCGTTCGGCAAGCGGTGCGAGACGGCTGGTGTCTTTCAACGGATTGCCGGGCGTGACCAGCCACCAGACGCGATCGAGGCCGATCCGGTTCATGGCGAGCAGACAAGCCGCGCGGTGAGCCGCATGCGCCGGATCAAATGTGCCGCCGAATAGCCCGATGCGCATACCGGGCGCGTTCGGCGGCAGGACGACGCGGGCTTTGGCCATTTCCGACCCTCGCCCGTTTGGGGCAGAGGGAACAGCGGCCGCCGCGCTTGGAAGCGGGAACTCACGGTTCATGGCAGTTAGAAACAACCCCCTCCCCCACGTGTCATCCGCCGACCGCCATTGGCGACAAGTCGCGGCGGAGGAGACGAAATTTATGGTCGCGTCTGTCCGCTGCCATGGATGCGGTACTTGAAACTGGTTAGCTGCTCGACACCGACCGGGCCGCGCGCATGCAATCTACCGGTGGCGATGCCGATCTCGCCGCCGAAGCCGAATTCCCCGCCATCGGCAAATTGCGTGGACGCGTTGTGCAGGACAATCGCCGAGTCTACCTGCTGCAAAAACTTCTCCGCCGCAGCGCGGTTTTCAGTGACGATTGCATCGGTGTGGTGCGAGCCATAACGCTCGATATGAGCGATCGCAGCGTCGACGCCATCGACAACGCCTGCGGTTAGAATGGCGTCGAGATATTCGGTGCTCCAGTCCGCTTGGCTCGCCGGTTTCACGCGAGAATCGACCGCCTGCACAGCTGCATCACCGCGAACCTCGCAACCAGCCTGGATCAGCATTGTCACGAGTGGCTTGAGCAATTTCGACGCGCCGGCGCGATCGACGAGCAAAGTCTCGGCAGCCCCGCACACCCCAGTGCGCCGCATCTTCGCATTGAGCACGATTGATTTGGCCATCGGCAATTTCGCGGCGCCGTCGACATAGACGTGACACACGCCTTCGAGATGCGCAAAGACCGGCACGCGCGCTTCCGTCTGTACCCGCGCTACCAGATCCTTGCCGCCCCGCGGAACGATCACGTCGATTGCGCCATCGAGACCGGCAAGCATCATGCCGACGGCAGCACGGTCGCGCGTCGGCACAAGCGAAATTGCGGCGGTCGGCAGTTCGGCTTCGGCCACGCCTTCGACAAGCGCCGCATGGATCGCCCGCACCGAGCGGAAGCTTTCGGAGCCGCCGCGCAAGATGACGGCGTTCCCAGCCTTCAGGCATAGGGCCGCGGCGTCGGCGGTGACGTTAGGCCGGCTCTCGTAAATGACACCGACAACACCGAGCGGTACCCGCACGCGCTCGATGCGCATTCCGTTAGGGCGGCGCCACGACGCTATAACGGCGCCGACGGGATCTTTCAGCTTGCGGATGATGTCCAGCCCGGCCGCCATGGCTTCGATCCGCTTCGCATTGAGCGTCAGCCGATCAAGAAACGCGGCCGTCGCGCCCTTGGACTTTGCTTCGGCCACGTCCTCCGCATTGGCGGCGAGGATCGCCGGTTGCGACCGGCGGACAGCCATTGCCATTGCGGCAAGCGCACGATTCTTCCGTGCCGCCGGCGCCAGCGCCAGCACGTGGGCCGCCCGGCGCGCTTCGCCGCCGATCTCACGCATCGCCGCATCGAGCTTGCCGGCGCTCTCCACCGCCTTGAGCGAAGCATTCATGGCCTTGATCCGTCTAATGTTCGGACAATTCCTATCATGTTCGGGGAGGCCCGGCGAGGAGGCATGACCCCAAGGTTGTCCACAGCGCTCCACAACCCTTCGTCGGGCGGTCACAGATTCCGAGGAACCTGCCTGAAACAGACGGCGTTTGGCCCGAAGTTCCGAAGGAGAGGATCCCATGGGTGTGTCATTGCAACGTTCTCCCATTCGTCTGCCGCGGCGTTTGCCGATCGGCGCCACCTATGTGGTTGAGGGATACGGCGGCGGCGAGGGGAAACTGCGTGTGATTGCGCGCTACCTGCTTTTGCCGGACGGGAACCGGATCAATGTTCCAGGGGACCTTTCTCGACCCGCCTCGCCGCAGACACAAGCGGCCCGGCGACGCTCCCACTCGAAGCGATCCCAGCCCAAACCGCGCTCTCCGAGGAACCGAGAAAAATTCTCCACCCGCCGCGGAACTGCCTAACGACACCAACGTTACCTAGGTGGCGCCGGGCGAAGCCCCCAGCCCCTCACCCTCAATCACCCGGCGTCGAACCCCGGTCGCTCCAGCGGCCGGGGTTCCCTATCTTTTGAGCTGAAAGTGATACGTTATTCAGGACTTACGACCAGATCGTCGCGGTGGATCATCTCCGCGCGGCCGTTGAAGCCGAGAAGGTCGGCGATGTCAGCGGATGAGCGGCCTCTGATTTTCTGCGCATCCTCCATGTCATAGGCGCAGAGCCCGCGGCCGATCTCCGCTCCGTCGGGACCGCGAATGAGCACCGCATCACCACGCGTGAAGCCGCCCTCGACGCCAACAACGCCGGCCGGCAACAGGCTCTTGCCCCGCCGTAACGCCGCGACCGCCCCGGCATCGATCACCAGCACGCCCTTGGGTTCGAGTGCGCCGGCGATCCATTTCTTCCGCGCAGTGACCGGATTTGCCGCGGTGAGGAACCATGTGCAACGCGCACCTTCTTTAATCGCGCGTAATGGATGATCGACGCGACCCGATGCGATGATCATATGCGTGCCGGCGTTGGTAGCGATCCGCGCCGCTTCGATCTTGGTCTGCATGCCGCCGCGCGATAGTTCTGAAGGCGCTGCGCCGGCCATCGCCTCGATCTCTGGCGTAATGCGCGCGACACTCGGAACGTGCCGTGCCGACGCGGCCGTATCGGGGGGCGCGTTGTAGAGACCGTCGACGTCCGACAGCAGCACCAGAAGATCGGCGCTGACCATGGTGGCGACGCGCGCAGCGAGCCGATCATTGTCGCCGTAGCGAATTTCGTTGGTCGCCACCGTATCGTTCTCGTTGATCACCGGAAGCGCCCGCCACTCCAGCAGCGTATCGATGGTGGAGCGGGCGTTGAGATAGCGCCGCCGCTCTTCGGTGTCGCCAAGTGTCACCAGCACCTGGCCGGCGATGATTCGCGTGCCGCGACAGCGCTTCGGTCCAGGTGCGCGCCAATGCGATCTGCCCTACCGCGGCGGCCGCTTGGCTGTCTTCGAGCTTGAGAGGACCGCCGGGAAGCTTGAGCACGGCGCGGCCTAGCGCAATGGCGCCCGAAGAGACGACCAAAACGTCGCGTTTGTCGCGATGAAGTTCGGCGAGATCCGCAACGAGCGAGACGAGCCAGGATTCCTTGAGCCGGCCAGCTTGCGAATCGACCAGCAGCGAAGAGCCGACCTTCACGACGATGCGACGGAAATCAGCCAGCGTCGGCGTTGTCATAGCAGGCCGGATCGAAAGGCGTACCGATGTCGTCACAGCTCGGCTTCTTGTTCCAGTTGCGCCTTGTTTTCAAGGCAATAATAACCGGACAATCGGCTGACAAGTTTGCGGCGCTTCCAGTCGTTGAGAATGCGGCTCACGTTCTCGCGCGCGATACCGGCCATGGCGGCGATGTCGCTCTGCCCGATCTTCTGGCGGATCACGATACGGCCTGAGCCGACGTCTTGGCCGAAATTCTCGGCAAGTTCGAGTAAAGTCGAGGCGACGCGGCCTTTGAGCGGAAGGAAGCTCCCGGCGGCGATCACTACGTCGGTCTCACGTAAGCGCGTCGAGAGAATCGTGACGAGCGATTTGTAGACCTCGGGGTTCTTTTGAGCAAAAAACTCGAACGCACCGCGGCTGAGAAAACTCAACGTCGCCGGACGCACCGCCACCACCGACGCGGAGCGCGGCCGGCCGTCGATCATCGAAAGCTCGCCGACAATGGCGCCGGCGCCGAGGAACGCAAGTATCCGCTCGCTGCCCGTCCGCGAGACCATTGCCACTTTGAGCAAGCCGTCCTCGATGCGATAGCAGCCGTCGCCGGGGTCGCCGGCGAGAAACAGTACCTCGTCGGCGGCAAGCCGCAGCGGCTTTGCTCCGACAAAGAGGTCGGTCGCGAGATGTTTGGGCAAGCCCGATAACAGGCTTGGCCCTGGACGGCTGACTTTTGGCGCGGGCTCCATGGCCCCCCTCCGCATGCGAGCTTACCTCAAGCATGCGGCAGAATTTGCGACAATAAAAGCCCGCCCGGATCTTTCGATCCGGGCGGGGTCTAGTCGACCCTGATAGGGCCGTAGGGGTGGTTGGGGACCGAGTTTTCACCCCTTGGTGGTCGCCGCCAGGCCCACGGGGGGGTCGGGGGGGATCGCGGTACCGCGCGGCGAACCAAACCGTTTGCTTGAAAAAGACCTTACTGCCCCCGCCGCGCGGGCGAAGTGACCGGGATCACAGAACGTTCCTTTTTGGTGATCGCGCGTTTGCCGGCGTTTTCGCAGCAACTTGGAGAGCCGTAAGATCGGGCCTCGGATGAGCCGATTAAGATTGGCGCCGGCTCAGGCGTTGTGCGGCGTTCGCACCTTAACGCCCGCACGTTTCTCGATCGGCTGAACGATTGCGCTGATGTCGGCGTCCGGTCCTACTTCATCGCAGGTCAGCTTCAGCGCCTTGCGCTACAGTCGCGATCACGTCGGTCGGCACGCCCAAAGCTTCGCGTTCGGCCAGAAACAGGTTGACGTCCTTCAGCAGCAAGGCGGCGGTGAAGCCGAGATCGAACGTCCCGGGAAGCACGGCCTTGGCGAATTTGTCTTCGGTCGCGGTATTGCGACCGGTTCCGGCATTGATCACATCGAGCATCAGGCGCGGATCGAGCCCTGCCTTCACCCCCGTCACCATGGCTTCCGATGTGGCCGCCATCGCGGTCGCCGACAGCACATTATTGACGAGCTTCATGGTCTGCCCGGCGCCCGGCCGCTCGCCGAGAAAGAACAGTTTGCCGATGGCCGCCAGCGCCGGTTCAATTTTCGCAATCTCACCGCGCGGACCCGAAGTCATAAGAGCGAGCGTGCCTTTCTCGGCGCCCGGCACGCCGCCGCTCACTGGACAGTCGATCTGCAAGATGTCGCGTTTGGCGAGGAGTTTGAAGATACGCTCGGCCATGACCGCGCCGGTGGTCGAAAGATCGACGAAGCGGCGCACGCGTTTACCCTCGATGACGCCATTTGGCCCGGTGGCGACCGCAAGCACGATGTCCGGCGTCGGCAGGCTCGCCATGACCGTCTCGGCGGCGTCGGCGACTTCCGCCGGCGAGCGCGCCGCGACTGCGCCAATCGCGGCCAGATTGCCGATCGCCTCCTGGCGCGTGTCGTAGACCACGACATGGTGCCCGGCTTCGACCAGCCGGCGCGCCATGTGCGAGCCCATATTGCCGAGACCAATGAAGCCGATGTCCATCGCATTTCTCCGTTGGCTATTTTGCCGTGACCGGCGCCGGCAGGAATTCGGCGCGGGTCTTTGCGGTATGTTCGCCGAGAGCGGGCACCGGACCGTAATGCCGCGACGTCGAGGCATGGTGTTCCGCGGGCGCCGGGTACGAGACCGGGCCGCTCGGCGTTCCGACTGTGATCCGCCGAAGATGCGGATGGCGCGCAAGCCCGGCCACGTCGTTGATGCGCGCAAACGCAATGTCGGCAGCGGCGAGTTTTTGCATGAGCGTCTCGGCATCAAGCGTGCGGGTGATAGCGACAACCTTGCCGTCGGTCGCGCTGCGCCGCTGCACGCGGGCAAGGTTGGTGGCGAAATCCGGATCGGCGGCGAGACGGGCGTCGCCCAGGACTTTTTCCGCCAGCACCCGCCATTCGCGGTCATTCTGAATGCCGATGAGGATCTGCGCGCCGTCGCGCGTCGGAAATGCGCCGTACGGCGCGATGGCTGAGTGTGTGAGTCCGACGCGCTGCGGCGGCTTGCCGGCTTCTTGTTGCATCAGCGGGACCGCCATCCAGTCGGCGATCGAATCGAACATGGAAACCGAGAGTTCGGCGCCTTCGCCGGTCCTCTGCCGCGCCAGCAAGGCTTCGAGAATCGCCTCGTAAGCGTTCATTCCGGTTGAAACATCGACCACCGATACGCCGACGCGCGACGGCTCTGTCGTGCCGGTGATGGACGCCAGGCCAACTTCCGCCTGGATCAAGAGGTCGTAGGCTTTACGCTTTGCGAACGGACCGCTCTCGCCAAAGCCGGAGATCGAGCAACAAATGAGCCGCGGATAGTCGCGCCGCAGCCGCGCAATCGGAAAGCCAAGCTTGACGATCGTGCCCGGTTTCAGATTCTGCACGAAAATATCGGCGCGCTTGAGCATGGCTTCGAGCAGCGCCTTGTCCTCGGCCTTGCCGAGATCGAGCACCACCGATTCCTTGCCGCGGTTGAGCCAGACGAAATAGCTGCACTCACCGTGCGCAAAGCCGTCGTAGTACCGGCCGAAATCGCCCTCGGGCCGCTCGATCTTGATCACGCGCGCGCCGGCATCGGCGAGCCGGCACGTGCACATCGGCGCGGCGACTGCCTGTTCAAGCGACACGACCAGAAGGCCGGAGAGCGGAAGCGTCATCTCAATACGACCGCGGCAAGCCGAGCACATGCTCGGCGATGTACGAGAGTACGAGATTGGTGGAGATCGGCGCCACCGTATAAAGCCTGGTTTCGCGGAACTTGCGCTCGATGTCGAATTCTTCGGCGAAGCCGAAGCCGCCATGCGTCTGCAGGCACATGTCGGCGGCCGCCCACGAGGCTTCGGCGGCGAGATGCTTCGCCATATTCGCTTCTGCGCCGCAATCTTTCCCGGCCTCGTAAAGCGCCGCCGCTTCGCGCACCATCAGTTCGGCTGCGCGCATGTCGATGTAGGAACGTGCGATCGGGAACTGCACGCCCTGGTTCTGCCCAATCGGCCGGTCGAAGACCACGCGCTCTTTCGCATAGGACGCGGCCTTGTCGACGAACCACTTGGCATCGCCGATGCATTCGGCGGCGATGAGAATACGCTCGGCATTCATGCCGGACAGGATGTAGCGAAAACCCTCGCCTTCGACGCCGATCAGATTGTCGGCCGGTATCCGCATGTTCTCAAAAAAGACTTCGGTGGTGGCGTGATTCATCATGGTGCGGATCGGCCGGATGGTCAGTCCCTTGCCCTTCACCGCGCGCATGTCGAGCAGGAATACGGAAAGTCCGGCGGTGCGCGACTTTGCCTGCTCGCGCGGCGTGGTGCGGGCAAGAAGCAGCATGAGATCGGAATACTCGGCCCGCGAGGTCCAGATTTTCTGGCCGTTGATGACGTAAGTGTCGCCGTCGCGCGTCGCCGTGGTGCGGAGGCTAAGCGTATCGGTGCCCGAGGTCGGCTCGGTGACGCCGAACGCCTGCAGGCGGAGTTCGCCGCGCGCGATCTCCGGCAGATAGCGTTTCTTCTGCTCGGCGCTGCCATGCCGCAGCACCGTGCCCATGGTGTACATCTGGGCGTGACAGCCGGCGCCGTTGCAGCCCGCAGCCTGGATTTCCTCCATGATCGCGGCGGCCGCCGTCATGGAGAGCCCGCTGCCGCCGTATTCTTCGGGGATGAGCGCGGCGAGGAAGCCGGCCTTGGTCAATGCCGCGACGAATTCTTCCGGATACGCGCGCTCGCGATCGAGCCGCCGCCAGTATTCGCCCGGGAAATTCGCGCACAGCGCCCGCACCGCCTCGCGGATCGGTGCGAGGTCGGCGGCTTCGTTCACAACGTCACCTCGGCGCGGCCGTTGTTGATCGCGACCACGTCGCGCTCGACGACGCGCGCGCGAAAACTCACGATCGGACCATCGCGCCACATCTCGGTGCGGATGGTTTCGCCCGGAAACACCGGAGCTGAGAAGCGGCAGGCGAACGACTTAAGGCGTGCGGGGTCGTAGCCGCACATGGTTTTCAGGAGCGCATGGCCGGAGACGCCGAATGTGCCCAACCCGTGCAAGATCGGCCGCTCGTAACCGGCGGCCTTCGCCGCCGCGGGCTCGGCGTGCAATGGGTTGTAGTCGCCGCTCAAGCGGTAGATCAGCGCCATTTCCGGCCGCGTGCCGAAATCGCACACCGCATCGGGGGCGCGCGACGGGATCGGATGGGTCGGTGGCGATTGCCGCGGCGGACCGCCGAAGCCGCCGTCGCCGCGGCAGAAGATCGTCTGCGTCACGGTGCCGATCAGCGCGCCGGTCGCCTTGTCGGTGATCTTGCGTTCGGTCAGCAGCAGCGCGCCCTTGCCGGCGCCTTTGTCGATGACTTCGACGATCCGGGTTCGGCCGATCAGCACGCCCTCGCCCGCAAGCGGGCGTTCCAGCGTAAAACCCTGCTCGCCGTTGACCACCATCACCCAGTTGATGCCGCTGTGCGGGTTCCGCGCCAGCGAGCCGCTGTGAGCGAGCACCGTGGCCATGGTCGGCAATACTTTCAGGTTCTTCTCGTAGACGAACGCGAGTTCGTCCTCATTCATCGGATCGTGGCCGAGGCCGACACCGAGCGCGTACAGCATGCAGTCCTTGGCGTCGTAGATCTGCTCCGCGGGCGCGAGGTCGAGCGCCATCAGCTTGTCGTAGACAATCGCCATTTCACACCGGATCCCATGAAAACACTTCGGGCGATCGCTCGAGCGGCGTGAACGACGTGGCAAACGCGCTCTTGAGCTGGTCGGCGAGCTTTTGCGGCGTCCAGCCATCGGAACGGTGCAACGTGCGGATCGGCCGGTTCTGGTTGAACAGATAGATTTCGTTGTTGCGCGCCGAAAGAATCTGGCCGGTGATGCCGTCGGCCTTGTCCGACGCCAGATAGACGACCAGCGGCGCCACTTTTTCCGGCGTGACCTGCGCGGCGCGGGCGACGCGTGCTTTTTCGTCTTCGGTTTCGGCCGGAATCGATTGCACCATCCGCGTCCAGGCGAACGGCGACACGCAATTCGAGCGCACGTTAAAGCGCGCCATGTCGAGCGCGATGCCGCGCGACAGCCCGAGAATGCCGAGCTTCGCCGCCATGTAATTGGCCTGGCCGAAATTGCCGATCAGCCCCGAGGTCGAGGTCATATGCACGTAGCTGCCGGATTTCTGCTCGCGGAACTGGGTCGCGCAGGCGCGGCTCATGATGAAACTGCCGTTGAGGTGGACGTTGATCACGTCCGACCAGTCGGACCAGCTCATGCGATGAAAAATGCGGTCGCGCAGGATGCCGGCATTGTTGACGAGAATATCGACGCGACCGAAGGCGTCGAGCGCCGCCTGCACGATCTTGTCGCCGTTCGCCGGCTCGCTGATCGACAGCGTCGAGGCCAGAGCCTTGCCGCCGGCCTTTTGGATTTCCTCGACCACGGCTTGGGCCGGTCCGGCGTCGGTGCCGGCGCCCTCAAGGCTTGCCCCAATGTCGCAGACCACGACGCGGGCGCCCTCCTCCGCCATCAACAGCGCGATGGCGCGGCCGATGCCGCGGCCCGCGCCGGTTACGATGGCGACTTTGCCCTCCACAATGCCCGGCATGCGACTACCCCCAGACCTCCTTGGCGACTTCGACGATCATTTTAAGCTTCGCCCATTGGTCTTCTTCGGCAAGCGTATTGCCTTCTTCGGTCGAAGCGAAGCCGCATTGCGGCGACAGACAGAGCTGATCGAGATCGGTGAACTTCGCCGCTTCCTCGATGCGGCGCTTGATTGCGTCCTTGCTCTCGAGCTGTCCCGGTTTTTGTCGTCACCAATCCGAGCACCGCGAGACGGCCCTTTTGCAGCCGTCGCAGCGGCTCGAAACCGCCGGCCCGCGCGGAGTCGTATTCCATGAAGTAGCCGTGAACTTTGATGCGGTCGAACAGCACCTCCTGCATCGCGTCGTAACCGCCGCTGCCCATGAAGGTCGATTTGTAGTTGCCGCGGCACAGATGCATCGTCACCGTCATGTCGGCCGGAATATCCGACATCGCTTCGTTGATGAGGTCGGCGTAGACGCCGCCCAAATAATCGGGGTCGTCGCCGCGATCGCGCATCTGCTGGCAATATTTCGGGTCGCACAGCATGGCGATGAACACTTCGTCGAGCTGAATGTAGCGGCAGCCGGCGTCGGCAAACGCGCGCACCGCCTTTCTGTAAGCCTGCCCGAGATCGGCGAAGAACGTATCGAGGTTCGGATAAATGCTCTTGTCGATCGGCGTCGGCACCGGACGGCCATAGAGCGCGGACGGCGCCGGAATGGTCATCTTCGGCGTCCGGCCGGTGTGCGCCTTGAGGAACTTGAAGTGTTCCAGCATCGGGTGGCCGGAAAAGCCGATCTTGCCGGTGACGCGCACGCCTTCATTGCGGGTGGTAACCGCGGCAAAGGCGATGCCGGTGCCCATGACATGGCGTTCGACGCCGTCGAGGCCCCACAGGAAATCGAGATGCCACCACGAGCGGCGGAATTCGCCGTCGCTGATCGCTTGCAGGCCGACCGCTTCCTGTTTTTTGATGATCTCCTCGATCGCGCGGTCCTCCACGGCCTTGAGTGCATCAGCCGTGATTTCGCCCTTGGCGCGGCGCTCGCGCGCCTCTTTCAACGCGGCAGGCCGCAGCAGGCTGCCGACATGATCGGCGCGAAATGGCGGTTTGGTTCGTTGCGTCATTTTCCCCACACTTCCTCGGCGATCTCGACAATCATGCGCAGCTTCGCCCACTGTTCGTCCTCAGTGAGCACGTTGCCTTCCTCGGTTGAAGCAAATCCGCACTGCGGCGACAGGCACAGCTGATCGAGCGGCACGAACTTCGCCGCCTGCTCGATCCGGCGTTTGATGTCATCGCGGCTTTCGAGCTTTCCGGTTTTGCTGGTGACAAGCCCGAGCACGACGGTCTTGCCCTTCGGCACGAAGCGCAGCGGCTCGAAGCCGCCGGCGCGGTCGCTGTCGTATTCCATGAAGTAGCCGTGCACCTTGATGGCGTTGAACAGCACTTCGGCGACCGGCTCGTATCCGCCGCTGGCGGCGAAGCTCGAGCGAAAATTGCCGCGGCACAGATGCATGGTGATGGTCATGTCGGCGGGGATATCGGAGATCGCCGCGTTGATCATGTCGGCATAGATCTTGGGCAGCGCCGCCGGATCGTCGCCGCGCGCCGTGATGTGCGCGCGCAACGACGGATCGCACAAATATGCGAGATTGACCTCGTCGAGCTGCAGATAGCGGCAGCCAGCGTCGGCGAACGCGTGCACCACCTTGCGATAGGTCTCGCCGAGGTCGCGGTAGAAGTCGTCCATCGACGGATAGACCGATTCCGGCACGACGTCGCGGCCATAGCGAAAGTGAACGGACGACGGCGACGGGATCGTCACCTTGGCAGTTTGCCCAGTGTGGGCCTTTAGATATTTGAAATGCTCGATCATCGGATGCGGCTTGTAGCCGCCGAGTTTGCCGATGACGCGGAGCAGGATCGGCCGCGGTTGCGGGCCGCCGCTGGTAAACTTGATCTTGCGCTCGCCGACATAAAACTCGACGTTTTCGAGCTGTTCGAGAAAGTCGTAATTCCAGGAGACGCGCCGAAACTCGCCGTCCGTCACCGAATGAAGACCAACCGCTTCCTGATGGCGGATGACGTTGTCGACCTCGCGATCTTCGACCTGTTTCAAGGCGTCGCCGTTGATCTCGCCGCGAGCCCGCTTCTCCCGCGCTTCCTTGAGCGCCGCGGGGCGCAGGAGGCTGCCGACGTGGTCGGCGCGGAACGGCGGCCTGGTTCGCTGCATGGCTTAACTCAGCCCCACACTTCGTCGGCGATTTCGACGACCAGGCGCAGCTTCGCCCATTGCTCGTCTTCGGTGAGCACGTTGCCCTCCTCTGTCGAGGCGAAGCCGCATTGCGGCGACAGGCAGAGCTGATCGAGCGCCACGTATTTGGTGGCTTCGTCGATCCGGCGCTTGACGGCGTCCTTGTTTTCCAGCGCGCCGCTTTTCGAGGTGATCAGTCCAAGCACCAGCTGCTTCTTGCCCTTCGGGAAAAACCGCAGCGGCTCGAAGCCGCCTGAACGCTCGTTGTCGTATTCGAGGAAGTAACCGTCGACATTGACTTCGTTAAACAGCCGTTCGGCAAACGGCTCGTAGCCGCCGGAGGCGATGAAGGTGGAGCGAAAATTGCCGCGGCACGAATGCATCGTGACTGTCATGTCGGCGGGCTTGCCTTCGAGCGCGCGGTTGATCATGCGCGCGTAGACAGCGGGAAGCTTTTCCGGTTCGTCGCCGCGCTCGCGCGAATGCGCCAGTTCGCGCTCGTCGCACATCATCGACCAGGTGGTATCGTCGAACTGCAGATAACGGCAGCCCGCGTCGTAGAAGGCGCGCACCGCCTTGCGGGAGGCGTTGGCGACGTCATCGAAAAACGGTTCGAGATCCGGATAGACCTGTTTGCTGATCGAACCTCGCCCAGGCCGAAAATGCAGCATATTTGGCGCCGGAATGGTCATTTTCGGCGTGACGCGAGTGTGCGCTTTGAGAAAGCGAAAATCCTCAAGGTGCGGATGCGAGGTGAAATCGACCCGTCCGATGGTGCGGACGCTCTCGGCCTTGGTTTTCACGCCGTGAAACGTGATGCCTTCGGCGACTTCGTAAAGCTCGACGCCCTGCAAGCCCTTGAGAAAGTCGAACTGATACCAGGAGCGGCGGAACTCGCCGTCGGTGGCAAGCTTCAGACCGACATCCTCCTGTTTCCGGATTGCCTTTTCGATCTCGCGGTCCTCGATCGCGCGCAGCGCTTCCGCGGTGATCTCATTGCGCGCGCGTCTGGCCCGCGCCTCCTTGATGGCGGCCGGCCGCAGCAGGCTGCCTACATGGTCGGCACGAAACGGTGGCGTAGCTCGCTGCATCCGGTTTTCCTCCTGCCGGGCGCGCTATTGTTCTTAAAAGTTGAAGCCACGCGACCGCCGGGCGCGATTTAGCAAGGCGCACGCGCGGGTGTAAACCCATTGCGCGAAAGCCAATCCGCACGGAAACTCATGCCTCGTCCGCGCGTAACGCAGGAGGAATACGCCCATGGCACCGGTGTTACGGCTTTATGAAGATGTACTGGCGAACGACGGTAGCGAGCTGGCACTGTCGGCCGCGCCGCATATAGTCTACGTGGTCCACGGCTCGATCCTGATTGCCGACCGCCCGGTGCATCGGGACGAAGGCTTCGGCGGCGACGCCGCGACACGGATCAAAGGCGGCCCGGAAGGGGCAACGGTTTGGCGGTGGGAATTGGCTGCAGAGAATTCCCCGCCAACGACCGCAGCTGGCTCATCCGCGATTTCGCACGAAAAGCTTTCCGCGCGGCTCGACACGTTGCCAAACGGGCCACTTTTGCTGCGCGGTGACAGCGTCGCGTTTCCGCCCGGCGGCTGCGCCTATCTGCACCGGCATCAGGGACCGGGCATCCGCTGCCTCCTTGAAGGCGGCATCCGCATCGACACGCACGGCCACTCGACCTCATATGGACCGGGGAGTCCTTGGTACGAGAGTGGACCCGAGCCGGTTTTCGCCCAGGCCACAGATCAGCCGACGCGCTTTATCCGCGTCTTGATTCTTCCGATGGCCTATTTGGCAAGAAGCTCGGTCGAATATCTTCGCGAAGAGGACAAGGACAAGCCGAGGACGCAGAAGTATAAAATCTACGCCGACATGCCGATCGCGTTTGCGGCGGCGACTGGATAATGAGCAGCCTGCCTATTCGGTTTCTATGTCCTCAAGCCGTACTCCACGTCCTGCACGCAGGCTGTTTCGCGCCTGTTCGATCCGCTGCAAGAACCGGGGATCATTTTCGAGCCGGTAATCGAACCACGCATCCTCGGATTCGAAACCAATCAGCACGCCCGCCGGTTTACCGTGGCGGGTGATGACGATTTCCTGGGTCTCTGCCTCCCGCAGGAATCGAGAGAGGTCGTCCTTGATTTCGGACAAAGGAACTTCCTTCATACCTGACTTGCGAACTGTGCGAGCCATGACTCGGCCTCCGATTTGGCTACGATCGCCAACACCTCGACGGTCGTGCCGGAAACATCATAGAAAACACGAATTCTCGCCGACGCGCAGTCGGTATTGCGGGCGGCGCAGTCCTCGTAGCCTTTTGATGCGACTGCGGCTTGTCTTCCCCGGTTGGTGTCGCAGGTGCGTTTCGAGCGCAGTGCGCACGATTGCGCGAACATTTGCCGTCAGCGTCCCAAGATCATCGACAGCTTCAGGCGCGAGGACGATCGCGTAGGGCATTCTGGCTAGAATATAGCCAGATTGAGAGGGTAAGGAAAGGTGGTGCCGCGGAAGGGATTCGAACCCCCGACCCCCGCATTACGAATGCGGTGCTCTACCAGCTGAGCTACCGCGGCGCGCCGACGGAATGGCGTGGTAGTAATACCCGCCAACCATTAACGCAAGGCATCTACGCCATGATGGCGTCTCCCGGATGCGGTGCAGCGTGAAACGACGCACCGCTGATCCGGGATCGTACCAGCCTCGGAGTCTATGACGGTCCCGGTTCTGCAGGGCATCACTGCGCTTCGCTTTGTGCTGCGCCGCGCCCGGGAGACGGACTTCGACTACTTCGCCACTGCCTCCGCGCGCAGCTTGAAGCGCTGGATTTTTCCGGTCGCGGTTTTTGGCAGTTCGCTGCGAAATTCGAGCCAGCGGGGATATTTGAACGGGGCGAGTTTGGCGCGGCAGTAGTCCTGCAAGGTGCGCGCCAGGTCGTCGCCGGCTTTTGCCGGCGATTTCAGCACCACGAAAGCCTTCGGCTTGATCAGCGCGTCGATATCCGGCCAGCCCACGACCGCGGCCTCGAGCACTTCAGGATGGCTTTGCAGGGCCGCCTCAACCTCGAACGGCGAGACGTACATGCCCGAGACCTTGAGCATGTCGTCGCGCCGGCCGCAGTAGACGAAATAGCCGTCCTCGTCCTCGACGTATTTGTCTCCCGAGCGCGTCCATTCGCCGAGGAACGTATCGCGCGACTGTTCGCGATTGTTCCAGTACATCACGGCGCTGGTCGGCCCGCGCACCTGCAGCTCGCCCATTTCGCCGCGGGTCTTGATGATCACGCCGTCGTCGTCGACCAGGCGCACGTCGTAACCCGGCACCGGCTTGCCGGTGCTGCCGTATTTCACTTCGCCCGCGCGGTTGGAAACGAAGATGTGCAGCATTTCGGTCGAGCCGATGCCGTCGAGAATGTCGACCCCGTAACGTTCGCTCCAGCGCCGGCCGACGTCGGCGGGCAGCGCCTCGCCGGCTGAGACGCAACGCCGGATCTTCAGTTCGGAGCGCTCCGGCGCGGCCACGCTGGCGAGAAAACCTGCATAAAAGGTCGGCACCGCATAAAACACGGTGACCTGATGTTTCTTGAGGATCTCCGCCACCGCTTCCGGCGTCGGCCGATCCGGCAGCAGGACCGTTGTCGCGCCCGCCGACATCGGGAACGTGAGCGCGTTGCCTAGCCCGTAAGCGAAGAACAGCTTCGCCACCGAGTAGCATACGTCGTTCTCAGTAATGCCGAGAAACGGTCTGCCGTACAGCTCGTCAGTGAATTTCAGATCGGCGTGAGTGTGCACCGCGGCTTTGGGCTTGCCGGTCGAACCCGACGTGTAGAGCCAGAAGCAGATGTCGTCGCGCACCGTCGGCGCGGTTACGGCTTCGGCTTCGGCGGCTGCGAGCAGTTCCTCAAGGCGCGGATGACCGTGCCCGTTCACTCCGGAGACGACGACGTGGTCAAGGTCAGCACTCTGCCCGATCAGATCGGCGAATTTCGGATAAAGCTCTTCAGACACGACGAGGAGCCGCGCCCGGCTGTCATCAAGCATGAAGCGGTAATCGTCCGGGGTAAGCAATGTGTTGACCGGCACCGGCACGATGCCGGCCTTGATCGCACCGAGGAATGCGGTCGGCCAATCGATGCCGTCGAGCAAACAGATGAGGATGCGCTCCTCGCGGCGGATGCCGAGCGAGCGCAGCGCTTGGCCAAAGCGGTCCACCCGCGTTGCCAGATCGCCGTAGGTCCAGCCCTGGCGCCGATCGATAAAGGCGAGTTTGCCGGCGCGGCCCGCCTTGAGATTGAGCTTGAGGATGTCAGCGGCGAAATTGTAGTCGCGCGGGATCGCATCGGCGGGCTCGCGCGGCGTCAGGTTCGGCTGAGCGACATCCATCGCAGCGTTTCCTCGGCGGGCAACCTTGAGCTTTTGCCCATTGTTTGCCCACGCCAAGCCATTATGCCGATGGTGCAATTTGCCGCAATCCAATAGTGCTGCGGCATTATCCCAAACGGTCATGCTCGGCCTTGTGCCGGGCATCCACGTCTTGGAAACTGAAGACTTCGAAGGAAGCGAAGACGTGGATGGCCGGGACGAGTTCGGCCATGACGAAGGCCGGGAGCTAGTATCATGATTGTCAGCCGTGACCGCATCCTCACCACCCATGTCGGCAGCCTGCCGCGCAGCGAAGCGCTGAGCGAGCTTCTGGTCCGGCGTGAAGCCGGTGAACGCTACGACCTGGCGCAGCTCGATGCCGAAATGGACAAGGCGGTGCGGCACGTGGTTGGCAAGCAAAAGGAAGCTGGCATCGACAGCGGCAACGATGGCGAGCAGCAGCGCGTCGGCTTTCAGACTTACGTGCCGCAACGCATGTCGGGCTTCGGCGGCGAATCCAAACGCCGGCGCGGCCGCGAATTCGAAGAATTCCCCGAGCTGGTGCAGTATCTCATGCGCCGCTTCCCGAACGTCAGCCGGCAGCAGAATGCACCGGAAGCGCAAGGCGAGCTGCACTATCACGACACTACGGCAATCGAGCGCGAGATCGCGCGTTTCAAACGGATTGCCGGCGAAGGTAAGCCGTTCGCGGAAAGCTTCATGACCGCGCCGTCGCCCGGCATCATCGCCTCCACCATGCTCAACGCTTTCTATGACACCAACGAGGCCTACCTCGCCGCGATTGCCCGCGAGATGAGCAACGAATACATGGCGATCCACAAGGCTGGCCTGGTTTTGCAGATCGACGCGCCCGATCTCGCTATGGACCGCACCATGTTTTACCGCGACGGGTCGGATGCGGATTTCGTCAAGGCGGTCGAGCTGCACGTGGCGATGATCAATAAAGGCATCGCAGGCATTCCGCGCAACCGTGTGCGGCTGCATATTTGTTACGGCAACTGGGAAGGCCCGCACATTCACGACATCGCGCTGGAAAAAATCCTTCTCGCGCTCTACCGGGCCAATGTCGGGGCGCTGTCGATCGAATTTTCCAATCCGCGCCACGCTCACGAGTACGGCGCGCTCAAGCGCGTGCCGTTTCCCAAGGACATGATCCTCATTCCCGGCGTGGTCGAGTCGACGTCCAACTTCGTCGAGCACCCGGAAGTGGTGGCGCGACGGATCGAGGAGGCGGTGGCGGCGATCGGCGACCGTGAGCGCGTCGTCGCCTCGACCGATTGCGGCTTCGGCACCTTCACCCGGCGCGAATGGGTGATCGAGCCGGCAGTGTGGCTGAAGCTCAAAGCGATCCGCGACGGCGCCGACATCGCTTCGGCACGGTTGTGGGGTAAGCGGGCTGCATGACCAAGCTCGTCCTCTACGATTTTGGCAATTCGGTTTGCTGCCAGAAGGTGCGTATTACGCTGCGCGCGAAGAGTCTGGAGTGGGAGGCGGTTAAAGTCGATCTGTTCAAAACCGAGCAATACGATCCGAAATACCTGAAGCTTAATCCCAAAGGCGTGGTGCCGACGCTGGTCCATGACGGCAAACCGGTGATCGAGTCGACATTGATCTGCGAATATGTCGACGAGACGTTCACAAAGTCGCCGCACCTCATTCCCGCGGATCCGTGGCTGCAAAGCCGCATGCGCCTGTGGAGCAAAATGGTCGATGAGGGACTGCACGACGGTGTCACCGAGATCAGTTTCTCGGCGATGTTCCGCGAGCGGATGAAAAATATGCCGCCGGAGACCCGCGAGAAACGCTTTCGCAACGTCGGCGATCCGCGGCGAACGGACCGCTTCAAGTCGACCTACGAACTCGGAGCAAAATCGCCGTTCGTGCTGCACGGCGTTGCCGCCTATGAACGGGCCTTCAAGATGCTGGAGGACGCGCTCGCCGAAAACGGGGGACCCTGGGTACTCGGCGCCGATCCCTCCCTCGCCGACATTAACCTGATGCCGTACGCTGCACGGCTCGATTATCTCGGTCTGCTTGATCTTTGGACCGCGGACAGGCCGCGCGTGCAACGCTGGTGGACGCAGGCCCGTGCGTGGCCGAGTTTTAAATCCGGACTGCACGATCTCATCAGCGAAAGCGAGTTCGCCGAGATGCGAACTCACGGCCCGAAAATCCGCGGGGATATTGGCGCGCATATCGCCGCGCTGCGAGCGGCTTAAGTTTACCCGCCCCTCCAATTTTCAACTCAGCACAGGACCCACCCAGTGATCGATCTCTACACCTGGACGACACCCAATGGCCGCAAGGCGTCTATCGCGCTCGAAGAGCTGGAGCTGCCCTACACCGCACACGCGATCGACATCGGCAAGGACGAGCAGTTCGCGCCGGACTTTCTCAAGATCAGCCCGAACAATCGCATTCCGGCGATCGTCGATCGCGACACCGGCATGAGCCTGATGGAGTCCGGCGCCATCCTCATCTATCTCGCCGACAAGACCGGCCGGCTGATGCCGAAATCCGGCGAGACGCGCTATCGCGTCATCGAGTGGCTGATGTGGCAAATGGGTGGACCGGGTCCGATGCTCGGCCAGGTCCATCACTTCGTGAAGTACAACAAGGGCAAGGCGCCGTACGCCGAGGAGCGCTACCTCAAGGAAGGACACCGACTTTACGGCGTGCTCGACCGCAGGCTCAAGGACCACGAATTCGTCGCCGATGCCTATTCCATCGCCGACATCGCCATCTGGCCGTGGATCTCGCGCTTCGAATGGCAAACGATCGATCTTAACGCCTATCCGAACGTGAAGCGCTGGTATGTCGCAATCGCAAATCGCCCGGCCGTGCAGCGCGGCTATAAAGTTCCGAAGGACGTCGGCGAAATCCCGATGCCGTGACTACGGATGGCGAAGCGCGCCTTCGTCTACATTCTCGCCAACCGGCCAATGGGCGTGCTTTACGTTGGAGTGACCAATCATCTTGCCCGACGGATTTGGGAGCACAAGACCAAAGCCGTGCCCGGGTTCACCCGCACATACGGCGTGGTGAACTTGGTCTACTACGAACAATATGCATCCATTCTCGAAGCACGGGCACGCGAACGTGCAGTCAAACGGTGGCGCCGAGCGTGGAAGTTTAAATTGATCGAGCAAGTGAACCCGAATTGGCGGGATTTGACGGATGAACTGGTCTTACTCTGAATTCGTTCCCCGGATGCGGTGCAGCGCGTAGCGGTGCACCGCTGATCCGGGGCCGTCGCAAGCTCGGCGTCTGCTGGGTCCGCGTTCGTAACGATCCCGGGTCTGCAGCGCACCACTTCGTGCTGCGCTGCGCCCGGGAAACGCTATTATAGTTCCAATAAGAACCGAGGGAGCACGCCATGGACGATATCACCCGCGACCCGACGACGATTCGCGCCGAGGACATCAACCCGCGCTACAATTGGGGGCGACATCTGCCGGTGCTCGGCACCATGGGCGTGGATTTCGAGGAACGCGTCGATTACCGGCGCATGCACCGTTACCGGCTCGCCCGAGCGCGAGCTGCGCTCGAAGCCTCCGACCTCGGCGCTCTGCTCCTGTTCGACGACAACAACGTCCGCTACGTCACCTCGACCAAGATCGGCGAGTGGGCACGCGACAAGCTCTCGCGCTGGACGCTACTGCCGCGCGGCGGCGATCCGATCCTGTGGGACTTCGGTTCGGCCGCGGTCCATCACCGGCTCTATTCGCCGTGGCTCAAGCCCGAGAACTGCAAGGCCGGTCTGGTCGGCTTGCGGGGCACCGTCGATCCCGCCTTCGGCCTGATGAAGCATCACGCCGAGGAGATGGCCTCGATTCTGAAATCTGCTGGCGTTGCCAAGATGCCGATCGGCGTCGATATCATCGAACCGCCCATGATGTTCGAACTGGAAAAGGCCGGGCTCAAAGTAAAGGACGGCCAGCAGATCATGCTCGAAGCGCGGGAAGTAAAATCCGCCGACGAGATCGCGCTATTGAACCGCGCCGCCGCCATGGTCGATGGCGCTTACCAACTGATCGATGAAAAACTGAAGCCCGGCGTGCGCGAGAACGACATGGTCGCGCTGGTCAACGAGTTCCTCTATCGCCACGGCTCCGACGACGTAGAAGCGATCAACGCCATTTCCGGCGAGCGCGGCAATCCGCATCCGCACAATTTCACCGACCGCATGGTGCGACCCGGCGACCAGGTGTTCTTCGACATTCTGCAAAGCTTCATGGGCTATCGCACCTGCTATTACCGCACCTTCAATGTCGGCCGCGCGACGCCGTCACAGCGCGATGCCTACAAGAAGTGCCGCGAATGGCTCGATCTCGCGATCGACCTGATCAAGCCGGGCGTGACCACCGATCAGGTTTGCAGCGTATGGCCGAAGGCGCAGGAGTTCGGCTTTCCCGACGAGCTTTCCGCATTCGGCCTGCAATTCGGCCACGGCCTGGGTTTGAACCTGCACGAGCGGCCGATCATCAGCCGCGTGATTTCGATGGACCACCCGACCGTGATCAAAGAAGGCATGGTGTTCGCGCTCGAAACCTATTGCCCGGCAACGGACGGCTATTCGGCGGCGCGTATCGAGGAAGAGGTTGTGGTCACCGACAAAGGCCACACCGTGATCTCGCTGTTCCCGGCTGAGGAACTGCCGATCGCTGCCCGCTACTGAAAACAAGATTAATTTCAGTGCCTTATGCCGGTAGGGTTATTGCGAATGAGGCATTTGTGCGGCGCACAAAATAGATAGCTTTTGCTTCAAGTTCAGGCTACGCAGGCGCCTTCAAGCAAAAATGAGGGACCTGTCTCAGCATGAAAATGATCATAGCCGCGTGCGCGCTTGCCGGAGTTTGGACCACGAGCGCTGGTGCAGTCGATCTTGCCGAATTGGCGCCATGCAAACCCGCGGCAGCAAAGCTGTGTGACCATTCCGGCGGTATGACCTGGGATAATCTGCTCCGCTGCGGCGCGACGCTCGCCGCCCATAGCTGGCGCGTCAGCAGCGATTGCCGCGCCGTGCTTAGGAAGTACGGACAACTGTAATCTGCCGATCGTCATTTCGTACATCGTTCGCCCCGGCCAAGCGCCGGGGCTTTGCTTTTGGGCTCGGCAGCAACAGGCGCACGTGGGGATGAACATGACCCGGAAATCTGCTAGTTCCATCGCAGCCAGAACGTCCCGGCCCAGACAAAAACGTCAGCGTCTCTTTTGAGAGGGATCCCCATGTACGCCAATCTCGAACTCTTCATCGACGGCCAATGGCTCAACGGCGACGGTCGCGCCGGCGAGGACGTGATCAATCCGGCAACGGAAAAGCCGCTGGCGCGGCTGCCGCATGCGAGTAAGGCCGATCTCGACCGCGCGCTCGAAGCCGCCAAGAAGGGCTTCGCGACCTGGCGCGCAGTCTCGGCGTACGAGCGCGCCAAGGTCATGCGCAAAGCCGCCGATCTCATGCGCGAGCGCCACGACGCGATCGCAAAGATTATGGTACAGGAACAGGGAAAAGCTTACCCGGAAGCGCGCGCCGAGGTGCGCACCTCGGCCGACATCATCGAGTGGTACGCGGAAGAAGGCCGTCGGGCCTACGGCCGCATCGTCCCGGGCGCCTTCAAGGGCATCCGTCAGATCGTAGTGCAGGAGCCGGTCGGTATCGTCACGGCGTTCACGCCCTGGAACTTTCCGACGCTGACGCCGGCCCGCAAGATCGGCGGCGCACTCGCCGCCGGCTGTTCGCTCATCCTCAAGGCGTCCGAGGAGACGCCGGGCGCCTGCGTCGAGATGGTGCGCTGCTTTGCCGACGCGGGCCTGCCGCCCGGCGTGCTCAATCTCGTGTTCGGCGTGCCGGCGACGATCTCCGAGCACCTCATCGCCAAGGACGAGGTGCGCAAGATTTCATTCACCGGCTCTATTCCGGTCGGCAAGCATCTCGCGGCGCTGGCGGCTAAGGGAATGAAGCGCGCGACCATGGAACTCGGCGGCCACTCGCCGGTCGTCGTGTTTGCCGATGCCGATCCGGAGAAATCCGCCGATACGATCGCGGGCTTCAAGTACCGCAACGCCGGCCAGGTATGCATCTCGCCGACCCGCTTCTATGTGCAGGAACCGGTCTACGACCGCTTCCTCAACCGCTTCACCGAATACGCCAAGTCACTGAAGCTTGGCGACGGAATGGAAAAAGGCGTCGGCATGGGGCCCGTGGCGAATGCCCGGCGCATCGACGCCATGGAGTCGTTCGTCAACGACGCCAAAAATCGCGGCGGCAAGATCGTCACCGGCGGCCAGCGCCGCGGCAATCAGGGCTACTTCTACGAGCCGACGGTGATCACCGACGTGCCGGACGACTCCAAGATCATGACCCAGGAGCCGTTCGGACCGCTGGCGCCGATCGTCAGATTCAAGACCTTCGATGAAGTCGTGGAACGCGCCAACTCGCTACCTTACGGGCTTGCCGCGTACGCTTTCACCGGCTCCGCGCAGACCGCGAACATGATCGGCGACGCACTACAGTCGGGCATGGTCGGCGTGAACTCGATCGCCGTTTCGACGCCGGAGACGCCGTTCGGCGGCATCAAGGAATCCGGGTACGGCAGCGAAGGCGGCCTCGAAGGATTACAGGCCTATCTGAACACCAAGTTCATCTCGCAGGCTTGAGTGTCGCGGTCGCGGGCAGAGCGCATCACAGAGCATGACGCCGTGATGCGCTGCTGAACGGGATCGTAATAAACCGAAGCCTGCGAAAATCCCGCTCAGGCGTGATCCAGGAGCCCGAAATGCGGGCCGAGCCGCCGCCGCACGCGGTTCATTGCGGCGCGAGCCGTAAATGCGTCGGCGGCGATCCGCGCCATCGGCGAGAGTTGCGACGGCCGCACAAGAAGGTCACGCATCACCGCCCAGATGTTGGCGCGTCCATCCGGACGCATGTTGATGAGGGCGGCGGGCGGAACCGTCCGGTGAGCCGGGTCGACGACGACACGCGCCACGGCAAAAGCGAGATCGTGCGCGGCGGCAACGCGGGCCACCATGTGGGATTCCATATCCACCGCAACTGCGCCAGTCGTCTTGTACAGCTCGCGCTTCTCGGCCGGGTCGGCGATCGCCTCATCGACGCCGAGGATCGGCGCATGGATGGCGCCAGCAATCTTGCCGAGGAGCTTGCGCGACCACACCGCATCAGTAGCGCGAACGGTCTGCGCTTCACGGACGGCCGAAGCGACGACCCAATCGCCGGCGCGGAGGTGGGAGGCAAGCCCGCCGGCAACGCCGAAACTAATCATGCCGCGATAGCCTTGCCGAACGGCGGCGTCGGCCACCGTCTCCAACTCGCTGCCCGCGGTGCGGCAAACCACCAGCACTCCAGGACCGGCGGCAATACGCGCCTCGAAGGCCAAGCCGACGAATGCGATGACGAGACGCTGGGGACTTTCAACGGAAACATCGGCGACCTGAAAGGTCTCTTCCGCGTCGTCTACAAGTCCTTCTACGAAAGTTCCACCGGCATAATCCAATTGGGATGCCATTAGAAGCCCTGACCCCTCGCGTCTGTAGCCCCACCTAACCCAGCCTAGACGCCCCCAAGTCGCGCCCTCGCAGACGTACCCGGCTTCATTCCGGCAATCACCGAGCTTGCTAAAGTCTATCATAAAACATTGCCGTTGCCATTGCTAATACGAATGCTCAAATTGATTTCCTCACGGAACCCGCATGGCTGTTTGGTTGTGAAAATGCTTGATTTGCGGCCGAGTGCGCACGGAACACCATGGGTAGCAGCGCGAAAACTCTGATCACCGGGGCTACTGGATTGGTCGGGTCAGCCGTCGCGCGGAAGCTCGTCGCCGAAGGGTTGACGGTGCGGGCGCTGGTCCGATCCGGCAGTCCGCGTTTTCACCTGGATGGGCTCGATCTGGAATTCGTTGCCGGCGACATCCGCGATGCGGAGTCCGTTCGCCGCGCCATGTCCGGCGTACGATACGTCTTTCATGTGGCGGCCGACTACCGGTTGTGGGCACGCAATCCGAGCGAAATTTTTGCCGCCAATGTGGAAGGCACGCGCATCGTCATGGCGGAGGCGAAACGCGCCGGTGCCGAGCGCATCGTCTACACCAGCAGCGTCGCGACGCTCGGTTTGCGCGCCGACGGCAGTCCCGCAGACGAGACGGTTGCACTTTCGGCGGAGGAAGGGATCGGTCCCTACAAGCGTAGCAAGATCGCAGCCGAACGGCTGGTCGAGGCGATGATTGCCAACGATGCGCTGCCTGCCGTCATCGTAAATCCCTCAACGCCGATCGGGCCCCGCGACGTGAAGCCGACGCCGACCGGACGCGTTATCGTCGAGGCGGCGCGCGGACGTGTGCCCGGATTTCTCGATACCGGTCTTAATCTCGTTCACGTCGATGATGTTGCCGAAGGCCACATCGCCGCGCTTAAACGCGGCGTGATCGGACAACGATACATACTCGGCGGTGAGAACGTGCTGCTGGCCGATATGCTCGCTGAAATCTCCCACATCGTCGGCCGTCGTCCACCGCGGCTGCGGCTTCCACGCGCCGTGGTGATCCCGGTCGCCTATGTGGCCGAGGCGACTGCCTGGCTCACGGGACGTGATCCGTTCACGACGCGTGACGGCATTCGCATGGCCGCGCACCATATGTATTTCACCGCGGCCAAGGCCGAACGCGATCTTGGGGTGCGCGCCCGCCCTTACCGTGAGGCGCTTGCGGACGCGATCCAGTGGTTCGGCGCGGCCGGATATCTGGACAAAAAGCGCAAGCGCTAACGCGATAAATGACGTTTCCGGAATAAGTTCACACAACAGCATCCGCATAACCGCCGATCGGGTAGCCCGATGCACGCGCCGCGGCGATGCACTCGCTATCACACAGCGCGGCGAATTCCTCGGCATACCGATAACCCGGCGCTGCGCCGGCAAAACTGCTGATCGTCGCCGGGTGCAGATAGATTTCGACCAAGCCGGCCGGCAGCCGGCCAAGAAGTGCGGCGAGTCGCTGTTGCGTCATCGCACCCGACCACGCCAATCCGAACACAGCGTCGGCGGTTATCAGACCAGCGCGTTGGATGCGCCGGCGCAGCCACATGGCCCACGGCGCCACGATACGGCCGGCCTGACGCTGCGTCGTCGGATCGATATCGGCAATAACGCGCCAGGGCTCGAACGGGACGCGCAGTGCCCGCATGCCGTAGCGCATTCCGACTTTGACGATTGCGGCCGCGATCGTCGGATGAAGATGAAAGTGCCGGTGCGTATTGACGTGGTCGAGCAGCAAGCCGGTGGCGCGGTAGGCGTCGAATTGCGCGACGATTTCTTTGTCGACCTGCCGCCGCAGTGACTGACTAAAGGCGATCTGCGCGCCATAGACCGCGAGATCGTTCCGCAGCCACCCGCTGCCGTCGACCAGATCTGGAATCTCCTTAGGGTCGAGCACCGGCTTGCCGTCGACCAGAACAACATGCAGTCCAACGCGCAGGTTCGGCAAGGCACGCGCGCGCTTGATCGCATCGGCCGCCGCAGGACCGCCGATCATGAGACTCGCGGCGCTGAGTATGCCGCGACGGTGCGCTTCTTCGATGGCGGCGTTGACCGGCTCGCTAAGCCCGAAATCGTCCGCCGTGATGACCAGGCGATTCAGTGCGCCAGCTCCCGCCGTTCGCGCAGGAAGGAAAAGAACCCAAGGCCTTCGCGCAGCCAGCGCATTATCACATCCGGACTACGCACCATTTCCGAAATAGTGGACGCAATCTTGGGCGCACGAAAGTTGTTTTTGTCAGGTCTCTTGTCCTTCGATCAGGGTGCCGTCCGCCGTCACGCGGTAGTCGGCGCCCCGCCAGTGAACCGTCGCCCCGAAGAAGCTCGTCACGTAGACTGCGAAAGCGATGAGATCATGCGCCGGAATGAGCCAGTAGTTTTGCCGTGGCAGCCCAAATCGCCGTTCAACGCTGCGGCATAGAAGCACGCGGGCCAGCAACGCGGCCACGGCGACCATGACCGCAGCCTGGCTGCCCGAAAGCATGCCGAGAAGGGCGAGCGGCCAGGGATGGGTCACAATGGTGCCGGCATAAGCGAGCGGGTAGATGCTCTTGATGGTGCGGCCGACTCGAATTTGATGCCGGACGAGCTGGCGCAGGCTCTCCTCAAAGCAACGATGGCCAACCAGGAACGGCGCCGTGACCACATCATAGCCCGCCGCCCGCACGGCAAGACCAATCGCATGGTCGTCGGCAAGGACGTCGGCAAGAACGCCGAAGCCGCCGATCCGATCGAGCATTGACCGGCGCAGAGCAATCGTCGCGCCGCAACACGGTTTCGCCAGCCCAAGGCTGACCGCTGCAATTGCGTACGGCAGAAATTGCGAGTTGATGGCGAGCGCCGAGAGGCGCGTCCAAAGCCCATCGCCCCCGATGCCGTGGTACAGGCAGCTCACGGCACCGACTTGAGGCGACGCGAGAGGCGCGGTCAGCGTTCGCAAATAATTTGGTCCGACAACGATATCGCTGTCGGACATGACCAGCGTGCCGTGGCGGGCTCGCGGCATCATGTTGATCAGATTCGAAACCTTGCGATTGACCCCGTGAGTACGCGGCTCAACGACGAGCTCAATCTCAGTGTCCGGGAAACCCTGCACCATCGCGCGCACGGCCGTGACCGACGGCGAGTCGTTATGTCGCGTGCCACACAAAATCTGGACTGGAGCGCTGTAATTCTGCTCACAGAATGTCATAAGACGCGCCGGCAATTCCGGTTCAAGATCGTGCAACGGCTTGAGGATCGTTACCGGCTGCTCGGCGGCAAAATCATCTGTCTCCAAGTGTGGAAAGGTGACCACGCACACCATTGCCGCCAGCGTGAAGAGACACCCGACGATGGCAATGACAACACAAGCGTCGCTAAGCGACAGCGCGAACGACACGGCGTGGGGAATACTTTCGGCAATAGTCATGACGAAATCCGCTGCGGAGCGACCTCACCCAAATTCTCTTTCCAGGATTCGGCGCGACAGATAGATCGGCAGCCGCACGCGCCTGAGCGTGTCGGAGCGCAGTGCGCCGGGATTGTGTGCAAGGATGATCAACGAGATCAGGATGTTTTCGCCGACGCGGTGCAGCCGTTCGCCAATCGACATTCGTCCGGGCTGGACGATCGCCTCAAAGCCGTAACGCGCCATGATTCGGGCAAGCTGCTCGGTCTGGGTTTTGGTGCCGGAAGGGGCGTCGGCGCATATTACGGTGACGTCGCTGAATTCCGGCCGTGCGGCGAGGAAGCTTGCAAGTTCGCGGAGTGAAGTCGCGATTGCCCGCTGCATCCGGCGCCCCCACGCGATCGTGGCACCGGTTCGGGGGACAGCAGGGACCTGCTCGTTCCAGAAGTGCAGCCGCGCCATGCGCTGACCGGCATGCACGCGCGTGCCATCGCGCAGCACGAGCGGCCGGGCGACCGGGCCGATATCAAGGCGAAATACGCACGCCGGATTTTGGGTGTATTCAAATACGGCCTGGCGGCGGCGTAAGCCTGCGTCAAGCACAGCAATGGCCTCCGCCAGCCAACGATGGCTCTGCGCCGACCGCGACGTCTGTTCTGCGGAATCCCACACCGCCATTTAGCGGGTCTCCGCCTTCCTCAACCTCGCCTACAACTCTATGGCCCGGGGAAAGTTGCCGGCTTGAGACACACTATAGCCGAATTTCCGCCAGCCAAGCGAGGCCGAAGAGTCCCCTTCCGAAGACCACCCGGCCGCGCCCCTTTCAGGCGGGCTCGTCGCCGTAGATCGTCGCCAGCGTGCTCTTGACCACCAGGGCGACCGGCACAGCAAGGATCACGCCGGGTATTCCAAGCACGACGCCGCCGGCCAGAAAGCAGAAGATGATCAGTACCGGGTGCACGTGCGCCGCGCGGCCCAGAACCAACGGGCCGACGATCTGGTCGATCGAAAGTCGCAATGCGGTGGCATAGGCGGCGTATTCGACGATGTTGACGATGCCGGTTGCCGTGCGCAGCGAAACCAGGCCGGCGAGAACTGCCGCCGCGGTCGGCCCAACCATCGGCACCGTCTCTAGAAGGCCGGTTAGCAGCGCCAGGAGCACGGCGTGTTGGATGCCGAGTATAACGCCGAGGCCGATATAAGCGGCGACGGTGGCATAGATCACGACGCCGATGACGCCGATGAAATAGTGCATGAGGACCGGGTCCAGCCGCGCCCAGATGCGCGCCGCGAGAGGACGCCGATGCGGCGGCACGATCCAAAAGATCCCGCGCGCGACTTGCCTGCCGCTCACCAGAAAATAGAACAGCAGCACAATCGTCAAAAATGCGCCCATGGCGGCGACGAGGCTGTAGCCGGTCAACAAAGCAATCTGGTCGGTCTGCCCCGCCCAATCCCGCACCCGCTCGAGCACCGCTTGGGCGATCTCGCGCGCGTTCATCGAGTAGCCGAACAGCGTAATCGCCTGCTCGCCCATGGCCTGCCGGGTAAAGTTCTCCAATAAGACCTGCAAATCCGCAGCGGTCGCCCGCGCCTCGTCCGCAAGGCGTTCGGCAGCTACGACAACGACGAAAACGGAAATGCCGCACAGCACCAGAAATAGCGCGACCGCGAACAGGAGACGCGGCCATCGCGTCCGCTTCTCCGCCCAGTCCAAAATCGGCGTGCAGATATAGGCGACGATGCCCGCGAGCACGAACGGCAGCAAAATCAACTTGATGAAATACAGGAAGATCGCGAGGATGACGGCCCCGATCATAATGGCGCGGGTCTCGCCCGAGTCGAGAGGCCCCGCGACGCGGGCCCGCTCCGAGCGCGCATCCTCGCTCATCCGCCGTACAGCCTTCATGAATAGATCCGGCCCTTCCACAGCACGCGGCCGCTGCGGCGGCGGCGCACGCTGTCGAGAGCCATGAGCGCGCCGGCCGTATAGCCCAGCGGAAAGATCAGACCGTACCAGAACGGAATACGAAAATAGAATGCGGCAGCGATATGCAAACCGATCGCCGCCCCCGACCCGGCGAGCGCAAGCGGCAACGCGAAAGTCGCATCGTTTCCATGCTGCCATAAACCCGCCAGGTCGATGAGTGGGACCACCCATACCGCCCACGCCAAGGTCACGCCCGCGAGCGCCAGCGTCAATGTCGCAGTCTGCCCGCCGAGTGTATCGACAAGATTCTTGGCGAGCCCGGGCCATAGTGTCCGCCAGCCGGTATACATGCGCGCCGACAGAAACTGCTCGCCGCCCATGAGCAGAACCGATCGGCCGGATTGCTTGAGCCGCCTCGCGAACTCAAGATCCTCACAGATCGCACGACAAACCGCAGCGTGGCCACCCACCGCCTCGTAAGCGCTCCGCCGGACCAGCATGAACTGTCCGGTCGCGGCCACGTCATCGCTCGATCGCGCCTGAGATTGCCGCAAGTCCTGGAGGAACGACAACAGAATGAGGCCGCACGGGAGGATGAGACGCTCGGCAAAGCTGCGCAATTCCTGGCGCGGCGCCAGCGACAGAAGATCGAGATGCCGCATAGAGGCCGCGTGAACGGCGCTCGATAATGCGCCGGCGCGAGCTTGCACGTCGGCATCGATGAAGCACAGCCATTCGGTTTGCGGCAGCGCAGCGCGCACGCCGACCCAGCACGCATGCGATTTGCCGGTCCAACGCGGCGGCAGCGACGGAGTTTTAATCAAAGAGATGAGCGGATGTCGCGCGGCTAATTCACGCACCACTGCCGCCGTGGCATCGGCCGAATGGTCGTCGACCACCACAATACGAAAGCGATTTCGCGGATAATCCTGCGCCAGCAACGAACGCACGCACGGCCCTATATTGGTCTCCTCATCGCGCGCCGGAATGATAATGGTGACGAACGCCGCACGCTCGGCCGATGGAGACGACCCCGAGCTAAGGCGGGGCAGAAGCCCGCGTTGTTTGATGGCCCGCGCGATCAACCAGGCGATGATCACAAGCCACGCCGAGGATAAAAGAAGCTCCACAGCCTTAACGACAAATAGATCCCAGCCAAAACAAGCTGCCGAATCAACCGTCGGGGGCGGACTTAAGTTCCGCCCTGTCTCACTTCCGCGCAGAGCATAGCTTATTTCGCCGGCGTGACCAACGAATAGCGCTCGTCGGCAGCCAGACATTGCGCTTCGGGGAAGCCCAATTCCTTACGCACCATGTTGGTGCCGAGCACCAGCGAGACCATCTTGTAGTAGGCGTGGCGGCGGCTCATGCCCTCGCGGCCCATGCCGCAGTCGGACGAGATGACGAGCCGTTCCGGCGGAATATATTTGAGGGCGGCGCGGATTTGCGCCGCGACCTCGTCCGGGCTCTCCACTTGCAGCGTGTGATGGTCGATCACGCCGATGGCGATCTTCTTGCCGGTGATGGTCTTGCCGATCGCTTCAAGGTCGATGCCGCCGGAGCTTGAAGACTCGAACGTGATCACGTCGGCGTCGACTTTGTTGTAGGTCTCGAGCGACGGCTTGTAGCTCTGCACCTTCGCGAACATGCGCTGCTGGGACGGGTTGCCCCAGCAGGAATGCGCCCACACTTCGGTCTTGGCGCGCAAGCCTTTCACGGTGCGGTTGAACACCTCGACCATCAATTCCGGCGTAATCACCTTGTCCTGGATGCCGCGCGCGGCGGCCAGGTGGATTTGCGGCTCCTCGATCTGAATCACCGGGCAACCGGCGTCGGCGAGTTCGTTGTATTCTTCGTTGAAGGCATCGGCGATCGCCAGCATGCGCTCGGGCACGCTTTTGTAGTAGCGGTCCTGGGAAGCAAAAGCGACGATCTCCGCCGACACCGCACCGAATTTGACCGGCCGCGTGGTAAGCCGCTGCGCGGTCTTCCAGAGTGTGGTGTATTGCAGATCGCCGCGTCCGACCGGACCGATGATGACCGGCATGACCCGCGATTCCAGATAGTCGTGCAGGATATGGCCGCGCGGAAACCATAGCCCGCCGCGGCCGGCAGGCGTCGGCCGCGGATCGCCCCGTTCGTAGCCGCTCATGTGGTGCGGCGGATAGCTGGTCCAGCTTTGGCCGCCGACGTCGTCGTCGAACCGGCAATCGCCGTCGGTTACGATATCGAGTCCGGCCAGCTCCTGCTCGCGCAGATAGCAGCACAGCGTATCAACATACTGCTCGCGGTAACGCCGGCTCACCATCGCATCGAGGAACATGCGGGTGCCGAGATTCTCCGTGTACCAGCTCGGTCGCGGCAACGAGCCGGTGATCGTGGTCGGCAACATGATGTCCTTGGTGCCCCGGTACATTTCAACGCCTCCCAGAACCAGCCGCAGCGGCTGTTCATTACAATTCATGGTCGGCGCTTTCTAAGCAGCAAAAAACCTTCACTGCAACAGCGCAAAGCTCGTCAGAAAATCGAATAACGAGATTGGGCGGTCGCCCCGCTGGCTCGTCGTATGTGCGGTGAAGACTGCGGCAGAACGCCCAGCAGCTACGCGCAGCAATGGGCGCAAGCCCTTTGACTCATTGCCTCGCCCATCAATAAACTGCGGTCAATCCGCGCCCGACAAGCGGATGGTGGGAGGGAGCATGTTCGGCGTAAGCAAACTTTTCCTTGCATTCACGGCCAGCCTGGTATTGGCGGCAGTGGCGGCAGCTCCCGCCACGGCCGAGCAAGGCCTCACGGCGGATTCGATCACAATCGGCGCATTCGGACCGATCACCGGACCGGCGGCTTATATCGGGCTTGCCGGGCGCGACGGCGCTGCCATGGCGATCAAGGAGATCAACGCCGCCGGCGGCATCAACGGCCGCAAGCTCAACATGATCTTCGAGGACGACGGCCACTCGCCGGCCAAGGCGCTCGCCGCGGTGAAGAAACTAATCGACGAAGACAAAGTGTTCATGCTGTTCAACGTCGCCGGCAGCAACGGCACGATTGGCACCATCGATTACGTCAAGGAGAAGGGCATGATCATGTTCGTCTCCTTCGCCTCGGCGCCGGGCGTGACCTGGCCGTTCGCCAAAAATCTATTCCGCGGCGGCACCACCGAAGTGCCGCGTTACGGCGAACTTTATGCTGAATACATCGTCGACGGATTGAAGGCGCAGAAGATCGGCATCCTCAGCGGCCGCGAGGAATATCCGAAGAACGAAGGCGACGCGCTCACCAAGCAATTGCAGAAGTGGTACGAGATCGCGCCGGTGAAGCGTACGGAGTTCAACATCGGCGACAAGGACTTCACCCCGCAGCTTCTGGAGCTGCAGCAAGCCAACCCGCAGGTGATTGCTTTCTTCGGCAATCCGGCCGAGGCGGCGATCGCACTCCGCCAGGCGAAAGAGCTTGGCCTCAATCAGCAGTTCTTCGTCGGCACTACCATGGTCGATCAGGGGCTCCTTACCGCCGCCGGTCCGGCCGCCGAAGGAGCGAATGGTTTTGCGCTCATTCCGCTACTCCCGGGTTCAAGCGATCCGGCGATGAAGGCCTGGCGCGCCAAATGGAGCGCGGAATATCCGAATCTGCCGGCGAGCCGGCCGAACATTTTCGATGTGCTGGCCTATTCCGACATCTACGTGCTGGCGGAAGCGATGCGCAACGCGGGGAAGGATTTGACCGCGGATCGGTTGATCGACGCGCTGGAGAATCTGCACGATTACCGCGTCGGCCCGATCGCGAGCCCGCGCACCTTCAGCAAGATCCATCACATCGGAAATCTGCGGCTACAGCCGATGCAAGTGAAGAACGGCGAGTGGGTGCAGGTCCCGTGGGAAAGCAAACGCCCGAGCGATATCCTGCAGCGTTATCATTAATTGCTGCCCCGTCGGCGCGCGGAGATGAAACGCCGGCGGTACGCAGCGTCACACGCGACTTGATCACTTATGACTTGGCGCATCGCGTTGCAGCTCGCCCTGTCCGGGCTCAGCGTCGGTAGCATTTACGCGATTGTCGCGCTGTCGCTGGCGATCCCGTTCAAGGCGAGCCGGGTGCTGAACTTCGCTCAGGGCGAACTGGTAACGCTCGGCGCCTATATCGCGCTGGTGCTGAGCTCCTATGGCCTGCCCTATCCGGTCATGGTGCCGGCGACGCTGGTCATCGCCGCCGGGTTCGGTATTTTGATCGAGCGGTTGTTCATCCGTCCAATCATCGGCGCGCCGGAATTTACCCTGGTCATCGCGACTTTCGCCATCGGTCTGATTATCAGGGCGGTCATTCGCATTCATTGGCAGGACAACGTCTTCTTCCTGCCTGCCCCCTATACCGGGCCTGCGCTTGCCGTCGGACCGCTGCGCGTCAACCCGAGCTATCTCGTCATCATCGCCAGCACCGCAGCGCTGGTGACTTTGCTGATCCTGTTCTTCCAGCAGACCCGGCTTGGCAAGGCGATGCGCGCAGTTTCCTTCAATCAAACTGCGGCCCGGCTGATGGGAATCAGTGTTGGCAGGGTTTTCGGCTCCGCCTGGGCGCTGTCGGCAGCTATCGGCGCGGCAGCCGGATTGCTGCTGGCGCCCGTGGCTGGCATCAATCCCGAGCTCGGCCATCTCATCGTCAAGGCGCTGGTGGCGGCCGTAATCGGCGGCTTCGGCAGTCTCGGCGGCGCGGTAGTCGGAGGGCTTCTGCTCGGCGTACTGGAAACCTATGCCGGAGCCATATTTGGCGCCGCGCTGAAGGAGATCATTCCTTTCGCCATTCTGATCGCTTTTCTGCTGGTGCGGCCGCAAGGTTTGTGGGGCGCGACGCAGGTTCGCGTCTAGCTCGCGATGCGCCTCTCCCACGCCGCCATCGCCATCGTCGCAGCTTTGTCGATAGCGCTGCCGCTGTTCGGCAGCAGCTATCAGATTTATCTGGCCGAACTTATTCTGATCAACATCGTAGCTGCGATAGGTATTAATTTACTGACCGGCAATTGCGGACAGATTTCGCTCTGCCACGCTTCGCTGATGGCGATCGGCGCCTACACCACGGCGCTGCTGACCACGCGGCTGGCGACGACATATGCGCTGGCGCTTCCCGCCGGTGTGGCGGTGACCACGTTGCTCGGTGCGAGCCTTGGCTATCCGGCGCGGCGGCTCTCGGGTCTCTATCTTGCTTTGGTGACGCTCGGCTTTCTCGAAATGGTGTCGATTGCGATCCAGGAATTTCCCGATCTGACCGGCGGCGTGCGCGGTCTCAAACTGGCGAAGCCGGAACTTGCCGGATGGCCGTTGAACGACAACGCACTGTACTTCTTCGTCCTCGCAGTAACGGCTCTCGCCATCTACGCCGGATGGAATATTCAGCGTTCGCGCTATGGCCGCGCCTTCGACGCGGTGCGGCAAAGCGTTATCGTGGCGCAGTCACTGGCGATTCCACCCGGGCGCACCAAGCTGTTGGCGTTTTCGCTTGCCGCCGCCTTCGCCGGCCTCGCCGGCGGATTGTTCACGGCGGTGGTCGGCTTCATCGATCCGACCGAGTTCGATATCTCGGCCTCCTTGCGCGACATCACCTTCATTGTCGTTGGCGGTCTCGGCTCGGTAGCGGGTTCGGTCGTCGGCGCGGTCGTGCTGACGCTGCTGCCCGAGACGCTCCGCGGCGCCAAGGAATATGGCGACGTTGTTTATGGCATCATCCTGCTTGGCACGCTGGTGCTAGCGCCGAAAGGCATTGTCGGCTCGGTTGGTTTGCTGCTGCGGCGGCGCGATCCCAAGAGCGGCCTGCCATGAGCCTGCTCAGCCTGAATTCCGTCTCTGTCAGCTTTGGCGGCGTCACGGCGGTGCGCGGTGTCACCATTGACGTGGAAGCCGGCGAAATTCGCGGCCTGATCGGGCCGAACGGCGCCGGCAAGACGTCGCTGATCAACGCAATCACGGGCATCGTCCGGCCAAACTCAGGCACGATCGTATTCGCCGGCGAAGACGTCACCGCCCTTTCCGCCGACATTATTTCGGCGCGCGGCATCGGGCGAACCTTTCAGCATGTCGAGCTGTTTCGCGAAGCCACCGTGCTCGACAACGTGCTGACCGGTCTCTATCGCTATCATGTTTACGGCATTGGAGCCGCCATCGCCGGTTTCGGCCACGCCCGGCGAATGGAGCAAGACATGCGGCGCGAGGCGATGGTGCTGCTCGAAGCCTTCGAGCTTGCGCCACTCGCAGCAGCACCGGCGCGCGACTTGCCGTTTGGCATCCAGAAGCGCGTCGATCTGGCGCGCGCACTCGCGGTGCGGCCGCAACTTCTCCTGCTCGACGAGCCGATATCCGGCATGAGCGAGGCGGAAGCGGACGCAGCAGTCGCTACCATTCGCAACCTGGCGCGCGAACGGGCCATTACCCTCTTCGTTGTCGAGCACAATATGCGGGTGATGATGCGTCTTGCCGAACGCATCACCGTCATGCACCAGGGCGAGGTCCTTGCCGAGGGCACGCCGGCCGAAATTCGCGAGCACCCCGAGGTGGTCGACGCCTATCTCGGCGAAGCGGACGAACATGCTTGAAGTTCGCAACCTCGATGCCGGTTATGGCCGCGTGCGGGTGCTGCGCGACGTGTCGCTCACTGTTCCCGCGGGCAAGATCGTCGCACTTCTCGGCGCCAACGGCGCCGGCAAAACCACGTTGACGCGGGCGATCTGCGGGCTCGCTTCGATTCAAGCCGGCACCGTCACTTTGGCCGGCAAGGCAACCACCGGCCGCGCGCCCGAAGCCTTGGTGCGGGACGGCTTGGTGCTGGTGCCGCAAGGGCGCCTCTTGTTCGGCGATATGACGGTGCGCGAAAATCTGGAAATGGGCGCTTTTACCCTGGCCGGCCGTAGAACGTGGGACGCGCAACTGTCGCGCGTCGAAATGCTGTTTCCCATTTTGCGCGAGCGCGCACACCAGCCGGCCGGGCTTCTCTCCGGCGGCGAGCAGCAGATGCTGGCGGTCGCCCGCGCGCTGATGTCGGCGCCGCGCTGCCTGTTGCTCGATGAGCCTTCGCTCGGCCTTTCGCCCAAGGCGTTTGGCACCATCATCGAGGCGATCCGTCGCATCAACGCCGAGGGCATCCCGGTGCTCGTCGCCGAACAAAATGTGCGCCGCATTCTCCGGCTCGCTGACTATGTTTACGTCCTGGAAACCGGCCGCATCGAGCTTGAGGGCGAGGGCGAGCAACTGATGGCCGACGATCGGATTCGCTCGTCTTATCTGGGAATGGGATAAAAATGAAAATCATCGACATGCACTCGCACTGGGGCACCAAGCGCGGCTATGTGCTGCAAACGCCCGAGGAGCTCGCACAGCAGCGCGCCACCTGGCATTCCGATCCGGACTACAAGACCGAGGACGAAATGGCGGCGTATTTCCGCGCCAACGATGTTCGCGTCATTCTCGATCTCGGCTTCTCGAAATTCCTGCCGCTCGATGAAATGCAAAGCCTGCACGATTATTCGTTCGCCACCGAGCGCGCCCACCGCGACGTTATTTTGGGTCACTGGTTTCACATCGATCCCGGCATGGGCTCAGGCGGCGTCAAGGAACTGCGCCGCTGCATCGACAACCGCGTCGGATTCGTCGGCTACGCGGTGTCGGCTTCCAAGTCGCCTCCGGGCAGCGATCCGTCCTACGCGCCGTTTTACAAATTGTGCATCGAAGCTGGCATTCCGATTCTGTTCTTCGTCGGCACCACCGGGCTGGGTGCCGGCCTTCCCGGCGGCGGCGGCGTCATTCTCGACAATTGCCATCCGCGCCATCTAGATCTGGTCGCGGTGCATTATCCCGAGCTGAAAATCATGGCCGCCCGCCCGGGCTGGCCGTGGCAGACCGAAACGCTTGCCGTGCTGATGCACAAGCGCAACATCTGGTACGAGCTGCACGGCTGGTCGCCGAAATATCACGCCGCCGATCTCAAGCACGACATTCCGCGGCGGCTGAAAGACCGCGTCATGTTCGGCGGCGATTATCCGTTGTTCGGCTATGAGCGCCTGGTGAAGGACTGGATCGGCGAAGGCTACACGCCTGAGATGCTGGAGAAGGTGTTTCACCGCAACGCCGAGGCGTTCGCCCAGACACTGGGGCTGTCGTGGACCTGAAACTCAAGGACAAGATCGCCATCGTCGGCGGCGCGAGCCAGGGCATCGGCTTCGGCATTGCGCGAACGCTTGCCGCCGAAGGCGTCAAGATTGCTATCACCGCGCGCCGCGAGAAGCTGTTGCGCGATGCGAGCGAGAAGATACGCGCGGAAACCGGCGTCGAGCCGCTGGCGCTGCCGGCCGATTGCCGCCGCGCCGAAGATTGCGCCGACGTGGTCGCCAAGACCACCGCGCATTACGGTGGCCTCGACATTCTGGTCAACAACGACGGCGCCCCGCCGCTTGGCGATCTGATCAGCTTCGATGACGCCGCCTGGCATCAGGCGATCGAGCGCAATCTGATGTATGTGGTGCGCATGTGCCGCGCCGCGGTGCCGCACATGAAGGCGCGTGGCGGCGGCAGCGTGCTCAACATCACAGCGCTTTCCGCCATCCAGCCGATTGCCGGCTTCGGGCTTTCGGTGGCGACCTGGGACGCGGTGATCGGATACGCCAAGACATTGTCGATGGAGCTTGCCGCCTCTGGCATCAACGTCAACACCATCTGCCCGGGCTACATCGAAACCGAACGGCTGCAAAAAGTCTTCGCCGCCGAGGGCCAGGATCCAAGCCTGATGCGGGCCGAGCTTGCGAGCGAGATCGCGATGCAACGCATCGGCAGCGTCGAGGATATCGCGAACATCGTCGCCTTTCTGGTCTCGCCGCGCGGCAACTACATTACCGGCACGGCGATCCAGGTCGACGGTGGCCTGTTCCGCGGCCTTCGCTGAGGGGGAACACAATGACCTACGTAAACATGGTCAAGCCCGAACTCGCCCGGCGCTATACCGCGTCGGGGCTGTGGACCGACAAGAGGTTCTTCGAATTCATCGAGGAGCGCGCCGCGGCGCATCCCGACCGCGAGGTGTTCGCTGACGCCCGACGCCGCATCAGCTATGGCGCGCTCAAGGACGAAGTGCTGCGCTGTGCCGAGCTTTATCGCCGCATCGGCATCAAGCGCGGCGACGTCGTCACCGTGCAGCTGCCCAACTGGATCGAGTTCGCAGTTGCCTTCTTCGCGCTCGAACTGATCGGCGCGATCGCCAACAAGGTCAACCCCGACTTCCGCGCCCGCGAGCTCGACTACATCCTGAAATTTTCCGGCAGCCGGGCTTACGTCTTTCCGCGCGAGTTTCGCGGCTTCGACTTTCTGTCGATGGCTAGGAGCCTCCAAGCATCAGTGCCGGACCTCGCCCATCTGATCGTCGCCGGCGAAGCGGCCGACGGCATTCACAGCCTCAACGCGTTGCGATCCTGTCCGGCGCTTGCGGCCGAGCATCGCGTGCACATGGACCCCAACGAGGTCTGCCGCATGGCCTTTACTTCCGGCACCACCGGCGATCCGAAATGCGTGCTGCACAGCTTCAATACCACGATCTACGCGCCGTGGCTGTTGAACCGCGACATGGAAGTGACCGAGCGCGACGTGCTGCTGACCTATCTGCCGGTCGGGCTAAACTGGGGCTACATCACGCTGATGCAGACCATCATGGCCGGCGCGCGCGCCGTACTGATGGAGCGTTTTTCCGCCAAGGCGGCGCTGGAGCTCATCGAGCGCGAGCGCGTCACCTATATTCCGACGGCGCCGGCGGCAATCGTCTCCATGCTCGCCGAGCCCGAGCTTGGCCGCTTCGATCTGTCATCGCTGCGCGTGGTGATCACCGGCGGGGCGTCGGCCGCGATCGAGACCATTCGCGACTACCAGGCGCGCGCCAGGGGCCATCTGATCGAGCTTTATGGCATGCTGGAAACCGGATTCCACTCCTATACCCGGTTCACCGACGAGCCGGAAAAGGTCAACGGCACCATCGGCCGCCTCGTCGGCGACATGGAAATCCGCATCCTCGACAGCGCCGGCAACGATGTGGCCTACGGCGAAATCGGCGAAATCGCCGCGCGCGGGCCGTCGGTTCATCTCGGCTATCACAACAATCCGGCCGCCAACGCCGCGTCATTTACCGAGGACGGCTGGTTCCGCACCGGCGATCTCGGGCGCTTTGTTGATGCTGCGGGCAACGTTCAGCTGTCCGGGCGCAGCAAGGAGATAATCAATCGCGGCGGCAAGAAGTTCTTTCCGCGCGAGGTGGAGGAAATCCTCTACACCCATCCGAGCGTGATGCACGCGGCGATGGTCGGACTTCCCGACGTGCGCCTCGGCGAACGCAATTGCCTGTGCGTGATTCCTAAATTCGGACGCGAACTTTCACTGGACGAGGCAGTCACTTTCCTCAAAGGCCAGATCGCCGATTACAAACTGCCGGAAACGATCGAACGCTTCGAAGAGTTCCCGATGACCGGCACCGGGAAAATCCGCCGCCACATCCTGCGCGATCAGGTGCTGGCGAGGCATAAATCGTCGGCGGCCTAAGCCGCCGGCGCTCGCTCCAATTTCAGTTTAATTATTTTAGGCTATTCACCGAGGGGCAGTTCGCCGCTTTGGTTGGTATATCTAGGCTGCCCCGACTAGTAGGAGATTCCAATGCCGCGATTTAACCAGGGCCTAATCAAGCACCCGCACGTCATCGCGTCGTGGACTACGATCCGCCTTGATCGAAACGGTCAAAAGGTCATCCTCCAAGTTGAGACTGATCTTGCCCTGCATGTCATGGACCCCAGCCATCACGAAGCTGCTGTCAACGATCTTCTTGAGACTGTGCGAGCTTACATGGAAGCTCATTCGGTCATCGACAGCGCGGAGATAAATAGGGTTGCAGATGCCTAGAGGCCACAAAGGCGAAAAGCGCCCCGCCCAAGTGATCGCCGCTGGTATCAGCGACAAACTGTGGTCAATAACTGATCTGGCTGAAATGGTGGACGCGGCAGCCCCGAAACCGGGAAAGCGCGGGCCCTACAGAAAGCAGACGGCATGAGAGACGTAGTCTCGAATGTAATGACGTTGATGCCCTCGGTAGTTATCTATGCTGTCGCTTCCGCTATCGCCCTTAGTCGCCGCGCGGGCGAACTAGACAGATCAAATGGGCTTCGGCGCTGGCGAAAACTCAATTGGTGGGTCGCTTGGCTGATAGCTTCGGTGATCGTGCTGACTTTTGGTTTTTGGGCTTGGGATCACATAAAACTTTCAAACTGAGACACTACCCGGCACGGCCTCCACCTCGTCGATCGCCTGCGCCACCGTCATGATGCGCGCGATCGGACGCAATCCCTCGATGGCGGTGCGATGGACCTCGTCAGAGAATGCGGCGCAGCCGTCCTCCAGAACCGTGCACGCGAATTCGCGCACGTGGGCATCGCGGACGGTCGAAGCAACGCCACCATTGGTGACAATGCCGGCCGCGTAGAGGCGCTCGATGCCGCACTTGTGCAGCACCCATTCGAGACGGCTCATGTAGAACGCCGAGTAGGCGATCTTTTCGACCGAGACGTCTGCGGGCGCGAGCGCATCGACAAGCTGCTGGCCCCACGAACCCGGCGCGAAGTCGCCCTTGCCGAGAAACGGCCGCAGCTTTTTCAGATGCGGCGAGATAATAGGTTCGCCGCCGCGGCCGGGCACGAGCGTAAATAAAGTCGCGGCGACAAGCCCGCCGCGGCGCCGCACGGCATCGGCCAGCGGTTTCAGCCGCGCCGGCAGCGCCGCAATGGCCGGGCTGTTTTGTCCCGCGCGCGCATAGGCGCCATCGGGATGCGAAAAGTCATTCTGGAGGTCGAGGAGGAGGAGAGCGGTCGTCGCAAGGTTCTTCGTATCGCTCATTTGTCCGCCTCGACGTTCCAGCGCGGTCCGCCTATATATGCCAGGAGCCGCATTTGGAGCACCTAGCATGACCCCTTACCAAGTGATTGCTGAGTGGGATGAGGATGCCCGGGTTTGGGTCGTATCAAGCGACGATGTGCCCGGGCTTGCTACCGGCGCCGATACGTTTGAGGCATTGATTGAAAAGCTGAAAATCGTCATCCCCGAGCTCCTGGTGGAGAATGGGCTGTTGCCGGCGGGGACCGAGAATGTGCCGTTCGCCATCAAGGCCGTGCGCAGCGAGCTTGCTCCCGTCGCCTGATGGCTGACAATTTTACGCCGCGCGTCAAAGCGATATTACGCGAGAACGGCTGCCACCTTGTGCGCCACGGCAAAGGCGATCACGAGATTTGGCATAGTCCAATTAACAACCGCCGCTTTATGGTGGACAACAATATAAAGTCCCGGCACTGGGCGAACTACACGCTCAAACAGGCGGGATTGGCAAAGCAATTTTAGTCTCCGGCCGCCGCAGATACCGTCCGCGCGCCGGACCGACGACGCTGCCGTTGTGGTAGACCAGCGCTCCGCGCAAGAATGTACTCTTGACACGGCCGGTGAGTTCCTGACCCTCGAACGGCGAGTATCCCTGTTTCAACTCTGACTCGGCGGCGTGCACGGTGAAGCTCTCGTGCGGGTCGGCAAGCACGATGTCGGCGTCGAAGCCGGGCGCGATATCGCCTTTGTTGAGCAGGCCGAACCGCCGGGAAGGGTTCCAGCTCAACAGTTCGGCCATGCGATTGTAGGACAGGCCGCGCTTGCCGCCTTCGCTCAGCACGCCCGACAGCAGGTATTCGGTGCCGCCGAAACCGGATTTGGCGAGCCAGATGTTGTCCGGGTCGTCCTTCGCCCATTTCTGCTCGGCCGAGCAGCAGGCGTGATCGCTGACGATCCAGTCGATCTTGCGGTCGAACACGGCCTGCCACAACGCCTCGACATCCTCGCGCGGGCGGATCGGCGGATTGACCTTGGCATGCACCGCGCACTCGCAGTCGGTGTCGAGCAGAAGATGCCCGACGGTGACTTCGCGGCGGAACTGGATGTGGGGAAAGACCTGCTGCATCGTCCACGCCGCGTCCACCGCTTTGCGCGAGCTTAAGTGCAGGAGATTAATATTCATGCAGTTGGTTTCGTTGGCAAGATAGGACGCGATCCATACTGCAAGCCCCTCCGAGTGCGGCGGCCGCGCGGCACTGTAGGCACGCAAGCCGGTGAGCTTGCCCTCGCGCTCGACCAGTGTCGTGTAGGCGTTGAGGATATCGGCCAGCTCGCAGTGCAGGCTCACGCTGATGTAGTCGGCGAGCTCGGGATGGCGATCCATGACGGACCGCGCGGAGCGCATGACGAACTCGAAATGGGCGATGTCGTAGCGGTCCTCCGGAGGCAGCATCAGGAACTGGTTCTGCGAATCCGATTTGCCGTGCAGCCCGTAGCCGCCGTAGAACATGAAAATCTTGAACGAGGTCACGCCGTGTTCAAGGGCGAGGTATTCCATTTCGCCGAGATGCCGGTTTTCGATCGGCGCCACGTGATAGCCGTAGTCGACCCAGAACCGTCCCTCGGACAGCTTCAGCACTTCAGGCATGACTTCGCGGTAGGGACCGCCGCGGTTGAGATAATACGCACCGGTGCGGATGTAATTCAGGCTGGAGGTGACGCCGCCCATTGCGGCGGCCTTGCTTTCGCTGACCGCGTCATCGTGCAGCGGATTGTAGATGCCGACATGCATGTGCGCATCCACGCAGCCTGGGAAAGCGAGCAGCCGGCCGGCGTCGAACACTTCGTTCGCATCTCCGGCTCGAATTTCGGGCGCGAGCCGCGCTACCTTGCCGTCCTTAATGGCGATGTCGAGGGCATCCACTCCCGTAGCGTTCGGGCGCACCACGCGCGCGTTCTTGATGACAAGATCGAAAACCTTCATTTCAGCTTCTCGCTTTCCTGGTATCCGGACTGAATTCATCGCCCTCATAGCGCCGGCCGCGCGCCAGCATTTCCGGCGTGCCGATCAGGCGATTGAGCCCGTCGAAGTCGAACATGCGGGCGCGGAACGGCTCGGTGGTGCCGTGAGCCTTCAGGGAGCCGTAGAATTCCTCGGCCGCCTTCGCGAGCGTGCGCACGATGGCGCCGGGGAAGATCACGAAGGCAAAGCCGATCGTTTCGAGTTCGCTTGCCGGCAGCACCGGAGTCTTGCCGCCTTCCACCATGTTCACCATCAGCGGCGCGGACTTGCCGAGCAGCGCGGCAATGCGTGCGAGCTCGTCGCGTTGCCGCGGCGCCTCGACGAACAGCATGTCGGCACCGGCATCGCGATAAAGCGCGGCGCGCGCCATGGCCCGGTCGAAGCCCTCGACGGCGACAGCGTCGGTCCGTGCGATGATGACGGTGTCTTTTGAAGCGCGCGTGTCGACAGCCGCTTTGACTTTGCCGACCATCTCCTGCGCGGGAATCAGCGATTTGTTGTCGAGATGCCCGCAACGCTTGGGAAAATCCTGATCCTCAAGCTGGATCGCGTTGGCGCCGGCACGTTCCAAGAGCCGCACCGTGCGCTCGACGTTAAGCGCATTGCCGTAACCGGTGTCGGCATCGACGACGAGATGCGCGGAGACCCGGTCGCGGATCAGCGCGACGGTTTGCACCACTTCGCTCATGCTGACGAGGCCGATGTCGGGTCGCCCCAGCCGCGAATGCGAGATGCCCGCGCCGGAAATATACAGCGCCTCAAATCCGGCGCGCTCGGCGATCAGCGCGGTGAGCGCGTCGTAAATACCGGGCGCAATCAGAATCGGCTGGCGATGCAGGCGCGCTAAGAACGAAGTCTCTGTCATGCTTTACAGTCCTAAATATGCACGTTTGAGTTTCGGATCGGCGCCGATGTCGGCGGCAAGGCCGGACATGACACATTGTCCCTCGGCGAGAATATAGGCACGGCTGGCGATCTCCAGGCTCTGCACCACATTCTGCTCGACCAAGAGGACCGCGACGCCGTCGGCGTGGATCCGCGCGATCAGCGCGAACAATTCCTCGACCAGAATTGGCGAAAGCCCCAGTGAAGGCTCGTCGAGGATCAATAATCGCGGCTCGGCCATCAGGCCGCGGCCGATCGCAAGCATTTGCTGCTCCCCGCCGGACAAAGTGCCGGCGCGCTGGGTGCGGCGCTCGTAGAGGCGCGGGAAGATGGCGTACACGCGGTCGCGGTTGGCGCTGCGCCGCTTGGCGGCGCGGCGGTAGCTGCCGAGATCGAGGTTCTCGGCGACAGACAGATTGGGAAAAATCCGCCGGCCCTCGGGTACGTGAATTAATCCGCGTGCGACAATCGCCGCCGGTTTTTCGCGTTCGATAGCGGCACCATCGAACCGGATCGCTCCCGCGCGAGCGCGCACAATGCCGGAGATGGTGCGATTAAGCGTCGACTTGCCGACGCCGTTCGAACCGAGGACCGCGACGATTTCGCCGGTCGCGACGGCAAGATCAATGCCGCGCAGCACCTCGGTATCGCCATAGCCGGCGCGCAGTTCGCGGATTTCAAGAAGCGGGCCTGCGGCCATTTCAGTGGGCATGGCCGGCTCTCACTTTTGCCGCCGCACCGTGGCCGAGATAGGCCTCGACCACCGCCGGATTGTCCGCCACCTCTGCCGGACTGCCCTCGGCAATGATGCGGCCCTCCGCCAGTACGAAAACATGCTCAGCGAGGCTCATCACCGCCTGCATCACATGCTCGATCATGACGATGGCGATGCCGCGCGCGCTCAACGAACGAATGACCGGAACGATGTCGCGGATCTCCGACGGGTTTAGGCCCGCAAGCACTTCGTCGAGCAGGAGAAGTCTTGGTTCGGTCGCGAGCGTTCGAGCGAGTTCAAGACGCTTTCGCCCGGCGACGGTAAGCGTGTGGGCCGGCCGGTCGAGACTGTCGCCGAGGCCGACTTCCACTCCCACTTTTTCGGCGAGAGCGAGCGCATCGGTGCGGGCGCGGTGACGCAGATGCGCGCCAACCAGAATATTGTCCCGCACGGTCAGCCCGGCGAACGGCTGCACGATCTGAAAGGTGCGGGCGATACCGCGCCGCGCGAGCCGGTACGGCGGTTCGCCGGTGATGTCATCCCCGGCGTAGCTGGACGCGGCCGGCGCTGGGCTTGAGGAACCCGGAGATGACGGCGAACAGTGTGGTCTTGCCGGCACCGTTCGGACCGATCAGCGCGGTGATGCTCGCTGCCGGCGCCGACAATGACGCGGCGTTGACGGCCAACAATCCGCCGAAGCGGCGCGACACGCCGTCGACCGACAGCAGCGCCTCAGCCATGCGCGACCTCCGCCGTCTTTCGCGGCGCCCGGAACCGTCGCGCCAGTCCGGCGCGCGCGTCGGCAAGAGCGCCGACAAGGCCGCGCGGCGCAAAGGCGATAACCAGCACGAGCATGAACCCGTAGGTCATGAGATCGAGGCCCGGCACATCGCCGGTCACGAACTTCGCGCCCTCGCCCAGCGTTTTCACGACCAGCGCGCCGAGGAGCGCACCGAACACGGTGCCGACGCCGCCGATGATCGGCGTCAGCAGCGCTTCGATCGAAATCCAGGTGCCGTAGGCGATCGGAGAATCGACAAACAGAAAATACTGCACGTAGAAACAGCCGGCTGCGGCCGTAATCGCCGCCGAGATGATCATGGCGATAAGCTTGACCGCAGTCGCATCGACGCCAAGCGCCATCGCGGCATCTTCGTTCTCGCGCACAGCGATCAGCCAGACGCCGAAGCGCGAGCGCTCCAGCCATTGCGCGATCAAGAGCCCGATCGCGACCAGCGCGAGGACGACGTAATAAAAGACCGCGCGGCTCTGAAATTGAAACGACTGCGCGCGCAGATCGAGCTTGACCAAAAGGCCGACACCGGCGCCGGTGATCGGCGCGACGCTGGCGAGAATGCGCAACACCTCGGCGAAGGCCAGCGTCACCAGCGCAAAATAGGAACTGCGCAATCCGGCGCGAAACGCAAGTCCGCCGATGATGCCGCCGACCGCCGCGCCGGCAGCGATGCCGGCGAGAAATCCGATCCAGGCGTTGACGCCATATTGCACCTGCAAGATGGCGGTGACGTAGGCGCCGGTGCCGAAGAACGCCGCGTGCCCGAAGGAATATTGCCCGCCATAACCGCCGATGACGTTCCAGCCCTGACCGGCGAGCGCGATCATCAGCGTCACGACCAGAAAATTGAGAACGACATTCGAGTGCACGAACAGCGGTACGGCCGCGAGCACGGCGACCACGACGCCAATAGCGAGAAGCCCCTTCACGCGCTGGCTCCGAACAGGCCGCGCGGACGAAACAGCAACACCGCAATGAAGATCAGAAAAATGCCGACCTGGCCGAGCGACTCGCCGAAGAAAAATCCGCCGAGGCTTTCAACGACGCCGATGACAAGACCGCCGATCAGCGCGCCCGGCACCGAACCCATGCCGCCAAGTACGACGATGGTGAAGGCCACCAGCACGAACGCGTTCCCGGCGCTCGGATTGACGTAATAGGTCGGAATCAGCAGGCACGCGGCAATGGCAACGCACGCAGTGCCGAGCCCGAAGGTCATGGCGTAGATGTGGGCTACATCAATGCCGGCAAGTTCGGCGCCGAGCTTCTCCTTGGCGACGGCGCGGATCGCCTTGCCGGTGTCGGTCAGCGCCATGATCAGCCACAGCACCAGCGCCACCACAAACACCGCCACGAACGAAATCAGCCGCGAAACCGAAAGGAAGGTAAAGCCGAAATTGACCGTCTTGAAAGAGTAAGCAAGTTCGATGGTGCGCGTGTCGGCCCGGAATTCATAAAGCAGCGCGTTCTCGATCAGCACGGCCAGGCCGAGCGTGACCAAAAGCATGTTGCGGTCGTCGCCATGAGAGGCAGGGCCGATAACGAAGCGCTGCAACGCGTAGCCGAGCGCGAAGAAGCCGGGCGCCAGCAGGAACGCAGCAAAATAGGGATCGAGGCCGAGGTTCTGGTAGGCGAAAAAAGCGGCAAACAACGCGGCGCTCAACAACGCGCCATGCGCAAAATTGATGATATGCAGCACGCCGTAGATCAGCGTCAGCCCCAGCGCGACCAGTGCATAAACGGCGCCGGTCATGAGTCCGTTGAGGACCGCGGTGATCAGGATGATGGGAGAGAGCACGGCTCGTCAAAACTGCGTCACCGCGAGGAGCCTCACGCCGGGATCGGGAAAACCGCCTTCGCGTTGGCGAATTCCGGCGGCAGGATCACCTTGATGTCGTTATCGAGCACCTGCGTGTTGACGGGTGCCGCGCCCTGGTTCTGGCCGTTGACGAATTTGGTTGGGCCGTACGGCATGATGTGACCGGAGAACGTCGAGTTCGCCAACGCGGCCGTGAGCTTGGCGCGGTCGGTGGACGCCGCATGTTCGAGCGCATCGGCAACGAGCTGAACCGCGGTGTAGTTCATATACAGCTCGTAGGTGAAGAACTGGCCCTTGTCTTCGACCTTCTTTTTCAGTTCCAGCGCCTTGGCGCTCTTCGGATTGAACCAGTGATTGCAATCCATGATGTACTTGGCAGCGTCCGGAAATTCCTTGAGGAATTTGTAGGACGAAGCGGCGCCGCCGAGCACCGAGTAGATGCCCTTCGGCCGCACATGCTGCTCCAGCATGGTGCGGGCAAGGAGCACGTATTCGTTATAGTAGTCGGCGGGAATGACGAGGTCGGGGTTCTGCGCCTTGATCTTGAGCACGACGTTGTTGAAGTCGCGCGTCGGGGTCGGATGCGGGATGGTCTCCAAAATCTCAAAGCCCTTCGGCGGCAGCTGCGCGTTCAGAAGCTTGGCGAGCCCGGAACCGAACAGCGAATCCTCGTGAACGATGATGACGGTCTTCGCCGGTTTGCCGGCGGCGTCGTTGATCACGGTCAAGTTGTCGAGCGCGGTCTTGGCGATCACGCCGAAGCCGGGACCGAAGCGGAATGTATTCTTCAGTCCGCGGGTGACGATGGAGTCGGCGACGCCGACGTCGACGACATACGGCAAGTCATAGCGCGCCGCGGCCTGGCTGACGGCGAGACAGATCGAGGAGGCATAGCCGCCGACGATGCACGGCACCTCGGCGGCGTTCATCTTCTCCACCTCCGCGGTGCCGCCGTCTGGCGTCGATTGCGCATCGCCGAGGACCGGATCGATCTTGCCGAGGCCCTTGATGCCGCCGGCGGCATTGATCTCGTCGACCGCCATGGTGGCGCCGATGCGGCCCTGCTGGCCGGAATAAGACAGCGCGCCGGTGACCGGGTGCAGGAGCCCGAGCTTCACGGCACCGCCCTGCGCGCGCAGGACCGATGGCATTGCCAAGCTTCCCGACGCGGCGGCCGCAGCGCCGAGCGCCGTGGTGGCGAGAAACCGGCGGCGGCTGAACGGCATTTTTTGCTCCGACATGTTGTCCTCTCCTCGTTTCACGCTACGGCGTCAGGTCTGCTGGCTTCCTCGTTGCTTAAATTCCCGTATCGGACGTCAGGGTGCCGGCACGGGCGTTCGTTCGAACCACCGGCGACCAAGCCCTCGTCTTGTTCGCGCCCGAGCGCACCAAATCCATCTCGAAGGCGTAGCGGTCGGGCCGGTAAAGCGCGTGCAGATGTTCGACGGCGCGACCGGATTGATCGCAGACGACGCGAACGAGTTCGATCACCGGCGATCCGGCGCGCACCTCGAGCGCTTGCGCGACATCGGGCGTTGCCAGCCCGGCGCTGATGCGCTGGCGGGCGTGTTCGACGTTTACGCCGGCACGTTCCAGAAGTTCAAGCAGCGGGCGCGAAGCCAGCTCTTGTTTGGTGAAAGTTATCGCGACGCTTTCGGGCACGTGGGTGGTCAGATAGGAAAACGGCACCCGATCGATGGCGCGCACCCGCACCGATCGCTGCAGCATTTGATCCGGTCCAACGCCCAGCGCCTTCGCGACCGCGCCCGCCGCGGGCACATAGTCGAATGAAAGAAGCTTGACCGCCGTGCGCCGCCCCATGTCGGCAATGTTGGCGAGCACGCCGGAAATATCCGCGGTGATCGGCGCCGGCGCCGGCCGATAAATCACGCGTGTGCCCGCGCTGCGGCGGCGCTCGATGAACCGCTCGCGGGCAAGCTCGCCGAGTGCGCGCCGCACGGTGACCCGCGATACGCCTGTAATATTCAGCAAGCTCGTGCTCGGTCGGCAACTTGGCGCCGAAGCCGAAGGCGCCGCTGAGAATGCGGTCACGCAGGATGAGATAGACTTGCTTTGCCTTCGCTTCGCCAAGCCAATCGCGCACACTGCTCTCCCGATCGAGGCCGCCCGGCAGCGGTCACTTTACTTGGTATTCTTTAGCGTACAATATTGGCTGCAACTTCCGCAAGCCCGCGTCCCAAGGCGTATCGCATGAGCGAGCCCCAAACCCTGATCGACAAGCTGTGGTCGGCGCACGAAATCACCCGGCGCGAGGATGGCGCCGCATTGTTGTGGGTCGACCGGCACTACGTGCACGAAGGCTCGTTTCTCGCCTTTACGCAGATGAAACAGCGCGGCGGATCGGTCGCCGAGCCCGGGCTCACCTTCGGCACGGCCGACCATTACGTGCCGACCCGCCGCGACCGTCCGGTGGCCGACCCGACGATTGCGGCGATGGTGACCGATTTCGAGGCCAACGCCGCCGCCAACCACATCAGCAATTTCGGCCTCGGCGATCCGCGTCAGGGCATCGTGCACGTCGTCGGGCCTGAGCAGGGTCTGACGCTTCCGGGCCTTCTGATCGTGTGCGGCGACAGCCACACCTCGACCCACGGCGCGTTCGGCGCCTACGCGTTCGGCATCGGCGCGTCGGAGGTCGCGCACGTGCTGATGACGCAGACGATCTGGCAGAAGAAACCGAAGCGCATGCGCATCACCGTAAGTGGCAAAGCCAGTGCCGGCGTCGCCGCCAAGGACATCGCGCTCGCCATCATCGCCCGCATCGGCGCCGACGGCGCGCAGGGTCATGCCATCGAATATGCCGGCAGCGCCATCACCGCGCTGTCGATGGAAGGCCGCCTGACGTTGTGCAACTTGTCGATTGAAGCCGGCGGACGCTGCGGCATGGTTGCGCCGGACGCGGCCACGTTCGCGTACCTAAAGGGCCGACCTTACGCGCCCAAGGCTGCGGCGTTCGATCGGGCGGTCGAGGATTGGTCCGCTCTCGTCTCCGACAAGGATGCCGCGTTCGATCGCGAGGTCACGCTCGACGCCAACGCGCATCGCTCCGATCGTCACTTGGGGTACGACGCCCGATGATGCTTTGCCGATCGACGGCACCGTGCCCGATCCGGCGCGCGAGCGCGATCCGGTGCGGGCGAAATATGTGCGCGACGCGCTCGATTATATGGGCATCACGCCGGGCAAGAAGCTGACCGACATTACCATCGACCGCGTCTTCATCGGCTCCTGCACCAATTCGCGCATCGAAGATCTACGCGCCGCTGCGGCCGTCCTCGCCGGGCGCGTCAGCAAAGTGCCCGGCCTCGTGTCCCCGGGCTCGACGACAGTGAAACGGCAGGCGGAGCAAGAAGGGCTCGACCGCATCTTCCGCGACGCCGGACTCGAATGGGTGGACTCGGGCTGCTCCATGTGCGTCGGCATCAACGGCGACATCGTGCCGCCCGGCGAGCGCTGCGCTTCGACCACCAACCGGAATTTCCGCGGCCGGCAAGGCCCAGGAGCGCGCACGCATCTGATGTCGCCGGCCATGGTCGCCGCCGCGGCGGTTACCGGGCATCTCGCTGATGCGCGGCCGCTGCTCGCCGGCCGAAAGCTGTAAGGACAATCAGCCGATGGAAAAATTCGTTCGCCTGACGTCCAAGGCCTGTCCGCTACTTTTGCCCAACGTCAACACCGACATGATTTTGCCGGCGCGGTTTCTGAAGCTGCCGCGCTCGCCGGAATTGGGCCGCACACTGTTTTATGATCTGCGCCGGGACGTGGCCGGCAACGAGCGACCGGACTTCCTCCTCAATCAGCCGCTCTGGCGCGACGCCAAGATCCTCATCGCGGGCCGCAATTTCGGCGGCGGCTCCTCGCGCGAAGCTGCCGTCTATGCACTCTACGAAGCCGGCATCCGCTGCGTGATCGCGTCCTCGTTCGGCGACATTTTTGCGCAGAATTCCGTCAAGAACGGACTGCTGACCGCTGTTCTATCCGAGCCGGAGGTTGAGGAACTCGGCGCCGCTATCGCCGCCGATCCGGACCTGCCGGTCACCGTCGATCTCGAGCAGCAAACGATTTTGCGCGGTAATCGCAGCTACAGCTTCAGCATCGATCCGGTCAGCCGCAATCAGCTGCTCAACGGCTGGGACGACATCGACATGACGCAGAGCTACCGCGACCGGATCACGGCTTTCAAAGCCGCCGATCGTAAACGGCGCCCCTGGGCAGCGGCGCCGTCGTAACGCCGCTTCCTCCAGCGCAGAGCCGATGCCGCGCGCTGGACCTTTGATCATATTTCTTGAGCCCGCCTGCAGGTAGTGGGCTCCCTCGACCGGTAAGCGATGCTCACCCGACCAGCGGTCGCAGCGCCGGATAATGCTCAGCCATGTGCAGCTGCTCCAGCAACCCGTCAAGGCCCCAGACGTGTCCGGCACGATGCGCGATCAGATAAACGAGCACAGCGGCATACACGAGATGGAAATCGACCATGAGGTTGAGATGGTTTTCAACGTACGGAAACTCCAGGTGCGCGAAGTAGTAGACGATCATCAGCAGGATGGCGAACCGGCCGCTGATGCGCACCAGCAAGCCGGAAATCAGCGATAAACCGATCAGCAGGTGGCCCCATTTCACTAGAAAGTCGGTGAACGGCAGCACTGCCGGCTGGACGAACACGGCGAACGCGTCGTGGAACGTCACCACGTGATTCAGGAAACCGGCGGTGTCGTAGTTTTCCCAAATTTGCCAAACGCCGGCATACAGAAACGTCCAGCCCATCATGATGCGCAGGACAAAAATAAGACCTCGGTCGAGTTTGGATTCAGTCACGGCACGTCTCCCCTCGCTTTGCGTGAAAATTCCCTGGCGAGCGGCAAATTCCCGACTTCACGGAACACGGCATTGATTTGCCTCAACACAACTCTGCGGCGAGGCTTTAACGCCGCGTTTTTCAATTGATCTACATCAAAGCTGAGTGGCGCCCTCGGCATCATGATGATTCCAGATGGAGGAAGCCATGCCGATCACCGATGCACTCATCCTTGCCGCGATTGTCGCCGCCTTCGTTGGCTTCGGAGTAGTTTTGGCGTGGGGCGAATATCAGACGCGGCACATCCGGCCGATTAAATCCTGCCGCGAAAATCGATAGCGATAGTTCACCGGTGAAACCGACCATGGTGAGGACGATAAGAGAGCTGGCAGCGTGACCGGTCATTACGGCGACGTAATCCGCGGTTTGCTATTTTATTTATGCTTGTGATGCGGCGCGTGCTGATAGTGCAGGCGCAATAGGTCAATGCCGTAATCGTTGCCGTTCGGCGTGCGCACAATGGTGTGGACGTGGAATTTTGCCGGCTCGGCATTGGTCAAAAACACGCCGGCGTGGTGGTCGAATTCGATGAAGATCACCGGGCTCTGAATCCTATAGTAAAACGGACTGGTTTCCTCGAACCCGCCGATCCAGCAGAAATGCGTCTCGGCGAGATGCCGTTCGACTTCGGCAAGCCGCGCGGCGAGCGGGCCTGACGGCAGCGGCGCGACATAAGCGGCGACCAGGTCCATGAGATCGCGCTGCTGCAATGCCGACAGTTCGGATGCGCGCAATCCTTCATACGGCACGATGCGGTTGTCCTGATACGCGCCGCCGAGATGCAGATTGTCGGCGAAATGCCGCCGGCCGGCCGGCAAATCGCCACCCATCATGGAGTGCGCCACGATCGCCTGATTCTGCTGCTTCGCCGGCAGCGATCGCATCAGCGCCAGGCCGGCACGCTCTTCATCTTCGAACAGGCGGGTGCCAGCAAACGGGCCGGTATCGGCATAGTTCGGTTCAGCGCCGAAAAAGCAGGGCGTGAGCACCATTTGCCGGCCGATCACGAAGCAGTTCAGGCAAAGATGGTGGCCGAACAACTGCCATCCCCAGGGGTCGGCTTCCGAAGGATCGCCGAACAGGCAAAAGATGTAGGCCCACTCGCCAAGGACTTGCGGCCCGCCGACCAGATCGCCGAGAAAACGGTTGAGCCGCATCACGTCGCGGGTGACGTCGTAGCCCTTGGCGCTCAGGCTCGCGCGCACGACGGCCATGACCGCCGCCTGGATCGAAGCGTCCACCTCGTCCAGCCGGAGGCCATGATGCTCGACATACAGCTCGGTATTTTGCCAATGCCGCCACAGCTGGGAATCGACCGGAAAGCGCGTGGCGCTGCGCTGCGCCGGTGTCAGGCGCCGCAGCAAATCGGTCACAGCGGCGATCATCGCCGGCGTCGGCGCGTCCTCGGCTTGCAGCGAGAACAAACTCGGCTGAACATGTCCGTCGGCTGTGAGCCCGGCGAACCGCGTCGCGCCGAGCTTTGCCCAGGTGCCGAACAAATCCTGGGCGCGCGGATTCTGCATCCGCGCCTCCGCATGGGCCCGCGGAGTCGGACCCGCAATGGCGCTGTGCCCCGGCGCCGGAACGAACGGATGATAGTCGCTGTCGCTCATAAGACCTCGCAGACACTGACGGCCTTTTGCTCCGCCAACGGAGTGGTGCTCAAAGAACTCGCTTCACAAAACGTCCGCGACCCACAGCGTCATCTTGCAGGCAGTTGTCGCGCAACACGAGGAAACCGCGCGACATGGCGTGGACGATTGCGCCCTGGAAATTCCAGCCCTCGTAGATCGAATAGCCGGCGCTCGAAACAACGTCAGCGCGATCAAGCCGCCAGCTCCGATCAAGATCCACGAAGGTGAGATCCGCGTCGCACCCGACCGCGATGGAGCCTTTCGACTGACCAAGTCCCATCAGCCGCGCCGGCGAGGTGGCCGAGACCTCCGCGACACGCTCCAGCGGCATGCCGCGCTTGTGATGACCTTCGGTCAGCAATACCGGCAGCAGGGTTTCGAGGCCCGGGCAACCGGGTGACGCGTTCCAGATGCCGCCCTTCTTGGCCGTGATGTCGCGGTGGACGTGGTCCGTCGCCACCGTGTCAATGTCGCCGGCCAGCAGCGCCTGCCACAGCGCCTCGCGGTCGGACGCTTCTCGAAGCGGGGGATTTATTTTGCCGATGTCCCCGCCCTGCCAGGTAATGTCATGAGTCAGATAGTGCGGGCAGGTCTCGATATGAACCGTCGCACCATTACCGCGGTGGCGAAGCGCGGCCGCTAACGCTTCCGCCGACGAGGTGTGGACGACGTAAAGCGAAGCTCCCGCAATATCCGACAGGTATGCTGCGCGCTGAACCGCGTCGGCCTCGACAAAAGGCGGCCGGGTCCCGTTCCACGTCGTCAGGCCGCCCTTGCCGTCAGGATCCTGTTTCCTCAGACGATCGCGCAGAACCCATGCGATCTCGATCGTCTCGGGGTGCGGGCACACCATGCCGCCGCTCGCTGCGGCCGCCTCGCACAGGCGAAACAGAAAGCCGTCGTCGATATCCGGCAGACCGAGCCGCGCACCTTCGCCGCCGCGATTGTTCATGAAGATCTTGAAGCTCGGGACGCCATAATCGCGGACATATCGCGGTACGCCGGCGAGCTGGTCTTCGGTCGAGATGATGAAATGGTAGCTGAAATCGATGCGGGCGCCGGCCTGCGTGACCGAGACGACGTCGTCGAAAGATTTTTTCAAACGGCTCGGTCGCCATCAAATAAGGGATGAAGCACGTCACGCCGCCTTTCGCGGCCGCCGCAGTCTCACGATCGGCGTCCACGGCAACGCGCGGTCGCGCGATATCGCTGCCGTGGCCGAGATGAAGATGAACGTCGATGGCGCCGGGAAAAATGACGAGGCCGCGCGCCGATAGTTCCGACCGGGCGTTGAGTTTTTCGCCGGGAGCGACGATCGCCGCGATGCGTCCATCGCGGATCGCGATGTCGCATGCCGTTCGGCCGTGTGCCGGTAGAATTGCTTCGCCGTCCCGGACGACCAGATCGAAATCCGACATCAGACGGACGCCCGGTTCAAGCCGCGGCCTTCAGGCCGCCAAGCACGGCCAGCGCCTCGTCCGTCGAAGTCACGTCCGCATATTTCGAGGCCATGTCGAACAGGTTGACGGCATGCGACGTGGCGCTGCGATCGTAGACCGCGTCGTGAGGCACCAGGACGCGAAAGTTATAGGCAAAGCCGTCGACAACGCTGCCGCGCACGCATCCGCTCGTCGTGCATCCGGTGACCACGATGCTGTCGGCGCCGGCGTTGATCAGATAACTTGCGAGCGGCGTGCCGAAAAACGCGCTGGGATGCTTCTTCGGCAGCAGAATATCGCCGTCGCGCGGTGCAACCTCGGCAACAAACTCGTAGCCCTTTTGCGCAATGTTCATGATCGCCGGAATCTTGTCAGACAATCTGCCTTGATCGAAACTTTGCTTCGGCGAAACGTAAGGGTACATCACCGGCCAGTCGTTGCCGCGGAACAGCGCTAGCAGCCGCTCGATCTGCCGCACCGCGGCCCAGCCGACGTCGCCGCACGCGGTCGGAAATTCCTTGATCGCTTCCCAAAACGGCCGCGGCACTGTGCCGACGGTGCGATATTGCACGTCGATGATCAGGAGTGCCGGCCGCTTGCCTAATCCGGTCGGACGGCCGAAGCCGGCGGCGTTGTAAGCCTTCTGTTCGTTTTCGGAAATGATTCCGTCCCACGGTTTGCTCATGGCCTTGTCTCAACTATCCACTTGATAACGGCGTTCCAGCCGGTCCCAGGTATCCTTCGCCACCGCGTTCTGCCGTTCTTCAAACGACGCCAGATGGTCGGCGACCGAAGCCAGCGACCCGTCCTTGCCGAGCGCATTGAGCACGTCGTAACTCGCCTTCAGCGCCGCCTGGAGCACAGCGTTGGCATAAAGGACAATGGAGTAACCGTAGTCCTTGAGCCTTTCCCGGCCGGGATCAGGCGTCTTGCCGCCGAACACGATGTTCGCGACCTGGGGAACACTGATTTCTTGAGGGATACGGCGAAGCTCTTGCAGATCGGTCGGCGCCTCAACGAAGGTGACGTCCGCGCCGGCTTCGGCAAAGGCAACGGCGCGCTCGATCGCGCGATCAAGACCCTCGATCGCCCGCGCGTCGGTGCGGGCAATGATCTGCAGCGAACCATCGCGGCGGGTGTCGACCGCCGCCTTGATCTTCGGCAGCATCTCCCGCAGGGGAATCACTTCCTTGCCGGCAAAATGGCCGCACTTCTTCGGAAAAACCTGGTCCTCGATCTGGATCGCGGCCGCGCCGGCCCGCTCAAACGTCCGAACCGTCCGCACCATGTTGACGGCGTTGCCGAAGCCGGTATCGGCATCGACAATCAGCGGAATTGAAACCGTGTCGGATATGCGCGCGACCGTATCGGCGACTTCGCTCATCGTGGTGAGGCCGATATCCGGCGCCCCCAACAGCATGTTGGCAATGCCGGCGCCGGTGACATAAACCGCTTCGAAACCGCTCGCCTCGATGACGCGCGCGAACATTGCATTCGCCGCGCCCGGGATGATGACCGCATCCCGTCGCGCTATGATATTTTTCAGATTTTCCGTCGGGCGCACTACTTGCTTTTTTCGCCTATGCCGCCTGCGACACTATACAGACGGGCGGTTGGCGGCAATCGGCCTAGGCGCGCACCCCGCTGTAGAGCTTGGGCATATAGTGCTCCTGGTAGTGCGCGGCGATCTCATCGCTGGTCGTGAGCCAAACGCCCGAGTGTCGGGCGATGTAGTTCAGAGCCTTGTCCAGATACTTTTGGCGAAATGGCTGGTTGATGATGAAGGGGTGCAGGCATAGCGCCATGACGCGCCCGGACTTCCGTCCGTCGCTGAACAGCTGGTCGAACTGATCGACCACGGTCTGGTAGAAATCCTGTCCCGACATGCCCTTGCCAACAAACATGGTGACATCGTTGATCTCGATCGAATACGGCACCGACATCATGCCGGGGATCTTCAGCGGAAACGGCTGGTCGTCGGAACACCAGTCGAGCACGTAGGTCAGTCCAAGTTCTTTCAGGAGCCGCGGCGTTTCAAACGTCTCCGTCAGCGCCGGCCCGAGCCAGCCCTTGAGTTGCTGTCCTGTCGATTGCGCGACGATGCTAACGATCTCTTTCAGATACTTCCGCTCGGCCTCGACATCCATGCCGGCATGAAACATCGAATTGTTCTTGCCGTGCGCCAGCCAGGCCCAGTTGCGCTGTTTTCCGGCGTCGATGATTTGCGGATAATGCTTGCAGCAATCGGCATTCAACAACACTGACGCCCGCATGCGGTATTTGTCCAGCACGTCCATCATCCGCCAGATGCCGACCCGCACCGCGTAATCCCGCCAACCGTAGTTGAGCGGATCGGGCGCCAGCATGTTGGTGCCGGCGAAAATACTGGTCGATGGCTTGTCGACCTCGTAGTGCTCGACGTTCAGACCGACATAGAACGCTACACGCGCGTTCTTCGGCCATTTCAGCGCGGGACGCGAAACGATGGGCGAATAGTCGTAAAGCTGGTTGTCCATGATCCCCCTCGGAATTCCTGGCTTTCAAGTATAACGCGCGCTTCATCGGGTTGCAGGCCACGCGCCAAAGATTTTCATAAAATCCAATTCATTCACCACATGAGGCGATGAAGAGCCGCACGCGGTGCGACATGGGCTGCACACCCAAGTAGATAAACGGCTCGGCAATCGATCTGTGATGCGGTCGGTAAGCAGACGAGCGATCAGGGCCAAACGTGCGATCAAACGTGCGATGATGACCGAGGAAGATTTTTACGCCATCGCCAAAGCGAGGCCGGACCTGATCCGGGTGTTCTGCAATGCCGTGAACGCCGTCATCAATCTTCGCAGGGAAGCGGCAGCAGGGCCATCAAGCCCCTGGGCTGGCGTACGGCTGAAGGAAAAGCAAGACGCCGCAACGCTACTCATGACGCAGTTCGCCGACTGCTTCATTGTCAACGGCCACGCTCTGTCAGAGGACGAGAAAAAGCGCGTCCAAAGCTGGGTCTTGCGAGCCGCGAATTTTCACCTGTCGCGCAAGGAAGAAGTTCGCGCGTCCGGCGCTGACCAAGCCGCGCTGCCCGACATTGAAGCTGTCGCTTAGTTGGCGCAGGCGAGCCACCACAGTCGTAAAAGATAAAATGGCGCCGCTCGCTCGGATTCCTGGCGCTAGAACCCGACGCCCAGCATCGGCAGCAAACGTTGCAAGATCGAAGCCAAACACACCAGCACAACAAGGATCTTGAGCAAGTTCGCGAGCCGCCGGTCGCGCACGAACCTGTCGATGACCCAGAACAGGATCGCGCCGACGACGATGGTGATGAGGACGTGTATCAAGACCAGAAGCATGCGGACTCCGCGCGGCAAGGGTAGAAGACACCTGCAATGTTCAGCGATAACACCTGCGCTAAGCTACTTTCAGATGTCGGTAGGCATTGGCTCTAGCTTTTTCTCGCGGTACATCCGCTCGAATAGGCTCATTACCTCATTAACATACGACCCGATGTCGTTAACCGCCTGCTTGAGGCGCGGTATATCGGTCGTACTTTGCATCAGCGTGTACTTGCCCTCACCCTCCCTCGTATATCGAAGGAGCTGGAAACGATGATTCCCGGCTCTATCGACTTCTGCCCGCATAAATCCGTGGGCCATGAAGTGGCGCAGCTCATCGTAGATGAGCAATTCATCCGCTAATCTGTCGAGGTCGTATCTATACGCCTCATATCCGTGCATCTCGGCAATTTTCCTAACGCCCTTGATGCGAGACTCAATCCGGTACGCAAAACGATCCTCAAGCTTGGAGATCAGGTCCGCCAGCAGGAATTCGACTTGCGCGTAGCCCGCGATAATGCGGCCACGCAGATAAATGGCCTCATCAATCAAATCTCGGTGCGCTTGGTTTGTCGATTCTTCCATGGTTGATGCGTAGGGATCGCCAGTGTCGCCGATAGTCTTCTAAGTCGTTGATTTGATTAGTTGGCGGAGAGGGAGGGATTCGAACCCCCGATACGGTTGCCCGTATGCCGCATTTCGAGTGCGGTGCATTCAACCACTCTGCCACCTCTCCGCAGAACCGAGGATGGGCTTAAGCGTCGCGCGTGTATTTAGAGCATGAACCGCGAAAGTGAAAGCCGGTTTTGTGGAACCATCCGCTAAAAGCCGCCACTAAAACCCGCTGGAATGCGTCAGTCGCGCGGCTTTCCGAGTAGGACGAGATTGGCGATGAGCGCCGCCACCGCTCCGGCGCAGATCAACGCGGTCATTGGGCGCGGCGTGCCGTCGGCGAACCAACCGATGGCCGCACTGGTCAGCGCGCCGGCGCCGAATTGCAGGGCGCCGGCAAGCGCGGCGCCGGCGCCGGCGCGGTTTTGCGCCACGGCGAGCGCGCCGGAAATTGAGTTTGATGCCACCATGGTCAGAAGCGACAACACGACAAACAGCGGCAGCGCAATACCGGCGACGCCGCCAAATCCGCCGAGGCCGGTCGCGAGCAGAACAACACTGCCGGCGGCGCCGATCGAGCAGGCGATACGCAGCAGGAGGTCGGCACCGCGCCTGATGACAATCCGGCTGTTGACGTAGGTCGTCGTGATCATCCCGATCATGTTCACGCCGAACAGGAAACCGTAATATTGCGGCGGCACGCCGAAATATTCGATGTAGACGAACGGCGAACCGGCAATGAAGGCGAACAAACAACAAAAATAAAGCGTCGAGCAGGCGATGTAGCCGACATACGGCCGGTTGCGGAACAGCTCGAAATAGCCGAGCAGCATCGCCAGCGGATTGGCTGCGTTGTGGCGCGACGTCTCCAGCGTTTCGGGCAACGCGAGCGCGGCGACGAACGCGAGCACGCCGAACGCGACCAGCACCCAGAAGACCGCGCGCCAATCGAACCAGAGCAGGACTTGACCGCCAATCAGCGGCGCGACGATGGGGGCGGAGGCCGTCACCAGCATGTTGAGCGACAGGATCCGCGCACTCTGGTTGCGGTCGTAGAGATCGCGGACCATCGCCTGCACCGCGCTCGGCACCACAGAGCCGCCGAAGGCCTGGACAAAACGCCAGAGCACAATCGTCAGCATGCTGTCGGCCTGCGCGCAGCCGACAGACGCGATGATGTAGAGCACGAGACCGGCCAGCAGCGGACGCTTGCGGCCGAAGCGATCGGACAGCGGCCCAAGCAGCAATTGGCCGACGCCGAAGCCGATGAAGAACGCGGAGAGGGTGAATAAGGTCTGCGCCTCATCCGCCGCCAGCGCCTGGCGCAGCATCGGCAGGGCCGGCAGATAGATGTCAATCGAGAGCGGCGCAATCGCCGACAGGAATCCAAAAATAAAAATCCGGCCGTTTGGGCCGAGAGTAAGCTTAGGCATTTCGGAGCCAAATTGCAGAAATTATAATAGATGACGACGTGGACGGCACAAGGGCGCCGGTCAGTGCCACGACGTTTTGTTCCGCGATGAAAAGCCGACGGCACTGGGGAGGACCGCGTGATCGAGACTGATGTCCTTATTGTCGGCGGCAGTCTGGTTGGGCTTTCGGCGGCGACGTTCCTTTCCTGGCACGGCGTCAAGACGCTGTCGGTGGAGCGCCACGACGGCACCGCCATCCACCCGCGCGCCGGCCATTTTCATCTCCGCACCCTGGAAGTGCTGCGTTCGGTCGGGCTTGAAGCGCGCGTGCGGGCGGCCTCGGAGGAACAGTTCGATCCCGACGGCGGCATCAATGCCGTCGAGTCGCTCGCCGGCAAGGAGATCGCTACCTACATCGCCAACCTCAATGAGGGCGTGGCCGCGATCAGCCCGTCGACGCGGCTGTTCATGACGCAGCAGAGCCTCGAGCCGCTCATTCGCATCCGCGCCGAGGAACTGGGCGCGGCACTGCGCTACGCCACCGAGCTGGTTTCGTTCGAGCAGGACGCCGACGGCGTCACCGGTCACATTCGCAATGTAATAACCGGCGAGACGGATTCGGTTCGCGCCAAATACATGATCGCCGCCGACGGCAACCGCAGCCCGATCCGCGAACAGCTCGGCATTCGTACCCGCGGTCCCGGCCACCTCGCAGACTGCGTCACGATCTATTTTCATGCCGATTGCGGCGCAGCTCTGCGCGGGCGCAATCTCGGCGTGATCTACGTCTTCAATCAAGACCTGCGCGGCTTCTTCCGGCTGGTGCGGACCGGAGATTCCGGCTTCCTCGCGGTGATGACCCTCGGCGACATGTCAAAGCCCGATGCGCTCAAAATCGCGCAGGGCATTACCAACGAGCGCTGCGTCGCATTCGTGCATTCCGCCATCGGCCTGCCTGACGCCAAGGTCGAAATCGAGGACATCGCTTCCTGGCGCGCGGTTGCGGAAGTTGCCGAGCGCTTCACGGAAGGCCGCGTGTTTTTGGTCGGCGACGCCGCGCACGTGATGCCGCCGATGGGCGGGTTCGGCGGCAATACCGGCGTTCAGGACACGCACAATCTCGCCTGGAAGATCGCGCTGGCGCTCAAGGGACTGGCAGGGCCGGATTTGCTCGACACCTACAACAGCGAACGGCAGCCGGTCGGCGAACTGGCGATGCAGCAGGCTTACACCCGCTACGTTCTGCGCGTCGTGCCGGAACGCGGCAAGGAAGGGATGCAGCCGCTGGTCGACGATCTCAGCATGGAAATCGGCTATCGCTACCACTCGCCCGCAATCGTCTCCGATGCTCGGTACCGGCGCGACGCTGTATGAAGACCCGCGACGCTCGCAAGGCATGCCCGGCACGCGGGCGCCGCATGTTCCGTTGCAGCGCGGCGACACACGCATTTCGACGCTCGATCTGTTCGGCACGAATTTCTGCGTGCTGGTCGCCGCAAACGGCGGCGCTTTCTGCGACAGCCGCCCGCGACGCGGCGGCGGACCTCGGACTTGCCGTTTGAACGCCTATCGCGTGGCAGGAGGCGAAATTATCAGCGACCCCGACGGCCGCTTCGCAGACGCCTATGCCTTGTCGGATTTCGGGGCTGTCATTGTTCGCCCCGACGGCTTCGTTGCCTGGCGCGCCAAAGACGCGCGACACGCTTCGACAGCAACGGTAAGCGCGGTGCTGCGCTCTCTCCTATGTCGGAGCGAGGAAGCGCAGGCCTCTGTCGCCGCCGGCTGATCCGTTTTGCACGATTCTAGCATCACGAACCGGTAAAAACCGGCTTGCGCTTTTCCATGAAGGCGGTGCGGCCCTCGGTGTAGTCGCGGCTCTTGAAGCACGCCTCCACCATCTCGGTCATACGCGCCGGGCTGCGCTCGGTCTCGTCCTTGAGCGCTTCGGCGACCGCGAATTTGACCGCCTTGATCGTCAGCGGCGCGTTGGCGCTGATCATGTCGGTGATGCTCTTCACGGCGCTTTCCAGCTCGGCCGCCGGCACCACGCGATTGACGAGGCCCATGGCGTAGGCTTCCTGGGCGTCGAACTGGCGCGCGGTATAAAAAATCTCCTTGGCGTAGGACGGCCCGACGACATCGACCAGCCGCTTCAGCCCGGCATAGCCGTAACCCAATCCAAGCTTCGCCGCCGGAACGGCGAACTTGGAATTGTCCGAGCAGATCCGCAGATCGCAACAGATGGCGAGCGCAAGCCCGCCGCCGATGCAATAGCCGCGGATCATCGCGATCGTCGGCTTCGGAAATTCGTAGATGCCGTTGAAAGTCGCCGTCGTCGTTACGTCGTAGGCGCGGGTCGCTTCGAGCGTGGCCCGCTCGCTGCCGAATTTCGAGATGTCGGCGCCCGACACGAAAGCTTTGCCGCCGGCGCCGGTCAGCACGACGACGCGCACGTCGGGATCGGCGGCAAAACCATCGAGGGCGCGCTTGGCCGCCTCCCACATTTCCAGCGACACGGCGTTGAGCCGCTCCGGATTGTTGAACGTCACGATGCCGACGCCCGCTTCCTTGTGTGCGAGGATCTTGTCGGTCTGAGTCATTGACTGGTTCCTTGCTGCATTGCCTAAACCGCCTTCGCCTCATGCAGCGCGGCGATCTGGCGTGCGGAAAAGCCGAACTCTTTGAGCACCGCGTCGGTATGCTCGCCGAGTTTGGGTGGCCGCGCTACCAGCCGCGAGCGGGTTCGCGACAGCGACACCGGCTGGCCGACAAGTCGAAGCGCCTCGTTCTTCTTGCCGCCGACACTTTGTGCGATACCGAGATGCCGGACCTGCGGGTCGGCGAACACCTGATCGATGGAATAGATCGGCCCGCACGGCACGCCGGCCTGGTTCAGCCGTTCGACCCATTCGCTACTGGTGCGGCTTGCCAGATAGCTCTCGATCTCGGCGTTAAGCGCATCGCGGTTCGTCGAGCGCCCAGCGTCGGTCCGATATTGCGGGTTTTGCAACAGCGCATCCGCCCCGATCGTGCGGCAGAGGCTTTCCCACATCTTGCCGCTGCTGGTGGCGATATTGATGTAGCCGTCGCGGGTCTTGAACGCTCCAGTCGGAATGCTGGTCGGATGATTATTGCCGGCCTGCTTGGCGACTTCGCCCTCCACCAGATAGCGGGCGGCCTGAAAGTCGAGCATGAAAATCTGCGCTTGCAACAACGAGGTTTCGACCGCCTGCCCCTTGCCGGATTTTTCCCGCTCCAGCAGCGCGACCAGAATGCCGAGCGCCGCGAACAGGCCGGCGCTGAGGTCGGCGACCGGAATGCCGACGCGGAACGGCCCCTCCCCGGCCGGACCGGTGATCGACATCAGTCCGCCCATGCCCTGCGCGATCTGGTCGAAGCCGGGCCGGTCGGCGTATGGCCCGTCCTGGCCGAAACCGGAAATGCTGGCATAGACCAGACGCGGATTGATCCGCGCCAGGGTTTTGTAATCGATGCCCAACCGCTTCTTTACGCTGGGCCGAAAATTCTCGACCACAACATCGGCCTTCTTGACCATGCGCTTGAAGGCGGCAACGCCTTCCGGCGATTTGAAGTTCAAGGTTATGCTGCGCTTGTTGCGGTGCAGGTTCTGAAAGTCCGAGCGCTCCCGTGGTCCGCCCATCGCCTCTTCGACCCCGGGCGGCGCCTCGATCTTGATGACATTGGCTCCCCAATCGGCCAGCTGGCGCACGCAGGTGGGACCTGCGCGCACCCGCGTCAGGTCGAGCACCTTAAAGCGCGCGAGCGCCTTCGAGGCGCGAGGAATGGGCACTGCTCAAACTCCTGTTGATGCGCAGTCAGAGGGCCGAGAACTTCCTCGATCCAAAGATCGTTGTCTACCGGCTCGCGCGCCGGTCCGGCCGGTCGTCCCGGCCGATGCGATCCGATAAACTATGCAAAGGCAGCCATCTTTCCGGCACTTTCACCCGATGATCATGAACGAAACCGTGCTCAACATAACTAGGTAAATGGATGACTGATATGCTTGATTTTCGCCGCGCGACAATCGCTTTGGCGGTCGCGCTTCTGGCTACAGCCGCGAGCGCCCAAGAGCATTCCGGAGAGCATCCCGGCCGGCCCGCCAACGACCGCCCTGCTCACGGCGAACAAGGCCGGCCTGACACCGTCGGACCCGGGGTGCTGGCGCTGTTGCCCGGAGATTCCGTCACCGAGCACAGCCTCGACGCCACGGCCGGCAAGCTCTCCTATACCGCCACCGCAGGGACGTTCTCACTATTCGATCAGTCCGGCGAACGCTCGGCCGCAATCTTCTACACCGCCTATGTGGCGAAACCAAACAATCCCGACCGCCCGCTGACTTTCGTGTTCAATGGCGGGCCCGGCGCAGGCTCGGCATTCCTTAATCTTGGTCTTGTCGGTCCGCGCATTGCCGCATTCGGCAAAGGCTATGACGGCGCCAGCGTGCATCTGGTCGACAACCCGGAGACCTGGCTCGCCTTCACTGATCTGGTGTTGATCGATCCCGTCGGCACCGGCTGGAGCAGACCGGCCAAGCCCGATGGCGGCAACGCATTCTGGGGCGTGCACCGCGACGCTGAATCGATGGCGAAAGCGATCGCGCTCTACGTTGCGAAAAACGGGCGCGTCAGCTCGCCCAAATACATTTTGGGAGAAAGTTACGGCGGCTTCCGCGCCGCCAAGGTGGCGCGCGTGCTGCAAAACAATCAGGGCATCGTGGTGCGCGGCATCGTCATGGTGTCGCCGATGCTCGAAGGCCATTTCCAGTTCGGTGGCGATCGCTTCGCGCTCGGCGCGGCGCTGGAGCTGCCGTCGCTCGCGGCGGCGGAGCTCGAACGCAGAGGAACCTTCAGCACCGCCGCGTTAGCGCAGATCGAGCGTTTTGCACTCACCGATTATCTTTCGGCGCTTGCCGGACCGCAGCTCCACGGCGACGCGGCGCACGCGTTTTATGCGCGCGTCGCGCAAATGACCGGATTGCCGGAGGATGTCATCGCTCGGTCGCGCGGCTTCATCCATGATGCCTACGTCAAGGAGTTGCACCCCGGCGACCACAAGATCGTCAGTCATTATGATGCAACATTCGCGGTGGACGATCCCAACCCCGAGTCGGAAAGCGCGCACGGCCCGGATCCGTTTCTCGACGGCTTTATCCGCGCCTATGGCGGCGCCTTCGCCGTCTACGCGCGCGACGAACTCGGCTTCAAGACCGACATGACCTACAACCTGCTCGCCCAGGACGTTTCCGGCAAATGGGATTGGGACAGCAGCGGCCGCGCGCCGCCGAGCGCGGCGGAGGATTTGCGGGACCTGCTGGCACTGACGCCGTCATTCCGGCTGATGATTGCGCACGGCTATAGCGACATGGTTACGCCCTACGCGGTGTCCGGCTACGTGCTCAACCATCTTCCGGCGAGCGTTGACGGCGAGCGCGCCGAGCTTCGGCTCTACCGCGGCGGCCACATGTTCTATGTCGATCCGCAATCGCGCAAAGCCTTCACGGCCGAGGCGCGGACGATGTATTCATTGCCGTAAGCTTACAGCGGGGGGAGCCGCGATGGCTGGGGAAAATGCGGCCTATTTCGGGTGACGCTTTGCCTTTCGCAATTGAGCCGGTGGCCCGCCGGCTCGATCGGTTCGTGCCAATTCGCAAGAGCGATATCGTCGGCGCGTTGCTCAAACAGGACGCCTTTGCCGACGACGTCGAGCGCGAAAAGTTTCGCCTGCTGTGCGAAATGCTGGCTTCGATCCACCATGCCGAATACTTCCCAATCCTCCGGCGCCTTCGCAACGATTACTACTATTTCAATCCGGAGATAATGCCGCACGCGGGAATCGATCCGGCAACCATTGAGCGCTCCTACACCGAACTGGTGCAGTCGCTCGATGGCGTGCTCAAGGACGCGAATTTTACCGAGCTGCCGCACGCGGAGATCGGCGAAGCCCACCGGCGGCGCACAGTGATGCCGGTCGAAGTGAGCGCCGAACTCAGCGATTTCCGCGAGGTGCGGTTCTACCGGCGCGGGCGGCACATCGAACAATTCGAGGTCGCTCAATGGTTCGGCCTGCGCCGCCGCAAGATCGAGGCCGAAGTCTACGACGATGTCGTGATGCTGGCGACCATGAAGGCGCAGGCCGAAATCATGTCGCAGCGCGAGTTGCGCGTACTCGCACGGCGTAAAATCCGGCCCGGCTCGGTGCTGCTCAAGTATTTTCGCAACATCGCCACCGGCGATCTCAATGCGCTTTTTCCCAACGCGCGTGTGGTGATGAGCAATGTCGACAAGCTGTTCCTCGGCGTCCCGGCGATCGCCGGCGGCATTCCGATCCTGATCAATATCTACACCACCATCACCGTGCTGTTCCTGGTCCTCGGCTTTTATATCGGTGTCAGCGCCACGGTAGAGGACAGGGATATGAAGACGGCGCTGGCGGCGCTGAGCGGCCTGGTCGCGCTCGGCGGCTTCATCCTGCGGCAATGGATGAAATATCAGCGCCAGTCGCTCAAATACCAGATCGAGCTGACCGACAACATCTACTACCGCAACATCAACAACAACGCCGGCATTTTCGACTACGTCATTGGCGCGGCCGAGGAGCAGGAATGCAAACGGGCGCTGCTCGCCTATCATTTCCTGCGGACAGCGTCGCCCGCGCTCGCGCCAGCCGATCTCGCCGGCCGGATTGATGCATGGCTCAAGGCGACCTTTGGCGTCGATGTTGATTTCAAGGTTGGCGGTGCGATCGAGAAACTCGAACAGCTCGGCTTGATTAGACGTGAGGGCGACCGGCTCGCAGTCTCACCGCTCGACACCGCGCTCGTCGAGCTGCGTCGCATGTGGGATGATTTGTTGCCGAGTGAAAAGTCCAAGGCCGCCAGCCGCAAAGCAACTGAAGACCTCTAAAATCGCACAGCGCACAATTTAGCTCTCTGATTCCTTTCGTTTTATTTGTTTTGATGCTACATCCACCTCGTTGAAGTTCAAGGCGCTTGATCGCAATGACGCCGGAACACAAGGGAGAATGCGATGTCCAAGGAATTGCTGACCTGCCCTCTGCCCCGCCGGACCATGCTCAAGGCCGGTCTTGCAATCGGCGCGATGCAGGTTGCGAGCCCCTTCGTCGTCAAGACGCTCGCCGACGAGCCTCTCAAGATTGGCCTCGATAACCCGCTGACCGGCACCTACGCCGCGCTCGGCAAGAACGAGTTGATCGGCGCGCAACTTGCGCTCGACCAGATTAATGCCAAAAACGGCATTCTCGGCCGACAAGTCCAGCTTCTGGTCGAGGATTCGACCAGCGCGGATGCTGCCACGGCGGTGCAGAAAGCCAACAAGCTGATCGACCGCGACAAGGTCAACTTCCTGATCGGCAATATCAATTCCGGCTTGGCGCAGGCCATGGCGAACGTCGCGTTCGAGAAGGGCGTGTTCCACATCGTTCCCGGCGGCCATACCGACAGCGTCACCGGAACGCAGTGCCATTGGAACGTCTTCCGCGTTTGCAATACGACGCGCATGGAGACCAATTCGGTATCGAAGCTGCTCCTCGAACAGTATGGCAAGAAGTGGTACTTCATCACCACGGACTATGCTTTCGGTCACGGTTTGCAGACCGGTTTCGAAGCGAGCCTGAAGGCCGCCAACGGCACCAAGGCGGGCGGCGACATGGTGCCGCTGCAATCGACCGACTTCTCGTCCTATCTAATCAAGGCGCAGTCGACCAATCCGGACGCGATCATCCTGCTGCTTGCAGGCGACGACATGATCAACTGCCTCAAACAATCGGTGCAGTTCGGCCTCGACAAGAAGTTTCACATCGCCGGCGCGCAGCAGGAACTCGAAGTCAACGAAGGGCTACCGCCGCAAGCGCTGTTCGGCGATTGGGTGTTCGAGTGGTATTGGAAGCAGCCGAACGTGCCCCACGTGGCCGAGTTCGTCGCCGAGGTTCGCAAACGAAGCGGCGGCAAGGTGCCGACCGCGCGCACCTGGTTCGGCTATACCGCCGTCCACACCTGCAAGCTGGCCGCCGAGAAGGCGAAATCGGTCGAGCCGCGTCAAGTTGGCCAAGGCGATGCAAGGTTTGGTCCTGCCGCCCGAAGTCGCGTTGATGCCGAACGAGCCTTACTATCGCGAAGGCGACAACCAGCTGATGCCCACCCTGTTCGTGGGCCATTCGCAGCCGGCGCCCGCGGGCGGCGATCCGGAAGACCTGTTCGCGGTCACGCAATTGGTAAAAGGCGACCAGGTTGCGTTGCCGGTTGATCAGACCGGCTGCAAGCTGGTGTGGCCGTCGTAAAATGGCATAGTGGAGACCGGGCTCGCATATCCGGCCCCGGTTTTCTACGAGGGGGCGTCCCAGGCCGTGTTGTAGTTGTTATCCGTCCAGGCCCGCAGCGATCGCAAGCGGCGGGCCGCTACTCGCCCGCGCCGCGCCGCAGCGTTTTCGTGATCGCCGCATGACGCAATTGCTGCTCTTCAACGTTTTCAACGGGCTGATTATCGGCGCCTTTTATGCGTTGATGGCGCTCGGTCTGTCGCTCATCCTCAACCTTTCAGGCGTCATCAACTTCGCGCACGGCGGCTTCCTCGCGATCGGCGGCTACCTCGCCTACACGCTGGTCCCTTATCTTGGATTTTGGGGGGCGCTGGTGGTGTCGCCCTTTCTGGTCGCGATCATCGGGGCCTTGATCGAGCGCATCCTGATCCGCCGGCTCTACGGACGCGATCCGCTCTACAGTCTGCTATTGACCTTCGGCCTCGCCTTTATGATTGAAGATGGCACGCGCTTCATCTGGGGCGCACAGAGCCTGCCCTACCAAATTCCGGCCTGGCTCGCGGCGCCGTTGAGCAACGAGTATTTCTTTCTCACCGGTTATCGCGTGTTCATGATGACCCTGGTGGCGGCGGCGGTGCTCGGCCTGTTCCTGATTCTCAACCGCACCCGCCTGGGGTTGCGCATCCGCGCCGGCACGCTTGACCTTGAGACCGTTTCGGCTCTGGGCGTCAACGTACGCGTACTGCGCAACCTCAACTTCGGTCTCGGCATCTATCTTGCCGGCCTCGCCGGCGTGCTCGCCATCGGCATGCTCGGCCTGCAGCCAACGGTCGGCGATAATCTCATTATGCCGAGCTTCATCGCCATTATTGTCGGCGGGCTCGGCTCACTGCCCGGCACGCTTCTTGGCGGATTGCTGATCGGCGTCGCCTCGGGTGTCACCAGCGTGTTCTTTCCGTCGGCGAGCGAGGCGGTCATCTACGTGATGATGGCGGCGGTCTTGATCATCCGGCCGCGCGGGCTCCTGGGCGAAGAGGGCCGTTTTTGATGCCGCAATTCGACAAGCGCGCCGGCGACGCCGCGGTCTGGCTGCTGCTGCTCACCGCGCCGTTCTGGCTCACGCATGTCGGCGGCTATGTCGAGCTTGGCAGCCGCGTGGTGATCTACGCGCTGGCGGCGATGGCCCTCAATTTCCTCCTCGGCTTTACCGGCGTGCTCTCCTTCGGGCATGCCGCCTATTTCGGCCTCGGTGCCTACGGCACCGCCCTAACCATCAAATATCTCTATCCCAGCACGCCGGTCGGCATGTTGGTCGGCATCGTCGTGGCGACGGCCGCCGCGGCGCTTGTCGGGCCGTTGATCGCCCGCTTGCGCGGTGTCTATTTCGCCATGTGCACCATCGCTTTCGGCCAGGTGTTTTTCTACATCGCTTTCCAATGGTCGTCGGTCACCGGCGGCGACGATGGCGTCAGCGCCTGGCACCGCATGCCGCTCGACCTCGGCTTCACCACCATCGACATCCTCAAGGACAGCAGGGCGTTTTATTACTTCGTGCTCGCGGTATTCGCGATCTGCGTAGCGGCGATGGCGTTCCTTCTGCGCTCGCCCTTCGGCCGCACCCTGTTGGCGATCCGCGAGAACGAACGCCGCGCCCGCTTTCTCGGCATTCCGGTGGACCGGCATATCTGGGCGTCCTGGGTGATTTCCTGCTTCTTCGTCGGCGTCGCGGGCACGCTTTACGCGCTGCTCAACGATTTCGTCGATCCACGCGCGCTCCGCTGGGATCAATCGGGGAACTTCGTCATCATGGCGGTACTCGGCGGCATGCGCAGCTTCTGGGGACCGCTGATCGGCGCCGCGATCTTCATCGTGCTGCAGGATTACGTTTCGAGCGAGACGCAGAACTGGATGTCGTTTATCGGCCTGTTCTTCGTTCTCGTCGTTCTGTTCTTTCCGCGCGGCGTGCTCGGCATCATCCGACGAAAGGCTGAATCGTGACTCTGCTGCGCGTCGACAACGTCTCGAAGCATTTCGGCAGCCTGATTGCCGTTAAAAATGTATCGATGACGGTGGAAGTGAACGAGTTGCGCGCCATCATCGGTCCCAACGGCGCCGGCAAGACGACGTTCTTCAACCTGATCAGCGGATTCCTGCGGCAGAGTTCGGGACGCATCATTTTCGATGGCGAGGATATTGGCGATCTGTTGCCGGCGCGGCGGGTATGGTTGGGCATTGCCCGCACCTTTCAAGTCACCGAAGTCTTTCCCGAACTTTCAGTGCGCGAAAATCTGCGCATCCCGGTCGAAGTCGCGTCTGGGTTTCGGTTGCGGCCCTGGCTTTCGCGCGACGCCGACAAGGCGGTTCGCGCCCGGGTCGGCGACCTGCTCGACATGGGAGGCCTTGCCGGGAAATCGGGTCGGCTGGTGGGCGAACTTGCCCACGGCGATCAGCGCGCCACCGAGATTATGATGGCGCTCGCACTCAAGCCGCGCCTACTTCTGCTCGATGAGCCGACGGCCGGGATGGGCGATCAGGAGACCTATGAGATCACCCAGCTCATCCGGCGGCTGCACAGGGACGGTCAACTCACCATCGTGCTGATCGAGCACGATATGCGCGTCGTGTTCCATCTTGCCGACCGCATCACCGTGCTCGATCAGGGCGGTCTTCTCGCCGAAGGCGCGCCGAAGGAGATCGCCGCCAACGCGGCGGTGCAGAGCGCCTATCTGGGGCAGGCGGCATGAGCGCAGCACTCAGCGCCGAAGGGCTGCAAACGTTTTATGGCAAGAGCCACATTCTGCACGGAGTCAGCCTCCAAGCCGCCGAAGGCAAGGTCACCGCCCTCCTTGGCCGCAATGGCGCCGGCAAGACAACGACGCTGCGAAGCCTCATGGGACTGACACCGCCGCGCCACGGACGGGTCGCAATTCTGGGCAAGGAGACCACCGGCTGGGCACCGTATCGCGTCGCCGCCCTCGGTGTCGGCTACGTTCCGGAAGGCCGCCGAATTTTTCCCAACCTCACCGTCAACGAAAATCTCTTGGTACCGATCGAGCGGCCAGGCCCGTGGAAACCGGAAAGCGTCTATCGGCTATTTCCCCGGCTCGCCGAGCGCCGATCAAACCGCGGCCGGCAATTGTCCGGCGGCGAGCAGGAAATGCTCGCGATCGCTCGAGCCCTCCTCGTCAATCCCAAGCTCTTGATTCTCGACGAACCTTCGCAAGGCCTAGCCCCGCTCGTTACCCGCGAGGTTTTCCGCATCGTGGCGCAGATGCGCACGGAGGGCATCTCTGTGCTGCTGGTGGAGCAGAACGTCCGCATGAGCCTCGAAATTGCCGACCACGCTTATGTGCTCGACGACGGTCACGTCGTTTATTCCGGGCCAGCGCGGGAACTCGCCGCCGACGAAGCACGCGTCCAATCGCTGGCCGGAGCCAGCGCCGAGGAATGGACGCCGCAATGAACCGCCGCCATTGCGGCGAGCGAAGCGATCACTCGCCGAGATAAGCCGCCTTGACCTTTTCGTCCTTGGCCAGCGCTGCGGCCGTATCGGCGCCGACGATGTGGCCGTTGTCGAGCAGATAGCCGCGGTCGGCGATAGCGAGGCTCTGCTTGGCGTTTTGTTCGACCAGGAAAATGCCAACACCGGCTTCTTTGATGCGCGCGAGCGTACGGAATAGTTCGGTGCATAGAAGCGGGGCGAGCCCAAGCGAAGGCTCGTCGAGCAGGAGGATGGTCGGCGCCGACATCATCGCGCGGCCGATCGCGACCATCTGGCGTTCACCGCCGCTCATGGTGCGCACAATCTGCTTCGGACGCTGCTTGAGTTTCGGAAACAGGCTCAGCACACGCTCGAGGTTGGCGGCCTCGAGCGGGCGTGCGCGCGCCGGATGGGCGCCTAGAGTCAGATTTTCCTTTACGGTGAGATCGGCGAAAATGCCGCGATCCTCCGGCACCAGCGCGATGCCGGTCTCGACGATTTCATGCGGCTGACGGTTGGTGATGTCGGCCCCGTCCATGAGAACCGCACTGCCCTCTGTCTTGCGCGTCTGCCCGGCAATGGCGCGTAGAAAAGTGCTCTTGCCGGCGCCGTTGGCGCCGAGCATAACTACGACCTCGCCTTTCGAGACCGTCGCGGAAACGTTTTCGAGTGCCCGATGGCGACCGTAGAACACCGATACGTTGCGGGTCTCAAGCATTCTCGTCTCCGAGATAGGCCCGGATGACGCCGTGATCCGCCAGCACCTCGGCGGGGGTGCCCTCGGCGATCTTGGCGCCGGAATTCATCACAATGCAGCGGTCGCAGAGGCTTCGGATCGCGTGCATGACGTGCTCGACGATGATGATGGTGCAGCCCTCAGCGCGCAATTGCTCGATCAAAGCAATGCCGATCTTGAGTTCGGTCGGGTTGAGGCCGGCGAGCCATTCGTCGAGCAAAAGCACCTTCGGATCGGACGCGAGTGCGCGGGCGAGCTCGACGCGCTTCTGATCGATGTAGGTCAGCGCCGTCACCGGCATGCTGGCGGCGTTCGGCAGGCCGACACGCCGTAGCAGCGCGTGGGCATAATCGTCGAGCTCCTTGCCCCAGCGCCGGGCGTGACCGAAGACGCCGCCGGCCGCGACGTTTTCGAGCACCGTCATTGCCGGCAGCATCCGCACCAGCTGAAAGGTGCGGGCCACGCCTTTTTTGGCGACGCGGCTCGCGCCAACACCGGCTATCAGGTCACCGTAGAGCCTGATCTCGCCCGAGCTCGGATTGAGCGCGCCGGAGATCAGATTCATCATGGTCGTCTTGCCCGAGCCGTTCGGCCCGATCAGGCCCAGTACTTCCTTCTCGACCAGGCTGAAGGACATGCTCTCGACCGCGACCAGGCCGCCGAAGCGTTTGGTCACGGTGGCGGCGGTTAGAGCCTCGACGCCGGACACGCTAGGCATTGTTGCTTTTCCAGCGCTGCAGCAAGTTCCTCACCGAGACAGCTGAGGTGCCGACGGCACGCTGCAAGGCGTTCGGGGCCGATCCGCTTGAGGGCTTGCGGCCGTGCCACGCATCTTCGATGAGCCCGGTGACGCCGTTCGGAATGACATAGACGATGAGCAGAAAACACACGCCGAGAAGCAGCGTCGTCTGGTCAGGGAACTCGATGGAGATCGCTTCCCACATCAGTGTGAATGGAATGACGCCCAACAGCGGCCCCCACAAGCGGTGGGTACCGCCAAGAAGCGCCATGATCACGACCTGAAACGACAGGAACGGATTGAAGGCGACAACCGGTTCGACATAACCCCAGCGCGGCGCGATCAGCGCGCCGGCGACTGAGGCGAACATGCTGGAGATGACAAACAGAACCACCTTGGCGCGCGCGGTATTGATGCCGCAATGGACCGCGACCAATTCGTCATTGCCGATGATGCGTAATGCGAAGCCGAGCCGCGAGCGGCCGATCCACCAGCCGACCAGAAAAATTACCGCAGTCAGCAGCAACAGCTGCCAGTAGTACATCGGTTCGCTGCGCTCGATGGTGACGTAGAGGCCGCTCATGGTGCCGAATACGTGCTGTCCCCAGGTCATGAACTGCCGCACCAGTTCGGCGAGACCGAGAGAGAAAATCACGAAATAGACGCCGGAGACGCGCAAGGTAGCGAGGCCCACGACCGCAGCCATGGCCGCGCCGGCGACACCAGAAGCGAGGATCAGCACCGGATAGGGCACCAGATCGATGCCCCCCGCCGTCACGTACATACCGATGCCGAAGAATGCGGCGGTCGACAGGGCGATGTAGTTGGTCGGGCCCGAGAACAGCAGCCACGAGGTGGCAAACGCCGTGTACATCACGATAGAGATTGTCACCTGCAGCACGTAACCGCCGAACACCAGCGGCACAAAACCGGCGGCGACAAAGAGCAAAGCACTGGCCAACAGAGTGCGTCCCTCGCGCAGAGTGATGCCAAATCCCGCCGGGGCAGCAGGCGCCTTTTCGATGGTGGTCACGCCGTCCGCCTCCCGAACAGGCCTTCCGGCCGCACCAACAAGACGACCATGAACAGAACGTAAGCGGCCGCAAGCGTGAGACCCGGATCGATCAGCGAAGCGACCGCGGTTTCGGCGAGGCCGAGGACGAAAGCGGCAACAATTGTCCCGCGAATGTCGCCGACGCCGCCAAGAATGACAATGATCAGCGCTTTCAGGGTGAAAACGACGCCATACGAAGCATCGAAGGTCAGATACATGCTCAGCAGCACCCCGCCCGCCGCGGTCACCGCTCCGCCCAGGGCGAAAGCGAACGCCGAGGTGCGTATGACATTGATCGAAACGAGCCCGGCTGCTGAGGGATTGACCGCAACAGCCCGCAGCGACAGGCCCGCTCTGGTCTTGTGCAACCAGACATACAGGCCAACGCACAGCAGCGCCGAGGCGAGAAACGCGACAACCCGGTTGAGACCGTAGCGCTCGCCAAAAATGAAGATCGGTTCCGATAAATAAGCGTAGTCGGTGTATTGCGCGCCGAACGCCGCCACCATGATACCAATGAAAATGAAGCTGATGCCAAACGTGGCCAGAATGCTGTCGACCTCGAGCTTGCCCTGGCTCTTGGCGCGGCGAACGAGCGGCAATATCAGCACGCGGTAGATTGCCCAGTTCAGTGCGAACGCCAGCGGGACTACGAAAAACAGGGCCACAAGCGGGCTTACTTTCGTCCCCGCATAGAACCAGAAGGCGCCGAACGCTCCGGCGATCAGCATTTCGCCGTTGGCGAGATTCATGATTCGGGCGACGCCGTACTGCAATTGCAGGCCCATCGCCATCAAGGCATAGGTGCCGCCAAGCAGCAGGCCGATGATGACGATGTCCATGTCGTACGGGTTAGTCGATTACGGATGCCGGGTGCGAATGCTCCCTCTTCTTAGTCCTCCATGGCTTTGCGCGTGAGGACCAACAAGAGGGCAAGCTAAAAATCAACTCCTCATTATGCTCGTCCCCGGCAGTAAACGGCCGGGGACGATCACCATACCTTGGAGTCTTCAGCTCGACGATATGCGGTCAGACCGCCTTCGCGAGCTCAGGCTTTCTCATCCCCAGCTCGTCTTCAGTTTGACCGCCGAGTACTCGGAGAAACCGAGCCCGGCCACGGCGTTGAAGAAGCCGCCCTGCCATTGCCCGACGGTATAGACCTTGTCGACCAGCTGGCCGGGCATCGACACTTCGCCGACGAGCGTCTTGAATTTGCTCTTCCGCAGGTGATCCGCAATCGCCATCCGATCGATCGAGCCGACGGCTTCGATCGACTGCGTCAGCGCCTGGAGCATTGAGTAATAGAACGGGCTGCCCCAATAGTCGGCGTCAACATTGGTGACTTCCTTGTGCCGCTTATAGAAGGCGCGGATCTCCGGACCGTCCTTGACGCCGCCGGCGCCAAGAATGTTTTCGACCGCCGCGCCGTTTTTCTGGGCGAAGCCTTGGAAGGCACAGCCGACGGCGCAGTAATAGGCTTTGACATTAAGGGCTTCGATCTTCGCCGCGTCCGCGAGACCGAACGTGTCCGGCGGGTACGACCAGGCAACGAATGCATCAGGGCCGGCCGCCTTCGCAGCCTTGACCACGGGCGTGTAATCCTGGGTGCCCAGCGGGTACGACTTGTCGTACACGATCTCGAACCCGGCTTCCTTGAACAGCGGCCGACCGGCGTTGGCAAGCTCGATGCCGAAGTCGTCGCCGACGTTCACTGCCGCGACCTTGTTGCCGATCTGGCCGCTATCCTTCAGCTTTTTGAGTACGCCGATCGCGCCCTTGGCATAGTTGGTGGTCGAATTTTGGAACATGAAGAAGTTTGGATACTTCTTGACTAGAGCGGCCCCCTGATCGGTGACGCAAGCCTGGGTGAGCTGCGGATAGCCGTGCTTTGCGAATGTCGGCGCGCACGCGAGATTGAAGCCAGTGGCGTAAACGCCGGCGATCCAGTCCGCCTTGTCCACGGTGGCAGCGCGCTCGACGGCCTTGATGGCCTCGGGCGGTTGCGTGCGGTCGTCGTACTCCACGATTTCAATCTTGCGCGTGCCGTCTTTGAGCTTTAGGCCGCCGCGCGCGTTGATTTCACTCGCCCAAAGTTTGTAGGGCGGGAAATGGGTGATCGCTGCGCCGGGCGCGAGCGGACCAGTTTTTGCTCCGATCACGGCGACCTTATAGACGCCGGTATCCGCGCTCGCGACCCGCACGAACGGCGCGGTAACCGCCGCCGCGGCAGAATATTTCAGAAATTCGCGTCTTCGCATAAATCCCTCCCTGAAGGTGTGGCTAGCAGGGGTTGTCGCCCCCATCGGTTCTTTGCACGTTATTATGATAGCGGCATAAACATGCGTTGCATAGTGCTCCGCTAAGGCGATGTGTTGTTTATTAACGGCAGCACGCGTCATTATTAACGAGCGACCGCTTATCGAACATTTTGACTGGCGGCGACGCGATGATTAGTTGAAATAACTCGCTCCGCTGCTCACAATGATGCTGCACTGATGAGATTTTGGGCGATTGCCCAATTAGTCGCTAGCCATGAGCAACAAACAGAGGTTTCCGGCGAAGAAATAGCTTTCCGGTGGCGCAATAACGGCTATGGACGCTCCGCACGCCTGGCGCAGCAAAAGATCGCCACTGGGCATGATCCGAGCGGCTTAGGGCACGATCAGACGAGCGTGATTAGAATGTTCCCGGGCTTAACCTGCGCCGCCGGGATCAAGATCGTATTTCTTGCACATCTTGCGAACGATCTCAGAGTCCTTGCCACCGGCAATAAGACCCACCACAGCCGAAGAGACTTTGCCGGCGGTGACCTGGGCTTCGACAATGTAAGCCTGCCAACCATTATACGCGGGGTATGGACTTTTGGCATTGACCATACCGCAGTAGTTGACCTGACCCTCCTCAGAAGCCGAAATCGCCGGCCAACGATACTGCGCCGAACCTGGATCCTTGATCGAAAGGGCAACCGCATCGCTGATGATTTTCTTTTCCGGCAACGTCAGCTCGCGGTGGCCCTGCCCAGTCGAGGCCGAGGTACCACTCAGTCCGAGCAGGCCCTCCGCGGCAGTATGCGAAGACGAAGACGAACTGAACGGCACCGACCCAGTGCACCCCGCAAGCGCCAGTCCGCCGGCAAGTGCAGCAACTACTCCAACCCTTATTGATGGCAACATGCCGCAACGCAGGCCCCGCGGCGGTGCAAGCGAACCGGACCGAATTGACGGCGACCGCGGCCGCGACCAATGACTTACGATCTTCATCAGACTTCTGTGGATTCCGCTCGCGATCATTAGCCACTCGCCTTGATAGAGATTCTCGGCGTCGTGGGCCGGGGTGCAACGCTAAGGCCAAAAGTAAAACAAAGCAGGAACTTGCGCAGACTTGGACGCCCGAGCCGCTGCCCGCTCAACCCAATCATACTTCGGACCAGACCCGCAGAACAATCGGGACGAACCCAGCGGTGATTTACGGCCCCGGCACCGCAACTGCCTTCCCCGGGAAAGCTGCGGCGCTACGGTTTGTCCGCGCCGATCAATGATTTCCCAAATGCGGCATATTTGCAACGCTAGCGAAATGTACCTGTTTTTCCGAGGCACTGCCGCTGTTGCCCTTTTTAAAACGACCCTGCGTCTAGGCAGGTATTGTCGCTTTTCTGCACTAGAGGGCTGGCTCCTTTTCGTTTTGGAACATACTTTTTCCATCGCGCTCAGGTTTCTGGCGCTTTGGTTTCCGGCGCTTTGGTTTCCGGCGCTTTAGATCCCTCGACGCGTTGGCCCAGACGGCATTAAGGCGCCGCGGCGTCGCTGGATTGGTTTGCGGGCCCTGCAAAAAGCCGGAGGTTTAATGCCTCGCGTCGTCGGTATCGACCACCTCGTCCTCTGCGTTGGTGATTTTGGACGATCCAAGGAATTCTACGACAGCCTGCTCGGCTTCCTCGGCTTTAAACGCAAGTACGATTACGAGGACATGGCCGGCTGGAGTAACGGCAAAACCCTGTTCTGGATCGCCGCCGCCGACGCGCAAGGCAGGAAGCGGAAATATCGCAAGGGCGATATCGGCTTTCACCACTACGCGTTCGAGCTGGCGAGTCGCGACGATGTCGACCGGCTCGGCGGATTCCTCGAGGAGAACGGCATGACCGTGCTCGACCCGCCGGGCGAGTATTACGGCCGCAACTACTACGCCGTTTATTTCGCCGACCCGGACGGCATGAAGCTCGAAGGCATGATCTGGGCGCCTCCCAAAAAATCCAAGCAGGCGAAGCGCAAAGCGGCCTCGCGCAAGAAAACGCGCGCGCGAAAATCCTGATCCGCGAACGAACCCGCTTTGGAGCTCAGACTAATTCGCCGCTCTCAGCCGCAGCCGGTAGACGCGCAACCACCGCGTTGCGGCCGCCGCGCTTGGCGGCATACAGCGCCCGGTCTGCGGCTTCGACCAGTTCGGCGACCGGTTGATCCTGCCTCGGTACCAGCAACTCCACGCCGATGCTGATCGTCACAAGACCGCAAGCCGCTTCAGCATGGCGAATAAGGAGATCTTCGATTGCTCTGCGCCCCTCTTCGGCAAGAGCGCTCGCGCGATCGAGTCCGAGGCCCGGCAGCAGCAAGGCGAATTCCTCGCCGCCGTAACGGGCAACGAGGACCGCTTCCTCCAGAGTGACCAATGACAAAGTCTCGCCGACCGCACGCAGGCAAGCGTCGCCTTGCACGTGGCCGTAGCGGTCGTTGAACAATTTGAAATGATCAATATCGATCATCATCAGGGCAAGCGGCTTGCCATGTTCGGCCGCTCGCTGCCATTCGACGACAAGCTGGCGGTCAAAGCCGCGCCGGTTGGCCAAGCCGGTAAGGCCGTCGAGGCTTGCCAGCTCCTCAAGGTGCTGGTTGGCGATGTGCAGTTCCTCTTCGCGCGCGGCGAGTTTGCGTGCCATGTCGTTGAGCGCGACGGCCAGCGGCTCGAATTCGGCGATCCAGGCCTTCCCCGTTGCGCGTACGCGCAAGTCGCCGCGCCCGAAGCGCGTGGCGGTACGCACCAATTGCCTGATCGGGCGAAGGATCAGCCGTTCACCGCCGAACCATGCCGTCAGCAGAACGAGCATGCCGAATACCGCGAGCTGAACATAGGCAATGCTGATCTCGCGGTCGATGCCGCTATGCACCACGCTTTCGTCAAGTCCGACGGCAAGGCGCGCTCTCGTCCAAGGCACGCGAACGTAAGCGAAAATACGCCGGATCCCATCGAAGCCCGCGGCGGTCATAGTACCTTCGTCGTTGGCCAGCATGTCGTGCGCGAGCGCATGGCCGGTGAAGTTCTTGCCGATCAAGGACTCCTCTTCGGCCGATGCAGCGATGAGCGTGCCGTTGCCATCGACCAAGGCAACTGAAGTGCCCGAGCGCTGCGCAGCAGTGGTCGCGAGATCGTCGATCCATTGCAGATTGATCGATCCAAGGATCACGCCGCCGACCGAGCCGCCATCCTTGACGATTGGATAGGTTGCGATCAGTGCGGGTACCTGGCTCACCCGTGTGACGAGATAATCGCTAAGCGAAAAATCCCGCGAATGCAGCGCGTTCTGAAAATAGGTGCGGTCCGAAACGTTCAGGCCGATCGCACGCTGGTCGGTCGCACATTTTATTCGGCCGTCTGTGCCGGCAATGTTTACACCGCGAAGCCAGGGAATTTTGCCCGTCAGTTCAGCGAGTGTTCGATTGCAGTCGGCTGAATCGAGCGGCATTTTGGCGTAGATCCGGGCGACGACCTGGAGTAGAGCGCGCACGGAGTAAACGACCTCGCGCTGGGCTTCAGCGCCGCCGCGCGCCAGATCGGCCATTCTGGCGAGAGCGAGTTCGACACGTTCGGCACGGGTTCGTTCGAGACCGCGTACACGTTCGACCATGAGGGGGGCGATGGCCAAAAGAGCAACAACGATCAGGCGGGCACGGATGCTAAGTATCGGCTTGCTGCGCCAAGACGTGCGGCGCCAATTGCGCCAGGCATTGTGCAGCCGAGACGTTTGGAGCCAATACATGCTGAGCCAAGGCATGCTGAGCCAAGGCATGCTGCGCCAAGGCATGCTGCGCCAAGACCGGTTGAACCAAGCCTTGTTGAACCAAGCCGCCTGGAGACGCTTTGTTGGAATTTCCGGCATGTGCATTCCCCGCCCCCGGGGTTTCGCAAGGTAATAGAAATGCGTAAAGACGGCCTTGGCGTTGTCGTTAGAGTTTGATTGATCCGGGCAGTGGTTGACGAAATGGAAACTATAAGCCGAGAGGTCGGGCTTGCCGGTGTGCGCGCGGACCTCGCTCGCGCCTGCGGCGAGGCCGGGCGTGATCCGAAGAGCGTGACCCTGGTCGCGGTATCGAAAACGTTCGGTGCCGAAGCGATCGCGCCCATGATTGCGCAGGGGCAGCGGGTGTTCGGCGAGAACCGGGTCCAGGAGGCGAGGACCAAATGGCCGGCGTTGATTGCGCGCCATCCGCATCTTGAGCTTCATCTTGTCGGCTCGCTGCAATCGAACAAAGCGAGGGAGGCGGTCGCCCTGTTTGATGCAATCCACTCGCTCGACCGGGCGAGCCTTGCCGAGGCTTTGGCCAAGGAGATCGCCAAGCAAAAGCGACGGCCGCTGCTCTTCGCCGAGATCAATACCGGCGGCGAGCCGCAGAAAGCCGGCATTGAGCCGCAGCACACCGATGCGTTTCTCGCGTCCTGCCGCGACAATTACGGGCTGACGATTTCAGGCCTGATGTGCATACCGCCGGTCAATGACGCCCCTGCCCCACACTTTGCGCTCACGGCGCAAATTGCTCGCCGCAACGGGCTTGCGCTCCTCTCCATGGGCATGAGCGCCGACTTCCCGATCGCGATCGCCTTCGGCGCAACCCACGTGCGCGTTGGCACCGCGATTTTCGGGACCAGAAGCCAGCCCGCTAACTATGAATCTTGATTCGCGTCTTCGGAGTAATGCGGCTTATCAGCATCTGTAAATCCCGCAGCCGCAGCGCGACGCACCCGGCAGTCGGCGTGAACCCGGGCCGCGCAACATGGATGAATACGGCACTGCCACGGCCGGCCACCCGGGGCTTCGTGTTGTGGTCAATTTCGATGAACAGGTCATAGAGGCCGTCGTCGCGCCATAGCCGGTCGCCTGGTTCATTGGCCGACCGCTCGAAAGCATGGTTGTACCGCCGGTCGGCAGGATCTTCGCACCAGGCATCGGCGGGACCGATGCGGCGCAGCGGCAGTAATGTGCGCGGACGTGGCAGACGGTCGGCCCGCCACCAAACCCGCACCGGCAAAAACTGGCCGCGTGGTGTACCGCCATCGCCCTCGCGTTTATTCGCTTTAACACCACCGCGCCCGAGCGCGACCGGCACGACGCGCAGACCGGCGCGCATGAAGCCCTGTGAGCGGCGACCTGGCCTCGGGTTAACCCTGATAGAGCCAAGGGAATTCCGCGGCATGCGGTAACGGCCTTGACTGTGGCTAATTTCCCAACTCGCGCTTGCTCTTGTATCCTTGCATGTTCTACTTCGCGCCGGGCGGCGCAACAAAATCGCAGCCACGCCGGTTGGGGCCGATTACGGGAATTGGGACCAAATTGGCGGGCATATCATTGACCGGCGGATGAGTGGCCGCGGGGACCGGGATTAATGCCGAACACACGTAAGATTCTGATCGTCGACGACGATGGCGAGCTGCGTGACGCGCTGACCGAGCAATTGTCGCTGCACGAGGAATTCGAAGCCGTCGCGGTGGAGAGCGGCAGCAAGGGCGTGCAGACCGCAAAGACCGGGCAAATCGATTTGGTGATCATGGATGTCGGGCTGCCGGACATCGACGGCCGCGAGGCCGTGCGCATTCTGCGCAAGAACGGATTCAAAGCGCCGATCATCATGCTGACCGGCCACGACACCGATTCCGACACCATTCTCGGGCTGGAGTCGGGCGCCAACGACTACGTCACCAAGCCGTTTCGTTTCGCCGTGCTGCTGGCGCGCATCCGCGCGCAGTTGCGTCAGCACGAAGCAAGCGAGGATGCCATTTTCACCATCGGCCCGTACACGTTCCGGCCAAGCTCCAAGCTCCTTCTGAACCCTAAAGGCAACAAGGTCCGCTTGACCGAAAAAGAAACCGCGATCTTGCGCTACCTCTACCGCGCCGGCCAGCGGCCGGTGTCGCGGGAAACCCTGCTGCAAGAAGTCTGGGGCTACAATTCCGGCGTGACGACGCACACGCTGGAAACACATATCTACCGCTTGCGGCAGAAGATCGAGAAGGATGCGGCGGCCCCTGCGATCCTGGTCACCGAAGCTGGCGGGTACAAGCTTGTGCCGTAACTTGCGGCCATCATGACGATCGAGGACGACATCGCGTTCCTTGAGCGGATTCCAACTCTCCGCCCGCTTGGTAGAGCGGCGCTGCGCATTATCGCCATCGGCGCCGAAAGCTATCGTGTCGAACCGGGCGAGGTGCTGTTTGCCGCCGGGGACGTCGCGGAAGGCGCTTACGTCGTGCAGCAGGGCTCGTTCAGTCTTCGCCCGGAGCGGACCGGCGAAGCCGAGGTGCTCGCCGGTCCGGGCACCTTGCTCGGCGAAGCCGCGCTACTGGCGGAAACGCGGCGCCCGGCCACCGCCACGGCGCGCGAGGAGTCGGTCGTACTGCGTGTTTCACGCGCGATGTTTCTGAAAATGCTCGACGGCTATCCTGACGCGGCGCAGCGGCTGCGCGATGTCGTCGCAGAGCGCGCGGATCAATGGGGGCGCGAGATCGAGAACGTTCGCGCCGCACTTAATCCCGGCACCAAGCCGCGTTGAGTGCGTCCTCGACTTTGATACCTAAACAATTCGCGTCTTGTGTCCCTGCCAGTAGCGGTCGCGTAACACGCGTTTGTAGAGCTTGCCGGTTGGTAGCCGCGGCAGCTCGGCTTCGAAATCGATCGAGCGCGGACATTTTTGCCGCGCCAAATGTTCGCCGCAGAAAGCCAGTAGCTCGTCCGCAATGTCCGGACCGGGCCCGATGCCGGGCATAAGCTGAACGGCGGCCTTCACCTCCTCGCCGAGATCTTCGTTCGGCACGCCGAACACCGCAGCGTCGGCGACTTTCGGGTGGGTGATGAGCAGGTTCTCGCATTCCTGCGGATAGATGTTCACCCCGCCGGAGATGATCATGAAAGTCGCACGGTCGGTGAGATAGAGGTAACCCTCCTCGTCGACGTAGCCGACGTCGCCGACCGTGCTCATAGTGCCGTCGGCGGATTGTGCCTGTGCCGTCTTGACCGGATCGTTGAAATATTCGAACGGCGTCGCGGTCTTGAACCAGAGCGTACCCGCGGTGCCAGCCGGGCATGGCTTCATGTTCTCATCGAGGACGTGCAGTTCGCCGAGCAACACCTTGCCGACAGTGCCCCGATGCGCCAGCCACTCGGCGCTGTCGCAGGCGGTGAAACCTAGCCCCTCCGTCATGCCGTAGTACTCCAGAATGATCGGCCCCCACCATGCGATCATTTCCTCCTTCACCTGCACCGGGCATGGCGCAGCAGCATGAACTGCGGTTTCGAGCGAGGACAGGTCGTAACTTCGCCGCACGGCTGCCGGCAGCTTAAGCATGCGCGAGAACATGGTCGGCACCAGCTGGCTGTGCGTGACTTTGTAGCTTTGCACGAGCTGCAGATACTGCTCGGCATCGAAGGTTTCCATGATGATGACGGTGCCGCCGCGATCAATGGTTAGGCTGACGGCCGCCTGCGGCGCGGAGTGATAGAGCGGCGCCGGCGACAGATAGATCATGCCGTCGCGATACCGCCAGAGCTTGTCCAGAAAGGCATAAAGCGGCAGTTGCTGGGACGGCGGCTGCAGCGGGAGCGGCCGCAAGATTCCTTTTGGCCTTCCGGTTGTGCCGGACGAATAGAGCATCGCGGTTCCAAGGTACTCGTCGGCGACCGGAGTCGCACGATACGCCGCCGTCGCTTCCTGAAGGTTTTGCATCCGTTCGCCGTCGCCCTTGCCATCGACGATGAGGCAAAGCTCGATCTTTGGACAGCTTTTGAGCGTAGCCGCGGCCACGCCACGCTTGGCTTCGGACGTGATCAGGATTCGGGATTCGCTGTTGTTGAGGATGTAGGCCAGTTCGTCCGGCGTCAGAAACGAATTGACGCAGGTGTAGTAGACGCCGGTCCGCCCGCCGGCGCTGCAGCACTCGATATAGTGCGCGTTATTTTCCATGAAGATGGCGTAGTGATCGAGCCGGTCGAGCCCGCGCGCGCGCAGCAGGTGCGCCAGCCGATTGCTCCGCGCGTCAAGCTCGCCGTAGGTCAAGACCGCGCCGGTCTGCGCCATGATCACGGCCGGATGGTCCGGCTGCCTGGCGGCATGCTTTCCCGGATACACCGCATTCCTCCCCTTTCCCCTCACGGCGCCAGCGTCTTTTGTCGAGCAGAGCCGACGCTTCGTCTTATGCGCGTGGACTCGCTCCCCGTAAAGTCTCGATGCCTCATGTGAACCCCCGAGCCGCAAAATCGCCATGCCGAAATGCAAACAGTCAGCCGAGACGGAACGTGGCTTGGGCAGAATGAGACATATAATTCGCCGCCAAAAAAACTGTTATGTTTGATGATTGCTGGAATCTGTGTCGTCGTTTCGACCATGATTTCGGCAGGCGCGCCTCACGCGGAGCTATGCGCCCGCGGGCTCGTCGAGAATCAGAAACTCAATCAAATCTATTGGATCCATCGTCTCTCCGACGGATATCTTCTTGGCACTCTCGACGGTCTCGTTCGCTTCACCGGTACCGAATTTGTTCCGTGGCAGACCGATACCGGCAAAAAAATAGGCGCCCGATCCTATGTTGTTGAGACCCACGATCATCGGATGCTGGTTTCCTCGCAGGGCAGCCTCTTCCGCCGTGACGGCGACCAGTTGATCGAATTTGGCAAAGGGCAAGGACTGGGAGGGAAATGCGCCATCCAAAAAAATGACGGCGCGATCGTCGCCCTTTGTGACGACGGGCTGTTCCGCCTGCATGGCGATAAATTTATTCGGATCGCAGACCGGCCGTGGACGAGGTTTCATACCGATCGCGACGGCGCCTTGTTGATCGGCACGAACGACGGGCTTTTCGGTGTCAGCGGAGACGACCTCATTCCTATCGGCAGGGGAATCCAAACGGGCGCGGTCATCGAATTTCATGAGACCGGCGACGGCACGAGGTTGATCGAAACCGAACGCGGCTTTTTCCACCGCAACGGCAACCAGTTGATCGCGATCGTCGAACAAGCAAGCGGCGAAATCATTACGACGGGAAAATACGGCTCATTCCAGGCCATCTGGAATTCGCTCTTTCTGAAATTCGGTCGCGGACTTTATCGCCTCGACGGCGACGAGCTCGTGCGGCTCTTTTCGAGCGATGAAGATTTTTATTGCTGGGGTCTCGGACGCGACACGACGCCACTCTGCGTCGTCGGCGACAAGTTCGGTCGCATCGTCGGAGAACGCTTCGTCGCCGTCGCCGATGCAAGCACCGTGGGTCACATCGACTACGCTTTCGTCGCTCGCGATGGGACGGCGATGATCGCGGCAAGTACGGCTCTGTTTCGGCTCTCCGGCGACGCGCTCGTTCCGCTTTATCCGGACCGACCGCCCTTGATGTCCTTTCATGAGGCGAGCGACGGAACGCTGTTCGCCGCCGGCTATAAGGAGGGCGTGTTGCGCAGGAACGGCGATCGCTTCGTTTCCATCCTCAGCGCCGACGAATTTGGCGGCGCCACCGCCAGCCCCGGCGCGGTTTGGACAGCGAAGGACGGGACGTTGCTGCTCAGCGGAACCAAAGGCCTCTTTCAGCGCGTCGGCGACGGGTTCGTCTCGGTGCGGGGAGGCGAGAAAGTCACTTATGCCTTTTCTTTTTTCACTGAAGACGACGGCAACATCCTGGTCGGCACGTCGGCGGCAGGACTGTTTTCGCTGGAAGCCTGCAATTAGAGTCTCTCGGACCAAGTCGTCGAAGCGACACGCGTCCTACTGGGCGCATTTGGAAAGCCCTAAAACAGCGATGGCGCGCTTACAGTTCCAGCGTCGCGGTCACCGGAACATGGTCTGAGGGCCGCCTGGCGCTGCGATATTCTTTGGCGACCGTGACCCCCGAGACTCGATCAGCCAACATGGAAGATGTCCAGATGTGGTCGAGGCGCCGGCCTTTATTGGATTTGGTCCAGTCCGGCGAACGATAGCTCCACCAGGTGTAGAGCTTGGTCGGCTCCGGTACTCGAGCGCGCACTGCATCGATCCAGCCGCCGGCTTTCTGCAGGCCGAGCAGCTTCTCGCACTCGATCGGCGTATGCGAGACGACGGATAAAAGCTGCTTGTGGCTCCAGACATCGCATTCGAGCGGCGCGACGTTGAGATCACCGACGATGATGGCGCGCGCCGACGGCGCCGGCCGCAGCGTTTCACAGGCGTGCATCTCGTCGAGGAAGGCGAGCTTGTGAGCGAACTTAGCGTTCACAGCCGGATCCGGTACGTCACCGCCAGCCGGCACATAGAAATTATGCAGCGTTATCGGATCGCTCAGTCCGGCCCGCTCACCAAACACGACAGCGACGTGTCGGCAATCGCTCTTGCCGCAATAGGCTTTGATCGCGGTGGACTCGAACGGCAGCCGCGAGACCACCACAACGCCGTGGTAGCCCTTCTGACCATTCAGCGCGAAATGCTCGTAGCCGAGCCGCTTGAACTGCTTGCGCGGAAATCGGTCGTCCGGGCACTTGGTCTCCTGCAGGCACAAAATGTCGGGCTGAACCGCCTTGATGAATTTGCCGACAAGGCCGATGCGCAGTCGCACCGAATTGATGTTCCAGGTCGTGACTTTGATTTGCATGCAAGCTTTGCACTAAACCGCGCCGCGGTCGAATTCGCGGCGGGAGCGTCCTATATAGGGTGCACGCCGACAAGTCTCTAATTGGCGACAGCGAACGTAAGAGACCGGCATGCAGAGCGAAGCGCAGCGGCCGCAGGTGGTGATTGTCGGTGCCGGCTTCGCCGGGCTGGAAGCGAGCAAAGCGCTCGCCAAAGCCGCAGTCGATGTGACACTTGTTGACGCCTACAACCACCATTGCTTTCAGCCGTTGCTCTATCAGGTCGCAACCGCGGCGCTCTCTCCCGCCGATGTCGCCTGGCCGATCCGCGCCATCCTGCGCGCGCAGCAGAATGTGCGCGTGATCATGGCGCGCGTTACCGCGATCGACGTGCCAGCGCGCCGCGTGCACACCACCGAGATCGATCTTGCGTACGATTATCTGATCCTCGCCACCGGATCGACCCACTCCTATTTCGGCCACGACGATTGGGCGGCGTTTGCGCCTGGCCTCAAGCACATCGCTGATGCGACCGAGATCAGGCGGCGGTTCCTGCTCGCGTTCGAGCGCGCGGAAGTCGTCGAGGACGAGGCGGCGCGGGCGCGGCTCTTGACCTTCGTAATCATCGGCGGCGGCGCGACCGGCGTGGAAATGGCCGGCGCAATCGCGGAGGTGGCGCAGCGAACCCTGCAGCACGATTTCCGCCGCATCGACCCGCGCAAATCGCGCATCATTCTGATCGAGGCCGGTCCACGCTTGTTGCCGACGTTTCCCGAGGCGTTGTCCGACTATGCGCGGCGCTCACTGGAAAGCATGGGCGTCGAGGTCGCGCTTAATCGCAAAGTCACGGGCTGCGACGCGGATGGGGTGACGTTGAACGACGGCCGCATCGAGGCCGGAACGGTGATCTGGGCCGCGGGCGTCGTCGCCTCGCCGGCCGCAACATGGATCGGCGCCGAACGCGATCGCGCCGGCCGGATCGAAGTAAATCCTGACCTCACCGTTCCGGGACATCCCGACATTTTTGCCGCCGGCGATACCGCGAGTGTGGCGGATCGCGATGGCGGAATTGTTCCGGGTATCGCACCAGCGGCCAAGCAAATGGGCCGTTATGCCGGCAAAGTCATCGCCGCGCGGGTGCAGGGGCGACCGGCGCCGCCGCCATTCACCTACCGCCATTTGGGCGAACTTGCCGCGATCGGCCGCAAGTCCGCCGTGGTGAAGCTCGGGGTTTTGCAGCTCACCGGATTTCTTGGCTGGCTGTTCTGGAGCGCGGTGCACATCTATTTTTTGATTGGTTTGCGCAATCGCTTCGTGGTCGCGCTCAACTGGCTATGGAGCTACATGACCTTCAAGCGCGGCGCACGTTTGATCGGCATTGCGCCGCGGTAAGCCCGGAAGCCTTGCCGAACGTTATTTGCAAACGTTGCGCCTGGCGCAATACCGCGCATTGACGCTGCTTAGGCCCCTCATAGAGTTTCCGCGGTCACCAGTAACCGGGTGGACCGCGACGCGGTCCTAGAGGGGACCTGCCGTGAAATTTGGGATGTTCTACCCGGTCGCCGTCGCGTCCGAAGCCGACCTCGGAAAAGGTCTCTGGGGACTCGATCGCAAGCGATACATGACCGCCATCGACGAACTGCGCGAACAGGCGATCGCCGCCGACGAGACCGGCTGGACCTCGATGATGTTCGCCGAGCACCACTTCGAGATCGAAGGCTATCACGTCACGCCAAACCCGCTGATGCTCAATGTCTATCTTGCCCAACACACCAAGCGGCTGCGGCAAGGGCAGATGGGGCTGGTGCTGCCGAACTGGAATCCGCTGCGGCTCGCCGAGGATATCGCGATGGCGGACCATCTCACCGGTGGCCGCCTCGATGTCGGGCTTAGCCGCGGCTACCAGCCTCGTTCGGTCGGCGTGATGGGCCAGCATTACCGCGCCAACGCGGCGGGCACCGGCCGCGCCGAGGTCGAAGCCGTCAACCGGAAGATCGTCGAGGAGTGGTTTGAGGTGATGCGCCGATCCTGGACGGAGGATCTCTGGGAATATGAGGGCGAGTTCATTTCAGTGCCGCCCCGCGGTCTGGAATGGAAGCACCCGATTTCGGCGCGGCTTAATGCCGGTGTCCAGGACGGCATCTTGACCCGGGTTGCCACCGTTCCGAAACCCAAACAGTTGCCCTACCCGCCGCTGTTCACGACACTCAGCCAAAGTCCCGAAACGATCAATTGGTCCGCGCGCATCGGCGCCTCGGTGGTCACGCTTGCCGCCGACCTCGATATCGTGCGCTGGGTGTTTCAGACTTACGTCGACGAGGCGGCAAAGCACGGCCGCAAGCTTCGGTCCGGCGAATATTCTACCAAGGGCGGCATGGTTCTCTGCCGCAACGTCGCTGTCGGACGCACGCACGAGGAGGCGATGGAGACCGCGCGGCAGGGCTCGGCTTTCTGGACCCACTGGCTCGGCGAATTCGGCTTCTTTGAAGCGTTGCGGATGAAAGGCCAGGAAGGGCCGGTGCCGAAAACTTTCGAGCAGATGCTCAAGAGCGGCATGCAGATCGTCGGCACCCCCGACGAGGTCGGCGAGGAAATCCAGCGCCTGAAAGATACGCTCAACGTCGACTACATGATCTTCATTATGTATGCTGGCATGACAGAGCATAAGCGCATGCTGGAGAGCATTCGTCTGTTTGGCGAGAAGGTCATCCCTAAATTCGCGGACGCGGCGCCGGTGAGCGGGTAAGCATCGATGACGGACGATCGAGTGACCGGGGAGCACGGGGAAATCCGCTGCGTCGGTCGCGCACTCGATCTGTTGGAGATCATGCAACGCGCCGCTCCGGCCGGCATTCGCGTCGCCGATGCGGCGGCACAGCTCGGCGTCGATCCGGCAACCGCGTCACGAATGCTGGCGACGCTGATATCGCGCGGCTACGCCAGCCGGACACCGAGCCGGCGCTATACGCTCGGCGCGAGATCGTTGCGGCTGGCGACCGGTTGGGTGGATCGCTTGATGCTGCTGGCGGCGACGCCGATGGCGCGGATCGCCAACAGCTGTGGCGAAACCGTATATCTCCTCCAGCTCGTCGGAACCGAAGCCGTGACGGTGGCTCAGCTTGCCGGCAACCGGCGGGCGATGATCGCCGGCGAGGTCGGTCCGAGCTATCCGCTCTGGGCGACGGCGGCGGGACGCGCATTGCTGGGAAGCCTGCCCCGAACCCAAGCACCCACGTTGCTGCCGCCCGAGCCCTTCCCGGCTTTCACGCCGCGCACCAAAACAACCTGGGCCGATGTGAGCGCGGCGATTGCCGAAGGACGCCGCAACGGCATGTACGCCGAGGAAGGCGAGATCGATCCGTTTCTCAACTGTTGCGCGGCGCCGCTGCAGCACGGCGAACACGAGGAGAAGCTGGCGCTGGCCGTCAGTTTCGAGGCCGGGCGTCCGGAGCGCGACCGGCGCGCCATCGCGCAGGCGCTGCGCCGTGAATGGCGGGAGCTGACTTGGCAGATCTAGACCGAAGCCGGCAGCCAAACCGAACGCACAATCTTCGATGGCGCTCAAGCCGGCGCTTGATTTTTCCGCAGACAATTCCACCGACGTGCAAACATCTTTCACGCTTGAGCAGCTCGCGAAGCCCGAGATCGCCGAAGCGGACGGCATTCTGAAAACCTGCGTCCACTACGGCTTCTGCACCTCGACCTGCCCGACCTATGTCCTGTTCCGCGACGAGAACGATTCTCCTCGCGGCCGCATCGATCTCATTCGTGCGATGCTGGAAAAAGGCGGCGCGCCGGAAGCCAAGACCGTCCACCATCTCGATCGCTGTCTGTCGTGCCTGTCCTGCATGACCACGTGCGCGGTGAAGGTCGACTATGTCCATCTGATCGACGTCGCGCGCGCCTACATCGAAGACAATTATCGGCGTCCGCTCGGCGACCGGATGCTTCGGCGCGTGATCGCCGAACTGCTGCCATATCCTAAGCGCTTTGGCGTTGCGCTACGGCTTGCGCGGCTGGCGCGGCCGTTCACCGCCGTCCTGCCCCGGCGACTGCGCAATCTTGTCGAACTTGCCGTGAGCCGACCGCCGGCAGGAGAAATTCTCGCGCCCGCGATCTATCCGGCAGAAGGTCAACAGAAAATGCGGGTGGCCTTGCTGCCGAGCTGCGCGCAGCAGGCGCTCGACCGCAACATCAATGCAGCGACCATCCGCCTGTTGCAGCGTTGCGGCTGCGAGGTCGTGGTTGCGCCCGGTGTCGGCTGTTGCGGCGCGTTGCCGCTCCACATGGGCCGCGAAGCGCAAGCCAAGGCGATGGCCCGGGCGAACATCGTCGCGTGGAGCGAGCAATTGCCGAATGGGCTCGACGCGATTGTCATCAATGCGTCCGGCTGCGGCACCACCGTGAAAGATTACGCGCATTTGGCCGGCGGCCCGTTGGCGGAGCGAATTAGCGCTCTGGCGCGCGACGTAACCGAAATCGTTGCCGAACTTGGTCTCCCTACCTGCGATGTCCAGCGATACCGCGTCGCTTATCACGATGCTTGTTCGCTGCAGCATGGCCAGCGTGTCGAACGCCAGCCGCGGCATTTGCTCGCGCGCGCAGGCTTCGAAGTCGTCGACGTGCCGGAACGGCATTTCTGCTGCGGGTCGGCAGGAACATACAATCTGCTGCAGCCCGACATCGCCTTGGCGCTCGGCCAACGGAAAGCGGCTCACGTCGATAGCGTCGATCCTGACATTGTCGCCGCCGGAAATCTCGGCTGCATGGTGCAGATCGGGCGCTTCACGCGCGTTCCCGTGGTCCACACCGCGGAATTGCTCGATTGGGCGACCGGCGGTCCGATGCCCCCGGCGTTGCGCGACAGGCCGTTGCGAACGCCGGCGCGGCCGCCCGCAGGTGCCGAACAAGACGATCGCGGCGCCTTGCCGCCAGCCTCCGATCCAAACCCAGCAGCCATCTGGTGAAACGCGCGTCGCGCGATGTGACTTAAGCGAGGTCTTCAATGAGTACTGCAAATCTCGAAGCCTTCTTCTCCACAGTCGGCGAACTGCTGGGAACTGAAGGAGTCAATCGTTCCGAAGAAACGATCCGGCGCTACGGCGAAAACACGATGCCCGGCGGCGATCGCCCGCCTTCCGGCGTGATCTATCCGGGGTCGACCGCGGACGTGCAGGCGATCGTCCGCGCTGCCAATAAACACCGGGTGCCGCTTTATCCGATCAGTACCGGCAACAATATCGGTCTGGGTACGCGATCGGCGGCGGCGCCGGGCCAGGTCGTTGTCGATCTTGGCCGGCGCATGAACCGCATCCTCGACATCGACGAAAAGCTTGCCTTCGCCGTCATCGAACCCGGCGTGAGTTACCAGACGCTGTATGACGAGCTCGTCCGGCGCGGCAACCGGCTGATGCTCGACGTCACTTCAGGCCCGCCGCAGGGCGGCATGATCGGCAATGCGCTCGATAAGGGCGCGGGCTACTCACCGTATTTCGATCATTTCGGTTTTTCGTGCGGGCTCGAGATCGTTCTCGGCACCGGCGACGTCTTGCGCACCGGCGACGGCTCGCTCGATTCCAAAGACCTCGTCAACTGGCACACGTCGAAATACAGTTTCGGACCGATCCTCGACGGCCTGTTTACCCAGTCGAACTACGGCATCGTCACCCGCATGGGCATGTGGCTGATGCCACGGCCGCCGGCAGTACGCTCATTCCACTTCGCGTTCCCCGACGACGATGATCTGGAAACAATCATCGAGCTTTGCCGTCCATTGAAGCTGTCGAATTTTGTGCCGACTCTGTTCCGCGTCGCCAACGACCTTTATCTGTGCGGGTCCGAGGGCGAGAATCCAGAATACAAGGCGAGCGGCGGCAAACGCTCGATCTCAGAAGATGGAAGGCGAAAGCTGCGTGAACATCAAGGCGTCGGTGCCTGGAACGTTTCAGGCGCATTCTACGGCCCGAGCGCTGCGGCGATCGAGCCGCAGATTCAGCGGGTGCGCGATTTATTCGCCCAAGGCGGCAAGGCGCGTTACATCGCGCACGATGATGCGACGGCGATTCCGCCGCTGCAGACCGCCATCAACGCGTTTTCCGGCATTCCAAGCATGGGCGAGCTTGGCCTGCTCAAATGGCGCCCGGGCGGCGGCAATATCTGGTTCGCTCCGGGAACGCCGATGGACGGTCGCATCGCCAATGAGTTTCAGCGCCTCTGCCGGAAAATCTACCAAGAATTCGGCCTCGATTACACCGCTATGAACGTCTGCAGCGCGCGCTTTGCCCGCGGTTTGCATGTGATCACGTTCAACCGCGAGGATGCCGAAGAGCGAGCCCGTGCCGACGCCTGCTATCGTAAGATGTCGAAAGAAGTCGGTGCGCGCGGTGTGTTCGTCGGCCGCGCCCCGGTCGACTATCACGACTTTCACATGGGGCAGACTATGCCGGCATTCCGCGACGCCTGCACCGGCATCAAGGCGGCACTCGATCCGAACGGCGTCATCGCGCCCGGGCGGTACGGCATCGCCGCCAAGGCTGCACCGTAAGCGTTATGATGCGAAGCGCGCCGCGGAGCCGCTACTTCAAATTGCTCTGATAATTGATCACGAACAGGTTCGGATCGGGCTTCTTGGCCAGGTCGAGGTTGTAGACGGCAACCGTCGTGTCGAGCCCCTGCGGATCGGTGACGGTCCATTGCTTGAGCGCCAGCGTTCTGGCGTCAAACATGATCATCAGCCGGCTGGTGCCGACCATGACCTGGTTTTCCTCGATAACCACTGTGACAAACGTGTCGTCGGCCGAGACGCTCACGACGTCGGTGTCGCGGAGGAGATCGATGCGGTCGGCGAGCAAGTAGCGCAGCGGCGTTTGCGATAGCGGATAAAAGTCCGATGTCTCGAGCGAACGATCGCGCACGACGACAGAGGAGCCGTCAGCGATGATGTCGATCGGGCTCGGCGGCTTATATTGGAAGCGAACCTTTCCGGGCTTTTGGATGGAGAAGGTGCCTTCGACGCGCCCGCCGTCCGGACCGATCTGGACAAAATTTCCAACCAGCGTCTGCACACCGGACAGGTAGCTACTGACCTTGTCGAGCAGCGCGTGCTGTTTGGCGTCGAACGCGGTGGCCTGACTTGGTCCAGCGCTTTTGCCGGGCGAGAAGGAGAACGGAAAAAAGCCCTTCGGCGCCGCCGCGGCGGCAGCAGGCGCCGGAGCAACCGGCGCGGACATCGGCGCTGCTGACCCGGCCTTCGGACGCGCCGTCGGCAACGGAACGTCTTGCGCCGCAGCAGAAGCGGCAACACCCACGACCAACGCCGTCGCCAACATAACTGTCCGCGCGCCCACTCCCGTCATGTTTTTTCCGCTCCCGTGTCGCACGTATGCTTTGAATGGTGGTCGACTACTAGCGATACGATATGGCGAATTCGCGGCCAGGCAAATTCGCTTAAAGGTCGACCGGCTGATTCTCAATAGGGATCCTCCTCGGCGGCTTCGACGAGGATTTCCCGCTTGCCGGCGTGATTGGGCTGCCCGACGATGCCCTCCTGCTCCATACGTTCCATCAGCGATGCGGCGCGATTGTAACCGATTTGCAGCCGGCGCTGGATGTAGCTGGTCGAGGCCTTGCGATCGCGCGTCACGACCTGCACCGCCTGCTGGTAGAGATCGCCGCCCTCCGGCGCGCCCATTGCGGTCGCATCGAAGACCGGATTGCCGTCTTCGTCTTGCGGCTCTTCGGCAGTTACTGCCTCGAGATACTGCGGCACGCCCTGCGACTTCAGATGCCGCACGACCTTTTCAACTTCTTCGTCGGATACGAACGGCCCGTGCACACGGCTGATGCGTCCGCCGCCGGCCATGTAGAGCATGTCGCCCTGACCGAGCAGCTGCTCGGCGCCTTGTTCGCCGAGAATGGTGCGGCTGTCGATCTTCGAGGTAACCTGGAAGGAGATGCGGGTCGGGAAATTGGCCTTGATCGTGCCGGTGATGACGTCGACCGAGGGCCGCTGTGTCGCCAGGATGACATGCAAACCAGCGGCGCGCGCCATTTGCGCAAGCCGTTGCACCGCGCCCTCGATGTCCTTGCCGGCAACCATCATCAGGTCGGCCATCTCGTCGACGATGACGACAATGTAAGGCAGAGGCTCGAGATCGAGCTCTTCGTTCTCGTAGATCGCTTCGCCAGTCTCGCGATTGTAGCCGGTGTGCACCGTGCGGGTCAGCTTATCGCCCTTGGCATTCGCCTCGGCGACGCGCGCGTTATAGCCGTCGACGTTGCGCACGCCGAGCTTCGACATTTTCTTGTAGCGCTCCTCCATTTCCCGCACTGCCCATTTCAGCGCGACCACCGCCTTCTTCGGATCGGTGACTACGGGCGTGAGCAGATGGGGAATGCCGTCATAGACAGAAAGCTCCAGCATCTTCGGGTCAACCATGATCAGCCGGCACTGATCAGGATGCAGCCGATAGACCAGGCTCAGGATCATGGTGTTGATAGCGACCGATTTGCCCGAACCTGTCGTACCGGCGATGAGCAGATGCGGCATCCGCGCCAGATCGACCAGCACCGCTTCACCGCCAATTGCCTTGCCGAGGCAGAGCGGCAACCGCGCGCTCGTTTCCGCGTAGTCGCGCGAGTTAAGGAGTTCGCGCAGGAAGACCTTTTCGCGGGTCGGATTCGGCAGCTCAATGCCTATGGCGTTTCTTCCGGAAACTACCGCGACGCGTGCCGAGAGCGCGCTCATGGAGCGGGCAATGTCGTCGGCAAGACTAATAACGCGGGAGGACTTGATGCCGGGTGCCGGCTCAAGTTCGTGTAGCGTGACTACCGGCCCCGGCCGCGCATTGATGATCTCGCCGCGGACGCCGAAATCGGCCAGCACGCCTTCGAGCGCGGTGGAGTTTTCCTGCAACAATTCATTGCTGACGGTGGCGCGACTGAGCTTGCTCGGCTGACTAAGAAGATCAAGCGGCGGAAGGATATAGCCCCCGTTCGAGCGGCGGGTCGGCCTCGCCGCCGCACGAGGCTTGCGCGCGGCGCGCGGCGCGGTCGCGAGCTCAGCGGCGGCCTCGTCCTCTTCTTCTTCCTCAGCGCGAAGGTCCGGTCGGCCGTCGAAACGGGGTTCGACCCGCCTCTGCGGGCCAGGGCCGCCGCGCGCTGTCCCCGTTGCTTGCGCCGGCGCCCGCAAGTTGCGGCGGAATAAGCGCGTGAACCGCGAGCGAAAGCTCAGCAGTGTATGCATGAGGCCGCCGAGCGAAATCCATGCGCCGTCGTCTTCGGCGTCAGCCTCGGCCTCGGCCGCCTCGTATTCCTCGTCCTCGTCTTGCGAGCCGCGCAAGAGAATTCCCGCAGCGCCGCCAAAGGCGGCCAGTGCTGCGAGACCAAGCACGATCGCAGCAACGAGACCGTACGTTCCCTTGAACGGCGTGCCGAAAAGCGCAGCAGGCAGGCGCAGCATGGCGTCGCCGACCACGCCGCCGAGCCCGCACGGCAACGGCCAACGAATGCCGCGCGGCAGACATGATGCAAACGCGGCCGCAAGCACCGCCCCCAACAGCCAGAGCAGCACGCGCAACCGCTCGCGGCGAAGCGGCCGATGGCCGAGCAGCCGATAGCCCCACACCGCGATCGGCAACAACAGCGCCAGCGAGCCAAGGCCCAAGAGCTGCATCATCAGATCGGCCGCGATTGCACCGGGGCGGCCCAGCAGATTGTGCACGGGTAAATCGGTGGCGTGGCTGAGCGACGGATCATCCACCGACCAGGTTGCGAGCACCAACGCCGCGATCATGGCGAGGCTGATAAGCGCGATACCGCCGAGCTCGCGCAATCGCCGCTGCAAGATGGCGCCCAGCTGGCCCGAGAGAAAGGCCATCCCGTCGAGGCTGCGGTCGATCATCGACATCGCGCTCGTCGCTCCGCTTTAACCGAGCACCGCGACGAGGCGGTGCAGCGCCTCGGCGGTGATCTCTTTATTCTGCACCATGGCGACGCGGATATAGTCGGCGCCGGGATTGCTGCCGTCGATCTGCTCGCGCGCGAGATAGCGGCCGGGTACTACGCGCACCCCGGCTTCGCGCCACAGTGCGAGCGTCGCCGCCTCGCTGCCGCCAAACGCCGCGACGTTTAGCCAGAGAAAAAAGCCGCCGGCCGGCCGCCGGTAGCCGTAGCGGTCGCCGACGATCTGATCGGCGAGATCGAATTTCTCGCGGTAGAGGCGCCGGTTCTCCTCGACGTGCGTCTCGTCGCCATAAGCGGCGATGGCGACGCGTTGCGCCGGCATCGCCACCTGCGGCGCGGCGACGTTGCGCAGTTCGAGATAGGCGGCGAGAAATCGCCGGTCGCCGGCGGCGAAGCCGACACGCAGACCGGGCAGACTCGAGCGCTTGGAGAGCGAATGAAACACGACGGCGTTGGCGAAATCCGGCGCCGCCGCTTCCAGCATGCCCGGCGGCGGCCGGTCGCTGTAGATTTCGCAATAGCATTCGTCGCAGAAAACCAGGAAGCCGAAGCGCCGCGCCAACGCCGCAAGCTTGCCGAGATAGGCGCGGTCCGCCACCGCGCCTTGCGGGTTTGATGGCGACGCCAGATAGCAGGCGACGGTGCGCGCAAGCAGATCCTCGCGCAATATTGTGAGGTCGGGCAGGAAACCGGTCGCCATGGTCGTCGGCAGATAAACCGGTTCGCAATCGGCCGCGATGGCACCGGCGGCATAGGCGGCATAGAAAGGATTGGGAATGAGTACCGCGGGCCGGCCGGCGCGCGGCTTGACCCAGTTCTTGGCGGCAAGCGCCGCAAGAAAAAGTCCCTCGCGCGTGCCGTTGAGCACCAGCACTTCCGTTGCCGGATCGACCGGGCGCTCGAGCGCATAGCGGCGGCTCAACCACTTCGCCACCGCCTCACCGAAGGCGTCGAGGCCCTTGTTCATTGGATAGCGGCCGAATTCGTCGATATGCGCCGCGATCACCGGCCCGACGAATGGCGGAATGGGATGCTGCGGCTCGCCGACCGCCATGCTGACCGCGGCCTTGCCGGGCGGGATATCGCCGAGAAGTTCGCGCAGGCGCACGAACGGCGAGCGCGAGTCTTGCGCCCGAACGGGCGAGGGAGAAGCCTGGCGGGTCATCCTATACATCAATCAACAGCGGGACCGCCCGCCGCACCAGCGACTTCGATACCATAGGAGTGGCGAGGTTAAGACCCGATTAACCATCCGCCGGCTTGCCCGTGTTGGCACGTCTAGGGAGGTAGCTAGAGCTTGAATACCGTCTTGAGAAACTGCTTGACAGAGACTTTTGCTGCCTCGGTGGCTGTCGGGTCGAAACCCACATGCGGGTTGAGTTCTACGCATGGGTCTTTGTAGGTGAATGGCTCTTTGGTCGAAGCGTCAATCAACAAGCCAGAGGGTTCTTCACGTATTACGCAATGGCGCACAGTCAGGGCGCCGGCAATAACAAGGCTGGGTGGAAGGAGCGGAACATCAAAAGCGTGTGGCGCGTGCGGATACTCGGTCACTTCCACGTCTCTTCCGGCAGCCTTTAGCCGCTCTGCATAAGCCTTGCAGAGCGCAATTGGATCGTAATCGTCGGGTGTGCCTCCAAAAATTCGGATGGGGCGATCCGCAACATCGGTGTCGGAGACGTATGTGGTCGCGCAATCAGGATAGATTGGAATATTCGTGCTTCCGCGCTGGCACTGGATCAAGAACAGCGGTGCGGACAGCGCTGGCGCCCACATAGTCCTCAGAATAACGGATTGGTGAGGGCCAGTCAGGCGCTCGCTGCGCTGCGGAATTACAACTCACCTCATGTCGGCTTGGGGTCAATCGCGTCACATTCGCGACGTCCGCGGCATGTCCGCTAAACCCCCGATTGTGTCGCAAAACTCGGATGTTTTTGCCGATGCGGGCCGTCTGTTTGTAATTTTTTGCTCTGCTTCGAGTGCGACGACGTGGGTGTCTGATTTCAGGCACCCACGTCTTTCGGACACCCACGATTTGAGCACATTGGCGATTTTGCGATCGCGGATTTTACCGAGAAGTCGTTGCGTCGGTCGCGACGCAGCGAAACGAGCTTATCTGATCGTTCCAATGACCGCCGACATAGTGGTACTCTCCAGGCTTTAGTTCGACCATCTCGCCACCATAATCGGCATCCCAGTAAAATCGCCAAGTCCCGGAAATCACGCGGATCGACGATATTTGATCGTTCCAGTGATTACCCACGTAGCGTTGATTCTGCTCCGTATCCCACCGCTCACCCTTAAAGTCGGCATCCCAATAGACGGAGACAGCGCATTGCCCGCCCTGTGCTTGTTGGCTGGTTGAGTCGGGGGAAGCGTCAGACACAGGCGCCACATCAGGGAGGTCGCCATCCACCGGGTCGGCATCGATCCAGCGACCGTCACGCAATATCCAATGGCCGCGATGATGGTCCGCCAACCGGCCGGGATGCTCCGGACGGCCGAAACGCTCCGGATGGCCGGGCCGGTCGCCATTGCGAGCTACGCGTCCGCCATCGCGGCCGCCACGACCGCCAACACGGACATGGCCGCCACCACCGGCACGCCCGCCACCACCGACGTGGCCGCCACCACTGACGTGACCGCCGCCACCACCACCGTGACCGCCACCGCCACCACGGGCGTAAGATGCGCTAGATGCAAACGAGGCAACCGCGATCGTAGCCGCGGCTGCGAGAGTGAGGATGAGAGTGCGAGACATCGTTGTTCTCCAGGGAATCGGTTGAGATATCCGTTGGTCGGCAGAGCCTGGAGAAGGGTTCAAGGCGGCGGTGCTTTTTTAATGAGCATGCCGCGAAGCCGGCAATGACGACACGGTGAGCGCGACACCCTTCGATCAGAGGCCGGATACATTGATGCAAGACCGCTCGCCGCTAGATCGCCAAGCTCTCTTGCAACGCGTGGCCGGACCACACATTCGTGCCATGAACCTGATCAGCACCTCGCGCGACCAATAGACGTAAGTGTTCGTTCGACAGAAATTTGGAATTCCGCGACGGAGCCGGGCCAATGACGCGCAAAGGGCTTATGTGGGCGGCGGTAGTCGCACTATTCCTACTCGCAATCGGAGGTTTCTGGAGTATCTACGGCGCCCAGCGCGTGACCTTTACCGAAGCGCAGGTGCAGGAGCGCATCAACGAGCAGCTCGACCGGGATTTTCCGGTCAAGGGAGCAGCTCATCTGCTCATCAAATCGATCAAAGTGCGAGGCGCAACCATTCACATCCAAGATAACCGCATCGTTGCTCTGGTTGATGTTGAGGGCACGTTGCGGACCAACAGGGGTTTCACTTTGACTGCCTACGCGCTCGGGATTCCCACCTATTCGTTCGGCGAGTTGTTTTTTAGGCCCGACAAAGTCGAGGTGCAGAAATTCGCTTACGAAGGCAGCACTCCAACGCAACTGTTTAGCGGATTTGCCAAGCGCTATGTCTCCGACGACAAAACGCGCCAACTCATCGAAGACACGGCGCCGGCGGTCGAGAGCTGGATGACAACTGTTGCGCAGAACGCCGCGGTGCACACGCTCGAACGCCGACCGGTCTATCGACTCAAAGACGGCGTAAAAGGTTTGCTCATTAAAGCGTCGCTTGCATCGGTAACAATCGACCAGGATCGCATCGTCGTCACCTTCAGCATCTGGCAGTTCACCTTGTCGGTGCTGTTCGGCGTCCTCTGCCTGATCGCCGGCATTGTTGTGATGTTGCGGATTTTAGTTCCAGATTCTCTGTTTGGCCTTGCGTTCATTGCGTTGTTAGCCGGCCGTAATGGCGACCGGTGAGACAAAGACGCGTACCCTTCACTCCGCGGTATCCATTCGGCGAAGGCCGCGGAACCAACGGCTTCGTTGCGACGGGCGTCGCCGACGCACTCCAGACTGCGCGTCAGAGGTATTTTTTCTCGAGATCGACGGTCGATTCGACGCCAATCTTGTCGAAGTCTGCCTTGAGCCAATAATCGGCGCGCCTGTGCCCCATTTCGTGAAGCCGCATCAGAAAATCCCAATTGCCGTTCAGTCTGCTCGACCATGACAGTTTACTGATCAAATCCTCGGCCTCGATCAGGTGGACCAGGACGCGTTTGCCGCCTTTCACCTTGCCGGAGTCGATCAGCTTGGTCAGATAAGCGATCGTCCGCATTTCACGAATGAGGGACGTATTGAAGCTGATCTCCTGCATGCGATTCATGATCGAGGGTGAAGTCATCGGAACGCCGCGGCGCTCGGCTGGCGTGATATGCACCATCATGATGTCGGGCGAGTCGCAATTGTAGAACAGCGGAAAGATCGCCGGATTGCCGGAAAAACTGCCGTCCCAATAGCACTCGCCATCGATTTCGACGGCCTGCATCATCAACGGCAAACACGCCGACGCGAGTACGTGCTGGACGCCAAGTTCTTTGCCTTCGAAGATCTTCACTTTGGCAGTCTGCACGTCGGTCGCACTGATAAACAATTTGATGTTCTGCTGCTTGCGGACTCGCTCGAAGTCGACTGCCTCAGCGAGCAGATCCCGCAGCGGATTTAAATTGAACGGATTCATCTGATAGGGCGACGCGAAGTACGACAGCGACTCCATGAACAGATAACCGGGCGAATGTTCGAGACCAAAATCCGGATTGGCCTTGTCGACCAGTGATGGCCGGAACACGCTGCGCGCCGCAAGATCGGACACCTTCTTCCAATAAGTCCGCAGCGCGTGCTTCGCTCCCTCGCGTCCACCGGCCGCCAAACCATCGGCTAGCACAACGGCATTGACGGCGCCGGCGCTCGTTGCGGAGATGCCTTCGAAGTCCAACCGCTCTTCGTCGAGCAGGCGATCGAGCACGCCCCAGGTGAAGGCGCCGTGGCTGCCGCCGCCCTGAAGCGCCAAGTTGACCACTTTCCGCTCGGCAACTTTTCCGGGCTTGGCCCCAACGGCGCCGGCGTCTTCGTCTGAGGGCTTCATAAATGTTTCATCGCCTGTGTATCAAAATGGGATTGGCAACTGAACGTCAAAGAGCCAACGTCCTATTGACGGGCTTGGCCACTTGGAAAATTATAGGATTGTCGGGGCTGTTGGAACGATCCAAGCTCCGCAGCGCGCAGCGATGCGCGCCCGAAGCAGGGGTTGTGGGCGAGCGCGCGGCACGCGTTCGGTAACTAAACGGGGGCGTATTTCTCCTACTCGTTAACCATAACAAAAGGTTCCCGGCGGAGTGGAACAGCTTTGCTCTAGCCGGACGCCCCCCGAACGTTGCAGCTTTAGTTTGTCGGCTCGTACCCATAACGGGCCGTCGCTGGGTGCTTGCGGACCGTCGCCACCAGGCTGGAAACCGGGTGCCGACGCACGGGGGATGGACGAGCCCGCACGCGCGTAGCGCCATTGCGAGTTCGAGGGGGAATCGCATGCGAGCCGTTCTCGCTACGCTGTTGCTCGCGATCTTGTTCGCGGCAGCCGCACCGGCGCAACCTGCGCCGCATCGGCATCATCAGAAGCATCATCATCGTCATGAGCAAATCGCACACCATCGGGTCCATTCGCACCACGTCGCGAAAGTTCAGCGTCAACATCTGCTGCTGAAACCTACCCACCAGGTACGATGGTTTGGTCCCGACACGCGGCCGTCCCAGTGGTGCGGCTGGTTTATGCGCCAGATGTTCCGCGTCGCCGACCGGGAGTACAATCGGGCGGCGAAATGGGCGGAGTGGGGGCATAGGTCTCCAGGACCGCGGGTCGGCGCCGTCGTGGTGTGGTGGCACCATGTCGGGCTCATCGAAGGAGGGCCCGACAAACGCGGGCAGTGGCTGGTGCATTCCGGTAACGACGGGCGCGTGGTGCGGACGCGCTACATGTCGCTCGCCAGAGCTATTGCATTCCGGATGCCATGACCGGCCTGCCGCGCCGCGCAGGAAAAGCGCGCGCGGCACGAAGAATCTAGGCGTGCGCCTTGCGTTGCGGGTCGACGATGCTCTCGAGCTTGCCGAGCACCCGCATACACGGCAGCACTTGCGCGAGGCTTGAATTCGGCTCGCGCTTTTCCTTGATGGCGGCGATGAATTCGCGATCTTCCAGCTCGATGCCGTCCATGGAGACATCGACCTTCGACAAGTCGATTTTTTGGTCTTTGCCGTCGGAAAGATCGTCGTAATAAGCCCTGAAAGTGCCGTTGTCGCAGATGTAGCGGAAGAACGAACCGATCGGTCCGTCGTTATTGAACGACAGCGACAGCGTGAGGATGCCGCCTGAGGGCACCTTGGCGACGATCCCCATATCCATGGCGATGCCGAGCTGCGGGTGGATCGGCCCCTGCACCGCGTAGCAATCCGAAATGGTCTCGCCGGTCTGATACTGGAACAGATCGATGGTGTGCGCCGAATGGTGCCAGAGCAGATGATCGGTCCAGCTGCGCGGCTGACCGGCCGCGTTCATGTTCTTTCGCCGGAAGAAATAGGTCTGCACGTCCATCTGCTGGATCTTCAGTTCGCCCTTCTGGATCTTCTTGTGAACATACTGATGGCTGGGATTAAACCGCCGAACATGCCCGCCCATGGCAACGACGCCGGTTTCCTTGGCGATGCGCACCAGCCCTTCGGCATCCTCGACGCTGTCGGTAACCGGAATCTCGACCAGCACATGCTTGCCGGCGCGCATCACCTGCTCGCCCTGGCGGAAGTGCATCTTGGTCGGCGTGGTGAGGATCACCGCATCGGCGCGCTTGATGCCTTCGGAAAGATCGCCGGTGTAGTGCGGGATGCCGTATTTCTTCGCGACTTCCGCCGTCGCGTCCTGGTTGCCGCCAACAAGTGAAGTGACTTCGGCGTCCGGAATACGCTTGAGCGCGTCGAGATGCTTTTGGCCGAACGCGCCTTGGCCGGCTACACAAATCTTCATTTGCCTTCTCTCAAAACAGCTTCGCGGTTGTGATGCCCCCGATAGCGTCATCGCGAGCGAAGCGACGCGATCCAGTCCGGTGTCGCGAAGACCGGATTGCTTCGTCGCTTCGCTCCTCGCAGTGACGATCAGCTATGAATGCGGTGAACTTTAGCACGCGCCGCGGCGCGTTTGTGCTTGGCAGCGGCCGGCTTGTGCTTGCCTGACGCTTTCACGCCGCGCCGGTGGTTTTCGAGAATGATATGCCCCACGGCCGTGTTCGACGCCGGCACCGTGTAGAAGCGGTAAACCTCGTCGACCTTATCGTCGAGCGCGCCGCGCATGATCAGCCACATCACCATTTCGATGCCTTCGGCGCCGGCCTCGCGCATGTAATCGACGTGCGGAATCTTGGCGAGCTTTTGCGGATCCTTCGACAGATTGTCGAGGAACGCCTTGTCCCACTTGCTGTTGATCAGGCCGGCGCGCGGACCGGAGATCTGGTGCGAAAGCCCGCCGGTGCCGAAGATCACGACCTTGAGGTCCTCCGGATAGGACTCGACCGCTTTGCGGATCGCCTTACCGAGCATGAAACAGCGATGACCCGTCGGCGGCGGATACATCACCACATTGACCGCAAGCGGGATCACCGGACACGGCCAGTGCGAATTCTTGTCGACCTTACCGAACAGCAGATTCATCGGCACGGTCATGCCGTGATCGACTTCCATCTTGTTGCAGATGGTGAGATCGAACTCGTCGAGAATGACCGATTGCGCAATATGCGAGGCAAGCGCCGGATAACCCTGCACCACCGGAACCGGACGCGGACCCCAGCCTTCGTCAGCGGGCGGAAATTCTGCCGCGCAGCCCAGCGCGAAGGTCGGGATCATCTCGACCGAGAACGCCGATGCGTGATCGTTGTAAACAATAATTGCGACATCCGGCTTGGTCTCGCGCATCCATTCCTGGGATTTTACGAAACCTGAGAACACCCGCTTCCAATACGGCTCCTCGGTCTTGCCGTTGTCGATTGCCGCGCCGATGGCCGGCACGTGCGATGATCCGATACCTGCGACGATTCTGGCCACGGCTCTACTTCCGTTTTGCTGATTTCGCTTTGGACTTCTTTGCTTTAGCCTTGCCTTTCGGCTTGGCGGCGGCAGGCCGCTTCGCCGAGCCGGCGGCGACAAACTTGGACGGCGTATTCTTGCCCGACCGCGAGCGATTGCCTTCGACCGAACGGCCGCCGCCAAGCATCATCTTGGCATAGCCTTCCTGCGTACTTCCGGTCATGAGCGCGGCAAGGTGCTGGAAGGAGTGCCCGTCGGTGGCGCCGAGCTTGGCGGTGAAATAGATATTGCCGCCGAGTTGGAGCATTCGATTGTAATCGCGCTTGAGTATGGCCTCGGTCTGCTCCGGCGTCAGATTGAACTTTTTCAGGTATTCCGGCTCGTTCGCCTTGAAGGCCTTTCGGTTGTCGTCCTTCATCAGCGACATGCAGAACATATTGATGCCGAAACCCTCGCGGGAGCGTTCGGCGTCGAACACGAACGTCCCGGGAATATCGTCGTACACTTGCTCTTTGCGAGCCATCTCAGTTTCTCCGGGCGTTTTTCCGGTTAGGCATCACATATATAGCGCAGACAGGCTTGGCAACGTAAGGCGCCGCCGCAGTCTCGAACTCTTCTAACAATCAGGCGACTTCCTCCAATATCTCGATCAACCGTTCCGGCATATCGAGCATAACGTCGTGACCGCACGGCACCTCATAGGTCCGCCAACCGTTGGCGCGGGCGGTCGCCAGGCCGAAATCGAACGACTGGCTCGGGTACGTCGTCGCCCTGATGTAGGCCTTTTTCGCAATGCGCTCGCGCGCTCCGGTAAGCGTCAGCGGCTGAAAAAAGGTTTTAGCCGGCTGCGGCGTGCATTGCGCGTCGACCCAGGCACGATCCCGCTCGTTGACATGAAATATTGCAGCGGACCGCGGCAGCAAAGTTGTCGGAGCCGCATGGCCGGCCGGCAGTAACGCCTCGCGCACCGGCGGCGACAGCAGATCGACCATGGCCTGCCCATCGCTCCGGCATGAACGCATCAAGCATTACGAAGGACGATATGGATTTTTCCATTTTCTCGGCGACGCCCGAGATCACCATGCCGCCGTAGGAGTGGCCGACCAGCACCACGTTATCCAGCGCTTGCCACTTCATCTCGTTGACGATGTCGAGAATGTGGGTGTCGAGGCCGATGTCGGGCGTGAGCAGATGCGAGCGTTCGCAGACGCCAGTCAGCGTCGGCGCGACGACGTCATGTCCATTGCGGGTCAGGAGCCGTGCAACGCGCCGCCAGCACCAGGCGCCATGCCAGGCGCCGTGAACCAGAACGAATGTCGCCACGCCTTCCTCCACCAATGCGATTGTTGTTCGCCGCGAGCCGGGCGCTGGGCAGTCAGAGGCATCAGCGCCAATAGAGCCGCATCGGGTTATCGACCAGCATCTTCTGCTGCTAGCGCCGCGGTGGGCGCAATTTTGGGGATGTAATCGACCAGTACGCCGTCATCCGGCGCCACCCGCACATTGGGATGCGGCCAGTCGGTGCCCCAAATGACGCGATCGGGAAATTTTTCGACCAGCGCGCGGCCGAACGGCACCACGTCGTCGTAGGGTGGCCCGGCTACCGTCATGCGTTCAGGGCACGTGGCTTTGACCCAAAAATTCTGCTGCTGTTCGAGCAGCCGGTGAAAGCGCTGGTTGTCCGGATGATCGACGCCCTTCTTCACATCCGGCGTGCCCATGTGGTCGACGACAACGTCGGTCGGCAGCGAGGTGAAAAAATCCTCGAGTTCGGGGAGGTCGTGCATCTCGAAATACACCACGATATGCCAGCCGAGCTTTTCGACCCGGGCCGCAATCCGGTTGAGCACGTCGCGCGGGGTGAAATCGACCAGCCGCTTGAGGAAGTTGAAGCGCACCCCGCGCACGCCGGCCGCGTCCATCCATTTCAGCTCGCGGTCGGTCACCTCGTCGCCGACGAAGGCCACACCTTTAGCGCGCCCCTTGGAGGCATCTAGCGCATCGACCATCGCCCGGTTGTCTTTGCTGTGGCAGGACGCTTGGACAATCACGTTCTTGTCGAAACCGAGAAAGTCGCGCAGCGCGAACAGTCTCTCCTTCGGAGCGTCGCATGGCGTGTATTTGCGCTCAGCCGCGTAGGGAAATTTGCTCTCCGGGCCGAACACATGGCAATGCGCATCGACTGCACCCGGCGGCGGCTTGAACTTCGGCTTTGACGGATTGGGGTGGAACGGAACGTAACCGGGACTCATCGGCACGGTTGGCTTTTCTCCATTTGGTCCCGGTGTGGAAACTAGATTCGTTCCAGCGCCAGCGATACGCCTTGGCCGACGCCTACGCACATGGTGGCGAGCGCGCGCTTGCCGCCCCGCTTTTCCAGGCCGTGTACCGCAGTCAGCGCCAGCCGTGCACCGGACATGCCCAGCGGATGCCCAAGCGCGATGGCGCCGCCGTGCGGATTGACGTGCTCGGCATCGTCGGCAACGCCGAGCTGCCGCAGGCACGCCAGCCCTTGCGACGCGAAGGCTTCGTTGAGTTCAATCAGATCAAAGTCGCCGATTTTGAAGCCGAGCCGCTCCATCAGCTTGCGGGTCGACGGCACCGGGCCGATCCCCATGATCCGCGGCGGCACCGCGGCCGACGCCATACCGAGAACGCGGGCGCGTGGTGTAAGTCCGTGCTCTTTAGCGGCATTTTCGCTGGCAAGGATGATCGCGGCCGCGCCGTCATTGACGCCCGACGCATTGCCGGCGGTGATGGTGCCGGGATTGCGCACGATCGGTTTAAGCTTCGCCAGATTTTCCAGCGACGTATCGGGCCGCGGGTGCTCGTCCTTATCGACGACAATCGGACCCGCTTTGCCGCCAGGCGCTTGCACCGGAATGATCTCTTCTGCGAAATAACCTGCGACGGCCGCTTTGCCGGCGCGCTGTTGCGAGCGGAGCGCAAAGGCGTCCTGGTCCTTGCGCGCGACTTGAAATTCCTCGGCGACGTTCTCGCCAGTCTCGGGCATGGAATCGATGCCGTACTGCGCTTTCATCAGCGGATTGACAAACCGCCAGCCGATCGTGGTGTCGTAAATTTCCGCGGTGCGGGAAAACGCCTCGCCCGCCTTGCCCATGACGAACGGTGCACGCGTCATCGACTCGACGCCACCAGCAATCGCAAAGTCCATTTCGCCGCTGCGGATCGCGCGCGCGGCGTCACCAACGGCATTAAGCCCTGAGGCGCATAGCCGGTTGACGGTTACCCCGGGGATGGTGTCCGGCAGGCCGGCAAGCAGCAGCGCCATGCGCGCCACATTGCGGTTGTCCTCGCCGGCCTGATTGGCGCAGCCGAAGAATACCTCATCGAGTCGCGACCAATCGGCTTTGACGTTGCGCGTAACCAGCGCTCTGATGGGGGCGGCCGCGAGATCGTCAGTGCGTACTTTCCCGAGTGCTCCGCCGTAGCGGCCGATGGCGGTCCGCGCCGCATCGCAGATGAAGACCTCTCGCATCGTTGCCTCCTTGGGGCGGCAGTTAGGGAACGCCGGTTCTTTAGCTTTCTTGGCGTGATTCCTGGACGTGGTTGCAGGATGCCGCCGGATTTCTCTGCGTGTGCGTTTTATCTACGAGCGGGCGCGGACAGGGTCAAACGCCGGACCTTCGGATCGACTTACCTCCCGACTTGACGCCGTTCGGCAGTAATGTCAGGCGGATAAGCATCTATGGGCACGAACTCGCCTTGAAAGACTGCGCCGTAAAACGCGTAGCTGGTATGATGTCCGGGACGACGGCCAAGAAGTATCCAACGCCAGAACGGCCGCCGCTGCGGCCGGTCCACCTCGGCCGTCCCGAAGTTCTGATCGAACGGCAGGCCGACGGCGCTATCTTGATGCGCTCGCCGCGGCAACTTGGACCGTATCCAAATAACCTCACCGAAAGGCTTGCCCATTGGGCCGACGTTGCGCCCGAACGCATCTTCCTTGCGCAGCGCGACCGCACCGGCGCGTGGCGCACGCTGACTTACGCCGCGGTGTTTGCAGCCGTGCGCGCGATCGCCGCAGCGCTGCTTGATCGCAACCTTTCGCCGGAACGCCCGATCGCGATTCTGTCCGGCAACGATATCGAGCATGCGCTTCTTGGGCTCGCCGCCATGCATGTCGGCATTCCATACGCGCCGATCTCGGTGCCGTACTCGCTGCTCTCCCAGGATTTCATGAAGCTCAAGAGCATCATGGCCATCCTCACGCCCGGTCTGGTCTTCGCCACGAGCGGGACCGCGTTCGCGCGCGCCATCGCCGCGGCCGTGCCAGCCGACGTTGAAGTAGTCGTCGCCGCAGATCCTGCAAAAGATCGACCATCGACCATGTTTGCTGAATTGTTGAACGCGCGACCGACCGCCACGGTCGAGGCGATGCACGCCAAGGTCGGCCCGGACGCGATTGCAAAAATCCTGTTCACGTCGGGCTCCACCGGCCAGCCGAAAGGCGTCATCAATACCCAGCGGATGCTCTGCTCCAACCAAGCTATGACGCACTCCCCGCTGTGTTTCATTGCCGAGGAGCCGCCGATCCTGCTCGATTGGCTTCCGTGGAATCACACCTTCGGCGGCAACTACACATTCAACATTGCGCTCTACAACGGCGGCTCGCTTTACATTGACGAAGGCAAGCCCCTGCCCGGCGCGATCGAGGCAACCGTGCGCAACCTGCGCGACGTTGCGCCGACGATCTATTTCAATGTGCCGAAGGGCTTCGAAATGCTCGTGCCCTATCTCCGGGCAGACCGAACCCTTCGCGAGAAATTCTTCAGCCAGCTCAAAGTCATGTTCTATGCAGGCGCCAGCCTGCCGCAACACGTCCGTAACGAGCTGGAGCAGTTGGCGGCCAAGACAATAGGGGAGCGCATTATTTTTCTCTCAAGTCTCGGCTCGACGGAGACCGCACCGTCGGCGCTGTTTTGCAGCTGGGATTCGGAGCATGTCGGCAATATGGGCCTGCCACTTCCGGGCGTGACACTGAAACTCGTCCCCGGCGCGGATAAGCTCGAAGCTCGGCTCAAAGGCCCCTCCATCATGCCCGGTTACTGGCGCGCTCCGGCGCTGACGCAAGCAGCGTTCGACGAAGAGGGCTTTTACAAAATCGGCGACGCGCTGAAGTTCGAGGATCCGGACGATTGGGCAAAGGGCCTCATTTTTGACGGGCGTCTCTCCGAGGATTTCAAGCTCGCAACCGGCACCTGGGTCAGTGTCGGACCGTTACGTTCGGCTGTGATCGCGTATTGCGCACCGCTGGTGCGCGACGTCGTGCTCGCCGCGCCAGATCGCGATGACGTCGCGGCTCTGATCATCCCCGACCTTGACGCTTGCCGGCGGCTCGCACCCGATCTCGCGCTGGACGCGCCAGCCGCTTCGGTGCTGGGCGACGCGCGCGTACGCAGTAAATTCGCCGGTTTGCTCGCCGAACTATCGGCGCCAAACCGCGGCACCTCGACCCGCATCCGCCGCGCCATCCTGCTCGCCGAACCGCCGTCTCTCGATGTCGGCGAGATAACCGACAAAGGATCAATCAACCAGCGCGCGGTGCTTACGCATCGCACCCACCTGGTCGAGGACCTTTACGCCGACCCGCCGCCGGCGCATGTGATCGTCGCCCCCTCGCTTCCCTCCGCCGCAGGCGGGGGAGGGTCAGGGTGGGGGCCTACGGTGCAAGCGAGTTGATCATGGATATTCGTGGACACGCAGCCCTCGTCACCGGTGGCAGCTCCGGCCTCGGGGCCGCGACTGCCCGGATGTTGGCCGAAGCCGGCGCCAAAGTCGCCATTCTCGACCTCAACGCCAAAGCCGCCGCGGAAGTCGCGATCGACATCAACGGCCTCGCCATTCAATGCGATGTGGCGGATAGCGGCGCCACCGAGGCGGCGATCGCCAAGGCCGCAGCCGACCACGGCCCGGCGCGCATCGTGGTGAACTGTGCCGGCATCGGCAGCGCCAAGCGCATTGTCGGCCGCGACGGGCCGATGCCGCTCGCCGACTATGAGCGCATCATCCGCGTCAACCTGATCGGCACGTTCAACACCATGCGTCTTACTGCCGCCGCCATGCAGAAACTCGACCCGCTGACCGACGGTGAGCGTGGCGTCATCATTTGCACGGCGTCAGTCGCGGCCTTCGAAGGACAGATCGGCCAAGCAGCCTATGCCTCGTCGAAAGGCGGCGTGGTCGCTCTGGTTATGCCGGCGGCGCGCGAATTCGCCCAGTTCGGCGTCCGCGTCAACGCAATCGCTCCCGGCATATTCATGACGCCGATGCTGTTCGGACTTTCCCAGGAGGCGCAAGACAGCCTCGCTGCGTCGCTGCCGTTTCCAAAGAAGCTCGGCGATCCGTCGCAATATGCAGCGCTGGTGCGCCACATGATCGAGAACCGATATCTCAACGGTGAAGTTGTCCGTCTCGACGCGGCGTTACGCATGGCGCCGCGGTAACGACGAGAACAAGCGTCCGCCCGGTATTCTTCCATCTGATGCTCAGCAACATCCGCAACCTCCGCATCGAATGGTGCGATTGCGATCCCGCCGGAATCATCTTTTATCCGCGGTATTTCGAGATGTTCGATACTTCGACCACGGTACTGATCGAGCGCGCGCTCGGCATGAACAAGATCGACTATCTGAAGGCGTACGACTTCGCCGGGCACCCGGTGATCGAGACCCGGGCGCGGTTTCGCCAGCCGACGCGGTTCGGTGACGAAGTGGCGATCGAAACCATGCTCGTCGAATGCGGCCAGTCGAGCTTTAAGATCGAGCACCGGCTCACCAAGGCGGGTGCGCTGGCGGTCGAAGGTTTTGAGACGCGCGTGTGGGCGGTCAGCCATCCCGACGACCCCAAGCATATAACGTCGCAGCCAATCCCGCCCGAGGTCCTGGCGCGTTTCAACTCAAACTGATCTTTCGGGAGGGCGCCGCCGCGCACCATTGCGCTCCGCTCCATGCAGCGCTGCGCCGGCAACGCATTCAACAGCGCGCCAAAACCCTGTAGAAGCCTCATCACCAATCCAAGGAGAGAAAACCCCATGCGCATTGACGCGTACACGCACTTTTTCCCGAAGAAATTCTTCGACAAGCTGAATGAAGTCGCAGGCGACTACAAAGATATGGGCAAGCGCGTGCGCTCGCTTCCGGCGCTCTACGACGTCAATGTCCGCAAGAAGATCGTGGACGGCCACAAGGATTATCAGCAAATCCTGTCGTACCCGCAGCCGACGATTGAAAGCTTCGCCAAGAGCCCGGCCGACATCGACGAGTTCTGCCGCATCATCAATGACGGCTTCGCGGAATTATGCGCCAAGGAAAAGGATCACTTTCCCGGCTGGGTGGGGCACGTTTCGCTCGCCGCGGCAGATGCGGGCGCGGCCGAAGCCGAACGGGCGGTGAAAAAACTCGGCGCGCTCGGCGTGCAGATCTACACCAACGTCAAAGGCAAACCGATCGACCGCCCGGAATACCTGCCGTTCTGGGACAAGGTGAACGAGCTCGGCATTCCGGTCTGGCTGCATCCGACGCGCGGCGCCGAGACGCCGGACTACATCTCCGAGGATAAGTCGCTCTACGAGATCTGGTGGACGTTCGGCTGGTCCTACGAAACCGCAACGGCCATGATCCGCCTCGTATACTCAAAGATCATGGACACCCATCCCAATCTGAAAATTATCACGCACCATTTCGGCGGCATCGTGCCGATGCTTGAAGGCCGTATCGGACCCGGCAATGACGTCATGGGTTCGCGCACTTCGGACGCCGATTACGTGACGCTGCGCAAGAGCCTGAAGAAGCGCGTGCTCGATTATTTCAAGGAGGATTTTTGGGCCGATACCGCCGCCTTTACCGCAGAGCCGGCGACCAAAGCCGGCCTCGAATTCTACCCGCGCGACAAGGTCGTGTTCGCCTCCGATTGTCCGTTCGATCCGGAGGGAGGAACAATGTATCCGCGCGAGACTTTGCGGATTCTTGAGAAACTCGATCTCTCGAAGACGGATCAGGACAAGATCTACTTCAAGAATCTCGAGGCGGTCACTGGACGGAAGCTCGTTAAATCGTAGCCGGCGCAGCGTGGCGAACGAGCGAAGAAAGGCTGGCTTTTCGTCCGCCGTTCGCCTCCCTCATTTGCATAGCTGGATGGTGGGCGGCATTCCTTGCCTCGTCCCAACCGGCTTCGTATTGTTCGGGGCATGTCGATCTCGGAATCGGAATCCGCCGCGGACGACGCGGTAACCCATGAACGTTTTCGCCGTGTCATGGCGTCGTTCGTCACCGGCGTGACCGTCGTGACCACGCAGGTACGGGGCGAGATCCGTGGCATGACCGCGAACGCGTTCATGTCAGGCTCGCTTGATCCTCCGCTGTGCGTAATCTCTGTAGCGCTAAAGGCGCGGATGCACGGGTTTCTGGTGGAGGCCGGCCATTTCGGCGTGAATATTCTTGCCCGCGGGCAGGAAACCCTGATCGGTCATTTCTCAGGGCGACCGGTGGAAGGGATCGACCCCAAATACGACTATGCGGGGGATACTCCGCTTCTCGCCCAGGCGAACGCCACGATTGCCGCCAAGGTCATTGCACAACACGCTTGCGGCGATCATTCGCTCTTCATCGGGCATATCTTCGCGTTGCGACACACCAACGGCGTTACTCCGATCGTTCTGCACATCGGCCGACTTGCGTCGCTGCTCCACACGCACGAGCAAACAATCTGGCCGACGCTCGATTTTTGGTGAGACCTTGTCACCCAAAACATAACCCAAGACGCAACGGGGCGTTCGTGCGTGCGGGCAATTTGGTTGTTTGGAATCCAAGGAAAAACGCCATTAAAAACTTCCGGCAGCTCTTCAGTGCTCTAATCTCGGTTCGAATCAACGTCGATTAGGTTTGCTTTCTTGCTCGCCACGGTCCCGACGCGATGTAGACGACCCGCGTGCTCTGGGAGCTCCCGACAGAATATGACGAGCTGCGGGTCCCTCACATAACTTATTGATATTAAATGTGTTTATTGCGCGCGATAAAATGGTGCTTTGCGCTAACCCGCCGTTTACGCTCGTTGCATTTTTGCAACTACCGCCACATAAATGACATTTACCCCCGCCTGCCGGCCCGCAAAGCATTGCTTTCCTCATCTGATTGGCCGACCTTGCATGCAGTTGGCAGGACGTGCTGACGAGACAAGTAGCATGCGCGATTCTCACGCATGTCTTGGGGAAAAACAGGTGGAGGGGCAAATGACCCGACTGAGAAATGCAGTGCTGGGCGGTCTTGCGGCGCTCGCCATTGGCGGTGCGGCAAGTTCGGCTCTGGCGACAGAGCCCGTAGACTTCACAAATCGTTTGTCGGCCGCCACCATCGGCCTACCGCTGGGCGCGCTGCCGCCTCCCGGCCTCTATACGGGCTTGGAGACGGCTTATCTTGGCATGGTTGGAGGCTCGGGGGCCAGTACAGGAAACGCGGCCCTTGGGGCGAAACTGTTCCTGCCTGCCGTAGCCCAAGCGGTACCACTGCTCTATGTGCCGGGATGGAATTTCCTTGGCGCCAGCTACGCAATGTCGGTGGTGCAAGCCTTCTATAATGCCAACAACTGCGGCACCGCGCCTTGCATGCTGGGCAAGGACTCTAACGGCAATGGCACCAGCGGCACCGCGCTGAGCGGATCCTACGTATTTGCCAACACTACCTGGAACCCGATCGTCCTGTCGTGGAATTTGGGTTCGGGCTGGTTCGTGTCGGCCGGCTTCAACTTCATGGCCCCGGACGGCACGCACGTCGCGGGAACAGTCAATCCGGATTACTGGACCTTGGAACCGACGTTCGCGATTGCGTACCTGGCTAGCAGCTGGAACATCGCCGGGAACTTCTTCTACGACATCAACCTGGCCTCCCAGGGCACTTGTTGCATTCACCAGCACCATAACCAGCGGCAACCTCTTCTACGGCGATCTGCACGCGCTGTATAAGTTCGGCAAGTGGTCAGTCGGTCCGGTTGGTGCCTTCGTCTTCCAGACGACGGCAGATAGCGGCGGTACAGTGACCGGGTTAAACTGTTCCACCAAGGGCATCACCGTCTGCGCCAAGGAGTTCGGCTGGCTCCGCCGGTGGTCTAGTGGGTTACGATTTCGGCCCCGTCGATCTGCAGCTGTGGATCGTTGATACTATTTCGGCACAGAATTATCCTGTGAGTGCTGGCAGTATCGACATCTTTACCCGCCTCGGCTTTAGGATCTGGGGACCGGAAGCTCCGCATCCGCTGGTGGCCAAGAACTAAGCTAAGCACAACCTAACAACGGTTTGCGCCGGCCCCGCGGGTAGTTCCGCGGGGCCGTTTCTTTTGTGGCTTGAGAAGTTGGTTCGGTTTCACCAAGCCGCTACTAGTGTGCGACCAACTCAGCAAGTCGGCAAAGTAAGCGACATTGCGCAAATGGCGAACCAAAAAAAGCGGCCTCACTGCGATTGGAATGATACCGAATCGATTTTCCGTCGTCGCGACCGCACAAGTAAAAGTCCTGGGCCGGACGGTGGTCTACACATATCCGCCAATAGTAAATACGAGGCGCTCGAAGACGCCGGCTTGATCAGCTGGATCGAGCGTGTTGGACGCGATCGCAATCGGACGTACGCGACCGACCTGCCGCGCGGCTCTTATCCTCAGCGCACGCCGTGCCAGGGATCGTACGGCTTGTCCGGCAACCGCTTGAGCATTGCACCGTAAGCCTTGTCGTCGGCCTTCGATTTTTGGCCGGAGTCACCCAGTTTTGCGTCCGCAGCCACATGCTGACCGATTTGCATGGAAGAACTGGTGCCTGGGCTTAAGCCGGGAGCGCCTACTTGGGCTAGAGCGTTCCCCATCATCAACGCCATCACCGCCCCGACTATCAGCGATCTCATTGGCGCACCCCTTTCAACCCGCAACCCTCGTGTTCACTCCGGGCTATACGCTCGCATATTATACGGCGCTCCCGTATTAAAGTCAGGCAAAATTTCAGGATACGGGTCTATAACCATCCAGCTACCTCATTTGCGCTCTTCGCCGACTATGGATAGTCCGACGCCACGTCACGACTGGACGCGTGAGGAACTGGGCGCGCTGTTTGAGCTGCCGCTCCCGGAGCTGATATTCCGCGCGCAGAGCGTCCATCGCGAACATTTCGATCCGGCCGCGGTGCAGATTTCGACGCTGCTATCGATCAAGACCGGCGGCTGCCCGGAGGATTGCGCTTATTGTCCGCAAAGCGCGCACTACGAAACCGGCGTGCGAGCGGACAAGCTGATGCCGCTTGAGGCAGTGCTCGCGGAAGCCCGCGCTGCGCGGCAGGCCGGCGCCAGCCGGTTTTGCATGGGCGCAGCATGGCGCTCGCCGAAAGAGCGCGATCTCGATCATGTTTGCGCCCTGGTCGAAGGCGTTAAAGCGCTGGGGATGGAGACCTGCGTAACGCTCGGCATGCTCACGGCTACGCAGGCGCAGAAACTCAAGGTTTCCGGGCTCGACTACTACAATCATAATCTCGACAGCTCGCCGGAGTTTTACGGCAAGATCATAACCACGCGCACTTACGAAGACCGTCTGGAAACGCTCGAGCACGTGCGTGCGGCGGGCATCCACGTCTGCTGCGGTGGAATTGTCGGCATGGGGGAGGAGCGCGCCGACCGCATCGGCATGATTGCCACGCTCGCGAACTTGCCGGCGCATCCGGAATCGGTGCCGATCAATATGCT
>CAWHPC010000017.1:0-1996687 GCA_963831165.1 uncultured Alphaproteobacteria bacterium
CCCACTATTCACCCTCGAATCAGCGGACGGTTTCTGATAATCAACGGCTCGCACCTCGCGTCAGCGGAGCCGAACGTTACATGTCCTACCATGTCTGCATCGATATCGGGGGGACTTTCACCGATTGTCTGGTTTCCGATGAGAACGGCAGGATCGGAATATACAAAGCGCCCACGACTCCGGCCAATTCGAGAAGGGCTTCGTCAATGCCCTCGGCGTCGCCGCTGAGGGGTTAGGCTTAGCCCCAAGCGACTTTGTGGCGCAGATTGACATCATCGTTCATGGTTCGACGGTGGCGACCAACGCGCTGGTGGAACGCAAGACCGCGCGTGCCGGGCTCATTGTCAATGATGGACATGCCGACATCCTCACCCTGCGCGAAGGTCCCCGGAAAGGCGCATTCGAATGGCGCCTCGATTATCCCGACCCCTACATTCCGCGCAGGCTGACGCGCACTGTGCGTGGCCGCATTGACGTGCGTGGTCGCGAGCTCGAGCCGCTCAGCGCCGAGGACGTGCATGCGGCCGCCGAGCATTTCCGTCAGCAGGCGGTGGAGTCGATCGCGGTCGGTCTGCTCTGGTCGGTCGTCAATCCGAGCCACGAAATGCGCGTGCGCGAAATTCTCGTCGCGGAACTGCCGAACACCGCGGTCACACTGAGCCATGAAATCAATCCGATCCCGCGCGAATACCGGCGCATCATCGCTGCGGCGATCGATGCTTCCATCAGCCCGATCATCAGCACATATGTCCAGCGTCTGCAGGAGGCGTTGGCCGATGGCGGTTTCAAAGGCGAATTGCTGCTTGCCAATTGCCTTGGCGGCATGATGCCGCCAGCGGAAATGATACGGCGGCCAATCTACAGCGTCATGTCGGGGCCCACACTTGCGCCGATCGCGGCCCTGGCCTTGACCGAAGAACGCGATGTGATTGTCGGCGACATGGGCGGCACCTCATTCGACGTGTCAGCGCTGAGAGATCATCAAGTCATCATCGCGCCGGACTCCAAGATCAACAACGATCTGCTTGGCATTCCCAAAGTCGATGTGCGCTCGATTGGTGCAGGCGGCGGCTCGATCGCCCACGTCGATGCGGGCGGGCTCTTGCATGTCGGCCCACACAGCGCAGGTGCTCTACCCGGGCCGGCCTGTTATGCATTGGGCGGCGCCGACGCCACGGTGACCGACGCCAATGTGGTGCTCGGGATTCTCGATCCAGACTTCTTTCTCGGTAGCCGGATCAAGCTAGATCGTGGCCTGGCAGAGCAGGCGATCGATCGCATCGCGCAGCGTTTGGGCGTTCGCTGCGAAGAAGCAGCCCACGCGATCTACACCACCAGCAACCACAATATGGTCGCCGCCATCGAGGAAATCACGGTCCGCGAGGGGATCAATCCGCGTGATAGCTTGTTCGTGTGCGGCGGCGGCGGCACGTCATGCCACATCGCGGAGATGGCCGACATCCTCGGACTCAAGCGTTATCTAATTCCGCGGTTCGTCGCCGGGCTGTCCGCGTTCGGCGGTTTGATTTCCGATCTGCGATGGGAGGAGAACGGCACGCTGCACACCAGCAGCCGCCGATTCGATGTCGATCGCGTCAATGCGCTCCTTCGCCGCCTGCGCGAGAGAGGCGACGCCTTCATGCGCTCGTCAGGAGTGCCGGAAACTATGCGAAGGTTCGAGTGCGCGTTCTTCGGCAGGTATGAATACCAGTCATGGGAGATCGAAGTCCGGTTCGAACCCAAGGCCCCCGGGCTCACGGAAGACGATTTGCCGGCGCTGGTCGAAGCGTTTCATCAGATGCACGATCGCATCTACAGCATCCGCAGCGACAACGATGTCGTGGAATTCACCACCTGGAAGGTTCGCGCCATCGGTGCACGGCATGAAAGTGATCTGTGGCGCGGTCACGTGTTATCACGCCAGACCGAGACGCCCGAGCCGAAGGGACGCCGCCCGGTCTATGTGCGGGAGAGCGGCGCAATGGAGCCGCTTGCAGTCTACGACGCGCATGCCCTCCACCACGGGGCGACCATAACCGGGCCGTGCCTGATTGATGCAAACACCTTCACGGCCTTTCTCGCCCGTAGCCATACCGGTACGATGGATCAGTACGGCAATCTCCTGGTTGAAGTGCAATGAGAGCTAAGCTTGAGCGGGGTAGCGACCGTGCTTGATCAATCCACATCATCCGACGTCGCGGAGACGCGCCGCGTCGATCCTTTTCTGATGTCGGTGCTCAAAAGTCGCTTCGAGGCCATCGTCCGCGAGATGACGCTCGTGGTCATGAAGGCGAGCCGGTCGGCGGTCATCAAGAACGCCAAGGATTTGAGCTGCGCCATCCTCACATACGACCACCGTCTCGTCAGCACCGAGGAAGCGCTTCCGATCCATGTCATGTCTATGGACAAGGCGACGCGCCCGATTACGGAGTTGTTCGGCGATATCAAGCCGGGCGACGTATTCCTCAACAATTGCCCGTACACCGGCGGAACGCACCACGCCGACATGATCTTGTCGATGCCGGTATTCTTCCGCGGAGTGCCGATGTTCTGGGTAGTCGCATTGTCGCATCATGCGGACACCGGAGCGCCGGTACCGTCGACTTACCTGCCTTATGCGCGGACCATCTATGAGGAGGGGATTCATTTCCCTTGTGTACGTATCGCAGAGAATTATCAGGAAAAGCCGGACGTCCTGCGCATCGGATTAAAGCGCATCCGGGTTCCCGAGATCTGGCTCGGTGATTTGCGTGCCCAGATCGGCGCCTGCAAGACAGGTGAGAGACGCGTGCTCGAACTCCTCGAACGCTACGGGTCGGAAGCCATTACCAACTTTGTTGAGGATTGGTTTGACTATGGGCGCAGACGCACCGTCGCCGAGATCAAGAAACTGCCGTCCGGTGTGTTCGAATACGAGATCCACCACGATCCGGTGCCGGGCGTCGCCCCCGAGGGCATCCCGATCCGGGTGCGACTTGAGGTCGATGCGCAAGCGGGTTCGATCACCGTGGATGTGCGCCACAACATCGACTGTGTCGCGGGCGGGCTCAATCTTTCCGAGAACACTTGCACGGGGTCATGTCGCATCGGCGTTTTCAACAATCTCGACTCGACTCTTCCGCATAATCACGGCAGCGCTAGCGTCGTGAAAGTCCTGTTGCGGGAAGGATCGGTGGTTGGGAAACCGCAATATCCGGTGGGCACCTCCGTCGCGACCACAAATGTCAATGACCGGCTGATCACCGCGGTTAACGCGGTCTTCTCCAGGATGGGAATTCCGCACGGCCAGGCGGAAGGCGGACCGCACCTTCCGGCCGGCATCGGCGTGATTTCCGGAAAGGATCCCTTCAAGGGCGGCCATCCTTACGTCAATCAGGTCTTCATCGGTTACGCGGGCGGAGCGGCACTCAACGGGCACGATGGATGGTTGACCTATTGCGGCCCGGCCAATGGCGGTCTCATCAACCTCGATTCGATCGAGGTCGATGAATCGATGTATCCGATCATCATTGAATTGCGTGGCGTGCGGCCGAATACCCAGGGCTACGGCGAGTTCGAAGGCGCTCCAGGAGTGGAATGCGTTTTCTATCCGGTCGACCATGAGATGACCATCATCTATGCGGCCGACGGTACGACGTTTGCGCCGAGAGGAGTCAATGGCGGACTTCCGGCAAGCGCGAGTTGGACACGCAAGCTGACCTGCGACGGCGGGCTGCTGGAGCTGCCGGCCTTTCACCAGGAGGTGTGCAAACCGGGTGAGAAGATGTTCTGCTTCGCTTGCGGTGGTGGCGGCTACGGCGATCCGGCAAGACGGGACCCAGTGCGCGTGGCGGCAACCGTCAATCGCGGCTGGCTGCACGCTGACAAGGCGCGAAAAGTCTACGGTGTGGCGCTACGCTATGATGCGGCACGGGCCGAGCACGTGATAACAGAATCCGCCAAGGCTTAATTTATACGTAGACGCGGGCAGGCAATCCAGTCGCCCAAAATACGTCTTCGGCGCCGGTTAAGCCGGATTGGCTGCAGCGGGCGGACCACCGCGGCGCGCGGACAGGAAAACGCCTACGAATATCAGCAGCATGGCGACGAAAAAATAAACCGATAAGCGCTCGCCCAGCACCAACATGCTCCAGGCGACTCCGGCGAGAACGGCGAGGTAGTTGAATTGCGCAAAGAAAGTCGGCCCCGCGACGCGGATGATTTCGAAGAAAAACACAAAGAAAACGGCATTGATGGCGCCGGCCACGAGAACGGCGATAGCGCCTGCGCCCGTCGGCAACGCAGCTTGTCCGGCGATCAGCATGACCGGCAGCAGCACGAGTGATGAGCCCAGAAGCATCCCGGACGCCATCGACAGCGACGAGGAGTGTGGGGGCCGCAACAGTGCGGCAGCAACGTTGGAACTGGCAAAGAGGAGCGGGGCGATCAGGCTGAGCATAAACCACAGCCAGGCATTAGGTGCGCTCTTGGCCATACCCGGCCCGATGATGACCAGCACCCCGATAAAGCCAAACGCGAGTCCTAGAAGGCCAAACAGTCGGAAACGATCAATGCCAGCAAACATGCTGATGAGGAAAGTCAACGGCGGCGACAATGCCAGCACGACGGTCAAAAGTCCGGCAGGCAACCGAGGAGCCGAGTAGGTCAGAAGCGAGATCGGAATGCCGACCGCCAGGCCGCCGATGGCAAGATAGCCGAGCAGGTGGATGCGGCTTACGGGCAAACTTTCGCCCTTCAGGGTTAGGATGATCCACAATACGAGCCCGGCGCCTAAGGATTGCCAAAAACCATAAGCCAGCGGTGGCACGCCGGCCTGGGCAGCCATCTTATTGACCGTAAATATCGCGCCGTAGATGACCGCGCCGGCAACCAGCAGCACGTAGGCGATCGGTGGCGTGCCTTTTTCAGCGCCCATCCTGCAAAAGCCCGCTACCAAACCGACCAGTGGCTTCGACCAGCAGTGTCGCCCGGCGCATCGCGGAAGGTTTCGTCTGAGGTCAAAAAGACCGCTGCCCCGGCCATCTCGTCTGGCCAAAGAAGATCGCGCGCGGTCGGTGTCATTGCACATATGAGTTTGAGATAAGCCTCACACCCCGGCCCCCCGCAGAAGCGCGTTTGCCGCCGCTCACTTCAGCAACGTGCGATTAGCACCGCGCTGGACTACTTCACGTATTCCGCGGCAAACGCGTCGAGTTGATCATGGCTTTTCAAGCCGTCGCTCTCTTAAGGCTTGGAATCAAAGTGCACGATACCATCTGACCACCCGCTTCGATATGAAGAGCGCATAGAACTATCACGAGCAAGGCAACCTTGCCGGCCGATTTTCAATTCGCGTCAACGACCCATGGCTGGACTATCGCTTCAGACTGGTCGTCGAGGCTGCACCAAACGCAATGGTGATGATCGACCAGGCCGGCAAGATTATCATGGACGCCTTGCTGCGACTGCAGACAAAACGCGTTCATCATTCATCGGATTTTTGTTGAGCCATCTGACGTCCGACAGCTCTCGTTTGAGAATCCTGGAGCGGCGCCATCTTAGGACTGACAGATGCGGCCAATTAGGCGAAGGCGAATCGCGAGATTAAGTAGCGCCTGCCTCAGGTCCGCCGCCGTTGGTGCTCGGCGCGTCATCGGCCCCGTTGCCCACTCTCGGGTTCCCGGTGGCGATGATCGACCCGATTGGCAAGTTCTGGCCCTCAAAGGTGGCGGCGAGCCGTGCCACCTCGACGGCGAAATCGTTGATGCGCTCGCGCAGCAGAGCGTGCTCCACGCGCTCGGTGGACCACCTCAATTCGCTATCGCGCCGGATTGAGGCGATCTCGCCCTGCAGCTTAGCGCGCTCCGCAAGCGCAGCGGCAAGTTGCGCTTCAAGCTGGACCATGTCGGCGCGCAACTCGTCGTTGACAGCTCCGCTGCTGCGGACGCCGGCATGGCTAAGCTCCTCACGAAGCTCGTTCTCTTCTTTTTTCGCAGCGTCAAGATCGGCTCGGAGCCTCTGGACCTCAACTTGACGTTCGGCAAGCTGCTGGCCTTTATCGCCCAGCCGCGCCTCCACTTCTTGCGCGCGGCGACTCAAGATTTCTGCTGCGGTCTGCTGCACCATCAGCTGACGTTCAAGCTCGGCGGTGCGGGTCGCGGCGTCATTCAGCTGACTGACCGCAGCCGCGCCCTCGGTGCGTTCGCGCACAAGACGCTCTTCCGCCACGCGCACGGCGCGTTCAGAGCGCGAGGAGCGCGATCTACGAACTTCATGAATCCGCCGAAGTGTAATCGCAAAACGTCTTCCGCACGCACTTGATCGGCTCTAACTGGCGATCGAACATCGAGTTGATAACGTTGGCCTAGCTCCATCAAATTAAAGTGAGTCGCGGACGGATCCATTGCCATAAATCCGTTGCCTGTTCGCGCTACTTCGCGGCTGCGAAAACTGGGAATGAAAACTGGGAATATTTGCAATGAGGACAGCATCCAATCGTCGTTCAAGCTTTGGGACCAGCTGCATCCAGTGCAGCGACGAACTGATCGCCCCCGAAAGGTCCGAGTACCGGAATGAGCGGCAAATCGTTCATGTTTGGCACTGTGCGACATGCGACTACGGTTTCGAGGTAATTTCGCCTGCGGACACCAAGTCGATAAAAGAAATCATGAGTAGAATAGAAAATATCGTGACAAGGGGCGAAGTTTTGCCGCTGCAGTTGGTCGCATAGGCTGACCGCCGATTACCCTCTCTGCCTCATCTTGCGCCAACGTTTGGTGCGCTGATTGACAGTAGTCCTGTTGACATCGAGGGCCTTTGCGATAGCGGCGTCGGTAAGCCCTTTTCCAAACAAGACACGCACGCGCATTTCAAATCCTTTGCCAAAGCCGGCGGCATTGGGACCTAAGTTCCTCGCCGCTTCTACTTTCAGAAACGGCACCGCCTCGCGGCGTGTCGCCGGATGTGCGAATTTGAAGAACTGACTTCTCCGCGCAAGCCGGCTCGCCTTCGCTCTGCGAGCTTCGTTCCATCCTGAACGGGCACGCGATAGTGCGGAGGTCAGCCCGCGACTCCATGGCAGGCCAAAGCGGTCCTTGTATTCGTCCGTCGTCACGCCATGCTTGGCGGCAAGATGAAATGAAAGACGCCCAAACCGTTTCCCACAAAGCAGGCATTTGATCGTCTTGCCGCGAAAATAGCGTTCGACTTGTCGGCGTGTTCGAAAAGGCGGCGGCTTCTTGATCGGCATTTAAGGCAATCCCGGAGACACCATCCCTGTCCGCCTCTTGGCACGAAACATTTGGCTCATCGCACTGATCGCCAGATTTGCTCGCTCCGGAGGCGTTATTGCGTGGAAAATAATTGCGTTGTGAGACGAGTGCAATCAAAGATTGCTGTTTCGCGGAGGCGATGTTCCCGGACTCGACAGAAGGATAATAATAGCCTATTTCTGACTGCGACAGGCCGACGCAGAAAAGCCCCCAAATGGGGGCTTCAGGCCGCCGTCAGATACGGCGCTTTAATTGCTTGTATTTCCCTCGGGGGCGGCATCGAAAGAAGCTGGGGGGCGATACTTCAATCGAAAGTTCGTCCAGCGGCTATATCCGAAGGCATCACGGTATTTGATGCTTCCATACACAAAAATAACTGCGGCTCCGTTTCGAAAGAGGGCTGCTTCGGTGACTGCGCCGACGACTGGCGTCTTGAGGGGATCATAGCCGCGACCGCTCGTGCCGCTTTTCTTATCCCAGTGACGATTTTTGTCCTTGCCGCCGACATAGGTTTCATCGACCTCAACAATACCGCCGAGCTTGTCCACGTTCTTTTCGATGAGGGCGACGCGGATACGGTGCGCCATGTACCAAGCGGTTTTGAGCGACCCGAAGCCCATGTAGCGCCACAACTGACGGGCGCTCATTCCCTTTTTGCTGGTCAGCATCAGGTGAGCGACCTTGAACCAGTCGCGCAGCGGCTTGTTGGTGTTCTCAAATACGGTTCCGGCGATGACCGAAAAGCGATAGCCGTCCGGGGCGCATTGTTCGCACTGCCAGTGCCACTTACGGGTTTTGAGGTCATAGACCTTGGGATTGCCGCACCGGGGACAGTGAACGCCGTCCGGCCAGCGGCGCGCTTTCAAGTAGGCTTTGCAGGCATCCTCATCGCCAACCGGGAACATGGCGTCGAACTGAGCCGAGGTCAGTTGGTGGATTTGCCGGGGTTGTTTGGCGCGGGTCATAGGAATAACTCCCTCTATCGTGAGAAGGAATTTACCCTATGCTGAACCGTCTGTCAAGTCCGGGAACATCGCCTTCGCGGATTGAAATCGCCTCAGGCAGAGACATGCTCGAGGAGAAGGGCGGCGGACCAGATGTTCGGTCACGAAAGCGACGACGGAAAGGAGTCTAACCTCATGAGGAGCCACCGTGATGGGCATCAAGGCCTATGTTGGTTGCGCGATCTGGGCAATCGTGGTCTGGGTGGTTGGGTTAATTGTCCTCTATGGGATCCTTTATCTCACTTGGGGCGTCGATTTTTGGCATCCGTTGCGCTAGGCAACAGCACATCCATTTCGGCCCGCCCTCGAGCCTGAATTATTGCGGCTGCTCAAAGGGGGGAAAATACATGAAACGGCGAATCGCGATTGTCATGTGCGCAGCTGTGATGGGATTGATCACGTGGTCTTCGCACGCAACTGCCCAACAAAAAACGGTGAAGGCTTGCCAGGACGAATGGAAAGCCAACAAGGCGGCCAACAAGGCCAATGGCATTACGAAAAAGGCCTACGTCGCTGAATGTCGTAGTGGCGCGGCAGCCGCACAACCCAATGCGGCCACACCAGCACCGCCCGCCGCCGCTCCGCCAGCCGCCAGCCCTGCTGCTGCGGCAACCGCCACTGGCAAAAAGACTGCAAAGGCATGCCGCGAGGAGTGGAGAGCAAACAAGGCAGCGAATGAAGCCAATGGCATCTCAGAAAAGGCCTACGTGGCCAAATGCCGAGGTGTCGCTGCTCCCGCGCAAACTACCGCGGCACCGCCGCCGGCTCCCGCTCCGACATCAGCGCCGCCTGCTCCGCCTCCGGCACCAACGACCGCCGCCCCGCCTGCGAAACCAGTTCCCTCGGCAACCTCGACCGCCAGACCCGCTCCTAGCACGGTGCCACATCCGGCCGGGGCCAATGAATTTTCAACCGAGGCCCAAGCTAAGGCACGCTGCCCCTCCGATACCGTGGTATGGGTCAATCTGACTTCGAAGATCTACCACTTCAGCGGCACCAAGAATTATGGAAACACAAAGAGCGGCGCATATATGTGCGAGCGGGACAGCGCGGCTGCGGGCATGCGCGCCGCCAAAAACGAAAAGCATCCGTGAAGCGGCCGAATGAACCGTATGAGCCACGAATAATTGCTATCGACACCATTACCGATGAAACCCACGCGCCTTTTTTCAGTACTTCATTTGACGGTGTGGCTCATCCTCGCATCCGGTTCATCGGCGCCGGCCCAAACCGCGGCCGAAATGCTCCACAGCTGCGAACTTCTACAACGCGGAATGCATGTGGAACGGGACTCGGCTTATCTGCCGCCCAGCAACAAGGCCAACCAGTGCTGGGGATTCGCCGGCGCGGTTCTGCAATATTCAATGTTGGCTGATCAGAACGGCAAGACCTTGCTGGGCGCATGCCCCGGTCCGGATGCAACTGTTATTCAGGTGATAGATGTGTTCGTAAAATACGCTCAGTCGCATCCGGAAAAAGTTGACCTGAGCGCGGCGGCTGCGGCTTACAATGCGATGGCAGACGCGTTTCCCTGTAAATAGCCGGCTCGATCGGCCCGCTGTCGGGGGCGGGCTGAGCCCATCACGCCAGAGCCGCAGTCGCTCCGATCACCCGCAAGGCCGGGCGCCTTTTGCCGCCGGTATGGATCTTGGGACGGGTGACGCTCCAGGTGCGACCGCGCGTGACGCCGGGTTGGAAAGTCAGAACGAGACCGGAACCACTCCTAAGCAGCCGCTTGTCGGCTTGCTCGATGATAAACCGACGTTTCATTCTTCATTCCTTTGAACTGTCCGCGGATCCAGCTCCAGAGCTCGTCGATCTCCTGTGCCGCCCGGCCTTGCGGGGCGTATTCGGTAACGCCGAGCCCAGCCGCGATCGCATCTTGAAAATCCATCCGCGCCGACAGCATCGGTTTGGCCAGAACGCCGAGCTGGGTGAGATCCTGTGCGGACTCGCTGGTTCGCGAACTGCGGTAGTTCGACGGGCATTGGTTGAGAACAAAGGCGGCTTTGCGCTTAGCCAAGAAAACGGCTCTGAAAGTCGCCGCCGTCGCCTCCACATCCAACCGCGCCGGCCTTGCCGGTAAGAGGCAAAGATCGGTCGCGTCTGTGACGAGCCGGGCAGCGGCGCTGTCGGCGCCGGCGGTGTCAAAGATCGCTACGGTAAAGCCAACGTCGGCGAGCCCTTCGAGTATGGCGTGCAGCCGTGGCAGACGCTCACATTCGAATGGCTCGACCATGACTTTATTTGGAGCTCCGGTCGCATCGCGGCGCTGGCCCCAGCGTGCGAGAGAACCCTGAGGATCAAGGTCAAGGGCGATCACCCTTTCGCCCGCTGCAGCTGCTGCCACTGCCAGTGACGCCGCGAGCGTAGTTTTTCCAGCTCCGCCTTTTTGCGTAAGAAATGCGATCGTGCGCATTTACCCCACCGAATGTTGCATTCCTGAAGCGCTGTCATCGCTGTTGAGTGACGACCGGTTTTGCAGCGGAACGAGGCTCGAGCTTTCGAAGCTGTTCGGAATCTCGATGTCGACTGCAAGCGTCGACACCGACTTGCCGCGATCGAGCTTGATCTGCACTCTCTCGGGCTCGAATGCGACATGCCGGCTGATAACCGCGAGGATCTCTTCGCGAAGCACGCCGAGGAGATCGGAATTATTGGTCGCCATGCGCTCGTGCGCGAGCAATATTTGCAGGCGCTCGCGCGCTATCGGCGCAGAGGCACGCCGAAAGAGATTGAACATTCTCATGCCGCTTTCCGTCCGAACAGCTTGTTGAAGAAGCCGCTACTTTCGCTTGGAACCTGCATCGGGATGGTTTCGCCTTTAAGCCGCCGCGCGGCAGCGAAATAGGCGCGGGCGGCGGCGCTCAGTGCATTATTCAGCGTCACCGGCGAGCCGACGTTGGAAGCCCGCAGCACTTCCTGGCTTTCCGGAATGATGCCGAGCAGCGGTATCGACAGAATCTCCAGTACGTCATCGATCGACAGCATCTCGCCAGCCGCAGCACGCGCCGAATGGTAGCGGGTGACCAGGAGGTGTTTCTCGACCCGCTCGCCGCGCTCGGCCTTCGCCGTCTTGGAATCGAGGAGGCCGATAATGCGATCGGAGTCGCGCACCGAAGACACTTCGGGATTGGTGACAATGATCGCGGCATCCGCATACCGCATCGCCAACGTCGCGCCGCGTTCGATCCCGGCCGGACTGTCGCAGATGATCCAGTCGAACTTTGTCCGCAACTCCTCGATGACCTTGGCGACGCCTTCCTCGGTCAGCGCATCCTTGTCGCGGGTCTGCGACGCGGGAAGCAGATGGAGATTCTCCAGCCGCTTGTCGCGAATAAGCGCCTGCGGCAGCTTCGCCACCCCGTGAATGACGTTAATCAGGTCAAAGACCACACGCCGCTCCGCGCCCATCACCAGGTCGAGGTTGCGAAGGCCGACGTCAAAGTCGATGACGACGACCTTCTCACCTTCCTGGGCGAGCGCCGCGCCCAATGCAGCCGTTGAAGTTGTCTTGCCAACTCCGCCTTTGCCAGATGTGACGACCACGACCTGCGACATTGTCCTGCCTTTCGTTCTCTAGTTCATCGCCGAAATTTTCAGGGTGCCGCCCTCGAGCCAGGCCTGAACCGACCGGCGGCGCAGGCTGTCCTCGATGTCGTCGGCCGTCCTGTAGTAGGAGTCGATGGCGAGCAACTCGGCCTCGACGCTGTGGCAAAAGATCCGCGCTCGGGCGTTGCCGGTAGCACCCGCCAGCGCACGGCCGCGCAGTGAGCCGTAAACATGGATCGATCCGCCCGCGATGATTTCAGCGCCCGATCCGACCGAACCGAGCACGGTAATGTCGCCCTCCATGAAGACCACGGATTGCCCCGAGCGCACCGGGTCTTCGATCAAGAGCGATGCCGGCTGCGTCTTTTGCGGAGCTTGCGGGGTGACGACCGGCAGCTGGAGAGACTGCAGCGTTTTTTGTCGGAAGTTCGAATGGTTGCGTCCCGCGACCGCCGCGAAGCACCGGAGGAAGTCCTGGTTGCCACTTCGCCGGGTCGATGCCTTCAATGCCGAGAACGCAAATGTTGTGCTTCTCGAGATCGGTGACGAGTTCACTGATTGCAGCCGGATTGAGGTTGACGGCCGAAAGATCGAGCGCCACCGGTTGCCCCGAGAAAAAGCCTTTGGAGCGCTCCACGGTTACGTCGAGATCGGTGAGCCAGTCCTGCAAGGGCGGTTGCGGCGCGATTGCGAACGCCGTGTAGGAGCGGGCCCGAAACATCAGCGACTGGCGTTGGCGAAGAACGCTCGACACTGCGCCTCTCCTCTAGTGATTCTGATTGGTTAATAAAGTGCGTCGGTTCGGTTAATGAACCATTAACGGCTCGACGCGCCGCAAAGACGGCATTAACCCGCAGAGGAAGGCCTTGGGACATGTTCCTTACGGAAGGTATTTGGGGGGAGCGCTCCAGCAAACTGACCAAAGCGCTGTCGGCTGGAGAATGAGCGCACTCGAACGGCGTCGCGCGCGCAGCAGGGAAGGGCGGCTCAACCCGCTTCGAATTTTTTTCTGAATCGGTCCGCCAATTTGAAATCGCATGCTGTGCCGGCCACGCTTTCGGCACAAATGCGGTTTCGTTGAGTCGCGGGATTTGTATTTTTGACCAAACGGCAGACTTTTTCAGCATCGAGTTGCGATTGACCCTCCTCTGACGGCGTCAATCCGACAAGCCGACCAGTATTTGACGGAGTATCTCGTATGAATACCGCAACAGCCGTTGTCGCCGGCAATGTGTCGGAGCGTCGGCTCGGCACCATCGGCAATGAAGACTGGTGGGCCGTCGTCGTCGGCCTCGCCATCGTGATCGCTCGGCCTGATCGATTACGCGCTCGGCACCGGCGTCATCAAATTTCTCGGCGTTTCGCCGGCCGGAATGAAATGGGCGAGCGGCAGCGATATCGTTGCCCATTTCGCCAAGCTGTGGCCGAATTATCTCGCCCAGTTCATCGTGTTGGCGATCGTCTTCGGCGGCTCGCTGCGGCTGATGGGGCGCCGGTTCGGCGAATTCCTGCCGAGCTTCGCGCTGATTTATGTCGGCCTGTTGTTGGTATCGACGCTGGCGGGCTGGAAAGATGCGAACTACTACAACCTCGAGGCCGCGCTCCTGGCGCTGATCGGCGGGCTTGCGCTCGCCAACGCGGTCAAGATTCCGGAGCGGCTGAAGGCGGCGTTGCGGGTGGAGTTTTACGTCAAGACCGGCATTGTGCTGCTCGGGGCGACCTTTCCGATCTCGTTGATCGTGTCGGCGGGCGGCGTCGCGCTGACCCAATCCGCGATCATCTCAATCCTCACGGCCGCGATTATCTTTTTCGTGGCGACGCGGGTCTTCGGCCTTGACCGCCGCTTCGCAGCGGTGCTCGGCACGGCCGGCTCGGTCTGCGGTGTGTCGGCGTCGCTGGCGGTTGCCGCCTCGGTCGGCGCGCGCAAGGATGAAATCGCAGCGTCCGTGACGCTGGTGGTGATTGCCGCGATCGTCATGGTCTTCTTTCTGCCCTACGCCAGTCACTGGCTCGCTCTGCCGGCGGGCGTTGGCGGCGCCTGGATCGGATCCTCGGAATTTGCCGACGCCGCAGGTTACGCGGCTGCAAGTGTGTTCGGGAATCTGAGCGGCAACGAGGCCGGCTCGTTGCGCGCCTTCACCATGAACAAAGTGATCGGCCGCGACATCTGGATCGGCGTCTGGTCGCTGTTCTGGGCCTTGGTTGCGCTTCGTTACTGGGAAGGCGGCGGCAAAGTCCGCCGCATCGATGCCGGAGAAATTTGGCGGCGCTTTCCCAAATTCGTCATCGGCTTCTTCATCGCCGCGGTGATTGTCTCGATTTATTTCGGCGACACCGTCACGCCGCAACAGACCGCCGACTTCCTGCGGCCGATCGGCAGCCTGCGCGGCACCGTCTTCACGCTGTGCTTCCTCGCCATCGGTCTGACGACGCGATTTTCGGAACTCGAGTCGGTCAATTGGCGCGCGGCGCTGGCGTTCACGTCGGGCGCCGTCGTCAACGTGGTCGCCGGATACCTGCTGTCCGCGCAAGTCTTCTATGGCTACTGGGCAAAGTTCTGATCGCGCTTGCGCGGCTTGCCGCCATTTTTTGGCGGATCCGGCGGCACTGGAACGTTTCTTTCCGGGGCTAACCGCGATGTCGTCGGCCTATTCGGCGGCGCGCGCTGATACCGGCCTTTGCCGGGTGCACAACAGGTTCCGCCGGTCCGCCGATACCTGCGCCGATTACGAACAGAAAGTTCCCACCCTGGCGCGCAGTTGACGATTCCGGGTTTGCCCACCACCATGCGGCAGCGTTGACTTCGCTTTTCCCGGCGGGCAAGACGTCGCCATGGCCGTCACACTCAACGAGCTGAAGGTCAAGCTGTTCACGGATGGCGCCGACAAGGCGCAGATCCGGGAGATGGCCAAACAAGGCTGGATTCGGGGCTTCACGACAAATCCCTCGCTCCTGAAGGCGGCGCAGGTCTCCGACTATGCGTCGTACGCACGCGAACTGGTTGCTGCCGTTCCCGACCGTCACATTTCGTTCGAGGTGTTTTCCGACGACCTAGCGGAAATGGTGGCGCAGGCGCGTCTGATCGCGACCTGGGGGCCGAACGTCTATGTCAAGTTGCCGGTAACGACGACGCGCGGCGAGCCGCTGTTCAGCGCCGTTCGCGCCCTCTCGCAGGACGGCATCAAAGTCAATTTGACGGCGATCTTCACCGCGCCGCAGGCGGCGAGCGGTATCGAAGCACTGTCGGGGGGTGCTCCTGCTTGCGTATCGGTATTCGCCGGCCGGCTGGCCGACGCCGGCATCGATTATCGGCCGATCATGCGCGATGCGGTGGCGCAGGCGCGCCAGACTCCGAATGTCGAGATCATCTGGGCCTCGACACGGGAAGTCTTCAACGTGATCGAAGCCGACGAAATAAAATGCCACATCATCACGGCGCCGGCTGCCGTGCTGAAGAAGCTGCCGTTACTTGGAACTAAAACGGCGGCAGAACTGTCGCTGGATGCGGTCAAAGCGTTCCGGGAGGATGCCGTGGCGGTCGGATTGACGCTGCCGGTCGCGTCTTCTCGCGCCGCCGAGTGATTTACCGAACCGTATAAAGTCTTGCGCAATCGCGCCGCTTATTTGTAACCCTGGCGTAACGCTGGACGACTTAAAAAAGCCCGGTTGGTGAGGCCGGTGCATCCGGCAATGCGCGGATTGATTCTCTTTCGCCGTGCCGAGGTCAAAGACAAGCGGGAAACGCCCCGATGAATATCAACGTTTCTTTCGATCAGAACACCGCAAGGTTGCCGAGCGGGTTTGTCGCGGCGGTCGATTATGTCGCCGGCTTCTTTGATAGTCTTTTTACCAATCCCGTTACCATCAACATTGACGTCGGTTACGGCGAAATAAACGGCGCACCTTTGGGCCGAGGCGACCTCGGTGAGAGCGAGGTACTCCGCTACGCACGCGAGAGTTATGGCTCGGTCGTAAGCACTCTTCAGTCCGAGGGCGCACCCGGTTCCTCGACGCTGCCGGGGACTTCGCCTTTGTCGGGCAGGTTGAGCATGACTCCGGCCGAAGCGCAGGCGCTCGGTCTGCGATCGGCCGTATCGACGAGCTACGTCGGCTTCAGCAGCACGGCGCACTTCAGCTACGCCATCAATGCTACGCCGCCGGCCGGCCAATACTATTTTGTCGGCGTCGTCGAGCACGAATTTACCGAGGATATGGGCCGCATATCGCTGATCGGCAGTCAGCCGTTCCGTTATTCGCCGATGGATCTGTTTCGTTATTCCTCTCCGGGCGTCCGCGATGTCGCCACCGGCGGCAACGGCAGCACCGCGTATTTCTCAATCAACAACGGCAGCACCAATCTCGGCAGCTGGAACAACCAGATCAGCAACGGCGACCTCGGCGACTGGTACGGCAACAACATTCCGAACGGCGGCAACGACGCTTTCAACGATTATTCCTCCAGCGGCGTGCTGAACGCGCTGTCGCCGACGGATCTGACTTTGATGGAGTCGATCGGCTGGACGGTTGCGCCTACCGCCACGGTCAGCGGACAAGACTTCAAAGTTCCCGAGTTTCACGCGGTCGAACTCGCTTCGTACATTTCGGTGTCCAATCCGCGGGGCGATGCGATTACTCGGTACGGCTTCTACGACGCCGGAGGAACCTCGAACGGGCATTTGATGGTGAACGGTGTGGCGCAGCCCGGCGGGCAATGGATCTCCGTCAGCACCAGCGAGCTGGGCAGCGTGCAATATGTCGGCGGCTCGTCGCCCGGCCAACAATCGCTCTACGTCGAGGTGTTTGACGCCTCGACTGGATCATGGTCGGCCTACACCTCGTTCACCGCGCGGACGATTGCAGCAACCCCGCCCACGGTGGAGGTGCAGAATGTTCGCGTGCCGGAAAACGAATCGATTGCGGCGGCCTCACTGATAACGTCGGTATCCAATCCGGATGGCGACAGCCTGACGCAGTACGGTTTTTTCGACGCCGGCGGCAACAACAACGGCCACTTCGCCCTCAACGGCGCGGCAGAACCAAACGGCCAATGGATCTATGCGAGCACCGGCGATTTGAGCAGCTTGACCTACGACGGCGGCTCCTCGCCCGGTCATCAAGCGCTGTACGTTGAAGTTTACGATGCAAGCACCAACCAGTGGTCGGCGGCCAGCTCGCTGACAGCGCGGACGACAACGGCAGGCGCATCGCTTGACGGCGGCATGGAGCATACGCTCGGTTATACTGGTGTCTCCAGGCATGGCGCGACCTCCCACGACTCGCTTGGCCTCAGCCCTGATCTGTTCGGGCATTCACACATCTGACGGATCAGAAATTGGGTCGTCGGCAGCGCGGTAGCGCAATCCCCTAACCATTTTTGGTCGTCCCGGTCAGCGGCGTTCAGTTGCGGCTGCGATAAATCAGGCTCGCCGGCTGGCGGTTTGCATGGTGATTTTCGCGCGCCCGGGGCGGCGCTCGCAGCGCAAATTTCGCCGGGGACAGGCTGAAAAGGGAAAAATCTGGCTATCGCAGCGGATTTCCGACCTTTAGTTGACAAATTCCGCGGAGCGACATTTTATACTTAGTATATCGTTTCGATAGATAATTGGCCGAGGGGCCGTTCCGATGGGTTGGATAACGGGGAAACCTGCGTTCACGCTGCGCGTATTCCGGCCAGACAGTGCTAGGCATTACAGTTCTGCGCTTCGCTGCGGCAACCGGGCGTCCTGGCGGCTCCACATGAAAAGGCTTGGCGTGTTCGCGGCGTTGCCGGCGGCGATGCTGCTTGCTGGCGCCGCATGGACGACGGTAGCATTCGCTGACGAGCCGATTTTGACCAAGGCGCCGGTCGTGAGCGCTCCACCCGCCGGACAGGGGCCATGCGACAGCGTCCCGGCCTTTTTTCTCACGAGTTGTCAGTTGGCGTGGTATGGGGTCAGAGTTTACGGCACGATCGACGTGGGCGGCGGTTACCAGACCAACGGCGCGCCGTTCAATCCGTACTTCCCGCAAGGCAGCTCGTACGTCGTCCAAAAAATGAACCGGGAGTTGATGTGGACGCTCGCGCCAAGCGCGTTGTCGCGATCGAATATCGGTGTTGAGGTGAGAGAGCCATTCGCTCCCGGCTGGACATTCGTCGGCCAGTTAGAGGCCAGCTTTGACCCTTATTCGCTGCAATTTTCAAACGGCCCGGCATCAATCGCGGACAACAGAGGCGTTCCGCTCATCGACCAGACCGCGAATAACGACTCAAGCCACGCAGGTCAGATCTACAATGCGCTCGGCTATCTCGGGGTCAGCTCTACGACTCTCGGCTCCCTGACTTTCTTCCGGCAAAATGCGCTGACACTGGACGGTGTTCTCGCGTACGATCCGATGGAGGCCTCTTATGCCTTCTCGGCGCTCGGCTTTTCGAGCTCCAATTGCGGCGCCGGCGATACCGAGACGTGCCGCATAACGACGGCCATCAAATATCGGGTCGCGATCGGTGCGCTCCGAATCGGCGCGCTGGCTCAAGTCGGCGGCTACGGTCAGAATAACGGTTCAAACGGCGACTACGAAGCCCAGATCGGCGGTGACATCCCGGTCGGTAAATTCGGCTGGGGCGAAGGCCTGCTTTCGCTCGACACCATTTACAAATGGGAAAAGGACGCTGTGAACCTCTCGCTCAGCGGCGCCCCCACCGCCGCGGGCATACCGATCGCGCCATATCTGCCGCAAACGCTCACGGCCACGATCTCAAACAACCAAAGCGTCATGCTCTTGTCCAAATACACGGTCGGGCCGCTCCGGCTGTTTGCCGGCTATGAATGGTATCAACTTGCCCCGCCGAGCGATCCGGTGAATACCGTCACTGGTTTTACTAATATCGGCGGTTTACCGATGGGCAGCGCCTACGGCAACCTTACGGCAATCAACAATGTGGCTTTTTCCGCCGGCTGCGGCACCGGCACCGGATGCAGCGACAAGGTGATGCAGGTGATGTGGACGGGCGCTCGGTACGCGGTCAGCAAAGACCTCGACGTGGCCGTGGGCTATTATCATTACATTCAGAACCAGTATGTCAGTGGGGCCGGCATCTGCACCAACCCCACGGCGCACTCGCAATGCGCCGGCACGTTCGACGCCGTTTCCGCCCTTGTCGACTGGCGGTTTCTGCCGAAGTGGGACGCGTATTTCGGTATGATGTTCTCGCAGGTGAATGCCGGCCTATCGAACGGCTACCTCGCCCGCAACAACTTCGATCCGACGGTCGGCGTTCGCTTCCGCTTCTGAGTATGCGGCCGGATCGATCGGTAAATAAGTTCCTCTTTGACGCATTTGGACCTGCTATCGCGTCAAGATTCTCGGGAGACGTGCCATGACGTTCAGGATTGACGGAGCCCTCGCAGCAGCTTTTGTGATTTCTTTTCTTTGCGCTTTCGGCGCTTCGGCAAAAGCAGAAACCGCCGGGAACGACGGCAAACAACGCGCTCACGCGGCACATCAGATTCACAAACAGGCTGCGTCCGCGCCGCGTATCGTTCGCAGCAATGTCCCACATTTTGACGAGACTCGCCCGTGGGCGTTTGCTTGGGGAGCGCCACCTCTGCAGGACCCGCGAGACGCATATCACGGCTATTTTGCCAACCCAGTGGATGATCCGCACTATTACGGCGGTGGCCGGACGACGCTAATCTTCCGGTGAGATAGCGCGCTTGCTCGGCACCGATCATGCGGGAGCCAGCACTCTTTTTTGATTCCTGGAGACCGTTTTACATATCGCATGGCGCGCAGGTGTCCAGCGTGGTCGCCTCCGCGTGGAGAATTACGGCGTATATTTTTTCGCTACTTCGGGGATTTTGGCGAAAAGTAATCGGCCGATCTGCTGTTGAGATTGATTCCGCTTTGCGCGTAAAAATTGCCTCAAGGCTCTTTCCGGCCAACGAAACTATGTGCGTAGTCCCCCTGTAAGCCTTGGAAGCAAAACGTGTTTGGGTTCCATTGCCGATTGGGTCGCCAGTCGGCTTGAGCCGTGCTAGGTGAATGAGGTGGGCGGCGGCGTTGAGGGGGAGCCTGTTCGGTCATGAGTGAAGTTGTTGGGGTGGCGGGCAAACCACTGAAGGTCGGTGTAGTCGGCGTCGGCGTCATGGGCAGCAATCATGCCCGCGTGCTGGCTGACATTCCCGGCGTTCATCTCGTTGGCATCGCGGATCCTGATCGCAAGCAGCGGGATTTCGTCGCCCGAACCCTCGGCTGCGCCGCGTTCAGCGACGTCGACGGATTGCTCCAAGCCGGCGTCGATGCGATCACCATCGCCGCGCCGACCCACCTGCACCACGATCTCGCACTCGAATGCATCGGTCGCGGCGTCCACGTCATGGTGGAAAAGCCGATCGCCCCGACGGTCGAGGAAGGTCATGCCATTGTCGGGGCCGCCGGCCGCGCCGGCGTCACGCTAATGGTCGGTCACGTCGAACGCTTCAATCCGGCGGTGGAGTCAGTCAAGCGGGCGATCAAGAATCAGGACATCTTGTCGATCGCCATCACCCGCGTCGGCCCATTCCCGCCGCGGATGTCGAATGTCGGCGTGGTCATCGATCTCGCGGTCCACGACATCGACCTGATCCGCTGGTTTACCGATTCGGAGATCGTCGAGATCCAGCCGCAATTGTCGAGCGCGGTCGCCGAGCGCGAAGACATTGCGCTGCTGCAATTCCGCACCGCCTCCGGCGTGCTCGCCCATATCAACACCAACTGGTTGACGCCGTTCAAGGCGCGCACCATTCACATCGCGACCCGCGACAAGTATCTCATCGCCGATCTCCTGACGCTGCAGGTCACCGAATGTTTCGGCTTCCAGGCGGACGGCAGCTACTCGATGCGGCATCTTTCGGTCGGCTATGCGGAGCCGTTGCGCGCCGAGCTCGTCGCCTTTATAGACGCCATTCGCAATCATCGGACGCCCGCAGTGACAGGTGAAGAGGGCGTGGCAAGCCTTGAGATCGCGATACGCTGCCTTACCGCGCGCCCGACACAGTCAAGCGTGCCGCAACGCAAAGGGCCGCGCCGCGTCGCCGGCTGACGCGCCTTTAGCCGTGCCGCGATCGCACCAGGAACTTCCATGAATCAACACGCCCGCCTTGACGAGCGGCCGATCCCGTTCATCGACGTTGCCGCACAGCGCCGTCGGCTCGGCCCTGCCATCGACGCCGCGATTTCCCGTGTGCTCGCACATTGCCAATTCATCCAGGGACCGGAAGTGCGGGCGCTGGAGACCGAGCTTGCGGCATTCTGCGGCGCGCGCCACGCGATTGCCTGTTCGAGCGGCACGGACGCACTTCTGCTCGTACTCATGGCCTGGGGCATCGGGCCGGGCGATGCCGTGATCTGTCCGACCTTCACCTTCTGCGCGACCGCCGAAGTCGTAGCACTGTGCGGCGCGACCCCGGTCATGGCCGATGTCGAGGCGGAAACATTCAACCTCGATCCGGCGAGCTGCGAACGTGCAGTCGCGACCGCCAAACGGCTCGGGCTCAACCCGCGCGCTATCATCCCCGTCGATTTGTTTGGTCTGCCGGCGGATCACGACGCGATAGCCGCCATCGCTACCAAACACGAACTGCTGGTGCTCGACGATGCGGCACAAGCCTTCGGCGCCACCTACCGGGGCCGCAAGCTTGGCGCGATCGGGCCGGCTACGGCGACAAGCTTCTTTCCGGCAAAGCCGCTCGGCTGCTACGGCGATGGCGGCGCGATTTTCACCGACGACGACGATCTGGCGGCACGGCTCAGAAGCCTTCGCGTTCACGGCGAGAGCACCGACAAGTATGACGCCGTCCGCATCGGCATCACCGGCCGGCTGGATTCGATCCAGGCGGCGATCCTTCTGGAAAAGCTCAAAATCTTCCCGGACGAAATCGTCACACGGAATGCCGTGGCGCAGCGCTATACGACAGCTCTCGCCGGCATCGCGACCGTGCCGCGCATCAGCAATGAATCGACTTCGGTTTGGGCTCAATACACCATTCGACTTGCACCGGGCCGACGGGACGCACTCGCGGCCGCGCTGAAGGCACAAGGCATCCCCACGGCGATCTATTACGCCAAGCCCTTGCATCGCCAAGTCGCCTATCGCGACTACCCGGTGGCGGACGGCGGCGTGCCGGTGAGCGAGCGGCTTGCCGAGGAAGTGATCAGCCTGCCGATGCACGCCTATCTCGAGGCGCCGGTTCAAGACCGTATCATCGCCGCGATTCGTCGGGCGCTGGCGAGCGCCTAGCGCAGCTTCGGTTCCCGGGCGTAGCGCGGCACGAAGCGCAGCGTAGTGATGCGCTTCAGAGCCGGGATCGTTACAAAGGCCAAGTTCGAGACGATCCCGGATCAGCGGCGCACCGCTGCGCGCTGCACCGCGTCCGGGAAACGCGGCTATCTTAGCGTCCACCGATTCGCGGGCGACAAAGCGACCCTGATAACCTGGCAATGATCGAGCGGATTCTCACCGTCGGCGGCTTCACGCTTCTCTCGCGCCTGACCGGCTTTTTCCGCGACATCATGCTGGCGGCGATTCTCGGCGCCGGGCCGGTCGCCGACGCCTTTTTCGTCGCCTTCCGGCTGCCGAACCATTTCCGCGCGATCTTTGCCGAAGGCGCGTTCAATGCCGCCTTCATTCCGGCCTACGCGCGCATCCGCACCCAAGGCGGCCCGCAGGCGGCGGGTCTGTTCGGCGACCGCATCTTCACGCTTTTGATTGCCACGCAGGCGGTGCTGCTGGTGCTCGCGCTTCTCTTTACCCCGCAGGTGATCGAATTGCTGGCGCCGGGCTTCTCGCGCGAGCCCGAACAGTTTGCGCTTGCGGTCAAACTCACGCGCATCACCTTCCCCTATCTTCTGCTGATCACGCTGGTCACGCTGTGGGGCGGCATTCTCAACGCGCTGCATCGCTTCGCGGCGGCGGCGGCGGCGCCGATCCTTCTCAACCTCTCGATGATGGCGGCGCTTGCCTTTGCCGGCTACTTCACGAGCGCGGCCTACGCCGCCGCTGTCGGCGTGCTGATCGCGGGCGTCCTGGAAGCAGCGCTGGTCGGCGGCGACACGCTTCGCTCCGGCACCTTTACTTTCTTTCGAGCGTTTCATTTTGACGATGACCTTCGCCGGTTCTTCAAGGCGCTCGTCCCGGCGACTATCGGCTCCGCCGGCACGCAGCTTGCGCTGTTCGCCGACACCATCATCGCGAGCTTCCTCGCCGCCGGTGCATTGTCCGCGCTCTATTACGCCGACCGGATCGATCAACTGCCGATCGGCGTCATCGGCATCGCCGTCGGCACGGTGCTGTTGCCGGAAATGACGCACCGGATTGCGACCGGCGACGAAGCGGGCGCGCGGTCGGCGCAAAATCGCGCGATCGAGTTCGCGTTGCTGCTTGCGATCCCATGCATCGTCGCGTTTCTGGTGGTGCCTGAGCCAATCATGCGCGGCCTGTTCATGCGCGGCCGTTTCACAGCCGGCGATGCGCACGCAGCCGCCATGACGCTCGTCGCGTACACGATCGGGCTTATTCCGTTCGTGCTCATTCGCAGCGTTGTCGCGCCGTTCCTTGCCCGCGGCGATACGCTGACGCCGATGAAGGCGGCTTTGATCGGCACCGCCGTCAACATTGTCTTCAAGATCGCACTGATGGGCTCTCTGGCCCAGGTGGGGCTCGCGCTCGCGACTTCGATCGGCGCCTGGATTAATTTCATCCTCGTGCTGTGGCTTGCAGCGCGCGCCGGCCACATCGCCTCGGACGCAGCGCTTAAATCGTCGCTAGTCAAGCTCACCGCCGCCGGTATCGCCATGGCGATCCTCCTTTTCTTCGCCGCTCCGGTGGTCAGCTCGCTGTTTTCGTCGTGGTCAAAATTCCGCAATGAAGCAGAATTAATCGTTCTGGCGCTGGTCGGCGGCGGGCTTTACGGGGCGCTCGCGCTCGCGTTGTTCGGACGCCGGTGGCTTTCGCTGCTGCGCAAGCGGGCGCAAAAGGCGCCGACCGCGCCGATCGAAGCGTTTGAGGGTACGTCCCCGCCGCCGGCCGGGCCGGACGATGTATGATTTAGCTTATCTCGAACGCGACAATTCTAATGAATTCTTCAAATCGATTTTGCAAAGTTTGAGCGATATTTGCATCAAACGACGACGCGAATCTTATCCGCGTCAAGTCGCAACAAGATCGATCGGGGGGAATGTCGTGTTTGATTTTTGGACTAACTATTACGAGGCGATCCGTTTCACCTGCGAAGCGCATGCCGTCATGTCGGCGCGATTCATCCTCATTGCTTCGGGTGACCCGAGGGCCGCCGCCGAGACCTGCCGGATGATTTCGGAGAAGGCGATAGCTTTTGCCGAGGCACAATCCGCCGCCGAACAGGCGCTGGCCGGCGGACTCGGAATCTACGAAGCCGTTGAGCGGGCGTATTTGCCGCTATGCCAATGCGTGCACGAAAACAGCCAAAGACTGTTGTCGTCGGTGCACTGAACAGCTAGCCCGGTACTGGCCATCAACGGACCGGCGCATCGGACTTCATGTACGGCTTCAGCGCTTCCAGCGGAATGTCGGCGTCGAATTCGCCGCCGGTCATGCCCGATATCGTACCGATGAGAAAGACGACCGTGGCCTGATCGCTGCCCCACAGCCAATTGCCGCTGTCGGCGAGTGTGTCGGCAATCTCGGCATCGTCGAGATCGGGTGCCTCTCGCTCGCTGAACTGTTTGTGCAGTTCCTCTTTGCAGCGAACCGTCACAAAGGCTTTCCAATCTTTATTCGCGGCAAACACGTCATTGAGCGTGATGAGCCGCGCTTTCGCCAAATCCCATGTCAGCGACCGCTGACCGAGAGCATCGTGGTTGCCGCCGGTAAAATCGTCAGTCGAGACTTGAAGGCTGACGATATGGCTGTCGAAACGCACCGCGGTGTAAACGCGCCGCGCAAAGAGCCTCATTTCACCGACGTCATGGAGGCGGAACGTGTCTTTGTCATCCGTGCGCCAGCGGTCGAGGCTGAGCGTCTTAAACATAAACGCATTGAAGGCGGCAGCCCGCGGGCCGCCGGTCATCCATGGATAAATGTCGCTCTCTTCGACGCGGGTCTTGGCGTCGGCGCGAAACCGGATACGCGGCTCAAGTACCACCGTACCGGCCCTTTCCGCTTTCAAGCCGTCGAACAGATTGACGCGATCGCCAAAGGCTATGTTCAGGCATTCGGTGATGACATTCCTGTCGCCGAGCGTTTCGGGCATCGGCGCGTTAGCGCCGCAACTTTCCATCACATAAGCGAGCCAGGCGCGCTGTGCGGATTGAAATGTGGCGAAGCTTGCGGACGACAGCTCGCGCTTGAGTGCGGTGTAGGCTTCGCCCAATTTCTTGTCGGACTTTGAAAGGGCCGCGTCGATACAGATCAGCCGCTCGCCGGTCGTCTTCGCCGTGGTGCAATCGAAGCTCGGCCCGCTGTATCCAACCGTGTATTGCTGCGGGTCCATGCCGGTCGGACGCTCGAGCGTATAGACGATGTCGCCCTGCGACGTGACCAGGTCGGCGTTCTGGTCGAAGTAAAAGTCGCGTATGTCATTGCCGCAGACGACCCGGTAGGTGCTCAATTGGTATTCGCCGAGATGCAGTTTCTTCGCCAGCTTCCTGTCCTTGTCGTTAGCAAGCGCCCCGCCGAACGCCTCGCCCTGATAAGTGACTCCGGATGAGTATTTGGCGTCCTTGCAGGCAAGCGGCGGCGGACCTTTGACCTCGCCACGCGCGAAATCGATGGCGAATTCGAGCAGCGGCGCGTCCTTTCGCGTGAGCCTGTGCGGCTTCGTCCACGGCGCAACCTTCGCCTCGATGACGCGCCAGACACCGGCGAAGCCGGCCTCAGGCTCCAGCCCGGCAGGCAGCATCGGGCCTGCCGTTGGCGCAGAAGAAAAGAACAGCGCGATCAATCCGGCGATTGCAAACAGCCGGCTCACGCCAGCGTCCCGTCAGCTTCGCGCATTGATCGGCCGGTTCTCGGTCCAGTCCCAGGTGCCGTTGTCGCGATCCCGCACGGCCTCTTTCCATCCGACCGTCTCCGCGCGACGCTTGAAATTAACGCCTTCGGGTGAGTGCCGGGTGATGCCGTCGAAGACGGTGGCGATGAGCTGCGTGTTCTTCAACCCCATGGCTTCGATCGCCTGATTGACTACAAGCTTCTGCATCATCAGCTGGTTGACCGGCACCGTGGCGATGCGCTCGGCCAGTGCCTCGACTTCCGCGTCAAGGTCCTCCGGCGCCACAGCTTTGAGGACCAGTCCGAGTTTCTCGGCTTCAATGCCGGTGATCTTGTCGCCGGTGAACAACATCCGCTTGGCCCGCTCGGGACCGAGCCGATAGACCCACATCGCCGTCGTCGGACAACCCCACACCCGCGTCGGCATATAGCCGATACGGGCGTCGGTGCTGATGACGATCATGTCCGCGCACAGCGCGATGTCGGAGCCGCCCGCCACCGCGTAGCCGTGCACTTTGCAGATCACCGGCCGGTACGAGCGCCACAGGCTCATGAACATTTCCGTGTTCCGCATCATGAAGGCGTAGTCCTTCATCGGATCCCACGGCATCTCCTGAGTGACGCCGGTGCCGCCCGTGCCTTGCGCGTAATAGGTCAGGTCGTAGCCGGCGCAGAACGCGGCTCCGGCGCCCGCCAGCACGATGACGTGGACACCCGGATCGGCGTTGGCCCGCTCAACGCAGCCGGCCAGCTCTACCGGCACTTCGTCATCGATGGCGTTCATGACTTCGGGGCGGTTAAGCGTGATGCGACCGATGCGACCGTCTCTTTCGTAGATCACCTTTGGCATGAGGGTCTCCCTCCAGAAAGGTTTCGTTTACCATGTTTGTCTACAAAGCCGATAAGGCGACATCGTCGATATTCCTGAGTGCAGCCTCGACATGAGCGTCTTTCGCAGCGCCACACAACCCACGTCCGAGAACAACCTCGGGAGGAAACGTAATTCGCGGAGCGAGCCATGCTGACCGCAAGCCGGGTCAATATCGGTCCGCTCGTGCCCGAGGATTTCAGTCCGCTGTTCTGCTGGATCAATGACGTCGCCGCAGCACGTCTCGACTTCGCCTATCGCCCCGTCGACCTGATGGCGCATCAGCAATGGTGGGATAGCCTCGGCAAGGACGCCGCGAGGATCGTGTTCGCGATCAGAAAGACGATGGAGCTGCCGATCATCGGCTACGTCCAGATCAGCGGCATCAACAGCGTGCATCGTTCCGCGGAAATCGGCATTAGAATCGGCGAAGAAAAAAATCGCGGCCAAGGCTATGGCACGGAAGCTCTGCGCCTCGCCGTTGAGTTCTGCTGGAACCACCTCAATCTCAATCGGGTGCAGCTGATCGTATTCAAGCACAACCTTCGTGCCATCGGCGCCTATAAGGCGGTCGGTTTCAGGAAAGAAGGCGTGCTGCGGAAGGCCGCTTTCATCGGCGGCAACTGGGTCGATCTCGTCGTCATGGCAGCGCTTCGCCCAGCCTCGTCAGTGCAGCGAAAATTTTCCGCAACGCCTGCGTTTCAGCAGGCCAAAGGCCCGCCCGGAACGCCGGCGATTGCCCCGCGGAAGCTCAGCGTCGCGTAATCACATCAGCAATGCTCGCCTGATCCGGCGTTCGCGATACGGCGAGCCGCACCAGTTCACTCGCAGTCTGGGTCTAACGCACACGGCATAAGAATTAATCTTGATTCCCAATGCGCGAGCCCGAGCACCCGCTCGTGTTCCGCTACGCCGTAGCGCGTCAATGGTTGTATGCGACGCGCGGCAGCGTGAAGCCGTAGATGGCGACCGGCGCGGTAGAGATCGATCGTCATCGGACGACCGCCGCTAGCCGCCACCTGTGAATCAATATCGGCGTAACTGTAGACCGCGTTACCGTTGATGCTGACGACAACATCGCCAGGCCTAATTCCAGCGCTTGCCGCGGCGGTGTGGGGAACGACCTCGGTGACCGTCACGCCGGTAGCTGCCCATTGTTGTTGCCCTTCAGCGGCACTCGCCGAAGTAGCAGCTATGCTCAATGCCAATGCTGTCACAAAAATCCGCGGGATCGTGTTCATGGCTAACTCCGATCTAAAAATGTCGCCTCGGCATTATTTTAGATGATTGTTGAAACGAATTGTCGCCCCGGGCACGGCTGTGTGCGTCGCGAAATTGCGAAGCGGCTGCGAATAAAACGCTATTCGCGAGTATTAAATTTTGGAGAGAAACCGTGCTGCGGTGCGGCTGAATTCTCCTGATAACATGCAACCGCGCGCCACCTTACTCTATTACCCCTGCAGCGCAGCAAGCACGGCCGGCGTAACCTGATCGCCCCATTCCTGCACGAAATGTCCGGCCGCGGCGAATTCGAGCGGCGGCGGGCAGCCGCGAATATCTTTGTGAAGAGGGCGCATCACCGGCGGTCCAAGCACCGGATCGGTCATGCCGATGGCCATCACGCTCTTGCCGCGCCAGTCGTTGCGCCAGAAGTTGCGCGCGGCGCGTTCGATCGCGGCTCCTGGGCTATCGGGAAATTCCGGCACCAGATTGGGAAATCGGCGCACCGCCGCCTTGTAGGTTGAGTCCGGATAAGGCGCGTCGTAAGCGGCGGCCTCGGTCGGCGACAGATGCGGGCACGACCGCGCCATCAATTTGCCGATCGCCAGATCCGGTTGGCTGTTCGAGAACGCCCGCCAATCCAAAAAACCCTTCGGCAACGGCACTTCGCCGGTCGGCAACGCGGTATTCATCACGATCAGCTGCGAAAAACGCTGCGGACTTTCGAGCGGCAGCGTCAGGCCGAGAAGCCCGCCCCAGTCCTGCACCACAAGCGTGATGTCGGTCAGATCGAGCGCGCGCACCAAGGCCAGCAGGCTGTTGCGATGGAAGTCGAACGTGTAAACGCCGTCGTCTGCCGGCTTGTCCGAGCGGCCGAAACCAAAAAAGTCCGGCGCCACGACACGGCCGCCCGTGGCCAGGAAGTGCGGGATCATCCGCCGATAGAGGTAACTCCAGGTCGGCTGGCCGTGCAGGCAGAGAAACACCGGCGCCGTCTTTGGTCCCTCATCGAGATAGGACATCGCCAAGCCGGAATAGCCTGAAAGGTCGTTGCGGCTTTGCGCCCGCCAGGGAAAGCCAGGCAGGTTGGCGAAGCGTTCCGAGGGAGTTTGTAAGATTTTTGTCATTTTAAGCCCGATCGCCGCCTGAAATATCCGCTGACAGCCATCGCTCATCAGCCCGGCGGAGTCCAGATCGGTCGCGAAACCGCATCGTGATCGCGGCCCGACGGAACATTAGGTATTGCTAAATTAGAATTAGCTAATATATAGTCGAAGCAAGATGCAGCTGTGAGAAAGGAAGACTGGCTTTGCCGATCCACGACGCAAAGGAGCTGACGGCGAAGGCCGTTGAGGCAACCCGGCTTCTCACCGCGCTCGCAAACGAGAGCCGGCTTGCGATCCTCTGCGAGCTGGTCGAGGGCGAGCGCTCGGTCGGAGCGCTTGTGGAAGCCGTCGGACTGAGCCAATCGGCGCTTTCACAGCATCTCGCCAAACTTCGTGCCGGCGGAATCGTCGCCACGCGGCGGAACGCGCAGACCGTTTACTACCGCCTTGCCAGCAAGGCGGCCGGCAGCGTGATGACGACGCTGGCCGAGATTTATTGCCGGCGGCGCCCGCGGAAGTCTTCCCATTAAGCAGGAGAAAGTCACATGCAGATAAAATCCATCGATCCGATTTCGCTGAAGAAGCGCCTGGACGAGGGCAGCGCCATCCTCATCGATATACGCGAACCGCATGAACACGCCCGCGAACACATCGAAGGCGCGCGGCTCGTGCCGCTGTCGCGGTTCCAAGCCGAAGACTTCGGCGAAGTCCGCGATAAGACGGCCGTCTTTCACTGCCTCAGCGGCGGGCGGACCAAGTCAAACGCGCCGCTCCTTACGTCGAAGGGTTTCCGCGACGCTTATCATTTGAGCGGTGGCATCATGGCTTGGAAAGCGGCGGGGCTGCCGACGCGATCCGAGCAGGAGGCGGCCGGTGCAGGAAAACGAAAGCGCTTCGGCTGGCTGTTCTAAAACCCGCGAATATTGCGGGAGCTATTGCAGCCACTGTTCCCTGCGGGTTACCGCACTCTGGCGGCCGATCGGCGAGCGCTTATTTAAATGCTTGCGACTGTGAACTTTGCCGTCGCCAACTAACCGATGCGAACCGGTCTGCCGCCGCTCTGGCAGCCGAGATCGTGAGAAACGACAAATGGCAACAACGCTCACCGTCCCCTGCCCGCATTGTCATACGCTCAACCGTGTACCGGCAGAGCGGAGGACTGAGGGCGGCAAGTGTGGTCACTGCCATCAGCCGCTCTTTCCCGGGCAGCCGATCAATCTCGACGCGGCGCATTTCGACCGCCACGCTGGCGCGGCGGATTTGCCGCTGCTGGTTGACTTCTGGGCCACGTGGTGCGGCCCGTGCCGCGCGATGGCGCCGGTGTTCGAGGCCGCGGCGAAGGAGTTCGAGCCGCGCCTGCGCTTCGCCAAGGTGGATACCGATGCCGAGCAGAGCCTGGCGGCGCGCTATCACATCCAGGCGATACCGACCATGGTCCTCGTCCGCGGCGGACGGGAACTGGCGCGCCATAGCGGCGCCATGCCCGCAGGCGCGCTGCGCTCCTGGATCGAACAGCATCTCAATGCGTGAAAGTCAGCGGCCGATTTCTTTCGGCCGCTGATGCCGCGGGTCGGCGTCAGGCGGCCGGCAACTTGATCTTGCCGATATCGAGAATTTTCATGACGACCTTCTCGTAATACGGCTCGGTCGTGCCGGTACGGACTTTGCGCAAGAAATATTTCTCGAACGCCACCTTGGCGACGTGAACCCAGCGACCGCGCGAGGCCCAATTCACATTGCGCGGCGGATTTTGCGGCATGGCGACAAAAGCGACGCCGGAATCGCCAAAGTCGGCAAGACAGATTGCGTTCCAGGTGGCTTCGTATGTCGTCTCCTGGCCGCGCACCAGCTGACCAATGTTCAGCGCCGTCGCCGTCACCATGGATTCGATCATGTAGCCGGTCTTCGGCACGCCAACCGGCACCGGTGTCTGCTCCAGCGGCGCGATTGCGATGCAGACGCCGACGCCGAAGACGTTGCGGAATTTCGGATTGCGCTGGTGCTTGTCGACGACGATGAAGCCGCGCGGATTGGTCAACCCTTCAATGCCGCGCAATGCCGCGATGCCGCGGAACGCAGGGATCATCATCGCAAACTTGAAAGGCACCTCGTGGGTCTTCTTCGGCTTGCCGTCTTCGTCGACTTCAGACACATGCACCTTGTCGGCATCAACCTTGTCGACCTTGGCGTTGACGATCCATTTGATGTGGCGCTGGCGCATTTCGGATTCGAGCACGCCCTTGGTATCGCCGACCCCGCCAACGCCGAGATGGCCGATATACGGTTCGGCCGTCACGAAAGTCATCGGAACTTTGTCGCGAATGCGCCGCTGGCGAAGATCCGTATCCATAATCATCGCGAACTCGTAGGCCGGGCCGAAGCAGGATGCACCTTGCACGCCGCCGACGACAATCGGCCCGGGATTTTTGCAGAATTCCTCCCACCGTTTATTGGCCGCGGCAGCGTGGTCGACGTCGCAGATTGAATTGGTGTTGTGCTCGGGCCCAAAACCTTCGATCTCGTCGAACGCCAGCTCCGGACCGGTCGCTACCACCAGATAGTCGTAATCGATCGAAGAGCCGTCGCCCAACTCGATGCGGTTCTCGGCCGGATGAACGCGCTTTGCCCCGGCAGTGTTGAAACCGACGCCGTGCCGCAAGAGCACCGGCGCAAGATCAACGATAATGTCGTCCTTCGAGCGCCATTTCACCGCTACCCAGGGATTCGACGGCGTGAATTGAAAGAATGGCTTGTTGGAAATCAGCGTGACGCGGTCTTCCCGGCGCACCGACTTCCGTAGCTCGTAGGCGCATGACACTCCGCCAATGCCGCCGCCGAGCACGACAATATGAGACATTTGATCCCTCCAAATTATAGTTCTTTATTTTGTGGCTTGCTTAAACGGCAAAAGCCGAGGGAGCGCTTTGACCTATGTCAATCAGAGCGCGAATGCCTGCCGATTGATCGCCGGGTGGAGGTCAACACCAGCTGGCGTCGTCAGCCAGAGGCTCGCGGAAAAGCTCTTGAATGTTAGCGTCAATCAACCGGAACCCGACATTTCCATAGAGCTTCTGGCGCCCGTCATTGAGGACCAGGCTCGGACTGCCTTCGATGCGCATCTTATCGGCATCCTGATAGTCCGCGGCTAAGCTCGCGAAGGCAACGCCGCTATGAATGAGTTCCTCGATAGCGCGGATATTGGCGCCCAAGCCTTCGGCAATCTCGCATTGGACGTCCCAGCGCGAAATATCCCGGCAGTCCCGGAAGAATGCGCTGCGGAACGCCCACATGACTTGATCGAAAATCTTCGAATCGCGATCCCACAACTGAACCGCTTTCAGGAACAGATGAGGGCTGGCCGAACTCGCTGGTCGCGTTTTCAGCCAAATATCCGGGTGAACCTGAATGTGTGGAAATTTCTCGGCTACGTGCCGCAGATGCAGGTTGAACCCTTCGTACCCGCCTTTTTCCTTCCAGCTCAGCTTGATCTTTTCAGCCGTATCGCCAAACACCGAGCAAAACCGGTGCTTTATACGCACCGAGTCACCGAATTTTTCCTCGACCGCAGCCATTCGGGCTTGGGAGACGTACGCCCATACGCACAGGACGTCCGAAAAGTACGTTACCTCGATTACTTTCATGCGTGACCTGCTGGGGAAGTATCGGCCGAAGACGCGTCTAAGCGGCCCCGCTCAAAGTCGTCATTGATTTACGTCAAGGTCCGAGGACCAGCGGCGGGTGCCGCGCTTCGAGCGGCTCATCTGAAAGACAAAGCGCGCGCTAGACGCAGTTCTCTGTGCGGTGCAAACATTTCGATAATTTAATCTGAAATTACGGAACGCAGACGCTGCAAAATACTTAGCTGTCCGATTCGCTCAAACGGCGCCGACTGTGGCGACCGGACCCTCGGTGTCATCGCGAACCGCGTTCGAGGCAAGGCGGACAATGGAGTGATTTCCATGACAAAGAAAATGCTTGCAGTCGTTACTGCGATCGTCATCGGCACCGCAGCAATGACAACCGGCGCAATGGCGGCGGCCCATGGCGGTGGTGGCCATGGTGGGGGCGGTCACGGCGGTATCGGACATGGTGGCGGCTTTGGCGGCGGCCACGGCTTCGGCGGTCACAGCTTTGCGATCGGCCATGCCGGGATTGGCCATTACGGCGGCTGGCGAGGCGGTCGTTATGTCAGGGGCTATGGGTACCGAGGTTATGGGCTAGACGGCCTTTACGGCTTCGGCGGCGTTTGCTTCCCAACCCCGATCGGCTCGATCTGTCCCTAACGTCGGGCCTGCGCGGAAGTATCGACGATCACTGCACTGCCTGCCGGCAGTGAGGGCCGTGAGGCTAATTGTATCAGCCGGTTCAACAGCCTTCTAATAGTGGTCCGGGCTGATTTCCGAGGACGCCTTTCTCATTTGGCAGTGGTTTCCCGATCGTTGCCGAATGCATAGGTAATCCTAGCGTCCGCATCGGTGACCTATAGCTGACCTATTTGACCCACAATGAGGGAGGGCGGATATGCGTCTTGACGCCGAGTTCCTATCGCGCATCCAATTCGCGTGGGTCATCGGATGGCACATTCTGCTCCCAGCATTCACGGTCGGTCTTGCATCATTCATCGCCTTCCTGGAAGGGGCGTATGCGCTGACGAAGCGTGCCGTCTTTCTGCATCTCTCCCAATTCTGGCTGAAGATCTTCGCTGTATCGTTCGGCATGGGCGTCGTGACGGGTATCGTCATGCCTTTCCAGTTCGGCACAAACTGGAGCCGCTTCTCCGACGCCGCCGGCAACATTATATCGCCATTGCTCGCCTATGAGGGTTTGACGGCCTTTTTTCTGGAAGCGACATTTCTGGGCATCCTGCTGTTTGGTCGTAAACTCGTTCCGCCGTCGATGCATTTCGTCGCCGCCGTTCTGGTGGCCGCAGGCACGTTGTCCTCGTCGTTCTGGATTCTCGCCACCAACAGTTGGATGCAAACCCCGATCGGTTACGAGGTCATCGACGGCCGATTTTTCCCCAACGACTGGTTTCAGATTGTCTTTAGCCCATCGTTTCCTTACCGGTTGGCGCACACGGTCAGCGCGTTCTACGTGACGACGGCGTTCGTCGTCCTCGGGGTCGGAGCCTACACGGTTCGGCGCGGACAATGGGTAGCCGAAGGACGCATGATGCTGCGGCTTGCCCTGTGGTTTCTGGCGATTTTCGTGCCGCTGCAAATTGTCCTTGGCGACTTGCACGGCCTGAATACGCTAGAGCATCAGCCGGCGAAACTAGCAGCGATCGAAGGCCTCTGGGAGGGCGGGCGCGGGGTGCCTGCCTCGATTATCGGTTGGCCTGACCAGACGGCGGAGCGCAATCTTGCAGAGATCGCGATTCCCCAGGTCGGGAGTCTTTATTTGACTCATTCCTGGGATGGTGAAGTCAAGGGCCTCAAGGATTTTCCGCCCGATCAACGCGCACCTGTCGCGATCGTCTACTTCGCCTTCCGGATCATGGTCGGAATCGGCTTGCTAATGCTCGCGGTCGTAGCCGCCGGTTTCGTGCTTATGGCGCGCGGGCGGCTTGACCAGACGCGCTGGTATCTGCGCCTCTGTCAGTTCACGACATGCTTCGGATTTATTGCCGTGATCGCAGGCTGGACGACGACCGAGGTCGGTCGGCAGCCGTGGACTATCTATGGCTTGATGCGAACGGCGGACTCGGTCTCTCCGTCGCTAACCGGATCGAATGTTCTCATTTCGCTGTTATTGTACGTCGCGGTTTATCTGCTGATCTATCCGACGGGACTGTCCCTTATGCTTCGCTTTGTCTGGCAAGGTCCCATTCCAATCGATGAGGCTGCGCCGATTGGCGGCGGCAGACCAAAATCCGCGATCGAAGCCCTAGCGTCTTCCACATCGGAGACCGCAACATGACGCCGACGCTCAACCTCGTGCCGATCTGGACGACGATCCTCGCGGTCGGCGTCTTTCTTTACGTTGCGCTTGATGGTTTCGACCTCGGCGTCGGCATGCTCTACAATTTCGCGCCCGATCGCCGGGCGCGCGAGTTTGTTATGAACTCGATCGCTCCGATCTGGGACGGCAATGAAACCTGGCTCATATTAGGAAGCGTGGGGCTGCTTGCCGCTTTCCCGGTCGCCTTCGCCATCATCATTCCAGCGGTGTACTTTCCAATCCTATTGATGCTGCTTGCCTTGATCTTCCGCGGCGTTGCGTTCGAATTTCGCTACCGCGATGCCGAGCACCGAACGTTTTGGGATCACGGCTTTGCCGCCGGTTCGGCGCTCGCGGCTTTTGCGCAAGGCGTGGTGCTGGGCGCTTTCATTCAGGGGTTCCAGGTGGAAGGGCGGCAGTTTGTCGGCGGCTCATTTGACTGCTTCACACCATTTTCCATTTTCACTGGCGCAGCTTTAATGTCGGGCTACGCCCTCCTCGGATCGGGTTGGCTGATCGTCAAAACCGAAGGCGATTTGCAGGACTGGGCCCGGGCTCTTGGCCGGCGTTGTCTCGTCGGTGTAACGCTTGCCATCGCCATCGTCAGCTTGTGGACACCGTTTATCGATGCGCACATCGCGGCCCGCTGGTTCACCTGGCCGAACATTGCGATTCTCGCGCCGGTGCCGTTGATAACGGCTGGCCTAGTCTGGTACGAGTGGCGGTCGCTCAACGACAGATCCGAATACGCTCCATTCCTCGCTGCTTTGGGCTTATTCGTCATGTCCTATCTCGGCATTGCCATCAGCTTGTGGCCGATGATCGTGCCGGGGCATTTTACCTTCGAGCAGGCTGCAGCGTCGCAAAGTACGCAAGCCTTCCTTTTGATCGGCACGCTGGTGCTGCTGCCAATAATTTTAGTCTATACAGCTTGGTCGTACTGGGTGTTTCGCGGGAAGGTGCGGTCCGACATTGGATATCACTAAGTGGCGTGGTCAATGGTCATCAATCAATCTGGCGAGGTCGCCTTTAGGACCAAAAGCACGGCTGAATAGATCAGCGCAGGCACCACGGCTCCGGACATCACCAAGAACGTATTCGCGCCCGCATTCGGCGTGCTGATTGTCACACTCATTGTCGGCGGCTGGCGCCGCCCCTGTGCACCGCGGCGCGCTCTACAACGTCGAGCGCTTCATCGGTTGGGTGACGACAACCGCACAATTTGATATAGCAGCGCGGGCGCTGGCAGGTGCTGCGTCATAATTTCCCGACCGCATTCGCAGCTACCCATTTATGCCGTTCAAAGCTACCATCGAATCGGAATTTCGCCGCCGCGCCGGAGCAAGAAGGACTTAAGATGAGAATGCGATCGACACTGTTTGGAATTGCGCTCGCCGTTATGGCGGCGTCCGCGGCGTGTGCGCAGGAGCCGGTCAAGATCGGACTGATCACCACCCTGAGCGGGCCCGCCGGATATCTTGGCGCCGACATCCGCGACGGCTTTCAGCTAGCGGTAGAAATGGGCGGCGGAAAGCTCGGCGGCGTCCCGGTTCAGGTGCTGGTCGAAGACGATGGCTTCAAGCCAGGGCAGGGAAAACAAATCGCGGACAAATTTCTCAAGACCGAGAAAATCAAACTCATCACCGGCATTGTGTTCTCCAACATTGTCGGCGCAACCGTCCCCGACATTCTCGATGCCGGCGCCATCTATGTCAGCCCGAACGCGGCGCCGTCGAATTTTTCCGGCAAGGATTGCAACAAGAATTATTTCGTCGTTTCGTGGCAGAACGATTCGCTACATGAGAGCGCCGGCCAGAACGCGACCAATCTGGGCTACAAGAAGGCGTTCATTCTCGGACCCAACTATCAAGCCGGCAAAGACGCCCTCGCCGGTTTCAAGCGCTACTTCAAAGGCGAGATCGTCGGTGAAATCTATACGCGTCTCGACCAGACCGATTTCGCGCCGGAAATGGCGCAGATCCGCGCCGCCAAGCCGGACGTCGTGTTCCAGTTTCACCCCGGCGGTCTCGGCATTTCCTTCATGCGCCAATATCAGCAGGCGGGTCTGCTCGGCACCATTCCGATGGTGGTGGCTGCGCCTTCCATGGACACGACCATTCTCAAGGCGATCGGAGATGCCGCCATCGGCGTCAATGTCAGTTCGCAGTGGAATGCAGACTTTGATAACGAAGCCAACAAGCAATTCATGGCCGCGTGGCAAAAGAAATTTGGCTCCGACCGCCTGCCGACCTTCTATGCCAGCCAGGGCTACGACACGGCGCTCGCCATCGGCGCCGCGCTCAAAGGAGTCAAAGGCGATCTCTCCGACACCGATGCATTTCGCACCGCCATGCTGAAGGCCGACTTCCACTCCGTACGCGGCGCTTTCAAGTTTGGCAACAACCAGCATCCGATCCAGGACTGGTACGCGATGCGCGTCGAGAAAGGAGCGGATGGCAAGCCGATGATCAAGACGATCGGAAAAGTCCTGTCCAATCACGGTGACGCTTACGCCAAGGATTGCAAGCTGTAAGGTCCAGGCGGCGATCCGATCCAAGCGGCAAAGCCATGAATCTGGCGCTTGAGCAGACTCTGAACGGCATTCAGTTCGGCGTCATGCTCTTCCTGCTGGCGGCCGGGCTGACGCTGATCTTTGGCGTCATGCGCATCATCAATCTGGCGCACGGCGCCTTTTACATGATCGGCGCCTACGGCGCCGCGCTGGTTGGGGAGCGCACCGGCTCTTATGCGCTCGCCGGGCTCGCTGGTCTCGCAGCGGCTGGGCTCGCCGGTTTGATCATCGAATTTACGGTGATCCGCCGCCTCTATGCGCGCGATCATGTCCAGCAGGTGCTGGCCACCTTCGGTGTCATTCTCTTGATCAACGAAGGCACGACCATACTGTTCGGCCGGCAGCCACTCTACCTGCCGATGCCGGCCATCCTGTCCGGCACGGTACAGATCGTGCCCGGCGTGCCGTATCCGGCCTATCGCCTCGCGATCATTGCGGCCGGGCTCGTGGTCGCCATCGGCCTCTCACTGTTCATCAACCGGACGCGGATCGGAATGCTGGTTCGCGCGGGCTCGACCCATCGCGAGATGGTGCGCGCACTCGGCGTGAACATCCGGCTGCTTTACACACTGGTGTTCGGCCTGGGAGCGCTGCTCGCCGGCTTGGGCGGACTGTTGGCGGCGCCCCTCCTCGCGGTTCAGGTCGGAATGGGCGAGCAGATCCTGATCCTGACGTTTGTTGTGGTCGTAATCGGGGGCGTCGGCTCGATCCGCGGGGCGTTTGCCGGGGCCATGCTGGTCGGCATCACGGATACTCTATTGCGCGCATTTCTGCCGATGCTGCTGCACCGGGTGATGACGGTTTCGGAGGCGGACGCTTTGGGCGGCGGGCTTTCCTCAATGGGCATTTACCTGCTCATGGCGCTGGTGCTTCTGATCCGGCCGCAAGGATTAATTCGTGCTGCGGGCTGACGGCGGCAGCGCCGCCGGACTGATCCGGTACCGCGTCATTGGCGGTATTGCGCTCGCCCTATGCCTGCTGCTCTTGCCCTGGGTCACGACCAAGGCAGGCAATCCAGCATTAATTACGCTTGCTACGCGCATCGTCATCTACGCGATCGCGGCGTCCAGCCTCAATCTCATTCTCGGCTACGGCGGTCTCGTCAGCTTCGGCCACGCGGCGTATTTCGGCGTCGGCGCCTATGCCGTCGGCATGTTGTATTTCCATTTCAGCAACGCCGAGCCGTTTCTTGGTCTCTTTCCCGGCACCAACCAGCTGCTCATTGCGATACCGATCGCCGTCGTGACCAGCGCGATATTCGCGCTTGTCGTCGGCGCGCTTTCGTTGCGCACGACCGGGCTCCAATTCATCATGATTACGCTTGCTTTCGCGCAGATGGTCTTCTTTCTGTTTGTCTCGCTCAAATACTACGGCGGCGATGATGGTTTAATCGTCCGTCGCCGCAACGTTCTGTTCAATCTCGATATGGCCGATGACACAACGTTCTATTTTGTCTGCCTTGCGATCGCGGCAATTTACATCTTCCTGTTCTGGCGTCTGGCGGAATCCAGGTTTGGTTTGGTGCTCGGCGGCATCCGCCAGAACGAGCGCCGGCTCGCGGCGATCGGCATTTCGACCTACCGTTACAAACTTGTGGCATTCGTGATCGCCGGCGGTGGCGCAGGCTTGGCCGGCGCCCTGATGGCCAACTTCGCCAAATTCGTCAGTCCGGACCTGTTGCATTGGTCGCAATCCGGTGAACTGATGATCATGGTGATCCTCGGTGGCGGCGCGACCCTGTTCGGGCCGTTGATCGGCGCCGCGATGTTCATCGGCCTCGAGACCGTGCTGACCGGCTGGACCGAGCATTGGCAGGTTTTCCTTGGCCCGTTCCTGATCCTTGTCGCGCTGTTTACGCGAGGCGGCGTGCTGTCATTGTTCAAAACCAGCGCGAGCGGTTCTCATGCCTGATCCGCTGTTGCGAATCGATAGCCTGACCAAGCGATTCGGAAGTCTTGCCGCGAATGACGGGCTCTCGCTCGATGTCGTCGCGGGCGAGGTCCACGCGGTCATCGGCCCGAACGGCGCCGGTAAAACGACGCTGATCTCCCAGCTTTTCGGCGAACTCACGCCCGACGCCGGCGCCATCATATTTGCGGGCAAGAACATCGGAGCGCTCACTACCGCCGAACGTGTTCACATCGGCTTGGCGCGCTCTTTCCAAATCACGGAACTGTTGCCTGACTATACCGCGCTCGACAACGTTACGCTCGCGGTGCAGGCCCGAACCGGCCACAGCTTTCATTTTTGGTCAAATGCGCGCCGCGACCCCGCGCTGCGTCAAGCGGCCATGGATGCGCTTGCGCGCGTCGGGCTCGACCGGCGCGCCGCTGTCGCGGTGAGTGAAATGTCGCACGGCGAGCAGAAGCAACTTGAGCTTGCGATCGCGCTCGCGACCAGGCCGCAACTGCTTTTGCTCGACGAGCCGATGGCCGGATTGGGAGCGACCGAATGCGCGTCCACTATTGCGCTGTTGGCCGGCATCAAGGGAGCTACAACGATCCTGTTGGTCGAGCACGACATGGACGCGGTGTTTGCGCTGGCCGACCGCATCTCGGTACTGGCGAACGGGCAGTGCGTCGCGACCGGCTACGGCGGAAGAGATCCGCAACGATGAAGGCCGTGCGGCTTGCCTATTTCGGCGAGGGAAACATCTAGTGCTGCGGGTCGAGGGCCTTCAGGCCAGCTATGGCCGCGGTCAGGTGTTGTTCGATATCCGCCTCAACATCGGACGAGGCGAGCTGGTGACCCTGCTCGGCCGCAACGGCATGGGCAAGACCACGACGATCCGTTCGATCATGGGCCTGGTGCCGCGGCGCTGGGGTTTGATCGAATTTGACGGCAAACCCATCGGCGACTGCATGCCCGAGACGGTAGCCCGCCGCGGCGTCGGCCTGGTGCCGGAAGGCCGGCTGATCTTCCCGACGTTAACGGTGGAAGAAAATCTGATCGCTACGGCTGCGAACCGGCTGGCCCGCGCCGAGATGTGGACACTGAATGAGATCTACCGGTTGTTTCCAAGACTGGCCGAACGGCGAAAGCAGTTCGGCCGCACGCTCTCCGGCGGCGAACAGCAGATGCTGGCAATCGGCCGCGCGCTGATGACCAACCCTCTGCTCATTATTTTCGACGAGGCCACCGAAGGTTTGGCCCCGGTGATTTGCGGTGAAATATGGAATTGCATCGCGCTCTTGAAATCGCGCGGCCAGTCCATCCTCATTGTCGACAGAAATTTGAAAATTCTCCAGCGACTCGCCGACCGCCACTACATCGTTGAAAAGGGCCGCACCGTTTGGTCCGGCAGCTCGACCGAAATGGACCGCGAGACCGAGGCGGTGCATCGTTATATCGGCGTCTAAATCATAGTTGGCGGTAGCACAATGAATGTTGTCGCCGCAGCGACCAACGAAAACGACCGCCCGGTTTCCCGGGCGGCCGCTCACATTGCCAAAACTCAGCGGTGACGATTTAGCTCCACCTGAAGGCGATAGCGCCGCTGATCGAACGTGCACGGGTGCGCATCTGGTTGCCGCCGTCATTGCCGGATTGAACGATCCACTGCCCGTTTTCCTGGCCAACGATCTTGCCGACGTGATGCGGCCAGACGACCACGGCGCCGACGCCGGGCGGGCCTGCGTGTCCCCATCGCGCCCAATTGCGAGCGAGGTTGTATTCCGGCCCTGGGTCGCTGCCGACCAGCTGCCGCATCGCCCAGCCACACCAAGCGGCCGGGCGTCCGCCACGGCCTGCTCGGTACGTACTCGAGCTCTGACATCCCGTATCCGAACTCTTGCGACGTCGGGCTAGAAATAACGCCGCGCCGAGTCACGATGCGCATAGACATAGTGTCTTACATCAGCGTAAGCGCCATGCCGATAATGATGCTCCCGTGCTTCTGCGGTTTGTACAATTGCCAATGTGGCCGCGACCGCGGCCATTAAGGTCGTCAACTTCATTCGAACAGTCCCTCGTGTTGTTAACGATGCACGCACTGTTTGATCTGCCAACAAAAACCCCGTCCAAACAGTCATGTTTGGACGAGGCTTGCAGATACAAACGCCTCGCTGAAAGGCGAGGCGCACGGCGTCATAGCATCTGAAGAACCGTTCGTGCTTCTTGATTTTGCATGGCAAGTATTTGCTTACCGGCCACAAGCGTCAAATTTTAGCCAATATTGACCGGCCGAAATTCCGTTAATGAATTTGTTGATTCTTTGAAACGTCGAACCGGGCATTTCACCGCCCAGCGATGCAATATTTGCGCCAAGCGACGACGCGGTCGAGCCGTTACGAATCAGAAACCGCGCGACAGCCAAGCGGCTATGATTTCGGTTGTGCCGCCGCGATCGCCTTCCAGTCGAATTTTTTGGCCAGCATCAGCGCTTCATCGTCCGGGATTCCATTAAACGAGACGCTGAGCATACCGCTGGTGCCGAGCGCGACCAGGATCGCGCCGGATTTGTCTTTGAAGTTGAAAGATCGCGTGACCGTCATGCCGTCGATCGTCGACGTGTTCATGCGGCCGTCGCTGGTCTCGATGTTCATTCCGGTCTGCGTTGCCGCCAATGCCCCCTTTGCAGCTACGCCGAAGAGAATTTGGGCGTGCAGGCGTGCTGCGCCGCGCTGATATTCCCGCGTCGCGGTGATCATGTTGTTGCCAGGCATTTCCATCGCAACGCCATCCGGCTTTTTGCCTTGCCAGCCGTCGAGGTCGACCAGGAACGGAAAGTAGCGCTGAAACGCCTGCTGGGCGTGCGCCGTCGAGGCCTGGAGCAGCCAGGCGGCCGGCAGGGCCGTCGCGGCGAAATACATGGCGCGGCGACGATTAATCATTTCAACCCCCAAAATATTGGCCGCGCAACATAACAATGGTCGGCCTTGCGGGGAAAGGGAATTCAAACGCCGCGAGCTGGCGCCCCGGCGCGCAGATTGACAATCGGCAAACCGCAGGCGATCACAAATAATGCAGATCAAACCCAATTTTCAAACTGCGGCCCCTCCGCAGCTAATTTTTCCGCACCCGGCGCCTCCGGCGCCCGGAACCGCGATCGAGGTCGCTCCCGGTATCCTGTGGGCGCGCCTGGCGCTCCCCTTCCTGCTCGACCACGTGAATATCTACTTCATCGATGATGGTGACGGCTGGGCCGTTATCGATACCGGCCTCGGCGATGAGGCAACCAAGCTCGCCTGGCGGCCGTTGCTCGATGGACCGTTGCGCCAGCGGCCGCTCACCCGCATCATCGCCACGCACTTTCATCCCGATCATGTCGGTGCGGCAGGCTTTCTGCTGAAGCAGTTCGACGTTCCGCTCTACATGGCGGCGACGGAATATTTGCAAAGCCTGAACATCCATCTCGATCCGGGCGCACTTGAGGCCGCGCATTACCGCCGCTTCTATACCGAGCATGGTCTTGACGATGCGACGACGGAGCGAGTCGTCACCAGCGGACACGCCTATCTCAAACTGACGTCAGGGCTGCCACCGACCTACCACCGCGTGGTTGGCGGAGACGTGCTGCGCATCGGCAGGCGCGAGTTTGAGGTGCTCACCGGCGCCGGACATTCGCCGGAAGAGATCATGTTGTTCAACCGCGCCGAGAAGCTGTTCTTCGCCGCCGACCAGGTTCTGGCGAAAATTTCTCCGAACGTCAGCGTCGTCGCCGTCGATCCGGAAGGCGATCCGCTTGGCTACTATTTGCGATCATTGAACGCCCTGCACAGAGACATCCCCGACAACGTCTTGGTGCTGCCGGGACACAATCTGCCATTCTATGGACTGCACACCCGCGTCGCGGAATTGCTCGGCCACCATCAGGCGCGGTGCGAGCGCATCCTGCAGGCTTGCCGCACCGCGCCGAAATCGGCGGCCGAGCTGATACCGTCGGTGTTCACGCGCAGGCTCGATCCGCATCAGATGGGATTTGCGTTCAGCGAAGTCCTGGCCCACGTCAATTACATGCTGCGGCAAGGCACGCTCAAGCCAATCGCCAGCGGCGACAGTATCCTTCGCACAGGTGTCGGTTCGTAGCGTCTCCGGACGAAGATCGCATCGGGTGGCTACGTATAGACACTATCTGTGCGGGTATTTTCTAAATAATATACCATTAGTTGCAGGTTGGCCGAACGAACCCAATTGTTCGCCATCGGTATAACTGATTGATTTTATTGGCGCATCTCGCCGGTTGATAAAGCCTGTTCTGCGAATGGCCCGTCTCGAAAACGCTTGGGCGCGGCACCGCCAGTCTATTTCGTCTTGCTAGCGGCGTTGATCTTCGGCAGCACCTTCTCGGCCAGGAGCGTCATCGAGCGCTTGCCGAGTGCCGGATCGCGCCAGTCCTTGCCGGCGTAAAGCAGCGTGCCGAAGTCGCCGACGCGCTCGCGGAATTGCAAAATCTCGTCGGCGACCTTGTCCGGCGAGCCGTAGATGATGAGTTCGTTGCAGATGCCGTCGAGCGTGACTTCGCTGTCGGGCTGATCGCGGCGCGTCTTGAACAGCTCGATGCGGCCGCCTTTCTTCAGCTTGGTGTAGAGCTGGCTGTAATAATAGCGGTACGGGCTGTTCGGGTCGGTGGCGTAGGCCTTCGCGGTGTTGTCATCGTCGGCGACGAATATGCTTTTGGCGACGCGCCAGTTCGCCGGATCGGCCTTGCGGCCGGCGCGCTCGCAGCCTTCGACGTATTTCGGCCAGTGGCTCTTGACCCATTGCGGCATCAAGAAATTCGCCGAAATCGGATCCCAGCCGCGCGCCGCCGCTTCGGTCACGCCTTTGGAGAACGGCGCGACCGCGGTCACCACGATCGGCGGATGCGGCTGTTGCAACGGTTTCGGCAGAAAGCCCTGGCCGATCTCAGGCATCGCCTGTTTCTCGATTTTGATGTTCCAGTATTTGCCTTCGATGTTGTAGGGCGGCTCGCCCGCCCAGATTTTCAGCACTGTATTGATGGCTTCGAGGAACATGGCGTTGCGGTCGGCATCAAGATTGCCGAACGCCTCGGCATCGGAGAGCAGGCCGCCCGGGCTGATGCCGAAGATGAACCGGCCGTCGAGCATGTGGTCGAGCATGGCAATTTGCGATGCGGTGGCGGCGGGGTGCGTGTTCGGCATGTTGATGGTGCCGGTGCCGAGCTTCATCGTCGTGGTGGCGTCGATCAGGCTTGAGATGAACATTGCGCAGGAGGTGATGTTTTCCGCGCGGTCGGTGGCATGTTCGCCGACGTAACCCTCGACGAAGCCGAGCTGGTCGGCGAGCAGAAACGCTTCGCGGTCCTCGCGCAGCGAGGTCCGCCAATCCTTATCCAGCGGATGGATCGGCATGGTGAAAAAGCCGAGCTTCATTTCGTTTTAGGTCCCTTCATCGCGCTGGCCGGCGTTGAACTGCGGGTCGCGGTGGTTATGTCCGGCCTCTTAGTCTATTTTGCTAATATATTTTGGCTTGGGCCGTCATGAGCAAAATCACCCGACGCAATTTGGCACGCGGCGGCGCTTTGTCGCTAGCGGGCGCGCTCGCCGCACCGGCCGTGGCGCGGGCCGAAACGCGGCGCTGGCGCATGGTGACGTCGTGGCCGAAGCGATTGCCTGGGCCGGGCCTGTCGGCCGAACGGGTCGCCGCCAGCATCGGCGCGATGTCCGGCGGCCGCCTCGAAATCACGGTATCGGCCGCGGGCGAGATCGTACCGGCCTTCGAGGTGCTCGACGCCGTCGGTTCGGGCGTCGCCGAGATGGGCCACACGGCAGCGTTCTACTGGCAGGGCAAGGAGCCGGCGGCGGTGTTCTTCACCACGGTGCCGTTCGGGCTCTTGCCCAACGAGCATGTTGCCTGGATCGATGCTGGCGGCGGGCAAGAACTGTGGGACGATCTCTACGCGCCGTTCGGCGTAAAACCGTTCATGGGCGGCAATACCGGGGTCTGCATGGGCGGCTGGTTCCGCCGTGAGATCAGGAGCCGCGACGACGTGCGCGGTCTTAAGGTGCGCTCGCTCGGGTTGGGCGGTGAGGTCTACCGCCGGCTTGGCGCCATCCCGCAAACGACGTCGCCCGCCGAGATCTTGGTGGCGCTGCAATCAGGCGTGATTGATGGCGCCGAATTCGTCGGCCCCGGCTCCGACATTGCACTCGGCCTCTATCGCTTCGCCCAATTCTATTACAGCCCCGGCTTCAACAAGCCGAACGGCACCGGCGAGTGCATCGTCTCGCTCAAAGCCTGGCAGTCGCTCGATGCCGAGCTGCAAACCATCGTCGCCCGCGCCTGTGCGGCGGAAGCGGCCTTTGCGCTTGCCGAGATGGAGCGATTGAATATCGAGGCGCTGGTCACGCTGACCACCCGCGACAACGCGCAACTGCGCACATTTCCCGCCGACCTCATCGTTGCGGCGCGCGGCATTGCGACCGATGTCCTGGCCGAAGTTGCGAACAAGAGCACCGCCGCACGCAAGGTGCACGATTCTTATGTCGCGTTCCGCGGTAAAGTCGCGCCCTGGTCGCGCATTTCGCTGCAGGCGATTCTGGCGACGCGCGAGGGATAGTGCGAACCGCTGCTCAGAACGCACCCGGAAAAACTCCGCCGTCCATCAGCAAATTTTGGCCGGTAATATAGCCGGCGTGCACCGAACACAGAAACGCGCACGCCGCGCCGAATTCTTCCGGGTCGCCCGCGCGTCGCGCCGGAACGGTGGCGATGCGCTCGGCGAGTGCTGCATCCTCGCTGATGCCTTTGTTCTTCGCTGTGGTCGTGACGTAGGAGCGCAGGCGGTCGGTCGCGAATATGCCGGGCAGAATGAAATTGATGGTAACGTTTGAAGCGGCAACGGAGCGGGCAACGCCGGCAAGAAAGGCGGTCAGGCCCGCCCGCGCGCCGGAGGAAAGGTCAAGTCCGACCAGCGGCATTTTCACCGATCCCGAAGTGATGTTGACGACGCGACCGAATTTCTTGGCGACCATCGGATCGATCGCCTTCTGAATGAGCTCGATTGCCACGACCATGTTGGCGACGACGCCGTCGATCAGCTTTTGCCGGTCGAGCTCGCGGAAGTCGCGAAACGGTGGGCCCGCATTGTTGTTGACCAGAATATCCGGCTCGGGACAGGCTTCGAACAACGCCTGCTGCCCGTCGGCAGTCGCGACGTCGGCCGCGACCGCGACAATCTTGGCGCCGGTTGCGCGGCGGAGCTCGGCTGCCGTCGCGGCAAGCCGCTCAGGGTCGCGGCCATTGATCACCACTTCGCAGCCGGCTTCCGCCAGCGCTTTGGCGCAGGCGCGGCCGAGCCCGCGGCTCGAGGCGCAGACGATGGCTTTACGGCCGGCGATGCCGAGGTCCATGGCTTGGCTTCCAGAGTTTTGGCGAATTATCGCAAACTGATCCGGCGTTCGGGCTTACGGCCATTTCACCACGGGCGGCATCGAAGACAAAATCGATTCGACGTTGCCGCCGGTGCGCAGGCCAAACACCGTGCCCCGATCGTAGAGCAGGTTGAACTCGACATAGCGGCCGCGCTGCACGAGCTGTTCTTCGCGCTCGGCTTCGGTCCAGGGCTTGGTAAAATTTTTCCGCACCAGCTCCGGGTAGGTGGAGTGAAACGCGCGGCCGACCTCCTGCGTGAAAGCGAAATCGGCATCCCAGTTCCCGGAATCGAGCCAGTCGTAAAAAATGCCGCCGATACCGCGCGCTTCACCCCGATGTTTCAGAAAGAAATATTCGTCGCACCACGCCTTGAATTTGTCGTAGGGCGCGACGGCGGCATGGGCGTCGCAGGCGGCCTTCATGGCGGCGTGGAAGGAGACAGTGTCTGGATCGTTTTGCGTGCGCCGGCGATTGAGCACCGGTGTCAAATCCGCGCCGCCGCCGAACCACGATTTGGTGGTGACGACAAAGCGGGTGTTCATGTGAACCGCCGGCACATGAGGACTCTGCATGTGGGCGATCAATGAAATGCCGGTGGCAAAAAAACGCGGGTCATCGGCGGCGCCGGGTATGTCCTTGCGGAATTCCGGGGCAAACTCGCCGAAAACCGTTGAGACATGCACGCCGACTTTCTCGAACACGCGGCCCTTCATCATCGCCATCACACCGCCGCCTCCCGCAGCTTCGGTATGGTCGGTGCGGCTCCACGGCGTGCGTTTGAAGCGGCCGGCAGCGCGGTCCGAAAGTGGCGCGCCAGCGGGGAGGGCGTCTTCGAGTTCTTCGAAAGCCGCGACGATGCCGTCTCGCAGCGTCTCGAACCAGGCGCGCGCTCGGCTTTTGCGTGTTTCGATTAAGTTAACGTCCATGATCGGTCCGAATTTGACCTTTCGACAGCGTTGCGCCGATTCACAATACAACGACAGTTGCCTGGAAACGTTGTGGAGAATGTCACATTAGTGCGCGAATATGTTGATCCGTCACAAACGTATGCCGAGAGCCAATATGTCAAGCCGGACACTTCGTAATCTCCCCACGCGCCGCCGCCTCCTGACAGGCGCGGCCGGTGCCGGCCTTGCTTTGATCACCGGACCGGCTTTGTTGCGGCATGCCGCTGCTCAGAGCTGGCGCGCCGGCGATCCTTTCAGCCTTGGTGTTGCGGCCGGCGCGCCGCGGCCGGACGGGTTTGTGCTGTGGACGCGGCTTGCGCCCGAGCCGCTCTCCAGCAATCCGGAAACGCCGGGCGGCATGTACGGCGGCGATGTTCCGGTCGCCTATGAGATCGCGACTGATCCCGCGATGCACGAAGTCGTGCGGCGCGGTGAAGCACCTGCCGAGCAGGCTTTCGCTTATTCGGTGCATCTCGATGTCGCCGGGCTGCAGCCCGGACGGCCATACTGGTATCGCTTCATGAGCGGCGATGCCGTCAGCCGTATCGGGCGCGCCGCGACCTTGCCAGCGCCGGGAACGTCACTCGATCGGCTGCGCTTCGGCTTCGTGTCCTGCTCCAACTACGAGCATGGCTATTTTTCCGGGTACCGCCATCTCGCTGACGAGAACCCGGAATTTGTGCTCTTTCTAGGCGATTATATTTACGAATACATCGAGGAGAGGCGGCCGGTCGTGAGGCGCCACTCCGACGGCATTGAGGCGGCGACATTGCCGACCTACCGCAATCGCTACGCGCAATACAAACTCGATCCAGACTTGCAACGCCTGCACGCCGAGGTGCCGGCGCTGGTTACCTGGGACGACCACGAGGTGCAGGACGACTACGCCGACAAGTGGGACAAATTTTTCGACGATCCGGGACAGTTTCTCATTCGCCGCGCGGCGGCCTACCGGGCGTTCTACGAGCACATGCCGGTGCGGCCGATCTTGTCGCGGCCCGAGGGACCGCTGATGCGGATCTATGATCGCTTTAGCTTCGGCGACCTAATTGAAATCTCGATGATCGACGGTCGGCAATATCGCTCGCGCGAGGCCTGTTATGCGCCGCCAAACAAGGGCGGTACGCACCTGGAATCAAATGCGAGCTGTCCGGAGCGGCGTGATGCCGGCAGGACGATGCTGGGCTTTGCCCAGGAAGCGTGGCTGCATTCTAACTTGGCGCACTCCAAAGCACGGTGGAATCTGATCGCGCAGGACGTCCTGATGGCGCAATTAGGGATCAAGCAGGACGGCGGTTTCGGGTTCTCGACCGACGATTGGGACGGTTATCCGGCAAATCGCGCCCGCCTTCTCAAGCGTATCCACGACAGCCAGGTCTCCAACCCTGTTGTGGTTGGGGGCGATGCGCATTCGTTCTTTGCCAACGACCTGCGGCTCGATTTCGACGATCCGACCTCGCCAGCGGTGGCGACCGAATTCGTCGGTACTTCAATATCATCCTTCGGCCCGCCTTACGAAATGATCGCGCAAGCGTTGCCAGACAACCCGCACATCCATTTCTTCGAAAGCCGTCGGCGCGGCTATGTCTGCGTTGATCTGGAACGCGCGCACATGCAGGTGCGCATGCAGGCAGTCTCCGATGCGACCGATCCCAAGGCCGAAATCGCGGCGCTGAAGACATTTGCGGTTGAGGCCGGCCGGCCCGGTGTGGTGGCGGCCTAGGCGCGAGCACTACAGAACGTCGAACCCGTTAGTCTGTCTTAGCGCCTCGCCGACGGCCATCGCGGCAGCGAGTGCGACATTGAGCGAACGAAGGCCACGGCGAATGGGAATCACCACGCGCGCGTCAGCGGCGGCGTGGACTTGATCCGGCACTCCGGCTGACTCGCGTCCGAACAGCATGACGTCGCCGGTCCGGTAGCCGTAGTCGAGATAGGAGCGGGAGGCCGCGGTCGTAAACAATATGAGCCGATGTTGCTCGCTGCGGCGCCAAGCTTCGAAGTCAAGCCACGAATCATGGCGAGTGATCGCTACCGCGTCGAGATAGTCCATGCCGGCGCGCCGGAAGGCGCGGTCAGTCGTAGGGAAGCCGGCCGGGCCGATGACGTGCGCCTCGATGCCGCAGCAGGCGCACAGGCGCAAAATCGTTCCGGTGTTCTGCGGGATGTCGGGTTGGTACAGGGCGATCCGCATCTGCAAATTCGAACAGCTATTGGATGGCGATCGGCTGCCAATTCTATCTGTCCCGCTTGCCCTAGAGCGGACACAAGGAACGCGCGACCGCCCCTTTTAATGGACCTTCACCGGCACACTTGCACTCTCGCGGTAAGGGTGCCAATAAAACGCCGCCGGATTGGGTCGCCTCTGATCTCCCCCAGATCGGATGAGGCCAAGCCTTTCGCCGCCGCACGGACCCTTCGGGGGCGGTTCGCAGCTCGGATGGAAGCCGGCAAGACGGAAGAGGTTGGGACGGTGACAACAATCTCCGCAGCGAAGCCTTCGCGGCGTGACCTCAACCAAATTCGCTTCCAGTACCGCGATCCGGATCGGCGAAACTGCGCAGAAATGATGCTCCAGATCATTCATAAGGTTCGACCATGAGCGCACATTCGGTTTACAAGCCGCAACATCCCTTCATGCAATGGCTGGAGCGGCGGCTGCCGATCGCGAGCCTGGTCTATTCCTCCTTCATCGTTTATCCGATACCGCGCAACCTCAACTACTGGTGGACGTTCGGCGGCATTCTCACTTTCATGCTCGGCGCGCAGATCGTTACCGGGATCGTGCTGGCGATGCACTATACGCCGCACGTCGATTTCGCCTTCAATTCCGTCGAAGCGATCATGCGGGACGTCAATTACGGGTGGCTGTTGCGCTACCTGCATGCCAACGGCGCTGCGTTCTTCTTTGTCGCCGTCTATGCCCACATTGCGCGCGGAATGTATTATGGCTCGTACAAGGATCCGCGCGAGGTGCTGTGGATTCTCGGCGTCATCCTGTTCCTGCTGATGGTGGCCACGGGCTTCATGGGCTACGTGCTGCCGTGGGGGCAGATGAGCTTTTGGGCGGCGACCGTCATCACCAACCTGTTCTCGGCGATTCCCGGCGTCGGCGATCCGATCGTGACTTGGCTGTGGGGCGGCTACGCCGTCGGCAATCCGACGCTGAACCGTTTTTATTCGCTGCACTACCTGTTGCCGTTCGTCATTGTCGGCGTGGTCGTCTTGCACGTCTGGGCGCTGCACATGGTCGGGCAAAACAATCCAACTGGCATCGAGCCGAAGACAGAGAAAGACACGGTTGCGTTCACGCCTTATGCGACCATCAAGGACGGCTTCTTCATCGGCGTGTTCTGCCTGTTCTTGGCGTGGTTCATCTTCTACATCCCCAACTATCTCGGCCATTCCGACAATTACATACCGGCCAACCCCGGCCAGACGCCCACTCATATCGTGCCGGAATGGTATTACCTGCCATTCTACGCCATCCTGCGCGCGATCCCGAGCAAGCTTCTCGGTGTCATCGCGCTGCTGGCTTCGATCGTGCTTCTTGCCTTTCTGCCGTGGCTCGATACCTCGCGGGTGCGCTCGGCGAATTACCGGCCGCTCTATCGGCAATTCCTGATCGTCTTCTTCCTAGTCGTTGTCGGCCTTGGCTATCTCGGCTCGCAGCCGCCGGAAGGCGGTTACGTGATCGCGGCACGGATCCTGACCGCCTACTACTTCGTGTTCTTGCTTATCATCCTGCCGCTGCTCGGTTTGTTTGAGACGACTAAGCCCTTACCGAACTCGATCTCGGAATCGGTGCTGCGTGAAGGCTTATCCGCCGGCGCATCAGTACTGCCGCCATCGGGCGTCAAGGTTTAGGGGGCCCGGCCATGAAAATTCATCGTAAGGTCGCTCTGGCTGTCACACTCGCGGCTGTCGCGTTGGCGTTTGGGTCGCGCATGGTCTCGGCGCAGGAGCAGGAGATACCGTCGAAGCAACGCTGGTCGTTCGCCGGGCCGTTCGGCCTCTACGACCCGCAGCAGTTACAGCGCGGATTCAAGGTTTATCGAGAGGTCTGCTCCAGTTGTCACAGCCTCAAACTGTTGGCGTTCCGCAATCTCGCCGATCCGGGCGGTCCGGGATTCTCTGAGCCGCAGGCGGCGACAATCGCGGCCACCTTCCAGGTGACCGCCGGTCCGAACGATCAGGGCGAAATGTTCCAGCGCCCGGGCAAGCTTGCGGATTATTTTCCGCCGCCGTTCCCGAACGACCAGGCCGCGCGCAACGCCAATGGCGGGGCGCTGCCGCCGGACATGTCCGTGCTCGCCAAGGCGCGCAGCGTCGAGCGCGGCTTCCCGTGGTTCATCTTTGACGCTTTCACGCAGTACCAGGAGGATGGTCCCGACTACATCCACGCCATCGTCAACGGCTACGAGGATCCGCCTGCCGGCTTCGCGCTGTCCCCGGGCGCCCAGTACAACAAATATTTTCCTGGTCACGCCATCGGTATGCCAAATCCGCTGAGCGACGGGCAGGTTGAATACACCGACGGGACGCCGACGACCGTAGATCAATACGGCCGCGATATCGCTGCCTTCTTGATGTGGGCAGCCGAACCGAAACTCGATGAACGTAAACGGCTTGGTTTTCAGGTCTTCGTATTCCTGATTGTCCTCACCGGCCTTCTCTATTTCACCAAGAAGAAGGTGTGGTACGAGGTGTTGCACCACCCCTAACTCGTCGTGCCGCGCTTCCAGACGCAGTAGCCACGTACCTAAGCGCTGCCTGACCGAGAAGAATAAGTGGCTCACTTTCTGCAGGCGCGGGCAAGATCATCGCACGCGCTCTGTCACAGCATGATCGCGTTGGCTGATTGATCAAACCGTGGCGAGAACGTTGGAAAGAAGCTATCATCGCCCTTCGTATAGAAAGGGAGCGACAACCATGACCACGTTCACGCGCCTCATACTTATCGTCCCGTTGCTTTCGATTTTCACTGTGACATCGCTTTCGGCCGTGCACGCGACCGACAAAAAGTCGACGTCTACGGGCCAGTCGAAGGGAACCAGCACGGGCGGAAAGAGCGCCGGCGGCAATTCCAAAGGCGGCGGTCAGTCGAACTCCCCAACCGACGCCGTAAACAACGCGGTAGGCGGTGCCGTAAATAACGCGGTAGGCAATCTCCTCGGAGCGTTCGGCCCGAAGTGACAGTTGGCCGCCGCCGCCGTCTACGCGCGTTCATCAGCCGGTACGCGCGCAGACCCACAAACGATAAAACGATAGCGGCGTTAGAACGACCAGCGCCGCATCATCAGGATGCCGCCGTCGCCCACAAGTGCGGCGATCAACGCTGTGACCACCATTACCAGGAAGCCGACGATGATCGCGGCCGGAATGGCCGCAAGCGCAGCTTTGACGAAGAACATGACCAGACGGACAAACGGGATACGCAGGTCGACAATGACGAAACGCTGGGCATTTTCACTCATGAGGCGGGCTCCGGTTGTTTCGGTCGCCACGGTTCGCCAGAGTTGGCCCTGCTGCAAGCTTTCGGTGGCTGGCCGAGCGCCGCTTGTGTGCTAAAGGGGTGCGGGCAGGCGAGATGAGGCACCGACCATGACGACAGTGGCGTTGGACAATGACCTGAAGTCGGCGATCCGCAGCATCCCGGATTATCCCAAACCGGGCATCATGTTTCGCGACATCACCACGCTCCTCGGCGATGCGCGGGCCTTCCGTCGCGCCGTCGACGAACTGGTGCATCCCTGGGCCGGTGGCAAGATCGACAAAGTCGCGGGCATCGAGGCGCGCGGCTTTATCCTGGGCGGCGCCGTCGCCCATCAGGTTTCGGCCGGTTTCGTGCCGATCCGCAAGAAGGGCAAGCTGCCGTTCAAGCGGGTGACCATCGGCTATTCGCTCGAATACGGCATCGACGAGATGGAGATGCATGAGGACGCGGTGATCAAGGGCGAGCGCGTGATCCTGGTCGACGATCTCGTCGCTACCGGCGGAACCGCGGAGGCCGCTTGCAAGCTCCTTATGCAGATGGGCGCCGAAGTGTTGGCGGCCTGCTTCATCATCGATCTGCCGGAATTGGGCGGTGCCGCAAAAATCAGGAAGCTCGGCGTGCCGGTGCGTACCCTCGTCAGCTTCGAAGGGCATTAAAGCGAGGGTCAATCTCGCAGCGCTGTTCGGGCCTTGCGTCTCAAGGCCGGCCCGCCCGCCAGCGAGGCGGTGAGCCGGCCCATCAGGAGCCGCAATTCGAGTTCGCGAAACTCGGTGAAGATCTCGCCGACCCATTGATGAACTTCGGTCGGCCCGCCGGGCTGCTCGGTCATGTAGGCAGCGAAGGAAAAATTCGGCCGGTCAATGACGCCGCGCACGATCGGGGAGAGGCGCGGAATGCGGATCACGCCGCATTCGGGACGTGTTCCTGGAAAGTCCTGTTTGGCGAACATGAGCGATACCAATTCATTGTGCACCGGCACGAAAGTCGCTGTCAGCCGGTTCAGCAGCTCGGCATAGCTGCGCACCGTTGCCGCGGCTGGATCGCCGACGAACAGCACAATCGGCTCAATCATCCGCCGCCGTGCTTCCGCCAGGAAGCCGATCTCGGCCATGACTGCAAAGAACTGGTCGAACGAGCCATAGCCGAGATCGATGATTTTTGTGCTAGCGGTGTCTGCGATCAGCCGGTCGAACAGCTCCATCTGGCCACGTGTAGTGGCGATATCCACCGGCCAGACCAGCTTTGGGAAACGGATTGCCAAAGCCTGTTCGCGCGGATTGAGATCGTACCCAACGAGCGGCCGACGCCCGGCGCGAAAAAATTCGACCATGAGCCGCGCGATCAGCGTTTTGCCGGTCCGCGGACGCGGCGACGCGACAATGTAGAGCGGAGCCGGCTGCATGCTATGACCCGCCGCACAGCCGCTGCGGCGAGCGCCCGCCTGCCGCGCGGTTAGGAGCGGCTGACGACCTGGACGCGTGGACTATTTGCCGGCGCGGTTCCGCCGGTGGCGACGATGTCATTGAGCTTGATTCGATCATACTCGGCCCAGACGTTGCCGAGCCAATGCCGGACATAGCCACGCAGCACAAACGAATAATTCGCCGCCTCGCCCTTCAGGCCCTTGTTGGCCACAAAAGTGAGGAACGGAACGGACGCGAGTTCGACCTGCTCGTAGGCCATCTCGTTGAGCTTAGGAATAGTAATCTCGACGGCGTCCTTGAACTTCTTGAAATAGGACGAGTGCGTGGCTTGGTCCCATTCGAAGAAGCTGGTGTTGTTGATGAAGTTCTTGACCAGGAAATATTTGCTGTCGCCCACGAAGGTGGACGTGTCCTCGATCTCATTGAGCGAGGCGATCGAGGAGCCGAGAATGTGGAAGACGACGAAGGTGAGCTGGCCCTTCTTCACCGCGTCCAGAAAACCGATGTCGCGCAGCGAGCGCAGCGTCGGCGATAACAGCCCCGCGCGCACGTCAATCACCGTTACGCTCGAGTCAGTGCTCGATAAAGTATCGAAAATCCGCATCTGGTCGGAGACCGACGTAACGTCGACGATGTCGCTGTTATCCGGATGAAATCGCTTCAAGGTGCCTTTGGGCGACTCGGTATCGAAGGCACGCGTCGGCACGTGATGTGCGGTAAAATAATCGAGCAACGTGCGGGAAACCGTGGTCTTGCCGACGCCGCCCTTGTCCGCCCCTACGACGATTACGGTTGGCTTTGCCATAGTCGATCCTTCACTGGCGCCCAGCCGCCGTAAGAACTCGATGGGTCCGGCTTTCGGGATGACTGCGGCCAAACGGAACGCGTCACGCATTTTTCCCCTAAAAAAGATTCTACACACCCCGTTTACGGTTTGGAAGCCTCAAGATGGACGGTGTGCTTGCCTGTGCAGGGATCAGCGCAGTTGCTACCCGATATGGTTAATTGTGACCGCATTGCGACTAGCGGCGGTCGTGTGGCCCCCAAGGTCCAGAGGCATCGCCGGGTTCTGTAGCTGACGTGTCAGTCGCCCCACTTTCGCTGGGCGTGTCCCAGGGGCCGGGTGGCGCTGATTTATCCCACGGACCGGTGGCCGCGGGCTCGGCCGGGATCGCTTGTGTTTCTCGTGCCGGCAACGCGAGCGGGCCGGGATCATGGCCGCCGGCAAATTTGACCAAAGCCGCTACCCGGTTGTCGACCGAAGGGTGCGTGTCGAACAGTTCGCCAAAGCCCTGGCGCGGATTATCGATGCACATTTCCATGACAGCCGAAGTTGCGCGGGGCAGTTCGCCACGACCCTCGATTTTGCGCAGCGCCGAGATCATGGCGTCGGGATTTTTGGTCAACTCCACCGAACCGGCATCGGCAAGGAACTCGCGGGAGCGCGACAACGCGAGGCGGATGATGAACGAGAGTAAATAGGCGACGACGATCAGGACGATAGCGATCAGTATCGCCAGGCTGGCGCCGCCGCCGCGGCGGTCGTCCGACGATCGCGGGCCACGGAAACCGCCGTAAAACCACAGCCGAAAAAACAATTCGGCAAAAAACGAGATCGCGCCGGCAATGATGACGGCGATCACCATCATGCGAACGTCGCCGTTGCGGATATGAGTCAGTTCGTGACCGAGTACCGACTCGACTTCCGCATCGTTGAGCCGGGCAAGTAGCCCCGAGGTTACAGTGACGGAATACTGCTTCTCGCTTATCCCGGTGGCGAACGCGTTTAGCGCATCGGAGTCCATCACCTTCAGCTTGGGCATGGTGATGCCGCGCGAGATGCAGAGATTTTCCAGAATATTGTACAGCCGCGGCTCTTCGGTACGTGTGATCTCGCGGCCGCCGGTTATCGCGTCGATCATGTTCTGATGGAAGAAATAGGCGATGCCTATCCAAAGAGCCGTGCCGATTGTCGCTAGCGGCGCGGCGCTGATGAGATCGCTTAACGCGCGCTGCATCAGCGTGTTGAGGTCAGCATCGCCCGACAGCGCTTCCGCGGTCAGCGCGCCGGCATAGACCATGAGGTAGACGAGAAAAAACAGGCCGATAAGAAGCGCAATCGAACGCCGCCGGTTCGATTGGATGTGGCTGTACAGACCGTAGGCGGCCATGACCGATTATCCAGCGCGCGCGACTTGTCAGAACTTCACTTGCGGCGCTTCGCCCAAAGTTTTGCGCTCGTCGCCGAGGTCGAAGAAGTCTTTCGGCGCAAAGCCGAGAGACGAGGCGAACAGTGCTGCAGGGAACCTCTGGATGCCGGTATTGTATTCCTGCACCGCATTGTTGAAGAAGCGCCGCGCCGCGGCAATCTTGTTCTCGATATCGGTCAACTCCGCCTGTAGTGCCTGGAAATTGGCGTTGGCCTTAAGGTCGGGATACGCCTCGGAGAGGGCGAAGAGTTGTCGGAGCGCACCCGAGAGCATGTTCTCGGCCGCCGCCTGCTGCGCCGGACCTTGGGCCGCCACCGCAGCATTACGCGCCTTTACTACCTCGTCGAGCGTGCCGCGCTCATGCGCGGCGTAGCCCTTTACCGTTTCGACCAAGTTGGGGACGAGGTCATGCCGCTGGCGCAGTTGCACGTCGACGTCGGCAAAGGCCTGGTTCACCCGTTGCCGCATCGTCACCAGGCCGTTGTAGATCGAGATCACCCACACGACCAAAACAACGATCACGGCAAGAACGATCAGTGTTGAAGTGCCCATGGGCGGCAATCCTCCGGATGAATGGCAGGCAATGACTTTGACGGACGCAAAAGCGGCAACACCGCGGCGGTGCCGCGCGTGAGCGGCGGCTGGGCCTCGGCGCTGCCCCTCCTAAATAGGATAACTCATCGATGCCGTTAAGGTTAGCCAGCGATGAATATCGCTCGCCCGTTGCCCGTCGGCTAGGGATTGGCAGGCAAAAAACAAGGCGAGCGTCATGGCGAAGCCCCTTGGCTTCCTTTCCTCGGACGGCGCGCAAGGCAACGTCATCATGGAGCAAATTCGCAATCTCGACCGGACGCCGCGGGACAACGTGCCTACGAACGATGATACGTCGGGCGTGCCGGAGGCGGCCGATCGGGATCAGCTCGCCCACGACATAGCCGCGATCGAGCGCGCCAGCGCGCTACTGCGCAGAGCGGAGCCGGCACTGCAATCGTGGTCTGAACCGCCGGCGACGGCGGCGACAATCGGGCAGACTGCGCGGCCGGTCTGGCTCCTGATCGGAGTTTTGTGGATTTCAACCGCGCTGGTCGCTCTGGGTGCAGTCTACGCTATCTCAACGCTCGTAGGCTGACAGCGCGAAACGCCTTCGCCGCTGCAATGGACGCAGAATGAGCGTTCAGTACGCGTTGCGGTAGGCGGTTGGCGAGAGAACCGTCCGGGCGATGATTTTCAAATCAAGCCAAAGCGACCAATTGTCGATGTAAAAAAGGTCGTAGGTAACCCGGTTGCGCATCTTTTCTTCTGTGTCAGTTTCGCCGCGATAACCGTGTATCTGTGCCCAGCCGGTAATCCCGGGTTTGACGTTGCTCCGGCGCGCATAGAGCGAAATTCGGCGCTGGTATTCGTGATCGATCGGCAGCGGGTGTGGGCGCGGGCCGACGAGCGACATGTCGCCGGTGAGCACGTTGAAGAGCTGCGGAATTTCGTCGATGTTCCAGCGCCGCAACCAGCGGCCGGCGCGCGTCAGGCGCGGATCGTTCCGGATCGCCTGCCGGCCGCCGTCATCGATCGTGCGCATGGTGCGAAACTTGATGATGGAAAAAGGTTGCTGGTTGAAGCCATAGCGGCGTTGCGCGAAAAAGATCGGCCCCGGACCGTCGATCTTGATCAGAATGGCGACTAGCAGAAGCAGCGGCGTCATCAGGACAAGTGCCGCCGCCGCGAAAACAAGATCGAAGATTCGTTTCTGCAGGATCTCGAAGCGCGAAAGCGGCCGGCGCGTGAGCTGCAGGGTAGTGACGGGGCCAAGGGTGGACAGCTTGGCGTCGTCGAACTTGTGCAGCACTTCCTCAGGACCGAGATGAAGTTCGACGGGGAGAGTGTGGAAAGTCTCGGCGCAGCGTTCGATGGTCGCAATTGCCGACCACGGAAGCAGCACGAAAATCGCATCGGGCGCGAGGCCGCGGATACTGGTAGCCGCCTCGGCAAGATCGCGATCAAGTGTTTCGCGGCGAAACTCGGCGGACGCGGTCGAGATCACCGGCGTCAAAAATCGACAACCGACAATGTTAATGCCAAGCGACCAGGGCTCGTAGCGGTTGATGAAGGCGCCGACGTGGTCGCCGGTGCCGATCAGGAAGATGCGTTGCGCGGACAACAAACCCGCCGCGCGCGCGGTCGTGCTGACGCGAACAATGACGTAACGCTGGAGGATCAGGGCGGCGAGCGTGACGACGTAAAACAGGATCATCCAGCCGCGCGAATATTCGACGCTGATCTGGGCCAGAAAGCCAAGTCCAAGGAGGCAAATAAGCGTCACGTTCCACAACTGGATCGTGCGCCGCGCATGGCGCTTGAATGAAAAGAAATTCGGCAGCCGGTATTCGCGCCGAAACAGGTTGGAGATGGTGAAAATACTCGCCGCTAGCGCGCCGACCTGGATGAAAGACGGAAGGCTTCCGGGATAGCCGAGGGCGGCAAGGTGATAGGCAACGCCGGTAAGGCACGACATCGCCACGATCAGGGCAACGTCGGTTAGGAAGATCGCTACGGAAAAGGTGCCGCGGGAAAGCACCGCCCACCTACGCAGAACCGGGTTGGTCTGCGGTTGTGACGTAAGCGTGTAGCTTTGATGCGTATTCATCTTTTCGGCGAAATGCATTGCCCGCGTGCCCCGAAATGGGACAGCGGCGAGGAATTAGCCTGCTCGTCGCCAAAACCATGCCAGCGGAGCGCAAGCGAACTGGCCTCAAGCCATTGGCGTGTTAAGACTAATGCGCCAGCGCGCAGCCGCTGACGTCGGAGGAGGAGCATGAAGGGTAAAGTCGCACTCGAAGAACATTTCGCCATCCCGGAGACGGTCGCCGATTCCCGCGGCTACTTTCCTGACGCGGTCTGGGAAGAGGTGAAAAGCCGCGTGCTCGATCTACACGACCGGCGGCTGTCTCTGATGGACGAAAACGGCATCGAAACGATGCTGTTGTCGCTGAACGCGCCCGCGGTGCAGGCCATCCCGGATCCGGTGAAAGCCAATGAGATCGCCCGGCGATCGAACGACTATCTCGCCGAGCAGGTACGCAAACGGCCGGACCGGTTTCAGGGACTTGCGGCGCTGGCAATGCAGGATCCCACGCGGGCAACGCGTGAACTCGAACGCTGTGTCAAGGAGCTGGGGTTTCGTGGCGCGCTGGTCAACGGCTTTTCGCAGGTCAATGACGCCGACACCTCGGTCTATTACGACCTACCGCAATACCGGCCATTCTGGGCGATGACGGAGCGTCTGGATGTGCCGTTTTATTTGCACCCGCGCAATCCGCTGCCGCGCGACGCCAAGATCTACGAAGGTCATCCATGGCTGATGGGGCCGATCTGGGCCTTCGCGCAGGAAACGGCCGTGCACGCGCTGCGGCTGATGGGCTCAGGCTTGTTTGACGCCCATCCCGGCCTGCAGATCATCCTTGGCCACATGGGCGAAAATCTGCCGTTCGCGATGTGGCGCGTTGACAACGCCAACGGCTGGATCCCCAACCGGAATAAATATCCCGCGAGGAAACCAATTCGCGAATATTTCCGCGAGAATTTTCATGTCACCACGTCGGGCAATTTCCACACGCCGGCGCTATTGAACGCCATGCTGGAAGTCGGCGCCGACCGGATCATGTTCTCGACCGACTGGCCGTTCGAGAACATCGACCACGCGGCGAAATGGTTCGATGCCTGCCCGATCAGCGAGAATGACCGGCTCAAGATCGGCCGCACCAACGCGCGGCGCCTGTTCAAGCTGGGGAACGCATAGACGGCAGAGGAAAGCTAACTGGCTTCCCGCAGTTTCACCGCGCCTTCCAGATCGACGGAGACGAGTTGAGACACGCCGCGCTCGGCCATGGTAACGCCGAAGAGACGGTTCATGCGCGCCATAGTGATCGGATTGTGGGTGATGATGATGAAGCGGGTGTCGGTGGCGCGCGTCATCTCGTCGAGGAGATCGCAGAACCGTTCGACATTGTAGTCGTCGAGCGGAGCATCGACCTCGTCGAGCACGCAGATCGGAGCCGGGTTGGTCAAAAACACTGCGAAGATAAGCGCCAGCGCCGTGAGCGCCTGTTCGCCGCCGGAAAGAAGCGACAGCGTGACCTGCTTCTTCCCCGGCGGTTTTGCCATGATTTCGAGGCCGGCTTCGAGCGGGTCCTCGCTCTCGATCAGCCGCAGTTCGGCGTTGCCGCCGCCGAATAGCTCGGCAAACAGCTTTTTGAAGTGCTCGTCGACGGTCGCGAACGATGCCAGCAACCGCTCGCGCGCCTCGTGGTTGAGACTGTGGATGCCCTGCCGCAGCCGTCTAATCGCCTCGACCAGATCGTCGCGTTCGGCAACGAGCTTGTCGTGTTGTGCCTCAACCTCGCGCAATTCCTGTTCCGCAAGCAGGTTCACCGAGCCGAGGCGCTCGCGCTCGCGGCGAATGCGATCAAGCTTTTCTTCGACTTCGCTGATCGCCGGCAGTTCGGCATCGGTCTTGAGTTCAGCGACCTCGGCCGCTCCCGCCGGTTCGACGTCGAGGAGATCGCGGATTTCATGTTCGGTGTCGGCAAGGCGGCGCTTGGCGCCGTCGCGGCGTTCCTCTGCGCGCGCGGCCTCGGCGCGGGCTTCGCCGACGGCTTCAAGCGCGGCGCGCGCGGCCTTGTCGGCAGCGGCAAGCTCCGTTTCGGCTTGGGCGAGCCGATCAGCAGCGGTGCGGCGCGCGCCGGTAGCGGTCTCGATTTCCGCGATCAGGGCTTGACGTTGCTCGGCGAATTTCTGGGGTGCGTTGCTAAGTTCGCCGCGCGCAAGTTTCGCCTCTGCGGTGCGTTCAGCGATGGTGGCGATCTGCGCCGCCGCTTTGTCTTTCCGCTCGTTCCAGTCTTTTCGCTCGATCGCGATCGCCTGCAGCCGACGGTCGGCAAGCTCGGCTTCGCGTGCGATGGCCTGTGCTTCGACGCGCACTTCGGCAAGCACTCCGCGATCTCTGGCAATCTCGTCGTTGACCTTGGCAAGCTTGGCCTCGAGGTGGGCGGCGTCGGGCAATTCAGCGAGCCCTGATCGCGCGTTGCGTCGCGCGGCTTCGGCTTCGTCGCGATCTGCGCCAATCCGCTGCTTGGCTTCTTTTAAAGCGGATATGCGCGCCGCGTTGCGGCTGATCTCGCGCTCGGCAGCCGCATGCTCTTCGCGTGCCGCATCGGTCGCATGCTGGGCCGCGCGCCACTGCGCGCGGGCTTCGGCCTCGGCCGCGGCGGCGGCGGCGCGGGCGGTCTCCGCGGCTTCAACGCGGCGCCGCTGAGTTTCCACTTCGCCGCGCGCCGTCGCGAGCTCGCCCTCGATCGCTTGCAGGCGGCCGCGTTCGGCGAGCCGGCGCGCTGCGCCAGTCGGCGCGTGTGCGGCGGTGGCAAAGCCGTCCCAGCGCCAAAAGTCGCCCTCGCGCGAAACCAGCCGTTGACCGGGCTTGAGCCTCGCTGCGAGGCGCTGACCGTTGCTCCGCTCGACCACGCCGATTTGCGCAAGGCGGCGCGCGAGCTCCGGCGGTGCCTGCACATACTGAGACAGTGCTGTAACGCCATCCGGCAAAGCGGGATCGGACCGATCGATAGCCGCGCCAGCCCAGCGCATGGGCGCAGACTGATCGACCGGCGCATCGAGGTCATCGCCAAGCGCGGCGCCGATTGCCTTTTCGTAGCCTTTGGTAACGGTTAGCGCATCTATCACCGGCGGCCACAGGTTCTTGCTTTCGACCGCAAGGAGTTTTCCGATCGTCTTCGCTTCGGTTTCGAGCCGTTGTACCCTACGTTCGGCCGTATCGAGAGGTACGCGGGCGGCGTCGATAGTTTCTCTCGCGGTGTTGTGGTGGACCTCCGTCTTGCGAGCAGCGGTTTCGGCCGCCGCCAGCGCCGTTTGAGCGGTCGCAAGTGCTGCCGCCAGCGCGGATAGATCGGGCCGACCGCTGTCGGTGGCAACAAGGCCGGCGTCAATGTTGGCAAGTTCGGCTTCCAGCCGCGCCGCGCGCTGCTCGTGATCGCGCAAAGCGGTCTCGAGCTGATTGCGACGAGCTGTGAGATCAGCGAGCGCGCTGGTCAGGTCGCCAAAAGATTTCTCCGATGCTGCCAGCGTTTCATCGGCGTCGGCGAGGCGGCTGTTCACCCTGGTGAGCCGCTCGGCGCCGGCCTGCGCTTCGGCCCTCAGGTGTTTCTCTTCAGTTTCCAACCGGCCGAGTGCATTTGCGGCGTCGGCGGCGAGCGTGCGTTCCCGTTCCAGATCGGCCGCGAACTGCTCAAGGCGGCGATCGAGTTCGCCAAGACGTTCCTTGGCGCGGGCTTCCTCGCGCTCCAGTCCGTCACGGGCAAGGAGCAGGCGTTGCAGCGCCGCCGCGGCTTTGGCTTCCGCTTCGCGTAGCGCAGGCAAGCCGGCCGCGACGTCCGCTTGCCGTGTTGTCGCAACCGTTTGCGCACCAATGCGCGCGGCAACAATGCGGACGGCTTCGTCCTTGGTGTGCTCTGCATCGGCAACTTCGGTTTGCGCAGCCGTCCAGCGCAAATGCAGCAGCAGCGCTTCGGTTCGGCGCACTTGTCCGGAAATGTTGCGGTAGCGCACCGCCTGCCGTGCTTGGGTCTTCAAAGACGCAAGTTGAGCGGCAAGCTGGCCGATGACGTCTTCGGCCCGCGCCAGGTTGTGCTCGGCGGCCTTGAGCCGCAGTTCGGCTTCATGGCGGCGCGCATGCAGTCCGGAAATACCGGCCGCCTCTTCAAGTACGCGGCGGCGCTGGTCGGGGCGCGCTTGAATGATTTCGCCGATCCGGCCCTGGTGGACCAGAGCGGGCGAGCGCGAGCCGGTCGAGGCATCGGCAAACAGTACGGTGACGTCGCGGGCGCGCACCTCGCGGCTGTTGACGCGAAACATCGAGCCCTGCTCGCGCATGATCCGGCGCGAGACTTCAAGCGTATCGGTATCGTTGAATGCCGCCGGCGCCGTGCGATCGCTGTTGTCGACCAGGACCGACACCTCGGCGTGATTGCGCGCCGGACGTCCGGTGTTGCCGGAGAAGATCACGTCGTCCATCTCGGAGGCGCGCATAGCCTTATGCGAGGCTTCACCCATGACCCAGCGCACGGCTTCGACCAGATTGGACTTGCCGCAGCCGTTCGGACCGACCACGCCGGTTAGTCCCGGTTCGATCTCAAGGTCTGTGGGTTCGACGAAGGACTTGAAGCCGATCAAGCGCAGCCGCGTGAGCTTCATTCGCGTTTTAAGTCCTTCTTGTTGTCCTGCTGCAGCCGTAACCGGAATCGCTGACAACTCATGCCCTTAGCGGGCGTTGAGTTCGAAAGCTGCCGCATCGGCGCGGAGAATGAATCGTCGCGCTCGGAAGCGCAACAGGGCTGCCCGGTTATCCAGATTTTCTCATCGATGCGCTTGAGCCGACCGGGCCGGGCGGGCACATGGCCAACACCCTGAGCGGCAAAAAAACCCTTATCCTTCCTTGAGATAGGGCTCGATCTCTTTGGCCATGGCGTCGATCGACTGATCCCCAACCAGCTTCTTGCCATTGACGAAAAAGGTCGGCGTGGAGTTGACCCCAAGCTTTTCGGCGGCCCGGTCGCGGACGTCCTGGATGCCGTCGAGCACCTGCTGATTCGCCAAGCACTTGTCGAACGACTCCTGAGTGAAGCCGAATTGCTTGGCGATCCCCATGAGCGGTGGCACCGGCTTCTGCACCATCCATTCCGACTGTTTTGCGAACAACGTCTCCACGACCGGCATGAATTTATCCTTGCCGGCGCAGCGGGCCAGCATGAAGCCCGCGGCGGCGAGCGCGTCGAACGGGAACTCGCGAAAGATGAAACGCACCTTTCCGGTATCGATGTAGCGCTTCTGCAGCTCGGGCAAGGTCGTCGTGGAGAAATGTGCGCAGTGCGGACACGTCATCGAAGCGTATTCGATGACGGTCACCGGGGCCTTTTCCGAGCCGAGAACTATATCGCCGTCAGGTCCGGCTTTCGCCAGATCGGCTTGGTCTATTTCGCCGGCTGCCCGAGCCACAGACGGGCGCAACAGCAGGGCACCCGCGACGCCGGCGCCAGCCATTATGGATGTTGTTGCCAAAACTTGGCGACGGGTCAGCGTCAAGGGCAGCTCCTACGTTCCGACAATATTGTGAAGTCGTGCCGTACGAATGTGGCACCACCGCGCCCGTGCGCCAAGGCCCCGCGCTGCTTCGGCAATCACGGTCGCTTGACGGTCGTTGGACAACGGCGTCAGCCGCGTTTGACCGCCGCGCCGAGCCGCGCCAGCGCCTGCCGCAAATCCTCGTCCGCGACTTCCGGCATGTTTGCGGCGATGCGCGCAGCCGCGGCGGGATCGGCGACGGCGGTGGCCGGTCGGCGCGAAGCACGCCGCAGTGGAGCTTGACGCAACACAATGCGCTCTACCGCACGCCAGCCGAGGAAGCGGTTGACGCGCTCGCAGATCACATTAGCAAGATGCTGGATCTCAATCGCCGCCGGTCCTTCGACGCGTAGAACAAGCGTGCCGGCGGGGCGACCCAACGCCAATCCATGGTCAATTGCTTGAGCCGAAGGCGAGACAGGCCGCTGCCATTGTATTTTGATCGGCTGGCTGTGCGCTGCGACCTCGCCACCGACGATTTCAGTCCAGCGCGTGACCAGCTCGGCTGAGGCAAAACCCTGTCGCGTAAATGTCTCGCCGACGACCTTCCCGAGGAGGTCGCGCAACGGTCTGGCGAACGGGCGGGAGGGCTTGTTCACAATGGGGTGCTCTGTCATCCCTCAATCATGACGGTAGCAGCCAAGACCGCGGTGCGACAGCGCGCGAAACGCCCCGAAGCGATTCCATGCCCGCAACCCACCGCTTTGCTGACCTGGTACGACCGTCATCGCCGGAAGTTGCCGTGGCGTGCGCCGCCAGGCGAGCGCGCCGATCCATACCGCGTCTGGCTTTCTGAAATCATGTTGCAACAGACGACCGTCACGGCAGTCGCGCCCTACTACACCCGCTTCCTAGTCCGCTGGGGCAACGTGCGGGCGCTTGCAGCCGCACCGCTAGAGGAGGTGCTCAAAGCCTGGGCAGGATTAGGCTACTACGCGCGCGCCAGGAACCTGCACGCCTGCGCCCGCACCGTCGTCGAGCATCACAGTGGAAAATTTCCGGAAGACGAGACGGCGTTGCGGGCCCTTCCCGGCATCGGCGCCTATACGGCCGCGGCGGTCGCCGCGATCGCGTTCGATGCAAAGGCCAGCCCAGTCGACGGCAACATTGAACGGGTGATTGCAAGGCTCTTCGCCGTCACCGACTCGCTGCCCGACTCAAAGCCTGAACTGCGCCGGCTGGCGCGCGAACTTACTCCGCAACGGCGTGCCGGCGATTTTGCGCAAGCGATGATGGATCTCGGCGCTACAATCTGCACACCGAAGAAGCCAGCCTGCGTCTTCTGCCCGTGGAACGAAGGCTGCGCTGCCCGCGCACGCGGCGATGCGGAGACCTTTCCGCGCCGGATGCCCAAGCGCGAAGGCACGCTGCGGCGCGGTGCAGCTTTTGTTGCTCATCGGGCCGACGGTTTTCTGCTGGTGCGTACCCGGCCGGCGAAAGGGCTTCTTGGCGGCATGACCGAAGTGCCGACGACAGAATGGGCCCCGAACTTCGATGAAGTGTCGGCGCGGCAACACGCGCCAAGTTTCAGCTCATCAAAGCGGCGCATCGTTGCGGCATGGCGACGCCGCCCCGGGCTGGTGCGGCATGTGTTTACCCATTTTCCGCTCGAGCTAAGCGTTTACGTTGCGCAGCTCCCGGCGGGTACTGAGGCGCCGGTGGGGACGCGCTGGATTCCAATTGCCGACATCGCAGGCGAGGCTTTTCCAAGCCTGATGCGAAAAGTCATCGCCCATGCAATCCCTTGAAAAGCTGCTGAACACTTCACAAAGGAGTAACCAATGAAAATTGAACGCCACGAAACCGGCCCGCGCATGAGCAAGGCCGTAGTTCACGGTGACACCGTCTATCTCGCCGGCATCGTCGCCGATGCGCCGAAGGGCAAAAGCACGGCCGAGCAGAGCAAAAAACATCCTGTCACAGATCGACGGCTTTCTGGCCAAGGCCGGCACCGACAAAAGCAAGGTGCTCTCCGCGAATATCTGGATCACCGACATGGCGAACTTCGCCGAGATGAACGGCGTTTGGGATGCCTGGGTGTCGCCGGGTAATGCTCCGGCGCGCGCGACCGTCGAGGCCAAGCTCGCCTCGCCCGACTACAAGGTCGAGATCATGGTCGTGGCGGCGCGGTGAGCGTGCCTCGAGCGACCCAGCGCGGCGTCTTCGCGCCGAACTGCGGTTTAGTACCGTTTCCCGATGTCTAGGTGCTTCCCTGCCTAATGCGTGGCTTGTGGCGCACGCGCTTGGGCAATGACACGGAAGCAAGCGGCAATATTTTGCTGCGGCTTGTTCAACGAGGATCGCCAGCCTCGTTCGGGTCCGGGTCTATTTCCATCGGCCGTTCGTAACTATTGCCTTTGTCATCTATCCCTATTTCCATCCGGCGGGGCTCTATTTCGTCGTGGAACGTCCACCGGCCGTCCTCGAAGCGGGCGGTCCAATTCGTACCGCTGAAATGACTGCCCGTTTCGTGCCGGCGGCCCTCGTATCTGACAAACGCCCCCACGTGAGGGGTATCAGGAAATATTTCCAAAAGCGGTTTTGTGGCGGAATAACTAATTTTCATGGGTCCCCGCACGGTTACACCTTGCAAAGTCATCTCGACGCCCGTCGGTAAAATGAACCACGCGGCCTCAATAATCTGATACGCGCGCGAAGGCGAATTTTGGTCCTGGCCCAAAGTCACCGAGAGCTCCGCGCCGGCCGGCACATTCATTCCGAACACCTCGGTTGTTTGGGTCAGCGTGCCGCGGAAACGTTGAATGTCATCAAGAGTCCTCAAAGCCGGATACTGGATGACTTCAACCTCGTGACCGGCGGAAAAGCTGAAGCCGTGCAGGACCTGGTCGCGAGCGAGGGTGCATCTGATCTCCCAGATAAGGTACTGAGCCGCTCCTCGTGCGCACGGGACGTTATGGAGCACGGCATCCGAAGCCAATGTGCCGCCGAACTCCGGTGGACGCGTGGCGCTGGCGGGCGAGATGCCCGCATATTCGCCGCTCCGCAGGACGGCGCCTACGATAGGAAAATCCTTAGCGAGCTTGCATTTCAAATAGTCGGGCCTCTGCATGTGACGTGGCCGAGCTTGCCAGTCGTACGGCCCTAACCATTGCCCGTCCAGATCGTGGAAAAAAAATCCGGGGCCGCAAGCGACGCCGTGAATGGTCGCGCCGATCGCCAGCGTTCCGCGGTTGACGACAATCGGCTGCGTTGTCGTTGGCGGGACTGTTTCGAACTTGTCGATCAATGTCAGGCCGTAGACCTGCGTCGGAACGGGCAAATATCCGCCCATCACCTGATGCGGCGGAATCATCGAGACCTTAACGGTCGCGCCGGCGGGAAAGGTGATGCCATCGAACGTGCGGGGACGGTCCAGTTGATAGGTGTAGAAGTTTGCAATACGCCGCAGCACGCGGTCGTAAACCTCGTAGCTGGTCGCCACCGACCCGGCCAATCCGAGCACCAGGATCGAAACCCAGTATCGTTTGCGCCGGAACCTGGGTACCAGAACGAGGCCAACGGCGATGACTATTGATATCGGAAAGATAAAGAGGCCACCGCCGAAATCCAGGAAATCGCGGACCTCCAAAAGAAACTCATTGACTGTCATGCGATCGCTTCCTCGCCAATAGCGACAGCCACGATCCGTCGATTGGCGCCGAAATGCCGACTAGCCATGGAATATCGCGAAATAATGTCGCGGCGCTCAGGCAAATGCACAAACGACGGGCGCGGGTTGTGATCTGAACGTTGGCTCGCGAACGAGCAGCGCCGCGGGCTTCCCTAAGCGGCGCCCATTTCGGCTCGCACCTGCGTGCGGAACGTGTCGATCACGGTCAAACCCTGCGGCGTCTCGACGTGCCAGAAGGTCCAGCCGTTGCAGGCTTCCAGTCCCTGCGCCAGGGCGCCGATGCGGTGGATTGAGCCAACCGCGTCGCCGAGTGCGATCGCGCCGTCGGCACGAACCAGCGCGCGATGCCGCTTCTTTGCATCGACGAGCTTGATGCCCGGTGCCACCAAGCCGCGCTCGATCAGTGCCGAGAACGGAACCCGCGGCGCTTCGCGTGCGGTCATAAAAGTGGCGAGGGCCGGTTCAGGCAGGGGCTCGATGGCGGCGATGCGCTGCTCAGCCGCCACCGCATATTCCGCCTGACGTTCGACGCCAATGAAGCGCCGGTGCAGCCGGCGCGCCACCGCTCCGGTCGTGCCCGAGCCGCAAAACGGGTCAAGCACAAGATCATCGGGCCGCGACGCCGCGAGAATGACCCGCGCGAGTAATGCTTCCGGCTTTTGCGTCGGATGCAGCTTCCTGCCGTTGTCGTCCTTGAGCCGTTCTTCGCCGGTGCACAGCGGAATGAACCAGTCGGACCTGGTCTGGATATCCTCGTTGCCGGCTTTGAGCGCTTCGTAATTGAACGTGTAATTCCGCTTGGCCGAGTCCCGCGCCGCCCAGATCAGCGTCTCGTGCGCATTGGTGAAGCGGCGGCCGCGGAAATTCGGCATCGGATTCGATTTGCGCCACACGATATCGTTGAGGATCCAGAACCCGAGGTCCTGAAGAATCGCGCCGACGCGGAAAATGTTGTGATAGGAGCCGATGACCCAGAGCGTCGCGCTCGGCTTTAACAGCCGTCGGCACGCGGTCAGCCAGGCGCGGGTGAAATCATCATAGGCGGAGAAACTTGCGAATTTGTCCCAATCGTCGTCGACCGCATCGACGCGCGAATCGTCGGGACGCTTGAGGTCGCCCTGGAGCTGCAAATTGTACGGCGGATCGGCAAAAACGAGGTCGACGGAACCGGCCGGGAGTTTTGCCATCTCGGCAACGCAATCGCCGACTAGAACGCGGGCAGAAGCGGCGCACTCAAAACTCACGCGGGGCGCCCTTGCGGACGCCCCGCGACGCGACACAACCATGACTCAGAACTCTGAACTCAGGCGACGCGAGATCGGCGACGCGGGACCTACAACCGACAAAACGCATCATGCCGCCGCAAGGTAAAAATCAGGTTACTTGCTACGCGCGGTAGCTAGGCAATAAATGCCGGGAAACACTTAGTTAATTGCGTGCGCCTGCTGACATGTTTTTGCTCTGAAACGATCTTATCAGCCTCGCCTCAGCAGCGATTTGTGAAGGAGAATGACGATGCGTACCGATGATTTCCGTCCCAGCGATAACGTCGAAGACGATCGCGAAGCGAGCGCGTCACGCGGCGGGATATCGGGCAGCGGAGCAGGCGGCCTCGGTATCGGCACAGTCATTATTATCGGACTGATCAGCTGGTACTTTGGTATCGATCCGAGCGTGCTGCTCAACGGCGCCCAAATTCTCAGCGGCGGATCGCCTTCGGAGCAGACCAGTCCGGCCCCGACAGTATCCTCAGGGACGCCGAACGATCAGACGGGCAAGTTCGTCGCTCTGGTGCTTGGCGACACCGAGGACCGTTGGACGGAAATTTTCGCCGCCGGAGGGCAAACCTATCACCCGCCGAAGCTGCGCTTGTTCGCGCGCTCCGAGCCGACGCCCTGCGCCTTCGCGCAGTCGGCGATGGGACCGTTCTACTGCCCCCGCGATCACCGCATTTACCTCGACACTTCGTTCTTTGACGACCTGCAGCATAAGTTCGGCGGCTGTTCAAACAGCAATGCCTGCAAGTTTTCCGAGGCTTATGTGATTGCGCATGAGGTCGGCCATCATGTGCAGAACGAGCTCGGGATTCTGCCCCGGGTCACGCAGATGCAGCAGGCTTCGGCGAGCCGCACCGAAGCAAACCGGCTGCAAGTCCGGATCGAGTTACAGGCCGATTGTCTGGCCGGCGTATGGGCCAGCCGGGCGGAGCAAAAGCACCGCTTCCTTGATCCGGGCGATGTCGATCAGGCTCTACAGACCGCGTCCGCCATCGGCGATGACCGCTTGGAGAAGCAGGCGCAGGGCTATGTCGTCCCAGACTCCTTCACCCACGGCACTTCGGAGCAGCGCAAGCGCTGGTTCTCAAACGGCTTCACACAAGGCAAAGTCTCGGCGTGCGATACCCTGTCGGCGAGCGCGCTGTAGTGTATTATTGCCGCGTATTTCGGATTGCGTAAGGTTTGCCAATGGCCGGCGTTGACGAGAATAGACAATTCGTGCCGCTGAAGATCGCGGTTCTGACGGTATCCGACACCCGCAATCTCAAAGACGACAAGTCGGGTGCGCTCTTGGTGCAGCGCATCGTTTCTGCCGGCCACCTCGCCACCGAACGCAGCCTTGTGCCTGACGACGTCGAGGCGATCCGTGGACGCGTCAAACAGTGGATCGCCGACCCTTCGATCGACGTGATCATCACCACGGGCGGCACCGGTTTTACCGGCCGCGATGTTACGCCGGAAGCGGTCGAGCCGCTGTTCGAAAAGAAGATGGACGCTTTCTCGGCGCTGTTTCTGGTCGTGAGCTTCCCCAAAATCGGCACCTCGGCAATTCAATCGCGTGCTACGGCTGGCATCGCCGGTTCAACCTACATTTTTTGCCTGCCCGGCTCGCCCGGCGCCTGTAAGGACGCCTGGGACGAAATTTTGGTGCACCAGCTCGATAATCGTTATCAGCCGTGCAATTTCGTCGAGATCATGCCGCGCCTCGATGAACATTTGCGCCGACCGAAGGCGAGGGGCGCGACGGTTTGATCCGAGCGCGTCACTGCGGATTACAGATCAAAGTCCCAGTGCTCGCTGACGACGGGCCGGCCCCAGCTGCGGTGCCGCTCGGTCCGCATTAGCTTGAAGCCCACTTTCTGATAAATGTGGCGGGCCGCAGTAAGCACACTGTGGGTCCACAGCGTGATCTTTTTATAACCTGCACGCCGCGCAAAGCGGATGCATTCGTCGACCAGCTGCGCGCCAAGGCCAATTCCGCGCGCGTTTGGCTCAAGCAAAAGCAGGCGAATTCGGGCGACTTTCGCTGAATCCTTCACCAGCATGATTGTGCCGGCGTTTTCGCCGTCGATCTCGGCGATCCAGCACCGTTCGCGCTTTCGATCGTACTTGTTGACGAAGTCGGCGACGATTTGCGCGCAAACTCCCTCGAACGGCGCGACCCAACCGTATTCCTGCGCGTAAAGCTCGGCGTGCCGTTTGATAATCCAGCCGAAATCGCCCGGCACCGGCGCACGTAACTTGATCCCTGAAGCCTGCACCGGCGGCGTTTGTGCTCGGTCATCGAGCAACGTCTCAATCGTGTTCATGGCGGCAACCAGCCGTGCCTGATGGGCCGGCTTGAGCTTTTCGAGCGTCGCGCCGGCATCGCGCTGCGAACGCCGATCGAGCGGCGCAAAGGCGTTTCGCCCCGACGCTGAAAGCGCGATATGGCTTTGCCGGGTGTCGCGCGCGGAAATTTGTCGTTGGATCAATCCGCGCTTTTCGAAATTGCGCAGCGTTCGGCTTAAGTAGCCAGCGTCGAGATCGAGAGCGCGGACAATTTCACTCGCAGTCGGCGAGCGGCGCTGCGCGATCTCGTAGAGCAGGCGAGCCTCGCCAAGCGAATACGGGCTATCGAGATAAGTCTTGCGCAGTACGCCAAGCTGTCTGGTGTAGAACCGGTTGAAACGGCGCACTGCGGCAACGCGGTCTTCGGCAACATGGTCTTGAGGAATGGTGTGTTGGCGGTCGCGGGCAGTCATCGATCAAACGTCGACTGGATACTTGACTAAGTCAAGTATCTAGCTTGCCGGAAATGCGGCAGCGGACAAGGTGACGATCTGCCGCCGGCCAATGCGGCGCAGAAGATCGGTCTCGGGATCGGCGGCACTCTCGGAATGGCCGCCAAGTTCCGCGTAGAACGGCTTTGAGATCATGAGGCCCTGCTCGGGGTGTGGGCCGCCCCCCAGAGCGCCTGCGAGCAGCCGCCATGCTTGCCGCACGGCCGATTGCGCGGTGCCGCCGCGCAGAAACGCTGCGGCTCGCCCGTCCGTTACCGGTTGCTGGATGAAATTGCTCGCCTCGCCGATCCAGGGCACATCGAGGATGACGCCGGGCCGCAGAAACAGCAGCCAAGGGGACCGCGCGGCCCCTGCAGCAGCCTTCAATCGTTGGCCCAGCGAACCGGTGACGTTCATAAAAACACAACCAGCGACGTCCGCGACGGTCGCGGTATCGTCGGTCGAACCACCGTCCACTACTAAAACTTCGCTGATTACTCCCCCAGTAGCCCCCGGGACGAGGGCGGCAAGGGTCCGAACTAAGGCCCGCTCGGAATCGAGTGTCGCGATGATGACGCTCAGCATTCCTTACCAATTGCGTCCGCCCGGCGGTGCCACGAATTGATGGTCCCGTCGCAGGCTTAAGGCGTTCCCGCAGGGTTTCCAACACATCCAAGTTACTGGCTAATATTTGTTCTTGTTTTGTTCACAGCGGCGCGTTAGCTTGTGACCATGACTCGATCATCAGCATTGAAACGCCCGCCGGCGCCGTTGCCCTCCGCGCCGGCGGGCGAGCCGGGAACCGCCATCGAGCGCGAACGCCGGCGGGGGCGCGGCGCGCATTCGAATGGGTCCGGGCGCTACGAGCCGCTAGCGCGTGTCGCCTTCGACGACGGCTGGCAAAGCTTGGATGAACTGCCCCCTTTCAAAACCAGCGTAACGGTCGACGCGACTCGGAAGATCATCACCCGCAACGACTCGCCCGACATTTCCTTCGATCGTTCGATTAACCCCTATCGCGGTTGCGAGCACGGCTGCGTCTATTGTTTTGCGCGGCCGACGCATGCCTATCTCGGTCTCTCTCCCGGACTGGATTTCGAGTCGAAGCTCTTTATGAAGCCGGACGCGCCGGAATTGCTTGAGCGCGAATTGTCCGCGCCCGGCTATGTGCCGAAGGTCATTGCCATCGGCACCAACACGGATCCGTACCAGCCGATCGAGCGCCAATACAAAATTATGCGCAGTATTCTCGAAGTTTTGGAACGAGCCGGTCATCCGGTCGGCATTGTGACCAAATCAGCACTGGTGCTGCGCGACCTCGACATTCTGGTGCGGATGGCGCAGCGCGATCTCGTAAAGGTAGCCATTTCGGTCACGACCTTGGACGCCAAGCTGGCGCGGACCATGGAGCCGCGCGCCTCGACGCCGCCCCGGCGGCTCGAGGCTCTGCGGCAATTGGTGAAGGCGGGCGTGCCGGCCTCCACGCTCGTAGCCCCGGTCATCCCGGCCATCAACGACGCCGAGATCGAGCGCATTCTTGAAGCCGTCGCGGCAACCGGCGTGCGTAACGCCGGCTATGTGCTCCTGCGCCTGCCGCTCGAAGTCCGCGACTTGTTCCGCGAATGGCTGATGGCGAATTTCCCGGACCGGTATCGTCACGTATTCAAGCTGATCCGCGATATGCGTGGCGGCAAGGATTACAACTCAACGTTCGGCACGCGCATGACCGGAGCCGGTCCGATTGCCTGGATGATCGGCCGTCGCTTCGAAGTTGCCTGTGAGCGCCTCGGCTTCAACACCGCGAAGGTGTCGACCACGACCACGCATTTCCGACCGCCATGGCCGGGGGCGGAGCAGCTTAGTCTGTTCGGGTGATCGTGTAGCCTGAACCGGCTGCGCCTCTATCCCCGCAATTCTCGCCGGTCAGCGGCACGCGTTGCAGACCGGCCTGCGCCGTGGTCATCATGGCACATGAGTCGCAAGCAAACCGCGGCGCTCCGGCTGCCGCTCAATGAGGAAATCGTTCGGCCGACGTTTCGTCGGGAGCGTGCAGCGCTTAAGCGAGGCGTGTGGCCGGTGGCCGGATGCGATGAGGCTGGGCGTGGTCCGCTTGCAGGGCCGGTGGTCGCGGCAGCCGTCATCCTCGATCCCGACTATGTCCCCCGCGGCCTTGACGATTCGAAGAGGCTCACGCCGGAACGCCGCGAGATCCTCTACGAGCGCATTTGCGCGCGTGCGCAGGTCGCAGTGGCGATGGCGCCCCCAGCGCGCATTGATCGCGACAACATTTTGCGAGCGTCCCTGTGGGCGCTGGCGCGCGCGGTAGCGTCGCTGCCGGTAAAGCCGCGCTTGGTTTTCGTCGATGGCCGCGACCGCATTGATGCAGGTTGCGACTGCCAGGCCGTCATCGGCGGCGACGGCCTTGTCGCATCGATCGCCGCCGCTTCGATCGTCGCCAAGGTGACGCGGGACCGTCTCATGATCCGGCTCGGCGCGGCGCATCCGGGTTACGGCTTCGAGCGCCATATGGGCTACAGCGTTCCGGAGCATTTCGCTGCGCTGGACCGGCTAGGTCCAACGATCCATCATCGCCGGTCGTTTGCACCGGTCGCCGGCGCGCTCGGCGAACTCGCAAGCGATGTTGACGATCTAGTCGCCGACATATTGCCTCTCTAACTATCCAGCTTTATACGGCACCGCCGCTCGGGCAAGGCCAGCCGCCTGATTTCGCGGATCGGATTGCCAATTGGCGGCCAATAGCATCGCGCGGAGTCCGATGTTTCACGTCCCACTCTATTTTGAAGCGCTGCGCACGCGTCCGGTGCTCTTGTTCTGGCTGGTCACGCTGGCCCAGGCGGCGGTGTGGATCCTAGTGCCGCTGTTGTTCTATGCGGCGCCGCCCGGCGATCTCGTTGAAGTACTTGCCATCGGTCATGAGTTTCCGGTCGAGGGCGATTTCGGCCCACCACTCGCTTACTGGCTCGCGGAGATCGCGTTTCGGGCCGCCGGCCTATTCGGCGTTTATGCACTGTCGCAGATTTGTTTGATCGCGACCTATTGGTGCGTGTTCGCGCTTGGCCGCGCCATTGTCGGGGCCACGCACGCCATCATGGCCGTGCTGCTGATGGTCGGCATTTCCGTGTTCACTGTGCCGACGCCGGATTTCGGCCCGCCTATCCTCGCCATGGCGCTGTGGGCGGCCGCGCTGTTGTTCTACTGGCGGGCCGTGATCGAAGGCCGGCAGCGATATTGGTTCGCGCTCGGCGCCGCAGCGGCGCTCGTCCTTTTCACCACCGACGCTGCGTTTGTTCTTCTCGGTGCGCTCGCCCTGTTTACGGCAATGACCGAACGAGGCCGTGCGGCGCTCGGCACGATCGACGCCTGGATCGTATTGACGGCGCTCATTTTCGCTGTGTTTGCCCATTTGTTCTGGCTCGAACGTGTCGGCGGGCTGATGCCGATGTTTGAGCGATTGCGCGACGCGAGCATTGCCGGCGCCAATACATCGGCTTGGTTGCGGCTTCTCGGCGCGCTTATTATCGCCCACACTGGCTTGGCCGTGATGGTTGTGCTGGCGAGCGGCTGGCCGCGAACCCGTGCTAGCCCGGCGCCCGCAATCGCACGGGCGCCGGTCGCGCCTGTCGCGGTAACTTACGTCAAGGTATTCGCGTCGCTGCCTGCTCTGCTGGCGACGATCGTTGCTGTGCTGATTGGCGATCGGGTACCTGTCGGCGGCGCAGCGCCGTTGCTGGTATTGTCGGGGCTGGCGATCATTATCGCCGCCGGCGATAGCATTGCCCTGCATCATCAACGCATTCTCGGCTTTGCCTGGGCCGGCCTTTTGTTAGTGCCGGCGCTTCTCGTGCCAGCCGCCATTATCCTTTTGCCTTGGGCGACCGGCACAGATCTGAGAGTAGCGCAGCCTGCCGCCGCCATGGGCCGCTTCTTCGCCGAAACTTTCGAACGCCGGACCGGCCATCCGCTTGCCGTCGTTAGTGGCGACACACGTACCGCCGCGCTCGTGGCGGTCTCTTCACGAAGCCGGCCCAGTGTCTATTTCGCTGCTGAACCGCTGCACTCGCCCTGGGTGACCGCGGAAGATATCCGCGAAAAGGGCGCCGTCGTTGTCTGGCCGGCGGCCAACACGAATCCGGCGCCGCCGCCGGAGATCAAGACACAATTTCCCGATCTCGTTCCCGAAGTGCCGCAGACGTTCGAACGTCCGGTACGCGGCAGGCTGCCGCCGCTACTGATCGGTTGGGGCATGATCAGGCCGGCAAGCGCGCCCGGCGGCGCTCCAGGCGCCGCATTGATCAGGTCGTCGTTGCGGACGTGTAGAGGGGACAAAGCGCGGCTTTATCCGGCCAGTGCTTTCTTCAACGCCAGAAAATCCCGCCAGGCGAGCCGCTTCTGCAGCGGGCTACGCAGCAGAAACGCGGGATGGTACGTCGCCATCGCGCGAATCTCCCGGCTTCCGGTCTCGAACTTGAACCAGCGGCCGCGCGTTCGTGTGATTCCTTCCCTGGTTCCAAGGAGCGTCTGCGTTGCCGGTTGTCCGAGGCAGACGAGGACATCGGGGTCTGCAAGCTCGATCTGGCGACGGATGAAGGGTAGGCAGATGGCGGTCTCCTGCGGCGTCGGTGTCCGATTGCCGGGCGGCCGCCATGGCACGACGTTGGCGATATAGGCGCTGGTACGATCAAGTCCGATGGCCGTCATCATCCGGTCAAGCAGCTGTCCCGACCGGCCGACAAAAGGAATCCCGGATATGTCCTCATCGCGGCCCGGCGCCTCGCCGACGAACATGACGCGCGCTTCGGGGTTGCCGGCGGCAAATACCAGTTGGGTTGCGGTGGTGCGCAGCATGCAGCCCTCGAAAATTTCGAGCAGAGCCCGCAACTCGTCGAGGTTCCGAGCGTCTTTGGCAGCATCGCGCGCTGCCATGATAGCTGTTTCCGGCGAAGCCGGGACGGGAGCGACGTGGCGGTGCGGGTGTTCCGGTAACACTGCTTTCCACCCCTTTGCGAGGAAGGGATGGCGAAGGGGCCCGTGCCGCAGCAGGCTGTGGCGGCGGAACAACCTCGTCCGCAAATCGGTCGACTGCCTCCTCGCCGACAAGGGCGTCGACCCCGGCGTCGAGGTAGAAGTCGACAAGCTCGCGTACGCTTTTGGCTGCGGAATTCATGCTGGAACTGGATTTATGGACGATCCATTTAGTCTATGCGAGGGATGAAAACATGAAATGTGACTTTTCGGTCGGACCGGGGAGCAGGCCATGAATGCAGCGGATCTTCCCGCCCGCGAGGCGATGGAGTTCGACGTTGTCATTGTCGGCGCCGGGCCCGCCGGGCTTGCCGCTGCGATCAGGCTCAAGCAGCTCGCACCGGATACATCCGTCGTTGTCGTTGAAAAGGGCTCCGAAGTCGGCGCCCACATCCTCTCTGGAGCCGTAATCGATCCGATCGGGCTCGACCGCCTTGTTCCTGAATGGCGCAAAGAGGAAACGCCGCTCGGGACCGCCGTCACTTCCGACCGTTTCTACGTACTGGGGTCTTCTGGTGCGGTGCGGCTGCCGAACCTGCTCATGCCGCCGCTGATGAACAATCACGGCAATTTCATCGCTTCGCTTGGGGACGTCTGCCGCTATCTCGCGCGGAAGGCGGAAGCGCTTGGCGTCGAAATTTACCCGGGTTTTGCCGCCGCCGAGGTGCTGTTCGAGAACAATGCGGTTGCCGGCGTCGCCACTGGCGACATGGGCGTCGGCAAGGACGGTCACCACAAGGCGAGTTTCACCCGCGGCATGGAGTTGCGCGCCAAGTACACTCTATTCGCCGAGGGTGCACGCGGCAGTCTATCCAAAATGCTGATCGAGCGCTTCGGGCTCCATCAGAACCGGCAGCCGCAGAAATACGGCATCGGTTTGAAGGAGCTATGGCAGGTCACGCCGGACAATTTCCGCAAGGGGCTCGTCCAGCACACCATGGGTTGGCCGCTCGCCAACAACACCGGCGGCGGTTCGTTTCTGTATCACTTCGGCGACAACCTCGTCTCAGTCGGCTTCGTCGTCCACCTCAACTACCAAAATCCCTATCTTTCGCCGTTCGACGAATTCCAGCGCTTCAAGACCCATCCGCTCGTGCGCGACACCTTCGCTGGCGGCAAGCGGATTTGCTACGGTGCTCGCGCAATCACGGAAGGCGGCTGGCAGTCGGTGCCGAAACTCGCGTTCGCCGGCGGAGCGCTGATCGGTTGCGCCGCGGGCTTCATGAACGTGCCGCGCATCAAAGGCAGCCACAATGCCATACTCTCCGGGATGCTTGCGGCCGAGCACATCACGACGGCACTCGCCGCAGGCCGCGCGCATGACGAGCTTGCCGACTACGAAACGGCGTGGCGTGGCTCACCGATCGGGCACGATCTTTGGCGGGTGCGCAACGCCAAGCCGCTATGGTCGAAACTTGGAACGGTCGCGGGCGTGGCGCTCGGCGGTCTCGATATGTGGACGAATACGCTCGGCTTTTCGTTCCTCGGTACGCTCAAGCACGGCAAGCCGGATTTCGCGACGCTCAAACCGGCGGCTGACTGCCGCCCAATCGCCTATCCAAAGCCCGACGGCAGACTTACCTTCGACCGGCTCTCCTCGGTCTATTTGTCGAACACAAATCACGAGGAAGACCAGCCGGTTCACCTCATCGTGCGCGATCCGGCGCTGCAAAAAGCTTCCGAGCACGATGTCTATGCCGGACCGTCGGCACGGTATTGTCCGGCGGGCGTTTACGAATGGGTGGAGGATTCAGGCCAGCCTCGTTACGTGATCAACGCGCAAAACTGCGTCCACTGCAAAACCTGTGACATCAAGGACCCCAACCAAAACATCAATTGGGTTCCGCCCGAAGGCGGCGGCGGGCCGAATTATCCGAATATGTGATCGTCACGAGGCGCGCGGGCACTCTCGCCTTGCGTCGAACTAAGCCACTGGCGTTTGCCGTGATTTCGCCGCCCTTCGGGCCTAACGACGTGGCGTCCTTGCGAGGGCATGGCAAAAAGGTCATTCTCGCGCGGCGGTTGGGGTGCGACCGCCTGATTCCCTGTTTGCCGGCCTAGATTGTTCATGGAGCTATCGTGATTTATTCGCTGCTGCCCCGGCACGCCGCCATCGCTGGCGCCGCTGTCTTGTTGAGCCTGCCACCGGCGCTCGCCGCCGAGACACCTACGCCACAGGAGATCGCCCACGCGACGACCTCCGGAAGCTATCTGGCGGCGCGGCACGCCGGTGTCGAGCGCGATTCCAGCACAGCGGCGGCTTACTACCTCAATGTTCTCAAAGCTGATCCGCGCAATGCTGATTTGCTCAGCCGCACTTTTCTTTCGGTCCTCAGTGAGGGCGACATTGATGAGGCCGGCCGGCTCGGCGATCGGCTGATCCAGCTCGACCGCAACGATCGTATCGCGCGGCTGGTGATCGGTGTGCGGGCGCTCAAGCAAAAGCAATATGGTCCGGCCCGACAGAACTTCACCCAATCGGTGCGCGGCCCGGTCACGGACCTGACGGCTGCGCTCCTGTCGGCTTGGGCGCTGTCGGGCAGCCGGCGACAGCCGTGCGGCGACGGACACGTTGGACCGGCTCGCTGGCCCGGATTGGTATGCCATTTTCAAGGACCTGCACGCCGGCATGATCCTCGATTTGGCCAACAAGAAAGAGGCCGGGAAGCGCTACGAGCGCGCCTACAAAGCCGATGCGATGGCGCTGCGCACCGTTCAGGCCTATGGCCGCTATCTGTCGCGAAACGCCAGCAAAGATGATGCTCTGAGGATTTATCAGGAATTTAATAAAGCGGTTCCCGATCATCCGGTGATCGTGGAGGAGATAAAGGAAATCTCTGCCGGTGACAAACTGCCACCGCTCGCGGATTCGGCGCAGGCAGGCGCCGCTGAAGCACTCTACGGGCTCGGTGCTTCGATCGGCCGCCGCGGCGGCGAAGATTTGGCGCTGATCTATTTGCAGCTCGCGCTCTATCTCGAGCCGACGCACGCGATGGCTCTGCTTTCTCTTGCCGACCTCTACGAGTCGCTCAAGAAACCCGAGCTTGCGATCAAAGTGTACGATCGCATCGCGCCGTCGTCGGCCCTTCGACGCAACGCAGACATCCAGGTCGCCTCCGATCTCGATTCTCTCGACCGCACAGATGAGGCCAAGAAGCGGCTCGAGCGTCTGATCAGCGAACATCCCAAAGATACCGAAGCGATCATGGCGCTCGGCAATATCCAGCGCGGCCGCAAGGATTTCGCCGGATGCGCCGACATCTACAGCAAGGCCATCGGCAACCTCGCGACGCCCGAGAAAGCCAATTGGGTGATGTTCTACTTCCGCGGCATCTGTTTCGAACGTTCGAAGCAGTGGCCAAAGGCCGAGGCTGACCTGAAAAAGGCTCTTGAGCTTTTTCCCGACCAGCCGCTTGTGCTAAATTACCTCGGTTATTCCTGGGTCGACCAGGGCGCCAATCTCGACGAGGGCATGAAGATGATCCGTCGCGCGGTCGAACAGCGGCCTGACGACGGTTACATCGTGGACTCGCTGGGCTGGGCGAATTTCCGTATCGGAAATTACGATGAATCAGTGAAGGAACTCGACCGCGCTGTCGAGCTCAAGCCGGACGACCCAACCATCAATGATCATCTCGGCGACGCCTATTGGCGCGTCGGCCGGGTGTTGGAGGCGCGCTTCCAATGGTCTCATGCTAAGGACTTAAAGCCCGAGCCGGAAGATCTGCCGAAGATTGAGGAAAAGCTCAAATCCGGTTTGCCCGATGATACGTCCTCGGCGGCCGATGCAGCCAAGCCCAAGAAGGCCGGCAACGGCGGCTGAGGAGCGTTCTTGCCCGTTCCGCTGGTCGAGAACGCGCCGGCCAAGGTCAATCTGACGCTGCGGGTGCTCCGCCGCCGCGATGACGGCTATCACGAGCTTGAAAGCCTGGTGGCGTTCGCCGACTTTGGCGACCGATTAAGCTTTTCGCGCGGTGGCGACCTCAAGCTGACGGTGCGCGGCCCGAGCGCGGCGCAGGCAGGTGAGGGCGACGACAATCTCGTGCTCAAGGCGGTGCGCGCGCTTGCCGAGCGTTGCCCCGCGACCGTCCTTGGCGCCTTTCGACTCGATAAGCGATTGCCTGTTGCGGCCGGATTGGGAGGGGGGTCGGCCGATGCTGGCGCGGCGCTACGACTCATCGCCCAGGCGAACGCCCTTCCAAGCGACGATCCGAACCTCTATGCCGCGGCGCGTGCCATCGGCGCCGATGTGCCGGTCTGCCTCGATCCACGCGCCCGAATAATGCGTGGTATCGGCGAGATACTTTCCGCTCCACTTGCCTTGCCCAAGCTGCCAGCGCTCCTGGTCAATCCCGGGGTTGCCCTTCCGACCAAGGCAGTCTTTGCCAGATGCACGCCGGTCGGAGAGCATGGGAGCGTCGCCGATCTCAATGCGATTGCGAAGCTCTCAAGCCGCGACCAGCTTTTGCAATTTCTCGCCGCGCAATCGAACGATCTCGAACTGCCTGCGGTCGCCCTTCAGCCGGTGATCGCCGGGGTGCTGACCGCATTGCGCGAGCTGCCAGGATGCAAGCTCGCCCGCATGTCCGGCTCAGGTGCGACCTGCTTTGCTCTGTTCGCCGCCGCCGCGGCGGCGCGCGATGCGGCGAAAATAATGTCTGGCAAATTTCCGCATTGGTGGGTGAAGGCGACGACGCTGAACTAGTGCGTCCGTGCGATGCAGAAATCGACCGTTTCGGCGAGCGCCGATTTCATCTGCGAATCGGGGAAGAGAGCGAGCGCGTCACGGGCAATGGCGCCGTAATGATGCGCACGGCCGATCGTATCCTCGAGCGCGCGATGCTTGGTCATGAGCCCGATGGCGTGTTCGAGGTCGGCATCGGTAGCTTCGCCCCGTTCCAGCGTGCGGCGCCAGAACTCGCGCTCGACGTCGCCACCGCGGCGGAATGCGAGCACGACGGGCAGCGTGATCTTGCCCTCGCGAAAATCATCACCGACGTTTTTGCCAAGCTTCGCGGCCGCTCCGCCATAATCGAGGACGTCGTCGACCAGCTGGAAAGTGATACCGAGATTCATGCCGAACGAGCGGCACGCAGCCTGTTCTGCCCGCTCCCGCGATGACAGCGCCGGCCCGACCTCGCATGCGGCCGCGAACAATTCGGCTGTCTTCGCGCGGATGACGGCAATGTATTCGTCCTCTGTCGTCGCAGTGTTTTTCGCCGCGGCAAGCTGCATGACCTCGCCCTCGGCAATGACGGCGGCGGCTGACGAAAGAATCTCAAGCGCTTTGAGGCTGCCCACTTCGACCATCATCTTGAACGCTTGGCCGAGCAGGAAATCACCGACCAGAACGCTCGCTTCGTTGCCCCAGAGCATGCGGGCGGCAAGCCGTCCGCGACGCAGTTCGCTCTCGTCGACGACATCGTCATGCAGAAGAGTTGCCGTATGCATGAACTCGACAGCCGCGGCGAGCTTGATATGGCCATCGCCGGCGTAGCGAGTGAGCCGCGCCAGCGCGAGCGTCAGCATCGGCCGTAACCGCTTGCCGCCTGAATTGATCAGGTGGTTGGCGACTTCTGGGATCATCGCCACTTCGGAGCCGGTGCGCGAAAGAATGACGCCGTTGACGCGCTCCATGTCGGGAGTGACCAGTTCGACCAAAGCGTCGATGGACGGACTACCCGGAGTTTCGAAGGGGACGACGACAGCCACTTGAGCTCTCTCTATGCGGGACGGGCGAGCATAGAAACGCTAAGGTGACGCGGCAAGCGCGACCGCGCGACATACTTTTGGACGTGGCGACGGTGGGGAGGAATGTCAAGCAACGAGCCGCACGCGGGGACCATGAGTGAACCCTCGTATCAGGTGGCGGTTCTGGTGCCCTGCTATAACGAAGAGCGCGCCATCGCCAAAGTCGTCGCCGATTTCCGCGGGGCCCTGCCCGATGCGGCAGTCTACGTCTACGACAACAATTCCACCGATGGCACCGTGGAAGCTGCGCGCGGCGCTGGCGCCGTAGTTCGCCGCGAAACCTATCAGGGCAAAGGCCACGTGGTGCGCCGCATGTTCAACGACGTTGAGGCTGATGTCTACGTGCTGGTCGACGGTGACGCCACTTACGACGCGCCGAGCGCGCCGGCGATGATCGCCAAACTCCTCGAAGAGCGGCTCGACATGGTGGTGGCCGCTCGCATCGATCAGGAAGCAGCGGCTTATCGTCGCGGCCATCGCGCCGGAAACCGGCTACTGACCGGCTTCGTCGCCCATATGTTCGGTCGCTCCTTCTCCGACATCCTGTCCGGCTATCGGGCATTCTCCCGCCGCTTCGTGAAATCTTTTCCGATTCTGTCCGGCGGGTTCGAGATTGAGACCGAACTGACCGTGCACGCGCTCGAACTCGAGTTACCGGTCGGCGAGGTTGCAACGCCTTATTACTCGCGGCCGATCGGATCGGTTTCGAAACTCTCGACCTATCGCGACGGCTTTCGGATCCTGTGGACGGTCTTGAAGCTCTACCGCGCCGAGCGGCCGCTATCGCTGTTTGGCGCGTTTGGGGTTGCCCTCGGGATCATGTCGATCGGCCTCGCCATCCCGATTGTCATTACCTACGTAGAGGAAGGCCTCGTCCCGCGGCTGCCCACCGCGGTGCTTTCGATGGGCTTGATGCTGCTGGGCTTTTTGTCGATCGCCTGCGGCTTGATCCTTGACACCGTCACGCGCGGCCGGCGCGAACTCAAGCTCCTCGCCTATCTGGCTTTACGCGCGCCGGGCGAGGAACGGCGCCGGAGCTAAAGGGTGCGCGAACTTGTTCGCACCAACGACGCGGTGCTGATCTCCGCAATCGAGGCGCTGCTCAAGGGCGCGGACATTGCTCACATGGTGGTCGATCAGAACATGAGCGTGCTCGAAGGTTCAATCGGTATCTTCCCGCGCCGCATTCTGGTGAGCGATGATGAAATCGATGCTGCGCGTCGGCTACTTGAGGATGCCGGCTTCGCCAATGAGCTTCGCCGCGATGGGCGCTGAGCTGGTGGAGATCAGCGAGGACGCCGTCCTCGGCGGTCGGCTCGTGGTGCGTCAACCGCTGAAGGGTCACCGCGTCGGCCACGATGCAATCCTGCTCGCGGCTGCATGTTCGGCGCGTCCTGGCGATCACCTGATCGATCTAGGTGCGGGCGTCGGCGCGGCGGGACTGGCTGTTGCGCTGCGCGTCGATAACGTCGTCGTCACCATGGTCGAGATCGACTCGGCGCTGGTGGTACTCGCGCGCGAAAATGCCGCGAGCAACGGTCTCGCCGGGCGGGCCCGCGCGGTACAGCTTGACGTCGGAGCTACGTTGGCGGCTTTCGTTGCCGCGGAACTCGCGCCCGGTGGAGCGGATCATGTGTTGATGAACCCGCCGTTTAATGCTGCCCAAAATCCTTCGCCCGACCGCGGCCGCCGCCTCGCTCATGCGGCCGCGGACGACACGCTTGGCGTATGGCTTGGCGCGGCGGCGCGATTACTTCGGCCTGGGGGCACCCTTACCCTGATCTGGCGTGCAGACGGTCTCAGTGAAGTGCTGGCGGCGCTCGCGGCCAACTTTGGCGCGGTTACAGTATTGCCGGTCCATCCCAGGCCTGACGCCGCAGCGATCCGAGTCTTGATCCGCGCCATCAAAGCAAGCCGTGGCCCACTGTCATTGCTACCGGGCCTCATCCTCGCTGACGCGATGGGAAGGCCAACGGCACAAACGGAGACGGTGCTGCGTGAGGGCGCCGTGCTGCCACTAGCCGAAAATTGAGAGGGGTTGCAGCTCAGCCGCTACGCGTTTGCGGGGACAGGCTCGGGCGCTGCCGGAGCAGCTTGTTGCGCATGGCGGCGGTTGGGAAAGTGGGAAACTCCGACAATGACGCTGATCAGCATCAACAGCAGACAGATCTTCATTGCCGACCCACTCCCGCGTTCGCCCCCACGAACAAAACGGCCTGGCGGGTTAAGAAACAGTTACTTGAGGCTCTCGCAGGGCGCGCCTATGTGAATTTCGTGACTGAGGTTTTGGCGAGACAAGAGAGGCTGGAATGGGTGCGTTTGCAAAACTGCGCGAATGGCTTCCGCGACGATTCCGCGGCGATCAGCCGATCGTGCCAGTGGTGCGCTTGACCGGCATCATCGGTTTCTCGTCGCCGCTTCGGCCGGGCCTGACGCTCACCGGCATCGCGCGGATGCTCGATCGCGTCTTTGCGGTGCGCAACGCGGCCGCGGTCGCACTTACCATCAACTCGCCCGGCGGTTCGCCGGTGCAGTCGCACCTGATCTTTCAACGCATTCGCGAACTTGCGAAGGAGAAAAATCGCCGCGTGATCGCTTTCGTCGAAGACGCCGCCGCTTCTGGCGGTTACATGCTTGCTTGTGCAGCAGATGAGATCATCGCGGATCCCCATTCGATCGTCGGTTCGATCGGCGTGGTCGGCGGCTCCTTCGGCTTTGACAAGTTGCTCGGCAAGATCGGCGTCGAGCGTCGGCTCTATACCGCCGGCGACCACAAGGCGATGCTCGACCCGTTCCTGCCGGAAAACCCGGAAGACGTCGAACGGCTGAAGCAATTGCAGCGCGAAATCCACAGTGATTTTATCGCCCTGGTGAAATCGCGGCGCGGCGACAAACTGCGCGGTCCGGAAGGCGATTTGTTCTCGGGCGAATATTGGACCGGCAGACGGGCGCTCGATTTGGGCCTTGTCGACTCGATCGGCGAGCTCCGTTCCACCCTCCACGAGCGGTTCGGCGATAAGGTATTGACGCCGCTGATTTCCGCCGAACGGAGCCTCTTCCGCCGGCGGGCTTTTGGCGTCAGTCGCAGCGAATTGATGCCAAGCGGCCTTGCCGAAGACATAATATCGGCGCTTGAAACCCGCGCCTTGTGGGCGCGTTACGGGCTCTAGACAGGAGGTTCAGGACATGCCGCCGGTATTCGCCTTGGCGCTTGGACTGATGGGAGCGGCGGCTTTGGTGCGCTGGTGCGTCAAAGAGGTACGGCGCGTGAACGCGGACCTCGATGACGTTCGCGCCACGTCTGCCGTCGAGCCGATTGACCGCGGCACGCTGCCGACACTGAAACGCGACCCGAATTCCGGCGAGTACCGGCCGGGATAATCGGCGACACTTGACCGCGAGCGGACGTTTCCCCAACAACGTCCCAATGAACTCGGCTTCCAGCGATTTGCCGGCATACATGCGTCCCGAGCGCTCGTTCCAGGGGTTGGTCCTGGCATTGCAGCGCTATTGGGCGGATTGGGGCTGCGTCATTCTGCAGCCTTACGACATGGAGGTCGGCGCCGGCACCTTTCATCCGGCGACGACGCTGCGGGCACTCGGCCCCAATCCGTGGAACGCCGCTTACGTGCAGCCCTCGCGCCGTCCCAAGGACGGCCGCTACGGCGAGAACCCCAACCGGCTGCAGCATTATTACCAGCTGCAAGTGATCCTCAAACCGTCGCCGGACGATCTGCAAGAGCTTTACTTGCGATCGCTCTACACCATCGGCATCGATCCGAAGCTCCACGATATCCGCTTCGTCGAGGACGACTGGGAGAGCCCGACGCTCGGGGCCTGGGGGCTCGGCTGGGAATGCTGGTGCGACGGCATGGAAGTTTCCCAGTTCACCTATTTTCAGCAAGTCGCCGGCTTCGAATGCGCGCCGGTCTCGGGCGAACTGACCTATGGCCTGGAACGGCTCGCCATGTATGTCCAGGGCGTGGAGAATGTTTTCGCGCTCAACTTCAACGGCCGCGAAGGCGCGCAAAAGGTGACCTACGGCGACGTTTTCCTGCAGGCTGAGCAGGAATACTCGCGGCACAATTTCGAATTTGCCGACACTGACATGCTGTTCGAACAGTTTCGGATGGCGGAAGGGGCTTGTAAGAAATATCTGGAAGCGGGCTGGCAGGGCGATGGCAACGATTTAAGCAAGGAACGCACAAATCGCGGACGTCATTTGATGGCGTTGCCGGCGTATGATCAGTGCATCAAGGCGAGCCATATATTCAATCTGCTTGATGCCCGAGGCGTAATCTCAGTAACCGAGCGTCAAAGTTACATCCTACGAGTTCGCGAACTCGCCAAAGCTTGCGGCGAGGCGTGGCTGGCAACAGAAGGCGGAGGTAAAATCAAATGAGCGAGATGCCTGCAATCGGCGGACGGCAACCGATCCCGGTCAAGGTCGAGGCCGGAAAGAGCTATTGGTGGTGCGCGTGCGGTCTCTCCAAGAAGCAGCCGTTCTGCGACGGTTCGCACAAAGTCACTGCTTTCACGCCCGTCGAATACAAGCCCGAGGCGGCCGGCGAAGCCTGGTTCTGCGCCTGCAAGCGCTCCTCAAAGAAGCCGATGTGCGATGGCACGCATAAAACGCTAGGAGCGTAACCCCTCCCCCTTGTGGGGAGGGGTAGGGGTGGGGGTCGAGAGGTTGCGGAATGCCGGAGAAGCGATCCTCGGATCTCGAATCACGCACTTGGGCGAGGCGTGACCGGAGCGTCGTTCCGCTCAATCGCGTCCGGGCGGGTGAAATGCGGTCGGCGCCGACCGAAGCCGAGCGGAAGCTTTGGTGGCATTTGCGTCATCTGCTGCCGTTGTCCGCTACCCACTTCCGTCGTCAAGTAAGACTCGGTCGTTTCATTGTCGATTTCGCCAGCTATCAATTAAAGATCGTGATTGAAATAGACGGTGGACAGCACGCCGAGCGGCTCGAACACGACGCAAAGCGAACGGAGTTTTTGAAAGCAGAGGGCTATCGTGTCTTGCGTTTCTGGAACAACGAAGTTCTACGGAATATAGACGGCGTTTTGGAAGTGATTCAGAGCACCATCCTCGCGACCCCCACCCCTACCCCTCCCCACAAGGGGGAGGGGAGGAGATAGCGGCCGGCATCATGCCTGACCTCCTTCTCGAGCTGTTCTCCGAGGAAATTCCGGCGCGCATGCAGGCGCGGGCGGCGGAGGATCTGCGGAAGCTTGTGACCGACCGGCTGGTCGACGCCGGTCTCGTCTACGAAGGCGCCAAGGCGTTTGTGACGCCGCGGCGGCTGGCGCTTTCCGTTCATGGCGTGCCGGCGCGCCAGGCGGATGTCCGTGAGGAGAAGAAGGGCCCGCGTGTCGGCGCGCCGGAAAACGCCATTGCCGGCTTTCTCAAAGCCGCTGGTTTGAAATCGATCGGCGAAGCCAAAGTGCAGCCGGACAAGAAGGGCGATTTCTACGTCGCCGTGATCGAGAAGCCGGGACGCGGCGCGATTGAAGTGATCGGCGAAATCCTGCCGGACATCATCGAGAAATTCCCCTGGCCGAAATCCATGCGCTGGGGCGCCCGGTCAGCGCGCCAAGCCGCGTTTTCCTCCGGCTTTTCGAGTGGGTTCCAAAAGGATTCGCTGCATTGGGTGCGGCCGCTGCATTCCATCGTCGCGACATTCGGTCCGGAAACCGAGGAGCCGGACATCGTGCCGTTCTCCGTCGGCGGCATTTCCGCGGGCAACGCGACGCACGGCCATCGCTTTCTCGCGCCCGAGCCGTTTACAGTGCGCCGGCTCGCGGACTATCAGCAAAAACTCGACAAGGCCAAGGTGGTGCTCGACGCCGAACGGCGGCGCGACATCATCATCACCGAAGCAAAGCAGCTTGCTTTCGCGCAAGGGCTCGAACTGGTCGAGGACGAAGGCCTCCTGGCCGAGGTTTCGGGCCTCGTTGAGTGGCCGGTTGTACTGATGGGGGAATTCGATCCGGGATTTTTGCGAATCCCAGAGGAAGTGATCCGCGCCACCATCCGCAACAATCAGAAATGCTTCGTGCTCCGCGACGCCGCCCACGCCAAGCTCGTCAACAAGTTCATCCTGGTTTCCAATATCGAGGCGGAGGATGGCGGCAAGGCCATCGTCGCCGGCAACGAGCGCGTCATCCGGGCGCGGCTTTCAGATGCAAAGTTCTTCTATGAGACCGACCTGAAGACGCGGCTCGAGGACCGCCTGCCGAAATTCAAGCACATTGTCTTTCACGAGAAACTCGGCACCCAATGGGAGCGCATTCAGCGCATCGAGCGGCTCGCGGCAGAGCTGGCGCCGCTCGTGGGCGCTGATGTGGAAAAGGCCAAGCGCGCCGCGCGACTCTGCAAGGCGGATTTGCTTACGGAAGTTGTCGGCGAATTTCCTGAGCTGCAGGGGCTGATGGGGAAATACTACGCCGAGGCACAAGGCGAAGACGAAGCGGTCACCCACGCCTGCGAAGATCATTACAAACCGAAGGGCCCCGACGATCTCGTGCCGTCCGATCCGGTGTCGATCGCTGTCGCGCTTGCCGACAAAATCGACACGCTTGTCGGTTTTTGGGCGATCGACGAGAAGCCGACGGGTAGCAAGGACCCTTACGCGTTGAGGCGCGCGGCCCTCGGAGTCATTCGCATTATCCTAGACAACGATCTGCGATTGTCGCTGAACTCTTTGTTTAAATGCCTTTTGGATGACCAGGCGACGATTCTCGCCTTGCGCACTGATCGTATTGCGCTTGGTGTCGGTCGAACAATTGTAACGCCACATGAGTCCGAACTTGTCTCGTTTTTCGCTGATCGGTTGAAAGTCCAACTCCGCGAACAGGGCGCACGGCACGATCTTGTCGATGCTGTGTTTGCGCTCGATGGACAAGATGATCTTTTTCTTGTCGTTCGTCGCGTCGAGGCGCTGGGGAAATTCCTTGATACCGAAGATGGCCAGAACCTGCTCGCGGGTTACAAGCGAGCGACCAACATTATCCGGATCGAGGAGAAGAAGGACGGTACGACGTACACGGGTGCGCCCAGCCGAGACCTTTACGAACAATCCGAAGAGGAGAAGCTTGCGTTTGAGATCGAGCGCGCCAAGTTGGGAGCGACACGAGCGATCGAAAATGAAGATTTTGAAGGTGCCATGAGCCACTTAGCGAGACTCAGGCCGCACGTTGACGCCTTCTTCGACAAGGTGACCGTCAACGTCGACGACAGGCCGGTGCGCGAAAATCGGCTAAGACTGCTCAACCAAATCCGTGAAGCGACCCGCGCCGTGGCGGATTTCTCCCGGATCGAGGGGTGATTGCGCAAAACCCCTTTTGTCGCATAGAACCGAACGCCTCCTGACGCGTTCTTAAGTCAGCCGGGATTTGCCGGCTTTTGCACCAGCCACGTTTTCAGCCCCCAGAGTTCAACCTCGAGGAACACCAATGGTCATTACCGCTGCCCATATCACCCCGCTTGTCGCCATCATTGCCGGGATACTCATTCTCCTGGTGCCGCGGTTGCTGAGCTACATTGTTGCGATCTATCTGATTTTTATCGGTCTGGTAGAGCTCAATACCGTCCACCACTGGCTCAACTTTCATTGAAGCCCTGCGCTCGCCGGCGTTGCGTTGGGTGCAGGCATCTGCATTAAGGATGCGATGCGGATAAGCGAATCAAACTCCATGGCCAAATCGCGCTCCAAAAACAGCCGTCTGGCGATAAAGAAATCCAGGCCGCGTGCTGCGGCCAAATCCGCAGCAGGACGGTCCGCCGCGTCCGCTAAAAAGAAATGGGTCTACGCCTTCGGCGGCGGCAAGGCGGCCGGACGCGCCAACATGAAAAATCTCCTCGGCGGCAAAGGCGCGGGCCTTGCCGAAATGGCGCATCTCGGCTTGCCGGTGCCGCCTGGTTTCACCATCACGACTGAGGTCTGTGCGCACTTCTACGCCAACGGCGAAAACTATCCAAAGGATTTAAAGCCGCAAGTCGAAGCGGCACTCGCCGAGATCGGCCGTATCACCGGCAAAAAGTTCGGCGATGAAGAAAATCCGCTGCTCGTATCGGTACGCTCCGGCGCGCGCGCCTCGATGCCGGGCATGATGGATACGGTGCTCAATCTCGGCCTCAACGACAAAACTGTTGCGGCGCTGGCGGAGAAATCGGGCGACCGGCGCTTTGCCTATGACAGCTATCGGCGCTTCATCACCATGTACGCGGACGTCGTGCTAGGCATCGCGCATCATCACTTCGAGGAAATCCTCGACGAGCATAAAGACCGCAACGGTTACATGCTCGACACCGATCTCGAAGCGGCGGATTGGGAGCAGCTTGCCGATCTGTTCAAACAGCGTGTCGAACAGGAAACTGGCAAGCCATTTCCGCAGGGTGCCCACGCGCAATTGTGGGGCGCCATCGGGGCCGTGTTCGGCTCGTGGATGAACCAGCGCGCGATTACCTATCGACGTTTGCACAGCATCCCTGAGAGTTGGGGCACCGCGGTCAACGTGCAGGCCATGGTGTTCGGCAATATGGGTGAGACCTCGGCCACCGGCGTTGCCTTCACCCGCAATCCCTCGACCGGCGAACGCAAACTCTACGGCGAGTTTCTCATCAACGCGCAGGGCGAGGACGTGGTCGCCGGCATCCGCACGCCGCAAGAGATCACCGAGGAGGCGCGCAAAGAAGCGGGCTCCGACAAGCCTTCGATGGAAAAGGCGCTGCCGCACGCTTTTGCCGAGCTCAAGCGCATCCAGGCCGCGCTCGAAAAACACTACCGCGACATGCAGGATCTCGAGTTCACGGTGGAGCAAGGCAAACTGTGGATGCTGCAAACGCGGAGCGGCAAGCGCACAGCGAAGGCCGCGCTACGAATTGCCGTCGAGCTGGCGCAGGAGAAATTGATCAGCAGGCAGGAGGCGGTGACGCGCATCGACCCTGCCGCGCTCGACCAGCTGCTGCATCCGACCATCGATCCCGCAGCCGAGCGCAAGATACTTGCGGCCGGGTTGCCGGCGTCGCCGGGCGCGGCTTCCGGCGAGATCGTGTTCTCGTCGGAAGATGCCGAATTGCTCAAGAGCCAAGGTCACAAAGTGATCCTGGTGCGCGTGGAGACGTCGCCAGAGGACATCCACGGCATGCACGCTGCCGAAGGCATTTTGACCACGCGCGGCGGCATGACCTCACATGCGGCGGTGGTCGCGCGCGGCATGGGCAAGCCGTGCGTCGCCGGCGCCGGCAGCCTTCGGGTCGATTACCGGGCGCAGACGATGACTGCTGGCGGCACGACGCTGAAGAAGGGCGAAGTGCTCACCATCGACGGTTCGACCGGCCAGGTGCTGTTGGGAAAGGTGCCGATGCGGGAGCCTGCGCTCGCCGGCGAGTTCGGAACCCTGATGAAATGGGCCGACGCCGTGCGCAAGCTGAAAGTGCGCGCCAATGCCGATACACCCGCCGACGCACGCGCCGCCATCAAGTTCGGCGCCGAAGGCATCGGACTGTGCCGCACCGAGCACATGTTCTTCGACGAAGACCGCATCCGCGCCGTGCGCGAGATGATACTGGCGGAGGACGAAAAGGCGCGACGCGCCGCGCTTGCCAAGTTGCTGCCGATGCAGCGCGCCGATTTCGTTGATTTGTTCAAAATCATGGGCGGTCTGCCAGTCACTATTCGTCTGCTCGATCCGCCGCTGCACGAGTTTTTGCCGCACACGGAAAAAGAGATCGCGGAGGTGGCGCAGGCGATGGGCGCCGATCCGAAGAAACTCGCCGACCGCGCCCGCGAGCTGCACGAATTCAATCCTATGCTCGGCTTCCGCGGCTGCCGTCTTGCCATCGCCTATCCGGAAATTGCCGAAATGCAGGCGCGCGCCATTTTCGAGGCCGCGATCGAGGCCGGCCGGGCTACAGGCAAGACGGTGGTGCCGGAGATCATGGTTCCCCTGATCGCCAGCAAGGCCGAACTTGATCTGGTCAAAGAGTGCATCGATGCCACGGCTGAAACGGTCGCAAGCGAAACGAAGGCATCCGTCAAATACCAGGTCGGCACCATGATCGAATTGCCGCGCGCCGCGCTCAAGGCGGGCGAGATCGCCGCGACCGCCGAGTTCTTCTCCTTCGGCACCAATGACCTGACGCAGACCGCCTTCGGCATCAGCCGCGATGACGCGGCAAGCTTCTTGGGAATTTACACGTCGAAAGGCATTCTGCCGGCCGATCCCTTCGTGTCCATTGACCGCGAAGGCGTCGGCGAGCTGGTTCAGATAGCTGCCGAGCGCGGCCGCAAGGTGCGGCCCAAGATCAAGCTCGGCATTTGCGGCGAGCACGGCGGCGATCCGGCTTCGGTGGAGTTCTGCCACGAGATCGGGCTCGACTATGTATCTTGCTCGCCGTTCCGCGTGCCGATTGCCCGGTTGGCGGCAGCGCAGGCGGCTCTGGGCAAGGTCGTTCGCGCTGAAGGCTGACTAGGGGCTACACCGCTACGCCGGCGAGGAAATCCTCGATGTGGCGGCGAAGCTCTGCCACGGCAGCCTCCACGGAGTTCGAGGTATCGAGCGCGACCTCAGCGGAGGTGTGCGTTTGGGTGGCCGCACCAGCCACGTCGCTCATTACGTGAGCCATGGTTTTCGTGGCCTGAGCCGCGCTGGCCACATTGGACGAGATGTTATTCGTTGCCGCGCTCTGTTGCTCGATGGAGGCCGCAACTCCGGACGCATAGTGCTGGATTTCCTGCATGCGCTGGGTAATGCGGCGGATCGATTCGACGGCGCTAGCGGTCGAGCCCTGTACCGCAAGGATTTGTCCGGCGATTGCTTCCGTGGCCTTCGCCGTTTGCACCGCCAGCGATTTAACTTCGGCAGCGACGACCGCAAAGCCGCGGCCCGCCTCGCCGGCGCGTGCCGCTTCGATCGTGGCGTTAAGCGCAAGCAGATTGGTCTGCTCGGCGATGGTCCGAATAAGCTTGATGATGTCGCCGATCTTCTGGGCGGAGTCCGCGAGCGTCGCCATCTCGCCGTTGGTGCTCTGCGCCTCCTCAACCGCCAGGTGGACGACGTTGTTGGTCTGCGTGATCTGCCGGGCTATTTCACCGATCGAGCTGGACAATTCATCGGTCGCAAGCGCTGCCGTATTCACGCCTTGGGCCGCCTCGTTCGAGGCCGCGACGGCACCTTCAGCACAGAGCGAAGTATGATTGGAAGCAGATGAAAGAACGACCGCGGTCGATTTCATTGCCGCCGCGCTGTCGCCGAAGGTCTTGAGCAGGGTTTCCATCTCGCTGCGGAATGTCGCGATCACTGCGTCGATCACGCCGCGTCGTTTTTGCTGCTCGGCCATCGAGTCGTGCTGCTGCTGCAGCCGCCATTGCTCGGTTACGTCTTCGTGCGTCGACACCCAACCGCCGCCGGGCATCGGCTCGTTGATGGCGTGAACTTTGCGGCCGTCGCTGGCTTCGATCATCCACTTGGAAGTCATGCCAGCAGCAATGCTGTCCATGATTTCCTTGACGTATTCATGCGGATCGCGCGTGAGGAAGCCGGTCTGTTTGCGGTGCTCCATGAGTTCAAGCAGCGTGCAGCCGGGTTTCACAACGTCGGGCGAAAGGCTGTACATGCGCAGATACTGCCGATTGCAGACGACTATGCGCGCGGCGGCATCGAACATGCACAGGCCCTGCGACATGTGATTCAGCGCGTTGGTAAGCCGGCGAATTTTGACGGCCATGCGCCGGCCAACGTAGACCGCAACAGCGAGCAACAGCGCCAAAGCGACTGCGAGGCCGGCGGTTTGCCAGTCCGGCAGATTGGGAAGGAGCGTGTCGGACATGGTCTCGCGGATTCGACTGGCGCTAAGTATTCCGGATGTGAATTGCCGTCTGGTTAACAAACAACGACAAACAGCGGGTCGAATCCCGCTCTGTCAAGAAATTGCGCGGTTACAGCAGCGATCGGCGACAGATTCCATCGCGATTAACGGGTCTGCAAGGTTAACTGGACAATATCCGAATGTGTCGCATTCGCGCCACTGCGGTAGCATTCGCTGAGAGTGGGAAGCGTCGCTTCGTTTGAGCGTGCGCGAGGGGTGATGGTAGCGTTAGTGTTGCGTAGGCGGCCGGCGGATGCGTTCTCCGGGCTTTTCTGGCTTAGCGCGGTTTGCACCGCGTTGATGCCGACCTCGATCGGCGCTCAGGACCTCGCGGCATTCTTTGCGCGCCAGCCCGGTGTCTCTCAGCGCTGGCGCGATCACCTGATCGCTTCTCCATTTGGCACCATCCACGCCGCGACATTCAGCTTTACCCGGCCGATCGGCACGGCAATGCCCGAGCCGATCGGGGCCCAGCCGGTCAATTTCGACCCGCGCGCGTTCGACGGGAAAGCACGACCCGGCGACGAGCTGCCGATGGCGCGCCCCGCCCAGGAAATCGAATATCCGACCGTCAATCGCCGCCTCAAGGGCGACCGCATGCCTCTGCGGCAAACCGCGCCCGGTCCGGGCGAGCCAGAGAGCTTGCCGTCGCTGCAGCCAGTCAACGCGCCCTTGTCGCCGCCGGCCAGCCCGCCGCCCGTCACATTCAAACGGCCCAAGAGCGCGGAACAACTCGATCCGACGCGGTCTGATGCGAGGACCGACCTGCTTGCTCCGCCGCCGTCAGAGCTGCAGATCGAGGAGATAGCCGGCACTGTTCAAGCTAACGCCGTGGACGAGCGCGACGATACGCGCAATGCAAATGCCGGCGACGACAGCGCCGTGGCTGATACTGCGCCGGGCATCCCAACAGCCAGCGAGAGCAATTCACCGGAGCCATCGTCGGTGTCGCTTTCCTTCCTCAATGAGGATGAAGCAGAACGCGACGCGCAGGTCTATTTCGGTGTCGCGGCCTTGGGCTCGCGCGACGGACTACAACAATGGGGGCCTGGTGCGGCGCCCGTTCCGGTGTTTCCTGCTGTCGATCCCGAGATCAAGCTCTCCGCTCTCGAACAGTCAGTCGACACCGGCCCCGGCGGTGAAACCGTGGCCGGCAAGGGCAACGCGAGTGGATTCGTGAGCCCAGCGGCTCGTCTCGGTCTTAGCGGCAAACCGCGTGCAAAGGCGGAGAAGTGCATCGCCGACGCCGTTTATTTCGAGGCGCGGGGCGAGCCGTTGCGCGGCCAGATGGCGGTGGCGCAAGTGGTGATGAACCGCGTGTTCTCAGGCCGTTATCCAAACAACGTCTGCGGCGTGGTTTATCAGAACGCCAACCGGCGCCTCGCGTGTCAGTTCACCTTCGCCTGCGAAGGCAAGGATCTGAGCCGCATTGACGAGCCCGACATGTGGGAGCAAGCAAAACGCATCGCCAAAGACGTGCTCGACGGCAAATTCTGGCTCGGCCAAGTCGGCCACGCGACGCATTATCACGCCTATTGGGTGCGCCCGAACTGGGTGAACGAGATGGCGAAGCTCTACAAGCTTGGCGTGCACACGTTCTATCGGCCGCGTGCTTGGGGTGATGGCTCAGACGCGCCGATCTGGGGGCCGGTGAAGCAACCGGAAGCTGCGACTAACCCGCCTGAGGCGAACGCTAGGCCCTCCAAGCGGACGCGAGAGGCGAGGCTCTAAAGGCCGAGCCGTTTTTCCTGCGTCTCTTTCGGCGCCGGTTAACACTTTGGCAAGGTTAACCATCCCTTCACAGCCCCGCCACAGCCGACGTATATCCGGTAGATTGATCCTGACGTCGCTTCTAGTTGTGGAAGCAAGAGGGAGATAGTTGTGGCGTTGCGTACCCGGTTAGCGGGCCCATTGGCTGTGCCGTTCTGGCTCAGCGGGGGGTGCGCCGCGTTGACGCTGATCTTGATCAGCAACCAAGAGCCGTGGGCCCAGGGCGCACCCGCCAACGCTGATGCTGGCGAGGTGCATGTCAACTCCTTCAAGACTCCGGCCGAGCGTCTAGGCCTCACTGGCAAACCGCGCGCCAAGGCCGAAAAGTGCCTTGCCGATGCGATCTACTTCGAGGCGCGCGGCGAGCCGATGCGCGGCCAGAAAGCGGTAGCGCAAGTGGTGATGAACCGCGTGTTCTCGGGCCGCTATCCGCACGACGTCTGCGGCGTCGTTTTCGAGAACGCCAGCCACTATCTCGCCTGCCAATTCACCTTCGCATGCCAGGGCCGGCGCTTGAACCATGGCAGCGAGCCCCGCATGTGGCAGCGCGCCAATCGCATCGCGAGGGACATACTGGACGGTAAGATCTGGCTGAAGGAAGTCGGCCACGCCACCCACTATCACGCGCGCTGGGTTCGTCCGCTCTGGATCCGCGAGATGGCGAGGCTCTACCGGTTCGGCGTCCACACGTTCTATCGGCCGCGCGCTTGGGGGGACGGTTCGAATGCGCCGATCTTGAGCAATGTCTCGCTCGAGACCAAGCCGTCAGTTGCCGGGACGCCAAAATCCGCTACCGCCGAACCGAAGACCACAGGCTCTATCGAGCCGAAGCCGTCGGGCGCGACTGAGTCCAAATTCCAAGGCACTACCGAATCCAAATCGACGGCCGGCGCGGAACCTAAATCGCCTGTTACTACGGATTCCAAACCCAAGGATGCAGAGTCCAAACAAGGGGACATCGGCGATTCTAAATCGACCGGCAGTACCGATGGCAAAGCCAATGTCGTTTCGGAGCGGAAATCGCAAAGCGCTGCAGAATCAAAATCGACGGCCGGCGTGGACGTGAAATCACCTGGCACCAGCGAATCCAAACCTAAGCACGGTCGCGATTCCAAATCGACCGGCAGTTTCGATGGGAAAGCCCAGTCCGTTGTCGAACGGAAATCGTCGCGCGCCGCAGAATCCAAATCGACGGCCAGCGTGGAAGTGAAATCGCCTGGCCCCACCAAGTCCAGACCTAAGCACGGTCGCGATTCCAAATCGACCGGCCGTACCAATGGCAAAGCCAAGGTCGCTGCCGAACGAAAATCACCCGATGGAGCGGAGCCGAAAGCCAAGGGCACTGCCGAACCCAAACCTAAAGTTGCCGCCGCGCCGAAATCCTAAAGCGTGGGCCTCGAGGTTGTGCGCTTGCCCTGCCGTGGCGATCCGCGCATGCTTGAGTACGGCCAACGTGAGGGACGGGAAGCGTGGCGGCATTCAAGGCTATCGTCATCGACAAGACGGACAGCGGCCAAACGGTTCGGCTTGTCGATTTCGACGAACAGAATCTAATGGACGGCGACGTCACCGTTGCCGTGGGATGGTCGACGGTTAATTACAAAGACGGGCTCGCGCTCACCGGAAAATCGCCAGTGGTGCGGCGGTTCCCCATGATTGCCGGTATTGATTTCGCCGGCACGGTCGAAACCTCTTCGCATCCGGCGTGGAAGGCAGGCGACAAAGTCGTCCTCAACGGCTGGGGATTGGGTGAGACACATCTAGGCGCCTTTGCGCAAAAGGCGCGCGTCAAAGGCGACTGGCTGGTGCGCCTGCCGGAGAAAATAGGCGCACGCGACGCCATGGCGATCGGCACTGCGGGTTATACTGCCATGCTCGCGGTGATTGCGTTGGAGCGGGCCGGCGTTGCGCCGGCACGCGGGCCGGTGATCGTGACCGGCGCGGCCGGAGGTGTTGGTTCGGTCGCGATCGCAATTCTGTCGAAGCTTGGCTACACGGTCATCGCCTCGACCGGGCGGCCGACGGAGACTGACTATCTGAAGGGTCTGGGCGCCGCCGAGATAATCGAGCGCAAGGAATTGACCGGCGCTCCGCGGACGCTGGGCAAGGAGCGCTGGGCCGGCGGCATCGACGCCGTAGGCTCGACGACGCTCGCCAATGTGCTGTCGATGACCCGCTATGGCGGGGCTGTTGCCGCCTGTGGCCTTGCCGGCGGTGTGGACCTGCCGACCACCGTGGCCCCTTTCATTCTGCGCGGGGTGTCGCTGCTGGGCATCGATTCAGTCATGTGCCCGCTCCCGTTGCGGCAAGAGGCCTGGCGCCGCCTCGAAACCGACCTCGACCGGGAAAAGATTGCGGCGATGACCTCGGAAATTGGGCTCGACAACGTCATCGACGCCGGAGCACGCATTCTGGCCGGTGAAGTCCGCGGGCGCATTGTGGTAAAAATTCGATAAACGGTGCAGAATATTTCGTCGACCAGCGGGTGCGTTATGGTAAGGGGTCGGTTAAGAAATGGCGTTAACATAGGGCCCAAGTTCAAAGTGGAGTCGCACATGTTGCTGCGCGTTACCATTATTTGCGCTTGCGTTTTGGGAGTTGCCCCGGCTATCGCCGAGGAGCTCGCTCCGGAGCAGGCTAGAGCGTTCGTCGTCGGCAAGCTGTTCGCCTACACTTGCTTTGACGGTACTGCTGGAATGGGTCGTATCTTCTCCGACGGCTCTATCGTCGGCACCATCCGACCGGGCGGCCGTGGCGAGACCCGCTTTGCTTCCCTTCCAGCCGGCACGATTAAGGTCGATGGTAGCTCGATGTGCGCGCACCTCTCCGGCCTGCCGCTTGAGCCGTGTTTCAACGTGCAGAGGCTCGACTACCGGAGTTTTCGCGGTTCAATCTCCGGCCTGAGCTTTGCCTATTGTGATTTCCGCCAGCACAATCCGCGCGCTCAGGTCATAACCCGAGCGTCGGCGTCGCCACGGTCATTGCCGATCGCGACATTGCGGCCGGCAATCGAAGAATAGCGACGTCGCTATTCCAGCTCGAGCCGGAAGGGGGTCGCCTCGGTGGCCATGACCCCGCGGCCGATCATCTCAATCGCGGCGACCATGCGGCCGTCGCGGCCGAGCAGCCGGTCGGCAAGCGACACGATGCGGATATTCGGTGTGGCCGTCGGTGAAGCGCGCCGGAGCGCGAGCGCAATGCTCTCCTCGTTGCGGTGCGGATTGAGCGCGCAGACGCTCGCAAACGCGCTCGCCGTCGAGCGGCTGATCCCGGCGTAGCAATGCACTACCATCGGCGCCCGCCGATCCCAGCGGCGCACGAATTTGAGGAGATCAGCGATGTGCTCCTCATCCGGCATGATGTAGCCATCGAGCGGCGAGCTGATGTCGTGCAGCCGCAGCCGCAGATAATTTTCCTCCATCACCGCGCCGGGTCGCTCGATGATCACCTCGTCGCCGATCAGCGATACGACATGGCGCGCGCCGGTGTCTTCGACCGTCTTATTAAGGAGCGAAAGTGGGCAGACATGAATCATGGTAGGCTTGGCAGCGAAGGCTCGGATTGCGGAATCACATTACGCTTTGCGGGGTGTCCGTATAAGTCCGGCGCGCGGCACAAGTATGACGCTCACTCTGGAACAGCCAACGGGGCAGTCGCCGGCATACGCGGATAGAGCAGTCGCTGATAGATCCAGCCGATGCCGAGCAGAACGACGCCCAACCCTATCGCCGATAGCGCGCGGTAGATGCCGCCGATGCTCGCGGTGTCGACGATAAAAACCTTGGCGACAGTCAATGCCATCACGCCGAGAGCGAGAAGCCGCGCCGGCTGCGAGCGAAGCGCAAAGCCCAGCCCAAATAGAACGATGCCGAAGATGAGCCACGTACTCGAATAGGCGTACTGCTCCGCGTCACTCGTTGGGCCGGCGATGATCGGACCGTGGAACAGGCGGCGCACTTCGAGCGTCAGATAGACCAGCGCGAGCAGCACTGCCGTGATCGCGGCGACGACGCGGTAGGGCAGGGGGCGTGTGGTGCGGGCGATCAACGCCAGGATAATGGCAAGCACTGCCGGTAACCCATAGCCGAGCAGTATCATGTTGAAGAACACGCCGCTGATCGGCTCATCGTAGAACCGCGGACTTGCGACGATGACAAGCTGGAATCCGACGGCGCATAGCGTCAATGCCGCAATCAGCATCGCACCGATATTGTGCACAATGCTGCCGGTGCGCCCGCGCACTCGCTCAAGGCCGATGGTCAGCGCCAGCCCGGCATTCACATCGATCGCGGCTTCAGTGATGTCGCTGACCGGCTGATAGATATCGCCACCGGTGATGTAGTGGCGGATTTCAAAAATCACGAGCAAAACTGTGAACAGAATTGCACCGGCATCGACCATGCGGGCTGGCAGGTCGTCGGAGCGACGCCGCAGCATCCATCCTGCGACCCAAAACGAAAGCGCCGGAACGCCATACCCGTAGAGGAGCCAGTTGAAGATCGGAGTCGTGCCGATGTCGTCGCCGACAATGCGCGGCTCATAGGCAATGCGCGCCAACACCACCGCGACCATGATCGCCGCAAGCCAGCGAAGCCATGGCAGCGGCCGTTTTTCGGCTACCCAGGCGGCGCCCGGCGCCATCAATGCGAGTCCGACGGTAAGCCAGCCTTTTTCGAAGGCGAATGTGAATGCGAGCGCGAGCGCCGCGAGCGCGCCGGTCACGAAGATGGCGCCCGATGCAGCAAGGCCGGGTCGAGGTCTGCGCTGCACCAGCGTTTCAGTCGCGATCGCATAGACGGCGGCAAGAAGCAGCGCAAAGCCGGCGAACGGTAACGATCGATCCAAGCCCGCAATGCGGTAGTAGAGCGCGACGAGCATCGCTACTGGCGCGAAAACAGCGGAAGCGCTCCACAGCATGGCTATCAAGGCGCGCGTCGAACGCCCTTGCGCCAAAAATCCGGGAATGCCGAACAACGCAGCCCACACGGCAGCAAGAAAAAGATGCGCGCCATAGTCGTAGCTCTCCGGTTCCGGCGTGGTAGGCGCAGCCGGACCAGCCGGTGCGATCAATGCGTCGATACTTAAGTGCACCGACCAATCAGCCATCACCACCACAGCGAGGACGGCGGCTACCGGCACGGCCACGGTCGCGGCTTCCGCACGCCAGGCGATGGCCACAGTCGCAGCGCTGAGGACGACGAAGGCGGTCAGCGCGACCGCATCGTGGCGGCTCACCAGAACAAGGGCTGCCGCTACCAGAAGGTACAGCGAAAGCGCCAGGGTCGAGAGCCGATCAAGCTCGCCGGGCGTCGCTTGCGGGCCGTACATCAAGCCGCATACGAGGAGCGTGGCGGCAAGCCCAAAGCCCGCGATCGCGTTGAATACGTGGGCTCCGAGCGCCTCGACCGGGTATTGATCGGCGCCCGGCACCGTCCACAACGCTCCCAGCACTATCGCCGAGATTGCGAGCCACTCCCATAACCGCACGCGCGCCAGTGCGAACGAGGCGGCGGTGACGACCGCGATATAGATATACAGAGACCAATAGTCCGGCTCGGTGGAAGCGATCAGCATCGGTGCCACGAAGGCGCCTATTACGCCGAGGCCGGCAAGCGCCGGACCGTGCAGCAAAGCGGCCGCCAAAGTGAGCAACGCCACTACGCCAAGCAGAATGAATGCGGCCGCAGGCGGCAAAAATGCGTACAGGGCATAAGCGGCGTAAACCGTGGCATATGCCACTGTGGTGCCGGCAGCAGTCAGGATGCTCGGAATGTTTGCCGACGACAGACCAGGAAGTCCGGTCAGTTTCTCGCCGCGGCGCGCCCATTCGCCGACAGCAACAAGAGCGAGCGCAAGCAATCCGCCGAGCGCAATGCGAACACCGGGGCCGATGAGTCCTTGCTGGATAGTGTAGCGAACCAAAAATACGCCGCCGAGCGCAAGCGCCAAGCCGCCGACCCATACGACCCAGCGGGTGCCGAAGCGCTCCTCAAAACCGATCGCCCGCTGCGGTGATGCTGACGGCGTCGGCGCGGGCGAGACCGGGACTGATGTTGCCGGCGAAAGAGATGCTTCCGGTGGCATTGGGGGTGGGGCCTGAAACTCGGGCGGCAGAGGTGGTGGCCCAATTGGCGCGGCGGCCGGCGACGATACGGGCTGATCCTGTCGCGGTAGGTCGCCGGCCAGCGTAAGCTGGCGCTCGAGCGTCGCCACTCTCAGTTCCAGGCGCCGGATTAAATCGGCGACCCCGATGGCTTTGATCAACGCAATGATCGCAAGCACCGGAAAGGCCAGCGCCGCAATCACCACAATGACTATCAAATCAAACATCGAAGCGGCGCCGCCTAATCAGCATTCTAAAAGACGGCTGGGATAAGCGAAAGGCTCAACTTCGCTTTTCTCATTCGCGAAGGTAGCTAATCACCTTCGAGAAACAGCTTATTGAACCGTTCGAGATAGCGCGCCTGCGCCGTCTCCGCCGGCCAGGGTTTTAGATAACCGCGCTCGATCGCGGCGGAAATCGCCGGCTCGCGGCCAAAGAACCGCCGCGCTTCTTTGGCGTCGAATCCGGCAAGGCGCGTCGATTCCAGATATGCCGCCGCGCGGTCGGCGGCTTTGATCAAGGCATCGAGCTCCGGTGCTGAGTTTGCCGGCAATCCGAAGCGCGTGTGGATCGCCGCAAGCAGGCGTCGCTCGATCGCCTTGTAATCGCCGCCAATGATCGCCTTGAACGGCGAGATCATGTCGCCGATGACGTATTCCGGGGCATCGTGCAGCAGTGCCGCCAGCCGTCGGCTGCGATCGAGCCGCGGCACACGTGCCCGCGCCAGCGTTTCCACCAGCAGGCAGTGCTGAGCCACTGAGAAGATATTCGGGCCGATTGTCTGCCCATTCCAGCGCGCAACGCGGGCGAGCCCGTGTGCGATGTCTTCGATCTCAATATCGAGTGCCGAGGGGTCGAGCAGGTCGAGCCGCCGCCCTGACAACATGCGTTGCCAGGCGCGAGGCGAATCCGGGCGTGATCTCTTGACCATGATCAGGAGGCTAGCGGCCTCCCGATCATTCGCAAACAGGCTTGGTGCGTAAGATTAAGCCGCTGCCTTCTTGCCCCACAGCCGCTTGGAGGCAATGTCGGCGCCTTCGCGCAGCGTCTTGAGCTTCAGCCACACCACGTCTTCCGCTACCCATTCCCAGCCGGCGAAGGTGCCGAAGCCACAGTCGACGCCGGCGATGACGCGCTCGCGATCGCCGATCGCTGCGACCGCAGACTCGATGCGCTGCGCCACGACTTCGGGATGCTCGACCAGATTGATCTTCGAGTTCGATCACCCCCGGTATCAGGATCATGTTGTCAGGGAATTTGTGCTTCTTCAGCGCCGCATATTCGTGCTGACGGCGTGCATTGGCGAACTCGATGCCGAGCGCACCTACCTTGGCCTGATAGAACGCCTGCAACAACGGCTCGAGGCCGATATCAAAAATGTGCGGCCCTTCCCAGTTGCCCCAGCAGACATGCAGGCGCACGCGGTCGCGCGGAATACCCTCAAGCGCCTTATTCAGCGTGGCGATATGGGTCTCGACGATCTTGACGTAATCGGCTTCCGACTTGTCCTGGAACAGAAGCACCCGTTCCATCGCCAGATCGGGCGCGTCGATCTGAAGAACGTATCCGGCGTCGACGACAGATTTGTATTCGTAGTGCATCTCGCGCGCGATTGCATCGAGGTATGCCTCGTAGGTCGAATAGTGCGCATTAAGCATCGTCGTAGCGATGATGCCCGGCGACGGCTCGGCAAAGAAGATTTCCGGGAATGGCGGCTTGATCGCGCCGGCATGGCGCTTAACGCGAGCGAGCTCCGTCTTGATTGCTTCCTTGTCGTTGTATTTGAGCTCGCCGATACATTCCGGACACCCGAACACCTTTCCGGTTTTGGGAATGCGCGCCATGAACTTTTCCGTAAACAGCGGCAACTGAATCCATTCCTGCCCGAACGGACGCTTCGATTCACCGCCAAACCCCGACATCCGCTTTGGAACATAGGTCTGAAAACCTACCCGGCCCTGCTCACCGTCATTGGCGACGTCGACGCCGGCCCAGCGCTGCTTCTCCATCACGTGAGCGACGCGTTTTTCGATCATGTCGGTCAGCTTGGCCTGATCGACTTTCTCCCCGGCCTCGTCGGCGATCAGGGCGTCGTTAAGATCTTTGCCGCGTGGCAAGCTGCCGGTGTGTGTAGTCAGGATGTACTCGGCGCTCTTCTTCATCATTTCCTCCCAGTGACTCACATTTGTTCGGCCGGCAAAGCGTTCTGCTGCCAAAACTGTCTTGCGGATTATGCCAGCCAATCGCAGCCGTGCGCAAGACGATGGTTAAAGGCGAGCAACACGCGGAAGCGACGGCGCGTTTTTTTGATGCAAAACGGGCGCGGTACGCCGAGCGAGCAAAACTGATGTGAAGTGGGCCAAGCCCACACGCTTAAGGGCCATATCCCACAGTCTAACATAAAGATTAATTGTGCGACCGGCACGGTAGATTCTTGCCGCAGAGCTTGGCACCGGCTGCAAAACCAGAGTATTGTTCAGCCGCACAAGGTCATCTGGGAATTTCCAGCTGCCACGAACGTTAAAAGCTGCGGCGCTGCCGCGGTTAAAGGTTCGGTCAGACTGGGTCAAATCAGATGTAGCAGGGGAGGAGTCTTAATGTTGTCACCACGCACGATAACCGGCGGCATTGCGGCGTTGGGTTTCGCAATTGCCATGACCGCATCCGGTCATGCCGCAGACATCACTAAAGTCAAACTGTATCCGGACAAGAAGGGCACGGTTGCCGACTTGCTGCCGATTTCAAAGTTCTGCGGCACCAAGAAGATTAAGGTCGCGCTTTCCGACGGTTGGGGCGGTAACTACTGGCGCCATATCACCCGCTCCGAGTTCGAGGACGAAGCCTCGAAATGCCCGAACATCACTGAGACGCGGTACACCGACGGCGAGTTCAAACCTGAAAAGCAGATCGCCGACATCGAAGGTCTGATTGCGCAGAAATTCGACGTCATCGTCGCCTTCCTCGATACCGGTCCGGCTATTCTGAAAGCGACGCGTGAAGCAACGGCGGCTGGAATTGCCGTTGTGCCGTACTCGGTCGGCGACAATTTCCCCGGCGTGCTCGGCAAGGACTACGTTGACCGCGTCACCGAAAGCCAGAGCCAGGTTGGAGAACAGTTCGCTGACTGGCTGGCGAAAACGCTCAACGGCAAGGGCACCGTCATCATGTTCGGTGGCACGCCGGGCAACCCGATGACGGCAGCGCAAGTCGTCGGCTGGAAGCCTACCTTCGCGAAATATCCGGGCATAAAGGTGCTGGAAGCAGAGCCGGTGCCGACGAACTGGGATCCGGCCATGGCGCAGCAAAAGACCGCGGCGTTGATTGCTAAATATCCTCAGATCGACGGCATCTACAGCGAAACTACCGGCCCGATCCGCGCGTTCCTCGCGGCCGGCAAACCGGTTCCCGCTTACGTCGGTCAGTCGCTGATGGATTTGAGCTGCCTTGCCGCCGACCATCCGAACTTCAAGATGGCGAGCATGGACGCCCACACCTGGATGGTTCGGCTTGCATTGCGCAAGGCAGTGGCTGCGGCTGAAGGTATCGACGAGCCGGAGCCGAGCCTGATCACGCTTCCGTTCACCGAGGACAATACCTCGAAGGACGCGAAGCTCGCGATTAAGTGCGACAAGTCAATGCCGATGGACTCGATCCCGTCGGCGATGTTGTCCAAGGCGCAACAGGTCAAGGCTCTGGGCGGCAAGTAGTCCGGGAACTTTTGAGTGTTACGGATCGCCCGGTCCCCGCTGGGGTCCGGGCGATCTTTTCCTGTTGCTCCGCATTTGCGCACAGCGCGCTGTTGTTTGATGCCCCAGGTTTCGCTACTGCATATTCCTCTCCGCCGCGCGGGCGGGCTTCGGCAAAGTTTGAACGAGGCAAACGCCAGCGGACGTTCGGCGAGGCGCGGCAAGGGTAGCGCGGAACGGCGGCGGGTTGCCGCTACCGCGTTCGAGTGGGGCGGGAATGACGACATGGCTTGAGTATCGAACGATTGTTCTGCGGGTGCCATGGCCCAGCAGAGAATTGACCGAGCCGCTGGCGGCAAAGGCCTTCATCGCCACGGCGCTTCTGGTGTTGATCGGCGGCATCGCGGCGCCGAGCACGGTCAATTCGGCGGCGATTTTTCGACCCTGCCGTATTTCACCATTCTTGCCGTGGCCTCGATCGGCCAGCATCTGGTGATTCAGCAGCGTGGTCTCGATCTCTCGACCGCTGGCATCATGTCGTTTTGCGCCGTGGTTGTCACCAAATTGCCCGACGGCAGCACCGATCTCGGCGTGGTCCTGTTTTATGTTGCGATGGGACTCGCCGTCGGGGCCGCGATTGGGGCGATCACCGGGCTTATCGTCACGTTTTTGCAGGTGCCGCCGCTTGTAACCACCATCGGCGTCAACGCCATTCTGTTTGGCCTGACCTATTTCGTCTCGACCGGCGCCTCGGTTCAATCGCCGATGATGATGGTCGACTTTTTCGTTGGCCGGTTTTTGTACGTACCGACGACGGTCTGGGTACTGCTGCTGGTGGCCGGAGCCACAGTCTTTGTCCTCACGTTCACCACGACCGGGCGCCGGTTCCTTGCCGTAAGTGTCAATCCACCGGCCGCTCATGCCGTGGGTGTGCCGCTAAAAATCTACAGCGTCCTCACTTACGCGACTGCCGGCCTGATGTATGCCATCGCGGCGGTCATGCTATCGGGATATCTGGTCTCACCGACGGTGTTATGCGGGCTTCCTTATCTGCTTGGCACCATCGCGGCAGTCGTGGTCGGCGGTAACCCGCTGGGCGGTGTCACCAAGGGCAGTGTCGTCGCCACGATCATTGGCGCATTTTTCCTGACCTACCTTGCCCAGTTGGTGACGGCGCTCGGCTTCGGCGGCTCGGCTGAAAATCTGGCTGATGCGGTCATCGTACTGAGCGGCGTGGCGCTGCCCGAAATAACGCGGCGGCTGCGCGATGCATAACGTCGTCGATAAGCCCCTGACCCCGTTCACCGTGCATGTGCCGGTGATGGCGCTTGTCGGTCTGCGCAAGAGCTTTGGCCCCGTGCAGGCGCTCAAAGGTGTCGACGTCCTCATCATGCCCGGCGAGATTCATGCCATCGTCGGTGAGAACGGCGCCGGTAAGTCGACGTTGATCGGCATTGCCGCAGGCGTGCTGCATGCCGATGCCGGCGCGATCTATTACGAGGGCGAACATGTCGGATCGCCAAATCCGCGAAAGATGCGCGAACACGGTGTCAGCGTGGTCTACCAGCATCCGGCTCTGGCCGACGATCTGACCGTTCTTGAAAATCTCCAGCTCGCGGCGCCGGCGCTTGCGGGTTCCGGTGGCCTCGCTGAAGCCGAGCGCCTTCTCGAACGTGTCGCGACCGACGAACTGCGCATGCCGATCACCAAGCGCGTCTCGGAACTGTCGCTGGCGCAGCGTCACGTGGTCGAAATCGCGCGGGCTCTTGCGACCAATCCGAAGGTGCTGTTTCTCGACGAGCCGACTGAGCCGCTGCAACACGCCGACGTGCGCAAGCTGTTCGATCTCATCGGCGAATTAAGGCGCGACGGCGTCGGCATCGTCTACGTCTCGCATCGGCTGCACGAGGTCGACGAATTGGCGGACCGCGTCTCGGTGATGCGCGATGGCGAGATCATAGACAGCCGGCTTGCCGAAGCGATTACCCCGAGCGAGATCGTTGCGCTGATCGCGGGCCGTCCGCTGGGCCAGATTTTTCCCGCCAAGGCGAAAATGGTCGGGGCGCCCTTGTTCGCCGTCAACGGGTTGACCGGGCGCGGCTTCGATCAGGTCGATCTTGTTGTGCATGCCGGTGAAATCGTCGGACTTGCCGGCATCGAGGGCGAGGGCCAGCGCGAATTCATCCGCGCCGCCGCCGGCATCGACCGCCGCAGCGGCGGTGACGTCGTGGTGGCACGCGTCAAGATTTCCGGCGACACGCCCGGCGCTTTTCGCCAGGCCGGCATTGGATTCATTACCGACGATCGCCATACCGAAGGCGTGTTTCTCAACCTGACTTTGCGGGAGAACCTGAGCCTCGGGTTTTTGGGCTCGATTTCGCGATATTGGGTCATCGAGCGCGCGAGCGAAGCCAGCCGCGCTAAAAAGATCACCGAAGATTTACGCATTCGCGCCGCCTCAATAGAATCCAAGCTCAACGAACTATCCGGCGGCAATCAGCAAAAGGCGTTGTTCGGGCGCGAGATCTCGTCGAAGCCATCGGTTCTTTTGGTGGACGAGCCGACGAAGGGCGTCGACATCGGCGCACGCAGCGAAATATATCAGCGGCTGAGAGCGATCGCCGATCAAGGCGTGGCCGTGCTGGTTTCGTCCTCCGACGGCATCGAACTTGAAGGTCTTTGCGACCGGGTGCTGATCTTCGCGCGCGGTCGCGTCGTCCACGAATTGACCGGTGCGGCGGTCACCGATGCGGCGATCACCGAGGCCAATCTGACCGCCACGGTGTCGCGGGCGAGCAAAACTCCAGCCGGTGCGCAAGTCCGGCGCTGGCGCGAGTTTGCCGCCAGCGATCATTTTCCCGCTGTCGTGCTGGCCGTTCTGACCCTTGTCATTCTCGGTGGGACGCAGGCCCTGAACGAATACTTTCTCTCGCCGTTCAGCATCAAAAGCATGCTGTCGTTCCTGAGCATCCTCACGCTGCTTTCTTGCGCACAGCTGGCGACCGTGCTGGTTGGCGCCATTGATCTTTCGATCGGTCCACTGGCCGGGCTTTGCGTTGTGCTTGCCTCGTTCCTCGCACCCGACGGTGTTGCCGCTAGCCCGTTTGCGGCGGGGCTTATTCTGATACTCATGGCCACTACCGGCTTCGGCCTGTTACAGGGTCTTTTGATTACTTCGCTGCGTCTACCGGCGATCGTCGTGACGATCGCAACCTTCATCGGACTACAGGGCGTCTCGCTGCTGCTTCGGCCGGTCGCCGCGGGCACCATTGACGACGCCATCTCCGATGCGGCGCAATTTCCGCTCTGGTTCCTGCCGGCCGGTCTGGTACTCGCTTTGGCGATAGTCGGCGTCGCCGAATGGCTGCTTTATCGCACCGGGTTCGGCAGGAGCTTCCGCGCCGTCGGCTCAAGCCCGCTGGCGAGCCACCGCCTTGGCATCGACAGCCAACGCTTGACCTGGCTTGCCTTCGTCATCTCGGGATTCCTGAACCGGAATCGGCGGGCTGATGCTTGCAGGCCAAGTTGGCATCGGTTCGCCCTCGACCGGCACCGACTACACGCTGATGACAATCACCGTGGTGGTGTTGGGAGGTGCGAGCGTTGGCGGAGGGCGGGGCTCGTTCGTGAGCATCCTTCTCGGCGCTGCTTTGGTGCAAGCGACTTCGAGCGCGTCGTCTTACATCAATGCCAATTCGTCGGTGCATTACACCGTCATTGGCGCGCTGACGCTATTGGCCGCGATCTTCTTCAGTATCGCGCGACGGCGCAACGCGAGCGGACGACCCGATTAATCGTTTTACAAATAGGCGACGCGGCGACGATTTCCCGAGCTTCTGCACCGCATCGTGGCGGAAGCAGGTAATCAGGTGGTCGTCGACCATGCCGACCGCCTGCATAAAGGCATAGACGATGGTCGGACCGCAGAACTTGAAACCGCGCCGCGCCAGTTCTTTTGACATCGCTCGCGAGATTGCCGTGTCCGCCGGTACCTGCCGTGTGCTGCGGAAGCGGTTCACCTTCGGCTTGCCGTCGACGAAGTCCCACAACAACTTGGAGAAGCCCGGTCCCTTTTCCATCACTTCGATCCAGGCACGCGCCGAGAGAACGGTGCCCTCGATCTTGGCGCGGTTGCGGACGATGCCGGCATCCTGCATCAGCCGCTCGACTTTTTTCGGCGTGTAGCGCGCGATCTTCTCGGGAATGAAGCCGTCGAAGGCGCGGCGGAAATTCTCACGCTTGCGCAGGATCGTGATCCAAGACAGGCCGGCCTGGAAACCGTCGAGGACAAGTTTTTCGTAGAGCGCGCGGTCGTCGTATTCCGGCACGCCCCATTCCTCATCGTGATAGGCGAGATAGAGTGCGTCGTCCTTTGGCCAAGGGCACCGCGAAATGCGTTCGGCGGGAGCGGGGGCGATCATTCGGCGGCCTTAGAGCTGTCAGGGAAGGTAAAGCGCGCCCAATCGGGCTTGTTGAGCCGAATCGGAACGCCGCCAGCGACGAGCGGCTCGCCGCGCGACAGAGCATCCGCGACCCGGTCGAGGCGTAGAAGCGCAAGCCCGTGGCCCGCCGCGCTCGAGCCCATAGTGCCGACTTGACGCTCACCGGCCATCACGGCGACGCCGGAGGCTGGTGGCGTGCCGTCGAAGCGGACCGGCAAAGCGCGGGTGCGAGCGATGCCGCGGTGCTCCATGCGCGAGACGACCTCCTGGCCGACATAGCAACCTTTTTCGAAATCGACGCCGCCGAGTTGATCCATGTCCGCCTCGTGCGGGAACGCGTCGCTGTAGCTGAAGTCGGCGCCGCCCTGTGGAACGCCGAGTGCAATGCGGTGGGTGTCGTATTCGGCAGGATCGACCATCGCAGCGCCAAACTCCAAGGCCGCGTCTGCGGCACGTTGCGGCGGCAGCATTGCTCGGTGTCCAAGTGCCGGCAGACGGGGATCCGCGTACCAAAGGCCGACACGGGTCGTTCCCTCTCCATCCCATGCCGCCAATACGCCGAGGACCTCGGACAAATCTTCGACCATGACGCGAGCGCGCAACTTGTAGAGGTTGAGCTTGTCGACCAGCGCGTTGGCGAGCGTTCTCGGAAGGTCCAGGAAGAAGCCGCCGCCATCCTCCGCGGGCGCTTCGACGACAAAGAAATCCGCAATAATCTTGCCCTGCGGCGATAACAGCGCGCAGAAGCGCGCTACTCCCGGCGCGAGCTTTTGAATATCGGCGCTGACGAGGCCATGGAGAAAGTTGCGGGCGTCATCGCCTGCAACCTTAACCACGCCGCGGGCCGGGAGCAGGGCGGCTTTCATCGAGTGGACCTGTGCAGCATCGAAGCCAAACTAAGGTGCCACCCGGTTCCCCTCAAGTGTGTGGTCATGGGTGAAGGTAAGAGTGGTGATGGGCTTAAAAGCCGCCTCCTTGGTGTGTTCAAAAGTGAACATACGAGCAGGCGGCGGTTAGCAGATAGTACGCCAGCTGGCCCGCTTAACCGGGCGGCGAGCGCATCGCAACTACCGCCCCGTCCAGTGGCGGATCCTTAGAGTTTCAGGTCGAGAAGAAGGTAACAGCGCAATTACGGGCGTATTTGCGTTAAGTCCGACTCAATTACGTTCGGCGCCGTTCAGCCGACAATGTCGGCTTCCACAAAGCTCATTGCATAATCGCACCTGGCGTTCAGGGGGGTGAGCGCATGACCGACGAGTTGTTCGCAGTTCGCGTGCTTTTCGTATCGGCTGCACCGGGGGATCAGGAGCTGTTCCGGCGAGCGGCATCGGCCGCGAGGATTCCGGTCGAGGTCACCGAAGCGGACGGTGTCGCCTCTGCCGGTTCATCGCTCGCCGCCGGAATAGACGTTGTCTTTATCGATGACGCACTCGGGGATGATGCGATTGCAAAGCTTACGACGGCCGCTCGCGTAGCCGCGGAGCCGCCCTTCACGGTGTTGCTGTCGGCACGCGACACATTGATGCCGTTTCAAACTGACGCCTTGGCAAACAAGCCTTCGGGACTGCAGGAGGCGAAGTCGCTTGTGGACAAATCGATTCGAGTGAGGCTGACGAGTTGCGTGATCGTGGTCGACGATTCGTCAACCATGCGCAGCATCGTGCGCAAGATCCTGGCGGCCACCCGCTTCCCGCTCGAAGTCCGCGAGGCCGGACAAGGCAGCGAGGCGCTGGAACTGGCGCGCCAGATCGATTTTGATCTGGTCTTTTTAGATTACAACATGCCGGGCTTCACCGGGCTTGAGACGATGGGTGAGATCAGGCGTGAGAAGCAGAATCCGGCTTTTGTGTTGATCACGTCCGTTCAGGACGAGGCTGTTGCAACACGCGCCCGCGCGCTCGGCGCCGCTTTTCTCAAGAAGCCGTTCTATCTCGCGGACGTGGAGGCCATCATGTGCGGATACTACGGACTGCGTGCGCTTAATCCGCAGCGCGCATGAGGGATGTGGATGTCCGCGACCAGCGTGAGCATGGTGGTGCAGAATTTGATTGCCGATCGGCGCTATTGCCGCGCCAATTCTATTGAAAATTCGCCGTTGCGAATTCGCGCACCGAGCCTTTCCGCGTAGCGGGCCGCCGGTTCCTCACCATAAGTTGAAATCAGTTCTACCAGCGCGAGGAAAAGTGCGGTTTGGGCGAGGCAATCGGCCTCGACGCCGTCGTGATGCGCCTCCGTCCAAGCCTCTTGCAAGTAACCCAGTGCCCGCCGCTTCTGTTCGTCATCGGCCACGTCTTGCCGTGCCGCTTGGATTTGCGCCGCCGTGGTCATTGCTGTTGATTGTTGCCGCAGCCCGGCAACGTCCCTGCCCAAGACAAGTTAGCACGGCGCTGTTAGGTGTTAGACCGAACCTAGAGGCAGGGTTAATGCCGCCGGCAAGCGGCTAATTGGCGTAGCGGGCGGTGATTTCGCGGGCGATCCTGGCGCCTTCATCGAGGTAGCGGCGGATGGCAAAATCAGCCGCGGGCGTGCAGGTGCGGTAGCTTTGTTGGAAGGAGCGATAGCCGCGGTTGAAGCTCGAGACCATTTGGTCGCGACGTTCGCCGGAAGACGCCTCGGCCTCGATCAGCGCTTGCGCTTCGCTGCGCCATTTCTGACCCTCATTCGTACCGCAAATGCCCCGCAGGAAGTGGAGCGCGCCGAGAATTTCGGAAAGCCGTTGCATGTCGCGATCGTAGGGGGCGGTCCGTGGCGGGGGCGGCGCCTGAGGCTGCGCCTGCGGTTGCGCCCTGGGTTGAACTTGAGGCTGCGGCTTGGGCTGCGCTTGCGGTTGAGTTTGAGGTAGAAAAATCTGTGCGCTCGCGGTTTGCCCGCCGAGACAAAGAAACAGCAAGAGAAAGGTAAAAATGCGGAGCATCGGTAGGGTGAACATATGGCTCCGACCAACCGAACAGCAAGCGCCACTAGGCGGCATGGTTGAGGCGGTTCCAGTTAACGCAATGCGGCGATCAACTCGCCGGCTGCAGCGACAATGTCCGCAAGTCCCTCGGTGGTCTTAAGCCCGGAAAGCTCGGAGGGCGCAAGCCAAAGACCCTCGGCCAATTCGTCGTTGAGCACAATCTCGCCTGCGAGCCAGCGCGCCGCAAACGGCAGGATGACAAAATGCCGCTCGATCCGTCCGGTGTCGTCGCGCGCGATTACCTGGCGATAGCCCGCAAGCCCCTGCGGCTCGATTTCGAGGCCGGTCTCTTCACGGACCTCGCGCATGACCGCATCGACGAGCGTTTCACCTATTTCGACAACGCCGCCCGGAAGGGTGTAGAGGCCGTTTGCCGGCGGCTGGGCCCGGCGAACGATCAGCACGCGGCCCTCCCGGAAGATGGCGGCGCTGACCGCAAGATAGGGCCGCGCCGGATAAATTCGCGCTTCGGTACTGTTACTGCTCAAAAGCACGACCCATTTAAGCTACTATCGGGGTACATCGCGGCTAATGTGCCAAAGCAAGGCCTACGCTTATCGCAATGTGCGCTCGTTATGTCATCACTTCGCCGCCGGGTGCGATCAGGGCGCTGTTCGGCTACAGCGAGTTGCCGAATTTTCCGCCTCGTTACAACGTCGCACCGACCCAGCCGATTCCGATCGTGCGGCTTGTCGATGGCAAGCGTCAGTTTGCGCTGACCCGGTGGGGGTTCATTCCAGCATGGGTGAAAGATCCGAAGAAGTTTTCGCTGCTCGTTAATGCGCGGGGCGAATCGGCGCTCGAGAAGCCGGCCTTTCGCAATGCGATGCGGCGTCGGCGCTGCCTCATTCCGGCGGACGGCTTCTACGACTGGCGCGACGGCGGGCCGAGACGCCCTTATTTCGTGCGGCGAAAGAACTCGGACGAACCGTTGGCCTTTGCCGGACTGTGGGAAACCTGGACGGGTCCGAACGGCGAAGAGCTCGATACCGCCGCCATCGTCACGACGCGAGCTAATGAAACGCTCGCGGCTATCCATGACCGCATGCCGGTCATCGTACCGGCCGAGGCCTTTGATCTTTGGCTCGATTGCGCTGAGGTTGACGCGACGGCCGCGTCGGCGCTGATGGCGCCGGCCCCCGAAGCGCTGCTCGAATGCTATGAAGTCTCAACCGCCGTGAACCGCGCGGCGAACGATGCGGCTCATTTGATCGAGCGGGCGACCGAGACAAAACCGGACCAGTCCGAGCCGGCCCAGCAGCCACCGCCAGCTAAGAAGCCTGACGAGCAATTGTCGCTGTTTTAGAAGGCACTCCGGCCTAGCGTGAGCCGCGCGAGAACTGCGCTTTTTCCGCCGAAGCCTTGACCACGGGTATCTCTGCGTCGGCGAGCGGTTGCATCCAACGCTTCCGCTTAAGAGCCGCGGCGATATAGGGCGCCAGTTCTTCAGCCTTCCGCGCCTCCAGCGCGGCCGTCTTGGCTTTGAATTCGGGCATGACCTCGGCGGCGAAAAGTTCGAGCGCCTCGCAAATGTGGTCGTGGCGATTCCGCCCGGCCTGCTGCAGGAAAATGACTTGGTCGATGCCGTTGTCCTGAAATCCCGTCAGGTGCTTGCGCATGTCATCCGGCGTGCCGATGCCGGATGAATAGGCGCCGACCCGTTGGCTTGCTGCGACCACCTCTTCTGTGCGGTTGCCGCGGTCCCTCGTGAAGTCAGCCCAGAGCGTGCTGCGGCCCGGCACCGTATCGTGGGCGACGAGTGCGTTGAGCGCATAGCCAAAGAACTCGAAACCTTCGAGGCCGCGACGAATGGCCTCCGCCCGATCACGGTGCACCGAAAAGCTCGACACCATCGCGATATTGGCGTTGATCGCATGGCCCAGCGGTACGCACGCTTCGGATTTGATGATGCCGTAGTAGATATCGGACCACAGGCGCGCCTGTTCGGGATCAAGGAACGAAAAGGCCAGTGCGCCGACACCATTCTGTGCCGCTATCTTGATGGTGTCGCGATTGGTGCAGGCCATCCACATCGGCGGGTGTGGCGATTGCACGGGCTTCGGCAGCACATTGCGGCACGGCATGGCAAAATACTTGCCCTCGAACCCGGGGTAGGGCTCGAGCACCATCATGTTGGCAATCTGCTCCGCGGCTTCAAGCGCCATGGCGCGCTTCTCTTTGGCCGGGATCTTGAAGCCGCCAAGTTCGAGCCGCGTCGCACCCTCGCCGATGCCAAAATCGAGCCGGCCGTCAGAGATAATGTCGAGGGTGGCGAGACCTTCGGCCGTGCGCGCCGGATGATTGTAGTTGGGGATCACCTGCCGGATGCCATGACCGAGCCGGATGGTTTTTGTGCGCGCTGCGGCGGCAGCCAAAAACACTTCCGGAGCCGAGGAATGCGAGTACTCCTCGAGGAAGTGATGTTCCACTTCCCACGCATAATCAAAGCCCAGCCGGTCGGCCAACACCACCTGTTCAAGGGCGTTGTGAAAAAGGTCGCGTTCGTCGCCCTTCTTCCAGGGTCGCGGCAGCTGGAGCTCGTGAAAAACTCCGAAGCGCATTGTCCTCCCTTTGCCGAATATTGTTATCGGTCGCCAAACGCCATGTCGAGGAGGCGGCAGCGACGGCCGGCCGATCGATGGTTCGATCTGAGAAGACGTAAGCGAACCACAATCCCGGCTCGGGCAAAGCGCGCGACGCCGCTAGGGTTGCCAGAAGGGGCGTTCCGCCCAATCGCGGGCATCGTTGGCGGCTAGGCCGATATCGGCAGCGGCGCGATGATCGAGCGCCATGTAGTCAAGAAATTCCTGACGTTGCTGCCGGCGCTTGATCCAGTTCCGCACCATATTGTCGGCGCTCTGGAAGAACATCCGCCATGAAACTTGCCGACGTTGTCGTAGCGCGGCGGCCGAGTTACCGTGCAGATAGTGTGACATGATAATGCACTCCAAAAAGTGGTCCTGGGCAATGCTTCCCCAGCGATCTTTTTGGCGCGACCCGTTTTGTGCGCGGTCGGAGCTTGATAGACGACGAAACGTTGGCGTTCGCTCGTGCGTTCACTTGCCGATGCGAAGCAGATTGATATTACTTGGAACAGTGGGACGAAATGATGACTTTTAGTTTGCAACGCACAGCAAATTTTTGCGTCGACATTAGGCAGAGGATTAGACATTGCGCGAAGATGACGCCTTGCTGTAGCTTGATCGCAGCGCATCGGAGTGTCCGGCGACAGCAACTCGTGAGGATCGCTCAGCCCGCGTGGGAGGTGGGAGCGGCTGGCCATTATCGCTGCCGGCGTAATGGTTCCGCAACTGGTTGGTGGTATTCGAGCACAGCCGATTACGGCGAGATTAACAATTGCCAACAACGTCTTCAGCTTCCTTACATCCCGTGTGTGGGACTGTTGGCCGGTGGCGATTTCGTAAACGACGAACGACAAGAAGGAGGAGTTGCTATGGCTAGCCTGAGAATTGCTGCTTTTGCTCTGGCCTTGCTCGGTTCGAGCCTGCTGGTCGGGCAAGCATCGGCGGCTATGCCCGTAAATGGCTTGACGGAAGCCAGCAAACAAATCAGCAGCGTTGACAAAGTCTGGTGCTGCGGACGCTGGCGCGGCGGATGGGGTTACCATCGATGGGGTTACGGTCGATGTAGGTCGGTGGGGTTACCGTGGATGGGGCCCTGGTCCGTACTGGGGTCGTCCATACGCTTATGGATGGCGCCGGTGCGGCTGGCGTCGCTGCTGGTGGTAATCGCAATCGAGCCGGCTGATTGCGGTCAGCCGACTTAGCGTTCACGAAAAGGGCCCTCGACTGTTGATCCCGGTCGAGGGTTTTTGGCTTTTCCGAAGCCACAGAATTCGAAGCTACAGAACCTTGCCGGGATTGAGGATGCCGTTGGGATCGAGCATTCGCTTGAGGCCGCGCATCAGTTCGAGGGCGACCGGGTCTTTCACTGTCGGCAGCAGATCGCGTTTCATCACGCCAATGCCGTGTTCGGCCGAGATCGATCCGCCGAATTTTTTTACAACCGCAAAGACAACTGCATTCACTTCGTCCCACCGCTTGAGGAAGGCCGCCGTGTCGGCCTCCGCCGGCTGCATGACGTTGTAGTGGATATTGCCGTCGCCGAGATGGCCGAATGACAGCGGACGCGCGCCGGGAATGAGCGCCACGACGGCAGCGTCGGCCTCCTTAAGAAAGGCCGGCACTGCGGCGACCGGTACCGATACATCATGCTTGACTGAGCCGCCGACGTGACGTTGCACCTCGCCGAACATTTCGCGGATGCGCCAGAAAGCCTTAGCCTGTTCGAGGCTGTCGGCGATTGTGGCGTCGGCGATAAGGTCGTGCTGTAGTCCCTGCGCCAGCACATCCTCAATAACTTCGCGCAGTCCGCTTTCGGCTTGCGAGGAGAGTTCGATGAGCACGTACCAGGGGTGAGGAGCGGCGAGGGGATCGCGACTGCCGGCGGCTTGCTGGAGCACAAATACCAAGCCAGCGCGCGACATCAGCTCGTAGCTCGTCACGCCGCCGCCTGCAGCATCCGTGGCCAGCGTGAGCAGCGCCAGCGCCGCTTCAGGCGAACGCACGCCGACAAAAGCAGTCTCGACGGCGCGCGGCCGTGGCACCAGCCGCAACACCGCCGCCGTAATGATACCCAGCGTGCCTTCGGCGCCGATGAACAGGTTCTTCAAATCGTAGCCGGTGTTGTCCTTCTTCAGCTTGTTGAGGTTGTTCAGGATACGACCGTCTGCCAGCACGACTTCGACGCCGAGCGCGTGCGAGCGCGCGATGCCATAGGCGAGCGCGGCGACACCGCCGGCGTTGGTGGAAAGATTGCCGCCGATCGTACAGGTCCCTTCCGAGGGCAGTAACTGCGGATAGAGGCGATCGGCTGCGGCGGCGGCTTCGCGGGCGTGCTGCAAGGTGACGCCCGCCTCGCAGGTCATGGTGTTGGAGATCGGATCGACCTCGCGGATGCGATCCAGCCGCGTCAGCGACAGCACGATTTCGTTGTTGTGCGGCGTCTGGCCGCCGACCAGTCCGGTATTGCCGCCTTGCGGTACGATCGGAGTGCCGGTCGCGTTGGCGAGCTTGAGTATCTCCGCAACCTCGGCGACGGAACCGGCTCGCAACACCATCGGAGAGCGCCCGCGATAAAGGTCGCGCATCTCCACGAGGTAAGGCAGCTGCGCCTGCGGATCGGTGATTGCATATCTTCTCGCCGACAATGGCGGCAAAGCGCGCGAGCAGGGCAGGATCGGTTCCTTTGCTTTTCGGGGGTTTATCAAGCATCGAGCGTTTCCGGTTGGTAGGTGATCACCTGTCACAAAGATGGCGGTCGTCCTTTTCGCAGGCAAGCTCAGCCTCGCCCGTCAATGCGCCGCCAGCAGGGAAACGTAGTCCTTATTCGCCCGATCAAGCGCCGCCTTGCTGCTGCCGGTCATGCCCACCATCAGAAAGAATTCATTGCCATCGTTATCGGAATCAAGACCGAACGACACGATTTCGAATGCCTGCTGCGCCTTGCTCGGAGTTTCATAGGAAAAGCGCAGAAAGGCCGGTTTGCCGTTGGCGCGCTCGATCGGCGCAAGCTCCGAAATCCTGGCGTCGCTCGCGCCGACCTGCCAGTGCTCATTGCTGATGCGGGAAAAGTCGGCAAGCAACTCCTGCTTATCCTTGTGCCAGGACACTTTCACGTAAATCAGCGGCTCGGCGTTGCCGAAATTCTTTCCTTCCGGGACCAGTATCTGGACCTTGTTCTTGTTGGTCGCGTCCTTCTCGATGACCCAGCCGTGCGGTGGCGTGATCACGAGCTTAAAGAACGGACAGAGCTTGCCGTCACACAGGTTCATGATCTTCTGCACCTCGGCGTGCGCGGAAGCACAGCAAAAGACCAGTGCGGCGGCGAACGCCGCGGGCAGCAAATGAAAGCGCGCCATCATGCTCTCCTTGCGACGCAATTTGCCTAACGTGTGGCGGCGCGGCGGAGCCGGTCGTTGATCGCCTCGCCCAGCCCCTCATGAGGGACCGGCATCACGGCGATCGCTGGGGCGCCTGCGGCATCAAGCACCCGCAGGTGCGAAAACAGATTGGCGGCCGCCTCGATAAGATCGCCGCGCGCCGACAGGTTGAGCGCCTTTTGCGCGCCGCCGGCGCCCTCTGCCGGTTTGCGCCCGAACGCCAGCAACGCTTCGCCGGCCTCGATGCGCCCGACGTCGAGGCGCAGCCGCGTGCGCGGCGCGTAATGCGCAGCCAGCATGCCGGGCGCCAGCGGTGCGTCGTTGGCACGCGGCGAACCCGGTGGTGCATAGGCAAGTTTTTGCTCGAGCACGCCTTCGATTGCGGCACGCGGCAGGCCGCCAGGCCGGAGCAAAACCGGCTCCTCCAGGCAGGCGATGATGGTCGACTCGACGCCGACCGGCGTCGCGGCGCCGTCGATAATGAGCTCGATGCGGCCGGCCAGATCGGCTCGCACGTGTTCGGCGCGGGTCGGCGAAACGTGACCCGACCGGTTAGCCGAGGGGGCGACCACCGGCTTCCCGAACGCGGCCAGGATATCGCGCGCCACGCTGTGGTTCGGGACGCGCACGGCGATAGTGTCGAGTTCCAGCCGTTGCCAGGTCGGCAACGCGGCATTTGGCGCTTTTGGGCAACACCAGCGTCAGCGGACCCGGCCAGAACGCTTTGGCAAGCCGGGCCGCCTTCGGGTTAAAGCGCGCCAGCGCCTGCGCCGCCTTGAGATCGACGACGTGAGCAATGAGGGGATTGAACGCCGGGCGGCCCTTGGCGGCGTAGAGGCGAGCGACAGCGCGGCCGTCGGTGGCGTCGGCGCCAAGGCCGTAGACGGTTTCGGTCGGAAATGCCACCAAACCGCCGGCAGCGAGTACGCGCGCCGCCTCGGCAACCGAAGCGGCATCGGCCTTCAAAACGCGCGTCGTCAGCAGGGCTGTCATTGAACTCCTCCGGTGCCTAGATAGCCGAAACGGCCGGCGCTTGCAGCCCCGCTGGGCCGACTGTATAAGCGCCGCCGTGTGGCGGAGTGTAGCGCAGTCTGGTAGCGCACCTCGTTCGGGACGAGGGGGTCGCAGGTTCAAATCCTGCCACTCCGACCAAACATTCACGTGACTACAGAAATCGACCCGACAGATATCCCGACAGATATTGGACTGGTCGATTAGGACCCTGCCAAGGTTGGGGTCGAGGGTTTGAATCCCTCCGGGCGCGCCACTGAAATCAATTACTTAGTTGGCGTCGTGGCGACGGTGGCGACAGTTCATTGGCGACAGGTTTTGGCTATCCGGCTACATGTTCTCACGACGCTTAGATCACGTCCGGCCGCGCCACCACAAAATCAAGCTCGCCAATGACCACGGTGGCGGAATAGGCCCGCGCCTCGCAATCAGGGGGCGACACGTCTAGCGGCTTTTTCAGCGTTGCTCTGGCCAGACGACGAACCTTTGCTGTTCTGGCAGTCGGCAACAGGCCACGTGGTGCCGCGTTCATTGCGCAGCTAAGGGCATAAAAACGAGGGGAAGCTCGGACGCTGGCGTCGGGCCGCTTTACCTCTTCGGACGCTGGCGTCGGGCCGCTTTACCTCTAATGTATTCTTTCGCCCGTGATGGATGCTGGGTCAAGTGAGACGCTTCTCTCTCCGATGCTTCCGCGCACTGCGACTATTCTACGATTGGAACCTCGAATTGAACAACGCGTTGAGGGCCACCGCGTTCGGGCAGTAGTCAGTGTAGGAACTCTGAGCGGCGGTGCCCGCAGAGAGATCGTGCCTACACTGGTCTTTGTGGCTGCAGGTGATACAGATGCGCTCCAAGCTGCGCATGATCGCCGGGTCGACGAACTTGAGCTCGTCCGGATCGACGCCGAGCGCCCGAAGAAGTCTCGGTAGCTGGTCCGCGGCGTGCGGCCCTTCGCGCGCAAGAGTTACGAACTCCTCAAAACCCATGCCGAGATCGTGCGCTGTGCGCATGATCTCTTCGGCTCCGCAGTGCGTCAACTCATTGCGCAAGCCCACGGCATGCCGGTATTTTTTGACCCAATTGGCGATTGCATCGATCACGGATGCGGCGCCTGGAAACTTCGATTGATGGTTCATTTGATTGCTCATAATAATTCTCCATAGCCAACAAAAGCTCGGTCGCTATCGGGCAGTCTCTCAGTTTGAATTGTGGAGCCCCGCCGCCAAGGAGCTGTTGATTCATGTCAATGGCACTTTCGCAAAATGCCTATAAGAATTTTTGGCTTTTTACGGAGGCAAACCAAAAGGGCCGGGCGGCCTTGACCGAACCGAGCACGACCCGGATTGACTAAGCAAATCGAGATCACATCGCTACGTTTGTCGTCAACGTAACTGCGCAGTTCAGATGAATTAAAGCATCGTATCACTGACTATCGCGGCTAGTCGCTTGTTCTTTTTCGCCCAGGTACGCTTGCCGCACGTTGGCATCGGCCCTGATCGTCGCCGGATGGCCTGTGGCAATGATGCGTCCGTAAACGAGCACCGTGATGCGATCAGCCAGCGAGAACACCGCATCCATGTCGTGCTCGACCAGAAGGATCGTCATGCTGCCTTTGAGTTCGCGGAGCATCTCAACCATGCGGGCAGATTCTTCGGGCCCCAAGCCGGCCATGGGCTCGTCCAGAAGGAGGAGTCGCGGCTGCGTAGCGAGCGCCATCGCGACTTCAAGTTGCCGGTGCTCGCCGTGACTCAATTTGTCGACACGCACCCCGGCGCGGTCGGCGAGCCCGACGCGAGCAAGCGCCGCGTCCGCGGGCTGGCGCAATTCCGCCTCACGGCGCGCATCGCGCCAGAAACGAAACGAGTGGCCGCGATGCGCTTGCACGGCCAGGGCAACATTGTCCAGCGCTGTGAAATCGGGAAACAGGGAGGTGATCTGGAATGTACGCGCGAGCCCGAGCAGGTTGCGGTGATAGACGGGGAGTCTGGTGATGTCGACTTGGTTGTAGCGGATGGTCCCCCCCTGCGGTTCGATCTCTCCGGCGAGCAGCCCAATGAGGGTCGTCTTGCCAGCTCCATTCGGGCCGATCACCGCATGGATTTCGCCCGGCGGGATATTGAGCGTGATTGCATCGGCCCCGACCACGCCGCTGTAGTGCTTCGTGAGACCATCGATTTGCAGGAGCAAGTCAGCCACGACGCTAACCTTCAGGCAGTCCCTCGAAGCGGTTTAAATCCACCTAATACTAGTAACCTGCTCTAGTGCTGGCTTTTCACCGCCGAGTCGGCGTCCGGCGTCATCCAACCTTCGCTGTTTTCCCGCTGCCAGTGCAAAATATGTTCTCGGATGGACTCGCATTTTTCTTCAATGGCTACGTTGAACAGCGAATCCTTTGTTTCCCTCCACCTCGATTCGATTACTGCCCAATCTTCCGGTCGCAAAGCGGTGACTGCAGATGAAAACAGAACTCGCTCCTCCATTTTCATATGTCTCCGCTCTTGCTCGACAAAATCACGCATAACGTTGTCGAACGTCTGCCCTGGGGCCTCCTCATTGGTCAGGATCCCCCTGATCATGTCAGAGACCCGTCGCAAGCGTTGGCTTTCATTACGATGCTCACCTTCGAGATCGCCGACGCTTTCGGCTGCGACGGGGTCCCGTGCCTTCAGTTTCTCAAAAATCATGTCCTCTTTCGGATGGTGGCAACAGTCGGGATAGTCCAAGAAATAACTGATCACCGCGTTGATGATTTCATAGTCGGGTCGACCGCCTCGGCTGAAGATATTCAATTCGTGCTCCAGAACGAGAAGCACCTCTTCAATATTTCGATGTTCTTCGCGCAAACTTTCAATTATTTTTGTCACGCAGAATACCTGCCTTTTCTTGACACAGGCCTCCTGAATATCAAGCAGCGGGCCGCGAGAGCATCGATCAACCGATCGGGGCGGACGGTCGGCGCCCCTCATAAGAACAGGAAAGAAATCGGTCTCAAGTTCTTGACGAGCGACTTATCCCAAGGCTCGCACCTGAACATTGATAGGCCCGGGCTTCAGTGGCCGCCTTGACCTTAGTCAAATGCAACCTGCGCCGCGCCTGATACTAAGATACAAGTCAAGTTATTGAGAAAAGGTCGAACTTCCGGGGAGGTGACGATGGTCAGACTTTATCGCGTGATAGGTACGGCCGGCTTTTGCCTTGCAATTGTAATCGTCGCGGGGTTCAGCGCGTCGGCTCAAATCAAGATTGGTTCGGTCTTGTCGATCACCGGTCCGGCATCGTTTCTAGGCGACCCCGAGAAGAAAACGCTGGAAATGTATGTTGATGATATCAACGCAAAAGGCGGTGTCGGCGGTCAGAAGCTTCAACTCATCGTTTACGACGACGGTGGCGATGCAAACAATGCGCGGACATTTGCCACCCGTCTGGTTGAGGAAGACAAAATTGATGCCATGGTCGGCGGCACCTCGACCGGCTCGACGCTGGCTATGATCCCGGTCTTTGAAGATGCCCAAATACCGTTCATTTCGCTAGCGGGCGCCATCCAGATCGTCCAGCCGGTCCGCAAATGGGTGTTCAAGACCCCGCACACCGACAAGATGGCCTGCGAAAAAATATTCGGCGACCTTAAGGAACGCCGTTTGACGACTATTGCAATCATCTCAGGCACCGATGCATTCGGCAAGTCGATGCGCGACCAATGCATCGCTGTAGCTCCCAATTGGGGCATCACTGTCGCATACGAGGAGAGCTACGGACCGCGCGATAGTGACATGACTCCGCAGCTAACAAACATCGGCAACAAGGCGGGCGTGCAGGCGGTCGTGAATCCAGGTTTTGGGCAAGGTCCGGCCATCGTCACGCGCAATTACCGCCAGCTCGGCATCAACATGCCGCTGTATGAGAGTCACGGCGTCGCGTCAAAGCAGTTTGTCGAGTTAGCCGGCCCGGCCGCGGACGGCGTGCGGCTACCTGCCGCAGCGTTGCTGGTGGCAGATAAACTCGCCGACAACGATCCGCAGAAGCCGGTTGTTGTCGCCTATTCGCGCGCCTACCAGCAGAAGACCGGGCAAGCCGTATCGACCTTCGGTGGCCATGCCTATGACGGCCTGATGATTCTGGTGCAGGCGATGCAGCGGGCGAAAAGCGCCGATAAAGCCAAAGTCCGGGACGAGATCGAGAAGACCAAAGGCTACGTAGGCACTGGAGGAATCGTGAACATGTCGCCGACCGACCATTTGGGTCTCGATCTTTCCGCGTTCCGCGTGCTCGAGATCAAGAACGGCGATTGGACCTTGGTTCCCGAGGCCAAGTCGTAGGGCAATGAACAGGCGGGCCTGAGTCCGCCTCCATTGCGGGTTTGAATTGCACGGGGGCATTCGACCCGATGGCTGAATTTTTGCAGTTTTTCTTTTCCGGCCTGACCGTCGGGTCAGTTTACGCGTTGGTCGCGCTCGGTTTCTCGCTCATCTACAACGCCTCAAACGTCATCAACTTCGCCCAAGGCGAGTTCGTGATGTTGGGCGGCATGTCAACCGTTTTCCTAGCGCTCGCTGGCATGCCGTTGCCACTTGCCGCATTCGTTGCGGTCGTAATAACCACCGCGATCGGGTTCGCGCTGCACCGCTTTGCCATCGAGCCGGCCCGCGATGGCACCGCGGTATCTTTGATCATGATCACCATTGGCGCGTCGATCTTCCTGCGGGGTGCGGCGCAAGTGATCTTCGACAAGCGCTTCCACAGCCTGCCGCCGATCTCTGGCGGCGAACCGCTTCGGATCGGTGGTGCTGCCGTTCTGCCGCAGAGCCTCTTTGTGCTCGGCGGTGCAACCACCATCGTGGTGCTGCTCTGGCTGTTCATCGATCGCACGTTGCTTGGCAAGGCGGTGATCGCCACAGCTGTCAATCGTCTCGCCGCGCGTCTCGTTGGAATCGATATCCGGCGCATCGTCGGCCTGTCGTTTGCTGTGTCGGCGGCGATTGGAGCCGTCGCCGGCGTGCTCGTTACACCGATCACATTGACAAGTTACGACGTGGGCACGCTGCTGGCGCTCAAAGGCTTTGCGGCAGCCATGCTCGGGGGCTTCGGTAGCGCGCTGGGCGCGGTTGTTGGCGGTGTTGTGCTGGGCATGCTCGAAGCCTTTAGCGCCGGATATCTCTCGTCGAAATACAAGGACGCAATCGCTTTCGTTGTTCTCCTCGCTGTATTGCTGGCGATGCCGCGAGGCCTGCTCGGTCGGGGCAGAGTTGAGCGAGTGTAACCGTGCGCGCCCTGATGGCACATCGGTTGGCGGGGCTGACAGTCATCGGAGCAATCATCGTCTTGCTGCCGCCATTTTTTCCTTCGAGCTACTATTATCGGGTCGCTGCTCTCGTTTTAATCTTCGGGCTAGCGGCGATCGGTCTCAATCTGCTGATGGGCTTCGCTGGACAGGTCAGTCTGGGTCACGCCGGTTTTCTCGGCATCGGTGGTTATTCGGTCGCCATCGGCCCGACCTATCTCGGGATGCCGCCGTGGCTGTGCATCTTCGGCGGCGCCGCACTGTCTGGCCTAGTCGCCTTTTTCGTAGGCCGGCCGATACTTCGACTCAAAGGCCACTACCTCGCCGTTGCCACGCTTGGGTTCGGCGTGCTCGTTACGATCGTATTGACTAACGAGGCGGCTTGGACCGGCGGTCCGGACGGCATGACCGTGCCACGGCTGGTGCTGTTCGCGTGGCCGGTACGCGGCGCTGACGCTTGGTATTGGATCGCCGCAACAACTTTCCTTGTTGGCGCGACGTTGGCGCTGAACCTGAGCGAGAGCCCGACCGGCCGGGCACTAAGGGCTATTCAGGACAGCGAAATCGCCTCGTCCGTCTTGGGCATTGACGTGTCGCGCCAGAAACTTGCGATCTTCATCACCTCGGCGGTCTTTGTTTCGATTGCCGGCTCCTATCTTGCTCTGTTCAACGGCCATATCACTCCGGATGTTGCCGGATTTCTTCACTCGATCGAACTGGTGGCGATGGTCGTGCTTGGGGGCATGGGTTCGGTTGCAGGCTCGCTCGTAGGCGCAACCTTGCTGGTCGTGCTTCCGCAAACCCTTACCGTGCTGCACGAATATGAGGATTTGGCGCTTGGATTGATCTTGATGGTTTTCATGATCTTGCTTCGGCAGGGGATCGTGCCGAGCCTCATAGCCATGTTCGCGGGGCGGCGGACGTGACGATCCTGGAAGCCCAGCGTTTGTCGATCGGGTTCGGCGGCATCCGCGCCGTCGACGAGGTCAGTCTTGCCGTCGAGGCCGGTGTGGTGTTCTCGATTATAGGCCCGAACGGCGCCGGCAAGACGACGCTGTTCAATCTCGTTTCGGGTCTCTATGCGCCCTTGGACGGGCGTGTCTGCCTTGCCGGAGAAGACGTAACCGGACTCGCGCCCGATCGCCTCGCCCGCCGAGGGCTTTCACGAACGTTCCAGAATTTGCAGATTTTCTTCCGCATGACAGCGTTGGAAAACGTCATGGTCGGGCGCCATCGACATGAAACTACCGGCATCTTGTCAGATCTCCTGCATCTTCCGGCAGTGAGCCACCAGAATCGGCGTACGCGTGAGGCCGCGCGTGACGCGGTGGCCCGAGTTGGCCTTAGCGTTGCCGCCAATCGACCGGCGGGGACGCTTCCCTATGGGGCGCTCAAGCGGCTGGAGATTGCCCGGGCGCTCGCAAGCGAGCCCAAGGTCTTGCTGCTCGACGAGCCTGCCGCTGGCTGCAATCCAGTAGAAACCCAAGAACTCGATGGCGTCATACGTTCCATCGTGAAGGACGGTGTGACTGTGGTGCTCGTGGAACACGACATGCGGCTCGTCATGAACATCTCCGATCGAATCCACGTTCTCGCCAACGGACGCACTCTCGCCGAAGGCACGGTCGCCGAGGTGCGGTCGAACCCTGCCGTGGTGGAAGCATATCTTGGCGTGCACGGCGCACACGAGGTCGCGCATGCTGTCGGTTGAAAGGCTCACGAGCGCTTATGGCCGGATCGAGGCCCTGCACGACGTATCGCTCGATGTGCATGCCGGAGAGATCGTCGCGTTAATTGGCGCCAACGGCGCGGGCAAGACGACACTGCTGCGAGCCATCTCCGGCGTTCAAACCATTGCCGCCGGAACGATCCGTTTCGAGGACAAACCCGTCGAACGCCTGTCGAGTCATGTGCGGGTTGGGCTCGGCATCATCCAGGTTCCAGAAGGACGCCAACTGTTCACTCCGCTATGCGTTGAGGACAACCTGAGGCTTGGCGCGTGGTCGCGTCGGTCTGCGGATGTTACGGGCGGCATGGCGCGCGTCTATGCGATGTTTCCAATGCTCGATTCGTTGCGAAAGGTCCCGGCTGGTGCCCTTTCGGGCGGCCAACAACAGATGCTCGCGATCGGCAGGGCCTTGATGAGCAATCCGCGGCTTCTACTGCTCGACGAGCCTTCAATGGGACTGGCGCCGATCCTGGTCGACCGGATCTTCGACACCATTGTTGATCTCAAGCGTAACGGCCTGACAATTTTGCTGGTCGAGCAGAACGCCCGGGCCGCCCTCGCCATTGCCGATCGCGCGTACGTTCTTGAGACAGGGAGGGTAACTCTCAGCGGGACCGGGGCAGATATCCAGGTCGATCAAAGAGTACAGCAAGCTTATCTCGGCGTCTGAAGAATCCATTGCTTGACTATGATCAAGTCGCTCCCGTGAAACTGACCTTAGATAATGTAAGTCGATTGGAGAACCGTGATGAAACAAAGCCTTCGCCCGGGAGTTTCGAAGGTCAAACACGTCATTGTCGACCGCGACCGCACTATCAGTTTCATGGGTGAAGCAGGTCGTGTCTATGGCACGCCGGACCTGGGGCGTGACATGGAGCATGCGTGCCGCGATGTCCTGCTCGAACACGCGGACCCAGGCGAAGACTCGGTCGGCATCGAAATCACCGTGCGGCATACTGCACCGACCCTGCCGGGCATGGCGGTTGAGATCACCGCGACGGTGACGGGGGTCGAAGGACGTAAGGTTACCTTTGACGTGGTCGCGAAGGACGAGCTCGAACCAATCGGGACTGGCACGCATACTCGTTTCGTTGTCGATGTTGCCAAGACCTTCGAACGGCTGAAGGCGAAGGCGACCAAGCGTGCGGCTGCTGTCACCGGATAGCGACGCGTGGAGATCGAGCGATGAGCATTGAGACGGCAATCGGCGGCGCCGCCGGCGTTTTTATGTTTGATTGCCACGCTGAGACGATGCCGCGTAAGGCCCTCTCGGCGCTGCAGACGAGCCGCCTCAAGCAGACGCTGGAGCGTGCCTATGACAACGTGGCACACTATCGAAAAAAATTTGACGCCGCTGGCGTGCGCCCGCGCGATTTCGAATCGCTCGCCGATATTACCAAGTTTCCATTCACGCTGAAGTCGGATTTGCGCGACAACTACCCCTTCGGCATGTTCGCTGTGCCGCGCGAGAAACTGTTGCGGCTGCACGCGTCCTCTGGGACCACAGGCAAGCCAACCGTCGTCGGATATACCAAGAGCGACCTCGATCTGTGGTCAGATCTGATGGCGCGTTCGCTCGCTTGCGCCGGCGCGAGGCCCGGCGATATCGTCCACAACGCCTACGGATACGGATTGTTCACGGGCGGCCTCGGCGTTCACTACGGCGCTGAGCGCCTCGGTTGCACGGTCGTTCCGGTCTCCGGCGGCGGAACCGAGCGGCAGGTGACGCTGCTAGCAGATTTTGACGCAAACGTGCTGTGCGCGACGCCATCCTACGCGCTCAATATCGCTGAAGTCGCTGTTGCTATGGGCGTCGATTTGCAGCGAGCGCCGTTACGGGTCGGCGTGTTCGGAGCTGAGCCATGGAGCGAGGCCACACGACGCGATCTTCAGGAGCGGCTCGGTATTGCCGCTATCGACATCTATGGATTGTCCGAGATTCTGGGGCCGGGCGTCGCATGCGAATGCTATTCCGGGCAGGCGGGTTTGCACGGATGGGAGGACCATTTTCTGTTCGAGACTATCGACCCCAAGACGCTGCGGCCGTTGCCGATGGGCGAGAGTGGCGAGCTGGTGATCACCACTTTGACCAAAGAGGCGCTCCCGATGGTCCGTTATCGGACCCGAGACATCACGTGGCTTAATGACGAGCCTTGCAGGTGCGGCCGCACCCACGTGCGCATCATGCGGGTAACCGGGCGCGACGACGACATGCTGATCATTCGGGGCGTCAACGTCTTTCCTTCGCAAGTGGAGGCAGCTCTAGTCGGCTTCCCTGGCTTGGCGCCGCACTATCAGATCGTGCTAACCCGGGACGGCGTTCTCGACATCATGACGGTCGAGGTCGAGATTGCGCCTGACGCGCGGGTTGCGGACGGCGACCGCTGCGTCAAGGCTAAGGAGGTGAGCAGCCACGTCAAATCATTGATCGGCGTGACCTGCAACGTTGCGGTCAAGTCACCTGGCGAAGTGCCGCGCTCGCAAGGCAAGGCGGTGCGGGTCAGGGACGAGCGAAAGAAGTAGCTTCGGTCAAATGTAATCGCGCATCAACACGATCCTTTCGCGACGACATTGATCAAGCGGCTCATTCTTGAGAAACCGGAGGGTCCGGATCGCTGGACCAGTCGTCGGCCGGCTTTGGATACTTGCGTATCAGCCTATGCACGAGATTAACGTGCTCGGCTTCTTCCTCGACGAACTCATCTGCCAGCTTCTTGATCGCTGGATCCTTTACAGAGTCGAGGATGGACCTAAAAAAATCTAAGGCGCGCTGCTCGCCCGCAAGTGCCAGCTGCAGCGCATGCCATGGCGTCATCAGGTAGTGCGCGTCACCCAAACTAACGGCTTCAGGGCTTTCGCCTTGCTTCCACTTGGCCATCTTCCGCGCGTGGGTAACCACGTCGACATCACCGGCAAGTCGGCGAATCTCATCCCGGTGAATTGCTTCAGCCCGAGACAGGTCACGAAACACTGCGACGAGTTCGGGATTATTGTGCGTTGCCATCTGGTCGGCCAGTAGATCATAGCGCTCGACCGCGTCAGCCTCGATCTGATAAGCCACAGCGAAAAGATCGGCGACGCTTGCGACCTTTGGCGGGATGGCTGCAATGGTCATAGCTCTAAATCCTTTTCAAGCTCCGCCAAGTCGATGGTCGCCGCGCCAACCGCCGGCCGGTAAGGTTGACGGTCTCCGCGGTAAAGAATGCCGACGTTAAATCCGTCGTCGGTCATGATACGACGGGCCGCCTTGGCCGGATCGTTCGTTGCGCCCACGGGCGCCGGGTGCACAAGCGTTTTCCACTCCCGTTCGTCGGGACGGAATGTTACGCAGGGGCTCAGGATTTCGACGAACGAGAATCCTGGGTGCCGGATCGCCTCGACGAGGACGGCGGCTGTTTGGTTTGGCTCGCCCGAGAAGCAGCGGGCGATAAAGTTAGCTCCCGATGCAAGAGCAATGACGAGGGGATGAAACGGACGCAATCCGGTGCCGCCGGGGGATAGCGCGGTGTCGAATTCCGGCTCAGTCGTCGGTGACGGCTGGCCTTTGGTCATGCCGTAAATGTGGTTGTCCATGACCACGTAGGTCATATCGATGTTGCGCCGGCAGGCGTGCAAAAAATGGTTGCCTCCGATCGAGTAGCCGTCGCCGTCGCCGCTCGCCACCACCACCGTGAGTTCGGGTCGGGTCACTTTCAGGCCGGCCGCGAGCGCAAGCGAGCGTCCGTGCACGCCATGGAAACCGTAGCAGTTGGTGTAAGCCGGAATGCGCGACGAACAACCAATACCGGAAACGACAACGACGTCTTCCGGCGGTAGGGCGAGCTCCGCAAAAGCGCGCGTGAAGGACATCAGAACGTGATAATCGCCGCAGCCAGGACACCAGATTGGGTTGACGTCCGATTTGTATTCGGACGGTTTGCGCGCAACGGGCATATTGACGATCGACATCGTCATCTCCATTCCATGATGGCGCGATAAATCTCACTGGCGCGGATCGGCAGCGGCCCAGCTCTACTGAGTACCCGTACCTCGGACGGCAGGTCATAGTGAGCTCTGAGATAACGATAGAATTGAGAGCCGTGGCTTTGCTCAACAATGAGCACCCGCGTCTTGCCGTCGAGCGCCGCTGCGAACCGCTCAGGTTGAACTGGCGACAGCAGCCGCAGCGCAACGAGACTGACATCGACGCCGTCTCGGTCGGCGCGGTCAATAGCCTCACGCGCGGGTCCAGTGAGCGAGCCCCAGGTGATGATCGCGAAGTCGCCGGTTCCCTCAATCGTCGCCCAATGATCGCCAAAATTGAAATGCGCTAGCTTATCGCGACGCTTGTCGAGCTGAGTGTTGTGGTCTCGTTCACCGCTCGTTGGAATCCCTCGCTCGGTGTGTGTCAACCCATCTGCGGTGTATTGGCCACCGCGCGTTCCCGGGATCGCCATCGGCGAAACGCCGTTGGCCGCGAGCGCGTATCGTTTATAGGCTCCAACGATATCAGTGGCCTTAAAACGCTGGCCGACGAACGCTACATCTGCTGGGCGTTCGATCGCTGCACGCGCTTGCCCGATGAACTGATCCGAGAGAACAATCGCGGGCGTTTGCAAGGTTTCGGCAAGGTATGTCGCCCATTGAGTGGTGAACAGGCAATCACCGATTGATTGCGGCGCTAGCACCAGATGCGGCGCATCGCCGTGACATCCGTAGACCGCGATATTGAGATCGGCCTGCTCGGATTTCGTAGGAATTCCGGTCGACGGCCCACCACGCATAACGTCGATGACGACAAGCGGAATCTCGACGGCGGTCGCGAGCCCAAGCGCCTCGACCATCAGTGAAAGGCCTGGGCCTGACGTTGCGGTCAGCGCTGGTGTGCCGCCGAATGACGCGCCAATGATCATGTTGATCGCGGCCAACTCATCCTCGGCTTGCAGTAGAACGCCTCCCATCTTGGTGAGGTTGGGCGCGAGCCATTCGAGGATCTCCGTCGCGGGCGTGATTGGATAAGCCGCCGCAAACCGAACTCCGCCGCGGATGGCGCCGAGGGCGGTAGCCTCATTACCAGAAACAAGCCATCGACGGATGCCAGTAGGCTTCGGCGTGGCAAGTTGCGTTCCGAAGTGATAACCCGCTGCAGCCTCGAAACCGGCGTTGATGCATGCGCGGCTCGCCTCGACAGCCGCGGTCCCCTTATCTGCGAGCCGCTTTTCAAGAAGGGCCAAGAGGACTTCGACGCCCAGCCCTGCCAACCGCCCGGCGACGCCGAGAGCGATCATATTTTGGCGTCCGTCCGGTATTGTCTTCGCCATCTCCTTCATCGGAAGTTCGATGACGCGCGCTCCCGCAATCGCGATCCCCGGGGGCGGTTCGCCCCCACGGGGATCGCTGATCACCAAGCTGTGCGGTCCGACCTCGATCTCGGCGCCAAATCGGTGGGCATTAAGCCAATCGATGCCGATCAAAAGATCGAACTGATCCGGCAGGCATTCGACCGGACGAGTAGCCAGGCGTATCAACGCGGCTGCTTCGCCGCCGCGAATCTGTGGGCCGACGGTGCGTGAGAGCAATCCCTGCCATCCCGCAGTGCTGGCCGCTTCGAGCAAAAAGTTTCCTGCAGTGAGCGCACCTGCGCCGCCGCTGCCGACGATTGCAACCGAGAGGTTTTCCCGGTCTGACATGTTCGCCCCCATTTTCGAGGCTAATTTTAAAGATACCCGCCGTTCGACAAATCAGCCCTTTGAGCATCGTTCTATTTTGACAATGCAAATTTTTGAATTTCCTTGCTTTAGATCAAGGAAATCATCCCAACGATGGCTCGACAATGCCTTAGTTTCCGATCGACTGAGCGGTTCGGTCGGCCATCCCACGGGGTACGTCCATGAACGGAGAACCGGTTCGTTGGATGATGATGAAAAAGGGCGAGCCCCTTGTTCAGGTGAAAATCGATACGCTTTCTCCTGAACGAGACGAGGTAGTGGTCAAGATTGCCGGATGCGGCGTTTGCCATACAGATTTAGGATACTATTACGACGGTGTTCGGACCAAGCATGATCTCCCGCTCACGCTTGGGCACGAGATCAGCGGACACGTCGTCGATGCTGGGGCAAACGCGTTGTCGTGGATCGGCCGCGCGGTCATTGTGCCGGCCGTAATCCCATGCGGACATTGCGACGTTTGTCAGCGCGGAAAATCGACTATCTGCCCGAACCAAAAAATGCCGGGCAATGATATTCACGGCGGCTTCGCAACGCACATCATTGTTCCGGCGCACGGTCTCTGTGATGTCGACGAGCAGCGGCTGCAATCGGTCGGCATTGATCTTGCGGATCTCTCGGTGATCGCCGATGCGGTGACAACACCTTATCAGGCAGTGGTGCAGGCCGGGGTCAGCGAGGGCGATCTCGTTGTTGTCAATGGCGTCGGTGGCGTTGGTGGATACGCCGCTCAAGTCGCGACTGCGTTTGGTGGTACCGTCGTCGCGGTGGACGTCAATGACGAGAAGCTAAAAACGATTGCCGGGAAAGGCGCGGCTCTCACGTTGAACGCTCGAGCGATGACGTCCCGCGACCTCAAAGGCGCGATTGCGAGTTTTGCCAAAGAACGCGCGCTTCGTCAGACCGAATGGATCATCTTTGAATGCTCGGGCACGCGGGTGGGCCAAGAAACTGCATTCAGTTTGCTCAATCCGGGTGGAACGCTGTGCGTGGTGGGTTTCACCATGGACAAAGTGGAGATCCGTCTTTCCAATCTGATGGCGTATCACGCCCGCGCAATTGGCAATTGGGGCTGTCCGCCCGAGCTCTATCCGAAGGCGCTTGAGCTTGTTTTGAGCGGCCGCATCAAGGTGACGCCATTTGTCGAGAAACATCCACTAAGCGAAATCAACCAGGTGTTCGAGGCGGCTCATGTTGGCGAACTTAGGCGCCGCGCTGTTCTCGTCCCTACGCACTAAGGAGCACAATCATGAGCGCCGAAGCCGTTCGCAACGTCGTCGTCACCAAGCGGGAAATGAAAGATCACAATCTCATCGACGAGCAGATCCGCCGGTCGGCGACCAAGGGTGTCCTTTATGAGAAACGCCCGGTGAAGGGATCGGATGGTGAGCCCGTGTCAGGGCTCTACAACGCATGGATTACGCTCGATAACCCTACTCAATTCAATTCCTACAACACCGAGATGGTCAAAGCGGTGATTCTGGCATTCCGTGCCGCTAGCGTAGCCCGTGACGTCGTTGCCGTGGTCTTTACAGGAACTGGTGACAAAGCCTTCTGCACCGGCGGAAATACCAAAGAATATGCAGAGTACTACGCTGGCAACCCGCAGGAATACCGAGGCTATATGCGGCTCTTCAACGATATGGTCTCGACGATTCTCGCTTGCGACAAGCCAGTGATCTGTCGGGTCAACGGCATGCGCATTGGTGGCGGCCAGGAGATTGGCATGGCGTGCGACTTTTCGGTTGCACAGGACCTTGCCCGCTTCGGCCAGGCTGGCCCCAAGCATGGCTCGGCGCCAATCGGGGGAGCAACCGATTTCCTCCCGGTCGTGATCGGCGCGGAGCGTGCCATGGTGGCGTGCGTGCTTTGCGAGCCGTTCTCGGCCCATGAGGCCTATTTCATGGGCATTCTCACTGACATTGTGCCGGCCCTGAAAGTCGACGGAAAATTCATCACTAACCCGTTGGTCGAAACAGGCCGCGTCACCGACGAGTACGGCCGATTTGTATTTGGAAAGCCGAAGACCGGCGACGCGCTGAAGTCGGGTCAGGAACTGATGAAGCGTGGCGTGATCGATCTCACCTTGCTCGATGACAAGGTTGAGAGCCTATGCACGAAGCTTCTGTATACCTTCCCCGAATGCACAACGAAGACTGTCGAAGAGTTGCGCAAGCCGAAGCTGGATGCCTGGAACCGCAACAAGGAGAATGCGCGCGCTTGGCTCGCGCTCAACATGATGACGGAGGCTCGTGCGGGGTTCCGCGCCTTTAACGAGGGTACCAAGGATACTGGACGTGAAGTCGATTTCATCGCGTTGCGTCGCGCGCTCGCGGCGAATGCGAGGTGGGACGATGTCTTAACCGAAAATATCTTGCCAGGGGCGGCCGAGCGCCGCGCGCTTACCGCAGGTTTGCCCTGGATAGACGGTGCGGCGACGGCGGCAAGGTAATGGGAAGATCGTCATGACCGCGTCACTCAGAGTCTGGCTGGAGGCGGAAGGCGGGTTGTTACGGCTGCGGTTGAGTAGGCCGAAAGCAAACCTAATCGACGCGGCCATGATCGATGCGCTCGACAGCGCGCTTGCGGCTCATCTGGCCAATCCGGGCCTCAGCGCCATCCTGCTTGATGCGGAAGGCCCGCATTTCAGCTACGGCGCAAGCGTCGAAGAGCATATGCCCGGGCAATGCGAAGCCATGTTGACTGGCATCCATGGCCTGATCCTACGCATGGTCGAAGCACCAGTGACAATCCTCGTGGTGGTGCGGGGGCAATGCCTTGGAGGCGGACTCGAGGTCGCGCTTGCCGGACATCTACTATTCGCGGCTCCCGATGCCGTGCTTGGCCAGCCGGAAATGAAACTCGGTGTATTCGCGCCGGCGGCGTCCTGCTTGTTGCCCGAACTAATCGGCACGATGCGCGCTCTCGATTTACTGCTGTCAGGGCGAACAATCAGCGGCGTCGAGGCCGCCGAAATGGGCTTAGTACATGAGGCTGTATCTGATCCGGAACAAGCGGCGCTGACTTATTTCCGCGAATACTTGAAGCCGAAGAGCGCAAGCTCATTGCGCCACGCCATCAAGGCGGCGCGTTTTGACTACGCGGCGCGGGTGAGAGCCAAAATCAAATCCGTCGAGCGCCTGTACCTCGACGATTTGATGAAGACGCACGATGCAATCGAAGGTCTCGGGGCATTCGTGGCCAAGAGGGCGGTTCAATGGCAACATCGTTAAATGGCCATAGCTGCGCAGAAACTGTTGCGCGCGCGCAAGCTTTGTTCGACGACCTCTCGTTTGGAGCGGCCCGCGAATGGAAGGCTAATGCGCCAGACCGCAAGGTCGTTGGCTACATGCCGATTTACGTACCGCGCGAGATTATTCACGCTGCGGGTTTTCTGCCGCTGGGCATCGTCGGCGGCGGCGACCAGCTCGAAGTCATCCACGGCGATGCCTATTACCAAAGCTATATTTGCCGCATTCCTCGCTCGACGATCGAGCTTGGCGTCTCGGGTCGGCTCGATTTTATTGACGGCATGTTATTCCCGTCTATCTGCGATGTGATCCGCAACTTGTCTGGCATGTGGAAGACGATGTTTCCGAACGTTTACGTTCGATATTTCGACGTGCCTCAAAATTATCGAGACGATATCGGCGGAAATTACTACATCAACGAGCTTTCAGAGCTTCGGCACGATCTCGAGGGGCTGCGCGGTAAACCGATCACCGACGACGAACTGCGCCACTCGATCGCGGTCTACAACGAGAACCGGCGACTGGTTCGCGAGCTTTACGCGTTGAGGGCGCGGTCGCCGTGGCAGGCGCCTGCGCCAGAAGCCTACCTCGTGCTTCGCGCCGGATTGGTGATCCCGGTCGAAGAACACTCGCAGATGATCCGTGAGTATCTTGCGGCAGCGGCGACAGAAGACAGGCCGCGGCGGGACAATTGCCGCATCGTTCTCACCGGTGTGTTCTGCGAGCAACCACCTCTCAACCTGATCAAGTCATTAGAACTGGCCGGCTGTTATGTCGTCGATGACGATCTATTGCTGATAACGCGTTGGCTGACGGCCGACATTCCAGCCGAAGGCGATCCGCTGCAAAACCTTGCGTTGGCATTCTTGCACCAATCCGAATCGACCGCTGCAAAATATGAACCCAATCTGAAAGAGAAAGGACAGCATTTGGTGCGCGCCGTGCGTCGCTCAGGAGCTGAAGGGGTCATATTCGCCTGCCCGAGCTTCTGCGATCCGGCGCTGTTAGAGCGTCCCATGCTGCAGCATGTCCTCAAAGATGCTGAGATTCCGTATATCGCTTTCAAGTATGCCGAAAACTCCGGCCAAATGCAGCCGATCCGGGAGCAAGCCGGCACGTTCTCAGATTCGATCAAGCTATGGAGCGGACGATGACCATTATCACCACGCCGAAGGCGGCGCCCGCCAAGGAGATCGAGAAGGACGCCTCCATGATCAAGCAAAAGGAGATGATGGCGGCTCATTACGATCGACTCACAAGCGCTGCGGAGACTGGAGCCAAGGTGGCTTCGACCTTCGTGCCGGGCAACCTCAACGAACTGATCATGTGCTTCGATTTCGTGAACAATCTGCCGGAGGTTAACGCCATCCAGAGCGGACTGCGGAAGCAGTCCGGTGCTTATGTGCTCGAAGCAGAGAAGATCGGCCACTCGGAAGATGTCTGCACCTACGTCAAGTCCGACATTGGCATGATGGCTAAAGGCAACCTCGCCCCAAACGGAAAAAAATTTCCGAATCCGGACGTTCTGTTGCTCTCCTACACGGGCTGCTTCACTTTCATGAAGTGGTTCGAGCTCCTTCGGGAGCAGTACAAGTGCGAAACGATCATGTTGCACACGCCTTACATGGGCGACGGCAAGATTACCAAAAATATGATCGAATACATGGTCAAGCAGCTCAAAGAAGAGGTGATTCCAACGCTTGAACGCATCTCTGGAGTAAAATTCGATATCGATCGACTGCGGGAATATCTCAAAAAATCGGCGGCGGCCGAAGATAACCTCGTCCGGGTGCTGCAGAGCGCGAAGAATAAGCCGTCGCCGATCGACGCCTATTTCGGCGGGATCTACTATATCGGGCCGATCTTTGGCGCGTTCCGCGGTACTGACGACGCCATCGAATACTACAAGTTTCTTCGAGCAGAAGTGGAGGAGCGTGTCGCGGAAGGTAAGGGCCCGGTTACCCCCGATGGTGACATGGGAAAGGAGAAATATCGTCTCGTCGTTGAAGGGCCGCCAAACTACACGAATTTCCGGCAGTTCTGGAAGATGTTCTATGACGAAGGCGCCGTCGTGGTGGCCTCCAGCTACACCAAAGTCGGCGGCGTCTATGATCTCGGCTTCCGCCACGATCCTGCCAATCCGATCGAGACGCTGGCTGAATACTGCCTCGGTGTTTACACCAACCGCAGCCTGCCGATGCGCATCGACATGCTGGCTAATTATGTCAAGGACTATGACGCCGACGGATTGCTGATCAACTCGATTAAGAGCTGCAACAGCTTTTCGGCTGGCCAACTCTTGATCATGCGTGAGGTGGAGAAGCGGACCGGAAAGCCGGCCGCATTCATCGAATCCGATCTGGTTGATCCGCGATATTTTTCAGCCGCCAATATCAAGAACAGACTTGAGAGCTATTTCCAGATGATCGAGCAAAAGCGCGCGAGCGTGCTTGCCGCAGCTTGAGGGAGTGCTCCGTGAAAACCTTCGTCGGCATCGATCTCGGCTCGACCACCACCAAGGCGGTGCTGCTCGATGAAAGCTGCGACGTCATCGGGCGCGGCATCACCAATTCGCGCTCGAACTACAGCACTGCGGCGCGGGTGGCGAGCGAGGAGGCGAGGGTTGACGGGCGTTTCACACTCTTTCGCCGGGCGCTCGTTGAACCCGGCGGACTCGATGGTAAGCTCGACAACTTTCTAGGTGCTCTGGAGCGTGCATTCCGGCTTGAGCAGTTTCTCGAGCAGCTCGATGACCTCCAACGGACCTGCTTAAGCCTGGTCAAAGGCGATCGCTTCGCCGGAGTTGAATCCGGTATCAAGGAGGCGCTCAATGAGGTATTTCAGCGGTTGCGCGATGAGGCACCAGAGCTCTATGTGCCTGGGGCCAAGCGCAAGTCCGATTTTTTTCGCGATATCGCGGGTTCTCGGTATCACAGCCATGCCGAAGAGGTCGCGCACTCCGCCGGTCTGCCTTACGATCTGCTCCTGAATGTCTACGACAAGTCAATTATCGATGTGGAAAATCGACCGCCGTCGGGCGCGCTGAGTGATAAGTTGCGCCGCGCTCTCGCTCGGGTGCTTGAAGCTGAGCCTGCGCTCAAATCGGGGGCCAGCGGCGTTCTGTCTGCTATCGAAAGTACGCTCGCCGTCGATCTGGAGGAAACCTACCTGGTTGGTACCGGCTACGGTCGGGTAACGCTGCCGTTTTCCAAGGAGCACATTCGCTCGGAAATCTTATGCCACGGCCTTGGCGCCCACATGATGTATCCAAAGACGCGTACCGTCCTCGACATCGGCGGCCAAGATACCAAAGGCATCCAAGTCGACCCGAACGGCATTGTTGAAAACTTCCAGATGAATGACCGGTGCGCGGCCGGCTGTGGTCGTTACCTCGGTTACATTGCCGACGAAATGAACATGGGGCTGCACGAATTGGGTCCGCTGGCGATGAAATCGGATCGCCCGGCGCGAATTAATTCAACTTGCACGGTATTCGCCGGCGCGGAGCTGCGGGATCGGCTGTCGCTGGGCGAAAAACGCGAGGACATCCTGGCGGGATTGCACCGCGCCATCATTCTCCGCGCAATTTCTATCATTTCGCGCTCCGGCGGTGTCACGAACGAGTTCACGTTCACCGGCGGCGTGGCGAAGAATGAGGCGGCAGTACGCGAGCTCAACAAGCTGATCAAAGAGAATTACGGCGAAGTCACCATAAACATAAATCCGGAGTCGATCTACACCGGAGCGCTGGGTGCGGCGGAGTTTGCGCGGCGGGCGCATTTCGGGCAGACGGACGGGAGGGAAGCATGACGGTCGCAGTTGGGATTGACGTTGGCACCGGTGCCGTCAAAGCGTCTCTGTTTTACGTCGAGAATAATGAGGCTCGCTGGCTGTCTCGCGCGACTTTTCGCATTCGACAGCGCGATCCAATGGAACTTGCGCGCGTGGCTTATGATCAGGTTCTTGCGGACGCGAATGTGCCGGAAAGCGAAGTCGACTACGTGGCAACTACAGGAGAGGGTGAGGGGGTGCCCTTTCATACCGGCCATTTCTATTCAATGACTACGCATGCACGCGGTGCGATTTACCTTGACCCCGAATCGAGAGCGGCGCTCGACGTTGGCGCGCTTCATGGGCGGGCCATCAGTATCGACGAACGCGGAAAAGTTCTCAGCTATAAGATGACGAGCCAATGTGCCTCGGGCTCGGGACAGTTTCTTGAGAATATCGCGCGCTATTTGGGCATCGCGCAGGACGAAGTGGGAGCACTGTCGCAACAAGCTGACAATCCCGAGGTAGTTAGCAGCATCTGTGCCGTCCTCGCCGAGACCGACGTGATCAACATGGTTTCCCGTGGCATTACCGGTCCGAACATTCTCAAGGGCATTCACCTATCGATGGCCGGCCGGCTTTCAAAGCTGCTCAAGGCGGTCGGCGTGACTCAAGGCGTCGTGATGATGACTGGCGGGCTCGCTCTCGACAAAGGACTCGTCGCTGCGCTCGGTGAAGACATCGCCAAGATGAAGGAAATGAAGACGAGAGTTCGCAGCCATCCGGATTCCATCTACGCCGGTGCTATCGGGGCAGCGCTGTGGGGCGCTTACCGGTTCGAGAAACTCGCAGCGCTCGGCACACTGCCGAACGCCGCATGAAGGAGGAGGTCGCAAATGGCTCTCATGATTACCGAAGCATGCACCGCCTGTGACGCGTGCGAGCCGGTTTGTCCCAATAAGGCAATCTCGGCGGGCAATCCGATCTACGTGATCGATCCGTTGAAATGCACCGAGTGCGTCGGCGCCGAGGATGAGCCCCAATGCAAACTGGTTTGTCCCGCCAATTGCATCGTTCCTAACCCGGATTGGACTGAAAGCAACGAAGATCTGCTCGCGAAATATCAGCAACTTCACGCGTGAGGACAAGATGAGCTTCACCAACCGCATCTGCCGAACATTGCATGAGGAGCATCATGCAACGGTTACGCTCATGGAACGGCTTGCGCAGCTCATCGTGCGCCACCGTCGTGGAGGTCCGCCAGATACCTGTGACAGCGCGGTCGCCAAACTTCTTTCCGACCTTTCGACGGGCTTAGAGGCTGAGCTTCAGCGCCATTTTGCCTTCGAGGAAGACCGCTTGTTCACGTATCTTGGCGCAACCGGTGACGAGACGATTGGCGCGCATTTGACCGATGAGCACACACTCGTGCGACCGATCATCGTCCGGATGGCTGAAATGGCGCGCCGGGCCGAAACAGCGGGATTCGACGAAGCGAAGTGGGACGAATTTTGCCGAGTCGGCCAGGAACTGTCTGAGCGGATGCTGGCGCATATACAAATGGAAGAGGCGGCGCTGCTGCCGCTGATTGAGGAAAACATGGATGCGGAAACCGAATCCCAACTAGTCGCCGAATATCTAGAAAGCGCTTGAGGCCCTTCTTATGACCAACGCGGCCGCAGCAAATTGTGCTAGTCGCCCACTTGGGGCCGATGACCTCGAGCGGGTCACTGCGATCGACCGAGCTATTAGCGGCCATGCGCGACGCCATTTCTTCGAGAAGCGCTTTGGCGCGGCCGAAGCTTATCCCGATGACTTTATCCATATCGGCGTCTCGCTGGGCGATACCTTAAGTGGCTTTGCTATTGCCCGCGTTTTGCGCGGGGAATTTGGCCACGAGCGCGCCGTCGCAGTTTTGGATGCAATCGGGGTACAGGCCGAAAGTCGCGAGCGTGGCATCGGGCACATGCTCATGCACGAACTCGGCGAGGCTATGCGCAAGCGCGACGTGCGCGTGCTTCAGTCGCAGGCAGAGTGGACTAACCACGGTCTCTTGCGGTTCTTCGACTCTACAGGCTTTAGTCTGGCTCCACGCCTCACGGTGCAGCGCGCCGTTGCAACAACCCTTGACGAAACACTAGAAGAGATCTGAAAGTTCTGGAGGTTGGCGATGCAGGCGTACGCCCGAATGACGATCCCCGAGCGCGCCGATGCCGCCGCCGAGGTCAATTACGGCGCGCCGGCTGCACCGGATTTTGGTCCGCTGGCTAGAGACCGCATTCCCGTGCGTACAATGCGGGAAGACGACTTGGGTGCGCTTATCGAGATAGACCATCGCATTACCGGGCGCGATCGCTCCGCGTACTTCGCACATAAACTCGCGGAAGCGCTGCACCAATCTGATATGCGAGTTTCACTTGTTGCTGAGCGCGACGGCGCGCCGGTTGGGTTCATTATGGCGCGCGTCGATTTCGGGGAATTCGGTCGGATGGAGCCGACTGCGGTGATGGATACGATTGGTGTGGACCCGGATTACCAACAAGCGGGTGTCGGACGCGCGCTGCTATCTCAACTGCTCATCAATTTTGCTACCCTACGTGTTGAGCAAATTCGAACAGAAATTGATTGGAGCGACCGAGACCTGCTCGCTTTTCTCGATCACTGCGGTTTTCGCCCAGCGGAACAGCTGTGCTTTGAACGCAGATTCGAAAACTCCTGAAGAGGCAAAGAGGCCGCCACGGTGTCGTCACCGCCCTAAACCCGGCAGGCCCTTCGTCATTTCGGCCAATTGTCTGACGCTGTTTGAAGACGGTTCTTTCTCGCCAGGCGTACTTTCTCCCCAAGCACGGCATACCTGCCATGCGCAACGGCATTCCTTGACTTTGCGCAAGGCGAGAGCTGCTCAGTTCCACTTCGAGTATGTTTTAAATGGAGGCTGACCATGACATTTCCAGGTCCGGCTAGTAACCTACGTTCGATTCCAGAACGCAGTTCATTTTTTAACGCGATTCGCAGTCGGGTAAATGACTATCTGACCGCGGCCAGATTACGTCGCGAACTCGATCGGTTGGGGTCCGCAAGAATCGCTCAGATCGCCGGTGATGTCGGGATCGACGCTCAGGATCTTGTGCGCTTCGTGGAGGCGGGTCCGCATGCAGTCGATCGTTTGCCAAAACTGCTGCATGCTCTGGGCGCCGATTCGCTAGTCTCCGGCAACCCAGTCATCATGCGAGACTTGCAGCGAGGCTGCATTATGTGCGCACACAAAACCCAGTGCGATCATGATCTGGCGGCCGGTGCAGCCGTCCGGAATTACCGAAGCTACTGTCCAAATGCCATGACGCTCGGCACTCTCGTCAAGGCAAACTAACCGACGCCCAATCCTAAAGCGGAAGCGAATTTACCTGCTCGATGCATAATCATGACAGGTGAGACCTCGTCGGGGTCAGCACCTTGCAGAAACTTCACCGTGGGTATTGATAAACAGGACCGTCAGCTGATCCATCGAAATAATGTGTTCGCGAACCAGCTTCGGAAGTTCCGTTCGCAACAGCGACTGTGCTTTTCGCCAACGAGCTAGGCTTAGCGCGCTCGCCTGATCGCACAGCGCAAGCAACATTCGATGCTCCTGGCTGTGGCATTCACACATTCGACCACCGGCCGCCTCCATCAGCGCGGCCTCATGGTCGAAATGGGTCCGCATGAGTTTCTTCAGCCGTGCCATGAAAAATGCAAATTGGATTGGCTCGCACGTGACCGTTTGAAGCCACCAATCCGCAATTGCCTGATGGTCAGTATCGATGACTTCATGACCCAGTGTGTGTTGTCGTCCAATTAATGGACGAATGCTTCGGATCATTATTGGGCGCTGTCGTGGCGACGCATCTCCCGAACGCGTTGCAATAAACATTCGACTGCCTTTGTCCGTTCCGCTTGATTATTCGCGAAAATCGCCCCGTCGTGAATTGACTTTGGTCAAGTCAGACCGGTCGCCGGTGGCAGTTGGCAAAAGAGGCCGGCCGGGTTTGGCAGGTGCGCTACTGGGAGGATGGCCAAGGGGGTGGGGTGCTTGATGTATGGCGGGCCGGCCAAAAATTTTCTATTGTTCGATATCCGGTCTCGGGATTACCACCTGACGCCCGTGGTCGTCCGCCAGGTTGATCTGGTCCCGTCATCGTTGAGCGTATGGATGGCTCTCAACATGGCATCGCACCTTACAGCCGGTGACCTCCAAATTATCTCCCGCATTGTCTTATTCCGCGGCCTCAAGCCAGAGACGGTCGAGCATATCGTTGCGCCTGCGACTGCGGTGACGCTGAAAGCGCACAGTACATTGTTTCAACAAGACGATCCGGCAACGGCATTCTTCATCATGATCGACGGCTGGACAAAGCATTACCGGATCAACGTGTCTGGAGAAGAAGCGGTGATACACGTTTTCACCAAAGGTGACAGCTTTGCCGAGGCGGCCGCCTTGACCGGCGCACGCTTCCCGGCGACGGCCGAGGCGGTCACCGAAGCCAGGGTAGCACGGATACCTGCCGATCACATCGTCAGCTGCATCCGAGATGATCCAAACATCGCGCTGGTTATGATCGCATCCATGTCACAGCGGTTGCGTCACCTGATGCAGCAGGTGGAACAACTCAAGGCGCAGAGTGGGGTGCAGCGGGTTGCCGAGTTTCTGGCATCCCTCGCGCCAGTTGACCATGGGCCCTGCGTCATCGCCTTGCCTTACGATAAAGTGCTGATTGCGGCGCGGCTCGGCCTCAAGCCTGAATCACTATCCCGTACCTTCGCGAAATTGAGATCCGTCGGGGTTGCCGTGCACGCTGCGCACGTGGCGGTGAGCGATGTGGCGAAGCTTCGCCGCCTCGCGACGGATGAGAGATCCGCAATCCGAGGGACTTTCCGCGACGTGCGATGACGCGCATCCGATATCAAATTTCCACATATCCTTACGACGTTTCCATTATTGGCAAGCAGCGGTGCGGCAGGTAAGCGGCTAGCATAAGAATTGTAGACCGGTCACGCGCCTTTTAAGGCCGGTTCTTCGCCCAGCTTGTGTTCGATCGTGCTCACGCCGCGGACGGAGAATATTATTTACAGCGCCGAATTTGCACCCTTGACTTGATCTAAGTCATGCAATGAGGGCCGCACCTTAAGTAGCTTTACTTCGGTGCAACCGAAGCGAGATCGCTAATTGATTGAATTTAGCTCGACGAGGGCGCTTCGATTTCACGCGCGCGATGCAGCGGCGGATTTCTCAGCAGCTTAGACGGTGACGAACTATGTCGGTATTATTCCCGCAAGGTTGGGCTCCCCCTATCGGTTATGCCAACGGCATCGTCGTTCCTGCCGGACGCATGGTATTCATCGCCGGCCAGGTCGGCTGGGACGAGCAGCAACGGTTCCACAGCGAGCACTTAGTCCCGCAATTTGAGCAGGCACTTACGAATGTTCTCACTATCCTTGCTCAAGCTGGCGGCGCACCGAGCCATATTTGTCGAATGACCGCGTATTGCATCGATAGGCCGGCGTATCTTGCCGCGCGAGCCGAGCTGGGAGGCATTTGGAGACAATTGATGGGCAAGCACTTTCCGGCGATGAGCATGCTTTTCGTCGCGGATCTGCTCGATCACCCGGCAAAGATCGAACTTGAAGCAACGGCCGTCATACCCGTTACGGCGAGCTGACAGTTCGAAGCATTACGGCATTAAGAGCTTGTACCAACGTCCGGCGTTAAGCCACGTTGTTCGTCGAACAATGCACGAGTCAGTCGCCGTGCCAGCGCGGCTGCCGCGAGGCGGCGATAATGCGCCGGCATGGTCGTCGTGCGCATGGGCTGGACTTGCCTTTGGACGAGCTGCTCGATTTCCTGCAGCGCTTTGTCGTCGATCTGTCGTCCGATCATGGCGTCCGTACCGACCAGTACGAACGGGCGGGAATTGGTGCCGGTGAGGGCGATGCGTAGTGACTCGACTGTGCCGGAGCGCACGCCGAGGGCGACCGCGACTCCAGCAAGCGGATAGTCGATGGCTCCGCGCACGCGAATTTTGGAATAAGCTGAGAGTGCAGAAGCCGGCGGCAAATGCACAGCAATGACGAGTTCATCGTCGCCAAGAGCGAGATGGGCCCGGCCGTCCTCGACGTAGATGTCGCCGAGGGGAATACGTCGGCGGCCCCGCATGCTGGCTATCTCGACGTCGGTACCCAGCACAAGTAGTGCCGGTGCTAGGTCGCCGGTGAAAGCCGCATGACAACGCTGACCCTGGGGGGCAACGTGACAAGTGTCGCCGTTTCGTTTCAGACAAAATGAGTTGGACCGGCGCCACCATTCACTTTGATTGTAAAAGATGCAGCGCGTGTCGAGGCAGAGATTTCCGCCAACGGTCCCCATAACTCGGTGGCCCGGACCGGCTATGGCTTCGGCGGCCTGCGCGACCGCGCGATAGTGTGATGCAATCACCGAGTTGCGGGTGAGTGCGGCGATGGTGACGCCCGCGCCGAGCTTTAGCCCACGGTCGTTCGTCTCGACCGTGGAAAGCTCATCAATGCTTGAGAGATCGATCAGCAATTCAGGACTACTGAGCCCATGGCGCATATTCGTAATAAGGTCGGTACCGCCGGCGATGAAACGGCTGTTTACTTGCCGACAACGCTCGGCAACTGCGTCGGCAACGTTGCGCGGACTGGTAATTTGAAAGGAGGGCATCGGACCGCTCATGACGCAACCTTCAGGGCAGCAAGACGTCGTTCGCGGCGGCGTACGACCATTGCCTCCATAATTCGGTCCGGCGTTGCCGGTAGTTCATCCAGGTCGATACCTAATGCGTTGGCAATTCCATTGACCAACGCCGGCGGAAATCCAGCTAGTGCGCCCTCGCTTGCTTCCTTGGCTCCGAACGGGCCGTAGGGATCGTTACTCTCTACAATCTCAACTTCGATTGGCGGTGACTCTGCGATGGTCGGCACGCGATACTCAAGTAGGCTGGCGTGGAGTGGGAGGCCGTTAAAGTAATGTGTTTCCTCGCTCAATGCCTGCCCCATGCCCATCCAAACCGATCCCTCAATTTGCCCCTCCACCGCAAGCGCATTGATGGCATGCCCGCAGTCCAGGGCGGCCCACACCCTATCGACGGTCACTGTCCCAGTCGATTCGTCGACGCTGACCTCGACGACTTGGGCTGCATAGCTAAAACCCATCGTCGAACCGACGGCGCCGCCGCGATGCTTGCCGCCCTGCGCATCCGGCGGGCACGTGAATGTTCCCGACACAATAATTGGTCCGCGATCGACTAGTGCTTCCTTCACGACGTCCGTGAAATGGAGACTTGATTGTCCGTTGTCGCCAACGCGAAAGGTTTCGCCCGCGCATTCGATGTCCTCGGCGCGGGCTTCGAGCTTGCGTGCCGCCGCCTCCGCAAGAATAGATTTCAGTTTCCTGGCGGCATCGATCGCGGCGTTACCAACCATGAAGGTGATGCGTGATGAATACGCGCCGTTGTCCTTCGGAGTCACGGCACTGTCAGCAGCAACGACGCGCACGCGTTCGAGCGATACGCCAAGGGTTTCCGCGACCGCAATAGCTACCATGGTCGATGAGCCCTGGCCGATGTCCGCGGCGCCGGTGAGCGCGGTCACGCCGCCGTCAAAATCCAGTCTGACAATGACAACCGCGTGTGGCTCACCGGTCCAGTGGATCGGTTTGGCCGCGCCGCTAACGTAATGCGAGCAGGCCATGCCGAGGCCTTTCCCGGGCGGGAGCCTGCCAATTCGTTCGCGCCATCGGCTCGCACGTTCAACCTTGTCGAGACATTCTGCGAGGCCGTAGCTGTTCACCATCAGATCGTTCAGGGTTCGCGTTGGGGCCCGCAGGAGATTGGCGCGTCGGACGTGGAAAGGGTCGAGCCCGAGTTCGCGCGCCATCCGATCGAGGAGACATTCGAAAGCATGGCGGCTATTCACAGAACCGTGACCGCGCATAGCCCCGCAGGGCGGAAGATTGGCGTAGACTCGATATCCGTCATATTTGATGGCAGGGATGTCATAGATCCCTTGCAGTAACGAGCCCGCGTAAAGAAGCGTAACGATGCCGTAACCGGCATAGGCGCCGCCGCGCTGGACTACTTCGCATTCGCAAGCGGTGATGTGGCCATCGCGCTTCATGCCAAGCTTTAGTCTGACATCGGTTTTCGGGCGCGCGCGATGAGTGAGGAAGTTCTCCTCGCGCGTCAGTCGCATCAGGACCCGTCCTCTTGCAGCGCGCGCGAGCAGCGCGGTGATGATTTCAAAGTTCAGCACCTCGACACGGGCACCGAAGCCGCCGCCGATGAAAGGTTTCACGACGCGAATACGGGAGGTGTCCAACTCTAAACAGCGCGCCAGCATCAGGTGGAGGTAATAGCCGACTTGCGAAACGCTCTGCACGAGCAGCCGCCCGCTGAACGGATCGAAATCGACAAGGCACGCATGCGGTTCGATTTGGGCGTGATTGACCTCGGCGCAACTGATCCGGGCCTCGCGCACGAGGTCCGCGGCCGCGAATCCAGCGTTCAATTCACCGAATTCGTGATGGACCTCGCGTTCGATGTTACCAGGTTTGTTTGCATGCAGGGGTGTTGCGCCCGAAGCACGCGCTTCAGCGGACGTATAGTAGGCCGGAAGCTCCCTGACCTCCAACTCGATCAGATCAATGGCGCGTGCGGCGGTTTCGGCGTCCATCGCGGCGACCGCTGCAACCGGTTCTCCGCGGTAGCGCACCCGCTCACGGGCCAGAGGATATTCGTTCATGGCGACCGGTAGGACGCCGTAGGTATGCGGACAGTCGTCGCCAGTCACGACCGCAATGACCCCATCGAGGGCGCGCGCCCTGGAGACATCGAGCCGGACAATCTCGGCGTGGCTCACGGGACTGCGAAAAATGCGGCCGACCAATGCGTCGGCATGTTCCAGGTCCGCTGTATAGCGCGCGCGTCCAGTGACCTTTTCGATGCCGTCGATCAGGGGCACGCGGCGGCGCGGGAAGTCGAGTTGAGGACCGCCGTTCATAGTCCTGTCTCCGCCGCGGCCCTTACCAATTCGATAATTTTCACATAGCCGGTGCATCGGCAAAGATTGCCTGACAACGCGGTGCGTATTTCAAAATCACTGGGACGAGGGTTGCGACGTAAAAGCCCTTCTGCTGCCAAAATCATACCAGGCGTGCAAAAACCACATTGTGTTCCAAGGTGCTCATGAAACGCACGCTGTAGTCGATCTGGTCGGCCCTGTCGTGAAAGGCCCTCGATGGTTTCGATCGCATGTCCGTCACAACGAACCGCTAGCGTGATGCAGGCGGGTATTGCCTCACTGTCAACGAGGACGGTGCATGCACCGCATTCGCCGCCGTCACATCCGGTCTTTACGCCGGTCAGCCCGACAACGTCGCGCAAATAGTCAACCAGCATTTGATTTTCGGCCACAGCATCTTCGCGCCAACGTCCGTTGACGTTTATCCGAAGCAATCGCTTTCTCGGCTGCGGGCTCTCTGTCTGCATGGACCGGCCTCTACATCCTCCGTTGGACGACAGCGAACGAGCCCAACGGTTTGAATAGATCACTGCGTTGTCGGAAGGGGTGCCATGACAAAAATCAAGCGGACGCCGCATAAGTCGCTCGTGCCAACTAGCTCGCGCGGCGACGATTGCGATCAGGACCTAACAGAAGTCAAGGACGCGTGGCGTCGGCAGCGTTTCAAATGCCAGATGCCAACATATCACCCTGGGCGTAAACCGATGACCGCCCCTCGCGATTACAATGCTGCCGTTGATTTTGTCGATCGCAATGTTGCCGATGGACGAGGCGACAAGACTGCCTGCATCGATCCGGCCCGTAACCTCACCTATGGCGAGTTGCGCGACGCGGTTGCGCGCATCGGTCCGTTGCTGGCGCGCCTGGGCATCGAACCAGAGAATCGGATCGCTCTCGTTCTGCTCGACACGGTCGACTTTCCGATCTTGTTCTGGGGCGCGATCCGCGCCGGCATCATTCCGGTCTTGCTAAACACGCGACTAACAGCCGATCAATATCACTATCTCTTGGAAGATTCGCGGGCCAAAGTTGCCTTCGTGTCCACTGCTCTGTTGCCAGTTGTGCAAGAGGCAGCGAAGGACCTGCCGGCTTTGAAATCGATTATCGTTGTCGGCGGCGGTCCGGATTCGGTGCCGCAACTCGACGTGCTTCTCGCTGCGGAGAACGAAGGTTCGGCGCCGGCTCGTACATGCGCCGACGAAGTTGCCTATTGGATTTATTCTTCGGGCACTACGGGAAGGCCAAAAGGCGCGATGCATGTGCATTCTGCCCCCATGGCGATGGCACGGTCGTCCGGACAGGACCGCATCGGAATTTGCGAAGATGACATCGTATTTTCTGCGGCGAAGCTTTTTTTCTCTTACGGCCTTGGCAACGCCATCATCTGTCCCATGTCGGTCGGCGCTACCTCGGTTTTCTATCCCGAGCGGCCGACGCCCCAGACCGTGTTCGAGACGTTGCGGGGCTATCAGCCGACTATGTTCTACGGTGTCCCTACCCTTTACGCGGCGATACTCGCAGATCCGAACTGCACGCCCGAGCAAGGATCACGACGGCTAAGGCTTTGCTTCTCGGCGGGAGAACCGCTGCCGGCGCATATTGGCGAAGCATGGAAGTCCCGCTTCGGGCTCGACATCGTCAACGGTGTCGGGTCGACCGAAATGGGCCACCTCTACCTGACCAATGTTCCGAACGGTGTGGAGTACGGCACGGCCGGCGTCCCCGTGAAGGATTACCATCTCAAGCTGGTCGACGATCGCGATCGTGAAGTCGCCGACAATGAAGTCGGCGAACTGCTTGTGCGCGGTCCATCCGCGGCCGCCGGCTATTGGAATCAACGCGAAAAAACGCGGCGGACTTTCGTGGGCGAGTGGACGCGCTCGGGCGACAAATACGTGCGACGTAGCGACGGCGTCTATATTTACTATGGCCGCACCGACGACATGTTCAAGGTCAGCGCGATTTGGGTATCCCCCTTCGAGGTCGAAGCGGCCCTTGCCGCACATGCGTCAGTGCTCGAGGCCGCCGTCGTGCCGGCGGAAGATGAAAACGGCTTGGTTAAGCCCAAGGCGTTCGTTGTGCTCAAACAAGGGTGTGATGGCCGATTGCATCGGGCCCTTCACGAGGAACTCAAGGTTCATGTGAAGAGGACTGTCGGCCCGTGGAAATATCCGCGCTGGATCGAATTCGTGGACAGTCTCCCCAAGACAGCAACCGGAAAAATCCAGCGCTTCATGCTCCGGAGCATCGTCAACAAAACGGCGGCGGAACGCAACGGTGGGGGCGTCTGATGCGAAGCCTCTCGCACTTCGATTGGCCGTTTTTTGACGAGTTTCATCGCCGGTTTGCGTTGGATCTTGCGGAATGGGCTGATTGTGAAGTTGATCGGCACATCGATCGCACCAACGTGGATCGCACTTGTCGCACCATCGTTCGTGCGCTCGGCGACGCAGGATGGCTTAAGGCCGTCGTACCCGCCGCCTATGGCGGATTGTCCGAACAACTGGATGTGCGGACGCTGTGCAGCGCCCGCGAAATTCTCGCCTGGAACGACAGCCTCGCAGATTTTGCATTTGCCATGCAAGGTCTTGGTACGGGTCCGATTTCGCTGTTCGGGACCGACCAATTGAAAGCCAAATATTTGCCGCCGGTGCGGGACGGCCGTCATATCGCCGCTTTTGCGCTTTCCGAACCGGAGGCAGGCTCCGACGTTGGCGCACTTGCGACTACGGCCACGGCCGACGGAGCTGATGCCGTACGCTTGGACGGACTGAAGACGTGGATATCGAACGGGGGCATCGCCGACCACTATGTGGTGTTTGCGCGAACGGGCGAGGCACCGGGCGCGAAGGGATTGTCCGCGTTCGTTGTCGATGCCGACGCGCCGGGGTTATCGATCGCCGGCCGAATCGAAGTGATCGCTCCACACCCGCTCGCGACCCTTCGTTTCGACGGGTGCCGGGTGCCGATAACAAACCGTTTGGGAGCGCCGGGCGACGGTTTCAAGGTCGCCATGGCGACGCTCGATGTTTTCCGATCGACCGTCGCAGCGGCGTCGCTCGGCCTCGCCCGCCGTGCGCTCGACGAAGCCATCGATCGCGCTGCAACGCGTAGACTGTTCGGTGCGCCGCTGGGTGATTTGCAGATGACGCAGGCGGCGCTTGCCGAAAGCGCGATCGAAATCGATGCCGCGGCCTTGCTTGTGTATCGTGCGGCTTGGACCAAGGACACTGGTGCCGCGCGCATCACGCGCGAAGCGTCGATCGCAAAGGCATTCGCCACAGAGATGGCTCAGCGCGTGATCGATCGCGCCGTTCAGATCTTCGGTGGCAACGGCGTGCGCCAGGGCGTCAAAGTCGAAGCGCTGTACCGGGAAATTCGCGCACTGCGCGTCTACGAGGGTGCGACAGAAGTACAAAAGATCATCATCGCCCGGGATCTCTTGAAGTCGCATGGAACGCGTGCCGCCTCCGACAACACGCGGCGGCGCGGAAGGGCATAGCAAATGCTCCAGATCTCAGTCGTCGATCAAATCGCAACGTTGTGTCTCAGCCGGCCACCAGTGAACGCGATCAACTCCGAGTGGGTTCGCTTATTCTCCGACATACTTGACGATTTGGCGGCGCGTCCCAACTGGAACGTCCTGCATCTGGTTTCCGATCAGAAGGTATTTTGCGCGGGTGCCGACCTTGCCGAGATCCGTGCTCGCGTCGATGCGCCGGATGGTCCTGATCGGATGTACGCCCACGTCGCCGGCATTCAACGCCTTTACCAGCGCATCGAACGGTTGCCACAAGTTACGATAGCGCAGATCGGCGGAAGCGCGATGGGTGGAGGATTGGAGTTGGCGCTGGCTTGCGATTTCCGCATAGCGGCAACCGATGTGAAAATGGGATTGCCGGAAGCCCGACTCGGACTAATCCCCGGTGCGGGCGGAACGCAGCGTTTGACCAGACTATGCGGACCGTCCGTGGCCGCCAGACTAATTTTGGGCGCTGAAATCATTGACGGATCGCAGGCGTGCGAACTTGGCGTAGTCCAATGGGCAGTACCGCGCGCGGAGTTGGGTGCGCGCGCGCTTGAGATTGCAGCACGCGTCGCGGCGCTCCCGGCCGCCGCTCTTGCTTGGAGCAAGAAGTGCATTGCTGCCGCTGAGGAATCCCGCGACGGCTATCGTGACGAGCTCGAGGGTACGCGTCGGCTGTTGACGAATACGGAAACGCGACAGCGCGTGGAGGCATTCCTTGCTGGCGCCCGGTGAGCAATAGGGCGCAGAAAAAGGAGAGGTACCATGAAGCTACACGGCAAAACAGCGCTGGTCACCGGCGGCGCCTCCGGCATCGGCAAGGCAACCGTTATGGAATTAGCCCGAAGTGGAGCCGCCGTCATTTGTCTCGACGTGAATGCGGAGAAAGGCGCTCAGCTTGTGCGTGACGTCGTTGCGACGAATTTCATCGTGGAATTCGCCGTCGTCGATCTCGCTGATGTTAACTCAGTGCGCACATGCGTTGTCGAGGTGCTTAAGCATCATCCTCGCATCGACGTCTTGGTCAATGCTGCAGGGTGGAGCGACATTCAACCCTTCATGGAAAATCCGCCGGACTATATGGATCGGATTATTGCCGTAAATCTCGGTGGGACGTTGCATCTTACACAAGCGCTACTGCCGGCAATCATCGCCTCCGGCAAAGGAAAGATCGTCAATGTCGCGAGCGACGCCGGTCGTGTCGGCAGCTCGGGCGAGACGACATACGCCGCCGCCAAAGGCGGAGTGATCGCTTTTACCAAGTCGCTCGCCCGTGAGGTGGCGCGGCACTCGATCAACGTCAACTGCGTCTGTCCCGGACCGACCGACACTCCCATGCTGGAGTCGCGGCCCGAAAAAATGAAGGAAGCCTTGCTCCGTGCAATCCCATTCCGCAGATTTGCCATGCCGCAGGAGATCGCTGACGCAATCGTATTTTTCGCGAGCCCTCGTTCCGACTACATCACCGGCCAGGTGCTGAGTGTCAGTGGCGGACTCACCTTTGCCGGATGAAGGAGGTAACAATGACTACGACCGTTGCACCAGTCGAAGGACGCTTGGACGAAACTTCGGCCTTGATCTCTACTGCGGTGCGCTTTCGGCCCCCGCGGGTGGATTTTGCGAACTTTAAGCCGCGTCATTTTCTTTGGCAGTTGGATGGCAAGGTCGCGACGGTTGTGCTCAATCGACCGGAGCGTAAGAACCCGCTGACGCTAGAATCGTACGCAGAACTGCGCGATACCTTTCGCGACCTCGTCTATGCAGACGATATCAAGAGCGTCGTAATCACGGGAGCGGGGGGCAACTTCTGCTCCGGCGGCGACGTGCATGAAATCATCGGCCCGCTAGTAGAGATGCAGCGCAAGGACGATATGCTTGGCCTGCTTGCCTTTACACGGATGACCGGTGATCTGGTGAAGGCGATGCGCGCCTGTCCGCAGCCGATTATCGCCGCGGTTGACGGCGTTTGTGCGGGTGCCGGAGCGATCCTGGCTATGGCGTCTGACTTGCGCTACGGCACAGCGCGAAGCAAGGTCGCCTTCCTGTTCGTGCGAGTCGGCCTCGCGGGCGCCGACATGGGCGCCTGCAATATGTTGCCGCGAATTGTCGGTGCAGGCCGCGCGGCCGAACTTCTCTACACCGGCCGAGCCATGGACGGTGGCGAGGCCGAGAGATGGGGCTTCTATAACAAGCTTTGTCAGCCGGAAGCCGTGCTGGCGGAAGCGCAGGGTCTGGCCGGCTCGCTCGCCAATGGTCCAACATTCGCTCACGCCATGACCAAACGCTGCATTCATCAGGAATGGAGCATGGGCGTCGACGACTCGATCGATGCGGAGGCTCAGGCGCAGGCCATCTGCATGCAAACCAAAGACTATGAGCGCGCCTACGCGGCCTTCGTCAGAAAGGAGAAGCCGATATTCCAAGGCAATTAACGTGAAAGCTGCTCTTGATGGCGATAGGACAATTGCAGCCTTGGTGCCTTAGTGCGCGGCTATGTACGGATCTTGCGATACGCGGCACGTGGCCGGACCTTTTTGTCGTTTTTAGTCAATCTATTTCAGCAACGACTTCAGCAGCAGCAAGAGTGAGTCCGAGGCAAAGCGCCTACGGACCTATTCAAACAGTTCGATGGCGCCGGCCACGAAGAAATGATGGCTCGGGCGGGATCGCGACCGCAATTGATCAAGATCAAGGCGCTTCGGCCCAACAACGTCACTGTAGTGGGCAATCGTCGACCGGAAACGGTCTGACCGGACGAGGCTGATGGCTGTCGGCGCAACACACGATGTGAGAAAGGTTCCAGGCTATTGCTACAATTGTGTGGCAGGGCCGGATCTTCTTGAAGTCAAGGTCGTGGACGGCGTCGCGACAGAAATCCTGCCGAACTACGCCGCCGCCGGCATCCATCCAGGCAATGGTCGTATCTGCGTCAGGGCGCTGGGGCTCATTCAAAAGACTTACAACCCGCACCGGCTACGCACGCCAATGAAGCGGACCAATCCGCGCAAGGGCCGGTCCGAGGATCCCGGCTTCGTTCCGATCTCCTGGGACGAAGCGCTCGACGACATTGCATCGCGGCTCAGGGAGATTCGCGCCGGCGGCCTACACGACGCGGCAGGTCTGCCGCGCGTCGCCGCTAGCTTTGGTCACGGCGGAACGCCGCAGAGTTACATGGGCACCTTTCCGGCATTCCTGTCCGCGTGGGGCGCCGTCGATTTCAGCTTTGGCTCGGGTCAGGGCGTCAAATGCGTCCACTCGGAGCATCTCTACGGCGAGTTCTGGCACCGCGGCTTCACGGTTTGCGCCGATACACCGTTCAGTCGTTACATCGTCTCGTTCGGAGCCAATGTTGAGGTTTCCGCCGGCGTGTGTGCGGTGCACCGCCACGCAGAAGCTCGCCTGCGCGGAATCAAGCGCGTGCAGGTCGAACCGCATCTTTCGGTAACCGCCGCCGCTTCCGCGCAATGGGTACCGATCAAGCCAAAGACCGACGCCGCATTTATGTTCGCGATGTTGCACGTGCTGCTACACGAGCATCCGCGCGAGCACCTCGACGTCGTCTTTCTTCGCGACCGCACGGCTTCGCCGTATCTCATTGGCCCCAAGGGGTACTATCTGCGCAATTCACTCGAGCGCAAACCGTTGGTCTGGGACAGTGCTCGAATGTCGGCCGTTCCATACGATCAGGCTGGCGCTGCGGTATCGCTTGAGGGCCGGTTTACAATTAAAGACTGCATCGAGATAGGCCCGGACAAAGCCACGTGGCGACATGAGTCCGCTGTTGGCACTACGGCATTTACCCGCCTTGCCGAGCACATGCAGCCCTTCTCCCCTGAGTGGGCAGCAAAGATTTGTGACGTGCCGGCAGCGATCATGCGTCAGGTCGCGAACGAGTATCTTGATAATGCTTGCGTTGGAGAGACTATCGAGATCGACGGCAAAGTGCTGCCGTTCCGGCCGGTTGCCGTCGTTCTCGGTAAGACGGTGAACAATGGCTGGGGCGGCTTCGAGTGCTGCTGGGGGCGCACGATGCTAGCGCTGTTGGTCGGGGCGCTCGAGGTACCTGGCGGCACGCTCGGCACCACGACCCGCCTGAACAAGCCGATCGGGAATCGGCTGGCAAGTGTCAAGCCGGGCCAGGACGGCTTCATGGCATCGAATTTCAACGCCACCGACAAAGAGCACTGGACGGCGCGTCCGACTGGACGCAATGCCCATTCAACACTGGTCCCTCTGGTCGGCGACTCGGCGTGGGCCCAAGCGCTGGGGCCTACTCACCTTGCGTGGATGTTCCTGCAGGAAGCGCCGCAGCATTGGCAGCGGCCATCGGCCCCCGACCTTTGGTTCGTGTTCCGTAGCAACCCGGCCATTTCGTTCTGGGATAGCGGCCAGATTGTCAGGACGATGGCTAAAATGCCGTTCGTCGTCGCTTTCGCGTATACCTTCGACGAAACAAATCACATGGCCGACATCCTGCTGCCCGACGCCACCGATTTGGAGAGCACACAGCTCATAAGGATTGGCGGTACAAAATTTGTAGAGCAGCAATGGCAGCACCAAGGCGTGGCCTTGCGCGAGCCCGCGGTCGCACCGCGTGCCGAGGCTCGCGACTTTACCTGGATCTCTAGCGAGCTCGCGCGACGGTGTGGGCTGGTCGAGCCTTATAACGCGGCCATTAATCGCGGCACTGCCTGCGTGCCGCTCAAGGGCCACGACTACGACTTCTCGCTCGAAGTGGGTCGGGTGCATTCAGTGGAAGAGATTTGGGACGCCGAATGCAAAGCCGCTACCGCGCAGTTCTCCAACGGGGCGGAGGTTAGGGACCTCGTTTGGTTCAAGGAGCACGGCTTTTTTGTCGTGCCCTTCAAACGCCTCGATTGGTATTTGTATCCGACAATGGTCGAGAAGAATTTACGCTTCGAGCTGCCTTATCAGGATCATCTATTCCGTGCCGGCCAGGAACTGGCCAATCGCCTGCACGAACACGACATCCACTGGTGGGACGCCCAGCTCGAAGAATATGCGCCACTCCCGGTATGGGATGACGTCCCTGCCCGATGGGAACGCGCGCTACGGAAAATGGGAGCAGACCCGGCCGACTATCCGCTGTGGCTCATCACTACCAAGAGCATGCAATATTCTGCCGGCAACAACGCCGGAATTCCGTTGATGAATGAAGTCGGTCAGAACATGCGCGGGCATGGTGGCGTCATTCTCAACGTCGAAACGGCAAGACGCCTCGGTATTCGGCAGGACGATCTGGTCGAGATTCGTTCCGTCACCCATTGCACACAGGGGCGAGCTGTTCTTGTTCAGGGCATCCGTCCGGATACTGTCGTCATCGTCGGGCAGTTCGACCATTGGAAGACCCCGTACGCCAAGGATCTTCACTTCCCCAGCCTGAACTCAGTCGCGCCGCTCTCGCTTGATCTGACCAATTCGACTGGTTCGGGTGCAGATTTGGTACGCGTCTCGGCGCAACCCGTGAGGGAATGGTCATGACCCGCTATGTCATGGTCGCCGATCTGCGCCGATGCATCGGCTGCCAGACGTGCACGGCAGCATGCAAACAAGCTAACGCGACGCCGCCGGGCGTGCAGTGGCGACGCGTGCTCGATATGGAAGTTGGCGAATATCCCGATGTGCGGCGCGTTTTCGTTCCGACGGGTTGTCAGCACTGTGCCGATCCTCCGTGCGAGTGGGTCTGCCCGACCACCGCAACTCGTCGGCGCCCCGACGGCATCGTGCAAATTGTCTACGATCTTTGTATCGGCTGCGCCGCCTGCGCCGTGGCGTGCCCCTACGAGGCGCGCTACAAGGTTGAAAAACGGGAGTTCGCCTTTGGCGATGAGCCAACGGTCGATGAGGAGTTGCGTGCTGACAATTCCCTCATCGGCGTCGCCACCAAGTGCACATTCTGCGCGGACATCGTCGACGCGGGCGTCGCGCGGGGCCTAAGGCCGGGGGAGGATCCCGAGGCTACGCCAGCTTGCGTCAATCTTTGCATCTCCGGCGCACTCGCCTTCGGCGACATTGACGATCCGCAAAGCCGTGTGTCCGAGCTCCTTCGCACTACAAAGCACTTTAGAATGCACGAAGAGTTAGGCACTAACCCAGGCTTCTATTATCTATGGGATCAAGAACCGTCATGACGATGACAATGAGCGGCAGCGGCGCGCCACAACTCCAGCGCAGTTGGGATAGCCGCGCCGCCTGCAACTTCATCGGCGGCGGGTCGGGGACCGGGCTACTCTTGGCAGCGGCGGTGGCGTTTGCGGCCGGAGGGAGCTATTTCATCGCCGGCTCGTTGGCAATCGCCTTGATCGGCTTCGGGTTATCGATGGTGTGGCTGGAGATTGGCCGGCCGTTGCGCGCCTTGAATGTTTTCTTCCATCCACAGACATCGTGGATGAGCCGCGAGGCCATCTTGGCGTTACCGATTCTCGCGCTTGGCGCATTGGCAGTTCTGCTAGACCAGCCTTTCGTGCCTTTGCCGTTTGAAACGCATTTACTGGTCGCCGTTCTTGCATCAGTTGTGGCCGTGCTCGGTCTGGCGTTCCTATATTGCCAAGCTAGGATTCTGCGGGCCTCACTTGGAGTGCCGGCGTGGAGGGAGCCGGCTCTACAGCCGGTTATCGTTATCACCGGACTTACGGAGGGACTCGGGCTACTGCTGTTCCTCTCTGTCTTCGCGGGACCGCCGCCGGCTTGGGCCGTGCCGGCGGCAATTGTAGCTCTGGTGGTGCGAGCGGGTGCTTGGGAATACTACCGGCAGAGATTGAACACGTCCGCTCCCGCTTCGGCCGTCGCGGCGCTAGACCGCATCTCTATTCCGGTGCACGTGCTGGGGCACGCGCTGCCGGCACTGCTTCTTGTGAGCGCGCTCCTCGTTCCGAGTACGGTGTCACTGGCGGCTCTCGCTGGCCTTGCGCTAGCGTCCGCGGGGGCGTGGCTCAAATTCGACGTCGTAACGCGCGCCGCCTTCACTCAAGGGTTCTCGCTTCCCTTTGTGCCGGTGCGTGGTCGCAAGTAACTATCTTAAGAGCTCGCTTAGTCCTCATGCCCGTGCAGTACACGGCACTGGTGGCGATTGCGGAAAATCCGTGAACGGATGCGGCGCGACTGTCAGCACCGATCGCAATTCCATAAGTCTCTTGCGGTTGCTTACCCACAGCGGCTCTTTGTGCGCGTTGCACGTCCGCCGCGGCTCGCTAGAACTGTGCACACTAGGAGATGATTGCCATGAGCGAGCGATTTCTCGAGGATTTCGCCGTCGGAGAGGTATTGGCGTCTGAACGGAGGCTGCGGGTCGGGAAGGATGAGCTTATAGCTTTCGCCAAGCAGTTCGATCCTCAGCCGTTCCATCTCGATGAGCTAGCCGCGCGAAAGTCAATTTTCGGGGGCCTGGTCGCAAGCGGCTGGTACACTGCCGCGATGACGATGCGCCTTGTCACTGAGAGCGAATTCAGGTCCGCGGCTCCCACTATCGGCCTTGGTTTCGATGAACTGCGTTGGCCGATTCCGGTCCGCCCGGGTGATGAGCTCCGTATTGAGAGCGAAGTACTCGATGTGCGGCTGTCCAAGTCGCGTCCAAATCAAGGACTGTTAAAGACACGAATACTAACATTCAATCAGCAGGGCCAGATAGCACAACGAGTTGTTGCCAACGAATTGGTGCCGCGCCGTCCGACGCTCGAAAGATAACAAGTCGAAATGCGGAATACGATCCTCTTAATGGCCGATTGCTGTGACCGCTTACATGCTTACCCTCGATGTATGCAGGTGCAAACTATAAACGTATCTCCCCGACATTGATGCTGGCGCCGAGCTTAGTCTCGATTACCTTCTTTGTTTCGTCGTTGATAGAGACCTCCACGAAATAGAATCCTGAGTTTTCGTCGAGCCGATCAAACTTGAAGTCGCCATAGTTATCGCTCACTGTTTCAGCAACGACCTGGTTATCCTTCACCAGCCGTACTTTCGCTCCTTCAACGCAGTCGACCCCGTCACCGGTCTTGGCCGAGATGGTGCCACCGATGAAGCATTTCGAGTAACGCCAGAGGTTGCGGTAGTAGACACGCGGCCTAGCATTAAGCTCAGGCTTCATCACTTCGAGCTTCTGCTCGCGCGCCATACGCAGCATCTCATTGTCGTCAACCTTGATCGCCCGCATGGCGCCGGTTGGACAGGAGAGCTGGCCGCGGGTCTGGTCCCAGCCCTGATCGAGCAGATGGGCATCGAACGGCCAAGCCTGCGGAACCTTCAGTTCGTCGTTCCACCAGATGTGACCGTAAGGGCAGTCGTCCACGAGGTCCTGACGCCCCTTCGCCTTGATTGGATCAATGAGCACGATGCCGTCGGCGCGTTTGCTCACTGCACCACCGCCTTTCGCGACGCAGGGCGCATCGTCGCAGTGGTTGCACATGGTCGGCACGTAGCCGACATCAATCATCGGGGCCTGCCCGCGTTCCTTTTGCAAGATATTGATCCACCTGTGGCCGTGCCTCGGCATCGGCGCTGAATAGCCTGGCCAGTCGTTGGCGACGTACTCATCCATGGTCGCGAGTGTACACAGGTTGCAGTTTGTGCACTCGGCGACGTCGATGATCATGTTCCATTTTTTCATCGCTTATCTCGTACTACTTCGAACGATAGGGCTCGCTTCAATCGTCACTTCGCCGGCATTAGCGCTGTCGCGCGCGTGCGCTTAACCTGCGAGTCCTTCTCCGCTTGGGCAAACGCGCCCGAGATGTATTCCGTCTTGCCGTCCCACAGCTCGATTTCGACCAGGGCCTGTGAACCGGCAAGCGAATGCGTCGACTTGGTCTGCGAGCGGTGCGGCGTCAACAGGTTAACCACGCCGCCGCGGTCCACCGACCGGCCGGGCTCGCCCATCGGTTCGTACAGCGCCGAAGATTCGAAGCTGTGCGCGACCCCGCTCAACAGCCGCTGGGTGAGCACGGCCGCGCAGATCACCGCGCCGCGGTCGTTATAGACTTTGACCAGATCATGCTGCTTGATGCCGCGCGCCGCGGCGTCCTGCGAATTCATGCGCACGATCCAGTAGTACCAACCATTCACCTTCACTCTATGGTCCGGGATGTTGAGCAGGAAGCTGTCCTTGCCGTCGCCCTGGGTGTGGAAACTGTACTTGCTATGCGGCGTAAGCAGCTGCAGCGGATATTTCCGGAACAGCTCGCCCGACTGCGGGCCTTCCCACGACGGCACATATTCGACGACCGGCGGCCGCTCAGGATCGTTCAAACGCTTGAGGCTATTGCACTCGAACTCGAGCTTGCCCGATTGGGTCTGTAGGCCTTTGAGGAACTCTACCGAATAGTCGGAAGGCAGTGGATGCGGCTCCGGAACGTCTTTCTTGCGGCCTTCCGAGAACCAGCGGAAGGAAACTGGCGCACGCAGATGCTCCTTCTCCGACGGTACGACGAAGTAGCCGCGGCGAATGAACTTCTTCCACGATATCACCTTGGGCATGTCGGACGCATCGAATAGGCGCTTGACCCAGTCGATCTCGTTCACGCCCTCGGAAAAGTAGTTGGCGAGCCCGAGCCGCTTGCAAATCTCGTTGAAGATCCAGAAGTCGGATTTGGACTCCCCGAGCGGCTCAATGGCCGGCGCCTGGAAGACGATGACGCGATGATTGAGCTGCTGCTGACCGTGATGGCCGTAACCGCCAAGCCCGGCCCATTCGCTGATGTCCGCCCGCTCAAAATTGGTGCAGGCGGGTAAAATGACGTCGGCAAATTTGGTGTCACCCTCGAACCAGATCGCCTGGCTGACGATGAACTCGAGGTTCGGCGATTGGAACATCTTAACGTGACGATTAGTGTTGTTCATGGTCGGGATTAGCGAACCGCCGTACTTGAACATCATCCGCACCGGCGCGTGGCCAGGCGCCGGATAGCTGAACTTGGCGAACTGCGACTCGATCGATTTGCCGTTCCACGGGTAGCCGCCGTCGGCTTTCCCTTCGAGAATCGCCTCGGGCAGGAAGATGCGCGGAATCTTCTGCTGCGGCGTGTTCATCGTCGGCAGCTGCGGCATGCGCTGAAAAAGTTCGACCGCCATCGCCGTCTTCTCAATATCGCCGGACATGCCCCCGTCAGCGTAGCCGGGGAAATAGAAATTGAGATCGACCGGGGCGCCCCATTGCAGATTGCCCATGTTGATGCCGGGCTTGCCCAGTCCCTGCATTGCGATCAGGCACACCATGGTGCGCGCCCATTGGATGCCGGTTTGATTGCGGCAGGCGCCGCCATGGCCGTTGCCCCAGCCGCCACAGCCGAGATAGGTGCGTTTGGCCGACCATTCGCGTGCCAGCGCGCGCACGTCCTTGGCCGGGACGCCGGTCTCTTTCTCCTGCCACTCGGGCGACTTGGGCACGCCGTCGCGCTCGCCCATGACATAGGCCTTCCAGACGTCGAAGCCGACCGTATGCGTGGCCACGTATTCTTTGTCGTAGAGCCCTTCGTTGATCCAAACGTAAGCGATCGCCATTGCGAGTGCCGGCGAGGTCGTCGGCTTCGGGCAGATCCATTTACCCGGCAAAAATTGAGCGGACGAGTTGTAATGGGGATCGATGTGCACGATCTTGATGCCGAGCTTCTTCAACCACTGCCGGCGCACCGTGCCTTCCTGCGAGCCATAGGAGCCGCTGGTGGTTTCCGGATCGGCTGCCCAGAATACGACCATCTCGCAATTTTGGAGCAGATCCTCGACGGTACCGTAAGTTTCACATTGGCCGACGCGCAACGTGTAGCCCCAATGGTGCGCGGCGCCCCAGTACCAACCTTCCCAGCTGTCTGGATTGTGGTGGACGGGTGTGTGGCCGACGGCGTTGCTGAAACGGTATAGTGCACTCAGGTAATAGCCGATATGACCCCACGTGTGATGCGATCCATGCGACACGGTCATCGCGCCCATCCCGTGATCGCGCCTCACACGTTTGATCTCGCTGGCAACGATGTCGAGCGCCTCATCCCAGCTAATTCTTACGTAGCCTGACTTGCCTCGGTTCTCCACGTTGCGCTCGCCCTTCGGATCGAAGTCGACGCGCTTCATTGGGTAGAGCAGGCGGTCAGGCGAATAAACGATCGACCGGCTGTTCTGACCATGCGGGGCGAGAGTTGTTTTGCGCGGCGGGGTGAAATTCATTCCACGCGCATGAATCGTCCACGGTTGCGGATCGGTTTCGTCGAAGTCGATCGGCGTGGTGCGGATGATCTTGCCGTCTTTGACGTAGACGAAGAGAGGGCCGCCGTTGGCCATATTGCAATAGCGCATGGTGCCGTCGGGTTGGCGGAAGCCAAATTTCCAGGCGGCGGTCTGCATCATCATCAAGGTTTGTGCAAACCAATTGGTGAGGTCCTCCGACCCATCGATCGCGAGCGTGAAGTCCTTCTGCGCGTTGATCTGCTGGAGCCAATTGATCGGCGGTGTGAGCAACGAGGCGCCGATCGTGGCGTTTTTGAACGACAACGTGACGTCGGGCTTCGCGTGCATGCCGCGACCGGAGCTGACCTGGCCGTTGCGAATTGAAATCCAGCGTCCGATCCCTTCGTCACGCGCCTTGATCTGCGCAATTAGGTTGCGTTCTTTAAGCCGAGCGGAAAAGGCCGGGCGCCTGCGCGCCGTGAACTTGAGCACTATGGGTAAGGCAAAAAGGATGATTGTGAATTTTACCCACGATAACATCGCTCCGCCGCCTCCGCTTCGCTATGATAGAAAGGACGTGGGCTGTTCGTTTGATCGTATCGGTCTCGGACGACTTATATTGGGCCGCACGAAATTCCTCCTCGCTTTTTGACTTTTCGGGCTCTTCAACATTTACAACGGTTGGCGCGAATTTGGCTTGATATTGATCAAGGAGATCGAGTGGTGATCTTGGTTTAATTCTCGATAATTGGGTAAACCATCCAGTTTAGCGGCATCCCACGATCAGTGGGGAGCACGATCTAATGACGATCGAGCAAAACAAGGCGAAAGAAGCCGGCACGGGCCAGCGTACAGTTATCTTCAAGAGTGTTTGCCGCTCTTGCCATGGCGGTTGCGGAACCTTGTTGCATGTGCGCGATGGTATCCTCGTTAAAGTCGAGGGCGATCCTCAATCGCCGCTCAACCACGGTCGACTGTGTCCGATCGGAACGGTCACGGTCGACCTCGTCAATCACCCGGATCGCCTGCAATATCCTCAACGTCGCATTGGTCCACGCGCTTCAGGGCAGTGGGCGCGCATTTCCTGGAACGAAGCGCTCGACGAGATTGCCGAACGCTTACTCGCGATCCGCAAGGAATTTGGACCCGAAGCCATAGCGCTCGGCACCGGCACCGGCCGCCATCACATCCGTTGGGTGTCGCGGTTTGGTCATGCGCTTGGCACGCCCAATTGGTGCGAGCCGGGATTTGCTCAATGCTTTCACCCACGGGTCAACACCTGCATTCTAACGTTCGGCGAGTTTCCCGTCTCCGATTTCACCGGCGGAACGCCGCCTGCCTGTATGCTGTTCTGGGGCCACAATCCGCTCAACTCCGGTCCTGATGGCGAGACCCGCTTCAACGTGCGTGAGGCGCTCGATACGAACCCTAAAATCATCGTCGTCGATCCGCGCGAGACCGAACTCGCGCGCCGCGCCGAGGTGTGGCTGCAGTTGCGACCGGGAACAGATGATGCGCTGGCGTTGGCCTTCCTCAACGTCATTATTGGCGAGCAACTTTACGATGCACCGTTCGTCAAGCAGTGGACCTACGGCTTCGATGCGCTGCGCGAACACGTGCGTGCATTCACGCCAGAATGGGCGGCACCGATCACGTGGGTCGCCGCCGAGAAGATCCGGGCGGCGGCTCGCGTGTTCGCACGCGCTAAGCCTGCTATGCTGGAATGGGGCTGCGCGATCGAGCACACGCCTAAATGCATCCAGACCGTCCGGGCACTCTCTATGTTGCCGGCGTTAACCGGCAACGTCGACGTACCCGGCGGCTGGGTGTTCGGTATGCACGGCATCGGCCGGTTCCCCAGCCTGATCGAGAATCTCACACCGGAAGCGAACGCTAAGCGGCTCGGCGCGGATCGTTTCAAGCTGCTGGGCGGAGAAGGTGCCGATCTGCCAGCGGCCCACATTCCAACCCTGTTGCAGGCAATGCGCGAAGGCACACCCTATCCGGTGAAGGCGTTTCTTGTCTTCGGCAACAACACGCTGACTACCTTCGCCAATTCCGCGCTGGTCTACGAGTCGCTTATGAAGCTCGACTTCATGGTCTGCGCCGACCTGTTCATGACGCCGACCGCGGAGCTTGCCGATATCGTGCTGCCGGCGGCGTCGTGGCCCGAGATCGACCAGGTCGCCGGGCTGCCAACCGTTGCCGCTAACGTTGTGTTGGCAAATCAGCGGGCGGTGCGCATCGGCGAGTGCATGTCGGATGAAGAGATTTTCGTCGCGCTGGCGCGGCGGATGAAGCTCTCGGTCGGCACCGAATCGGTCGAAGACGTGCTCAATTCACAGCTCGCGCGTGGGGGCCTTAACATGACCTTTGCACAGTTGAAGGAAAAGGGCTCGGTCACGGTTCCCTTCAAATATCGCAAGTACGAGGACGGCGGCTTCAAGACGCCGACCGGAAAGATCGAACTCTACTCGACCCGTTTTGAGGAAATGGGCTACGCACCCTTGCCCTTTTATGAAGAGCCGCCGGAAAGCCCGGTCAGCCGCCCGGAAGTTGCCGAAGATTATCCGCTAGTGCTCACGACTGGCGCTCGCATTCCGTACTTCTTTAACTCGGAGCACCGGCAGATTGAGAACCTGCGCAAGGCTCATCGCCATCCGACGGCCGAAATCCATCCGGAGACGGCGGCCCGCTACGGCATTACGAAGGACGACTGGATGTGGATCGAGACGAAGCGCGGCCGTATTCGGCAGCGCGCGCGCCTGACAACCGGGATCGACCCGCGGGTGATCGCTGCGGAGCACGGCTGGTGGTTTCCGGAGGAACCCGCGCCGGAGTACGGAGTGTGGCGCTCGAATGTGAACCTACTCACTGACAATCAGCCGCCCTATGATCCGGCTATGGGGACGTATCAGCTGCGGGCGCTGTTATGCCGCGTTGCCCGGGCGGAACCAGAGTAAACCTAGGTGGTGCCGTGGAAATCATGTCTGCTCATTGAAAAATACCCAGCTACCAAAAGCACCAGCCATAAAGGCAGTCGAACCTCGCGTCCGGCTATCATCCCGGGCCGGAGTCCCCGCCCATTCATTCAGGGTAAACAACTCGCGACAGAAAAGTATTCAGGACGTTGTCCTTGGTGATGGGCAAGAGCAGATACAAGCGCAAATCGAACTCTTGTAGCGGAGCTGACAGTGGATGACGTTGCGATCGCCCTGGCGCTACATGTGCTCGCGGTTACTCATTGGATTGGCGGCTTGTCGTTCGTGACGCTTATCGTGATGCCCCTGGCGCGATCGCGGGCGACCAGCGAGGAGGGGCTTGCACTTTTTCGCAGCGTGGAAAGACGCTTTGCGGCGCAGGTCCGCGTTTCGATACCGTTTGCCGGGGCGACAGGTCTGTGGATGACATATCGCATGGACCTCTGGGAACGTTTCGCTGATCCGCATTTCTGGTGGATGTCGGCCATGCTAGGGCTTTGGCTTGTCTTCGTGCTCATGGTTTTCGTGTTGGAGCCGCTTCTTCAGGAAAGGCTCCAGCAGCAGGCGCGGCGCGACCCGGCGTCCACTCTGCGCCGCCTCATACGTCTGCACGCTTTTTTGCTGACTCTTGCCGCACTAACGATTCTCGGTGCGGTCGCCGGGGCGCGCGGTCTCGACTTCTTTTGATGCGGTTCAAAACGCCGATTCGTTGTTTCAGGTGATCATTCCGGCGCGCTGTCGAGGAGATCGACATTTATGCTGGCATCTGTTCGCTTCTTTCAACTAACCATTTTGGCGGTGACTTCTCGTCGGAAATGTACCGGGCTGCTCCCCGCCAGAGCGCCGCAGGATAGCTCTTTCAGATCTTGGCCGACCGCCTTACGATGAGATCGAAGCACCGATGGGAACCGCATCGCCTGAACTTGTCACTTCCACTTTGGCCTCAATTCCAAGACAGCTGTTTTTCAGCATAACGACATTCAGCGCCACAAGTGAATGATTGCGTCACAACATTTCTAAACACGGGTAGTGCCTTAGTTTGAAATATGCGCTCACCGCCGTTTGATTCAGGTCAAGACATTCTAGGCTAGGTCGCCGATAGTGACATTTGGTCCCTTCGCCGGGGGCAACTGGCAACAGGGGCTGGGCGGCCTTGACCGAGCCAAATACAACTGGTTCCGATCTCGGCCGTTCCCTAACTCGCAATCGCTTCTGACATGAATCGCAACGCCGCTCGGCGACTAGCCGTCTCGCTAACCGCTTGGTTGGAGGTTCGAGAAGTCCGGTGCTCCCGCGAACGAAACGCGCCGCCATTCCGACATGCGTGGATTTCGCTGGCGCGCTAACGGGGTGTAAAACGGCACGTTGTCGGAATTGCATATGCCGCGGCGCAAATTTCCGACGACTCTTAATCAGTGGGCCCAAGTTCTGGCCAGCTACAACTTTCCAAGCAGTCGGAGCCGCGCGGCGAGTTTCCGTCCAACTCAAATACACTAAGGTTTTGGATGGGCTAGCGAGGTGCCGGCGAAGGAATATATTTTTTGGAAGCTCGCCGAGTTTGCAAGTAGTCAAGTTGTTCCTCGGTCAGTCGACGATAAACAATGAACGGTTCCTTTGGCACGAGGCTAGAAGGAATTTGCCACAGGTCGTCACTCTGGATTGTCTCGCCGCTTTTTTTGTCTCGGTGATGCTGGAGCCAGAATTCGTGAAAGCCGCTAGCCAAAGCGACTACTGCATCTGGCGCAGTCCAAAGTGCTTTCAAAATGGACGCCTCGCGTCCAGGATCTTTAGCTAGAGCTTCATGCGCGAGCTCGCGCTGGCCGCGATGAGGTGAGCTACATCGCGGAAGTCCGTCCACGCATTCCTCAACTGAGAATGCCCGGGCATGGTGTATTCGATTTCGCAAAGCTCGATCGCTTTGGAGATGCTTGGGCCGCCCCTGAGGTCAATTCGGTCGTCATAAGCTAAGTCAACGATCTTGTGGAAAATATCGGCGACCAAAAGCCACCGGCGCTGCACTTGTGCAATTTCGTCGGTCAATCGCTGGAACGCGGGCTTTGCAACCGAACGTAGGCCTCCGAATGTTCCAAGTTTTGCTAAGTCTTGCGGTTTGGAAATGTTTGCGTCTTGATCGGCTCGCTGTTTTGGCCGTGGCCGACGAGTAGTGCCAAATAGGTCGCCATAAAACTGTTGCGTGTAGATTCGTCCTTTGGCCATGCCATGTACGCCGTCAAAAGTAGCGAGATGTGTGGCCAGGGGGCTTCGTCGTTCGTAAGCCGATCTAAGTATTCACGGACATAATCGTCCAAGGATTGCTTCTTAATCGGCAGCTTGGGCAGGCTCATGACTCGCATTGGTGCCTCTCTATTGGAGATTGTGCGGGCAAGGGGCTTTTCGCTCTGATCCCTCTTGACGGGAGTAGCCTTGCCTACCTCTCCGATTTCGCATCGGAGAGGTGGAGTGAGTCTGCGGCTTTTCCTAGATTTTTCGGGAATCAGGCTTCTAATGTGCGCCGCTGGACGCGGCTCAGAATCTCGAATGAGTTCCTGATCGAGTGGCAGGGGGAGCAAGTTAAACGCGTCAACAAGGCGTTTCGCTCAGCGCGCAAGGCCGCTGGGCTCGGTGTAGACGTTACCCCGCACACTTTGCGTCACACCGCGATCACTTGGCAGGCGCAGGTTGGTGTTCCGTCCCACGAAATTTGCGGCTTCTTCGGAATCACGCTCGAGGTATTCGAGCGAGTGTATGGCCACCACCATCCCGACTACCAGTCAAACGCAGTAAATGCGTTCAGCAAACCCCGACAGAAATCCGACAGATATAACGATACCCAAACGTGAACAAGCAGGCACAAACGTGGTCAAATCTCGATTGAAATAGCTAAATAATTTGGCCGCTAACTCGTTCGGGACGAGGGGGTCGCACGTTCAAATCCTGCCACTCCGACCATCAACCGGCCTGTTCCAGCAAATAAACCGGCACCGCTGCCCGGGTGCGCATCTGGGCGTTTGGAGCGATTGGCTCGGGGTCTAGCGGTGGCACGCCGCGGACCGCCCCATCACGCGGCGTTTCAAGATCGAAAAACCGATCTCACGCGCATTGATGCTTGAACAATCAGAGAGCCACTGATTCAGTGCTAGAAACTGATTCGCTGCGGCATGTCTTCGGATGAACGGCCAGACAGAACGCAAACGCTATCGTGCGGCCTTTTCGGAAAGCACCGAAACGCGATTGCGAGACGTTTTTGAAGCGTTTGACAAATTAGAAAGAGAATTGCTCCAGCACATCGGGCAGTTGCGCGATGCAGGATGGTTGGGTGCGGAAAACGAATCTGCGTCTGCTGTCGAGCCTGTCGAATATGCGGACAATGACGATACGCGTTATTTGTTGCGGTAGTCTGGTAGCGGCCGGTTCGCCGAAAATAAAAACCGCTCCGACGTACTATTGCACCAGCGCGTCGGGCTCCAGATACCATTTGCTGCCCAAAAACCGGCCCTCAGTCTTCATCTCCACGTTGACGCGGTTCTTCTGCAGCTCATAGCCGAGGATTTTCACCGTGAGCTGATTGATGAACTGCCAGGCATCCCGCTGCGAAAGTCTTTCCTTCTGATAACAAGCCAATGCTTTGGAATCGCCGCTTTTCTTCAGCAGCTGCCAGCGGGTGAATTCGGCAAGGTCGTCAAACCAAATCGAGTTGGGCTTCACTTGCATCGTGGCGCCTGCTCGAATTCTCGCTTGCAACGCAAGCGCCATTCGAGGCTAATAGAGCGATCAGTATAAAAAACGTTCGCATCTTCTAAGTCCCGCCATCATTTTCGTCAGTATGGCGCTACAGAGGTAAACGCGAGCCGCTGCCATCTCGGCGACATGGTCACGCGGACACGCGGTGCATGACTTTGCTCGGACAAATACTATCGACGTTCCACGTAAATTTGCTCAAAAGGGGACTTCTATGACGAGTTTTTTCACACGAATCACCGTCTCGATACTTACTCTAGCCGGTGTTGCTTTCATCATCCCGGCGTCCGCCGAGACGCTGTTTAAGATCGTCACCGTGAAGGACGACGTCGTTGTCGGCCTCAGCGACGCAGAGTTGAATGAACTGGGCGGCGACGCCGGCGGCATCGCCAAGGCGATCGCCGCTAAAGGCTCGCTCTCACTGTGGCAATATGCCGTGACTCAGAAGGACGGCGAACGCATGGTAGCGCCCCTGCAGAAGATCGGCGTCCTCGCGAACGCCTCGCTTCGAGTCGAGCCTTACAAGCAGCCGTTCAAAGTTCTGCCGCACCAATGAGCCGCCGCGCGCTCCCGCGCCGGGCACTTACAGATATCTTGCCTTTAGATCGACGCTGGTCTCGGCGCCGAGCTTGTCGAAGTTGGCGGCGAGCCATTTGTCGGCGCGTTCGCGGCCAATCTCAAAAAGATGCATCAGGAATTTCCAGTCGGCGTTCATTTTGCTGGAACCGGCCAGTTCTCTGATGATGTCCTCGGCTTCGATGAGGTGGATGAACATGCGTTTGCCGCCGGTCAACTTGCCTTCGTCGATCATCTGCGTGACGAACGCGATGGCCCGCATTTCCCGCATCAGCGACGAATTGAAGCTGATCTCCTGCATTCGATTGAGGATGGCGCGCGAGTTGGTTGGCAATTCGGCTCGTTCGGTCGGCGTAAGGTGGACGAGAAGAACATCGCACGACTGGCAGGCGTAGATCACCGGAAAGATCGCCGGGTTGCCCATGAAGCCGCCGTCCCAATAGGCCTCGCCGTCGATCACAGGCGAGCGCATCATGAACGGTAGACAGGCGGAAGCGAGCACGTGCTCGGCGGTGATTTCTTTGTTGGGGAAGACCGCCACCTTGCCGGTGCGCACATTGGTTGCGCTGAGAAACAGCTTCACCACCTGTTGCGCGCGCACCCGCTCGAAGTCGACGACCTCGTTGAGCAGGTCGCGCATCGGATTGGCATCCATCGGATTAAGCTGATAGGGCGACATGAAGCGGCTAATGATGTCCACCATCACATAGCCGGGCGAATGGTCGAGCCCGAAGGTCGGGTTCATCTTGTCCACGAAAGAGGGCGCGATGATGCTGGCGGATGTCGTGTCTGACATCTTTTTCCAGAACGTGCGCATGATCTTTCTTGCGCCTTCGCGGCCGCCGGCTGCCAGGCCATCGGCCAGCAAAACCGCATTGACCCCGCCGGCGCTGGTTGCCGTGACGCCGTCGAAACCGATACGGTCGTCCTCCAGCAGGCGGTCGAGCACGCCCCAGGTGAAAGCGCCGTGACTGCCGCCGCCCTGTAGCGCCAGGTTGATCATCTTCTGACCAGTCATCGGCGTACTCGCCTGGATGTCGGCGGACTTAGGCTGCGCGGTCATGTTTTCCCCCTAAACGGGCGCTGCGGTCATTATTGACTGAGACGCTTTCCCCATATGGCAATCTTCGACCGGCCAATGAGCTTTCCGCCATCATGGCAGCGGCTGCGGCAAACGCCATAGACGCACGCGCCCTGCTAACGTCAATATGATATGAATGTGAACCGCACCGCGTCAAACCGGCATTTCAGGAAAACCGCTCCGTTGGAGCTGGAATGTTGCGCTATTTCCTGAGTGAGGGACGTTAATCCCTCAAATCCGGCAGTCGTTTTGAGTGATCACTGTCGGGTTTCACTCGGCCGCGGTCATTTGCGCGTGCATTTTGCTGGTGGCGCCGTTGATTCCGCATCATTTGGCGAACCGTTATTGGCTGCACACCGCGCTTCTCGTGCTGCTGGCTTACGTTCTGGCGGAGCTCCATGCGGAGGGTATCGCCAAGCTGCTGCCGGAATGGGTCATCGATATGCTGCTCGGCTGCGCCATGGCGCTGGTCGGTACTGCTATAGCGTTTCCACGCGCGGCACTCGCCGACGGCACGGCTGATGACCCCAAGGGTCGGCTCGTGGTCGATCGGGACGACGGGTCGAACTGAGCGCCTGTGTGCATCGCCGCGCGCAGGATTGCCGGGCCTTAAATTCGGTGGTTACTGACGGCAGTCATGCCGACACGTATCACCATCCGCCGCCCCGATGATTGGCATCTTCACGTTCGCGACGGCGAAATGCTCAAGACCGTCCTGCCGTATACGGCAAGAGAGTTCGGCCGGGCCATTCTGATGCCCAACCTCGTGCCTCCGATCCGGTCCCGGGAAGAAGGGATCGCTTATCGTGAACGCGTCATGGCTGCGCTGCCGGCGGGGTCACGCTTCACTCCGCTGATGACCTGTTATCTCACCGACGAGACCGATCCAGACGACGTCGAACGCGGGTTTCGCGATGGTGTCTTTACGGGCGTGAAGCTTTATCCGGCGAACGCGACCACGAACTCGACTGCGGGCGTTACCGACTATCGCAATATCACGCGCGTGCTGGAGCGCATGGAGAAGATGGGCATGCCGTTCCTCATGCACGGCGAGGAGGTCGGCCCCGACATCGATATTTTTGACCGTGAGGCCGCGTTCATCGACCGCCGGCTGTCGAAATGGGTGAAGGAGTTTCCCGGCCTGCGTATGACGCTGGAGCATCTTTCCTCGAAAGACGGCGTTGAGTTTGTTGCAAGCGCTGGTCCACAGGTCGGCGGCACCATCACGCCCTATCATCTGAATCTGACCCGAACCGACTGGCTCGGCGCAGGATTAAAGCCGATGATGTATGCAATGCCGGTGATCAAGACCGCAAATGACCGTGCGGCGTTGCGCAAAGCCGCGACTTCAGGAGCTGCCTGTTATTTTCTCGGAACCGATTCCGCGCCGCATCCCTTCGCGCGGAAGGTTGCGATCAATGGCGTCCCGGGTATCTTCAACGCGCCGGTAGCGCTTTCGACCTACGCCAAGGTATTCGAGGAGGAGGGCGCGCTCGACAAACTCGAAGCCTTTGCGTCGCTTAACGGACCGAAGCATTATCGGTTGCCGCCGAACGAGGATAAGATTGTACTCGAAAAGTCGCCCTGGATCGCGCCGGTCGAGATCAAAGTCGCGGGTCCCGACGAGCGGACCCTGCTTTATCGCGGCGGCGAGACGATCGAATGGAAGGTCGTCGGATAGATCGCATATCAGACGGGCAGTACGACGCAACGTGAAGATGAGAGCGTAATGACCGGCTTTGCCGACAAAGATGTGATCGCCGAACTGACGGCGAAAATGCTGATCGAGGTGGAGGCGGTCCGGTTCATGACCGACAAGCCTTTCATTTTCACCTCGGGCTGGGCCAGTCCGGTTTATACCGATTGCCGGCGGCTCATTTCGTTTCCGCGTGTGCGGCAGACGCTAATCGATTTCGGTGTGACGACAATTGAACGCGAGGTGGGCTTCGAGCAATTCGACGCCGTAGCCGGAGGCGAAACCGCCGGGATTCCGTTTGCCGCCTGGATGGCCGATCGCCTGATGCTGCCGATGCAGTATGTTCGCAAGAAGCCGAAGGGCTTTGGTAGAAACGCCCAGATCGAGGGACATCTCGAGGCCGGCGACCGTGTGCTTCTGGTCGAGGATATGACCAGCGATGGCCGCAGCAAGGTCAATTTCTGCAAGGCACTGCGCGAAGCCGGCGCCAGTGTCGAACACTGCTTCGTCGTCTTCTTTTACGACATCTTTCCCGAGGGGAAGAAGATTCTGACTGATCTCGGCGTCACGCTACACTCGCTCGCGACGTGGTGGGATGTGCTGGAAGCGGCGAAGAAAAGCGGCCAGTTTGAGAAGGCAAAGCTAAAGGAAGCCGAGAAATTCATGAAGGACCCCGCCGGCTGGTCGAAGGCGCATGGTGGCGTCGCCCAGGCCGCGGAGTAGTTGCCACGCTTTCGCTGCATAAGTTGTGGAAGGGCCGGAACAAGTCCGGCCATGACGGACGCACGTAATGCCTAATCAGGTCGCTGATGTCATCGTTGTCGGCGCCGGCAACGCCGCGTTTTGCGCGGCGCTAGCGGCACAAGAGCGCGGCGCAACTGTGCTGATGCTGGAAGCTGCGCCGGAAGAAGAATCCGGCGGCAACAGCCGCTTCACCGCGGGCTCAATCCGCGTCGTCTATAACGGCGCCGATGACATCAAGACGCTCGTACCCGACCTCACACCGGCTGAGATGGAAAACACGGATTTCGGCACCTATACCGCCGATCAATTCTTCGATGACATGGCGCGCGTCACCCAACACCGCGCCGATCCCAATCTTGTTGAATTACTGGTCACGCGCAGCTTCGCGACGCTCAACTGGATGCGCGAAAAGGGCGTGCGTTTGATCCCGATCTACGGGCGGCAGGCCTTCAACGTCGGCGGCAAATTCAAGTTCTGGGGCGGTTTGACGGTGGAAGCGGTCGGCGGCGGGCCGGGTCTTATCGCTATGCTCACGGCTGCCGCGAAACAACGCGGCATCGAAATCCGTTACCGGACGCGCGCGCTGGATCTTCTTTACAACGGCAATCGCGTCGAAGGCGTGCGGGTTCGCGCCGACGGCGTCATGCAAGAACTGCGAGCTGAGGCCGTGGTGCTCGCTTGCGGTGGTTTCGAGGCCAATTCGGAGTGGCGCACACGGTATCTTGGGCCGGGATGGGACCTTGCCAAAGTGCGCGGCTCACGATTCAACACCGGCGACGGCCTCCGCATGGCGCTCGCAATTGGCGGCAGCCCGTACGGCAACTGGTCGGGCTGTCACGCCGTGCAGTGGGAGATGAACGCACCAGAGTTCGGCGATCTTTCGGTCGGCGACCAATTCCAGAAGCACTCTTATCCATTTGGCATCCTGATCAATGCGACCGGCAAGCGTTTCGTCGACGAGGGCGCGGATTTCCGCAACTACACTTACGCCAAATACGGCCGCGTGGTGCTGGAGCAGCCGGGTCAGTTTGCCTGGCAGGTCTTTGATCAGAAAGTGAAGCATCTGCTTCGGGACGAATACAAGATACGGCAGATCACCAAAGTTGGGGCGAACACCGTCGAGGAGTTCGCGCAAAAACTCGAAGGCGTGAATGCCGCCGAATTCGTTCACACGATCAAAGAGTGGAACGCGGCAGTGCGGACCGATATTCCGTTCAATCCGAACATCAAAGACGGGCGTCGCACGCATGGCCTTGTCATCGACAAAAGCAATTGGGCGAACACTATCGATGTGCCGCCTTTTGAAGGGTATGCGGTCACCTGCGGCGTCACCTTCACTTTCGGCGGGTTACGCATCAACACCGATGGTGCGGTGCTTAACACCGATTACCAGCCGATCCGCGGTCTCTATGTCGCCGGCGAACTGGTCGGCGGCCTGTTTTATTTCAACTATCCGGGCGGCACGGGGCTAATGTCTGGCGCGGTATTCGGCAGAATCGCCGGAGCCTCTGCCGCTAGTGCTGACGGGCTTCAATGAGCAGCCCATGGCCGATCGAACTACGCCTGTACAAGGACCGCAAAACGCTCGCGGTTAAGTTTGACGACGGCGAGAACTTCGAGCTGCCGGCCGAATACTTGCGTGTGCGTAGTCCAAGCGCCGAAGTGCAGGGCCACTCGCCCGCCGAGCGCCGCCTCGTCGCCGGCAAGCGCGATGTGAAGATTCTGGAGGTGCAACCCGTGGGCAATTACGCGGTGCGACTCGTATTCGACGATCTGCATTCAACTGGAATTTTCACCTGGGATTATCTTTTCGAGCTCGGACGCAATCGGGAAAGTTATTGGGGTGAATATCTCGGTGAGCTTAAGGATAAGCAGCGGTCGCGCGATCCGGCGGCACAATAGTCCAAAGACGCGGTCCGCTCACTTTTAGGAAATCTGTACGTTGCGACTAAAGGTTCGTTTCAAACCATACGGATAAGCACATAACCACTCGCACAAAGGCAAAGTGCGTGTCGGGTGAGCTGTTGAAGGGGCTTTGTCATGCGCAATCTTTTTTGGAATTTCCTCGCCAATGAGCGGGGGGCGACCGCGATTGAATACGGCCTGTTGGCGGCCGGCATCGCGGGCGCGATTATCGCGATCGTCTTCGGCCTAGGCACCAATCTGACCACTACTTTTTCGAGCGTCTCAAGCGCTCTGAACTAGCCGGCGCGCCGCTTCCCGCCAGTCGGCTGTTCGTAACGATCGGTCAACTTCGGTCCGGCATCATCTCTGCAGTGTCGGGGAGGGGCGTATGATGGGACGCCTTCCGGCATCAGGACGGCCGCAGCTCCTCTCCCTCGGGGCGGCGGCCGTCCGTTTTTAACACCCACGCAAATTTCACCACTGCTCTAGACGATAGATTTTGAACGCTGGCGGTGCCGCGACAGCGCGCCGTTGCTACGATTTTACCGCCCATGGTTGACAAAGTGTTGCTAGGAATAAGCGACGGCCTAGCGGCTGCCCTAGCGCCTTCGGAACCGGTCAACTAGCATCATCAGCGGTGTGAAGTGGCGACAGCGCCACCGAACAGGGAGGAAACCAATGAAGATCAGTGCATTGACCGCAATAGTGCTGGCGACCGCGCTGCTCGCCGGCGGGTCAGGGTGGGCGCAGCAGCCGCAAGCGGCCGGCCAGAACCCGATGGACGTTGTGCCGGAGAAGATGCCCTTCAACACGCCTTACGGCACGCCGATCTCACTTGAGAAAGCGCAAGCAGCAATTGCGGCGGCGATCGCTGAAGCCAATAAGCGCGGCTGGCCGCTCAATGTCGCGGTTGTGGATTCCGGCGGCAATCTGGTGACCTTTGCACGCATGGACGGTGCCCAACTTGCGTCGATCGCCATCTCCGAACACAAAGCCCGCGTGGCGGCAAAATATCGCCGGCCAACAAGGGCTTTTGAAGAGGGCGTGCAAAAAGGCGCCAATCTCCTCCTGACGCTTGACGATGTGATTGCCTCGCGCGGCGGCATCCCGTTGGTCGAAGACGGCAAGCTTATTGGTGCGATCGGCTGCTCGGGTGCGACGGGATCTCAGGACGAGGTCATCTGTACTGCTGGCGCAGCGACGATCAACAAATAGCGATTGTGGCGCCGTCGCTTTCTCGCGGTTGAGGAATTGGGCGGCGCCAAAACTGTCAAAAATCTGCCGGGCGCAGCCCCGGCTTTCGTGGGGTGGCAGAAATGAAGCGACGTGAATTCATGATGCTCGTTGCCGGTGCGCCGGCTTGGCTGTTGCCTTGGATGCGTTCGGCGCGTGCGCAAGATCCGGCGCCGTCTGGTCAGGCCGCGACCAATCAGATTGGACTTGTCGCCACGCTGCAAGGCACTGCAACTGCGACGCGCGACAAGGCAACGACACCTGTCGCGCTGCGGGTCAATGACCCCGTTTTCAAGAACGATACGCTGGCAACCGCCGCCAACTCCACGCTCGGCGTAACCTTTGACGATCAGACGACGTTCAGCCTTTCTCAGAATACGCGGATTGTTGTCAACGAATTCGTCTATCAGGAGAGCGGCGGCGCCAATGCCGCCTCCTTCAACGTAGTGACCGGGACGGCCGCCTTTGTTGCGAGCCTTGTCGCCAAAACCGGCAACATGAAAATTACGACGCCGGTCGCCACACTCGGTATCCGCGGCACGACTGGCGTGATCGACGTTCCGGAACAAGGCGGCGTAGCTGCTCCTGGTAACGCGGCCGATGAACCGCGAATTAAGCTCTATGCCGACTCAGACGGATATGTCGGCCAGATCGAAGTGTTTAATCCCCAAGGCGAGCGGCTCGGCGCGTTGACGCAAGGTGCGAGTGCGTTTGTTTTCCGGCCGGGGCCCGGCGGCAGGCTGGCGGCGGTGCCCTATCAAATTCCACCGCAAGAGGCGGCTCGAGACCGCGGTGTGCTGCGGCGCTTGTTCGCCTCGCACAATATCGGCCGTCGCAAAACGCTTGAACGGCATCGCAAGGCGAATCAGCATCGAAACAATCCGCGGCAGCCCGGGCCGACACACGGCGGGAACCCGCGCGGGTCCGGCCGGGGTCGCGGGCGCAATCAGCGAAACTAACGGCCTTCGCCAGCCGTCCGCCTCGTTGGTATGAAGGCGTTCCGCTAGGAACCGATTCGGGAAAGATGATTGTCGCGCACGGTAGTCGCCTCGTCTGGATATTGGCGGCATCGATCATGTTCCGGCCATTCGGCCTTCGTGCGGAACCAGCCATTCAACCGCAACAGGCGTTGCCGCCCGGGGTACCTGCGGACGTCATGGCGCAATACCATCGCGCTCTGGCGGCATACCAGAGCGCTTGGGCGACCTACAACGCTTTGGCCGAAGCATATTGGCGGTCGATTGCGGAAAAACGGCATGCGCGAAGCGCAAAGCGTGCGAACCAAGAGCCGATTTCGCTCGGCGATTACGTGCTGACGCAGCCGCCGGTTTATACCGGCCCGCCGAAGCCGCGCGATCCTTCAAAGCCGGAAGAGGCGCAGACGCCACCACCCTATGTGCCCGTGGTGGCTGATTTTCTCGCCGCAGCACAGCGGGAATTCAAATTTGTCCCGCAGATGCCGCGAAGCGAGAGCGAGTTCAAACACGCTTATGCCAGGACGGCATCGGCGGCAGGCCTGACGAGAGAACAGATAGTCCGCATCTACGGCTTCGAGGCGGGGGGAAACGGCGATTACGACGTTGAGGCCGGGCTCGAATACAGCAAGCGAGCGCGGGCGATCACTACGGCGCTGGGCTATAACCAGCTGCTGTCCACAAATTCGGTCGAGATTATCGCCGAAAGCGGCAGCCACTTTATGAAGAGCTTGATGGCACGCGCGGCCCTGTCATCGGACGCTGAGAAGCAGGTATTGGAAAGCAAGATTGCCGTCGTCCGCAGGATGATCGACTTCGCGACCAGCGTTCCTGACGACTGGAACGAACATGAAGTACTGGCAAACACGTCGAAGGGGCTCGCCGTCCATGCGATGAATTTAGATGTGGACGTCGGACCGTTGCTGCAAACGCAGAAGCTGCTGGATTCAGTCACATTCGCGCGCCGCAAAGGGTTAAGCCGGACGCTTAGCGCCGCCGAACTCGAGATGATGAACCTGACCGGCGATGGTAACGGTTTCGACGTGATCACGATGCCATTCGTCTGGCGCGACCGGGTGCCGACCTCGAATTTCTTTCAGCGCAGCGGCTATAAGGACAACCCGGTCGCGCAGCGCAACAACGTAGTGGCGAAATTGCTGGCGGTGACCGACGCGCGCATGGATGAAGAGGCTAGGAAACCGGGAGCAAAAGAATTGGCGGCGGCGCTGCATTGATTTGCCGGCGGTGGGAGGAGTTCAGCCCGTTGGCGTGGATAGCTAGCATGGACCATGGTCGCGGCTGGATTTTGGAACGGGGCGAATGGTGGGCGCTGTAGGGATTGAACCTACGACCTCTCCCGTGTGAAGGGAACGCTCTCCCGCTGAGCTAAGCGCCCGACCTTATCGGGCCGGATTTAAGGGGCGACTTGACGAAAGTGTCAAGCGAACCGTCGTTGCTGCTGATCAATTCGATGCCACCCGCGAGGCAGTCGACTGCAGGGCCCGAATACGATCCGCGAGCGTGCCCTTGCCCTGCTGCGGAGATTCGATCGTGGCGCCGGCATCGGTCCCACCGCCGTTGGTGCCGAGCGCGTCGCCGGTTGCTTTGCCGGCGCTGGGCGTCGCAACGGCGAGGATCGACTCGATCGGCGAGTTCGGGCCTTCGAGAGCGGCGGTAAGCCGCGCCACCTCGGCGGCGACATCGTTGATGCGCTCGCGCAGCAGAGCGTTCTCCACCCGCTCGGCTGCCCAAGTGGATTCCGTGTCGCGCCGCATTGAAGCGACTTCCCCTTGCAGCTTGGCGCGCTCCTCCAGCGCAGCGGCGAGTTGCGCTTCGAGCTGAACCATATCGGCGCGGAATTTGTTGGCGGCTCCGCTGCTGCGGACGCCGGCATGGCTAACCTCTTCACGAAGATCATTTTCGATCTTTTTCGCAGCTTCAAGATCGGCGCGGAGCCGCTGGACCTCAACTTGACGTTCGGTCAACTGACGGCCTTGATCGCCAAGTCGCCCTTCCAGTTCTTGTGCGCGGCGGCTCAAGACTTCTGCTTCGGTCTTTTGCACCGTCAGCTGACGCTCAAGCTCGGCGGTGCGCGTCGCGAGTTCACCGAGCTTGCCGCGCGCTTCATTCAATTGACTGGCCGCTGTCTCGGCCTCGGTGCGTTCGCGCCCAAGGCGCTCTTCCGTGACGCGCACCGCACGTTCATAGTCCGCGACGCTGACCTTCATCGCTTCGACCTGCGCGCGCAGCGCCGCAAGTTCGACGCGTTGGCTGTCCGCCATGATTGAACGCTCGCCAAGTTCCGCCATAAGTTTCGCGAGCTCGGACTCCTTGTCAGCGAGCCCGCGCTCCGCGCCGTGCAGCGAGCCCGACTTCAGTTTGAATTCTTCTTCGGTAGCGCGCAGTTGATCGCGCAGATGCTTGTCGCGCGATTCCAGCTCGAAAATCGTCGCGGTCTTTTCTCCGAGTTCTCTCTTGAGCTGTATGATCGCGTCGGTCTTCTTGCCGAGTTCGGCGAGCTGGCCGGTGGTCTTGGCCTTCATCTGCTCGACGCTCATTTCAAGCCGCCGCGTAGACATGGCGAACTCGGCGCGCAGCTGATCCTTGTCGGCACGGATTTCGGCGATAGACAGCGGCGTGGCCGCTTCAAGGCGCCGCATGGTCAGGCGGACGGCGCGCTCATGAACGAGTGGAACGAACAGCAGTCCAAGCAATGCCGCAACAAGGAACCCGATCCCGAAGTACATGATCGGCTCGATCATGACACCACTCTTTCGAAGCCGTACCGCCGTCCAACTCACATTGCCACGCCCAGAGGGCGCTTCACCACATTAACCGATGATTATCCTAAACCGCGAACGGCCGTTGCGCCAGACTCAACCCTTGAGCGCCCGGCAATCGGTGATCAGAACGGATTCCAAGTAGGGCGCTCGGTAAATTTAAGATAGCCGAGATTGGCTCCGAGCCGAAGCCCAACGCCGGAACGGATTGGCACCACGACGATGTCATTCGACGTCAGTGCCGTCATGCCGAAACCGCCGACAAAATAAGCCGAGCCTTCAATACCGCCGAAGCGCTCGAAAATCGCTTCGGTTCGTGGCAGGTTGTAGACGAGCATCATGGCGCGAGCGCCATCGGCGCCGGCATCAAAGCCCAACGTCGGCCCTTGCCAATAGACACGGACGTCGCCAGCATTCTTAGTGTAGAGCGTCCCGTCACCATAGCGAAGCCCGCCGACAAAGGCCCCGCCGGCTTCCTCGCCGAGGATATAGCCGTTCGGCTGACCCCATTGGCTGACCGCCTTCTCCACGATCGTAGCCAAGCCACGCGAGACTCCACCGAAGAAATGGTGGCCGGCATCGATGAGCTCGTTTGGCGAGTACTGATTGGCCGGCGGCTGCGTCGGCACTGACGGCGCGCGTATAACCGGCGGGGGCTGTGCCGGGGGCTGCGCGGTCTCGATCGCGGGCGGTTGCGGCGGTGTGGTCTGAGCTAAGACCGGCCCGGGACCAAGGCAGCTGGCGAGCAAGATGACTTGGGTTATCAATGCAGGCCGCGCCGTGAAGTACATCAAGCGTCCTCTGTTAACCCCTTGATCATGCACAGCGGCTAATTCTCCGCCCGAACTGAGAACGACTGACCGAACCCCACCCAAATCGGCGGATTCTTTGCCAGAACTATGACGGCAGCGCGGCAACTACGGAAGCGACATAGCGCTGCTATCGCGGCTTTTGCGTGCCTACTGCTCGCCTTGCCAATCGGTCCGTCCGCCTCGCGGGCGGCCACGACGGAAAGAATTGTGGTCGATTGGCATAGCGGTCTTGCGATTGGGGGCTACGACCCCGTTGCTTTCTACACCGACGGCAAGCCCGTTTCCGGTAGCCCGGACGTCGAACTCCGCTACGCCGGCGCGATCTGGCGTTTCAGCAACACCGGCAATCGTGAAGCTTTTGCGGCACGGCCTGATGTCTACATGCCCCAATTCGGCGGTTACGATCCGATCGGCGTCTCGCGGGGCGTAGCAGTGGCAGGGAACCCCAGCCTGTGGCTGATCGCCAGCGGGCGTCTCTTTCTGTTCTACGATCGCCTCCGGCTGGAAATGTTCGCAGCCGATCCGAAGCGCTTTATCGCCGAGGCTGAGCGCAAATGGCCGGACGTCTTAAGCACGCTCAGCCCCTAAGCATGTTAGTAGCCGCCCTCTGGAGCGCGTTAGGTCGGTGCCGGCCCGCCCCAGGCCAGGAATGCGGGAATAATTAAGGTGGGACTGCCGTAGCGCAGCGCGCTGCCGTGCGGATCGATGACGCTTCCGCCGGCCGCGACGAGGATCGCATGACCCGCGGCAATATCCCAATCGTGCGTTGGGGCCAGTCGCGGATAGAGGTCGGCTGCCCCCTCGGCTAGCCGGCAGAACTTCACCGAGGAACCGCAGCCCACGCAACGCGCCTGCGGAAAGCGATCGAGATAGGCTTGCGTTCGCGCTTCGAGATGCGAACGGCTTACCATGACGATGAGCTCACGCTCCGGCCGCGGCCGGGTTTTAATAGCTTGTGACGTTTCGGCTTGTTGCCCCGAAAATTTGAGCCGCTCGGCACCGCGGCCGACGATGCCGCGCCAGATCAGACCTAGCGCGGGTGCTGCGATGACGCCGAGGATCGGCGCGCCATCGGCAACCAGAGCGATATTGATGGTGTACTCGTCGCGCCCGGCGATAAACTCCTTGGTGCCGTCGAGCGGGTCGACCAGGAAATAGCTCCCACCCATGATATTGGGTCTGTTGCGCTCTCCTTGTTCCTCGGAGATGATCGGTAATGCCGGAGAAAGGTGCTCCAGCCCGTCGCGGATGACCGCTTCTGCGGCTTCGTCCGCTGCCGTCACCGGCGAACCATCGGCCTTGATGTTCACGCCGCCCTGTCGCTGCGATCGGATCGCTTCCGCAGCGGACATGGTGATTTTGGTGAGCGCGTCCATCAGATCGGGGCGAGCGGCGGGATCAATCGTGGACAAGGGTGCTCCTTAGAATTCGCAACCGCCGATCACCAGACGGGAGGCGGTGGGCGGGGCTCTCTAACACACCACGACACCTGCGGCACAATTGCCAAATCGCGCGCGCTATGACACGGACTGACCCCGTTGCGCCATAGCGGAGCTTCCCATGTCCGCCCCCGTTTCCGGTCCCATTGCCATCGGAGCCCTCGATCTCGCGGCGCTGCTGTGCTCTCGGGTCTGTCACGACCTGATCAGTTCGGTTGGCGCGATCGTCAATGGCATCGAGGTCCTGGAAGAAGACAAAGACGAGGAAACCAAGACGTTCGCGCTCGATCTGATTAAGAAAAGCGCGCATCAAGCGTCGGCAAAATTGCAATTTTGCCGACTTGCCTTTGGCGCTGCTGGATCGGCCGGCGCACAGATAGATCTTGGCGATGCGGAAAAGGTGGCCCGCGGCCTCTTGGAAGACAACAAGACCACGCTGGTCTGGAACTTGCCTCGCGAGTTGCTGGCGAAGAACCGCGTAAAGCTTGTGCTGAACATGTTGCTGATCGCGGCCGGTGCCGTTTCCCGGGGGGGAACGCTGATCGTCGACCCACACGCAGCGGGCGACGGTTCAGCCGGGTATGTGATCACTGCTACCGGACTGAACGCTCGGTTGAACCCGGCCATAGCCGAACTGCTATCGGGCAACCCTGCCCATGTCGTGGACGCCCACGCAATTCAGCCCGTCTATGCTGGTATGTTGGCCCGAGACTGCGGATTGACGCTTTCGGCCCAGGGCGACGCTGGGACGGTTGTGTTAACCACCGGCTAGACGGCCGCGGGCTCGAAAAAGAGCGGCCATTCACGGGCCGGTCGCGTTTCTTGCAACCGAAATTAAACGCTTTGGCAACAAACTCCGTACGTCCGAACAGGTGCATGGGGCCTGGCGGCAAAAACACGCATGGACGCGTGCGTGCTGGTAACGGCGCCGATGAGCGCCAGCGTGTGGGCGGACGAGGCGCTTGGGATGGACGACCTACTTCAGGAATTCCTGACCGAGACGAATGAAAGCCTCGAGCGGGTCGACGCTGAACTGGTCCGCTTCGAGCAGGAGCCCAACAACGGGCAAATCCTCGGTAACATCTTTCGCCTCGTTCATACTATCAAAGGAACCTGCGGGTTTCTCGGGCTACCCCGCCTCGAGACGCTGGCGCATGCCGCCGAGAACCTGATGGGCAAGTTCCGTGACGGGATGCCGGTCACCACCGAAGCCGTCACACTGATCCTTTCCACCATTGACCGCATCAAGACGATTCTTGAGGCGATCGGAGCGGAGGAGCGCGAGCCTGAGGGTGACGACCGCGATCTTATCGGACTGCTCGCGACTTGGTCGCAACGCGAAGATGTGCAGCCGCAATCGCAGCCCCGTGCAGAAGAGGCAGAACGACCCAGACCAACGCCAAGTGCGCACGAGATCGATGACGCGACGGATTCAGACGCTCCTTTGCTTGAGAAGCAAACGGCCGAAAAGTCGTTGGCCGACAAGCGTTCGGCCGAACGGCCCGACGATGAACGCGAGCGAGTTGCAAGCCATTCGATCCGCGTCAATGTCGACACGCTCGATCACCTTATGACCACAGTTTCCGAGCTGGTCCTCACCCGCAACCAGCTCCTTGAGATCGTCCGCCGCCATGAGGACTCGGACTTCAAAGTGCCGTTGCAGCGACTTTCGAATGTCACTGCCGAACTGCAGGAAGGCGTGATGAAGACGCGCATGCAGCCAATTGGCAATGCGTGGCAGAAGCTGCCCCGCATCGTACGCGACCTTTCCGCCGAGCTCGGCAAACCGATCGAGCTCGAGATGATCGGCGCCGACACCGAACTCGACCGCCAGGTGTTGGAGATGGTCAAAGACCCGCTCACCCATCTGGTGCGCAACTGTGCCGATCATGGCATCGAGAGCGCTGCCGAGCGCCTCGCCGCGGGCAAGCCGCTGAGGGGGACGATCCGGCTCACCGCTTGTCATGAAGGTGGCCATATCATCATCGAGATTGCTGACGATGGCCGTGGCCTCAATGTTGAACGCATACGCGCCAAGGCCATCGAGCACGGTTTTGCCAGTGAGGCGGAGATAGCTGCGAAATCCGAGGCAGAGATCTGCAATCTGATCTTTACGCCCGGCTTCTCCACTGCCGCAAAAGTGAGCAGCATTTCCGGGCGCGGCGTCGGCATGGATGTCGTGCGCGCCAACATGGAGCAGATCGGCGGCACAGTCGATTTGAAATCTGTGCCCGGCGGTGGGACCACATTTGCCATCAAGATCCCGCTGACGCTTGCGATCGTGTCTGCGCTAATTGTCGAGGCCGGCGGCGAACGCTTCGCAATCCCCCAGCTTTCGGTGCTCGAGCTGGTGCGCGCCTCAAACGGCGGCGATCACCGCATCGAGCGGCTTAAAGACACGCCGGTGCTGCGGCTGCGTAACAAACTATTGCCGCTCATCAATCTGAAGGAAACACTGCAACTCGGCGGCAGCGACGCTGACAAAGGCTTCGTCGTCGTTACCCAAGTCGGCAGCCAGATCTTCGGCGTCGTCGTCGACGGGGTGTTGCACACCGAGGAGATCGTGATCAAGCCGATGTCGTCAAAGCTGCGGCACATCGCGGCTTTTTCCGGAACGACGATACTCGGCGACGGCACCGTGATCATGATCATAGATCCGAATGGGGTCGCCCAGGCGCTCGGTCGCGTCATGCCGGTCGCGCGAGCCAACGAGACTGAGCTCGATGACGATGGGACAGCCGACGAGGACCTGACGCCCTTGCTTGTGTTCCGCGCCGGCTCTCAACAGCCGAAGGCCGTTCTGCTTTCTCTCGTCTCGCGCCTCGAAGAAATCGATTGCCGCCAAATTGAAACTTCCGACGGCCGCCACCTCCTGCAATATCGCGACCAACTCATGCCGCTGCTGCGGATCGACACACAGACCGCCGTCAAGCAGGAGGGCGCACAGCCAATCCTGGTATTCTCCGACCATGGTCGTTCCATGGGACTTGTGGTCGACGAGATCGTCGATATCGTCGAGCAGCGGCTCGATATTGAGGTGGCGAGCAACCAGCCCGGGGTTCTCGGCTACGCGGTGGTGAAGGGAACCGCCACGGAGATCGTCGACATCGGCCATTTCCTGCCGCAGGCCTTTGGCGACTGGTTCCGATGGCGGGATGGGCGGTCGGCGCTACGCTCGCGTCGAGTCCTGCTGGTGGACAACTCCGCGTTTTTCCGCGACTTGCTCGCGCCCTTGATTAAGGCCGCTGGATACCACGTGATCGCAGTGGCGTCCGCCGCGCAGGCACTTGATACGATCAAATCCGGCCCACCGATCGATATCGTCGTGACCGATATCGAGATGCCGGAGATGGACGGTTTCGAGTTCGCCGCGGCGTTGCGCGAAAATCCGGGCACTTCAGCCGTTCCGGTTATTGCACTGTCGGCCATGGTTTCGGCCGACGCGATCGAGCGCGGCCGTGGGGTTGGCTTCCACGATTTCGTCGCCAAGTTCGATCGGACCGGTCTCATAGCGGCGATCAAGGAGCAGAGCGACGACCTGCACCAGGCGGCGTGATCGGCAGAACCAATATGCAAAGCGAGAACGAGTTCACCGAGTTTGTTACCTTTACTATTGCGGGTCAGATATTCGGCCTGCCGATCGCGCGTGTTCAGGACGTGTTCAAGCCCCTCCACATGACGCGGGTACCGCTTGCCGGAGCCGAGATCGCGGGCGTGCTCAACCTGAGGGGCCGCATCGTAACTGCAATCGATATGCGCAATCGGCTCGAAGTGAAAAAGCGCGAAGACGGCGGGGCGCCGATGGCGATTGGCATCGAAGCGAAGGGCGAATCGTTTGGCCTTTTGGTCGACGCGGTCGGCGAAGTCGTCAAGCTGAGCAACACGCAACGCGAGCCGAATCCGATCAACCTCGACCGCAAGCTCGCGGGCTTGTCGGCAGGCGTCTGCCGGCTCGAGGGTCAGCTATTGGTCGTACTCGACATCGACCGCGTGCTGGATCTCCGTAGCGAGGCGGCGGCTGCATGAAAGCCTGAAAGACGGAGCAGGGACCGAAGCGGGTTCGCCCGCGAAGCTTAAAGTGAGGACACAATGAAGACATGCTTAGTGGTTGACGACTCGAGCGTCATTCGCAAAGTGGCGCGCAGAATTCTCGAAGGTCTCGAGTTTGAGATCGCGGAAGCGGAGAACGGCGAGGACGCAATTGAAGCCTGCCGCCGGCTGATCCCGGACGCGATACTACTGGACTGGAATATGCCAAAAATGGACGGCTACGAGTTCCTCCGCGTGCTGCGCCGTCTTCCCGGCGGCGATAAGCCGAAGGTAGTGTTCTGCACCACCGAGAACGACGTCGCCCATATTGCGCGGGCGCTGCACGCCGGGGCCAACGAATACATCATGAAGCCGTTCGACAAAGACATCGTCGAGGCCAAGTTTCAGGAAGTGGGACTGCTCTAGGCGCACCGCTCCCCGCCCGGCGGGGTGTAGGCGAATTCCCAGTGCGAAGTTAGTGCCGAAAGTCTTGCTGTCATGAGTATCGCGCTAAAGCCGGATAGCCTGGAAACCACCGTCGAGCGGACTATCCGGGTAATGATCGTCGACGACGCGATTGTTGCGCGTCGCCTGTTGACGCGCTGGATCGGCACCGAACCGGACATGATGGTCGCGGCGTCTCTTTGCACCGGACGAGAAGCCGTCGATCAGATCGGCGCCAGCGATCCGGACGTTGTCGTCCTCGACATTGACATGCCGGAACTGGATGGCATTTCGGCGTTGCCGCTTCTGCTCAAAAAGAAGCCCGATCTCGTCGTGATCATGGCATCGACGTTGACGCGGAGAAGCGCCGAGATCAGTCTGAAAGCGCTGTCGCTTGGCGCCGCCGATTACGTTCCAAAACCCGAAGCAGCGCCCGACGCCGATACGTCGGCGGCGTTCCGTCGAGAGCTGATCGAGAAAATTCGTACGCTCGGTCGGCGTGGTCGTTTGTTGGCGCGCCACTGGCGCCGGGACTCCGATCTGAGTCGATCAGTATCGGCGCCAAAGAAACGCGAAGTCGCTCTTCCGCTTACGGAGGGCGCCCCTCTTACCTTGCGCCCGTTCGCCCGCTCCTTGCCGCAGGCGCTACTCATCGGTTCCTCGACCGGCGGCCCGCAGGCGCTCAGCACCCTGGTCGGAGAAATCGGCGCTGCATTAGAGCGGGCGCCGATCCTGATCACACAGCACATGCCGCCGACCTTTACCTCGGTGCTGGCGGAACACCTGTCGCGCATCAGTGGCCGGCACGCCCACGAGGCCGAGCACGGCGAAGCGGTCACAGCCGGCAATATTTACGTGGCACCCGGCGGCCGGCATATGCGCGTCGCGCGCGGCCGCGACGGTCCGATCATCGTCCTCGGCGACGATCCACCGATAAACTTTTGCAAACCGGCAGTGGATCCGTTGCTGTCATCGGCGGCGCGAGTTTGGGGACCGCGCAGTCTGGCTCTTGTCCTGACCGGCATGGGTACTGATGGTACGCGTGGTGCCGCCGAAATTGTAGCCGCCGGCGGCAGCGTGATTGCCCAAGATGAAGCGACCAGCGTGGTGTGGGGTATGCCGCGCTCGGTAGCGCAGGCCGGCCTGTGCTCTGCGGTGCTGCCGCTTCCCCAGATTGGCGCGAAGATCAATCACCTGTTCCTGGGAGATCGTCCGTGACGCCGCACGACTACGATTTCCTGCGAAAATGCCTCAAGGAGCGCTCGGGCCTCGTGCTGTCGGCCGACAAGCAATATCTGGTCGAAAGCCGCCTACTGCCGGTGGCGCGCAAAGCCAGCCTCGGCAGCCTCGCCGACCTCGTCACCGCGCTCAAGCGTGGCAACGCCGAAGCGCTGATGACCGCGGTCGTCGAAGCTATGATGACCAACGAGTCGTTTTTCTTTCGCGATAGGACGCCATTCGAGAATTTTCGGTCTGCTGTTATGCCGGCGCTGCTTGCGGCGCGGCAGAATTCGCGCACCATTCGCATTTGGTGTGCGGCGGCCTCCGCCGGCCAGGAGCCGTATTCGCTCGCCATGGCGCTAAAGGAGATGGGGCGAAAGATCGAAGGTTGGCGCATCGAGGTGACCGCCACTGACCTCTCGAATGACGTGTTGGAGAAAGCGCGCCGGGGAATCTACAGCCAGTTCGAAGTTCAGCGTGGGCTGCCGATCCAGCTGCTGATCAAGTATTTTAGCCAGGTCGGCGACTTGTGGCAGATCGCGCCTGACATTCGCGCGATGGTCAAATACCGTCAGTTCAATCTTCTTTCCGATTTCTACCATCTCGGTACGTTCGATCTCATTTTCTGCCGCAACGTTCTGATCTATTTTGACCAGGAGACAAAAGTCGGTGTGCTCAACCGCCTGAGCGAGGTCATCGCCAGCGATGGCTATCTGGTGCTCGGCGCAGCTGAGACCGTGGTGGGACTTACTGACAGATTCAAGACCCTGGCGGATTTGCGCGGTCTCTACGTTCCCAACCCACCCTCGGCAAGAATGTCGGCACAGGCTACGGTCGGCGCGCTCGCGCCGCGCCTCGTAGCAGTGCGCGGGGGCCGATAAGACAGACAGCCGGGCAGCTAACAAAAAACCCCGGCCAACGGCCGGGGCTTTGCCTATCCTTGAAACTCAGCCTTTTCAGGCTGAAATCTTCGCCTCGTCCTCGCTCGGTTCGCGCAGCACGTAGCCGCGGCCCCACACCGTTTCGATGTAGTTCTTGCCGCTCGATGCGTTGGCGAGCTTTTTGCGCAGCTTGCAGATGAAGACGTCGATGATCTTCAGCTCCGGCTCATCCATGCCGCCATAGAGATGATTGAGGAACATCTCCTTGGTTAGCGTCGTGCCCTTGCGCAGCGAGAGCAGCTCCAGCATCTGATATTCCTTGCCGGTCAGATGCACGCGCGCGGCGCTGACCTCGACCGTCTTGGTATCGAGGTTGACCACGAGATCGGCGGTCTGGATGACCGATTGGGCGTGACCCTTGGAGCGCCGCACGATGGCGTGGATGCGCGCCACAAGCTCGTCCTTGTGGAACGGCTTGGTCATGTAGTCATCGGCGCCGAAGCCGAGCCCTCTGACCTTGTCCTCGATCCCGGCCAGCCCGGTCAGGATCAGGATCGGCGTCTTGACCTTTGACACCCGGAGGCTGCGAAGAACTTCGAAGCCCGACATATCCGGAAGATTCAGATCGAGAAGGATGATGTCATAGTCATAGATTTTGCCGAGATCGACCCCCTCTTCGCCGAGGTCGGTGGTGTAAACGTTGAAGCTCTCGGACTTGAGCATCAACTCGATGGATTGCGCCGTGGCGCTATCGTCTTCGATCAGCAATACGCGCATGCCAGTCCCTTTCCTCGCCGCGCGGCTTTAAGGTCGGCACGCCCCGACGGCGGCCCCCGAAAAACGCCTTGGGACAAACTGATTCGAGACTGTAAACGCGGTATGGTTAACAAAACCTAATTCATCCGCGCAAGAACTCCGTAGGCAATTTCCAGCGAATCGCCTTAAGATATTGCGAGAGGGTGGTTTTTTAGCCACGTCAGCGCTCAAGTTCCACATTAAGACTCGGTGCTAACCGACTCTTGAGACTCGCCCCTCCGTTCTGGCTGGGCAAGCCGGTGTATTCCCAAGGACGACGCAATGATTAACGGCCCGGGTAAATACAGCGTTAACACCGGCCGGTCCGAAGTAACCAAATACGAACAACCGACGGACTTCCGATGAAGGCACTGGCCGAGCAAATCAGCGAACTCGACGGCATCGAAATCTACGGCCGCGTCGTCGGCGTGCGCGGCCTGATGGTTGAAGTCGCAGGTCCCCTGCATGCGATGTCGGTAGGCGCGCGCGTCATCATCGAAACGCCGGCGAAGTTCATCCCCTGCGAAGTTGTCGGGTTTTCCGCGGGTAATGCATTGCTGATGCCGTTTGCTCCGCTCGAAGGCGTTCGCCGCGGCTGCCGGGCGATGGTTACCGCTGTCGCAGGTGCGGTGCGGCCATCCGCCGGCTGGCTCGGGCGGGTGGTCAATGCGCTGGGCGAACCGATCGACGGCAAGGGCGCATTGCTCTACGGACCGTCGCCGTATCCATTCCGCAATACACCGCCACTGGCGCACGCGCGCCGGCGCGTAGGCGCCCCGCTCGATCTCGGCGTTCGCGCGCTCAATACCTTTTTGACCTGTTGTCGCGGACAACGCCTGGGCATCTTCTCCGGCTCGGGCGTTGGTAAATCGGTGCTGCTGTCGATGCTTGCGCGTAACGTTGCCGCAGACGTCACCGTGATCGGCCTGGTCGGCGAGCGCGGCCGCGAAGTGCAGGAATTCCTTCAGGACGACTTGGGAGATGCCGGTCTCGCTCGCTCCGTGGTCGTGGTCTCGACCTCTGATGAGCCGGCGCTGATGCGCCGACAGGCCGCTCACGTCACTCTCGCCATCGCCGAATATTTCCGCGATGAAGGCAAAGACGTTCTGGTGCTGATGGATTCGGTGACGCGCTTTGCCATGGCGCAGCGCGAAATCGGGCTTTCCGCGGGCGAACCCCCGACGGCCAAGGGCTATACGCCGACCGTCTTCACCGAGCTGCCGCGGCTCCTCGAACGGGCCGGTCCCGGAACTGAGCTGGGCACCATTACCGGCATATTCACGGTCCTGGTCGACGGCGACGATCATAATGAACCGATCGCCGACGCGGTGCGGGGCATTCTCGACGGTCACATCGTCATGGAACGCGCCATCGCCGAGCGTGGCCGCTACCCGGCGATCAACATTCTCAAATCGGTGTCGCGAACCATGCCGCGCGCGGCCGACCCGGACTATCTCCAGGTCCTCAACCGGGCGCGCCAGGTCATGGCGACTTATGCGGATATGGAAGAGCTGATCCGGCTCGGCGCCTACCGGGCCGGCACCAGCCCCGAGGTCGACGAAGCCATCCGGCTGCACAAGCCGCTCGAGGCCTTTCTGTCCCAAGGTAAGGAAGAAGCAACCAGCTTGGCCGAAGGTTATCGTCGATTGGCTGAGATTATGGCGATCGTGGAAACCGAACGCTAACGTTATCGGGGCACAATTGCCCTATGCGGCGTCGTGCGGCAGGATCCGCCCGGCGTCATGGTTCTGCGGCTTCGGGGGAGTAGCAGTCGATGAAGTCCCGAGAGACTCTTATTCGCCTGAAGAAGTTTCAGGTCGACGAGAAGCGGCGCAAAGTCGCGCAAATCGAGACAATGATCGCCGAATTCGACCGCATGGCGGGCGATCTGGAGCGCGAGATCCGGGTCGAGCAGGACCGCGCCGGCATCCACGATCCCGGGCATTTTGCCTATCCGACCTACGCCAAAGCCGCTATCGGGCGTCGGGAGAACCTCAAGCGCTCGGCCGACGAACTGCGCACCCAGCTTGAGGAAGCGAAAATGGCGCTCGGCGACGCCTTCGATGAGCTCAAGAAGGTCGAGTTGCTCGACGAGCGCGACCAGATGCGCGAGCGCGAAGCGGAAAACGCCGCCGAGCAAGACGAGCTCGACGCCATCGCGCTCATGCGCGTGCGCGGCGCCGCGCCGGCGTAAGGGCGCTGGGGCCGGCCTCGGCCGGCGTCATGTCGTACAATGTGTAGCCTGGATTGAGCGGAGCGAAATCCGGGAGAAAAACCCTCCATCCGTGTAAGCTAGCGTGGCCTCTCGGTGTCTCAATGCCGCGAAGACACAGCGCCATGAACGACGAATACGATTTTTCGAAAGCCCAACGCGGCCGCTTCTACCGCCCCGATGCGGTATTGGTGCCGCCGGTGCACCTCGATCCCGAGGTATTGGCCTTTCTGACCGCGCTGGCGGCAGCTCGCGGAATATCCGTGAATGAACTTGTCAACGCGCTCCTGAAAAAAGATATCGAGATGATTGAGGCGGCCGAATAGCGGTTGGAACGGACCAAGCAATGGCTCTGACCTGCAGCTATAGGGATCACGTCAAGGCGAGGATCAAATCCGATCCGGAATTCCGGCAGGCGCTGTTCCAGGAAGCCGCGCAGACGCTGATCTCGGGAGACGTTGACACCGCGCGCGCGGTGTTGCGCGACTTCATCAATGCGACCGTCGGCTTTGCCGCGCTGGCCAAGGCGACGGGAACGCCGCCGAAAAGTCTGATGCGGATGCTCGGGCCGGGCGGCAATCCCACGGCCACCGATCTGTTTAGCGTCATTGGCGCGCTGCAAAAGAAGACCCGCGTGTATCTCGAAGTCCGCGCGGTCGCTTCGGCGGCCTAAGGGTCTCGCGATTTCGCATTGTGCGCGCGCTGCGGTTGACTGGGGTCTCACATTCTCCAACACCTCCCGCTATAGTTGCTGGGGACGCGAGAGAGTCTCAGTCACATTCAGCTCGATCCAAGAGGTGAGGGATGTTTGAGCAGACTTTCAAAAACATCGACGATGTTCTGTGGAAGGAGGCCGGTTGCGCTACCGAGCTGGACTACACCGAGCAGACCTCCTGGATTCTGTTCCTCAAGTATCTGGACGACCTCGAACGAGCCAACGAGCAGAAGGCCGAACTGGCGGGCAAGAAATACCAGTCCATCATCGACAAGGCAGCATCGCTGGTCGGTCTGGGCGGCTCCGAAGAAAAAAGACGGCTCGTTCGATCACGACAAGGCGCTGACCGGCGACGATCTCATCAAGTACGTGGACGAGAAGCTGTTCCCTTACCTGAAGGGCTTTCGCACCCGCGCCGAAGGCGCCAACACCATCGAATACAAGATCGGTGAAATCTTCTCCGAGATCGAAAACAAATTCCGCAGTGGCTATTCGCTGCGCGACGCGCTGGAGCTGGTCGATCAACTCAGCTTCCGCTCGCAGCAGGAAAAGCACGAGCTGTCGCACCTCTACGAAGCCAAGCTTCGCAACATGGGCAATGCCGGAAGGAACGGCGGCGAATATTACACGCCGCGTCCGCTGATCCGCGCGATGATCAAGGTGATCGATCCGAAGATCGGCGAGCGCATCTATGACGGCGCCTGCGGTTCGTGCGGCTTTCTGTGCGAGTCGTTCGAGTATCTGACCAAGGATCGCGGGAAGCTTTCGACCAAGGACTGGAACACGCTCCAGACCAAAACCTTCTACGCCAAGGAGAAGAAGAGCCTCGCCTACGTCATCGGCATCATGAACATGATCCTGCACGGCATCGAGGCGCCGAACATCGTCCACACCAACACGCTTGCCGAGAACATCAGCGACATCCAGGACAAGGACCGCTTCGACGTCGTGCTAGCCAACCCACCGTTCGGCGGCAAGGAGCGGCCGGAGGTGCAGCAGAATTTCCCGATCAAGACCGGCGAGACCGCGTTTCTGTTCCTCCAGCATTTCATCAAGTCGCTGAAGGCCGGCGGCCGCGCTGGCATCGTCATCAAGAACACTTTCCTTTCGAACACCGACAACGCTTCGCTGGCGTTGCGCAAGGAGCTTCTGGAGAATTGCAGCTTGCACACGGTGCTGGACATGCCGGGCGGCACGTTCCAGGGCGCGGGCGTCAAGACCGTGGTGCTGTTCTTCGAGAAGGGCGCGCCGACGCGGAATATCTGGTTCTACAAGCTCGATCCCGGCCGCAACCTCGGCAAGACCAATCCGCTCAACGATGACGACCTGAAGGACTTCGTCGCCTTGCAGGCCAAATTCCAGGACAGCGAAAATTCGTGGACGATCGATGCCAAGAGCATCGACAAGACGACCTATGACCTCTCGGTAAGGAACCCCAGCAAGGCCGATGAGGCGGAGTTGCGCCATCCGAAAGATATCATCGCGGAAATGGCCGCGCTGGATGCGGAAAGTGCTGAAATCCTCGCAAGCATCGGGAGGATGCTGTGAGGGAGGGGTGGAAAGTCAAAGCGGTGGGGGAAGTAGCTGATCATTGCTTGGGCAAGATGCTCGATAAGAACAAAAATCGTGGAGAGCTGAAGCCATACCTTCGTAACCTGAATGTTCGCTGGTTCGGTTTCGACTTAAGCGACATGTTGGAAATGCGATTTGAAGGCAATGAGGGTGACCGTTACATGGCGGTCAAAGGGGATCTCTTGATCTGCGAAGGGGGCTATCCGGGCCGGGCCGCTATTTGGCTTCATGAGGAGCCCGTTTATTTCCAGAAGGCCATTCACCGAGTTCGATTTCGCGAGCCAGACCTTACGAAGTGGTTTTTGTACTTTCTCTACCTCAGCGACTTAAATGGTTCTCTTAAGCACCAATTTACGGGCGCAGGCATTCAACACTTCACCGGACAAGCGTTGGCCCGGTTTCGTTTTCCCGTCCCCCCGCTTGTTGATCGACAACGCCTTGTCGCAGAGCTTGATCAAGCTTTTGAGAAAGCAGCCCTACTTGAGTCCAATTATGTGAAGCAAATGGCGAATGTTGCCGAATTGAAGGAGGCCGTTCTTGGAGCGGCCTTCGCCGGCGAACTGACGTCGCCGCCGTCGCAAGCGATCAAAGAGGCGGCCGAGTGAACGAGGCCGAGGCCCGCGCCGAATGTCTTGCGCGCTCGCTCCGGCGTCATGGCCGGACTTGTTCCGGCCATCCACGTCTTTCCTGCGGCAGGGGTCCAAAGACGTGGATGCCCGCGACACGGGCGAGCGAAGCGACGCTGTTCTTCGAACGGCTACGCACGGGCATGACGAAGCCGATGATCGGCGCCCACTCAAAACGCCTTCGGCAATCCCGCCTGCCGCAGGATGGCGTTGGCGGTGTGGCGGCTCGGGATGCCGACGGGCACGGCGAAATTCCGCTTCGTGATCGGACTGTGCCAGATTTCGTGGCTGCCCTTGCCCTGTCTAACAAACACACAGCCGGCAGCCGCAGCAGGTCGCGCAGAGGCTTATCGAACTGCGGCGCCATCTAGAGCATGATTCCGAAAAAGCATGGCCCGGACTTGATCCGGGGTGGACACCGGTTTTCGGACAAGATCATGCGCAACGGAAGACTCTACGCTGCGGCGGGCTCGGCTTCGCGCAGCGCGGTGATTTGCAAATACAGGGACGCTGGATCGACGTGCGGGTGATTGTCCGGCAACAGGTCGAGCGCCATTGCAGAAATCTTTGTCAGCAGTTCGTCGAGAGTCGGCGCGTCGGCGGCAGCCGGGATGTCGTCGCAGTGACCGCTCCAGACCGAGGCCTCCTCGTCCCATGCTGCGGAAATGGTGAAAATGACAGGCTTCGACATCTCTGCTCCGTTGCAGACCGCAATATAGCACGCTTTCCAGCGTTTCGGGAGGCGTCGTGAACGAGGCCGAGACCCGCGCCGAGCTGATCGATCCGGCTCTAAGGGCGGCGGGTTGGGGCGTCGTCGCCGACAGCCGGGTGCGCCGCGAAATGATCTGCCCGGGCCGAATCGAAGGCGCCGGCCGGCGGGGCAAGCCGGAGATTGCCGACTACGTTCTCACCTTCCGCAATCACAAACTGGCGGTGATCGAGGCCAAAGCCGACGACAAGGGTCCGACCGAAGGCGTCGGCCAAGCCAAGGCCTATGCTGAAAAATTGCAGGCGCGCTTCGCTTTTTCTACCAACGGCCGAAAAATCTACCGCATCGACATGGAGAGCGGGCGAGGAAGGCTACGTCGAGCGCTATCCGGCGCCCGACGAACTTTGGGCCGAGGTGTTCAAGACACCGAACGCAGTGGCGCGACCGCTTCGCCGCCGTGCCGTTCGAGGAACGCGGCGGCACCTGGCAGACGCGCTACTACCAGCACAATGCCATCGAGAACGCGCTGGAAGCGATTGCCGAAGGCTCGCAGCGCATCCTGCTGACGCTTGCCACCGGCACCGGCAAGACCGCGATCGCCTTCCAAATCGCCTGGGCGTTATTCCAGAGCCGCTGGAACCTGTCGCGCAAGGCGGAGCGGCGGCCGCGCATCCTGTTCCTCGCCGACCGTAATATTCTGGCCGACCAGGCCTACAACGCCTTCTCGGCGTTTCCCGAGGATGCGCTCGCCCGGATCAAGCCCGACGAAATCCGTAAGAAAGGCCGCGTGCCGAAGAACGCATCCGTGTTCTTCACCATTTTCCAGACCTTCATGAGCGGCACCGGCTCTGACGGCCAGCCTTCGCCCTATTTCGGCGACTATCCGAACGATTTCTTCGATTTCATCATCATCGACGAGTGCCATCGCGGCGGCGCCAACGACGAAAGCAATTGGCGCGACATTCTCAATTACTTTTCGCCGGCGGTACAGCTCGGCCTGACCGCAACGCCGAAACGGCGCGACAACGTCGATACCTACAAATATTTCGGCGAGCCGGTTTACATCTATTCGCTCAAGGATGGCATCAACGACGGCTTCCTGACGCCGTTCAAGGTCAAGCAGTTTGCCACGACGCTCGACGACTATGTCTGGACCCCCGACGACAGGGTGATCGAAGGCGAAGTGGAGGAAGGCAAGCGCTACAAGGAGCCGCAGTTTAACCGCACGATCGAGATCGAGGAGCGTGAGCGCTATCGCGTCAGGTTGTTCATGGACCAGATCGACCAGCGCGAGAAGACGCTGGTGTTCTGCGCGACACAGGCGCACGCGCGCGCTGGTGCGCGACCTGATCAACCAGATGAAAACAAGCAGCGACCCGAACTATTGCGTGCGGGTGACGGCAGACGACGGCGCGCTGGGCGAGCAATGGCTGCGCACATTCCAGGACAACGAGAAAGACCATTCCGACAATCCTGACCACGTCGCAGAAGCTTTCGACGGGCGTGGATGCGCGCAACGTCCGCAACATCGTGCTGATGCGTCCGATCGACACCATGATCGAGTTCAAGCAGATCATCGGCCGCGGCACGCGGCTGTTCGACGGCAAGGACTATTTCACGATCTACGATTTCGTGAAGGCTTACGAGCACTTCAACGATCCCGAATGGGATGGCGAGCCGATGGAGTCGATCCCTGCTCGTCCAAAAAAGCCGGGCCGACGAAGGAGGATGGCTTCGAGGATAGCCGCCAGCCCGACTATGAGCCGCCCGAGCGCCCGAAGAAAGATCATCGTCAAGCTGGCCGACGGCAAAGAACGCGTCATCCAGCACATGATGGCGACGAGTTACTGGAGCCCCGACGGCAAACCGATTTCAGCAAACCAGATGGTTGAAAAGCTGTACGGCGAGTTGCCGAGGTTCTTTAAGGATGAAGAGGAACTGCGCCGACTGTGGAGCAAGCCCGACACTCGCAAGGCGCTGTTGCAGAGCCTCGCGGAAAAAGGATTCGGGGCTGAGCAGCTTACAGAAATCGCTCGAATGATCAGCGCCGAGAAAAGCGACGTCTTTGACGTGCTTGCATATATTTCCTTCGCTCTGGCGCCGATTACCCGCTCGGAGCGCGTCGACGCGCGTAAGAGCAACATTCTCGGCAGATACGATCCGAAACTGCAAGCATTCCTCGACTTTGTTCTGGCGCAGTATGTCAGATCAGGGTGTCAGCGAGCTCGATCAGGACAAGCTCGCCGACCTGCTGCAGCTCAAATATCATTCTGTGCCAGATGCCGTCGAACAACTGGGCGACGTGCCGGCGATCCGCAACTCCTTCATCGGATTTCAGCAATACCTGTACGAATAGGCCGGTTTTGGGAGCGGCAATCTCTATTGGGTGGTCACTTTTTCCTTGACTTCAAGTCACTGATTATGTAACTTAGCATCCAATCTCGCTCGATCGAGGACGCCTGTCGCGAAGGTATTCCGAGAGGTGGAGCGAGTGCGGTGCCCGCGGGCGGAACGATACACTCCGCTCCCGGGCAGCTTCGGGCATCATCTGACCGGCACTACGACCGGTCCGGGAGGTGCGTTCCCTGGACTGGGACAGGCGGGCGCGGGTAACGCCCGTGTAAGAACGCGAGAGTCTTCGCTCCCCGGTTGGAGCGAGCTTACAGGATCGAACGTCCTGCCACGTCCCAGGAAGCCTGGCCTGGAGTTGCGCCCAAGGGCCGAAAGCCCTGACGGTAAGAGCCGTAGTGGAACGCCGATAGGCGAGCGCACCCGCTGGTGCGCGCCGCGCCCGTAAGGCGCGGAGGTTGGACACTCACGTCTGTCGGCGTTCCGCTTCCTTTTCTTTCTTTTCGCTTTGTAGGGTGGGTAGAGCGAAGCGAAACCCACCGCTCAGCATGGTGGGTTACGCTGTGGAGCTCGTCATCGGCCGGCCACTTCGGCCGGACCCGTTCGCAGCTAACCCACCCTACATTTTCGCACAACTCGGGCGCATCAGCGTCGCGGGAACGCGTTCGCTTATCCGCCCCCGCGTAGTGAAACGGAGCGGGGGAGGGGGACCACGCGAAGCGATGGTGGAGGGGGCATGCGGCGCTTGAGTTAGCGGCGCGGCCGACGCCCCTTCCACCATCCTGCTCCGCAGGACGGTCCCCCTTCCCCGCTTCGCGGGGCAGGATGAAGGATGTGCCGAAATGATACGCGCGGAACGCGCCGGAATGCCGCGTTGCCCCCTTTCGCTCTCGACGAGCGGGCGCTGTCCGCGGCGATAATCGTTACGGCGGGGGACTCCAGGGGTCATGCTGACGCAAGCGGAACTGGTTTGGCTGCTTGCAGCCGTCTCCAAGCGCGACGCCGCCGCATTCGAGCGGCTTTACAACGCAACGCGCGCGAAACTTTACGGGGTGCTTCTTCGTATTTTGGGTAGGCCCGAATTGGCCGACGAGGTGATGCAGGAAACCTATCTCAAGGTTTGGACTATGGCTGACAGGTTCGATCCGACCGTGGCGAGCCCCATCACCTGGATGGTGGCGATAGCGCGCAATCGGGCGATCGATATCGTTCGCAAGAAGGGCGAGGTCTCGATCGAGGACGATCCGGAGGCCTTGAACGTGGCCGCCGACACGCCTGCGCCGCTTGCTCGCCGCGAGATGACTGAGGAGCTAAAGCGGCTTCTGTCTTGTCTCGGCAAGCTCGACCCGGAGAAGCAACGTATCGTGCTGCTCGCCTACTACAGCGGCTGGAGTCGCGATCAGCTCGCCAAGAAACTCGACATCCCGGTAAACACAATCAAGACTTGGTTGCGTCGCAGCCTGATCGAAATCCGCGAGTGTATGGGATCGTGATGTCGGAGGAGCTTCCAGTGGCTACGGACGACGACGACCAGGATGCGCTTGCCGCCGAGTACGTTCTCGGCACGCTGTCCGACGAAGAGCGCACGCACGCCGAAGCGCTGCTGACGCTCGATCCGGCATTCGAAGCGGCGGTGCGGCACTGGGAGCGCCGGCTCGGCGAACTTAACGTCATGGTGGAAGCGGTGGAGCCGCCGCCGGAAGTTTGGGAGAAAATAAAGACGGAGATTGGTCCCGTTGAGGTGGGCGACCAAATTGCGCTGCCTCACGAGGAGGAGTTTTTCTCTCTGCATGAGGACGCGGCCGCAGACACGATGCCCGAAGCCGCCGGACTTGAGACGCATGAAACGCATGCGTTTGCCGACACGCCGCCGGCGGTACCTCCGGTGCTGCCTCCGTCGCCGGAACCAGCCAGCATTGAACGCAGCGCCGATGTCATTTACCTCGCGCGCCGGGTGAAACGCTGGCGGCGCGTCACCTTTGCCATGGGTGCGATAGCCGCGTTGTTGGCGCTATACGTCGCCGTTTGGCAGGTCGCGCCCGATCTCGTGCCGCTGAAATTGCGGCCCGGGGCAGCGCAGCTGCTGGCGCGTTCGCAGGCGCCGGGGCGCGCTCCGCAAGATCGGTTGGTCGCCGTCTTGCAGCCGGGGCCGACGGGGCCGGCATTCCTGCTTACGCTCGACACGCAGCAGCGCACGCTGACTGTACGTAAGGTCTCGGCGACGGCGGAAGCCGGTAAGAGCTACGAGCTGTGGCTGATTTCGAGCCGCCTTGGTGCGCCGCGCTCGCTTGGAACCGTTGGCAACGACGAATTCACCCAGCGCCCGCTGCCGGGAAACTACGACACCGATACGTTGCGCGGGGCAACCTACGCGGTGTCGCTTGAGCCTGCCGGCGGTTCTAAAACGGGCGCGCCGACTGGGCCGGTGCTGTTCACCGGCAAGGCCGTGGAAGCGTTGCCTGCAGCGCCGCCGCCGACGCCGAAGACTTAGTTGTTAGAACGACTAGCGAATGGCGGGGAGATGCCCGCTCACGGCGGTCGGCTGACCGGCCCTGACCAGCGGCACCGTACCGAGATCGTATTCGCTGCTGACGTGGGCAAAAATACCGACTGCCGCGACGAGCGTGGCGCACACCAGGCCGACAATTACGATCTTCAGATGGGTTCCGCGATCCGCGCTGTACATCGAGTGATTCATGACGACCTCGCCGGTTTTCGCCTGATTACGCCGGCGGACGGATAGAAGATGTGATTTGGCTCACACTAAATGCGAATCACGCAACCGACCTGAAAGTGCCGTTCACAGCACCTTGAACTGTCGTGATAACGGTCGATGGCTCGCTTGGTTCCGGTCGGACGAGGCGTTTGAGCTGGAATCTCGAACGGGAACCGAAGGTTAGGGAACTGGTGCATGAACCAAATTGTCGCGGAACTTGCTGGAACCGGCGCTCTCCGGGCGGGAATCAATATGAGCAACGGGCTGTTGGTGACCGGAATGACGCCGGCGGGAAATCCGGAAGGCGTCGCGCCTGACATGGCCGCCGAGATTGCCAACCGGCTCAACGTTCCGGTCGCCTATGTCAAATTCGATCGGCCTTCGAAACTCGCCGACGCCGCCGGCACCAATGTCTGGGATATCGGCCTGATCGGCGCGGAGCCGGCGCGGGCCGAGAAGATCGCGTTCACGCCGGCGTATTGCGAGATCCAGGCCACTTACCTGGTGCGTGAGGGATCGCCGTTGCAGAGCGTCGACGAACGTCGATCGTCCCGGGTCACGCATCGCGGTGCGTGCTGGAAGCGCGTACGACCTTTGGCTCACGCGAAACTTAAAACACGCAACGCTCATCCGATCAGATTCGGCGGACGGACCGTTCAACCAATTCGTCGCGGAGGGGCTCGATGCGCTGGCTGGTCTGCGGCCTGCGCTCATGAGCGAGGCTGGCAAGCTTCCGGGCGCCAGAATCCTGCCCGGCAATTTCACCGCGGTCCAACAAGCGATCGGCACCTTAAAGAGCAATATCGCGGGCGCCGCATTTCTTCGCGAATTTGTCGAAGAGGCAAAGCGAACCGGATTTGTTGCCCGTCTGATCGAGCGACACAAAGTCGTCGGCCTGTCGGTGGCGCCGCCGTGAGAGCGGCGACGTCGTCAAACGCTGGCGACGGTCTTTAATCGTGCCCGCGGGTGAATCTCCGACTGGGCGAGAACGCTGGTCTGCGCGCGGAAGCGTTCGATGATGCCGCGCGCGAACGGCCGGATATTCGGCGAAGTGACCAGCACCGGCGCTTCGCCGTCCCGCGCTGCTTGTTCGAATTTTTCTCGAACCAGATTGATGAACTCGGTGAGCTTGGACGGCTGCATGGCAAGGCTCCGATCGTCGCCCTGGCCGACGATCGATTCGGCAAAAGCCTGCTCCCACCTTGCGGTGAGGGCGATGATCGGGAGGTAGCCGGCGGGACTGGTGTGCTGGGCGCAAAGCTGACGCGAGAGCCGCGCGCGCACGTGCTCGGCCAGCATCGCCGGATTGCGGGTCGATGCGAGCCCGTCGGCGATGCCTTCGAGAATGGTAGAGAGATCGCGGATTGAAACACGCTCGGCCAGCAGAATTTGCAACACGCGTTGGATACCGGAGACGGTGATTTGTGTAGGCACAATGTCCTTGATCAGCTCGCCTTGCTCCTTCGGCAGGTCCTTGATCAATTTCTGCACCTCGCCATAGGACAGAAGCTCGGACATGTTGGCCTTGATCAGCTCGGTGAGGTGGGTCGCGAGCACGGTCGCGGCGTCCACCACCGTGTAGCCCATGACCGAGGCTTCTTCCTTGAGCGCCGCATCGATCCACGTCGCGGGCAGACCGAACGTCGGCTCGGTCGTATGGGTGCCCGGTAGAGTGACCTGCTTGCCGCTCGGGTCCATAACCATGTACTGGCCTTGCCATACCTTGCCGGTGCCGGATTCCACCTCTTTGATCTTGATGACGTAAGTGTTGGCATCGAGCTGGACGTTGTCGAGAATGCGCACCGCGGGCATCACAAAGCCCATTTCGATCGCAAGCGAACGGCGCAGCGCCTTGATCTGCTCGGTCAGCCGATCGCCGCCGTCCGGGGCATTGACAAGCGGCAATAGGGCGTAGCCAAGCTCGATCTTGAGATCGTCCATCTTGAGCGTCGCCGACATCGGCTCTTCCACAGGTGCCGGCTTGGCGATGTCGGCCTTTTTCTCCTCGGCGGCGGCAGCTTTTTTACGCCGCCGGTCGATCAGCCAAGCCAGGGTCCCGGTGCCGCCGCCGAGAGCGAGGAACGGAATCATCGGAATGCCGGGCAGCAACGCCATTACCAACATGACCGCGGCCGACATGCCGAGGGCTTTCGGATAGCCGGAGAACTGGCTCAGTAGCGCCTTGTCGGCGGCGCCCGCAACGCCGGCCTTGGAGACAAGAAGACCGGCAGCGATCGAGACGATGAGCGCTGGAACCTGAGTAACCAGGCCATCACCAACGGTGAGCAGCGTGTAAGCCTGGGCGGCTTCGGCGAAAGTCAGGCCCTGCTGCAGAATACCGATGACCATGCCGCCGATGACGTTGATCAGGACGACCAGAAGACCGGCGATGGCGTCGCCACGCACGAATTTGGAGGCACCGTCCATCGCGCCGAAGAAGCCGGACTCGTCCTCCAAATTCTTACGGCGCCGACGTGCTTCCTTCTCGTCGATAAGGCCGGCCGAGAGATCGGCATCGATGGCCATCTGCTTGCCGGGCATGGAATCGAGGTGGAAGCGCGCGGCAACTTCTGCGATACGGCCCGAACCTTTGGTGATAACCACGAAGTTCACGATCACCAGAATGGTGAACACGATGATGCCGATGACGAAGTTGCCGCCCATGACGAAATGGCCGAACGCCTCGATGACGTGGCCGGCGGCGCCCGTGCCTTCATGGCCGTGAGCGAGGATGAGCCGCGTCGAGGCGAGATTGAGCGCCAGCCGCAGCATGGTGGCGATCAACAGCACAGTCGGAAATGCGGAAAACTCGAGCGGGGCCTGGATGAACAACGCCGTCATCAGGATCAGAACCGAGAAGGTGATCGAGATGGCTAGCGAGAAATCGAGCAAAAGCGCCGGCAGTGGCAGGATCAGGACCACGAGGATGGCCATCATGCCGAGCGCGAGCGCGATGTCGCTCCGCCGTAGCATGGTCCCGAGGTCGCTCAATCGCGAGAGCGCCAAGGATCCTTCGCCGCCCTGTGCTGAGGTTGCCTCAGTCATGTCGGTTGATCGTTCCCGTCGACTACGGTCACGTGATTCAAAGCTGTGCACGGCGGCCGGTGGGCCGCCGGCCCGGATGATGGGAGTGGCGCTCGCGTCCAAAATTGCCCCCGAAGGTGCAGTGGATACGCTATGACCTCCCCGGCAAAATGTGCCTGGTTTATGGTTACTGGGGGGTTAACGTCGGGTCCGATCGTCGGTCCCGCCTAACCGCTCCAATCCGCGGGGCAGAATTGAAGGCCATCAGCTATTCGCTCGCTGCCGCGCTTCTCGCCAGCGTGCCGCAAACCGCTTGGTCGCAGGATCGGCCAGCTGTTTTCGTCGATGCCGCCACGGTCGTTCCCGGGCTGATTGTCGATGGGCGCTATGCCGGATCGCATAATTTTGTCGGCCGGCCGATCGCCGGTTACGAGGCGCCACGCTGTCTATTGACGCAGCCCGCAGCCGTGGCACTTGCGGAAGTGGCGCGCGAGTTGGCGCCGCGCGGCCTCGTGCTCAAAGCGTTCGACTGTTATCGCCCGACCCGTGCGGTGGCGAATTTCGTTCGCTGGGCGCGCGATCTCAAGGACATCGCCGCCAAAAAGGAATTTTACCCCGACGTCGACAAAAGCACGCTATTCCGGGATGGCTACATTTCTGTCGCGATCCGGTCATTCTCGCGGCTCGACCATTGATCTGACGCTCGCTCGCACCGATGGCCATGAGCTCGACATGGGAACGCCGTTCGACTTTTTCAGTCCAAGGTCTTGGCCGGCCGCCGCGAGCATTAGCGCCGAAGCCAAGGTCAACCGCGCCTTACTCGCCGCGGCGATGCGGCGCCACGGTTTCCGCCCTTATGATAAGGAGTGGTGGCATTTCACGCTTTCGCACGAGCCATTTCCGGATACCTATTTCGATTTCCCGGTACGATGACTTTCGGACAGCACGGCTAAAGCAATCCATGGGGAGACAAGTACAAACATGACGTCGAACGTTCAAACTGACCGCCGCCGCATGGCGTCCGCCGCCATCACCGCTCTCATGCGCCCGCGCAGCGTCGCGATCGTCGGCGTGTCCGCTAAGCCGGGTTCGGCGGGACGGGTGATCCTTGAACTTCTCGGCAACAACAAGTTCGGCGGTCCGGTTCATCTGGTCGGCAGAAGCAGCACCGATATCGATAGCCACAAGGTGTTGGCGAGCATCGACGATGTTCCGGAGGGTGTGGATCTCGCAGTCCTCACATTGCCGGCGGGCGCCGTCCGGGAAGCGGTTGAAGGCTGCGTGCGGCGCAAGGTGAAGGTCGCGGTGATCTTCGCGTCCGGTTTTGCCGAAGTCGGCAGCGACGGCGTCAGCGAGCAGGATCGTATCGGCGAAATCGCGCGAGCGGGCGGGCTGGCGCTCGTCGGACCGAACTGCCTCGGCTTCATGAACTTCGCGGAAGGTTTCGCCGCGGTGTTTTTCTCGCCCCAGCCCACGCCTCGCTTGCCGGCGGGCACGATGGGCGCCGTTGCCATTGTCGCGCAAAGCGGCGGCCTCGGCAGCCACTTGCAGAGCGGGTTGAACACGCGCGGTGTTCCGGTCTCATGCTGGATTTCGACCGGCAACGAGGCGGGCCTCGGCCTCGCCGATTTTATCCAGTATTTGCTCGACGATCCGGTGACGCAGGTCATCGCACTCTACGCAGAGGATATTCGGCATCCGCAGGAATTCATCGACATCGCGGGCGAAGCGTTGCGACGCGACAAGCCCATCGTGATGATGCATCCCGGTCGCGGCGCCAAAGCGAAGGAAGCGGCGCGCTCGCACACCGGCGCGCTTGCCGGCGACCATGCGGTGATGCGCACGTTGGTCGAACATGCCGGCGTTGTTGTCGTCGACACGCTCGACGAGCTGATGGATGTGAGCGAGATTCTTGCTCGCTTTCCGAAGCCGTCGAAGGGCGATCTCGGCGTTCTGACCTTTTCCGGCGCGTTTTGCGGTATCGCCCACGACTTCTGTGAGGACATCGGCGTTCATGTGCCGCCGCTGTCAGCAGAAACGCTGAATCATCTCACGCCCTTGTTGCCGGCATTCTTGCCGCCGAAGAATCCGCTCGACCTCGGGACGCAGACGATCCAGCAACCGGAGCTGTTGCAGACTTGCGCGGAGGCCCTACTGCGCGATCCCGCCATCGGCGGTCTCGCCATCTCGATTCCGGCCACGAGCCCGCGCCACTCCCTGATCTATATCGAAGGCATCATCGCCGCGAGCAAAACCAGCACCAAGCCGGTCGCGCTAGCCATTCTCGGGGACGCATCTCCGCTCGCGCCTGAATTCGTGGCGGCCGTGCTTAAGAACAATGTGGTGCTGTCCCGCTCGTCGGATCGGACGTTGCGCGCGATGGGTAAAGTCATTGCTTACGGCAACCGCAATCTTGCATTGGCGGAGCGCAAAGTCGTGCCGGTTGGGCCGGTGCAGATTCCGGAACTCAGCCAAGGCCCGCAACCCGAATGGCTCGGCAAGAAGGTGCTGGCGGCGCTCCGCCTGAAGGTGCCCGCGGGCGACCTTGCCCGCAGCGTTGAGGAGGCAGTCAACATTGCCGGCCGCATCGGTTATCCGGTAGCAATGAAGGCGCAAGCCGCGAAGCTCGAGCATAAGACCGAGGCTGGCGGCGTCGTGCTTGGGGTGGCCAATGCGGACGAAGCACGCAAAGTCTGGACGACACTGCATGAAAACGTCCAGCGCGCGCAGCCGGGCCTGAAGCTTGACGGCATACTTGTCGAAGCCATGTCGCCGCGCGGGCTTGAGCTGGTTGTCGGCGCCCGCCGCGATCCGCGATGGGGGCCGGTGCTGATGGTAGGGCTTGGCGGAATTTGGGTTGAGGCCCTGAGTGACGTGCGGCTGATGCCGCCGGACCTCACCGAAGACGAGATTGTCGAAGAGCTCGGTAAGCTCAAGACGGCGAAGCTGCTGCGAGGGTTCCGTAACTCGCCAGCGGTCGACGTCAGGGCAGTGGCAGCCGCCGCGGCGGCGGTCGGCCGCCTGATGCGGGCGCGTCCCGATATCGCCGAGGTCGACGTCAATCCGCTCATGGTGCATGCCGCCGGCGATGGCGCCACGGCGCTCGATGCTCTGATCATCACTGGCAGCGGAGCGCCAAGGCACTGAGGCGCCTTCGCGCTGGTACGAAAGCTGCCGGACTCCATTTCATCCGCGTTGCAAAGGAACTGTATCGATGTCCTCTGAACTTATCACCTATGAACTCGTCGGCCCTGTTGCCGTCATCGGTTTGAACCGTCCTGAGAAACGTAACGCCATCAACAACGATGTCGTCATGCAGTTGCGCGATGCGGTCGTGCGCGCTGGCGACGAGGCCGACGCGGGCGTGATCTTCGGCCACGGCGTAAACTTCTCGGCCGGTCTGGATCTCGCTGAGCTCCTCAAGAACATGGACCCCGCGACGCCAAAGCCGCGGAAGAAGCGCGACCATGCTTGGCATAGCGTGTTCGATATTATTGCGCGCGGCCCCATTCCGTTTGTCGCTGCATTGCACGGCGCGGTAGTCGGTGGCGGCCTTGAGCTCGCGGCTGCGGCCCATATCCGGGTTGCCGATCGCACGGCGTTCTTTGGCCTTCCGGAAGGTCAACGCGGCATCTTCGTCGGCGGCGGCGGTTCGGTCCGCGTTCAGCGCATCGTTGGCTATTCGGTGATGGCGGACATGATGCTCACCGGCCGCATCTTGTCAGTCGACGAGGCAGAGAGGCTTAACATCGCGCGCTATGTGGTCGAGCAGGGTCAGGCATTGGCCAAGGCCAAGGAACTTGCCGCTCGCATCGCCCAGAACACCCCACTCACCAACTGGCAGATCACGAACGTCCTGCCGCGGGTCAACGACCTGTCGCACGACGACGGCCTGTTCCTGGAATACATCAACACGTCGATGCAACGACCGCCGGAATCGGTGCAACGCCTGCGCGATTTTGTCGAAAAACGCGCGACCCCTCTGCAGACCCCGGATAAGAAGTGACGAGTTCATCGCGGGCATTGAGGTTCTTAGGTATTCGGGTATCGACGCTTAAGTGTCCAACACCTTGCGAACCGCCGCAGCCAGTTGCTCGCTGGTGAGCGGTTTCTGAAGCAACTCGACGCCCGGGTCTAGACGGCCCTGATGGACGACGGCGTTGCGCGAGTATCCGGTCATGTACAGAACTTTCAGCGCAGCTTGATGCTGTTTTGCTTCCTCTGCGAGCTTCCGTCCGTTCATCCCGGGCATGACCACATCGGTGAGAAGCAGGTTAACGTTCTTTTGTTCGCGCAATATCCGCAGCGCTTTCTCTGCGTCCGCGGCTTCGAATACGCTGTATCCAAGCGTCCTGAGTGTCTCCACGACATAGCTGCGTACGTCGGCATCGTCCTCGACGACTACGACACACTCGCCGGAACGGCCCCGGCTGGGCTCGCCTTTGACTTCCTCTGATGACACCGATTTTCCGGTAAATCGGGGCAGGTAGACCTTGATCGTGGTGCCTTCTCCGATCTCGCTGTAGATCTTCACGTGACCGCCGGACTGCTTGACGAAGCCGTAAACCTGGCTGAGACCAAGCCCGGTGCCCTGTCCAGACTGTTTGGTCGTAAAAAACGGTTCGAAGGCGCGCTCGACGACCTCTTTGCTCATTCCGGAGCCGGTGTCGGTCACAGCGATCTGCACGTATTGTCCAGGGCGGACATCGCCATTTTGCGTGCAATAGGCTTCGTCGAGGTAGGAATTGCTCGCCTCCATGGTCAGCTTGCCGCCGCTCGGCATGGCATCCCTGGCGTTCACCGCGAGATTGAGCGCCGCGGCTTCAAGCTCAGCGGGATCGGCCTCAACCGGCCACACGCCGCCGCCACCGATGATTTCGAGTGAGACATCTTCGCCGAGCGCGCGGCGCAGAAATTCCGCGAGTTCGTTGAGCACACGAGTGACGTCGAGCGGGACGGGATTGAGCGGCTGCTGCCGGGAGAAAGCCAAGAGCCGTTTGGTTAGGGCTGCGGCGCGCTGTGCGCCCTGCATGGCGTTGTCCAGGCGGCGGGCGAGCTTGATTTGCGCGCCCTCGGTCCACGATTCCAATTGTCGCTGAGCGGTCTCCAGATTGCCGATGATAACGGTCAGCAGATTATTGAAATCGTGGGCAACGCCGCCGGTAAGGTGGCCGATCGCGTCCAGCTTTTGCGATTGGCGCAATGCCTCTTCGGCCGCCGAGCGTCGGTCTATCTCTGCATAAAGACGTCCGGTTCTCCTCAAAACAGCAGACAGTGCCAGGAAGAGTATGAGCGTGACCGGGACGCCGTAAATTAAATGCGCGGCCATCGTCCAGATTAGCTCGTTCCAGATGGCGGAGGTCGCAATACCGGCGGTCAGATAGAGCGGCGTCGCGCCAAAACGGCGATAAGCAAAACGCCGCTGGACTTGATCGATTGGCGATGTCGACGTGTAAATGCCGACGCGTGGGGATTGCGCGATCGATCGGCGAAAGCCGGTATGCTCGTCGAGCCGATTAGTTGCGCCGGGCGGAACGACCGGATAGCGCGCTAAGATCAAACCATCATCGCGGATCAGTGCGTATTGCAGGCCTTCGGTATAGGCGAGCGTCGAGAAGAATTGGAAAAAATTGCTCGGGAGAACGGAGACCTCGAGAACCCCAACGAACTCTCCATCGTGCTCGATGCGCCTGCTAACCGTAAAGAATGGCTGGCCGTTGAACCGTGACTGATAAACTTGCCCGTAATAGGTCCCGCTATCGGTTTTTAAATGAGCTTGGAGAAAATCACGGTCTGAGAAATTCTGCCTGGGCGGCGGTTGCACCCAGGATGAAACCAGCGCTACGCCCTTGCTGTCGTAAATCCAAATCGACTGGATGACAGGTATTTCAGTGACCAGCTTTTTAAGAAATGCATGGAGCTGCTCTTCGTACGCCATGATGTTCGCGCCGGACATTCCGGCAATGCGGTCGGCAGTCGAATTCAGCGCCAGATCGACGAGCAGAAAGGTTTTCTGGGCCTCCTCCTGCTGGACGTCGAGCGATCGCATGAGCCGCTCGTCGGTCAGTGATTTAAGATTGCGGTTTGTGCTCCATGACGCGAATGCGAAGAGGAGACAGGGAACTAGCAGAGACGCAGCCATCGCCAGCCGCACCAGCCGGATCGTCAACTCTCGCGCCTGCATTTTGGTTGGGTGTCCTGTCGGAGAAGAAAACGTAAATTAATCGAGCATTCTTCTGCGCGCCAGATTGTCGGACGATGTTTCGGCCGCCGGCTGTGCGCTGCGGCCGCGCTAAAAGCTATGCCGGAGACTTCCCGCGCTTTGCGGTTCCTAAGAGATTACCGCCTTCGTCAGAACGCATGCACTGATCTTGAGAGTGCCGTCGGACTGCGGCTCCAGCGTGTAGAGCGCTTCCCAAGCGACACCGTCGGCATCGATGATGTGTACCTGCTGCATGATCTTGCCTTCTAAAATCGTTGCTTCCCCGAATTCGAAACTCCTGTGCCGGTAGACCGGAGCATAGCCGTTGCGGACCATGTGCATGAAGGTCTCGGGGGTCCGGTACCAGCTCCTTATGGAAGGCGCGGCGAAGGTATATGCAGCCGCCGCGTCATCGCGGCTGAAGGCTTCTTCTTGCGATCGGATGACGGACTGTCCTGCAGCGAAGTCTTCACCGGCGCTGGCGATTACGGTGGAGCTAATTAAGAATGTGACCAGTAGGACAAGCGCACGCATGATGCTGCTCCGGGTCTTTTAGTTCATTCTTCATCTTAGCGGCGCACTCTGCATGCTGTGAATGCGCCATTGAATATACGAACCCACGGCAGGTCCGTTTCACCGCGCCAGACAAATCTCTTGAGCAGAGACCGTCTGCTATTAACCTCATCCGTCGAGCCATCTTCCAAAGCAATCTTTTGTAACGCAAGATTGCGCCGGTGTTGCCGGCGGCAACCGTCCGCTATCTGGCTGGACTTAACGTCGCTAACACCGAGTTTGATGCCTTTTTGTGCCCATTCGGCGTTAGATTTGGGCAATGTCGCCCAGATCCGGAAAAGTTCCAATTCACCGGTGCTGGCAAAACGAATGCTGATCAGTATTGAACAAGGCCGCTGATCGCGTCTAGTATTGCTCACGGGTACCGTGGCGTAACGGTTCGGGGGAATATGAAATACCTGCAGTTCGGTTGGGTGATAGCGGGTTGTACTATTGCCGCGATTTATCTGACCGTTATCGGAAGGACGCCGACCGTCCCTCCGACCGCACCCCAAGCGCAAATTAGCGCGGCGCCGCCCAGCGCTGGCGCAGTGTCTGCAATTCCGGATGCTACTGCGCATCATGAATTGTCGCGCTTGCCCACAAAGCAAGACGGCATCGATGCTCAGCAAACCCAGCAAGCAAAACTAGAGCAGGCTTCGCCGGAAACAGCAGAGGCAACTTCTTATTCTCCTACTGCTGCGGCGCCTGACGCCGGCAGTGCCGCCGCAACGAATGGGGTGGAGGGCGGTGCCGATCTGCAGAGCGCTTCCACGTTACCGGCCGCACCTGACGAACCCTCTCACGATAGCCTGCCGCCCTTACTCGATGAGAAGGCAACCGCCGAAGCGGTTAAAACCGACCAAGCAAAACTAAACGAAGCATCGCTGCAAATTACCGAACAGGCTTCGCATGACCCCGCGATGCGTGAGGCACTTTCTCAGCACGAATGTTTGCCCTCAGCTGACGAGAAAGCTGTCGTCGACATCGCGAGGGCGGAAGCCGCAAAACTGGAGCAGGATTGGCCGGAAGGGGCCGAGCTGATTGCAGACTCCGCGATTGCCGAAGCGGCGCCTGACCTAGATTCCGCCGGCACGTTAGCTGCTGCAGTCGAGTCGATAGTTCCCGCGGTGCCCAGCGCTTCCGCTCTTTCGGCCGTTCCCGGCGAATCCTCTCAAGATAGGTCGTCTCAATCGCCTAAACAAAATAATGCCATCGATGCTCCGAAACCGGAGCAAGCCGAGTTGGGGCGGAATTCACCCGAAAGCGCTGAACCGGCTCACGAATTCCGAACCGCCTCGACGACGGATGATTTCGACTACGCCGGACCGCCGAGTGCCGTCGACAACGTGGACGTGGGCGTTGCGCTGCCGAGTGCTCCTGCTCTATCCGCTATGTCGGGTCAGTACGAACCGCTCCTGCCCGAAAAGAAACCGGCCACCAATGCTCCAGAGACAGAGCAAGCGACGTTAGAAGAGAGCGCCGCCTCTGCCCTGGATAGCGGCTCGGATTCCTTTCCGCCGAAGCACTCATTTCTCGCTTACTATGTGTATGATGAGCATCCGCCGCCGAGAAGGCCGGCCGACATAGTCCTGGATTCGTTGCGGAACGTTCCGATCGGTACGCCGCTTGAGGAAATCAAGCGGGCGGCCGATGCCTTCGGGCTGAACTACAACTTCATGAAAACCGTCGCCAAGATCGAGTCCGATTTTGATCCGAAGCAGCGCACTGGATCGTACATTGGTCTATTCCAGCTCAATCATTATGAATTCAACAAATACGGCTCCGGAGAAATTACCAACCCCCGCGACAATGCTATTGCGGCGGCTTACAAATTCATCACCGAAGGGACGATGTTTGAATGGGACACGCATAAGGACCCGACGTTCAGCGATCTTTATTTGATTCATCAGCAAGGTTGGCAGGGTGCTGCGGAGCATGTGGCGCATCCCGGGCGGATCGCGTGGCAGTCTATGTGCGCCACAGACGAAGGCAAAGAGAAGGGTGAGAAGTGGTGCAAGCGGGCGGTTTGGCAAAACACGCTTCCGAACATCAAGCAACTCTGGAAGTCGGTTGAGAATATGACCTCGGGCGCCTTTGTTTACATGTGGCGCCAACGGGTCGAACGGCTCTATGCGCGCTATACCGGCATACTTGCGGGAAAATCGAATGACGACAACGCTACGAACCCGCCGAGCTATTTGAAGCCGCCACCGGCAGTTTCAGCGGCACCTTCTGCTGCACCTTCGAGAGACGGGAGAAGGAAGTTCGCCCACCAGATCGCGGCTGGCAAAGCCCGCTCGTCGCAAGCTGCTCAGGAACGCTCGGCGGACGGAAGAAAGAAGCCTGGCCGTCAAATCGCGGCCAATCAAACCGGCTCGCCGCCGGCCGCAACGGAACGCCGGGCTGATGGGAGAAAGAGGTTTGCCCGCCAGATCGCGGCCAATCAGGCGGGATCGACGCAAGCGGCTCCCCAACGCTCGGCGGACGGAAGAAAGAAGCTGGCCCGCCAGGTCGCGGTGAGCCCGGCAAAATCGCCGCAGGCGGTTCCGGCCCACGCTGTCACGGGCCGACATCACCGCCCGCGCGGCACGACCGCTCTGCTCACAATCCCAGATAGAACTTCTTGATCAGATCGTTGTTGTTAAGCTCGTCGGTGGAGCCGCCTTCAAAGGCGATCTTGCCGTGCACAATCACATAGCCGCGGTTGGCGATGCGGATGGCCTGGGTGAAGTTCTGCTCGGCCATCAGCACAGTGAGACGGTAGCGCTGTTTCATTTCGGCGATGGCGTCGATGGTGCGGCTTACAAGGATCGGCGCGAGTCCGACTGACGGCTCGTCGACCAACAGAATCTTGGGGGCCAGCATCAACGCGCGCCCGAGTGCGAGCATCTGCTGTTCGCCGCCGCTCATGGAGCCGGCCAGCTGGGAGCGGCGCTCGGCCAGGCGCGGAAAGGTCTCGAAACAAATTTCGAGATTGCGGGTGAGCTCCCGGCGCGCGGTGCGGCGGAAGGCGCCGAGCAACAGGTTTTCCTCCACCGTGAGCTTGGGAAACAGCCGGCGGCCTTCAGGCACCAGCGCAATGCCGAGGTCGACGATCTCCTCAGTCGTGCGGCCCATGAGATCGTGATTGATGCCATCGATTTCGGCGATGATCGAGCCCTCGCTCGGCCGCACCATACCCATGATGCATTTCATGAGGGTCGACTTACCGTTGCCGTTGGTTCCCAGCAGGACGACAGTCTCGCCGGCGCCGATGTTGAGCGACACGTCCTCGATTACGCGCACTGCGCCGTAGGCGGCGTGAATGCCGGCAATGGTGAGGCTACTGGCCAAGGTAGGCTCTCTCTACTTCCGGGTCGCGCACCACGATGTTCGGATCGCCGTCCGCGATCTTTCGCCCCGAGACGAGCACCACCAGCCTCTGCGAGAAACTCATCACCGCGCGCATGATGTGCTCGATAAGGATGATGGTAACGCCGTGCTCGTTCAAGCGCACGAGGAGCGCCAGAATCTCCTCGACCTCTGAGTGGGTGAGGCCGGCCATCGACTCGTCCGCAATCAAGAGCTTTGGTTCCGCCGCCATGGCGCGCGCGAGTTCGAGCTTGCGCATTTCGACCTGGGTAAGCTCGCGCGGTAGCCGCTTTGCCTTGCCGTCGAGGCCGACCTCGCGCAGGAGGTCGACGCATCGCGCCTCGATCTCGGGGGTGGAGTGATGCGCACCGCCGCGCGCCGCCACAGCGTAGAGAAGCGGAATGCGCAAATTGTCGGCGATAGTGAGACTGGCAAACGGCCGCGGCAGCTGAAAGGTACGGGCAAGCCCGCGGCGTGTACGTTGGTGCGCGGTCGCGCCGTCGAGCACGTGGCCGTCGAAATGCACCGAACCCGCCTCATTCCGCAGCGTGCCGCAGATGCAGTTGACCAGCGTGCTCTTGCCGGAGCCGTTGGGTCCGATCAGCCCGACACGCTCGCCCGCGCGCACCGACAATGAAATGCTTTCCAGCGCGACAAATCCGCCGAAGCGCTTGCCGAGATTGTTGACGTCGAGCAACTCGCTCATGGCGCGGCTTCCGGAACGTCGGCTTCGATCCGCCGGCGACCGACCGGACCGACCGGTTTGTGCTGTACGTATTTGTTCACCAGCCCGATAATGCCATTAGGCGCGACGATAACGAACCCAACCAGCAGGAGGCCGACGATCAGGAGATTGACGGCTGACGAAATTGTTACGGTCGCGATCTGCTGCAGCGAGCCGAGAAGGATGGCGCCGATCAGCGGGCCCACCCACCCCGTGGTGCCACCGATGAGCGGCATGGCGATGGAATTCACCGCATAATCGAGGCCGAATGCCGAGGATGGCTGCAGATAGCCGATGTAGTAGGGGAACGGCGCGCCGGCCATTCCCATCAGCCCGCCGGAGATCGTGGTTGCGATCAGCTTGAGCCGCAGTGTCGGTACGCCGGAGGCTTCCGCTGCCAATTCGTCGTCACGAATGGTAGCGAATCCGTAACCGAGCCGCGAGCGTTCGATCAGCCGTGCGACCGTGATCGCCCCCACCGCAAGCAGCATCATGATCAGGAATAGGTATCTGATGTAGCTGCCGAATGGGGCGATCGACTCGGGGCGCACGATATAGGCGCCGCGCGAGCCGCCGACATAATCCCAGTTGACAATCAAAGTCTCCAGCACGACCGCGAGCGCAAGAGTTGCGATGGCAAAGAACGCTCCCCGCAGCCGTAGCGTCAGGTAGCCCATGCCGAAACCGACGACGGCGGAAACCACGCCGCCGAAGGCGACCAAGATTGGTATCGGCATCGGATAGAGCCGATGAATCGCGACCGTCGAATAGGCGCCAAGCGCGAAGAACGCGGCCGAGCCGAAGTTTACATAACCGCAATAGCCGCCAAGGATATTCCATGCCGTCGCGAGCACGACATATTGCAGCACGACGTAGCCGGCGAAGAAGTAGTAGTCGTTGCCGAGCGCGAGCGCGGCGGCGTAGATGATGCCGCCGACGACAAGACACACCAGCAAGAACAGATCGGAGCGCACGTCGCTAGCGTCCCAGCAGGCCGGCCGGCCGCAGCGCCAGCGTCAGAAGCAAGAATCCGAATGACACTGCGGGCGCCCAGGAAGGGCCATAGAACGTCGAGGTCAGGCTTTCAACAATGCCGACTAGCATCGCGGCAATAACCGTTCCCGGCAGGCTGCCCATGCCGCCGAGCACGCAGATGGCGAAGACGCGGCCAATATATTCGCGTCCGACTGACGGCTCGACCGGCTGGATGATGATGAGAAACGCGCCGGCCAGCGAAGCGCTGGCGATGGAAATGCCGAACGCGATCCGCTTGATGCGGATCGGATCGACCGCCAAGAGTTTGAGTGCGAGCTGATCCTGCGCCACGGCCATGATAGCGCGGCCAATGAAGGTTCGCGTGAGGAAGACCTGCAGCACGGCGATCATCAGCAGCGACACCAGGCAGGGCACCAAAATGCGCAGCGGTATGTCGAGATAGCCGAAATGCAAAGTCGGACCGATATAGCGGGCTTCGACATAACGGTAGTCAACGCCGAAGTAGAGCACTAGCGTCACTTCGGTGATGAACAACAGACCGAAGAAAAACGCCAGCCCGCGCATCGATTCCTGACCGCGTTTCTCGAACGAGACGTAATAGATCTGATAGATGGCGGCGCCGAGCGCGTAGAACGCCGGCGTCACGACAATAGCGGTAATGATCGGATCGAGGCCGAATGTGGCGTTGATGATATAGGCGATGTATGAGCCGAGAATGATGAAGGCGGGGTGTGCGATGTTGACGATATCGAGGATGCCGAACGATATCGTTATGCCGGCCGTCACGGCTGCATAGAAGGCGCCGATCAGAATGCCCGATATGATGGCATTGATCAGAAGATCGAACGAAAAAATCATTCCTCAGCCCTGTCCCGCGGCCAAAGCAAACGTCGCTCCGGGGCGGCACGAAAAGCCGAGCCCGGTCAGGGCCATGGCGTTCCTCCAGCGATTGGCGGCACAATACAGAAAACGGCCGGGCATTGGCAATTAGTCTCGGCGCAAAGCAAGGTGTTGGCATGTCGCAGCGCCGCGCCGGGAGGCGCGCGTTAATCATCGGCGGCTCGATGAGCGGGCTTTTGGCCGCCGTTATGCTCGAGCGCCGCGGCTGGCGGGTCGATGTCTTCGAGCGCGTCGAAAGCGAACTTGCCGGCCGCGGCGCCGGGATCGTGGCGCAACGGGAATTGATCGCGCGGCTTGCCGCGCTTGGGCTTGATGTGCGCGATCTCGGCGTGCCGATTGCGCGGCGCCAAATCCTCGACAGCGCGGGAGAGGTGACCATTGCGGGCACATATCCGCAGGTGCTGACGGCCTGGGAGCGCGTCTATCGCGTGCTGCGCGACGCATTTCCGGCCGACCGCAATCACCGTGGGCGCGGCCTCAAGTCATTCGAGCAGAATGCCGGCAAGGTTGTTGCCCATTTCAGCGAGGGCGGCATGGCGGAAGGCGACGTACTCATCGGCGCTGATGGGCTGCGCTCGACCGTGCGCCAGCAATGCCAGCCCGCCGTCGCGCCGCTTTACGCCGGTTACGTCGCCTGGCGCGCACTTGTTCCGGAGAGCGCATTGCCGCCGGCGATCCATCGCGACCTGTTCAACGCGATGACATTTTGTCTGCCGCCCGGCGAGCAGTTTCTGGGCTATCCGGTTGCGGGCCCCGAAAACGATCTGCGGCCGGGCCGGCGCCGTTACAACATTGTCTGGTACCGGCCAGCGGATGAGGCAAAAGAGCTGCCGCGGCTCCTCACTGACGAAACTGGCGTCATCCACACGATTTCGATCCCGCCGCCGCTCATCCGCCGCGACGCCGTTGCTGATATGCGCGCGGCGGCGGAGCGTTTACTGGCGCCGCAATTGCGATCCATCGTGCGACTGATCAATGAGCCGCTTCTGCAACCGATCTACGATCTCGCGAGCCCGCGTCTTGCCTTCGGACGCGTTGCCATCATCGGTGACGCAGCCTTCGTAGCGCGCCCGCACGTGGCGGCCGGCGTCTCCAAGGCGGCTGACGACGCGGCAATGCTCGCTGCGACACTCGACGCCGACGACGTCGAAGCGGCGCTACAACATTTCGAGGCGGAGCGCCTGCCGGAAAACAATCGCATCATTGAGCGCGCGCGCCACCTCGGCGCTTATCTGCAGGCGACGCAGAGTGCCGAGGAGCGCGAGCGTTCCGCCCGCCACGGCATTCCCAAGGCCGTGCTCGCTGAAACTGCGCTGCTCGATTTTTTGTATGGGTGACGACTAGTCGCGCGCCGCCGCCAGCGCACGGATCAGGTCGAAGTAAAGCTCGTCGACGTCTTCGAGGCCCACGGAAAACCGCAGCAGGTCGCTCGGGCATGGCGATCCTTCGCCTTCAATCGAAGCGCGATGTTCGATGAGGCTTTCAATACCGCCAAACGAAGTCGCCCGTTTCCAAATTTCGACGGCGGCCGCGACCGCGATCGCGGCCCTCTCGCCCTTTCGGATGCGAATTGAGAACATGCCGCCGAAGCCGCCGATCATCTGCCGCATCGCGACATCGTGACCAGCATGCTGTGCAAGCCCGGGATAAAGGACTTCCGCGACTGCCGGATGCCCGACCAGCCGCGCCGCAAGCGTCGCCGCCGTGCTCGACTGCCGCCGAACACGAACGTCAAGCGTTCGCATGCCTCGCATCAGCAGCCACGCATCCAAAGCGCTAAGCGCGCTGCCAAGCCGCGAGCGCGTCTTGCAAATTTGCGTCCACAGCCGGCTCTCCTGCGCGGTAGCCAGGGCCCCAGCGACAATGTCGGAGTGTCCGTTGAGATATTTGGTCGCCGAATGCATGACGATATCGGCGCCAAGCGACAATGGGCGAGTCAGTATCGGAGTGGCGACGGTCGAGTCGACACAGAGAACGGCGTCGACGGCGTGAGCGATCTCTGCGATCGCGGCAATGTCCGCGATCGTCCACAGCGGATTACTCGGCGTTTCGATCCAAAGAAGACCGGTCTCGCCGGGCCTTATAGCGGCGCGAACCGCGTCAAGATCGGACGTTTCGACAAAGCTGATGCTGTGGCCGTAACGATGGATTTCCTTCAGCCAGGAGCGAAAACCCCAATACATAATTTGCGAGGCAATGATATGTGTTGGTTTCTCCAGCGCGAGCAGCACGCCCGTAGCGGCCGCCATGCCCGAGCTGAACAGCAACGCCTCGTCGGCGCCCTCCAGGGCGGAGATCAGGTTTTCCGCTTGCTGCACTGAAAGGTTGTCGCTTCGACCGTAGACGTGACCGGCACGATAGCCATTGTCAGGATCGCGCAAAAACGTGGTCGACATATGGATGGGTGACGTGATGGCGTTGGTTATAGGGTCGCGCGGGCCGGGCCCTTGGGCGACGAGCGTCCCAACCGTGAGTGCAGGCTTGGTTTGGTCGTCCATCCGTCCCTCAATCCCCGAACAATGCCGGACCGCCCGAGATGTCCAAAAGGCTCCTAGGTGCAGGCACCATATCGTCTGCCGCCGCCAGGCCCGATAAAATCATCGTGCTGTGCGCAGCCAGTCCGAGTAAAATTATCGTGCTGGCAATTTAGATTGCTCGGCAGGCCCGCAGTGAATGGGTTCGCACGGTACGGCAATCCCGAAGCAGCGCTTCCCGAAACTGCATGTTCGACTTTTGAGGGCGTGTCGCGGCCTAAGGTGACGGCCGCCGTTTATCGTCTAACTAATCAGCTGGTGACTTCGTCGCGGAAGTTCGCGGTCGGCGGGCTCGCAGCAACAAGCTTCGGATAAAACCTTTGGAAATCCGCGACGATTGTCTCGAACGGCACGTCGGCGAATGCGCCTCGGTCTTTAAGATATTCCATGTGCTGGCGGCCGGCCCGGTCGAATGGATGGAATAGGCTGTCGTTGACGCCGTCGAACTCAAGCGGGGCAATGTTCGCCCGCTCGCACAAAGCCGAATCGAAGGCCGGCGTGCACTTCACCCATTTGCTGTCGATGTAGAGCTCCGTGTAGGAGTGCCAGTAGAACGTATCGCCGACCGTTTCCTTAAGCCGTCGCGAGGTAAGATGGTTGCGCACGTCGGCATAACCCGGGCGGGCCGGAATGCTGCTGGCGCGTGCTGCGGCCGCGAGTACCGCCGATTTGCCGACGCAAAAACCCTTGCCGGCGTCGAGTACTGCGCTGGCACGAAACACCCCTGGATCCAGAAAGTCGAGATATGGATCATACTGGATCGAGTCGCGCACGGCATTGTAAAGCGCGATGGCTTTTTCTTTTGCCGTCTGCGCCGATCCGACAGCCTTTTGTGCGAAGGCTTTTATCGTTGCATCGCCGCAATCGACGAAGGACGTCGCCTGCAAAAAGTTGGTTTCGTCGGTCATGATGCACCAAGTTCGTTACGGTTCACTCGGCCGCTTGCTTGAATTCGCGCCGCCGCTCGTGGCTCGATGGCCGTGCCGCCCGCCGCAGCGCCGTCATTTCCGCCTGGTCGCGCTGCATGAGACGGAAGGCTTGATCCTTGCCCGAAAGATATGGTGCCGGCCAGAGCTGAGCGCCATAACCGTATTCCGCCGACGCCATCAGGGTAAAATGCGGGTTGGTCAGGTGGAGTCGCGCGATTGCGCAGATGTCGGCGCGGCCGCCGGCGACGATGGTGTTGACCTGGTCCGCCGTGGTGATGTTGCCGACCGCGATAGTGGGGATGCCGACTTCGTTGCGGATCATTTCCGAGAACGGCGTCTGGAACATCCGCCCATAGACCGGATTGGCCCAGCGCGATGTTTGGCCTGCGGACACATCGATGATATTGGCGCCATGCGCGCGAAAGGAGGTGGCGATCTGAAGCCCATCTTCCGGCGTGATTCCGCCCGGAGCCCAATCGGTCGCCGAGATTCGCACCGAAATCGGTTTGTGCCGCGGCCACTGGCTGCGGACCGCATCGAACACCTGCAGCGGAAAGCGCATGCGGTTCTCGAAAGCGCCGCCGTATTCGTCGCTACGCTGGTTGCTGAGCGGCGAAATGAAGCCGGACAGCAGATAGCCATGGCCGGCGTGGACTTCGATCATGTCGAAGCCGGCCTTGTCGGAGTTGACGGCTGCCTGTGCGTACTCGGCAATGACGCGTTCCATGTCTGCCCGCGTCATCTCGCGCGGCAGGTGCATAAAGTCATAAAACGCCAGCGGCGAAGCGGCGAAAACCTCCCAATTGTCTTCGTCGAGCGGATAATCCATGCCCTCCCAGCCGCGCTTGGTCGACCCCTTGCGGCCACAGTGTCCAAGCTGAAGGCAGAATTTGGCTTGGCTCTCGCGGTGGACGAAATTGACGATCCGCCGCCAAGCGGCGACCTGTTCGTTATTATAGATGCCGGGGCACCCCGGCGTGATGCGGCCTTGTTCTGATACCGCGGTCATTTCCGCGAAAACGAGACCGGCGCCGCCTATGGCGAGTTTGCCGAGATGCACCAGATGGAAATCGCCGGCAATACCGCCAGGTTCGGCGGAATACATGTTCATCGGCGAGACCGCGATCCGGTTCGCGACAATCATCTGTCCGATCCGGAAGGGCGTGAACATCGGCGGTGGCGGATTTTCGACGGGGATGTCGAAGCCCTGAGCGCGAACCGCTCCGGCAAACCAAGCCTGCACGTCATCGACGAATTTCGGGTCGCGCAAGCGCAGGTTTTCGAACGTGACGGCCTTGGCTCGCGAGAGCATGCTAAAGCAGGCCTGAACCGGGCTCATGCCCCAGTAGCGCGAGGGATTTTCTGTCCACAATGCGCTGACATTAGATGCGTATTGAGTTCTTCTCCACTTCCTCGTGGCGAGCGCCCTGGAATTGCTTCAGTGCGTCGGCGACGGTGTCGGACTTCTCAAATGCGTTGAACAGATTGATCGCGTCTTCCATCGCCAGCTTAGTTCCCGACCCGATGGAAAAGTGCGCCGTGTGCAGGGCGTCGCCGAGCAGCACGATGTTCTTGTAGTACCAGTTCTTGTTGCTGATGACCGGAAAGCGCCGCCAGTAGGATCGATTCGGGATAAGCTGGTGGCCGCCCAGCTGCTCGCTGAAGAGCTTTTCCAGATACGCGACGGTCCCCGCCTCATCGAGTTTCGTCAGCGTGGCTTCGGCTTTTGCCCAGGTGCTGTCCGGAGCTTCGACCACCCAGGTGCTCATGTCCTTCTTGTACTGATACGTGCACAGATCCCAGATCCCACACTCGTTTTCCGCGAAGTGAAAGGAGAACGCTGCTGAAGGCGCCGTGCTGCCCAGCCAGATGAAATGGTTCCGCCGTAGTTCGACTTTCGGTTCGAAGTGCTCGCGGTAGCATTCGCGAATGAAGCTGTTGATGCCGTCGGCGGCGACAATGAGGTCCGCGTCCTCGAACGTCGCCAAGTCAGAAATTTCGTGTGAGAATTCCAGCTTGACTCCGAGCGCGCGGCAGCGCTGCTGCAAAACCGTCAGCAGCGTTCGGCGCTCGGTGCCGCAAAAGCCGTGCCCGGTCGAACGGACCACGTCACCGCGGAAATGAAAGTCGATCTCGCCCCAATACGAAAATTCCCGCGTGATCGCCTCGTAGGATTCGCGATCGTAATCCATCAAATTGTCGAGGGTCTCGTCGGAGAAGACCACGCCGAACCCGAATGTGTCATCGGCGCGATTGCGCTCATAAACGGTGATGTCGTGGCTGGCGTGGCGCTTTTTCATCAGCAGCGCGAAGTAAAGCCCGCCGGGACCTCCGCCGATGATGACGATCTTCACGCTCGCTGCTCTTTCATCCGCTATTTTGATAGTTTCAACTGATTTTACCTTGTAAATTCTATCAGTCAATCTAGTGTGCGCGATGAAACGCCAGGAGGTCATATGCCCGCAGGGAAAGGACGTGCAAATGTCGAGCGACTTGAAACCACGCCGCCGCTCGGGCGCACCGACCGTGAACGCTCATTCCTGGAGTTCGAACAGGCGCTGATCTGTGCCGCTGAAGCTTTCTATCGTTTCGCCGGCGCCGTATTCGGCCCGACGGGCGCGCAGCAGAAACTGACCGGGCAGGAATGCGTGATCCTGCAACAGCTCATGTTTACACCGCGGCCGCGCAGCGTCAGCGAGTTGAGCCGCTTCAGCAACCGCGACGACATATCCAACATTCAGTACAGCTTACGGAAGTTGACGGTGGCTGGTCTGATCGAGAAGGTTCCCGGTAGCACCAACCGCGACACCCGCTATCGCCCGACGCAAGCTGGCTGCGACTTGACCGAATTCCTGGTTTCATCGCGGCGCGAATTGCTGATCTCACCGAGCGCCGACGTGCCGAATATCGAGGCGCAGCTCAAATCGGCGAGCAACGCGCTGTCGCTCTTAACCGGCATGTACGACCACACCTCGCGGGTGCTTGCTGCGCGCATGTAGATCGATTGGCGTAGCGCTGTAACCAGCCGCAGATTTGCAATATCGTCCTTGGGCCGGGAAGCTTCGGGGGGTGCCGTGGAGTTTGCGCTTCCATTTCCCAAATCGCGCGAAGACATTGCGCGTGTCCAAAGCGAACGTAAGCGCAACGCCCTTGAATTGGCCAAGAACGCGCCGTGGTATCGCGGCAAGCTCGACCATATCGATCCGCGGCGCCTCGACGACAAGGAAATGTGGGAGCGCATCCCGATCCTCGACAAGGACGTGCTGCGAAAATTCTCCCATGCCGAATTCCTGCAGGCCCTGTGCATCGTCCCGCAAAACAAGATCGCGGAGTACTGGCGCTCCGGCGGCTCGACCGGCCAGCCGGTATTCTACCCGCGCACCAAGGACGATCTGCGCTACGGCGAATTGTCGTGGGCGCGTTCGTTTCCATGCATCGGCATCGAGCCGGGCGAGCTGTGCCATATTTCGTTTCCGCTCGGCATCCATCCAGCCGGCCAGGTCTGGGCGCGTTCTTCCCGCCTGGTCGACGTCGGCATGGTCTGGGTCGGAGCGGGAAACGCCTATCCGTCGATCGCCCAGCTTGAGCTGATCCAGAACCTCCAACCGGGCGTTTTCATCGGCATGAGCAGCTTCGCGCTGCATCTCGCAAATCTCGCCGAGGCCAAAGGCATCGACTTGGCGGCGTCTTCAGTGCGCAAGCTTGTTTGTTCGGCGGAAACTTTATCCGCCGCTAAGCGAGGCAAGCTATCGCGCATGTGGGGCGCGGAGGTCTTCGACGTGTTCGGCATGAGCGAAGCCGGCCTCATGGGCGCGGAAACGGCGGCTCATGATGGCATCCACATTTGGACCGATATGTATTTCATCGAAGTGGTCGACGCCGAAACCGGCAGATCGCTTCCTGAAGGTGAGGTCGGCGCGCTGTGCGTCACGCCTTTATGGACCAATCATGCGACGCCTTTCTTGCGCTGGAATTCGGGCGATCTGGTCAGCTATGTATCGCGTTCGTCCGGCACCGGGCCGTTTGCCGAACTTTTTCCGATGATCAGGCACGCCAATCGCACCACCGGATTTTTCAAGGTGCGCGGCGTCAACGTCAATCACGCCGATTTCGAAGACTTCATGTTCCGCAATCCCGACGTGCTCGACTTCCAGGCGATATTGGAGACCGAGCCGTCCACCGGTCGCGAAGGTGTCAGGGTTCTCGTCGAGGTCAAGAGCGCGGTCGACCCGGAAACGGTGTGCTCTCGCGTCAGCGGCACCATCAAGGAGACTTTCGAGATCACGCCGCTGGTGGAAGCGCTTCAACGCGGAACGCTTGCGACGGAATTCGAGCGGAGCCTGAAGGCGCCGCGATTTGTCGATCGCCGTCAGTAGAACGTCCACCGGATCACGGCCAGCGCTACAACGGCGGCGGCCGGTTGCCGTCGAGCACAGGTCCTTCGGCGCTAGAGCCGTATCGTTAAATCCGAGCGCGTCGCTGCTCTCTAAAGTGCGGCGCGGAAGCAGAATAGCTTTTTTATTATGATCGACAATTATGCAAAAGCACAATCCTTGATCTGACTTTCGGAACGTGTGTTTTAGGCTTACTTCCGTTCGAAGCACACCGTCGGCGCCGCGTAACGTCGTCCAACACCTTACACATGCTGGCCGCCGTTGATGTGAATTTCGGCGCCGTTGACGTAGGAAGAAGTGTCGGTGCACAGCACGTAAATGATTTTGGCCACCTCGTCCGGCGTGCCGAGCCGGTGCATCGGGATCATCTCGACTATCTTTTCTGTGCCCGGCGACAGCATGGCCGTATCGATCTCACCGGGTGCGATGGCATTGACCCGAACGCCGACAGCGCCGAAGTCGTGCGCCATCTCCCGCGTTAGCGACGCCAGCGCCGCCTTCGATGTCGCATAGGCGGCGCCGGCGAATGGGTGCACGCGCGAGCCCGCAATCGAGGTGACATTGACGACCGAGCCCTTGGCGGTCTTGAGTTCGTCGAGGAGCCCGCGCGCTAGCATGATCGGGGCAAAGAAGTTCACCTGGAAAACATGGTGCCAGTCTTCGCGCGAGGTATCGATCGAGCCAAGCCGCTTACCGCCGGCAGCCTTGGGCGAGATCGCGGCATTGTTGACTAGCGCATGCAGTTCGCCATTGAGCCGACGCTTGATCTCGGCGATCGCCTCCTCGGTGTTGGCGGGCTCCGCCAAGTCGACCTGGATATGGTCTTCCGGTCCTGCTTCCCACGGACAATTTTCCGGGAAGGCGTGCCGCGAGCAGGTGATGACGCGCCAGCCGGCGGCAGAGAAACGCTTCACGGTTGCGTGGCCGATGCCGCGGCTCGCCCCGGTAAGAAGGAGCGTTCGGCGCGGTTGGTTGCTGGTTGGCACTTTTGTTGTCCTTAAGGGTAAAGCCGCGTTTTGCTCCACGGCGCGTTTCGATCGTCACGCCTGAAAGCGATGCGGTCGTGCAGGCGGAACGGCCGCTCCTGCCAGAATTCGATTTGCTGCGGTACGACGCGATAGCCCGACCAATGCGGCGGTCGCGGCACCGCGCCAATGGGGAATTTCGCCGTGTAACGCGCGACCGCCTTCTCGAACGCCAGGCGGCTTTCGAGTTCGGCGGATTGTTTGCTGGCCCAGGCGCCGATCTGAGCCATGCGCGAGCGAGTCGCAAAGTACGCGTCGGCTTCTTCCGCTGTGACCGGCTCGACGCTGCCCCGCATTCGCACCTGACGCTGAAGCGATTTCCAATAGAATGTTAGCGCTGCTTTCGGCGCGTCCGCCAATTCGTGGCCCTTCACACTGTCGAGGTTCGTGTAAAAAACGAAACCCCGCTGGTCGAATGCCTTCAACAGCACCATGCGCGCATTGGGCAGCCCGTCGGCATCCACGGTGGCGAGCGCCATGGCGTCGGGATTGACCGGCTCGGCGCGTTTGGCCTCAGCAAACCACGCCGCAAACAGGCGCAGCGGCTCGTCGGCCTCGGTGAAGTCACCGCTTGTTAACCATCCGGGCTGTTCTATCGGCGCGGTGTCGGACATTCAGTCGGGGTACCATCGTTGCTCGCACGCTGCGATCGGGAAACGGGCCACCAGGCTCTATATAGTGGAACCGCGCACTCGCGCCTATGTTGGCCGCTACGTCGGCTAGCCGTCGCCGCGACCGTGCTGAGCGCGGTGACCGCCGCCGGCTGCTCCCTGCCCCTCGATACGATGTTCGAAAACAGTGCCGCGGAGGTGGAGCAAACCGGTTCCGTAGCCCCGAGCGATCGGCTGGGCCAGGCGGCCACCCCATCGGAGGCCGACCTCGCCTATGCGCGTGCAGTCGCTACAGATGCGCTCGCGCGCGGCAGCAAGGATAACAGCATTCCGTGGGAAAACCCGCACAGCGGTGCCGGCGGTAACATCACGCCGCTGGCCGCATCGTATAGCGAAGGCGTTTTGTTCTGCCGCGACTTCTTGGCGAGCTACGTGCATGGGCAGACGCAAGCCTGGCTTAGGGGCGAGGCCTGCCGCTCGGAGCACGGTACATGGGAAGTGAAGAGCCTAAAGCAGCTCAAACAGGGTTGATCATAACGATCATTCACACGTTGATCATCGTCACCGCCGGTATTGCATTGCGAGACGGCGACTTAAGTCCCACATTGGGAACAATAGGGGGGCGGGGCCAGCCCCAAAACGGAGCGGAGTTCATGGGGAATGCGTGATCCCTATGATGTGCTGGGCGTCGATCGCAAAGCGAGCGCAGCCGACATCAAGAGCGCCTTTAGGCGTCTCGCCAAAAAACTGCATCCCGACGCCAACAAAAATGATCCGAAGGCGGCGTCCCGTTTCGCTGAGCTCAATGCTGCCTATGAAATCCTCGGCGAGGACGATAAGCGCAAAGCCTTCGACCGCGGCGAAATCGACGCCGAGGGCAAGCCGCGGTTCCGCGGTTTTGAGGGATTTGGCGGAGGCGGAGGGCAAAGGCCCGGCGGCGGTTTCGGCCCCGAAGCCGAATTCGAAACTTTCAGCTTTGGCCCAGAGGGGTTTACCCGTAATGCGCGGCGTGGCCGTGCAGGCGGCGGCGCCGCTGGGCAAGGTGGTTTTGAAGATATATTGCGAGAAGCCTTCGGTGGGATGGGTGGGGCACGCCGTGGCGGCGCCGGCGCGGCATTTGAGGGCGAGGATTTCGCCGTCGGCCCAGGCGCCAACGTCGCGGCGGCGCTCACGGTCACGCTCCCGGACGCCGCCCACGGCATTGCCCAACGCGTCCACCTGCCGAACGGCAAGGATCTCGAAGTCAAGATTCCGGCTGGCATCACTAACGGTCAGCAAATACGGCTCCGCGGCCAAGGCATGCCGGGGCCGGGCGGCGCCGGCGACGTACTAATCACGGTCTCCATCGCCCCCCATTCGACCTTTAAGCTTGACGGCGCAGACGTACGGTTGGACCTGCCGATCACGCTTTACGAGGCAGTACTCGGCGCGAAGGTGCGGGTGCCGACTCTCGACAAACCGCTGGAGCTCACAATCCCGGCCGGGACGAATAGTGGCCGTACCTTCCGCCTTAAGGGCAAGGGGTTTCCGGCCAAGGACGGCCAGGGCGATCTGCTCGCCGTGGTCCGCATCGTGCTTCCCGAACATGGTGACCCCGAGCTTGAGGAGTTGATGAAGAAGTGGCGTGCTGACAAACCCTACGATCCGCGCAAGGGAATGTAGCGTCTCAGCGGCGTTGTTCCGCTGGTCAATCAAAGCCCGCGATCGCGACGCATGCGTGTAGAATTACGGTTCAGCATGTTCCGGTGGCACGCTTGAAGGCCCCCACAGCCCTATGCCATACGAGGCTTCGGCGCCTGAAATCGTCGTAGCGGGGTCGGAGAATGCCGGGAATCTCGGGCCTCATGCGCGGTAAGCGCGGCCTGATCATGGGGGTCGCCAATCAGCGCTCGCTTGCTTGGGGCATTGCTAAGGCGTGCCACGGCCACGGGGCGGAGCTTGCTTTCACCTATCAGGGCGACGCGCTCAAGAAGCGAGTCGAGCCGCTCGCGCGGGAGATCGGCGGGCTCGTTGTCGGGCATTGCGATGTCGGGGTGCCTGCGACCATCGACGCGGCGTTCGCAGCGGTGCAATCGGCCTGGGGCGCGATTGATTTCCTCGTCCACGCTATCGCATTCTCGGATCGCGCGCAGCTTGACGGGCGTTATGTCGACACGACGCAGGACAATTTCACTCAGACCATGCTAATCAGCTGCTATTCTTTCACTTCGGTCGCGCAACGCGCCGAGAAGATGATGCCGAACGGCGGCGCCATGCTCACGCTTACCTACTACGGGGCTGAGAAATGGATGCCGCATTATAACGTCATGGGCGTCGCCAAAGCCGCGCTCGAAGCGTCCGTGGTCTATCTCGCCGCTGATCTCGGCGTGAAAAACATTCGCGTCAACGCGATTTCGTCTGGCCCAATCAAGACGCTCGCCGCCGCTGGCATCGCCGACCTGCGCTACATCTTCAAATGGAACGAATACAACGCGCCGCTGCGGCGTAACGTTACGATCGAAGATGTTGGCGAAGCCGGCGCGTATCTGCTGTCCGATATGTCGCGCGGCGTCACCGGCGAAGTGCACCATGTCGATGCCGGCTATCACATCGTCGGTATGAAGCATCCCGACGCACCGGATATCGCTGTCGGCAATAACGGGAAGGAGTGACTGCGGGCGCATGCGGCGTTCAATGCGCCAGGAAATGCGCCAAGATTTTCAGCCAGTCGTTCGACCATGTCGTTCAATACTTTCGGGCATTCATTTCGGGTGACGACCTTCGGGGAGAGCCACGGCCCAGCCATCGGCTGCGTGGTCGATGGCTGTCCGCCCCGGATCGCGCTGAGCGAAGCCGATATCCAACCCTATCTTGATAGGCGCCGGCCAGGCCAATCGCGCTTCACCACACAGCGCCAAGAGCCGGACACGGTCAGAATTCTGTCCGGTGTGTTTTTGGATGAAGCGAACGGCCAACAGGTGACCACGGGTACGCCGATTGCGCTGCTCATCGACAACGTCGATCAACGCAGCAAGGACTACAATGATATCAAGGATAAGTACCGGCCTGGACACGCCGATTTCACCTACGACATTAAATATGGCCTGCGCGATTACCGCGGCGGCGGCCGCCAGTCTGCGCGCGAAACCGCAATGCGGGTGGCCGCCGGCGCCATCGCACGCAAGATCGTGCCGAATGTTCAGGTGCGCGGTGCGCTGGTTCAGATCGGCCCGCACCGGATCGATCGGGCGCGCTGGGATTGGGCCGAGGTCGAGCGCAATCCGTTCTTCACCCCAGACGCTCAGCAAGTGGAGTTCTTTGCCGAGTATCTCGATGGCGTGCGTAAGCGCGGCTCCTCGATAGGCGCTGTCATTGAGATCGTTGCGGAGGGCGTGCCAGCCGGTCTTGGCGCGCCGCTTTACGGAAAACTTGACGCCGAACTAGCCGCGGCGCTGATGAGCATCAATGCCGTCAAAGGGGTCGAGATTGGCGCAGGCTTTGGGGCCGCGGAGTTGCTCGGCGAAGAAAACGGTGACGAGATGCGCATGGGCAATGACGGTAGGCCGATCTTTCTCTCCAACAATGCCGGTGGCATCCTCGGGGGTATTTCAACCGGCCAGCCTCTTGTTGCGCGTTTTGCGGTCAAGCCAACCTCGTCAATTCCGACTCCACGCCGGACCGTCGATCGCTACGGCCGCGATACTGAAATCGCTACGACGGGGCGGCACGATCCTTGTGTCGGCATCCGGGCCGTGCCGGTTGGCGAAGCCATGGTGGCGTGCGTCATTGCCGATCATTATCTGCGCCATCGCGGCCAAGTCGGCGAGGCACCCGTCTGGCCGTTTCCGCACGCGTCACGTTGACGGTAAGGCGGTAGTGAGGTGCGGGATTTAATGGAAGACGCTCACCAGCGCATTCGAACGGCCGTGGCCGCATTTGCCCGCGGCGAGATCGTCATTGTCGCAGATGATGACGACCGCGAGAACGAGGGCGATTTGTTCGTCGCGGCGTCACTATGCACGCCCGAGAAGATGGCGTTCATCATCCGCAATACTTCCGGCATCGTCTGCGCGCCGCTTGCGCCGGACGAAGCGCGGCGGCTGCATCTTGATCCGATGGTGGCGCGCAACGATGCGCCCGCTCGGCACTGCTTTTACTGTTTCGGTTGACGTTCGCCACGGCCTGACCACCGGTATTTCCGCAGAAGAGCGCAACAACACTGTGCGCGCACTCGCCAACGGCAATATGGGCGCGGCGGATTTCGTGCGGCCGGGTCACGTCTTTCCGCTCGTCGCGAAAGATGGCGGGGTGCTCATGCGTTCAGGCCATACCGAGGCCTGCGTCGATCTTTGCAGGCTCGCCGGACTACCGGCGGTCGGCGTGCTGGCTGAGTTGATGAACGACGACGGCACGGTCATGCGCGGTCCGGAGATCGACGCGTTTGCCGCGCGCCATAAGCTCCAGCGGGTCACGATCGCGGATTTAATCGCCTATCGGCAAGCGCGCGACAAGCTGATTGAGCGGGTCGGGGAATTTCCGGTGGAGTCTGCAATCGGCACGTTGACCGGCTACGCCTTTCAGACTCCGTTTGATCCATTTTATCACATGGCCTTCGTCTACGGCAGCATCGGCGACGGCAAGAATGTGCTCACGCGGCTGCATCGCGCCAATCTGATCCTGGACGTGTTTGGCGGCGCGAAAGCCGTGCACAGGACGCTCGACCGCTTCAAGGCCGAGGGCAGCGGCGTGCTGGTGGTATTGCGCGACGGTGCCGCAGGCGTTCCGGTCATCGCTATTCCGAAATCGGAGGAAACCGCGTCCGGCGAGGCGCGCAGCCGACAATGGCGTGAGGTCGGTCTCGGTGCGCAGATCCTGAAAGATCTTGGCGTCACGTCGATCAGACTTCTGACTTTTTCGCGCCACATGACTTATGTCGGTCTTTCCGGGTTTGGCATTGAGATCGTCGGCAGCGAGCCTGTTGAGATTTGACGCGCGCAGCGTCACGCATCGGCAACAACGGGGGATAAAAATGAGCAGCATCATGAACCGGATTGGGCTTTATCGAATCGGTCTGGCGTTGGCGCTTACTGGCATCGGCATGTCGTTGTCGGCGTGCGGCTATAACACCATCCCGACGCTTGAGGAAACGGCCAAGGCGCGCTGGTCTGACGTGCAAAATCAGTATCAGCGCCGCGCCGATCTCATTCCCAATCTGGTGGCGACCGTCCAGGGCTTCGCTGCGCAGGAAAAGAACGTGCTGACCGCGGTCGTTGAAGCCCGCGCCAAGGCAACGCAGGTCAAGGTCGATGTTTCGCAGCTAACCGATCCGGACAAGCTGAAAGCTTTTCAGGATGCCCAGAACCAGCTATCCGGCGCACTCGGCCGGCTGCTCGCCGTGTCGGAGAACTACCCGGACCTCAAATCGAACGCCAATTTCCTGGCGCTGCAGTCTCAGCTTGAAGGCACTGAGAACCGCATCGCGGTCGCGCGACGCGACTACATCGAGGCGGTGCGCGCATACAATACGGCGCTGCGAACCTTCCCCACCGTGCTTTGGGCGAAGACAGCGTTTTCCGGCAACAAGCCGATGGCCGAATTCACCGCCACCGAAGGCGCTGAAAAGCCGCCGCAGGTCAAGTTCTGATGCTGCACCGTCATTGCGAGTCCGAAGGCCGAAATAATCCGGAAGGGACGCCTCGACTGCTTCGTCGCTTGACTTCTCGCAATGACGGCCCCGTTGCGCCGGTCCTCATCCTCACTGCTGCACTTGTCCTCTGTCTCGCGTCGTCGTTCGCGCTCGCACTCGACTTTCCCGCGCTGACCGGACGGGTCGTCGACCAAGCCGGCGTCATCCAATCGGGAACCCGCAGCGACATCGAGGAGATGCTAAAAAACCTGGAAGACAAATCCGGAATCCAACTCATAGTCGCTACGGTGAAATCGCTTCAGGGCAGCGACATCGAAACTTATGCCAATCAGCTGTTCCGCGCCTGGAAGCTTGGTGAGGCGAAGAAAAACAATGGCGTATTGCTTCTGGTCGCACCGACGGAGCACAAGGTGCGCATTGAGGTCGGCTATGGCCTTGAGGGTACGCTGACGGACGCGCTTTCTTCCGTCATCATTTCGAGCGCTATCATCCCGAGTTTTAAGGCCGGCGATTTTTCCGGGGGTATCGAGCGTGGCGTTGACGGCATCATTAGCGTCCTCAACGGCAACTCGGCGCAGTGGCAGCCGAAAGTGTCGCTGCGCTCAGACGATAACAATCTTGGCACAGAGATCTTTGCCGTTTGCTTCGTCATTGTCGTCATCGGCATCATCGTCGGCGGCATGATCATCAACTGGCGATCCGGTCACTATGTGACGCGCAACGGACGCCGGGTCTTCGTACATACTGCCAGCTCGTCGGCGTCTTCGGGTTGGAGCAGCAGCTCTTCGGACAGCAGCAGTTCGTCCGATAGCGGCTTTTCCGGCGGCGGCGGGTCGTCAGGTGGCGGCGGCGCTTCAGGGAGCTGGTGATGACGTTGCTCGCCAAGCGCTGCACGATCGGCATCGGATTTTTCCTGTGCTGGCTTACGGTCGTCGCTTTCGCGCTCGATTTTCCGGCGCTGACCGGACGCGTCGTCGATCAGGCTGGCGTTATGAGCGCGGCAAGCCGCACCGATGTCGAAACGAAGTCCAAGAATCTCGAAGACAAGTCCGGGATCCAGTTGGTCGTCGCCACGGTGAAATCGCTGCAGGGCGGCGACATCGAGACCTACGCCAATCAGCTGTTCCGGTTCTGGAAACTCGGTGAGGCGAAGAAGAACAACGGCGTGTTGCTGCTGGTGGCGCCAAACGAGCACAAAGTCCGCATCGAGGTCGGGTATGGCCTCGAAGGCACGCTGACCGATGCGCTCTCGTCGGTCATCATCTCGAGCGCGATTGTTCCGCGCTTCAAGGCGAACGATTTTTCGGGCGGCATTGAACGCGGCGTCGACGGCATCATCAGCGTGCTGACCACGGATGCGGCCGAGTGGCATCAAAAGGCCAATGTTCGCGCCGACGACGGCAGCGGGCGACATCAGCAAGTTATTTCCGATTCTGTTTTTCGTGTTGCTGATCTTTTTTATCTGGTACCTGATCCACCATGCGGGCGGGCCGGGATCGGGCGGCCGCCGGGGCGGCGTTGGACCGATCATTCTGGGCTCCGGTTGGGGCGGCGGCTTCGGTGGCGGCTTTTCCGGAGGCGGCGGCTTTGGTGGCGGATTTTCCGGTGGTGGGGGCTCGTCGGGCGGCGGCGGAGCGTCGGGGGGCTGGTGATGCACTTCAGCAAGGAAGATCACGAGGCGGTCACGGCCGCCATTCACGAGGCGGAAAAACGCACCAGCGGCCAAATCGTGTGCGTACTGGCGCGCGCGTCATCAGACTATGCCCACATCCCAATTCTGTGGGCGAGCGCGCTCGCGCTCATTGCGCCGTGGCCGATGATCGTTTTGACGCCGTGGAGCGTGCAGCGCATTTTCTTGATTCAGATCGCGGTATTTCTCGTTGCCGCGCTCGCGTTTTCGTGGATGCCGCTTCGGCTCGCGCTCGTTCCCCGTGCGGTGAAGCGCGCCCGCGCACACAGCGCCGCGCTTGAGCAATTCGTCGTGCGCCGCGTCGCCCATACCAGGAACCGCACCGGCGTACTGATCTTTGTATCGTTGGCCGAGCGTTACGCACGCATCATTGCCGACGACGGCATTGCGCAGAAAGTTCACGCTCCCGAGTGGCAAGGGGCGATCGATGTTCTGGTCAGCCATATGCGCGCCGGTCGCATCGCCGCGGGATTTGCTGCGGCAATCGAACGTTGCGGCGCGGTGCTGGCTGCCCATGCTCCGCCTGACGGTTCGGCCAACGAACTGCCCGACCGGCTTTATCGTGACTTAGCGCCGGACCAACAAAGCGCAGACGAACCTGCCGCCGCGGAACGCATGCCCACCATGCGTTGCATATCGAACCTCGGCGTCCCTATATGGTCCGGAGGGGCGCGGCGGCAACTCCGATATCGAGGAGGTTTGGATGCCCAAGCACGATCCCGTCAACCACCGGCGCCGCGCGCTTCTTGGCGCCGGCGGCGCGTTGTTTTTGAGCATGCGGCCTTATGGCCCGCGCGCGCGCCGGCGCAAGCCAAGCTGAGTATCGGCGTCATCGGCTCCGGCCACATCGGCGGCACCATCGGTGGCCTGTGGGTCAAGAACGGTCACAAGGTGCTGTTCTCGTCACGCCATCCCGAGGAGCTTAAGGATCTGGTGTCGAGCTTGGGCGAGCTTGCTCAAGCGGGCACTGTCGAGCAGGCGATCGCCTTCGGCGACGTCCTGTTCATAGCCGTGCCTTATGGCGCACTGCCGCAAATCGGCACAGGACTATGGCGCGGCGTTCAAGGGCAAGATCATGCTCGACGCTTGCAACGCCACGCCGGCGCGCGATGGTGCGCCTATTGCCGAGGAAGTCGAGAAAGAGGGCATCGGCGTCGTTTCGCAGAAATATCTGCCCGGCGCGCGGCTGGTGCGCGCTTTCAACACCATGAACTATCATGATCTTCGCCAAGGAGGCGAACCGTCCGGATCCCAAGCTGGCGATACCGATTGCTGGCGATGATGTTGTGGCGGTGCAGGTCGCTGCCGGCCTTGTGCGCGATGCTGGCTTTGATCCGGTCGTTGTAGGCAAGCTTGCCGATGCGCGACGCTTCCAGCGCGGCGGCCCCGGCTATGGCCAACAGGTGACGGCAGCTGAGCTCAGGCAGAAACTTTCACTGACGCCATGAACAGGCTGCAGCGCTGGCTGGGCTGGGCGCTGCCGGCAACGCCCCAAGAGCGCTCGGCCGCGCTGTGGTCGTTCGCGTATTTCTTCGCATTGCTCGCCGGATACTACGTGCTACGGCCGCTGCGGGATCAGATGGGCATTGCTGGCGGCGTGAGAAATCTGCCGTGGCTGTTCACTGCCACCTTCGTCACCCTCATCGTCGCGCAGCCGCTCTACGGGGCATTGGTGGCGAAGCTGCCGCGCGCACGGTTCATTCCCATCGTCTATCATTTCTTCGTCGCCAACTTGGCTCTGTTCTGGCTGTTGCTCACGCTGGGCATCGCTCCGGTGATTGTCGCCCGCGTGTTTTTCGTGTGGGTCAGCGTGTTTAGCCTGTTCGCCGTGGCGGTTTTTTGGTCGTTCATGGCCGATCTGTACACCGCCGAACAGGGCAAACGGTTGTTTGGCTTCATCGGCGCCGGCGGCACCGCCGGTGGACTGCTGGGTCCGGTGATCACTATCGGGCTTTCAGTGCCACTGGGAGCGGTCAACCTGTTGATCGCCGCCGCGATCCTGCTCGAAGTGGCGGTATTCTGCGTGTACCGACTCGAGCGCGCTTCAATTGCGCATGTTGGCGCCCAAGCCGAGACAAGGCGCGTAGGCGGTTCGGCCTTCGCGGCATTGCCGGAACTTATGCGCTCGCCTTATCTCATCGGCGTTGGCGCCTGGGTCAGCTTGATGTCGTTCTGCGCCACCATCGTCTATTTCGAGCAGGCGAACATTATTGCGGCCGCGGTACACGACCGAGACACGCAGACGCGCATCTTCGCCGGTATCGATTTAGCAGTGAATTTGCTCAGTCTGGTGACTCAGCTCTTCATCACCGGGCAGGTACTCAAACGCTTCGGCACCGGCGTAGCCGCCGGCGCGTTGCCGGGAGTCTACGTTGTCGGCTTCGCCGCGCTATTCGTAGCGCCGACGCTTGTCGTAGTCGTGACGCTCCAGGTGGTACAGCGTTGGATGAATTTCGCCATCGCCAATCCGGCGCGACAAGTCTTTTTTACCGTGCTTAATCGTGAAGAGAAGTACAAAGCCAAGAATCTGATCGACGTGGTCATCTATCGCGGCTCCGACGCGCTCTATGGCTGGGTGTTCGACAGCCTGCAGGTGCTGGGACTGAAGCTCGGCGCCATTGCGCTTGTTGCTTTGCCGGTGGCAGCGGGGTGGCTCGTTCTGTCGGCGGTGCTGGGACGGGCGCAGGAACACCGCGCTGTGCTGATTGACACGGATGAAGAGGTGCCTGCAGTGGTGGCGCTGGGAGAGCCGCCATGAGAAACGTGACGCGTCGCGAATTCGCTGTGCTTGCAACAACCGCGGTCATGGCGCCGCCCGCATTCGCGCAAACACCCGCGCTGCTCGCTCGACCGATACCAGGCAGCGGCGAGCGTCTGCCAGCGGTCGGCCTCGGCACCGCCCAGGTATTTGATATCAACGATGAGATCACTCGGCAGAAAGCCGCTGCGGTGCTCCTGGCGTTGATTGCTAACGGTGGGCGCTTGGTCGATACGTCGTCGGTCTATGGTGACGCCGAAACAGTACTTGGCGACGCGATCGCGAGTGCCCGATCGCGCGACAGTCTCTTCATCGCCACCAAGCTCGAGTCGGCCGACGCCGCCGAGCTCAAGCGCTCGCTGACACGACTGAAAATGGACAAAATTGATCTGCTGCAATTTCACAACGTGCGAGATCCGCGGCAATCGCTAGCGCAGTTCAAGGAGTGGAAGGCACAAGGCGTGTGCCGCTACGTCGGCATCACGTCGACCCGTCATGAACAGTACGCCGCGATCGAGGCGGTGCTGCTACGGGAGAAGCCGGATTTCGTGCAGATCGATTATTCGCTCGACGACCGCGAAGTTGAAAAGCGCATTCTGCCGGCGGCGGCGGAGGTGAAGGCCGGCGTGCTGACGGCGCTGCCGTTCGGCCGCGCGCGGCTGTTTCGCGCTGTGCGCGGTAAGGAGCTGCCCGACTGGGTGCGCGGATTTGCCGACAGCTGGGCGCAGTTCTTCCTCAAATATCTTCTCGCCGACCCGCGCGTAACGGCGGTCATTCCCGGCACCGCCGATGCAGCGCACATGGCGGACAATGCCGCAGCCATGCGGGGGTCCTTGCCCGATCCGGACCAGCGCCGACGAATGGTGGAATTCGCCGCGGCGTTTTAAGTCTCTCGGGTCTCGACGCGGAGTGACAGGCGTCACTAGCCTGCGGCGCGATTCGCGCTACTCTAAGGGTAGGTCCAGGTAAGGTAGCCAGGAAGGGCAGATGCCGATACTTGCGCGCGGACGGCGGCGGATACGCTACGAGCTTGATTCTCCGGCTGAAGGACCGCCGGATGGGCCGGCCTTCGTCTTGGTCAATGGACTGACCCAATATATCGAGCTTTGGGAGCCATATCGGTACATGCTGGTCGCGAAAGGCTTCCGCGTCGCGACCTTTGACCTTTTGGGCCAAGGCGTTTCGGACAAGCCGAGCCTGCACATCACCCAGGACGACCAGGTAGCCGTTCTCTACGACATCATCAGCGAACTGGGGGGAGGGCCGATCTTCCTTGCCGGTATCAGCTTCGGCGGGGTCATTGCGCTCCGCTACGCGATCGCTCATTCGGATACGATCGCTGGGTTGGTGCCCATCTCGAGCTTCGCTGAGTTGCCGCCACAGCTGTACCTGCTTGGCAGCGTGATGCGCACCGGCTTGATCCTCGGCGGCACAAACTTTCTTATGGATCTTCTGTTCCCCATGAACCTCTCCAACGAATGGCTCTCGCAGCAGATGCACGCGCTCGAGATGGCCAAGCGGAGAGGGTGGCTCCTGAACGACGTCTATGCATTGCAGAACTTGATGGAATCATTCCTCGAGTTTGAGCCAATGACTGACGAACTGTCGTCGATCACCGTCCCAACCTTGATCATGAACGGTGAATTCGATTTTCTCACCCCGCGATCGCTTCAGGAATCACTGCGCGTTCACATCCCGAACAGCGAATTGGTGTTTGTGCCGCGGGCCTATCATGCCTTCACGCTGGAGAAGCCGGTATTGACTGCCGACTACCTCGCGCGTTTCGCGCGTGACGTGATGGCGGGTCGCTGGCGGGGCAACAAGACAGTTTGGATCGGGCCGGAGGAACCAGGTGGCGATTTCACGCCGTTTCCGGCCGACTTCGACCACATGCGCGCCATCCCGATTCACCGCGAGAAGCCGCAAGCCGCTGAGCTGGAAGTAGCAACGTCAGGGGAGACGGCACCGCGATGAACTCTCCGACCAAGCGAGCCCCGAACGCGTTCCTCGGCCCGGTCGACAACGATGGCCGGATCCCGGCCCACCAGCAGACCCGCGTCTCCGCGTTTCTAATGTCGGCGCACGGCGCGCTGGCGCGCCAGCTTGCGACGTTGCTGCCGGTCAGCTTGCAGAACAGCATGCAGGTTGAGGTGCACGCTCAGTGTTGCCGGCAGATCGAATTTCTTTCGATGCTTTCACGCGCCACAGCATGGGTGCCGGATCCAATGCTGCCGATGTTGTTTTGGCAATGGGAGGCGGCGTGGTGGCCGCGCCCGGTCGATTGCGTAGCGGATTGGACGCAGGCGCGAATGATCGACCTCGCCGCCTTCAATCACGCACTGCACGCCGTCATTCGCCCGGCGGCGTTACTGCCCGAGTCCGTCGATGCGATGGACCCGTTTGTGCAAGCCATGCGGCACATCGAATTCGAAAGTGGACGATTGATGCAGGCGCAGATCATCTTTCTCAAGAGTGCGCAGTTTCACCACGTCCGCGACGAAGTCGCTGCCGCGGTGGAGCGCCGCCACGAGCAGATGCGTGAACATTTGTCGTCGATGCTGCTGGGGCTTGAAGTCGAAACCAGCGGCCGGCATTTGATTCCAACCGCATATCACCTAAGTGTCAAGGCCGCTATGGAAGCCGCTGCGGCTGCCGCTTCCGCGGCTGCAGCCGTCACCGAGAGACGAGAAACAACCAAGCAATCGTAACTACATTGCCCGAAGTGTCTGTTATGCTTTCACGACCGTGGAATTCAGCGACTGGGCCTTGAGGCATCGAATGATTACCGTTCCCGAAATGGCCGCCGAGGCATTGGGGTCGTTCCTTTCCACGCAACTGAACAGTCGATTTGCTTCCACGGAAGCCGGTTTGACCGAGTTGATCCCAGCGGTAGCTCGCCTTTCGCTTGAGTGCATCGGCAATAGCGACGCGCTCTACCATAATGTCGAACACACCATGCTGGTGACGTTGGTCGGCTACGACATCATGAAGGGCCGATCGCTAGTGTTGCCAACGTCGGCCAGCGACTACGCCCACGTCATTGTCGCCTGCCTGCTGCACGACATCGGCTTCGTGCGCGGAATCTTGGGAGGCGACGGCGAGGACGGATACGTCACCGACGCCAAGGGAGGCAAAACCAAGATCCCGCGCGGTTCGTCAGACGCCGCTTTGACCCCGTACCACGTGGACCGGTCCAAGATCTACGCCAAGGACAGGTTGGCGACAATGGAACCGCTAGACGCCGCCAGAATTGCGCGAGCCATAGAGTTTACGCGCTTCCCCTCGGCCGTTGTGCCGGAGGATAAAGACAGCGAGGAGGGTTCGCTGGTGCGGGCGGCCGATCTGATCGGACAGCTGGGCGACCCGCACTATCTGCGCAAGGCCAACGCGCTTTACTATGAGTTCGAAGAAGTAGGCATGAACAAACAGCTCGGCTACGGATCGCCTGCGGACCTTACCGACCTGTATCCGCAATTTTACTACAACAGCGTCTCGCCCCATATTCAGAAAGCCATCCGCTATCTGAATGTGACCTCGAGCGGGCGGCAATGGATTGCCAGCCTTTACAGCAACGTGTTCCGCGCCGAGCGAGAGCGAAACCTGTCGGGGCCGGAACGTTGAGGCCGGCTTAACTTGCTCTTAGTTTGTGCCGCGGGACCAACCGGGAACTTGCCATGAATAAAATCGCCGACATACGAGGCGACGACGCTGTGCCGCAGCCATCGCCGCGTTCGCCTTACTTCTTGGAGGAACACGAGCTTCTCCGCGCCCAGGTCCGCCGTTTCGTCGAGACGGAAATCAAGCCGCACGGGCCTGCCTGGGAAGAGCAGGGCTACGTGCCGCGCGAGGTGCTGCGCCGTATGGGCAGCCTGGGATTTTTCGGCATCCGCTATCCCGAACGCTATGGCGGGTCGGATATGGACGCGCTCGCTACTGTCGTCCTCGCTGAAGAACTCGGTCGCTCGACATTCAGCGGAGTTGCGACGACCGCTTTGGTCCACTCCGAGATGGCTTCGATTCATCTGTTCCGCGCCGGCAGTGAGGCACAAAAGGACAAGTGGATGCCCGGCATCATTGCCGGCGACGTTATCACGGCCGTCGCCGTGACCGAGTCGGATGCGGGCTCCGATGTGAAGGGAATTCGCACCTTCGCGCGACGCGACGGGGACAGTTACGTCATCGACGGCGCCAAAATGTTCATCACCAATGGAGTGTATGCTAACCTCTATTTCGTGGCGGCGAAGACGGACCGCACCGGCCAGCCTAGCCGGTCGATCACCATGTTCATCGTCGAAAAGGGCACGCCCGGCTTCACCGTTAGCCGCACCCTTGACAAGCACGGCTGGCGCTCGTCCGACACGGCGGAACTGCATTTCGATGGTTGCCGCATTCCCGCCGAGAATTGCTTGGGCGAGGAGGGCCGCGGCTTCTACGCCATCATGCAGAATTTCCAGAACGAGCGGACCACGATCGGCGCTGTGGCAATCGGTGAATCGCAGGCTGCGCTCGATCTGACACTCGATTACGTTCGCACGCGCAAGGCCTTCGGCGCGCCGCTATGGCAACGCGAAACCATCCGCCAGCGGTTGGCAATGCTGGCGGCCAAGGTGGAGGCCGGCCGGCAGCTCGTCTACCATGCGGCCTGGCTCTCGACGCAGGGGATCGATGCCACCAAGGAGGTGTCGATGGTGAAGGCCTATTGCGGCGAACTGGTCAACGAGGTGATGTATAACTGCGTGCAGTTTCATGGCGGCATGGGCTTTATGCGCGAAAGCACCATCGAGCGCATGGCGCGCGATGCGCGAGTACAGAACATCGGAGGCGGCGCCACCGAGGTGATGCTGGAGGAAGTCGCCAAGCGGATGTAGCCCTCCGCGACGCATCCTCGATCGCAATAATTTGTAGATGTCGGCGCAGCTGTCGGCGCGGACAAGCGGTGCAAACGCGAATCTTCTGGGTCGCGAAACTGCCGAAGTTAAACTCCTGAGCCATTTCCGAGTTGCCGGCCGCCCGGTTTTGGCGGAAACTTGAACTATCGTCAAAGCAACGGGAGCTTGCCGATGGAAGTCGTCCCCTTAGGTCCGGGCTTCGCCGCAGAGCTACGCGGCATAACGCTCGCCGATGTGGCTGCCGATGACGAGGCGTATCTGCAGACGCGCGCGGCGTTCGAGGAGCATTCGGTTCTGGTCTTTCGCAACCAGGATGTCACCGACCAGTCACAGCTTGCCTTTTCACGGCGCTTCGGGCCGCTGGAGGTGACCCATGTCGCGTCCGAAGGCGCGGGAACCAACCTCGTGATCCTCTCGACCATCGACAAGGACGGCAAGGTGGTGCCGGCGGATCATCGGCTCGCGCTGCGCAACAAGGCAAACCAGCTCTGGCATACGGACTCTACTTTCAAGAGCGTGCCGGCGCTCGCCTCGGTGCTGTCGGGACGCATCATGCCGGCGGCGGGCGGTGAGACCGAATACGTCTCCACCCGCCTTGCCTGGGAACGGCTTGATCGAGCGACGCAGGAAAAGATTGCCAACTTTTTCGTTTGGCACGACTACTCGCATTCGCGCGGAAAGATTTCGCCCAATCTCGTCGGTACCGCGGAACGCTCTGCCCTGCCGCCGCAATGCTGGCGCATGGTGTGGAAGAACCCCGTGAATGGCCGCAACGCCCTCTATGTCGCTTCGCACGCCTACGCAATCGAAGGCATGGAGCAAGCGGCGGCGCAGAAGGTGCTCGCCGAACTGATCGATGCCGCGACCGCGCCGGGACTTGGCTACGAGCACGTTTGGCGCAAGGGCGACGTGGTGATGTGGGACAACCGTGCCACGCTGCATCGCGGCCGTCCCTGGCCGGCCCATGAGGCGCGCTACATGGTGCGCACTACGATCTCCGCGACAGACGCGGACGGTGTGGAGAGCGTGCGCCCGCCGTCGCGGCAAGCGGCGGAGTAACTAAGTCTGATTCGGGGTGACGGATTACGCGTCAGGCTGTTTCGCCCGCGCGCTCAGTCCAGCGATGACGAAGTCGATCATCTGCTCGAGTGTCGGGCTGGGCTTATCGGCAAATTCGTCGATCAATTGTGGATGAAAGAAACGGATCATCGCCGTACAGGTGCAAAGTGCGGCAAGGCCAGCGTCGGGCGCACGAAATTCGCCGGACGCGACACCGTCCGCGATCACCGCTGCAAACATGCCGACGACACATTCCATGTGCGATCGGCAAACGTCCCAATTCTCTTCCATGGCGACTGCGACCATCTCGTGCAGTTTCGCATCGCCGACATAGCGGTCGGAGTTCATCCGATGCACGGTCTCTACCAGCGCGCGGAGTCGCTCGGTAGCCGAGCCCCGTCCCTTGGCGATGGCCTGTGACGCGTGTTCCACCTCTCCCATTAGCCGGCGCGCGACACCTGCGGTGATCGACTTTTTTGAGTCGAAGAAACGGTAGACGTTCGCCGGACTCATGTGCAGCGATTTGGCGATGTCGGCGACCGTGGTCTTCTGGTAGCCGATTTCACGAAACAAACGTTCGGCGGTAACGAGAATCCGCTCTCGCACGTCGGTCTCGGTGTGGTCCATCACGTCGGCCATATCAGCTCTTCGCTCTGCCTTTTCATTCCGCCGCGACCGCAAATGGAGCGGGCCGCCGCTCGCTCTCGGGCGCGGGAGAGATCGTGCTCGTATCCCCGCCGCGCTCATCCAGCCGCTTACGATACCACAACGCGTAGAGGCTTGGCAGGAACAGTAAGGTCAGAAAAGTCGCCACAAACAGGCCGCCCATGATGGTGATTGCCATCGGCCCCCAGAAGGTCGAGCGGGACAGGGGGATCATGGCCAGAATCGCCGCCAACGCCGTGAGGATGACGGGCCGCGCGCGCCGGACGGTCGCCTCCACGATCGCCTCGCGGCGGGTTAGCCCCTGATTGACATCCGATTCGATCTGATCGACCAGAATAACCGCGTTCCGCATGATCATCCCGATGAGCGCGATCAGGCCGAGCAACGCGACGAAGCCGAACGGCTTGTTGGCGACGTTTAATCCCAACGAGGCGCCGACGATGCCCAGCGGTGCCGTCAGGAAGACCAGGATCAGCCGCGAAATGCTCTGCAGTTGGATCATCAAGAGCGTGAGCATGGCCATGATCATCACCGGAAACAGCACGAAGATCGACGCGTTGCCCTTTTGCGATTCTTCGATGGCGCCGCCGATTTCGATCCGGTAGGCCGGTTCGAGGTGGTCGCGGATGGGCTGAAGCTTCGGCCAGATCGCATTAGTCACGTCGGGCGGCTGAGCGCCGTCGACGACGTCGGCGCGCACTGTGATCGCCATGTCGCGATTGATTCGCCACATGATTGGCTCCTCGTGCGCGTATTCGATATGGGCGATTTGCGAGAGTGGAACGGCAACGCCGTTGTGTGCATAGAGCGACAAATCGCCGATATGCGCGAGGTCAAGTCGTTCCGCCGGTATGGCGCGCGCCACGACCGCGACTTTCTCAATGCCGTCGCGCACCGTCGTGATCGGCAGCCCGGAGATCAGCATGCTCAGCGACTGCGAAATATCCTGCGGCGTCAAGCCCATCGCCCGCACGCGATCCTGATCGACGACGAGCTTCAGGTACGGCGCCTGCTCGTTCCAATCGAGGTGCGGGTCTATTGCCTGATCGTTTGCGCGCATCACCTCACGAACCTGGTAGGCGATATCCCTCACCTTTTTCGTATCTGGACCGATGACCCGGAATTGCACCGGGAAGCCGACTGGAGGCCCGAAATTGAACCGGTCGACGCGCACGCGCGCCTCCGACAACACGCCATCCGCGACCGCCCGTTCCAGTCGCGCCTTGATCCGCTCCCGCGCTTCGACATCCTTCGACACGACCACAATCTCGGCGAAGGATTCGTCCGGCAGCTGCGGATTGAGCCCAAGCCAGAACCGTGGTGAGCCGCGGCCGACATAGGCGGTGTAGGTCGCAATGTCCGTGTCGCCGTCGAGCAGCGCTTCGGCCCGTTTGACAGACTCAAGCGTCGCACCGAACGCCGTGCCTGCCGGCATGCGAAGTTGGAAGAACAGCTCGGGCCGTTCCGACAGCGGGAAGAACTGTTGCTGCACGCGGCCGAAGGCCATGATTGACAGCAGAAAGATCCCGATGGTCGCCAGCACGACAGTGCCGCGTCGCTTGACGCACCATTCGATGATGCGGCGCAGACCGCGATAGATTCGCGTTTCGTAGATCGCGTGCGGATTGTGGTTCGCTCCGAGCCGCTTGACGCTCGGCAGAAATTTCACGCCGAGGTAGGGGATAAAGACGACCGCTACTACCCACGACGCCATGAGCGCAATTCCGACAACCCAGAAAATCCCGCCGGCATATTCCCCGACTGAGGAATTAGCGAAGCCAATCGGAAGAAAGCCAACCGCTGTCACAAGCGTTCCGGTCAACATGGGGAAAGCGGTGGATTCCCACGCGAATGAGGCGGCCCGGATACGATCCCAGCCCTGCTCCATCTTCACCACCATCATCTCGACCGCGATGATGGCGTCATCGACCAACAGGCCGAGCGCGATGATCAACGCGCCGAGCGTGATCCGGTGCAGGTCAAGGCCGATCGCATTCATGACGACGAACACGACGGCAAGGACAAGCGGTACGGACAGTGCGACGACAAAACCGGTGCGCAACCCGAGCGCGAGGAAGCTAACAAAGAGGACGATCGTCAGCGCTTCGATGAAGGAACGGACGAACTCTCCGACCGCATGGTCCACGACGGCCGGCTGATCCGCGATTTGCTCGAAATCAAACCCTTGAGGAACCGCAGTCATGAAGTCTGCGGTGGCGGTGGCGACGGCCGGACCGAGTTCCAGGATGTTGGCCCCCTTAGCCATCACGATGCCGACGCCGATGGCCGGCTTGCCTCGTTGCCGGACCAGAAAGTCGGGCGGATCGGCAAAGCCGTGCGTCACCGTGGCGATGTCGCCCATGCGGAACACGCGGCCATTGGCTTCCACCGGCGTTTCGGCAACCGCTTTGACGCCGTCGAGCGCGCCGGTCACGCGCAGCGGCACGCGCTGCGCAGTGGTCTCCAGAACGCCGGCCGGCACCACCGCGTTCTGACGGGCGAGCGACTGGAACAACTGGTCCGTGGTGATACCCAATGTTGCGAGCTTGGCGTCGGAGAATTCGACGAAGATTCTTTCGTCCTGCGCGCCGTAAAGGTTGACCTTGGTGACATTCTTGACCTTCAGGAGCCGCTGGCGGAATGCCTCGGCGACCTTCTTCATCTGCGCGTAGTCGGCGCCGTCGGACGTGATCATGTACAGGATCGAGTCGACGTCACCGTACTCGTCGTTGACCGATGGTCCGATCAGGCCGGCGGGAAGATCATCTTTGATGTCGCTGATTTTTTTTCGCAGCTGATAGAACAATTGCGGCACGTCGCGCGCCGGCGTGTTGTCCTTAAAGGCGACCTGCATCGCGGTGAATGCCGGCTTGCTGTATGTCGTGACCTTGTCGAAGTAGGGCAGCTCCTGCAGTTTCTTCTCGATCGGGTCAGCGACCTGCGCCTGCATCTCGGCGGCGGTCGCGCCCGGCCAAATGGCGGTGACGACTACGAGTTTGATGGTGAAGGACGGATCCTCTGCGCGTCCCAGACTGCGATAGGACAGCAAGCCCGCTCCGCCAAACATCACGATCAGGAATAGGATCAGGGCAGGGTGCGCAACTGCCCATGCCGAGAGATTGAAGCGGTGCATCGTCCTCTCCCCTGGCAATTCGCGATTTGCGATCAGAACGACAGTGCCGAGACGACTTTGACCTTTTCGGCGGGATCGAGCTTCTGCACGCCGAGTGCGACGACGTTGGCGCCCTCATCCACGCCGCCGCTGATCAGGACGCCGTTGCTTTCGTAAGCCTTCACCGCCACGGGCTTGAGCGTGATCGCGCCGGTCTTGCCGTCGGCGACGTAAACCGAGGGTCCTGCGCCTTGATTGAACAGTGCGGACAGAGGCAGCCGCGCGACCCGTTCGCTCCCCTGGTCGGACAGGATCAATGTCGCCGTCATGCCGAGTTGCACGTCGTCGCCGGCATCGGGCATCGAGAATTTCGCGAGGTAGGTGCGGGTCGTCGAGTCGGCCGAAGGCGCGAGTTCGCGAAGCTTCGCGACATGGAGCTTGTCGGGCTGCGACCAGATCGAGACTTGCGCTTCGCCCGACCTGGCGCGCGTCAAGAGCGTCTCCGGGATCGCGACGACAACCTCCTTTTCGGCAAGCCGCGCCACGCGGATCGCGGTCTGTCCCGCGATTACGACCTGACCCGGCTCGATCAACGTTGCAGTGACGACGCCGGGAGCGTCCGCAACAACCGTCGCATAGGACAGACTGTTTTTCGTAAGTTCGACCGACCGCTCAGCGCGCTTGAGCCTCGCCCGCGCTTCGTCGGCTGCCGCCTTGGCTTGGTCCAATTGCGCGTCGGTCGACCAGCCCTTTTGCTTAAGTTCCTTGGCGCGCGCTTCGGCAGCACTGGCCTGCGCGAGGACGCCGCCCGCGGCGGAGAACTCGGCGTCGGCCTGCTCCGCTTGCAGCCGCAAATCGGCCTCGTCGAGCGTTGCAAGGGGCTGTCCGGTCTCGACCATCGCCCCGACCTCCACCAGCCGTTTCGACACCTTCCCAGCCACGCGGAAGCCGATATCGCTTTCGATCCTGGGGCGAATGGTCCCAACAAAGCTGCGATCGGAAATTTGGGCTTGGTAATGGGCGCTGGTGACCAGGACCGGCCTTATCGGCGCCGCGTGTTGCGCTGCGATCTCGTTGCACCCGGCCAACCCCGATGCCAGCACAGCAACGGCCGCTGCGCGACGTAAACCAGTGTAATTTCGGAAGAAATCGGTCTGGTAGGACATCTGAACACCTCCGATATTTCGAAGGTGGCGTGACTACTGACGAATGTCAATATTCGTCACATATCACAAATGCTTTAACTGACAGACCTGGAGCGGTCTGCGCCTGTGAGAAATTGATGAGTGCGCGCTAGCCCTTTTGCGGCAGCATCCGATCCTCGACCTTAAAGTAATGCCGGGCATGGCCGACGAGTTGTGCGTCGCTCGGATGATCGACGGTCTCCACGCCGACGACGATTTTCATCAGTTGCGGAGCGTGCTGGTGGATGTGCTTGATCAACTCGGTCTTGGCATTGGCCGGTCCGGTGATGAGAACCGCGCCAGCGTCAGCGATGGATTGCGCGACTGCTTGCAGAAAACGGTGATCTTCCGCGACGTGGCCGGAACCGATCGAGTTTGCCTTATGATGGATGTGCCGGGTGGGTTGATCCGGATGCAACACCAGGCGTTCTACTTCGCTCGGGCTGAAGTGAAACACGCGGGCTTCATGGTGATCGATCCAGACGATCGCATGGAAGTGATGAGTGTTCATAGTGCTTCCTTTCGCCGCGCGATCTCTACGGGGTCGCTGACGATGACCTACGATTGATAGGTCCGATTGGGGATTGCGAAACCGCAGCTTGATCCATCGGTGACCACGATTTCGTCGTCCCAGGGCAGGCGGTATTGTCCGGCCATCAGATCGCGCATGTAAGTGTAGGGACAATCCTGGGCGCCGCCTTTGACCGCCACGTAGCCGCGATGGCCGAACTGATAGATGTTGTTCTCCACGCCCCAGAGCCGCCGCGCTTCCTCGGCGAGCTTCGGCCGCACCTCGGCCGTGATGATCTCGTTGGGCGCGCCGTTGCCGGTCACAAGCGGCATGCCGTCGAAATTGACGATCATGCCTTCGCCCATGGAATTGAAAACGCCGTCGGTGCCGGCCATGCAGACGTTGGCCGTGTACATCAGGTTTGAGAAAGCATTGCTCTGATTGCTGACATGCCAGGCGTGCCGGATCGGCGCGGTGTAACCTGCGGTGCGCAGCATGATGTTGGCGCCCTTGTACGCGCACTCGCGCGCCATCTCCGGGAACATGCCGTCGTGACAGATGATGAGCGCGACTTTGCTGCCGTTCGGCCCGTCGCAGACCGGAATGCCGAGATTGCCGGGCTCCCACGGCTCCACCGGCACCCAGGGATGCATCTTGCGGTAATACAGTTTCAGCTCGCCGTGATCGTCGATAATGATGCCGGAATTGTAGGGATTGCCGTCCGGATTGTACTCCATGATTGAGAAGCAGCCCCAGATGCGATTTTCGGCGCAGGCCTTCTTGAAGCTCTCCACTTCCGGGCCGTCGAGCCGCGACATCAGCTCGGCGCTGGTGTCCATTGACAGTCCGTGCAGCGAATATTCCGGGAACACCACGAGATCCATCGTTGACATATTCTTGCGCGCCTTCTGCACCATGGCGCAAATCCGCTTTGTCTGCGCCGCTAGGTCGCTCTTGGTCGCAATCATCGGCAATTGCAGTTGAACAAGCCCGATGACCACGCCGTCGGGAGCCTTGTTCAATCCACCGAGCCCACTCATCTATATCTCCTCATTGTTGCTGGCTGCTCCCGGTCGATTGCGCATTTAAGCCTTTCCCTCTGCGAAAGGCCACCGGGCCGCAGCGTGAGGCGACAGATCCGGGGCGGTGACGCGATGTGCGGAATGCGCGACGGCACAAGGCAAAAACGCATGCTTGGTCCCCTACGATTTGCAACTTCAAACTGCTAATTTCAGCCAAGACATGTGGCGTAGCTTTGTTGGGATGAGCCAGGTTGGACCAAGAGTTTGACATCGTGATTGCCGGAGGCGGTGTCGCCGGTTTGACGGCAGCGCTTACCGCAGCGCGTCTCGGCTGCAAGACGTTCGTCCTGACTGGGGACGCGCTTGGCGGGCTGCTCCTGAGCATCGATAAGGTCGAGGGATTCCCCGGGTTCGTGGACGGGGTTCCGGGTTACGACCTGTGCCCGATGATCCAGGAGCAGGCTGTCGCTGCAGGCGCGCAATTCACCGCCGCCAGCCTGGACAGTCTGGAACGGCAAAATGGCGGCTGGCATCTCACGAGCGGCAAGGCGCAAATGCGAGCGCGTGCCCTTATCCTCGCAACCGGTGCGACGCTGAAGGAGCTCGGCGTTCCCGGAGAGGAACGCCTCCGCGGAAACGGCGTCAGTCATTGCGCGAGTTGCGATGCGCCTCTCGTCCGCAAAAAGACTGTCGCGGTCGTCGGTGGCGGCGACTCCGCCTTGCAGGAAGCCCTGACGCTTGCGGACTTCGCCGAGCGAGTGATCATTCTCCAAAGCGGCGCCGAACTGACCGCGCAAGCAGTCTATCGCGACCGAATCGCCAATCAGCCGAAGATCGAAGTTCGCTTTGATACCGTAGTTGAGGAAGTTCTCGGTGATGACAAAGTGAACGGCGTTCGCATCCGCAATACCAAAGGCAATGCTGTCACCGATCTGGAATTGTCGGCGCTCTTCGTCTACATTGGTGTGCGGCCGGCTGCCGCGTTCGTGAAAGCTGACCTCAAGCTCGATCCGTCGGGTCGCATTCCGGTCGATGCGCGGTTGCGGACGGAACTGCCGGGTGTCTTCGCGGCAGGCATTGTTCGATCGGGGTCGGCGGGCCGAGCGGCTGCATCGGCTGGTGATGGAGCGGTTGCTGCAGTCGCGGCGGAACGGTATCTGGCAGGCGGCGATTGGTAATGCGGACGCGCGGGTGACGGGAACTCGCCAACAGGAGATGCGGATGAGCGAACTGTTGACGGTCCACGATCCTCGCGGTTACCCGCCGAAGGTCGCGGGCAAGCGGCTTGCGTCTCGCCTTCAAAGTCTCGACGGCAAGACGGTCTATCTGGTCGATTGCCTGTTCGACAATTCCGCCGCCTTCATGGAGCAGCTGCGGCAGTGGTTTGCCGAGCATCTGCCGGCGATTGCGACGCGCATCATCAGGCCGCGCGAAAGCTGGGAAGACGACCCGGATATGCGCGCCAAGATCGTTGCCGACGGCGACGCGGCAATATTGGGTGTCGGACTTTGAAGCACCTGTAGCCCGACGGTCGTCGGGTTGACAATGGCGCTGGAAGAAAGCGGCGTGCCGAGCGTCGCGGTGCATACTCATGCATTTGCAAGGCTCGCACGCGCGAGCGCGCTCGCCAACGGGATGCCGCGCACCCGCCAGGCCTTCGTGCCGCAGCCGGTGGTGGACCGCACGCCTGAGCAATTGCGGGGTTACATCGAGGGCGCCGACCCGATCTCCAAACGGCCATTTGTCCAGGAGCTGATCGAGGGGCTAACCGGGCCTCTGACAGACGATGATCTCAAGGGCGTCTCGTTCGACCGGTCGACGCCGCGTCTGCTGTCCCCCGATACGGAAGACAATCTCCAGGCGCTGTTCATTGAGAACCGCTGGACGGATTTCCTGCCGATCATACTACCGACCGAGGAACGCGTGGCGCGGATGCTCAAGGGAACGAGCCTCCCGCCGGACAAAGTTGTCGGGCGGATGCGCCCGACGCGGTTTCGCGAATTTTGGGAGTTCACGGTCGAGAAAGTCGCGGTCAATGCGGTGATGGCCGGCGCGCGGCCGGAATACTTGCCGGTGATTCTGGCGATGGCGGCAAGCGGCCAGACCGCGCGGTCGAGCAGCACGACATCATTCGCGACCATTTCCGTCGTCAACGGCCCGATCCGCAACGAGATCGGCATGGATGCCGGCATCGGCGTGCTCGGCCCGTACAACCATGCCAACGCGACCATCGGCCGCGCTTTCGGCTTGCTGTCGCAGAATCTCCAGGGCGGCTCGGTTCCGGGCGAGTCTTATATGGGTTCGCTCGGCAACTGGTATGCTTACACTGCCGCTTTTCCGGAGAACGAAGAGCGCAGTCCGTGGCAGCCGCTGCATGTGCAAAAGGGGTTCAAGCCGACCGACTCTACCGTCAGCGTTTTCTTCGGCGGCTGGTATGCGCAGAGCGGTTACGGCCCGCGGGAAACTTGGAAGGAACGATTTATCCGTTGCTTGACGGCGACGGAACACTACATCCCGCCGCTGCTGGTGCTCGATCCGATCGCCGCCCGGGGCTTCGTCGAACTCGGCTTCGACACCAAGGAGAAATTGATCGCGTGGTGCGCCGAGAACGCTCGGTTGCCAGCGCGACAGTATTGGGACGATCAATGGATCCAGACCCTGATCCGGCCGCTTGCGGTCGCCGGCGTCGAGCCATACGCCACGCGGCTAAAGGCCAAGCCCGATGAGCTGATCCAGATGTACCTGCCGCAGGAAATCAACATCGTGGTTGCCGGCGGTGAGACGCAGGGCGCCTGGAAGATGTTCGGTGGCTCGTTGCGGAACGCGACTATCTCCGTCGACGCTTGGCGCTAGAACTACTGGATGAACGCAAAGATTACCATGTCCGGCGCACCGTATTCGAACAGGCGCACGGCCCTAGTTTTTGTCCGGATAGCCATCTCGGCAAAATACCATAGCTGTCCCAGCCGTCAGAGCGCGCAAGCGAGGCATGGGCCTCGCCGAGGTACCTATCGTTCCAATCGCGCAACAAGTTCGACGTGCGGCGAATAACGGAATTGATCGACCGGCGTGACGACGCTCAACCGATAACCGCCGCGCACAAGCTCGCGCATGTCGCGCGCAAACGTGCCGGCATTGCACGATACGGCTACGATCAGCGGGACATTGCCGGCCGCGAGCTCGCGAGCCTGCATCTCGGCGCCTTGGCGCGGCGGGTCGAAGACGACGGCGTCGAAGTTTTTCAACTCGGCCGCCGCGAGCGGGCGGCGGAATAGATCGCGGCGCTCTACTTGCACCGGCTTGAGGCCAGAAGCCGACCCAGCCGCACGCTTAAGCGCGGTAAGCGCTGCTTCATCATCGTCGACCGCGAACACGCGCCCGTGCTCGGCAAGCCGCAGCGCAAACGGCCCAATGCCGGTGAACAGGTCGGCGATGCGTGTTGCCCTTGAACAAGCGGCAAGAACAAGCCGCGCCAGCACAGCCTCGCCTTCCGCCGTCGCCTGCAGGAATGCAGCCGGCGGCAACGGCACGATTGCCTTGCCGATTTGTAGCGTAGGCGTGCGCGTCTGCGCAATCAGTTCGCCGTGGCGTGTGAGTCGCGCGAGATCACACTTGGCGCTGATGCGTGCCAGCGCGGAGACCAGCGGAGCCGTCAGCGCGCCTGAGCCACGCACATCAATGTCGAGCCCGGCATCGGTCGCAGTGGCATGGATGTCGAGCGGCTTGCTGACGGGGTCGAGCGTTTCGGCAATTGCCCAGGCGGCTTTCACGGCTCCGTCGAGGCTTTTGGCCAAGACCGGGCAATGGTCGATTGCCACCAGGTGGTGTGCGCGCGCCGCGGAGAAGCCGACCTCGAGCACGTTGTGGGTGCCACGGCGGGCGTGAAATACCGCGCGTCGGCGGCCTTCGCCGTGGGCGTCGATCAGCTCGGCGACTGGCGCATCGAGCCCTGCCTGGCGCAAAGCCGCAATGACAAGATCGCGCTTCCACGCGCGATAGTGCTCCATGTCCCAGTGCTGCACGGCGCAACCGCCACACACACCGAAATGCTGGCAAATCGGCGCGATGCGCTCTGCGCTTGCTACATCGACGTGAAGAAGCCGCCGCCGATCGGAATGGCCCGCCACCCCTTCCACCTCGACCGTCTCCCCAGGCAGCGTGTCAGGAATGTAGATCGGGCCTTCGGCGCCGTCGGCGATGCCGTCGCCGAGATGGCCGAGCCGATGGATCATAAGCCGCTCAACCACGCTCCGCCTCGACGAAGAATTCGGCGTTGCCGGTACCGCCGAGTATCGGCGACGGTACGAAGCCGGCGACGCGCCATCCGTGGGCAGTGAGGAACGCGATAATCTCATCGCAGACCGCTTGATGGACCGCAGCATCGCGCACGATGCCTTTCTTGATGTCGCGGCGCCCGGTTTCAAATTGGGGTTTGATCAGCGCCAGCAGCGCCGCGCTTGCTGTGAGCAAGTCCCCAATCGCTGGCAGCACCAGTTTCAGTGAAATGAAGCTCACATCGACCGTCGCGAAATCCGGTTGTTCGGGAAGCCGCGAGCGATCGAGAGCGCGGATGTCGGTTGCTTCCATCGAGATGATCTCGTCGCGGCCGTGCAGCGAACGATGAAGCTGATCGCGGCCAACATCGATCGCATAGACGCGCTTGGCGCCGCGCTGAACGAGCACCTCGGTGAAGCCCCCAGTTGAGGCGCCGACGTCAAGACAAACGCGATCGGTGACATCGAGGCGAAAATGATCGAGCGCTGCCGCGAGCTTGAGGCCGCCACGCGAGACATAGGTGTGCGCAGGCTTAGCCACAATTGCGGCCGTGGTGGCAATCGCATCCGATGCCTTGCGCACCGGCTGACCGTCAGCGGTCACGCGGCCGGCAGCAATCGCCGCCTGCGCCCGGGCGCGGCTTTCAAAAAAGCCGCGCTCCACCAAAAGGCGATCGGCGCGTTGGCGGGAGGTCACAGCGTTTGTAGAGTAGGCATTGCCCGGTGACACGTTCTTCACGCTTGGGCAAAATCGCGCGCGCAATAACCCGCGCGGGTACGCAACAGCAGACGATTTTGCCGACCCTGCGCTGGGCGTGAAAAAGACGGCTACGACCGCGCGAGCTTCACCACGTCGCCCTGGATGTTCTGTCCGAGTGCGTCGAAGGCCTTGGCAACGATGCTCTTGGCGTCGAGTCCGGCCCTGGCGTACATGGCGTTAGGCGAATCCTGATCGATGAACATGTCCGGCAGGACCATGGAGCGTATTTTTAGCCCGCGGTCGAGCACGCCGTGCTCGGCCAGTGCCTGCATGACAAAGGCGCCAAAGCCGCCAATCGAGCCTTCCTCTAGCGTGAGCAACACTTCGTGCTCGCGCGCGAGCCGGAGCAGCAAATCGACATCGAGTGGCTTGGCGAAGCGCGCGTCGGCGACCGTCGTCGACAGGCCGTGGGCGGCGAGTTCATCCGCTGCTTTCAAACATTCGCCGAGCCGCGCGCCGTACGAAAACAGCGCAACTTTGGTGCCTTCGCGCAGAACGCGACCTTTGCCGATTTCGAGCGGCTTGCCTTCTTCCGGCATCGGTACGCCGCGGCCTTCGCCGCGCGGGTAGCGCAGCGCCGACGGCCGATCGTCGATTGCGACTGCCGTCGACACCATGTGCACCAGTTCGGCTTCGTCGGCAGCCGCCATCAGCACGAAATTTGGCAGGCAGCCCAGGTAGGCGATATCGAACGAACCGGCATGGGTCGGCCCGTCGGCGCCGACAAGACCGGCGCGATCCATGGCAAAGCGAACCGGCAACTTCTGAATGGCCACGTCATGAACGACCTGGTCGTAGGCGCGCTGCAGGAACGTCGAATAAATCGTCGCGAACGGCTTGAACCCTTCGGTCGCTAGTCCCGCAGCGAAGGTGACCCCGTGCTGCTCGGCAATGCCGACGTCGAACGTCCGCTTGGGAAATTCCTTCTGGAACAGATCGACGCCGGTGCCCGACGGCATTGCCGCCGTGATGGCGACGATCTTGTCATCCTTGCGCGCTTCCTTGATTAGGCTTTCCCCGTAGACCTTCTGGTAGGCGGGTGCTGATGGTTTGGATTTCACCTGCGTGCCGGTGGCGACGTCGAACTTGACCACACCGTGATATTTGTCCGCAGATTTCTCCGCCGGCGCGTAGCCCTTGCCCTTTTGCGTAACGACATGAACGAGGAACGGTCCGTTCCCGGCATCGCGGACGTTTTTGAGCACCGGCAAGAGATGATCGATGTTGTGGCCGTCGATCGGCCCAACGTAGAAAAAGCCGAGCTCGTCGAACAAAGTGCCGCCGGTTACAAGGCCGCGCGCGTATTCTTCAACCGCCATGGCGCGCTTTGCCAGCACTCTCGATGGCATGCGCTTGGCGATCTGGCGCAGGATGTTGCGCATGCTGCGGTAGGTGCGTCCGGAGACGCGTCGCGCGAGATAGGCCGAAAGCGCGCCAACCGGTGGCGCAATCGACATGTCATTGTCGTTGAGCACCACGATGAGGCGTGAGTTCATGGCGCCGGCATTGTTCATGGCCTCATAGGCCATGCCGGCCGACATCGCCCCGTCGCCGATGACGGCGATAACGTTGTTGCGTTTGTTTTCCAGATCGCGTGCGACCGCCATGCCGAGAGCGGCCGAGATCGAGGTCGAGGAATGCGCGGCGCCGAACGGATCGTATTCGCTTTCGGCGCGCTTGGTGAAACCGGAGAGGCCGCCGCTCTGACGCAGCGTGCGAATGCGGTCGCGGCGGCCGGTGAGAATCTTGTGCGGATAGGCTTGATGGCCGACGTCCCAAATGAGCCGGTCTGCCGGCGTATCGAACACATAATGCAGCGCGACGGTAAGCTCGATGACGCCAAGTCCAGCGCCGAGGTGACCGCCTGTAACCGCAACCGCGTCGATCGTTTCTTGCCGCAATTCATCGGCAACCTGGCGCAACTGGCGCTCTTCGAGTTGCCGGAGATCGCTGGGAGTTTTGACAAGATCGAGCAATGGGGTCTTGGACGAAACGGTCACGCGAATGCTCCTTCTTATTAGCCTTATTGGCCCTCGTCGGGCCTAAACGGCGATTTTTTGGGTCAGCCCCACCAGTAGCGAGACAAGAGGCACAAACCCTCAGTATTTACACTAATTCCGGCAGGTAACGCAATTTTGGAAGCGCTGGCTTCCCGGAAACCGGCCAGGGACTCCCACGTTTTACCCCAACGACTTATGTTGGGCCGAGTTGCATATTTTGCTATGGCCTAGATGCCACAGGGGGAGTTTTTTTGATGCCATGGTTGCCGTCGCCGGGCCCCCGCAAGAGCGCCGCAACGGGCGCGAAACGCCGCAAACGTGCGAGTTGATGCCTCGTGGCGCTCGAAATTTACCGCAAAAAGCGACAATTCGGCGAAACGCCGGAGCCGCGCGGCCGAAAGGGTCCGAGCGGCGGGCACCGCTACGTTATTCAGAAACATGCGGCGCGGCGGCTGCACTACGATCTTCGCCTCGAGCTCGACGGCGTGATGAAGAGCTGGGCGGTGACGCGCGGACCGAGCCTCAATCCCAACGACAAACGCCTCGCCGTCCACGTCGAGGACCACCCCATTGAATACAACGCCTTCGAGGGCACGATACCCGAAGGCGAGTACGGCGGCGGCACCGTCATGATTTGGGATCGCGGGACGTGGACCCCGGAGGGCGATCCACATCGGGGCTACGCGAAGGGCCATCTGGTTTTCGATTTGAACGGCGAGAAATTACATGGCCGCTGGCATCTGGTGCGGATGCGCGGTCGCGCCAATGACCGCCACGACAATTGGCTGCTGATCAAAGGCAAGGACGAGGAAGCCCGCGGGCCGCGCGACAAGGATATTCTGGAAGAAAAATCGCGTTCAGTGACGACCGGCCGGTCAATCGAAGAAATTGCGGCGGGCAAAGGCGGCAGGAAGCGGGTCTGGCACTCAGATCGTACGGACGCCGCCAAATCGGAAAGCAAGACTTCGTTTAAGCAGCGTATCAGAAACATCGCGGCAAGGCCCGCCGCGAGACCGCGAACGAAGGCAGCAGAGAGTTCGCGGCAGGCCGCCGATAAAAAAAGTGAGAAGCCGCACGGCTCTGATACCGCCAGATCGAAATTGCCCGCGTTTGTGCCGTTCAGCCTCGCCACGCTCTATGACCAACCGCCGAGCGGATCAGACTGGCTGCATGAGATCAAATTGGACGGCTATCGGATGCAGGCGCGGCTCGATCACGGCAAGGTGCGATTATTCACGCGCAAGCAGCAGGACTGGACGCACCGGTTCAAGCTGGTCGCCGAAGCGGTCGCCGCGCTGCCCGCGGAGACCGCACTTCTTGATGGCGAAATCGTCGTGGAAGATGAGAAAGGTTTCAGCAGCTTTTCTTTGCTGCAGACCGATCTCAAAGAAGGTCGCGATCGCTTCGTCTTTTACGTATTCGATCTTTTGTATCTTGACGGCCGTGATCTGACCGGCGCGCCTCTGGTCGAGCGTAAGGCGGCGCTGGCGAAATTGCTCAAGGGCAGCAGCAAAACCGGCGTGATCCGTTACACCGAGGATTTCGAGGCGGGCGGACCGTTCATTCTCAAGAAAGCGTGTGACATCGGGCTCGAAGGCATTATCTCGAAGCGCCGCAATGCGCCCTATCGTTCGGGGCGGACGGACAATTTCATCAAGACCAAATGCCACGGCCGTCAGGAATTTATCGTCGCCGGCTATACGCCCTCGACCGCCTTGCCGAAGGCGATCGGCGCACTCACTGTCGCTGTTCACGAGAACGGCGTGCTTCGCTATGCCGGCCGCGTCGGCACCGGCTACACGCAGAAAGTGGCGCACGATCTTTTCAGGCGCCTCGATCCACTTCGCGTCGAGCGGCGGCCGATCGAATTGCCAGCGGACGAACGGCGCAAGGATGTCGTTTGGGTGCAGCCGAAGCTAGTCGTCGAGGCCGAGTTTGCCGGTGTGACCCACGGCGGGGTGCTGCGGCAGGCGTCGTTCAAAGGTATTCGGGAAGACAAGCCAGCGGAGGAAGTTGTGCGCGAGATGCCCAAAGCGCGCACGGCGGGCGCGCAAAAACAGTTCGAGCAAAAGTCGGCAGGGCTGGCCGCGGGCAAGACGAAGCAATCGACGGGAAATACGAAAGCGACACGCGCAAGCAACAACAAAGATGCGGCGGTCGCCGCTGTCCGCCTGACGCATCCGGATCGCGTCTACTGGCGCGATGTTGGCATTACCAAACGAGATCTGGCCGAGTATTACGTCGACGTCTGGGATTGGATAAAGCCGCATATTCTCGGCCGCGCGCTTTCGCTCGTTCGCGCCCCGGAGGGAACCGGCGGTGAGAAGTTTTTTCAGAAGCACATCGCCGCAAACATCAAATCCTCGGCGCTGCGCCGCGTCGTCCAGGGCAAGGATCACGACGTGATCGCGGTCGAGACCGTCGGTGATCTTGTGGCGCTGGTGCAGTCCGCAACGCTCGAGATCCACGTGCGCGGATCGCGGCTCGATAGCTTGGAAACCTGCGATCGCATCGTGTTCGATCTCGATCCAGGGGAGGGGGTCGCGTGGCCGCAAATCGTCGCTGCGGCGCGCGAGACGCGCGAGCGGCTGCGGGCGTTGAAGCTCGAAAGCTTTGTCAAACTTTCGGGGGGCAAGGGTATTCACGTCGTGGTGCCGATCGCGGATGTCGATTGGGATACGACCAAGCTCTTTGCCCAGCAGGTCGCCGCGGCGATGGCGGCCGACAGCCCGAAGCTTTATCTTGCTACTATCACTAAGTCGCTGCGCAAGGACCGTATTTTTATTGACTATTTCCGCAACTCGCGGGAGGCGACCTCAGTCGCGGCTTATTCGACGCGCGCGCGGCCCGGTGCACCGGTTTCCGCGCCGGTCACCTGGGAGCGGCTGTCACGTACTACCGGCGGCAAGGATTTTACGTTGCCCGATCTGAAAAAGCGCATCAAGGATGATGCTTGGGCCGATATGGGCAAGATGCGCCAGAAGCTCCCGGAAATTCGAAAGCGCCGAAGATAGTGCTGCGACCGAATTCTGCGGGCGCGCGCCTTAGGCGTTTAGCTCCGCGAGAGGCGGCGCCTATTGGCGCGCACGCGCTTTTTGAAAGCGCCAAGAGCGTTGCTGGCAACGACGTGATCCTCGTGGCCATTGAGGATGCCGGCGGTGACCGCCGTTTGCGCCTCGGCGACGGCTGCAATCTTTTCCAAAACCATGCGCTGCACTTCGCTTTGCGCGATAGCACCGCCTGCCGCCAGTCGAATCATGCGCAGCGCGATGACGCTCTGGGCTTCGACGCCCAGCTGGATCGCTTTAAACGCGACGTCGAGCCAAGGATTGAACAAAGGGTACACCGAAGGCAGGGAAGAAGAAACGGGTGAATGTCCGCGCCCACACTAACGCGCCATCTTCTTATCGGCCAGAGGCTTATTTGTCACAAGTTAACGATAACGAAGGAAGAAGCGCCATCATCCAGCGAGCCGCAGCCGATCCACTTTCGGCTCGAAGCGGGCCCGGAAGATTTCCGCGTCGAGCGGATCCTCGAAGCAATAGCGCACGAAGGCGGCGTAATCGTCTTCGACATACATGTCGAATTTGCCGACATAGGCGAGGAGGAAGTCGAGAATTTCGCTGTCGTCGGTGAGCTGCTGGCGCGGCAACACTACCTGATACGGGCATTCCTCATCGAGCTTGCGCAGCCAGGCGCATCGTTTGTCCGCCGCCATGATCACCTCCAACCGTCTCACCCCTTGACTCGGACCGTAGAGTGTTCTCTTTTTGTTCTAAAATGTCAAGCGCGATATTGGACGCAACCAATGCCAGTCGAGACCATAGGCGACGCATTTTCACAGGGCTGGCGCGTTACCGTCCGCTGTCGTTACGAACTTGGCGACGGCCCGCGTTACCAAGCGAATCGCGAATGCAACTACCGCAAGGATTTAGATATGGAGACTTTGGTGTGGACGCGGGGCAGGGCATTCCCGCTCTCGCGCCTGGAAAGCCGCTTGCGCTGTCCCCGCTGCGGATCGCGCGATGTGGTGGTGCTTTATCAGCCGCCGCGCAGTGCTGTCGCGCGCTAACGCTTATTGGCGACGCTGGTCGAGACGCATATCGTTTGCAATAGATGTCGACGACCATCGATCCTCTGTTCACGTCTGATGTCGCGCAGCTTACGGCCCTGCGCGAACAGCGGTTTGGGGCAACACTGGATCGTGTTTTCGCCGCGCATCCTTATTACCGGCGGAAATTCGTGGAACTCGGTCTTAGCCGGGGCGACGTGCACGGCCTCGCCGATCTCAGAAAGCTCCCCATCACCACCAAGGCCTACTATGTCGCCGAGCCCGATGCCTTTGTGCTCGGCGCCGCCGGCGCGGCCGACGATGCGGAAACCGTGGTCTGGGACATCATGTACACGACCGGCTCGTCGGGTAAGCCGACGCCGTTCGTCTCCACCGCCTACGACTTCGTCAATATCCTCGCGCTCAATCGCAACATGATGCGGCTTCGCGGTGTCACCACCGCCGATACGATTCTCAATCTGTTTCCGTTGACGCGTTATCCGCATGGCGCTTTCGCACGGGCCATGAATGCGGCCGCTGCAATGAATATTCCTGTTGTGGCTGCGCTCCCGGGCCACGTTAACGAGCGCCAGCCAGAGATCGGCTCCCGCCTCGATGAGGTGGTCGCGATTGCCGAGCGCTCGCGTGCGACAATTCTGTGGGGCGTGCCGACCTTCATTCGCAAAATGGCGGCGCGCGCCGAACAGCTCGGCGCCAAGCTGCCAGCGGTGCGGCTCGTCTTTGTCACCGGCGAAGGCTTTGGCGATGCAGCGCGCAAGGATCTTGAAGACCGATTGCGGCGCCTTGGTGCGACGGCGCCGTTCATCAGCGTTTCCTACGGCGCGACCGAAATGCAGGGCGGCATGGTCGAGTGCGCGCCGGGCGCCGGCAATCACAATCCCGCGCCCGATCAATTTCTGTTCGAGGCAGTCGACCCGGAGACGTATGCCCCCGTACAAGACGGCGAAGAGGGCCTGATCCTGCTCACGCATCTCGATCGCCGCGGGACGGTAATGCTGCGCTATGCGCTTGGCGATGTGGCCCGGCTCACGCGTGAGCGGTGCCACTATTGCGGCGCGCTCACCGAGCGGCTGATGGGCATGCCGAGGCGGACCGATGGGCTTCTCAAGATCAAAGGCATGCTGGTGAATCCGCAGGCTCTGGTCGATGCCGTGGCGGCAGAGGCCGAGGTACTGGAATTCCAGGCGACGGTCGCCAAGGAGGATGCGGGCGATCCGCTGTCGATGGATCGGCTCGTATTGAAAATCGTTCCGGCGGCGCGGGCGGGTGCCGACCTTGCCGAACGGTTGCAACGCAGCGTGCAAAAAGCGATCGGCGTCACGCCGGCGGTTGAGCAGATCGCCGCCGACGACCCGCTGATTTCAGCGCGCGGCTGGAAGGCAAAGCCGATCCTTGATCTCAGGAAGTAGGGTCGGTGCGCGCGTCGCTTTGCTCGCGCCGGCCCATGTACAGACTGCCGACGCGCTTATCGTCGATCAAAGCCGCCGCTCGATCCGAGAGTTGTACGCGGCCCAATTCCAAAACATAGCCGCGGTCGGAAGCCTGCAACGCCTTCTTCACGTTCTGCTCGACCATCAGCACCGCCGCGCCGCGTTCGGCAAGCTTGCGCGCGGTGGCAAAGACCAGATCGACCATGCGGGGAGCCAGACCTATTGACGGTTCATCTAGCATGACGACCTTTGGCTCCATCACCAGCGTGCGCGCGATTTCCAGCATGCGTTGCTCGCCGCCGGAGAGACTCGCGGCGTAATCGCGCCGGCGCTCCGCGAGAATCGGAAACAGCGTCTGCAATTCGTCAAGCCGTCGTTCGAGGAGACCGCGATCACGCAGCAGAAATCCGCCGAGCCGCAGATTTTCCGCGACCGTCAGCTTGGGGAACAGGCTGCGGTTTTGCGGCACGTAAGCAAGTCCGGCGAGAAGGAGCGTCGGCGGCGGCAACGCGAATACCGATTCACGGTCGAGGACAACATCACCGCGGCGAAACGGTGCGACGTTGAAAATTCCCTTTAACAAGGTCGATTTGCCGGCGCCGTTCTGGCCGATGACGACGACGATTTCGCCGGCATCGACACGAAGGTCGACTCCGTTGACGATGCGGCGGCCGGCGCCATAACCGACTTCAAGAGCGCGGACTTCGAGCATCGGTTTCAACCAAGATATGCTTCGATCACGCGCCGGCTCGCTTGAATGGCGGCCGGCGGACCTTCTTCAAGCACGCGTCCCTGATGCATCACCAGAATATGCGAGGCCAGCGACATGATGAATTCCATGTTGTGCTCCACGACAAGGAGTACGATCTTGCGTTCCGCGAATGTGCGCAGGAGAAAATCGTGCAGCGTATTGAGAAGCGTCGGATTGATGCCTGAAGCGGGCTCGTCGAGCAGAAGAAGGCGAGGTTGCGCGATCAGACCGGAAACGATTTCGAGCAGTCGCCGCTGACCGTACGACAGGTTGCCAGCGAGCTCGTCAGCGTAGCGTCGCAGGTTGACGAGATCGAGCAGACGTTTGGCTTCTTCTGCAACGCTTTGACGGGCGCCTCTGCCCCGGCTGACCGCTTGCAGCACCTCATTGCTTAGATGCTTGTCCTGCACGGCAAATAGAACGTTATCGAGGCAAGTTTCCTGTTCGAGTACACGGCACTCCTGAAAAGTGCGCGCAAGGCCAAGCCGGGCCCGCTGATGCACTCGCATGTGGTCGATACGCTCACCGGTAAAGCGTACAGCACCGGTATCGGCAAATTGCCGTCCGCATATCAAATCGAACAGCGTCGTCTTTCCCGCGCCGTTGGGCCCGATCAGACCATAGATGCCGGGCACAGCGAGGCGAAAGCTCGCGCCGTCGACAGCGCGAACGCCGCCGAATGATTTGGCGATGTTGTCGACTTCAAGAATTGCCGGCATTGGTCACGGCCGGTTCGTGGCTGCGAAGCTTGCGAAATGCTGACCACACCAAACCCCACAAACCGCCGGGTGCGAACAACGCTAGCGCCAATAAGGCCGCCCCGAACAGCACCATTCTGAATTCGTCGGCGAAGCGCAGCGCCTCCGGCAACGCGATGAACAGCAGCGCGCCAAGGCAAGGCCCGAACAGAGAGCCGGCGCCGCCGACAATGACGATTAGCACGAGATTGACGTCTTCCAAAAAGCCGAAGGATTGCGGTGCCGCAGCGCGCAAAAACTCGACTTGCAAGCCGCCACCCAGACCGGCAATTGCCGCCGACAGCGCGAAGATCGTCAGTTTGTGGGCAAAGACGTCGACGCCGCGGCTGGCGGCCAACGTTTCGTCCTGACGAATTGCCGCCAGCGACCGGCCGAAGTCCGAATGAACGATGGCGTATTGAATGATGAAGACCAGCAGGAAAACGGTCGCTGCGAGGAAGTAAAACCCAATCGGTCGGCGTGGATCGACCACTGCGAACCCGAGATGGATCGGGCCAGGCCGTGGCACGCCGGGAAGACCGGCGGCGCCGCCTGTGAGCCAATCGAGATTGTTGAACAATAGAAACAGCATCAACCCGACCGCAAGCGTTACGATGATGAAAAAGTGGCTGCGCAGGCGAAGACATGGAATACCGACTAGCAGCCCCTACGACTCCCGCAGCTACGGTGCCGGCCGCAATCGACGGCGCGAAGGAGGCGATACCGTTTTTCATCAGAATTGCGGTGACGTAGGCGCCGACACCGGCGAAGCCCATGTGACCCAACGAAACAAGGCCGGTGTAGCCGAGCAACAAATTCAGGGCGATCCCGAGAATCGCGTAGCAAAGCGTTAGCGTCAGCGCGAACAGCACATAGGGCGAGCCGGCAAAAGCAAGCGGCACCAAATAGAGAAGCGCCGCGAACAAAACACCGATTACGGGACGCGCCGCGCCGGCACGAATGCGCATCAGGCGTCGCCTCGAACGCGGACGCCAAACAGGCCCCACGGCCGCACCAGCAGAATTAAGATCAATATCGCGAAGACGACCATGTCCCGGTAGTCGGTCGTGATGAACAGGGTCGAGACCGCCTCGATAATGCCAACGGCAAAGCCGCCGACAATAGCGCCCGGTATGCTGCCCATGCCGCCGAGAACGATTGCGGTGAGCCCCTTCAGCAACGGCAGATCGCCCATTTGCGGAAAAATCAGGAATAGCGGACCGATCAACGCGCCGCCTAGTCCGGCGAGCGCGCATCCGGTCGCAAACGTAAGCTGATAAATCCGATCCGCATCGATGCCGATGACGCGGGCCGCCTCTGCGTTCTGGCTGGTAGCGCGCAACGCGGTTCCGAGCCGGGTCTGATGCAGGAAGATTTGCAACGCAGCAATCGCAACGACGCAAACGGCGATGACGACGAAATGCTGTACTGTGAAGCTTAGTTCACCGATGCGAACCAGGCTGCGAACGGAGGGCACGGTCATTTGCAGCGCGCTGGATCCGAAAATGAGAACGGCTGCGTTCTCAGCCATCAGGATTAGGCCAAGCGAGGCTACGATCTGCATAGGTACGTTGACACGGAGGCGACGAAAGACGGCGCGCTCGAGCGCCACGCCGACAATCGCGAGCGTAATCATCGTCAGAATCACCGCAAGCGGATAGCTGCCGATGACATGCGTGAAAAACACGTCGCACACGTAGCCGCCGGCCATGAAGATGACGCCATGGGCGAAATTCAGAACTTCCATCACGCCGAAAATCAGCACCAGACCGAGCGCGACCAGCACGTAGATCGCACCCATCATCGTTCCATTCGCGACCTGCTCGATGAACGCGGTGAGCGTAGCGTTCATCTCGGCTAACCTGAACCGCAGGCTGACTTCAAATCCGGGGGGAAATCGATCTTGCGGGTGCCGTCCTTGCACCATTGGGTGATGTAGACCGGCGGATGGGCCTGATTTTCACCATCAAACTGGATATGACCGATCACACCGTCGTAGCTTATTTGCGATAAAGCCTTCTGGATTGCCGCACCGTCCGTTGCGGTGCCTGCTGCCTGCATCGCCTTCACCGCGATCATCAGGCCGTCATAGGACTGCGCGGCAAAGCCGTGGGACTCTTCGTTGAAATGCGCGCGATAGGCCTGGCCGAATTCCTCGATGCGCGGCATTGGCGCGCCCGGCGGGAATGCGCTGTATTGCACCATGCCTTCGAGGTATTTGGCATCGAGCCGCTTGAGAAACCGGTCCGAGCCCATGGCGAGCGTTCCCACGAGCTGGGTGTCGAGACCGGCGTCGCGGATCTGGCGGATCGCAAGTGCGCCCGGCTCCTCGTCCATGAACAGCATAATCGCATGGGCGCCCGACTTGCGGACATTGGTCACGTCGCTGGAAAAATCGACGGCCCCGACATCGAAATAACCGACGTAGCCGACCGCAACATCCTTTGGGAGCAACGCCTTCATGCCGTTAACGCCGCTGCGGCCGGCGTCATTGTTCCAGGCGATAAACGCAAGCGGCGACCAATGACCTTGCTCGATGTAAACCGCGAGCGCTTTGTTCAATTGGTCAGTGTCTGCGTCGACCCGAAACAGGAACGTGTTGCCTTGTTTGGTCAGATCGGGCGCGGTGGGGACAGTCAGAATAAGCGGTATGGAATAATCCGAAGCAACCGGGGCTTCCGCCGCAGCAGTAGGACTACACACTTCTCCGAGTACGACCGGAACGTGATCGACGGTCGCCAGTCGCTGCATGGCGGACGCGCCTTCGGCCGCATTGCAATGCGTGTCGTAGACCTTAAGAGCGACCTTATATGTATCGGGACCGATCGTGACGCCGCCCGCTTTGTTCAATGTATCGGCCGCGAGCTGAAACCCATTGAGTTGAAATTTGCCCGGTGCCGCAAGGGGGCCGGAGCGCGCGGTGACGATCCCAATGTCGAGCGACTTTTCCGCGGCGCCGGCGGCGCCAATGAGGCAAATGGCTGAAAGCGTTGCAACAAGAGCAATGGTGACAACGTTCGGGTACGCCATGGTTCAGTCCTTCGCTTTTTTTGAAGCAGCGGACGAGAGACCATAGACCCGTACCGCGTTGTCGCGCAGAAACGCGCTCTCGACCTCCGGGCCGAGATTGAGATCGTTGATCTCCTTCATGGTCCGTTCAAAGGCAAGCACTGGATAATCCGTCCCGAACATCACCTTCTGCCGGCCGTAGGTTTTCAGATAATGCAAGAAGCTTGCCGGCCAATATTTTGGGCTATGGGCGTCGGAGCCAATGAAGATGTTTTCGTGCTTCCACGCCATGGCGATCATTTCGTCATGCCAAGGGATGCCGATGTGAATGCCAACAATCTTAAGCTCCGGAAAGTCGCAGGCGATGTCGTCGAGACAGATGGGACGCCCGACGCTGCGCAACGGCCGCGCCTTATAGTAGACCAGCGATTGGCCGACCTGCATCTGGATCGGCACGCCGAGTTCGCAGCATTTGGTGTAGAAAGGATAATATTTGCGGTCATTGGGCGGCAGCTCGAACCAGTGCGGGTAGGTGTGAGCGCCAACGAAACCGAGCTTCGTTACTGCGTGCTCGAGACGGCGCACACCGTGCATGCCTTGCGTCGGATCTATTCCGGCCAATCCTGAAAAACGGTCGGGATAGGCCGCGACGGCTTCGGCGACCCATTCGTCGGGCAGGTGCCACGAACCGGGGATACCGAGTTGCCCTACCTTGCATGCGATGAGAAAGGCGTGCGCGATACCCACGGTGTCCATTTGCGTCAGCATTTTTTCCAGCGTGACCAATTCAATATCGGTCGACGCGCGTCCGATCTTCTGCGTGTAGAAACTCTGCGACCAGTCGGGCCGTGCCGCGAGGATCCGCGGCGTGAGGGGATTGACGACAATGTCGATCGCGTCTGATCGCGGCACGCTTGCTCCTTTCTAGCCGACGGCTGATATCGCCGCGGGGGAGCCAGTCAGTTTGGCGATCAGTTCGTCTGAGCGCCGTACGTCGCCGAATCCGGTCAGGAACGAGCCGAGCGCTGACAAGTGCTCCGCGTCCGTTCGGGCCGCATTGCAATCGGCAACCATGACAGTACGGAAGTCAGTCATGACGGCATCGCGTGCAGATGAATCGCAGCACATATTTGTCATGCATCCGGCGATAAGGATGGTGTCGATGCCGCGGCCACGGAGTATCGTCGGCAATGTGCTCGCACCGGGCAGAAAGGCCGAAAAGCGGTATTTCGGAACGACGATGTCTTCGGGGGCGATCGAAAGTTCCGGCCAGAGCGCATGATCAGGCGAACCGAGGCGCAACGCCTCCAAGATCCGCGCCGCCAGCTCCGGGCGCACCATGTGCTCGAAGAACAGCGGCCATCCGTCTCGCTCGAAGGTTGCTTGTACCAAAGCGATTGTCCCGCCACTTTTACGCAGCGCGTCCGCTAAACGGTTCACGGCAGGCACTATTGCGCGCGCATTCGGCACTTCCGATGGAGCACCACGCCGCATGAATGCGTTCTGCAAGTCGATAACGACGAGCGCTGTACGCGTCGGCACGATCTCATCATAAACGTGCAGCCGACCGCGCCTGGTGGCAGCCGCCTGCATGATCGCGGGATCGACATCAGGGTGACCCATGAACTCTATTCCACGTCGAGCGGCTCAGTGCCTGTGGGATTCCCGGCAGCGTCGAGCGTGATCTTCTGAACACGCGCCTCCGCCTGCCGTAACAGATCCTCACAACGACGCTTAAGCGCCTCACCGCGCTCGTAGATGGCGACGGACTCTTCGAGCGGTACCCGGCCTTCTTCGAGCCGTTTCACGATCGATTCAAGCTCCTCGATCGCGCGCTCGAATGAGAGCTGCCCGACGTCGCGGTCGTTTTGGTCGGCTGGGTCGTTCTGATTGTTTGGTGGTGCCATTGCCGGCTCCCGAAAATGACTCTGCATTATATAGATCGACTGGGTTATCCGTGCATCAAGGCCGTGACATGCGCAGCGGAGGAGTTCGCGAGCGCTTCCAGGTCATAGCCACCTTCCAGTACGGAGACGACGCGGCCGCCGGCGTATTGATCGGCGACGTCCATGAGCTTTTGCGTTGCCCAAGCAAAATCGGCTTCCACTAGATTGAGGTTGGCGAGCGGATCGCGCATGTGGGCATCGAATCCGGCGGAAATAATAATGAGTTCCGGCTGAAATTCGCGAAGCCGCGGCAGGATGCGGCTTTCGAATGCGGCGCGGAATGCTTCGCCGCCGTCGCCGGGGTTGAGCGGCGCATTGACGACCGTATTGTATTCGCCGGACTCGGTGATTGCGCCGGTTCCCGGATAGAGCGGCATCTGATGGGTCGAGCAATACATTACTGTCTTGTCCGCCCAGAAGATGTCCTGCGAGCCGTTGCCGTGATGGACGTCGAAATCGACGATGGCCGCGCGGGCAAGGCCGTGTTGACGCTGTGCGTATCGCGCGGCGATGGCGGCGTTATCGAACAGACAAAAGCCCATCGGCCGTGCCGTCTCAGCATGGTGGCCGGGCGGCCGCGCGGCGACGAAGGCGTTGGCGGCCTTCTTTGTCAAAACCTCGTCGACCGCATGGATGGCGCCGCCAACCGCGCGCAACGCCGCTTCAAAACTGCCGGGTGACATCGACGTATCGGCATCGATTCGCACCAGGCCGTGTTCGGGGGTGGCGTCGCGGATCTGCGTGACATAGTCCATTGGGTGGCATAGCGCGATCATTTCGAGCGACGCCCGCGGCGCTTCGACGCGAGCGAGCGATTGAAATTTTTCCGCCTCAAGCGCCCGCTCGATGGCGCGCAGCCGGTCAGGCCGTTCGGGATGCCCCTGCGGCGTAAGGTGATCCAGGCAGGCCGGATGTGTGATTAAGAGCGTAGACATGAAATTGAACTGCCAAACCTATTGAGCCAAAACCGCATCTGCGCCGAGTACCGCCGGCGCGCCTTCGATCACGGTGCGTTCGAGTGCTCCAGCCTGGACCGCAAAATTCTCGGCAAAGAAGCGCGCAAGCGCGATGCGGGGGCCGGCATCGGCGTTGAGCCGCAGCGCGGCAAGCGCCTGCTGTGCCAACAGGCAGCCGCCTGTGGCAACACCGAACAGCCGAAGGTACGGAGTTGCGCCGGCGAGCGCTTCGTCGGTGTCTTTGTCGAGCTTGGCGAGCAGCCATTGCGTTGCCCGCGCCAAACTTTCAACGGCTTCCTTCAGCCGCACGCCACTCCAGCCGAGCGCCGGATCGTTGGTCGCATTCACGGCCTCAACAATGCCGCGCAATTCGCCGAGGAAAGATTCCACCACGGCGCCGCCACTGAGCGGCAGTTTGCGGGTCACGAGATCGATCGCTTGGATGCCGTTGGTGCCTTCGTAGATCGGAGCGATCCGAGCATCCCGAAAAAGCTGAGCCGCGCCGGTTTCCTCAATAAAGCCCATGCCGCCGTGCACCTGCACACCGAGTGAGGCGACCTCAACGCCGATGTCGGTCGAATACGCTTTTGCGACCGGCGTAAGCAACGAGGCGCGTGCATGCGCCGCCTGCCGCGCGGCTTTGTCACTACCGCGCTCGGAGCGATCGAGCGCCATCGCCGTCGCGTAGCAAATGGTGCGCGCGGCTTGCGTCAGCGCGCGCATGGTCATCAGCATACGCTTGACGTCGGGATGAGCGATGATCGGCGCCAATTCCGTAGCCGGCATCCCGGTGACGCGGCCTTGCCGGCGCTCGCGCGCGAAAGCGACGGCCTGCTGCGTGGCGCGTTCGGCGATACCGACTCCCTGCAGGCCAACGGCGAGCCGTGCGCGGTTCATCATCGTGAACATGGCGGCCATGCCACCATTCTCTTCGCCGACGATAAAAGCCGTCGCGCCGCCTTGGTCGCCGAAGATCATGGTGCAGGTTGGAGAACCGTGGATGCCGAGCTTATGCTCGACCGAGTGCGCGCGCAGGTCGTTGCGCGCGCCGAGCGAGCCATCGGCATTGAGCAGAAACTTTGGCACCAGAAACAGAGAAATGCCGCGGGTGCCGGGTGGGGCATCGGGTAGGCGCGCGAGGACGAAGTGGATGATGTTGTCGGTCAGGTCGTGCTCACCGTAGGTGATGAAGATTTTCTGACCCTTGATGCGATAAGTGCCGTCGCCGGCGCGCTCGGCGCGGGTGCGCAGCGCGCCAACATCAGAGCCCGCCTGCGGCTCAGTGAGTTGCATCGTTCCGGTCCATTCGCCGGTGACGAGTTTTTCGAGATAGGCGCGCTTCAGTTCGTCACTGCCGTGGATGTTGAGTGCATCGATCGCTCCCATGGTCAGCAATGGACCAAGGCCGAACGACATCGCAGCAGCGTTCCACATCTCCGTACATGCGGCGTTGACCACTTGCGGCAGACCCTGGCCTCCCCATTCGGTGGGTGAGGCGAGGCCGTTCCAACCGGCTTGGCACCAAGCGTGGTACGCCTCCTTCCAGCCCGGCGCCGTGGTAACGACACCGTCCTTGAAAGTTGCGCCTTGTTGGTCGCCCACTCGGTTGAGCGGCGCGATGACCTCGCCGGCCATTCGGCCCGCCTCGTTAAGTACCGCCTCGACGTCATCGATGGTAAGGTCGCCGAAGAAACCTTCCTCCAGGGCGGGCAGAAGCGCAGCCCCATACTTGAGCGCAAAGCCCATGTCGGCGAGTGGGGCTTGGTAGGTCATCGACGTCTCCCGAGGCGAGGCCGCTTTTGCCGGTCGGCGGTACTCGCAGCCATCATTATATAGTGCCGGCGGCTGTGACCATGCCCAACAGAGGGGTTTACCGGCGCGCAGGGGGCGATCGTCAGGCCGCCACCTGCACCTTTTCCTGCCGGACGCCTTCACCGAACGACGCCCACGATATGATGAAAGGCGGCGGGCTGCTCGCGAAATAGCAAGCTGCCCGGCGCGATTGATGACATGGAATTGGGTCGCTTTCTGCTTGGCGGAAATCACGTCGAACAGCACGAAGCCAGCCTCGCGCGCAGTCGCAGGGTCGTGGCTTGCCCAGATAATTTGCGTCGGCACTTGCTGCGCGGCGCGTCTATGCCTGGCTTCCGGCAGCCGTGTAATGAGCCCCGGCGAAGGTCAGACACATTGATTGGCGGCATTCACGCCGCTATGTTGCGCCGGCCGACGGCCCGCGGCGGGCCCGCGGCAATCCGACGGTACCTTTGGGGCGTAGCCAAGCGGTAAGGCAGCGGATTTTGATTCCGCCATCCGGAGGTTCGAATCCTCCCGCCCCAGCCAGCCAGTGCCGTCCCTGCAGGGCATATCCAATTTATCGGGAAAACGTCCGAAACTTCCGCGCGTTAAAGGGTGCTCGCGTGTCTCTGCGGCCAGAAACAACGTTCATCGCCGTCCGTATTTGGCGTATTTAGCCGGCTGTCTCCAGTCGCGAATTTTCAATATCCGAATCCCGTCAGGGGAGACTTGGTTGGTGCGTACGGAGACCGGTTCGAGTTCTGCGTTTGAGTACAAAGCGGACATTGAATTAGGAAATGCGCGTACGCCCACTTTCATGAAGCGGGGCGAGATATTGCGATACCTGGCCTGCGCCCGGTTCGGTTGACACCCGCCTAAGCGAATCCCGTCTTCGTCTCGAACTCCACGGGACTTAGAGGCCGTTTCGAAATTAGTTGTCAGGCGTGCAGTTCATCGAGCAGAGCCTTGGCCTCTTTCAGATCGAGCGTGTCGAAGCCTTCAGCAAACCAGCCGTAAACCGAAGCGAAATCCCCCCAAGAAGAAGCGCGGACGGGTCAAGACGCCCTGAACCGTGGCGACTACCTTCAGCGTCGAGCCTGCCAAAGCATGTTTGTTTGGTCAATGAAGATCAAATAACGCGCGTTTGGACGTTGTTTGATCGTCAACCGGAGAATCGTCCTCGGTGCGGACCATGGCATCGCGACGATCGGTTACCGCTTTCGCGTGACCGCTCCTTCCTTGCTTACACCATGTTGATAGCTAAATAAGATTGCATGGCCTACGCAGGCTTCGGCGAATCATCGCGGCCGAGCCGCAGCCAGCCTATTTGAAGAGTTTGGCGAGGAAGCCCGAGGGCAATATGGCCGAGGAGTCCAAGGGACCCGGAGGTGCAGGCGAGGGTGCGGCGGCGGGGAACTACGCCGTCAACTTCAACCTTGATTTGAATTCCGGCCATATCGTTGGGACCCAGGAGGCTTTGAATGCGCTTGCGCCCCCTGGCGAAGCCTTGGGCCAGAATATTCTCAAGGCGATTGGACAAGCGCTACAAAAGTCCATTGGCGATCTTACCGAAGACCTCAAAGCTCGCCTGGAGGCGGATGATAACCAAGGCGCGGTTTGCGTACTCAGTAAGGGCCGACATTCTGGGCTATTAGCCTTTCCGCCGACCAACGACCTACTGGACTCGTTGATGGGAATCGATGTCGCAGCGCTTGCACCGGAAGACCGGAAATTCGTCCGCGAGTGCCGCGTGGCAACAGCAAGTCGTTTGAACCGCTATAACATTGCTGGCGCCCAATCGGAAGCCGCCTTGGACGAGGACCGCGGCTCATTGACGGCCATCGAAATAAGCCAATTTCGAATGGCGATCGGGATAGCCGCCCAGATCAAGGGCAACACCGACACGGCGCTTTTGATCTGGCGAGAATTTTTTGCCCGTGTCTTCAGCGTGCGGACGTCTGCCGTTGTCCACGCGCGGCGGCGCTTCGAGTTCTTTGCCATCTGATAACCTCCCAATCAGCAAATGCAAAATTAGCGTTGAACCTTCAGATTTTCTGCCGAGGTTTTCCCCTTGTTCGTGACTTCTTCGTATTCGACAGCCTGCCCCTCATTGAGGCCGCTTAGGCCCGCTCTTTCGACAGCCGATATATGGACAAACACGTCCTTGCCGCCGCCTTGCGGCTGAATAAAACCGTACCCTTTTTGGGAATTGAACCACTTCACCGTGCCGCGCGACATTTTCGATCTCCACTCTTGAGATGTTACGATACCCACGAAGGGTCGGACTGGCAACGCGGCGACAGAAGTCAGCCGTCCCGGGCCTGCAATTGAATGCTGCCGCCGCCGACAGCAAAGCAGCGTATCTATTGAGGTCACATCGATGCAACGAAGAGCCTGGCATGGCCCCCTAGCGAACAATTTCTTTTTTAAAGATCGTTGCGCCTTGCCTGATCAAATGTCTTTTGTCCTGACGTTCCCTTGGAGAGGTTTTGTCTTTGGCATACGGAACAGGGATCGTACCAATTTGGATGAGATCGCCATCTTTGCCTTTAGCGTAACCACGCAGAACTTTCCTCATGACATTCTCCTGTGACACCGCCCCGAACCCGGAGTTGCTGCACATCATCGTGCAGCCCGGAGAGTATGTCCACGACGCTTCGGCAAGCGGCGAAGCGCGATGCTCGACAATGCCATGCTGAAGGATATCGCAACAAAACAATGGTGACGCTCGCTGCCAGGCGAGAAGCCGTCGCTCACTCTCTACCGTGGCGGCATGAATAACCATGTAGACTTAGCCGGAACAGTGCGGATTCAGTTGTGAATGCCAGGCACCAAACGAACGCTTGGGATTTTCTTGATCCTTAGGGAAGTCGGGAGCCAAGTGCCCAACCGTCGATCTGGTGAGAATCATGAAAGCCAAAGCGGTAGGTCGCGTAGGCATAAATTCGGCTTGTTGAACTCAGTTCGCTCGACGTCCGCTTTGCACCTGATTGTGTTGCAAAACCCGGCTGATTTTTGCAGCTGGGCCGGATTTGAGTATTGGTCAGCTTGTGGCGTTCTCCGCTGAGAGCGTCTAACAACGCTATCGGTACACACGCTTTGCAGACCGGCTACGCCGCACAGGTGACTGCGCCCGATGGCGGCGGGCGGCAGAGGAACTTAACGAGGCGCCGCAGGTTTTGAGCGGTTGCGGTCAAGGCGGCTTGCGTCTGTTACCGCCCCCGCTCAAACCATCGTCATCACCGCCGCTCTCCTCATCCTTGCGGGCCTCATCGAGAGCAGCGAGGTACTCGCGAACCGCGCGCGACGCCTCCTCGGCCCGCGGCCAGGCAATGGGCTGGTCGCCAGGCGCTCGCTTCTTCTTCCCTGCGTCGGCCCTGATCAGGCTCGCATCGATCGAAAATCCCTCGCCGCCAACCAGGCCAGCCGCAATGCACTTCGCCACCACGCGCTCAAATACCCGGCGTAACGCGTCGCTCTGACGAAAGCGCTCGTGCCGGGCACGGCTGAACACCGAATGGTCGGGTATCCCATCCTCGATGCCGAGCTTGCAAAACCACCGATATGCCAGATTGACCTGCAGCTCAGAGCACAGCCGCCGCTCCGAGCGGATCGCAAACACGTATCCCACAATCAGCATCCGGATCATCAGCACCGGATCGATCGAAGGTCGACCTGTGTGCGAATAGTAGGGCGCAAGCTCGCTGTGCACCCAATCAAGATCGAGAACGCGGTCGATCTGCCTGACCAAATGATCCGCCGGCACCGCCTTGTCGAGATCGAACGCGTAAAAGAATTGACCTTGTCCGCGCTCTCGCCGCCCCATCATCGACCGCCCCCCGCGAATCGCAGTCCTGATCCACGGAATCACAGGTCAACTGCAGTCTCAACGAGAGTTTTGCAACACAATCCACCTGATAGCGACCAAAATGCGGACATCCTGGGAGGTCCGAGTTGGGCCGATGCTGTCGAAAAAGCAGCTTTTTCAGCTGGCGGGAGGTTCGATGGACGTCTGCGGTGAGCCAGCCGGTTTTCAGCTGTGATGGCGACTTCGATACCGAGGCGACTGACAACAGGGTCAGGGACTTAAGCAAATGACGTGCGCCGTCGGGAGGGCGGCGGACCGAGGATTCGGAGCGCTAGTGTTTTGAGGTTCTGCACAATTGCCGCGAGGTGGAACTCATCACGAGCTCCGGAGAGGCCACGAAGCCGCATACGTTCGAAGCGATGGTGGGTCTTCAAATGGGCGAACCGCATCTCAACCCGCTTTCTCTCATCTCGCGATCTAGCGAATGCCTTTGTCTTCATCTTCCGCCGAGCGACATCGCGGGCATCCTCGTGTAGGTCGCGCGGGATCTTGCGCGCCTGGTCCGTGGTGCAGCACTTGGCTCTGATCGGGCACACGTCGCAGTCATGCTTCGAGGCGCGGTATAGTAGCGTGCGTCCGTCGTGCACGGTGCCACTGGTCCGAAGGAGCTTGCCATTGGGGCAGCGATAGACTCCGCGCTTGCTGTCCCAGCGGAAATCCGAGCGCGAGAAGATGCCATCCTGCCGATCGCTCATCTCCCAAACCGGAATATGTGGAGTGATCTTCTTCTCCTTGACCAGCCAGCCGAGGAACTTGCCCGTCCCATAAGCCGTGTCGGCGGCGAGCCGCTTCGGCTTGAGATCGAAGCGTCGCTCGGTGCGATCCAGCATCGTTTTGGTAGCGGCAACTTCATCGTAGGTACGCGCCGGTGTTGCCTCGACATCCACGATCACAGCATTCTCGATGTCGATGAGGTAGTTCAGCCCATAGCCGAACTGCACGCGCTTGTTGGCCTTGGCTGTCCATGCCGATTGCGGGTCCGACGGCGAGATCACCTTGGGCAGCTTGCGCTCATAACGGCGCGGCTGTTTGCCCTCTGGGGCGCCGCCAGCTTCATCTGCTGAAACATCCCCCTTAGTTGCCGCGTCGGCTTCAAGCGCCGCCAGATACTCAGCCACGGCTCGCTTCTGACGCTGCTTCTCCGTCCAAGCAAGTTCATCAGGCGCCTTGCCATGATAGCGGCTGGCATTGGCCTCGATCACGCTGGCATCGACCGCGAAGCCTTCGCCTTTGACCAGGCCGGCTGCCATGCAGGCCGCAACGACACGCTCGAATACATGGCGCAGAACATCGCTCTCCCGGAAGCGATGCAGCCGGTTCTCAGAGAACGTCGAGTGGTGCGGGATGTTGTCGTCAAGGTCGAGCCTGCAGAACCAGCGATACGCCAGATGAAGCTCGACCTCCTGGGTCAGTTGGCGCTCCGAGCGCAGGCCGTAGCAATAACCGACAATCAGCATCCGGATCATCAAAGCGGGATCAATCGAAGGCCGGCCGATCACGCTGTAATACGGCTGCAACGGCTCGCGCATGTCGGCCAGCACCGGCGTCACAAATACATCGATGCGTCTGAGCAGGTGGTCCTTCCGGATTCGATCATCGAGCCGAAACTTATAGAAAAGGCTCGCCTGATCGCCGTTCTGCCGACCCATCATCGCCGCCTCCAGACCGTTCCCTGGCATCAGCGGAATCACTGTTCGGCGATGTTCTCAAGCCTTTTTCGACAGCATCGGTCAACAACCGACATTTCTATCGAAGTTGCAGAATGGAATTACTTCATTGCCCACGAGGCTTTCAGAGCAAAAACGGTTGCCGCTTTTCGAACCGATGCTCTAGTGTCCTTACGCATGGCGAGCTTGCCTAAATCGAGCTGTCAATGATCACCGACGACTTCAATTGTGCACGCTACCGGATCGGACAGGCGGCGGGCCATTACGAAAGTTATTTTCAACGAGCTAACCATCCGACGCAGCCGCAGGCGTTCTGGGTCCGATATACGATCTTCAGCCCCGCCGGACGGCCACGCGATGCCATTGGTGAGCTTTGGGCCGTCGTGTTCAACGGCAGTACAGGCCGTCATGTTGTCGCAAAAACTGAAGTACCTATCGACCAATGTGTGTTTAGCGTCGACCGGTTTGCCGTGAGCATCGCGGACTCGGAGCTTGCTCCTGGAGTTCTGGTTGGACGCTCCGGCTCGAATTCAAACAGCGTCACATGGAACTTGGGTTATGCGGGCGGCGATCCACCGGTTTTTGACCTACCTCTCGACAGGTATGAAGCCAGCTTCCCAAACGCGAAGGCCCTGGTAGGCGTCCCAATGGCGCGCTTCACCGGAGCAATAACGCTAAAAGACGAAACGCTCGCGATTGACGATTGGGTCGGCAGCCAGAATCACAATTGGGGTGTGCAGCACACCGATCGCTACGCGTGGGGTCAGGTGTGTGGATTTGACAACGCGCCGCGCAGCTTTCTGGAAACCGCATCGGCTAGGTTCAAGATCGGTCCGGTCTGGTCAAAATTGGTAACGCCTTTGGTTCTGCGTCATGGCGGTAAAGAGTACGCCTTCAATTCGTTGTGGCAGGGACTAAGGGCTCGCGCATCATATGATTATTTCCTTTGGCGTTTCGCCTCGAAGAACAAGTCGGCCCAAATCGAAGGTGAAATCCGCGCGCCGCGGGAGGCGTTCGTGGGGTTGAGATATTACAATCCGCCGGGCGGACTGAAGTATTGCCTGAACTCGAAGATCGCCGAATGTACCTTGCGCGTGACGGATTTTGCGACCGGTCGCACTGAGATCCTGCGGGCAGCGGACAGAGCCGCATTCGAGATCCTCACCGACGACACCGATCACGGCATCGACATCTGTGCCTGAAAGCCGCAGGCGAATCGCGAATTCCCCAAGAGCTCAGTGAGGCGCCGCCGTCACCGAGGTTCTCACTGTGCAAATCCGTTGATAGCTTATCCCATTCGAAAGGGAGACCTTCTGAATTACCGGCGAGCCAGCAGTTACCTGCACAGAAACTCCGTTTTGGCCTATCCACCGCTTCGAGACAACACCGGGAGCGGCCGTGAACGTCTGCCCGGCATATGGCCCGTCAGTAAAACTGCCCCGTAGTGTCCCCGTTACACTTGCGTAACTACCGTCCGAATTCGCGGTCACGGTGGAGGTGAACTCAACTTTGTAACTGCTCCCTGCCGGAGCATGCATGCGCGGACCAACGCCAAAGGATGCGGTGTCAACGGACTGACCGACCTCCACAACATTGCCGCTCGCGTCAATGCTGCCAATTTCATTGAAGATCGTAGTCCAGGCCACACCTGAGTTCGCCGGTTCAAACTTCGAATTAAACCCTTCCGGCGAATTAAGACAGCTTCCCGAGGCGGCGTAGATGACTGCCGGCAGTGGCTCCTGTGCGCCAGCCGGAACCGCGACAACAAGCAAGATCGGTAAGCAGGAGCAAAATGCCCTTCTCATTTGCATCTCCTTGAAGCGGAACTCCTCCATTCATTGCTGAGCAGCATTGCAGCATGCGGGTCGATATTCTGCCGCAACGCAATATCTGGCGAGATAATTGAACAAGCGGACTGATCACTAATCAACACCGCGTGACTGCTTTCTTGGTGTTTGGAAATGTACACGAAACCGCGCTCTTTATCTTCTCATTACTCATTTGTAATTCGTTACGCAGCGAGCGCAGGCATAAATTCAATAGAGCGATTGGGAGGGGCGTCACAAGAGAAGGAGAGACTTCAATGCGGAGGAAGCTACTTGCCCTCGCTGCTGCCGTCGCGATCGGCACGGCGACGATGACGACCGGCGCAATGGCCTCGGGACATGGCGGCGGTGGCGGCCACGGCGGTTCCGGTGGAGGAGGACATTTCAGCGGAGGCGCTGCTCACTTCGGCGGCCACGCGATGGTGGGTCGCAGCTTCGGCGGATTCAGAGGAGGCGTCGGCCATTTTGATCGCGGCTTCGCTGGCCGAGTTGATCACGGCTTTGCCCGTCGCGACTTTGACGGCCACTTTGGCCGCATCGATCAATTCCACCGCGGCTTTGGCCTAGGGCTCGGCTTAGGTGGGCTGTACGGCTATAGCGACCTATTGCCGTATTGCGGGCCCTTCTACTACGGCTTCGACGGCTGCTATTACGGCTGGTAATCTCTACCGAGCAAAGCGCCGCGCCACGCTCCGGCGCCGCGGCGCTCGCGAATACCATACGCGATATCAGTCACTCGCAGTGCGGGTTTAACCGGCAGCAGGCCGAGCGACCTCCGCTTTGCTCCAGAAAGCGCTCAGAGCCTGCGTTCCCGCGAACTGAAGCGATTGGCCATGAGCCGACATCTTTGCTCCGGGTCGGGAGAACCGAACGTTCCCCACCGTTGCAGCGACTAGCGCTATAGCGGGACGTGATTTAGCCTCTGACGGAACGGTGGAACGATCCGCGCCGGGCGGCGGGCCCTCGGACGACGCATTACGAACAATATGCGACACACGCATCTGATCCAGCAACGGAACATCAAGAAGCGGCTGATGTCCATAAACCATACACGTAGACTTTCGCTTGCGGCGGCCGCGGCGCTAACCGTCGCGTTGGCTGGCGCGGCCGCCTTTGGCCATTCGCCGGCGATGCACGAACATGCCGATTTCGGCGAACCGGGTAATCCAAAGAAGCCCGCGCGCGTCGTGCCGATCGTCATGCGCGAGGAGGGCGACCGGCTGCTGTTCGTGCCCGACCGGGTAGAGGTGCGGCAGAGCGAACAAATTCGCTTCGTGCTCACCAACGAGGGGTTGTTCAATCACGAATTCATCTTGGGCACGCAAAATGAAATCGAAGAGCACGCGAAGGAAATGAAGGCGCATCCGGGCATGGAGCACAATGACGCGCATTCGCGGACAGTCGGGATGTTCGATAGCGACGAGCTTGTCTGGCGCTTCACCAAGCGCGGCCGGTTTCTTTTTGCTTGTCTCATTCCCGGCCATCTGGAACGGGGCATGGTGGGCACGGTTATTGTAGCTGGGCAAGATAAACCGCTAGCTTCATCACCGCCGTGATTGACAAAATCGACCATGACCAAATCCAACGCGATGCCCACGTGTTAACGGCCCGCGTATGATCGCGCCTGTTGTGAACGCGCTTTTGATGGCGTTTGCCATGGGATGGGAAATTCTGTGACCGCTCATCCTTGGCTTCGCGCTTTCCGCTGTCGTCCAGGCGGTGGTGTCCCACCGCGAAATGAGCCGTCTGCTGCCAGACGATAACCCACAGTCGATTGCTATTGCGCTTGGGCTCGGTGCCGCGTCTTCGTCTTGCTCCTATGCCGCGGTGGCGCTGGCCCGCTCGATCTTTCGTAAAGGCGCAAACTTCACCGCGGCCATGGCGTTTGAATTGGCTTCCACGAATCTGGTCCTTGAACTCAGCATCATCATGATCGTGCTGTTAGGTTGGCAATTCGCATTGGCGGAGTTCTTTGGCGCGCCCATCATGGTGGTCATTCTGGTCATGCTGTTTCGTACCTTTTTGGGATCGCGTCTCGTGCGCGAGGCGAAGGAGCAGGCCGACCGCGGAATTGCCGGCCGCATGGAGGGGCACGTCGAGATGGACATGTCAGTCGCAAACGGCCCGCTGTGGCGCAGAGTTTTGTCTCAGCAAGGGCTGACGGCCATCAGCCACTACTTTGTCATGGACTGGGCATCCGTCTGGCTCGACATAGTCGGCGGGCTGTTGATCGCCGGCGCGCTCACTGCATGGGTTCCCAGCGGATTCTGGCAGTCGTTCTTCTTCGTCGATCATCCGCTACTCGCGAAGATTTGGGGTCCGCTCATCGGTCCTGCGGTGGCTATCATCTCGTTCGTCTGCTCAGTCGGCAACATCCCGCTCGCAGCCGTGTTGTGGAATGGCGGCATCAGTTTTGGCGGGGTCATCGCCTTCATCTTCGCCGACCTAATCGTGCTGCCTGTCCTTGACATCTACCGGAAGTATTACGGGTTGAAGATGGCAGCCTTTTTACTGGTCAGCTTCTATGTCGCGATGGCAGCGGCTGCGTTCGTCGTCGAAGTTGCATTTGGTGCGCTCGGCCTCATTCCGCAACCGCGGAACGCTCGCATCGCGGAGGCGTCAATCACCTGGAATTATACGACTTGGCTCAACATAATCTTCCTAATATTAGCGACGTTGCTGGTCTGGCGTTTTAAGAAAACCGGCGGACCGGAGATGCTACGGATGATGAATCGTCCCGCGCGCTCAAGTCGCGCATAAACAGGCCGTCCCGGTGGTCAAAAGCAGACTTGGCTTGTTCTAATTTCTGATGTCTCCTTCACCCCCTTGAAAGCAGACATCAGCCAGGACGACCCGAATGTCACTTGGTGCCCAGCAACAGACAATCGCAGTAGGTGAAATTGATGGCATACCCTAATCGCGCTTTCCGAAGACGAGGTAGTATTGTCTGGGCAAGAATTGAAGCGTCTCTATGAGCGTATAACCCGCCGCGTCGAGTTCTTCTGTGACCGTTTCGGGCGGAATGCGATACTGCAAAGGCGGACCACTTGGCGAAGTCGTCTTGAAGTCGACGATCGCAAGCCGTCCCATGGGACGCAGCGACGATTTCAACTTATTGAAATATTGTGTCCGGTTCCCGATGTGGTGATAAGTGTCTACGATCAGAACAACATCGACAGGCTCGGGGAGGTTGGCAGCGTCCGGGCTCGCCTGCACCGGCATAAGGTTGGCCAAATGCTCACGTTGCGCTCGCGCACCAAGATAACGCACCATATCCGGCTCGATATCGACGGCAAATATTTTGCCTTCGGGAATGCGCTTGGCGATCCTCGCGCTGAAATATCCGGTGCCCGCGCCGATATCGGCAACACTCGAGGTGCGGTTCAGATGCAGGGCGTCCAGAATCTCCTCCGGCTTTTGCCAAACGTCGCGTTCCGGTTCGTCGAACTCTTTGGCCCACTTATCGGCATCATCGAATCTACGATGAAAGGCTCCGTCTGATGGACCAGCCATGTGATGGCCCGGATGGCCGCCCGTCTCGTCGTGATCCGGTGGCATTTCGGAAGCCGTTTGCGCTAGAGCGCCGCACAAGGCTCCGCCGCTCCGGACCATCGCGAGAACGGCCAGGATTGTCAGTATTTTGTTTTTCACTTTGCGCCCCATGTATTCAGAACTTTGTGCTGCCTTAGCGTTTCGTCACATCGTTGGCTGCGCTGCGAAGCGGTCACCGGGCCGCATGCAGGAACAAAACAAACTATTTACGCAAGCTCAACAGATAGGCGACGATTGCCTTCGCTTGAAAATCCGCCAAGCCAGGGTTTGGCATACCCTTTGGATTGTCTAAGCCTTGATGCGTTGTGGCCAAAAAGTAGTGCAGCGACTCGGCATCTACATCGCGACGTTGAGCTATCGATTCAAATGATGGCGCGGGAGGGTCCAACGTCGGTTGGTAAGGTTGGTCGGAAGCGGCGATGTGACAAGCACTGCACAATAAGATCGCCAAATGGGGGCCTTTGCGCACATCGTCTGTTGCGCTGACCGCTTGGCCCCAAGCTGAGTAACCAATCATCCAAAAGATAAAGAACGATATCGATGCGGTTCGCATAGTCACCGCGAGAATTTGATCCGAGACTTTGAATTCCAAGCGGCAAGCTAAAACGCCCGAGCTATTTATCACCTTGAGCTAAATCAATGTCCCACGAGTAGGTGTCATCCGTTTGCGCACGAGAGGTAATTTGAGCCATCGCGTCTGTCGGGTGTGGTTCATTTGCCGCTGCCGTAGCTTGTCGTCAAGTAGTCGACGATGATCTTGGCGTCGGTTGGTTCGATCGGAGCGCCGAAGACCTTGATCATCTTGTTCACTTCGGTTTCCCAACTCTGACGGTTCAAGAAACCCACATTCTGGAGTGGATAGTCGAGCGAGTGGCAGGCGCCGCAATAGCTTTCAACGGTTTGTAAGCCCACGCCGGCTTTGAGCCGGACTTTTTCCTGCGCCTGGGCATTGACGGCGAAAAGCAGCGCGATTGAGCCGACAAGAATGCGCTTCATCGTTTCTCCTCTCACAGCACGTTGACGGCAACGGGGCGAACGACATTGTTGTGATAGCCTGCGGGATTGAAGATCAGCTTGTCGGCCTGCGTCTGACCGACGCCATTGCTGGCTCTCGCCATTATCTGATATTTGCCCGCACGCGGCGGCGTAAATGGAAAGCGGAAGGCGCGAAACGCAAAGCGACCGACATCCTTGCCAAGCTCGGCCTCACGCCACATCTGGCCGCCGTCTACGGAGATTTCCACGCGGCGCACGCCATAGCCGCCGTCCCAGGCGAGGCCGCGAACCTCGGTCGTCTCTGTAGTTCGCGTTGTATGCCCGTCTTCCGGCGCGGTGATCATCGAATTGACGACCATCTCAGTGAGAGGCTCATTGGATGATGTTATTTGCGACTGAAAACGCTGGATAATGGGGAATTTTCCGCTCGGAATCCGATAAGCGCTTTTCATCCAGAAACCGGCGAACTGCTTGGTCCAGGCCTCGATCGTATCGAGATGCTTCATCCAATAGGTGGCAGTCCAGCCGGGTACGATCAGGCGGATTGGAAAGCCGTTATAGTGCGGTATGGGAGCACCGTTCATCTCGTAAGCAATGAGCGTATTGTCGTCGAGCGCTTTTTCGAGGGGTAAGCTCTTTATGAAATCGGGTGTGCCGTCGAGCACTGGCCCGTCAGCACCGTTCACCACAATCTCGATTGCTTCGGCGCGGACATTGGCACGGCTGAGAACGTCCTTGAGCCGCACTCCTTTCCACAGCGCATTGCCGACGGTGCCAAGCCCCCATTGCACTCCGGCAACGTGCGGATCGGAAAAGCCCCGGCGATTGCCTGAGCATTGGCAGACTGCGGCTAATTCCACGCTATCGAAGCTAGAACGCAGATCGCTCAAACTCAATTCCAATGGTTTACCGACACCCTCGCCGCCGACCTTAAGTTTCCATTGCGCCGCATCGATCTCTTCCGGAATTCCGGCGAGGTGATACCGAACGAAGAAAGCATCGTTCGGCGTGAATTCCGAGGTGAAATAAGAGAGCGGCGTTTCGTAATTTGGCGGACGATAGCTGAGCTTGATCAGCGGTTTTTTGCCTGGCAAAGCGTCAAGTATAGCGGTGTCGTAAACGCCTTCTGGCAGCCCCCGCGGCAGAAACGATTTCTCAGCCGCGCGCGTCGCCCGCGAAAGCGATGCTGAACCGGCCAACGCGAGCGCACCACCCATAAGTATCGCACGACGACTGATCATGGTTTTCCTCTCGCAATAAAGTCGAACGCGAATTTGATTCCCACGGTGACCGCCACATGCAGGCATGATTCAGCTGGCGGCCGCGGTCACGTCGCGCTGCCGCAGCGCCATCTCGATCACTTGGCGAAAGTTGCTGGCGCTCAAACTAAGAAAATCGGTCGGATTACGAGCAAAGAAGTTTTCGACGGCGCGCCCGGCGTCTGCGATATTTAAGCCGCGCAGCGATGCTTCCAGATCGAACACCACGCGCGGCGGCGTAATGAAGAAGTCACCGGTGATCAATGTTTCGCGGATGCGGTCGCGGTGCGGGCCTTCCAGGCGGATATCGGCGCGCACGGTGCCGCCGCGGCCGGTCAGCGATGCACTGACCAACGCATCGTCAGCCGGCGGCGCGTCCAGCATTGTGACGTAGGCGTCGGTTCCAATCTCCTCGCGAAATGCACGCTCTGCAAGTTCCTCCTCATAAGCGGAGATCTGTCCCCATTGCGGGGTGATGCCGAGGCCATCGGCAAAGCCTGCAATGAGGCCCTGATAGATGGTTTCGAGATCGGGTAAGGCGTCGCCCAACACTTCGCGCAGCGTGATGATGCGCTGCGCAGCCAACTCGATCCCGCGTTTGGCAAGCTTCTCGGCCGGAACTTTGAGGCAGGCCAGCATCTTCGCCGGATCGAAATCGATCAGCAATGTGCCTTGATAGAAGATCAGGTTGCCTTCGAAAAAACCGCCGGTGCCGCTGATCTTGCGGCCGTCCACTTCGATGTCATTACGCGGCCGGTACCGCGCCGGCACCCCCAGCTTTTGTAAGCCAAGCGCAGCAGCCTCGCAGATGCGTCGTGTTACTTCGCCGAGGTCTGTAACTCCCAAAGTTGCGCGATCGAACACAAGCTCCCAGCCGATCTGCCCCTCGTCGAAATAGAGACCACCGCCGCCCGTGATCCGCCGCACCGTTTCGATACCATGCGTCTCGCAGTAATCGAGCTTGATCTCGTGGCTGAGGAATTGGTGGATGCCGATCAGAGCGGACCGGCGAAAACGCAGAAACCGGATCGTATCAGGAATCTTTCCCTCGCTACGCGCTTCGATGAGCGCCTGATCGAAGGCGATGTTGGCGCGTCCGCCGCGCAATCCGGTTTCAATCACTCGGAACGGCTTAGTTGGCGAACTGACCATATTCATGCCCTTTGCCTTTCCGCTACGGACGACCGGATCGCGCGGAACCAGCGCCACCCATGCCGGCATCGATCTGCCGCCGCACTGTGCGGATATCGCTGCGATTCAGCTTGAACGGATAAGAGGCGATGTCGCGGGGAGGCGAGTCACCGTAGGGCCGATCGCAGGCCGAAATATCGTCAGCTTCCTTGCCCGGACAGCCCGAGGTGCGGAAGGCTGTACCGGCGTTGATCACGGCGTCGATCTCATCCTTCGGGAGGCCGAAATCGATCAGCGTGCCGTTCGCATCGAAGCGCATCCGTTCGAGACGAAGGTTCCGATAATCGATGAGGTAGCGCGCGAGTTGGATGCGCCGCCATTGTGACCGTGGCGCCGGCGGCAGATGGTCCATTAGCGAACCCCGCTCGGGGAAAAACGCAAACATATGGCTATGGCCACCAAGGTCCCGGATCTTCTGCACCTGAGTGAGGACGTCGTGGTCGCTTTCGCCCATGCCGACGATCAAATGAGCGCCAAAGCGCTCCGGCCCGAAAATTTCGGCCGCGGCATGGAGAATGTCCCAATATTTGTCCCAGCTGTGCGGCGACTGAACGCCGGATCCGCGCGTTCGGTCGAACACATCGGGGTTGCAGGCGTCGAGCGCGACGGTGAAGATATCGGCGCCGATGTCCTTTAGCTCCTGCACGTCCGGCCGCGTCATCGTCGTCGGATTGGACAGGATGGATACCGGCACGTGTTTGACGCGATCGACCCACTTTTTGAGCACGACCCTGGTGTCCTCGTCGGAGCGCGGATGCGTAATCATGCTGATGCACATGCGGTGGAAGCGACCGCCATCGCCGCCGGCGGCGACGATGTCGATTACTTGGTCGTAGGGCACCGCCGGCCAGTCGACGCGGATGAAGTTGCGGTCGGCATAGTTGCGCTTTGCTTCGCGATGACGTGCGAGCCCGCAATAGGCGCAATTGGCACGGCAGCCCTCGGGATAGGTGAGCAGCAAGTTTAGGCAACGCGTGCAGCTGGTGCGATGCATGTAGCCACCCATCACGCCGAGCGTGATTGCCGCGGCCGTCGACATTTGCACGTATTCAGGTGAACGCATGTTGGGCGTGAGGACATTGTAATTGGGCCGATAGACGCCCTCGGGCCGGACATCCTGTGTCTTTACCCGCGCGCCGTTACGGGCGTCAGCAGGCACCACGGCCGGCGCGCGGGGCTGCATGGTTTCGGCATCGTTCGACGCGCGCCGCGGCTCGCTAAGGAAATCCGGCACCGGACTTCGTGGCATTTCGAGACAGCTCATCAAGTCTCCTTTTTCAATGCGTTGATGTTCACGCAGCCCAATATTGTGGTGAGGCGATCCAGCCGTCGCTCAGCGCGCACGCGTCCGGCCGGCCGCCATCCGCGTAGCAAGCCAGCACGTCGCGTCGCCGCCGCAACGCGCGGTTAAGCGCCCCATCGAAAACATCTCCAAGTTCTTCCTCGTAATCATCAATTGCGCCGGCGGAGTCGCCAAGAAAATCCGCGGCCGCCCGCCCCGCGAGCGCACCCGATTGCACGGCCGAAGCGATGCCGGCGCCGGTCACCGGGTTGGTGAGGCCTGCGGCGTCGCCTGCCACCAACACGGCAGTCCGTCCGAGGCGTCCCACCGATTGCAAACGCCCGCCAACGGGTATTGCACCGCCTGTCAGATCAAAGATCCGGGTGCCAATGCGACGCTCGTTCGCAAGCTTCTCGCATAACGCGGCGAGCATCGACTTGAGGAACCGTCTGGCCTCGAAGACGACGCCGAGACCGATATTGGCGACGGCGCCTTTGGGGAACAGCCATGCGTAGCCACCGCGATAGTCCGGGCTCAAAAAAATATCGGTCGCATCATGCGGCAAGATGAGTGGTACCGTGACCTGCCGCGTATCGACCAGGTCACGATTAGTCTGCCCAATCGCCACGCCGACGCAGGAGTGCGGACCGTCGGCTCCAATCAGCACTCGCGGCCGCAACTGGTCGCCCGCCGACGTCGTTACCGTGCCGTCGCCGTTGACGGACAAGACAGTCTCACCGTATCGGCACTCCGCTCCGTTCCACGCCGCTTCGTGCGCCAGCATGCGGTCGAAGGCACTCCGGTCGATCATCAGGCCGTGAAAATGCTCAGTGACCTCGGGCTGTTGCGCCCCAACGAAGGTCAACATGCGAGTGACCTTCTGTTCGGTCACTGTGCGCACGCCGGGAACGTCATGCTCGATCAGGCTCGGCACGAATTCCGCGCATTGCACCGGCGCGCCAGCGGTCTTTCGCCGTTCCAGCGCGACCACAACGAGGCCTGCGGCCGCAGCGGTCGCGGCGGCGCGGCTTCCTGCCGGGCCGAGTCCAACCACAAGAACGTCGGGAGTTTCTATCGACATGAGGCTCCTTATGCGGCGCAGGCACGTCGCCCTGCTAAGCCGTCGAGCGCAATGGAGCAGCAGGCGTGGTCTTGCTCGATCGGGCGGCCAATAGCGCGCGCGAGCGCCACGATTCCCTCGGCCGGATAAGCGATACCATCGAATCCGGCCATGACCGCATAAGCATCGGTAACTAGCTTGTGGCGGCCGGGGGGACGAATACAGCCAAGTTGCACGGGGGCATGGCGGATCCGATTGCGCGCGGCAACGAATACTTTGGCCACGTCGTCGGTCGAGACAGTCGCAAACGGCTTCTCCGTCGGTGCATAAATCGGCGTGACCACGACCAGTACCAGCGCAGCGACTGGATAGCGCGCGACGATGTCGAGCGCGGTTTCTTCGCCTAGCAGGCGCCCGTATTGGAGCCCGATCACGATATGTGGCACGACCTCCATCGAGGTCGCGGTTAGCGCGGCAACCGTTGCCTCGAAGTCGGCGACCGGGCGGTCGAGATGATAGACATCGCGGATCGTCTCCTGCGCCCCGATCACGTCCGTCATTGCGACGTCGACGCCGGCTGCCTCCATGCGCTTGGCACGCGCTCCGTCAAGCAATGCCGAATGCGCGGCGATTCGCAGGTAGGGAAAATCGCGCTTGAGCTTCTCGATCGTCGGATAATACCGCTCGTACGGCACCTCGTTACGGCGATTAGAGCCGCCGGAAAGTAGGAAGCCGCGCAAATCTTTGAGTTGCACCAGATCCCGCACCTTGCGCTCAAGCTCGGCCGGGCTCGTCGCCGCGATCATCGGTTCCAGAATCTTCGCCTGGCAATGGTCGCAATTGAGCGCGCAGGCGCCGCCGGTGATCGAGAAGGCCGGAAAGCTCGCCTTGCCGCAGCCTTTCAACTCATCGCTGGCATAGGAACGGAATGTGGGGGTGAAAAACCGTAGCACGCCAAGCGGTTGCTCGTTCGCTGTTCCCTCCAGCGCTTCAACCAGCGCCCGGTCGAACGGCAGCTCGTCGAACGGTTCGATCTCCTGCAGCAACTCGAACCAGGCCATCGTCTCCCCGTATGAATCGTGTTTATTAGTTTATCATATTCACAAACTCATATATGTTTTTCGCGCGCGGCGCTAGTGCCTTGCAGTCGTCCGCCCACTGGATCGATGTCGAAGCATGAAAACGTTGTGCGTCCTTCAGCACGTCGAAGCGGAATATCTCGGGTTGCTGGAGGATCATTTCGAGGGCCGCAATATCCGCTTCCGTTATTGCCGGCCATTCACACCGGGCGCCTCGATTCCTGCGAGCGCTGAAGATAACGACGGTCTCGTTCTTCTCGGATCCGGCCCGAAGGGCATTGTCAGCGGCGATTTAGTTCCGAGTCTTGGCGCGGAATTGCGTCTGACCCGGGATTATCTCGATCGTGGATTGCCGGTAATCGGCATCGGTATCGGGGCCTGCATCCTCAGTACCGCGGCTGGTGGCGGGGCAGAGGAGGCGCCGCTGCGCTTCACGCTCGATAACGCCCGGCGCATCGTCCTCGACGCGCTCAATGGGCATTTGCCACAGACATTTCCGGTCGCGGTCTACATGCGCGACCGTCCAGTTTTGCCAAACGATGCCAGGGTTTTAGCAGTCGGTGACGGCGACGAGCTGATGCTTTTTCAACTGCGGAACAATAGCTTCGGCTTTGTCGGCCATCCCGGAATCAAGTCGGCCATGATCGAGGACCTGATCATGGAATTCGACGAGGTGCCTGAAAACACGGCGGAAACGCTTGCCGAGTTGCGCGCCGTGCAGGGCGACATCGCAGCGGCCGCTGGCTCGATCATGGTCGGACTGATCCAGGTGACCCGTTTAATGGAGCAGAGTACCTGACGCCTACCGCTCGGTTTGCGCACATATTCGATTTTTTCTAAGTGACCCTATAGCATTCATTCACGTTTTGGAATATGTGGTTGCTAACCGGCGGCGACGTTGACCGAGATCAATGAGCACGGTCGCGCATCGCGTGTGATTTGGGAAGGACGCTCCGAAATGGCGAAAAAGCTGATCATCATTATGGTCAATACCGACCCGCGGAACGGCGAAGAACTGGGCGCGCCGTTCTTTCAGGCGACGGTTGCCGCTGCGATGGACTACGAGGTCGAGGTGGTCTGTACAGCCACGGCCGGCCAGTTGATGAAGAAGGGCGTCGCCGAAAAGCTGGTCGTCAAGCCCGGGTCGCCAAAAACCGTCTACGACTTCATCAAGGATGCGCACGGCGCCGGCGTGAAATTCTATTGTTGCTCGCCCAACCTCGACCTCTTCGACATGACTGAAGGGGACCTTATCCCCGAATGCGAAGGCATCGTCGGCGGCGCCAAGGTCATTGAGGACGTCATGGAGGACGACAACGCGAGAGTGCTGACCTACTGATGAGCGCGAACATAATCCACACTGCAGAACACAGCGACCTGATCGGCGATCCGGTGTCGTCGACGCCTGTCGTTCCATACGAAAAGCTCGAAGAAGTTTTCGACGATATCCGCTCGCACGTTCTTTACGACCACGAACTGCACGGCTGCCTCAACTGCGGAATTTGCACCGCGACCTGCCCGTCGGCGCACTATTACGACTATTCGCCGCGAGAGATCGTGCAGCTCCTGTGGACCGAGAATCTCGAAGGCATCTATGACGCGATGCAGGAAAAAATCTGGTCCTGCGCGCAGTGCTACACCTGCGCCGCGCGTTGCCCATTCCAGAATTCGCCTGGCGGCCTCGTCATGATCATGCGCGAGGTCGCGATCAAGCATGGCATGCAGTCGGCCAAGGACGTGCTGCGGCCGTTCTCTCGCGTGCTGCTCAAGGTGATCTCCACCGGCAACCAGCTCGCGCCCAACATGATTACCCGCGACGCGTTCCCCGATTGGGGGCCGAACGTCACCAAGGTCGACGCCCCGCTCAACATTTTGCGCAAGGCCATTCCGGTGCCGACCATGCACACCATGGACACGGCCTGGGAGGTGAACCTGAAAACCTCGGTCGAACTTTACACGATCTGGGAGGCGACCGGCGTGCTCGATCAGTTGGAGATGGTCGACGAGAATCTGTTCGACGTCGTCAATGACGTGATGGACGAGAAGCGCGAAGAATACAACGAGTGGCTTGAGGAACAGAAAGACGAAGAAGGCGCGGATGAGTGAGACGAGACAGCCTCGGTCTCCAAGCAGCGGAGGGCGCCATGGACGACAAGCATAACGAAAACTCGCCGGCCTTTACCGGCTTTGGCGCCGAGTGGCGCCCGTCCAACCTGACGCCAAGCGAGGCGCAGGCGGCCACCTCTTGGGTGGAGGCGAAGATCGACCGCCGCTCGATGCTGACCAACAAAGATCGCGTCGCCGATATTCGCGACGCCATGTGGCAGCTCGAAAAAGACGGCGAGATCCTCGTCCACCGGCTCGACGAGCGGCATGAGCCGGTGGTCGTGCGGACTCTCTACGGCTGGGAGAAGCGCATCCCCACCACCAACTTGTGGCACCACAAATCGTGCGGCCAATGTGGCAACATCCCCGGCTATCCGTCCAGCGTGATGTGGCTGATGAACAGGCTTGGTACTCACTACATCGACGAAACCGATCAAACCTCATGTACGGCCTGGAACTACCATGGCTCCGGCATCGGCAACGTCGTCAGCCTCGCCGCCGTGTTTTTGCGTAATTTCCACCAAGCGTACGTGTCGGCGAAAGCACAGGGCCTGCCTGTCGGCACCTATTATCCGCTCGTGCATTGCGGCACCTCCTTCGGCAATTACAAAGAGATGCGGATTTTCCTCATGCACTCGGCCGAGTTGCGCGAGCAGGTGAAGAAGATCCTCGGCAAGCTCGGCCGTCTGGTCGACGGCAAGCTGCTGATCCCTGAGGAGGTCGTGCACTACTCGGAATGGCTGCACGTGATGCGCGACCGCATAAAGCAGCATCAAGTGGTCGACGTTAGCAACATCCGAGCCACCGTCCACCCGGCCTGCCACGTCTACAAGATGGTGCCCGAAGACGTGATCTACGACGACACGGTGATGGACGGCAACCGCGTCGCGGTATCCACCGGCCTGATGCAAACGCTCGGTGCTCAGGTGATCGACTATTCCACCTGGTACGATTGCTGCGGCTTCGGCTTCCGCCACATCATCGGCGAGCGCGAGTTCACCCGCTCCTTCGCCATCGATCGCAAAATTAAGGTTGCGGTGGAGGAAGCGCACGCCGACGTCATGGTCGGCCACGACACCGGCTGCATCACCACTCTCGACAAGAACCAGTGGATCGGCAAGGCGGTGGACAAGGTCTATGCGTTGCCGATCCTAGCCGATTGTCAATTTGCTGCGCTTGCGCTCGGCGCACATCCCTACAAGTTAGCGCAACTGCACTGGCACGCCTCACCGTTCGAGGGACTGTTGGAGAAGCTCGGCATCGACTGGCAGAAGGCCAAGATCGAATTCGAGCAGTATCTCGACGAGGTCAAGGCCGGTCGCATCGAGACACTTTATGACCCCAAGCGAGCGATCACCTCAGGCCCTGGTTACGTCAAGCCTAAGGCCGTCGCCGCGCTCCCGGGAGTCGCAGAATGAACCGCCCGGTCCTCATCGTCGGCGGTGGTCCGTCCGGATTGTCGGCCGCGCATGCGCTGGCTGCGGCCGGGCAGCGCGTCGTTCTGGTCGACAAAGCTGAACAACTCGGCGGCGCGCCGATCCTGTCGGGCTACGCCAAACTGGTGCCGAGCGGCGAGTGGGCCAAGGACGCGATCGGCGGCATGGTCAAGCGGATCAAAGGCCATAAGCTCGTCGACATCAGAAAAAATGCAACGGTCAAGTCCTTTGTCGGCGGCCCCGGCGATTTCCACGCTACGCTGACAGACGGGACGCAGATCGAGGCGGGCACCGCCGTCCTTTGCACCGGCTTCACCCATTTCAATTCGATCAACAAACCCGAGTGGGGCTTCGGCACCTATCCCGATGTGGTCACAACCACGCAGGTCGAGCAGATGTTCTCTTCGGGCAAAGGCGTGCGCTGCCCCTCCGATGGGCGCGAGCCCGACCGAGTCGCCATTCTTCTGTGCGTCGGCTCGCGCGACCGCCAAATCGGCCGCGAATGGTGTTCGAAAATCTGCTGCACCGTTTCTTCCAACCTGGCAATGGAAATCCGCGAGGCGCTGCCGAAGTGCAGCGTCTACATCTACTACATGGATATCCGCACCTTCGGTTTGTACGAAGGCCAATATTATTGGGAGAGCCAGGAAAAGCATAAAGTCAAGTACATCAAAGCACGCATCGCCGAAGTGACATCGGACGGCAAGCGGCTGATCGTCAAGGGTGAGGACACGCTGGTGAAACGGCCGATTACGATCCCCTTCGATATGGTGGTGCACGCTATCGGCATGGATCCCAATGTCGACAACATGACCTTGTCCGCGGTGTTTGACGTCAAGCTGGAGAAGTACGGCCACATCCTGAAAGCGTCGACCTATTCCAACATGTCGGCGACCTCGCGGCCCGGCGTCTTCGTGGCCGGCGCGGCGACGGGACCTGAGACCATCGACAACTCCATCGCGCAAGGCCAGTCTGCGGCAATGGCGGCGCTCAATCTCGTTCGCAGCACTGTGCTGGAGGCGGCCGAGTGATGTGGGCGATCGGTAGCCACAAAACCAAGGCGACTGCCGCGCCGGCGCGGCCCGTGCTCGATCTGTCCGGGCCCAGGCTGCGGCAGGCGTTTGAGAATCTGGTCGAATGCGCCGAGGATACCGGCGGCATCGAGCGCTATGTCGGCGCGCTGGCGCTCAAGACCTCCTTGTTCGAGGAAGTGCTCGGCAAGGGCAAGGTCGGCGAGTTGACCGAGCCCGAATTCTACGATCTCGCCGCGTTCATCACGCCAGTGCGCCGGCGCATCGGCGCCTGGCTCAGCCGCAACGGCTTTGCTGCGATGCGCGGACGCTTGGTCGCGCTGCTCGACGGCTGGTCCGATCTCGCTACCGCCGATCAGCGGCTTAATGCTTTTGTCGCCAGCTTTCCCGCCGACCGTGAGCACCGCTGGTCACGCGATCTCGCGGCCGAGGTGCTGCACTTCACCGCGGCAGAGCGCTATCCGTTGATGACGCGCTGGATGTGGGATGCCCGCGTCAATACCGGGGTGCTGCGCGAAATCTGGCACAGCGACGATAATGTCGAAGTCGGTACCCTTGCAGTCGGTGACGGCTTCGCCACCTTCGCTACGCTACGCGAGGAATTGGAAGGCTTTCTACAAGCGAACGGCGTGTTCCGCGACCTGGCGCTCTACGCCGATCTGCTCTGCGCCCACATCTATGCCGCCTACATCAACGACAAAGGCGGCCAATATCTGCACGCGGACTTCTGTGGTGGCGGAAAGGCCGACGGGATGGCGCACACGCGCCGCCTCTTGGGACTCGACGCGGTCGATACCGAATCCGGTCGTACCCGCCTCAAGCTAATCGATGGCGAATCCTATGTGCTCGGCGAACAGCGCCAGCTGAGTTCGTGAAGGAGCGAGCATGCCGATTCACGAAAAATCGCTGATCCGCCCCGAGAACCTCGTCACCCACGAGCACTTGGAGATCGAAGGCGTCGACGTCTCCGGCCACTGGAGCACGTTCATCAACTCGCGCGCAGTGACCGACTACAACGAACAGATGGAGGAAGAGATCGCCGCATTGCCCGGCGGCGAGTTCATTCATCGTTGCTGGCAATGCGGTTCGTGCACCAACTCTTGCACAGTCAACGCGCTGAACTCGGATTTCAACCCCCGCTATTGGATCTACCTGATCCGCATGGGGTTCGAAGAAGAACTGCTGCGCGACAAAGACATCATCTGGCAGTGCGTCTCCTGCAACAAATGCACCTACGCCTGTCCACGTGATGTGAACCCGGAAGGGGTGATGAAGGCAACGGCGCATTGGCTGGAGCTCAAGGGCCTTACCGAGAAGAAGCCGTCGATGACGTTCGATGAAATCTTCTCTGATCAAGTCTTCGCCACCGGCAAGATCGAGGATGGCTTGGTGCTCCGCCAGTTCTTCGCACGCACCAAGCAGCCACTGTTCCAGGACTGGCTGATCGCGCTGGTCCGCGGCCTCGCAAGCCGACTGCCGGTTGGCCTGTTGATGAAGCTCGGCCTTGCCACACTGTTTCGTCCGCGCACGCGCGGTTGGGGTGCCGCGGGCGCTGCGATCGAGGAATACGTTGCCGAGCGCAAAGCGGCCGATCGCCGGTCGCTCGGACTCGAGCGCAAGGAGCTGAGTGATGAGCCGTAAGTATCAGAAGGTTGCCTACTATCCGGGCTGCGCGCTCGAAGGCACCGGTCATGCGTATAACCGCTCAACCAAGGAGCTCGGTAAGGCTCTCGGTCTCGACGTAGTGGAACTCAAGAACTGGAATTGCTGCGGCGCTATGGAGGTCAAGAACGTCGATCCCAAGCTGCAGACCTATCTCTCGGCCCGCAATCTTTCGATCGCGGAAGAGATGGGTTTCGACACTGTCATGGCACCGTGCAACGGCTGCTACCACAATCTGAAAAAGGCTGAATACGATCTCGCCAACGATGCAAGCTCGCGCGAAGTCACCGACCGTCTGTCCCGCAAGGCCGGGCACAAGACTTATGAAAGCGGCAAGGTTGAGACCATTCATGCGCTCGATTGGATCAAGCAGGCGATCGGCGAGGAAGGCCTAAAAGCGCGGGTAAAGAATTCGCTCAAGGGTCTCAAGGTCGCCAACTATTACGGCTGCATGTACACGCGTCCGCGCCACATCTTTCCGGAAAAAGATAAGGGACCTGGCTCGGAGTCCACATCGAAGCCGCACTTTATGGATGATCTCCTGGCGGCGGCCGGTGCTGAGAATGTCGAATATCCGCTCAAGACTGCGTGCTGCGGCGGTGCCCATACGCTTTCGGACAGCGACACGTCGACGAAGCTAGTCTTAAATCTTTTGACGACAGCGCAAGCTTGCGGGGCCGATGTCATCGCCACCGAATGTCCGACTTGTCACTCCGGACTGGAGATGCATCAGGTCCGCGCCGAGAAAGTACTCGGCCGAAAGACTTCGGTTAAGATCCTTTACTTCACGCAGCTTCTTGGCATGGCCCTCGGCCTGTCGGCGCGCAAGGTGGGCGTGCACGAGAATTTTTCCGACTCATCCACTTTGCTGCGCGCGCGGGGATTGGGCTGATGACCGTTAATCTCGTCAGATCGATAGATGATGTCGCCGCGCGTCTTGATGCAATCGTCGCCGCACCGGACGCGACTCTCGTCGCGTCCGCACCGTCGTTAGCCAATGAACTCCTCGCGCTGGGCGAATCAATTCTTGAGAGCTGGCTTTTGGCACACAACGCAACGCCGACGACCGGCACAGCCGAAGGCTTTCGCTTGCTGGCTCTGCAGCGCCAAGGCGCCCGTGGCGACGCGAGCTTCAACGCTTGCCGCGAGACCTGCCGCGAACTTGTCTACCATCGCAATCTCGTCCGCCTTGACCCCGCGCGGGCAGACACCGCACGCCGGCTTCGTCTTGGCGCCATGGTGGCGAGACATTTGGCGCTCTTTATTGGTGGCAAGCTTGAAGTGGCAGGCCTCGGCGAATTTTGCTGCTCATCGCGGCCATTGCGTCAGCACGAAGCAAACGTGCAGTCGGCCGAAATCGCGTGATCTTGAAGGAGAGCTAGATGCCGACCGTCCGTGGCTGCCAACTTCCCGACGAGCTCCTATACGATGTCGAGAATAACATCTGGTACCGCGACAATGCCGACGGCACCGTGACGCTTGGCATGACGGCGGTGGCCGCCGCAATGGCCGGTCAGCTAGTGGCTTTCACCGCAAAAAAAGCGGGCCGTGCGCTCCAAGCGGGAAAGTCGTGCGCCACAATCGAGTCCGGCAAATGGGTCGGTCCGGCGAAGGTGGCCTTCGATGCCGAGGTGGTCGAAGTCAACGACGCGCTGACCGGCGCGCCCAAGCTCGCAAATAGCGACCCTTACGGCCAAGGCTGGATGGTCAAAGTACGCCCGAAAGACTGGGCCGCTGCCAAAGTGAATCTCGTTCCAGGCTCAGCGGTTGCGGTACCCTACGAAGCCAAGATGACCGCCGACAACTTTGTCGGTTGCGCGTGAGTGGGCAGGAATCGGCAGTGAGCGAGATCGCAGAGATTAAGCCGACATTGACGAGCCGCGGACTCGGAGCGGTCGCGGCCTTGCAGACCTATTTCCCTGGCGTGCTGGTGAGCCTGATCATCGCCGTTGCCGCCACCTTTTTGTCTGAGCACTACGGCGGCCCCGTGATGCTGTTCGCGCTGCTACTCGGCATGGCCTTCTATTTTCTCTCGCAGGAAGGGCCGTGCGTGGCCGGCATCGAGTTTGCCTCCAAACGCATCCTGCGCGTCGCCGTCGGGCTCCTCGGAGCGCAAATCACGATTTCAGAAATCATGAAGCTCGGCCCGACACCCGTGATTATGGTGATCGGCGCGGTCACAGCCACAATTCTATTTGGGGTGCTCGGCGCTCGCGTTGTCGGCTTAAGCCGGCCGTTCGGAATTCTGACCGCGGGAGCTGTGGCAATCTGCGGCGCTTCCGCAGCGCTCGCCATATCGTCGGTATTGCCGAAGGGCGAAAATCATGAGCGCGATACGGTGTTCACCGTGATCGGCGTCACGGCATTGAGCACAGTCGCGATGATTGTTTATCCGGTAATCATCGCCTTTTTTCATCTCGATCATGCGGCGACCGGCGTATTCCTCGGCGGTACCATTCACGACGTGGCCCAGGTGGTCGGCGCCGGCTTCAGCGTCTCCGATGAGACCGGCAACGTCGCGACCTTCACCAAGCTGTTGCGCGTGGCGATGCTGCTGCCAGTAGTGGTGACGCTGTCGTTCCTCTTCCACGCCCACAGCACAACCAAGGCAGGGCGGCTATTGCCCGGCTTCCTGGTCGTCTTTGCCCTCTTGGTGGTGGTCAACAGCTTGGGCGTGATTCCGGCCCCGGCGCTCGTCGCGCTGAAGGGCGTCTCGCGTTGGTGTCTGGTAACAGCGATCGCGGCGCTGGGGATGAAAACATCGCTTAAGGCGATGGCGGAGGTCGGCGGACGGGCGATCGGGCTGATCGTCGCCGAGACCGTGTTTCTGGCGATCATCGTGCTGGTGATCGTGGTGTGGAGGCTTTAACGGGAAATGCGCGGCCGCGGCCGCGAAGAGCGAGAAGAGGAAAAGGGCGATGAGCGATGAGAACAACGCCAAACGTATGTCAATGATCGTGACCAAGGGCACCCTGGATTGGGCCTATCCGCCCTTCATCCTGGCGACGACGGCCGCGGCGATGGGCTTGGAAGTTACGATGTTTTTCACTTTTTACGGCCTGACTCTCTTGAAGAAGAAGCTTGATCTCAGCGTGTCGGCGCTTGGCAATCCGGCGATGAAGATGCCCATGATGGGCATGCATATCGGCATGCCTAATCTCATGTCCGTGATTCCGGGCGTGGGCGCTGCGGCCACGACAATGATGGAAAGTCTGATCAAGAAGAAAGGTATCGCCTCGATTGAGGAGTTGCGGGAGGCGGCGATCGAATCCGAAGTCAAGATGATCGCGTGCCAGATGACCATGGATCTGTTCGAATACAAGCTCGAGGACATGATCGAAGGACCGGTTCTTGGCGGCGCCGCGACGTATATCGAGACCGCGACTCAATCCGAGATCAATCTTTTCATTTGAGAGCCGCAGAGAAGCGAAATGGCCGATCAAACACTGGACGCAAAAGGGCTCAACTGCCCTCTCCCCATCCTGCGCGCCAAGAAGGCGCTTAAAGACATGACAACGGGCAGCACGCTGCAAGTCCTTGCCACCGATCCAGGATCGGTGAAGGACTTCGAGGCGTTCTGCCGAGCGACGGGGAACCAACTCCTCGAATCCAAGGTCGACGGCAAGATCTATCAATTCTTGATCAAGCGGATCGGGTGAGCGGTCCTATCGAAGGCATGCAGGTCGGCAGGCGCCGCTCCATTCCAGCGCGGTCTGGCCTTTTTTCTGAGATTCGACGAAAAGCCGCAGCGCTCGTCGGCGGCAAAGGAAGGACCGATGCAGCCGATTTGGTTGAGCCGACCGGTTGCTTTTCAGGTGTGGGATGGTTTATGCACCCAACGATACCAATGCCGTGAGTGAGATAATGAAGCCGCAATATTTGCTTGACCCCGGTGAGCATGATCTTGACATCGATGCGCTGATTGCCAGCGCTCAGCAGGCCAGCGGTTTCCTGAAAGCTTTGGCGCACGAGGCGCGGCTGTTGATTCTCTGTCTGCTGATCGACCAAGAAATGTCGGTGACGGAGATCGAGAAGATACTCAGCCTGCGTCAGCCGGCGATTTCGCAGCAGCTCGCACGACTACGCGCCGACGGTCTGGTCGAGACGCGGCGAGAAGGCAAGAATATCTTCTATTCGCTCGCGCGCCCCGAGGTTCGCGAGGTCATTGGTTCGCTGCACCGCGCTTTTTGCCAGCAGCCCCGCGCCCGCTCACAGGCTGGACAGAAGCGTGCAGTCGCTCGCGCCGCGGCGCGCGCGAAGGGGGCCGGTCGCCGCGTCCATTCCCCTGTGAAGCAGTCCCCGCCAAGAAGATCTCGATAAGTTACTGGCAAGCGTGCGCGCTGCGTTGGGAGATACCCAACAGGTCTGAATGTCTGAGTTGCAAGAAAACGAGCCATGAGCGGTCGCCAGGCCTACTGGGAGAATATTTACGCAACCAAGGACGAAAACGCGGTCAGTTGGTTTGAAGATAGACCCGACATTTCCCTCGATCTCATTCAGGCAACTGGCGCGAAGGCCACCGCGTCAATTATCGATATTGGCGGGGGCGCATCGCGATTGGTCGATGCACTTCTTGATGTGGGATTTAAAACTGTCACTGTTCTTGATCTTTCCGAAAAGGCGCTCGCAACGTCAAAATCCCGACTTGGGGCGCGATGTGCGGACGCAAAATGGATTGTTGCCGATATTACGACGTGGGAGCCGTCGCAAGCCTATGATATTTGGCATGATCGCGCCGCGTTACATTTCCTGACCGATCCCAAAGATCGTGCTGCCTATGCCGAACGTGTTTTGAGAGCGGTGTTCCCCGGGGGTCATGTCATCATTGGAACGTTTGCGCCCGACGGCCCAGATCGTTGCAGCGGCTTGCCTGTCGTTCGCTATGACGCAGTGACACTCGGAGAATTGCTAGGCCATTCGTTCGAGCTAATTGAGAGCAGAAGGCATGACCATCAAACGCCAGCTGGAGATACCCAAAAGTTCCAATTCAGCCGGTTTCAACGCGTCCGGTGAACAATCTCACCAGCCGCCTCCCACATGACCAATGTAGTCCTTTTTGCCAACGTTCGTGATGTCGGCTTCGGGTCAATCGCGACACTTTCACGATGTCCACGCAATGTCTGCCTCGCCCCCAACTCCGGACGTATTGCTGTCTCGCAGCAAACGACGTTGAGGGCCACAAGCAGACTCATGCACTGCAACAAATCGGGTGGTTTCGAAATTGGTTGTCAGGCGTGCAGCTCGTCGAGAAGCGCCTTGGCCTCTTTCAGGATCGAGCCTATCGAAGCCTTCGGTGAACCAGTTGTGGACCGGCGCGAGCAGGTCTTGCGCCTCATCTAGCTTTCCCTGATCGCGCCAAAGCCGCGCCATGCTCATCGCTGTGCGCGGTTCCCAGGATTTGACCTCCTGCTGACGAGCCACAGCAAGGGCGCGCTCGAAATACCCTTGCGCTTTTGCTGTGTCCGGCTTTGTTTCCTTCAGCGTGAGTCCGCCGGCGGTTCGGTGAACCTCGGCTTCGCACCAACTTTCTTTGGCCGTTTCGATCGCCGTCATCGCACCGCCGATGCGGCGCCAAGCGTCGTCGAACTGGCCAAGTTGCACGTATGCGGTTCCCAACAGCGGCAAGTAAAATGGTAGAAACATTGTGGTTCCGGTCCATATTCGACAATTCCGACGGGCCAGCGACCGCTCGGCGCCGAAAGCAGCCGCCCAAGCCAGCAAAACGCTCCGTTTGCTCTGGTGATCGCTGCGCGTGCCGGCATAATACCAACCGCGGCGCGAGCGGGAACGCGCGGCGCCCACCGGGACAGGGAGACGCAGCGTGACGCCTGACGAAGAACGGCTGTGCCAGTTCGGTGCAATGATCGGGCGGCTGATCCGCAAGGAGGACCTCAGCCGGGCCGAGGCCAAGGAATGCTGGCGCCAGATCTGCATGCGCGAGCAGCCTGACCTCCAACAGGGTGCGTTTATGGCGGCGCTGGCGGCCAAACCAGAGACGCTCGATGAAATCGCGGGCACTTTCGACGCGCTCTATGAATACGATACGACAAAGGTCGCGATCGACACTCCCGAGCCGATCATCGACAACGCCGGCAGTGGCGGCGACACGCTGAAGACATTCAACATCAGCACCGCAGCGGCGATCGTGGCGGCGGCGTGCGGCCTGTATGTCGTTCGCCATTGCTCACGGGCGTCCACTTCCAACTGCGGCGCCGTCGATGTGATCGAAGCGCTCGGTGTCGATGTCGAATGCGAGCCGGACATCCCCAAGCGGGCTATCGAGCGGATCGGCATCTGCGCCTGGAACGGATGCGTCAAATGGTTGCGTCCGACCTTCTTGGCGCGGGCACCACAGGAGATTAGGTTTGGCAATACGGTCAACTTTGTCGGCCCGCTGCTCACTCCAACCATGCCGAAATACAAGGTGATGGGGGTCAAATCGCTCGAGGCCGTGGATTTGATCGCACGGCTGCTGCGCGAGCTGGGGACCCAACGCGCTTTCGTCATGCACGGGCTCGATGCCGAAAGCGGCCGCGGCATGGACGAATTGTCGACGCTCGGAGCTTCTCATATCGCCGAGCTGAGGCCGGACGGCAGCATCGCCAGCTCGGTGGTCACTCCGCGCGAGTTGGGGCTGCCGGTCGCGCGCTACGAGGACGTGGCGTCGAGCCGCGAGGTGCCACGCGAGGCATTGACCCTGCTGCGCGTCATCGCCGGCGCCGGCGACGGGCCGCGCGAGGACATCGTCTGCCTCAACGCGGCCCCGCTGCTCTATGTGATGGAGCGCACCGCACACCTCGTCGATGGCGTCGCCATGGCCCGCGCGGCGATCCGCGATGGCCGAGCGATGCAAAAGCTGCGCGATTGGGTCACGTGGCAGAACGCCGACCCGGGGGCGGGTTTGACGACACTCGAGCGCATGCTCGCGCAGATTTGAGACTGGGTTATTCCGGCACCCCGGCCTTGCGCATGCCGTCGTAGGTGCGTTCGCGTCCGACGAGATATACCGGATTGTCGGTGCGCGCGCCGGCGCGCAAGCGGCCGATCGTGAAACCCGGCTCTAGTGCCAATCCGGCTTGCGCAGCGGCACGTGCCTCGTCGAGGCGGTCGAGATGCGCCAATGCTGCGGCCAGCGAGAAGTGCGTAAAAGCGAAATTGCGGTTGGCCTCGATTGCGCGGCGGAACCACACGACCGCCTCCTCGTCTTTTCCGAGATGCAGTTTCGCCGTGCCGATGCTGCTGATCCAGTGATGCGCATTGACGTCGCGCGGGCTCAGCCGCAACGCCTCGCCGATATGGCCTTCGGCTTCCTCCGCGCGTCCCAACGAGGTTTTGATGGTTCCGATCATCATGTGCGCGTAGCCGAGATTGTGGTCGAGCGTCAGCGCGTACTCGAGTTCGGCGAGCGCCTCATCATTGCGCTTGGTCAGGCCATAGGCAGTGCCGCAGGCTAAATGCGCCAGGGCGTGGTTGGGCGCCCGAGACAGTGCCCCGATCGCCGCCCTTTCCGCGGTAGCAATGCGGCCGGCCCGATCGTCGGTTAGAAAGCCGCCGCCTAGATGGCAGTTGGCCAGCGCCTTACCGACCAAGGCGTCTGTGTTTGCTGGATCGAGGGCCAGTGCGCGGTCGAAGAAGGCTTCCGCCTGCGATATGTATTCCGCGGTCATACCCTTGTTCAGATAGGCCACGCCGCGGAAATAGAGGTCCATCGAATCGGGGTCGGGCGCGCGTTCTGCGCGGCGCGCTTCGGCCTCGATCAATTGGGCGCCGAGCTGGTTGGCGAGACGGGCGACGATCTCGTCCTGCATGTCGAACAGGTCGGCCAGCGGCTTGTCAAAACGCTCGGCCCACAGATGCCGGCCGCTTTCGGTGTCGATCAGCTGGACGTTGATGCGCAACCGGTTGCCGCCGCGCTGCACGCTGCCTTCGAGCGCATAGCGGACGTTGAGCTCGCGGCCGACCTGTTTCAGGTCTACGGCTTTGCCCTTGTAAGAGAACGCGGTGCCGCGGCCGACGACAAAGGATCCCGAGATGAGCGACAGGTCGGTGGTCAGGCTCTCGGTGATGCCGTCGGCGAAATATTCCTGCTCGGGGTCGCCGCCGATATTGGCGAAGGGCAGCACGACGATCGACAGCCGCGGCGGCTCAGATTCGACCGCCTCGCGGTGCTCGACCGCAGTGATAGCTGCGTGCGGCCCCGCGGCAGAGCGCGAGGGCCGGATTCGGAACACGCGGATCGGGCGGGTAATGTTCTTGACTTTCTGATCGCCTAGATCGTCGAAAACGAGGTTGAGCCGGTCGCGTACCTGGTCGCGCACCGCGCGGCTGACGCAAATACTGCCCGGGTCCGCGAGCGCTTCCAGCCGCGCCGCGACATTGACACCATCGCCGAAGATGTCGCCGTCCTCGATGATTATGTCGCCGAGATTGATCCCGACGCGGAATACAATGCGACTGTCGACCGGTATGCCGGCAGTGCGCTCGGCCATCGCCTCTTGCACCTCCACGGCGCACCGTACCGCGTCGATGACGCTTTGGAACTCGGCGAGGAGCCCGTCGCCCATCGTCTTGACGATGCGGCCGCGGTGCTCGGCGATCTTCGGATCGGAGAGTTCACGGCGAATACTGCGCAGTGCAGCAAGCGTGCCCTCCTCATCGGCACCCATCAGACGCGAATAGCCGACGACATCGACCGCTAAGATTGCTGCCAGCCGTCGCTCGACGCGCCCTTCGCTCATCAGTGGGTCGACCCCAGGAGTACCGGTTCACGCGACAGTAGGCCTAAACCCGCGATGGCGCGAGTGGCGTCGCGACAGCGAGGGTTGAAGTCGGTCGGCCCCAACGCCACACTTGTCGAGGATGAAATCGAAGCGGTGATACGCGGGCTGAAGGCTCAGCTCATTGGGGAGATTCAAATTGGCGGACCAGACCTAGGACGAAGCCTAACCGGCTTTGGTCTTGTTGATGAGTATCGACTCTACTTCCGCCCCATCGTGCTCGGTCGCGGCAAGCCATTCTTCGCGGCCCCGGCCGCCGCTCCGCCTTGCGGCCAACGATCGAATTGGCGAGGACGCGATTAGATTGACCTACGTTCCTGCTTAATCAACGCAACTCGCCCGACGGACTGCGCCGACGCATCAGGTCCGCTGTGGGTCAAACTGCGACATCGCGTGATGTTCGCGTCACGGCAGCTTTACTCCGGCGATTCAACCGATCAGCGCAACACCGCTTGTAGTCTATCGGCTGGCGTTTGGAGGCCAAGGTCTTTCGCGGACATTGATTGAGTCGCAGAGCAATCGCGTTCAGATAACTCGAGAGATGCGCGAGCAGTGGGTTGCGCTCGGGAAGTACTGGCGCACAGGCCGTGGTCCTTCTCGTTGGCCGCGCTGCCAGGGACTCCGGATCACGAAGTGACCTGGACGTTGGTGGCAACCGTGAAGCGCTTGTGGGCATGCATCTCTTTGCCTTGATCCCAGGTCAGGGAGCGTCGCAACTCCTCAGGCAGCTTGCCGATGTGCTTGGCAAGCGCAGCAACAACAGTCGTCGTGTCCTTGCGGGGGATCTTGACGAGCATCGTGAAGCGGGTATTGCGCTCGACCAGGGTGGCGATGTGCGTGTCGTTCGCTCCGGTAAGAAGGTCTCCTTCCCAATGCCCCGGCACGGCGCGATCCTCAATCTCAGCGGGCCGCTCGCGGATGGAGACCATATCGAGGATATGCCCTTGTCCACTCTTCGCGTTGTGGCTCTTGGGGCGACGCATCCGCCGCGCAGTACGCAACTGCGCCGTCAGCGGGACTGTCAGGAATTCTTGTGTGAGGTCATGATGATGAGAATCGAAGGAGCATCACATGGCTATCGAGAAAGACCTACTGGACCAGCTTCTGGCCGGCCGCGATCCAAAGGATGTATTCAATAAGGACGGATTGGTTGACGAGCTGAAGAAGGCGCTCTCCGAGCGGATCTTGAACACCGAGCTTGAGGAGCATCTTGACGCTGACAGCGTTGGGGGCAAGTCGAATCACCGCAACGGCTATTCGAAGAAGTCTGTTCTGACCGGCACCTCGAAGATGACGCTTTCGGTGCCGCGGGATCGGGCCGGGACGTTTGACCCCAAGCTGATCGCTAAATACCAGCGCCGGTTTCCGGATTTCGATGACAAGATCATCTCGATGTATGCGCGCGGGATGACGGTCCGCGAGATCCGTGGCCATCTTGAGGAACTCTACGGCATCGAGGTTTCGCCGGACCTGGTTTCGGCGATCACCGACGCGGTGCTGGACGAGGTTGCAGAATGGCAGAACCGGCCCCTCGATATCTGCTACCCGCTGGTGTTCTTCGATGCCATTCGGGTCAAGGTCCGCGACGAAGGCTTCGTGCGCAATAAGGCGATCTACATCGCGTTGGGTGTTCTGCCGGACGGCACCAAGGAGATTCTTGGCATCTGGATCGAACAGACCGAGGGCGCCAAATTCTGGCTGCGCGTCGTAAACGAGTTAAAGACCCGCGGGGTCCAGGACATTCTCATCGCCGTCGTCGACGGCTTGAAGGGTTTTCCCGACGCCATTAATGCCGTCTTCCCACAGACAATCGTGCAAACCTGCATCGTCCATCTGATCCGCCATTCCATGGATTTTGCCTCCTGGAAGGATCGCAAGAGCCTGGCGCAGGCGCTGCGGACTGTTTATCGCGCGGCCGATGCTGCTGCTGGCCAGGCTGCCCTCGACGCCTTTGCGCAAAGTCCGTGGGGCGCAAAATATCCGGCAATCGCGCAGAGCTGGCGCCGCAACTGGGAGCTCGTGATTCCTTTCTTCGCTTTCCCCGAAGGCGTGCGGCGAATCATCTACACCACGAATGCCATCGAGGCGCTAAATTCCAAACTGCGTCGCGCCGTCAGAACCAGAGGACATTTTCCCTCTGACGACGCCGCGACGAAGCTGTTATATTTGGTCTTGAACCGCGCCACTGCGGAATGGAAACGACCGCCGCGCGAGTGGGCCGAGGCGAAAACGCAATTCGCCGTCATGTTCACCGAGCGATTCGTGAACTCATGACGGATAACCGGCCTCACACAGAAATTCTGATAGTCCCCGTCAGCTCCTTCTTCAGCACGCCGCGGGTCTGGATGAAGAGGCTGCGATAGATCGCTTCGTGAGATATCTGCATGTCTTGGCGGGTTGGGAACTCCTGCTTCAGCCAGCCGGAGATCTGCTGCGGCGACCATTGCAGCGCGAGCTTCTGCGCCACGCGCCATCGTAGCTCCCTGTGCAGCGCCAAACGACAAGGCTTGGGGCGCAACGCCCGCTCCCAGGCACGCCGATCAGCCCGGTTTGCACGATAGGCCTGACTGCCGCCGTTGCGCCTGATCTCCCGGCTTACTGTCGATGGCGCCCGTCCGAGGCCCTGGGCGATCTGCCGGATCGACCGGCCCACCCAATGCCACGGGAAATCTCGTCCGTTCCTCAAACCTTAGAGCTGCCCAGGCTTCCGGCGCGGCGCCGGCACGATCCCTCCATGGAGTACCACGATCCGCTCAACGCCGGTCTTGTTCTTCCTTTCCAGCGTCCGCGAGATGGCCGCAGCACTTTGCCCGTTCTTCCATCGCTCCCCAGCTCGGCCTTCTGCGCTGCCGTGAACCAAATCCGCGACGTCACCATGGCACACCTCCTCACCTCGCAAGATTAGAAGGTGTTGCACTGACCGGTTGAATCGCACATCCGCGAAAGCCGACATTCGATTGCTCTGCACTATCTGACGCTCTAGGCATGAGCGGACTCATGCACTGCAGCAAACAGCGACTCTATTCGCTCACCTTATCGGCGGCTAAAAGAATAAAGGCAGGCGGATTGTGAAAAATCTCGTGTGAGATTCTCATTCTCGCCTGAACGCTTTGAACGACGAGAATGCGCCAATTACTAAAATCAGAAGCGCAGCTATCGGCATCACGCCGGCGGTTTGAACGGCTCTTGTTGCGATTTCAGCTAGGCGCGTCGGAAAAAGTATTCGTAAAAGGCCGCTGAAAACTGCAAGCCACCCAAGCACGGTCACTACCACCGGCCAACCGCCCTTCCACCGATTGTGAAAATACACAATCGCAAACCCCGCAACGAATAAGGGATAACCCGACACGAAGACCAGACCCGGGTTATGGAAGGCTTGGTCGACCATCCCCGGCCAAGCATCAAGGTTGAGAAAAATCGACGCAGCGCTTGCAATGAGGGTCGCGCCAAGCAGGGCCGCGATCGTCTTAGAGGTTGCCATAACTCGCCCGTTCCTACTGCAGCCTTGCAGGACGTTCTGCAGCGGACTCCGCTTAACGTACCCATCGCCACTGCATTGCGCGTCAGGGGTTGATCTGCATCAAACAGTCTGACGCGATTTACGGATGTTATTGCATCGCTCTATAGGCGAAAAAGTCGAATTTTGAGACAAAGAATAGTGCCTTCTTATGAAGGCAAGATATGGAATATTAGTCGAAACGTTTGATCGGCACGACTGGGAGAAAGATCGATGTTCGAGGTCATCTACCTGTTTGTGCTCGCGTTGGCAGCGGCACCCTTGGCCCTCACCCTGATGCAAGGGGGGCGCGGCGACCACATTGCGTTTGTGCACCGGCTTTATCGCGATGCCGCGTACATTTTGGCGGCCGTAGTCGGGATCGTTATTTTTGAAGCGGCGCTCGGTATCTCGCTGGAGAACTACTGGTTTGCAGAACTGGGACAGAGCCATCGTTATTGGCTGTCGCTTGAATATCGTGTGGCAATTTTCTTGGCAGTCTTGCTTGTGGTCGGCGTGTTCGTAGGCGCCAACCTGCGCTTACTGGCCCGACCGTATGCGATCGTCCCGACAAGCGCGCCCTGGATCGCCGGATTTGTGTTTGCCGCCATAGCTGGATTTCTCGCGACGTCGTTGTGGATTCCGCTCATGCGGTTCCTCGGCGCCACACCAGCGGGCGTGGTCGATCCGGTGTTCGGCAGCGACCTTTCTTTCTACTTGTTGGCATTGCCCCTCTACGACGACATCGTCGAAGTAACTATCGGGATTCTTTGCGTCGTGATCGCGCTCTGGGCCGCGATTGGAATGGTGGCGCGCAGCGGAACGGCCGCGTTCGCTTATCGGCCCAATCCATTCGGCGCCTCTTACCCGCACCAGAGCGTCGCCGTTCTAAATCCGAGCCAGGCGGTCTGGGTGACCTGGCTGCGGCAGGGCATGGTTCTCGGCGCCCTGTTGTGCGTCGCCTTCGGGGCCAGCCGGTTCTTGGCCCGCTATCACCTCGTTCTGGACGGACATTCAAAAGTCGTAGCCGGCGCGTCCTATGCCGACGTCAATTTCTGGTTGCCCGGATACGACCTCACCGTCGCATGTTGGTTCGCGGCCGCGTTGATCCTGGGAGCGGCGGCGGCCAGTCCGCGCAGTCGCAACTGGTTACTGATGCGTCAGTCGCATTGGCTCGCGCCGCTCGCGACGCTGGCGGTGCTGTTCGTGGGAGCGTTCGCGGTTCCCACCAGCATCGAGGATTTCTACGTAGGGCCGAACCAGATCACGTTGGAGCTGCCGTATCTGCTCAGGAGCATCGCCGGCACCCGCAAGGCATATAACCTTGAGGGATCCTCCGTCCAAGAGCGGGAATTTGCGGTCTCCGCGACGCCGTTAACGGCCGTCGATTTGACAAAAAATTCCGCAACGCTGCAGGACGCGCGCATCTGGGATTGGCGCGCGCTCGAGCCGCAGCTGCAGCAAATCCAGGGCTTGCGGCCCTATTACACGTTTCACGGCGTCGATATCGATCGCTATGCAATCGATGGCGCCGTGCGGCAGGTCATCATCACGGCGCGGGAGCTCGATGTTACGCGGCTTCCGCCGCCGGCCCAAGTCTGGGTCAATCTCGCGCTCAAATACACCCACGGCTACGGCATCGTCGCGGTCCCGGTGAATGAGATCGACGCGAGAGGCAATCCAGTTCTCTGGGCGCATGATATTCCGGTCGAAGCCAAGAAAGACCTGTCCGTCACCCGCGGCCAGATTTACTTCGGCGAACTCACCGATGACCGTGTCTATGTGCACACGACCGAGAAGGAATTCGATTTCCCGCAAGGCCAGGCCAATGCCGAGACGGTGTACCAGGGAACTGGAGGAATCCTGCTCTCTAACTTGTGGCGCAAGTTCGTCATCGCCCACGAATTCGACGGCCCGCGGCTGTTCATCTCGGGGTATTTCACGCCTGAAAGCCGCGTGATGTTGCGCCGGAATATCGTCGAGCGGGCCCGGACACTCGCCCCGTTCCTGAGCTTTGATCACGATCCTTACATCGTCGCCGATGCGGACCACTATTCCTACATCCTCGATGCCTATACGACGTCTGAAAATTACCCTTACAGCGAGGCCTATCAGGGATCGCTTTTCGCTTTCCGCGGCTACAACTACCTGCGCAATTCCGTGAAGGCGGTGATCGACGCTTATAACGGCTCGGTGACGTTTTATGTCTTCGACCGGCACGATCCGATCATCAATGCCTATCGGCAAGTATTGCCCGAACTTTTCAAGGACGAGCGCGAGATGCCGGAGAATCTGCGCCGGCATATCCGCTATCCGGAGGATATCTTCACGGTGCAGGCAGAAATGTACGGCACCTACCACATGACCAATCCGACCACCTTCTACAATCGCGAAGATCGCTGGGAGGTCCCCCACGAGCTCTATCGAAGCAGCGAGATCGCGATGCTGCCGTACTACGTGACGGCGCAGCTTCCCGGTTCCGAGAAGCCGGAGTTTCTGCTCATGTTGCCGTTGTCGGTCGCCGGCAAGAACCAGATGGCGGGTTGGCTCGCCGGGCTCTCCGACGGCGAGAACTACGGGAAGATGGTCGCTTTCCGCTTCCCCAAGGGAACTTTCATCGACGGCCCGGCGCAGGTGGAATCACGCATCAGTTCTGATAGCCGGTTCTCCGGAGATCTGACACTTTGGGATCAGCACGGTTCGCAAGTCATTCGCGGTAATCTAATCGTGCTGCCGCTGGTGGACAACCAGCTCATAATGATCGAGCCGGTCTATATCGAGGCGGAGCAGACTAAAATCCCGATGCTCGCCCGCGTGGTTTTGGGGCAGCTGTTGCCGGATGACCGCAATATCGAGTGGGCGAGCACGCTCACCGACGCCGAGCGCCTCCTCGTCGGCGTGTCCGCGCCGACATCCACCTCAGCCGGCGCGCCCAGTGTGGGCACGGGCAACGAACTGCTGGAGCGTGCGCGCGTACTGTTCGGCGAGATGCAGCGGGAATATGCGTCCGGCAACTTCGCGCGCTACGGCGAACTCCTCCAGCAACTTGGAAAGCTGCTCCAGCCGCAATGAAAAGCACGGTTCATTGACACCGCGCCATCACTTTATAAACCAAGGGTCGCGAACGCGGCGAATTCAAAAAAATGTCCGGATGGGTCATTAGCAGACATCACAAGACATCAGAGCGATGTCCGTTCTTACCCCCGAAAGCCGACATCGATTAGACCGGCGTTTAGAGGACAGGGGATGGGAGCAAAAAATTCCCTGCTCTCGAAAGAATTTTCCCTGTTATGCCGCGAGACATGCCCTGTTCGTTAGCATAGGGAATTTCGCCGAAATCGCCGATTTCACAATCAATTTGGGCAGCGAATAGTGCACAGACTCCGGTGTCTTACGGAATTTCCCTGTATTTTTCCCTGTTAGCAGGGAATTTGCGGTGGAGACCGGTTCGCGAAGGACTGCGTCCTCAGCCAGCCAGTGCGGTCTCTATCCGCAGTTTCCGTGACCGCAAAGCACTTGCGTCATTACCGAGCGTTAGAGTCAGATCATTCGGTCTCTGCGGCGAATATCGGGACGTTCTTCAGCCACTATCTGTCGATTTTATGGCCGAGTCTCTTGTCGCTGTTTCCCGATCTCCAAATCCCGTTGCCAGAGACTCGGTTCGGACAGAACTGAGACCAGTTTGCAATCTTCGCGCGCCGAAAAAAGCGGCGCAGCAGCAGTACCGCGCGCAATTAAACTGAATGTCTGCTTACCGGGGCTGACGATTAGGCCGCGCGATAGGAATTTGGGTCGGCAAGCACTCCTTTTGACAAAGTTCCATTTGTCACGGCGACCGAAACCGCGGGTGAACGACGACTTTTGGTTTCGATCCATCGGCCAGATATGCCTGCAAGCGAACGGCGCTCTCGCTGCTCGCGATCAGGCGCTCCGCCATATCGAGCAGCTGGAGGAACTCGGCTTTGCTCAAACAGCCAAATTGTACATTGTTGACTTGCCGCTGTACCGGGGCCAGCTCGGCGAGCAGGGCATCTCCCTTGTCGGAGACCTGCAGTTTAACGCGTCGCCGGTCGGCCGGATCGACGGATTTATGAATGAGACCGCGCTTGAGCAGCTTGTTGGTGACGGTGGTGACAAAGGCCCCGCTGAGGTGAAGGTGGTCGGCGACGCGGTTGACATTTACGTCTCCCTCTTCGGCGTCGAGATGCCTGATCGAAATCAAGGTCGTGTACTCGATGCCGACGAGGCCGATGCGCGCGGCGTGGCCGCTGCGCACAGCTTCGTGCCGCGCAAAAAATCCAAACAAGCTGTGGACCAGACGCCGGAAATGACGGTCGGAGCCATCAACCAGCATCTCCGGGCGCGAAATCGTCAGCGGCGCTCTTTTGCGAACGTGGAGGGAAGACTGCCGCGGCGATTTCTCCCTGACCTTTTTCTTCTGCACACCCATGTGAGTTCTTAGCCCGGTTTTCGTGATTCTCAAATGATCCTAGCCGACAGTTTGGCGGTTTCAAAATATGGCTTGTATACCTTCTGTAGTTAGCTATCTTACTGAACTATTGGAAAACGGGACTTCCATTAATCAACCGGGCGAACGCGCGCGACGTTGAGCTGGCAATGCGATGATCCCTGACAGCACGCGCTCAAGCGGCGCCGCCGCGAACGCTCCAGTGCTTCTTGCCGTTGAAAATGTGACAATGCGATTCAGCGGTGTCGTCGCGCTCGACGGCGTTAGCTTCGACGTCCGGCGCGGGCAAATTTGCGGCCTGATCGGCCCCAATGGGGCGGGTAAGACCACACTGTTCAATTGTCTCTCCCAGCTCAACAAGTCGTGGCATGGCGAAATCATTTTTGACGGCCGTCGTCTGTCTGCCGCAGCCGTCTACCACATAGCAGCGCTCGGCATCGGCCGAACTTTTCAGAATCTGGCGCTGTTCGGCTCGATGACAGTTCTCGAAAATATCATGCTCGGCGGTCACTGCCGGACACGCGCCGGCTTCATTGCTCACGCGCTGTCGGCTCCGAGCGTCGCCCGCGACGAAGCGTTCCTCTGGCAGCGGGCGAGCGATCTGGCCGAACTCGTGGACCTCAAACAAGTCGCCGGTCGTTTGGTTGGCGATTTGCCGTTTGGCTACAGGAAGCGCGTGGAATTAGCGCGCGCGCTCGCTTCCGAACCGAAGCTGCTGCTACTCGACGAACCGGCGGCGGGTCTTAATCGCGAGGAGGTCGACACGCTGCGTGATCTTATTTGGCAAATTCGCGATCAGCTGAGCGTAACGACAATCCTGGTCGAGCATCATATGAATCTGGTGATGACCGTCTCCGACACGGTGGTCGCACTCAATTTCGGACGGAAGATCGCCGAAGGGTTGCCACGCGACGTTCAAAATCATCCAGATGTGATCAACGCGTATCTTGGGCACGCGACGTGACCGCATCGCTGCTCGAAGTTGGGAATCTCGGCGCCTTCTACGGCCAGACGCAGGTGCTGCACGGCCTCACGTTCGGACTCAAGGAAGGCGGTATAACAACGCTTCTGGGCGCGAACGGCGCCGGCAAGACTACGACCTTGCGCGCCATATCCGGATTGGTGCGGACGACGGGCGCCATCCTGTTTCAGGGCGAAAGGATCGACGGCCGCAAGACGGAGGACATCGCCCGCCGCGGCATCGCGCACGTGCCGGACGGCCGCGGCACCTTTCAGGAATTCACGGTCGAAGAGAACCTGCGCCTCGGCGCTTACGCGCGGCGGGATCGAGCGAACATCGCCGCGGACTTCGAGATCGTCTACGCCTATTTCCCCAAGCTGAAAGAACGTCGGCGGCAGCAGGCGGGCACGCTGTCCGGTGGCGAGCAGCAAATGCTGGCGATCAGCCGCGGGCTGATGATGCGTCCGAGATTGTTTTTGCTGGACGAGCCTTCGTTCGGCCTCGCGCCGCTAGTGGTGCAGGAGATATTCGCCATCATGCAGGCGATCAATCGCCAGCAGAACGTCAGCATGCTGCTGGTCGAGCAGAACGCGAATCTGGCTTTTGACCTCGCCGATCGGGCCTATCTGCTGGAAACCGGCCGCGTCGTTCTGTCCGGATCGTGCGATGAGCTCAAGCAAGACAGCGCGGTGCGTCGCTCTTACCTCGGCTACTGAAAAGCATATGGAAGCGCTGCTACATCAAGTCATTTCAGGTCTGGCGACCGGTGGCATCTATGCCAGTGTCGCGTTGGCCTTGGTCATGATCTACCAGGCAACGCATCTCGTGAACTTTGCCCAAGGTGAGATGGCGATGTTTTCCACCTATGGGGCATGGACATTGATCCGTGCCGGCATTCCCTATTGGGAAGCGTTCGTCATCGTGGTCGTGGCGTCGTTTGTGATCGGCATTCTACTTGAACGGTTTATCGTCCGCCCGGTAGCGGCGCGTTCGATTCTATCAGTGGTCGTGATCTTCATTGGCCTTTTGGTCATCTTTAACAGCGTTGCCGGCTGGATCTGGACCTACTCGGTGCGGACGTTCCCAACCCCGTTTCTGGATCAAGTGTTTCCAAACAACAAATACATCACCAGTCATGAGTTCGGCTCGCTGATGACCATGCTGATCGAGCTGGCCGTGTTGTTTATTTTCTTCCGCTTTACCAGCCTCGGCCTGGCGATGCGTGCGGCGGCCTATAATCCGATTTCGAGTCGGCTGGTCGGCGTGCGCGTCGATCTCATGCTGGCGCTGGGCTGGGGAATTGCCGCGGCGCTCGGCGCGGTTGCCGGGATGATGGTAGCGCCGATCGTATACCTCGATCCCAACATGATGTCTGGAATCCTGCTCTACGCCTTCGCCGGCGCACTGCTTGGTGGCATCGACTCCCCCGGCGGTGCGGTGGTTGGGGGGCTGCTTTTGGGCATCCTTGAGAATCTCGCCGGCGCCTACGTCATTGGCACAGATCTGAAGCTAACCTTCGCGCTTGTGATCATTGTTGCGGTCCTGACTGTACGGCCTTCAGGCCTGTTCGGCAGGTCGGTCGTTTCGCGGGTTTGAGCATGCCGCGCAAGGCTTTTTCCAGCGTCGACAGCACGGAATCGATCGAGGCAAGCGCGTCCGAGCGCACGCGCCGCGTGGCGGCGATCGCATTGCTGTTGCTGGTTGCAATCGCTTTACCGTTCCTCATCAGCGATTATCGCACCTTTCAGCTCACATTGATGATCGCCTACGCGATCGCGCTGCTCGGCCTCAATATTTTGACCGGCTACAACGGACAGATTTCGCTCGGACATGGGGCCTTTTTCGCGATTGGCTCTTATGTGGCCGCCATCATGATGGATCGTTGGAACCTGCCCTATTGGTCGACGCTGCCCGTCGCCGGCATTGTCTGTTTCGTCGCCGGCTTCCTGTTCGGGCTGCCCGCGTTGCGGCTCGAAGGACTCTATCTCGCACTTGCTACATTCGCGCTCGCGGTCGCTACCCCGCAGATCTTAAAATATAAAGGCATCGAAGAGTGGACTGGCGGTGTGCAGGGGATCACCATCATCAAGCCGCACGCTCCCTCGCCGCTGCCGCTTAGCCCCGACAAGTGGCTCTATTTCTTTGCGCTTGCCGTTGCGATTGTGATGTTCGCGGTCGGTGCGCGTTTGGTTCGCCGGCGTCTTGGCCGAGCGCTGATCGCAATTCGCGACAACCCGACGGCGGCATCGACCATGGGCGTCAACACTGCGCTCTATAAAACTCTGACATTCGGCGTTAGCGCGCTGTTTACCGGTGTCGGCGGAGCGCTGAGTGCCATTGCCGTGCAGTTCGTGGCGCCCGATAGCTTCGGCTTTCTGCTGTCGATCTCTTTCCTTGTCGGTATCGTCATCGGTGGGTTTGCCACGATATCGGGCGCGATTTATGGCGCCTTCTTCATCGAATTTATTCCCAACGTTGCGGACAGCATTTCCAAGTCCGCGCCGTGGGCGGTGTACGGAGCCTTCCTCGTTGCCTCAGTCTATTTCATGCCGTCCGGCATCGCCGGGGCGCTGCGCCACGCCCGAAACCGCTTTTTAAGTCGGCGACGAAAGTCCCATATATCTTCGCAAGAAAGCAATTGAACTAAGTTATATTATCGAGTAAATTTGCCTGACAGGTCCAGCCGGGGACCGGCCGGCGGGGAGGATGGCGATGTATCTCATGAACGCCTGGTACACCGCAGGCTGGTCGAACGAGATCACCGACCAGCCGTTGGCCCGCACTCTTCTGGACGAACCGATCGTGATGTACCGCGGCACCGACAACCGCGTTGTCGCGCTCGAGGACCGGTGCTGTCACCGCGGTATGCCGCTGTCAAAAGGCGAGGTGTTCGACAACAACATCCGCTGCGAGTACCACGGAATGCTGTTTGACGGCTCCGGGCGCTGCATCGGCATTCCCGGCCAGACAATGATTCCGGCGCAAGCGAAAGTCCGCAGTTATCCGATCGAAGAGCGGAATGATCTTATCTGGATTTGGATGGGCGATCCGGACAAAGCGGACTTCGGCCAAATCGTCAGCTATCCTTGGCATGACACGTGGCCATACAAGGCAAAGAGCGAAATTCTGAAATGCAATTATTTGCTCGCCTCTGACAATCTGCTCGATCAGACCCATGCTGCCTACGTGCACAAGTCAACGCTCTCCAGTAATCCGGACGCGTACGCGACGGCCAAAATGGAGACGACGCCGACGCCGGATGGCGTGAGGTTCATACGCTGGCTGCTCAACTGCAATGCGCCGAATCTCTACGCCAGCGCGGTGCCGTTCAAAGGGCTGGTCGATCGCTGGGGAGAGTTCGAGTACGTTGCGCCCTCCTGCATTCTCCAATTCACCGGCGCGCTCGATGCCGGCATGGGTGCATACGATAAAGGCATCCGCGACGGCGGCTTCGGTTTGCGCATGTTCTACGGGATCACCCCGGAGACCGAGGAAACGACGTGGTTTTTCTGGTCGACCGCCAACGGTCACCGGCAAAACGATCCGGCGGCAACCGAACAGCTGTTCCGCTCGATTGAGGAAGCTTTCGTGGAAGACGATCACGTCCTGGAGGTGCAGCAACGGACGTTGCGGCGTCTCGGCGATCGCCGCTTGATCAACATTGCGTCCGATGTCGCCCGCGTGCACGCCCGCAATGCGCTCGAGCGCAAGATTGCGGCCGAGCGGGGCATTCCGCGAGAGCAAGTGGTGACTACGGTTTAGCCGGGGTAGCAAGCGGGCGGGAGCCCAAGGAGGCGGTCATGTCGATGCAAACCTCAAAGGCGGCCATTCTGGCGATTGCGCTGATGGTCGGAGCAGGCGTTGCTCTGGCGCAGAACAAATACGATCCCGGCGCCAGCGACGGCGAAATCGTCATTGGCCAGACCAATCCCTACAGCGGTCCTCTGTCCTCATACAGCACGCAAGGCAAGGTCCAGGCCGCCTACTACACGATGATCAACGAACAGGGCGGTGTGAACGGCCGCAAGATCAAGCTGATTACGCTCGATGACGGCTACAGCCCGCCGCGTACCGTCGAGCAGCACCGCAAGATGGTTGAGGAAGACAATGTCCTTGCCATCGTCGGTACCATGGGAACGCCGACGAACTCCGCCATCATCAAGTACATGAACGCCAAGCAAGTGCCGCAGATTTTCATCGCTACCGGAGCGTCGAAATGGGGCGCCAATCCGGCGGAATTTCCCTGGACCATGGGCTGGTATCCAACCTACCGCAACGAAGGCGTCATTTATGGAAAGTACATCCTCGGCAATATCAAGGATGCCAAGATCGGCGTCCTTTATCAGAACGACGATTACGGCAAGGACTTCGTCAACGGCTTTAAATCGGGTCTTGGCGCGGACGCCGCCAAGCTGATCGTCAAGGAGGTGACCTACGAAGTCTCCGATCCGACAGTCGATTTGCAGATCGTTACGCTCAAGGATTCGGGAGCCAACGTCTTCTTCAGCGCCACGACCAACAAAGTTGCCGCGCAAGCTATCCGCAAAGCCTACGACATCGATTGGCATCCGACGCAATTCCTGGTCAACAACGCCGCTTCCATCGCTACCGTGCTCACGCCCGCCGGTCTCGACAAGTCGGTGGGGATCATCTCCACCGCCTACATCAAGGATCCCAGCGATCCCCAGTTCGCCAACGACAAAGGGATCGCCTGGTATCGGGACTTTATGGCGAAGTACTATCCCCAGGGCGACATCAACGATCCGCAAAACGAAATCGGAATCTCAATCGCGCAGACCTGGGTGCAAGTTCTCAAGCAGGCTGGCAACGACCTGACGCGCGAGAATATCCGCAAGCAGGCAACCAATATTCACGACCTTGAACTCCCGCTGTTGCTTCCCGGCATCACGCTCAATACCAGTTCGACAAAATATTATCCGGTCACCCAGCTGCAACTGACCAAATTCGACGGAAAGAGCTGGGTGCGCTTTGGCGGCGTGCTGAGCGGCTCGTGACCGGCAACACGGGAGGCGTCGCGGCATGGTTATCCGTCGCGACGCCGGAGCGAGTACGCGCTGTAGTCGTGTCATTGAGCCGGCTTGCAAATCTAATTTCGAATTGCGGCCGACGAGGCATCGCTAATGGAAATCAAAAGAATACTGACGTTTGTCGATGAGGTGCGAACCGAATCCGGCCGGCGCGCCGATCCCCCGTTGCGCAAGTCGGCCGCGGTCGCGATCGTGCACAATCCGTTCGCCGGCAGATATGTGGAAGACTTGTCGCCGCTGACGACGGCAAGTGAAGCAATCGGCCGCGAGATTTGCGCAATCGCCGTGGCATTGCTGGCGCCATACAAGCCGGTAAGCTACGGCAAAGCGGCTGTGGTCGGACTTGCCGGCGAGCAGGAGCATGGCAATGCCATGCTCACGACAGTCTACGGCAACGTGATGCGTGAAGCGGCCGGCGGCGGCAAAGCCTGGATATCGTCTTTCACTAAGCGTGCCGCCCCCGGCGCCGCCGTTGACATACCGCTCGCGCACAAGGACGCTTTGTACGTCCGATCGCATTATGACGGCATCAGCATCACGCTGCACGATGCGCCGCAGGCGCACGAAATAGCCGTGATCTGCGCCTACGCGACGCGCGGACGGCCGAACCATCGGGTTGGCGGACTCGCTGCCGATGACATCAAGGGTATCGACGGACTGACCTGATACCGCCGGAGATTTTCGGTTGCCGGCGTGAACGGAGTCGACATGAGCGATTGCAAGACTGGCGCCGAGCACATCAAGTCGCTCAAGGACGGCCGCACCGTCTATCTGGATGGCCGACTTGTCGGCGACGTCACCGAGCATTCGGCGTTCCGCAACGCCGTGCAATCCGCCGCTGCGCTGTACGATTTTCAGGCCCGGCCGGACAAGCTGGAGCTGATGACCTTTCAGCCAAATGGCTCCAACCGGCGCATCAACCGCGCCTGGCAGATGCCGCGCAACTATGACGAGATGGTGCAACGCCGAAAGGCGCTTCAGGCGTGGGCCACTTTGTCGTGCGGCTTCTTTGGACGTTCGCCCGACCATCTCGCATCGGCCCTGGTCGGTCAGGTCATGGGCATCGACGTCTTCCGCAAGCACGGTGCCGACCGCGCGAAAGCTCTGGTGGATTACTTCGAGTTCGCCAGCGAGAACGATTTATTCCTGACTTACGTCATCATCAATCCGCAGGCGCAGCGCGACAAAGACTGGGGCGAGCAGGACGACGATCTGGTGGCGCGAATCGTGGACGAGGATTCTGCGGGCGTCACCATTCGCGGCGCCAAAATGCTCGGCACCTCTTCGATCGTGGCGAACGAGGTTTTCGTCGCCAATCTTCAGCCGCTCAAAATGGGTGAGGAGGACTTTGCGTTTTCTTGCGCGCTGCCGATGAATGCGAAGGGATTGCGCGTGCTGTCCCGCAAATCCTACGAAGCGCACGCAGTATCCGTCTTTGACAACCCGATCTCATCGAGGTTCGACGAGAACGATGCGTTGATGTATTTCGATGACGTCAAGGTGCCATGGGAGCGGATGTTCGTCTATCGTGACCCGGACATGTGCCGCGCGCAATTTCACGACACGCAGGGGCACGCCTATCAGAACTATCAGGCGCAGATCCGGCTGTCGGTGAAACTTGCTTTCCTGGCGGGCTTGGCGCGGCGCGTCACAGAAGCCATCGGCACCACCGCAATCCCGTCGGTTTCTGAGAATCTCGGCAAGCTTGCGGCCGAGGTCGGGATGGTCAGCGCGATGCTGTCTGGCATGGAGGCATCGGGCTCGCAGCTCGGCGAATGGTACGTGCCGAATAAGCACTTCATGTATTCGGCGCAGGTGCTCACGCAGGATCTGTATCCCCGCGTGGTGCAAACGATCCGCGACCTCGCCGGCGGCGCGCTGATTATGCTGCCCTCTTCCGTAGAGGACTTTGGCAACCCGCAGCTCGCCGCGATCATAAGCAAGACCCAGCGTTCGGCATCGATGAGCCCTGAGCAAAAAGTGAAGCTTCTCAAAGCGGTCTGGGACGCGATCGGGTCCGAGTTTGGGTCAAGACACACGCAGTACGAAATGTTTTATGCCGGTGCGCGCTTCGTTACCTGCGGTCACAGCTTCCGCACCTTCGACTGGAAGAGCGCCGGCGGATTGGTCGACTCGCTGCTATCTTCGTACGATCTGCAAAGCGAGCTGGCCCGCGCCACGCATTGATGCCGGGGCTATTATGAAGGTCGCAATCGTAAACCTCGGTCAGATCGTGTCCGGGGACTGGCAAGCTCCATTCGTCGCCGGTGACACGATCATCACCGAAGGCGATCGTGTTGCGCGCGTGGGGTCAGCGTCGGCAGCCGAAGTCGAAAACGCCGATGTGATCATTGATGCCGGCGGCATGACCGCTATTCCCGGTCTCATCGACTCCCATGTTCACGTTACTTTTGGCGATTACACGCCGCGGCAGCGGACAGTCGGTTTCCTCGAGAGCTACTTGCACGGCGGCATCACCACTGCGATCTCGGCATCGGAGGTACATGTTCCGGGGCGCCCGAGCGACCCGGAGGGAGTGAAGGCGCTCGCGCTTGCGGCACAGCGTTGTTTCGCTAGCTACCGCCCGGGCGGCATGAGGGTTGTTGCCGGCTCGGTTATTCTGGAGCCCGGCCTTTCATCGGCCGATTTTCAGGAACTGGCGGCCAAAGGTGTGACGTTGGCGAAAGCCGGCTTCGGCGTCGTCAAGACGGCGTATGACTACGCGCCGCTCGTTCACGATGCCAAGGCAGCAGGCTTGATCACCACTTGCCACACCGGCGGCTCCTCAATCCCAGGCTCCGGTGCGATCACCGGCGACCATCTGCTTGCGATCCAGCCACACGTATCCTTCCACATCAACGGTGGTCCGACGGCAATGCCGGATGCGGATTTCGAGCGGGTCATCAAAGAAAGCTCGATGGCGCTGCAGGTCTGTACGGCTGGCAATCTGCGAACCGCGTTGCTTTGCGCGCGCCTCACGGAGCAATTGGGCGCGTTCGATCGTTTTATTATCGGGACCGACACGCCGACCGGCTCGGGCATCATGCCGCTTGGCATTCTCTACACGATCGCTCATTGCGCCAGCCTGACCGATATGGCGCCGGAGCGTTTTATCTGCGCGGCTTCGGGCAGCAATGCGCGTGTCTACAACCTCGACTGCGGGTATCTCGCAGTCGGCAAAGCCGCCGATATCGTTCTCATCGACGCACCCGATGGTGGCACGCAGCGGACGGCGCTGGCCGCCATCAAGCATGGCGACATCGCCGCCATTGGCGCAGTTTTGACCGCGGGCATACCGCGGTTTGTCGGCAGAAGCCGCAACACGCCGGCCACGACCCGCAAGGCTCGCGTGGTGAAATCAACAGTGATGCAGGATTTCGCTCCGGCGACCCATTAGCGGCCTTTAACAGTGCGGCATCTCAGAGCACGACGACGTGTTGGCAGGTTTCGAGCCGCACAGTTTGCGAAGGACCTAAACTCAAGGGGATTCGGCAAGGCCGATTTCAAATTCGACGTCTGTGAGTTCGAATCCTCCACGCCCAGCCAGCCAGTGCAGTCTCTGTGGCGCATCTCCGTTTTTTGAAAAATCCCCAATATTTCCGTCACTGAGCGATGCCGTCATCTGTCTCTGCACCGATCATATGCCCTCACGCAGGGTTTTTATTCGGCGGCTCTAGCCGCGCGGTCTCTGGTTTCGAATTTTCAATATCCGAATTTCATCAGAGGAGACTCGCGTTTCGCACGAGCTGAGACCGGTTGGAAATTTTTTGCTTTTTGAGTGCGAAGCGACCGTCAAAATCGAGCACGAGAGTCCGCTGTTGCTCCAGCGCAAATCTCGGCTCTTCAACCCGCCATTCTGACGGAAGGTTGTTTGCGGATTTCTAACGGGCTGGGCTACGACCTTTGTTTATTTCAGCCGCGCCTTTTTCAATGAGCACCTATGATTAGCTGCCGCTCTTCAGAAACCTTTCAATCAGAGTGGTCCCCGTATATGCGCAATGCTCCCGGCAGAGCTCAGCGACCCGAGGCGCGTCGCCAAGTCTGAAAAACCTCGCCATTTGGCGGTGCTCCTCTTGCGCGCGACGCAGTTCCCCGGTCTCCGAAGCCAGTATCCTGATTAAGGGCGCGACCGCATCCCGAAGCATCCGGATCTGACGGCGCAAGTATTTGCGATTGCAGCTTTGATAAAGCCGCTCATGAAATTCCTCGTTCAATCGTGGCGTAGTCGTCAAAACCTTCGTTGCTGCTGACGGCAACGTCGAGCGAGCCGACAAGGTGGTCGACGGCGTCGGCGTCCTGCGCGGTCATTCGCTCGGTCGCCTGTTGCCCGGCGCGCGCTTCGAGCATGGCACGCATTTCAAAAATATCTTCGATTTCGTCCGGCTTCAAAGACACGACGTAAAAGCCACGCCGCGGTTTGAGCTCAACAAGCCCTTCCGTCGCCAATCGATTCAGGGCCTCACGCACCGGAAGCCTGCTCAGCCCTAACTGCCGGGCGATTTCCTCCTGACGCAAAGCCTGCCCGGCCTGCAATGCGCCGGAGAAAATCATTTCGCGCAGCCTCGCGTGGGCCGCTTCCTGTGCGCTCACCAAAAGGTCACCGAGAATTGCCGTCATGATAAGCCGCGAAAGCTCTACGTCGATGCCGGCTCATCAGTCATCTATTCCTTGCTGTAGCTGTCGGTTCCCTGCCAGCCGTGCTTGGAAATATCGAAGATGACGCCGTCGGGGTCTTTGAACTTGCGCTCGAAGTTGCCCTCACGCTCGTTGCCGAGATCAAAGAAAAAACGACCACCGTGTGCTTCGATACGCTTTTGGGTTTCGACGAGATCGTCGACCTGAAAGCCGAAATGGTGGGCGCCGACAAAGCCGCTGGGGCTCTTGAGGTCGGACGCCTTGCTGCCTTGGCTGCCCTTGAAGTTGAGCAATGCGAGGTTGATCACACCGTCGCTCATGTAGATCGCAGAGCCGATCTCCAGGTCCTCGCGCGCGATGCGCTTGAGGTCGAACACCTCTTGATAGAAGGCCGCGGCCTTGTCGAGATCGTTTACGCAGACGGCGAAGTGACGCAGGCGGGCCATAGAATTCTCCAGTTATGCAGGCGGCGTCAGGCCGCGAAGACCAGGCGCGCCGAACTTTGGATCGTGCGATTGACAGTACCGCAAATTGGATACAAAATCCAGATTGGTTTTGGAAATCTTCGCCACCCGCCGGTGTCGGCCTGATCGCGAGCGTTCGATGGCCAGGAGTTTGTCGTGAGCGAGTTCGGAATTGGTGCCCGACTGCCGCGGCTCGAAGATGATCGGTTTCTCGAAGGCCGGGCCCAGTTCTGCGCCGATATTGCCTTGCCCGGAACGATGCATGCGGCGTTTGTCCGAAGCCCGCATGCCCACGCTCGCATGCTGTCGGGCCGCAAGCCACGCGGGTTCGAAGAATCTGTTTATTTCGCGGACGATCTCGTCGGCGTCGGTCGGCTGCGTTCAACCGCCAAAATGCCCGGCTTTAAGCCGTCCGATTGGCCGATCTTGGCCAAGGGGAAAGTCAGGCACGTCGGTGAGCCGGTCGCCCTGGTGATCGCCGCGACGCCGGCCGAAGCAGAAGACATCGCGGCGCTTGTCGAGATGGAATTCGAGCCTTTGCCGCCGGTCGTCTCGATGACGGACGCTCTGCAAAAAGGCCAGCCGTACGTTCACGAGGAATGGGGCGACAACGTCCTCGTCGAAATCAAACTCGAGGCCGGCGATCTGGCCGCGGCGAAGGCCGCGGCCGCTCACGTTGTCGAGCGCAGCTTCCGCATGAACCGGATGCATCCGATGCCGTTAGAAGGCCGCGCCTGCATTGCACACTATGATTCCAGGCTTGACGAACTTGTCGTTTATGTCGCCAATCAGCTGCCGGTTCCCTTGCAGATCGGCCTGTCCCACGTTCTCGGCATCAGCCAACGACGACTGCGCGTCGTTGCTCCGGACATTGGCGCGTCTTTCGGGCTGAAGACATATCTCGAAAGCGAAACCGTGTGCGTCGCTTGGGCTGCGATGCGGCTGCGCCGTCCGATCCGCTGGATTCAGGATCGCTATGAGTCACTTGTCTGCGACGCGAATTGCCGCGACTATCATTGCAAGGCGGTCGCACACGCGGATGCGAACGGTCGTGTGCTAGCGCTTGAATGCGATGTGATCGTTGACTCCGGAGCATACTCGCCGTGGCCGTGGCCTGCCGGAATCGAAGGCGGTCTGGCGATCGGCAACATGCAGGGCTGCTACGACATCCGGGCGTTTCGGGGCCGGGCCATCAATGTCGTAAGCAATAAACCCGCAGGCCAGCCGTTTCGCGGCGTAGCACGCCCCTTATCGTGCATCGGCCACGAGCTTCTGATGGACGGCATTGCGGAAGCGGTCGGCATCGACCCGGTTGAGGTGCGGCTGCGCAATTTCGTGAAGCCCGAGCAAATGCCGTATGTGTCGATTACGAAGAAGACGCTCGACAGCGGCGACTATGCGGCTGCGCTCAAGCGCGCCGCCGAGCTGATCGAGCTGCCCGCCGTGCGCGCCCGCCAGAAAAAGGGTGAGCCGGACGGTAGATTGATCGGCGTAGGCTTTGCTTCGTTCTACGAGCAAACCGCTTACGGTACCGGGCCGTTCGGTTATTCCGCATGGGGCATCGAACTTGTTCCCGGCATGGAGCCGGCCGTCGCGCGCCTCACCGGAGATGGCGAATTGATCGTCGAAGTGGGCTCGCATTCACACGGCCAGGGCCACGAGACGGTCTTTGCCCAGGTGGCGAATCAGGTGCTTGGCATCGATCCGCGCAAGGTTTCGGTCAGGTTCGGCGACACCTCGGCGTCTCCGGTCGGAACCGGCACTTACACCTCACGCTCGATGGTAACGACCGGCGGAGCGGTTGCCGAAGCGTGCGAACTTCTGAAAGTGCCGATCATTAAGATCGGCGCCCATCTGTTGCAATGCAAAGCCGCCGATGTCGAGATCAGGGACGGTTCGGTCTATGGTCCGCAAGGCAGTGTCGCGTTCGGTGAAATCGGCCGCGCCTGGTATCACCATCCGGAAGACCTTCCGGCCGACATGGATCCGGGCGGACTGAGCGTCACCGCCGGCCACAAGCCGCACGACCCGGGAGTATTTGCGTATTCGGCACACGCTGCCGTCGTCGCGGTCGATCCGCACATCGGCAGCGTCGAAGTGGTCGATTATGCAATCGTCGCCGACTGCGGAACGCAGGTGAATCCCCTGCTGGTCGAGGGACAGATCATCGGCGGCTTCTCCAATGGACTTGGCAACGCGCTGTACGAGGAAAGCACGTACGACGAGATGGGGCAGCCGACCGCGACGACGCTTGCCGACTATACCGCTCCGACCGCCCCGTCCATGCCCGATGTCAAACTTGAATTTCTCGAAACGCCGTCGCCGTTTGCCCTGTTTGGCATCAAGGGCATCGGTGAAAACGGCGCGATTGGGCCGCCGGCGTCCATCGTCAATGCGGTGAACGACGCGTTGCGGCCGGTCGGTGCCTCAGTGTCTGAGACGCCCGTGACTGCGCGGCGCGTTCGCGAGGCCATTGCGCAAGCGCGTTCGGCCAAACCGTCATGAAGCCTGCTGGATTTTCCTACACGCGCGCCGCAACGCTTGAGGAGGCACTCGGCAGCTTTGCCACCGCTACGGCGGGCCGCGTCATCGCCGGCGGGCAATCGCTTGGGCCAATGCTCAATTTGCGGCTAGCGGAACCGAAGCAGCTGATCGATGTTTCGCGGCTTGCCGAATTGCGCCAGGCGAGGATTGAAGGCGACGTTCTGGCGATTGGTGCGTGTGTTACGCACGCTCAAATCGAGGACGGCGAGATCGCCGATGTGACGCTGGGACTGATGCCGTTCGTCGCGCGGGGAATTGCCTACCGCGCGGTGCGCAATCGCGGCACCATCGGCGGCAGTATCGCGCACGCCGATCCAGCCGCAGACTGGCTTACGACGACGATTGCGCTCGACGCCTCTCTGCGGTTGTCGGGTCCGGCGGTCCGGCGCGAAATAAAAATTTCAGACTTCGTCAGAGGTCCTTTGGACACGGCGATCGATGAAAGCGAAATCATCACGCACGTGTTGATCCCGCGGCTTTCGGCCGGCGCATGCTGGGGCCACGCGAAATATGCCAAAAAACTCGGCGATTTTGCCCAGTCCATGGCTGTCGCGATTGTCGATCCAGACGGGCGCCTCGCCCGCGTTGTGCTGGGCCAGCGAGCCGAGCGTCCGAGACTGATGGGGAGGATTTCGGAGTTGCTCGCTGCGGAAGGATGCAGATCGCCGATTGAGGATCAACGCGCAGCGATCGAGGCTGACTTGACCGAGGCGCAGGTCGATGCGGGCGACTGGTCCATGCACCGCGCCATCCTCGAACGCTCCGTCCAGGATCTGGTCGCGTGAAGACGGTCAACATTCGCGTTAACGGCGAGGCGGTATCGCGCTCGGTTGATGACCGTCTGTCGCTCGCGGATTTTGTTCGCGATCATTGCCTGCTCACCGGAACGCATGTCGGTTGCGAGCAGGGCGTGTGCGGGGCGTGCACGTTGATGCTCGACGGCAAGCCGGTTCGTTCTTGCATCACGCTCGCGGTCGCCGCCGACGGAAGCGAGGTGCGCACCGTCGAGGGTTACGACGACGATCCGCTGATGCGGGCCGTTCGCACGGCATTCAATCGCCGTCACGCGTTGCAATGCGGCTTCTGCACGCCCGGCATGCTGGCGACAGCTTACGATATTCTTTCGCGGATCGCCGAGCCCGATCGCGATCGAATTCGCACCGAACTGGGCGGCAACTTCTGCCGCTGCACGGGTTATCTCCCGATCATCCGCGCGATCGAAGACGTGTACACGCAGCGTGCGCAATCGGCAGGTTCTAATCCGGTTATCCAAGCTGCGGAATGAGCCCGGGGTACTGAGGAAAGGGATCAACGTGAGCAAACGCATATCGATCAATCGCAGGCAAATCCTCGCCGCCGGAGCGGGCGCACTCGGTACCAGCATTCTGCCGCGCGCCGCGCTGGCGCAAGGCGCTCCGGTCAAAGTTGGCGTCATCCTTTACCTGAGCGGCGTTCAGGCTTTCATGGGGCAACAGACGCGCAAGGGCAACGAATTCGGCGGGAAATACGCCAAGGAAACCGGTGGTCCGCCCATGGAGTTCATCTACGGCGACGCCGAATCCAAACCGGAAAATGGCCGGGTCGTCGCCGAGCGCCTGATCCGCGACGGTTGTACGCTGCTTATCGGCACGAACGATTCGGGCAGCACGATTTCAGTCGCGCAAGCGGCGGAAGCAGCCAAGATTCCGTTCCTGATCAATATCGCATCTGCGCCACAGATCACCGAGCAGGGTTTCACCCAGATCTTCCGCAATTTTCCTCCGGCAACGACGTTGGTCGGCAATGCGGTCGCTCGCATCAAGGAATTAGGCGCGACGACCGGCCTTGAGCCGAAGACGGCCGTTATTCTTCACGTCAACGACACCTTCGGCCAGGGGATCATGAAAGGCGTCGACATCGTTTGGGAAAAGCTGCACGTTCCAATCAACATCGTCGACCGCATCTCCTACGACGTTCACGCGCGCGACCTCTCGGTCGAAGTGGCCAAGGCCAAGGCCGCTGGTGCCGATTTGTTGATGCCGATCACCCGCGTCAGCGACGCAATCCTGATCATCCGCGAAATGGTAAAACAAAACTGGTCGCCGATGGGCATCATCAGCCCCGGCAGCCCAGGCCCCTACGAAAAGGCCTTTACCGACGCGCTTGGAAAATACGGCGACGGCTATATGTCGTGCGTCCCCTGGTACAATCCGACGAAAGCCGGCGCACGCGAGATTGCAGCACGATTTGAAAAAGAAACCGATGCCCGGTTCGATCTGAACGCCGTGTTTGCCTTCGAGGCTGTCCAGATCGCCGCCGATGCCATCAAGCGGGCGAACTCCAATGAGCCGGCAGCAATCCACGCGGCGCTGAAAACCACCGATATCAAGGATCACATTGTCTATGGCGGCCCGATCCGTTTCGACGAAAAGGGTCAGAACCCCAATATCGGTGTTGTCATGCTGCAAAATCAAAACGGCAGGCCGATGGTCGTAAGTCCGGCCGATGCGAGCGAGGCGAAAGCCGTTTTTCCACTCGTACCGTTCGACAAGCGGTGATCGGCGACCTCGGGCCGGCATCCGGCTAACGTAGGTTGCCGTGACGACGCTCTATCTGAATGTAATCGCCGGCGGTATATTGATCGGCATAGTCTATGCGCTGATCGCGCTTGGGCTCACCATCATTTTCGGTGTCATGCGCATCGTCAACTTCGCGCACGGCGAGATGGTGGTCATCGGCATGTATGTCGGCTACGGGGTCTGGTCGGTGACCAAGATCCCGCCGTGGATGATTGCGCCGGTTGCTGCGCTTGCGCTGTTCGCCTTAGGATACGCGCTGCAGCGTGTGATCGTGAACGCCTTTATCGATCGTCCGCAACATGCACAGTTCATCCTTTTCATTGCGCTCGCGCTGGTCATAACCGGGTTGCATCTGGTGCTGTTTGGTCCAGATTCACGGCCGATCGAGATGATCGAAAGCATGCAGTCCTACTCGATCGGGCCCCTGCGCCTCGACGTCGTGCGCTCGCAGGCGGCGCTGATAGCGCTGGTGTTCATCGCGGCTTTAATCCTCTTCCTGCGGCAGTCGACCTTTGGCCGTTCGATCCGCGCCGCCGCCGACAATCTGATCGGGGCGCAGGTTATAGGCATCCGGATCCGTAACGTCTATGCGGTGACCGCTGGTATCGGCATGGCTTGCGCGGGCGCGGCCGGAGCGCTGGTCGCTCCGATATTCGACACGCAACCGTTTCTGGCGACCGATTTCACCTTGATCGCGTTCATAATCGTGATCGTCGGCGGTTTGGGCAGTCTGACCGGCGCGCTGCTCGGCGGCATCCTGATCGGGCTTTCTGAGGCGCTTGCCGCGCTGGTTTTTTCTCCCGCGCTTAAGACCGTGTTTTCGTACGCGCTGCTCGTCGTCGTGCTGATCTGGCGGCCGAACGGCTTGTTCGGAGAGCAGAGCCGATGACGCGAACGCAATGGCCGTCGGGGTGGCTGGCAGCGGTTTTCTTTCTTATCCTCGCCGTGATCGGACCGCTGTTGGATTCGTTCTGGCTCAGTCTCCTGACGCTGGTGTTTTTCTATGCCTTCATGGGGCTGAGCTGGAATCTGATGATGAGCGCCGGGCTGCTGTCGCTGGGCCACGCTCTATTCCTCGGGCTCGGCGCCTACACGACGGCCGTGCTGACCGCGTCGGGCGGCATTAATCCTTGGCTTGCAATTCCCGCGGGAGTGATCATTGCGGCGATCGCCGGCAGTATGATCGCCTGGGTGGGCAGCCGATTTTCGGTGCGCGGCGTCCAGTTTGCCGTGCTGACGATTGCCTTCGCGGAGCTTGTCCGGGTGCTGTTCGACAATTGGGATTTTGTCGGCGGTACCGGCGGATTTTTTCTCAAGGCGATCAATCCGGACACCAACCGGCCGCTGATGACACTCCGTGGTGGCGTGCTGTTTTCCTATTTCGCGTTTCTCGCGATCACGGCCGCGGCGTATTTTCTGATTGAGCGGTTAATGGTGTCCCGTTGGGGATTTCGCTGGCGCGGGATCAGCGAGGACGAGGACGCTGCGCGCGCGCTTGGCGTCCCGGCACTGCGCAGTAAGGTGCTGGTCGTCGCGATCAGCGCAGGCCTGGCCGGCCTCGGTGGCGGTTTGTTCGGCTTGATGCAAGGCAGCCTCTTTCCGGACTCCGTCATGCGGCTTCAACTGTCCATTGAAGTCCTGATCGCTCCGATCATCGGCGGCCTCGGATCGCCGTTCGGTTCAATCATCGGCGCGTTCTTCGTTGTGCCGCTGATGGAAGTTTCCAACGTGCTGGGCGAGCGTACCGGCTTTTACGGCTTCAACACGCTGATTTACGGCGTCGTCATTCTCGCGGTGATCGCTTTCCTGCCGGGCGGCCTTTGGCCGCGCATCGTGCAGTTTGCGAGATTTACACGTTCCGCCTGATGCTCCAGGTCCGAACCCTAACCAAAGCGTTCCGTGGACTCGTGGCCGTCAGGGACGTTTCGTTCGATGTTGCCGACAACGAAATCGTCGCCCTGATCGGCCCGAACGGCGCCGGCAAGACGACGTGCTTCAATGCGATCGCCGGCGCGCTGCGGCCGACGGCGGGCTCGGTGATGCTGGACGGTGAAATCATCACTGGGCTGCCCGCGGAACAGATCGCGATGAAGGGCCTGGTGCGGACTTTTCAGATCGTGCGGCCAATGCGCACGATGACCGTGCTCGAAAACGCCATGATCGGCGCGTTTGCCCGCACCGCAAATGTCAATAAAGCTTCGGACATCGCCTCTCATGCCATCGCCCAGGTAGGCCTGCAAAACAAAGCACACGCTCTGGCCGGCAGCCTGACGCTGCCGGACCGCAAAATGCTTGAAGTTGCACGAGCGATCGCAGCGCGCCCGCGGCTGTTACTGCTCGACGAGGTCATGGCCGGTCTGCGCGCCGCCGAAAGCGATCGGATCGTCGAGATCGTTCGCGCCTTGAAAGCGGAAGGCATGACCGTTCTTTTGATCGAGCACATCATGCGCGTGGTGATGGCTTTGGCGGATCGCGTCGTCGTTCTGCATCACGGTGAGAAGATTGCCGAGGGAAAGCCCGCCGAGATTGGTGCCGATCCGAAGGTGATCGATAGCTATCTGGGCAAAAGGGCCAAGCTAGCATGACCGGTGCGCTTCTCGATGTCCACGACCTTGAGGTCAGCTACGGCGAAGCCCGCGCGCTAAACGGCATCACTTTGAGCGTCCCGCACAACAGTCTCACCGCCGTGGTCGGCGCCAACGGCGCCGGCAAAACCACACTGGTGCGAACCATTGCGGGTATGATCCGGCCGATGCGCGGGCGGATCATGTTTGACGGTGCCGACATTACCGGGCTCGATTCGAGTGCAACCTGCGAATTGGGCATTGGCCAGGTCGCCGAGGGGCGCCAGATATTTCCTAATCTCACGGTCGAGGAAAACCTGCAGCTCGGCGGTGCGCTGCGTCGATCCGCCAAGTTACTGACAGAAAACCGCGAACGGGTCTTTGCAATGTTTCCGCGGCTGGCCGAACGCCGCAGGCAGACGGCGGGAACCCTATCCGGCGGCGAGCAACAGATGCTGGCGATCGGCCGCTGTCTGATGAGCAATCCGCGGTTCATCATGTTCGATGAGCCCTCGCTCGGATTGGCGCCGGTCATGGTCGAGTTTATCTTTGCGGCCATCCTCGAACTCAAGAACGCGGGCGTCACGATTTTGCTCATTGAGCAGAACGTCGCGGAATCGCTTGCGCTCGCGGAATTTGCCACCGTACTGGAGAATGGCGAGGTCGCGTTGTCGGGCGTAGCAGCCGAAGTTGCCGACGACGACCGCGTTCGGAAGGCCTACCTCGGATTATAGAGGGCTGATGATCCGACGACGCCGGTCCGCAGCCAATAAACAGCTCCGAGCTGCAAGGCATCTCTTAGAGCAGCTCAGCGGCGAGAAGTCTCCGGTCACGAAACGTTTCGAAATGAGAGGAAATTCAGCCGACATTTCAAAGGTCGATTTAAAGACGACATTCGTAAGTTCGAATCCCCTATGCCGCCTTCGGCCGCCTCGGGTGCGGCGGCGCCGACATCCACTAAAAGGAGATCGACCGTCTGCGGAAAAGCTTCGCGAAACGCGATCTCGTGCTGGCGCCATGGCAATTTGGCCAAAATCAAATCGTTCAACGACGGATTCGCGATCAAATCGACGTGAGCTTCCCTCATTTGACGAGAACCTTTTGGAGACGTGTCGGTTGTCTCAGGGGCGAAGGCGCCGGTTATCCGCAGCAGCGCATATTGTTGCCGGGGTTCCGAATGGCACCGTCTCATCGGATTGTCTTCCTGTTCGACGTAGACAACACGCTGCTCGACAACGACGGAATCCAGCAGGATTTGAAAGACCATCTTGAGAACGCGTACGGACGTCACGCGCGCGATTGCTATTGGAGGATCTTGGAGAACCTGTACTCGGAACTCGGTTACCGCGACTATTTCGGCGCCTTGCAGCGCTATCGCGCTGAACATCCCCTCGAAGTCGACCTCTTGGCGATGTCGTCCTATTTGATCGACTATCCATTTGGCGGCCGACTGTTCCCATCCGCCCTCAAGGTATTGAAGCGGTTAGGCGGTTTCGGGCCGGCCGTAATTCTGTCTGATGGAGACGTCGTTTTTCAGCCGCGTAAAGTCCAGCGCGCCGGCCTTTGCGAAGCGGTCGATAGGCGTGTGCTCATCTATATCCACAAGGAAGAGGCACTCGATGACGTCGAGCGGCGTTTTCCAGCGGAACATTACGTTATCGTGGACGACAAGCTCCGCATCTTGCACGCGGTCAAACGCTTCTGGGAGGACCGCGTCACCACCGTGTTCGCGCGGCAAGGGAGCTACGCTCGCGACCCGCAAACGGTCAGCGCCTTTCCGCCGGCTGATGTGACGATCGAACGCATCGGCGATCTGCTCAGCTTCGACCTGCTGCGATTGTCGCCAATGCCAGCGCCCAAGTTGGAGCCGGCGCAATGAACGCGACAAAGACGCTACACGATGTCGGCCAGAGCCTTTGGCTCGACAACATCACACGCGACCTCCTCAACAGCGGGACGTTGCAGCGCTACGTAGATGAACTCTCAGTAACTGGTCTCACCTCGAACCCGACGATTTTCGATCATGCGATCAGGAATACCGCCGATTATGACAATGATATTGCGCGGCGCGCATCTCGCCCTAGGCCGGCAGAAGAGTTGTTCTTCGAACTGGCGTTGGCGGATCTGAGCAGGGCCGCGGATCTGCTGTGGCACGTCTTTGCACGTACCGACGGTGTCGATGGCTGGGTGTCGCTGGAAGTTTCACCCACTCTTGCGTATGACACGCAGCGTACGATTGCGGCCGCGCGCGATCTCAGCGCACGCGGCGACAAACCCAACCTCTTCATCAAAATTCCGGGGACCAAAGAAGGATTGCCCGCGATCGAGGCGGCGATCTTTGCCGGCGTTCCTATAAATGTCACGCTGCTATTCTCGCGGGAGCAATATCTCGCAGCGGCCGACGCCTATCTGCGCGGAGTCGAGCGGCGCATCGCAGCTGGCCTCAATCCTGCTGTCGCCTCGGTCGCATCGCTCTTTGTCAGCCGCTGGGATGTCGCGACTGCCGCAAATGTTCCAGCCGAATTGGCCAATCGGCTCGGCATCGCTGTCGCCCACCGCACTTACAAGGCATATCTGGAGTTGCTGACTTCGCCACGTTTTCAACGGGTAGCCAATTCTGGCGCCCGGGCACAACGGCTCCTTTGGGCCAGCACCGGAACCAAGGATCCTAAAGCCTCCGATACACTTTATGTGAAGGCACTCGCAGCCCCCTTCACTGTCAACACCATGCCCGAGGCAACGCTCAAGGCATTGGCTCAGCATGGTCAAGTTGGTGAGGCACTCACACCTGACGCCGGCGACTGCGAAAGGGTGTTGGCCGCCTTCGCCAAGGTCGGGATCGATATCGGTGCGCTCGCGAAAAGTCTTCAGGATGAAGGCGTCGCATCCTTCGACAAATCGTGGAACGACCTGATGGCCTGCATTGAAATCAAAAGCGGTGCCACGCGGAAAGCGAGCTGATCCCAAATGGCAGTCGCTTCCGGTCGACGCAAGAACACACCTGAGTCCGCTAACATTCAATCGGTGAATGTTCCACCGTTGCGCAAGCGGCCCGCCTGGGCATTGCTGGAGAAGCACTACCAGAAGCTAAAGCGCGTTCATCTGCGGCAATTTTTTGCCGACGATCGCCAACGGGGCAGACGATTGGCAATCGAGGCGGCGGGAATTTACCTCGACTATTCCAAGAACCGGATCACTGAGGAAACACTGCAGCTATTATTGCAGCTCGCGAAGGAATCTGAACTACGCGAGCGGATCGACGCGATGTTCCGCGGTGACAAAATCAATGTTTCGGAAGATCGCGCGGTGCTGCATGTCGCGCTGCGGGCGCCGCGCGGCTCCACGGTCCTTCACGAAGGCCGCAACGTGGTGCCCGAGGTTCACGCCGTTTTGGACAGGATGGCTGACTTTTCCGAACGCGTGCGCAGCGGCGTCTGGAAAGGCGCGACCGGCAAGCGCATTCGTAATGTAATCAATATCGGCATCGGCGGATCGGATCTTGGGCCTGTCATGGCTTACGAAGCGTTGAAGCACTTCAGCGACCGAGCCATGATCTTCCGTTTCGTATCCAACGTCGACGGCACGGATTTCGTCGAAGCGGTACGCGACCTCGATCCGACCGAGACGTTGTTTATCGTCTCCTCTAAGACGTTCACAACGCTGGAAACTATGACTAACGCGCGCACTGCGCGCGAATGGCTGCTGGGCAGCGTGGGCGGAGAGCCAAATGCTATCGCCAAGCATTTTGTCGCTGTATCGACCAACGCAAAGGAGGTTGCGAAATTCGGCATCGATACCGCCAACATGTTCGGCTTCTGGGATTGGGTGGGCGGGCGCTATTCGATGGATTCGGCCATCGGCCTCTCGACGATGGTGGCCGTCGGGCCTGACAATTTCCTGGCAATGCTCAGAGGTTTCCACGAGATGGATGAGCATTTCCGGACCGCGCCGTTCGATCGTAACCTTCCGGTGCTGATGGGTCTGATTGGCATCTGGTACAACGACTTTTTCGGCGCTCAGACCGTCGCCGTATTACCCTACGAACAATATCTGAAACGGTTTTCGGCTTACCTGCAGCAGCTCACCATGGAGAGTAACGGCAAGCACGTCACGCTCGGTGGCGCGCGGGTCGATTACGACACCGGGCCGATCTATTGGGGTGAGCCCGGCACCAACGGCCAGCATTCTTTCTATCAATTGATCCATCAAGGCACGCGCCTCGTACCTTGCGACTTTATTGCTTTCGCGCGGCCGCTCAATCCGTTGGGCCCGCATCACGATATGCTGATCGCCAACGTGTTCGCGCAGGCGGAGGCGCTGGCCTTCGGCAAGACCGCGGAGCAAGTCAAAGCGGAGGGGACCCCCGACTGGCTCGTGCCGCATCGGTCGTTCGAGGGAAACCGCCCGTCCAATACGCTGTTGCTCGACGCTCTCACGCCGGCGGCGTTGGGCAAGCTGGTGGCGCTCTACGAGCATCTTGTCTTCACACAGGGTGCGATTTGGCAGATCGATTCCTTCGATCAGTGGGGCGTGGAGCTCGGCAAAGTTCTAGCTTTGCGGATCATTCCTGAACTGGAAAAACAGGCGGAGCCAAACCTCGAGCACGATAGCTCTACGAACGCTCTGATCTGCCGCTATCGCCAGCTTAAGGGAGCCGCCTGATGCCGCGAGGATATGACCGCCCCCTGTTTATCTTGCCTTTCGATCATCGCGGGTCTTTTCAGACGAAAATGTTTGGTTGGAAATCACCGTTGAGCGATGCGCAGACCGCGGAGATCGCTGATGCCAAAAAAGTCATCTACGACGGGTTCCTAGCGGCACTTGCCGACGGCGTGCCGAGGGAGAAGGCCGGTATTCTTGTCGACGAACAATTTGGTGCGGCCATCCTGCGCGACGCCCTATCCAAGAGCATTGTAACGGCTTGTCCTGCGGAGAAGAGCGGACAGACCGAATTCGACTTTGAATATGGCGAAGATTTCGCGAAGTCATATTGAAGCGTTCGATCCGGCTTTCTGCAAAGTGCTGGTGCGATACAATCCCGACGGTGATCGTGCGTTGAATAAACGACAAGCGGCTCGCTTGAGGCGCTTGTCGGATTTTCTTGCAGGCCGCAGCCGCAGCCGCTTCATGTTCGAGTTCCTCGTCCCGCCGGAGAAAATGCAGCTCGACAGCCTCAAGGGAGACCAAACGAAGTACGATATCGAATTGCGGCCGCGGCTGATGGTCGAAGCCATTCGGGAACTCCAGGATAGCGGCGTCGATCCGGATTTGTGGAAGGTCGAAGGACTCGCACTGCGCGAGGATTGCGCGCGCACCGTCGCGGCAGCCCGATCAGCCGGGCGTCACAACGTCGGATGCATCGTTCTCGGTCGCGGCGAAGACGATCAGAAAGTACGTGAATGGCTCGAAGTCGCTGCGGCCGTTCCGGGTTTCATCGGATTTGCGATCGGTCGCACGGTCTTCTGGGATCCGCTGGTCGCCTGGCGGAGCAAACGAGCAACGCGCGCTGAGACAGTTTCCGAGATCGCCGGCCGCTATCGTCAGTTTGTGGATCTGTTCGAACTCAGACACACGGGTCTTTCATCCGTTGCCTCGTCAAGCGCAAGACCGGAACATCGTTCCTCTATGGAGGGCTAAAGCCATGCAGCTCGGAATGATCGGCCTTGGTCGAATGGGCGCAAACATGGTGCGTCGCCTCTTGAAAGGCGGCCATCGATGCATCGTGTACAACAGATCGGCAAACGCGGTGGCTGAGCTAGTCAAGGAGAAGGCCATCGGCACCACCTCGATCGCGGACTTCGTCAACAAACTCACCAAGCCCCGCGCGGTCTGGCTGATGGTGCCGGTCGGCGTAGTGGACGAGATCGTTGCGAGTTTGGTGCCACAGCTCGATCGCGGCGACATCCTAATCGACGGCGGCAATTCCTATTACATCGACGATATCCGGCGCGCCAAAGAGCTGAGCGCCAAGGGATTTCACTATGTAGACGTCGGCACCAGCGGCGGGGTGTGGGGCCTCGAGCGCGGCTATTGCATGATGATCGGCGGCGAGCGCGACGTCGTGAAGCATCTCGACCCGATCTTCGCCACGCTTGCGCCGGGCCGGGGCAACATTCCGCGAACGCCGGGCCGGGAGAAGGTCGACGGTACACCCGAGCAGGGCTATCTGCACTGTGGAGGGAACGGCGCGGGCCATTTCGTCAAAATGGTTCATAACGGAATCGAATATGGCGTCATGGCCGCCTACGCCGAAGGCTTTGCGGTTCTCAAGGGGGCCAATATCGGTAAAAGGCCAAGCGCGATCGACGCGGAAACCACGCCGCTGCGCGATCCTGAACTCTACAAATACGATCTGAACCTCCCGGATATTGCCGAAGTCTGGCGCCGCGGCAGTGTGGTGGCTTCCTGGCTGCTCGATCTTTCCGCCACGGCCCTGCTGCAGGACCCCGCGCTGAAGAATTTTGCCGGGCGCGTGTCCGACTCAGGCGAAGGGCGCTGGACGATCAAGGCCGCCATCGACGAAGGCGTGCCGGCCCATGTGCTGTCTTCGGCGCTTTATGAGCGCTTCAGCTCGCGCGGAGAGGCCGACTTCGCCGACAAACTTCTTTCCGCCATGCGCTACGAGTTCGGCGGCCACATCGAAAAGCAGGTCGCCAAGCGCGCCGGATGATTATGGGGTGGAACGCCCGATGCAGCAGACACAGCTGAAAGGTTTGACCAGTCAAGAGCTCGACGAGCTCGCGATCAATACAATTCGCACACTCTCGATCGATGCAGTTCAGCAGGCCAATTCAGGCCATCCCGGCACGCCGATGGCGCTGGCGCCGCTGATCTACGTAATCTGGAACGAGGTCCTGCGCTTCGATCCGCAGGACCCGATCTGGCCAAATCGCGATCGCTTCGTCCTATCAAACGGCCACGCCTCGATGCTGCTGTGGTCCGTCCTGTATCTGACCGGCACCCGCGCCGTGAACGCGCAATACGAGCGTCTTGGCCAGCCGGCGGTCACGCTCGACGATATTCGTCATTTCCGCCAGCTCGGTAGCAAAGCGCCGGGTCATCCGGAATATCATTTGACGTCGGGGGTGGAGGCAACGACGGGACCGCTCGGTCAAGGCATTTCCAACAGCGTCGGCATGGCCATCGCGCGGAAATGGCTCGGCAGCCGTTACAACAAGCCCGGCTTCGATCTCTTCGACTACAACATCTATGCCGTTTGTGGCGACGGTGACCTGATGGAAGGCGTCGGCTCGGAAGCGGCCTCGCTCGCCGGCCATTTTGGCCTCGAAGATCTGTGCTGGATCTACGACAACAATCACATCACCATCGACGGCAAGACGAGGATCACCTTTACCGAAGACGTTGCCGCGCGCTTCTGCGCCTACGACTGGAAGGTGCTGCATGTCCACGACGCCAACGATCTCGAGAGCATCGCGGAGGGTCTCGCGGCGTTTCGCGAGACCAAAGAGCGGCCGACGCTGATCATCCTCGACAGCCACATCGGGTACGGCTCTCCGCACAAGGTCGATACGTCTGCGGCGCATGGCGAGCCTTTGGGCGAAGACGAAGTGCGGCTGGTCAAACGGGCTTATCACTGGCCAGAGAATGCCAAGTTCCTGGTGCCGGACGGGGTCGTGCGGCACTTCGCGGACGGCATTGGCCTGCGGGGCGCCGAGGCGCGGCGCGAGTGGGAAGCGATGTTTGCCAAATACGGTGGGCGCTTCCCGGACCTTGCGACAGAGATCGACCAGATGCAGCGGCGGGAGCTCCCTGCCGGATGGGATCGTAACCTGCCAAGCTTTGCGCCGGATCCCAAGGGAATCGCGGGCCGTGATGCCTCAGGCCAAGTGCTCAATGTATTGGCTCAGAACATTCCCTGGTTGCTCGGCGGCTCTGCCGATCTCGCAACGTCAACCCGGACTGAACTCAAGTTCGCCGGGGCCGGCGATTTCGAACCCGGCATGCCCAACGGTCGCAATCTGCATTTCGGGATTCGCGAACATGGGATGGCGGCGATCGTCAATGGCCTGTCGCTCTCGAAGTTGCGCGCCTTCGGATCGAGCTTCCTCGTTTTCACCGATTACGCCCGCCCAGCGATTCGGCTCTCCGCGATCATGGAGTTGCCGACCATCTGGATTTTCTCCCACGATGCCATCGGCGACGGCGAGGACGGCCCGACGCATCAGCCGGTTGAACAATTGATCTCGCTGCGTGCCATTCCCGGTTTGGTCGTGCTGCGGCCGGCGGACGCGAACGAGGTGGTCGAAGCGTATCGCTACATTTTGCAACTGCGCCACCAACCGGCGCTGATCGCGCTTTCGCGCCAGCCGTTGCCGACATTCGATCGCCGCAAATATGCGCCTGCCGCCGGCGTGTCGCGCGGTGCTTATATCATGGCCGATCCGTCCGATGGTTCTGCTCCCGAACTCATCCTCATCGCTTCGGGAAGCGAGGTTGTCTTGATCATCCAGGCTCATGAGGCGCTGGCTACCAAGGGGGTTCGATCTCGCGTCGTCTCGATGCCGTCCTGGGACATCTTCGAGCACCAGCCGCAGTCCTATCGGGACGAAGTGCTTTTGCCCTCTGTGAAAGCGCGCGTCGCCGTTGAGCAGGGATCGGTACTGGGTTGGGACCGCTATGTCGGTCCTGCCGGCCGCGTCGTCGGAATGAAAACCTTCGGCGCCTCGGCGCCACTTAAGGAATTACAGCGCAAGTTCGGTTTCGAGCCCGAGCGGGTCGTTGCGGTCGCCATGGAAACGCTTGGACGCAGTTGACTGCTGCCTCGCCGGCGAAAGCCGCGCCGCTCGCGAGACAAGACTGAGAGGGAGGACTAGATCGACGATGCTGGACCCGCACTACCAAGTCCTCGAAGCTGAGCGGAATCTCGAAATCGCACCTGCGGCGCAGGTCGAGAGCGCCCCGCCCGCGCCGCCATGCGCTATGGTGATCTTCGGCGCGGCCGGCGACCTCACCAAACGCCTAATCGTGCCTGCGCTCTACAATCTGGCTCAAGCCGGACAGCTCTCGAATCAATTCCAGCTCATCGGTGTCGATCACAACGCTGGCAGCACCAACCAATGGCGCAAAGGCCTCACCGCTGCGATGGAAGATTTCGTCGCGCGAGGTGGGGAGTTTCACGTCGACGCCATCGACCGATCCACCTGGAGTTGGCTACGCGACCGCATGACCTTTCTCCAAGGTGATCTCAACGACCCTGGCGCTTACGCTCAGCTGCGCGACCATCTGGCCGGACTGGACAAGACTGCCGCGACCGCCGGGAATTATCTTTTCTACCTTGCAGTTGCCGATCGTTTCTTCGCGCCCGCAATCGCTCAACTTGGTGCCGCGGGTCTCGTGACCGAAAAGGAGGGCCAGTGGCGCCGAGTCGTGGTGGAAAAGCCATTCGGCCACGATCTGCTCTCGGCCAAAGCGCTCAACGCTGATATTCTGAAAACACTCCAAGAGCATCAGATCTACCGGATCGATCATTTCCTCGGCAAGGAAACGGTCCAGAACATCATGGCGTTGCGTTTCGCCAACGGCTTGTTCGAGCCGCTGTGGAACCGCCAGCAGATCAATCACGTTCAGATCACAGTCGCGGAAACGATCGGCGTCGAGCATCGCGGCAAGTTTTACGAGAAAACCGGTGCGCTGCGCGACATGGTGCCCAATCATGTGTTCCAGCTGCTGGCGATGACGGCGATGGAGCCGCCGATTTCTTTCGATGCTGACGCTGTCCGCGCCAAGAAGACAGAAGTTATTCAGGCAATCAAGCCGCTGGATCGGGCGCAAGCGCTGCGCGACGCCGTGCGCGGGCAATACGGCGGCGGCACGATGGCGGGCGAAGGCGTGCCATCGTATCGCGGGGAGCCGTTCGTCGCGCCGAACTCGACGACAGAGACCTTCGTCGCCTGGAAGCTGAACATCGACAATTGGCGTTGGGCTGGGGTACCGTTTTATCTGCGCACCGGCAAGCGCTTACGCCACCGATCAACTGAAATCGCAATTCGCTTTCATCAGGCGCCGTACGCGCTCTTTCGCAATACTTGCGTAGAGCGGGTGCACCCCAACTGGATGATTCTGCGCATCCAACCGGACGAGGGAATTGCGCTGGAATTTGCCGCTAAACGTCCGGGTCCAGTAGTGAAGTTGAGCACCGTCAGCATGGATTTTGCCTACAAGACCTATTTCAAGGTTGCGGCCAACACCGGCTATGAGACGCTAATCTACGACTGCATGATCGGCGATGCGACCCTATTTCAGCGGGCCGACACCGTCGAAGCTGGCTGGCAAGCCGTGCAGCCGCTGCTCGATACTTGGGCAAACAATCCGCCGAGGGACTTTCCGAACTATGTCGCAGGCAGCGACGGCCCCGCCGCTTCCGACGATCTGCTGGCGCGCGACGGCCGCGCTTGGCGACCACTCGACTGAGCGGGGCCCAGAGACCGATGCCAGGGCAGCGGAAAATTTCGTTGGTACTAGCGGATGTTGACGGCACGCTGGTCACCGAGGAGAAGGTCTTGACGAAGCGTGCACGTGACGCCGTGAACGCGCTAAAGGACGCGCGCATCCTATTCGCTATAACGAGCGGCCGGCCGCCGCTTGGCATGGCCATGCTGTTTGATGTGCTCGACATTGACACGCCGATTGCGGCTTTCAACGGCGGGCTCTTTGTCGACCGTGATCTGACCATCCTGGAACAAAAAACGGTTCCGGCCGATGTGGCGCGCCAGGCGATCGATCTAATGCGCACCCACGGTCTCGATACCTGGGTCTATAGCGGCAATGATTGGCTGATCACCAAGCTCAACGCTCCGCACGTCGCGCGAGAAGCTTGGACCGTCAAATTCCAGCCAAAAGTCGTATCCGACGTTCGCGATCATTTGCAGCAAGTCGCTAAGATCGTGGGGGTGAGCGACGATCTCGACAAGGTGCGACGCTGCGAAGCCGAGGCGCAGGCTGCATTCGACCAATGTGCGACCGCCAATCGGTCGCAGCCATATTACCTCGACGTCACCAACAAGAATGCGAATAAGGGTGCCGTGGTGGAATATCTCGCGCGACATGTGGGCGTGCCGCCTAAGGAGATTGCGACCATTGGCGACCAACCAAACGACGTGCTGATGTTCGAGCGGTCTGGCTTCAGCATCGCAATGGGTAACGCCTCGGACGAGGTCAAGTCGCAAGCAGCGGCCGTCACAGCTTCTTACAATGATGAAGGTTTTGCCAAGGCAATGGAAACTTTCATTCTCGGTTCGGCGGAACGGCAAGCACATGGGCAGAGCAATCGGGCGCGTTGAAGTATTGCCGAATGCGCTCGCGCTGGCGCACCACGTGGCGGAATGGATGACGCGGGTCGCGCTGGCGGCACCAGGACCGTTCCGTATCTCGCTATCAGGTGGTTCGACGCCAAAGACGCTGTACAGCCTCCTCGCCTCCGATGAATTTAGAGCCCGTTTCCCTTGGTCACACGTCTCCTGGTACTGGAGCGATGAGCGCTTTGTCCCATACGATCATCCAGACAGCAATTATCGGATGACCTGCGAAGCGATGCTGTCCAAAGCTCCGGTGCCATCAGAAAACATTCATCCCATCCCAACCGACGGCACCCCAGAAGACGCGGCGCGACGCTATGAGCGGACATTACAATGGGCTTACGGCGCCACAACGCTTGACCCGCAACGCCTGCTTTTTGATGTCACACTGCTGGGGCTTGGCTCCGATGGGCATACCGCGTCGCTCTTACCCGGAGATCCGGTGCTGGACGAGCGCAGACGCTGGGTAGCCGCCGTATCACACGGGCGGCCCGAGGTTCGCATCACCATGACTTATCCGGTGATCGAGAGCAGCCGCCGCGTTGCATTTCTTGTGGCGGGCGAGCGGAAGGCAGAGATTTTTAGCGCGATCCGAGCTGGCAACAGTCAAGTGCCGGCGGGCCGCGTCCGGCCGGCTGGTGAGTTGCTTTGGTTTGTTGATCAAGCGGCGGCCGGCGGAGAACAGGTGCCCCGTCGCAAATCAACCCGTGGGCGATGATGTCTGGAACAGCTTCCGCATTCAAAGCCGAACCTATCGGTCCGCCCAGTCGGAAACCGTCGATCATCATAGCACCCTCGGTTCTATCGGCCGATTTCGCGCGTTTGGGAGACGAAGTCCGCGCGGTCGATACTGCCGGCGCGGACTGGATTCACATTGATGTGATGGACGGCCGTTTCGTTCCCAACATCACTATCGGACCGGTTGTTCTGCAGGCGATCCGCCGCTCGACGGCGAAGCCCCTCAACGTTCATTTGATGATCGTTGAGCCTGAGCGCTATCTCGCTGACTTCGCCTGCGCTGGCGCCGATCATCTGCTGGTGCAGGCCGAGCAAGGCTCGACAATTCATTTACATCGGGTGCTGTCAAAAATCCATGCGTTGGGCAAAAAGGCGGGCGTGGTGCTCGATCCTGCCACTCCGCCGGAGCTCGTCGAATATGTCCTGCGTATATGTGACGTCATTCTCGTCATGACCGTCAATCCCGGCTTCGGTGGGCAAAGCTTCCTTCCGGAAATGTTGCCCAAGATTCTGCGCCTTCGCGCGATGTGCGCTGAGCGTGGCCTGCACCCAGTCATCGAGGTTGATGGCGGTGAGAACGCGACGACGGTCGCGCGGGCGGCCGCCGCCGGCGCAACAGCGTTCGTTGCAGGCTCGGCAATTTTTGGAGCGAAGGATTATGCCAAAGCTATTGCCGAGCTTCGTGCGAAGGCCGCCGCGGCGGCCATGACGTTATGAATACGGCTCGGTCCTTGCCCCGTGCAGATCAGGACGCTCTCAAGCGCGCCGCCGCCGAGGCCGCCGTGCAATTGGTCGAAAATGACATGGTCATCGGGCTTGGCAGCGGCTCGACCGCGGATTTCGCGGTCAAAGCGCTTGCCCTGCGTCATCGGCAAGGCCTGCGCTTTGTCGGCATTCCCACCTCGGAGCGTACCGCAGCGCAGGCGAAGGCAGTGGGAATTCCACTCACCTCGTTCAGCGAGCATCGCCAGATTGATCTGACGATCGACGGTGCCGACGAAGTTGAGCGCGGCACGCTCAATCTAATCAAGGGCCTGGGCGGAGCACTGTTGCGAGAGAAGATCGTCGCAGCCGCAAGTCACCGTTTCGCGATCGTCGTAGACGGCAGCAAAATTGTGGACCGACTTGGTACAAGAACATCGGTTCCCGTAGAAGTGGCCGCCTTCGGGCTGGAAGCAACCCACGAGTCACTCGAAGTGATCGGCGCTAGTGTTCGCGCGCGCATGTCGTCGAGCGAGCCCTTTGTCACCGACAGCGCCAACCGCGTTCTTGATTGCGATTTTGGCCGCATCAACGATCCGGCCCGACTAGAGAAGCGCATTAGGCGTATCGTCGGTGTTGTGGAAAGCGGGCTTTTCGTCAGCCGTGCCGATCAGGTTTTCGTGGCCGACGCGGCCGGCGTCCACCGCCTCGACAGCGCGCGCGCCCATCGGGGGAGCCCGCCGATCCTGGTGATTATGGGCGTTTCCGGGTCCGGCAAATCGACTATAGGAGAAGAGCTTTCAGCGCGGCTCGGCTGGCCGTTCAAAGAGGGCGATTCGCTCCATCCAGAATCAAACATCGCTAAGATGCACGCCGGCATTCCGCTCACGGATGCGGACCGCTTGCCGTGGCTGGAACGCGTGGCCACTTGGATCGATCGCCAGCGCGCCAAGAAACAACCGGGTATCATCACGTGCTCGGCGCTCAAACGGACCTATCGCCAAATCATCATCGGCGACCGGCCGGAGGTGCGATTGGTCTATCTGCGCGGTGGTCTGGAGTTGATCGCCGAACATTTGGTGGCACGCCACGATCATTTCATGCCGCCGACGTTGCTGCGAAGCCAGATCGACACCCTCGAAGAACCAGACCCGAGCGAGGACCCACTAACGGTCGATGCGAGCGCTTCTGCCCCGCAGGTCGCCGATGCCATCATTCGGCTTCTAGGTAGCTCGGCGACCATTTCGCAAGGCGCGTTAGCGCACACACCGATCAGCTGAGAATGTACTGACGGAAGAGCTCGTAGGACTAAACGATCTGACGCCTACTTCAGCCTATTGCAGACGATATATTGGCGCCTGGACCGCGCACTATCCTGCGATGGAGGGCGTACGGACTTCATGGGGGACCGCAGCTCACATTGGCGGGTGGGCGCTGCTTAGGTTCCATAATCTGTCAAATCCGTTAGCTTCCGGACAGGCCAGATCGACGTGTCGCGTTTAGCGTGTTGTTGAAGTCGTGCGCAAGAAGATCCGCCGCCGTATCCACTTTTTGTCATAGGCTGGGAAGCCTCAAAAACTCGACTCCGATTTGATCGCCGGCGCGCCATACAACGCTGCAACATTTGCGATCGCCGCTCCTTCGTAAGCGAAGAATGAAAGTATCCGGTACGCAATCCTGGGATTTAACAGTGAGTTCTTGCGCCGCCGCCGGAAATGTCCAACATCTGGCACTCACACAAAAAGTTGTTAGTTGCGTCCGAGATCGTTGCGCGAAAAAAGACGTGTCGGCGCGGCGATTTGCGCTGTTCCGCCCGGTTCGGGTAAGCACCTACGGCGACCATCGTCGTAACCTTGAAAAGACTGACGGAAAAGTCGACCGCTTATCCTATACGGATGGTCGTTACTAAACCCTCTGCCTGGGGTTTTGCTGCCCTTCTACTTGGGCGCCGCCGCGCTCGTCGTAGAATACTAGAGCAGACCAAGCACGGCCGCCGCCACGGTTAAGAAACGGCTAACTAGCCGTCTATGTTGGTTCTTCACCAGTTTGCTTCTGTCGGGGATGTATTTAGTTGCAAGCCCCGTCGCCTGAACTCAATCCCCTCTCAGCGTCGAACATGTCCGCTTCGGGGTCATCAGCGTCGTTTTGAGCCTGCACCTGTAATTTTCCGCTTTTCTCTCAATTGCTGACGTATTGCTGTCCTGCAGCGAATGGCGTTCGGGGCGAAGGGAGACATGGAGGGGAGCTTTAGCCAGGTTAGGCAGAGGGCGCTTTCAGGTTGAACCTCAGAACAATTAATCACTACTAATTTAAGCCGACTGGACCACCGTTTCGTTCAAAAGCTTCCAAACAACGGCGGGACGAAGCGGCGTTTCGCGCACCCGGGCGCCGGTATGGGCGATCGCGTCGGCAACCGCATTTGTTACGGCGGCATGGGCGCCAATAGCGCCGCCCTCGCCCACGCCTTTTACGCCAAGGGGGTTCAGATCGGACGGCGAAACGAGATGACTGATCTCAATCGCAGGCAGATCGAGGCTGGTTGGCAGCGGATAGTCGAGCAAACTCGCCGTCAGAAGTTGTCCCTGCTCATCATAGATGAGTTCCTCAAATAACGCGCCGCCGGCGCCCTGGGCGACGCCACCCGCGATCTGGCCTTCCACGATCATCGGGTTGATCATCCGGCCGCAATCGTTCACCACGACATAGCGCGAGAGCTTCACATCGCCGGTTTCCGCCTCAACGTCGACTTCAGCTACATGTACGCCATATGAGAACGGCGACTGCTTCTTCTCGAAGTAATAACGAGCCTCCAAGCCCGGCTCCGTGTCTGGCGGCCGATTGCCGCCCGGCCGCGCCGCCTGCGCGAGTTCGGCAAGTGTATAGCCTTTGTCCGGGACACCGACGATGCGGGCAACGCCGTCTTTCCATTCGACATCGGCGGGACTGGCTTCGAACAGATGCGCGGCCACGTGGATCGCCTTTTCGCGAACGCGCTGAGCTGCCCCGTATGCAGCTGAACCCGCCATGACAGCATTGCGACTGGCGTAGGTTCCAACGCCGAACGGGATGCGGGCTGTATCCCCAAAGCCGACACTGACGCGTTCCAGCGGCACCTCAAGTTCATCGGCGACGATTTGAGCGAGCGCCGTAGCCGATCCTTGACCCTGCGGCGCAGCGCCACTCACGACGCTGACGTTGCCGTTCCCGTCGACGCGAACCTCCGCGCCCTCGTAGGGACCGATGGCCGCCTGCTGCACGTACACGCAAATCCCAACGCCACGCAGCCGGCCCTCGCTTCGGGCGCGCAATTGGGCTTTGCGAAAGTCGGCGTAGTCGGCCTTTTCCAATGCCTGCCGCAAAGCCGCGGGGAAATCCCCTAAATCGTAGCTTATGGCAGCTTCAACGTTAACGAGCCCGGTGTTGTATGGCAGAGCATCCGGCGGCAGAAGGTTCTTCAATCGCAATTCCGCAGGATCGATGCCGAGCTGATGGCTCGCAATATCGAGAAGCCGCTCGCGCGCATAAGTCCCCTCAGGGGCACCGGCGCCGCGGTAAGTCGAAGTCGGGCTCTTGTTCGTCAGCGCGCAGATCACTTCCGCGGAATAGCTTTTGATCTTGTACGGTCCGGGCAAACCGGTGATTGCCAGTGAAGCATTGACGATACCCAGCGTACGAACATAAGCACCCTGATCGCTGACGATTTGGCCGCGCATGCCGAGGATCGTGCCGTCGGCTTTGAGTGCCAGTTCAAGCTCGAATGTCATCTCGCGCGCATGCACGCTTCCCAGGAAATGTTCCCTGCGATCCTCGATCCATTTGACCGGCCGATTGAGGCGCGTCGCGGCAAGTGGAATCAGAATGTCCTCGGGATAAATATCGCATTTGACGCCGAAACCGCCGCCGACGTCGGGCAGGACGCATCGGATACGCCGTTCTTCCATGCCGAGCATGGCTGCGGTTATGCGCCGCGCGGTATGCGGCCATTGACCCGATGCCCATATGGTCAGTTCCCCACTGACCGGATCCGGGCTCGCCAGGACGCCCCGGGTTTCCAACGGCACGCCGGTATAGCGCTGCATGCGAAGGCGATCACGCACCACGTGGTCGGCTTCCTGGAAGGCCGCTTTCACATCGCCAAAACCCTGCGTCCAGCGTGCCGCGACATTTCCAGGTGCGGTAGCGTGCAGCAACGGCGCCCCTGCCACGCATGCCCGGTTGACGTCACTCAAAACAGGCAATGGGTCATATTCTACTTCTCCGGCTTCGAGCGCTTCTTCGGCACTGGCGCGATCCGATGCCACGACCATCGCCACCGGCTCCCCGACATACCTGACGACTTCGCGAGCCAGCGGGTATTGCGCGCAGGGCAGCAGAGACGGGACGCCGACCACCACCGGGATCGCCGGCGGATTCTGCCAAATATCGCCAAGGCAAAAAGCGTCGACCACGCCGGGCGCGGCGCGCAACGCGCCTAGATTGATTTTGCGAATTCGCGCGTGCGCGTGAGGGCTGCGCAATATGGCGGCGTGCAAAACTCCCGGCATGCGCAGATCATCGACGAAACTTGCTTGGCCGCGCAGCAGACGGGGGTCTTCGAGCCGCGCGACCCGCGCCCCCATCATCTTTGCCCCCATTTTCAACGCTCCCGAAAGCGATCGGCTTTCGCGACGGCCTTCACGATGTCAAAAGGGGCTGGACGCATTGGTCCACTAAACGCGCTGCCGTGCGAACCGCCGACGAGACGCCAATGGATCCTATTGCATGCGGACCATTTTGCCGCCCTCGATCGTTACGATCGTCGCTTTGCGGACCGCATAGCCGTCCGCGTTGACGGTGTTGGCGCCGGTCAACGGCGCCGCGGCATCCTTCAGTTGCGCCCAGCAATCGCGGATCGCGGTCCGGTCGGCCGCAAGGTCTTTTCCGGCGACGCCGCGCTGGCGGATGCATTCCCGCGTCAAATAAAGTGTGTCGTAGGTTAATGCGCCGACATTGGTCGGAGGATTTTTAAACCGCGCTTCATATTCCTTCGCCCAGGCGGCAATTGTCGGATCTTGATTGCCGGCAAAAAAGTCCGTGACGCTCATGATACCGTTGGCGTCCGCGCCGGCCAGCGAGTTGAACCGATCGCTCATGACCGCAATTCCCGCCACGATTGGCTGTTTCATTCCTTGCCGCCGTATCTCCTTCACGACATGCGCGGATTCGGTATACAGCCCGCACAGCACCACCCCGTCTGGGTTCAGGCCGCTCGCCTTGGTAACCTGCGCGGAGAAATCGATGTCTCCGGTCTGGAATGTAATCGTATCGAGGATCTTGACGCCAAGCTTCTCGAGCGCAACGGGGAAAACGCGCGTGCACTCGCTACTGGAAACCGCATCTTTGGCATCGACCAGAATGACCACGCTTTTGATGGGCGGGGAGTGTTTATCGAGCCACACTTTCACGAGCGAGCCGTCGAGCTTGTCCGCGGTTGTAGCAAAGCCAAATGCCCAGGGGCGATTAGCGGTGGCGATTCCCGGCTTCGCGGCCGTCGGCGTGATGATCGGCGTTTCCATCCGATTGGCGACCGGCAGCGCGACTTCGCTCTCGCTGCTGGACATCGGTCCGACGATGACTGCGACTTGATCGGAATCGATCAGCTTGCGCGCAACGCTGATGGCTTCCGTGCCGCTCCAACGCGTGTCGTAAATGATCGGCACAAGCTTGCCCGCCGCGCCGCCGAGGTCGCCGTACTTTTCGAGGAACATGTCGACCGCTACGCGTTGCTCCTGGCCATATCTTGAACCGGCGCCGGTCAGCGGCATGAGGATGCCGATGCGCACGTCGGCATAGGCGGCCTGTACGCCCATAATGAGCGTCGCGATCAAAAGCAGCATTCGATACATGACTTACCTCCGACTGTGGTTATAGTTGATCAGATGTTTCCCGGAGTGTCGTTAAGTTCAGCTTCCCTTAAGCCAGGTGATCCGCCTGTTCCTGCATCATTTCAGCCCCAACGTGATATTCGACCTCGTCGAAGAAGAAGCGCTTCGATCGCGAGAGATACACCCGGTTGTCCGCGCTTAGTGCCTCGCCCTCGGGAGTGGCATTGTCGGCATTCATCTCCGCTTCGTCGACAAACCACGATTCCGAGAAGCCATCGATGTGGACGTCCAAAGCAGCCACTCCGTCCGGCGGAGGTATCTCAGCATTGACGGAGAGCTGGCAGTACCGCCGCGGTCCTTGATGGAGCTTTTTCAGCAGCTCGGCGTGGACATTCACCCAGTGCCGAATGAAGTGCTCGTGGCTCCATCCTTGCTTCCTCACCAGCGGCACGAGTCGTTTCAGCATCTCGTCGCCAGTCGCATCCGCGGGCAACGCGTTGGTGATCCGTTGTTCGTCGAACACGCAGATCGCCATCGCGCCTACATAGCTTCGCAGATGCTGCAGATAAGCCGGCGTTCTGACGCGTCCTAAAATCTCCGCCGCCAGTTGCGGCGGGCCCTCAAGCCACAGTTCCTCGATGCCATCAAGTTGCAGATCAAGCTGCGGCGTGCCGGGCGGCCAAACGCGATCCGGGTGCAACCGATATTGGACGTAGCGCCGGCACACGCCGGCAGACGTTATCGAGACCGGTGTCTCATCGGCCCATATTTGAACGAACTGCGCATGAGTGAGGTCATTCCTTCGCGCCAACAAAGTAAGCAGTTTGATCATCAGCGCGCTCCGCAGCCGGTGGAGAGGTGCGACCTCGCATCACTCATTGCGGAGCCTCGCCGCGGACCCATGTGCGGCGGACATACCGGACGTCATTGTCCATATCGAAAGGCGTGCCGCGATGTAGCGTGCATCTGTTGTCCCAAACGAGGATGTCGCCCGCCTGCCATTTGTGCCGATAGACGAATCTGCCCTGCGTAGCGAACGCGATCAGTTCGTCGATCAAATCCATCGCCTCGGCCTCCGGCACGCCGATAACGCCACGGATAACGATGCTGGCGCTGACCCAAAGCGACTTGCGCCCGTCGTGCACGTGGCGGCGGACGAGCGGGTGGATCACGTCGGGAAGCGTCTCAAGTTGTTCCTTGCTCGCTTGGCGACCGCGCTTCGCCATCAGCTTGCTGAAGCTGTGCTGGACCATCAGGCCGTCGAGTTGCCTTTGCCGCTCGGCCGGCAACGCGTTCCACGCCGCGCAAACGTCGGCCAGCAATGTATCCGACCCTTCCTTCGGCACTTCGAGCGCGTAGAGCATCGTGCACAGCGCCGGATTGCGATGATAGTTCATGTCGGTGTGCCAGTTCAGACCGGCGGCGGGATCGCCGATCTTCCGGCCGTTTACGATTTTGTTCGAGATCACGTAGATTTCCGGATATTCCGGATCGCACCATTCCGGATAATCATTTCCGGCCGGCTCGCCGAAAATCCTCGTAAACGCCACTTGCGCCGCCTGGTCGAGCGATTGGCCGCGCAGCACAACGGCGCCGTGCCGAAAAAGTAGCGTGGCAACTTCCGAAAGGGTCCCCCGATCCGCTGAGGCAATGTCAACGTCAAGGATCTCGACACCGAACGCCGGCATCAGCGGCCGGGTCTCGAGCTGAATAGTGTCGCCGGGTGAAGGCATCGGAAGATCCTCAGTCTACCCAATCAGCCCGCTAACGGAGACGCGCTGAAGGCACACAGTGCTAAAGCGATCAGCGCGCGGCCTGCCCTGCCGCTAGACCGGCTCTTCACCTCGTACCCAGGTGCGATGAACGAGGCGAATGTATTTGTCTTTGTCGAACGGCGTGCCGCGATGCAACGTGCATCGATTGTCCCACACTAGGATGTCGCCGACCTGCCACTTATGGCGGTAGACGAACTGCTCCTGGGTAGCAAACTCCATCAGCTCCCGGATCAACTCCTTGCCGGCCGGATTTGGCATATCGACGATACCGTTCGGCGTGGTCGTGGAGAGCCCCCAAAGCGCCTTGCGGCCGTCGGCCGGGTGCCTGCGAACCAGCGGGTGAAGGACATCGGGGTAGTCACGCCTTTCCTCGTCGGTAAGAGTCCGGTTCGACCGTGCGGCAAGGTTGGCATAGCTGTGATGGACCTTAAGTCCGTCGATTTGCTGCTGACGTTCCTGCGGCAAAGCATTCCATGCGGCGCAGGTGTCGGCAATGAGCGTGTCCGAACCTTCGGGCGGAACCTCGAGCGCGTGCAAGCACGTGTAAGCCGCCGGCCGGCGCTCGTAGTTGAGGTCGGTGTGCCAGGCAGTGCCGGCTTCCGGGTCGCCAATGGGTTTGCCGTCGACGATCTTGTTCGAAATGACGAAAACCTTGGGTTCGTCCGGTACGGTAAATTCCAGCTGGGGATTGGCCGCCGGCTCGCCAAACAGGCTTGTGAAATCCACCTGCTCGTCCGGGTTCAGGCGCTGCCGGCGCAACACAATGGCGCCGTGATGCGCAAGGGCGGTCGCGACTTCGTTCAGCGTCTGGCGATCGGCTGTCTTGACGTCAATGCCGGTGATTTCCACGCCAAAACGGCCGACCAGAGGGCGAGTATCAAGCTGTTCTGAAGTTGCAGCCGTTGATCCCATGGATACCTCCGATTATAGAATTCCGCGAAAGCTCCGCGCACACCGGCTTATGATATTTTTACCATGCCTCTCTTACTGCCCACAGCGCCGTCAGACCGATGACCATCATAGACTGTGTCGATGGACCTTATTTCTTGCCGTGGCAGATGCGCAACTTTGACGCCGGCGCCGCATGAGTTTGCTGCGGCTGGAAGGCGTATCCGTCCGATACGGCAAGAGCCAAGCCCTGAGCGACGTATCGCTGAGAGTTGAAGCCGGCGAAATTGTCACGCTGATCGGCGCCAACGGGGCGGGAAAAAGTACCCTGATGCGAGCCATCATGCGGCTCGTGCCACTCCACGCGGGCACGATTGAATATGACGGCCGCAGGCTGGACCCGTTACGCACCCACAGCATCGCGCAAATGGGCATCGCCTACGTGCCGGAAGGCCGGGGCGTTCTGCGCGAGCTTTCAGTTCGGGAGAACCTCGTTCTCGGCACCTTCGGAAACCGCGATCGCACGGAATCGAGGGATAAACTTGGGGCGGTCTTGTCGCGCTTTCCTGCTCTCGCCGAGAGGCTGCAAAACCTCGCCGGCAATCTGTCGGGCGGCCAGCAGCAGATGTTGGTTATCGGACGTGCCTTGATGGCGAATCCGAAGCTGTTGCTTCTCGACGAACCGTCGCTAGGCCTCGCACCTCTCATTTCCGAAGAGATATTCCGAATTGTTGCCGAACTGGCAAAGGCTGGCGTGACGGTTCTGCTGGTCGAGCAAAACGCCAATGCAGCTTTGAAGTTGGCAAACCGGGCGTACGTGCTCGAAACAGGACGAATTGTGCTTTCGGGAGATGATTTGCGTTCAAACAAGAAAGTACGCGAAGCGTACTTCGGCGAATTGTCCGCCGATTAGGACGAACGGAGCGCATCAGAAGTTCGGCCGATACAATACGCCCGCTCGCTATTGTGGGACTGCGGAGAATCATTTGGGGGCGCCCTGCAGATGCGCGAGCGCGGTATCCAGCAGTAGTTGCGCTGGTGCGCTGCGCGCGGCATGTCCATTCGTCATCAGATAGACGCTGCATACCGGCGCTTCATCGTCAGGCAAGAGCGGCCACAGCGCCGCAGCAAAGCTTGAATTCTCAACGATTGGCTTCGGAAGAAAACCGATGCCCATGCCAAGCTGGATCAGCCACATGCGTTCATTGAGGCTGTCGGCAAAGCCGCCGATGCGGCGGCCCAGACCGTAACGGTCCCGATAGCGAATGTAGGGGAGCGGTTCATCGCGGGTCACTACAAAAGGCTCGGCTTCCAGAAGCGCCGGCGAGACTGCAGGTTTTCCAAAGAATCGATGCTTTGGGCCGCAATAAAGCTGTTGGGGCTGCTTGGTGATCGGAATGAACAGATAGCGGTCGTCAAGTTCGTCGGCAAATCCGATCGCAAGCTCGATCTCGCCCTTCTTCAACGAGTTCAAAATTTCGCGCCACGGCGCCACGTCCAGCCTGATCTCGATGCGGGGATAGCGGGTGTGAAAATCATCAAAAATGCCGGTCAGCGCACTGAGGTTGTACAAGTTCGACAACACGCGCAGCGTTACCGTGCCTGAAACCTCCGCGCTGGTCGCGGAAATCGCTCGCGGAATATTTCGAACCGACGCCTGCAGGCTCTCACAAGCAGCCAACAGCTGATGTCCGTGCACCGTTAACTCGACCCCACGTGGCGTTCTCGTACAGAGCGTCGCGCCAACTTGGTCTTCGAGCCGCCGCAGCGCGGCGGTGATACTGGGTTGCTTCTTGTTCAAGGCCCGCGCCGCGGCGCCGATACCGCCGCGCCGGGCAATTTCGTGGAACACCTTGAACAGATTCCAGTCAACGTTGCGCGCAAACGTGACGCTCGGTTCGGAAATCAAATCAGACTTGCCCATCGCAGTCTGCCTCCGACAGCGAGGATCGCAACAATCGGCTTATACTTCAAGGCCTTAGAAGCAAGAACCAGACCAGCTTGGTGGCCCAATCGCCGCACCACGACCCTGCGAAGGTCATAGAGCAATGCCATGCCCGGCATCGACCATTTGGTGCTACGTATCACGGCAGGGCAATGCAAAAATTCAACTTTGTCGCTGAAACGAGATTTGGCAGGAGTGCGTAGGCGCACCCTTGCTGATGAGAAGGAGACCCGAGTGCCGCAAACAGCCGCGGACGAGATAGATTTCCAATTCGCGCGCCAAATCGTCGGACGGACGCGGTTCAGCGTCCTTCCGGTCAAAGAAGCAGAACTACTTCCGGCCGAGACCTACACCAGCGAAAAGTTCTGGGCCTTCGAGAAGTACGCCATATTCTCCCGGGAATGGCTGTGCGTAGCCCACGTCAACGAAGTGCCGAACGTCGGCGACTATTTGCCGTTGACTGTCTTGAATGAGCCGGTCGTGGTCGTACGCGACGAAAAGCTTAACGTGCGCGTGCTATCTGCAATTTGCCGGCACCGCGGCCATCCCCTGGTCGGTGGCGTTGTGGAAAATCCACACCCCGGCCGATGCATGAACGGCAGCCGGCTCATTTGCCCCTATCACAATTGGGTCTATGGCCTTGACGGCCGGCTCCTGGGAGCGCCGTCGATGAGCGAGACCACGCCGGTCACAATGTTGCGCGACAAAATGCACCTTCCGGAAATCAAGTCGGAAATCTTTCACGGTCTGATATTCCTCAACTTCCACGACGATCCGCCGCCGCTCGCTCCGAGTTTGGCTAAGCTTGACGGCGAGTTCGCCAGCTATGGGTTGGAAAAATTGATTCCGGGCCACGTATTCCCGCAAGAATCGCTGAAGTGGAACTGGAAGCTGCATCACGAAAATGCGCTGGAACCGTATCACACCTCCTATGTCCACAAAGGTTACCACGAGGCCGTGCCCTCGAATCTGACTCAATTCCGCGACTTCGAAATCGGCGACGGCCAGGTGATGCGCACCACCGGGTTTGCCAAGACGACTGGCGATCTGTTTGAGGAATCTGGTCAACGGCGGCTGCCGGAGATCGAGGGGCTAAGCGAAGAGCAGCGCAGCCGGGTGCTGTTTATTTCGATCATGCCCTGTGCGGTTGCCGTGCTGCAGCCGTCCTTCGTCACCATCACGTTTCTCAGCCCGGTATCGGCCGGCGTCATGAACTCGCGGCGCATCAATCTTTACACCAAACCTGCAACCGAAGTGCCCGAGTTCGATCGCATCCGCCACGAGCAGTTCGAACATATGAAGGTCATCATCATGCAGGACCAGGTTACGCAGGCGGCCCTGCAGGAAGCCTATCATTCGCGCTACATGCCGCCCGGACGACTGTCTTACCTGGAGAACGCGATAACCCAGCTCAACACCTGGGTGGTCGACAAATATAGGCGCGGTCTTGAGGCGGCTAATGCGGCGTGAATCGCCCACGACTTGCCGCCGTTCGCGCTCGAACAGAGCACGGATGGACGTCACGCGAAACGGACTTCGGTTGTTGTATGTTTGATCTGATCGTGCGCGGCGGGACCATCGTCAGCTCGGACGGGCTCACCCGCGCCGACATCGGCGTTGCCGGCGGAACGATCAAGGCGGTTGCCCAGGCCGGCGAAACACTGGTTGCTGGTAACGAAATCGACGCCAAGAACAAATTTATCCTTCCCGGACTTGTCGATGCCCATGTCCACATACCCGGCTATCTACTGCGCCACCGGCTCGATGATTTCAGCTCCGCCACTGCTGCCGCCGCCGTTGGCGGCGTGACTACCATCATGCTCATGCCCACCGACGATCCGCGGACGGTGTCGGCAAACTATTTCGAGAGAAAGAAGCGGATCGGCGAACAGGAATCCTTCGTGGATTTTGCCATCCAGGCTCTGGTATCGCCCAAGACCGAATGCGACGAGATCGAGGAATTGGCGTCGCTCGGCCCAGTATCGTTCGAGCTGTTTCTCGCCTATGGCGGCAACCCGGCCTTCGTCGTCGCGAACGACGACTATGAGCTCCACCGGCTCATGAAACTCGTCCATGACGTGGGCGGCGTCGTTGGCGTCACGCCGCACTCAGGCTCCCTGATCGCAAAACTCACCGAACTGCAAAAGCAGCGCGAAGCGGAAAGACAGCATGTCGATCCACAGCACAGGGAAGATCCCCTGCCGCCGGTGCAAAATTTCGCCATGACGCGACCCACCTTGTCGGAGGGCCTTGGCATCACGCGGGCATGCACCGTCGCGTGCGAGACCGGCACGCGCATCCATCTCCGATCACTGTCGTCGCAGAGGAGCGTCGATCTGGTCCGGCGCTTTCGCGACTCGGCGCCGCTGACGTCGGAAGTGATGTCTCATCATCTTCTGTTCGCCGAGGAGGAAGCGGTCGAATTAGGACCATATGGTATCATCATTCCTCCGATCCGGACCAGCAACGAGCGTGACAGCCTGCGTTCAGCGGTCAGGTCCGGCGAAATCGACATGGTCGTGAGCGATCATTCGCCGGTCTTGCGCGAAGACAAAGAGCTCGGCTGGAGCGACGTTTGGCGTACACCGCCCGGCATGCCCGGCTTGCAGACTCTGTGCATGTCGATGCTGGCCCTTGTCGACGACGGCCAACTGTCCATGCCCGACATCGCGCGATCGTGCGCCGAACGACCGTCGAAGGCCTTCGGCCTCTTTCCGAAGAAGGGCGCACTGCAGGTCGGATCCGATGCCGACCTCATCATCGTCAACGGCGCGGAGCGCACATTGGTCACCGACAGTCAGCAGCGCAGCAAGGCCGACTACACCACGCTCAAGGGACGCACGATCAATGGCCGGATCGAGTGCGTGTTCTTGCGCGGCAATATGATTGCCCGTGACGGCGAAGTCGTCTCCCGGCCGAGCGGCTCCTTCGTGCGGCCATGACCGCGATATGGTCCCGATCGAGGCGAAAGGCAAACATGACAGCCAACCTTTCATTGAACATCCTGACGCTATGTGGAAGCGTGCGTAAGGAGTCCTACAATGCGGCTTTGTTGCGCGCATTGCCGTCGCTTTCGGCGGGCGACCTGATTTTCAAGGAAGGCCCGTCGGCGGCGGATATCCCGATCTATGATGGCGATCTGGAACGGTTGAGCGGCTTTCCCGCCGTGGTAAATGCGCTCGCGGCCTCGATACGCGAGGCCGACGGCCTGCTAATAGCTTCGCCTGAATACAATTATTCGGTGCCGGGCGGGCTGAAAAATCTGATCGATTGGGTCTCCCGCACGCCGAACCAGCCGTTCGCGCGCAAGCCAGTGCTGATCCAGTCAGTGTCTGGCGGGCCGATGGGCGGCGTGCGGATGCAGCATCACCTGAGGCAGATCATGGTCTTCGTGAACGCGCGCGTCATGCCGCGGCCGGAGGTCATGATCGGGCCCGCGACGGCGAAGTTCGACGAAGCCGGGCAATTGATCGACAAGGCGGCGCGCGAAGCCGTGCGCGCTCAATTGACTGAGTTCGCGGTCTTTATCCGGGAAGGGACTGCGACTGACCGGCGGTAACCGCCATCGCGAGGTCGGAAACTCTGGGCTAAGGTGAGCTTCCCGGGTCGGGGAGCGCGCCGTTGCCACGGAGCGACGGGGCTTTGTCATGCTGCTGCAGCAACTCATCAACGGACTGATGCTCGGCGGCACCTACGCGCTCGTCGCGATCGGGTATTCGCTAGTATTCGGCGTTCTTCGGCTCATTCATCTCGCCCATGGCGAGGTGTTCATGGTCGGCGCCTATATCGGCCTCGAGATCATGCTTGCGCTGCACGTCGGCCCAATAGCGGCTCTGGCGGCCGCGATCGTCGGCACGGCGCTGTTGGGGATCGTTCTTGAGTTGATTGTATTCCGGCCCATTCGGCGAAAAGGCGGCAGTTTTCTCGCGCCGATGGTCACCAGCATCGGCGCGGGGCTGATCCTGCAGGAGGTGTTCACGAAAATATTCGGCGCGGAGCAAAGCGAATTTCCGGCCGGTCTCGGCAACGACGTTTACCATCTCGGTCCGCTGCTCGTCAGCGCGACGCAAGTATTCATCATGGCGATCGCTGTTCTGTCGATGATCGTCCTCCATCTCTTCATATCGCGGACGCGCTATGGAATGGCCATGAGGGCGGTCGCGGAAAATGTCGAGATCGCAAGCGTCCTCGGCATCAATACCGACGCCGTTATCATGCTGACCTTTGCGGTCGCTTCGGGTCTCGCAGGCGTCGCCGGCGTGCTGGTCGGCCTAGCCTACACAGCGGTCTCGCCGTTCATGGGCATCAACATGGCGGTCAAAGGATTGGCCATCATGCTGGTCGGCGGGCTCGGCAGCATTTACGGCGCCATGGTGGGCGGTCTCCTTCTTGGGATCGTCGAAGTTCTCTGCGTCGCCTACTTCGCCTCCTCCTACCGGGATGCCGTGGCGTTCGGCCTCATGATCGTCATTCTGTTGGTGCGGCCGCGCGGCCTGTTCGCGACCGGAATGTCGGCGGAGCGCTGATCAATGTTCGAGGGCTATTGGGGCTCGGTCGCGATCTTTTTCGGCATCAACGTGCTGATGGCCTTCAGCCTGTATGTCCCGATGACCGCCGGATTGATCTCGCTCGGCCAGGGCGGCTTCATGGCCATCGGCGCGTATGCAAGCGCGGTGTTGACCAAAGACGGCGTGCCGTTTTCGATTGCGGTTGGCGCAGGCGGTTTGCTTGCGGCGTTGAGCGGCATTGTCGTCGGCATTCCCGCTATCAGAATTCGCGGCATCTACCTGATCATCCTCACGCTCGGCTTCGGCGAGATCGTGCGCGTCTTTTTTCTCAATTTCAGCTACACCGGCGGCGCGAACGGTATTGGCGGAATGGCGCCTTACACGAATTTCGCCTGGGTGGCGTCCGCCTGCCTCGTCACCGGCCTGGTCGCATGGCGGCTTCGCTACGCGCGCATCGGTCGCGCCATGATCGCCATTCATGCCGACGAGGTCGCCGCCCAGGCGATGGGCGTCAATGTCGTGCGCGCGAAGCTTGCGGCATTCGCGGTCGGAGCATTCATAGCGGGCATCGCCGGCGCCTTCTACGCGCACTACACGCTGTTCATCGATTCAGCCCAATTCGGCTTTTTGCGATCCGCTGACGCGTTTCTGTTCATTGTCCTTGGCGGTATCGCCAATCCGCTGGGTCCAATAGCCGGCGCAGCGGTGGCGACGCTGACCCCGGAAATATTTCGCTTTCTGCAGGATTGGCGGATGACGTTCTTCGGCGCTCTGCTGATCGCCGCTGCGCTTTGGCGTCCGGACGGTTTGGTCGCCGCCATCAGGACACGTCAATGACCGTCATACTTCAAGTCGACGATGTGTCGAAGCGGTTTGGCGGCTTTTTGGCGCTGAGCAACGTGAGCTGTGAGGTGGCCGAAGGGCGCATCCACGCCCTGATCGGTCCCAACGGGGCCGGCAAGAGCACGCTACTGAATATCATCAGCGGAATCATCGCGCCGACAAGCGGGGATGTTGCATTCGCCGGACAAGCATATACCGGCCGCCGTCCCGACACTATTCATGGCATGGGAATCGCACGAAACTTTCAGCACGTCCGCTTGTTCAAGGGCCTCTCCGTGCTCGAGAACATCATGATCGGCAGCGATGCTCAGATCGGTGCCGGGACGTGGAGTGACGTTGTCGATTTTGTCCTGCCATTCCACGATCGCGACATTGCAACCCGGCAAGCGCAGGAAGCGCTGCAATTTGTCGGCTTGGGGAAACTCGGCAATCGCGTCATCGATCAACTGACCTTGGTCGATCAACGCCGTGTCGAGATCGCCCGCGCGCTGGCGAGCCGGCCGCGACTTCTTTTGCTCGACGAGCCCGCCGGCGGAATGAATCCGTCGGAAGTCCAGGACCTAACCGACGTTGTGCGCCAGATTCAACGCGCGGGAGTAACGGTTTTCCTCGTCGAACATCATATGCGGTTTGTCATGACGCTGGCGGAATGGATCACGGTTCTCGATGCCGGCCGGGTCATCGCCGATGGCGTACCCGAAACCGTACGACGCGATCCGGCGGTGATTTCCGCCTATATCGGCACCAGCGCCTGAGATGGTATACGTTCTCTAACGAGACATTTCCCGCTCGCCCGGAGCACCCCGAATTAGGTTACAGAATTCCGTATTGAGGCGTGGTATCCTTCGGGAAATTTCGACGAACGGAAACTCGTCATTGCGTTCACGACGGGGTACGCTCGGAACGTCCGTTGCGCGCTAACCTGAAGGATTCTCCGATGTTAAATGTTAAGGCAGGTCAGACTTGGGAACGGAGATCAATTCCGGGTGCGCCCTGGCGCCCGGTTCGGGTCGAAAATGTGCTACGAGACAATGTTGAACTTCGCTATTTGGACCTGCCGGGCGCACCTGAACTCGAACAGGTGCTTTCCGGCTCACGGACACGGATGCTCTCGACGGAAGATTCCGAACATCGTCCCGCGAGCTACAGGTTCGTCGCCGAACCGCAGTTGTGATAGCCCCCATCGAAGGGCCAGTAGGTGCCGTGAGCTTTGCTTAGTTGCGAGTACCTAAGCTGCTATCATTTCGACATATAATCCGGGAAGCTGGTGTCATCGCCAGCCTTCCCGGTGGAGATACCCGCGGTGCCGTGCGTCATAGCGACCAGATCATCTTGCCTTACGCGATATCCGATACCTTTTCCAATTTCGCGACGATAGAGATTGCGGCGCTGCTGCAGGTCCTCGCAGCCTAAATGGCGAGCCACTGAATGCAAGCACTCTTCATCGGGCAGACGTATATCGACGTGACTTTTTTGACCGATCGGATGCCGAACGGAGACGAGAAGCATGTCGCCTCCGATTACGCTATCTCGTTCGGGGGCAACGCGGTCACGGCTGCATTCTGCTGTGCAAAATTGGGACATGTGCCCGAACTGCTCGCGACGGTCGCCGACGACTGGCTCGGTCGCATGTTCCTGGATATGGCCGGGAAGTATGGGATTTCGGTCCATCCGCGGAAAGTTAGAACGTCGTCGCTGTCGTTTATCATGCCGAACAATGGCAAACGGGCCATCATCCGCTGTCGCGACGACGATTATCTCGACCCGTTTCCGCGCCTGAGCCTGTCCGGCTGCCGGGCGCTTCATTTGGACGGCCACCAACCAGATGCAGCGATGTACTTTGCAAAGCTCGCCCGTGATGCCCGGATACTTACGTCGCTTGATGGCGGCGGATTGCGGTCAAACACGCACGAGCTCCTTGCCTTTATCGATATTGCGATCGTATCCGAACGCCTTTGTGAGCAGATGGGTTTTGAGCCGGCAGGAATGCTCGACTATCTCAAGACTCGCGGCTGCGGCATTGGCGGCGTGACGCTGGGTGAGCGTGGACTGATCTGGTACGACGAAACGGGCACAGTTCGACCGTTTCCTGCCTTAGCTGTGCCGCCAAATCGAATTATCGATACGAGCGGGGCCGGTGACGTCTTCCACGGCGCCTATATCTATTCTTACCTCGCCGATCCAATAAAAAGTTGGCAGCAACATTTTCAATTCGGGCGCGCCGCCGCCGCGTACAAAATCCAGCACCTCGGCAACGAGGCAGGATTGCCAACTTTTGCCGACGTCGCCACGGCTGAGCAGGAGTTCATCGGCAATAGCGCTTGCATTCAATAGGATACGCAAAGTCCGAAATGGGTCAGACTCGATCCTGTGGCGATGTCGACCACGCCATTCAAACTCGGACGAAATAAATGCGTCGCGGTTGGTGCGCGCTGGGACTTTGCAATCCACGAAGCGGTTTAAATCGAGTGCTGCGGAAGTTTCCTTTCTCGGATTCACCTTTGCATTTAATGCTGCGTCTTCAAGTTCATCAGATCGCTCGCAGGCATCATGTTTGCGTTCAGACTCGCCATGATCACGAGCGAGCCCACATGACCAGCATGACGATCAAAATGCCGAAAGCCAGCGCCGGCACGTTGTGCACCAACTGAACATTTCAGTGATGGATTTGGCGCCGGCGTCTGCGGGAGACGAGGTCGAATTCTAGGAGTGCTCAACCTCGGCTCCGGGTGGCAGGATGGTGACTTGCTTGGCGACTCGGCGCAGACCTTTCGTCAACTCCGGCACCTGCTCGGGCGTCAGCCGGCGATAAGACTGTTGCCGGGCGAGCATGAGAGCATCCATGTGGCAGGTGATCGATTCCATATTGTACGTGTTGTCAGCTTGTATGGCATCCAGGATCTCACACAGCGAATTGGCAATAAAGGATAGGAGCTCGAACCCCAGGGTCGTGGCGCTGTCGCGCAATTGACGGCTGCGGAAATTGGCGCTCTCAATCCACGCCGGGTCGGCTTCGCCGAGCTCGACACTTTTTATCAGGCTTGCGAATTCCTGAAGCTCGGCGTCCAGCCAATTATCGAAGCCGGACTTGACCTCCTCAATCTCAGTCTGCGCTCGCTCGATCGCCTTGTCCCTGGGAATTCCGCCTGCGCGTTTCGCCAGTCTTTGAAAGCGTGTTTCAACGGCAAATATTCGCGCGTCTGGGTTCGCCGACTTGGCCATCAGTCTTGCCCCGTCCGCACGGCACTGAATAGGTTGTCAATATCGTTTTGCGCCAGCGCGGGACCGCTCTCCGCGGCGACTTCAATCGCTTTATCGCCTTTCCGGCGACCCACTCCTTTCGGATAGCCTTCGATTTTGAATCGGCGATCCGGCCCGAAATAAGTGGCTGTATCAACAAATTTGCGTGGGTTGAAGGCAACCCAACTCAATCGATCGTAGAGGTTCGCCGGCGATATCGGCTTGGCGATCACCATGTTGGCGCCAGCATCACGTGCATGTTTGATGGTCGACTCCCGGGAATCGCTTGCCATGATCAGGATCGGTATTGTTCGATGTTCATTGTCCGTCTTGCCGCGAATGGTGCTCGTCAGCGGAAGACCGCCGTGTGGCGGCAGCCGGGCGTCGCAAATCAGGATGTCGATCTGTTGTCCGATCAGCGCTTGAAAAACACTAACTGAGTTCCGAACTTCCAGCACTCTGTTTGAGCCGAAGCCGCGAAGCATGCGGTGAATCAGCATGGACATGTATGAACTCTGATCGGCCACGAGGATGACCAGGTCCCGAAGATTCATATTGGGGATCGTCGTCACGCTGCCTCTCAAGATTTGAGCTGCAAAACGTCGTCAGGCTTTGCTAACAAGTCGCACGTGGCGTATCTGTCTGGCATTCTTGCTTTGCGGGAGTTTTTCACGATTGTCCCATCGGCGCCGCCTTAAATTTTGTCCCAGCCATGACGAATCTGCAGCTTCCGACACCTTATAGCAATTAGTCCATCCGATTCTCGATTTTATGCCCACCAGTTTTTAGTTAATGTATTTCGATAAACTCGCATAACAACAATGACGAGCAGTCACATTCCCATCAGCCGGCGTTCGCTGCGAGGTAGATTCCCCGTTCGAACTGGCGATAGATCCGCAACGCGCGCACATCCGCAAACGGTAACACCTGGGTCATGAACACGCTGGCGATACGCCTTGCAGGATCGATCCAGTAATAGGTGTTGAAAAGGCCGCCCCAGGTGAGGCTGCCGGCGCCGCGGCCGTTCGGCACCGGCTGCATGTTGATGAGGTGGCCGAAGCCCCATTTGCGCGTGATGTCGGGGAATAAGTCGACGTCGTTAGAGAGCGACGGCTGCGTCGTCCTTAGGACGCCGACGTCGATTTCTCCGATCTGGTTTTCTCCCATAAGCGAGACGGTTTCGGGGCGAAGAATCTGGGTGCCGTCAAGCGAACCGCCGTGCATCAGCATGCGTACGAACGTCAGATAGTCCGGTGCCGTCGAATAAATTCCACCGCCGCCGAAAAAGGTCTGCTGCGGCGTCTGCTTTTCAACCGGCTGCGGCAAAAGCGACCCGTCGGGTTCGCGTCGGTGCACGCTGGCCTCCCGCAGGCGCTGCTGCGCGGAAATAACGAACGCAGTATCGTTCATGCCGAGTGGGTCGAAGATGTGCTTGTGAAAATAGACCTCGAGCGGCACGCCGCTGATCAGCTCCACGATGCGGCCGACCCAATCGATATTAGGGCCGTACTGCCAACGCTCGCCGGGGTCGAACATCAGGGGCTTGCGCGGCGCAATGCTTCGCTCGGGCTGCGGCAAGTGGTCGATCGCCTCAGAATACCGAACGGCTTTTGCGTCCCAGAGCTTGTAGGTAAAGCCCGCCGTGTGGGTAAGGAGTTGGCGCAGGGAAACGGGCCGCTTTGCCGGACGCAATTCGGGTCGTCCGGCCGCGTTAAATCCCTCAAGCACTTGGGGGGCCCCGAGTGCCGGATCGATATCAGGCACCGGCGCGTCGAGCGACAGCTTGCCCTGCTCGACGAGTTGAAGTGCGGCAACGGTCGTGATCACCTTAACCATTGAAGCGATGCGAAATACGGTATCTCGCGTCATCCGCTGTCCGCTACCCAGCCTGCGCCAGCCAAAGACGCCTTCATAAACGACACCGCTATCGCCTGCGGCTAAGGCAACAACGCCGGGTATTTCTCCCGCGCTAACAGCCGTCCGGAGAAGCGAGTCGATGTGGGGAAGCTCTCTCGCGGCTTGCGTTGTCTGCAATCCCGCCCGGGCGAGGGTAGTCGCTGCGACGCCGATGCAACCGGCCGCCGCGACTTTAGCCGTCGCAGTAACAAGACCTCGGCGAGTAGGTTTATCCATGGTGCCTCTCTCGGACCTCGGGCGATCTCCGGATCGGCGGCGCTGCGCGCTCTAAAGGTAGATTGGCCCATCGATGCCGGACTGTCACGGCATATATTTGACCGGTCACATACTTGCTCTGCTAGCTGAGCAGAAACATGATCGGACCCACGATGTGCTCGACCACGGCTATCCGGCTCAACGGAATCGCCGCGCTGTCGGCGGCGACACCCAGAGTCGAGGAATTGCGTTCGTCTGGTCGTCCAGTGCCGCCGTGCAGGAATGCGGTGTCGACCGCTCCAGGTGCGACGGCGTAGGCGCGCACTCGCGGCGCGTGCTCGAGTGCCAGGCCTGTCGCCTGAATCAAGGAATGCTATGCCCAATAAAATGAGCCAAAGCGTCCTCATCGTCGGCGCCGGACCGGTAGGTCTGGTCACAGCGACGCTCCTGGTGGAGGAGGGAATTCCGATCGTCCTGATCGAGGCCTGTAACGAACTGCCGCACGATCTGCGGGCTTCAACGTTTCATCCTCCGACCCTCGACATGCTCGAAAGGTTCGGCGTGGTCCAAGCGATGATCGAGCAAGGCCTGATCTGCCCGACTTGGCAATTCCGCGACCGTAAACACGGCGTTGTGGCCACGTTCGAACTTTCACGCCTCAAGGGCGACACCGATCATCCCTATCGCGTGCAATGTGAGCAGTGGCGTCTCGGCGAAATGTTGTATGCGCAGCTCAAGACCCATCCGCTGGCCGCGATTCGCCTCGGTACTTCGGCGATCGCCGCGCGGCAGACGGCGGACGGCGTCGAGGTTGATGTTTCGCGCGCGGACTGCGGTATCGAGGCAGCGGACGGCAGCATTGAGACAATAGCCGGCTCGTTCGTCGTCGGCGCCGACGGCATCGGCAGTGTCGTGCGCAAGGCCATGGGTGTTGTCTTCGACGGGATCACAATTCCCGAGATATTTTTGACGCTATCCACCAACTATGATTTTAGCGAGGCGATGCCGGACATCGCCAATATCGCGTACCTTTCTGATCCGGATGAATGGCTTGTGCTGATCCGCACGGTGCGGGTGTGGCGCGCGCTGTTTCCGGTCGATGCGTCACTGACTGATGCCGATGTGACATCAGCTGAACGAGCACAGCATCTGCTGCAAGGTGCTGTGCCGCGCAGCGAACCCTACCAGGTCAGTCATCGCACCGCTTATCGTGTGCATGAACGGGTCGCGTCAACCTATGTGAACGGGCGAATGCTGATTGCCGGTGACGCCGCGCATGTGAACAACCCGCTCGGCGGCATGGGCCTCAACGGCGGCATTCACGATGCATTCAATTTGAGCCGCACGCTTACCGAGGTGATCCGCGGCGAGCCCCTAGCAATCCTCGAGCGCTACAGTCGGCAGCGGCGAAAGGTCGCGCTCGACGTCGTGCAGCAGACCGCCCTCCGCAACCGTTCCATTCTCAATACTAGGGAACCGTCTGCGCGGCAGGCGTACTATGACGATCTGCGCAGGATCGTGGCGGATCCGGCCAAGCACCGCGACTATGTCATGCGCACGTCCATGATTTAGTCGCTGCGTGATTCCGAGAAGATCGCCTGAGGTCGCTTTGCGCTAGGCGTCGATGACAGGCACGAACCCGCCGCCCTTTTCCTCAATGCGCATGCTTGTTCCGCGAAGGTGTGCAGGCATCAATCGCAATCTTTCGCCCACGGCGCGTTCCAGCAGCATCCGGCGCGTTTGCACCGCTTGCGCGGGGTCAAAGCAGAAGCCGCTTGACCACTCGGGGTGAAAAACCTGGACAGGGCTGTGGATAGCGTCGCCGCAGAATATCAGCCGCGATTGTGCGTCGGCAGCGAGATCGAGACCGATCTGGCCGGGCGAATGGCCCGCTAAGTCGATGATCTTTGCACCGTCGGCGATCTCATCGCCTATGTTGACGGTTTTGACGAGGCCAGCCTCGATCACGGGCAAGACGCTGTCCTGATAGCTGCCATGATTGGCCCGCGGAGATTGAGCTGCGTCCTGCGCGCGCTGATCGATTTCGCGCTGCGTCATGACATAGCGTGCGTTCGAAAAGGTCGGCGCCCACCGACCCGATTGCAGCCGCGTGTTCCAACCTAAATGGTCGGCATGCAGATGGGTGCACATAACGATATCGATATCCTCCGGCGTACAACCGGCGGCCGCGAGATTGGCGAGGTACTTTGTACCGGTTCGGAGGTTCCACTCAGGCCGCAACGGCCGCGATTTGTGCTCGCCGACGCAGGCATCGATCAAAATGGTTTTGCCCGCAAAGCGAACAAGGTGACTTTGGATTACCAGCAAAACCTTGCCGGTTGCAAAGTCGACATGGCGTTCGGCGAGCACGTGCGCAGCACCATCAAGCAGCGCCAGCGTCGCGCCCGGAAAGATGCCTGCGATCGGAATCGCGAATGGGTCGAGATCGATTACGCGATGAACGGTGGTCTTGCCTAGTGAAAGCGTCGGGTTCGTGGTCATCAGAAAATCTCAAAATTCTGCAAGCAGCCGGCCAAAGCCTTCCATCCGGTCGTCGATATTGTTGGCGCGAAGCGCGTGCCAGTAGGTCGCCGTGTTGATCGCAACGATCGGTTTGGCAAGCCACATTTCCGCGGCCGCAGCGAGCCGCACCATGGACAGGTTGGTGCCAACCTGCACGATAGCATCAACGTCGTCGCCGTCGAGCTTCATGAGCGCGTTCCGCAACGACCCTGTGGTCTGCTCGGCAATCTGAATCCATGACCGGCATTGCAGGCAGATATCGCGCACCACTTCAAACCCCATGTCGGTGAAGTAGCGGATAACCTCGACGTTCATCACCGGCCAATATGGGGAAAGGATGGCGATCCGGCGCACACCGCCATAGCGGCGGAGCGCCGCAGCGCTGGCATGGCTGCCAATGCTGATCTTGACGCCCGACGCGTCCTCCACTTGCCGCGTGAATATATCGGCGCCTTTCGCCCCGTTAATGAATGTCACGGCAGACATGCCCATGACGAGATAATGCGGTGCGCACGTCATGACGCTGCGAACCGCGTCGAGCACATTCCCGGCGATCACCTCGGTCGCGGCCCTGAAGCTGTCGTTGCTGACGGCGTCCGCGTTCGGCGTAAAGATGCGGCTGTAATGATTAGTCACGCCGATGGGGCGCATCGCGTCGAAGTCGGGCTGCACGATCGTGTTGGTCGATGGTCCGAGAACCCCGAATTTGCGCCGCCAGCCCAGAACGTCGGTCATCGCTTCAACCTTGCTATCGCGGGCCATGGTTGGGGTGCCCACTGACATTCGGTCTGTACATATTCCGGGTATAGTCCGGCAATATGTCCGGACAAATCGTTTCGGCAACAGGTGTATCCGGGGCAGGGAGCATAGCAGCATGACCATGCAACGGCCGCGCTACGTGCAGATCTTGAATGTTCTCAGCCTGGGACAAAGGCTTGGTGCGATCAGCGTGTGTGCGCTGCGCCGCTACGTGACCGGCAGGGAAACGCTTGTCGCTTCTTATAACTGGCACGTGGCGCAGGCTTCCACTACCGGATGAAATTGTCCCGAGACGAGTAATGGGCGCAGAGCATCGAGGTTTCGATCCCGGCTTCAAAGCGACCTGCAATGTCGCTACAATAGGATGTTTGCACCTCAGACAGGCGGTTAACCGCTCATGATCATTCAAACCGCGCCCGCCGGCTCGCCGCGACTGGCGATCATGATGTACGAGCACACCGCATTGTGCGGACAGTTTGCCCGCGTGTTCGGCAATGACGAGTTCGAAGCGCTGTCGCCATTCGACCCGATGGTCTATGTGATCGCCCATCACGACGCTGGCTGGATCGAGTTCGACCGTGATCCGATCACCGACGACAAGACGGGTCTCCCCTACAACCTCATCGAAACGCCGGCAGAGTACATTACCGTAACCAGCAAGCAGTCGCCGGATTTCAACGAGCGGCAGAATCCGTTCTGCGGCCTGATATCGAGCATGCATAGCTGGGGGCTCTACAACGGTCGTTATGGTCTTTCCAAGCACGTACTGATCAAGCAATACCCCGAGAAGGAACGGCCGCTCGCCGAGCGTATGCTCGACGGCGAGCTCGCGCGGCAGAAGCGGCTAAAAGCCGAGGTCGCCAAGGATCCCCGGCTGTCGGACCGGCTCGACGAAAAGAAACTGTTCCAAAATTATAAGCAGCTGCAATTCATCGACACGCTTGCCCTTTACTTCAACAGAATTCATCCAAGCGAGCGCGGTGTGCAAACTTTCGAGCACGTACCGCGCAATGCCGATCAAGACGCCTCGGTGACGATTAGCCCACGGGAAGCGGGGGTCTATGCGATGTCGCCTTTTCCGTTCGCGTCGCATGGCGAGTTTGCTTTTGCCGGTCGTCGCGTTAGTCCGCGCGAGCGGGGCACTAATGGCGGCTGGCGGGAAGTGCTGCGACGCGCGCCCGCGGAGTGGGAGCGCTTCCGTCTTGTTCCGGCCTAGGGACGCGCCGAGCCGCCGGGCGTACGTCAACGTCGATAGGTCTCATCGAACTTGGCAACGGCGCCGAAGCCCATCAATTCGCTGAACTCGCTAAACTTATAGAGCGGGATATTGCTGCCGACGCTCGAGCCGTTTTCTTTCAGGTGACGATAGACGCCGCGCAATACCTCGCCCGCGGCAAGAAAGCCAAGCGCCGGGAAGATCGCGAGAGAATAGCCGATTTCTTCCAGCGTTTTCTTATCCACAACGGGTGTGCGTCCACCCTCGACAATGTTCGCCATCAACGGCTTGTCAAAGCTTCGTCCGATTGTTCGCATTTCCTCGAGGCTCTCGGGGCTTTCGACGAACAGAATGTCGGCGCCAGCCTTGGAATATGCTTCCGCGCGGCGCAACGCCTCGTCGAGGCCGAGCATTGTGCGTGAATCGGTGCGCGCTATGATCAGAAAGTCGCTGGTTTCCCGGCTGCCGACGGCGACCCTGATCTTGTCGACCATTTCCTCGATCGGCACCACCCTGCGGCCGAGCATATGGCCGCATTTCTTGGGAAATTCCTGATCCTCGAGTTGAATGGCGACCGCGCCCGCGGCCTCGTAGCCTCGTACCGAGTATTGAACATTGAGCAGTCCGCCGTAGCCGGTATCGCCGTCGGCAATGAGCGGCGTTTTGGTTCCTTTGGCGATGACCGCAACGCGTCCAACCATGTCGCTGTAGGTTGCGATGCCGGCGTCGGGCAGTCCCAAATGTGACGCCACGGTCCCGTAGCCCGTCATGTAGAGCGCTTCGAAGCCCATCTGATCGGCGATCTTGGCTGAAATTCCATCGAACACGCCGGGGGCAACCAGGAGTTCCTTTTTGGCGAGCCGCGCACGCAGCTTCGGTCGCTGTGGTTCGGTCATTCTAGTTCTCCCTAATCTGCCGGAAATACATGCGGCGCCAATGCGCCGTCGAGTGTGCTACGCGACGAAAATTGTGTACCGTTCTTTGCGGCGGAGGTCATCAACATGAGCGTTTCGGCAGGCGGCACGATCGATAGGGGGGCGCTTGAAAAGCTCATGGCTGCAAGCGGCGTCAGCGTCAACGAGGACGATGTGGACGCAGTATCCCGTTCGCTCGAACGCATCCAAAGCGCGGCGGCGGCCCTGCCGCAACCGCTATCCCTCGACGAAACCGACGAACATTTCTATCGCCTGCTGGAGGCCGATGCCGCAAATGGGGCCGGCCGGTGAACGATCCCACGGCGCTGACGCTACGCGAAGCGGCGATGGCGATTTCGCAAGGGCGATTGCGGGCCGAGGCTTTGGTTGAAGCCTGTCTCGACCGCATCGAACGATTGCAGCCAGTGCTTAACTGCTTCATCCGTGTGACTGCCGATGCGGCCCGCGCAAAGGCGCACGAGGCGGATCTGGCAGTCAAGGCGGGGCGTTCGCTCGGTCCGCTGCACGGTGTACCGCTTGCACATAAGGACATGTTCTATCGTGCCGGCGAAGTCTGCACCTGCGGCTCGAAAATCCGCATGGACTTTGTCCCCGAGCACACCGCGACCGTGCTCGCCAAGCTCGACGGCGGCGGCGGTATCGAAGTCGGGCGGCTGAACATGGCGGAATTCGCTATGGGCCCGACCGGGCACAACGATCATTTTGGCCGCTGCCGCAATCCGTGGAACACCGATCACATAACTGGCGGTTCATCGTCGGGCTCCGGCGCTGCCGTGGCCGCGGGCCTCGCATTCGGTGCGCTCGGCTCAGACACCGGGGGCTCGGTCAGATTGCCGGCCGCGGCATGTGGCATCGTCGGCATCAAGCCCACGCTCGGTCGCATCAGCCGGTACGGAACCATGCCGCTATCGCACTCGCTCGATTGCATTGGCGTCCTGGCGCGCAATGTCGGCGACTGTGCGCGCCTATTGCGCGTTATCGCCGGAGCTGACGCCAGCGACGGCATGTCCAGCCGGAACCCGGTGCCGGACTATGAGCGCGACCTCGATGATGCCGCAAGCGCGGGTTCTCTCGCCGGCGTTACGATTGGCGTTCCTGATCGCTACTATTTCGATGGAATAGATCGCGAAGTCGCCGAACTGCTTGCGGCGAGCCGTGCGGTCCTGGAGAAACGTGGCGCAAAAATTATCGACGTGCCGATCGGCGATCACGGCGCGGTCAATGATTTCTCCAACGCCATCCTTTGGCCAGAGGCCGCGGGATTGCACCTGGAATGGTTGCGCGAGCGTCCGCAAGACTACGCGCCGCAAACGAGAGCGCGCCTACTGGTCGGCTTGGGAGTGCCCGCGACATTTTACGTTGAAGCAGTGCGGGCGCGCGCTCGATTGCTCGAAGGGTTGTTGCGCGAGACGTTTTCCAAATGCGACGTGCTGCACATTCCGGTTTTGAAGCGGCCGGTGCCGACGGCGGCAGAAACGGATGTCGGTGGCTCGGCCGCGATGGCGCAAGTGCTTGGTCAGATTGTCGCCAATACCCGCCCGTTCAACGTCCTTGGGCTGCCAGGCTTATCGGTGCCCATCGGCTTCACTCGCGATCGACTGCCGCAAGCCATGCAGCTCGTCGCGCGGCCGTTCCGCGAAGATTTGCTGTTTCGTGTTGGCGCCGCCTACGAGGCCGCATCGGGCGGTCACGCCGAGCGACCGCCGCTTTAGTCGCCTCGATCTGTCAAATTCATGCGTGCCTCGCGTCGCGTGGATGAAAGGGATCATAAATCATGCCGTCACTCGCCGACTTTGTGCGCGATATTGTCAATGGCCGCGTCAGGGTGATCGATTTGACCCACACGCTGTCGGCTGAATTTCCTACCATTGTCTTGCCGCCGCAATTTGGTCAGTGCGCACCAATCCGGATAGAGGAAATCTCCCGCTACGACGAGCGTGGCGCCAATCACTACTGGAACAATTTCAGCTGCGGCGAGCATTCAGGAACACACTTCGATGCACCGATCCATTGGATCTCGGGAAAGGACCTGCCGAACAATTCGGTCGACACCATCGAGGTGACAAAATTCATCGCTGCGGCCTGCGTCATCGATTGCTCGCGCGAAGCAGCTGACGATGAAGACTTTCTCCTCACTGTCCCGCGGATTAAGGAGTGGGAGCGCGCGAATGGCCGCATTCCGCCGCGAAGCTGGGTCTTGTTCCGGACTGATTGGGGGAAGCATCGGCGGGGTGCCGCTTTCGCCAATCGTCGCGACGATGGTGCGCACACGCCAGGACCGTCCCCGGAGGCGGTGTGCTTTCTGGTCGACGAACGCGATGTGCATGGTTTTGGCGTGGAGACGATCAACACCGATGCCGGTCAGTCGCGCAAGTTCACGCCGCCCAATCCGGCGCATTTCTACATGCACGGCAAGGGCCGCTATGGCCTCCAATGTCTGTGCAATCTCGACCAGTTGCCGCCGACCGGCGCGGTAATCATCGCGGCACCGCTCAAAATCAAAACCGGGTCCGGAAGCCCGTTGCGCGTCTTGGCTCTGGTGCAGAGCTGACGGCCTTCAATCTTTGTGGAAGACGTTGAGCTGGGGAGGCGTGCCCTCTAAGCCCAATTCGGCCCATCGCTTGCGTACTCGATCGTAGGTTTGCTGGCGGAGCAGCGTCGAGCGGGGAAACTCCTTGATGTAACGGTGCTGCTTACAGGCATTGATCAGCACTTTCGAGCCGTACGGTCGCGCTTCGGGTGGAAATTGACTGGGGTCGAGACCGGTCGACCAGGTGTTGCGCAGGATGTCGAGATCGTCGCTCGGATTGCAGCGGGTGCTCAAAGCCCACATGACCTGATCGAAGTCCGTGGGATCGACATCCTCGTCGACGGCGATAATCCACTTCGTATAGTAGCTCGCCGCCGGACATTGCGCCGTCAACGCCAACACCTGCGCCGCATGTCCCGCGTATTGTTGTTTCAGCGACACAATGACCATACCCCAGCCTGAAGCTGCCGCCGGGTGCGAATAAGCTGCTACAACTCCGGGAACGCCGATCCGCTGCAGGTCGTCAAGAATTCGCGCCGAGCGCATGATGGCGTAATAGGCGCCGATCTCGCACGCTGGATAAGTCGCCATAAGGGCGGCGGTGATGATCGGCGATTTGCGGCTGTGCACGGCCTTGACTTCAATAACGGGCTGCGGGCCGCGAACGTTACCGTAGTACCCGGTGAATTCACCGAGCGGGCCTTCCATCTCAGTGTCGCCGGCGTGCAGCACTCCTTCGATGACCAGTTCCGCGTGCGCGGGAATGGGAAGGCTCACATACTCGGCTTCAGTCAGCTCGATAGGGCGGCCCATGATGCCGCCGGCGACGTCGAGTTCTGATTCGTCGGCGCTGAATACTTGTGCGCCGACCATGAATAGGACCGGATCGATGCCGTAAGCCGCCACGACTTCACACGGTTTGCCTTGAGCCCACCAGGCGTCGCGGTCGAGACGCCCGTGTTTGCCCGGCGAACAGTAGAGACCAATGCGGGCAGGGCCATGCAGCATCTGTCGGTAGACGCCGACGTTAATGCGTCCCGTTTCCGGAGAGCGGGTGAAGGTAATATCGCCGGTACCAATATAGCGGCCGCCGTCGCCCGGCCAGAATTTCGGGCTTGGATACGCGGTGACGTCGATATCGGAACCCTTCAGCACGATCTCATTGACCGGAGCTTCACCTTTCGGAATGAAAGCCGGTCCCAAGCGTCGTTTCATCAGATCGCGCGAAGCGAAAATCATGTCCGAGGTGCTGAGCTTCGGATCGAGCCCAACCGCGATGGCATAGCGTTCTTTGCTGGCGCCCAGCATGTTGGTCAGAACCCGCGCATCGCCGCGATTGCCAATAAGGTTGTTGAACATCAACGCAGGTGCCGCCGGCAGCCGCGCCGCCATGAAGGTTATTGCGGCAAGTTCTTCGTCGAGATCAACCGAAGCATCGATTTGCTTGATCTGGCCTGCCGCTTCGATCAGCTGCAACCAGCCGCGCAGGTCGCGCCAGCCGACCGGTTTGATGCTTTCCGCGCTGGCGAGAGCAGCACTGTGGCCAAAGGCGACTTCTTCCATGTCAAAACTCGCGGCCTGGATCATCGTCCGGAAGGACGGAACATCTCACGACTATTGGGAAGCCAGCGAGACGTGTCAACGCTAATACTTTCGGGGCATAGTACAAATCTCGCTCCAGTGTTGTGCGAATTCGATAAGACCAAAAGGCTGGAAATGACGACTTGGCAAATCGGCAATGTTAGTGTGACTCGGGTTGGAGAACTGCTGGGGTTTACCAGCGTTCCGCCGGAGCAATTCCTTGTCGGGTTTGATCGCGAGGTGCTCGAACGGCATCGGCATTGGCTTATCCCAAATCATTACTCTGCGGAACACGACCGACTGATCACGAGCGTGCACTCATGGCTCATCCGCAGTGAACGACACACTATCCTGCTCGATTGCTGCGCTGGTAATCATAAAAATCGGCCCGGCGCACCGCGATTTCATCAGCTCGACACGCCATATCTCGAACGCCTGCATGAAGCCGGTGCGACGCCGGAGGACATCGATGTTGTGCTGTGCACACACCTGCACACGGATCATGTCGGTTGGAATACGATGCTGCGGGATGGTCGCTGGGTACCGACTTTCCCAAATGCGAGATATTTATTTTCGCGTGCCGAAAACGAATGGGGTGACCCCCGCCACAATCCCGTGGCTGACGCGGACCCGCAACGCACTTACTCTTATCGCGACAGCGTGCTTCCGGTGATCGAGGCTGGCCAAGTAGAACTAGTCGATGGTGCCCATGCGATCGGGGATTCGATGCTGATCGAGCCAGCGCCGGGACACACGCCAGGCCATGTGATACTGAAGCTACATCATGAAAGTGAGCGCGCGGTTTTTTGCGGAGACGCTATTCACCATCCGTTGCAGGTCTACGCGCCGCACTGGAATTCAGGCTTCTGCGAGCTGCCAGCGGAAGCGCGGGTGACCCGCCGGCGGTTGTTGGAGCACTGCGCCGAGCAGCGCGCCTTGCTGTTCCCGATTCATTTCGGTGCTCCGTATGTCGCTGCCATCGCTAGCGTCGGCGACGCTTTCTCATTACGTTTCGTCGATAGCAGCGACGCGTAAAGCCGACGCCCCAGATCAGTTGCGCTGCTGCTGCGTGTAACCATAGTGCCACGCAAGCACGTGATTTTCGATGGCGACGAATAGTCGGTTCAGCAGGTAGCCGACGACGGCTAGCGTCAGCACGCCGGCAAACATTTCACGAATCTGAAAGCCGCGTTGTGCGCTCAGAATGAAATAGCCGATACCGCTTGATGCCGCCACCATCTCGCTGATCACCATGACAATAAGCGCAACGGCGAGGCTCACGCGCATGCCCGTGAAAATGTACGGCGATGCTGCCGGGAGCACGATCTGCCAGATGAGCTTTCCGCCGGTAACGCCGAATGTGCGTGCAGTCTGGAGCTGAATCGGGTCGACGCTCCGTACGCCGCTATAGGTATTGATCAAGACGGGAAACAGCGACGCGAATGCGATCATGAAAATCTTCATCTCGTCGTCAATACCAAGAAATAGGATTACGATCGGAAGGTAGGCGGGACTCGGAATTGGCCGGAGCACCTCGGTGATTGGCTCGAGAAGATTATAGAAAAAGCGGAAATAGCCCATGAGCAAGCCGAGCAGGACGCCGAGCAATACGCCGATGAAATAACCGGCGAACATCCGCCAAAGGCTGTCGGCAAGCTCGCGGGGTAATTCGCCGGAGATAATCAGGCGCCACCACGCGGCAAGAATTTCGCTCATGCGTGGAAAGCTCAACGACGGCATTCTGCCTGTTGCCGCGGCTGCTTCCCAAAGGAGCAGCAGAACTACGATGAGCGCGACCCCAAGCCAACGTGTGTTCCACGGACGTGTGTGTCGGCGCGCGGGCTTCGCTTCGGCCTCGGGCAGCGCAGGGGCCTGCGAGACGGCGCTGTCCGTCATGCTCCCCCCCTCACGACAAGACCTTCGTCGGCGAACAGCTGTGCGAGCAGCCGGGCGCGGTAGTCGAGATACTGAGGCAACGCGCGAGTGGCGATCTGGTCGCGCGGATGCGGCAGGTCGATCGGCAAATCGGCAGCGACTGTGCCGGGGGCGCGCGTCAAGGCCACAACGCGGGTCGAGAGATAAACGCCTTCGTCAACATCGTGGGTAACGAAAATGACAGTGAGGCCAAGTTGGCGCCATAGACTGCGCAACAGCTCTTGCAAGCCGGCTCGCGTCAACGCGTCCACTGCGCTGAATGGCTCATCCATCAACAGGACCTCCGGTCGGCAGGCTAGCGCTCTGGCAATGGCCACGCGCTGCTGCATACCGCCCGAGAGTTGCCACGGATAGTGATGCTCGAAGCCGGTTAGTTTCACCAGGCGGATTATTTCCTGCGCGCGTGCGTCGATCTCCACCCGGGAAAGTGCTTCCCGGTTTTCCAGGCCGAAAGTGACATTGCGTTCCACTGTCTTCCATGGAAACAGCGACCGCGTGTATTGCTGAAACACGTAAAGCGCGCCGGGTGGCGGGCCACCTACTTGATAATCATCGAAGAAAACTGCTCCTGACGTGGCATCGATCAGGCCGGCGATAATTTGCAACAGCGTCGACTTGCCGCATCCGGACGGGCCGACGATGGAGACAAAGCTGCCCTTCGTGATCTCAAGATCAACGCCATTGAGCGCAACGGTGATCCGTCCCGCCGCGCCAAATACCTTACGTACGCCACAGACGCGCAGAAACGGCCGCGAGGCGTCGGTCATTGGCCGCTCAAGGTAGCTTTAGGACCCGGCTGGTAATGTCGATCGGCTTCTGCAGCATCCCGTACTTCTGCATCAGCTCCATCGTGCGGTTCATTCCGGCCACGTTCACCGCGGTCCCAAGCTCCGGCAGCAGCACCTTATCCTTGAAGGTCGGGTTTAGTTTTGTATAGGCGACGTTGATCTCGCGCGCCGCCGCGTCGTTGATCTTGGCGAAGTCAGCGCCTTTGATGACCGCGCGGGCGAACTTGATTGCGGTGTCGTGGTTTTTCTCCACCCACGAGGCGAGCGCCAGATATTGTGTGATATCCGTTTTCGGCGCGGTTTCAACGTACGTCCAGCTGATAATCTCCGCCTTGCCGGTCGCCATCAGCGCTGAGCGGAAAGGCTCGACTTGGACGACAGCGTCGATCTGCCCGTTCAACAGGGGATCATTCATCTGCGGAAACGGTACCTCGGTGAATCTGACCTTGGTGTGATCTACGCCATGCAACTCCAGGGCCGCGACCGCGTGCAACCAGGCGGTGCTGTTGATGACATTGACCGCAATGCGCTTGCCCTCGAGATCCTTGACCGATTTCACTTCGTCCTTGCGCACAATGAGCGCGGTCGTCGTATCGGGTGGAGCACTGCGTACGACCGCCGCCGGGGCCAGCACAATGGCATCGAGACCCTGTCCGATCGCCTGCAAGGTCGCGACCGTGTTGCTGATGGCGATATCGATGCGGCCGGATTGCAAAACCGGCAAAGCCATGGCGCCACTTTGAAATTGCGTGATCTCGATTTCGAGGCCCTCGGCTTTGAAAAATCCCTCCTTATCGGCGACGACGGACGCCAGAGATTCCGAGAACGGCAGTAACCCGACCCTCAGCTTGGTCTGCGCCGTCGCGGTAAACGGCATTACCAACACGCTGGAAAGGACGAGCAACGCGCGTACCGCGCGGCCTACCGCACCCATGACAAACTCCTGTCTAGCTACGAATTGAAAACTACTGGGTGGTTTGGGGATCGTCAACGCAACTATTCTTGTCGCTGCGACCCTTAGACTGTGTCCGCGTCAAAAGGCGTATGATAGTTTTGCGGTTGACGGGTGCTGAACTGAAAAATAACGTTCAAACTTCTTCGTTAGCCGAAGTAATTCTGCCTGCGATTGCCAAGGAGATACCATCGATGTTTAACCGCTGGAGCGCAGGTCGCTTAGTTTTACTGGCGTTCGCACTGGCGGCGATGTCTGTCTCTCGGGCAAATGCCCAAGTGGCAATCGGAGTGCTTGTTCCATCCTCAGGGAAGGGCGCTTCGTATGGCCAGCAACAGCAGAACGCGATCAAGATGTTCCTGGAAAAATATCCCGACGCGGGCGCGGCCGGAAAAATGAAGCTCGTGATATATGACACCCGCGGCGACAATACCGAGGCGATCAATCTAACACGCAAGCTCATCGACTCGGACCAGGTTGACGCGATCATCGGTCCACAGTTCAGCGCCGAAGCCGAAGTCGCGTTCCCGCTCGCGGTCCGCGGCGAGACTCCGATGATCACGCCGATGGCGGCAAAGGCGGGCATTGCTTCCGCGAACCGCCCGTGGGCGTTTCGCTTCGCGCTGACCACGCAAAATGTCTATCGGCCACTGCTCGATGCGTGGTTGAAGAAGCAACCAAAGCCGATCAAGACCGTCGTCATTTTTATGGACTCCAAAGACGCGGTTTCCAGTTTCGACGGCAAGTCGATCTTTCCGGCTCTCTTGAAGGAGCGGGGCGTCGAGGTTCTCGATACGGTATCGTTCCAAACCGGAGACATTGATTATTCGGCCCAGGTCACGCGGGCCAAGGCGCTTAATCCTGACGGTATCGTCGTGTCGGCGCTGTACAACGAGGCGGCTCACGCTGTCAGTGAAATACGCAAGCAGGGCATGCCGCAGCCGATCGTCGGTGGCGTCGGCATTGACGATCCGCGCTTCATACAAATCGGCGGTTCGGCGACCGAGGGCGTTTATGCCGCGTTCGATTTTTTCACCGAGAATCCCAAGCCGAGTGTCGCCGAGTGGGTAGCGGAATATGTCAAGCAATTTAACGCCAAGCCGAGTAACGCGGCCGGCGAAATGTACGACACCCTCTATCTGATGCGCGAATGCATCAAGACTACGGGTGTGACCGGTAACGATGTCAAAGGCGATCGCATAAAGTTGCGCGACTGTTGGGCCAATATGAAGAACCGGGAAGCACCCCTGACGGGGGAAACGAGTATCGACAAGGACGGCGACGGAACGCGTATCCCTACCGTGCTTGAGGTCCGCAACGGCAATTTCGTCCTGGCCCAATAAACGAAGCGGCCTCGCTCTATGATAGGCTGTGCCGGTGTTTTCCGCTGGTCGGCGCCGGCAGCAATAAGGCCGTAAGGGTGATAAGCGATGCTGAGGCACGAAGATAATATGGCGCTGACGCAGGTCGGCGCGGGCACGCCCATGGGCCGCTTCATGCGTCGTTACTGGCTGCCGGCAGCGAAGCTCGAACAGATCGCCGACGCGGGCGGCGCTCCCGCGCGCGTGAAATTGCTGGGCGAGTTTCTGGTGGCGTTCCGCGATCCGGCGGGCAAGGCTGGCCTGATTGGCGAGTTTTGTCCGCACCGTGGTGCGTCGTTGGCGTATGGTCGCAACGAGGAAGGCGGCCTTCGCTGCCTTTATCACGGCTGGAAGATGGGTTGCAGCGGCTACGTCCTTGAGTCGCCGCCTGAGCCGCCGGCTCGAACTTTTGCTCAGAAACTCGCGCATCCTTCCTATCCGGTTCGCGAGGCGGGCGGTCTTCTCTGGACTTACATGGGGCCGAGCGAACTTGAGCCGCCGTTCCCGCGATTTCCGTGGTTGGATCTTCCTGCGGACCGTCTCCTGGTGGTCAAGATGCATCAGGCGACGAATTATTTGCAGGGCGTTGAAGGCGACCTCGACCCGGCGCATCCCAACTATCTGCACCGTGACTTTGCCGCCGATGAGGATGAAAGCTGGGCAGGTGCAGGTTGGCGATCCATCTCTGCGTTGATGGCGGACGGCTCACCGGTCATCGAGTGTGAGGAGACCCTTTATCTGATGCGCATAGGGGCGATTCGCAAAAGCAAAGATGCCAGCGTGCAGTTCGTTCGGTCATATGAATGGATCGCCCCGTTCTATTGCTACATTCCGACGGGTCCGCACGAGTCGCTGCTGTTCAAGGCGTGGCACCCGATCGATGATTTCAACTGCTACACTTTTTATATCCATTTCGATCCGCGGCGGCCGCTCGACGTGGAAGCGATCTACGCGAACTGGGGCCACCGGACTTCGCCCCCCGACTACATGACCGAGCACAATCTGGCGAACATGCACCTGCAGGATCGAGATCGCATGAAGCACGGAAATTTCTCCGGCATATTGGGAGCCTCAATCCAGGATCGCGCCATGCAGGAGGGTATGGGCCCAGTCGTCGACCGCAGCAAAGAGCACCTCGGTACCAGCGATAAAGCCGTCATGTTCTATCGCCGGCTGCTGTTGCGGAAGCTCCAGGAGATGGATGAAGGTAGGGCACTGCCAGCACAGGACCCTTCGCTTGATTACAAGCAGCGGGCCTGCTCGTTCAACGTCCCGACCGAACGGCCGTGGCAAGAGGTCGTGAAGTGGCAGGAGGAGCATGAGCAGGAACATCCGCTTCTGGCCGCGGAGTAACGCCGCCACGCGGCGGCAACGCAGCGAATTGCCGCAGGACTGGAGCGGGGGAATGATTTCGGTGAAACGCCCGCAAAGAAGGTGCCGCGGCTGGCGCCGCCGCAATCAATCCTCAGGGGGAAATGCTCAATGAATGCCTATGATCTAAAGGACCGGGTCGCGATCGTGACCGGCGGGGCACAAGGCATCGGACTTGCGGTCGCCAACCGTATCCTCGCCTCCGGCGGACGTGTTGCGATATGGGATCGCGATAGCGCGCTGCTCGACAAGACGGTAGCTGGCATCGGCAACCCTGGCAGCGCTTTCGGACTGCCGGTTGATATCGCCGATCTTGCCGCCGTCGAAGGGGCCACCAAAGCGACCATCGGGCACTTCGGCAAAATCGACATTCTGGTCAACAACGCCGCGATCGTCGGCCCTAACGCGCCGACTTGGGAGTATCCAGCCGAAGCGTTCCGCGACGTGGTCAACGTCGGTCTTATCGGCACGTTTTACTGTTGCCGGACGGTGGTCCCCCACATGATTGCGGCGAACTACGGCCGCATCGTCAATCTCAGCTCCGTCGCCGGCAAAGAGGGCAATCCGAAAGCGCCGGCTTATAGTTCGATGAAGGCTGCCGTGATTGGGCTGACCAAATCGCTCGGCAAGGAGCTTGCGACATATAACATCGCCGTCAATTGCGTGACGCCTGCCGTCGCCAAGACGACGCTGGCGCTGAGCCAGGCGCCGGATTTTCTGGCGATGATTGTGTCCAAGATTCCGCGCGGACGCATGCTCGAACTTGAGGAGGCGGCGTCTATGATCTGCTGGCTCGCGAGCGCGGAAAATTCGTTCACCACCGGTGCGGTGTTCGATCTGTCAGGCGGCCGGGCGACTTATTGATCGGCGGTGTCGCGAAACGCGGAGTGAGCTGGAATGAGACTTTATTATGCGCCGGGTGCGTGCTCGCTCGCTCCGCACATTGCGCTCGAAGAGGTCGGCGCGCCGTTCGAGCTGGCCCGCATCGATCTTGGGACGAACCAACAAAGCAGCGCGGAATATCTGCGCATCAATCCGAAAGCGCGCGTGCCGGCGCTCGCTGACGGAGAGTGGGTGCTGACGGAAGCGCCGGCAATTCTGCGCTACATAGCCGCGCGCCATCCGGCCGCCGGGCTTTGGCCATGGGATCCGCGGGAGGAAGCACGTTGCGCTGAGTGGCTTAACTGGCTCTCGTCCACCATTCAGGTCGCCTTTACCCACGTGCGGCGCGCGGCGCGTTACGCCTACGATGCCCGCGCAATCGAGGACGTCGCTGCGACCGGCAAAAAGACCTGCCGCGACCTCTGGCAGGCGGTGGATGAAAAAGTAGGTGAGGGGCCTTGGGCGATCGGCGAGCGCTACAGCGTCGCAGATCCGCTTCTCCTGGTTTATTGGACGTGGGGACGTGGGCCGGTTCTGGGCTTCGACATGGAGAGGGAATTTCCACGCTGGACCGCGCACTCGCGCAGGCTTGCCGCCCGCCCGGCGGTGCAGCGGGCCTTCGCCAGCGAAGAGCTCACATTGCCGTCTTAGCCAAGCGCTGCGATGACCTCGTTTGCCTTCGTCACTGCGGCGACGTTCGTCATCGCGTATTGGACGGAAGCGCGGTGCCAATCGGCGTTCATGGTCGAGCAGCAATCCTCCGGTACGACGACGAAATAGCCCTTGTCGGCCGCCGTGCGGGCGGTGTGTTCAATCGACATATTGGTCCACGCGCCGGTATCGATGATAGTGTCGCGGCCGCCGGATCTGAGTACGATCTCAAGGTGGCTGCCTTCGAACGCGCTCATTCGAATCTTCTCAACGATATGATCTCCGGGCTGCGGCTCTAGGCCGGCGACCGGTGCGGCACCCCAGGTCCCTCGCACCATCGCCTTGGAATCGACCAGCCCCTCGAACAGCGGCGCGTTGAGCGTGACTCCCGGCGCGCCCGGTTCGACGACGAACCAAACGTGGATGATCATCACGCCCCGAGCGCGACACGCCTCGGCAAGGCGGCGAATGTTCTCGACCACGTTTTGTTCGCGCGCGTGTTGGGGTGCGCCGGAAGAGGCAAACGCGCCGCCGTCCATCATGACATCGTTTTGCATGTCCTGAATGATGAGCGCGCAGCGCGAAGGATCGAGCGATAATCCATTGTGTGTGCTGGCCCGCTCGCGGAGCTGCTGCAGGCGCGGCGGTCGATGTGGTGCTTGCGCCAGCGCTTGCATTTGGGCGCATGAACGGCTCGATGTGGGGGCCGATCTTGGTGCGCACGGCGTAAAGCGAATGGGTGGCGCACATAAAGAGCGTACGCCAATCCGACTTGCCCCAGTGCAGATTGGCTACCAGCTCAGGCACTCTGACTTTGCCGATCAGCGCGCCCGAGCGCGAATAGACCCAGACACCGCCTGGCGCTGTCACCCACACATTCCCGGCGCTGTCACATTTCATGCCGTCGGGCACGCCCGGCTCCAGTTCGGAGCGGATGCCGGAGGCGAAAATGCGGTCGGGGCCCAGCGACCCGTCCGCGTTCACGTCAAAAACCCGGATCAGCGCCCGCACCGTGTCGTTGACATAGAGCTGCCGCTCGTCCGGGGAAAAGCAAAGTCCGTTCGGCTGCTCGAACAGATTGCGGTCGACCAGAAGCTGGGGCTGTCCGCCCTCTGGAGGCACGCGATAGACGCCCTGGAATCCGAGTTGCCGGGGCCGCTCGACGCCATAGACCGGCATGCGGCCGTACCATGGATCGGAGAAATAGATCGAGCCGTCGGAGCGAACGCAGACATCGTTGGGGCTGTTGAGCTCCTTGCCGTCGTAGTGCGAGGCGAGAACTTCACGGCGCCCGTTGAATTCGCGGATGAGACTGGACGTGGCATGCTCGCAGACTATGAGGCCTAAATTCGCATCGTAGGTCATCCCATTGCATTTGTTGGATGGCTTCATCATCTCGCGCACACCGCTGCGCTCGTCATAGCGGCGGCGCACGTCAGCCGGCATGTCTGAGAATAGAAGGAACTGATCGCGTGGGTGCCAGATCGGTCCCTCGGTGAACGTAAAGCCGGTGGCTAGCCGGTCGACCGGTGCGTCCAGATCGATCAAATCGGAAAATTCGCGGCGCAGCGCGGAATGACTCATCGGACGCCTCCCTTGGTCACGCCGCGAACCAGTTGCGGCGCGGCAGCGACTGGATCACCGGACCGGGCACCACATCCTGCAGCCGGCCGATGACTTGTCCGGCCTCGATGATGGCCGGGCGGTCATGTACGGGCAGGACGAAACGCGAGCTGGCGACAACCTTTTTTATCGCCGCCTTTTCTTGTCGTTTGGTGGTGCCATGATTGCCGGTCACGCGCGGCTCCATGTCGCTGATTTCTCGGAACGGTTCGACGAGCTGATCGTTGATGTCGTAGAGCACGTCGCCGCAGATGGTCGCGACGCCTTCCGCGGTCTTCACGATCACATTCATTGAACCTTCGGTATGGCCGCCGGCGGCTTCGCAAATAACGCCGGGCATCAGCTCGGTCGGCCCTGATATTTCGAGGTCAAGAAAGCGCAGCGCCCCCTTGGTATGCAGCCGGTCGATCAGGTGCTTGATGTCGATCGCGGGGTATTGCGGATGCATCAGGCCGGAGACCGAATATTCGAGTTCGCGCCGATTAAGCACAACGGCGGTGTTCATGGGAAAGAGGTCGTCTTTGCCGGCATGGTCGATGTGCAGGTGCGTGTGCAGCACGTAGCGCACGTCACCGAGTTTCAGCCCGTGTTTCTTCAGCTGGTTCTCGATCATGTTCTCGTGCGACTGCATGCCCCTCATGCCGAGCGTTTCCATGATCTGATTGGAGCGATAGCCGGTGTCGACGAGTATCGGCCAGGTGCCGCCGAGAATAAGAAAGCCAAGTGTCGGCACCCTGCGCGTGCGGCCGCAATCGCGGCCGAGCACGAGGAAGCTCGATTCAAGCTCGATGTCGCCATAGTCGAGAATTTTTATTTCTAACGCCATACTTTCCTCCCCAGTCGGGTCTCCAATCGTCCGCCTGCGCGCGTGTTCTTGGTTTTGCCTTGCTAGGCGATCATCACGCCGCCCTCGCATCGGCCAATTGCAGAACGTGCGCACAGATTTGCTCGACCGATCCGCCGTCGCCGAGCACGTCGAGAAACGGCCGCGCGGCAACGAGGCCCGCGGTGCGCGGTTCGAAACCGGGATCGGCGGCGAGCGGCGTCAGCCAGATAATCCGCCAGGCGATACGGGAAAAACGGGCGACCGCGTCGGCCATGGCGGTCGGGTCGCCGCGTTCAAGCCCGTCGGACAGCACGACGAGCGCTGCGCCGCGCGCCAGTGCTGCAAAGCGCGGCACGCTCAGAAAAGCATTGAGCGCCTCGCCGATACGGGTGCCGCCGTCCCAGTCGGCAACAAGCAGCGAGGCGGTGGCGAGTGCCTGTTCGCGGTTCTTCAGGCGGAGCGGCTGGGTAATGCGCGTGAGCCGCGTGCCGATGGTGAAGACTTCGACCGAGCCGGCGGCGCGCACCAGCGCGTGTGCAAAGGCGAGGTGCGATTGTGTGCGCTCCTTCATCGAACCGGAGACGTCGACGAGGACGACAATGCGGCGCTGCCGGAAACGGCGCTTGCGCTGATGGAGCCTGACAATTTCGCCGGCGTGCCGCATGGCGTCGCGGAACATGCGCCGCGCGTCGGTCCCAGGCCCACCGCGCGCCGACCGCCAACGGTAGCCGCGCCGCCGCGGGACGCGAGCGGGAAGGGCACGGGAAAAGCGACGGAGTGTTTCACCTTCCTGCCCGGGAGCGAAGCGGCGCGCCGAGAGACGCTCCGCCGTCGTGGCCTCCGCGCCGGATTCATGCGTCTCATCGCCGAACATCGGCTCAGGCCCAACCGAGGAATCCTCTGCCGCCCGCATCGGCTCTTCATCGCTCCGCTCTGCCTCCACGGCCGAACCGAGCACACCGAGAAAATGAACGTCGAACAGCGCGTCGAATTCGGCGAAACGTTCCGGCGGCGGCGCCAGCGTTGCACGGGCAGCGCGGCGGATATCATCGATCTCTTCCGGGCCGAGAAGTTCGATCGCCGCAAGCCAGGCCATTGTTTGTTCGGGCGCGACTGAGAACCCCGCGCGGCGCAACCGTCCAGAGAAGCCCACGAAGTGGGCGATCGGCCCGGTCATGCTGTTCACGCCTGAGCCTCCGCCAGGATGGCATCGATCTTCGGTGCAACGTGCACGAGATCATCTTCGTCCTTGAGAACGACGCCGAGCGAGCGCTTAAAAGCCTCAGGCCAACGCGCTCCCTGCTCATTGAGAAGCGTTGCCGCTTCCGCCCATTCAACCGCCTCGGCGATGCCGGGAAGCTTGGCCAGCGGTTCGCGGCGCAGACGTCCGACCGCAGTGACAACGGCGCGCGCCGCCCGCTCGCTCACGCCCGAGGCGCGCATCGTGATAATGCGCATTTCACGCTCGGGGGCTGGATATTCAATCCAGTGGTAGACGCAGCGGCGGCGCAACGCCTCGTGCAATTCGCGGGTGCGGTTGGAGGTCAAGATGACCACCGGCCGCTCATAGGCACGAATAGCACCTCGCTCCGGGATGGAAATCTGAAAGTCGGAAAGAAATTCGAGTAGGAAAGCTTCAAACTCGTGGTCTGAGCGGTCAATCTCATCGATGAGCAATACTGTCTCTTGCGGCCGCCGCAGACATGCAAGCATCGGCCGTTCGATCAGGAATTCGTCGCGGTAAATGTCGATGGGGCTGTCGCTCTCGCTCTGCTGTCGGAGCGCCAGCATCTGCCGCGGAAAGTTCCACTCGTAGAGCGCCGCTGAGGCGTCAATGCCTTCGTAGCATTGCAGGCGAAGCAGCGTTCGGCCCAGCACGCCGGCGATTGCCTTCGCAGCTTCGGTTTTGCCGACGCCAGGGGCTCCTTCGAGCAACAACGGCTTACCCAGTGCCAAGGCGAGATACGCGGCGGTCGAAAGTTCATCGTCGGCGAGGTAATAGGCGGCGCGCAGCGCTTCCTCGAGTTCGCGCGGGCTGCCAATGCCGACGATTTTTTGACGCACCGCCATGGTGTTTACCGCGGGCGCCCGCCCGCCGCCGCGCCGCCGCGCGCCTTTATTGCCCGCAGAACTTTCTCCGGCGTGATCGGCAGATCGTTGATGCGTACGCCGACGGCGTTGAAGACCGCGTTGGCGACGGCAGGCAGCACAGGATTGGCGCACATCTCGCCGGGCCCTTTGGCCCCAAATGGGCCATCGGGCGCAGGCCGTTCGAGCACGATAATATCGTGGGAACAGATATCGCCCGCGCCCGGCATCACGTACTCGTTGAAGTCACGCGGGCCGTTTCGGGTATCGGGATAATACGGCTCCGGCGTTTCGTACAGTGCATGACTCATGCCCATCCAGGAGCCGCCGACGAGCTGCTGTTCGACGAGCTTTGGATTGATAGCTCGTCCTATTTCGTAGGTGCTCGTCATCTTCAGCACCGCGATTTCTCCGGTCTCATCGTCGACTTCGACTTCTGCGATGAGGCAGGCGTGGGCATAACAAGTCGCCGGTGACATCTCGCCCGTCTCCGGATCGACGTCAGACAGCGGCACGAGGAAAATTCCGCGCCCGGAAATCGTTTTGCCCTGGCGGAATTGGGCGGCAATAGCGACGTCGCGCACCGAGATGGAGCGATGGGGCGCGCCTTTTACCCGTATGGAGCCTTTGCCATCGGTCTCAAGGTCGCCGGGATCGACTTCAAGCTCTTCTGCTGCCGCTTCCAGCATGACCGCGCGAGCCTCGCGTGCCGCAGTCATGACAGCGTTGCCGACCCGATGCGTTCCGCGCGAGGCAAAAGAGCCCATGCAGTGCGGGCCAGTATCGGAATCGGCGGTGTCGACATAGACGTCCTCCACCGGCACGCCGAGGGTCTCGGCGCAGATCTGCCTTGTCACCGATTTCATCCCCTGGCCGAGATCGATCGAAGACAGCGCGACGGTGAATTTGCCGCTCGGGTTGGAATGAACCAAAGCCTGACTCGGATCGCCGCCAAGATTCATGCCGATCGGATAGTTGATGGTGGCGACGCCGCGCCCGCGATGTTTGGCCATGATCAGCGCCTCCTTGTGCCGAAGACTGAAGAAAACCGCGGCGCACCATGGGTCGATCCGGCCGGCGACGGAGGAGGGGCGGATGGCGTGGGGGGCGGCGCGGGAGCCGGAGGCGCGTTGCGCGCTGGCGCAGCTGGAGACGGCCGCTCGTAGGCGACACGCTGCGGAACTGGCGCCGGCGAGGCGCTAGCCGGTGCTATCGCCGGTGCGCGTGTACGATCGGCGCTTTCGCCGGTGCGCGCGGCGCCGCCACCCTGTCGTGACGACATCCGCCGGAATTCATCACGCAGCGGCCAATGGGCTTTTTCGGCGGTGACCTGAGCGCACTCGATCAGCGCGCAGTTTTTCGCTTCGCGACGGTGCGCTTTCATGTCGCCGTCGCGGTACGCATTGAGGATGCGGAATTCCAGCGGGTCCATCCCAATGGCGACCGCGAGCTTGTCCATCTGGCATTCGAGCGCGAAGTCGAGCGCAGTGACGCCAAAGCCGCGCATGGCGGTAGCGGGTGTGCGGTTCGTGAAGACGCAAAACACGTCCGCGTGCACGTTGGGGATGGTGTACGGCCCTGGAATGTGGGCAACGCACTTGACCACCGCGTAGCTCGACAGCCGGGTGTAAGCTCCTGAATCGAAATAAGCGCGCACCTGGCGGGCGACGATGCGCCCGTCTTTCATGACGCCGTCCTTGACATAAATGCGCTCGGCGCCGCGCGGCGAGCCGAACTGCATCTCTTCGTGACGGCTGAACCGGTAGCGAACCGGTGCACCGGTCAACCGGGCCGCCAGGATGCAGAGCGGTTCGGTCATGGTGTCGACTTTGCCGCCGAAGCCGCCGCCGACAGTGCCGCCAATGAAATGCAACTGGTTCGACTGCATTGCATTAATCTTGGCGGAGGTGTCGAGCGAGAAGAACAGCGCTTGTGTCGACGTGTAGACAATGTAGCGGCCGTTAGTGTCGGGCACGGTAATCGAACCATTGGTCTCGGTCGGCGCGTGCTCGATCGGCGACATCTGATAGCGATCTTCGAGGACCATATCGGCTTGTTTGAAGGCCTGCTCGATATCGCCGAACCGCAGCTTCTGATGATCGTATTTGCCGTAATACTCGAACGTATTCTTTGGATAGGCGTGGTTGACCGACGGTGCCCCCGGTTTCAGCGCTTCCTCGACGTCAAATACTGCCGGCAATTGATCGTAGGAGATGCGCACCAGCGCCATCGCCTCCAGCGCCGCGCGCTCGCTAGTCGCGACAATGCCGAGGATCGGTTCGCCTTTGTAGCGAACAACGTCGGCTGCAAGTGAAGGCTCATCGTCTTTGCCGAACTGGATGAGACTGAGAAGCGTGTTGAGATTGACCGGTACGTCTGCGGCCCGGATGATTCGTTTGACGCCAGGCGCGCGCGCGGCGGCGGTGTCGTCGATCGAGCGGATACGGGCGTGAGCGTGTGGGCTGCGTAAAATTTTCAGATGCAGCAGATTGGCGAACCGGTGATCGTCGTAGTAGGGCGACGTGCCGGTAACGTGACCGAGGATGTCCTGCCGTGCCGTCGGCTGACCGATCTCGATCAGATTGTCGTCGCGTTCGTCGGCAAAAATGTCCTTGCGGAATTCGAGCATGGCTGGTCCTTCAGGCGCGGCGACGAGTGTCGCTGCGGGCGGCGTCGAGCACCGCCTCTATGATCGGCTCGTAGCCGGTGCAACGGCAGATATTGCCGCAGAGAGCGTCGATGACATCCGCACGAGTCGGAGAGGGATTACGATCGAGCAGCGCCTTGGCCGCCATCAGCATTCCCGGGGTGCAATAGCCGCACTGGGCGGCAAAGCGTTCCATGAACGCGTGTTGCAGCGGGTGAAGATCGGCGCCGCGGCGAAGCCCTGCCACAGTCTCGATCGACTTCCCAGCGCAGGTCTCCGCGAGCGTTACACAGGAGACTCGCGGTACGCCGTCGATCAGCACAGTGCAGGTGCCGCAGGTGCCCTGCCAGCAGCCGCCCTTAACCGTCAAATCGCCAACCGACTCGCGTAGCGTGTCGAGGAGGTTGGCGCCGCTCTCGACAAAGGCGGCGACCTCCTCGCCGTTGAGATGGAACTGTATCGGGGTCTTCATCGACACCTCAAGCTTGCGCCGTGCCGAGCAGCAGACGGCGTAGATATACGGGTAGGATTTCGCGCCGCCACCATGCGCTCGCGATAGCGTCGTCGGCGGGGGAGGCGCCGTCGGCGGCGACCGCAATAGCCGGAGCGATCCCGGCGGCGTCGAGCGTCCGGCCCTCGAGGGCCCGCTCCGCCGTCTTGGCGCGCACCGGTGTCGGGGCCATCGCGCCGTAAGCTAACCGTGCGCCGGTGATTCGGCCGTTGGCGACGGGCACCTGCGCGGAGATCGAGAGGACCGCGACCCCTTTGGGGTGAACGCGAGTCACCTTGTAGAACCGAAATGAGTCGGTTGGCGGGCGCTTGAACGCGACACTGGATACGACCGTGGACCCGCGATCGCGACGACCCACCAGCTCCTCCAGCGGCAGCTCGCGCTGGCCGAAGCCGGCGGCGAGCATCACGGTTGCATCGAGTGCAAGCAGCGCCGCTGCGAAGTCCCCATAGGGTGAGGGCGCAAATAGATTGCCTCCGACGGTCGCTGCCTCGCGCACCGCCGGTCCACCGACCGCACGTGATACCGGGTGCAGGAACGCAAGCTCGCGCTCGGCGAGAATGGCCGCCATCGTCACGCCGGCGCCGAGTTCGATGCGGCCCGATGACGCCGCGATGTGCAGCAAGCTCGGGTCGGTCGAGCGGACGATCGTCTCGATCGTAGGATCAGCCTCATTGACCGCGCGCATGACCAGCGTGCCGCCGCCGAGATACCGGGCGTTACGTTCGCTCGACAGAGCGCCGGCCGCGTCAGCCAGACGCGCAAAGGTCTTGACGCTGACGCTCACGCGTGCCCCTCCACTCCGGATGACGCAGCGAGAGCCGCCCGAATTGCGGCGAATCCTGCGTCGTAGATATCTTCGCCGACCATACGCGTCATGTCCGTTTCCTGGCCCTCGCGGGTCGTGAACGAGCAGCGCCAATCCCAGAATGTCCGGTCGCCGTCGGTTACCGGCGCGAGCCGCACGTGGGCTACGTAGTTGAACAAAGGAACCGGCGTATCGAGCAAACAATAGCTGAAGGATTGTTCAAGATCGGAAAGTGTAAGCAGCCGTTCGCGCAGCTCGGAGCCGTCGCGCAGGAAAAAATGTCGGACGCAGCCGATCTTGTCGGCGCTCTGGCCGCGCTCGATCTCGCTCTTGCCGACAGCAGGGTGCCACCGATCGTGACCGTTGAAATCACGCAGCAACGCCCAGACCCGGTCGCACGGTGCGTCGATGACGGTCGAGCGAACGATTCGGATCATCGGCCTAGGCTCCGAATTGCCGCTTGAGGGCATCGAAGCCGCCCTGAAAAACGCCGCCACCGATGTTTGAGACGAGCTCAGTCTCGCGCTCCAGCGGGCAATCGAATTCCGCCGTCCACTCTGCAAACGTCCGGTCGCCGTCGGTGATGGGGGTGAGACGCAGCGTTGCCACGTAGTTCTCCACACCCATCGGCGATTCCAGGATCGAGTAAGTGCAGAACAGATCGAAGTCCGAGAGACCAAGAAGCTTCTCGCGAATCCGGTCGCCGTTACGCAAACGGAAATCCCGCACGCAACCGATTTTGTCGGGCGGTTCGCCGTTCTCAATGCGGCTCTCCGCGATGCCCGGGTGCCACGCGGGCAGGCCGTTGAAATCGCGCACCCGTGCCCAGACACGGTCGGAGCGGCCGTTAATGACGCTCGAGACATAGACGCGGGCCATTGGACTGCTTCCTCCTTCCTTTTTGTTTTCTATTGTTTCCCGGCTGCTTTATCCGGACGATCCGCTGCCGCCCTCAGGCGGCTTCTTCGGCGCAGTCTCCTTGCGGATGCCCTGCATATCGCGCGCTTCGCGGATGAGGCCCGGCATGCGCGAAAGGCTGCCGCCCTCGATTCCAATCTCCGCGAGAATCTGGTCGATCATCGGTGCCTGTACACGGTACCGCAGCGCCGAGTTCGATTACCTCGTCGGTGGCGCTGCGCCCACCATTTCCACCATTGCCACCGCCGTTGAGGCCGTCGACGTGGAGGATGCGGATGCCCTCGATTTTCTCCATCGGCTTGACGCTCTCGCGCACGATGCCCTCGATGCGCTCGAGCAGCCGGCGGCGGAAGAGCGACGCGCGGGCTGCGTCGGTGAGCACATTTTCCGCTTCGTTGAGGAGCCGCTGCGCTTCGGCCTCGACCGCCGCGCGCACTTGCTGGGCAGCTGCGGCGATCCGCACTTCCTCGGCCTCCTTTTCGGCGATCAACACCTCCACCGCGCGCCGACGGCGAGCTGCCTCGCTCTCGCGTACCGTCTTGACGCGTTCCTCGGCTTCAACCGCCTGCGCGCGTGCGACTTCGGCCTCGGCCTGGGCCGCGGATTGCTCCAGCGATTTCCGCTGAATTTCGATGTCGCTCGCCATGCGTGCAGTCTCGACCACCGTTTCCCGGCCGATTTCGAGCTGGCGCAATTCGCGCTCTCGAATGATCCGCGCCTCGTCGAGGCCCCGCTCTGAGGCGATACGCGCGCGCTCGACTTCTTCGCGAGCGGCAATCTCGGCCTCCTGCAGCGCCTGCACGCGGGAAACCTCGAACTGTTCCACAGCGCGGCGGCGTTCGAGCCGGGCAAGCTCAATGGACTGTTCGCGCAAGACGTCGGTGCGCTCCACGTGCTGGGTGGCGACGATGTTGGCTTCCTTGACGCGGCGATCGGCATCGGCGCGTTCGGCGAGTTTGGCCGCGACCTCGATTGAACGGTCCTGGTCGGCGATCTCGACGACTTTCCGGCGCTCCGCGTCGAGAACGTCGCGGGTCTGCGAGGAGGCGATGCGCTCACGCTCCAAGGCCAGCTCGGTTGCGATACGTGCGGTCTCGATCGCCTCGCGGCGCCTGATTTCCGCGTCCTCGATCGCCTCTTCGCGGGCAATGTCGCGTGCTCGCGTTTCTTGATCGGCGGCGATGCGCTCGGCAGCGATCCGCTTGTCCTGGCCAATACGCGCAGCTTCGACCGCTTCGCGCGCCGCGATTTCGGCAGTGTCCACCGCACGGTTACGGGCAATCTCCAATGCCCGTACTTCTTCTTCGCGGGATATGCGTTCGCCGGCGAGCTTGCGGTCTTGCAAGATACGGACCAACTCGATCAACTGACGAGACGTGATTTCGGCGGATTCGATCGCTTCGTTACGGGCGATCTCACGCCCGCGGGTATCTTTCTCGGCTTCGATGCGGTCCGCCGCAATCTTCAAATCGAGCGCGATGCGCGCAGTTTCGGTCGACTCGCGTGCGGCGATCTCGGCCGCTTCAATCGCCTTGATCCGTCCGATCTCGCGGCCGCGAGTCTCTTCCTCGGATTCGATCCGCTCGACAGCGATTTTCTTTTCCTGCGCGATGCGGGCGGCTTCGACAAATTCGCGGGCTGCAATTTCCGCTTCCTCGATCGAGCGGTTCCGGGCGATGTCGAGCGCGCGGACGCGCTCCTCCTGCTGGATGCGGGCGGCGGCGGTGACTTCCCGCGCCTCAATGTCGGTCCGCTCCAGGTTACGCGTGCGCTCGATCTCCAGTGTTCGGGTTGCAAGTTCGGAGGCGATACGCTCTGCAGCCAGCGCTTTTTCCCGCGCGATGCGTGCCTCTTCAGTCGCTTTCGCGGCGGCGATCTCTTCTTCTTCGATAGCGCGGTTACGTACGATCTCGCGGCGGCGGATTTCCTCTTCGAGCGCAATACGTTCGTCGGTTACAATGCGTTCCTGAGCAATGCGTGCGCGCTCAGTGGTTTCGCGCGCTGCGATCTCAGCCTGTTCCAGGTTGCGCGTGCGCTCAATCTCGAGCCGCCGGTTTTGCTCGTCCATTGCAATCCGCGCCGTGGCCACGGACAGCTCCTGCGCGATCCGCGCCTTTTCGGTCTCCTCACGCGCCGCGATCTCCGCTTGCTCGACGTTGCGTGTACGTTCGATCTCGCGCCGCTGGTCGTCTTCCTCGCGGGCTATCCGCGCCTCCGTCACCACGCGCTCCTGGGCGATGCGTGCTTTCTCGACCCGCTCGCGCGCTGCGATCTCGGCCTCATCGACCTGGCGCCCACGATCGATCTCGCGTTCGCGGATATCGCGCTCGGACGCGATGCGCGCCTCAGCCAGCGCGCGCTCGTGGGCGATGCGTGCTTTCTCGACCTCCTCGCGGCCGGAAATCTGCGCCTGCTCGGCTTCGGTGTCGCGCAACGAACGTTCCCGAGCGAGTTCAGCCCGCTGGACAGCGCGTCTAACTTCGATATCACGCTCCTGATTAAGCCGCGCTGTTTCGCTCTCGCGATCAATTTCCAGCGCCTGCTTCTCGGCCTCGAGATTGCGGGTGCGGATGAGGATCATCGAATCCTGCTCGATGTCGTTGCGCAATTTGCGCCTGGCTTCAATGTCCTCGATCAGCTTGGTCAGGCCTTCGGCGTCGAAGCGGTTTGACGGATTGAAGAACTCAAGATCGGTCTGATCGAGATCGGTAATCGCCACCGATTCCAGTTCGAGGCCGTTGCGCTTCAGGCTCTCCAGCGCGGATTCCTTAACGCGTGAAACGTAATCGCCGCGCCGCTCGTGCATCTCGATCATCGTCATCTCCGAGGCGACCGATCGCAGCGCGGAAATAAATTTGCCGGCAAGCAGCGTATCTAGCTCGGCAACGTTCATCGTGCGCCGGCCGAGCGTGGCCGCGGCGATGGTCACCGCTTCGCGCGTCGGCGGCACGCGGACGTAAAACTCGGACTCGATGTCGACACGCATCCGATCCTTTGTGATGAGCGCATCGTCGCGGTTGCGCACGACCTGCATGCGCAGGACGTTCATGTTGACCGGAGTGGTCTCGTGAATGAACGGCAGCACGAACGCGCCGCTGTTGATGACCACTTTTTCGCCGAACAGACCGGTGCGCACGAAGGAAACTTCCTTCGATGAACGGTGATACAGCCAGTTCACGAAGTAGACGACGATCGCGATAACAATGACGGCGACGATCAGCCAGATGATCAGGCTGCCGAGAATGGCGGCGGACATCTTACTTTCCTCCCTCCCGCCCGACACTTGGCCGGCGCGGGTTCATCTTCACTCTGCGACTAAGCTCTCTTGATCATTTTGAACTTTCCTACCTGCTCGCGGAGCGCGCGCTCGACCGGCAGCCGCTCCATCGATGAAGCACCGTAGAAGCCGTGACAATGACGGGCGCGCGCCAGCACGTACTCGGCGTCTGCCGGTTCAGCGATCGGTCCGCCGTGGACAAGGATTAGCGCATCGCGTTTTACTGCGAGGGCTGCTTCCGCCATCGCGTCGGTCAGCCCCGGACAATCCTCGAGTTTGATCGACGTCGCAGCGCCGATGGTGCCGCCTACAGTGAGGCCAAAATGACAGACCAGGACGTCGGCGCCGGCACGCGCCATCGCTGCGGCCTCTGACGGGTCAAAGACATAAGGCGTGGTCAGGAGATCGCGCGCATGCGCCTTGGCAATCATCTCGATTTCGCGGTCGTAGCCCATGCCGGTTTCTTCGAGGCCGGCACGGAAACGTCCGTCGATAAGACCGACGGTTGGAAAATTCTGCACGCCGCTGAAGCCGAGCCGCGCTACTTCGTCGAGAAAAACATCCATTTGGCGGAACGGGTCGGTGCCGCAAACGCCGGCCAATACAGGCGTGCCGCCGACGACCGGCAGGACTTCGCGGGCCATATCGACGACGATGCTATTGGCGTCACCGAAAGGCATCATGCCGGCGAGCGAACCCCGGCCGGCCATGCGGTAACGGCCCGAGTTGTAGATAACAATGAGATCGGCGCCGCCCTTTTCCTCGCCCTTCGCCGACAGGCCGGTGCCGGCGCCGGCGCCGATGATCGGTTCGCCCCGCTTTTTCATGGCATGGAAGCGCGCCAGGATGTCGGAACGCGGGATGCGGGCCATTTTCTATCCCTTCGATCGCCGACGGGTCAGGCGGCCACCAGACAAGCGGCGGAATTCAGCGACGATCTCTGCAGCGAAGTGCGGATCGTTGACATGCGCCGGCATGCGGATAAGGCGGCGCGTCGCGGTTTGTCGAACGGTCGTTTCAAGCGCGCGAAACAGTTCCTCGTCCGCATTTGGATCTGAAAACGGCCGGCCCGGCGCATCAAGAGCCGACACGCCGCCTTCCGGCAGGAAAAAGCGTACCGGCCCATCCATGCGATTAAGCCGCTCGCCGATCCAGCGGCCAACGTGCGCGTTCTCCTCAGGCGTGGTGCGCATCAGCGTCACGGTGGGATTGTGGACATGGAGTGTGCGGCCGCGGTAACGCTCAGGCACGCTCGGCATCGGTCCGAAGTTCACCATGTCGAGCGCTCCGCATGAGCCGATGTAAGGCACGCGGGTGCGGATGATCGCCCCGAACCGGTCTTCAGTTGCTGGCAACACGCCGCCGCACAACAGGTCGCAGACCTCGGTCGTCGTGATGTCAATGACGCTGGTCAGATCGCCAGAATCGACGAGTTTCTCCATCGATTGACCGCCGACGCCGGTTGCGTGAAAGACCAGACACTCGAAGTCGTCTTCGAGCGCATGGACAATCGCGTCGACGCAAGGAGTGGTCACGCCAAACATGGTCAGCCCGATTGCGGGCTTAGCCTCGCTACGGCGCGCTGGCACCCGATCGTGCTCGGCGCTGACGCCCCGTGCCTTCACCATGCCAACAATTGCCGCGGCGCCATTGGCGAGAATCTGGCGCGTGACCGAGTTGAGACCGGCGACGTCGGTTACGGAGTACAGCATCATAATGTCAGATGGCCCAACGTATGGCGCTACGTTGCCGGACGCGACCGACGAAATAAGGATTTTCGGCACGCCGATCGCCAGCGCCCGCATTGCTGGAGCAACCAGTGAACTACCACCCGATCCGCCCGCCGAAATTAGGCCGCTAATGCGCTCCTGACGCTTGATCCAAGCCTCGAAGGCCTCGGCCATCGCCGTGATTGCGGCGCCGCGGTCGCCGGAGAAGACTGCGTTAGGACCGCCGCGGAAATATGCTGCGACGTGGTGTGGCGGGACATCCGCCGGAGACGGGCCGCCGGAGGTGGAAAGATCGACGAGAATCACGCGCACGCCGGCGGCGGCGATTTGGTCGCGAAGGAAGCGCAGTTCGGCGCCTTTGGTGTCGAGCGTTCCCGCGACAATCACCGGCGCCGCGCCGCCGCGATGGAGCGGCCGCAGCTCGACGGCCGGGGCGGCAGCCGACGCTGTCGGCTCAGGTACAGTTGTGCGCGTGCGCGCGGCAGTTTCGATCTGAGCAACGGGCACCGGCTGCGACCAACGCGTCGGCGGGTTCGGATTCGACATAAAGACCCGGATCGGGCCGCGGGCCCTCGGCTGAGGCGTGGTTCCGGCTACGGCGGGCGCCTCGATGCTCTCTTCCGGCGCTTCTGCTTCGCCGTGCTGACCGACACCTAACAGCCGCTGTTGCAACTCACGGTCCGCCTCGAGCCGCGACGCCTCCATGATCCTGTTGACGCGACCGTTGATCATGATCGCGACCTTTTCGGCTACCGCAGTCGCGACGCCGATGTTCTGCTCGACGACGAGGACGCCGATTTCGCCCTGTTCGCCGAGGCTGACCAAAATTTCCTCGACCTGCTCCACAATCACCGGGGCAAGACCCTCTGTCGGCTCGTCCATAATGAGGAGCCGCGGGTTGAGAAGGAGTGCGCGCGAGATGGCGAGCATTTGTTGCTCGCCACCGGAGAGCTGATTGCCTCGATTGCTGCGCCGTTCTGCAAGTCGCGGGAACGTCTCGTAGATCCGTGAAATCGACCATGGCCCGCGATTGCCGCTCGCGAGCCGCAGGTGCTCGTCGACCGTAACCGAGGGCCACAACCGCCGGCCTTGCGGAACGTAACCCAATCCCATCCGTGCGATCTCGGCCGGATTGCGGCCAATAAGTTCCTCGCCCATGAAACGAATGGTGCCACTGGCTGCAGGGATAAGTCCGACGATCGCGTTGCACAGGGTCGTTTTGCCCATGCCGTTGCGCCCGACTAGCGACAGAACGCCATGCTCTAGCCGCAAATCGACGCCCTGAAGCGCGTGGCTGCGGCCGTAGAAGACGTTAAGTCCTCTGATCTCCAGAAGGTCCGCGGGGCGACGCTCAGGCATGGCCGCCCCCAAGATACAACTGCTGGACTTCGGGATCGGCCTCGATTTCGTGCGGCGCGCCTTCCTTGAAGATGCGTCCGTTGTGCATCATGGTCACGCTCTCGACCACGCGCAAGGCCACGTCCATGTCGTGCTCGATGATGATATAGCCGATATGGGCGGGAAGCGCGGTGAGGATGGCGATCAGATCGCCGCGTTCGTTCGGCGAGAGACCGGCCGCCGGTTCATCAAACAGGATGAAGCGCGGTGCACCGGCAAGCGCGAGTGCGATTTCGAGCTGCCGCTGCTGACCATGCGCCAACTCGCCGACGAGACGGTCGATGACGCCCTCGAGATGTACCAGCGCGACGAGGTCGCCCACCGATTGCATGATCCCGTCACGCGCGCTGGTCCGAACGAACGAAAATCGGCCGCGGGACACGCCGCGGCAGGCAAGATAGACGTTGTCTCGCACCGTGAGGCGCTGGAACAACAACGAGATCTGGTAGGTGCGCCGCAAGCCCCTGCGGATGCGCTCATGCGGCGGCAGCGCCGTTACATCCTCGCCGAAAAAGCGAACGGTGCCGGATGTGGGCGGAAAATCTCCGGTCACGCAATTCAGAAGCGTCGTCTTGCCCGCGCCATTTGATCCAAGCACGGCGCGTCGTTCGCCCGGCCGTACACTGAGCGTGATGTCAGTCAAGGCCGCTAGCGCGCCAAACATGCGGCTTACGCCGCGCAATTCGATCGCGTTGCCGGTGCCGGCTGCGGCCATGCGTTCGGCGATCGAACTCACCGGCCGTTCCTCCCGCGCGGCGCAAGCGCGCGCTCTGACCACCGCCGCCAAAGGCCAATAACGCCGTCGGGTGAAAACAGAACGATAATAAGGAACCCGAGGCCGATAATGGTCTGAAACCGCCGGCCGTCGAGCCCGACCGCGACAAGTGCGTCGAGCGCAAATGTGCGCAGGATCACGTAGATGATCGCGCCTATGAACGGACCAATGGGATGTCCGAGGCCGCCGATGACCGCGATGATGAGAAGATTAATGACAACATCGATGCCGACCGAAAACGGCGATATTTGGTTGTTCTGCCACACCAGCAGAATGCCGCCGATGGCGGCAATCAGGGCGGCAAAGGCATAGGCGGCGATGCGGTGCGCGGTGACGTTGTAGCCGATCGCTTCCATCCGGCGGGGATTGTCGCGAACGCCCTGTAAAGCGAGACCGAACGGCGCTCTGGAAATGTAGACGACTGCGACGTAACTCGCGGCTGCGAAAAACAAGATCAAATAGTATAGGGGGATTGGTTGCTTCCAGTTGACGCCCAGGAACACCGGCGCCGGAATGGTGGTGAACCCGTTGAACCCGTTAAAAATCGGCCAGTTTTGCAGTGTCAGATAGAAGAACGCGGCGGCGAGCGCGAGGGTGATCATGATCGTGTAGATGCCCTCGGTGCGCGCGGATAGCGCGCCCGCAAGCGTGCCGAAGGCAACCGCGATCATAATCGCCAGCGGCGCGGCCACCCACCAAGGCCAGAACAAGCTGACCTTCGGCAACGAGCTCGCCCCGAGAACCGCAATCATGTAGCCGGCAACGCCCGCCACGGTCATCTGCGCTAGGCTGACCATGCCGCCGTAGCCGGCGAGGAACATCAGCGACAGGGCAATCATGCCGAGGATCATGGCCCAGCCGAAGATCTGGACGAGGATGAAGTCGCCGGCCATGGCGGGGAGAAGGATAAGGACGAGGCCTAGCAGCAGAATGGCGGCATTTCGCGTCAGCCATTGCGAAAACGCATTGCCGCGCTGCGTGCGCCCGACGCCGAATTGCGCAGTCTCCGTGGTCTGCAGCAGCGCCACTCAGCGCCTCCCCAACAGGCCCTGCGGGCGTATGGCGAGAACGATGACCATGATCAGGAAGCTCACGACAGTGGCGTAGTTCTGGAAATAAACCGAACCGATCTGTTCGGAGAGCCCGATAATGAGTGCCCCAAGCGCGGCGCCTGGAATCGAGCCCATGCCGCCAACGATCACGACTTGCAGGGATGCCAGCAGAAAATTTGAATCCTCGCCGAGCGAGATCGATTGGAAGGTCCCGCCGACCATGCCCGCTATGCCCGCAAGTCCGGCGCCAAACGCAAAGACTGCGACGAACAGTAGCTGCACCCGATAGCCGAGGACTGAGAGCATGTCGCGGTCGTCGACCCCGGCACGGATCATCACGCCGATACGCGTGCGCTGCAGCGCAAGCCACATGCCGATGCCGATGACGATAGCGGCAGCGAAGATGACCAGCCGCACGCGGCCGTACTGCAGAAAAACAGCTTCACCGCTCGATTTGATGGAAACGACAATCGGAGTCGGCACCGGGCCCAAGAGTTGGTCCGGCGTATCAATCTGGATCGCATTGCCGCCCCAGACCCAGACCATCAGATCGGAAGAAATGATCGCGAGCCCAAGCGTAACCAGCGTTTGCCGTAGATCCTCGCCCTCCATCCGGCGAAAGATGAAGAACTGCATCGCGATACCGACAATGGCGCAACAGGCAAATGCGACCACGTAACTAAGCAGCCATGAGCCGGTCCATTGTGTGGCCTCGTAGCCCATATAGCCGCCGAACAAATAAAGCGAGCCGTGCGCGAGATTGACATAGCGCATCAGCCCGAAGATCAGCGTGAAGCCGGACGCGACGAGAAAATAGAGCCCACCGAGAGTTATGCCGTTAAAGAGTGCGTTAACGAACAGTCGTTTCTTGCCAAACACGTTCTCAAACCCCGCAGGCCAGGGCGCGAGGACGAGCCAGAGCACGAATATGACGGCGACGGCGATGATAAGTGCGGCGATCGGATTGCGGCCAATCCAGCGGGCGAGCGCGTCGCCGCGCCTCGCACGCACCGTTGCTCCGTCATCGCTAAAAGTCGAGGCCACGGATTTCGCTCCGAACTCCGCTGAAAACTAGCCGAGTGGAGGTGGTGTGGCGTGTTTGACAGTCTGATTTTTGCGTTGCCCCGACGGTCTCCGGGCCGCCTACTCGCTCACGACCCGCGCGATCGTCCGATAAAGGGTAGGTGCTATACCGACATTAGCGGCGAAGAAATGAGTGAAATGGCTCTGCGAAGAAAATCCAAGCTCAAAGCCGATGTCGGTAACGGAGGCTTGCGAACTCGTGAGCCGGTCGAGCGCGCGCTCGACACGCATCGTATTAGCGTAAAGCGCCGGCGTTATACCTATGTTCTCGCGGAACAATTTATAGAAATGCGGGCGCGAAAGGCCGGCGTCGCGCGCTACATTGTCCAACTCGATGCCTTGAGCAAGCCCGTCGTCTAGGAGCCGCAGCGACTTGCGGACCCGAAAGTCGATTGCCGCCCGAGGCGCCTTGGTAACGCCGGGCCGGTCGCCCGTCGCCCACGATTCATCAAAACTCGCGTCGAACAACTGATTCAAATAGCGATTAACGATCCGATAGCTCGCATTGGTCACCAGCGTATGGGCGAGGCTGACGGCGATGGAGCGTATTGTCGTGCCGACCCTGATCGCGTTGCCACCGAAACGGAGGCTGCCGCGGCCCTCCTGATCCCGGTCGAGCCAACGGTCGCAAATGTAAGCGACCAGATAAACCGAGGGTTCGTCACTCGAACACGGCTGAAAATTGTGCGGCTGCCAAGGGTTGATTGCTACGCCCGAAGTCGCGTCGACCAAGTGGGGAACCCCGCAGATGGTCACGAAAGCTGGCGGACCGCTGAGCAAGAAGGTTAGATGACCTTCGCGATGAGCGTGAGTGCGTATGGGTTTGTCGAGCCGGTAAACGGTTACTCGGCCGAACGTGCCATGGCAGACGGCCAAAGCCGTACTCATGCACTTCCTCCCAACACGCACGTTATTGTTTTCTCTGGAGATTAAACGACGGCCGGGCCCGGTTGACAAGTGGTGCCTAGCCGCAATCGACTGTCTTTTAAGAGCAGGCAATGACACCGACTCGCCGAAGAATCAGACTAATAGACATGGCCGTACACTCGGGTTTCGGCGCTCGCGGCTTGTAGGATTAGGTCGGCCGCTGGTACGATTTGCTGTCGGTCGACAGGGGCGACGCTTTCTCCCTGCGATAACGCGTTCAGCGCATTCGGCCGGCAAACCGCGCCATCTCAGGGCGATCGGAAACAGGAGGAAACCTCATGCGCAAGGGCTTGGTAATTGCGACCGCGGCCGGTCTTGCCGCGCTCGTCACCGGATCGGCGAATGCCGCCGACAAACTCAAAGTAGGCGTCACCGCGACACTCGAAGGCACCTATACCGTTCTCGGTGAAGACGGTATGCGCGGCTATGATCTTGCCGTAGAGGCACATGGCGGCAAGGCAGGCGGTAAGGAAATCGAGACGATCGTCGGCGCAACGGACGCCAGTCCGGATTCCGCGTTGCGCGCCGCCAAGAAGCTGGTCGAACAGGACAAGGTCGACATGATGATCTCCCCGCTTTCGGGCGCGGAAGGCATAGCAATGCGCGACTATTCGAAGACCCAGCCGCAGATCACGTTTATGAACGCCGCTTCCGGTGCACTGGAGACGACCTACGGCGATCCGTCTGCCGGCATCACGCCGTCTCCCACATTCTATCGCACCAACATGGATGGCGCGCAGTGGCACGCGGGGCTCGGCGACTACGCCTACAACGTCAAGCATTACAAGAAAATCGCAACAATCGGCGAAGACTACGCATTCGTGTATACGCAGGTGATGGGGCTGGTGGTTGAATATTGTAAGGCTGGCGGCCAGATCACGAAGCGCCTGTGGGTGCCGCTTGGGACCAAGGACTTCGCTTCGTATATTCCGCAGCTCCTGTCGGAAGACGTTGACGCCATTTATCTCGGCCTTGGCGGCGCCGACGCGGTGAACTTCCTCAATCAGTATCAGCAGGCCGGCGGCAACGCCCACCTCATCGGCGGCTCGATCATGGTTGACCAGACCGTGCTGTCATCGAAGGGCAAGGCCAAGGAAGCGCTGATCGGCACGATCGCCGCAAGCGGCATGGCCGACAACGACCCAAACCCAAAATGGCAGGCGTTCGTGAAGGCCTACCAGGCGCACGCGAAAACCGGCTATTTCAAAAACGCTTTCGCCAGCCCCTCGCTGCTCGCCATCAACTATTACAACTCGGCCGACGCCATGTTTAAGGCGCTCGACGAGGTCAAGGGCGATCTTTCGAACGGCAACAAAAAGTTCCGCGAAGCTCTCAACAAGACGTCGCTCGACTCGCCAAACGGAAAGATCACGCTCGACGAGAACCGCCAGGCGATCGGGACCAATTTCGTCACCGAAGTCGTCAAGGCCGACAATGGCGATCTGATCAGCAAGGTCGTCAAGGTCATCCCCGACGTGCAGGAGCGGCTCGGCTTCTCCAAGGCGGTCTTCGACAAGTTCGTTCCGCCCGGCCGTGAAAATCCGCCTTGCAAGAAGACGTACAACTAACCGATCACTGATTAAGTGTTCGGCCGCGCACGAGCGCGGCCGAGATTCTGCGCTAAAAGGCTCCGCACGCAGTGGGTCGGCATTTGCCGGCTCACGTCTGCGGGGCCTTTGCTTTTTCGCCTATATACGCCCAGGCAACGCAGCCAAGCGCGCTTGACAACAGGACCAAGCGGCGGGATCATTTGTACACAAATGATATGGGCTGCCAGGACCAGAGCGTAGATGGCCGATCCTGACGATAAGATTCGTTGCGATGCTTGCCCGGTGCTTTGCTACATCCGCCCGGGCTTGACCGGCGCCTGCGACCGCTACGCCAACCGCAATGGCGAACTGGTGCGCGTCGATCCTCACGTGTTGCTCGAACGTACGGTGAGGGACGGCGGCGAGATCGTGCCGTTCATGAGCCAGGAGTGGAGCGGCGACATTGTCAACGCACCGGCGCCCATCGTCACCGCCATCGGCGCAGGCACCACCTATCCCGACTACAAGCCGGCGCCATTCATCGTCTCATCCAAGATCGACCGCGTGGATATGGTTACGGTCGTCACGGAAGGCATTTACTCCTACTGTGGCGTCAAGCTGAAGATCGATACCGATCGTCATCTCGGCGCCGAATGCGCGACCGTACGCGTTGAGGGTGAGCCGGTAGGCCACGTAACGACCGGGGAGTATGGCTCGCAGATGCTTTCGCTGGGCGGGGTCAATCACCTCACTCATGGCGGCAAGAGGGAAGGGCGCGTCACCTGCGAGACATTGCTTGATCTCTGCAATCGAAAAGCGGTTGAGTTGACCGTTGACGGCGGCGCCAGCGTCGTCGTCGAGGCAGGTAAGCCACCGGTCGTCAACGGTCAGACCGAGGAACGCATGCGCGTCGGTTGCGGCTCGGCAGCGATCGGCATGTTCGCCAAGCAGTGGTATGGCAAGGTTGATGAGGTCGTCGTTGTGGATGATCATATCACCGGCGTGCTGTCCGAGCATCAGGCGGGCAAGCTGCTCGGCGCACGCGACACGGGGATCAAAATGAAAGGCCGGCGCTCGACTCCTGGCCGCTATTTTCACGTGGCCGAGCCCGGAGCCGGTTGGGGTGGCGCCAATATTTCCGACCCGCTCGACATCGTTGCCGGGTTCGATCCCAAAGTCGCCTGGCCCGGATTGACGATGCTGATGGTTTCGACGACGGGCGAGCAGCACGCCTTCTATCGCCTTGATGAGTCTTTAAAGCCGCTCGAAGCGTCGCTTCCCGAAAATTTGCGCGTATCCGTTGAGCGCATTCGCGAGAACTGCGAGCCGGCGCTGTGCTCGGTCTTGTTCATGGGCGGGGCTGGTGGCTCGCTTCGCGCCGGTGTCACGGAAAATCCGGTGCGTCTCACGCGTTCGGTGCGTCAAGCGTTGACCACTGTGACCGCGGGCGGAGCGCCGGTGGTCGTTTGGCCCGGCGGCGGCATCACGTTCATGGTCGATGTCATGCTGTTGCCGGACAACGCTTTCGGCTACGTGCCGACCCCGGCGATCGTGGCACCGATCGAATTCACGATGCGGCTCGACGACTATGCTGCACTCGGCGGGCATGTCGACCACGTTCGGCCTGTGGGTGACATTCTCGCCCAGCGCGCAAAGACGGCCGCCAGCGTGGGCACGACCTCGGCTCCGGCGCGGAGCGAACCATGAGAGCGCCGGCGCAGCGAAGTCGCTTGCATGACGGCCGCCTGCACTTTCACGATGGTCCGATCGATCTGATCATCGAGGCGTTCGGCGAACCGCTCGCAGTCGAGCGGGCCTACGCTGCAGCTTGGAGCCGATTCACAAGCATTCTTGACGAACTGTGCAGCGAACTCTCACTGCTCCGCGCCCGGACTACCGTGGCGAGCGCTCGTCCTACCGGCGTTATAGCTAGGCGCATGTGGGATGCTGTTGCACCACTAGGTGCGGCACGCTTTATAACGCCGATGGCCGCGGTTGCCGGTGCAGTTGCCGAGGAAGTTTTGGCCGCAATGACAGCTGCCGCGCGGCTGCGTCGCGGCTACGTTAACAATGGCGGCGATATCGCCTTGCATCTTGTCGGAGGCGAAAGCTTTGCCATCGGTATGGTAGATCGGCCCGACGCCCCGAGTTTAATTGGCAGTGCGAAGATCACGGGACGCGACCCAGTCCGCGGCGTTGCAACTTCCGGGTGGCGGGGCCGCAGTTTGTCGTTCGGAATAGCCGATGCTGTAACGGTTCTGGCTCGCTCGGCGGCAGTGGCCGATGCGGCCGCTACCCTCATTGCCAATGCGGTCGATCTTCCCGGTCATCCGTCAATTCGGCGCGCGCCGGCGAGTTCGCGCGATCCACAAAGCGATCTCAGCGATCGCCCGGTGACGATCGATGTGGGGACGTTGACAAAATGCGACATTGACCAAGCGCTGACGGCTGGGCTGGAAGAAGCCGAACGTCTCCGGCGCGCCGGCGCACTGGAGACCACAGCGCTGCAACTTCGTGGCCGAACTCTCGTTTGTGGTCCGGGAGTTGATCGGAATTTCGATGATATTCTAATAGGACCAGCCGGCGAGGTCGGCGAAAATGCGATGCAGGTTGGAAGCGGTGCTGTTTACCGCGACCTCGCCGTGAGGGAAACAGAGGGACTGGAAAGTCTCAAATGAAAGCCAAAATACGAAAGCTGGTCACCGTGGTGGAGGAAACCCGGACTGAAATGGGACAGAAGATCGACCCGCCGACGCGACGCGCCGCCGCCGTGGCGGTGATCGAAAATCCGTTTGCGAGCCGTTATGTCGAGGATTTGACCGAACTGATGGATATCGGTGAAGAACTGGGCGATCTGTTGGCCAAGCGCGCAGTTTCAATGCTCGGGATCGAAGGATCGCGGGTGGAGAGCTACGGCAAGGCTGCGGCCGTCGGTGAGAACGGGGAGCTTGAACACGCCGCGGCAGTTTTGCATCCAAAGCTTGGTGCGCCGGTTCGCAAAGTTCTCGGCACGGGCGCTGCACTGATCCCTTCGTCGAAAAAACGAGGCGGACCTGGTGTCGCTCTCGACGTGCCGCTCGGCCATAAGGACGCAGCCTTCGTACGCAGCCATTTCGACGGCATGGAGGTGCGCGTCGCGGATGCCCCGCGCGCCAACGAGATCATGGTTGCGGTGGCGGTGACGGATTCCGGCAGGCCGCTGCCGCGCGTGGGCGGCCTCAAGAAAGACGAAATCAAGGGCGTCGACGGGCTTCGATAGCAGCTGGGGCGCGAAAGCTGGCGATGAACATCTGGTGGGAGTGACGATCATGAAAATTTTGTCGGCATTATTTGCGGGCGTAACGATGCTTGCTGCGCTTACCGGCGCAAGCGTTGCCGCATCAGCGCAAGAGACGATCAAAATCGGTGAGATCAATTCTTATTCGGGCCTGCCTGCCTTCACCGAACCATACCGTAAAGGCTGGCAGCTGGCTCTTGAGGAGATCAACGCGGCCGGCGGCGTCGACGGCAAGAAGCTCGAGATCATTTCAAAGGACGATGGCGGCAAACCGGCCGACGCTGTAACTGCGGCGAACGAACTTGTCTCAAAGGACGGCGTCGTCATGTTGGCTGGGACGTTCTTCTCGAACATCGGGCTCGCCGTCTCCGACTTTGCCAAGCAGAAAAAGACCCTATTCCTCGCCGCCGAACCTTTGACCGATGCGATAACGTGGTCGAAAGGCAATCGCTACACATTCCGTCTGCGCCCAGCCAACTACGAACAAGCAGCAATGCTCGCGGAAGAAGCCGCCAAGCTGCCGGCCAAAAAATGGGCGACGATCGCGCCGAACTATGAATATGGGCAGTCAGCGGTCGCGGTTTTCAAAAAGCTGCTCTCGGCAAAACGGCCCGACATCGAATGGGTGGGCGAACAATGGCCGCCGCAGGGCAAGATCGACGCCGGCGCGGTGGTCGAGGCAATCGCCAGAACCGAGCCGGAAGCGATCCTCAACGTCACGTTCGGGCCCGATCTGGTCAAGCTAGTCCGCGAAGGCAATACCCGCGGCCTTTTTAAAGGCCGTTCGGTCGTGAGCTTCCTGACTGGCGAGCCTGAGTATCTTGATCCGCTCAAGGATGAAGCGCCGGAAGGCTGGATCGTCACCGGGTATCCCTGGAACGCCGTGTCTATTCCGGAGCACGCCGCGTTTCTCAAAGCCTATCAGGCAAAATACAACGACTATCCACGGCTTGGTTCAGTGGTCGGCTATTCGACCCTGAAAGCTGCGGCGGCCATGTTGGCGAAAGCGAAGTCAACCGATTCCGAGAAATTGGTCGACGCCGCCGAAGGAATTACGGTCGACACACCCTTCGGCAAGGTGACTTTCCGCAAGGCGGATCATCAGTCGACCCTTGGCGCCTTCGTCGGCAAGACGGCGTTGAAGGACGGCAAAGGCGTCATGGTTGACGTCAGCTATCGCGATGGCGCGAAATATCTTCCGCCGGAAAGTGAGGCTAAGTCGCTGCGCCCGCAGGATTGAGCGAACCGGAAAACGGTTGAGCGTTTCCGCTCGTCGCCAGGATCGAGCCGGTGGCTTTTCTCTTTAATCAGTTTGTCACCGGCTTGGCGAGCGCTTCTTCGCTGTTTCTTGCGGCGTGCGGTCTGTCGATCATTTTCGGCGTAACCCGCATCGTCAATTTTTCCCACGGCGCTTTTTATATGCTTGGCGCTTACGTGGGTTTTTCGCTGACTGAACGCTTCTCCAGCGATTTCGGATTCTGGGGCGGCATCGTTCTGGCGTCTCTGATCGTGGCGGGTCTCGGCGCGCTCGTCGAAGTGACGCTGCTGCGCCGGATTTATGCAGCGCACGAATTGCTGCAACTGCTCTTGACCTTCGGCGTCACGCTCGTCGTCGAAGATCTTGTGGTTCTGATTTGGGGTCCGAGTGATTTGCTGGGGCGGCGGGCGCCCGGGTTGAAAGGCGCGGTTAACCTCTTCGGCCAGCTCTTTCCAACCTACGATTTGCTGCTGATAGCGCTTGGACCTGTGACCCTTATCGCGGTGTTGCTCGTTTTGCGGCGCACCCGCTGGGGCGTGCTGGTGCGCGCCGCAACGCAGGACCGCGAAATGGTTGCCGCCCTCGGCGTTAATCAGCGCTGGCTGTTCACCAGTGTCTTCGCGCTGGGGCTGTTTCTTGCCGCGTTTGGCGGAGCGCTTGAATTGCCACGTGAGGCGGTCAGCCATACCATGGATTTGCAGATCATTACCGAAGTGCTGGTGGTCGTGGTGATCGGGGGCCTTGGCAATGTCCTCGGTACGTTCCTCGCCGCGATTATCGTGTCGGAACTGAACGCCTTCGGCATTTTGGTGTTTCCAAAAATCTCGCTCATTCTCGTATTCCTGGTAATGGCGCTGGTTCTGGTGGTGCGGCCATGGGGCTTGCTTGGCCGCCCCGAGGCAGCGACCCGCGCGGCAAGTGGTCTCCAGATCATGCGCTGGCGTCCGCTTCGATGGCGTGACCGACTGCTCGTTCTAATCGGGATTACAGCAGCCGCGCTCCTGCCCCTGGTGGCCGGAAACTATCTGCTAGGGGTAGCGACCGAAGTTCTGATTTTCATGCTGTTCGCGGCGAGTTTGCATTTGCTCGTTGGTGCAGGTGGGTTGGTCTCGTTCGGCCATGCAGCCTATTTCGGCCTGGGCGCTTACGGAGCAGCTTTAGCCTTGAAACAGTTGAACCTGCCAATGGCGGCCGGGCTCGTGACCGGACCGCTGCTTGGCGCTTTCGGGGCCTTGATCTTTGGCTGGTTCTGCGTGCGGCTGTCGGGCGTCTATTTCGCGATGCTGACGCTTGCTTTTGCCCAGATCGCTTGGTCGGTTGCTTTTCAATGGACTGAAGTGACCGGAGGTGACAACGGCCTGATCGGAGTTTGGCCCAGCGCGTGGACGGCGCCGGCTTCGCATTTTTATTGGCTGACCATCGCGCTCGTCGTCGCCGGAATAGCGCTCCTGCGGGTGATTTTGTTCTCGCCGTTCGGCTATGCGTTGCGAGCGCTTCGTGACAGCGAATTGCGCGCGGAGGCGATCGGCTTGTCACGGCATCGGATCCAGTGGATCGCTTTCACCATTTCCGGCGCATTTGCGGCGCTGGCCGGCGCGCTTTACGCCTTTTTCAAGGGCAGCGTATTTCCAGACGACCTTGGTATTCCGCTGTCGATCGACGGACTGGCGATGATACTGCTCGGCGGTGTTGGCACGGTTTCGGGCAGCATCGTGGGCGCCGCGATCTACAAATCGCTCTCCATCTGGGTGATCAGCGAGACTGATTATTCCAAGCTCGTACTTGGGTTGTTGATCATCGCTATCGTCTCGCTCTTCCCGCAGGGACTGCTTGGCGGATTCGCAATCTGGCAGAATAGACACGCCGTGGACATGCAGCCATGAGCATTCTGGCAGTGGAAAATCTAGAGAAATCTTACTCCGGCTTCCAAGCGGTCAAGGGCGTCAGTTTCTCCCTGCAGGCCGGCGAAATGCTCGCGCTCATCGGCCCTAACGGCGCGGGCAAGAGTACCTGCTTTAACATGATCAACGGTCAGCTTGCGCCGAGCGCAGGACGCGTCCACATGTTCGGCCGCGACGTAACAGGCGCAGCAGCGCGCGACATCTGGCGCCTTGGCGTCGGACGTACATTCCAGATCGCGGCGACCTTCGGGTCGATGACTGTCGCCGAAAACGTTCAGACGGCCCTCCTGTCGTATCGGGGTCGCCGGGCCGCATTTCGCTGGGCAGCACGTTATTTCGTCCGCGAGGCAAATGATCTTCTCGCCTGGGTCGGCATGGTCGAGCAAGGCGATCGCAGTTGCGGCGAGCTTGCGTATGGTGATGTCAAGCGCTTGGAACTCGCCATTGCGCTCGCCAATAATCCGAAGCTGCTGCTGATGGATGAACCGGCGGCCGGCATGGCGCCGAGCGAGCGTGGCGCTCTCATGTCGCTCGTTTCGCGAATTGCGCGCGAGCGTGCGATCGGTGTGCTTTTCACCGAACATGACATGGATGCGGTGTTCGGCCACGCCGATCGGATTCTCGTCCTCAACCGCGGTGTCTTGATTGCCGAGGGTCCGCCGGCATCGGTGCGCGCCAATGCAGAGGTGCAGGAGGTCTATCTGGGCGCTGGGTCGCTCCTTGGAGCGTCGCATTGATCGCCGCCCAACCAAAACTCAAGATAAAGGGGCTTAATGCAGCTTACGGTCGCGCGCATATTCTCTACGACCTTTCGCTGGATGTCGGCGCCAGTGAAGCGGTGGCGCTGGTCGGACGAAATGGCGCCGGCAAATCGACCACCTTACGGTCTATTCTCGGCCTGATTGCACACTGTCAGGGCGAGATTGTTTTCAACGAAGCGTCGATCTCACACCTTCCCACCCATGAGCGGGTGCGGCGCGGGCTCGGATACGTTCCGGAGGATCGCCGCATTTTCTCCGACCTCACTATCGACGACAATCTGGAGGTCGGTCGCCAAAGGCGACGCCAACGTCAAAATCCAGACGCGCCACAATGGACGCGCGAGCAGCTGTTCGAAATTTTTCCAAATCTTGGCGAGTTGCGCGGCCGGCTGGGCGGCCGCATGTCAGGCGGCGAGCAGCAGATGTTGGCCATTGCACGCACTTTGATGGGCAATCCGTCGCTTTTGCTGCTCGATGAGCCGTCCGAAGGGTTGGCGCCAAAGATCGTGGAACAGATGATCGAGGCCGTGCTCGCGATGAAGCGAAAAGGCTTGAGCATTCTCATGAGCGAACAAAACATTCGCTTCGCACGGCTGATAGCCGATCACGTCTGCGTCATCGAGAAAGGGCGAATTCGGTTTTTCGGCACGACGGCGGAATTCGATGCGCGATCGGATATTCGCGACGCCTATCTGGCGCTCTGACTGTGCAAGCCATGTTAGCTGGGACCTAAAAAATGAAAGCGAAAAGAGCAACCGCGGAAAATCGCCACGACGACGATTACGCGCTGGAGCATCAAGTGGGGTTTATGCTGCGCTTGGCGCAGCAACGCCATACGACGATTTTCGCTTCCTTGATGATTGAGGAGCTGACGCCGACGCAATGGGCGGCAATTGCAAAGCTTAGAGAAATCGGTCCGTCGTCACAGAACCTGCTTGGCCGATTGACAGCAATGGATGGCGCGACGATCAAGGGTGTGATTGATCGCCTTAGCAGGCGCGGCTTCACAAGTACCAAACCCGATCCCGCCGACGGCCGCCGCCTTCTTGTCGCGCTGACTGGACGAGGTGAGGCTCTCTATGAGCGAGCCCAGTCGATCGCTAGGCATATCACTGAGAAAACGTTAGCGCCGCTAAACGCGAGCGAACGCGCGCAGCTTTTGGCGCTGCTGGCCAAAGTCACGTAAGCGGAAGTCTGCGTACTTCGGCAGACTTTATCCGGCGACGATAGTGGGGACCTTCGTCGCCGGGGGCGTATTGCGGCTGCGCTGCGAGCGCACGACACCATCAATCACAGTCATGCCGACGCCGGGAAGATCGCCGAGTTGGACGCTATCGAGCAAGGTCCTGCCGGCCGAGTGCTGAGCGCGATCGAGAAAAACAAAATCGGCGGCGCGGCCGACTTCGATCAAACCGCAGTCAAGAACGCGGAGTCTCGCCGTGTTGCCGGTCGCAAAGCAGAACGCGATTTCGGCTGAGATTTCGCCAAGCGAAGCCAGCATCGAAATCATCCGCAGAATTCCCAACGGCTGCACGCCGGAGCCGGCCGGTGCGTCGGTGCCCAGGATCACTCGGTCCAGTTGTTTCAGCTCTTTCGCCGTCCGCAACGTCACCAGGGCGGCGCGCTCATTGCCATTGTGCACCAGTTCCAGACCGCGTCGGCACTGCTCGCAAAGGCATTCGATCTGATCGTCGGGCAGCGCGGTGTGCCCCCCGTTGATATGGCCGATCACGTCGGTGTCGGCTTCCAGCACAACGTCCTTGTCGATGAGGCCAGAGCCGGGAATTGAAGGGCCGCCAGTATGGATGGTGCTATTGATCCCGTATTTGCGCGCCCATGCGACCATCCTGCGCGCGGTCGGGCCATCCTTCACGCCGCCAAGTCCGACCTCGCCGAGGTAGCGGATGCCGGCGCCGGCGAGTTCAGCGAAATCTTTTTCTTCCATGCCAGGCTCGATCACGGGCGCGCCGGCGTGGACCTTCACGCCGCTGACGCGGAAGCTTGAAAAGCAGCGCTGCGCCGTGATTGCCATCGCCTTAAGGCCGACGACGTCGCGCGGGCGGCCGGGAGTGTGAACTTCGCCCGCCGAGATCATGGTCGTGATACCGCCATGCAGGCAGGAATCGATCCAGCCGAGTTGGTTCTGGCGCGGCGTCCAGTCGCCGGCAACCGGATGGACGTGGCTGTCGATGAGGCCAGGCGCCAAGGTTACGCCATTTGCGTCAATTGTTGTGGTGGCGCCGGAAAAGTCGAGGTTATTGGCACGGCCGATTGCGCTGATGCGGCCATCGACCGCTACGACAGAGTTGGCGTCGAGAATGGGTCGCGCTAGATCGCCGCTCAGCATCAAACCGATATTCTTGACTACCAGCTTGGTCGGGCCGCCAGTACCGGCTTCCTCATGCGCCATATCTCAATCTCCGCCCGGCCAAACGACCCACAGGAAAACTTCCGTCCGACAATAGTGCGGCTCTCCGCAAGTACAAAAGAACTCGGTCCCGTTTGCGTGGGATCGAGTGTTGCCCGGATTGAGAAGTGCACTCCGCGGGCCAGAAAACAATTTCCCAATTAACGGCGCCACGGCCCGAAGGGTTAAGGCGGGAGAAACTGGTTTTAGCGTTGCGGCGCCAATAGTTTAGTATTTAGGTTAGTAAACCTGACCTAAATTCATTGAGTGCCGATCACAGCGGACATTTAGGCTCGACCGCCGGCGTCTATAATTTTGTCGATTGATCAAATTAAATAGCGAAAAATAAGCCGTTACAAAGCGATAGACCGTCTATCGTTGGCATATAAGCGGCCCTGCGGTGTCCGTTCAAAGCGTGTCCCTTGACCGCGCGTCCAAAATTAGTATCGTGTTTAGTAATAAGCATACTGAACATCGCGCCTGGAGGCAACGACAAGGAGAGGCTCGGCAGCCAAAGTGTTCCGCCGCATCCCGCCCTTGAACCAAAGCCTTTAGCCCGCTCGGGGCTTCGATGCTTGAAACGTCTCCGGCCGAGGGCGCTCCGGAAACGATCGTTCAAGAGAGGAAAGCACATGCGAAAATCCGAAACTGCGAGATGGCCGAGATGGGTTGGCGGAGCGCTTGCCCTCTTCGCCGGCGTGGCGCTGACCGGCATGGTCAGTCAGCCGGCCGCGGCTCAGGGAAAGCAATTGACCCTGTGCTGGGCCGCTTGGGACCCGGCGAACGCGCTGGTGGAGCTGGGCAAGGACTTCACCAAGGAGTCCGGCATCGAGATGAAATACGAATTCGTCCCGTGGACAAGCTATGCCGACCGCTTCCTCAATGAGCTTAATTCGCATGGCAAACTGTGCGACCTGATCATCGGTGACAGCCAATGGATCGGCGGCGCCGCGGAGAATCATTGGTACGTAAAGCTCAATGATTTCTTTGCCAAAGAGCACATCACCATGGCCGACTTCGTACCGGCGACCGTGCTCGGTTATTCGGAGTGGCCCAAGAACACGCCGAATTACTGGGCGCTGCCCGCAATGGCTGATGCTGTCGGCTGGACCTATCGCAAAGACTGGTTCTCCCGGCCGGAGATTCAGGCCGAGTTCAAGAAGAAGTATGCGCGCGATCTTGCGCCGCCAAAGACCTACGAGGAGCTCAAGCAGATTGCCGAGTTCTTCCAGGGTCGCGAGATCGACGGCAAGAAAGTGTACGGCGCCTACATCTTCACCGAGCGCGGCTCGGAAGGCATCACCATGGGCGTGACCAACGTCCTCTACAATTACGGCTTCGACTACGAAAACCCGAAGAAGCCGTATCAGATGGCGGGCTTCGTCAACTCGCCGGACGCCGTCAAAGGCCTCGAATACTATAAGGCGCTCTACAAGTGCTGCACGGCTCCTGGCATGACCAACGCCTACATGCAGGAAGGCCTCGATGCCTTCAAATCCGGTCAAGTGGCGATGCAGATGAATTGGTTCGCCTTCTTCCCCGGACTTTACAAGGATCCCAATGTCGGCGGCGACAAAATCGGCTTCTTCGTCAATCCGGCCGGCCCGCAGGGTCACTTCACGCAGCTCGGGGGCCAGGGTATCTCGGTGGTGGCCACTTCCGCGCACCAAGACGACGCTCTGCGATACATCAAGTGGTTCGCCCAGCCGAAAGTCCAACAGAAATGGTGGGAGATCGGCGGCTACTCGGCGCTGAAGGCCGTCGTCGACGCACCCGGCTTCCCCAAGAGCGCGCCGTTCGCTCCGCAATTCCTGGAGTCGATGGCGATTGTGAAAGACTTCTGGGCCGAACCGTCCTATGCGCAACTTCTCCTCGACATGCAGAAGCGGGTGCACGACTACGTCGTTGCCGACAAGGGCACGTCGCAGCAGGCGCTCGATGCGCTGGTCAAGGATTGGACCAAGGTCTTCAAGGAGCAGGGCAAGACGGTCGCGTCTGACTAGGCCAGGCCTTGCTCGATCGGCGCTCCGCAAAGGGTCTCCCCGGTGCTATCGTCCGGGGAGACCAGCCAACGCGACAACCCGCCATGACTGCAATTATCACCCCCGACGCCCCCGTCGATCGCATCGGTGCGCAGACGACCTTTCATGTCGCCAAGCGCGTGCGCGGCCTGTCGGATCGCAGTATCGCTTGGCTATTCGTCACCCCGACAATCGCGCTTCTGCTAGCGATCAACATCTTTCCGTTGATCTGGATGATCCGGCTGTCGTTCACCAGCCTCAACTTGAGCATGTCCTACCTGCCGTTACGGTTTGTCGGCATTGACAATTACTCCGACATTCTCAGCGACGAGGACCTATGGGTTCGCCTGCAAACAACGGCGCAATTTGTCATTTCGACGGTCGTGTTGCAGGTCGTCATCGGGTTCGGCCTGGCGCTGCTGATCAACCGCCAGTTCCGTTCGCACAGTTTTTGGACGACCATCATTCTTTTGCCGATGATGCTGTCCCCGGCTGTGGTCGGCAATTTCTGGACGCTGTTGCTCCAGCCGCAGATCGGGCCATTCAACTACGTGATCAGTTTGTTTACCGGCATTCCGCCGAGCTCATTTAGCATGACCGGAGAGGTGGCGCTGGCGCCGTGGACCATCGTTCTCGTCGATACCTGGATGTGGGCGCCTTATGTGATGCTGATCTGCCTCGCCGGGCTGCGCTCGATTCCGGACTACATCTACGAGGCCGCCGAAGTCGACCGTGCGTCAGCCTGGCGCCAATTCTGGTCGATCACGCTGCCGATGGCCATGCCGTTCTTGATGCTGGCGGTGCTGTTCCGTGCCATCGAGAACTTCAAGATGTTCGACATGGTCAATTTGCTCACTTCGGGAGGACCTGGCTCGACGACTGAACTGGTCTCTATCACCTTGAAGCGGGCCGCCTTTGAGAAGTGGCGCACGGGTTATTCGTCCGCGCTCGCCATCATCCTGTTCGTGACGGTCTTCGGCGCCGCGAACATTTACGTCAAAGCGCTCAACCGGGTGAAGCAGCGATGACGGCAGCCGCCAAATCCACCGCCCATTCCATTGTCGAGGCTTCGCCGCGAGTGAAGACGTTTCGCGGGCGCCATCGTCATTATCTACGCGATCATTGCAATTTTGCCGCTGTTATGGATCGCAGCGACCGCGTTCAAATCGCAAAGCGACGCAATCGCTTATCCTCCCAAGATGATCTTCCAGCCGACGCTGGAGGGCTATGTCAATCTGTTCACCGTCCGCACACGGCAAACGCCGGATTTCATCGCCAGCCTGCCGCCGGCCACGACCTGGTACGACAAGCTGGTGCGCAAGCACGACATGGTGATCGCCGGACCGTCGAAGGTGGTGCCCCGCTTTATCAATTCGCTCGTCATCGGCTTTGGCTCGACGTTTCTTGCGGTGCTGCTCGGCACGCTCGCGGCTTATGCCTTTTCCCGGTTTCGCATTCCGCTGGCCGACGATTTGCTGTTCTTCATTCTATCAACGCGAATGATGCCGCCGGTGGCGGTCGCCATTCCGATCTATCTGATGTACCGGCAGCTCAACCTCACCGACACCTGGACCGGCATGATTCTCCTTTACACGGCGGTCAATGTTTCGCTTGCTGTGTGGCTGCTGAAAGGATTTATCGACGAGATACCGCGTGAGTACGAAGAAGCCGCGTTAGTCGACGGCTACACCCGGCTGCAGGCGCTGCGCAAGGTCGTGTTGCCACAAGCGGTGACCGGCATTGCGGCGACCGCGATCTTCTGTCTGATCTTCGCGTGGAACGAGTATGCCTTCGCCGTCCTCCTGACCAGCGGGGATGCGCAGACCATGCCGCCGTTCATCCCGTTCATAATCGGCGAGGGCGGTCAGGATTGGCCGGCTGTTGCCGCAGCGACCACGCTGTTCGTAATCCCGATCGTCCTGTTCACGATTGTGCTGCGCCGGCATTTGTTGCGCGGCATCACCTTTGGCGCGGTGCGCAAATGAACGGCAACGCAACGATCGGTGCCGGCGGACTTGCTCGTTGGTTTCGCCGCGGACCATGGGAAAACGGGGCCATGATGCTCATTGCGGCTGGCATCTTTATGTTGGTGCAGCCCTGGTCGATCGAGCTCTACGGCTATTCGTTCGTGACTGTCCTTGCCGGCACGCTTGGATATGTCGCCGTGAGCCACTTTCCGGAATAGGGGCAGGGGCGCATGGCACAAATTCGAGTGGAAAGTTTGCGCAAGTCGTTCGATCAATTTACGGCGGTGCAGGATTCGAATTTCACGATCGAGAATGGCGCCTTCTTTGCGCTACTCGGACCTTCCGGTTGCGGCAAGACGACGACGCTCCGCATGATCGCGGGCCTCGAATTGCCGACCGATGGGCGCATATTGCTTGATGGCGAGGACGTTACCTTCCGACGCGCCGCGGAGCGCGACATTGCCTTCGTATTTCAGCTGTTTGCGCTCTACCCGCACATGAACGTGGAGCAGAACATCGGCTTTCCGCTCAAATGCCAGGGGATGCCGCGCCGCGAAGCTCGCGAGCGAATCCTGGAAACCGCTCGGCTTTTGCGCATCGAGCATCTGCTACCGAGCAAGACCTCGAAATTATCGGGCGGCGATCGACAGCGCGTTGCGCTCGGACGCGCCATCGTACGGCGGCCGAAAGCATTCCTCATGGACGAGCCATTGGGCGCGCTCGACGCCGAATTCCGTCAACTGATGTGCGGGGAGCTGCGCGATTTGCACGAGCGCATTTCCGCCACCACGGTTTACGTCACACACGATCAGCACGAAGCCATGTCGATGGCCGATCGCATCGCCGTCATGAATGCCGGCAGGATCGAGCAGATCGGGTCGCCGCAGGAGATCTACGATCAGCCGGCGAGCATGTTCGTCGCCGATTTCATCGGCTCGCCGCCGATGAACTTCATACACTTTGACGCCGGCCTGCAATCGGGAGACCGCGCTATCAAGTTTCGCGACGCGGTTGTTGCCGTGCCGGAGATCCGGGAAGATCGGACAGTTGGGCCGCTGGTATTGGGCATCCGTCCCGAACACGTCCGGTTCGCGGATGCCGCGACCGTGCGCGGGCGCGTATTTGGGGCGGAGTATCTTGGGACTACGCAGATCGTCACCGTCGAAACCGAACAAGGACGGATCAAGGCGCGGCTGCCTTCAAGCACGACCGTGCAAGTCGGTGAGACGGTAGGCATTACATTCCGGTCCGACTGCCTGGCGCTGTTCGATGCGAAATCCGGTTCGGCGATCCGGACGGAAAGCTATGGGAGCGTTGGCCATGGCTAATGTCGTGGTTCTGCACGTCAGTAAGCGCTTCGGTCACATTGAGGCGGTCCGTGACCTGTCGCTCGCCATCAATCACGGCGAGTTTGTCGTGCTGCTGGGACCGAGCGGGGCGGGCAAGACAACGACGCTTCGGCTGATCACTGGTCTTGAGAGTCCCGATACCGGTTCGATTTCGATTAACGGGCGCGATGTGACGAGTGATCCGCCGGGGACGCGGGACATAGCTTTCGTCTTTCAGCAATATTCGCTTTATCCACACCTGACCGTTTATGACAATCTCGCATTTCCGTTGCGTTCGCCCGCGCGCCGAATCCCGGAAGCAGCGATCCGAAAGCGCGTCGAGCAAACAGCGGAGCTTTTGCACATCACCGGCAAGCTCGGCAACCGAGCGACACGTCTGTCCGGTGGCGAAATGCAGCGGGTGGCTATTGGGCGGGCTTTGGTTCGCGATCCCGCCATCTATCTCATGGATGAGCCGCTGTCTTCGCTCGACGCTAAATTGCGCGCCGAACTGCGTCTCGAGCTAAAGAGAATTCAGATCGAGCTGGGCGCGACGATCCTCTATGTGACGCACGATCAAATCGAGGCCATGACCATGGCCTCGCGCATCGGTGTCATCAAGGACGGCGAACTCCTTCAACTCGGCACGCCGCGGGAAATTTACGAAAAGCCGGGCGACCGCTATGTCGCCTCTCGGCTTGGCACGCCGCAAATCAATTTTCTGCCTGCGAGCCTCGTTCCCGATGTCGCGATGCCGGTTGGCGCTAACACGATTGGCATCCGCACCGAGCACCTTCGGATCTCCGCGGCAAACGGTGGCGGGATTATCGGCCGTGTGCACCGCATCGAACACCTCGGCGATCAGAATCATGTTCACCTCGAATACAAGGGCCAAATGCTGGTGACACTCGCCGATCCGCATCAACCGCTTCAAGCCGGCCAAGACGTCGAACTCCAACTGCTACAACCACTTTACTTCGATGCGGCCGGGCGCCGCATCGCGGCCGCGGTCCATTGAGGGTGAGCCCGATGTCGGTGAAACCGGATACACTCAAGTCCCTCGTGAAAGCTGCTGCGGAACAGGTGATTGCCAGTGCGCCGGAGCTGACCGCACTCGACCAGGCGATCGGCGACGGCGACCACGGCGCCAACATGAAGCGCGGCTTTGAAGCTGTGTTGGGCAAACTGGACGTAATCGGCGCGCAGCCGCTCGACGAGGCGCTCAAGACAATCGGCAAAACGCTGGTGATGACGGTCGGCGGCGCTTCCGGACCGCTTTACGGTACCTTCTTCATGGCCGCTGGCGATGCGTTGTCGCAGAGCCGGAGCCTGCCTGAAGACATGGCGGAGGTTTTTGCCCGTGCGGTTGGCGCGGTCAGCGCGCGGGGCCGCTCGCAAGCCGGCGAGAAGACGATGCTCGACGTCTTGTTCCCGGTGCTGGTGACATTGCAGGCCGAAGCTGGAAATCCTGATTTGCTTGACCGCGTTCGCGTGACCGCGAGCGACGCGGTCAAACGGACCGTGCCGATGCAGGCAACGAAAGGGCGGGCGGCATTTCTCGGTGCGCGCAGCGTCGGGCATGTCGACCCTGGCGCGCGGTCAAGCTGCGTCCTCCTCCACGCCGTGTGCGATACCCTGGAGGCGCGGCAATGAACGAAACCGTCGGCATCGTTATCGTGTCGCACTCCAAGGACATCGCCAAAGGCACGGCCGACATGGTTCGGCAGATGGTCGGAAGCGAGGTCAGGGTGGCTTTCTGCGGTGGAAACCCGGACGGCGGCCTCGGGACCAACGTGTCTTTGATCATCGACGCCATCAACACTGCTTGGTCGCCGAAAGGGGTCGCGATTCTGGTTGACCTCGGTGGTGCGGAAACGAACAGCGAGATGGCTGTCGAGATGTTGCAGCCGGAGCAACGGAATTTAGTCGTGGTATGCAATGCACCGATTGTCGAGGGAGCCGTCATGGCGGCAACCGAAGCCGCAGGTGGCAGTTCGCTCGATGAGGTGAGGGCTGTGGCTGAGGAACTTTCCGCCGGCTAAATCGCCGGTGACGCGGCCGATTATCAGGGATGCAGTGATGTTGGAAACTCGCAAGGCGAACGGCCAGATCATCACCGGCAGCGTGCGGTTGATTCACGCTGCGGGGATGCACGCGCGCCCTGCGGTCAAGTTGACGAAGCTCGCCAAGAAATTTCAAGCCCAGATTTCGATACGCGCATCCCATGCCGCTGACTGGATCAACGCCAAGAGCGTCAGCAAGATCATGGCGCTCCGCGCGGCGCGCGACAGCATCATCGAGATTAAGGCGTCTGGCGAAGATGCCGAAGCTGCCGTGGCAGCGTTAGTCAGGCTCGTCGCCGCCGATTTTCCGGATACCGATCAGTGAACATGCGAGCGCAAATCACAGGCCAGGCATACCGAGGGAGAACCGCTTCGATCGGTTTCGCTCATGGCACGTTCGTGCGCGTCGATATGGTGCCAAATGACCGGCGTGCGGTCGGGGTGCCGGACGATGAGGAACGAGCGCTGCGCGCGGCGCTTCTATCAGCCGGGCGGCAGATCGCGATTCTGGCTGGCGCCGCCGGCGGAGAAGCAGCTCAAATCCTCGAATTTCAAGTTGCTTTGCTGGATGACGAAGACTTCCTCGATCCAATCTTCGCTGCCATTTTAGCTGGAACGCCGGCAGACGCGGCCTGGACGTCCGCTATTGAAGAACAGATCGCGGATTACAATTCGGCACCGGACGAATATCTGCAAGCACGATCCTCCGATCTCGCTGATCTGCGCGATCGCGTCCTGCGGACGTTGCGCGGCGGTGACAGCGTGCCGCTCAAAATTCCGGGTGGCGCGGTAATCTGTGCCGAGGATCTGCCACCATCGCAATTTCTGGAAATCGACTGGTCGGCAGGCGGAGGACTTGCGCTCCTTCGCGGCAGCCCGACGAGTTCACGTCGCCATGCTGGCCCGGGCTCGCGGCATTCCCATGGTCGTGCAACTCGGTTCCATATTCGCCGCCGCCGACACTGCCCTCCTGGACGGCCAGAGCGCGACGCTCGAGCTCGATCCGACATTGGAGCAGGTCGGCCTGTTCGAAAAACGGCGAGAGATACATCGGAAGAATCGCGCTTCTGCGCGCGCGATATTGGGTCGGCCAGCTGCGTTGTGGGGTGGCGAGAAGATACGGCTTCTGATCAATATCCAACGCGTCGAAGACCTCGATCACGCGGACGCGCAATATGCCGACGGCATCGGCCTGATGCGCACCGAGTTTCTGTTGGCCGGACGAACGGGACTGCCGGACGAGGAAACGCAATACTTGGCCTATGACGCTGTGCTTCGTTGGGCCGGCAGCCGTCCGGTGACCATCCGGACTTTCGATGCCGGCGGTGACAAGCCGGTGCCGGGATTTACCGAGGACGGCGAAGCCAATCCGTTTCTCGGCGTTCGCGGTCTGCGGCTTTGCCTGGAGCGCCCGGACATATTTGCCGTGCAGCTGCGCGCGCTCGCGCGTGCCGCTGTCCGCGGAAATCTCAAGGTCATGTTTCCAATGGTGACGACGCCGGAAGAACTGGAGGCGGGCCGCAATTTGTTTGCCGATGCGGTCGGTAAGCTGCAATCCCAAGGTGTTCCCGCGGCTCTGCCACCTCTAGGAATTATGGTCGAAGTTCCGGCGGCAGCCTTAACGGTAGAACGATTCAGGGCGTCGTTCTTGTCCATCGGTTCGAACGATCTTGCTCAATATGTAACCGCCTGTGATCGGACGAATGGATCACTGGCAAAGCTGAGCGATCCTCTGCATCCGGCGGTCCTCGAACTGATCGGCAGAACCGCCGAGTACGGCAGGCGCGCCGGGATTGACGTCAGTCTGTGCGGTGACATGGCCGGCGATCCGCGCTGCATTCCGGCACTTTTGTCATGCGGCTTGCGCGAGCTTTCGGTCAATCCTGCCGCCTTGGCCCAGATCAAACAGACGATCGACGGATTGAGCGGCGGGGACAGTCGTGACTGAAGCGGCCGTCGATGAAGCGGAGGAGGTCAGCGCCGTCGCCGAATACAAGCGCATATTCAAGGAAGTATTGGACTCACGACCGTCCGGTATGCGCATTCGGCTGGCGCATGCGATGGGGAAAAACCGTAGCTTCGTCAGCCAGATTTCCAATCCTGCGTATCCCGTCCCCATCCCCATCCAGCACCTCAACACAATCTTTGACCTTTGTCATTTCCCGCCCCACGCCAAGAGCGCTTTTCTGCAGGCTTACGCTCGTGCGCATCCCCGTCGAGTGGGCCGGCTGGCTGAGATCCCGCGTGAGCGGATCATTACGCTGCATTTGCCGGACCTTGGTAGCAACAAACGTAACGGGCAGGTCGATGCACTGATTCAGGAATTCGCGCGCCGATTGGTCGCCATTCTGCGAGACGAAAAATAGCGACTGTAGCCTCGCGCCGCCGGGAGGAAACCGTGAAAAAATTTATTAACACCGTTGACACGGTGTTGGCGGAAAGCCTCGACGGTTTCGCTACGGCGCACGCCGACATTGTCGCGCTTGGGCCCGAGCGAAAATTTATCCGTCGCCGCTCCCCGAATGCGAACAAGGTCGCGCTGATCTCCGGCGGCGGAAGCGGCCACGAGCCGCTGCATGCTGGTCTTGTTGGCTTGGGAATGCTCGATGCCGCATGCCCCGGACAGATTTTCACGTCGCCGACGCCCGATCAGATCGTTGAAGCGGCGACGGCTGTCGGCGGCAAGTCAGGCGTTCTGTTCATCGTGAAGAACTACGCCGGTGATTGTATGAATTTCGAGATGGCGGCTGAAGTTTTCGAAGGGCCGGCTGCAACAGTCGTGACCAACGACGATGTGGCGGTGGAGAAATCGACCTATAGCACCGGGCGTCGCGGTGTGGCTGGTACCCTGGTTGTCGAGAAGATCGTCGGCGCCGCCGCCGAGAAGGGCATGGACCTTAAATCGTGCGCCGAACTCGGCGTCGAGGTTAATGCAAAAACGCGATCGCTCGGCGTTGCGCTGACAAGCTGTACCGTTCCGGCAGCGGGTACGCCCACGTTCACGCTTGCCGCGGACGAGATGGAAATGGGCGTCGGCATCCATGGCGAGCCCGGACGCCGGCGGGTGAAATTGGCCGGCGCTGATGTCATCGCCGACGAGATGATCAGTGCGATCCTTGACGACTTCGATCACTCCGCTTCCGGCGATCTCTTGCTTTTCGTCAATGGATTTGGCGGCACACCGGCGATTGAACTCTATCTGATGTACGGCGCGGTGCGGCGCATCCTGGAGAAGCGAGGGCTTGCCGTCAGCCGCTCCCTGGTCGGTTCGTATGTCACCTCGCTCGAAATGGCCGGTTGCTCGATTACGGTGACGCAGCTGGATGATAAATTGACTGCGCTCTGGGACGATCACGTCCATACGGCAGCGCTACGGTGGTGATCCCAAGGCCGCGCGCACTGATCTTCGGCCCGCGGTCCGGGGCAAAGGCTCCGGCGCTGAACGGATCACGATCTGATCGTGATTGATGGCGGACCAGCCTCGGCACGTCCAATGATGCGCGCGTGCGGATAGCCACGGTCAGCGATCGTGCGTGCGATCTCTGCTGCACGACTGGGTTCACAGGCAATCAGCAGTCCCCCGGATGTCTGCGGATCGGTGAGCAAATCGCGCCGCCAAGCGGGAAAATCGGAAGGCAGGGAGATGCTCTCCGCGTAGCTCGTCCAGTTCCGCGCCGAAGCGCCGGTGACAAAATGCTGTTGCGCCAGCGTTGCAGCTGCCGAGAGTAGCGGCAAGTCGTCGAAATGTATGATGAGAGCGACATTTGAGCCTCGCGCCACACCCAGCACATGTCCTAGCAGACCGAAGCCGGTTACATCGGTCACCGCGTGCACGGCCGGATCTTTTGCCAGTTCCGCGCCGATCCGGTTCAGCAGCGTCATCGACGTCACCATCTCGGTGTAGGCTCCGGACGACAAGGCTCCTTTTTTGAAGGCCGCGGAATAGATGCCGACGCCGAGTGCCTTGGTCAGAATGAGCGCGTCGCCCGCCTTGGCTCCGGTATTGCGGCGAATGTCCTGCGGACGGCCGATGCCGATGACCGCGAGCCCGTAGATCGGCTCTGGCGAGTCGATCGAGTGCCCGCCGGCTATCGGGATGCCGGCGGCAGCGCAGACTTGCGATCCGCCCTTGAGAATTTCCCGGACCGTCGCGGGCGAAACTTTATCGACCGGTATGCCGAGAATCGCCAAAGCCATGATCGGTCTGCCGCCCATTGCATAGACGTCGGAGATAGCGTTGGTCGCGGCTATGCGCCCGAAGTCGAACGGGTCGTCGACCATCGGCATGAAGAAGTCGGTGGTGGCAATGATGCAGGTCTCCTCGTCGAGTTGCCACACCGCCGCGTCGTCGCCGGTTTCAGTACCGACCAGAAGCTCACGATAGGGCTGAGCTGCCGGCTGATCGGCAAGAAGTTGCTGCAGCACGGACGGCGCGAGCTTGCAGCCGCAGCCGCCGCCGTGAGCGAGACTGGTCAGTCGAATTATCGGCACATTCATGAATGCGAACCTGTCTCACGCCGCGCTTACTTCCTTCGCGCTGATCGTGTATCTGCAGTTCTCAGGGTCGAGGCAATCGAGCCGCGTGCCCGCGATCTCGGCCTGCGGATACATCAGGAACCCGAGCTTCGGGCCGCTTGATCCGGGCAATGCAATATCGTGACCGAAGTTGTAGGCGAGCCAATTGCCCTCCCATGCGCCGAACAGCCCCTGCCGCACGGCAAGGACTATCGGATCGTTCATTGCCAGGTTCATCGGCGGCTCTTCGAGTACGACCTTGCGCACATCGGCCGGGTCGACCGGCACCCAACCGAAGTCGGCGAGATGGACTTCCGCGCGGCAGTGCTGTGCCTTCGTGACGATTTCAGAGCCGGTTCCCAGACTTTTGTAACCGAATTTCGACGGCGCAACTCGGACGCCGTAGACGTCGTGCGCAGGCACGCCAGCCGCCCGCGCCAAGCCGACATACAGCGCATTGAGATCGGCGCATTTGCCGCCAAGGTTGCCGCTCTTGAGCATGGCGGCGATATTGCCGATACCGCAGCCGCGCGTCTTGGCATCGCGGAACGTATTGTCCACGATCCACTCGTAAATGGCGCGCGCCTTCTCGACGTCGGTCTTGGCGCCGGCGACGATCTTATCGGACTTCTCCTTGACGATGCCGTCGACCGGAATGAGTTCGGTGCCGCGGAGGTTGAGTTCACGTTCGGCCGCGGAGAGCGGAACCGGCCCGCCGGGTTTGGCGAAGTCGGTGGCACGATCACGTGTCGCAATCCTGCTTGTCACTTCGAGGATTGGGTTTCTCTCACCGTGCGGCCATTGGACATGAAGCATCTCCGCGCCAAATTGCCCATCGCGCACGAGCGCCGCTCGGCCGTTGGTCGTCCACTGACTGCCGAGCGATTTGAACCACTCCTGCTCATTGACCGCGGGCACAGGGATCCAAGCGTTGGCCTTGTCCCCCGCCTTGCTAATTTCCATGCGCGTCACAACTTGAAAAGTGCGCCAAGCGCCCGGCCGCGGCTCGAAGTTGATGTCGGCACGTGCCGCAGGCGGCAACGCGACAGCAGCCGATGCGGCAAGACCTGTTTTGAGAAGCTCGCGTCGATCAATGGACATGTCTTCACCCTTCCGTTGCTTGCGGACACAGCGCAAATCTGCGGCGCAATGAGTGCCCGCGTCAATATGCATCGTCGCTTGGCTACCCGGCGGTTTGGCGGGCTACCGCAAACCGCTGCGGCCACGTGGTTTCCAACGGGAGTTGATGTACAGTGCCAAAGGTTGAAAACGGGCCTCGCCCCAATATGCACGTGACCCGGAGGGTTCGTGAACAATGAGTAGAGTGGGCGTCCCTCGGCATGCCGAACCCGGTGTTCGCTTGCGCGCTTTGCCCTCGGTGGACGACGTTCTCAAGACTGACGCGGCAATACGCGCTGTCGCCGACTTCGGGAGGCAGGCTGCAATTGCGGCAGTGCGTCAGGCGCTGGAGACGATGCGGGCCGCCTTGCGCGCCGAAAAAGCTCAGTCGAGCGACCCTGACGCCGTCGCTAACGCCGCATTAGCGATCCTCGCCGCCGATGCGAGGTCCAAAGTGCGGCCCGTCTTCAATCTTACCGGTACGGTGCTGCACACCAACCTCGGACGCGCACTTATCGCTGACGCGGCGGTCGAAGCCGGCGTCGCTGCGATGCGATCCGCGGTGGCGCTTGAGTTCGATCTGACGACCGGCAAACGCGGCGAGCGCGACGATCATTTGCGCGATTTGATTTGCGAACTCACCGGCGCCGAAGACGCGACTGTAGTCAACAACAACGCCGCCGCCGTGTTGCTCGTGCTCAACACCCTGGCAAAAGGCCGCGAAGCCGTGGTGTCGCGCGGCGAACTTATTGAGATCGGCGGCGCGTTCCGCATGCCCGATATTATGGCGCGCGCCGGCGCGAAGCTTAAGGAAGTCGGCACCACCAATCGCACCCATCGCAAGGATTACGCCGAGGCGATCGGCGCCAAGACCGGTCTCATGCTCAAGGTCCACACGTCCAACTACCGGATCGATGGCTTCACCAAGGAAGTTGGCGCGCGCGAACTTGCTGGGCTCGCCCGCGAACGCGGCGTGCCGCTGGTCAACGACCTCGGCTCCGGAACGCTGGTCGATTGGTCACGCTGGGGATTGGCGCACGAACCGACGGTTGCCGAGGCGATCGCCGAAGGTGCCGACGTCGTCACTTTTTCCGGCGACAAGCTTTTGGGCGGACCGCAAGCCGGCTTTATTGTCGGCCGCGGGGAGTTGATTGCGAAGATCAACGCCAACCCGATGAAACGGGCTTTGCGGGTCGACAAGATCAGGCTTGCGGTTCTAGAGGCGACGCTGCGCCTCTACCGCAATCCGGACCGGCTCGCCGAGCGGCTACCGACAATCAGATTTCTGACCCGTTCCCAGGCGTCGATTAAGGCCATGGCAGAGCGGTTATGCCCAATTGTTGCCCGCAAGCTCGGCGACGCCTTCATGGTCGACGTTATTACCTGCGCGAGCCAGATCGGTTCCGGCGCACTGCCATTGGAAACCGTACCGAGCGCCGGCATAGCGATTCAGCCGCGGGCGCCGCGCGGAGCGGGGCGGGCGCTGGAACGTGTTGCGACCGCAATTCGGCACCTGCCCGTTCCGGTGATTGGGCGTGTCGAAGGCGGCGCGTTGATCTTGGATTTACGTTGTCTCGAAGACGAGCTTGCATTCGTAGCGAATCTCGCCCCGCTCGATCTCGGTGACAAGGTTGAGGCGCCGCGATGATTATCGGCACTGCCGGCCATATCGATCACGGTAAGACCGCGCTCGTCTACGCACTAACAGGCGTCGACACCGACCGCCTCAAGGAGGAGAAGGCGCGCGGCATTACCATCGATCTCGGTTTCGCCTATCTGCCTGCGCCGAACGGCACCATACTCGGCTTCATCGATGTTCCCGGCCACGAGAAGTTTGTCCATAACATGCTGGCAGGAGCCGGCGGCATCGACTTCGTCTTGCTGGTCGTGGCTGCCGACGACGGCGTCATGCCGCAAACTCGCGAGCATCTTGCCATTGTCGATCTGCTCGGCATCGATCGCGGCGTTGTGGCGCTGACCAAAGTCGATCTCGTACCGGCCGAGCGGTGCGAAGCGATTGCCGCCGAGATTGCGCGGACGATCGAAGCAACTGGCCTTGCCGGGTCCGAGATCGTGCCAGTCTCGTCCGTCAGCGGAAAAGGTATCGGTTTGCTCCGCGCCCGGTTGTTTGCTGCGGCGCGGGCCGTCGAGCGGCGCGCTGCCGGAGGCCGTTTCCGCCTCGCCGTCGATCGCTCCTTCTCGCTCACCGGCGTCGGCACAGTCGTCACTGGCACCGTACTGTCCGGCGCTGTCAGCGTCGGCGATCACGTGAAGATCAGCCCGGCGGGCATCTCCGCGCGCGTTCGCTCGATTCACGCGCAAAATCGTCCATCCAACCGCGGGCAAACGGGCGAGCGGTGCGCGCTCAATCTCACTGGCGAAGGGATCGCCAAAGATGCCGTGCGCCGCGGCGACGTGGTTCTTGATCCCGAACTCCATGCTCCGACCGACCGGATCGACGCATCGCTCCGCCTACTTGCCTCTGAGTCAAAGCCGATCACGCAATGGATGCCGGCCCGATTGCATCACGCGGCGGCTGAGGTCGGTGCGCGACTTGCTTTATTGAGCGACGGGCCGATCTTGCCGGGCGGCCAGGCACGCGTGCAGCTCGTGCTCGATCACCCGATTGCCGCTGCGGCGGGTGATCGCTTCGTGCTGCGAGATACGTCCGCGCAACGCACCATCGGCGGTGGCCGATTCGTCGATTTGCGCGGGCCGGCGCGCAAACGCCGGACACTCGAGCGCGTGGCGCGGCTCGACGCCCACGCCATCCTTGATCCGGCGCGTGCGCTTGCCGCGCTGCTCGACTGCGCTCCAGGCTATGTCGATCTGACATGCTTCGCCCGCGACCGCGCGCTTGGCACGGACGAAGCTGAGCGGTTGGCAACAACGCTCGCGCTGGTCTGCATTCCTGTGCAAGGCGCAATCGTCGCGCTATCGCGTGCGCGATGGTTTGAGTTCAAGCGGAGCATGCTCGATCGGCTCGCGGCGTTTCACGCCGAACATCCAAATCTGCCCGGCATGGGGTTCGAACCGCTGCGTCGACAGCTTGAACTTCGATTGCCGGCGCCGGCGTTCGCTGCGGCTCTGCGGGCGTTTGCACGAGTCAAAGAGGTTGCATTAGACGGCGCTTGGGTTCGGCTGCCGAGCCACGAGGCGCGCCTGACCGCCGACGAGGAAACCCTGTGGCGAGCGGTAAGACCATTGCTCGCCGGCAAAGAACGCTTTCGGCCGCCGCGGGTCCGTGACATGAGCGGCATGATCGGCAGCGGCGAGGTCGAGGTACGCACGCTCTGCAAGCTGCTTGGCCGCCTTGGCAAAGTTGATGAAGTGGCCCAGGATCATTTCTTTCTTCGCAGCACCGTCGCCGAGATGACGGAAATTGCCGCCGATCTTGCCGCCAAGGCGCCGGACGGGCAATTCGCCGCCACCGCATTCCGGGATCGTCTCGACAATGGCCGCAAAGTAGCCATCCAGATTCTCGAATTCCTCGATCGGCGTGGCGTGACGCTGCGGCGCGGCGATCTGCGCCGCATCAATGATCAGCGCCTCGAGTTGTTTCGGCGGCCTACGGATGAGCAACAGCAAGTATCAAATGCTGGAAGGGAATCGTCCCCGGTGGGGCGTCCGGACTTCAAATCCGGGAGGGGCCGCAAGCCGGTCTTTGGTGGGTTCGACTCCCACTCTCTTCCGCCAAAATCGCCGAGCAGCGAATAATAGCATGCGCCCCGCGGCCACGCGTGCCGCAGTTAGCTGTTTCAGTAAGCGCCGGAGTGGCGAGCCGGCGCAAATTCGCTCAGCTCGAGGGTTCGCGGTCGCGATGGCCAGCGCGCTATTGCCGACATGTTTTCGAGTTCTTGCGCGTGCCCGTTGTCGCCCCGCAAAGCGGTCAGGTACTCCCGTTGCCAGCGATCCACGTCATAGTCGGTGACGACGGCGAGTAGCGCCTGATGACGAGCCCGCCGTTCCTCAAGCGGCATCGTCAGCGCCTGGGCTATTGCGTTTGCGACCAACTCGGCATCGTAGGGATTGACCAGGAGCGCACGCCGAAAATCAACGGCGGCGCCGGTGAAGCGCGACAAGATCAGTACCCCAGGATCGTCCGGATCCTGAGCGGCGACATATTCTTTGGCCACAAGATTCATGCCATCGCGCAATGGCGTCACCAAGCCTACGCGCGCGGTGCGATAGAGTCCCGCGAGAACTGAACGGCTGTAGACCCGGTTGACGTACCGAATTGGCGTCCACGAAACCTCGCCGTACTTGCCGTTGATGCGGCCAGCCGCGGTATTGGCGGCTTGCTCCAGGTCCGCATATTCGGGAATCCCCGAGCGATTTTTCGGTGCGATCTGCAGGTATGTGACCTTGCCGACCCAATCGGAGTGATTGGTGAGGAACAGATCGAATGCGTCGAGGCGCTGAAGCAGACCCTTGGAATAGTCGAGCCGGTCCACTCCGATCATCAGGGCGCGATCACCGAGACTTGCAACAAGTTCCTTCACCAGCGGTGAGCGCACGTTACGGCGCGCCAGCCGTTCAAACGCGCGCGGTTCGATGCCGACCGGAAAGCTGCCGATCCGGGTCTGCTTGCCGTCGACGTTGAAAGTAATCTGACGACCGGCGGTTTCGAACACGCGCATTTCATGCGTGGTATTGCATTCGGACATCACATAGCGAACGAAATTTCCCGCGTCGCTTTCGGTTTGAAAGCCAACCACGTCATGGTCCAGCAGCCGCGGAATGAGCTGCTCGTGGTTTGGCAGCGAAGTCAAAATCTCCGGAGGCGGGAACGGGACGTGCAGAAAGAATCCCATGCGATTAGCATGGCCGCGCCGACGCAATACAGATGCAATCGGGATAAGATGGTAGTCGTGAATCCAGAGCAGATCGTCTTCCTTGATGACCTTTTCCAGCTCGGTCGCGAAGTGTTCATTGACCCGGAAATAGCCACTAAGATCTCGGCGCGCAAACTCCGCGAGATCGAGCCGGTAGTGCAGGATCGGCCACAGCACCCGATTGGCGAAGCCGTTATAGTATTCCTGAAAGTCGTCGTTTGCGAGGTCGGTGACAACATATTCGACGTTCTTGTGGATGACGGATCGCGTTTCCCGCTCGCCGGTGGCGACCTTGCCACTCCAACCCAGCCAGACGCCACCGTTCTGCTGCAGTGTTGGCCGCAGCGCCACCTCAAGCCCGCCGGCGCGCTTCGCGCCGTCACCGGATGGAACCGAGACCCTGTTTGAAACGACTACTAGTCGTGCCAATATCGATCCTCCCAACTCCGCGACAAGCGCATTGCCGTCAAGATCAATCCGGCCATCGAATAGGTCTGCGGAAAATTTCCGCAAAGCTGACCGCTTTGCAGATGAACATCCTCCGCGAGAAGTCCGTAGCGGTTGCGATAGCGCAGCGCATCGTTAAACATATCGATGGCTTCCTCGCGGCGACCGAGCTTCCACCACACGTCAATCAGCCAGAACCGGCAGATCAGAAACGCCGACTCCGGTAGGCCGAAATCGTCTTCCCCGGCGTAACGCATAACGTGGTTGCCGCGCAAAAGTTCCGCCCCAATTGCGTCTACAGTCCGCACGAACCGCGGGTCGTCCACTTCGACCAGGCCGATTTCGGGCAAAAGCAGAACGCTGGCATCGAGATCATCAACGCCGACGGCGGCGGTGAAGGCGCCTCTTTTTTCGTTCCAAGCTTGCTCGATCAGCCGCGATTGAATGCTGTCGGCGATACTCTTCCATTCGACGGCGCGGTCCTTCAATCCGAGATGCTGGGCAATGGCGGCTAATCGATTACACCCAGCCCAGCACATGGAAACGGAGTGGGTGTGCACACGCATTCGCCCACGATATTCCCAGATGCCGGCGTCCGGGTCGAAGGCGGTACGTTTGCAAATGACGCCGACCCGTTCCAGCAAGCGAAATAAGCCAGCGTCGCCTGGCCGCGGTAAACGACGATCGAAAAACATCGGCATCGCCGCGAGAATGATGCTGCCATAGGTGTCATGCTGCAGCATTCCGTTGGCGGCGTTACCGATGCGCACGGGTCCGTCACCACAATAACCTTGCAGATTCTGCGCAATCTCTTCGTCCATATCATCAGTCGGCACGATACTGTAAACCGGCCGCACGATTTCCTCGGAGGCAATGCCGAGGATGAACGAAATGAAATCCTCCATGGTCTGCGTGGCGCCAAGGCGATTGAGCGCCTTGACGACGAAATAGGCGTCACGAAGCCAACAAAACCGGTAATCCCAGTTGCGTCCTGAATGTGGCGCCTCCGGGATCGACGTCGTGTGCGCGGCGATGATTGCGCCGGTCTCTTCGAAGTTACTGAGCTTGAGCGTGATCGCAGCGCGGATGATGACGTCCTGCCAGTCATAAGCGATCGACAGGCGGCGCACCCACTCCGTCCAATAGTCCCGCGTGCGATCGGCGAATTCGCGGCAAGTCGTCGATAGGTCGGCAGGGAATGGCTCGTCCGGTCCCATGACCAGATACATCGGTCGGGTCAGAACGAACGGTGCTTCTCGATCGATATAGGACAGCGGCGCATCGGTCGTTAGCCTGATGACAGAGTCGGATCCGCGTATGGTGATGTGATTGCTACCGATGGATTTGGACTGCATCGGCGTGCCATATCGGTACGTCGGGCGGAAGCGGATTGTGATCCGCGGCATTCCGGCGATCGGCTCGATGATCCGAAACAGTTGTGGCGGACGGAAAATACGGTCGTAGGCACGAAAACGCGGCGCGAAATCAGTGATCTTGACCGACCCGCCATCTTGGTCGGTCAAGATCGTGCAAACGACAGCGGTGTTGCGCACATATTCGGAGCTGTAGTCGACCATTCCGTCGAGCACGACATCCGAAAAGCCTTTTTCCTCATTGCCCGCGAGGAGACGGCAAAACACTGGATCGCCGTCGAAGCGCGGGTAGCACCACCACACCAGGCGCGACAACGGCTCGAGCAAAGCAGCCGTGCGGCCATTGCCGATGACGGCCAGATCGAGTCCGAAGTCATTCATTGCCGATCGCTTCTCTCGCGTTCGCAAAGACTGGCCAACCAGCCGCGAACCTCGTGAGGTGAGGCAAATATTCCGTTTGCGCCGAGCATAAAGCGCTCGACCGAATAGCCGGTGCCGCCGAGTGCCGGAAGTATCTTGAATACCGATACGTCGGTCATGTCGTCGCCGATGAATATTGGCTTACGATCCTTGAAAGGCTGGTTCTTCATCAGCTCTTGGACGGCTGTTCCCTTGCTGAAATGGCTCGACTTGATCTCGATAACCGCCTTGCCATGCAGGACTTCGAGGCTTTGAACCGCGATGCGCGAAACGATTGCCGCGATCCTGGTCTTGAGCGTTTCCTCCATCTCGAGCGCCAGCCGGTAGTGCACCGCAAGCGATGTCGTCTTGTCCTCGACGATGACTCGCGGATCAGCCGCCGCCGCGGCCTTGACCATGTTGCGAAGCGCGTCACTGATTGCGTCGGCGTGCCGCGCAAGTATTGGCGTCTCTGCGGAAAGCCTCATCTCGGCGCCATGCCCGCCGATTGCCGGCAATCGGAGCGGCGCAAACAAAGTGTCGATATCGTGTATCAACCGGCCACTGACAAGCGCCAGCGCGCCGCCGCACTTAACGTGCAGTTCTTTAAGCGACGAGCGTAGTGCATCTGACACGACGACGCTCTCGGGCGTGATCGCCACGTCCAGGATGGTGCCGTCGATGTCTAAGAGCAGTGCCGTAGACCCAAGGTCGCCCCGCCCCGGAAGCGCGGACGCAATGGACGAAGGACGAAGAGCCATTTCTATGGGCATCGCTGAACCTTAGAACGTAGGTGTGTTGTTCGAAATGAACCGGACCGTCGAGCATTGCCGGAACACAAGATGCGACGCGATGAAGCCGGCACAATCAACACAACATTCTCCGCGACGACTTTGTCGAAGCAATGTTCATCGCTGGGAAAACGTGCGCAATTTCCGGGAGATAACAATGGCCCATACGGGTAACGGGCCAGGCGACAAAAGGTTCCGCGGCACGCCCGCGACATGCAAAAGCCCGAGAAAAGTTGCCTCAGCGCCCCGGGGCGTCCGCTATTTCCGCATTTCCCCGCCATGACGGCGAGGCGTCGTGCGGCGGCGGGGCATCGGTGCGGCGCCGGCATGGTTCATCAAAGCGGCCTTGCTGCGATCACCCATGGCGACCATGTCGGCAAGGCTTACTCGGTCGAGAACGTCGGACATGGCGTCGCGAACTTTTGTCATCATCAGCCGGACGGTGCAGTTCTTCACATCCTTACAATCGCTGCACGGCCGATACGCGGTGCGGCTGGCGCAAGCGATCGGCGCCAGCGGGCCGTCGATCGTGCGAATCACATGACCGATTTTGATGTCACGCGGCGCGCGCGCAAGCATGTAGCCGCCGCCCGGGCCTTTTCTGCTGTAGACAATGCCGGCGTTGCGAAGATCGCCCAGAATCGCATCGAGAAATTTCTTCGGAATGTTATTGGTTTCGGCAATTTCCATGGCCTGCGTCGTCTCCCCCGGCTCGAGCGCGGCGAGATGGGTGAGCGCCTTAAGGCTGTATTTTCCTTTGGCAGTGAGCATGTCCGGCGACTTCGGCGTTCAGCGGTCGGATCTATAACCTATAAATATTATCGATCATAGAAGTTTCGGCGAACTGCAAGGGGAGAGAGGCGGTGCGCCGGCATGGGGCGCGCAGCGCCTATCGCTTTGGCAAATTCTCTGAAGGGGCCAGAGCCAGCCGCCGGCTGACAGGGAACAGCTGCAAGTCATAGCGGTGGATCACCCAGCCCCAAATCCCCATCGGCGCCTTGAGCATCACCCGGATGGCGATGAGCGCCCAATCAGGATCAAATAATATGGTGCCGTAGTCGGCCAACAACTCGCGCAGAACAATAAAAACCAGCATGCCGATGAAAGGTCCCTCCAGCGTGCCGATGCCGCCGATGACGACCATGAAAATCACCACGACGGTCCAGTCGTTAATGCTGAAGCCGGCTTCGGGCGAGATGCGGAGCTTTTGCAGAAAAATCAATCCACCGACGAGCGCGGTGCAGGCTGCAGTCACGAGGTAGATGATGAATTTCGTACGAAACGTGTTGACTCCAAGGCTCGCGGAGGCCGCCTCCGAATCGCGTATCGCGGTCAGCGCCAAGCCGTGGCGCGAGCGCAACAGCAGATAGACGATAGCGAAGACCGACGACCGCGATCGCAAGCGACATGAGATACAGCATCATGTCGCGGCCGGCCCGGTCAGGCGCGATGTCGCTCATAATGGCGGGCGTCAGCGACAGGCCTGAGCCGCCGCCGAGCACCGGAATGAGACTTGCCACGAGCGCGAACACCTCGGAAACGACCCAGGTGCCGACGGCAAAATACGCGCCCCGCAAGCCGAAATACCGCGAACGAGACCGGAATCGATATCAGGCCGGCGAATGGTCCGGCGATCAGCAGCGCCAGATAGACATTCATGTTCTGCGAGCCGGTCAGATAGAACAACGCGTATGCGCCGAGGCCGACATAGGCTTGTTGGCCAACGGAGACCAGGCCGGCATATCCGGCGAGCAGATTCCAGAGCTGCGCCAGCGCAACGTAGTAGGCCATTTCGGCGATGAGCCGCATGTCGCCGGCGTCGCCCCACCACGGCAACGACACCAGCACCGCAAGCATCGCAATCGCCACAAACGGCGAAGACGCGACTGGCCTTTGTTGCACGCTCGACGCGGACCGACTGCATGTCAGTCCCTCGTGCGCGGAAACAGTCCGCTGGGGCGGACGATGAGGATGATGAGAAAGGCGAGGTGTCCGGCGAGAATCTGCCAGGTCGGGTTGAGTGCCGCCCCGACGGCCTGCGCCACGCCGAGCACCACGCCGCCGATGAGCGTGCCCCACATGCTACCGAGGCCGCCGATGATCACCGCCTCGAACGCGAGGATCAGCCGAATCGGCCCTGCCGCCGGATCGAAAATGGTGCGGATGCGCAAACAGCACGCCGGCGATGGCAGTGAAGATCATCGCTATTCCAAACGCCAGCGCGTACAGCTTCAAATTATCGATGCCCATCAGTTCGGCGGTGTCGGCGTCGTCGGAGACGGCGCGAAAGGCGCGACCGAGGCGGGTGCGGTAGAACAGGAGCTGCAGACCGGCAATGCCGAGCGCCGCGACTGCAAAGACGAGGAGCGGATAGACCCCGACCGAGATGCCTCCGGGAAGCTGGAGGCTCGCCGTTTCGATCGCCCCCTCCTGCAGCCGATGGTCATAAGCGCCAAAGCCTTGCAGCAGCCCATTCTGAATAATAACCGAAATCCCGAAGGTAACGAGAAGCGGCGGCAATAGCCCGCCGCTGAGCGTGAAATTCAACAGCCCGCGTTGCAGCGCGTAGCCCAAGAGGAACATCACTGGTACGACGATCACAAGGCTGGAAAATGGATCGAGGCCCGTTCCTTCGGTGACCACCAGAGCGACATAGGCCGAGAGTACGATCAGGTCGCCATGCGCTATGTTGACCAGCCGCATAATCCCGAACGACATTGAAAGGCCGATGGCAAACAGAGCATAGATTCCGCCCAGCAGGCTGCCCTGGATAAAGACATTGAGCCATTCCATTGGGGCGTCCGCCTACATTCCGAAATAAGCCGCGGTAATCGCGGCGCGGTCGAAATCCTTGGTTGGCGCGCTCAATGCCAGATGACCTTCCTGGAAACAATAGAAGCGCGCCGAGGCGTCGAGCGCCCGGTTTATATCCTGCTCGACAAGCACGACAGTCGTGCCCTCGGCCGCGATGATTCCCAAGCATTCATAAATGTCGCGGATGACGACCGGCGCGAGCCCCAGCGACAGCTCATCACAAAGCAGCAGCCGCGGATTGGACATGAGGGCGCGGCCAACCGCCGCCATCTGCTGTTGCCCGCCGGACAGTGATGGTGCCGGCAGATGGCGCAATTCGCGCAGCCTAGGAAACAGCTCATAAACTCGTCCGAGATTCCACGGCCCGGCGCGCTCGCTATGGGTGCCAAGCAAAAGGTTTTCTTCCACTGAAAGGCTGGGAAAAAGGCGGCGTCCTTCGGGCACCATGGCGATGCCGATTCGCACGATTTCGTGCGGGGTCTTGTCTCCGATTGGTTGTCCGTCGAATATGACCATTTCCGGCGCGGTTTCGAGCGCGCCGGCGACGGCGCGGAGAAAGGTCGTTTTGCCTGCGCCGTTGGCGCCGATAACGGCAACGGTTTCGCCCTGCTCGACAGTGACATTGATGCCGAACAGCGCTTGGAAATCGCCGTAAAACGCCGAAAGATTTTGCGTTTTTAGCAAAGTCATGACACCGGAATGCCCATGTACACTTCGCGCACGCGCGAATCGGCCATGACCTCGCGTGGGTCGCCCTGGGCCAGGAGCTGGCCAAAATTCATCACGATCAGCCGGCTCGCCACTGACATTAGTGCGTGGACGATGTGCTCGATCCAGACAATCGTTGTGCCCTGCGCGTGAATTTCCTTGATAGTCTTGACCAGTTCGCCGCATTCGTACTCGGTCAGCCCGCCTGCGATTTCGTCGAACAGCAACAGCTTGGGCTGCATGGCAAGTGCGCGCGCCATCTCCAGACGCTTGCGCTGTAGCAAGGTCAGTGTGCGCGCCGGTGCGTTGGCCTTGTCATGGAGTCCCGTGACCTTGAGCACCTCACTGCAACGCATGTAGCATTCCCGCTCCGGCGCGCCACCACCGAAGATGGCTCCGACCAGAAGATTCTCGAATACGCTCATATTCGCGAACGGATGCGGAATTTGATACGATCGGCCGATCCCCAGGCGCGATCGGGCATGCGGTGCCATCGCCGTCATGTCGAGCCCGTCGAACAGGACTCGCCCTCCGGTCGGCGCAACATCGCCGGTGATCAGATTGAACAAAGTGGTTTTGCCGGCGCCGTTGGGTCCGATCACCGCCAGCGCCTCGCCGCCTTCGACCTCGATGCTGACCCCGTCCACGGCCTTGAGCGCGCCGTAGGACTTGGATACTTCGTTAAGTTCCAGGAGGACCGTCATGGATGGCTTCTACAGTAGGCGGCCGCCGCGCGTGTAGCGCGACGGCCGCATTTCGCTCACGCGTGACCGTATCAGGAATACTTGATCGGTTCGAACGGGCTGTCGAGCGGGATATTCGGCGCCGTTTGATTGTAGACGATATTCAAGTCGTATTTGAACTTGGCGCCCTTCTTCCACTGCCCGCCGACGAGCGGCGTGGTGCACACGTTCGGCACCGGATTGGTCGGGCCGCCGCCCTTCCAGGCGAGGGGACCGACCAGGGACTGATAGTCGGTCTCTTTGATGGCATCGCGGATCGAAGCGGCGTCGAGCTTCTTCGTGCGCTTGAGCACGTCGATCGCAACTTCGATATTGGCATGCTTAAAGCCGAGCGGCTGCGTCCACTGCTTGCCGGTCGCTTTTTCATAAGCATCGCAGAATTGCAGTGCGGTCTGCCCGGTGAGGCCAGACTTGAACGGATGGTGGTGCGACCACCAAACCTCGGTGGACGTGCCTGTCCCACGGTCGCCCAATGCCTCGACGGCAGTGGGGAAGAGGAGCGCCTTGGGCGGGGTCACGATCTTGGGCTGGTAGCCCTGCTGCGCACATTGCGTCCAGAAGATCGCAAATTGCGGCGGGTTGAAAATCCCGCACATGACCTCGCAATTACCGGCTTTGAGCTGCCGGATTTGCGCGGTGAAGTCGTCGCTGAGCGGCGGATAAAGACCAAGATCGACGACCTCGAGGCCCTTTTTGCGGAAGGCGACGGCGATGCCGTGCTCTGGATTGCTGGCGGCGATGCCGTCCTGGTCATTGGTGAGCATGAGGCCTACCTTTTTGTTCGTCGGCAGCGACAGCCACATGTCGGCGAACAGATTGGCGGCCATGCCGAAGCCCCAGAAGAAATGGTAGGTCCACTCGAAGCCTTTGGCTGGATTGCCTTTGCGGCCGAAGAAGAAGTCTTCCCACGGATCGTCGGCGGTGATGCAGGGAACGCCGGCGAGCTCGCACTGATCCGCGACTGGCACGACGGTATCGCCGGTCGAGGATCCGATTATCATGTCGACCTTGTCGCGGTTGATGAGCTGCGCCGTAACTTCCGATGCCCGGTTCGCGTTCGACTGGCTGTCGCGGTACAGAATTTCCACCGGATGCTGTTCGCCGGCAACGGTGATGCCGCTGGCCAATGCTTTTTTGGCCTCGCTAAGCACCCATTGATCGGCTTCGCCGAACGCTGCGATCGGTCCGGTCGCGGGGCTCACCATTCCGATCTTGATCGTTTTGGCTGCAGCGCGCGAGGATTGAAACGACCACGGCGAAGCGATAGCGCTGACGCCGCCGGCCGCGGCGAGTTTAAGTATCTTGCGGCGTTGTGGGTCGACCTTTCCGCCTGATTTCCCCTTCATTTCCCACTTGGTTGTCATGTTCACTTCCTCCCTTGTCATTGTTCGGTGGAACCCCGGTCTCGGCAGGATGGGATTGGTCCCACATACGTCCCATCTTCGCAGACCTCTCGCCGTTCGGCTACCAGCCTGCCCGTTGCCGCACGGCTCGAGAAAATTACCTTGCTGAGTTCGGCATCGAACAAGCGCGGCGGCTAAGCAAGATATCTTCCCTCCTCTTTGACGTGCCACCGATGCAGGCAGCGATTTAGAAACTGTTGTCGAGCGTGTAACGGCGATAGAGAACCGGTAGAACCTCCGCGAGGTAGCCCATTTCCTCGACGCAGTGTTGGTGCAGGCGGCGGGCAAATTCCTCTGTAAGATTATCTCTGCGCATCGCCTGTATCTGTTCCGGCGGCAACGTAACAGTCGGATCTCGATGGGCGATCATGCCGAGCCAGAAACGCGAACGCATCTCGCAGCCGTAATCCGTGTCGCGCACAAAGTGGCACATCTGGCCGACGTGAAACGGCGCTTCAATAAGGCCCGGGCGGGCGCAGACGGCGAGCGCGCCGGATTTGCGATAGGCTTCGGCGTCGAACGTCTTGCCGGGATCATGGAAGTCGACGCGCAGCTTGTAAAGTGGCGATCCGGCTCCGAGATATTCGTGCACGAGATGCGATGCGCCGACGTAGCTGCCATTAACGCGGTTTTCCCATCCACTGAAAACGTGGTCGATAGGATGCCAAAGCTTGTAGTGCTCGATGCCACCGAGCCATCCAAACCACCAATGTATCATTTTCGCGCGGCATCCCGGCATTCGAGTGAGACCGGCGACCAACCGATTACCGCCGCGCAACTCAATATACCCGGATTCAAATGCCAAATAGCCCGGTGTCAGAAGCTCATTGGCATGGTCGAACTCCATGAAACCAGCTCCCAGTAGATACAAAACTCACCTTGCACATACTGCCATCCTGGCGCTCGCCGCTCTGGCAAGCGTTTAGAGAACCCGAACTTTGCCCGCGCTCGTTCTGTTCAGCCGCCAGAGCCAGCGTCGGTATTTTTGGTACGCCGCCACGGGCAAATTCCGGCACTAGCGCGCCGGCGCCCGTTCGCAGCGTGTCGGCATAGTGTCGTTGTGAACCGCAGGCGTGTCGCCTGCTCGCGAAAGCCCAGGCTCCTCCCTTGTTGCTAGTTACTAATGCTTTGAATTTTCTTGTCCCGCAATGTAGAGCATATGGCCCACAATGCGGTCAAGCATGGACCGAAGCTCGTTTCGCGCCAGTGATTTTCAGCGATCTTCCACGACCGAGTTTAGAATACGAGGAGTGCTGATTGGCGCGTCAAACTGTGAGCGAAGGCGACAGTTCGAGCGGCCGCGGTGTCCAGGTGATTGCGCGGGCCGCGAACATATTGCGCGTGCTCGAAGACAGGCCTGAAGGGCTCACGCTCGCCGAAATCGCACGCAAGGTCGATCTGGCGCGATCAACCGTACAGCGGATCCTGACCGCATTGGCGGCGGAGGATTTTGTCATTGAGGCGCAACCTGGTCGCGGTACTCGTATCGGCCCGGGACTCGCACGGATTGCCGCTTCACTCGCGTCGAACCTGACCGAACTGTTGCATGCGCGTCTGGTCGCGCTACGCGATGAAGTTGGCGAGACCGTCGACTTATCCGTCCTGACAGGAGGTTCGGCGGTTTTCATCGACCAGATACCAGGTAAGCAGCGGCTGGTTGCACTCTCAGCCGTCGGGCAACGTTTTCCCCTCCATTGCACCGCAAACGGCAAAGCCATGCTTGCCTGCTATCCAGACAAACAGGCGACAGCCCTTGTTGAAAAGAGTATCGCGGCGCATCCGGAGCATCCGCTTGCCGACCAGGCCAAGCTCTTGAAAGAAATTGCCGCGGCGCGGCGCCGTCATCTCGCTTTTGATTTAGGCGAACACGATTCTGGGATCGGCGCCATCGGCATAGCCGTCTTGGACTCGTTCGGACGTCCGGTCGCAGTATCGATTCCGGTGCCATGGTCCCGCTTCGACGAACGCCGGAAGGATCTGACAAAGGCCTTGCTGCGTTTTCGCCGCGACACGCAAGCGGTCGTGACCGGCGGGGCAAATTATCGCAACAAACGGCGCGCAAGAACGTCTCCGGCGATTTGAGCTTAAGCCTCATAATTGTGAACGAAATCGTCTGGAACGTTCGGTCCCCAAGCATAGAAAGAATCGTCCGGCGGCTGATCGCCTGCTGGCCAATCGCAAGTTGGCGGGATGTAGTCGATATCAGCAGAATATTCGCTAAAGCTGCCCCACGGGTCCTGAACGTAGTGGAAGAAATTGGAGCCGAGCACGTGGCGCCCCAGGCCCCAACCTTTGGCGAACCCTTTTTCCAGCATGTGCATGGCGCCGGCGCCGATCTCGTCGACCGATCCGACATCCCAACTGAAGTGGTGATGGCCCGGCGCATTCGAACGCGCGAAGGCAATCATGTGATGGTCGCTGCCATGGATCCCGTGCATGAACGCGATATTGTCGCCGGAATAGTCAGAGACGCGCATGCCGAGCACTCGCGTATAAAATTCAATCGCTTTACGCACGTCGCTGGTGAACATGAGGACATGAGAGAGACGACGTGGCCGTGTTCGCGGCATGGCGCTGCGAAACGGCGCGCCTCGTTCGCCCGGGCCGACTGACTTAAATGCGAAATGAGTTTTTTCGTCAGGCGAAGTTTTCCCGGCGACTTTGATTTCGACCAGGACACCGTCGTGATCGCGAAACCATATCCCATTGGAATCGACACCGGGCGGCGGATCAAGACGCTCAATTCCCATGGCCTGCAGCCGTTCGGCGAAGCGCTCACTATCCTCTTCAAAGGCGCCAAACGATACGTAGCCGTATTTTTTTCGCGGACCTTCGCCGATCGTTCCCCACAGATGCGGATGTTCAAAGGTTTTAAGGATGACGGTGTTGCTGCGCTCGCCGACGTCGAGACCGAATTCGCCGTAGAAATTTTTCGCTACGACAAGGTCCGGGACGACGAAGTGAAAATGATCGACTGAATGGATGCCGAGTTCGCCGGGCCGCCGGTTGGGCGCAATGAAACCTTGGATCGCCGTCATTGCGTCTCCTCTTCGCGCGGCCTCCGTCCTCGGAGCGAACGCCGCGCGCTCCATTGTGACGAAGGCTTTCAGTGATTCAATTTAATCGCCGATAAAATATTTTTGTCAATAGAAAATAATTTATCCTTGCCTTCATAGTTCCATCTAGGCATCATGCTTCCATGAATAAGCTGGCGAAATTCGACCGCGCAGCAACGCAGGCTGATCAGGCCTATGAGGCCTTGCTGGCGGAAATCCTGGATTGCCGGCTCGCTCCCGGTGCGAAAATCACGATCAGCGATGTCGCGGCACGACTGGGTTTCAGTCCTGGCGCAATTCGCGAAGCGTTGTCCCGGCTCGCCGCGGAGAAGTGGACGGTAGCGACCGCGCAGAAGGGCTATTCGGTCACGCCGGTGTCCGCCGATGAACTGCGGGACCTGACGCGAACGCGCATCACTATCGAGCAGCTTTGTCTGCGCTCCGCAATTGCAGACGGCGACGTCGAATGGGAGACCGCGGCCGTTGCCGCCTATCACCGGCTGCACCGCATTCCAATGATGGTTGCGGACGGCGTCTTGCGCGTTAATCCCGCTTGGGCTGTCGCGCACACTACGTTTCACGCTGCGCTGGTGGCGGGCTGCGGCAGTCCATGGATGCTGACGTTGCGTGCAATGCTTTATGCGCAAAGCGAGCGCTACCGGCATTTGTCGGTCGCGCTGGCCCGCGAAGATCGTGATGTTGATACGGAGCACCAGCGCATCCTCAATGCGTGCCTTCTGCGCGACGCGGAAAGTGCTTGCAGTGCCATCGAAGATCATCTCCAGCGAACGTCAAACATCTTGCTGACGTCGCCGTTGTTCTCGGTTGGGCAGGGCGATCTACAAGGCGAGGGCCGGGACCAGCATGTCGAACTCGAAAGAGGCTAACGGGAGGAGAAACGATGAACAAAACCGCAAGTGTGCACAGCATTGCCGCGCCGACGGTTGCGGAGCTGGTCAGTCGTGCGCGCGAGCTCGCACCGTTGCTGCGCAAGAACGCGCCGGCGAGCGAAGCCAATCGGCGGGTCGAGGAAGAGACAATTCAAGCGTTGAGGAAAGCCGGCTTGATGCGGGTGTGTACGCCGAAGCGGTACGGCGGCTGGGAAATGAATACCCGCGCCATGCTCGACGTCAGTTCCGCGATTGCCGAAGCCGATGGTGCCGCGGCGTGGGTGGTGAACCTCAACAACATTTGTTGTTGGCTGACGAGCCTGTTTCCCGTCAGAGCCCAGGACGAGGTGTTTGGCGACGATCCGGATACCTGCGTGTCCGGTGTGCTTAATCCGACGGCTTCCGTGAAGAAAGAGGCTGGCGGCTATCGCATCGTTTCCGGTACGTGGCACTACAATTCCGGCGGCTGGCACGCCCAATGGGCCGTCCTGGGCTTTCCGATCGTGAATGATGCCGGAGAGACGATTGATCAAGGAATGGCGATGATTCCGATGGCTGATCTCAAGCGTGAGGACACCTGGTTCGTCGCCGGCATGAAAGCGACCGGTAGCATTGCGTTGCACGCCAAGGATGTGTTCGTTCCCGAGCATCGCATCCTGTCGGTGCCGCAGGCCATTGAGGGCAAGTATCCCACCGAGATGCGCGACGAGGCGTTTTATCGGTCGCCCTTCGTCGCGATCCTCGCCATCATTCTGGTCGGACCGATCCTTGGCTTGGGCCGCGCCGCGTTGGAATTCGTGCGACAAAAAGCGTCGTCGCGGACGATCGCCTACACATTCTTTGAGAAGCAAGCCGCCTCGGTCGCATTTCAATTGCAGCTCGCCGACGCGGCGCTGATGATCGATACGGCGCATTTTCACGCCTATCGGGCTGCCGACGACGTTGACGACGCGGCGGTGCGTGGCGTCTATCCGGACATGCTTACACGCGCGCGCGTGCGCGCCGACACCGGCTACGTCGTTGAAAAGATCACGCAGGCGATCGACAAGCTGTTGTTCGCGCACGGCTCTGCGGGTTTTGCCGAAGCAAGCCCACTACAGCGCATCTGGCGCGATGCGGCCGTGGGGTCGCGGCATGCCGTGGTGTTGCCGCCGGTCGGCTATGAGCTCTACGGCAAAGCGCTGCTCGGCGTCGAAAATAACGTCACGCCACTGATCTGACGGCGGCCACGACCGCTCGCCGCACCAACTCAAAAATCGATCTTGCGCTTGCCGAAGAAGGCGTCGATGCCGGCGCGTGCGTCTTCCGAGGTCATGCTGACCGCTTGCGCTACGCTCTCGGTCCACAGCCCGTCCGCCGCCGACATGTCCTCGATGCGCGGGATTGCCTGCACGATCAGATAATTCGGGATGCGCGCATTCTTGGCGATGTTCTCGGCAAGTTCGATGGCCTTCTCCAGCGTCTTGCCGGGCTCGACCAGATAATGCGACAGGCCGAGCCGCTCGCCGGCCGCGGCATCGAGCGTGCGGCCGGTTAGCATCATCTCCACCATGCGGCCCGAGCCGATGATGCGGGCGACGCGCACGCTGGCGCCGCCGCCTACGTAGAAGCCGCGGCGGCCTTCCGGCAGCTGGTAGAAGGTTGTCGAGTCGGCGACACGGACATGCGTGGCGGTGGCAACCTCAAGCCCGCCGCCGATCACTGCGCCCTGCATCGCCGTCACCACCGGCCGTCCGCCAAACTGGATGGCTTCGAGCGTCGCGTGCGCAAAGCGCGACATGAAGATGCTCTCGAATGCTTCCCGATGACGATGCTCGGACAGATCGAGCCCGGCGCAGAAATGCTTGCCGGCGCCCGCTAGAACCACGCAGCGGACGTCCGGTTCGAAGTTCTCGAACGTCTTTTTGAGCTCGCCCCACAAAGCTTCGCTTAGTGCGTTGCGCTTTTCGGGGCGGTTGAGGGTCACGATGGCGATGGCGCCCCGGCGCTCAGTCAGCAAAATCGGCTCAGTCTCACTCATTTTCGTCCTGTTGTTTGAACGGCGATCGTTTCGAGGTCGGTATCGGACTTCAGCTTGCGTAACGCTTCTTCCCGAAGGACGCGCCGCAGTACTTTGTTGCTTGAGGTGCGCGGCAGTTCGGCGACAAAATGATAAACTCGCGGCCGCTGGTAAGGCGAGAGATCGCTGGTGCGGACGTAAAGCTCCATGGATTCCGCGTCGAGTTTCGGATCGCGGCGGACCACGAAGGCCTGTACCTCCTCGCCCCATTCCGGATGCGGCACGCCGACCACGGCGCATTCGGCTACTCCGGGATGAGCAAGCAAGATATCCTCGACGCGAGCGGGCATGATGTTGATGCCGCCGGAGATGATCATATCGTCGCGGCGTCCTTCGAGATAGAGATAGCCGCCGGCGTCGAGGCGGCCGAGATCGCGCGAGCGCCACCAGCGCCGTCCGCCGTCGATGATGAACGAGTTGGCGGTTGCTTCGGGGTCGCGCCAGATGCCGGCTGCAAGCGAGGGGCTGCTGATGAGGACCTCGCCGATCTCGCCGCGTGCTACTTCCTCGTTCGGTTTGCCGCCCGGCACGACGACCCGCAGATCGCCATTGACCAGAGGTCGCCCGATACTGACGAGCCGGTCGCCGACCATCTCTTCGGCGTTGATACAGGTCGCGGCGGCCCCGATCTCGGTTGAGCCGTAGACCTGCACGATATTCGGACTGATCGTTTCGCGCAGCCGCTTGAGCGTGGTTGCGTCCATCGGCTCGGCGGCAAAACCGATGAGGCGAACCGACCGGAAGTGCGCGCTCGCGTCCTCGGCATTTAAAATTCGGCGCCACAGCGTCGGCGTCAGGAAGACATGGGTGGCGCGCTCATCGCTCACCTTGCGCGGCAGTTCGTCGAGATCGAAATGCTCCATGAAAATCGTACAGGCGCCGGCATTCAGGAACGGAAACCAGCCGTTGTAACAGCCGATGAACGCCGTGCTGAGCGGCACCAGCGAGCGGTCGCGCGGCAGCAGGCCCTGATACATGTAAAGGTTGGTGCGCGCGTTCTCGATGAACCCGCGATGGGTGTGCACCACCCCTTTGGCGACCGAGGTCGTGCCAGAGGACAGCACGATGACGGCGGGATCGTCCTCGGCCGGTAACGCCGGGCGTGCGTACGGCGGTGTGGCAGGGAGATCGGCGGGTATCGAAGCACGGGGCCGGAGAGCGCCGCTCTGTTTTGGCGGCAACGCCGAGCACGCTTCGACCCACGTTCGCAGCTCTGGATAGTTCGCAACAATGCCACCCGCTAAAGCTTCCATCGAAGCGTCGTAGACGAGCAGGGTAGGTTCTATTTTGCGACAGATGGCGGCCAGCGTCGGCGCGGACTCGCGCGTGTGCAGCGCCATCGGCAATGCGCCCATGCGGATCGCGCCGAGCCAGGCGACGAGATAGATCGAGCTTGGCACGCAGAGTAGCGCCAGCGGCTTTCCCGGCTCGGCGCCCAGCGACGCAAACAGCGCGGCTGCACGCAGCGAGAGATCGTCAAGCTCGGCGTAAGTGAGCCGCGTTGACGAATCAACGACGGCCTCGCCGCCGGCGAACCAACGCGCATTGCGCGCAAACGCATTGGGAATCGTGAGCGGCAGACCTACGCTCATGGCAACGCGTCCGACATTCTTACTGTACCTTGAGGCCCATCTGGCCGGCGATCAGATTGCGTTGCAACTCGGAAGTACCAGCGGCAATGGTCGCGGCACGCGCATCGCGATAATGCCGCTGCATATCGAACTCCATGTTGTAGCCGAAGCCGCCCATAACCTGCATGCCGACATTGGATGCTTTCACGTAGGCTTCGGCAGCAAGGAGCTTCGCCATGGTGATTTCCTTGAGCGCATTCTCGTTGCGGCTCACGCGCCAGGCAGCCTTCTGGGTTACCGCCCAAGCAGCTTCGATCTCGGCTTCCATATTGGCGAGCATATGCGCGATCGCCTGGAAACTGCCGATCGGCCGGCCGAACTGACGCCGCTCCTTGGCATAGCTGACAGCCAGATCGAGCGCGCCGCGCGCACTGCCGCAGTCGCAAGCGGCAGCGACCACCCGTTCGGCTTGCAAGCCCGAAAGTATGCACTCCCAGCCATTATTCTCCCCGCCGATCAGCCGGTCTGGCGGAATGCGCGCGTCGTTGAAATTGAGCTCAAAGGTGCCGACCGAGCGTCGGCCCAGCATATCGAGCCTGCGGATTTCCAGACCATGCGTGTTGTTGTCGACTAGAAAAAGCGACATGCCCTGCCGGTAATGCGCTTTCGGGTCGGTTTTCACATAGACGTTAACGACGTTGTTCTTGGCGCCGGCGCCGGTCGCCCAGATCTTCTGGCCGGTGATCACGTATTCGTTGCCGTCGCGTCGCGCCTGCGTGCGCATGGCGCCGATGTCGGATCCGGCGTCCGGCTCCGACATGGAAATCGACATGCGGATTTCGCCGGAAATCAATTTCGGCAGCCAGTAGCGTTTCTGTTCTTCCGAGCCTTTGCGGGCGACGTTCAGTGCGCAAAAGATGCTGCCGCCGAAGGCCATCGCCACGTCGGCGCTGTAGCGGCCGATCTCCTCGGCGACAATGGCGAGATCAAGGACGCTGCCGCCGAGACCGCCGTAGTCCTCGGCGAAGGGCAGGGCGAAGACACCGGCCTCCACCCAGGCGTCATAAACTTCGTATGGATAAAGCCGCTCTCGGTCGAGCCGGCGCAGATAGTCGGGCGTTGCCACCCGCTGCATCAGCTTCCGCACACTCTCCAAGAGTTGCTTTTGCTCAGACGAATACTCGAAATCCATGCATCCTCCTGCAGCGGCCTTCTTCCGCGACGCTCTGCTGCGCTATACGATGCCGCACCTAAAACGGCTTGCCTAGCACCTGCCGTGTCATCAAGTGGGAGGACGGACGCGTGACTACCATGCTCGCTGCCCGGCTGCATAAAATGGGCGAGCCGATCAAGCTCAAGCCCCTCGACGCCGTCGTACAGCGCGCGGTCGGTCATTCCTGGCTCAATACCGGTCGCGAGCCGGCGTTGCCTGTCGCAGTCATGGTCGGCGGCAAATGAAGGACAACGATATCCGCGCCGCTGAAGAGTTGTTTCCGTCCGGCCATCAGCCGGCATCGGACTATCAGCGTCCGCCGCTTCACGACAAGATCGTTTGCGATAAGGACGTCGCCGTAACCATGCGCGACGGCGTGACGGTGGTCGTCGACGTCTATCGGCCGGACGCGCCGGGCCGATTTCCGGTGCTGTTCGCCTTCGGCGTCCACTCCAAGGAACTTCAAGGAAACGAGCTGCCCCAAAGCTTTCCGCCGCAGCCGTCGTGGTCGACGCTCTGGCTCGGCCACGCCGAAGCCGGCGATACCGAGTTCTTCGTCTCGCGCGGCTATGTGCATGTCGTAGGTTCGCCCCGAGGCTACCTCAAATCCGGAGACGGCGGTTCACGCGAATGGGACAGCTTCGACGTCATCGAATGGATTGCGCGCCAGGCTTGGTGTGACGGCAATATCGGCATGGTCGGCATCGGCGCGTTTGCATCGGAGCAATTTCACGTTGCGCGCCAGCAGCCGCCGCTCCTGAAAACGATCTTTGCTTACGATCCGCGCGGCGCTTATGGGAAATTCGGCGGTTTCCGCGAGGAATATCCGGGCGGCGTGCTGCATGCGTTTCGTTACCTCATGGATCATTTCTCTTCCGTGCATACGGCGCGCGGTGCGCCTGGCGAATTGCCGGCGGACAAAGAACAGAAATGGCGCGATGCGATGGCGGATCCGGACATCCGCATGTACCCGCACCTGCATAACGTGGTCCTGCAAAAGGGCCAGCATATGCCGCGCATTTTCGACGTGCTGATCGACCCTTATGACCGCGAGGAAACCATTGCCGAGGCTGACGCGGAGTTCTCGAAAATCAATGTGCCGACCTATACCGGTGCCGGCTGGTACGGCTACACCTACAAAACCCATCTCGCCGGCGCGCAGACCTATTTCAGCAAAATTCCCGCGCCCAAAAAAATGATCCTGACCGGGCCGGCCCATCCTGACCGGCCGTTGCGGGCGCTGCGCGGCGAGATGCTGCGCTGGTACGATCAGTGGCTCAAAGGCACCGACACCGGCGTGATGCAGGAGCCGCCAGTCACCTATTGGGTGATGGGGGTAAACGAGTGGCGACACGGCGCAGATTGGCCGCTGCCCGAAACAAAGTGGACCAAACTCTATCTGGCAAGCTGGGAGCGGCTCTCGGCTGAACCTTACATCGCGGCGAGCGTCGACAAATACATTCCACCGGATGTGTTTGTGCAAATGCCTCCGACGCAAACCAATCGCATCGCGAAGCTCCGCTTCCTCACCGATCCGCTGCCCCGCGATACCCTCGTGGCCGGTCCGAGTGTGCTCAACTTATTCGCTGCAATCGATCAGGACGACACCAACTGGATCATCATCCTCAAGGATGTCGGCCCCGATCCGTCGGTGCGAACCGCGCGCGAGGGCGAGCGTGAAATCGCAACCGATCTGCCGGAACGCGAATTGACGCGCGGATGGTTGAAGGCGTCGAACCGGGCACTCGACGCGGCGCGTTCAAAGCCGTGGAAGCCGTGGCACAAGCTCACCCGGGAAGCGCGACAGAAGGTGACGCCCGGCAAAGTCGAAGAATATTCGATCGAGATCTTTGCAACGGCCAATTTGTTCCGCAAAGACCACCGCATCTGCGTCGAGATTACCAGTCTCGATCTTTCGACCGGCGTTCTCGGCGCGACCAATGTCGAATATATCCCCTATCACGTGTGCTCGAGCCGAACGGTCGTGCACGAAATCTATCACGATGCGGCGCATCCTTCGCATCTGTTGCTGCCGATCATTCCAATAGCCGAGTAGTGGCGGGTTCGCATGGATCTCAAACTCAGCGGCAAAAGCGTGCTGGTTACCGGCGGATCGAAAGGAATAGGCTTGGCGATCGCGCGGCGGTTTGCGTCGGAGGGATGCGATATTCATCTCGCCTCCCGCACGAAGGCCGTGCTCGAAGAAGCCGCTGAAACGATCCGGCGACAATATTCGGTGAAGGTGGACGCGATTGCCATCGATCTCGCGCAACTGGGTTTCGCCGAGCGGGTGGCGGATGCGTGCGGAGACGTTGATATTCTGGTCAACAATGCCGGAGACGTCCCTTCGGGCTCACTGGAGGCCCTCGACGAAGCGCGATGGCGCGCAGGCTGGGATTCAAAAGTGTTCAACTACATCAACCTGAGCCGCGAATACTTTCGCCGCATGAAGGCGCGCGGTGCCGGCGTGATCGTCAACGTAACCGGCATTGCCGGCGATCTGTTGGATGCGAGCTACATCGCCGGCAGCGTCGGTAATGCGGCGATGGCCGCCTTCACCAAGGCGCTCGGTTCGACTAGCCACAAATTCGGTGTACGGGTCGTTGGCGTCAATCCCGGACCGTGCGCAACCGAACGCTTTGAAAGACTAGCACGCGCCAAGGCGCAGGAACGATACGGCGATCCGGAGCGCTGGCGCGAAGGTACAGGAGCGCTGCCGTTCGGGCGCGCCGCCTCGCCCGACGAGATTGCGGCAGCCGTGGTTTTTCTTGCCTCCCCGCTGTCTGCCTACACCACAGGCGCAATACTCACCATTGATGGTGGATTGACCGGCGGGCGCGAAGTCGCGCGGTGAGACGAACGTTATGCCAATCATCGAAAGCCGTATCGATCCAAACTCGGAGAGCTTTCGGTCAAATCGCGAGCAGATGCTCGCGCTCATCAGCGAATTCCGCGGGCTGGAGCAGAAGGTCCGGGATGTGTCGAACGCGCGGCGTGAACGCTTTCGCGCCCGGAAGCAATTGCTGCCCCGCGAGCGGGTAGCGCTTCTGATCGATCGCGGAGCACCCTGGCTCGAACTCTCGACGCTCGCGGGCTTTCGTATGCACGACGATGACGGCGCCGAGGGCATCCAGGGCGGCGGCGGGATCGCGGGCATCGGCTATGTGTCCGGCATTCGCTGCATTGTCGCCGCCAACGACAGCGCGATCAAAGGCGGCACCTCTACGCCGATGGGCGTGAAGAAAAATCTGCGCATCCAGCAGATCGCGCTGCAGAACAAACTGCCGATGGTGCGGTTGGTCGAATCCGGCGGTGCCAATCTTCTCTACCAGGCGGAGATGTTCGTTGAGGGCGGCCGCGGATTCGCTAACCAGGCACGCATGTCAGCGGCCGGGATCCCGCAGGTCACTGTGGTGCACGGCTCATCGACCGCCGGCGGCGCCTATTTACCCGGCCTGTCGGATTACGTGATCTTGGTGCGCGGCAGGGCAAAGGTGTTTTTGGCCGGGCCGCCGCTATTGCGGGCAGCGACCGGCGAGGTCGCGACGGACGAAGAGCTCGGCGGCGCCGAGATGCATGCCACCGTTTCGGGGCTTGGCGAATACCTCGCCGAAGACGACGCCGAAGGCATTCGCATCGCGCGCGAAGTCATGGCGAAGCTGCCGTGGAATGAGCAACTGAGTCCGCGACTGCAAAAATCGTTCAAGGAGCCGCGCTATCCCGCCGAAGAACTCGCCGGCGTTGTCCCCACCGATTACCGCAGGCCATACGATGTAAGAGAAATCGTCGCGCGCGTCGCCGACGATTCAGATTTTCTCGACTTCAAGGCGCTCTATGGCGTGCATACCGTGTGCGGCCACGCCGAAATCGAGGGCCATGGGATCGGGATTATTGGCAACAACGGTCCAATCGATGCCGATGGTGCGAGCAAGGCGGCGCAGTTCATCCAGCTTTGCTGTCAGGCGAATGTGCCGATCGTTTATCTGCAAAACACGACCGGCTACATGGTCGGGCGCGAGGCCGAGCAAGCCGGCATCATCAAACACGGTTCGAAGATGATCCAGGCGGTGGCCAATGCGACGGTGCCGCAATTGACCATTCATGTCGGCGCATCGTTCGGCGCCGGCAATTACGGCATGTGCGGGCGCGCCTATGATCCGCGCTTCATTTTTGCCTGGCCCAGCAACCGCATCGCGGTCATGGGCGGCGAACAAGCTGCCAGGGTCATGTCCATCGTAACGGAAGAAAAGCTCAAGCGGGAGGGCAAACCCGTGGACAAGGCTAAACTGGATGCAATGGAGCAGGGCATCATCAAGCGCGTGGAAAGCGAGTCCACCGCACTCTACGCCACCGCGCGGCTCTGGGACGACGGATTGATCGATCCGCGCGACACTCGAAAAGTGCTAGGCTTTTGTTTATCGATCTGCCGCGAAGCAGAACGCCGCCCGCTTAAACCCAATACGTTCGGCGTCGGGCGGATGTAACGGGAAGGAAACGTCATGCTGTTTACTCCCGAGCACGAGGAACTGCGCCGGAGCCTGCAAAAATTCATCGCCGCGGAGGTCAACCCTCACGTCGATGAATGGGAGGAGGCCGGCATCTTTCCTGCCCACGACCTGTTCAAGAAAATGGGCGACCTCGGGTTTCTCGGCCTGAATAAGCCCGTGGCCTATGGGGGACAGGGGCTCGACTATTCCTACGCGATGGTGATGGCCGAAGAGCTCGGCAACATCGCCTGTGGCAGCGTGCCTATGGCGATTGGTGTGCAGACCGACATGGCGACGCCCGCGCTTGCACGATTCGGTTCGGAGGAGATCAAGCGCGAATTTTTGGCGCCGTCGATTGCCGGTGATTTTGTGGCCTGCCTTGGCGTCTCGGAGGTGGGCGCCGGATCGGACGTCGCCTCGATCAAGACTACTGCGCGCAAGGACCGGGACGACTACGTCATCAATGGCGGCAAAATGTGGACCACGAACGGCACCCAAGCCGACTGGATGTGCCTTCTTGCCAACACGTCCGACGGCGCGGTGCATAAGAACAAGTCGCTCATCTGCCTGCCGATGAAGACAAAAGGCGTCCAGATCGCCCGCAAGCTCGACAAGCTCGGCATGCGTTCCTCAGACACTGCGCAAATCTTTTTTGACGACGTTCGGGTGCCGCAGCGTTTTCGGATCGGCGAAGAGGGTAAGGGCTTCACCTATCAGATGATGCAATTCCAGGAGGAGCGGCTGTGGGCCGCCGCCGCCAATCTGAAATCGATGGAGCGGCTGATCCAGGAAACCATCGATTACACGCGCAACCGGAAGGCTTTCGGCAAATCGATCCTCGACAATCAGGTGGTGCATTTCCGGCTGGCTGAGCTTGCGACCGAGATCGAACTACTTCGCGCGCTGGTCTACCGCGCCTGCGAACTCTATCTTGCCGGCACCGATGTGACCCGGCTTGCTTCAATGACCAAGCTCAAAGCCGGACGGCTGCGCCGCGAGGTCGCCGATTCCTGCCTGCAATATTGGGGTGGGATGGGTTTCATGAACGAGACGCCGGTCAGCCGCGCGTATCGTGATGGACGCCTCGGTTCGATCGGCGGCGGCGCCGACGAGATCATGTTGACCATCATTTGCAAACTGATGGGAACGCTCCCGGGCACCTCCAACGCGCCCGAGCAAAAGGCCGGTCATGCCTGATCTGCCGCAAACCTCGCATATCAGGCTCGATTTGCGCGACGCGGTGCTGCATTTGTGGCTCAATCGGCCGGAACTTCGCAACGCCATTAGCCCGGAGATGGTGCGGGAAATCATGGCGACATTCGCGGCGATTGCCGATGACCGCTCCGTGCGCGTCGTCGTGCTACGCGGTGCTGGCGGCACGTTCTGCGCCGGCGGCGATATCAAAAGCATGTCGGCCGCGCATGAAGCACCGCCGCCCGGTACAGCTGACGAACTCAAGGACAACAACCGGCGCTTCGGCGCCATGCTGGATATTGTGAATGCGGCGCCGCAGGTGGTGATCGCCGCGGTCGAGGGCTACGCGATGGGCGGCGGTTTTGGTTTGGCCTGCGTCGCCGACATCACCATCGCGACCGCGGATGCGCGCTTTGCCATGAGCGAGGTGATGATCGGCGTGGTCGCGGCCGCGATCTCGCCGTTCGTTGTCCAGCGTATCGGGCTCACGGCCGCGCGGCGCTTGGCAGTGACAGGCCTCCGCGTCGATGGCGCGGAGGCGGTGGCGGCCGGTATCGCGCATCTTACGGTCGCCGATGCGGACGCGCTCGATGCCGCCGTGCGCGATGCCTGCAATCAGGTGCTCAAATGCGGACCTAATGCGGTGGCTGCCAGCAAGCGGCTGATGCTGCGCGCCGCGGGTCCGAGCGCGATGCCCGAATTACTCGCAGCTGCTGCTGACGCCTTCGCGGCGGCCGTTCGCAGTCCCGAGGGCCGTGAAGGAACGAAGTCGTTTGTCGATAAGCGCAAGCCTCCGTGGGTCGTGCAGGTGGAGTGACGGATGAACGTCCTCACCATGCGGGCAAGCATGCGCCGCGGCTGCCGGTCGTGACCGCGTTTGGCAAAATTCTGATCGCCAATCGCGGCGAGATCGCTTGCCGGATCATGCGGACCGCAAAGGCTCTCGGTTATCGCACCGTCGCCGTGTTCAGCGATGCGGACGCCGGCGCGCTCCATGTGCGGGAGGCGGACGAAGCGGTCCGTATCGGTCCGCCGCCGGCAAAGGACAGCTACTTCAATATCGAGGCGCTCCTTGCCGCCGTAAAGCTGGCCGGCGCCGACGCGGTCCATCCGGGCTATGGTTTTCTCTCTGAGAATGCCGCATTCGCGCAGGCCTGCACGCAAGCGGGTCTCGTCTTTATTGGCCCGCCGCCGTCAGCGATCGACGCCATGGGCAATAAGGCGCGGGCAAAAGCTCTGATGGAGAAAGCCGGCGTTCCTTGCGTGCCCGGCTATAATGGCGGCAACCAGTCCGACGACAACCTGACGGCAGAAGCCCGGCGGATCGGATTTCCACTCATGGTCAAGGCCGCGGCCGGCGGGGGCGGGCGCGGCATGCGGCTTGTGAACGCGCCCGAGGATCTCGCGAATGCGCTCACGCGCGCGCGGTCCGAGGCGGCGAGTGCTTTCGGCTCCGGCGAGCTAATTCTTGAAAAAGCGATCGCCGATGCTCGTCATATCGAAATACAGGTGTTTGCCGACCAGCACGGCAACGTCATCCATCTCGGCGAACGCGATTGTTCTATCCAGCGCCGTCATCAAAAGATAATCGAGGAGGCCCCGTCACCCGCGGTCTCAACGGAGCTGCGAGCGGAGATCGGCGATGCGGCAATCGCGGCCGCGCGTGCCATCGGCTACGTGAGCGCAGGCACCGTCGAGTTTCTGCTCGATCGATCGGGAAAATTCTATTTTCTGGAGATGAACACGCGGCTTCAGGTCGAGCACCCTGTGACCGAGGCAGTCACCGGATTGGATCTGGTCGAATGGCAGCTGCGGGTCGCCACCGGCGAGAGGTTGCCGCTTGAACAACATGAGGTCGCGTTTAGCGGCCACGCCATCGAGGCACGCCTCTACGCCGAGGATCCTCACGAAGGCTTTCTCCCCCAAAGCGGGATTCTGATCGATTGGCGCCCGCCGTCCGGAGATGGCGTGCGGGTCGATCACGGTCTCGCGCCGGGCCAGCGCGTCAGCCCGTTCTACGACCCCATGCTGGCCAAGGTGATCGCTCACGGGGCGACGCGGGAGGAGGCGCGCCGACGGCTCAACAAGGCACTTGAAGATACAGTTGCACTCGGCCTGGCCACGAACCGCAGCTTCCTCATCGCCATGCTCCGCCACCCTGCTTTCGTGGCAGGTGAGGCGACGACCGCCTTTATCGATCGGCATTTTCCTCCGGGTAGTGACGCCTTACGGCGGCAACAGCCGGACTTGCGCACCCTGGCGCTCGCTGCGGTGCTGCTGTTTGAAGCGCCGGCCCGTGCAGCGGCGAATGAGGTCGGTGCGGCGCAGAACTGGTCATCGACCGGCATTGCCATCTGGCCGCTACGCCTGACCTCGGGCGACAGCAATCACCCAGCCAGCATCATGGCCGTCCGGACGAATGTTTATTTGGTCGCGCTGGGCAAGAACAAGGTCGAACTCTCGGTCGAAGAACGATCTGAGGGCGCGATCCGCTTTACTGCGATGGGCCTCCAACAGACCGCGCACTTTGCTTTGCACGATGGCGTTCTTCATCTCGATTTCAACGGCCTCACTGTCGCGGTGCGCGAGACTACACTCGAGGCCGGCGCTTCAACACGTCGCGACGGCTCCTCGCGGCTCCTTGCGCCGATGAACGGCGCGATCATCGCCGTTTACGCCGAACCGGGGGACGGCGTCACCAAGGGGCAGCGCATTGTTGTCCTCGAAGCGATGAAGATGCAGCACGAGATTTGCGCGGAACGCGACGGCACCATCGACAAGGTCCTGATCAAGCCCGGTGATCAGGTCGCAACCCGGCAGCTTTTGGTAGAGCTCGTGCAGGAAGTGAGCGCCACGCAAGATCGGACGGAAGCGACGCTATGAACGACAAGGTCGTGATCACCTGCGCACTTACCGGCGTGCTCACCGATCCGAAGCAGCACCCGGTCCCGGTGACGCCTGCGGAGATGGCACGTGAGGCGAGAGCTGCATTCGATGCCGGGGCCGCTGTCATGCACGTTCACTTCCGCCAGCAGGCACCCGGGAAAGGCCACCTGCCGTCGTGGGAGCCGGAACTCGCCGCCACCATCATGCGGGCAATCCGCGATGCCTGCCCGGGCGTGATCCTTAACGAGTCGACCGGCACCATCGGCCCGAACATTTCCGGCCCGCTTGCCTGCCTCCGTGCCGTCAAGCCGGAGATTGCGGCCTGCAACGCCGGCTCGCTGAATTATCTGAAAGTGCGCGCCGACGGTTCCTGGGCGTGGCCGCCGCACCTGTTCGACAATCCGGTCGAAAAGGTCAAGGCCTATCTCGACGTGATGGCCGAAACTGGCACCCAGCCGGAATTTGAATGTTTCGACGTCGGCATCGTGCGCTGTGTTGGCATGTACGCAAAGAACGGCATGTTCAAAGGCCGGCCGAAATATAATTTCGTGATGGGCGTGGAGTCCGGCATGCCGGCAGATCCGGATTTGCTGCCGATCCTCAAGAAGCTCACTGTTCCGGATGCGCCGTGGCAGGTGACGGCCGTCGGCCGCGACAATATTTGGCCATTGCACCGGCGGGCGGCTGAGCTTGGCGGCCATTTGCGCACCGGTCTCGAAGACACGTTCTACTTGCCCAACGGCGCCAAGGTGGGTTCGAACGGAACCCTGGTGGAAATGCTCGCGCGCTACGCACGTGAAGCCGGCCGTGCTGTCGCCAATCCGGCCGAGGCCCGTAGCCTAATGGGGCTCGCGGCGGTCTAACCGCGACCGACCGTCCATCTTCGACAGCGTTCAGCGGAACGCGGGCATGACTTCTTTCGCGAATAACTCGACCGAACGTGACGCCGCTTCGTAAGGCAACGACCCAAAGATCATATCGGCGACGAAATAATTGATGCCGGTCTGTTCGACCGTTTCGGCGACATAGCGGCGCACCGTCTCGGGCGAACCGGCAACGCCCATGCTCATGCCCTCAAGCGATTCGAAATCGTTCGGGTAGATCATCCCGATAGGGAAGGAGATGCCGCCCCATTCCCAGAGGAAGGCCATATGGTGCCGCCACTGGCGATAGGCGGCGCGAATTAGGTCACGCGCCTTCGCGTCGCTGTCGGCCACGATGACGTGGCGAAATACGCCAAGCAGCGGAATGTCAGCGGCATTGTTGCCCTGCGCCTGCCAGGCTGCGCGGTAGGCTTCGGTAAGCGCCTTGACGCCTGCGTTCGGGATCAGCGTCACGATATTGCCCTTGAGTCGCGCCGCGTCGGCCGCGCGGCCGGGCTCAATCGGCGCAAACCAGAGCGGGGGATGCGGCTGCTGCAAAGGCCGCGCCGCAATACGGACGTTCTTGAAGCGATAAAATTTGCCTTCGTGATTCAAAATATCCGATGTCAGCGCCTTGAGAATGATTTCCGTCGCCTCGCGGTTCATCGCCGGCGCGGACTCGGGGTCGACATCGAAACTGGCGATCTCGATCGGCGAAGCGCCGCGGCCTAATCCCAATTCCAGCCGCCCGCGGCTCATATGGTCGAGCATCACCACTTCCTCGGCGACCCGCAGCGGATGGTACATTGGCGTGACGTAAAGCAGCGGCCCGAAGCGCAGCCGTTCGCAGCGTTGCGCTGCTGCCGCAAGGAACACGCTGGGCGAAGGCGCCATGCCCAGCGGCGTCGAATGATGTTCGGCGATGTGATAAGAGCGAAAGCCGGCACGATCGTATTGTTCGATGAGCTTGAGCCGCGTCTCGAACAGATCAGCAAGCGGTATGCCGTTATCGTCAAGATGATCGAAGATTCCGAATTGCAGCGCCAACGCAGCCTCCCACTAGGAATCGTTTTTCCATTAGCGGGAGTCACGCTCCCGCTTGACCAAACACTAATGGACCTGCCGCTCCTGACCCACCCAGAACGGCTTGCGAAGCTCGCGTTTGAGGATCTTGCCCGTCGGAGTGCGGGGCAGCGTTTCAACAAAATCGATGGAACGCGGCACCTTGTAGCCGGCAATGCGTTCGCGGGCAAAGCCGATCAATTCCTCAGGTGTAACTTCGGCGCCGGATCTTTTGACGATGATAGCTTTCACCGCTTCGCCCCATTTGTCGTCGGGAACGCCGATTACTGCTATGTCGGCGACCGCCGGGTGGCCGAACAGAGCGCTTTCGACCTCGGCAGGATAAATGTTCTCGCCACCGGAGATGATCATGTCCTTCACCCGGTCGTAGATGTAGATGTAGCCATCTTTATCGAAGTAGCCGGCGTCGCCGGTATGGAACCAGTCGTTGCGCATCGCCCGTCGCGTTGCTTCGGGCTGGTTCCAATAACCGAGCATATTCTGCGGCGAGCGGGTGACGATCTCGCCAACTTCACCGATCGCGACCTCGTTGCCATTGGCGTCGACCGCGCGAATCTCGATGCCATGCATCGCCTTGCCGCACGATTTGAGCCGATCCGGGACCTTTTCCTCATGATCTTCCGGCGGCAGATAGGTGATGGCGCCCGTGGTTTCAGTTAATCCGTAAACCTGCGCCAGGCTGCAGCCGAATACTTTGAGCGCGTTGCGTACCAGATCGACGGGTGCCGGTGACGCCCCGTAGACGATCACTTCGAGCGACGAGAAGTCCGTGGTCTTGCACTGCGGGTGTTGCAACAGGAACAGCAGGAGTGCGGGCACCATGAAGGCCTTGGTGATGCGATATTCGGGGATCAAACGCAGAATCGCACCGGGATCCGCGTCGCGCATCAGCACGGTGTCGACGCCGCGATAGAAGCCGATCAACGCCCAGCCGCTGCCACCGATGTGGAACAACGGCATGCAGACCAGGCTGACGTCGTTCTCATGCCATTCCCCCAACTGCTGCAGTCCACCCTGCGCCAACGGCATCAGATTGGCGTGGCTGAGTTGCGCTCCCTTCGGATGGCCGGTCGTGCCGCTGGTGTACATCTGAATGGCGCAGCGTTCCGGCGCGATCGGCATCGCAGGATCGTCGATCGGCTGGGCTGCGAGCCAATCCGAGTAGCTGGTCCGGGATTTGTGCGGCGCTTCGAGCGCAATGATGCGGCGAACCGATTTCACTTCGTGCGCTACTTTCTCGACGAGCGGATAGAAGTCAGAGCCGACGAACAGCATTTCGGCGCCGGCGTCGGCGATCACAAATGCCACTTCCGGCGGCGCCAAGCGGAAGTTGACGGGAACCAGCACGACATCGGCCTTCGCGGCGCCGAACCAGAGCTCGAAGAAAGCCGGAACGTTCTTGGACAAGATCGCGATCCGCGCCTGCGGGCGCACGCCCTCGGCGATCAGGCCATTGGCGACCTGATTGGCGCGGCGATCCAGCTCGGCAAAGGTGATGCTTCGCCCTTCAAATTGGATTGCTACCCGGTTCGGGCGTGTTTTGGCGTGACGGCGCGTGATATCGCCTACGGTTTGAATATCCGCGGCGCTTTCGACCTGAAGCATGGCGACCCTCCCCACCGGGGCGTAGTTTTTTTACGACGCTGCTTGCGACGCTGTTGTTGTGGAATGGTAGGCAGTTTTCGTGTCGGCCGAAAGCCCGAAAAGCGGCCGTATCGCGCTCTTAGGGCGCATTCGCTGTCGCGTTATTTCATGTCTACGCGTGTGGCAGTTATTTTTGCCTCCGTTAACCCGTCGACGACGATCCGCACGTCGAGGTCAGGCCGCAGCTTTGCAAAGTCCGCGACTGCGGGATTGGGCATTAGCAGCCAGACCGGCGGAGTGAGCGCCGCCATGGCTTGGAGGTCGAGACACCGCGGCGGTTCCTGAAGATAGAAGAACACGTTGGTGTCGAGACGCAGGCAGTAAGCCGGTGCTGGTGCTGCGCGCATGGCCAAGTCGATAGTCTGGGCGGCGAGGCGGGTCTCGCCGAAACGATCGGCGAATAACGGCATGATCGCCACAACGAGAACAATTTGATAAATGACGAGCACGCCAAGCACCGTAGCCGCAACGCGCTTTACGACTGCAAACCGGGACTTTTCCACAGCGTCCCAGGCTGCGCCGGCCAGCACGGCGACGGATGGCGCGATCGGCATGGCGTAGCGCGTGTTGACGCCGGGCCAAAGCATCAGGATCGCCGTGCAAATGCCGGAATAGAGCACCATCGGCGCGACCACGGCCGGAACATCCAGTGCGTTTGGGCTTCTTCGCCAGGGCCAGGGAACAAACGGCAATAACAGGGACGCCGGCAACAATTCCAAAAACAGACCTACGATATTGCGCGAATTCCTGGCGAGGTAATCGAGGAATGCCGGACGGTACTGCACTCTGGCGTAAGCGAGCCAGATTCCTTCATCGCCCGAATGGTAAATCGCGGCTGCCCAGGCGATCGTTGTTGCTGCTGGGATCATCATGCAGAGGACGAAGCCAGGCAGCTCCTGCCAGTGCCGCTTGCTGATCAGATACGCGGCCACGCCCAGCCCGAAAAATGCCGCCGGTTGCGGGCCCTTCGCCATCGCAAGCGCGGCAAGGAGAAGGCCGCAGCCGATCCAACGCAGAATCGTGACGCGGCCTAAAGCCATGCCATCCCACCACAGCACGAAGGCGGCAAATGACAGCGCCGTCACGACAGTGTCGGGCTCGGCGATCGTCAATTTCTGCAACAGCAGTGGACAAAACACGAAGCACAGCGCCGCGAACAGTGATGCCGTTAAACTTGCGTGGTGTCGCGTCACCCGCTGTATCAGAAGTGCGGTGACCAAAACCGAGATCATCGCCGGCAGCCGCGCCGACCATTCGTTCACTCCGCCGGTAACTAGCGCGAAGCCGGCGATCAGCCAGCCCAGCAGCGATGGCTTTTCGTGCCACCGAATCCCGTAGACGAAGGGCTGGAGAAAATGTCCATTCGCCAGGATGTCCCGGGCAATTTCAGCATTGGTGCCTTCTTCATAAATGAACGAACGCACGGTTAGATTGGGCAACACCGCACAAGCCCAAAGAAGAATAATGAGAATAGGTGCAGCGCCGGGCCGGCGCAGGAATTGCTCCAGCCGTTCGGCCGCCTCGCCAACCGATCGATCAAAGCCCTTGAGAATTACGCTCACTGCCATGTTGATCCGCCAACTGAGATCGGCTTAGCTCTCGTGGTTGCGGCGGACGATGCGACGGATATCAATTGAGCCGATAAACTTTTGCCGCGGTATCGTGAAGCGCGGCGCGATATACAGCTTCGCCCAGCGGCTGGAGCGCGGCTCGATAAGCCGCAATCAAGTCGGAATATTGTGTCCACAGTTTCTCGACCGGGAAGTTCGATCCGAACAAGCATCGCTCGGCGCCGAATATCCCGATTGTTTCTTTGACGATCGTGGCGATGTGGCCGGGATCGTTGTTGTGGATGAATGTGCCGAGAGCAGACAACTTTGACACCATGTTCGGACGTGCAGCAAGAAGCCGCATTCCTTTGCGCCAGCGTATCCATCCGTCGGGCGAAAGATCCTCCAACATACCGGCGTGCTGGAGGATGAAAGTGACGTTGGGAGCGCTAGCGGCGAGCTCTGCCGCCCCCGCCATCTGTCCGGCGAAGACCTGGAGATCGAAGGACCAGCCGTAGTCGGCGAGGTGCCCGACGTTTTTTTGCAACTTCGGATCGCGCGCAAGATCGGGCCCCGAGGCAAAACGGTATTGCGGATTCTCGTGCCACTGCAGTTGCATCCGCAAGCCGCGCATGCGGCGATATCTAGTCAGGCGGTCGAGCTGCGGGCGCACGTCATCCGCGAAAAAATCGGCATAGGCGACGATCGCGTGGGGGAAGCCAACTTCGTCCGCGGCTTGCTGCACATAAGCGACTTCATCTTCGAACCGGTCCTTGGCCCAATTGGCCTGGACATACACGGATTGAGTCACGCCGGTGCCGGCAAGATCGGCGAGGAATTCGCTGATCGGATAGTCGCGCCGAATTGCCTCGTAAGGCCCGAAGATGCGCGGCTGCATCGGTCCGTCTAGCCAGGGAAGGTCGCGGCGGCGCCAAATGTGGTGATGTGCGTCAATGATCCCGGTCATGCCGTCCCTCATGTCGATGTGATTGAATAACCTCTCGGAGCGCCACTAGCCAAGTCTTCACTGGCGACAACCGCCAAGCGTTCGCATATGTAGGGCTAACATCCGGCTGCATTCGCGGGGCGTTTTAACTTCTGAGAATTCGGCCCGACGATAGAGTAAACCTAACTGCTAATCCTCGGCGCCCGCCGAAACGGACGGAGAAGACTATGCGCATTGTTTGCATCGGCGGCGGCCCGGCGGGGCTCTATTTCGGTCTCCTGATGAAGAAGGAGAACCCGGCCCATCAGGTAACGGTGGTGGAACGCAACCGGCCCTACGACACGTTCGGCTGGGGTGTAGTGTTTTCCGACGCCACCATGGAAAACATGCGCGCGTGGGACGCCGAGACTGCGAACGCTATTGAGACCGCGTTCAACCATTGGGACGACATCGAGGTTCTGATCAAGGGTCGACGGATGCGCACCACCGGCCATGGCTTCGTTGGCATCGGCCGCAAGAAGCTCCTTAATATCCTGCAGGCACGTTGCGAGGAGCTTGACGTCGAACTTGTCTTCGAGCGCGAGGTCGACTCCGATCTCGAATTTCCAGATGCCGATCTGATCATCGCCTCGGACGGCATCAATTCCAAGATTCGCAGCCGCTACCAGGCTGAGTTCAAGCCCGACATGGTCATGCGGCCAAACCGCTTCGTCTGGCTTGGGACCAACAAGTTGTATGACGCGTTCACGTTCGACTTTCGCCGTACCGAACATGGCTGGTTCCAGGCTCATATCTACAAGTTCGACGACACCACTTCGACTTTCATCGTCGAGACCACGGAAGACATTTTCAACGCGCACGGCCTCGATCAGGCCGATGAAGCGCGTTCGGTTGCTTTTTGCGAGGAGTTGTTCAGCGAGGTGCTTGATGGCGGCAAGCTGATGAGCAACGCCCGCCATCTGCGCGGCTCGGCGTGGCTCAATTTTGGCCGGTTGACTTGCGGCAAATGGAGCCACTTCAACGGACAAAACCACGTCGTGCTGATGGGTGATGCCGCGCATACCGCACATTTTGCCATCGGCTCCGGTACCAAGCTCGCGTTGGAAGACGCTATCGAGCTCACCAAACAGTTCCGAGCATTCGGCGGCACGCCAGACAAAATTCCCGAGGTTCTCGCTGCTTACGAAGAAGTGCGCGCCGTCGACGTGGCGCGCATCCAGAACGCTGCCCGTAACGCAATGGAATGGTTCGAGGTGGTCGGCAGCCGTTACGCCGATACGCTTGAGCCAGAGCAGTTCATGTATTCGCTGTTGACGCGCTCACAGCGCATCAGTCACGAGAATCTGCGGCTTCGCGACAAGAAGTGGCTGGAAGATTACGAACGCTGGTTCGCGGCGCGTGCCGGAATCAATCTCGATCCCGACGGGCCGCCGGTGCCGCCGATGTTTACGCCGTATCGGGTGCGCGGGCTGACGCTGGCGAACCGCATCGTCATGTCGCCGATGGCTATGTATTCGGCCGAGGATGGGGTACCCAACGACTTCCATCTCGTGCATTTCGGAAGTCGAGCGCTCGGCGGAGCCGGCTTGCTGTTCGGCGAGATGACTTGTGTTTCGCCCGACGCGCGCATCACGCCCGGCTGCCTCGGCCTATGGAACGACGAGCAGGTTGCGGCCTGGAAGCGGATCGTCGATTTCGTCCACACCACGACGGCCGCAAAATTCGGTTTGCAGCTTGGCCACGCCGGCCGCAAGGGTTCGACGCGGCTCGCCTGGGAGGGAATTGATCAGCCTCTTGACGAAGGCAACTGGTCGCTGATTTCAGCATCGGCCCTACCTTACATGGCAAACAGCCAGGTGCCGCGTGCGATGACGAAGGCGGACATGGATCGGGTAAAGGCGGATTTTATCGCCGCCACCAAGCGCGCCATCGAGGTTGGCTTCGATATTCTCGAACTGCACTGTGCCCACGGTTATCTTCTCTCATGTTTTCTTTCGCCGCTGACGAACCGCCGCTCCGATGAATATGGCGGCTCGCACGAGAACAATGCCCGTTATCCGCTCGAGGTATTCCGCGCCATTCGCGCGGTTTGGCCGCAAGACAAGCCGATCTCTGTTCGGCTCTCGTGTCACGATTGGACCGAAGGCGGCAATACGCCCGCCGACGCCGCGATCTACGCCAAAATGTTCAAGGACGCGGGCGCTGATCTCGTCGATTGTTCCTCGGGGCAGGTATCGAAGGAGGAGAAGCCGGTTTATGGCCGCCTGTTCCAGACACCGTTCGCTGACAAGCTCCGCAATGAGGTTGGCATCGCGACCGTTGCCGTCGGTGCGATCTCAGAAGCCGATCATGCGAATTCGATCATAGCGGCGGGCCGCGCTGACCTCTGCGCGATCGCGCGTCCGCATCTTGCCGACACCGCCTGGACATTGCATGAGGCGGCCAAGATCGGCCTGAAATCGGTTGCTTGGCCGAAGCAATATGTTTCCGCCAAGCTGCAATATGAGACAAATCTTGCCCGTGCTGCCGCGGGTCCGCGGCCGAATTAAGAGGCTTGCACGGAAGTGACTGACCAGTCGCTCGACGATCGCCACGTGCTTGTCACCGGCGCCGGTACCGGCATCGGCGCGGCCGTTGCGAGCGCATGTGCCGGAGCGGGCGCGCGTGTCACGCTCGCCGGCCGCCGGCGCGATCCGCTGGCCGCGTTGCAGGTTAAGCTCCGCGAGCATGCTCACGTCGTGGCAAATTTTGACGTGGCTGATGAAGAGAAGGTTCGCGCCGGCGTTGCGGCTGCACGTCAGGCGTTCGGGCCGATCGATATCCTCGTCAACAACGCAGGCGACGCGCCGAGCGCGCCGTTTACGAAAACCGACCTGGCGACTTGGAACAACGTGCTCGCGGTGAACCTCACTGGCACGTTTCTTGTGACGAGAGAAGTAATACCGGACATGATCGCGAAGCGCGCCGGGCGGGTCATCAATATCGCTTCAACCGCCGGACTTGTCGGCTACGCTTACGTGTCGGCGTACGTGGCCGCAAAGCATGGCGTCGTCGGGCTCACGCGCAGCCTGGCGCTGGAATTCGCCCGTACCGGCATCACGGTCAACGCAGTGTGTCCGGGCTATGTCGACACGCCGCTGTTCGAGCGCGCCGTTGACAACATTATAGCGAAGACCAAACGCAGTCGTGAGGACGCGCGCGCGGCGCTTGCGTCATCGAATCCGCAAGGTCGTTTGGTGACTCCGAACGAGGTGGCAAATGCCGTCCTTTGGCTCGCCTCAGAGGCCGCAAGTTCCATCAACGGCCAGGCGATTGCCATTGCCGGCGGCGAGGTTATGGTCGGCTAGACCTGAATCGTTCGACATCCAGGCTACTTGAAGCCTATAAATTTGAACCTTAAAATGATTTCCATCGGAACAGGGTTGCGACTCGGTCGCGCAATGCTATCCAACTGACAAAAGAGACATCGCGTGCAGGAAACCGCAAGCGTCCCGCTGGACGCGGAAACCAAGGTAACCGAGCGCCCCGGCGACCATGAGAGCGAATTGCGTCTCTGGTTGCGCCTGCTGACCTGCACGACTTTGATCGAAGGCGAAGTCCGCCGCCGGCTGCGGCAGGAGTTCGATGTTACGTTGCCGAGATTCGATTTGATGGCGCAACTCGACAAATCACCCGGCGGCATGACGCTCGGTGAGTTGTCGCAGCGCATGATGGTCTCCAACGGCAATGTCACCGGGCTGTCGGAGCGGCTGGTGGCGCTGGGCTTGCTCGATCGTCGCCAGTCACGCAGCGATCGGCGTGCACAGATTGTGAGCCTAACTCAGGAAGGCCGCCGTGTGTTTCGCGCCATGGCCCGCGCGCACGAGGGCTGGATCGCTGAGATATTCTCCGATCTTGCTCCCGCCGACGTGGAGACTTTGATGCGGCTTCTGGCAAGGACGAAAGCCTCCGCGCGCGCCGCAATTGCCGGTGAGCCCTCGCGATGACCGGCGCCAATCCGGTAACTCTCCCGCTGAAGACCTATACCCCGCAGCACGTACAGCTGGCGTTTACCGGCGCAGTCGCGACAATCACGCTTAACCGTCCGGAACGCAAAAATCCGTTGACGTTCGAGAGCTATGGCGAACTTGCCAATATTTTTCGCGCCTCGGCCCGCGACAAAAGCGTCAAGGCGATTGTGATCACCGGCGCCGGCGGCAATTTCTGTTCCGGGGGCGATGTGTTCGAGATCATCAAGCCACTCACCGAAATGGATACGAGCGGGCTGCTCGACTTCACGCGCATGACCGGCGAGCTCGTCAAAGCGATGCGCGCCGCTCCGCAGCCGATCATCGCCGCGGTTGACGGCGTCTGCGCCGGGGCAGGCGCGATCATAGCCATGGCCTCTGATATCCGTATCGGTACAGCGAATGCCAAAGTGGCCTTTCTGTTCAACCGGGTGGGCCTTGGCGGCTGCGACATGGGCGCTTGCGCCATCCTGCCGCGAATCATTGGTCAGGGCCGTGCCGCGGAGCTGCTGTTTACCGGCCGGTCGCTCGGCGGCGAAGATGCCGAGCGGTGGGGCTTCTTCAACCGGCTCTCGCCGTCGGCCAATGTCGTTGCTGATGCGCACGCGCTCGCAACTGAACTTGCCGCCGGACCGACTTTTGGCAATGCCATGACCAAGCGCATGCTCGAGATGGAATGGGCGATGTCGGTCGAGACTGCGATTGAAGCCGAGGCCGTAGCGCAGGCTCTGTGCATGGAAACTGAAGACTTCGTCCGGGCATATCGCGCATTCGCGGAGAAGCGCAAACCGGTGTTCGAAGGGAACTGACGGTTGCCGGGTGGCTCGTCTTGATCATGCAGAACGAGGATGATGCACCATGATCCACTCGGCACACGTCGACACCTTTGCGCGCGATAATCTGCCTCCGCGCGAGCAGTGGCCGGACTTTTTGTTTAACTTGCCCGACGTGCGCTATCCGGAGCGCCTAAATTGCGTAAACGCGTTCGTTGACGATTGGGTTGCCGCCGGCCAAGGCGACCGCGAGTGTCTGATTTCGCCGTCCGAGACGCTATCCTATGCCGATCTCGCTGAACGCGTGAACCGTATCGCCAACGTGCTGACCCGCGACCTCGGCGTCGTACCCGGAAATCGGGTGCTGCTGCGCGGGCCGAATAGCCCGATGATGGTGGCGGCGTATTTCGCGGTCATCAAAGCGGGCGGCGTCGTGGTCGCCACGATGCCGCTTCTGCGCGCCAAGGAGATCGCATTTCCTATCACCAAAGCGGAAATTCAGCTCGCGCTCTGCGACGCGCGGCTCGCGGACGACATGGAAAAGACCCGGCCGCTCGCTCCCGAACTCAGGCGCGTGGTTTATTGGGGCCGTGGCGGTGCCGATAGTCTTGAGACTTTGATGGCGAAACCGGATTACGAGTGTTTCGATGCCTGCGACACCGCGAGCGACGACGTTTGTTTGATCGCATTTACTTCGGGTACGACCGGTGTACCCAAAGGAACGATGCATTTTCACCGTGATATGCTGGCAATCTGCGATACTTTCGGCAAATACGTGCTGCACGCCAACCGTGACGATCGCTTCATCGGTTCGCCGCCGATCGCCTTCACCTTCGGACTGGGTGGCTTGGTGCTGTTTCCGTTGCGCGTCGGCGCCGCGGCTATCCTGCTTGAGAAGGCGTCGCCGGACGATCTTCTGCAGGCATTCGGCAAATTCCGCGCGACCGTCTGCTTCACGGCGCCGACGGCTTATCGCTACATGCTCGGCAAGGTGAAGGATCACGATGTGTCGTCGCTGCGCAAATGCGTCTCGGCCGGTGAAACATTGCCTGCGGCCACATTCGAGGCATGGCTCGCCGCAACGGGTATCCGGATCATAGATGGCCTTGGCTCGACCGAAATGCTGCACGTCTTCGTCGGCTCGCGGGAAGAGGAAATGCGGGCGGGCGCTACTGGCAAGCCGGTACCGGGATACGAAGCATGCGTGATCGATGAAAATGGACGCGAAGTGCCCATCGGCAACCCAGGCCGTCTCGCCGTGCGCGGCCCAACCGGCTGCCGCTATCTTGGAGATAAGCGTCAGCTGGAATACGTGCAGCGCGGCTGGAACATTACCGGCGACACGTATATCAAGGATGCCGATGGCTATTACAGATACCAGGCGCGCTCGGACGACATGATCATCTCGGCGGGTTACAATATTGCGGGACCGGAAGTTGAGATTGCTTTGCTGACGCATCCCGCGGTCGCGGAATGCGGCGTCGTCGGCCAGCCCGACGATGAGCGCGGTCAGATCGTAAAGGCTTACGTAATTCTGCGTCAGGGCTTCGCCGGCGACATCGCCATGACCCACGCGCTCCAGGAGCATGTGAAGGCGACCGTTGCGCCGTTCAAATATCCGCGCGCCATCGAATACGTGACGAATTTGCCGCGGACTGAAACCGGCAAATTGCAGCGGTTCGAATTGCGGCGGCGAGCGGCGGTATCGACCGCCAGCAAGCTGGCGTCTTGATTTTTGGTGGAGCATGATCTTTTCGGAAAACCGGCTTCCACTTTTCCGGATCATGCTCAAGGGAGATTGAAATTGTCCCATAGTCCGACCGACACTTTGCCGCCGCGAGCGCGCGGGAACTTGGTGCTGCATCCCTCCGGTTGGCCGCGGCCCAAGGGTTACGCCAACGGCATCAAAGCGCGCGGCGACCTCGTTTTTGTCGGCGGACTGGTAGGATCGGATGAACGCGGCCGCTTTCCCGCGGATTTCGTCGGGCAGACGCGGCAACTGCTCGCCAACATCGTCGCGGTGCTTGCCGAAGGCGGCGCGTTGCCGCGCCACGTCGTGCGCATGACGTGGTACGTCCGCGACATGGACGAATATCTCAAAGCACGCCCAGCGCTCGGCGAAGTTTATCGGGAAGTCATGGGCGATCACTATCCGGCTATGGCCCTGGTCGCTGTCACGCGCCTCACCGAGCCTGAAGCACGGGTCGAGATCGAAACGACCGCGGTCGTGCCGGAGGCATAAGTTTCATTGCGACGGCAAACCGAGTGCCGGCTAAACCGTCGAGCGCATGGCGCATGCGACGGTCACACCTGCAAATACCGCTGACGTACAGTCAAGTCCGCCGCCAGGGCGGACGAGGAGCCTGACCAGACGACGTAGCCTTTCTCGATGACGACGTGGCGGTCAGCGAGCTTCAGCAGCGCTTCAATGTGCTTGTCGACGAGCAGGATCGCCTGACCCTCCGCCTTAAGCCGCTTGAGGCCTGCCCAGATCTCATTACGGATGAGCGGCGCAAGCCCCTCGGTAGCTTCATCCAGGATCAGAAGCTTCGGATTGGTCATAAGGCCGCGGCCGATCGCCAGCATTTGTTGCTCGCCGCCGGAGAGTTCGTTGCCCATGTTGCGGCGCCGTTCGGCGAGGATAGGAAACATCTGATAAATATCTTCGAGCCGCCAACGCGGTGGGCCGAGACGAGCGGCTGCGGTCGCGATCAGATTTTCCTCGACGCTGAGCGTAGGAAAGATTTGACGGCCCTCGGGCACGAGGCCGAGCCCGGCTTGGGCAATGCGGTAAGGCGGCAGACCGTCGAGTTGAAAATCGCCGAACATGACCCGTCCGCCGGCGGCCGGCAGAAGTCCCATGATGGTCGAGATCGTGGTCGTCTTGCCCATGCCGTTGCGGCCAAGGAGTGTGACCACCTCGCCTGCGCCGACGGCAAAGCTCACATCGAACAGCACTTGCGCAGCGCCATAAGCGGCCTTGAGCGTTTCGACCTGAAGCACGGTCACTCCATTTGCTCGCCGAGATAGGCGGCAATGACCTGCGGGTCGGTGCGCACCTCTTGCGGCAAGCCGGTGGTAAGCAGACGGCCCCGGATCAGCACCGAGATGCGATCGGCGAGCGCGAACACCGCCGCCATGTCGTGTTCGACGAGGATCATTGTGAATTGACCCTTGAGGCTGCGCAGCAATTCCACCAGCCGCTCGGTTTCTTCGCGCCCGATGCCGGCCATCGGTTCGTCGAGAAGGAGCAGCTTCGGCTTCATGGCGAGCGCAATGGCGAGCTCCAGCGCACGCTTCTCGCCGTGGGAAAGTTCGCCGGCCGGCAGGGGTGCCCGGTCGGCGATGCCGGTCTGTTCGAGCGCCGCCATGGCGGGAAGATTAAGTGCGGTCTCGTCGGCCGCGCGGCCAAAGAAGCGCAAACTCGAGCCGTCCCGGGCCTGAACGGCGAGCGCAACGTTTTCCAGCACAGGAAAACGCGGCAGGATCGAGGTGATTTGAAAACTCCGCGACAGTCCGCGCATTGCGCGCGTTTCGGGCGGCAGCGCGGTGACGTCGGCGCCACGAAACAGGATTCTGCCGTCATCCGGCGGGATGAGGCCGGATATTTGATTGATCAGCGTGGTCTTTCCCGCACCGTTCGGCCCGATGATGGCGTGGGTCTCGCCGGCAGCGACATCCAACGTGATGTCGTCGGTCACAACTAGGCTGCCGAAGCTTTTGCGCAAGCCTTCGAGGCGAAGCACCGGCTCAGCCATGGCCCAACCGCCACAGCCGCGCACTCAGACCAATAATGCCGCCGCGGGCAAACAAAACGACCAGGACAAGAATGGGCCCGAAAATCACCTGCCAATTCTCGAACATGCCGGAGAGCCATTCGTTGGCGACGAGATAGGCGATGCTGCCGATGATCGCGCCGTCCAGCGTTCCGGCTCCGCCGAGAATGACCATGACGAGGAGTTCGCCGGATTGCTGCCAGGACATGTAAGTCGGAGCCACGAACTCGGTGAGGTTCGCTAGTAGAAATCCAGAGAACCCGCCCAGAGCGCCGGCGATGATGTAAGCGACCAGGTGGAACCGGCGGACGTTGAATCCGATTGTCGCCATGCGGGTTGGATTTTCTTTCGCGCCGCGCAGCACGCGGCCGAAACGCGATGCGACCAAAGCGCGGCACAATGCATAAGTGGCCAGCAGGCAGATGAGGGTGAAGTAGTAGAACGCGCGGTCGCTCTTCAACAACGGCAATCCGGCAATGGTGTTGCGCGCTGCAATGGTCAGACCATCGTCACCGCCATAGGGCGCTAGCGAGGTGGCGACGAAATAGATCATTTGCCCGAAAGCGAGCGTGATCATGATGAAGTACGCGCCCTTGGTCCGCAGGCAAACAAGACCGGTCAGGAAAGCGAACAGCATCGACACCGCAATCGCGACCGGCAGCGACACCAGCGCATCGGCGATGCCGTGAGCGGACAGAATGCCAACCGCATAAGCGCCGAGGCCGATAAACGCGGCGTGGCCGAAGGAAATCAGCCCGCCGAACCCGACCAAGAGGTCAAGGGCGACGGCGGCGACGGCGAAAACCAGGATGCGGGCGCCGACGTCGAGCAGATACTTTTCGGCGCTCAACGACGCGACTAACGGAAGCAACGCGAAAGCCAGAAAAAGCACCGCCGGGAGCACGATGTCACGCCGTGGGCGAAACGGGCGCGCTGCGGTTCCGGCGACGACGACAGCGGCGCCGGTCATCTCAACGGCCTCTTGCCGGGAACAGGCCGGCAGGCCGCAGGTACAACACGATGGCCATCAGCACATAGATGAGCATGGAAGCTATGGCCGGGCCGACAACGCGCGCGGGCGACGGTCCCATCACGAGTCGGAGCACGTCGACCGAAAAGGAACGGCCGAGCGTGTCGACAAGGCCGATCAGCAATGCCGCGACGAAAGCGCCGCGGATCGAGCCGATGCCGCCGATCACAATAACCACGAAAGCGAGAATGAGGATGTTGTCGCCCATTCCGGGCTCAACCGAGATGATCGGTGCGATCATGATGCCGGCGAATCCCGCCAGCATCGTGCCAAAGCCGAACACGATCATGAACAGCCGCTCGATGTTCACGCCGAGCGCAGAAACCATGCGCGAATTGGTCGCCCCCGCCCGAACCAGCATGCCGATCCGGGTGGATGTGACCAGTAGATAGAGAACGACCGCAACCGCGAGGCCGGAACTGATGATGACGAGGCGCCAAACGGGATAGAGCAAGCCGCCCATCAGCACGACCGATCCGGTGAAGAATTCAGGTACCGGGAGCGTCAATGGAGCGGCGCCCCAGATCAGTTTCACGGCGTGATTGAGAAACAGAATGATGCCGAATGTGGCAATGACCTGATCGAGGTGATCGCGATCGTAAAGATGGCGGAAGACCAGAAACTCAAGCAGCAGCCCGAAAGCCAGCGATGCGAGCAGCGCCAGCGCCAGTGCCGCCAAAAAATTGCCGACCACGCCGTAAAATGCCACCGCAAGATAGGCGCCGAGCATGTATTGAACGCCGTGGGCGAGATTGATGAAATCCATCACGCCGAAGACCAGCGTCAAGCCGGCCGCGATCAGGAACAACAGGACGCCAAACTGCAATCCGTTCAGGATTTGGATGAGGAGGAGCGTGCCTGACATAAAACCGGAGTGGTATCGGGACAAGTCCCGCAATTGCGCCGCCGCAAAGAAATGACGGCGTCTTCCGTCAGCCGAATCGGCCGCCCCGGCGAGAACATCGCGCGGCCGAAGCTCACTTCATCGGGCAATCCTTGGCGTAGGGATCGCCGTAGTTCGCGAACACCTTCTTGTCGATCTCGGTTTCGAACTTCCCGTCCGGCCGCTTGGCGACTTTGACCAGATAGAAGTCCTGGATCGGATAGTGATTGTTGTTGAACTTGAAACTGCCGCGCAGCGACTTGAAGTCGGCTTTTTTTAGGGCCGCGCGCAACGCGTCCTTGTCGGTGAGATTGCCCTTGACTGCGCGCACCGCGCTGTCGATCAGCAATGCTGCGTCGTAGGCCTGGAATGCATAGCTTCCCGGCACGGCGTCGTACTCTTTCAAAAACGCGTCGACGAAAGCTTTATTTTGCGGATTGTCCAGATTGGGTGCCCAGTCGGCGCCACCATACATGCCGAGCGCGGCCTCCTTTTGTGCTGGAAGCGTAGCCTCGTCGACGGTGAACGCCGACAGGAATTTGATCTTGTCGGCAAGACCGGCTTGCCGGAATTGCTTGACGAAGTTCACGCCCATGCCGCCGGGCACAAAAGCGAAAATCGCATCCGGTTGCGCCGCGGCGATCTTGGAGATCTCTGCCGAGTAGTCGAGCTGGCCGAGCGGCACGTAGATCTCGTCAATGACCTGGCCGGAGAATTTGTGCTTGAAGCCTGCGGCAGCGTCCTTGCCGGCCTGATAGTTCGGCACAATGATGATCACCTTCTTGATGCCGAAGTCCTGGGCGTACTGACCCAGCACCTCGTGCACCTGATCGTTCTGATAGGAAGTAACGAAGAAATTCGGATTGCAATCCTTACCGGCGAAGGCGGACGATCCGGCGTTCGGACTGATGAGGATCACGTTGGCCTCGGTAACGGGCTTCAGGATCGCGCCGAGGATGTTGGAGAATACCGGCCCGACCACGAAATCGACCTTGTCGCGATCGATGAACGCCTTGACCTTGCTGACGGCCACGTCGGGCTTGCCCTCCGCGTCCGCTACAATGACTTCGGCCTCGCGGCCGCCGAGCTTGCCGCCCAGCGTCTTGACCGCGAGCATAAAGCCGTTACGCAATTGCTGGCCGATCACTGCCGGCGGTCCTGACAGGGTGGCGATCAAGCCGATCTTGAGTTTTTCCTGGGCTTGAGCGGCCGATGCCCAGAGCCCGAGTGTGGCCGCAATAGCAATGACCAGCTTGTATTTTATCATATCAGATCTCCTGATGACGCCGAAATCCCGCATGACGCCCAAGTCCCGCGGATACTTTAAGTTTAAATTACTATGCTTGTGAAGCGGCCTTCAGCGAATAATAATACCGTTGGCTGAGGCAAATTTACGCTTTTGATCGATTGCCGCAGGCAAATGTTGGCGGTCGAGAGGGCGCGTGCTTCAATGTCGCACTTAAACAACGCAAGCGGGTGAGGGTACGATGAGTGCAATGAGTGGAGGCGTCACCAAGGCCGGCACCGGCATCGACGGCATCGTCTGGAATATTCTGGGCCAGACCTACGTGCCCAAGCAGCTTTCGGAGAATTCATTCTCCTGGCATGCGACGTTTCCGCCCGGCACCTTTGTCCCGCCGCACATTCATCCGACGCAGGATGAGTTCATCTACATGCTCGAGGGCAAGATGGACCTCGTGCTCGAGGGCCACGACTATGTCGCTACGGCCGGCGACGTCATCCGGCTGCCGATGAACATTCCCCATGGCCTGTTCAACAAATCCGACCAGACGCTGAAGTGCTTCTTCTGGGTGTCGCCGACCCGCAAGCTCTACGATCTGTTCTGGGCCATTCACAGCATGAAAGAACAAAATCCGCCCGACGTGGTGGCGCTGTCGGCCAAGCACGAAGTCATGTTCCTGCCGCCGCCTGCGTAGGACGCTGAGCGCATCGGCGCGGCTTCTCCGCCCGTGTGCGGGGAGAGGTGAGCATGCGACATCGTTCCCGCGACGCGAATACGCCCGAGTTGTGCGAAATGTAGGGTGGGTTAGCCGCGAAGCGGCGTAACCCACCCTGTTGAGCGGTGGGTTTCGCTTCGCTCTACCCACCCTACGAAGCGCAATGACGAAAGAAAAAAGGAAGCGGAACGCCGACAGACGTGTGTCTCCAACCTCCGCGCCCTTGTCTCTTTTCCCTCTCCCGCTTGCGGGGGAGGGTAGGGAGGGGGCGCGGCGCGCACCAGCGGGTGCGCTCGCCTATCGGCGTTCCACCACGGCTCTTACCGTCAGGGCTTTCGGCCCCTGGGCGCAACTTCAGGCCAGGCTTCCTGGGACGTGGCAGAACGTTCGATCCGGTACGGTCGCTCCAACCGGGGAGCAAAGATCTCGCGCTCTTACACGGGCGTTACCCGCGCCCGCCTGTCCCAGTCCAGGGAACGCACCTCCCGGACCGGTCGTAGTGCCGGTCAGATGATGCCCAAAGCCGCCCGGGAGCGGAGTGTATCCTTCCGCGCGCGGGCACCGCACTCGCTCCACCTCTCGGAATACCTTCGCGACAGGCGTCCTCGATCGAGCGAGATTCTTTGAGCGAATACCCGAAATGGAGACGAATGTCAATGAAAATGTGTCGTCTCTGGAACATCTGCGCGGCTTTGAATTGGATCCGAACAGAGCTAATCGGGTTCGTTGAGGGAACAAATACCGGCTCTTTTTACACGCCGCCGTATCAGCCGAGCCGGACCGGTGGGCGAGCTTGATAGCAAGCGGCGGCAGTCGCTGTGGAATTCGACTGCTGCGCAGTCTTGTTCTTAGAAGGGAGCCTGGTCCGTGGTAGCGCCTCAGTTTGAATTTTTGAGCGGCGGACAGAATGAGGCTTCCGCGATATTTCGATCCAGATCAGAAGCGACGGGGACCGTACTGATTCCGGTGAAATGGAAGTATTTGCAGAATTTCCAGGAGTAGGCTCTGCCATCGGGCAGAGGCGGCGCCTGGACCACAACGTAGCCGACGTACACGCCACGGTTTAGAAAATAGACAAGACAGACAGCGACGGCCAATCCGAAAAACCCCCAACCCGCGCTAGACACGCGCATCATCGGCCGTCCGCTCGCCTTTGGAGCCTCCTCGGGGCATTAGGGCAACTCGCCTCTTTTCACCGCGTCTACGATGCTCTGAAATTTTCGGATGGTTTCGCGGAAATGGGCAATCCAGTGCTGGCTTTCGTCGCGACCATTCCTAGTCAATCGCAATTCGCCCTTTTCAAAGAGTGCTAGTTGCTCCCGCGTGTACGCAATATCATCCTCGTACCGCTTCCGGTAATCATCCCAAAAGCCGGGCGGCAGGCCAGGTGGCAGAGGTTTCGCCATGAGCCAATGATATTTGACGGGTAACTAGTCCGCTAGGCCATCAAAGGCAGATTTCAAACTGAGGCACTACCGGGTCCGTCCTCCCATTTTACATCGCTCGCCTCTCAATTTAAGATTACGAGTCTTGAGGTCCGCGGCCAAAGAGCAAGAGGCGTAAAGCCCGTGTGGACCGGACCGACGGGGCGTGACAATCGACTGAGAGTGATACGCTCGGATCTTTGGGTGGCAACCTGAGGCGCTGTCGTTAGTTCGCGTCTAGCGGCGCGTGCCCCACGTCACTCGATTCGAGCGACGACTATCGAGAATACGAACTAAACCGGGAGGAAACTATGAAGCGCTTCATTTGCGCCGCGGCCATCGCGGCGCTGTTGCCTGCGTATGCCGCCGCCCAAACGGCGCAGGAGTTGGTCGACGGAGTCAAAGGATACGGGCAACGTCGTCAACTATGGCATGGGCTACAATTTAAATCGCTTCAGTACGCTCGATCAGATCAACAAACAAACAGTCAAAAATTTGCGCCCAGTGTGGGCTTACTCGCTCGAGGATCTCCAGTCGCAGGAATCCCAGCCGCTGGTCTACAAGGGAATACTCTACGTCTCGAGCGAGAAAGCGACGATGGCGGTCGATGCCAAAACGGGGCATCAGATCTGGAAAGTCACGCTCGATTATCCGCCGGAAATGTACCGAATGACGTGTTGCGGCAACAACAGCCGCGGCGTCGCGCTCTATGACGGCAAGGTGTTTCGCGCGGCGCTCGACAACCGCGTCATCGCCTATGACGCTAAAACCGGAAAAGAATTGTGGTCAACCAAAGCCGCCGAGGTCAAAGACGGCTACTCCATGACGGTCGCGCCGCTCGCTGTAAACGGCGTCATCATTGTCGGCAACTCCGGCGCTGAATACGGCACTCGCGGCTTTATCGATGGCTACGATGCGCAGACTGGAAAGCGGTTGTGGCGCACGCACACGGTGGCGTGTCCCGGCGAGCCGGGCGGCGAGAGCTGGCCGGCCGGCGACGCGTGCCAGCACGGCGGTGGATCGGCGTGGGTCACCGGATCGTACGACCCCGAGCTTGATACGGTCTATTGGGGCACCGGCAATCCCGGATCGTGGAATCCAGTCATTCGTCCGGGCGACAACCTCTATACGAGCTCGGTGCTGGCGCTCGATCCGAAGACCGGGAAGATCAAGTGGCACTATCAATTCACCCCAGCCGACGGCTTTGACTTTGATGGAGTGAACGAAATGGTGCTGGCCACCATCCCGGTCGAAGGCCAACCGCGCAAAGTCATTATGCATGCCAATCGCAATGGCTTCTTCTATGTGATCGACCGGACCAACGGGAAACTGTTGGCGGCGCATGCGTTCGTGCCGCAAAACTGGGCCAAAGAGATCGACCTGAAGACCGGACGCCCGGTAACGACCGAGTTGGTCGAGCGCTATCACAAGGGCGAAAATGTCGGCTCCTCGCCAGGTGCATTCGGGGGCAAGAACTGGTCGCCGATGTCGTTTAATCCGACCACAGGTCTTGCTTACGTCAATACGCACTATCTGCCGCTCGGCATGAAGATCAGCGCGCAGCCGTGGAAGCAGGGGGAGTTGTGGTTCGGCGCTGAGCTTGGACCACCGGTGGTGTCCGACCTGCCCAAAGACCAGCACCCGCCAGCCGCGCTCAAGGCGATTGATCCGATGACCGGCAATGTCAAATGGATGGTTCCGGACAAGCGGCCGCGTTGGGGCGGGACGCTCGCGACCAAGGGCGGTCTGGTCTTCGACGGCGAGCTTGCCGGAGAATTCAAGGCGTTCGATGCCGACACCGGACAAGTACTGTGGTCGTTCCAGACCGGATCCGGCGTCGAGGGCCAGCCAATAACCTGGGAGGCCGACGGCGTTCAGTACGTCGCGGTGACGAGCGGGATGGGCGGCGTCTACTGGCTCTATGGCAACGACGCCGAATTGAAGTCCAGCGTTCCGCAGGGCGGAATGCTGTGGGTGTTCGCTCTGTCGGACAAGCGCTAAACGTAAGTGCAATTTCCCTGGGGCTGTCGCTCTGCCGACGGCCCCAGCCTTTTCGGATTGATGAAAGATGAAACGTCTGGCGCTGTCGGCGATGTGGATGATCGCCATCGCCCACATCTGCGGTATGGCTCATGCAGAAGAGGTTACCGCAGCGGCATCGTCCACGCTTGCGGAGGAGGGCCGGAGAATTTACTCGGGCCAGTGCTCGCGCTGCCATGGCTACCACATGATCAACGAAGGTCTCGTCGGCTTCGATCTGCGCAAATTTCCGAAGGACGATCACGAGCGTTTTGTGAATTCTGTCAGTCGCGGCAAACCGCCAAAAATGCCGCCATGGGGGGATGTGCTTTCCGCAAACGATATCGAGGCGCTGTGGGCTTATATCCAGAGCGGTAGCCGCCATGAACCGTAGATTGTTGTTTGCCGCACTGGCGGTGCTGACGGTAGCCGCATCGCAAGCGAGCGCCGCCGAGCCGCTGCGGATGTGTCTCGATGAGAGCGCGCCGCCGTTTTCGTTCAACACCGATGGAAAAACCGGCGGCTTTGATTTGGCGCTGGCGCAAGCGATCGCCGGCGAGCTCGATCGCAGCTTGAGCATTCAGTGGTTCAGTACCGAGGACCAGCCGGAGGCCGGCAAGGACACCAAGACGAGCGTCGCGGCGCTCCTTGGCGACGATCGCTGCGATCTCGCCGGCGCCTACCCGTTGTTGGCCGGCAGCCTGGGCAGCGATTTATCCGATGCTGGCCACCTGCCGCGTTACAAGGGCGGCACACGCGAAGACCGGCGCCGATCGATCCCATTGAGCCCACTCATGGCCACGGCGCCATTCATCTACACCGCGCCGACTGTGGTGCTCGGTCCGACCGCCTCAGTGACCACAATCCACACACTCGCCGATCTCGATGGCGTTCGGATCGGAGTCGAGCAGTCCTCGGTCGCCGACATTATTCTCATGCTCTATGAGCACAATCGGCTGCTCCCGCGGCTGCACCACATTCCTCCCGGGCGCGGCCTCTTGGAGCGGCTTGACGCTGGCGAATACGACGCGGTTCTCGTCGATCTTCATCGCTTCGACGGTTATCGCGTCGACGCACCCGACGACCGCGCTGAAACTCACCGGCTATCTGCATCCTGTCGGCTTCAACCTCGGCTTTGTCGGCTTGGCGCGCCAATCCGATCTTATCCATGCGATTGACGCAATGATCGGCCGTTGGTTGCAAGACGGCACGATCGAGCGCATGGCCGCGAACGCCGGATTGACCTATCTGCCACCGCGCGATCCGCCAGTGCGCCCGTCGCTCTCGCTTGCTGATTTGGCAAAGGAATAAGATTGAGCCTCTGACGAATACAGCCTGCAGACGACTGCACTGGCCAGCAAGCATCATCGGATCTACGGCGAGCCCGGTTTGGCGTCACGTAAACGACGATGACGGCATGGTTAAGAAGTTATTAACCATCTGAGCCCAGCGTAGTCTGGGGGGCAATCGTTCGCGATCCAAGTGCTTGGTGCTTCGTAATCGGAAGCGCACCAAAATGGAGAGACAACGATGCTCGGACATCAATCCGCTGACGCCGCAAACCACTTGTCACCGACATGGCGAGCAGACCTGTCGCGGCTGACAACCATCGTTCGCGACCTCGTGGGCTACACAGTTGAGGAGGTTGAACGTGAACTCATCCTCAGTTCGCTCGAACAATACGGTGGCTGCCGGACCTACACGGCCAACGTTCTTGGAATTTCAATCCGATGCCTGCGTAACAAAATCACCCAATACGCAGCGATGGGAGTAGCAGTTACGGCACCCGGCCAACGTGATGACATGAACACCGCCCGACATCCCCCCGATTGCCTGAGCTGCGGCAGGCCGATGCGGTTCGAACGAACCATTACTCAGGTCCACAGGTCGCCTGAACTACAGACATTCGAATGCAGACCGTGCGGCTTGGTAGTTACGGCTGAAAGCGGCTCGTTCGCGTCGCCGGCTCAATGCCTCCATTCGTAATGACGCCCACGACCTCGCAAACGATGGTTGACGAAGGGTTGAACCCGGACGTGACCTGCTGATAGTCTCGCCGGCGGCGGGCTGGTCGCGGTTGCCGCCATTTTTGACGGGTTCTGTGCGGGGTTGAAGCGTCGTGCGGTGGATTGGTCCGCTCGCCATAATTATCACGAGTTCATTGCTCGGCACCTGTGCCGCGAATAGTGCGCCCAAGGTTGCCGCAGCGTCCGTTTCCGAAACATCCGGCCAGGTATGGTCCCTTCAGACTCCCTTTGGCCGTCTTTATGGGATCATTCCACGCCAGGAGGTGGATTATTCCGGCCCGCGTCCCGCAGGAACCATCGTCGTCAACACCAAGGAACGGCGGCTCTATTACGTGCTCGGTGGCGGCAAGGCAATTCGCTATGGCATTGCTGTCGGAATGGAGGGCTATGGTTGGTCGGGCGCAAGCACGGTTGCCGCCAAGCGCGAATGGCCGGACTGGACGCCGACACCAGATATCCTGAAGCGGTATCCCAATCTGCCCCGTCACATGGAAGGCGGCCCGGACAATCCGCTCGGTGCGCGGGCACTCTATATCGGTGGCACGCTATACCGCATCCATGGGACGAATGAGCCCTGGAGGCTTGGTGGCAACGTATCTTCAGGCTGCATTCGTCTGTCCAACGATGACATCATCGACCTGTACAATCGTACTAGGATTGGCGCGGCGGTAATTGTGCAGCGGTGATGTCCGCAAATTTATTCCATTCGATAACAGGGCCGCGTTGTTCGCACGCGGACGAACGTCCGTTTCGGGCCCATCGAGTCGTTTCGCGGCAGCGCGGCTCGTTCACGCGGCCTTGTTGACCTGCTCGCGGGCAAAGCCGGCGGTTGAGGCATAGCCGCGCACGATTGCCTTGCGCTGCTCGAACGACAGCACGTCGTCGATATTGCTGAAGCCTTCCGGGGCGCGGGCTTCGACCACATCGATAACGCCTTCCGGCCCTCCCGTGCGGTTCATGCGCACGACTTCGGCCGTCACCGGCAGCCGGGTTTGCTCATAAAGCCATAATGCATGCACCGGGTTGTCGGCATCCTTGAGCCGGTCCGCCAGGAATCTGGCGTCCAGGATCGCCTGCGACGCGCCGTTCGAGCCCACCGGGTACATCGGATGCGCGGCGTCGCCGAGCAGAGTGACGCGGCCATGGCTCCAGCGCGGCAGCGGGTCGCGGTCGCACATCGGGTATTCCCAGAATTCGTTGGTCGACTCGATCAGCGCTCTCGCATCGAGGTAGGGGATGCGGAAGCGCTGCACGTGCGGCATCAGGTCTTCGTAGCGGCCCGGCCGCGACCAATCCTGCTTGTGCGGTGTCGGCATCGACTGATCGCCGACGCGTCCGCTCACCGCCCAGTTGGTCAGCCTTCGGTCCGGCCGCGAGCCTTCGGCGATCGGATAGATCACCATCTTTGCCGCAAGCCCTCCGGCAATGACCATGGAGCGTCCGGTCAGGAACGCCGGCCAGTCAATGGCGCCGCGCCATAAGATGACGCCGTTCCAGCGCGGCGGGCCTTCGTTCGGAAACAGCTTCTCGCGCACCATGGAGTGGATGCCATCGGCGCCGATCAGCACGTCGCCACGCGCCGTGTGCTGGTGCGCACCGTTGCGATCGAAGAAATAGGCGGTGACGCCGCCTTCGTCCTGCGTGAACGAACCGAGCCGACAATTCATATGGATGCGCGACTCGCCAAGACGCGCGCGCACCGCCTGATAGATCACGCCCTGGAGCCGTCCGCGATGGATGGAGAATTGCGGGATGTCGTAGCCGGCATCGAGTCCGCGCGGCTCCCGCCAGATCTCCTGTCCGAACCGGTTGGTGTAAAACAACTCGTAGGTGCGGATCGCGACGGCGTCGAGGCGCTCAAGCAGCCCAAGCTCGGCCAATTCCTTGATGGCATGGGGCAGGGTGTTGATGCCGACGCCGAGCTCGCGAATGACGTCGGCCTGCTCGAAGATCTCGCAGTCGATCCCGCGCGCATGCAACATCAGCGCCGTTACCAGGCCGCCGACGCCGCCGCCTGCGATGATCACCTTCATATATCGTTACTCCGCAACTAACTTCGTTAACTGGGCCGCCAGTCTGCCTCGAACTGCAGAAAATGCAATGATTTGCCGTCGGGATGGTTATGGCCTTGCTTGCATGGCAAGGGTAGGAGCCAAGAGTAAGTGCCAATCCGACCGGGAGGAGAGTCAGCGATGAGCCGCACCGCGCACCTGCGCATTCCGTTTTTCGACGCGCAGCATCGTGCCTTCGCCGAGGAGCTCGACGCGTGGGCCTATGAGGCGGTGGCCGATGTTGAAGGCGGAGAAGCGGCCCATGGCGATGTCGACGCAACGTGCAGGCGTTGGGTCCGTGCGTTGGGCGATGCCGGCTGGCTCAAGCATTGCGTCCCGGCAGGTTACGGCGGCGCCCACGATCCGCTGCAGTCGCTTTATCTGGTAATCGCGCGCGAGACGCTTGCCCGTCACAGCGGGCTTGCCGATTTCGCGTTCACCATGCAGGGCCTCGGCAGTGTGCCGATCACGCTCGCTGGGTCGGACGATTTGAAGAACCGGTACCTGCCGCGCGTGGCGAAGGGCGAGGCTATCGCTGCTTTCGCGCTGACCGAGCCTGATGCCGGCTCCGACGTCGCCGCCATGTCGTTGTCGGCGCGCCGCAGCGGCGACCATTATGTGCTGGACGGTGAAAAGACGTTTATCTCAAACGGCGGCATTGCCGATTTCTACGGGGTGTTCGCGCGTACCGGCGAGGCGCCCGGCGCGCGGGGTATCTCAGCCTTCGTGGTCGATGCCGGGACGCCCGGCTTTGAAATCGCGGAGCGCATCGGTGTCACCGCACCGCACCCGCTGGCGCGACTACGCTTTCAATCCTGCCGCGTGCCGCTATCCCATCTCGTGGGAGCACCCGGTGAAGGCTTCAAGATCGCGATGCGCGGTCTCGATATCTTCCGCGCGGGCGTGGCTGCCGCGGCGCTCGGGTTTGCCCGTCGCGCCCTCGACGAAGCGCTCAGCCGCGCGGCGACGCGAAAGATGTTCGGCCAGACGCTTGGCGACTTTCAGCTGACCCAGGCCGCGCTCGCCGACATGGCGACCGAGATCGATGCGGCGGCTTTGCTGACCTACCGCGCCGCGTGGCTGCGCGACGTTGAGGGCGTGACAACGACGCGCGAAGCCGCAATGGCCAAGATGGCGGCGACCGAAGGCGCGCAGCGCGTGATCGATCGCGCGCTGCAAATGTTTGGTGGACTGGGCGTCAGCGTCGGCTCCGTCGTCGAGCAGCTTTATCGGGAAATCCGCCCGTTGCGCATCTATGAAGGCGCGACCGAAGTGCAAAAGCTCATCATCGGCCGTGATCTGCTCAAGGAGCGGAACTGACGCCGGGCCGCGGCAATGCTCAGGCGCCAGCGAGCGATTTTGCCAGCATGAAGCCCGAGCCGGGGTTGGTGCCGGCGCCCGGCCAGGTCGACGCGCCGACCATGTAAAGACGCTCGATCGGCGTGCGGTAACGCGACCAGCCGAACGCCGGGCGAAACAAAAAATTCTGATCGAGGTGATGACTGCCGCTGAGGCTGTCGCCGCCGACGAGATTGGGGTTGTCGCGCTCGAGATCGTCGGGTGAATGCACCGCGCGGGCGAGGATTTTTGCGGCAAAGCCGGGCGCATAGCGTTCGATGATCCCGATCACACGATCCGCATAGGCTTCCTTGATTTCGTCCCATTGCGTGCCGCCGATGCTGCCGGCCGCGTCGCCGCGAATGTGCAGCGGCAGGACGCGCACCTGCACCCACAGTATGTGCCGCCCCGGCGGAGCTCGCGATGGATCGATCGCGGTCGGCTGCCCGACAACCAGCGCGGGCTCGGCAGGCAGCAAGCCGTCCAGCGCATCGGTGTAGGTTCTCGCCATGGCGGCGAGCGAAGGCGCGAGATGCACGTAGGCGAACCGGCGCAGTTCGGCACCGGCGCTCCACTGCGGCAGATCGCTCAGCGCCAGATGAATCATCATCGTTGCCGGGCCCGGCCGCAGCTTGGCAAGACGCTGCGTGGCCGGCGAGGGCGCCGAAACCAGCTTGCCGAACAGCACGCGAGGATGAAGGTTCGCGATCACGGCGCGGGTTGCGTCGATCCGTTCGCCGCTTGCGAGTACGATGGCCCTGGCGGCACCCGCTTCGACCGCGATGCTTTGCACCGGGGCGCCGAGCCGGACTTCGCCGCCGGCCGCGGTGATGGCGCGGGTGAGCGCCGAGATGATCACGCCGGCACCACCATGCCCCAGCGCCATGCCGAAGGCTTGATCCGCCATGGCCTCCAGATACGGAAACAGCGCGCCGCCCGCGGTGTCAGGCGAGAAGTCGAGATGCATGCCCCAGACCGCCATCATGGTCTTGAGCTTGGCGTTGTCGAAATTCTCGTCGAGCCATTCGCGCGGCGAGGCAACGAGGAGACGGACGGTGTCGGCAACCCACGCGGTGCCGCGCGAGCGCCACGCGGTGAAGGCGACCTTCAGCGCTGCCCATGAAGGCAGCGGGGAAGCGAGCAGGCCAAAGATGTACGGTGCGTCCGCTCCGAAAGCCGCCGTCATGGCGCGCCAGCGCTCGGCGTCGGCCGGGCTCAACGCGGCGATACGGTTGGCGTTGGCGTCGAGATTTTTTTCCACCCCAAGCCAGGTGCCATCCGGGAACGGCGTGGCGAAGCATCGTTCGGCGCCAACAAAGTCGAGGCCGTGCGTGATCAGGCGATCCTTGTGGGCGGCAAAGAATGGCGACCCGGCGAACATGCCCAGGTTCATTGCGTAGAGGTCGTGGCGAAAGCCGGGCAGTGTGATTTCGCGGGTCTTGACCGCGCCGCCGGCGACATCCGCGGCCTCGATGACGGCGACCTTCCAGCCTTTTGTGGTCAGATGCAGCGCCGCCGCCAGGCCGTTGACGCCGGCGCCGACCACCACCGCATCGTAAGGCATTCGCTCGCTCCTGATCTGCGCTTACCGGGTCGCTTGCCAGCGCAGATATTTCACATCTAAAATGTTGCGGCTAGGCTTCCGGCCGGCCGGCACATAACCCCATTCAGCCATCAAAGAGCGCGACGGAGAAACCGCATGACCAGCACTCAAGTTCTCAGTGATTTTGCCTCGGCGCTCGCTTCCGGCGCCATCGAAGTGGTTGATCTGACCGCGCCGCTTGGCCCGGACACGCCGTTGATCAAGCTGCCGCCGCAGATCGGCGCCAACACCCCGCCAATCGAGATTCACGCCATCTCGAATTACGACAAGACCGGGCCATACTGGGCGTGGAATTGGCTCAAGCTCGGCGAGCATTCCGGCACGCATTTCGATGCGCCGGTGCACTGGATCAGCGGCAGAGACTACAAGGACGGCAGTACCGATACGATTCCGGTGAAAAATTTCGTGGCGCCCGCCTGCGTGATTGATTGCTCGGCGGAGACCGCGAAGAGCCCGGATTTTCTCCTCACCGTCGATGGCGTGAAAGCCTGGGAAAAGACCCACGGCGACATTCCGGCCGGATGCTGGGTGCTGATGCGCACCGACTGGTACAAACGCAACGATAGCGAAGCGAAATTCCTCAACGCCGACGACAAGGGGCCGCATTCGCCGGGCCCGACAGCGGACACGATCCATTATCTGGTCGCCAAGGGCGTCATCGGCTGGGGCTCCGAGTGCGTCGGCACCGATGCCGGCTCGGCGGGCGGGATGGATCCGCCGTTCCCGGCTCACACGTTCATGCATAAGAGCAACCGCTACGGGCTCGCGAGCCTGTGCCAGCTCGACAAGCTGCCGCCCAAGGGCGCGATCCTGATCGCGGCGCCGCTGAAAATCGTGAAAGGTACCGGCAGTCCGCTGCGCGTGCTCGCGCTCGTGCCGAAGAAGTAGCCGGCGAACAGCAAATGGCGGACGCCGACTACGTCATTGTCGGAAGCGGGATCAATGCGCTCGTAGCTGCGGCGCTTCTTGGCCGTAAGGGTCACAAGGTGCTCGTGCTCGAGCGCAATAACAGCATCGGCGGCTGCCTTCTTACCGAGGAGATAACTGCGCCCGGTTTCGTCCACGACGTGATGGCGACGACGTTCGTCCTCTTCATCACGTCGCCGGCTTACGCGGAGTTGGGACCTGAATTGGAGAAGCGCGGCTTGGCGTTCGCACACACGCCGGCGGCGACCGCGGTGCTGCTGCCCGACGGCCGGCACCTGATCCTGCAGATGGATCGCAAGGCGAACGTCGCCGCATTCGACAAGCTCGCGGCAGGCGATGGCGCGCGTTTTGATGCCGACATCAACCGCGTCGGTGCCGACGCGCCGTTTATCTTTGCACTCCTCGGGGGAGCGCTGTGGTCGCGCACGACGCTCAAGATCGTGGCGCGTGAAGCCTGGCGGCGGGGATTGCGCGGGCTGGTGAATTTCTTCGGCGAAGCGCTCGGCACGGCGCGCGCCTGGCTGGAAACGCGCTTTCATTCCGATCTGGTCCGCGCGTTGTTTGCGCCGTGGGTGCTCCATACCGGCCTTGGTCCGGAAAGTGCTTATTCGGGCCAAATGGCCAAAGTCATCGCGTTTGCGATCGAAGTGGCCGGCTCGCCGATCGTCAAGGGTGGTGCCAAGAACGCGCTGGCCGCGTTCGAACGTCTGATCCGCGATCAAGGCGGCGATATCGTCGTCGGTGCGGATGTCGATCGCGTGCTCCTCGATGCCAGCGGCAGCGCCCGTGGCGTGCGTCTCGCCAGCGGCCGCGAGATCGAGGCGGCCAAAGGCGTGATCTGCTCAGTAACTCCCAATCAGCTCTACGGACGCCTGCTTGCAGGTGCCGCATTGCCGACCGAAGTTACTGAAGCCGTGTCGCAATATCGCTACGGCAAAGGCAATATGCAGATCCATTACGCGCTTAAGTCGCCGCCGAAATGGAAGGCGCCGGAACTGGGCACGGTCGCGCTGACGCATTTGACGCCGGGTCTCGACGGGGTGTCCAAGGCCGTCAATGAAGCCGAGCGGGGCATGCTCCCGGCGGTGCCGACCATCTGCGTCGGGCAGCCCGCTTCGTTTGATCCATCTCGCTGTCCGGCCGGTGCGTCGATCCTTTGGCTGCAATTGCCCGAGGCGCCGCGAATTTTAAAGGGCGACGCTGCCGGCGAAATCGCAGTGCCGGCGGATGGCAGTTGGACGGAGGCGGTGCGGGAAAAATACGCCGATCGGGTTGAAGCTATTCTTGCCGCGCATCTCGAAGGCTTTCGCGACGCCGTTATTGCCCGGAAGGCTTATTCGCCTAGCGATCTTGAAGGCCTCAACATCAATCTTGTAGGCGGGGATCCCTATGGCGGCTTCTGCGGGATCGACCAGTTTTTCCTCTGGCGCCCGTTTCACAACTCGATCAACCATCGCACACCGGTCGCGCGCCTCTACCACATCGGCGCGTCAACCCATCCAGGTCCGGGGCTGGCAGGCGGCTCGGGATTTCTGTTGGCGAAGGCTCTAGGTTGAGCGGCGCCGGGTTTCGACATCGGACGCCGATGTGCTAGCTTGAAAGCGAACGCGGCTACGGAGGGCGACCGGGTGGTCCTCACGTTTTTGCGGCATGGCTCCAACATTTGGCTCGCGCTTTTACTCGCGGTGCTGGCGGGAGGATTTGTCGCCGGCGTCTTGTCATTTTCGCTGCTCTGGGTCGTGATCGGGGCGCTGACGTTCTACGTTAGCGAATACGGCTTTCACCGTTTCGCCTTCCACGCCGAGCCGTCGCGCTTTGCTTTTGTGCGCAAATTGCAGCATCGGCTGCATTACGATCATCATTCCGAGCCGGAGCGGCTTGATCTTTTGTTCCTGCCGGTCTGGTTTCTCGTTCCCAATCTCGCCGTCACCGCGCTCGGCTTTGCGATCATTTTCGGGTGGGCCACCGCTGCCTCGGCGATGTTCGGCGTGACGCTCGCGATCTTCCAATACGAATGGGTGCATTACGTCGCCCACGTGCCGTATCAGCCGCGCACCCGCGCCGGACGCTGGCTCAAGCAATATCACCTGCGGCATCACTTCATCAGCGAGAAATTCTGGTTCGGCGTTTCCAACCCGTCGATGGATTTCGTCGGCCGCACCTACAAGACCGCACGCGACGTTGAGCGGAGCGGCACGACGCGGAAGCTTTACAGCTAGGCGAAACTTCAGTTTGACCGTGGCACTGTCTCAGACTGGCAGCGCGAACAAGACGCCGTGGGAAAATGAGCGAAGACCACGCACCTCCGGGGTTCGAGCGCCATACCCGGCGTAGCGGCCTCACCGATCCTTGGGAGCCGATTTACGCCCGCCGCACCGACAACGAAATTTATCTCGGCTTCAGAGGCGCGGCGCCCCACGCCAATAGTCGCGGCTTCATCCATGGCGGTCTGATTTCCGCTCTCGCCGACAACGCGATGGGGCTCAGTTGCGGTCAGCGTCTTACGGACATTTCCGGCTTGGTGACGGTTAGTCTCAGCATCGATTTTGTCGGCAGTGCGAAGATCGGCCAATGGATCGAGATCCGTCCGGAGGTGATCAAGACGGGCAAGTCGCTTTGCTTTGCACGTGCGCTCGTTTTGGCAGATGAGTTGATCTGCGCCCGAGCCGGTGGTGTCTTTATGAGCGTTGCCGGACGGCGGTGAATTCCAGCCCGTCGTAGACACTCCAGGCGTGCGCATGTCCGCTTTCCCTCCGATCGCTACCGAATTGCTGCGTTACGGCAACGGACGAAAAGGGCCATGAGCCGACATGGACTGCTCTTATGGAGAGCGACCTCAGGCGTGGAAATTGAACCAACTGTTCTGTAGGCCGCCGGGAATGCCTTCGAGTGTCAGCGCGTGGCCACCGAGATTAAGCATAATGCTGCCGTCGGAACTGGTCGAGACATACGGCCCAAGCTGACCGACGCTAGTAATCCCCCAGCCGGCGAAATCAATCACGTCACCAGACGAAGGTTTAAAATTGTCGATCGTCACGTTGCCGTCGCCGGGATGGTAGACGAACTGATCGTTACTGTGCGCGCCGGCGTCAAGCGTATCGGTGCCAGCTCCGTTGGGATTTAGGACGTTGTTGTTGCCGGTCGCGGCGAGATAGTCGTTGCCGGCGCCGCCGTACAGATAATTGCCGTTGCCGGACACCCCGATCCAATCGTTGCCGCCGCCACCGCCCGACAGCGTGTTGCTGTTGCCATCGGCAGACAAGGTCGAGTTGCCGGTGCCGGCTGAGAGCGCATTGTCGTTGCCGGACGCGCCCATCCAGTCGGCGCCAGGGCCGCCGTAAATCTGATTGCTGTTGCCGGATACGCCCTCCCAATCCTGGCCGCTGCCAGCATACAGATAATTGCCATTGCCGTCGGCATAGAGAGTTGTGCTTCCCGACCCGGCGACCAGCGTGTTGCTACTGCCAGTCGCGCCGATCCAATAGCTGCCGGAGCTGCCGACCAGCGCGTTATCGTTGCCGCCGACGCCCATCCAGCCGCCGGCGCTGCCGCCGAAAAGCTGGTTCTGATTGCCGACAAAATAGAACTGGTCGGCGCCGGACCCCAAGTTCTTCGCTACGCTCATGTTGCCGGTGTTGCCGATATAGTCGTTGGCACTTCCCTCGTCGTAAAAGTCATAGGCGCCGCCGCCGCCGGCGACGACGGATTGTGCGCTTGACGAGTCCAGGACGACAGCGTTGCCGCCGTTATAGGCGGTCATGATCGTAAAGCTGCCGGAACCTGCGAGCAGCGCTTCACCACCCTGGTCGGTGTCGAAGTCAATGAGGCTGGTGACCGAGCTATCGAACTCCATGAAGCCGCCGAGATTATCGAGCGTGGCGCTGCCGCTCACTGCGCCACCGACGTAAAGGCCGGCCCCAGGGTCTACCCCGATCACATACGTAACGCTGATGGCCCCCGACACCGTGAAATTACCGCCGGAAACCTCGAGGACGGCTAACGAGCCAATGGCGAGACTTGCGATAGTCTCGCTGGCAGAGCTAGTGACGACATACGAGCCGGTGGCGTCTATCTCTACGTCGTCCGACGGCAGAGGCACCCGGTCCAGATTCCAGTCCGAGGCCGTAGCAAAGTTTCCGCCGGACGTGTTCAACCAATCGATTGTTGACATGAACCGGATTCCCCCGCTGCGCAGATGCTACTTTTGTCTTTTTTGTTTTTATCACGTTGCCGCGACGAGGGACAGCCAGACTGGAATACCCCTACGTACCGCGCGCAACATCATTTCTTGACACTTGGGCCAAAGACACTTGACCGCCTCAATCGCTACTGGGTCGAACGACCATACTTCCGGCACGTCACCTGACAACGTACACGCGAGCACCGGAGGTCGAGCCCTCTGCAAGGGATCGACTGTCCCTCGGCGCTCGGGCGAAACAAGGCTTGTGCGGAAACAGTCGTTTCCCGAGATTGAGCGCACAGCGCACTCGACACCCGCAAAGATGTTCGGAACGTCTCAGATGGGTCAAAAGCGGAAGTGAAGGCAAATCGGCGATGCCTGCTCCTCACCCGAAGCAGACATTCCCTGCGCATTTATGAGTGAACGCCCTGATCGCCGCAGCGGGACTTAGAGCGACGCGACGGTCTTGAGCGCGCCGTCAAGCGCAATGCCGTTCTCGTCCATGAGAGCCGCATCGCGCAGCCGCCGCATCCAGTCGGCGCCATCGGAGCGAGCGGCAAGGAGCGGCACCGCGCCGATCACGCGGTCGAACTTCGATTCACCGCGGGCATGCGTATCGGAGTAGCCCTTGATCAGGCGGCGTGCGGAAATGATCTCGACAGCGAGATCATAGTTCTTCGCGACATGCGCAGCGGCAAGCGTGAGCCATTTGTCCACGTGCGCCATTTCGCGCTTGTGGCGCAAGGTCGTGCGGCGGATCGGCTTGAGCGCGGAGAGCACATAAAGCATCAGGAACCAGTGGATCGTGCCCGAACGCACCCGCCGGCCTTTGCGGAACGCCCAGCCGAAGAATGTCGGATGCGCTTCGAGGAAACGGCCGAGCGGTGCCGGCATGGTGCCGGCCACTTCTTCGAGACGCGGGTGCATGTATTCGGTGGTGTAAACGATCTGCCCGTCACCGACGGAATTGTCGCGTAGCACACGGTCATAACGGGTTCGCCGGGTTTTTAGATCGGCGACCCGGATCACGTCGTCATAGCTCATCGCGATGGCGATATATTTGGCGGCTGCGGCGGTCAGCGCGAACGACTTGGCGGCGCCGCCGTTCGCCCCGTCGAGCGCGTAAATCTTCGCGACGCGATCGAGATACTCTTTCGCATAAGCCGGATCCTGGAAATCGGTGAGCTGCTTGACGCCGGCGAACAGCATGTTGTGCAGCGGCTCCGGAAATTCGCGGATGCGGGCCAACAGTTTGTCGAGGTCAGGCCGGCCGGCCGAAACGGGCAACGGCGAAAAGCGCTTGGCGGATTTCTTGGCGACGGACGGGGCCGCGGCTGGCGGCTGCGCCGCCTGGTCATAAGCGGCGCGAAAGGCGTTAAGGCTTGGCTCGATGCCCCTGCCGCCGGCTTTGATGATGGCTTCGAAGGCCTCGCGGCCGAACGGCAAGGTGCCGGATGCGGCCAGCGTTCCGAACAGACAGGCCGAGATGTGGCTGTTGTTCTTGTTTGCCAGCGACTCCATGTCGAACGCGATGGTGCGCTTGGCGGCGACGCCGGCGGCGTCCACCACAATGTTGGGATCGGCGATGGCGTCGCCGGGCTTTTCCTTCTCCGCGACGGCGTACATGCGGTGGGTCGAGGCGATCAGCGTTGTGCGGTCCGGCGTCACCAGGCCGCGCAGAATGGAGCGGCCGGCCTCCATCAGTTCGGACGCGAGCACCACATCGACTTCGCCCTGCGCAGGCATCAGCGACAGGATCGGCGCGCGGCCACCCTTCGGCGGCAGCATTTCGACATAATAAATGGTCGCGCCGGTGCGCTGGGCGACGCCCGGAACCGAAGTCGACTGGGCGTGCCAGCCCTGAGACTCGGCCAACTCTACGATCCAGTCGGACAGGACGCCGCCGCCTTGACCGCCCAAAGCCATAACCGCGACGCAGATCGGCCGCTCGGTCGTAAATCTCGTCGGCGTTCGCGATAGATCGTTCATGACGCTCGCGTCCTTGCGTCAATCCGCGAAGACAACACGGCGGGCTTCGCGGCGGTCCTGCAGGAAGCCGATCACCGCGCGGCGCAGCCCGGAGACAAACCGATCGAACCAGGTCGGGTTGTGGATGATGTCGGCGCGGTAAAACGACGGGCAGAGGACCGCAGCCTCCGACACCTCGCCGCAATTGCCGCAGCCGACGCAATTGTTGTCGATCGCCGCGACAGGATCGTCCTTGAGCGGATCGTCGGTTTCTTTGACCGAGAGCGACGGACAACCGGAGAGCCTGATGCAAGCGTGATCGCCGGTGCAGACATCCTCATCGACGCCGAAGCGCTCGCGCACCACGCGCTCGCCATCGCGCACCGATTTGTTGAACAGCGGTTTCACCCGGCGCTGCTTGTTGAGCATGCATTCCGAGGACGCGACGATCACTTTCGGGCCGCTCTCTTTCGAGGTCAGCGCGTCGTGCAGTGTTTCGCGCATCCAGGCGACGTCGTACGTGCGGTCAGTGTGGCGGACCCATTTGACGCCGACGCCCTTTACTGCATCGACGATGGTGTTGTTGGTGGCGCGGGCCGGGTTGAGCGCGCGCGAGGAGGGGATATCCTGGCCGCCGGTCGCCGCCGAGTAGAAATTATCGACCACCATGATGACGCCGTCCTGTTTGTTGTAAACGGCGTTGGCGATGCTGGTGGACAGGCCGTTATGCCAAAAACCGCCGTCGCCGATGATCGAGATCGGCTTCTTGTCGGCTTTGACATTGAAGGCGGAGGATGACGCCGGGCCGAGTCCATAGCCCATGGTCGTCGCGCCGATGTTGAACGGCGGCAGGCTCGCAAACAAATGGCAGCCGATGTCGCCCGCGATCTGATGCGGACCGAGTTCCTGCTGGACAAGCTTCATCGCGGCGAAGATCGGCCGCTCCGGGCAGCCGACGCAGAAGCTCGGCGGCCGCGGCGGCAGCGACTTCGCGAGTTCCTTGACTTTCGGATCGGCGAGGACGCTGGAAGCGTCAGGAGGGGGCGGCGAATTGCCGAGCAGACTTTTGCCGTGCAGTTCGAGAAAGCTCTTGACGCCTTTGGTGACGACCTGCGGGGTGTATTCGCCCGCCATCGGCAGCACGTCCTTGCCGGAGATTTTGGTCTGGATGTCGCGGCGGCGAAGAATTGTATTCAGCGCCTGCTCGATGAACTCGGGCTGACCCTCCTCGACGATCAGGATCGCCTTCTTGTTGATCGCGAAGGCGGCCACCTCATCGTCGATGAGCGGATAGGTGACGTTGAGGCAATAAATCGGCACTGACGTTTCGCCGTAGACATCGGCGAGGCCAAGCTGCTGCAACGAGCGCATCACCGAATTGTAGATACCGCCTTGCACGATAATGCCGACGTCCGCGGTCTCGGGACCGAAAAATTCATTGAGCTTGCGTTCCTTAATAAATTTGACGGCGGCCGGCCAGCGCTGCTCGACTTTTTCGCGCTCGTGCATGTACGAAGCCGGCGGCAGCACAACGCGCTCGGTATCGCGGCGCGGATTTTCCAGCGCCTCGCGTAACGTGAAGCTCGGCTTCTTGTTGTCCTTGGTGATGAAGCGGCCGTGGACGTGGCAGGCACGGATGCGGACTTCGAGCATCACAGGCGTATGAGAGACTTCGGAAAGTTCGAAGCCGTCTTCCACCGCCTTGACGATGGTCGGCAGGTTCGGCCGCGGGTCGAGCAGCCAGACCTGCGATTTCATGGCGAACGGGTGCGAGCGCTCCTGCATGATCGAGGAGCCTTCGCCGTAATCCTCGCCAATGATAATGAGCGTTCCGCCGGTAACGCCGCCGGAAGCGAGGTTGGCGATGGCGTCGGAGGCTACGTTGATGCCAACCGGAGATTTGAACGTTACCGCGCCGCGGATCGGATAGTGCACCGACGCGGCTAGCGTCGCCGCGGCGGCGGCTTCCGAAGCCGAGTTCTCGAAGTGCACGCCGAGTTCGTCGAGCACGTCTTTGGCGTCAGCGAGCACATCCATCAAGTGTGAAATCGGGGCGCCCTGATAACCGCCGACATACGATACGCCGGATTGCAGCAGCGCCTTGGTGATGGCGAGAATGCCTTCGCCGCGGAATTCCTCGCCTTCGCCCAGTTTGAGGTCTTGCACTTCGCGTGCAAACGATCGTTCCGCCATGACAGCCTCCAGGCCGAATCGTCAATCAAATGAGGCCGGCCGATACGTTACTTATGAAACCTTCCAATTGGTCTTGCAACGCCCGCAACAGCGGACCACGCATGCCTTATGCCGCCGGCCGCAGCCTCGCGCGGTGGTGATGCGGTGCCAACCAGATGGTGCCTAAAATTGCGGAAAAAAGCCCAATGCGTCAGCTTGTCCGGGTGTTACTTTAGGTTTAAAGTATTCCTCCTTCAGAGGGCATCTGCGCCTGACACGCGCCACACTGCGCGGGGGGTCGAGCGCAAGATTTTGCCCGCGTTGGTCAATATGGGGAGTGTCGAACATGTTCAACGTCACGCGTCGTCAGGCCCTCGCGGCGAGCGGCGGCCTTCTGTCAACGTTGCTTGCTCCGCAGCGCTTTGCAATTGCGGCCGCCGGCGGTACGCTCAACATCGCCTATAACGTCAACCTGCCGTCCTTCGATCCCAACATCGGACCGTCGTCGGTCAATCCGACTATCCAGGCGATCTACCGCTCGGTCTTCGACCAATTTATCGCTCAGAAGCCCAATCTCGCGTTCGAGCCCGGCCTGCTCACCGGCTGGGGTTGGAACGACGACAAAACCAAAGTCTGGATGGATGTGCGCCAAAACGTAGTGTGGCATGACGGCACCCCGTTCACGCCTGAGGATGTCATCTGGACCATCCAGCGCAGGGCAAGCCGGACGGCGGCAGTCCGGTGTCGTTCATTTGGGCGGGCATCGGCAATTTCAAGGTCGACGGCCATCGCATCACCGCTGACGTGCTGCAATACGACCCGGTCATCTTCAAATGGATGGCCTTCCTCACCGGCTACGTGCTGCCCAAGGCCTATTACGAGAAGGTGGGCCCGCAAGGTTTTGAGAAGGCGCCGATCGGCACCGGTCCGTATATGGTCGATGCCTACGAGGGCAACGCCTATCTGCGGCTCAAGGCCAATCCGAAGTACTGGGGCGGCAAGCCTGCATTCGAGACGGTGGTCTTTAAGTTCGTGCCAGACGCGACGAGCCGTGTCGCCGAAATCGAAAGCGGTTCCTCCGATGTCACCCTTGAAGTGCCCTACGAGGAGTATGACCGGCTCAAGGGCAAGGCCGGCATGAAAGGAGAAGTCACGCCGATTTCAGACATCGGCATGATCTTCATCACCAATGGCGGCGTCATGGACGACAAGAATGTCCGGCTCGCCATGTGCCATGCCGTCGACAAGGACGCCATCATCAAGCGGCTGCTGCGCGGCTATGGCGTGCGCATCGACACGCTTGAGGCACCGCAATACGCAGCCTTCGATCCGACGATCAAGGTGGCGCACGATCCGGCGCTCGCAGCCAAACTCCTCGCCGCCAGCGGCTATTCGAAAGAAAAGCCGGTGAAGTTCACCATCCAGACGACGCGCGGTTTCAAGCCGAAGGATTACGAAATGATCCAGGCGGTCGTCGGCATGTGGCGCAATGTCGGCATCGACGCCAACATCGAGATCTACGAAATCGCCAAGCACTTCGAACTGCGCATGTCGCACAAGCTGGCGCCGGCGGCGTTCTACAATTGGGGCAACGCCATCGGCGATCCGACCTGCTCGACCGGCTTTGCGATGTTCTCAAAGTCGCCGCATTGCGCATTTCACGCCGCGGACGTCGACGCCAAGATCGGTCCGCTCTGGGGCGAGAAGGACGAGAAAAAGCGCATCCAGGGTTGGAAGGACGCCGATCGCTACATCGCCGAGCAGGGTTACGTGCTGCCGGTGCTGCAATACGTTCAACCGATCCTCTACAAGTCCGCTCTCAAGGTCACCCCGAACGTTTCGGGAGCCTTGCAGCCGACGCTGGTCGCAAAGGCCTAGGGTTCTGTCCGTGAGCGTGGTTCGTTCGGAAGACTGTTACTCATTTTTCCGGATCACGCTCTAACATCTCGTCGATCCGGTCCGCCGCCGCGCCGGGCGCGGCGGCCGTCGATGTAGTCAGCTTCAAGGACCGTTGATGCTGCTTGCCGTCGTTGTCAATCGCTTGGCCATGGCGCTGTTGACGCTTGCGGGCGTGGCAGTGGTCGTGTTCGTGCTGCTGCGCGTTGTTCCCGGCGATCCCATCTCCATGATGATTTCGCCGGGCGCGAGCGAGGCCGACATCGTCGCGCTGAAGGCTCATTATGGACTGGACGCGCCACTGCTCGTTCAGTTTTGGATCTGGATAAAGGGGGCGGTCACCGGCGACTTCGGGACTTCGATCACATTGCACGTTTATGTAACCGATGTGCTCGCTTCGCGGTTGCCGGCCACCATCGAACTCGCGTTAGCGGCTTTGCTCGTTGCGGTCGTTTTAGGTGGCGGCATCGCGATCGGCGGCACGCTGATGCGGCGCACTGCCGGCGAAACCGTAATCGACGGACTGAACTCAATTCTGCTCGCCGTGCCTGACTTCATCTGGGCGCTGGCATTGGTTTTGCTCTTTGCGGTGGCGCTTCCGGTGCTGCCGCTCACCGGCCGCATTGATCCCGAGCTGGCGGAGGGCTTCACCACGAAATTCTATCTGGTGGAGAGCATCCTGACCGGCCGTTTCGCAGTGGCGGGCGATATCATGAGCCACATGATTATGCCGACGGTGGCGCTGGCGTTGCCGCTCGCCGCGGTGATCGTGCGGTTGCTCAAACAATCGCTGAAGGAAGCGATGGTGCAGGATTATGTTTTGCTCGCGCGGATCAAGGGCTTTCGGGAGCTTCGCCTGGTGCTGCAGGAAGCGCTGCGCAATGCGGTGGGCCCGACGCTAGCGCTCACCGGCGTCCAATTCACCTTCCTGATCGGCGGCACGGTGATCGTGGAGCGCATCTTCTCCTATCCGGGGATCGGCAATCTGGCGATCGATGCCGTCATCAACCGCGATTTCCCGCTGATCCAGGGGCTGGTCCTGCTGTTTGGATTGATCTTTATCCTGATCAATATTGGGGTCGATCTGACGGTTGCGACGCTCAATCCGCGACTACGTCATGGCTGAGCCGGAACCGGCGTGAAGTGGAACACTGGAAACCAACATCGACGGCAGCGACGACGGACAGCGAGCCGCGTCCGCCGTCGATTGCCGTCCGGCTCGTGCGCGATCCAAAAGTCGTGTGCGCGGGCGGCTTCATCGTTTTCTTGATCATCCTCGCCTTGGCGGCGCCGCTGATCGCCCCGCAAGATCCGCTGGGGCAGAATCTCCTCATCGCGACGGTGCCGCCCGCGGGCTTCGCCGATGCCGAGCCGGGATATTTGCTTGGCACCGACGGGCTCGGGCGCGACGTACTTTCGCGGGTGATATTCGGCACGCGGGTCTCGCTTACGGTCGCCTTCGTCGCCGCCGGGCTCGCTTGCCTGATTGGATCGCTGCTCGGCCTGTTTGCCGGCTTTCTCGGCGAATTCGCCGACGCGATCATTTCGCGCCTGGTCGATATCTGGATGGCATTTCCGCCGGTGCTGCTCTCGATCCTGCTCATCGCCGTCCTCGGCACCGGCCTGCATTCGGTGATCATCGCTATTGTCGTCATCGACTGGACGCGCTTTTGCCGCGTCGTGCGCACTGAAACGATAGGTCAGGCGCAGATGGACTATGTGGTCGCCGCCCGCACCATCGGCTTTTCGCGACTGGCGATCCTGTTCCGGGAGATTCTGCCCAATGTCGTACCGGTGCTGATCGCGCTGTTGACGCTCGAAATGGGCATCGCCGTCGTCGTTGAAGCAATCCTGTCGTTTGTCGGCCTCTCGGTGTCTTCGGACACGCCGACCTGGGGCGGCATGATCGCGGAGGGCCGGCAGATTGTTCATGAGGCGTGGTGGGTGCTGGCGGTGCCGCTGGCGGCGTTGTTTGCCACGGTCGTGGCGTTCAATCAGCTCGGCGACGGATTGGCCCGCAGCCTCGATCCGGTACTGCGCCGATGAGCGAGCCCAGGCTTTCCATAGAAGCGCTCAGCGCAATTTCGCTGCGGGATGGCGATAAGCCGATTTTGCGCCGCGTGTCGCTTGCCGTCGGCACTGGTGAAGTACACGGCCTTGTCGGCGAAAGCGGCGCAGGAAAGTCGACTATCGCCAAGGCAATACTCGGCATCATCCCGTCGCAAGTGAAGATCACAAGCGGACGGATTGGATTTGAGGGCCGCGATCTTCTATCGCTGTCGCCTAACGAGCTGCGGGCCGTTCTCGGCCGTGATATCGCGCTTGTTCCGCAGGACCCCTCGACGGCGCTCAATCCGTCACGAAGGATCGACGTGCAAATGACCGACGGGTTGCGGCTAAAGCGGGGCCTTTCGGCGAAAGACGCTCGCCTGCGCGCACGCGCCTTGCTCGATGAGGTGCAAATCCGCGATCCGGAGCGCGTACTTAACAGCTACCCGCACCAGCTTTCGGGCGGCATGCGTCAGCGCGTGCTGATTGCTGCGGCGTTTGGATTGGAGCCCAAGCTGGTGATCGCCGACGAGCCAACGACGGCGCTCGACGTCACTGTGCAAAAACAAATCCTGCGCCTGATCCGGTCGCTGCAGGAGCGGCATGGCACGAGCGTGCTCTTTGTCTCCCACGATCTCGGCGTGGTGGCGAAGATCTGCGATCGCGTGACGGTGCTGTACATGGGAAAGGCCGTGGAGCAGGGGACGACGGCGGACGTGCTGAGCTCTCCACATCACGCCTATACCAAGGCGTTGCTGGCCGCCAATCCTCGCTACGATCGACCGGATATTGGCCTCGAACCGACGCCGCCTGAAGTTGTTGCGGCGCTCCGCGCCGAGATTGCCGCTTTCGACGCCGGCGCAAGGGGATTGCCCGATGGCTGATCTCCTCGTTGCGAATGGCCTTGTTGTTTCTTACGCGCAGGGCGGCGGATTACTTTCTCGATCGCGCCAGGCGGCAACCGTGCTGCATGGCGTCGACATTCGGGTCGGCAAAGGCGAGACGGTCGGCATTGTCGGCGAGTCGGGTTCGGGCAAGACCACGCTTGGACGGGCGCTGCTCGGTCTCGTTCCGCCAACCGCCGGCACGGTCTTATTTGACGGCACCTACATGACCGGCCTCGATCAACGGGCGAGGCAACCGTTTCGCCGGCGTATGCAGATGATCTTTCAGGATCCGATGTCTTCGCTCAATCCGCGACACACAATCGGGCGGATCCTGATCGAGCCGATCCTGCTGCATGGACTGGCGAGGGACCACGCGTCGGCGCTGGCGCTCGTCTATGGCGTTCTCGACCGTGTCGGCCTGTCGCGCGGCACGGTCGACCGCTATTCGTTTGAGCTTTCCGGCGGGCAGCGCCAGCGCGTCGGCATCGCGCGAGCAGTCGTGCTGCAGCCGGATTTTGTGCTTGCCGACGAGATCGTCTCCGGGCTCGACGTCTCGACGCAGGCGCAGGTGCTGCGGCTCCTCAAGGAGCTGACGAGCGAAATGCATCTCGCGCTCGCTTTCATCAGTCACGACCTTTCGGTCATTCGCTCGATCTGCCAGCGCGTCGTGGTCATGCGTGACGGCCGCGTCGTCGAGGAGGGCGCGTGCGATCGGGTCTTTGCTGCGCCATGCGCCGACTACACGCGCATGCTGATCGACGCCATTCCGCTTCCGACAGTTGATCCCGGTTGGCTGATGCGTGGCGTTTCCGCAGAGGTTGCCGCAACCGCTTAAGAGCAACACATCGCGTTGCCGGCAACGGGGGGCCGCGGCGCGATTCTTAAAACCAGGCCCCGTCAGGAGGTTGAATATGGTTCGATTAGTGCGTCATCTCGCGATCGCGGCAGCGGGCGCTGCAATGCTCGCGAGCGCAGCTACAGCCAAAGCCGACGGAATTCCCGGTCTGCGCGGACACGACCACACCGGCATCACGGTGCCGGATATCAAGCAGGCGGCCGACTTTTTCGTCAACGTGCTCGGCTGCAAAGAGGCGATGTCGTTCGGACCGTTCGCCGACGACAAAGGCACGTTCATGCATGACCTGCTCAACGTCGATCCAAAGGCGGTGATTCATCAAATCACGCTGGTGCGCTGCGGCTACGGCTCCAACATCGAGCTGTTTCAATATAGCTCGCCGGACCAGAAAAACATGACGCCGAAGAACAGCGATATCGGCGGCTATCACATCGCCTTCTACGTCGACGACATCAAGGCGGCGAAGACCTATCTCGACAGCAAAGGCGTGAAGACTTTCTTCAATCTGCCGGTCGACCAGGGACCGGCCGCTGGACAAAGCATCTTCTATTTTCTAGCCCCGTGGGGATTGCAAATGGAGGCCATCAGCTACCCCAAGGGCATGGCTTACGAGAAGACGTCGCCGATCAAGCTGTGGTCACCCAAAGATCCGGCACAGTAACACGGTCTCGTTATATATGGCCGGGCAGACGGCGCGAAGCGCCGTCTTTGCGTCCCAAAAGGCGCGAAGCGCCGTCTTCGCGCCTAATGTCCCGGCCATGAACGTTTTCAATCCCCTGCAGGACGTAGATGCCCGGGAACAAGTCCCCACTTGGGCCGGCCAAACGGCCGGACCTGAGCGGCCGGACCCGACAAATCGATTAGGGGCGTGGACTCATAACGCGCAGCCAAGCCGGATTGACGCGAGCTGGATGACGGCGACGTAGTTGGCCGCAAGCTTTGTCGCAGCGAGTAGCGACGCGTCGACGCTGTTTGATCTTGTTGAAGAACCGCTCGTCCAGATTTCGAGACCAGCAGAGACGCGGACGGAAGCTGCAAATATCCGGATTTCACTTCCGCTTTCAGAGGCCGGGCCGACACTGTGGGACCTGCTGCTGGCCTCGTCCCAGTCGAAAATGACCCGAAGCGGAAGTCGACACGCGATGCCAAAGCGATAGTCGCTTGCCCCTCGGTAAGCACCGCCAGCCTCGGTACAGTCGATATGGTATAGTCAGGCCTGTGAAAGCATGAAATTGATTGGTTATCGGCGCCGGAGGGATCAATCATGTGGCTTCGAGAACCGGTACTGATCCTCACAATCGCCGTCGCCGCCTTGGGGCTGTTATTCGCAATACGCCGGGTCCTCGGAGCGACGTCTGCGACCTCATCAGACGGCGCAGTATCGAATCCGGAAGCCTCACGTGGCAATGCAGGCGTCGTCGCCCCACCGCCGGTGATCTTCCTAGGCTTTCTCGCACTTGCGGCGGTTCTGGAGGCTCTGGTTCCGAGCCCGACGGCCACTTTGTTTCCTTATGCCCGGTATGTTGCCGGCGCGGTACTCTTCATCATCGGATTTCTCGTTGGTATCGCTGGCTTGCGCGGCCTGCGTGCGGTTACCACCAATATCTCGACGGACCTACCTACGACGGCGCTTGCAGTCGACAGCATCTACAGACGGTCGCGCAACCCGCTCTATCTCGCGATGACGCTCGTCTATCTCGGGCTTGCCATTGCGGCGGGAAGCGCTTGGGCAATCGCGCTTCTCATCCCGCTGCTGATTATGATGCACGTCGGTGTCATTTTCCGGGAAGAAGGGTATCTTGAGCGAGAGTTTGGCGACGCGTACCGTCAGTACAAATCACACGTGCGTCGGTGGCTATAGCAGGGCATTGCACACGGAACCGAGCGCCTCCGCTAACCGACCGGTTCCACATCCGAATTCAACCAGAGATCGGCATGCCGCCGATTTATATTGTCTCTTCCGACTCACGCCACCCGTGAGGAACGTCATGAAGCGATTGGGAGCGATCGTTGGGCCGAGCACACTGGTGCAGCGTCCGATCGAATAGCGGGACAGATTGTCGGGCTTCCCGCTTACGCACAACAAGCTTACCATCGACGCGAAGTCGGCAGTCACGCAGGAAATCCAGTCTGATTTGAAAGCGCAAAGGAGCGGCGGATGCAATGGCTCATACGCTCTCGGCTGGGAGTGGTATTGGCCTTCGGTATGCTCTTCGTCGCGCTGGACGTCGGGCGCTCCATCTGGGCGCGCGTGGGCTTGGCGCATCCCAGCGCGGAATATCGGCCGGACCCAACGCTGTACGCTGACCTGACCTGGCCGCCTGGCGCAGATGTAGACCCCGGTGCGCCACTCGGGTCGCGAATATTCGCACGGCACTGCGCCGTTTGCCACGGCCCCGACGGACGTGGGAACGGTCCGGCTGCACCGTCCATGTTTCCACGTCCTCGCGATTTCTCAAGCGGCAAATTCAAGTACAAGTCCACCGCAGCCGGGGAGCCGCCAGCCGACCAAGATCTCTTGCAAACGGTTCGCGACGGCCTACCTGCCAGCGCGATGCCCTACTTTGCAGGGATACTCTCGACCGAGGAATTAAACGCCGTCGTAGAGCAGGTAAAGTCGTTTTCAGTAGCGTTTCCCCGGCCAGGCCGCCCTATCGAAATCCCCTCTGCAATCCCGAGCTCGCTGGAAAGTGTGGATCGCGGAAAGACGCTGTTTGCCGCCCAAGGCTGCGCTGGGTGCCACGGCGAAGCCGGCCGCGGCGGCCAACGCTTCGATGACGAATCCGGCCACGAGGTATTTGCGCGTGATCTCACTGCGCCATGGACTTTCCGCGGCGGCAGTCGGCCACAGGACGTCTGGCTGCGCCTGACAATCGGGATCGTGCCGGGACCCATGCCGGCCTACGCGGACGTGCTGCCTGTTGACGCTCGCTGGGACTTGGTGAACTTCGTCATCTCTCTCGCCCGCACGCCGCCGTGGGAGAAGGGCGGTAGCTTTGGAGGTGAGGGATTTGCCGCGGACCCGGTCCAGCGCGGCAATTACATTACCCGATGGGAAGTATGTGGCCTTTGCCATACGCAAATCGACCGCACCGGGATTTACAACGTTGACGGGGCGTTCCTCGCCGGTGGTATGCGCGTCGGCTACTATCCGCACGGCTACTCGGTGAGCCGCAATCTGACTTCGGATATTGAGACGGGTCTGGGCCAGTGGAGCGTGCCCCAGATCGTCCGAGCGCTGCGCGACGGCCAGGCCCCGGACCGGGCGCTCAATCCGTTCGCGATGCTGTGGGCCAATTTCCACAACTTCACCGATGACGACGCGACCGCCATCGCGACCTTCCTCAAGACGGGATCGCGACCAGTGCATAATCCCATCCCGGCCAAGCTCAGCTACGGACTCGTGGAAACCATCGCGATGAAGTTCACGCGCCCGCTGCCGGCGACTGTTCCGAGGGAGCTGACCTATGGCGACGGCAACTTCGCCATCGACTCCGCCAGGGGCTCGCCGGCGCGCATTCAAACTTTGCTCGTCGATGCACAGTGGATAGTGCTAGGATTGACACTCATTCTGTTTGTGCGCGCCGGCCGGCGTCCTAGGATATTTTCAGTGATTGGGGGTGTGCTGGCACTCACGGTCGGCGGCGCTCTCATTTACGTGTTGTCGCAGTGGCCAAGCATCGGCAACATGCCGCCCGACCCCCTCGTGAAGGCCGTGAACCTTGGCGATGTCAAGCCGGATCCTCACAATATGCCCGTCGAGCGCGCGCGCATGATTGAGCGCGGCCACTACTTGTATTCAGTGAGCTGCACTATCTGTCACGGCACGGACGGTAGCGGCGGAACGTCGATCAGTTGGAAGCCGTTCGGTACGCTATGGACGCGCAACATCACCGCGCATCCCCGAGCCGGAGTCGGCGCCTGGACCGACGCAGAATTGAAGCGCGCGATTCGGAGCGGCGTTAGCCGAGATGGTAGGCAACTTCACTGGCAGGGCATGACCTGGGATCAGTTTTCCAACCTCGACGAGGAGGATCTGCGCGCGGTCGTTGCATACGTGAGGTTGTTACCGCCGGTAAACCGCACAGTTCCTTTCCCGCGTCCGCCAGCGGCGAATGACTGCGAGACGTACACTTTTTACTTAGAGCGGAGTGACCAGCCTGGCTGCCGCTGAAGCCATCCGCGGATTTCCGACCTGCTTCGATGCAAATGTGACCGACATGTTCGGTTCATTCAGAACGTTGCATGGCACATTGTGGAGCACAGCGAGGTTATCGGCTTACGCCAGGTGAGGTGGAACTGAATTCGGGCTCGCGCGGCGTTCCATTGGGCGATCGCGATGCCTTCGTCGAACATGTCGAACCCCGTAACATCCCAGCCTTTCAGCGCAAGGAATACGGAGTTGCGGCTCAGAGCCCCGATTAAATGCCGTTGCCGCTTGATAGTATGGCGAGGGCGAGCAACGAGCGTTCGGGATGTCTATTGCTATGAACCATGCCGGCTTATCCACCAGTTCTGGTGCATTGGAAGCCCGCGTAGTGAGGTCCATCAAAGCCGCATTTTCGCGCGAGCCTGTCGTTTGGACGGCGGCCTTATTGGTCGCCATCCTGCACATTGCGACGGCCGACCGCTACGACGCGCAGCGCAACGAGCTGTATTTCCTCGTCTGCGGTTGGCATCCGGACTTCGGATATGTCGATCAGCCGCCACTCGTGCCGCTGATTGCTGCGGCGACGCAAATCTTCGGCGAAAGTATCTGGCTGCTGCGCGTACCCGCGACGATCGCGGCAGTTGGGCTTGTATTTGTTTGCGCGGCCTTTGCGCGCCTGCTTGGCGGCGAAGGCAGGGCGGTCGCGTTCGCTGCAATCGCTGCTGGCATCGCACCCGGTCTTGCCGGGCTGACATCGCATCTCACGACTTCAACTTTCGAGCCCATCGCTTGGACCGCAACCGCCTTTCTGCTCACGCGCGCCGTACTACACGACAAGCGCTCCGACCTCGTCTGGGTCGGCGTATTGGCGGGCGCGGCTATGGAAGCCAAATGGGGCATTGCGGTCTGGCTCGTTGCACTAGCCGTTGGTGTTGTCGTTACTCGGGCTGGCCGCATACTACTCTGGTGGCAGCTCTGGTTGGGTATCGCCATTGCGGCCGTGCTTGTTGCGCCAAATCTCATCTGGCAATGGACGCAGGGCTGGCCGTTCTTTCAAGTAATTCTGCCGCATCTAGACAGTCAGAAAAACTATACGGGCCCGCTTTGGCAATTCGAGTTCAGGCAGGCCTTGTCGATGAACATCGCGCTCGCTCCATTATGGTTAGCCGGAGCGGTTGGACCATTTATCGACCGCCGTCTTGCGGGCGCCCGCTTCCTGGCCCTCGCCTTTATACTCGCAACTGCGTTCTACTACGTCGAGCGCGGCACGAATTACTATCTGTTTTCGGTCTATCCCACGATGTTCGTAGTTGGCTCAGTGCTGTGCGAGCGCCTTAGTCCCACGATCACACGTGCCTGGATTGCTGTTGCGCTCTGCGTAAGCGCGTTGTTCGCGCCCGTCGCATTGCCGATTCTCGATCCATCTCAATTGCCGCGCTACATGGAGTTCACCCACACTAAGCCCGAGCCGATCGAAGCTGCGGGCGTCGGCGCTCCTCTCACCCAAAGCCTGTCTGACGAATTTGGGTGGCGCGACTTGGAGAAGAAGGTAGCGGCGGTCTTCAGTCGACTTTCTCCGGAAGACCGGGGGCGCGTTGCGATAGTCGCTTCAAACTACGGCGAAGCCGCCGCGCTCGATGTCTACGGCGGTAGAGACGGCCTGCCATCAGCGCTGAGCGGCCATAACCAATATTGGCTTTGGGGTCCACGCGGCCATGACGGTTCGTTGATCCTCCACGTCGGAGGCAACGCCGAGACCTGGCGGTCGCTCTGCGCATCGGTCGAGATTGTGGACCATTTCGGCGGCCCTTATGTCATGCCGTACGAGAATGATCGCCCGATCTTCATCTGTCGCGATCTTCGCATGCCGTTAGGGAGGCTATGGAGCAGGCTGCAGCGTTTTCGGTAGGCGACTTGTCTTCTTCTTGTTGATTCTCTCGAAACCCTGAATGTCAGAAATTGGCCCGTCGCGTCATTTCGCGGCGATGCAACAATTCAGTCGCTTTCGGAGGATTGTGTTGCAAAACTCTCGTTGAGACTGCAGTTGACCTGTGATTCCGTGGATCAGGACTGCGATTCGCGGGGAGCGGTCGATGATGGGGCGGCGAGAGCGCGGACAAGGTCAATTCTTTTACGCGTTCGATCTCGACAAGGCGGTGCCGGCGGATCATTTGGTCAGGCAGATCGACCGCGTTCTCGATCTTGATTGGGTGCACAGCGAGCTTGCGCCCTACTATTCGCACACAGGTCGACCTTCGATCGATCCGGTGCTGATGATCCGGATGCTGATTGTGGGATACGTGTTTGCGATCCGCTCGGAGCGGCGGCTGTGCTCTGAGCTGCAGGTCAATCTGGCATATCGGTGGTTTTGCAAGCTCGGCATCGAGGATGGGATACCCGACCATTCGGTGTTCAGCCGTGCCCGGCACGAGCGCTTTCGTCAGAGCGACGCGTTACGCCGGGTATTTGAGCGCGTGGTGGCGAAGTGCATTGCGGCTGGCCTGGTTGGCGGCGAGGGATTTTCGATCGATGCGAGCCTGATCAGGGCCGACGCAGGGAAGAAGAAGCGAGCGCCTGGCGACCAGCCCATTGCCTGGCCGCGGGCCGAGGAGGCGTCGCGCGCGGTTCGCGAGTACCTCGCTGCTCTCGATGAGGCCCGCAATGATGAGGAGAGCGGCGGTGATGACGATGGTTTGAGCGGGGGCGGTAACAGACGCAAGCCGCCAAAAGAGGTCTCGCTGACCGATCCACAGGCGGCATGGGTTGCAAGGAAGAACACTGATCCCTTTTTCGCTTACGACGCCAACTATCTCATCGACAACAAAGCCGGGATCATCGTCGACGCCGAGGGCACACGCGCCAATCGTATAGCCGAGATTGCCATCACCGGGACGATGATCGAGCGTGTCAAGGACCGCTTCGATCTTCAGCCGCGGCGGTTGGCAGGTGACACCGTTTATGGCGCGGTCAGGCTGCTCAAGTGGTTGGTGGATCGTCAGATCACGCCGCACATCCCGGTCTGGGACAAGTCGGCACGCTCCGATGGCACCTTCAGCCGGGCCGACTTCGTCTTCGACCGATCGCGCAACATCTACATCTGCCCGAATGGAAAGCTGCTGCACACCACCGGAACAGTCATCGACGGCAGTACGCTTCGCTATCGTGCCTCAAAGCGCGATTGCGATCTCTGCGCGTTCAAAATGCAGTGCTGCCCCCACACGCCTGCACGGCAGATTCCCCGCGATCTTGATGAGGACGCCCGCGATGTCGCTCGCGCACTGGCCAAAACCGAGGCCTTCGCGCAATCACGCCGAGAGCGCAAAAAGGTCGAGATGTGTTTTGCTCACATGAAGCGGATCTTCAAGCTCGACCGACTTCGACTGCGAGGCTTAAGTGGGGCCAAAGACGAGGTGCTATTGACCGCAACCGCTCAAAACCTGCGGCGCCTCGTTAAGTTCCTCTGCCGCCCGCCGCCATCGGGCGCAGTCACCTGTGCGGCGTAGCCGGTCTGCAAAGCGTGTGTACCGATAGCGTTGTTAGACGCTCTCAGCGGAGAACGCCACAAGCTGACCAATACTCAAATCCGGCCCAGCTGCAAAAATCAGCCGGGTTTTGCAACACAATCAGGTGGCGGATTCAACCGATCAGCGCAACACCTTCTAATCTTGCGAGGTGAGGAGGTGTGCCATGGTGACGTCGCGGATTTGGTTCACGGCAGCGCAGAAGGCCGAGCTGTGGGAGCGATGGAAGAACGGGCAAAGTGCTGCGGCCATCTCGCGGGCGCTGGAAAGGAAGAACAAGACCGGCGTTGAGCGGATCGTGGTACTCCATGGAGGGATCGTGCCGGCGCCGCGCCGGAGAGCCTGGGCAGCGCTAAGGTTTGAGGAACGCGAAGAGATTTCCCGTGGCATTGCGGTGGGCCGGTCGATCCGGCAGATCGCCCAGGGCCTCGGACGGGCGCCATCGACAGTAAGCCGGGAGATCAGGCGCAACGGCGGCAGTCAGGCCTATCGTGCAAACCGGGCTGATCGGCGTGCCTGGGAGCGGGCGTTGCGCCCCAAGCCTTGTCGTTTGGCGCTGCACAGGGAGCTACGATGGCGCGTGGCGCAGAAGCTCGCGCTGCAATGGTCGCCGCAGCAGATCTCCGGCTGGCTGAAGCAGGAGTTCCCAACCCGCCAAGACATGCAGATATCTCACGAAGCGATCTATCGCAGCCTCTTCATCCAGACCCGCGGCGTGCTGAAGAAGGAGCTGACGGCGCAGTTGCGTACTGCGCGGCGGATGCGTCGCCCCAAGAGCCACAACGCGAAGAGTGGACAAGGGCATATCCTCGATATGGTCTCCATCCGCGAGCGGCCCGCTGAGATTGAGGATCGCGCCGTGCCGGGGCATTGGGAAGGAGACCTTCTTACCGGAGCGAACGACACGCACATCGCCACCCTGGTCGAGCGCAATACCCGCTTCACGATGCTCGTCAAGATCCCCCGCAAGGACACGACGACTGTTGTTGCTGCGCTTGCCAAGCACATCGGCAAGCTGCCTGAGGAGTTGCGACGCTCCCTGACCTGGGATCAAGGCAAAGAGATGCATGCCCACAAGCGCTTCACGGTTGCCACCAACGTCCAGGTCTACTTCTGTGATCCGCGCAGTCCCTGGCAGCGCGGCTCAAACGAGAACACCAACGGCCTGCTGCGTCAGTACTTCCCGAGAGGAACCAACTTCTCGCGCATCTCTCAGAGTTATCTGAACGCGATTGCTCTGCGGCTCAATCAACGTCCGCGAAAGACCTTGGGCTTCCAAACGCCAGCCGATAGACTACAAGCGGTGTTGCACTGACCGGTTGAACGCACAGGTGCAAAGCGGACATTCGACGAGTCGTCCTTACCGAAATTTATAAGTACGCGGCCTGGTCAGTGGCGCCCGGATTGTTAATTTGGTCAGTCGCGTCCGGAGTTCTCGCGGACCAGCTTGATGATCGCGGAGAAATCCAAGCCGCTGTGGCCTTCTTCGGCAAAGCCCTCGTAGATTGCGGCGGCCTGCGCACCGAGCGACGTGTTGGCCTTGACCTGTTCCGCGGCCTCGCGGGCAAGCTTAAGATCTTTCAGCATCAGCGCCGCGGCGAAGCCGGGCTTATAGTCATTATTAGCCGGACTTGCTGGTACCGGGCCCGGCACCGGGCAATAGCTGGTCAATGACCAGCACTGGCCCGACGAAGCCGAAGCAACATCGAAAAGCGCTTGGTGCGAGAGGCCAAGCTTTTCGCCTAGGACGAAGGCTTCGCTGACGGCGATCATCGACACGCCGAGAATCATGTTGTTGCAGATCTTCGCCGCCTGACCGTTGCCGGCCTCACCACAATGCACCACCCGCTTGCCCATGCGTTCGAGCACCGGCTTGCCGTGCGCAAAGGCTGCCGCCGTTCCGCCGACCATGAACGTCAGCGTTGCCGCTTTAGCGCCGCCGACGCCGCCGGAAACCGGCGCGTCGAGCGTGGCGATGCCGCGCCCTGCCGCAAGCGAATGCGCCTTGCGGGCGCTCGCCACGTCGATCGTCGAACAATCAATAAAGAGCGTACCCTGCCGCGCATGCGGCACAATGTCGTTCCATACCGACAGGACGTGCTCGCCGGCCGGCAGCATGGTTATGACCACATCGGCGTTTTCGACGCACGCCCTCGCGTTGGCGACGATCTGCACGCCGTCGCGGGCGGAGGTCTCACGCGATGCCGTTACAACGTCGAAGCCGAGCACGTGCTCGCCGGATTTGACGAGATTGGCGGCCATGGGGCCGCCCATGTTTCCGAGACCGATGAATCCGATATGGGGCATTGGCACAAGCCTCTTTCAGTTCGCGAAAGTCAGTTCCAGGGCTCCGACCGACTTGAAGTGCCGATCCACGATTTCGGCGGTGACGTCTTCAAGCTTGCCCGGGCGCCATTTCGGGCTGCGGTCCTTGTCGACGATGGTCGCGCGAATGCCTTCGATGAAATCATGGCCGGCAATGCAGGCGAGCGCGATACGATAATCCTGTCGGAAGCTTTCCTCCACTCTTTTGAAGTTTGCCGCGGCATGAACATTGCGCAGCGTTACCTTCAGCGAAGTCGGGGATGCTTTTTGCATTGTCGCGAGCGCCGAATGTGCCTCATCGACATTGCTTGACCGCAATTGCTCGAAAATCGTCTCGACCCGATTGGCATCGAAGGCAGCATCAATCCAGGGCCGTGCCGCTTTAAGCCGGCCCGGTGCGGGCGCGGTGGAGATTTTGCCGAGTTGATTCCGCACATCGTCGGCTGTGCGACAATCGGCGAGCGCAGAGGGAACCTCGGCAAGCTTCGCGGCGGCAATGTGCACGTCGGAAAATCCGCAATAGATGGCGTCATCCGCGTTCATGCGATCGCCAGTTAGCGCCAAATACGCTCCGACATGTCCCGGTGCGCGTGCTAGCAAAAAAGACGCGCCGACGTCGGGAAAAAATCCAATCCCGACCTCCGGCATTGCCACGACCGAACGCTCGGTGACGACGCGATGCGACGCGTGAGCTGAAACGCCGACCCCGCCCCCCATGACAACGCCGTCCATGACCGCAATCACGGGCTTCGGATAGCGTGCGATCAATACATTCAGATGGTATTCGGTCGACCAGAACCGCTGGGGGAGGGAGCTTCCGGATTTCGCCGCGTCGTAGAGTGCGCGGATGTCGCCGCCGGCGCACAGCCCGCGCTCACCTGCGCCGTCGATCAGGATTGCGCCAACCTCGGGATCCGTTGCCCAGGAGCGTAGATACTCCGTCATGGTGACGGCCATGTCGAGCGTGAGAGCATTGAGCGCCTTCGGCCGGTTGAGCGTGATCCGCCGCAGCGCCCGCTCGGCGCGAACGATAACCTCCCCCTCGTGAAGGACCATGCCGCTTATCGTCCGATCAGGCTTCTTGCCACGATGAGGCGCATGATCTCGTTCGTTCCTTCGAGAATCTGGTGCACGCGCAAATCGCGTACAATCTTCTCGATGCCGAATTCGGAAAGGTAGCCGTAGCCGCCGTGCAGTTGCAGCGCCTGATTAGCGACCTCGAAGCAGGCATCGGTGACGAAGCGTTTGGCCATGGCGCAAAGCGTTGTCGCATTTCCATCGCCACGATCGAGCGCAGCCGCTGCGCGCCATAACAGCGTGCGCGAAGCCTCAAGCGCCGTTGCCATGTCCGCGAGTCGAAATTGCAACGCCTGAAATTCTTCAAGCCGCTTGCCGAAGGCTTTGCGCTCCTTCATGTAGGCCAGCGCCTTCTCCAGCGCACTCTGAGCGCCGCCGAGCGAACACGCTGCAATGTTCAGACGGCCGCCATCCAAACCGGCCATGGCGATCTTGAAACCAATGCCCTCCGCACCCAGCCGGTTTTCGACCGGCACCCGCGCGTCCTGAAAAACGACGGCGCGGGTGGGCTGAGCGTTCCAGCCCATTTTTCGTTCGTTCGCGCCGAGCGAAATGCCCGGCGTGTCGCCGGGCACGACCAGCGTCGAAATCCCGGACGGGCCAGCGTCGCCGGTGCGCGCCATCACCACGTAGAGGTCGCCTGCGCCGGCGCCGGAAATAAACTGCTTCTGACCGTTGAGCACATAATGATCGCCGTCGCGCAGTGCGCGCGTGGTCAGAGCCGCGGCATCAGAGCCGGCGCCTGGCTCGGTCAGGCAATAACTGGCCAGAAGCTCCATCGTGCACAGCTTCGGCAACCATTTCTGGCGTTGCGCGTCCGAGCCGTAAGCATCGATCATCCACGCCGTCATGTTGTGGATCGACATGTACGCCGCAACCGTGGGGCAACCGACGGCGAGCGCCTCAAAGATCAACGCCGCGTCGAGACGCGAAAGCGCGGACCCGCCGACATCGGCGCTGACGTAAACGCCGCCCATGCCCAGCGCTGCGCCCTTGCGCATCTCGGCGACCGGAAAATGCTTGGCTTCGTCCCAGGCCAGCGCGTGCGGCGCAAACACCTCGATAGCGAAGGCCCGCGCCATGTCCCGCACCGCGAGTTGATCTTCACCGAGAGCAAACTGCGGTGTGACGCCTTGAGAGGTGTCGAGCATGACGGCGTTTCCTAGCCCGGCGGGTAATTCTGCGCAGCGGCTTACGGATTTTGCGTCAAAATGCCTAGGCTCACGGGTCGAAATAGCATTGTCGTTTTAGCCCAGCAATGCGAGAATTAAGGGCAATATTGTGCTACCAACGTTCGCCGGTGACCGAGGATTGGGGGATCTAGGGTCACCGCGTCGCTATGCATTCGGGGCACCGATCGCGGATGCTCGGCGGCGCAAAATGACCGCATAAGCGGCACCGATCCTCCGGTTGCGAGCGACGCGCTTGCTGAGCGAGCGCTATCTAAATGAAGGGGCGGAGGACGCTGTGCAGTCGATTGATGGCAGCTTAGACACGCTGCCGAAGCTTCTGATCCACAATGCCAAGGCGATCGGCGCCCGGCCGGCGATGCGCCACAAGGACCTCGGCATCTGGCAAACGTGGACCTGGGCACGAATGCTGGAAGAGGTTCGTGCCTTCTCGGTCGGGCTATCCGAACTCGGTCTCAAGCGCGGTGACAAATTCACTATCGTCGGCAGCAACCGGCCGCGGCTCTATTGGGCGATGTGTGCGGGACAAGCGCTCGGCGCCGTGCCGGTGCCGGTCTATTCCGATGCCGTAGCCGACGAAATGGCCTACGTGTTGGCGCATGCCGAGGTGACGCTTGCCGTGGTTGAGGACCAGGAGCAGGTCGACAAGCTCATTGCCGTATCCGATCGTTTCCCCAAGTTGGGCAAAGTCGTCTATGACGAGCCGCGAGGACTGAAGGACTACGTCCACGGCCGGCTCATTTCGTTCGAAGATGTGCAGGGCATCGGCCGCAAAAAGCTTGCGAGTGATCCCGAATGTTTACGGCAATGGGAAGCCGGAATTGCCGAGGGTAAGGGCAGCGATCTCAGCGTCATCCTCTACACGTCGGGAACGACCGGGCGTTCCAAGGGCGTTATGCTCACTTACGAGAATACGATTATCTCGGCACGCAACGCGAACGCCTTTGACCATCTCGATCAAAACGAGGAAGTGATCGCCTATTTACCGCTGGCGTGGGTCGGCGACTATATTTTCTCTTATGTCCAGGCGTACGTCGCCGGTTATTGCGTCAATTGTCCGGAGGCGCTGGATACCGTGGTCCAGGATCGGCGCGAGATTGGCACAACGTACGCGTTCGCGCCGCCCCGGGTTTATGAGAATCTGCTGACCTTAACGATGGTGCGTATGGCAGATGCCGGCGCGCTCAAGCGCAAGGTATTCGATTTCTTTATTGGGATTGCCGGGCGCTGGGGCGAGAAGATACTCGACGGCGAAAAGGTCCCGCTGACCGCGCGGCTGCTCTATGCGGTCGGCGACTTTCTGGTCTATGGCCCGCTGAAGAATCAATACGGCCTTTCACGCATTCGCGTCGGTTATACCGCCGGCGAAGCCATCGGCCCGGAAATCTTCCGCTTCTATCGCGGCATCGGGCTTAATCTGAAACAGCTCTACGGGCAGACCGAGGCCTCGGTCTATATAACCGCGCAGCCGGATGGCGAGATTCACCCCGACACTGTTGGCAGGGCTTCGCCTGACGTCGAGATCAAAATCTCGGACGCCGGCGAAGTTTTGTTCCGCTCTCCTGGTGTGTTCGCGGGCTACTACAAAGACCCGGACAAGACCGCCGAGGTGATCACGCCCGACGGCTGGGTGCATACCGGCGACGCGGGCTTTTTTGATCCGAAGACCAATCAGCTGAAGATCATTGATCGCGCCAAGGACCTGGGCCATCTCAAAGACGGGACGGTGTTCGCGCCGAAGTACATCGAAAACAAGCTGAAGTTCTATCCGAACATCCGCGAGGCCGTCGCGGTGGGCGCCGGGCGCGATTTCGTTTGCGCCATGATCAACATTGATCTCACTGCGGTAGGCAGTTGGGCGGAACGCAACAACGTTGTCTATGGCTCCTATCAGGAGCTCGCCGCCAATCCGCTTGTGTACGACATGATCGAGCGCCACATCGACGAAGTGAATCGGTCGCTGGCGGAAGAAGAAATAATGGCCGGCGCGCAGATCCACCGGTTCCTCATTCTGCACAAAGAGCTCGATCCCGATGACGGCGAACTGACACGCACACAAAAACTCCGCCGCGGGCACATCATCGACCGCTACTCGCCACTGGTTGAAGCCTTCTTCAACGGCTCGACGGAGGCGCAGATTTCAACCGAGGTTACATTCGAGGACGGGCACAAGGGCGTGATTGCGGCGCGGTTGACGATCCGTGACGTGAAGCCCTACCCGGTGCGCGCCGCACAAATGGGGCGCGCGGCATGAGGGCGCCGTCCTCGCGTGAGGCGGCGCTCGGCGAAGTCTTACTCGCGGTCGAGGATGTTTCGCTCTCTTTCGGCGGCGTCCGCGCCTTGACCGGCGTTTCGTTCGACATCCGCAAGGGTGAAATACGCGCGATCATCGGGCCGAACGGCGCCGGCAAGACGTCGATGCTCAACGTCGTCAACGGCTTCTACCAACCGCAATCCGGACGCATCACGTTTAAGGGTCAGGTTCGCAGCAGTATGCGGCCTTATGCCGCGGCCCGCGGCGGCATCGCGCGCACCTTCCAAAATCTGGCGCTGTTTCGCGGGATGACCACACTCGACAACATCCTGGCGGGCCGCGCGCTGAAGATGCATCGCGGATTTTTTTGGCAGCTTATCCGCTTTGGTCCCGCCCTCCAGGAAGAGGTCGAGCATCGCCGCCGGGTCGAGGAGATCATCGACTTTCTCGAAATCGCGGCCATTCGCAAAACCCCGGTCGGCCGTCTTCCTTATGGATTACAGAAGCGCGTCGAGCTTGGCCGTGCGCTTGCCATGGAACCCGATCTTCTGTTGCTCGATGAGCCGATGGCCGGCATGAACCTCGAAGAGAAAGAGGACATGTCGCGGTTCATTATCGATGTGAACCAGCAATACGGGACGACAGTTGCTTTGATCGAACATGACATGGGCGTCGTGATGGATCTTTCAGATCGCGTAGTGGTGCTCGACTACGGCCGCAAGATCGCCGACGGTACGCCGGAAGAAGTCAAGCGCGACGAGAAAGTGATCCGCGCATATCTCGGCGAACCACAGTAAGACGTTCATGCACATCCTCTATCAAGTCTTCGTCGATCCATTCGTGCAAATGGGCACGGCGCCCGATTTATTTGTCCAGACCTTATGGGACGGACTCGTCGCGGGCGTACTCTATGCTCTGATTGCGCTCGGTTTTGTCCTGATCTTCAAGGCGTCCGGCGTTTTCAATTTCGCGCAGGGCATCATGGTAGTGTTTGCAGCGCTCACGCTGGTGGGCCTGCACGAGCATGGCGTGCCGGCGTTCGTCGCGCTCGCTCTCACAGTGGTGGTGATGCTGGTACTCGCGTTCGGGGTTGAGCGTCTGGTGCTGCGCCCGCTAGTGAACCAGTCGGACGTTATCCTGTTCATGGCGACGTTTGGCATCACCTATTTTCTCATTGGACTGGGCCAGCTTGTGTTCGGCGGCAATCCAAAGGTGATGATCGCCAAGGAGTTGTACCTGCCCAGCGGCGCCCTGCAATTCAAAGGACTCGGCGGTTTCGTGTCGCTGCAGAAGATCGACATCGCCGCGGTTATCATCGGTTCAATCATGGTTGCGGCTCTCGCGGTCTTCTTTCAACGCACCCGCATCGGTCGGGCCTTGCGCGCGGTCGCCGACAGCCATCAGGCGGCGTTGTCGGTCGGTATCTCGCTCGAGCAGATCTGGGTCATTGTGTGGTTCGCGGCCGGCGTCGTGGCGCTGACCACCGGCATCATGTGGGGCGCCCGCTCGGAGGTGTCGTTCGCGCTGCAGATCATCGCGTTAAAGGCGCTTCCGGTGCTGATCCTCGGCGGCTTGACCTCGATCCCGGGTGCTATTGTCGGCGGCTTGATTATCGGGATTGGAGAAAAGCTTGGCGAATTTTATTGGGGACCGCTCCTCGGCGGTGGCATTGAAACCTGGCTGGCCTATGTGATCGCGCTCGGTTTTCTGGTGTTTCGGCCCCAGGGCTTGTTCGGCGAAAAGATCATCGAGCGGATTTGAACGATGCTCTATCGCGAGGTAGGCCAGTACAAGTCGAACTACGCCGCCGATATGGCGGTATTTCCGATCCTGCAGGATCGGATCGGCATCGCGGTTATCCTCTTTATCGCGTTCGTCGTCTTTCCGCTGGCTGGCAACGACTTCGTGCTCAACACAATTATGATCCCATTTCTGATTTTCGCGTTGGCCGCGATCGGACTTAATCTGCTTACTGGCTATACCGGACTGCTTTCTCTCGGCACTGGCGGCTTCATGGGCGTCGGTGCTTACGCCTGCTTGAAGCTCACAACTTTCTTTCCGCAAGTCGATATCATTGTGTGGATCCTTGCGTCCGGCTTTTTCTCCGCCGCCGTTGGCGTGCTGTTCGGCTTGCCGTCGCTGCGCATCAAAGGTTTTTATCTCGCGGTCGCGACGCTCGCCGCACAATTCTTTCTGGAGTGGTGCTTTATCCGGATACCTTGGCTCTACAATGACAGCGTCTCCGGCGCGATCCAGGTGCCCCTGCGCACGCTGATGGGGATTCCGATCACCGGCCCGACGGCGACGGCTGCGACCCGCTATTTGGTCGTACTCGGCATCGTCGTCTTCCTCACCTGGATTGCTTCGAATTTGGTCCACGGCCGCATTGGCCGGATGTGGATGTCGGTTCGCGACATGGACCTTGCCGCCGAGCTGATCGGGATCAGGTTGTTGCGCGCCAAGCTGCTCGCTTTCGCGGTCTCTTCGTTCTACTGCGGCGTAGCCGGCGCAATGATGGTGTTCCTGTGGTACGGCGGTGCTGAAGCCGACGTGTTTGCCATCGATCAGAGCTTTCTCGTCCTGTTCATGGTGATTATCGGCGGTCTCGGCACCCTGATCGGATCGTTTTTTGGCTCCGCGCTGATCTACATTCTGCCAATTGCGCTGCGGGCAATCCCTGCGGCATTTGGCTTGCCAATCCGGCCGGCCGCCGCCGAGCAACTGACCTTTGTGATCGTCGGCGCATTGATCATCGTGTTTCTGGTGGTGGAGCCCGCCGGCCTCGCGCGGCTCTGGCAGATCGGTAAACAAAAGTTGAGGGTGTGGCCCTTTCCGTACTGATGGTGCACACTCCGCCGCAATTCCCGCTCCGGCCGATTTGGCCGGCCGATAGGGCCCGTCGGCTGAATGGCCGGCGCAGAAAAACGGAGGAAGTGCCATGCGTGTGAAGCATCTTGCACTGAGCCTGGCGGTGCTAATGGCGGCGCCCGCCGCGCAGACGGCCGCACAGGCACAGGATGGAATCTACATTCCGCTCATGAGCTACCGGACCGGCCCCTATTCCGGAGCGGGGGCGGCCATCTTCAATGGCATGTCGGATTATCTGAATATGCTTAACGAGCGTGACGGCGGCATCGGCGGCGTACGCCTTATCGTCGACGAGTGCGAGACCGGCTACGACACCAAAAAGGGTGTCGAGTGCTACGATTCCACAAAGGGCAAAAACCCTGTTGTCAGCACGCCCTATTCGACCGGGATCACGCTCCAGATCATTCCGAAGGCGGCGGTCGACAAGGTACCGGTTTTGTCGATGGCCTACGGCTTATCCGCCTCAGCCGACGGCAATGAGTTCCCATGGGTCTTCAATCCGCCTGCCACCTATTGGGATGGCGCGTCGGCATTCGTGCGTCACGCCGCCGACGTCGAAGGCGGCTTCGACAAACTCAAGGGCAAGACGATCGGCCTCGTCCATCTCGATGCGCCCTACGGCAAGGAGCCAATCCCGCTGCTTCAGGCGCTGGCCCAGGACTACGGCTTCTCGCTCAAGCTCTACCCCGTTCCTCCTTCGCAGATGCAGAACCAAACCTCGCTGTGGCTCGACGTGCGGCGCGACCGGCCCGACTGGATTTATATGCAAGGCTGGGGCGCCATGAACCCAACCGCGCTCAAGGAAGCGGCCAAAATCGGTTTCCCAATGGACCACTTTGTTGGGGTTTGGTGGGCAGGGGGCGAGGACGACGTGCGTCCGTCGGGCGGAGATGCCAAGGGCTACGCGGCGCTCAGCATCAGCGGAGTCGGCCAAAACTATCCGGCGATCCAGGACGTCCTCAAATACGTCGTCGACAAGGGCAAGAGTCAGGTTCCGTCAAAGGAGAAGGTTGGTGAGGCCCTCTATAACCGCGGCGTGATGAATGCCGTCCTCATCTCCGAAGCGATCCGTACGGCCCAACGTTTGACCGGCAAGCAACAGGTGACCGGCGAAGACGTGCGCCGAGGCTTGGAAGGGCTCAATATTACCGATGCTCGCTGGAAAGAGGTGGGTCTCGATGGTTTCGCCGCGCCGATTCATTTGAGCTGCGCCGATCACAACGGCCATAACGGGATCTATCTCGCCCGGTGGGACGGCACCAAGTGGACGAAGGCGTCGGGTTGGATCGATCCGATCAAGGACAAAGTGCTGCCCCTGATCGAGAGCGCGGCTACGAGTTACGTTGCCGCCACCGCCGGCTGGCCCAAACGAACCGAGGCTTGCGACAAGTCGTCATGAGGTGAATCGTCGGCGGTGTTGCACACTGCACCCTAATTCCCGCTCCGGTCGACCGGCCGGGCGGGTTCCCTCGTTATCGTTGACGGAAATCGAGGGGCCATACCGACGCGCCGGCGGAGAGCCGGCGCAAATAAGGGAGAAACGGCTATGCATTTGAAGCATCTTGCTCTCGGCCTGGCGGTCGTGACGGCGGTACCGGCCGCGGTCGCGACGGCGCAGGCGGAGGACGGAATCTATATTCCGCTCTTCACCTACCGGACTGGCCCCTACGCTGGGTCGGGGATACCCGTCGCCAACGGGTTGTCGGATTATTTCACGATGCTGAACGAGCGTGACGGCGGAATCGGTGGCGCCCGGCTTATCATCGACGAGTGCGAGACGGGCTACGACACCAAAAAAGGCGTTGAATGCTACGACACGGTAAAGGGCAAAAACCCGGTCGTCATCACGCCGTATTCGACCGGAATCACGCTACAGGTGATCCCCAAGGCATCGGTCGATAAAATCCCGGTGTTTTCGATGGCCTATGGTCTCTCGGCATCGGCCGACGGCAACCTTTTCCCGTGGATTTTTAATGCGCCGGCTACGTACTGGGACGGCGCATCCGCCTTCGTCCGCCACGCCGCCGATGTCGAGGGCGGATTTGACAAACTCAAGGGCAAGACGATCGGCCTTGTCCACCTCGACGCGCCCTACGGCAAGGAGCCGATCCCGCTGCTCGAGGCGTTAGCCAAAGACTACGGCTTTACGCTCAAGCTCTATCCGGTTCCCGGATCGCAAATGCAGAACCAGACTTCGCTCTGGCTCGATGTGCGCCGCGACCGGCCCGATTGGATCTATCTACAGGGCTGGGGCGCCATGAACCCGACCGCGGTCAAGGAAGCGACCAAGATCGGCTTCCCGATGAACCGCCTGGTTGCCGTGTGGTGGTCCGGCGGTGACGACGATGCGCGTCCGGCCGGCCCGGAAGCCAAAGGGTTTAGCTCGCTGGACATCAACGGTGTCGGCCAGAACTATCCGGCGATCCAGGACATCCTCAAATACGTGGTCGACAAGGGCAAGAGCCAGGTCACGTCGAAAGACAGGGTCGGTGAGAACCTCTACAACCGCGCCGTTCTCAACGCGGCGCTGATCGCCGAGGCGATCCACACGGCGCAGAAACTGACCGGAAAGAAGCAGGTTACCAGCGAAGACGTACGCCGGGGTTTCGAAGCCCTCAACATCACGGAAGCGCGCTGGAAAGAACTCGGTCTGCCAAACTTTGCCGCTCCGATTCAACTCAGTTGCGCCGACCACAACGGTCACAGCGGCATCTCTCTCGTCGAATGGGATGGGACGAAGTGGAACACGAAGGTTCCATCGATCAAGCCAATCAGCGACAAGGTTCTGCCGCTGATCAACAGCGCAGCCGAGGGTTACGTGAAGGCCAACGCCGGTTGGCCGAAGCGGACCGAGCCTTGCGAAAAGTCGTCGTAAGCTGACGCAAGCCGTGTTCCCGGAGGCGGTGCAGCGCGAACAGCGCTGCACCGCTGCTCCGGGAAATTTTGTGAGCAAACCCGGTAGGTGAGGGCACCACCATGAGCGCCGTCGCGCCAGCGAAATCCGAACCGGTGGTTGCCGCGGAGGCCGCGCCCATTCTCGCGCTCAACAACGTCGAAGTCGTCTACGATCGTGTCATTCTCGTCCTTAAAGGCGTATCGCTCGCCGTTCCAAGCGGCGGGATCGTCGCGCTTTTGGGCGCAAACGGCGCCGGCAAGACAACCACGCTGAAAGCGATTTCCAATCTGCTCCACTCTGAACGCGGTGAAGTAACCAAAGGCGCGATCAAGTTCGATGGCGCGGAAGTGCAGAAGCTCTCGCCCAACGAGGTGGTGCGGCGCGGTTGCATCCAGGTGATGCAAGGCCGGTTCTGCTTCGGGCATCTTACCATTGAGGAGAACCTGCTCACCGGCGCCTTCACGCGCCGTGACGGTGCAGCGGCGATCCGTGCCGAACTTGAAAAGGTCTACACGTACTTCCCCAGGCTGCGCGAACGGCGGCAATCATTGGCCGGGTATACGTCGGGCGGCGAGCAGCAGATGTGCGCGATCGGCCGCGCGCTGATGTCGCATCCGAAGATGATTCTGCTCGACGAGCCATCCATGGGTTTGGCGCCGCAGATCGTGGAGGAGATCTTCACGATCATGAAGAGTTCTCAATGAGAGCGAAGGCGTTTCATTTCTGCTGGCGGAGCAGAACGCCAATTTGGCGCTCAAATATTCGGGCTATGGCTACATCCTGGAGAACGGGCGGGTCGTGCTCGATGGGGCGGCGAGTGCGCTCGCCGAGAACGAGGACGTCAAGGAATTCTACCTCGGCGTGGCCGAAGGCAAGCGCAAATCGTTCCGCGAAGGCAAGCACTATAAGCGCCGCAAGCGCTGGCTTGCTTAAGACGCGGTTGTTCCCGCTGCATCTCGCCCCTGCGTAGTGGCGGATTGATTTTCCCTAACGAAATCCCGCTTCCATAATGACGCCCTTCGGCGCCGGAATATCGTCGGGGACAAAGAAATCCTGCGCCAGTTTCTGCGTCGGGTCGGCGCGGTATTTGTCAAAGTCAGTGACGCCATTTTCGGCTAGGAAAGTATCGTCGATCAGAAAGCGGCCGGTGAATTCCCGCGCCGGGCGCGCGAATATGGCATAGGCCGCGTCGGCCATGATGTCCGGCTTGCGTGATTGACGCATCAATGCGTCGCCGCCCAGCAGGTTCTGCACGGCGGCGGTGGCGATCACCGTGCGCGGCCACAGCGCATTGGCGGCGATGCCCTTGGACCGCAGTTCACCGGCAAGCCCAAGTACGACCAGGCTCATGCCGAACTTGGCGATGGTGTAAGCGGTGTGTGGCGCAAACCATTTCTCCTTCATGTCGAGCGGCGGCGAGATCATGAGGATGTGCGGGTTGGCCGCCTTTTGCAGATGCGGGATTGCCCATTTCGACACGACAAAAGTGCCGCGCGTATTGATCTGCTGCATGAGGTCGTAACGCTTCATGTCGGTCGCGACCGACGGCGTGAGCGAGATGGCGCTCGCGTTGTTGACCACGATGTCGATGCCGCCAAAATGCGTCGCCGCCTTGTCGATTGCTTCCTTGACCGTCAGTTCGTCACGAACGTCGACGATGAGAGGCAGCGCTTGGCCGCCCGCGCGCTCGATGCTTTCCGCAGCCGTATAGATTGTGCCGGGGAGCTTCGGATGCGGCTCTGCAGTTTTTGCGGCAATCACGACATTGGCGCCGTCGCGGGCGGCGCGTAATCCGATTGCAAGCCCGATGCCGCGCGAGGCGCCGGTGATGAAAAGGGTTTTTCCTTTGAGGGACATCGTCGACCTTACCTCTTGCGACTGAAAAATGCCTGGAATGCGGCCCGCGCTTCGTCGGACTGCAGCAGCTCCTTGAAATGCACCGCTTCCGCCTCGATTCGCTGCATGACTTCATCGCTGTGGCCGCGCATCAGCCGGCGAGCCACGGCGAGCGCTCCAGGCGGAAGCGCCGCGATCTCCTGCGCCGCTTTCAACGCCACAGCATCGACAGCGGCGCCGTCGACCACATTGTTGACAATGCCTGCATCTTTGGCTTCTGCCGCGGACAGGGGGCGGCCCATCACCAGAAGTGAAAAGGCGCGCGCATGGCCCATACGCATCGGAGCCAGTAACGTCGAGGCCAATTCCGGGGTCAGCCCAAGCTTAAGGAACGGGGTTGAGAACGAGGCGTCGGCCGCGGCGACGACATGGTCGCAATGAAACAGCATGGTCGTGCCGATCCCGACAGCAACGCCGCCGACCGCCGCGACAATCGGTTTTTGGTTCTTTCCTAATTCCTTCATAAAATCGATTGCCCGGGGCTCAAGGCCGCCGCCAAGCGCCGCACCGAGAAAATCGCTGATGTCGTTGCCGGCGCAGAACGCGCCGGGCGAGCCGGCGAACATGACACAGCGGATGGCGTCGGTCTCATTAGCCTCGTGCAACGCCTTGGTCATTTCGGCGTACATCGCGAGCGTCAGCGCATTCTTTTTCTCGGGCCTATTGAGCCGGATGGTGCGAACTGCGCCATCATCGGTCACGACGACAGCACTGCTCATCTGCTCCTCCTTTGTTGCGCACGCTGCGGCCGCATTTGCATTTCCGCACGCTGGCTTGGCGCTTCCTCGGTTCCGATACTATTGATTGCGCGCCGGTGTACCAGAAGGAATCGGCAGAGCAGGCGGCATTCGAGAGGGGCTAATTAGCGCCTTTGTCGTGACGAATGAGTTTGCCGATCGCGCGAAATTCGCCCCCCGACGCCGTCCGCGCCTGGGATTCGATGGCGCGATAAAGGCCAACAACGCGCTCGCCGACCGGGGTAACCACGGCTCCGCCGCCGCCCGAACCGCCGGTCTCCGCCTTGACTGCGGGTTCACGCAGCGTCTTGTTGATTTCTTCGACCAGAAGCCAGGCGCGGCGATAGGACATCCCGATCGACCGGGCCGCGGCGGAGATCGATCCGGTCGAGCGTATTGCTTCCAAAAGCGCAATTTTGCCCGGACCGATACGGTCCCCTGAGGCTAGATCGATGCGGATGGAGAGATGAGTGCCGGCCATGGTTGATTGATCCCGAGGAGGCCCCGGAGCAGTCATCCCACTAGCTGGCCGATCGTCAAGAGGTATGTTCGCGCCGCTTGCGCGCGTCGAGAATTTTTCCAACGGCGCCCCACCTGTCAAGATGCGGCGGCCAAAGCCGCCGCAGCTTTGGATCGGGGTGCGGTCGTGGTGTCTAGTGAAACAGCTTCAACGCGTTTGTGATTGTTTCCGCCACACCCCAAGCAAGCGGAATACCGACAAATCCCCACGCGAGCACGAGGTAGAGCGCTGTGGTGCCTGTCCGACTTTGATCGGTCATGATCGTATTCTCCCTACGCGCCGGCCGGCCTGCGCACGGCTGCTGCTGCCACTGCCTCGCCCACTTCTGCTGCGGCAGCAAGGGCTGTCTCGTCCGGCTTCATATGGAAGCGATGGTGCACCGCCTTGATGAAGAAGTTACAGAAGAAGCCGACCACAAGGAGCCCGGCCATGACGTACATCGTAGTATTGTAAGCTTGCGCCTTCGGCACGCCGTGGTCGATTTGATATTCGCGGATGTAGTTGACCAGGACCGGGCCAAAGATGCCGGCCATCGACCAGGCGGTGATCAACAGCCCGTGGATGGCGCCGACATAACGCGTGCCGAACATGTCCTTGAGGTAGGCCGGCACCGTAGCGAAACCACCGCCGTACATGCTCATGATCACCACGAAGCACAGCACGAACAAAGCGACACTTCCGATCGAGCCGGTCGACGGCACCAGCGCGTAGAGCACCGTTCCGATCACGAAGAAGCAGAAGTAGGTGTTCTTGCGTCCGATATAATCGGAAATCGAAGCCCAGAAGAAGCGGCCGAGCATGTTGAACAAGCTGAGCAGTCCGACGAAGCCCGCCGCAGCGATCACCGTGACCTTGCCCGGAAACATTTCTTGGCTCATGGCAGAGGCTTGGCCAAGCACGCCGATGCCGGCGGTGACGTTAAGGCAAAGTACCGCCCAGATGAGCCAGAACTGGGGCGTCTTTAGCGCGTCATAGACGTAGACATCGCTCTTGGTAATTAGCTTCTGTGCCACGACCGGTGGCGTATAGCCTTCCGGCTTCCAACCAGGAGCCGGCACGCGAACAATTACCGCACCGACCATCATGAAGACGAAGTAGATGGCGCCGATGACGATGAATGTCTCGGCGACACCGACGTGCGTCGGCGTTGCGAATTTGCTCATCAGCCACACCGACAGCGGTGAAGCGATGAAGGCACCGCCGCCAAAGCCCATGATGGCCATGCCGGTCGCCATGCCGGGGCGGTCGGGGAACCATTTGATCAGCGTCGAGACGGGCGAGATATAGCCGATGCCGAGGCCGCAGCCTCCGATCACTCCATAGCCAAGATAGATGATCCAGAGCTGGTGCGCGTAAACGCCACCCGCCGAGACGAGAAAGCCGACGCTCCAACACAGGCCAGCGGTGAACATAGCCCGGCGCGGACCGCCTTCCTCGACCCAGCGGCCGAACACGGCAGCCGAGGTGCCAAGAAAAAAGATCCCGATCGAGAAGATCCAGCCAAGCTCAGTCAGTTTCCAGTCGCCCGGCGCCGATTGGGTAATGCCAATCAATTTGGTCATCGGCAGATTGAACACGCTGAACGCGTAGGCTTGGCCGATGCATAGATGGATGCACAAAGCGGCCGGTGGCACCATCCAGCGGCTGAACCCCGGGCCTGCAATGGTCCGGTTTCGGTCGAGAAAGCTCATCATGTTCCTCCTTTGGCGCTTTGTTTGTTTCAGCGCGCTTTTATTCTCGTTTATTGTGAGCGTGTTTCTTGCCCCGGTACTTTCAGCTTTGCTTCCGCGAGACTTCTCAATTGCAGCGCGGACCGCCGGATCAAGTCCAGCACCGCCCGCCTGCAGATGCGCGATGATTTGGGCGCGCATCCTCGGATCCCAGAATTTCTTGATGTGATCCGCCGTCCCCACAGCGGCTTTTTCAGTCCCCTGGCTTGCAAAGAACTTGCCGATTTGATTGGCCATGTAGATTAGCTTGTCAAGCGACATTGGTAGCAGTTTCTTTGGTCATTTCCTTAATGCGCTGCGGATGGCTAAAGATTTCAAAGCCATCGCCGCGCGCCACCGCTGCCAGCGTGATCCCGGCGGCGTCCGCCGTTCGTAGCGCAAGCGCTGTAGGCGCGGAAACGGCGACCAGAAGCGGCGCGCCGATCGCGGCCGTCTTCTGCACCATTTCCACCGATACGCGGCTCGTCAGCAGAACCATGCCGTCGTCACCGGATTTACCCTCGCGCACCAACGCACCGACAAGCTTGTCGAGCGCATTATGTCTACCGACGTCTTCCCGCACTGCAATGAGCCCGTCGCCGGGGCGCCAAAATGCCGCGGCGTGAACGGCGCGGGTCTGGCGGTTCAATTCTTGCCGAGGCGGCAGCGCTTCGAGTGCGCGCATGATTTCCGCCGGGGTGAAGATTGTTCCGTCGCGGACGCGCCGGGGCGCTCGCACGGCTTCGTCGAGGCTTTCGATACCGCAAAGCCCGCAACCGGTCGGGCCGGCAAGGTGCCGCCGCCGTTCGCTTAAGGCGGCCGCGCGCGGCTCGGCTAGCCACATCCGCAACTCGATTCCGGTAGTGTCGTGCTCGATGACCTCAAGCTGGCGGATGTCGGCAGGCGAGGAAACAAGACCTTCGGTAAAACTGAAGCCGAGCGCAAAATCCTCGAGATTGCACGGGGTCGCCATCATCACTGCATAAGAGCCGCCGTCGTAAGTGAACGCGACGGCGGTTTCTTCCGGGATTACGCGCTTGCCGGGTGATAGGCCTTGGTGGCGCCAGACGGAACAGTCGACGGATTTCGTCGGCTCACGCATGCCGTTTATTCCGCAGCCTCGACGGTTGCGGCTATGCGGCGGCTCTTGCGGGCCATTTCGTCGTATTCCTCCTGCCAGTGGGTCGGACCGTTCGAACGGGCCACTTGCACAGCCGTCACTTTGTATTCCGGGCAGTTCGTGGCCCAATCGGAATACTCGGTCGTAACAACGTTGGCCTGCGTGTTCGGATGATGGAACGTCGTATAAACGACGCCCGGTGCGACCCGTTCGGTGATCAGCGTCCGCAACGCGGTCTCGCCGGCCCGGCTCGCCAGCTTCACCCAATCGCCGTCACGAATGCCGCGCTGTTCGGCGTCGTGCGGATGAATCTCCAACCGGTCTTCCTCGTGCCACAGCACATTTGCGGTGCGCCTGGTCTGCGCGCCGACGTTGTATTGCGAGAGGATGCGGCCGGTCGTGAGCAGCAGCGGGAAGCGCGGACCGGTGCGCTCGTCGGTCGGTACGTATTCGGTGATGACGAATTTGCCTTTGCCGCGAACGAAGCCGTTGATGTGCATCACCGGCGTGCCTTCGGGAGCCTTCTCGTTGCACGGCCACTGGATCGAACCAAGCTCTTCAAGCCGCTTGAACGAGACGCCGGCGAAGGTCGGCGTCAGATGCGCGATCTCGTCCATGATCTCTGAAGGATGGTTGTAGTGCATGGGGTAGCCCATGGCTTCGCTGATCAGGCAGGTGATCTCCCAGTCTTCGTATCCATTCTTCGGCGCCATGACTTTGCGAACGAGTTGGATCCGGCGCTCTGCGTTGATGAACGTGCCGTTCTTTTCCAGGAACGTTGAGCCGGGCAGGAATACATGCGCATAATTCGCGGTCTCGTTCAGGAACAGGTCCTGCACCACGACGCATTCCATGGCGGCGAGGCCAGCGGCGACGTGGTGCGTATCCGGGTCGGACTGGAGGATGTCTTCGCCTTGGACGTAAAGACCTTTGAACGAGCCATCCACCGCGGCATCGAGCATGTTCGGGATGCGCAATCCCGGCTCGCGCTCAAGCGGCTTGCCCCACAACGCTTCGAACATCGCGCGCGTTGCATCGTTGGAGATGTGCCGGTAACCGGAGAGTTCGTGCGGAAACGAGCCCATGTCGCATGAGCCTTGCACGTTGTTCTGGCCGCGGAGCGGATTCACGCCGACGCCCGGCCGGCCGATATTGCCGGTCGCCATCGCGAGGTTGGCGATCGCCATGACTGTGGTCGAGCCCTGGCTGTGTTCGGTGACGCCAAGACCGTAATAGATCGCCCCATTGCCGCCACTGGCGAAGAGTCGCGCTGCGCCGCGAATGGCCTCAGCCGGCACGCCGGAGACCTTCGCGATCTCTTCCGGGCTGTTGTGCGGCTGTGAAACGAAGGCCGCCCAGTCACTGAATTCGTCCCAGTCGCAGCGTTCGCGCACGAATTTCTCATTGACGAGACCTTCGGTGACGACGACATGCGCCAATGCCGTGAGAATCGCGACGTTGGTGCCGGGGAGGAGCGGCAAATGATAGGCCGCCTCCACGTGGGGCATCCGGACCATATCGATCCGCCGCGGATCGATCACGATGAGCTGCGCGCCCTGGCGAAGCCGCTTCTTCATTCGTGAAGCGAAAACAGGATGCGCATCGGTCGGATTGGCACCGATCAGGATGATGACATCAGAGTGCTCGACCGAATCGAAATCCTGCGTTCCGGCCGAGGTGCCGAACGTCGTGCTTAAGCCATAGCCGGTCGGCGAGTGGCAGACGCGCGCGCAGGTGTCGACATTGTTGTTGCCGAAGGTCGCGCGAACGAGCTTTTGCACGAGGAAGGTTTCTTCGTCGGTGCAGCGCGATGATGTGATGCCGCCGATCGAACCGGTCCCGTATTTCGCCTGAATGCGCTTGAACTCGGAAGCGACGCGACCGATTGCCTCTTCCCACGAGACCTCCCGCCACGGCTCGGAGATTTTCTCGCGCAGCATCGGCTTGAGGATGCGCTCCTTATGATTGGCGTAACCCCAGGCGAAGCGTCCTTTGACGCAGGAATGGCCACGGTTCGCCTTGCCGTCCTTGTACGGCACCATGCGGATCACTTCGTCACCGCGCATTTCGGCCTTGAACGAACAGCCGACGCCGCAATAGGCGCAAGTCGTGACCTCCGACCATTCGGGCTTGCCCTTCTCGATGACCGTCTTCTCGATCAGCGAGCCAGTCGGGCAGGCCTGCACACAGGCGCCGCAGGACACGCATTCGGATTCGATGAACTTCTCGTCCATGCCGGCGGCAATGATGGAGTCGAAGCCGCGGCCGGAAACCGTCAGCGCGAAGGTACCTTGCACTTCCTCGCAGGCGCGGACGCAGCGCGAGCAGACGATGCATTTGGCAGGGTCGAACGCGAAATAGGGATTCGAATTCGTCGATCCCGGGATTGCGGTGGCGGGCGCCATCGAAACCGTACCGCACCTCCTTTAGGCCGACCGCTTCGGCGGTTTCGAGCAGATCGACATCGGGATATTTGTCGCGGTCAAGCAAGTCGACGGAGTGATCGGAGATATAAAGCTCCATCACGCCCTTGCGTATACGATCGAGGCGCTCGCTCTTTGTGTGTACCACGATGCCTTCGGCGACCGGCGTCGTACAAGACGCCGGCGTTCCTGCGCGGCCATCGATCTCGATCAGGCACAGCCGGCAGGAACCGAACGCATCGAGCATGTCGGTCGCGCACAGCTTGGGGATTTCGATGCCCGCCTCCATGGCCGCGCGCATGATCGACGTACCCTCGGGAACCGAAATCGGCTTGCCGTCGATGGACACCGTGACCTTCTTTTCCGCCTTCGACGGCGGTGTGCCATAGTCAATTTCCTGCACAAGGGCTTTTTCGATGTGGATATCTGTGGCGAGCGACATGGTCGCGTCTCCTATTCAGCAGCCTGCAGGCGCGTGGGCGCGCCGAAATCGTTTGGGAAATGGGTCAGCGCACTCATCACCGGATACGGCGTGAAGCCGCCCAGGGCGCAGAGCGAGCCGAATTTCAGGGTGTTGCAAAGGTCTTCCAACAGCGCGGTATTGGCGGTGCGGTTCTCGCCGCGAATGATGTGATCGATGACCTCCATGCCGCGCGTCGAGCCGACACGGCACGGCGTGCACTTGCCGCAGGACTCGATGGCGCAGAACTCCATGGCGAAGCGCGCCTGCTTGGCCATGTCCACGGTGTCATCGAACACCACGATCCCGCCATGTCCGATGAGGCCTTCGCGTGCGGCAAAAGCTTCGTAATCGAACGGAGTATCGAACAACGTGCGTGGAAAATAAGCGCCGAGCGGGCCGCCGACCTGCACAGCGCGAATCGGGCGGCCACTGCGCGTACCGCCGCCGACCTCGTCGACCAATTCGCCGAGCGTGATGCCGAAGGCAGTTTCGAACAAGCCGCCGTATTTGATGTTGCCGGCCAGCTGGATTGGCATGGTGCCGCGTGACCTGCCCATACCGAAATCGCGATAGAACGTCCCGCCCTTGTCCAGGATGATCGGCACGGAGGCGAGCGACAGCACGTTGTTGATAACGGTCGGTTTCCCGAAAAGCCCTTTATGAGCTGGGAGCGGCGGCTTGGCGCGAACTTGACCGCGTTTACCTTCCAGACTGTCGAGCAGGGATGTCTCTTCGCCGCAGACATACGCACCCGCGCCGACGCGCACTTCCATGTCGAAAGCAAATGACGAACCTGCGATGTGCTCGCCCAGAAGCCCGCGGCGACGCGCTTCGACGATCGCCGCCTCCATCGCTTGTGTGGAGTGCGGATATTCCGAACGGATGTACACGAAACCCTTAGTGGCGCCAACGGCAATGCCGGCGATGGTCATGCCCTCGATCAGGACGAATGGATCGCCCTCCATGATCATACGGTCGGCGAAGGTGCCACTATCGCCTTCGTCGGCGTTACAGACGATGTACTTCCGGTCGGCTTTGGTGTCGGCGACGGTCTTCCACTTGATGCCGGTCGGGAAGCCGGCGCCGCCGCGCCCGCGCAGCCCAGATTGCGTGATCTCTGCGACAATTCCAGATGGGTTCCCGAGGGCTTTCGCGAGACCTTTGTAACCGTCGTGAGCTTTATAGTCTTCGAGGGAACGCGGATCGACGATGCCGCAACGCGCGAACGTCAGGCGCGTCTGCTTTTTCATGAAAGGTTGGTCTTCCGGCACACCGACACGCAATTTGTGATCGCCGCCACCGGCAACCATTGCATCGAGCACGCTTTCGACGTCGGCAAGCTCCACCGGGCCGTACGCGATCCGGTCTTTGCCGGTCACGACTTCAAGCATCGGCTCGAGCCAATGCATCCCGCGCGACCCGTTGCGCACGATCTCGATCTCGAGCTTGCGCTCGACCGCGGCGGTCGCGATCGCGGCCGCGATCTCGTCAGCGCCGCAGGCCACAGCCGCCGCATCGCCCGGAACATAAATGCGAACCGCGCTCACCGGTCCGCCTCCGCAAGCAAGGTGTCGAGCTTCTTGGTGTCGAGGCGGGCGACGATCCGGCCGTCGATCATGGCCGAGGGAGACACCGAGCACAGGCCGAGGCAATAGACGGGCTCCACCGTGATGCGCCCATCGGCCGTGGTGTTGCCGAGCGCCACCCCCAGGCGTGCCTCGGCATGTGCCGCCAAAGCATCGCCCCCGGCGGCCTGGCAGGCCTCGGCGCGACAAAGCTTGAGCACGTGCCGTCCGGCCGGCGCGCGCCGGAAGTCGTGATAGAAGGTGATAACGCCGTGGACCTCGGCGCGGGTGATGTTCAGCTCCTCGGCGATCACCGGCTCTGCGGCCTCATCGATGTAGCCGAACTCCTCTTGCAGGGCGTGAAGAATAGGCAGCAAGGGACCTTCGCGACTAAGACATTCGCGAATGCAGCGAAGCGCAATCTCCTTATCCCAAGGAGCTTGGCTCTGACTGTTAGTTCCTGGCTGCATGGTCGATAGCTGCAAGTGCTCTTATCGGAGTATGCGGCACTTCGCATATCAGCCGTTAAATATGCATTCTATAGTAATTACAAAAGGCTGTCTCATAAAGAGCAACATCGCCGCACGGCCTTTTCCGATGCATCGAACCAGCCTCCTCTGCCAGGCGCTGGTGGGCCATGGGCACATGCCCAAGCATTGCTGCCGGCAACGGTTAACCGCAGACAAGGAGTTCTGATTGCGTCTTTCCGGGGCTGTCGCCCTGGCTGTCGCGCCGCATCGAGTTGGTCCGTTCCGGTTTCGCAAAACGCAGGTCGTAGAGCATCCGCGGGGTGCTCCAAAACCCGGCTTGAATGGCTAATTCCTGGCCTTGACACCTTTGCCGCTGCGCGGGGACAATTTGCTGCGGCTCGGCCACCCTTTTGGGTCTGGTGAGCGGCGGGGCGGACGGTATGGGCACCGTTATTCGCGACATCAGCGGCGGCGAATTGCGCCTGTTTGGCGATATCGTCGCGCGTCTAGAGCGCCTCGGTCCGGAGCTCGACGCGCGCGCGCTCATCTTCATGGACGTGGTGCGGCTGCTGCGTGGCGATTTCGCCGCCTCGTACATTTGGGACGCTCGAAAGCGGCGCTTCGACGAGGCGCTGAACTTCAACATGACGCCGGGCAATCTTCGCCGCTACGAGGATTGGTATCAGTTCCGCGATCCGATGACTTTCCAGCTCCGCGCCCGGCGGCGGGCGACTTTGGTCGACGAAGTCATTAGCCGCGAAGAGATGGAGCGTACGGAGTTCTACAACGACTTTCTCGCCCGCGACGGACTGCACCACGGCATCAATATGTTCATCTTTGACGGCGAGCGCGATCTCGGCGATCTGCGGATCTGGCGGGGGCAGGGGCGTCCGGAGTTTTCCGAACGGGATACCGGTCTCCTCGACGCCCTGGAACCGCACCTGCGCCGCGCCCTGGTGAGGTGCGCCCGGCGCGCTTGGCTGACGCCGCGCGAGCAGGAGGTGGCCGCGCTCGTCGCCCGCGGCTGCACCGACCGCGACATCGCCCGCATCCTCGGCATCGGCTTTGGCACCGTCCGCACCCACCTGACCAACGCGATGCATAAGAGCGGCTGCGCCAACCGCGCCGAATTGGCCGCGGCAATCGCCCGGCAGAGTCTGGCCTGATCTCCCCATTTATGCCGATGCCCTCTGCCGCGGGCAGCGATAGACTGAGAAGCTACGGGCGTTGGGCACGGTTGCGCGTGAGAGTTTGAGAATGCCAGCACTTCACGATCTCGGCGTAGGTGAAGCGGCCAAGGCGATTCGCGCCGGTGAGATCACCTCGGAGCGGCTCGCGGAAGCGCTGCTCGCCCGCGCCTCCGCCAATGCAAATCTTGGCGCGTTCATCACGCTCGACCCCGATCATGTTCGGGCGGCCGCGCGGAAGGCTGATCAGGCGCGAACATCCGGCGCATCGCTCGGCCCGTTGCACGGCGTGCCATTAGCGTTGAAGGACAATCTCGATACGGCCGAATTGCCTACATCCGGCGGCACGCCAGGTCTCGCCAGCAATCGGCCGAAACGTAACGCTGCCATCGTCGACAAGCTGCTCGGCGCGGGCGCGATTGTGCTGGGCAAAACCAACCTGCACGAACTCGCTTACGGCATTACCAACAACAATGCGGCCCACGGGCCCGCGCGGAATCCCTACGCGCCGGACCGCATCCCCGGCGCCTCAAGTGGCGGCACCGGCGTCGCGGTAGCGGCGCGGATTGCTCCCGGCGGGATAGGAACAGATACCGGCGGATCGGTCCGCATCCCGGCCGCGTTGTGCGGCATCGTCGGCCTTCGCCCAACCACCGGCCGCTGGTCCCAGGCCGGCGTCGTGCCGATCTCCCACACCCGCGACACCCCGGGTCCGATGACACGCAGCGTCGCCGACTGCGCCTTGCTCGATGGTGTCGTTACCGGAGGTCCGATCGAAGCCGGACCGGTGCCGCTCAAAGGTCTGCACATCGGCGTGCCGCGCAAGCATTTCTGGGAAAATCTCGACCCCGAACTCGAAAAAATCTGCGAAGGTACCTTGCGCCGGCTGACCGACGCCGGCGTGGTTTTGGTGGATGTCGACATGAGCGAAGAAGCTTCGCTCGACGCCGCGGCTGGCTTTCCGATCGCGCTCTACGAGACCGTCGCCGATCTCAACATCTATCTGGCCGAGCACGGCGTTGGTTTTGACTTCGCGACGCTCGCGGCCAAGACGGCAAGCCCGGACGTCAAGGGAATCCTGCAGAGCCTTACGGACGCTGGAGCCGTGCCGGAGGCGGCTTACCGTAAAGCCCTCCAGCAACGTTCCATCCTTCAGGACACCTACAGCCGTCATTTCCGCGATCACGGAATTGCCGCCATCTTCTTCCCGACAACGCCGGCTCCTGCGGCGAAAATCGGCGAAGACGAGACATTCATGCTCAATGGCAAAGCCCTTCCGACGTTCCCTACCTTTATTCGCAACACCGGCCCCGGCAGCGTCGGCGGCATTCCCGGGATCAGTCTGCCCGTCGGCATGACGGCAGCGGGCTTGCCGATCGGCATGGAGCTTTCCGGGCCAGCTGGAAGCGATCAACAGATTCTCAGCATTGCCGCGGCGATCGAGGCGCTGTTGCCGAAGCTGCCGGCACCGCGCACACGAGCTTGACCTTGAAGTGATGACTGCGAACACGAAGGAGACTTACATGGCTATCCAGAAACAGGGACCGACCCGGCGAACGCTTCTCGGCGCCGCCGCAGCCGGCGTCGCATTCGGGACGTTGCCCGGACTGATCCGTCCGGCCTCCGCCGCCAACGAATTCAAGATCGGCCTTTTCATCGCGCTGAGCGGCCCGGCGTCGTTGTTCGGACCGACGCAAAAGGCTTGCGCGGAGCTCGCCGCCGAGGAGGTCAACAAGGCCGGCGGCATTCTCGGACGCCAGATCAAGCTCATTCCCACCGATGCCGGCGGGCCGCCGGCGGAATCGACGAAATCCGCCGTTCGCCTCATGCTCGAGGAGAATGTCGATCTGTTCATCGGTTCGCACGACAGCGCGACCCGCGAGGCGCTGGTCGCGACCATCAAGGGCAAGGTGCCGTACATCTACACGCCGGTGTATGAAGGCGGTGAGTGTGCGTTCAACACCTATGTGCTCGCCGATACGCCCGAGCAGCAAATCCGGCCGTCGCTGACGTGGATGATGAAAGAGAAGGGCGCGAAGTCGATTTACATGATCGGCGACGACTACGTCTGGCCGCGCAAGTGCAACGAGCACGCCAAGCAGTACATCGCCGAGAACGGCGGCAAAGTCGCAGCCGAAGAGTACGTGCCGTTCGGCGCACCGAACAAGTTCGAGGAAGTCGTTACGCGGATCAAATCCGCCAAGCCCGATGCGGTGCTGATCACGCTGGTGGGCGCCGACAACGTCAACTTCAATCGCACCTTCGCCGGTTTCGGCCTCGACAAGGATATCGCGCGGCTGTCGCTGCTGCTCGAAGAGAACACGCTGCTGGGCGTCGGTGCCGAGAGCAGCAAAAATCTCTATTCCTCCATGTCTTACTATGCCAACGCTCCCGGCGAGGCGAACAAGAAGTTCAAGCAAGCGTACTTCGCCAAGTTCGGCGACAAGGCGCCGCAATTGAGCTTGATCGGCGCCGATTGCTACGCCGGCGTCTATTGCGCCAAGGCGCTGGTCACCAAGGCGAACGGCACCAATGCGCAAAAATGCATGGCGGCGTCCGAGGGAATTACGTTCGATTCGGCGGCGGGCCCGTGGACCATGCATAGCCGCCACGTCGACAAGACAATGTTTCTTGCCGACTGCAAGGGCACCGAATTCAATATCATCAAGACCTTCGCCGACGTGAAAAGCGGCGAGGCCTGCAAGGTCTGACGGACGACTGCCAGGCGATCGGGCAGTGCTGCGCGGGGAGTGAGGAGGCGTAAATATGGATCCGCTGATCGTCACCCAGGCGATCAACGTCCTCTACGCCGTGTCAACGCTTGCCGTCCTTGCGCTTGGGCTTGCCGTGATCTTCGGCCTGCTCGGCGTGCTCAACATCGCGCACGGCGAGTTCATCATGATCGGCGCCTATTGCGCCTACATTACGCAGTCTAACGGCTGGCCGTATCTCGCCGCCTTGCCGTTGACGCTGGTGATCTGCGGAGCACTCGGAGCGGCGGTGGAGTGGACCATGATCCGTCCACTGTACCGCCGGCCGTTCGACACGCTGGTTGCGACGTGGGGCTTGAGTCTGCTGCTGCGCAAAATCGCCGAAGCAATCTTCGGTCTCGGATTTCGCAGCCTTACGATTCCAGTTCCGGGAACGGTACAATTTCTCGGCACGGAATATCCGATCTACCGCCTCATTCTGATCGGGGTCTCCGCGGCTGTCGTCGCCGGGCTGGTGATTTGGTATGGCAACAGCCGCACCGGCAACAAGATCCGTGCGATGGTCAGCAATCCGGAACTCGCGCAGGCGCACGGCATTTCAGTGCGGCGGCTTGCGGCCGGCACGTTCATCGCAGGCACCTGTCTCGCCGGGTTCGGCGGCGTCATGGTCGCGCCGCTTGTGCCGGTGCAGCCGTTCATGGGCCTCGATTATGTTTTGCGGACTTTCTTCGTTCTGATTGTCGGTGGACTGGGCAGCGTGCCGGGGCTGCTGTCCGGAGCCGCGGTGATCGGCGGCTTTGACAGCATCGTCTCCGCCGCCACGAACGCCACCAACGGCTACTTCGCCGTGCTGGTGCTCTCGATCCTGTTTCTTTGGCTGAGGCCCCGAGGAATCGTTGCGCGCGGCTAGCCTCGTTGTCCTCGTCACTATTGTGCTGCCGCTGGTGCTCAGCCAGTTCTGGGCCTACCAGCTCGGCCTTTACGGCCTCTACGCCGCGGCCGCGGTGGGCGTCGGTCTGTGTTGGGGTCAAGCCGGATTTTTGCCGCTCGGTCAGGCGCTGTTCTTCGGTCTCGCGGCGTATCTGTCGGGTATCGCCTTCATAACCTTCTCGGAGCATCTTTTTGTTGCGGTGTGGGTGTTGCCATTGGCTGCGCTTGCTGCCGGGCTGCTGGCTTACCTGATCGGTGTTGTTGTGTTCCGGCGCCCCGATCAAAGCGGTGCCTACTTCTCGATGATTACGTTGGCGCTTTGCCTGCTCGCGTTTCAGATTGCGACGAGCTGGAATTCGGTCACCGGCGGTTTCAACGGTCTGAAGGGAATCCCGGGCATTCCCGGCCTCGATGATTTTTCCGACGTTTATTACGTTTCCGCCGCCATGCTGCTCGCCGTGCTCGCGCTTGGTGGATGGCTTTACAACGCGCCGATCGGGGTTCTCTGGCGCGCGCTGGCGCAGAACGAGCGCCGGCTGCAATTGTTCGGCTTCGATACCAATCAGCTTAAGTCCGTCGCGTTTGGCGTCAGTGGACTGATGGCCGGGATCGGCGGCGCGATCTACGCGCCGCAGCAGGGGATCGTCACGCCGCAGGTCGTCGGTTTCGGCTTGTCCGCGGATTTGGTGATCTGGGCCGCGGTCGGCGGTCGCGGCAGCTTGCTCGGGCCGGTGGTCGGCACGCTTGTGGTTGGATCGTTGACGGCGCAGTTGCGCGATACTTTCCAGTTCTGGGAAGTGCTGATGGCGGTGTTTTTCATCGTTATCGTGCTGGTATTTCCCAAGGGTATCGCCGGGTTGGCCGCACCGGCGGCGTGGCTGTTCCGGGCGCGGCGCATTCTGCCGCCCCTTGCCGCACCAAAAAGTCCAGCGGACCTGTCGCCCGCCAGACTTGTCGTCGATAGTATCCATGTTCACGTCGGTGACGTCACGATCCTGGATCGGCTCTCGCTCGATTTCGACGCCGCCGGCATCTTCTGCGTGATCGGGCCGAACGGTGCCGGCAAGACCTCGATGTTCAATGTCGTCAGCGGCGAACTCGCCGCCGCATCCGGCCAAATCGGCCTCGGTGGCGCCAACGTCATCGGGCTTGCGCCAAACCGCGTCAGCGGTCTCGGTGTGGCGCGCAAGCTGCAAATCCCCAGCGTCTTTCCCGAGCTCTCGATTGCCGACAATCTGGCCATCGCATTGTGGAGCGGCCGGGCGGCGAAGCTTCAATTGCTCGACCCTCGGATACGGCGCTGGACCAGCCCGATGCTGCAAGAATTGCAATCGCGCTATCCGTTTCTCGCCTCCGGTGCGCGCAAGGCGGCGGAGCTTTCGCATGGCGAGCAGCAAATCCTTGAACTCTCCATGGCGCTTCTCACCGAGCCGCGGGTCTTGTTGCTGGATGAACCGTGCGCGGGTCTTTCGCCGACCGAAACGGCGGCAGTGATGGAGATTGTCCGCTGGGCGGCACAACGGCTCGGCGGCGCCGTCATCATCATCGAGCATGATATGAGCCTGGTGAAGGAATTGGCGGACGTCGTTTACGTGCTGCACAACGGCGCGTTGCTCGCGAAGGGAAGCGTGGCCGCAATCCAGGCAGACCCCAGTGTCCGTGCCGTCTATGTCGGAGGAGAAAAGTGAACTCCGGGCGCCTGGTGTTTGAAGGAGTGACCGGCGGCTATGGCAGCACCACCATCGTGCGCGACCTCGGCGGCGCGGTCGCAGCCGGCCAGGTGCTGTGCGTGCTTGGCCGAAACGGCGTCGGCAAGAGCACGCTGATGAAACTTCTGTTCGGCTACCTGCCTTGTCTCAGCGGAAACGTGCTTCTGGATGGCAAAGCCATTCACGGGCTTGATCCATCCGCACGCCGCCGCATTGGCATGACGTATTGCCCGCAGGAGCGCCCGGTATTCGACGATCTGTCCGTGCGCGACAATTTGACCCTGATGCGCGCAAGCCGGCAGCTTGCGCCATTTCGGCGCCATTTCGATCGCTTTCCGATCCTCGAGCGCCGGCTGACCCAGCATGCGGGGACGTTGTCCGGTGGCGAGAAGAAGATGTTGTCCTTCGTGCGCGGGCTCGCCGAGGACCAGTCGATGGTGCTGCTCGACGAACCCAGCGAAGGCGTGCAGTGGGAAAACATTCTGCACATGGAAGCGAGCATTGCCGAAAGAAAACGCGCCGGTACGGCCTTCATCGTCGTCGAACAAAATCTTGCTTTCGCCGAGCGCATCGCGGATCGGTATCTGGTGATGGATCAAGGCCGCGCGATGCTGGAAGGCTCGCCGGCTGAGATCGATCGCGGCCAGATTCTGGCTCATTTGCATGTGTAACGCGGTCGCTTCCGTCAGAGCCGCCGGCGCCTTGTCCGGGGAGCCTATATTTTTGCTGATGGCCGGGGTAGGCAAATCGCGTTATGGAAGGCGGCGAAAAACGCCTAATATCGCCGCTATCAAGACTGCACCGTTCTAATGAGTGCCTGTCAGGGAGGTCGTTGTGCAGAAGGTTGCTGTTCGTCCGGCTCCGTCGGCCCCTATCGAGCCCGTATTTGGAGCTTCGCTGGCGCGTGACGCAGACGCCGCCAGCAAGTATTTCGCCGCCGTCGAAGCGGTTCTGCAAGCGCAGAAGACCGAACGGCCGCACGAGGAAGACGGCGCACTCAAGAGCGCTGTCCGCGCGGTCAAGGAGCAGTTCTTCCGGCGTCACGCCGTCGCGATTTATGATGAGGTGACGGAAAATGGCGCTCGCACGCTGCGCGTCTCCGAATTGGTCGCAGCCGCCTCAGCCCGTTATCCGGCGCTGCTGCCGACGCCCGTGCAAATCGCCGCCGAGCGGGCGCTGATGCAACAGAGCGCGAAAGAAGGCCGCGAACTCGATCAGGGGCTCTTCATCGCCTGCGTTCTTGCCGACGAGCGCTGCGGTCTGCATCTCATCCACTCCATGCTCAAGCCGAGGCGTGAGGCGCTGGAGCGGATTGCCGAATTCCGCCGCACCGGTTTCCTCGACCTCGGCGGCGCGAAGGTTGAGCGCAATGGCAAAGTCGGTCACGTCACTTTGACCAACACGAAATTTCTCAATGCCGAGGACGATCGCGCCACGGCGGCGCTGGAGACCGCGGTCGATCTCGTTCTCCTCGACGATGCCATCGAGGTCGGCGTCCTGCGCGGCGGCGCCGTGGAGCATCCGAAATATGCCGGCCGCCGCATCTTCAATGCCGGGATCAATCTGACGCATCTCTACTATGGCCAGATTTCGTTCGTTGAATTTTTTATCGAGCGTGAGCTTGGGCTGATGCACAAGATGTTTCGCGGCCACTGGCAGTCAGAATCATATGACGAAGATTTTGAGGACTATGTCGAGAAGCCTTGGGTGGCGGCGGTCGAGGCTTTCGCCATCGGCGGCGGCTGTCAGCTCCTTTGCGTCATGGACCGCGTCCTGGCGGAGCCTGGCGCCTACTTCAACCTGCCGGCCAGCAAGGAGGGCTTCATTCCCGGCGCCGCCAATCTGCGGTTTCCGCGGCTCGTTGGGATCAAGCTGGCGCGCGAGGGCATTTTCTTCGAGCGGGTTTTCCACGCCGAGACGCCGGAGGGGCGGCTGATCTGCGACGAGGTTGTTCCCACAGGCGAGATGGACGCTGCTATTGAGCGCAATGCGTTGCAGCTGGTCCGCGCCGGAATGACGAGCGCGGTGGCGAACCGCAAGGCGCTGCGCGTCGGCCAGGAGCCACTATCGGCGTTTCGTCGCTATTTCGCGACTTACGCCCGGCAGCAGAGTTTGTGCCTCTACGATCCGAAGCTCATCGATAATCTCAAGCACAGCTGGAACCCGGGCAATCGGCGTATGTAATTCAGAGGCCGGATCAGCAGGATCGACGATGAGTTCTCAGGAAACTACCCGCGCTTCGCCGTCGGAATTAAGCTCGGTGACCCGCGTCATCGTCGGCGAGAAAGATACCGTCGGGGCGATGGTGCCGGGCATGCCGTTCGTGGCGGCGACACCTTACCTCGTCGCCGTTGCCGAGGGTGCATGCTATCGTCTGGTCAAAGACCAGCTGGAGCCTGGGCAGATCACCGTCGGCACCCGGGTCGTCATTGATCATCTGGGCGCGAGCAAGGTCGGCGCCGAGCTCGTCGTCAAGGCCACGCTTCTCAAACGCGAGAAGAACCGCCTCAAATTTGCGGTCCGGATCGAAGACGGCGAGCGCACCGTTGCGGTCGTTGAGCATGAACGGGCGGCGGTTTCGCTGCAAAAAATCATGAGCGCTCTGGGCTAGGGCGCGGTCGCGTCGCAAGAGGAAGGCATGCGAACGATCGCAGAGATGCTCCGTTGGCGCGCCCGTCGGCATCCCTCACTCGAGGCGATCTGGTTCGAGGGCAAGACGCAGACCTACTCGGAGCTCGATCAATCAAGTTCACGACTTGCTGCGGGATTCGTCGAGAAACTTGGACTGAAACCGGGCGACCGCGTCGCCGTCATCGACAAAAACTGCGCGGCCTATCTCGAACTGTTTTTCGCGCTGGACAAAGCCGGGTTGGTGATTGCGCCGCTCAACTGGCGGCTGACGCCGCACGAGATCAAGGCAATCATCGACGACATCAAGCCGAGGCTGATCGTCGTCGGACCGGAATTCAACCCGCTCGCGGCCGATTCGAACGTTCCGGTAATGACCTTTGCCGAGTTGCCGCGCGGTGGCGCCGACCCGATGCGCGACGTTGACGGTGCTGTGAGCTGCCAGTTCTGCACTTCCGGAACGACCGGATTGCCGAAAGGCGCGATGCTGACCGGCTGGAACGTACTCAATACCGGGCTTTGCCTGGCGCTCGAAATTCCCGAGCTGCGCGAAGGCGGCCGCCACCTGGTTTGCTTGCCGCTGTTTCACATCGGCGGCGCCGGCTGGGCGATCTGGGCGATGCAGGAAGGCTCGACCGCGATCATCGTCCGCGAGATCGTCCCGGACCAGCTTCTAAAGACCATGGTGGAGCAGAAAGTCGAAACGGCGCTGCTAGCGCCGACGCTGATGCTGTTCCTGACCGAGCTGCCGGCATCACGCACCGCCGATTTCTCAGCGCTCAGGCACATCACCTACGGCACTGCGCCTATTTCGCCCGATTTGCTGCGGCGGTCGATCGAGACCTTCAAGTGCCGTTTCTCCCAGCTTTACGGACTGACCGAAACAACCGGCCCCATCACCGCGCTGCCGCACGAACATCACGTCGGCGAAAAGCTGCTTTCCTGCGGACGGCCGATGTTCGGCGGCCGCATGCGCATCGTTGATACTGACGGCAACGATATGCCGCCCAATGAAGTCGGCGAACTGCTTTATCAGGGCGAGAACCTGATGGCCGGCTATTGGCAGCGCGAGAAGGAAACGGCGCAAGCCATACGCGACGGCTGGCTCTATACCGGCGATGCCGCCTACATGGACGCCGATGGCTTCATCTTCCTCAAGGATCGGCTGAGGGACATGATCGTCTCCGGCGGCGAGAACGTCTATCCGGCCGAGGTCGAGGCGGTGCTGATGGGCCATCCCGATATCCTCGAATGCGCCGTCATCGGCGTTCCCGATCCGAAATGGGGCGAGACGGTCAAGGCTGTCGTGGTCAGGCGGACGGGCACCAGTCTTGACGAAATGTCGTTGATCGAGTGGAGCCGTAACAAGCTCGCCGGGTTCAAGCGGCCTCGCTCGGTCGATTTCATCGACACATTGCCGCGTAACGCGAGTGGCAAGCTCCTCAAGCGCTCGCTGCGCGAGCCGTATTGGGCCGGTTACGCACGGCGGGTCAACTAGCTGGCCCTGATTTCGAAATAAGACTCCGAACCGCCCAAGCGGTCTCGGCGACGGCGCGGATTTGCATTATAATAATTCCATGCCCGATGGGGTGAAGTAGCCGTCCCGCACAGCGAAGGGATGACGGCATGCCGGTGACCTACGACTCGTGGCTCGTCCTGCTTTCGATCGTCATGGCGATCCAAGGCGCATATGTCGGGCTGAGTCTGGCCGTGCAAATTGCTGGCGCCGCCGGCATGCGGCGGCGTCTGCTGCTTGCTGGCGCCACTGCTTCACTCGCCGTTGCAATCTGGACCATGCACTTCGTCGGCATGCTGGCGGTGCGGTTGCCGTTCCAGGTCGACTATCTGGTGCTGCCGACGCTGCTCTCGTTCCTGATTTGCGCGATTGTCGTTGGGGCTGCGGTCTATGCCACGAGTTCGGGGCCGTTGACGCAGCTCCGCTTGACGCTTTCCGCATGCTTGATGGGAGGCGGCATCTTCACGATGCACTACATCGGCATGAGCGCGCTCGACGCCAGCGCCTATATGATTCACGATCGGTTCTACGTCGCGGCGAGCATGGCTATCGCGATCGCCGCATCCGGGTTGGCGCTTTGGCTCGCGGCCGGGCGGGGAGGGCGGCCGCCGCTCATTCTTTCCGCCACCGCCTTCGGCATTGCCGTCTCCGGCATGCACTACACCGCCATGGCGGGCGTTAGCCTTTATCCGTATGCGACAAGCGTATCCGGGGCGCCTGCGTTGTCGACCGACCTCCTTGCCATCGTCGTGGCCATCGTCGCCTTTTGCATCTCGGGAATATTTCTCCTGCTGCTGTTGCCGGATGCGACTCGCTCCGTATCCCGGCCTCGCGTGGTGCAGGGCAGCGAACCGGTCGGGATCGCCGTCCCGGAAATCACCGCCCCGCCGTCAACAATCCCCGGCGTGGTTGAGAGTGCCGGCGATGCCCCCGAATTTGGACGCGGAACCTACGCGCCGCTTGGCGGTGCCGGCGCTCCATCGCGGCACGCCCGGCATCTTCCAATCGAGCGCGACGGCAGTACGCATTTCGTCGCTGTAGGCGACGTCGTAGCCATACATGCCAACGCGCACTACACGTACATTTTCGATGGCAATGACAAACTGTTTTGTCCGCTGGCAATCGGCGACGTCGAGTCCCGGCTCGACAAAAGCCGCTTCGTGCGCGTTCATCGTAGCCACATCGTGAACATTGATCGCGTCATCGGCTACAGACGGTCCGGCGATAACGAATTGGTCGAGCTGGCGGCGTCACATCACTACGTGGTACCGGTGAGTAGAAGCCGGATTGGCTCGCTCAAATCGCGGGTCGCCGCGCTGACCGGAATTGATCCCGCTCTGGCATTGCGCCGCCGCCATCGTTTCGCATCGCAATAGACTAGCCACTAGATCGCAGTTGCGTCAGCAACGCTGACGCAACTCGTGCAAAGGCGCCGCTGTTCGTGCGCAAAGCAGACGTCTGGTGCGTTCGCCTTGAGGCTGGTGCACGAGCGCTTGCTGCTGCAACGCACAACCGGTCACTATTTGCTCTATTAGCAGTATCGCGCGCGTCGCAAACAGGACCTTGGTGATGACCCTGGTCCGACCGAGTGCGCTTCGGGAGGATGCCATGATACCAGGCGCTTTCGCCTATCATCGCCCTACATCCGTCAAAGAAGCCGTCGGTTTGCTCGCCCAATTCGGCGACGACGGCCGTGCGTTGGCTGGCGGCCACAGCCTCATCCCGATGATGAAGCTTCGGCTGGCTACGCCGGCAAATCTGATCGATCTCGCCGGCATCGCGGAACTCAAGGGTATCCGCGTCGACGGCAACGACGTCGTCATCGCCGCGATGACGACACAGCACGAGCTGTTGGGTTCTGATGTGCTTGCCGCGAAATTGCCGATCTTGGGCGAAACCTCGGCGCAGGTTGCCGATCCGCAGGTGCGTTACGTCGGCACGCTCGGCGGCAACGTCGCTAACGGCGATCCCGGCAACGACATGCCGGCAGTGATGATGTGCCTTAACGCCACATATCACGTGATGGGGAAAAACGGTGAGCGGCGGATCGCCGCTCGCCAGTTCTATCAGGGCGCATATTTCACCTCGCTGGAGCCCGGCGATGTACTGACTGCCGTCAGGATACCGGTGCCCGCTGCTGGACACGGCTACGCCTACGAAAAGCTCAAGCGCAAGATCGGCGACTACGCGACTGCGGCCGCCGCCGTTGTGCTCACCATGAGCGGCGGCAAAGTCGGAGCCTGTTCGATCGGTCTTACCAACGTTGCCGAGACGCCGTTGTGGGCGGAAGAAGCCAGCAAAATCCTGATCGGCTCCACTCTCGATGCGGCGACGGTGAAAAAGGCCGTGGCTGCCGCGGAAGCGATCACGGCGCCCGCCGAGGATGCCCGCGGGCCGGCGCAGTACCGCACAAAGATGGCGGGCGTGATGCTCACGCGCGCGCTTGCCCGCGCCAAATCGCGCGCCCGCGGCTGACGGGAAGGACGCAAAGCCATGGCCAAATCCCAAGTCTCCATGAAGGTAAACGGCAAGACCATCGAAGCGTTGGTCGAACCGCGAACCCTGCTGATCCACTTTCTGCGCGATCAGCAAAACATCACCGGCCCGCATATCGGCTGCGAAACCAGCCATTGCGGCGCCTGCACCGTCGATCTCGATGGCAAATCGGTGAAGTCCTGTACCGTGTTTGCGGTGCAGGCCAACGGCGCCGACATCCGCACCATCGAGGGCATGGCGAACGCCGACGGCACGCTGCACGCGCTACAGGAAGGCTTTCGCGAAATGCACGGGCTGCAATGCGGCTTCTGCACGCCGGGAATGATCGTGCGCGCATACCGCCTCCTTCAGGAAAACAGCAATCCGTCCGAGGAAGAAATCCGCTACGGCATCTCCGGCAATCTCTGCCGCTGCACCGGCTATCAGAACATCGTCAAAGCCATTCAATTCGCCGCCGCCAAGCTCAACGGCGTGCCATTCCAGGAGGCCGCAGAATGAACGACATGACCCCCACCTCGGCCGAACGCGCGGTCAAGCTCGAAGGCATGGGCTGCAAGCGTAAGCGCGTGGAGGACATTCGCTTCGTCCAGGGCAAGGGCAATTACGTCGACGACATGAAGCTGCCGGGGATGCTCTACGGCGACTTCAACCGCTCGCCGCACGCTCACGCCCGCATCAAGAAGATCGACACCACCAAGGCCGCGGCCGTGCCCGGCGTCGTCGCCGTGATCACCGCCGAAACGCTCAAGACCGTCAACCTCGCCTGGATGCCGACGCTCGCCGGCGACGTGCAGATGGTGCTGGCCGACGGCAAGGTCCTGTTCCAGAATCAGGAAGTCGCCTTCGTGATCGCGGAGGACCGCTATGTCGCGGCCGACGCCGCCGATCTGGTCGAGGTCGAATACGAAGCGCTGCCCTGCAACGTCGATCCGCTGAAGGCGATGACCGACGGTGCGCCGATGATCCGCGAAGACCTCAAGGACAAGACCGAAGGCTCGCATGGCAAGCGCAAGCACTACAACCACATCTTCTCCTGGCAAGCCGGCGACAAAGCGGCGACCGATGCCGCGTTTGCTAAAGCGGACGTGACGATCAGAGAACTGATTGTGTATCCGCGCTGTCACCCTTGCCCGCTCGAGACCTGCCAGTGCGTGGCGTCCTTCGACAAGATCAGGGGCGAGCTGACGCTGTGGGGCACGTTCCAGGCCCCGCATGTGATCCGCACCGTCGGCTCGCTGATCTCAAAGATCCCCGAGCATAAAATCCACGTCATCTCTCCCGACGTCGGCGGCGGCTTCGGCAACAAGGTCGGCGCTTATCCGGGCTATATCTGCTCGATCGTCGCCTCGATCGTCACGGGGCGGCCGGTGAAGTGGACCGAGGATCGCATCGAGAACCTGTCGACCACGGCGTTCGCGCGCGACTTCCACATGGACATGGAAATCGCCGCCACCAAAGACGGCAAGGTGACGGCGATGCGCTGCTACACCATCGCCGACCACGGTGCCTTCGACGCCTGCGCCAATGCCACCAAGTGGCCGGCGGGGCTGTTCAGCATCATCAGCGGCTCATACGACTTCCCGACCGCGCACGTGCTGGTCGACGGCGTCTACACCAACAAGGCGCCGGGCGGCGTCGCCTATCGGTGCTCGTTCCGCGTCACCGAAGCCGCGTATTGCATCGAGCGGGCCATGGACATAATGGCGCAAAAGCTCGGCATCGACCCGGCCGAGTTCCGCGTGAAGAACCTGATCCGGCGTGAGCAATTCCCGTACACGTCCGCGTTCGGCTGGCAGTACGATTCCGGCGATTATCAAACCGCCATGAGCAAGGCGATGGAATCGGTCAACTACAAGAAGCTGCGCGAAGAGCAGAAGGCGAAACGCGAAGCCTTCAAACGCGGCGAAACCCGCGAGCTGATGGGTATTGGCGTCGCCTTCTTCACCGAGATCGTCGGTGCCGGCCCGTCGCGCGCTTGCGACATTCTCGGCATCGCCATGTTCGACTCCGCCGAGATTCGCATCCACCCGACCGGCAGCGGCATTTGCCGGCTCGGCACCAAGTCGCAAGGCCAAGGTCACGAGACGACCTACGCGCAAATTATCGCGACCGAGCTGGGACTCCCGGCCGACAACATCATGGTCGAGGAGGGCAACACCGACACTGCTCCCTACGGTCTCGGCACCTACGGCTCGCGTTCGACGCCGGTTTCAGGTGCTGCCACGGCCATGGCTTGCCGCAAGATCAAGGCCAAGGCGCAGATGATCGCCGCCTACATGCTCGAAGTGCACGACGACGATCTCGAATGGGACGTCGATCGCTTCCGCGTGCAGAGGCAATCCCGAGCGCTTCAAGACCATGACCGAGCTTGCCTGGGCGGCCTACCACGAGGTGCCGCCCGGCATGGAGCCGGGCCTTGAGGCGATCAACTATTACGATCCGCCCAACTTCACGTTCCCGTTCGGCGCCTACATCTGCGTGCTCGACATCGATGTCGACACCGGGCAGACGAAAGTCCGTCGCTTTTACGCACTCGACGATTGCGGTACGCGCATCAATCCGATGATCATAGAGGGCCAGATCCACGGCGGCCTGACCGAGGCCTTCGGCATCGCCATGGGCCAGGAAATCCACTACGACGATGACGGCAACGTGACGACCGCGTCGTTCATGGACTATTTCCTGCCGACGGCAGTCGAAACGCCGCACTGGGAAACCGATTGGACCACGACGCCGTCACCGCATCACCCGATCGGTGCCAAGGGCGTCGGTGAGAGCCCGAACGTCGGCGGCGTGCCGTGCTTCTCGAACGCCGTTAACGATGCGTTTGCGTTCCTCGGCTCGACCCACATCCAGATGCCGCATGACCATTGGCGCACCTGGAAGGCGGCTGAAAAACTCGGCCTGCATGGGTGACGTCGTTCCGGCCGAATGAGCGCAGCGAGTGAGTGCCGGAACCCATTACCACCGCCGTATGGCAGTGGCAAAGACGAAGCGAAATTTCTATCTCAATGGCTATGGATTCCGGGATAGCGCCTTTGGCGCGCCCCGGAATGACATGTCATGACCATAAAGCGCGAAGAGATTTCGGACAGGCTCGCTGCCGTCGGCTACGTCGCCGACCGCGACATCGCGACGGCACTGTGGCTGATGGAATTCCTCAAGCGCCCGCTGCTGCTCGAAGGCGAGGCTGGAGTCGGTAAGACCGAGGTCGGCAAAGCGCTCGCCGCGGTCCACGGCGCCGAGCTCATTCGCCTGCAATGTTATGAAGGTCTCGACCAGAACGCCGCGCTCTATGAGTGGAATTATCAGCGCCAGCTACTGGCGATAAAAACGCGCGAAGGCATCGGCGAAAATGCCGACGCGATCGAGGAGCACATTTTTTCGGAACGATACCTGCTCGAACGGCCGCTGCTTGCTGCCATTCGCCGCGCTATGCCGCCGGTCCTGCTGATCGACGAGGTGGATCGCGCTGACGAAGAATTTGAGGCGTTCCTGCTCGAGCTCCTTTCGGATTTTCAGGTCAGCATTCCCGAACTCGGTACGATCAAGGCCATCTCGATCCCGCGCGTTGTGCTCACCTCGAACGGCACCCGCGAACTATCCGACGCGCTGCGGCGGCGCTGTCTCTATCACTACATCGATTTCCCCGAAGTCGATCGCGAGGCAAAAATCATCCTGACGCGTACGCCCGGCATAGACACGACGCTGGCCTTGCAGATCGCGCGTATGGTGGCGGCGGTGCGCAAGGAAGACTTGCGCAAGGTTCCCGGCGTGGCGGAGACGCTGGATTGGGCGGCGACGCTTGCCGGGCTTGAAGTGCACGATCTTCGGCAAGAACCCGAAACCGTGCACGAGACCATGATTTGTTTGCTCAAGACTCATGAAGATCGGGCACGGGTCACGCGCGAGATCAGCGAGCGCTTGCTGGGCAAGGTGGCGTAATGACCGCCAACAGCCAAAAATCCGCTCATTCTCGCGAAAGCGGGAATCCGGCGCTTGGCACGCGTCGCCGCCTCGCCGGCTTTGCGCATACTTTACGCGACAACGGATTCAGAGTGGGCCTTGCCGAAACGAGTGACGCGCTTGCGATCCTCACCTCACCTGCCGCGCTCCGTCCAACGTCGCTCAAACCGGCATTCCGCGCGCTGTTTTGCGCGACCCATTCCGATTGGCAACGCTTCGACGAGATTTTTGATGCGTTCTGGCGGGGCGAGGGCATGCGGCAGCGCCAGGTGCTGACCGGCTCGCCGGGCGAGAACCAGGCGTCGGCGGCGCGGCGGCTCGCCGAAGCAAACGTGCCGCAAGAGGCGCTTAGCCTTCCCGATCGCGTCGAGCGGCGTCCCGAGGCAGATGGTGACAGCGCCGCCGAAGGGCGTGGGCGTCGCGAAGGCGCTTCGCGCGCCGAAGCATTGTCGGCCGTGGATTTGCGCCACATCGTCGATCCCGACGAGGTGGCGGCAACACATGCCCTGGCAGCGCGGCTCGCACGCACCATGCGCGCCCGGCTCGTTCGGCGCGAACAAGTGCGCCGGCGCGGACGCCGGCTGGACCTGCGTCGCACCATTCATCGCAACGTTTCCCATGGCGGCACGCTGATCGAACTCGCCTGGCGCCGTCGCAAGCATAAGCCGTTGCGGCTCGTCGTGCTGCTCGATGCGTCCGGCTCCATGAGCCTCTACACCGCGTTCTTCGTCCGCTTTCTCCACGGCGTCGTCGACAGCTTCCGCGAGGCGGAGGCCTTCGTCTTCCATACCCGGCTCGCGCATGTCTCGCCGTCGCTGCGCGATCGCGACGTGACGCGGGCGGTCGACAAACTTGCCTTGATGGCGCAGGGCATCGGCGGCGGCACTCGCATTGGTGAGAGCCTGGCGACCTTCAATCGCTGGCATGCGCGGCGCGTCATCAACTCACGTACCGCATTGATGATCGTCTCCGACGGCTATGATACCGGCGCGCCAGAGCAACTCGGCGAAGAAATGCGCCGCCTCGCGAGGCGATGCCGAAGAATCATCTGGCTCAATCCGCTGATCGGCTGGCGCGATTATTCCCCAGAGGCACGCGGCATGCAGGCGGCGTTGCCTTATGTCGATCTCTTTGCCCCTGCGCATAATCTCGAAAGTCTCGCTGCGCTTGAACCCTATCTCGCGAGGATCTGAGCTTTGGGTCGGACCTCCGATATTCTTGACATCATCGCGACCAGAAAGTCGGCCGGCGAACCGTTCGCGCTGGCGACGGTTGTACGCACCGTCGCGGCGACGGCGGCGAAGGCCGGAGCAAAGGCGGTAATCCTGCCCGACGGCACTATCTCGGAAGGCTGGATCGGCGGCGGCTGCGCACGCGCAGCGGTACTCAAGGCCGCTAAAGATGCGCTTGGCGACGGACGATCGCGCCTTGTCTCGGTGCAGCCGCCCGATCTCCTCGCCGATCACGGCGTCGAGGCCGGCGATGAACAGGAAGGCATACGCTTCGCCAACAACATGTGTCCAAGCGAAGGTACCATGGACATATTCGTCGAGCCTGTTTTGCCGCGGCCGCAAGTCGTAATTTGCGGATCGAGCCCCGTGGCTGTAGCGGTCGCCGATCTGGCCAAGCGAACCGGGTTTGCCGTCACCGTCTGCGCGCCTGCATCAGAGCAAACCGCGTTCGGCGATGTAGATTGCCGCATCGAGGGCTACGCTCTGCCGGTTGAGGAAACGATTGCGCGCTACGTCGTCGTCTCGACACAAGGTCGCGGCGACGAAGCCGCGCTGTCGGCGGCGCTCGCGGTCGATGTCGACTACGTCGCCTTCGTCGGCAGCCATAAAAAGGCCAATGCGCTGAAGTCGGTGCTGGCCAAGCGCGGCGTCTCCGCTGCACGCATGGCCAGGCTCAAAGCTCCGGCCGGCCTCGATCTCGGCGCGATCACGCCGGAAGAAATCGCAATCTCCATCGTTGCTGAAATTGTGGCGGTACGGCGGAGCGGAGATTCCCGCGGCGCCGTGCAAACCTCTGCCCAATCCGGTCAAATCGGGACGAATTAGGCAAACGAAATGATCTTAAAACTTTGCCTCTGATAGAATTTTTCATTTCGTTTGTCGGCGAGCCTGCAAAGATTTATCTTTGTCATGGCCAATACTTGACTGGATTTATGGACTATCATCCGGTGTGAGGCGCTGCCGGGCTTTGCACTCAGCGCGTCACATCTGCGTTCAACCAGGGAGATCGTGCCGATGTCTTCATCCTCACAATCCAAGCATCCGGAAACGCTTGCGCTTCACGCCGGCTGGCGTGCCGATCCCGCGACCGGCGCCGTTGCGGTGCCGATCTATCAGACTACGTCGTATCAGTTCCGCGACACCGAGCACGCCGCGAACCTGTTCGCGCTGAAAGAACTCGGCAACATTTACACGCGCATCATGAACCCGACCAACGATGTGTTGGAGAAGCGCATTGCGGCGCTGGAAGGCGGCGTTGGTGCGTTGGCGCTCGCGTCAGGGCAGGCGGCCTCGGCGTTCGCGATTCAAAATGTTGCGCGTACCGGCGATAACGTCGTCAGCTCGACCGATCTTTACGGCGGAACCTGGAATATGTTCGCCAACACGATGAAGGATCAGGGCATCGAAGTTCGCTTCGTCGACCCGGTTGATCCCAACAATTTCCGCCGCGCCACCGACGAGCGGACTCGCGCTTACTACGCCGAGACCTTGCCAAATCCGAAGCTCACGGTGTTTCCGATCGCCGAAGTCGCGGAAATCGGCCGCAACTTCGGCGTCCCGCTGATCGTCGACAATACCGCTGCGCCGATCCTGACACGGCCGTTCGAGCACGGCGCAGCAATCATAGTCCATTCCACGACCAAATATATCGGTGGCCATGGCAACTCGATCGGCGGCCTGCTCGTGGACAGCGGCACGTTCGACTGGGCGGCGCATCCGCAGCGCCAGCCTGCGCTCAACACGCCAGATCCGAGCTATCACGGCGCGGTGTGGACGGAAGCGGTAAAGCCGCTCGGGCCGATCGCCTACATCATCAAAGCCCGCGTCACGCTGCTGCGCGACCTCGGGTCCTCAATGTCGCCGTTTAACGCATTCCTCACTTTGCAGGGGCTGGAGACGCTGGCGCTCCGCATCGCCAAGCATTGCGAGAACACTCAAAAGGTCGTCGACTTCCTCAAAAAGCGCCCGGAGATCACCCGCGTCATTCATCCGTCGGTGCAGACCGGTGTGCATCGCCAACGGGCCGAGCGCTACCTCAAAGGCGGCTTAGGCGGATTGGTCGGCTTCGAGCTGACCGGCGGCAAGGAAGCCGGCCGGCGCTTCATCGACGCGCTGGAGATGTTCTATCACGTCGCCAATATCGGCGATGCCCGCAGCCTCGCCATCCACCCGGCCACGACAACGCACTCGCAGCTCGAAGCCAAGGAACTCGACGCAACCGGCGTGACCGACGGTTATGTGCGGCTGTCCGTGGGCATCGAGCACATCGACGATATCCTTACCGACATCGAGCGCGGGCTGTCGGCGGCCGGCAAGCTGGCCAAGGCGGCTTAGTCATCGCGTCTAGCGTATAGCGAAGCGATCCGGCGCCCTCTCGCCAAAACTGGATCGCTTCGCTTCTGTTTGTAGCGCCCGCGACGCTCAGAATCCTCCTGCGGTGAAATTCAATCGCTGCGTAACGTCGTAGCTTTGTTTCGCAACCGGATAGGCGTAATCGACGCGGATGGCCCCGAACGGCGAGCCCCAGATCAGGCTTGCACCGACCGAGGCGCGGATCGCCTGCGAATTGACGATCTGCTGCGCTGGCGAGAGCGAAGATAGGTTCGATATGCCCGACGCCGGGGTCGCCCACAGGCTTCCTGCGTCGGAGAACAGGGCGAGTTTCAATTGCGCATCTGCTGGGACGAACGGCACCGGTGCTTGCAGCTCCCCGGAGGTTGTCCAGTAGACATTGCCGCCGACATTGTCTTGTGTCGTTCCCGGCGTGATGTCGCGAGGCCCGAAGCCGTTGGGCGCGAAGCCACGCACCAGCTGCGGTCCGCCGAAGAAGCCATCGAGCAACGGCAGTTGCTGGCCGCCCCAAGGCGTTACATAACCGCCCTGCGCTCGTACCATGCCGACAATGTCTCCGACAATTTCGTGGTAATAGCGAACGTCTTCGGTGGTACGAGCAAATTTCGCGGCGCCACCCAGGCCGGCGAGGTCGTTGTTGACCTGGACGCGAATGCCGTCGCTTGGGTTCTTCGGATTGTCGAGCGTCGAGTAGACGACGCTGGAGCCAATAGCCGAGACCCACATCGGACCCGCGGCCGCCGCGAGTTGAATCGGCAGCGTGGCGGGGCCCAGAGCGGGATCGAGCGAAAGGCCTTGGTTGTAGATCGAGTAGCTCCAGCTCACACCGATCTGGTCGTTCAAGGGCATCCCGGTGGCGATCTTTGCGCCGTACACGGTGCTGGTGAAGGATTGATAGTCGCTGGCCAGCGCCTGGTTGCCGAATAGATCGACGCCGAGAGAAAGCTTGGGTCCGAGCGCGTAGGGATCGGTAAAACCGAGATCGAAACCCCTGGTATATTGCCCCAGCGTCAGCGAGGCTCTTGCGATATCACCGCTGCCCAGAAAATCCCGATCGCTGACGCTGATATCGATGGTGGGGCCGGTAGCCGCGGAATAGCCGCCCATGACGGAGAAGTTTCCGGTCTGTTGTTCCTCTACGGTGACGTCCACGACGACACGATCAGGCGCCGAGCCCGGGCGCGTCGCGATCTTGACCGATTTGAAATAACCGAGCTGTCTGAGCCGGCGCTCGCTGCGGTCGATCAGCGCGCGGTTATAGGCATCGCCCTCGACAACATCGCATTCCCGCCGGATCACGTCGTCGCGGGTCTTGGTGTTGCCGGCAATGTCGATCCGTTCAACGTAAACGTGCCTGGCTTCATCGATGACGTACACGACATTGATCACGCCCGTCGCATTCTCCCCGGCGCGCGGGGAAGATCGTGGTGGCGCCAGGTATTCGCTGCGCGCCGCTACGGCGACGAAGGGTTCGCCGCTTTTGGCGAGACCGATCGTGATGTCATCGATTGTCTCGTTGACAGCATCGGCATCATAAATCTCGCCGGCTTGGTTGCGCAAATAAGAACGCAACGCCGTTGCGTCGATCGATTGCAAGTTTGATACGATGTCGACGCGCCCGAGGCGATATTGTGGACCTTCCTCGACCGCGAATGTAACCACAACTCCCTTCCTGTCCGCCTCATAGCTCGCTGACGAGTGAACCCGCACATCGGCGTAGCCGTGTGCGAGGTAGAAGTGTCGGAGGAAATCGCAATCGTTCTCGATGCGGTCGGCGTCGTAGGCGTCGTTGCCGAGGAGAAAGCTCAGATAGTTCGTCTCGCCCGTCTTGATTACGCCTTTCAGCTTGCCGGCCGGGTAGGCGTTGTTGCCGGTAAACACGATCTGTCTGACCGCGAGTTTGCGGCCTTCCCGGATTTCGAACACAAGGTCAACGCGTTCGCCATTGGCCGCGATTGTCTTTGGCTCGATCCGCACCTCGAAGTAGCCGCGCTGACGGTAAAGCTCGATAATGCGTTCGACATCGTCGTGCACGATGGCCCGCGACAGCGGTCCGCGCTCCTTCGATTGCACGATGTTTCTCAGGTCGTCGTCCTTGACCTTCTTGTTGCCCTCGAACACCAGTTTCATGATGGTCGGATTTTCCATGACGGTGACACGGACATGATCACCATCCCGCGAAATCTTCACGTCCTGAAAAAGCCCGGTGCCGTAAAGGCTTTTCAGCGCGCTATCGACTGCTGCGGCATCAAGCCGCCCGTCACCGGCTGCGTGAAAATGAGACCGGATCAGCGCGGCATCGATGTGCCGATTGCCGTTGACCGCAATCGAAGAATCAACCGGAGTCGCCGCTTTCACGCTAGGGCAAGCCGCAAATGCGAAAACACCGAAAAGACAAACACCGCAAATCGCGGCTACGACCCGGCCACGCATCAAAGGCGCTCCGCCATCGAACGGCCGGCGCATCACAGCAGTCGGCGGCGGCGGAAGCGTGACCGACTATGTCGGAATGTGAGGATTTATTACGTCAAGTCTCGTCACAATGATTGACGCGCAGACACGCTCTAAGGCTTGGCAGTCCCGTATTGCAGAACCTGAACCTTCTCGATGGTCACTAAGCCGCTCGTCATCATCTCGTCGAGCACCGGAAGAAAAGCATCGATCTTTTCCTTCGAATCGACGATTTCCACGACGACAGGCAAATCCTCAGAGAGCCGAAGTATCTTGCTGGTGTGAATGCGGCTGGAATGCCCAAAGCCAATGTGGCCGCGAAGCACAGTTGCGCCGCCGAGGTGCATTTCCCTCGCTTTCAGCACGATGGCCTCGTGGAGCGGTTGATTTTGGAACCGGTCGTCCTCACCAAAGAAAATTCGGAGTAGAACGGCGTCGCGCGGTATTTGCATGTTGATGTCCATCTTTTCACCTTAGCGCGTTGATCGAGCCCGCGAGAACGGCCCCGGCCCACACCGCGATCAGGCAGAGTGCAACAGATGCTCCGATATTGGCGACGGCGCGATACCATTCGCCGTTATTCATCAAGTTCAGGGTCTGCAGGCTAAATGACGAAAATGTCGTATAGCCGCCGCACATGCCGATCATGACAAACTGGCGCGCGTTTGAACTGACAAACAATCTTCCGTCCGGACCGGTTAGCGCAGCGAAGAATCCGATGATGAAGGAGCCCGTCACGTTGATGATGAGCGTGCCCCAGGGGAATGTTTCGCCGAAAGATCGAGCGATCACGCCGGACAGCCAGTAGCGGCCTGCCGTACCAATAGCGCCGCCGAGCGCAATCCAAATGTAGGATATCATTGAGTTCTCGATCCTCATAAAAGACGACAGAATCTGACCCCACGATCGCTCCCTCCCGTTGGACGCGCACTATGTAGGTCGCCGTATTGTTTAACGGCTTGTTTGGTGTACAATCATTATTTCACCACCAGTGCCGGACAAGGGGCAAGCTGGATCAGTCGGTCAGCCCGGCTGCCGATCATGCGTTCGTAAAATGCGGAATGTCCGGTGGCGCCTATCACCAGCAGATCCGCCTTGAGTTCGGCGGCGAGCCTGACGATATCCCGGACCGGGTGCCCGGTCAGTATGTGGGTATGGAGCTTCACGTCGCTTTTCTCCGCCATTTCACGGGCGCGCTGCAGCACGCTGCGGAAGCGTCGTGCGGCGGCACCAGTTTCTTCCCGAATCTCTTCTATGAACTCCGGCACATAATCAATTTCCATCACCGAGACCATGTGTAATTCGGATCGGTTCTGTTTTGCCAGAGCGAGCGCCAGCTCTAGCGCTTTGAAGGCGGGCGCTGCCCCGTCATTGGCGCAAAGAATTCTTTCGAACATCGATCCCTCCGCCTTCAATCGGCTTTGCCGGCCGCTTCCCCGAGCGGCGTTACCGCGCCGATCTCTTTGTTTGCCGTTTCGGCCCGATCCGGGAGCAGATGGCGCGGCAGATAGAAGGCATTCGCGATTACCGTAGGAATTACGGCACTGGCGATAACCGTCGCCACCAACACCGAATACTGGCTTTGATTGATAGTGCCGTGCGACAGGCCAAACAGCGACGAAATCGTCCCGAAGGTGAGGCCAGTCGACATCAAGAGCGTGGTGTACATGGCCTCTTTGTTCGGCGAGCCGAAGAGTTTCGTGACGGGATAGACGCCGATAATCTTGGTGCCAACTTTGGTGATGAGGAAGAAGGCGAATGCACCGGGCACAGCAATCAGTGCCGGTATGGAAACGAACGAGCCGGCACGGATAAAGTAGAATGGCGTCAGCAGGCCGAAAGTCAGGGTGCGCAGCCGCCTAATCAGGACATGATCCTTGCCAACGGTGCCCGCCAGGACCATGCCGATCAGATAGGCTGGAAGTACGGCTTCGCTGTCGGCCCAGGCGGCAAGGGCGCCCATGCCGAGCAAACAGAGCAGCAGAAATTTCGTCTCCAGTTCAGAAGGGCGCCCGCCATACATGCGAAAAAATCGGGGCGTGATCCACGGCAGCACGACAAAGACAACGATACCAACCGCGATGAAGATCAATGTCTTTATCGTGAATGGAGCGAATATCAGGCCGAGCGCGACCACAGTTCCAAGATCGGTGATGAAGCAGGCTGCAAGAATGGTCTTGCCGTATTCTGTGGTATTGAAGCCGAACTCGACCATCACCGCATACACGACGGCGACCGACGTCGTCGACATGGCGACGCCGGCGAGCCAGCTCGGCATCACTTCCCATCCCAGCAGGTAATAGGCGGCCGCCGCGCAGCCTAGGAACGGAAAAGCGAAGCTTGCCAGTCCGACGGTGACGGCCTCTTTCCACTTGAGTTTGAAGACGACGGGATCAAGTTCGGCGCCGGCCAGAAATGTCAGGACGATGGCGCCAATGCCGGAAAGAAACTTGATCCATGACTCGTCGGTGCCGAGCACGGCGGAGCCGACTGCCGCGCCAATGATCAATTGCGCGATCGTTCCGACAACGATCTCCGAGAGTGCCGACGAGATGCGAAACCAGATCGCGAGCAAGCTCGCGATCAGCGCGAGCCCCAACCACAGTGACGCCAGTGCCCAAACCGCGGTCATCGACAAGCCTCCTGCTTAGTTGCCCGCCGCCCAAACGCGTGCGCCAGCATTCGAAGTCGAACACAAACCTGGAGGCAGTGGGAGTGCGACAAACTCCTACCGACGCCAAGCGCCCGGTAGGAGTCATTAGCCTTGTCGGCGGTTACGGGGGGACTCCATCCCCAGATGTGATTTGCATTTTAGCGGGGAATTCGCATGTGGCAAGACCGCCGGGCGCCATTGAGGAATCGCACGGGCTGTTTCGCGCTATTCGATCACCTGATCAATTGACATGGAGACTGGCGCGTAGCCTAAGAAGCCGCCTCAACGGGCGGCTTCTTACTTAAACCCAGCTTTGGTCCGTGAATGTATCACCCGGCGCGGAGTTCTCGCGCGGATGCTTCATCCGGGAACAGCCGATCCGATTCGACAACATATTGCGCCGCGTCCTCGTTCAGCCTGGAATTATTGGCTTCGCGAAGGGCCGCATCGGCCTCGCCGTACAGGAAGGCGAGGAAGGCATAGCGCCGTCCATTGGTGATCGGCGTGACCTGGTGCAGCGCGCCGCATGAAAAAACCACTGCGCCAGCAGGCGGGGCGCGATACTCGCGGCGGCCGAATTCCGGAAGCACAAGATCGCAGCCTTCGTAATCCTTGTTGAGGTTGATGGTCACGGCGAAACGCCGATGCTGCGCGCCGACATTCACGTTGTCGCGGTGCCGATAGAAGTGCCCGCCGACGGCGCTGTCGTAACAAGCGACGATATAGCGGTCCATGCGCGTGGCCTGAAACTGGAAAAAGCGCTCGACGGCCGGCAATAGGCGGCGAACGATTTGGTTGCGGATCGCTTCGCGCAATTGCGGGTGTGCAACGGTGAGATCTTTGCGGCGCTTGATCCGATAATCGACGATCCGCGACGTCTTGCCGTTCGCATCGAACAGAAAGCCTGAATCTTCGCCGCCGATCTTTTCATAAAACTGGATCAGCGTATCGCAGAGCTGAAAGTCGAAGACGCGCGGCACAATAAGCACCGGCGCACTCAGCGGGACGCCGGCGAAGTCTTCAACGCCCGGCAAGCCCTTCAACACTTCGCGGACGGTGTGCCCGTGTCCGTCGGCATGATCCCAGGGGATGTCGGCGACGGCGCGCAGCATCGGATCGAGGACGATCGTCCGGGGCACAGCGTCGGCGCCAAATAAACGGCTGATTTCGCCATCATAGTCGGCGAGAAAGGTGGTCGCTGCGGTGCTGAGTTTGAGGTAAGGCGTCGGGTCGGCCGGAGGAGCCGCGAGCACGCCGTAAAAGACCAGCCGATCCTCGTGAAAGAGATTGAAGACCTCAAGTATTTCGGCCAATTCGCGGGCAACGCGCGGGTCGGCCGGCGACCCCAGGAAGCTAAGCACGCTCCAGCGACCGGCCGCGACCGAAAGGCTGAAGGAACCCCCCGAGATCACGGGTGCGGTGAACCAGGGAACCGGATCGCCCATGACGATCTTGCGGGGGCCGGCTTCAATCTTTTCCATATTGGCGCCTTCGCATGCGACGCTGCCCCGCGCGCATCATTCGCCGTCATGGTAAATTTTGTTCTAATATCCCGCCGACCGATTCGCCGCTTCCGGGGTCAATTTGGGCCAGATCATTACAAATCCGCGGCCGGCCTCTCACACCACGCGGATGCAGGCTCTCGATCGTTCTATCGAGCAGAATCCGGACGGGCTGAAAGCCCGCTTCGAGCGCGCCAGTCTGCTCCGCGAGCAGGGCCTGTTCGAAGAGGCCAAGCGCGACTATCTCGAATTGCTTCGGCGCGCGCCGACCGATTTTGGCACGCTCAATGATTTTGGGACATTGGTTCTCAACGCCGGATACAAGGAAGCCGCACGCTCGCTGTTCAGCGAAGCTGTCCGGCACCATCCGGACAATCCGACCGGACGGGTAAACCTGGGAAACTTGTTATTTCTTCTCGGCGAGCAGGAACAGGCCCGGGTACATTTCGAGGCTGCGCTGCGGATTGATCCGAAACATATTCATGCGCATCGCGGAATGGGGAATCTCCTCGCCGAAACTGGCGACTTTGCTGCCGCGCGCAAACATCGGGACAAGGGATTCAAAGATCATTTCTTGACTGTGCTGCCTTTCCGCGGCAACGGGCCGGCAGTCTCGGTCCTGCTCTTGGTGTCGGCCGCCGGCGGCAACATACCGACGACGTCCATTCTCGACGATCGTCAGTTTCAGAGCACCGTTCTTGTCACCGAGTATGCCGACCCGAAGGTGCCGTTGCCGCCACACGACCTGGTCTTCAACAGTATCGGCGACGCCGATCTATGTCGTGAAGGCCTCGAAGCTGCGTTTACGGTCCTTGCCCGAACCGATCGCCCAGTCATCAACCACCCGTGCGCCGTGCTTAAGACCGGGCGCGCCTCAAACGCAGAACGCTTGCAGGGCATGCCTGGTGTCGTTGTTCCGCGAGTAGCCACACTGCCGCGAGAGTTGCTCGCGTCTTCCGAAGCGGCAGCGGCCGTTGCCGGCGCCGGATTTCGCTTTCCGTTTCTGATGCGGGCGCCGGGCTTCCACACCGGCATTTTTTTCGTCCGCGTCGAAAGTCTAGCGGATTTGATGGAGGCCGCTGCGGAATTTCCGGGCAACGAAGTGTGCCTGATCGAGCAACTCGATGCTCGCGATGCCGACGGGTTCTTCCGCAAATGCCGTGTGATGATCATCGACCGCAAGATTTATCCGTTGCATCTGGCAATTTCGCGAGATTGGAAGGTCCACTATTTCCGCGCCGACATGGCTCAGTCTTCAGAGAACCGCGCCAAGGACGCGGCGTTCCTGACTGACATCGGCAACGCCGTAGGGTCGCGCGGCATGGCGGGGCTGGAGCGGATCAACTCAGCGCTCGATCTCGACTATTGCGGCATCGATTTTGCGGTGAGTGCCGAAGGCGACATTCTGTTCTTCGAAGCCAACGCCACCATGGTTATGGTGCCGCTTTCTAATGATCCCAAATGGGACTATCGGCGGCCGGCGTTCGACAACGTGTTTGCGGCAATCCACTCGATGCTTGTGGAACGGTCACGCTCCGTCGATTACCCGATCTCAGCACGAGCATGACCCATCGGAGCGGCATGCTCCGGATCGCTCCACGTTGGTAATGTAGCCCGCCTCGGTCGCCTGCCTATTTTTTAATCAGACGCTTAGTCCCCCGATTGCGGGGTTTGTGCCCAAATCCTAGTCGTTTTGAATTGTGTAGCCATTTCATGGTGATCGGCCCTGCGGCAGCAGTGGCGCCGTGCTGGCATGAGCCTTGCGAAGCTTGGAACTGCCAATCGAAGAATGCCCATCGTCCTGATGGCCAGCCAGCAGCGGCGCCGCCGGCGCTCGCCTGCGTATACAGGGAGCATCTCATGAATTTCAACAAACTTTCCCGACGCCACGTGTTGCAAGGAACAGCCGCACTGGCCGTCGGCACAGCGCTACCGCTCCGCCAAGCGTTGGCGAAAGACACCACTATAGGCTTCATCTACGTCGGATCGCGCGACGACTATGGCTACAACCAGGCTCACGCGGCTGGTGCGGCCGCGCTGAAGAAGGTGGCAGGAATTAAAGTCGTTGAGGAAGAAAAGGTCCCGGAGACCGACGCTGTCGAAAAGACCATGGAGTCGATGATCAATCTCGACGGCGCGACGCTCTTATTCCCGACTTCGTTCGGCTATTACAATCCACACATGATCAAGATGGCCGCGAAGTTCCCGAAGCTCCGCTTCGAGCACTGCGGTGGCCTGTGGTCGGAGAAGGATCCGAAAAACGCCGGCAGTTATTTCGGCTACATCGACGAAGCCCAGCATGTCAGCGGCATCGTGGCCGGGCACATGACCAAATCCGGGAAACTCGGCTTCGTCGCCGCCAAGCCGATCCCGCAAGTGCTGCGCAACATCAACGCGTTCACCATGGGCGCCAAGCTCGCCAATCCGAAAGCCACTTTGCAGGTGATCTTTACCGGTGACTGGTCGATGCCGGTCAAAGAAGCCGAAGCGACCAATAGCCTCATCGATCAGGGTGTCGACGTCGTCACCTGCCACGTCGACGGCCCCAAGACCGTAGTTGAGAACGCCGCGCGCCGCGGCGCTATGGTTGGTGGCTATCACGTCAATCAGGCAGTGCTCGCTCCGCAAGCGTATCTCACCGGCGCCGAGTGGAACTGGGAAGTTCTCTATCCGCGCTTTGCCAAGATGTTCACATCGGGCGAGACGATCCCGAACTTCTACCGCGGCGGCCTCAAGGAAGAGCTGGTGAAGGTTTCGCCTTACGGCGCGATGGTGTCGGAAGCGGCGCGCAAGCATGCCGACGAGGTCAAGGCAAGCCTGATGGCGGGCACCTACGTGATCTTCAAGGGCCCGATCTCCGACAATAAAGGCAAGACCGTAGTCGCTTCCGGCACATCTCGCGGTCAGACCGATCCAGAGTTGGAAAAAATGGACTATCTGGTCGACGGCGTCATCGGAGCGACTTCGTGAAAGCCGATGTCGGCCTACCTCTGGCTCCGTCAGGGGTAGGCCAATTTCTCCGCTTGCCGGCCTACGGCCGCAAGCTCGCGGGCGCGGCGGAATACATAGTCATTCCCGTGCTCGCCTTGGCGAGTTCGCTTGTGCTGTTCGGCATTTTTGTCGCGCTGTTCGGGAAGGATCCGCTCGATCTCTATTTCTATATGTATCAGGGCGCGTTCGGCACTTGGTTCTCCTGGCAGAACACCCTGACGCGCGCGGCTCCGCTGATCCTGACCGCTCTGTGTACCGCGCTCCCCGCGCAACTCGGCATGGTGATCATCGGCGGGGAAGGGGCATTGCTGATCGGCGCGCTGGCGGCCACGAGCGCGGCGCTGGCGATGCCCGGCGCGCCGCCGCTCGTTGTCGAAGTAGCTATGGCGTGTGCCGGCATGATCGGCGGCGGCTTGTGGATCATGCTCTCGGGCGCTCTGCGCCAATATCGCGGCGTCAATGAAACGATTTCGAGTCTGCTCCTCGTTTACATTGCGCTCGCGATACTCAATTTTCTGGTCGAGGGTCCGATGCGCGACCCGACCAGCCTGAACAAGCCCTCAACGCCTGAGATCGGTGCCGCGAATATGATCGGCAGCATCCCCGGGACCGATGTGCACTGGGGCTTCGTATTCGGCATCATCGCGGCCGTACTTTCCTACATCCTGATCTATCACACGGTGTTTGGCTTTGCCGCGCGCGTCGCCGGCGGCAATATCCGCGCCGCCAAGGTCGTGGGCTTAAGCGTTGGAAAACTCATTCTCATCATCTGCTTCCTCGCCGGCGCTGCCGCCGGGCTTGCCGGCATGATGGAAGTTGCCGCCGTGCAGGGACGTACCAACGCCAATCTGGCGGCCGGCTACGGCTTTGCCGGCATTTTGGTCGCGTTTCTGGCGCGGCAGAATCCCTTGGCCATCATACCGGTGGCGATCTTGCTAGGCGGCATCGGGGCCAGTGGCGGCTTGTTGCAGCGCCGGCTGGGATTGCCGGACGCATCGGTACTGGTGTTGCAAGGCATGATCTTCGTCATGGTGCTCGCCAGTGACACGCTGTACGGCCGCTGGAGCCTGTTCAAAGGAAAGGCGGCCTGACCATGGCTGGTGCGGGGGACATCGGATTGTGGACCGTGCCGGTTGCAGTGCTTGGCGGCGCGGTACGCGTCTCGACACCTTTTATTTTTGTCAGCCTCGGCGAGTGCATTACCGAGCGCAGCGGTCGTATCAATCTGGGCCTCGAGGGCACTCTGGTGATGGGTGCAATGGCGGGCTACGGGGTGTCCTATCTCACCGGCTCGCCGTGGCTTGGCGTGCTGGCAGCCGGGATCACGGGGGCGGGCATGGGCGCTCTTCATGCTGGCATTTGCGGGCTGCCGCGCGTCAACGACATCGCGGTCGGTATTGCCTTGATGCTGTTCGGCGTTGGGCTTGCCTTCTATCTCGGCAAGCCGCTAATCGAGCCAACGGCGCCGCGGCTGCCGTCAATCGACCTCGGCTGGTGGACGGATATTCCGCAGTTGCGCGCCGCCTTGCGGATCAACGCGCTGTTTATCATCGGCGTTGTGTTGGCGCCGATCCTGGTCTGGGCGCTGCGATCCACGCGCTGGGGCTTGATCATACGCACTGCCGGCGAGAGCGCGGACGCCGCGCTGGCGATGGGCTACTCGGTAAACTTCATCCGCCTGCGCGCGACCATGTTCGGCGGTTTTCTCGGCGGCATCGGCGGCTCGTTCCTCTCGCTCTACTATCCGGGCAGCTGGAACGAGGGACTATCTAGCGGCCAGGGCATCACCGCCGTCGCACTCGTGATCTTCGCGCGCTGGAACCCCATGCTGTGCCTCGGAGCCTCAATCCTGTTCGGCGGTGCCGCTGCACTCGGTCCGGCATTGCAGTCGGTTGGCTACAGCCACGGCTATCATCTGTTCAATGCCGCACCCTACATCTTGACCCTGCTGATCATGATCGCAACCTGTTCGCCGAAGCGCACGCTGATCGGTGCGCCCGCGGAACTGTCGATTACGAGGTAAGCTATGGCCCAACTGGCGCGCAAAGAGAGCACGAACACGGCGGAGCGTTACGTAACCGCCGATCCGTACATGTGGCCCTATAACGGGGATCTCCGGCCGCAAAATACGGCACTAGTCATCATCGACATGCAAACCGACTTCTGCGGTGTTGGCGGCTACGTCGATAAGATGGGCTACGACTTATCGCTTACCCGCGCGCCGATCGAACCGATCAAGCGCGTGCTCGCCGCCGCGCGCGCCAATGGGTTTCATATTATTCACACCCGCGAGGGCCACCGCCCCGATCTCGCCGACCTGCCGGCCAACAAACGCTGGCGCTCGCGCCAGATCGGCGCCGGCATCGGCGATCCTGGGCCCTGTGGCCGCATCCTCGTGCGCGGCGAGCCGGGCTGGGAAATCATCCCCGAACTGGTGCCGCGCGAGGGCGAGCCCATCATCGACAAGCCGGGCAAAGGCTCGTTCTGCGCCACTGATCTTGAACTGATGCTCCGGCTCAGCGGTATCGCCAACATCGTACTGACTGGCATCACCACCGACGTCTGCGTTCACACCACCATGCGCGAAGCTAACGATCGCGGCTTCGAGTGTGTGCTCCTGGAGGATTGCTGCGGGGCTACCGACAAAGGCAACCACGAGCACGCGCTGAAGATGATCAAAATGCAGGGCGGGGTGTTCGGGGCGGTGTCGGATTCGTCGAAGTTCATCGAGGTGATCGGGTGACCAGCCTGACGACACCGGAGACGTTCGGCATCGAAGCGATCAATATGACCAAGCGCTTCGGCGAGTTTGCTGCGCTCGATCAGGTTTCGCTGAAAGTACGACCGGGCACTTTCCACGCGCTGCTCGGCGAGAACGGCGCCGGGAAGTCTACGCTCGTCAAATGCATCATGGGCTATTATCAGTCCGACGATGGCGAACTCCTCGTCGGCGACCATCAGGAGGTCATCGGCAATCCGCGCGCAGCGCATGCGCTCGGTCTGGGCATGGTCTATCAGCACTTCACGTCGGTGCCGGCAATGACGGTGGCCGAAAATTTCGTGCTGGCGCGCGATCATGTGCCCGCCGTGGTGGATTGGAACCGCGAACGCAAAGCGCTGGAAGAATTTCTGGCGCGCATGCCGTTTCGTGTACCGCTGAACGCCAAAGTCTCGGCGATTTCGGCCGGCGAGCGGCAGAAGTGCGAAATCCTCAAGCAGCTTTATCTGCAGCGGCGCTTTCTGATCCTCGATGAGCCGACTTCAGTGCTTACCCCCGGCGAGGCCGATGAAGTGCTCGGCATGCTGCGCGATATGGTCCGGCGCGGCGTTCTAACGATCCTGATGATCACCCACAAATTTCGTGAGGTCATGGCTTTCGCCGATGAAGTCACCATCCTGCGGCGCGGCAAATTGGCCGGGCACGGTTTGGTCAAGGATCTGACGCCAGACGCCATGGCCCGCACCATGATCGGCGCCGAGGAGTTGACGGTTCAGCCGCCACGCACTGGCGAGTTCGGCGCGCCGCGGCTTGATATTCAAAAATTGAATGCGCTGGACGATGGCGGCCAGCCTGCGGTGCGCGACGTGTCGCTGTCGATCCGTGGTGGCGAAATTGTCGGCGTCGCTGGCGTGTCCGGCAATGGTCAGCGCCAGCTGATCGAAGTCCTTGCCGGCCAGCACGACGCCGAAAGCGGTCAAATCTATCTGCAGGGCGAGCTTTATCACGCCAACCGGCAGGAAATGCGTCACAATCATCTGTCTGTTCTTCCGGAGGAGCCGCTGAAGAATGCCTGCGTCGCGCGCATGAGCGTGGCCGACAATTTGGCCTTCCGCGAATTCGACCGTGCGCCGTTCGCATCAGGCGGCTGGTGGCTCAATCGCGCGAAATTCCACGAGAACGCGCTGCGCAAGATCGAACGCTACAAGATCAAGACGCGTTCGGACGATACCGCGATCGGGGAACTATCCGGCGGCAACGTGCAACGCACCGTGTTGGCGCGCGAGCTTGCCGGCGAAGTCGATATCCTGGTCGCGGCCAATCCGTGCTTCGGCCTCGATTTCGCGGCGGTCGCGCAAATCCACGCCGAGATCATGGCGGCACGCAACCGCGGTGCCGCGGTGCTGCTCGTCAGCGAAGACCTCGACGAGCTCTTGGAACTCGCCGACCGTCTGGTCGTGATCTTCCACGGCGAAATCGTCTACGAAGCGCGCGCGAGCGAGGCCGACCTCACCGAGATCGGCCGCCACATGGCCGGTCATTAGCGTTCCCGAAAGCCGCCGCGACCGGGCAGCGTGCTACTTGCGGTTCGCCGACCGCAGCCGCCGATACGTCGCGTAGAGCGGCTCCCACATCATCGACGCTACTGCCGCGCCCAGCTCCTGATCCGGCACTGACTGCGCCAAGCCTTCGCGTTCGGCTTGCTTCGCGACAGCGATCGCCACGGCAAGCGAGACTTTCCGGATCTCGGCGAGTGGCGGCAAGAGATTGGCGCGCGGGTCGCGTTTCGTGGGAGACAGATTGGCAATGGTGCGCGCGGCGGCGAGAAACATGCCGTCCGAAATCCGGCGCGCCTGTACGGCGATAGCGCCAAGCCCAACGCCGGGATAGACATAAGCATTGTTGGTCTGGTCGATCCGGAACGGGCGGCCGTCGCGTGTGATCGGCGGGAAAGGGCTGCCGGTACCGATAACGGCGCGGCCGTCGGTCCAAGCGAGCAGATCCTCAGGCGTCGCCTCGCTGCGCTCCGTTGGATTGGAGAGCGGAAAGATGACTGGCCGCTGCACATGCGCGGCCATTGCGCGCACCACGGCCTCGGAAAAGGAATGGGCCTGGCCTGAAGTGCCGATGAGCACAGTTGGTTGCGCGTTTGCGACGACTTCGGCGAGGCCGATCTGGTTGCTGGATTTAAGTTGCCACTTGGCGATGCGGTCGCGGCTTTGGGCGAACGCCGCTTGAAACGGCTGTAATCCATTCATGTCCTCCAGCAGCAGGCCTTCCCGATCAACCAGAGAAAAGCGGCTGCGGGCATCGTTCTCAGTCACGCCCGCTTCGACCATGGCGCGGAATAGAAGAGCGCAAATCCCGGTGCCCGCCGAGCCGGCGCCCAGCACGGCAATGCGCTGATCGGTGAGCGGCACACCGGTCACATTGATTGCGCTTAAGATGGTGCCGACGGCGATCGCAGCAGTGCCCTGAATGTCGTCGTTATAGCTGCACAGCCTATCGCGATATTGCGCCAGTAGGCGGTTGGCGTTGCCGAAGGCGAAATCTTCCCAATGCAACAGCACATGCGGCCATCGAGCACGCACGGCGTCCACGAAGGCCGCGACGAACTCGTCATAAGCCGCGCCGCGCACGCGCTCGTGGCGCCAGCCGATGTAAAGCGGATCGGCGAGCAGTGCCTGGTTGTCCGTTCCGACATCAAGCAGTACAGGCAAGGTCGTCGAGGGATGCAGACCGGCGCAGGCGGTGTAGAGCGCGAGCTTGCCGATCGGGATGCCCATGCCGCCGGCCCCTTGATCGCCGAGGCCGAGGATGCGCTCGCCGTCGCTCACAACGATGGCCTCGACGCTATCGAAGCGCGGATTGGCGAGGATGTGACCTATGCGTTCCTTGAGCGGAAAGCTCAAGAACAGGCCGCGCGGTTTGCGAAAGATCCGGCTGAATTGCTGACAGCCAAGTCCTACAGTCGGGGTATAGACCGTCGGCATCAGCTCTTCGATGTGCCGGGTGAGGAGCGCATAGAACAACGTTTCGTTGGTGTCCTGCGTACCGCGGAGGAAGATGTACTTTTGCAGGTCGGAGCCGGGTCCGCGAAACGCGTCGAGCCGGCGCTCGACTTGCAGGTCGAGCGTGGTCACGTACGGGGGCAGCAGGCCATGCAGGTCGAATACGTCGCGCTCGGCATCGGTGAAGGCGGTGCCTTTGTTCAGGAGCGGATCGTTCAGCAGCTCGTAACCGCTCAGCGCGGTTTCGATGATTCTCGGTGATTGTGCGCTCATCGGGTGATGTTTCCGGCGTCAACCTTCTAATAGCGGGCATTCTTTGTAGATAATGTCGCGCTTTTGGGCGCTTGCGCGTAACCTAGCTTTTTTCGGTTTGCGGGCGGCGCGGCACCATAGCGTTGGCAATCATCTCTTGTACTGCATCGCCGTTCTGGTTGATCGTGCGCGTCCGCATCTTCATCAACCCGCGGTCAGGGCGCGATGCGGACGGTCGCATCTCAAGGACCTCGCTTTCGACGCGCAGTTCATCGCCGGGAAAGACCGGGATTGGCCAGCGCAGGTTCTCGAAGCCGAGGCCGATGGTACCGCCGGCCGGCCGATATTCGCTGCGGGCCACAAGGCTCATGGTCATCGCCGCCGTATGCCAGCCGCTCGCGACCAGCCGACCGAAAATCGATCGGCGCGCCGCTTCTTCATCGAGATGAAATGGCTGCGGATCGAACTTCCTGGCAAAGGCGATGATGTCGTCTTTTTCGACCCGCACGCGGCCGCCTGGCTTGAAGACCTGTCCGACAGCGAAATCCTCGAAGTACCGATCGCTCATTCGGCGTTTCGCTCCTGGGGAAATGGCAGTCCAGGCTTTATCTACAGCGCCTGCGTCCGGTTGGCGACCTGAGAAATCTTTTGGCACTGCCGTTGTTGCCCGGCCCTTTTCTTTCGCATGCTCCTGCGGTTATCATCGCCAGGCCCGTGGGGCCGAGGCCGAAGCTATGATGATCAGACTTGCGGTTTTCGCATGTGCCGTATTTTCTCTCACTTGCCTCGGATCGCCGGCGGAGGCCGGCCAACATCATTGGCGGTGGAGCCACGGCTATTGGCGTGAAACCCGCGAGGCCATCTATCAGCTTGAGAACCAGGTCGCGCGGCTGGAGGCGGACCCGGCGGTCGACGATGGCTACAAGGCACCAATTATCACCAGAGCTCGCGCCGATATTCTGAAGTTGCGCGCGACGCTGCCCGCGGCGCGCTGGCGTTGGACGGATCCCTGCTGCTACAGCCGCAAGGCCAATTTACATTCGTTGATTTGACACCGTGATCCTGACGATTACGGCCCGACGACGAGCGCCAAAACCCACGAGCGACGCGCGTGGTCCGTTACTACTCGGCGGGAGCGACTGACGGGCCAGGCTCCGGCCGCGGCAATCCCGGCCGCACGCGCGACCACCACTCGCTGACGCGATCAAGATAGAGATAAAGCACGGGCGTCGTGTACAGCGTCAGTATTTGGCTGATGACCAGCCCGCCCACGATCGCGATGCCGAGCGGGCGGCGGATTTCCCCGCCGTTGCCGAAGGAGAGCGCCAGCGGTATCGCGCCGAGAATTGCCGCCGAGGTGGTCATGAGGATCGGACGAAGCCGCAGCAGGCAGGCCTCATAAATTGCATCGTAAGAGCTGAGGTGGCGCGCACGCTTCGCCTCGATGGCGAAGTCGATCATCATGATCGCATTCTTCTTGACGATGCCGATCAAGAGAATGACGGCGATCAGGCCGATGATGTCGAACTCCGTGCGGAACACCATCAATGTTGCGAGCGCGCCAACGCCAGCCGACGGCAGCGTCGAAAGGATCGTGACCGGATGGATGTAGCTCTCGTAAAGCACGCCAAGAAGGATATAGACGGCGGCAATGGCGGTGAGAATGAGAATGGGTTCTTTCGACAGCGACTGCTGAAACAGCTGGGCCGTGCCGGCGAGCGTACCCCTGATCGTGGTAGGCATATGGATGCGGGCGATAGCGGCGTTGATCTCCTCGGAGGCTTCGCCCAGCGACTTGCCCGGCTGCAAATTGAACGACATGGTCGACGCCACGAATAGTCCCTGGTGATTGACTGACAGCGGCGTGTGGCTCGGCCGGTAATGGGTGATGGCGGCCAGCGGAATCATGGTTTCCTTCGTGGTGGAGACCGCGGCACCGACGGACGTAGAACCGTGACCGGTATTGGCGAGTGCGTTGGTGGAGGCGTTGCGTACCGCAGCGGCGGCGGATGTCCCAGCCGTAGAGCCTGATGTTCCGGCCGATGAAGTCGTGCCAGACGCGCAGTACTAGGCACCGCGAGAGAAGTGGCAACGGTTCCTTTGGTGGTTGCCGGAGTAATCGTGCCGCCTGGTGTGTTGGTTGTCGCACTCCCCGGGGGCGTAGCTCCGGAGCCGGACACATAAACGTCGCGTAACGAATCCGGATATTGCGTATAGCGCGGGTCGATCTCCATCACCACGTGATATTGATTGATGGCGCTGTAGATGACGGATACCTGACGCTGTCCGAAGGCGTCGTAAAGCGTATTGTCGATTTGCAACGGACTGATGCCGAGGCGTGCGGTGGTATCGCGATCGATTTCGAGATACGTCTCCAGGCCTCGTTGCTGCTGATCGGAACTAACGTCCGTCAAAATGTGACTGTGCTCGAGCGCATCGACGAGCTTGGGGGTCCATTCATAAAGGTCCTGAACGTCTTCGGATTGGAGGGTGTATTGATATTGAGCGTTGCTCTGCCGCCCGCCGGCCCGCAGATCCTGAACGGCGGCGAGGTAAAGGCGTCCGCCGGAGACTTGCGCAAGCTGTGGCCGCAAGCGCGCAATCACCTGATCCACCGATAATTTGCGATCCGACAGCGGCTTCAGCGACACGAAAACGTTGCCGCTATTGATTTGCGCGTAGCCGCCCCCGCTGCCGACCCCGGTATACCCGACGACGTTCTGCACCGCCGGATCCTGCTGCACGATGCTCATCATCTGACGCAGCTTCTGGCTCATCGCCTGAAATGAGATGCTTTGATCGGCCTGCAGGGAGCCGACCATCCGGCCGGTGTCTTGCTGCGGGAAGAATCCCTTTGGTACGAAGATATAGAGTTCCACGTTCAGACAGATGGTGGCGATGAAGATCAGCAACACCAGCCCGCGGTGGCGCAGCGCCCAGGTCAGCGACCACGCATAAAAATTGCGCACATGGGTGAAGACGCCATCGCGTTGTTCGCTGTTCGCTCTCTCTCGTCGTGCGCGCGCGGAGGAAAAGTCCGCACATCATCGGTGTTGTGGTGAGCGAGATTGCCAGCGATATGAGAATTGCGACCGAGAGAGTGACGGTGAATTCGCGGAACAGGCGTCCAAGGATGCCTCCCATCAGCAGGATCGGGATGAACACCGCGATCAGGGAGAAGCTGATCGACATGACGGTAAATCCGACCTCACGAGCGCCGCGAAAGGCGGCGTCCATGGGCGACATGCCGTCTTCGATGTGCCGGGAGATGTTTTCCAGGACAACGATAGCGTCGTCGACCACAAACCCTGTGGCGACCGTGAGCGCCATGAGCGACAACAGATCGAGGCTGTAGCCAAACAAATACATGACTCCGAAGGTGCCGATGATCGAGACCGGCACCGCAACACTCGGTACGAGCGTCGCGCGGATGTTGCGTAGGAACAGAAAGACGACGACCGTCACCAGAAAGATCGCCATCACCAGGGTCAGTTCGGTATCGTGAAGCGATGCCCGGATGGTGGTGCTGCGGTCTATCGCGATGGTCACGTTCATGTCGGCCGGCATCGCCGCTTCCAGATGCGGCAGCTCGGCGGTCACATTGTCGATGGTCTCAATGATATTGGCGTTCGGCTGGCGGTACAGGATGACGAGCACAGAGGGTTGTCCGTTGGACATGCCAAGATTGCGCAGGTCCTGAACTGAATCCTGCACGTCGGCGACATCCGACAGGCGAACCGCAGCGTTGTTCCGATAGGCGATGACCAGCGGTGCATAGTCTGCCGCCACGTTGGCTTGATCGTTGGTATAGATCTGAAAACGCCGGTTGCCGTCGTCGATCGTGCCCTTCGGACTGTTGGCGTTGGCGGAAGCGAGCGCCGCACGGACGTCCTCGAGGCCGATGCCGTACTTGTAGAGCGCTTGCGAATTTAGCTCGACCCGAACTGCCGGAAGTGTCGAGCCGCCGATAATCACATTGCCGATGCCGCTGAGCTGCGAGAGGCGCTGTGCCAGAATATTGCTCGCGACGTCATACATCTGGCCTTGCGTCATGGTCTTGGAGGTGAGCGCAAGGAGTAGGATCGGCGCATCGGCCGGATTGACTTTGCGGTAGGTCGGATTGCTTGGAAGGTTCGACGGCAGGTCAGCGCGCGCGGCGTTGATCGCCGCCTCGACGTCGCGCGCCGCGCCGTCGATGTCGCGGGTGATGTCGAATTGCAGCGTAATACGGGCTTGCCCGATTCCGCTTTGCGACGTCATTTCACTGACGTCCGCGATCTGCCCGAGATGACGCTCGAGCGGCTCGGCGACGCTGGTCGCTACAGTGTTGGGGCTTGCTCCCGGCAGGGTCGCGGTAACGGAAATGGTCGGGAAATCGACCTGTGGCAGCGGCGAGACCGGCAGCTTGGAAAATCCGAGGAAGCCGGCAATGGCAATGCCAAGCGTCAGCAAGGTGGTTGCCACCCGACGTGTGATGAACGGAGCGGAAATGTTCATTCGGCCGGCTCGTCGCGCGGCGCTAGCGGGTTCGCGGGCCGGCGCCCGGTCAGGCGTATCGCCAGGCGATCGAAGTAAAGGTAGATCACCGGCGTGGTGAACAGGGTCAGCAGCTGGCTGAAGATCAAGCCGCCGATGATTGATATCCCGAGCGGCTGACGAAGTTCGGAGCCGGTGCCGGTTCCAATCATCAAAGGCAGAGCGCCGAGAATCGCGGCCATCGTCGTCATCATGATCGGCCGGAATCGCAGCAGACAGGCTTGGTAGATTGCCTCGCGCGGCGGCAGGCCCTCGACGCGTTCGGCCTCCAGCGCGAAGTCGATCATCATGATCGCGTTTTTCTTGACGATGCCGATCAACAGAATGATGCCGATGATAGCGATGATATCGAGATCGTAATGCAACAGCATCAGCGACAGCAGCGCGCCAACGCCGGCCGACGGCAAGGTCGAGAGGATTGTGATCGGATGAACGAAGCTTTCGTAAAGAACTCCGAGCACGATGTACATCGCAACGACCGCCGCGATGATGAGAAAGACCTCGTTGAGCAGCGAGGATTGGAAAGCTGCCGCGGTTCCCTGGAACGCGGTGGTGAAACTAATGGGAAGCCCGAGGTCATGTTCGGTCTGCTCAATAGCGTCGACTGCGGCGCCAAGCGACACGCCCGGTGCGGTGTTGAACGAAATGGTGGTAGCGGGCAGCTGGCCGAAATGCGTGATCAGCAATGGTCCGGTGCGCTGTTCGACGTGCACAATAGCGGAAAGCGGCACCTGTCCATTGGTTGTCGAGGACGACGACGGCAGATAGATCATCGACAGCCCGTCGATTGACCGTTGCAGCGAAGGATCGACCTCGAAGATCACACGGTACTGGTTCGACTGGGTATAAATGGTCGAAATGATCCGCTGGCCGAAAGCGTCGTAGAGCGCATTGTCGACCGTCGCCGGAGTGATCCCGAAGCGGGCTGCGGTAGCACGGTCGATGACGATATCGAGCGCCAGCCCTTGCTGAGCCATGTCGCTGGCAACGTCCGTGAGCTGCGGCAATTGGGCGAGGCGATCAACCACCCGCGGAACCCAGGTATTGAATTCCTTGGGGTTGGCGTCCTCGAGGACGAAGTGATACGGCGCGCGGCTGATGGTGGCGTCGATGGTGAGGTCCTGCACCGGCTGCAGGTAAAGTGAAATGCCGACGATGCCGGAGATCTCCTTCTGAATGCGCCGCATTATCTGGGTCGCGGTGAGCTTGCGCTGATCGTGCGGCTTTAGATTGATCAGAAGCCGGCCGGTGTTCTGCGTCTGATTGGTGCCGTCGACGCCGATGAAGGAACTCAAGCCTTCGACGTCGGGATCTTTTAGAACCTCTGCGGCAACCTGATTTTGCAAGTCTGCCATGGCCTTATACGAAATGCTCTGCGACGCTTCCGTGATGCCCTGGATCATCCCGGTATCCTGCACCGGGAAGAATCCCTTCGGGATCATCACGTAGAGGAGCACAGTGACGCCAAGCGTCAGCAAGGCGACAGCAAGCGTCAACGGCTGCCGGTCCAGCACCCAATTCAGCGCACGGCCATAAAGAGCGATGATCGCATCGAATGCGCGTTCGGCGTGGATATCAAAGCTCGATCGCTCCGCTTCGCTGTGGTGCCGGATCAGCTTGGCGCACATCATCGGCACCAGTGTCAGCGACACCACGGCGGAAATGACGATTGTGACTGCGAGCGTGATGGCGAACTCGTGGAACAACCGGCCGACGACTTCGCCCATGAACAACAGGGGTATCAGCACTGCGATCAGCGAGATTGTCAAAGAAATGATGGTGAAGCCGATCTGGGCCGAGCCGCGCAACGCCGCCTCGACCGGGTGCATGCCGCCTTCGACGTAGCGTGCGATATTCTCGATCATCACGATGGCGTCGTCGACCACGAACCCGGTGGCGATGGTCAAGGCCATCAGCGACAGATTGTCGAGGCTGAAATTAAGCAGATACATCACCCCGAGCGTGCCGACGAGCGACAGCGGCACTGAAAGGCTCGGAATGATGGTGCCCGGCAGGGTGCGCAGGAAAACAAAAATCACCACCACGACGAGGACGACAGCGAGAGCGAGGTCGAACTCGACGTCGGAGACCGATGCACGAATTGTCACGGTGCGGTCGCTCAGAACGCCGACATCAACTGACGCAGGAAGCGTTGACACGATTTGCGGCAATAGAGCCTTGATGCGGTCGACCACCTGGATGATGTTGGCGCCGGGTTGCCGCTGAACATTGAGCAGGATCGCAGGCGTCGTATTGGCCCAGGCGCCGAGCTTGGTGTTCTCCGCGCCGCTGACGACGTTTGCTACATCCGAAAGTCGCACCGGGCCGCCGTTGCGGTAGGCGATGATCGTATTGGCGTATTGCGCCGCAGTCTCCAGCTGGTCGTTGGCGTTGATTGTCGTGGCTTGAGCCGGGCCGTCGAAGTTTCCCTTCGGTATATTGACGTTGAAATTGCCGATCGTGGTGCGGACGTCGTCGATATTGAGGCCAAAGGCGGCGAGCGATTGCGGGTTGAACTGGACGCGCACTGCGGGGCGATGGCCGCCGCTGATGCTGACGAGCCCGACACCGGTTAGCTGCGAGATTTTCTGCGCCAGCCGGGTCTCGCTCAAATCTTCGAGCTCAGTGAGCGACAGCGTTTTCGACGTGACCGCAAGCGTCAGGATCGGCGCGTCGGCAGGGTTGATCTTGGCGTAGACCGGCGGGATCGGCAGGTCGCTGGGCAGGAGGTTGTTCGCAGCATTGATCGCCGCCTGGACTTCCTGTTCCGCCACGTCGAGGCTCAGATCAAGGCCGAACTGCAGCGTGATCACCGAAGCGCCGGCGGAGCTCGCCGACGTCATCTGGTTCAAGCCGGGCATCTGCCCGAGCTGGCGCTCCAGCGGCGCGGTAATCGATGATGTCATCACTTCCGGACTGGCGCCCGGGTAGAAGGTCTGCACTTGGATCGTCGGATAGTCGACCTCAGGCAAAGTCGACAGTGGCAGGAAGGTGTAGGCGACGATGCCAGACAGCATGATCGCCACCATCAGCAACGTGGTCGCAACCGGTCGCAAGATAAATGGTTCAGAGACGTTCATCGCATCGTTTCAACGTCGCGCCGGGCCGCGTCGCACGGCGTTAGAGCGTGCTCTATTGGCTGTTGTTATTGCGCCGATTTTGCGAATTCTCTGATCCTTTGGGCTGAGCGCCCGATGCACCAGTGGCTGCGCCGGACGGCCGATTGTTGGCGGCGGGAGCACCCGGTACCGTGATGCGTGCACCGTCGCGGAGGCGATCGGTGCCGTCGACAACGACTCGCTCGCCGGGGTTAAGTCCCGAAGTCACCGCCGCCATCGGACCGTCGCTCGGACCGATCTTGATCGGACGCACTGAAACGGTGTTGTCGGAATTGACCACGTACACGTAAGTGCCGGGAGCGCCGCGTTGCACGGCCGCCGTTGGAACAACCACCACAGCGTTCAGCGTCTTGACAAGAAGTTGAGCATTGACGAATTGATTGGGAAACAGCGTGTAGTCGGGATTGTCGAACTGCGCGCGGACTTTGACGGTTCCGGTGGTGGTGTCGATCTGACTGTCGAGCGCTATCACGCGTCCGGTTGCGAGCAATTTCACATTGGCGCGGTCGTATGCAGCCACCTGAAAAATAGTGCCGGCATTAAGTTGCGGCACGATGTCCGGAAGATCGTCTTCGGGGATTGGGAAGATCACCGTTATCGGCTGCATTTGGGCGACGACCGCGAGCCCGGTGCTATTGCTAGTCTGCACGTAATTTCCCGGATCGACCAGCCGAAGCCCAACACGGCCGGTCACCGGGGAAACAATGTGGCAATAGATGACGTTGAGTTTCTGCTGATCGATCTGGGCCTGATCGAGCTTCACAGTGCCCTCGTACTGCTGCACGATGTAGATCTGGTCCTCATACTGCTGGCGCGCGATCGAATTCTGCTCTGCCAATTTCTGATAGCGCTGCAGATCGACCTTCGCTTGCGCGAGTAATCCCTGATCATGCGCAAGCTGACCCTCATACTGGGCTTGCAGCAGCTCGTATGGCCGGGGGTCTACCTGCGCGAGAAAATCGCCCTTCTTGACAAGCTGGCCTTCGGTGAAGCCGACGTCCATCAATTGGCCGTTGATCTGCGTTTGCACAGTAACGGTCGCAATCGGCGTGACGGTGCCGAGCGCATTGACGACGACGCGAATATCGCCCTTTCCGATGGTTGCGGTGCCGACCGACTGGGCCGCCGAGAATTGATTACGTCCGCTGGCTGACGGCTGGCCTGAGTAAATCCACCGAAGCAGCAGATAGGCTCCCGCCACAACCGCGATCAGAATAATCAAACCAATGACAAGGCGAATTGGTCCGCGGCGCCGGCTTTTAACGAGCGGCGCCGGCGTTGCCGGGCGAAGGTCCGGCGTCGCCTCGTCACCAGTTCTGCGTGTTCGCTCGTCCATTTCGGCGCTGCGTTATTCCTGATGCCACGAGTATATAATGGCTGGCCGTTAGCCCCTCCTAATGAAAATTCGCTAATGCGCGCGTGACTATAGAATGAGCAGACGCAGCTACGTGCGCTGCCAGGCGAGCTTTTTAGCCGGCAAAGCGCTGCAAAACAGGATGCCTGATAATATGAGACGAATCAATGTGTTGCTTGGCCGGCGGGCGGTTCAAACCGTGGTCCGGCCTCGTTAGGGGGAAGTTGTGGCAGCAATGAAAAGCCCTTTTCGAGGTCCTTTCTTGTCGGTAGCAAGGTAGTGTCCCAGCCGCCGCCCAGGTCCTCGATCAAAGTGACGCTCGCCAGGAACAGATCTTGTCGTATGGTCAATTCGGTTTCCTCATAGGCCAGCAACGTTATCTCCGCCGTCACGACCGTGGTAAGCGCTACTGTCCCTGCCTGAAACTGATTCAAGTATACGTCCACCGCTTGGCGTGCGTCCCTGACCGCTTTCTGCTGCACGGCGAGCTGTTGTGTCAGCAGACGTATCGCGACCAGTTGATCCTCAACCCCCTGAAAAGCGGTGAGCACGGTTTGACGATAATTGGCCACGCTCTGCCAATAGACGGCGCGCGCAGCGTCAACCTGCGCCGCAGTAAGCCCGCCGTTGAACAGTATTTGCGTCCCGGTCGCGCCGAGCGACCAAACTTCGTTGGCGACGTTGAATGGCAGGGGATGGGTGCCGATCCATCCCAAAGCTCCGGATAGGCTGATGTCGGGAAAGAAGGCCGCCACCGCGACGCCGATCAGCGCGTTTTGTTCCTGCATGGTTCGTTCTGCCGCAGCGATGTCGGGCCGCCGTTCGAGCAGCGTCGACGGAACTGCGATCGGAATGTTTGGAATAGTCCCGCCGAGCAGGTGCCGGCCGATCGTGAGTTCATCGGGCGGCCGGCCGATCAGTACTGCGATTGCGTGCTCGAATTGCGCGCGCTGCACGCCCACGTTGATCGCCTGGGCTTCGGTGTTCAGAACCAGGGCCTCGGCGAGGGCCACGTCCGCGATCGTGCAGCAACCGGTACCGGAAGCGTAACCGGCGTTGTATTGGTTCCGCGTGATGGTGAGCGTTTTATTGTACTCTTTGACGGTGCGATCGAGGAGGTCGCGCAATGAATCGGCTGCGCGCAGATTGAAATAGGCGGTGGCCAGCAGCGCCTGCTGCGAAAGCTTGGCAAAATCGAGATCGGCGGCGGTTGCTTGCGCAGCTGACGCGTTGCTCTCTATCTGCCGCCTTACCTTGCCCCAAAGGTCGATATCCCAGCTGGCGGTGAGTTGCGGGTTGTAAGTCGTTAGATATATCGGGCTGCCGCTGACTTTGCCGCCCGCTTGTGTGTTTGTGGATGCCGGCCCCGTCATCGAGCGGGTGAACGTGTAGCTTCCAGTCAAGGTCGGAAGCAGGGCCGCTTGCGCCTGCCGAATGACGGCGCGCGCCTGCTCATAGGCCGCGGCCGCAGCCGCGACTGTCTGATTGGAGATTTCAACTTGCTTGATCAGGAAAGCGAGCTTGGGGTCGCGATAGAAGGACCACCACTCGCTGCGCCCGGGTCCATCGCCGGGTGAGGCGACTTTCCAGCCCTTAAGCTCCTTGTATGTCGTCGGCGTAGGGGACGCCGGAGGCACATAGTCGGGACCAACGGCGCAAGCCGCAAGCGTGCAGGTCAGGAGCAATAGCCCAAAGCGGGCTTGCGTGCGCAAAAGCGCCCCGCGTTGCACCCGACCGCTTCCAGCACAACCAGCATGGGCTAACGCAACCACTGCCGCAAACCCGTCGCTGCACACCACGAGAAAAGAGCCACGTACGCCAAGTGTCGCCGTAGCGCCCGCCAGCGCTACCTCGATAACTTGAGTGTTTTCGTTGCGACCCCGGCCCCCAAGCTGTCGCGTTAAGCATAACCATGCCCGACGACCTAGCGAATTACAACATCGGGGCAGCGTCGCGATGCGTCGGTCGCAGTTTCGTCGCGGGTGTGTTGTTCGGGCGACAGCGGCAACAACGCCGTCGCAACTGGAACGAGGGCTCGCAGTTGACTTGACATACGCGTGGTGACCATTGCGGCATTCGTGTCATGCACCCGCGATGCTGGCGACCTATAAAATGCAAACGTCAAGGATGGTCGCGCTGGCTCGTGCTGTGACAGACTGCCATCATTCGCACCCCAGTGTCGGCAGGAGGTAACAATGCCCTACACATTCACACTGACTGCTACGATCCCGGCCTCCCCCGAGGAGATCTATGAGGCATGGCTTGACAGTCTCGGGCACTCCGAAATGACCGGCGGCGAGGCGAACATGTCCGGCCAGGTCGGTGCGGAAGTATCAGCGTGGGACGGTTATATCAGCGGCCGAAATCTTGAACTGATCCCAGGCGAGCGCATCGTGCAATCATGGCGCACGACCGAGTTCGCCGACGAGCACGAAGACTCGGTGATCTCGATTGTGCTTACGGAGGTCGGAGACGGCACCCTGTTAACGCTCGAGCACAGTAATGTGCCGGACGACAAGCGCAGTTACGAAGAAGGCGGCTGGCAGTCGCATTATTTCGAGCCGATGGTGGCATATTTTACCGGACTTCGGAGAGCTATACCCGCTGAGCCGCGTAAAAAGTCGGGGCAACAAAGTACTCCTAAAGCTCCTCCCAAGCGCGCGGCCAAGCGGCCGGCAAAGGCGGCCGTCAAGACGAAACCGGCGGCGAAAGCAAAATCACAACGCGCCGCGTCCCCGGCCAAAGCGGCAAAGAAGAAAATCAAGCACAACGCAAAAACGCGCCGTCCCGCTCCGAAGTCTCGCAAAAAAGCCGCGCCGAGGGCGCACAAAACCACCCGGCGCAAACGGAGATAGGGGATGGACCAGCTCCCGTTCGTTGGAACGGGAGCCCGCGCCAATTAAATTCCTACTGAGCGGAAGCCGCGCGCCTGCGCGTCGTTGCAGGCTGTGGCTGGACGGGCGCGCCAAACAGCCGCGAGAAGAAGTCCCCGCCGCCGTTGTTAAAGCCGCCGCGCCCGCCAAAGAACGACGTTTGCTCGGGCATCGCTAGAAGCTCGCGACGAACCACATTTTCTTTGCGCTCGATCGGAATGTCCGCAACCTTGCGCTCGTCGCCCTTGAGGATAGCCAGCAGCGCCTTATCGCGGCCATAGACGTCTTCGCGGAATTGGAGCTTGCCATCGCCGTCAACGAAGGCGGTCTGGTAGGTCAAGTGGACCGGGATGATACTCGGGAACTGGATATCTACCTCGTTGTTGCCGAACATCGAGCGGATGCGCTCCTGGCTATAGTTGTCATGTGGCCGCACGATCGACAGCAACACCTCGGCATATTTCACCGGATCTTGCACGCGCATGCAGCCGTGGCTGAACGCCCGTTTGTCATACGCGAACAGGTGTTTCTCGGGGGTATCGTGCTGATACACCAGGAACTTGTTGGGGAAATTGAAACGCAGGCGGCCGAGCGCGTTTCTCTCGCCGGGTGGCTGCGCGATGTGCACGGTTCCATCGGGGTTGGTTGAGACTTTGAGCCCCATTCGCTCCAATGCCGTGGAATCCTGCTGCAGGACCGGCATGTATTCCTTGGCGATAATCGAGGGCGGCACATTCCAGGTCGGATTGACCGTGATGTACTTCATTTCCGCGCTCATGATCGGTGTCGGCAGATTAGGCTTGCCGTCGACGATCTTCGTCATCCACAGCTGATGGCCGTTTTGCACGACGCGCAGCGTGAAATCCGGAAGATTGACCATCACGTAGGTCTTGCCGAGGTCGCGCGGCATCCACCGCCACCGCTCCAGATTGGCGATGATCGTGTCGGTTGGCCGATCGGGCTTGCGCCCGTTAAGCGCTTCCACCGTAGCCGGCGTAAGCATGCCGGTGGTCTTTTGTTCGTGCTCCTTCTGATATTTCGCGACCGCTTCGGCGAGTGCCTTGTCATAGGTCGTTCCGGTACCCGACACCTGCAGCCGGTCGCGCAGCAGCGGCACTCTGTCGTCCTGCATCCCGATCTTGAGGACTGGCCCATTCGGGATGGAGGCTTGGCCGATGACTTCCTTGCCGGCACGGAGCTCGGCCAGCTTGGCCTTCAGCGCGACGTAGCCCGGAGCGTGCGGCTCGTAGGCTGCGAGCGCTTCGCCGACATCGTTGGCTTGCGCCAACTTGGTGAGAACGTCGGCCGGGTTCGGTACCTTCTGATCGTAGAAGATGTCGCCGCTGACGCGGGTCCAGTGCACCCGTCCCACTTGGGCGTGATGCGCGTAGGTTACGACAGACATCGTCAGCTTGAGTTCGGCCTCTGCGAGCGCTGCCGGATCTGTGATTGAGCCGAAATTCGGTGTCGGATAATCGGCTGGATCGAGACCGTCGGTGTCGACCTGGCCGAGATAAGCGATCGCTGCCTTCGCGCGGGCGTTGACCTTGCCGTCGGTGATCCAGAGCGGCGCATAGCTGCGGCCGGAATAGAACGCTTCGAACGTCGCCCGTTCTTTTTTGCCGCCGAGGATGCGGTCGAACTTGCCGTTGGCGAGTTCGTGCAGCTGGCTGCTAACCGCTGTGTCAGCTTCGGATACTAGCGGCGGGAGCCACCGCTGGAGGCGCAGCCGCAGGCGAGGGCTCTGCCGTAGTGGTTGCGGCTGGAGCCGGGGGCGCGGCCGCAGGGGCCGCTTCAGTCGACGCGGCCGCGGCGGGCGCGGTGTTGACGGCGCCGGTCGCCGGTACTTCGTCTCCTCCGGACGCGGCCTGCGGCTTGGTTGCCGGAGCTTCGGCAGGTGAAGCCGGAGCCGGCGAGGTGGCTTCGGCGGGCGCTGCCGGTTGGGCTGCCGATTCGTCGGGCTTCGCGGCGGCATGGTCAGATCCCGCCGCAGCGGCGGGCATAGCGTCCATGCTCATGCCGGCCTTTGGTTCCGCCAGCGCGCCACCGGCGGAAAGCAAAGCAACAAGGGCAGTTGAGGCGAGAAATCGATTGAGACGGACGGCCGGCATTGCAATTCTCTCCTGTGGAGCCCGCGATCAGCCTATCGCCAGGGCCCTAGCGCAGATGGCAGATGCTTATCTCCGAAGCTGCGCAATTTCTGGGAACCTAGAGGCCTCTTCAAGGTCAGCCTACGTGATGCTGCGGAACTTGTCGTGACGCAAGTCACAAGATAGCTCAAAATCATGCAATTTTGCGGGGCTGTCACTCCGCAGCCACGCTTTCACCCTCGGCCTCTCCGTTGCCGCAATCGTTACCGTGCAACCCCAGCGCTTCGAGCTTTCGATAGAGCGTCGAACGCCCGATTTGCAGGCGTCGCGCCACTTCCGACATCTGCCCCCGATAGTGGGTAACGGCATACCGAATAAGCGCGGCCTCAAGCTCTTCGAGCGGCCGCACTTCCCCCTGACCGTCGAGCAACGGGAAAGCTTCGACAGATCCGGGTGCCGGTGCGACCGGCGATGTCGCAGGACTGTCGTTGACAACCGCCACGTCGGCGGCGCGGTCATGCGAGATCGCTCCGGCTGGCTCTTCGGCTCGCCCGTGTATCTGGCTCGCGCTCGATCCAGACACCCGAGCGGTGATCTGAGGAAATTCGGCGACGTCGAGGCTGTCGTCTTCGGCGAGCACGACGGCGCGGAACACTGCGTTCTCAAGCTGACGGATGTTACCCGGCCAATGGAAGGTGGTGAGGAGTTGCAGCGCCGCGGCCGTTATCAGGCGAATACGCTTCCTCTCCTCCGCCGCAAACAGCGCCAAAAAGTGCCGGGCCAGTGCGGGAATATCAGCGGGCCGTTCGCGCAGCGGCGGCACGGTGATCGGAAACACGTGCAGCCGGTAGAACAAATCCTCGCGGAAGCGGCCCTCTTTGACGTCTGCGATCAGGTCCCGATTGGTCGCCGAAACCAGCCGAACGTCGACCTTGGTCGGTTTGCGCGCGCCGACCGGCTCGACCTCGCCTTCTTGAATGGCGCGCAAGAGCTTGATCTGCGCCGCTGCCGGCAACTCGCCGACCTCATCGAGAAACAGCGTACCGCCCGAGGCTTCGACGAATTTGCCGACATGGCGTTCGGTCGCGCCGGTAAACGATCCTTTTTCGTGTCCGAACAGAATCGACTCGACGAGGTTTTCCGGCATGGCACCGCAATTGACCGCGACGAACGGTTTCGTGCGCCGGTCGCTCGAGCCGTGAATCGCGCGCGCAATCAATTCCTTGCCGACGCCGGATTCGCCGGAGACAAGAACCGGGATGGCTGATGCGGCGGCCTTCTGCGCCATGCGCAGCACCGCGTGCATGGCTGGGCTTTTGGTAATGATATCAGTAAATCCAAGCGTGCCCGAGCGCCTATGACGGATCCGGGCAAGCTCGCCTTCGAGCGCGCTGGTGTTGAGCGCATTGCGCAAGCTTACGTGCATGCGCTCGGCGCCGACTGGTTTGACGACGAAGTCGACAGCGCCGGCGCGCATGGCTGACACCACATTGTCGATGCCGCCGTGCGCAGTTTGCACGATCACCGGTACATTGATCGCTGCTTGTCGCAAGCCAGCAAGCACACCAAGACCGTCGAGGTTCGGCATCACCAAATCGAGGATCATGCAATCGATGCGCCCGCCGTCGGCACCGGCGAGAAAGCCAAGGGCGGCATCGCCGTTATCAAGCGTCACCACCTCGTAGCCGAATTTCTGCAGCATGCCTTCAAGGAGCCGGCACTGCACCGGGTCGTCATCGACGATGAGGATTGCCATCGGTTCCTCGGCGGTTTTGCGCGCTGCGCATGGATTGTTGTGCCGTTTCGGGGCACTGTCGCCGAGGAGACTTAACGAGTCATTAAATACGACATTTACGTCTAGAGAGCCTGGCGGCGGCGCCTGTTCTTAAAGTCACAATCAGGGCACGCTTACCAATTCGTTTCCTCTGATCGCGCCAGCGCAGCGAACCCACGGAACGTGGGACGCACGAGCGAGAAAGGTGAGGTCGATGGCTGACAGTGAAATTGACGCCATTCGGACGCTGCTGACTTCGAAACCACGACCGGTCGGGTGGGTACAACGTCGCCAGCGTCTCGACGAAGTCGGTTCGGTTTGGCCGATCGCTGACGACGTCAAGTGCACCGCGGTTGATCTCGGAGGCGTGCTAGGGGAATGGTCGATTGTTCCCGGAAGCGACCCCAGCCGCGTGTTATTGTTTTTCCACGGTGGCGGTTATTGCTCGGGCTCCATTCTCAGCCATCGCCGCATGGTCACCGAGGCGGGACGGGCGGCCGGCGTACGGACGCTTGCCGTCGGGTATCGGCTGGCCCCGGAGCATCCATTTCCGGCGGCTTTCGACGACGCGCTTACCGCGTGGCGCTTTGTGCAAAAGGAGGGAATAACAGCGGCCCATATTGCCGTCGGCGGCGACAGCGCCGGCGGCGGCCTGACGATCGCGCTAATCAACCGGCTCCGCAAAGCCGGCAGCGAGCAGCCTGGATGTGCGTGGCTCGCGTCTCCCTGGACCGACCTGACGATGTCTGGGTCGACGCTCAGCACCAAGGATGCTGTCGATCCGCTGATTCACAAAGGCTATCTCGGCGAATTGGCTGACGCATATCTCCCCGCCGGGCTTGACCGGAAGGACCCGCGGATTTCGCCGCTCTATGCGGACCTGCGAGGATTTCCGCCGACGCTGATCCAGGTCGGATCGGACGAGACCTTGCTTGCTGACGCCACGCGTTTTGCGGCAGCCGCCGGCGCGGCCGACGTAGCAGTAACGCTGGAGATTTGGCCCCGCATGATTCACGCTTGGCCGCTTTGGAACGCCCGCTTGGAGACCGGCCGGCGCGCGCTCGCCAGTGTTGGCGCATTCGTCAGCGCTCATCTCTGATATCCGGCCATGATGGCCAAACGAAAAAACCACCAGCAGTTCGCGCTAGTTTCGACGGCGGCGGCGCGGCGGCTTCGGTGCTGTGGCTTGGGACAAATGGCGGAGCGGCAATCGCGTCGTCTCTTTGATGCGATCGAGCACGACCGATGAGCGCACGTGGGCGACGCTCCGGTGAGGGAGAAAGACGTCATTGAGGATGCGTGAGAGCGATTTGAGGTCGGGCACGACCATCTTGACCAAATAGTCGGCTTCGCCGGTCAGTGAAAACGCTTCCTGCACTTCTTCCATCCCGCGGATCAATTTGCCGAAAGCCTGCGCGCTGTCGGCCGATTGCGTGGCCAGGCCGACTTGAACGAAAACAACCACATCGAGGCCGACCGCCTGGCGTGCGACCGCCGCGTGATAGCCTTCGATGGTGCCGGCTTCTTCAAGCGCGGTGCGACGCCGCGAACATTGTGAAGCCGACAAGCCGATCCGCTCAGCCAGCTCGTTGTTGGTGAGGCGGCCGTCCGCCTGTAAGGCGTCGAGCAGTTTGAGATCGAACTCGTCCATGCATGATTCTCGCGCACATAAGGACGATAGCGTAGATATCGTGCAAGATATGGCGTTTCAACTCGTTATTTGCACGCCCTGTGAGGTGCCCACGCTGTAACATGTTTTTTCGGGGTGATAATGGTGATAATGGAGGACCAACCATGGGCCCGTTTCCGCATGATGCGCCGCCCGCAGAAATCAACGCGCAAAACCCCGTTGGTACTGACGGCTTCGAATTTGTCGAGTTCGCTCATCCGCAGCCGGACCAGCTCGCTTCGTTGTTTAAACGGATGGGATATGCGCCGGTCGCACGGCACCGGACTAAGGACATCACGGTCTACCGCCAGGGCGACATCAATTACGTCCTCAACGCCGAACCCGGCTCATTCGCCAGCCGGTTTGTCCTTGAGCACGGTCCCTGCGCCGCTTCGATGGCGTGGCGAGTGGTCGACGCCAGGCACGCTTTCGAACACGCGGTGAAGCTTGGCGCCGAGCCCTATGAAGGCGCCGATAAAACCCTGGCGGCTCCGGCCATCAAAGGAATTGGCGGCTCACTGCTCTATTTTGTCGATCGTTATGGCGCCAAGGGTTCGCCCTACGCCGCGGAATTCGATTGGCTCGGCGCGCCAGATCCCAAGCCGAAGGGTGTGGGCTTCTACTATCTCGACCATCTGACCCACAACGTCAGACGCGGCAACATGGACAAGTGGTTCGGCTTCTACACCAAGCTGTTCGACTTCCGCCAAATCCGTTTCTTCGACATTGAGGGAAAGCTGACCGGACTTTTTTCGCGCGCACTGACCAGCCCGTGTGGACGCATCCGTATTCCGATCAACGAGTCCGCTGACGAGAATTCGCAGATCGAGGAATATCTGCGGGAGTATAAAGGCGAGGGCATCCAGCATATTGCCGTGGGCACCGACGCGATCTACGACGCGACCGACGCGCTGGCGGCCAATGGCGTGCAGTTCATGCCTGGCCCGCCCGACGCCTATTACGAGAACAGCTATCTGCGGGTACGCGGCCACGACGAGCCGATCGAACGCATGAAGACGCACGGTATCCTCATCGATGGCGAAGGAGTCGTCGACGGCGGCGCAACCAAAATCCTGCTTCAGGTGTTCTCGAAGGCGGTCATCGGGCCGATCTTCTTCGAATTCATTCAACGAAAAGGCGATGACGGTTTCGGCGAGGGTAATTTCAAGGCGCTGTTCGAGTCGATCGAAGAAGATCAAATCCGGCGGGGCGTTCTGACAGCCTAGTCGCAGACTTGCGGGAAGCAAAACATGGCCTTGGTAGAGATACAGCCGGCCGTCGGCGCAGACTCCAAGAGTCGGCACCGTGACGCGCCCCACAATCCGGATTTTACGATCCAGCAGAATTGGGCCTCCTATTCCGGTGCCGAACACGATCGCTGGGATCGGTTGTTCAAGCGATCAGGCGCGATCCTGAAAGATCGCGCCTGTCCCGAGTTCAGCACGGCGCTGGACACGCTCATGCTTTCCGAATCGGGGATTCCCGACATGGAAAGGCTGAGCGACCGCTTGGAAAAGTTGACCGGCTGGCGCGTCGTTCCGGTGACCGAACTAGTGCCCGACGAGGTGTTCTTCAGCCATTTGGCCAACCGGCGCTTTCCCGCCGGGGCCTTCATCCGGCCGGAGGCGGAAATGGACTATTTGCAGGAACCGGACATCTTCCACGACATTTTCGGTCACGTGCCGCTATTGGTCGATCCGGCCTACGCCGATTTCATGCAGGCCTACGGCAAAGGCGGACAACGGGCGATCAAACTCGGCGCCCTGCCGCGCCTGGCGCGGCTCTACTGGTATACGGTCGAGTTCGGCTTGATGCGTTCGACGGAAGGCTTGCGCATTTTTGGCGCCGGCATCATGTCGTCGGCGACAGAAAGCGTCTTTGCGCTCGAAAGTAACTCGCCAAACCGGATTGCGTTCAATCTCGAACGCGTCATGCGCACCAAATATCTGATCGATGATTTTCAGCAGTCGTATTTTGTCATCGACAGCTTCGAGAAGCTTCTTGAAGACTGCTATCGGGATTTTGCACCGCTCTACGAGCGCATCGGGGCTTTGCCCGATATTGAGCCGCACGAAGTCAGGGAAGCTGACAGCGTCTTGACAAAGGGGACGCTCGCCTATTTTCGCGAAAAAACTGGATCGCGTTGATCGCTGCTCAGTAGAGCCGGGGCCCCAATCGGCGACGGAACCGGAACCTGACGCTTTCGTTTTATCCGAAGAGCGACAGTTGTCGCTGAATATTGAAATTTCTTTCCATGCCGGCGGTCGCAAAACATCGTCATTCCCGGCTGGGTGCGGCCGCCGTGCGATACCGGCGGGCGAGACGGTCCCTCCGCACGCCGGCTTCCGCGCAAAGCCGGCGCGGTCTCGACTGGATGAATTTTTTCATCGCCGATGTGCAGACTGGCTTCGGCACCTTCGTCGCGTTTTATCTCGCGCAACTGGGCTGGTCACAAGGAAGCATCGGTGTGGCGCTCGCTGCCGGCGGCATAGCCGGCATGCTCAGCCAAATTCCAGGCGGCGCGCTCGCCGACGCAGTGACGTGGAAACGCGGCTTGGCCGCGCTCGGCATCGTCATGACTGGCGCTGCAGCGCTCATTCTGGCTATCGCGCCGGATTTCGCAGCGGTTTTCGTCGCACAAATTCTTCAGGGCGCGACGGCCGGCATCATCACTCCGGCCATTGGCGCGATCAGTCTTGGCCTGGTCGGGCGCCGTGGTATGGCGCTCCGCACCGGGCGGAATTACCGCTATTCCGCCGGCGGCCACGCCTTGACCGCCGCACTGATGGGTGCGGCGGGCGCCTATATTTCGAAAGGCTCGATCTTCATCTTTGCTGCGCTGCTTTGCATTCCCGCCTTGATTGCGCTCGGTTTTATCCGCAGCGGCGAGATCGACTACGCCAGAGCCCGCAACGCGGTGAAGAGCAAACAACACGAGCAGAACGTTGCACGCGTTCTCGACCTCGCCAAGAATCGCAAGCTCGTCCTGTTCACGGCGGCCATAGTCCTGTTTCAGCTTGCGGATGCTTCGATACTGCCGTTGATCGGCGAAAACCTCGCGACCACGATTCACGACGACGCGGCGATCTGGATGTCGGGTCTGATCGTCGTTCCGCAGGTCGTGGTAGCTATCCTGGCGCCGTGGGTCGGCTTCCATTCCGAGAAGCGCGGGCGCCGGCCATTGCTGTTGATCGGTTTTGCGCTTGAGCCCGTCCGTGCGGTTCTGCTTGCCTTCACAGCAAGCTATCCGGTCCTCGTCATTGCCCAGGGTTTGAGCGGCCTGACTGGCGCGATCATCGGCGTCTTGACCGTCATCGTCATCACCGATCTGACCGCGGGCACCGGCCGCTTCAACCTCGCGGTTGGCACGGTTGGTGCGTTGAGCAGCGTGGCGGCGTCCGTCAGCACCAGTGCTACCGGTTTTCTGTTTCAGGCGCTCGGCCCCCGGATCGGCTATCTGCCGCTCGCCGCTGTTGCCGCCGCGGCGACGGGGTTGCTCTGGGTGTTTCTGTCAGAGACGAAACCTGAGAAGTACGAGGATTAGGCTTCAGGTCCGCCGGGTTTGCGGACCAACATTTCATCCGCTGCGCTCGGCCAAAACCGTCGCAAATTGCCGCGCAAAGGTGTGCGCATCGCCGGGCCAGCGCGCCGACACGTAGTTGCCGTCGCGCACGACGAAGGCGGGACGATCGTCGTCGAATGTGTCGCGGACCATGCCGCTGGTCTTTTGACGGTATTTGGGAGCGTCGGCGGGAACGTCGATGAAATCCTCGGGGCGAGCCAGCGCGCGCGTGACCTCCTGCTGCACCGACATATAACCGGTTGGCTTATCCGGTCCGTCCTCGTAGGTGCGGTAGTAGTTGGGATCCCAGAAGCGAAAAATTCGCCCGACCTGCCAACCCGCCCGTTCCAGCGCCCAGGTCAGCGCGGTCGTCCGCCGGCCAAACAGGACGGAACGGCTGCCGTCCGCGGTGCGGCTTCGCGCCGCGAGCAATACGCCGTGGCAAATGGCGGCGACCGGCAGCCCGACCGCAAAAAATTCGGCCACGAGCTTCTGCAGGTCACTGTTTTCCAGATATTCGCGCATGCCGCGCGCACGATGGCCGCCGGGGAGGAGCAGTCCATCAAAGTCTTGGCGACGGACCTGCGGCCATGCGAGCGGTGCCTTGTAGGCGGGGTCCTGTTCCATCGCAGCGTAATTCCGCCGCGCGTCCGCATTGGCCCGCATCAGCCGGCCGATAGCCGTGATGTGCTTTAGTCCCGGCACGAAGCCCCAGAAATCCAAGCCTTCGCCCGTGAGCATCATGTCGTCGGCCTGGCCCGGCCGGCCATCCGGCGTGGCGAATGTGACTGAGTGGCCAAGCTTCTTCAGCACGCTCCAACTAACGGCGGCCTCAGTCGGATCGAAATCCCTATTCGGGATCGGGATGAGCACCTTTGCCAAATTCGATCTCCGGTTAGCGCACGGTGAACCGTGGCCTTGCGCACGCCTTACTGCTGCGCCACATGAATGAGCGGTGAGGCGCGAAATTCTATCCCCACAGCTCCATGCGTTCCAAGACGATGTCAAAAAGAATAGCCGCTAAACGGCCGGTCAAAAACGGGCCCCGTGCAGCAAAAACCGCGCTCGGCGCGCTGCCTGAATGGAATCTGTCTGACCTTTATTCCGGGCTCGACGATCCGGCGATTACGCGCGATCTCGATCGCGCCGACGCCGACTGCATCGCATTTGAGAATGCTTACAAAGGCAAGCTCGCCGACCTCGCACGTTCGCCGGAGGCTGGCTCGGCGCTTGCCGAGGCGGTACGGGGTTACGAAGCTATCGATGATCTCATGGGGCGGCTTGCCTCCTATGCTGGGCTTATTCATTCCGGCAATACGGTTGATCCGGCGCGGACCAAATTCTACGGCGATGTGCAGGAGCGGCTGACGGCCGCCTCCACGCATCTTCTATTCTTCTCGCTCGAACTCAACCGCATCGATGACGCTCTGCTCGAAGCGGCGATGACCGATCCAGCGCTCGGCCATTATCGGCCGTGGCTTGAAGATGTGCGCCGCTACCGGCCCTACCAGCTGGAAGATCGCGTCGAGCAGCTGTTCCACGAAAAATCGATGACGGCCTATTCCGCCTGGAATCGGGAATTCGATGCGACGATCGCCAATCTGCGCTTCAAGGTTTTGGGCAAGACGCTCGCCATCGAGCCGACGCTGAACCTGTTGCAGGACCGTTCGGGCGAAAAGCGCAAGGCTGCCTCGCAGGCGCTGGCGCACACCCTGAAAGATAACGTGCAGCACTTCGCGCTGATCATCAACACGCTGGCAAAAGACAAGGAAATCTCCGACCGCTGGCGCGGTTTCGCCGACATCGCCGACGATCGGCACTTGTCGAACCGGGTCGAGCGCGAAGTGGTCGATGCGCTGGTGGCTGCGGTGCGCGCAGCCTATCCGCGGCTGTCGCACCGCTATTACGCGCTGAAGGCGAAATGGTTCGGCAAGAAGCGGCTGCCGCACTGGGACCGCAACGCGCCGCTGCCGCAGGTAGCGCAGCGCGCCATCGGTTGGACCGAGGCGCGCAATACCGTGTTGACGGCCTACGGCGCGTTCTCGCCAAAGATGGCGGGGATCGCCGAGCGCTTCTTTGCTGAGCGCTGGATTGATGCGCCGGTGCGGCCTGGCAAAGCGCCGGGCGCCTTCGCGCATCCGACGGTGCCGTCGGCGCATCCCTACGTGCTGCTCAACTACCAGGGAAAGCCGCGCGATGTGATGACGCTCGCGCACGAACTGGGCCACGGCGTGCATCAGGTGCTGGCCGCACCTAATGGCGCGCTCATGGCGCCGACGCCGCTCACGCTTGCCGAAACCGCCAGCGTGTTCGGCGAGATGCTCACTTTCAGGAAACTCCTGGCCGCCACGCGCGACGACAAAGAGCGCAAGGCGATGCTCGCCGCCAAAGTCGAGGATATGATCAACACGGTGGTGCGGCAGATCGCGTTCTACACTTTCGAGCGCGCAGTGCATACCGAACGCAAGACTGGCGAGTTGACCGCTGAGCGCATTGGCGAACTGTGGCTCTCGGTGCAGGGCGAAAGCCTTGGTCCCGCTATCGAGCTCAAGCCCGGCTATGAGACGTTCTGGGCCTACATCCCGCACTTCATCCATTCGCCGTTCTACGTTTACGCCTATGCGTTCGGCGATTGCCTGGTGAATTCGCTTTATGCGGTCTACGAGCATGCAGCGGAAGGTTTCGCCGATCGCTATCTCGCCATGCTCGCTGCTGGCGGCACCAAACACCACTCAGAGCTTCTGGCCCCGTTCGGTCTCGATGCCCGGGACCCCGCTTTCTGGCAGGGCGGCCTCGGCGTTATCGAGCGGATGATTGAGGAGCTTGAACGGCTTGCATAATTTTTGCAACGTCGCGAATTGCTACGTTGACAGATGACGCCTAATGGGTTTATGCTGCTCAGGGACATAATGGAGAGCGACATGAACCGGAGCCACGCCGCCTTCTTTGAGCGTCCGGAAGGGGCGCCCATTAAGGAAATTTTGACGCGGCCAGAACTGGTCCCGCAGTATGAGCTTCTCAGCCGGATTGAAATGCCGGCCGTGCAGGCCGTTGTGTGGGATATCGAGCCGATACTCGAAGGTTTCGACGAGGCAACGAGAAATCATGCCATTCAGTCATCCGGAGCCCTGATCGGGGACATTCTGACAAAACGTGGCTTCCGGATTGCGCGGGGGCGGCGCGGCGAGAAAAAACGAGGGCGCGTGCGCAAGGCACGCTTCGTGAAGTCGGGGACAATTTGGGAGAGGCCCACAGATGCTAAGAGTGGGCATCGTGAGCGCTACGATGCCATAATCGAAGACATCATGGTTCGGTATCGTACGACTCTGGAAGAGCTTGCGAAGTGAGCGAAGAGCCTGAATGGCTCACCAAGGAAGATGTACTGAGAGCGCACAGCCGGGAGCTCCAAATATTCGGCGGTAGGCCCGGCGTTCGTGATCACGGCGCGCTCGAATCAGCTCTCGGGCGTCCTTTGAACAAGTGGCAATATGATGATGCGGAGCTTCCAGAGCTTGCTGCCGCATATGGTTTTGGCATCGTTAGCAATCATCCGTTCGTGGATGGTAACAAACGTGCTGGCTTCCTGGCCATGGTAGGATTTCTACTCCTGAACCAAATTGAGTTTGCGCCAGACCCACTCGAAGCAACAGCTATTATTCTCGGCGTAGCAGCGGGCGAGATTAACGAAACGGGTCTCGCACGCTGGATTCGCGACAACTGGCCGAAGGTGTGATGGCAAATCGCGAAAAACCCGACCAGGAAAAGAACCGCTTCTCCGCTCGCGCAGCACGGTATGCCCGTGTTGGCGCCAATGTCGGCGGCGTTGCCGCGCGTTATGCGGGCAGGCGGCTCCTCGGTGGCGAGCGCAATCGCGCCGGCGATGCCTCGGCGCTCGCCTCGGCGCTCGGCAATCTGAAGGGTCCGCTGATGAAGGTCGCCCAGTTGTTGGCGACCATTCCCGATCTGTTGCCGCCGGAATACGCGACCGAACTGCAGAAGCTGCAAAGCGAAGCGCCGCCTATGGGCTGGGCTTTCGTCAAGCGGCGAATGATCGCCGAACTTGGCCCGGACTGGCAGAAAAAGTTCGCAAGCTTCGAGCACCATCCGGCGGCAGCGGCCTCGCTTGGTCAGGTGCATCGCGCGCGCTCGCTCGACGGTGCCGCGCTGGCCTGCAAGCTGCAATATCCCGACATGCAGTCGGCGGTCGAAGCCGACCTGCAGCAACTGCACTGGCTGCTCGCCATTCGGCAGCGCCTCAATACCGCAATCGACACCAGCGAGATCGGCAAGGAGATCGGCGCGCGGGTGCGCGAAGAGTTGGATTACCGGCGCGAAGCCAAGCATGCCGCGCTGTATCGGACCATGCTCGACGGCGTCGACATGGTTCGCGTGCCGCGCGCCTGGCCGGAACTGTCCACCGGCCGTTTACTCACGCTCGACTGGCTCGACGGCAGCCGTATGCTGGAGCACAAGAACGATCCGCTTGCAGCGCGCAACGCAGTTGCCACCGCCATGTTCACAGCGTGGTGGTTTCCGTTTAGCCGGTTCGGCGTGATCCACGGCGATCCGCATCTCGGGAATTACACGGTGTTCGAACGCAACGGCAAAGCCGCTGGCATTAATCTGCTCGACTATGGCTGTATCCGCATTTTTCCGCCGAAATTCGTGCGCGGTGTTGTCGATCTCTACAACGGGCTGTTGCGCGGCGACGACGATCTCGTCGTATACGCCTACGAAACGTGGGGCTTCCGCAAACTCTCCCGCGATCTCATCGACACGCTCAACATCTGGGCGCGCTTCATATACGCGCCGCTCCTTGATGACCGTGTGCGCACCATCGCTGACGGGGTGGCGCCGGGTGAATATGGCCGGCGCGAAGCCTTCCGTGTGCATCAAGCGCTCAAGCGCAAAGGGCCGGTGACTGTGCCGCGCGAGTTCGTCTTTATGGATCGCGCAGCGATCGGATTAGGCGCCGTGTTTTTGCACCTGCGCGCCGAACTTAATTTCTATCGGCTGTTCAACGAGGCGATCGAGCACTTCTCAATGGATCGCGTCGCCAAGCGACAGCACGCGGCGCTGACGGCGGCGGGGCTGTAACCAGGGTTGCGAGTGGCTAACGCGTCGCTGAAACTTGGATGATCCCGACTGGTAGTTGCACCGCGACAGGAATTACGCGGCGCGTCGCAACTCCGTTGGCCCCATCTTATAAGGACCTCCATGCAAAGAATTTGGGCACGTAAGTCGATTGCGGCGCTAGAGGCCGAAGCCGAGGAACCGGAGGTGCAGGCGCTGACCGCCCACAACGGCGTGCCGCTTAAACGCACCTTGTCGGCCGTCAATCTTGTGGCGCTCGGTATAGGCGCGATCATCGGCGCAGGCATTTTCGTACTAACCGGGCATGCCGCGGCGGCCAACGCCGGACCGGCGATTACCCTGTCCTTCATCCTCGGTGCGTTCGCGTGTGCCTTCGCCGGTCTCTGCTACGCGGAAATGGCCTCGACGGTACCGATCGCCGGCAGCGCCTACACCTACGCCTACGCGACCATGGGTGAGCTGATCGCCTGGATCATCGGCTGGGATCTGATCCTCGAATATGCGCTCGGCGCCGTTACGGTTGCGATCGGCTGGTCGGGCTATGTGGTGAGCTTCCTCAAGAATATCGGTGTCGTTGTGCCGCCGGCATTTGCCGGCTCGCCGTTTTCCTATGATGCCGCCGAGCACGCCTGGCATGTGACCGGCGCGCTGATCAATGTCCCGGCAATGCTCGTAATCGCCGGAGTTCTCGGCCCTTCTGGTTGTTGGCGTCCACGAAACCGCGCGCGCCAATAGCGTTATCGTCGCCATCAAGCTCGTGATCATTCTCGTGTTCATCGTGGCGGCCGCGCCGTTTGTGAACCTGCAACACTGGGTAACCTCGACCAACCCAGGCGGCGATTTCATCCCACCGAATGCCGGGCCTGGCCAATTCGGTTTGAGCGGCGTCGTCCGCGGCGCCGCCGTTGTGTTCTTCGCCTATATCGGGTTCGACGCCGTCTCGACCGCGGCCCAGGAAGCTAAGAACCCCAAGCGCGACATGCCGATCGGCATTCTCGGATCGCTTGTCATTTGCACGATCCTCTATGTGGCGGTCGGCTTCGTGCTCACCGCAATCGTGCCCTACGACGAACTCAATGTGCCGGATCCGATCGCGGTCGGCATCGACGCCATAGGGCTGACAGCACTTTCGCCGATCCTGAAACTCGGCATCATCCTTGGCCTGACGTCCGTGATCCTCGTCATGCTGCTGGGGCAGCCGCGGATTTTCTATTCGATGGCGCGCGACGGACTCCTGCCGCGCGTGGCCGCCAAGGTGCACAGGCGGTTTCGCACCCCCTACGTGACGACGATCGTCACTGGCGTGATCGTGATGGTCCTGGCCGGCCTGCTGCCAATCGGCCTTGTCGGCGAACTTGTAAGCATCGGCACGCTGTTCGCTTTTGCCATTGTCTGTGTCGGTGTGCTGGTGCTGCGTATCAGGGAGCCTGGCCTATCGCGGCCCTTTCGGACGCCGGCGGTCTACGTCATCGGCCCGCTCGGCGCTGCGTCATCGCTATTCCTGATGTTCGGATTGCCGCTCGATACCTGGCTGCGCTTTGGCGGGTGGCTTGTGATCGGGCTTCTGATCTATGCGCTTTACGGTATCAGGCACAGTCACATGCAAGGGCGAAAAGAAACCGCATCCCGCGCCTAGGCGCGCACCTTCCCGGCGGTTAGGCGTCATGGTAGCAGGGCGTCGGTTCTCGGGCCTGCCTTGATGATAAATTCGATCTTCACGAGCGGAAGTATTGCGGCGGCGATTCCGATCTGGTTCGTCAACGCGGCGAACTATGCGGAAGTGCGTGAAAGGCTTGATGCATTGGCGCGCGCATTCGCGGACGCAGCGAACTTCGAGCCAAAATCGGGCCGGCATCTCTTGCTGCCGGGAGACAAAGGACTTGGTGGAATTCTGTTCGGGATCGAGGCGGCGGTTGACGCCAAGGACCCGTTTCTTCCCGGCACACTGTCGCAGCTTCTTCCCGGTGGCGTTTATCGGTTTGCCAACGATCCGCACGACCGGCGGTTGGCAGCGCTCGCCTTCGCGCTCGGCTCCTATCGCTTCGCCCGCTACCGCAAGGCCGAGGGCAACCGGGCCACGCTTAATGTGCCGCAGAGCGTCGACCGCGAGGACCTCGATCGCGTCGTCGAAGCCGTGGCGCTGGCGCGCGATCTTATCAACACGCCGGCCAACGATATGGGACCGGCGGAACTTGAAGAGGCGGCGAGGGCACTGGCCTTGCGCCACCAGGCCGAGATCAAGGTTACAGTCGGTGACGATCTGTTGGCCGCGAATTTTCCGCTCATTCACGCCGTCGGGCGCGCCTCCGAGCGGGCGCCACGGCTGATTGAGCTGAAATGGGGCGACGCCGGTCATCCGCGCGTTGCGCTCGTCGGCAAGGGCGTCTGCTTCGATACCGGCGGCCTCGATATTAAGCCGGACTCGTCCATGCTCAACATGAAGAAAGACATGGGCGGTGCGGCGACGGCGCTGGCGCTGGCGCACATGATCATGTCGCGGAATCTGAAAGTACGGCTGACATTGCTGATCCCGGCGGTGGAGAACGCGATCTCCGGTGCCGCATTCCGGCCGCGCGATATTTACACCTCGCGCAAGGGCATAACCGTCGAAATCGGCAACACCGACGCCGAGGGCCGCCTCGTTCTCGCTGACGCACTCGCGCTCGCCGATGAGGACAAACCCGAACTGATCGCTGATTTCGCCACGCTGACCGGTGCAGCCCGGGTCGCGCTCGGCCCCGACGTGCCGGCCTTTTTCACCGATGACGATGAGTTGGCCGATGGCCTGATGGGTCACGCTGCCGGCGAGAACGATCCGCTGTGGCGACTACCTCTGTGGCGCCCTTACGAGGCGATGCTCGAGTCCAAAGTTGCGGACATCAACAACGTGGGCAGCGGCGGTCAGGCCGGCGCCATCACCGCGGCCCTGTTCATGCGCCGCTTTGTCAGTACCGAGTCGTCGTGGCTGCACTTCGATCTGTTCGCCTGGACGCCGGCGGCCAAGCCTGGCCGGCCGGAAGGCGGCGAATGTCAGGCCGCACGCGCCCTCTATGCATTGCTCGCCGAGCGCTACGCCTGAGCAGGCAATGCGATGCGCGCCTTCGATCCTCGCATTACGCCGGTCCGAGCCGATCTCGCAGCGAAGGAGCTTGAGGGTAAAGTGGCGGCGGCGCGTTATGTCGATGGCCGCCTCTATCAAGTGATCGACCCGCAGGCGCCGCTGCGCAGCGAGCCAAGGCCTGATGCGCCACTCGCGACCGAGGCGCTCAAAGGCGAACGCGTCATTATCTACGACATGAACGCCGAGGGCTGGGCCTGGGGTCAGCTCGCGGCCGACGGCTATGTCGGCTGGCTGCCGTCCAACGCACTGGCGCCGCCGAGCCCAGCGCCGACGCACAAGGTCGCCGCGCTGCGGACGCTTGTTTTTTCGGGCCCCTCGATCAGGCTGCCGCCGATTGAAGCGCTGCCGCTTGGCGCCCAGCTGGCCGTCGCGCGCGTAGCCGACCGAATGGCGGTGACGCCATCGGGCGGCTACGTTCCAGCCGCGCATCTTGCCTTGGTTGGACATTATGAAGCGGACTTCGTCGCCGTTGCCGAACGCTTCGTTGGCGTGCCTTATCTGTGGGGCGGAAAGACAATGCTCGGTCTCGACTGCTCTGGCCTGGTGCAGGTCGCGCTAGCAGCTTGCGGGATTTCATGCCCGCGCGACAGCGACATGCAGGAAGCTGTTTTGGGCGTTCCGCTTGAGCGCACAACTGGACTAGCGGGTGTGAAACGCGGCGATCTCATCTTCTGGAATGGTCACGTTGGGATCGTAAGCGATCCCGCGACACTTATTCACGCGAATGCGTTCCACATGGCGGTAGCCGTCGAACCGATTGCCGATGCGGTCGAACGCATCGGCAACGCGGGTAGCGACGTCACAGGTGTGCGGCGGTTTGCGTTGTAAGACGTAGCGCGCCCTCGTGATGTGATCTAATCTGAAATCGCCGAACCGGACCGTCAAACCGCGGAGCAGAGCGATGACGAGCCCAGATCACGATCCTCACGCCGCGCCGATCAGCGTCCCGCAGGTCAGCCCGGCGCACCGCGTGACGCACTTGAGCTTTTGGATCAGGGAACTGCCATTCACGGTGGTATTGATCCTTACGATCTGTGGCGTCGCGTATACGAGCTTTTCAAAGCAGCCGATCGTCACCCTCTGGGAGATCCTTGCGCCGATTATCGCGCTGGTCTGCGTCGGCGCTGGCTGGCAGGAGGCTGCCGACAGAACCGGGCGTCTGCGGCTCATCGTAACGCAGGCGCTACACTGGATCGCGTTTCTGCTGGTCATGAACATGTTGTTGCTGCCCAGCGTGCAGCGGATTTTCACCGCACAGACGACGGCGTTGGCGATATTCACGTTGCTGGCTCTAGGCACTTTCACTGCTGGCGTGCAGGTGCTGTCCTGGCAAGTCTGCCTTCTTGGCCTGATCATGGCCCTCGGCGTACCGGCCATCGCCTGGATCGAAAATTCAGCTTTACTCGTCGTGCTCATCGTCGGTGCGGTGGTTGGCATCGGTGCGGTGGTGTGGTGGCACTTCCGTGAAAGACGCGTCCGCTCGACCTAACGCACCGCGCCCGTTCTCTGCAGTGGGACGGATGTCAACGTTGCAACGATTAATCGAAGTTGGGCGGGCGCGTCTCGCTCGCTGTGCTTGCCTTCCGGCAGCGCCGGTATAACCTGTCCTCGTGAATCTGGGTCGCGTGCAAGGCGACCAAATAATGCAAAAAAGGGGAGGGGAGATCATGAAAAAAGTGTCCATGGCTATCGCCTTTGCGGCGGTGGCCGCTATTGCCGGGGTAACAGTTCTGCTGCCGAGCGCTCGCGCCGAGTCGCCGGTTGAACGGGGCGCTTACCTGGTCGTCATTGCCGGCTGCAACGACTGCCATACGCCAGGATTTTTCTTCGGCAAGCCTGACAAAGATAAATTTCTCGGCGGATCGGATGTAGCCTTCGAGATTCCGGGCCTCGGCGTATTCAACGGTAGAAACATCACGCCGGACAAGGAAACTGGCCTCGGCTCGTGGACCGACGAACAAATCGCCGCGGCGATCACGACCGGAAAGCGTCCTGACGGCCGCCAATTGGCGCCCATCATGAACTACGCCGCATTTACGCACATGACGAAAGAGGATGTGGCTGCGGTCGTCGCCTATCTTCGCAGCATACCCCCGGTGCACAATAAGGTGCCCGGACCCTTCAAGCCGGGCGAAAAGGTCTCGATCTTCACTTTCAGAATCGAACCGCCCGGACAAATGGCTGCCGAAGCGCCGAAATGAGTGATGCGAACTCGCCAATAGGGCGACGTTGCCCGGCGGTGAGGTAACGCGTTGTCATAGCCTGGCTCGTCCCATCCGCGACTTGAGCGTAGCACACGACGAGGAGTCGATGCCCGGCAGCGAAGCCGGGCATCGAACCTACTGCGCCACTACGCCCGTCGGTGCCGTTTCAAGATTGAACGCGGCCGCGAGCAGCGCGCGCGTGTAATCGGTCTTGGGATTCTTGAATAGATCGGCGGCGGTGCCGGTCTCGACAACCTTGCCCTGCCGCATCACCAAAAGGCGGCTCGCCAGCGCGGCAACCACGCGCAGATCGTGCGAGATGAAAAGATAAGTGAGGTTGCGCCGCTTCTGTAGATCGCGCAGAAGATCGACCATCTGCGACTGGATCAGCATGTCGAGTGCGCTCGTCGGTTCGTCGAGCACGACGAATGTCGGCTCCAGCACGATCGCGCGCGCGACCGCAATCCGCTGCCGCTGGCCGCCGGAAAACTCGTGCGGAAAGCGAAAGCGGGTGGCCGGATCGAGGCCGACGTCGCCGAGCGCCTGCACGACCCGGGCGTCGCGTTCGCGTTCCGACATTTCGGGATGATGGACCTCAAGCCCTTCCTTGATGATGTCGGCGATCGACAATCGCGGCGAGAGCGACCCGTAGGGATCCTGAAAAACGATCTGCATGTCGCGGCGGAATGGCCGCATTTGCTTGAAGCGAAGGCCTTGCAGCTGATTGCCCATGAAGACGATCGGGCCGTCGGATGAAATGAGGCGAAGGATGGCGAGGCCGAGCGTCGTCTTGCCGGAGCCCGATTCGCCGACCACGCCGAGCGTTTCACCCTTGCGCAGATCGACGCTTACGCCGTCGACGGCCTTGATATGCCCGACAACTTTGCGCAGCACGCCGCGCTTGATCGGAAACCAGACTTTCAGATCGTCGGCCTGCAGAATCATTGGCGCATCGGGCTGCGGCGGAGCCGGGTCGGGCTTCGGCTCAGCGGCAAGAAGCGCGCGCGTGTAAGGGTGGGCGGGCGCGGTGAAGACCCGCTCGACCGCGCCTTGCTCGACGATCTTGCCTTCTTTCATCACGCAGACCTTTTGTGCGATCTTGCGCACGATGCCGAGGTCGTGGGTGATGAACAATAGCGACATGCCGAGCCGTTTTTGGATGTCCTGCAGAAGCTCGATGATCTGCGCCTGCACGGTGACGTCGAGCGCGGTGGTCGGCTCGTCGGCGATGAGCAGATCCGGTTCATTGGCGAGCGCCATGGCGATCATGACGCGCTGGCGCTGGCCGCCGGAAAGCTGATGTGGATAGCTGCCGAGCCGGCTTTGCGGGTCGGGAATGCCGACCTGAGTGAGCACCTCGATCGTGCGTGCGCGCGCGGCGGCGCCGGTGAGTCCGCGATGCAGCAGCAAAATCTCGCCGATCTGCTTGTCAATGGTGTGCAGCGGATTGAGCGAGGTCATCGGCTCCTGAAAGACGATGGTAATGTCGTCGCCGCGCACACGGCGCATGTCGCGTTCGGAAAGCGGGAGTAAGTCGCGGCCATTGAAAGCAATGGCGCCCGATGGATGCGAAGCCGTCGGGTAGGGCAGAAGTTTTAAGATCGACAACGCGGTCACCGATTTGCCGGAACCGGATTCGCCGACCAGCGCCACCGTCTCACCCTTGCCGATGTCGAAGGAAACGCGGTCGACGGCCAGCGTCTCATGTCCCCCGGCGGTGAAGGCGACGGACAGGTCGCGGATGGAGAGGAGGGGTTCGGTCGTCATCGGAACGTCTTTCGCGGATCGAAGGCGTCGCGCACGGCTTCGCCGATGAAGATGAGCAGCGACAGCATCAGGGCGACGGTGCAGAAACCGGTCAACCCGAGCCACGGCGCTTGCACATTGGCCTTGCCCTGGGACAGGAGTTCGCCTAGCGAAGGCGAGCCGGGCGGCAGGCCGAAACCGAGGAAATCGAGCGCGGTCAGCGTCATCACCGACGATGACATGATGAACGGCAGGAACGTCAGCGTCGCCACCATGGCGTTCGGCAACAGGTGGCGGAACATGATGACCGCGTTGGACACGCCGAGCGCGCGCGCCGCAATAATGTATTCGAAGTTGCGGCCGCGCAGGAACTCGGCGCGAACGAGGCCGACAAGCCGCACCCACGAGAACAGCAGTAGAATTCCGAGCAGCACGAAGAAGCCGGGGACGAGCACCGAGGAGATGATGAGGAGCAGATAAAGCTCCGGCACCGAGGTCCAGATTTCGATGAAGCGCTGGAACAGAAGATCGATCCAGCCGCCGAAATAGCCCTGCACGGCGCCGGCGGCGACGCCGATGATCGAGGAAATGATCGTCAGAATTAGGCCGAACAGCACCGAGATGCGGAACCCGTAGATCAGGCGTGCCAGAACATCGCGGCCCTCGTCATCGGTGCCGAACCAGTTGTATTCGAGATCGCTGCAGCTCTTGAGGCCTTTGCGCTGGACCACCGATTTGCATTCCGCTTCGGTAAGCATCCAGGTCGGCTTCGACGGCGCCGGCGTCGGCAGATCGAGGTTGTGAGTATCGTAGGAATAGCGGATCGGCGGCCAGATCATGGTGCCGCCTTTGTCCGCAATCAGCTTCTGCAGATATGGATCGCGGTAGTCGGCCGCAGTTTCGAAATCGCCGCCGAAGGTGGTCTCCGGATAAGTGAAAACAACCGGAAAATAGGACTTTCCGGCGTAGCTGATATAGAGCGGTTTGTCGTTGGCGATGAATTCGGCACACAGCGTAACAACGAACAGAACGAGGAAAAACCACAACGACCAGTAGCCGCGCCGGTTGGTCTTGAAATTCTGCCACCGGCGTTTGTTTATCGGTGACAGGGCGTATCGCCGCGGCGCGGGTAAGGGAGCGAACGGTCCGGCCGGCTCGGCTACCGGCAACAGCTCTGGCGCTTCGAGCCGCCGTGCTTCCGGCGTCTCGATCACGTTGTCCGCGCGGGTCTTGTCGTCCACCTCAGACCTCCCGCGTCTCGAAATCGATGCGGGGATCAATCCAGGTGTAGGTCAGGTCGGAAATCAGGTTCACGACAAGGCCGACGAGCGCGAAGATGTAGAGGTTGGCGAATACGACAGGATAGTCGCGATTGAGCACGCTCTCGAAGCTTAAGAGCCCGAGTCCGTCCAGCGAGAATATGGTTTCGATCAGCAGCGAGCCGGCGAAGAAAGCGCTGACGAACGCGCTCGGAAAGCCGGCAATGACCAGCAGCATCGCGTTGCGAAAGATGTGGCCGTAAAGCACCTGCCGCTCGGAGCAACCTTTAGCGCGCGCGGTGAGGACGTATTGCTTGCGCAATTCCTCGAGAAACGAGTTCTTGGTGAGCAGCGTCATGGTGGCAAACGCCGCTAGCCCCATGGAGACAATCGGCAATGTCAGGTGCCAGAAGTAATCTAGAATCTTGTGCCACCAGGAAAACTCCGCCCAGCCGTCGGAGGTGAGGCCGCGTAGCGGAAAGATGCTGAAGAACGAGCCGCCGGCGAACAGAATGATGAGCAGGATTGCGAACAGGAAGCCGGGGATGGCGTAGCCGACGATGATAACGCCTGAGGTCCACACGTCGAATTGCGAGCCGTCGCGCACTGCCTTGCGGATGCCGAGCGGGATCGAGATTAGATAGCTTATAAGCGTCATCCAGATGCCGAGCGAGATCGAAACCGGCAGTTTCTCTTTGATCAACTGCAGAACGCTCACGTCGCGGAAATAGCTCTTGCCGAAGTCAAAGCGCACATAGTTCCAGAGCATAAGAAAAAAGCGTTCGTAGGCCGGCTTGTCGAAGCCGAACTGCTTTTCCAGGCTCTTGATAAATTCGGGATCAAGTCCCTGTGCGCCGCGATATTTGGCGTTGATGTCGAGCTGGGCGCCCGGCTGCATCGCCCCGCGCGCGCCGAAGTCGCCGCCGGCGGAGCCGGAAATCCGCGAGGTCGCGCCGGTGTCGCTTCCTGAAAGCTGAGCGATGACGCGTTCCACGGGGCCGCCGGGCGCGAACTGCACCACGACGAACGACACCAGCATGATCCCAAAGACGGTCGGGATCATGAAGAGAAGGCGGCGGACGATGTAGGCGGTCATGCTGTTGTTATGGTTCTCAATCCGTCATGCCCGGCGTTGTGCCGGCAACCACGTCTTATTTTGACGGCAACATAAAGACGCAGGCGGCCGGAACAAGTCCGGCCGGAATGCCCTGGCTAGCCGGCGCGCTGGATTTTCGCTGCTTTGTTCGGGTCATACCACCACGTTTCGGGAATGCCGCGGAAATAACGGGGTTGGGAAGCTGGCCGGCCGAAGACATCCCAATAGGCTATCCAGTGCGAGGGCTTGTACCAGTGAGGTATCCAATAGCGCCCGGCGCGGATTACGCGATCGAGCGCGCGGCAAGCGGTCGTCAACGCGGGCCGCGTCGGTGCGGCAATGATGCTGTCGATCAACGCATCGACGGCCGGATCGGCAATTCCGGCGAGATTATTTGAGCCCTTTAACGCCGCAGCCTGGGAGGAAAAGAACGAGCGAAGTGAATCGCCGGGAGTGGCGGAAAAACCGAATCGGTCGACAGTTACGTCGAAGTCGAAGCCGTCGCGGCGCGCGCGGTATTGCACCGGATCGACAACGCGCAGCGAAGCATCGATCCCGAGCACGCCGAGATTCTTGATGAACGGCATATGATGCGGCTCGAAAGTCGGCTCGTCGATCAGGAATTCAATCGCGATGCGCTCGCCGTTCGGCAAGGTCCTTTTGCCGTCGGTAACGGCGCAACCGGCGTCTTTGAGAAGCTGTGAGGCTTTGCGCAACAGCGCGCGGTCCGCCCCGGAGCCGTCCGAGACTGGCGGCAGGTAAGGCTCGCCGAATACCTCGTCCGGTACGTGCCCGCGGAACGGCTCGAGGAGCGCGAGCTCTTCCGGAGACGGCAACACCTTTCGCCATCATGTCGGAGTTCTGAAACACCGAGACCGTGCGCTGATAGGACCCATACATAATGGTCTTGTTGGTCCATTCGAAGTCGAACGCGTTGCAAAGCGCCTCGCGCAGCCGCGGGTCGGCAAACTTCGCGCGCCGCGTATTGATGAACCAGCCCTGCGCACCGGACGGCGTATCGTCGGGGAGCACATCTTTTTTGACGCGGCCATCTTTGATAGCAGGGAAATCGTAACGGGTCGCCCAGGTGCGCGAGGTGAACTCTTCGCGAAACAGATAATTCTCAGCCGTAAAGCCTTCAAAGCCGACAGTGCGGTCGCGATAATATTCGAAGCGTACGATGTCGAAATTGTTGAGGCCGCGGGCGACCGGCAGCTCGGCGCCCCACCAATCCTTGACGCGCTCATATTCGATGTAGCGGCCGGCATCGAAGCGGCCGACCTTGTAGGCGCCGGAGCCAAGCGGAACGTCGAGCGTCGATTCGTCGAACGGTTTCGTCGCGTAATAGGCGCGCGAAAAGATCGGCAACCCGGCGACGAACAGCGGCACATCGCGCGCGCGTTTTGGCGCAAAGGTTGCGACGACGCTCAGCGCGTCGTTGGCCTTCGCGCCAGTGAAATCGCGCAAAGATTGGGTGATGATTGGATGGCCTTTCTCTTTCAGGAGATTGAGCGAGAACGCGACATCGTGAGCGGTGAGCCGCGAGCCGTCGTGGAATTTGGCTTCCGGGCGGATGAAAAACTCGTAAGTCAGACCGTCGGCCGAGCGTCGCACTCTGGCAGCAGCAAGGCCGTACATGGCGTCCGGCTCATCGCCGGAGCGGGCCATCAGCGTTGCGAAGGTCAGCTCCATGCCTTGCGCGGCATCGCCCCTGAGGATGTAGCTGTTGAGCGAGTTGAAGGTCAGAAAATTCTGATTGAACTGCCGGTCCGGCCCGATCTGCGAAAAGGTTCCGCCTTTCGGCGCATGCGGATCGACATAGCGGAAATGCTGAAAGTCGACCGGATAAGCGAGATCGCCGAAGGCCGACATGCCGTGGGAGTTGGTCTCAGCATCGGAACGGGCGGTGCGCGCCGCGAGAGCTGCCGCACCGGCGGCAAGCGTCAGAACTTTTCGTCGGGACAGCCTGGCCATGGCAGCGGCGCGACTATCCGCAGCCGTCATTCCGCGAGCCGGCACGCGGCGTGTGGAACGACAATTCGAATGTGCGTGCGCTCACTGCCTGCTTCCGATCTTCGCCGCTTTTTCGGTGTCCCACCACCAGACGGTCGGGAATGCGGAGGTGCCGTATTTCGGCAAGGGGGCGGGATGTCCGAAGCGGTCCCAACGCGCGCTGCGTACTTTACCGTAATACCATTGCGGCACGACGTAATGGTTCCAAAGGAGCACGCGGTCGAGCGCCTTGGTGGCGGCGACGAGATCGGGCCGGTTTTTGGCGAAGATCACCTGATCGATCATGGCGTCGACGGCTGGATTTTTGATGCCGATGAGGTTGAGCGAGCCCGGTTGATCGGCGGCTTGAGAGCCCCAATAGCCGCGCTGCTCGTTGCCGGGCGAGAGCGATTCGCCCCAGGAATTGGTGATAATGTCGAAGTCCCAGTTCCGCAGCCGATTCTCGTATTGCGACGCATCGACGACGCGGACGTTGACCGTGACCCCGAGCCGATCGAGCGACGGTTTGTAGAACAGAAAAACGCGCTCGAAGCTCGGGTCTTCGGCAAGAAACTCCACCGCATAGGGCTCGCCGGTCTTGCTGTTGACGAGCCGTTCGCTGCGCACCTCGTAGCCGGCCTCCTTGAACAGACGGACCGCCTCACGCAGGTTGGCGCGGACCGCCTGCAGATTGCCGCCGACAGGGTTGGAATAAGCGGTGGTAAAAAGCTCGGCGGGAACCTTATCGCGTACCGTTTCCAATATTTCGAGCTCGCGCCCTTCCGGCAAGCCGGATGAGGCAAGTTCGGTACCTTCGAAATAGCTCTTGATGCGTTTGTACTGACCGAAGAAAATCTGCTTGTTCATCTCCTCGAAATCGAAGGCGTAGTTGAAGGCGAGCCGCACGCGCGGGTCCTGGAATTTGGCGCGGCGGATGTTGAAGGCGAAGGCCTGCATCACGCCGAAATTGTTGATGGGAAATTCTTCGAGAACGACGCGTTTTTCGTTAACGGCGGGGAAATCATACGCCGTCGCCCAATTCTTGGCGCTGTTCTCGGTCCGCCAATCGACGGTGTCCGCCTTGAACGCCTCGAGCGCAACCGTCGTGTCGCGAAAATACTCGAAGCGCAGCTGGTCGAAATTATCGCGGCCGACCATAACGTTGAGTTTGGCGCCCCAATAATCCTTCACGCGCTCGTAGACGATGTTGCGGCCGGGCGAAAACTCTTTGATGCGATAAGCGCCGCTGCCAAGGGGCGGTTCGAGCGTGGTCGAGCCAATGTCGCGCTTGTTGCCGTTCTTGTCAGTGCCTTCCCACCAATGCTGCGGCAGGACGGTAAGCTGGCCGACGATCTGCGGCAGCTCGCGATTGCCGGGCATGTCGAAGGTAAACGTGAGCTCGCGATCGCCGGTTTTCTCAACCTTTACGACGTGGCGATAGTAGGCAGCGAGCTGTGGGCTGTATTTCCTGAATGCGTTAAAGGAAAAAATCACGTCGTCGGGGGTCACGGGTTTGCCGTCGTGCCACTTCGCTTCGCCGCGCAGCCGATAGGAGGCCGCGGAGAAATCGTCCGGATAGCTCACGGCTTCGGCGATCAGCCCGTATTCAGTGGATACCTCGTCCAGTGCCGGTGTCAGCAGCGTGTCGTAGATATAGTCGATCCCGGTTGCCAGCGCGCCTTTGACGCCGGCGACCGTGACGTTGAAATTGTCGTAGGTGCCGATTGCAATTTGTCGGACTGCGCCGCCCTTGGGCGCACTAGCGTTAACGTAGTCAAACTGTTTGAAGCCGGGCGGATATTTCAAGTCGCCGAACAGCGACAGTCCGTGACGCCAGACCCTGTCCTGCGCATGCGCGGCATCGGTCCCGAACGGGACAGGGAGCCGAGGGGCCACAACGGCAACCAAGGCCGACGTCAATAGCGATCTGCGGTTCACTTAACTGCTCCAACATAATTCGCGCGGCGCAAATAACGCGACTAATTGGGCTGATTAGGTACTTTTCGATTGCAGCGCCAGCGTGCCGACGCAGAACCGCGACACAATGGACTTCACATCCCCGTGCACCTACGGGGCAAACGCGTGATTGGTTACTTCTTCGGCTCGGCCGGCGCCGGCTGGCTTTGCGCGGTCGGAAGCGGCTGCGGGTTCTTCGACAGCGTATTGAGATAGGCAATGATGTCGGCGCGCTGCTTCTCGTTGGGCAAGCCGGCGAACGTCATGGCGGTGCCCGGGGCGTCGGCGCGCGGGTCAGTCAGCCATTTATTCAGAGCATCGAAGGTCCAGTTGCCGCCCATCTTTTTGAGCGCGTCCGTGTAGTGAAAGCTTGCCACCGATGCGACCGGCCGTCCGACGACGCCATAGAGATCGGGACCCACCTTGGGACCCAGACCTTCCTGCAGGTTGTGGCAAATCTGACACTGTTTGACGAGTTGCGCGCCATGTTCGACGGACGCGCTCGCCAGCAGGTTTTCGATCGGCTGTGCGGCAGGTTTAGCTTCGCCCTTGCCCTGGCCCGGCTGCTCTTCCTTCACCGCGATCTCGTAACCCGGCTTTGCCGGCACCGGTGGGGTGAAGATCGCGCCCGAGGCGATGTGCACGGCCAGGAGGAACAGGCACGTTCCCAGAAGCGCGCCGAGAATTTTGTTGATTTCGAACGAATTCATCGCGCAATGGCTCCGCGGGGGCAGTGGAGGGGCGGCGCAGAGATAGCCGGTTTGCCGCGCGTTTTGCAACCCGTATAACTAATCGGCGTGCGCTGGACGATGGCTGACGTTCTCATTCTCATTCCCGCCCGGATGGCTGCGACAAGGCTGCCGGGCAAGCCGCTTGCGGATATCGCCGGCTTGCCGATGATCGTCCATGTGCTGCGCCGCGCCGAGGCTGCCGCCGTCGGGCCGGTCGTGGTCGCGACCGATTCGCCGCAGATCGGCGCGGCTGTGGAAAACGCCGGCGGTCGCGCAGTCATGACAAGCGCCGGCCACGCTTCCGGCTCCGACCGCATTTTCGAGGCTCTCGGCAAGGTCGATCCGAATGGCACAGCGGCAATTGTCGTCAATGTTCAAGGCGATCTGCCGACGCTGGAGCCGTCCACGCTCGCCGCGGCCGTCCGCTTGCTGGCGGATCAATCGGTCGACATCGGAACCTCGGCGGCGGAGATTACGCGGGCTGACGAGCGCGATGACCCGGCCGTGGTCAAGGTCGTGGGCACGCTGGTCGCACCAGGAAGGCTCCGCGCACTCTATTTCACCCGGGCCACCGCCCCTTATGGTGCCGGGCCGCTCTATCATCATATCGGCCTTTACGCCTTCCGCCGCGCCGCGCTCGAGCGCTTCGTGGCGCTGCCGCCATCGCCGTTGGAAACACGGGAAAAGCTGGAGCAATTGCGGGCGATCGAAGCCGGCATGCGCATCGACGTCGCGATCGTGGACGCGGCCCCCCTTGGCGTCGATACGCCGGACGATTTGGCGCGCGCGCGCGCCGTGCTATCGGGTCGCTCATGAAGCAACGAAAAAGAATCGCGTTCCAGGGCGAGCCCGGCGCCAATTCGCACATCGCATGCGACGAAGCCTATCCGGGCTACGAACCGCTGCCCTGTCCGACCTTCGAGGATGCCTTTGCCGCCGTGCGCACCGGCAGGGCTAAGCTCGGCATGATCCCGATCGACAATTCGGTTGCCGGGCGTGTTGCCGATATTCATCACCTGATGCCGCGGTCGGGACTGCACATTGTCGGTGAGTGGTTTTTGCCGGTGCAGCACCAGCTTATGGCGCCCAGGGGCGCTACGCTCCGAACCATCAAGACCGTCGAAAGCCACGTGCATGCGCTGGGACAGTGCCGCAACATCATTCGCAAGCTCCGCATCAAGGCGGTGGTTGCAGCCGATACCGCTGGCGCCGCGCGCGAAGTAGCTGAAGCCGGAGACATTTCGCGCGCTGCGCTGGCGACCAGGCTCGCGGCGAAGATTTACGGCCTGCAAATCCTGAAAAAAGACGTTGCCGACGCCAAGCACAACACCACGCGCTTCGTCGTGCTCGCGCGCAAACCCAAATGGGCGAGCCGTAAAGAGCAACGGGTAATGACCACTTTCGTGTTCGAGGTGCGCAATATCCCGGCAGCGCTCTACAAGGCCCTGGGCGGCTTTGCCACCAACGGCGTCAACATGACCAAGCTGGAGAGCTACATGGTGGACGGCAGCTTTGCCGCGACCCAGTTCTACGCCGATGTCCAGGGTCATCCGAAGCATCGCGGGCTGGAACTGGCGCTCGAAGAGCTGGAGTTCGTCTCGCAGCCGAAGTCGCTGAAGATTCTCGGCGTTTACCCGGCGCACTCATTCCGCGAGACAATGAAATAGAGCATAATGCCGACAGGGGCCCGCTGGCTTTCGAACAAGTTCATGCTGCAAGCGAAATCAGCAAACGCGCGTTGGCAGCGCGCGTCCGGCATAGCTGAGGAATGCAGGCGATGAGTAACGAGGATGTCAAAGTCTGGCGCACGCTCCATTTGAAATTCACGCTGCCGGGCGCAGAGTCGGATCATCTTCTGGCCATGATGCGGGCCGCGGCACCATTCTATCAGATGTTCGGCAACGCCAATTTTCGCCTGCTGCGCAACGCCGACGACCCAACCAAATACATCCAGGTGATCGAATACGAGACCCCCGAGGCCTTCGAACTCAACCGCCAAACGCTGGCGAGCGACATGCGATTTCAAGCCTTCATCCAGGGCTGGCGCGCGATGCTCCCCGGTGCGCTCGAGGTCGACGTCTATCAGGATGTAACCAAGAAGGACGACTAGATCGTCTGATTGTATTCGCCGACTTCCTTGTGCGTGCGCAGTACCGCATCGACCGCCTGGAACATTTCGCGCATTCGCGCCTGCGAGGCGGGGCTTTCCACGACGACGACCAGTTCCGGCTTGTTCGATGAGGCGCGCACCAGGCCCCAGGTGCCGTCCTCGACCGTGACCCGCACGCCGTTGACGGTTACCAGATCGCGGATCGGCTGGCCGGCGACTTTTCCGCCCTTCTTCTGCTCCGCTTCGAAGTGTTTCACCACTGCATCGACCACGCCGTACTTCTCCTCGTCGGCGCAGTGCGGCGACATGGTGGGCGACGACCAGGTCTTCGGCAGCGCATTTTTCAGATCGGCCATGGTTTTTCCCGGATTGCGGTCAAGCATGTCGCAGACGGCAAGCGCAAAGATCAGCCCGTCGTCGTAGCCGCGGCCGAACGGCTTGTTGAAGAAGAAGTGGCCGGATTTCTCAAAACCGGCGATGGCGCCGATCTCGTTGACGCGGCGCTTCATGTAGGAGTGACCCGTCTTCCAGTAGTCGGTCTTGGCGCCATTCTTGATCAGCACCGGATCGGTGGCGAACAGCCCGGTGGATTTCACATCGGCGACGAACAGCGCATTGGCGTGCTGCGCCGAAATATCCCGTGCCAGCATGACGCCGACCTTATCGGCGAAGATCTCGTCACCTTCGTTGTCAACCACCCCACAGCGGTCGCCGTCGCCGTCAAAGCCTAGGGCGACATCGGCTTTGTGCGCCAGCACGGCGTCGCGCATCGCGTGCAGCATTTTCATGTCTTCAGTGTTCGGATTGTAATTCGGAAACGTGTGGTCGAGCTCGCAATCGAGCGGGACGACTTCGCAGCCGACCGCTTCCAGCACCTGTGGCGCGAATGCGCCGGCGGTGCCGTTGCCGCAGGCGCAAATGACCTTGAGGCGGCGCTTGAGTTTCGGCCGCCTGGTGAGGTCGGCGATGTAGCGTGCTGGAAAGTTTTCCACGAACGCGTAGGAGCCGCCCTCCCGCATTTTGAAGCGGCCGCCGAGCACGATGTCCTTGAGGCGGGTCATCTCGTCAGGGCCGAAGGTAAGCGGACGGTTCGCACCCATCTTTACGCCGGTCCAGCCATTGTCGTTATGCGAAGCCGTCACCATGGCGACGCAGGGGAGGTCGAGATCGAATTGCGCGAAGTAGGCCATGGGCGTCACCGCAAGGCCGATGTCGTGCACCCGACAGCCAGACGCAATGAGACCGTTCGTCAGCGCCATCTTGATCGACGCCGAATAGGAGCGGAAATCGTGACCGGTAACGATCTTGGGCTCGCAGCCGAGTTCGTGGATCAGCGTGCCCAGGCCGAGCCCCAGTGCTTCGACGCCCATCAGGTTGATCTCGCTGCCGAACAGCCAGCGCGCGTCATATTCGCGAAAGCCGGTGGCTTTCACCATCGGTTCGGATTCATACGCATAGGTGTTGGGCTTAAGCAGAGGTTTGGGCTTGGGGAACATTAGGTCCTCGAGAATGAGCCTTCAATATAAGGGCGAATGCTGAATGGCGAGTGGCGAACCTCGTTTGAGTTACCGGCCACTGCGTCCTTTGGCCCGTCGCGTCGGCGGCGCGGCGAGCGGATTATCGGGCCAAGGATGCTTTGGATAACGTCCACGCATCTCTGCGCGAACGGCCGCATAGCTGCCGCGCCAGAAGCCGGGCAGGTCGCGGGTCATTTGCACCGGGCGCCGCGCCGGCGAAAGGAGCTCGACCAGCAACGGGATTTTTCCACCGGCGATGGTGGGATGGCGGTCGAGGCCGAACAGCTCCTGGACGCGGATTGCAATCTTCGGTCCGCCTTCGGCCTCGTAGTCGATCGGCACGCGTGAGCCGGTTGGCGCTTCGAAATGCGTCGGCGCTTCGGCATCGACACGGCGCTGCAAGGGGTAGGGTAAGCGCGCGGTCAATGCAGCGGCGAATTCGTCGGCAGAAAGATCGGCGAGCGAAGTCTTTTCCGCAAAGATCGCGGCCAGCCAGTCAACGTCGGCAGCCAGCGCGGTGTCGGACAGATCGGGCCAATCGCCGCCTTCTGCGCGGCGCAGAAACATCACACGATCGCGCCATTGCCGCAGTGCGTTTGTCCACGGCAGCCGATCCACACCGAGGCGCGCAACACCGTTGGCCAGGCTGCGCGCCGCGGTATCGTTTGCGACTGCATGCAGCGGCCGTTCACTGAGCGTGATCGCGCCGAGGCGCCGCAGCCGGCGCACGCGCAGGCTGGCGCTTGCCGGATCGAAGGTGACGTCCTCGTCGGCGACGATACGGTCGGTAAAGAGCGCTTCGATTTCGGGGAGCGTGATCGGCGCCGCCAGAACGATACGCCCTGCGGTCGCGCTTCCAGTCAGCTCAGCCACGGCGAGATAAGGCTCGCGGGCGAGTGGAGTGGCGGGGTCGATCTGCGCGCCGCGGCCATTGACCAAAAGAAATGCGCCGGCCGTGCCGCCACGGTTTTTGGCGATGCGTTCGGGATAGGCGAGCGCGAGGAGTGCACCGGCGCTTGGTTCCCCTCCCCCTTGTGGGGAGGGGTTAGGGGCGGGGGTCGGGAGGGTTAGCGCGCGCGAAGACGAGCGTTCGCGTAGCAGTCTATTTCCGCGCGTCGCCTCCCGACCCCCCTCCCCTTCCCTCCCCCACAAGGGGGGAGGGATCGTCCGCCATCTCCGCCCAGCGTTGCGCCATGGCGCGGGCTTCATGCGCGCGGGACGAGCGGTCGCGGTGAAGCGCATCAAGCCGATGGGTCAAGTCCACGTCGTCGCCGGCAAGGCCGCGCTCGCCGATAAGGACTGCGATCTCGGCGGCGCGCAGCGCCTCGCCAAAGGCTGCAGCGTCGACGACCATGCGCGCCAGCCGCGGCGGCAACGGCAGACGCCGCAGCTTTTGTCCCTCTTCGGTGAGGCGTCCATCGCTGTCGATGGCATGGAGTTCACTGAGCAGTGCTTTGGCTTCGACGAGCGCCGGCCGCGGCGGCGGATCGAGAAACGCGAGTTGCTCGGGGCCGGAGCCCCACGCCGCCAGATCGAGAGCGAAACCCGACAGATCGGCGGACAGGATTTCCGGCCGCGAGAAGGCCTCTAGCGAGGCGGTCTGCGGCTCGTCCCACAGCCGATAGCAGATGCCCGGCTCGGTACGCCCGGCGCGGCCTCGCCGCTGATCGGCCGCGGCTCGGGACACCCGCACGGTCTCGAGCCGGGTCACGCCAACATCAGGCTCATAGCGCGGCACGCGGGCAAGTCCTGAGTTCGATAACGATGCGCACGCCCTCGATGGTGATCGATGTCTCGGCAATCGAAGTGGCAAGCACGACTTTCCGCCGGCCGGACGGGGCAGGGGCGATGGCGCGGTCCTGCTCGTCGCCAGCAAGCGCGCCATACAACGCGACGACCTCCGTCGCGGTATCAAGGCGGCCCTCGAGTTGCGCCTGTGTGCGGCGGATTTCCGCAGCACCGGGAAGGAATGCCAGCACTGATCCCGGATCGGCGCTCATTGCCCGGACAATTGCTCCGGCCATTTGCGGCTCAATCGGCCGCGCGTCGCGCGGCAGATAGCGGGTCTCCACGGGAAACGCACGGCCTTCGGAGGCGATCACCGCCGCGTCGCCGAGGAGCTTCGCCACCCGCGCTCCATCCATCGTCGCCGACATGACAAGGAGCCGCAGATCTTCACGCAGTCCCTGTTGCACGTCGCGGGCGAGCGCGAGCCCGAGGTCGCCATCGAGTGAACGCTCGTGGAACTCGTCGAACAGGATCGCGGCGATTCCTTCGAGCATCGGGTCGTCGAGGATGAGCCGGGTGAAGACCCCTTCGGTGAGAATTTCGATGCGCGTTGCGCGGGATATTTTGGAGCCAAAGCGGACCCGCAAGCCCACCATGTCGCCGACTCGTTCGCCGCGCGTTTTTGCCATTCGTTCGGCGGCGGCGCGGGCGGCAAGCCGGCGCGGCTCCAGCACCAGGATGCGGCGGCCTTGCGCCCAGGGCTCGCCGGCAAGAACGAGCGGCACCCGCGTCGTCTTGCCGGCGCCGGGTGGCGCGACCAGAACGGCGGCATTGCCTGCGCGCAACGAGCCGGTCAGTTCCGGCAGCGCTGCGTCAATCGGAAGCGGCGAAAAGTCCATTTTCGATATATTTGCCGGCCAAGCCTACTCGTCACCCAAAAAATGCAGAATGGCGAAATTGAATTGTTTGGGGTCTTGTAGAAATGCGAAGTGACTCACGTTCGGCAGGATCAAAAGGCCGGTGTGGGGGATCGTCGCGGCGATATATTCGGTGTGCTCGCGTTTGATCGCCTCGTCATGGTCGCCGTCGACGACCAGGACTGGTGTATCGATTGCCTTTAGCTGCGCGTCGCTCCAGTTTGGCTGCTCCGCCCACATCTTGCTGATTTGGTCGACGAAAGCGTCATAGTCCTTGGGCGTCGCCGAATGCGCCGCGTATTCGTGCCCGGCGCGCTCGATGTAGCGGGCGAAGGTCGGGTTCTTCTCCACGCCCTCGATCACGCCCGACGTGACGGTATTGGCCGCGAAAGCGAATACCTTGCCAACTCGTTCCTTGTGACGCATGGCGAGATCAAGGCCGATAATACCGCCGTCGCTCCAGCCGACGATATCGGCCTTGCGGATTTTCAGCTCGTCCATCAGCGCCACGACGTCGTCTGCCATCAGGTCGTAACCGTAGGGTCGCGCGTCGCGGGTACTGCGGCCATGGCCGCGGCTGTCCATCAGAATGACAGTATGATGCGCGGCGACGGCTGGTACCTGCTTGCCCCAATAGTCGGTATTGGCGAGCCCGCCGTGGAGGAAGATCACCGGAGAGCCGTGGCCGTACATCGCATAATGGATGTCGATGCCGTTGACGTGCTTCTGGCCGCCTCGGTTGGTGGCGAGCGGTGCCGGCGTCGGGGGCAAGGTTTCCCACCGTTCGGCAGCGACCGCCGGCAGGGCGGCCATAATAATCAGGGATGCGAACAGGAACCGACGCATGAACCTCTCCCGGACGTGCTAGTCCAATGAGCGCTGTGGATGGGATTCCCGGCCAGCCCCTTCGCTGCTTCCGGAATGGCGCCAAACTCATATATTAGCGGTCATCATGCCCGCCGCACAAAAGTCCCAGGCCGCCGCCGTGCCGAAAGCCGCTTCGCCTGCCGCTAAGCCGTTGAAGAAAGGCGATCACGTCTTTCTGGTCGACGGCTCCGGCTATATCTTCCGGGCTTATCACGCGCTCCCGCCGATCAACCGCAAATCCGACGGGTTGCAGCTAAACGCCGTGTTCGGCTTCTGCAATATGCTGTGGAAGCTCCTGCGCGACATGAAGGACGACGACAGGCCGACCCACCTCGCCGTGGTGTTCGACAAGTCGGAAAAAACCTTCCGCACCGAGCATGTACCCGGACTACAAGGCGCACCGGCCGGATCCGCCGGACGACCTGAAACCGCAGTTCAAGTTCATCCGCGAGGCGGTGCACGCGTTCGATCTGCCGTGCCTCGAGCAGGACGGCTTCGAAGCCGACGACCTGATCGCAACCTATGTGCGGCAGGCGCACGAGGCCGGCGCTACCTCGACCATCGTGTCTTCCGACAAGGATCTGATGCAGCTCGTCAGCGACGGCGTCGTCATGTTCGACACGATGAAGGACAAGAAAATCGGCCGGGCCGAGGTGATGGAAAAATTCGGTGTGCCGCCGGAAAAAGTCATCGAGGTGCAGGCGCTGATCGGCGATTCGACCGACAACGTGCCAGGTGTGCCCGGCATCGGCGTCAAGACTGCGGCCCAGCTCATCGGCGAATACGGCGATCTCGAAACGCTGCTCAAGCGCGCTCCGGAGATCAAACAAGAAAAGCGCCGGCAATCGCTGATCGACAACGCGGAAAAGGCGCGGCTGTCGAAGAAGCTCGTCACGCTGGACGATCAGGTCAAGCTCAACGTCCCGATCGGCGATCTCGCCGTGCACGAGCCGGATTACAAGCGCCTGATCGGCTTTCTGAAGGCGATGGAGTTCAACTCCCTGATGCGGCGCGTTGCGGAATATTCGGGCGCCGACGCCGGCGAGATCGACGCCGAGGCGCGGTTTGCCGGTCACGTACCAAATGCTTCGCCGCTGCCCGTCACCGACAGCCCGAGCCAAACGACCGCAACGGGGCAGGGGACTAGCGCGGCGCCGCAACTTCCGCTCGGCCGGCCGGCGCAGCCGGGCGATGTTGCCCGCAAGCGAAGCGGTGAAGGGCCGGCGAATTTTTCAGGCACACCGCAATCCCTCGCTGCCGCTCGCATGGAGGCCGCGCGTACCGCCAAGTTTGACCGCACGAAGTACGAATCGGTGCGGAGTGTGGAGCGGCTCACTGCTTGGATCGAGCGCGCGCGAGAGAGCGGCTTGGTCGCGCTTGATGCCGCTGCCACGAGTTTCGATCCGATGCAGGCGGAGCTATGCGGCCTGGCCCTTGCGGTCGCGCCGAACGAAGCCTGCTACGTGCCGCTTGGGCACCGCCAAGGTGGCGAAGGGGCCGGTCTATTCCGCGGCGATGTGGCGCCCGATCAGATTGCCGAGAAGGTCGCGCTCGATGCTTTGAAGCCGCTGCTCGAAGATATCGGCGTGCTCAAGGTCGGCTATGACCTTAAATTCGCCTGGCAGATGTTTGCGCTGCGCGGCATCGAGATCGCGGCCTACGACGACACCATGCTCATGTCCTATGCGCTGGACGCCGGCCGCGCCAGCCAGGCCCTCGATTCGCTGGCGGAGCGTACCTTCAATCACGCCGCGCTCGACATCAACGAGCTGATCAAGGCCGGCAAGACAAAGATTACTTTCGATGCGGTCGGCATCGATCGGGCCACCGAGTACGCCGCCGAAAAGGCTGACATCGTGCTGCGGCTGCACCGGGTGCTCAAGCCGCGGCTTGCTGCCGAACGTGTGCTGACGGTCTACGAGACGCTGGAACGGCCGCTGCTTGCCGTGCTGGCACGCATGGAGCGGCGTGGCATCTCGATCGATCGTGATGTGCTGTCGCGGCTCTCCGGCGAGTTCGCTCAGGAAGCCGCGGGTCTCGAGGACGAAATCAATCGTGAAGCAGGCGAAACCGTCAATCCGGGCAGCCCCAAGCAGCTCGGCGATATTTTGTTTGGAAAGCTGGGCCTGCCGGGCGGCACCAAGACTAAGACGGGCCAGTGGGCGACCGGCGCGCGGGCGCTCGATGAGCTCGCCGAACAGGGCCACAAGCTGCCACAAATGATTCTCGACTGGCGGCAAGTCTCAAAACTGAAATCGACCTATACCGACGCGCTTCCCGGCTTCGTCAATCCGCGCACGCATCGCGTTCACACCAACTATGCGCTCGCGTCGACAACGACGGGGCGGCTGTCGTCGTCCGATCCTAACCTGCAGAATATTCCGGTGCGCACCGAAGACGGCCGAAAGATTCGCCGGGCTTTCATTGCCGCGCCCGGCACTAAACTGGTCTCCGCGGATTATTCGCAGATCGAATTGCGACTTCTTGCCGAGATCGCCCGAATCGAGCCGCTGCAAAAGGCGTTTCGCGAGGGGCTCGACATTCACGCCATGACCGCGAGCGAAATGTTCGGCGTGCCGATCAAAGGCATGCCGCCGGAAATTCGCCGTCGCGCCAAGGCAATCAATTTCGGCATCGTCTATGGCATCTCTGCGTTTGGGCTGGCCAATCAGCTCGGCATTGGCCGCGAAGAGGCCGGGGCCTACATCAAAAAATATTTCGAGCGCTTTCCCGGCATCCGCGACTACATCGAGGAATCCAAAAAATACGCGAAGGACAACGGCTACGTGCTGACGCTGTTCGGCCGCAAATGCCACTACCCGGAAATACGCGCGTCAAACGCGTCGGTTCGCTCCTTCAATGAGCGCGCCGCGGTCAACGCGCGGCTGCAAGGCAGCGCCGCCGACATCATCCGCCGCGCCATGATCCGCATGGAGGACGCGCTGGCGAAGCACAAACTGACCGCGCAGATGCTGCTGCAGGTGCACGACGAGCTTGTCTTCGAAGTACCGGACGCGGAGGTCGAAAAGACGCTGCCGGTCGTCAAGCAGGTGATGGAAGACGCGCCGCTGCCGGCGGTGTCGCTCTCCGTGCCGTTGCAGGTCGAGGCGCACGCCGCGGACAATTGGGACGCCGCGCATTAAGACGGCAGGCTCATAGGCAGATCAGACAAATGCAGACATTGCTGACGATCGCAGGAATTATTCTTTTGCTCATGGGCGTTGTCTTCATTGGGCAAGGCTCCGGATACTTCCCCTATCCGGCGTCAAGCTTCATGATCAGTCAGACCCGCTGGATTTACTACGGGGGCGGAATAGCAATCGTTGGACTTGTTCTTATAATTCTCTCCCGACGCTAAGGTCCGATCGGCGGGGCGAATCACGCGCTGTCGTGCCCCGGTTTTGCTTCCCGTTTTGATGACCATCCCATAACGTGCCGCGGACATGACCGACAGCTTCACGCCGCACATTCCGTTCGGCCTTGATCCGATGTGGGTCACGCTGGCTGTGCTCGCCGTCACCTACGCCTTCATCATTGCCGGACGCGTCAATCGCGCGGTGGTGGCGTTGATCGGCGCAGTGTTTGGTCATCTTGATTGGTGCGCTCGATCAGGCCGCCGCACTCAGCGGCATCGATTGGGACACGATCGGCCTGATCACCGGCCTGATGATTTTGGTCGCAATCTCGCGCCGTTCCGGGATGTTCCAGTATCTTGCCGTGTGGTCGGCGCAACGGGTGAAGGCCAATCCCGCGGGCATTCTGCTGATGCTGCAGATTGCGACCGCGCTCCTCTCCGCCGTCCTCAACAATGTCTCGACCGTGCTCTTGATGGTGCCGGTGACGCTCGCCATCGTCGAGGAGCTCGAAGTTCCGCTCGTTTCCGTTCTTGTTTGCGGAAGTGTTTGCCGCAAACATCGGCGGCACCGCAACGCTGATCGGCGACCCGCCGAACATTCTCATCGGCACAGCGACCGGCCTCGACTTCAACGACTTCATCGTCAATGTCGCACCAGTGACGGTCCTGGTCATGGCTGTGCAGGCGGCGATGGTCCATTTCATCTGGGGGCGGGGTCTCCGCGCCAGCCCCGAGAGCCGCGTCCTGGTGATGGGGATGAACGCGCCGGGATTGATCAATGACTGGGCGCTGCTGCGCCGGTCAGCCGTCGTCATGATCGCGGTATTAATCGCGTTCGTGTTTGCGCGTCCGCTGCACCTTGAGCCCGCGACCATTGCGCTTGCGGGCGCGGCGGCGCTGATGCTGCTCGACAATTGGAAGCATCGCGGCACCAAGCAGGCGGACAACGTGCGTAACACGTTCGCAGAAGTGGACTGGGCGACGATCTTTTTCTTCATCGGCCTGTTTGTTGTGGTCCACGCCGTTGAGGTCTCGGGGCTGTTGCGTGTCGCTGCGGACAGGCTCGTGACACTAACCGGCGGCCGTATCGTCGTCGCCGGCACGATCATCCTCTGGGCGTCGGCTCTTCTCTCCGCGGTGTTCGACAACATCCCCTTCGTCGCCACCATGATCCCGCTGATTAAAGGCATGGCGGGGGCCTACGGCGGCCCACGCGAGATCGAGCCGCTGTGGTGGTGCTTGTCGCTCGGCGCCTGCCTCGGCGGTAACGGCACGCTCACCGGCGCCTCGGCGAACCTCACCATTGCCGGTATCGCCGAGCGCAATGGCATCCGCTTCGGGTTTGTTCGATATCTGGTCTACGGCGTGCCGATGACCTTGGTGTCGATTGTTATCTGTCAGCTCTACGTGTGGCTGCGTTATTTTTAATTTGCGGGACGCTTTAATCCGCAAGCCGGTCGACGACTTCCTCCGCCAGCGACAGCGAACAGGTGAGTCCCGGAGACTCAATGCCGAAAAGATTCGACCAGCCGGGGCATGCCGTGAGCTTCCTCTCCGGCAATCATGAAGTCGGCCGCCTTTTCGCCAGGCCCCGTGAGTTTGGGCCGAATGCCACAATAATCGGGGACCAGCGACCCCGCGGGCACGCCCGGCCAATAGGCGCGAATGCGGTCGTAAAAGGAATCGGCGCGGCGCGGATCGACCGTGTAGCTTTCTCGATCGATCCATTCGACGTCCGGGCCGAAGCGCATGCGGCCGGCAAGGTCGAGCGTGACATGCACGCCGAGCCCGCCGTCAACCGGCGTCGGATAAATCAGCCGCGAAAACACGGGCTTTCCGGCAAAGCCGAAATAGTTGCCCTTGGCGAGAACGAGCGGCGGCACCATGTCGGCCGGATAACCTTCAATGCGGCGCGCCAGCGCCTGGGCGCCGAGGCCGGCAGAATTGACAACCGCGTCGAAGGTCAGTGTGCCCGCGTCGCGCCCGCCGAATTGGACCTGCCACTGCGGCGGCACAAAAGACATGCGTTCGACAGGCGTCTCGAACGCGATCGCGCCGCCGCTATCCTCCAACTCGCCCCACAGCGCCAGCATGTAGCCATGGCTGTCCAGGACGCCGGATTCCGGTGACGCCAGCGCGCCGATGCAGAACAGCTCAGTCTCAAGCGCGCGCGCGGCATTGCCGCCGATCAGTTCGAGCCCTTCGACGCCGTTGGTCTCGCCCTGCACCATGAGCGTCTCGACCCTGGCAAGTTCCTCCGCGTTGGTCGCCACAATGAGCTTGCCGCATTTATTATGAGCGACGCCATGTGAGGCGCAGAATTGGTAGAGCATGCGCCGGCCGCGGGTGGAGTGGCGGGCCCGGAGCGAGCCGGTCGGATAGTAGATACCCGCGTGGATCACCTCGCTGTTGCGCGACGACACGCCGTTGCCGATACCCCCGGTCGCTTCGGCAACGACCACTTCATGGCCGCGCAGCGCCGCCGCTCGGGCAACTGCTAACCCGACGACACCAGCGCCAACCACGAGAACCTGCATGGCTTCCGTTCCTGTCGCGTTTATTGTAAGCGCAAATGGCGAAGGAGGTATCTCTGATGGCGGATAATGCTGACAATGTTGTGCGGGTATGCGCGAAGGCCGATGTGGAGCCGGGGTCCGTCAAGGCGTTCGCGGTCGGATCCAATACGCTGGCGGTATATAACATCGACGGTACCTACTATGTCACCGATGACGAGTGCACGCACGCGGCGGCGAGCCTTGCCGACGGTATGCTCGATGGCGACGTCATCGAATGCTGCATGCACTTTGGTTCATTCCACGTGCCCACGGGCAAGGCCGTGCAGGAGCCCTGTGAAATTCCTCTTCGCACCTACCAGGTCGTGCCGAAGGATGATGACATTTTCGTCGATCTCAACCGCACCGCCGGCGGGGAACCCGCCTGACCGGTAGGCGGCAGTCTGGCATGACCAGCAATATCGCCATCGTCGGCGGCGGCATCGGCGGCCTGACCGCCGCGCTCGCACTGATACGCCGCGGCATCGACGTCGATGTTTACGAGCAGGCGCCGGAACTGCGCGAACTCGGCGCCGGCGTGCAGATAAGCGCCAACGGCTCCCGCGTGCTCCACACGCTGGGGCTCGCGGCGGCATTGGAGAAGGTGCAGGTCGAACCGGCTGGAAAAGCCGTCAGGCTGTGGGATACCGGGCAGACCTGGAAGATGTTCGACCTCGGCACCGAATCGGTCGAGCGTTATGGTTCGCCCTACCTCACGCTGCATCGCAGCGATCTGCACGACGTGATCGCGCGGGCGCTGCTGCACGAAAAGCCAGACGCCATCCACCTCGGCCACCAATGCATCGGACTTACGCAAACGGCCGACCACGTCGAGCTTCGTTTCGAAGCCAGGCCGCCGGTGACGGCGAAGCTCGTGATCGGTGCTGACGGTGTGCATTCCGTTCTGCGCGGCATTCTCTTCGGCACGCCGCAACCGCAATTCTGCGGCATCACGGCGTGGCGCGGCGTGGTGCCGATGGAAAAGCTTCCGCCCACGGTCTCGCGCATGGTCGCTACGCAGTGGGCCGGACCCGGCGGTCACGCCGTCCATTATCCGTTACGCTCGGGGACACTTCTCAATTTCGTCGGCATCGTCGAGCGCAGTGATTGGACGGTCGAGGGCTGGAACGTGCGCGGCACGACCGAAGAATTTGCCAACGACTTTCGCGGCTGGCACGCGGACATCCATGCGATCATCCGCAGCGTTGACGTGCCGTACAAGTGGGCGCTGGCGCTGCGACCCACGATGGAAACATGGAGCAAGGGGCGCTGCACGCTCCTTGGCGACGCCTGCCACGCCATGGTGCCGTTTCTGGCTCAGGGCGCCGTGATGGCGCTCGAAGATGCTTTCGTTCTCGCGCGCTGCCTCGAAAAATATCCGCAGGATCACACCACAGCGTTTGCGCACTACGAGGCGGCGCGGGTACCTCGCGCCAACAAGGTGGTCAATGCCTCGGCGGACATGATTCCGCGGCTCCACAGCCCCGCGTTGGCCGACGCCGCGGGAGCACAGGCCCACATTGCGCGCGAATGGCAGGCGGACCGCGTCAGAGACCGCTACGACTGGCTGTTCATCCATGATGCCACGACGGTGCCGGTGTGAGGGAGTTGCACAAGCAAGACCCCGCGATCTGTGCTAGTCTTCGGCGCGCGAAAGGGTTTCTCCGATGAGCGCTGCAGCGAGCGTGAAAAAGAGTCCAGATTTTCCCCTCCCGGAGACCATGAAAGCCTGGGTCCTCGGCAATCCCGGCGAACTCAAGCTGGTGGAAAAGTCGGTCCCTATGCCGCAGCGCGCGGAAGTTCTGGTGCGCATCGATGCGGTCGCGATCTGCGCCACCGACCTTGAAATCATCGACCACGGGTCGCCGGCGCTGATCCAGGGCGGCATGCCGTTCAACAAGAATTTTACGCCCGGCCACGAATATATGGGGACGGTCGTTGCGCTCGGCCCCGGCGTCGATGAATACCGCATCGGCCAGCGCATCACTGTCGAAATCCACGCGGGCTGCGGCCAATGCAAACGTTGCCGCGAGGGCATGTACACGGCATGCCTGAACTACGGGCTCAACTACGGTGACGTGGACAAAGGCCACCGCGCCAACGGTTTCACCACCGACGGCGGCTTTTGCGAGTATCAGGTCAACAACATCAACACGCTGGTTGCCATTCCCGACGCGATGTCGGACGAAGAGGCGACGCTGGTGGTGACCGCTGGTACCGCGATGTACGGGCTCACCGAGCTCGGCGGCCTCGTCGCCGGTGAGAGCGTCGTTGTCACCGGGCCCGGTCCAATCGGCCTGCTTGGCGTTGCGGTCGCGAAAGCGCTCGGCGCCTCACCCGTGATCCTCACTGGCACGCGCGACAATCGTCTCCAGATTGGGCGTGAGCTTGGCGCCGATTATATCGTCAACGCCCGCAACGAAGATGCGGTTGCGGCGGTGCGGCGCCTCAACGGCGGCAAAGGCGTCGACTATGTCATCGAGTGCTCAGGCGCGCCAAATGCTGTTAACGACGCCATCCGTATGGTCAATCGCGGCGGCAAAGTCTGCCTTGCGGCGTTTCCGCACCAGGAGACGCCAGTCGACGTCGCGCACATCGTGCGCAACAATATTTATCTTTACGGCATCCGTGGCGAGGGCAGGAGCGCAACCCACCGAGCCGAAGCCTTTATGTCGCAGAAGCGTTTCGACGCCACTAAAATCCATACCCACACTTTTGCGCTCGACGACCTGCCCACGGCGATCCGCTACGCCAAGGATCGGGTCGACGGCGCGATCAAAGTGGTGGTGAAGGCAAGAGGTGTTGCGGCGCACCGGGTCGCGGCCGAATAAGGTCGGCGTATCTCAACATTTCCGAATTCGGAACATGATACCGCGTGCTTCATTGCGGGCCTCTTCCAGCGTGTCGCCGGTTTCCCGCAGCAGCGTTGGAATATCAATGCTGGCGAGGGGGTCGGTGCAGGCCACGGTCAGGATGTCGCCCGGCTCGCTTCCGGCAAGCGCTTTGCGGGTTCGCAGCGCCGGCAGCGGACACTTAAGACCGCGCAAATCGAGAGTTTTTTCCGCCATGATGAGGGTCGCAAATGTCGCGTGCGATCCTTATCATATCGCCACCAAAGAAGCGGGACCTAAAACCTTATTCCATGCCGATGCGCGTTATTGGACTTGCAGGATGGAGCGGAGCCGGCAAGACGACGCTGATCACGAAGGTTATTCCGGTATTGAGGGGGCGCGGCCTGAAGGTCGCCACCGTCAAGCACGCGCACCATGAATTCGATCTGGATCGGCCCGGCAAGGATTCCTGGCTGCACCGCGAAGCGGGCGCTAGCGAAGTAGCGGTCGTATCGAGCCGGCGCTGGGCGCTTATTCACGAGCTGCGCGACGAGCCTGAGCCGCCGCTCGCGGAGATGCTGGCGAAACTGAGCCCGGTCGATTTAGTGATCATCGAAGGCTACAAACGCCATGCCCATCCAAAACTCGAAATCTATCGCGCGCACCTCGGAAAGCCGCTCATCTATCCCGAGGACGACTGTATTGTTGCCATCGCGACGGACGCACCTTTGCCGCAGGCGCAACTGCCGGTGCTGATGCTCGACGATGTCGAAGCTATCGCCAGCGTGCTGCAGGCCGAAGCGCTGCCGCGCGATCAGATCGGGTCGTCGCTGCAACCGGCATGATCGGCCCTACTCGGCTTCGGACTCCGGGACCGGCACGTTGAAGCCGTTCAGCGTCACCGAGACCAGGCAATAGAGGCCGACCAGATAGATCAGTTCGGCCGCTCCGTGTTGTCCGAAAGCCTGCACTGCTTGCCGATAGATCAGTTCGGGCAATGTGCCGTGATGGAGGAGGGCGACGGCGACGTCGTAAGCGACTGCTTCCTCGCGAGTGAGGTCACCGGGGCGTTGGCCCGCGAGGATGGTGGCCAGTTTGTCGTCGGGCAGGCCGCGCCGCTCCGCGGCGATCACGTGAGCATAAAGCTCGTAACCGGAGTGGAATGTCGTTCCAGTGACCAGGATCGCCACTTCGCGGGCCGTGCGCGGCAGCGAAGGCGACACCGAAAGCGCCAACGTAAGGTCCCAGATCGGCTTGCCGAACTTCGGCTCATGCAGCCATGGGTTCCACGGGCCCAGCAGCGTGCCGTTTTCGGCAATCGCTTTGAAGCCTCTGAAGTTCGCCTCGATACCCGCGCGCATGTTGTCGTAGACGGGGCGCTGTTCGGGGGTGAGCTTGGCTGGATCGATCAAAGGCAGGCGCATGAAACGTCTCCTTGGCGGAAGGCCGCGGTTACCCCGGCTCTTCGGGAACCGCGAGCGTTTTGATGAACGTCGCGGTCGATACATAGAACGCGATCAGCATTGTCAATTCGACAATCTCCTGCTGCGAGAAGTCGCGTCGCATTGCGGTAAATATTTCGTCATCGACGCGCGTGTCGCCGGCGACCCTTTCAGCAAAGCCGAGCGCGTTTCTGTCGGCGGATGTGAATGCGGCGCTGTCCCGCCAGCGCGCGATCTGTTCGATCTGCTGATCGGTCACGCCCGCCGCGCGCGCCAGCGACACATGCCGCCCCCAGACGTAGTCGCAGTCGACCACCTGCGCCGCGCGCAGAATTGCCAGTTCGGCAGTCGAACGCGCCAGTTTCGTTTTGTTGCGCAGCGCCATCGCCATGTTGCCTGACGCCTGCATCAGCGGTGGCGCGTGAGCCATCATCCGGTGCAGGTTGAGAATGCCGCGGCCCGAGGCGAGCCTCGCGAATTCCTCCTGCACTAGTGGATCGTCGGACGTTTCGATCAGCGGCAGAATAGGTCGAGAGCCAGTCATGGAATCACCAGGAGTTTGCCCGTCGTCGCGCGCAATTCCAGCGCCCGATGGGCTTCTGCGACTTCTTCAAGTTTGTATTTTCCGAAAATCTTCTGTTTCAGCCGGCCCTGGGCCACCCACGAGAAGATCTCGTCGGTACGTGCGCGGAGTTCCCGGCGGTCGGCAATGTAGTGATCGAGACCGGTGCGCGTGAGGTAAAGCGATTTGCGGAACAGGAGTTCGCGCGGATCGATCGGCGGCACGTCGCCGCTGGCTTCACCGTAGAGTGCGAGGAGGCCGCGCGGCCGCAACGCATTCATGCTGCGGACGTAAGTATCAAGCCCGACCGCGTCATACACTACGTCGACGCCGCGTCCGTCGGTGATGCGCTTTACGGCCTGTTCGAAATCCTCCTCCGCGTAGACCACAACATGATCCACACCGGCTTCGCGTGCGATTTCGGCCTTGGCCGGTGTCGAGACGGCGCCGATCACGTCCGCACCGCGAATTTTCGCGATCTGACACAACAAGATGCCGCAGCCGCCGGCGGCAGAATGGACGAGACAGCTCGAACCGGCAGTCAAGTGGAAACGTAGAGGTCGCAAGGTAGTGCGCGGTGAGACCTTGGAACAGCACCGCGGCGGCTTCCTCGAAACCGATACCATCCGGAAGCGGCACGACGCGTTCTGCCGCAGACGAGCGTATGCGTGGCATAGGAGCCCGTCGCAAAGATGAAGGCGACGCGGTCGCCGGTCTTGATGTCTGTTACGTCGTTGCCGATGGCCGCAACGACGCCGGCGCCTTCAAGTCCAAGCGTTAGTGGCAAGTCGCGCTTGTAAAGCCCGCTGCGCAATTGAGTGTCGAAGAGATTGACGCCCGCAGCCTTGACCTCGACAAGAACCTGGCCGGGGCCCGGCACAGGCCGCGGCACTTCCTCGAGGCGCATCGCCTCCGGACCGCCACACTGGTGGACGCGGATCGCCTTCACAGCCGCGACTTCCAGCGCTTCACTACGACCGGGCGCACAGGATGAAATCGACTGCCTCAGGCGTCGTCTGAAAGTAAGTAGCGCGGAACGCCGCGGGATCGGGAAACGTGGTTTGCTTGATCTGACGCCTGATCAGCTGAACCCGGAGCGGGTTTACATCGAATGGGAATGGGTCGACCTCGATCTTTGGCCCTTCGATCGTCTTCACGGTAAGCCGGATTGGAGCTGATTTGCCGTCATAAGAGGTCGGCACCGGCTCGATGTAATCGTCGACGATGTCCTTGTTGCAAAGAAACAGCGAGATGAAATCGAACGCCTGCAGCAGCTGATAGTTCGTCCAGAACTCGCCTTCATCAAAATTGCGCAGCTGTTCGGCTTGCGCCGCTTCGTTGCGGGCCAAGAAGTCTTCATTGTCTTCCGGCAGATTCTGCGTATTGAAAAATTTCGGATGCGCTACCTTGTCGTAGCGTCCGCGCTGTAGTCCGGTGCGATGCTTGCTCACGAGCAAGCCCGAATATGGGTCGATGCGGGTCATCCAGTCGATCGCCCATTCGAAGGCGCGGCGCTGTGGCTTGCCCCAGGCGACTTGCATGAAGTTAAGAGGCTTGCCGGTGTCCGGGGCGGTCGACGGACTTGCCTCGTAGTCGTACCAGCCGCTGTCGTGGAACATCGCGGCGCGAACCACCGCCTCATAGGGTTGCAGCCGTGCGAAATTTCGATTGCCCCAATGGGCAGCGCATTGGCCGGACAGCTTGGCGTGATCGGTTTGGGCAATCAGGATAAGAGAACCATCGTTCCGTTCCCGCACGATCATATTTTCCGCCCCGTCCGCTTCGATATTGCTGCATTTTTCGTATTGCGACCGTAGCAGATGCGCAAACGCGCGTGCAATGCCGCAGAGTTCGCGCGCGTATTAGACGTGGCGCTGCCTTAGGCGGCGTTGTCGCGCAGTCCGTCGTTACCAGTGCGCTCACGCCTCGATGGCGGGAATTTTCGCGCAGGTTGTCAGTCGGAGCGGGCTGGCTATATTGCGGGTATTCCGTTTTCCGGAGGGGTGGCCGAGTGGCTGAAGGCGCACGCTTGGAAAGCGTGTATACGGGAAACCGTATCGTGGGTTCGAATCCCACTCCCTCCGCCAGCTTGCCGTCCGCCTTTGCTCGCCAGCCGGACCCTTGGCCGGGGTCCTCGTCCCGATCTATTTAGCTTTACCATCAAGAATGGACATCACGATGTCCGGCCGCACCGGAATCCGCGTGATCCGCGCGCCATAGCCATGAAGCGCGTCGGTAATGGCGTTGATCACGGCCGGCAACGCGCCGATGACGCCGCCTTCACCGACGCCCTTAAAGCCGCCTTCCGTGTCGGGCGACCAGCTTTCCTCATGGTGGACCTCGATGTCGGGAATATCCATGGTGGTTGAAAGCAAATAATCCATCAGGCTTGCAGTCATCGCTTGGCCCTGATCGTCGTAAGACAGAGCTTCACTAAGCACGCTGCTGATGCCTTGCACGATCCCGCCGTGAATTTGTCCCTCGACAATCAGCGGATTGATCATGCGGCCGCAATCATGTGCCACCACGTAACGCTCGATCTCGATAAGTCCGGTCACGGGATCAATCGCCACCTGCACGATGTGTGTGGCGTTGGTGATGGTTGAGAGCGGCGGATCGTAGAAATCGGTGGCTTCTAGGCCGAAAGTCTCTCCCTTCGGCAGCGCGCGGTCGTGCCGCGCATAGGCCATGGTCGCGATCTCACGAATACTGAGCGAGAGATCGGAGCCGGCGACGCGAACGCTGCCGGCGGAAAATTCGAGGTCGTCGACCCCGACCTCCATCACGTCGGCCGCGATGCGGGCCATCTTGTCGCGAACGACGGCCGAGGCGCGCATTACGGCACCGCCGCCGAGTACCGCGCCGCGGCTTGCGAAGGTTCCAGTGCCGTAAGGACAATGGTCGGTGTCGCCCTCGATGATCGTGACGTCTTCCAGATCCAAGCCGAGCTGTTCTGCGGCAATCTGTGCGAACGCGGTCAAATGTCCCTGGCCCTGAGTAGCCTGGCTGACGCTGACAACAGCCCGGCCGTTTGGCTGTATTTCAACGTGCGCGGTGTCGAACCCGGGAACGCTGCGAACGCCTCTGATCCGGTAACGGGAGGCGCCTTGGCCAGTGTGCTCTACGATGCAACCGATGCCGATGCCGCGCAGTTTGCCATCCATCATCCGGTCAGGCGGTTGTTCGCTGCGGAACGCCTCGTAGCCGCTGTGGTCCAACGCGTTGAGCAGGCACTTCTGAAAGGTGCCGCTGGTGTAGGGAATATTGACCGGTGTCGTGTAAGGGAGGTCGGCGTCGACCAGTACGTTGCGCTTGCGAATTTCGGCGGGATCGAGTCCGAGCGTAAGCGCTGCCCGATCCATCAGCGCCTCGGTCGCAAAGAAGGCCGCGGGCGCCGCTACACCACGGTACACGCCGCACGGACACGTGTGCGTGGTTATTGCTCGCGTCTCGTAGGCGTAGTGGGGCATCCGATAAGGACCCGGCAAATAGATCGCGGCGCCGCCGGCGCTCGTCGCGGCGCCGAACGGATAGGCCGGGTAAGCGCCGATGTCGCAAAAGATATCGGCGCGGGTGCCGATCAATGCGCCATCGGCCTTGAAGGCCAACGCTACATCGAAGCGGTAGCCGCGACCCTGAACGCTCGACAGCAAGTCCTCGCGTCTGTCGCTGATCCATTTGACCGGAGCATCGAGCTCGCGGGCGAGATAAGCGGCGATAAGTTCCTCGGGATAGAGATACGCCTTCATGCCGAAGCCGCCGCCGACATCCGGGGCGATCACGCGGATCTTGGTCTCGTCCCATTCCAGCGCTTCGGCAAGCGCGGTGCGAACGATGTGCGGGATTTGGGTCGATGTGTAGAAAGTGAGCCGTTCAAGACTGTTGTCGTAGAGCGCGAGGCACCCGCGAGGCTCGAGCGACAGCGCCGCCAATCGGGGACTATAAAATGTGTCGCTGACGATAAGATGGGCGCCAGCGAATGCGGCGTCTAAGCCGTCGGTCTTTAGTGTCGCGCGGAACAATACGTTGTCGCGTGTGTTCTCGTGGACCGGCACGGCATCGGCGGCGAGCGCCGCCTCCACGGTGCCGATGACCGGCAACTCTTCGTATTCAACCTGCACGAGGTCGGCGGCGTCCTCCGCCGCATAGCGGTCGCTCGCGACCACGACGGCCACGCTTTCGCCGACAAAGCGAACCCGGTCGACCGGCATGGCTTCGCGTCCAACCGGCTGGAAGCCGGGCTGCTGAATATCGGGCGTTAGCGCGCGAATTCGGCCGGCAAAATCGCGACCGGTATAGATCGCATGCACGCCGTCGACCAGCGATGCGGCTTCGGTGTCAATCGAGATGATGCGGGCGTGGGCGTGCGGGCTGAGCACGAATGTCAGATGAAGGGTGCTGGGCGGTTCGGGGACATCGTCGACATAGCGGCCGCGGCCGCGCAACAGACGGACGTCCTCTTTGCGCAGGATTGGCTTTCCGATCAGCGCCTTTGGTGACATTGGGTTCACAGAAACACCAACCTGTCAGTTCTGCGCGGAGGAGGTTGTGGGAGCGGCTGGCGCCGTATCTGCGGCGGCACGCATTTTGCGCGCCGCGGCTTTCACCGCTCCAACAATATTCACATATCCGGTACAACGACACAGATTGCCGGCGAGCGCGCCGCGGATTTGCTGCTCGGTCGGGTCGGGGTTCTGCTTGAGCAGCTGATTGGCCGTCATCAGAAAACCCGGTGTACAGAACCCGCACTGCAGGGCATGGTGCTCGTGAAAGGCTTCTTGCAGCGGAGACAGCGCGCCATCGCCGGCCAGCGATTCAACTGTTTCGATGCTCGCTCCTTCCATCTGCACCACAAAAGCGATGCAGCTTCGGCCGGTGCGGCCGTTGATCAACACAGTGCAGGCGCCGCAAACGCCGTGCGCGCAGCCGACGTGCGTGCCGGTAAGCCTCAATTCACTGCGCAGGAAGTCCGCCAACAGCAGGCGAGCCTCCACCCGGCGTTCGACGTTGCGGCCGTTCACCGACATCCGTACGAGGATTTTTTCGTCGCTCACTGGGGCCCCGGTCCGTCGGCGACCGCTTGCTGGAGCGCCCTTTCCACCAGACGCGGCAGTACGGTGCTGCGATACTCGGCGCTGGCGTGGATATCGCCTTCCAGCTCGATACCGTCCCGACTGAATTTTGCTGCATCATAAATTGCATCGGTATCGGCGCGGGTGCCGCAAAGGGCCTGCTCGACGCGTTCAAGGCGAATGGGCGCCGGACCCACGCCGTTACAGACAATACTTGCCTTGGCAACGGTGCCGTTGTCGTCGAGTTGGAGATAGACCGCGACGCCGGCCAGGGCGAGATCGTGATGCCGGTTGGTGGCCTCGGTAAACGCGCTCAAGCTGCCGTTAGGCGAAACGGGGAAGCGAATTTCACGCAGCATCTCGTCGGTTCGCAGGTCGGTCGAAAGATCGCCGCGAAAGAAATTTGCTGCCGGAATGCGGCGCGTTCCCTTCGGACCCAGAGCAATTAGCTCTGCTTCCAGCGCGACGGCAACAGCTGGAAGTTCTGCGGTGCGATCGGCATGCGCGAGCGTGCCGCCGATGGTGCCGCGGTTACGGATCGTTGGCGACCCCAAATAGATCATGGTTTTCGAAATCAACGGACAGCAGGACTTTACCAGATCGGAATATTCAACAGCGGATTGTCTCGTCATTGGGCCAATCACAAGCTGCCCATCTTCCCGCCGAAGGTAGTCGAGGCCGGGGCAGCGATTGAGATCGATCAGCGCCTCCGGTCTGATCAGCCGAAAGTTCATCAACGGCAGCAGGCTCTGGCCGCCGGACAGACAACGTGCTTCACCCTGATAGCTCACCAGATGGCCGACAACTTCTTGCGGTGAATTTGGCGCGATATATTTGAATTTGGCTGGTTTCAAACGGCTGGATCCCTCTGGCCTCTTTGGAGAAGGTTGCACTTTTCGGCGCACGCGATCGATAACGTCAAGGCGTATCCGATGACGCGCCGCGAGCGCAAGTCTCGACGTGTGTGCTTGCGACTGCGGCTGGGATCAGGCGATGGAGTTCCGACGCCGTGCGTGAGGCGCGCGGTCGCCAAGACCATCGATCGCAACGCGCCCACATATCGTTTGCCTAGCATCGGTGGTGGGCATTTTAGTTCGTGAGTGCGAGTTGAAGAGCCGGCATGACTTGCGACGCGAACAATTCAACCGATTGTAGGATTTCATCGAACTTCAGATCGCCGAAGCAAAACTGGCCGACAACGTAGTTGGCGCCGCTGTTCTCGATCTGTGCGGTCAGGAAAGCGCGTACTGTCTCTGGAGAACCGGCAATAGCTTGACCCTGGTCAACCACGATATCGAAGCTCTCCACATTGAGCGGCGAGTCAGGCTTCGAGTCGTTCAGTTCCGATAGATAGACGAAGCTTGCCCGCCAACGTAAATAAGCGCGGCGGGCGATTGCCATTGCCTTGGCATCCGTCTCGGCCACAACGATAAATCGCACTAGCCCCATTTTAGGCAGCGGCCCCGAAGCTTGAGTTTCGCGCCAGACTTGGCGATATCGGACGACGATCTTGGCCGCATTGCCGGGCATGTCGTTGGTCACGATGTTCAAGCCCTTGCGGGCGGCGCGTTCGGCGCTGTCGGGCGAATGTGCTCCGTACCACAGCGGCGGGTGTGGCTTCTGTAGCGGCGCAAGCTCCATAGGAACGTCCTTGAACTGGTCGTAGCGTCCATCCCAGGTCAACTTACCGACGGTAAATGCCTTGAGAATAAGCTCAAGGCGCTCGGCATAGATCTGCTGCCGCTCCTCGGCATTCTGCCCGTAGTAGGAAATCTCAAACGGCACAGAACCGCGCCCGAAGCCGATTTCGAGCCGGCCGCCGCTGAGATGGTCGAGCATGCAGATTTCCTCCAGCACCCGCAAAGGATGATGGACCGGCAACGCATAGACGAAGGTGCCGAAGCGCAGCCGGCGCGTCCGCTGCGCGATCGCGGAAAGGAACACGCTGGGCGAGGGCGCCATTCCGAGTGGAGTGAAGTGGTGCTCGGCAACGTGATAGGCGTAGAAGCCGCAACGATCGAAAGCCTCGATAACTTTCAGCCGCTGTTCGTAATACTCGCGTAGTGGCAGGTCGTTGCGGTCGAGATGATCGAAGACACCGAATTCCAATTTCATTCCGCCACCACCCGTCTGGCAAGGCACAAGCACAATGCTCATCGCTTTTTTTGCGTTAGCTCTCAGGTCCGGAAGAGCTCCTGCACGGCGCGGTAGGCCTGGTCAATCGCGCAATCCGTGTAAGCTGCCGCGCCCGCATCAGAGTTGGCGATAGTGATGCGGCCGAACGGCGCCCGGCCGATTTCATGCGGCGCGCCGCCTTCCGGCCAATCCGGATCGAATAATGGATTGTACTCGTAGGCGTATCCGTGCGGCCAGCGATTGACCGTGATCGCCGTAATATCCGTGTCCGGATTGAACCCTCCGGGGCCGAGGATCCGGCCCAGTTGGTCACGAATGTTTTGCTCGAACGTCGCAAAGCTGGTGCTGAGAATGTCAAAATGTCCGGCGCGATGCTGATCGCGCTCCGGCAAGCCCGGTTGCACCGGCGTGCGGATCATTTGCACGAGTATTGGCTCATCCGGCGAGCGAGGGCTCCGATACTCTCCGATATCGACAGTCGGGTTGAGGAACAGCGACGAAAAATATGAGCCGGGCGAATACACCGTTGCGATACCCAATGTCCTGAACGGCCGCCAATTGCTCAGCGCCACGCTGGCATAGATCAGCGGAATTTTGACGGCATAGTGCAGCGCGTCCTTCTGCTTCTCCGGCAATTCCGGGCAGAGATATGGAATCATCATATTGTAGCAAGCGAGCACACATGACCGCGCACGCACGCAGTAGACTTCACCGTTGCGAAGATATGCCACCTCCACCGCCGTCGATGGATTGCCAATGTTGCGGGCGCCGACAACAATGCTGCTGAGGCGGATGCGCAGCGGCGCGCTGGCGCGGTCGAGTTCGGAATAGTTCAGCCGCGCGGTCACCACATCCTCGACGCTTTCGCCCGGCACGCTGCCCGGTATCAAGTGGCGTACCAGGAGCCGGGCGATCGAGGCGTTGCCGTCGGGAAAATGGAAAGTATAGGAGCCGCCGTCGGCATAGCCCGCGGCGGTATATCCCATGTGAGGCGCCGAGCCGGATGCAAGATGCAGCCCCTGAAAGCCGGGGAAACCGAAGGCCCACACGTCGAGCGCCGAGACAGCGTCGATACCGACGCCCCATTCGTCGTGCGTGCGCGCCTGATAGAATGCTACGGCTGCCGGATCCGCCTCGACGATGTTCAGCAGAAAATCGCGATAACTCATCTTCGACAATCGGGATTTCTTTTGGTCAGACGAAAGGCCCGGCAGGTAATCGATATCCGTCTCCTCGATCCTGGCGATGTCGTTCTGCGCGCGGGGCGATAGCGGCGTTTGTTGCAAAAGCTTGCGCCACGAAAACTTGTCCGTGGTGGCAACGAGCTTGTCGGCGCCGAAGGTTTCTTTGTCGAAGAACAAACCTTTGCCAAGACCTGATGACGGATAGAAATCCCGGTGTACGCACTTTTTGGCCAGCGCAACTGCATCGATGCCTAGCGCTTTCAGGAGACCGTCCGCCACCGCGCTATACGGCCGCGGACTGTCGATATCCATCGTGCCGCCGTTCATAAGCGCCAGACGACCGCTTAGTTCGAACTCATTGCGCTTGGCATGCCCGCCGAAATCATCGTGGTTGTCGAGAATGAGGATGCGCGCGTCTGCGTGCCTGGCGCGGTAGAAGTATGCGGCCGCGAGCCCACTAATGCCGCCGCCAACGACGATGAGGTCGTAGACCTCGTTTGTGTCGGTAATCTTGCCAGCCTGCGTCCAGAAATCACCATCGCGCAGGCGGTGAGCGCCCTCGAAACTTCCGGGATGATTTCCCCGCAAGCCCGTAAGCGCCGGCGGATAATATCCTGCGGCATCCTGCGCGGCCGTTCCGTCTGCCAACGCCGCTGTTATGGCTTCAGGCAACAAACCGGCGGCGATGGTGCCGCTTACGCTGATCGCGACGCCGTTAAGAAAATCCCGTCGGGTGATGAGAGTGTCCCCGGGCGACATCGTGTTGCCCAACTAAGCCGCGGCTTCCAATTGAGGTGCAATTTCACGCATGAACAGGTCCAGCTCCTCGAGCAGGACGTCTTTGGGGACCTGCGCCCAATGCCAGATCAGCGTGACGTATTCGCACGGCATCACGTCAAAGATGCGCCTCCAGGCATCCTTAGCCTCGGGCAGCGAGCCGCCGATGAACAATTCACTCTTCTTCATGCCTTCGAGAATGCTGTCGGCGTCTCCCTGAGGCATTTGCGGGAAAAACGGCCCATAGAAATTTGTATAGATGTCGACGTCGTAGTCGCGGAGGCGCTGATTGAAGTCGGCGCTGGTGGGCGCGATATGCGGAAAGCGGCACATGTTCTGACGAGCGCCGAATTTCAGCGAAACGCCTTGCTGCGCCGCAATCTCGTTGTACACGCGGGTCGCTTCGATGATGCCCGGGAGCGGCGTGAAGTGCACCGGAATAAATCCGCGCTTGGCGCAGAACTCGATCGACTCGATACTGCGCGTCGTCGGCATCATCACCGGCGGGTGCGGCTTCTGATACGGCTTGGGCACGACACAGATGCGCGCGATGCGGCCGTTCCCATCGGTTTCGCCAACCGCGCCGGCGGCTTGCGCGGTGCGCCAGGCGGGGTAACCTTCGACGCCCTCGCGGGGAAATGGGGCCTGGTAGGTTGGTGAATCGAGTACGACTGAATCCTCGGTCCAGCACTTCAGCAGCATCTCAACGCGCTCTTCGAACACTTCGCGGTTCTTTTGGTCGGCGGCGCTCTTGTCTGACACCGTCGCAACGGCGCCGGAATGCTGCCCAAGCACGTTGGCCCAACGCGCCTGATATCCCCGCGCGAGTCCCACCCAGTAGCGGCCCTTCAGCAAATGATCGAGGATCGCGGTTTCTTCGGCGAGGCGGATCGGATCCCAAGTGCCGATCACGTAGCCGAGCGCACCAATATTTATCCGGGTGGTCTGGCCCGCCCAATAGGCATTGAGCACGCCGGGCGTCGGCGCGACCTCGTAGCCCTCGGAGTGGAAATGATGCTCGATGGCCGAGCACCCCCACAAGCCCATCCGCTCAGCCGCCTTGATGATATCGGTCCATTCGTGGACCACGCGCTGATACACCTCGGTGTTGGTTCCGAGCGGACGGTGCGCCACGCGCTCGGCAAAACCGTTGGCGGGGAATACCGGATAAAGATTCAGGATGACCTTGGGCTGCGGCATTGTATTTCTTTTGGCCGGACGGGAGGGAGCGGCTTTGCGCCGCCGTTTTTAGCCGGTTTGTGCAGAGCTGGGTAACGACATTTGATATGGATCATGGTGCGGCGCGGCGAAACGAATAAGCATTCACGGCGAATTTCGATATATCCGCCGAGTTTGGGACTTAAAACATGGCAGCGATGCAACAGGAACCGAGCAAGGTCTCGGTTTTGAGACCACTAACGGGCTCCGACCCCACGTCTGCAACGCCCCAAAGGTTGCCGGCTCGCGCGGACCAAACGGTTACACTCGGGACTGGCTTGATCGAGTCGGACCGCAACTCTTACAGCGTGACGGCGCTTGCGGACATTACCGACCGTTCGCTGCACGCAGCCATTGCACGTTTTACCGCGGGCATGTCGCCGGCGTCACTCGCTGAAGCCTATTCGGATTGGCTGACGCATCTTACTTACGCCCCGGGCAAGCGTGCTCAGCTTTTGGACAAGGCGATCCGCAAGGCGGTTCGTTTTGCAAACTATGCGGGTCGATACGCAATCGAGGCCGGGAAAACGGAATGTTGTATCAAACCGCTGCCGCAGGATCACCGGTTTAGCGGTGAAGCTTGGCAAAAGTGGCCCTTCAACTTCATCTATCAGGCTTTTCTGCTGCAGCAGCAATGGTGGTACAATGCCACTACCCGGGTGCGCGGCGTTTCGCAAAAACACGAGGAGATGGTCGAGTTTGCCGCGCGCCAGATTCTAGATACGGTCGCGCCGTCGAACTTCTCATTGACCAATCCCGAAATCCTTTCGCGCACCGTCGCGACCGGCGGCCTCAATCTGGTCAGGGGCTGGCAAAATCTGATTGAGGATGCCGAACGCGCCGTCAGCGGCAAACCGCTGATCGGCTCGGAAAAATTCACGGTCGGCCGCGATGTCGCGATAACGCCCGGCAAGGTCGTCTACCGCAATCGACTCATTGAGTTGATCCAATACGCGCCCGCAACCGCCACGGTACAGCCTGAGCCGATCCTGATCGTTCCGGCGTGGATCATGAAGTACTACATCCTCGATTTGTCGCCTCATAACTCTTTGGTCAAATACCTCACCGAGCAGGGCTTCACCGTTTTCATGATCTCCTGGAAGAATCCCGGTCCGCAGGATCGGGATTTGGGATTGGAGGATTATCGAACGCTCGGCGTGATGAGCGCGCTCGATGTCGTGAACAGCATCGTGCCAGACCAGAAAGTGCATGCGGTCGGCTACTGTCTTGGCGGCACGCTGCTAGCCATCGCGGCGGCGGCAATGGCGCGTGACGGGGACGAGCGGATTGCAACGCTCGCTTTGTTCGCCGCCCAGACCGACTTCACCGAGGCCGGCGAGTTGATGCTGTTCATCGACGAGAGCCAGATTGCCTTCCTCGAAGACATGATGTGGGAGCAGGGCTTCCTCGATAGCCGACAGATGGCGGGCGCGTTCCAGATGCTGCACTCAAACGACCTGATCTGGTCGCGCGTCGTGCATGATTACCTGCTAGGCGAGCGGCAGCCGATGACGGATCTCATGGCGTGGAACGCCGATGCGACGCGCATGCCGTATCGCATGCATGCGGAGTATTTGCGCAAACTCTTCCTCGACAACGATCTGGAGGAAGGGCGCCTGCTGGTTGCCGAGAAGCCGGTGACGGTTGCCGATATCCGCGTACCGATCTTCGCCGTCGGCACTGAGCGGGACCATGTGGCGCCGTGGCAATCGACCTACAAGATCAACCTGCAAACCGAGACCGATGTCACATACTTGCTGACAACCGGGGGGCACAATGCCGGCATCGTGTCGGAACCCGGTCACGCTGGACGGAGCTTCCGCGTCAACACCAAGAGAACCGATGATCATTATCTCGATCCGCAGAGCTTCTTGGCACAAGTGCTGCGGAAAGATGGTTCGTGGTGGCCGGAATGGGCGGGCTGGCTCAAGGAACGATCGGGTGCGCCGACAACGTTGCCTCCGATGGGTGCGCCGCAAGCCGGATACCCCCTGCTTGGGGATGCACCTGGCGTCTACGTCCTTGAAGACTGAGCAGTGTAATGGACCGCAAGCTTGCCACCGAACTAAAACTGGCCGGCTTTCCGATCGGGCCTTATTGCGCCGGGCACAAATTCTATCCGCACGAGAACGATGCCGGATGGACCGAAGCCGCCCGTTTGCAAGGCATAGTCCTCCATCAATACGATTTGGAAAATCGTCTGCGGGACATCAGGAACGGCTATTACTGCCCCAGTTTGTCGGATCTGATTGACGCTTGCGGCGGGCGGTTTGCGCGATTGTATGTCATCAAGACCATTTGGACTGCCGAAAGTGACAATCTGCAGCGAACGGCAATGGGCGACAGTCCGGAAGAGGCGGTCGGAAGGTTGTGGCTTGCCTTGCACCAGGTGAAAGCGCCGGAAGTCGGAAATCAGGCGTCCGCTGGACGCTGAAAGCCGTAAGCAGACCTGGCGACTTCGCGCAGACTCAGCGGCCGTCGGGCGTCCGCAAGCCGATCCAGGCGTCGCGGATTTGCTGGTAGTGAACCATCGGATCATAGACGGCCACCGGCAGGCGAAGTTCCTGGGCCGACAGCCGCCCGACTGCCGATAGGAGACTATACGAGGCGACGACGCGATCGTGCTGCGCCACAATCAAACTGACGCGGGCGTTCACCAATGCCTGCTCGGCGTTGAGCACGTCGAGGGTAGTGCGCTGTCCGGCTTGGGCCTCGTTGCGGACGCCTTCGAGAGCCCGCTCAGCGGCATCGTTTTGGCGAATCGCGGCTTCGATTTGCGCCTTCGCCGCTTGCAACTGGCCCCAAGCTTGCACGACGTTCGCCCGGGTCTGGTCGCGCACCTGATCGACGTTCAGCCGCTGCTGACCGACGTTCTCCTTATTCAGCCGGATGGCCGAATATTCCGCGCCGCCTTGATAGATCGGAACGGTCAGGTTGAGCGCCACCGTTCCGAGGAACAGGTTGGGCGTCAGAATATTGGAATAGCTTTGCTGTTGGACGCTGCCCTGAAGGGCGAGCGTCGGCCACAGTGCGCCTTCGGCGATCTTGACCTGAAGCTGGGCGACGTCAACGCCGTACAAGGCCGCGGTCACCGCCGGATTCTCCGCCGAACCGACCGCAATCGCGGCGTTCAAGTTATTCGGCGAAAGCCGATCTACAGGGGCGGCGGGAGCGAGGTTGCTCGGCTCGACGCCGATGAGCCTGTGGTAGTTGGCCCGCGTGGTCATCAGCGTCGATTCTGCAGCGTGAAGGTTGGCTTCGCCCGCCGCCAATTGCGCCTCGGCTTGGGCGACATCGGTCGCCGTCACTTGCCCCGCGGAAAAGCGGTTGCGGGTGTCCTTGAGCGTGCGCTGCAGCACGCGGATATTGGTCTGCTGCACTTCGAGGTTGGCGGTGTCGCGCGACATGTCCATGTAGGCGGTCGCGGCAGCGAGCAGTATGGACTCTTCCATTATCCGCAATGTTTCGCGCGCCGCCGAGACCTGGCTCTCGGCCTTTCGGACATTGTTGGCATTGCGCTGGCCGTTAAAGAGCGTCTGCTGGCCGGTCAGTCCAGCCGTCCAGGGGCTGGTGTAGCCTTTGACGGTGTAGGAGACGCCGTTGGGCAGGCCCGGTGGAATCGGCGGGATAACGCCGGTTATATTGGTATATTGCTCGCCGACCGAGGCGGTAGCGGAAAGCGTGGGCCGGTACCCGGACAACGCCTGCGAAACGCCTTCGTCGTTCTGGCGGACAATGGCTCGCTGGGCGTTGAGTTGCGGATTGCCCGCATACGCTTTCGCCAGCGCCGACTCCATGGTCTCGGCGCGTGCTTGTGGCGGAGCAAAGATAATCAGCGCAAGTGCAAACGACGACAGCACCGCCGACGCGCGCGCAACCCGTCCATTCGGCGGAGATTGCGAGCGTTTTCGAGCCCCGGAAACGCCAACTCTACGCGTCACAATCAGCCCCACTCTGCGTGACAAAACCTTAACGTGGGCACTTCGGCGTTACAAGGTTTCGGGCGCGGAGCCGTTATGCGTCGTCGCGGTCAGTGGAAGCCGGCCGCGCGAGCATCCACAGTTCCCGCAGACCGAGCGTAAGTGCGGCGAGCAGGACAGGCAGCACGAAGTAGAGCGCGCGAAACGTCAATAGTGCCGCCAGGAGTTCCTCGCGCTGGAATTGTGGAAGGCCGACGAGCATCGTCGCTTCGATGACGCCGAGACCACCGGGCGCATGGCTCACCGTTCCGAGGAGCGTTGCGGTCAGGAAGATGACCATGATGGTCCGCAGGCCGACCACGGGGTGTACTGGCAACAGCGTATACATCGCCAGCGTAACCAGGGTGAGGTCCAGCGCCCCAATGCCGATCTGCACGAGTGTGAACCGCAGATTGGGCAGGACGATCCGCCAATTGGCGCGACCGATCGTCCGCGACCGTGGCGCCAGCCAAAGCAGATAACAGCCGAGAGCGAGTAGCGCGGAGAGACCGATCGCCCGGTTGATCGAAGACGGCAAATGGTCGATGACGGTTGCAGCTTCCGGCGTGTAAGCGGTTGCGCCCCCCAACAGGAATGCATTGCCGAGCCAAAAGGTCATGCCCGTCACGAACGCAATCTTGGCAATATCGACGACGGTCAAGCCCCAAACCGAGTAGATGCGCAGCCGGATCAGCCCTCCGGTCAGCACGGCGGCGCCGAGACTGTGACCGATGGTGAAGCTGGTGAAACTTGCGAGCGCCGCTACGAAGTAGGGGATGTGATGCCGGCCGATCGCGTGCAGGGCGAAGAAATCGTAGAAGGTCAGCGTGACATAGCCCGCGATCACGAACGCCCCGGCGATCGCGATCCTCTCGATCGGTTGTGACTCAAGTGCGGCTGCGACCCTGCCGAAATCAACGTCGTGCAGCAGCTGATAAAGAATGAAAGCGGCCACAGCCAGGATCGACAGGCTGATCGCTGCGCTGATCGTGCTGCGGCCAAGCTTGGAAGTGATCGCCTGCGCGATGAAGTCTGTCACGTTTCTTTCAGCGTGCGGCGATGAACTTCCCGACAATGACGCCTCACGCGATTCACGCTGCAAAGTCTCATTCGACTGTAACAGTAATGTTACGCATAAAGCCCGTTTGGATCCAGGCACCAGTCGTCGTCATACGGTTGAGACATGAAATGGCAATGGTTGTCGCACACGATTCGGAAACACTAGGGAGCGGTCTTTGCCGCACGCCCGATGAAGGTTCTTGTCGCCACCGATGCGTGGCGTCCTCAGGTCAATGGCGTGGTCCGCACGCTCGGCTCGCTGGCGCGGGCTGCGGGTAAGCTCGGCGTAGCGATCGAGTTTCTTTCACCGGAGGGCTTTCCTTCCTTTCAGGTGCCGACCTATCCCGGCTTGCGGCTGGCTGTGCCCAAGCGGCAGGGGATCGCGGAACGCATCAAGGCGGCAGGACCCGACGCCATTCATCTCGCAACCGAGGGACCGATTGGCTTTGCGGTGCGCGGCTATTGCCGGCGTAACGGCCGACCATTCACCACCAGCTACACGACCCGCTTCCCGGAATACATTTCCGCGCGCTCGCCTGTTCCGGAAAGCTGGATCTATGCGGCGTTGCGATGGTTTCACTCTGGCGCGGCCGTGACGATGGTGGCGACCCCTTCGCTGATGGCGGAACTGAGCGAGCGCGGTTTTTCCAATCTGGGCATGTGGACCCGCGGGGTGGACGTCGATCTCTTCCGTCCCGACCGCGCCATTGAGCTCGAGTTTCCCCGCCCAATCTTCATGACCGTAGGTCGGATTGCCGTGGAGAAAAACCTGGAAGCTTTCCTTTCGCTCGATCTTCCCGGTACCAAAGTTGTTATCGGCTCCGGCCCACAGGAGGCGAAGCTCAAACAAAACTTTCCAGAGGCAAAATTTCTCGGCCCGCTGGAAAATGGAACGCTCGCCGGACATCTTGCTGCTGCGGACGTATTCGTTTTTCCGAGTCGCACGGACACCTTTGGCATCGTGCAACTCGAAGCGCTTGCGAGCGGCGTTCCCATCGCCGCCTTTCCGGTCACTGGCCCGAAAGACGTGGTCGGCAATAGTCCAATCGGGGTTTTGCACCAAGACCTGGCGCATGCATGCATGAAGGCGCTTGAGCTTCCGCGCGATGTTTGCCGCAAGTTCGCGCTCGACTACTCGTGGGAAAACAGCGCGCGCCAGTTCCTTGGCCACGTCCGCAAAGTGGCGAGCGGTGGCACCCATCAACTCGAAACGGCGATGACCATGACGGAAACCGCCCCCGGCTAACGGGGCGGAACAGTGTTTGCGTACCAGCTGAAACAGAAGGACTACCCATGACCAATCTCGCGCATGCCGATTTAGACAAACACACTGTGACCAAGGCGTATGACCGCTGGGCACCGGTTTACGACCTGGTGTTCGGAGCGGTTTTCGAACGCGGCCGCGAAGCCGCTATTGCCGCGGCCGAGCGTGTCGGCGGCCGCATTCTCGAGGTTGGGGTAGGGACCGGGATTTCGCTGCCGCACTACTCGCGGGAGTGTCGCCTGTGCGGCATCGACATCTCGGAGCAGATGCTGCGCAAGGCGCAGGATCGCGTCACCGAATTCGGATTGAGCAATGTCGAGGGGCTTTGGGTAATGGATGCCGAGCATCTGTCGTTCCCCGACGACTCTTTCGACGTGGTGGTCGCGCAATACGTCGTTACGACTGCGCCGAATCCCGAGGGTACCCTCGACGAGTTCGCACGCGTCTTGAAACCCGGCGGCGAGATCATTCTGGTCAGCCGGGTCGGTGCCGAGGCCGGGGTAAGGCGGACACTGGAACATTTGTTCCAGCCGGCGGCGCGCAAGCTCGGCTGGCGGACGGAATTTTCCTTCCAACGCTATGCCCGCTGGGCAGAACGAACAAATGGCGTCAGCCTGGTCGAACGCCGCGCAATGCCGCCGCTTGGGCACTTCTCGCTTATCCGCTTTGCCAAGGCTGGCGGCGCGGATGACGTCCGACCGAGCCCTTCGATCGAGTCCTCGGCGGCCGCGTGATGTAGATCGCGCGCTGGGGAAGCGCCGCCGGCCAATCCCTAACGTGATGTTTTCTTGGCTGTCACAGGGGATACATCGAATCGCCATACCCAGAGCGGATGAGCTCATGACGGGGGGACAGATGCACGGTTTTCTCTCTGCTTTGCGGACCCAGCGCTGGGACGATCATCGCTATTACCATCACAGCCGGATCAACCAATCGCTGCACCTCGTCAGCGCCATCAGCTTTCTGTTCTCCTATGTGATGATTTTCAAGGACCCGGCGATCTCCGCGCTTGCGGGGTGGCTGGTGGCGATGACGACGCGGCAGTCCGGGCACTTCTTCTTCGAGCCCAGGGACTACGACGTCGTCAATCATGCCAGCCACGAGCACAAGGAAGAGATCAAGGTCGGCTATAATCTGCGCCGCAAAGTTGTGCTGCTGACGATCTGGGCGCTGTCGCCGCTGCCGCTCTACTTTGACCCGACCTTCTTGGGCATCTTCACGCCGGCTATTGGCACCGCCGAGTTTATCCGCCACATCGCTGAAATCTGGCTTGCCATCGGCATCGGCGGCGTCTTGTTCAGGACCGTGCAGCTGTTCTTCCTCAAGGACGTGCAGACCGGTCTTGTTTGGGCGACCAAGATCCTCACCGATCCTTTCCACGACGTCAAACTCTATCACAAGGCACCGCTGGCGCTGCTGCGCGGGGAGTTGATCGATCCCAGCATCGGCACCGAGGTCGCGGAGTGGGAAGAGGAAGAGGCCGAAGAAGCGCCGCGGCTCACTTAAGCGCTGAACGTGGCACACGAACGCTTTTCCCGGGCGCAATGCAGCACGAAGTGATGCGTTGCAGATCGGGGACCTTCACAAATGTCGAATTTTGGACGATCCCGGATCAGCGGTGCACCGCTCCGCGCTGCACCGCATCCGGGACACGCAGATCAATGTCTGCGCGCAGCAAACAATCGGCGGGCGATCATTTCCTTGAGGACCGCCCGCTTGATCGATTTGTTGGTCAACGCTGGACTGCACCACCACCAACCATCCCGCTGCATCGCTTTTGCCGCGGCGACGAAACGGTCGGCCACCGCTGCAAAATCGGCCTCGGTGTAGTCGAGGCTGAAAATCAGGCGTCCGGTTCCAATCCAGCTCAGCGCCAGGCCTTGGGCGCGCAGATAATATTGCAGCATCCAGTTGTAGCGAGAGGGTTCTCTGTAGCAGACCGTCCAGATCGAGGACATGTTGACCAACTGGACTGGCAGCGCTTCCTCGCGCAAGCGCTCATTCAACCGGCGGGCCCGTTCGTTCCAGATGCCGTCGAGGTCGCGGTAAATCGATTGCCCAGCGGGCGTCTGCAAATGATGCAGAAATTCGTTCATCGCGCCCATGACGTAGGGGTGCGAATTGAATGTGCCGCGGGCAAAGCAGATGTCGGCGGGGCGGTCATCGCGAAAACGCTTCATCAGGTCGCTGCGTCCACAGACAACGCCAATGGGAAGTCCGCCGCCCAGCGTCTTGCCGTAGGTGACGAGATCAGCGCGCACGCCAAAATACTCCTGCGCGCCGCTTTGGGCGAGACGGAAGCCGACAAATACCTCGTCGAAGATGAGAACAATATTGCGCTCGGTGCAGACGTCCCGCAGGGCTTTGAGCCACGCGGCATAAGCATCCTTATCGAAATGCGCGCGCCGGCCGCTGTCGAGCAGCGCAGAATCGCTTGGCGCCGATGTGTTGGGATGCAACGCCTGCAATGGATTGACGAGCACGCAGGCAATGTCCCCGCGCGTGCGGATGACGCGCAGCGTGTCCTGGGACATATCCCGCAGCGTATAAGTCTCACGCGCCGGCAGCGGATTGCCGATGCCCGGCTGAACGTCGCCCCACCAGCCGTGATATGCGCCGCAAAACCGCACCAAGTGCGATCGCCGCGTGTGATAGCGCGCGAGCCGCGCTGACTGCATGACCGCTTCGGTCCCCGACATATGGAAGGAGACTTCGTCGAGACCGGAAATCTTTTTCAGCAGCTCTACGTTCTCGACAATCAAAGGATGATAAGGACCGAGCACGGGGCCAAGCTCGCACACGCGCGCGGCGCCGCGCTCGATTGCTTGTTTGTAGAAGTCATAGCCGAGGAGGTTTACGCCATAGGAGCCGGTAACATCGTAGAAGCGATTGCCGTCGAGATCGGTGACAGTGACGCCGGCGCTCGATTGCATGAAGGCCGCGGCGGGCAGATGCGTGCGCACATAGCGGCTGTATTGGAACGGCACCCGGTAGGCGTCGGTGAATTGCAGATCGGAAATGCCGGTTGCGGCTTCCGCGGTTTGCCGAATGGTCTTGGCAAAGCGCGTTCTGTAAAGCGCCGAAAGCCGTTCGAATCCGGCGCGGCGGTGCTCCGCTATTTCCGCCGGCGCGCCGTCGGAACAGAAGAATCGCGCTTTGTCGTATTCGTAGAACGGCACGAAGGCCGCGAGCCGCCGCGCGATCCGCGCGTGACCGGAAAGCGAATTATGCTTGGCTTGCGACAGCTCGAAGCGCCGCCGCAACTTCAGCAGCGAGGTCGCGAGCGCCGCGCCGCCCGCCCCGTAAAGTGCCAGTGTCGTCATGGCCAATGCCATCGAATCGCGGTGTACCCGTCGGAGTTGACAATGCCATGACGGTCCGTTCCGCGCTCATGCGCGTTTTCGCCCAGGAGGACATAAACTTCCTCCTCACCAATCGCATTCCGCGCCGACTGATAACGGAGTTCTTCGGCTGGTTCAGCCGAATCGAGCAACCATTGGTCCGCGACCTGTCGATAGGGGTCTGGCGGCTGTTCTCCGACCTGGATTTGCGGGAAGCGAAGACAACGCATTTCCGCAGTATGCACGATTGCTTCACGCGGGAACTGAAGGAGGGGGCGCGTCCGATCGATTCGCGGCCCGACGTTCTGGTCAGTCCTTGCGACGCCATCGTGGGCGCTTGCGGCACAATCGCCGGCACGGAGCTCTACCAGGCCAAGGGCTTTCCCTACACGCTTGAAGAGTTGCTCTGCGATCGTGCGCTGGTCGACGCGCATCGCGACGGCCGGTATGTCACGCTGCGGCTCACCTCAAGCATGTATCATCGCTTTCACGCGCCGCATGACGGCCGCATCGACGAGGTGATCTACGTTTCCGGGGATACCTGGAACGTCAATCCAATTGCGCTCAAGCGCATCGAACGACTGTTCTGCAAAAACGAACGCGTAGTATTGCCGACACGCCTTGCGAAGAGCGGCGATCCGGTAACCTTGGTTGCCGTCGCCGCTATCCTGGTCGCGAGCATTCGGCTTAATTTTCTCGACGTCGCGCTGAATCTTCGGCATCGCGGGCCCAATCTTATCGCCTGCAGCGCATCGTTCCGAAAAGGCGAGGAGCTGGGCCGGTTCGAACACGGCTCGACGATTATCGTCTTCGCGCCGCACACTTTCACGCTGTGCGATCATGTACGCGAAGGCGTGACCGTCCGCGTCGGCGAGCCGCTGATGCAGATTCCCTGAAATTTTTGGAGATCAGCCCGCCGCCTTCTGTGGCGGCATCAGTGCGTTGTCGAGTTCGCTCGCGCGCGCATAGGCGGGACGGCCACTGAGCCGCTGCCAATAGCTGGTGAACGCCGGACGTTTTTCCATTGTTCCGAACATCAGGCCGAAGCCGATTTGTGAGCCCAGATACAAATCGGCCGCGGTAAAGCTATCGCCGACGAGATAGTTGCCGGCTGAAACGGCGTCTTCGAGGACTTTCATGACGCGGTCGAAGGTGCCGTACCCGACGCTGCTTTCTCGCTCAGCAGGTACGACAAACCCAAAAGCCTTGTTGCTGACGGAAGCTTCGACGGGTCCAGCGCCGAAGAACATCCAGCGGTAATAAGGCGCGCGGAGGCGATCACCCGGCGGCGGCGCCAATTTCGCTTGCGGAAACGCATCGGCGAGGTATGCGCAGATTGCGGCCGCTTCGGTTACCACCACAGCGCCATGGCGTAGCGCTGGCACCTTGCCCATCGGATTGATCGCGAGATAGGCGGGCGCCTTCATTGTTGAGCCGTAGTCGAGCACTTCCGTGCGATACGGCTGCCCGACCTCCTCGAGCATCCAGCGCACGATGCGACCACGCGACCTCGGATTTGTGTAGAAGACGAGTTCATCGGCCATTTGTTACATCCTCGACGGGTACGGTTTGATCTGACTATGGTCTGGTAGACAGCAGGCCGCAATAGCGTCGGTCAAGCCGTTCAGCCGGTCGTCAGCACGTCATATATTTGTGAAGAGTTACGTGCGCCTCGCACCGCTGCAATCGTCGCCGGGTCCCTGAGCGTGCGCGCGATGCAGGCAAGCGCACCTAGCTGATCGCCGGCCTGCGTTTCCGGCAGCAGCAGCAGGCAAATGGTATCCACCGGTTTGCCGTCAACGGCGTCGAAATCGATAGGCTTCCTCAGACGCAGCAAAATTCCGAACGGCTTGTCGATCTGATGAAATCGCGCATGCGGCAGTGCCACACCGCCGCCTACGCCCGTCGAACCCAGTTCCTCGCGCTTGCTCAGCTCCGAGAGAATGCGGTCCGGCGGAATGTCGACCGATGAGCTGGCCTTGTGCGCCAAATCGGACAACAGCTTCTGCTTATCCGAGGCCGCGACGTCGGCGGACACGTCGGCCGCGCGAAGAAAGTCGGAAATCTTCATTACTGCTGATGCCACGCAAAATCGTATCGGATTTAAAGGCTAGATCACAATATCAGTCGGGAGAGCGCAAGCGATAGCCAACACCTGTTTCGGTCAGGACGTAACGAGGCTGCTCCGGATCGGCCTCGATCTTTTGTCGGAGCTGGCGAACGTATACTCGAAGATATTGAGCATCGGTCAAATCGTCCCAAAGCTCGCCAAGCAGAAATTTGTGCGTGAGAACCTTCCCCGCGTGTTGAACCAGTACGCGCAGCAGATCGTATTCTTTCGGTGAAAGCTTCACCTCCCGTTCGCCGGTCTTGACGATACGGCGGACGAGGTCGACGGAAAGGTCGCCGACGCGAAAGACCGGCCGCTCGCCGTGGGTCTGCAACTGATGACGCAGCGCCGCCCGCATGCGCGCGAGCAATTCATCCATGCCGAACGGCTTGGTGACGTAATCGTCGGCGCCAAGGTCGAGCGCCTGAACTTTGCCGGCCTCGTCGCTGCGGCTCGACAACACGACAATCGGAACGCTTTCGTTGCGCGCACGAATTGTTCGCAGCAATTCGAGTCCCTGCGCATCCGGCAGGCCGAGGTCGAGGATGATCAAGTCGGGCGCGTCTTTGAGGAGGTCGAGCGCGGTCTTGGCGTTGGGCGCCTCCAGGATCTGATAGCCTTGCGTAGTCAGGCCCATGCGCAAGAGTTTGCGGATCGGTGGCTCGTCATCGACCACCAGCACGCGGAGCGGGGCGGCGCTCATGCGGCGGCCTCCAGGTTTTGCCGCGCTTGCGGGATTGGCAGGCTGATGGTGAACGCAGCCCCACTTCGATCGGTGCGGTTTGCCGCGACGATGGTGCCGTGCATGGCTTCGACGAAACCGCGCGAGATCGCCAGCCCGAGGCCGGTGCCGGCGCGAACCTGATCGGTCTTCTGCGCCCGATAGAACTTATCGAAGATGTGCTCGAGATCAGGCGGGGGAATGCCGCTGCCCTCATCGAATACGCACAGGCAGACCGAGTCACTGGTGCGCCAACTCTGGATGCGGATAGTCGTCTCCTCCGGGGCATACTTTGCCGCATTGTCCATAAGATTGAACAGCACCTGCTCGAACAGCACGGCGTCAAGTTCGAGCATTGGCAAGTCCGGGGCCATTTCAAGCTCGATCTTGTGGCGCGACAGGATTCGGCTGGCACGACGCAATGCGCTGCCGACGATCTCGCCGAGATCGTGCAGCCCCACGTTTGGCGAGATGGCGCCGGATTCCAGCTTGGTCATATCAAGGAGGTTGGCAATGAAGCGGTTCAGCCGCTCGGACTCGTCGATGATCGTGGCCAAGAGGTCCAGCCGCTCGGGTTCGCTGAGCTTTTCACGCAAGTCGCGCAGTGCTCCGGCCGCTCCGAGCACAGCGGCGAGCGGCGTCTTCAGGTCGTGCGAGATTGATGTGAGCAACGCAGAGCGTAATCGCTCGGTTTCGGCGGCGCGCTCGACCCGGTCCATGTCCTCGACCAGCTTCACGCGCTCAATCGCGAGCGCGCCTTGATCGCGCAGCGCGTCCAGGAGCCGCCGCTGATCCGGAGTCAGCATCGGACCGGGTTTGTCACTGTCGATCCCCATGACGCCAATGGCGCCCCGTCCGGTGTGCATCGGCAGGAACAGGCGCTTGGCGCCGGGAAGGGTGTCGGAGCCGCGGCCGGCGGCGCGATCGTTCTCCCATGCCCACTTCGCCGCGGCAATGTCGGCGTCGTCGAGAATGTCTTCGGGCGGATAACCGGCCTTCACCGCGATCGAGCCATGCTCGGGCAGGAGCAGCACGACGCGGACTTTCAGCATCAGCGCAGTCTGATAGGCCGTGGCCCAAAGGACATCGTCGAGCGTTCCGGCGCCGGCGAGCTTACGGCTGAAAGAATAAAGAGACTCGGTCGAACGCGCCCGATCGATGGCCGCCACCGCTTGGGTACGGCCGCGCGCCGCGACGGTCGAGACGATGATCGCGACGATTGTGAAGAAGATGAACGCGGCGATGTTGGTCGGATCGGCGATGGTGAAGGTGTAGATCGGCGGCAGGAAGAAAAAATTGTAGCATAGCGACGAAGCGACGCTGGCCAAAAGAGATGGCCACAGGCCGAGGCGGACCGCGACGCCGACGACGGCGGTTAGAAAAACCAGATCAACATTTTCGACGCCGAACCAGGGCTGGATCAGGGCGGCGCAGGCGAGTGCCAACGCCACTGCCAACAGCGCCATGAAATACGGCTGAGGATCGACGGCACTGTCCCGTTCGGCAGGGCGAACCGATTTCTTCGGGATCGGTTCACCGGCGATGCTGTCTCCGGCGATAACATGGACGCTGATATTGCCGGACCGGCGGACCAGATCGTGGACCACGGACCCGTGCAAGATCTCGAACCAGCGCGTCCGCGCCGACTTGCCAATGACGATTTGCGTTACATTGTTGGCTTGAGCGTAGCCGATCACGTCATCGGCAATGTAACGATTGTCGGCGGGAAGTGTGATCGCTTCGCCGCCGAGGGCCTCTGCAAGACGCAGCGTATCAGCAATACGATCGCGCTCTTCCTCCGAAAGCTGGAGGCTGCGCCGGCCCTCGATGTAAAGTGCCAGCCACGGTCCGTGCAGGCGATCGGCGAGGCGTTTGGCGTAGCGCACCAAGCCCGCGCTGCGCGGATCATCGCTAATGCAGACCAGGATGCGCTCGCCCGCCGCCCATGGTCCCTGGATCGCGCGGGCCTGCATTTCGGTCAGCAGCTGCTCGTCCACCCGCTCCGCGGTGCGGCGCAAGGCAAGTTCGCGCAGGGCGGTGAGGTTGGCGGGGGAAAAGAAATGCTCGAGCGCACGCTCAGCCTGCCTGGGAACGTAGACTTTTCCTTCCTTAAGCCGCTGGATCAGATCGTCGGGCGTCAGATCGACCAGCTCGACGGCGTCCGCGCGGTCGAACACAGCGTCCGGCACGGTTTCGCGAACGCGCACGTGAGTGATTTGCGCGACGACATCGTTGAGGCTTTCGATGTGTTGAATATTGACCGTCGTGTAGACGTCGATGCCGCGCCCCATCAGCTCTTCGACGTCGAGATAGCGTTTGGGGTGGCGGCTGCCTTCGGCGTTGGTGTGCGCGAGTTCGTCGACCAGCACGATCTGCGGCCGCCGGGCGATGATGGCGTCGAGATCCATTTCCTCGAGCCATTGGCCTTTGTATTCGATCCGCAGCCGCGGAACGATTTCGAGCCCGTCGAGCAGCGCTTCGGTTTCCCTGCGACCGTGGGTTTCGACGATACCGACGACGATATCGTAGCCATCTTTCCGGCGGGCGTGGGCCTGCAGCAACATCTCATAGGTCTTGCCGACGCCAGGTGCGGCGCCAACGAAGATCCTGAGCTTGCCGATACGGCTTTCTTCGCGGCGCGCCGCTGCGAGCAGTGCTTCCGGCGAAGGCCGATGTTCGGAATCGCGGCGCTGATCCGACATTACTGTTCAAATGTCCCGACGTTTCGCCGGTCTGCTGCTTCTATCCGGCGGGCAAGCGGTCGAGCGCAAGGTTGAGCAGCAGAACATTAACGCGCGGCTCGCCCAAAATGCCTAGAAATCGATCTCCAATGTGATCGCTGACGAGCCGACGCACCTGATTTTCGGCCAAGTTGCGCGCCTTGGCAACACGAGGGACCTGGAAGTATGCGGCTTCGGGCGAAATATCCGGATCGAGCCCGCTCGCCGAAGTCGTCACCAAGTCGATTGGAACCGCGGCGGAGGGGTTCTCCTTCTTGAGCTTGTCGAGATCAGCCCGCGCCCGATCGATCAGCGCCTTGTTGGACGGTCCAAGGTTCGAGCCGCCGGAATTGGCCGCATTATAGGGCGCTGCGACGGTCTTGGTTGAATCCTTGGGATCAGGCGCTGTCGTCGCCGACAGGCGGCCGTGGAAGTACTGGTCGCTGATGAAGTCCTGCCCGATGAGCGCGGAACCGACGACCTTGCCATCGCGCTCGATCAGGCTGCCTTGCGCCTGATTGGGAAATACAATCTGGGCAATCCCGGTCATCGCCAGCGGATAGATCAGCCCGGTGATGAGCGTTAGGGCGACGAGAACGATGATCGCCGGACGGATTTCGCGCAACATTGTTTTCTCCTCAGGCGAGATGCAAGGCCGTGACGGCGAGGTCGATCGCCTTGATACCGATAAACGGAATGATCACGCCGCCGCCGCCGTAGATCCATAGGTTGCGGCGAAGCAGCGAAGCGGCCCCGATCGGACGATAGCGCACGCCTTTGAGCGACAGCGGAATAAGCGCAATAATAATGAGCGCGTTGAAGATGATCGCCGAAAGGATGGCGCTTTCAGGTGTCGTCAGCCTCATGATGTTCAGTGTCTGCAACTGCGGATAAAAGGCGACGAACATTGCCGGGATGATGGCGAAGTATTTCGCCACGTCATTGGCGATCGAGAACGTGGTCAACGCTCCGCGGGTCATCAGCAACTGCTTGCCGATCTCGACGATCTCGATCAGCTTGGTCGGATTAGAATCGAGATCGACCATGTTGCCGGCCTCGCGGGCCGCCTGCGTGCCGGTATTCATCGCCACGCCGACATCGGCCTGTGCCAGCGCCGGCGCGTCGTTGGTGCCGTCGCCGCACATGGCGACGAGCTTGCCTTTCGACTGCTCGTCACGGATCAGTCGCAATTTATCCTCGGGCGTAGCTTGCGCGAGGAAGTCGTCGACGCCGGCCTCGGCCGCAATCGCCGCGGCCGTCATCGGATTGTCGCCGGTGATCATGATGGTGCGGATGCCCATGCGGCGCAGTTCGGCGAAGCGCTCGCGGATACCGCCTTTGACGATGTCCTTGAGCTGAATAACGCCAAGCAGCCGGCCATCCTTGGCCACAGCCAGCGGCGTACCGCCGGATTTTGCGATTGTATCGGCGATCGTATTGATTTCGCGCACGGTCTCGGCGCTGACGTTCGGCCGCAGCGCCTGCACCGTTGCCCCGGCGCCAACGATGGTTGGCGTACTGAGAAAGTTCAAAATTGAGTCAACCGCGCCTTTGCGAACCGAGGACGCACCGACTTCGACGCCGCTCATACGCGTTTGGGCGCTGAACGGAATGAAATTGGCTTGCAGCTCGGCAAGCTCGCGGCCCCGGATGCCGTACTTCTCTTTGGCCAGGACCACGATGGAGCGGCCCTCGGGCGTCTCGTCCGCCAGCGACGCGAGTTGCGCGGCGTCGGCCAATTCCTGTTCGCTTACCCCGCGTACCGGCTTGAACTCGGTTGCCTGACGGTTACCGAGCGTGATGGTGCCCGTCTTGTCGAGCAGCAACGTGTCGACATCGCCTGCGGCCTCGACCGCACGCCCGGACATGGCGAGCACGTTGAACCGTACGAGTCGATCCATTCCGGCGATGCCGATCGCGGACAATAGTGCACCGATTGTCGTCGGTATGAGCGTGACGAACAACGCCACCAGGATTACGACCGAGATCGTACTGCCGGCATAGGCGACGTAGCTCGGGATCGTGGCGGTAGCGAAGACGAAGATGATGGTCAGGCCGATGAGCAGGATGTTGAGCGCAATCTCGTTCGGCGTTTTTTGCCGTTCGGCGCCTTCGACCAGCCTGATCATGCGGTCAAGGAAGGTCGAGCCCGGCGCGGCCGTGATGCGTACACGGATCCAGTCTGACAGCACTTGGGTGCCGCCGGTGACCGCGGAGCGGTCGCCGCCAGAATTCACGGATCACCGGCGCCGATTCGCCGGTGATGGCAGCCTCGTTGACCGACGCCATGCCTTCAATCACCTCACCGTCGGAGGGAATAAGGTCTCCCGCCTCGACCAAAACGAGATCGCCGACCTTGAGGTTGGTGCTCGGCACGAGCCGAAAGTTCTGTTGATCGCCTGCGCCGGTGATGAGCTTGGCTTGGGTTTCCGTGCGCTGACGGCGAAGCGTGTCGGCTTGTGCCTTACCCCGACCTTCGGCGACGGCTTCCGCGAAGTTGGCGAACAGCACGGTGAACCAGAGCCACAGGATAATCTGAAACTCAAAGCCGATATGTCCGCTACCGGTCACCAAATCGCGAATCAAGATCACGGTCGTGAGCGCCGTGACAATCTCCAGCACGAACATGACCGGATTCTTCATCAGCGTCCGCGGATTGAGCTTGACGAAGGCGGAGCCGATTGCCGGTAGAACGATCTTTGGATCAAAGAGCGCCGATACCGGCCTGCTTTTGCGCAAAGTCGACGTTTCCATTGCAACGGTTCCGACTAGTTTGCCGAGAACAGAGTGCCGGCGTTGATCGCGAGCTGCTCGACGATTGGACCGAGCGCGAGCGCGGGAAAGAACGTGAGGCCGCCGACGATGACGATGACGCCAACAACCAGGCCAACAAACAACCCACCGGTGGTCGGGAACGTGCCCGCTGACGTCGGTATGGATTTTTTTGCGGCGAGCGAGCCAGCGATCGCCATGGTCGGGATGATCATCCAGAACCGGCCGACGAACATCGCGACGGCTCCCGAGAGGTTATAGAATAAAGTGTTGGCGCTAAGCCCGGCGAACGCGGATCCGTTGTTCCCGTCCTGCGACGTGTAGGCGTACAGCACTTCGGTAAAGCCATGCGGTCCCGGATTGCCCATGGCGGCGACAGCAGACGGCACCTCCATCGCAACCGCCGTCCAGCCGAGGAACATGAGCGGAAGGACCAGGATCGCGAGCATTGCCATCTTGACTTCCTTGGCCTCGATCTTCTTGCCGACGTACTCCGGCGTGCGGCCCACCATCAGGCCGGCGACGAAGATGGCGAGGATGACGAACAGCAGCATGCCGTACAGACCGGAGCCGACGCCGCCGACGATGATCTCGCCAAGTTCGATGTTGATCAGCGGGATCATGCCGCCGAGCGCGGTGAATGAATCGTGCATGGCGTTGACCGCGCCGCAGGAGGCGGCGGTGGTGATGACGGCAAACAAGGCCGAACCGACGATGCCGAAACGGACTTCCTTGCCTTCCATGTTGCCGCCAGTCAGGGCGAGCGCGTTCAACGCGTCGTTGCCGTGCGCTTCGGCGGCATAACAGGCGAGGACGCCGACGACGAAAAGAACTCCCATGACAGCAAGCAGCGCCCAACCCTGGCGCTGGTCGCCGACCATGCGGCCGAAGACGTTGGTCAGCGCCGCGCCGATGGCAAATATTGAAATCATCTGCACGAAGTTCGAAAATGCCGTCGGGTTTTCGAACGGATGCGCGGCATTGGCACTGAAGAAACCGCCGCCGTTGGTGCCGAGCATTTTGATGGCGATTTGGGAGGCGACGGGGCCTACGGCGATGGTCTGTTTGGCGCCATCCAGCGTCGTTACGTCGACATAGGCGCCGAGGGTTTGCGGGATGCCTTGCCAGACCAGGAACAGCGCATATGGCACGCAGATCGGGATGAGGATGTAGAGCGTCGTACGTGTGACATCGACCCAGAAGTTGCCGACGGTGCGAGCCGAATGCCGCGCGAAACCGCGGATGAGCGCGACAGCGAGCGCAATGCCGGTCGCCGCTGACAGATAGTTCTGATGCGTGAGGCCGAGCATTTGCACGAGGTAGGACATCGTGCTTTCGCCGCCGTAGTTCTGCCAGTTGGTGTTGGTGACGAAACTCACCGCCGTGTTAAACGACAGATCGGGCGGAACAGCGGGCTGTTGCGCCGGATTGAACGGCAATATCGCTTGAATGCGCATCAGAACATAGAGAACGACAAGGCCGCCGAGATGGAACAGCAACATGCCGATCGTGTAGGTCACCGCATGCTGTTCGTGCCGCTCGTCGACGCCGGCAGCCTTGTAGATGGCGCGTTCAACTGGCAAAAGGATCGGCGACAGAAACGTGCGCTCGCCGCAAAACACGCTGGTCATATAGCCGCCAAGCGGGGGCGTGATTGCGACGATGATCGCGCAGTACAGCAAAATCTGGGCCCAGCCGATGACGGTCATGGCCTTTTCTTCCTTCAGAACAGCTCGGGTTTGATCAGCGCGTAGATCAGATAGACCAGCAGCGCCGCGGTTACGACGGCCGCGAGCGAGTAATCAAAAATCATGATGTTGCCCTCAAAGCAGGTCGCAAGCGTAGACGTATGCGATCGAGAGGGCGAAGAAGGTCGCCCCGATTGCCAACATGACGACGTCCATCATGGGAGTGCTCCCGACCGCAAAGACCGAGCTCGACTAAATAACTAAAGGCGCCGCCAGGCTGTTGACCTGCGTCAAGAATGGCAAATTTGCGGTCTTTACGCGCGATTACCTGTCACGCTTCGCATAGGAATTCGAGAGGGTAGGCGGGCCGGCCGCATAAAAAACCCATATAAACTCCGCCAGAAACCGTGCGATAGCAGCATTGCCAGGACAAATAATCCTCCGGGGCGCTTTTCCATCAATCGGCACGCTATCCGCTGCGTTATCCTCACTATGACGGATTTATAAAGACGAATTCCGTTCCGTCTCGAATTCCTATGCGGTTCGAGTCACTTTGACCGTCAGAAAACGAACGGTAGGAGCGACTTTCATGAGAGCCCTTCCTGATGTGACACTGATCAGCGGGAAGCCCGAGGCCGCAGGGTTCTGGCAGCGGCTCATCCTGGTGCTGGATGAGTACTTCGCTGACAAATCGAAATGGACGGTGCCCGCAGCCACATTGCGCCGTTCCAAGCAGGACTTCGAGCGATGCCGCCGCCTTATGCACAAGGCTTAAGGGCGCGCTGCAAATCACCGAGTGTACCGGCGGCGGAAAAGGATTTCGCGCAACGCCGGCAAGGCAGAATTGAACTGCGCAGCGCTAGCGGCGTTTATTGCGCGGGCGGTGCCGATTTTTCGCGCAAAGAAATAATGAACGCGACGACATCGCGCACTTCGTCGCCCGACAGCAGCAGGTTCGGCATGTGCGAGTTCGCCGGAACGGCGGGCAATGTTTCCAGATGGTGCTGGAGCGCGGCGGCTGTCACATCGGGGCGGTTTGCGATTTCCTTGAAGTCAGGAGGCCGGGGTGGTCCGGTATTGATTGGCTTGAAGGGTTGATTCGCTGTTACGACGTGACATCCGGTGCAGGCTAGCAGCGCCAGATCGCGACCGGCGACTGCATCTTCCTCGGCAGGCTTCGTCTGCGCGTTTGAGGCAGGCGCGATCCACGCAGTGGACGCTACAATAGCGGCCAAGACCGCGTAGCTCCGCGTCGTCGCTTTAAACGTTCTCGAGTTCCTAACACCATTTAGCATCGTCGCGCCAAAGTGCAGCGTGAGCGCCGACATGTGTGAGCACGTTCACGTGGTCAATCCGGTTGATATGGAAAAAACCAAAAGCCGCGCAGAAAGCCTTCTTTCTTGTCTTTGCCGGTCACCGCCTCCGCCTGTCCCGTGGCGACGTCGAGCGCCTTCTCTGGCGGAGGCTCTATGCGATTCCACCAACCGCCGCCGAGCGCTTGATAGAGCGCCACGGTGTCGGACAGGCGAGCGGCGCGCGCCTGCACGACCTGGATGACGGCCTGCAGATAGGTCTGTTGTGCAGTGAGCAGTATCAGGATGTTGGCGTTGCCGGTCTGCATCTGCTGGCGCGCGAGATCGAAGCTGATCTTGGCGGCGCGTTCGAAGTCCCGTGCCGCCTTCAGGGCGTCGGCGTCATTTTGCAGTGCGCGCAGAGAATCCGTGACGTTTTGCACCGCCGCGATCACGGTGCCGCGATAACTCCAAGCCGCGGCGTTGTAGGTATCTTTGGCTTCTTGCAGCTGATGAAGCAGACTGCCGCCGTCGAATAGCGTCTGCGCGACGTTGGCGGCGGCAAGCCAGGCAAGATTTTGGGGAGCCAACAGGCCGGCAAGCGCCGTATTCATAAAGCCGACGTTTCCGCTGATCGTGAAATTCGGGAGCAAATTGGCAATGGCGACGCCGATCTGCGCGCTTGCCGAATGCAATTGCTCCTGTGACGCACGTATGTCGGGTCGTTGCTCAATCAATTGCGACGGCAGGCTGATCGGGAGATCGGTCGGCAAATGCAATTCAGTGAGTTTGAATATTTCGTGAGGCTCCTCGCTCGGATAGGCGCCGGCAAGAGCCGACAGCAGATCGCGGTTCTGTTGCAGCGCCTTGCGCAACGGCGGGAGCGTAGCCGCGACCTGCGCCAGCGCCGCTTCCTGCAGGGCGACGTCGTTGCGGTTGGCATAGCCCGTTTCCAGCTGGCGCCGCAGGATGCCGAGCATTTTGGTGTTGATCGAAATGAGTTGGTTCGTGGCTTCGATCTGCGCGCGCAGCGAGGCCTCGGTGATTGCCGCGACCGCTATATTCGATACGAGCGTCAGGTAAGCGGCCTCGACCTGGAAGCGCTGATTGTCGGCTTGCGCTTGAAGGGATTCGACCGTGCGGCGGTTAAGACCCCAAACGTCCAAGGTGTAAGCCACCTGAAGCTGTGCGGTGTGGAGAGCGTAGATGTTTGCGTTGGACGACGGGATCGGAGAGAGCGCGGCGGAGGTGCGATTGTAAGTCGGATTGAAATCGGCCTCGACGAGCGGGAAGAACTTCCCCTCTTGGGCATAGACTGCTTGGTTCGCCGCACGGAGTGTCGCGATCGCCGATTGCAGCGTGGGATTGGCGCTCAACGCGCGTTGGATCAGTGCAGTGAGCGCGGGAGATCTGAACAGCCGCCACCAGTCCTGTGGAATATCGCGGCCCTGCAGGAAATGCTGCGGCTGACCGGTCGGTGCGTCCGTGGAGGAGGTGCGCGGAGTGAGCGGCTCCTTGGTGTAGCGGGTGATTTCGAGCGCGGCGGGATGGAGGAAATCCGGACCGACCGCGCAGCTCGCCAAACCGAGCGCAGCCGCGAGCGCGGTGGCGCCCCCGTTAAACCACCTGGCTGAGAGACCCAACATCTGCAACTGACACACTGCTGCAACTGAAAGCGACGGCAAAACGTCCGCGACATCCCCGCGTTCAAACTACTCCATTATTTCCCATTTGTTAGACCTTGGCTGTGATCGCCTTGCCACACTGTGATTTATTCAGGGTGGCCGGGTGTACTGTGATCTTTCACAGTCGAAGCTCGAAGTTTCCGCATTGCGGACCGAAGGAGGAGCAGTGCGAATCATTCGCAGCAGATTCTGTCTTCGCTGAAGGCGCACAAGCGGGGCCTTCGATCGTGTAAGGCTGCGGCACATGCAAGGACGGAATTGTGGGTATCCACGGGTCTGCCTGACCGCATCGACATTTATTTGCTATTCAAGAAACGAGGCTTTTTTTTTGTCTGCGTTTTCGACAGATTGACAGCAGACGCTTACTTCGTGATCAGAATGTTCTGCGACGGCCGTACTGAGGTGCCCATATTTAAGGGTGTTGGTGAACTGCCGCCGTCAGCCACGTTTCCGGACACCGGAAATGCGTAGCCGACGATGGCCTTGATCACCAGACCGTCCGATCCCGGCGTGAAGCCGTAGCCGACGCCAAGTTCGACATCGACCGTATTCACCTTAAAATCCGTAACGGCGTACAATTGTTGATTCTGCTGTCTTAGCGGCAGAAAATCGCCGATCTTGCCGAAGTCGGAGTAATATTCGAGGCCGATAAAGCGATCCTCCCCGAGATTGCGGGCAAGCCGTAGCGCGGGAGCGAAATCGGCCTCGCCGGCAGAGCCGAAGCCGACGTCTACGATCGGATTGGCGATGAACTCCCACTCCGCATTGCGTACCCCAATGATGGGCCGTATCTCCAGATTCCATTGCGCCAACGAGAACTGCGGCATCTCGTAGCCAAGCTCGAAGTTGACACCGTAGAAGAAACCGCGTTTGGCGGCGTCCGGAATCGACGAACAGGCTGCGAATCTTGGCGCCGTCGGAAAGCAATTCACCCGCGCCGTTGATTGCAAACGGCAGATAGAAGCCGCCTTCCCACCAGTCGGTTATCCCGTAGGCAAACTCCGGAGTGCCCTGCAGGCTATGGTTGGAGGTGAAGCCACCTGGGAACTCCGGCTGCGTCTGCCCCACCGCCGCGTAGTTCAGATGCTGTTCGTAGGTCCATTGCCCGACCGCGGCGATCTCGGCGTTGTAGACTTGAATTTCGTCGTGGACCTGGTCGACAGCCAAGGCAGGCGCCGTCGCAACGGTGAACACCGCTACGGCGATCGCGGCAAATCGGAACGCGTAACGATGCAGTCCCAAAAGCTCGTCCACCTTGAAGGTAATCTCTTCATAATAAAGATAATGAATTCTACCACACTTCTAAATCACCTTGGTCGGCATCACGGTTTGATGAGGCATCATCGAACCAGAAGTAATGAAATGATATCTACGATAAACTGTGATGAGTCGCAGAGTACCGTGTGATTAATCCGAGTCCTGTGATTAATAGCAGTAGACGACTGGGCCCTCTGATGGGCATTTCGCGACGGCTCTTACGATCCTGAGTGCGATTAATTCATGTTTCCGCGCATAACCAACGCCCGCGCGCGAGTTGTGCTCGTTGGCGCGCTCATAGCCATAGCAATCGTGGCGTATGGTGGATGGCGCTTGAGCCAAGGCTCGCATGCCGAGCTTGGTACGACGACCGCCAACGCCGAGCAGAGCGACGGGTCGCATGCGGCCCAACGTGATCGCAACAGCGTTGATTTGTCGGATTCCCAGCTCGCGGCGGTCAAGGTCGAGCCGATCGCGGAGCATCCGTTTCCGATCGAGAAGGAGGCAATCGGCAGCATCGATTTCAACGAGGAGATGGCGGTGCAGGTGTTCACCCCCTACCAGGGGCGGATCATCGCGCTTTATGCCTCTGTTGGCGATGACGTGAAGAAGGGGCAGACTCTGTTCACAATCGACAGCCCCGATCTTTTGCAGGCTGAATCTACCCTGATTGCCGCGGCAGGAGTGTTGGAACTGACCACGCGCAATCTGGCGCGCCTTCGCGAGCTCTATAAGTCGCTCGCTGTATCCCAACACGATCTGGAGCAGGCGATCTCCGACCAGCAGACCGCTGAAGGTAACTTGCGGGCAGCTCGAGACTCAGTGCGCATTTTCGGCAAGTCGGACCTCGAAATAGATCGCATTGTCGCTGCCCGCGCGGCGGATCCGACGCTCATCGTGCCGAGTCCAATCGACGGCCGGATAACGCAACGCAACGCGGCGCCCGGGCTGTTCGTCCAGCCGGGTAATCCGCCGTCGCCTTACGTGGTGACCGACATCAATACCATGTGGATGTTGGCGAACGTCGCCGAGACCGACAGCCCGGCCTTTCGCGTCGGGCAGCAGGTGCAAGTGGCGCTTAGCGCTTTTCCAGGGCGCCTGTTCAGCGGCAGGATCACCACGATCGGTGCAAGCGTCGACCCGAACACTCGCCGCGTTCTCGTGCGCTCAGAGATCAGCGATCCGCAACACGAATTGCGCTCGGGCATGTTCGCAAATTTCGTCATCAGTATCGGCGCGCCGGTCGATTCTCCCGGCCGTCCCGCTTGACGGCGTGGTGCGCGAAGGCGACGGCACCATGAGCGTCTGGACCACCGCCGACCGGCGCCGGTTCACGAAGCGCACGGTCACGATCGGCGAGCAGCGCGACGGTTATCGGCAGATTCTCGATGGCCTGCAGGTCGGCGAGCTCGCGGCCACCGACGGCGCAATTTTCCTCAGCAATATGTTGGCGATTGCGGGCATCCAATGAACCCGTCGCGCTTCCGGTGCCGTGGCGTTAGAGGCGAGCTGTGCTGAAGGGCATTCGTTGCATTCGGCCTGACCCGACGCGCGATCGTGCTGCTTGGGCCTGCTGGTGTTCGTCGCCGCCGGACTCGTCGCCTTCAGCAAACTGAACATTGAGGCTTATCCCAATCCCGCGCCCGTCATTCTGGAAATCACCGCGCAGGCCGCCGGACTGTCGGCAGAAGAGATGGAGCGTTATTACACGATCCCCATGGAGGTCGGCCTCTACATCACTCCGGGCGTTGACAACATCCGTTCGACATCGTTTTACGGTCTATCTTTCGTTCGCGTAACTTTCAAATACGGCATCGACTATTATTTCGCCTTCACCCAGGCGCAGCTGATGTTGCAGCAAAACGTCAGCCTGCCGGGCGGCCAGTCGCCGGTTATTCAGCAGTCGAGCCTCGTCGGCGAGGTGCTTCGCTATCAGGTAGTCGGTCCGCCGCATTTCGGGCTGACCAATCTGCGGACCGTGCAGGACTGGATCGTGACGCGGCGGCTTTTCACCGTGCCGGGCGTCGTGGCGGTAAATTCGTGGGGCGGCACGACCAAGCAGTACGACGTCGACGTCGATCTTCATAAGCTCGATGCCTACAACGTGACTTTGCCGCAAGTCATCAGTGCGCTCGGCAATTCCAACATCAATGTTGGCGGCCGTGAGATCACCGTCGGCCAGCAGTCGGTGAATATCCGCGGCATCGGTCTGATGGATAGCGGCGGCAACGCCGATTTGACGCAAGGCTGGCGGGTCAACGACATCGAGAACGTTGTGCTCGCGCAAGTCAACGGCGTCCCGGTTCAGGTGAAGGATGTCGCCAAAGTTTCGATTGGCCACGTGCCGCGGCTCGGCATTGCCGGCAAGGACCACGAGAGTGACGTTGCCTTGGCGATTGTCGTCATGGGTCGCGTCTATCACACCAACGACGTCATCCCGCTCATCAAGGCAAAAATTGACCAGATGAACAGCGACGGCACATTGCCGCCGGGCGTGAAGCTTGTTCCCTACTACGACCGCTCGACGCTGGTATCGGTCACGACCCACACGGTCCTGCACAATCTTATCTTCGGCTGCCTGCTGGTGTTTTTGATCCAGTGGATTTTCCTGGGCAATTTGCGCAGCGCCATCATCGTCGGCGTCAACATTCCTTTCGCGCTGTTTTTCGCCGTCATCGTTATGGTGCTGATGGGACAGGACGCCAACCTGCTCTCGGTCGGCGCCGTCGATTTCGGCATCATCGTCGATTCGGCGGTGATCCTGATTGAGAACATCTTCAGGAATTTTCAGAGCCCCGCGGAGCAGCAGAGCCTGCTGCACCAACTCGCGGAAGGTCGTTTCGGCGCCGACCCGACGCGATCGGCGGGTTCAGACGCATGCCCCGCATTGGACCGATCGGCTGCGGCTCATCCTCGCCAGCGCCCTGCAAGTCGACATGGCGATTTTTTTCCGCCCTGATAACGGTGGCGGCATTTGTGCCGTTGTTCACCATGCAAGGGGTCGAAGGCCAGATTTTCAGCCCGATGGCACGGACCTATGGTCTAGCCCTCTTTGGCGCTCTGGCGTCGACCTTCACAATCACGCCGGTGCTGGCTGCGTTTTTGCTGCCCCAGCACGTCGAGGAAACCGAGACCATCGTCGTACGGGCTCTGCGCTGGGCTTACATACCGGTTCTGCACTGGTCGCTTAGCCATCGCAAAGCGATGGTGGCGACGGCTGTCGTTTTTCTCGCCATCGTCGGTTTTTTGATGACGCGGCTTGGCGGCGAGTTCCTGCCGGCGCTGGAAGAAGGCAATCTGTGGATTAGGGCGTCAATGCCGCCGACGATCGGACTGCAGGCTGGCGAGCCGGCTGCGGCCAAGATGCGCGGAGATTCTGCTCCGTCATCCGGAAGTCATCACCGCCGTGTCTCAACACGGCCGGCCGGATGACGGCAGCGACGCGTCGCCGTTCTCGAACGTCGAGCTGTTCGTTCCATTAAAGCCGTTCGACGAATGGCCGACGGGATTCACCAAGGAGATGCTGATCGCCCAATTGCAGAAGGAATTTAACGACGAGTTGCCGGGCGTCGACTTCAACTTCTCTCAGTACATCCAGGACAATATCGAGGAGGCGCTCTCGGGCGTCAAAGGCGCCAACTCGGTGAAAATCATCGGCCGCGATTTACCGACGATCGAGCGGTCTTGCCAACGGGGTGATGCAGCAGATGCAGCAGGTGAAAGGCATCACCGATCTCGGAATTTTCCACGTGCTGGGCCAGCCGAACCTCAATATCAGGGTCAATCGGGCCAAGGCCGCTCGCTATGGCCTCAATACCGGTGACGTCAACACTGTGGTGCAGGCGGCGCTCGGAGGCACTACGGCCACCACACTGCTTGAGGGCGATCGGCAATTTAGCGTGGTCGTTCGGCTGCCGCCGGAATACCGATCGAGCCTTGAAGCGGCCAGCCATATCAAGGTCGGTTATCAGGCTGCGAACGGCGCCAACGCCTACATTCCGTTGACCGAGCTCGCCGATATTTCGCTCGATACCGGCGCCTCGTACATCTATCACGAGTCCGGAGAGCGCTACATTCCGGTTAAGTTCAGCGTTCGCGACCGCGATCTCGCGGGCGCGGTCGCCGAAGCGCAACAGCTCATCACTCAGAACGTGAAGCTGCCGCCCGGCTATCGCATCGTGTGGGCCGGCGAATTCGAGAGTCTGCAGAATGCGCAAAGGCGGCTTGCCGTAGTCGTCCCGATCAGCCTTCTGTTGATTGTCGTGCTTCTCTACGGCTTGTTCAATTCGCTCCGTGACAGCTTGATGGTTCTCGCCGGCATTCCGTTTGCTGCCGGCGGCGGTGTGCTGGCGCTCTATTTCACCGGCCTGAATTTCAGCGTTTCGGCCGCCGTCGGGTTCATTTCCCTGTTCGGCGTTTCGGTGATGAACGGAATTCTCATCATGACTTATTACAATGAGACCAGAGCAAGCGGCATGGGCACTATCGACTCCATGTTCCATGCCGCTTCGCAGCGGATGCGACCGATGCTGATGACAGCGTTGTCGGCATGTATCGGCTTGCTGCCGGCGGCGGTTTCGACCGGCATTGGCAGCCAGGTGCAGCGGCCACTTGCCACCGTCGTGGTCGGGGGCATGTTTATCGGACCAATTATCCTGCTTGTGGTGTTGCCGGCAGTACTTACATTGTTTGTTCGGGCGGATCGTACTACACCGGTTGGCGAGCCGCAGGCGCCACAGGCCGCTGAGTGAGCGCAATGCCTACGAAGAATCATACGAGGGTTGGTGTTTGGCTTTTCGCGACGATGTTGCTTGGCCTATTGACGCAAGCGGCCTTCGCCGATGATGCCGACGCTAGCAGGCACGAGGGCAACCCGAGTTCGAAGCTCTCCGCCGCGCCAAGCGGCGCTCAGACGTCGTCCAGCGAAAATGCGGCATCCGAGTCAGCCACGAAGAGTGCCGATGACATTGACACGCGAATTAGCGTGCAGACCCGCCGCACAGGTGCAAAGCCAGGCAAGGTGGGGGAGGCCAAGACAAAGCTAAGCTTGCCTGGTGTGAAGAATCCGCACCGCCGGCTGTTTTCCGCCTCCGCCGTATCGCGGCAGACGGTACGAAACGCGGTCAGCGTGCCCGTCAGTCAGCAGGAGCTGTTGGAGCGACACGCAGGCGAGCATCCGTTCGCCGCTTCCACTCCGCACATTTCCAGCGCTGCGATCGGTGTTGTGGGGAATACGGGCGTTGGCGTTGCCAAGCCTGACGTGGGATTAATCCGTCAAACTAGTTTGCCGCCGAGCGGCAGCCCCGGCGTCAACTTGCCGGTCGTAAACCGCGGCATCAGCGGAACGAGCATGAGCCATCGCGGCGTCAGTCCATCCGGCCTTGGCGGACCAGCTAAGACAGCCGCCGGCATCAATGGGACTACGATTCGGCCGACGCACTGAACTCCGCCGAAATACGCCCCACCTCGCCGGTTTTCGCATAACCGTCATCGGGCCTCGAATTGAGCCTCCCCAAATTGCCGCCTAAGGATCGGGCAATTCGGCGTGCAAATGCCTGATTCACAATCGTTTTTGCTGGCCTCGTTGGCAGAGTCACATCAGTTCTATATGCGGTGCATTCAATATTTATATGCAATCTATATTTTTAGCCCGAAAAGGATTATGTGAAGGGTTCCAGAAGGCCCGGAAAGGGTCCAACGGAGGAAAGCATGACTTGGATGCCGATCCAGTGGGCCCGGCGGGACAGTCCTGCTGAACAAGACGTGCCGTTTAGCCTGCGTTTGGCCGGCGCTATTTTGCGGATCGCGTTCATCGCTCTGCTGCTGGTCGTGACGGTACGGGTCAGCTTGCCCCAGAACGAGACCATTTGGACCGTATACGATACCCCGGGTGATCTCATCCGCATGGCGCTGGGGTTTATGGTCTGCCTTTGGATCGCCTTTCAGTTCTTCGCTGCTCCCAAAGACGCCCAGAGCCATCGGACTTGGCTCTATATTGGTGCCGCCGCGCTGCCCTTCGCGGTGATCTGCGTTATCGCCATCTGGTGACCGCGGAGGCCCATTAGTTCGCTGTCGCGACGGTCGGCTGTCGCGTGCGGCGCCGCGCATCTTCTGTTTTGATCGGGCGCTCCGTTTGGTCCCATCGGCACGGGACCCTACAGCTTTTGCGCCCGCAGCTAGCCGCACCAAAGCCGGTTTCTCTTGAATATCCAGCGAGGACTCGTATCGTGAAACGGGGCTGCTGCAATGCGCGCCATTTCGTGCATCGTGTCTGCGACGGTGCTGTGCACCATGAGCGGCTTATCGGGCGCAGCGCTAGCGGAGGCCAGCGAAAAGCCAGTGATCAATGACAACCCGGTCGTCAAAAAAGCCGCGAAGCCGGGCTCCAGTAAAGCAAAACCTGACAAAAACCAATATTGGCTTTTGAATCCGGTCCCACCCGACCAGATGCGCAGTTTCAGCACTGACCGCCCGACCAAATCAAACGTGCCATACACTGTTGATGCTGGCCACTTCCAGTACGAAACCGATCTGGTCAATTTTACCCATCAAGTCACCGGATCGGTGCACACCGACACTCTGTTAGTGCCGAATCCCACGTTCAAAGCCGGTGTGACTAACAACGCCGACTTGGAAGTCAACATACCTTTCGCTGGCGTTCAAACTTTCGACACTGCGACCGCAGCATCGGGCACCCTATGGGGAACAGGCGACACCTTCGTGCGCTCAAAGATCAACCTGTGGGGAAATGACGGCGGCGACAACGCCGTGGCAGTGATACCCTATGTCAAAGCCCCTTCAGCACCGTTTGGAATCGGCAACGGCGCGGTAGAAGGCGGTTTGATTGGGCCTGTTGCGTTTAATTTGCGCAACAACTTTACCCTCCTGTTGGTGCCTGAGATCGATGCGCTCAAGGACAGTGCCGATAACAGCCGACACGGAAACTACGTCTTTGACGTTAATCTCAGCCGCGAAGTCATCAAAAACGTCACGGCCTACGTCGAACTCTGGTCGGATTACGATGCTGATCCCGCACAAAATACTACTCTAATGAGCTTCGACGCCGCGGTGGCGTGGGTTTTCCTTCCCAATGCACAAATCGATGTCGGAGCAAATTTTGGACTGAACAGGGCAACACCGGCGATTCAGGTTTATGCGGGTCTCTCCCAGCGATTCTGATCGATAACACGCCCCCGCAAAAAAGCAGGGTCTGACCGCAGCCTTAATTTTGCTTACTGAGACCGGTGAGTTACAGTTCCGTGTCTGCGATCGCCTCGAAGCGATGATCCATTTGGCTGCAACCGATTATATCGCAGGCCTCTCGTGACTTTCGCTGCTGCCGCGACGCCGTGCGAAGTAGACGTTGACAAGTTTGCGGCCTAATTGAGCTGCATCAAATCCAAATGATGAACAGCTATGCTAAAGAGCGGTGAGCGGCTCCGTTGGCTATTTTTTAGCTATTAAAAATCGTTTCCGTCAATATCGACTCTCTTCGGGCAGGACTGCGAAAAATCGCAGGTCGGGGAAGGCTCTCAAAAAGAGCGTGTCGTCAGATGCAGTAGCTGTTTCATCGTGGCTTAGGCAGTTGCGATGAGTGACAGGGGTGGGGTCATGAAACGGTTGTTACTTTTGGTTGCTGTTGTGGCGTTGCTTGTCGCCACGGCATCAAATCGTTCAATGGCGGCGGACGCGTTTGGCGCTTGGACCAATGGACTGCCGACCGCGTGGGTCGAGGGCCCGTCTTGCGATCCATGGGTCGACTACAATTGCACGCCGAGCAAGGCGCGCGGTGATGGCGCTAAGGCCGCGGCAAAGAGCGGATACTGCGATCCATACTTCAATTACAAGTGTCTCGACAAATATCTTGGCGACGATTTCTTCACGCGGTTTATCCGCTACTACCAGCTGGAATGGGGCAAGGGAGTAGCGCCGTCCGATCCGAGTGCTCCGCCCGGGCGCCGTTCCGACGCCGCCTGGCCGCCGACCCCGGAATCATCGCCGCCTATGCCGTTCACCGAATGGCCCTACGGCGGCACGCAGAATATCGGCGTGACCCGGCCAAACTCGGTCGACTCGCCGCTGATGGTTGCGCTCGGCAATACTCGACTCGGTCAGGCGATGAACGACGCCCATGTCCAAGTTTACGGCTGGATCAACGCGCGGCGGCAATATCAGCACGAATAACGTCAAGCCGGGCGGCAACGCGCCGGCCGCGTACGACTACACGCCGAACACCGTCCAACTCGATCAGGCGGTGCTCTATATCGAGCGCCTGGCCGACACGTCGCAGAACGATCACTTCGATTGGGGCTTCCGCTTAGCCAACCTCTACGGCGAGAATTATCGCTATACGACGGCCTACGGCTTGTTAAGCAATCAACTTCTGAACAATAACCACGTCAACGGTTATCGACTTTCCAATGGTGTATGTGGACCTCTACTTTCCGGTGCTGCAGGGAATGGATGTGCGCATCGGGCGCTTCATCTCGATCCCGGACATCGAGGCTCAGCTGGCGCCGAACAATTACACTTACGTCCACTCGTTGACCTATTCATGGGACAACTACACCAACACCGGCGATTCGAGGTTGCCACCGGCCGTCACCAAGAACTGGATCGCTCCAGCTCGGCTTGACCGTCGGCAGCGACACGATGCCGTGGAATATCGGTGCAACGCCTGACCAATCTCATGCCGGGCAATCCGATTTATCCGGGTACGACGATGCTCAAGGACCCCGGAGCGGTGCCGTCGGTCACGTTGGGCCTTCGCTGGACCAGCGATGACGGTAGGGACGATCTTAATCTTGTCGCCGACGCCATCAACGGCGGACAGTGGGGCTACAACAACCTGCAATGGTACGGCCCATTTACTATCACAAACTGAACGATTACTGGCACATTGCGTTTGAAACCTACAATCTTCACGAGAACAGTGTGCCAAACCTCAATAATCCTACGGCGGCAACGCATCGTAGCCGGCGGCGGCACGCCGTTCAGCCCGCAATTTATTCCGTTCAATGCTCCAGGCGCTGCGCAGTGCAATAGTACGACGGTGCTGACATGCACCGCTTCAGAACCCAGACCTTCCTCGTCTACCTCAACTATTCGCCGAACAAATTGAACAACTTCTCGCTCCGCACTCGAATGGTACGACGACACGGAGGGACAGCGGACCGGAGCACCAAACGCGCTATCTCGACGTGGCAGGAAGCTGGCAGCATTGGTTTTCGCCTCAGGTCGAGATTCGTCCCGAAATCGCCTACTATCAGGTCCCTTGACGCGCCGGCGTTCAACGGCGATGCCAATGCGGGCATTCCTCCGAGCAAGGAACTATTCGGTCATCGCGGCCAGCGACATCATCTGCACTTCTGAGTTGGTCATCGAGCCTTGCGACGCTCGCGTCGGCAAGGCCGTTCTCCTTTAAGGCGACAATGAGCGTGCATGCATACAAAATAGGCATATCCTAATCAGGCCTGAGTGATACAAATGCATAACGGCAGCCGGAGCCACAAAAAACTTATAACTTTCATATGTTTTTCGCTTGGGACTCATCTCGACTTACTATGGCTATGTTGGGAAAGTGACTGTGATAAATGCCAGCCGGGAGGTGCTTGGGGAGCTCCGAACAGAGCGCTTTCGGAAAGGCATAAGCTCGTGTCCACACTTCAAGAACGGCGCGGCCTCCGCGATCTGACTGCGAACCTGGCGAAGAGCGACGTCAACGAATGGCGCGCACGACATCGCAGCATCTGGTGGCAGAATTCCATCAGCAGCGAACGCCATTCCGATCGTAGCGACGCTTGCGCTGGTGTGGCTGGCGACCATCAGCCTCGTCGTCATCAACTACTTCGTCCCGTTCAATCTCGTCTCGCTCGTGTATATGCTGCCGGTGGTTGTGGCCGCCACGCTGTGGGGCGTTGTACCGGGAATCGTAGCGGCCGTTGCCGGTGCGGCCGCGGCGGATTTCTTCTTCTATCCACCGCTTTACACCTTCTGGGTCCGCGACCCGCAGGATGTCATCGATCTGATTCTGTTCCTGCTGGTCGCTCTGGTCACCAGCAACCTGGCGGCGCGCCTTAAGAATGAAGCGGTCAATTTGCGCCGCCGCGAAAGAGAGATCAGCGAGCTGCACGCGTTCTCGCAAGGACTTGCCACCTGCCTCACCAGCCGCGATCTGATCTTCGCAGTCCAAGACTACCTTTCGAAGGCGCTGCGCTGTCGTGCCGTCCTGATCGCAACGGCGCCGGATAATTACGCTCCCAACGACGATGCGGCCGTTCCAGAGGAAATCCGGCGGGAGGCGGTGAAGTTGATTGCCGCCAATCCTGCTGCCGCCGCCACTTCCCATGTGTCGACTGTCGTCGAGTCGCATAACCACAAGACTTGGCTCGTACGAATCATTGCTCCTGAAATCCTTGGTTACGGCGCTATTGCAGTCGAGTTGGGGGAGGCCCCGATCGAGCGCACGGGCGCTGTTGCCAAGCGAGTCGAGACGCTGCTCGAAGAAGCAATGGTGACCTTCAAGCATCTCAAGGTGAAGGAGGCCATCGAGCAAGCCACAATAAATTATCGGACTGAAATTCTCCGTGATGCTCTTGTCGGCGGCGTATCTCACGAATTGCGCACGCCGCTGGCGTCGATTCTTGGCAGTTGCAGCGTACTGAACCAGATGCCCTCGATCGCTAACGATCGCCAGTCAAGCGCGCTCGTCGAAGCCATCGGCGACCAGGCCGGCAAGCTCGACAACGAGATTCGCGATTTGCTCAATGCCACCCGGATCAGCGCGAAGGGGGTCCTTCCGCAAATGATATGGACCGACCCAACGGATATCGTGAACGCTGCGCTCAAGCAAAAGGAGCGCAGGTTAGCCTCGCATTGGGTTACGGTAGATCTCGCCCGCGACGTTCCGCTGGTCCATGTCGACTCCATACTGGTCGAACAGGCGTTGGGGCAGCTTCTGGAAAACGCTGCGAAGTATTCTCCGGTTGGCAGTGAAATCAGAATCAGCAGCCGTTGCGAGCAGGATTCGGTGGTGTTGTCGGTCAAGGATCAGGGTAACGGGTTGACCGCGGATGAGAAATGTCAGTTGGGTAAACGCTCGTTTCGGGGCCGGCGCCATCCCGTTGGTGACTCCGGTTCGGGTCTCGGTCTGTGGATAGCCAGCACCTTTATTACCGCCAATGGCGGAAGCCTTCACGCGGAAAGTCCGGGCCCGAATCTCGGAACCACGCTGTCGCTCCGGCTGCCGACGGTTTCCGCCGACACGCCGGAGCTCGCAGGCGCATTCGATGACTAAGGTGCTGGTCATTGATGACGAAGCGCAGATCAGGCGCTTTCTTCGTGCCGGCTTTGAGCTTCATGGATTTTCGGTGCTTGAGGCCGAGAACGCCGCAGTAGGCCTTCGCACGGCGACTATGAGCACTCCGGATTTGATTATTTTGGACCTCAACTTGCCCGATCTCGAGGGTTCCGAGGTGCTCGAGCGGATCCGTTCATGGTCGAACGTGCCGGTTATCGTTCTGTCGATCCAATCCGACGAGCGAGAAAAGGTGCGCTTGCTCAAGCTCGGCGCCGACGATTACGTCGTCAAGCCGTTTGGCATCTCGGAATTGTTGGCGCGTGGCGAGGCAGCGCTGCGCAGGCATTTGCGCAGCACCAATAAAGATCCGGTGGTGCGGGCAGGCCCGTTGTCGGTCGATCTGGTGTCCAGGGCGGTGACACTCAATGGGCGGCGGGTGCAATTGACGCGGAAGGAATATGCTCTTCTTCAAGGACTTGCCACACATGTGGGTCTCGTGGTCACGCATCAGCAATTGATAAAAGAAATCTGGGGCAATCACGCTGGCAACATTCAGTATCTTCGGATCCTGGTGCGCAAGTTGCGACAAAAGATCGAGGTCGATGCGACGCGCCCAGCGTTGATTGTCAGCGAGTCGGGCGTAGGCTATCGGCTAGATCAGGGCAAAGCGGAGGACGCGCACGGTCGGCGCGGAATTTCGTCGGATACCTATTGCGCATGACGGAATCAATCCGGCGCAGATTTTTTTCCAGATCTTGCTCTAAGGTTCGATCAGCCGTCCGCTAGCGGCTTTGATGACGGCCTCGGTGCGCGTAGCAGCGCCAAGCTTAGTGCGTGCATTGTCGATATGAAAATCGATGGTACGCTTGGTCAAGCCGATAATCTGCGCGATTTCGGCTGACGTTTTGCCGCGTGCGACCCAGGTCAAGACTTCCACTTCGCGGTCGTTGAGTTCAGGAAGCTTCGGCCACAGCCCGGTGCGCGCGATGCCGGCCAACCGCGCCGCGATAATGGTCGCGAGCACCTCGAAATCGATCGGCTTGGTCACGTAGTCGTCGGCGCCCAATTGGCGGCCCTTCAGCTCGTTGTCCCGATCGGTGAGCGCGGTGAGAAAGACGAACGGCATCTTCGCGAACCGCGGCGCGAGTGCGATCAGGCGCTCCAGCAGTTCGAAGCCTGACATCATCGGCATGCTAATATCCGACAGCACCAGGTCAGGCATCGTCTTGAGGATGGCCGCGAGCCCTTCTCGGCCGTCGTGCGCCAGCGTGACCTCGTAACCGCGGTCGACCAGCTCCTCGGCAATAAGTGCCGCGGTTTCGCGGTCGTCTTCGATGCACAGAATCTTCTTTTGGTTTTCAGGCATGCGGACACCCGATTTTTGAATATTAGCTAACCGGACGATTTGAAATCTTGCAAGACCGACGTGCGGGCATGATAAGATTATTTGTTTTCGACCAACATGGGGCGTAGCCGACGCTCGGGATGACGCCAAGTGCAAGAGCCACGGCTATCAGCCCGCCACACCTAACTACAGCGATTGCCGGGATAAACTCACAGAAATGCGGGACCAGGCAGATCGGGGCGCGCTCGCGGAACGCCTCTTGGGCCGCCCGCCGTACTGATTTACGTTTCAGCCTTTCAGGGAACGCTCCAGATGGGGAGAAAATTGACCTTAGGCCGCGGCGGGCTGGCGGTTGTCGTTTCCAGTGGTTCCCAGTTTGGTATATAAATTTACTAGATAGCGTATCGCTGGAAGGTCGCCATTGCAGACGCAAGGCAGCTTCGCTCACCGATGGTTGGCCCCTATGCGGCAGCCACACTCGATCCGGTTCCACCTCACCGCGGTGTTTCTGGTCTTTTTCTTTCTGGTTGTCGTACTGGGCCTGTTCAGCATCTGGCGCCTGAGCAATTTCAATCGACTATCCGCCGACGTCGCCGAGCTGTGGCTGCCGAATACTCGTGTGCTCGGCGATCTCAACAATTTCACGTCCGACTTCCGCGCCATTGAGGGCAGCAATCTGTTGTCGTCCGACTCGTCCGAGATCGCGGCGACCGAAAAGCAAATGGCAGAGCTCGATCGGTCCATAGCCGAGGCCGAGCGTGGTTTCGAACGAATACGGCATGATGCGGCCGAGACCGAGTTATACCGGCGCTTCAAAGCGCATTGGACCGACTATCGAAAGATCGTCAACCAGATGCTGGTCTTGTCGCGCACCAACCGCAAGGCGGAGGCGCTGGCGATGTACAGCAGCACTTCACGCTCCGCCTACGACGCCGCGAGCGACGCGCTTGGTCAATTGACCGACCAGGCGGTCGCGAATGCTCAAGTTGCAAGCGATCGTCTTGGCGTCGCCTATCGCCAGGCGTTTTGGCTGATCGTCCTCGGCATCGTGATCGCCGGCATCATGGTCGTTGCCGCGCTTGTCCATATCAGCCGCTCCATTTCGGAGCCGCTTTTGCATCTGGCGGACCGCATGCGGCAGCTTGCCGCCAATAATACCGACACCGAGATCCCCGAAACCGAAAGGCGCGATGAGATCGGCGAGATGGCGCAAGCTACCGTCGTGTTCCGCAATAACGCGATTGAGCTGATGCGCAGCCAGCGCACGCTCGCCCGCCAAGCGGCGATGCTCGAAGAACAACTGGCGCAGGAACAGCGCCTCGCGCTGTTGCAGCGAAATTTCGTGTCGATGGCGTCCCACGAGTTCCGCACCCCGTTGACCATCATCGACGGTCACGCCCGGCGCCTGAGCAAGATGAAAGATTCGGTGGCGCCGGCCGAAATCGATGAGCGCGCTGGTAAGGTGCGCGCTGCGGTGCTGCGGTTGACCCACTTGATCGACAATTTGCTCAACTCTGCGCGGGTGATGGACGGCGGCGCCGAGCTCTATTTCGAACCGGCCGAGATGGACATGGCGTTGTTGCTGCACGAGGTCTGCCAGTTGCATCGGGAGATGGTGCCAGGTGCGGACATCGCCGAGCGGTTCACGGCGACAGCGATGCCAATGATAGGTGATGCGAAGCTGTTGTTTCAGGTTTTCAGCAATCTCCTATCCAATGCCGTTAAATATTCCCCGGGCGGCGGCACGATCGAGGTCGAGGCGACCATCGATGGTGACGAAGTGGTCGTTACCGTCGCTGATCACGGCATCGGCATTCCCGCCGGCGATCTCGATCGGCTGTTCGAGCGCTATCATCGCGGCAGCAACGTCTCCGGAATCGTAGGTACCGGCGTTGGTCTCTATCTGGTCAAGATCGCGGTTGACCGACACGGCGGCCGTATTGAGGTGCACAGCAAGGAAGGGAGCGGTACGCGTTTTGGCATACGCGTGCCAATCAAGCGCGCCGCTTTAGCGAAGGAACTTCCGGTGGTCGCGGCAGAATCCAGTGTGACGGTGGACGCACCGTCGATCACCAACACTTTTGCGGGGGAATCCGGATGAAGACCTTAGCCGTCATATTCACTGTCATCAGCTGTGTTGCGTGGACTACAATTTGTCCTGCAGCCGAAACTTATGAGCTGCCCGAGGGTGTTCCGCTCGTCCAGGTAGATTGGCAAATGCCGCAATCGCTGCCGCCCCGATTTCGCAACCATTGCGCCCGCGATCCGTTCAGCGGCCGCCCTTACTGTTCGGACCATTGCGGGTCAGACTATCAGTTTTATTTCTGCTCGCGAGAGTCTTTCGGTTGTTGCCGCGTGGGTTTTGGCTACTGCGATTGGACTGGATTGCTGCGCTGCCATCCATGAAGGCGACGCCGGCCGCGGGCGGTTTACCGCATGGTTGAATATGCGTTGCCGAATTGCCGCAAAAATAATTATCCGATGATAACGATTCTCAACGACCGAATTTCACAGCATGTTTAATAATTGAAGCCATCAAGGTTTCGTCCGAGCCTGGCTGGAGGACGCAAACCATGCAAATGGCAATCGAGAGCCTGTATAATTGTTTGAAGGTTGTTCGAACGGGATCTGTTGCGGCGTGGAAGGCGGTTGCGAGATTTCGCGACGAGCGAAATGGCAATGCCGCAATTCTCTTCGGTTTGTCGCTGGTTCCCATGGTCTTTTTGGGCGGTATGGGGCTGGATTTCTCGAGCGCGATCCAAAAACGGACTCTGCTCAATGCTGCGGCGGATGCCGCTGCGCTGGCCGCGGTCACCCCGGCCATGCTGCAACAAACTGCCGCGAACGCACAGGCGACCGCGGAGAATCTGTTCAACGCTGAGACCTCTGCCATCCCAGGTCTCATCATCAACAGCTTGAACGTTAACGTCAGCAGCAGCGGGCTTACCCGGACCGTTACCGTCAGCTACACGGCTTCATCGGTCAATTCGTTTGGCGCTGTTCTAGGCCAGACCTATTGGCCGATCTCCTCCGGCAGCAACGGATCGTCGCCGCAAGCATCCTCTTCGGCGGCGCCAAATATCAATTTTTATTTGCTGCTCGACAACTCACCGTCGATGGATCTGCCGGCCACGTCTGCCGGGATGACCGCCATGATCAACGCTACGAAGAATGCCCCCTCAAGCGGCGCCAACGCCGGCGGCTGCGCCTTCGCTTGTCATGAATCAAATCCGGCGGCGGACAACCTGGGCAATCCAAGTGGCGAAGACAACTACGCGCTTGCGCAAAACTTGGGAGTGGTGACACGAATTGAAAATATGGCCTCCGCAACGCAGGCTTTAATGACCACGGCGGCTTCGACGGAAGCGTCGAACAACGCTACCTATCAGGCAGCGATTTACACTTTCAACGGTTCGGGGCTCAATACCATCCAGCTGCTGACCTCGAATCTCACGAATGCACAGACGGCAGCGGCGAATATTAACGTGCTTGAGGTGTGTTCAAACAACTATCTTACATGCTCCAGCAATAATAACGACACGGACACCAATTTCGAAACTGCAATGGCGCAAATTAACACCCTCATGCCGGCGCCGGGAACCGGCGGGGCAAGCGGCACGCCTCAAGAGGTGCTGTTCATCGTTTCCGACGGCGTCGACGACGAAATCTCATCGACATGTTCGCAAAAGGCCGACGGAAACCGCTGCCAGCAGCCATTCAACACGACGTGGTGTACCACGGTGAAGAATCGCGGCATCCTCATTGCGGTGCTGTACACTGAATATTTGCCGCTCCCGGCGTCGGGCACGGGAAGCAACAGCTGGTATAATAGCTATGTCGCGCCCTACCAGAGCCAAATCGGTCCTAATCTCCAGAACTGTGCATCCTCAGGGCTGTTCTTCTCGGTAACCACGGACGGGGACATCACCGCGGCAATGCAGGCGTTGTTCCAGCAGGCAGTGACGACTGCGCGGCTGACGCAGTGACCGAAACTGGGCCGACGCGTCAAATTCGCGAGCGGGCGTTAAGCAGCGATGAGCCATCGTTCAACTGCGAACGGAACTGTTAACGAGCTTCTGACCATCCGCGCCAGAATCGGGCCACTCGTACACCGGGTTAGCGAGCCGTTGCCGGAGCACGTGTTGACATAAGCCAAACAGATCGGCTGCTTTGATGCGTTCCGTCGTCATCTTCGCCTTGCTCGCGCTCTCTGCCAGCGTTTTGGTGCCGCGGTACGCCACACGCATGGCCGGACGGCCGTCGCCAGCCGCGTTGGCAGTGCAGCCTGTAGCGACGGCGGCGCCGATTAATTCGCGATCGATGGTGGTGCCGCGCGATCCGCGCGGACACTTCCAAGTCGACGGTCGGATCGACGGACGGCAACTCAGCTTCATGATCGACACCGGCGCGTCGGTGATCGCGCTGACTGCGAGCGATGCGGCGCGGCTCGGCATTCATCCGGCGCAGCGCGAGTTCGTCGCGCCGGTCAAAACCGCAAACGGCATCGTGCGCGCCGCTCCGACCGAGCTGGACATGGTGGAGATCGGCGACCTAGTGGTTCGCGACGTTGCCGCACTGGTGCTGCCGGACGAGGCGCTGAGCGAGAATTTGCTTGGGCTGTCGTTTTTGTCGCGGTTGCGGCGGTTCGAATATAGCGACGGCAAGCTCGTGCTCGAACAGTAACGCCGAAATATCGACGGCTGCGCGGCCCGGTCAGCTTGGTCATCAGCACGACGCAGTTCTATTTCCGGCGGGCAATTCCTCGTTAACGATCTTTGCCCCGTCGCTTGGTGTTCCGGGCAACGGAAAATCAATGCCTTTCACCCAATTCTAACGAGTGACAACAGGGATTGTGCCCTGCCGATCGGCTCATCTGAAGCGGCGCAACGATCAACCCGGAGCCGGTTGGTGGGGAACCGGATGGCGGGGAAAGCGGACACGCTTGTGATGATGAAGAAACTCACCGGACATTTCCTCCTACGCGCGCGATATCTCCTGCGCTTTTGCCGTGCCGAGGCTGGAGCGACGGCGGTCGAATTCGCGATCATCGGGCCGGCTTTTATCGCCACACTGGTCGCCGTGCTGCAGGTCTGTATTTATCTTTTTGCGCAAATGGCAATCCAAAACGCGGCGGTGGAAGCCGGCCGCTATTTCATGACCGGGCAAGCGCAGACGAATGGATGGAGCGCCAACACGATCGTCGGGATGGTCTGCCCAACGGCGCTCTTCACTTGCAGCAACATGTATATTGTCGTGCAGGACTACTCGACCTTTGCGGGCGCCAGCACGACTGCGCCGGCCATGTACAACGGCAGCACGCCCAATACCCAGGCCAGTTACACTTTCAACAGCACTGGCGCGGCGCCGGGCGACGTCGTCGTGGTCCAGCTTGTTTATGCGTGGACGGTGGTCACCGGGCCGTTGGGATTCAACATTACCAACCTGCCCAACAATCAAATCCAACTGACGGGTACCAGCGCATTCCGGGTGGAGCCCTACTTATGATGACGGCGCTGCCTGAAAATATCAGGCGTTTTATCGACTCGAATCGCGCGGTCGCCGCGCTCGAGTTCGCAATGATCATGCCGGTGCTGCTGCTGTTGTTTCTCGGCTCGTTCGATGCCGGCAACGCCATTGTCGCGTATGCGAAAGTGCGTGCGGCAACCTACTCGCTGGCCTCCATCACCAATCAATACGGCGACGGGACCAACCCGAATTACCCGCCGATTTCGACCGCGACAATGACCGCGATAACCGGCGCGACGACCGCTATTCTCGCGCCGTATTCGAGTTCGTCCGCGACGGCCATCATTTCGCAGATCAAGGCGACGTCCGCCACGGCGGCGGCGGTCAGCTGGAGCTATGCGGTCAACGGCACAGCTCTGACGCCAGGCGCCTCCTTCACCGGCCTGCCGACAAATTTCGCCGCCCACACCTGCAACGGCACCTATCCGTGCTACGCGATCTTCGCCCAGGTGAGCTATCCCTTTACGCCGCTGTTCGGCGCTTTTCTCACCGGACCGATCACCCTTTCGGACAGCCTGTATACGACGCCGCGCGTCAGCGTCTGCGTGCAGTACAACAGCACGCCGGCCAGCTGCTAAGTCTGTACCGGGTCGTTATCAGTCCGCGGCCCGCTTTGTCGGGCCGCGGCGTGAGACGCTGCTAAAGCGATACTTCTACTGCGATACGTGGGCCGAGATCAAGGACTGCTGGAACATCGTAACGAGCGCGTTCTGGATGTCCTGCGGCGTGCTGGCGGTGTAATAAAAATTGGGCGAAGCGCAGGCTTGCAGTGCGGCGGGAATATTTGGAATGTTGCTGTTGGCGTACCCGTCCTCGTCATTGGCGAAGGCGGAGTTCGCATCCTGAATCGTCTCATAAGGAATATAGAGGACCGCCACCGTGATGCCGCGGGTTTTCATGGCGCCACAATAGTCGGTCGTTTGCTCGCTGTTGGGCGGGATCACTGTTGCGGAATTTTGATAAGGCACGCTGCCGTTCGCGGTCCAGTTTTCTGAACCCCAGGCTCCGCTGCTGCCCGAATGCGTTTGGTAATCCTGCGAGCCGTCGGTGACGATGAAGACGTAGGGCAGGGGGCTGGACGCGCTGCCACCCGTGCCGATCATCGAGTTCGTAATAAAGCTATTCATTCCGGACAGCGCATTCTCGAAATGCGTGCCACCGGATCCGAGCGTTGCGTCGGCGCCGGTGCCGCCGTTATCGAGGAGACTGGCGAGGTCTTGCGCGAAGTTGGTGATGGTCGATCCGGTCAGACTGGTTGTCTGTCCGACCGAGCAGGCATTGCTGCTGCCGGTTGCCGAGGTGCACAGATTGACGATGAACGGATACAAGCCCACGCTGAATTGATTGCTGATCCCGGTATAGGTCTCGGTGAGTTGCGCTTGATTCAGCAACGCCGTCACCGCGTAGCCGACGGCGTCGGCCCGCAATTGAATGCACGACGTGGTGCCGGGATTGGGGCACGAGGTTACCTGTGGATTGGTCCAATTGACGTACTGGCCGCATCCCGACGGATAGGAGGTGCTACTGGTGCCCGGGATGTGCCCTGAAGGCTTCGCGGGCGCGGTGCTGTCATTGGTGTTAGTGGGAGGCGGCGTTTCGTTGCCGGGAACGCAGTTCGTCGGATACGCCGGCGTGGTTCCGAGACGGCTTATCAAAAACCCCATGCAGTAGCTGCCGGGATAGCCGCTCGGCCATTGACTGGAAATCGGGAAGGCCGCGTTGGGGTATTGCTGTGGGGATGGGGGCCAAGCGCCTTGCCACGGGCCGGGAGCGGTTTGGGGATTCGAGGTGTTCTGGCAGGCGGTGTTCTGCGTCGCCCAATGGCAGGCGAACTGGCAACCTTGCGGGTAACCGCTGTTGGGCGGGCTGTTTGAAGGATGCAAGTTGTCGGGGTTGACCGACATCAGCCTCACCTGCTCCGCGGTGGTGGAGGGAAAGCTCATGGAGCCGGAGACGTCGAGCATCAGATAAAAGCTGATGTAGGTCGCCAGCGTGACGCTCGCGGTGGACGAGCCCGACAGTGCAATGTTCGAATAGCCGATGACCTTCAGAAAGGTCGTCGGCACGCTGTAGGAATAGGTCAATGTTGCGGTGACCGTCATGCCGCTCTTGGTGACAGTGCCGGTGTCGCTCACGCCTGAAAACGTGGTGGTGTCGGAACCGAAGAAATTCTGGATGTAAGTCGATCCGCCGGAAACGGCTCCGTTGCCGCTCATTGTCTTTGCCGTCGCCGAGATCGGCGAATTGTTCGAGACCGTTGCTACGGCGGCCGCGTCGGCGGCGGCCTGCAGCTTGGTCTTGATCATCGAGGCATAGGAATAATCGACGACGCACCCGATGGCGGCGACGACCGGAATGGCGGAGAGCGCGAATATGATTGCGGTGTTTCCGCGCCTGTCTGCTCGCAGCGCTGAGATCAACGCGCCAATACGCGCGAGTAACGGGCTCGGTTGAGGTGTTGCGCTTCGGAGTTTGCGTTTCACTGCCTTGCGCTCCAGCCGGGCTTAGGGTGAAAGCCGCGCACTTAGCGCGTTTCTGCGTTGTGCGCTTCTATGATCAATTTGCTATGAAATAGTTACACATAACGCCTACGGAGGGTTAACAGCGGCGAGGTTAGGCTGCCTAAATTTACAACAGGCGAGGACACACTACCGGCAGCGGCACCGATGGCTCAGCAGCCTTGCGGCAACGGCACCGAATTCACCAGCCGCGGATAAAAGTACGTGCTCTCGTAAAGGTTGATCGTGCCGGTGACCACGAAGCCCAGCTGCGGGGTGTACGGATAGGTCACTTCACCCCATATCAGCGAGATGTTGGCGGTTTGCAGATTGGCCGGCAGCGTGACGGACGACCCTACCGTTCGCGCAGTGCCATTGAGCGAGCAGCTCCACGCGATGGTGCCTTGGCCTTGGGCATTGGTCGTCACTTCTGATACGGTCACGACCATGTTGGCGGACGGGTACGGCGATATGACCGTCGACGATGCCCCGAGAATGGTGCTCATGTTGGAGGCCTGGATACTGACCTGTTGAGAGGCGAGATCGGTGACGGTGCGCGCGGCTTTCGTCACTTTTGACTTGATCGCCAGGCCGTCGCCCAATTCAACACTTCCCATATACATCAGCAGCATGAACGGCAGGACGATCGCGAATTCGACGGCTGAGACGCCGTCGCGCAGGCTCGCAAAGCGCCTCATATGCGAGCGGAATGCTGCGGTCGGGCTGGCGAGCTTCATCAGTACGGCTCGTTTTGGAAGACGGCAGTCGACATCAGCAGGCGATCACCATTTGCCAAATTTGAGATATTGAAGCCAAGCGGGCCGAGGACTAACGGCCATTGATACATCACTTGGACAACGACGATATCGCTCGGACCGCCTGGATTATAACTCCAAGAATTGGTCACCTGGTCCTGTGCGTTGTAGGTCAAAGCCGGCGCCGAGGTGCTGGCGGAAGAAAACGAGGCATAAGTCTGAACGTTGATCATCAGATTGTTGCAGTTGAACAGCGCGTAAATGTTCTGACAGACCAATGTTTGGAATTGCGCCTGGGTCATGCCGGTGTTCTGCGCCTGGCCGGTCATGATATAGCGGCCTGCTTCCGAGACCGCTGCGTCGAGCTCGCTGTCGGCTAAGAATACGAGCCCGGTCTGAAAAAACCCCACAAGCAGCGCCAGGCACGGCGCTGCCACGATGGCAAATTCAACTGCAGTGGCACCGCTCTTGTTAGTGAGAAGACGCCGGAATGGCCGAAGCGGCTTCGCGCCGACAGCTTTCGTGCCGACAGCTAATGTTCGTACAATTGCCGCTAGCATGGCGCACTCGATCCAATGGTGCGCTTCTAAGCTGGAATTGCTAGGAGATTGTTACTCCGATAGCTCGAAGGTGCACTTCTACAGCTTGCATTCAGTCGCAAAAATTAATTGTTTCTTGCAGCGATCTTCAAATATTGCGGGCAAACCGTCGGGAGGGGTGCTGTGACATCCTATGTGCTCGCGATTGACCAGGGGACGACCTCCACACGGGCCCTTCTGTTCCGGGCGGACACCTCCGTCGCAGCCTTCGCCCAACGCGAATTCCCGCAGCATTTTCCAGCCAACGGCGAGGTCGAGCATGAACCCGAGGATTTGTGGACGACGACGCTGGAGACTTGCCGAGGCGCGATGCGCGAGGTCAATGCGAGCGCCCGAGACATCGTCGCCATCGGCATTGCCAATCAGCGCGAGACGACGCTGTTGTGGCATCGCCCCACCGGCCGCCCGGTTCATCGCGCCATCGTCTGGCAGGATCGACGGACGGCCGAGCTGTGTGCTCATTTGAAAGACAGCGGCCACGAACCGGCTTTCACAGCCAAAACCGGACTTTTGCTCGATCCGTATTTTTCCGGCACCAAGCTCGCTTGGCTTCTGCAACAGACGGAAGTCATTCGCGATTTGGCCGTCGGCGGCGAGTTCGCCTTCGGCACGGTCGATACGTATCTGCTGTGGCGCCTAACCGGCGGTAAAGTCCACGCCACCGATGCGACGAACGCCTCGCGCACTCTTCTCTTTAATATCCACGAAGGCCGATGGGACGACGAACTTCTGGCGCTGCTCGGCATACCCAAGGATGTTCTGCCGCAGGTTCTGGATTCCTCTGCCGCTTTTGGCGTTACCGACCCGACGCTGTTTGGCGCCGCAATCCCGATTTATGGCATCGCCGGAGACCAGCAGGCCGCACTGATCGGGCAAGCGTGCTTCGCGCCGGGAATGGTCAAATCGACCTACGGGACCGGATGCTTTGCGTTGTTGAATACTGGCCGAACGCCGGTCGCCTCCAATAACAGGCTTCTTACAACCATTGCCTATCAACTCGACGGCATCCGCTCCTATGCGCTCGAGGGCTCGATCTTTGTCGCTGGCGCTGCGGTGCAATGGCTGCGCGACGGTTTGCGGATCGTGCGAAGCGCCGAAGAGAGCGGCACGCTCGCCGCCGCCGCGGACCCGACGCAAGACGTCTATCTGGTGCCGGCCTTTGTCGGGCTGGGTGCGCCTTACTGGCGTTCCGACGCGCGCGGCGCGCTCTTTGGCCTGACGCGCGCGACCGGGCCGCGGGAATTGGCGCAGGCTGCGCTGGAGAGCGCATGCTTTCAGACCGTGGATCTCCTCGCCGCCATGAAGGCGGATTGGCGCAGCGGCGAACGTTCGCTAAGAGCTTTGCGCGTCGATGGCGGCATGGCCGCCTCCGACTGGACCATGCAGCGTCTCGCCGATCTGACTGGCGACACTGTCGATCGGCCGCATATCAAGCAAATCACTGCGCTTGGCGCGGCGTATCTCGCCGGCCTGCACGCTGGCTTCTTTCCTGAGCCGGACCGCTTTGCCGATCTGTGGCAGTCGGAGCGCCGGTTTACGCCGCAGATGGATAGCGCCACGCGAGAGCGAAAGTTGGCGGGCTGGAGGTCCGCCGTCAGGCGGTTGCTGTCGTGAATGTGGCTTGCCAATCGGCAGCCTTGCTCACGCGGCTTGCATAAATACTGTATTTTGCGTAGGCGCGTAGCGGCGGCGCGGGTGTAGCTCAATGGTAGAGCAGAAGCCTTCCAAGCTTATGACGAGGGTTCGATTCCCTTCACCCGCTCCAACCTAGCTGCTTTTTTGCAGCTTCGGTTGGCCGCCAACCGTGACCGCGAAGTTTGCCTGGCCTTAGCGGGTATAAATACTACGCAAGGTTTGCGGCTTGCCGTCGCGCTGCCACGTCACATCACCGATCCGCCAATCGTTCTTGATTTTTACCAGATCGAGCAGGACCGAGGATGGCTTGCCTAAGTTGGTAAACTTGACGGTCGCGCTCGTCTTGCCGGGCGCGATGTCCGTTACCGCGATCTCGAAGTTGGCAATGTCCCAATCCTGTGCGTCGATGAACGGGTCGCCGTCCAATAATCCGACTTCACCGCGCTTTGCAGCAGCCGCCCGGTCCTTGTTGATCAGGGCCGCAAGCGACGGCTCGAAATAGCGCCGGATCGCGCGTGCGTTTTCAAGCGGGATGCCCTTGGAGTCTTTGCCCTTGTAGGCATCGTAGATCGACGTGACGAAGGCGATCGCTGTCGCATCGGCGGCAAGAGCCGGCCCGGCCAACACGGCGTATGCGGCGCCAAAGACTATGCTGCGTCGCGTGAGCTTGGGTCCCATTAATAGACCGGCGGTGCCGCCCTGGTTCATCAGTCCAGCCGATGGTAACTTGCTTTGCCGGCAGCCGCGAGGCATGTGAACGCCGCCTAGGAGTGTAGCTCAATGGCTAGAGCACCGGTCTCCAAAACCGGGGGTTGGGGGTTCGAGTCCCTCCACTCCTGCCAGGCCGGCCCCGCTTCATCGCTTGACGCTGCGAGCGGCCGGCAGTAGGAAGACGCCATCGTCAGCGGCCCGGTAACGGACTTCCGCGGCGAACATTCCCCAAAAAAGACCGTGTCGGTCTCCTCCTGAAAGATGGGCGGGGAATGACTATTTAGATACGAGCGATGGCAAAGATCGATCCATTCAAGTTCCTGCAGGAAGTGCGGGCCGAGGGGCAGAAAGTCACTTGGCCTACGCGCAAGGAGACGACCGTCACCACCCTGATGGTGTTCGTGATGGTTTTTGTCGCGTCGATTTTCTTCCTGTTGGCGGATCAGATCATGCGGCTCGGCGTCAGTTTCCTGCTAGGCATCAATTCTTGAGCGCATGCGCGACGGCCAAACATTCACGACCCGGATTTCATGACATGACCAGCCGATGGTACGCGGTCCACGCCTACTCGAACTTCGAGAACAAGGTCGCGGACTCGATCCGCGAGCAAGCCAAGCAACGCGGGCTTGCCAGTCAGTTCGAGGAAATCCTGGTTCCCAAGGAGAAAGTCGTCGAAGTGCGGCGCGGCCGCAAGGTCGACGCCGAGCGAAAATTCTTCCCGGGCTATGTCCTCGTTAAAATGGAACTGACCGACGAGGCCTATCACCTGATCAAAAATACGCCGAAGGTGACCGGCTTCCTCGGCTCGGACAACAAGCCGATGCCGCTGTCGGAAGCGGAAGCCCAGCGCATCATCCATCAGGTGCAGGAAGGCATCGAGCGGCCAAAGCCGTCGGTGTCCTTCGAGGTCGGCGAACAGGTGCGCGTGTCGGATGGCCCATTCGCCTCTTTCAACGGCACCGTAGAGGAAGTGGACGAAGGCCGTTCGCGGCTGAAGGTGGCGGTGTCGATCTTCGGCCGCGCCACGCCGGTCGAACTGGAGTTTGGGCAGGTGGAGAAGTTATAAGGTGTCATTGCCGGGCTTGACCCGGCAATCCATACAGCGATGAGGCAGCATGGATGCCCGGGTCAAGCCCGGGCATGACGAATGAGAGCGAAGCTGTGGGAGGTGAGGCGGTCGCCAGCCGTCGAAATCCGCACCACTAACAGGAGTTAGAGAATGGCAAAGAAAATCACTGGCTATGTGAAATTGCAGGTGCCGGCCGGGGCGGCTAACCCGTCGCCGCCGATCGGTCCTGCGCTCGGCCAGCGCGGTCTCAACATCATGGAGTTCTGCAAGGCCTTCAACGCGCAGACCCAGAAGCTTGAGAAGGGCGCCCCGATCCCCGTGACCATCACGGTCTACGCCGACCGTTCGTTTTCCTTTGAACTGCGCACCCCGCCGGTGTCGCACTTTCTCAAGAAGGCCGCCAAGCTTGAAAGCGGCTCGAAAGCGCCGGGCCGCGACGTGGCCGGCTCGGTGACCAAGGGGCAGGTGCGCGAAATCGCCGAGCAGAAGATGAAGGATTTAAACTGCGACACCATCGAGGCGGCCATGCGCATGATCGAAGGGTCCGCTCGTTCCATGGGCCTGGAGGTGAAGGCATGAGTACGCTTGGAAAGCGCACCGACAAGGCGCGCGAAGGCATCGACCGCGAGAAGCTTTATCTACTCACCGAAGCGGTAAAGATGGTCAAGGAACGCGCCCAGGCGAAATTCGACGAGACCATCGAAGTGGCGATGAATCTCGGTATCGATCCGCGCCACGCCGACCAGACCGTCCGCGGCGTCGTCAACTTGCCGAACGGTTCGGGTCGTTCGGTGCGGGTTGCCGTGTTCGCGCGCGGCGCCAAGGCCGACGAGGCCAAGGCTGCGGGTGCCGACGTCGTTGGCGCCGAGGATCTGGTGGAGAAGGTGCAGGGCGGAAATATCGATTTCGACCGCGTCGTCGCGACGCCTGATCTGATGCCGCTCGTTGGTCGTCTCGGCAAAGTGCTGGGCCCGCGCGGGCTGATGCCGAATCCCAAGGTCGGCAGTGTGACCATGGACATCGCGAACGCGGTCAGAGGCGCCAAGGGCGGTTCGGTGGAGTTTCGCGCCGAGAAGGCCGGCATCGTGCAGGCCGGCGTCGGCAAGGCCTCGTTCAGCGAGGAGAAGCTCGTCGAGAACATCCGCGCGTTCGCTGACGCGGTGCAGAAATCGCGGCCGGCCGGCGCCAAGGGTCACTTCATCAATCGGGTCGCAATCTCATCGACCATGGGGCCCGGAGTGAAAGTGGTACCGGCGAGTCTATTCCCGGACTCGCAGCAGACCCATTAGCTACCGGCGTTTCCCGGGCGCAGCGCAGCACGAAGTGATGCGCTGCCGACCCGGGAACTTCGCAAGGCGCCTCCGTTTGAAACGATCCCGGTCAGCGGCGCATCGCTGCGCGCTGCACCGCGTCCGGGAAACGCGGCTGGGCTAAATTCACGCCGCTGCGCGCTTTCCCCACAATTCGCGCGTCGCGATCCGCGCGCCTTCGACAAGGGCTTTTAATTTCGCCCACATGATCGTCGGGTGAACGCGCTGTGCGAACGGGCTCTGCGCGAAGCCGCAATCGGTGCCCGCGATGACGTTCTCGCGGCCGACGATCTTGGCGAGCCGCACGATCCGCTCGGCGACCAGTTCGGGATGCTCAACCACATTGGTGGCGTGACTGATGACGCCGGGGATCAGGATCTTACCGGGTGCAAGTTTCACATTTTCCCAGACGCGCCACTCGTGGGCATGCCGCGGATTGGCGGCCTCGAAGGAATAATGGCCGACGCGGACCTGGAGTACGAGATCGATGATGTCTTTGAGCGGCACGTCGAACATATGCGGGCCGTTCCAGCTTCCCCAGCAGATGTGATAGCGCGAGCGTTCTTCGGGGATGCCTCGCAGCGCGTGATTGAGTGCATCGATGCGAAGCTGCGCCCAGCGGCGATATTGCGCGTTGGTCATCGGCGGCACCATGCGTTCGTACATGTAGGGGAAGAAGGCGTCGTCGATTTGCACATAAAGCCCGGCGTCGACGATCGCCTTATATTCCTGGTGCAGCGCGTCGGCGAGCGCGGTCAAAAAGGCCTCTTCGTCGTTGTAGTGTTCGTTCTTGGCACCGGGCAGCGCGCTTGCCGGCGCCACAACCGGCAGGAATCCCGTCAATGACGGGTGCTTGGCTTTGCCTTTCGCGACAGCGGCGTTGAGATTTTCAATGTCGCGCGTGACTTGCTGTTTTGAGTATCGGATCGGCCCGTTGACAACAACACGGTTGCCTAGACGTTTGCCGAGACCTGATGCGGCATCATACTCGGCGTAGAATTCGGGAAACGCGCGACGATCGGGACCGCCGCCCACAGAAGCCATCGGGTCTTTGGCTTCCTCCGGAGTTGCGGGTCTCACCGTGAGGCCGGTGAGCCGCTTGTGCACGTAGAAAGCCCAATTCGCGCCCTTGCTGAACTCGCCGTCGCTGACGACGTCGATGCCGACCTCGGCCTGTTGCCGTACCACCTCGGCGACGGATTCTGTGAGGCAGGCCTCAAAGGCGGCTTCGTCGTAAGGCTTGCCGTCCTCGATAGCGCGCCAGAATTCGATCAGCTTCGGCGGGCCGGATCAGGCTGCCGACATGCGTGGTGAGAATTCGATCGGCTTCTCGCGGCATGGCAGCGCCTCCCTCGCGTATGGTCTTGCGGAAATGGTAAAACGCGAATTGTGCCGCGCAAAGCACAGTTGAGGCTTGGCAAACCGCAATTGACCGGCTAGATACTCGCCCATGGGCGTGCCGGCCCGGTTTGTCGGCGCGCCTTTGTGCGCTTCTCAAAAACCAGATGGGCAAGACCTTCTCTTAGCGTCAATCCTGTGCGGATTACCCTAAGGGTCGGAAAAGCTTAGGTGTTTGGGGGCGCGCGTCCTGTCCGAGACTGCAGGCGCCGGCAACGGCTTAATCCCTAAAACCTGCATAGACGGGTGAAGGCTAAAGGGCAGCTATTGCCCTTCGGTTCTGACCTCGACGGCCCGGATAAGCGAAAGCTTAAGCCGGGAGGGCAGGGTGTGAATGTCGTTCGGCATTGCCGGACGGCGGCATCAACCCGGCGGTTTCCGCATAAGGAAACCCGCCAACCGGAGAGAGCGTAAGTGGATCGCGCGGCAAAGAGCGAAATGGTCGCGACGCTTGGCGAGGCCTTCAAGGCCACCAAGGTCGTGGTTGTTGCTCACTATTCCGGCCTGACGGTCGCCCACATGCAGACTCTGCGTCGGCAGATGAAGCAGGCGGGCGCCAGCGTAAAGGTCGCGAAAAATCGCCTCGCCAAAATCGCTCTCGAAGGCAGCGACGTCGCCTCGATCGGGCCTCTACTCAAGGGACCGACCATAATCGCCTTTTCCGGCGATCCGGTCGCGGCGCCGAAGGTCGCCGTCGATTTCGCCAAGACGCACGAGCAATTCGTGATCCTTGGCGGAGCGATGGGCACGACCACGCTCGATCCGAACGGAGTCAAGGCGCTCGCGTCCTTGCCTTCGCTTGACGAGCTGCGGGCGAAGATCGTCGGCCTCATCCAGGCGCCGGCGACCAAGATCGCGCAGGTGGTGAATGCCCCTGCCGCCAAGGTCGCCCGGGTCGTTGCGGCTTATGCCGCCAAGGACGGAGAGGGCGCGGCTGCCGCTTGAGAAACTGCTCCAATTTCAAAGGTTAGAACCGAAGGACAAAGTCATGGCTGATCTGCAAAAAATCGTAAGCGACCTTTCCAGCCTCACGGTGCTGGAAGCCGCCGAACTCGCTAAACTGCTGGAAGAGAAATGGGGCGTATCGGCTGCCGCCGCAGTTGCCGTCGCCGCAGGCCCAGCGGCAGCAGCCGCCCCCGCGGCCGAGGAGAAGACCGAGTTTACGGTCGTGCTTGCCGCGGTCGGCGATAAGAAGATTGAGGTCATCAAGGAAGTGCGGGCTGTCACCGGCCTTGGCCTCAAGGAAGCCAAGGACTTGGTGGAAGGAGCTCCCAAGCCGGTCAAAGAAGGCGTCAACAAGGACGAGGCGGCCAAGATCAAGGCAACGCTGGAAAAAGTCGGCGCGAAGGTTGAGCTTAAGTAAGCAATGCTTACTTAAGCGATATCCGCGGGGTTGAGCGGCGCGAGAACCCCCGGGGACATCTAGAGTGCGGCAAGCGTGTTGAGCTGATTCGGACTTTTGCCCGAATCAGCGGAAATTATGGCGGTTCGACGCCTGTCCCGATGGTCGCGATGGATTGCGGCCTTCTGGAGAGTCGCCTTGATCGCCCGGAAACCGCGAGCCCCAAGGTTCGCGGTGACGGTTTGAGCCGAACGGTTCAAGCCTGATGGTTCGATTGAGCGAGAGGACATGATGGCGCAGACGTTTATCGGTCGGAAGCGCGTTCGCAAGTTTTTCGGAAAAATCGAGGAAGTCGCGGAGATGCCGAACCTCATAGAGGTTCAGAAGGCGTCCTACGACCAATTCCTGCTGGTTAAGGAACCGGAGGGCGGCCGGCCTAACGAGGGCCTTCAAGCCGTATTCAAGTCGGTATTTCCGATTTCCGATTTCTCCAACACCTCGATGCTCGAATTCGTGAAGTACGAATTCGAAGGGCCGAAATACGACGTGGACGAGTGCCGACAGCGCGGCATGACCTACGCGGCGCCGCTCAAGGTGACGCTGCGCCTGATCGTGTTCGATATCGACGAAGAAACCGGCGCCAAGTCGGTCAAGGACATCAAGGAGCAGGATGTCTACATGGGCGACATCCCGCTCATGACCAACAACGGCACCTTTATCGTCAACGGCACCGAGCGCGTCATCGTCTCGCAGATGCACCGCTCGCCCGGCGTGTTCTTCGATCACGACAAGGGCAAGACCCATTCTTCGGGCAAGCTTCTCTTCGCGGCTCGCATCATTCCCTATCGCGGCTCCTGGCTCGATATCGAATTTGACGCCAAGGACATCGTTTACGCGCGCGTCGATCGGCGGCGAAAAATTCCGGTCACCTCGCTTCTGTATGCGCTGGGCATGAGCGGTGAGGAGATCCTCAACACCTTCTACAAGCAGGTGCTCTACAAACGCGCCAAGGAAGGCTGGCGCGTACCGTTCGATGCCAACCGGCTGCGCGGCTACAAGGCAGTCAACGATCTCGTTGATGCGGATACCGGCAAGGTCGTGCTCGAGGCCGGCAAGAAGCTCACCGTGCGCCAGGCGCGGCAGCTCGCCGAAAAGGGGCTCAAGGCACTGCGGATGACCGATGAGGAGCTGATCGGCCATTACATCGCCGAGGACCTCGTCAACACGAAAACCGGCGAAATATATGCTGAGGCCGGCGATGAGATCACGGGTACCGAACGAAAAGATGGCGGGTGGGATATCAACGTCGGCAAGACACCGCTGAAATCGCTGGTCGATTTCGGTTACAAGGAACTGCCGCTTCTGAACATCGATCACGTCAATGTCGGCGGGTATATCCGCAACACGCTTGCCATCGACAAGAACATGACGCGCGAAGACGCGTTGTTCGATGTTTACCGGGTCATGCGTCCGGGCGAGCCGCCGACGATCGACACCGCTCAGTCGATGTTCAATTCGCTGTTCTTCGATTCGGAGCGCTACGACCTCTCCGCGGTCGGCCGCGTGAAGATGAACATGCGGCTTGATCTCACCGCCGAAGATACCATGCGCACACTACGCAAGGAGGACATCCTTGCGGTGATCCGCACGCTGGTGGATCTGCGCGACGGCAAGGGCGAGATCGACGATATCGACCACCTCGGCAATCGTCGGGTGCGGTCGGTCGGCGAGCTGATGGAGAATCAGTACCGCATCGGGCTCCTGCGGATGGAGCGCGCCATAAAGGAGCGGATGTCGTCGGTCGATATCGACACCGTGATGCCGCAGGATCTGATCAACGCGAAGCCCGCGGCTGCCGCGGTGCGCGAGTTCTTCGGCTCATCGCAGCTTTCGCAGTTCATGGACCAGACCAACCCGCTGTCGGAAATCACGCACAAGCGGCGTCTGTCGGCGCTCGGCCCCGGCGGACTGACGCGCGAGCGCGCCGGCTTCGAGGTGCGCGACGTGCACCCGACGCACTACGGCCGCATCTGTCCGATCGAGACGCCGGAAGGGCCGAATATCGGCCTGATCAATTCGCTCGCTACTTATGCGCGGGTGAACAAATACGGCTTCGTCGAGACACCCTATCGCAAGGTGAAGGACGGCCGCGTCGGCGACGAGGTGGTCTATCTCTCGGCGATGGAGGAGGGCCGCTATACGGTCGCCCAGGCCAACTCAGCTATCGACGCGAAGGGCCGCTTTACCGACGATCTCGTGGTCGTTCGCCATGCCGGCGACGTGCAGCTCATTCCGCCGGACAAGGTGGACTTCATGGACGTGTCGCCGAAACAGCTTGTTTCGGTGGCCGCGGCGCTCATTCCGTTCCTCGAAAACGACGACGCCAACCGCGCCCTGATGGGCTCCAACATGCAGCGGCAAGCGGTGCCGCTGGTTCATGCCGAGGCGCCGTTCGTCGGCACCGGCATGGAAGGTGTCGTCGCCCGCGATTCCGGTGCCGCTATTGCCTCGCGTCGCACCGGCGTGGTTGACCAGGTCGACGCCACCCGTATCGTCATCCGCGCCACCGATGAGCCGGATCCGACCAAACCCGGCGTGGACATCTACCGGCTGATGAAGTTTCAGCGTTCGAACCAGAACACCTGCATTAATCAGCGGCCGCTGGTGAAGGTCGGCGATCAGGTCAAGAAGGGCGATATCATCGCCGACGGCCCCTCGACCGATCTCGGCGAGCTCGCGCTCGGGCGGAACGTGCTCGTCGCATTCATGCCGTGGAACGGCTACAACTTCGAAGACTCGATCCTTCTCTCCGAGCGTATCGTCAAGGACGATGTCTTTACCTCGATCCATATTGAGGAATTCGAGGTGATGGCGCGTGACACCAAGCTCGGTCCCGAGGAGATCACCCGCGACATTCCCAACGTCTCGGAAGAGACGCTGAAGAATCTCGACGAAGCCGGCATCGTCTATATCGGCGCCGAAGTGCGCGCCGGCGATATTCTCGTCGGCAAGATCACGCCGAAAGGCGAGAGCCCGATGACGCCGGAGGAAAAGCTCCTGCGCGCCATCTTCGGCGAGAAAGCGTCCGATGTGCGCGACACGTCGTTGCGCGTTCCCCCTGGCGTGCAGGGCACCGTCGTTGAAGTGCGCGTGTTCAACCGTCACGGCGTCGAAAAGGACGAGCGTGCGCTCGCCATCGAACGTGAAGAGATCGAACGGCTCGCCAAGGACCGTGACGACGAGCAGGCGATCCTCGACCGCAACGTCTATGGCCGGTTGGCCGAGTTGCTTGAGGGCCGTCAGGGCATCGCCGGACCGAAGGGCTTTAAGAAGGACACCAAGATCACCCGCACGGTGCTCGACGAATATCCGCGCTCGCAGTGGTGGATGTTCGCCTCGCCCAACGACAAGGTGATGGCGGAGATCGAAGCCATCCGTAAGCAGTACGACGAGTCGAAGAAGCGGCTCGAACAGCGCTTCCTCGACAAGGTCGAAAAACTGCAGCGCGGCGACGAACTGCCGCCCGGCGTTATGAAGATGGTTAAGGTCTTCGTCGCCGTGAAGCGCAAGATCCAGCCCGGCGACAAGATGGCCGGCCGCCACGGCAACAAGGGCGTGGTGTCGAAGATCGTGCCGCTCGAGGACATGCCGTTCCTCGCCGACGGCACCTCGGTCGATATCGTGCTCAACCCGCTCGGCGTGCCGAGCCGCATGAACGTCGGTCAGATCCTCGAGACCCATCTCGGTTGGGCCTGCGCCGGACTCGGCATCAAGATCGGTAATGCCGTCGATCTCTATCACGGCAAGAGGGATCCCAAGCCGCTCAAGGAGTTGCTGCGGAAAATCTACGGTGACGAAGAGACCATCAAGTCGCTCGACGAGAAGGGCCTCCTGGAGCTCGGCACCAATCTGCGCCACGGCGTGCCAATCTCGACGCCGGTGTTCGACGGAGCAAAAGAAGCCGATATCGAGCACATGCTCGATCTCGCCGGCCTCGATCACTCCGGGCAGGTGACCCTCTACGACGGACGCACGGGCGACACCTTCGACCGCAAAGTAACGGTCGGCCACATCTACATGCTCAAGCTGCATCACCTGGTCGACGACAAGATCCACGCCCGGTCGATCGGCCCGTACAGCCTCGTCACCCAGCAACCGCTCGGCGGCAAGGCCCAGTTCGGCGGCCAGCGCTTCGGCGAAATGGAGGTGTGGGCGCTCGAAGCTTACGGCGCCGCCTACACGCTGCAGGAAATGCTGACAGTGAAGTCGGACGACGTCGCCGGCCGCACCAAAGTGTACGAGGCGATCGTGCGCGGCGACGACACGTTCGAAGCCGGTATTCCGGAATCGTTCAACGTGCTGGTCAAGGAGATGCGCTCGCTCGGGCTCAACGTCGACCTGCACAATTCCAAACAGCAGCGCGGCGGCGATGGCGGTGTCGCTGAGGCGGCGGAGTGATCGTCATGGCCGGGCTTGTCCTGGCCATCCACGCCTTCCTTCGCCAAGGCCAAGACGTGGATGCCCGGGTCAAGCCCGGGCATGACGAGAAAAAGAGAATGACGACAGCGGCCGATATGATCGGCAAGCGGAGAAGACGATGAACCAAGAGCTTATGAATCTTTTCAGCCCGCAGACGCCGGCTCAGGTCTTCGACCAGATCCGGATTTCGATCGCGAGCCCAGAAAAGATTCTGTCCTGGTCCTACGGCGAGATCAAAAAGCCGGAGACCATCAATTATCGCACATTTAAGCCCGAGCGCGACGGACTGTTCTGCGCGCGCATCTTCGGGCCGATCAAGGACTACGAGTGCTTGTGCGGCAAGTACAAGCGCATGAAGTACAAGGGCATCATCTGCGAGAAGTGCTCGGTCGAAGTTACGCTTAGCCGCGTGCGGCGCGAGCGCATGGGCCATATCGAGCTCGCGGCCCCGGTCGCGCACATCTGGTTCTTGAAGTCGCTGCCCTCGCGCATCGGGCTTCTCCTCGATATGACGCTCAAGGACCTCGAGCGGATCCTATATTTCGAATACTACGTCGTGCTTGAGCCCGGTCTCACCCCGCTCAAGGATCGCCAGCTCCTGAGCGAAGAGGACTACGTCAGGGCGCAGGACGAACTGGGCGCGGACAGCTTCACTGCCATGATCGGCGCAGAAGCGATCCGCGAAATGCTCAAGGCGCTCGATCTCGAAAAGATGGCCGCGGATTTGCGCGTCGAGATCGCGGAATCGACTTCCGAACTGAAGCCGAAGAAGCTCGCCAAGCGGCTCAAGCTGATCGAGGCGTTCGTCCAGTCGGGCAACAAACCGGAATGGATGATTCTGACGCACGTGCCGGTGATCCCGCCGGACCTTCGGCCGTTGGTCCCGTTGGACGGCGGCCGTTTCGCCACGTCCGACCTCAACGACCTGTATCGCCGCGTCATCAACCGCAACAACCGGCTAAAGCGGCTGATCGAGCTGCGCGCTCCCGACATCATCATCCGCAACGAGAAGCGGATGCTGCAGGAGGCGGTGGACGCTCTGTTCGACAACGGCCGGCGTGGCCGCGTTATCACCGGCGCCAACAAGCGGCCATTGAAGTCGCTCGCCGACATGCTCAAGGGCAAGCAGGGCCGTTTCCGGCAGAATCTGCTCGGCAAGCGCGTCGATTATTCCGGGCGCTCGGTCATCGTGGTTGGCCCGGAGCTCAAGCTGCATCAGTGCGGTTTGCCGAAGAAGATGGCGCTCGAGCTGTTCAAGCCGTTCATCTATTCGCGGCTTGACGCCAAGGGCCTTTCGACGACCGTGAAGCAGGCCAAGAAGCTCGTTGAGAAAGAAAAGCCGGAAGTCTGGGATATCCTCGACGAGGTGATCCGCGAGCATCCGGTGCTGCTCAACCGCGCGCCGACGCTGCATCGCCTCGGCATCCAGGCGTTCGAGCCGGTGCTGATCGAAGGCAAGGCGATCCAGCTCCATCCGCTGGTCTGCGCGGCGTTCAATGCCGACTTCGACGGCGACCAAATGGCGGTGCACATACCGTTGTCACTCGAGGCGCAGCTCGAAGCTCGCGTCTTGATGATGTCGACCAACAACATCCTGCACCCGGCGAATGGCTCGCCGATCATCGTGCCGTCGCAGGATATCGTGCTGGGCCTTTATTACCTTTCGATCATGACCGAGGGCGGGCCCGGCCAGTGGAAGCTCGAGCTTCACTCCGAGAAGGAGATGGAGCGCGACCACAAGAAGAAGAACGTCGTCCAGGGCTTCTATCGCAATATCAGCGAAGTCGAACACGCGTTGCACGAGAAGGCCATCGCTCTGCATAGCAAGATCAAATATCGCTATGAAGGCGTCGACGAAGAGGGCAACCGGTACCGCAAGTGGTATGAGACCACACCCGGCCGCTCTATTCTCGGCGAAGTGCTGCCGAAGATGCCGAAGATTTCGTTCGACCTCGTCAACAAGCTTATGACGAAGCGCGAAATTTCCGGCATGATCGATACCGTGTATCGTCACTGCGGTCAGAAAGAGACCGTGATCTTCTGCGACCGAGTCATGGCGCTCGGCTTCCACCACGCGTTCAAGGCCGGCATCTCGTTCGGCAAGGACGACATGGTGGTGCCGCACACCAAGAAGAAAATCGTCGAAGACACCCGCGAGCAGGTCAAGGATTTCGAGCAGCAATACAACGACGGCCTGATTACGCAGGGCGAGAAGTACAACAAGGTCGTCGATGCCTGGTCGAAGTGCACCGAGAAGATCGCGGAAGCGATGATGAAGGAAATCTCGGCGACGAAGCCTGCGACCGAGAAGGGCGCTGAGGGTCAGGTCAATTCGATCTACATGATGGCGCATTCCGGCGCGCGCGGCTCGCCGGCGCAGATGCGTCAGCTGGCCGGCATGCGCGGACTTATGGCGAAGCCGAGTGGCGAAATCATCGAGAGCCCGATCATCTCCAACTTCAAGGAGGGCCTCTCGGTGCTCGAGTACTTCAACTCGACGCATGGCGCGCGCAAGGGTCTTGCCGACACCGCGCTCAAGACGGCGAATTCCGGCTACCTCACCCGGCGTCTCGTCGACGTTGCGCAGGACTGCATTATCACCGAGGTGGATTGCGGCACCACGCGCGGTATCAAGGTGCGTGCCATCATCGACGCCGGCACGGTCGTGGCGTCGCTTGCGACACGCATTCTCGGCCGCACTGTGGCCGAAGATGTGCGCGACCCGACAGGCAGCGAAGTGCTGGTTGCCAGCGGTACGTTGCTCGAGGAAACGCACGTCGAACGCCTGGTCACCGCGGGGGTGCAGGAGATTAAGATTCGCTCCGTGCTGACCTGCGAGACCACGAGCGGCTGCTGCGGCAAGTGCTACGGGCGCGATCTCGCCCGCGGCACGCCGGTCAATATGGGCGAGGCGGTCGGCGTCATCGCCGCGCAATCGATCGGCGAACCGGGCACGCAGCTCACGATGCGCACGTTCCATATCGGCGGCGCGGCGCAGATTTCGGAACAATCGTTCATCGAGTTCGAACTTCGAGGGGACCATCAAGATCAAGAACCTCAACGTCGCCCGCAATTCGGAGGGCCACATGATCGCGATGGGCCGCAACCTGATCGTTGCCGTCACTGATCCGGACGGCACCGAGCGAGCCGTGCACCGCATCCAATACGGCGCGCGGCTTAAGATCGAAGACGGTGAGCATATCAAGCGCGGTCAGCGCATCGCGGAGTGGGATCCTTACACCCGCCCGATCCTGACGGAGCTCGAAGGTATCGTCGGCTTCGAAGATCTCGTCGAAGGCCAGTCGATGACGGAATTGCTCGATGAATCGACCGGTATCGCCAAACGTGTTGTGATCGATTGGCGCTCAGGTTCGGCCCGCGGCCAGCAGGACTTGCGTCCGGCTCTTGTGATCAAGGGCAAGGACGGCAAAATCCTCAAGCTGAGCCGCGGCGGCGACGCGCGCTACATGCTGGCGGTCGACGCCATCATCTCGGTCGATCCCGGCGCCAAGGTGAAGGCGGCCGACGTCATCGCCCGTATCCCGACCGAAAGCGCCAAGACGCGCGACATCACCGGCGGTCTGCCGCGTGTTGCCGAGTTGTTCGAGGCCCGGCGGCCGAAGGAATCGGCGGTGATCGCCGAAATCTCCGGCACCGTCCGGTTCGGCCGCGACTACAAGAACAAGCGGCGCATCACTATCGAGCCCACGGATAAGGGTGAGGAGCCCAGGGAGTATCTCGTCGCGAAAGGCAAGCACATCCACTTGCAGGACGGTGACGTGATCGAAAAGGGTGACTTCATCGTCGAAGGCAATCCGGCGCCGCACGACATTCTTGCGATCAAGGGCGTCGAGGAGTTGGCCGGCTACCTCGTCAACGAGATCCAGGAGGTCTATCGGCTCCAGGGCGTCGCGATTAACGACAAGCACATCGAAGTGATCGTGCGGCAGATGCTGCAGAAGGTCGAGATCAACGACTCTGGTGAGACCGACCTGATCCAGGGCGAGCAGGTCGACAAGGTCGAGATGGACGATGTCAACGCTCGGGCGGCGGCAGAAGGCAAGAAGCCGGCGACTGGGCACCCGGTGCTCCTTGGCATCACTAAGGCGTCGCTTCAGACGCGCTCGTTCATCTCGGCGGCTTCGTTCCAGGAAACGACGCGCGTACTGACCGAGGCTGCAGTCAGCGGCAAGGCGGATACGCTCGACGGCCTGAAGGAGAACGTCATTGTCGGTCGCCTGATCCCTGCCGGCACCGGCGCAATGATGAACAAGATCCGCGAGGTCGCGGTCAAACGCGATCAGCTTATTCTCGCCGAGCGCGAGAAAGAGGCAGCGGCGAAGGCGGCCGCTGCAGCCGCGGAACCGGCAGCCCTGCCGGCGGCGGAGTAACGGTCGCGGACGAAAGCTACGGGGAAGGCCGCCAATTTGGCGGCCTTTTCGTTTGATACGCTCGTGCATCGCTCATGGCTGGTTGGTGATGTGCGGAATGGGGAGGCAACGAAGAGGACGGCGGCTGGTCGCCAGGGCACTTCCATGTCCGTAATGACGGAAATTACGGTCTTGAGCGGTGGCGCTATGCGCCGGTTCATGGCCGAGGCCATTCCGCTGTTTGAGCAAGCGGCCGTGGCGAAAGTATCCATCCGCTTTGCGCTGACGCGCGTCTTGAAGAAAGAGATCGAGGAGGGCGCGGCCTTCGACATGGCGCTGATGCCGCGGGCGGAGCTCGACATGCTCGTTGCAGCGGGCAAGATCGCCCCCGGCAGTCAAACCGACGTGGTGCGCTCAGTCGTTGGCCTCATGGTGCGCACCGGCGCACCTTCGCCCGACATCGGGACAGTCGACGCGTTCAAGCAAGTCTTGCGCAAAGCGAAGTCTATTTCCTTCAGCAAAGGTCCGAGCGGCCTTTATGTGGCGGCGTTGTTGGAGCGTCTCGGTCTTAGCGCCGAAATAGCTGACAAGACGGTGTTTGCAATCGGCCGGCCAGTCGGCGAGGTCATCGCCAGCGGCGAGGCCGAGATCGGCATGCAGCAGATCATCGAAAATCAGCCCGTGGAGGGCGCCCATCTGGTCGGGCCGCTGCCGAGCGAACTCGGAAACTTCGTTCCGTATTCGGCGGGGCGCGCCGCGAAGTCGGAAAACGGGGGTGCTGTCCGCGCCTTCGTGGCGTTTCTTGCTTCACCCGAGGCAGTGCAGATCATACGCGCCAAAGGCATGGAGCCGGCCTGATTTGTTGCGCCGCGATGGCGAAGATGTGCTTGCCGCATCGGGCGTTTATGCCCATATGTGCTTGACTTCGCGCGGTGCCGCCGATACATACCGCGCACTTTTCGGCAGGCGGTGAGCTTCGCCCGTCGGAACGGCAAGTCCGGGTCCCAGCTAAGCTATTGAAAGTCGTTGCTTTCTTGGCTCCCACCCTTGGGTAAGCGGGATACGGCGTGACGCCTCGACACAAGCAAGCTCAAACGCTGCCTCTGACTACGGAAAGTCAGATCGGCTAGGTGGCATGACCGCGGGCTCAATGCCCTGTGGTCCTCTGCGGATTTCAAGCGCCCTTCCGCACCGGAAGCGGATGGCGCGATTTCGTTTGCGCGAATGGTTCGCGTGTAACCGGGGTGCAAACTTCGAAAGAGGATTCTGACAAGCGATGCCGACGGTCAATCAGCTCATTCGCAAGCCGCGGGTCACGCAGCGCGCGAAGAAAAAAGTGCCGGCCTTGCAGCAGAGCCCGCAGAAGCGGGGCGTCTGCACCCGCGTCTACACGACGACGCCGAAGAAGCCGAATTCGGCGCTGCGCAAGGTCGCTAAGGTTCGGTTGACCAACGGCTTCGAAGTCATCGGCTACATCCCGGGCGAAGGCCACAATCTGCAGGAGCATTCGGTGGTCATGATCCGCGGCGGCCGCGTGAAAGATCTGCCGGGCGTGCGCTATCACATCCTGCGCGGTGTGCTCGACACGCAAGGCGTAAAAAACCGCAAGCAGCGGCGATCGAAGTACGGAGCAAAGAGGCCGAAATAGTCGGCCGCTTTGCGTGGTATCCCCCGGCGAGCGAAAGCAAGACCTGGGGATCTCGAGAGGCAAACTGAAGACATGGATGGCTGAATCAAGTCCGGCCATGACGAAGGAAAGAGAATAACGAGATGTCCCGCCGCCACAGGGCAGATAAACGCGAGATCCTGCCGGACCCGAAATTCGGGAACGTCGTGGTCACGAAATTCATGAACTCGGTGATGCATGCCGGCAAGAAGTCGGTCGCCGAGAACATCGTCTATGGTGCGCTCGACATGATCGAAGGCAAGACCCGGGGCAACCCGGTCAGCGTCTTCCAGCAGGCGCTCGACAACGTCATGCCGTCGATCGAGGTACGTTCGCGCCGCGTCGGCGGCGCCACGTATCAAGTTCCGGTCGAGGTGCGCACCTCGCGGCGCCAGGCGCTCGGCATCCGCTGGATCATCTCCGCGGCCCGCGAACGCAACGAAAAAACGATGACCGAGCGGCTCTCAGCGGAGCTGCTCGATGCATCGAATAACAGGGGGAACGCCGTCAAGAAACGCGAGGACACGCACCGGATGGCGGAAGCCAATCGTGCCTTCTCGCACTATCGCTGGTGAAGCCGGCGACAGCGAAGGAAATTTCCCCATGCCCCGCACCCATCCGATCGAGGACTACCGCAACTTCGGCATCATGGCGCACATCGATGCCGGCAAGACCACGACGACCGAGCGCGTGCTCTACTACACCGGCAAGAGTCACAAGATCGGCGAGGTCCACGACGGCGCCGCGACCATGGACTACATGGAGCAGGAGCAGGAGCGCGGCATCACCATCACCTCGGCCGCCACCACCGCAATCTGGAACGGCAAGCGTCTCAACATCATCGACACGCCCGGTCACGTCGATTTCACCATCGAGGTCGAGCGCTCGCTGCGCGTGCTGGACGGCGCCGTTTGCGTGCTCGATTCCAACCAGGGCGTAGAGCCACAAACTGAAACGGTGTGGCGGCAAGGCGACCGCTACAATGTCCCGCGCATCGTGTTCTGCAACAAGATGGATAAGATCGGCGCGGATTTCTTTCAGTGCCTGAAGGACATCGTCGATCGCCTCGGCGCCAAACCGGTCGCGGTCCAGCTTCCGATCGGAGCCGAGAATCAGTTCAAAGGCATCATTGATCTCGTCCGCATGGTCGGCGTGGTGTGGGACGAAGAGACGCTTGGCGCCAAGTACCACGACATTGAAATTCCGGCTGAACTTATGGATCAGGCCAAGGAATATCGCGAGAAGCTCGTCGAGGCCGCGGTCGAACTCGATGATGACGCGATGACGGCTTACCTCGAGGGTAACGAGCCGGACGAGGCGACCCTGAAGCGCCTCATCCGCAGAGCCACGATCGCCAGCACGTTCTTTCCGGTGCTGTGCGGTTCAGCGTTCAAGAACAAGGGTGTACAACCGCTGCTCGACGCCGTCGTCGATTATCTGCCGTCGCCCATCGACGTGCCGTCGGTCAAGGGTATCGACTCTAAGGGCAACGAGGTCGAGCGAAAGCCTTCTGACACCGCGCCGATGGCGCTGCTTGCCTTCAAGATCATGGATGATCCGTTTGTCGGCACAATCACATTCTGCCGCATTTATTCCGGGACGCTGCAGAGCAGCTCCGGCGTTCTGAATTCGACCAAGGATCGCAAGGAGCGCGTTGGCCGCATGCTGTTGATGCATGCCAACAACCGCGAGGACATCAAGGAAGCTTACGCCGGCGATATCGTGGCGCTCGCGGGCCTAAAGGAAGTGCGGACCGGCGATACGCTTTGCGATCCGCAGCACGCGGTGATCCTTGAGAAAATGGAATTCCCGGAGCCGGTCATCGAGATCGCGATCGAGCCGAAGTCGAAGGCCGACCAGGAGAAGCTCGGCGTGGCGCTTGCCAAGCTCGTCGCCGAGGATCCGTCGTTCCGTGTTTCCACCGATCAGGAGTCCGGCCAGACCATCATCAAGGGCATGGGCGAACTTCACCTCGACATTAAGGTCGACATCCTCAAGCGTACTTATAAGGTCGACGCCAACATCGGCGCGCCGCAAGTCGCCTACCGCGAGAGGATCACCCGGCCGGCGACCGTCGACTATACGCACAAAAAGCAGACCGGCGGCCACGGCCAATATGCGAAGATCAAGATCGTCGCCGAGCCGGGTACGGCTGGCACGGGCTTCGAGTTCGAGAACGAAGTCGTCGGTGGCTCGGTGCCGAAGGAATTCATCCCGGCGGTCGAAAAGGGCCTCGAAGGGGTGATGGGCTCCGGCGTGCTCGCCGGCTTCCCGGTGGTCGACGTCAAGGTGAGACTTGTCGACGGGGATTCGCACGACGTCAATTCCTCGGCGATGGCGTTCGAGATTTGCGCGCGCGGCGCGATGCGCGAAGCGCTGCAAAAAGGCGGCCCAGTTTTGCTCGAGCCGGTCATGAAGGTCGAGGTGGTGACGCCGGAGGACTATACCGGGTCGGTCATCGGCGATCTGAATTCGCGGCGCGGCCAGATCCAGGGCCAGGACATGCGCGGCAACGCCAACGTGATCACCGCGATGGTGCCGCTCGCCAACATGTTCTCCTACGTCAACAACCTGCGCTCCATGAGTCAGGGGCGCGCGACATTTACCATGCAATTCGATCACTACGCGGAGGTGCCGAAAGCCATCGCCGACGAAGTGCAGGCGAAGTTCGCCTGATTGGAATTTCACGAAGGATAGGAAGAAAGCGGAACGGAGAGTCTCATGGCTAAGGAAAAATTCCAGCGCACCAAGCCGCATTGCAATATCGGCACGATCGGCCACGTCGATCACGGCAAGACGTCGTTGACCGCGGCGATCACCAAAATCTTGGCAGAAAAAGGCCAGGCGACCTACACCGCGTACGACCAGATCGACAAGGCGCCGGAGGAAAAAGCGCGCGGCATCACCATTGCCACCGCGCACGTGGAGTACGAAACCGACAAGCGGCATTACGCCCACGTCGACTGCCCCGGGCATGCCGACTACGTGAAGAACATGATCACCGGCGCCGCGCAGATGGACGGCGCGATTCTGGTGGTGAGCGCGGCCGATGGCCCGATGCCGCAAACCCGCGAACACATCCTGCTCGCCCGTCAGGTTGGCGTGCCGGCCCTCGTCGTCTTCCTTAACAAGGTCGATATGGTCGACGATCCGGAACTGCTTGAGCTCGTCGAGCTCGAGGTTCGCGAACTCCTCTCCAAATACAATTTCCCGGGCGACAAGATCCCGGTCGTCAAGGGTTCGGCGCTGATGGCGCTCGAAGACAAAGACCCCAAGCTCGGCAAGGAAGCGATCTTTGAACTGATGAAGGCGGTGGACGACTACATTCCGCAGCCGGAACGTCCGAAGGATCAGCCGTTCCTGATGCCGGTCGAAGACGTGTTCTCGATCTCCGGACGCGGCACGGTCTGCACCGGGCGCATCGAGCGCGGCATCATCAAGGTCGGCGAGGAAGTCGAGATTGTCGGGATCAAGCCGACGACCAAGACCGTCGTCACAGGCGTCGAGATGTTCCGCAAGCTCCTTGACCAGGGTGAGGCCGGCGACAATGTCGGCTGTCTCCTCCGCGGCACCAAACGCGAGGAAGTGGAGCGCGGCCAGGTTCTCTGCAAGCCGGGTTCGGTGAAGCCGCACACCAAGTTCAAGGCCGAGGCCTACATCCTCACCAAGGAGGAGGGTGGCCGCCATACCCCGTTCTTCACCAATTACCGGCCGCAATTCTATTTCCGCACCACCGACGTGACCGGCGTGGTGACGCTGCCGGAGGGCACCGAGATGGTGATGCCAGGCGACAATATCGCCATGGAAGTAACGCTGATCGTGCCGATCGCTATGGAAGAAAAGCTGCGCTTCGCCATCCGTGAAGGCGGCCGCACCGTCGGCGCCGGCGTGGTCGCGAGCATCGTGGAGTAAGGGATGACTCCGTCGTCATGCCCGGCCTTCTGCCGGGCATCCACGACTTGAGCAGACGGAAGACGTGGATGGCCGGGACGAGCCCGGCCATGACGAGGCAGAAAGAACGAACTCATGAACGGCCAGAACATACGCATCCGGCTCAAGGCGTTCGACCACCGCATCCTCGATGCGTCGACGCGCGAGATTGTCAACACGGCCAAACGCACCGGCGCTCAGGTGCGCGGTCCGATCCCGTTGCCGACCAGGATCGAGAAATTCACGGTCAACCGCTCCCCGCACGTCGACAAGAAGAGCCGCGAGCAGTTCGAAATGCGCACCCATAAGCGGCTCCTCGACATTGTCGATCCGACGCCGCAGACCGTCGATGCGCTGATGAAGCTCGATCTCGCCGCCGGCGTCGATGTCGAGATCAAACTCTAAGGCGCGAAGGGGATCAGAATAATGCGTTCCGGGGTGCTCGCACAGAAAGTCGGAATGACTCGCCTCTTCACCGAGGCCGGCGAGCACGTGCCGGTGACGGTGCTCCGGCTCGCCAATTGCCAGGTCGTGGGCCATCGCACCAAAGAGAAGAACGGTTACGTCGCGCTGCAGCTGGGCGCCGGCGGCCGCAAGGTGCAGCGGACGACCAAGGCCGATCGCGGTCATTTCGCGGTCGCCAAGGTCGAGCCCAAGCGCAAGCTCGCCGAATTCCGCGTCGACGACGACGCGCTCATTCCGGTCGGTGCTGAAATCACGGCCGATCATTTTGTCGTCGGGCAGTATGTCGACGTCACCGGCACTTCGACCGGCAAAGGCTTTGCTGGCGGCATGAAACGGTGGAATTTCGCCGGCCTGCGGGCGAGCCACGGCGTCTCGATCTCGCACCGCTCGATCGGGTCGACCGGCGGCCGCCAGGATCCCGGCAAGACCTTCAAGAACAAAAAGATGCCCGGTCATCTCGGCGTTGAACGGGTAACGACGCTCAATCTCAAGGTCATGCAGACCGACGTCGAGCGCGGACTCATTCTGGTCGAGGGCGCGGTGCCCGGTGTCAAAGGCGGCTGGATCACAGTGCGTGATGCGGTGAAGAAAAAGCTTCCTGACGGCGTGCCGAAACCAGGCAAGTTCAAGCTCGCCGAAGATGCTTCCGTGGCGCCATCCGAGGCCAAGGCCGAACCGGCCGCCTCCGAAGCCAGGGAGGGCGCGTGACATGGAACTGAAAATCACGACGCTCGACGGCAAGCAGTCCGGCTCGGTTACCGTATCGGATGCCATCTTCGGCCTCGAACCGCGCACCGACATCATTCATCGCTGTGTGGTTTGGCAGCTGGCCAAGCGCCAGGCTGGTACGCATGCGGTGAAAAATCGCGCCGACATTCACCGCACCGGCAAGAAAATGTACCGCCAGAAGGGCACCGGCTCCGCCCGCCACGGCTCGGCACGAGTTAATCTGTTCCGCGGCGGCGGCCGTTCGTTCGGGCCGCATCCTCGCAGCCATGAGATCGGCCTGCCGAAGAAGGTCCGCGCGCTCGCGCTGAAGCACGCGTTATCCGCCAAGGCCAAGGACGACGGCATCGTCGTTATCGAGGCCTTTGATCTGAAGGAAGCAAAGACCAAGGCGCTGCGCGGCCAGTTCGAAAAGCTTGGGCTGTCGAACGCGCTGATCATCGACGGCGCCGAGGTCGCGGCGAACATGCGCACCGCCGCCCGCAACATTCCTAATATCGATGTGCTGCCGATCGCCGGGATCAATGTCTACGACATCCTGCGCCGGCAGAAACTGGTGCTGACCCGCGCCGCCGTCGATGCGTTGGAGGCGCGATTCAAATGACCACAACCGATCCGCGCCATTACGACGTGATCCTGTCGCCGGTCATCACCGAGAAGGCGACCAACGCGTCCGAGCACTCCAAAGTCATCTTCAAGGTCGCACTCACCGCGACCAAGCCGCAGATCAAGGAAGCGGTGGAGAAGCTGTTCGACGTCAAGGTCAAGAGCGTCAACACGCTGCGGCGCCGCGGCAAATGGAAGGCGTTCAAGGGCCGCTTCGGCCTGCAATCGACCACCAAGCGCGCGATCGTGACCCTCGAAGAGGGCCAGAAGATCGACGTGACCACGGGGTTGTGAGGAGCGGGCGATGGCACTGAAGAACTATAATCCAACCACGCCCGGCCAGCGCCAGTTGGTGCTGGTCGATCGCTCCGGCCTGCACACCGGGGCTCCGGTGAAGGCTCTTACCGAAGGCAAGAATTCGAGCGGCGGCCGCAACAATTCCGGCTCGATCACAAGCCGCTATCGCGGCGGTGGTCACAAGAAGGCCTATCGGACGATCGACTTCAAGCGCCGCAAGTTCGACGCTCCGGCCAAGGTCGAGCGGCTGGAATACGATCCGAACCGCACCGGTTTCATCGCGCTCATCAAATACGGCGACGGCGAACTCGCCTACATCCTGGCGCCGCAGCGGCTTGCGGTTGGCGACACCGTGGTTTCCGGCGAATACGTCGACGTGAAGCCCGGCAACGCCATGCCGCTGGCCAATATTCCGGTCGGCACCATCGTCCACAATATCGAACTGAAGATCGGCAAGGGCGGCCAGATCGCGCGCTCCGCCGGCACCTATGCGCAGCTCGTTGGCCGCGACGGCGCCTACGTGATCTTGCGGCTCAATTCGGGCGAACAGCGCCTTGTGCATGGCCGCTGCATCGCGACTATCGGCGCGGTGTCAAATCCGGACAACATGAACGTCTCGATCGGCAAGGCTGGCCGCAACCGCTGGATGGGATGGCGCGGCCATGTCCGCGGCGAGACGATGAACCCGGTCGATCATCCGCTCGGCGGGCGAACCCGCGGCGGACGCCATCCGGTGACGCCGTGGGGCAAGCCGACCAAGGGCATGAAGACCCGCAAGAACAAGAGCACCACCAAGTTCATCATGGTGAGCCGTCACGCGCGCAAGAAGAGCAAATAGGATCGTTAGGAGCAATCATGACGCGTTCGGTTTGGAAAGGTCCGTTTGTCGACGGCTATCTGCTGAAAAAGGCGGATGCCGCGCGTTCATCCGGACGCCATGAGATGATCCGCATCTGGTCGCGACGATCGACCATTCTGCCGCAATTCGTCGGGCTCACGTTCGGCGTCTACAACGGGCAGAAGCATATCCCGGTGATCGTCACCGAGGAGATGGTTGGCCACAAGTTCGGCGAATTCGCGCCGACCCGTTCGTTTTACGGTCATTCGTCGGACCGCAAAGCCAAGCGCTCCGGCGGCGGCGAGAGTAGCGGCGCGTCTGCGGCGCCGGCTCCGGCAGCCAGCGGTTCGTGAGGCAAAGAGAGTTGCCATGAGCAAGAAAAAGCGCGAGCGCGCGCTGTCAGATAGCGAGGCGAAGGCGGTTTCCCGCATGCTGCGGGTCAGCCCGCAGAAGCTGAACCTTTTGGCGCAGCTCATTCGCGGCAAAAAAGTTTCGACGGCGCTCGCCGATCTTGAATTCTCGCGCAAGCGGATCGCGCGCGACGTGCGTAAGTGTCTGGAATCCGCGATCGCCAATGCCGAGAACAATCACGATCTCGATGTTGACGATCTGATCGTGGTCCAGGCGCATGTCGGCAAGGCGATTGTGCTCAAGCGCTTCACGCCGCGCGCGCGCGGCCGTGCGGGGCGGATTTCCAAGCCGTTCTCGAACCTCACCATCGTCTTGCGTGAGGTCGAGGCGGCGGCGAATTAAGGGACGGGGTCAGGAGAAGGACGATGGGTCAAAAGGTCAATCCGGTCGGGCTTCGTCTCGGTATCAACCGCACCTGGGATTCGCGCTGGTATGCCGGCAAGACGAGCTACGGCTCGCTACTGCACGAGGACATGAAGATCCGTGCGGCGCTGATGAAGGAATTAAAGCAGGCGGCGGTGTCCAAGATTGTGATCGAGCGTCCGCACAAGAAGTGCCGTGTCACCATCCACTCGGCGCGCCCGGGTGTGGTCATCGGCAAGAAGGGCGCCGACATAGAGAAGCTGCGCCGGAAAGTCGCCGCGCTAACCGACAGCGACGTTGTCATTAACATTGTTGAAATTCGCAAACCCGAGCTCGATGCGCAGCTGGTCGCCGAATCGATTGCCCAGCAGCTGGAACGCCGCGTCGCCTTCCGCCGCGCCATGAAGCGCGCGGTGCAATCGGCGATGCGGCTTGGCGCCGGCGGTATCCGCATCAATTGCTCGGGCCGTCTTGGCGGCGCCGAGATCGCGCGCATGGAATGGTACCGCGAGGGCCGCGTGCCGTTGCACACGCTGCGCGCCGACGTCGATTACGGGGTCGCCACGGCGTTTACCACTTACGGCACCTGCGGTGTGAAAGTCTGGATCTTCAAGGGCGAGATCATGGAGCACGACCCGATGGCGCAGGATAAGCGCATGGCCGAAGGCGAGGCCGGTCGGCCCCGTCGCGACGCGGCGTGAGCGAAGGCAAGGTTTGAGAACAGGCGTCCGCCATGCTGCAACCGATGCGAACGAAATTCCGGAAGGCGCACAAGGGCCGCATCCACGGCCTTGCCACGAGTGCGGCCGAGCTGGCCTTCGGCCAGTACGGCCTGAAGGCGCTCGAGCCGGAACGGATCACCGCACGCCAGATCGAAGCTGCGCGCCGCGCTTTGACCCGGCACATGAAGCGGTCGGGGCGCGTCTGGATTCGCCTGTTCCCGGACGTGCCGGTCTCCAAGAAGCCGCTCGAAGTGCGCATGGGTTCGGGCAAAGGCACGCCGGAATTGTGGGTGGCCCGCGTGAAGCCGGGCCGCATCCTGTTCGAGATCGACGGCGTGCCGCTCGAAGTTGCCAAGGAGTCGCTGGCGCTCGCCGCCGCCAAGCTGCCAATCAAGACCCGTTTCGTCGAGCGCATCAGCGAGTAGGCGTAAAGATGAAAACTCAAGATATCAGACCGATGACGGTCGACCAGATCGACGACGAGGTGCTCAAGCTCAAGAAAGAGCAGTTCAACCTGCGTTTTCAGCGTGCCACCGGGCAGCTGGAAAATACCGCGCGGGTGCGCGAAGTGCGCCGCGATATCGCCAGACTTAAGACGGTTGCGCAGCAAAAGCGCGCGCCGAAAAGTTAACGAGGAGCAAGATGCCCAAGCGCAGCCTGCAAGGCGTCGTGGTGAGCGACAAACAGAGCAAGACACTGGTGGTGAAAGTCGAGCGCCGTTTCGCGCATCCAATCTTCGGCAAGACCATCCGCCGCTCAAAGAAATATTACGCGCACGACGAGAACAACGAATTCAAGGTTGGCGATACCGTTTGGATTGAGGAGCACCGGCCGATATCCAAGCTCAAGCGCTGGGCCGTAGTGCGCGGCGAGAAGAAAAAAGCGTCGTAACCGCGACGCGGCGGAAAATGGAAATAAGTGGGGTAGCCCATGATTCAGATGCAAACCAATCTCGACGTGGCGGACAATTCCGGCGCGCGCCGCGTCATGTGCATCAAGGTGCTCGGTGGCTCCAAGCGCAAGTACGCCACCATCGGCGACGTGATCGTTGTCTCGGTCAAGGAAGCGATTCCGCGCGGTCGGGTGAAGAAGGGCGACGTACTGAAGGCGGTGATCGTCCGCATTTCCAAGGACATCAAGCGCGCCGACGGCTCGATCATCCGCTTCGACCGCAACGCGGCCGTGCTGATCAATCCGCAGATGGAGCCGGTCGGGACCCGCATCTTCGGCCCGGTGCCGCGTGAATTGCGGGCGAAGAACCACATGAAGATCATTTCGCTCGCGCCAGAGGTGCTGTGATGGCGGCGAAGATCAAAAAGGGCGACACGGTGATCGTGATCGCGGGGCGCGACAAAGGCCGCAGCGGTGAGGTCATTGAGATGCGCCGCGACGAAGGCCGGGCATTGGTGCGCGGGATTAACGTCGTCAAGCGTCACCAGAAACAAAGCGCGGCGCAGGAGGGCGGCATCATCTCCAAGGAAGCGCGGATCCACGTGTCGAACATTGCGTTGGCCGATCCCAAGGACAAAAAGCCGACCCGCGTCGGTTTCAAAATCATCGGCAAGGGCGAGGGTCGCAAGAAAGTGCGCATCGCCCGGCGTTCGGGAGCTGAGATCGATGGCTGATACCGAAGAAAAAAAGGCCAAGAAGCCGGACAAGGCGCCGCGGCCGGAAGGTTCGGGGCAGGATAAGGCGAAGCCGCCGAAGGCTGCCAAAGCCGAGAAGGGCGATAAGACTGCCGCGGACGGCAAGGCGGCAAAGGCCGAGAAGCCGACGACGCCGCGCGAGCCCGAGCCGAAGGTGCCGGCGCGGCTTAAGGTCGAATTCGATCAAGCGACTCGCGGCCGGCTCGCGGAGCAGTTCGGTTACAAAAACCGCTTCCAAATTCCGACGCTGGACAAGGTCGTCATCAACATGGGCATCGGCGAGGGCGTTGCCGACCGCAAGAAGGTCGAAGCCGCCGCCAACGATCTCGCGCTGATCTCGGGTCAGAAAGCGATCATCACCAAGGCGCGGAAATCGATCGCGACCTACAAGTTGCGCGACGGCCAGGCCATCGGCTGCAAGGTGACGCTGCGCAAGGCGCGGATGTACGAGTTTCTCGACCGGCTGATCAACATCGCGCTGCCGCGGGTGCGCGATTTTCGTGGGCTCAATCCAAAGAGCTTCGACGGCCGCGGCAACTACACGCTCGGCATCAAGGAACACATCGTGTTCCCGGAAATCGACTACGACAAGACCGCCGAAGTGTGGGGCATGGACATCACCGTTTGCACCACCGCCCGCAACGACGACGAGGCGCGGGCTTTGTTGGCCGCATTTAATTTTCCGTTCCGGCAGTGAGGCAGGAAACGCCTCAGACGCGGAACCGCGAGGAGCACTAGATGGCAAAGAAGAGTTCGATCGAGAAGAACAACCGGCGCCGCCGGATGACCAAGAAGTTTTCGGGCCGGCGCGAGCGGCTCAAGGCGATCGCGCGCGACAAGACCAAGCCGGTCGAGGATCGTTTCGCCGCGACGCTCAAGCTTGCCGAATTGCCGCGCAACTCCTCGGCAACCCGCATCCGTAATCGTTGCGAGATGACCGGTCGACCCCGCGGGTATTACCGCAAGCACAAGCTCTCGCGCATCGCGCTCCGCGATCTCGGCTCCAAAGGGCTGATCCCGGGCCTGTTGAAGTCGAGCTGGTGAGGAGGGCCGCACCATGCCGATAAACGATCCGCTCGGCGATCTACTTTCCCGCATCCGCAACGCGCAGATGCGCAACAAGAGCAAGGTCTCGTGCCCGAGTTCGAAGCTGCGCGAAAGCGTGCTCGAAGTGCTCAAGACCGAAGGTTACATCCGCGGTTTCGCCGTGGTCGAACGGGAAGGATACTCGGAGATCGAGATTGAGTTGAAGTATTTCGAAGGCGAACCGGTCATCCGCGAGATCGAGCGGATTTCCAAGCCTGGCCGCCGCGTCTACACCTCGGTCAGGAATTTGCCGCGCATCAATAATGGCCTTGGTGTCGCCATCGTCTCGACGCCGAAGGGCGTCATGGCCGACCACGATGCCCGCGACGCCAATGTCGGCGGCGAAATTCTCTGCACGGTGTTCTAAGGCCGGGAACGAGCAACGGATAAAACCATGTCCCGCATCGGTAAGAAGCCAGTCGCGGTGCCTACCGGCATCACGGCAAACGTCGAAGGCCAGACCGTGAAGGTGAGAGGCCCGAAGGGCGCGCTTTCCGTCGTGCTGCCTGACGACGTCGCGGTCAAACTCGACAGCGGAAAGATCCAGGTCGACCCGCGCAACGAAACCAAGCGGGCGCGCTCGCAATGGGGTACGGCGCGCACGTTGGTTGCCAATCTGGTCGCCGGGGTGAGCAAAGGCTTCGAGCAGAGGCTTGAGATCAACGGCGTCGGCTACCGCGCCGCGGTGCAGGGCAAAAACCTGCAGCTCGCGCTCGGTTACAGCCACGATGTGATTTATCCGATCCCCGAGGGCATCACCATTGCTACGCCCCGCCCGGTCGAGATCGTGATTTCCGGCACCGACCGGCAAAAAGTCGGACAGGTCGCCGCCGAAATCCGCGAGTACCGGCCGCCGGAGCCTTACAAGGGCAAGGGCATCAAATACGCCGACGAGCGCATCTTCCGCAAGGAAGGCAAGAAGAAGTAACGGAGCCGCCGATGAGCAAGCTGAGTGACAGGATCGACCGGCGGAAGGGGCGCGTCCGCGGGGCGCTTCGCCGCGCCGCCCACGGCCGCAAGCGGCTTTCGGTATTTCGGTCGTCCAAGCACATTTACGCGCAGGTGATCGACGATGATCAGGGCACCACGCTGGTTTCGGCCTCTTCGCTCGAGAAGGGTGCGCTGGAAGGTTTGAAGACCGGCGCCGGCGTCGATGCGGCCAAGGCAGTCGGCAAGCTCATCGCCCAGCGTGCGCAGGACAAGGGCATTAAGGAAGTGATCTTTGACCGCGGCAGTTACCTTTTTCACGGTCGCGTCAAGGCCCTTGCCGACGCGGCGCGCGAAGGCGGATTGAGTTTTTAAAGGACGATGAAAATGGCAGACAACAATTTGGCGGATCAGCATGGCGCGTGAACCCCGCGATCGGCGAAACGAAGAGCGCGACAGCGAATTCGTGGACAAGCTCGTCCACATCAATCGCGTCGCCAAGGTCGTGAAGGGAGGCCGGCGGTTCGGCTTCGCTGCTCTGGTCGTGGTCGGCGACCAGAAGGGCCGCGTCGGTTTCGGCCACGGCAAGGCGCGCGAAGTGCCGGAGGCGATCCGCAAGGCGACTGACGCCGCCAAGCGCTCGCTCACGCGGGTGCCGTTGCGCGAGGGACGCACGCTGCATCACGACGTGGCGGGGCGCCACGGCGCCGGCAAGGTGTTTTTGCGCGCCGCGCCGCCGGGCACCGGCATCATCGCCGGCGGTCCGATGCGCGCGGTGTTCGAGACGCTCGGGATGCAGGACGTGGTAGCGAAGTCGCTCGGTACGTCGAACCCCTACAACGTGGTGCGGGCGACGTTCGATGCGCTCAAGCATCAGGATTCGCCGCGTTCGGTTGCGGCCCGGCGCAACGTCAAAGTTTCGGCGCTGCAGGCGCGTCGCCGCGATGTCGAAGCCGAGCAGACGACCGATTGAGGCTTTGGAGCAGGCGATGAATAGCGGAAAGAGCACGGGCAAGACCGGCAAGACCGTCACGGTCGAACAGATCGGCAGCCCGATGCGTCGTCACCACAGCCAGCGCGAGACTTCTGGTCGGCTTAAAGTTGAACAAGATCGGTCGCGTTGCTCATCTCGTCGATACGCCGCAGACGCGCGGCATGATCGCCAAGGTCGCGCATCTCGTTCGCGTGGTGGAGAAACAGTCATGAAGCTTCACGAGCTCTCTGGCCATTCCGGCGCGCGCAAGACGCGAAAGCGCATCGGCCGCGGCATTGGCTCCGGCAAGGGCAAGACCGGCGGCCGCGGCGGCAAAGGGCAAACGGCGCGCTCGGGCGTGCGCATCAAAGGCTTCGAGGGCGGCCAGATGCCGCTGCATCGCCGCCTGCCGAAGCGCGGCTTCAAAAACACCGCGTTCGCGCGCAAGCTAAATGAAGTCAATCTCGGGCGCGTCCAGCAGGCAATTGACGCCGGCCAGCTCGACGCGTCGGCTAAAATTGACGCTGCGGCTCTGGTGAAGGCCGGCATTTTACGCCGCACCAAGGATGGTGTGCGGCTTCTCGGCGGCGGTGAACTCAAGGCCAAGATTGCACTTTCGGTTTTCGGTGCGTCGAAATCGGCGGTCGCCGCGGTGGAGAAGGCCGGCGGTTCGGTCGAGATCCTCGCTCCCAAGCGGGAGCCGAGCGAGCAGGCGGCCTGATCCCTATATAGGGCCGGTCGGTAACAAAGCCGCATACGGAGCACGCGCGGATGGTCTCGGCAGCGGAACAACTGGCAGCCAATCTCAACTTCGGGGCGCTGGCCAAAGCCGAAGAATTGAAGAAGCGAATCTGGTTTACGCTCGGCGCGCTGCTGGTCTATCGGCTCGGTACCTACATTCCGCTGCCGGGCATCGATCCGAACGCCTGGAACCAGATATTCAATTCGCAGGCCGGCGGCATTCTGGGAATGTTCAATATGTTCGCCGGCGGCGGCATTCACCGCATGGCGATTTTCGCCCTTAACATCATGCCGTACATTTCGGCGTCGATCATCATTCAGCTGATGACGACTGTCTCGCCGACGCTCGAACAACTCAAGAAAGAAGGCGAGCAGGGGCGCAAGACTATCAATCAGTACACGCGCTACCTGACGGTGCTGCTGGCTGCGTTCCAGGCCTATGGTATTTCCGTCGGCCTCGAAGGCGCCACCAATGTCGTCACCGACCCTGGCATGTTCTTTCGCATCTCGACGGTGATCACGCTTACTGGCGGCACCATGTTCCTGATGTGGCTAGGCGAGCAGATCACCCAGCGCGGCATCGGCAACGGCACCTCGCTGATCATCATGTCCGGAATCGTGGCGCAGCTGCCGTCCGCCGTCGCCGGCACGCTTGAACTCGGCCGGCAGGGTGCGCTCTCGACCGGGCTTATTCTCATCGTGCTGGTGATGGCCGTCGCCGTCATCACCTTTATCGTGTTCATGGAGCGCGCTCAGCGCCGCCTCTTGATCCAGTATCCGAAGCGCCAGGTCGGCAACCGCATGTTCGAGGGCCAGTCCTCGCATCTCCCGCTTAAGCTCAACACGTCGGGCGTCATTCCGCCGATCTTTGCCTCCTCGTTGCTGTTGTTGCCGACAACGGTCGCCAACTTCACGGCCGGGCAGGGGCCGGGCTGGCTAACGCTCATCACCACCCAGCTTTCGCACGGCCGGCCGTTGTTCCTGGCGCTCTATGTCGCGCTCATTGTGTTTTTCGCCTTCTTCTATACGGCGATTGTGTTCAATCCGACGGAGACCGCCGACAATCTGAAGAAGCATGGCGGGTTTATCCCCGGCATCCGTCCGGGCGAGCGGACCGCCGAATATATCGATTATGTGCTGTCGCGGATCACGGTCATCGGAGCGGCGTATCTAGCGGTCGTGTGTCTGTTCCCCGAGATGTTGATCTCCTATGCGGCCGTGCCGTTCTATTTCGGCGGCACCTCGCTGCTGATCGTGGTTAGCGTGACCATGGACACGGTAGCGCAGGTGCAAGGCTATCTCCTGGCGCACCAGTACGAAGGTCTGATCAAGCGGTCGAAACTGAGGGGACGGCGGAGATGAGATTAATTCTGCTGGGTCCGCCGGGGGCGGGCAAGGGAACGCAGGCCCGGCATCTCGTCGCCAAATACGGACTTGTCCAACTCTCCACCGGCGACATGCTGCGCGCCGCAGTTAAAGCCGGCACTTCCATCGGTCGCCAGGTTGAAGAAATCATGGCGAGTGGGGCGCTGTGCCCAGATGATGTCGTGGTCGCCATCGTGGAGCAGCGAATCGAGCAGCCGGACGCGCGCAAGGGCTTCATTCTCGATGGCTTTCCGCGGACCGTGGCCCAGGCCGAGGCCCTCGACCGGATGCTGGCGAAGCATGGTATCGCGCTCGAGGCGATAATCGAGCTGCGGGTTGACGAGGCGGCCCTCATACGGCGGATAGAAAGCCGCGTCGCCGAGATGAAAGCGCGCGGGGAGCCATTACGGGCGGACGACAGCCCGGAGGTGCTGCATCGGCGGCTTACCGCCTACCGTGAGCAGACCGCGCCGCTGATCGCTTATTACCGGCAGCACGGGATTTTGCGGTCAGTGGACGGCATGGCGCCAATCCCTGAAGTTGCAACACAGATCGAGAAAGTGTTGAGCCGAGAACCTGAAGCACCGAGGCGCGCGGTGGCCGACACAGCGGCGACGCCGCGGCCGTCGGATCGACGGCGCCTAGGAAAAAAATCCAAAGTGCAGAGATCGGCTACGCGGCGAAAGCCAACCGGTTCCATCTATAAGCGGGCGGCCAAGAAGGCCGAGTTGAAGAGCCGACCCAAGTCCAACCTCAAGACCAAATCCAAGGCGGGTTCCAAAGGGCGATCAAGGCCCAAATCGAGGAAAAAGCCAGTTCGTCGAGGGCGTAAATGAAGTTGTACACGAAATCGCTACCTGGGTTGACGAAGGCGCGATGAATCCATTAATAAGCCCCAAATATCCAGTCGGAGAACAAACAGCGATGCCGAGCCGCGGCGGCGGGCAGTCGTTGGTTTTTTACGTTTGTGGCCTTCTCTGGTGACATTCGAAACGGTAGGTCGTGGCCGGGCGGTCCTGAGGCATCTTGGGCTTGCCCGCATAAGGAGCAACTGACGTGGCCCGCATCGCTGGCGTCAATATTCCAACCAACAAGCGCGTCGTGGTCGCGTTGCAGTATATCCACGGAATTGGCCCGTCGAAGGCCAAGGAAATCATGCACAAAGTGTCGATACCGGACGCGCGCCGGGTATCCCAGTTGACGGATCAGGAAGTGCTTCAGCTGCGCGAAGTCATCGACCGCGACTATATGGTCGAGGGCGATCTGCGGCGCGAAGTCGCCATGAACATCAAGCGCTTGATGGATCTTGGCTGCTACCGCGGGTTGCGTCATCGCCGCGGCCTGCCGGTTCGCGGACAGCGTACCCACACCAATGCCCGCACCCGCAAGGGTCCGGCCAAGCCGATAGCCGGCAAGAAGAAATAGCGCGTCGAATAATGTTGTGACGGTACCGGTGCGGCCGGTTCCGATCCGAAAGGGTTCAGGATGGGTAAGGAAGCTACGCGCGTCCGTCGACGCGAGCGCAAAAACATCGCCTCGGGCGTCGCTCACGTCAGCGCCACGTTCAACAACACCATGATCACGATTACCGACGTGCAGGGCAACACTATCGCCTGGTCGTCGGCAGGTACTATGGGTTTCAAGGGTTCCCGCAAGTCGACGCCGTATGCGGCGCAGGTCGCCGCCGAAGACGCCGCCAAGAAGGCGCAGGAACACGGTATGCGCACGCTCGAAGTTGAGGTGGCCGGGCCCGGCTCTGGCCGCGAGTCGGCGCTGCGCTCGCTTCAAGCGGCCGGCTTTACCATCACTTCGATCCGCGACGTGACGCCGATCCCTCACAATGGCTGCCGTCCGCGCAAGCGGCGGCGTGTATAGGACATCCGATGGAAATTGAACACTTGCCGCCGCTCGAACATGGCACCGATTTTGGCCCCACGGAGCGGAGTGGGGCGCGCGACGGTCTCGCGCCGCGCAACGCGATGGGTGATAACGTGACGATCCAGAAGAATTGGCAGGAACTGATCAGGCCGGGCAAGCTGCAGGTCAGCGCCGGCACTGATGCGCGTCGGGTGGCGACGGTGGTCGCCGAGCCGCTCGAGCGCGGCTTCGGCGTGACGCTCGGCAATGCGCTGCGCCGTATTCTGCTGTCGTCGCTGCAGGGCGCCGCCGTGCAGTCGGTGCACATTGACGGCGTGCTCCATGAATTCTCCTCGATCGCCGGCGTGCGCGAGGACGTCACCGACATCGTGCTCAACATCAAGGACATCGCCATCAAGATGCAGGGCGATGGACCCAAGCGCATGGTGGTGAAGAAGCAGGGACCCGGCACCGTGACGGCGAGCGACATTCAGACCGTCGGCGACATCGTTGTCCTCAATCCCGACCTCGTTCTGTGCACGCTCGACGAGGGCGCCGAGATCCGCATGGAGTTCACAGTCAATACCGGCAAGGGCTATATTCCGGCGGAACGCAACCGCCCAGAGGATGCGCCGATCGGCTTGATCCCGGTCGACAGCCTTTATTCGCCGGTGCGCAAGGTGTCCTACAAGGTAGAGAACACCCGCGAAGGGCAGATCCTCGACTACGACAAGCTCACGCTCTCGATCGAAACCAACGGCGCGGTGAGCCCCGAGGACTTGCTCGCCTACGCGGCGCGCATCCTGCAGGATCAGCTCAACGTATTCGTCAATTTCGAGGAGCCCAAGCGCGAGGCGGCACAAGAGTCCATTCCCGACCTTGCCTTCAATCCTGCGTTCCTCAAGAAGGTCGACGAGCTCGAGCTCTCGGTGCGTTCGGCAAATTGCCTGAAGAACGACAACATCGTCTATATCGGCGACCTGGTGCAGAAGACCGAAGCCGAGATGCTGCGCACGCCGAATTTCGGGCGTAAGTCGCTCAACGAGATCAAGGAAGTGCTGGTGCAGATGGGCTTGCATCTGGGCATGGAAGTTCCCGGTTGGCCGCCGGAGAACATCGAGGAACTAGCCAAGCGCTTCGAGGATCACTACTGAACAGGAGACAGTAATCAGATGTCAGTAATCGGATGAGCGTCTGATTACTGATGGCTGAACGCTGGTATCTGAAATGCGTCACGCCAAAACCCACCGCAAGTTCGGCCGGCGCTCTGATCATCGCCGTTCGATGCTGGCGAACCTCGCCGCCTCGCTCATCAAGCATGAGCAGATCATGACCACGCTGCCGAAGGCGAAGGATTTGCGCCCGGTCGTCGAAAAACTCGTCACGCTCGGCAAGCGCGGCGATCTGCATGCCCGCCGCCAGGCGATCGCGCAGATGCGCGATCTCGCCATGGTCAAGAAGCTCTTCGAGGTGATCGGGCCGCGGTACAAGGCGCGTAATGGCGGCTACACCAGGGTGCTCAAGGCCGGCTTCCGTTACGGCGATTCAGCCCCGGTGGCAGTGATTGAGTTTGTCGACCGCGACGTCGAGGCCAAGGGCAAGGATTCCGGGCCGGTTCAGGTGCGCGCCGAGGAGACGGCTCCCGCCGCCGCTTAAGCCTTGCGCTCCGTCGCGCGAGATGGCTCGCCCTTCTAAAGGCCGGCCCTCGCGCCTATATCTGGCGGCATTGATTTGGAGCATTCCATGCCGCGGCTGCGGGTTATAAGCACCACAATAGCGGCTGCCGTTGTTGCGCTTTCCGCGCTGCTTGTGGGCGCGAGCGCACAAGATCGCCGCGTGCCATCCTCGCCCGCCGAGCTGCAGCTTTCATTTGCGCCCGTGGTCAAGCGCGTGGCGCCCGCGGTGGTGAACGTCTACGCGGCGCGGGTCGTTGAAAACCGCAACCCGTTCATGAACGATCCGCTGTTTCGGCAGTTCTTTGGCGCGGTGCCGCGTGAGCAGGTGCTGCGATCGTTGGGCTCCGGAGTGATCGTCGACGGCAGCGGCCTCGTCGTCACCAATTATCACGTCATCGAAGGGGCCAGCGAGGTGAGGGTAGCGCTCGCCGACAAACGCGAATTCGACGCCGAGATCGTGCTGAAGGACGAGCACAGCGATCTGACCGTCCTGCGGCTAAAGGACTCGAAGGAGCGCTTTCCTGTGCTCGAATTCGGTAATTCCGATGAGCTGCAGGTCGGCGACGTCGTGCTCGCGATTGGCGATCCATTTGGCGTCGGACAAACCGTGACCCACGGCATCGTCTCGGCGGTGGCGCGCACGCAGGTCGGCATCAGCGACTATCGGTTCTTCGTCCAGACCGACGCCGCGATTAATCCCGGCAATTCCGGCGGCGCCCTCGTCGATCTCAACGGCAGGCTCGTCGGCATCAATACGGCGATCTATTCGCGCTCCGGCGGATCGCAGGGCATCGGCTTTGCCATCCCGGCGAATATGGTGCGTGTGGTAGTCGCGTCGGCGAGGGGCGGCAACGCCGCGGTCAAGCGTCCGTGGCTCGGTGCCAAGCTGCAGGAAGTGACTCCGGAGATCGCCGAAAGTCTTGGCTTGAAACGGCCGAGCGGAGCGCTGGTCGCAAACCTCGCCACCGAGGGTCCCGCGGCCCGCGCGGGCCTCAAGACCGGCGATCTCATCGTCAGCATCGACGGCACGACCGTCGATGATCCCAACGCCTTCGATTATCGTTTCGCCACCAAGCCTCTGGGCGGTACGGCGCAGATCGGCTTCCTCCGCCAGGGAAAAGAGCTTGTTGTCCCGATAAATCTGCAGATCGCACCTGACACGCCGCGCGAGGAGATTGAAATCCGCTCGCGCTCGCCGTTCCTCGGCGCCACAGTGGCTAACCTTTCGCCGGCGCTGGCGGACCAGCTGCGGCTCGACCTGCAGAGCCGGGGCGTCGTGATCGTCGGTGTGGCCGACGGCTCGACGGCGCAATCGATCGGGCTCCAGCGCGGCGATATCGTGCTCTCCGTCAATAACCAAAAAATCGAAAAATCAGCCGATCTTGATCGCATCACGCGGGCCGGCAGCCGGCTGTGGCGAGTGATGATCGATCGGGGCGGCCAGCAGATATCGGCGACGTTCAGTGGATGAATGAGCTCACGCCCGAAGAAAAGCACGCCGACTTTGTTCGCGGCTGCGGGTCTTGAACGCGACGCGCCGCGGCCGCTCGCCGATAAGCTTCGACCGGACCAGCTCACCGACGTCGTCGGACAGGAACATCTGCTTGGCCCCGATGGCGCGCTCACCCGCATGCTGGAAACGCGCTCGCTCGGTTCGCTCATCTTTTGGGGCCCGCCGGGCACTGGTAAGACCACGGTAGCGCGGCTCTTTGCTCGCGCCACCGATCTGCACTTCGAGCAAATTTCGGCGATCTTTTCCGGCGTTGCCGACCTGAAGAAGGTTTTCGATGCCGCGCGGGCGCGCCGTGAAACTGGGCAGGGGACGCTTCTCTTCGTCGACGAGATTCACCGCTTCAACCGGGCGCAGCAGGATTCTTTCCTGCCGGTGGTGGAAGACGGTACCATCGTGCTGGTCGGCGCGACTACGGAGAATCCTTCGTTTGAACTGATTGCGCCGCTGCTGTCGCGTGCGCGTGTGCTCGTCTTCAAGCCGCTCGATACCGCAGCGCTGGAGAAACTGCTTGAGCGGGCGGAGGCGGTCGAAAGCAAAAAACTTCCGCTGGAAGACGATGCCCGCGCTTCGCTGATCCGCATGGCCGACGGCGACGGCCGCGCGGCGCTCACGCTGGCGGAAGAAGTGTGGCGCGCTGCACGGGATGGCGAGACCTTTGATGCCGCCGCCTTGCAGGAAGTGGTGCAGCGGCGGGCGCCGATCTACGACAAGAAGCAGGATGGTCACTACAATCTCATCAGCGCGCTGCACAAATCGGTGCGCGGCTCCGACGCCGATGCCGCGCTCTACTATCTCTGCCGCATGCTCGATGCCGGCGAGGACCCGCTCTATCTCGCGCGCCGGATCGTGCGCATGGCGGTCGAGGACATCGGGCTTGCCGATCCGCAGGCGCTGGTCATCGCCAATGCCGCCAAGGACGCCTACGATTTCCTCGGCTCACCCGAAGGCGAGCTTGCCATCGCCGAAGCCGTGCTCTACGTCGCCACCGCGCCGAAATCGAACGCGGCTTACGTGGCGTTCGGCCAAGCTATGCGCACGGCGAAGGAGGCCGGCTCGCTGTTGCCGCCCAAACATATCCTCAACGCGCCGACCAAGCTGATGAAGACCGAGGGCTATGGCGCGGGCTATGAATACGATCACGACGCCGAAGAGGGGTTCTCCGGCCAGGACTATTTCCCCGAGCAACTCGGCCGAAAGAAGTTTTACGATCCGCCCGAGCGCGGGTTCGAACGGGAAATCAGGAAGCGGCTGGAATACTGGGCAAAGTTACGGAATGAGCGATTTGGCGGGCAAGGGCAATAGTTGTTATATTATCGCTCGCTCTGGAGTGTGACTTAAGATGAACAAGCGATTGGATGAAGCCATCACCCGTTTACGTGAGCTGCCAGAGGAGCGGCAACAGGCGGCTGCCGTATTGATCTTGGACTTCCTCGAACGCGACGACGAGGACATTGAGCTGTCTCTGGAGCAAATTGCGGAAATCGAGCGGCGGCTGGCTGAGGATGACGTCGCAAGTGACCAGGAAGTCAGGGACTTCTTCGATCGCATGAAGCGATGAAGGTTTTTTACCTCAGAGGTGCGCTGAGGGATTTAGACGCAATTCGAAGTTATATCGCCAAGAATAATTTGCAGGCTGCCGAGGCTGTTGTTGCGCGTATCCAGGATGCCACCTCTCGTCTCGAATCGTTTCCCTATTCGGGTCGGCCCGGCCCGCGCGGCATTAGGCTTCTTTCAGTGACTGGCTTGCCTTATATTGTCATCCATCGGATTCGCGATGACACGGTCAAGGTCGTTGCGGTCTTTCACACCTCCCGTAATCGGCAGTTCTGATGTCGAGATCAAGTAGGATCGTAAGCTGCTTCCCGCGGCTGCGTTGTCGTTGGAGCACGCATTGAGAGGCTCCCGCGGGCCGCGGCAGCCGGGCGGCGGCAAGCAGATCGCCGGGACGCGCCATCAACGTCGTTTCGCTCGCCGCCACCCTGACGCGGCCGCGAAGGGTGATGCCGTTGCGCGAAGTGCAAAGCGAATCCCCCAGCAACCCATCAAGCGCGACGGCCCCGGCGCCCGGGCCGCGTCCTTCGAGGCGCGCCACGCAAGTCGGCTATCGCCGACTTCCACTGCTCAACATGCCGATCTCGGGCAAGCCCGAGATCGGTGGCGCGCACCTCAGGATGACGGGAAACAGAAAGATACAGCCCCGGCTCCGATGCCGACAAGTGTGCAGAACGTCGTGGTCACCGCCGACGAATCCGGCATGCGCGTCGATCGGTTTCTTGAGGCGCGGTTTCCGGGATTGAGCTTCTCCCATATCCAGCGCGTCATCCGCAAAGGCGAGGTGCGGGTGAACGGTAAGCGCACCCAGCCCAAGAACCGGCTGGAGGCCGGGCAAACGATGCGTATTCCGCCGCTGCGGCTCGATCAGCTGAAGCCGCGGACGCCGGGCAGCGAAGCCGACGAACAAACCCGCGCGTTCCTAAAATCAATCACGCTGCACGAGGACGCCGACGTGCTGGTGCTCAACAAGCCGATGGGGCTTGCGGTGCAAGGCGGCTCCGGCACCACGCGCCATCTCGACGGCATGCTCGACGTGCTGCGCGATTCCCACGGCCAGCGGCCCCGCCTGGTGCACCGGCTCGACAAGGACACTGCCGGGTGCCTCCTCGTCGCCAAGACGCGGTTCGCGGCGACGGCGCTGGCCAAGACGTTCCGCTCCCGCTCGGCACGAAAGATTTACTGGGCGCTGGTCGCCGGCGTGCCCAAGGTGCAGCAAGGCCGCATCTCGACCTTTCTCGCCAAAGAGGAGCGCGAGGAAGACTCGTTCATGCGCATCGCGCGCCACGGCGACAAGGGCGCTAGCCACGCGGTGACCTACTACGCGGTGGTCGAAACGTCGGGGCCTCTGCTGGCCTGGGTCTCGCTCAAGCCGGTCACCGGCCGCACCCATCAATTGCGCGCGCACATGGCGCATATCGGCCACCCCATCGTCGGCGACCCGAAGTATTTTTCGCTGGAAAACTGGCAACTGCCCGGCGGCATGCAGAACAAGCTGCACCTTCTCGCCCGCCGCATCGTCGTGCCGAACCCGCGCAGCGGCGTGATCGACGTCAGCGCGCCGCTGCCGCCTCATATGCTGCAGTCCTGGAACCTACTCGGGCTTGATGCCGCGCGCTACGACCCGATCGTCGAGGCGCCGGAGGAGTGAGTGTGCGTCATTCCGGATCGCCGCGAAGCGGCGAGTCCGGAATCCATGACCACAGACCGTGCAGAATCTGGACCACTGTGGTTATGGATTCCGGGTTCCGGCCTGAGGCCGGCCTTGGAATGACAAACTAACGCAGGCTCGCGTTGAATTTGTCGAGCACCGCCCAGCCGGGGCACAGCTCCTTCTCGCCGAGCGCGTTGAGCGGCGTCTCGACGGTATTGAGGTGACCGTGCAAGTCGGCGGCCTCCGAGGCGACATAGAGGAGTCCAGTCACCACTTGGCCCTTGGCGGCATGGTGCTGCAGGAAACTCATGGCCGCCAGCTTGTCGTGCACGTCATACTCAGCGTCGAGCTTGCGCAGCGCGATGGTCGAGCCGTCATGCTGTTGCACCAGTTCGACCGTGCCGGGCGCGTAATCAACCTTGATCGCCGCACGGCCGGTGATGAAGTCGAGTTTGTTGACAGTTTCATTGTGCTCGCGGACATAGTCGAAACTCTTGGTCGAGCCGGCGTGATTGTTGAATGCGACGCACGGCGAAATTACGTCGATGAATGCCGCACCACGGTGCTCGATGGCGGCCTTGATCAGCGGCGTTAATTGTGTCTTGTCGCCTGAGAACGAGCGGGCGACGAAGGTGGCGCCGACCTGCAGCGCGATGCCGACGAGGTCAATGGCGCTGTCAGTGTTGACCACGCCGCGCTTCGACTTCGAGCCGGCATCGGCGGTGGCTGAGAACTGGCCTTTGGTCAGGCCGTAGACGCCGTTATTCTCCACGATGTAGACCATGTCGACGCCGCGGCGCAGCGCATGCGCGAACTGGCCGAAGCCGATCGAGGCGGAGTCGCCGTCGCCGGATACGCCGAGATAGATGAGGTCGCGGTTGGCGAGATTGGCGCCGGTCAGCACCGACGGCATGCGCCCATGCACCGAATTAAAGCCGTGCGAATTGCCGAGGAAATAGGTCGGCGTCTTCGACGAGCAGCCGATGCCGGAAAGTTTCGCCACCCGGTGTGGCGCGATCGACAGTTCGTAGCAGGCCTCGATGATCGAACTCGAAATCGAGTCATGGCCGCAACCTGCGCACAGCGTCGACACTGCGCCTTCGTAATCGCGGTGGGTGTAGCCGAGCTCGTTCTTCGGCAGATCCGGGTGGTGGAATTTCGGCTTGACGACGTAAGTCATGAAGTCACCTGGGTCATGACACGACTTTCCGCAGTGGCGTGACTTTCAGCGCATCGAGGCGGTCGGCGACGGCGCTGGCGATGAAGCGGGCGGTGATCGGCGTGCCGTCGTAATGCAGGATCGGCACCAGCCGCACCGGATCGACGTTGCATTCGTTGGCGATCAGCGAGCGCAGCTGCGCGTCGCGGTTCTGCTCCACCACGAACACAAAATCGTGCTCGGCGAGGAAGCTCGTCACGCTGGAATGGAACGGGAAAGCGCGCACGCGAAGCCGGTCAAGCGCATGACCGTCCGATTCGAGCAGCTCGATCGCTTCGTCCATCGGCGGCGAGGTCGAGCCGAAGTAGATGACTCCGTATTTCGTCGGCTTGTCGGCATTGGCCTGTAACGGACGCGGCACCAAATCCTTTGCGGTCTCGAACTTGCGCAGGAGCCGCTGCATGTTGTCGGCGTAGGCCGAGCCTTCTTCGGTATAGCGCGCGTAACGGTCGCGCGAAGTACCGCGGGTGAAGAACGAACCCTTGGTAGGATGCGTGCCCGGAAGCGTGCGATAGGGAATGCCGTCGCCGTCAACATCGAGGTAGCGGCCGAAATCGGCGCCGGCTTCGAGCGCCGTCTCGGTCATGATCTTGCCGCGGTCGAACTTGCGGGTGTCGTCCCAGGTGAGCGGGCGCGCCAGGCGGTGGTTCATGCCGATATCGAGATCGAGCATGACGAAGATCGGCGTTTGCAGCCGGTCGGCGAGGTCGAAGGCGGTGGCGCCAAATTCGAACGCCTCCGCCGGGTCCTCGGGGAACAGCAGCACGTGCTTGGTGTCGCCGTGCGAGGCGTAGGCGCAGGAGATGATGTCGGTCTGCTGCGTGCGCGTCGGCATGCCGGTCGAAGGTCCGGCCCGCTGTACGTCGAAGATTACCGCCGGGATTTCGGCAAAGTAGGCGAGGCCGAGAAACTCCTGCATGAGTGAAATTCCCGGGCCGGAGGTCGTTGTGAAAGCGCGGGCGCCGTTCCAGCCGGCGCCGATCACGATGCCGATTGACGCCAACTCGTCCTCGGCCTGGACGATGGCGAATTTGTTCTGCTTGGTCGCCGGATCGACCCGCATGCGCTGGCAGTGCCGGGTGAACGCTTCGGCGAGCGAGGAGGAGGGCGTGATCGGATACCAGGCGCAGACCGTGGCGCCGCCATAGACGGCGCCGAGGGCGGCTGCTGAATTACCCTCGATGAAGATGCGGTCGCCGACAGCGTCCGCACGCTTTAGCCGCAAGCCGAGCGGATGTTCGAGGTTCATCATCACCCAGTCGCGGCCGAGATGCAGCGCGTGCTTGTTGGCGTCGAACAGCTTCTCCTTGCCCTTGAATTGCTCGGCGATCAGCTTTTCCATTTCGCCGACATCCATGTCGAGCAGCGCCGACAGCGCGCCGACATAGACGATGTTCTTGAACAGCTGGCGTTGGCGCGGATCGGTATATTCGCGATTGCATATGGCGGTGAGCGGGACGCCGATGACAGTAATGTCGTCGCGGAATTTCGACTTCGGCATCGGCTTGGTGGAATCGTAGAGGAGATACCCTCCGGGTTCGATGCCGGCGACGTCCTTGTCCCAAGTCTGGGGGTTCATCGCGATCATGAGGTCGGTGCCGCCGCGGGCGCCGAGATGGCCACTCTCGGAAATGCGTACCTCGTACCAGGTCGGCAGGCCCTGAATGTTGGACGGGAAAATGTTGCGCGGCGCGCACGGAATGCCCATCCGCAGCACCGAGCGGGCGAACAGTTCGTTGGCGCTGGCGGAACCGGAGCCGTTGACGTTGGCAAATCGGACGACGAAGTCGTTTACGCTCTGGATTGGCATGCTTGTTCTGCGTGAGTCATATCGATGAGGTATTTCTGCATGTCCCACGCGCCGGTGGGGCAGCGTTCCGCGCATAGCCCGCAGTGCAGGCACACATCTTCATCCTTGACCATGATGCGGCCGGTCTTGAGGCTGTTGCCGATGTAGAGGTCCTGCGTAAGGTTATTGGCCGGCGCCTCCAGGCGCGAGCGCAAGTCGGCTTCTTCGCCGTTCTCAGTGAAAGTGATGCAGTCCATCGGGCAGATATCGACGCAGGCGTCGCATTCGATGCAAAGCTGCCCGGTGAAGACGGTCTGCACGTCGCAATTCAGGCACCGTTCGGCTTCCTTCAGCGCCAGTTCGACGTCATAGCCAAGCTCGACCTCGGCCTTGATGTCGCGCAACGCCACGACCTTGTCGCGATGCGGGACGCGATAGCGCTTATCGAGCGTGATCTCGTTGTCGTAGCTCCACTCGTGAATGCCCATCTTCTGGCTGGAGATCGCGATCTGCGGCGCCGGGCGAACGTTGACGTCCTCGCCGCGGCAGAATTTATCGATCGAGATCGCGGCATCGTGGCCGTGCGCCACCGCCCAGATGATGTTCTTCGGGCCAAACGCGGCGTCGCCGCCGAAAAACACCTTGGGATTTGTGGAGGCCATGGTCGCGGTATCGACCTTAGGCATGTTCCACTTGTCGAACTCGATGCCGCAGTCGCGCTCGATCCACGGAAACGCATTTTCCTGGCCGACGGCGACCAGCACGTCGTCGCAGGGAAAGTGTTGATCGGGCTCGCCGGTCGGAATGAGATCGCGGCGGCCCTTGGCGTCGCGTACCGCCTTGACCTTCTCGAAGATCACGCCGGTGAGCTTGCCGCTCTCGTGGGTGAATTCCTTCGGCACCATATAATTGAAGATCGGAATGTCCTCGTGGATGGCGTCCTCTTTTTCCCAGGGCGAGGCCTTCATCTCCTCGAAGCCGGAGCGGACGATGACTTTGACATCCTCACCGCCGAGCCGGCGCGAGGAGCGGCAGCAGTCCATGGCGGTGTTGCCGCCGCCGAGTACGATGACGCGCTTGCCGATCTTGTCGATGTGGCCGAACGAGACGCTGGACAGCCAGTCGATGCCGATATGGATGTTCTTGGCCGCTTCCTTGCGGCCGGGAATGTCGAGATCGCGGCCGCGCGGCGCGCCGCAGCCGACGAAGATGGCATCGAAATCTTCGGCCAGCAGCGTCTTCATGCTGTCGATGCGCTTGCCGCCGACAAAGGTCACGCCGAGATCGAGGATGTAATGGCATTCTTCGTCGAGCACCTTTTCCGGTAGGCGGAATTTCGGAATCTGCGTGCGCATCATGCCGCCGGAGAGCGGATCCTGATCGAACACCACGCAATCGTAACCCATGGGTGTGAGGTCGCGCGCCACCGAGAGCGAAGCTGGGCCGCCGCCCACAAGCGCGATGCGCTTGCCGTTCTTCGTTTCGACCGGCTTGGGAAGCCGGCCGCGAATGTCTTCCTTGAAGTCGGCGGCGACGCGCTTGAGCCGGCAGATCGCCACTGGCTCCTTTTCAACGCGGCCGCGCCGGCAGGCGGGCTCGCAGGGGCGATCGCAAGTGCGCCCGAGCACGCCCGGAAACACGTTCGATTCCCAATTGATCATGTAAGCGTCGCTGTAACGGCCGGCGGCGATCAAACGGATGTATTCAGGAACCGGCGTGTGCGCCGGACAGGCCCACTGGCAGTCCACGACCTTGTGGAAGTAATCCGGGGCCGAAATGTCGGTAGGTTTCATTCCATTCCTCTTACACACGCAGCACTTCGCCGGTGCTCCGGCGGTTATTAACGCTGCTGCGCGGATCGGCACTCCCCCGCGGCTAGATACCGTCGCCGATTCCGGGCCGGGATAGTAGTCGAGCGGGGAGCGGATTTCCACCGCTTCTGTTTGTTATAACAAGGTTTTGTCGCTTGCTGTCGTTAACAAGCGCGCGATTGCGGGTGCGAACCGCCTGGTGCGATGGGTAGCTCTAAAGGCGAGCGCCCGAGTTAATTTAAATCATTGAATATGCTGGCGATTTTTGTTGCCGCTCCGCTGCAACGGCGAAGCAGGGCAGACATGCTGCCGCGCATTATGTTCTCGTCTATTGTTCGAAGGTCTTATGCGCGATCTGTTCGAGAACGGTTCCCCCGAGGGCCCCGTGGAGGCGGCCCGGCGCGACCTGCGGGTGCAGCTGCGGCGACGCTTCTACGACCGGGCCGCAGTGGCGGCTACCGCTGACGGTTACGCCGTGCGGCTCGACGACAAGCCGGTCCGTACGCCCGCCGGCCGCCTGCTCGCTGCGCCGACGTCGGCATTGGCGGGGGCCATCGCCGCGGAATGGGAAGCGCAGCGCAACGTGATTGATCCGGGGAAGATGCCGCTGACCCGGCTTGCCAATTCGATCATCGACGGGGTCAGCGATCGTCCGGATGCGGTCGCGGCGGAGGTGCAAAAATATCTCGCCTCCGATCTAGTTTGTTATCGCGCCAGTTCGCCGCCAGGCCTTGTCGAGAAGCAAGCGCGCCTATGGGATCCAATCCTCGACTGGGCGAGCGAGGCCCTTGGCGCGCGGTTCTCCCTGGGCGACGGCGTCATCCACGTCGCGCAGCCTGCGGCGGCGCTGGCGGCCGCGCGCGCCGCGGTTCCCGGCGATCCGTGGCGGCTCGGCGCCGTGCATGCGGTGATGACGCTCACCGGTTCGGCGCTCATCGCGCTCGCGTTATTACGCGGGCGCCTCGGCGCTGAGGAAGCGTGGCAGGCCGCGCACATCGATGAGGATTGGAATATCGAGCGCTGGGGCGGCGATGAAGTCGCGTTTGAGCGTCGCGCGTTCCGATTTGCCGAACTGCAAGCCGCGGCGACAGTGTTGCGGTCGTTGTAGCTCGGGTTGAGTCGTTCTTTCTGACAGATGGGCGAATTTAACTGGATGGCGCCGTTAGCGCGTTCCAGGCCGCCAGAGAGTCCATGTAGTCTCTCCAGTGCAGGATCTTTCTGTTGCCGATCGTGATGATGGAAAGGAGTCTGTTGTGGTATGGAACGCCGGTCGCGAGAATCGTGCCGTGTACTTCGCACTCGAGGATAGCAACACGCCCGTCTTCAGCGTGGTGCACGACAAGCTTATCAGCCGATTGCAGCCTGATATTGTCGCCATACCCGGAGTATTGAGCCATCAAATTGGCCCGTCCCCGAATCGTCCGGGGCCAACCGGGAAATTCATAGAGAAACTCAAAAAACGCGTCATCGGCGATGGTGTCGAAATAGTGCTCGCCGTCAACGAGGCCGCTTAGTCCCTTCTGGACGAGTTCAAAATAGGGGCTGAGAGCGTCAAAAGCTGCGTATTTGGTCGTCGGCATGGTCGGCTCTGAGATCGGCTTACTGTTCGTACGATGCTTACTAATGTATCGTTACATATAGCTTCGATGCTCCTATCAAGTAAGAAGGCACATTAAACTTGGTAGCTAACACAGAGGTTAGCAGTGAAAACCGCCGGCAAAAATAAGCGTTTGGACCCGGCGGCGGTTTGCGGACACAAGGATGCCGCGGCGGTTCGGGAGCTGCTGACGAAGATTGGCGATAAGTGGAGTATCTTTCTGATACTTGCTCTGGCCAAATTGCTCGGCGGGCGCGCCCGGTTTTCCGAGCTTGAAAGGGCGATTCCGGGAATCTCACAACGAATGCTGACGCTGACATTGCGAAATCTGGAGCGTGACGGATTGATCACTCGCGAGGTGTTTGCCGAAGTTCCGCTGCGTGTCGAATATGAGATCACAAGCCTTGGAAGCAGTTTGCTCCGTCCAATGCAGGGTTTGGTGGATTGGGTGGCGACGAACTGGGAGCGAGTGAAGAAGGCGCGATCCAGATTCGACGCGGAATAATTCTCAAGTGCGTGCCAGCCGGAGGCGAATGTCGTTAATTGGCCCACGTTGGAGTCGAGGCCGTCGTTTCGGCTTCTTGGCGTCAAATACGAGAGGAGCCGGCTAGACTTCCACGCTCGCACCGCACCAAGATATCCTCGGCACGACTCCTGCGGAAAGTACAAGAATGGGCGCAGATCCAGTTGCACAGCTGCTCAGCGACAATCGCTTTAAAGGCCAGCCAATCACTTGGGGAGTCACGTCAGAAGGCTACGATGCCATCCGGCGAGCTTGGCTGACCCACGTGCACGCCGAAGAGGTGTTGTTCAAGCCGTTCACGGAGGGTGAATTCGAGACGCAGATGCAGGTCATGCTCGGCGTCTTCACCGATGATTGCGTGATGGAGCTGCTGCCCTCGGGGGAGCGCTGGGAGGGCCATGGGCAGGCCGCCGATTTCTACCGCGTGTTCCTGAGTTCTTTGCAGGGGATGGAGTGGGTTCCGCAGGCGCTGGTCATCGGGCCCCAAGGTGTTCTCGACGTGGTGAATATGACCGGGAAGCTCGTCAAGGAGTTCGCCGGTCTGAAAGAAGTCGGCGCGCAGGTGCACCTCCAATGGGTGATCTACTTCCCGTGGGTGCCAAATACGGGGAAGTTCAAGGGCGAAGTGATCTATTCGATTCGCCCGTTGTAGCCCGGGTGTGCCGGATCGCGAGAGCGTACGCTTTGCGCGGTAGTGGCGCTGGATTGCTTCGCTGGGCTCGCAATGATGGGACTAGCCGCCGGTCACGCTCATATGGCGCGAGAGCGCCGGGCGCTGGTGACGGCGATCGATGACGAAATCGTGGCCCTTCGGCTTGCGGGCGATCGCTTCGTCGATGGCGGCATGCAGGAGATCGTTGCTCTCCGAAGCGCGCAGCGGCTTGCGCAGATCGGCGGCATCCGCCTGGCCGAGACACATGTAGAGGGTGCCGGTGCAGGTGACGCGCACGCGATTGCAGGATTCGCAGAAATTGTGGGTGAGCGGAGTGATGAAACCGAGCCGCCCGCCGGTCTCGCCAACGCGCACGTAGCGCGCCGGTCCCCCGGTGCGGTAGTCGAGGTCTTCAAGCGAGAAGCGCTCACTGAGATGAGCGCGCGCCATCGACAGCGGTAGATACTGGTCCAGGCGGCCGATCTCGCCGAGCGGCATCACTTCGATCAGCGTCAGATCCATGCCGCGGCCATGCGCCCATTCGATCAGGCGCGGGAATTCGTCGTCGTTCACGCCCTTGAGCGCGACAGTGTTGATCTTGATCTTGAGGCCCGCCGATTGCGCAGCGTCGATGCCGGCGAGCACGTCGTGCAAAGCGCCCCAGCGGGTGATGTCGCGGAATTTGTCCGGGTCGAGCGTGTCGAGCGAAACGTTGATGCGTTGCACGCCATGCGCCTTCAGGTCGGCGGCGAATTTGGCGAGCTGCGATCCGTTGGTCGTGAGCGTCAACTCGTCGAGGCGGCCGGTTTCAAGATGGCGCGACAGCGAAGAGAACAGCGTCATGATCCCGCGCCGCACCAGCGGCTCGCCGCCGGTGAGACGGAGCTTGCGCACGCCGCGCGCAACAAAAGCCGAGCAGAGCCGGTCGAGTTCTTCGAGCGTGAGGAGCTCGGCCTTCGGCAGGAAGGCCATGTGCTCGCTCATGCAATAGACGCAGCGGAAATCGCAGCGATCGGTGACCGAGACGCGAAGATACGAGATCTCACGGCCGAACGGATCGACCAGCGCCGGCAACGCGCGCACTTCATCAAAGTCGCGAGCTTGCGAGTTTTTCACGTCCACGCTGTCCATCGGCAGGCGTTTCCATGACTTCTTTGAGCGCGATCTTATGGGAGAACCGGTAACCGCTTTCCCGGATCACGCTTTCGGCTCCATATGAGCCATCGGCAACTCAACAGCACCACCTATATAATCAGACTTTGTGCCCGATAAAGCCCTGATCGTCCATTGTATTTTTTGCAAGGGCAAGATCGTCAATAGCCGCCGCCAGGTCCGCAAACGAGCTGATGACCCGATCCGGGTTCAGATTTGCAATGGGAACATCGGTATAGCCGAAGTCGACCGCGACGATGGGCACGTTGGCGGCGCGGGCGGTCTGGATGTCGGTGATCGAGTTGCCCACCATGATGGCGCGTTCGGGATTGCCGCCCGCGCGAATAACCGTCCCACGGAAGACTTCCGGATCAGGCTTTTGCATGCCGAACGTATCCTGGCCGCAAATCGCGGCGAACCGGTCGGAGAGGTTGAGCGTCCGTAACAGCTTTTTCGCGAGCCATTCGAGTTTGTTGGTACATACCGCGAGCCGATGGCCCGTCTCCGCCAGACGATCCAGAGCCGCCTCTACATGTGGGAACGTGCGCGAGCGGTCGGCGATATGTTTAGCGTAGTGGGCGACAAAGCAGGCGTAGAGCCGGTCCACGGCGGCGGGCCTAAAATCGCGCCCCTCGGCGGCGAGTGCCTGCTCGATCATGCCCCTCGCGCCGCCCCCGATCATGGGACGCGCCTCGTCGTAGGGCACCGCCGGCAGATCGTGCTCGGTCAGGGTGATGTTGAGCGTGTCGATCAGGTCTGGCGCGGTATCGACCAGCGTGCCGTCGAGATCGAAGATGATGGTGAGCATGCTTTGGCCTAGCGGGCGATTTCGGGCCATGCAAGCGCCGTTAGCGGGAGGGTTTATTCGCTTTCGCGCCGATTTTGCCCTACACACCGGCACATGGACGCCGAGGCACAAAAACGCGCCGCCGCTGCTCGGGCGCTGGAAATGGTGAACGGAGGCATGCGGCTCGGGCTTGGTACCGGCTCGACCGCCAAGCATTTTGTGGAATTGCTCGGCGAGCGCGTGCGCGCCGGCCTCGATGTCGTCGCGGTCCCGACTTCAGAAGTGACCCGCGCGCAGGCGGCCGCGGCCGGCATATCGCTTGCCACCCTCGATGAGACGCCCGAGCTCGACCTGACCGTGGATGGCGCCGACGAAATTGCGCCCGACCTGACGCTCATCAAAGGCGGCGGCGGCGCTTTATTGCGGGAGAAGATCGTTGCATCGGCGTCGGCGCAGATGGTCGTCATCGCTGACGAATCCAAATGGGTATCGATGCTTGGCCGCTTCCCGCTGCCGATCGAAATTGCACCCTTCGGCGCTGCCGCGACGCGCCGCGCGGTCGAAGCTGCAAACGCGGAAGCCGGCTGTCCGGGACCCGTGGCGTTGCGGAAGGCAAAGGACGGTCGGGTTTTCGTTACCGATGGCGGGCATTGGATTTTGGATGCCCAGTTGCAACGGATTCCCGATCCACGAGCGGTCGCGGCGCGGCTCTGCAGGATTCCAGGCGTGATGGAGCACGGTCTGTTCATCGGTCTGGCACAGACTGTTATTCTCGCCGGTCCCGACGGGGTCCGTGTTGTCAAAGGCCCCTGATCTTTCACGGAGCACCGTCTAAGCATGTCCGACTACGACGTCGATCTTTTTGTAATCGGGGGCGGCTCGGGTGGCGTTCGCGCCGCGCGCATTGCCGCTCAGCATGGTGCTCGCGTGATGCTGGCGGAGGAATATCGCGTCGGCGGCACCTGTGTCATCCGCGGCTGCGTGCCGAAGAAGCTGCTGGTCTACGCGTCGCGGTTTCGCGCGGAATTCGAAGATGCCGAAGGTTACGGCTGGACGTTGCCGCAAACGACCTTCAACTGGTCAACCCTCATTGCCAACAAAGACAAAGAAATTGCCCGGCTCGAAGGCGCCTATACTGCGACGCTGGAAAAGGCGCGGGTCACCATAGTCAAGAGCCGCGCCGTCGTCGGAGACGCTCACACCGTTCATTTGGCCAACGGCACGCGGGTGCGGGTCGCCTATATCCTGATCGCCACCGGTGGCGCGCCGAGCTATGGCGATCCGATTCCGGGCATCGAGCATGCCATCTCCTCGAACGAGGCATTCCATTTGCGTGAGCTCCCGCCGCATGTGGTGATCCAGGGCGGCGGCTATATCGCGCTCGAATTCGCCGGGATTTTCGCCGGTCTCGGATCGCATGTGACCGTCATCTATCGCGGCGAGAATATTCTGCGCGGCTTTGACGATGAGGTGCGCCAGCACGTCCGTACAGACATGGAGAAGCGCGGCATTCGCGTCTTCACCGGGTGCAAGGTTGCGGCGATCGAGCGGACCGGCACGCGCTTGCACGCTCGTCTTTCAAGCGGCAATCAGCTTCCCGCCGATTGCGTGATGTTCGCTACGGGGCGGGCCCCTCACGTCGCCAAACTGGGATTGAGCGAAGTCGGCGTTGCGCTAAGCGAAAATGGCGGTATCGCTGTCGACGAATACTCGCGCACCAGCGTTGCCAACATCTACGCCATCGGCGATGTGACCAACCGCATCAATCTCACGCCGGTCGCCATTCGTGAGGGTCACGCCTTTGCCGACACGGTATTCGGCGACAAGCCGACGCCGGTCGATCACGCCAACGTGCCGACAGCGGTTTTCTCCGAGCCGGAGGTCGGAGTGGTCGGCCTGACCGAAGCGCAGGCGCGGTCACAGCTTCAGCGGACCGATATCTACCGCGCCATGTTCAAGCCGCTGAAAGCGACCCTGTCAGGCCGGGACACAACGGTATTGCTCAAGCTCGTTGTGGACGGCCAGACCGATCGCGTGGTTGGCTGTCATATTGTTGGTGAAGGGGCCGCCGAAATGGTCCAGGTCGCCGCCATCGCAGTGAAAATGGAGGCCACCAAGGCCGACTTCGATGCAACGATGGCATTGCATCCCACCACGGCTGAGGAACTGGTCACGATGCGGCAGAAAAGCGCCAGCTACGCGCGCGAAGCCGCGGAATAGGCTGAGGTTTTTCGGACTGTCGCGGCCGCAAGCGGTTGTGTATAAGGGCCAGTCATTCCGGCCGAACCGCAACAGCGGCGAGAGCCGGAATCCATAACCGAGATCCGTGAATATGGATACTGGCGTCGCAGGCTAATGGCCTGCGTCACCGAGAATGGCGGTCTGGAGAAGCGGAATGTCGAAACTGGTCAACGCGGCGAAATGGAGCCCGGATACCTGGCGCACGAAGCCGATCGTGCAGGTGCCGGACTATCCCGACGCCAAAGCGCTCGCAGACGTCGAGGCGCAGTTGGCGAGCTTTCCGCCGCTGGTTTTTGCAGGCGAGGCACGCAACCTCAAACGCGCTTTGGCGCAGGTTGCAGCCGGCCAGGCCTTCCTCCTTCAAGGCGGCGATTGCGCGGAAAGTTTCGCCGAACACGGCGCCAACAACATCCGCGATTTCTTCCGGCTGTTTCTGCAAATGGCGGTGGTGCTGACGTACGCCGCGGCTTCGCCGGTCGTGAAAGTCGGCCGTATTGCCGGCCAGTTCGCCAAGCCGCGCTCGTCGCCGACCGAAAAGCGCGACGGCGTTGAACTGCCGGCCTATCGCGGCGATATCATTAATGCGATCGAGTTCACGCGCGAGGCGCGAACGCCGGAACCGCGCCGGCAGCTGGAAGCGTATCGGCAATCCGCGGCGACGCTCAACCTTCTGCGCGCGTTTGCGACCGGCGGCTACGCAAACCTCTCAAACGCGCATCAGTGGATGCTGTCGTTCGTCAAGGACTCACCGCAATCGAAGCGCTACCAGGAACTCGCCGGTCACCTCACCGAGGCGCTCAACTTCATACGTGCCTGCGGCATCGATCCGGAAGTGCATCCGGAAATGCGGACGACCGATTTCTTCACCAGCCATGAGGCACTGCTGCTGGGCTACGAGCAGGCCTTTTCGCGTGTCGATTCGACGACCGGCGATTGGTATTGCACCAGCGGCCACATGCTATGGATCGGCGACCGCACCCGCCAGCCGGATCATGCGCACGTCGAATACTGCCGCGGCGTCAAGAATCCGCTTGGATTGAAGACCGGTCCTACGCAAAAGCCGGATGACCTTCTAAAACTCATCGACATTCTCGATCCGGACAACGAACCAGGCCGCCTCACTCTGATCTGCCGGATGGGTGCGGACAAGGTAGCCGAACACTTGCCGCGCCTTCTACGAGCGGTGAAGCGCGAGGGCCGGCAAGTCGTGTGGTCGTGCGATCCGATGCACGGCAACACCATCGCATCGGTGACCGGCTACAAGACCCGGCCGTTCGATCAAATCCTCAAGGAAGTGCGGACGTTTTTTCAGGTCCATGCTGCCGAAGGCACCTACGCCGGCGGCGTGCATCTCGAAATGACCGGGCAGAACGTCACTGAATGCACCGGCGGCGCGCGTGCGATCAGCGAGGAAGACCTCAACGATCGCTACCACACGGTCTGCGATCCTCGGCTCAACGCCGAGCAGTCGCTCGATCTCGCATTCCTCGTCGCCGACCTTCTCAAGGCGGAGCGCCAGGGCAAGGTCAAACCAGTACCGGCGGTAGCGGCCCTGTAGCGGCCGCCATCCGTTTTTGCATCTCGTACACCATTTCGTTTTACCGACCGCTCAGGCTGATCCGCGATCGCACGCGGCAATAAAGGAACGTGCAAACAATTTGATTCAAATCTTCCGCGTCAGAAAAAGACTTCAACAGACGTGGGGCGTGCAGTGCCGGTACGGTTTCATTTACCGCGTTGGGTGGCGTTCGCGTGGATGCTCGCGACGCCGGCTTATGCAGCTGAGTGGCCGGTCTTGCCGCCGCTGTGGCCTGCCTCGACGCCGGCGCCGGTTCTAACCAAAGCGGCGCCGATACCGGATGTTGACTATTTCGCGCCGCGTCCGGCACCAGCTTGGCAGGTCGAATTCGCGGCGCGTTATTGGTTCGGCAACGCCAACACCAGCAAGAGTTTGTACAACATACCGAGCCTGTCGAGCGCGATGGTCTCCCGGCTCACCTACAGCGACATGATGACGAATGCCGGCGAGCTTTACAGCCGCGTCGCGTTCACCAACGGTTTCTTCCTTAAGGGCTACATCGGCACCGGCGCGATGTCGTTTGGGAATCTCAAAGACGAAGATTTTCCGCCTGCCATCACGCCTTATTCGAGCACAAACAGCGATCAGAAGAACGGCTACCTGAGTTACGCTAGCGGCGATGTCGGCTACGACGTGGTCCGTGGCGGCGATTACCGCATCGGCGCGCTCGCCGGCTACCACTACTTCAATCAAGAGATGAACGCTTATGGCTGCACGCAGACCGCCACCAATCCTTTTGTTTGTCAGCCGCCAATACCGACGTCCATCGAAGCGATCTCGCAGAACAACCATTGGCAATCGGTGCGCGTCGGACTGGATGGTTCGCTGGTCTTCGCCGAACGTTTCAAGCTCAACGCCGAGGCCGCCTATCTTCCGTTCGTGTTTCTCAACGGCACCGACACCCACTGGCTGCGCATTGGCACGGCGGTCGGCGACTTCACAGGGCCAATACCGGAGAACGGCAAGGGGCAAGGCTATCAGTTCGAAATGTCGCTGTCGTACCAGGTGACGGACTACGCCAGCGTCGGCATCGGCGGCCGTTATTGGCACATGCAGGCGAACGGCAATTCAAACTTCCAGGGCAACGTCGTCGGCGAGACGACATTCCCGCAGCCGGTCGATTGGAAGACCGACATTTTTGGCGTGTTCGTCCAAGCGGGCCTCAAGTTCGGCCCTTATCCCGTCGGCTTGTTCAACTGAACGGATCTGCTTGTTGAGTTTGTCAGACGCTGAAGCACGCCAAAACCAGCGGGCCCATTTCGAGATATTTAACGGGGCCTTAATGGCGTGATGCAAAACTTAGTCAGTTTTGTACGCTGCATCAGGCTCAAGCCATGTTTCTGAAGAAACTTTCGCTGAAAGCGAAGTCCTCCATCGCAGCCGCTGTTTTGTTTGTCCTCGGCGTCGGTTCGGCCGGGACCATCGCCTACGTTTCGATCAGCCGGGTGTTGGAGGAACTCGCTGCAAACCAGCGTCGGCGCCGCCACGAAAGAAGGCATGGATGCGCTTCAGGACATCGGTCGGCGCATGAACACTTATGCCGAATTGTTCGCTCGCCGCCCGGACGTGGTCGCAATGATCCAGCAGAATGATGCCGTTGCGTTGGAAACGTTTGCCGTCGCCGAGTTTAAAGCCCTCAACGCATCTGACGCGAGTGTTGCGTCCCTTGAGTTCACGAACGCCAACGGCGTAGTCGTCATACGGGGGCATCATCCTTCAAAAAAAGGCGACGACAAGAGTAAGCAGCCGCAGATCAAGGAAGCGCTCTCGGGCAGACCTTCCGGCGGCTTGACAATCTCACCGACGTCGGGGGAAGCGGCCGAGGACGGTGTGCGAGCCTTGGTGAGCCAGGGGTCAGTTGTAGGCACGGTGAAGGTTGGAGCCTATTTCCGAAACGACACCGCAGCTGAACTCAAGCGCAAGACGGGGCTGGACGTGGTGTTCATCGCAGGTCGCAAGCTGACCGCCTCGACTCTCGGAAAGGAAGCAAGCCTGGAAGTTCCGGTGGATGTCCTTGCTGCCGCCCGGAAGGGAATTGCCGCTTGGCCAACCGCCGCGGTCGAGGGACGCCAATTTATGGCGGATGTTGCCTATCGTCCCAGCGATGTGGGTGAAGGAATGGCTGTTGTCTTTCTGGCGGACCGCTCGGTCATAGCCCGCTCCCGCAACGAATTTCTGTCGTGGCTAGGCGCTGCAGGCGGGCTGATGCTTGCAGTTCTGATTCCGCTTATCGTCTTTGCCGCTTACCGAGCGACACGACGAATCCGTGCTCTTGCGGACACTATTAGACAGATCGCCGCCGGCCAACTCGATGTCGAGGTCCCCGCGCGGGACGATCAAGACGAGATTGGCGATATGGCCCGGGCTGTTTCGGTGTTGCAAAGCGCGGCGGGCCAGAAGGCACGCCTTGAGGGAGAAGCCGCTGAACTCGAAAAAGAAGCTGCCGCGCGTCGCGCAGAAGCCGAGAACGAGCGGCTTCGCAACGAGCGGGCGAGGCAGGAAGCCGTTGAACGCGAGCAGGAGGCCGTTGAAAAACGTCGCGAGGAGGCGGAGAAGGAGCGACTTCGAAACGAGCGAGCCAGACAGGAGGCCATCGAACGCGAACGGACGATTGTCGCGAACTCGATCGGCTCTGGTCTGGCCAAGTTAGCAGCGATGGATCTCACCTGTCGCATAACCGACGACCTGCCCGAAGCCTACCGGAAGCTGCAGGCGGACTTTAACGCAGCGCTTGAGTTGCTTGCTCAGGCCGTAAAGGGCGTCCGAAGCAGTTCGGAGGTCATCCATTCCGGGAGCCGGGAGATCGCAGGCGTCGCAGATGATCTGGCGCAGCGCACGGAGCAGCAGGCAGTGAATGTGGAACATACCGCGGCCGCGCTCAGTCAAATTACCGCCACGGTCAAGAAATCTGCTGAAAGCGCCAACCGAGCGCGAGACGTCGTCGCCAAGACGACAGGTGATGCAGAGAAAAGCACGGAGATCGTTCGTCAGGCGGTAGGCGCGATGGCGGAGATCGAAAAGTCATCGCAACAGATCAGCCAGATCATCAGCGTCATCGACGAGATCGCACGTCAGACCAATCTTCTAGCGCTAAATGCGGCCGTCGAAGCAGCCCGCGCCGGTGAAGCCGGCCGTGGCTTCGGGGTTGTCGCGTCCGAAGTCCGCAGCCTGGCCCAGCGTTCGGCCGCCGCCGCCAAGGAAATCAGCAGCCTGATTTCGAGTTCGAACTCACAGGTGGGTCAGGGTGTGGCTCTCGTCAATCAGACCGGCTCGTCGCTGGAACGCATTCTGATTCAGGTGAACGAAATAAATGCCGTTGCATCTGAAATCGCCAATGAAGCAAGACAGCAATCGACGGAACTGGAACGCATAAATGCCACTATCAGTGAGATGGATCAGACCACTCGGAAGAATGCCGCAACGGTGGAGGAATCGACGGCCGCAAGCCATTCGCTAGCGCACGAGACCGAACAACTGTCGCATCTCATTGGTCGCTTTAAGGTCGGCGAGTCCGCAATCGAAACGGAACGACGCGAACCGCCGACACGCAAGCCGCACACACTGAAACGGGCTTCATAGGCCAGGCCAGCGACCCAAGCCCAAGCCCAAGTCCGACGAGATAGACCCAGGCTATCCGTGTTCATCGTTTGGCCGTTGACCACAACCAGCGTGCCAGGGCGACCGCGACGAGCGCGCCGATAATTTGCGCTGCGATGAAAGCCAACGCGCCGGATGGAGCAATCCCGGCAAAGCTGTCCGAAAGCGAGCGCGCGATGGTTACGGCCGGATTGGCAAAAGATGTCGAGGCTGTGAACCAATAGGCTGAGGTGATGTAAAGACCTACCGCGTAAGGGACCGCGGCGGGCGTTCGGGCCACACATCCCAGGATGGTTAGCAACAAACCAAAGGTCGCTACAAATTCAGCGAGCCATTGTCCTGTGCCCGTTCGCACATGCTGTGACACTTGCCAAACCGGCAGTTCGAACATCAAGTGCGCCGTCCACACACCGATCAGGCCGCCGACGATTTGCGCCACGATGTAGGCCGCCGTTTCCTGCCGTGGCAGTTCCCGGCGCAGCGAGAATGCAATGCTGACAGCCGGATTAAAATGTGCTCCCGACAGCGGACCGAAAATCAGGATCAGAACTGTAAGAATCGCTCCGGTCGGAAGCGTGTTGCACAATAGAGCAAGCGCGTCATTACCGCCGGCGAGCCTTTGCGCCATGATGCCCGAGCCGACGACGGTGGCGAGCAGGAACGCCGTTCCCAGCGCCTCTGCGACAAGACGCTGCGGAAGAGAAACCAATTTTTCCTTCATTCGGCCGCCTGCGGAGGATCAGGTGCCCTATCTTTGTTCTTGCCAATGGCGTCCAACTGTTTTTGCAACGTGAGCTGGTCAAGGGATTTCATCGGCAGACTGACAAAAATATTGATGCGGTTCGTGAGCATCCGCATCGTGTCAGCAAACGCATACCGAATTTCCGCCTCGGTCCCCGTCGCGGCAGCCGGATCGGGCATGCCCCAATGGGCTGTCATCGGCTGTCCGGGCCAGACCGGGCAGGTCTCCGCGGCGGCATCGTCGCAAAGCGTAAACGCGAAATCGAGCTTTGGCGCGTCGGGGCCGGAAAACTCCAGCCAGCTTTTCGACCGAACTCCGCTGATGTCGTAGTTCAATCGTCGGAGGAGATCGAGGGCATAGGGGTGGACATGCCCTTTCGGCTGGCTTCCTGCGGAGAACGCATGAAATCTCCCTCGTCCGGCACGATTAAGAACCGCTTCCGCCATGATCGAGCGCGCCGAGTTTCCGGTACAGATAAACAGTACGTTGAATACCTTGTTGTGGACCACTTCAATCATAGTCGTGTCCTCCCCTGGACGGTTTCGCCGTTGGCATTCTGCGGCTGCCGCGAAAGGCCACCCAACGATCAGGAGACGCGATGCCCGGCACTATCGACCACCAGTTGACCGTCCTCTTTCCGGAACTCGCCGCGTTGAGGACCTGGAAGTAGATCGAGTACGGCTTCCGAAGGCCGGCAAAGCTTCACGCCGAATGGCGTTGCCACTATTGGCCGATTGATGAGGACGGGGTGAGCAAGCATTGCATCGAGCAGCTGATCATCGGTAACGGCCGGATCGTCCAGTCCAAGATCGAGATACGGAGTCCCCTTCACGCGGACAACATCCCGAACGGAACCGCCCATTCGGGCGATTAGCGACTTCAACAACACTTGGCTGGGCGGGCATTTCAAATATTCAATGATATGCGGTTCAATGCCGGCGTTGCGGATGAGCCCCAATGTATTGCGGGACGTACCGCATTCCGGATTGTGGTAGATGATGACGTCTATCATTTGCCCTGACTTTCCACCTGAGGATTTGTCATTAAATTTTTCCCATTCGGCGTTGGTCAATGCTGTGTTTCAGGAACCCGACTGCCAGAGTGAAAATAGCGCCGGCCACGAGGCCCGCGAGGCCTTGTAAAACCCACTCTGTGACAAGGTCGGGCTGTTGTTGGATATCGCCCGCTCCGTTGACCACAGTCACGACGATTGTTTGAAGGAAATAACCGCTAATCGCACCTCCCACGGCGCCGACTATGGTATGGCCAAGAACTCCGAAGCTGTGTTCCTTCGAAGCGGCTGCGGCGCCGTGTCCGCCGACAATGCCGGCGATGATTTGAATAACGAGATTTGTAATCGTCCAGGTCATCGTAGCCGCGCAGTTGTTAGCGTTCACGCTTGCGCGTGAAATTATCCGTTATCGTTTACGTTTCCTTTTCTGAGGGAGAGCTGGAGCGCAGCCGCACTTCTCCTCTGGCGTTGTCCTCGCGAGGCCGCATAAATCGGGACGGCCATCACAACAATCGGTAACGAGGAACGCGATGAGGGCGCGCGTGCCGATCGCGTCGGCGCGATAGGTGATGGTGCGCCCCTCGCGCGTGCCTTTCACCAGACCCGCGCGCGCCAGGATGGCGATGTGCGTGGAGAGGGTGTTGTGCGGACAGCCAACAGCCTCGGCGAGAGCGCCTGCGGAAAGCCCAGCCGGTTCCTTCCGAACCAGCACGCGGAATATCGACAAACGAGTCGGCTGTCCTAGAGCCGCAAGTGCCGCCAGCGCATGCGGCGCATCCATTGCTCCTCCACGGACATCGGGACCGACATGGCCGACAACGGCTAGTGCGTGAATGTTCATGAGACCCCTCCGAACCAGCGATCAGCGTCAGCCTTATCACCCAATTGTCACAAAAAGATTACATAAGTCTGGAATTCTCGACATATCGATGTTTAACGGTCAAAAGGGGAGGGATCAACATGTGTCTAACGGTCCTGAGAACGGGCGCGATAGCGTTCGCCTTGAATGCCGTGGTGGCAACCGCTGCAATGGCGCTCGATCAAAACCTTCCCGCCTATCGTCCCGTCGGTACTCTTTCAGGTCATATTAAATCAGTCGGGTCCGACACGCTCGGGCGTGAAGCCGAGCTATGGGCCCGCGCATTCGAGAAGCTTTATCCGGACGTGAAAATAGAGGTCGAGGCGGCGGGATCCGCGACGGCGCCCCGAGCGGTGCTCGACGGCGCGGCGCAGTTTGGCCCAATGTCTCGTCCGATGACCGCGGAAGAGACCGCAGCCTTTGAAGGGAAGTATGGCTACAAGGTTTCCCGCTTTCGGGTCGCGGTCGATGCGCTCGCGGTGTATGTCAACAAGGACAATCCAATCCCCTGTTTGACGCTTCCGCAGGTGAGCGGAATCTTCGCGTCGACGCGCAAGGCTCCAGGTAGCGTCAACGTTAAAACTTGGGGAGACCTTGGTCTGACCGGCGAATGGGCGGCACGGCCGATAACCCTCTACAGCCGCAATTCTATTTCGGGAACTTACGAATATTTCCGGGAAACGGCGCTTTATGGCGGAGATTACAAGCCCGACGTCAAGCAGCTGCCTGGCTCCGAAGCCGTCGTGCAAAGCGTCGCCGGCGATAAATTCGCGATCGGCTATTCCGGTATCGGCTACAAGACCGACGGCGTTCGCGCCGTCCCGCTGGCTTCCTACTATGGTGCGACCTGCTATGACGTCTCTGCCGAGCCGACCCTTTCGGGTAAATACCCGATCGCGCGGTACCTCTATGTGTACCTGAACAAGAACCCGGCCCAGCCGCTCGATCCGCTTCGCACCGAGTTCATAAAATATATCCTTTCCAAAGACGGCCAGGAGCAAACCGAGAAGGGTGGATTTTATCCAATCACCAACGAAATTCGCGAAAGCGAATTGAGAAAATTGGGAATTTCGACGGCGCCGTAACAATCGCGCTCCGCTGCCGCTCCCGGCAAGCTCTGTACCTGGCTTTGGAAGGGACTGTTCGTCGCGTCAGCCTCATGTGCAACACGCGGATGCGTCAGCCGGTGCGGTGGATTCCAGCGGTGCACAGCAGGCTTTGGTGCGGGCTACCCGTGCCTCTCGTTCGCCGGTGCCGTCGCCGTAATTGGTGCTTTCCCCGGTCGTATGAAAAGTCTCCCAAGCGATGCCGGCCGGATCATCGATCCAGGATTTCTCCGACTTTGCATAGCAGCAGGTCGTTTCGCCCTGCTCGATGATGGTCCCGCCGGCCTTGCGCAGCCGGGCATAGACTTCATGCAGCTCCGACTTGTCTTCGACCTGGATGCCGAGATGATCGAGCCCCGGCTCTCGACCGCGCGTCGAGATCGCGAAATTCACTCGCGGGTCGTCGAGCATCCACTTGGCGTAGTCGATTTTTACGATAGCGGGCTCTGCGTCAAACAGCGCCGAGTAGAAACCAATCGACTTTTCAATGTTCTCAACAGCAACGTGAACATGCATACGCTTCATTGGTGTGCTCCTCTCAAGCTAGAAATCTTGTTGCGTCTAGCGCGTGCCGGTTCAGGCACGGCGCTCTGCTGGCACTGACCGCGACAACAGTTTTCGGTCAGAAACGCGATCAAGCCGTTCATCGCCTCATAGCGGGCGGCATAGATCATCGAGCGGCCTTCGCGGCGCACGGTGACGAGACCCGCGGCGCGCAAACGGTCGAAATGAAAGGTGAGGGTGTTCGGTGCGAGCCTGAGCGCGCTGGCGACACTGCCGGCAGGCAATCCCTCTGGTCCGGCTTGCACGAGCAGCCGAAAGACCTCCAGGCGATTGTCCTGGGCGAGAGCGGCCAGAGCTGCAACGGCGTCTGATGTTTCCATATTTCAACGAATATAGAAATCAGACTCCGCCGTCAAGTGTTATTTCGATAAACATTGAAATTTATCGTGATCCGACTGCAGCAATCGCTATGCCCGGACCAGCACTCCGGCTGCCAAACTGGCGAGAAAGATCGCTGCGAAGGGTATCCAGGTTCCAATGGGGCTGCGAAACATCGCATAGCTACGTTCGAACAGGGGTGCGACGACGACAGCATCGAGGATGACGACAAGCCCGGTTATCACCGTTGCGCGCAACACTGAGCTGAACTTCGCTGCAAGCAGTTTGTGGGCGGCCGACACAACAAACGCGATAACAGGCGCGGCGACCAAGTGGATGCGAAGGGTGGTATCGAGGGTCCAGATTCGGCGCCCAATTGCGATTACAGCGCCACACGCGGCCCACAGAATAAATCCCAGTCCAACTAAGTAGGTCCACGCCATTTGCATCCTCCCGATTCTAGGCCGCATCGCACGCTAGGCCATTGCTGCCACGCGCGAGTGCGCTACGATTGGAGCGACCGCGCCGGATTATAGAATTTTGCCGCGCGTCGGCCTGCCTGCCGATCACTGAAGTCTTCCGGGAAAGCAACGTTCGTTCAGTCTCGCACAGCCCCAGCGGAGAAATTACATGGCACAGCGCGTCGTCGACCTCAGCCTGCTGATCGAAGACAACATGCCGGCTCACAAACTTTTTCAGCGGCCGGTCATCACCACCCACCTCAGCCACGAGTCGTCGAAGGCGTTTAATCTCGGCGTGCCCGGCGATGCAATGACGTTCCAAACGAACTTCATCGCTACGCTCGACCACGTCGGCACCCACGTTGATGCGTTTCGCCACGTCAATCCCGACGGCAAATCGGTCGACGAGATGCCGCTCGATCTGTTCATGGGAAAGGCGGTTTGTCTCGACCTGCGGCACATTCCCGATCTCGGCGACATCACAGCGCCGAACATGGAGGAGGCCGAGAAAAAGGCGGGCGTCAAGGTTGACGGCCACATCGTGCTGCTGTGCACCGGTTTTCACAAACGCACCTATCCCGGGCTCGACTCGGTGTGGAAGAATCCGCAGCTCACCGTCGAAGCGACGCAGTGGATGTACGACCGCGGTTCACGGATGCACGGCGTCGAGGGGCCATCAACCGACCGGCCCAGCGACAACGTGTTTTCGCAGCATCGCTTGTGCCGAAAGCTCGGCATCAGTCACTGGGAGTGGCTGGTGAACCTTGAGGAATTGCTGGGCAAGGGCGAGTTTCAATTCTTCGGCGTGCCGTTGAAGTTCAAGGGCGGCTCGGGCTCTCCGGTGCGCGCCTTCGCACTCGTGAACGGGTAAGGCAGGCGAACCACCTGCTCTTGGCATTTCCAAATGTCCGCGGACTTCGACTTGATGACTGCCAATGAGCTGCGCCGGCTCGTCGTCAGCAAGAAAGTTTCGCCCGTCGAACTCACGCAACGGGCGCTGGCGAAGGCTGAGGCCACGCAGAGTACGCTGAACGCGTTCTTTGTGCTGCTGCCGGAGCAGGCGCTCGCCGCCGCCAAAGCCGCGGAGGACGCGGTGGTGCGCGGCGAGCCGGTGGGCATGCTGCACGGCCTGCCGTTTTCGGCAAAGGACCTGATGGCAGTTGCGGGCGTTCGCTATGCCTCCGGCTCGCGGACGATGGCTGACAACATCGCTTCGGTCGACGCCCCAGCGGTCGAACGTGCCAAGGCTGCCGGCGCCATTCTGATCGGCAAGACCACGACGAGCGAGTTCGGCTGCAAGCCGGTCGGCGACAGTCCGCTGACCGGCATCACACGCCATCCGTGGAATCTTGCCAAGACGCCGGGCGGCTCGAGCGCGGGTGCCGCGGCGTCGGTTGCGGCCGGCATAACGCCGTTTGCACTCGGCACCGATGGCGGCGGCTCGGTGCGGATTCCGTGCTGCTTCACGGGCCTCGCCGGCATCAAGGCGCATTTCGGCCGGGTGCCGGTGTGGCCAGCTTCAGCGACGCCGACGCTCGCCCATGTCGGGGCGATCGCCCGCAACATCGGCGATGCCGCTCTGCTGCTCGCGGCGATCGGCGGCTATGACCCGCGCGATCCGTTCAGCGTGTCGGCGGCAATGCCGGATTTGCTTGGCGCCGCGAGCCGCCCCAATGTTACCGATCTGCGCATCGCCTATAGCCCCACCCTCGGCTACGCACGGCCCGACCCAATGGTCGAGGCAATCGTCGCACAGGCGGTTCGCGCGTTCGAAGATCTCGGCTGCAAGGTCGAGTTGGTCGAGAAAGTCTTCGACAAGGATCCGGCCGATCTTTGGACCGCGGAGTTCTACGCCGGCGTTGGTACGCGGTTGCGTTCGTTTGTGGAGACGCAACGCGATCTGCTCGATCCCGCGGTTGCCGAGGTACTCGACGCCGCGCTCGCGCAGGACATGCGTTCCTATTATGAGAAAGTTTTCGAACGTTATGCGTTGCGCGACAAGGTCCGCGCGTTTTTTGAAAATTACGATCTGTTGCTATCGCCGGTTCTGCCGGTCGCTTCGCTGGACGCGGGCAAAAACATTCCTGAGCAGCTCCCGGATCGAAATTTGGTGTCATGGGTGTTTTACACCTATCCGTTCAATTTGACCGGCCAGCCCGCCGCCACCGTCTGTGCCGGTATCGCGGCGGACGGTATGCCCGTCGGCCTGCAGATCGTAGGGCGCGCGCTCGGTGAGTACGACGTCGTTCGCGCGGCGGCCGCCTTCGAGCAGACCAAACCTGCCAACTACAATGTGCGGCCGTTCGCGATCTAAGCGGTCGGCGGAACGGCGCCGGCGCGCTGCGTAATCAGCTGATAATGCTCGATCCGCCGATGCTGGGCGAAGTTGAACATCGCCTCCTTGTTGAACCGGCTGATGTCGAGATTGCACTTCGCGGTGAACACCTCATCGCCGTTGCTGGTCGCCATGGCGACGATCTCGCCGGACGGCGCGACAATGCAGCTGCCGGCGAGCAGTTCGCTGCCTTCCTCGTTGCCGGCTTTGGCGATGCCGACGACCCAGGTGCTGTTCTGGTAGGCGCCGGCCTGCATGCATAGATGGTTGTGAAAATCCGAAAGGTGGTCGTAGACCGGAACCCACGGCAAATGGGTCGGAGTGTTGTAGCCGAGCAGTATCAGCTCAACGCTTTGCATGCCCATGACCCGATAGGTTTCCGGCCAGCGCCGGTCGTTGCAGATGCACATGCCAACGTTGGCGTCGAACGCGCGCCATACCGGAAAGCCCAGGTCGCCGGGCTCAAAATATCGCTTTTCAAGATGCTGAAACGGATAGTGCGAACGGTTGTCGGCGTGGCCGGGCAAATGCACCTTCCGGTACTTGCCGACGATCTTGGCATTCTTGTCCGCGAGGATCGCCGTGTTGTAGCGATGCGCTGTGCCGTTTTGCTGGGCAAGTTCAGCGTAGCCGAGATAGAAGCCGATCTGGAGCTTCTTTGCTGCTTCGAATAACGGCATTGTGGCCGGACTAGGCATTTCCCGCTCGAAAAAACTGTCGATCTCGGCGTCGTCCTCCATCCACCAGCGCGGAAAGAAGGTCGTTAGGGCCAATTCCGGAAAGACCACGATATCGCTGCCGCGCGCTTTCGCCTCGCGCATCAGTTCGAGCAGCCTCGACACCACTTGCTGCCGCAACTCGTCGCGGGCGATGGGTCCGGTCTGTGCTCCGGCGACATTGATGAAGCGTTCCATTGGCGCACCTTTTATCCGGTCTGAACGAGCGGCTATCCCCGGGCCGCCTGCGGCCTCGTCCGCGAAGGCAGGTCGGCAAGTGGGGGGTAAGCTAGCAAGTTCTGGCCCAAGTTTCTTCCCCTGCACATTTGGGCGTGGCGGCGGCCCATCGGCCGAAATTAATCAGCCGTTGGATGTTTGCTTGACCATCTATTCCGAAAAGCCGGTTCCACTTCTTGGTTTCATGCACTAGATCATCGCTATGAACGATCGTCCCGCCGACCGTCTGGCCATTGCTGTGGCGCAGCTCAACCCGATTGTTGGCGATGTCGCCGGCAATCTGGAGCGGGCCCGCGCTGCCCGCGCGCAGGCCGCGCGTGACCACGCCGATGTCGTGGTTTTCTCTGAACTTTTCATCGCCGGTTATCCGCCTGAGGATCTGGTGCTTAAGCCTGCGTTCCAGTCCGCCTGCCGTACGGCCGTCGAGACGCTCGCGCGTGAAACCGGCGACGGTGGCCCTGCCGCGCTGATCGGTACTCCGTGGCTGGAGGATGGAAAACTCTACAACGCGTATGTGCTTCTCGCCGCCGGCCGTGTCGAGGCGATCCGCTTCAAGGTCAACCTGCCGAATTACGGCGTGTTCGACGAAAAGCGCGTCTTCGCCGTTGGGCCCGTTCCCGGCCCGGTCAATTTCCGCGGCGTTCGGCTCGGCTTGCCGATCTGCGAGGATACCTGGACCGACTGGGGTGACTACGAAAACGTCATTGAATGTCTGGCCGAGACCGGCGCGGAGCTGCTCATCGTGCCGAACGGTTCGCCCTATTGGCGCGACAAAGCTGAAGTGCGCCTGAATGTTTCGGTCGCGCGCGTTACCGAAGTCGGCTTGCCGCTTGTTTACGTCAATCAGGTCGGCGGTCAGGATGAGTTGGTCTTCGACGGCGCGTCCTTTGCTCTGAATGCGGACCGCTCCATCGCATTCCAGCTCCCGGCGTTCAGCGAAGCAGTCGTGACGACGCATTGGTCGCGCACCGCTGACGGATGGCGATGCGCGCCCGCGCCGATTGCGGCAGCGGAGGAATTTGACCAGGCGGATTACACCGCATGCATGCTCGGACTGCGCGATTACGTTGACAAGAACCGGTTCAAAGGCGTCGTCCTCGGGCTTTCCGGCGGTGTCGATTCAGCGTTGTGCGCGGCGATGGCGGTCGATGCGCTCGGAGTCGGTCGGGTCCGCTGCATCATGCTGCCGTTTCGCTTCACCTCGCAGGAATCGCGCGACGATGCCGCGGCAGTGGCCGACGCGCTCGGCGTTCAATATGAGATCGTTCCCATCGAGAGCGCCGTGCATGGACTGGAAGGCGCGCTAGCCGATATCTTTGCCGGGCTGCCTCGTGATGTGACCGAAGAGAACCTGCAGGCGCGCGCCCGGGGCGTCATCCTCATGGCGATCTCGAACAAATTCGGGCTGATGGTGGTGACGACCGGCAACAAGTCTGAAATGTCAGTCGGCTATGCGACGCTTTATGGCGATATGAACGGCGGCTTCAATCCGATCAAAGATCTTTACAAGACCGAAGTCTACCGGCTGTCGCGGCTGCGCAATCGTTGGAAACCCGACGGCGCGCTTGGCTCGAGCGGACCAGTCATCCCCGAGAACGTGCTCACGCGGGCGCCGAGCGCGGAGTTGCGCGAGAACCAGACCGATCAGGACACGCTGCCGCCGTACGATACGCTCGATCAGATTCTCGAGCGGTTGGTCGAGCGCGAGGAATCGGTCGCGACCATTGTCGAGACGGGCTTCGATCGTGAAACAGTGCTGAAAGTGGAGCGTATGCTCACAATCGCCGAATATAAGCGCCGGCAGGCGGCGCCCGGCGTAAAAGTGACGCTGAAGAACTTCGGGCGCGATCGGCGCTATCCGATCACTAACCGGTTTCGCGATCCCGGCACACCGCCGCAGACCTCAGACCGAATGCCGATCAGAGGCCCGGCCAAAGCTCAGGCTGGCGCCGCAGATTTTTGAGCGGCGCTAGTGCCCTGCGACGAAGGGTGGCCCGACGGTCCGCACGCCGCCGGATCCTGACGCGCCCGCATCTGCAGTTGACGGCGCAGCGTTCGACGTCGACGGCGCCGGGTTCGCATCCTGCACGGCACTGCCGCCTTTGGGCGGTTGCTTGACCTTCGGCTGCGGCGCTTGCGACAGCGTTTTGGAATTTTGGTCGGTTACGACGATGTCGCCTGCCTCAAGCGTACTGGCGTCGTCGGCATTTTTGAGGGCATCGGCCCAGCTTTGACCCGGCCGCCGGCATGAGCAGGCCGCGCTATATTCCTTCCGATAGTGGAAAGCGTTCGGGAGTTCGGTATAGGGCTGGCCGTTGAGCGATACCGCTTGGCTGATGTCCTCGCCGGGGTTGCGATAGCTGTATAACTGGGTTTCGGCCGCCGGGCACTCGCGCTGGCAGGCACGCTGGTCGTCGGCAAACCGGTTCTGCACCGTCGAATACGAGATCGGGAAATAATAGCCGTCGCAGGTGCGCACGCAGACGGTGCGATAGGTGCCGACCGGCGCGCCGTCGCCGCCTTGGCTGATGATGGTGCCGCCGAACAGCGCACTCAGAAAACCGCCCGGGCCCGCTGCCGCTGCTGCCGCCCGATACTGCGGCCCGCAATTGTTTTGCGCCAACTGCCCGATCAGCGCGGCCCGTTGTCCCGCCTGATCATAGTTGCTGCCGCTCTTGAGACGCTCGCGGTCGCTCATCATGCGGTCGAGATTGTCGCGCATCTGCTGGAGTTGCGCGTTCACCGGCTCGCACTGCGGCGCCCGTCCCGTGAACAGAGCAAAAAATCCGCCGCCCTCACAGCCGAGTTTCCTCGATTGTGCCAGGATGCGATCGAGTTCCCCCTGCTGCTTGGCAATCGAGTCTTCATAGCGCCGGATCTGATCGGCGCGCGCGGGATCGGCGGCGCCACGGCTGAGCGCGGCCAATTGGGCTTCGTATCGCACGCAGACCGGATTTGAGGCGGCTTGGTCCGCTGCGGGCGGTGGAGGCGAGCCAGGCGAGGACGGGGAGTTCTGGGCGGAAACCGAGATGGAAAGTGCGGCGGCGCTGAGAAGAGCGAAGCCAAGGCCGCTTAAAAGCTTGATCAGGTTGATCATCTTGGCTCCCGGCCCCAGCGCGCCCGCGTCGTCGCGATCAAGCGATGCAATGGTGACGAAAGTGTGAATACGGCTCGATCACTCCGCATCCGGCTGGTTTTCCGGCCGGGCGCGGTCGAAGGCGGGAAGCTTGAGGCAGGCGGATTCGATAGCGAGGATCTTCGGGAACGTGTCGAGCGGAACCTTCAGCCGTCGGGCATTGTTCACCTGCGGCACGAGGTAGACATCGGTCATCGTCACCTGAGCCCCGCAGGCGTAGGGTCCAGGCTCAACGAGCGTCTCAAGCGCTTCGAAGCCTTCGATCACCCAATGATGGTACCAGGCGTCGATCGCACTTTGCTCCTGGTGCATCTCGCGCTTGAGGTAACGCAGCGGTCCGACATTGTTGAGCGGATGGATGTCGCAAGCGACGATGTCGGCGAGTGCGCGAACCTTGGCCCGCGCGATCGGATCCTTGGGCAGCAGCGGCGGATCGGGCTGCGTCTCCTCAAGATATTCGATGATGGCGAGCGACTGGATCAGCACGTCGCCGGTAGACGCAACCAGGGCCGGTATGCGCATCTGCGGGTTGACCGCGCGGAATTCAGGCCGCCGGTTATGGCCGCCGTCTTTGACGAGATGGACCGGCACGGTCTCATAGGCGAGGCCTTTGAAATTGAGCGCGATGCGCACGCGATAGGCGGCCGACGAGCGGAAATAGGAATAGAGCTTCATGCTGCTGCTTAAACCGGTTGGTGCCGAATTACGCTAGCACGGAATACGCGATCGCCGCCAATGTCAGGTGGATACACCCGCGTCTCGGACACAACATCGCAAGGGGTGTCAGTTCGGGGGGCGCAGTCAATCTTCTTCGATCTCGTGCCCGGCCTCGACAACCAGTTCCGTGGATCGAGCGATGAGTAGCGCAATAGCGCGGTCGAAGGCTTCGCGATCGGCGGGCGTCAAAATCTCTGTCAAACGTTTGGCGAAGTCGAGCGCGTGGGGCGCTACTTCCTTGTACATCGCTTGTCCGGCGGCCGTCAGCGACAGGAATGCTTCGCGCTTGTCTTCCCGATTGGCGCGGCGCGTTAGCAAACGCCGTTTTTCCATCAGCGCGACCGCCCGCGACACTTTCGTCTTGTGCATGTGCGTGTGCGCACCGATCGCCTTTGCCGTCATGGCCTGGTACTGGCCAAGCGTAACTAGTACGCGCCATTCCGGTACGCCGATCCCGTAGCGCCGAGCGTACACGCGTGAGAGTGCTTGGGAGACGAGGTTGGCCACGACATTGAGCTGATAGGGTAGAAACTGCTCGAGTTTCAGCGGCGCCTGCTCGTCACTTCTCGTTTGCTTCGCGGCCGAAGCATTCCTGACTTCGGCCTCGATCGCCCGCTGGCCGGCCATGGTATTTATCCGCGCACCGCTTTTGGCATCGTTGATAACTCGCCCGGCGTGTTCGATTGCCTGCCCGCCAGCCCGTCCATCGCGGCGCGACGCCCCGAACATGACCGAAGATTCAGGGCTGCGCAACGGCGGAACGACTTGCTCGGATTGCGGCAATTACTTAGTTGATAGAGAGGTGCCCGGGAGGAAATCACGATGAGCGCGGAGTTCGCCTCCACAGCGGATCTCGCCGACAAGGCGATTACCTTCGACGCCATTGGCCCCGACCTCTTTGCCTTTACCGCCGAGGGCGACCCTAATTCCGGGGTCATTGTCGGCGACGACGGCGTTATGATCGTCGATGCGCAGGCCACACCAGTGATGGCGCGCCAGGTCATCGATCGCGTCGCCAAAATCACCGACAAGCCGATCAAATTCGTCTTGCTCACCCATTACCACGCCGTGCGCGTGCTCGGCGCTTCGGCCTACGGCGGCGCAGAGATCATTGCCTCCAACGCGACGCGCGCGCTGATCGCCGAGCGCGGCAGAGAGGATATGGACTCCGAAATCGGCCGTTTCCCGCGGCTGTTTCGAGCGGTCGAGAGTATTCCCGGCCTCACCTGGCCTTCGCTCACCTTTCCGGACCAGATGTCGGTGTGGCTCGGCAAGCGCGAGGTTCGCATCATGCACATCGGTCGCGGCCACACCGCGGGCGACGTCATTGCCTACGTGCCTGATGCCGACGTCGTGTTTTCCGGCGACCTCGTCGAATACCACTCGGCCTGCTATTGCGGCGATGCGCACTTTACCGACTGGCCGGCCACGCTCGACCGGCTCGCCGAATTTTCTGCCAAGGCGCTGGTGCCGGGCCGCGGCGCGGCATTGAAAACGTCGAAGCAAGTCGCCGACGGCATCGCGTTGACGGAAGATTTTCTCACGACCCTCTACGGCACCGTTGCCGACAGCGCCGCCAAGGGTCGTTCGCTCAAGGAAGCCTATGATGCGGCGCGGGCTGTTATGGATCCGAGGTTTGCGAGCTTCGCGATCTACGAGCATTGTATGCCGTTCAACGTTTCGCGCGCCTACGATGAGGCCAAAGGCATCGAGCACCCGGTGATCTGGACCGCAGAGCGCGACCGCGCGATGTGGACGTCGCTGCGTGGATGAAACATTCACAGGTGCAGTGGGGGAAGGAATGAGTGCGCTCGCTGCCGAGGGCGGCCGTAAATCGGTTTATGGCTATGCCTACCGGCGCTCGCGCGATCAGGATTCGCCCGCGGTTGCCCGTCATCCGATCGTCGTGGTCGGCGCCGGACCGGTGGGGCTTGCCGCTGCGATCGACCTCGCCTTGCGCGGTCTGCCGGTTGTCTTGCTCGACGATGCCGATCGGATCGGGCAAGGCTCGCGCGGGATTTGCTGGTCGAAGCGTACGCTCGAAATTCTGGATCGGCTCGGTGTCGGCGAACGCCTCGTTGCTCAGGGCGTCACTTGGCAGCTTGGCAAAGTTTTCTGCGGCGACGAGCTGCTGTTTTCCTTCGACCTCCTGCCGGAAGTTGGGCACAAGATGCCGGCTTTCATCAATCTGCAGCAGTTTTATCTGGAAAAGGCGTTGGTCGATCGCGCGCTCGAACTCGAAAACCTTGAGCTTCGCTGGAAAAACCGTGTCGTCGGGCTTGATCGGCTTAACGACGGCGCGCGGCTCACCGTCGAGACGCCGGACGGACCTTACCGGATCGACGCCGACTGGCTCATCGCTGCCGACGGTGCACGCTCGACCATTCGCAGCCTGCTCGGTCTCGATTTTTCCGGCGTCACCTTCGAAGACAAATTCCTGATCGCTGACGTGCATATGGCGGCGGATTTCCCGACTGAACGCCGTTTTTGGTTCGCGCCCACCTTTCATTCCGGCCAGTCGGCGCTGATGCACCGCCAGCCCGACGATGTCTGGCGCGTCGATCTTCAGCTTGGCCCGAACGCCGACCCGGCGGCGGAGCAGGAGCCGCAACGGGTCCGCGCGCGCCTCGACAAGGTACTGGCGCCGCACCGATACGAACTAGAATGGGTCTCGATCTACACGTTCAATTGCCGCCGCCTCGATCGCTTTGTGCACGGTCGGGTGATCTTCGTCGGCGACGCGGCCCATCAAGTCTCTCCGTTCGGCGCTCGCGGCGCCAATTCCGGTATTCAGGATGCCGAAAATCTGGCGTGGAAGCTCGCCGCGTTCATCAAAGGCGAAGGCGGGGAGGGGCTGATTGCAAGCTATGAAATCGAGCGCATCCAGGCTGCGGATGAGAATATCGGCCATTCGACCCGCTCGACCGATTTCATGTCGCCGCACTCCGCGGCTGAGCGGCGATTGCGCGACGCGGTGCTAAAGCTGGCGCCCAAAGCGGAGTTCGCGCGCCGCATGGTCAATTCCGGCCGGCTGTCGGTCGCGACGGTTTACGATTCGCAGCTGTCGACCTCGGACGAGACGGATTTCTCTGGCACGGCGAAACTCGGTGCGCCACTGCCCGACGCACCGCTGACGCGCAAAGACGGGACGTCTACGCATCTCCTCGACAATCTGCGCGGCGAGTTCGAGATCATCTACGTTAAGGACGAAGCGGGCAAAAACGGTGCTCGGCCTAGCGCTCCGAACGGGATCGCGCTTGCCGTGATCGGTGAAGATTATTTGGATCAGTCAGGAATTTTCGCGGAGCGCCTCAATGCCACGCCGGGCGCGACCTACCTGGTCCGACCCGACCAGCATTTGTGCGCGCGGTGGCGGCGGTTCGATCCCGCTGCCGTGACTCGTGCACATCAGCGCGCATTGCAGAGGTGAACCGATGCTGAAGCTCGTCACCGCGTCGCAATTTGCCGATCCCGATGCCGCCTATCTCGCGCTGGTGGAAGTGCGCCGCGACCTTTCCGATGCCGCCGCAGCGGAGCTCGATACCAGGCTTGTGCTCATCCTTGCCAATCACATCGGCGATCTCGGCGTGCTGCGGGAGGCCATCGCACTGGCGAAGCAGGCGGCGTGACCGGCAGCGATGAGCGATAACGGCGTCACGCGGTTTCCCTCGGGATGGCTGGTTATCGCTCTTCTCGTCGCGACGGCAATTCTCTGGGCGGTGTTGATTTTTATCACCGTCCCGCGCTTGCAAGTTTTGGCAGGAGGTGCCGATCAATTCGATGCCAGGTGGATGGGGTACAACTACGAGGATGCGAAGAGATATCTCGCTGCGCTTGGCGCCGAGGGGCGCGCCTACTACCTCAATCCACAGCTTGTGCTCGATACTTTCTTCCCGCCGCTTTATGCCGCCTCAAGCGCGCTCGCGCTGTGGTGGCTTACGATGCCGGGGCGGGTGATCGACGGTGCCGTCCCCATCGGTTGGCGCGCCGCGCTGGTGGCACTGCCGGTCGCGGAACTCATCTTCGACTGGGGTGAGAACACGGGCATCGCCCTGATGATCTGGACTTGGTCCGATCTGTCGCCGGTCCTGGTGCGTGCTACGAGCCTCGCCACGCAGCTGAAGCTTGCCGCTGCGGCGTTGACGGAGATTTCGCTGATCGTGTTGGCCGTCAAAGCGCTGCTGCGCTGGCGCAAGCGAAAGTACGCGTGACGATCCAACAAAAAAGAGAGCCCCGGCATAGGTCCGGGGCTCAGTTTCCCACATCGCCACACCCAGCAGGTGGACCGGGCGTGACGAATTCAGTAGCGGCGCTGCCAACCCTCAGCGCGTGCAGGTGATGGCGACGAAATCGTCGCACGCCGCGCCGTGACACGAGCCAGGCCCGCTCGACGGGATGGCGCCGGTGATGTCGTCGCGATCGACCTTGCGGTAGGCCAGCGCGTGTGTGAACTCGCGCGAGCGGCAATAGGAATTCGCCGCCGCTTCGCCGCAGGCTGCGCCGGAAGCAAGGCACCGGTCGACGCCGTAGCCGTCGCCGTTGGCGATGATGAAGACTCGTCTTTCCGCTTGTGCGGCGTCTGCCGAGACCAGTGCAGCGGCGAACGCGGCAACCGCAATCATGGTACGCATAGACCCCCACCCCGGCGCTATGAGCGCCGCAAATCCGGATTGCTATAAACACCAACAATGCGACGGTGGGGTTAACGCTTCATTAACTCCAGAATTTGCGAAACGACCGATTGATCAGTCCCGTGAGATTCGTGGCAGGCGATGGTGACGTGCGGCGCGAAGTTGCTAAGCTAATGGCCCGCCGAACTATTTGAACGCCGCGCCGGCACCAAGGCTTGACGCGGTGCCGATCCTCAACCATTGTGCGCGCTATGCACGGCCTTAACCATATCTGCGGCATTTGCCGGGAGATTATTCGCTAGCGACAAACGCTGGCTGTGGCCGTCTTTTATCTCCGCTTAGAGACCGATGGACGCCCGGCCAGCAGGCTGCGAGCGTCACGAGTCCGAGATGGATCTGAAGCTTTACGATACGCTGACGCGGGAAAAGCGGATCTTTACGCCGCTCGATCCGTCGAACGTGCGCATGTATGTGTGCGGCCCGACGGTCTACGACTTCGCCCACATCGGCAATGCGCGGCCGGTGATCGTGTTCGACGTGCTGTTCCGGCTGCTGCGCCACATCTACGGCGCCGACCACGTTACTTACGTGCGCAACATCACCGACGTCGACGACAAGATCAACGCGCGCGCGGCGGAGGAATATCCCAGCCTGCCGCTCAACGAAGCGATCCGCAAGGTCACTGAAAAGACCGACAAGCAATTCCACGAAGACGTGGCCGCGCTCGGCTGCCTACCGCCGACCGTTGAGCCGCGGGCGACTGAGCATATCCCGGAGATGCGCACGCTGATCGGGCGGCTGATTGCTTCCGGCAATGCTTATATCGCGGAAGACAATGTGCTGTTCAGCGTGCCGTCGATGCCGGATTACGGCCAACTGTCAAAGCGGCCGCTCGACGAAATGATCGCCGGTGCCCGTGTCGAAATCGCGGCGTACAAAAAGGACCCGCGGGACTTCGTCCTGTGGAAGCCGTCGAAGCCGGGCGAGCCGGCGTGGCCGTCGCCCGCCGGCATCGTGGCGCCCGGCCGTCCCGGCTGGCACATCGAATGCTCGGCGATGTCCTGGAAATACCTCGGCGAGACCTTCGATATCCACGGCGGCGGCATCGATCTTGTGTTTCCGCACCATGAGGATGAGATCGCGCAATCGCGTTGCGCCTTCCATATCCCGGTGATGGCGAATTATTGGATGCACAACGGCTTTCTTCAGGTCGAAGGCGAGAAGATGGCGAAGTCCGCCGGGAATTTCGTGACGATTCGGGAACTGTTGCAAAGAGGGTGGCCGGGAGAGGTTCTTCGCTTCCAAATGCTCATGGCTCATTATCGGCAACCCATCGACTGGATTGAAAGACAAACCGAAAACGCAGCTATAGCACTTGATGGCTTTCGTCATTTCACGTCCATGGCGGACGCTCGCAGTGGTCGAATCTCAACCGAAGTCCTAGGCGCATTGACAGACGATCTAAACACTCCGCTCGCGTTCACTGAATTACACAGACTCTACGACGAGGCGCGAAGCGCTAATTGGCAAGCCGCGTGCGATTTAAAGGCAACGTGCTTGTTTCTTGGCTTTGACCTGAACGTTAGCTTGCAGGAAATAACAAAAAGGCAACGGGGAGGCGTTGACGAGAAGGAGGTCGAACAAATGATTTCCGCGCGCGCCGCCGCCCGCAAAGCAAAAAACTTCGCCGAATCCGACCGCATCCGCGACAAACTCGCCCAAATGGGCGTCGTGCTCAAAGACACTAAGGACGGCACCACCTGGGAGATCGCGCGATGATCGCCCGCGCGCAAACAAAGCTCGCGATGCGGCCGATGCTGCCGGAGGACGTGCCGCTGCTCGCGGAAATCTTCCGCGCCAGCATCGAGGAACTGTGTGTCGACGATTACAGCGAAGCGCAGCAAGAGGCTTGGGCATCGGCGGCCGACGACGAGGAAGAGTTCGGTGCGCGGCTGATGTCCGAATTGACATTGGTTGCTACGCTTGGCGGCGCGGCGATCGGTTTCGCTTCGCTTGCCGACAACGCCCGCATCAACATGCTCTACGTGTATCCGGCGGCTTCCGGGCAGGGCGCGGGAAACATGCTGTGCGAAGCATTGGAAAGACTTGCGGCGGGCCGCGGTACCAAGGAACTCAGCGTTGATGCCAGCGACTCCGCACGCGGCTTCTTCGAGCGGCGCGGCTTTGTCGCCAAGACCCGCAACACGGTGTCGGTCGGCGGCGAGTGGCTTGCCAACACTACGATGGTGAAAGCACTCGCCGCGCCGGACGCCAGAGGAACTTTGCAATGAAACGCGACGATATGCCGTTCCAGCGCCATTGGCTCTATTATCTCGTGCTCAAATACGCGCTGATCGCCGCCGCGGTCGCGATCACGGCTTTCACAGCTTACCGGCTCTACGTGGGTTGAAAAAAATGGCGCGCGATACATTCCTCGGCTTGCGGACGCATCATGTCGTGATTGCGCTGATCGCCATCGTGATCGCGATCGCGTTGGCGTCGAATTATTATCTCTGGTGAAATCGGATGGCTCGCGAGCGGCTTTATCTGTTCGACACCACGCTGCGCGATGGCGCGCAAACGAATGGCGTCGACTTCACACTCGCCGACAAGCTCGCGATCGCGCGCATGCTCGACGAACTTGGCGTCGACTATGTCGAAGCCGGCTATCCGGGCGCCAATCCTATCGACACCAGCTTCTTTGCGGAAAAGCGTCCGGCGCGCGCGAAAATCACTGCGTTTGGCATGACGCGGCGGCCCGGCCGCTCGGCGTCGAACGATCCCGGCCTTGCCGCGCTCCTCTCCGCCGAAGCCGACGCCATCTGCTTCGTCGCTAAATCCTGGGACTATCACGTCCGGGTCGCGCTCGAGACCACCGATGAAGAAAACCTCGCTTCGATCCGCGACAGCGTCCGCGCGGCCAAAGCCAAAGGCCGCGAGGTCCTGCTCGACTGCGAGCATTTCTTCGATGGCTACAAGGCCAATCCGTCTTATGCGCTTGCCTGCGCGAAAGCGGCCTACGACGATGGGGCGCGCTGGGTGGTACTCTGCGACACCAATGGCGGCACGCTGCCGCACGAAGTGGAAAAGATCGTCGGCGAAGTCTGCGAACAAATTCCGGGCGATCATGTCGGCATTCACGCGCACAACGACACCGAGCAGGCGGTGGCAAATACATTCGCCGCCGTGCGCGCCGGCGCCCGTCAAATACAGGGCACGCTCAACGGGCTCGGCGAGCGCTGCGGCAACGCCAATCTCGTCTCCATCATTCCGACGCTGAAACTCAAGCCGGATTTCTCGGAAAAATTCGATATCGGCGTGTCGGACGAGGCGCTGGGCCACATCGCGCGGGTTTCGCACGCACTCGACGATCTTCTTAATCGCGCCGCCGATCGTCACGCGCCCTATGTCGGCGAGAGTGCGTTCGCCACCAAAGCCGGTATTCATGCCTCCGCCATCATGAAGGAGCCCAAGACCTACGAGCATGTCGCGCCGGAGCTCGTCGGCAACAAGCGCAAGCTTCTGGTGTCAGATCAATCCGGCCGCTCGAACCTGCTTGCCGAACTCGATCGTATCGGTTTTGCGGTCGATAAGGACGACCCGCGGCTTTCACGCTTGCTCGACGAGGTCAAAGAGCGCGAAGCGATCGGCTACGCTTACGAAGCCGCCGATGCGTCGTTCGAGCTGCTCGCCCGGCGGCTTCTCGGCAAAGTACCGCGCTACTTCGAGGTGGAAAAGTTCGACGTCAACGTCGAGCAGCGGGTCAACGCCAAGGGCGAGCGTGTCACGGTGAGTCAAGCCGTCGTCAAGGTGAAGGTCGGCGACGAGCTTCTGATCTCCGCCGGCGAAGGCAACGGCCCGGTCAATGCGCTCGACGTCGCGCTGCGCAAGGACCTCGGCAAATATCAGAGCTACATCACCGGGCTTGAACTGACGGATTATCGGGTCCGTATCCTCAACGCCGGCACCGAGGCGGTCACACGGGTGCTCATTGAGAGCGAGGACGAAACCGGCGATCATTGGACGACCATCGGCGTCTCGCCGAATATCATCGACGCCTCGTTTCAGGCGCTGATGGATTCCATCGTCTATAAGCTTCTGAAATCCGGCGCCCCGGCCTGAGAGGGAGCCATGATCGACCACATCTCCATCGCGGTGCGCGACCTGAAACAGGCGGAGACTTTCTATACCGCGCTGCTCGCACCGCTTGGCTTGGCGAAACTGCGCGAATGGCCTGACGCCGCGATCGGGTTCGGGAAAAAATATCCGGAGTTCTGGATCAACCGGCGCGACGCTCTTGAACGCATCGCCGACGACAGCGGCGTGCACATTTGTTTACGCGCGTCCGATACCGCGGCGGTTGACGGCTTCCATGCAGCTGCTCTTGCGGTTGGCGGAACGTCCGACGGAGCGCCGGGACTTCGGCCCCATTATTACGCGGGGTATTACGCCGCATTCGTTCGCGATGCGGACGGCAACCGCATTGAAGCGGTGACGTTCTTGCGGGATGGGGGCGAACGGTAAAAATGAAGCACTAGGCGCGCCCGCCGCGCAGGTCAGCTCACTAAAAAGCGGCTTCATGCCAGGCAGCCAACTTTAGAGGTTGGCGCGATCAGAAAATATATTTAAAATATTTTTCCGATGGGGGACGGAATCGCTCAGTGGCTGGCAGGGGACTTTAGCTTCCTGGGCATCCAACTCCAAAATTGGATGCCGGTAGCGTTCGCGATTGTCGTGCTGTTTGTTCTTCGCGTTGTCAGGTCGCGAAAGTAACGCTCACAGCCGCTCCGCCGGGATCGCCATTGTCTTTTCCGCTTCGGTCACGGCTCCCGCCGCTGCGCGCAGCTTTGGCAGAATGTCCCGGATATTGTCGGCAACGAGAAGTTCCACGCCGCGGGCCGGCGAGGGTACCAGGCCGAGTCCCCGCATATGATCGATCAGTAACAACAGGGGGTCCCAGAAGCCGTTGATGTTGGCGATCAGGATCGGCTTTTTATGACGCCCAAGCTGCGCCCATGTCATTTGCTCGATTAACTCTTCCAGAGTGCCAAGGCCGCCGGGCAGCGCGACAAAGGCATCGGCGCGGTCGAACATCGTGCGTTTACGCTCGTGCATGTCGCGGGTGACGATTTGCTCCTGCGCCAGACGGCGCGGCCGCTCCTTGGCGGTCAGGAATTCGGGGATGATGCCAGTCGCTGCCCCGCCATGTTCAATCACCGCGCTCGCAACCGCACCCATCAGGCCAATTGAGCCACCGCCATAGACCAGCCGCACGCCGCTTTCGGCCAGAATCTTGCCGAAATCGCGCGCCGCCTTGACGAAAGCCGGATCGGTGCCGGGGCTCGACCCGCAATAAACGCACACAGCATTGATTTTGCTCATAGAGTCTCACTCACAAAGGGATAGATGTGGCGGCGATTCGCGCGTAGCGCAAGCTGTTTGACGTTAAGACGCGGCGGCGGCCTGCCGATGCAGGAATCGGAGAAAGTCTCTATATGACAACCGCGTGGCGGCTCAACGGGACCCGCCCAGGTCACCCTTTGCAATGAGAGAATACGCAACCGCCCCCGATCGCTCGACGCGCGCGATAAGAGTCGACGGGGGATCGCTGTTTTCCACCCTGTTCCATCTCTGGCCCTATATCTGGCCGACCAACCGCGCCGACCTGAAGGGCCGCGTTCTATTTGCGACCTTGCTGATCTTTATCGCCAAGCTCGCGACTGTGGCCGTGCCGTTTACTTTCAAATGGGCGACCGATGCGCTCGCCGGTCACGGCACCGCGCCGGTCTTGGCGAACGAATGGCTCACCTGGGCGCTGGCGACGCCGGTGATGATGACGTTGGCCTACGGCGGCATGCGCATCCTGATGGGCGTGTTGACCCAATGGCGCGACGGCATCTTCGCCAAGGTGGCCATGCACGCGGTGCGGCGACTGGCGATGCTCACGTTCGAGCACATGCACCTGCTATCGCTGCGCTTTCATCTCGAGCGCAAGACCGGCGGGCTCACGCGTGTCCTTGAGCGCGGGCGCAATGGCATCGAGACCATCGTACGCATGCTGTTGCTGCAGCTGCTGCCGACCATCGTCGAGGTGGTTTTGGTCGCGTGGGTACTGCTGTTCCACTTCGACTGGCGCTACGTGGTCGTGATCTTCCTGACGGTTGCGCTCTATGTCGGGTTTACCTTCTACGCGACCGAGTGGCGCATCGGCATCCGCCGCAAGATGAACGAGAGCGATACCGACGCCAACGCTAAGGCGATCGACTCGCTGCTCAACTACGAGACCGTCAAATATTTCTCGGCCGAGGAGCGCGAGGCCAAGCGTTATGACCGCTCGATGAAGCGGTACGAGGAAGCGAGCGTAAAGGCCTACACATCGCTTGCCATACTCAATGCCGGCCAGGCGATCGTGTTCACCATCGGGCTCGCGGCGGCGATGGTGCTCTGCGCCTACGGTATCGAAGCCGGCCGCAACACGGTCGGCGATTTCGTCATGATCAACGCCATGATGATCCAGCTCTATCAGCCGCTGAACTTCATGGGCCTGGTTTACCGCGAGATCAAACAGGCGGTCATCGACATCGAAATCATGTTTTCGATCCTGAACCGCAAGCCGGAGATCGTGGACCGGCCCGGCGCGAAGGCGCTCAAGGTCGGCGCCGGTATCATTCGCTTCGACAACGTGTCGTTCGCCTATGAGAAAGCGCGGCCGATCCTCAAGGGCTTGAGTTTCGAAGTGGGCGCTGGTCAGACCGTAGCCATCGTCGGGCCGACGGGCGCGGGCAAGTCGACGATTTCGCGACTCATTTTTCGTTTCTACGACGTGACCGGCGGGCGCATCCTGATCGACGGGCAGGATATTCGAGACGTGACGCAGAAATCCCTCCGCGCTGCCATCGGCATGGTGCCGCAGGACACCGTCCTCTTCAACGACACGATCCGCTACAACATCCGCTATGGCGAATGGGATGCGACCGATGCCGAGGTCGAGGAGGCGGCGCGGCTTGCTCAGATCGACGCCTTTATCCAGATTTCTCCCAAAGGCTACGAAACCGAAGTCGGCGAACGCGGGCTGAAGCTCTCCGGCGGCGAGAAACAGCGCGTCGCGATTGCGCGTACGATCCTCAAAGCGCCCCCGATCCTCTTGCTCGATGAGGCGACTTCCGCGCTCGATACCCACACCGAGCGCGACATCCAGGATGCGCTGGATCGAGTGTCAAGGAACCGAACTACGCTTGTCATCGCTCACCGGCTCTCGACCATCGTCGGTGCCGACGAGATCCTCGTGCTTGATCAGGGCGTGATCGTTGAGCGCGGCACTCACAACGAGCTGCTCGCAAAAAACGGCCTCTACGCCAGCATGTGGAATCGGCAGCGCGAGGCGGAGATGGCGCGCGAAATTCTTGCCGAAGTAGGGGAGGAGGGCGGCGCTCCAAACCTCAATCCACCGGCAGAAACGGAAGCGGCGGGAGCGGAAGAGAAAGAGCTGCTGCCGGCCACCGATGCCGCGGAGTGATTCCGTCATTGCGGGGCGCCGCGAACGGCGAACCCGGAATCATAGTCACCATCGTTTGAGAAAATAGAGGAAGCGTCACGGCATGTCCTGCAAGGTCCGCAGTTACGGATTCCGGCTCTCGCTCGCTGTGCTCGTTCGGCCGAAACAACCTTGGCCATGTCCCTCATAAATTCCATCCGCTCGCAGCTGACGCCGATCCATCCGCAGGGTTACCCCTTCATCGGCGGCTTTGCGCTCGTGGCGCTGGTTCTGTTCTGGCTGTGGCCACCGCTCGGCTGGCTCGCGACCGTCGCGACGCTGTGGTGTGTCTATTTCTTCCGCGATCCGCCGCGGGTGAGCCCGGCGCGCGACGGCATTGTGGTTGCGCCGGCGGACGGACGCGTGAGCCGTATCGCCAACGCTGTGCCGCCGCCGGAGCTTGATTTCGGCTCGCGGCCACTCCTTCGTGTTTCCATCTTCATGAGCGTGTTCGATTGTCACGTGAATCGCAGTCCTATTGCCGGACGCATCGACCGCATGGTTTATCGCGCCGGCGCTTTCGTCAGCGCCGATCTCGACAAGGCGAGCGAGAGCAATGAACGCAATGCGTTCGTGATTTCGAGCCTGAATGGCCCGCGTCTCGTTGTGGTCCAGATCGCTGGTCTGGTGGCGCGGCGCATCGTGCCATTCGTGCACGAGGGCGATACAGTCGCGGTGGGCCAACGCATCGGCATGATCCGCTTCGGTTCGCGCGTCGATGTCTATCTGCCTGAAGGTGCTACGCCTCTGGTCGCCGAAGGCCAGATCGCAACGGCCGGCGAGACTGTCCTTGCCGATCTGAAGGTTCCGCAGCCGGCCCGCAATTTTACCGTCTCTTAGCGGCGCCCCGGCGCCGGCCAGGCCGTTCGATGGCGGGTCAAGCCCGAAGGGACTATATTATCCGGATGGCCATGCATCAGCCGCCGCTTAATGAGCAACGACGCCGGCGCTTTCGCCGTATCCCGGTACGCACGCTGGCGCCGAACCTAGTCACGCTGCTTGCGCTTTGCGCCGGGTTGACCGGAATCCGCATGGCGTTCGAAAACCGCTATGGGCTCGCGCTCGCAGCTATCGTGTTCGCCGCCGTCCTCGACGGTCTCGATGGCCGTTTGGCGAGGTTCCTGAAGGGGACTTCGCGGTTCGGGGCCGAGCTCGACAGCCTGGCCGACTTCGTTAATTTCGGCGTGGCGCCGGCGCTTATCCTTTACTTTTGGGGCTTGCACGATTTGAAATCTGCCGGCTGGATTGCGGCCATGGCGTTCGCCATTTGCGCGGGTCTGCGGCTCGCCCGTTTCAACGTGATGATCGTCGACCCGGACCGCCCCGCCTGGGCGGCCAATTTTTTCGTCGGCGTGCCGGCACCGGCCGGCGCCATTATCGTGCTGCTGCCGATCTATGCTGCTTTCCTCGGTCTTCCGCGTTCACCGTTCGTGACCTGGGCGATGCTGGTCTACACGCTCGTCGTTGCCGCACTGATGGTTTCGCGGCTGCCCGTGTTCTCAGGCAAGCGCGTCGGCACCCGCGTGCCGCCGGAAATGGTCGGGCCGGTCGTGATCCTCGTGGTGCTGTGCGTCGCGTTGCTGATCGCCTATCCGTGGATTTTGCTCACGGCCGGCACGCTGGTCTATCTCGTGAGCTTGCCGTTCGGATGGGTGTCTTATCGCGGCTACCAGCACCGATCGCGCGAAACTAAAATCGAGGCGGCGTCGGTCGCAAACGGGCCGCCTGCGCCGAGGTCTGCGAGTATTACCCACACTGCTGGGACCCAGGATCGTCCGTCGCGCCTCAATTGAGCCGCACCGCCGGCGAAGTTGACCGCATCGCGAGGTAAAAATGCGTATTGCCCGCCGCACGTTTCTGACCTCGATGACGGCGACGGTGGCGAAGTCCTGTCGTTCTCCGCCTTGCGCGCGCCGACGCGCCGCAAGTCACCCTCAAACTGCATCATTTTTTCTCGTCGGTGTCGGGCGCGCATGCGCAGTACCTGGTGCCGTGGGCGCGCAAGGTCGAGGTCGACTCGGGCAGCCGCATCCGCATCGACATTTTTCCTTCGATGCAACTCGGCGGCGCACCGGCACAACTCTTCGATCAAGCGCGCGACGGGCTCGCCGATATTGTTTGGGCGGTGCCAGGCAATACGCCGGGACGCTTTGCCAAGATTGAAGTATTCGAGCTGCCGTTCGCGGTGTCGCGCCGAGCGCTGGTCAATTCCAAGGCGCTCCAGGATTACGCTGCTGCCAATTTGCAGGACGAATTCCGCGAAGTCCGCCCGCTCGCTTTCTCGTGCCGCGACCACGGCGTTCTGCACGCAAACCGCACCATCCGGTCAATCGAAGACATTAAGGGTCTGCGGCTGCACGTCGCGAGCCGTCTTGCCGGTGAGGCCGTGCAGGTGCTCGGCGCCCGCGGGGTGAACGTTCCGATCCCGCAGGTTCCTATGGCGATCGCCGGACGCGTCATCGATGGCTGCCTCGATCCGTGGGACATCGTGCCGATCTTGCGCCTCAACGATGCCTTCAAGGCTCACACTGACTTTGCCGACTCCTCGTTGAGCACGACGACCTTCGTGCTGGCAATGAATAAACCGTCTTATGACCGGCTGCCGCGTGAGCTAAAGACCGTTATCGACAATAATTCGGGACAGGTTGCGGCCAGCATGGCCGGCACGATGTGGGACCTTGAAGCGAAAACCGTAGCCGAAACGGCGCGTGACCGCGGCGATCCCATAACTATGCTGACAGCGGAAGAAGTTGTGCGGTGGCGGAAGGCCACCGAGCCGGTTATTGCGGCGTGGCTGAAACAGATGAAAGAGCGAAAGATCGACGGCGGGAAGCTCATGGCCAATGCCCGCGCGTTGCTTGCCAAATATGCGAACGAGCCGGAGCCTCAATCTCCATCCCGGCCGGCGCAGGCCGAGAAGCCGGAACAGCAGCAGTCATCACAACCCGCGCAGGCTCAAAAGCCGGAGCCGAACACCGCGGCGCAGCCGCAGCAGCCACCGAAAGTGACGAAGCCTGAACAAAAAGTCGTTGCGCAGCCGCAGCAGATTCAGAAGCCACTTATGCTGGAACCGAAAACGCAACCGCAGCCTCGGGCTCCGTTTGCGAACGCCGACGTGACAGTGCCCAAAGTCAATGCACCCACGCACGCGCCCGTTACGAAAGCCGCCCCCGCCAAGGAGCTCGATATTCCGCTGTGACGCGCGCTCACGCCGGCATCGGATAACCTGGCATCAAATCGTATGGATGCGCCCAGCCGGGCAGCGCTTTAATGCGATCGAGCCATGCGGCGATGTTCTTGTGCTCGGCGGCGATGTCGAAGCCGAACTCCTCGGGCGGATAGTAGAGGTATGCGACCAATGAAAGGTCGGCGATGGTCGGTTCCGCGCCGAGCGCGAATGGCCGGTCGGCGAGGTGCTTGTCGAGGATCGCGAGCGGGCCGTCGGCGCGGGCTTTGAGGAATTCGAGGATCGCCGGATCGCCGCGCGGCTTCGCCAGCGCATACAGGAAGCGATAGGGCGCCAGCGAGCCGTTGAGTTTTTGGTTGTCGAAAAGAATCCAGCGCAAGGCTTCGAGCCGGGCATCGTCGTCGCGTGGCAGGAATTTTCCCGTACGCTCGGCGAGGTAGGTGAGCATCACGCCGGACTGGCTTAGCGTTTTGCTGCCGTGAATGAGGACGGGCGCTTCACCCATTTCGTTCAGCGTGCTGCGAAACTCCGGTGTGCGCTGCACGCCTTTGACGAAGAAATCGACGAATACCGGTTTCCAATCGCCGCCGATCAGATTGAGCATCAGCGCAACGCGATATGAATTGCCGGATTGGGCGAAGCAATGGAGCTCATATTCGGCCATGGTAACCCCTTACCGCGACAGCGTCAGCTTGGCTCCGCCGGCCTCATGCCCCTCGAACCGGCCGCCAGAGAACGAAAGCTGCGCCAAAGGTTCGTCCTTGTGGTTTCGCATGATCAGTACGCCGTGCTCGAAAGTCCACTTGCGGCTGGTGAAGAAGTTGCCCGGGCAGCCGCCTTCGGGCGCTATCGTGCCTTGCGCCGCAGCGGGCGCGTTGCCGAAGTTCATGAAGCACGCGCCGCTGCCGGCAGCCGTGAGCCTCCAGCGGCCTGTTAAATCGACCGGAGGCGGTGAAGGAGGCGGCGGTGCCGGTGGAGGCGGGCTCGCCTGAGGTTCGGGCCGATCGGCGGCGACACGATCGTTCGCGGCGCATCCCGCCAAGGCCGCAAACGCCAGGATCGCGGCCGCGGCAACCACCGCCAGCCTTCGCTGGCGTCCTATGCGTCCCGGAGAGCCCATCAGCCGATCAGGAAACCTCAAATGTGGCGGCAAAAGAAGCTCAAAAGCCGCCCTAGCTCTGGCTAGAAGGCCCCATTTGCGCCAAAATTGCTAACCGAAATCAACCCTTCCGAGGAACCCGTGTCGAGGGGAGGCACGTCATGAAGACAATGATGTCTGTAACGACGCAAGGCAATCGCGCGCGCTTTGCCGTCGCGGGATTGTTCGCCGTGGCTCTTGTGTTGTCGGCGGCTGGAGCACGCGCCGAAGACGCAGGCAATGCCAACGCCGGCGGCCCGATCTCTCCGGTCGAGGAATTCTCTCAGCAGCTTGAGGCGTTCCAACGAAGCGTGCCGGACCTTAACAAGTCGATCCAGGATACGGCGAGCACCATAGACAGCGTCACCGATGCGGAAAAAGCCCGCGTCGAAATCGACAAACTGCGCGAGACGGTGTCCGGGCTGCTCGGCGCCGTTTCAAATAATGGTCCAGTGTCGCAGCTCGGCGTGAAGGCACTCGATCATGTTCGCTCCAAACTCAAGGCGTTGGCCGCGGAGACGCGCTACAAGCCGGAAGAGCGGATGTTTCTGATCGACCAGTGGCGCAAGCTCGAGGCTGAGACTGAAAGCGCGAACAAAGAGCTTGATGACGCGCGTGTGCAATTTGCCGGTCTCGTACAAACGTTGCAGCAGAACGAGGATTTCATCAGCGAGCTTCTTGAGATCAGGCAGGCAGAGAAAGCGCTCGAGGTCATCCGTCACCTCACGCGCGATATCCGCGACGCTTCGACCCAGCTCAATAAACTGATCGGGGGAATTAAGCCGCCGGGGGCGTAAGCCTTGAACCCAACTTTACGGCGCGCGCTGGGGCTTGTGGCGGGCGCCGTCATCGTCGGTGCGGCGGTCGTCCTGTTCAAGCCGACGAGCGACGTTGGCTACGTCGAAATCAAGACCGTTCCGGTCGCGCCGGTTACGCAAACGGCGCTCTACATCGACTCCACTAAACTTGCCCCGATCAAGCAGGGCAGCGCAATCCTGCAGGAACGGGTCGGCACGCTGCGACTGCAGGCCGACGGTCTCACCGGAGCCCTGGCGCCGCTGTGCGATATCGTGGTGAAAAGAAACCGCATCACCACAGTGACAATCTCCGTGCTGGAGCGGCCGCCGCGTTGTCAGTGCCGGTTCAGCGGCGCTGACGCCGCACGTGCGTGTGTGAGCTAGGACACGAATCCGGCTGCTTCGGGTCGTTCGCGTGAATCAGCCAATCAGAGTAGCCGAGGGGCTTTCACCTCCTCGGTAGTTCGTCATTTCATTGTTGGAATGACAAACTCGGCGCCCTCCTTGACGCCCGATGGCCAGCGTGCGGTCACCGTCTTGGTTTTGGTGTAGAAACGGACCGCGTCGGGGCCGTGCTGGTTGAGGTCGCCGAAGCCGGAACGCTTCCAGCCGCCGAAAGTGTAATAAGCGAGCGGCACCGGAATGGCGAAATTAACGCCAACCATTCCCACTTCAACACGGCTCACGAAGTCGCGGGCCGCGTCGCCGTCGCGGGTGAAGATGGCGACGCCGTTGCCGTATTCGTGTTCGGACGGCAGTCGCACCGCCTCGTCATAGTCCTTGGCGCGGACCACCGAGAGTACGGGCCCGAAGATCTCTTCCTTGTAGATGCGCATGTCGGGCTTGACGTTATCGAACAAACAGCCACCCATGAAATTGCCGTTCTCGTAGCCTTGCAGTTTGAAGCCGCGGCCGTCGACCACGAGCTTGGCGCCTTCCTTGACGCCGAGGTCGACGTAGCCTTTGACTTTTTCCAGATGCGCCTTGGTGATCATCGGCCCATAATCAGCCTGCGCATCGGTCGACGGTCCGATTTTCAAGCCCTCGACCCGCGGTACCAGCTTCTCCAACAGAATGTCCGCAGTCTTCTGGCCGACCGGTACGGCAACTGAAACCGCCATGCAGCGCTCACCGGCCGATCCATAGCCGGCGCCGATCAGCGCGTCGACCGCCTGATCCATGTCAGCATCCGGCATTACGATCATGTGGTTCTTAGCGCCGCCGAAACATTGCGCGCGTTTGTTGTTGGCGGTCGCCGTGGTGTAGACGTACTCGGCGATAGCCGACGAGCCGACGAAACCGATCGCTTGAATGCGCGGATCGGTCAAGAGCGTGTCGACCGCTTCCTTGTCGCCATTAACAACGTTGAGAACGCCGGCCGGCAGGCCTGCTTCAACTAACAGTTCGGCCAGTCGCATCGGCACGGAAGGATCGCGCTCCGACGGCTTGAGGATGAACGCATTGCCGCAGGCGAGCGCTGGTGCAAACTTCCACATCGGGATCATGGCAGGGAAGTTGAATGGCGTGATCCCGGCGACGACGCCGAGTGCCTGGCGCATCGAGTAGAGATCGATGCCGGGACCAGCGCCCTCGCTATATTCGCCCTTAAGGAGATGAGGGATGCCGCAAGCGAACTCGACCACTTCGAGGCCACGCTGGATGTCGCCTTTGGCGTCGGCGAAGGTCTTGCCATGTTCGGAAGATAGTAGCCGCGCGAGCGCGTCAAATTCCTTCTGAGCTAAGTCAAGGAATTTCATCAAGACGCGGGCACGCCGCTGCGGGTTGGTGGCCGCCCAGGCCGGCTGTGCAGCTTCAGCAACCGCAATCGCGTGCTCGACCTCGGAATGCTTGGCGAAGGCGACTTTGGCCTGAACTTCGCCAGTGTTGGGGTTGAATACGTCGCCGAACCGCCCCGATCCTCCCTTCACCTCTTTGCCGCCGATGAAGTGGCCGATCTCACGCATGAAGTTTCTCCCTGGACTTTGAACGGCGCCTGCCGCTGTCGTGATCCATTGTGCAGCCTTTTTCCGCAGCGGTCACGGGGTGGGGGCGGCTTCGTGACGCTGGTGGCTGCTCGCGGAGGCGCCTCTTGCGGCGGAAGTTCGGGTCAAATTTGGCACGCCGGCTGCCGGATATCAGAGGTAACCGTCCCTTAAGCGCAATGCAGCTAACCTATGAGGGGAGTATTGAGCGCCCGCGGGGGTTTTTTTAATGGATATTGCAACGGGCCTGGGCTTGGCCGCCGGCACGGTGGTTGTCCTCACCATGATGTTGCTGGGGGGCGACCTGCGAATGTTCGTGAGCGAACACGCCATCATCATCATTTTTGGTGGGTCGTTTGCCGCCACGCTGATCCGCTTTCCTCTGACCGCGATTTTTCACGGCCTGCCACTGGGCGCTAGATTCGCCTTCACGATGCGGCGCACGACGCAGCGCGAACTGGTAGACGAAATTGCCGGTTTGGCTGAAATCGCGCGCAAGCAGGGGCCGATCGGACTGGAAAAGGTGGAGATCGAAGACCCGTTCCTCGCCAAGGGAATTCGCTTCGTCGCCGACGGTTACGACGCCGCGTTCATCCGCGACAATCTCGAGCGCGACCGAGACAATTTTCTGACCCATCTGGACGAGGGCCAAAAAATCTATCGCGCGGTTGGCGATTGCGCGCCGGCCTTCGGCATGATCGGCACCTTGATCGGCATGGTGCAGATGTTCGCCAACATGACCGATCCGTCCAAGTTAGGCCCGTTCATGGCGACGGCGCTGCTTGCTACGCTTTATGGAGCAGTGTTGGCAAACATCCTGTGCCTGCCACTCGCCGACAAACTGCATCTCAAGCTCGTCGACGAAGAGATCAACCGGACTTTGATCATCGACGGAATCCTTATGATCCGCGAGTCGAAGAGCCCGACGCTCGTACGCGAAATGCTGATCGCCTATTTGCCGGAGAAACACCGCGACGCGGAGCCGGAGCCGGTGCCGGCCTAGAGTCTATCGGCGCGGAGATTTAAGCGATGGCGCGGCGTAAAGAAGCGCATGGCGGCGGCCACGGCTGGTTCGTTACTTTTGCCGACTTGATGGGCCTGCTCGTGAGCTTCTTTGTCATGCTGGTCGCTTTCTCCAACCAGGACCAGCAGAAGCTGCAGATTGTGGCTGGCTCGATGCGCGACGCCTTCGGCGTGCAGAGCAATGTCCGCTATTCCGGTGTCATCGAAGTCAATGGTCTGCCAACGCGGCCTAAACTTAAAAATGCGGCGCATGTCCAGCCCCAGGACGCTTCGGCGACGCCGACGCCTGAAGACCAGGATCATAATCGGCAATATGGCGCCAAGCTCGCCAGCGACCAGGCTTTCGCTCTCGCTACCGCCTCGCTGCGGCAAGCCCTCCAGGATTTGCCTGAACTGGCCGAGGCCTCCAAGCACATTATGGTCGAGGAAACCAAGGAGGGACTGAATATCGAGCTCGTCGACCAGGAAGGCCGTTCAATGTTCGCCGAGGGCTCTAAAGAACCCTACGAGCGGACCCGTCGCATCATCGAAAAACTTGCCGGGCCGCTGAAGGCAACGCCCTATCGCGTCTCGATCACCGGGCATACGTCAGCCTCAAAGACGCCGTCGCAGTCCGATTACGGGCCATGGAACTTGTCGGTGGATCGCGCTAATGCTGTGCGCCAGATCTTGGAGGAAGAAGGCCTACCCTCAACTAATTTCTACGAAGTGGCCGGCAAGGCTGACACCGATCCTCTGTTCCCCGATGACCCTTTCATTGCCGCTAATCGGCGTGTAACCATCACGTTGATGCGCGAAGCGCCCCCAGTCCCGCCGGACTTGAAGCCCTAAGCCACTGCCAAAACTGGGTAATCGTGGCCAACATCCGTCCCCGAGCGCCGGGCCGACAACGCTAACGATTGACTTTTTTCGGCGCGACCGAACAGTTCGGATTGCGCTATGCACTTATGGCGGCCGAGACTGAAGGTCGAGGCATTGATCTTGGTCATGACTCTTGGTCCGGGAGCGTGTATAGGCGCGGGCCGCGTTCTCCTCGCGACGCAATACTCAGGAGCAGGGCGACTTCCTGTCTCGACCTAAATGACAGATAGCGTAACCGCTCCGCTCGGGAGCGACGTGTCCGTTAACGGCACTGCGGACACGCGCTCCAATGCCGGCTTTTGGGGCCTTACGCTCGGCAGCATCGGTGTCGTGTACGGCGACATCGGTACCAGCCCGCTTTATGCATTGCGCGAGGCGGTGGTCGCCGCATCCGGCCCCAATCACGAAGTGATCGCGCGCGAGATGGTCCTTGGCGTGGTGTCGCTTATCCTGTGGGCGCTGTTCGTCATCGTCACGCTGAAGTATGTGCTCATTCTTCTCCGCGCTGATAATAACGGGGAGGGTGGTACGCTGACGCTGATGGCGCTTGCGTCACGCGCCGTCGCGCGCGCGAGCAAAGCCGCCAGTGTTGTTGCGCTGTTGGGCATCATCAGTGCGGCTTTGTTTTACGGCGACGCCGTCATCACACCCGCATTGTCGGTCCTCTCCGCTGTCGAAGGAATAGACGTGGCAACACCGGCATTCCATGATTTCGTGGTGCCGTTAACCGTGGTCATTCTGGTCGTGCTGTTTGCGTTTCAGTCGCGCGGTACGGCGAAGGTTGCAGCCCTTTTCGGTCCGATCACCGCGGTCTGGTTTGCAGCGATTGCGATACCCGGTTTCATGTGGATTGCCAGCGATCCCGGGGTACTCTGGGCGCTCAATCCGGCCCATGGTGTTGCGTTTCTGCTCCATCACGGCATCATCGGGTTTTACACGTTGGGCGCCGTGTTTCTTGCCGTCACCGGCGCCGAAGCACTTTATGCGGACCTCGGCCATTTCGGCCGGCTGCCCATTCAGGCGGCCTGGCTTGGCCTCGTCCTGCCGGCGCTGGCGCTCAACTACTTAGGGCAGGGCGCGCTCGTCTTTGCTCACCCCGATGCAATCACCAATCCATTCTTTCTGCTGTATCCCCACTGGGCTCGTATTCCGATGGTGGTATTGGCGACCGCGGCGACTGTGATCGCTAGTCAGGCGGTCATCACCGGCGCCTATTCGCTGACCAGCCAAGCGATCCAACTCGGCCTGCTACCGCGCTTCGAAATCCGCCACACCTCGGCTCACCAAGCGGGTCAGATCTACCTGCCGCGCGTCAACACTCTTTTGCTCGTCGGCGTGCTGTTGCTCGTTGCCTTATTCCGCTCGTCGAGCGCACTCGCCTCCGCCTATGGCATCGCCGTATCGGGCACGATGGTCGTCACCGCAACGATGGCGTTTGTCGTGATCTGGCGGATGTGGCGTTGGTCACCAATTGCGGCCGCAGCGCTGATGCTGCCGTTCATTTTGATCGATCTGACTTTCCTTTCCGCCAACATGCTTAAGGTCATCGAGGGTGGCTGGGTGCCGCTCGCGCTGGGCGGCGTCGTCATGGTGGTTATGTACACTTGGCGGCGCGGCTCCAAGCTTCTATTCGAGAAAACCCGCCGTTTAGAAACGCCGCTTGACGACTTAGTGCGCATGCTGGAGCGCAAGCCGCCGCAACGGGTTCCCGGAACGGCGGTGTTTCTCACCAGCGATCCGAAGAGCGCGCCGACCGCGCTACTGCATAGTCTCAAGCACTACCGGGTGCTGCACGAGAAGAACATCATCCTGTCGGTCGAGACCACGCATACGCCGCGCGTTGAGGCGAGCAAGCGCGTGCGCATTGAGCCAGTCGGCGCGACGTTCATGCGGGTGTATTTGCGCTTCGGCTATATGGAGACGCCGAATATTCCCAAGGCGCTCGCGCTCGCGCGGAAACTCGGGCTGCAATTCGATATTATGTCGACGTCGTTCTTCCTCTCGCGCCGGGCGTTGCGGCGGGCGTCACGTTCGGGAATGCCGCGCTGGCAGGACCGCATGTTCATTACGCTTGCCCGATCGGCCAACGACGCGACCGACTACTTCCAGATACCGACCGATCGGGTCGTCGAGGTCGGCACCCAAGTGAATATCTAGGACACGATCCGCACACGATCCTGTAAAGTTTGGCAGCCGAATGGATCCAGAGATGCCCGGCGGGCCGGGCCAGATCGCCTTTAAGGAAATTCGCAAAAGCCGCTTTGATTTCACCGGCGGCTGACGCAAGCTGCGAGCATCAGGGGGCTTTTTCGCGAGGAGGGACCATGTCGGATCAACCGGGGGGAGGGCACAAGGTGAACGATCTGACGCCGCAGCAGGTCGCGCAGGGATTGAAGGAGGGCCACATCGTGCTCGTTGACGTGCGCGAGCCTAACGAGACCGCGGTTGAGCGTTTTCCCGGCGCTGTTCTGGTGCCGCTCTCGTCGTTCGATCCGGCGACGATCCCGGCGCCCCCTGGAAGCGAAGTGGTGTTTGCCTGTCGCTCCGGTCGGCGTTCGGCGACAGCATCGCTCGCGGCGCAGGAGCAAGGCTTCGATTACAACTCCCACCTGGCCGGGGGCATTCTCGCCTGGAAGGCAGCCGGGCTGCCGACCGAGAGCTAGCACGATTTCGCGAGTGAAGGCGCTTAGTCATAAACCAGCCATTCCGGCGCCGGCGGGAATTGTCTTTGCTGTGGCCGTTTGCCTGATCGCGGCTGGGCCAGCGCCAGCTCAGAACGAACGCGTCGTCAATTTCTACAACTGGTCGGACTATATCGACCCGACGGTTCTGGACGATTTCACCAAAGAGACTGGGATAAAGGTTCGCTACGACACCTTCGACTCCAACGACACGCTGGAGGCGAAGCTCTTGGCCGGCAAATCCGGCTATGATGTCGTGGTGCCGACCGGCTATTTTCTCGCCCGCCAGATTGCTGCCGGCATTTTCCAGAAACTCGACAAGTCGAAGCTGCCGAACCTCGCTAACGCTTGGGCCGAGATCGCCAACCGATTGGCGAGTTACGATCCCGGCAATCAGTACGCGGTCAACTACATGTGGGGCACGACCGGGATCGGCTACAACGTCAAAGACGCGCACGACATCCTGGGCGCCAATGCATCAATCGATACCTGGGATGACGCGTTCGATCCGGCAAAAATCGCCAGATTCAAGAATTGCGGCATTCACCTTCTCGACTCTTCGGACGACATCGTGCCGGCGGCGTTGCACTACCTGCATCTCGATCCGAATTCGAGTGATCCGAGCGATCTGCAAAAGGCGGCGGATTTACTGATCAAAATCAGGCCTTATGTGCGCAAGTTTCATTCGTCGGAATATCTGAACGCGCTCGCCACCGGTGAGATCTGTTTTGTCGTCGGGTTTTCCGGTGACATCAAGCAAGCGCAGAAACGCGCCGCAGAGGCAAAAGGCGGCGTCGCCGTCAGCTACGCAATTCCGAAGGAGGGTGCGCAATTGTGGTTCGATAATCTCGCCATCCCCAATGACGCGCCGGATATCGCAGAGGCGCATGCGCTCATCAACTATTTGCTCAAGCCTGAGGTTGCGGCAAAGAATTCGAATTTAATCGCCTACGCCAACGGTAATTTGGCCAGCCAGAAATTCATCGATAAAGCGATCCTCGACGATCGCACCATCTATCCCGACGCCGCAACGCTGGCTAAACTCTACACCATCACCGCGCACGATCAGAAAACGCAGCGGTTGATTAACCGCCTATGGACGCGGATCAAGACCGGAAGATAAGAGGCATAAATGGGAGCGTTGGACGGAAAGGCCGCCATCGTCACCGGCGGCACGAGCGGCATCGGCGAACGGATCGTTGAACTGTTCGTGGAGGAAGGCGCCAAGGTCGTAGTTGCCGCGCGCCGCGAGCAGGAGGGCGCTGCGCTCGAAAAGCGCCTCGGTGCCCGCTTCATCCGCACCGACGTGTCAAGCGAAGCCGACGTGAAGGCCATGATCGATCACACGGTCAAGTTATTCGGCCGAGTCGACTGTTTAATCAACAATGCCGGCATTCCATCACCGATGGTCAGTATCACGGAGATCGACGTCGAGACCATCGACCGGCTCATGGCGGTCAATGTCCGCGGAGTCCTTCTGGGCATCAAACACGTGGCGCCCGTCATGATCGCGCAGAAGGCCGGCAGCATCATCAGCATCAGCAGCATGGCGGGCTTCCGTGGCGGCGTGTCCGGCCACATCTACTCTGCTACAAAGGGCGCTGTGCTGGCGCTGACGCGCTCCGCCGGCGCCGAACTCGGGGAAAAGGGAATCCGCGTCAACAGCATTTCGCCGGGCGCGATCGTTACCGGCATCTTCGCCAAGAACGCAGGCGTCGAGGGTGCCAAGGCTGACAAATTGACCGATATGCTGAAGGTGGGCTTTGCTGCGCTGCAACCGATTCCACGCGCTGGTTTGCCGGATGATATCGCGCGAGCGGCGGTCTATCTGGCGAGCGATGGGTCGAGCTTCGTCAACGGTCAGGACATCGTCGTCGATGGCGGTCACTCAAGTGTGACGCGGGGCTGGTCAACGATGCTGGCTGGGCGGAGCGAAATGACCAAACGCCTTAAAGAAGCGGCCGCGAAGTTGTAGGTGCCTGAAAGCTTGACTTAACGTTGGAACTTCTGGCCAATCGTCGCGTTTGTCGCGCGGAACTTGTTGATGTTCGCTAGGCCGGGCAACGAATGCGCAGAATGACACCACCTCGCGCGCAACGCGTCGCGCGGCGGAAATTACTCAAAACTGGTTTGAGCTGGACCGCTTTGGCGGTCGCCTCGCCGTTTCCGCTGCATGCCCGCGGTGAACAGGCCGTGAAAATAGGAATGGTCGAGCCGCTCAGCGGGGCCTATGCGAAGCTCGCCGAGGCGGAGGTTGAAGGCGCCAGGGCCGCGCTTGACGAGGTCAATCGCAACGGCGGCATTCTCAATCGCCCTGCTGAGCTGCTGATCGAAGACTCGGCAAATTCAATCGCGGAAGGCGTCGAGAAGACCCGACAGCTGATCGATCGCGACCAGGTCGACTTCGTCTTGGGAAACGTCAACTCGGCGGTGGCCCTGGCGATGATGCGGATTACGGCCGGGAAGCGCAAGTTGCACATCGTGACCGGCGGGCACACAGACGAAATCACCGGGAGCCAATGCAGTTGGAACGTTTTCCGCATCTGCAAGACGACCAAGATGGAAGCCAACGCAATCGCCGATACGCTGGTCGAGAAATTCGGCAAGAGGTGGTACTTCCTCACTCCGGACTACGCTTACGGCTACGCGCTGCAAGCCGATTTCGAGCGAAAGCTCCGCGAGCACGGCGGCGAGTGGGCAAGCGACGTCATTCCGCTCGGGACGGTCGATTATTCCCGGTCGCTGCTGAATGTGGGAGCCTATCGGCCGGACGTCCTCATCAACATGATGGCCGGTGACGACCAGGCGAACAGCCTCGAGCAGATTGTGCAGTTCGGTCTCACCCAGGATATGGCGGTCGGCGGTGCGCTGTTCGAGCTGGAGAGCATCCTGACTGTGTCCGACGCGGCGCGGATCGGGTGGTGGACGATGGAATGGTGGTGGAACCAGCCGGACATCCCCGGGATCAAGGCGTTCAACGCGGCGATGCGGCAACGGACCGGCAAGGCGGCGAGCGCGCGGAATTGGTTCGGTTACGCGGCCGCCCGCACGTTGGCGCTGATCGCCAATCAGGAGCGGTCCCTTGATCCGGTCGCGCTCGCGCGCGCGTTGCAGGGCTACTCGCTGCCCCCGGATGTTGCGCTTGGATCCGGCCGCACGTTTTTCCGCGACCGAGACCATCAGCTTATGAGCACGGTTCTCGTCGGTGAAGTGCACCCGCCGCGCGGCGATGCTTTCGACGTGTTCACGGCGCATGCCGCCGTCAACGGTGAACAGGCTGCCGGGTCCGTCGAAGCGACTGCATGCAGACTCGCGTTCCCTAGCTGAGCGCGGATTCATCTCACGAGAGCTGCGCCGGCGGGCCGGGCCGGACCTTGACCTTTTGGCCGTCGATGAGATTGACCGGGGGATTGAGGATCACCTGATCGCCGTCTTTGACGCCCGCGCTCACTTCGACGGTTGTTCCGAAGTCGCGCACCACGGTTACCTTGTGGATGCGTGCGATGCCGTCTTCGACCACGGCAACACTGAGACCGTCCCGATTGAAGACAATCGCTTCAGACGGGACCACTAGCGAAGGCGTCTTACGCGGGATTTTTAGCTCCACGTTGCAGTAGACCCCGGGCGTTAGCGCGTGGTCCGGGTTGGGCACGTCGATCTCCGTGAGCAGCGTTCGCGTGCCCGGCTGCAATGCGTCTGCAATGCGCGTCACGGCGCCAGGGAAGTCGCGACCCGGCATTTCGGGGACGCGCACCACCGCCCCCACTCCCGGCGTGATGCCGAAGGCCTCGTCCTGGGGCACGTAGAGCTGGATGCGAATAACGTCGCTATGCATCAGGGTGAAAAGGAACGTGCCGCTGGTTGCGTCCGCCTGTACCAGGCTGCCGACGTCGATGTTGCGCTGCGTGATCACGCCATCAAACGGCGCAACCACGCTTTGGTAGACCTTCTGCTGGTTCAAGACGCGCAGTTGCGCCTCTTGCGCCGTAATGTTCGCCTCGGCGACCGCGACGGCGGCGTCGCGCGCTTGCAGCGTCAGGCGATCGGTATCGCCTTGTTGCGGGGTAACCCAACCTTTTTGGACGAGAGGGTCGTCGCGGTCCCAGGTGACCTGAGCGAGGGCGCGATTGGCCTTCGCCTGTAACAGCGTGGCTCGCATCTGAGCAAGCGTCCCCTCGGCCTGTGCGATCTGATGCTCGACCTCGGGCGCTGTGGTCTCCACCAGCAGATCCCCAGCTTTGACGCGGCTGCCGATATCGACCTCGCGCTTGGAAATATATCCGCTCGCGCGGGCGTAGATGTTCGCCTGCTTGAATGCTTCGGTGGTGCCGGGCCAACTCACCGATAGGGTGCTGCCGCTCGCCCGCACCGGCGCCGTCCGCACGCTCGGTACGAAGTCGCGCTGCTGTTCCGCCGTCGCCATCACTTGGGAGTACACTGCGTAATGCCGCCAGAGGCCGATGGCCAGCGCCCCGCACAGCAGCAGCAACACGGCGCCAGCCAGGATACGGCCGCCGTTGCCGCGTTTCCCATTTGTCACCGGAGAGCCAGGCTCATGCTCGCGCGACGGCGCGCCGACCTCTGGTGGCGAAGGGTGCGAGACGTCATTCATTGCGGGTCCTCGGCAAACACACCATGCGCGGGCACGCCGTCGTTGCGTTTGCGCAGCGTCGCGAACAGATACGGCACGACGAGCAACGTGGTTGGAGTTGCAAAAAGCAGGCCGCCGATCACGGCGCGGGCCAAAGCGGCATTCTGTTCCTCGCCTGCGCCGCCAATCGCCATCGGAATCATGCCGACGATCATTGCGGCCGCGGTCATCAGCACCGGCCGGATACGGGTTCGGCCCGCACTGATCGCCGCATCGAACGCCGGCATGCCGGCGAGCTGTTGCTCGCGCGCAAAAGTGACAAGCAGGATCGAATTCGCCGAGGCTACGCCGATCGCCATGATCGCCCCCATCAGCGAGGGTACGCTCAACGTGGTGCTGGTGATATAGAGCATGGTGACGATGCCGCAGAATGTTGCCGGCAGGGCCAGAATGACCACGAACGGGTCGCCCCAGGTTTGGTAATTGACCACCATGAGCAGATAGACGAACACCGCGGCGAACAGAATGCCGATGGCGAGGTCGCGAAATGCCGCGTTCATGCTATCGATCTGGCCAGTCACTTCGATCCGGTTGCCTGGCGAAAGCTGCTTCTGATACTCGGCCACGATTTTGTTGATGTCGCTTGAGATCGACCCCAGATCGCGGCCGTCGGCATTCGCATAAATCTCATAGACCGGCTGGATATTCGCCTGATTGGTATTCGTCGCAATGGCATCGCGCTTGAGTGTCGCGACGTTGCTCAAGAGCCCCGGCACGGTATTTCGGCCCGCCGCCGTGAACTTGGTCACCGGCGTATTCTTCAGCTCGTTAAGCGAACTCACGCGCCACTCGGGCGTCTGCACCGCCAGATAGTACGGCGTGCCGTTGCTCGGGTCGGTCCAGAAGTTCGGCGACACCTGCTCGGACGAGCTCAGGCTGGTGTTTAGATTGAGCGCGATGTCGTTGACCGTAAGACCGAATTGGGCGGCGCGGGCGCGGTCGATCTGAGCGAAGAATTCGGGGCCGTCGACCTCCTGCTGCAGGTGCACGTCCGCGACTCCCGGAATGGCCGCGATCCGCCGCCGCAACTCCTTGGCAATGCGCAGATTCTTGTTCCGGTCGTAGCCGACGGTGCGCACGTTGATCTGCGTCGGAATGCCGAAGTTGAGGATTTGGGTCACCATGTCGGCGGGTTGGAAGTAGAAGACGCTCTCCGGGAAGGCGGCAGGCAGCACCTGACGCAGCTTGGAGATATAATTTGCAGTCGGCGCATGGCCCTCCTTAAGAGCGACCAGGATCACGCCATCGTTGACGCCGATCGCGGTGCCGTCGCCAAACGCGTAATTGTACGAGCGGGCCGGCAACCCAATATTATCGACAACGAGCTCGCGCTGGTCTTCTGGAACGACCTCGCGAATCTTGTCTTCAATCGCCTGAAAGATCTGCTCGGTCTTTTCGATGCGGGTACCGGCCGGGACGCGCACATGCAACTGAATCTGGCCGCCATCGATGATTGGAAAGAAGTCGCGGCCAACGAACATGAAAAGCGTGCTGCCCAGCGCCAGCACGGCGGCCGCGGCCACCGGCACGATCAGACGGCGTGTCAGCAGCGTATGCAGAACGTCGGTGTAACCACTACGCATGGTTTCGAACCCGCGCTCGAACTTCGCAAACAGGCGGGCAAACCATCCGGTGCCTGCTTCCTCGCCGCGTCGTTCATTCTTGAGCAGCAGGCCGATGGTGATCGGCGTCAGCGTTCGCGAAAAACCGTACGACGCCAGCATGGCGAACACGACGGCAAGGCCGAGGGGGGTAAAGAGGTATTTTGCGGGGCCGTGGAGGAATACCACGGAGACGAACACGCAACTGATGGCCAGCGTCGATACCAGTGTCGGCACGGCGATCTCGGCGGCGCCGTGCAGTGTCGCGTAAGGAAGCGGTTTATGCTCCTCGTTGAGCAAGCGGTGCGTATTCTCGATCGTCACCGTCGAATCATCGACCAGGATGCCGATCGCAAGCGCCAGCCCGCCGAGCGTCATGGTGTTGATGGTGTCGCCGAGGAAGTACAGGACGATAAGCGACGAAAGGATGGACAGCGGGATGGCGATCATCACGACCAGGGTCGAGCGCCACGACCCGAGAAAAAGTACGATCATCAGCGCGGTCAGGCAAGCGGCGATGGCGCCCTCGCGCAGTAGCCCTTGAATTGACGCTTTTACGAATATCGACTGATCGAACAACTCCGTGATCTGCATGCCGGGAGGCGCCGATTTGCGTGACACCGCGAGTGTTTGCTTCACGCCGTTGACGACGTCGAGCGTCGATGCGTTGCCGTTTTTGATGACGCTCAACAGGACCGAGCGGCGTCCATCGATCCGCACGATATTTTGCTGCACGGCATTGCCGTCGTGCACTTGTCCCACATCCTTGACGAACACGGTGGCGCCGCTGACGAATTTCACCGGGATGTTGTTGAGATCCTCGATGGTGGTGGGAAGCGCGTTGGTGCGGACGGTGAACTGCGTGTCGCCGATCTTTGCCGTGCCGGACGGCAGCGTCAGGTTCTGAGCATTGACGGCGTTGACAACGTCGATCGGGGTCAGCCCTTTGGCCTGCAGCTTCAGTGGGTCGATATCGACCATGATCTGGCGGTATTTGCCGCCGGCCGGCGTCGGAAACGTGACCCCGTGGATGGGCGCGAGCTGCTGCCGCAACCGGTAGATGCCATAATCGTAAAGCTGCTGCTCATTGAGCGTGTCGGAGCTCAGCCCAATCTGCAGAACCGGCACGCTCGATGCATTGTATTGGACAACGACTGGAGCCTGAATTCCTGGGGGCAGCAAGGCGCGGATCGAGTTCGTTCCGGACACGATCTGAGCGATGGCGAGATCGAGATTCACATCGGGCTGAAAAAAGACCTTCTGAACCGAAATGCCGTTGATGGTCTGCGCCTCGATATCCCGGATGCCGTTCACGCTCGATGACAGCACGTACTGGCTGTAAGTCGTGACCCGCTGTTCCATCTCCGGCGTGCTGAGCCCGGTGTATTGCCAGATGATGGTTACGACCGGGATGTCGATCTCGGGAAAGATATCGGTCGGCGTCGACAGGATGGCGGTCGTCCCGAGGAAAAGGACGAGCACCGCGAGCACGTAGAAGGTGTGGGGTAGCTTTAGAGCAAACCGAACAATGCCCATAATTCTCAGACCTGCGAGATAGTAACCGCTGCGTTACGAACCCCTCGGTGGTCTCTCCCGGGGTATGCGTCCACCGCCGCGCGACCGTCCCTGGGACTTATACGGCCGGCCAGCGCCAGGAGTGTTTGTGTTTTTGGGCCTTGTTATTGCGGCCGCGGCGCGCCGGTCGACAAGTTTCGGCGCCTGTGCGTTACAAGACCTGATATAATGAGCAGCCGCGGGAACGCCAGCCATCGGTTCCATAACAGCTGAGTGATCTCCTACGGTTGCGGACTATGCGTATTTGGTAATGGCGGCATGTCGGAACTAGCAGGAAAGTTGCTAGATTTTGCCGTTTGCCGCATGGAACATGCTCCGCGACGCGCATACGTCCAAATAAGTCTGCGAAGCTCTGTTCAGTGGCGACTTGGGCCACATCGGCTGCGCATGAATGAGATGCAATAATGAGCGAAGTAAGCCTCAGGGTGAACGGCCAGGACCAGAAGGTCGACGTTGACGACCCGGACATGCCGCTCCTCTACGCCCTGCGCGACGATCTCCGCCTCCGCGGTCCTAAATTTGGTTGCGGTCTCGGCCAATGCGGCGCCTGCACGGTCCTGATCGACGGGGAGGCGACACGGTCCTGTATCACCCGCGCCGTCGACGCGGCGGGTCGGCAAATCACGACCCTGGAAGGGCTCGGCAGCCCCGAGCAGCCAAGTCGCGTGCAGGCGGCGTTCATTGCCGAGCAAGCCGCGCAATGCGGCTACTGCACCAACGGCATGATCATGACTGCGACCGCACTGCTGTCGCGCCAGCCCCATCCGACGGAAAGCGATGTGCGCGAGGCGTTGGCGCAAAATCTTTGCCGGTGCGGCAGTCACGTGCGCGTCCTTGCCGCAGTATTGCGAGCGGCGAGGGAGGGCTGAGCCATGACCTATGTCAGCCGCCGCTCGTTCATGCAGGGCGCAGCCGGGCTTGTCGTCGCTTTCACCTTGCCGCGTGCTGCGGCAGCGAGCGCGACGACGGTTGCCACCGACAGCGTCGACGCCTACCTCGCCGTGGCGCCGGATGGCGGAGTTACCGTTTTCGCGGGCAAAGTCGATCTGGGCACTGGGGCCCGCGCCGCGCTGCGCCAGATCGTTGCTGAGGAGCTTTCGCTCTCGCCGGAGCGCATCGCGCTCATTGAGGGCGACACCGCGCTCACGCCCGATCAGGGATCGACCGGAGGTTCAACCGGTATCATGGTCGGCGGCGTGCAGATCCGGCAAGCAGCAGCTACAGCGCGTGCGCATTTGCTGGAGCTTGGCGCGGCGCGGCTTAATCAGCCAGTGACGGATTTGGAAACACGCGGCGGTGCGGTCGCAATCCGCGGCGGCGAATCGATAAGCTTTGCGGCGCTCATCGGTGGCGCGACTTTCAACGTACCGGTCGACAAAACCGCGCCGCTGCGCGATCCCGACACCTACACAATTGTCGGCACCTCGTATCCGCGGCCTGACGTTCCGGCGAAGCTGACGGCGCGCCACGTCTATGTTCAGGACCACCGCGTCGAAGGTATGTGGCACGCGCGCGTGATCCGACCGCAGGCGATCGGCGCGAAGTTGCTCGACATCGATGCTGGTTCGATCGCCAAAATCCCGCAGGCGCAAATTGTCCGAGACCGGGATTTCCTCGCCGTCGCGGCGCCGCGCGAATGGGACGTTGTGCGCGCCATGCGGATGCTAAAGACAAATTGGAGCGAAGCGGTAACGCTGCCGGGTTCGGATGCTCTGTTCGAGGCGGTGCGCGCAACACCGGTCACTCGCACCGAGACGATGCGCAGCGTCGGCAACGCAACTGCAGCGCTTGCAGCGGCATCGCGCGTTATCCACGCGTCCTACGCCTGGCCGATCCAGTCGCACGGTTCGATGGGGCCCTCCTGTGCGGTCGCCGACATTCGCGACGGCGGCGGTACCGTGTGGACCGCGTCGCAGGGCACCCACCGTCTGCGCAAGACGATTGCGCGGCTCCTCGGGCTCGACGCAACCAAACTCCGCCTCATCTACATGGACGGCTCCGGCAGTTACGGGACGAACGGCAACGATGACGTAGCCTTCGAGGCCGCACTCTTGTCGCGTGAGCTGCGCCGCCCCGTGCGGGTGCAGTGGATGCGCGAAGACGAACATGCCTGGGATCCGAAGGGGCCGCCGCAACTGCTTGATTTGCGTGCAACACTTGACGCCGGCGGCGCAATCGCCGCGTGGGAAACAATCGCAATAGCGCCCGCCAATGCGCCGAAGTCGCCGGACATCCCGCTCTTGGGCGCGGTCGCCGCTGGTCTCGACGACGGCAGCGCGCTGTTCTCCGGACTCCTGTCGCTCAATTCCGATCCGCCTTATGAGATCGCGAATATGCGCGCGGAGATCAGGTGGCAGGCGACCACGCCGCTGCGCCCGTCAAACTTGCGCGCCCCGGGCAAGATCGGGAACGTCTTCGCCGTAGAAAGCTTCTTCGACGAGCTTGCGGCCGCTGCCGGCGCTGATCCGCTTGCTTACCGGCTGCAACAGCTGCGCGATCCCCGCGGACGTGAAGTTCTACAGCGCGTCGGCGAAATGATGCGATGGAGCGCGCGCACGGCCCCCGCCAACCGGACCGGCAAGACGCTTAACGGCCGCGGCGTCGCCTACGTGCATTACAAACAGGCCGAGAACTATGTGGCGATGGGCATGGACGTCGCGGTTGACACTGCGAGCGGAGTTATCCGGGTGCTCCGCGTGGCTTGCGCTCACGATTGTGGATTGATGATTAATCCCGATGCAGTACGCGCGCAGGTCGAAGGCTGCATCCTGCAAACGCTGAGCCGTACGCTGTTTGAGGAAGTCACATTCGATCGCTCGCGCGTGACCAGCACCGATTGGTCGAGTTATCCGATACTGACGTTTCCAGACGTGCCGCAACTCGACATTGCCTTGATTGATCGCCGCCATGAGCGCCCGCTTGGCGCTGGCGAGGCCGCCGCCGCGGCGGTTGCGGCAGCGGTCGGCAACGCCGTTTTTGATGCGACGGGTGTGAGATTGCGCCGGGTGCCATTCACACCCGAGCGGGTCAAAGCCGCCCTTTCGGGCCGCGCAACCTGACTGCAAAGCCTAGGTCAGGCTTTAAGCGCCTGCTCGATGAATGTGTTGGTATAGAGCGCATCAACATTCGGGACGGCGGCAATGCCGGCGCCGCGTATGCCGCTATCCGCCTTTGCCCAGAGTTCGGGCACGTTGTGCAGGAAATTCTCGCGCCCTTGCGACATCCAGGGATTGGCCATGATGAAACGCATCAGCGCAACAAGCTCTTCGAGGTTCTTCATGCCGGGAATATCGAAGTCGCGGTTGGCGCGCTGATAGATCGCTTTAAGATCGCCGTGCAGCATGTCTTCGGTTGAGGCCTTCAGCGCTTTGAGAAACCCGACCACCATCGCCGGCTTCTTCTCAATCACATCGCGTGTGGTCACGAAGATCTGGCTTGGCATCGGCGCGTAACGGTCCGTCGGCCAATGCACGATCGGCTCGTTGGCGGTTTGCAGCGCCACGACCACGCCGATGGAATTGATGAAGCAATCGATGCGGCCTTGGCGCAGGTATTGCATCGCGCCCGGGCTGTTGCCGACCACTTGGGTGGTGACATCGGCCTTGGTCATCCCGGCAGAGCGCAACATGATTTCGAGTAACTGCTCCGTGGAGCCGCCAACGGACACGATGCCGATCGTCTTGCCCTTGAAATCCCCCGCCGCGTTGATCGGCTTGTCCTTTGTCGAGATCACGTGAAAAGTTGATCCCTGATACAGCGTCGCCACCGACACAAAGGCCGCGCCTTTGGCGACCGCTACAAATTCGTCAATCGCGGTGAGCCGCACGAATGAAACCGCTCCGGTCATGAGCTGCTGGGCTGTCACCACCGCACCCTGGCCGCCGAGCAAGGTCGGTGCGAATCCCTGTTGGGCCAAAAAGCCCCCAGAGACCATATTCATCATTTCGAGAAAGTCTGGAATGTAGCCAAAGGGCGTCATGAAGGTTAGCGGCTCGGCCGCCCGTGCCGGGCGTATATAAGGCTTGGCGATCGCGGCGCCGGCCGCAAGCCCGCCGGCAATCTTGAAGAGGTGGCGTCGCGTGGTCATATGCAATCTCCGTTCGATGCTTGTTTTGTCAAAATCATAGCGTACGATTTTCGGCAGTCCTCGCGAATGTCAAGCCTGCAACCAAATCACGATTTTGAAGTGGCCGTCGTCGGCGGCGGGCCAGTCGGTCTTGTCATGGCGCTGTTGCTGGCGCGTCAGGGCGTCGCTACCGCGCTGCTGGAGAAGACAGCGGACGTCGAGACCGATCTGCGCGCGTCGACCTTTCACCCGCCGACGCTCGATCTGCTTGACGATATCGGACTTGCTGGACCGCTCATCGCGCAAGGCTTGATCTCTCCGCAATGGCAGGTGCGGCTGCATCCGGAGGGTGACCGTGCCGTGTTCGATCTCAGCGTGATCGCGAAAGCGACGCGTCACCCTTATCGCGTGCAATGCGAGCAGTGGAAGTTGTCCCGGCTCGCGCTCGATGCGTTGCGCAAGGAGCCCAGTGCGCAAATCTTTTTCGCGACCGAAGTCTCCGGTGTTACGCAGGATGATGGCGGCGTCACGCTGGATCTCGGCGGCGACGAAGCGCCGGAGAAACTCCGTGCCCGTTTCGTGATCGGCGCCGACGGCGCGCGTTCGGTGGTGCGCCAATCGCTTGGCTTTGGCTTCGAGGGCGAGACATATCCGGAGACAACGCTGCTCGCGACGACGACGTTTCCGTTCGAGGACCACCTCGAGGGGCTGACCAACATCGCCTATTGCTGGAAGGCTGGCGGCAACTTTTCGCTGCTGCGCGTTCCGGGCCGCTGGCGGGTGTCCATCTATCCGCGCGAGGATCAGCCGATCGAGGCGCAGATCACCGACGAGGCGATCGAGTCGAGCTTGCAGGAGATCATCCCATACCCTCCGCGCTACGACGTCATTGAAAAGCGGCCCTACCGCGTGCACAAGCGCATCGCGCCACACTACTACCGCGGTCGCGTTGCGCTCGCCGGCGATGCCGCGCATCTCAATAGCCCATCGGGCGGCATGGGCCTCAATGGCGGCCTGCACGACGCATTCGAATTGGCGGCTGCGCTGCGCGACATACGCGTCGGCGCGCCGTTGCCGGAGCGGTTCGATCTCTACGAGCGGCGCCGCCGGCCGGTGGCGCTGGAGCAGATCATCGCTCAGGCGGATGCGAACCGCGCCCGCATGCGAGAAAAGGATCCGGCAAAGCGCCGCGAAATCCTGGCCAACTTGCAGGCAATCGCCGCCGACCGCGAGCGGCAGGAGGTGCATCTGCTGCGCACTTCGATGATCGCCGGCCTTCGTCAAGCCGCTGCCGTCTCCTGATTTCAAACGTCGCGCGTGCCGCGGCGCGCGGACTCGTGCCATGGGATCAGCGCGTGGCGCAGAAGTGAGATGGCGAAATAGAACAAAAATCCCAAGATCGTCATATGGATCATCACGGCAAAAAGGCCGTCGGTCTCGAATGCGTTCATGCGCGCGACCAAAAGGTGACCCAATCCGATGTCGCCGCCGACATACTCCCCGACGATCGCGCCGATCAGCGCCAGCACGATGCCGACTTCCATCCCGGTGATGATGTACGGCAGCGAGGAGGGGAATTCGAGCCGGCGAAAAACCTGCCAGCGGGTCGCGTTCAAGCTCGTCATCACGTCGCCGTAGCCCTGGTCGATGGACTTCACACCCAGCACGGTGTTGGTGAGGATGGGGAAGAAGGCGAGCGTCGCCGCGATCAGGACCTTCGAGGTCACACCGAAGCCGAACCAGACGACGAACAAAGGCACCAGCGCCACCTTTGGCAGCACCTGGCTTGCGACGATGAACGGATTGAGGGTTTGTTCGAGCCACCGTACCCGCGCAATCAGCACGCCAAGCCCGACGCCGACGATCATCGCCCAAAGAAAGCCGAGGAGGGTGGCGTAGACCGTCATAGCAGTGTCGATCCACGCGCGCTTGGAGACAAGAAGTCCGATCCAGGCGTGCCAAACCGATACCGGCGTCGGCAGAATGAACGCCGAAATCTTGCTGACGTCGATATAAAACCACCACACTGCAACCAGCAGCACGCACAAGGCCGGCGTCGTGATCCAGGGCAGGTAGGCTTTGAAATCGCGGCGTGGCGTATGCGCCGGTTGGCTTGCCGGTGTCAAAGGCACTGATGCGAGACTTTTATTGGTCATGCCATCTCCGTGAGGCGATGGCGCAAGTCCTTCGCGATCTTCTGAAACGCTTCGGTGGACTGCACGTCGAGCGAACGCGGCCGTTCGAAACCGACTTTGACGACGGTATCGATACGGCCCGGCCGCGGCGAGAGGAGGACGATGCGATCGGCCAGAAACACCGCCTCGTTGATCGAGTGGGTGACGAGGACAATGGTCTTGCGGGTCTGGATCCAGAGATTTTGCAGCTCGATGTTCAGCGAGTCGCGGGTCATGGCGTCGAGTGCGCCGAACGGCTCGTCCATCAGTAGAATGTCGGGATCGTGCGACAGTGCGCGCGCAATCGCGGCGCGCTGCCGCATGCCGCCGGAAAGCTCGTACGGCCATCGCGTTTCAAAGCCGGCGATGCCGACGAGCACAGTGAGCGCACGCGCGCGCTTCAGGCGCTGCCGCTTCGGCACGCCTCTCAGCTCGAGCGGCAGCGCGACGTTTTCTTCCACAGTGAGCCAGGGAAACAGATGCGCGTCCTGAAAGACGATGCCGAGATCGGAAACTGCGTCCGCCTGCCGTGTCTCGTTTTTCCAGAGGTCGCGATCCATCACTTGAAGCCGCCCATGGCTCGGCGCGATCAAACCGCCGACCATGCGCAACAACGTGGTCTTGCCGCAGCCGGACGGACCGAGCAGCACGACGAACTCACGCTGAGCAATAACGAGATCGGTGGCGGCGAGCGCGTGAACCGGGCCGTCGCGCGTGGCGTACCACCGCTCGACCCGATCGAGGCGAATAGCCGGCGTTGTTTTGGCCGACATGCTGCCCAGCGGCGCGCCGCTGGACGCGATTTCGTCCTGCAAGGGCCCAGCCGGCGCCATCACCGTCCGTTTCCGACCGAGGGAAAAATCCGGCCGCATGGATCTCGCATAGACAAGCGAAAGCCTTTAATTGAATCCGCGCCGGCACTTTGTATATCTTATAGGACAAAGGCGGCAGTCAAGCAAAAGCGCAGAGCAGAGTTCTGCGGAGTGACGCATGGTCGAATACGCACGCAAAGGGCTGATCGGGGTGCTCACGCCGCAGGCCAATACGACGGTCGAGCCGGAATTTGCGATCCTGATGCCGCCCGGTTACGCGTTTCTCAATGCGCGCCTGGTCAGCGATAAGCCGACGATCAGCGCCCGCTTGGACGACTATTTTGCTACGATGGAAAGTACCATCACCCAATTCGCCAATGCGCCAATAGGGGCGGTGGCGTTTGCCTGTACTGGCGCATCGTATCTGCAAGGCATCGAGCGCGAGCAGGCCGCCGTCCAGGCGATCGAAAATGCGCGCGGAATTTCCTTTGTGACAGCAGGCCAAGCCGTCGCCGAGGCGCTGCGACGGTTCGGTGCGCGACGGATCGGGCTGGTGTCGCCGTATCCGCCCGACTTGACCGAGGCCAGCATTGCCTATTGGCGGTCACACGGCTTTGAAATTGCCGCGGTCGCCGGCGCGTTCGACGCGTCGAGCAAGTTTCATCCGATCTACGATCTTCCAGCAACACGTGCCGAAGATGCTCTGGCGGGTATCGATCTGAAAGCGGTGGACGCAGTGGTGATGCTGGGGACCGGCATGCCGACGCTTGGGCCCATTCTCGCGTACACCCATGGCTCTACCGTGCCGATCCTGTCGTGCATGTCGGCGCTGGCCTGGCGTTCGCTCGTTGTGTTCGATCGTGGTCTCGCCGAACCGGGCGCGATGCAGCGCTACTTCGCCGGTGACGGATGGCGGGAGCATTTTGCCCAGGCGATGGCCTGAGTCCCGAAACGCCCGGTTGCAACTCCGAGCGGGGACGCGTTGGATCAAACTTCGCTACCGGTGCAATTTAGACACGCTATGATGGTCGTCCGCTGTGCAGAGATTGACGCCTGATGCGGAAAACTTACGGGCCAGAATATCCGCGCACGCTGAGCGCGCTGCTGAAACGCCCGCTTCGCGATCCGGCGCGACCAGCGGTGACCGACGCCAGCGGTACGGTGAATTGGCGCGAGTTTCGGGATCGGGTGCTGCGCGTGGCTGGAGCGCTGCGTCGTGCTGAAGTTGGGCCGGGAGTCCGGGTCGCACTGTGGCTGCCGAACAGCACCGATTATCTCGCGGCCATTTTTGCCTGCGCTCGGCTCGGCGCGCTTGCCATCCACATCAACACACGGTTTCGCTCGGCCGAAGTTGGTAATCTGCTGCGCCGGTCGCGCGCCGCCGCTCTGGTGACGCAATGGGGCTTCCCGCCGGTCGATTTCCCGGCGATTTTTGCGACGCTGCGCGCGGAGGATCGCGCTTCAGTTCGGTGCGTGCTCGGGCTGCCGCCCGGTCTGAGCGCGACCGAGCTTGCCGGACTGCCGGTATTGCCGCTCGATGGTTCCGCTGCCGACGCTGGAGCGGATGAGGCGAGGGGCGATATGGCGTGCCTGACTTTCACCACCTCAGGTACGACAAGCGGGCCGAAACTGGTTCTGCATGATCAGCAAACCATCGCAGGACATGCCGCCGACGTTGCTCGCCACATGGGACTGGATGCAGCTGACGCGGCGCTGCTCGGCGCGGTCCCGCTTTGCGGCACCTTCGGCAATGCGGCGGCGATGGCCGCGATTGCGGGTGGCGCGCATATCGTCTGCCTCGCCCACTTCGACGGCGAGATCGCGGCGAAGCTGATCCGGCAACACCGCATCACCCATGTGGTTGGCGGCGACGACATGTTTGGCCGCATCGCGGCGGCGTCCGGCGGATGCCCGTTCGAACTCAGTGCGCTTTTCGGGGTTCGCGGCGTTCCACTCCACGGCCGCGGCGTCGATTGCGGCGGCGGAAGCGGTCGGGTTGCGACCGCGTGGGCTTTACGGCAGCTCCGAAGTGCAAGCCCTGTTCTCGATCGCCGACGGCGAGACCCGCTTGCTCGGCGGTGGCGCGCCGGTGAGCAAACAAGCGCGCCTTGAGGTGCGCGATCCCGAGACTGGCGGCGCACTGACGCCGGGTGCCTCGGGAGAGCTGTGGATCGATGCGCCGTCGCGCTTCGTAGAGTATCTGGAAAATCCGGGGGCAACCGGGCGCGCGATCGACTCCGACGGCATGTTCCGCACCGGTGATCTCGCGCGGCTGGATGACGTGGGCTTTGTTTATGAGGCGCGACTTGGCGATGCCATGCGCCTTGGCGGTTTCCTGGTCAGTCCAGAGGAAATCGAGGCGATTATTCAGAAAGAGCCCGGTGTGGCGGGCGTACAGGTGGTGGCGGCCTCAAGCGGAGAGGGTGATCCGGTACCGGTCGCGTTCGTCCAGCCGGCCCCGGGTGCTGTGCTGCGCGAGCCAGCTCTGCGAGTACGGTGCGTCCAACAATTGGCGCGTTTCAAAGTTCCGGAGCGGATTGTCGTGGTTGACCAGTTTCCAATCGTCGACAGTCCGAATGGTCCTAAGGTGCAGCGGGTGCGCCTGCGCGAGATGGCAGAGGCGCTCTTGCGCAAGCAAGCCGCGCAACCGGCCAAGTGAATTTTGCCGGGATCGAAGCGGGCGACACTACTGCATCTTTTTCACCAGCGGGCATTTGGAGTCTGACAGCGGCTGGAACGCTTGATCCGCCGGGATGGTGGCCGCGAGCTTGTAGTAATCCCATGCGCCTTTGGATTCCGCCGGCTTCTTGACTTCGTACAAATACATCTCGTGGACCATCCGGCCGTCCTCGCGGATGGTTCCGTTTTTGACGAAAAAATCGTTGATCGGCGTTGATCGCATCTTCGCCATCACCGCTTGGGTCTCATCCGTGCCTGCGGCCTCTATTGCTTTGAGATAGTGCGTGGTTGCCGAATAAATGCCGGCCTGGGCCATGTTCGGCATCCGGTTCATCCGCTGGAAATAGCGTTGCGCCCAGGCGCGTGATTCCTCATTGCGGTCCCAGTAGAACGCGTTGGTCAGCAGCATGCCCTGCGCCGCTTCGAGACCAAGGGTGTCGATGTCGTTGATAAAGATGAGCAATCCGGCGAGTTTCTGCCCACCACGCGCGACGCCGAATTCGGCCGCCTGCTTGATCGCGTTGCTGGTATCGGCGCCGGCATTGGCAAGCCCCACCACCTTGGCCTTTGAAGTCTGCGCCTGCAGGAGCGCCGAAGAGAAATCGGCGGTGTTGATCGGCACGCGAACGCTGCCGAGCACTTGGCCACCGCTCGCTTTGACAACCGCGGCGGCGTTCTGTTCGAGGTCGTGGCCGAAGGCATAGTCGGCGGTCAGGAAGAACCAGGTGTCGTAACCAGCCTTGACCATGGCGGCGCCGGTGCCGTGCGACAGCGCGTAGTTATCGTAGGTGTAGTGTATCGAAACCGGCGTGCATGCTTCGTTGGTGATGCGCGCCGCGCCAGGGCCGTTGAGGACGACGATCTTGTTTTTTGTCTTGGCGACATCGATCGCGGCAAGGGCAGTCGCTGACGCAGCAACATCCATCAGCGCATCGACGTGGCCGGTATCGAACCACTCCCGCGCGGTCGCCGCAGCGATATCTGCTTTATTTTGGTGATCCGATGAAACAACCTCGATTGGTTTGCCGAGCACTTTGCCGCCGAAATCCTCAGCCGCCATCCTGGCCGCGGTCACCGCGCCGACTCCGGTGATGTCGGCATAGATGCTCGACATATCTTCGATCATGCCGATTTTCACGATACCGTCGGAAATCTTCTCCTGCGCTGGTGCCGAGAACGTGGACGCGAGCAGCAGCGTAGCGGTTGCGATCGCAGGCGATCTCCTCATCGTCACCTCCCCAAAGTTTCGTCTTCTCGGAATGCCGGATCGTGGCCGCCGGCATTAACGAAGATTATAGCAAACAGCACACCCAAACAACGCGGGAGCGGGCCTCCTTCGCTTTTGAGCGACGTCGCGGCCTGCCGTTAACGGTTACCATTAATGGTTTCTTCCCGCAGTTCTTTGGTTCAACCGTTTGATGTGCCAATCCCGTCTCCGAAATCACAAGCGTTGAAGGGGACGGTGTGCTGCAAAAGAGATCGATTTTCACCGCGTTATTTGTTGGTGCATTTGTTGCCGCTTTGGTCGTGCCGGCGAGCGCCGGTGGTTGGGCATCGGTGCATCGTTATGTGCATAAGACCGGCCGCTGCGGCGACGCCCGCGAAGTACTGGCGTCGTTCTATAACACCGGCAGGCTCACGGCGACCGGCGAGCGGTTCAATCCGCGTGCGCTGACAGCTGCGTCATACGACTATGTACTCGGCACCACGATCACGGTCACAAATCCACACAACGGCCGCACCTGCCAGGTGCGGGTCAACGACCATGGACCAAATGGCATCGCGCGCGTCATGGGAGCTCGCATCGACTTTGCGCTTGGTGCGCGGGATTGTCTGGGAATGGTCGCGAGCCAATATGTCTGCGCGCCGGATGCTCACTCGGTTGCGCAACTGCATGTCAGGGAAGCGCGCCACGTCGTGTACATCAAGACCCGGCATCGCCTCGTCGCGAGCAACGATCTGCAACGGGTGACCCGCGTGAAGCCTTCTGTGCAGAAGCAGGCGAAGAAGCGGAAGCCGGTCTTTTTCGCTACGCGCACCAAATGGTGAAGCGAAAGCTAGTCCGCTCGGAACAACCCGAAACGGCCTCTGCGTAACGCCTGACCGCGCGGCTGCGCTAGATCGATAGGCTGCGGCGGAGGCCAAACATCCTCATCTTCATACACGTCAATGCGGCGATCGAGCCGGCGGTATGATTTATTTGTATTGCCGTCATATATTTACATTGTCACTGAGGCCGAGAACCGCAACAGCGCATCCTGCGTGTTGGGCGCCAATGGGTGTAATTTTGACGAAAAAGCCGCAACTAGGAATGATCTTGGTCAAATGACGACGGCCGAAGCAGCCATCGGCGATGAAACGTCCCATGTTCCGGCCGGGAAACTGAGCACATTGATGCTCGGTGCGCTCGGCGTCGTTTACGGCGACATCGGTACTAGTCCGCTTTACACCCTCAAGACAGCGTTGGAGTGGGCCGGCGGCGCAACCTCTGATGTGGCGATCGGCATGTTGTCGCTGATTGTCTGGACGCTGTTGATCACGACCTCGCTCAAATACGTGGCCGTGGTCATGCGCGCCGACAACGATGGCGAAGGCGGAATATTGGCGCTGATGTCATTGCTGGGCATCAAGCATGGCGAACGGATCGTTGTCATCGCCATCGGTGTCTTGGGCGCGGCTTTGCTTTACGGCGATGGCGCCATCACGCCGGCAATTTCGGTCCTAAGTGCGCTCGAGGGACTAAAGATACCGGCGCCGCAAATCGCGCCGTACATCGTCGGCTTGTCAGCGCTGGTGCTGGTCGGCTTGTTCGCGCTCCAATCCCAGGGAAGCGAACGAATTGGCAAATTATTCGGCCCGATTATGACGATTTGGTTCGTCACAATCGGACTGCTCGGACTCGGGGGTATCCTTAGTCATCCGGGTGTGCTGGTCGCGCTCGATCCCCGCTACGGGTTCAGTTATCTGTTCAGCCACGGCTTCACTGGCTTTTTGGTGCTGGGCGCCGTCTTTCTCTGCGCGACCGGCGCAGAGGCGCTTTATGCCGACATGGGTCATTTCGGCCCTCGGCCGATTCGGTTCGCGTGGTACGGTTTGGTGCTGCCTACCCTGGTGCTGAATTACGCTGGCCAGACTGCGATTGTTGTCGGCGGCGCGGCCGGCGCTGACTCCAATCCGTTCTTCACGCTATGCCCGGAGGCATTGCAGCTTGCCCTTGTCGCCCTGGCGACGATCGCCACCATCATCGCCAGCCAATCAATCATCAGCGGCGCTTTCTCAATGACGCGGCAGGCGATTCAGCTCGGATTGTGCCCCCGACTGAATATTGTCCAGACTTCGGCGGCGGGTTACGGCCAGATCTATATCGGCTTCGTAAACTGGGTTTTGATGGCGCTGACACTCGGGCTCACGCTCGGTTTCAGATCGTCTGACAGCCTCGCGGCCGCGTTCGGCATCGCCGTATCGCTGACCATGCTGCTGACATCGGTCCTGATGTTTCTGACCATGCGCGAAATATGGGGTTGGAGCCTCCCGATAAGCGTGGCGGTGGCCGGATTGTTCGTTATCGTCGACCTGGCGTTCGTCAGCGCCAACATGATGAAGGTTTTCGACGGCGGCTGGTTCCCCCTGGTCGTCGCTGCGCTCGTGTTCTTTTTAATGTTTACTTGGCGGCAGGGCCGCGCCGCACTGCTGCGCAAGCTCGAGCGCGATACCTTGCCGCTGTCGAACTTCATCGCCCAGGTTCACGGCAAGACGCGCGTTCCCGGTACCGCCGTCTATATGACCAGCCAACTCGATGTCGTGCCGGTGCCGCTGTTGCACAATCTAAAGCACAACAAGGTGCTGCACGAGCGCATCGTCTTGTTGCACGTCGCGACCGCGAACATTCCGCGTGTGGCACCCGAGCGGCGCATCGAAGTTGCGCATCTGGGTGACAATTTCCATTCTATCGTCGTTCGTTACGGCTTCATGGAGCAGCCGGACGTTCCGCAGGCTCTTGAGGAGTGCGACACCCGGGAGCTTCACTTCAACATGATGGACACGTCTTTCTTTGTCGGAAGGGTGACGATCGTGGCCGACAAACAATCTCGAATCGGTGCGATCCGGCGCCGGGTCTTCGAGGCCATGCACCGCAATGCGGTCGCCGCTACCGAGTTCTTCCGAATTCCGCCAATCGGGTGGTCGAACTTGGCGGGCAGGTCGAGATCTGAGGACTTGAGATTCACCTATAGCGGAATGAAACCTGCCGACCGACGGAACTTAATTCGGACTTCTCCGTTTTATTTGTTCGGTTAACACCAACGGAGTTTCGAACATGATGTCACTTGGTAAGACCCTTATTGGTACGGCAATAGGAGCGGGCCTCCTGGCATTGTCCGTGATGAACGCGTCGGCGGCGGTCGTCTGCAGCGGCCGGGCTTGCTGGCACACTCACGAGGCCTACGATTATCCGGCAGGCGCTCGCGTGGTCGTTCATCCGGACGACTGGCGCTGGGGCCCGCGCGAGCGCTATGTATGGCGCGAGCACGAGGGCCGGGGCTATTGGCACGGCAACCGCTGGATGGCGTGGTAATTGCGCCGGCCGCGAGTTGGCAGGATTGATTGCCAACTTGGAGGCCGGACGCCACCAAAACAGAGAGCCGGGCTTCAATTGCAATGCCCGGCTCTGTGCCATCTCCCTTGGATCACTAGCTTCTGACCATTGGCTTCCTTCTGACTATTGGCTTCGCGTCGGGCCGGAGATTGTGGCCGCGGAGGCTCGCGGATCGCGATAACGGTCACGAGTAATTGTTAGTAGTGCTGACAATTATCGGAATGATGCGATCTTGTTTTCAGACAAAATGTGTCGACTTCACATAGGTCAATATAACCGCGCCGTGCCATAGCGACCGTCGGATAACACTGTGCACTAAAAAGTCAGCTGCATGCGGGTCGCTTTACGGCTGAAGTCGACGCAAGCAGACAATTCGAGTCGATAGTGGCCATTTCGGTTTGCACCAGCGAAAACATCTTGGGTTCCATAGGTGGACTGTGTTTGGCGCAGCCGATTAACTGCACGCTGCACGAAGGGACCCCGATGAGTAACGACAACCGCCGCAGGCCGCGAAAGCAGCTCAATGTGCCGGCGTGGATTGATGTCGGCAACGATGCACGTCTTCAAAGGTGCACCGTGGTTGATGTGTCTGAAAGCGGAGCGAGGCTTGCCGTCGAAGATATCGAATGTCTGCCCGACAAATTCAATTTGACCTTGTCGCGTCTCGGACAGCCTCGCCAGAGCTGCAATATCGTGTGGCGACGCCACGACGAGATCGGGATCGAATTCATCGGCTCGCTGCCGACAAATGTTCGCAACTCTGAAGGCGTAGAGGCCGTCCCGCTCGAACGCGGCAATCTGGAAATCTTTGCCGGCCAGCTAAGCAACGACGACGCGAACGAGGCGACCGACTGGAGCACGGGCGACGGTAGGCGATCTATTGCGGACGATCGCGTAAGTGCGCGGCTGTTGCGAAAAGTCTCTGCACTGCTCGCGCACGGCTTCCGCCGTACGCGTCATCCAGTGGAGTCCTGAGAACGTCCAGCGACGTGCGTACAACGGCCGACCGACGAGCTTACAACAACGGAAGTTTGACGGAAGCGGCGCTAACGCATGCTGATGTTCATACCGCCCAGACCAAGGGTAGCCTCGAAGCCGATCTGTTCGCCTCTGAGTTCGAGGACGACACCCTTGCCGTTTTGCAACCGCGCAACTTTCGGGCCGCCGATGACAGCCACACTCGCGCCCACTGCGTCGTAAGTGCCGACAATATCCGTTGCATGATGCAGATGGTACGCAACGCCAACCAGGCGCGCCTCCGCAATGCCAATGGTGCCGATGCCGACGCCACCGACTTTCAGCCGATATGTCGAGCCGTGGTAAGTCAGCGTGCCTTGGCCGCCGCCGGCGCCGAGGATGAAACCTGCCTTGACGATGCGAAGGTGAACGATGCCGGTTTGCGCCGACGATGTCGTCGAAACTCCCGACAGCATCACGGCCGCCAACAGGAGAGCCGCACCAAATTTTATTGCGCGAACGAGATGAATCATTATCGCCTCCCAGCCCATTTAACTTGGGACTATTCCATGCTAGCATACAATTAATAGGTTACGCCAAATCGCGGTGTCAAAAAATCATAATAGTCGAGGAGCGGACCCGAAAGGATCAACCATGAGGAAAGCCACGATCAGCAAATTTGTCTTGAGTCTGGCCGTTGCCGGGGCAGTAGCGTCGCCTGCGGCGCGGGCACAGATCGTTATCGACATGTCGCGCGTGACGTGCGCCGACTATCTCGCGATGACGCCGGAGCAGTCACGCGTTTTCTCCGCCTGGATGAGCGGCTACTTCAATCAGAAAACCGGCTACACCTGGATAGACTTTGGCGCGTACGCACGGAATATTGCAAACATAACACAGTGGTGCGCCTCATATCCGCAAGAGAAAGTGATGACGGGTCTCGAGCGCTCCACCGGGCAGCAGTGAGGGGGATGAGATGCAACTGAAGGCCTTACGCGACGCGATCGTCGTAGCTTCCGTTATCTTTATCGCCGGCGCGACCGTGCCGGCGCGGGCTCAGGTGATGGTCGATATGGCAAGGATTACCTGCGGGCAATTCATGGATTACGCTTTCGACAAACAGGAAGTGATCGGCGCCTGGATGAGCGGCTATTTCAATGCGTCGCTCAATCGGAAAATACTTGATATCGCCAGATACCAGGCCAACAGCAAGCGGGTCAGCAACTACTGCAAGAAGCATAAGAACAACACGCTCATGAACGCCGTCCAAAAGGTCGCCATCTGAGTTCGCTTATCGCCATCTGCGGTGCAGCCAGAGCCACTGCTCGGGATGCTCGCGCACCCAGGCCTCGACCACTGAGGTGATTGCTTGCATGGTACCGGCGATGTCGACGTGGCCGTCTGCGTCGCGCACCGGCGCGACTGGATCGGTAATCTCGACTGAGAAGCTGTTGCCCTCAGGCTTGCGCACGACGCGCAGCCCGTGAATGGGGCATTCAGTCTGCCGCGCGATCATCGCGATCAGCGGATTGGCGCGGCAGCGCCGGCCAAAAAATATGACCTCAACGCCCCTGCTGAAATGCTGGTCGACCAGCATGCCGACATGGGTGCCAGCTTCCAGAAGCCGCGCCAGCTTGATCGGCGCGTCGAGACCGGTGGCAATAAGCTCGCCCATCAGCGGTTCACGCAGTTTGACAATGACGTCGCTGATCGGACGGATGTTCGGGCGGCGATAGAGCACGGCCGAGCGCGACACCAGCGCTTTGGCGGCGACCCCCGGCAGCTCCCAGTTGGCGAGATGAGCGCCAAATCCGAGCATCGGCTTGCCGCTTACCTGCATGCGCTCGTAGCGCTCCACGACCTCGGGCGCATAGGTCATGACATCCGCGGTCTGCGGTCCTGCGCCCTCGACGCAGAACTCGTCGAGGTGCGCGAACTCGACGGCGATGCGGCCGAGATTGTCCCATACTCCGGTCAGAATTTTCTCGATCTCGGCCTCGGATTTTTCCGGAAAGGCGGAACGCAGATTGTCGCGGCCGATTCGATGTTCCGGCAACAACGGACCGATGCCGCGCATGAAGGCGCCGGCGAAATTCGCCGTGCGCTTGCGGTCCATGTGTCTGATGGCGCCGAGGAGACCGACGGTGATCGCGCCGATGGTTCCATCGATGAGCTTGGAACGCGGCTTCGCCATCGAGGGCTTAGAACGTGACGATGATCTTGCCGAAGACCTGCCGGCTTTCGAGGCGCGCAAGACCGCGCTCGAAGTCGGCGAGCGCGACCTCGGTGTCGATCACGGGCAGTATTCCGGCGGCCATCTTGGCGAGGCTATCGCGGATGTTGCGCATGGAGGCGCCGAACGAACCGAAGATGCGATATTGCTGCTGGAAGAGCTGGAACAAGTTGATCGTCGTCGTCTGACCGGAGGTCGATCCGCAGGTGACAAGCCGACCGCCGCGCTTAAGGCAAAGAAGCGAGCCATTGAAAGTGTCGGGGCCGACATGCTCGAAGGCAACGTCGACGCCTTTCTTGGCCGTGAGTTTGCGCACGATGGTTTCGAAGCGGTCGGTCTTGTAGTTGATGACGTGATCGGCGCCGAGCGCCTTGGCCTTCAGCGCCTTTTCATCGTCGCCGACCGTGGTGATGACGGTACAGCCGATTGCCTTGGCCATCTTGATTGCGGTGGTGCCGATGCCAGAGCCGCCGGCCTGTACCAAAATGGTCTCGCCCGGTTCGAGCTTGGCGTTGTCGAACAGCATGTGTTGTACGGTCGCGAAAGCTATCGGCGCGCAGGCGGCGTCGCGAAAGCTCACGCCCGCCGGCACCGCGATCACCAGTCGTGCCGGCATGTTGACCAGATCGCGGGCAAAGCCGTCGACGTGAAAGCCCATAATGCCGGCAACGTTTTCGCAGAGATTGTCGCGGCCTTCGCGGCAGGCCTTGCATTTTCCGCACGTCAACCCGCCATAGGCGACGACGCGATCGCCTACTTTGAAGTCGGTCACGTCGGGCCCGACGGCGCGGATTTCGCCCGCCGCCTCGGCACCGACAACCAGCGGCAGCTTGCGCTTGGCGAACGCCATGCCCCGCCAGCCCCAGACGTCGATGTGATTAAGCCCGATCGCTTTGATGCCGATCTGTACTTCGCCCGCTGCGGGCGCCGGCAGTGCGGCAACCTCGCGAAGTTCAAGCTTGCGATCACCGACCAGCATGAGTGCGCGCATGGTCTGCCCGGTGGTTAGGACAAGATCGGGGCGCTCATCGCCAAAAGTGCCGGTGGCGAGGCTCACGCGGGCTCCAGCGCCATGACCAGGCAGACATTCTGCCCGCCGAAGCCGAACGAATTGGAAATAGCCCGATGAACTTTCGCGTCGCGCGCAACATTTGGCACAACATCAAGTGCTATCGCCGGATCAGGAATCTGATGATTGATGGTCGGCGGCAGGCGCTGGTTTTGCAGCGTAAGGAAGGTGAACGCCGCTTCGACGACGCCGGCGGCGGTTAGCGTATGACCGATCATCGATTTGTTGGATGAAATCGGAATGACGCGGATGCGGTCGCCAAACACGGTGGAAACGCCAAGATGCTCCATCTTGTCGTTCTCCGGCGTCGAAGTGCCGTGGGCATTAATGTAGTCAATGTCATCCGGTTCGACGACGGCATCGGCGAGCGCATTGCGCATGCAGGCGACAATTGGCTTGCCGTCGGGGCTTGAGCGGGTGCGATGAAACGAATCGGATTTTTCCCCGACGCCTTCAAGGATACCGAGCACCCGGGCGCCTCGGGCACGCGCATAATCGAAATTTTCGAGCACTAGAGCCGCGGCGCCTTCAGCCAGGACGAAGCCGTCGCGGTTTTTGGAGAACGGCTTTGAAGCGCGCTCCGGCGGATCGTTTTGGGTCGATAGCGCCGACAGCAGCGAGAAGCGTACCAGCGATTCCGGCGACAGCGAAGCATCGGCCCCGATCGCGAGAGCTGCTTCGCAATCGCCGCGCCGGATCGCCTCCATCCCAAGTTGGATGGCGCTGGCGCCGGAGGCGCAGGCGGTGTTGAGCGAAACGGGCGAGCCCTCGGTGCCAAAGTACTCGGCCAGATGTTCGCCGATGATGCCGAATTTGAACGCGCCATGTGCGGCGGCAAATTCGTTGGCAACGCGCATGAGGTCGGGATAGCTGGTATCGGCGTTGGGCGCGGCCATCTCGGCCATTTCGATCCGGTCCGGCCATTCGATTTCGAGCGGCGGCGGCGCGAGATAAAGCGGTCCGGGAAAACGGCCCGCAGTGCCGATACCAGCTTCAGCGACGGCCTCTTCGGCCGCGAGCATGGCGACGCGCTCGGAAAGCTCCGCTGGCGACATCGCGTCCCGATATACGTCGCTGACGGCGCCGGCGATCGTCGTGCGCAAGCCATCGGTCGGAAAGCGCGAAATTCGCTTTATGCCGGAAACGCCGCCAGTCAATTTCGCCCAATTCTCCGACTTGCCGACGCCGAGCGAGGTGACCACGCCGATCCCGGTGACGGCAACGATCGGGCGACCCAGCTTGTCGCGGCTTGGCGCGGCCATGAAATTCTCCCTCAACCAGCCCGTTCAACCAGCGCCAGGCCTTCGCCGCGCCAATTTCCGACGGACGTCACGATCACCTGAGAAATACCAGACGGGCTTGATCCGGTATCTCCCGTGCCTGCCGACGCGAACAGCTTGCCATGTTCGAGCACCGCGCAGGCAATTCCCAGATTGGCCTCGAACTGCGCTTCGAGCCCATGACCGATATACGTCCCGGTATTGCGAACGGGAAGGCCTATATCCATGAGTACTTCCCGCTCGGCCGAGGTGACGGGTTCAATTCCCGCGGCCCCGGAGATAATTCCGGCGTGTTCGCGGTCGACTTCGGCCTCGATCGCGTTCCACTGGCGACGGAGCGTTGTCTCGATATCTCCGCTCTTGCGCTGATTACGGTCGGAATAAATTGCCGAAATCCGCGCCCGCGGCCGCGCGCCGCGCGCTTGCGCGTGCTCGCGGCTTTCCAGCAGGAGGAAAGCACCCATGTTGCCGACGGCGAGGCCGCCGTGCGGGCCGCGATCCCAGACCGGCGCGAACTTGTCTTTAAGTGCCGCGCCGGCTTGTTCGAAAATGAGGAGAATGTCCCAGCGCGTACCATTATAAGCGCCACCCACCAGCGTCAGTTCGCTCTGTCCGGAGGCGATGCGCGCATGCGCGATGCGCACCGCATCGACGCCGGCCGCTTCCTCGCCCAGAAACGTGCGCGAGGAACCGACGACCCCGTGCACAATCGAGATATTACCGGCGAGAAGGTTGGGGAGCTGCGCCAAGAACAAAGTCGGACGTAGATCGCTCATCAGCCGTTCGTTGAGGAACGCGCCGCGCTCCGTCACCTTGCGCATGCCCGTGAGGATGGTTGAATTGGCGGCAATATCGCGCTCGCCGCCGCCGGCGGCGACAATCATATCGGTCGTGTCGAGCAGTTCGGGCTTGCCGGCAATGCCGGCGTCGCTCAGCGCCAGGCCCGCCGCATAGACGCCGATACGCTGCCACGGCTCCATCTGTCGCTGATCGCTCTTCTTTGGAATTCTGCTTGTCAAAATTCACCGGCGCAAGCGGATGCACGATGTAGGGTGCAAAGCTTTTGTCGTCGTAGGGCGGCGGATCGCCGCGCTCGAGATGTTGCCATGTCGCCTCGAGCCCCTCGCCAAGGCACGTAAGCAGACCGACGCCGGTGATCCACACCTCCCGGCGTCCGCTCACTTGGTGAGCTCCTTGACCGGTACTTCGATGCGCTCCGCCCAATCGAACAGCGCGGTACGGAATTCAGGGCTTGGAAACGGCATGATGGTGTAGATGATCCGCGCCTCGCAGACGACTTTTCCGTTCCGCCGGCCCTTGCCCTCGCCGACGGCGTAGCCCGAGCCCTCGTGCACCACGCGGCTCTCGACTTCGAGCTCGTCGCCGGGGAATACGGCGGTGCGGAACTTCGCGTCCTTGACGGCGGCCATGAACGGCATTGAGCTAAAGCCACCAATCGCGATCAACAGCCAGCCGGTGGTCTGTGCCATGCATTCGAGGAGGAGCGCGCCCGGCATCAGCGGATAACTTGGAAAATGCCCTTCGAAAACGGTGGAGGTTTTCGGCACGGTGCAAATCGATCGAGCCGTGCGCCCGGCAACGTCTAGCGCGACCATACGGTCGATCATCTGGAAGTATTCGAAGCGCATACGCGGCGCCTCAGGCGCCCTTCGCCGCAATCAGCCTGTCGATTTCGCCACTCAGATTATTGAGTATGAAGTACTGGTCCGTCGTCGCCTTTCCGTCGTTGACCTCTTGGGTCCACTGCTCGAGCGGAAGCTTGATGCCGAACGTTTTGTCAATGGCAAAGGCAATATCGAGGAAATCGAGACTGTCGATTTCGAGGTCGTTGATGGCGTGACTTTCAGGCTTGATATTCTCTCGCGGAATGTCGCAAGTTTCCGCAATGATATCAGCGACTTTATCGAAAGTGGCAGACATCGGGCATTTCAAGCCCGATCGCTGCGGGCCCCTCCGGTCGTTGCTGCCCGTATAGCGAAGGATACCGCCAAGTTCAACGCTCTGTCGCCCCCCGCATTGTTGCCGTCTTTGCCACATTCCGCCCGGTTGACATCCGGCCTATAATTTCGACGTGAGGGAGTGGCTGGTCACGGCCCGGAGCAATTCTATGCCTCATTTTACTCGGAAATACATTTGCGGCGGTCTGGCTGGATTTTGCGCGCTTGCGGCGGTGCAACTTGCGTCGCCGACTGCTCGCGCCGCCGACTACGCTGTTGGTCCGATGCACGTTGCCCAGCCATGGGCGCGCGCAACGCCAAAGGGTGCAAGCTCGGCCGCCGGTTATCTGACCGTCACCAATAGCGGCACGACGCCGGACCGCCTGACCTGCTTATCGAGCGACGCTGCCACGCAATGCCAGATCCACACCATGAGCATGGAAGGCGGCGTGATGAAGATGCGTCCGGTGGAGGGAGGTCTCGAAATTCCTGCGGGTGGAACCGTCACGCTCAAGCCTGGGGGCTTGCATGTAATGCTGGTCAACCTCAAACACCCGCTGGAACCGGGCAAGATGGTCGCACTGACGCTGAAATTTGAGAAGGCCGGCACGCTCGAGGTCGAACTCCCAATCGCAGCCATTGGGGCTCCCGCTCCCGGCGTCGCCGCTGGCGGCGGCACCATGATGATGGACAGCGGCCACGGCGGTACGATGCAAATGGACAAGCACTAGTCCGGCGGACTTGCGGACCAGAACAAACGCGCGGCCGACACTGCAAGTGGCGCTTTAGCGCCGCTGAGTGGATTGCTTGATGTCTGAGCGCCTTACCATTGGTTAATACTCGTCGACGTATACCTGCGCGATGGTACCGCGCACCGGTCTGCGAGCATGAACGATCCCGATCCCAAGGATTTCCGCAGCTGGTCGGGACCGATAACGAACCTTGCGGACGACGAGCAGCAATCGGAAACCGACTCCGCGAACGCGGCGGTGCGGCCGCGAATTGCAATTGCCGAAGCGCTCCGCAACAATTGGGTCGAGATCTGGTATCAGCCCAAGATCGATCTTAAGCGCAAATGCCTTGCCGGCGCGGAAGCGCTGGCGCGAATTCGCCATCCGCAGTTCGGCGTCTTGCAGCCGGGCAATTTCGTTCCGCAAGTCGATGCGAACAGTATCGCCGAACTCGCCCAACAGGCGGTTCTGGCGACGCTGCTCGATTGGACCGTGTTCGACGAGGCCGGCTTTAATCTTCATCTCGCCATCAATGTGCCGGTCAACGTTCTGCTCCGGCTACCAATCCCGCAGCTGGTCGCCGAGTATCGGCCCAAGACCGAACGTTGGCCCGGATTGATCCTCGAAATCACCGAGGACCAGATCGTTCGCGATGATGCACTCGCAAACGAGATCGCGACCGAATTACGGGTGAGCGGCATTACCATCGCGCTCGACGAGGTCGGCGCCGGCTATTCATCGTTCTCCAGCCTGCGGGCGCTGCCGTTTGCGGAGCTCAAGATCGACCAGTCGTTCGTGACCGGCTGCGCGACCGATGCGGCGAACGGCGCGATTTGCCAGACCGTGATCGATCTGGCGCACCGCTTCGGTAGTGCTGCGGTTGCCGAGGGTGTTGAAAGTTCCGCCGACCTGCAGACTTTGATGGTGATGGGCTGCGACTTCGGGCAAGGCCCGCTGATCGCGCCGCAGATGCCAAAGGAACGCTTCCTCGAACTTCTTCGTCAGCGCATGAACAAGCCGCGCGGCGTCTCGCCGAGGGATGCAATGCACGCCTCGCCAAAAGTCGCCGGGCGGGTTGCCTGATCTCTATTTGCCTGCTGGCTCGCGGAACGGCAGCGGCGTGCCTTCGGGCAGCGGCATGCGAAACACGTTGAGCGTCATCGAGATCAAAACGTAATAGCCGAGGATGCCGACGAGCTCGACCATGCCGGTATCGCCGAGCAACTTCTGCACGCGGGCGTACGTGGCGTTGGTCACCCGCCGTGTCGCATAGAGCTCCTTAACGAAGGCATAGATCGCCATTTCGTCGCGCGGCGCCGATTTCGGCGCGCGGCCCGCGTACAAGTCGCGGATGGTTGCCTCCTTTACACCCTGCTTGGCGGCAATCTTGGCGTGAGCGTGCCATTCAAACTGCGCTTTCCAATATCGGCCGGTGCAAAGGACCGCGAATTCCGAGAGCCGCGGTGGCACACTGGTGTTAAAGCGCAGAAGGCCGCCGAGCTGCTGTGCCAACATGCCGTAAGTGGGCGCATGGAGAAAAACCGCGAATGGACCCGCATTGATGAACCGGCCACGCGGGCCGTTGTTGATCGCCTCCACGATCGCCTGTTGCTCGGGTGTGAGGTTCTCCATTGAGATGGCCGGCAGGCGAGGCATGAGCTGCTTGTTCGACGGTTTTGACGGCTTTTTCGGCATAGGGTCCTGCTTTGGTTGATTTCATTTTTTAGCGACCAGATCGATCAGAGCCGACATGCCGACATGGCCGGTGCCTTCGCTGATCGCGCTGTCGTGTTCGCGGATTTCAAGCTCGGTCATGTCGCCGAAGGTTTCTTCCAACAAGGCCCGTGTGTATAGCCGCTCGGGCTCCGGCGGCCCGCCGGTGCGATAGGCGAGTTGCTCCACGCGATAGCCCTGCATGAGGAGATGCCCGCCGGGTTTGAGTGCGCGCTTCAAATTGGCAAACAGAATAGCCCGCTCGGCGGGAAAGACGACCTGGATAAAAATCGCGACGACTACGTCGAATGCAGCTTCCGGCCAGCGCCAGTTGGTGAGGTCGGCGACCTCGGTGCGCAGCGTGACGCTACGCTCCCGAGCGAGAGCGCGCGCCTTCGCGAGCGCGGCCGGAGAAAAATCGATAGCCAGTACGTCGAGGCCACGTTCGGCGAGCCACACACCATTACGGCCTTCGCCGTCGGCCACGGAAAGCGCCAGTTGTCCAGGGTGCAGACGATGCGCTTGCGTTTTGAGAAAAGCGTTCGGCTCCTTGCCGAAAATATAGTCGGGAGGACCGAACCGCGTCTCCCACCGTTCTAGTTCCGACATGCGGCCGCCTGAAACGTTTCCGCCACGCGCTTTTGCGGTTCGCGCCGTTGCGTTAAGTGTAGCGAATGCTGCTCGCGGTGAAAGCCCTCTTATTCGATGTATTCGGCACGCTGGTAGACTGGCGCACGAGTATTGCGCGGGACGCAGAGGCGATATTGGCGCCGCGCGGCTATGCCCTCGATTGGCTGGCGTTCGCCGACGCCTGGCGGGGCGAATACCAGGGCGCGATGGAAGAGGTGCGAAGCGGTCGTTTGCCCTTCTGCAAGCTCGATGTTTTGCATCGGCGGAACCTCGATCTGATCGCGCCGCGCTTTGGCATCGATGCGCTCGGCGAGGAAGAGCGCCGTCACCTCAATTTGGCATGGCATCGGCTTGATGCGTGGCCAGATGTGCCGTCCGGGCTTGCGCGCCTCAGGCGTAATTATCTGTTGGCGCCGCTGTCGAACGGCAACATCTCGCTGATGGTCGATCTCGCTCGGCGCAACAATTTCCCATGGGACGCAATTTTAGGCGCCGAGTTTGCCGGCGATTACAAGCCAAAGCCGCGGGTGTATCTCGCCGCCGCCGAGGCTTTCGATCTAGCTCCACATCAATGCCTGATGGTAGCCGCACACAGCTCGGATCTTGCTGCCGCCGCGGCGCTGGGGCTGCGGACAGCGCACATCGCGCGTCCCAATGAGGCTGGACCGGGACTCGGCGAGAATGCGCCCAACGTCCCGGTCGATGTCGTGGCAAAAAATCTGGAGGATTTGTCGGATCAGCTGGCGGCCTAGCGGCTATTGCAGCCGAGCTTCAGTTAATGAGGAAAAAGATGTTGGCGCGCGCTGATCCTGATCGCTGCGCGGCGCATCTGCCACTCAAAGAACTGATCCGTCACCAGACCTAAGTATTTCAGGGCGGCCAGCATAGCGAGCTCCCTCTATTCAGCTACGCATCCAACAGCACACTATGGTGCTGCGTTCCATCGCGAAGTGACTGCCGTCACAACACTTCGCTTTCCGCGCAAGCTATTGAGAATAGATGGCATTTTGAGACGAGGCGCGGCCCGAAATTCGTCGCCCTCGCGAGTATGTGTTCAAGCTGCGGGTTTTGGCCGGTCCGAATCATCGGGTGCACCGCGATTTTTTCCGAAAGGCCGTCACTTAAGGCCGTAGCTCGCGAAACGAGCGCGCCCAGATCGTTCCTTGCAACGCTGTCTATTTTCCGTGTGGCGGCGGCTCGACCCGAAAACCGCCATCGGGTTCGAGCGCGACATGGCCGTCGGCGACTGCGCGGGCCCAGCGGCTGGTCGCGGGGATTCCGCCAAAGGAAAAGAAATGCGGCACCACGTTGGCCGGCGCCGCCTCAGCTAGCGCGCGAATGATGTCATCCGGCGTGGTCATGGCGAACATTTGCCGCATCAGGCCGGCGCGACTGGCGAGCCCTTGCGCCGATGCGCGCACGCCGCAGCGGCTCGCATAACGCATCAGTGAAGTGAGGCTGGTCGGCCCGGCGAGCCCGACACGCAGCCGATGCTCAAAACCGAAAGCACGCACCCGGGCAATGAAGTCGATGATCGCGCGTGCGTCGAAGGAAAACTGCGTGACGATCTCGACCGCAAGTCCGATCGCTTCCGCGGCCGCGATTTTTTCCGCCATCGCGCGGTTGAGTTCCTCGTCGCTGATGCGGGGGTGACCCTCCGGGTAGCCGGCGATGCCGATGGTGCGGATGCCGCGCCGCCGCAGCGCACCACTGTCGATGGCATCAAGCGCGCGTCGGAAGGGACCGCATTCGGCGCGGTCGCCGGCGATCACAAGTACGCTGTCCACGGCGGCTCCGCCGTTGAGCCGCGCCAGGAAATCGTCAAGCGCCTCGACGCTGGCGAAGTTGCGCACCGCCACATGCGGCACCGGTTCGAAGCCGGCCGCGCGCACCCGGATCGCGGCGGCGAGAGACTCCTCGGCCGGCCGATTGGGCACTGCGCTCAGGAATACGCTCGTGCCGCGTTTTAGCACTACGAGCGCAGCGATGTCGGCGTCGGACGGCCGCGTTGCCTCGATGGAAAATCCCGCCATGAAAGCGGCGATCCGCGCCACGGGACCGGCCGCGGCTTGATCTGGAATTGGGAGTGCGGTCATGCTGCGCTCACCGCTTCCGGTGCATCCTCCGGTTCCGGAGGAAAAGAATTACGCGCGCCGGCGCGAGATCACGTAGGATTCGTCGAAGAACCACAGCCCGCCGCGTTCGCGCAGCACCGCGCGCGTCGCGTCAATGTAGCGGCCGTCAGCTACCGCGGTGCCGAGCCGGTCGTCCTCGACCTGCGCCACATAAATTGCCGCGTTCCACGCCGCGAACAGTGTCGAAGTGCCAATCGATTCGGAGATTTCCGAAGGCAGCGTGTGCATCACATAGCGGAACAGCGACCGGTTATCGGCGTAGGCGTTGAAGTTGAGATCCCGGCCGGCCGGTCCAAGCTCGTGCTTGGCCGCTTTGAGGATCTGATGACGGTCGTGGATGAAGGGATGATCGTCCGGCCAAACCTTCTGAATGATCTCCATGCCGGGATCATGACCGTGCGACTGAATGCCGACCAGCCGCCCGCCGGGCCCGAGCGCGCGCGCGAGCGGAGCGACGACGCGCGAGGCTTTGAATTCGAGCGAGGCGCGCGCGCGGTAAGGCTGCGAGGCGAGGACAAGATCGTAGTTGGCGCTGGTGCCGCCGGCCCGGGGAATGATTGGATCGAGCAGGAAGCGATGATCTTCGCGGTAGACGACGAGCACCACCGGGCGCTCGTACACCGGATTGCCGGTGCGTGGGCTGACGCCAGCCTTCCAGTTCTGAGCCAGGAACGGCTCGAGATCCATGATCTGCTCTTCGAAGCGGTGGGCGGAGTTGCCGGCGAGCGGTAGCTCGTGCCAAACGAGGCTTGAAGCGGCATTCATCGACTTCACGTGCAGCCACGGCGCGTCCGCATAAGCGAGGTTGGTCAGCACTAACACCGTCGACGGATGCTCGAAGAAGCGGTCGGACATCTTCTGGAGCGTCAGCCGCACATCTTCGAGGCTGATCTCCTTGCCGACCACATAAAACGGCATGTGGGTGAAACGATCGTGCATGGCCCGCATCACTCGCGTGAGCACCGATCCGTCCCCGACACCGGCGTCGAATACGCGCACTGCCGGGGGACGCGGATGAATGTGAGCGAGCTCCTCGGAAACGCGGTGTGCCACCTCCCACTTCTCGCTGCAGGTGTTCACGAACAGCAGATACTTCTGCCGGTTATCGAAAAAGCGGAAATTGCGCTGTGGGTCGGCGGCCGCCCCGCCGGGTGCGGTCGGCGTGACAGGTGCAGGCGCCGGAAGCGGTGAAGCTGCCGGGCGATGTTCGCGAGATCGTTCAATCACGATGGGACGAGGCCCCTGAGGTGGGTGGGCAGCCATAAAACCGTGGATGCGGTCGAGTGTGTCGGTTGTGATCCGCCCGCCATTGCGCAGCCGCGCAGCGAGCTTGCCGTCGTTGACCGCTCGGCGGCCGAACGTCGACTCGGCCAACCCCGACTGCCGGCAATAATCCGATATTTCTTGCAGTAATTGCTGGGCGTTCATGGCACGCCATCCTGAAGGTTTCCTCGACCTGTGCGCCGATTTCAGGTTTGTTTTGCGCGCACGGCTTCCGTGACTTAGCGAACCAAGGGCGCGCAAAAGGGTCAACCACAAAATGGCCCATCTCGGTAATGGGCAATATGATGGGCAATTTCCCGAAAACAAGACGAGGGGAGTGAGTGGTCGTGGGGAGAGACCGGGCTGAGGCGGGTCGCCGCTCATCTGCCTTCCTGAGCTTATAGCGAGATTCAGCGCATCAGGCGAAACTCGGGCGCAAAGCGCACCGCGAGAACGAGTCCTCCGATTTGCAAGATGAAAACATTGACTGGCGCTTCGTAACTGGAAAGAAAAACCGATGCCCCGGTTTGCCGCCAACCTCGCGTATCTGTTTGCCGAGCGTCCGTTGATCGAGCGCTTCGGAGCGGCCGCAGCGGCCGGTTTTAGGGCTGTCGAGCTGTTGTTTCCTTATGATCTCGCGCCATCTGCCGTGAAGGCGGAACTCGCTCGGCACGGCCTGAAGCAGCTCGGCCTCAACACGCCGTTCGGCCGCGAAGGCGAGGCAGGTCTCGCCGCGTTGCCCGGCCGCGAGCGCGATTGGGAGGCGGCATTTAAGCGTGCGCTCGATTACGTAGAGGCGATCGGCGGCCGCACCATCCATTGCATGGCCGGCTGTGTCGCGCCCGAGCAGCGGCCGGTGGCGGAGGCGGTCTTCATCAGGAATCTAACGCACGCGGCGGCGGAAGCGGGGGCGGCGGGCATCACGCTCCTGATCGAGCCGCTCAATCCGCGCGATCGTCCTGGCTACTTCCTCAATCGCGTCGAGCATGCCGCCGACATTATCGGCAAAGTCGGCAGCGCCAATCTGCGCATTCAGTTTGATTTCTATCACGCGCAAATCTTCGGCGGCGATCTCATCCACCGCTTCGAAGCGCATTTGCCGCTGATCGGCCACGTGCAAATCGCGGGCGTGCCGGCACGACGCGAGCCCGACGAAGGCGAAGTCAATTATCCGGAGATCTTTGCCGCTCTCGATCGACTCGGCTACGCAGGCTTCATCGGCTGCGAGTACCGTCCACGCGGCCGTACCGAGGACGGGCTGGGCTGGGCGCGGGCTTATGGCGTCGTTCCCCGCGGCTGAGCATTTCGGGGTTGGCGGAGGCTCTAACCCGCGACCAATCTGCCGCCGAATCGGCCATAATTCACTCCTTTTGGGGAGAGTATCTTCTTCTAGGGAACGAGGCGGTGCAGGTGATGTGGGGTCGAAGGCGCAAGTCAGCGGCTACCGCGACTGACGGTGAAGCAACCTCACCGCTGAAAGAAGCGGTGCATCAGGCGCGCATCGAGGCGGCCGAACGCACCAGCGTCGTGGTCGATTTGCGCGACGCGGAAGTGGCGCGTCTCGAACTTCTCAACGAGGCGCTCGATCCGTTGTTTGCCGAAATTCCACCCGAGGTCGAACTGTTCGATCGGGGCTTGAGCCGTGGCGACACGCCGCGGCTGTGGATCGACGCCGTTGCGCACGTCGCCATGGGTCGGGACAAGCGTAACTATCGCTTGCTGCAGGACACGCGCGTCGGCCGCCGGGTGCTCGCCGAGTCGCATGACATTCACGAGATGGTAAAGGCGGTCACCGATTACACGGCCCGGCGGCTGGTCGAGCGCGAGCGGGCGCTCGATGAAGATCCCAAGTTCATCGGCCGCATTGGACGCTGGGAGGCCGCGCGCGAAAGGCGTCGTCGGCGGCGCCGCGCATTCGGCGCGCTGGTGTTTGGCTTTCTCTTGGGCATCGTCACCCTCGTGCTCATCGTCTTGCTGCTAGCGGGCCGCTCCTAAGAGAGCGTTTGCCGTTCGAGTTCGCGCACAATGCCGTCGGCGCTGCGCTGCCGCCGGACCATTTCGCAGCGCCAGGCAGCCTTTTCGCGGTCGATGTGAAAGAGATTGTAGCCGGCGGCATCCTCGTGACCATGCGATGCACGCGCCGAACCTGATGGGGCACCGACTGCGGGAATCGTTTTTGCCGGCCCGTCGAGCCAGATAAGTGAGAAACAGTGATCATGGCCGTGAAGCACAAGTTCGGCGCCGTTTTCTCGGAGCACGCGGCGAAATTCGCCGGCGTCGACAAGCCGCCGCATATGGCGGCTGGGCGGGCTAATCGGCGGATGATGAATGAGAACGACCCGAAACAATTCACGGGTTTGCTTGAGCGCTCCGGCGAGTTGCGACAGTTGCGTGTCGCCGAGCTGTCCGGTCGCCGAAAACGGCGCGGTGGGTAGCGCTGTTGAAAGCGCAATCAGTGCGACGGGGCCGCGCCGGCGGAGGAATGGAAATGTGCCGGGAGTGGCGCCGTCGTCGCCCTGCATGTAATCGCCCCAGAACTCCGCGGGCCAAAGCTGTGCTTGCGGTACGTAAATGTCATGATTGCCGGGAATGACAGTGACCGCGGCCGGCGGTCCAAGCGTTTCGAGCCACGCGCGTGCACGTGCATATTCAGCGATCACGGAGAAATTGACGAGGTCGCCGGTGACTGCAGTGTGGTCGACCGCGAGGCCTTTCAGGTCCCGCGTAGTCGCCTCGAGCACTTCGCTGCCGAAGATGTATTTGCGCCCGCGGTGCCAATTAATGAAACCGAGCCCGCGCTTGCCGAGGAGATCAAGCGGCCGTGGCCGCGCGGCAAGATGCAGATCGGAGAGGTGGGCGAGCGCGAACATCGCCGCATGATGATGGCGAATCAGGCTCGGACCAAAGATTTTCTGATGAGCACGCCGCGGCGATCACGAGCTGCCGATGAGAACGCCGGCGGCAAAAACGAGCACTCCGCCGACGACAACCTGGAAGGCGGCTTGCAGGAACGGCGTATCCATATAGTGGGTGCGGATCCAGGAGATTGCGGCGAGTTCGACTGCTACGACGGCAAATGCGAGCGCGGTCGCCACGTAAAAATGCGGAATGAGATAAGGGAGCGTATGGCCGAGTCCGCCCACGGCCGTCATGGCACCGCACACCGCGCCGCGCACGAGTGGTGCGCCGCGTCCAGTGAGTGAGCCGTCATCGGATAAGGCCTCGGCAAAGCCCATGGAGATGCCGGCGCCGACCGCGGCCGCGAGTCCAACCAGAAACGTCGCCCACGTATTGTGGGTGGCGAAGGCCGCAGCGAACAGCGGAGCAAGTGTTGAGACTGAGCCGTCCATGAGGCCGGCCAGCCCAGGTTGAACATATTGCAGCACGAACATGCGCCGCGAAGTCTCGTCCTCGGCGTTGCGGGCGCTCGGTGAAATTCCTTCGCCGAGTTGCTGGGCCAGCTGTTCGTGTTTGTCCTCCGCTGCAGCGAGCTGCATCAGCAAATCGCGGGTGGCATTGTCACGGGCCGATTCCGCGGCGCGCCGGTAAAAACGTGCCGTCTCGAATTCCATCTCCTCAGCGAATTTGCGCACGGTCTCGAGGCCAAGCGGCCGGTTGAGCCAGATCGGGCGTCGCGTGACGAAGCCCTTGACGTCCTGCCGCCGGATCAGTGGGAGAAAGTCGCCGAATTTTTTGCGGTAAAGATCGAGCAGCATGTCATGATGGCCGATCTCTTCTTCCGCCATCTTGTCGTACATACCCGCCGTATCCGGATAAGAGCCGCGCAGTCCATCCGCGAACGAACGGTAGATGCGGTTATCCTCGTCCTCGTTGGATACGGCGAGCGCTAAGACTTCCTGCTCACTCAAGTCAGCAAAGCGTTTCACAGGGGATCGCCTCGATGTTCAATTCGCATATTAGAACGCTTCTAAACTTGAAGCTAGGGCCCTTGGTGTGCGCCGCCTCCGCCTGTGGCGATCGAGCACTTGAGGCGAGCGGGCGAAGGAATACGAATGCGGGCGGGTTTGCTCTCGGCGCGGCTGGAGTTTGCTCAGATGCAGCTTGATACCATTCGCCGGTCCTTCGAGCCGGTCCTGCAACGCCTCTTTCATTTCTATTGGCGCTTCGCACGCGGGCTAACGATTGGCGTGCGTGCACTCGTTATCGACGGTGCCGGCCGGGTGTTTCTGATCAAGCACAGCTACATCGCCGGCTGGCATTTGCCGGGGGGCGGTGTCGAGGTAGGTGAAACGCTGATGACGGCGCTCGCGCGCGAATTGCACGAAGAGGGAAATATCGAGATCACGGGGTCGTCGCCTCTGTTTGGGGTTTATTACAATCGGCGCGTCTCGCGGCGCGATCACGTCGCGCTCTATGTCGTGCGATTTTTCCGCCAGAGCGCGCCGCCGCAGCCCAACCACGAGATCGTGGCCCATGGCTTCTTCACGCCCGACGCGCTTCCGGACGGTACTACGCGGGTAACGCGCGCGCGCATCGCCGAAGTGCTCGACCAGATCGCCATTGCCGAGTTTTGGTGATGATCGGAACGCAATCAGCCGAAACGATTACGGTCGTGCGGCAGGTCGAAATCCAAAGCCGGTCCGATCGGCACGATGCCGGTTGGATTTACGTTGCGGTGGCTGCCGTAATAGTGCCGCTTGATATGGTCGAGACTGACGGTCTCTGCCACTCCCGGCGTTTGGTAGAGATCGCGCAGATAATTCCACAGATTCGGATAATCGATGATGCGCCGCACGTTGCATTTGAAGTGGCTGTAATAAACCGCATCGAAACGAACGAGCGTCGTAAACAGCCGCCAGTCGGCTTCGGTGACCTGGCGACCGACCAGATACCGCTGCCGCGAAAGCCGCGCTTCCAGTTGATCGAGCGTGGCGAAGACTGCGCGCGCGGCCTCCTCATAGGCGCCCTGGGTGGTCGAGAAGCCTGAACGATAAACGCCGTTGTTGACGGTCTCGTAAACCAGGTCGTTGATGCGATCGATTTCGCCGCGAAGTTCGAGCGGATAGTAATCGGTGCGCACGTCCGTGAACGCGTTGAATGCGCTGTTGAGCATACGGATGATTTCGGAGGATTCGTTGTTGACGATCGTGCGCTGCTTCTTATCCCAAAGAACAGGGACGCTGGCGCGGCCGCTGTAGTGCGGATCGGCGAGCACATAGATGTCGGCGAGGACGGATTTGCCGTTGATGGTATCCAGGGTGGCTTCCGGCTCGGCGCCGAATTCCCAGCCCTTTTTGCCAAGCAGCGCCACCGTTACGGAAACCGATATTACACTCTCGAGCTTTTTCAGCTTGCGGAAGATCAGCGTGCGATGCGCCCACGGGCAGGCGAGCGATACGTAGAGATGGTAGCGGTCTCGCTCGGCCGGAAATCCGCCTTTGCCGGTCGGTCCAGGACTGCCGTCTGGGGTGATGTAATTATGGAAGGCCGTTGGTTTGCGAACGAAACGGCCGTCCTGCACGCGCATATCTACATCTTGCCAGGCGCCATCGACGAGCAGACCCATTGTGATCTCCGCTGAATTTGCTCCCCTCATGTAAGTATTTCCGGCACGAACGTTAGTGTTTGGCTGGACCGGCACCGGCTCAGGTGCTACGCGGCGGCGCGATGACCGATGTTTCGCTCACCATTCTGCCGGAGACCGAGCATGACGCGCCGGCGATCGACCGCCTGCACGAGCGCACGTTCGGTCCGGGCCGCTATGCCAAGACCGCTTATCGGTTGCGCGAGCAGGTAGCCCACAGCCTCGATCTGTCGTTTACCGCGCGGATCGGCACGTTACTGGTCGGCTCTGTTCGGCTGTCGCCGGTCCGCATCGGCGAGACCAAAGCGCTGCTGCTCGGTCCGCTCACGGTGGAGCCGCCGTTTCGCGAGCGCGGCGTTGGTCAGGCTCTGATTGCACGAGCGCTTGAAGCGGCAGGCGCGAACGGGCACCAGCTGGTGCTTCTAGTTGGCGATGAACCGTACTACGGCAAATGCGGCTTCAAACGCGTCCCGCCCGGCCGTGCGATCATGCCTGGTCCGGTCGATCCAGACCGTCTTCTGGTCTTCGAACTTAGCAGCGGCGCGTTTGAGGGCGTTTCGGGTCCCGTGCAGCCTGAATGGGAGCGCTGATCGGCGGAATTAAGGGCACTATTCCACAGATGCCGCGGTTCAACTCTCCGCTGCGCAGCCCGAAGTGAAGGCTTCGGCTTAGCGTCCTTCGCGCGCCCAGGTGCCCGCAAGACTGCCGAGCAGGAGCAGGAGGCCCAGTAGTCCGGCGAACACCGGCAGCACGCCGATGCCGCGGATGACGCTCGCGTCGCGCATTTTCAAACCGATCCAGTCGTCACCCTTGTAGGTGTCGCCAGAGCGCACGGCGAGAACGCGCGGCACATTCATGCCACTGCCGTCGTCAAGCCGGCGTGAATCGCCGCCGGTAGCTGTTGCGATTGGCGCGAGAACGCTAGTCGTCGAGGTCACCTCGGCGAACTCGCGCGGATTGGCCGGCCCGATGTTGACCAGCGCGTTGAGTTTGCCGTCGGTCGCACGCCAAAGCCCAAGCTCGTTTACCGTCACGCTGGTTTCCCACGCGCCTGGCTCCTTCGGCACGAGCTTGAGCGTCGAGGTCGCGCCCGACGGCGAGGTCAGCGTCACGGGAGAAACCTCGTCGGCCATGGTTTGCCGCCGCACCAAAAGCTCATGGCCGCGGACGACAAGCCGCAGCGCTTCCTCTTCGAGATCGGGTTCTTTCATCAGCCAATGAGAGAGCCGGCGCAGCAGATCGAGATGGGGCCCGCCGCCTTCGAAACCGCGCGCCCACAGCCAGATGTGATCGGACAACAGCAGCGCGACGCGGCCTTCGCCTTCGCGCGCCAGCACGAGGAGCGGCTTATTGTCCGGCCCCTCCATCACGGCTGTGCCGGTGGGGTTTCTGGTATCGACGAGGCGGAACCATTGACTCCAGTGTGGCGGATCGCTGTCGGAGCCTTCGAGGTCTCGCGTCACCGGATGACGTTTGCCAAGTTCGGTGAGGCGCGCGTGGAAGCCGCGCTCGGTGACATTGCCGTTCGGCTCGGCGGGCAGGATGGCGTCGAGCGGCGTGCGCCAAATACTCGTCTGGCTGGCGTAGTCGGGACCGGCGGCCACCAGCACCGCGCCGCCCTCGCGCACAAAGCGGGTGATGTTATCAAAATAGATCAGCGGCAGCACGCCCTGACGTGCGTAGCGGTCGAAGATGATGAGCTGAAATTCGCCGATCTTCTGCTGAAACAGCTCGCGGGTAGGAAACGCAATCAAAGAAAGCTCGTTGATCGGCGTGCCATCCTGCTTTTCAGGCGGGCGCAAAATAGTGAAATGCACGAGATCGACCGAGGCGTCCGACTTGAGCAGATTTCGCCAAGTTCGCTCGCCGGCATGCGGTTCGCCGGAAACCAAGAGCACACGGAGCTTGTCGCGCACGCCGTCGATCGTCACCACGGCCCGGTTGTTGACTGTCGTCAGCTCTCCCGCGAGCGGAGCCGCTTCGATCTCGACGATGTTCTGGCCGCCATGCGGGATCGGGATATCGACGCGCTGCGGCGCCCCGACCGGGACAGTGCGCGTTTCCACGACGTCGCCGTCACGGCGCACTGTTACCGAGGCGGTGCGTTCCTTTGCGCCTTGATCCTCGACTTGATAGGTCACGGTCTGCGACTGGCCGACGATGCCGAAGCGCGGTGCGGCAAGAAGCGCGACGCGGCGATCGCGCTCATTCTTGTTGCCGGTGATGAGCGCGTGAACCGGTGCAGCGAAACCGAGCGTACCGGCGTCCGCCGGCACGTCGTGGACGCGGCCGTCGGTGATCATGACGGCGCCGGCGATGCGATCGGGCGGCACGTCGGCGAGCGTCGAACCGAGTGCGGTGAACAGTCGCGTGCCGTCGGTCTCGCCGTCCGATTGTCCGGCCTCCACGACCCGCACGTCGAGGCCGGGAATGCGGCTCAACCGGCCCACGATCGCGGTACGTGCCGCTTCGGTCTGCTGCGTCCGTTCGCCGAAATTCTGGCTCGGACTCTTGTCAACTACGACGACGGCGACCGAAGACAGCGGCTCGCGGTCCTCCCGCGTGAGCGAAGGATTGGCGAGCGCGAGCACGATCAGCGCGAGAGCGAGCGAGCGCACTGCGGCGCCATGGCTGCGCGAAACGATCAGCAGCAGCGACAGAATCGCAGCCGCGCCGACAGCGGCCCAGAGGACCTGCATTCCAACCAACGGGGCAAACGCGACGCCGAAATTCAATTCGTTCTCCTGCTACTGCCCCAACCGCTCAAGCAGCGCCGGCACGTGCACCTGATCGGCCTTGTAGTTGCCGGTGAGCGTGTACATCACGATGTTGACGCCGGCGCGGAACGCGAGCTCGCGCTGGCGCGGTTCGCCCTCGACCATGGGCAGCATGGGCTGACCGTCGGGTTGCATCGCCCAGGCGCCGGCAAGGTCATTTGACGTAATGATAATCGACGACACGCCGTCGCCGCCGCGGGCCGGCCGGACCGATGCCTCCGCCTCGTTCACCGCCGGCAAAGCCTCAACCCAGAGCTGGCCGGAATTGAAGCGGCCGGGGAAGTCGCGCAGCAGATAAAACGTTTTGGTCAGAACGTGATCGCGCGGCACCGGCTCGAGTTCGGGGATATCGAGCGAGGAAAGGATCTTGCGCAATTCGAGCATGCCCGGACTGTGCGTTTCACCGCCGGCGCCCGGCGGCGCCGAGACTGCGTCGCGGGTGTCGAACAAAACGGTGCCGCCCTGCTTCATGTAGGAATCGATGCGCTTGAGCGTTTCGTCGGTGGGGCGCGCTGCTCCGGGGACGATCGGCCAATAGATCAGCGGATAGAAGGCAAGCTCATCGCGGGTAATATCCAAGCCGGCAGGCTCTCCCGCTTCGAGTGCGGTGCGCTGCGCGAGAAAGAGCGTCAGCCCGCCGAGGCCCGCTTTGCTGATCGAGTCGATATCGCGATTGCCGGTGACGACATAGCCGAGCCTGGTTTCGAGCGCGGCGCGGGGCACATCTGCATTCGGCAAATCGTCGGCCCCGGCGCGCGGCAGGGTAAGCGCCAGTGCTGAAATGATCAGCGCGACCGCAGCGGCTGCCCGCCCAAGGCGCGGCATGAGCCGGGCAATGCCGCCGCCAAGATAAAGGACGAGCAGCGTGTCGAGCAGTAACAAGCCGAACGCCCCTAGCAGAATAGGTCCGCGCAGATCTTGCGGCTCGGTTTTGCGGTACACGTCGCGGCTCGCGTTGGGTAACCCGGAGAAATCGAGCGGCGCCAGCCGATCAGCGACGGCGAGCGTGTTTACGGCCAGCAGATTCTCCGGCGGACCGTAAAAGCCCGGCGGATGGTCGGCAGTGGCGCTGCCGGAAAAATCCGTCGGCACTGGGCGGGCCGTCGAGGGCGGCGGGACGAAGATGCCGAAGCCGTCGAGGACGCGATTGGGGGCCACCGCCTCGTGCACATTCTTGGTCTTGCTGTTCTCGGTCTGAGCAACATTCGCCGTGCCGGCGAGCGCGACGATGCGCTTGAGCATTTCCACGAACGTGCCGGAAAGGGGCAGATCCGACCACCGAGTGTCACCGGTGACGTGAAACAGGACGATCATGCCCTTGCCGCGCCGGGCGGCGGTGACGAGCGGCGTGCCGTCGGCGAGCGTCACCCAGGTGTTTTCCGTCACCGTCGCATCGGGCTCCGCCAGCACTTGTCGGCTGACGGTCACATCATTGGGCACAGCCATGCCGTTAAATGGCGACTCGCGTGAAAACGCCGCGAGTGGCTGCGGCTTGTCCCAGCTTAAGCTGCCGCCAAGGATGCGACCGCCGCGCCGCAGCCGGACGGGAACAAGGTCGTCGTCGGACGCGGCGAGCCGCGGGCCGGCGAAACGCACCAGGACGCCGCCGTCGTCGATCCAGCGCGCCAGGCGGTCATGTGCGTCGCCGGCGACATTACCGACATCGGCGAGAATGAGCATGGGCAGACGTTGATCGAGGAAATGCGTCACCGCTTCCGCCGGCGACTCGCCTTGGGCGAGCCGCACGTCGGCGAACGGACCGAGCGCGCGCGCAATGTAATAGCTCGATGAAAGCAGCGGCTGTGAGGTGTCGGCGGTCGCGCCGGAAATAACGCCGACAGTGCGGCGGTTCCAGCGCTTATCAAGCAATTGCACCGCGCCGGCCGAGTGCTCGCCGTTAATTTCGATACGGGCAATATCATTCCGGATCTCGACCGGCAGATCGAACTGCGCTTCGGTTTCGGTGTCCGCGGGTTTGAAGGCGAACGGGGCTTCGCCGAGCGTCAGGCCCTTGAGGTCAAGCGCCCGGGCCGTGCCGGCTGCGGCCGCGCCGGTCGAAGCGCGGAGCACCTTCACGCCTAGCGCGCCGGCCGCATTCTCGGCATCCGCGAGCGCGAGTGGTTGCGGAATGCCACCGGACACAATCGTGACCGGACGCGCTTTAAGCATCGGTGCAAGTTTTTTGACGAACTCGGCGCCGCCGCCGACGTCGGTTGCATCGGACAGCCAAACGACCTCAACCTCTCGCGCGTCGGCGAGGAAGCGCCTGATTGCGGGCAGCGTCTCAGCGCGATCCACCGTGTTCGGTACCGGCTTGATCTGCTGCAGGCGCACACGGGCCGAACCTGCCGTGGCGAACGAAATGTCGCGCGGTCCATCGGACAGCGGAATGAGCGCGATGGCGCGATGATCACTCTCGGCACGAGAGATAATGTCTTCAGCAGTACGAAGCCGCGCGTCCCACGAGGCGGCCGCCGCCCAGCCGTCGTCGATCAGTATCGCAATCGGTGCCCGCGTCTTCATTGCCGCTAGCGGCGGGTTCCACAATGGACCGGCGGCGGCGATGATGACCAGTGCAGCGAGCGCGAGCCGCATAAGGGTGAGCCACCACGGCGCGCGCGCGGGAGTTTCCTCTTTCGGAGCGATCTCGAGCAGAAGGCGCGTCGGCGGGAAGTCGATGCGGCGCGGGCGCGGCGGGATCAGTCGAAGGAGCCACCACAGCACCGGCAGGGTGAGCAGTCCGATAAGCACCAGCGGTTCGGCAAAACCGAGCGGCAGTCCGCCAATCATGCCGAAACCCTCGGCTCGGCCATTGCGCGCGAGCGCAGGCCGCCATCTGCGAGGGCAGCGCCGATGCGAGCGTGCAGCGCCAGCAGGAGTTCACTTGCGGTACGATCGGTGCGGTGGATGATGAAGCTCCAGGCCAGCCGGTCGGTCTCGCTGCGGATTTCGGCTCGGTGACGCTCGACCCGCGCGGTGTAGTCTGTCCGCCAGATTTGGGCGCGGCCTGCAGTCACGCGGCCGCCGCCCTCAGGCTCAACAAATTCGATGCGGCCCCAATAGGGAAAAGTCTCCTCGGCGGGATCGACGATCTGCACCACATGACCGCGCGCGCCGCTGCCGGCCAGTTGCGTGATCGTGCGGCGCACGTCGCCGATATCGCTCCACAAATCCGAGAGCAGGACGATCTCGGCAAGCGAGGAGGGGGAAAAATTTGACGGCAGGCTGGTGCGCTCGCTGCGATCATGCACGATCGCCTGCGCCATACGCTCGACGACATTTCGGCTGCCGGTTGGGTGCATGAGACCGGGAATGCCGACACGTTCCCCGCCTTCGACCAGAACTTCGGCAAGCGCCAGCGCGATGACGAGTGCGCGGTAAAGCTTGGTGTCGCGCACCAGCGGCGAGGCAAACACCATCGATGGCGAACGATCGGGCCAGATCCACACCGTGTGTGCGGCTTCCCATTCCTGTTCGCGCACATAGAGATGATCGTCGCGCGCCGAGCGGCGCCAGTCGACCCGGGAAGCCGGTTCGCCAGATACGAAGCGGCGGTATTGCCAAAAATTTTCTCCGGATCCGGCACGGCGGCGTCCGTGCAGACCGTGGAGCACCGTGGCCGCGACGCGCCGCGCTTCGAGCATCAATCGCGGCATTGCCGCGGCTAGCGTACGCCCTTCGCCAACCGCACGCTGTACCGCCGGCCGATCGTGGTTGGGTGCGCGCCGTGCATCGAGCGCCATCCGGTTATCCGATCCGCGCTTTCAGGCGGTCAATCACCGCCTCGATGCTCTCGCCTTCCGCGCGCGCGCTAAAGGTGAGCGCCATGCGATGCTTGAGCACCGGCTCGGCGAGATCGAGCACGTCGTCGATCGAAGGCGCGAGCCGCCGGTCGAGGAGGGCGCGAGCGCGCACGGCCAGCATGAGCGCCTGACTGGCGCGGGGTGAGGGTCCCCAGGCGATGAGCTTCGCGGCTTCGCCGCCTTCAGGCCCGGGTCGCGCGGAGCGCACCAGCGCGAGGATGGCCTCGACCACCGACTCGCTGACCGGTAGCCGCCGCACCAGGCGTTGCGCAGCCATGAGCTCTTCAGAGGTCATCGCCGGCTTTGCCCGCGTCTCCTCGGCGCCGGTGGTGTCGAACAGGATCTTTCGTTCGGCGGCGCGATCGGGATAGTCGACGTCGATCTCCATCAGGAAGCGGTCAAGCTGCGCTTCCGGCAATGGATAGGTGCCTTCCTGTTCGAGCGGGTTTTGCGTGGCGAGCACGTGAAACGGCCGCGGCAAATCATGGCGCGTGCCGGCGACGGTGACGTGCTGCTCCTGCATGGCCTGCAGCAGCGCCGATTGGGTGCGCGGGCTTGCGCGATTGATTTCGTCGGCCATCAGCAGCTGGGCGAAAACCGGGCCGGAAAGAAAGCGGAAGCTGCGTTTGCCCGCTTGATTTTCCTCAAGCACTTCGGTGCCCAGGATATCCGAAGGCATCAGGTCTGGCGTGAATTGGACGCGCCGCGCATCGAGCCCGAGCACGGTGCCCAAGGTCTCGACGAGCTTGGTCTTGGCGAGCCCGGGCACACCGAGCAGGAGCGCGTGGCCGCCGGACAGGATGGTGACGAGCGCCTGCTCGATGACCTTGTCCTGGCCAAAGATGACCGTACCGATCGCGGCCTTGGCCGCGCGCACGTGATCGGCGCTTGATTCGGCCGCACGCACGATCATGTCTTCGAGCGTTTCGAGACCCTCTCCGCCAACAGCGGCCATGCTTAACCCCTTGTCTTGTGCCGAGTTGAATATCGAATCAGATTCGCGGCGTCGGCACGAATCAAAGCATCCGACTTTGCACCGCTATTGCGCAATGCAATATACGCGCCAGCATCATTCCAACGGACTTGCGGCAATTCTTCCATCCACAGGGAACACAACCTAACTTTGGCACGGAATTGATGGCGTCACCGCGATCACGATTCCGCGAGGATGCTGCCCCCGGACGTAAGCTACAAGCGTGGAAGTTCAAGGCAAACCATGGCGAAGGAAGGGCAATCCGGCCTGGAAGCGATCACTGGTGCGTTAAGTCGCGCCGACAACGGGAAGGGACCGCCGCCGGTCGAACGCTGGAATCCGCCTTACTGCGGCGATCTCGATATGCGCATCGCCGCCGACGGCACGTGGTTCTACTTAAAGACCCCTATCGGCCGGCCGGCGTTGGTTAAGCTGTTTGCGTCCGTGCTGAAGCGCGAAGGCGACAAATATTTTCTCGTTACGCCGGTGGAAAAGTGCGGGATACAGGTAGATGACGCGCCGTTTCTGGCCGTCGAGCTTAACGTCGAAGAATTAACTGACGGCCAGGTACTTAACTTTCGCACCAACGTGGACGACTGGGTTTGCTGCGGACCGGAGCATGCCCTGCGCTTCGAGCCGGAAACCGGCACCGGCGGCTTAAAACCATATCTGCACGTTCGCCGTGACCTATGGGCGAAAGTGACACGCACACTGTTCTTCGATCTTGTCGAACTCGGTGAGGAGCGCGAGGTTGAGGGCAGGGCCATGTTTGGGGTGATGTCGAAGGGCACCTTCTTTCCCATGGCGCCGGCCGACCAGGTGAGGGATTTTGCGTGACCAACCAGTTGGAGCCGCTGCACCATGTGGCGGCCGGAGATTTTTTTAACCGCGCACGGGCGCGGCTCACGCTTGAAGTGCCGCCGGCGCTGACCGATCCAATGGCGGAAGGCGCGCGCGGTGATCTCGACCTCAATCCTTCGATGTGGGAGCGGGCGGGTGTCGCCGCGACGAAACCAGCAGCGGTGCTCGTTCCGATCATCGAGCGCAGCGAACCGATGGTGTTATTCACAATCCGCACGCAGCAACTCGCGAGCCACGCCGGGCAAGTCGCTTTTCCCGGTGGCAAAATCGATCCCGACGATGAGAGTCCGGTCGCTGCGGCGTTGCGTGAGGCGAGGGAAGAGATTGGTTTGGCGCGGTCACTGATCGAGCCGCTCGGTTATCTAGATCTTTATCTCACCTTTTCCGGCTTCCGCATTCTGCCAACGGTAGCCCGCGTCAAGCCGGATTTTGCGCTGACGCTCAATCCACGCGAGGTCACCGAGACATTCGAAGTGCCGCTCGCCTTCCTGATGACTCCAGACAATCTGCAGCGCCGGAGCCGCGAGTGGAAAGGCGTCATGCGTGAATATTACGCGATACCTTTCGGCGATCGCTACATTTGGGGAATCACCGCAGGCATCGTTCGCAACCTCTACGATCGGGTCTGGGCATGATTCGGCCAATCGCCACCGAGATCGGGCTCTTCCTCATTCCGTTTGTTCTCTACGCCGCATTTCTTGTGGCGACGCGTGCCGGCGTCATGCAGCCCGATGCGTGGACGTTGCGCCGCATCGCCGGGCTCGTCATTGTTTCACTCGCGCTCATGGGCGGAAGCTTTGTCGTGCTCGCGCAATTCTCCGGCGCGCCGCCCGGCTCGAATTATGTGCCGGCGCATATCGAGGGCGGCAAATTTGTGCCGGGAACAACGCGGTGACGGACGCGCCGCATCTGCGTGACGCAGTTTGGCTCAAGGACGGCGAGGTCACCCGACTCCTGGCGGCGCTGAATCGCGACGGCGAGGAAGCGCGTGTGGTCGGCGGCGCAGTGAGGAACGCTTTGCTACAGCTCCCGGTCGCTGAGATCGACGTGGCGACGACCGCGTTGCCGGAAGAAGTCATGCGGCGCGTCGCGGCGGCTGGCGGCAAAGCGATCCCAACTGGGATCGAGCATGGCACCGTCACCGCTATAATCGACCACCATCCGGTTGAAGTTACGACGCTGCGCGAGGACGTCGAGACGTTTGGCCGCAAGGCACGCGTGGCTTTCGGGCGCGACTGGAAAATGGACGCGGAGCGGCGCGACTTCACCATCAATGCGCTTTCCGCTACGGCCGACGGCACGGTGTACGACTACGTCGGAGGATTTAACGACATCGCCGCGCGCCGCGTGCGCTTTATCGGCGAACCACAACGACGCATCGAAGAAGATTATCTGCGTATCCTCCGGTTCTTTCGGTTTCACGCGCATTTCGGCGCCGGTGCGCCGGATGCGGCCGGCGTAGCGGCCTGTATCAAAGGCCGCGGCAGCCTGGAGACCCTTTCGCGCGAGCGCGTGCGAGCGGAAATGCTCAAGCTGTTCGTCGCTCCGCGGGCGACGCCGGCGTTGGTGGTGATGGCCGAAAGCGGGCTTCTGGGCTTGGTGCTTGGCGGTGTGCCCTTCCTCGCCAGCTTCGAAAACGTAATCAAAGCTGAAGCGGCGCTCGGCGTTGAGCCGGATGCTGTCCGGCGGCTTGGTGCGCTCGGCGTTTGGGTCGCCGAGGATGCCGAGCGGCTCACGCAACGACTGCGGCTTGCCAATGCCGAGTCGGAACGGCTGCTGGCACTTGAACATTGGTGGCTTGTGGCGCCGCGGACCGAAGCACAGGCCGCGCACGCGCTGCTGTATGATCTCGGGCCGCAATCATTTACCGATCGCATCCTGGTCGCGTGGTCGCGCTCGGAGGCAGGTGCTACCGACAGAGCCTGGCGCGATCTCGCAACCCTGCCGCAACGCTGGACCGCCCCGGTGTTTCAGCTCAAAGCCGCGGATTTCACCCGCCGTGGCGTCGCCGCTGGGCCGTCTCTGGGCGTCGCTTTGCGCGCTGCTGAACAGGCATGGATCGCGGCGGATTTTCCGACCGACCCGGCGACGCTTGAGGCGATCGCCGATCGCGCAACGCAGGACGCGTCCGTAGGTCGGTAGTCAGCGTGTGTCAGATCGGACTATGACATCCGTTCGCGCAGCGACCGGAGCCGCCGGCGCGCGACCGGAGCAAACTCGGCGAAGCGCGGCCGCATCTGCGCCATCACCCGGCGCGGCCGCATACGCTCAACTTGCATCTCGTTGCCGCGCCAGACGAAGTCGTCGCCGCGCAGCGCCTTGACGAATAGCACGGGCAAGGTCAGGTCGCGCGCGAAGCAACAGAGCGGGTAGATCGCCGAGACGTGCCAGCCGGCAATCGCGGCGAGCAACGTTTCGCTCCCATACCAGAGCACGCCGAGCGAGGTCACGCTCAGTACCGGCGACAGCCCAAGACCCGGTGCGGCGATGGCAAGCGCGATCATCGGCAGCAAGCCGCCTGAGATCGCTTCCGGCAGAAAATAGACAAGGAAACTTGCGCGTCGCAGGCGCGCCCAGCGCAGCTGCCGATTCCAAACTTCGGCGGCAGTGCGATGGCCGAGCGGCTGGGGGAAAGGACGGTCGACAAGCCGAACCTTGAGACCAGCGCTGCGCACGATCTTGGTCGAGGCGGCATCTTCGGCGACTTCCTTGGCTAGCGTCTCAATGCCGCCGGCACGTTCCAGGTCGGTGCGCCGCCACAACATGGTCTTGCCCTGGGCGAAACCAAAACCGAGCGCGTCGGCGATGTACTGCCACCGCGCCTCGTAGGTGTTGAGGAACGCACATTCGATTTCGGCCCAGATTCCTTGCGGCCGCGAGGCGATGGGCGGCGAGGCAACCAGACCCGTGTCGGCCCGCCAGCTCGCCATCAGACGTTCCAGGTAATCGGGCGGCATCAGCACATTTGAGTCCGCCAACACGATCCAGTCGTGCTCGGCCTCACGCCAACCTTTGAGCACGTTATTAAGCTTTGGATTGTTGCTCACCTTGTCGTCGCCGATCAGCAGTTTCGCGCTCGCGGAAGCGTGCTCGAGCATCAACGCTTCGACCAAAGGAATGACAGGATCCTTGGCGGAAGCGACACAAAACAGGATCTCGCAACGCGGATAATCGAGATCGAATGTCGTCCGCAGTGTATCGGCGGCATAATTGTCAACGCCGCACAGCGGTCGCACCAGGCTGACCGGAGGTAGATTTTGCTGAGGAAGCGGCTCCGCGGGCGGTCGCCTGCGCAGACGGACGCTCGCAATCACGATACTCGCGACATGAATGGCTGTGGTGGCCAGACAAAACGAAGCGGCGGCAAGAATCGGCGCTGTCATCGCAGCGACGTTTAGCCAAACGCCATGACAACGCTGTGACTCCGGACAACGCTGTGACTCCGGCGGAGACGGCGTGAAAGCTGGCGTTAACTTTTGCCGCAAAGCGCCGCGTTAACTTTTGTTGTCATTTACCTGCCATCGAATCCACTTATACGCCGACCATGCTGAATGACCGAGAGATCAAACATCGTGGCACTTGAGCACGGCACGCGTCTGTTCCGTACTCTGTTCATTTCAGATGTTCATCTCGGCGCGCGCGGCTGCCAGGCCGAACGCCTCCTTGATTTTCTGCGCTATCACGATGCCGACACGATTTATCTGGTCGGTGACATTGTTGATGGCTGGCAATTGCGGCAAGGCTGGTATTGGCCACAGCCGCATAACGACGTAGTCCAGAAGCTCCTGCGTAAGGCCCGTAAGGGCGCGCGTTTCATCTATGTGCCCGGCAACCACGATGAGTTCCTGCGCGACTATTACGGCACGCATTTCGGCGGCATCGAGGTTGTCGAGACGGCGATCCATGAAGGCGCCGACGGCCGCCGTTATCTGGTCGTGCACGGCGACGTATTCGATATGGTGGTCAAACACGCGCGCTGGCTCGCGCTGCTTGGCGACACTGCGTACGATCTGGCCATTCTGATCAACCGCTACTTCAATGTGATTCGCCGCCGGCTCGGCTTTTCCTACTGGTCGCTGTCGCAATGGGCGAAACGCAAGGTCAAGAATGCCGTGAACTATATCGGCGCATTCGAAGAGACGCTGGCCGCCGAAGCGCAACGCCGCAATGTCGACGGGGTCATCTGCGGCCACATCCATCACGCCGTGATTCACGACAATTTCGGCATTCGCTACATGAATTGCGGCGACTGGGTTGAGAGCTGCACAGCGCTGGCCGAGCATCCGGACGGGCGTTTCGAGATCCTCACCTGGTTCGAGACCGACGCGGCGCAGACTGTTCCCGGTCTGACCTTGGTCGATCCGGATGAGGAGACGGAGATCGCCGCCTAAGCTTCAGGCGCTCACGGTTGCAAGGTAGCGGCGCCGTCGTGTGGTATGCGGCCCCTTGAGCAGGCGATAAAACGGTCATATTGCCCGTTCCATGGAGCTTTCCCTTCGGATCGAGCGCTGGCCGCTCGCTGGCACCTTCGCGATCAGCCGCGGCGCCAAAACCGAAGCGGTCGTCGTCGTAGTTGAACTCAGCGACGGCAACTGGCGAGGGCGCGGTGAAGCCGTGCCTTACGCTCGCTACGGCGAAACTCCGGGCCGTGTTGTCGCGGCGGTTGAGGCCGTGGGTCCCGTGGTCAGGCAAGGCCTTGACCGTGCCGCCCTTCAGCGCGTCTTGCCTGCCGGCGCCGCCCGCAACGCTCTCGATTGTGCTTACTGGGATGTGAGCGCCAAAAGGATCAGCCGCCGGGCGTACGAACTGGCGGAGCTTCAAAGCCCCGGGCCGCTCGTCACCGCCTACACGATCTCGCTTGGCCCCGTTGTGGACATGGCTGCAGCAGCAGAGCGCGCGGCCTGGCGGCCGTTGCTAAAGATCAAGCTCGGCGGAGGGGATGATGACCGTAAGCGGATCGCGGCAGTCCGCCGCGCAGCGCCGCGAGCGGAACTGATTGTCGACGCCAATGAGGGCTGGAATGTAGACGATCTCGCGGTCAATCTTGCGGCTTGCGCCGATGCCGGCGTGACCCTCATCGAACAACCTTTACCCGAAGGCCGCGATGAGGCGCTTGCGGGCAATAAGCGGCAGATTCCGGTCTGCGCCGACGAAAGTGTTCATGATCGGGCTTCGCTCGACGCGCTTACGGGGAAGTACGACGCGGTCAATATCAAGCTCGACAAGGCGGGCGGTCTCACCGAGGCACTGGCGCTCGCCGCCGAAGCTGAAAGGCGAGGCTTTGCCATCATGGTGGGCTGTATGGTCGCCACCTCGCTGGCAATGGCGCCCGCCATGCTCGTGGCACAACGTGCGCGCTTCGTCGATCTCGATGGTCCGCTGTTGCTGGCAAATGATCGCGCTGACGGCTTGCGCTACGAAGGCAGTCTCGTCTATCCGCCCGAGCCTGCATTGTGGGGATGAGCACAGCCTGTTCGATCGCGTTCGTGGTCGGCGCGAGTCTGTGGGTATCTGGGCGCTGCGATCCCTCGTGCCGATTGCGACGGGAAAGCTGTTGTGCTGTGTCATTCGTTGACCGCCCGGGAGAACGATGGCCAACGATTCTTCCTCATTGCCCGATGTCCTGAGCGCATCGCCAAGCGAAGCGGATTATCAGGCCGTCTGTGCTGAGCTCATGGCGACTGAGCGCGGCCGCAATTTTCTTGCTGAACACAACAGTCGCGATCTCCACTCGGACATGCGCCAGCTCGTGAGCACAGCCGCCCGCCTTGAGGCGGCTATGCGCGACAACGCGGCCCAACAGATGCCTGTTACGCTGTTGCGTGCTCTTACCGACCTGGCTCGCGCGATCGAGCAATCCCAAGCGGCTCTCTCGGCAAACAGCATCTCGGCGGCCAACGATCTCCTGGCGGTCGAGCGCATCCAGGATATCGGCATGGCGTTACGCCGTCGGGATGTCGAACCGGCTTTGTGCGACGCGTTGGAAGCGGCCGCGCGCGAGGTCGGTGACGCCTTCGTGCGCAGCAATGCGGCATCGGCAAGCGTGCTAAGCACCGCCTCACTGCTGAGCGACCTGTCAGTATCCGTCACCAATCTCATCGCGCCGTTCGACTCGGCCAAAAGCCTAGGCGCCAAGGCGCCTGCCGCCAAGGAAGAAGTGCCGCGCGATGACGCGGCGTTCGACGAGCGCGCGACAACGGAAAGCATCGAAACGTTACCGAGCAGTGCGTCTGAACGGGCCGCAGATGATGGGACGCCAAGCGACACAGACGCCGAACGGTTTCATCTTACCGTGGGCGAATCTGCTACCGATGCCGATTCTATAGGCTCAGCGGAGCTGGCGCTGATCGGTTCGCCGCTGGGCGAGGTTCCTTTGACTTCGCCGTTGCCGGAGGGCGAGGTGCAAGCGAGTCTCCAAGATACATCCGGCCCTCCGTTGGAACTGAGGCCTGATGCCCCTTCTCAAATCACGGCAAGGTCGGAACACGCGGTCGAAGTAGAAACCGCACTGCTGAGTGACATTTTGCCGCCAATAGCGCCGGTAACGCGACGCGCGATCCAAAACGATGCGCTCGCAGATGTGCTCGCCCTGAGCGAGGAAGAGCTCATCGCGCTGTTCAGCTAGGCTCAGCTTTTTTCGTTGGCGCGGAACGATTCCGATCCATCTCAATTTAGTGGAGCGCGCATATTTCGCGCGCGTTCATTTCCTGTTAACCGAAAATGTCTTCCCATGGCGTGATTCGGTGAGCGGCACGGAAGTTGCTTAGGAGTGAGTTCGATGCGGAGCAACAACGAGAGCAGGCAATTTCGTTCTCCAGGTCTGCCGGACCTTTTGTTTGTTGGTCCGCATAACACGATCATCTGGAGGCCACGATGCACAAACTCATCTGTCCCACAGTGATGGTTGTTGCGTTGTGCATGAGTGTGTTCGCTTCGAGCAATGTGTCTGCGCGTGATGACGGCCGCTACGCCAATGAACCACTTCACGCATGGTTCGATCAGCTGGCGAGCGGAAAAGGCTTATGTTGTTCCTTCGCCGATGGCTTTAGCGTCCAGGATGTCGATTGGGACACTCTGGATGGTCGCTATCGCGTTCGGCTGCGCGGCGAATGGGTCGTCGTGCCCGAGAACGCTTTGGTAACGGAGCCCAATCGCTTCGGCCCTGCGGTGGTCTGGCCCTACACCGATGCGGAGGGAACAACGCAGATCCGCTGCTTCTTGCCGGGTGCCGGGGCGTAGAGCTTCCATCGCCTATTTTTCGCGCAGGCGGAAAATTTAGGGCAACAGTTGCGTTTTGAAGTGAATCCCTCGGTGCTCACGCGGCAACGAGCCGGATGGTGTCGGCTTGGTATTGATTTCCCGCGCGGAATGCGGCCGCTAGGGTACTCAGATCACGCTAGGCGACGAGCCGCGAGAACAGCTCCGGATCGATGTTGCCGCCCGACAGCACGGCGACGGCGACTTTGCCGGTAACGTCAATCTTGCCGGTCATCAGGGCGGCAAGGGCGACGGCGCCGCCCGGCTCGACCACGAGCTTTAATTCCGAGAACGCGAACGCTACCGCGGCGGCGACTTCTTCATCGCTGGCCACAACGCCGGCTCCGACCAGCGATTGATTGATCGCAAAGGTGAGTTTACCGGGCATGCGCGCCATCAAAGCATCGCAAATTGTGCCGCTGAGGGCGGCATTCTGCTCGCGTTGCCCGCTGCGAAAAGAGCGCGCGTGGTCGTCGAAACCCTGCGGCTCCGCGGTATAGAGCACGGCGTTCGGTACGCGTGCCCGAACCGCAAGGGCAATACCTGCGGTCAGCCCGCCGCCGGACGCGGTCACAACAACGACATCGGGCACCAGACCGAGTGCGCTCAAATCCTCGACGATCTCGAGGCCCGCAGTGCCCTGGCCGGCGATAATCAGAGCGTCGTCGTAGGGCGGCACGAGAACAGCGCCACGCCGCGCCGCGATTTCTCCGGCGATCGCCTCGCGGTCGTCGAGGGCCCGGTCGTAAAGCACGATTTCGGCGCCAAGCGCTGCGGTGCGTTCACGTTTGGCCCGGGGGGCGTCACGAGGCATGACGATTACGCAGCGCATGCCGAGCAGTCGCGCCGCCGCAGCCACGCCCTGGGCATGGTTCCCCGACGAGAACGCCACCACGCCGCCGGCGCGCTGCTCCGGTGGAATAGCGGCGAGTTTGTTGTAAGCGCCACGGAACTTGAACGAGCCCGTGTGCTGCAGCGTTTCAGCTTTGAGAAAGACCCGCCCGCCGGTCATGGCGTCGAGCGCCACGGACGTCAGAAGCGGCGTGTGCAAGGCGACACCGGCAAGCCGACGAGCGGCTTCGTCGACATCCGCGGCCGTGGGCAAGGAAACCGGAGCTTCCATAATGCTAACGGTAGCGCCGCCGTCGCATGGCAAGCAAGGCCACCCGCAGTGGTCCCTGATTTATCGCCGCCACAATCGCGTGACCGATCGAGGCGGCAATATTTAGGCGCAGCGCGCGCCGACAAGCCTTTTATGCGCCTGGCAAATTACTGATCGAACCGTCCCGCCGCGTGCGCCAGCATGGTGTAGACTTTGCCGGTGTCGGAGGTCAGGTAGTTGCGCACGACCGCAGGTCCGCGGTCACCACGCGAAACTTCCTCAAGAAGCCGTTCGAATTCGTGGATGTACTGTTCCACAGTTTGCCGGAATTCCGGATCGGCGCGGTACTTGCGCCGGATCTCTTCGAATGCCTTCTGACCTTGAGACGTGTAGAGACGCCGGTTGAACAAGTTGCGATCGCCGCGCTTGTACCGCTCCCACAATTCAGCGGTGGCGTCGTGGTCGATCATGCGCGCCACGTCGACTGCAAGCGACTCCAGCGAGTCGACACTGTCGCGCGCCGCGCGATCGTCGCCGCGTGCATCGCGCGGGGAGGGGGCTATCGGCGGGCTGTCCTCACGCGAAGCGCGCGTCAGCAGGTCGCTAAGCCAGCCACCACCGTTGCGGCCGTCGCCGCCATTCTGTTGCGCGCTGTGCGCAGGCGCCTCGGGACGCCGGGGCGGAGCGCCCGTGATGTCGTTGCGTGTCGTGGCCGAAGTTCCCCCAGTGATGTCGCCGCGCGCAGGGCGGGCCTGAGTACGGCCGGGCGGAGCGGCATAAGCGGGCTCTGCCTCGCGACGGACCGGCTCGGGTTCGCGCCGCAGCGGTTCAGCCTCTCGACGCATTGGCTCAGGCCGAGCCGGCTCGGCCGTATCGAGCGAGCGTCCATGACGGGCGACGATGCGATTGAGCTCGGCCAAGGCCTCGATTTGATCGACGATGACGCGGCGCATTTGCGCTGCGCTCTCGGCGGTCTCCTGCGGCAGTTCGAAAATGCCGCGGCGCAGCTCGGCGCGGGTCGTCTCGAGTTCCTGCTGCATTTCCGCCGCCATTTGCTTCATGCCCTGCATGATCTCGGCGTAACGATCCGCGGACTGACTGAACATCGCGTGGACCTGACCGGCAGCTTCGTCGTAGACCGTGTTTAGCGCGTCACTGGTGCGTTTGCGCTCTTCCTCCGACGTCGTGCGTACCAGTTCGAACTGCTGTTCGATGACTTGCACGCTCTCGTTGCTCGTCTCGGCAATGATGCCGGCGATCTCTCTTGCCCGCGAGGATGCTGCGTCCAGCGACTCGTCCAACAGGCTGGAGAAGCGCTGCAGCCGTTGGCCGAAATCTTCGGTGCGCGCGTCGAGCGTCGTGATCAACGCCTCGATGCTGACGCGGCGGGCGGCAATCAACTCCTCGCTGCGGCGATTGCTCTTTTCGACCAGCTCGACTGCTTCAGCGAGCGAGCGTCCGTGGGTATTGAACTCGGTCGCGAGTTCACTGAGATCGCCTAGAACCTGGCGTGTCACCGCGTTGAAAGTGCCGAGGTGCTTCTCTACCGCGGCAGCGGCCGTATCGCTTTTGCCGCCGACCTCGTTCATGGCGGCGACGAACTCGGAGACGCGCGTTACCATCGTCCGTTCAAGTGAGCCCATGTTCTCATGCGCGCCGCTGAGCACTTCCTGCAGCAGAATATTGGCCTCGCGGAGACGCTCAAACAGTGCGGTGGTGTCGGAGCGCAACATGCCGTGTGTTTCGAGCATGTCGGCCACGGTCGCTGAGGCTGTCTGTTTCGACTCCTCGATCGCCAACCGGGTGGCGCTGTGCAAATCCTCGATCGTTCGCGTCAGCGACGTTTTGGCCGCTTCGCTGACGCCCTGAGCGCCTTCCTGCAACTGGCCGAGCGTGCGCGTCATTGCCGCGGTGGCATTCTGGCTGGCATCGTTGATAAGCCGCGCAATCTCCTCGCTGTTGTCCATCATGCTTTGAGTAAACGCGAAGCCTTTTGCCTCGATCGACTTCACGGCCTGGTCGGTAATGCGGCTCACTTCGCCGGCGAATTCCTGGCCCTTCCCCGAAAGCGCCATGAGCAGTGTGTTCGATTTGTCGTCGAGGAGGCGGGTCATTTCGCCGACCCGCTGCGAAACGGTGACCGTGATTTCGTCGGCCCTGACGGTGACGTTGCGCGCGACCTCGGCGCTTGCTCCGGCTAGGGCTTGCTCGGCTTCGCCGGCGCTGCGGCCGATTGATTCCGCCGTCGCCGTGGCGGTGCGCGCAAGCAGTTCGGTGGCGCTTGTGGTCGCGCTGCTGATCGTTTCGTTGGCCGCCGCGGCGCTCTTGTCGATGCTGTTGCTCAGTGCGTTTGCACTGCGATTGAGCGATGTAGTCGCCTCGGCGGCACTGCGATTGAGTGCCTCGGTCGCCGCGGCGCTCGCTGCCGTGCTCTTGCCGAGCGCGTCGACCGTTTTGAGAGCCAGCTGACCGAGCGATTGCTCGGCGTTCCTCGAATTGGTTTTGATCGATTCAGAAAGCTCCTCAAGCCGGGCGTTGAGCAGATCGGCGGCGGCACGGCTGCGGGTCTCGATCTGCTGGACCACTGCCTCTGCGCGTCCGACGAGGAGATTCTCAAGATGCCCGATGCGACCGTCCAGCGTGTTGGCGACCCGTAGCGCCTGCGCGCCGAGCGTTTTGTCGATTTCCGTCGTCCGCTCACCGATGGCCTCGGCCAGCTTGGCCGAACGTGCATCGATAATGTTGGTGACGTCGGCGATCCGCTTGTCAACGGCGCCAACGACCTCTTTGCCGCCCTCGGTGAGCGTCTTGGCGATATCCAAAACGCGGTTGGACAGCGCGTCGGTGAGCGTCTGGGTGCGGCTGTCGAACGTCTCCTGGAACCGCGAGAGACGCTGGTCCAGCAGAGACGTGACTTCGGTCGTCTTCGAGGTCACGCGATTATCAAACGAGTCGACGTAGCTGCGCATCGACTCCGAGACATCTTGCGTACGCGCGCCGAGCCGTTCGACGAGCTCGGAACCGTAGGTTTTCACCGTCCGGTCGAATTCGGTGAGGTGCCGGGTGATGAGATTGCCGAGCGTCGAGGAGTCGCGGGAAATCTTTTCGCCGAGCTCGGTACCCGAATTGCTCATCAGATGCTCGAATGTGGAAAGCCGCGTCTGCAGCATTTCCTTGATCTCATCGCCACGCGCGGCCACCACGTCGGCGACATGGTCGGCGCTGGCGCGCAGCGTCTCAGTCACTTTATCGCTGCGCGAAATAAGGTCTTCGGCGATCCGGCTGCCGGCCTGTTCGAGTTTCTTTGCAACATCGCCGCCCCGTAGATTGAGGTCGAGGACAACGAACTCGCCGGAAGCTTTGAGCGTGGAATTAACTTCCTCGGCGCGCGTCGCAATCGTTTCGGCAAGTTGGCTCGAAGTATTGACGATAGCGTCTGTCAGCTCTTGCGAGCGGTCCACCATCATATCGACGATGGCGAGCGACTTTTCCGAGAAGCCGTCGGTGACGCCGTCGAGCCGCGACGTCATCATGTCTTCGAGGCCGCGCGCGATCTCGGCAAATTCCTCGCCGATGTGTTCGGTCTTGAAGTTGAGGCCCGTGGTGAGCTGTTCGCTCGCCGATGCTATTGCCCGCGCAGTGTCGACGCTCACGGTCTCCAGCCGAACCAGTAGATCCTCGCCGCGTTCGTTCAGCTGCTCGATCATGTTGTCGCCGATCTGACCGAGCGCGAGTGTTATGTGTTCGCCTTTTTCGGCAAGCGAATTGGTAATGCGCTCCGCCGCCTCGTTGACTTGTTGGCCAACCAGATCGCTAATGGTCGACAGATCTTGCGTCAGATCAATTTGAACGTTGCTGATCGCGGAGCGTACCTGCTCGGCTTGGCTGACCAGCGTGTCGCGTTGATTGGTGAGTTCCTGAATGAGGCCGCGAATGCGGACCTCGTTGTCGCTGTAGGTGCGTTCCAGTGAGGCGACTTCATTATGCACCAGCGCCTCAAGTTCGCTGGCGCGTGCGAGCGCGCGCTCGACGCCGTCGCCCATGGCCGCGACTTCGCGGCGGATCGCCTGGCCGACGGTTACGATGGAATCCCGCGCGACGCCTTCAGGCTCAGCGAGCCGCATGGCGACCTTCGCCATCGATTGGGCGACGAGCCGCAGTTCCTGGGCGCGCCAAGCCATATGCGCCACGCCGAAGAAGAAAATGACCGGCAGTAGCGCGGCCGCGCCGAGACCGATCATGATCGCGGTTGGCGAATGACCGGGGCCAAGTGCGGCATCGAGATCGGACAGATAAGCCCACGATAGGGCGACGCACCCGATTATCCAGGCGACCGAGAAGATCGCGGCCACGAAATACGACGTGCGGGCAGGTCGGTTCTGCAGTGCCTGCAAAACCTGGCCGATAGACTGCTGATCGTCGTTAGCAGCCCGAAAGGTCCGCGGATCGCTATTGCGACTGCCGATTTGCTCGTCGGAAGCGAGCAATGGGGGTGGCAACGGGGGTGCATCGCGCCAGTGATCCGCCACCTCGTCGGCCGGATTGGACATGGTTTCAGGCTGGCCAACCGACGCCTCGTCGTCGTCGCGAACCTTGAGCGCCTCCTGGATCGCCGACAGCGCCGCTTCCGTCGGGTCCACTATCTTTTTCGGGTTGTTGGCCATCTCGGTCGTCGCCTCGCGATTTACGCTGGACTAGACGGCGCAAGCCCGCCCGGAAGCTGGCTTGAACCGCGCCACGAGCGCGTGGTCGTTCAAATTCCTGCCGGCATCAGGGCTCCCCCGCCCTCAGATCGTAGTGCCGTCGGCTATCCTATCGGTCTGGCAGATCGAAAGAAACCGAGAGCGGTAACGTCCCTTTAATCATCGTTAACGGTTTAGTCACCATACGCGAGCCGTGCGGTCTGCATGTTGGCCATTCTGTGGTCAACAATGCGGCCAGCTTGGGGCCAGAATCTGTCTGACTGAGCGCTCGACGACGCCCAACCGGACTTCAAAAGATCGGCCTGCATCGTAGCGAGCGAGACCGTTAAGTAAGGACTTTCCTTACTATTGCCGTGAAAGAACGCCCGGCGACTCCCACTGCGGCGAGTGGATTTACTTGGTTTTGTCTGCCGCCGTGCATGATGTGGTTCAAGTACCGAAATGGTCGCTGGGGAGAACGTCATGGCCACATTGAGCCTATTGGTTGAGCAGGATCCGGAGCGAACCGAGAGGGTCATCGACGAGGACCACCTCGGACGAATGACCCTTGGTGACCGCAGCCTCGAACGGGAGGTTCTAGAGATTTTCGCGCGCCAGACTACGCTCAGCTTAAGCCGGCTTGCCGGGGCAGAGCCAGCGCGTGCCGCTGCCGTCGCCCATACTCTCAAAGGCTCCGCGCGCGGCGTTGGAGCCTGGCGCGTGGCGCGGGCGGCCGAACAGCTCGAGCAGACCGCATCCGGCAAAGGCGATGACAAAGCGCTTCAAGGGGCGATTGCGCAACTCGAAGCTGCCAGCATTGAGGTGCGCGAAGCTATCGGAGCCCGGCTTTCTCGGCCTGCGATCGCGGCACCATAGAAGCTCGGCTGATACTCGTCGCACTGGCGTTGCGCGGCGTGACCCGATAGAAGACGGGCCGCCGGTCCTCGAACCATTTCCTCCCCCTTTTCGGCCGACACTTCGGCTTCAGCGACGCCATGGTCAAAATCACCTTCATCGATGCTCAGGGCACGGCCCGCACAGTCGAGGGCGAGCCCAGCTCGAACTCTTATGGAGACGGCGATCAAGCATGGCGTGCCCGGAATCGAGGCCGAATGCGGCGGGGCGTGTGCTTGCTCGACCTGCCACGTCTACATCGAGGAGCAGTGGCGGGCCAAGGTTGGCGAACCTTCGCCCATGGAAGAGGATATGCTCGATTTTGCCTTCGGCGTGCAGCCGAACTCACGGCTGTCGTGTCAAATCAAGGTAAGCGAAGAATTCGAGGGGCTTACTGTGCGCACGCCGGAGCGGCAGGCTTAGCTGGCATAAACCTTAGCTTGGCTGGAACATTTCCGGCGCATGGCTGGGCGGTCCAGCCAGCGATGCTTCCTCTTCCCCTGTCGCTGCCAGCGCGCTAGACACTCGCCACCTCAACAAACCCCTCCCAATAAGCACGAATACGGACACGACATAGGCGATACGACATGGGCGAAGCTATCAAGACTGACGTAGTGATCATCGGCGCGGGCCCGATTGGCCTCTTTGCAGTGTTCGAGCTTGGTCTGCTCGACATGAAAACGCATCTCATCGACATTCTCGACAAGATCGGCGGACAGTGTGCGGAGCTTTATCCGGAAAAACCGATCTACGACATTCCCGGCATTCCCTACACGAGCGCCCAAGGTCTCGTCGACGCACTGATGCAGCAGATCAAGCCGTTCAACCCGCAATTTCATCTCAACGAGATGGTCGATAAGGTTGAGAAGATCGGCGATCCGTTGTTTCGCGTGATGACCGATCAGGGCAGGGAATTTGAATGCAAGGTCGTCGTCATCGCCGCCGGTGGCGGTTCGTTCCAGCCCAAAAAGCCGCCGATCCCCGGTGTCGAACCTTACGAAGGCAAGTCGCTGTTCTATTCGGTGCGCAAGATGGATGCGTTCCGCGACAAACGCGTCCTCATCGTCGGCGGCGGTGACAGCGCGCTCGACTGGACGCTCAACCTCGCGCCCGTTGCCAGGCACCTTACGCTCTTGCATCGGCGCAGCGAATTTCGCGCCGCACCGGATAGCGTCAACAAAATGATGGCGCTCGTCGGCGAAGGTAAAATCGACTTCGTGCTCGGCCAGGTCACTTCGCTGCAAGGCGAGCAGGGTCAGCTGAGCAAGGCCCTGGTCAAGACTAATGACGGCTCCACCATGGAGCTTGCCTGCGATGCGCTGTTGCCGTTCTTCGGCCTGACCATGAAGCTCGGGCCGGTCGCCAATTGGGGTTTCGAGCTCAAGAACAACGAGCTGATACCGGTCGAAACTGCCGCCTTCGAGACCAGCGTGCCGGGCATCTTCGCCATCGGCGACATCAACTGGTATCCAGGCAAGCTGAAGCTCATCCTCTCAGGCTTTCACGAGGGGGCACTGATGGCACAAAAGGCGTATCACTACGTTTATCCGGAGAAGCGACTAGTGTTCCAATACACCACGTCGTCCACAAGTCTGCAGAGGAAGCTCGGCGTGGCGCCAGAAAAGACGCCGCAACCGGCTTAAGCACACCCATCGCGCTCTCGCCGAGCGCCGGCCGCAATCAGCGTGTCGTGATGCCGAACGCATCGGTTACCACCAAATGCTGCGTCGCGGGCGGCGGCCCGGCCGGGATGATACTTGGCTTTCTGCTGGCGCGTGCCGGCGTCGATGTCGTGGTGCTGGAGAAACATGCGGATTTCCTGCGCGACTTCCGCGGCGACACGATTCATCCGTCGACGCTCGAACTGATGTACGAGATGGGTTTGCTCGATGAGTTTTTGAAGCTGCCTCACCAGAAGATCGACCACCTAATAGCGCAGATTGGCGACGAACGTGTGGGAATGGTCGATCTGACCCACCTGCCGACCCATTGCAAATACATCGCGCTGATGCCGCAGTGGGATTTTCTCGATTTTCTCGCTGACCGCGGCAAACGTTACCAGACCTTCGATCTGCGCATGCTTGCCGAGGCGACGGATTTGATCGAGGAAGGCGGCCGCGTCGTCGGCCTGCGTGCGCGAACACCGAACGGCGAACTTACGATCCGGGCCGATCTTGTCGTCGGTGCCGACGGCCGCCACTCGACGGTGCGCGAAAAGGCTGGATTTAAAAGCGACGACTACGGCGCACCGATGGACGTGCTATGGTTTCGGTTGCCACGGGCGGAAACCGACGAGACCGAGACGTTCGGTCACGTCGAAGCCGGCGTGATGATGATCATGCTCAATCGCGGCGATTACTGGCAATGCGCGTTTGTCATTCCGAAAGGCGGAAACGATAGCATGAGGGCCGACGGCCTAGACGCGTTCCGCAAGCGCGTCGTGAGCATGTCGCCGTTTCTCGCCGATTGTGTCGCCGGATTGGCAAGCTGGGACGACGTCAAGCTTCTGACCGTCACCGTCGATCGGTTGCGGCAGTGGTGGCGGCCAGGGCTGATCTGCATCGGCGATGCGGCGCACGCTATGTCGCCGATCGGCGGCGTCGGCATCAATCTTGCCATTCAGGACGGCGTTGCAGCCGCAAACCAGCTCGCCGGGCCGCTGAAAGCTGGCAGGGCGGGCGATGACGATTTACGCGCCATCCAGGCTCGCCGCGCCTTCCCGGCGCGTATCACCCAGCAGATCCAGTTGATCATGCAAAATCAGATCGTCAGGCGGGTGCTTTCCGGCACCGAGCGGCCGAAGCCGCCCTTTATGTTGAAGATGTTTGATCGCGTTCCGCTGTTGCAGCGCATTCCCGGCCGGCTCCTGGCCGTGGGCGTTCGGCCCGAGCATATCCACACGCCGGATATTTTAGCCTCGTTGTAAGTGATTGGCGGCCGCCGGACTTGAATTGGCGGCTTCTTCGCTCCATTTCGGGGCCGGACAATTTTGCCGGAACGCTGCCATGACCATGACCGAGGAGAACCAAACGGAGAGCCGGCCTTTCGAGGCCGACGTCGCCAAGCTGCTGCAGCTGATGGTGCACTCGGTCTATTCAGAGAAATCGGTATTTCTCCGCGAGTTGATCGCGAATGCCGCCGACGCTTGCGAGCGCCTGCGCTATGAAGCCATCGCCGCGCCGGCGCTGCTCGGCGATGATCCCAAGCCGCGTATTACGATCGCGCTCGATGCCGACAAGCGGCAGCTCACGGTGGATGACAATGGCATCGGCATGAGCCGCGACGAGATGGTCGAGGCGCTCGGCACCATTGCGCGCTCGGGCACCAAAGCTTTTCTCGATCGGATCGAGGCGGCGCAAGCAGATGAGGAAACGGCACTGATCGGTCGTTTCGGCGTCGGCTTTTATTCGGCGTTCATGGTCGCCGATCGCGTCGAAGTCATTTCGCGCCGAGCCGGCTCGGACATGGCTTTCGTCTGGTCGTCGGACGGCAAGGGCAGTTTCAGCGTAGCGGCGGTCGATCCCGTGGCCACCGAAGTGCCGCGCCGCGGCACCCGCGTGGTCCTGCATCTGATGGAAAGCGCCAAGGAATACACCGAAGGCTTTACCGTCGAACGGCTCATCAAGGCTCAGTCGGGCCACGTGCCGGTGCCGATTGCGATTATCGAGAAGTCCGGCGCCGAGGCTACCGAGGTGAGCGACGGCGCCGCGCTGTGGGCGAAACCGAAGTCGGCGATTACAGCAGCCGAATACACCGATTTTTATCGCAGCGTCGCCGGGCAGCTCGACGAGCCGGCTCTTACCATTCATTTCCACGCCGAAGGCAGGCACGACTACACGACGCTGTTCTTCGTTCCGGGCTCGCGTCCCTTCGATCTGTTCGATCCCGATCGCAAGGGGCGTATCAAGCTCTACGTCAAACGCATCTTCATCACCGACGATGCGGATATCCTGCCGCGATATCTGCGCTTCGTTCGGGGCCTGGTCGATAGCGCCGATCTGCCGCTCAACGTGTCGCGGGAAAAAATCCAGGAGAGCCCGCTTCTCGCCGCGATCAGGAAGGGTGCGACCAGCCGCGTGCTTAGCGAATTGGAGCGGCTCGCCGATAAGGAGCCGGAGACATACACGAAAATTTGGGATCTTTTCGGCGCGGTGCTAAAGGAAGGTATCTATGAAGATTTCGAGCGTCGCGATGCGATGATTGCGCTGGCGCGCTTTAAGACAACTGGGCTTGCCGATACCTGGCGTAGCCTAAAGGACTACGTTGCTGCGCTGAAACCCAACCAGACGGCGATCTACTATCTGGCCGGCGACAATATCGAACGGCTGAAGTCGTCGCCGCATCTGGAAGGCTTCCGCGCACGCGGTATCGAAGTGCTGCTGCTGCCCGATCCGGTTGACAGTTTCTGGGTCATGTCGGGCGTGTCGTTCGAGGGCAAGCCGTTCAAATCGGTAACTCAGGGAGCTGCCGATCTGGCGCTTATTCCCCGCCTGGATGCGCAGGAAGCGGCGGCGCCGGAACTGGAGGGTTCGGTCAAAAACTTCCTTGATTTCATGAAAGGCACGCTCGGCGACGCCGTCGCCGAGGTGCGCGCCTCCGACCGGCTGACGGATAGCGCGGTCTGTCTGGTTGCCGGCGAAAGCGGCCCCGACCGGGCACTGGAGAAAATCCTCGCCGGCGCCGGTCGGCTGAACGCCGCCTCCAAACCGATCCTGGAGGTCAATCCGCGTCATCAGCTTGTCGTCGCGCTCGCAGCGCTGGGCGACGCCGAACAGACCTTGAAGGAGGATGCGGCGCATCTGTTGCTCGATGAAGCGCGGGTGCTCGAAGGTGATCGCCCGGCGGATCCGCGGTCATTTTCCGAGCGGCTCGCGCGGGTGCTGGAAAAGAGTGTGGGTAAGGGCGGCTAGCGTTGCATCGTTTCTCGCAATGACGCGCTAATGAAAATCTCGGCTCTTGAGCAGAAGCTGCGTGTCCAGCGGATGCGCGCTGATGGGTTTTGCGGAGAATGGATGGTCTTTTTCCGGCGGCGGCAGCAGGGGACCGCCGGAGAATTTTGGTGAAAACAGATCGCTGCCATCGCTCAGCCACGGTAACTGGGACGAAAGATCGGCAAAATTTTCCGCGACCACGTGAATGACAAGACCCGCTTTTTGCAGGCGCCCGCGCACGGCCAGAAAGCGCGCCGTCATCACGGTGCGGCGATTTTTTGCAAATGCTTTCGGCCACACGATGATGTTGGCGATGTCGGTCTCGTCTTCGAGCGTGAGGAACACCACGCCTTTCGCCGTGCCTGGGCGTTGCCGCACCAATACCAGGCCGGCGACGGTTACCCGCGTATCCTGACGCAAGTCGTCGCCGCGAAGCTTGGTGTTGGGCATGGCGCCGAGCGCGGAAAGATAGTCGCGAAAGAAGCGCACCGGGTGCTCCTTCAACGACAAGCCGGTGGCCACGTAATCCTCCACGACGTGCTCGGCAAGCGTCATGTCAGGAAGCGGGACCGAAGGCTCCGGGAAAAGCTCATTGCCAAGATGCGGTGCAAGCAGTGGCAGCACTTCATCATCGTTTTTTGATGCGGCTGTTCGGCGCGCCGTGCGAATGCCGATCACATCGAGCCGGCGCGCTGCCCACAAAGCTGCGCGCCGATCGAGACCAGGCGCGCAACCGGCAAAACTGGACGCCGGGTTGGCACCTGGCCGGACGGCAGTTTCAGGATTTGCCGCATGCGGCATAGAACGAAAAGCATCTGCCTCGGCCAACCGTTCGATGGTGAAGTGTGAAATCCCCGTCGTTGCGGCGAGCCGTTCGATGCTGGAGAAACCATTGCCCCGAGCGGCGACGAGCTTTTCCAGCTCGTCTTCGTTGAGCCCGTGGATCAGGCGGAAGCCCAGGCGGACGGCGTGACCCCCACCCAACCCTCCCCCGCTTGCGGGGGAGGGCAGGGAGGGGGCGCCCGCTTCCAACGTGCAATCCCAATGGCTGAAATTGACGTCCACCGGGCGAATTTCAACGCCATGCGTCCGCGCATCGCGCACGAGTTGCGCCGGCTGATAAAAACCCATCGGTTGACTGTTAATGATCGCGGCGCAGAACACGTCCGGGTAGCGGCATTTGATCCAGGACGAGGCATAGACCAGGAGCGCAAAGCTTGCCGCGTGGCTTTCAGGAAAGCCGTATTCGCCGAAGCCTTCGATCTGACCGAAGCAGTTCTCGGCAAAATCGCGTTCATAGCCGCGGACGGTCATGCCGTTGATGAATTTGTCGCGGAACAGATGAACGGTGCCGTTATGACGGAAGGTGGCCATGGCGCGGCGGAGCCCGTCCGCCTCATCGGGCGTGAATTTTGCCGCGGTGATGGCGATTTGCATCGCCTGTTCCTGGAACAGCGGTACGCCGAGCGTTCGTTTGAGAACCTCTTTTAATTCATCGCGGTTGCCTTGTGACGGATGTGGAGATGGATAGTCAGGCTCCTTGCCATTTCTCAAATCGTCGCGCCGGCGCAGATAAGGGTGCACCATGTCACCCTGGATCGGCCCGGGCCGCACGATCGCGACTTCGATGACGAGATCGTAGAAGCTTTGCGGCTTTAATCGCGGCAGCATCGACATCTGCGCGCGGCTTTCCACCTGGAACACGCCGACAGAATCGGCCCGCGACAGCATTGTATAGACTTCGCGCGCGTCTTCCGTTCCATCCTGCGGGATGGTCGCCAGCGCTAAATCCCTGCCGTAATGGGTCTTCAGGAGATCGAGCCCGCGCCGCAGGCAGCTCAACATGCCGAGCGCCAGCACATCGACCTTCATGAGGCCGACCGTGTCGATGTCGTCTTTATCCCATTCGATGAAGGTGCGTTCGTCCATGGCGGCATTGGCGATCGGCACCGTTTCGTCGAGCGGTGCGCGGGTCAATACGAAGCCGCCGACATGCTGCGACAGGTGGCGCGGAAAGCCGATCAGATCGTTGGCAAGTTTCACTGCCTGCTTGATCGCCGGATTGTCAGGATCGAGGCCGGCTTGGCGAACGTGATCGTCAGGCAAATCATCACCATAGCCCCAAACCGTTTTGGCGAGTGCCGCGGTCACGTCGGGAGTCAGTCCCAGAGCCTTGCCGACTTCGCGGATCGCGCGGCGCGAACGGTAGTGCACGACGGTGGCGCAGATCGCCGCCCGATGGCGGCCGTAGCGTTTGTAGATGTATTGGATCACTTCTTCGCGCCGCTCGTGCTCGAAATCGACGTCGATATCGGGTGGTTCGCCGCGGTTTGCGGAAATGAAGCGGGCAAAGAGAAGGTCCGTTGTTTCCGGATTGACTTCGGTCACGCCAAGGCAAAAACAGACGGCGCTGTTCGCCGCCGAGCCGCGTCCCTGACAAAGAATCTTCAATTCTTTACGGGCATGGGCGACGACGTCGTGGACGGTGAGGAAGTAGCGGGCATAATTGAGCGTCGCGATGAGCTTAAGCTCATCGCGCAGCCGCTTCGCGACACTCTCGGGGATTCCGTCCGGATACTTATCCTTCGGATAGCGATCGTGCGCGCCGGCCCATGTGAGGTCTTCCAGATGCTGTTGGGGGGTCTTGCCCGGCGGCACCGGCTCGTCGGGGTATTCATATTTCAGTTCTTCGAGTGAGAAACGACAAGCATTCGCAATATCGATGGTGCGGCTGATGGCGTCGGGAAATTTAGCGAACAGCCGCGCCATCTCCGCGGGCGGCTTGAGATGACGTTCGGCATTAACGGAAAGCCGTAAGCCCGCTTCGGCGATGGTGCATTTCTCGCGCACGCAGGTGAGCACGTCGGCGAGCGGCCGGCGCTGCGGCGCGTGATAGAAGATGTCGTTGACGGCAACGAGGGGTGCGCCGGCTTGTTCGCCGAGTTCGGCCAAAAACCCGATCCGGCGGGGCTCGTCGCCGCGATGATAATGGATGCCGGCGAGAAATGTGCGCCCCGCCGCGGCGCGGGCGAGGGCCGAGAGGCGCTCTGTAAAAGTCGTGTCGACTGCCTCGTTTCCCGGATGCGGTGCAGCGCGAAGCGATGCGCCGCTGATCCGGGATCGTTGCAGGCTCAGAACGGAAAACAGCTCCAGCGGCGGCAGCGCGATGAAAATCTGGCCTTCGCCTGCGCCAAGAATTTCCTCGAAGGCCAGATGGCAGTCGCCTTTCTTGGCCCGGAGATTGCCCTTGGTCAGAAGCTTGCAGAGCCGTCCATAGGCTTGGCGATCCGTCGGATAAGCGAGCGTCTCGAAACCATCGACGGTGACCAACCGTACGCCGACGATGAGCTTGATGCTTTTTCTCTTTTTCCATTCCTCAAAGGCGCGCACCACGCCGGCAAAGGAATTACGGTCGGCGACGCCGATGGCGGCAAGACCGAGTTCATCGGCTGTGGCGACCATCTCGCGCGGTTGCGAGGCGCCGCGCAGGAAGGAAAAATTGGTTGTCACAGCCAGTTCGGCATAGGCGGTCATGGGTTTTCTCACGCAAGACTTCACGCAAACAGTCCGTGCACGAACCAGCGCGCTGCGCTCGTTTCGCGACCGTAAAGGCCCTCGCGGTAGAGCCAGAAGCGATGGCCGTCATGATCTTCGACGAGATAATAATCGCGCGTCGGAACGCTCTCGTTTCCCTCTTCCGCTTGCGCGAGGGGATGGCGCCACCATTCGGCGCCGATGCGCTCGGGGCCTTGTGCGCCTTTCACCTCATGGGTTACGCCGCGCCAGAAAAATCGCCGTGGCGGGCCGTCGGGGACGAGCGCCGTGACTTTGGCCGGCTCTGCGCGGGGCAGTAACAGAAGGGGACGTGTTTGCTCCGGCTTGGGCCATGCCCGCGGTTCCCCGTTATTGATCGGCGGCAACGCTTCGGCGCGCTCGGGAAGGTGACTGGCGACCGGCTCGAAGTGCCGCACGCTCTGCGGACCGAGGCGCTGACGGAGCTTGTCGATCAGGCCCGCGCACCGCTCAGCGCGATCGCCATCTTCAGCGCCGGTGAATTCGGTCTGCCGCGCATGCATCGGTTCGGCGCGGATCACTGCAAGACCGATGGCCTCGAAGCCAAAGCCGGCATCGTCCATCGCCGCCATGGCTTCAAGCTTGAGGTCGATCAACCGCGCCACATGCGAGACATCGCGCGTCGGCAGCGTCAGCGCGACGTCGACCATCTCAACGGCGCCGTCGACGCGGTAGAGCGATAGCCGCAGCGCGCGTGCGCCGGCATCGTCGCGTGTCAGCACATGCGCGAGCGTCTGCATGAGGCGGCTCGCCAGCGCAACGACCGCTTCCTGCGTGAAAATCGGTTCGAGCAGATAACGCAGCGTGTGATAGACCGGCGGTGCAACGATCGGCATGAGCGGCTCGTCGAGACGACCGAGCGCCTGATCGATACGGCGAAGAAGCTCGGCCGGAAAACGCGCGGCAAACGGCGCGCGCGGCTTGTCGAGAAGCATGCCGACGGTTTTTAGGCCAAGCCGGCGCAGCGTCGCGCATGTTTTCGGCGTGAGCCGCAGCGCTTCAACGGGAAGCGGGGTCAGCGCTGCGGCTTGCTGGCCCGAAGGCTGTAGGCACATTGCGGCGCGGTGAAAGCGCGCCAGAGCCCAGGCAACCCCAAGCGTATCGGCGACAGCAAGCCGTGCCGGAAGCCTAAAATTTTTTACGAGCCGTGAAGAAAGATCGGTAAGCAACATTTCCTCGCCACCGAACAGATGCGCGGCGCCTTCGATGTCGAGGAAAAAGCCATCGGCGCCGTTCTCTACGTTCCAGGGCGAGGCGGTCGGCGTGTAGCGCGTCGCCCATAAAGTCAGCCGCCGCAGAGCGGCCTCGTCGGCAGCGGCATCGAGGTCGCGGACCTGTAAAAATCCCGCTTTCGCGCGGGCGTCAGCTAGGGAATCGCCGCGGGCAAGCCCTGCGACTTCTGCCGCTTCGTTCAAGGCGGCGATTTGCGGTCCGCCGGTTGCGGTAACGGTAAGGAGGAACGGCTGGTCAGGATCAACTGGCTCGCCGGAGCGATGTTTCGCCTGCGCTGCGAGAAAGCGCAGGATCGGCCAGCGCGGCAGCCAGACTGAAACGATGCGCGACATGATCGTACTCCACCACCCATTCGCCAGGACATCCGTTGCGACAGCGTTCAAGTTGCAGATGCCATCGTGACTGCGCGAACAAGCCGAAGCGGTCGCGTGCGGCTTCCGCGGTGCCGACGCGCCAGCGCGTGGCGGCCGCACTCGATTCCAGATTTTGCGCCGGCCGCAGCAGCAGGAGCGGCAGGCCGGCGGCGGTGGCGGCAAGCTGGAGTCTTTGGCTCAATTTCAGATCGAGCTGGTCGATGACTCCGGCGACAGCAGCTGGCGCGTGCGAATGCAACGCTTCTTCCAGCGCCCATAGTGTCTCTTTGCGATGCCTGGTCTCGACCAGAATGAGGCGGCCCGGATGAAGACCGAAAACGTTGAGGCCATGACCGTAAAGCCGGCCATGTTCGCGCCGCCCATAGGCCGGCATCACGAAGACGATCTTTTCCCTCCCCCCTTCTGGGGGCGGGAAGGGTGGGGGGTCGCGAGGTGACGTGAGTGCGTCGACGCTTGTACAGAGCCTCCCGACCCCCACCCCTAACCCCTCCCCACAAGGGGGAGGGGAACAAAGGCGGGCAAGGATCGCCGCCAAGAAGCCGAAGGCGGCAGGCGTGGCGCCTGCTTCGGGCACCACCTCGTGCAAGCCGCCGCAGGCGAGCCCGCCTTGGGGGAGATGGGAATCGATAGCGGCCAGGCCGAAAGGCAGGGCTGTGGGTAAATCCTCAATTCCGGGCAACAGGCGGCGCAGTTCTTCCACGACAGCGGCGCGATTTCGCGCCACGGAAAGAGCATGAGGCTCGGCCAAGGCTTTGTTGATGTTCATTGTATGTTCCAAGACTGGATATCCTAGAACAAAACAGGAACAATGCCAAGGGTCCCTTGGTAGAAATATTGAGACTAGGGAACCCCAGTCGCACCAAGCGTCAGCCTTGAAAAGAGGTCTGCCCAGGAGGCTTCAGCTTCACATGAAACCCACTTGCCTGACCTAGATGCGATGACGCATAGGTTCACCTCGATTACGCGCCGCGATCGGCGAGCGCCTGCCAAACGAGGAACGCGATGCCGGAAGCCGACAAGGAAGGAGAACGTTACTCCGTCGATCAGCCGCAGCAGGCGCCGGGGTTTTTCCTCAAAGGAACGCACCAGCTCGACTGGGGCATGAAGAACCGCATGGCGCGGGTGTTCGATCCGGTTTCCGGGCGCACCGTGATGCTTGCTATCGATCACGGCTACTTCCAGGGGCCCACCACCGGGCTCGAGCGCATTGATCTCTCGATCGTCCCGCTGCTGCCGTCATGCGATGCGCTGTTCTGCACGCGCGGGATCCTGCGCTCGGTCATTCCGGCGGAGTGTCAGAAGCCCATGGTGCTGCGCGCCAGCGGCGGCCCCAGCATTCTTCGCGAGGAGCTGTCCGACGAGCAGATCGCCATGGATATGGATGACGCAGTGCGCCTGAACGCGGCCGGCGTCGGCATTCAGGTATTCATCGGCGGCGAGCACGAGACGCGCTCGGTGCACAATATGACAAAGCTCGTCGATGCAGGGTTGCGCACTGGGGTTCCGGTCATGGGCATCACCGCAGTCGGCAAGGCCATGGTGCGCGATGCCAAATATTTCCGGCTTGCCTGCCGCATCATCGCCGAGCTGGGTGCGCAATACGTGAAGACCTATTACGTCGACGAAGGCTTCGAGACCGTCACCGCATCGTGCCCGGTGCCGATCGTGATGGCCGGCGGCAAGAAGCTCCCCGAACTTGACGCACTGACGATGGCCTACAATGCCGTGCAGCAGGGTGCTGCCGGCGTCGACATGGGCCGCAACATTTTTCAGTCCGACGCCCCCCAGGCGATGATCGCCGCGGTCGGCGCCGTCGTGCATAAAAATATGAAGCCCAAAGAGGCGTTCGACCTATTCAGGTCGCTCAAAGCCGACGCTGATCGCGTTGTCACCGAAGCTTCATTCCGCGGCGCGGCCGAGTAAACGGCCGCGGAATCCATCACACCCAGTGAAGCTAGCCGTAAGTCCGCTGCGGCGTCGCACCGATCAGAAACCAGGCCGCGGAGCCGGCGGCCACCGCGCCGCCAAGCGCTGCCAGCACTTTGGCGATCCACGAGGTGCTGCCCACTTGGCTGGCGTATGCCTGTAGCGGGGCCGCTGCGAGCGAGTCTGACTTCGACGCTGCCTCGGTGACATTGTTCGTTGCTGGGAAGGCCGAGGCTGGGTCGGCAGGCGTGGCGTTGCTTGCGGTAGCCGCTGAATCGCGTGCGCCGAGGTCGAGTTCGTTGACCTGATCGGGCGAAGCGATCTGTACCGTCTGACCGGCGACGACGAGTTCATTCGGAATTGGGTTAGCAGACGCCAATGCTGCCTGCGGGGCTGGTTCTACCGTTGCCGCAATTGTCGTTGAATCAGATGCCACGGCATCGAGCGGCGCCCAGACGGTGGCCTGCGGCGTCGCTTCTGCCGTCTCTATCGGCGATCGCCGGTGCTTTGCGCTGGCGGTCGCCGTGTGAATGATTTTCCTCTCGGCTATTTTGGCGCGAGGCCTCACCTTCGGCTCGCTTGATTGCGCGGTCGTGTGCATCCATTGCAGAAGCTGCAGCGGTTTTCCGGGCGTTTGGTCGGTCGCCGTTTGCGCTAGCGCCCCGCCGGCCGTAAGGCCTGAAAGCAGCGTCAGGGCCGCACCAGCGGCGAATACGCGGATACTCGACATCACGCCCTCCATTAACTGGACCGTCCGTTGCATTCGGGACAGGCCGGCGTGACCTGAGAGTGACGCAATTGGGGATTTTTTCGCACAAAGCGTGGACACAAATAGGTCGTTCTTAACCTTCGTCCCGAGGCGGTGTGCCCTAGCACTACCCGCACGCTGTGCGGTATGCGTTCGACTGATTATGCGCGCACAAAGAGTGGATCATGATTGACCTGAAGAACGACGGCGACGTCGCGATCGTCACCATCAGGCACGGCAAGGCCAACGCGCTCGACATCGAGCTATCCGAGGGCCTGACGAAATGCTTCGACGAACTTCGCCGCTCGGATGCGCGCGCGATCGTGCTGACCGGGCAGGGCCGAATGTTTTCCGCCGGCGTCGATCTCATTCGCGTGGGTTCTGGAGGCGCGGACTATGTGCGCGCGTTTCTCCCGTCTTTGCATCGGCTCTACGATGCGGTGTTTTTTCATCCGAAGCCGGTCGTGGCCGCGATCAACGGTCACGCCATTGCCGGCGGCTGCGTGCTGGCGTGCTGCGCCGACCGCCGCATCATGGCGGAATCGAGCGGCCGCGTCGGCGTAACTGAGTTGCTGGTCGGCGTACCGTTTCCGGCGCTTGCTTTCGAGATTGTGCGGTTCGCGGTACCGGCGCACTATCTGACCGAGTTCACGTTCGGCGCCGCTACTTACGACACTGACGCGGCGCTGCAACGCGGCTGGGTCGATGCGGTGGAACCAGCCGAAGCGCTCATGACGAGCGCCATGGCCGCGGCCCACCAACTTGCGCAACTATCGCCCGCGGCGTTCAGCCAAGCCAAGAAGCAAATCCGCCAGCACGTCGGTGACAGCGTTGCTCGCAGTGGGATGGCGACCGATAAAATCGTCACCGACATCTGGGCCGCGCCGGAATCGCTTGGCTACATCCGCGCTTACGTCGCGCGTACGCTGAAGAAAGCTTAATACGCGACTCTTAGGCTGCGCTACGCCGCCAGCGACTTGAGATACTTGTCGGCCTCTTCCGGCACCGCGAACCACGGGAAGTAATCGAGCGGTTCGTTGAAGCCATTAGCGATGCGGCGGGCGAGAACCGGAAAGCCCTGCGCGGCTCCCATGATGTTGAGCACATGCGGCGGCGGCGGCTGGAGCAGGGCATTAGTCCAGCCGGTCACGTATTGCACATAATCCCAGAACTTATCGAAGGTCGCTTGCATCCAGGCCTCGTCGTACGGCTTGCTGCCTTGTGCAAGGATCGCGTCGAGATAGAACTTCGCGCACTTTGAGGCATTGTTGGAGCCCTGGCCGGTGATCGGGTCGTTGAGCACGACCACATCGGCCATGCCCAGTATCGCCTTGCCGGAAGGCAGCCGCGCGATCGGCTTGCGCACGGTCGGCGCGAAACGTCCGACCAGAATGCCGTTCGGGTCCGTAAGCTGGACGTTTTTTGCGCGTTCACCTTCCCACGGCAGGAAGGTGTCGAGGATCCATTTCGATTTGGCCAAATGCTGGTCTGGTGATGTCACATCGCCCCAACAATCCATCGGGCCGCCGGGAACGCCTTCGAACACCATGATCTCGCAAGGTCCGGTCGTGGTCAGCGACGGGAACACGAAATATTCGCCAACGCCGGGAATGAGATTGAACGCGACCGCGGAGTGATGCGGGCGTGGGGTCAGTCCCTTGACGTAGGTCAGCGCCAGCGCGCGCTGCGGCGCATCGAACTGGCTTTTCTGCGCGTCGCGCTCGAATAACCGGGAGATGTCACCCTTGCCTGCGGCGACGATGACGAGGTCGGATTGCGCGGCGTACTTGTCGAGGTCGGCAGGCGTGGCCGCCTTGTACTCGACGGCGCCGCCGCGCTTTTCAATCTCCGTAATCCAGCGCGGGAATTTAAGGCGTTGATCGACCGCCTGGGCCGGCTTGTCGAGCATTCCGTTCCAATCGATCGCTTTGTTGCCCGATCCGTCTGGCGCCGGAACGGTAAAGTTGATCGAGTCGACCGTCGGGCATTCCTTGTCCCAGAAATTCAGGCCCAATTCGCGCTCGTAACCCAGCGCCTTGTCGAACATGCACTGGCTCGACATGACTTTGCCCGCGCGGATGTCTTCGCCCTTGCGGTCCTGCACGAGGCGAACGTCATAGCCCGCCGAAAGCAGGCCGTTGCCGAGTTGCAACCCTGATTGGCCGCCACCCACAATCGTAATCATTCTTTTCGCCGAACTCATTTCGCGCTCCCCAAATATCGGCCGAGACTTGCTGCCGCAGTTCTATTCATTCCATGAGCAATGGGATTGCGGGATCGGCGCGCTCCGGTCCCATGGCGGTGTAGCCGCCATCGACGCGAATGTCAGTGCCGGTGATGAAGCTCGCATTATCCGACAACAGGAACGCCACGGCCTCCGCCACTTCAGCGGGATTGCCGGTGCGGCCGAGCAGATGGAACGGCTTGGCTACACCATCGGTTTTGGCGCGGTCATTTTTGGTCAGTTCGACCATGATGTTGCTCCAGGTCCAGCCTGGCGAAACCGCATTGACGCGAATGCCATCGGGCGCGAGGTCCATCGCCTGATTGCGGGTCAGTTGCAGGATAGCGGCCTTAGATACCGGATAAACCCAGCGTCCGGTCTGGGCGATGCGCCCGGAGATCGATCCGAAATTGACGATCGCGCCTTTGTTCTTCTTCAGATGCGGCCGCGCGGCCTGCATCAGCATGACCGAGCCAACCACGTTGACGTCGAAAGCCTTGAGCCAGTCGGCGCGTGTCGTGTCCGCGCCGTTGTCGAGATAGGTGCAGGCGACGTTGACCAGATAGTCAAGCCGGCCGGTCGCTTCGACCGTCGCTTTGACGAGCGCGGCAATGTCCGCGTCGCTGCACAGATCGCAACGGATGAACCGCGCTTTGCTGCCGAGCTTTTTTGCGGTCGCTTCGCCGTCCGGGACGTTGATATCGGCGATGACGACGTTCGTGCCGCAGCTTACGAGCTTCTCGGCGACGGCCTGTCCGATCAGCGTCGAGCCGCCGGCAACGATCGCCGTCTTTCCGTCCAAGCCTCGCATGTCGGCGTCCCACCCTTGCGCCATCTCGGTCCGGCTATTGTGCGAAACTCCTTCAACCGCGCCAAGCCCCTACGTGCGGGCGGTCAGCCCAGCTCGGTGATGATTTCCGGGAAATGGTGCAACCGCTCGGACGGCCCGCGCGCTTCGATCAGGTAGTTGTCGCACACCCAGGACAGCACGTGTCCGCGGATGTAGGTTGGGTGCACCACGATGTTCATGTCCTTCTCGATGCTCATCGGTTCGTCATTGCGGATCAGCGGCCGTTCGACCAGATCGTAGCCCTGACCGTGGCAATGCAGCCTTTTTTCCTCCGGTCGGCCGTTCTTCCGCATGAAGTCGTTGTACGCGGCAAAAATCTCCGCGCACGGTGCGCCCGGCTTGAGCAGGCCAAGGTTGAACTTGCGCGCTTCAAGCGCGAACGCGAACTCGTCCTTGAGTTCCTGCGAGGCCTTGCCGACGACGCAGGTGCGGCCGAGCTCGGTGTACATACCGCCGGGGCCGGAATCTTCGACCAATAAGGCGACAGTGTCGCCTTTCTGAATGACGCGGTTCTGAAAATGTCGCTGGCTGAACTGTGCCGGTTTGTCCGCCGGCATTGACGCACAAAGATAGATGCCGTTCTCGCTGCCATGGCGCTGGCTGTAGCATTGAGCGATCGCGGCAATGTCGCGGTCGCGCATCCCCGGCTCGACTGCGGCGAAGGCTGAGCGCATGGCGCCATCCTGCATCGCCGCGGCGCGGCGGACCAGTTCGCGTTCCTCAGCGCTCTTGATGACTTTGATACGGTCGACGAGGTCTGAGGCGTCGACAAAGCGCGAGTTGGAGAAGCGCCCCTTCTGCAAATAATCGACCAGCGCGAACGACATCTGATAGGTGCCAAGAAGGCCGATGGTGCCGCCGGCGTAAGGCGCAAGCGCCTTTGCCGCGAGCTCAGGGTCATAGTTCGCGGTATAGGCGCAGGATGCGTAGCTTGGCGTGGTGAGCCATCGCTTAACGCCGCGCGTCACGCCGTCGCCGTTCGCCGTCGGATTGCCGCCGCCAAACGGGCCCTGGCTGACCATCGTCATAAGATCGTCGCGCGGGAATACGACAGTGAGCGGATAGCCGTTGGTCGCCGGCAAATCGGTGAAATATTTGACGTACCCGCCCATATAATCGTTGTTGTTCTGCATCAGCAGCACATCGACTTTGTCGCGCTCCATGGCGGTGCGCACTGCCGCCCAGCGGCGTTCGAGCTCGGCCGTCGAGATTGGCGTCTGCAGGCGCTCGGATAGCTGCTCCATGTCGTCATTCTCCCGCTTAGGTCCGCTCAGTCAGCGAATTCGCCGCCACGGTGTACTCCTACCCATCCTGACTGGCGGGAGCAAAAGAGCCATATCTTCCTGTGCGAAGGGGTGGCAAGCCGTCGCGCGGCGCGCCGTGGTGGGTTAGTCTAGGAGCGGATCGCATCGTATCGCTTCGTTCGTAAAAATCAGGAGAACACAATGCCTATCGATTTTTCGGCAGTGAATTGGGCCTTCGTCGGTTTAATGACTTTGCTGGCGTTCGTCGCTGCGTTACTCGGCAGCCTCATTGCGTTTAGAAACCGCTTCCTCGGCGCCATCATTGCCGCGATCCTGTTCGCCGCGGGCTTTGTTGCCTGGAATTACTATCCGCACAATTTCGGCTACCCCATCATCAAGACTATTGGAATGGATGGCGCGGCGGGCTAATTGACGATGGCGCCGGCGACGTTATGCGTGTTTGAGAATTTGCCGGGAGAACGGGAGAAGATATGAACAAGGTCTATGCGGACGCGAAATCCGTGTTGGCCGGGTTGCTCAAGGACGGAATGATGATCATGGCCGGCGGGTTCGGCCTGTGCGGCATCCCCGAAACCTTGATTCTGGCGATCCGCGATTCCGGGGTTAAAAATCTGACCGTCGTCTCCAACAATTGCGGGGTGGATGGCAAAGGTCTGGGTGTCCTCCTCGACACCCGGCAGATCAAAAAAATGATCGCCTCCTATGTCGGGGAGAACAAGACCTTCGCGCAGCAATATCTGGCCAATGAACTCGAAATCGAATTCAACCCGCAGGGCACGCTTGCCGAGCGGATTCGCGCCGGCGGTGCCGGCGTTCCGGCGTTCTTCACCAAGACCGGGGTCGGCACGCTGATCGCGAACGGCAAGGACGAGCGCGAATTCGACGGCGAGCGTTACGTGATGGAGCGCGGCCTGGTTGCCGATCTTTCTATCGTCCACGCGTTCATGGCCGATACCGAAGGAAATCTTGTCTATCGCAAAACCGCGCGTAACTTTAATCCGGTGATGGCGACGGCAGGGAAGGTGACGGTGGCCGAGGTCGAACACCTGGTGCAACCGGGCGATATCGAACCCGACCACATCATTACGCCCGGCATCTACGTTCAGCGCATTGTGCACATATCCCACCCGACCAAACACATCGAGCAACGTACGGTCCGCAAGCGCGAAAAATCTGACGCGCCGGCCGGAGCAGGAGTGGAAATCTAATGCCTTGGACCCGCGATCAGATGGCGGCGCGCGCCGCCAAGGAACTGCGTGACGGCTTTTACGTCAATCTCGGCATTGGCATCCCGACGCTGGTGTCGAATTTCATCCCGGACGGAATGAGCGTGCAGCTGCAGTCCGAAAACGGCATGCTCGGCACCGGGCCGTTCCCGTTCGAGGGCGAGGAAGACGCCGATCTGATCAATGCCGGCAAGCAGACGGTGACCGAACTGCCGACCACCAGCTATTTCAGCTCGGCGGATTCGTTCGCCATGATCCGCGGCGGCCACATCGATATCGCGATCCTCGGCGCCATGCAGGTGGCGGAAAACGGCGATCTCGCCAACTGGATGATCCCCGGGAAAATGGTCAAGGGCATGGGCGGCGCCATGGATCTGGTCGGCGGCGTCAAAAAGGTCGTCGTCGTCATGGAGCACTCGGCCAAGAACGAGGCCAAGCTGCTGCATCAATGCACGCTGCCGCTCACGGGCGCCGGCGTTGTTGACATGGTGATCACCGATCTTGGCGTATTCACCGTCGATCGCAAAGGTGGCGGCATGACGCTGATCGAGCTTGCTCCCGACGTGACGCTCGATGACATCAAGGCCAAAACTGAGGCGAGCTACAAAGTCGCCAATACACTCAAGCACTGACGACGCCGCATCGGAGTCGTAGGGGCGCGAATCTCACTCCCCCTCGCGCGAGATTTTCTCCTGGATCGGGCGCCAGCTTGTTTGCTGTGAGTGGATGAACGCTGTGGTTTCTTCCGGGGTCCTGTAGCGCGGGAAGGCGCCATTCAGCGCCAGTCTAGCGATGACCTCCTTATCCTCAAGAGCGGCGCGCAAGTCGGAGGAGACCTTGAGGATGATCGGAACGGGCGTGCCGACCGGCGCCAACAACACGCCCCAGCCTGCGACGAAGAAATCCGGCAGTGTCTCGGCGACCGTGGGCAGGCTGTCCATCCCCATCCCCGGCACCCGCTCCGACCAGGTGGAGGCGAGCATCTTGATGATGCCCCCCTGCATGGCGCCGGCGAGACCGGCGTAACCGTCGAGTATGATGTTGACCCGATTGCCGATGACATCGCCCATCGCCTCCGCTGGACCGCCGGCATAAGGCACCAGCCGCAGCTTCACGTCGGCGCGCGCTTCCAACAGTTCCATCGCCAGATGCGTCAGGCGCCCGCGTCCGGTCGAGGCATAGGACAGTTCGTTCGGTCTCTGCTTGGCCTGCGCGATCAAGTCCGGGATCGAATTGATGCCGGCCTTCGGCGACGCCGCGATGAACAGCGGCTCCTGCAGAATAAGGCCGACCACGGCAAAATCGCGCGGCACCTCGGCCGGCAGGTTCGGCGCAACCCCCGGCCCGCCACGCAGCGCCAGGAATACTGATGCTGCGGCGACGTAGAAGGTGTAACCGTCGGCCGGCGCACTCGCCGCAACGCGGGCCGAAATTCCGCCGCCCGCGCCCGGCTGATTGACGATGATGACCTGCTGGCCCCAGATCTTGCCGAGCTTGTCCGCAACGATGCGTGCGGTGACGTCATTGGCGCTGCCGACCGGCGAATCCGATACGATCCTGACCGGCTTATTCGGATAGCCGGTTTGTGCAGCCCAACTTCCTGCTGGCAAGATGCAGAACGCGAGCGTTGCCAGTAACGCGAGCGAAGGGAGCCCGCCTGAAGCGCGTCCTTGCATCGTGCTCCCTCAGTGCGTCCGTCCAGCGAGTTCGAGCGCAGCCGAACGTCCGGCGTTCTTTCAGTCTCCGCTAATCGCAACGCCGATCGAATTGGTCGCAACATTGCTTAGCTGAATAGCGAACGGCTCCGCCTTCAATTCGAATTTGACACTCTTGCGAATACCCTCGCAACCGGTCGCGCCGCTGAAAGCCACTGATTTCAGCGAGTGGCCAGCTTGCACGACGTCGATCCATGCCTCGGAGGATAAACTGATCTTGTAGGCACCGTCGTGAGGAGGCGCGGCAACTTGTAAAAAGCCGGCGAACGACGTCGGCAAACGCGGCGCGCGTCCCGGCGCCGTCGGCAGCTTGGCGTCTGCGAACGGGACGAGACTGACCGTTACCGCCACCGGAAGCGAAGCTTTTAGGCTGCTACCGGAGGCGATTGCGATCGCCTTGCCGCTCGTGAGTAGGCCGCGTTCCTGATCCAGCGGCCATTTGAATTTGTCGCAGCCTACCGGTTCTTGCGCGTGCACGGGCACGGCACATAGGCAGCCCAGAACGACAACAATCGCGAACCTCATGATGCCTTCCTAGTCAATTGCGATCATGACATCTGAGGCCTTGATCACGGCGGTAGCGGCATCGCCGGCCTTCAGCTTCAGCTCTTCTATCGCCTCATTTGTGATCGAAGCAGTGATAACCCGGCCTGGGGCGATCTCGAGCCGTACATGCGCCGTGGTGGCGCCCTTGTTAACCTCGACTATCTTGCCTTCGATCTGGTTGCGCGCGCTGATTTTCATGGCGATGCTCCGCTATGCCGCGCTGTGCGGCACTGCCGCCAGCAGGTAAAGGATCTTTAAAAAGCGACAAATCGGAAGGGCATTCCGAATATTGAGATGCGCTTACGGCGCTTCTGTGTCAGTTAGACTATAGCAAGGGCGACGTGTCTGACAAACCCGTGCCAGGCAGCCAAAAGCGGTTGCAATGTTGGCTCGAGTCCAGCATTTCGCCTTTACGCTTGGCGTGACAATTGGGAGAATGGGCCAAGGGGAGTGCGAGTTGCCTGAAGGCGCAATTCTCGAAACTGAGGACCTGACCAAAGAGTTTGCCGGATTCCTGGCGGTGCGATCCGTCAATCTGCGCGTCAGCCGTGGCAGCATTCACGCCCTGATCGGACCGAACGGCGCCGGAAAGACCACGTGCTTTAATCTTCTCACCAAATTCCTTGCGCCAACGCGCGGCCGCATCGTCTTCGACGGTCGCGACATCACTGCACTTAAGCCTGCCGATGTCGCGCGCCTCGGCATCGGCCGCTCGTTCCAGATCTCGGCAGTCTTTCCGCACCTGACCGTGCTGGAAAATGTGCGCATCGCACTGCAGCGCCGCCGCGGCAATTCATTTGATTTCTGGCGCTCCAAACGCGTACTCGGCGTTCTCGATGATCGGGCAAACGCGCTTATCACCGATGTCGGGCTGGCCCGTTATGTCGATGCGCTCGCGGTCGAACTGCCCTACGGCCGCAAACGGGCGCTCGAAATTGCAACCACGCTGGCGCTCGACCCAGCACTCCTTTTGCTCGACGAGCCGACGGCGGGCATGGGCCGCGAGGATATCGTGCGGATCAGCGAGCTGATTAAAACAGTCGCCGCCGACCGCACGGTGCTTATGGTCGAACATAATCTCAGTGTCGTCGCTGATCTTTGCGACCGCATTACCGTCCTCACCCGCGGGCAAGTGTTGGCCGAGGGCGACTATAAAACGGTGTCGGCCGATCCGGCCGTGCGCGAGGCCTATCTCGGGACCGGCCATGCCTGAGACCGACGCGCTCCTTGCAGTTAACGAGCTTGAAGCGTGGTACGGCGAGTCGCACGTCCTGCACGGCGTGACGTTCGATGTGCGGCCGGGAGAAGTGGTCACGCTTCTGGGCCGCAATGGCGTCGGCAAGACGACGACGCTCAAAGCCATTATGGGCATTATCGAAAGCCGTACCGGCTCGGTGCGCTTCGAAGGCCGCGAGCTGATCAAACGGCCTTCCGACATAATCGCGCGCGCCGGCATCGCCTTCTGTCCGGAAGAGCGTGGCATTTTCTCCAGCCTCGACGTCAAGGAGAATTTGTTGTTGCCGCGGCAGGTGCGCCCGGGCGGCCTCGATCTCGACAGGATTTTTGAACTGTTCCCCAATTTGCGCGAGCGGCTCAGCAGCCAGGGCACCAAACTATCCGGCGGCGAGCAGCAGATGTTGGCGATCGGCCGCATCCTGCGCACCGGTGCGCGGCTTCTGTTGCTTGACGAACCGACCGAGGGCCTCGCTCCCGTCATTATCCAGCAGATCGGGCATACCATCGGTACGCTCAAGGCGCAGGGCTTCACGATTTTGCTGGTTGAACAGAACTTCCACTTCGCCGCGACGCTAGCCGATCGCTATTACGTCATGGAGCATGGGCGTATTGTCGACCATTTTGTCGCAGCCGAACTAAAGGCCAATACCGAAAAACTGCACGAATATCTCGGAGTTTGATATCAAGAACGACACCAGGGCTTAAGCCCGCAAAATAAGGAGGTCATCAATGACTCTCGGATCAAGATTGGCCCTGGCGGTTGCCGCACTGATGTGCACGGCAGCAGCCGCGCGGGCGGAGGACGTGTCGGTCAAGATCGGCGTCCTCACCGACATGTCGAGTCTTTATGCGGACATCGGCGGTCCCGGCTCGGTCGCCGCCGCCAAGCTGGCGGTCGAAGATTTCAATCCCGCCGCCCACGGCCTCAAGGTCGAGGTTGTCGCTGCTGATCACCAGAACAAGCCCGATGTCGGCGCCGGCGTCGCTCGGCAATGGTACGACGTCGATCATGTTGATGTTATTGTTGATGTGCCAACGTCCAGCGTCGCGCTCGCCATTAGTGAGGTGACGCGGGAGAAGAACAAAGTATTCTTAGGCTCAGGACCGGCAAGCTCCGATCTTACCGGACCGAAATGCTCGCCGAACACCATCCAGTGGACTTACGACACTTGGATGCTCGCCAATGGCACCGGCAAGGCTGTGGTCAAAACCGGCGGCGACACCTGGTTCTTCCTCACCGCCGATTACGCATTCGGGCAGGCACTCGAACGCGACACCACGGCGGTCGTCGTCGCCAACGGCGGCAAGGTCCTCGGCAGCGTGCGCCATCCGCTGAACAACAGCGACTTCTCCTCTTTCCTGCTGCAGGCACAGACCTCGAAAGCGAAAATCATCGGCCTTGCCAATGCCGGCGGCGACACCGTCAATGCGATCAAGCAGGGCGCCGAGTTTGGCATCACCGCCGGTGGTCAGCATTTCGCCGGGATGTTGGTTTTTATCAACGACGTTCAAGCGCTGGGGCTGAAAGTCGCCCAAGGTTTGGTGCTGACCGAGACCTGGTATTGGGACATGACCGACGCCAACCGCGCCTTCACCAAACGTTGGCAGGCCGCGCGGCCCGGCAAGTTCCCGAGCATGGTGCCAGCCGGAGTCTACTCTTCGGTGATTCACTACTTGAAAGCAGTCGCGGAGCTTAAGAGCACGGCCGACGGTCGGGCGGTGGTCGCCAAGATGAAGGAAATGCCGACCGACGATCCGCTGTTCGGCAAGGGTTCGATTCGTGTCGACGGTCGCAAGCTGCACAACGCGTATTTGTTTGAGGTGAAGAAGCCTCAAGAGTCGAAATACCCTGGCGACGATTACAAGGTGCGCGCCACCATCCCGGCGGCCGAGGCCTTTCGACCGGTCAAAGACGGCGGCTGTCCGCTAGTGAGCGGGTAGACACAAGTTCGATCGTTAATACCGGGCTTGGCTCGCTCGCTGGTCAAGCCCGGCAATGACGACTTTGGGGGCGATCCGACGAGATGTCCGAGATTTTCGGCATTCCTTCGCAGGCGCTGTTCGGGCAATTGCTGCTCGGCCTGATCAACGGCTCATTCTACGCGCTGTTGAGTCTCGGGCTTGCCGTCATCTTCGGCATGCTCAACATCATCAACTTCACCCACGGCGCGCAGTACATGATGGGCGCGTTTGCCGCCTATCTGCTGCTCCAGCACATCGGCATCGACTACTGGGAAGCGCTGGTGCTCGCCCCGATTATCATCGGCACAACCGGCATCGTGATCGAGCGGCTTTTTCTCCAGCATCTGCGCAAGCTCGATCCGCTCTACGGGCTTCTTCTCACGTTTGGGCTGGGACTCGTCATCGAGGGCCTGTTTCGCAACTATTACGGCTCGTCGGGCCTGCCTTATCAGGTACCGGATGCGTTGCGGGGCGGTCGCAATCTCGGCTTTATGTTTCTGCCGAATTATCGCGCCTGGGTCATTGTGCTCTCGCTGGCGGTGTGCCTGGCAACATGGTTTGCTATCGAGCGCACGCGGCTCGGCTCTTATCTCCGTGCTGCCACAGAAAATCCGGTGCTGGTGCGCGCCTTCGGCATCAACGTGCCACGGATGGTGACGCTCACTTACGGTTTCGGCGTCGGGCTTGCAGCACTCGCGGGTGTTATGGCGGCGCCGATCTATAACGTCTCGCCACAGATGGGCTCTGATCTGATCATCGTCGTGTTCGCCGTTGTTGTAATCGGTGGCATGGGTTCGATCATGGGCGCGATCGTGACCGGCTTTTTGCTCGGTATCATCGAAGGACTGACCAAGGTCTTTTATCCCGAAGCCTCGAATACCGTCATTTTCGTCATCATGGCTATTGTGCTGCTCCTGCGCCCGGCCGGACTGTTTGGGCGGAACGCCTGATGGAGCGCGTCCTCGACCCGCCGGTTCTGCAACGTCATCGGGACACGCCGCTCAGTCTCGGCGTCGCGTTCGTGGTGATGGTCGCGCTGTTGATCGTGGCGCCGTTCGTGGTCTACCCGGTCTTCCTCATGAAGGCGTTGTGCTTTGCCTTGTTCGCCTGCGCCTTCAATCTTCTCATCGGCTATGTCGGCCTAATCTCGTTCGGCCATGCCATGTTCTTTGGCTGGGCCAGCTACCTCACCGCCTACACGGCCAAGGTGGGGTCGCTGAGTATTCCGTACTGGTTCGGCCACACGATGTGGCTGGTGATTTCGTTTCCGCCGCAGTCGCCGGAGATCGCAATTCTGATCGGCACCGTGACCGCAGCGATTCTCGGGTACATCGTCGGTGTGGTCGCCATTCGCCGGCAGGGCATCTATTTCGCCATGATCACGCTGGCGCTGTCGCAGATGCTGTACTTCTTCGCACTGCAGGCGAAGTTCACCGGCGGCGAGGATGGTATCCAGGGGGTGCCGCGCGGCCGGCTGTTCGGCGTTTTCGATCTGTCCGCCGAACTGACGATGTATTCGTTTGTTCTGATCGTCGTCCTCGCCTGCTTTCTGCTCATCTTCCGGATTATCAATTCGCCGTTCGGCGAGGTGCTCAAGGCGATCCGCGAAAACGAACTGCGCGCGATCTCATTAGGCTACAAGACCGAGCGCTATAAGCTGGTCGCCTTCGTCCTTTCGGCGACGCTAGCCGGGCTCGCGGGATCGATGAAGGCGCTGGTCTTTCAGCTCGCTTCGCTGACTGACGTGCACTGGACCATGTCCGGCGATGTGGTTCTTATGACGCTGCTCGGCGGCCTCGGTACGGTTTTTGGGCCGGTGGTCGGCGCCTTCGTGGTCATTGCGATGCAGAACTACCTCGCGCCCTTCGGCCAATGGGTGCTGGTGATCCAGGGCGCGATTTTCGTGGTCTGCGTGCTCGTCTTCCGCCGCGGCATCGTCGGCGAACTTGCGCAAATCCTGCGCGTGCGGCTGTGAGCCAGTTTTCCCCAGACTTATCAACAGAATCAGTTTAACAGTTATATTTGGTGCACAGGACCAACGCCTAAACGCCTGCATTTTCGTTGCCTGACACCGCGTTCCCAGTGAGTTTGGGTGAGCTGGGCCGCCGGCCGGTGTTCGTTTTGCCAAGCCGGCCGACCACCGAGCGGTATTTGTAGTTCCAACGTGAAATTGTGGTGCCTCGTAGCGTGTGTTCTGCGTGCACGCGTTCCCAGCAATCATTTTCCGGCCCGCCTGGATGGGCATCTTCGGCTTTATCATGTCGGCACGGCAAACCAGTCCGTACGACAGTGTTGCGCGCAAATGGCTTGCGCTCGCGGAGCGTCGCCGGGCCCATGTTTTCGAGCTGCGCGACAGCGGCCGATGGAAGCATTACTACACGCCCGAGCAGTTGCTCGAAGCGATCCGGGAAGCGATCCGCAGCCGGGATCAATGGGCTAGAATCGCCGGCATTGAAGTCGGTGAAGCGTAGCCCCAACCTGAGCTGGTTGCTTTAGTTGGCGCCTCTCTTCCTTCCCAAATCGCCTCTGCGTGCTATCTCATCATCATGACAAGTGTCTTGTTTTCGCCGCTGCGGCTGGCGGATCTAAATCTGGCGAACCGCATCGTCGTGTCGCCGATGTGCCAGTACAGCGCCAACGACGGTGTTGCTTCCGATTGGCACATGACCCACCTTGGCATGCTGGCCAATTCAGGCGCCGGGTTGCTGGTAGTCGAAGCGACCCATGTGGAGCGCTTTGGCCGGATTACCCATGGCTGCCTCGGCCTTTATTCCGACGCTTGCGAGGCGGCTTTGGAGCGGGTCGTAGCGCATTGCCGGCACATCGGTAGCGCCAAGCTCGGCATTCAGCTTTCCCACGCCGGTCGCAAGGCTTCCGCGCAACGGCCCTGGGAGGGCGGCAAGGCGTTGCCGGCGACGGAAGATCCGTGGCCCACGATTGCACCCTCAGCAATCCCGTTCGGTCCCGGCTGGCATATGCCGCGGGCCATGACCGAGCACGATATGGCACGTGTGCGTTCGGCCTTCGTTGAGGCGGCAAAGCGTGCCGTGCGCATCGGCTTCGATGCCGTCGAACTGCACTTGGCGCACGGCTATCTCTTGCACGGCTTCGTTTCGCCGATTTCGAATACGCGCAACGATGATTGGGGCGGTTCGCTCGAGGGCCGCATGCGTTTTCCGCTTGAAGTTGCCCGCGTCGTGCGCGTCGTGGTTCCGCGCGGCACGCCATTTGGGGCACGCCTGACCGGCAGCGATTGGCTTGATGGCGGCCTCACGGTCGCCGATGCGGTCGCGCTCGCCAAGGCGCTGAAACAAGCCGGCCTCGACTATGTCGATGTTTCGTCCGGCGGCGTCAGCACCCAAGGGCAGGCCAGTGTGCCGAAGGATGCCGGCTATAACGTTGCGCTCGCCGAGCGGATTCGCCGCGAAGCCGAGATTTCGACGCGCGTCGTCGGAATGATTGCGAGCTCTAAGCAGGCGGAGGCGATTGTCGCCAGCGGCCAGGCTGACATGGTGGCGCTGGCGCGCGCTTTCCTTAACGATCCGCATTGGGCCTGGCACGCGGCTCAAGCGCTCGGCGGTGAAGTCGCTCATCCGCCGCAATATCAGCGTGCCGCGGCTGCAGCTTGGCCGGGGGCGGCGTTGCGCGCGTAGATACCGGCGGCCACCGCGCCACACGCCGGCAGCTTAGGGAGAGGGCGATGAGCGATCGCGTTACCGTGCATGTTGCCGACGGCATCGCCGATGTTCGATTGTCGCGCGCCGACAAGATGAATGCGCTCGACCCGCCGATGTTCGAGGCGCTCATCGCCGCGTCCGAGCGGCTCGGCGAGGAGCGCGGCCTTCGCGCCGTGGTCCTGTCGGGCGAAGGGCGAGGGTTTTGCGCCGGCCTCGATTTGAACAGTTTCGCCGCCATGAAAGAGGGCGGCATCCGCAATCTCGAAGCCCGGACCCATGGAATTTCCAACCGGTTTCAATATGCGGTCATGTGCTGGCGCGAACTCGGCGTACCTGTAGTCGCGGCCGTGCATGGTGTCGCCTTCGGTGGCGGCTTTCAGCTCGCGCTTGGCGCTGATGTGCGATTGGTTGCACACGACACCCGCATGTCGATCATGGAGATAAAATGGGGCATCGTCCCCGATATGGGCGGCACAATTTTGATGCGGCATTTGGCGCGAGAAGATGTGATCCGCGAATTGACCTATAGCGGACGGATATTTTCGGCCGAGGAGGCGCGAGCGTACGGCTTCGCAACCCGAGTATGTCCCGATCCGCACACCGAAGCGCTGGCTCTTGCGCGCGACATTGCGGAGAAGAATCCCGATGCGATCAGGGCCGCCAAGCGCCTTTTCAATATTGCCGCTGCCGGGTCTGATGCCGCCGCCTGTCTCCTCGCCGAATCGCGCGAGCAGGCGCGGCTGATCGGGTCGCCTAATCAAACCGAGGCGGTGATGGCCAATCTTGAAAAGCGCACGCCGCGATTTTCCGACTGAGCAGTGAGCAATCCGGTCCTCGTCGAGGTGCACCGCGGCGGCCTGATTGAGAGTCGCCATCGCGGCGCGGTGGCTGTCGTCGATGCCGACGGGGCGACGGTGCTTGCCGTAGGCGACGTGGCAAAACCGGTTTTCCCGCGTTCGGCGGTCAAGCCGCTGCAGGCCCTGCCGCTGGTAGAGTCCGGCGCTGCCGAACGTTACGCGCTTGGTGACGAAGAGCTTGCCCTGGCGTGCGCTTCGCACAGCGGCGAGCCGGCGCATGTGGAAGTCGTGACCCGCATGTTGAGCAAGGCGGGCCTCGACGCGTCCGCGCTCGCTTGCGGCACCCACTGGCCAAGCTCGCAGACGGCGGCGTTCGCGCTGGCGCGGGCGGGGGCAGCGCCTTCGGCGCTGCATAACAACTGCTCGGGCAAGCATGCCGGTTTCCTTTGCGTCGCTTGCGCGATGGGGATCGCTTATGCCGACTACTGGCGGCCGGAGCATGCCGTACAGCGGAGCGTTCGGGTCGTGCTTGAGGATTTGACTGGGGTCGCTCTCCCTGACGATTGCCGCGCGGTCGATGGCTGTTCGGTGCCGACATGGGCAATACCGCTCGCAAACTTGGCACAGGCCTTCGCCAGGTTCGGCAGCGGTCATGGGCTGGAACCTCGGCGAGCACAAGCCGCAGCGCGGCTGCGGACGGCCTGCGCACGAAAGCCGTGGTATGTCGCCGGCACCGGCCGGTTCTGTTCCGAGATCATGGGGCTGTTGGGTCCGCGCGCACTGCTGAAAACCGGCGCTGAAGGTGTCTTTTGCGGCTCGCTGCCGCAGCTCGGTTTGGGGATCGCGATCAAGTGCGACGACGGGGCCGGCCGCGCCGCCGAAGCGATCATTGCGGCTTTGATCGCGCGCTTTGTAGCGATTGACGATACCGAGGGAACGGTCCTCGCAACCTTCGCTTCCCCGACGCTGCGCAATTGGAATGGTATCGAGGTTGGATCGCTGCGGGTCAGCGAGGCGATTGCCGGCGCTTGGCCGCGATAAGCGCCAGCAGCAGCCGTTCGGCAGCAACTACCAGCGGGCGAAACGCGACCGAACGGCTTTGGTGCCGCCGGCGCCGATCGAATCTGACCCATGGAATGTGGATGAACTGAACCAGCGGGTGGCCGTCGTCAATGTGCTCCAGGCCGCGCCAGTACGAGTAGTTGCACAGATACCGACCGGCATCGCGGGACAGCCGGCTGGGAATTCCACTACCGCGGAGCGCGCCGAGTAAATCGGCGAACGGTGCGTTTCCACGCAGCATTCTTTGCGCACGCGGCACAATGAGGCCGCGTTCCGCACGATGTCCGCTGGCGTCCGGAAACAAGAGTGAAACCGCGTTGCGCGCCCGCGTCTCGATGCAGACGTGGCGCCTGCTTCCTGCGAGTCCGAACATCAGCACGACGTCGGGCTTTCTCGGGAAAAGCTTGGGAAGATCGCGATCAACCGCTTCGTAGGTCGTCGCAAATATGTGCGTGGTGCGGGTGATCCCGGCGAAAGCCGGCCGCTGCCGGCGGGCGAGGGCTTTGACCAAGACCGCACTCGGATTGACCGGTACGCCGGGGAAGGGGCCGAATCCGGTGAGAAGGACACGCATGTTATCGCCCGAGCATTCCGACAATTTCCTCGACTGCCGAGGCGGGGGCAAGCTTACCTGCCGCGACTTCAGCTTCAATCCGCGGCAGCGCCGCCTTCAGCGTTCGATCGGAGCGCAACGGCGCGAACAAACGCTCTTCAAGCATCGTCCACATCCATTTCACCTGCTGCTCGCCGCGCCGCGCAGTAAGTTCGCCCGAAGCGGTCAACCGTTCGCGATGCTCAAGGACCTTCTTCCACAATTCGGGAATGCCTTCGCCGGTCAGCGCCGAATAGGTAACCACCGGCGGCGACCAGTTCGGCGACCGCGGCGACAGAATGTGCAGCGCGGCGCGATATTCCGCCGCCGCGGCCTTGGCGCGAGCCACGTTGTCGCCGTCCGCCTTATTGACGGCGATCATGTCAGCAAGCTCAACGACACCCTTTTTTAATCCCTGCAATTCGTCGCCGGCGCCGGGCAGCATGAGCACGAGGAAAAAATCTGTCATGTCCGCGACGGCAATTTCCGACTGGCCGACGCCGACGGTTTCGACCAGCACGACGTCGTAGCCCGCGGCCTCGCACAACAGCATGGTTTCGCGCGTCTTTGCCGCCACGCCGCCGAGCGTGCCGGACGCGGGCGAGGGACGGATGAACGCGTTGGCGTCGTTGGCCAGCCTCGCCATCCGGGTCTTGTCGGCAAGGATCGATCCGCCGGTGCGCCGCGAGGATGGATCGACGGCGAGCACGGCAACTCTTCGGCCCTGTCGGGTCAGCATGCTGCCGAGCGCATCGACGGTGATTGATTTGCCGACGCCCGGCGCGCCGGTAATGCCGACGCGAACGGCCCGGCCGGTGACGTCGAGCAGCGCCTGAGTGAGCGCCGCGGCCGTTCGGCGGTGATCCGCGCGCTTACTCTCGATCAGCGTAATCGCCCGCGACAGCACGGTGCGGTCGCCGGCGCGAAGGTCGCGGGTCAGACGCCCAACGTCGAAAGGCGGGGCGGAGGAAGCCATGATGTCTCTTCGGCGAGCGCGCTTAAGCCGTCAAGCTAGTCTGCGAGGAGCACGGCGAGGCCGCCGGCAGTGTGCGGCTTGGCGGCGGTAGCGCGCGCAAAAGCGATGATTGCATCACGGGTGGCGACGCGGCATGAGGCGCCGCTCTCCTTGCCGCATAACCGGTTGCGGAGCGACTCGTCGGCATCGGTTTCGTCGATCGCGACGACCAAGTATGTGCCGTCTGCAAGCTTGCGTGCGATTGCGTATTCGGTAGGAAGGCCGGGCCGGATGCTTTGCACGATCAAATCGGGGCCTTCGAAAAGGTGAATAGTGATATCCCCGAACCCCTCTCCGCCGCCGCTGGTCAGGGCGTAGCGGCCATCCCGCCACACGAAGGTGGCGACGATCGGGTCGTGCGCGGCGCCATCGCGCAATGCGTAAAGCTGAAAGCGCAAGCGGTCGCCAAGCAGCGGCAACGCATCGCTGAGCAGTGGCTGCGTGGACTCGATGCAGTTTGCGAGCAGCGTGAAGATCGAAAGCGCCAGGAGAGGTGGCAGGAAGCGCATGCGCCGGGATGAATGAGCGTTCATGGCGATGGTAATGGCGCTTGTTTGTTAGGCATTCCGCGCGTGATGCGCGCCGGTGGTTTTGTCGAAGGCCGATGTTTCGCGAATGCGGTTTAGCAATTTGCAACCAGCTTGTACGCGAGACAATGCCGACGATCCCTCACGGCCGCTTTTAATTTGACAATCGCATTCCGCCAGAACGACGCCAACATTCATCTCAGAAACACCCCCTTATCGTCGAATTCAGGCCGCATCGCGCCGCTGACATTGCGCGTTTCCATTTGCGCAGCCGATAGGTGGCGCGTCCAATCTGGCAGGGAGATGAGGATGAACTGGGATCAGATCGAAACCAACTGGCTTATCTTCAAAGGGGAACTCCGGCGCAACTGGATCAAATTGACCGACGAAGATATCACGCGGATTAACGGCAGGCGTGAGGAATTGGTCGCGAGGCTTCGGGAACGCTACGGTTTCGGCAAGGCCGAAGCGGAACGCGAGGTCGGCGCCTGGATGCGCGCGCAAAAATTTGCAGCGTAACCAAGCGAGCGGGTCGAGCGTGTGGGGCTGTGAGCGTCTGGCGCGCTCAGCGCCAAAGCTGGCGGCTCGCTATTGCCGCCCCCTGAGCGAGCGCTTCGAGCTTGGCCCACGCGATCATCGGATGCACGCGGCCGCCGAGCCCGCAATCGGTTGCGGCTATGACACGCTCTCGGCCAACGCTTTTGGTAAAACGCAGAATGCGCTGGGCGACAAGCTCGGGGTGCTCCACGACATTGGTGGCGTGACTGACCACGCCGGGCAGGATGATCTTGCCGTCGGGAAGTTTGACATCCTCCCACACCGTCCATTCGTGCTCATGGCGCACGTTGCCGGCTTCGAACGAATAGGCCTGGCATTTCACGGCCAACATGACGTCGACAATATCCTGCATCGGAATGTCAGTTGTGTGCGGCCCATGCCAGGAGCCCCAGCACAGATGAAAGCGGATGCGGTCCTCGGGCAGGCCCCTGATGGCGTGGTTGAGCGCCTCGATCCGGACCATGGTGAACTTCTGATAGCCCTCGACGGTGGGCTCGGGATTGATCATGTCCCAATTCTCGGCGATCGCCGGATCGTCGAGCTGAAGGATCAAGCCGGCGTCAACGATGGCTTTGTATTCCTCGCGCATGGCTTCGCCGACGGCGTACATGAATTCTTCGTCGGTCTTGTAGTAGACGTTCTTGAACCGAGCGGCGCTCGCTGGAGCGACCGAGGTCATAAAGCCCTCTTCGACGCCAGACGCTTTCAGCGCGGCCTTGAAATGGGCGATGTCGGCTTTGATTGCTTCCTGGCCTTTGTACGAAACCGGTGCGGTACACACCGGCCATTTGGCCATCGCCGGTCCGGTCGTTACCTCATCCTTGTAGACTTGCAGGAACTTGGTCCGATCCCGGCGGTCGGCGAAGCTGGTGAGAACGACCTCGCCGGGGTTGGCTCGTTTGGGCGCGCCTTCGTACAAACCGGGCCCGCTCAGATCGAGGCCGCCGAGACGATTGAAGCAATAGCTCCACCACGCCCGGTAGTTGACCTTGTGCCCCATCGACTTGCCGAACTCGCCGTCGCCCGGCACGTCGATGCCGATCTCCTTCTGCCGGCGTACGACGTCGGCCACCGAGGCTTGCAGCGTGTCCTGATAGCGGCGCTCGTCGGTGGTTTCGCCCGCTTCGCGCGCGCGGTTGGCTTCGATCAGATCGTCGGGGCGCGGCAGGCTGCCGGCCTGACTGGTCAAAATGTGGTCGCGGCTCATTCGCATGGCTTTTATCGGACGACGCAGAAGCGGTGAGAGGACGGAAAAAATCCTGTCCTCTTCATCCGCCGTCTATCGTCCGTCCTCTGTCTCTGCTGAACGGATCAGATTGCGTGGAACGGCTGCTCTTTCACCGAAGCGACGAGGCCATGGAACACTTCATTGACCGGGGCCCAGCTTGGCAGCTTCTTCATGTTGTTGAGCCACCGCTGCACGTTGGGATAGGCCGACAGATCGCAGCGAATGACCTCGCCGAGTGTCACCAGCGCGGCGCCGAAATAGTCGGCAATCGTGATCTGGTCGCCGCACAGGTACTGCTTCTTTGGTCCGATCCAATGGTCGTTAAGGACCTTCAGCCACTTCTTTGCGTTCTGCTGGCCGAGTTCAATGGTAGCCGCCTGTGCTTCATCGCTGCGGCGCTTTTGATTGGGGAACAGTTGCGGATAGGCGAGATTGTAGGCCCAGTCGCGATAGAAATTGGTGTTGAGCCAATCCATCATCTCGTTGACCTTGGCGCGCTGCTTCAAATCCTTGGGGTAAGCCGGCGAGCCGATCTTGTCGGCAAGATATTTCAGGATCGCCGAGCTTTCGGTCAGCTTGAGATCGCCGTCTTCGATCATCGGCACGAGGGCGTTCGGGTTCATATCCGTATAGGGCGGTTTCATATGTTCGCCGGTGAACAGATCAACCGTCACCTCGTCGACCGGAATTTTGTTCTCGGCGATGAACAGCCGCACTGGACGGCTCGTCATCGATACCGGATGCATGTAGAGTTTCATGGCAATTCCTCCCAAAACTTAACTCTCCGCGAGGCTTATAGAGCATCTTTGCAACCGGCGAAATGCGGAGTTCTTGCCCACTCGAGGGTCGGCAACACGATGGGCAGTACCCGTCGAAACGCCTTGCCGGCCCTTATCGTCTTGGCTTCGCCAGCGCCACCGTTTCCGCAATGAAGCGCGGCAACGCAAAGGCTGCGGCATGCACCTCCGGCGTCCAATACTTGGTCGCAAAGCCGCCGGCTTTACGGTAGCGCGAGCTAATGGCTGTCGCGGACCTACGCCGCAAGCTCATGTCGTCGGTGGCAAAACCCATAGCCATGTGTCCGCCGACATAGGTGGGGATGGCGGCGACGTAGCAGGTGGCGTCACCAAACAGCCGGCGGAGTTTTGTGATGCTGGATGTGAGTTCGCGTGGCTGAAACATTGGCACCCCATTCTGCGTCACCAACAAGCCGCCCTGGTTCAGGCAACGCTTGCAGCCGCGGTAGAATTTTTGGCTGAATAGAATCTCGCCTGGACCCTGCGGGTCGGTGGAATCGACGATGATAACGTCGAAACGCCGCTCGGTTCGCACGACGTATTTGGCGCCGTCGTCGATTACGCTCTCGAAGCGACGGTCGGCGAACACCGGTTTGGTGATTTCCGGGAAATGCTCTTTGGCGAACTCGACCACCTTGGCGTCGATTTCGACTTGGGTGAGGCGCGCGATCGTCTTGTGCTTGAGGACCTCTTCGGCAATGCCGCAATCGCCGCCGCCGATGATGAGCACCTCGCGCGCCCTGCCGTGAGCAAACAGCGGCACGTGCGACATCATCTCCTGATAGATGAATTCGTCCCTCGCGGAAATCTGGGTGGCACCGTCAATCATCAGCATCTTGCCAAAGAACGGCTGCTCGAACAGCACTAGGTGCTGATGCTCAGTCCGCGTTTCGTAGAGGAGGTTGTCGACGCGATAGCTGATGCGAAAGCCGAGGTCGTCGAACAGCGTCTCGGCGATCCAGCGCTTTTCAGCCATGACACCTCCGCAGCTCAGTGAGTGAAAGAAAAAACGGCCGGGTACAGACCCGGCCGCTCAAGCTCGGACACTGCATAAGCCGGCCTAAGCGTCTTGCCCGCGCAAAATCTCATTCACGCCGACGTGCTTTGCAGAGAATGCCTCGCGCAAAACCGGAATGCACGCATCGGGATCCGCCGAGCCGCACATGAAAACATCGAGCGCCGCATAGCCCGCGTCGGGCCAAGTGTGGATGGAGATATGGCTTTCTGCCAGCACCGCTACACCCGATACGCCATTCGGCTGAAAATGATGCACGTGGATGTGCAACAGCGTTGCCCGCGCCGCTTCGACGCAGCGCCGCAGCGTCGCCTCGATGTGGCCGATATCGTCCAGCCGCTTGGCGTCATGCAGATCAACGATCAGATGCACGCCGGCGCAGCGTATGCCATTGCGCACGGCAAAGTGTCCGGGGCCGTGGCCAACCAGCGTTGGGGGCGGCGCCACTTTCAGTTTGGCTTTGCTGTCGTCCGTTCGGGCGGTGCCTGGGATCCCCAAGCCCTTCCCCGATCGTAAGAGGGCGTTCCGGCTCATGCCGTCCTCCCCAACCAGAGGTAAGAACCCGAGATGCCGGCGAGCCGGCGCCACGGAAGGCGAAAGCCGCTCGATCTTGTCCACGCGGACCGATCAGCAGCAGCGAAATCCCCAAATAAATGCAAACCTCTCGGAGTCAAGCAAATTTTGGCAAACTGCGTGAGTTTCTGATCTAACAACAATCAGCAATGTTTGAAGTTTTGGCCGCGAGTGTTTTGAGTTCGGAGCGGCGCTGCACATCTAGCCGCTGACGGCGACCGCGGGAGGGACCATCAGCTGGGCCGGTTTTTTCACGCGAGTGCGGAAGAAGCCGAGTACGCGGCGGGCGGTGTCGGGCTGCAGACGGTTGAAACTTGCCAGCGCGTTGTCGAGGTCTTTCGCCGACATGCCGCGATCCGCTGCGCGTAAGAGCAAGATGGCTTTCGTGGTGGTCGATGACAAGCCGGCGACCTTGGCAAGGATCAGCACGATCTCCGCGCCGGGGTCGAGGAGCGCCCGTTCGACGACGTCGATTGGCGTATCGCACAGGATCGACAGTGCGATTGCGGTCTCCTCGAACTTGCGTTCGCGCGCATATTGGTAGATTTCGGCTTCGCCGATACGGCGGATGCGATTGAGCCGCTCCACCGCCGCCTGCGCGGCGGCGAAGTCCGGAGATGCATTGCGGGCGTCGTTACGAATGCCGCCGACGACCTCGGCTACCACGCCGTCGATGGCGGTAGTGGCCTGCGGATTCTCGACGGCCAGGCGCACGCGCACGGCGCTTGAGGCTTTTTCAAGCAAAACAAGGAAATGCGTCCGCGGGATGTCGCTGCGCATACCGACGATGGTTGCAAGATCGTCGTCGCCGACCGAGCGCTTTACCAGCATGCGAAAGCCGGCGTCGGAAAACCGGGCGCCGGTATTCTTGACTACCGCTTGGACGACCTCACGGTCGCCGCGCTCGACCAGCACGTCCGTGACGGCTTCGCTCAAAATTCGGCGCTGCGAGATGGCAAACAGGTGCTGCTGGCTTTTGGTGTTGGCGTTGGCGAGCAGTGCGGAATCTTCGAGCCGCTCCGATTGTCTGAGAATGGCGCGCGCGACTTCGATGTCGTCGTCAAACGCGAGCATGTGAACCACGCTTGCAGGAGCGTTGGCGATCGGGGCCAGGCGGTTCGCGAGCTTGGCGCGGGCCTTGGCCTCAATTGTGCTCATGAGGCGCACCATCACGTCATCGAACACGCCGATCTGATCCTCCGAATAGCGCGGCGCGCCGCCAACGAAGAGATCGGTAATGCGGGTCAGCATCTCGATCCGGCGCGTGTTGGTGCCGGAGCTCAGCGCGGCCTCAAGTTCATCAATGAGGGGAAGAGTTCGCATCATGCTACGGGCGCGGCCCCGTTGAAACAGCGATGACAATGCCGCGATAAGGGTGAACAAAGGCTTGCGGCTAATTGACGGGTCGCGCTTAAGAAAGCGTCAAGGCGGCTACCGTTGGTTGTGCGGCGTGCCGAGGTCACGGGTTCCGGGTTTTGGTCTCCGGTTCCCGCGTCCAGGTCGTCAGTGTGATCCCTGACGCCGCATCGATGTCGCGTCGGGCGCCGGGCGCGAGACGGTTGGCGCCAAGAACGTCTTCGGGCGTCGAACCTGTGCCGACCGCTGGAAATGGCGCCCGTCCGCCTGGAATTTCGGCATAGGCTGCGCGCGTGAGGTGGAAGGCGTCGTAAGATGGTAGAAACATGCCGAACACTTCGGTGCCACCGATGATCGCGACGGTGCCGCTCGCGACATCGAGTTTGGCGAGCGCTTCCTCAAGCGTTGCCCCGGCCGGGTTCCACAAAAGCGAATGAGGATGTGCCGGATCCGGTTCGATGGTCGCAATCTGCCGCGTCGCGATCAGTCGTTTGCGGCGAGCCGCGCGCGGTCCGCCTTCGTATGAATGACGGCCATGGACGACGGCGGCGGCGCGGTCGAGTTCGGTCTGCAGGAACTTCTGATCGGCTTCGTTGCCGATGCTTTCAGGCATTACTCCATCGCCGTCGGCGATCATGCCGTCGGCGGAGACAATGGCGTAGCCTTCGATTCGGTAAGGCCCAATCATCGCGCGACACGATAGCGGCGGCCGTGCGGGAAGTCATTTGAGCAACTGGGCGCAGCCCCTGGGGCAATTTTAGGGTTCCTGTTCCCCGGATTGGGGAGGCAATCTGTTGCACCGTTGGCCCTGGCAAGTTGCAAGAGCGCCTCCAAACCCATATTTGGAATTCGAACAAGAGTTTGAAAAACGCTCAAAGGCGCCCGAGGCCATGACGCGACCATCTGAAATCACGCGCGAGCGCATCCTCAAAGCCGCCGAGCGGCTGTTTGCCGAGCGCGGCTACGACGCCACCAGCGTGCGCGCCATCGTCGCCAAGGCACGCGTGAACCAGGCCGCCATCAATTACCACTTTGCAGGCAAGGAGGGACTGTACAGCGAAGTGCTCCGGACGGCGTTTCACGCCCTTACCGAAGACCAGCTCGGGCATGCCGAAGAAGTCAAAGCAATGTCGCGCGAGGAGGCGCTCGGCGAATTTGTCCGGCGCCAGCTGCAACCGATCACGGCGCGCGATGAGGTCAGCCGTTACATGCGGATTTTCAACTGGGAAACGGCGCGGCCGACCGCGGTCTTTCGCAAGCTTGTGCGCGAGGAGGCGGCTCCGTTCATGGGGCTGGCGGTCGACCTGATCCGCCGCTTTATGCCCGAAGCCGACCAGCGTACGCTGGTACTTGCCGCCATCTGGCTGATCGGCCAGTGCAGCGTTTTCGTGCGCAACCGCGAGCAGCTTGCCGAGCTTGCAGTCGCAGTTTCGCTCGACGAATCAGCGGTCAAGCAACTTGGCGAGCTCGTCAGCCGTTGGGCGATCGGCGGCTTGGGGCGACTGACCTAAGGGCCGCCTTGCGCTTTAAATCCGCGGTGCCGCCGCAAAAAATCCTTTTTCCGGGCTATCCCCCGCCCAGAACGCATGTTTGAAATTCAACCGGCCGTTTGAAAAATACCGGTCGCTGGAGAACAGCCTCATGCGCTACGAAATGCCGTTGCTGAAGCGGCTTCTGACCAAGGTCGTTCACGACGTTCTGCCGGCGGCGCTGGCAAGCATCATCGGCGGTTTCCTGTTTACCCATCTTACACATCTGCAGTTGGGTTGGGTGCCGGAGCCGGTTGCCGCGCGAGCCGCTCCCGCCTCGGCGGAAATGATGCAGCTTCTCCGCGACGAGCACGGCCTGATTGTGAGCTTCGTTCAGGCGCGTATCGCCGACGAAAAGAAACAGCTCACGGCGAACGAAAACGCCCCAGGCGGCGCGGCCGAGCCACAGCCAGTAGCGGCCGTCGCCGCTTCGCGGCCGTCGGTTGTCGCCATGGCAGCGGCCAAATCAAATACACCGCGCGGCAAGCCCGCGATCGCCGGCGCTCCGCTTCCCCCACTGCTGATCGCGCAGGTGCAACACGACGAAGGAAGTAAATCGGTAGTGCGCGAACAGGATTCGCTGCTCGCCAAAACAATCGGCATCAAGGATCACGTCGTTGCCGTCACTCAACGGGTCGTCTCGGCGATCGGCGGCATCCCAACGTGGATCGGCGCGATCGGCGACCGGATCGGCGGTCAGGATCAGAGTCCACGGCCGCCGGCCAGCGTGGTTAGCGCGTCTTAAGCTCTGTGACGCTGGTGGCACGGCGAACTGACAACTAGTTCCTCGTTCAACTCAGGCGGTCGTGAAAGTCGGTGAACCGCCAACCATACTGCCGCGACATACAGGAACCGACTTCGTTTCGATGCGTTTCCACTCCGGCGGCGGCTGGGCAGGGAAGCGGTCAGCTTGCCTCGGAGGTCCAGATGCGTTTCGCCGATAACTTTAATCCGGAATGGGGCTATCTCGCCCCGGCACCCAGCTTTATGCACACGGCACGCGTGGCCATCGTTGCGGCCGCGATTGGCGCAACGTCGGGTGCTGCGGTGGTGTTCTCATTGATCGATCGTCCCGCCGCCGAGGAAACCTCGATCGCTGCGCGTACGTTGGTGCAACAGGGTGACGCTGCATTTGTCGTCCCTCCCGCGGCGGCACAGCTACAGGCGCCACATGAGGTAGGCAGCGCGACCAATCACCGGGGAGGGCCTCATTTGGCGACCTTGCCGGCTTCCGAAGCAGGCCGTAGTTCCAGCAAGCAAAATCCGGGGAACGTTTTGGCATTAGCCGAGGCCCCGGCGGCGATTGCGTCGACGCCTCCTGCCAATCAGCCTGTCGTAGCTGCCGATACGCCGTCGGTGCAGAAGAAAGCCGCCAAGAGGCAGCCGCAACCGCAGCAGCGTCTCACTTGGCGCGCCCCGCGCGAGCAAGTTTATGGCGCCGCGCGGGAACAGGCCTACGGCGCGGGCAGAACGCCGTTCGCGGCTCTACCCAACGGCGCGTATTTGTCGCGCGGTTGGAATTCCGGCGCATACCAGGCGCGGGATGACTTTTAGCGTTTGAGCCGAAAATCCATACAGGCGCCGCGCCGTGTCGCAGGCGCAAGAACGGCGTCGTCGTGAGCGGTCATTTCAGACGACCGCCGTCAGCGACAAGCACCTTGGATGATAGCGTTATCGAGCATGGCCCGCGCTAATTCGCGGTCGGGCAGGCCGATGGCAAGTTTGGTCCAGCCGATGCCCCACGGCGTACCGGCGCTGTCCCACCAGATCCGGCAAAAACCGTCGCCAAATTGAACGACGGCATAGTCTGCCCGAGCCGGCGTGGCGGCCGTCAAAGCTATCACCAACAAGCCGACTGCGAATGCCAATTGCTTCATGATGCGCTCCCTGGCTGACGGGCCAACCACGAGAGCCTGCGGTATGTTCCGGGCGACAAATCACCGCGTCTACGCCGAGCGCAAAACGAAACCGCCCGCGACTTTCGTGGCGGGCGGCGAGCACAAACCGATCGACTGCTTGGTTTAGGACCAAGCCTTGCACTTCTTGTGCTTCATGGCCCAGGCGCCTTTTTTAGCCGCAGCTTCCCTGGTCATCGCCGGCTTGCCGACCCACCACCAATCCTTACCCTTCATCCCCATAGGGGCCATTTTGGTGTCACTCCAGACCCGGCAAACACCGTCCTTGTATTTGATCACCGCGAAATCAGCGCGAGCTGCGGTCGAAGCGGCAAATCCAAGCGCCAAGATTGCAGCTGCGAAAACCAAACGTCTCATCGTCCCCTCCCTTGTGGCAACCGACGATGTTCCGTAGTACGGAACCCGATCTTTACGCAAGCCCATACCGGCCTTCGCGCGCGACTAATGTTCGACTATGGCCGGCAAACAACACGGAGGAGGCCATGCCGGAAATCGTTGTGTATCTCATTGAGGGCCGCTCGCTGGATGAGAAGCGTGGCCTCGTCAAAGACGTCACCGCCGCAGTGGTGAAGAACATAGGCGTACCGCCTGAGGCCGTCGTCATTTCATTGGTTGAACAGCCGAAGACCACGAAGGGGAAAGGTGGCGTCCTGTTCAGCGACATGGCGGCGCGTTAGCGCATCAGTCATCCCGGAAACGCCGGCCATACAGCGGTTTATGCGTATGGCTATATCCTTGAGACGCCATCAGTTTTGACTCCTGAGGTGGTCATAAATTAGTCGTGTGTGCATCGCACAATTTCCTTGCTGCAATGCGGCACAGGTATGATAATGGCCGCCGGCAGAGGAAAAAAGAACACAGGTGCGAACATGAGCGACGAATGGGTGACAAAAGACGGCCGCCGCCGGGTGCGACGGGATCCGCCGACGGTTGAGGAAGCCGTGGTCGCGGCCCAAGGGCTCACCGACGACCTCAAGGAGCAGATTGAGATCGTGGCGTCGTTGATGGAGGTCCCGCGCGATGAGGCACGAGGCGTTGTGCTGCGGATGGGACAGCGTAAGGACGTCGACCGCGTGACCGTGACTGGACGCATTGGCGGGCCTCGCGCCGTTGTCGTCGAACGCCGCACATCCCGTTTCGCGGGCTTGCAGCGCCGGACCGCGAGTCGCTAGCTGGCAGGCGCGCGCTTTGGCGGCAGCTACAAATAGCGGCGATCGCCGGGATCGGGGATCGCGTGGCTCGTTACCAGCCGGTGCCAGATAAAGAGCACGAGGAGTGCGCCGACCACCGCTCCGATGAGGCCGGCGCCTTGGTTCTGACCGTACCAGCCGATTGCCTGGCCGATGAATGTCGCAACGAACGCGCCGGCGATGCCGAGCAGCGTGGTGAGGATAAAGCCCGCTGGATTGTTCGGGCCCGGCGCGAGAAAGCGCGCAATAATGCCGGCGACGAAGCCGATGATAATGATCCAGAGAATATGCATTGTGGCCTCCGTACGGTGCGCAACGAAACGTCACATAGGTGCGCCGGCTGCGGGATGAAATACCGCCAACGGCAGTAAAGGCAGGGGCATGCGGTCAGCCGGCCGCAGCCCCGGCCGGGACGTATTGGGAAAAGCGCGGCGATGCAATTATATTTGGCTCAAGCTTGCCAAGCGCTGCTGGCGGAGCATCGACGATGACCGACAAGACCCTGGTGAAGCCGCGCACCAAAGTGCGCACCAAGATCGAGCGGCCGCCACTCTACAAGGTGATTCTGCTCAACGACGATTACACGCCGCGCGAATTCGTCGTGCAGGTGCTCAAGGCCGTCTTCCGGATGAACGAGGACCAAGCCTATCGGGTGATGATGACGGCCCACCAGAAGGGCGCTTGTGTTATCGCGGTCTACGTGCGCGACGTCGCCGAGACCAAGGCCAAGGAGGCCACGGATCTGGGCAAACAGAACGGTTTTCCGCTGTTCTTTACGACCGAGCCCGAGGAATAAGCTACGCGTCGCGCCGACTAATATCATCTGCGGCGACCGCTGCTATTGCGCGATCGGCAGTGCGTTGATTGGCTGGGCAAGAGCGGCGGCCATTACCGCCATCCGCATCGGCTCACCTTTATAGCCAAAGGAGAAAGCGCCGGCCGTCATGCCGGCAAGAAACACCGCGACCAGCGCCAAAATCATCGTGCCGCCGGTTCTGGGAGCGGGACTAAACCGCCGCAGCTGCTTGTTCAACAGTTCCTGGTCGCGTCGGTCGATTTCACGTCGGTCCATTTTGAAAATCACATGTGCGAAAACGCCTGCGCGTGTGAAACCCGTAAGGAGCGACGTTGTTCCGCGTTCCTTCCCCCGGCTCTCTGGCTTGGTTACGTGACCTTCCGGGTGAGTTCACGGACCGGGCGATGGGCGCGCCTGCGCTTTGCTTATTGAGGCGCGGGCAGACCAGGCCGTCTTTTTGCACAGATCAGGCCTGCATCCGCCGTCACATCAGCAATTTGTGAGGTGCGCGCGATCTGCGCGGCCGTTACATCGCCGTGGGGTGTTGAGAGGGATGTCGGATGCTTGACCCTGCAATTCCGTCTATCAAGTCTGCCGCCGCTGCGTCGCCGGCGACGCCGCTCGATCGCTTCGCGCCTTATGTGCTGAGCATCCTGCGGATCATGGCTGCGCTGCTGTTCATGGAGCACGGCCTGTCCAAGTTTTTCGGCTTTCCGAAGGCGATGGAGGCGCCGGCGCTATTTGATCTGGAATGGTTCGCCGCGCTGATCGAATTTGGCGGCGGCGTGCTGTTGACGCTCGGCCTGTTTTCGCGGGCGGTGGCGTTCATCATGTCCGGCGAGATGGCGATCGGCTATTTCATGTTCCACGCGCCGCAGGGGTTCTACCCTTATCTCAATCACGGCGAAGCGGCGGTTCTGTATTGCTTTATCTTTCTGTATCTCGTTTTCGCGGGCCCCGGTCCGTGGAGCCTCGACGCGCTGCTGTGGCGGAAGACGCGGGCCTGAACGCGCGCGGCGCACTCAAGGCGCAGGCTCAAGTCAGGCCTGCGGTTATTCGCTCAACGTCTTGGTGAGCCAGAACTCGCAGCTCCGCCGGCACGTCGTTGCGAGCGGCAATGGCAGTCGCGAGGTTTTTGTCGCCGTTAAGGCCCGTGATCACCCGGGCGAAGCCTTCTTCGGAAATCAGCGCATTGTGGTTGTCGATAATCTTCCGCTGCAGCGCTTTATTGCCGCGTTTGAGCAGAACATCGGTGACCGCCGGGCGGAGGTGCGGGCGAGCTGCTATTTTTGCCAGCAGATTTGGGTCGACGCGGTCCTTGTCGGCAATCTCAACGAGGTCCGCATCCGGCAACGCGCTGGCATGCTCCAGGATCGGACCGCGGACCGCCGCGTCGCTGTGACGGACGAGGCGCCCAAGCACCTTGGCCGGCGAATTGGGCACCGGCGCCAGCCGGTTGCTCAATTCGGCAAGCTGCAGCCGGTCCATTTTCTCGATCAGGCGGACGATTACCTCATCGAACACGGCGACATGCTCATCGCCATAGAGGGCTGCGCCGCTGATGAAAAGATCGACAATCCGGCGTAACGCCGCGCTGCGCCAGGAGTCCGGCTTCGCGGGAAGCGCGGCATCGAGCTCGGCAAGCACCGCCTGGGAGGACAGCGTCATAACCCTTTATTCTAGGCGGATTTTAATGAACGCCAAACTAACGGGGTGGTACGCGATTTTCGGGTCCCTGCAACGGCCTAAGCCGCCGCCAGCTTGTGCGTAAGGCCTTCCAGGCCCCAGCCCATGACGACGTTGTGATTCCAGACGAACACCCGCCGCAACAGCGGAGCAACGAGGCGCTGCCACGGCCGCGTCACCTCGACGATCCACTCGTACCTGACCTGGGTGCGTCCGGCGTCGCTCCGAAGCGTCCAGCAGCCGAGCCCGGTCAGTTCGCCTTTGGCTTGGCCTTCTATCAGCGACATCGGTTCGATGCGCGTCGTGCGCATGTCGAAGGTCAACTTGTAGGGCAGGGCCGTTCGCCAGGTCATACGGCGCACTGCTCCGATGCCGTTGGCATCGCCGTCGGCGAGAGGTTCGACGGATGCCACGGCGCGCCACCACGACGGCCACTCATCCGGCGCCGTCAGCGCCTCCCACACGGCTTCCAGCGGCGCGTCGAAGCTCCAGTCGGTGACAAGGTGGAAGGAAGTTGCCGACACGTCACGCGCCGCCGGACGGCAGCAGCAAATCTTCTGTCGCCAGCAACTCGCGGAAGTCGCCGATCGCTTCGATGGCGTCCTCCTCGTTCGTCACCGCCCTGATGCGGTGCCACACTTCGCGCCACGGCTCCGGCCGGCCGATCCGCATTGCCTCGGCGACATAGTCGTGGGCGTCCTTCAGCGTCGACAGCCTTCGCGGCTTCGGGGTGTCCTTGACGACGATTGGCGGCACGATGGGGAAGTTCTCCATCGAGATAATTTAGCGGCGATTGCCCAGCATGTCTGCGACATTGCGCGTTCGCGCGGGTGCAAGTACTTTTCCGACAGGCTGCCGTAAGCCTCGATCGATGTGACAAACAGGAGCACTCGGATGGCGCTGATTCAAAATTCCGAGGCCTGGCAGAGTAAGCTTGCCGCGCTGCCGGTCGAAAGCTACGACGCCGGCGAAACCGTGTTCGCCGAGGGTACGAAAACCGGGCGGCTGCTCATTCTCAAAAGCGGCGCGGTCGGCATCTACAAGGGCGACATCGAGTTCGCCCAGGTGGCCGAAGCCGGCGCAGTGTTCGGCGAGCTCTCGGCGCTGCTCGATGAACCGCATAGCGCGGATGTGCGCGCACTGGAAACGTCGGAGTTTCATGTCGCCGACGCCGCGACGCTGCTGAAAGACCCGACGGCGCTGCTCTACGTTACGATAGTGCTGGCGCGGCGGATCGACGCCGCCAATCAGGGGTTGCTGCAACTCAAGCAACTCCTTGAGGCCGGCGAACCCACGGGCCTGATCGACGCAACGCTCGACAAAATCGAAGGGATGCTGAGCGCCGTCGGCACCGGCTTCATCCGCGCCGGCGCCGGGGTTTCCGGTTATCCGTTTGCGTAAGCGCTTCTCGTAACTTCGTAGGATGGGTAGAGCGAGAGCGAAACCCATCATGCAAGCGGGACCTTTGTTTGATGGGTTTCGCAAGAGCTCTACCCATCCTACACACTAAAGGTGGCCGCACAGGCAGGCGATGTTGACGGCGCAGGCGGTCAACAGGGCGACGACAAGCATTTTGTGCATCGCGCGGGCTCCGAGAATCGTGCGCGGAGCATGAACGAGACTCAGGTCAAGAGTCCCAAGGATTGTTTTTTCCGAGATTCATATCTCGTTTACATATCGCCGCGCGATTCTCAGGTACCGCGTGGCGGCGATCTGCACCGTCAATGGTCGCCCCATGAGCGACTTTCCTAACACAGCGACGTTTCTACTTTAATGCGTCTGCTCGCAGACCAATATCAGGTATTAGTTGGTGTGCTGGTTGTTCAAAGTCTATGAGCATCCGCCCAGGGATGCGCTCGACCTGTAAATTCCTCACCACAAATGCTCGGCTTCCGAATTGCGGAATGAGAGTCGCTTTGGCGGCGTTCCAGTCGGCGAAGACGCAGTAGTTGGGATCCGGTTGTGGTTTGCAAGGATCCTTACTCGGGTTTCTCTGGGAAAACCCCAGCGGATGCCAGTCGGGGTATAATCCGCCAATATAAATGCGCGTCGAAAAGCTCTCTTTCTCGTCGCAGCGGAATTTCTGGGCCAGCTCGCAATAGTGCTGATACTTGTTCAGGAAATTCTCGACTCGGTAGGAAGGAATGCGATCGTCCTCGAGGTCTTTTAATTCCTCCTTGCTCAGCAAATTTTGCCCTCTGAGAAACGGTCTATCAATTGCAATATCCTTTCGCGCTTCTACTTGCTGTATTGCTTGAAGCAATCCACGTGCGTTTGCCGGGTAGAGCTGAGTACGAAGTGGAAAAATGACGGCCGAGATGTGCTGACCGTCGCGGAATTTGCCGCCGGTCATTTGCACCGATTCTTGCGCAGAATATCCCCGCAAATCTTCGTAAGCAGAGACGAACGAAAACAGTTGTTTAGCGGGTCCGAGATTCTGCAGCCGGTCGGCCGCAAGCTGAGGATCGGTCTGCTCGTCATATGCGACGAGGCGCACGAGCCAGCGGACTTCCTCGTTGTTTTGCAGATTGGTGAAGGCGGTTTGCCGGGAAACCCTGGGAATTTGACTCTGCGAGACCCAAAAAAGCGCGAGCGCCGGTCCGGCTGCCGAGAACAACATCCCTCCGACCAAGCTGATGAACAGCGCAATGCGCAGGACGTTCGGCGTATTCTGCGGCGTGCTTTTGATGGCCTGAGCGGCGAGCCCCGCGGTCAGAATCAAAAGCAGGATGCCGACAACGGAAAGTATCGCCGTGGAAGACGTACCGGCGACGAGGGTGAAGATGGTGCTAATGCCTGCAATGAAGTCCTTAATGTAATCCATGGCGCTCCCCCGAGCTTCTTGAAGTGCTAACAATCAATAGTTGTTTTGTTATTTAAATTCAACTTATCATACCAAGACGGAGGCGTTTCGTGCGGAGCGCGCGGCAGGATCGTTTCGTAGGCTTGGCTTGGCGCATCCGACGTCCCGCCGTTTAGGCCGCAGGCAAGAGTTCACGTTCTCGCCACACCATCGCGTGCGAGTGTTGCGCAATCCAATCCAAAACCAAGCCGCGACGGTCCCCAAAAGCCGAGGGGAGCGGAGCGCCGAAAGGCGCCAGTCCGTGAGAGCCGCGCGTGCGAGGCGCGGCGGCGCGCCCTTTATCTCCTCCTCCCCCGCTTGTGGGGAGGGTGGGAGCGGGCGCGCCCGCCTTCCGGCGCTCCACAGCGGCTCTTATCGCAGCGAGCGAACGCCGCGACTCAGCCCAGGCCGTGCTTCACGCGATCGAGAGGGAGCGGGCGTTACCCGCGCCATTGATCGCGCTTAAGCGGGGCACCCCGCGCGCCGGTCGTGATGCCGGCGGGCATAGCAGTTTGCATTTGCGCAAACTGCGTACACTTGTTTGCGATGCCCAAGCCGCCCGGGAGCGGAGTTACAAGCCCCGCCCGCAGGAACCGCATCCGCTCCATCAATCGGCTGTCACCGGTCGACGCCCCTCGATGAGCGAACATTTCTCGGTTACCAATAATGGGACATTCTGTCAAGTGTTTAGTGACGATGCAGGATCACGAGGCGGGCGGGTAGTTTGACAGTAACTATCTGATATGTACATTATATAGGTACTATGAGGTAGTACTATGTCGAAATACAGCGCCCTCGGCGACTATCTCAAGCGTCAGCGCGGCGAACGCGTGCCGATGACGTTTTCCGAAATCGAGAAGATCACCGGCACCAAGCTGCCCGCTTCGTCGCGCTATCGCGCGTGGTGGAGCAACAATGACTTCAACAGCGTGCTTACGAAGGTCTGGATCGCGGCCGGCTTCAAGAGCGAGCAGGTGGATATGAAAAAGCACAGGCTTGTTTTCCGCCGCGTTGGCAAACGGGAAGGCACGGCGAACGCGCAATCCAGCGGCGAGAAGCCGTTTCATCCCGCCTACGGTTTCATGAAGGGGCTCGTGCGCATCATGCCCGGCACCGACCTGACGCAGCCGGCCGATCCGGAATGGGCGGATCGGCTCGATGCCGAGTACGGGCCGGAGCAACGGGAGGACTAGGTGCAGCCGCTATTGTGGGACACCTGCGCGGCGATCTGGATTTACGAAAAGGCGCGCCTTTCGGACCCCGCGGTCGATGCGATGAGTGCGGCGCATCGCGAGGGGGTTCCGGCCTATGTTTCCCCGATTACCGCCTGGGAGGTCGGCATGCTCGCGTCGCGAGGGCGGTTGCAATTGCTGATCAGACCCGAGCGCTGGTTCGCCAATTTGTTCGACGTGCCGGGCGTCGTGCTCGCCGACCTGTCGCCGAACGTGTTGATCGCCTCGTCGTATCTGCCCGGCAAGCCGCCGAAGGACCCGACCGACCGAATCCTGGCCGCCACCGCGCGCGAACTCGGCGCCACGCTGATCACCCGCGACCGGGCGCTGCTTGCCTACGGCGAGCAAGGCCACGTCGCGATGCTGGAATGCTGAGGCTTCTCGTCGTTGCCAGGAGCAAAGATTGTCGCCCGGATGGAGCGAGGCGAAATTCGGTGCAACGCTCAAGGCTTCTTTCCGTCCCCGGATCGCGCTGCACTCCATCCGGGCTACGTTTGCAGGAATGGTCGAAACGAGCGCTGCGGCCGGTATGGCGCAAAACCGCTGCCGCTGAAGTGCTCGCTGAGTTGTCGCTCGAGGTCGTCGGTGACGCGCCCGCCGTGCTTGGCGATGAAGCGACCGACCTCCTGCTCGAGGCGGCGCTGCCGCGAACGCTCGAAGGCTGCAAAAATGCGCCGAAAAATGCCTTCGCTTGGGTGCGCCGACGCGTTCGTCGATGCGGGCAGGGGAGCGCGACGCAGGTGAAAGTCCTGACATGCAGCAACGCTGCTCATGTCCGTTCTCCTCGGTGAGAGAAGGTTCAGTTGCCTTTCGTGTGCTGTGATGTGTGGTTTGATGGTCCGGGCAGCAAACGAGATCTTTCATCCTGAGAGTGAGAATTTCTCATCGGCGGATTACGCTTGGCTAATCCGCCCTACGGGCTAAGCGCGCCGCCGCGCCGGAAGCCGATAGGCCATGCGGGCATGGCCGGCGCAGTAGGAGAAGCCGGCGGCCGTTTCGTTCCCGCAGAAGACAAAATCCGCTGCGCCGGAATTGCTGACGCCGTCGCCGAGCGGCCAGCGGCATTTGCCTTGCGCCAACTCAAGCAGCGAACAGCGCTGTGCGCTGTCGACCGACACAGTCTCCGCGCTTGCTCCGTCGGCGACGCGTGGCGCTTCGGCGTGAATGAGCCGCAGCATGCGGCGGTGCGCCAAGCGCCGCGGCTGCCGGACGCGTTGAGGGCATGAACGCGCCGGCGCCAGCGCCGCCGCGGGCCGCTCCGGCGACAGGCCGAGGCGGTGGATTTTGCCGATGACGGCGTTGCGGGTGACGCCGATCTCGGCGGCGATCTGACTGCAGGTCAGGCCGGTAACGACAAAGCTGCGGAGTTGCTCGACCCGCTCCGGGGTCCAGGTCGCGGTGGTGGTCGGGTTGGTCATCGCGTTGGCCTCATGCGCGGCCGGTTCTGTGCCGCCGACAGGGCGAAGGCCGCGCGCAACGGGCGCCTTTCAGGCTTTCGGCCGCAGAAGCGCGAATTCGGTGCGCGACGGCGCGCATAGCGCCGCGATCACCGAGCCGCATCCGCACTTAAGCGATTGTCAGCCCGACGTTTTTACGCCCGGACCCGTTACCGGGGCCGCTTTAAGCTTGTTGAGCGAAAACCGTCGCCGAGGCCTAACTTTGCATGATTCGAGTCGCCTGCCAAGCGTTTTAACCGTATTATAACCAAGTTGTAACCTGAGATGTGTTCGTCCCATGGCGCGACCCGAAAACCGCTCGGAGGCGCGGGCGTTGAGCCTGACGCTGCCGCTCGAGACCTTCAATTACCTCGCTCTCCTGGCAACCCTCGGCAAGCTCGGCCGCACCGAGAACGAGGTCGCCACCCACATTCTGGTGCGCGAGGTCTATGCGATGATCGAGCGCGGCTTCCACGAGCGGCGCATCCCGCCGCCGACGGAGGAGGCGTGAGGTCTCTCAATCGTTTGTTGTTTTCTACACTTTCGTCATTGCCGGACTTGATCCGGCAATCCATGCAGCAGACGAACCAGCATGGACCGCGGCTCAAGCCGCGCGGTGACGAGATTGGGGCGCTGCGCTTCATCCAGGCTACGCTGCATAGGTTATGAAAGCGGGCAGCCTTCGTGCAAGCGCAGAGACGAAGATGCAACAGGCGAGGGAGGAACAATGCCACAACGGGTCTTGATCACCGCCGGCGCCGCCGGCATCGGCCGCGAATTCGCGCGCGCGTTTGCCGCGGCGGGTGTGCGCGTCTTTGTCTGCGACATCGATGCCGGCGCGCTGGAAGCGCTGGCGAAGGAAATTCCCGGATTGATCGCGCAGCCGTGCGATATGTCGCGCCGCGCCGAGATCGAGCGCATGGTGCCGGACGCGGTCGCGCGGCTCGGCGGGCTCGACGTGCTGATCAACAATGCCGGCATATCCGGGATGACGCTGCCGGTCGCCGATTATCCGCCGGATGACTGGGACAAGGTGATCGCAGTCAATCTCACCGCCATGTTCGACGTCACGCGGCTTGCGATCCCGCATCTGAAGCAATCGGGCGCCGGCGTCATCATCAACATGTCCTCGGTGGCTGGCCGCTTCGGCTTTGCAAACCGCAGTCCCTACGCCGCCACCAAATGGGGCGTGATCGGCTTCACCAAGACGCTGGCGATGGAGCTCGGCGAGTGGGGCATTCGCGCCAACGCCATCGCGCCCGGCGCGGTCGAGGGCGATCGCATCGAGCGCGTTTTCGCCGGCCGCGCCCAGATCAGCGGCATGACTGTGGCCGAGGTGCGCGCCGCCGCGATGGCCGAGCAGTCGATCAAGGCGATGATCGATCCGAAGGACATTGCCGCGCTGGCGGTATTTTTAGCCTCCGATGCGGGGAAGTCGATCAGCGGCCAGGTGCTGCCGATCGACAACGACCGGCAAAGGGCGTGATTGTCCGCTTCCATTTCGTCATGGCCGGGCTTGTTCCGGCCATCCACGTCTTACGACTCACCGAGGTTTTAAGACGTGGATGCCCGCGACAAGCGCGGGCATGACGGGTGGGTCATTGCGAGAAGCAAAGCGACGAAGCAATCCAGACCGTGAGGCCGGACTGGATTGCTTCGCTTTGCTCGCAACGACGAAGGTTCCTCATCCTGAGGAGCGAGCGACGCGAGCTACGTTCGCTACGCTTGTAGCGCAGAGAAACATACCAGACAGACTCAAGCCTTTGGCCACGAGAAGGAGAACACGGTACCGTCATAGAAATTGCGTTTTAACCACGCCAAGTCGTCGCGCCATCTTTTGATCGCGTCTTTTGGAGGATGTGCGCGTCTCTGCGCCGCTCTCGCAATGGCTGCGATATGGTTTGCTAACTTACGTAGCCTGGCACCTGTTTTTGGCGCTCCCCATTCAGCGCTTTCTTGGCCTTTCGTAGGAATTCGTTCGAGAAAGGCAGCACGAAGAATGTTTTGGCGTTCACTAGTCGTTGGGCCGCTGTTCCGAACACTGTAGCCCATTCGAGTGAGGGGGCTCTCATCCCGCCAATCTCCGCCCTCTAACGAGCCATCGCCGCCTGGCGCTTCAATATCTGGCCACCGGAAGCCCTGTTTTTTTAGCGCCTCTAAGTGGTCATCAATTTCATCAAATAGTGCTCCCGCCAATGTCTGTCGCGAGCCGCGCCAGTGTTTGCGATGCAACAACTCGTACCACAGCCTGATCAAATCGAGCATCGACTCCATTGAGGGATCGCGTTTTGATTCAGCGTAGTTAGTACGTAATGCGCTCGTCTCCTTTCTAAGGTGAGGACGATCAAAAACGCCTTTCCAAAATTCAATCTCCATTCTGATTCTCCCCGCTACCGACCTCCTCAAGTGCGGAACTTATATATTTTCTGTGAGAATGCCCCAGCCGAAAAGCGGCAAAGGGCGGCCTTTCGGCCGCCCTTTGCAGTCGTGGATGGCCGGGGCCGGCCGCGAAGATATGAATGCTACCCAGTGGTCACGCAGCTTGGCTATCGAGCTGAGCCGCAATCCGCTTTAGCTTGCGGACACCATCGTCTAACTCGTCAAGGGCTCGCCTCTCATCCTTGTTCTTGATAGCTCTTTCGCAATCATCGAGTTCGTTTCTGATGACGCGTCTGATTTCTGCAGCAACGAATGCGTTCATGGTCACATCTCATTGAAAGTTTTGATTTTAGCTGCACCCCGTCGTGCTTCCGCACGTATCGCACTTCAAACACGTGCCGTTGCGCACCAGCGTGAAATTCCCGCACTCGCCGCAGGCTTCGCCTTCGTAGCCCTTGGCCTTGGCCTCGGCGCGCTTCTCGGCGGCGGCGGCTCGGGCGTCGCGATGCGTCCATTGCATTTGCTCGAGCGCTTGTGCGGGCGAGAGTTTTTGCTCGGGCTCGGTCTTGAGCGCGGTCGAGCCGGCGATCTCGCCGCGGGTTCCGGAGGTGGTGAGCGCGGTGACGTTGGAAGACGCCCCACCCCGTCCGCCTTCGCTCGCTGCGCGAGCTTCGGAGGACGACCCTCCCCCTGCAGGGGAGGGTGAAGTGACGCCGCGGTCTGCGCCGCCCTGCATCACCTTGAGGCGATCGGTGCGCGAGCGGGTCAGCCCCTTCGACACGTAGCGCGTTTCGGGCGATGGGCGGCCTTCTTCGACGCCCTTGCCGAGCGCGTCAAAGCCTTCGCCCGACGGATCGACGTGGGCGAGGTCGAAGCGCTCCATGTAGGAGACCGCGAGCTCGCGGAACACGTAGTCGAGGATCGAGGTGGCGTATTTGATCGAGTCGTTGCCCTGCACCGGGCCGGATGGCTCGAACCGGGTGAAGGTGAAGGCATCGACATATTCGTCGAGCGGCACGCCGTATTGCAGACCGAGCGACACGGCGATGGCGAAGTTGTTGAGGAGCGAGCGGAGCGCCGCGCCTTCCTTGTGCATGTCGATGAAGATTTCGCCGAGCCGGCCGTCGTCGTATTCGCCGGTGCGCAGATAAACTTTGTGCCCGCCGACCACGGCCTTTTGCGTGTAGCCTTTACGCCGGTCGGGCATGCGCTCGCGCTCGCGCATCACGACGATGCGCTCGACGACTTTCTCCACGATCTTTTCCGAAAGCGCGGCGGCGCGAGACGCGGCCGGCTTGTCGAGGAACGCCTCGATAACGTCGTCGTCCTCCTCGTCGTCGGCGATGAGCTGGCTTTGCAGCGGCTGCGACAGCTTCGAGCCGTCGCGGTAGAGCGCGTTGGCTTTCAGCCCGAGCCGCCAGGACAGCTTGTAGGCTTCCTTGCAGTCCTCGACCGTCGCCTCGTTCGGCATGTTGATGGTCTTGGAGATGGCGCCGGAAATAAACGGCTGCGCCGCCGCCAGCATCTGGATATGGCTCTGCACGGAAAGATAACGCTTGCCGGTGCGGCCGCACGGATTGGCGCAGTCGAACACCGCGTAGTGCTCGGGCTTTAAGTGCGGCGCGCCCTCGATGGTCATGGCGCCGCAGACGTGGATGTTGGCGGCGTCGATCTCGCGCCGGGTAAAGCCGAGGTGCGACAGGAGATCGAAGCTCGGGGAGGCGAGGTCTTCGGCGTCGACGCCGAGTTCGTCACGCAGAAACTCGGCGCCCAGCGTCCACTTGTTGAAGACGAACTTGATGTCGAAGGCGGTCGGCAGCGCCTTCTCCACCTTCTCGATCGCCTCAGGCGTAAAGCCCTTGGCCTTGAGCGTGGTGTGATTGATCGCCGGCGCCTGCGCCAGATCGCCGTGGCCGACGGCATAGACCACGATCTCGGCGATTTCGTTTTCGGCGTAGCCAAGCACGCGCAACGCTTCCGGCACGGCGCGGTTGATGATCTTGAAGTAGCCGCCGCCGGCAAGCTTCTTGAACTTCACCAGCGCGAAGTCGGGCTCGATGCCGGTGGTGTCGCAATCCATCACGAGCCCGATCGTGCCGGTCGGCGCGACCACGCTCGCCTGCGCATTGCGATAGCCGTGGGCTTCGCCGAGCGCGATCGCGCGGTCCCAGGCAAGCTTGGCGTGTTCAGACAACGCCAGGTAATTGCGCGCGCCGTTGGTCAGCGCATTGTGTTCGAGCGGCACCGGCGGCGTCGCGAGCTGTTCGTAGCCGGTGCGTTCGCCGTTGGCCGCGCGGCGATGGTTGCGCATGACGCGCAGCATGGCGCCGCGGTTTTCGTCGTAGCGCGGGAACGGGACCAAGCTCGGCGGCCATTTCGGCCGAGGTGGCGTAGGAGATGCCGGTCATGATCGCCGACAGCGCCGCGCAGATGCCGCGGCCGGCTTCGGAGTCGTAGGGGATGCCCGACGACATCAGGAGGCCGCCGACATTGGCGTAACCCAAGCCCAGCGTGCGGAAGTCATAGGAACGCTGCGCGATCTCGCGCGAGGGGAATTGCGCCATCAGCACCGAGATTTCGAGCACGATGGTCCACAGCCGCACGGCGTGTTCGTAACCCTCGACGTCGAACAGCTCCTTCGCCGACCCGCCGCCGGGGAGGGAGGCGGCGTGGAAGGCGAGCAGGTTCAACGAGGCGAGGTTGCACGCGGTGTCGTCGAGGAACATGTATTCCGAGCACGGATTCGAGGCGACGATCGGGCCTGAAGCCGGGCAGGTGTGCCAGTCGTTGATGGTGGTGTGGAATTGCAGGCCGGGATCGGCGCTGGCCCAGGCGGCGTAGCCGATCTTCTCCCACAAGTCGCGCGCCTTCACGGTCTTGGAAATCTTGCCCGGCTTGGTGCGCCAGAACAGATCCCAGTCGCGGTCGGCCTCGACGGCTTTGAGGAATTCGTCGGTCACCCGCACCGTATTGTTGGAATTCTGGCCGGAGACGGTGAGATAGGCCTCCGAATCCCAATCGGTGTCGTAGATCGGAAATTCAATGTCCTTGTAGCCCTGCTTGGCGAATTGAATGACGCGGCGGATGTAGTTGTCCGGCACGTGATTTTTGCGCGCCGCCTTGATCTCGCGGCGGAGCACCGGGTTTTTTTCCGGCGTAAAGCAGTCGTCGCCCGAGCCCTCGCAGTTCACGCATGCTTTCAGGATCGCGCGCAGGTGCCGCTGATTGATCTTGGAGCCGGTGACGAGGTTAGCGACTTTTTGCTCCTCGATCACCTTCCACTCGGTGAACGCCTCGATATCCGGATGATCGGCGTCGAGGATCACCATCTTGGCAGCGCGGCGCGTGGTGCCGCCCGACTTGATCGCGCCCGCGGCGCGGTCGCCGATTTTGAGAAAGCTCATCAGGCCCGAAGATTTGCCGCCGCCGGAGAGCTTCTCGCCGGCGCCGCGCAGCTTCGAGAAATTCGTGCCGGTGCCGGAGCCGTATTTGAACAGCCGCGCCTCGCGCACCCACAGATCCATAATGCCGCCCTCGTTGACGAGGTCGTCGGCGATCGACTGGATGAAACAGGCGTGCGGCTGCGGATGCTCGTAAGCGGTGGCGGATTGTTTGAGCTCGCCGGTCTGGAAGTCGACGTAGAAGTGCCCCTGGCTCGGGCCGTCAATGCCGTAGGCCCAGTGCAGCCCGGTGTTGAACCATTGCGGCGAATTCGGCGCCGCCATCTGCATCGCCAGCATGTAGCGGTGCTCGTCGAAGAAGGCTTGCGCATCGGCCTCTGAGGTAAAATAGCCGCCCTTCCAGCCCCAATAGGTCCAGGTGCCGGCGAGCCGGTCGAACACCTGCTTGCACGACGTTTCGCCGACGTAGCGTTCCTTCTCTGGCAGCTCCTTAAGCGCTGCTTCGTCGGCAACACTTCGCCACAGCCAGGAGGGGATCGTCTCCTCCTCGACCTTCTTCAGCCGTGCGGGAACGCCAGCCTTGCGGAAATACTTTTGCGCCAGCACGTCGGAGGCGACTTGCGACCATTGCTCCGGCACTTCCACGTTGTCGGCGTGAAAGACGATGGAGCCGTCCGGATTACGGATTTCGCTGACAGTCAGACGAAACGCGATGTCCGCGTAAGGCGATTGTCCCTCTTTGGTGTAGCGCCGCTCGATCCGCATTCTCTGCCCCTTTATTTCAAATCTGCTTTTTCACCGGCGTCATGCGGAAAGACCCGCTTAATATATGCCGCCGACGGTTTCCCGGCACGCGGAGGAACACACTTTCCCCGCGTCCGGCTTGACCCCTGTTTCTGTCTGCCACCCCAACCCTGCCGGCTTAAGCCGGGCCTCGTTACGCAACTCCGGGCGCCCCGTTCGTCAGAGGCAAAACCACCCATGCCTCGCGCCCACGCGGCGCGGAGCATTCCCGCAAACCCCTTTTTGGAGAGCCCGGCCGACTTCGTTACCCGCGCGCCGAACTTGGGAAAGCTAGGCCAAGGCGGTCGCGCGCGTCAAGACTTAGTATGAAAATCTGAATCAACCACTAAATGTGGGGATAGCGGGGACGAATCGGGAGGGGGACGGGCAAGTATCGGATATTTGGGCAGGATTCGAAAGCGGCTCCGCCGAATAGCTCCGGCTTTTCCCGTCCGGAGTGAGCAAAAGTTGACGTGGCTGGGACGGTCGGAAGCTTGCCGGTACGGGAAGGCGGCGCCCCTGAAGGTTCCGCGAAAGCGTCGTGTTCATGCATCCGTCACGCAACGACGCGCCTTTCTTTCTGATTCTGAGTGAAAGGATGCGGAAAATCGGCCCTTTTGCTGATCGGCAACCGCGGGACTCGCTCTAGCATATTGAATTGGAAAGCAAATCCGACGCGCCGAGTCGTGTTCGCGCCGCGGCGCTTGTGTGGGAAGCTTTGCAACGTAGAACGCGAGGCGGTAGCGGCGTAGTGGCTAGCTTCGCCACCAAAAATGTCCAAGTTGCGCCGCGCATTAACCTCAAAAGAATCCTGCTGTTTCATGATGCTTGCGTTTGCTTGACGCGACTGGGGCCTGACTCGATAACCTTGGTTAATGGTGAGGGGCGTGCTGTTGCAGCGTTTAGTCCGCGCAGGGCGTGTCGTTGCGTGTTCCGCCCTCATGGTGGCTTGCGCCCAAATTCACAACGACCCGATCAATCAGCCGCTGGTCGGCGGGCTGCAGATGTCGGCCGAACTCGGCAACCAGGTTGAGACCTATTACGACGACACTGTCGTCGCGCTGTCGTTCTCCGGCGGCGGCAGCCGCGCCGCGGCGTTCTCTTACGGCGTCCTCACCGCGCTCGATGAAACTCCGCTTCCGGGGCACTCCACGTCGCTGCTCGACCGCGTCGACTTCGTCACCGGCGTGTCGGGCGGTTCAGTGCTTGCGGCCTATTATGGGCTGAAGAAGCGCAAGGCCTTGACCGATTTCAAGCAGCGTTTCCTCCTGCGCAATCCGGAGGAAAACCTGAAAATGGATCTCAGCCTGCTCAACATCGCCAAAGGCTTGCAGGGCGGCATCAACGATCCGACGGTGTTCCCGCGCTGGCTTGACGACAATTTGTACGAACACGCGACCTTCAAATCCCTGCTCACGCAGCGGCGGCCGTACGTCTGGATCAACGCTTCCGATATCTATAACCGGACCCCGTTCGTGTTTGGTCCGGTGCTGTTCAAGGCATTGTGCAGCGACATCACCAACTATCCGGTTTCGATGGCGGTCGCGGCGTCGGCCGCGGTGCCGGTCGTCTTCGCTCCGGTGGTTCTCCAGGGCTTTGCCGGCCGCTGTCCGATTCCGTTGCCGGATTGGGTGGAGCGGGTGCGCCGTAACCAGGACGCGCCGCCGCTGCTGAAGTTCTTTGCCGACGCGATGTACCGCTATCACTCCGGCGAAGTTCACTACGTGAAGCTGCTCGACGGCGGCATGGTCGACAATTACGGGCTTGCCGGCTTCACCATCGCACGTCTTGCCTCCGACACTCCTTACGGGCCGCTGGAGCCGGAAGAGGGCGTAAAATTGCGGCGGCTGTTGTTTATGGTCGCCGATGCCGGGCGCGCACCCGCGGGCGACTGGGTGAATACCGTGGAGGGACCCTCCGGCGCCAATCTGATCACCGCTTCGTCCGACACCGCGACCGGATCCGGCGCCGTCGGCAGCTACTCGGCGTTCCAGGACACGATGGCGCAATGGCAGCAATCGCTGATCAACTGGCGCTGCAAGCTCTCGGCCGCCGAGCGGCGCCGTTACGGGGCGCCCAACGGATGGAATTGCCGTGACGTAAAGATCTTCGTGGGTCGTCTTGCCTTCGATCAATTCGACGATGCACGTGCCGCAAAACTCAACGCCATCGTGACCAATTTCAAGCTGCCGCCGGACCAGGTCGATATGCTGATCTCGGCCGGCCATGACGCGGTCAAAGGCAGCAACGTTTTCAACGCCTTTATGAGCTCAATGGGCGGCCCGAGGGCGCGGCCCCTGCGCGCGCGAGGCCGGCCGCTGGTGTCCTCGGTACCGGGCCCGCAAGAGGCGCTGGCACAATAGGGCGGCGATGCTTGCAGGACAGCGGGCGGGCTGTCAGGCAAACAAATGAGTTTCGATTTCCGACACGGGATGTTTGGTCAGATCTTTGCCGACCTCGGCAACGATCAGCTTCTTCACGTCGGCGTGGAAGTCACGGCGTAAATCGGCAAGCGTGCGCGGCGGCGCTACAACGACCAGCGCCGGTACTCCGCGAGCGCGCACCAGCGCCTCCAGTGCAGACGCGACGCGCTGGGTGAAGCGGTGCTCTTCCAGGTGATGCCAGTCGGTCTGTTCGACGCTGCTCCGTCGATGCGTTCCCGAACTCTCGGCGCCTCGCCCGGGCCGGTCGGTGCCCTGCTCGTGGGTCGGAGGGTTCTCCTCGGCAAAGACCCGCTCGGTCTTCAAGTTGGGGAACTTCTCGTCGCCTTCATTGCGCAGGAACAAGGCCTTGCGGCCGTCGCCGACGAAAATAAAGGCGTCATGAGGGATGGCGAGTTTTTTCACGTTGCACTCCTAAGTAACGGCGACACGCCTGGCGGTCGCGTTCACGCAGCACCAACACCCGAGAAGAGGATTAGGGGCATTGACGCCGATCAAATCGCGTTAATGCCAGTGTCGCGGGCGTCGCTTATTCGGCCGCGGCCTTCGCATGCCCGAGCCGACGGTTGAGCGCGTCCAGCAGCCCTTCGGCCGCTTCGGCGATCACGGTGCCGGGCGGGAAGATGGCTTCGGCGCCGGCGGCCTTCAGCGCGTCGTAGTCCTGCGGCGGGACCACGCCGCCGACCACGACCATAATGTCTGAGCGGCCGTTGTTTTCGAGCTCCGCCTTCAGCTCAGGCACCAGCGTCAGATGCGCGCCGGCAAGCGACGAGATGCCGAGAATGTGCACGTCGTTTTCGACCGCCTGTCGCGCCGCTTCCCCAGGCGTCGCAAACAGCGGGCCGATATCGACATCGAAACCGAGATCGGCAAACGCGGACGCAATCACTTTCTGGCCGCGGTCGTGGCCGTCCTGCCCGATCTTGGCGACCAGGATGCGCGGGCGGCGGCCCTCGTTCTCCTCGAATTCCGCGACGCGCTTCTGCACCCGTTCGACGGCGTCGGTCATGCCGGCCTCCCGCCTGTAGACGCCGGAGATCGCCTTGATCTCCGCCTGATGGCGCCCGAAAACCTGCTCGAGCGCCAACGATATCTCGCCGACGGTCGCCTTGGCGCGCGCGGCGTCGATGGCGAGCGCCAACAGATTGCCATTGCCGCCGGCGGCGTTGCGCGTCAGCGCGGCGAGCGCTTCGGCGACGGCTTGCGGATCGCGTTCGCGTTTCAATCGCGACAGCTTGTCGATCTGCAATTGCCGCACCGCGCCGTTGTCGACCTTGAGGATTTCGATCGGCGCCTCGTCTTGCGGCCGGTATTTGTTGACGCCGATCACCGCTTGGCGACCCGGAGTCGATGCGCGCCTGCGTGCGGGCGGCGGCTTCCTCGATGCGGAGCTTCGGCAGCGCCGCCTCGATGGCACGGGTCATGCCGCCGAGTTCTTCGACTTCGCGGATGTGCCCCCAGGCCTTCGTCGCGAGGTCATGGGTGAGGCGTTCGACATAGAACGAGCCGCCCCACGGATCGATCATCCGCGTTGTGCCGCTCTCGCGCTGCAGGACGATCTGGGTGTTGCGGGCAATGCGGGCCGAAAAGTCGGTCGGCAGCGCCAGCGCCTCGTCGAGCGCGTTGGTGTGCAGCGATTGCGTGGCGCCTTGCGTCGCCGCCATGGCCTCGACGCAGGTGCGGGCGACATTGTTGAACACGTCCTGCGCGGCCAGCGACCAGCCTGAAGTCTGGCAATGGGTGCGCAGCGACAGCGAGCGGGCGTCCTTCGGATTGAACTCCTTCATCAGCTTCGCCCACAGCACGCGCGCGGCGCGAAGCTTCGCCACTTCCATGAAGAAGTTCATCCCGATGCCGAAGAAGAACGACAGCCGCGGCGCGAACCGGTCGACGTCAAGCGAGGCCGCAAGGCCGGCGCGCACATATTCGACGCCGTCGGCGAGCGTATAGGCGAGTTCCAGATCCGCCGTCGCTCCGGCTTCCTGCATGTGATAGCCGGAGATCGAGATCGAGTTGAATTTCGGCATGTGCGCCGAGGTGTAGGCAAAAATATCGGAGATGATGCGCAGCGACGGCTTCGGCGGATAGATGTAGGTATTGCGCACCATGAATTCTTTGAGGATGTCGTTCTGAATCGTGCCCGCGAGTTTTTCCGGCGGCACGCCCTGTTCCTCGGCCGCGACGATGTAGAGCGCCATCACCGGCAGTACCGCGCCGTTCATGGTCATCGACACCGACATCTGGTCGAGCGGGATGCCGGCAAACAACGTGCGCATATCGTAGATCGAGTTCGATGGCGACGCCGGCCATGCCGACGTCGCCGGAGACGCGGGGATGATCGCTGTCGTAACCGCGGTGGGTGGCGAGATCGAAAGCGATCGAGAGGCCCTTTTGCCCGGCGGCGAGATTGCGACGGTAAAAGGCGTTGGAATCCTCCGCCGTGGAGAAGCCGGCATATTGCCGTATGGTCCACGGCTGGGTGAGGTACATGGTCGGGTAGGGGCCCCGCAGGAAGGGTGCGATCCCCGGATAGGTGTCGAGACCATCGAGGCCCTTAAGATCATCGGCTCCGTAGGCGGTCTTGACCGCGACGCCTTCAGGCGTCGGCCACGGTGCGCCCTGCGCCATCGCCGCGGCCGGTGCATCGGCGAAATCGATCTGCGCGAAATTCGGGATACGGCTCATTGCTATCATCCGATCTCGATGCCGAGAATATCGTAGGCGGCCCGCAGTGTCGCTAGGGCGTCACAACCCTCGTAAATGAATGATTGAACTTCGGCCGCTTTGAGTGTGGCTTCCTGCTGGCGCGGCCGACCTGCCAAATAGATGTGCCGAACTCCGGCCGCTGTAAGCGCCTGCGCTGCCGCGACGGCCTCCTTGTCATAGACCTTGTCGGCCGAGCAGAGGCAGGCAAGTGAGGCGCCAGAGATCTTAAATGACGCCGCAACGGCAGGGGCGTCAGCGCCGTCGCTGTCGACTGCTTCGATGCCGCCCGCTTCGAAGAAATTCCTGGCGAAAGTCGAGCGCGCCGTGAACTCTGCGGGCGTACCCAGATTGGCGAGCAAGATTTTTGGCCTGGCGCCGGTCTCGGCGAGCACACGGTCGGATGCATCGCGCATGACTTCGAACGGCTCGGCAAGGCGGATCGGCGGCAGACCGTCCGGCGACGGGTTGCTCCCCGGAGCCGGTAAATCCACCCGGGCGTCGGCCTCCGAAAGGTTGGGAAATATACTCACGCCGGTCAGCGCGTCTTTTCGTCGTGCAGCGGCGGCGGCGCGCTCGGCCCGCACCGCGCCGACCTTGCTCTGAATGAAGCCGGTCTCAAGCGCGACGGCAATTCCGCCGGCGGCCTCGATTTCTCGGAACAGAGCCCAAGCCGCCTCGCAAAGTTCATCGGTCAGATTTTCGACCGCACCGGAGCCCGCCGCTGGATCGGCGACTTTGTCGAGATGGGACTCTTCGCTGAGGAGGAGCTGGGTATTGCGCGCAATCCTGCGCGCGAACCGATCCGGTAGCCCGCGCGCGGCCGTAAACGGCAGCACCGTGATCGCGTCAGCGCCGCCGAGGGCGGCGGCAAACGTGGCGATGGTCGCGCGCAAAATGTTCACGTGGGGATCGCGCTGCGCCATCATGCGCCACGCCGTCTCCGCGGAGATGAAGCACGGCTCCGCCGCGAGCCCGCACGATACCTCAACGCGGGCCCACAATTTTCGCAACGCACGAAATTTAGCGATGGTCAGAAACTGATCCGCGTCGGCCGACAGCCGGAAGAAGATCATGCGCCGCGCCGCTTCGAGCGCGACGCCCTCCGTTTCGAGCGCGCGCCAATACGCAAGCGCGACCGAAAGTGCGAAGGCCAATTCCTGCGCTTCGGACCCGCCGGAATTGTGGATCACCCGCCCGTCAGCGGCGGCGAGTTTTCCCTGGAAACCGGCCCGAGCCAAGGCCGCGAGGCGGCGGGCAAAATGCGGTGCGTGCTCGGTCCACCGCCTCGTGGAGATACCTGCGACTGCTTTTGCGCCGAGCGGATCGTGCCCAAGCCGGACCTGCGTTGCCGGCGGAAGGAACGAGCGGCCTCGCGGCAGCATCGCGTCGATCACCGCCACGGCTGGCGCCGAGACGTCCACTTCGATGCTGACGGCCTCGATCACGACGCCGTCAAGCACCCGTTCAACCGCGGCCTCGATTGCCGGCAGGCCGAAGCCGTGGTCGCCGCGCGAATCCGCAAACACCAGCGTCAGACCGGTCGCGCCATTGCGGAGTTCCCGCAACGCGATCTCGTTGGCGAGCGCCGGATCGGGATGGTCGATCCGTGCCAATATCTCCCAGGGCGTAGCGTCGGGCCGGGCCACGACGGGTCGTACATCGGAGCGCCGCGCGGCGAGCGGCTCGATCGATAGGCCATCGTAAGTGTGGCTGACCAGGCGGTCGAACGGTGCTCCCTTGAGCGCCGCATCGACAAGTTTGCGCCATTCCTCGTGGGTTGCCGGAGGAAAATCGGCAGCGAACTGCAGCGGTTCTGGATCCGTCATGGTCGCAAAATGCCACGGCAAGCCGAAACGGCCAACACAATGTGATCCCGAAAAGCGGCCGCCGGCTGTCCAGAAAGATCATGCTTTTGCATACGTCGGATCGTGCAATTGGCGTGCCCAGGCATTAATCGCCTATCGCGGCGGCAGCTTTTCAATGCCGCTGGCATTGAGGCGTTCAAGCGCGTCACGCGCCCGGATGCCGGCGATTATCTGGTCCGGAGCAATTTCGGCGAGGGGTACCAGCACGAATGCGCGCTCGAACAGGTGCGGGTGCGGTAAGATCAGGTCTCGATCGATCAGCACCAGATCATCATAGTTGAGGATGTCGAGGTCGATCGTTCGCGGTCCCCAACGCCGTTCGTGAGCCCGATTGCGCCCGAGCTTGCGTTCGCACTCCGTGGCGCGTGTGAGCAGATCGTGGGGGGCAAGCGTCGTCGTCACGCCGATGACGGCATTGATGAACGGCGGTTGGTCGGTGACGCCCCACGGCGGCGTCCGGTAATCGGACGAGCGCGCCGTCAAACGCACTGCCTCGCCCTCGCAGAACATCGCAATGGCCTGATCGAAGGTTGACCGGACGTCGCCCACATTGCCGCCGAGCGCAATGAAAGCCTCAACCATGGCTACGGTCACCGTTACGTTTGGCGTGTGCGCGTAACAATGACGCCGACGTCGTCAAAGGTTGCAGCGATCGGCGCGTGCGGCTTGCGCACGGTGACGCGGACGCCACGAACCTGCGGATAGTGCGCAAGCACAGCGTCGGCGACCGCGCCCGCGGCGGCCTCGACCAGCCGATAACGGCGCGCGCGGAAGGCTTCGCTGGCGGTTTTCACCAGTGCTTCGTACGAAACCGTCGCTTTGAGCTTGTCGGAGCGCGAAGCCTCACTGAGATCGATGTCGAGGACGAGATCGAGTCCGAACGGTTGCCCGACTTTCGCTTCGTGCGGCATCACGCCGTGATAGGCGTGAATAATGAGCCCATTGACGAAGATCGCGTCGTTCATCGCGCGTGCCTGATTGCGGTTGCGACGGCGAGCGCCTGGATTGTCGATGCCACGTCATGCACGCGAACGATCGCAGCTCCATTCTCGACGGCTATAAGATGCGCAGCCAGCGATCCGCCAAGCCGTTCCGCTGGTTCGGAAGGTGCGACCGAGTTGATGAAGCGCTTGCGTGAAGCCCCGACGAGTATCGGCAGACCGAAGTGGTGCCATGCGTCGAGTTGGGCGATGCAGGTCAATGATTGCTCCGGAGTCTTGCCGAAGCCGATCCCGGGATCGAGCACGATCTGCTTGCGGTGAATGCCGGCGCGCGCCGCTAGGGCGAGCGAACGCTGAAAGAAAGAAGTGACGTCGGCGATGATGTCGATGGCGGGATCGGCGCTCTCGCGATTGTGCATGATGATGACCGGGGCACCATGGTCGGCGACGATGCCGGCCATGTCGGCATCACGCTGCAGGCCCCACACGTCGTTGACGATCGCCACGCCGAGATCGAGGGCCCAATCGGCGATGCGAGCTTTCAGGGTATCAATCGAGACCGGAACGCCGAGCGCAATCACTTCGGACAAAACCGGTGCCAGCCGGGCGCGTTCCTCTTCAAGTGAGATACGGACGACGCCGTCGTAGGGGCGCGTGGATTCGGCGCCGATGTCGAGAATATCGGCGCCCTCAGCGGCTAGGCGACCGGCGTGCGCCAACGCCGCCGGCGCATCGAAAAAATGGCCACCGTCGGAAAATGAATCCGGCGTGACGTTAAGAACACCCATAACGAGTGGACGCTGCTTGGCGAGGAGCCGCGAGAGCACATTGTCGCCGGGCGCGACGCCGGTCGTGGAAGAACCGCTAGGATGCAAGCTCGCCGCCATACTGATTGCCGCCGAGATTACCGCGGATCGTCATTGCGAAGGAGCGGAATAAATAGGGTTCCGCAAGGCTTGATTGCTTCGTTGCGTCGTTCTTCGCAATGACGCTTGTGGCTGCGGCAAGTCAAGCGAGGACGGCAGATGGCTCGCAGCGGATCAATAGCGGATTAAGGGCGGCAGCTTCTTGGCGTTTTCGATCCAGCGCTTGACCATGGTCACCGATGGCAGAAGCTGCACCAGCTTGCGCTTGGTATTGGCGTCAGACATTTGGTCGACGAGCTTCTGCGGGTTTCGGTATTTGAGTTCTGTGACCGTCTTGACGCCGGCGGCGCGCAACAATTCGGAATATTCCCAGCCGACGCCCTTAACGCGCATGCGGTCCGCGGCAGTGACCCAGTCCAGCACGTGCTTATCGTCGATGCCGACCTTTTCCGCGATCTTGAGCCGCTGCTTCGGCGTCTTAGCCGAGCGCAACAGGCCGACGGTCGTGCGAATCCCCTCCGACTTGAGGATCGCAGCCATAACCGCCCCGATGCCTCGAATATCGGTGATGGGATACGCCATCACTGCCTCCCCTTAACCCCGCCATACCGCCGCTGCTTCCACGCCTACTCAAACAAACTGTGAGATACCGGGAATGGCGCCGACAATCTGGCCCCACCTCATTCTCGCCGACCTTCTCACGGGCGAAGGCGATGAATTGCCGGGTGACGTCTTGCACCTGACCCATCTCAGCCCCGCGCCCGTTATGCGCATGCCCTTGCCCGTCACGCCGTCACCACCTTCGGCTGCAGCCTTCTGAATCAAAGCTTCGGCTCCTGGCAGTTCGGCCAAGAGCAATTGTATTTTGTCGGCAGGTCCTTCGTTGGCCAGGAAGTCGAGAATAATGACATGGCCATTTCGGCAGCATTCCGATCGACGCCGGCATCGGCGACGAGACACCCGATCAAGTCGTCCATGTGCCCTCGCCAGCCCGCATTCCCGTCGCGTTCCTGCCATAATGTACATTCGCACGCGGCGTGACAAGCGTGAGTTCGGAGAAAGGCTCATTCACTTCCTGCAGTGGAAATGACTTTCGCGGCGCACTATAAAATTTGCGGAGCGCGAGCGCGCGTGCTCCCGGAGTCGGTGCTGTCGGCGTTCGCGACAGAGAAAATGTGACGAATCCGGATCAAGTCCGGAAGATTCTTATCGGCAAAGGCGCAGGGCGGTGAAGCCATGACGGCACTCGAAGCTCTTCCGGCGGTTCTCGACCGCATCGACCGCGATCTTGAGGCAAGCCTGAATCGCCTGTTCGCGCTGTTGCGTATCCAATCGGTGTCAACCGATCCGGCATTCGCGGCGCACTGTCGCACGGCGGCGGAATACGTCGCGAGCGACTTACGCGGCCTCGGCTTGGAAGCGAGTGTGCGTCCGACCGAGGGCCATCCTGTTGTCGTCGGCAAGTGTCCTGCCGACAAGACGGGCAACGGCCAAGCCAACGGGAAGGCGCCGCGCGTCCTGTTCTACGGCCATTATGATGTCCAGCCAGTCGATCCGCTCGATCTGTGGCAGACGCCGCCGTTTGAGCCTCGCATTGAAACACTCGACGGCGGGCGGAAGATCATCGTCGCCCGCGGCGCCTGCGACGACAAGGGCCAGGCCATGACCTTTGTCGAGGCTTGCCGCGCTTTCAAGGAGGTTACCGGCAAGCTTCCGCTCGATATTACTATGATGATCGAAGGCGAAGAGGAGTGCGGCTCAAAACACCTGTTCGGCTTCGTGCGTGACAATGCCGCGGAGTTCAAACGCGATCTTGCGCTGGTGTGCGACACCGGCATGTGGGACGCGCAGACCCCATCGATCACGACGTCGCTGCGTGGTCTGGTGTACGAAGAGGTCAGGCTTACTTGCGCCGACCGCGATCTGCATTCGGGTCTTTTCGGCGGCGCCGCACGCAATCCGATCCATGTGCTGGCCGATATCCTGTCGGCAATGCACAAGCCGGACGGCTCGGTTGCCATTCCCGGGTTCTATGACGGCGTGCACGATTTGCCGCCCGACATTAAAGCCGACCTGAAAGGCCTTGGCCTGACAGCGGAAAAGTTTCTCGGACCGATTGGATTGAAGATCCCCGCCGGCGAGAAAGACCGCATGCTGATCGAGCAGGTCTCGACGCGGCCAACGGCTGAGGTCAACGGTATCCTTGGCGGTTACACCGGCGAGGGCGCGAAGACCGTTATTCCGGGCAAGGCGATGGCCAAAGTCTCGTTCCGGCTGGTCGGCGCGCAGGACCCGGAGAAGATCCGCGCCGCCTTTCGCGAATTCGTTCGCGCCCGCGTTCCGTCCGACTGCTCGGTCGAATTCGGCAATTTCAGCAGCGCGCCCGCCTTCGACGTGGCGTTTGACAATCCGGCGCTCGCCAAGGCGCGCACGGCACTGGCGGAGGAGTGGGGCAAAAAGGCAGTGACGGTCGGCGCCGGCGGATCGATCCCCATCGTCGGCGACTTCAAGACTGTGCTCGGCATGGACACATTGATGGTAGGCTTCGCGCTCGACGATGATCGCGTGCATTCGCCGAACGAGAAGTTCGACTTGCGGTGCTTCCACAAGGGCATTCGTAGCTGGGCGCGCATTTTGGCGGCGCTGGCGAGTTGAGGGAGGAGCTTATGAGGCTCGCAGTTCTTGCGATCGCAGCATGTACGGTGACGCTCGGCTCGCTGCCGGTGGCGGCCGCAGGCGTCGATCGGCTCTACATCCTTTACTGCGGGGAAGCCGTCGGTCCCGATCAGTCGCGCTGGTCGCCGGGCGTCAACGTCGGCGTACCGCTCGCTGTCTCCGACAACTGTTATCTCATCCACCACGCGCAGGGCTGGTTCCTTTGGGACACCGGTCTTCCCGACGCGCTCGCCGCGACTCCGGGAGGCATCAAAGGTACCAACGGCGGACCGGACGTGAAACGGACCAAAACACTTGCCGCGCAGCTCCAAGAACTCGGCGTGAAGCCCGCCGACGTCAAGGCCATGGCGATCTCGCACACGCATCCCGATCACATCGGCAACGTCGAAGAATTTCCGCAGACCATGCTCTACGTACAGAAGGCCGAATATGATTGGCCGGGCGCCAACGGTGCACCGCGCTTCAATCCTAATCATCCGGCGACCAAGCTCGAAGGCGATCACGACGTGTTCGGCGACGGCTCCATCGTGATCATTGCGACCCCGGGGCACACGCCCGGTCATCAATCTTTGCTCGTACGGCTGCCGAAAACCGGTGCCGTTTTGCTGTCGGGTGATGCCGTCCACTTCAAGGACAATTTGGACAATCGCCGCGTGCCGTCGATGAACACCAGCAAGGAAGAGACGCTCGCTTCGATGCAGCGCATCGCCGATATCCTGGCGAAGGAACACGCGCAACTTTGGATCAATCACGATAAGCCGCAAAGCGACGCGCAAAGGAAATCGCCGGAATTCTACGAGTAGGCGTTTATCCCTTTGCTTTTCATGCCGGCCGCGGTTTTGATCAAAATCCCCGATTGGTATTCAGTCTGTCGCCTCGGCGATCGTGCGGGGACTGACAAAGCGCTCAAGCCGACCGGAATTGACGTGCAGCCGCGACCAGTCATTGAACGGAAAATCAATGATGACGAGGCCGCATGTCGGCAGCTTCTCGTTGATGCGCTCGCGCGCTTCGACCTCGCCCGAGGCGATCAATCGCACCGCAAGATCGTGCAAGCCGGGATTATGACCGACGACGATGACGGACTGCGCTTTGGTGGTCTCGCGGATCAGATCAATCAGAGTCTCTGGAACGGCGTTGTAGATGCGTTCATCGTTGACAACGCGGGGTGACGTCTGGGGGAAGGAAGCGGCGACCAGCGCCCACGTTTCCGTTGCCCGCGTTGCCGGCGAGACGAGGGCGAGGTCGGGAACAAAGTGATGGCGAACCAGGTAAGCGCCGATAATTGGCGCGTCGGCGCGGCCGCGCGCCGTAAGCTTACGATCGTGGTCGCCCTCGCCCGCAGCGGCGCGTTCGGTCTTGGCATGACGTAGCAGTAGCAAACGACGCATGTCAGTAGCTCTGTAGCAGCGGCGGCATGCCAATCGAAAGCCCGGCAAGTTTGGTACGATTCGAACTTCCTGCACGATTTTACAGGAACTTCAAATGCCACAGGCTAGTGCGATGAATATGAAGTTCCTATAGTGTCGTCGCCGACGCACAGGAATATTGAATCCCACAGGATGTGAACAGGTTGCATCGCCGTATCGTTGCGGCGCGCAAAATGCAGTGATGGACGAAGCCGAAACCACCGCTGCCTATGGCGGAACCTGGTACGCCACGACAAAAGTGGACGCGCCGCTGCGCCCGCCGCTTCATCTCGACCTCGATGTCGATATCTGCGTGATCGGCGGCGGCCTTGCGGGCTTAACGACTGCGCGCGAGCTTGCACGAGATGGGCGCTCCGTCGTGCTCATTGAGGCCGGCCGCATTGCAGCCGCTGCGTCGGGACGCAGCACCGGCTTCGTGCTTCCGGGCTTCGCCGCGGCACCCGAGAGCATCGTCAGCCGCGTCGGTTTTGAGCGGGCCAAGGATCTGTGGAGTCTTTCGCAGAGCGGGCTCGAATACGTTCGTAACGCGATCCGCGATGAGGCAATGCCGGGGGTCGCTGTTCAGGATGGCTGGCTGCACGTCTCCAAGACCGACAACGGCGACGCGTCTACGCGCCTTGTCGGTCTGATCGGCGAGTTTGGCGGCGAGGTCGAGGGCTGGCCGACCGAACGCGTGCGCACGGTACTGCACAGCGAGCGTTACTTTCATGCCCTCCACTTTCCGCAGGCATTCCATATCCATCCGCTGAATTATGCATTAGGTTTGGCCGCTGCCGCCGAACGTGCCGGCGCCCGCATCTTTGAACAAACTCCGGCGCTGTCCATTGATCCTGCGGGCGTACGTAAGCGTATCGTAACCCCGGCCGCGCGATTGCGCGCGCATCATGTGGTGCTGTGCGGCAATGTGCAGGTCGCGACATTGCTGCCAAAGATCGCATCCGCGCTCGTTCCCATCACGACTTACGTCATTACCACCGCTCCGCTCGGGCCCGGCCTTGCGGAAGCAATCAGCTATCATGGCGCCGTCAGCGATAGCGAACTTGCAGACAATCATTACCGCGTGGTCGACGGCGACCGGCTGATGTGGTCGGGCCGCGTTACAATGCGGCCGCGCGATCCGAACCGCTACCGCCGCGCGCTGAGCGCCGACATCAAGAAAACCTACCCTCAGCTCGGCGAGATCGCTGTCGACTACGCGTGGTCCGGCACACTGGGTAACTCAATCCATCGCATGCCGCAGATTGGAGAGCTGGCGCCCGGAATGTGGCTGGCAAGCGGCTTTGGCGGTCACGGCCTTAATACCACGGCGATGGCCGGGACGCTCATCGCCCGCGCCATCGCCGATGGCGATCAAACCTGGCGGCAATTCACGCCATTTGAACTGGTTTGGGCGGGCGGGATTTTGGGCCGCGCCACCGCGCAAATTTACTACTGGATGAGGTGGGCACGCGATGCCATGGCCGAGCGCCGAAGCCGCGCTGCCGAACTGGCGCGCCGTCGTGCGCGCGACGTCGAAATGGCCGCTGCCCGTCAGCGATCCGCGGCAGACTCTGCGTCCATTGTGCCGACATCGCCCGATATCCAGAGACGCACTGATGCGGATTTGACAGGGCCGGCTGTCTCCGCGAGCCGCCCGCGCCGCCGCAAGCGCCGCCTGGGAGCCAACGGGTGAACAAGAAAGCCACACTTGGCCCATTTATTCTTTGGAAACCCTTTGCCTTAGTCGCACGTAGATTGAATTTGCTCTACACTGAGTCATCGGCTTCGTAGCGCGCGGGCGGAGCGGGGGGCACAGGGGAAATGGCGTTCAGCGGCTGGCGTTTTGCCTTTGCGGTGCTTCTGTCGATTCCCGGGGCGGCAGCCGCAGCTGATATGCCGCTGCCGCCGCCGGCTTCGCCTCCAGTGGCTCCCTCAGCATATGTGACGCCGGTACCCGATTGGCTGATCACCATAGGCGGTGAAGGCCGGGCCATTCCGGCTTGGCCTGGCGCTCCGACGAACAAGTTTCAATTTATCGGCGTTCCGCTTTTCGCCCTGCAAAAGCCTGGCGATCCGCCTTTCTTCTTTGGAGCACGCGACGGTTTCGGTGTGCCGATTTTCACTCTTGGCACGTTGCAGATCGGCCCTGTCGGCAAATTGGATTGGCCGCGTTATTCCTCATCCTACGCCCAGCTCAACGGTCTGGGCGATGTCGGTTGGGCGGTTCAGATCGGCGGCTTTGCTCAATACTGGCCAGTGCCGTGGCTGCGCTTGCGCGGCGAAGTTCGCCAGGGAATCGGCGCCGAAACCGGCGTCATCGGCGACCTGTTTGCCGACGTGGTGGTCCCGGTCGGACAATTCCGCCTTTCGGCCGGACCGCGCATGACGGCGCAAACCAGTGCTGCGTTATCACCTTATTTCAGCATCACGCCAACTCAGTCGGCGAACTCCACCGTTTCGGGTCTCCCAGCATTGCCGGTCTACAATGTATCCGGCGGCTTCTACTCCTACGGTGCCGGCGGACAGATAGAATATTTCTGGAACCCGCAATGGTCGACCCACGCGCTCGTGGAATATGAACGGATCACCGGCTCCGCCGCCGATTCTCCGCTCGTGACCATGCGAGGCTCGCCGAACCAGTTCACCGTTGGGGTTGGCGTGACCTATACGTTCGCCATGCACCCGCTGTTCAACCTGCACTCGCCGTGGTGAGCGGGTTTCGCGGTTCAACGGGTCTCACGTCTCGCCATAAACGCCAGCCGCTCGAACAGGTGCACGTCCTGCTCGTTTTTGAGCAGCGCGCCGTGCAGCGGCGGGATCAGCTTCTTCGGATCGCGCTCGCGCAATGTCTCAACTGAGATATCCTCGACCATCAGCAGCTTGAGCCAGTCAAGCAATTCGGAAGTCGAAGGCTTCTTTTTCATGCCAGGCACGTCGCGGATCTCGTAAAACAGCCGCAGCGCTTCAGCCACCAGCCGATGCTTGATGCCGGGAAAGTGCACTTCGATGATTGCGCGCATCGTGTCGGCATCCGGGAAACGGATGTAGTGAAAGAAACAGCGGCGCAGAAACGCGTCAGGCAATTCCTTCTCGTTGTTTGAGGTGATGACGACAATCGGTCGCCGCCGGGCATGGATAGTTTCTCCGGTCTCGTAGACGAAGAACTCCATGCGATCGAGTTCCTGCAGGAGGTCGTTCGGGAACTCGATGTCGGCCTTGTCAATCTCGTCGATAAGCAGTACCGGGCGCTCGTCGGCGACAAACGCGTCCCATAGCTTGCCGCGTTTGATGTAATTGCGGATGTCTTTGACACGGGCGTCGCCCAGCTGGCTGTCGCGCAGCCGCGTCACCGCATCATATTCGTATAGTCCCTGCTGCGCCTTGGTGGTCGACTTGATGTGCCACTCGATGAGCGGTGCTCCGAGCGCCTTGGCGATCTCGATCGCCAGTACGGTCTTGCCGGTGCCCGGCTCGCCTTTCACCAGCAGCGGCCGCTCCAAGGCGATCGCGGCGTTGACCGCGACTTTGAGATCGTCGGTGGCGACATAGGCATTAGTGCCGTCGAAACGCATGCGTATCCCGCTAGAATTTTCGTTGAGCAATACGCTCATACTCGATGTCACACTGAGCATTAAGCACGGCGAACTTGCCGCTCACAAGACGCCGCAACACTGCGGACCGGTCGCCCTGAAAACGACGCAAGCGGATCGGCTACGCGGCAATTTCTGCCGGCCGTCCCGGCATATCCGTACCAGGAAAAATTCCGTCTTAGCCGTAAACCATTGAAATATTTAGATTAACTTCATGGCATGGGGCTTGCTGCGAGGCACGCGTGTGCGGTGGAGGGCCATTCGTGTCCCGCCGCTGGTCTAGTTGAGGATCGAGTTGGAGACGAAGTCATGGGTATCTTCGATGCATTGACCACCGCAGTGGCAGGTCTGCAGGCACAGTCGTTCGCGCTGCAAAACATTTCCGGCAACATCGCTAACTCGCAGACCGTCGGTTACAAAGAGACGAACACGTCGTTCCAGGACCTCGTTTCCCAAGCCACGCTCGGACAGCAGACGGCGAATGGGGTTTTGGCCAGTTCGTCGGCCACCAACACGGTGCAAGGCACGATCCAAAGCGAAACCGTGCCGACCGACATGGCAATCAACGGCGATGGCTGGTTCGTGGTGGCGCAGCCGACGGGGTTTGTCGACAACCAGCCGGTATTCAGCAGCAACAACGATTATACGCGGCGCGGCGATTTCCAGCTAAACCAGAGCGGCAATCTGGTCAACGGCGCCGGCTATTACCTCATGGGCATTCCGGTCGACGCAGCCACCGGCAATCCTCTCGGCAGCTCTGCCCAGGTTCTGCAGTTCAACAACAACTTCGTGCCGGCTCAGGAAACGACGGCAATCCAGTATCAGGCGAACCTGCCGAGCACGCCGTCGGTGGGGTCGCTGAATGGAGGCGCGTTCACGTCAGATCCGGTCGCTGGCGCGCAAATCATCGGCACCGGCGCAACTCTAAAGCCCGACGCCCCGGCGCTCGGAACGGGCACCGTGGGCGGGCTCACGAACGCCACCTTGCTGTCTTCGCTAACGCCGCCAATCGCCTTAGGTAACACGATAACGGTGAGTGACGGCGTCAACACGACGACGTACACGTCGAACGGGGCTGACACGATCGGCAATCTGATCACCGCCATCAACTCAGGCGCTCCGGGCAACGCGGACGTCTCCGCTTCGCTCAGCAGCAGCGGCAATCTCGTTCTCACGCCCTCTAGCGCCAGCCTGAGCCCCGACACCGAAACGATCACGGTGGGCGGCACAGCCACCGCTGCGGCCGCCGTCGGCTTCGGAGTTGCGAACAATACATTCCAACCGACCAATCTGCTGACGCAAGGCATTAGCGCGGGGAATACCCTAACCGTTACGGTCAGCGGCGGCGCCCCCCAAACCATCACTTTCGGTCTCGCGGCCGGTGACGTGGCCACAATGGCGCAATTGCAGACTAAAATTCAGAACTCTGACCGGAGTGAGCGGGAATGTGAACACCGCCAACGGCGACATTACCCTGACGGGGACCAACCCGGCCGCAACAATTGTGATCAGCGGCACTGCCGGGGTGCCGGCGCTATTCGGCATCCAGAATCTGACCGCCAACCCGGGCAATGGAACGGTGATCGGCACCGACGTGCCCACCTTCGATGCCGAATCGGTCGATGGCGGTTCGATCACTTGCTACGATGCCCAGGGCAACCCGGTGAATGTGGACTTCCGTTGGGCCCAAGTGAGTACCTCTCCCACTGGCAACTTGTGGCAGATGTTCTACCAGACCAATGCGAACGCAACAGGCTCGCAAGCCGCCTGGCAGAACGTCGGCTCGACGTTCATGTTCAATGCGAGCGGCCAATTGAGTTCGATAAACGGCAGCACGACGAATTTGACCACTGTACCGATCCAAAATCTCACCGTGAACGGCGACTCTCTCGGCAATGTCCAGGTCAATCTCGGTACCAGCGGCCTCACGCAGTACGCGTCTTCGAACGGCAACGCCCAGGTAAACTCTGTGCAGCAGAACGGCTTCGCCGCCGGTCAGCTGCAATCGATCTCGGTCGACACCCAAAATCGCGTGGTCGGTGCGTTCTCGAACGGTCAGACCATTCCATTGGCTGAAATTACCCTTGCGACGTTCGCCGGCCAGGACGCCTTGCAGCCGCTCAACGGCGAAGCCTACGCGGCCACGGCGGAATCGGGTCCGGCGAACTACTCGGCGACCGGCAGCATCGTCGGCAGCTCGCTCGAAGCTTCGAACGTCGACATCGCCACCCAGTTCAGCCAGTTGATCGTGGCGCAGCAAGCCTATGGCGCCAATGCCAAGGTCATGTCGACCGCCGACCAGATGATCCAAAGCTTGCTGCAAGTCATCCAGTGATGACTGCGCTTCCGCACTCGCAAACCATAGGCTGGGCGGGCAGCTAGAGCGCCATGGGCCTCTCCCAGGCTTTGTCCTCCGCGTTGGCGGGCGTCAATGTGACCCAGCAGGGCCTCTCGGTCATTGCCGGGAACGTGGCGAACGCCAACACGCCCGGCTACATCGAGGAGAGTATCAATCCGGTCGAGATCGCAACCGGCGGCAATACCGGGGCCAGCGTCGACACGACCGGCATCAATCGCAATCTCAACAGCCTGCTTCAGGGCCAGCTGTGGACGGAAACCTCCGGCGGGTCCTATGCGGACACCACCGCGCAGCTCTACCAGCAGCTCCAGCAAATCTATGGCACGCCGGGATCGTCGACCTCGTTCGACGCGCTCTACAACAATTTCACCACCGCGCTGCAAGGGCTGTCGTCAAATCCGGCTTCGTATTCCGAGCAAACCGGTGTGGTCGGCGCCGCCCAAGCCCTGACGCAAAATCTCAGTTCGATGACCACGACCATCCAGCAGTTGCGCTCGCAGTCCGAGCAGGGGATCGCCAACGACGTTCAAACCGCCAACAACATGTTGCAGCAGATCGCCCAAATCAACAGTCAGCTTCAAGGAGCGGCTGCAGCGGACTCCTCCACGGCGACGCTCGAGGACCAGCGCGGTCAGGATATTACCCAGCTCTCCCAGATGATGAACGTCCGCGTGGTGCAGAATCCGAACAACCAGATTTCGGTGTTCACGGGCACGGGCCTGCAACTCGTCTCCGGACCGCTCGCGTCGCAGCTCAACTTCGACAACGCGGGAACCTTGTCGGCGACCACGCAATATAGCTCAAACCCGAGCCAGGATGGCGTCGGGACGATTACGCTGGTGTCGCCGGGAGGCGCCACCACCGATTTGGTCGCCGACAGCGCCTTCCAGTCGGGCGAGATCGGCGCCTACCTGCAGATGCGCGACAGTATCCTGCCGCAGGCCCAGAACCAGCTTGACGAGATGGCGAACCAGATGTCGCAGGCGCTGTCGAACCAGACGACCAGCGGGGCGGCTGTAAGCTCCGGTGCGCAGAACGGTTTCAGCGTGAATGTCGGGAATGTGTTACCGGGCAACTCGATTCAGGTCACCTATACCGATGCGGCCAATACCCAGCACACGATCACGATCGTGTCGCTCGGTCAGGGCGGCACGCTTCCTCTGCAAAATTCGCCGTCCAATCCCAACAATCAAGAGATCGGCATCGACTTTTCCGGCGGAATAGGCCCGGCGGTCGCTCAGCTCAACACCGCGTTGGGGGCGAACCTGCAATTCTCGACTACAGGACCGGGCGTATTACAGGTCCTCAACAACATCGCCAGCCCCAACGTCGTCAATTCGCTGTCGGCGACCGCGACCATGACGTCGCTCACCAGCGGCAGTGCGCAGCTGCCGCTGTTTCTCGACGGCAACCAACCGATTACCGGCGCGATCACTGGGACCGGCTCGCAAACCACGGGACTTGCCGGACGCATTGTCGTCAATCCCGCACTCGCGGCCGCGCCATCGAGCTTGGTCGCCTACGCGGCAAACACCACTGCCGGCAATTCGACGCGGCCGAATTTCATTCTCAACCAGATGACCGACGCAGTGCTGACCTATTCGCCGACGACCGGCATTGGCAGCCCGCAGGCGCCGTATAGCGCCACGCTCGCGGATTACATGAGCCAAGTCGCGAGCCAGCAAAGCCTGGCGGCGAACGCGTCGACAAATCTGCAGCAGGGACAAGACACGGTCGTGAACGCGCTGCAACAGCGCTTCAACGACCAGTCCGGTGTCAACATCGATACCGAAATGTCGCACCTCATCGTGCTGCAAAACGCCTATGGCGCCAATGCACGGGTGATGTCGACGGTCCAACAGATGATGGCGACGTTGCTACAGACGGTGCAATAATGAGCATTACCGGACCCGGATCGATTACTGCGGCCAACTTGCTGGCGCAGACGAATATGTTCAATCAGCTCAATACTCTCAGTACGGAGCTGAGCAGCGGACAGGCGGCGCAGACCTATTCAGGCCTCGCATCGCAGGCCGGCCTTGCGTTGCAACTGAATGCGCAGCTTGCGGCCATCAACGGCTACAGCAGCACCGCCAGCACCCTCGGAACCACGCTGAACATCGCCGAGTCGACGCTGACCCAAATCGGCAATACCGGCACCGGGGTCCAGCAAGCGCTGAACGAGCAAGGCACATTCTCCGTCGACAATACCGGGCAGACGATAACGCAGGAATTCGCCAAGACTTCAACTCGATCAAATTCTTGCAGCCCTCAATACCCAGGCCGGCAACAATTACATCTTCTCCGGCAGCGCGGTGAACCAGCCCGCGGTCGCGAGCACCGACGAGATTCTCAACGGCAACGGCGCGCAGGCCGGCCTTACGCAGGTGATCGCTGAGCGTCTGCAAGCCGATCAAGGCGCCAACGTTCCCCCACTCGGCCGTCTGGTCATTCCGCCGGCGGCGGGTTCCACCGTCTCGATCAGCGAGGATGTCGCGGGCTCGCCGTTCGGCTTCAAGCTCGCCGCCGTGAACTCTAGCTTGACCGGAGCGGTGGTCACTCCCTCGGGCCCGCCGACGTCTTACTCGGTCAATCTCGCCGCATCCAATCCAAATCCCGGCGATTCGATCGCGTTCAGCCTGAATTTGCCCGATGGCACCAGCCAAACCATCACGCTGCAAGCGACCGCGGCGGCGACGCCGGGCCCAAACCAGTTCACCATCGGCTTAACGCCCGCGGCCACCGCCGCCAATCTTCAGGCCGCGCTGACGACAGCCGTCCAGAACCTCGCGCAAACTGCGCTGCCGGCCGCTTCCGCCATCGCCGCCGCCAATGATTTCTTCAACGGCGAGACCCAGGTCACCGGCGCGAATAATGCCGCCGATGCTACACTCGCAGGCGCAACGCCTTCGACGCAATCGACGGCCGCCCTCACGTCCACCGGGTTCGGCGAACTGCAAAACGGCGACACGCTGAGTTTCACGCTCGGCGGGACGTCCTTCACGGCCACGTACGTCACCGCCGCTCCTGTCGGCAATCAGTTCACGTCGCTCGCTCAACTGCAAACTCTTCTGAACACGGCCTTCAACGGGCAAGCGGTCGCAACTCTACCCGGCGCCGGACCAGACGCAGGCGGCCTCGTTTTGACCAGCGACAACCTCACGCAAAACTTCACCACCGGCGGCGTCAATCACATCGCGGTTCCCGCCACGGATTTCGCAGCCACAAATGCGAACATAGTCCCCAGCAGTGAACTGACGATTAGCGACACCAACAATACGACGACCCTCTACTACGTTGCCAGCAATGCCAGCGCCGCCAACGGCACCTTCAGCACCCTCGACACCCCGGGCTCCTCGCTCCTTGCCGCCATCGCCAACCCAGCGTCCAGCGTCAGCGCCACGATCGCCCCTTCTAATAATGGCGGCGCGCTCGAGCTTACCAATACCGACGGTTCGATCACGGTCGGCGGAACTATCGGCAGCGCGCTGGGCTTCTCGCCCGGAACTGTCGATAACAACGTGAACCCGCCGCTGCGGGTCGCCGGCCCGCCGCCGCTCGACGCCGCGACCTCGCTGGTGGCCGGTACCGCCGCCAATACGGTGTTCTGGTACACGGGCGAAAACGGCACCACGCCGGCACGCCAGACCGCAACCGCGCAAGTCGGCCCCTCCTTGACCGTCGCTTACGGCATGCGCGCTAACGAGCCGGCCATCAGCAATATTGTCGCCAATGTCGCCGCGCTCGCCGCTACCACCTATTCGGCGGCCGATCCGAATGCGCAGGCAAGTTACCAGGCGCTCAGCCAGAAGGTCACTGCGAACCTGGATGCTACCCAGTCGGGCACGCAATCGATCAGCAACATCGAGGCCGACATCGCCAACGCGCAAAAGACGTTAACCAACGCCACCGCCGTTAATACGCAAACACAGACCACGTTGCAGAACATGTTGCAGGGGATCGATGGCGTCAATCAGAACCAGATCGGCGAGCAGATCATGACGCTGCAAAACAGCTTATCGGCGTCGATGTCGGTCACGGCGCGGCTGGCGCAGATGAGCCTGGTTAATTTTCTCGCGCCGGTGAGCGGATAGGCGAATAAGAAATAGCGAATAGGGACAAAAAAGGATTACTCCGCTCGCTACCAGCTATTTTGCCAGGCCCGCGGCTCAGGCTGCCTTTTTGATTAGCCTGAAATTTACGATGAAAATGAGATAACCGGGGTGGTGCAGGACACAACAAAATAAAATTTACCGCGAAGATGGGATGGTTCTGCCGGCGGAAATACAACCGACGGCGCGATCATGGGGAAAATCGAAGTCGGCACCAACGGCATCGCATTGGGCGATCCGGTGCCCTGGTTTGGCGCGCCGCTCGTTAAGGACGGTTCCTTCAATCTCCAAGTCGCAGCCGGGCGTTGGATCGTTCTCAGCTTTCTGGGTTCGCCGGCAAATCCAAAGGTCGAAGAGGAATTAGCCGAGTTGCTGCGCGACGCGCAGCTATTCGATGAGGGCCGGCTGGTCTTCTACGGCGTGCTCACGGCGCCCCCGAGCGATCCGGCGTACTACATCAGGCTCAGTAGTTCGGCGGTGTCGTTCATCGCCGACTATGACGGCGCGATCAGCCGCGCTTACGGCGCCGACGCGATGCCGCGCACGATCGTGCTCGATCCCATGTTGCGCGCGATCGCCGATATTCCTTGGGATTACGCAGCGGGACACGCCCGATCGGTGTGCGAGGTGTTGCGCGGCTTGCCGGCGGTCGACAATTCCGCCGGCGTGCCGCTGACGGCGCCTGCGCTCATCGTGCCGCGCGTCTTCGATTTCCCGTTTTGCGACTTCCTCATCCGGCTTCATGAAAAACTCGGCGGCAAGGAATCCGGCTTTCTCCTCGACAGCGAGGGCAAGACGGCGACCGTCGTCGACTCCCGGTTCAAGCGCCGTAGCGACCTCGGCATCGTGGCGCCGGAAGTGCGCGACATGATACGCAACCAGATCGTTCGTCGGCTGCTGCCGGCCATCGGACAATTTTTCCAGTTCTCGGCCACGCGCATGGACCGTTATCTCGTCGCCTGTTACGACAGCGCGGTCGGCGGGTATTTCTATCGGCACCGTGACAACGTCAATGCTGGCGCACAACATCGGCGCTTCGCCGTCACGATCAACCTCAATAAGGATTACGACGGCTGCGACCTCAACCTTCCGGAGTTCGGCAGCCGTAACTATCGTGCGCCAGTCGGCGGCGCCATTGTGTTTTCATGCGGCGCGTTACACCAGGTCACGCCGATTACGAGAGGGCGGCGCTATGCGTTCCTTGCCTTTCTCTATGGCGAAGCCGATGCGGCACTGCGCGAGGCCAACAATGCAAAGCTGCATCAAAACAAATCGCGATACAGCGGGATTTCCGATCATTTGTACCCGGAAGACGAGCGCACCTTGGAACGTCGCGCCAGTCTCTGAGATACACTTTGATATTTTTTAGCTCGCTTTTTACTTGGGGCTTGTTGCAGGAGATTACAGATCTCCGTTCTCGGGCGGAGCCATCGGAAGCTTGGCCTTATCGGCATTCACCCGAACGAAGATCGAATCGGCCGCGCAGGTTGCGTTCCGCCCAAAGTTGTCGGTGAATTGCGTATCCACCAGATAATTGCCGGGATGCACACCGAGAAACTTTCGGATGGCTTCCCGCTTCACATCGCTGTCTTCGACCACGAGATAGTCTCCAGGCGCAAGAGATTTGTGAAACTGTTCCAGAACCGCTTCGACATTGTGATGCGCGTCTTCGATGACGAGCCACGGGTGCGGAGCGGAGCGCAAAAGCTCCGGGTCGAACAGTCGCTCCGGTTCCGAGCAATCGCCCTGATGGAAAGTGGCGCACGGATGCTCGATTTTGACCTTGGCTAAGTCGACCGAATGGACAAGGCCGGGTATGCCGAGGGCTGTCAGACTATCGGCGAACCAGATAGCGCTGGCGCCCAAGCCCGAGCCGACTTCGAATATGGAACGAGGTTTGAGCTCTGCGAGCAGCATGGGGTACATGGCAAAGTCGAAGACGTTCTTCATCAACGGGATGCCGCGCCAACGCATGAGCGAGGGCGCGCCCTGGCAGGTCAAGAGCACATCGACGCCGAATTCGGTGCCGAACCGCGGAAGATAATGGATCCCGGACCGCTCGCGCCGGGAGTATTCCACGAAGCGTCCTTGCTCCCAGCGGTCGAGGAAAAGGCGGAGCCGCATGAGGTCCCATTGCAGCGACTGGCCCTGCGCGGGAGAGCGCAAAGCCTCTTGGCGCACGCTTTCCTCCCAGGAGCGGGCCGGATCGAATCGCATCAAATGGGCAAAGACACGCGTGAACCATTTGTCGAAAATGCTGAGCAGGCCGCGTTGCTCCCGCTCAACCCTAGTCCGCCGCTGGTTTATGAATTTGAGCGCGGATGCCTTCAAGGCATCCCCCGAGATCAACAAAGAAGCTTCGCCGGTCATTCCGGCTTCCTTCTCGTCTTGCCGTACGGAATTAAGCCTTGCTGCGCAGACCAGCAGCAATTCGGCGATTGATTCTGATGATCGATAGCATATGGGCCGGCTTTGGATTGGTCATCAGGGAAAATATCTCGCCCATGACGAACACGCCGAGATTGGCGATGTTCTGGCGGACCGGGACCGGCAGCTTGTTGTCGTCGCTTGTCACCGCGTCGATGAACACGATCCACAGCCGGCGATTGTACATGAGCGCGTCATGCAGGCCGTGTGGCTTGTCGCGCCAGGAGTCGTGAACCGTCTGCAATTTTGCCGCGGCCTTCAAGAGCAGGCTCGCTTCCAGTTCACGCGGGCTCGCCGTTTCTTTGGCGATTGTCGCGTAAGCCTTGCTCGCGTAATGCATGGTCGAGCAATTCCTTTTCGTAGGCAATCAATTTCCGCGCTTCTTTTAACGCTTTATAGAATTCACTTGTTAAAATTTGATTGTTGATGCGCTCAATATAGGGACGCGTACTGGGCGCGGCTTTCAGGATCCGGCGCACCAGCCCAAGATAAAACTGATGGTGGTCCTGCGGGCGCTTCGATGTGTACATCAGCTGCACGGCGAAGTAGATGCGTTTGGCCGGGCTGTTCGCGCCGCTCTGCGTGATGATGTCTTTTTCGCGCAGGATCGGAACCTCTCCTTCGATCAGCAGGCGCGTGCGCTGGCCGTGGTTGGTGACGACGCATTCGCCGAGGATGACGCGCTCGTTGGGCTTGAGCTCGATCTTGAGGGCCACGTTCGAATCCTCGCTAGCCAATCCATCGTTGAAAATGTTGGTTAACAATACGCTAAGCTGGCGAATAGCGAGAGTACTTGACCAGTCGTCAAAGGAAAACGGCGGGGTGTTTGCCCCGCCGCCCTGGCCGTAAGCCTGTTCCGGAACCGATCAGGGGAACAGCTTGAGCACCGATTGGTTCGCCTGATTGGCGATCGACAGCGACGAGATTTCCAGCTGCTGCTGGGTTTGCTCGGTCAGCAGGTTGGCGCTTTCCTGGTTGTTGTCCGCCAGCACCAAGTTGCTGGAGCCCGTTTGCAGCGTATTGATCATGGCCTGCTCGAACGATTGGCGGACCTGGATGGTCGAGGCATTGTTGCCGAACGTCTCGGTCTGGGCACGCACGGTCGAGAGCGCGGCATTGACTGCCGAGATTGTACTGGAGATGGTGGCGTCGGACTGGAACCCGGTCGTGGCCCCGACGCTGGTGACCGACGTAAGGCCGAGGCCCGCCGAGTTGAAGGTCACACCCTGAATGTTCAGTGAGCTGGTCCCAAGCTCATTGAAGAGGATTGTCAGATTAGAGCCGTTGAGCAAGTTGATGCCGTTGTAGGAAGAGTCTCCCGCGAGCTGATCCATCTGCGTCAGCAGGGCGTTATAGTCGCTTTGCAGCGTCGTCCGTGACGCGTTTGGCGTACCTGGAATCGTGGCTCCCAGGATTGGGGTCGCACTGGCGATCAGGCCGAGCGCGGCGGGGACCCCCCCGGTGCCGTTGATGGTCAGATTGTTCTGAGTTGCCGCCGCCGCGACCGAGAAGCTTGCCGTATTTTCGCTCAAGCTGGCGGTGAGATTTGGGACGTTGAGATTTTGCAGGGCGGCGTTCAACTGCTTCACGGTCGATACATCGCCGGCTGCGGTGCCAATCGTGATCGTCTGCGTCGCTCCGCCATCGGCCCCGAGGACCAGGGTGCCGCCGCCGCTGATCTGAAAGAGATCGTTCGAAGCGACGACGGTGTTGGCGCCGCTGGTGAGGCCGGCCGCTCGGGATGCCGAGCCGGCTCCGCCGTCGAGAACGGTGAAGCCGACGTTGGCGTCGTTGGCGGTGAGCACCAATTGTCCCGTGGCGCTGACGGATGCGGTCACGTTGCCGTTGGTGCCGCCGCTGGACGCTTGGTTGATTTTAGCCGCGACAGTGGTCGCCGTATCGGTCGGCACCAGCGCGACCGTGATCGGCGTCACGGCGGCCCCATTCACGTTCACGTCGATCGTCAGAACGCCGTTCGTGCCGAGCGTGCCGCCGGCGAAGCCGCCCGATCCGGTCGTCGAACCGATCGTTTCCGAAGTCGGGAGCCCGCCGGTGATGTTGACTGCGCCGAAGGTAGTGGCGGTGGGCTCGGGAGCCTGCTGTGCCTGCTGCGCCAACGACAAGGCCTGTTCGAGCAGGTTATTCAGCCCGGTGAGGCCGTTGCTGGCCGCGGTGAGCGTCTGCTGGCCCTGTCCGATCTGGTCGAGCAGGGCGCTGAGGTCGTTGGCGCGATAGGTAAGAGTCTGTGCGGTGAAGTAGGAACTCGGATTATCGAAAGCCGTGTTGACTTTCTTGCCGGTCGCCAGATCTTCCTGGGTGGTGGTCAGGTCGGTGGACGTATTCTGCAACGCCAGCAAGGTGTCGCGAATGCCCGCGGTTAAGGTGACGTCAGACATGGTCGTGCCCTTCCGATTGCCGGCCGTGCTGCGAGCTTATTTTGCGTTGCCGCGCGAGGTTCGCGACGTTGCGGGGGACCGGACCGGCTGCCTGTCGCCGCCGCTCTCCACCGCGTCGATGGGAGCGGTCCACAGTCGGCGCCGGTACGGCAGCGTCTCGTTGCGGCCGTGCCGCGGCCTTCAGCGGCGGGGTCGCCTCCGGGTCACGCGGGCTTGCCGTTTGGCTGGCGGCTGGCACGGAGAGGTTGTCGGCGTCGTGCATAAGGTCGAGGAGGTCCTTTTCGCAGCCGATCGGCTTGAGCAATTCCTTTGACGCTTCATACAGTTAACGCTCTATAGAGCATAGTTATTAAGATTTGGTTATCCATGTTTTCAATGTCGGGCCGCCCTCTTGTTTCAGAGTATGTGGCTCAAACCCGGTGATGATGCTCGGCGGATAGGTGCGGTCCGCTAAAAAGAAAACGGCGGGGCTTTCGCCCCGCCGCCTTTGCCGTAAGCCTGTTCCAGAAGGGATCAGGGAAACAGTTTGAGCACCGATTGGTTCGTCTGGTTGGCGATCGACAGCGAGGAGATTTCCAACTGCTGCTGGGTTTGTTCGGTCAGCAGGTTGGCGCTTTCCAGGTTGTTGTCCGCCAGCACCAGGTTGCTGGAACCCGTCTGCAGGGTATTAATCAGGTTGGTCTCGAACGTCTGGCGAGTGGTGATGGTCGAGTTGTTGTTGCCGAACGTTTCGGTCTGGGCGCGCACGGTCGACAGCGCGGCATCGATCGAGTTGACCGTGCTGGTGAGGGTGTTATCGGACTGGAAGCCGTTTTGGGCCCCTGAGCCGGTAACCGCCGAAAGACCGAGACCCGCCGAGTTGAAGGTCACGCCCTGGATGTTCAGCGAGGCGGTGTTGGTCTCGTTGAAGATGACGTTGAGACTGTTGCCCTGCAGCAAGTTGACGCCGTTGTAGGAAGCGTCGCCGGCGAGCTGATCGATCTGCGTCAGCAGGGAGTTGTAGTTGCTTTGCAGCGAGGTCCGCGTCGCGTTCGGCGTACCCGGAATGGTGTTGCCGGGGGTCGTGGCGGCGGTCAGGCCGAGTTCGGCGAGGACCGCCGCTCCACCCGCGACCTGCAGACTGTTCGGAGTCGACGACGCTGTGACTGAGAAGTTTATCGCATTTTGGTTCACGCTGCTGGTGAGATCGGGGACGTTGAGGTTTTGCAGCGCAGCGTTCAACTGCTTCACGGTCGACACATCGCCGGCTCCCGTGCCGATGGTGATCGTCTGCGCGGCTCCGCCGTTGACCGTAAGGGTCAGGGCGCCGGCCGCGGCGCCGGCCAGCGTAAAGAGATCCGTCGAGGTGACGGTAGTGTTGGTGGAGCTGTTGGCGGTGAGGCCAGCGGCTGTGGATATTGCGCTGGCTTGAACCGTGAAGCCGACGTTGGCGTCGTTGGCGGTGAGCACCAGTTGCCCGGCGCTGTTGGCGGATGCGGTTACGTTGCCGTCGACGCCGCCGCCGGTCGCTGCGTTGATCTTAGCCGCGGCGGTGGCCGCCGTGTCGGTCGACACCAGAGAGACCACGATAGGCGTCGCCGCGGTCCCATTCACGGTCGAGTTGATCGTCAGATTGCCGGCACTGCCGAGGGTGCCGTTGGCCCCGCTGAAGCCGGCCACCGAGGTCGTCGTACCGATCGTTTCCGCAGTCGAAACGCCGCCGGTGAGGTTGACCGCACCGTAGCTGGTGGAGGTCGGCTCGACGGCTTGCTGCGCCTGCTGCACCGTCGACAAGGCCTGTTCGAGCAGGCTGTTCAACGAGGTGAGGCCGTCGTTGGCTGCGTTGAGCGTCTGCTGGCCTTGCCCGATCTGGTCGAGCAGGGTGCTGAGGTCGCTGGCGCGGTACGAAAGGGACTGCGAGGTGAAGTAGGAACTCGGATTGTCGAAAGCCGTGTTGACTTTCTTGCCGGTGGCCAGGTGCGACTGAGTGGTGGTCAGATTCTGGGAGGTATTCTGCAACGCCAACAAGGTGTTGCGAATACCAGCGGTTAACGTGACATCGGACATAGCGCTTTACCCTTCTGGTTACAAGCCATACTGGCTTGCACGTGCCGTGCTGGCGCGTGCATGGTCCGATCGAGAGGATCGGCTGGCGAAGGTTTGCCAGATGCGGCTTAAAGACGCGTAAATCGGCCGTTGTTTCTGGTTTTGCGCGCCGGTCCTGCCGCGCAATCCACGTTAATGTTCTATGTTATGCCTATCGGCGCTTCGGTCGCGGCCATGCTGCTGCCACGAGAGTTTCTCTCCATTTCGCGGGTTTTGCCCGGCCGCTTAAATCGCCGTTGACCACGTCGTCTTCGCCATTGCTCAACTATGATTGGAAAATCGAGCCTGCCCGGCGTTTCCAGGCCGCGGCGGCGTCAGCGCCGAGGCTACAAAATCCGGACATCCGGAAAGTTAATGAAGGTTAAATAAAATCAGGAACGAGGGCGCAATTTCAGGCGGCAGCGACGGCCACGTTGCGCAGGATTGCTTCGATGCGCTGCCCGACCGTCGCGACGTTGCCGTGCACCCGCGACTTGTAGCGTTTGACGGCGTCGCGATCGACGATGAAGAACTTCTTCTCCGGGAAGGTGCGGCCGAAGACATCGACCAGCATGCTGCGGAACTTTCCGGAAACGATATCGGGCGCGCCCACCTGCGGGCTGCTCCGCATAGCCGACGAGTTCGGCCGCGGTCAGCGCGCACAGCAATCCGTGCAATCGCGTCGAATAGACGTTCTTGTGACGCTGGATTTTTTGGATAACGCGATCGAGCGGAAGTTCGAACAGTATTTCGTTACCGATCTGCAGCGGCTGATCATCGAACGCTTTCACCATCGGGAACTGGCTGATGAGCCAGTCGCCGAGATGCACGACGTTCGGACGCCCGCGTCCGAAATGCAGCACGTCCTCCTCGTAACGCGCGAACCAGGTGTCGAGCCGTTCGACCAGACGGTCCATCGCGGGCCGCGACATCAGCTCGCGGTATTGCGTGCCAAAAATGCCGATCGCGGCTTTGCCGCGGCCGACGAAATCGAGCAGTTCGTCGGTCAGCAGCGGCTTGAAGATGCTGTTGCCGATGCCGAGCACGACGAGATCGTAGGACACCTCCGCCTTGGCCAGCGTGTTGAAAGTCAGATGATGTACGTCGGCTGCGGCCGGGATCAGCGAATTGACGATGTGATACCCGAGGCGGTCGCCGAAATTGCCGATGTCGGAGTACGACACCACGGCGACGCTGCACGGCGGCAGCGGCGCCGGGCGGCTCGACTGCCGGAGTTTCATCAGCACCTGCAAGTCGTCGATGCGGTCGGCGCGCTCGACCTGGAAACCGAAGCGGTCGAACAGTACGGCGAGATCATGGAAACTGCAGTGATTGATCCAGCCGAGGGCCGCCCGGTCGATCGTGCCGGTGAATTCCGTCGCGCAATAGCTCAGCACGACATCGCACTTGGTGCGCTGGAGGCGGCCAAAAAAGGAATCGACGTCGACGATATATTCGAGCACGCCCAGCATCGTGATGACATCGGCTTTCCCGGCCGCTGCTTCGGGAAATTCGCCGGCGTTGAAATCGCAGACGATAGTCGATGGATCGCGTGCGATCAGATCGCAGGGCTGATAGTTGCAGCCGTTGGGCAGAAACCGCCGCAGCGCCATCTGCCCGCAGCCTAGATCGAGCACGCGTGCTCCGCCGGCGATAAAATTGGCGGCGAAGGCCGCGCGCCTGTCCCAGGCGGGTTCGAGGGCAGCCGGATTGGACCAGCGCTCGAAGTCGGTCTTCCGCTCGACGGCAAGATTGCGATTGATGTTCACGGCCATGTTCAAGTTCCTGTCGCCGGACCCAGCACCGACCGGCGAATCAGTATTTCTGCGAAGTTAACTCTTATTCTACAGCGGCTCGAAGAAGAACCCGAACCCGGCGCATGCTGAGACGGCGGCAGATTCAGACGAGCGCGAGAGTTGTGGCCGCCTGGGCCCGCGTGTTTCCATAAGCCGTCATGTTCCACCCGATCGCGGCCACTTCGGCTACGTCATTGCCGGACATCGGCTGGGTTGTGCCGGCAATGGCGCCGTAAAACGGATCCGGACTCATATTGCTGTTCCAGTCGGCATAGTCCCCCTGCGTGCCATTTGACGCGTTGTAATCGCCCAAGTTCGTCATGCCGCCGTCAATGGAGAAGTAGTCGGTATTGGCGCCCTGCTGCGTTGTAGCCAGTACCGGCGTACCGGCCGACGGATCGGCGTTGTCGGTGGAGGTGTAGCGGAACAGATCGAGGGGCGTAGAGACACCTGGGCCAATGGCGGCGCCGACCGAACCGGTGCGCCCCATGACTTCGGTAAATTCATGTTGGAACATGGCAACGGCGTCGTACTTCCCGGAGGTGGCGGTCTGGTTGTATTCGAAGGGGAGCGCGCTGGACAGGCTGACATAGCCGTTAAGACTGGAACTCGCGCCGGCGAGACCGAGCGCCTTGGCGTTCGCCGAGCTGACATCGAACGTGCCGCTGGTGGGATTGGTAGCACTGAGGCTCTGATCGGCTGTCGTCTGGACGGTCGAGTTGCCGGAGTCCGCCTGCAAGGCCGTATAAAGCGAGGAATAGCTGACGCTGCTATAAATACCTTCGCTTTGCGCGGCGTCACCTGACGAAACAGCGGTGCCGTTCACTTCGCCGTAGCCGATTTGAATGTTCAGGACCACGTGGTTGCTGAACGTCGCCGACAGACCGGCGGCGGCGGCAATGGCGGCGTTGCGGTAGCCGGCGGGAGCGTTGGCGACCTTGGCATCCCAGCTCAGATTGAATTGCAAGCCGCCGGCGGCGCCCACCAATGTCGTCGTGCTGAGCTGCGAGGCGGTGAAGGTGGAGATCTGCGCGATCGACAGGTTGTTGGCCTCGTTGGCAAGGAGCGAAGCCGTCTGCGACGCCGAAAGCGCGTTAAGCTGTGCGGTTGTGAGCCCACTGGCCTGCGCGGCGGACAGGCCGGCAAACGCGGCGGCGGACAGAGAGCTGAGCTTTGTCGTTAAAAGAGTATTGGCCTGCGAGGAGCTGAATTGGGCGAACTGGCTGGGGCTGAGCTTTCCGAGCGCCGTCGTCAGGCCGGTGAATTGAGTCGTAGTCAGGTCGGCCAGGTTCAAGGCGTTGAAGTTCGCCGTGCTCAAGCCGTTCAGTTGGGTCGCGGTAAGCGCCTGGACCTGGGGCGAGGAGAGAGTGCCGATCTGCGCCGTGGACATGTCATTAAGGCCGGCGATGGAAAGCAAAGGAATCTCGCTGGACGTCAGGGCGTTGATTTGAGTGGTGCTGAAGTTCGCGGCGGCCGTGGTTAAGCCGCCCAGTTGCGCGTTTGTCAGGTTGGCGAGGGAGAGGGCGTTGAAATTCGTCTGGCTCAAGCCGTTGAGCTGGGTCGTTGTCAGAGCATGCACCTGCGCCGTGGAGAGATTGCCAATTTGCGTCGTCGACAGATTGTTGAGCGAGGCGGTCGAAAGCGCAGAGATTTGCGACGTCGATAGGGTCGTTACATCGAGGGATTGGAGATTCGCCTGGCTGAGGCTGTTGAGCTGGGTCGCGGTGAGGGCCTGAATTTGCGGAGTTGAGAACGAGCTGAGGTCAGAGCCGACCAGGGTTCCGACCTGCGCAGTGGTTAGATTGCTGATCGCGGTGGTGCCCAATCCGCCGACCTGGGATGAGGTCAGGCTGGCGACGTTGAGTGCGTTGAGGCCGGTTTTGGACAAACCATTGAGCTGTGCATTTGAGAGCGCGGCGACCTGCGTCGCGGAGAGGTTGGCGACCGTTGCCGCACCTAAACCGGCGATTTGCGACGTCGACAGGGTCGTTACATTGAGGGATTGGAGATTCGGTTGGCTGAGGCTGTTGAGCTGGGTCGCGGTCAAGGCCTGAATTTGCGGAGTTGAGAACGAGCTGAGGTCAGAGCCGACCAGGGTTCCGACCTGCGCAGTGGTTAAGTTGCCGATCGCGGTGGTGCCCAATTCGCTGACCTGGGATGAGGTCAGGCTGGCGACGTTGAGTGCGTCGAGGCCGGTTTTGGAGAGATTATTGAGCTGCGTGGTCGATAGCGCAGCGACTTGAGTCGCGGAGAGGTTGGCGACCGATGTCGCGCTCAGGCTGGCGATTTGCGGCGTCGACAGGGTTGTTACATTGAGGGATTGGAGATTCGGTTGGCTGAGGCTGTTGAGCTGGGTCGAGGTCAGGGCCTGAATTTGCGGAGTTGTGAACGCGGCGAGTTGCGAGCCGACCAGGGTTCCGACCTGCGCAGTGGTTAAATTGCCGATCGCGGTGGTGCTCAGTCCGCTGACCTGAGATGAGGTCAGGCTGGCGACGTTGAGCGCATCAAGGCCGGCTTTGGAGAGATTATTGAGCTGCGTGGTCGAGAGCGCTGCGACCTGCGTCGCGGAGAGGTTGGCGACCGATGTCGCGCTCAAACCGGCGATTTGCGGCGTCGATAGCTTCGTCACATCCAAGGATTGGAGGTTCGTCTGGCTGAGGCTGTTGAGCTGGGTCGCGGTCAGGGCTTGAATTTGCGAAGTCGAAAACGAGCCGAGGTCAGAGCCGACCAGGGTTCCGACCTGCGCAGTGGTTAAATTGCCGATCGCGGTAGTGCTCAGTCCGCTGACCTGCGACGAGGTCAGGCTGGCGACGTTGAGTGCGTCGAGGCCGGTGTTGGACAAACTATTGAGCTGTGCGTTTGAGAGCGCTGCGACCTGCGTCGCGGAGAGGTTGGCGACCGTTGCCGCGCTTAACGCAGCGGTTTGCGTCGTCGATAGGGTCGTTACAGCGAGGGATTGGAGGTTCGTCTGGCTGAGGCTGTTGAGCTGGGTCGCGGTCAGGGCCTGAATTTGCGAAGTCGAGAATGAGCTGAGTTGCGATCCGACCAGAGTTCCGGCCTGTGCATTGGTCAGATTGGAGATGGTGACAGTGCTCAGTCCGCTGACCTGCGACGGGGTCAGGCTGGCGACGTTGAGCGCATCGAGGCCAGTCTTGGAAAGATTATTGAGCTGCGTGGTCGAGAGCGCGGCGACCTGCGTCGCAGAGAAGTTGGCGACCGATGTCGCGCTCAAACCGGCGATTTGCGGCGTCGACAGGGTCGATACGGTCAGGGATTGGAGGTTCGCCTGACTGAGGCTGTTAAGCTGGGCAGCGGTCAAGGCCTGAATTTGCGAAGTCGAGAAGGAGGAGAGTTTATTGGCGATCAGAGTTCCAACCTCCGCGTTGGTCAGGTTGGAGATCGATGTGGCGCTGAGTTCGCCGACCTGGGTCGAGGTTAGATTGGCGACGTTGAGTACGTCGAGGTCGCTCTTAGTGAAACTATTGAGCTGCGTCGTCGAGAGCGCGGCGGTCTGCGCTGCGGAGAGGTTGGTAGTCGCCGTCGTACTCAGGCCGCCGATTTGGCTGGCCGACAGGGAGGTCACAGTCAGAGCTTGAAGATTCGCCTGGCTCAAGCCGTTGATTTGAGCCGCTGTCAGGGCTTGAACTTGCGCTGTGGAGAGATTGCCAATCTGCGTCGTCGACAGCTTGTTAAGGGAGGCGGTCGAAAGCGAAGAGATCTGGGAGGTCGACAGGGTCGACACGGTCAAGGATTGGAGGTTCGTCTGACTGAGGCTGTTGAGCTGGGTCGCGGTGAGGGCCTGAATTTGCGAAGTCGAGAACGAGCTGAGGTCAGAGCCGACCAGGGTTCCGACCTGCGCGGTGGTTAAATTGCTGATCGCGGTGTTGCCCAATTCGCTGACCTGGGTTGAGGTCAGGCTGGCGACGTTGAGTGCGTCGAGGCCGGTGTTGGACAAACTATTGAGCTGTGCGTTTGAGAGCGCTGCGACCTGCGTCGCGGAGAGGTTGGCGACCGATGTCGCGCTCAAACCGGCGGTTTGCGTCGTCGATAGGGTCGTTACATCGAGAGATTGGAGATTCGCCTTGCTGAGGCTGTTGAGCTGGGTCGCGGTGAGGGCCTGAATTTGCGGAGTCGAGAACGAGCTGAGGTCAGAGCTGACCAGGGTTCCGACCTGCGCAGTGGTTAAATTGCCGATCGCGGTGGTGCCCAATCCGCTGACCTGGGATGAGGTCAGGCTGGCGACGTTGAGTGCGTCGAGGCCGGTGTTGGACAAACTATTGAGCTGTGCGTTTGAGAGCGCGGCGACCTGTGTCGCGGAGAGGTTGGCGACCGTTGCCGCGCTTAAAGCGGCGGTTTGCGTCGTCGATAGGGTCGTTACATCGAGGGATTGGAGATTCGCCTTGCTGAGGCCATTGAGCTGGGTCGCGGTCAGGGCTTGAATTTGCGAAGTCGAGAACGCGCTGAGTTGCGATCCGACCAGAGTTCCTGTCTGCGCAGTGGTTAAATTGCTGATCGCAGTCGTGCTCAATCCGCTGACCTGCGACGAGGTCAGGTCGGCGACGTTGAGTGCGTCGAGGCCGCTGTTGGACAAACTATTGAGCTGTGCGTTTGAGAGCGCGGCGACCTGCGTCGCAGAGAGGTTGGCGGCCGCCGTCGCGTTCAACCCGAAAATTTGCGGCGTCGACAGGGTCGTCACATCCAAGGATTGAAGATTAGTTTGGCTGAGGCCATTGAGCTGGGTCGCGGTCAGGTCCTGAATTTGCGAAGTCGAGAACGCGCTGAGTTGCGATCCGACCAGAGTTCCGGCCTGCGCATTGGTCAGATTGCTGATGGTGGTGGCGCTCAATGCGCTGACCTGGGTCGAGGTCAGGTCGGCGACGTTGAGCGCATTGAGATCGCTTTTGCCGAGGCCATTGATCTGATCGGCGGTCATCGCCTGGATTTGCTGCGTGGTGAGCGAGCCGATCTGCGTCGGTGTCAAATTCGCCGTCTGCGTTGCGAGGATGGCCAGAAACGTGCTGTAGGAAATGGCGTCGATCTGCGCGGTCGAGAACGCGCGAATGTCGGTCGGGGGCAGGACATCCAATTGCTGCGCCGTCAGGCCGGTGACCTGGGTCGGCGTCATCGCCGCGATATCCGTCGTCGCGAACTGCGACACCGTCGAGAGCGAAAGAGCCGAAATCTGATTGGCGGTCAGGCCTGTGACGATGGACGTCATAACGTGTCTCCGGTGTTCCCGCGAACGAAGTCACGACGCTCCTGCGCGCTGCGGGGACGACCTCGCCCTCGCTTCTGACAGTCCGGTCATGCTTAATGCAATTTGGGTTCACGCAGGAAATCAGAGTTTAAAAGCAATCGGAATTTGCTGCTAATTTCAGGGGTATGATTAACCATGCGTTCTGCGGCCGCCTCGGGATGGCAGTCAATGAGCATTAGCGCTCGTACATATTATGTCGGGCCTCCCGGCAAGACAGGTGGGCGGCACGGACGGCTGCCGTCACTCCCGGCAGCCCAAGTTGCGGTCGAGCGGTTAAAGCGTAATCGGATTGTTTTGAATCCGAAATCGAACGGGCAGGGATTCTGAAAGGCGGCCGCGCTTCGAGCTAGGCCACGCGCGCCGCGAGCGGGTTCGGCGCTGAAGTGGGAAGCCGCAATCGGCTGCAATCAGTTACGTACGAGTTCCGAGTGTAGCCTAGACTGGTCATCAGATTGGGGAACTTGGATACGGCCAATTCGGCCACAGCGTCGCGATTGTCGGAATCCGGCGCCGGCACGAAACTCACAGGGCCCCTCTGCACGACGTTTTGGTCACGCGAAGGCCGCAGGATTCGCAGCGGCTCAAATCCAAGAGAGGCGCCCAAACCTTTAACGGCGGCCTCGTAACGGTGCGCAAGATCTTCGTATTTTATAGCATGGATATTAGCCGATCGCTCGGCCGCGTGAATCCAGTGCTCGACGTGATTTGCCCAACGATCCAGCATCGTGTCGTACTGCCGAAACTGGTACCGCATCAGGTGTCCCATCGGCGGTGTCGTAGCGAATTCAAGCGTAGTGCCGACCTTGGGTCCCTCCACCCAATGCCACGAGTGCAGAAACTGCCAGAACGACGCCATCACGTCGGCCGGATGTCGATAGACGTATACGATCTCGATAACGTCTTTAAAGGCGGCGATAATATCGGAGAAGAACCCGAATTCATGGTGAGATTTTAATATATTTGCCGTTCTAAACTCGCCGAGTTTTAGTACTACAGCTTTTAAATCGTCAGATTTGTAGTAGTTAATGTTGACGTCGTTCTCGTCCAGGCTCACCCAGGGGTATGCGACATAGTCAAAACATGCAGCCAGCATATTCATCGTGAAATGTGTACCGGAACGCTCATGGCTTACCACCATGACCGGGAGATGATTGTTGTCCAATGATATCAATTTTTTCTGCATGAGATGCCCATAATGGAATCCTGCGCCGAGCAGGAATTCTCCAGATGACTCTCAAGCTGGCGTAAATGCAGATGCCCAGCGCCGGATCCAGCGCACGCCGGCGAATCGATGTCTCTCGAAACTTACAGCAGAATTCGATTGATTTGAAACGGAAGTTGAGTCGCGGTGCTTCTTAAGCCGCCGTTAACGATTCTTCTTTGCTATTGCTTAACGATGAATGGAGAGTCGGGCGCGTGCCTGGAGTCTCCACGCGAGCCGCCGTATGAATGCCGTTGCCGGCCGTTAGCCGCTGCCGATCTCGCCGGTGCGGCAACGGCGGCGCCAATCTGAAAATGGGTCCTCCACCATGTCCAATCCGTCGATTCCGGCTCCGCCCATCTCGCCGGCGTCCCCGAATGTCAATCTCGTCATCGCGACGCCCTGCTTCGGCGGCCAAGTCTCAGTTCTCTACGCCGCGTCGCTCTTCAAGCTGCAAAAGCAGATGCGGTCATACGGCGATCTCAATCTCAAAATTTTGTTCAAGGACGGCGATGCGCTGATCACGCGGGCGCGTGCGAGCCTGATCTCTCAATTCCTCGACGATCCGAGCGCGACCCACCTATTGTTCATCGATGCCGACATCGGCTTTGAGCCGGAGCAGGTTTTGCGCCTGATCACATGCGGCGCGGACATGTGCGCGGCCATTTATCCGGTCAAGCGCATCGATTGGGATAAGGTGAAAACGACGATCGAGACGGCCCGGCCGAATCCGGCCGCGGCAGCACTGAAATATGTGTTTGCCGTCGATGATTCGAACGCCGTCGCTGAAAAAGCTGGATTCGTCAAGGTTTGCTCCGCCGGGACCGGATTTCTCATGATCCGGCGCGAGGCGCTGGAGCGCATGTGCGCTCATTATCCGCAGCTGCGCTACCAGCGCGACCATTCCGTCGATGCCGCGATCGCAAGCGACAACCGCTTTGCCTTGTTCGAATGCATGATCAGCGAGGACGGTACTTACCTGAGCGAGGATTTCGCATTCTGCAAGCGCTGGACCGATATGGGCGGCGAGATCTGGGCCGATCTCAACAGCAAGCTCGACCATGTCGGCCCGATGGCGTTTCGCGGCGATCTGTCGTCGCAGTTCGTCGGCGCCGGCGCGTAACGCTCCGGGGCAGTCATTCCCAAGCCGAGCCAATGGGTCCGGCGCGAAATCGCCGGCCCTACGACCGGCTCCGCGAGGAGTCCGGAATTCAAAACCATCGACGCTGCGGCGAGGCTGCCGGCGCGCCAGCATTGCGAACCCTGTGACTATGGATTCCGGGCTCGCGCGTTCGGCGTGTCCGGGAATGACGGATCAGGCCAGCAGATTGAGCAGCGTGCCGCCCGCTCCGCTGCTCGCCAGGAGTGATGCGGCGGAGCTGCCGGTCTGTAGGGCGACCGCCGAATTGTATAAAAAGCCCGAACCGGTCGAGGTGCTTGCAGATGAGCCGGTAGAACTGCTGGAACTCCCCGATGACGAGGCCGCCGCTGAGTTGGAAGTGCTAGAAGTGCTGGAAGTGGCGGGAGTGCTGGGAGAATTGTTGGTCGGCTTGAATGTGTTGTTCCCGGCGCCGAAACCGATGGCCGAGGCATCGGTGCCGCTGACCACAACCTTGTCGCTGCTGTAGTTTCCGCTAATGACCAATTTGCCGCTGCTGCTGATCGATGCGGTCGCTTGCGCGCCCCCGGGTTTGGTGTTGATGGCGTCGATCAGGTCGGCGACCGTGTCGGTCCCGGTCGACGTGTACGTCGTCGTATTGGTGCCGTCACTGACGATGATCGTGCCCTGGGCGGGAATCCCGAGGCTCGACAGCGAGGTACTCGTCGTGAGTGGCACCGTGCCGGTTCCGCTCGCTAGAGAGCTGGAAGGACTTGAAGCGCTGGAAGAACTGGATGCGCTTGAACCGCTCGACGAAGACGATGATGCGCTCTGCGACAGGGTGGCAATCTGATTGTTGACGCGGGTCAAGGCCTCTTGGTTGGCGATGCTCGCGTTGCCGGTCGCCAAGTTGGTCAGGGCCGAGTCCATCGCCGCCATCGCCGAGTCGGTGTTGGAGAGCGACTGACTTACGGCCTGCGACTTGTTCCAGTAGTTCAGATCTTGCTGCCAGAACGAGATGCTGCTGATGCTCATAAGGGTAATTCCCCTTCCGGCCGGGTCGCTGCGTCCTTCGCCGCTCTTAGCCGGATGGCGGTTAATTTATCGTCTCCACGCCGCGTCAGTTTACGCTCGGTTAACCAACTTCGCCGAGTTTGGGCGCGGCAGCGCAGGCGCGAGCGACGGGATCTTGATCGGTGACCATGGCAAGAGCAGTCGCGGAGCAGCATGAACACGCGCGATTGCAGGAAACCGAAATCCTAGCCCAAGCGCTCGCCGGCGCCTTTCGTCAGCACCTCAACGGCAACGTGAGCGAGGCGGAAGCGCTTTACGAGCGGATTCTGCAAATCAGGCCCGACCATTTCGATGCGCTCCATCTGCTCGGCGTGATGCGGCAGCAGCAGAACCGCAGCGCGGAGGCGCTGCGGTTGATCGATGCTGCGCTGCGCATCGTGCCCGGTTCCGCCGATGCCTTATCGAACCGCGGCGTTGCGTTGAGGTCGCTCGAGCGCCTCGATGAGGCGCTGGCAAGCTACGATCGGGCGCTGGCGATCAATCCCGAGCAAATAGACGCGCTCGGCAATCGGGCGAGCGTGTTGTCGGCGCTTGGGCGATTTGCGGAATCGCTTGCGTCCGCCGATAAGGCGCTGGCGCTCAATCCGCACAATCGCATAGCGCTCGCCAGCAGGGGCAACGCACTCTTTCATCTCGATCGCACTGAAGAGGCGCGGGCAAGCTTCGAGCACGCGCTGTTGCTCGCCTCCGGCGACGTCGACGCCTTGCTCGATCTCGCTTTTGTGTTGCAAAAGCTGGGGCATTTCGAGTTGGCGTTGCAACGTTATACAGAGGCGCTGGTATTGCAACCGGACCGCGCCGAAGCCCTGAGCCAAAGAGGCCAGGTTCTGTTGACGCTCGGACGCCCGGAGGAAGCGATCGCCGATTACGACCGCTCGCTGGCGCTGCGGCCGGATAATGTCGCAGCGCTGAGCAACCAGGGCGTTGCCTTGATCGCGCTCAATCGCTACGAGGCTGCGCTCCACAGCTTCGATCGGGCGCTGGCGAAAGAACCTCGCGCGGACGAGACACAGCATTATGACGAGATACGTTATAATCGATCTTTGGCGCTGCTGACCGTTGGCGAGTTCCGCGGCGGATGGCCCGACTACGAATGGCGCTGGAAGTTACCGAAATGGCAGCCTCGCCAGCGCAATTTCTGGCAGCCGCAGTGGCAGCAAAATGTCCCCGTCGAGGGCAAAACGATTCTGCTGCATGCGGAGCAGGGGATGGGCGACACCCTGCAATTCGTTCGCTATGCGCCGTTGCTCGCGCGGCGCGGCGCGAACGTCGTCGTGGAAGTTCAGCATCCGCTTAAAGCGCTGCTGGCGCAGCTTAAGCCGGTCGAGGTGGTGTCTCGCGGCGAAAGCCTGCCGGCGTTCGACCTGCATTGTCCGTTGATGAGCATGCCGATGGCGTCCGGCACGGAGCTCGCGACGATCCCGGCCGATATCCCCTATATCAGCGCACCGCCGCACCGCGTGGCGCGGTGGCGGGATCGGCTGGGTGCGCGCCGTTTGCCGCGGGTCGGCGTCGTATGGGCTGGCAGCGCCACGCACCTGAACAATCACAATCGCTCCATTTCCTTCGATCGCTTCGGCGTCGTCCTTTCCACCCCGGGCGTCGAGTTCGTGAGCATGCAGCGCGAACTGACGCCAGAGGATGCGGCCGCCCTGAACGGTCATTCCGGGGTGTTGGACTTCGGCGAGGATTTGATGGACTTTGCGGATACCGCCGCGCTTATCTCGCTGCTCGACATCGTGGTGGCGGTCGATACCGCGGTTGCGCATCTCGCCGGCGCTATGGGCAAGCCGGTGTGGATTTTGCTGCCGTTCTCGCCGGACTTTCGCTGGATGCTCGATCGCGTCGACAGTCCCTGGTATCCGACCGCGTGCCTGTTCCGGCAAACGGCGCTTGGCGATTGGGAACGCCCGCTCGGGGAGCTGCGGCGCGCCCTGATGTCGATCGCAGACGGCGGGTGACGGCGGGCAACAGCTGGTATGGCGAGGCACGCAACCGCGCGACCGCCGCGCTCCATCGAGCAGGCGTTCGCGCTGCACCAGCAGGGGCGGCTCGACGAGGCGGGGCGAATCTACGGCGCCATCCTCGCGGCGGATCCGGACCACTTCAATGCGCTGCATCTGTCCGGCTTGATCGAGCACCAGCAGGGTCGCTCGGTGGAAGCGCTGCGCCTGGTCGCCGCGGCGCTCAAGGCACAGCCCAAAGCGATTGACGCGCTCACGAATTATGCCGCGATCCTCGACGCGCTCGACCGCCATCAGGAGGCGCTGGCGAGCTACGACGCGGCGCTGGCCGTGGCGCCGGATCGCGCCGACATTCAGTTCAATCGCGGCAGAGCTCTCTTGGAGCTTGAGCGTTTCGATGACGCCGTGGCTTCCTTCGATCGGATTCTCGTTGGCGACCCCGGCAATATCGGCGCGCTGATCCATCGGGGGAACGCCCTCATCAGGTCCAAACGCCCCTCCGAGGCGCTCGCGAATTATGACAGGGCGCTGGCGCTCAATCCCGACCAAGCGGGGGGCCTTACCAGCCGTGGTCTCGCCCTTGCCGATCTGGGCCGGTTCAGCGAAGCGCTTGCCTGCCACGAGCACGCACTTCGCCTCGAACCGAAGTTCGTCGATGCCCATATCAATCGCGGCTATGCGCTGGTCGGGTTACGGCGAATGGAGGAAGCGCTTGCCAGCTTCGCCGAAGCGACCGCGCTCAGCCCGCACCACGCCGAAGCCCATTTCAACATGGCGCTCGCTCGGCTGCGGCTAGGTGATTTTTCCGGGGGTTGGAAAGAGTACGAATATCGTTGGGACAGAAAGCACTCCAGGTTGGAGCGCCGTAATTTTCCCCAACCGATGTGGCGCGGGGAGAAGGACCTGCATGGCAAAACCGTGCTGCTGCACCACGAACAAGGTTTTGGCGACACCATCCAGTTCATGCGCTACGCGCCGCTCGTCGCAGCGCTCGGCGCCAAAGTGCTCCTTGGCGTCCAACGTCCGCTCGCGGCCCTGGCGTTAGGCGTGCCGGGCGTTGCAGGGGTGTTGAGCGACGGCGATACGATGCCCGACTTCGATCTGCACTGCCCGCTTGCGAACTTGCCGCCGGCGTTCGCAACCGAACTCGCGACGATTCCGGCAAACATCCCTTATCTCCGCCCCTACGCCGAGCGGGTGGCCAAGTGGCAAGACCGGCTGCCGGCGAGCGGCCGCCTGCGAGTCGGAATAAGCTGGGCCGGCAACAGCAGTCACGTGAAAGATCACCATCGTTCGATACCGCTCGAGCGCTTTGCTGCGGTGCTGTCGGTGCCCGGCCTCGATTTCGTCAGCCTGCAAAAAGACGTCGACGAGCCGCAGGCGGCTGTGCTGCGCGCCCATGGCGTCGTTCAGCTCGGCGACGAATTCGAGGATTTCGCTGACACCGCCGCGGTGGTCGCGATGCTCGATCTCGTCGTCGCGGTGGATACTGCGGTCGCGCATCTTGCAGGAGCGATGGGCAAGCCGGTTGCCCTGCTCCTGGCGTTCGTGCCGGATTGGAGGTGGCTGCTCGATCGCACCGACAGCCCCTGGTATCCGACCATGCGGCTGTTCCGGCAAAGCTCGTTCGGTGATTGGGATGCTCCGCTCGCGCAACTGCGCCAGGAACTCGCCGATGTCGCCCGCCGTCCGGTCGGGCCGCGCTGAGCGCCTCTACAGCGTGCGATTGACGGCCAGCGGTTGGCCGTGCTTGGGGTTGGGCGCCGTCGCGTGTCCGGAGGCTCCGTAGACTTGCGGAGACCTCTTGCGCGTGAGGTCGCCCGAGAGCCGGCGCACGATTCCCTCCGACACCGCGTGGGCGGTCGCCAGCACGATCATGTTCTTTTGCAGCGCGGCGCGAAATGCCTCCTGCAGGTGATGCAATGCGGCGGCGCGCGTCGGCACCGTTTGCAAAACAAATTTCGCGTCGGCCTTGAGCCGCTCGCCGGCGGCGAGCAGCTGACCTGCCATTTCGCTCTTGATCGATCCGAGCCCGGCTGCCTTGCGCACTTTGCCGGCATGAACCAGCGCGGTTTCCTGTTCGATGACGCCGTGCAGCTTGGCGATCAAATCGGCCAGCTGCGCGACGGCGTTTTCGGCCTCGGCCACTGTCGTTATCTGAGTCATTGGGTGCTTACTCCTTGCTGCTTCAATAGCGCGTCGTAAACATGCGAGGCGATGCCGATGCCGCCGTTCTGGGCGAAATTCTTGGCGTATTGATCGGTAAGCATCGAGCGCCAAATCTTCAACGCGCCGCTGCCGCCGAAGGGTCCTTCGCCGTTCACGCCGGCGAACATCTGCTGGAACATGGTGTTCAAGAACATCGCCTCGAATTGCTGCGCGGCGGCTTTTGCCTTGCCCTTGAGCTTCAGGGCGGCCTGAGCTTGTGCGCTGCCGGCATTAGCGAGCGCCGAGATCGATTGGTTTAGTCCGGCTGTGGCTGTGGCAGTGTTCGCCATTACATCACCTCGATGTCGGCCTGGATGGCTCCGGCCGCTTTGATCGCCTGCAGGATGGAGATGAGATCGCGCGGTCCGATGCCGAGTGCATTGAGGCCATCGACGATCTGCTGCAGCGACACGCCCTCGTGGACCACAGCCAGTTTTTTACCTTCTTCGGTCACGCCGACACTGGTGCGCGGAACGACCACGGTGCGGCCTCGCGATAGCGGCCCGGGCTGACTGACCTGCGGCGATTCCGAGATCGTAACCGTGAGATTGCCCTGCGCCACGGCCACCGTCGACACACGCACGTCGCGGCCGATGACAATAACCCCCGAGCGTTCGTCGATGACGATTTTTGCCGCCGTGTCAGGCTCGACCTGCAATTGCTCGATCTCAGTGAGCATCGCGACGAAGTTCTGCGGAAATTTCTTCGGCAGTGACAACTGCACAGTCGAAGGGTCAAGCGGCTCCGCGACTGGCGAGCCCATATAGTCGTTGATGGCAATGGCAATTCGCTTTGCCGTCGTGAAGTCGGCGTTGCGCAGCGCCAGGCGCAAATGGCCGAGAGTGGCCAATGAGAAGTCGATCTCGCGCTCGATGATGGCGCCGTTGGGCAGCCGTCCTACGGTCGGAACGCCGCGTACCACCTTGGCCGCTTCTCCCTGAGCCTCAAAACCGCCGATGGCAAGCGAACCCTGGGCCACGGCATAGACGTTACCATCAGCGCCAAGCAGCGGCGTCACCAAAAGCGTGCCGCCGAGCAGGCTTTTGGCATCGCCCATGGCCGAAGCGGTCACATCGATGCGTGTTCCCTGGGTGGTGAACGGCGGCAGGTTGGCAGTCACCATCACCGCGGCGACGTTGCCGGTGCGGATCTGCTGGCCGCGGATATTGACCCCGAGCCGTTCGAGCATGCCCTGGAGGGATTGCTTGGTGAACGGCGCATTGTTGAGTGTGTCGCCGGTGCCATTAAGGCCGACGACAAGGCCATAACCAATAAGCTGGTTCTGGCGGATTCCCTCTATGCTGGCGAGGTCCTTGATACGCGAGGTCGCCGTCGCCGACGAGACCGTGCACGCAAGCACCCCCAGCGCGACAAGCGCCGGTCGTAACGTCCTATGCATCTCCTGCTCCCCAAGAGGTCGGACGGTTACCTCACTGCCAATAGCGTGCCAAAGCCATCGCTACGCATAAGTATTTGTAATAATTTGATAATCAGCTCTGTATTGAAGTGGTTTGAGGCGGCGATGGCGCAGCCATTGCCGGTTCTCGGCAATTGTTGCCGGGGCGGGTGGGCAATGTTTTACCGCCTATTAACCATAAGGGCCCACCTTCAGATGCATGCGCGTCACCGGACCGAATGGAACGGCACTTACGGCGGCACCGGTAGCAGCCAGGCGTTCGACCGGTGGCACCTTTACGTTGTCCGAGGCGAGCACACCTCAAGCGCAGAGTCCTGCCGTAGCGCTGCGTACGCTCGGCGGAATCGATGCACTCATTGCGCTGCAAGGCATACCGGACCCGCTGGAACGCCGCCGCCGTGCGGTCAAACATGGCACGCGGGCGCTAGACGCCTTGGATGAACTGAAGCTCGGCCTTCTATCCGGCACCCTCGACCAAGCGACTCTGTTGCGGCTTAAAGCGGTCGCCGCCGACCTCAAGGACAGCTCGGGCGACGAAAGGCTCGATCAGGTCTTGAGCGAAATCGACCTCCGTGTCGCGGTAGAACTGGCTAAAGCCGGGTTGAACTGACCCGCTTTGCGGCGCCGGCAGTCCGCGGCGTCAATCGTTATTGTCACCGTCACAGACCCGCGGTATATGGGCGCGCTTCCGGGAGGGCGTTGCGCGCGTGCGCGAGTAGGGGACATTAGGTTCATGCAGTCGGTCAAAAGCAAAAACGGTCGACTCGACGAAACATTGAACAAGAACGGTAAAAGCATCCGGCCCTTCGATAAGATCTATCGGCCGACGGACCGGGAACCGTTCATGAACGAGCGCCAGCGCGAGTACTTTCGGCTCAAGCTGCTCGATTGGCGTGAGGATATCCTCAAGGAAGCCAAGGAGACTCTGCAGCATCTCCAGGACGACAACCAGAACCACCCCGACCTGGCCGATCGCGCCTCGTCGGAGACCGACCGCGCCATAGAACTGCGCGCCCGTGACCGCCAGCGCAAACTCATCGCCAAGATCGACGCCGCGCTGCAGCGGATCGAAGACGGCACCTATGGTTATTGCGAAGAGACCGGGGAGCCGATCTCGCTCAAACGGCTCGAAGCACGCCCGATCGCCACATTGTCGATTGAAGCGCAGGAGCGTCACGAACGCCGCGAGCGCGTTTACCGCGAAGAATAGACAGCCCGGTCTCGCATGCGCACGCCGTCGCGCGGCCGCGTAACACAAACGGTTACGTCCTAGGGTCTCCGGCGCCTGATTCAGATTTTGTAAACTACCAGCGCAATGCAGTGCGCGGATTTTGATCCGTCGCAAGATATTTAAGCGAAAGCGTTGCATGTTTAGGCCGATGCTGAAGAGCAGGTGATGCGGAGATGGGATCAGAAGGTTTGCGCGAGCGCGCGCCGGCCACTCGCGGAGCGAAGTACCGTTCTGATCAAAGCCGTTGGCGCATTCGTATCACGACGAACAAACGGCAGCGCACATCGATCCGATCGTGCGAATTCATAGCGCGATTGACGTGATCGACAGGGTTGCCGACGAGGAGGCCGGTTCGCAATGATCGAACGCCGTGCACTTGTCCGCCATAAGACCTTCTTCAAAGGACGAATCTATTTCAACAATAAACTCTCCAGCATGGACTGTATGGTCCGCGACGCCACCGCTAACGGCGGTCGTCTCGAGGTTTCGGATAGCGTTGCGCTGCCGAATGCCTTTGAAATTTATCTCCCGAATAAGGACGAATACTTTCATGCTAAGGTCGTATGGCGGAGGGGCGGAAGCCTCGGAATAAGCTGGAGCCCCGAACAATTCCCAAAACAAAAGCACGAGCCTGGCAGCCCTGAGCACGGCATCGCCGATCGACTGGCGAAACTTGAGCACCAGGTAGCGGTGCTGCAAAGACGACTTGATGCATTGCAGGAGACATGATCGCGGGCCGAAAGTCTCCTTAAGTCTTTATTTACCTCGTTCCTTTACTGCGCATTAACGATCGCTGGTCGTGGCGACCCAACGGGTCGTGTCTTTTCGCTCTCCGGTTTATGCACCACAGGCCGCCGCAAAACTTGCAGCCGAATCTGTCGCTGATGCTCCGGCGTGCGCACCGGGCGCTCAGAGAGCGTGAGCTTAACAAAGCGGAGCGGTTTTATGCCGAGCTGTTGCGGCATCAGCCTGACAATTTCGACGCCCTACACGGCCTCGGGCAAATCAACTATCAGCGTAGGCGGCTCGATGCGGCGCTGGCGCTTACCCAGGAAGCGTTGAAAAACGATCGTTCGCGCGCCGACGGCTTTGCCAGCCTGGGCTTGATTTTTCACGCGCTGCGAGATTTTCGGCGCGCGCTCGCAAGCTACGATGAAGGCCTGCGCCTTGCGCCGGACGACGCTGAGCTGCTTAACCGGCGCGGGGTGGCGCTTTTGGAGCTTGGCCGTGCGCGCGAAGCGTTGGAAGGCTTTGACCGCGTGCTCCTGCACGCCCAGGATCACCTCGATGCGCTCGGCAATCGTGGCAATGCGCTGCTGAAGCTCAATCGGGTGACGGACGCGCTTGCCGCCTACGACCGGGCGCTGGAATGCGCGCCACGGAACGTGCAACTCCTGACCAACCGTGCCGCGGCGCTGCGCCGGCTGGACCGGCCCGATGAGGCGCTGCGCAGTGCTTCGCGCGCACTCAGTATCAAACCGGACTTCGCACAGGCGCGTTTTGTCGAGAGTGTCGCACGTTTGACGCTCGGCGATTTTGCCGCCGGCTGGCGCGGATATGAATCACGCTGGCAGGTCGGGTGGCTGGCATCGCAACGACGCAGTTTTGCGGCGCCGTTATGGCTTGGTAAAGAATCGCTCGATGGTAAGACCATCCTGCTCCATGCCGAGCAGGGCCTTGGAGATACCATCCAGTTTGCGCGCTATGCGACGCTTCTGGCGTCGCGCGGTGCGAACGTCATCCTCGAAGTTCAACGGCCGCTGGCGCGACTATTGTCAGGTTTGCAGGGGGCAGCGGCAGTGATCGCGCGCGAGGAGGCGCTGCCGCACTACGATTTTCAGTGTCCGCTGCTCAGCTTGCCATTGGCTTGCGGCACCATGCTGGAGACGATACCGGCGTACCGCGCCTATATCGCGCCGGCTGACGCGGCCATTTCATTTTGGCGAACGCGCTTGCCGCAGCGCCGGCTTCGTGTCGGATTGGTTTGGTCCGGCGAACGCTCGCACGACAACGATCTCAACCGCTCGATGCGGCTGGCAACACTCGAGCCCTTGCTGGATTTGCCCGACGTCTCGTTCGTCAGCCTGCAACGCGAAGTGCGGGAGGAGGATAGGGCGCTGCTGCAACGTCGCAGCGACGTCTGCCAGGTCGGTGGAGAATTTAAGGATTTCGCCGACACCGGAGCGGCCATTGCGCTGCTTGACGCGGTGATTGCGGTTGACACCGCCGTCGCACATCTGGCCGGCGCCATGGGCAAGCCGCTGTTTTTGCTGCTGCCATTCGCTGCAGATTTCCGCTGGCTGCGTGAGCGGACGGACAGTCCTTGGTATCCGACCGCACAACTGTTTCGCCAGCCGCAATTCGGCGATTGGGATAGCGTCGTGAAAGTGTTGCGGCAGGAATTAGCCGGGCGTGACGTTGGCTGCAACAGGGCCGCGTAACAGCGCGGGGTGCTTAGCTGACAAATTTGGTTCGCAAATGTTTCATCGAACCCGACGATGTTCGACTCCTCCGCAAAGCGACGAGCCAGGGAGTGGACGATGGACAGTCAAGACGTTATGGACGGTCACGACATTCATGAGCACCATGAGAAAGCCGCCCAGCACCACGAGCACGCTGCCAAACATCACCGCGAGGCGGCTAAGCACCACAAGGCCGGTGATCACGAAAAGGCCGCGCACCACTCGAAGGTGGCGCATGGGCACCATCTGCATGCCACCGAGCACCACGACCATGCATCCAAAAAGCATGCCGAGGAGCATAGCTGACGGTCATTGCCAGCGAAGCTAAGCAAACCCAATCCTGTGACGCGTACGAGTGGATTGCTTGGTCGCTTCGGTCTTTGCTACGGCGTCCCTTGTAAAGGACTCGCGGCCTCCGGCGGGGAGCTGCCGGAGGCCGCGCCTTATCGGGGCTGATCGCGTTACAGATGCGGCCCCGGGGAGATCGACAAACCGATATCAGGCGTCAGCCATCAGCCGACGAAATTCTGTTTGATCGTGCGATTGTGATTGCTGTTTCCCGATCCCGGCTCAGAACGGCAAGATGATATCGACCGCTTGCTGGCCCCAGCGCTCCGTCTGAATGTTGGTGAGTGTGCCGCGGCCGCCATAGGCGACGCGCGCTTCGGCGATTTTTTGTAGTTCGATGGCATTGTCGCTTTGGATATCTTCCGGGCGCACGACGCCGGCGACGATCAGTTCGCGGATTTCGGCGTTGAGGCGTACTTCCTGCTTGCCTTCGATCACCATGTTGCCATTCGGCAGCACCTGCGTGACGACGGCGGCGACGTTGGTCACCAACTGATCCTGCCGGTTGATCGTGCCTTGGCCGTTCATCTGCGAGTTGCTGTTGGCGGTCAGGAGGCTTCCCGGCAATACGGCAGTCGCGACGGAGCCGCCGAGCGCGTTGGCGCCAATGAAGTTGGTAATTGCGGAATCCTCGGTGGTGGTCCGGCTGAGCTGGGTCTGATCCTGGAAAATCGCGGTGTCGTTGATGTTGACCTTCACCGTCAAAAGATCGCCGACGACGTGTGCACGTTGGTCGTTGAAAAACGCGCGCGAGCCGCTGCGCCATAGCGAATTCGGATTGTAGACGACCGGCTGTGGTGTAGGCATCGGCATCTGCACTGGCTTGTATCCAGGTTTGGCGGTCGGATTATCGACCGCTGACAACGCCGGCGGTTCGCCGAGCTGCTTGATCCGATCACTCAGGGCGGCACAGCCGGTCAACATGGAAGCTACCGCGACCGTGCTAAAAAGGACACGTACGTGCTGAAGACGCGTATTCGATCTCAACATTTACTTTAAACTCGGGTTTACTGGATGCGGTGGCCTCGCCGCGGTCGATCAGAAGACGGAGGAGCAGGCTCCGGCTCCGGCGTATTCTCGACGAGCTGCTTTGGCGTCGTGCTTACGGTTACGCGGCCTGGCCCGGAAACGACGCCGTGCACGATTCGCTTCGATTCGGCATTGAGCACGCTGACCGTATCGCCCAGGGCGCCCGCATCCTGTGCCTGGCCGCGCAGGGTGAGCGTAAACCCAGGCGCTTCGTAGACGATAGTGACGGTGTCGTTGCGCTGCACGATCGCCGGCTTCACCAGATCGGCGTCATGCAGCGATTGGCCGGGGCGCAATTCATGCCGAGCCGCAAGACCGGCCGCCGCATGAATGTTGGTGATCGCGGCGCCTTCAGACTTCGGCCGCCGTTGAGTGATGAGATCGGAAGCCTTGAGCACTGCGCCGCGTTCGATTGGGTGATCGACGGTGACGGCGTCGATTGTTTCGAACGCAACCCCGGTGAAGCGCGTCGACTGCTTCCGCAATGCCGCGCTTGATGGCAGATCGAAAGTCACGTCAAAGCGCGTGGTGCGCGGATTGTAGCTGAGCGCGAGAACCTGCAGGTCGCCGGTCGCGGTCGGTTCGACGTTAAGCGTGCGAACCTCGCGATCGAACTCAACCAGAATATTGCGCGCTGTGCTGAAGCCGTATTGACCTTCCAGCGCCTGCGCGATGCGTGCGGAAATTTCTTTCGGCATAATCGACCGGCTCGCACGGGTGACGATCACTTCCGAAAGTCCGCGCGTGTCGATGCCGATCAGGTGCTGCGGCCGGATTGCCTCGATGATGCGTTCGGCGGCCACGGTGCCTCTGGTGCCGAGGTCGGGTGCGCGGAAGATCGGTACGTCGGCGACCGGCCCGGCATTCTCGACCAGGTCGCCGATGCGAATGATATCGCCGTTCACGGTGACATTTGCACGCAACGCCGGCATTGCGTTCTGCGCTGCGGCGGGGTCGGCGAATAAGCCAAGAACCGCCGCCAAAGTGAGAAGTCGAATGATGGGACGGATCATGACAAGGACCCTCCTCAGCGCATCAATTGCGCTGTGGTTTGCAGCATCTCGTCTGCGGCCGTTATGACCTTGGAATTCATCTCATAGGCGCGCTGCGCGGCGATCAGATTGGAAATTTCCGTCACTGCTGAGACGTTCGATTGTTCGAGGCTGCCCTGAAGCAACGTGCCCGCGCCGTTGATGCCCGGCACGCCGTTCTGCGGCGTGCCGGAGGCCGGTGTGGCAATAAACAAGTTGTTGCCGGTGGCCTGCAGGCCGGCGTCGTTGATGAAGGTGGTGAGCGTGAGCTGACCGAGGATGCTCGAGGTGGTGCTGCCGGGTAGGGTGACCGACACTTGGCCCTGCTGGTTGATGGTCACACCGGTCGAATTCGGCGGAATAGTGATGGTCGGCTGAACGATGTTGCCTTCGGCGGTGACGATGCGGCCCTGGTTATCCATCTGGAAAGAGCCGTCGCGGGTGTAGCTGAAAGTCCCATCGGGCATCAGTATCTGGAACCAGCCGGAGCCCTGAATGGCGATATCGAGCGTATTCCCGGTCTGCGACAGCGTTCCTTGCGTCATCAGGCGCGGCGTGCCGACGGTCTTCACACCGGAGCCGAGATCGATACCGACCGGCAGGATGTTGCCGTTGTCGGAGGCTTGCGCGCCGATGCGTTGCACGTGTTCGTAGATGAGATCCTGGAATTCCGCGCGCTGGCTCTTGAAGCCGGTGGTCGTCATGTTTGCAAGATTGCCGGCGATGACCTGGACCTGCAGGTCCATCGCCGCCATTCCCGTTGCCGCAGTATCGAGCGCACGCATGGTCTTAGTTCCTCACTTCGAACATCAAGAAGAGCTCGGCGGCTGCGAGAGCTGTTGCAACGCGCTGCGGCGCTGATCGCCTTGCTGCTGCAGGATTGCGGAAATATCGGAGTAGCTGCGAGTGATTTCTATCATGCGCGTCATCGCCGCGATGGCGTGCACGTTCGATTTCTCAAGCGCGCCTTGCACCACGTGGGTATTCGGCGGAACCGGGACGGCATTGACGCCGGCCGGGGCGTTAAACAGCGAGGCGCCGTCTTTCTGCAGCTGTTGCGGCCGGTCGAAACTGGCGAGCTGCAATTGGCCGCGCGGGGCATCTGCACCGGTACTGTCGCGTGCGGTGATGATGCCGCTGGAGCTGATGTTGATGTCGTGATCGTTGATCTGGAACGTGATCGGACCGCTGGCGCCGATTACCTGATCGCCTTCGCTCGTTACGAGCTGGCCTGTAGAGTTGATCGAGAGCGAGCCGTTGCGGGTGTAGCGCTGTCCGCGCGACGTCTGCACGGTGAGGTAACCCTTGCCGTCGATGGCGATATCGAGCGGATTGCCGGTACGTTCGACCGCGCCCTGGCTGAGATCAATCCAGGTGTTGCGGTCCTGGACGAAACTGACGCGCTTGTCTTTGCCGCTGAAGTCGTTGTCGCGGGCTTTGGTCATCAGGAATTCAGAAAACGACGCGTTGTCGGCTTTGAACCCGGTGGTGTTGACGTTGGCGATGTCGTTGGCGACCACGTCGAGCTCGTGACTGAGCGCCATCTGCCGCGACAAGCCGACGAGAAGCGCATTCTCCATCGGTACACTCCCCCAGTATTTAAGAAGCTGCCATTCCCGGTCAGCTTCTCGTCCCATGCCGCAGCTTCTCCCAAGCCGCGGCAAGGCAACCGGTGCAGAAGCCATGCCAATGGATAAAATCAAGTGCGAACAGATGCTTAAGTCGTGACGCACTAGTTATCGGGAGGGCAGAAAGCACCGCGGTGCTTGCACAACCCGGCAAATTTTTCCCGGAGGCCGGTTCCTCGCAAGCACTCGTTAACCATTGCGGGAATAGCTTCCCTGCGACGGCGCCACGTTCTGCGGCGCCGACCAGCGCTCGCGGCGTTAGTTCTGCGTTCTGTGCTGCCGGCTGCGTGCGCATCTCACGCCAGCGGAGCGGTAATGGCAACGACAGACGAAACCCAATCCGGTGCGGGCGCCGAAGGCGAAGAAGCTCCTGCGAAGCGCAAGTTTTCGCTCAAGATGATCATCATGGCCGTCGGCGGCCTGGTGATTCTGGGCGGGGTCGGCGGCGGTGGTTATTACTTTTTCTTCGCCGGGCACGGCAAGGACGAAGCCGCGGCAGCTGCCGCGCCTCTGAGCAAGCCCGTCGTCTTCCTCGACATGCCCGATTTGCTGGTAAACCTGTCGGCGACCGGCAGCGATCGCACGCAATATCTCAAGGTAAAAGTCACGCTCGAATTGCCGGATCAGGCGATGTCCGCCCAAATCCAGCCGGTCATGCCGCGGCTAACGGACGCGTTCCAGACTTACCTGCGCGAATTGCGCCCGACCGATCTCGACGGCTCGGCCGGGCTCTATCGCCTCAAGGAGGAGTTGACGCGGCGTGTCAATGCCGCGATCGCGCCGAGCCGGATCAATGCCGTGTTGTTCAAGGAAATCGTCGTCCAGTGAGTTTTTTGCCGATCAATCGAAATAAGGCGTAGCGAATGGCCAACGATCAAATTGACCAGGACGCGCTTGCCGCCGAATGGGGCGTCGCCCTCGAAGCGGAGCAGCAGGCAGCAGCCGGCGAGAATAAGCCGACGTCCCTCGATGGCGACGGCGGCGCCGAAGCTATGGCGGCGCAATGGGCGACCATGGTCGACGACGGCCATTTCATCCAGGCTGCAAAGGGCGGCGCCGAGCGCATCCTGACCCAGGAAGAAATCGATTCGCTGCTCGGCTTCTCGCTGGCCGACGTCTCGCTCAACGACAATTCCGGCATCCGCGCCATCATCGACTCGGCGATGGTCTCCTACGAGCGATTGCCGATGCTGGAGATCATCTTCGACCGGCTGGTCCGGCTGATGACGACCAGCCTGCGCAACTTCACCTCGGACAACGTCGAAGTGTCGCTTGACCGCATCACCTCGGTACGCTTCGGCGACTATCTTAACTCGATTCCGCTGCCCGCCATTCTCGGCGTCTTCAAAGCCGAGGAATGGGAAAATTCCGGTCTTATCACCGTCAATTCGAGTCTCATCTATTCGATTATCGACGTGTTGCTCGGCGGCCGCCGCGGGCAAACGGCAATCCGCATTGAGGGCCGTCCCTACACCACGATCGAAACCAACCTGGTCAAGCGCATGATCGAGGTCGTGCTCGCCGACGCCGAGCTTGCCTTCAAGCCGCTGTCGCCGGTGAAGTTCAACATCGACCGCCTGGAAACCAATCCGCGCTTTGCCGCCATCTCGCGGCCGGCAAACGCCGCCATTCTGGTGCGGCTGCGGATCGACATGGAGGATCGCGGCGGCACCATCGAGCTGCTGCTGCCTTACGCCACCATTGAACCGATCCGCGACGTGTTGTTGCAGATGTTCATGGGCGAGAAGTTCGGCCGCGATCCGACCTGGGAAGGCCATCTCGCGACCGAGATGGGTCAGGCGGAAATCGCCGTCGATGCGGTGCTTTACGAGGCGCCGCTACCGCTCCGGCAAATGATGAAGCTCGACGTCGGCGATACGCTGATGCTGGAACTGAAAACCGACGCTCCGGTGATCGTGCGCTGCGGCGACGTCACGTTGACGGAAGGCCGCATGGGCCGCGTCGGCGACCGCGTCGCCGTGCGTGTCGGCAAGCCATTACGCAGACCCAACATGACGCTCGCCATGTTTGAAAGCGCGGGCGGCGCCGGCAACAGGATGGACGCACAGTGACCAGCGGCTTTGGACTGATCATCGAAACACTGGTGGCGATTTTGCTCGCCTTGACCATCGGTTATTGCATGATGCTCAACCGGCGGCTTAAGCTTCTTAAATCCGACGAGCATTCGCTACGGGCGACGATTTCCGAACTCGTCACCGCGACCGAAATCGCCGAGCGCGCGATCGCCGGCTTGAAACTTACGGTCGAGGAATGTGAGCTCGGCTTGGGGGCGCGGTTGCGCAGCGCCGATCGCTTCACCGCCGATCTCGACCGCAGCATCGCCGGCGGTAAGGATTTGCTCGATCGCCTGTCGCAGATCGTCGCCGCTGGCGGCGGCTCGATCGCCGGCAAAGCGGGCGTTAAGGGTGCCGCCGAAACCGCCGTGCAGCAGCAAAACGCTGCGCCGCCGCCGCGCAAAGACGCGCAGGCCGTCGCCGCGGCGGCAGCGGCCTTCGCTGAACGCGTCCGCATGAAGGTGCACGGTCTCGCGGCATGATCCGTTTCATCCGCGATCTGCGTCTCATCCCGATCGCGGTGGTCGCGAGCGCGTGCCTCCTGACCCTAATATTGGCTGATCTTATTCTTGACGGCGGTTCGCCGGCGCCCGAGAGCACGCCGCCGGCCGAAGCGACTGTTATCCACGCAGCGCCGGGGGTGTCGCTGCCGAGTGACCCGAACCGATCCTGGGCGCAGCAGATGTTCAACTTTCCCGGCGGCGGAACTCCTCCGGCGCCCACAGACGTGGCGCAGCTTCCCGTCATTACGTCGATGCCAGCCGACAAAAACGCCGACATCATCACCGGCTCGGTCGCGGGCGACAGCGAAGAGAAGAGGGAAGCTAAGCCAAAGGGTGAGGGGGCTGACGCTGCCGGCAAGGGAGGCAAAGCCGCAGCAGCGGGCAAGGACAACAAGCCCGCGGCCGCCGGCAAGGAGGATCCGAATCCCCCTCCGCCAAACGGCAAGGTGATTCTGCCCGATAACAGGCCGTTGCCGTCGGCCGCCGAGCGCGCGCTGCTTGAACGGCTGTCGGCGCGTCGGCAGGAACTCGACAAGCGCGCCCGCGAGCTCGATATCCGCGAGGGGCTCATCGCCGAAGCCGAGAAGCGTATGGAAGCACGGCTGGCCGAAATCAAACAAGGCGAAGCCCAACTCGTGACCGCTGCGGAAAAGAAAGACGAAGCGGAAACCGCCCGGTTCAAATCTCTCGTCACGATGTACGAGAACATGAAGCCCCGCGACGCGGCCAAGATTTTCGATCGTTTGGAAATAGGCGTGTTGTTGGAAGTCGCCTCGCAGATCAATCCGCGGACCATGTCGGAAATCATGGCGCAGATGCAGCCTGACATGGCTGAACGATTGACCGTCGAGCTTGCAAGCCGCGCCAAGGCAACGGCGAAGCCGGGCGGCGAGCTGCCAAAGATTGAAGGTCGGCCGACACAGTAAATTGCGCAGCAACTTTGCCGCGGCCGTGCGTCGTGCAGACTGAACCCGCCCGCTCCCACTTCACACCAAGGATTTCGAGCAGGTGGAGACGGTTCACACCTTGCGGGCCGGCGTCGGCACCGTGCATCGCGGCGTCTTCGACGCCGCCATACCGCCGGTGCTGCGCGTCGAGCCCGGCGATGTTGTCGAGTTGACGACCCTGTCAGCCAACGCCGAGGAGCTGCCGCCGCCATCCGCCGGACCCTGAGCCGATTTACATCCCTATCTCGAACGTTCAATATTGAGAATGTCTAACACGGGGCAATCTGGTGCGGTCCTGCCCGAACATCGGGCCACGGTTTTAGCCAGCAAGTGTTCGAGCTTCTTTAGGTCAACTAGCCTCGCGCGGATGTCTTCGAGGTGATGCGCGGCTATCTCGCGGACCTCTCGACACGAAGCTTTTTCAGGCCCTCCAAGTCGCAGGAGGGCGCGTATTTCATCGAGCGAAAATCCCAACTCCCGTGAACGCCGAATGAAGACGAGGATACGAAGGTCCGTAAAATCATAGACTCGGCGGCCACTGGCCGTCCGCGGCGGCGGGGCCAGCATGTTGACCCGCTCGTAGTAACGGATGGTCTCAATATTTACGCCGCTGCGCCTGGACAGCACGCCGATCGGGAGCATTTCGGCTCGCGAAGCTGTGATCGTTGGCATGAAATAGTCCTTGATCCTGTAGTAGCTACAGGATGCAGTTTGATTGGCATGACGGTCAAGGAAGAAAATTTCGCCTTCGATTCCGGGCGTGGACGTACGCTAATGGCCGCAGGCGGCTTGCTTGGCGCGCTTGCCGCGTCGTCATGCTGCATTCTCCCCGTCGTCCTTTTCAGCCTTGGCGTCAGCGGCGCTTGGATCGCCAACTTCACGCAGCTTGCGCCGTATCAACCCTACTTCCTCGCCGTGACGCTTGTCTTTCTCGGAACTGGATACTGGCTCGTCCGCCGCGCCTCGAAACGTGCCTGCGATGACGGGGAAGCCTGCGCCCGCCCCCTGCCGAACCGGCTGGTCAAGACCGCGCTCCTGGTGGCGACCGTCCTGGTCATCGCCGCGCTCGGCTTCGACTTCTTCGCGCCGTTTCTTCTCAACTCATGAACGGAAGGTCCCCCATGAATAAGCTGATTACGTCCGCCGCGTTCATCACCTGCCTGCTTGCTTCTTCCGCCGGGTTTGCTGCTGAAAAGACGGTCACGTTGTCCGTACAGAACATGTTTTGCGCGGCCTGTCCCCACACTGTGAAGGCAAGCCTCGAAGCGGTGCGGGGCGTGGCCAAGGTTGCGGTATCTTACAAGGACAAGACGGCGGTCGTGACCTACGACGATAGCAAGACTGACGTGAAGACCCTGACCGACGCGACGACCAGCGCGGGTTATCCTTCGGCACCCAAAAGCTGAACCCATGCTTCTTCAATCGGTCATCACCTGTCCCCACTGCGGCACCGCGAAAGCGGAGACGATGCCGACTAACGCCTGCCAGTTCTTTTACGAATGCACTGGTTGTGCGGTGAGGCTTCGCCCGAAGGAAGGCGATTGCTGCGTGTTCTGCTCCTATGGCTCGGTACCCTGTCCGCCGATCCAGGCCGAGCGTTCCGGCGCGACCGGTCCCGCTTCCTGCTGCACGGGCTAAGGCGTGGCCAACGCTTCCGTCCGATCGTCACGCGACTGGCTCGGCAATGTCCGTGCCAACGTGTTGGCATGGTGGGTGCCTCACGCAGCCATGCTTATCGCGTTGTTTCTCTCCGTGCCGGTTCGCGCCGTCGTCTGGACGGTTGCACTCATCTGGATGGGCTCGGCCTGCATCTTGAATGCGAGACAGTGCGGACGCACGCACTGCCGCTATACCGGGCCTTATTACCTCACGATGATCGTGCCGGTGATCGCTCTTGGCATTATTGCGTCTGGCAGTTACGTGTGGATAGCGTTGGGAGTTGTCATCATCGGCGGAAGTAAGCTGATTTGGTGGGCCACCGAGCGAGCATGGGGAAAGTTCTCATAGCCACCCGACACGTCGGCTTCCTGGCCCATAGCGACGGATCGCATTTTGACGGCCGACCGTTGCTTTCGGGCAAAGCGACTCCGGTAAGTCGTCCGCCCACATCCCCCAACTCCTGTGATCGTCCGCCGAAATCGGCGTTGCTTCGTCATTCCGGGCTCGCCGCGGAGTTTGCCGTCAGGCCGGACGCTCGGGCCGCACTCGTTGGCGACCCGCCGGGATGATGGCTACCCCATCGCCAGCTCGTCCTTCCGGTGCGCCCAGCCGGTGACGTTGCTTTCGACCACTGAGAAGATCGCGTACAGCACGACGCCGAGTACGGCGAGTATCAACAGCCCGGCAAAAACCAGCGGCACGTCGAAGTTGGAGCTCGCGATCATCATCACGTTGCCGATGCCGCGATTGGACGCCACCGTTTCGGAAATCACCGTGCCGACGAAGGCGAGCGTCACCGAGACTTTCAATGAAGCAAAGAAATACGGCATGGTGCGCGGCAGACCGACATTCCAGAGAATTTCGAGCTTGCTTGCGTGCAACGCCCGCATCACGTCCTCCAACTCGGGCTCGGTGGTTGCGAGCCCCGTGGCGACATTCACCACGATGGGGAAGATGCACATGATCATGGCCGTGAGCACCGCCGGTACGCCACCGGCGCCGAACCAGAGCACGAAGATCGGCACCACGGCGACTTTCGGTATGGTGGCAAAGCCGATGAGCAAAGGATAGGCGACGTCGTAGGCGAGCCGCGACGAGCCGATGGCGACACCAAGCGCGATGCCGATGGCGATACCGAGCCCGAATCCGATCAGCGTGGTGTAGAGCGTTTGCAGCACATGGGGCCACAGCGCCGGCATGCGTTCGATCATCGTGACGATGATCTCGCTCGGTTTGGGCAGCACGATATCGCTGACATGGAACAGCCAGCATAGTGCTTCCCAAAGCACAAAGAAACCGATGATGAAGAGGGTGGAAGCGAACCGGCGGCGAAGGTCCGCGTCCATCACGCGGCCTCCTTCACCGGGCGCGCCGAGACGATGAGTTCGCGCAGCCGCTGCGTCAGCGCCACGAACGGCGGCGTGTAGGACATCTCGATCGTGCGCGGCCGCGCAAACGGGACCTCGGCGTCATCGATGATTTGTCCGGGCCGGGCGCGCATGACGCAAATACGGTTGGCGAGGTAGCCAGCCTCCTTGAGATCGTGGGTAACTAAAAGGACGGTAGGGCGGAGTTTGGTCCACAACTCCTGCATGATCGCCCAAAGCTCTTCACGGGTGAACTGATCGAGCGCGCCGAAGGGCTCGTCGAGCATCAGCAGCTGGGGTTCGTGGACCAGCGCCCGGCACAGCGAGGCGCGTTGCAGCATGCCGCCGGACAACTGCCAGGGACGCTTATCGCCGAAATTAGCAAGCCCGACTTCATTCAGCAGAGCATCTGCTCGATCGCGAAATTCGGTTTTATGTTTGACGCGATACTCGTGACGAAACGGCGGCACGATCTTAAGCGGCAACATGACGTTTTCGCGCACCGTCAGCCACGGCAGCATGGTCGGATTCTGGAACGCCATGCCGACGCGAACCGGCTCGGCGCCGACTTGGCGGCCGGCGACGTAGACATACCCGGTGCTGGCGGTGATCAGGCCAGTGACGAGCTTGAGAATTGTCGATTTGCCGCATCCCGAGGGCCCGACCAGAGCGACGAAATCGCCTTGCTTCAACCGCAGGTTGGTCAGTCCGAGCGCGTGAATTTTCTTGTCGCCGCGTCCGTAACTTAACGTCACCTCCTCAAGTTCTACGAAATAATCAGAATGCAGGCGGGCGGCGGCGGGCGCTGTCATGATTCAGAGCTCCAAATTGTGACCGTTGCCCTGGTGCACGATCGCTTCCATTGTCTGATCGGTATGACGTGGCGCGGGCGGCTGCATCTGCTGGATCTTGTGCACGGAACGCCCCCAGCCACTGGCATCCTCGGTTAAGGCGCGGTCCTTCATGACGAAACGCCCGCGCACCAAAGTGTGCAGCGGCAGTCCTTTCACCCGGCGGCCGTTCCACGGCGAAATTTTTGAGCGCGAGTGCAGCTGGGCATCGGCGACGGTGTACTCTCGAGCCAGATCGACCAGGGCGAAATCGGCGTCGGCCCCTGGCACAATTGCGCCCTTGCGCGGATAGAGGCCCCAGATTTTTGCCGGGTTAAACGAGCTTAGGCGCACGTAATCGCAGAGCGATAATCGTCCGCTGTTCACCTCGGTGAGCATCAGCGGCATTTGTGTCTCGACTCCGGGAAAGCCGCAATCCACCGCCCAGATGTCATTGCGCGTCTTTTCTTCCGGCGTGTGCGGGGCGTGATCGGTCGCGATCAGATCGATGGTGCCGTCCGAAAGCGCCGCCCAAAGCGGTTCGTGGTTGCGTGCTTCGCGCACCGGCGGATTGACGCGAATGATCCCGGCCAGCGCGTGATAGTCGTCGGTGGAAAGGAGGAGATAGTGCGGGCAGGTTTCGCCGGTGATGTCGACGCCACGCGCCTTGCCTTCGCGCAGCGGCCGCAACTCCTCGGCGGATGAGATGTGCAGGATATGAATGCGCGCGCCGGTCCACTCGGCGAGCACCACTGCGCGGCTAACGGCCTCGACCGCAACCACGGCCGGCCGCGAGTCGATATGCGCCAGCGGGTCTCGCCGACCGGCGCGCGTCAGCCGCTCCTGCCGCCGCTCCATGATCGAATTGGTCTCGGCATGCAGCGAGATGCGCTTACTGGTTGGCGCCACGACCTCAAAAGCTTCCAGCATCGCGCCCGTTGAAGGCGAGGGGATCTTGCCGAAAGTGTTGCCCATGTAGAGCTTGAAGCCGATGACACCGCCGTCAATCAGTTCGTGGACATTCTCGATTGTATCCTCGCCGAGCAGCCCATAGAGGCCGAAATCGACGCAAGCCTTTTTCGCGGCGATGGCGTGTTTGGCAGCGAGCGCCTCGGCGTTGCCGGTCGGTGGAATTGTATTCGGCATGTCGAACACGGTGGTGACGCCGCCGAATGCGGCGGCGGCGGTGCCGGTTGCCCAATCCTCTTTGTGTGGATAGCCCGGATCGCGAAAATGCACATGGACATCGATGGCGCCGGGCAAGATGTGCAATCCGCTCGCGTCGAAAGTCTCACGCGCCGGCGGCATCGCTTCCCGCGCGCCGACTGCAAGCACACGCCCGTCGCGGATGGCGATGCTGGACGCTGTCACGTCGTCGTGGGACACCAAAGTGCCGTTGTGGATCACGAGGTCGGCGGTGACAGCGGCAGCGGCCATCGGCGTGTCGCTCACAGCATCGCCCAGCCGCCGTCGACCGGAAGATCAATGCCGGTGATCTGGCGCGATACATCGCTGGCGAGGAACAGACAGGCGTTGGCAACGTCACTGTCGACCGTCACCCGCTTGAGAGCGTAATCCGCGGCGTGCCGCTCTACGGCCTCCTCAATGCTGATGTTGAGGCGCCTGGCCATGTCGGCGCAAACCTTGTCGCGGAAACGCGGTCCGTCGACCATTCCTGGCGCCACGCAATTGACGTTGATGTTGTACTGCCCGACTTCGAGCGCGAAGCTCTTGGTAATGCCGCGCAGACCCCATTTCGACGCCGAATAAGCCATGCGCCCGGCGCGTCCGCGCATCCCGAACGTGCCGCCGACATTGACGATCTTGCCATAGCGCTGGCCGATCATGGTCGGCAATACGCTGTGCATGATGTGGAAGGCGCCGTGCATGTTCAGCTTGATGATGTCATCGAATTCCGCCGGCGTCGTTTCCACCCCGGTCTTGCCGATCGGTCCCGATCCGCCGGCGACGTTGACGAGAATATCGATGCGGCCGCCGTAGGCGGCTTTCGCTTTTTCGGCAGCGTCTGCACATTGCTGTGGATCGGTCAGATCGCAAGGTACGATGATCGCGCCGCCGCCGGCGGCCTTGATGGCCTTAGCGATCGGCTCGATGGCGGCGCTGTCGCGCCCGAGGAGGGCCAAATGCGCGCCCTCCGCTGCAAAGGCGTTGGTGATCGCTGCGCCCATTCCCTTCGCTGGGCCGGTGATCACGGCCACCTTACCGTTGAGATTGAGCTCCATAGCTTCGTCCTGCCGTGGAAGAGGTCTTTGCAGAAAAAAGCGGCCGCCCCGCCCCCAAACGGAGCGGCCGCGCCAAGCCGCCTCAGAACAATTTTTTCGGCAGCTCGTCGGCCGGCGGCAGAAACGCCGGCGTGAAAATCTCCTGCGGTGTCGGCGTGCGCGGCAGGTTGACGGCTTCGACCAGGATATCGATCGAGCGCTTTAGCCGGGCCATATCGACGTTGCCGAGCCCGATTTTGGCGATCTCCGGATGGTTCATCTCGAGCTTGAGCGTGGCTTCAAGGCGCTCGCGCTCGACTGCGACCTTGATCAGCGGTTCGCGCTTGGCGACGGCGGCGACGGCCGCATCCGGCTCTTTGATCGTGTCCTCGATGCCGTGATTGATGGCCGCGACCAGGCCGCGGACCGCCGCCGGGATTGTCTTTGGTCAGCTTCTTCGAGACGATGATCGCGTTGGAATAAAGATCCATGCCGTAAGCGCCGTAATTCATGAACCGCAGCTGCTTGTCCGGATCGACGTGGATGAGCTTGGCGGAAAAGCGGATGGTATTGACGTAGCCGAACACGCCATCGACCTGGCCCTGCATCAGCATCTGCTCCCGTAGGTTCGGCTGCATGTTGGTGATGCTCACCTTGGCGCAGTCGATCTTGGTGACCTTGCAGAAAGCCGGGAACAGCTTGAGCGCGGCGTCGCTCGCCGAGGCGCCGAGCGTCTTGCCTTCTAAATCCTTCGGCGTCTTGATCGGGGAGTCGGCTTTGACCGCGATGGTGAATGGCGGCTGGTTGAACACGACATAAACCGCCATCGGGGCTTCTTCAGGTTTCTTGGCAGCAAATTCAATCAAGGCATTGAGATCGCCAAACCCGACGTCGTAGGTGCCGTTGGCTACGAGCGGGATCGGGGCACCGGAGCCGTTGCCTTGGTCCATCGTGACGTCGAGACCGGCGGCTTTGAAGTAGCCCCGATCGTCGGCAAGAAACATGAAGCCCTGCGGGCCCTGGTATTTCCAGTTCAGCACCATTTTCAGCTTGGTCTCCGCGGCAGCGGGTGCGGCCGCGGCGAGCGGTGCGGCTACTGCGAGCGCGGCAGCGATGAAGACGGCGGCGCGTCGGGTAAGCAAGGCCATGTGCGGGCTCCTGTTGGTTTACGGCTGGTCAGTGGCGTCCGCCCCCGGTTCGGTCGGCTCCGCGAGCGTTCATGAATCTTGATCGGCGCCGATTGCCAAGCACCCGCCGCAACGGTAGCCAGAATCAGTGTTGTCATCTGCCGCCGTTTTCTTGCTAGAGTGGTGTCGAAAAGGCACCACTCGCCGGATAGCAGCAGCAGCGATGAAGCATCTCCGGATTTTGAACTACGTCGACGAAGTCGCCCGCGCCGGATCGATCCGCAAGGCTGCCGATCGCCTCAATGTCACGGCGTCGGCTGTCAACCGCCGCATTGCCGACCTCGAGGACGAACTCGGCACCGCTTTGTTCGACCGGCGACCACGCGGCGTGCGGCTCACCGCCGCCGGCGAAGTCTTTGTCCACTATCTGCGCGGGCAAAGCGGCGAAGTCGAGCGCATGAAGTCGCAGATCGAAGACCTCAAGGGATTGCGGCGCGGCACCGTGCGGATTGCCTGTAGCCAGGCGTTAGCGCTCGAGTTCCTGCCGCGCCAGATCGCGGAATTCCGCAAGACCCACCCGCTGGTGTCATTCGACCTGCAGGTGGTCGATCACGAACGGGCGATGGCAGCGCTCGCGGCCTACGAAGTCGACCTGGTCATCGTTTTTCGGCCGCCCTTCCTCGCGACTTTCCAGCCGCTGATGATGCTCGAGCAACGGTTGGTCGTGGTCATGGCCAAGGACCATCCTCTTGCATCCCGCCAGGTGCTGCGCTTGAGCGACTGCGCCGGCTATCCGGTCGCGTTACCCTCCCGCTCAATCGGCGGGCGGCAATTGCTCGATGAAGTGTCGGCTCGAACCGGGCTGACCTTAAAGATCGCCGCCGAGGCGAATTCATTTGAAATGCTGCGCGGGCTGGTCATTCACGCCGGCCTGATTTCGTTCCAGATCAGCATCGGCACCTTGCCGGTCGGCAACAAGTTCGGCGTCATTGCCCGTGAAATCGACGGCCGCGACGTGCCGCGCGCCAATCTTGTGCTCGGACGCTTGCGCGGGCGCACGCTGCCGGTCGCGACGGCGGTATTCGCCGAACGGCTTACGCGCCACCTGGAGGCCATGCGCACCGAATCCCTCGCGGGGTCCAGTGTGCGCCCATCGGTGGTTCGCAAATCAGCGTTGGCTGCGCGATCGCGATAGCCGACGCGGGCGCCCGTCACTCGCCGTAATGACGCCCCAGTTCCTGCGCTTTAGCCATCAGATCGACTGCGATCTCTTCTAGTCCGTGCGAGGTTGGCCGATGGGGGCATGCGCGCGCCAGCCGCGTGCAGGTCTGCGCGATTTCGCGCAGGTAAGTCACAGTGTCCTTCATTATGGTCTCGGTCGAATCCAAAATTTGGTTGGTGTATTGGTCAGGTAATGCGCGCGATCGCCAAAAACTTGCGATCTGGGGACAAAAACTTGCTTTGAAGTGCCAAAAGGCTGTGTTTAGCGCGGCACCCGCCGCTTTGCGTGGCTAGGTGGCGTCGGCTGTCTCCGTTGCGAGCGAACCGCGCGCGGCGGGCGTCCGGTCCAGCGACGGAACGCATGCGAGAACGCGCTCACTTCGGTGTAGCCCAGCAGCCAGGCGATCCGGGTGATCGATAAATCCTGTTCAGCCAGATAGTGTTTGGCCAAAGCACGCCGCACATCCTCGAGAATGCCGGCGAAGGTGACGCCTTCAGCGGCGAGCTTGCGCCGCAACGTTCGCGGGCTCACATGAAGCTTCGCTGCAACGCTTTCGATACCGGTGCGCCCGTGCGGCAACAACGCCGCCAGCGCATTTTCGACGTCTGCCTGGAGTGCGCCCAACCGCGCCTTTCGGCGTGCCAGGACATCCTCGCAATATCCGATCAGCACCTTGTTGAGATAGGGATCGGCGTGGACGATCGGCAGTTTCGCCGTTTCGCCCGCGAACGTTACTTCATCCTGGTCGGCTCCGAATTCGACGGCGCGGCCGAAGAAGCTGTCGATCTCGACGGATTGCGGGATGCGCTGATGGATGATGCTGACATTGGTGGGCTGCAATTCGCGCCCGGTTATCTCCCGGCAGCAACGGGTGATGGCCGTGGTCCAGGCCTCGATCTGATGCCGATCGGACTGGCGCGATACGCCGGCATACTCGAAGCCGATGCGCAGCGCGTGGCCGACTTCAGTTTTCAGCTTAATGCCTTCGTTGAACATCGTGGAATAGCGGGCGATACCGTGCAAAGCGTCGCTCAAAACGGCAGAGGAGGCGGCGACGTAGTACAGAAAACCGGTGCGTCGGAGGTCCATATCGAGGGCCACGTGGAAACCAAGCAGCCGGTCATCAAGCGCTTGCGCCAGTAAGTTGATGCAATTGATCTGGGACGCGACACTCAACTGAACGCTTTCGTCTTCGATATCCTCCATGGTGAGGCCGGCGCGTTTCAGGATCGGTGGAAGATCGATACCGGTCGTTTGCGCGAACTTGAAACAAAGCCGGGTCATCAAGCCGGCACAGCTGGGAATCGCGCTTAACCGCTTCGCAGATGGTGTTCGGCTGCACAAAGGCAGTCCCCATCCAACAACGAACAACTTGCTTCGCAATCACGAAATTCGGCGACAGCGGCTTGGACAATGAAAGGCGCGCCGGGCGGAGCGCTGAGAATAGCCGCTTTGTATCCTTGGCAACAGTGTGGAGGGACGCCGGCGGGCTGTTATGCGGGCAAGAAATTCACCTGCGGTTTGAACCTTAGGGACGTCTGGCGGCGGCATTCCGATCCGTGCTGCGATTGTGCGCGGTGAGCCTTCGGGTGGAACTGCCGAAAGCCAAAACCCAGCTGTTCTTTCCAAGAGCCGGCGAAGCAATTTTTTATCGCGCTGACGTCGTCTTGCAAAGCCGGCTGAAGCCTTGCAGCGGGCGCCGATAGCTTCGTACACTGAGCGATGATTTAGGGAAGGAAAACATGGACACGCGGCTCAAGGACAAGGTTGCGATCGTGACGGGCGGGGCGCGCGGCATCGGCGCCGCCTTTTGCGCAGGCTTGGCTGCCGCCGGCGCTAAGGTGGTCGTTTCCGATGTGCTGGACGGCGGCGCAGTCGCCGAGCGCATCGCCGAAACGCAGCAGCGCGCCATTTACGTGCGCGCGGATGTCACCTCGAAGAAATCGGTCGAGTCGCTCGTATCGGACACGGTGCGGGAGTTCGGCACGGTCGACATTCTCGTCAACAACGCGGGCCTGTTTGCCGACCTGCACCACAAGCCGTTCCAGGAGATCGACGAGGAGGAGTGGGATCGGGTGATGGCGGTGAACGTGCGCGGCACCTTTCAATGCGCCAAGGCCGTCGCCCCGGTCATGATAGAGAACAGGAAAGGCCGCATCGTCAATATTGCATCCGGCACGGCGTTCAAGGGAACGCCGCATCTCTTGCACTACGTCACCTCGAAGGGCGCCGTGGTGTCGATGACGCGCTCGCTCGCGCGCGAGCTTGGGCCGCACAATGTGTGCGTCAATGCCATTGCGCCGGGGTTGACCATGAGCGAAAAGGTCAAAGTCAATCCGGAGTGGACCGGCAAGGCGAGCGCCGCCGGCATCGCCGCCCGAGCCATCCAGCGCGAACAGGTGCCGGCCGATTTGCTGTCGACGTTGATTTATCTTTGCTCCGACGACAGCAATTTCGTCACCGGACAGACTATCAGCGTCGATGGCGGTGCTCTGATGCGCTAACTTGCGGCTGCTGCCGGGGCAGTTTTATCGAGCGCTTTGAGCGCGTCCTCAAGCACTTTGCGGATGTGGGCGGTATTGTTGGCGTCGATCATGTTGGCGTTGAGGTAGAAGTCCAGTCCGGTTTGATGCTCGCTGAATACCTGGACCGTCTGGCCGGTTGCATCGAGAACGCCGCTGATCGCATAGGGTATGACTTCGCGGCTGATCCCCTTCATCGTAATCGGCGGCAGCGCCTGCGCAACCACAGCGTCGCGAACCAGCGCGTACGTTTCATAGCTCACCACGATGTGGCCGGCCTGCGCCACCGCCTGCAGGCGCGCGGCGAGATTGGCCTCGGCGCCGATGATCGTATAGTCCATCCGATCGTCGCTGCCGAAGTTGCCGACGTTGCAATAGCCGGTGTTGATGCCCATCCGCACCCGGAAGGGCTGCTCGATGCCGGCGTTACGCCATTTGGCGTTCAGCCCGGCGATGCGATCCTGCATTTCGATCGCCATACGCAGGCAGGCTCTGGCGTCTTCGGCGTCGCCCCTGGTTTCTGGGTCGCCGAAGAAGATCAGCATGGCATCGCCCACAAATTTGTCGATGGTGCCGCCATGGCTTAGCGCGATCTTGGACATTTCGGTGAAATATTCGTTGAGCAGCGCCGTGATCTCCTCCGGTTGCAGCCGCTCCGTGGTCGCGGTGAAATCCTGAATATCGGAGAAAAAGATCGTCAGCTTTTTCCGTTCGGTCTGGATGGTCACGTCTTTCTGGCCGCTGAAGATGCTTTTGTAGATCTGCGGTGACAAGTACCGCGATATCTTCATCGACAGCGAGGCCAGAAACTCATTCGCCGTTTCCAGTTCGGTATTCATGCCTTGGATGACGGCGGCCTGTCGCCGCTGCAATACGATGAAGATGAAGCCGACCAGCGCGACCAGCGCGAAGTACACCAGGAGATAGTTGAACGCAAAGATATTGCCGATGATCGGCTGGCTGATGGTGACTTCCTGCAGGCCACGCACGTCACCGACCTTCCAGTCGCGTTTTAGACTTTCGGGATGCGCGTTGTGGCAGCTCACGCAAGCCTGAGCCATGATGACCGGCGCCACCCAGCGAACCTGGTCGACGAATGGGGAGGTCGACGACATCGAGATCATCTGATTTGGATTTTCCCGAAGACGGCGAAGGGCATCCGTCTCGAAATGATCGAGTGGATGCGGGGCGCGGTTAGCGAAGGGGTAGTCGGAAACGAAGCGGTAGGAAATGTTGCGCTGCTGTTCACTGATGACTTTGCCGAGTTCCAGCGAAAGCGTCGCCGGTATCGGAATCGCGCCCGGAACATCTTCGTAATTGTGCACCACCCGCGTAGTGGTTCCGGGCGGGGCCGCTAGAATGCGCCCGACGACGTTGCTGGCGTAATAGCCCCGCACGCTGGTGATGATCGAATTAAGATCGCTGGCCTGACGGCGAAGGTTGCTGTCGGCGAGACTGCGCAGATCCAACCACACAGCGATCGGCAAACCGACCAGCAACAGGATGACCAACAAGATGAAAACGAACCCCATTTTGGCGCTGGCGGCGTTCTTCACGGTATATGCTTTCGTCGATTGTCCTGGCTCGGTTCAATTTCCCTATAAATATGACGATTTGCCGTCGGCTAAATCCAATTCTTCCACTTGAATCCGTTCCGGCGCCGCGACAAATAAGGCCAGCCCAGGGTCGTGCGGATGGAAGCCGCATAAATTCGCAATGACTGTTCGCCGGTTCCCTAGAGGTTGACGGTTTGCATTCCCCGTTCCTGATAGCGCGTGCCTGCGGCGCCGCCTGTCGGGATCGCCTCGTCGAGCGCGGCTTGATCGTCGGGCGTAAGCCGAATTTCGAGTGCACCGAGATTTTGGTCGAGGTAGCTGCGGCGCTTTGTGCCTGGAATGGCTACGAGATCCTTACCCTTGGATAGAACCCAGGCGAGCGCCAGTTGGGCGGGCGTGCATTTCTTGGCGCGAGCCAGCTCCTCGACTTTGCCGATCAGGCTGACGTTGCGTTCGAAGTTTTCGCCCTGGAAACGCGGCATGTTTCGCCGCGCATCGTCATTGGGCAAATCATCGAGCTTTTGGAATCGCCCGGTCAAAAAGCCGCGGCCGAGCGGGCTATAGGCAACAAACCCAAGGCCAAGCTCGCGGACCGTCGCAAGCAGCTCGCCTTCCGGGTCGCGGCTCCACAGCGAATATTCGGTCTGCAATGCAGCGATCGGATGAACCGCGACGGCGCGACGGATGGTCGAAGGTGCCGCTTCCGACAGGCCGATGTAACGCACTTTTCCTTCGCGCACCAAGTCAGCCATGGCGCCAACCGTATCTTCGATTGGCGTTTTGGGATCGACGCGATGCTGATAGTAGAGGTCAATGACGTCGATGCCGAGCCGCTTCAGGCTCGCCTCGCAGGCCGGGCGCACATAGGCCGGGTCACCCCTAACGCCGAGCATTGCGCCCTCGGGGCTGCGCGCCCATCCGAACTTCGTCGCCAGCACGACCTTGTCGCGGCGGCCGCGGATCGCCCGTCCGACCAATTCTTCGTTGCGGCCGACGCCATACATGTCGGCAGTATCGAGCAGCGTTACGCCGCGATCGACTGCACGATGTATGGTGGCGATCGCCTCATCGTCGTCGCGACCAGAATAGAATTCCGACATGCCCATGCAACCAAGCCCAAGCGCGGAAACCTTCAGGCCCGAGCGTCCGAGTTCACGCGTTTCCATCACATGCTCCACGATCGATTTGGTGAGAAGATCGCCGTCCGATCAAATCCAGTCCTTCCACTTGAACCAAATGAGCGGCAACAGCCCGGTGACGACAATCAAAGCCAGGGCGTACGGATATCCCCAAGCCCAATCATACTCCGGCATGCTCTTGAAGTTCATCCCGTAGATGCCGGCGACGAGGACCGGAGGAATTCCCACGACCGAGGTGATGGTCAAGACCTTGATCACGTCGTTCTGGTCGATGCTGATGATACCGGTTGCTGCATCCTGGAGCAGTTGCACCCGGCTGACGAGACCTTCGGCGAAATGCACGAGCGAGGCAATGTCGGAGCTGACAACTTGCAGCCGATGCAGCAGATCCTGCGCAATCCATTCGTTGCCCCGCTCGACGGTGAACTTGGCCATGCGGTCGAGACAGACCAAGGTGTAGTGAATGCGCGCCATGCGTTCGCTGGTGCGGCCGGTGCGGATCATGAGCCGGCGCAGTTGCGCAGTTTCGGTTGATAACTTTAGCTGCGGGGCGTCTGGCCGGAATATCACATGCGACGCGTCGTCGAGATCGCGGCCACTGCTCTCCAGTAGGTCGGCCATTCGATCGACCAGCACTTCGAGGAGACGTGCGAAGGCCAGTGCCGGAGAGCATTGCTCGCTGGCGCCTAACTCGGCGATCACGGCGTCGAATGCCGACGATTTTGCGAAGCGCACCGTCAGCAGAACTTCCTTGGCGAGCACAAACCCTGTCGGCACGACGATCCAAGCTCCGCCGTCCGCCACAAAGATGAGCGGTGCAGTCAAGTAGAAGGCATCGTTCTCCATTCGGAGCCGGCTGGTCGTTTCGATTTCGACAATCTGCTCTTTCGTCGGCACGTGCAGTCCAAAGGCCTGCTCAAACGCCGATCGATCGGCCTCGCTGGGATCGAGGAGGTCGACCCAGGCCGCATTCTTAAGTGATGTGCCTTCGGCACGATGGGAAGGATAGGCGCCGAGCATAACTGACCGTCCGACGAGTGCACGGCGCATGCATGTACATGGTCCCGCGCTGGCGCGGTACCCCATTTCGCATCAACGCTGATTGAGCTGGGCTTGGCCGCATCTCGGCGGATTGCCGCTGATTGGTCGCCGAGCAGGTTTGCGCTTTGGCGAACGCGTTCGGCTCATCCGAACAATGCCGAAGCAACCGCATCACCAGGACCTCGGTGGGGACCGCAAGGGTCGGCCATTTTTCTTATAACCTGCTGGAATCATTGGAAAAGCCGTTAATCAAGCGTTAAACGCGCGGGCTTACTTTCAAGCCCTGGCCGGCGTCGCGCGCCGGGCATCGCGCCGCAACGGCGTGCCTGTCTTCGTGTATGTAGCGTCGGTTGAGTTCGAGCATGGCGTGCGTTCGCACTATCCAAAGGGCGTTTGCGCTCGGCCTTGCCGTTTTCGCGATAGCGTTTGGCGTCGTTTCGCCGTCGGTGGCCGAGCCGGCGAAAGGTGACGTCATTGTGGACGTGAGCGGCGGCTACGGCCGGCTCGTATTTGCACTCAGGGATGACATCGACGCCACCGCACGCCTCGCCGGCAACGTATTGATTGTAAGCTTTTCCCAACCGACCATGGCTGGCATAGATCGGCTCGCGGAGCAGGCGCCGGACTACATCAGCGCAGCGCGGCGTGATCCAGACGGCCGGGCCGTGCGGATGGCGCTGGCGCGTAAAGTAAAAGTCAATTCGATCACCGCGGGCGGAAAGTTCTATGTCGATTTGCTGCCGGACACCTGGAGCGGGGCTCCGCCTGGACTGCCGCGGGATGTCGTCGAGGAGCTGGCTCGCCTCGCGCGCGAGGCTGAACGGATGGAGCGCCTCGCGCGCCAAAATGCAATAGCGAAGAAGCAAGCTCCCGTGCGGGTGCATGTAGCCAGCCAGCCGACCTTTACGCGCTATGTCTTCGATGTGTCGGAGCAGATTGCGGTGGCGGCCGATCGCGCCAAGGACCGACTGACTCTGACTTTCGACGCCCCGGTCACGTTTGATCTTGCCGATGCAGAAGCATCTCTGCCGACTGCGGTTGCGTCGATCAATGCCGAAGTCGAGCAGGATTCTACGCTGGTCCGATTCAGCTTCCTTTCCAAGGTTGATGTCCGGACCTTCCGCGATGGCAGGAGCTACGATGTCGATGTTGTCAGCTCCGAGCCGAAGGCAGATGCGCACAGGGAGGGCGCCGGAAAACCCCAGCCGAGCCAAGCGCTTGAAACAGGCCCATCCGAAACGGCCCCGGCCGAGGGAGCGTCGCGCGCGGTTGCAACGGCCGCGGCTGCGTTGGCGGAAAAACCAAAGGTCGCCGCGCCGGCAACGATTGCGGCTCAGACTCCGCCCATTTCTCCGGCTCCCGTCACCCCCGACGCGTCGCCGCGACCAAACGCGCCAGCAATGGCATCGCCGCAGGAGGTAAAGCTTGTTCCTGCCGTCGCAGCCGCCGCTCAATCACCTCGGCGGCCGTTGCGCCGACGGAAGTGAAGCCTGTTCCGCAGGAGGCAAAGGCTGCCGCGCGCGCGCCAGCGGCCACCGAGCCGAAGGCAGCCGAGGAAATGGCAGCTCCTGCACCTCAATCCGCGAGTTCGGGCGCCGCCGTGCCGCCCCCGCGCGGCAAGTCCCGGGAGGGGCTTGCAGTCGAGCTGTCGCGAGAAGGCGCCAACCTGAAATTGTCATTTCCTTTTAGCAATCCCACGGCTGCCGCGGTTTTCAATCGTGCCGATACATTGTGGATCGTGTTCGATGCGAAATCCCCGATTGACCTTTCCGCCCTGGACGGCGAGGCGAGCCGCACTATCCGCTCAGCCGAGTTCTTCAATGCAGCCGGCGCCGCCGTCGTGCGCATCCGGCTTGATCGTCCGCATCTGTCGAGCGTCGCGTCGGAGGGAGCGGGGTGGACCATAACCATCGGAGATACCGTTTTCGCGCATGTCCGCGCGCTCGAACTCGCCCGCAATATGATCGGTCCCAATCATGCGAGCGTCACGATTCCGTTCGAGGAGCCGCACCAGCAGCACCGTATCCGCGATCCGGACACTGGCGATGATCTTTTGGTGGTCACAGGCTTCGCGCCGGCGCGCGGGTTCCTAAACGAGCGGGACTTTGTCGAATTCCGTGTGCTGGCTTCAACCCAAGGTATGGCGGTGGAGCCGATCGCCGATGACGTGAGGGTGGAAATCGCGCCCGATAAGGTCGTCATCGCGCGACCTGGCGGCCTGACGCTGTCAAGCTCCCTGCACAATATGCTGCGCGGCAGCGGATTGCGGCCGGCGATGTTCGATTCGCAGCTCTGGGGATTTGACCGGGAATCGACCTACACCGAACGGCAAGCCCACCTCATCGACGCGGCATCCGCCGCGCCGGCTGGCAAGCGCTTGTTGCCCGAACTTGATCTCGCGCGCTTCTACATCGCGCGCGACATGTATCCCGAGGCTAAAGGCGTGCTCGACGTCGCATTGTCGGAAGATCACCAGGCGACAGGCGACATTACGGCAAGCGTACTTCGCGCCGTCACCGAAGTCATGATGAACAGACCCGACGCCGCGCTCAAGGATCTTTCCGCGCCGGCGATCGGCGATCAGCACGATGCGCCGTTGTGGCGCGGGCTCGCTTATGCGTGCCAGGGCAAGTGGGCGCAGGCCCGCGAGAACTTCAAGAGCGTCGAAGCGGCAATCGCAACGCTCCCGATCGAACTGCAACGGACCGCGCTCAAGGACGAGATGCGCGCCGCAATCGAGGTGGGGGATTTTGCCTCAGCCGCCGGCCAGCTCAACGACCTCCAGACGATCGGGTTGCCGCGCGAGCTGCAGCCGGCGATGTCGGTGCTGATCGGACGGTTGTCCGAGGGCATGGGCCGCAAAGAGGATGCGCTCGCAGCCTATCAGACGGCGGCGGATTCCTGGGATCGTCCCGCCGCGGCCCAAGGCAAACTGCGGGCGGTCGCGCTGCGCTATGCGCTCGGCGACCTCAAGCGCGAAGATGTCATCCCCCAACTAGAAACTCTGACCACGATCTGGCGCGGCGACGAAACCGAAGTGGAAGCAATGCAAATCCTGGCGCGGCTCTACACCGAGGAAGGGCGCTATCGCGACTCATTCTACGTCATGCGCAGCGCGATGGCGGCGCATCCGAACTCCGACTTGACCCGGCGTATCCAGGATGAAGCGGCGGCCACATTCGAGGCGTTGTTTCTCAACGGCAAGGGCGACGGTCTTCCTGCCATCGACGCGCTTGCCTTGTTCTACGACTTTCGCGAGCTTACGCCGATAGGTCGCCGCGGCGACGAAATGATCCGCCGGCTTGCCGACCGCCTGGTGTCCGTAGATCTGCTCGATCAGGCCGCCGAGCTGTTGCAATACCAGGTTGACCGTCGGCTCCAAGGCGCGGCGCGTGCACAGGTCGCCACCAGGCTCGCGGTCATTTATCTGATAAACCGCAAGCCGGATCGCGCGCTGGCGACGCTGCAGGGAAGCCGGACCGGCGATCTCGCCAACGAACTGCGCAATCAACGCCTGCTTCTTGAGGCGCGCGCGCTTTCAGACCTTGGGCGCCACGATCTGGCGCTCGAAGTCATTGCCCATATCGAAGGTCGCGAAGCCATCAGGCTGCGCTCCGACATTCTGTGGGCAGCGCGACGCTGGGGTCCGTCGGCGGAGCAAATCGAGCTCTACTACGGCGAGCATTGGATGCAGTGGCAGCCTCTGAACGAGGTCGAGCGCTCTGACATTTTGCGCGCCGCCACCGGGTATGCGCTCGGCGAAGATGCGCTGGGACTAAGCCGCTTCCGCGAGAAGTACGCGGCGAAGATGGCGCAGACGCCGGATGCGCGCGCGTTCGAGATCGTTTCCGCGCCGCTCGGCACCAGCGGAGCCGAATTTCGCGCCATCGCCCGTGCAGCAGCTTCCGTCGACACGCTGGAAGGCTTCTTGCGCGACATGCAGGCACGCTACCCGGAGGCGAGCACGCTCCCACCAGCGCCGGCAGCGGTACCTGGCGCACCAACTTCTTCCGCGCCGCCCGAGACGCGACCAGCAACGACCGGATCGGTGCCGACACCATCGGCGCGCACCAAGCGACGAACGGCCCAGCGGTGAGACTCAAAACGCAAATGCCCGCGGCAAGCGCGGGCATTGCAGGGCAGAAATTTGCCGTTCCGTGGCTTCAAACCGTCAGTGGTGCATGAAAATCGCTAGCAATATGATGATTGGCAGTGGAATTCCCAACCGTCAAAGCAATAACCCACGTATAAAACCCACGAATGGTCTCTCCTCAGCAGATGTAGATTTCGCCGCAATAACGCTGCTCGGCTGGTAGAATTCTGTCGAGAAAGGGATCCTTCGCTGTCATCCCCTTCCGCGCCAGCCGGCGGGATGCGCCATCGCCGCTTGATCCGTGAGCCCGACACCGTCTAGCGAGGAAGAATGCGCGGAAGTCAGTCTGCAACTCTAAATGGGAATGACCTAGCGAACATCCGCACCGACGTCGTCGGCAGCCTGCTCCGGCCGGCGGCGGCGCGGAAGGCGCGTGTTGCTTTCGATGAGGGCAAGCTCTCAAGCGAGGCGTTGCGCGCCATCGAAGACCACGCGGTTCGGGATGCCGTGCGGTTACAGGAAGATCTGGGCCTGGACGTCGTCACCGACGGCGAGATGCGTCGGCTGAATTTTCAGGACAGCTTCGGGGCCTCCGTCATCGGCTACGATACCGAGCGCTCGACATTGAAAGTGTACGAACAGCGGGTCGAAGGTGCAGCGCCCGGCCGGCGTTGGGAAATACCGACCATGAGCCACGCCGGTACCGCGGTCGCACACCGCCGGCCGGCCAAATCCCGTCTTACACTTCGGCACAATGTGCCGTTGGATGAGTATCTTTTCGTCCGCGAGGTCGCCGAAAGACCGGCCAAGGTTTCGCTGATCGGTCCGGACCGCATTTCCCAACGCTTCGCCTATGAAAGTTCGACTTCCGTCTATCGCGACATGGACACGTTTCTAACCGACGTAGTTGCGATCGAGCGGCAAATAGTGACGAGCCTCGTGGACGCCGGATGCCGCTACGTTCATATCGATGCGCCGGGTTTTACGGCCTATGTCGATGAGCCTTCGCTGCAACAGATGCGGGCCCGGGGCGAAGACCCGGAACGGAATCTCGATCGTTCGCTGAAGGCCGAAGCGGCGGTCATCGCTGATTACCCCGGGATCGTCTTCGGCATTCATCTCTGTCGCGGCAACCAGCGCAGCATGTGGCACCGCGAAGGGACCTATGACGCCATCGCCGAACGGCTGTTCAACGAACTGCCGCACCAGCGATTTCTGCTCGAATATGATTCGCCGCGGGCCGGGAGCTTCGCGCCGCTGCGCTTTGTCCCGAAGGGCAGGGTGGTGGTGCTGGGACTCGTCAGCAGCAAGGTCCCTGAGCTCGAAAGCGTGGACGCACTCAAACGGCGGATCGATGAAGCGAACCGATTCGTGCCGCTCGAACAGCTGGCCATCTCGCCGCAATGCGGCTTTGCATCCGACGTGATCGGCAATCTGCTGAGTCCCGACGATCAGAAGCGAAAGCTTGAGCGTGTCGTCGAGGTAGCGCGGCAGGTTTGGGGATAACGGAAGACACGGGACCGCTGGCGGGCGGCCAACCGTCAATCGTACGTCATCAGGTTCCGTAGCTCTGAATGAGCGAGCCGGCGACGAGCGTCCAACCGTCCACCAGAACGAAGAAGATGAGCTTGAACGGTAGCGACACCACGACTGGCGGCAGCATCATCATGCCCATCGACATCAGTACTGAGGCGACCACGAGATCGATGATGAGGAACGGAAGGAACAGCAGAAATCCAATTTCGAATGCGCGCTTGAGTTCGGAAATCATAAACGCCGGGATGAGCACGCGCATCGACAGGTCTTCGGGCTTCTGCGGCTGTTTCTCGCCCGACATGTCGACAAACAATTGCAGGTCCTTCTCGCGGACATTCTTCTCCATGAAGCTGCGCAGCGGCCCTGATGCGCGGTCGAGTGCCTCCGGCACATTGATCTCGTTGGCGATAAGCGGCCTGACACCCGCGTCGTAGACGCGAGTCAGCACCGGCCCCATGACGAAGGCTGTGAGGAACAAAGCAAGTGATATGACGACTGAATTAGGCGGCGAGGCCGCAGTGCCAAGTGCGGTGCGCAGCAGCGATAGCACCACGACAATGCGCGTGAACGAGGTCATCATCACCAGGATCGACGGCGCGAGCGACAACACCGTCATCAACGCGATCAACTGGATGATGCGTTCGTTCAGCCCGCCTCCCGCGGCGCCTTGACCGAGATTGATGCTGATGTCCTGGGCGGCGAGCGGCGTCGCCGAAACTATCAGAGCCGCTACTGAGGCCGCCACCGTTTGCACACGGACGCGGCGGCCCCAAAATGATGTCATCAGTTCGTTTTGCCTGGTGGACGGCCTAGCAGACTTGCCATCTCTTGTTCGAGAGTGTCGTAGATGGCCTTGCCCTCTTTTGCTTTGGGGGCTGGCCGCAGCGGTCTTGTTTCACCCGGGCGCGCCATGCGCGGCAAGGGCGGCGGCGAAGATGACGGGGGAGGGGGAGCCGGAGGCTCAGTGGCTTCCTCGGCTTCGGTTCTGGGCTCGGGCGGCGGCACTGGCGGAGCAGCCGTCGGCGGAGTCGGCACCCCGGGCGCAATGGGCGACGGCGCCTCGCGCGCCTCAACGGCCTTCGGCTTGCGGAGAGCTGCTTCGAGGCGTTGCGCCATCTCAGCGAGATTCTGATCGACCGCGGAGGGAGCCTCCATATCGGCAGACGGCGCCGGCATGCGTGGTTCGGGGCGCGCATCCGCGCGTGGCTCGTTCTGCGGCGGTCGCGGCGGCCCGCCGGCGCGATTGCGCGGCAGCAGCGGCGGAACCGGGCTCGCCGCAAGATCATCGGCGAGCGCAGCCAGAGCCTCGCGCTGCGGACGAGACGGCATCTCCGGCGGTGGAGGCGGAGGAAAACTTCGCTGCTCATCTTGGAGTGGCTCGGCTCGCGGCATGCGGCGCGGCGGAGCAGGAGGCAAAGGCGGTGCAGCCGGCTCCGGCTGCAACGGCCACGAACCGTTCGAGGGAGCTTCCGGTAGGGGGATGACGCGAGGCAAGTTATCCGCCGCGACGGGCGGGCGCGCCGAAGGTGCGTCGCGCGCTGCCGGGGTTGCGCGCACGATGTTTGGTTCAACGACAACGTCTGTCGGCCCGCCGATCATCAAAAGGTGCTCGACATTGTCGCGGCGAATGAGAATGAGCCGCCGGCGGGCGTCCACGCTGGCGTAATCGATCACTGCGAGCCGCGGCTGGCGGCCGCGCGTTGTGTTGCTAAGTCGGCCGCCGCCGAATCGGCGCACCGCCCAAGCGGTCGCCCCGATCAATCCAAGCACAATCAGAAAAGCCAGGAAGAAACGGACGGCGAGTGGCATTTCCGCGCCGAACACGTCGAACATTTGCCCTACTCCCCGTGTCGCCGCTGCAGCCCATCGGAGCTCCAATGGTTAACAGCGCCGGTAACTTTTGCCGTGCTGAATACTAACAAAGAATTAAGGCGCTTGAGCGAAATCACGGCTGATGACGATGGCGCAACACTTCTCATGGTAAACGGCGGTTTAATGGCAAATTCGCGTCGCATCCGCCTTAACCCGCCATTAACCATACCCTCGGCAAAGTCTGCCCAGTGCATTCAACTGCATTCAACCCTTTGGGGGCTGGCCAATGCCGATTTCCGATATCCCGATTCTGTCGATGCTGCGCACGCGCATGCAATGGCATCAGGAGCGTCAGGAGGTTCTCGCCGAGAACGTCGCCAATGCGGACACTCCGAATTATCGCCCGCGGGATCTGGCGCCGCCAAATTTCGAGAATGCGCTGCAGACCGTTTCACTGGCGCTCGCGACCACAGCGCCCGGACATATCGGCGGGTCCGGCGGCAGCGGCTCGCCATTCGCTGACGGGAACGACCCTCATTACGAGGTGCGTCCGCGCGGCAACGCGGTCAGTCATGAAGACGAGATGCTCAAACTCTCCAGCAATCAGATGGACTACGACGCCGTGACTTCGATCTACACGCACAGCATCGGTCTGATCAAAACAGCGATTCGATAAGGCGTAAGAATTTAGGAACCCTAACGGACGGCGGAGACAACGATCATGATGGATTTCATCAAATCGATCGCGATTGCCGCAACGGGGATGCGCGCCCAGGGCGGCCGCATGAAGATCATTTCCGAGAATATCGCCAACGCCAATTCGACGGCGACAACGCCGGGCGGCAACCCGTACCGCCGCCGGATCGTGACCTTTCGTTCCGAGCTTGATCGCGATCTTGGTGCGCATGTGGTGGCGATGGGGCGCGTCGCTCCCGACAATTCGGACTTCCTGGTCAGGCACGAGCCCGACAATCCGATGGCCGACGCCAAGGGCGACGTCAAGTACCCCAACGTGAACTCGCTGGTCGAGATGACCGATTTTCGCGACGCGCAGCGTTCTTACGAAGCCAACCTGAACGTCGTCAGCGCCACCAAGCGCATGCTCCAGCGCACACTCGATATTATCAAGACCTAAGGTGAACCATGCCGATACCAGCCGCTACCGCCGCCAATGCCTATGCCGCGCTCGCGCGCATGGGCGAGCAAACCAAAAATCTTGCCGGTGATGTTGCCGGGCAAGAGGGCGGGCCGAATTTCGGCGCGATGCTTAAAGACGCGATCGAGGGCGTGACCGCTGCCGGCCACAAGTCGGATGTGCAAGCGAACGCCGTAGCTCTGGGCAAGGCCAACATGATCGATGTCGTCACTGCGGTTGCCGAGAGCGAGACGGCGGTACAGGCACTGGTTTCGGTGCGCGACAAGGTGATCGCTGCCTACGAGGAAATTTTAAGAATGCCGATCTGATCGTTCGCGGGCCGGCTTCGGCAGTCGGTTTAAGATCACACAGGGAGAGCACATGAACGGACCGGAAGTATTGGACGTAGCGCGTGATGCGATCGTGACGCTCCTTCTCGTCTCGGCGCCGTTGATGCTGGTCGGATTGATCGTCGGCGTCGCCGTATCGCTGTTTCAAGCGCTCACGCAAATCCAGGAAACGACCCTGGTTTTCGTGCCGAAAATCCTCGCGATCTTTCTCACGCTCCTCATCGCGCTGCCGTTTATGGCCGACGTGCTCCACGGCAGCTTTATGCGGATCACCGCGCACATCACTGGCGGTTAAGCGGGATAGCGCAGGGGAGGGTGTGTGCGGATCGACCTGTCATTTCTGCCCGCGCTCGCCGCCGCCTTCCTTTTGGTGTTCGCGCGTATCGGAACGATGCTGATGCTGCTGCCGGGGTTGGGTGAACTGAACCTGTCGGCGCGGATGCGGCTGACGTTCGCGCTCGTCCTCGCCGCCATTTTGCTTCCGCTTCATCGCAACGCCTATCACATCGACCCTGGCGCGCTTGGCCCCGCGCTGGTCATGCTCGTCGAGGAGATCCTGATCGGAGCGACGCTCGGTATCACCGCGCGGCTCACTCTTTCCGCGCTTGAGGTCGCGGGCTCGGTCATCGCCCAGCAGCTGGGGCTTGGCTTCGTCACCGCGATCGACCCGACCCAAGGCACGCAGGGCGCGATCGTCGGCAATTTTCTCACGTTGCTCGGTATCACGCTGTTCTTTGCCACCGACATGCATCACCTGGTCATTGCCGCGCTCAACGACAGCTACGATCTGTTCGCGCCGGGCGAGTTGCCCGCTACTGGCGATGCCGCCGCACTCGTGACCAGGACGGTCTCCGGCGCCTTTCGTATCGGCATCCAGCTATCAGCGCCGTTTCTGGTTCTCGGCCTTCTGTTCAATATCGGGCTCGGCGTGCTGTCGCGGCTGATGCCGCAAATGCAGGTTTTCTTCGTGGCGCTGCCGTTGTCGATCATGCTTGGTCTGGTTTTTTTGGTGGTGGTGCTGGGCGCGATGATGGGACTTTTCCTCGACTATGCCGGGGGCGTGATGCATGCGCTCAGTCCGCACGGATAGACGCCGGCAATGGCCGAAGAAGAACGCGACGCCAGCGAACGCACAGAAGATCCTAGTCCGAGGCGGCTCGAGGAAGCTATCAGGCGTGGCGACGTCGCCAAAAGTCCTGAAGTAAACACCTGGTTCATGATCGCAGGCGGCGCGCTGATGATCATGCTGTTTGCGGTGCCGACGGCGACGAGCCTTCAGGCTACCTTCCGCGGCCTTCTCGCCAGGTCCTACCAAATCCCGACCGACGGTCCTGCACTCGCGGACCTCATGAAGACACTGGCGATGGACGTGGTGGGCGCCTTCGGCATTCCGCTCGTGCTGCTCACGCATTGCCGCGCTTGCCGGCAATGTCATTCAGCACCGCCTTGTATTTCTCGATCGAGCCGATCAGACCGCAACTGTCGCGGATTTCACCGCTTGCCGGAGCCGCGCGGTTGTTCTCGCGTCAGGCGTTCGTGAATTTCGTCAAGGGCCTTGCCAAGCTCTGCATCGTCGGCGCGATCATGACGGCCTTGTTATGGCCGCAGCGCCACTTTTTGAGCGGTCTTATCACCTACGATCCTGGCGCGATCTTGCCGTTCACGCGCTCGGTGGTCCTGCAGATGCTGGGCGCGGTGGTCGCCATTCTCGCCATCGTCGCTACCGCCGACTACCTGTTCCAATATCGGCAGTGGTTCGAGCGGCATAAAATGTCGCTTCGCGAATTGAAGGAGGAATTCCGGCAAACCGACGGCGATCCGGTCGTCAAAGGCAAACTCAGGCAATTGCGCATGGCGCGGATGCGCAAACGAATGATGTCGGCGGTCCCGAAGGCCTCGGTGGTCATCACCAACCCGACCCATTTCGCCGTCGCTTTGAAATACGAGCGCGGCATGAATGCGCCGGTCTGCGTCGCCAAGGGCGTCGACCTGATCGCCCGCAAGATCCGCGAAGTTGCCGAGGCGAATGATGTGCCGGTGGTTGAGAACCCGCCGCTGGCTCGCGCACTGCACGGCACCGTCGAGATTGATCAGGAAATTCCGCCGGAACATTATCGGGCGGTGGCCGAAATCATCGGCTACATCATGCGGCTGCGCGGTTTAGTGAGTCGCCCGAGGTCGCTGTAAAGTGCCGCTTAAAGCCTCTTGCGCGGCCGGGTGCGGGGCACGAAAGTTCATCTTCTCACGCCTGGCGTGGAGGATAGGAGCAAGATGACAACGCAGCGCCTTACCGAGGATGCGATTGGGACCGCTCGCAAAGCAGTCGATCGCAGTGCTGGCGGCGCGCGCGCGGGCAGCGTTGCATTGGTGTTGCTCGTTGCCGCCCTGTTGGTCGCTGCAGCGGCTGGCTTCGTGGTGCTCGGCCATGGTAACGCCGAGCCGTACATCCTCGGCTTCCTGGCATTGCTCGCCACGATTGGCGTGTTCTCGCTATTCGCCTTCGCCGCTGGCATCCTGCGGCTGTCGGTGGCCGAAGCCGCCAACCCGCTGATCAAATCCGTCATCGATGAAGCCGTCGACGGCATCCTCGTTACCGACGGCGAGGGGCGGGTTATTTACGCCAATGCGGCCTATCTCGACCTCATCGATGCGACCAACGCCCATGACATGCGGCCGGTGGAGCGAGTGTTCATCGGGGACGCCGATGCCTCCGAAGCCATTTACCGGTTGCTCAAGGCGGCGCGCGAAGGCAAGCGCCTGCAAGAGGAAGTTCGCATCGCCGGGATCAAGGGCCGGCCAGCACGCTGGCTGCGGTTGCGCGTGCGCCCGCTCGGCGAGGAGCGGCGCGCGCGCCGCCTGACCGTTTGGTCGCTCTCTGACGTGACCCGCGAGCGTGAGCGGCAAGAGAATGTCTTTCAGGAATTGCAGCACGCCATCGATTATCTCGATCACGCGCCGGCCGGCTTTTTTTCCGTCAATGCCGCCGGCGACGTCGTCTATCTCAACGCCACACTGGCCAATTGGCTCGATCAGGATCTTGCTCAGGTCGGATCAGGCGGCCTCAAGCTGACCGACCTCGTTGCTGGCGACGGCGCCGCGTTGCTGACGACGCTGCGCGCGGCGGCCGGCGCGATCAAGACCGAGGTGCTTGACCTTGATTTGAAGACCCGCAGCGGACGCACGCTCCCGGTCCGTCTGTTTCACAAACTCGCCTTCGGCCCTGACGGCACGGCTGGAGCTTCTCGCACTTTGGTCCTTAATCGCGCGCGCGACGACGGCACCGATCCGCAACGCGCGGCGGAAATCCGCTTCATGCGCTTTTTCCACAACACGCCGATGGCGATCGCTACCGTGGATAAAGCCGGCGGCATCGTGCGTACCAATCCACTGTTCGCGCGATTGTTTCATAACGCACTGAGCAAGGAGGGGGGCTGCCCGCCCGATCGGCGCCGTTGTCGCTGAACGGGATCGTGCGGCCCTTGAAGACGCAATCGCGGCGGCGGCGGGCGGCAAGGGCGATGTCGCGCCGGTTGACGCCGGGCTCGTGGGTGACGGCGAACGTTTCGGGCGGTTCTATGTGACGCCGGTCGAAGAGGCGGACCGCGACCAGGAAGCAGCCATTGTCTACACGCTCGAGACCACCGCCCAGCGCGAGCTCGAGAACCGGCTCGTTCAGCAGCAAAAAATGGAGTCGATCGGTCAGCTTGCCGGCGGCATGGCGCACGACTTCAACAACATGCTCAATGCCATCATCCTGGCGACCGATTTCCTGATCAACGCGCACAAGCCGACCGATCCGTCCTTCAAGGACATTATCGAGATCAAGCAAAGCGCCAACCGCGCGGCTAGCCTAGTCCGGCATCTGGTGGCTTTTTCACGAAAGCAAACGTTACGGCCGCAGGTGCTCGATCTCGGCGAAGTGCTGAGCGACCTTACCCTCGTGCTGCGCCGGCTGATCGGCGAAAGGGTCACGCTCGACGTGGTGCATGGCCGCGATTTGTGGCCGGTCAAGGTCGACAACCTGCAGTTCGAGCAGGTGATCATGAATTTGGCGGTCAACGCCCGCGACGCCATGCCTAACGGCGGCAAGTTGGCGATCCGCAGCGCCAATGTCGCCGCCAAGGACTGCGCTCGCTACCAAAACAAGGGTATGCCGGCTGCCGATTACACGCTCGTCGAGGTCAGCGACACCGGCACCGGCATTCCGGAAGCCATCCGCGGCAAGATTTTCGAACCGTTCTTCTCAACGAAGGACGTTGGCAAAGGCACTGGCCTTGGCTTGGCTACGGTCTACGGGATCATCAAGCAGACCGGCGGCTTCGTTTATTTCGACTCGGTCGAAGGCAAGGGCACCACCTTCCGCATCTTCCTGCCAAGGCACATTGCCGACGCGCGCGAGCTTGCGGTCAAACGACCTGCCGAATCCACGGGCGTCGAAGCGCCTGCAGTTGTCGATGCGCTCGTGGCGGCCGACAAAGTCAAGCGCGCGGCCAGCTCTGACCTCACTGGCCACGGGACCATCCTTCTGGTTGAGGATGAGGAAGGCCTGCGCGCGCTCAATGCCCGCGGCTTGACGTCGCGCGGCTATACGGTGCTTGAAGCGGGCAATGGCATCGAAGCCATCGAGGTCCTGGAGAAGGCCGATCGTCCCGTCGATCTCGTCGTCTCCGACGTCATGATGCCGGAGATGGATGGACCGACCATGCTGCGGGAATTGCGTAGCCGGCATCCGAACCTGAAAATCATCTTCATGTCGGGCTACGCGGTGGACGCCTTCGAAAAGAGTCTTCCCGATCTCGGCCAGTTCGCCTTCCTGCCGAAGCCGTTCACGCTGAAAGACCTGGTCACTGTCGTGAAGGAGACGCTGGCGGCGTAACGCCTATTGCTGGGCTGGCGCGTCGTCGTGGCAGGATTGCGGGGCCGCCGGCGTATCGTGCCGCCAGACCGGCATGCTGCATTTGTCGCAAGCAGCAAGCATAAAAGCAAATCCCGCCACAACAAATAGCCGCAACGCGCGACCGCTGGCGGCGCGCACGAGATTAGGCACGAGCCCCCGGGTCGGCCGCCACGCGCTGAACTGTTGCAACAACACTCCCATCCGGTCTCCATAACGGTCGACTGCGACCTTGTTGCGGCGAGCCGCCAAGATAGGGAGCGTATCGCCCGCCGATTTCCATTATCTTACCGCCGGAGCAGCCACCACCACCGTCTTGCTGCTCTTAGCCCTAAAGTGGAGAGGAAAACGCACATGGATATCCGCCCCAGCGGCTCGCAGCCTTCGCGCCAAGCTCCGGCCCAATATTTCACGGGTACGGCGTGGCAGGATCCGATTATTGAGGCGCCGAATCCGCCTGCGGACGTCCGGGCAACCCTGGTGCGCTTTGATCCTGGCGCGCGCACCAACTGGCACACGCATCCGGCCGGACAGACGCTGTACATTATTTCCGGCATCGGCCGGGTGCAGAGCGAGGATGGGGATAGGAAGGTGCGGGAAGTCCGCGCCGGCGATGTGGTCTGGTTTCCGCCGAACACGCGGCACTGGCATGGCGCCAGTCCGACCAACGGAATGGTGCACATGGCCATTACCGAGGTCCGGGACGGCAAATTCGTCGAATGGATGGAGAAAGTGGCCGACGCGCAATATAAAGGTGCATGAGGTTTACGCTTGCCGGGCTCTGAACACCCCCGAGGGCCATCATGATCCGCAATATCCGCAAATCTGCTGTTGCGTTTCCTCTTACCGCGTGGGTCGTCGCGTCTGCATTGACGCCGACGACCTATGCGTTTGCTGAGTCCAAATTTGACGGCCCCTGGAGCGTCGCGGTCTACACCACGACCGGACCATGCGATCCGTCCTATCGCTTCAGCGGGCAAATCGTCGACGGTGCTATTTCGTACGCTTACGGGTCTCTCGAAGTGACCGGGCGCGTCGACGCAAGCGGCGCGACCTTCGTGCGCGTGATCGCCGGTAATAGTCACGGCGAGGCGCATGGCCGAATGACCATGACTCACGGCACCGGGACCTGGAGCGGCATTGGTCCGGACGGCCATTGCGCGGGTACCTGGCACGCAACCAGAAAATGACCGCGCACGGGGCCGTTCATCGGCCGCGGGAAGAGGAGTGACCATTGCGCTACGAACTTTATTACCATCCGACGGTCCAGGGCCGCGGCGAATTCGTGCGGCTGGCGCTGGAGGAAGCCGGCGCCGACTATGTCGATGTCGCTCGCCGCAAGGGCAGGGCAGGCGTGCCCGCGATGATGAAGATCATCGAGGACAAGCGCAGCAAGCGTCCGCCATTTGCGCCGCCGTTTCTGAAAGCCGGCAACCTTATCGTCGCGCAGACCGCCAACATTCTGCTGTATCTGGGGCCGCATCTTAGGCTTGCGCCGCGGGACGAGGCTGGGCGGCTGTGGGCTCACCAATTGCAGCTCACCATCACCGATCTCGTGGTCGAGATCCACGACACCCATCATCCGATCACCTCGTGGCTTTACTACGAGGAACAGCGGCCGGCGGCGAAGCGGCGCACCAAGGATTTCTGGCGTTACCGCGTGCCGAAGTTCCTGGGTTATTTCGAACGCGTGCTGCAGCGAAACGGCGGCCGCTATCTGGTCGGTGGCCGCCTGAGCTACGTTGATCTGTCGCTGTTTCAGATCGTCGAGGGGCTGCGTTATGCGTTCCCCAAGCGCATGAAGCGCTTCGAAAAGAAAATACCGGGCGTCGTCGCGCTGCACGGTCGCGTCGCCAAACGCCCGCGCATCAAAGCCTATATGTTCTCGAAGCGCCGCATTCCCTTCAATCAGTGGGGCATTTACCGGTACTTCAAGGAACTCGACGCCTGAAGGCCCGGCGTCGCGGCCTAGCCGAGCGCTTTGACGCCGGCCAGTGCGATCTGTTCGTCCTCGTGCGATTGCACGCCGGAGACGCCGATGGCGCCCACGCATTCGTTCTGATGCATGACCGGCAGCGCCCCCTGAATCGGCAAACCGGCGGGGAACGTAAGGAACGCCGGCCGGTCCTTGATGCGGTCTTCAAAAAATTTGCTCGGCCGTTTGGTCATGGCCGAGGTGCGCGCTTTGCCAAGCGAAACATCGGCGGAGATCACCGGCGCGCCGTCCATGCGCTGGAACCCGAGCAGATAGCCGCCGTCGTCGACGATGGAGACCGCTACCGCCCAGTTGTTTTTGACCGCTTCGGCTTCACAGGCGGCCAGCATTTGCTTCACATCGCCCCACGTCAGGCACGGCTTGGTACGCATGGTTTCTCCTTATGACGGCATCGCATAAAGTTTCAGCTTGCATTTTGCGGGAGCAGTTTTTGAGCGGACGGGTTATTCCGGATTGCTTCGGGCAACCAGGCTACGGATCGCAAGGCTGCGTCAAGCGCGGCCTCCCGTGACGGATAGATTCCAGCCGAATAGTACCGGACTGGCGTCCAGGCGCCTCTGTCTTCGACGTCGCGCCTGAACTCTTCGAAACCGAAGCTTCCGTCCGGACGCGCAAACAGGTCGACGCACCGGTCACGTTCGAAATTTTCCAGGCTCACAAAGACCAACCAGGACTTATCGATTCGCTGCGACGACACGCCGTGCCCGCCTTCATTGCTTTGCCAACCGGCCAAAGCTGCGCGGCATTGTGGCGGATTTCAAACCTGGACACCATCGGGTATGCTCAATGCTTGACGCCCGCTGTCGTGCGCTCATATTTTGCGGGTTGCAGGCTGGCCTCAGCAGTGAGGGGATCATGATGGTTCGATTGACGCCTGTTCGTTTAGCCGCGGGTGCGCTGGCAGTTGCGATGGTATCGCTGATGGCGTCGTCGGCAGGGGCGTTTAGCCTCGAAACCATCGGTGGCGATGGCGGCGGCGGTTCGCGATTTTCCGACCAGGACACGTTGACCAACAATCAAGGTGTGCGGCCGTTCGGGCCGGGCGGTCCGACGATGCAATTCGGTGTGCAGTCGGGTGTCCAGTCTCCTTTGATCCACGGACCGGCCTCTAGCTTCGGATCATCACAATCTCTCCCGCCGCCGGAGCCTTACAACCTCAACAATCCGAGCCGCTATTAAGCGTCCGCATTGCCGTTATCGCCCGGCGCGCATGCGCTCGAGCAATTCGGTTGTGGGATACGAGTCGGCCGGCAGTGCGTATTTGACCTGCATCGCCTTCACCGCCTGCCGCGTCTTTAAGCCCATAAAGCCGTCGACGTTACCCACGTCGTGGCCGGCGCGTACTAGGAGGCCCTGCATTTCCTTGACCTCCGCGAAGGGAAGCGCGGGCGGCGGCGTGTTCGGATGCAGCGCCGGTGCGCCGGCGATGCGGGTGGCGAGGTACGCCGCGGTCGTCGAATAGACCAGCGAGTTATTCCACTGCAGATAGACCTGAAAATTTTGGTAGGCGAGAAACGCCGGCCCCAGCCGCCCCATCGGTAACAGCAGCGACGCCGGCAGATTGTCGGCCGGCAGCGGCCGGCCGTCGGCGAGCGTGACGCCCCATCCCGCCCATTTCGAGCGTGGCAGTTGGATGGCGAGATCGGCCTGGTCCCACGGCAAATTCGCCGGCACCCGCACTTCGCTGAGCCACGGTTCGCCGCGGCGCCAGCCGAGCCCGTGGAGATAATTCCCCGTCGACGCGAGCATGTCGGGGACGTCGTGGATGAGATCGCGCTTGCCGTCGCCATCGTAGTCGATGGCGTATTGATAATATTCCGACGGCATCATCTGGGTCTGGCCAAGCTCGCCCGCCCACGAGCCGATCATCTCATCGGGTCGCAGGTCGCCGCGATCGATGAGACGGAGCGCATCAAAGAGCTGGGAGCGGAACCGGTCGCTGCGGCGGCAATCATAGGCCAGCGAAGCGATGGCGCTGAGCGAACGATAATTGCCCATGTTGGCGCCGAAATCGCTCTCCAGCGCCCAGAACGAGACAATGACGGGAGCAGGCACGCCGTATTGCTGCTCGATGTGAGCAAACTCGGCAGTATGCGACTTGATCAGGGCCGCGCCGCGCTGAATGCGATAGCTGTTGGCCATGCGGCCGGCGAATTCCAAAAATGTCTGCGCAAAAACGCGCTGCCCGCGGTCGATGTTGACGATGTGCTGGTCGTAGGTGAGGGACGGCGCGGCTGCGGCAACGGCCCGCTGGGAAATGCCTTTCGCCGCGGCCTCGTGCTCGAAGGCGGCCAGCCACGCCTCGTAAGTGCCGCTGGTGCGGCACGGTGCTGCGGCCAACGCTGCGCTGCCTCCAAACGTCAGTAATAATGTCGCAATCGCCAATCCGCGTAACACCATCGAAATTTCCCTCAATGTTCGGCCCGGCCAGATTGCAAATACCAATTCAAAATCTCTTCGCCGGTCCAGTAGACCACGCCATCGTGCCGGCGGGCGTGCTCGTAGATGGCTTCGAGATATTTGATCCGGTGCGGTTGGCCGCTGATGTAGGGATGGATGGCGAGCGCCATGATTTTGGCGCGCTCTTTGCCCTCGGCATAGAGCCGGTCGAACTGGTCGACGGCGCGACGCAGGAGATAGTCGCTCTCGTGATGCTGGATGATCATCATCGGGATGTCGTTGAGCTCGACCGTGTAGGGCAGTGTCACCAGCGGGCCGGCAGCGGTGCGGATGGTCGTCGGCTCATCGTCGTAGACCCAGTCGCCGATATATTTGATTCCGGCGCCGGCGAGGATTTCCGGGGTGTCGAGAGTTTGGGTGAGGCCGGGTCCGAGCCAGCCGATCGGCCGCTTGCCGCAGAAACGTTCGGTGACCTCGAGCGTGCGCGCAACCATCGCCTTCTGGTCGGGCTCGGCGTGGATCGGGCCCTGCTCGTACGCATGGCCCATGAATTCCCACGCGTCGGCGCGCGCCTGTTCGGCGACGCGCGGATAATCCTCGCAGACCCGCGCATTGAGCGCGAGCGTCGGGCGAATGTTCAAGCGCTTGAACAGGTCGAAGAAACGCCACACCCCAACTCTCATGCCGTATTCGTGCCAGCTCCAATTCGGCACGTCGGGAAGTTGCAGCTGACCCGCAGGCGGGCCGATCACCTGGCGGGCCATCGGTTTGCGGATGTCCCAGACTTCAAGATTGACGATGGTCCAGAGCACCAGCCGCGCTCCGCCGGGAAGCTTCAGCGGCGGCCGGTCGACGATGGCCGAGTAGTCGCAGCGCTCGCGCGGCAGCATCGCGTTCGCCATCGATCACTCCCTTATTTTCCCAATTGTGCGCCCGCCAGGGGCGGCACTCGATAGGTAGTTTCGGGCCAACGTCAATCCCTTAGCGAGATTTCTTTAGTGGATCACATCCGTGTTAAATTCGGACCTTGGCCATTGCCCTGCCCGTATGAATAGGTATGGAACTATCCTTGTATGGGCTGATTACCACCTTAGCTATTAGCGTTCAGGTATTCGTCTCCTTCGGATTTTCCGGGCTAACTGATGCCACGTCCCGCCGATCGAATGCAGGACACAGCCGGTGCGGATGCTGCTCTCGCAGAGCCTCCCGGCGATTCGCGTCGGTTCTGGCTCGACGCTTTTTCCGCGGTGCGTGCCGAGACTGAGCGCCGCGCGGCACCGCTCTCCGCCGAGGACCAGGTTGTGCAATCAATGCCGGACGCCAGTCCGACCAAGTGGCATCGGGCGCACGTAACGTGGTTCTTTGAGCAGTTTCTGTTGCGGCCGTTCGCGCCGGCGTATCATCCGTTCGATGAACGCTTCGCCTTTCTGTTCAACTCTTATTATGTGGCTGCCGGGCCGCGGCACGCGCGGCCGCAGCGCGGCCTTATCACCCGGCCGGGCGTGGCCGAGACCACCGCCTACCGCGCGCATGTTGACGCGGCGGTGGCGGACCTGATCGAAGCAACAGACGATTTCGGGGCGGTACGGCCGATTGTCGAGATCGGACTTCATCACGAACAGCAACATCAGGAATTGTTGCTGACGGACATCCTGAACGCGTTCGCCCAAAACGCGACGCATCCCGCTTACGATACGGAATGGCAATGGCCGGAAAGTCGGCCTGCCACCGCGCCGGCGAACACGCCGGTCTCCGGCATTCACACCATCGGCCACCAGGGCAGCAGTTTTTCGTTCGACAACGAGTATCCGGCACATCAGGTGCTGCTACAGCCGGTGTGCGTTGCCCGCGCACTCGTGACCAACGGCGAGTGGCTCGAATTCATGGCCGAGAGCGGCTACACCACACCCTCGCTCTGGTTATCGAATGGCTGGGACGAGGCGCAGGCGCAAGGTTATTGCGCGCCGGGTTATTGGCGGCACGTCGACGGCGCCTGGTTCACGATGACACTTGGCGGGTTGCGGCCGGTCGATCCGGCGCAGCCGGTTTGCCACATCAGCTATTATGAGGCTGACGCATTCGCCCGGTGGGCCGGCAAGCACCTGCCGAGCGAGGCCGAATGGGAAGTTGCAGCAAGGGCCGGCGCCCTCGACGACGCCTTCGGCACGGTCTGGCAATGGACGCGCAGCGCTTACTCGCCCTATCCGGGCTACGTCGCCGAGCCGGGCGCACTCGGCGAGTACAACGGCAAATTCATGATCAATCAGATGGTGTTACGCGGCTCGTCGCTGGCGACACCTGAAGGTCATTCGCGTGAGACTTATCGCAATTTCTTTCATCCGTCGGCGCGCTGGCAGTTCAGCGGATTGCGGCTGGCGGAGTTCGAGCGCTAGGCGTTCAAAATGATTATGCAGACGGCTGTTCGTGCCCGCCGACCGCTAGAGCCGGTCAATCCCTTTGCCGCTGATGTCATCGCTGGTTTAAGCGCCAAGCCTAAGTACTTGCCGCCTAAATATTTTTACGACTTGGCCGGCTCCGCTTTATTTGAGCGTATTACCCACTTGCCGGAGTACTATCCGACCCGAAGCGAGCTCGGGCTGTTACAGAAATATGCGCCGGCCATAACGTCGTTGTTTCCGCCCGGCTGTGCCCTGGTTGAATTCGGCGCCGGCGCCAGCACCAAAGCGCGCATTCTGCTTCGCGCCGCGGCGAGCGTGGAAGCTTACGTTCCGATCGACATCTCCGGAGACTTCCTGCAGCAGGACGCAGCGCGCCTGCGCCGCGACTTCCCGCATCTGGCGATTCATCCGGTCGTCGCGGATTTCACCACCATGCTGGAGCCGCCGGCCGAGATCGCGGCAAAGCCGCGCGCCGGCTTCTTTCCCGGGTCGACGATCGGCAATTTCGAGCCGCATGAAGCGGCGGGTTTTCTGCGCCGGGCCGGCGCGATACTGGGCGCGCGGGCGGTGTTCGTGGTCGGGGTCGATCTCGCCAAGTCGCCTGACATTCTTTATCGCGCCTACAACGATGAGGAAGGCGTGACCGCCAAATTCAATCTCAATCTGCTGGCACGCATCAATCGTGAGCTCGGCGCCAATTTCAATCTTGAGGCATTCGAGCACCACGCCTTCTACAACGCCGAGCGAAGCCGCATCGAAATGCATCTTGCCAGCACAAAGCGCCAGAAAGTGCGGCTCTGTGATACCACGATCGAATTCCGCGCCGGCGAAACGATCCACACCGAGAACAGCTACAAATATTCCGTCGACTCATTTCAGGCGCTCGCGCACGGCAGCGGCTGGTCGCCGATCAAGGCGTGGACCGACGGGCTGTTTAGCGTCCACGCCTTGCGGATGACGGAAGACAAATAACGGACGACGCAGGTCGGATCCATTCGCTGCGTCGTTCAGACGTAAGCTCCTTCGAACTATCGGCGCGCGACGGCGTTGACGTCCCGCATCGCTGCGCATGGAGGATGGAAATGCCGTTGAAGCGAACCATCGAAAAGGCCCGTCAAGATAAGCGCGAAGGCAAATCGGCCTCGACGCAGGCCGGAGAGTTCATCCACGAGGAAATCGACAAAATTCGCCATGGCGAGCATGGCGCGCGCTCGACCAAGCAGGCGATTGCGATCGGATTATCCGAGGCGCGCCGCGCCGGAGTGGACCTGCCGCCGCCGAAGCGGGGCCAGACGACCGAGCGTACGCGCAAGAGCGCCGAATACGCCTATGAGGCAGGCCAGGGAAGGCACAAGCCGAAACGGCGACCGCGGGTAGCTCGCGCCGTGACCAAGGCCCTCAAGCGCGAACCGCACAACACGGTTTCGCGCAAGGCACTGTCGCGGCAGGCCCGCGGCGCAGCGTCGAGGCGTACCGCCGCGCAGCGCTCTGCCGCCGCACGCAAGGCAGTGCGCACCAAGGGTGCCGCCGGACGTTCGGCCGCAGCCAAGAAGGCGGCGCGCACGCGAGCACGGCGGAAGTAATCCCAATCCGCGATCGCGGGATCGACCCGGGCTCGACCAGCGGTAAGTAGCAGTGCGCGCCGCCCTCGCGTATGAATGTTGCCGGTTCTCTGGTCCCGCCGATGCCCATTTACGAAGCCGATCCCTGGCGCCTGCAATATTTTTCGCAGGTCGAGACTGCCGCGAACATTACGACCGAGGATACCGATGCCTGGCAGTGGTATCCGGCGCATCGCTGGGTCTACGACAAGCTTGCGGTGGCGCTGAGCCAAGGCCTCGACGCCGGGCCACACGGAACGCCGCCGCCGCGCTTCCCGGTTTTTTCCAAGCCGATCATCAACCTCAAAGGCATGGGAGCCGGCAGCCGCGTGCTGCACTCGCAAGCCGATTACGAGCGGCACTATGCCCCGGGGCATTTCTGGATGACGCTGCTCGAGGGCCGTCACGTGTCCTCCGATCTCGCCGTGGTCGAAGGCGAGCCGCGCTGGTGGCGGCACGTCACCGGCAAACCGGCGGGCGAGGGCACCTTCGATTACTGGACCGTACACGCCGAGCCTGACGCTGAAATCGAACGTCGCGCCGGCGCCTGGGTGCGAAAGCATCTGACCGGCTACACCGGCATGCTCAATCTCGAGACCATCGGCGCCACGATCATCGAGGCGCACTTGCGCTTTGCCGATCAATGGCCGGATCTCTACGGCGCCGGCTGGGTCAATGCAGTGGTGCGGCTCTACGAGACCGGCACTTGGGAATTTGCCGATGCCGACCGGAAAGGCGGCTACAGCGTCGTGTTGTTCGGGCCTAACGGCGTCCACTATCGCCACCCGCCGCAGGCGCTTCTCGACGAGATCAAGCGCACTCCAGGTATTACCAGCGTGCAGATCACGTTCCACGAGGACCTGCCGCCCGGAACGGCATTCCATGCCGCCGGGCGGGTTTCGCCTCGCCGTCGTCAATGGCGTTGATCTTGCGGCTGCGCTCGCCGCGCGAGAGCGGCTCAAAGGGCATTTTCTTGCAGTGGCGCTGCCCGATCGCGACGGTAGATCGGGTCAAGTGTTATCGTAATAACCTGATTTCAAATTGTTATTTTAATCGCCCCAATATCCGTGCACGCAGATTGCACCCATCGAGAGCCGTTTCGCCTGCCGTATTCAAGTCGCAGCCGCTTATCATCCCGGACGTCATGGTGCTGGCGACCCTTGCCGACGTGCGCGAGCCGATGCGCCATATGCCGGAGGATCGTCGGGCGAGGCCGACGTGGCAGCGTTTCGCCACCGACGTCGAAGCTGCGGCTTCTGGCGGCGACGTCGAAGGCGCAGCTATCGGGCTGCGGATGGTGCTTTTTGGGGAACGCGTCGAACGCCGGTCGCAGTAGGCCGCGCCGCTTTTCGCCCGCTCGCACTTGCGATACTGAAACCGTTGACGGGGTTGGCGTTGAGCCGAACGGTTGTTCCGCCGCCGGTCTTGTGCGCCCCAGGCGACGCCGATCCGGTCGCTGTATTTTTTGCCGTTGCTGCTTTCGCGGGTGACATAGGCGATGTGGGTCGGGGCTTTGCTGTTGGTGGTCATGGTGTAATCTCCTTCCGGTTATTGGAAGGCGGCCGATCCGCCTTCATGGCCCGGAAAGGGACGGGTTGGAGCGACGGCGGGCACGGGATCATTTTTGAAGCGCAGCGCCGCGAGGAATGGCTTGCCAGGGGAACAAATGTCCTTGCGCGACGGTGCGGCCCGTCCAGGTTGCCATGAAGGAAGGCGGGTCGGTGGGCTTCACCGGAAGGGGTGCGATCATGCAGGCACCGCGTTTGCCCGGCTCAAGCGCCGGCGAGAGAAAGTTATAGCTTCTGCTTGCCGATGGCCTTCAGGCGCGACAGGAGCAACAAGTCGGCCGCTTCCTCGGCATCCCTGAGAAGCGTCTTGCGCGGCGTGCCTATCTGCGCGCGCATGGTAAGGCCACGAGCAAAATCAATGAGCTGGCTTGCGCGGACGGCCACAGGAAAGTCGGACGGGATTTCTCCAGCCATGATCGCGTCCCGGAAACGACCTTCCACCAGCGCTGCCGCGCCGGCGGCCGCGTTTTGCAGGAACTTCCGGACCTCAGCATCGTCTACAACCGGCGCGACGCACACGAGAAGACATCCCCGAGCTGATCCTTTCTCGGTCGCAGTTTCGACGGCGTGCCTGAGGAAACCGGCGAGCGAGTCGCGAAGAGCCTGTGGCGAGAGGAGCGCCTTGGCGGCGCGAGCGCCTTTCTTCTCCGCATAATCCTTGAGGACGCGCAAGAACAACGTCCGCTTGTCGCCGAAAACTGAATACAGGCTCGGCCGTCCCACGCCCATCCCGGCGACAAGATCGTCGATCGTTACGCCGTCGTAGCCCTTCGACCAGAACACCTGGGTCGCCTTTTCCAGCGCGTCCCTCTCGTCGAAGCTGCGCGGCCGTCCACGCGGCCTAGGGAGATTCTGAACCATTCAGTTAAAAACTCCTTTACAATGGCCATCGTACCAATATATAACCGAATAGTTCGAAATTAGCAAGCTGGCACTGGCCTCGCGGGGCCTCACGACTCGACCTTCACCCTTCACCACGGAGACGCCCATGAAACATTCGATTGCTCTCGTCACCGGCACCACCTCCGGGCTCGGTTATGCGGCAGCCAGCATGCTCGCCAGCAAGGGCTACCGCCAGGTCATCGTCACCGGGCGCAGCCTGGTCCGGGTCCAGGAAACGGCCGCTCAGCTCGCGGCTGAGACCAAGACACAGGTTTTCACACCGCTGGAGCTGGATCTGGACTCGCCGTCCAGCGTTCAGTCCGCCCTCGCCGAGCTGGTCAAGCGGGGTCAGCCGATCGATTTCCTACTGCTCAATGCAGGGATGGTCCCAGGTAAGAAGCGCGTGCTCACTGCGGCGGGCATCGAGGCGGCTCAGGCCCCGCTGATCGGCCATCATCAACTGACTGTCGGGTTGCTCCGCGCCAACCTGCTGAGCCCCAACGCGCGGATTGTTATCGCCGGCGCGGAACCTGCCCGAGGGGGCGTACCCCTGTTCAGCTACACCGACGTGCCAGCCTTCGCGGCCAAATACCACCAGGGTGACCGAACCGCCGCTGTGGAAGCCCTGCTGCGCAACGGGCCGAACGTGAGGTACGTGCCCAACAATGCGTATGCCGACGCGAAGCTCATTATCGCTTGGTGGGTCGCGGCGCTGGCGCGCCGGCTACCCTCCGGCATGGCCGTGTACGCTGTCTCGCCCGGTGCGGCGACCGACACCAAGGTGGTGCGAAACGCTGGCCCGGCGTTGAAGTATCTGTTTATCCCAATCGTGAACCTCATTCCCGGCATGAATCAGACGCCGGAGACCGCGGCCCGTCGGTACCTCCAGGCGTCGGAGTTCGGAACCGACGTCTCAGGGCAATTCTTCGCCTCGGCGCCGAAGAAGTTCACAGGCCCAATTGAGGCGCAGCGCCACCCACACCTCCACGATCACGCCAGCCAGGAAGCCGCGTGGCAGGCCGTCGTCAAGGTCTCTGGAGTCGATTTCTCGCCTGCCAGACCCGCGTCGCAGTCGAGTCCGCCGATAACAAAACGGTCCGCCGGATTGACATAGAAAAATTCGTCGTCTTCCGCAGCAACTTGAGAGCAGTGTTCTGAAGAAGCCCGATCCCGGCTGAACTGATCCCTGTAACCAGAATCAGCATGCGATTGCGGCGCTGCGTGCTCGTCCACGGGGTCTTACGGTATTTTGAAATAAATAGTTCAAAAATCCCTTGACCGCATCCTCCGCACCTGATTATCATACCAAACAGTTCAAAAACAGCCGAGCAACCCTAACTCGCGAGGAGAATACACGTGGAACGGTACCAAGATAAAAAGGTGGTGATTATCGGCGGCACGAGCGGCATGGGGCTCGCGACGGCGAAGATACTCCTCGATGGGGGTGCGCGTGTTCTGGTGACGGGTCGCTCGAAGGCCGGCCTGGAATCGGCGCAGAAAGAGCTTGGAAAGGACGCCATCGTGGTTTCGAGCGACGCGCGGTCATTGACGGAAATCGACGCCCTCGCCTCTCGGGTGAAGGCCGAGTTCGACACCTTCGACCTGCTCTTCGTCAACGCCGGGTTCGGCCTCTTCGCCCCTCTCGAGAACACGACCGAGACGACCTACGACGAGATGTTCAACCTGAACGCCAAGGGACCGTTTTTCGCGGTCCAGAAGCTCGCGCCGCTGATGAACCGGGGAGGCGCTGTCGTCCTCACGACCTCGATCGCCAACGTCAAGGGAATGCCCACCCTCGCCGCATATGGAGCGGCCAAGGCTGCGCTGCGATCCCTCGCTCGGACGCTCGCCGCCGAGCTTCTTCCTCGGGGGATTCGCGTCAACGCGGTGTCGCCCGGCCCCATCGACACGCCGATCATCGGCAAAGCGTTTCCCGATAAAGACATGGCTGCCCAGGTCACGGGGCAGATGCGCGACATGAATCCGATGAAGCGCTTCGGGACGTCGGAGGAAATCGCCAAGGCCGTCCTCTTCCTCGCGTTCGACGCGACCTACACGACCGGCGCCGAGCTTCCGGTCGACGGGGGTTTGTCGCAACTCTGAAGGCAGTACGCGAGTGGCATCGAAATTTAATCTGAGGAGCCAATGACAGACACAGCGAACCATCTGGTCCCAGAGCAGGGGAAACTTCGTCGCGCGCTCGCGGTCGTCTTCGCCTGGTTGCAAGCGATGGAATACACCAGCTTTGACTACACTTTCGATCGCATCGAACGCTTGGAACGGGAAGTGGGACAACTAAAGGAGGAACTGCGCCAAAGCCGCGATACGGGGCCCGTCGATGCTCACAACGGTAGCGCCGCTGGGCTCGAACATTGACGGCACCGGTGATGATCCGTCATGGCAAGATGGATGCCGGGTGATGATTCATATTTCGACCGGATCGGCGGCAACAAGTGAGCGATCTTGGTGATGGACGCACTCGGCAACAGGCCGATGCGTTTCAATGAAGTGCTGCGCTCGATCGCCGGAATCTCACACCCAGAGGCACTAAACGTGAACCGAATCGACGTGCACGCATCGTGCACGCACCGCGCACCCAATCCAAATCCAATTCGATCGCAAAGCATGTAAGCCGATGGTAAGAGAAACCCCCGTGTCATCGGATTTTCTCGTAGTCTGTCGCAAGTCGGCGTAATTCATAGAAGTGCACTAGAACGACGGTAGATCGCGTCCACGTCGCCCGTTATAGTCGCCGCCCGCGTAACGACAGGGATTGGTCAAGGAAGGAAAAGCTCATGAAAATTGTTGCCTTTGCAGGGCAGGGTGGGTCGCGGCTCGGCGTGGTCGAGGGCGATCAGGTAATCGATCTGCAGGCCGCGGATCCCAAGGCGCCGACCGATCTCGGGGAATGGCTGAAAGCTAATAACGGCGACCTGAAGCCGCTCGCCGATCTCGCCAAAAAAGCGCCAGCGAGCGCGCGCAAGCCGCTTTCGGGACTGAACCATGCTCTGCCGATCGGCCGGCCAGGCAAGATCCTCTGCCTCGGATTGAATTATCTCGAGCACGTCAAGGAAGGCGGACAACGCGACAACATTCCGAAATTCCCCACCATCTTCATGCGCGGCCAGACTTCGCTCGTATCGCATGGTCAGCCGATCGTCCGCCCGAAAGTGACCGAGACGCTCGATTACGAAGCCGAGATGATCCTCGTCGTCGGCAAACGCGCCAAGCATTTGACTGCCGCCAATGCGCTGTCCTGCGTCGCCGGCTACTCGTGCGGCAACGAGGGCTCGGTGCGCGAGTTTCAGCGCAAGACCACGCAATGGGATATGGGCAAGAACTTCGATCACACCGGCGGGTTTGGCCCGTGGCTGGTTTCCGACGACGAACTACCGCCGGGCGGCAAGGGATTGAAGATCGAAACCCGGCTCAACGGCAAGGTGATGCAGTCGGATAACACCGACAACATGATGTTCCCTGTGGTGGAGACGCTCGTCTATGTCACCCAAGGCATGACGCTCGAGCCTGGCGATGTGATTTTCACTGGCACGCCTTCAGGCGTGGGCTTCGCCCGCACACCGCCGGTTTGGATGAAAAACGGCGACGTCTGCGAAGTCGAAATCCAAGGTATCGGGATCCTGCGCAATCCGATTGCCGACGAAAAGTGAGCTGAGCGCCCAATGGCCGACAAGGTCATCAACGTCACCTGCATTTGCGGGAGCCTGCGCAAAGGCTCCTACAATCGGATGGTCATGAATGCGCTTCCAGGCCTCGCGCCGGCTGGCATGAAGCTTTCGGAAGCGCCGTCATTCGCCGACTTTCCGAACTACAATTTCGATGTGCAGGAGGCGAGCGGCATCCCGCCGGCGGTGCAAAAACTGGCGGATGCGATCCGCGCCGCCGACGGTGTGATTTTCAACTCGCCGGAATACAATTTCTCGATCCCCGGCGGGTTGAAGAACGCCATCGATTGGATTTCGCGCGTGCAAAACCAGCCCTTCGTCGGCAAGCCGGTCGCGCTCCAGTCGGCGGCGAACGGCACGCTCGGCGGCGGCCGCATGCAATACGATCTGAGGCGGGCGATGATCTTCCTCGACGCTGTCACGCTGAACAAGCCGGAGATCTTCATCGGCAATTGCTCGACCAAGATCGATGCCAAGACCGGCCAGATCACCGATCCGCAGACGGTTGAATTTATCCGCCAGCAACTCGCCGCGTTCGCGAAATTCATCGAGCAGCGGCAGGCGATGAGTAAAGTGTAAAGTCCACTCCCAGCCCCTCACTTGCCGGGGAGAAGGGGAGCGGAGAACCGGGAGGATCAGCTCATGGCGCGATTGGATGGCCGCGTCGCCATTGTCACCGGCGGCGCCAAGGGCATCGGCCGGCACTACGCGAAAGCGCTTGCCGCCGAGGGCGCGCGCCTGATGATCGCCGACCTTGCCGACGGCAAGGAAGTAGCGGACGCGATCGCCCGCGACCACGGCGCCAATTCGGTGGCGAGCGCCGTCACCGACGTCAGCGACGAAGGCGCGGTCAAGGCGCTGGTCGCGCAGACCATGGAGCGGTTCGGCAAGATCGACGTCCTCGTCAACAATGCCGCGCTATTTGCGCCGCTGCAGGAAACCAAGTGCACCGAGATCGACGCGGCGCTGTGGGACCGGGTCATGGCCATCAATCTGCGCGGGCCCTTCCTCATGGTGAAGCACGTCGCGCCACACATGACCGCGCAGGGCTATGGCAAGATCATCAACATCGGCTCCGGCAGCATCTTTCACGGCATTCCGTGGATGCTGCACTACGTGACGTCCAAAGGCGGGATCTTGGCGATGACGCGCGTGATGGCGCTGGAACTCGGCGAGCATGGCATCCGCGTCAATACACTGTCCCCCGGTCTCACCATGAGCGAGTCGCTGATGGCCGAAAATCCCGGTCACATCGCGACAGCGCGGGACCGCGTAGTGGCATCGCGGTCGCTTAAGCGCGACCAGCATCCGCAGGATCTGCTTGGTGCGCTCGTCTTCCTCGCCAGCGCCGACAGTGACTTCATGACCGGGCAAAATGTCCTGGTCGACGGCGGCAATTCCAACACCTGAGGTCGCCCGCGGGCATGGCAGCCCCGCAGCGCCGGCGTTGAGCCGCTATTTCCGGGACCGGCCGCTTTGACTATATTCCGTCAGCACCCGGATTTCGTGGAGGACGCCATGGCGGTCGCGACCGCAAAGACGCCGGCCAAAGGCCAGCCCGACCGCAAGCACAACATCGAAGCAATGCGGCAAGACTATTACGCTCGCATCGCCAAACACGACATGACCCCGCTCTGGACGGTAATGAGCTCGCTCATCCCCGATGAGCCGGTCACGCGCTGCGTGCCAGCGGTCTGGCATTTCGACGATGTCAAATCGCTGGTCATGGAATCGGGCGGTTTGATTTCCGCCGAGGAGGCCAAGCGCCGCGTGCTTATCCTGGAGAACCCGGCGCTGCGGGGCGAGGCGCGTGCCACCAACACGCTGTTCGCCGGTATCCAGATGATCATGCCGGGCGAGATCGCGCCGGCCCACCGCCATGCCTCGTCAGCCATTCGCTTCGTGCTCGACGGGAAGGGCGCCTACACGGCCGTTGAGGGCGAGAAGGCTTTCATGTCGCCCGGCGATTTTCTGATCACCGCCAACTGGGCGCCGCACGATCATGGCAACACCTCGGACAAACCGATGCTGTGGCTCGATGTGCTCGACGTGCCGGCGGTGAATTTCTTCGAAACCTCATTCGCGGAGGATTTCGATCAGCCGACGCAGACGACGACGCGGCACGACGGCGACTCACTGAGTTTTTACGCCTCGGGCGTGCTGCCGGACGGCACCACCACTATGAATCGCACGCCGGTCATCAATTACACCTACGCTCGCACCCGGCCGATCGTTGAGCGCCGGATGCTGGCGGGCGACATCGACAAAAGCCACGGCGCGCGCGTGCGCTATGCCAATCCGATCAACGGCGGGCCGGTGTTGCCGACGATGGGGGCCTATCTGGCAATGCTGCCGAAGGGTTTTCGCGGCGAGCCCTATCGTTCGACCGACGGCACCATCTTCGCCTGCGCTGAGGGAGAAGGTACCACCACGGTCGACGGCCAGGTACTCGAATGGGGATTGAACGACGTCTTCGTGGTGCCGTCGTGGAAACGTTACTCCCATACCGCGTCGAAACAATCGGTGCTGTTTTCGATCTCCGATCGCCCGGCGCAGGAAGCGCTCGGTTTGTGGCGCGAGGGGAAGTGAGCTGGGCCGTCCGCACGATGGATGAACCGGCGCGCCGAAATTCGAAGCTGATCAACGGATGGGAAGTGGTCATCGGCATGGAGGTGCATGCCCAGGTGACCTCGCAGGCCAAATTGTTCTCCGGCGCTTCGACCGCCTTCGGCGGCGAGCCGAACTCCCACGTATCGCTCGTCGATGCCGCCATGCCCGGCATGCTGCCGGTGATCAATGCAGAATGCGTGCGTCAAGCGGTGCGTACCGGGCTGGGGCTCAACGCCAAGATCAATCTCAAATCGGTGTTTGATCGGAAGAATTATTTCTATCCGGATTTGCCGCAGGGCTACCAGATCAGCCAGTACAAATCGCCGATCGTCGGCGAAGGCGAGATTGCGGTCGATCTGCACGACGGTGAAACTGTGCGCGTCGGCATCGAGCGGCTGCATCTCGAACAGGATGCCGGCAAGTCGCTGCACGACCAGCACGCCTCGATGTCGCTAGTCGACCTCAATCGCTCGGGCGTCGCGCTGATGGAGATCGTGACCAAGCCCGATTTGCGCTCGGCCGACGAGGCCAAGGCCTTCCTCGCCAAGTTGCGGTCGGTGTTGCGCTACCTGGGTACCTGCGATGGCGACATGGAGAAGGGACATCTGCGCGCCGACGTGAACGTTTCGGTGCGCCGGCCGGGCGAAGCGCTTGGCACGCGTTGCGAGATCAAGAACCTCAATTCGATCCGGTTCATCGGTCAGGCGATCGAGCACGAGGCGCGCCGCCAGATTGACGTCATCGAGGACGGCGGCTCCATCGAGCAGGAAACGCGGCTCTACGATCCGGACAAGGGCGAGACGCGGTCAATGCGCGACAAGGAAGAGGCGCACGACTATCGCTATTTTCCCGACCCGGACCTGCTGCCGCTTGAGCTGACGCAAGTCGAGATCGAAGAGCTCAAAGCGAGCTTGCCGGAATTGCCGGACGAGAAGAAGTCGCGCTTTATGCGCGATCTCGGAATGAACGAGTACAACGCGTCGGTTTTGGCCTCGGACAAGGACGCCGCAGACTTTTTCGAAGCGACTCTAAATAAGCTCGCCGATAAAGCAGACGCTATGGGTCGTCCGCTGGTAGCCGGGCAAGTGGGGAAATGGGTTCAGGGCGAGCTGTTCGCGGCACTTAACAAGGAGGGGCTCGGGATTGCGAAGTCCCCGGTTACTCCAAAGCAAATGGCTTCGCTCCTCCGCCTCATGTTCGATGGTCAAATCAACGGAACGATGGCTAAGGATGTCCTGAAGATCGTCTGGAGTGAAGGTGGGGACCCATCCGCCATCGTCGAGGCACGCGGGATGAGGCAGGAAACCGACCTCTCGGCGCTCGAAAAACTGGTCGACGAGATTATCGCGAGGAATCCGGACAAAATCGCCGATGCGAAAACCAATCCGAAGGCGATTGGCTGGTTTGTCGGCCAGGTGATGAAGGCTTCGGGCGGCAAGGCCAATCCGCAAGCGGTTAATGATCTGCTCACGCAGCGGATCGGAAGCTGACCGCGCCGCTCGCCGCGCGCTTGCGCGGAAAAGTGCCGCGTGGTGGTCTCGCGGGACAAAAATTCGCGCGAAAATCTCCGCTGCGCGCCATCGGAACAGCTCGTGAGAACCGGAGAAAAGCGAATCGGTCGGCACCGATTCGCCCGTTTTGCCCTCGAGTGAGGCCGCCCGCGTGCCCGTAAATACCCTTACGCGCAAAATTTTTTCGCCGTGGTGAATCTGCCGCACTGTGTGCCGAAACGACCGCGAAAGCGCGCGTGAACGTCACATGATACGCGCTTCGTCGACGTGATGTTGCGGAGCGTCATGCAGCGGAAACCAGCATTTTATCGGCACTTCTTCGATTCTGAAAATCTTTCGCTGAGAAAGCGCGGTGTCAGAAATTTTTTCGCTGCCGATTTCGCCGACAATCGTGAAGCGCAAGTGCCTGAGCGGAGGGGCGCGGCACTTACACACAAAATTAAGTGGAGTCACTGTTATTTTTTTCCTGCTGTAGTAATCGGAAGGTAGTGCGGATCGATTCGCGACTGCACTGCACCGATGTCGCCATCCACTCAGGCTAGGAGGGCAGCAATGGCGAAGAAGAGAAAGACGAAGGCAGCGTCGAAGAAGACGGCGAAGAAGACCACTCGCCGGAAAAAGAAGAAGTAGACGACGTCGCAATCGGTCTTCGGCTCACAACAAGTCGAAGATCGCGTCACACGGGCCGGCTGTCGTCGAGGGTGAAATGACTGCCCAAGACGGGCCGGCTCAGGTGAGCAACAGGGGGCGTCGGCGAGACGGGGGTTTAGGGCTTCACTATCGTCCGCATCAGCGAGCGGCAGTGAAGAAGAGGAACGGGCAATCCGGACTTCTCCTTGGCAAACGGCCAGCGGACCAAAGCCTTAAGTGATCTCGCCGACGCCCTCGGTGTATGTGGGTTCAATCCTCCCAAAGACCACTTTCGGCGTCGCGGAGCTAATCTGCGGCGCCGTTTTCATACTCGGGTGCAATGCCGCGCACATCCCGCAAGTTAAAGAAGAAGTCCGCTCGCGCAGGAGCGCGGCCGGCGTCGCGCCGCCGCAAGCCGATCGAGCTTTATTACTGGCCGACACCGAATGGCTGGAAAATTTCGATCATGCTCGAAGAGTGCGGCTTGCCCTATCTCGTACGTCCCGTCGACATCTCCAAGGGTGAGCAATTCGCACCGCACTTTCTGGCGATTTCGCCGAACAACCGGATACCGGCGATTGTCGATCCCGACGGTCCGGACGGTCGGCCGATCTCGGTCTTCGAGTCCGGCGCCATCTTGCAATATCTCGGCCGCAAGTCCGGCAAATTCTATTCAAGGGCGGAGCGCACGCGGGTCGCCGTGGAGGAGTGGTTGTTCTGGCAGGTCGGCGGGCTAGGACCGATGGCCGGCCAAGCCAACCACTTCCGGCGTTACGCTCCGGAAATGATTACCTACGCGGTCGCGCGCTACACCGACGAGGTGAACCGCCTGTTCGGCGTGATGAACACGCAGCTTGCGACGCACGAGTTTTTGGCCGGCCGGTATTCCATCGCCGACATGGCGTGTGTCGGCTGGGTTAAGTTGGCCGACCGGATGGGCCAGGACCTCGCCGCCTTTCCGCACCTCAAGCGCTGGTTTGAAATCATCCGGGCGCGGCCGGCCGTCAAGCGCGCCTTCGCAATCCGCGTCGAGGCGGCCGCCGCGGTCGACATCCACGATCCCAAAGTACGCGCGGTTTTGTTCGGCCAGCGGGCGCGGTGAAACTTTTCCCTTCGCGGGAAAGGCTCAATTCGACCGCGTCCAGCTCTCCGACTTGCAGAGCACAACCGCCACGCAGCCTTTAAGCTCGGCGGAATTGGCGCCGGTCAGCGTGAACGAACCCGAATAAGTCTGACCGTCCCGCGAATTGTAGACTTGTCCTTCCCACTTGTCGGGGCCGCTCGGCTTCATGTTGAGCACGATCGGGATACCGACAAGTGGCCGCTCGCGCTTGCTGACGTCGGCGTTTTTGTTGTCGGTCTTCGGCCTGTTGGTTTCGGGATCGTTCGGCTCCGCTAACCACACCAGATTGCCGCACAACGCTCCGCCACAATTGACGATGCGGATCTTGCCTTTCTTGTCGCCGGCCAACCAGGTGCCGAGCGGATCGGCGGCAAGCGCCGGCGCGATTAAAATCGATGCGAGCGCGATCGCGGAAACAACTATGGCGGTCGTGGTGCGAAGCAATTTCATGATCGCCCTCCCCGGGGGTTCTGCCTGCTGGCGGAGGCGCAAGATACCCCACGGAACCGCCATTGCAAGCCACTTTCCGGCCCTCGATCTGCGCAGTGGCGGAGCCGCGCGACGGCATCGGCGCGATAATCCTCCACTGCGTGCTTAACGCTGCCTTGCCGCGTTGCCCGCAAGCGCTGCCGGCGTCGTTCAGTTTTAATTCATCGCGTTGTTTAAACTACCATTCAAATCTTCCGTTGATGATCAGCGCATCGACCGGTGAACGAGCCGGCGAATATGTCGCCAGTGGACGGGCGACGGGGGCGTAAGACAGGGGAGTGCACTATGGCTCGTTTTGAAATCCTCGACGGCAGCGCAGCACCGCTCGGCGAAGGGCCCGCAGCCGGCGACATGCTGTTTGAGCTTGGAATGATGTATTCGATCGGTCGCGACGTGCCGATTGATCTCGTCTCCGCGCACAAATGGTTCAATCTCGCGGTGGCGAAAGGCAACCGCGAAGCGATCCGTTTGCGCCGCGAGATTGCCGACCAGATGTCGGACGCCGAGATCGCCGCCGCTCAGCGCGCCGCGCGCGACTGGCTGCGCGGAACCTCCGTGGCGGCGGAGCCGGCGATCGCGGCGTAAGCCGCGACCGACCGGTTGATGCAATTGCTCCGGACCCTTGCCTGCCGCCGTTGCAGCGCTTAGTCATAGCTGCGGATCGGAGAGGTGGCCGAGTGGCTGAAGGCGGCGGTTTGCTAAACCGTTATACGGTCTAAAGCCGTATCAAGGGTTCGAATCCCTTCCTCTCCGCCACCCTTCGCCCTCGCGGGCTACGGGTGGCAGGCCACCATAAGCCGGGCGAAGGGTGTCTCCCGAAGCTCCCAACGGGAGCGTAGGGAGACGGTGCCACGTGTGGTACGTTTACTTCCTTGAACTGAAAAACGGTGACCTTTACGTCGGCTCAACCGACGATCTTCGTCGTCGGTTTAAGTCTCATCAGAGCGGGCAGGTTGTCTCAACGAGCAAGTATTTGCCGGCGCTTTTGAGATCGTATGTTGCTGAGAATGGAGAAGCCACCGCACGAAGGCTCGAACGTTACTTCAAGTCGGGTTCGGGCAAGGCGTTTGCTAAAAAGCGATTCCTTGAGGCGTCGGGCTAGTCCATGTTGAACATGCGCGGAAATTGGCTCGGCGTAGCGCTGTTGTGCCTGACCGCGCTTGCGGCGGGCGCGCAGGGGAGCGTGGTCGAGCGCGAGGTCAAGGCGGCGCCGGGCCGCGACACTCGTGTCGGCGTCTATACCGACATCAAACCAGATTGCACCTCGGGCCCGTTGCCGGCGATCAGACTCGTCAGCCCGCCTGCGCATGGCGCCGTCAACGTCAAGCGCGGAACGTTGAAGGCCACTAATTTCAAGCAATGTCTGGCAACAGAGGTGCCGGCCTTCGTCGCGCTCTATCGCGGAGCGGCCGAGTTTAATGGCACCGATGAGTTCGTGCTGGAAATTACGTGGCCGGGAGGCCGTAAAGAGCTGCAACACTTCCGGGTGAGGGTCTTGGCAAATCCGGGTGCCGGGCAGGGCATCTAGGAACGGCCCGCAGCACCCATCAGAGCGCTTCGCTAGTGCGACATAAAGATTGGCAGGGTCATCCGCGTCATGAGGTCGTGCGTGACGCCGCCTAGCATTTTTTCCCACAAACGCGGATGGCCGAAAGCGCCGGCGACGATCAAATCGGCCCCCTGGGCGTGCGCTGCGGCCAACAGTTTGTTGGCGATCGCGCCGTGCGGGATATCTTCCATCCGGATTGCCTCCGCCGCCGCGCCATGACGACGCAGATGCTCGACCATCTGCTCCCCCGGCGGACCCGCATGCGCGTCGATGAAGCCGGATGGGTCGACCATGAGGATCGTGGTCCGCTCGGCCCGCTCGATCAGCGGCATGGCGTCGTTAAGGGATCGCGCTGCAGGCCGGCTCGAGTTCCAGGCGACGGCAATATGGCGGCCAAGCGTGGCAAACGTTCCTTCGGTGGGCACAAATAGGACCGGCCGTCCGGTCACGAACAAAATCTGCTCGGAGAATGTGTACCCGATCGAGGCTGGCCCTCGCGGCTCGTCGCGGCCGAGAATGCAGAGGTCGGCGTAACGCGCATATTGTGGGACCACAACCGCAGCGGTCCCATCGACGCCAAGCAGTTCGGCGCGCAGGCCATGTTTGTTCGCGAACTCGCTCAATACGGCTTCGAGTTTCGCGGCAACGTCGTTGATCGAAGTTTCGATGCGCTCATCAAGCTTGTGCAATCCTTCGGCGGAGACCAATCCAAGCTCAGCCGCCTTTCGCCAATCCAATTGGGCATGACTCCACTCTCTCACGTAGAGAGCCGTCAAGCGGCTTTCATTACGGATGGCGAGATCGGCGGCCAACCGCAACCGCACCAGCGAGGCTTCGGTCTGATCGACGTAAACCAGCAGGTCCTTCAGTGCCATTGCGAGCCTCGGGGCGATGTGCAGACGTAAGACTTTGTCCTGCGCCCGCTCTAAAGTCCTGGTGCGATTTTAGCACCCGCTAACGCTTCGATTCCGCCGCCGCCACATCCTCTCTTTCCGGGCTGCCCGACTGCCCCACATTGCCGTCAGCATTGGACTGTTGACCGGCGATGCGCACCGCATCCCCGGCGGACAGCGAGTTCCGGCGGACTATTCACCACGCGATCGGTTAGCGTCAGCCCCTTGAGGACTTCGACCTCAGTACCGAGATTGCGCCCGAGCGTGATCGGCTTGAGCTCGATTTTGTTGTCCGGGCCGATAGTAGCGACTTCCAGCCCGTTCTCGCGGAAGATGAGCGCGCTTGTCGGCAGCCGGACAACGTGCGGATTGCCCGGCAACTCGAAATCGACCTGCGCGTACGCGCCCGGCTGCAGCTGCCCATCCGGGTTGGCGGCATGAAGCTCCACGAGCAGGGTGCGCGCACTCTCGTTAATGGCATTCGAAGTGGTCGCGACGGTCGCCTTGAACGTCGTGTCCGGATGTTGCGGCAGATGCAAGTCGGCGGTCAGTCCAGGCTGAATGCCGGCCGTCAATTGTTGCGGGACCTGCACGTAAACCCGCATCTCATGAATGTCAGCGACCCGGAACAACTCCGGTCCGTTGCCGCCACCGGTTCCGCTGCCGGCGTTGATCAGCGCGCCGACGTCGGTTTCGCGCGCGGTTACGACGCCATCGAAGGGGGCCGTAATCCTCTTGAAGTCCTCGAGCGCTTGGAGGCGGTCGACATCGCCCTGGTCGGCGGCGACTTCTGCGATCGCCGCGTTGAGGCGCGCGGCGGCGCTGTTGTAATCGGCCTGCTTGCTTTGCTGCTCCTGCTCCGAAACGACCCCCTTAGGCGAGTCGCGCCAGCGCTCGAAGGTCGTTTCGGCGAACGCCTTCTCCGCCTCTCTGACTTTGACCGTTGCTCTGGCGGAATTAAGCTTCGCTTGCGTTGCTGCCAGTTGGGCATCGAGATCCGGAGCGTCGATCTCGGCGAGCAGCTCGCCCTTTTTTACGTGGGCGCCGTAATCGACGTACCATTTTTTTAGATACCCACTGACGCGCGCAAAGATCGGCGCCTCATACCAGGCTTGAACCGTGCCGGGCAGCACCAGATGCTGGACTGACACCCCCTGCCGCGGCGAGATCACGGCAACGGTCGGAACCGCCTGCTCCTGCGTCCATTGCTTGACCTCCGCCTCGTGGCTCCGTCGCTGCAAAATCCCGAACAAGGCAATCAGCACCGCGGCCGCTATAGCGGCGATGGCAACGCGCCGCAGGTTTCGCGGCGGTTGCGGCGGCCTAGCGTTTTGTTGGGGCGAGTGGCTGTCTGAGACCATGTGTTCTCGCGTTCAGGCGGGTGCTGCAGGGTGGCCGGTGTCCGGCGAAGTCTCGGGCCGCCGCGCCTGCCGGGAGTGCAGGACAGTGAATACAGTTGGAACGAAGAACAGCGTCGCCACGGTGGCGATTAAAAGCCCGCCAATGACGGCGCGGCCGAGCGGCGCATTCTGCTCGCCTCCCTCGCCAAGGGCAAACGCCATTGGCAGCATCCCGATGATCATGGCAAGCGCCGTCATCAGCACCGGACGAAAGCGCGTAAAGCCGGCCTCGAGTGCCGCTGAGGCCGCATCCAATCCGTCCGTCAGCCCTTCGCGCGCGAAGCTGACGAGCAGAATACTGTTTGCCGTGGCGATACCCATGCACATGATAGCGCCGGTGAGCGCCGGCACCGACAGCGTCGTGCCGGTCATGAACAGCATCCAGACGATTCCGGCGAGCGCGCCCGGCAGCGCCGTGATGATGATGAAGGGATCAACCCAGGACTGGAAGTTGACTACGATCACCAAGTAGATGAGCAAAATGGCGCCGACAAGCCCGAAATAGAGCTGGCTATACGCTTCCGTCATCGTGCGCACTTGGCCGCGCAGCACGACATAGGAGCCGCGCGGCACAGCGCTACGGGTGTCCTGCAGGATGCGATCGATATCGCCAGAGACCGCGCCGAGGTCTCGCCGCTGGACGGATCCGTAGATGTCGATGACCGGCTGCACATTGTAGTGAGATACGACGCCGGGACTCGGTCCGGGGGTGATCTGTGCGAGACCGCCGAGATATTGCGGCGTTTCAGTATTCGCCGACGTAATCGGCACGTTGATAAGGTCGGACATCGAGTCGATGCGGTATTGGGGCATCTGCGCGACGATTGGATATGAAACGCCGTTCTCGGTGTTTAGCCAGAAATTCGGATGCACCTGGGCGCTTCCTGAGAGCGTCACCAAGAGACTGTTGGCGATGTCGCGTTGGGTCAGGCCGACCTCACCGGCGAACGTTCGATCAACGTCGACGTTGATCTGCGGATAATTGAACACCTGCTGGATGCGCAAATCGGCGATGCCGGAAACCAGGCGGATGCGCTTGAGCAAGTCTGTGGCGTAGGCGTAATTGGCCTTTTGGTCGTGGCCAATCACCTGCACATCGATGGGCGCCGGCAACCCGAAATTGAGGATTTGCGAAACAATATCCGCTGGCAGGAACGAGAACGTGGCGGCCGGGAATTGCTGCGGCAATCTCGTACGCAACTCCCTGATGAAGTCCGCTGTCGGAGCGTGACCCTCCTTGAGGCTGATCAAGGCGTCGCCGTCCTCGGGCCCGATCGTGCCGGTGTTCTGGTAAGCCATGTTGATGCCGGAAAACGGCAGACCGATATTGTCGACGATGGCGTCAAGTTGGTCGGGCGGGATGGTCTGGCGGACGGTCTGCTCGATGAGATCGAACAGGCGCGCCGTTTCTTCAATACGAGTGCCGGCCTGGGCACGCACGTGCATCAGGATCTGTCCGGAATCGACCGCGGGAAAAAAGTTCTCGCCGAGGAACGGCCATAGTCCGAAGGACAAAAGCACGCAGGCAAGGAAGGCGGCGATAAAAGTCTTTGGGCGACCAAGCGCGAGCAACAAGAGCGAGCGGTAACGGTCGCGGATGTGCGCAAATCGCTGATCGAATGCCAGCTGAAAGCGCTTGAGGGGGTTGCGCGAGCGCGCCGGTGGCAGGCCGTGGCCGGCTCCGCCGTGCTCGCCGGCCATGAGATAGTTGGCCATCGTCGGGACGAGCGTGCGCGACAGGATGAACGAGCCGACGAGAGCAAAAACCACCGCTTCGGCGAGCGGCCGAAAAAGGTAGCCGGCGACGCCGCCGAGCTGAAACATCGGGACGAAAACAATGCATAGGCATAGCAGTGTCACGAAAGCCGGGATGACGATCTGTTGCGCCCCGTCGAGTATCGCCGTCTTGATCTCCTTGCCCCGTTCTAGATGATAGTTGATGTTTTCGATCGTGACGGTTCCATCATCGACGAGAATACCAACGGCGAGCGCAAGGCCTCCCAAGGTCATGACATTGACGGTCTCGCCGAGCCAAGACAGAGCGGTCAGTGAGAAAAGTATGGCGAGCGGAATCTCGATGAGGATGATAACGGTCGAGCGCCAACTGCCGAGGAAGATCAGAATCATGAGGCCGACCAACGCCGCCGCAAGCGCCGCCTCTCGGATGACGCCAAATACCGCAGCTTTGACGAAAATCGACTGATCGCCGACGGCATGCAGGTTCAGGCTCGACGGCAGGCTCTCTTCAACCCGCGGCAGCAGCGATTTGATGCCCTCGATGACGCTGAGGGTGGACGCCGCGCCGGCTTTCAGAATGGTCATCAGCACCGCGCGCGAGCCGTTGACCCGGACGACGTTGGTCTGCGGCGGGGAGCCCTGGTGGACGTAAGCGACATCGTGAAGGAAGATGACGGTGCCGTTGACCTTCTTCACTGGAAGGTCATTGATCCTTTCGAGCACGATCGGACTCGCATTGAGCGCCACGTTCCAATCGAACTTGCCGACCTTCTCGTCGCCGGCCGGCAAGATGAGATTTTGTAGGGAGATGGTGTTGACGACGTCGTCGGCCGATACGTTGTGAGCTTGCATGGCCTGCTGATCGAGATCGACCTGCACCTGCAAAATCTTGCCGCCATAGGGCGACGGCACGGCGGCGCCGGCAACCGTCGCGAGCTGTGGCCGGATGAAATTCTGGCCGAAATCGAACAGCTGCATTTGCGGCAGCTTTTTACTCGACAAAGCGAGCTGCAGGATGGGAACGCTGGAGGCGTTGTAGCTCAGCACGTAAGGCGGCGTGATGCCCGGCGGCAACAGCTTGAGCACCGTCTGCGATGCCGCGGTCACCTGCGCCAACGCTGCGGCAATATCGACGTCTTTCTGAAAAAAGATCTTGACCACGCCGTAGCCGGTCAGCGACTGCGACTCGATATGCTCGATGTCGGCGACTTGCGCGGTCAGGTAGCGTTCGTAGAAATAGATGACGCGGCCAGACATGTCGTTGGGCAACAAGCCATTGTAAGTCCAAACAACGCTGACCACCGGAATGTTGATGTTGGGAAAGATGTCGGTGGGCGTCAGCAGTGCGGCACGAACGCCAAACAGCGCGATCACGACCGCGAGCACGACGAACGTGTAGGGCCGTCTGAGCGCAGTGAGGACGATCCACACGACTGCGATCTCCTATTCGGGCCGCGCCCGCTGCGGGCGGCGATGCAATACGCTGAACACGGTCGGAACGAAGAATAGCGTCGCCAACGTGGCAACGGTCAGACCGCCGATAACGGCGCGGCCGAGTGGTGCGTTCTGCTCACCGCCTTCTCCGAGCGCGAATGCCATCGGCACCATGCCGATGATCATGGCCAGCGCCGTCATCAGCACCGGCCGAAAGCGGGTGAAGCCGGCTTCGAGCGCCGCGGCCGCGGAATCGAGGCCGTCCGCCAGCCCTTCGCGCGCAAAGCTTACCAGAAGCACACTGTTTGCGGTGGCAATACCCATGCACATTACGGCGCCAGTCAATGCCGGGACCGAAAGTGTGGTTCCAGTCACAAACAGCATCCAGATGATGCCGGCGAGCGCGCCTGGCAGCGCTGTAATGATGATGAACGGATCGAGCCAGGATTGGAAATTGACGACAATCACCAGATAAACAAGCACAACCGCGCCAGCGAGGCCGAAATACAATTGGCTGTACGCATCGCTCATGGTGCGAACCTGGCCGCGGACCGCGACATAGGAGCCTCGCGGCACATCCCTGCGCGTCGCCTCGAGAATCCGGTCGATGTCACCGGAGACGGCGCCGAGATCGCGGCCCTGAACGGCGCCAAAAATGTCGATCACGGGCTGGACGTTGTAATGGGAAACCACGCCGGGGCTCGGTCCGGGCGTTATGATCGCGAGCCCGCCGAGGTATTGCGGCGCTTTTGTATTCACCGACGTGATCGGCAAATTGATCAGGTCGGAAATAGTGTCGATGCGATATTGCGGCATCTGTGCGACGATCGGATAGGAAACGCCGTTCCGGGTATTCAACCAGAAATTCGGCTGGAGCTGGCCGCTGCCCGAGAGGGTGACCAGCAGGCTGTTCGCAGTGTCGCGCTGCGTGAGGCCAACGCTGCCGGCGAACGTCCGATCGACGTCTACGTTGATCTGCGGATAGTTGAACACCTGCTGAATGCGCAAATCAGCGATGCCCGGCACCGCGCGGATGCGCTTGAGCAAATCGGTCGCGTAGGCGTAATTGGCCTTCTGATTATTGCCAATGATCTGAACGTCGATCGGCGCCGGCAGGCCGAAGTTGAGGATCTGCGAGACGATGTCGGCCGGCAGGAATGAGAATGTTGTACCGGGGAATTGCTGCGGCAGTTTGGAGCGCAATTTTTTGATAAAGTCCGCCGTCGGCGCGTGATTTTCCTTGAGGCTGACCAAGGCGTCGCCGTCCTCAGGGCCGATCGTTCCAGTGTTCTGATACGCCATGTTGATGCCGGAAAACGGCAGTCCGATATTGTCGACAATGTTGTCGAGTTGACCTGGCGGGATGGTCTGGCGGACAGTCTGCTCGATGCGATCGAACAACCGTGCCGTTTCTTCGATGCGCGTGCCGGGCTGGGCCCGCACATGCATCAGGATCTGCCCGGAATCGACCTCGGGAAAGAAGTTCTCGCCGAGGAACGGCCAGAGCCCGAAGGAAGCGATCACGATGGCGATAAAACCGACGATTACGGTCTTGGGGTAGGCGAGGGCAGCCAAGAGCAGTGCGCGGTAACGGCTGCGAACGACGGTGAAGACCCGCTCGAAACCCGTCTGAAACCGCTTCAGCGGATTCCGTGAACGTCGAGTCGATGCAGCATGGCCGTCGTCGTGCCCAGTATGGGCGCGAAGGAAGTAGCGCGCCATCGTCGGGACCAAGGTCCGCGAGAGCACAAAGGACCCGATCAACGCAAACACGACCGCCTCGGCCAGCGGCCTAAACAAGTAGCCCGCTACGCCACCGAGCTGGAACATCGGCGCGAACACGATATCGAGCACGAGCAGCGTGACGAAAGCCGGCACCACGATTTGCTGGGCGCCATCAAGAATGGCGGGCTCGACGTCCTTGCCTTGCTCCAGGTGAAAGAAAATGTTTTCGAGCGTGACAGTGCCTTCGTCGACTAGCATGCCGACGGCAAGCGCCAAGCCGCCCAAGGTCATGACGTTAATGGTCTCGCCGAGCGCCGCAATCGCGATTACCGAGAACAGAATCGACAACGGGATGGAAACGATGATGATCATCGTCGAGCGCCAGCTGCCGAGGAACAACAGGATCATCAGTCCGACGAGACCGGCGGCGAGCACGGCTTCGCGCAATACTCCGAAGATTGCGGCTTTGACAAAGATCGACTGATCGCCGACCGCGCGCACATTGAGGCCCGCCGGCAAACTCTCTTCGACCCGCGGCAGCAACGACTTGATGCCGTCGATGACGTTGAGGGTCGAGGCCGCGCCGGCCTTGAGGATCGTCATCACGACGGCCCGCGATCCATTGACGCGGACCAGGTTGGTCTGCGGCGGCGAGCCTTCGTGCACGTAGGCGACATCGTGCACGAAGATGATGGTGCCGTTCACCTTCCTGACGGGAAGATCGTTGATCTGATCGAGAATGGTCGGGCTGGCGTTGAGCGCGACGTTCCAGTCGAACTTGCCGATCTTAACGTCCCCGGCCGGCAGGATCAGATTCTGTGCCGAGATAGCGTTGAGGACATCGTTGGCCGACACGTTGTGCGCCTGCATGGCGTGTTGATCGAGATCGACTTGGGCCTGCAGGATCTTGCCGCCGTAGGGCGAGGGCACCGCGGCGCCAGCGACCGTCGCCAGCTGCGGCCGGATGAAGTTCTGGCCCAAGTCGAACAACTGCATTTGCGGCAGGTTTTGGCCGGATAGCGCCAGTTGCAGGATCGGCACCGTCGCCGCGTTGTAGCTCAGCACGTAGGGCGGGGTGATGCCGGGCGGCAGAAGTTTCAGCACCGTCTGCGAGGCTGCGGTTACCTGCGCCAGCGCGGTGCGGACATTCACGCCCTTCTGAAAGAAGATTTTGACCACTCCGTAGCTGTTGAGCGATTGCGACTCGATGTGCTCGATGTCGGCGACTTGGGCGGTCAGGTAGCGTTCGTAGAAGTAAATCACCCGGCCCGACATGTCGTTGGGGAGCAGCCCATTGTAGGTCCACACAACGCTGACTACCGGAATGTTGATGTTGGGAAAAATGTCGGTCGGCGTGCGCACCGCCGCTAGCGCACCAAAGATCGCTATCAGAAAGGAGAGGACCACGAAGGTATAAGGTCGTCTCAGCGCTATTTGAACGACCCACACGTGAGTGATCTCCTGCGGATGCCGTCAGCTCGTTGGCGAATAGGATACGCGCAGGGCCGTCACGCAGATCGATCCAACGGGACCGCGAGAACGCCCTCGTGAGGGACGAACAATAACTGATTCACCGGATTTCCGGCCGCGTATGGCGAGACTGCTCAAGTAATATCTAGCTAGGCGCATCAACGCGGCAGCGATAACGCCGTCGGACCTCGATCCGCGTCCAAAACGCGAAGATCCGTTTTTTCGACTGATACGCCGAACTTTAGCGGCGGCAGGGCTCATTCAACGGGAAGCTCCAAGAGGGCAATCGAAGCCCAAACCGGACGCTTGTCCGCGGGCTTAATTGCCGCATTCTCGTCGCTCCCCGTTTTCGCGTCGAACGTAAGCCGCTCCAGCGACGGAGCGACCTATGTTGCGCGCCCAAAACAATGCTCTAAGCCGCATTCCTTGACAAGCCTGATGTGGGCCTCCGGCGCGTCCATTGGTCGCGTCAACTTTGAAGAAAAGCCCATGTTTTCGAGAAGGTTAGAGCGATGGGGTTGGTTCATTTTTGGCGGATTGAACCGAACTGCGATGCGGATCATTATAAAGACACCGGGGCGATCGCGCGGCCTATAAACAGCTAACCGGCGCGGTTACGGCTAAGCCGGTGATCGGCGATTTTTGTTGGGCGCGATGACGCCCAAGCCCAACCGAGTACGCCGCAAATGCGTAATCTGCACAGTCTGCCACTGACTGCTGCCGTTGCGTTGCTTCTGGTCGGCTCTACGCCGCGAGCCGAAGAGCAGCCGCAACTATTTCCCACGCGGGATGTGGATATCACCTACGACGTCACTCGCCCGCAGCAGCCCAAGATTCGCCAGCGCGTCCGCTGGCTGGCCAGCGAGCACCTGCAACGCATCGACGGTCCGGGCAAATCAACGACCATTTTTGATCGCAACGCCCATGAGGTTACGCTGCTCAACCCGGCAGGCCACACCTTTCGCACGCTGGAAGGTTCGCCGCGCGGGCCTCCGGAGCCGGCAACTGGCGTGGTGCTCAAGCGCGGAGCCGAAACCGTCATAGCGGGCTTGCACTGCGTCGACTGGTCATGGACGGATGAGGTGGAGATGCACACCATCTGCGCTACGGCGGACGGTGTGCTGCTGCGGCTCGTCATCGATGGCGCGACCATTATGCAGGCGCGATCGGTGAGCTATGGGACGCAAGCAGCCGAGCTATTCCAGGTGCCGTCCAAATACTCGCCGGCACTGGCGCCGGAGGGCAATTCCGGCGACTGACTGCTTCGCCGGCATCGGCAACTGCGGCGCATCCAGTCTGTCCTCGTCTGTTGCTGCAATGTCACATCTGCAGTCGCCGAAGCGTTGATCCCCAGCCGATCTATTGACAACCGGGCGCCGCCAAATGATGGTTACGCTGTATACTAATCGATACAACGTTGCCGATCGTTGTATTCTAAGGTTTATATCGAAACTGAGGCGGGGGGTTGATCGTGACAATAGAAGCAAACGACGGCGGGGGTCCGAGTAGGACCCCGGCACATAGACGCATGCGGCACTCGATGATTGCCGGCGGCATAGGCTGCGCCATTGTCGGGCTGGCACTGGCGCCGTTGGCCGCACAAGCCGATCCGCTCGATCCGGCCGTAGTAAACTCCTGGATGGCCATGGCGACGGCCTCGCAAGATGCGCAGCCGCGCTGGATGACCCCTCTCGTAACGGTCACGCCGCGGCTCGAGCAGGAATTGCGCTTCGACTTCTACGACCAGCAAAATGGCCCTGTATCGAATGGCCAGGGGAATGGCCAGCACATCTATAATTACGGCGGACCAGGGGGCATAAGGGCGGAACTTATTCCGACTTATAATACCGAAATAATTTTAGCAGCTCCGCCGATCGAGAACGCTTGGGGACCAAAGGGGCCCGGACAAGGTACGGGCGATTGGCCGGCGTTCCTGTTGAAGTACCGCTTTATTTCCGCCAACGCGCAGAACGGCGACTATATCGTGACCGGCTTCTTTCAGATGTCGGATCCGTCCGGTACGCCGGGTAAAATCTCAAATAATGTCCTGACCGCCCAGCCGACCCTCGCCTTCGGCAAAGGCTGGGGTGATTTCGACATTCAGATGACCATCAGTCAGCAATATCCCGTTGCGGCGATCGGTCCGGCCTCGGGCACCACGCTGTCGAATTTCGGCGATCCGATCCTATGGAACACCACGTTCCAATATCACTTGATGCAGTACTTTTGGCCGGAACTCGAGGTCAACTACGAATTCTGGCCGAACGGCGAGCATTCGGGCCTGAGCCAAGTATTGCTCACGCCTGGCATCATATTCGGACGCTTTCCGCTTGGGCCGCCCCGTCAAAATCTCATTTTCGGCGTCGGCTATCAGTTCGCGGTAACAGCGAATCCTGTCGTCTCCAACAACGTGGTCGCCACACTCCGCATCACTTTCTAACGGCCTTTCTCTCTGCTCCCCGCTGAGTTCGGGATCCGGACCAGCCTGAAGTGTTGCCGTCAAGCCGCGGCCTTCTCCTTTGGAGAAAGCGCGGCTTACGGCCGCTTGCGCCCGCTGTCAAAACCGATCATGCTCGATTAACGGGGGAATGCCATCCGCAGGCGGAAAATAAGCACGTGTCGCGTCGGCGCCGCGGATGGTTGACGATCATTGCACTTAGTCGTCGTTGCTTCGGTAGTTGGAGTGCATCCGTCCCGTGCCGGCGCCAGCCATTCCGCGTCCACAAGAAGGCCGCCGCCGAGCGCACGCCGCGGGTGTAGGCATCGCTGCGATAACGGGTATGGCCTGCACCGTTTTGGCTTCGTGCGCCGTTGGGCCCGATTATGTGCCTCCGCAAGCGCCCATGCCGGCCGGATTCGCCGCGGCCGGTGCCACCACCCAACGCGCGGCGGCCGATCATCGTGTCGCCGATACGACCAAATGGTGGCGCGAACTACGCGATCGCCAACTTGACTCCCTGATCGAGCGCGCCATCGCCGCGAGCCCGACGCTGGAAATCGCTTTGGATCGCCTGCAGCAGGCGCGTGCGCAGGAATTCGTCGTCATCGGCTCGGCACTGCCAATGTTGGGGGCGACTGAAGGCGGCGCCATCGGCACCGGAAGCGATCTGGCCCGCGGGCGTGCAAGCCAAACCCTGGTCTCCGCGGAAAATGGGGCCGGCGTGAGCCAGATCAACAATCTCGTCGGCTTTGAAGCCGCCTGGGAAATCGACGTGTTCGGCAAATACCGGCGCGCGATCGAGGCGGCGCAATACGACGTCGACGCTGCAATCGCGGCGCGCAACGTGGTGCTGATTTCGCTGGTTGCCGATGTGACCCGCGCTTATCTCGATCTGCGCGCTGTGCAGATGCGGCTCGCGGTGCTCCGAAAGCAAATCGATGTTGTGCGGAAGTATGCCGACTTCGTCCAGGAGCGATATAGTCGCGGCATCACCAATGAGTTGGACGTCACGCTGGCGCAACGTCAACTGGCGCAGTTGCAGTCCGAGGTTGAGCCGTTGATAGCCGAGATAAATGCCGCACGTTATGTGATTGCGGTACTGATCGGCGAATTTCCGGAGAGTTTGGGCCAAGACCTGACAAGACCCAGAATGCTTCCTGCGCTTCCCGCGCGCATTCGTTCCGGTCTGCCGATCGATCTGCTTCGGCGTCGGCCCGACATTGCCGAGGCGGAGCGCGAATTGGCGAGCGCCAACGCGCTCGTCGGCGTCGCGACCGCGGACCTGTTTCCCCAAATAGCCGTCACCGCTTCTTACGGCGCCCAGCAAGGACCTGGCCTCATCCAGGCTCCGATCAATCCGATATGGTCGGTTGGGCCCGCGGTCGCCGCGCCGCTCCTGGATTTTGGCCGGCTCGATGCGTTTGTTGAGAAAGCCGACTATCGCAGTCGCGAGCTTTTGTTCAACTACAAACAAACGGTACTCAATGCGGTGCGCGAAGTGGACACCGCGGTCGATGCCTACACCGCGCAGCAGGCTCGGTTGCGCCATCTTGCAGATGCTTTGACGGCGGCGCGCCGCGCGGTCGCGCTGGCAACGGAGCGGTTCGACCGGGGACTGATCGACTCGCTCAACGTCATCGATGCGCAGCGGCAGGAATTTGCCATCGAGCAACAATACATATCCGCGCAGCAAAGTGCCGCGGAGCAACTGGTGACGCTCTACAAATCGCTCGGCGGCGGCTGGGAGGATTATCAAATTTTCCCGCCGATCCCGTTGCCACTGCCGGCCGTTGCGGCCGCGTTCAAGAGCCTGCTGGCACCGAACGCAGCACCTTAGGCGGTGTCACCGCTTTGCAATGCCGGACCTCACGGGACCATTCCGCCAAATGTTGCATTTATAGCACGAACGCGGCCAATCCTGGGTAGCGTCCGGCTAAATGAGGGCACGGGAACCGGATGTCATGCCACGGTCATGAGCAAAAAATAGACGAGGAGGGGGTTGGCCTTTTCTTAATTTTTCAAACACTCGCAGAAGGTGGAGGGGGTAATGGTCGTCAAGCGCATAGCAGCTAAGGTGAAGAGCCACGGTTTGTCCGTGGCATCTGTCGGCGACGATGCTGATTGCAGCTGGGGCGCCGTTTGCAATCAGTGGTCCGGCAAAGGCAGATCCGCTACCGCCACCGCCGCCGCCTGGGCCGTGCGACAGCCTTCCGGCGTTCTTTCTGACGAGCTGCCAGCTGAGTTGGTACGGGGTGCGGTTCTACGGCACGGTTGACCTCGGCGGTCTCTATCAGACCCACGGCACGCCGTTTGATAAAAACTTCCCGACTGGCGCCAGTTACATTGTGGGTGCTGGTGGTACGGGCGCGACGAACCGCACCGCTGGATGGGGTCTCGCTCCCAACGCCCTGAGCCAGTCGAACATCGGCGTTGATATAAAAGAGCCGATCGCGCCCGGCGGCTGGGCGTTCGTCGCCCGCGCCGAACTGGCGTTTGATCCCTATTCAGGCCTGTTGGCCAATGCCCCGCAGGCTATGCAGGACGCCAAGGGCACGGCGCAGAATACCGAGGCCCTTCCGTTCGACTCCAGCCGCTGGGGCTGGCTGAACACGAATCAATATGTCGGTGTTAGCCAGCCGTTTTGGGGCTCGCTGACCTTCGGCCGGCAAAACACGCTACAGCTGGACGAGATCAATGCCTACGATGCGATGGGGGGCTCTTATGCCTTCTCGCCGATTGGCTATTCCGGCAAGGCCGGCGGCTCCGGCGACACCGAAGACGCGCGTTGGACCACGGCGATCAAGTATCGTGTCAATTTCGGCGACTGGTTCCACGTCGGCATCATGGGTCAGCCGATCGGTGGCTCCAACGGCGGCTACAATGCATATAACCCGAACAATGGCGCGATCGCCGGCGACATCGGCGGCGGATTTCAGACGTCTCGGACCCGGCACGCTCTCGATGGATGTCGTCGCTACTTACGAGAAGGACGCGGTCAACATTTCGGCGTTTTACCCCGGTCAGGCCCTCAACGTCTTCGGCACGCCGACTACGTTCCCGGCTGATGCTGCGCTCAAGGCGACGCTGTCGAACAACGTCACGGTCTCGGCGGCGGCCAAATACAGCTTCGGTTCGTGGGGGCCCGAGCAGCCGCTCGTAGCCAAAGCACCTGCTCCGCCTCCGGTATTCCCGCTCACGCTGTATGCCGGTTATGAGTGGATTCAGTACTCCAACCCGAGCGACTCGCAGACGAAGTCATTCATCGATGACGGATTCACTTTCAATAATTCCGGCGGCGTCAACCATGGCTCGATTGCCACTGCTAACCTGACGTCGATCAATAACAATGCGTTCAATTCCCTCTGCGGCACCGGCACCGGTTGCGGGAATGAGACCTTCCAGATCGTTTGGGTTGGCGCCAAATACGGCATCACCCGCGACCTGGACATCACCGGCGCCTACTATGAATACTGGCAGAATCAATACGTGAGCGGCGTGGGCATTTGCGCCACTCCCGGCGCCCACAGCCAGTGCGCCGGCACTTACCAGGTGTACTCGGCGGTGCTCGACTGGCGGTTCCTGCCGAAGTGGGATACCTATGTCGGCGTCGTGTATTCGATAGCCGAGGGCGGCATCGCCAACGGCGATATTCAAAACAACAACCTCGCCGGTGTCGGCGGCGTCCGCTTCCGGTTCTAAACCCGCAAGCCCAAGCCTGCGAATCATCGCCGCCGGCTTAGCCGGCGGCGCTTTTGCGTTGTGAGGTGTGCAACTGTTGGCGTCCAACCAAGGCGCGTCGAATTGCACTGCTGGCCACGATTAGCGTGCGCTATATTTGCCACAGTACGGAGGAAAGAATCTGCCAAGGCAAAAAACATAGAGAAAAGAATAGCTTGCGGTATCCACCTCACGTGGTCGCGGAATTGACCGGGCATTCGCGTGAGTGTAAGATGCAAAGGGGCGAGGCAGGTGGAATCACGGGCGTGTTTTGGGCGCTCGGGTTCCGGGCCTTTATGACTCGTCGGCAACCGATCGGCCGCGAGCGAGGTGAATGTTGGTGCTGGTCAACAGAGCTTGCACGTTTTTGCTCGTTGCCTTGGTCGGTGGCTGCTTGATGCAAGCCGCCGGTGCGACAGAATTGAATAAGCTGGATCTGGACAATTTTCCGGCGACGCCGCCGCCGCCCCAAAAGCCGGAATGGGCTGGTTTTTATCTTAGAAACAATTCCGCAAGCAGCGCCGCCGGTACCTCTTGGACGACACCAGGCCCCGCAAATGGATTTTCGGCGACGTCCGCTCCATCGGTCAACGAAACGTTTGGCTACAATTTTCAATCCGGAAATTTCGTATTCGGTCTGGAAGGCTCCCTGGCCGCGGCGAACTTCGACGGCCGGTTCACGAGTCCTTATCTTCCGGCAGTCGGTGCGTGGACGCCCAACATGAATTGGCTCGGGACGGTCACCGGGCGTCTTGGTTATTCCTTTGGTCAGTGGCTGCCTTACGTCAAAGGCGGCTTTGCGGCGGCCGACGTCACACCGCCCGCGCAGGCCGCTCAGATCGGCGGCTTCTCGCAAGGCAATCAACTCGGCGGCTGGACCGCCGGCGTCGGCATCGAATATCAGATAACGCCGAAGTGGTCGTTGGGGCTTGAATATCTCTACACCGATCTCGGCACTGGCGCTCCGAACGGAGCCGGCACGCCGCTTACCGGTTCGCCTGAAATGTACTCAACCGCGCTGAAGAGCCAGAGCTTCTTGGGCCGGCTGAATTTCAAACCTGGCTGGTAACTCGCGCGTCAGTTAAGCTGCGGGGTTCGCCGCCGGCGCGTCTCGCCGGGCTCGCTCACAGGTCTCTACGAAGCTGACAATCCTGCGCACGAGGTCACCCTCGAGCAGCGGCGCATGACCCTGGTCGGCGACTTCGATCAGATCCATTTGCGTCCGCCGCGCGCGCATACCCGCCACCGTCGCTGCCGAAAGTATGTCGGAGTTGGCGCCGCGAATCACCAGCATCGGCACATCGCCAAGCGCGTCGAATTCGTGCCACAGCGAAGGCATCGGAAGTTCAATGTCAATGCCGGCTAATGCTCGCGCGATTCCCATATCGTAGGCAGGTTTAAGTGCGCCGTGCTTGAGGTGCCAGGTCCGCTGTGCGCCGGCGAGCCATTGCTCAGGCGTCAAATTCGGGAATTGCGCGCTCATCAGGCGGCGAAGAATCTCGGCGCCTTCCTCGTAGCTCCGCGGGTGCGGTAGTTTGCCAAGGTAGCCGCGAAGCCGCGCCACGCCCTTAGGTTCGGTCACCGGACCAACATCGTGCAGCACGACGCCGGTGATCGCAGTCGGATGCACAGTGGCGAGCATCATGGTGAGAACGCCGCCGCGCGAACTTCCGACAAAGATTGCCGGACCGACGCCGAGCGCGATCAGAACGCTGACGATGTCGGCGAGCTCCACCGTGCAATTGTAGTTGGAATGATCGGCGTCGTGTTCGGAATGTCCGCGCCCGCGCAAGTCGATCGCAATCACGTGCCGGTCCGGCGGACCGGCCGCCATCGCTGGCGCCAGCTCATCGAAATCGGCGGCGGTGCGGGCGAGACCGGGCAGGCAGACTACCGACAAACCGGGAGCGGAACGCGTGCCGTATTCGCGCACATGAATCCGCAGGCCATCGTTCGCGGTGACGAAGAGGCTCTTGCCGTGTTCGTGCGCGCCGTGACCCGGGTCCGGCACCAGATGAGGGGAGGGCTTGTTCATTGCCTGTCCCAGTCGCCCACTTGAAACTCTCCCCGGTCGAGAGAGGTCATAAAAGCGACATTAACTGCGGGATGGCCGAAGGGGCAACTGCTAAATGTGGCGAAAGGGATAAATCAACCGCCCCGCCGCATATCGGCGTCAATCAGTAGCCGCGAACCGTTGCCCAACCGGGCGCGATAAACTTGCATGTTTTCCATCACCCGCTGGACGTAATTGCGCGTCTCTGCCAGCGGGATCCGTTCCACCCAGTCGATCGGATCCACCTTCGGATCGCGGGGATCGCCATATTTGGCGATCCACTCGCGGGCCCGGCCCGGCCCGGCATTGTAGGCGACGAAGGCAAGGATGTAGGAGCCACGCCATGAGGCAATGTCGTTGCCGAGTTCTGCGGTCCCCAACTGGGCATTATAGGGCACGTCGACCAAGAGCCGGTGCTGGTTGAAGGCGACATTGAAACGCTTGGCGGTGTCTCGACCGGCCGCCGGCGTGACCTGCATGAGACCGAGCGCGTTGGCGCTGGAAATCACTTTGGGATTAAAGGCGCTCTCCTGGCGCACGATGGAATAGACGACGCAGCGCTCCACCTGCGGCCCGATCTGCTCGTAGTCCGGCACGCCAAAATCGGGAAACGCGAAATGTTCGAGGGGGAGGCCGTGGCCGAGCGCCATCTTGCCGATGAGCAGCGCCGCCCGCGCATCGTTGTGTTGCGCGGCGACCTCGCCGACCGCTGCCAGCGCTTGCACGTTCGTTGCTTTGTCCGCGAATTCCGCGGCCATGACCGCGGCAAGGTCACGCTCATCGAGGGCGTAGAGGATCTCAAACGCACGAACCACTTCCAGGTGGCGGTGGTCGGCCGACGGCTCAGGCGGACTGCGTAGCGTCACCTCGCCGATGCCGAGTCGTGCGCGCGCGAGCTGACCGTAATACGCGGTCGAGTATCGCGCCGCGACTTCGTAGTAGGAGCGAGCTTCCTGTCCACGCCCCAGCGCCTCCGCAGTGCGGCCTTGCCAGTAAAACGATCGGGCTATGGTAATCGGGTTGGCGGTACCTTCGGCCACCCGGGCAAAATGAGCCAGCGCGATTGCCGGCTCGTGCAGAAAGCGCAGCGCGATCCATCCGGCGGTAAATTGCTGCTCGGCGCGACGATTTTCCGTGCCCGGCGTCGCTGCGCCGTTCGCCACCTCGTAAGCCGATCTTGCGTCACCCAAGTCGAGCAGCTTGCGCGCAATGGCCCGGCGTTCGAGCCACCATTGATCCACATCGCCGACCTTTTCCGGATCGTGCGGCGCCCCCAGCATCAGCTGGGCCGCCTCGGCGATCTTGTCGGAGCGGCGCAGCCATTGGATCCGGCTGAAGATTAAGCCGACATCGTGCCTTGCCTCTGGCGGCATCTCTTCGAACAGTGCCTTGGCCTTGGCGGATTTAGCGATGACGGCGGAGCGTGCTTTGGCGATTGCGAGTTCTATTCCGCCAAGCTGGGTTGCCGCCCGCAGGCCGGCCTCTTCGTCCTCGAGATCGAAGCGCGCATTCATGCGGGCCTTGTCGTCGGCGGGGGTGATGAAGCCGGCGAACGTCTGCCGCGCCTGCGTTTCGACGTCAGCGGAAAATGCATCCTTCCGCCACGCCGCGCTTATGAGCGTCTGCGCGCCGGGGCGATCGCCGGCCGCAAGAAGAGCACGCGCCAGCGCGAAGCGGCCTTTGGCCGTGCGCGCTGGCTCGTCGGCGAAAAACGCAATGACCGTGCGCGGATCGGGCGGCTGCTGCCATAGGGCCGCTTCGGCGCGCCTACGCAAAAAGAGGATTCCCGGCCAGCCTGGATTGGCGGACATGAAAGCCGCATAGCGCGGGAAGTTGAGATCAGCCTCGTCACTGCGCAGGATGACCCATTCAACCAGCTTGCGGGCGACGGGATCGTAAATTCTGCCCTCAACACTGGTCGCCTCGTCAGGCCGGCCCCTTTGCGCCAGCTCAATCGCTTGTTTAACGGCGGCGAGATCAAGCGGCGACGTCGTTGAGGTAGAGGCCGCCGCAAGCGGAGGACTTGGTCGCACCGCCGGAGGTGCGACGTGAGGAGCCGGAATAGAGAGAGCGGCGGAAGAATTTCTGCCGGCCTCGGCATCGCCGCGTCGCAGCAGCACTCCGGACGAGGGAATCGAGGTCGTCGTCGAAACGTCCGGCGCGAGCACCATTGGGGTGGTTCCAACGGCAGCCGGGACTACTACGCGGGCGGCAGCCTTCGCGCTCCGCGGCCCAGCGGCTTCAGGGCGAGGCCGCGGCAACGGAACGTCGCCGGTCAGCGGTCCCGCGCCGGCCGCGCCGACGAGAAAACCGGCCGCAGTAAACACGAGAATGAGCCGAATAGCCTTCACCGGGACGAGTCCTTCCGCCGCGGCACTCGCCGTCGGCAACTGAAAAAAGTCTTCGGCCGCAGAATTAAAAAAATTCCTAAAGCCCCGCATGCGGCCAGAAGAATTGATGAATTTCGCGGCAAAAGCAGGGCCGTTGACGATTTGCAAGCAATGTTCCCACACGCTTAGCGACGCGACCAGTGTGGGCGAGCGGACAGGAGAGGGCTTTAAAGGAACTCCGCGACCCGGTATCTATCTGCCTTGGACGGCATCGCCGCCGCGAGCGACACTGCCTTCCATACCGGGATCATCATTCAAGGACCGTATCATGGCCGCCAAGACGAGCTTCCGAGGCTCATTCACTGCGCTCGTGACGCCGTTCAACAACGGTTCGGTCGATGAGAAAGCCTTCCGTGGGCTGGTCGATTGGCAGATTGCCGAGGGCACCATGGGGCTGGTCCCGGTCGGCACGACCGGCGAAAGCCCGACGCTTTCCCACAAAGAGCACAACGAAGTCGTCGAATGGTGCGTCGAGCAAGCGAAAGGGCGGGTCCCAGTGGTTGCTGGCGCCGGCTCCAATTCGACCAAGGAAGCGATCGCATTGGCGCAACATGCCGAACAGGCGGGTGCGGACGCCGTTCTGGTGGTCACGCCTTACTACAACAAGCCGACTCAGGAAGGGCTTTATCAGCACTTCAAGGCGATCAACGATGCGATCGGCATTCCGATCGTCATCTACAACATTCCGGTGCGCTCGGTGATCGATATGTCGGTCGAAACCATGAAGCGCCTATTCGAACTGGAAAACATTGCTGGCGTCAAGGATGCCACAGCAAACATGGCGCGGGTGTCGCAGCAGCGCGCATCCGTGGGCGAAGATTTTAATCAGCTGTCCGGCGAAGACATCACCGCGCTCGGCTTCATGGCCCACGGCGGCCACGGCTGCATCTCGGTGACGTCAAATGTCGCGCCAAGGCTGTGCGCCGAATTTCAGAATGCTTGCCTGAAAGGAAACTATGCTCAGGCGCTAAAGCTCCAGGACAAGCTGGCGCCCTTGCATACGAATTTGTTTTTGGAAACCAACCCGGCGCCCGTCAAATATGCGTTGTCGTTGCTCGGCAAGTGTGCCGAGACCGTGCGCCTGCCGATGGTGCCGATTGCCGAGAAGACACGCGCGGCAGTGCGCGAGGCCATGGTGCATGCGGGACTGATCAACTGACTGCGACTTCCAAGGGCTGCCTCGGGTTACTATTCGTCTTCGCCGGTTTAAACGGCAGTCCGGATAAGGCGCCGGCTTTCCGCGGACGAGACGAGCAACCATAGGATTGGAAAGTAGGAGGGCCCGATGCTTGATGAATTCAAAAAATTCGCCATGCGCGGCAACGTCATCGATCTGGCGGTCGGCGTGATCATCGGCGCGGCTTTTGGCGCGATCGTCGTTTCGCTGGTCAACGACATCGTCATGCCCCTGATTGGTGCAGCCACCGGTGGGCTCGACTTCTCCAACTATTTTGTTCCACTTTCCTCGAAAGTTACGGCGGCATCTCTGGCGGAGGCGAGAAAACAAGGCGCCGTATTCGCTTGGGGTAACTTTTTGACCGTCGTACTTAACTTCATCATCATCGCCTTCGCGTTGTTCCTGGCGATCAAGGGCATCAATCGCCTCAAGGCGTCGGAACCGGAGCCGGCACCGGCGGCCCCGTCGAAGGAAGTGCTGTTGCTGACCGAAATTCGCGACGCGTTGAAGAGCCGCTAACGCGGGACTGCGGCATGGCGGCGAAGTCGGAAAGGAAACTGCGGGTCGTCGCCGACAATCGCAAGGCGCGCTTCAACTACTTTATCGACGAGACCATGGAAGCGGGCGTGGCGCTGACCGGCACGGAGGTGAAGTCGCTGCGCCAGGGCAAGGCGACGATCGCGGAGTTTATGCTCGACTCCCGCGGCGGCGAGCTCTGGCTGATCAACTCAAACATTCCAGAATATCTTCAGGCAAACCGCTTCAACCATGCGCCGAAGCGCCCGCGCAAGCTTTTGCTGCACCGCCGACAGATCAACAGGCTCATCGGCGCGGTCGAGCGCGAGGGCATGACGCTCGTCCCGCTCAAGCTTTATTTTAACGAAAAGGGCCGTGCCAAAATCGAGCTTGCTTTGGCGCGCGGCAAAAAGCTTTTCGACAAGCGCGAGACCGAGAAAAAGCGCTCGTGGGAGCGGGAGCGCGGACGGCTGTTGCGGCAGAAGGGCTAGGCACGATGCTTCCGGTAACGCTCGACCATTGCGTCATTCACGTCACCGACTGGGAGCGCTCAAACGCGTTCTACACCAAGGTGTTGGGCGCCGAGCTGATAACGCGGCCGGTCGGTTATGCCTACCGCTTCGGCGACCGTCAGCTCAACGTCCATGGGCCGGGCGTCGCGCCGGCCGAGGTGGCGCGGCTTCCGGTAGCTCCCGGTAACAGCGATCTGTGTTTCGAATGGAACGGCCCGATCGCCGATGCCATGGCGCATCTCAAACGCTGCGGCATCGCCGTCGAAGCTGGACCGATGCAGCGGTTCGGCGCCAAGGGGGCCGGTACCAGCGTCTACTTTCGCGATCCTGATGGGTCGCTGATGGAATTCATGTCTTACGACGAGGCGCAACGGATGAGAGAAGCACCCGGTAAGCACGATCCGACCTTTTTGCCAGCCGATATCCCGGTGCCGCAGGACGACGGCGGGGCACGTCACCTCACCGGCGTGAAACTGCCCGATCTGCCGCTGGCGGCAACCCGCGGCGGCGCGTTCAATCTCGCCATCATCGCCGGCCGCACGGTTCTTTATGTTTATCCCCGCACCGGCGTGCCTGGAGTCGAACTGCCGCCGGGATGGGACGACATCCCCGGCGCGCGCGGCTGCACGCCGCAATCCTGCGGCTTCCGCGATCATTTTGCCGAACTCAAAGAGCTCGGCGTCGATCATGTTTTCGGCCTGTCGACGCAGGATACCGACTATCAGCGCGAGGCCGCCGAGCGGCTGCACCTGCCGTTCCCGATCCTGTCCGACGCGGAGCTGAAATTTACCCGAGCGTTGAAGCTGCCGACGTTCTCGACCTCCGGCATGACGCTGTTGAAGCGCATGGCACTCGTCGTCGACGACGGCGTCATCAGCAAGGTGTTTTATCCGGTGTTCCCGCCCGACCAGAACGCCGCCGAAGTCGTGGCGTGGCTGCGCGCCAACAGCTAGACTCGACATAAACAAGCCTCGCCGGCGTACTGACAATCGGCTCGCGAGAGGGAAGAACCCATGCAGCCGGTCACGCGTTACGCAAAGAGCGGCGACGTGCATGTCGCCTATCAAGTGTTTGGCGAAGGGGCGCTCAATCTGGTTATTGCGCCGCCTTTTGTATCAAACATCGAAAACTACTGGGATTCGCCGGATTTGACCCGCTGGCTGCTTCGGTTGGCAGGCTTTGCTCGGGTGGCAATGTTCGACAAGCGTGGCACCGGCATGTCGGATCGGGTGAGCGAACTTCCGGGCTTGGACCAGCGTATCGACGACCTCCGCGCGGTCATGGACGCCGCTGGCATGGATCAGGCGGCATTATTAGGCATATCGGAAGGCGGCCCGCTGACAGCGCTGTTCGCCGCAACTTATCCTGACCGCTGCCGCGCACTCATCCTCTATGGAAGTTTCGCGCGGTTTACGTCCTGGTATCCGACGGAAGAGGCGTTGGAGCAGTTTCTCGGCTACATCGCGCAGGCTTGGGGAAGCGGCGGCAGCTTGCCGTTTTTCGCGCCGTCCCTCGCAAATGATCCGGCTGCCCAACAGTGGATGGGGCGGTTCGAACGGCTCGGCGCCAGCCCGGCGGCTGTTACTACGCTGATGCGGATGAACAGCCAGATCGATATCACTGACATCGTCCCGACCATCCGGGTGCCTACCCTTGTCATCCACCGCACCGAGGACGTCACCATCAACGTGGAGGGTGGAAGATATCTCGCTCAGCATATTCCGGGCGCGCGCTACATCGAGCTTCCAGGGAAGGACCATCCACCGTGGATCGGCGACAACGCCGACGAAATTGCCGACGCAGTCCAGGAGTTTTTGACCGGCGCGCGGGCGGCGGTTTCCGTCGATCGCGTGCTTGCCACGGTGCTCTTCACCGACATCGTCGGCTCGACCGAGAAGGCTGCCGCCCTTGGCGACCGTCGCTGGCGCGATCTTCTCAACAATCACCACGTCACTATCCGGCGTAACCTGACGCGGTTTCGTGGCCAGGAGATCAAAACCACGGGTGACGGTGTTTTAGCTACGTTTGACGGTCCGGCGCGCGGCGTGCGCTGCGCCTGCGCCATTGCAGACGAGATCCGACCGCTTGGAATTGATGTGCGCGCCGGCTTGCACACCGGCGAATGCGAAATGATCGGCGACGATGTCGGCGGCATTGCCGTTCACATCGGCGCCCGCGTTGCGGCGCTGGCGGGTGCTGGCGAAGTGTTAGTGTCGAGCACGGTGAAGGATTTGGTGGCGGGTTCGGGGCTGCGCTTCGGCGACCGCGGCAGCAAATCGCTCAAGGGCGTTCCCGGCGAATGGCGCATCTTCGCTGTCGAGCGATGAAGGAATTCGCGATGCCGAGACCGTCCCGCTCCGGTCAACGAAATATCGGGCTGGCGGCGAAATAGCGGGCCATGAAGTCGTTGAAGGCTTTGAGCTTGGCCGAAAGTTGCCGGCTGACCGGGTAGACGGCGTAGATCGTTGCTTCGGGTAATTCGTGATCCGGTAGCACCGGTACGAGTTTCCCGGCCGCGAGATCGTCGCGAAAAAAGTCGATCGGCCCATAAGCGATGCCAAGGCCGCGTAGTACCGCGGCCCGCATGACGTGGCGGTGACTGGTAATGAGGGGGCCGCTTACTTTCACTACGCGTTCGCCGTCGGCGCCGGTGAGATGCCATTCGTCTGGTACGGCGATGTAGCTGTAGCTGAGGCAATCGTGCGCGGCGAGTTCCTCGGGTGTTTCGAGGTGCGCCGCGCCGCTTCAGATAATCCGGCGCGGCGCACAGCACGCGGCGCGAAGTGTTGAGCTTACGCACCACCAGACTGGTGGAAGCCCCGCGGGGCACGTCGACGCTGATGGCGACGTCGTAGCCGCCCTCGATTGGATCGGTGAGATGATCGTTGAGCGTGAGATTGATGCGCAGCCGCGGATAGGCGACGAGGAAGTCGGTGATCGCGGTGCCGATGTCGGCGAGGCCGAAATTGGTTGGCGCGATGACGCGCAACTCGCCGCGCGGCTCGTTGTGCAGTTCGCTTGCCGCGCGTTCGGCTTCTTCAAGGTCAGCAAGGATGCGCCGGCATTGTTCGTAGAAGGTGCGCCCGGCGGCGGTCACGCTCACCCGCCGGGTGGTGCGATTAAGGAGCCGCGCGCCCAACCGTTCCTCAAGTTGAAGCACATGCTTGCTTGTCGCCGCGCGCGACAGGCCGAGCCTTTCAGCCGCCCCGGTAAATCCGCCGGCCTCGATGACGGCGACGAAAACCTTTGCGTTTTCAAATCGATCCATCCGAGAGAGAATAGATTGTCAACGGCGAGTTGACAATCTATTTCGCGCCTTGGGATTTTAAAACCCGGCGGCGCATCTAATCTGCGGACTCGTTCTTATGCGGCGAAGCCGCAGACGACCAACGGAGGAAATAATGTCGAAATTTGTCGTTGCTCCGCATTTCCGCCTTCAGGAATGGGTCGCCGAGGAGAAGGGCTATTTCGCCGCCGAAGGTCTCGAGTACGAATTCCGCGAGACCATGGATTCAAGCTCCGCCGGCAGCCACCACCTCGGCAACAAGGTCGGCGCCTATCAGACCTTCGAAGCCGGGCGCAGCTGCAATGTCAGTGGAGCCTGCCATTGGACCGTGAACGTCGCCGCCTCCAACGGCCACGGTAAGCTCTATGCCGATTGCTATTCGGTTTCGCCATGCGGCGTGTTCGTACCGCCGGACTCACCTGTCAAGACGCCGGCGGATCTCGCCGGCGTTCCGATCTCGGTCGGCTATCAATCGGGCAGCCACTACGCCACCATCCAGGGACTTGAGCAGTATCTGAAGCCGGATCAGATCAAGCTGTCGTTCAACGACGGGATGCTGTTCAGCCGCATGGAAAAACTGATCGATAGCGAAGTGCCGGCGGCGTCGCTGTTCAGCGGGCCGTATTACTTTGCCGAGCAGCTCGGTTTCCGCAAAATCATCGACACGACGTTTATGATCGCGGCGATGGTCACCGGTACGCCAGACCCGGAGGATGTGCGAAAATATTTTCGCGCGCTGCGCCGCGCTCAGCGCGACATCGATCTGCGGCCGGAGCTTTACACTCACTACTATAAGAAGGAATTCCCGGTGCGCTTCCACGCGCAGATGGATACGCGGCGCTGGGGGCCGGGCGAACGGCTGGTGTTCGAGCCGTATTCCAAACAGACTTTCGAGGAGTCGTTTGAGTGGATCGAGCGGCACGGCATTTTCCCGCCCGGAGAAATGGGCAGCGGCAAATACGAAACCTCGATCTTCGCGTAGATTGGGAAGTCGTCGGCTCGCACGCTAGTCGGCGTCGAGATGCTTACGCACCTGAGCGAACACATCGCGGAACATTTTTGGCGTCAGCACTTTGGTCGAGGTGTTGTAGCGCGAGCAATGATAGCTATCGAATAAGGTGATCTCGCCCATTTGGTGTGTACCGCCGTGGGTGAAGGGATAGTCGCGCCGCTTGACGCTTTGCGCGGAGACGAAGGTCTCGTGCGCGATGCGGCCAAGGGTAACGATGGCGCGAAGCTTGGTCATTTCCTCGATGGTTGCCGAAAGGAACTCTCGACAGGTGGTGATTTCCGCCGGCGTCGGCTTGTTCTCCGGCGGCACGCAGCGCACCGCGTTGGTGATGCGGCAATCGATCAGCGTCAGGCCGTCGTCGGGGCGAGCCTCGTAGTTTCCTTGGGCGAAGCCGAATTCCTTCAGCGTGGCGTAAAGCAGGTCCCCGGCGTAATCGCCGGTGAACGGTCGTCCGGTTCTGTTGGCGCCGCGTAGCCCCGGCGCCAGGCCGATGATTAAGAGGCGTGCGTCGGTCGGACCAAACGAAGGCACCGGCGCATTGAACCAGTCCGGCTCGGCGTGGCGCCACGCCGTCCGAAACGCAACCAGGCGCGGACAGCGCGGACAATCGTGGCCGGGTTTGCCGCTTGCGGACGCCATCGCGGCCGTGGGCTTCGTCTATTCTTCGTCGAATTCGTCTTCGACTTCGACTTCGGTGCGCGCCACGCCGGTGCTGCGCTGAAGGAATTGCGGAGTATGGCGCGGCTCACGCAGTTCCCGCCCTTCGCGCGGCTCGCGCGCCGGGCGCTCGGTCGGATCGCGGCCGATCTTGTTCTGCAGCTCGAGGATGTCGACGAACTGATCAGCCTGGCGGCGCAGCTCGTCGGCAACCATCGGCGGCTGGGTCGAGATGGTCGATACGACCACCACACGCACACCGCGCCGCTGCACTGCCTCGACCAGCCTCGTGAAGTCGCCGTCGCCGGAAAACAGCACCATCTGGTCGATATGCGGCGCAAGTTCCATAGCGTCGACGGCAAGCTCGATGTCCATGTTGCCTTTGACCTTGCGGCGCCCGGTTTGGTCGACGAATTCCTTCGTCGCCTTGGTGACGACGGTGTAGCCGTTATAGTCAAGCCAATCGATCAGCGGTCGGATCGACGAATACTCCTGATCTTCGATCACCGCAGTGTAGTAAAACGCGCGCACCAAATAACCGCGCGACTGGAACTCGCGCAGCAGCCGCTTGTAGTCGATGTCGAAGCCGAGCGATTTGGCGGTGGCGTAAAGGTTAGCGCCGTCAATGAACAGGGCGATTTTCTCGATCTGGGCAGACATTGGTATATCTCTCGATGCGTCACTCGTGATGAAACCCGACCAGCCGCAATGGATTCGACAGTTCCGGAGTTTCTTTAAAACTGGTTTAGCGCCACCGCGAACGTCGTTAAGTACGTGGGCACGATGGCAAAAACACGGTACTGTCCGCTTTATGGCCTACCGGATTTTTGTGCAAGCACCGGTGCCGGCACTGCGGCAGGCCGCCGCGGACGCATATAAGGAAAATCGCCATCTCGCGACAGCGTTCCGGAAATTTGGGTAACAGAGCAGCGGCAGAACGCAAGTTAAAAGGCCTCGGCATGGGAACCATGCCGGTGAAATACCCTTGCACTCGGCTCCCTCAAACGATACCTAACGCCCGGGCGGGGAACCCGATCCCGCCGAATCCTCGCCAGGAGCTGCGACTATGGCCCGTGTCACCGTCGAAGATTGCATCGACAAGGTGGAAAACCGCTTCGATCTGGTTTTGCTCGCGAGCCATCGTGCGCGCATGATCTCGTCGGGCGGCCAGATCACCGTCGAGCGTGATAACGACAAGAACCCGGTCGTGGCGCTCCGCGAGATCGCCGAACAGGCGGTGTCGCCGGAGGACCTCAAGGAGGAACTCGTCCATTCGCTGCAGAAATACGTGGAAGTCGACGAGCCCGAGCCTGAGGGAATTCCGCTGATTGGCGCACCCGGCACCGGTGTCGATGCCGACGACACCGAGGTGACTACCGACCGCATGAGCGAAGAGGAATTGCTCAAGGGCCTCGAGGGCCTGACGCCGCCGGAAAGCCAGCCCGAGCCTGACACCGACGTCGACGCTGCCGACGAGGACTTGTAGACCTCGCCTTTACGCCGCGCGCCTGAGGTTACTTGACCGCGGTTGCGAACATCTCGGCCACGTACTCCCAATTGACCAGGTGATCGAGGAACGCCTTGAGGTAATCGGGGCGCCGGTTGCGGTAGTCGATGTAATAGGAGTGCTCCCAGACATCGCACCCCAGGATCGGCGTCGCGCCGTGAACCAGCGGGCTCTCGCCGTTTGCCGTCTTCATCGCCTCGATCCTGCCGTATCTCACCGCCAGCCAGCACCAGCCTGATCCGAATTGGGTGATGCCGGCCTGGACAAAATCCTCCTTCATCTTCGCGACCGATCCGAGATCGGCGACGATCTGCTTTTCAAGTTTGCCGGGCATGCGGTCGCCGCCGCCGCCGGGCTTCATCCAGTTCCAGAAGTGGATGTGATTGTAGTGCTGCCCGGCATTGTTGAAGAGGCCGGGATTGCCGAAGAACGAGCTCTTGACCACGTCTTCCAGCGGCCGACCTTCGAACTCGGTGCCCTTCATCAGATTGTTGCTGTTGTTGACGTAGGCAAGGTGATGCTTGTCGTGATGAAATTCGAGCGTCTCGCGCGACATATGGGGGACGAGCGCGTCGTACGGGTAAGGAAGCTCGGGAAGCGAAAACGGCATCGACTCTCTCCTCGATCGCAGCAAAAGCGGCCGGAGTTGATCACAGCTGACGCGAGCGCTCAACGGCGAAAGTCGCTGCGCCCGCGCTGCGCTGCATCAACCATCTGCCGACAATCTATCCCGACGCTTGCCAGTAAGTTGTCCATCAATCACATTGCGTGGTGAACGAGAACAAAAGGATGGCTGACGCGCGCGTCGTCATCCAATGGGGGAGGGAAGGCCGATGAAGCCTCCCGTATTCGACTACGAGAGGCCGCCAAATTTGCGCGCCGCGCTGGAGGCGTTGTCCCGGCACGGCAGCAAGGCCAAGTTGCTGGCCGGCGGGCAGAGCCTTATTCCAATGCTCAACATGAGGACGATCGCGCCGGCACGGCTTATCGACGTGGGCCGGCTGACTGAATTGCAATACATCATCGAAGAGTACGGACAGCTGCGGATCGGCGCGCTGACGACGCACAACACCATTCTGCGCTCGCCGATCGTCGCGGCGAACTGCCCGATTATGACCGAAGCCTATGCGCACGTCGCCAATCATTCCATCCGCAACCGCGGCACGCTCGGCGGCAATCTGTGCCACAACGACCCGGCATTCGAGATGCCGCTCGTCGTGACGCTGCTCGGAGCGACGATGATCGCGCGCAGCGCGCGCTCAACACGCACCATCCCGGCGGAGAGGTTTTTTAAGGCGCCGTTCGCGACCGATCTGGCGCCGGACGAAATGCTCGTTGAAATTCGTCTGCCGCGACTGCCCGCCGGCCACGGTTATGGCTTCCTGGAAATCAGTCAGCGCTACGGCGATCGGGCTCTCATTGCCGCCGGTTGCCTGCTGACCCTCCGCTACGGCACTTGCCGCGACGTCCGCATCGGCTTTCGCAATGCGGTCCACAACGTGTTCCGCGTTGCGGCGGCAGAGGCCAAGCTCGAGGGCAAGCCGGCGTCGGCCGCGGCGATCAATGAGGCGGCGGAAGCCGCCGCCGACAATGTGGTTTCCGCCGGCGATCTTCATGCCGACGAAGCTTACCGGCGCGACGTGACCGGCACACTCACTCGCCGGATGCTGCGCGCCGCCTGTGCGCGAGCCGGTCAGACAATCGACGGATGACCGGTTCGATGGACAATCTGGACGTCAACGTCACCGTCAACGGCAGGCCGTTCAAGCGACGGATCGAACCGCGGCTGCTGCTGTCGGATTTCATCCGTCATGAGATCGGTCTAACCGGCACGCACGTCGGATGCGAGAACGGCGTCTGCGGAGCGTGCACCGTGCTGCTCGACGGGCTGGCGACGCGCTCCTGCTGCACACTCGCGGTTCAAGCCGACGGCCGTCAAATCGAGACCGTCGAGTCGCTTGGCCGTGTCAACAATCTGAGCCCGCTGCAGCGCGCTTTCTGGGAAATGCATGGCCTGCAATGCGGCTACTGCACGCCGGGGATGCTGATGCTGATGACCGAGCTGCTGCGCGAAAATCCCAATCCGGACCGGGAGGCGATCCGCGCGCGGCTCAACGACAACATCTGCCGCTGCACCGGCTACGAAGACATCGTCAATTCGGTTGAGCGTGCGGTCGAACTGATGCGCGCCGGGAACGCGAGGCCGTAATGGCGGAAGCGGGCAAAATCCTCTCCCCTCCGGCCGGCCGGCAGAAGGAGCGGCCGGATCAGCGGCTCAATGTCATCGGTACGCGGATGCTGCGAAAGGAAGACCCTCGCTTCCTGATCGGACGCGGCCGCTTCATTGACGACATCGCGCTGCCAAACATGGCGCATGCCGCGGTGCTGCGGAGTCCGCACGCGCATGCGCGCATCAAGTCGATCAACGCGAGTGAGGCGCAAGCGCTGCCCGGCGTCGTCGTGGTGATTACCGGCGAAGAGGCGGCGAAGGAGACCGCACCGCTGCCGTGTTTTGCCAATCCGCCGGTTGAACAGCGCTGCGTTGCGCTCGGCAAAGTCCGTCACGTCGGCGAACCGGTGGCGCTGGTGGTCGCCGATACGCGGTACATCGCGGAAGACGCCATCGCCCTCGTTGACGTCGAATACGAGCTATTGCCAGCAGTCTCAGACATGATGGACGCGATCAATTCCCGAGGCGACGCGGTGCTGCATCCGGAGCGCGGTCCGGACAACGTCGCCGAGCATCGCAATTATTCATTCGGCCCGGTCGACCAGGAATTCGCTGAAGCCGCGCACGTGGTCAAGCGACGGCTGCGCTGGTCGCGATCTGGCGGGCAGCCACTCGAGACCGCAGGCGCCGTTGCAAGCTTCGATGAAGGCTCTGGCAAGTTCACGATCTACGTCAATGGCTCGATGTACAACTACATCGGCTTCACGATTGCGACGGCGCTCAAGGTTGCGAGCCACCAGGTCAACATTGTGCCGGTCGATGCGGGCGGCAGCTTTGGCAGCAAGCTATTCCTCCACAAGGTCGCCGTGCTCGCCGCTTTGGGCGCGCGTGCCGCCGGCAGGCCGGTCAAATACATCGAAGACCGCATCGACAATATCACCGCATCCGACAATCACGGATCGGACCGCACTTACGACGTCGAGCTGGCGCTCGATGCGGCGCATCAGATGACCGCTTTGCGCTACAAGGTCGTGGACGATTACGGCGCTTATTTCCAGTACGGACTCGGAACCCACGGCAACGGGTTTTCGCAGACTGTCGGTCCGTACCGGATTCGCGCGGTGGGCGCCGAAATCTACGCGGTCTTCACCAACAAATGTCAGCAGGGCGCCTGTCGCGGCTTTGGTTCGGAAGTCACGAATTTCATGATCGAACGGATTGTCGATGCGGCAGTCGATGAACTCAAACTCGACCCCATCGCATTCCGCCGCGACAATTTCATCCAGCCCGAGGAATTTCCGTATCAGATACCGACCGGCAATCTCTACGACAGCGGCAACTATCCCGGCGCACTCGATATGGCGCTGCAGATGCTCGACTACGATGGCTGGCGCGAGAAGCAGCAATTGGCGCGAACACAAGGCCGCTACGTCGGTATCGGTGTTGCCTCCTGCCAGGAAAAAGGAGTTTTCAGCGCTACCGAATTTTGGATGCTCAACCGCCAGCCCGGATTTGCCCTGACGAGCTCTCCGGAAAGCGCTTCGATCAAGATCGACGCGACCGGCAAGGCAATCATCTCGCTGCACGCGCCATGCTGGGGCAACAGTCCCGAGACGGTGGCTGCGATGGTGCTCGCCGAGCAGCTCACCCTGGACCCGGCCGACATCAGTGTGACCTACTCGGATACGGATCACGGTCTGCCTGGAACCGGACCGGGCGGCAGCCGCTATACAGTGATGGTGACCGGCGCCATCACCGGCGCTGCCGCCATCATCAAGGAAAAGCTCAAGCGCGTAGCCAGCCACATGCTCGAGGCAGGCCCGCATGACCTCGAATTCCGCAACAGCAAGATCGGTGTCAAAGGAGCGTCAGGGTTGGAAGTGTCGATCGCCGAAGTTGCCATGCAGGCACACTTCTTTCGGTTGTCGCTGCCAGACGATCCAGACCTGACCAGCGGTCTCGACGCGAGCTACACTTACGATCATCCGTTGGCTACGCTGCCAAAAAGCGACAGCGATTTCGGCATTTTCTATCCGATCATGGGCCACATGTGCCACATGCCGGTCGTCGAGGTCGATGCCAAGACCGGGCAGGTAAGCTTCCTGGACTATGTGGCGGTGCACGATTGCGGCACGATGATCAATCCGATGACCGTCGATGGCCACGTGCGGGGCGGAACGGCGCAGGGCATCGGCACTGCGTTGCTGGAGGAATTTCGCTACGACAAGAACGGGCAGCTCCTGAACACGTCGTTCACCGATTATCTGCTGCCACGGATCGGCAATTTGCCGCCGCAGGTCCGCATCGGGCACCTCGTCACGCCGTCGCCCTATACCGAATACGGCGTAAAGGGAGCTGGTGAGGGCGGCCGGATGGTGGCGCCGCCGGCAATTGCCTCGGCAATCGAAGACGCGCTGCGGCCGCTGGGCGTGCGGATCGATACCGTGCCGGTCACCCCTTCGCGGCTGCGAGCGCTCATTCGCGAAGCGGAGGCGAAGGGCGGCCGAGGCTCTTAACGGTAAGTTTGTGCAGTGCGGCGAGGTTAGCCGCGCCGGTTGTTGGTTGCTCGCCTTGTGGCGTGAGGCGTGCGCCATGATATCCTTCTAAGTGTACCGCTCGAATTTATCGGTGCGGTCGAGGTTGGTTTTATGGCGCGATCGCCGATCGATTTGCCGCGAATGCAGAACCAGGCGCGGCCGCGGGTAGCGGTGGCACGCGGCCCGAGCATCGTGCCGCCGGACGAGCCGCGGGCGCCGAAGTCTCGCAAGCCGCGCTTGATGCGGCAGTTCGAACTCGTCGATCGGGTGAGACAATACAACGCCGCGACCAACGAGGATCTGCTCAATCGCGCTTACGTTTACGCTATGCGGGCCCATGGCGAGCAGAAACGCGACTCGGGCGATCCATATTTTTCGCACCCGCTCCAGGTCGCGGGCATCCTCACCGATCTCAAGCTCGACGACGCCACCATTGCCGCGGCGCTGCTGCACGACACCATCGAGGACACCGACGCCACCCGCACCGAGATTGATCGCCTGTTTGGCCACGACATCGGCGTGCTGGTCGAGGGGCTGACCAAACTAAAAAAACTCGACCTCGTCTCCAAGGAAGCAAAGCAGGCCGAAAACCTGCGCAAGCTGTTGCTCGCGATAGCCGACGACGTGCGGGTGTTGCTGATCAAGCTCGCCGACCGGCTGCACAATATGCGCACGCTGTCGCATCGGCCGCCGGAGGCGCGCCGGGTGACGGCGGAAGAGACGCTTGACATCTACGCGCCGCTCGCCGGGCGCATGGGCATGCAGGAAATGCGCGAGGAACTTGAGGATCTCGCGTTCCACGAACTCAATCCCGACGCTTACAAAGTCATCACCGAGCGGCTCGAAGCGCTGGCCGAACGCAGCAAAGGCTGGATCACCGAGATTGAGCAGCAGCTGGCAAAAAAACTTGCGGACAGTGGCATTACCGCGGAAGTCAGCGGCCGCCGCAAGCGCGCCTACTCAATCTGGCGCAAGATGGAGCGAAAAGCAGTCGGCTTCGAGCAACTTTCCGACATTTTCGGTTTCCGCGTCATCGTCGAAAGCGTCGCCGAGTGTTATCGGGCGCTCGGGATCGTTCATACCACCTGGCCGGTGGTTCCCGGCCGGTTCAAGGATTACATTTCAACGCCCAAGCAGAACGATTACCGCTCGCTTCATTCCACCGTGATCGGGCCGGGCAAGCAGCGCGTGGAGCTGCAAATCCGCACCAGCGAAATGCAGCAGATCGCCGAATACGGGATCGCCGCGCATGCGCTCTACAAGGACGGCGTCGGCTCGCCGACCGAGCTGCTCTCTCGCGAGTCGAACGCCTATGCGTGGCTCCGCCGCACCATCGAACTATTGGCCGAAGGCTCGAACCCGGAAGAGTTTTTGGAGCACACCAAACTCGAACTTTTCCACGACCAGGTATTTTGCTTCACGCCGAAGGGCAAATTAATAGCGCTGCCGCGCGGTGCGACGCCGATTGATTTCGCTTATGCGGTGCACACCGACGTCGGCAATATGGCGATCGGGGCAAAGATCAACGGCAAGATCGGGCCGTTGAGTTCGCCGCTGCAGAACGGTGATGAGGTCCAGATCCTGACGTCGAAGGCGCAAACTGCGCCGCCCGCCGCCTGGGAATCGATTGTCGCGACCGGCAAGGCGCGCGCTGCGATCCGGCGCGCCACGCGCGTCGCGGTGCGCAATCAGTATTCGGGCCTTGGCCGGCGGATCGTGGAGCGGCTCTGCGAGCGCGCCAAGATCGGCTATTCGGATGAACAGCTGGAGGGCGCCTTGCCGCGACTGGCGCGCGCTTCTATCGAGGACGTGATGTCGGCGGTTGGACGCAGCGAGATGAAAGCAGCCGATGTCGTGCGCGCCATGTACCCGGATTATAAGGACGAGCGGGTCACCTCGTCCGCGCCGCAATCGGACAGCGGATGGTTCGGGCTGAAGCGCGCCAAGGCGGTGAAATTCAAACTTCCGGAAACCGGCGAGAACGGCGCGGCGATCCCGATCCGCGGCATCAATTCCGATCTGCCGGTTCGGTTTGCTCCAAACGGCGGCGCGGTTCCGGGCGACCGCATCGTCGGCATCATGACCCCGGGGGAGGGGATTACGATCTACCCGATCCACTCGCCGGCACTGAAGGAGTTCGAAGACCAACCGGAGCGCTGGCTCGACGTGCGCTGGGATGTAGACGAAAAAGCACCGCAGCGCTTTCCCGCGCAGCTTGCGATACAGTCGGTCAATGAACCAGGGTCATTGGCCCAGGTCGCCCAGGTGATCGCCGACCATGACGGCAACATCGACAACATCCACATGTCGCGTCAATCGCCGGATTTCACCGAACTGACCATCGATCTTGAGGTCTACAACCTCAAGCACCTGACTTCGATCATCTCCCAATTGCGGGCGAAGAAGGTGATCGCCAATGCCGAGCGGGTGAACGGATAGTTGGTCGTCTGTGTGACCAGTACCCAGCGAATGTGAACCTCTCGCCCGTCGCTTGCATCCCTCGGCGAGCGATTGTATATACATGCGCGGATATACGGAGCTATAGAATGGCGACAGCTCGGGTCTTCAAGTCTGGGAACAGTCAAGCCGTTAGGCTGCCGAAAGATTTCAGGTTTCACACTAAGGAGGTCGAGATTTTCCGGCGGGGCGACGAGGTCGTATTACGCGAAAAGTCCAAAGGGATGACGCGTGCTTTCGAACTTATCGCGAGTTTACCGATAGGGGACTTGGTGGATGAACGCGACGATCCACCCCAGGAGCGAGAGGGCTTGTGATCGCGCCGCGCTACCTGCTGGATACCGATACATTTGTCTACATCCGACGCGGTCGGCCGGAGAAAGCGCAGGCCCGCTTTCAACGTTTGCGGCAAGGAGAAGCGGTGTTGTCGGTCATTACCTATGGCGAACTGATTTATGGCATCGCAAAGAAGAAAGTTGGGCCAGAACCAATGCTGCGGCTGGAGGAATTGACGCAGATCATCCACGTGGTTCCGCTAATGCCGGCGACGGCTGGCGTCTACGGCTCGATCCGCGCCGGGCTATCCGCCAAAGGGGAAATGATCGGAGCCAACGATCTATGGATTGCGGCGCATGCAATCAGTGCCGATCTAATCCTTGTGACGAACAATGAGCGCGAATTTCGGCGCGTCCCCGGTCTGAAAATCGAAAACTGGACCAAATAGGCGGGAAAGAACTACTGTCGTGCCTGCGAACGCCCCCCTCCGCCTCGGCGTGAACGTTGATCACGTCGCCACCGTGCGCAACGCTCGCGGCGGCAAACATCCTGATCCGGTTAAGGCCGCCGAGATCGCGATCGCGGCCGGCGCCGACGGCATCACCGCGCACTTGCGCGAGGACCGCCGCCACATCGTCGATGACGATATCGCGCGGCTGAAGGCGACCATCAAGAAGCCGCTAAATCTGGAAATGGCGGCGACGGTGGAAATGGTTGCGATTGCCCGCAAAGTGCGCCCCCACGCCGCTTGCATCGTGCCCGAGCGGCGGGCCGAGCGCACGACGGAGGGCGGCCTCGATGCCGCTGGCCAGCGGGAAGCGTTGGGCTTGGCCGTCGCGCAACTCGCCGACGCGGGCATTCGCGTATCTTTATTCATTGCCGCGGAGCCAGCGCAGATTGAAGCCGCGGTCGCAATCGGGGCGCCAGTCATCGAGATTTATACTGGCGCTTGGTGCGACGCTTTGACTGCGGGCAACGCAGGTGCCGCGACTTCCGAATTCGCGCGCATCACGCGTGGTGCAGCGCTCGCCGCGAGCGCGGGCCTCGAAGTCCATGCCGGACACGGCCTCGATTTCGTCACCGCGGAGCAGATCGCAACACTTTCACAGGTCGTCGAACTCAATATCGGCCATTTCCTCATCGGCGAGGCCGTGTTCGACGGCCTTCCCGCGGTGATGCGAAAAATGCGCGCCGCGATGGATCGCGGTAGGGTTCGGGCAGGGACCACATCATGATTCTCGGCATCGGCTCCGACATCACCGATGTGCGCCGCATCGCCAAGGTGCTCGAACGCCATGGCGATCGTTTCATCGACCGCGTATTCACACCGGTTGAACGCGCGAAAGCGGAAAGGCGGCGAAATCGCGCCGAGACTTACGCCAAGCGCTTCGCCGCCAAGGAAGCCTGCGCCAAGGCGCTGGGAACCGGATTGCGCGCCGGGGTGTGGTGGCGTGACATGGGGGTGGTAAACCTCCCGGGGGGCCGGCCGACGCTGGAGTTGACCGGTGGCGCCAAGCGGCGACTGGAGGCCATCACGCCCGCAGGCTACGAGGCGCGAATCGATCTCACCATCACCGACGAGGGGCCAACGGCGCAGGCATTCGTGATTATCTCGGCAATCGCCGTTTCACGTCCGTAAAGCGCATCGCCGCCGACCCGCGCCGAATATCGGTCCGACAAAAGCGCCCGGCAGCGATGACAAATTCGTCATGTCCGCGAAGCACTGGCCATAAGCGTATGGCATCACTAAGTAAAGTCACGCCCGCGGCGAAATCCCGCGCACAATTGCGCGCCTTTGCCCCAAGGGTTACAAGGTCGCGGGGCGCCCCCAATACAGCGGAACCATAGGCCGATGAGCGTGCAAACCGGGACAAAACGGAAAGAGGGCGGATTTGCCGAGACCGTGCGCGTGATCATCCACGCGCTGATCATCGCGTTGGTTATCCGCACCCTGCTGTTTCAGCCGTTCAATATCCCTTCCGGCTCGATGATTCCGACGCTGCTGGTCGGGGATTATCTGTTCGTCTCCAAATATTCCTACGGCTACACCCATTATTCATTGCCGTTCTCACCGCCGATTTTCTCCGGCCGCATCATCGGCCAGCCGGTCAATCGCGGCGATGTGGTCGTGTTCCGCCTACCGAAAGACGACAGCACCGACTACATCAAGCGCGTCATCGGGCTTCCGGGCGATCGCATTCAAATGATCGACGGCGTCCTCAACATCAACGGCGAGCCGGTCAAGCGCACGCGGATTGAGGATTTCGTCACCGATGACGATGGCGCAGTCCAACGGGTCAAGCGTTATCGCGAGACGCTGCCGAATGGCGTGATCTACACGACGCTCGATCTGACCGACAATGGCTTCTACGATAATACGCAGGTCTATACGGTGCCGCCCGGCCATTATTTCATGATGGGCGATAACCGCGATAACTCGACCGATAGCCGCGTGCTCAGCGCCGTCGGCTACGTGCCCTACGAGAACATTATCGGCAGGGCGCAGATCATTTTCTTCTCGATCAGAGACGGCGCACATGCCTGGGAGGTGTGGCGCTGGCCCTGGACAGTGCGCTGGAGCCGACTGTTCACTTTGGTTCGATGAGCGGCCGGAGCAAAAGTAAATCGGTCGTTTCTCCGCAAGAGCCGTCCGCCATTGATGTGGCCGCGGCTCCAACAGCGACCGGCGCCGCAATTGAAGGACAAAAAGATGTTCGCCGCCGGCGTCGCCGCGGCGACGGCTCGCTTGAGGAGCGCATCGGCTATCGCTTCAAGGACACCGCGCTGTTCGATAGCGCGCTTTCCCACATTTCCGCGCTCAAAGGCGCGCGCAATCGCGCCGGCAGCTATCAGCGGCTCGAATTCCTTGGCGATCACGTGCTTGGGCTGGTGATTTCCGACATGCTGTTTCGCGCCTTCCCGAAGGCCGACGAAGGCGAGTTGTCGCGCCGGCTCGCCGATCTGGTGCGCAAAGAAACCTGCGCCGAGATTGCGCGCACCGTCGATCTCGGCGCGGCCATCCGGCTCGGCTCTTCCGAAGCCAATGCCGGCGGCCGTAAGCGGCCGGCGATCCTCGCCGATGTTTGCGAAGCGCTGATCGGCGCGGTCTATCTCGATGGCGGCTACATTGCCGCCGAGGCTCTGGTCGGTCGCCTATGGGAAGCGCGGATGAAGACCAAGGCACAGCCGCTGCGGGATCCAAAAACCGTACTGCAGGAATGGGCGCAAGCGCGGGGCCTACCGACGCCAGCCTACCGCGAGGTTGCCCGCTCCGGCCCAGACCACGACCCGGTGTTTCGCGTGACCGTGCAGCTGCCCAAGCTTGCCCCCGCCGAAGGCTCCGGGCGCTCGAAACGCGCCGCCGAACAGGCCGCGGCCGCAGCGATGATGACGCGCGAGGGCGTCAAGCCCGAACGGCTCGATGGTTGAGGCCCCGGAATCGGACTTCTGCGGCCGTACCGGCAACACGCTGCGGTTTTGTGGCGCTCATCGGCGCGCCGAATGTCGGCAAATCGACGCTGCTCAACGCGCTGGTCGGCGCCAAGATCTCGATCGTGACGCCGAAAGTGCAGACCACCCGCGCGCTCATTCGCGGCATCGCGGTCGAAGGCGCAGCGCAGATTATCTTCGTCGATACGCCCGGCATCTTCGCGCCGCGCCGGCGGCTCGACCGCGCTATGGTCGGCAGTGCTTGGGGCAGCACGCGGGACGCCGACATGGTCGGGCTCCTGATCGACGCTGGCAAAGGCGTGCAGGACGATGACGAAACTATCTTGCGCGGATTGGCTAATGTTCGCGCTCCCAAGGTGCTCGTGATCAACAAAGTCGACCTCGTCAACAAGCCAAAATTGCTGGTATTGGCGCAAGCTCTGAACGAGGCCGCGACCTTCGCGGCGACCTTCATGATCTCGGCGCTTTCCGGCAACGGGGTTGCTGATCTCAAAAGCTTCCTCGCCACTCACGTGCCGGCGGGACCGTGGCTCTATCCGCAAGATCAGATTTCCGATGCGCCGCTGCGCCAGCTCGCCGCCGAGATTACCCGCGAGAAGCTTTATCTGCGGCTGCATCAGGAATTGCCGTACCAATCGACCGTCGAAACCGAGATCTGGAAGGAACTTAAGGACGGCTCGGTGCGCATCGAGCAAACGATCTATGTCGAGCGCGAAAGTCAGCGCAAGATCGTGCTCGGTAAAGGCGGCCAGACCATCAAGGCGATCGGCGCGGCGGCGCGGACCGACATCGCTGCGGCGATTGAGCATCCGGTCCACCTCTTCCTGTTCGTGAAAGTGCGTGAAGGGTGGGGAGACGACCCCGAACGCTACCGCGAGATGGGGCTGGAATTTTCGAAGGAGTAGTTCTTTCCATCGCCAAGGCAGGCCATGACGATGGAAAGCCTAAGAATCCTCGCGAATGACGCTACATAGTCCCCCATGCAATGGACCGATGAAGGCATCGTGCTCGGCGTCAAGCGCTATGGCGAGTTGAGCGTCATTCTCGAATTGATGACGCAGGGGCGCGGCCGTCATCTGGGCTTGGTGCGCGGCGGCACCGGGCGGCGCCTGCGTCCTGTATTGCAACCGGGAAATTCCTTGCGCGCGACGTGGCGGGCGCGACTGGACGACCATCTTGGCAACTACGCCGTCGAGGGGACCAATCTGCGCGCGGCCAATTTCCTCACCGCGGCGCACGCCCTCTACGGCGTCACGCATCTCGCCGCCCTGTGCCGGCTCCTCGCCGAACGCGAGCCGCATGCGGGCGTTTATGGTGCGCTCGAAGCCATCCTTGATTCGCTTGACGATCCGGTGGCGGCCGCGCCGATGGTCGCACGCTTTGAGCTTTCTTTCCTGGCTGAGTTGGGTTTCGGGCTTGATCTGTCGTCCTGCGCTGCGACCGGAGCGCGGGACGATCTCATCTACGTCTCGCCACGATCCGGGCGCGCGGTGTCGCGCTCGGGAGGCGAAGCCTACCGCGATAAACTGATGCGGTTGCCTGGTTTCCTGAGCACAGAGGCCGAGCCGGCGTCCCCTGCCGATCTCGCCGACGCATTTGCCCTGACCGGCTTCTTCCTCGAGCGGCACGCCTTTGCGCCGCGCGGTCTTCCCGTGCCTGACGCCCGCGCCCGCTTCATTACCGCTGTTCTTGTTCGCAACGGTTAGCCGGAGTACCGCTGTCGCCATGAATAAGAAGGTGATTCCCCCGGATCCCGGCGACGTGCAGGAGATCGCGCTGCGCGAGGCGCTTGAGGAGCGCTACCTCGCCTACGCACTGTCGACCATCATGCACCGCGCGCTGCCCGACGCGCGCGACGGGCTCAAGCCGGTGCATCGGCGCATCCTCTACGGGATGCGGCTGCTGCGGCTCGATCCCGGTTCGGCGTTCAAGAAATCGGCAAAAATCGTCGGCGATGTGATGGGCAATTTCCATCCCCACGGCGATCAGGCGATTTACGACGCGCTGGTGCGCCTCGCCCAGGATTTTTCCTCGCGTTATCCGTTGGTCGACGGTCAGGGCAATTTCGGCAACGTCGACGGCGATAACGCCGCCGCCTACCGCTATACCGAAGCGCGGCTGACTGAAGCGGCGCGGTTGCTTCTCGATGGCATTGACGAAGATGCGGTGGATTTTCGGCCAAACTACGATGGAGTGTCGCAAGAGCCGGTGGTGCTGCCGGCAGCGTTTCCCAACCTGCTCGCCAACGGTTCGCAAGGCATCGCCGTCGGCATGGCGACAGCGATCCCGCCGCATAACATGGCCGAGCTTTGCGACGCGGCGCTGCATCTGATCGACACGCCGAATGCACGTAGCCGCACGCTTCTGAAATACGTGCCTGGCCCCGATTTCCCGACCGGCGGCGTGATCGTCGATCCGCCGGAGGTCATCGCCGAGGCCTACACGACCGGGCGCGGCTCCTTCCGGCTTCGCGCGCGCTGGAAGACGGAGGATACCGGGCGCGGCACCTATCTGGTGGTGGTCACCGAGATCCCCTGGCAGGTGCAGAAGATGCGGCTCGTCGAGCGCATCGCCGAATTGATGAACGAGAAGAAGCTGCCGCTCCTTGCCGACATGCGCGACGAATCCGCAGAGGATGTCCGCCTCGTGTTCGAGCCGCGGGCGCGCAGTGTCGATCCGGCGCTGCTGATGGAGAGTCTGTTCAAGCTCACCGAACTGGAAAGCCGCGTGCCGCTCAATATGAACGTGCTGGTACGCGGGCGTATTCCCAAGGTTGTCGGACTTGCGGAAGTCTTAAGCGAATGGCTCACGCACCGGCGCGAAGTTCTCCTGCGGCGTTCGCGGTTCCGGCTCAATCAGATCCAGCATCGGCTGGAAGTGCTGGGTGGCTACCTCGTCGCCTATCTCAACCTCGACAAGGTCATCAAGATCATCCGCACCGAGGACGAGCCGAAGCCGGTGCTGATGAAGACGTTCAAACTCTCCGACGTCCAGGCCGACGCCATTCTCAACATGCGGCTGCGCAATCTGCGCCGGCTCGAAGAGATGGAAATCCGCGAGGAAGACAAGACGCTGCGCGCGGAAAAGAAATCGATCGAGGAGTTGCTGCGCTCGGAGAAGGCGCAGTGGAAGACCATTGCCGGACAGATCCGCGAGGTGCGCGACAGGTTCGGTCCAAAGACGCCGCTCGGCAAGCGCCGCACCGGCTTCGCCGAGGCGCCGGCGCACGACGAAGCCGCGATCGAAGAAGCCTTGGTCGAGCGCGAGCCGATCACGGTCGTGGTATCGGAGAAGGGATGGATCCGCGCGCTGCGCGGCCAGGTCGCCGACTTAGCGAGCCTGGCATTCAAGGCCGACGACAGTCTCAAGCTCGCGTTCTTTGCCGAGACGACGTCGAAGCTTCTGGTCTTCGCGACCAACGGACGCTGCTACACCATCGAGGCGGCGAAGCTGCCCGGCGGCCGCGGCCACGGCGAACCGGTCCGGCTCTATATCGAGCTGGAGCAGGAGGCGGACGTGATCACGGTGTTCCGCTATCAGGGCGGCCGCAAGCTGATCGTGGCCAGCAAGCAGGGCAGGGGCTTTATCGTTCCGGAAGACGAGTGCCTCGCCAATACGCGCAAGGGCAAGCAGATCCTCAACGTCAAGCCGCCCGATGAAGCCCGCGCCATCGCGCCGGCTGAGGGCGAACTGGTCGCAGCGATCGGCGAGAACCGCAAAATGGTCGTGTTCCCGATCGATCAGGTGCCGGAGATGGCGCGCGGGCGGGGCGTGCGATTGCAGCGGCACAAAGACGGCGGTCTCTCCGACATCAAAGTCTTCGAAGCGGAGAAGGGCTTGAGCTGGACCGATTCCGCCAGCCGCGTGTTCACGCTGTCGCTAAAGGAGCTTGCCGATTGGCGCGGCAATCGCGCCGACGCCGGCCGTCTGGCGCCAAAGGGTTTCCCGAAGACCAACAAATTCGACGGCCGCTGAAAAAACGCGTTACTCCGCCCGCGGCTCCACGTCGAGTCGGGCGATCCAGCCTTCGAGGCCGGGCTTTGGCGCCGGATAGTGCTTGAGCACCAGGGGATCGTGGCCGGGCACTATATGGTTCGCGGTGGTGGAGAGTTTCTTCAGTGTTTCATAGCCTTCGAGCACTTCGCCGACATTATAGGTGATCGGAAAAATCCGCCCCTGGTCGATGTGGGCGTAGAGATGCGCCGCATCGGCGGCGAGCATTACATAGCCGCGCTTAGTTTTGACCCGAACAGACTGCAGCCCCATGGAGTGGCCGCCGATGCGGTGCACGGTCACGCCGGGCACGATCTCGTCGTCGCCGTCATGGAAAGCAACGCGGCCGGCAAATACCTTGCGCACCATGGCGACGACATCGTCGGCCTCGAACGGCAGCCGCAGCGCCTGATGGCACATACAGCGGCCGGTCGCATAAGCCATCTCGCGATCCTGCAGGTGATAGCGGGCGTGCGGAAACAGTTCGTAGTTGCCGCAATGATCATAGTGAAGATGGCTGACAATGACGCGCGCTACCGAAACCGGCGCGATGCCGAGGGCTGCAAGGCCGTCTCTGACCGGCTTGGTGATCTCGCGCTGGCGGCGGCGGCTCATCGCCTCGTCGAAGCCGGAATCGACAATGATCGTGCCTGCCGCACCGACAATCGCCCACACGAAGAAATCGAGCGGCTGCAGCACATCGTGCGGATCGCCGCCGATGAAGTTCTCCGGCGAGCGGCGCGAATGGTGCCCATAGCGGATCGCATAAACCTCGTGAACGTCCTCGCTCATGCGCGTCCCGCCCTTTGCGATCGCGATCTCAGAGCGGTCTCCGCCGCGCTCGCATTGACGCAGCTGACGGGCGGCGACGCACTACTCCACCCGCGCCCAGCCGTCGGGGGTGAGGCGCTCCTGAGGCAGGAAGCGGCCCTTGTAGTCCATTTTGCGCGAACCGCGTACCCAGTAGCCGAGATAAACGTAGGCGAGGCCCATATCCCGCGCGCGCGCAATGTGGTCGAGCACCATGAAAGTGCCGAGCGAACGGGGAGCCTCGTCCGGCTCAAAAAACGAATAGACCATGGACAAGCCGTCGGCGAGGACGTCGGTCAGTGCGACCGCGATCAGATCTCCCGCGCCCCGCGGCTGGCGCCGCCGGTATTCGATGATGCGGGTCTCGATGTGACTGTCCTCGACCATCATGGCGTAGTCGAGCACGGTCATATCGGCCATGCCGCCGTCGCGATGGCGCGAATCGAGATAGGCGCGGAAGATTGAATATTGCTCGGACGTTGGCACCGCGATTTTCATTTCGGTCGAGATGTCGGCGTTGCGACTTGCGATGCGGCGCATGCTGCGGGTGGGGCGGAATTCCGTGGCGACAACCCGCACCGACACGCAGCTGCGGCAACCCTCGCAGGCCGGCCGGTAGGCGATCGATTGGCTGCGGCGAAATCCGCCCTGGGTGAGGATGTTGTTGAGTTCGCCGGCGCGTTCGCCGACCAGGTGAGTGAAGACCTTCCGCTCTTCCTTGCCGGCGAGGTAAGGGCACGGCGACGGAGCGGTGAGGTAGAATTGCGGCGTATCGCGCGAGTGCTGAGTCACGTGGCGCTCTGGCCCATTGGCTTTCGAAGGCCGCGAACCGTCCGGCCGCCCGGTAGATTGCCCGAGAAATCGGGCGCGTCAAAGGCCAATTCGAGTATAGCTCCCCGCTTGAGCGCGTAGAGATGCTGTTCGCGCTGCGTTGTTGATAATGACAGTACCGACGAGAATATCGTGCAGGAGCCGCTTTCGGGTGTTGAGAAAGCAGACGACCGCTATGAACGGCGTGAGCACGCTGACGCTGATCCAGTAGACAATCGCGTGCACGGCGCCAAGCACGAAATAGGCCGGCGCGCCGTACCAGGTGCGCATTTCAATTTCCATGGCTCGCATGCCGAGCGTGGCTGAGGCCGGGCTGCCTAGCGTCGTGCCATAATAGAACAGCGCCCAGATCACCGATGCCGGCGAGAGCGGCCAGAACAGCAGCCAGCCGAATCCGAAGGTGATGAAGCCGAACACAAGAATGAACAAGGCCGCCGCCGCGACCGGCAGCGCAAGAATGACCAGGTCGATGATGAAGGCGACGAAGCGGCGGGCAAGCACGCCATCGAACAGTTCGGGGTTGGCAATCGGATCGTAGGCATGAGGCCGCATGTCGGCGGGGATGCCGATCCCGCTCGGCGCGGAACTTGATCCTGGATTTGGCTCGGAATAGGCCATGACAACCTTTCCTGCAGACTCTGACATTGTAACGCCGGCGGAAATAGGGAAAAAGGCCGGGCATGGTGACGCTCGCCGATATCGAGGCCGCGCGGCGCACGATCGCCGGCCACGTGCTGCGTACGCCGGAATTGGCGGCGCCGCCACTTTCGGCGTTGACCGGCGCCGACGTCGTCGTGAAGTACGAGAATTTGCAGGTCACCAATTCGTTCAAGGAACGCGGCGCCTGCGTGAAGCTCGCGGCGCTCTCGGCCGATGAGCGCCGTCGCGGTGTGATCGCGATGTCGGCCGGTAATCACGCCCAAGCCGTCGCCTATCACGCACGCCGCCTCGCCATACCGGCGACCATCGTCATGCCGGTGACGACGCCGTTTGTAAAAGTCAAAGCGACCGAGGCGCTCGGCGCCACGGTCGTTCTTGATGGTGAGACGCTGACGGAAGCACAGGCGCGTGCCGAAGCGATTGCGAGCGAACGCAATCTCGTCTGGGTTCACCCCTACGATGATCCGCACATCATTGCGGGGCAAGGCACCATTGCGCTTGAAATGCTCGAAAAGGCCTCCGAGCTCGATGTGCTGATCGTTCCAATCGGCGGCGGCGGGCTCATCGCCGGCTGCGCCATCGCCGCGCGCGCGATCAAACCTTCGATCGAAATTGTCGGCGTCGAAGGCACGCTCTACCCGTCGATGTGGAATGCGCTCCATCAGGGTAACAGGCCGTGCGGCGGCGCCACGCTCGCCGAAGGCATCGCCGTGAAGAATGTCGGCAAACTGACGCTACCGGTCGTCCGCGAACTGGTGAGCGATGTCGTGCTGGTCGATGAGACGCTGATCGAGCGCGCGGTCAATGCTTTTCTGACGTTGCAGAAAACCATGGCCGAGGGGGCAGGCGCCGCCGGCCTCGCTGCAATGCTTGCCGAGCCGGAACGTTTTCGCGGCCGCAAGGTCGGTTTGATTCTGTGTGGCGGCAACATCGATCCGCGGATCCTGGCCTCCATCATGGTGCGCGAGCTGGAGCGCGCCGACCGTATCGTGTCGTTTCGCCTCACGATCCCTGATCGCCCAGGAATTTTGGGTCAGATTGCGACCAAGCTTGGCGAACTTAACGCCAACATCTTGAGCGTCGATCATCACCGGTTGTTTCTCGACGTTCCCGCCAAGGGCGCCAAGCTCGATGTGACCATGGAGACGCGTGACGCCGTCCACGCCGACGAGATCTTTCGCGCGCTCGCAGCGGACGGCTATCAGCCGGCGCGCATGCCAGGCGGCGCGGCGCGGGAGTGAAGGCGCGGAACGACAGCTAATTTGCTAGCGAAAAAGACTATTCAAAAAGTTGAGCGGACCCTGGGTCGTCGTTTCGGGCGATGTACTCGAACCCGCGATGTCCGGGCGTCGCCGCGGCATCGGGACGTTCGCGGTCGTTATCTGAACCATGGCAAGATCGCTTGGACGGTGTCGCGGCAGCGGGATTCGGCCGGTCAACGGTTGCCCGGAGGGTGCGGCGTCGGCCGGGGGCTCCGCTGCGGCTGCGGGTTGCTCGGTTGCATTCTGCTGCGCCGCCTCCCGCTGCGTTGCAGCGGTCTGAGGGGATGCGGGCCAGGGCGCGGAAGTCCCGGACGTTTGGTTCTGCCGTGACGGACTCGGCCACGCATTCGGCGCACCAGGGTCGGGCGGTGGCGATGATGTCGAAACGGATGCCGTAGTAAAATCGGCCGCTCGCGTTCCGGCTGGAAGCGTCGCCGGCGCGTCGGCGGATTTTGCCGATATCGGCGGCTGCGAAGCGTCAGTAAGCTTCGTTGCAGTGGTTGGCATATTCGGGTTGCTTGCTGGCAGGTCCTTTGGCGAAGCTGACACATCGCGCGCGTCGGTCGCGGTCGCCCGTGCTTCGACGGTCATCGGCGAAGTGGTGGGGGGCCTGCCCTTTTCTGTCGCGGGTGATGACGGGTCGCTTGCTTCCGACCGCGCGTTGGGGCTGCCCGTGATCGTCGCTGTGAGTTGGCGGATCGAGGGAATCTGCGGGGCGCCGACGTGAGCGCGCACGAAGCTGGCGACGCTCTGCCACAGCGACCAGTCGCTGGCGGTTGTCGTCGCCCCGGTACCCTGTTGTTGCTCGGTCACGTTTGTCGCGAGCTGGCGAAAATAGGGGGCCTTCGGTGGTCCGACATAAGAGCGGACAAATCCCGTGACGGTCCACAAGGCCACCGGTATGGCGGTCAGCACTGCCACGACTATGATGATCCGCCGCAACACCACGTGGGGCCGGACATGGTCGTCGTAATCACGCATGACATCCGCCTCTCTCGTTTCGTTTCGGGCGGGGACGTTGTTGCTTAGTTGCGCGTGCTGTTTTCCGAAACTCGGCAGCCACTACCAGTACGGTGCATGTGGTGCAGGCCCTTTCGGATTACGCGTGCGAGCCGTCCTTCTTCAGTTTCTCCGCAATCCTTGCCGCGAAATACGTCAGCACTCCGTCGGCGCCGGCGCGCTTGAAGGCGATCAAGCTCTCCGTCATCGCCTTGTCCCCGTCGAGCCAGCCGTTGCCCGCGGCGGCCGTAATCATCGCATATTCGCCGGACACTTGGTAGGCAAAGGTGGGCATGCCAAAGGTCTCTTTGACCCGCGCCAGGATGTCGAGATACGGCAGGCCCGGTTTAACCATGACCATATCGGCGCCTTCGGCGATATCGAGTTCGACCTCGCGCAGGGCTTCGTCGGTATTCGCCGGGTCCATTTGATAGGTGCGCTTGTCGCCGGTGAGGGTGGCGCTCGAGCCGACCGCGTCGCGGAACGGGCCGTAAAAGGCGGAAGCGTACTTAGCCGCATAGGCCATGAGCTGGACGTCGTGATAACCCGCTGCATCGAGGCCCTGGCGGATCGCACCGACGCGCCCGTCCATCATGTCGGAGGGGGCGATGATGTCGCAGCCGGCCTCTGCCTGAACGAGGGCCTGGCGGACCAGAACTGCGACAGTCTCGTCGTTGAGGATGATGCCGTCGCGCAGCAGGCCGTCATGGCCGTGGCTGGTATAGGGATCGAGCGCCACGTCGCACAGGACGCCGATGTCCGGAACCTCTTTCTTGATGGCACGGATCGCCTGGCAGACCAGGTTTTCTGCATTGAGCGCTTCGGAGCCGGTTTCGTCGCGTTTGCCCGGTGCGGTATAGGGGAACAGCGCCAGACAGGGGATAGTGAGCTTGGCGGCGCGCGCCGCCGCGCGCACCGCTTCATCGACCGAGAGGCGCTCGACATCGGGCATTGAGGTGACCGGTGCCCGGACCTTGGTGCCCTCGACCAGAAACAGCGGCCAAATCAAATCGTCGGTCGTGAGGACATGTTCGCGCACCATGCGCCGCGCCCATTCGGCGCGGCGATTACGGCGCGGGCGTATCGCTAAATCGAGGCGGCCGGGGGACTCCTCCGCCTCGACCCGGGAGGGGCGGATGCGTTCGAGCGGGCGGCCTAATCTAATCGCCATATTCAATCGCCATGGGGCGCTCCAAGGACGGAGTCGCGTGTCTTTTAGCCGTTCCGGGCTTGACCCGCCACTGCCACGCCCAGTGGATTGACTAAGGCCGGTTACCGGTGCCAAAGGCCGCCTGCTATGAGCGATCAATCGGAGAACCGACCGACCCGGCCAAGCGACATGCTCGAACCCGTGCAAGCCGGGGGCGTGAACGCTCCTGGATCGTGGGCTGAGTATCTGGTGCTGTTTCTGCGGATCATGGCGGTGGTTTCCCTCATCAAGGGTCTTTACCACTGGGGTCAGGTGTGCGGCATCGGCGCCACCGCCGACGGCGGCTTCGAGGCGCACACCGTCGCGTGGCGGACCGCGACTGTGTTCTTCGCGGTCATCGATCTCGTCGCCGCGGTCGGGCTGTGGCTTGCGGCGCCTTGGGGAGCGGTGGTGTGGCTGACATCGGCGGTCTCCATGGCTGTGGTTGAAGTGTTTTTTCCGCAGGTCTTCGGCGGCAGCATCCTCATCGTTTTCTTTGAGGCGGCACTGCTCGTCCTCTATCTGTGGCTCGCGATCCACGCTGCGCGCGAACGGCCGGCGTGACAGAAGGAAAATTCATGCCGCAGCTCAGCGCCATCGTGATCACGAAGAACGAGGCGGCGAATATTGGCGAATGCCTGGATAGCCTCGCGTTCTGCGATGAGCTGATCGTCGTCGATTGCGGCAGCACCGACGCGACCGTGGAGATCGCACGGGCGAAAGGCGCGCGCGTCGAGTTGCACGAATGGCGCGGTTTTGGCCCGCAGAAAAACTATGCGCTTTCGCTCGCCACCAAGCCTTGGGTGATTAACCTCGATGCCGACGAGCGGGTCACTCCCGAGCTTGCCGCGGCGATCAAGGCCGCGATTGCCGAAGACAGCGTCGACGGCTGGGAATTTCCGCGGCTTTCCAATTTTTGCGGCCGGCAAATTTACCATTCAGGTTGGTACCCCGATTACGTGCTGCGCCTGTTTAGGCGCGGCAAAGGCCGCTTCGATGATGTCATCGTCCACGAGCGCGTGATCTGTGCCGGAACAGTGAAACGGCTTCGGCCGCCGCTTATTCATTTTGCCATGCCAAGGCTTGAAGATGCCTTGTCGCGGATTGACCGTTATTCGACCGCGAAGGCGGAAATGATCGTCGCTTCCGGCCAAAAAATCTCATTCCTGACCGGCATTGGTCATGGGCTGTTCGCGTTTCTGCGGGCCTACATTCTGCATGCGGGGTTTCTTGACGGCGCCCAAGGATTCCTGCTCGCAGTCGTTAGCGCCGAGACCAGTTATTATCCCTACATGAAGGCGTGGCTGGCGATGCGGGGACGGGACATTCGTTCGCCTACTCATAGCCCTGTTTCGAACTCTTGATCTCGGGCTTCCTCGATCTTTTTCGGCTAATTCAGTAGGCGTTCATGCCAGAGTTGATCCTTGCCATTCATTCCGGTCCTCACGACTTTGTTGCTGCGCTTTTCGAGGACTACGAACTAAAGGCGGCCGTTCAGCTCGAGCGCCTGACCAGAATCAAAGGCGATGGCTCCAAACATCCCGACGCTTGCATCGACGAAGTGCTGGCGATCGCCGGTGCGACGCGCGCCGATATCGATGTAATTTCGATGTCGCGCACGCTGCTTGACGTTAAATATTTCCGGCACGTGACCGGAATTCGCCGGCTCATGGAGGTTGCCCTGCGGGGCAGCCGCGGCCGAACCCTTCAATACATGACGCACGAGATGCGTCACTATCATTCCAGGAATCTTGACGATCTGTTCGATCTCGCGGCATTTCGCCGCGATAGCGGTTTTCGGCCAAACGCGGCGCTGCATTTCAGCAACCACCACGAAGCGCACGCGCTGCCGGCACTATTCTACAGCCCCTGGGATGAGGCGCTGCTGGTCACCGCCGACGGCGGCGGTGATACCGTCAACTACAGCCACCGCACTTTCTCGAACGGAGCAGTCAAAACAATTTATGGCGGCGATGAGTGCCTGTTCACGGAAAAGCCGGTTGACAGTCTCGGCCGTGCCTACAGTGCCGCGACTCTCGCGCTTGGGTTTCGCATGGATCGTCACGAAGGCAAACTCACCGGCCTTGCCGCACTGGGCAAACCGGTGCGCGCCGAGGAGATCGCCTCATATTTTCGCGTCGACGACAACGGACGGGTGCACTCGACTTTCTCCGGCTTCAGCCACATGCGGCGCTTCATGCGGCAGCTGGCTAAAGCAATCCGTCCGCAAGACCTCGCCGCCTCCATTCAGCAGGTACTCGAAGACACCATGCTGTGCTCGATCCAGAATCTGCTGGCGAATTTTCCGAGCAAACATCTGGGCGTGGCCGGCGGCGTGTTCGCCAATGTCAGGCTGAACCGGTTGCTGGTCGAGCGGCTCGGGCTCGACGAGATTTTCATTTTTCCGGCGATGGGTGACGAAGGACTTCCGGTTGGCAGCGCCTTGATTTATTTGCTGGAGCGGGATGGGTTCAAAGCCTGGCTCGATCGGCGGCGGGCGCTTGGCCCAATTTGTCTTGGCCGCGATTACACCAGCGCGATCGATCCGGCCCTTGCGGCTTTGCCGAACGTGCGTCGAGTGGAAGGCGCGCCGGTAACGCAAGTGGTGAATCGGCTCGTCGAGGGTAAAATCGGCGCGATCTTTACCGGCCGCATGGAATACGGGCCGCGCGCGCTAGGTGCGCGCTCGATTTTGGCCAATCCGTCGCGGCGCGAAACTCACGATCTGCTCAACCAGCGCCTTGCGCGCACCGAGTTCATGCCGTTTGCTCCAGTGGTCGCCGCCGAGCGGGCCGCCGAGGTTTTCGACGTCAATGGTGTGAATGCCAGGGCGTGCCAGTATATGACCATTGCCTGCGACGTCCGTCCGCAGTGGCGCGACCGCATTCCCGCCGTCGTGCACGTTGACGGCTCGGCACGGCCGCAGACGATTCGGCGCGAGGATAATTCGCTCTATTACGACATCGTCCAAGGATTTGAAGCTGCAAGCGGGCTGCCGGTGCTAGTTAACACCAGTTTCAATGTGCACGAGGAGCCGATCGTGAATTCGCCTGCCGAGTGTGCGAAGGCGCTGATCGATGGCCGGATCGATTTCGTCGTGACCCGCCAGGGAGTCTATGAGAAATAATTGCCGTTACTGAAGCGGCCGCGTTTGCAGCGAACGGTCAAACCGACTTTCGACCGCCGGCTTGCGCCTTAGCGATACTGACGTTCTCCGGGCGCTTACGCAGAATGCTCTCCGCTCGTTCGATCACCGCCTGCGCGGAGACATCCTTCATGCAGGCGTGATCGTTGGGGCAGCGGCTGAGCTGCCGGAGATAACAGGGCGAACAGGAAAGCTTCGCCTGCAAGACCGCGTCGGCCTGGCCGTAAGGACCAATCCAGATCGGATCGGTCGGCCCGAATATGCTCACTACCGGACGGTCGACGGCGACGGCCAGGTGCATCGGCCCGGAATCGTTGGTGATGCTGATGGTCGAGCGCCGGATCAGGGCAGCGAGCTCGGTCAGCGTGGTCTCGCCGGCAAGATTGATCGCGCCCGGCGCCAGTTCCGCAACCGCATTACAACCGGCGCGTTCGCGCGCGGCGCCGATCAATGTCACGGCGAAGCCTTGTTGCAGAAAATGGCGCGCCACTTCGGCGAAGCCGTCGCTGCGCCACTCCTTGGTTTCCCAGATCGTGCCCGGCGCCAGCACGGCGAGCTTTTTATTTGCGGCGTCGTAGTAATCCATCAGCGCGTCGATGCGCTTGGTTGCTTCATCAGGGATCGGAAAGGAAAAGTCGGCGGCCCCATCGTCGAGGCCTAAAAGGGGCCCGACGCTGAGATAACGGTCGACCGCGTGCAGGTCGAGCGTCGGCACCGGAATGTGGTGCGTGTAGGCGAGCCAGCTGCCCTCGCGCGCGCCTTGCCACGCATGCTTGCGCGTCTCCTCGGGAAACTTCCGCGGCGAGGCGTCCCAGACGCTCGCCCGTGGCCGGTCAAATCCGATCCGTACCGGCGCGCCGCTGCCGATCGTGAATATCGCGGTGCGGAACTGCCCGTGCATGTCGATTACGAGATCGTATCGGTTATTCCGCAGCTGATTTGCAAGACGCGCGTAGCTGATAAAAGGCGTCAGCCGCCAAGGTGTCGACCAGTCTTTGCGGTCAAACTCGATGACATTGCTGATGGCCGGATGGTGGCGGAGGAGTTCGCCGATCGCCGGCGTCACCAGCCAATCCAGCTGCGCCGCCGGGTAGCGGCGCCGCAGTTTGTTCAGCACCGGGATGGTGTGAATGACGTCGCCGACGGCCGATAATTTGATCAGCAGAATTTTTCTGAAATCGCGGTTGCGCAGGTCGGCCGCAGGCGTGTTCAAAAAGTAACTCCTGTCGCGCGACGGCTGTTGTGCGTCCACAGCGTTTTATGGCGCTAGGCGCGGCCCGGCAAGATTTTTTGCAATACGCGCTTGAACGATGCGGAGGTGTGGTGCCGCAACATGGCGATTTGCCGGTTGCCCTGCGACGTGAGCCAGTTGAACTGAATGACGCGGCGTTCGCCGGTGAACGGCTCATGGCCATGCCAGGAATTATTGCTGCGCTTGAAAGCGAGCAGCGTCCCTGAGACCGGCGGCACTTCGACGATAATGTCGTTGAGGTTGTTGGCGGAGCGAAGGAGCCGCAGCCGCCCGCCGGCCTCTTCCCAGCTTTCGTTCATATAGATGAGAACGGTGATGATCTTGCTGGTCGAATTGGTGTGGATTCGGCCGTCGCTCAGATCGCAGCGGCCGCGAACCGTGGTCACGGTCGGCCGGCCCGATAGGTCGAGGCCGAATTTTTCTTCGAACGCCTCGCGGAATTCATCGCCTTCCAGCTCGTCGAGCAAGTTCTGGAATTTCGGGCCGAAGCTGACCTGATCCACCGGGAAACTGCCGGACGACGAAATCTTCGGATAATCCGCGTTGATCGCCGCTAAGCCCTTGGGGCTGATGAAGCCGGATACGATCAGATGCTGGAACGGCTCCTGCACCAGAGGAGTCGCCCGGAATGCCTCTAGCCGCAGATAATTCGACGTGTTTGGCACTTATATCGCCTTGTTCTTGCCCGTTCCGGGAAACTAGCACTCCGCTGCGGCGGGGTAAATTATGGCGCTTGCGGACGCAAGATCGCCCAGCCGACGTGGACCGTGCCGTTGTCGCGATGCGCCGTCAGATCGAATGGCGTGCCAAGTTCGGCGCCCGGGGCGACCGCGGCAAAGTTTGGCGGCAGCACGCGCGGATCGCTGTCGGTCCAGACGATGACGGCGCCGCGGGTGCGCAAATCGTTCAGATCGATCCAGGGCGCGCGCTGCGGCAAGCCGTCGATCAACACGCGCGGCTGCGGGTGCTGGTCCGAGTAATGCGCAACATTTCCGCCATCCCACATCGAGGCGATGATGTAGGCCGGCTTGCGTCCGGTCGCCCGCTCAAAGCGTTGCGTGATCGCGGCTGACAAAAGGTCGCCGGGAAAGAACGCGGCGCGGTAACGGTGATCGAAATTCGGCAGCACCAGATAATCGGTGGCGAAGGCGGCGACGGAAAGCATAAACACCGCAGCCCACAGCGCGCCGACTAACGCGAGCCGCTTACGGTCGAGCGCGGCTGGGGCATGCAGCACGATCCAAAGACCCAAGAACAGCCACAGCGGAAAGCCCCACATCGCTTGCGTGCCGCGGCCGGTGACGAGGCTCAACGCCAAGAGGGTGAGGGCCGGGCCAAAAACCAACAGCGTCACAATGCGGCGGTCAAACGCGTCGGCGCTGCCGCGGGGCGAGCTCTTTGCCGTAGGCCAGAACAGCGGCGCCGCGATCACCAGCGATGGAATGAGAAAGAACGCTTGCGCCACCACGTATTCGGCCGGGTTGCGCAGATGATCGAGCCAGCCGCTTGACGGCGTCGCGCGCGCTTCGGCGTAGTTGAACGGCAGGAAATCGTTCTGCACGAGCCAGATCAGATGCGGCGCCATTACCGCAAGCGCCACGACTGCCGCCACCCAAGGGCCGGGGGTGGCCAGATGGCGGCGCGCGTCGCGGTCGAAAATGAGAAACAGCGCAAACGGCGCCGCCAGCACCACCATGAAATATTTGGCCCACCACGCGAGCCCGATCGCGATCCCGAGCAACACCCAGTAGCCGAGCTTCTCGCGGCGCAGTCCGGCATAAAACGCGAAACCGGCGAGCGCCCACAGCGGCAGCTCGATGACGTTATGATTGAACTTGGTGGCGCTTGCGGTGAAGTAATGCAGGCCGTCGGCGATCAGGATCGCGGCGAGCGCGCCGGTCGCGCCAACCAGCGGCCGCGCCGTCTTCCATACCGCGATGAAGGCGATGATGACGACGACCTGGGACAGCGCGTAAAGCGAATCATCGAAACTAGACACGCGATATACGGCTTCGGCCACCCACCACGGCAGCGGCGGCAACTTGTCGTAGCCGAGCTGCCATTCGCGGCCGTAAACCATGGCCTCGATCACATCGAGCGGCAGGTTGGAATAGATCAGCGACGGCAACGCGGTCCAGATCAGCCCGTGAACGATGAGGAAGCCGGCGAAAGCCGCCTGCGGGCGGCGTTCCACCGCATCAATCAATCCGGCCATTTTCATTTGTGATTTCGGTCCGCCGCTCTGGTTCGCGCGTTTGATGCACAACGGGGCGAGACACTCAAGCATTTCCCTCCCCCCTTGTGGGGGAGGGTAGGGTGGGGGGTCGGGAGGCAACTCGCCAGCGTAGACGCTTGTGCATCTCCTCCCGACCCCCACCCCTAACCCCTCCCCACAAGGGGGAGGGGAACATGCCGAGTGCCACGCCTCTCATCGGCGAATACACGGGCGCGTGTGTCGGTGACGCCATCCACAAGCCTTGCTATTGAGCCGTCCTATTGAGACGTTGCGAAGGCAATCGGGCGACCGGGGTCCAGGGGTTGGCCATGAAGGACATTGTCGACAGGCTCGAAGAACGCCGCGACAGCGCGCGCGGCGGCGGTGGCGAGCGGCGCATTGAGGCGCAGCACAAGCGCGGCAAGCTCACCGCGCGCGAGCGGATCGAGCTCCTCATGGACAAGAATTCCTTCGAGGAGTTCGACATGTTCGTCGAGCACCGCTCCAGCGACTTCGGCATGGATAAATCGAAGATCGCGGGTGACGGCGTGGTCACCGGCTGGGGCACCGTCAATGGCCGCAGCGTCTTCACCTTCGCCAAGGACTTCACCGTATTCGGCGGCTCGCTGTCGGAGACGCACGCCCAGAAGATCGTCAAGATCCAGGACATGGCGATGCGCGCCCGCGCGCCGATCATCGGCCTGTTCGACGCCGGCGGTGCCCGCATCCAGGAGGGCGTGGCGGCGCTCGGCGGCTACGGCGAAGTCTTCAAGCGCAATGTGATCGCCTCGGGTGTCATTCCGCAGATTTCGGTGATCATGGGGCCGTGCGCCGGCGGCGACGTCTATTCGCCGGCGATGACCGATTTCATCTTCATGGTGCGCGACACCAGCTACATGTTCGTTACTGGGCCCGACGTGGTGAAGACGGTAACCAACGAGATCGTCACCGCGGAAGAGCTTGGCGGCGCCTCGGTCCACGCCAGCAAATCCTCGATCGCCGATGGCGCCTACGACAACGACGTGGAGTGTTTGTTGCAGATGCGGCGGCTTCTCGATTTCCTGCCGCCGAATTTTTCCGCGGGCGTGCCGGAATGGCCGTCGTTCGACGAGATCGACCGCATCGAGCCGTCGCTCGACTCGCTCGTGCCGGCAAACCCGAACAAGCCTTACGACATCAAGGAGCTGATCCTCAAAACTGTGGACGAGGGCGACTTCTTCGAACTGTCGGAAACCTACGCCCGCAACATGGTCATCGGCTTCGGCCGGATCGCCGGACGTACGGTGGGAATCGTCGCCAACCAGCCGATGGTGCTCGCTGGCGTGCTCGACAGCGACGCGAGCCGCAAGGGCGCACGCTTTGTCCGCTTCTGCGACGCCTTCAACATCCCGATCGTGACCTTCGTCGATGTGCCGGGTTTTTTGCCCGGCACCGCCCAGGAATATGGCGGCCTGATCAAGCACGGCGCCAAGCTCCTGTTCGCCTATTCGCAAGCGACGGTGCCGCTGGTCACGGTGATCACGCGCAAAGCCTTCGGCGGCGCCTACGACGTGATGGCCTCAAAGCACATCGGTGGCGACGTGAATTACGCCTGGCCGACGGCGCAGATCGCGGTGATGGGCGCCAAGGGCGCGGTCGAGATCATTTTCCGCGCCGACATCGGCGACGCCGACAAGATCGCCGCCCGCACCAAGGAATACGAGGAGCGCTTCCTCTCCCCCTTCATCGCCGCCGAACGCGGCTACATCGACGACGTCATCATGCCGTCGACCACCCGCCCACGCATCGCGCGAGCGCTGGCGATGCTGCGCGGCAAGACGGTGGAGATGCCAGTCAGAAAGCACGACAATTTGCCGGTGTGAATCTTCCGCTCTGAGCGCATGGAATGAGTACTTTGGAGCTTGAAGTCGGCGACCTGAAACCGCGTGCTGTCGAGTTTACGACGAGTGAACTCGTGGTTACGCTCGCAGACGGCCGCAAGATCGCAACGCCGATTGACTGGTATCCGCGGTTGCAACACGCGTCTGCGGCGCAACGCGCTAACTTTGAGATCATGCTGCTGGGTATTCACTGGCCCGACATCGACGAAGACTTGAGCATCGCCGGAATGCTGAAAGGGCGCCGCGCTGGATAAGCGTAGCTGTCCCTGCCGCATCGCATGGCCCCAATCTGTCCCGACGCTCGACCCGCGCATCGGCACGGGGTAGTTGTCCCGGCCTAAGTCGCGTCCACCAGCCGCCGGGCCAGCAACAAATGCCGCGAACGTTGGAAGATTTCGCCGTCTTCGCGGCGCCGGGCGTTTTCGTCCTGCTCTGGGCGTCGGGCTTTGTCGGCGCGAAGCTTGGTCTCGGCTATGTCGAGCCGCTGACGTTTCTTTTGCTGCGCATGGGCGCAGTGATCGCGCTGCTCGTCATCGTCCTCGCCCTGACGCGGCCGAAATGGCCGAGCGCGACCGGCATGGTGCACGGCGCCGCGACCGGCATCATGGTGCACGGCCTCTATCTCGGCGGCGTGTTCGTTTCGATCGAGAACGGAGTATCGGCCGGGCTCGCCGCGCTGATCGTCAGCTTGCAGCCGGTGCTGACCTCGACGATCGCCAATCGCTGGCTCGGCGAGCGCGTGCTGGCGCGGCAGTGGTTTGGCTTGGCGCTGGGCCTCCTCGGCGTTTATCTCGTGCTGCACGAGAAGACGGCATCGGGCGGCGCGACGCCGTTCGGCTGGCTCGCGGCGACCGTGGCGCTACTCGGCATCACTGCAGGCACGCTCTATCAGAAGCGCTTCGGTGGCGGCATGGATTGGCGGCCGGCTCTGTTCATTCAGTATGCGGCGGCCGCGATCCTGTTTTCGTTCGGTGCGTTTGCCTTCGAAACCCGCATCGTGCACTGGACGCCGCAATTTCTGCTCGCGCTCGGCTGGCTCATCTTCGGGCTCTCGCTCGGCGCGATCTGGCTTTACTACTACATGATCCGCCGCGCCGCGGCGACGCGCGTCACCAGCCTGTTCTATCTGACCCCGCCGACGACCGCGCTGATGGCGTGGGCGCCATTCGACGAGCGGCTCGCGCCGCTGGCGCTTGTCGGCATGGCGGTGTGCGTGGTCGGCGTGTTCCTGGTGAACTGGCGGCCTGGTCGGTAGGGCGGGTGAGCCGGGCGCCGGCCCGCGCTGGCCAGCCCAGCGCCAGCTCCACAAACCTTAGGCATTAACGACGCGCGGCGCGTTCGCCGCCGCCCAATCCTCCTCCTCAGTAGCGTTGGCAACAAAGCGCCGCATCCAGCGGAGAAAAATCACGAAACCGCCATTTTTCCGGCCTGTAGCTGTCTCAAACAAGCGTTTGAATTTGTATCGGGCGTTTGAATAAAAGGGATGATGTGGTGTTTACCTCGGAAACACGCGAGTTGATCCGGCGGGGTGGCGAACCGACCCGGAGCCGGCTGTGCCGAACTGCGGGCGGCCAATGCATCTGTCGCGGAGCATCGCGCAAAACGGCGTTCTTCCAGACCTGCGGCGCTATAGCTGCGGCGAGTGCGGCGTCTCTGTCACCGAAGCAGCCGACGACTGAAATCTGGGCGAGCAACGAAACGTTGCTCTGCCTTGCGAGCCCCAAGCGCATGTGTCCCCTCCAGCGCTTGGGGCTTTCTTTTCGCCTCGGCTGGACGGTGCCGGCTAGAAATGGCGGACAAGCGTAAGCGACACCACAGGCGTGCTCTGACGCCTCGATGGGAAGTTCGTAGGATGGCGCTTCGCAAGGGCCAACCGATTTACAACGGCCCTAGAGGACCCGCCATGCGGTCGGTACTGCTGACGGCGTTAATTCTGAGCCTGCTGCTCACTCGCCCGGTAGCGGCCGCCTTCGTCAACGAGAACCTGCTGACGACCGCGCCGGCCGGATACCACGTCGGCTTCCGCGACAAGACCGACGACGGTCTGATCACCGAATGGGTCCCGGCCGGCGAAACCGTCGAGAACTGGACGGAAATGGTGACGGTGCAGGTGTTCTATCATCTGCGCGTGTCGCCGGAAGCGTTCATGAGCAACCTCGAAACTCGATGGCTGAGAAGCTGTCCGGGCGCGGGCCCGGCTCAGCCGATCGCCAACGCGGTCGAGAATGGCTATCCGACCCTGGTGTGGCTGTTGAGCTGCCCGCAAAATCCGGCGAGCGGCAAGATCGAGATTACCTGGTTCAAGGCGGTGCAAGGCAACGATAGTTTCTATGTGGTGCAGAAGGCCTTCAGGTTTCCGCCGTCGAAGGAGCAGATCGGGCGCTGGGTCGGTTATCTGAAAGCCGTGCGGGTTTGCGACTCGCGTCTGGCGGACCGCGCCTGCCCGCGCTAGCGGGACTTATCGCCTCCTTCGTCACGCCCGCGCTGGTCGCAAGCGTCTTCCCCCTGCCGGCCGCGCGATGCAGGCCGTTATTCGTCCGTCGGGATTTTCGTCGGCGACGTGCCGGACAAAGCCGTGAACCCGGCCGCATGTTTCATGATCAGTTCCAGGTGGCGGTGCGCGTGGCTGGTGGACAGTTCGATGAACTCGGTCGCCGATTTCACCGTGCCGAGCTGCTGCGCATAGTCCAGGGTGGCGTTCACATTGGCGTTAATCAGTTCGACCGCCTTGGCGCGATAGTCGTCGGCAATTGCAGCATCAGGGTCTCCCGAAAGCTGCGGTTCCGGGATCGGCGCGTCACCGTCAACTCCTTGTTCGCGTGGCTTCTCGGCCCTTGGGTCGGCAAAGGTGGGAGCCGCACCGGCAACCGCGTTTGCGCTATCGGGTGTGGTGCTGCTGCCGATCTTCAGGTTTTCCAGCATCCAGACTCGGTAATCCTTGGCCGACTTGGCCGCAGCCAAGGTGACTTCGTCCAGTTGCTGCAATGTCCTGTCGTCCGTCGCTTGCAAACGCCTTGCGGTCGCAGCTGCTGGCGGCGGCAGTTTCTCCACGACCGCGCCGCTCTCGAGCAACGTGGCGAACTCCGCCATTGAGCGCCGCGTCGGGCGCTGCGGCTCAGCCCGCCGCTCGGATCGGTGGTTGTCCACGGTCGCTCGTTTTCACGGTCATTGCCTGCCAAATCCACTGCCACAGGGCGCGAATTTCCGCCGCTGCCTTGCCATCGGGTGCAAACTCAGTGACGCCGAAGCCCGAGCCAAGCGCATCCTGATGGTCGTTGCGCTCGACGATATAAGGAAGCGCCAGCGCGCCGGCCGCATTGAGGGCCACCGCGGCCTCGCCGATGCGATAGCCGCGCGCTGGCGCCTGATTGAGCACGAGCGCGAACGGCTTGCCGAGTTTGCGAACAGTGCGCAAGGTCGGCAACGACGCCTCGATGTCCGCCGGACTGGGCCGTGCGGGAATGAGGCACATGTCGGCCGCGCCGATTGCGCTTGCGCTGAGGTCATTACTCGTTGCCGGCGTATCGATGACGGCTAGAGTGAAGCCGCCGTGTGTAAGCGCTAACAGGGCTCGCTCAATCTCCCAACCGCCGCCGGCCCTCTCGATCCGAGGCTCGGACAGCGTGCGGCGCCGGCCCCAACTCGAAACCGTACCCTGTTGGTCGGCATCGATGATGGCAACCCGATGCCCGTCCCCGATCGCGGCGACCGCGAGCCCGATGGCGAGAGTGCTCTTGCCGCTGCCACCCTTTTGGGTGGCCAATACGATCGCGCGCATAATGCGTTGCCTTTCGCCGGCAAACAGCACAGCACAACGAGAAATGGAAACAACGAGAAATGGAACTAACGATCAAATCACTGGGGGATGTTTTCGATTCGAGTCAAGGTAGATCGCCAGCCAATCCACAGGCACCCGCGCACGCTCATTCCGGCGGCAGATTACCGCCAGCCGCCGCCGCCGTTCACGTAGACCGTATCTGCGGTCATGAAGCCGCAGGCGTCGGAGCAGAGGAACAGCACCAATTCGCCAATCTCTTCCGGCTCGCCGAAGCGCTGCATCGGCACGTCGGCGAGAAACTGCTTGATCAGTTCGGGCGACGATTGTGCCGCGTCCTGGAACGGCGTTTTGATCGGCCCGGGGGAAATCGAGATGGCGCGGATGCCTTGAGTGGCGAACTCGCGAGCCACACCCATGGTCATGGTCACGACGGCGCCCTTGGCCGCGGCGTAGTGAATCGACGAGCCGGGGCCGCCGCGGCGGTGAGCCATGCTTGCCATGTTGACGATCACGCCGCTTTTGTTGGCGAGCAGATGCGGCAGCACCGCCTGCATGGCGTAGAACGTGCCGTTGACGTTAAGCGCAAAGGTCTTGTCCATCAGCGCATCGTCGATCTCGAGAAATTTGGCGCGGCGAATGGCGGCGCCGGCCGAGTTGAACAGAAATTGCACGCTGCCGAAGGCGGCGACCGCACGGGAGACCATGTCGTTGACCTCGCCGCGTTTGGTGACATCGACCTTGATGGCCACCGCCTTGCTGCCTTTGCCGTTGACCTCTGCGGCGGTCCGCTGCGCGCTGGAGTCATCGAGATCGGCGCAGACAACGTTTGCGCCCTCGCGGGCGAAGATCAGGGCGGTGGCGCGGCCGATGCCGCTCGCGGCGCCGGTGATGATGATGGTCTTGCCGGCGAAATAGTCCGGTGTCTTCGGCATCGCGGCTCCTGCGCGTTTGTTGCCGAAGCGATTGCGCACCAGCCGCAATCGGCGGCGAGCGGCGACTGTAAACCCCTCGGCAGTCGGGCTATGATACCGAAACTTAAACGCTGGGAGAGATCGATGCTCAAGAAATCCATCGTTCTTGCGGTCGCCGCCCTTGCCGTCGGCGGCGTGGCGCTGGCGCAGACGCCGCCGGCGAATCCGCCGTTGTCGCCGTCGCCGATGAAACGCAGCATCCTCGGTAAGATCGAGGTGCCGAATTCGAATTATGAAGTCACTACCGCCATGGTGGAGATTGCGCCGGGCTTTAAGGCGCCGCGCCATAGCCACCCGGGCATCGTCGACGCGACCGTGGTCGAGGGCCAATTCTGGCTCGCGCTCGACGGCCAGCCGGAAAAGACTTTCACCGCGGGCCAATCGTTCGAGCTGCCCGACCGCGCCATCCACGCTGAAGGCGCGATTGGCGACAAGCCGTGCAAGCTCTTCGTCGCTTACGTGCTTGAGAAGGGCCAGCCGCTGGTCATACCCGCGAAGTAACAAATTTGGCATCGAGCTCGCGCTGGCTGAAATTGCGGCACAGCGCACTTGAGGAAATACACCATGGCTCCGCACGGACCCATCGAGTATCGCGATGCCGCCCCGGAAGTTCGCGCGGTGTTCGATGACATCAAGCGCAGCCGGCAAGTCGAGGACGTGAACAACTTCTGGAAATATCTCGCCCACGACCCGGCGACGTTGAAGCGGACATGGGAGAGCATCAAGGAGATCATGGCGCCGGGCGCGCTCGATGCGGTCACCAAGGAAATGATCTATCTCGCCGTGAGCGTGACCAATGGGTGTGGCTATTGCATCGCCAGCCATGGCGCAGCGGCGCACAAGGCCGGAATGAGTGAGGCGATGTTCGGCGAGCTTATGGCTGTCGTCGGCATGGCGAACGAAACCAACCGGCTGGCCAACGGCTACCGCGTGCCGATCGATCCGGCATTTGAGAAGTGAGCCGTCACGCTAGAATCGACAAAGGGAGCACGAGATGGAAGGTCGCGCGCAACACCGGCTATCGGTTCGCGGCTGCAGCTGTTGCAATGAGACGCTGATGCTTAGTGGATCGAGGCTGAGCCGGCGCAGCGTGCTCGCTGGCGCAGCCGGCTTGGCGTTGAGCGGGCTTGCCGCGCAGCGGGTTGGCGCGCAAACGCCAGCGAAAAATTCAATCGTTGACGTGCACCATCATCTCGCGCCGCCGGCCTACATCGCCGATCTAACCCGGCGCAAGCTCGGTTTGCCGCCGACCCTGGAATGGACGCCGGAAAAATCGCTAGCCGACATGGATGCGGCCGGTGTTGGCACGGCGATCCTGTCGATCACTACGCCGGGCGTGTGGTTCGGCGACGCGGCCGCGGCTGCGGCACTCGCGCGCGTCTGCAACGAGTATGGCGCAAAGCTTTCCGCCGATCGCCCGCGCCGTTTCGGTACGTTCGCGGCGCTGCCGCTGCCGAACGTTGATGCCAGTCTCCGCGAAATCGAATACGCGCTCGACACGCTCAAGGCCGACGGCATCGGCTTGTTCACGAGCTACGGCGACAAATGGCTTGGTGACTCTGCCTTTGCCCCGGTTATGGATGAGCTCAATCGCCGCAAGGCAGTCGTCTACACCCATCCCACCGACGCGAATTGCTGCGTCAATCTCATCGCCGGGGTGCCGGGACCGATCATCGAGTACGGCACCGACACCTCGCGCACGATCGCAAGTTTGCTGTTCACCGGCACCGCCTCCCGCTGTCCGGATATCAAATTCATTTTTTCGCACGGTGGCGGCACCATGCCGTTTTTGATCGAGCGCTACGTGCGGCTGCCGCTGCTCAGCAAGTCGGCGGCGGCGAAGACGCCTGAGGGGGTCATGCCGCTGCTGCAAAAGTTTCACTACGACACCGCGCAGGTCGCCAATCCCGCAGCGATGGCCGCGCTGACCAAAGTCGTGCCGACGTCGCAGATTTTGTTTGGCACCGATTTTCCGTTCCGCAGCTCGCTCGATCACGTCAATGGATTAAAACAAATCTTCGACGCCGCGGACCTGCGGAAGATTGAGAACGACAACGCCCGCGCCCTGCTGCCGCGCATGCAATCTCTTTGAACCTCCCACCAAACGAAAACGGCCCCGGTTGTGCACCGGGACCGTTGCTTAGCGCTGTAACGAAGACGTTCGTTACTGAGGGTGGCTGTTCCCTTGGGCCGGCGGCGGGGCCAGGCCCGGCTGCGCCGGATTCATCGGATGCGGTGTTGCCGCGGGTGGCGCCTGGCTTGCCGAGGGCGAAGTATCGTTCGATGCGGTCTGGGTCGGGCCGTGGCCAATACCAAAGGCAATGGCGACGACCACGACAATGGCAAGGACGCCGGCTATCCAGCCCCAGCTAAGGTCTTTGCCTCGCGTGGTGGGTTCATATTCCGCGCCGCGCCACAGCGGCTCGTTGGGGTCCCGGTAGTCAGACATGGACGAACCTCCGTCTTTGGTGGAAGTTCACACCAACCGGCTGTATGCCACCTTGTTCCTCGCCTTTGCGAGAATAGCCGTCCCGCGGCGCCGGCATGACGCGCAGTTTCGCGCGCGGAACTTGGGCAAACGCCCCGTGCGGTTGAATGGAACCGCGGAACCGCTATGGTGCGGTCCCGCGCCGCGCTCGTAGCTCAGCTGGATAGAGCATCAGACTTCGAATTTGAGGGTCGGGAGTTCGAATCTCTCCGAGCGCGCCAATGATTTCCACCCAGCCTGCAACGCGGGGCGCCACGCCACCGGCAAAGCCGGCGCGTGCACGAACGTGACATGCGTGCTGACCCTTCCAGCATCGCGGATGGAGCGGCGTCGAGAGACAAAAAACGCCAGCAAAAAAGGTTTGATGCTGAACATATCGGAGCTGAGGTCGTGAAAGTCGCGGAGCCGCGGTCGGTCTGTTGTGGTTAGTTTGATTGGCGACCCCGGCAGGATTCGAACCTGCGACCTTCAGCTTAGAAGGCTGTTGCTCTATCCCCTGAGCTACGGGGCCGAAGCCCTTATTTTACGGGCTTTTTCGAGAATTCCGCCGCGAATTTGTTGGACGCTTATTCGCAGGGGGCGGCGAAGCTCGGTCGGCTGCTTCTGACAAGCAAAATTTGCGGAAAGCCGCATGTTTCACGCCTTTTCGGTCGGCAGTGTCAGCTTAACCGTGAGGCTCGATTGCTCGGCCAAGCTCGCAAGGGCCTACAGTAGGGGTCGGTCGAAAGGGCGGCAACCCATCAGGTGGCAACTTTCAGCAAGGCGACTTGCATTTCTTGCTTCCTTTTGGTTTTTCAGAGGACTTCGGGGCGCACGGCTCCCCGCATTTCCCCCGTTTTTTTTGTCCATCCAGCCATTCGACGAATCTGTAGATATCGGCTTGTTTGAAATCGCAGCGGTAACCAGGGCCTTTCTTTTCGAGCTTAAACGTTTTCGGAATATCGATAGCGTTCGCTCCAAAGTAATAGAAGTGTCGCGAGATGAGAGCAAATTGCCCGTTAAAATTGGGGGGCTTGCTGTCCACCCGCGTTTTTCGGAAGCGGCGATAGTACTCCTCCCGTGTGGGCTTTTCATCCACCCGCATGGCGTAAACAAGCGTCCGATGGCCGGTGCTTCGCTTGCTCACCCCACCCGTACCTATGACCCAGTCTCCTTCGTTCGCCATTTCAACAATATTCCTCTTGCCCTCAGGGCGCTCGCGGAATTTGCAGAGACACAGCGTACAAAGACCACCATCGGGGTTAGGCGCGACCCCAGTGTCATGATCGACGACGTAGGAGTAAAGCTTCATCACAACCTCCCTACCGACACCACCGCAAGCCTCATGTGCTGGCTCAATTGTTGGCTTGAAGGAGGGTTGGCCCCTGTGATTGAAACCACCGCTGAAACTGCTCCGGCCGACAAAACTGGGGCAACCTAGCGCTGCGTTGCAGGTAGCCATCTTTCATGGATAATCCGCCCCACGCTTCGAGAACGTCTCGCCGCACGCGATAAGCGCGGTCTCGCCACTCGCCTATCGGAAAGCAATGTTCCAATCTGCCCGACACTCTTGGACGCGCACGGACAATCAGGTCTTGCGCGGCCCCGGATAGGATACGACGTGAGTGTGCGTTGGTGTCCCGAGCTGATGCTGGTACGCTCGCTGCTAGAACGATCTCATCGACCACGAATAAGCCGATTATGGCATAGACGAGACGCGGGCCACCGTTCACATCGGCCAAGCCAGAGTAGAAGACAATCATGTCTCCCTGATCCAGCTTGTGCAACTGTTTGGCGCGCTCACCTTGATCACCATAGCTGAGGTGATCGAAGTCGGGATCAAGATGCATGTGATGCGGGCGAAGGTGGGCGGGCAAACTAACGCCGAACGTCGAAAGCACGGGGATAAGCGCACTGTAGCTCTTTTCCATACCGGCATGAACCGCGCGGCTCTCTGGAATTGCCACATAGGCAAACTTTCCGGACTGAGTATCAACTGGCCCGTTCCAAGAGCCTCCACTTATGCTCAGGTCTGCACCAACGCGAACTAGTACGGCAGTCATGGTGGGCTCGCCTCAAGCTCATTTCCCGCCTAACAGCGCCGCAGAAAATATCGAAACCGATCAGCTCGACAGCCAAGAAACGCAAGTGCGGCAGGCATAACTCACCGATTTTTAATTCCCTCAATGCCTGGCCGAGTTTTAAGCTCGTAAATGCCACGTTTGTATTATCTTCGGCAGCATGGGCCGGCGAAAGTCCCCAAAAATTTGGACGACAGTTTATGACCCAACGCGGGGCAAATCCGCGCGCGGTGGCGCGTGCATATGGATTTTCAGATCACTTTCTCCGGCACTACGGGGCCATGTAACGGTAAGCTTATACAGAATCCGGCTGCAAAACGGTTACTAAATCGGCGCGGTTCGCGATTTCGGCCACGACCTCGACACGATCATTGCCTTGACTCGGTGCCTGGGTGAAATTGCGCGCCCTTGAGGGAGTATTGCCCAATGCTTTCGTTGCTTCGCGCCGGCGTTTCCGCCGCGCTGTTGATCGTCGCCCCGTTGGCCGTCAGCGCCGCGGACAAGCCGTTTCAGAACAAGGAGCTTGCCGATAGCGCGATCACGCTCGAAGCACAGATCAAGTCGGACGCCGGCACCCAGTCAAAGCCGGTGGCGCAAGTCCGGCGCGATGCTGACGCAGCTTTTTCACGTAACGATTTCCGCGCCGGTATGGCGCTGCTCGGGCAGGTCGTTGCCGCGGCGCCGAACGATACGGCAACGTGGTTGCGCCTCGCTCGGGCGATCATGCAAATCCGGCCCGCGGACGACAAGGAGCGCAAACTCCTGCTCGAGCGCGCTTCGACTGCCGCCTACATCGCATACCAGCGCACCACCAGCCGCGCCGAGGAGGCGGACAGCCTGGCGTTTCTCGGCAACGTGCTTGTTCACCGCGAGGAATGGCGGCCGGCGCTCGATGCGTTGCGGCTCTCGCTCGAACTGCGCGAGGTCGCCGACGTCCGCGGCCAATACGAGAGGCTGCGCGAGCAATATGGCTTCCGCGTACTCGATTACAGCGTCGACGCCGACACCGCTTCGCCGCGCGCTTGCTTCCAGTTTTCCGAGGATTTGCCGCCGCGCACCGACTTCTCGCCGTTTGTCGCGGTTGCCGGCACCGACAAGCCGGCGGTGTCGGCCGCCGAGAAGCAACTCTGCGTCGAGGGATTGCGCCACGGTGAGACCTACACGGTTACGCTGCGCGCCGGATTGCCTTCGGTGGTGCATGAGTCGCTGTCGAAGTCAGGGGATTTTTCGATTTATGTACGCGACCGCAAACCCGCGGTCCACTTCGCCACAACGGCCTACGTGCTGCCGCGTACCGGCCAGCGCGGCATCCCGGTCATCAGCACCAACACGCGCAACATCGCCGTCGAGATTTACCGCATCGGCGACCGCAACCTCCCGGATACGATCGGCGGTTACAATTATTCACGCGGCGACTTCCAGCGCAGTCTCGGCCGTTACGAGGTCGAGCAACTCCGCCAGTCCCGCGGTATCGCGGTGTGGAAGGGCGAACTTGCCGTGGAGTCGTCGGCGCTCAATGCCGATGTCACTACAGCTTTCCCGGTCGACCAGGCGGTCGGTGAACTTAAGCCCGGCGCCTACATCATGGTGGCGCAGCCGCGGGAAACAAAGAACATCGACAACGACTACGATTCGCTGGCGACGCAATGGTTCATCGTTTCCGATCTCGGCCTCACCGCATTCTCCGGCAATGACGGCATCCATGTCTTCGTCAACTCGCTGGCGACGACGGAGGCCGAGAACGACATCGAGATCCGCCTCGTTTCTCGCGCCAACGAAGTGCTGGCCACCCGGCGCACCGATGCAAGCGGTCATGTCCTGTTCGAACCGGGGCTTGCGAGCGGCGAGGGTGGTTCGTCACCCGCCATGCTCGGCGCGAGCGATGGAAAAGGCGACTACGCGTTCCTCAATCTGAAGTCGCCGGCCTTCGATCTGACCGATCGCGGCGTCGGCGGGCGTCCCGCGCCGACCGGGCTCGACGCGTTTGTCTATACCGAGCGTGGCGTCTACCGCTCGGGCGAGACCGCGTATCTCACCGCGATGTTGCGCGATGGACGAAGCGCCGCTGCACTCGATGTTCCGGTGACCTTTGTCGTCGAACGACCGGATGGCGTCGAATTCCGCCGCGTCGTGGTCGCCGACCAAGGACTGGGCGGTCACAGCCTGACGCTGCCGCTGCCAGCCTCCGCGCCGACCGGCACCTGGCATGTGCGCACTTTCACCGATCCGAAACGGCCGCCGGTCGGAGAGACGAACTTTTTGGTCGAGGACTATGTGCCCGACCGGATCGAGTTCGATCTGGCATCGCCAACCGGCCGAATCTCACCAAAGACGCCTGCCAAGGTCGATGTCTCCGGGCGCTTCCTCTACGGCGCGCCCGCGGCCAACCTCGATCTCGAAGGCGACGTGACGGTCGGGGTGGCGAAAGAGCGGGCCGGCTTCGGCGGTTATCAGTTCGGTCTCGACGATGAAGAGGTGCAACCCGCCCAACAACCGCTTGAGGACCTGCCGACCACCGATGCGCAGGGCAAAGCAAGCTTTACCGTCAAGCTCGACAAGCTGCCGTCGAGCACGCATCCGCTCGAAGCGCAGATCACCGTGCGCATGGCTGAGCCGGGCGGCCGCGCTGTCGAGCGCAAGATCAGCCTGCCGGTGATTGCGACCGGCAACATGATCGGCGTCAAGCCGCTGTTCTCCGGCCGCTCCCTCGGCGATGGCGCCAGCGCCACTTTCGACGTGGTCGCCGTCGCGCCCGATGGCTTGGCGATCGCGCAGCGCGGCCTCAAATACGAGCTGCTGCGCATTGATACTCACTATCAGTTCTACAAGCGCGACGGGCGCTGGAACTACGAGCCGGTCAAGACCACCAAGCGCATCGCTGATGGGAAGATCGACACCACGCTCGATCAGCCGGGGCATATCTCGCTGCCGGTTGCGTTCGGCCGCTACCGGCTCGAAGTTTCGAGCGCAGATGGCAATGGACCGGCGACGTCGGTCAATTTCGACGCCGGCTTTTACGTCGAGTTCGAATGCGGATACGCCGGATTTGCTCGAAGTGGCGCTCGACAGACCTCGAATACGGCGCCGGCGATACCATGACCGTCGCGGTGACAGCGCGCAGCGCCGGCCGTCTCACACTCAACGTGATCGGCGATCGGTTGCTGGCGACCAAGACGGTCGAGGTTCAGCCCGGCGAGGCGCAGGTGAAATTGTCGGTGGGCCGCGATTGGGGCTCGGGCGCGTACCTCATTGCGACCTTGCGGCGGCCGCTCGATGCGCAGGAACAGCGGATGCCGGGCCGTGCCATCGGTGTGCAATGGTTTGCCATCGATCGCGCCGCCAAGTCGCTTGCCGTTGACCTAAAAGCGCCGGCATTGATGCGGCCGAACTCGACCTTGCGCGTGCCGGTCAATATCTCGGGGCTTGCCGCGGGCGAAGAAGCCCGGATCGTGATCGCCGCAGTCGACGTCGGCATTCTCAATCTCACCAACTACAAGCCGCCGTCGCCCGAAGATTACTATCTCGGCCAGCGGGCTCTTTCAGCAGACATTCGCGATCTCTACGGCCAACTAATCGACGGCATGCAGGGCGTGCGCGGTCAAATTCGCTCCGGCGGCGACGCCGGCGCGCCGCTGCAAGGGACGCCGCCGACTGGGCCCCCGGTGGCTTTCTATTCCGGCCTTGTCACCGTTGGCGCCGATGGCAACGCCGAAGTTGCGTTCGAGGTCGGCGATTTTTCCGGCACGATCCGCGTCATGGCCGTGGCTTGGAACAAGGATAAGGTCGGTCACGCCACGGCCGATGTCGTCGTCCGCGATCCCGTTGTGCTGACGGTGACGCTGCCGCGCTTCCTCCTCCCCGGCGACCGTTCCAGCGTCCACCTCGATCTCGACAACGTTGAAGGTGCGCCCGGCGATTACACCATCGCCATCACCGGCGCCGATGCACTCTCCGCAAGCGCTTCACAGAAGCTCACACTGCGCGCCAAGGAGCGCGGCACGGCGACCGTGCCGCTCACCGCATCGGCTGCCGGCAATGGCAGCGTTCGGGTGAAGGTGAGCGGACCGGCGGATTTCGCGCTGGAACGAAGCTTTACGTTAGCGGTGCGATCGCCGGCACAGATCCTGGCCCGACGCACCATCAAACCGATTGCCAAGGGCGAAAATCTGACGGTGTCCAACGCGTTGTTTGCCGACCTGATCCCCGGCACCGGCGCGGTTTCGATTTCCGTCGGCGCTTCGACGGCGCTCGATGCAGCGAGCTTGCTCGCGGCACTCGATCGTTATCCGTTCCGCTGTTCCGAGCAGATCACCAGCCGCGCTATGCCGCTGCTCTATGTCAGCGAGCTGGCAAAAGGCACGCTCCTGGCCACCGATCCAACGACGGATCGGCGGATCAGCGAGGCCATCGAGATGCTGCTCACCCGACAGGACAGCACCGGCTCGTTCGGCCTGTGGGGCGTCGGCGGCACTGACGTCTGGCTCGACGCCTACGTCACCGACTTCCTGACGCGGGCGCGCGAGCGCAAGGTCGCGGTGCCGGATACGGCATTCAAGCTAGCGCTCGATCGCCTGCGCAATGCGGTCGCCAATATGACCGATCCGGGCAAGAACGGCGGTACTGATCTGGCCTATGCGCTGTACGTGCTGGCGCGCAACGGTTTGGCGCCAATCGGCGATCTGCGCTACCTCGCCGATGCCAAGCTCGATGCGCTCACGACACCGATTGCGAAGGCGCAAATCGCCGCCGCGCTCGCGATGGTCGGCGACCGGACGCGCGCCGAGCGAGCCTACGCCGCCGCGCTTGCAGCAATCACGCCAGCCGCGCCGCCCGATCTGGTCAGCCGCGAGGATTATGGCTCGACCTTGCGCGACGCCGCTGCGCTCGTCGCGCTCGCGAGCGAAGGCGGCGCTCCGCGCGCGACCGTGCAAGCCGCGGTGCAGCGTGTCGAGGCGGCGCGGGTCAATCTGCGTCCGACTTCGACCCAGGAGGACGCGTGGCTGCTGCTGGCCGCAAACGCGATGGCAAAGGACGGCGGCAAGATATCGCTCGACGTCGACGGGGAAACGCTGACGCGTCCGCTGTTCCGCACCATTCGCGCCGGAGACCTGAAGGAGCCGTTGCGTGTCACCAATAACGGTGAGGATGAGGTCCGGGCCGTCGTGACCGTCAGCGGCGCGCCGCTGACGCCAGAGCCCGCGATCGCGAAAGGCTTCAAGATCGAACGCCTGACTTACACGCTCGACGGCCAGTCGGCCGATGCGAAGCAGGTCAAGCAGAACACTCGCCTTGCAGTCGTGCTCAAAGTCACCGAAGCGCAACCGCAATTCGGCCGGGTAATCATTGCCGATTATCTGCCGGCGGGCTTCGAGATCGACAACCCGCACCTCGTCTCCTCCGGCGATACCGGCACGTTGTCGTGGATCACTGATGCTGCCGAGCCGGTCAACACCGAGTTCCGCGACGACCGCTTCACCGCAGCGTTCGAACGCAAGAAAGACGACTCGCCCGTCTTCACTGTCGCCTATGTCGTACGCGCGGTTGCGCCGGGCAAATATGTGAGGCCCCAGGCGAGCGTTGAGGACATGTATCGCCCCGACCGCTTCGGGCGGACCGGAACGGAAAACGTTGAAGTGACCGCGAGTAAATGACACCTACCAAAAAGCGTGTATCGATCGTTGCCGCATCGTTGGTCTGCGTCGCGGCGGTTGTCGGCGCGGGTTGGTGGGTGGCGTCGCTGGGTCCAGCGCCGCTCGGCCGCGACCTTGTGTTTTCGACGCGGGTCGTCGATCGCGACGGCCGGCTGTTGCGCGCTTACGCCACCAACGAGGGCCGCTGGCGCTTGCCGGCGACCGTCGCCGACGTCGACCCGCGTTTTTTCGACCTATTGTTTGCCTTCGAAGACAAGCGGTTTCGCGCGCATCATGGCGTCGACCCGCTAGCGCTTGCGCGCGCTGCGTTACAGCTTGCCATAAGCGGCCACATTCGCTCGGGCGCGTCCACCCTGACCATGCAGGTCGCACGCCTCCTTGAGCCGCGCAACGGCCGAAGCTTTGTAGCGAAATTGCGCCAGATGGTACGCGCGATTGAAATTGAGCGTGCGTTGACGAAGGACGAGGTGCTCGCGCTCTATCTTGACCTGGCGCCCTACGGCGGCAACATCGAGGGCATTCGCGCCGCTTCTCTTGTATATTTCGGTAAGGAGCCGCACCGGCTCTCGCTCGGCGAAGCGGCGCTCCTCGTGGCCTTGCCGCAATCGCCTGAAGCCAGAAGGCCTGACCGATCGGTCGAGGCCGCCCGCAGGGCGCGAAACCGAGTGCTCGACCACTTTGCTGTGCTCGGCACCGCGCCGGCCGACGAGATCGCGTTGGCCAAGGCGGAACCAGTCCCGGCAGGCCGCCGGCCCATGCCGATACTCGCGCCCCACGCGGCCGACCGGATGGTCGCCGAAGCTTCGCCGGGGAGCGAGGTGCGGCTGACGATCGATGCCGGTTTGCAGCGAAGCCTCGAAGAGCTTGCGCGCGAACGTCTCCGCACGCTGGCGCAAACCCTCGGCCCCGAAGTTTCGCTCGGCATGCTTGTCGTTGACAATGCGACTGGCGAGGTGCGCGCGCACATCGGCTCGCCGGATTATTTCGACGAACGCCGTGCCGGTCAGGTGGATGTGACACAGGCGCTGCGCTCGCCCGGCTCGACCTTGAAGCCCTTCATCTACGGACTTGGCTTCGAGGACGGCTTCATTCACCCGGAGACGCTGATCGAAGATCGGCCGGCGCGCTATGGCGGCTACGCGCCAAAGAATTTCGATCTCACCTTCCAAGGCACTGTGACGGTCCGCAAGGCGCTGCAACTTTCGCTAAATCTTCCGGCTCTCGCCGTGCTCGATCAAGTCGGCCCAAGCCGGCTGACTACGCGGCTTGCACAAGCCGGCGCCACTTTGGTGCTGCCCGAAGGCGAGCCGCCCGGACTTGCTATCGGTCTCGGCGGCGTCGGCATCAAGCTTGCCGATCTGGTGATGCTGTATGCCGGCATCGCGCAGCAAGGCACTGCGGTGCCGCTTCGCGAACGTGTTGCGTCGACGCTCTCCGGCGAAAGAGTTGGAGCGGCCACCCGGCTCATGGGGCCGGTGGCAGCGTGGTACGTCGGCAACATCCTTGCCGGAACGCCGCCACCTGAAAACGGCGTCCCAGGGCGGATCGCATTCAAAACCGGCACCAGCTACGGCTACCGCGATGCCTGGTCGATCGGCTTCGACGGCAAACACACGATCGGCGTCTGGGTCGGGCGTCCGGATGGCGCGCCGGTGCCGCGTCTGGTCGGACGAAATGCAGCGGCGCCGATTCTATTCGACGCCTTCGCCCGCGTGCAACCCGCGACCGCGCCGTTGCCACGACCGCCCGATGGCGTGGTTATCACAACGACCGCAAGGCTGCCGCCGCCGCTCAAGCATTTTGCGCGCGGCGATCGCGCGGGCGAGTCTGCGTTGGACCGGTTACATATCCTGTTTCCGCCCGATGGCGCCCGGCTCGAACTGATCGCGGCTGACGACAAGCCGGCCCCGGTCCCTCTCAAAGTCACCGGCGCGGTTGCGCCGCTGACGGTTCTCGTCGACGGCGTTCCAGCGCGCGCTCAACCGCGGGGAACGCTGTTCTTCCAGCCCAATGGCCCGGGATTTGCGCGGGTGACGGTGATCGACGGCTCGGGAGCCGCAGACAGCATTGTGGTGCGACTAGAGGACCGCGAGTCAGCCACGATCTCGGCGGTGCGGTCGGACTGCCCGCTGACGCCGTGCGGCCATCCCTGAAACGTCCTTCCCCCGCGCGAACGCATTCACTATGGTCGGCCCCCCATTTCACGCCGGGAGAGGCATGAGCACGAGCAATAACGCAGCGCGGCGAACTTTAGGTGCGCTGATCGTCTTTGCTGCGCTTTTCGCCGGCCTAAAGCGGGTCGGTGCCAATCTTTGGCAGTCGATCCTCGTCCTTGGCCGCGCGCCGCGCGCAAAGCTGCCGCGTATCGGCGGCGGCGCGGTAATCGCGGTTGCTGTTACCATTGCCGCCATCGTCGCTTCGATGTTTCTCCTCGAGCCCGCCGCGAGCGATTGGGCGCGGCAATTGCCGACGTGGGTCACGGAACCCGCAGATGCAATCACCAATTTCGGCTTGTCCGGCCGCTTCCTCTATCCGCTCGGCTTTATCATTTTGCTTCTCTCGGCGCTCATCGGGCTGCGGCTGCCGCCAGTGACGCAGGGCGTGTTGATGGCACTCGTTGCCCGCTTCGGCTTTCTGTTCATTGCGATAGGGCTACCGAGCCTGTTCGACACCATCGTCAAGCGCCTGATCGGCCGGGCGCGCCCGTATATCGGGCCCCGCGACAATCCGTTCGTCTACAAGCCGTTTGTGTGGTCGCCCGAATACGCCAGCATGCCGTCGGGCCACGCGACGACGGCAGCGGCGGCCGCGATTGCCATCGGCGCTATTTGGCCTCGCTCGCGTGTCGTGATGTGGGTGTACGCGCTCATCATCATGTTCAGCCGGGTCGTCCTCAATGTCCATCATCCGAGCGACGTGATCGCGGGTGGACTTGTGGGTGTGGTCGGCGCGCTGATGGTGCGCCGGTGGTTTGCGGCGCGCGGTCTGGTGTTTTTCGCCGACGATTTGCGGCCCTATCCGGGGCCCTCATGGCGCAGGCTTAAGATCGCAGCTCTCCGGATCGTTGGCAGAACGACGGCGCCCGCGGCATAACAAGCTTAAGCCCGCGCGGCGACGGCAAGCGCCGCAAAGCCGCGTTCGAGATCGGCGAGCAGATCCTCGACGGCTTCAAGCCCGATGTGAAAGCGGATCGTTGGACCGCCCGGCGCCCAGCGTGTCGCGGTGCGCACGGCCGTGCAATCGAATGGAATGGCGAGGCTCTCGAAGCCGCCCCAGGATGCGCCGATGCCGAACAGATCGAGCGTGTCGAGAAATGCATAGACCGCCTTCTGCGGCACCGGCTTGAGCACGATACTGAACAAGCCGCAGGCTCCGGTGAAGTCGCGCTTCCACAATGCATGGCCGGGATGGCTCTCCATGGCGGGATGCAACAGCCGCAACACTTCGGGCCGTTGCTCCAGCCAGCGCGCCACCGCAAGCCCGGAGCGGTGGTGGCGATCGAGCCGCACCGCCAAAGTGCGCAGCCCGCGCAGCCCGAGATAGACGTCGTCGGGGCCGACGCACAATCCGCTCAGCCGCACGCTGTTCTTGAGATCCGCGACGGTGCCGCTGTTGGCCGAAACGGTTCCGATCATCACGTCGGCGTGGCCGCCGATGTATTTGGTGCCGGCCTGGATCGAGAGATCGACGCCGAAATCGAGCGCGCGATAGTAGAGTGGGGTGGCCCAGGTATTGTCCATGAGCACGATCGCGCCCTTGGCATGCGCCGCCGCTGCGATGGCGGTAATGTCCTGCATCTCGAAGGTCAGTGAGCCCGGTGACTCGAGAAACACCGCGCGGGTGTTGTCGCGGATCAAGCCGAAGATCCCAGCGCCGACCAGTGGATCGAAATAAGTGATGGTGACACCGTACCGCGTCAGGATCTGGTCACAAAACGTCCGCGTCGGCCCGTAGACGCTATCGGTGACCAAGACATGGTCGCCGGCGCGCACCACCGACAGCAATGCCGTCGAAATTGCGGCAAGACCGGATGGCAGCAGTGCCACCCCGGCGCATTTTGGTCCTTCGAGCTCCTGCAGCGCGAGTTCGAGCGCTTCGGTCGTCGGCGTACCGCGCCGCCCATACTGATAGCGTGCGCGGTGGGCGAGGAAATCCTCGGCGCTGGGATAAAGCACGGTCGAGGCATGATACACCGGCGGGTTGACGAAGCCGTGATACGAAGCGGGATCGCGGCCGGCGTTAATCACACGCGTATCCTGGTGCCGGGCCGGGGCTGGGCCGCCTTTCTTTCCCTCTTTCATCGCCGTCATCTCTCGTGTATCTCGCGGTACGCTAACCGTGTCTGCATACCATTAATTGTGCCATTACTTCGGCATCATCCGTCCTCGTCAACCCTTGACCTTACAGGGCTATCGTCCTCAGATGGCCGCCGGCAGGGGGAAGAAACGTCAAAGCGCCGAAGTCGTTCTTCGCGCCGCTGCTATCCTGAAAGGCTGATCATGAACCGCCTCGTTACGGCAATTGCTTTCGCAACTTTGCTGGCATTCGGGACACACGCGGCCGGCGCGCAGACGCTGGCGGCGATCAAGGATCGCGGCCAACTGATCTGCGGCGCCAACGGTACGCTCGCGGGCTTCGGCCTACCCGATCCGCAGGGCAACTGGACTGGCTTTGACGTCGATTTCTGCCGCGCCATCGCCGCGGCGATTTTTAACGATCCGACCAAGGTCAAGTTTGTGCCGCTGACGTCCAAGGATCGCTTCACGACGCTGCAATCGGGCGAGATCGACGTTTTGTCCCGCAACACCACCTGGACATTATCGCGCGATACGTCGCTCGGGCTGGAATTCCCCGCCGTCACTTATTTCGACGGCCAAGGCTTTCTGGTGCACAAAGCGCTCAAGGTCAGCTCGGCGCTGGAGCTTAGCGACGCCGCCATATGCGTGCAGCAGGGCACGACCACTGAGCTCAATCTCGGGGACTATTTCCGCGCCAACCACATGGGGCTCAAGACCGTGACGTTCGTAACCTCCGATGAGGCGGTCAAAGCTTATGAAGCCGGCCGTTGCGATTCATACACGACCGATTCGTCCGGCCTCTACGGCGAACGCTTGCGGCTGGCGGAGCCGGGTCAGCACATCGTGTTGCCCGAGATTATTTCCAAGGAACCGCTCAGTCCGGCGGTGCGCCAGGGCGACAGTCAGTGGATCGACATTGTCCGCTGGACGCATTTTGTCATGCTCGACGCCGAGGAGCTTGGCATAAACAAGAGCAACGTCGATCAAAAGCTGAAATCCGACGATCCGGAGACGCGGCGCCTCTTGGGTGTCGAGGGACAATACGGCGAGGGTCTTGGCCTGACCAACGATTGGGCTCACCGCATTGTCAAGCACGTCGGAAATTACGGCGAGACTTTCGAGCGCAACGTCGGCCAAGGCTCGCCGCTGAAAATCGTACGCGGCCTCAATGCGCTTTGGACCAAGGGCGGCCTCCAGTACGGGCTGCCAGTCCGCTGATCGGCCGCAAGTTGTCAGTTCGCGTCGTGCCGAACGATGGCAGAGAACGCCCAGGGTTTGCTGCAGGAAGTTGTTCCGCATAGAGACCAGGCGCGTTTGCAGCGCCGGCTCGGCAGCATTGCACTTCAGGTCGCGATTGTTGCCGTCATAGCCGTACTGATCGCCGCCGCGGCCTATAACGTCGCGCAGAATCTTGGCCGCGCCCACATCGCTTCAGGATTCGGTTTCTGGAACAACACCGCCGGATTCGATATCAGCCAGACGCTGATCGATTATTCGGCCAGCACTTCAACGTTTGGTCGGGCCTTTTGGGTCGGCCTTCTCAACACGCTGCTCGTCGCTGCAATCGGCATCGTGCTGGCGACTGTGCTCGGCTTCGTCATCGGCATCGCGCGGCTGTCGCGTAATTGGCTTGTCGCGCGGCTGGCGGGCGGCTACGTCGAGCTGATCCGCAACGTGCCGCTGCTGCTGCAACTCTTTTTTTGGTACAACGCCGTGCTCAGATCGCTGCCGCAATTGCGCGGCAGCGTGGCGCTGCCCGGAGGCGCTATTCTCAATAACCGCGGCCTATTCCTGCCGCGGCCGGAATTCGGCGCGCATTTCGTCGCCGTTCTCGTAGCGTTGTTTGTTGGCGTCGTCGCGACGATTGCACTGCAAATGCTGGCCCGCCGGCGCTCGTCAGACCGGCGCCGAGCGGCAGATGCTGTGGCCCGCGCTCGGGTTCATTGTCGGGCTGCCGCTCGTGGTCTTTGCGCTTGCGGGCTTTCCGCTGACGTTCAGCGTTCCGCAAATGGGCCGCTTCAACGTCAGTGGCGGTGTGGAGATATTGCCGGAGTTTGCCGCGCTGGTCGTCGCGTTGTCGATCTACACCGCGGCGTTCATTGCCGAGGTCGTGCGCGCCGGCGTGCTTGCGGTGCATTCCGGCCAGATCGAGGCGGCGCAGGCGCTCGGTCTGCGTTCGGCGGCGACGCTTCGGCTCGTCGTGGTGCCGCAGGCGATGCGCGTCATCATTCCGCCGCTGACCAGTCAATACCTCAACCTCATCAAGAACTCGTCGTTGGCCGTTGCTATCGGCTACCCCGATCTGGTCCAGGTATTCGCCGGCAGCGTACTCAACATCACCGGGCAGGCGGTGGAGGTGATCGCCATCACCATGGCGGTTTATCTGTCGCTGAGTTTGTTCACGTCGTTCCTGATGAACCTTTACGCCCGTTCGGCCGCGATTGTGGAGCGCTGACCGGGATGAGCGCCATCAGTGACGAGCAGCCCTCTTATTTGCGTTTGATCCCTGCGGAGCCGTTGCCGCCGCCGTCGTCGCGCGCGGGGATGCTCGGCTGGCTGCGAGCCAATTTGTTTTCCAGCCCGGCGAATATCGCGCTCACACTGATTTGCATCGTGTTTATTGCTTGGGCGGTGCCGCCGCTGGTTCGGTTTTTTCTGATCGATGCGGTGTGGTCCGGTGCCGATCGCGAGGCCTGTCTGGCTTCGCCGGCGTTGCCCAATCCGGGCGCCTGCTGGGCGTTCGTGCGGGTGTGGTTTTCGTACTTTGTTTACGGTTTCTATCCGATCAGCGAGCGATGGCGGGTCGATGTTTTCTTCCTCGCTTTGGCTTTCGGCATCGTGTGGCTGTTGCGGCTATCGGCTCCACGCCGCGACCTCAGCGCCGTCTATTTCTTTGTCGCGCTGCCGGCGTTGTCGTTTCTGTTGCTCCATGGCGCTCCGATCCTCGGCCTTGTCGTGGTTCCGACCTCGTCCTGGGGCGGTATCCTTGTGACCGTCGTGGTGGCGGTGATCGGCATGGTGTTTTCGCTGCCGCTTGGCGTTCTCCTGGCGCTCGGACGACGCTCCGAGCTTCCTGCCGTCAAATGGGTCTCGGTAGCATTCATCGAATTCGTTCGCGGCGTGCCGCTCATCACCGTGCTGTTCATGGCGAGCGTGATGCTGCCGCTGTTTGTTCCCGAACGGCTGTCTCCGGATAAGCTCGTTCGTGCGCTTGATCGGCGTGGCGCTGTTTGCGTCCGCATACATGGCCGAGGTCGTGCGCGGCGGTCTCGTCGCCGTGCCGCGCGGACAGTACGAGGCGGCGCGGGTTCTCGGCCTCACTTACTGGCGCATGATGGGCTTGGTTATTCTGCCGCAGGCGTTGCGCGTCACCTTGCCGAACATTGTCAATACCTTCATCGGGCTGTTCAAGGACACGACGCTGGTCTTCGTCGTCGGCATCTTCGATTTTCTGCGCACCATCGAAGCGGCCCGCGCCGATCCGAAATGGGCGGCGCCGAACATCGCCATTACCGGCTACGCCCTGGCCGCGGTCTTCTACTTTGTCTGCTGCTATGGCATGTCGCGCTATGCGCGCGGCGTGGAAATGCGCTTGACGCGGTCGTCGCGGCGGTAAGGGACTTGCATGCAGCAGCCGGCGGATCAATCGAGTCCAGCGAAGCCTCCGACCGACGTGGCGGTCGAGGTGGTCGGTCTGCACAAGTGGTACGGCGATTTCCACGTATTGCGCGACATCAACTTGAAGGTTGGCCGCGGCGAACGCATTGTCATTTGCGGTCCGTCCGGCGGCGGTAAGTCGACGCTGCTGCGTTGCGTCAATCGGCTGGAGGATTGGCAGCGCGGCCGCATCATTGTCGACGGCATCGAATTGACCGAGGACCCCAAGCGTATCCTCGCGGTACGCCGCGACGTCGGTATGGTGTTTCAGCAGTTCAATCTGTTTCCGCATCTCACGGTATTGGAGAACTGCACGCTGGCTCCGATCTGGGTGCGGCATATGCCCAAGCGGGACGCCGAGGCGCTGGCGATGAACTATCTCGCGCGCGTGAAGATACCGGAGCAGGCCAACAAATACCCGGCGCGTTTGTCAGGTGGCCAACAGCAACGGGTGGCAATCGCACGGGCGCTGTGCATGAACCCGAACATCATGCTGTTCGACGAGCCGACCTCGGCGCTCGATCCGGAAATGGTCAAGGAGGTGCTCGACACCATGGTCGAGCTTGCGAACGACGGCATCACCATGCTGGTGGTGTCGCATGAGATGGGCTTCGCGCGGCAGGTCGCCGACCGCGTGATTTTTATGGACGACGGCCAGATCGTCGAAATCAACGCGCCGAATGAATTTTTTGATCGCCCGCAGCACGAACGCACGCGTACATTTTTGAAACAAATATTGCACTGAAAGTTCAAGATCGGGTTTAAATTGAACTGTGGTTCATCTTCACGGTCGAATTGTGGATGACCGGCTGCCAACCTGACAAAAGTTTAACTTGTATTGCGTGCCTCCCGGATTTCTACTTCGGATTACATTGAAAGATCTTCTCGGAGGAGAACATGTTGAAGCCTGTGGTCGTCGCGGCGGCAGCGCTTGCCATCGCCGGCTCTTCGATCGTCTACGCGCAGCAGCGTTTTGGCGGACCGAGCGGTGAAGGTGATCCGCGTTTCGAGCATCATTATCGGCCGAGTGCCGAAGATATGGCGGCATTCACCGACGCGCGCGTCGCCGCGCTCAAGGCTGGTCTCCAGCTCACACCCGATCAAGCCAAGAACTGGCCGCCGTTCGAGCAGGCTTTGCGCGACATGGCGAAACTGCACATCGAACGCATGCAGGCTCGCCAAGCGGGCAACCAACAGGATCAGGCTGCAACCACGCCGTTCGATCGGCTCGCGCGGCACGCCGACGCCATGACCAAGACCGGCGACGCGCTCAAGCAAATCGCCGACACTGGCATGCCGCTGTATCAAAGCCTGGACGACGCCCAGAAGCACCGTTTCAGGATCCTGGCCCGCATGTTGCGGCCGCATCACATGCACGCCAGCAATGAGGGACATGGACCTGGCTGGCGCCAAAGATTTGGTGACGGACGTGATGGCGGCCAGAACGGCAATTGGCAGCGTTTTGAAAACCGCCGTTTCGGCCAGGACGATCACGCCCCGGGCGTTCAGATGCAGAACTACATCGAGAGCGAGGATCAGGGCGAGCAGCTTTAAGTCGTTCGCGTTATTGCGCCGGCGTTTGCTGTTTTTCCCTCCCGCAGCGGGCGCCAAGTGGAAGCCGCAGGATCAGTGCCTGCGGCTTTCGCTTTTCTCGCGGCGGGGACGGATTATCGGGCCGATTATCGCGCCAGCGGCCCGTCGGCCTTCTTCCAAGCGCTGATGCCGCCCTCGATGTGGCACGCAGACGTGAGCCCGGCGTCTTGCGCCGCCTGCACTGCCATGGCGGAGCGTTCGCCGAACGCGCAGTAGAAGATGACACGCTTGCGGGTCGCCGTGGCCAATTCGTGCAGCATGCCGCCGGCGCGGACATTTTCCTGCAAGTCGGCATAGGTCGTATGGAGGGATCCCGGGATGACGCCGTGCTTTTCGCGTTCGCCTTGCTCGCGCAGGTCGATCATGGCCACGCCGGGCCGTCCGCACAAGGCGATTGCCTCGGCCGCCGATAACGCCCAGCCTTTGCGTGCGATTTCTTCCTGGCGCAAGCCGACGTGCATATTGGCGGGGACCGCCACGTCCATCATCTTCGGGTTGGGCAGATTCAGATTGTTCATCACATCGACGTATTCGTCGATCGACTTGACCTTAAGCCGCGGGTTGAAGAACTTTTCCTCGCCGATGGTGGATACGGTCTCGCCTTTGTAGTCGTGCGCCGGATAGACCAGCGTGTCGTCGGGCAGCTTCATCAGCTTGTTGAAAATGGAATCGTATTGCGCGCGCGGATCGCCGTTCTGGAAATCGGTTCGGCCGGTACCGCGGATCAGGAGCGTATCGCCGGTGAAAACGCGGTCGGCCAGCCGGAACGAATAAGAATCGTCGGTGTGTCCAGGCGTGTACAGCACATCAAGGCTGACGCCCTCGATGGCGATGCGGTCGCCTTCCGCTACGCGCATGGAAACCACGTCGGCGTGGCTCTGTTCGCCCATCACCGTGATGCACTGGGTGCGGTCGCGTAGCGCGCCCAGCCCGGTCACGTGGTCGGCATGCAGATGGGTGTCCACCGCCTTGACCAGTTTGAGGTCGAGTTCGCGAACCAGCTGCAGATAACGATCGACCCGCTCCAACACCGGATCGATGATCAGCACCTCGCCGCCGGGCCGGCTGGCGAGCAGATAGGTGTAGGTTCCCGACGTGCTGTCGAAAAGCTGGCGGAAGATCATGGGCGCCTCCGCTGTGTATTCAAGCCAAAGCGCTTATTGCGCGGCCGCGGCCGCGCAGCCTTCGGGCTTGAAGTATCTCTCGCGCGATGGCGGAAATTTGGCAAGGGCAGCTGCGGGCCGGATCGGCCGGCGGGTGAGTTCGCCGGCGCAATTCGGACAGCGGCCTTTGAGCACGCCGTCCGCACAGCCTCTGCAAAACGTGCACTCGAACGAACAGATCATGGCGTCGCGTGAATCCGGCAGCAAATCGGCGTCGCAGCATTCGCAGCTGGGTTTGAGCAAAAGCATACGTAGCTCCGCTTTGATCGAGGTCACAGCCTTAAGATTCTAATTAAGTGTATCCGGATTTCTGCGGGCGCGAAACGCATCCGGGCTCCGCGCCGCGCCAAATATCGAAGCCTATCGCGCGGAAACGAGCAGTTCTTCGCCGAACAACGGCCGCTCGCCGCGTTCGTGCGCGAGCAGCCATCGCTTGCGATGCAGTCCGCCGCCGTACCCGGTCAGCGAGGCATTGGCGCCAATCACACGGTGGCATGGAACGACGATGGCGATGGGATTGGCGCCGTTGGCGAGGCCGACCGCCCGGACGGCTTTGGGATGGCCGATTTGGCCGGCGAGAGCGCCGTAGCTGAGCGTGCGGCCGGCCGGGATCGTGCGCAATGCCGACCAGACCGTACGCTGAAAAGCCGTGCCGTTCGTTTCGGTCGGCAGGTCGTCGACCGCGTCAAGATCGCCGGCGAAATACGCAAGTAGCGCGCTGGCAGCCGTCGTCGGCCGTGAGGGTTCACGCAGTTCGACTGAACCGGCTCCATAGTGGCGTTGCAGCAGCTTCTGCATGCGCGGCTCGTGATCATTCCAATCAGCCGCGCGCAAACGCCGCTCGCTATCAGTGACGACGCGCATCCGGCCGGTGGGTGTCTCAATGTGTTCGACGAAGAAGGTTTGCATGCTTAAGCGGTATCGCTCCAACCGAAAGAAATCCTACGCCAACGTAGTTCGCGTGCTAGCGGTTTTCGGACCTGTTCATCGGTTCCGGATGACCATGTCCGAAAACCGCTAGACGAGAGCTGCCGCCGGCCCCAGTGTGTGGAAATGGATCTCGACCACGACGCCTGCTACCGCGCGCTTTGCCAGCGGGACGCCCGTTTCGACGGGCGCTTCTTCGTGGGAGTTAAAACCACTGGCGTTTATTGCCGCCCGGTTTGCCCGGCACGGACGCCGCTTTCAAAGAACATAATTTTCTATCCAACTGCGGCAGCGGCGCAGGAAGCGGGATTCCGTCCTTGCCTGCGTTGCCGTCCGGAGACCGCGCCGGATATGGGCGCGTGGCGCGGCACCTCGAACACGGTGTCGCGCGCGCTGACGCTGATCGAGCACGGCGCGTTGGACGAGGATGATATCGACGGCCTTGCCGGGCGACTCGGGTTGGGCGAGCGGCAACTTCGGCGGCTGTTTCGTCAGCATCTCGGCGCGTCGCCGATAGCCGTCGCCCAGACGCGTCGGATTTTGCTCGCCAAGCAGCTCATTCATGAGACCCAGTTGCCAATGGCCGAAATCGCGTTTGCGTCCGGCTTTGGCAGTGTGCGCCGCTTCAACGAAGCATTTCAGAAGCTGTTCGGTCGTCCGCCCGGCGCGTTGCGTCGCTCCAGCAAGCCGGACATTCCGCCTGGCCCGGAGGGCGAAATTGTCCTGCTGCTTCGCTACCATCCGCCCTACGACTGGACCGCCACCCTGGAATTCCTGCGACATCGTGCGATCGCCGGCGTCGAATTTGTTACCGCCGACCGTTACGCCCGATCGGTTAAGTTGGATGGCGTGCAAGGCACTGTTGCGGTTGAACCCGCCAACGGCAATGCGCTGCGTGCGACCGTCCGCTTTCCCAAGCTTTCCGCCTTGCCGGCGATCATTGCGCGGCTGCGGCGTGTGTTTGACTTGGCAGCCGATCCGCTGGCCATTGCCGCGCACCTTGCTCGCGATCCGACATTGTCACCCTTGGTCAAAGCGCGGCCGGGACTGCGTGTGCCAGGCGCATGGGACGGGTTTGAGCTCGCGATCCGCGCCGTGCTTGGACAACAGATCACCGTTGCTGCCGCCGCCCGTTTGGCCGGCCGTTTGGTCGCGGCGCATGGCGAGCGGCTGCAGGCCGCAGATGGAAATCTGACGCACGTATTTCCGCAGCCGGAGTCGTTGGCGAGCGCAGATTTAACCTGTCTCGGCATGCCACGCAGCCGTGCGGCGGCATTGTCAGCGGTTGCCGCTGCCGCAATCGTTGACCATCAATTGTTCGAGGCAAATTGCGGGCTGGATGATGCGGTCAAGCGACTGCGAGCGATTCACGGCGTCGGCGAATGGACGGCGCAGTACATCGCGCTGCGCCACTTGCGCGAGCCGGACGCCTTTCCCGCCGCCGACCTCGGCCTGATGCGCGCAATCGCCAATCGGGAAGGGCGTCGGCATTCGTCCTCCGAACTGCTGGCGCGCGCCAATGCTTGGCGGCCCTGGCGCGCCTACGCCGCGCAACACCTTTGGGCTTCAGCCTAAAATTCCCACCGAGCGCGTCCAATCCGATTGGCGCCGCCGGTCATAGGGCGACCGGGCTTTTTGCGCTCGCTCTTTATCTTAGCGCGCTGCTTCTAGCTGCGCTCTACGGGAACATCCGGGCGGGAGGCCCATTCCGCCCATGAACCGTCGTACAGCCCCCGCGGCGCTCTGCCGATGGAGTCCAGCGCGAGCGTAAGGATCGCGGCGGTGAGGCCGGAGCCGCACGTGGTGATGATCGGCTTGTCGAGATCGACTCCGGCGTCCTTAAACGCGGCCTCGATACGCGCGCGTGACACCAGTTGTCCGTTTTCCAGCAACTGGCTGTATGGCACGTTGAATGACCGCGGCATGTGGCCCGGGCGCAGGCCCGGACGCGGCTCAGGCTCTTTGCCGGCGAAGCGTCCGGCGGAGCGCGCGTCAACAATTTGCGCGCTGTCATCGGTCAGCGCCATGCGCACGTCCGAAATCGTTGCCACCGCGCTGACGTTCATCTCCGCGTTGAACTTTTTGGCTGGTCGCTTGGCGTCGCTTTGCTCCAGCGGACGTCCTTCAGCTTTCCACTTTGGCAAGCCACCATCGAGAACAAAGACCTTCTTGGCGCCGAAAATCCGAAACGTCCACCACACCCGCGGCGCCGAGTAGACACCGAGGCCATCACGGACGTTGTCGTAGATCACAACCGTGTCACCGTCGCCGATCCCCAGCGCGCCGACCGCTTGGCCGAAATGCGCCGGGCCCGGCAGCATATGCGGCAGGTCGGTGGAATCGTCAGCGATCTTGTCGATGTCGAAGAACACTGCGCCGGGGATATGGCCGTCGCGATACTCGGCGTGGGCGTCGCGCGGCTGCGTCGGCAGGTAATAGGAACTGTCGACGACGATCAGGTTGCGGTCCTGCAAGTGCTCGGCGAGCCAATCGGTCGAAACCAGCCAGCGGCTTTTGGGCGAAGGGGTGGAATTATCCTCGGGTCTCAGCATGGCGGTCATCTGGTGACAACGCGAGCGCGCTGGCAATGTTCATGCGTAGGGAACCTTGATTTGCGAGTGGCGCTCGAGCCAGGCCGGCACCGGCAGGTGCTTTTCGCGCAGAAATTGCGGATTGAACAGTTTCGATTGGTATCGCGTGCCGTAGTCGGCGAGGATGGTCACTACGGTGTGCCCCGGCCCAAGTTCTTTCGCCAAGCGAACGGCGCCCGCGACATTGATGCCTGAAGAGCCGCCAAGGCACAGGCCTTCGTGTTCAAGGAGATCGAAGATGATCGGCACGGCCTCTGCGTCCGGGATCTGGTAAGCGATATCGATCGGCGCGCCTTCAAGGTTTTTGGTGATGCGGCCTTGCCCGATGCCCTCGGTGATCGAAGAGCCTTCCGATTTCAGCGTGCCGGTCGTGTAGTAGCTATAGAGCGCAGCGCCCATCGGATCGGCGAGCGCGATGCGTACTGCCTTGTTGAATGACTTAAGCGCGATGGCGATGCCCGCCAGCGTGCCGCCGGTGCCAACGGAGCAGGTGAAACCATCGACTTTGCCGTCGGTCTGCCGCCAGATTTCCGGTCCGGTCGTTTCGACGTGCCCTTGGCGATTGGCGACGTTGTCGAACTGGTTTGCCCAGATCGCGCCGTTCTTCTCGGTCTTCGCCAGCTGCTCAGCCAACCGTCCTGACACCTTCACGTAATTGTTGGGATTGGAATAGGGCACGGCCGGAACCTCGACCAGCTCGGCTCCGCACAGCCGCAGCGTGTCTTTCTTCTCCTGGCTTTGGGTCTCCGGAATGACAATCACTGAGCGGAAGCCCATGGCATTGCCGACGAGCGCAAGCCCGATGCCGGTGTTGCCGGCGGTCCCCTCCACGATCACACCGCCGGGCTTGAGCTCGCCCTTCTTCACCGCGTCTTCGATGATGAACAAAGCAGCGCGATCCTTGACCGACTGTCCGGGATTCATGAATTCGGCCTTGCCGAGGATGGTACAGCCGGTCGCAGCGGACACGCGCTTGAGTTTGATCAACGGCGTGTTGCCGATCGCCTCGATGATTCCGTCGCTGAACTGCATCGGCGCAAGATCCCGGAGGGCCGGGACACTAGAGGACTAAGTTACTGGGAACAAGGGTAGATCAATTGCCGCTGAATGTTCGCAACAATATCGAAACTATAGCGACGCATGTTCCACGCTGACATAAGGCCATTCACCGATTGTTTCCAGCGGTGCCCTATCCGGAACAATGAAGGGGCTTCCAGCGATTGGCTGCGCCTGCAGTCGGCCGTTCTGGTAGAGCGCGATGAATCTCGACGTCAATACGCTGTTCCTCGTGACCATCTACGTCGAAGCGATCCTCGGATTGCTGCTGCTGTTCGCCTGGGCTCAGAACACTGCAATCAGCGCGGTGGCGTGGTGGGGGTTCGCTCACCTGTTGCGGGCGGCCTCGGTGGTGCTGTTCGGTCGCTACGGCTCGGTATCGGATCTGATTTCGATCGATCTCGCCAACGCTCTGCTGTTCACCTCTTTTGCGCTGACGTGGACCGGCGCGCGCGTCTTCGATCATCATCGGCCGCAGCCAATCCTGTTGTTCGCCGGCGCCGCGATCTGGCTGATTGCGTGCCGTATTCCGGCTTTCGCTCAGGCCTACGATCTGCGCGTGCTGATGAGCTCGGCCATCATCACCACTTACACCTGGGCGACGGCGTACGAATTCTGGCGCGGGCGCAGCGAACCCTTGGTGTCGCGCTGGCCCGCGATCTTTATGTTGTTCGCCCACGGCGCGCTTTATTTGTTGCGCACGCCGTTCGGCGCCATGCTGCCGTGGTCGCCGGCCGGCAATCAGGTGTTCAGCAGCGTGTGGATGACTGTGCTCAGCTTCGAGGCGCTTCTTTTCACCATTGCGATCGCCTTCATCCTGCTGGCGATGGCAAAGGAGCGCACCGAATACCGCCACAAGACTGCGTCGCTGATCGATCCGCTCACCGGTGTCGCCAACCGGCGCGCGTTCCTGCAGGACGGCGAAGCCCACCTCAAGCGGCAGGCCACCGATCCGCGCCCGACCGCCGTGATGCTGCTCGACCTCGATCACTTCAAATCGATCAACGATCGTTTCGGTCACGCCATCGGCGATCGCGTGCTGGAGATTTTTGCCGATGTGGCCGGCAGCTCGATCCGCCACGTCGACCTGTTTGGTCGACTCGGTGGCGAAGAGTTCGCGGCGTTGTTACGCGACACCACGCGCGAGCGCGCCTTTGCCGTCGCCGAGCAAATCCGCGCTGGACTTCGCCGCAGCGACCGGCGAAGTTCAGGGCCGGCCGATCGCCGCCACGGTGAGTATCGGCATTGTGATCAGCCACGATGCCGTGCTCGACCTGTCGGCGCTGTTGGCTCAAGCCGATCACGCGCTTTATCGCGCCAAGGATTCCGGCCGCAATCGAGTCGAGATCGCATCCATTGAGCTTATTCTCGACCGCGCCAAGCGCGGCGCCGCAGACTTGGTCGCCGCGGTCAAGGCGCCGACAGCCAAATCGCCTGCCAAAACCGCTGCTTGAACGGCAGCGGCACTGCCTGCCGCCCATTATCGCCCGCGCCGCCGCCGGCAGTGTTCGAATCCCGCCTCAGCTGCATTGCTGCCGGCAACCGGAAGCGGGTTCATCTCCGCGGCTCGGCTTTGATAGAGTGAGCCGATAGGGAGCCTTGCCGACCAGGAGATCAATCATGCTGGACATCACCAAGAAACAAGACGCAGCACCGTTCGACACCGCGCGACTGGACCAGCTCATGGACGAGGCCGGGATCGACGTGCTCGTCGCCACCTCCAAGCACAACGCCCAATATCTCCTCGGCGGCCATCGCTCGTTCTTTTTCGACAGCATGGACGCAATGGGGATCAGCCGTTATTTGCCGGTCTTCGTTTATGCGAAAGGCGCTCCGCAAAAGGCCGGCTATTTCGGCCACGGCATGGAGACTTACCAGACCCAGATAAAGCCATTCTGGGTTTCCGAGGTCAGCACCAAAAGCGGCGGCTCGGTCGACGTGATGCAAAAAGCGGCCGACTACGTGCGGAAGCTTGTAGCGAAGCCGCCGAGAATTGGCGTCGAACTCGCTTTCCTGCCGGCCAATTCCGCGGCCGCGTTGCGCAAGGCGTTCCCCGACGCCGAGATCAAGGATGCGCTGTTCGTGCTCGAACGGCTGCGCTCGCGCAAAACGCCGGAGGAACTGGAGAAGCTGCGGCTCGCGTCCGAACTCGTCATCGACTCGATGCTTGCGGTCATCGGCAGCCACGGCGCCGGCGCCACCAAGGCGGAATTGGCCGAAGCATTGCGGCGCGAGGAAACGGAACGTGGACTGGTCTTCGATTATTGCCTGATTGCTGCCGGTTCGAGCCTCAATCGCGCGCCTTCGGATCAGCGCTGGGAGAAGGGCGATCCGCTCTCGGTGGATTCGGGCGGCAATTACCACGGCTATATCGGCGATCTGGCGCGCATGGGCATCGTCGGCGAGCCCGACGCCGAACTCGTGGATTTGCTGGCGGAAATCGAGGCCACCCAGCAGGCGGCGTTCAAGCCGATCCGCTCGGGAGTGAACGGCGGCGAGATTTATGCAGCAGCCGAGCCGGTGCTGAAGAAGTCGAAGCTACACAATCATTACGAATTTCTCGCTCATGGTATGGGCCTCGTGAGCCACGAAGCGCCGCGGCTGACCGCCACGGGTCCGGTCCCCTACGACGCTTACGACGCGCAGCGGCCGCTCGAAGCCGGCATGGTGATCTCGGTCGAAACCACCCTGCTGCATCCCCGCCGCGGCTTCATCAAACTTGAAGATACGGTGGCGGTCACCCCAACGGGCCATGAGATTTACGGCAATCGTGCGCGCGGTTGGAACCGCGCCGGCGTTTGATCAGTCACAGACTTTCGAGGCAAAGCAGGTGCCCGTCCGGGTCGCGGAACAGGGCAAGCGCAGGTCCGTCGCCGCAGGTTACAAGGCCGGATAGGCACGCATCGCGATTTTCCGCAGCAATTGCGTGCAACGCTGCGTCACCGTCAACGGCGAAAACAAGTTCGGTGGCGGCGACGTCATTGATTTCGAGAACCTGACCAATTCGATCGTATGTGCCGCGGTAACATAATAGCTCGACGTGCGGAGTGGCCTTCAACTGCGGTGCAAGCGCCGTCACTTCGACTTGCGCGTGAGGGATGTCGTCAAGTTTCTCCTGCGCCGGGCCGAAGTTTAGCGATCCGCCGATGCGGTTCAGACCGAAGCGCTTGTAGAAGGCGACGCTTCGGCCGGTGTCGGCGATGGAAATCGCAGAGTGATCGATGCCGAGGGCACCGCCAGCGGAATAGCGTTTCCAATACTCTGGAGTGCTTTGCGGTTTGAAGGCAAGCAATTCAAGCGGGTGCCCCTCCGGATCGCGGAACTTGAATGCGGTCACATTGCCCGAGGCCGGCGGCAGGACTTGCGGTCCGCCAGTCGAGATCGGACTCCAGCCCGTCTGTGCGCGCAGCCGTGCATAAGCAGCCGCCATGTCGGAAACGACGATCGCGAAGTGCTGAAACAGCGGGTTCCAGCCGGTCACGGCTGGAACACTACTGGCGGCAGTAGGGAAGCCGACGAGCTCGATTTCTTGTTCGCCGAGGCGCAAGGTGACGCAACTTGCGGTCGCGTCGGGATTGCCCAAAAGCTTCGCCAAGCTCGCAGCGTCGGTCGCGGCCTGCGTGGTTCGCACAAAACCGAATGCCGACTCATAGAACGCGGCCAGTTGCTGCGGTTGCGCGGCAATGAGACGGATGCGCGAAAGCTTGGTTACGCCGGTCACGGGGTCTGCACACCGCGACAATTGACGAAGATAGCGTAAAGCGTGTTCGAACCGGCGATGAAGAGCCGATTTTTCACTGGGCCGCCAAACGTCAGATTGGCGACCCGATTGGGCACGAAAATTTTGCCGAGAAGCTTACCCGCCCGATCGACGCAATGGACGCCGTCAGCGGCGCTGCTCCACACGTTGCCGTCTTCGTCGACGCGCATGCCGTCGCAGTAACCCGGCTCGATCTTGTGGAAAACGTCGCCGCCGGAGAGCGTCAAACCGTCGGCGCCGACATCGAACACGCGGATATGTTGGCGCGGATGCTCCGCCGTCTGATCGCCAGTCTCGGAAATATAAAGCCGGCTTTCGTCGGGTGAGAAGGCGATACCGTTCGGGCCGTCGAAATCGCCAGCCACAACACGGATGCCGCCGCTTTGCGGATCGAAGCGGTAGACCGCCGCGGGCTGCTCCGATACTTGCCGTCCGCCTTCGTAGTCGTTCGAAATTCCGTAGAGCGGATCGCTGAACCAGATGGTGCCGTCCGACTTCACCACGACATCATTCGGGGCGTTCAATCGCTTGCCGCCATGACGATCCACTAATGTTGTGACGCTTCCATCATACTCAGTGCGGTAGACGCAGCGCCCGCGATGCGAGCACGCAATCAGGCGCCCGCTGCGGTCTCTGGTTTGTCCGTTGGCGTAGTTCGACGGCGCCCGATAGGTTGAAACGCCTAACCCTTCAGTCCAGCGCATGGTGCGATTGTTCGGAATGTCTTGAAACAGCAGGCAGTCGGCGTCCCCCATCCAGACCGGTCCCTCCAGCCACCGGAAGCCTGACGCCAAAACTTCCAAGCTCGCATTGTCCAGGATGTAGCGGCGAAATCGATGATCCCGGATCTCAAAGCCTTCCATGGCTCACCTGAACCGGCAGGCCTGCGCAATCGTCGCCGGCGACTCGGTTTGCACAATCATGAGAACGGCTGGTTCACTTCCGACCGTTCCGGAAAGATGGCCGCGCTTACCGTTCAGCGGCCGGGTGTTCTTGTCCTCGCCGAATGAGATTTCGCCGGGCCCCATCTCGATACGCCGCCCGTCCATGGATTCGACAAACCAGCGGCCGGATAACGGCACGATCCATTGCGGCTTGGGGTTTTCATGCCAATCGCCGATCCAGCCGACGGGAAGCACCGTGACGAATACGCTCGCCCGATCCTCCGTCTTGGCGCCGATCCATTGCGGAGCTGCTTCGGGCTGGATCGCAGCTTTCTCGAACTCGCTCAGCGTACAGCGCGTTTGGTGGCTGATGCCCTCGGGATCGGTCCACAGATGCCAGTAGGAGACGGCCGGTTTGCGATCAGCATTCATTGTCGGCGGTGCTCCTGCGTGAGGCTATAGGGATGTGACGACCACAGCGGATGAGCAAAGAAATCATCGACGGCTGCTGCATTGGTCCCAAAGGTGATGAGCAGGAAGCCGGCGCCGACGGCGACGTTCTTCAGGAAGTCCCAGAATAAAGTGCGTCCTTGGCCATCGTTCGCAGTCCAAAAATCGCCGGGTTTCCAGAACTGTTTCCAGAGCAAAGCGGTCGTGACGCAATATCCGGCGAGCACAAAGGCACAAGCGCGATCGGCTACCCCAGTCAGTACGCCGGCCGGCATCAAAACCTCGACAAGGAGGCCGGCAACGATCAGTGCGACCGCGATGCGCGTGTTCGGCGCCACTTCACGCGCCTGAGCAACCGCGCCGCGGAAATTAAGAATTTTGTCCAAAGCGCTGCAAGGTAAAAACAATAGAACCATACCCAATCGAATTGCGACGGTGATGACAAAGCTCAGGGTTATCATGCTTCGCTGCCCGGCCGGTCAGGCGAGAATCACTTCAAGAATCTGCATCAGGCCTGAGATGTGGAAACGCTGAACCTCGGTCGGGGTTCAAACGTTGCTGTGTTTTGCCGTGTTCATCACAATGAGCAGCAGCGAACATTTCGATGTGGTCATCATCGGGTCCGGTCCGGGGGGCGGGACCATGGCTTGGCGGTTAGCCAAGACCGGTAAGCGCATTCTCCTGCTGGAGCGCGGCGATTACCTGCCGCGCGAGCGGGAAAACTGGGACACTCAGGCCGTCTTTATCGACGGGCGCTATCAAACGAAAGAGACCTGGTACGCGGCCGACGGCAGCAGCTTTCGTCCGGGCCTGCATTATTTCGTCGGCGGCAACAGCAAGGTCTATGGCGCCGCCCTTTTTCGGCTGCGCGAGCGTGACTTCGGCGAAATCAGGCTCGTCGACGGTATTTCTCCGCCATGGCCGCTCAGCTACCAAGACTTTGAGCCTTATTACCAGCTCGCAGAGGAGCTCTATCATGTGCACGGGCTCCGCGGCGAAGACCCGACCGAGCCCCCGGCCAAAAAGTCCTACGCCTATCCGCCGATCTCGCATGAGCCGCGCATCCAGAAGCTGTTCGATGGGCTCAAGCGGGAAGGGCATCTTCCATTCCATCTTCCCGTCGGCATCCTGCTCGACGAGGCGGACGGCAAACCGCTGCCGCATTCCCCGTGCATTCGCTGCAATGCGTTCGACGGTTATCCTTGTTTGGTGAACGGCAAGGCCGACGCGCAGATCATTTGCGTCGATCCGGCCTTGCGCGGGCACGCGAACGTGACCCTGCTTACGAACGCCTTTGTGGAGAAACTGACCACGGATTCAGGCGGCCGCCGGGTTTCCGGCGTTCAAGTGCTGCGCCAAGGCGAGCGGGTGACGTATTCCGGCGATCTCGTCGTTGTGGCTTGCGGGGCGCTATCGTCCGCGTTGCTGATGCTGCGTTCGACAAATGACGATCACCCCGACGGCCTCGCCAACGGCTCAGGCCTCGTGGGGAGAAATTACATGCGGCACAACAACTCAGTCGTTTTGGCCATTTCGCGTACACCGAACCCGACCAAATTTCAAAAAACGCTGGGCCTGAATGACTTTTATTTTGGTTCCAACGATTGGGAATTTCCACTTGGGCATATCCAAATGGTAGGCAAATCCGACGGCGCGGAGCTCCACGGGGAAGGGCTTCCCGGTTTTCTGCAATGGTTTCCGGAAAAGCCGTTCGATTGGCTGGCCAAACATTCACTCGACTTCTGGCTGACCTCGGAAGATCTGCCGCTTATGCAGAACCGAATCTACTACGATGGCGGCCGCGTGATCCTCAATCTGACCGAAACCAACATGGAAGCGCATCGCCGCTTGCGCGAAAAACTTCGCGCCCTGTGCGACAAGCTGGACGTCCACCCGCACCTGTTTGATCGGTCGCTTTATTTCGGCCAGAATGTTCCGATCGGCGGCACCGCGCACCAAGCCGGCACCATGCGATTCGGTCCCGATCCCTCGCAGTCCGTGCTCGATCTCAACTGCAGGACGCACGAAATCGACAATCTCTACGTTGCGGATGCGAGCTTTTTCCCGTCAATTGGGGCGGTCAATCCGACTTTGACGATCATCGCCAACGCACTCCGGATTGGCGATCATATCGCCGATCGCCTTAGCTAAATCGCCGCCAAGCAGCGTGAGTACACTGGAATGATATCGTAGCGGTCGGCGCCTTAAACTGCCGTGTGGCTAACGCTATAGCCCCGGTTACGCTCAAGCGCTTCGATGTCACGGCGCAGCTTGCGCAAATAAACGAAATAGGCCATGCCGCCCGTCGCCCATAAGACGCCGGCGACGCCGAAGGCCGTCGGATCGGCATCGGGCCACAAGTTCTTGATCAGGGCGCAGGTCATCCCCCACGCGATCACGATAATAAATCCGCGGGGCAGCAGATAGGTCATGGTTCGGGCCTCGTTAAAAAATGACGCGGCGCGATGATGCTGCGGTATGGTTAGCAACCGGTAAATCAGAGAATTGGCCGCCATCCGCCGGCGGCGGTCCGTGAAGGGAGCTTCGATGCGTATCGTTACTCTTGAGGAGCATTTTATCATTCCGTCGCTGGTGCGCCGGATCAATCCGGACGCGATTACCAAACGCGGCTTCCCGCCGGGTTTCGGCGCGCCGCTCGAGAAGCAGTTGGCCGATCTCGATTCGCTGCGGATCGCGGAAATGGACGAGGCCGGCATCACGGTGATGGTGCTGTCGGCTTCCGGCGCCGGCGCCGATTTGCTCGACGGCAACGAGGGCATAGCGTTCGCGCGCGATATTAACGACGTCCTTGGGAAAGCCATCGCTGCGCACCCCGATCGCTTTGCCGGTTTTGCCCATCTGCCGGTGCGCAGTCCGCAAGCTGCTGCGGATGAACTTGAGCGCAGCGTGCGCGACCTCGGCTTCTGCGGTGCACTGATCAATGGAACGACCGAGGGACGCTTTCTCGACGATGCGCGTTTCGAGCCGATCCTGGCGCGGGCTGAGCAGCTGGACGTGCCGATCTACGTGCATCCGAACTTGCCGCCGCCGTCAGTGCGCGAGGCATATTACGAAGGCTTGCCGGGCGACGCGGGCTTTCGGCTGTCGATGGCGGCGTGGGGTTGGCATTCGGAGGTCGCCATTCATGTGCTGCGGCTTGTCGTTTCCGGTGCGCTCGACCGGCATCCGCGGCTCAAGGTGATCATCGGGCACATGGGTGAAGGGTTGCCCGCGATGCTTGTTCGCGCGGACAAAGCGCTGTCGGGTGACGTCCGTCACCTCAAGCGTCCAGTAGCTCAGACGATACTCGACCAGGTGTGGGTCACCACCAGCGGAATGTTCACGTGGCCGCCGCTTGAAATCGCGCTTGCGATATTCGGAGCCGATCGTGTGCTCTTCTCGATTGATTACCCTTACAGCAGCAACCGGCAGGGCAGGGAGTATCTCGACGGGCTCAAATTGCCGGCCGCCGATCTGGAAAAGTTCGCGCACGGGAATGCCGATCGGCTGCTGAAGTTGAAACCGGGCGGCGCCAAAAACTAGCACTTGTGTTTGCCGTCTTGACAATGCGCCGCTAAATCGGCCGATATTCCAAGAAGGGCTCAACGCGCGCTAGGGACGCGTGAACGCCCGCAACAACGTTAGGGAGAAACACATGCGCTTTGTCGCCTGCAGTGTCGCCGCATTCCTGCTCCTCGTTCCGGCCGCGCATGCCGAGATGTCGGGCGGCAAGGTCAAAGTCGGCGTGCTCACTGATCTGTCCGGCCCATATGAGCAGAATTCGGGCGTCGGCTCGGTCGAGGCGGCGAAGATGGCGGCGGAAGAGTTTGGCAACAAGATCAACGGCATCCCGGTAGAGGTCATTGCCGCTGATCATCAGAACAAACCCGATATCGGCGCGGGCATTGCGCGCCGCTGGTTCGATCTCGACGGTGTCGACGCCGTTACCGACTTGGTTAATTCCGCGGTCGCCTTTGCCGTGCTGGAGATCGCCAAGACCGACAATAGGGCGGTGCTGCTGACCAGCGCAGGGTCGGCCGATTTCACCGGCAAGGCGTGCGCGCCCAATAATTTGGTCCACTGGGTCTACGACACCTACGAGATGGGTGCCGCCATCGGCCAGGCCCTGCCGCAGCTCGGCAAGACCTGGTTCTTCATCACTGCAGATTACGTATTCGGCCGGGCGCTGCAGGACGGCGCCACCGCATTCATCGAAAAGAACGGCGGCAAAGTGGTCGGCGCGGTCCGCGTCCCGCTCGGCACCACGGACTTCTCTTCCTTCATGCTGCAGGCGCAGGCATCGAAGGCGGATGTCGTTGCGCTCGCGAACGGCGGCGACGACGCCATCAATTCGGTCAAGAGCGCGCGTGAATTCGGCATTACCGATAAACAGAAAGTGGTGCCGTTCGGCCTGGACTCGCTGCCGGCGATCCGCGCTACCAGTCTGCAACTCGCGCAAGGCATGATGTATGTCTCGCCGTGGCTGCCCGGACGCGACGATGCGGCCAAGGCGTTCTTCGCGAAATTCCTGGAACGGCGCAAAACCGCGCCGTCAACCTTCCAGGTCGGAACGTACTCGGTGGTGCGCAGCTATCTGAAGGCCGTCGAGGCGACCAATTCGGACGATCCAAAAACCGTGATCGCCAAAATGCGGGAGACGCAGGTCAACGACGCGTTTACGCCGAACGGCAAGCTGCGCCCGGACGGCCGCATGGTGCATGACATTTATCTGGTCCAGGTCAAATCGCCGGCTGAATTGAAAGGCGACTGGGACCTTCTGAAACTCGTCGCCACCATTCCCGGCGACAAGGCGTTCCGCCCGCTGGACGACCACGCCTGTCCGGCGATCGCGCACTGAGCGTTGACATCCGGCGATGGCGGATTTCTACGACGCCCTGGAAACGCGCGCCCCTGAGACGCGCGAGCGCCAGCAATTTTCGAAGCTGCCGGATGTGGTCGCGCGGGCGATGAGCGCGCCCGGTTGGGCCGGAGCGCTTTCGGGGATCGATCCGAAATCCGTCATCTCGCGCGCCGCCCTCGCGAAACTCCCGCTGTTGCGGAAATCCGATCTGAAGGAGCGACAGGAGAAGAAGCCGCCGCTCGGCGGCTTTTCGGTCACCGAGCCTGGCAAGCTCAAGCGTCTGTTGATGTCGCCCGGCCCGATCTTTGAACCCGAAGGTCACGGCAAGGACTGGTGGAATTCGGCGCGCGCGCTGTTTGCCGCCGGGTTCCGCGCCGGCGACGTCGTCCACAATTGCTTCTCCTATCACCTCACGCCCGGCGGCTTCATCCTCGAAGCGGGAGCGCATGCGCTCGGCTGTGCTGTCATTCCGGGCGGCGTCGGCAATACCGAGCAGCAGGTAGACGCGATCGCGCAACTTAAGCCGAGCGGCTACACCGGCACGCCGGACTTTCTCAAGATCCTGCTCGACGCGGCGGCGAAGGCGGGCAAGGACATTTCCTCGATCAAGCGGGGACTTGTTTCCGGAGCGGCATTGCCCTCGTCGTTGCGCACTGAACTCGCAACGCGCGGGATTGCGGTCTTGCAGTGCTACGCCACAGCCGAGCTGGGCGTTATCGCCTACGAGACTCCTGCGCTCGAAGGCATGGTCGTCAACGAGTTGGTAATTTTGGAGGTCGTGCGGCCGGGCACCGGCGACGCGGTGAGCGAAGGCGAAGTGGGCGAGGTGGTCGTTACCTCATTCAATGCGGATTACCCGATGATCCGCCTCGCCACCGGCGACCTCTCGGCGGTTCTAGCCGGCCGCTCGCCCTGCGGACGCACCAACATGCGCATCAAAGGCTGGATGGGCCGCGCCGACCAGACCACCAAGATCAAGGGAATGTTCGTGCATCCCGGCCAGATCGCCGAGGTTGCCAAGCGTCATCCCGAACTCGGCCGCGTGCGCCTTTCCGTCACGCGCGAAGCCGAGCAGGACGTGATGACGTTGGCCGCTGAATGTGCAGGTGCCGCAGTCGGTCTCGTCGACGCCGTAGCGGCGAGCTTACAATCGGTGACCAAGCTCAAAGGCCGCGTCAATGTGGTCGCGCCCGGTTCGTTGCCCAACGACGGCAAGATCATTTCCGACGAGCGCAGCATCGGTTGACGCGATTACGTGTCGCGCGGCTGCTTTTGTTACATTGAGGTTCGCCGCGCTCGCTGACGTTCAGTGCAGCGAGAAGCGGATCGGCACGGTGAGATCGAGGCTCGCTTGCGTCATGCTCGGCGGAAACGCGGGCAGGGGCTGTGCGCGCTCGATCATGGTCATCGCTTCGTTGTCGAGATCGGCATGGCCGGAGCTTCGGGCGATACGGTGCGCAAGGACGCGGCCGCTGCGGTCGACAGTGAAGCCGAGCAGAACAACGCCTTGCGCGCCCCGCGCCTGCGCCTCGCTTGGATAACGCTTAAATTGCTGTAAGTGCTTGACGAGCGTCGCGGCCCACGTCGGCTCGGCGCGCGGGGCTCCGCCTTGCACGCGCGCTGTTGTGCGCGGGGCTGGCGGCCGCGCTTCCTCGACTTTCTCAGGCGGCTTTTGTTCGGGTAGCGCGGCGTCGGGCATGGTCACGGACGGCGGAGGCGGCGGCTGCTCGAGTTTTGGCTGATCCGGGGGTTTCTCGACCGCCGGCTCGGCTTTTTGCTCGATCATATCCTCTGGCCCGGGAGCGACATCGCGCTGACTGGCGTCAGCGACGCTTTCGATGGGCGCGAGCTCGACGGTCACTACCGATTCATCGTCGCCGACTGCTTGCTCCGGCTGATGCCATAGCAGATAACCACCGACCAGCGCGGCATGTGCGCAAACCACGGCCGCAGCCGCCACGGACCAGCGCAGAAGATCCCGGGGATCGTCATCGCCAAACCACGTCAAAGGATGCGCGGTCACTTTGCGTCCCGCGTTTCGAGGCCGACCAAGGCGACTTTCAAATAGTCTGCCGCTCGCAGATCATTCATGACCTGCATGACGGCCCCATATGGCACCGAGCGGTCGGCGCGTAAAAAGATGCGCTGCTCCTTGTTGGAGCCGGTCGCAGCGTCCAGGGCCGCAGCGAGCGAGCCCGCCGTGACCGGATCGTCGCCAATGGCAAGGCTGAGATCGGCCTTTACCGTCAGATATATCGGCTTATCCGGCCGTTGCTGCGGCTGCACAGTGGAGGCGGGCAGATCGACCGGTACGTCGACGGTGGCAAGGGGCGCGGCCACCATGAAGATGATCAGAAGCACCAGCATCACGTCGATGAACGGAGTGACGTTGATGTCGTGCACTTCGGTGAGTTCGTCGGCTCCGTGATCGAGACGAACAGCCATGATGACTTACTCCGCGGCTTGACTCAGCGGCACGCTGGGGCGACTTGCTTGGAAGCTGCCCACCGCATACGCTCGTCGAAGGCTGTCCAACCTGTACTTCATCCTTGGCTCCGTGTGCCTTGACAGCCCATTGGTTCAGAGCGACGCTCACGCGCCATAATTGTAAACAAGCGCGACACGATCAACGGTCGCTTTAGCGCATTCTTGCGCACACCGGGAGGGCAAAACCATGACGCGAATGGGTAAGTCAATATTGCTCGCGGGAGCAATGGCGCTTCCGCTTGGAGGTCTGGCGTTTGCGCAGGAGACCGGCGGCGGAGGCGCGGCGGGCAACGCAAAGGCTCCGGCGATTCCGACCGTCAGCCAGGCGATGCTCAATAACGCCGCAAAGGACAGCAAGAACTTCCTGGCAACCAACGGCAACTACGATCAGACTCGTTTCCATCCGGCCGACAAGATCACTGCGAAGAATGTCAAAGGCCTCCACGTCGCCTGGATCTTCCAAACCGACGTCAGAGAGTCGACAGAGACCTCGCCGATCATCGTTAACGGCGTCATGTACGTGACCACGTCGTTTGATCACGTCTATGCGCTCAATGCCAAGACCGGAGAACAAATCTGGCACTACAAGCACGATATGGGGCCGATTACGGTCTATTGCTGCGGTCCCAACAATCGCGGCGCTGCGGTCTATAACGACAAGGTCTATCTCGCCACGCTCGACGCCAAACTCGTCGCGCTCGACGCCAAGACCGGAAAGCCGGTGTGGTCGCAGCAGATCGCCGATCCATCGCTCGGCTACAGCGAAACGATGGCGCCGACGGTGGTCGACGGCAAAGTCCTCATCGGCACCAATGGCGGCGAGTACGGTATCCGCGGTTTCGTCAAAGCGTACGACGCCAACGACGGCAAGCTGTTGTGGACCTTCAATACGGTTCCGGAGAACTCGGTCGGCGTCTGGGCGACCAAGGACGCTACCGGCCGCGACATGCACCGCGACATCGCGGCCGAAAAGGATGCGCTCGCCAAGAATGGCGACCCGTACAAAACGCTCGGCGGCGGCGTCTGGCAGAACCCGTCGGTCGATTTAGCCACCAAGCGCATCTACTTCGTGGTCGGCAATCCGTCGCCGGATCTCGACGGCGCGCTGCGGCCCGGCGACAATCTCTATACCGACTCGCTGGTTTCGGTCGATCTCGATACCGGCAAGATGGACTGTCACTTTCAGTATGTTCCGCATGACGTTTGGGACCTCGACGCTACGAGCCCCACGGTCCTGGTCGATGTGAAGGACAAGAGCGGCAAAACCACGCCGGGCGTGCTGCATGCCGGCAAAACCGGCTACGTCTACGTGCACGATCGCAAAGACTGCAGCCTGATCCGCTTCTCCGAACCGATGGTTTCGCAGAAGGACAGGTGGGTGCTGCCGACGCCGACCAAACCGCTTGATAGCAACTCGGCACGGATGTTCCCCGGCGCCAATGGTGGCGTCGAATGGTCGCCGATTGCGACTGATCCCGGCCTCGGTATGGCGTATGCAATCAACCTCGAACAAGAGATGACCTACACCGTGGACAGCACTCCCTATCCGCAGGGCAAGCTGTGGCTCGGCGGCGCCTTCACCAACGTTCCCGGTGGCGTCCAAGCCGGCAACGTGACGGCGGTCGACTACAACACCGGCAAGGTCAAGTGGCAGGTGAAAACACCGCAGCCGATGATCGGCGGCACTCTCGCCACGGCCGGCGGCGTCGTATTTGCCGGCGAGGCCAATGGCTGGTTCAAGGCCTACGACTCCAAGACCGGCAAGACCCTCTGGAAGTTCCATGCTGGCGCTGGTGTCAACGCTCCGCCATCGTCCTACATGGTCGGCGGCAAGCAGTACATCGTGGTCGGCGCCGGCGGCAATGTGCAGATCGATTCCAAGCGCGGCGATAGCATCATCGCCTTCACGCTTGACTAGCTGACTCGAAATCTCGGAGTGATACGTTGGACGGGACCGGAAACGGCCCCGTCCATTTTTGTGGGCAGTCGGCTGACAGCGGAATGCGGATGAAACAACTCACTGTCGCGCTTCTTGTCGCGTTCGGACTGTTGTCGCCCACTGCCTACGCTCAAAGCATCGAGGAAAAGGCACAGATCTGCTCGGCATGCCATGGCGAGAACGGTATTCCGGCGGAGCAACCCTTTCCCGTTCCTGTGATCTGGGGCCAAAACCTGGGCTACCTGTTCTTCCAGCTGCGCGATTTCAAATCCGGCGCCCGCAAAAACGAGCAGATGGGCCCGGTCGCGGAGGCGATCGAGCCGGGCGACCTGATGGCGCTGGCGCAATACTTTTCGAAAAGGCCCTGGCCCAATCTGGAACAGCCGCACCCGCCGGCCGACGTGGCGGCGGTGGCAAAGCGCGTCAATACTTCGGTGGTTTGCACCAGCTGCCATCTTGAAGGATTTAAGGGTGACAGTACCCAGCCGCGTCTTGCCGGCCAGATACGGACCTATTTGGAAAAGACCATGAAAGATTTCAGCACCGGCGCCCGCGGCAACAATCCGGGCATGACTGGCTTTATGAAGGGGCTTACCGAACAGGAAATTGCCGCGATGGCCGCTTGGCTCGCCGGGATGTAAGCCTGCCGTGGGGCGGTTACTGCTTTGCGGCGAGCACCGCCCGCACTTCGGCGTTTGCCGCGAGGTCCATTGCGGTCTTGCCCTCTTTATCCTTTAGCGTGCGATCCGCTCCGCGCCGCAGAAGAATATCGACCACTGCGGCGTCGCCGAGCGAAGCTGCGATCATTAGCGCAGTGCGGCCGCGGTTGTCGGCGTCGTCAAGCTTCGCGCCGCGCGCCAGCAAAAGATCGATGACTCGCCCGACCGCCGCCACGCCGACGCCTTCGTCATGTCCGGCCGCCCATATCAGCGCGGTCAGGTCATTGCCATAGCGTTGTTCGGCGTCTACGCCGGCGTCGAGCAGCCGTTTGACAATATCGTCAAAGCCGCGGGCTGCCGCATAGACCATCGCCGACTTGCCGGTCTCGTCGATGGTTTTGATGTCGGCGCCATGCGCCAGCAGGGTTTCAACGATGCGATCGTTGCCTTTAAAAGCCGCGGCGATGAGCGGCGTTACGCCCTTGCGCCCGGGAACATTCGGATCGGCGCCCTTGGCCAGCAATAAAGCGACAGTCGAATGCTTCTCGCTTTGGGCGGCGGCGTACAAAGCGGTTCCCCCGTCAACGTTGCGTGCGTCAATCGGCGCGCCGTTGGCGAGAAACAGTTCGACCAGCCTGATCTGACCCGAACGCGCGGCGTGCGCGAGCGGCATGGCGCCGCGGCGGTCGCGGGCGAGAACGGAGGCGCCGGCGCCAAGGAGCTTGCGGGCCAAATCCTCACAGCCCCGATCGGCGGCTGCGAACAGCGCCATGTTGGTTTGCACCGAGACCGCTTCAGCTTTGATTAGCTCGTAGTTGCGGGCGATTTCGCCGCAATCTTCCTCGGTGTGGGGTTGGGTGGTTTGCGCGACAGCCTGTGAGAGTGTGGCAAATACTGCGAACAAGATCGCGCAGCTCATGATGGGTCGCGGGCGGTTGCGCATCACTGAGGGTTACCAGCCAAATCGATAATTGAGACCAGCGCGGACGATGCTCTCGGTGAATTTTATGGCGACGTTTGGAATTGCCGCCGGTCCGTTGGGATTTTGTACAACGCAAACCGTCGTACAAGAGCCATCGGCGAGGTCGACGAAGAGATACTCTGCTTTGGCCGTCAAGTTTGGCGTGAGGGCGAATTCGACGCCGGCGCCGGCGACCCAGCCGGGTTCGGTCGCGCTGCTGACGGCGTCGTTGGAATAATTGGCGCGGACATTTCCGAAAGCGGCGCCGGCAGTGCCGTAAACAAGAAAGCGATTGAACGCATAACCGAACCGGCCGCGCGCTGTGGCAAGCCAGCTAGAGTTGGTCCGGCAACCGCCGGCGCAAAGGCTTGTGGAGGTGAAGGTGCCGAAGCCGCGCGCGTCGGCCCAGTCGCCGTCGGCCTCGATGCCAAATACCAACGCACCAACCTGGTAGTTGGCGCCAGCCGTTCCGCCAAACAGAAAACCGGAGGTGCCGAAGTCGCCGCTGCTGCTCGCAGTTGCGCTATCGGTCCAGGCGCTGGCGCCGAAGCTATAGCCGCCGTTGATGCCGACATAGAGCCCGTTCCAGCTGAATGGAGCGGCCGGCGCTTTGGTCGGTACCGGCGGCGAACGATCGGCCAGCAAGACCGGACCGGCGCCGGGTAAGGTGCCGCGTATTCCACCGTACACCGCCAGCGGCATGCCCGGGATAAACGTGCGCGGATCGGTCAGATTCAAATACGGGAGCGAAGTGACATCAAACAATGTGCCGTACACATAGTAGTGCTGATCGAACAGATTCCGCACCAGCCCGAACACCTCGATATTGTCGGTGATCTTGTACGACGAGTGCAGGTTCACCACCCAATAGGCCGGAACTTTCGGCAATTGGTTGGCCTCGTCACCCACGAGCCATTGGCTGCCGATCACGTTGAGATCGGCGCCGAGCGTCCAGGGATCGGTGATGCGATATTCCGCGCCGATCTTGAAACGGAAATCGGGGATGCCGGTCAGGTGATCGCTGGGAGTGACGAAGATTTCGCCGTTGGTGTTGGTATATGGATTGAACGGCGACGACAAGGTCAACGAATTCTGGAAGGTAGCGTCGACATAAGTGAAATTGGCGTAAGCGTTCCAGCGATCCCATTTGTAAGTCGCGCTGACTTCGATGCCCTGGCGAAGGGTGTCGCCACCGTTTTGAAAATACTCATGACCGGGGATCAGGCTGGCGACATTGATGATGTCGTCGGTGTTGAGCGCGTGGTAAGCACCGACGGTCCAATTCAATTGGCCTTTGGCAACGTCGAAGTGCCCGCGCAAGCCGGCCTCGAAGGTATAGGTGACGACCTGCTGGAGATTGGGATCACCGACGAGCGCATTGTCGATTAGGCAGGGCTGCAGTGGATTGGAACAGCCGAGTTCGAGCGGAGTCGGCGCACGATTGGTTTCGGCAAAATCGCCGTAAAGCGTCAGATTGGGCGTCACCTTATAGGTCGCGCCGATCATCGGATTGAAATGCATGTAATCGTGGCTGCCGTTGAGCAGCGGCGCGTCGCCAAGCTCGTCGGTCAACGTGATCTGCGCAAAATTGAACCGGGCGCCCGCGGTTAGCGACAAGCGCGGCGTGACATCGAAAGTATCTGTTGCGTAAAGTCCGGTATAGAGCGTCGTCGCACCCAGGCCGACCGGAGCGACATCGCCGGAGGGCTGGTCGATGAACAAGCCGTTGCCCTGCACGAACGGAAACTGATTGGCATTGATTGTTCCGAGTTCGCTGGTCGTGGAGAATTGCACCAACCCGCGGTCAATACTGAGGCCCACCACGAAATTGTTGCCGTGACCGAGCAGCTTGTCGGAGGACGCCGCCTGCAATGAGCCGCCGAAGCTGTTGGTCGTTGTCCAGGTCCGGTCGATCTCGCCCAAAACGCTGGAGCCGAGCGCTCCGGTCGCGGGCACGGTTTGTCCGTTGGTCGTTACCAGGTTGGAAAACGTGCCGTTGAGATTGGGAAAGCAGAGGACCCCGGGGTTCGGGCACCCGGAGTTCTGCGCATCCGTACCGTTGGCGTCGACGTGCGCCTGGTTGAAATTGCGAAAATAAGCGAGCGCCTGATAGGTCCAGGCGTCGCTCGGCTTCCAGGTCGCACTCGCGGTCAGGAAGGCAAGCTGGTTTTCCGTGGTTTGCGGAACGGTGTAGATGCTCGACCAATTCTGGGCGAGAAGCTGGACCGGCGTTGCAGCGGTGGCGCCGAAATTATTGTCGGCACCGGTGAAGCTGACGTGGAACTCGGTCTGATCTCCGCGTGCACCGAGATCCATGTAGAGGCGCCGCACCGAGGACGCCGAGTCGGTGCGCCAGCCGGCATCGTCGATGGCGTCGGCGGCGATATAGCCTGAAAAATTTCCGACCTGTCCGCCGGCCTGCACCGACGTGCCGATGCGGCCATAGGAACCGCCGTTCACTTCGCCCTGGACGCCCTGATAGGTGAAACCATTTTTCATTTCCAGGGACAGCGCGCCGCCGATCGCGTTCAGTCCAAAGACCGGATTGCTTGGAATGAGCGTCATCCGGTTGACTGCGTTCTCCGGGATGAAATCCCAGTTGACGATGTCGCCGAAGACTTCGTTGATGCGCACACCATTCTGATAGACCGCAAGTCCCTGCGGCGTGCCTATGACCGGCGAGGCAATGAAGCCGCGGTAGTTCAGATCGAGCTGAAACTGATTTCCAGTCTGGTCGCTCAGTGCGACGCCTGAGAGTCCACGCTCCATCCCTTGCAACAGGTCCGGTGTCACCGTGTGGCTGAAGTCCGGGGCGGAGAGCACCTGAACGTTGGACGGGATTTTGTCGCGGTCGACAGCTCCGGGCTGGGCAGGCTGCGCCGCATCCGACGCGGGACTCGTCGTCGGACCGGCCGGCGCCGGCGCACGCACCGGCGGCACTTGTCCGGTACCGATTATGCGAATTTCCGGAAGCGTCAGGTCGCTCGAATTTTGACTTAGGCTAGGAAATTGCTGCGCCGCAACGACGACAGGAACCAGCAACGTCGCGATGACGCCCATTCCGAGCGCGCGCACCGTCCGCATCGCGAACGTTCTGACGCCGCCACAGCTCACAACGCGACGCATTACCAGCCCCGGACCCCAAGACTAAAAGTCTGCCACTATCCGCGCGTTCGGTCATGCGCAGTTTTGCCGGCTATCAGGCTGCGGCGTTCAATGGGATGTGCGTGGAGTTTACGCCGGCTGCGCCTGCGCGCGCGTCATCCGGCGGAACATGCCGCGTTGCGGGTCGTAACCCATGACCGCCAGCAAGAAGAACAGCACCATCGTGCCAGCGACAACCAGCGCCGCAACCGGCTCGAACATGCCGTAGAGCGCGAAGCGGATCAGCTCAACCGCATAGGTGAAGGGATTGGCGAGCGACACATAGTACAGCACTTCCGAGCCGCCCTCGCGCAGCCGCCACAGCGGATAGAGCGCCGAGGAAAAGAAGAACATTGGAAACATCACGAAGTTCATTGCGCCGGCGAAATTTTCCACCTGACGGATATAGACCGACAGGAACAGCCACAATGCGCCGAGCATCAGGCCGCAGAGAATGAGAGCCGGAAGAACCGCAAGCCAATCGATCGGTTCGAATGTGACGTCGAAAGCGATACAGACCGCGAGAAACACGTAACAGGTGATCACCGCGAGCGCCGTTCCGGCCGCAAGCTTGCAGGCCAGCAGCAGCCAACGCGGCAGCGGCGCTGTGAGCAACAACCGCATCACGCCCATCTCGCGGTCGTAGACCATCGACAGCGACGATTGCATGCCGTGGAAAAGAAGGATCATCCCCAGAAGGCCGGGCACGATATAGACCTGATAAGTGACGTAGGTCTTGTATGGCGGGATGATCGAGACACCGAAGACGTTGTAAAAGCCGGCGGCGAACACGGCGAGCCAAATCAGCGGGCGCACCAGAGCGGAGAGGAGCCGTCCGCGCTGCTGGACGAATTTCATCAGCTCGCGCGTTGTGATGGCGCGCAGTGCGCGCATGATGTGACTTAATTGCACGGGCCAACTCCCAAGCGCGCCGCAAATGCGCGCATTATTTGTTCAAATGGCAGGGCGACTCCGGTTCGTCATCGCCGAGCGTATCAAGTTCGTTGGTGCGATGGAGAAAACCTTCGACCGGAGCAGCCGCTACGACCTCATAGGGCGCTGCCAGCAGGATTGCCTGCCGCAGCTGGTGGTCCCACGGACGCACGCTCATTGCGAGACCCTTGTCGCCGTCGAAATTGCCGTCGCCGAGAATGAAGGCCCGCTGTTTGCTGAAATCGGTCGAGCCGGTGCGGAGCGCGGATTGCACGATCATCTTGACCGCCAGCCAAGCCGCCCAGTCGGCGCCCTCCATATGACGGCCGCCGGATTTTTTATCGAAGCGCGAGTTGACTTGCGGCGCGCCGTTGCGCTCCCAAGTCCAGTGCCAGGCTACTGGCTCAAGATCGATGCTGCCGATGACCGGGCGCGCGCGCGCGAGATGGTAGGGCACGGTGCGGGTAAAATCGAAAGCGTCGTCCGCCACAAACGCCACGTCGAAATCGTGGCCGATAGCGCTCAGTAGCGCCGGATCGTTCTGTTCCCGCTCGCGGGGATCGGAGCCGGGCTTGAAATGCTGCTTGGCAACAATGCGCGCTCCGAATTTCTGCGCGGAGTGTTCGAAAGCGGCCGCCGCCGCGGCGTCGGCGGGGGAGGGACCTTCGAGAACAAGGAGATCGCGCCATTTACGCGACACGACATATTGCACAAGCCCATCCATGAGCTGCGCGCGGCTTGGATAGACGTGCACGAACTCGGCGGCGCAAAGATTGCGGCGAAGCGCGTCGTCGGGTTCGGAGACGTTGAAGACGACAACGTCGCGTCCGCGTATGGCTGCGGCAACGGACTTAAAGACCTCCGCGGGCGCATCCAGCAGAAAAAACTGCGTACCCGCGTCAAGCGCGGCCGCCACAGCGGACGCCACGTCCGCCGGCGATTTTGCCGTGATACGGCTTAAGGTGAAATCGGCGGGTAGGACGCGTGAAAGCGCGGCGGCATCGTCAATCCCGACTTCTGCTCCGGTAAACGGGTGCTCGCGTGCTTTAAGAATAGTGCGTTCATAGGCGCGGACTGGCTGATAACGCTCATCGCCTTCGATTTCGACAAAACCGATCTTCACAACAAGCCGCTGTGAACGCGGCGATGCCTCCTGCGCCGCAGCGGTCGAAAGCGCGCCGCCCAGCACAAGCAACGCTGCCATCCAGCGAGTGACGCTAGTCATCGATAACGATGCCGTAGGGGATCCGGCCGACCGGTACCGACACTTTCGCTTTGCGCGTTTTGGTATCGATCACGGTGATATCGTCACCGAGGCCATTGGCGACATAGAGGGTCTTCTCGTCGCGCGACAGCGTGATGCCCCAGGCGCGTTTGCCGACTAGGATGTAGCCCAGCACCTTGCGCGCCGGTACATCGACGATCGCGACATGAGCCGCGCGTCCGAGCGTCACGTAAGCGGTCTTGCCATCTGCGGTCATGGTAAGCCCGACCGGCGTCACGTCGGCTTTGCGCATGCCGGGCGGCAAAAAGGCGACGGTGCCGGTGACGACAAATCTACCACGGTCGATGATGTCGACCTCACCGGAGAGTTCCGCCGTCACCCACAGCTCCTTGCCGTCGGGTGTCGCCGCGAGGCGGCGCGGGCGTAACCCGACCACGACATCGCGCGTTATGGCGCCGGTGTCGGTATCGATGGCATGCACGAGATCGCCGGTTTCCGACGTTACGTAAATTGTTTTACCGTCGTCGCCGACCAGCACGCCTTCCGGTTCAGCGCCGGTCGGCACCTCCTTCACGATTGCGTCCCGCTCCATGTCGATGACCGCCAGCGACGAAGCCTCTTCGTCGGAGACGTAGATGCGGCGGCGCTTTTCATCGATGGCGAAAGCTTCGGGGCTGGGGCCGGTCTTGAGCTTTCCGACCACTTGCAGCTTCGCTACGTCGAGAATGTCGATGACGTCGTCGTCGCCGCAGGCGACGTAGAGCATGTTGTGCTCGGCGTTAAAGTGCATATCGCGCGGTCGCCGCGAGACCTTAATGTTATTGACCACGGTGTAATTCTTCGGATCGATGACGATGATGTTGTTGGTCTTCTCGTTGCTGACAAAAATAAGGCCGGTGTCTTTGGCGCGCGCCGGCGCGCACGCGAACAACGCCAGGATAACGACAGCGAATTTAAACATTGCAACGCCTTGAGTGCATAGCTCAAACTAAGTCCTAACAAGGGGCGCGGGCAAGCAACTGCCGGGGGACGAATGGCACATGACCAACAGGCGCCCGCGCTTGTCCTCGACAACATCGTCAAAAGCTACGGCCCGATCCGCGCGCTGGATAGCGTCAGTCTCACCGCGTCAGCCGGGGAGTTTATCGCGCTGCTCGGCCCAAACGGTGCCGGCAAGACCACGCTGTTTCAGCTTCTTTCCGGCCTGTTCGTCCCTGACTCGGGCCGCATTGAGATCATGGGACACGATATGCTCGCCGATCCGGTGCCGGCTCTCGCTAAACTCGGCATCGTCTTTCAACAGCCCACTCTCGACCTCGAACTGTCGGTGACCGGAAATCTCCTTTTCCATGCCGGGCTGCACGGAATTCCTCGTGCGGTGGCCAAGCAACGCATCTCCGAAGAACTGGCGCGGCTCGGGCTCGCCGAGCGCGCGCACGACAAAGCCGCGCAATTGAGCGGCGGCAATCGTCGCCGCGTTGAACTGGCGCGCGCTCTGCTGCACCAACCGCGGGTCTTGCTGATGGACGAGCCGACGGTCGGCCTTGACCCGGCAAGCCGGAGCGATCTGCTTGCGTTCATGTTGAAGTTGCGCGCCGAACGCTCCGTTGGGGTGCTGTGGGCGACGCATCTGTGCGACGAAGTGCCCAAGGCGGATCGCGTCGTCGTGCTGCATCGGGGCAAGATCCTCGCGGACTCGACGCCGGCCCAGTTCGTGACGCGTGCCGGTAAGACTACAGTCGAACAGGCCTTTTTGGCGATGACCGGGACTCCAATTGAACCGTAGCCGCTGCGGATCGTCGCTGTTTGCGATCGAAATGCGGCGACGCAACATAAGCACAGCGAACACGCTCCCTTGAGCGAAAGACCCTTGCCGAAGCGGGTCGAGCGGACATACTATAAGTTGTCTAGGAACTCCGCAGTGGGTCCGGACTTGGTTAGGGCCTTCAGACCAAAGGAAACGAACATGGCGTGGACAACTCCGACCCTCGTCGAAATCTGCATTGGGCTTGAGATCAACGGCTATCTTCCGGCCGAGTTCTGATACGCACCTTTAAGTCTCCACGATCCCCGTGAATGGGGCGCCTGACCGCCATCGTGCTCGGTGCTGCGGCAGGTGGAGGCTATCCGCAATGGAACTGTCGGTGTGCTGTGTGTCGGCTCGCGTGGGCGCGCGATGCGCGGGTAAAGCCGCGCACGCAGGCGAGCGTCGCCGTTTCCGCTGACGGCGAACATTGGATTTTACTGAACGCTTCTCCAGACCTTCGCGCGCAACTGCTGGCGACGCCGGCACTGCAACCGCGGACCGGAGCCCGAGACAGCCCAATTGCAGCAGTTATTCTCACCGGCGCCGAAGTCGACCAGATCGCCGGGCTACTGACATTGCGCGAGCGCCAAGAGTTCGCCGTGTTTGCCACAGCTGAGACGCTTGCCGCCGTGGCAGCCAATCCGATCTTTGGCGTGCTGGCTCCAGATTTGGTGGCTCGAAAAGTGGTTTCACGCGACCAGCCAATTGCGCTCCCGGGCGGCATGACTGCCGAGCTGTTTGCCGTTCCTGGGAAGATCGCCCTCTATCTCGAAGGCGAGAACCCGGCGCTTGCTGCCGAGACCGGAGCTAATGTGGGAGTCGAGCTTGTCTGCGATTCACGGCGGCTCGTCTACATTCCCGGCGCCGCCAGTGTCCCGGCGGCCTTGCACGCGCGTTTGGCCCGGGCCGACGTAATCTTCTTCGACGGCACGCTGTTTGTTGACGACGAGATGGTCGCAACCGGCACCGGCGACAAAACCGGCCGGCGAATGGGGCACATGCCAATTGACGGCGAGGGTGGTACCCTCGCTGCGCTCGCCGACCTTCCCGGCCGGCGCATCTTGACTCACATCAACAACACCAATCCGATCCTGGTCGAAGGTTCTGCCGAGCGGCGCAAAGTGGAGGAAGCCGGCTTTGAGGTCGCCGAAGACGGCATGGAGATCGTGCTGTGAATGCGTTGAGTGCGGAAGCGCTTGAAGCCCGCCTGCGCGATATCGGCGCGCGGCGTTATCACCGGCTGCATCCGTTTCACAAGATGCTGCACGGCGGAGCCTGCGACAAAGGCCAGGTCCAAGCCTGGGCACTTAATCGTTACTATTATCAGGCGATGATCCCGGTGAAGGACGCAAGCCTTATCGCGCGCTGCGATGATACCGCGATCCGCCGCGAATGGCGTAGCCGGCTCGTGGATCATGACGGCACCCGTGAGGACGAAGGCGGCATCGCGCGCTGGCTGAAGCTCACCGATGGGCTCGGCCTCGATCGCGACTATGTCGTGTCACTGCGCGGGCTGCTGCCGACGACGCGCTTTGCGGTCGATGCCTACGTGCACTTCGTGCGCGACAAGACGCTCCTCGAAGCGATCGCTTCCTCGCTCACCGAGTTGTTCTCGCCGGCCATCATCAGCGAACGCATAGAAGGCATGCTGAAGAATTACCAGTTTGTCACGGCGGAGACGCTCTCCTATTTCTCGCAGCGTCCGCCCCAGGCCGAGCGCGACTCGCGCTTCGCACTAGATTACGTCAAGCGCCATGCCCGCACGCCGGAGACTCAGCGTCATGTTCTCGCCGCGCTTGAGTTCAAATGCGACGTGCTCTGGGCGATGCTTGACGCGCTCTATCACGCCTACGTGGCGCCGAAGTATGCGCCACCCGGCGCCTTTGTACCGAAGGACTAGGACACGATCGTGAGTGAGGCGACATCGGCCATTGCGCTTGAAGTTTGCCCGCGCCTGCCGCACGGCGTACGGCTCGTCCACAACGAAGCGCAGGGCGGTTGGGTGCTGCTTGCGCCCGAGCGAGTGTTCAAGGCCGATGCTATCGCCGCCGAGGTTCTCAAACGCTGCACCGGAGACGCGAGCTTTGGTGCTATCGTTGATGACTTGACGAAGACCTACTCCGCGCCCCGCGATCGGATTCTTGCCGATGTGACGACGCTGCTGCGCGGGCTGGCCGACAAGAGGCTGCTGGAATTGTGAACGCAGCGCTGCACAGCCCACTGGGCCTTCTCGCCGAACTGACGCATCGCTGTCCGCTGGGTTGTCCGTATTGCTCAAATCCGCTGGCGCTGGAGCAGCGTGAAGCTGAACTCGATACGCAAACTTGGGCGCGCGTGTTCGGTGAGGCTGCGGCGCTCGGCGTCCTGCAGGTGCACCTGTCGGGCGGCGAACCGGGCGCGCGGCGCGATCTCGTTCAGCTCACGGCGGCGGCGCACGAGGCCGGCCTCTATACCAATCTCATCACCTCGGCCGTCGGCATCACCGCCGGCACTTTGAGGGAGCTCGCGCAGGGCGGGCTCGATCACGTGCAGATTTCCATCCAGGACAGCGAGCCGGCAAGTGCCGACCATATCGCCGGCTACCAAGGCGCCTTCGCGCGCAAGCAGGCGCTCGCCGCCGAAGTCGTGCGGCTTAAAATCCTGCTGACGGTCAACGCGGTCATGCACCGCGCCAATATCGACCGCATCGAAGATATGGTCGCGCTGGCGCTCAAGCTGGGCGCCAGCCGCGTCGAGATCGCGCACGTGCAATATTATGGCTGGGCGACGAAGAACCGCGCCGCTTTGATGCCAACGAGCGACCAGGTTAAGCGGGCGGCTGCGGCGGTCGAAGGACTGCGCCAGCGGCATCACGGCGAGATCGTCATCGACGCCGTGGTACCGGACTATTACGCGCGGCTGCCCAAACCGTGCGTGGGCGGCTGGGGGCGGCGTTCGCTCAATGTAACGCCGCTGGGTAAGGTATTGCCGTGTCACGCGGCCGAGACCATTCCCGGACTCGAATTTTGGTCGGTGCGCCAACACTCGCTGGCCGACATCTGGGCGAATTCGCCAGCATTTAACGCCTTTCGCGGCACCGACTGGATGCAGGAGCCATGCCGAAGCTGCGCGCGGCGCGAGATCGACTTTGGCGGCTGCCGCTGTCAGGCTTTCGCGATCACCGGCGATGCGCATGCCACCGATCCGGTCTGCCATCTCGCACCGCATCACGAGCAAATTGCCGCGCTCGCCCAGGTTCAGGTCGCAGAACCCTATGCTTACCGGCGTATGTAACCGAAAGTGCGAACGCCGCGTCGTGCCCGAAGCTACTTGAACCGAAACCGGGAGCGTCCTAGCCTTACTGCGCCGGTTCGCCGACCGCGTGATCCATGCGGCAGATTCTCCGGCCAAAAAGCCAAAAAAGACCGTAATGGGCGGCCACTGGGAGGCGTGGCAACTCCGCGAAGCGGCGATCCAACATAAGCCGAGCCGAATTTCGCCTGCGGCTACCACCGGCCGTTGCCGGTTGTCCGCGCCGAAACCAAAACGATCCATGGGAGGAACGTAAACATGTATCTTGTGCCGAAGCTGAAAACCCGCGCCGCGGCGATCATCGCCGCTACTGCCGTGTTTGCCGTCGCCGGGCTCCTGTTCACGTCAGGCGCCCGCACTGAAGAACTTAAGCACTACGATTCCAGCAAAAAAGATTTCTGGCTGCATCCGCCGGATGACTGGTTCATGGGCGACGAGACCGAGGAGCTGAAAGACACCCACGTCCTCAATACTCTGCCGCCGCCCACCGGCTTCACTGATGACGAGGTCGTGGCCAACCTGAAAAACATCAAACTGCCACCCGGTTTCAAGATCGAACTGTGGGCGCGCGTTCCCGCCGCCAGGCAGATGGCGTGGGGCGACAAAGGCACGCTGTTCGTCGGCTCCTGGTTCGGGGTCGGCAAAGTCTTCGCCGTTGTCGACAATGGCGGCAAGAAGACGGTCAAGGAGGCTATCAAGGGCATGACGGTGCCGACCGGCGTAGCGTTCCGCAATGGCTCGCTCTACGTCGCCGACGTCAACAAGATCTTCAAGTACGACAACGCCGAGGCAAGCCTCGACAACATGCCGGCGGGGCAGGTCGTTTACGACGATATGCCGCCCTATATTCCACACGGCTGGAAATATCTGGCATTCGACAAGAACGGCTGGCTCTACGTGGCCTTCGGTCCGCCGTGCAACATCTGCCTGCCGCCCACATCAACGTCCCAGATCCGGCGCATCGATCCGGCGACCGGCCTTGCAGAAATCGTTGCGCTTGGTGTCCGCAATAGCGTCGGCGGCGATGTTGATCCGCGCAGCGGCGACTACTGGTTCACCGAGAATGCGCGCGATTGGCTTGGCAACGACGTGCCGAGCGACAAGCTCAACCACATCACGCGGCTCGGCGAGAATTTCGGCTATCCGTATTGTCACCAGGGCGACATCCCGGATCCGAAATTCGCCATGGGGCATAAGTGCTCGGAATTCGCTCCGCCGGCGCTGAAGCTTGGCGCACACATGGCTCCTCTGGGCATGAAGTTCTACACCGGGAACCAATTCCCGGCGGACTATAAGAACAACATGATCATTGCCGAGCACGGCTCCTGGAACCGTCATAAGTTCCAAGGTGGCAGGCTGATGCGGGTCACAGCTGATCCGGACGGCAAAAACGTGAAAGAGGTTGAATTCGCCTCCGGGTGGATTGGCGCCGATGGCAAGTATCGGGGCCGGCCCGACGATGTACTGCAGGCGAAGGACGGCTCCCTCATGGTGGCCGACGACTTCACCGGCTCCATCTACCGGATCAGCTACAGCAAGTGATCCGGCGTGATCGTTCCAGCGCTCGCTGGAACGACAAGTGTTCGATCTCCTTCAGGTCCAAGCCGGAGATAATCTGGCTTGGACCGTTGTTTTGTTCCTGACATGACGCAGCCTCGGATTTTCCTGCTCGCACTGGGCGTGACGGTCTTGCTCGTCCCTTGCTGGCTCGCCTCGGCCGCGGACGTCGCCGCCGGCAAGGCGTTGGCGGAGGGCTGCGCCGGCTGCCACGGTGGGGACGGCGTCTCACAAACCGCACTGACGCCGTCGCTCGCTGGAGAACCCGACGAATTCGTCCAATGGCAGCTGGTCTATTTTCGCTCGGGTGCGAGAAAGAGCGACGTGATGCAGCCCATCGCAGAAGCGCTCAACAACGAAGATATTCGCAATCTCGGCGCCTATTACGCTTCACTCGCGCCGCCCAAGCCGGCTGCCGCGCCAGACGCGCTGGCGCAAAGCGGCGAAAAGCTTGCCGCGCAGCATCGCTGCAAATCATGCCACTCCGACGACTATACCGGCTTCCGGGCCGCGGCGCGTCTGGCGGGCCAGCGCGAGGACGTTTTGCTCAAGGCGTTGCGCGAGTTCAAAACCGGCGCGCGTGTCGGCTCCGGCGTCGCCTCGATGGCGGACGTCACTTACGAACTCAACGATGCAGACATGCAGGCGCTGTCGCACTATATGGCGACGCGACCTTGACTGCATGCGACTAGGCATGCAAATGCCCATGGATGGGAGCTGAAAGGCCCAAGTTGTTTTCCTGTGTTTGCGCGAGCTGGTAGCCACCCGCATCTCACGCGTCGGTTGTAGCGAAGCTGGAGAACCGATACTGTCGGGTTCAATCAAAGTGTAACGCCGTCGCGGGAGGAGGCAGTGGCCATCACGTGTCAGGAGGGTTCGCTTTAAACCATCTCGATGATCCGTCAGACCCGACCATACCGAACTATTTGGTATCAACAACTCCGGCCAAAAGTTGGCGACGACGGTGCCGGCAACTCGGCCGGATACGGCGGTTTCCTCTACAGCGGCGGAACTTACACTACGATTCTCGGCCCGAATGGGACCGGCGCCGTGGCGCTTGGTATCAACAACATCGGGGAGATTGTTGGCTATTACGGTGAAACGGTTGGGGGAGGATTTCTTCGCCCTTACGCTTTTGAAAACGCCGGTTTTTTGTACGACGGAGGCAGCTACACAAGCCTTAGCTATTATGACGGCTATTCTATCGGGGGCTCGGTTGTCGATGCTACCAACCTTCTATGTGGGATCAAGAGCGGGACAAAAACCGGCGTGGACCGACGTGAGGCTCCCCACCCGCCTAAGGGCAGCTTTCCGTTTAGCGGCGGCTTTTCGACGACAATCAACGATCTAAGCAGCGCTTTTTCTTTTTTCAATTTTATAGGCAATACCACCGTCGCAAATGGCATCAATAACGCGGGAGACATCGTCGGCTATTTCCAGGACAGCAGCGGCGTCGTACATGGCTTTCTCTATAACGGTACTACGTATACGACCCTCGACGACCCCTATGCCTCGGGCTCTACCGAGGCGCTCGGCATAAACAACAACGGCGAGATTGTCGGGATCTTCACAGACAGCAGCGGACGTGTCGACGGCTTCCTTTACAACATCAATACCGGCGCCTGGACGACGTTAGACGATCCACTCGGAATAAATGGGACCTACGTAGAAGGGATCAACGATTTCGGGCCAAATTGTCGGTTACTACGTCGATAGCAGTGGCAATACCGACGGCTTCATCAGTAGCGTCAACGACCTGCAATCGTCCGTCTGGACAACGGGCGTAAGCGGCAACTTTGCCACGGCTACGAACTGGAACACGGATGCGGTCCCCGCGTCGGCGGACGATGTCGCGATCACAGCGAGCGGAACCTACACTGTCACAAGTTTGGCAAACGAGACTGTGGATAGCCTGACTACTGCTGCCGGTGCCACGCTTCTGATCAGCGCCGGCACGTTCACCAGCGCTGGCGGAGTTGGATCGGTCAATTCCGGAACCGTCGTCGTCGGGGTTGGAGCGACGTTCGAGCTGGGCGGTTTTCTTATCAATAACGGAACATTTGAGGCGATTGGCGGCAACATCATTCTCGACGGGGGAGTGTCAGGCAGCGGTCCGGTCACAGTCGGTGGCGGTGGCTCGGTGAGCGCAACCGGGAACAACTACGTCTTCGACGGTCTTGGCGGTAGCGAATTGATGGAGGGCACCGGCAATCTGAACGAAGCGTTTAGCGACAATGGTAGTGCGCAGCTTTATTTCGTCGGCAACGAGAACCAGCTTTTTGGCGGTACCGCCACGGACTGGCTCGGCGTTACCGGCAGCAACAATGCGCTCGTCAGCGGTGCAGGCAACGATTTTGTCGGAGCCACGGGCAACTCCAACACGCTGGCCGGCGGCTCTGGCAATCCGACCTTGTTCGCCGACGGCAGCTGGCAATTATCTCTACGCCGGCAGCGGCCAGGACTGGGAAGGCGTCTCCGGCAACCAGAACCAGATCTTCGGCGGGTCGGGCGCGGACTGGATGGGTGCCACCGGGGACAACAACGCGATTGCTGCCGGCGCCGGCAACTCTACGCTCGATGCCAATGGCAACAGCAACACGCTTTCGGGCAGCGGCGGCGGCAACGATTGGATCGGCGTGTCCGGCAACGGCAATTACCTGTATGGCGGCGCTGGCAACGACTACATCGCCGCGACCGGCAGCAGCGACGTCCTAAATCCGAATGGAGCTGGCACTGATACTCTGGTCGCCGGCGGCACACAGCAACGATCAATTCGTCTACCATCCCGGCGACGGCCCAATTCGCGAATGAATCCAGTAGTTCAGACGGCACCTTATGCGACGCGAACAAAACAATGAGTTCCGCCCTAAGTTCCGCTAAGCTTATCAAGCTGCTGACTTTCGAAACGTCGTTCCTATCGTTGGCAATCGCTTCATTCATTTGCTCCAGCCGTACGAGCGTCAGCTTGTGCCGATCAATTTCGCCATGCATGACCCAATCAGTCTTGTGGTCTCACTGCTCGATAGCCTGTTTACCAATGATGTCACCGTCACCATTGATGTCGGTTACGGGGAAGTTGATGGCATGGCCCTGGCCTCGGGCGACCTTGGTGCGAGCAATTGGGGCACATACACACAAGCGAACTACGCAGGGGAAAAGTGCCCTGCTCGGCAGAGCGCGCCGGGGTCGTCGGGTTTGCCGGGCAGCTCTCCAGGCCAGGGCAGTCTTTACATGAGCCCGGCCGAAGCGGAGGCCCTCGGGTTCACCAACAGTGTCGCGACTGAATACGTCGGTTTCTCCAACACGGCGAATTGGAGCTACGGAGCCGGCACCACACCGCCGTCGAATGAATACTATTTCATCGGCACGGTCGAGCACGAGATTACCGAGAATTGGGCGGGTTTCGTTGCTCAACAACCAGCCATCCTTCTACTCGGCGATGGACCTCTTCCGATTATTCATCGCCGGGCGTTCGCGATTTCAGCACCGGAGGCGGTGGCAGCACCGCGTATTTCTCAATCGACAGCGGCAACACTGACCTGGGCAGTTGGAATAACAACACGAATAACGGCGACCTCGGCGACTGGTACGGGAGCAACATTCCGAACGGCGGCGACGATGCCTTCGACGGCGTTAGCCCTCCAGGCGTCGTGAACGTCCTCTCGAACGTCGACGTTGAACTGATGGAGGCGCTCGGCTGGACGACGTACCTCGCTTGGTCAAACACGGCCGGCGGAAACTTTACCACCGCGTCGGACTGGAATGGGCAGAGAGTGCCCGGAGCATCGGACACCGTGCAAATTACGGCCACCGGCACATACACGGTCATCAGCTCTACGAGCGAAACCATGAAGAGCCTCACCGTCGGCTCGGAAGCCACTCTCATCGTTTCCGGCGGTAATTTCACGGTATCGGGAGCACTCAGCAATTCCTGGGCAGTTTCGGTGGATAGTGGGGCCGGCCTTTACGTCGGCGGCGCAATAACCGGCAGTGGCACGCTCTACAATGTCGGCGGTTTGATAGAGCTCGACAGCTCGGACACCAACGCCATTAACTTCAACTCCGGCAACGGCGGTGAAGTTTTGCTCGCAGGGTCCGGCAGCCATTCGGTCACGACCGCCTATAACGGCGGCAACGCTGTCGTCCTGGACTCGTCAAGCGCGCAAGCCGTCATGGCGGCCGGCAGCGGCAACTATGACTTTTACGACGAGGGAAGCGCTAACGACTATGTCGGCAATACCGGCAACATGAGCGTCGCGAAGAACTTGGGGTCCGGCGCCGACCAGTTTTATTTTGCCGGCAATCAGAACCAGCTGTTCGGCGGCAGCGCCGGCGGCTGGATGGGCGTCAGCGGCAACGACAACGCGCTGGTCGGCAGCTCCGGCAGCTATTGGATCGGCGCGACTGGCAGTAGCAACACGCTGGTCGCCGGGTCGGGAAGCACAACTCTCTATGCCGACGGCATTGGCAACTATCTCTATGCCGGCAGCGGCCAGGATTGGGAGGGCGTATCCGGCAACAGCAATCAGATTTTCGGCGGCCCTGGCGCCGACTGGATGGGCGCTTCGGGCAGCGACAATGCGCTTTCTGCCGGTACCGGCAACTCGACACTTGTCTGCCGATGGCAACAGCAACACGCTGTCGGGCAGCGGCGGCGGCAACGATTGGATCGGGGTGTCCGGCAACGGCAATTATCTGTATGGCGGCGCCGGCAACGACTATCTCGCCGCGACCGGCAACAACAATGTGCTCAACCCGAATGGAGCCGGGACCGACACTCTGGTCGCCGGCACGCACAGTAACGATCAGTTCGTCTACCATCCCGGCGACGGCATGGTGACGATCGACAATTTCTCGCCGTCGGCGGGCGACGTGATCGACTTCGCCGGCTGGGGGATTACCAGACGTCAGGCAGCTTGCGCCGTATGTCTCGACCAGTTCGGAGGGCAGCATCGTGCTGAACATTGGCGGCCGCGATCGACTTGCTGGAAGGCTCCCGGCGGTCGAGCAGCCAGGCGAATGTTGCGAGATGTTGCCATGAAAGTTGCCAAGGCGCGGGCAATTCCTTGCCGTAGGTTGCCGTGCGTGGCAGCAACCAACGTCGTCTGATTTTGTTTGGCTCCCCGGGCCGGATTCGAACCAGCGACCAACCGGTTAACAGCCGGTTGCTCTACCACTGAGCTACCGGGGAACGAAGCGGTGCTCGCGAAGCGAATGTGGCTATAACAAAGCCGTCGCGGCTTTGAAAGCAAAAGACCGAAGAAATCTGATATGTCCGTCACTGCGCCGCTATCCCGGCAGCTGCCTTCGGGGATGAGCGATACGTCGGCTGGCTCGCCGAGCCGTAGCTTGCGGCGGCCCGTGGGTCCGCCTTCGCTGCGCTACGGCGCGACAGCCTTCACTCGCTTCGCGAGCGAAGGCTGGAGGCCACGCCCGGAATTGAACCGGGGTAAACGGTTTTGCAGACCGCTGCGTAACCACTCCGCCACGTGGCCTTAAGGGGCAGATACCTAAATGGCCGCAGCCGATTAGGCAATGGCCTCATCATTGCGGCTTGATGCTGTCGGTAACTTCGGCGTGCCTGCCACCTCGGGTCGCATGTTCAAAACAGCCGGGCTCGCGCTCAGAACAGTCCGAAATGAAGACGAGCGCTCTTCGGCGGCGGGACTGTCTTCCCGGACTTCACCTCGACCCAATGGGCGCCAGGATGGGATGAGGGCCAACCATTACAGTGTGCGATCTCGTGCTGGCGGATCAAGGCAATCGCGCGTCCGTCCCTCTCAGTGTTCGGAAACACGATATGGCACACGCCTTTGCTCACCCACGAGCAGGCGGGCGCGGGGCCGTGACACAAGAAGAAAATCTCAAGCTGCGACAGTCGCTGCTCAATAACATGACCGCGGTACGCATGGTCATATTGCGGCGGCGGTTCGAGTAGCATGATCATGCAATCTGACTTTCGTTAGCGTACGCCAACTGACCCCTGCAGGTCGCGCTTCGATGCCGCCGCCGGTCCGTCGGTCGCCAATGCCTTATGATAAAGCATTTAGAGGAGGGCCGCCGCGCGGACAACGGCGCGGTGGAACTGGTTGTAGAGATGGTTATTGGCCATTCGCAGCGCGATCCAGGCGCGAGGCGAGCGCACTTGCATTTTGCCATACCGTGCCGCACAACGCCTGAGCATTAACGCGGGAACCTAACGTATGTTTGACACCGTTGCCGCGCGCCGGCTGATGGTGGACGGGCAAGTCCGCACGGCTGACGTTACCGATCCCGCCTTGCTGGAAGCTATGCTGACGGTGCCGCGCGAACGGTTTATGCCACCGTCGCTGACCGCGCTCGCCTATCTCGACGGCGATATTCAGATCGCCCCGGGTCGCGCTTTGCTCAAGCCGATGGTGCTCGCGAAACTCATCCAGGCCGCCCGCATCACGCCTGACGATCGCGTCCTCGATCTGGGCTGTGGCACTGGCTATTCCACGGCCCTGCTCGCGCGCCTTGCCGCAGCGGTTGTCGCGCTGGAGGAAGACGCCGATTTGGCGAATAGGGCGAAACAGGCAATCACCGCCGTCGGTGCAGCTCGGGTTGAGGTCGTCGTCGGGCCACTAACCGCCGGGTGGCCGACGGGTGCTCCTTATGACGTCATTCTGCTCAATGGCGCCGCCGAGGTCTTGCCCGACGCCTTGGGACGCCAGTTAAAGCCCGGCGCTGGTCGCGTAGTCGGCGTTTGTGGCCGCCCGCCAGCTACCAAGGGTACAATTAGTCATATGATCGAGGGGCACCTCGTCGGCCGTCCCGTTTTCGATGCTGCGGCCCAGCTGCTTCCCGGCTTCGTCGCGCCGCCGGCGTTCGTTTTCTAGGTGATTCCACGAAGACCCATGCGCGGCAGGAACGCGTCTGCTGAAGTCATAACCTGTGGCGCATATGTGCCAACTGCCAGAAATTTGCATATAAATTCAGTTGTGGGGGTTTCACGGCATTCGCAGCCCGCATAATGTTGGGGTTTGTTTTGGCGTCCGCCGGCTTGGTTGGCCGCGGGTTTGCATCGTTTGGGGCGATGCGGGAAGGGCGAGGGCGGCGCGCGTCACATGTGGGTGCGGGCGTACATCTGGGCCGTTGCTAGCCTTCTGGGCGGCGCCGTCATGGGCTGCTCGGCGGTAAGCGCCGATACACTCGAATGGGCGCTGGTGCAGGCCTACCAGAACAACCCGTCGCTCAACGCCCAACGCGCCGCGTTACGCGTCATCGATGAGAACGTGCCGCAGGCTTTGTCGGGGTACCGCCCGAAGCTGAGTCTCACCGGGAATGGCGGATATAATTACACCAACGCCACGCAGTTGTTCACGCTCGGAAACGGGCCTACGACGATCCACTTCGGCGAAACGTTCTACTCGCGGACCTTCGGGGCCACGGCAAGCCAGACGCTCTTTAATGGCTTTCAGACCGCCAACAAGACGCGGCAGGCGGAAAGCCAGGTTGATGGTGCGCGCGAGACGCTGCGTGTAACCGAGCAGCAGGTGCTGCTGGATGCAGCGACCGCTTACATGAATTTGTTGCGCGACGGGGCGATCCTCGAGCTCAACCAGAGCAACGTTCAGGTCCTCACCGAGCAGCTCAAGCAGACACGCGACCGCTTTAACGTCGGCGAGGTGACCCGTACCGACGTTGCCCAATCCGAATCGCGGCTGGCAGCCGGGCGGTCGGCGCTGTTGGGCGCCCAATCGAATTACGTGACCTCGCAGGCCAACTATCGCCGCGTGATCGGTGTCGATCCGGGCAAACTCGCGCCGGCTACTTCGGTTGACCGGCTGTCGCCCAATGCGCTTCCCAAAGCGATCGCCCAGGGCCAGGCTCTAAATCCGTCGGTCCTTGCCGCGATGTATGGCGTCGACATCGCTGAGCTTGCCGTAAAGATCAGCGAAGGGGCGCTCTATCCGAATCTGGCAGTTGCGGCGAGCGCGTCATACGGCGTGCAGCCGGCGTTCGAAACCATCAAGGAAACGCAGGCTTCAGTATTGGGGCAGCTGACGATCCCGATCTACCAGGGGGGCGCCGAGTACTCCACCATCCGCCAATCCAAGGAGACGTTGGGGCAACAGCGGCTTACTCTTGACACCAATCGCGATCAGGCGCGGGCCACGGTGGTCCAGAGTTGGGGGCAGCTCGACGCCGCAAAGGCGCAAATCGAATCGACGACCGCACAGGTCAACGCCGCCGAGATCGCGCTCAACGGCGTCCGCGAGGAAGCGCGCGTCGGCCAGCGCACCACCCTCGACGTGCTCAATGCGCAGCAGGAGCTCGTCAATGCGCGTGTCGCATTCGTAACCGCGCAACATGATCGCGTGGTTGCCTCATACAGCTTGCTTGCGGCCGTCGGCGCCCTGTCGATGCAGAAGCTTGGCCTTAACGTCGTGATCTACGATCCGATGGTGCATTACCAGCAAGTCCGCGACGCTTGGATCGGCGTGCGCAGTCCCGATGGCAGGTAAGACGAAACCGCGGCCTGCCGGGCGATAGTCTGTTGACAGACCGGATTTGCCTTCGATTTTCGCTATGACATAGTTACGGTCGGCGTTGCATAGTTGCACTTCGTGATTCGCGGTCGGCACGCTCGCTGGCGCTCTTTGGCTGGCTGTAGGCGTTGCGGGGGACATGCAAGGAAGAAGGCGAGGATGCGCGCATGACGCAGCCAGCGAAAGTGCAAGAACCATCAATGGAGGAAATTCTCGCCTCCATTCGTCGTATTATTGCGGATGATGATGCAAGCAAAACGTCGCAACGAGCCCCCGAGCCGGCGAGGGCGGCCCCCCGGGCTGCGGCGCCGCCGCCCCCTCCGCCCGCGCCCGAACCGATCGAACCCGAAGTCGAGGCTCCCGAGCTAGATGCGGCTGTTCCGGACGGGGCGCAGGATGAGAACGCCGACATTCTTGATCTCACCGAATCGATGGCGGCGCCGAGTTTCAATAGTGAGCCAGAACCCGCTCCCGAGCCAAATCCGGCGCCGCAATTTCGCAAGATCGAAGGTTTCTCCGACGTCAGCTTCGATGAATCGGAGCAAAAACCGGCCGCTGCGCAGGAAGAGCGCGGCGATGGCGACCGCGGTCAGCTGCTGTCGAGTGCGACAAGCGCTGCGGTCGATTCCGCCTTCAATACGCTTGCGCACACCGTGCTGGTTCAGAACGCGCGGACGCTCGAGGATCTGGTGCGCGAAATGCTGCGCCCGATGCTCAAGACCTGGCTCGACGATAATCTACCTAGCATGGTGGAACGGCTGGTCAGAGCCGAAATCGAACGCGTTGCGCGCGGGCGCGCGAGCTAGCTGTCTCTTCCAATTGCGGAATGTCACGCGCCCCTGAGCGCGGCGGCAAGCTTTTGCGCGTGACCGGCAAGCACGGTCGCCTCTTCTTTGAAGCTCGCTGGCGGCTTCAGTGCTATGCCGATTTTGCGCGGAATGACGTGGACGTGCAGGTGAAAGACCACCTGTCCGCCGGCAGGCTCATTGAACTGCTGGATGGTGATGCCGTCGGCGGAGAAAGCGGTTACTGCCGCCCGTGCGATCACCTGGGTGGTCTTTATGAGATGCGCGAGGTCCTCCGGTTCGACGTCGAGGATGTTGCGCGCGGGCGCCTTCGGAATCACCAGCGTATGACCCGGCGCCCGCGGCATGATGTCGAGAAAAGCGACAGCCTTGGCATCCTCGTAGACCTTGTTCGCCGGCAATTCGCCGCGGAGGATTTTGGCGAAAATGTTGTTTTGATCGTAGCTTTCCATCGTGCCCCTCCGCTCCCCCTCGATTGCGCAAACCGATACCCGGTTTTCGGCAGGATCATGGGCAGCAAAACTTGCGCTGCTCGTCAATCCGCCTCGATCGCAAGATTCTGGCGATAGGGCCCGGTCGCCGCAAGCTCGGCGCCGGCGGCGGCGACGTAGGCGCGCTCGCGCTTGAGGTAATCGGCAATAGCGCGGCGCAGCGCCGGATCCGCGATGAAATGCGCCGAGTAGGTGGTGGCGGGCATGTAGCCGCGCGCAATCTTATGTTCACCCTGCGCACCGGCCTCGACGCGGGCGAGTTTGTGCGCGATCGCATATTCGAGCGCCTGATAGTAGCAGACCTCGAAATGCAGAAAGGGATGGTCCTCAATCGCCCCCCAATGGCGGCCGAACAAAGTGTGGGAGCCGATAAAATTGATGGCGCCGGCAATCCAGCGCCCGTTGCGCTTGGCCATTATCAACAGGATGCGGTCCCCCATCTTCTCGCCGGCAAGAGAAAAGAACGGCCGGGTCAAATAGGGCCGGCCCCATTTGCGCGAGCCGGTCTCCATGTAGAACGTGAAGAAATTGTCCCACACATCTTCGGTGAGATCGCTGCCGGTCAGCCAGTGCACGCTGATGCCGTTTGCCAGCGCATTCTGACGCTCGCGACGGATGGTCTTGCGTTTGCGCGACGAGAGCACGCCGAGAAAATCGTCAAAGCTCTGATAGCCCGGATTGTCCCAATGGAACTGTTGGTCAGTACGCTGCAGGAATCCAAGTTCTCCGAGGAAACGGAATTCGGGCTCGGTGGCAAAGGTGACATGGACGCCGGAGGCGTCATCAATCTCACATAACTTGACCAGACCGCTGGCAAGAACGCGGCGGATCTCGTCGGCCTGTGGCCCCGGCCGCACCAATAACCGGCGTCCAGTCGCCGGTGTAAAGGGAACCGTGACCTGCAATTTCGGGTAGTAGTTGCCGCCAGCGTGCGCGTAGGCCTCGGCCCAGCCGTGGTCGAACACATATTCACCGCGTGAGTGGCTCTTGAGGTAACACGGTGCGGCAGCCATGAGTTCGCCAGCAGCGGTCTTGACCAGTACGTGCTGCACCCGCCAGCCGGAATTGCCGCCGACCGATTTAGACGCCTCGAGTGCGGACAGAAAATCATGTGACAGGAACGGGTTAGATTGGATTTCCTGATCCAATGACGGAGTTGCTTGGCCGATTTTTTCACAAATTGGATTAAGCGGCGGATTGGCGCAGGCGTCCCAGGCAGCGGGCTCAGCCTCAGCGATGGCGTTTACAGCGATCACCTGCAACTCGCCCGCATTTTCTCGCGGGCGTTGTTGCTGGGTCGGTTTCTCATTGCTCATGGCCGAAAGCCTTCGAAAATGATCTGGTCGGCAAAGCCCGCGACGCGCTGTCGTTCGCTCTCCGAGCGCACCACCCAGGTCACCACCGGCAGGCACAAAATGTGCCGCGCGAAGGTGGCCGCAAATGCGGGCAGATTATCGACAGCATAGGCCACGAACTGCGGCCGCGCGGTCAAGGCCGGCAGCAGGGACCCCATGCCATAGCGCAACCACGGCGGCATCTGATCCCAATAGGGATGCGGCCGATATTTTGCCGCAACAATGCCGCGCGGCAGGCGAGGGACTTTTTGCCGCAGCACGTTGAGCTGCATGGGATCGAACGACATCGGCGCGATCGGTCCGCGATATCCGGCAAGGATCGCCGCGACGCGGGCTGGAAGGCCGGGGTCGCCATCGAACCGGCTCTTCAACTCAAGCAGCACGGCGACGCGGCCACCGACCAGGTCGCAGAGGTCGCCGAGCGTCATCATGTGCTCGTCATTGCCGCAGAATGAAACGCGCTTGAGTTCGGCGGCGGTCAGCGCGTCGAGCCGTCCTTCGCCGTCAGTCACGCGGCCGAGTACCGCATCATGGTGCACCATCGCCTCGCCGTCGGCGCTGATCTGCAGGTCGACCTCGATGCCATAATTGTTCGCAATCGCGGCTCGGACTGCGCTGGCGGTATTCTCAATGAGGCCATTTGCGGCGTCATGCAGTCCGCGATGGGCGATCGGTCGCGCGGTCAGCCAGTCGATCGTCTTTGCCAACGTCAAGACACTTCGAACAGAGCCTCGACTTCCATCGCCGCGTTCTGCGGCAAAGCCGCAACGCCGATGGTCGAGCGCGAATGCCTGCCCTTGTCGCCAAACACCGCGACCATCAAGTCGGACGCGCCGTTCATGACTTTCGGGCCTTCAACGAAGTCGGGCGTGGAATTCACAAAGCCGCCGAGCCGCACCACCCGCACCACTTTGTCGAGATCGCCGAGCGCGACTTTGACATGAGCGAGCACGTTGACCGCGCAGGCCCGCGCCGCTTTCTGGCCGTCCTCGATCGACACGTCGGCGCCAAGTTTCCCTTTGGCGACGAGCTTGCCGCCTTCATGGCAGATCTGGCCGGAGACCGACAGCAGGTTGCCGGTACGCACGAACGGGACATAATTGGCCACGGGTGCAGCCGGCTCCGTCAGGACGATGCCGAGTTCGTTCAATTTTTTCTCAACCGCACCGGCCATTTTGCCGTCCTCCAAATCGCGTTAAGGGCAGGGTTTATTCGCTTATCGGAGCCCGGCATGCAAGGGAGCCGTCGCTGGCGCTGGTCCGTAGTTGCGGAGGGTAGCCAAGCCCCTTATCTTTGCTGCCACCGTAAGACAAAGACAATATGTCTAATTGCGGGACCGGTAGGGGCGGGGGACCAGGAATTGAGCAACACGGGAGATTCATTGCTGTGGCTCACGCCTTCGCATCTCGCAGTATCATCGTTGCGTGCACGTTAATATTTGTCGCGCCGGTATCCGGCAGCAACGCAGAAGACGGCCCGGTCAAGCTAGTGCCACACCGGGCGATCTACGATCTCGCGCTCGGCAAGACCCGCGGCAATTCTCAAGTCGTCGGCGTGCGTGGTCGCATTGTTTATGATTTCGACGGCAATTCCTGCGAGGGTTACTCCCTGAAATTTCGCCAGGTATCGGAGCTCGACTCCGGCGAGGGCAAGGTCTCCACCAGCGACCTTCGTTCCACGACCTGGGAAGGCGGCGACGCCAAGAGCTTCAAATTTGCGTCGGAGAATTTTCTCAACGACGGCCTGGTCGATGCGGTCGACGGCCGGGCCGAGCACGGCGCCAACGCAACAGCCATCGACCTGGCTAAGCCCGAGCACAAGATGCTCGATATCGACGCCGGCGCGGTATTTCCGACCGAACATATGGTGCGGGTAATCGCGGCAGCACACGCCGGCAAGACCATTCTCGAGTTTCCGGTTTTTGACGGATCGGATACCGGCCAGAAGGTCTACGACACGCTCACGGTGATTGGCGGCAAGCTTTCGGCCGACGACCGCAAGCACGCCGATGCCGCCGACGATGCTCCCAAGCTTGCGCCGATCCCGCGCTGGCCGGTTACGATCAGTTATTTCGACAAGAGCGCGGCTAAAAAAAACACCGATCAAACGCCGGTTTACGCAATCGGCTTCGAGCTCTATGAAAACGGCATATCGCGCGCCTTGACGCTCGACTACAACGACTTTGTCGTCACCGGCAAGCTCTCCTCGCTGGAAATCAAAGACTTAAAACCCTGCCCGTAGGTCGCGGTCGTAGCCGGTCCGGCATCGGATTGAGCCGGCCGGGTGGAACGGCGCGCTTGACATACTTACGATGTAAATTTACAATGTACATTATGCCTCGCAACCTCTCGGTCAGTGAGATCAAAGCCTTTCGCGAGCGGCTTTGTGCCGTTGCCGAAAGGCTTTTTGCCGAGCGCGGCGCGCAGGCTGTGACAATGCGGGAACTGGCGCGCGAACTCGACGTTAGCGCGATGACGCCGTACCGCTATTTTCAGGACAAGGATGAAATCCTTGCTGCGGTGCGTGCCGCCGCTTTCGACCGTTTCGCTGCGACGATCGACCGGGCGGCGGCGATTAAGGGAAGCGCGCCAGCGCGAGCAAACGCCGTGGGACGCGCTTATGTCGATTTCGCGTTCCGCCAGCCAAACGCCTACAAGCTGATGTTCGATGTGAACCAGCCTGACGCCGAGCGCTTTCCGGATCTGGTCCGCGCCGGGCGGCGCGCGCGACTGACGATGGCCGGTTACACTAAAGCACTCGTTGCCGAAGGGTATCTTGCCGGCGATCCTGAAACCTTGGGCAAGATTTTCTGGGCCATGGTGCATGGCCTCGTCATGCTGCAGCTGACGGGCAGGCTCGATCCCAAGCCAGATTTTGCCACCCTTCACCGGACCGCTATGCGCATGTTGGCGCGCGGCGCCGGTGCTTCCACTCACGGAGCCAAAAGGAGAGCGTCATGAGCGAGCCGTTTCCCGCCGAGCCGTTTTTTTCCGGAAACTATGCGCCCGTGTCTTTCGAAGCCGACGCGCCGGATCTTCCGGTGCGCGGCGAGTTGCCGAAGGCGCTTGCCGGCACCCTCTATCGCAATGGGCCAAATCCGCAATTTGCGCCGCGCGATCCGAATCATCACTGGTTCATCGGCGACGGCATGATCCACGCTTTTCATATCGCAGACGGCCGGGTGTCCTATCGCAATCGCTGGGTTCGCACTCCGAAGTGGGAGCTGGAACATGCCGCGCACAAGTCGCTGTTCGGCGCCTGGGGCAATCCGGCAACCACCGATCCTTCGGCCCAGGGCAAGGATGGCGGCGTCGCCAACACCAATATCGTCTGGCATGGCGGCAAGTTGTTTGCGCTGGAAGAAGCGCACCGGCCGTTCGCGCTCGATCCCGAGACTTTGGCCGCGCAAGGCTATTGGGATTTTGGCGGCGCCTTCACCGGTGCTCGCTTTACCGCGCATCCGAAGACTGATCCCGAGACCGGCGAAATGGTGTTCTTCGCCTACTCAGCCGGCGGGTTTTTCTCGCCTACGCTCGCCTACGGCGTGATCGACAGGACCGGCAAGCTCACGCGCTTCGACACGTTCGAGGCGCCTTACGCCAGCATGGTGCACGATTTCATGGTGACGCGAAACTACGTGTTGTTCCCGGTCCTGCCGCTTACCGGCAGCATGCAGCGCGCCATGTCGGGCAAACCAGCCTACGCCTGGGAAGCCGACAAGCGCTCCTATGTCGGCGTGATGAAGCGCGGCGCCGACGTCTCATCGGTGCGCTGGTTCGAATGCGATCCCTGTTACGTGTTCCATCCGATGAATGCCTATGAGGATGGCGACAAGATCGTCGGCGACGTGATGCAATATGACGCGGCGCCACTGTTTCCCGACCCGAACGGCCGCCCGGGCGATCCCGCCAAGGCGATCGCGCATCTGACGCGCTGGACCTTCGATCCATCCTCGAACACCAACGGCTTTAAGCGTGAGCAGATCGACGATCTCGCCGGGGAGTTTCCGCGGTTCGATGAGCGCTTTGCGGGTCTCGACTATCGCCACGGCTATTTCGCGGCGAGCAGCGACCGCAAGGCGCTCGATGCTTTCGACATGCTGACACATATCGATTTCAAGGCCGATAAGCGGACGGCGTACCAGTTGCCCAAAGGCGATTTCGTGTCGGAGCCGATCTTTGTCCCGAGAGAGCCGGGTTCGCCAGAGGGCGACGGTTATCTGCTGGCTACGGTCTATCGTGGAGCGGATAAGCGGAGCGATCTCGCGGTTTTCGATGCGGCGGAGCTGGAACGGGGGCCGATCGCGGTGGCGGAATTGTCTCATCGCGTGCCGTTCGGCTTTCACGGCAACTGGCGGCCCGCTGCTTAGGATCGGGAGCGCGCGCGAGCGCCATGACGTTACGCGATGCCGTTCACCGTTTCTCCGGAGGCTCGAACGCGAGCCCCCTGACCACCGCGTCCTCGCCAAAGCGGGCGCGCACGCGATCGACAGCGTGCTCAGCCTCCGCGGCGCGGCCGTCGACGAAATCTGCAGGGTCTGCCTCGTCGGCGCTGGTGAGCGCGCTCACGCCGACGCCCAGCAGACGGTATTTCGTCGCGTCGCTTTCGCGTTTGAGCAGTGGCCGTGCGGCGGCGAAGATTTTGGCCGCAAGCTGCGTCGAGGCATCAAACGAATGCGCCCGGGTGCGAATCCTGAAGTCCGCGGTTTTGAGCTTCAGCGTCACAGTGGCGCCGGCCAACGCCTTTTCCTTCAAACGTGCGGATACTTCCTCGGTCTGCGCCCAGAGGATGCGCTCCAGTGCGCGGTAATCGGAGATATCGCGGTCGAACGTGGTCTCCGATGAGACGCTCTTGGTTTCGCGGTCGGCGCTGACTTTGCGTTCGTCGATGCCGCGTGCGAGCCGCGCCAACCGGCGGCCTTCGTCGCCGTAACGCCGCGCCATCTCGACTTCGCTCGTGCGCTGCAAATCGGCGATGCAGTGAAAGCCGTCCCGGGCAAGCCTCGCGGCGCTTACTTTGCCGACTCCGAAAATAAAGCTAACGGGTTTCGGCGCCAGGAATTTTTGCGCCTCGCCTGAGCCCAGCACGGCAAATCCGCGCGGCTTGTCGAGATCGGAGGCGATCTTGGCGAGGAACTTGTTGCAGGAAAGGCCGATCGAGACTGTGATCGCGAGTTTCTTCTCGACCTCGATCGCAAAGCGGGCAAGCACCTTGGCTGGCGGCAGCCCGTGCAGCCGCTCGGTGCCGGACAGATCGAGGAACGCCTCGTCGATCGACAACGGCTCGACCAGCGGCGTTAACCCAAACATCAGCTGGCGGACCTCTCGGCCGGCGAGTGAGTACTTTTCCATATTCGGGCGGATGACGCGGGCGTGGGGGCAGAGCCGCAGCGCCTCGAACATCGGCATCGCCGATCTCACGCCGAAGGTGCGGGCCACGTAACACGCTGCCGCGACCACTCCGCGTTTACCACCGCCGACGATGACCGGTTCCGCTGCGAGCGACGGATCGTCGCGCTTTTCAATCGTGGCGTAGAAAGCGTCACAATCAACGTGCGCAATGGCAAGCGTGTCGAGCTCTTTATGGCATAATAATCGCGGCGATCCGCAACTGCGGCAGCGCGCGGCCCGTGGTGCGGCGTCGGCAAGGCAGTCGCGGCAGAACGAGGCGTTCACGATACGCTTCCGTCGCCTAGGGTTTGCCGAGCGCGCTGCGGGCACCCGCGATTTCGGCCGGGTCAATTCCGGCACTGTCGGCAAACAAGATCAGGAGATTCTCGTCACCAAGCATATGCTCAAGCACGCCGGCAAGAAAGCTTCGCTCGCGGGCAGCGGCGCGGATGTGCTCGACCGGAATGCCGGTCATGTCGAGAAAGCGGCCGAGTTGCTCGGGTTCTTCGGCGATGAAGCCAAGCGCCTGAATCGCCAGCATTTCCGCCTGTTCTCGGGTCAGTCGCAATGGCATCTTCATGCGGTTCCATTTGCCTTTCCGTAACACATCGGAACTAGCTTGGACGGCGTTCGGCGGGCGCGTCGATGGGGCGATCGAGACGGGCGTAGCCGGGGATGCCGGGCGTCAGGACACACGAGGGCTTTGGATGGCCAAGACCGTCCTCATCGTGGAGGACAACGAGCTCAATATGAAGCTCTTCCACGATCTATTGGAAGCCCACGGCTACCAGACTGTCGGCACCCGCAACGGTATCGAGGCGCTCGACCTCGCCCGTAAACATCGGCCGGATCTGATTCTGATGGACATCCAGCTTCCCGAAGTGTCCGGACTCGAAGTCACGAAATGGCTGAAAGACGATCAGGATCTGCGGGCCATTCCGGTGGTTGCCGTTACTGCCTTCGCCATGAAGGGCGACGAGGAACGCATTCGCGAAGGCGGTTGCGAGGCCTATCTGTCCAAGCCGATCTCGGTCGGCAAGTTCATCGAAACCATTCGCCATTTCCTGGGAAATCCTTAAGAGGAGCCAATGACCGCGCGCGTTCTCGTCGTCGACGACGTCCCGGCCAACGTGAAGCTGCTCGAAGCGCGGCTGTCGGCCGAATATTTCGACGTGGTCACGGCGATGAGCGGCGCCGAGGCGCTGACAATCTGCGAACGCGCCGAATGCGATCTCGTTCTGCTCGACGTGATGATGCCCGACATGGACGGCTTCGAGGTATGCCGGCGGCTTAAGACCAACACCATCACGCATCACATTCCGGTGGTGATGGTGACCGCGCTCGATCAGCCCTCCGACCGCGTCCGCGGCCTCGAAGCCGGCGCCGACGACTTTCTGACGAAGCCGATACCCGAACCGGCGTTGATCGCCCGCGTTCGTTCGCTGACGCGGCTCAAGATGGTCACCGACGAGCTGCGCATGCGCGCGCTGACCTCGCGCGATATCGGCATCGAGTCACCGGAACGCGAGGCAGTCGCCGATACCGGGTGCGGCGGGCGCGTGCTTATCGTTGACGATCGGCCGGCATCATATGAGCGCGTCGCCGCCATGCTGGCAAAAGAGCAGAGCGTCGAAATCGAGGCCGATCCGAACGAGGCGCTGTTCCGCGCCGCGGACGGCGACTACGATCTGCTGATCGTCTCGCTGGGACTGGAGAGCTTCGATGCGCTGCGGTTATGCAGCCAGCTTCGCTCGCTCGACCGCACCCGCAACGTTCCCATTCTCGCCATCACCGAGCCCGACAACAGCGCGCGCATGCTGCGCGGTCTCGAAATCGGCGTGAACGATTATCTGATGCGCCCGGTCGACAAGAACGAGCTGTTGGCGCGGGCGCGCAGCCAGGTGCGCAAGCGCCGCTACGCCGAGCGGCTGCGCGACAATGTCCAGATCTCGATCGAGATGGCGATCACCGACGCGCTCACCGGCCTGTTCAACCGCCGTTACATGGAAAATCATCTGGGCACATTGGTCGAACAGGCCGGCGCCCGCGGCAAGCCGCTGGCGGTGCTGGCGCTCGACATCGACCATTTCAAATCGATCAACGATACGTATGGCCACGACGCCGGCGATGACGTGCTGCGCGACTTCGCTCTGCGCATCAAGCGTTCGATCCGCGGCATCGACTTGGCGTGCCGCTGCGGCGGTGAAGAGTTCATCATCGTCATGCCGGAAACCGACATGGCGGTGGCCACGACCGTGGCCGAGCGGCTGCGCCGGCGCATCGCCACGGAGCCGTTTGCGATTAGCGAAGGAACGCGCACGATTCCGGTGACGCTCTCGATCGGCATTGCCACGCTTCGCGGACGCGACGATACGCCGGCAAGTCTGCTCAAGCGCGCCGATCAGGCGCTGTATCGGGCCAAGCGCGACGGACGCAACCGGGTAGTTCCGGACGCCGCGTGAACGTTCGCGGACCGAAAATTCTACCGTTCACCTGCGCCAAATCCGTCAAATATTTCTGTGGTTTATGGCCGGTTCCCAACAGTTATGATCATTTTGATGATTGATTTCTTCAATGGTTGCGATATTTTGTTTCTGGAAATCAGCGATGAACGGCAGACGCCTTCCTGGCGAGCCGAATAGCGGCCTCAAGGAAGGCTGGGTGCATTCGGAATAGCCGTATTCGGAATAGCCCTGCGGAGTGCTCAGGTCCGCCGCATCTCCTGGGTCCGTGGGGTTCGGCCGGCACGGGGGCGGTGCGAGTGGCCTCCTCATGAACCGCACCCGGCCGGCCACCTTATACCGGCACTACCATGGCTCGTCCGTCATGCCACCAAAACGCAAATGCCCGGCGCAGGGCCGGGCAAAACGTCAGCATCCGCTCTTTAGCAACTACTTGATCTTGCTTTCGCGAAACTCGACGTGCTTTTTGGCGACCGGGTCGTATTTCTTCTTCACGAGCTTGTCGGTCATCGTCCGCGAGTTTTTGCGCGTCACGTAATAGAAGCCGGTGTCGGCGCTCGACACGAGCTTTACTTTGATCGTTGTGTTCTTGGCCATGGCAGGATCCCGAAATCCGTTCGCTTGTTGGCCGTCAACCTAGTCGCAGGTTCTCGATTGTCAAGGAAGCGATAAAGTTGGTAGTGGTACACTGTACCACTACCATAAAGTTAAAGGTCTAGGCCAAACGTTTTGGCTAAAGGTCTTGGCGGGTAAAGCGATTGTTCCGCATGCGGTAAAACGGCACCGGATGGTCGTGGCTCATGCCGGTCGCGATCCGCTCCTGAAGTTCTTCCAGCGTCACCGCCGTGATCGTGGGGATGTCGAGGCGACGCACCTCGGTGATTGGTAGCCAGACGAGTTCAACGAGTTCTGCGTCAGGTCCGAAAAAACCGTCAGCCCGGTGGGCGACCGCCGAAATATCCGCGGCGAAAAACCGGCTGTCGAAGCGTCGCGGCCGGCCGGGCGGAGTGATGGCCCGGCCGATAAAATGCACCGCGCTCAAATCCGGGACGACGCGGGCTTCTGCAAAAGCCTGCCAGACGCCGGCTGGCGCGTTGATGCCGCCGGCCGCCCGCGCGCCGAGCATCATCCCAGTTTCTTCATAGGTCTCGCGGATTGCGGCGAGCGCGAAGCCCGCGGCTTTGGTCGCGCTCGGCCGCTGCACCTGCTGCATCAGCCGCTCGGTGTCGCGCGCGTGCAACGGCGCCGCAATCGTCATCAGCCGGTCAGTCTTCTCCACGCGCCCGCCCGGGAAGACGAATTTGCCGGGGAGGAATTTGTGACGCTCATGCCGGCGTCCGAGCAGCACTTTAGGGATGCTTTCCGAACGGTCGATGAGAATGAGCGTTGCCGAATCCCGCGGCCGCTGATTGGCAAACGAGCGATCGCGCGCCGCGCGGGTTAGCCGGTCTGTTCGGTCGCCGACCTTGTCTGGCGCCGTCGCGTTTGCGCTATCGTCACTCATGCAAATAGTCACTCATGAATGTTTGCCGCGATACCCGCGTCGCTCTTTTTGCCGCCCAACTTTTCGCTGCTGCTGCGGCCTGTGTCCAGCCCGTTCGGCGGCGGCGCGAGCCGTGCGCGCAAGTTTGAAACGCAGGGCGCCGGCGACCGGGGCCGCCTCGACCAATTCGACAGTCACCGGGTCGCCGAGCCGATATTTCGCCGAACCGCCGACGAAAGCGCGGCCGGCTTCGTCATAACGAAAATATTCTTCGCCGATGTGGCGCGCCGGGACCAAACCGTCGGCGCCGGTCTCGTCGAGTTCGACGAACAAGCCGGCGCGCGTCACCCCGGAAATATGTCCGTCGAACGTTGCGCCGACGCGGTCGACCAGAAAATGCGCGATCAGCCGGTCGGCGGTCTCGCGCTCGGCTTTCATGGCGCGGCGTTCGGTCGCCGAGATGTTCGCGGCGACTTCGGACAGCACGCGTCCGTCGGTATCGTCTGAAAGGCCGTCGGCGCCGAGTTTTAGCGCGCGGATCAGCGCGCGATGCACGATGAGGTCGGCATAGCGGCGGATCGGCGAGGTAAAGTGTGCGTAGCGGCGAAGATTAAGGCCGAAATGGCCGTAGTTCTCGGCCGAATATTCGGCTTGAGCCTGGCTGCGCAACACCACCTCGTTGACGAGGCGCTCCACATCGCGGCCTTTGACCCGTTGCAGGATGCGATTGAACGCGTCTGGCCGCAGCGCGCCGCCTTTAGGCAGCGAAATATCGAGCGTCATCAAAAATTCCCGAAGCGCGTTGAGCTTTTCCGGCGTCGGCTCGTCATGCACGCGATAGATCAGCGGTACGCGTGCGCGCTCGCAGGTTTCGGCTGCGGCGACGTTAGCGAGGATCATGAATTCCTCAATGAGCCGGTGCGATTCCAGCCGCTGCGGCATGATCACGCGATCCACGGTGCCGTCGGATTTGAGCAGGATCTTGCGCTCGGGAAGTTCCAGGTCGAGCGGACCGCGCTCGTCGCGGGCATGGCGCACCGCCCGATAGGCGGCATACAGCGGCTCGATGATATCCTGCGCGATCGGCTCGGTGACTTCGTCCGTCCGGCCGGACACCGCGAGCTGCGCCTGCTCGTAGTGCAGCCGCGCCGCCGAGCGGATCAGGACGCGGTGGAAGGTGTGGGAACGCTTGCGGCCGTCGGCGCCAATGACCATCCGCACGGCAAGCGCCGCGCGATCTTCATCGGGCCGCAGCGAGCACAGATCGTTGGAGATGCGCTCAGGCAGCATCGGCACGACGCGGTCGGGAAAGTAGACCGAATTGCCGCGCTCGACGGCGGTGCGATCGAGCGCCGAACCCGGCCGCACGTAGTGCGCGACGTCGGCAATCGCGACGCTGACGATATGGCCGCCGCTGTTGCGCGGGTCCGGATCGGGCACCGCATGGACGGCATCGTCGTGGTCCTTGGCGTCGACCGGATCGACAGTCACGAAGGGAAGCTTCCGCCAATCCTCGCGCCCCTCGAGCGTCGCCGGCCGCGCGGCGTCCGCTTCGGCGATGACCGCGCTGGTAAAGACATGGGGGATGCCGTGGGCATGGATTGCGATCAGGCTGACCGCCCGCTCGCTCTTGAGCGAACCGAGCCGCTCAACGACGGAGCCGGCCGGCAATCCGAACTTGCCATGACGCGCAACTTCCACGGCGACGAGATCGCCATCCACCGCACCGCCGCTATCGGCGCTGGGAATGGTAATCTCGCGGCCAAGCTGCTTTTTGTCGATCGGCACCAGCCGGCCGCCGCCATTCGGCAGGCCGCGAAAGATACCGAGCACGCGATGCTTGGCTCGGTCGATGAGTTTTATGACACGGCCGGTCGTTTCCTCTTTGTCGGTTTGCTCGACGCGCAGCAGTGCCCGGTCGCCGACTCCGGCAACTTCCCCCGGCCGGGCGCGGCGGGGGACAGCGACGTGAATGACTGGCGGCGAGCCATGGGCGTCTTCATCCCATTCAGTCGGCCGTGCCAACAATTCGCCGTCGCTGTCGCGGCCGGTGATGTCGGCAAGCACTACCGATGGTAGCGTACCGGCGTGATGCAGCCGCTTCCGCCGCTTCTCGATGTGTCCATCGTCGGCGAGTTGGCGCAGCATTTCGTTGAGCGCCGCGCGGTCGGCGTTCTTGGCGCCGAACGCGCGGGCAATCTCGCGCGTGCCAACCTTGCCGGCATGCTCGCGGATGAAAGTTAGAAGCTCCTCGCGCGAGGGGAGGGCAGTGCGTTTCATGGGCAGTTCTTGGGCCGTTCATTGGCCGTAGCACAGGCCGGGCCCGTCGCCTCGGCTTACTCGGCAGCTTGAGTAGATTTCCGTGGCGGTTTGCTGGTTGCGGGCCGCTTTGCGGCTCGCCCGGTTGGTCGTTTGGAGGAAGCTTTGATGTGCCGCGCCGTGCGGGGTGAAGGACGTTTGGCCTTGCGCGGCCGCGCGTGCGGGGCGGGACCGTTGCGCTCGGCTCGGGCATCGATGAGAGCTGCGGCTTCCTCAAGCGTGACGTTCTCCGGCGTCTTATCCGCCGGCAGCGTGGCATTGACGCCGTCGTGGCTGACGTAGGGGCCGTAGCGACCGTTCTTGGCGACGATCTGCCCACCCCTGGTAGGGTGATCGCCGAGCGGACGGCCGGGATCGGCGCCGAACCGGCGGCGCGGGCCTTTAGCGATCTTTTCCGCAATCAGCGTCACGGCCCGATTGAGGCCGATGTGGAACACGTCGTCGCCGGGCTCGAGGTTGGCGTAAGTCTTGCCGTGGTGAACGTAAGGTCCGAACCGGCCGATCGCCGCGCGGATCGGCTCGCCGTCTTCGGGATGGCGGCCGACTTCGCGCGGTAGCGAGAGCAGCGCCAAGGCGCGCTCGAGGTCGACGTCCTCGGGAACCGTTCCCTTCGGCAGACCGGCGCGCTTCGGCTTTTCACCATCGACCGCCTCGCCGAGCTGCACGTAAGGTCCGAAGCGTCCGCTGCGCAGCGTCACTTCAAGACCGGTCTTGGAATCTTCGCCAAGTTTCTTGGTGCCGAAGTCGGCCGAGCCGTCCGCCGGTACGGAAAGCGGCCGGGTGTACCGGCATTCAGGATAATTCGAGCAGCCGATGAACGGGCCGAACTTGGAAAGTTTCAGCGTCAGCCGGCCGCCGGTACAGCCCGGGCAGTGCCGCGGATCGCCACCGTCAGCGCGCGGCGGGAACAGGTGCGGCGCCAGCATTTCATCGAGCGCATCGATCACCTGCGAGATTTTCAGGTCTTTGATCTGGTCGACGGCGCCAATGAAGTCACGCCAGAAATCGCGCAGTACGTCGCGCCACGCCACCTCATTATTGGAAATGAGGTCCAGCTGTTCTTCGAGGTCGGCGGTGAAGTCGTACTCGACGTATTTGGCAAAAAAGCTTTCGAGAAAGGATACGACAATGCGTCCTCGGTCCTCGGGATGCAGCCGCTTCTTGTCGAGGCGGACGTATTTGCGGTCCTTGAGCACTTGAAGGATCGAGGCGTAAGTCGACGGCCGGCCGATACCAAGTTCTTCCAGCCGCTTGACCAGCGATGCTTCGGAATAGCGGGGTGGCGGCTCGGTGAAATGCTGGCTCGCGGTGATCGAGCGCTTGGTCAGCGCTTCGCCGGCGCTCATCGGCGGCAGCCGGCGCGCCTCCTCGTCCTCCGGATCTTCGTCCTGCCCCTCCTGATAGAGCGCGAGGAAGCCGTCGAACTTGACCACCGTTCCGGTCGCACGCAGTTCGAGGAGCCGGCTCGCGACTTTGGCGGTGATGTCGACGGTCGTGCGTTCGAGTTCGGCGGATTCCATCTGGCTTGCAACGGTGCGCAGCCAAATCAGTTCGTAGAGTCTGGCCTGATCCGCATCGAGGAAAGTTTTGGCCTCGCTCGGCCGGCGGGTCAGTTCGGTTGGGCGGACGGCCTCGTGCGCTTCCTGGGCGTTCTTCGCTTTGGTTTCATAACGGCGCGGCGCGTGCGGCACATATTTGGCACCGTAATCCGCTTCGATGACGCTGCGCACGGCTCGAACGGCTTCATCGGCGATCTGCACGCCATCGGTCCGCATATAAGTGATCAAGCCAACGGCTTCGCCGCCGATATCGATCCCCTCATACAAACGCTGCGCAACGCGCATGGTGTGCGCCGGCGCGAAGCCGAGCTTGCGGCTTGCCTCCTGCTGCAGCGTCGAGGTGGTGAACGGGGGCTGCGGGTGCCGTTTGACCGGCTTTGCTTCCACCGACACGACGGTGAAGGCCGCAGTTTCGAGCGCTTGTTTGAAGGCTTCGGCTTCAGCGCCGGAGCCGATGTCGAGGCGCTGCAGCTTCTTACCGTCGGCACCGACGAGACGAGCCTCGAAGGTCTCGTTGCGCGGGGTCGCCAGCGTCGCGATGAGCGACCAATATTCGCGCCGGACGAACTTTTCGATTTCCAGTTCGCGATCGCAGACGAGCCGCAGCGCCACCGATTGCACCCGTCCGGCTGAACGGGCGCCAGGCAGCTTTCGCCACAGGACCGGGGAAATTGTAAAGCCGACGAGGTAGTCGAGGGCCCGGCGGGCGAGGTAGGCGTCGACAAGGGCTTGGTCGATCCGGCGCGGATGCGCTATGGCATCAGTCACCGCTTGTTTGGTGATGGCATTAAATACCACCCGGTCGATCGGCTGGCCGTTCAGCGCCTTCTTTTGCTTGAGCACTTCGAGCACATGCCAAGAGATGGCCTCGCCCTCGCGGTCGGGGTCGGTCGCAAGGATGAGGCGATCGGCGTCTTTGGCGGCGCGGGCGATGTCGTTGAGGCGCTTCTGCGCCTTGGGATCAACTTCCCAAATCATACGGAAATCTGCGTCGGGATCGACCGAGCCATTCTTGGCCGGCAGGTCGCGCACGTGCCCATACGAGGCCAAAACCTCATAGCCGCGGCCGAGATACTTATTGATCGTCTTCGCCTTGGCAGGCGATTCCACAACCACAAGATTCATGATAACCTTTTGATTTATTGGCCTTTTCGCGTACTTAACGGTCGTTCCTGACGCCTCCTGGCCGCCGGGAACATGGGTAATGCAATTCCGCCTGTCAAATCGTTAGCGGCGCAAACGGCGGCGAGACTAGGGCCGTAAATGCGGTCAAATGGGCCAAATCACGCTGGTAGAAAATATTTTGCCCCCGTCCGAATACATCTTTAGGTTGCTGTATCCATCTATACATCTGGAAGACGCATGGCTAAATTGGGATTCTCAGCTGATGATGGAAGGCAAGGGACCGGATGGCCTTCGAAAATAACAATAAACCGGAAGTCGCACTTTATATTGGCTCACTAGCGGGGGAATTGGCGCAACTCGCGAAGGACCATAAGTTCGATGCGCTTGCCTATATTCTGGACATGGCGCGGCTTGAGGCCGATCAAGTTTCCAAGCGCTACAACGGACGGCCCGGTTCCGCGCCATCTGGCCTCGATTGACCGGCGGCGAATGGCCTTACGGCGTGCGCACTCCGACACGACCTAGGAAGGCACGGCTTGGATAGCCATCGGGGATCATGCCGAAACGTCGCTGCTGGTCGCGCACCGCGTCCCGCAGGTCGAAATCGAAATGGCCCTCAAATTCTGTGATCTTGTAGCCGAGCTCGGTGAGCCGGTGTTGTAGCGCGATCCGCTCATCGCGGGAGGGTTGGAAGTCGTCAGTCGGCCAACGAGCGCGAATCGGAGGCAGACCGCGTAGCCGGTCCGAAAGCGCTCCTGCGGCAAGCGCATAGGCGTCTGAATTGTTGAATCGCTTGAGGACAATGAAATTGTCGGTGACGAGAAACGCCGGCCCCGATGCGCCGCTGGGAAAGAAAAGAATGGCCTGAGCGGTATTGCCTTTCGGCAAGGCGCTGCCGTCGGCAAGGGTAAACCCGCGCTGCGCCCAATCGGCGAATGTGCCGCGGCTTAGGCGGTAATCGAAGCCCGCGGGCACGATGACCTCGAAACCCCAAGGCAGCCCCTTCTGCCACCCAGTCTTCTGCAAGTAATTCGCGATCGAGGCGAGCACGTCGGGCACGTTGCGCCAGATGTCCGCTTTGCCGTCGCCGTCAAAATCGACGGCGTAGCGCAGAAAACTCGACGGCATGAACTGCGCTTGGCCCATGGCGCCGGCCCAGGAGCCGACGAATTCCCGGCGCGGGATGTGACCGTCTTGCAGGATCTTCAGCGCACTCAACAATTCATCGCGAAAAAACGGGTGGTGAAAGCGCGCCTGGGCCAGCGTCGCGAGCGAGCGGAAGACGTCCCAATGCTGGTCGCCATCGCCGTAGGAGGATTCGATTCCCCAGATGCTGACGAGGATGGCCGGCTCGACACCGAATTTTTCACCGACAGCCCGCAAAGTGGGGGCCCATTGCGCTGATTTGCGTAACCCGACGGCGACCCGGCCGGGCGAGACCAGGCTTGCGAGATAAGCGCCAAACGGTTTGCCATATTCCGGTTGCCGGCGGCGCGCGGCCACAACGCCTGCGTCGGGCGCAAGCCCGGCAAAAGCGGCGTCGAAGGTCGCGCGCGTGATGCCTTCCTTCGCGGCGTCGGGCCAAAGCGCCGCAAGGAACGGGGCGAAGCCGTCGGCGGGCTCGGATTGGGCGGACAGGCTCGCAAACACGAGCGCCAGCACCAGCAACGCCCGTTGCACCATCGTATTCGCCCCGAGAAGTGACCACATAGCACTACTACAGGGGACCATTGGAGATGTGACCGAGCCGGTCAATCTACCGCTCGGTCACGGGAGGCTTGCATGCGCAACGTCGTGATCACAGGGACATCCACTGGCATCGGTTGGGGCAGTACCAAGGTTCTCGTCGCCCACGGCTTTCGCGTCTTTGGCAGCGTGCGCAAAACGTCGGATGCCGAACGTCTTGTGGCGGAATTCGGTCCGAACTTTGCACCGCTCATCTTCGATGTCACCGATGAAGCCGCAGTCAAGGCCGCCGCGAGTCAAGTGGGGGATGCGCTCGCGGGCGAAAGGCTCGCCGGGCTCGTCAACAATGCGGGCGTTGCCGTCGCCGGCCCGCTGCTTGAACTGCCGATTGCAGAATTTCGCCGGCAGCTCGAAATCAATGTGCTCGGTGTGGTTAGCGTGACCAAAGCTTTCGCGCCGCTGATTGGGACCGATCCGCAATTGAAGGGCGCCCCCGGCCGCATCATCAACATCAGTTCGGTGGGTGGCCGCGTCGCCAACCCGTTCATCGCGCCGTACAACGCCTCGAAATTCGCCATCGAAGGCTTGTCCGAGAGCTTGCGGCGCGAACTGCTGCTGTTTGGGATTGATGTCATTGTCATCGGCCCGGGCGCGGTAGCGACGCCGATCTGGAGCAAGGCGGAGCAAGTCGATACTACCCCTTTCCGCGACACGCCTTATGCTCCAGCGCTCGAACGTTTGCGGGTCTATATGCTCAAGCTCGGCGAAAAGGGGTTACCGCCGGAGAGGGTTGGCGAAGTCGTGCTGGAAGCGCTGACGGCCGCGAAACCGAAGGTGCGTTACCCTATTACACCGAGCCCGATGCAGGATTGGATCCTGCGCACTCTGCCCAAGCGCCGCATCGATCGCCTGATCGGCCAGCGGCTCGGGTTACTGCCGGCGCGCCAATAGATCAGGCTGGCCGCTGCTCGCATCGGACCCAGACGCCTCCGCCGGGGCGAAGCGTAATCGACGGCTCGAGCACGATAGGGTGGTCAGACTGCCAGCGCAGGCTGAAGCGCTGGGCCATGGTGGCGAGTATCAAGACCGCTTCCATCATGGAGAACCGGTTGCCGATGCAGATGCGCGGACCGCCGCCGAACGGCATGTAAGCGAAGCGCGGCAGCTGGCGCGCCAGATCGCCCGCCCAGCGCTCCGGCCGAAACTCCTCGGGGTTTTCGAAATAGCGCGGATCGTGATGCTCGACCCAGGGACTGATGATGATCGTGGTCCCCGCTGGAATCCGGTATCCGCCCAGTTCGCAGTCCTCGACCGTCTCCCGATTGATCGCCCAGGCCGGCGGATAAAGCCGCATTGCTTCGGTGACCACTTGCTCAGCGTGGCGAAGCTGCGGCAAGTCGGCGACCGTCGGCGGGCGGCCGCCGAGAACGCGCTGCAATTCTTCACCGAGCTTTGCCTCGGCTTCGGGATGCTGCGACAGCAGGTAGAACGTCCACGACAACGCCAACGCCGTGGTTTCATGCCCGGCGAGCAGCAGCGTGATGACCTCGTCCCGCAACTGCCGCTCGCTCATCCCGTTGCCGTCATCATCGCGGACCGAAAGCAGGATGGACAAGAGGTCGCCGCGATCCTCGCCGTGGCGCGAGCGAATGATGCGCGTAACGAGGCGTTCGATTCGGCCGAGTGCGCGGTGAAAACGGATATTGCCCGGCAGCGGCACGAAATCCGGGATGTAGAACGGCCGCACCGTTCGCTTGTCGATCTCCTTGGCCAGCGTCGCTACGTCACGATCCATCTGCACAGCTTCACTGCTGACGTCGTGATCGAATAACGTCTTGGTCGCGATCCCAAGCGTCAGGCCCATCAACGCCGAATGGACATTGCGGACCTCGCCCGGCTGCCAGGTGTCCAGCATCCTCTGCGTATGGGTCACCATCGCTTCGCCGTAAGAGGCAAGACGCGCGGTGTTGAATGCGGGTGCGATCAGCCGCCGCTGTCGCTGCCAGAAATCTCCCTCGCTGGTAAGCAATCCCTTGCCGAAAATCGCCGTTACGTTGCGCCAGAAGAAGCGCGCCTTGGCGAACGCTTTATGCCGCCCGACGAGCACGATTTCGATGATGTCCGGATCGCTGATGAACACGGTCGGCCAGCCGGCAAGACGGAAACTGACGATGCCGCCATACTGCCGGCTGCAATCGGTGAAGAACGCGATCGGGTCGCGCCCGAGTGCGAGCAGACTGCCGAGCAACGGCAGCCCTTTCGGACCGGGCGGCCGGTTCGATCCGCGAGGTGGTGCGGCCAACCCCGCATCCGTAACCGTGGGCGTGGAAATGGTCATGAAGCTCGTCCTTCGGTGTTCCGAAAAGCCGATTGCAATTCAGATAGTGCGAAATTCCCGGGATGGAACACTGGAGCGGCGTCGACGGTAGCAGGCGGCGGGGTTCTCCGGGAAGGCAGCAGGCGAACCGCCGAACGGGAATACGTCAGGGCGATCATGCGCGACACTGTGCGCCGCTACGGTCTGAAATCCGCACGGGTGAATGAAAGCCGGGATTGCGCTTAGGCAAGGGACACCAGGCCGCCACCATGCCGTTCGAGCCGTCCGGCAATTTCAAGCTCAAGCAGCACCATCCGCACCACCGCGGGCGAACTGTTCGACAGCCGGACCAGATCATCGAGCGAAACCGGAGCCGGGCCCAGCAAGCCGACAATGCGGGCACGTTCGTCGGCCGCGGGTTCGGTGTCCTCGCCGGTTTGTTCTGCCTGCGGCTCAGGCTCGCGTGCCGGGATCTCTTTCTCCTGCATGATTGGCTGCAGGACAGAAACGATATCGGAGGTTTCGGTAACCGGCGTCGCTCCCTGTTTGATAAGACCGTTGGTGCCCTCGGCGCGCGGATCGAGTGGGGAACCGGGAACGGCGAAAACCTCGCGGCCCTGCTCGGCGGCGAACCGGGCGGTGATCAGCGAGCCCGAGCGTTTGGCCGCCTCGACGACGACAACGCCGAGCGAGAGCCCGGAAATCAGCCGATTGCGGCGCGGAAAATCCCGCGCGCGCGGTTCCCAGCCGAACGGCATCTCCGATAGCGCAGCGCCCGCGGGCAGAATGGCGTCGAGCAGGCCCGCATGTTCAGGCGGATAAACGCGATCATGCCCGCCGGCAAGCACGGCAATCGTCCCTGTAGCCAGACTTGCGCCATGCGCCGCGGCATCGATGCCACGCGCCAGTCCGGAGACGACAGCGAAGCCGGCTTCGCCAAGCTCACGCGCAATCCGCTGCGTGAATTTCAATCCCGCCCCCGATGCGTTACGCGAGCCGACAATCGCCACCATGGGGAGCGCAAGCGTTTGAACGTGGCCGCGCACAGCAACTAACGGCGGCGCATCGTCGATCATTTGCAGCCGCGACGGGTATGCGGCTTCGCCCAACGCGACGAAGGCGACGCCGAGCTTTGCCGCAGCCGCAAACTCGCGCTCGGCATCGGCCCGCGAGCAGATCTGGGTGGTCGTGCTGGCGCCGCCGCGGCGGGCGAGCGACGGCAGCGCTTGAAGCGCGGCCCGCGCGCCGCCGAAATGATTGACGAGCGTGCGAAAAGTCCGAGGTCCAACATTCTGGCTGCGGATAAGCCGCAACCAATCGAGCCGCTGCTCGTCCGTGAGCTGGACGCTCTCACTCCGGTCGCTCACCACGCCCCCAACGCGCCTAGCTTACTCTTACGCCCTCGCGAGCATACGCCCAAAAGAAGTGTCGGGCAGCAAAAAGCACGGTATGTTGCTCACGTGGTCATCGTCCCGCCGAGGTGAACAACGGCGCCTACACAGGGTGACAAAATGAGAAAGTCCATTTTCGTGATTGCTTGCGCCGTAACGTGTCTGCTGGCGCAGGACGCATCCGCTGCAGTCAAGTACAAGCGCTTCCCGCACTGTGCCGAGGGCCTGGTCAGCGCCAAGACATGCGAATGCCACGTCGGGACCACGGGTCATTTTCATTATTGTCACGCCGGCCATTATTGCCACTCCGACGGCATGTGCCGGCAATAGCGCATCAGCCGCCGGCGCCCTTTGAACCGGCGCCGATCTTACCTTCGGTGCCGCGGATGAGCCGCGCGATGTTGGCGCGGTGCATCACCCATAACAGCAGCGAGAGCAGTGCGAATAGCGCTCGCCTCTCGCAGGTTGCCGCGCCACCAAAGAAAGACCGGCGTCGCGGCACTGGCGATCAGCGCGGCGAGCGACGAGTAGCGGGTCAGCGCCGCAATCGCGAGCCAGACGACGCAAAAGACGATCGCCGCGGGCCAGGCAAGGCCGATGAGGACGCCAATATAGGTCGCAACCCCCTTGCCGCCGCGAAAGCGCGAGCCAGACCGGAAACAGATGGCCGAGAAAGGCGCCGACCGCGGCTGCGATCGCAAAGTCTCGCCCCAGAAAATGCTCGGTGATCAGCACCGCCGCGGTGCCCTTGAGTATGTCGCCGATAAGGGTCGCGGCAGCCAGCCCCTTGCGGCCGGTGCGCAAAACGTTGGTGGCGCCGATATTGCCGGAGCCAATGGCACGAAGGTCGGGGCCGCCGCCGAGCTGCGTCAGCAGGATGCCGAACGGGATCGAGCCGCACAGATAGCCGAAGACGAAAGCCGCGACGAAGGAAGGAAGCCCCTGCATGGCGATAGCGTACTTTTCCGCTCATCCCCGCGAAAGCTGGAATCGAGTACGGGTCACGGGAACAAGCTGGGTCCGGCTTGCCCGCGGATGAGCCTGATCAAGAACTAACTCGCGCGGGCCTTTTTCCTGCTCTCGCGCGGGTGGAAGCCGGCGGTTTCGGCATCGGCCTCGCTGTCATAGACAATAAGGTGCTTGAGCTTTTCGGCCGGTGACTGCAGCAGCGACGCGAGGCCGGGCGAAAACGTCTTTCGCGCCGTATCGGCGACGACGAAATGCGCGGCCGCCTCTGCTTCGATATCGGTCTCGCAGTACAGGCATCGAAGCTTGCAGCGTTGCGCCGAGTGTTCTTCGACGACATAGAATTTGTTGGCCGCGTATTGCCGCTCGGCCGGATCGGCGGTGATGCAGTTTTTGTTGCCGCAATGAACGCCGGTTCCGATCGGCTGCACATAGACCGGGTGATCAGGCTCGGCGAAGCCGCCGGCGAAGGTGTGCAGCGATTTGTTCCGGTGCAGACGCAGAAGGAGCGAAATCAGCGCCATGCGGACCGGAACGCCGTAGGCAGCCTGGCGGAAATAGATGGCGCGGCGGTCGCTGTCGAGCGCGGCGTCAAGTTCGTTGACGCGCGGCAGCGGATGCATGACGCTCGCCTGCGAGTATTTGGCCTCACCCAAAAACTTGGCGTCAATTTTCGGATACGGCCGGTCTTTGTCGCTCCAGCGCTCCTTCTGGAAGCGGGTCACGTAGACTGCATCGATCTTCTGTTTCAGAACTAGGCCGTAGTCGATTTCCGGCTCGGCGTAGAGCGACAGCTGGTGCGGCTGATCGGCGGTGACGTAGAGCGCATCGATGGCCTCGGCGCCGGGCTGTCCAGGGGCTTTCGAAATCATCCGGCAGTGAAATTCTTCACGCAAGCGGCGATCGACGTGCGGCGGCAATTCCATGCCGGGGGCGGGGAGGGGATCGATGGTGGCGCCGAACCGGGCCAACGCATACACAAACGAATGGATGGTGCGGCTGCCCTTGAGGTCGCCCGAAATCGCAACCTTCATGTTCTTGAGGCCCTTTTTCTTGGACCGCAGGGTGAAGAGGTCGCACAGGGTTTGCGTCGGGTGCTCGTGGCTGCCGTCGCCGCCGTTGATCACCGGGATCTGCGAATATTCGGCGGCAAGCCGGGCGGCGCCGTCGCGCGGGTGCCGGATGACAATGATGTCGGCGTAATTGCTGGTGACGCGGATCGTGTCGGCAAGGCTTTCGCCTTTGGCCGCCGAGCTCACTGCCGGATCGGCGCTGGTGATATTGGCGCCGCCGAGCCGCAACATCGCGCTCTCGAATGACAGTCGCGTCCGGGTCGAAGGCTCGTAGAACAGGCTCGCGAGAATGAACTTGGACGCGATGCTGATGCCGCGCCCGATCCGATAGGAAATATTGTCGTCGGCGAGTTCCTTCAAAAACCCCTGGGCGACCTGGAAGACGGTCTCGATCTCCTTATTAGTGAGATCGTTGATGGAAACGAGGTGGCGCGTCTGCGGCTGGGGTTTCGTCATCAAAACGGTGCTATAGGCCCAATTCGAGCGGTGCGGCAAGCCCGGTCAAGCCCGCGGTGACAGCGATGCACCGAAAACGTGGTAAGATTACGCACCCCCAGAGGGCGAACCGCCATGACCACGATTCCTCGCTTCGATACCAATGAGGTTTTCAACCAGTCACCGCCTTACGAAAACATCGACCTGTTTTCGAGCGATCGGCCGCTGATCGAGGCGGTGCGGGCCAATGGCGCAGGCGATCAGGCGGCGGCGCTCTCGGCGTTCGGTCGGCAGTGGGGCACCACGGAGATGTTTTCGCTGGCGCGCCGGGCCAATGAGAATCCGCCGAAGCTCTACACGTTCGACCCCAAGGGTTTCCGCCGCGACGTGGTCGAGTTTCATCCGGCCTATCACGATCTGATGCGAGTAAGCGTCGCCAACGGGGTCCATGCCTCGACCTGGACGTCCTCGGGGGCGCGCGCCGCACCGCCGGCGGAAGTGGTCCGGTCGGCGCGCTATTACATGACGGCTCAGATCGAGAGCGGTCACCTTTGTCCAATCACCATGACCCGCGCGGCCCTGGCGGCGCTCGCCGCTGCGCCGGCGCTGGTTGCGCAAGTCGCGCCCAAGGTCGTCACCACAAAGTACGACGGGACCTTCAAGCCGTGGTGGGAAAAGCCCGGGCATGACGCTCGGTATGGGCATGACCGAAAAACAGGGCGGCACCGACGTGCGGGCCAATTCCACGACCGCCACGCCGATGCTGGATTCCTATTCCGTCACCGGGCACAAGTGGTTTCTCTCGGCGCCGATGTGCGACGCTTTTCTGGTGTTGGCGCAGGCGCCGGGCGGGCTCACCTGTTTCTTCGTGCCGCGGTTCCGTCCCGACGGCGCGGTCAATGCGCTGCGGCTGCAGCGCCTCAAGGACAAGCTCGGCAACCGATCCAACGCGTCAAGTGAAGTCGAGTTCGCCGGCGCCTATGCGCTGCGCGTCGGCGACGAGGGCGCTGGCGTCCGCACCATCATTCAGATGGTGCAGCTCACCCGGCTCGATTGTGCCCTGGCTTCAGCGGGCTTCATGCGCATGGCGCTGGCGCAGGCCGTGCACCATTGCCGTTATCGTTCGGTTTTCCAGAAGCATCTGTACGATCAGCCGATGATGCGCGCGGTTCTGGCCGATCTTGCGCTCGAGGTCGAAGGCGCCGTCGCTCTGGTGATGCGGCTGTCGCGCGCGTTCGATCGCGCCGCGACGGAGCCGCGCGAGGCGGCCTACGCCCGTCTGGTCACGCCGGCGGCAAAATATTGGATCTGCAAGACGGCGCCGGGTTTCATTTACGAAGCCATGGAGTGCCTCGGCGGCAACGGCTACGTCGAAGAGAGCATGCTGCCGCGGCTCTATCGCGAGGCGCCGGTCAATGCGATCTGGGAAGGCTCGGGCAACGTGATGTGTCTCGATGTCCTGCGCGCGCTCAAGCGTGACCGGGAAGCCGCCGATTTGTTCGATGAGATGGCGCGCGAAGCTTCCGCGATCACCGGGGAGAAAGTGCAACTGCTCGAAGCCAGCAACGAGTTTGAAAGCGAAGCCGCGGCGCGCATCATCGTCGGACGCCTTGCCATACTGGCGAGCGCCGCCGCGCTTCAAGAAACCGCGCCGGCCGCGGTCGCCGAGGCGTTCCTGCGGACGCGACTGTCTAATCCGCACGGCGCGCTTTACGGAGCCAGCGGAATCGAAGCAAAGACGGCCAATCTCATCCTGCAGCGTGCGCTGCCGGAAGACTGAGTTGCGTGGTGCGTTAACGCATCAAACCAGCCAACCAAAGGGAAGGATGTTCACCTATGCGGCGATTGTTCTGCATTTTCGCATTTCTAGCCATCGCGCTTCCGGCGCAGGCGGAGACGCTGACGCTGGCGTCGACTTACGATGCAGTCGGCACCAATCCGGACGGCTCCAAATACAAGGGCGTAGCACTTGTTGAAGTCATTTCCAACACGACCTTCACCATCACCTGGAAGATCGGCGGCTCAACGATCCAGGGGTTCGGCATGCGTATGAACGATGCGCTCGCGGCCACTTATCAAATCAATGGCGAACCCGGCCTCGTGATCTACAAGGTCGACGGCAACGGTCTGGATGGGCTGTGGGCGATCCGCGGTCACAACGGCAGCGGCACCGAGCACCTGACGCCGCGAAATTGAGCCGAGGCGCGCAGACTGGGTGAAGCGGCGTCAGCGCGCCAGCCGATCGAGCGCACCTTGAAGAATGTAGGCGGCGGCGTGCTGGTCGATTATTGCTTTGCGTTTGCTGCGACTGGCGTCGGCCTCGATCAGCGCGCGTTCGACCGCGGCAGTCGATAGCCGCTCGTCCCAGAGTGCGATGGGAAGCTCGGTGAGCTTGGCCAGGTTGCGGGCGAACGCGCGGGTCGATTGCGCACGCGGTCCCTCGGTGCCGTCCATGTTGATCGGAAGACCGAGCACAAAGCCCGCCGCCCGCCGATCGGCCGCAAGGGTAAACAGGCGCTCGGCGTCGAGGTTGAAGCGTTTGCGCACGATGGTCTCGACCGGTGCGGCGAGACGCCGGTCGGGATCGCTCGCCGCGACGCCAATGGTTTTGGTGCCGAGATCAAGACCGATCAGAGCGCCGCGCGCCGGCAGGAGCGGAGCCGCTTCCATCAGCATTACAACGGGCATGGCGCCTCGTTAGCATGTGCACGCGGAGACGGCCAACGTCGCCTTTCGCTTAGGATTGTGCCTGACTATTGTTGAACCGCTGGCTCAGCCAATCAGTACAAACTCGCTTGCTATCAAGGAGACAACCATGGCATTCACGGTCATCAGCAACAGTTTCAAGGACGGCGACTACCTGCCGATAGATTTTATCCTGTCGGCCGACTTTGGCTTTGGCTGCGCCGGTGGCAACAAGTCGCCGCACTTAAGCTGGTCGGGCGCTCCCGACGGCACGAAAAGCTTCGCCGTGACGTGCTTCGACCCCGATGCACCCACCGGCTCCGGCTTTTGGCACTGGCTAGTGGTCAACATCCCCGCGAGTGTGCGCGAGCTTGCCGAGGGCGCGGGCAGTGCGAACGGCAGGCTGCCTGCCGGCGCGTTGCAGACGCGCACCGACTTAGGTGCACCCGGCTATGGCGGTCCCTGTCCACCGCAGGGCGATCATCCGCACCGCTATTTGTTCACGGTGTTTGCCGTAAAGGCCGACAAGCTCGACGTTAAGGCCGATACATCGGCTGCACTCGTCGGCTTCAATCTCCATTTCAATACGCTGGCACGGGGGGCGATTATGGGCCTGTTCAAGAGGTGATGGTGCGCGGTGGACCGGCGGAAGACGCGCCGCTTTCCGAAGCAAGGCGAGGCCCAGGCTAGCGGAAAGTCAGCGCCCAAAAAGCACGCCGCCCGCCAGAGGGCTGGCAGGCGGTGTGAGATGCGCGTCTTCAGTCAGCGATGCACGTTATCCGTTGCGATGCGGTCGATATCGGATCGCGTGATGCCGATGTCCGCGAGTTCGCGGTCGCTCAGATGCGAAAGCTCCCGCCTGACTTCGCCATAGCGTTTCCACTCGTTGAAGAGGCGGGCAAGGGATGCAAACATGTTTCCAATCCTTTCCCCGGTAATTCTCCGGCGCTTGCCGGAATCATGTTGCAAATATAAGTAGGCGTGTGCAGCGCACCATATATTTTGTTGCAGTGCAGCTAGGACTTGTGCGCATGCCAGGCTATTGAAGCTTAAGAGATATTTAACGCCATGCGCCCGGCTTGGGTGGCGTGGCCGGCAAAGTTCGGCCGCCTTTATTGGCAGCGCACAAGCCAGTTTTCGGCCATGGTGCGACCGTTTCGGTGCCGTACTCCCCGACTCATAGTCCCAGTAATGTTTGCGTCAGTCGGGGTGGTGTCATGGGGACTACTCAGGATCATCGAAAATGCGCCGAGGAATGTGTGGCGATGGCGCGGGCTGCGGACGACGATAACGGCAAGGTTCTGTGGCTGACGCTTGCGTTGTCGTGGGTTCGGCTCGCCGAGCATGTCGCGCGGACAAGCGATGCGCTGCGACGGTCCGACGCCGATGTGGAGCAGAGTGCGGTTGGCGCGCCGGATCAGGCCTGAGGCGGGTCGTCGAAGTTAACGCCCGACGATGACAGTCACCGCGAATCGCGCAAGTGCTTGCGCGCAGCTAGGCCGCGGAGATAAACCTCGCCACAGGGCGGTTAGCTCAGTTGGTAGAGCGTCTGCTTTACACGCAGAATGTCGGCGGTTCGAGTCCGTCACCGCCCACCAGCCTTCGCTGCTTTGCAGCTTCGGCTCGGCAAGCCTTCTCCGCTTTCTACGAAGCAGCGAAGGCTGCCGCGTCATAGCGCGAAGGGCGGAGAGGGGCCCAAAAATCAGACGACGGACGGAAGGCTTGCCCTTCCGCCGCGCCGGTCGTCTGTCCTCGGTCGTCCGCTATCAAATGGCTTCCTTCAGCTCTTTCGATGCGCGGAAAGCGACTTTCTTACTTGCCTTGATTTGAATGGCTTCGCCCGTTGCCGGGTTGCGGCCCATGCGCGCGGCACGCTTGCGTACCTGCAAGATGCCCAGCCCGCCGATGCGGATGCGCTCGCCTTTTTTCAGATGCTTGACGATGTTGCCGACCAGACCGGCAAGGATGGCTTCGGCCTGCTTTTTTGAAAGTTCATTGTCTTCGGCAAGGCTCGCCGCGAGATGCTTCAGTGTTACGGTTGTGGCTGGTTTGGTCGCCATTAGACCCTCCTCGATGAAGCGATGACCGGCGAAAAGTGCCCGTCAACACGATGCGTTAGACGATTCGATTTCGATTGACCACGCTTGTTTTGCCGATTCCACCGATGTTTTCGGGGGTACCGCGGTATCTTGACTCGCTCTGTGGCGCGTACAAGGCAGCCGGAAAAGGCCCGTTCCAAGCCGGAATCCTTGACTTGCGAAAGCGCGGGCCTTAACTGCGGACGGCGCCCGCGGGGGCGTAGCTCAGTTGGTTAGAGCGTCGGCCTGTCACGCCGAAGGTCGCGGGTTCGAGTCCCGTCGCTCCCGCCATAATTTCAAGCACTTAGCAGCCTCTTAGTATCGCCAAAATCGAGCTCGCGCCAGCGGCCCTTTCAGGCTCCGTGTGTGCAGGTAATTGTGCGTACGCATTTCATCGCGGCGGCGCTGCCTTGCGCCTTTTTGTGCACTGCGCTAAGGGTCCGAAGATCAGTTTCCCAGCGCGAATCCGCTTTAGATTTGGGGCAAATCGGCGCGGTCCCGGCTTGCGCGGAACCGTCGCATGGGGGGCATGTTCCAAAGGTAAGGAAGGGCTGTCGATGATAGCCGACCAGAGGGGCACCCGATGACCCAATCGCTTAATCAGCTGCTGCTCGGTTATTTGCCGCTGGTGGTTTTTATCGGCGTGGCGGCGGTGATCGGACTGGCGCTCCTGCTCTCGGCTTTTGTTCTCGCCTACAAGCAGCCCGATCCGGAGAAGCTGTCGGCCTATGAGTGCGGCTTCAACGCTTTCGACGACGCCCGCATGAAATTTGACGTCCGCTTCTACCTGGTCGCGATCCTCTTCATCATTTTCGACCTCGAAGTCAGCTTTCTGTTTCCGTGGGCGGTGGCGTTCGGCAAGCTCGGCTTGTTCGGCTTCTGGTCGATGATGCTGTTCCTTGCCGTACTGACGGTCGGGTTTATCTATGAGTGGAAGAAGGGAGCGCTCGAATGGAGTTGAGCGAACCCGCGATCCGCCCGCCGCGCCAGGGATTGGTCAGCGCACCCAGCGTCAACGATCCGTTTTTTGCCGGGCTCAATAGCGAACTGTCCGACAAGGGCTTCCTCGTCGCGGCGGCGGACGACCTGATCGCTTGGGCACGCGCCGGCTCGCTGATGTGGATGACGTTCGGGCTTGCCTGCTGCGCGGTCGAGATGATGCAGATGTCGATGCCGCGCTACGACGCCGAGCGCTTCGGCTTCGCGCCGCGCGCTTCACCGCGCCAATCGGACGTCATGATCGTTGCCGGCACGCTGACCAACAAGATGGCTCCGGCGCTGCGCAAGGTCTACGACCAGATGCCGGAGCCGCGCTACGTGATCTCGATGGGATCGTGCGCGAACGGCGGCGGCTACTATCATTATTCCTACTCGGTCGTGCGCGGTTGCGATCGCATCGTGCCGGTCGACATCTATGTGCCGGGCTGTCCACCGACCGCCGAGGCGCTGTTGTACGGCGTGCTGCTGCTCCAGAAGAAAATCCGCCGTACCTCCACGATCGAACGCTGAAAATGGATGAGATACTCGACACGCTCGGCCGAACGATTACCGAGGCGCTTGGTCCTGCGGTCAAAGGTTACGTGGTCGCGCATCACGAACTGACGGTCGCGGCGCAGGCAGCCGACATTGTTTCGGTCATGCGGTTCCTGCGCGACGATCCGCGCTGCCTGTTCTGGAATATCGTCGATGTGACCGCGGTCGACTGGCCGGGCCGCGAGCGGCGTTTCGATGTCGTCTATCACCTGCTTTCGCCCAAACATAATGTGCGCGTGCGGGTGAAGATCGAGACCGACGAGACCACGCCGATCAGTTCGATCATCGACGTGTTTCCCGGCGCCGACTGGTTCGAGCGCGAAGTCTACGATCTCTACGGCATCATGATCACCGGCCACCCGGATATGCGGCGGCTGCTCACCGATTACGGCTTCGACGGTCATCCGCTGCGCAAGGATTTTCCGCTGACCGGTTTTGTCGAGGTGCGTTACGACGACGAACTCAAGCGCGTCGTCTATTCGCCGGTGCGGCTGGCGCAGGAATTCCGCAACTTCGATTTCTTGTCGCCGTGGGAAGGCACCGACTACGTGCTGCCGGGCGATGAGAAGGCGGGGAAGAGCGGCGGGCAGGGGTCGTGAAGGGGTCGCGACGATGAAGCCGACGCTCAAGCCCGGGCTCACCCATCGCGTCGCCTACAAGGTGGCCGAAGACAAGACCGTTCCCTACACCTATCCGGAATCGCCGGAGATCGCGTCGATGCCGAAGGTGTTCGCCACCGGCTTCATGATCGTGCTGATGGAATGGGCGTGCACCGACCTCATCAAACAGCATCTCGATCCGGGCGAGGGCAGCGTCGGCGTCCACGTCGATGTCAGCCACCTCGCGGCGACGCCTCCCGGCATGACGGTGACGGCGGAAGCCGAGTGCATCGAAGTCGTCGGTCAGCGCGTCGCGTTCAAGGTGAAGGCGCACGATGGCATCGATCTAATCGGCGAAGGCCGGCATGAACGCTTCGTCGTGGCGTGGGACAAATTCAACGCGCGCGTCGCGGCCAAGGCCGCGAAGATCGCTCAGGTCGCATGATGGCTGAAACCGGAACCGGTGAACGAAATTTCACCATCAATTTCGGACCGCAGCACCCGGCGGCGCATGGCGTGCTGCGGCTGGTGCTCGAGCTTGACGGCGAAGTCGTCGAGCGCGTCGATCCGCATATCGGGCTTCTGCACCGCGGCACGGAAAAGCTGATCGAACACAAGACCTATTTGCAGGCGATCCCGTATTTCGACCGCCTCGATTACGTCGCCCCGATCAATCAGGAGCACGCGTTCTGCCTGGCGGCAGAGAAGCTCCTGGAAATTCAGGTGCCAAGACGCGGCCAACTGATCCGCGTGCTGTACTGCGAGATCGGGCGGCTGCTGTCGCACCTTCTCAACGTCACGACCCAGGCGATGGACGTCGGCGCGCTAACCCCTCCGTTGTGGGGCTTCGAGGAGCGCGAGAAGCTGATGGGCTTCTACGAGCGCGCCTCGGGCTCGCGCATGCATGCAGCCTATTTCCGCGTCGGCGGCGTGCATCAGGATCTGCCGCCGAAACTGATCGACGACATCGGGGCGTTCTGCGATCCGTTTCTTAAAGTTTGCGACGATCTCGAAGAGCTGCTCACCGATAACCGCATCTTCAAACAGCGCAACGTCGATATCGGCGTCGTGAAGCTCGAGGACGCCTGGGCGTGGGGTTTCTCCGGCGTCATGGTGCGCGGCTCCGGCGCAGTCTGGGATCTGCGCAAGGCGCAGCCGTACGAGTGTTATTCCGAGTTCGATTTCGACATTCCAGTGGGTAAGAACGGCGACTGTTACGACCGCTATTGCATCCGCATGGAAGAGATGCGCCAGTCGATCCGCATCATGAAGCAATGCGTGGCGAAACTGCACTCGGCCGAGGCGCAAGGCCCGGTCGTCGTCGAGGACAACAAGATCACGCCGCCGCGGCGCGGGCAGATGAAGCGCTCGATGGAATTGCTGATCCATCACTTCAAGCTCTACACCGAAGGCTTTCACGTGCCGGCGGGCGAAGTTTACGCGGCGGTCGAAGCGCCGAAGGGCGAATTCGGTGTGTATCTGATCGCCGACGGCAGCAACAAACCGTACAAGTGCAAAATCCGTGCGCCGAGCTTCGCGCATTTGCAGGCGATGGACTTCCTGTCTCGCGGTCACATGCTCGCCGACGTGTCGGCGATTCTGGGCTCAATCGACATCGTGTTCGGCGAGGTCGACCGATGAGCGTGCGCCGCCTCGCCGAGAAGCAGCCGCCGGGCTTTGCCTTCACGCCGGACAATCTCGCATGGGCGAAGGCGCAGATCGCGAAATATCCACCGGGCCGCCAGCAGTCCGCTGTGATTCCGATCCTGTGGCGGGCGCAGGAGCAATCCGCCGGCTGGCTACCGCAGAAGGCGATCGAGGCGGTCGCCGAGCTGCTCGGCATGGCGAAAATTCGTGTGCTTGAAGTGGCGACCTTCTACACCATGTTCAACTTGAGCCCGGTCGGCCGCTTCCACGTGCAATTCTGCGGCACGACGCCGTGCATGCTGCGCGGCTCCGACGAGCTGAAAAAAGTCCTGCATCGTACGATCGGTCACGAGAACGAAGTGACCGCCGACGGCACGTTCTCGTGGGTTGAGGTCGAGTGCCTGGGTGCGTGCGTCAACGCGCCGATGGTGCAGATCAACGCCGACTACTACGAGGATCTTACGCCGGACACGCTCACGCGCATTCTCAACGATTTGGCAGCGGGGGAGACGCCGAAGCCCGGTCCGCAGATCGACCGGCAGAATTCGGCGCCGATCGGCGGCGCCAATACCTTGACCGATCCATCGATCTATCAGGTAACGACACGATCATCCAAGCCGGGCGCGGCGGCTGACATTCACGAACGACCGATGCCGAAGCCGCCCAGCGCCAGCTCGACAGACCCAGGACACGGGTAAAGACGCGGACAGCGATAAGATGCTCGCCGACAAGGATCGCATTTTCAAGAATCTCTACGGCCATCACGGCTGGGGCCTCGATGGGGCCCGCGCTCGCGGCGGCTGGGACGGCACCAAGGCGATCCTGGAAAAGGGCCGGGACGTCATCGTCGACGAAATGAAAGCGTCCGGCCAGCGCGGCCGCGGCGGTGCGGGCTTCCCGACCGGACTGAAGTGGTCGTTCATGCCCAAGCAATCGGACGGGCGGCCAAGCTATCTCGTCATCAACGCCGATGAGTCCGAACCCGGCACCTGCAAAGACCGCGAGGTCATGCGCCACGATCCGCATCTTCTGATCGAGGGCAGCCTGATCGCCGGCTGCGCCATGGGCGTGCACCATTGCTACATCTATATCCGTGGCGAATTCATCCGCGAGCGCGAGCGGCTGGAAGCGGCGGTCACGCAGGCCTACGAAGCCAAGCTCATCGGCAAGAACAACATTCACGGCTACGACTTCGACATCGTCGTGCATCACGGCGCCGGCGCGTATATCTGTGGCGAAGAAACCGCGCTTCTGGAAAGCCTCGAAGGCAAGAAGGGACAGCCGCGGCTCAAGCCGCCGTTCCCCGCCAATATGGGGCTCTACGGCTGCCCGACGACGGTCAACAATGTCGAGACCATTGCGCAGGTGCCCGACATCATGCGGCGCGGCGCCGCCTGGTTCGCCGGCATCGGCCGGCAGAACAACACCGGCACCAAGCTGTTCTGCATCTCCGGCCACGTCGAGCGGCCGTGCAATGTTGAAGAGACGATGGGAATTCCGCTGCGCGAACTGATCGAGAAGCATGCCGGCGGTGTGCGCGGCGGCTGGAATAATCTGCTCGCTGTCATCCCCGGCGGCTCGTCGATGCCGCTGGTGCCGGCTGGACCGGATCAAGCCGACACGCTGCTGATGGATTTCGACGGCTGTCGCGACAAGAAATCGGCGCTCGGCACGGCGGCTGTCATCGTCATGGACAAGTCAGCCGATATCGTGCGCGGCATGGCGCGCATCTCGTATTTCTACAAGCACGAAAGTTGCGGCCAGTGCACCCCATGCCGTGAGGGCATGGGCTGGATGTGGCGCGTGCTCTCCCGCATGGCCGAAGGCCGCGCGCAAAAGCGCGAGATCGACATGCTCTGGCAGGTCACGACGCAGATCGAGGGTCACACCATCTGCGCCTTCGGCGACGGCGCCGCCTGGCCGGTGCAGGGCCTGCTGCGGCATTTCCGCCCGGAGATCGAGCGGCGTATTGACGAATACACGGTTAATCCGGACACCGAAGGTGTATTCGATCCGCCGCCGGTGACCGAGGCGGCTGAGTAGGAAAGTGCGATGAGCGAAGGCCGACATCTCGCACAGCTCAACATCGGGCGGTTCCGTTACCCGACCGACGATCCGCGCATGGCGGATTTCATGAACAATCTCGATCTGGTGAATGCGCTCGCCGAGCGCAGCAACGGCTTTGTCTGGCGGCTGAAGGACGAGACCAACAACGCAACCAATATCCGGCCGTTCGACGATCCGAACATGGCGGTCAACCTGTCGGTCTGGGAAACCGTCGAGACACTGGAGCGTTTCGTCTGGCAGACCGTGCATAAACGGTTCTATGGCCGGCGGCCGGAATGGTTCGACAAAATGGACGGACCGCATTTCGTGATGTGGTGGGTTCCGGTCGGCCACGTGCCGACCATGACCGAAGCAAAAGAGCGGCTCGCGCATCTCGCCGCGAACGGTCCCTCCGACTACGCGTTCGGCTGGGAAAGCGTGCCGACCGCGCAATTGTGGAAGACGGCGCAATGCGCCGCGCCGAACGGGCAGGTGGCATGACCAAGCTCATCGTCGACGGCAAAGAGATCGACGTCCCGCCGGAGTACACGCTCCTGCAGGCCTGCGAGGCCGCGGGCGCCGAGATTCCGCGCTTCTGTTTCCAGGAGCGGCTGTCGATCGCCGGCAATTGCCGGATGTGTCTGATTGAGGTTGCTGGCGTGCCGAAGCCGCAAGCCTCCTGCGCCATGGGCGTGAAGGATTTGCAGCCGAACAAGGACGGCTCGCCGAAGGTGCTCTCGACCCGCTCGCCGATGGTGCGCAAGGCGCGCGAAGGTGTGATGGAATTTTTGCTGATCAATCATCCGCTCGATTGCCCGATCTGCGACCAGGGCGGCGAATGCGACCTGCAGGACCAGGCGATGGCCTACGGCGTCGATCAGAGCCGCTTCCGCGAGAACAAGCGCGCGGTGGAGGACAAATATCTCGGCGCTCTGGTCAAGACCTCGATGAACCGCTGCATCCAGTGCACGCGGTGCATTCGCTTCGCCACCGAGGTTGCCGGCGTTCCCGAACTCGGCGCTATCGGCCGCGGCGAGGATATGGAGATCACGACCTATCTCGAAGAAGCGATGACGTCCGAATTGCAGGGCAACGTCGTCGATCTCTGTCCGGTCGGTGCGCTCACCTCCAAGCCTTATGCGTTCGCTGCCCGGCCCTGGGAGCTCAACAAGACCGAGTCGATCGACGTCATGGATGGGCTCGGCTCGGCCATCCGCATCGACACGCGCGGACGCGAAGTGATGCGCATCTTGCCGCGGACCAACGACGACGTGAACGAGGAGTGGATTTCCGACAAGACGCGGCACGTCGTTGATGGATTGCGCACGCAGCGGCTGGATCAGTCTTACATCCGCGAGAGCGGACGCTTGCGCCCGGCGACCTGGAGCGAAGCCTTCAGCGCGATTGCCCGAAAGCTCGCGACTGGCAATGTGATGCGCACCGGAGCGCTTGTCGGCGATCTTGCGGCGGTCGAGGAGATTTTCGCGCTCAAGGATCTGATGACGCGGCTTGGTGTCAGCAATCTCGACTGCAGGCAGGACGGCTCGGCGATCGATCCGAAATGGGGCCGCGCCGGCTATTTGTTCAATGCCACGATCGCCGGGATCGATGCGGCGGACGCGCTGCTCATCGTCGGCGCCAATCCGCGCCGCGAGGCCGCAGTGCTCAATGCGCGTATCCGCAAGCGTTGGCGCACCGCCAAGAGCTTTCCCGTCGGGGTCATCGGCGAAAAGGCGGCGCTCACTTATCCTTACGATTACCTCGGCGCCGGCCCGGAAACGCTCGCCGCTATTACGCGGCACAGCTTTGCCGAAGTAGTGCGCAAGGCGGAGCGCCCGCTGGTCCTCCTTGGAGCTGACGCCTTGGCGCGGCCAGACGGCGCGGGCGTGGCTGCGCTCGCGGCACGGGCCGCGATCGATCTGGGTGCCGTCAAGGAAGGCTGGAACGGTTTCAGTGTCCTCCATCACGCAGCCTCGCGCGTCGGCGCGTTGGATCTTGGCTTCGTACCGGGCGAGGGTGGCTTGACTGCGCGGCAAATGGCCGCCGCAGGTGCGCTTGATGTTCTATTCCTGCTCGGCGTTGACGAGATCGACATAGCGCCCGGCGCGTTCGTTATCTATATCGGCACCCACGGCGACCGCGGCGCCGCGCGCGCCGACGTCGTGCTGCCCGGTGCGGCGTATCCCGAAAAGTCGGCGACTTATGTGAATACCGAAGGCCGGGTCCAGATGGCGACGCGCGCCTCGTTCCCGCCGGGCGACGCCCGCGAGGATTGGGCGATCCTGCGGGCGCTGTCGGACGTGCTTGGCAAACGGCTGCCCTATGACTCGCTGGCTGCGTTGCGCCGCGCGCTGTACCAGGCCTATCCACATCTCATGCGCATCGGTCAGATCGCGCCCGGTGATGCTGCCGACGTGCAGAAGCTCGCGACGCTCGGCGGCTCCGCGGACAAGGCGCCGTTTCAGTCGAAGATCGGGGATTTCTACTTCACCAATCCGATTGCGCGCTGCTCGGCGGTGATGGCGGAGTGTTCGGCGATCGCGCACGGGCGCACGGCGATGACGGCGGCGGAATAAGGACCGAACCGATGGAAGCGTTCTGGTCCGACTACATCTGGCCCTTGGTGATCATGGTCGCCGAGAGCGTGCTGCTGCTGGTGATCCTGCTCGTCGCTATTGCCTACGTGCTCTACGCCGACAGAAAAATCTGGGCGGCGGTCCAGCTCAGGCGCGGCCCTAACGTGGTCGGCCCATGGGGCCTGTTCCAGTCGTTCGCCGACTTGTTGAAATTCGTACTCAAGGAGCCGGTCATTCCCGCCGGCGCCAACAAGGGTGTGTTCCTGTTGGCGCCGCTCGTGACCTGCACGCTCGCGCTCGCCGCCTGGGCGGTGATTCCTATGGGCGCCGGCATCGTTATTGCCGACATCAACGTCGGCGTTCTTTATATCTTCGCCATCTCTTCGCTGATGGTCTACGGCGTAATCATGGCCGGCTGGTCGTCGAACTCGAAATATCCGTTCCTGGCGGCGTTGCGCTCGGCGGCGCAGATGGTGTCGTACGAAGTCTCGATCGGCTTTGTGTTTATCACCGTGCTGCTCTGTGTCGGTTCGCTCAACCTGTCGGCCATCGTCGAGGCGCAGCGCGATCATGGTGTGGCAACGCTGATCGGCCTGCCGTGGCTGACAATTCTGAACTGGTACTGGCTGCCGCTCCTGCCGGTGTTCGTGATCTTCTTCGTCTCCGCACTCGCCGAGACCAACCGTCCGCCATTCGATCTGGTCGAGGCGGAATCCGAGCTGGTCGCAGGCTACATGGTCGAATATGGCTCGACCCCGTACATGATGTTCATGCTCGGCGAGTACGTTGCCATCGCCACCATGTGCGCCATGGCGACGATCCTGTTCCTCGGCGGCTGGCTGCCGCCGTTTCCGGTCGCTCCGTTCACCTGGATACCGGGACTGGTCTGGTTTGTGCTCAAGGCGAGCTTCATGTTCTTCATGTTCGCCATGGTGAAGGCGTTCGTGCCGCGCTATCGCTATGACCAGCTGATGCGGCTCGGCTGGAAAGTGTTCCTGCCGATCTCGCTCGCCATGGTCGCGATCGTCGCCGCCGTCCTCGAAGTCATCAGAGGCTGACATGAGCTTGGATCAGGGCGCCCGTTCGATTTTTCTGAAGGAGTTCGTGCAGGCGTTCTTCCTGTCGATGCGCTACTTCTTCAAGCCTAAGGCGACGCTCAACTATCCGTTCGAGAAGGGCTCGCTGTCGCCGCGGTTTCGCGGCGAGCATGCGCTACGCCGCTACCCGAACGGCGAGGAGCGCTGCATCGCCTGCAAATTGTGCGAGGCGATCTGCCCGGCGCAGGCGATCACTATCGAAGCCGGCCCGCGACGAAACGACGGCACCCGCCGCACCACCCGCTACGACATCGACATGGTCAAATGCATCTATTGCGGGCTGTGCCAGGAAGCTTGCCCGGTCGACGCTATCGTCGAAGGGCCGAACTTCGAATATGCGACCGAGACGCGCGAGGAGCTTTACTACGACAAGGACCGACTCCTGGCGAACGGCGACCGCTGGGAGCGCGACCTCGCCAAGGCCATCGAACTCGACGCGCCCTATCGCTGAGACGCTGCGACCATGATCCTGCAGGCGATTTTCTTCTATCTGTTTGCCGGCGTGTGCATCGCTTCGGCGATCATGGTCATCGCCGCGCGCAATCCCGTGCATTCCGTGCTGTTCCTGATCCTCGCCTTCGTCAACGCTGCCGGTCTGTTCGTGCTCCTTGGCGCGGAATTCCTGGCGATGATCCTGATCGTCGTCTATGTCGGCGCGGTCGCGGTGCTGTTCCTGTTCGTGGTGATGATGCTCGACGTCGATTTTGCCGAGCTTCGCCACGGCGTGCTCAACTACCTTCCGGTCGGCGCCGCTGTCGGGATCATTTTGCTGATTGAGTTGATCTTCGGCGTGATCGGCTGGGTGATTGCGCCCGGGCTGACCAAGCGGATCACGGCGCCGATCGCGAGCGACATCAGCAACACCCAGGCGCTAGGCCTCGTGCTTTACACCCGCTACGTCTACTTCTTCGAGGCGGCGGGCGTGATCCTCCTCGTCGCCATGATCGGCGCCATTGTCCTGACGCTGCAGCACAAGCCGAACGTCAAGCGGCAAAGCATTTCCCAGCAGTTGGCGCGCCGCCGCTCGACCGCCATTGAAGTCGTCAAAGTGAAATCGGGGCAGGGGCTATCATGATCATCGGGCTGGGGCACTATCTCTCGGTCGCGGCGATCCTGTTTACGCTCGGGATCTTCGGCATTTTCCTCAACCGCAAGAACGTCATCATCATTCTGATGTCGATCGAGCTGATCCTGCTCGCCGTCAACATCAACCTGATCGCGTTCTCGGCCTTTCTCGGCGACATCGTCGGCCAAGTCTATGCGCTGATTGTGCTCACGGTGGCGGCGGCGGAAGCGGCGATCGGGCTTGCCATCCTCGTCGCCTATTACCGCAACCGCGGCTCGATCGCGGTCGAAGACGTTAATCTGATGAAGGGCTAGCGCATGATCCCGAAAAGTGGCCGCCGGTTTTCGGAAAAGATCATGCGCCAACCAAAAATGCTAAGCGGGCGCGTGACTCAATTGAGACTGGCCAGAGTCTAACATGTACGAAGCGATCGTCCTTCTGCCGCTGATCGGCGCCGTCGTTGCCGGCGCCATTGCGCTCATGGGCGCGCGCAACCGCCATCCGGGCGAAGATCCGCCGCCGCCCCACGACCATGCCGCGCCGCTCGTGCCCGAGCATCACTCCAGCGGCACTCCGGTGCCGGAGGCCACGCACTCTGAAATTGCGCATTCAAGCGACGAGGAGCACGGCGCCGCGGAGCCGGCAGCCGGTTCACAGGCTGCGGAGCTCATCACCACCACGTTGTTGGGCATCTCGTGGCTATTGTCCTGCTTTGCCTTCGTCGATGTCGGTTTGCGCGGACACGATGTCCGGATATCGCTGTTCAATTTCATTACCTCAGGCGACCTTAAGGTCGATTGGGCGCTGCGCATCGACCCGCTCACCGCGGTGATGCTGATCGTAGTCACCACCGTGTCCGGCGTCGTGCATCTCTATTCGATCGGCTACATGGCCGACGATCCGTACAAGCCGCGCTTCTTCTCCTATCTGTCGTTCTTCACGTTCGCCATGCTGATGCTGGTGACCGCGGACAATCTCGCGCAACTGTTTTTCGGCTGGGAGGGCGTCGGGCTCGCAAGCTATCTGCTGATCGGCTTCTGGTTCCATAAACCCGAAGCCAATGCGGCCGCGATCAAAGCCTTCATCGTCAATCGCATCGGCGATTTCGGTTTCGCGCTTGGCATTTTCGCGGTGTTTCGGCTGACCGGCTCGATCAATTTCGACACGGTCTTTGCCCAGGCGCCGGACCTGGTCGGCAAAAGCTTCCACTATCTGAGCTTCAACGTCGACGCGCTCACCCTGATCTGCCTGCTGTTGTTTATGGGCGCGATGGGCAAGTCGGCGCAATTTTTGCTGCACACCTGGCTGCCCGACGCCATGGAAGGCCCGACGCCGGTTTCGGCGTTGATCCACGCCGCGACCATGGTGACCGCCGGCGTGTTCATGGTGGCGCGGCTCTCGCCGCTGTTCGAGCTTGCACCTGATGCCAAGACGTTCGTCATTTTGGTCGGTGCGACGACCGCGATGTTCGCCGCCACCGTCGGGCTGGTGCAGAACGACATCAAACGCATCGTCGCCTATTCGACCTGCTCCCAGCTTGGCTACATGTTCGTTGCAATGGGGTCCGGCGCCTATTCGATCGGGATGTTCCACCTGTTCACGCACGCGTTCTTTAAGGCGCTGCTGTTCCTCGGCTGTGGCTCGGTCATCCTTGCCATGCATCACGAGCAGGACATCCGCAAAATGGGCGGCTTGTGGCGAAAAATTCCGTTCACCTACGCGACGATGCTGATCGGCACGCTGGCGCTGACTGGCTTCCCGTTCACGGCCGGCTTCTTTTCCAAAGACGCCATCATCGAGGCCGACGACGTCGTGCAGGGCGTGGTCGCGAGCTACGGCTTCATCATGACTGTCGGCGCTGCGGCGCTGACCTCATTCTATTCCTGGCGGCTTATCTTCAAGACTTTCCACGGCGAACCGCACGATCATCACCATTACCAGAGTGCTCACGAAAGCCCCTTGGTGATGCTCATTCCGCTCGCTGTTCTGGCCTTCGGCTCGATCGCCGCGGGCTGGCCGTTCTTGCATATCTTCGAAGGCCACGGCGCCGAAGAATTCTTCCGCGAGTCGTTGAAGTTTGGGCCCAACAACCACGTGCTGGAGGCGATGGAGCACCTTCCGCTCGCCGTGACGCTGGCGCCGACGGTAATGATGATCGGCGGTTTTCTGGTGGCTTGGCAGTTCTATATCCGCCGGCCGGATATCCCGGCCGCACTCGCACGCGATCAGGCCGCGCTCTATCGCTTCCTGCTCAATGCCTGGTACTTCGACCGCATCTACGATGTCATTTTTGTCCGCCCCCTCATCTGGCTTGGCCGGTTGCTCTGGAAGGGCGGCGACGGGTTCGTCATCGACGGTTTCGGTCCCGACGGCGTGTCCGCGTGGGTGCTTGATGTCACGCGCAACGTCGTGCGGCTGCAGACTGGCTATCTCTACCACTACGCTTTCGCCATGCTGATCGGCGTGGCCGCCTTCGTCACCTGGTTCATGTTCGCCGGGGGGCTGCACCCATGACGAGCTGGCCGATTCTCTCCGTCGTCACTTTCCTGCCGATCGTCGGCGCGGTGTTCATCGCGTTTTTGCGCGATGACGAAGCGGGCGCGAGCAATGCCCGCTGGGTCGCGCTTTGGACGACGCTGATCACGTTTGCGATTTCGCTCATTTTGGTCTGGCGTTTCGATCTGACTTCCGCCGAGTTTCAGTTCCTGGAAAAGCGGCCGTGGCTCGGCGGCACTATCACCTATTCGATGGGGGTCGACGGCATTTCGCTGCCGTTCGTCATCCTCACCACCGGTTTGATGCCGATCGCGATCCTGGCGAGCTGGACCTCGATTCAGAACCGCGTCCGTGAATACATGATCGCGTTCCTGGTGCTGCAGACGCTGATGGTCGGCGCGTTTTGCGCGCTCGATCTGGTACTGTTCTATCTCTTCTTCGAGGGCGGCCTCATTCCGATGTTCCTGATCATCGGCGTCTGGGGCGGCCCGCGGCGCGTCTATGCGAGCTTCAAGTTCTTTCTCTACACATTTCTCGGCTCCGTGTTCATGCTGCTCGCCATCATGGCGCTCTACTGGAGTAGTGGCACGACCGACATACCCACGCTGCTCCACCACGCATTTCCGCGCTCTTTGCAAACCTGGGCGTTCCTGGCATTTCTCGCCTCGTTCGCCGTCAAGTTGCCGATGTGGCCGGTTCATACATGGCTGCCAGATGCGCATGTGGAGGCGCCGACCGCCGGCTCGGTGATCCTCGCCGCGATCTTGTTGAAGTTGGGCGGCTACGGGTTCCTCCGCTTTTCATTGCCGATGTTTCCGCAAGCCTCGCTTGATCTGGCGCCGCTGATTTACGCGCTCTCCGTGGTCGCCATCATCTACACCTCCTTGGTTGCTCTCGTGCAGGAGGACGTGAAGAAGCTCATCGCCTATTCCTCGGTGGCGCATATGGGCTTCGTCACCATGGGGCTGTTCGCGATGACGGCGCAGGGCGTCGCCGGCGGCATTTTCCAGATGATCTCGCACGGCATCGTGTCCGCCGCCTTGTTCCTCTGCGTGGGCGTGATCTACGACCGCATGCACACGCGCGAGATCGCGGCCTACGGCGGCCTCGTCAACCGCATGCCGGTCTACGCTTTCGCTTTTATGGTGTTCACGCTTGCCAATATCGGGCTCCCCGGCACCTCCGGCTTCATCGGCGAGTTTCTCACGCTGCTGGGCACCTTCCGGGTCAACAACTGGGTGGCGACGCTGGCGACGCTCGGCACCATCCTCTCCGCCGCCTATGCGCTGTGGCTCTATCGTAAGGTGATTTTCGGCAAGCTGACCAAGCCGAGCCTGTTCAACATCAAGGATGTCGGCTGGCGCGAAATGGTGGTGCTGGCGCCGCTGGTGATCCTGACGATCGTATTCGGGATTTATCCAAAGCCGGTGCTCGATATGTCGGCCACGTCGGTGGCGCAGCTCATCGACAATTTCCAGCATGCCGTCAGTAGCGTGCAATCGGCTGAGCTGGCGAGGTAGGCATGAACACGGCTTTGACCATCACCAGCCTGGTTCCGCTGCTGCCCGAAATCGTTCTTGGCCTCGGCGCCATGGCGCTATTGATGCTCGGCGTCTTTCGAGCCGAGCGCAGCGTGGTGTTGATTGATTTCGGCTTCGATCGTGCTGCTCGTCGCCGCCGGCGTTATCGTGCTGTTGCTGCCCGAGGGCAGGCTTGTCACGTTCGACGGCAGCTTCGTGGTCGATGGCTTCGCCCGGTTCCTGAAAATTCTCGCCATCCTCGGCTCGGCGGCCGCCATCCTGATGTCGATCGACTATGCGCAGCGGCAAAAGCAGGAGCGGTTCGAATATTCCGTGCTCATCGTGCTGTCGACGCTCGGCATGTTGATGCTGATCTCGGCGAACGATCTGATCGCGCTCTATCTCGGCCTCGAATTGATGAGCCTGCCGCTCTACGTGGTCGCCGCGAGCCACCGTACATCGCTGCGCTCGACCGAAGCCGGGCTCAAATATTTCGTACTCGGCGCGCTGTCGTCGGGAATGCTGCTGTACGGCGCTTCGCTGGTTTACGGCTTTACCGGCACGGTGAGCTTTGCCGGCATTGCGTCATCGGCTGCGGACGCCGGCACCGGGCTGATCTTCGGTCTGGTGTTTCTGTTTGCCGGCTTCTGTTTCAAGGTGTCCGCGGTGCCGTTCCACATGTGGACGCCGGACGTTTATGAAGGCGCACCAACTCCGATTACGGCGTTTTTCGCCGCCGCGCCGAAGGTCGCGGGGATCGCCATGTTCGTGCGCGTCGCCGTCGCGGCCTTTCCCGGCATCACCGGGCAATGGCAGGAAATCGTTGCTTTCGTTTCCGTCGCCTCGATGCTGCTCGGCTCGTTCGCCGCGATCGGCCAGCGCAATATCAAACGCCTGATGGCCTATTCTTCGATCGGCCACATGGGGTTTGCTCTGATCGGGCTTGCTGCCGGAACGTCCGAGGGCGTGCAAGGCGTGCTCGTCTATATGGCGATCTACCTGACCATGACGCTCGGCGTGTTTGCCGTGATCCTGTCGATGCGCCGCGAGCAGGGAATGGTGGAATCGATCGACCAGCTCGCGGGGCTTGCGCGCACCAGTCCGGCGATGGCGTTCTTTCTGGCGATGCTATTGTTCTCGATGGCTGGCGTGCCGCCCCTCGCCGGCTTCTTCGCCAAGTTCTATGTCTTTCTCGCTGCTATCAAGGCTGGCCTTTACGTGCTCGCCGTTATTGGGGTGCTGGCGAGTGTCGTTGGTGCTTATTACTATCTGGCGATCGTGAAGATCATGTATTTCGACGAGCCGGCCGAAGGCTTTGCCGGCATGCCGTACGAGCTCAAGGTGGTGCTCGCGGTTTGCGGCCTGTTCAATATTTTGTTCTTCCTCTATCCAGGACCGCTGGTCGGGGTCGCCAGCGCGGCCGCCCATTCGCTGTTCTGATGCAGCTTCATTCCGCGGCGGCCGCGGCGGGTTATCGCCTTCTCAATCACGAAACGGTGGCGTCGACCAATGCCGAAGCGCTGGCGCTGGCGCGCCGCCGCGAGCGCGGACCGCTGTGGATAACGGCGCAGCAGCAGACTGCGGGCCGGGGCCGGCGCGGCAGCGCCTGGGTCTCACCGGCCGGCAATCTTTACGCTACTTTGCTGCTGCACGATCCGGCGCCGGCGGAACATGCACCGGAATTGTCATTTGTTGCAGCGCTGGCTTTGCATGATGCGATCGGCGAGCGTGCACCGGCATTACGCGATGAACTTAAGTTGAAATGGCCAAATGATCTTCTGTGCCGCGGCGCCAAGATCGCGGGTATTCTGATCGAAAGTGAGCGCGCCGACGATGCACTTACAGTCGCCATCGGCATCGGCGTGAACTGTGAGCATCACCCGATGCAGACGCCCTATCCCGCGACCGATCTCATGGCGGCGGGCGCAGACATTTCGGCCGAAACGCTGTTTGCCGCGTTATCCGGCACGATGCTGGAACGGGTGACGCAATGGCGCCGCGGCTCGGGCTTTGCGGGTATTCGGGCCGACTGGATGGCCCGCGCCACCGGAATCGGCGGCGATATGCGCGTGCGGCTGCCTGATCGCGAGCTGCTCGGCCGGGGCGAAGCGCTCGACGACCACGGTCGGCTGCTGCTCCGCCTCGCCGACGGCAGCGTGCAGGCGATCGCCGCCGGTGAGGTTTTCCCGCTGGCGGTCGCGCCCGCCGGCGTACTGGCGACTGGGCGCGCCCGCTGATGCCCGAGAGCGAGCTTGTGTTTGCGCCGCTCGGCGGCATCGGCGAGATCGGGATGAATCTTTCGATCTACGGCGTCGGCGACGGCCGCCGCCGGCAATGGTTGATTGTCGATTGCGGCGTGTCGTTCGCTTCCGAAGAGCATCTGCCCGGCATTGATCTGATCTTGCCGGATATTCGCTTTCTCATCGAAGAGCGGCGCAATCTCGTTGGTCTCGTGCTGACCCACGCCCACGAAGACCATATGGGTGCGCTGATCGACCTGTGGCCGCGCCTGAACGTGCCGCTCTATGCCTCGCCGTTTGCGGCGGCGATGTTTGAAGCCCGCCGCCTGTCGGAGCCGGGCGCGCCGAAAATCCCGGTGAACGTCGTGCCGGTGGGCGGACACCTGACGCTCGGGCCGTTCGGGATCGACTTCATCAACGTCGCGCACTCGATCCCGGAATCGAATGCGCTCGCTATTCGCACGCCGCTCGGCACCGTGCTGCACACGGGCGACTGGAAGATCGATCCCACCCCACTGATCGGCGCGCCGACCGATCAGGCGAAACTCACCGCGCTCGGCGACGCCGGCGTGCTCGCGCTCATTGGCGATTCCACCAATGCGGTGCGCGACGGGCGCTCGCCGTCCGAAGCGGACGTGGCGAAAACGCTGACCGAACTCATCCGCACCGCGCCGGCCCGTGTGGCGGTGACGACGTTCGCTTCCCACGTCGGGCGGATCCGGGCAGTCGCCGATGCTGCGCGGCTCGCGGAGCGCGAAGTCGTGCTGGTCGGCCGCGCCATGGAGCGTGTGGTTCAGGTCGCGCGCGAGACCGGTTATCTCGACAGCGTCCAGGATTTCCGCCCCGCCGAGAGCTACGGCTATTTGCCGCCCGACAAGGTGTTGGCGCTGTGCACCGGCAGCCAGGGCGAACTGCGCGCGGCGCTGTCGCGCATCGCCGAGGACGAACATCCGGAGGTCACCCTCACCAGGGGCGACCGGGTGATCTTTTCGTCACGCACTATCCCCGGCAACGAGAAGGCCGTGTCCCGCGTCATCAACGGACTGGTCACGCAAGGCATCGAGGTTATCACCGACCGCAATCACCTTGTGCATGTCTCCGGGCACCCACGGAGGGATGAACTGCGCGACATGATCGGCTGGGTGCGGCCACAAATCCTGATTCCGGCCCATGGCGAAGCGCTGCATCTGGCCGAACACGCGGAGCTCGCGCGCAGCGCCGGGGTCCCACAAGTTCTCGTCTGCCGCAACGGCGACCTGGTTCGGCTCGCGCCCGGAGCGGCAGAAATCGTCGATGAGGTGCCCTCCGGCCGACTCTACAAGGACGGCGCGCTCCTGCTTAATGCCGAAGCGCGGACGGTTGCGGCGCGCCGGCGGCTTTCTTTTGCCGGCGTTGTCTCCGTAGCGCTGGCCTTGAGCGAAAAAGGCCAGCTCATGGCCGACCCGGAGATCGAGCTGATCGGCATTCCGGAAGCGGATGCCGGTGGTCGGCCTATGGACGAAGTTGCCCGCGCTGCCATTGACGAGGCATTCGCGGCGCTGCCGAAACCGCGGTTACGCGATCCCGACGAGGTTGCCGAGGCGGTCCGGCGTGCGGTGCGCTCCGCGATTGCCGACCGCTGGAACAAAAAGCCGATCTGCCATGTCCACGTGCTCGTGGTGTAGGATTGCCCGAGCGCGACGGAGCCCATCGTTGCAGGAGAATAAAATATGATCGGCAGGCTCAATCACGTGGCCATCGCGGTGCGCGATATTGGCAAGGCCGCCGCAGTTTATCGTGACGTTCTCGGCGCCGATGTTTCGGCCGCCGTGCCGCAGCCGGAACATGGCGTCACCACCGTGTTCATCACCTTGCCGAATACCAAGATCGAGCTCCTTGAGCCGCTCGGCCAGAACTCGCCAATCGCAAAATTCCTCGAGCGCAGCCCCGACGGCGGCATGCACCACGTCTGCTACGAGGTCGATGATATCCGCACGGTGCGCGATGCGCTCAAGGCTTCAGGTGCGCGCGTGCTGGGCGACGGCGAGCCTCGCATCGGTGCTCACGGCAAGCCCGTGCTGTTCCTGCATCCGAAGGATTTTTCCGGCACCTTGGTCGAGCTGGAACAGCGCTGACATGCCGCTCATGACCGCCATCGCCGTCTATTTCCTGATCTGGTGGGTGGTGCTGTTCGCCGTACTGCCGTGGGGAGTGCGCAGCCAGCACGAGGGCGGCGAGATCGCGCCCGGCACCGATCCCGGCGCCCCGGCATTACCGCGGCTGGGGCGCAAGCTGTTGTGGACGACGCTGGTCTCGGCGGTGATTTTTGCAGCGTGCTACGTGGTTTATGCCAATCGGCTGATAACCATCGAAGGGCTCGTCCGGCCATTCGGGATGCGCTGATCGTTGACGCACAAAAAAATAGCAGGGCCGAAGCCCTGCTTTAAAACGATCACCTGATCTTTGATCCGCGCCTTTGCTCCCGAATTTTTCTGCTTTTTAGCTTGGCGGCAGCGTTGAATTCGCGCCTACGGATCATCCTCCCAAGACTTGGACCGCTTTCCCGGAACGCAGAACAGACACTCCAGCGTTGGGATTGCGCGTCCTTGGTACTCGATCCTTTGTCCAATGTCATCATCTTACCGGCGGTCCGTGACAAAAAAATTTAGCTGCCTGCCGGTTTATGGCTCCCGATGCTCCGCCAAACGGCCCTCTTGTAATTCCAGTCCCGTTGGTACAACGACATTTCATGCGCCTTTCCCGATACTTCCTGCCCATCCTGCGTGAAACTCCGAAAGAAGCGGACATCGTTTCCCACCGCCTCATGCTGCGTGCCGGCATGATCCGCCAGGAGGCGGCCGGCATTTACGCCTTCCTGCCGCTGGGGCTCCGCGTCCTCGACAAGGTGTGCCGGATCGTGCGCGAGGAGCAGAACCGCTCGGGCGCCATCGAGCTGTTGATGCCGACGATCCAGTCAGCGGATCTCTGGCGCGAGAGCGGCCGCTACGAGGCTTACGGCAAGGAGATGCTGCGTATCACCGACCGTCATGAGCGCGAGATGCTCTACGGGCCGACCAATGAGGAGATGATTACCGAAATCTTCCGCGCCTACGTGCGGTCCTACAAAGATCTGCCGCTCAATCTCTATCACCTGCAGTGGAAGTTCCGCGACGAAGTCCGGCCGCGGTTCGGGCTGATGCGCGGGCGCGAATTCCTGATGAAGGACGCCTACTCGTTCGACGTCGATTTTGCCGGCGCCAAGCATGCCTACAACCGCATGTTCGTCGCATACCTGCGCACCTTCGCGCGGATGGGATTGCAGTCGATCCCGATGGTGGCGGAAAGCGGCCCGATCGGCGGCAATCTCTCGCACGAATTCATCGTGCTGGCCGACACCGGCGAGAGCGAGGTGTTTTGCCACCGCGATTATCTTAATTTCACCGTCCCCGGAGCGGAGGTGGATTTCAACAGCATCGGCGGCCTGGAGGAGATCGTCGGCAAATGGACCGCACTCTATGCCGCGACCTCGGACAAGCACGACGCCGCGGCTTTCGCCAAGATCCCGCCAGACAAGCAAATCTCGGCGCGCGGCATTGAAGTCGGCCAGGTATTCTACTTCGGCACAAAATATTCCGAACCAATGAAGGCTGTGGTCACCGGGCACGATGGTATCGAGCGGCCGGTGCACATGGGGTCTTACGGTATCGGGCCGAGCAGATTGGTCGCTGCCCTGATCGAGGTTTTCCACGACGACGCCGGGATCAAGTGGCCGGAGGCCGTTGCTCCCTTCACGGTCGCCATCCTCAACCTCAAACAGGGCGCAAGCGAAACCGATACCGCCTGCGAGCAGCTTTACGCCGCGCTCGGCGCAGGCGGGATCGACACCCTCTACCACGATCTCGACGAGCGGCCCGGCTCGAAATTCGCCACCGCCGATCTGATCGGCGTCCCCTGGCAGATCCTGGTTGGGCCGCGCGGCCTGGCCGAAGGCAAAGTCGAGGTTAAGCGCCGCTCCGATGGATCGCGGGAACTTATGAAGCCGGCCGATGCACTCGTCCGGCTTGGCGCCTAAAACTGTGCGCCGCCGTGCCGCTGCGACATGTTTGGCGGCTTGAATCCGCCAGAATCATGTGAAACTCCGGTTTCTCGCGGGGACCACACATTGATGCGAGAGCCGACCGGCACTCACCCCTTCGCGCCTTTCGAGTGGATGCTGTCGCTGCGCTACCTGCGTGCGCGGCGCAAGGAAGGATTCATCTCGGTCATCGCCGGCTTCTCCTTTCTCGGCATCATGCTCGGCGTGGCGACGCTGATCATCGTCATGGCGGTGATGAACGGGTTCCGCCAGGAGCTGCTGGACAAGATCCTCGGCCTCAACGGCCACCTGCTGATCCAGCCCATCGAATCCCCGCTGACCGATTGGCAGGCGGTTGCCGACCGCGTCGCCAAAGTCCCGGGGGTGCGGCTCGCCGCGCCGATCGTCGAGGGGCAAGCGCTGGCGTCATCGCCGTTCAGCGCCTCGGGCGTCCTGGTCCGCGGTATCCGCTCCGGCGAGCTGTCGAAACTTTACTCGATCGCCAGGAACATCAAGCAGGGAACGCTTGAAGGCTTTGACCAAGGGCAGGGGGTTGCCATCGGCAGCCGGCTCGCCGAGCAGCTTTCGGTACGGGCAGGCGACAATCTCACGCTCGTGGCGCCACGCGGCGCGGTCACGCCGATGGGCACGACGCCGCGCATCAAAGCTTACAAGATCGCGGCGGTGTTCGAGATCGGCATGTCGGAATACGACGCCGCCTTCGTATTCATGCCGCTGACCGAGGCACAGGCCTATTTCAACCGCGCCGGCGACGTGACCGCGATCGAGGTCTATACCGACGATCCCGATCGGGTCGACCGCTACCGGGCGCTCATCACCGATGCTGCGGCGCGGCCGATCTACATGATCGACTGGCGCCAGCGCAACGCCACGTTCTTCAATGCGCTGCAGGTCGAGCGCAACGTCATGTTTTTGATCCTGACGCTGATCGTGCTGGTGGCTGCGCTCAATATCGTCTCCGGCATGATCATGCTGGTGAAGGATAAGGGCAGCGACATTGCCATCCTGCGTACCATGGGAGCTACCCAAGGCGCGATCATGCGCATTTTTCTGATTACCGGCGCTTCGATCGGTGTGGTCGGCACCGTGGTTGGCTTCCTTCTCGGCACGATCATCTGCCTGAATATCGAATCGATCCGCCACTTTCTGTCGTGGCTCACCAATACCGAGCTGTTCTCGCCGGAGCTCTATTTTTTGTCGCGGCTTCCCGCTGACATGAACGCCGGCGAAACCACCGCCGTGGTCGTGATGGCGCTAGGCCTGTCGCTGTTGGCGACGCTCTATCCGTCGTGGCGGGCGGCGCGGCTCGATCCCGTTGAAGCGCTGCGTTACGAGTGATCGTACGATGGACGACACCACAGCGAGTACTGCGATCGTGGAGCCTGCGCCAGCGGCTGGCGGCGAACAGCGTCCGATCGTATTCCTGCATGAGGTCACCCGGCGGTTTCGTCAGGGCGATACCACGCTCGAGATTCTCAAAGGCGCCGAGCTTGCAGTTTGGCCGGGACAAACGGTGGCGCTGGTCGCGCCTTCCGGCGCCGGGAAATCGACGCTACTGCATATCGCCGGCCTCCTCGAACATGCCGACGGCGGCGAAGTCTACCTGGATTCAGTTGCCACTTCGCACATGAGCGATGCCGCGCGCACCCGGATCCGGCGCGCCGATATCGGCTTCGTCTATCAGTTTCACCATCTGCTGCCGGAATTCTCCGCCGTGGAGAACGTGATGCTGCCGCAGATGATCCGCGGGCTCAATCGCACTGAGGCTCAGGCGCGCGCCGCCGAACTATTGAGCTATCTCGGTCTCAAGGAGCGTCTGACGCACCGGCCGGCGGAGCTGTCCGGCGGCGAGCAGCAGCGTGTAGCCATTGCGCGCGCCGTAGCGAACGCACCTCGCATCCTCCTCGCCGACGAGCCGACCGGCAACCTTGATCTGCGCACGTCGGAGCGGGTCTTTGGCGCGCTCGATCAATTGGTGCGCGCTTCAGGCCTCGCCGCCATTGTCGCCACCCACAATCTGGACATCGCCGCGCAGATGGACCGCCGCGTAACCATCCGCGACGGCGTGGTGGTTGAGTTGACCTGAGACCGTCCGGTCAGCAGCCCCGACACCGGCCGTGGAAAAAACAAGACCGCCCGAGGGCGGCCTTGCTGCAGATTAGTCATGTAGTCGTTACTGCTCAGCGCCGAGCCCGTCTAACGTAACGGTCCTTGGTCTTCAGCAGGGGCGACACCAGCAGTGATATACGATCCCGCCGCAAACCCGGATATATCCCCACGGGCAAGCACCCCGCCCGCGGCAGGCAACTTCGTGGAGCGGAGTTGCATTCCGCAGCATAGTCTTGAAGTTCGCGGCTCCAGGTTGTTGGGTCTGAGCGCCGACCATGCCGGCCATTGCTGTCAGGGCGATTGCCGCAGCAGCCAGTGTGATGGAGAGCTTACGCATTTAGAGCCTCCTGCTTTGGTTTGAGGAACATAGCAACTGTAAAGGGAATGGACGACACCACGCTGACGATACCCTTGACTTCGCATTGTTGCCAAGTTCGCCCCTGCTTCGGCGTTCGGATATCCCCAGGCTCAACGGCGTTTTAGGCCAAGCTGGTGCGCGTGCGGGCACCGTCGCCGGGTCGCCAACTGAGCATCGCGCCCAGCAGAGACCGGGCGCGACCAACTCCACAATAAACACAAGCCGAAGCGGGGAGCTCGAACGCATCCGGAAGCAAATTAGCAAAGGAGAGCGAAGGCAGCGGGACGCCGCCAATTACAGACGAACCGAGAGTTTGTTCGCGCTCGCACGGAAATCTTGCAGTGCAGCAGAGTTGGCGCCCTCGATGCCTTCGGCTGATAGGCGAAGGACCGCCAGCAGACCGGCCAAAGCATCGGTACGGCTCTGGTCGCCGCGGCTTGCCGCTTGATCGATGGCCTGCGAGATGGCGCCGACGTAATCCCTGCCGTTGCCATCAACGGGAAGGTCCAACGTTATGCTGACCCGGTGAACGGCCATACCCAAACATATCCGATCACCGAAGGGATAAGGGGGATTTAAGACAGTATTATTAAACCGGAACCCGTTGCTGGCGCCTCCGATCGTCATGGGCGTCGTCTTCGCCTTCCAGCACGAAGAAAGTATCGGAAGATGCCACGCCCGCTATCGCGTCACTTGGCCCTGACGCCATACACGCCGCCGCGGGAACCGATGTATCGGCGATCCCGTTGGGAGTTGGCCGATCCGCGATCAGGCCACTTCGGCAAACACATATTTGACCGATGTTTCCGTTTTGACCGATGATTCCGTCTCTCAAAGGACGGCGGTTAACCCTGACCGCCTGAATTGAAACTGATCCACTGCCCAGGCTTGACTCCGGAGAACAATTAGAGAACTAATGTTCCTCTTTCGTTCTACGAAAGGAGAAAGGGTCATGGTTCGCGCTGTGGCGGAGGAGGCGTTAGCACTCGCCTCGATCACACTATTCCTGGCTATGGTCGCCGTCTGGGCGCAGGTGCTCGGGGTCGTCTGACTTTCCAACGATTTTCCCGCCAGTAGCAGCGCGGTGAGTGAAACTTTCTGTGCGCGGCGACGACCTTGCCGTGCACGGTTGTGGACAGGGCAGCACGCGATCCGCATCTTTCGTCCACACCAGAATCGCATCCGCGAAACGACTTGAGCGCTATGCCCGCAGCGACCCCCGGTTTCGTGCACCTGCATGTGCATTCGTCTTACTCGCTGCTCGAAGGGGCGCTGCCCATCGCGCGGCTGGCGGAGCTCGCCAAGAAAGACCGGCAGCCGGCGCTGGCGCTCACCGACACCGACAATATGTTCGGCGCGCTGGAGTTCTCCGAGAAGATGGCGGCCGTCGGCATCCAGCCGATCGTCGGCTGCGCGCTCGGGATCGACTTCGGCGACCACGACCAGCGGGCCGCAGCAATAGGCGACGGCTGGCCGCGGATCGTGCTCCTTGCAACGCGGGAGGACGGCTATCGCAGCCTGCTGCGGCTTTGCTCGCGCGGCTACCTTGACACCGAACCGAGCGAACGGCCGCATCTCAAACTCGACTGGCTCGCGGGCGAGACCAGCGGATTGATTGCACTGAGTGGCGGAATTAACGGTCCGCTCGACGCGGCGATCGGCGCCGGACAGAGCGCACTCGTGGTGTCGCGCTGCGAACATCTGCAGCGCTTATTTAGCGATCGCCTCTATATCGAATTGCAGCGTCACGGCATGCCGGCGGAACGCGTGGCGGAGCCCGCGCTGATCGAGCTTGCCTATACGCGAGGCATTTCGCTCGTTGCCACCAACGAGCCTTTCTTTGCCGGGCGCGAGGATTATGAGGCCCACGATGCGTTGTTGTGCATCGCCGAGGGCAGGCTCATCGCCGATGGCGAGCGCCGCCAGCTTACGACCGAGCATCGCTTCAAGAGCCGCGCGGAAATGACGGCGCTGTTCGCCGATCTGCCGGAGGCGCTGGCGGCGAGCGTTGAGATCGCCGAACGCTGCGCCTTTCGACCGCGGACGCTGGCGCCGATCCTGCCGCGCTTCTCCACCGGCCCCAAAGACGGCGAAACCAGCCGGCAGCAGGATAAGCAAGCCCGAGAGGCGAGTGCGGCAAATGAGGCAGACGAGGCGGAAGAATTGCGCCGCGCCGCGTTCGCCGGGCTTGAACAACGTCTCGCGCGGCATCCGCTGGCGCCGGGCCAAAGCGCCGAGGATTACCGTGGCCGGCTGTCGTTTGAGCTCGGCGTCATCGCGAGCATGAAATACGCCGGCTATTTCCTGATCGTCGCGGATTTCATCCAGTGGGCGAAGGCGCAAGGCATTCCAGTGGGACCGGGCCGCGGCTCCGGCGCCGGATCGTTGGTCGCCTATGCGCTCACCATCACCGATCTCGATCCGATCCGGTTCGGGCTCCTGTTCGAGCGCTTTCTCAATCCCGAACGGATATCGATGCCGGACTTCGACGTCGATTTCTGCCAGGAGCGGCGCGATGAGGTCGTGCGCTACGTGCAGGAACGCTACGGGCGCGACCGGGTGGCGCAGATCATCACCTTCGGGACGTTGCAAGCGCGGGGTGTGCTGCGCGACGTCGGCCGCGTGCTGCAAATGCCGTACGGCCAAGTCGACAAACTCTGCAAGCTCGTGCCGCAGAACCCGGCCAACCCGGTGACGCTCGGGCGCGCGATCGAGGACGAGCCGCGGCTACAGGCCGAACGCGACCGCGATCCACTCGCGAGGCGCGCCTTCGACATCGCCCAGAAGCTCGAAGGGCTGCACCGCCATGCGTCGACGCACGCCGCTGGCATTGTCATCGGCGACCGGCCGCTGACCGAGCTGGTGCCGCTCTACCGCGATCCGAAATCCTCAATGCCCGTTACTCAGTTCAACATGAAATGGGTCGAGCCGGCGGGCTTGGTCAAGTTCGACTTCCTCGGCCTGACGACGCTCACTGTGCTTGATCGCGCGGTCAAGCTGGTGCGGCGGCGCGGCATCGAGCTCGATCTCGCCAGTTTGCCGCTAGACGACGTCACGACCTATGACATGCTGGCGCGCGGCGAGACGGTCGGCGTGTTCCAGGTTGAAAGTGCGGGCATGCGGCGGGCGCTGGTCGACATGCGCCCTGACCGCTTCGAGGATTTGATCGTGCTGGTGGCGCTTTATCGTCCCGGCCCGATGGCGAACATCCCGACCTATTGCGCGCGCAAGCTTGGCCAAGAGCCGATCGAGTACGTGCACCCCAAGCTGCAACCGATTTTGGCGCCGACCTACGGCATCATTACCTACCAGGAGCAGGTACAGCAGATCGCCCGCGATCTTGCCGGCTACAGCCTTGGCAAAGCCGACATACTGCGCCGCGCCATGGGCAAGAAGGACAAGAAGGAGATGGCGTCCCAGCGCGGCGACTTCATCTCGGGCTCGGTCGAACGCGGTATCGCCCGCGCGGACGCCGAGCTGATCTTCGATACCTGCGCCAAATTCGCTGAGTATGGCTTCAACAAATCTCACTCGGCGCCGTACGCGCTGCTTACGTATCAGACCGCCTACATGAAGGCGAACTACCCAGTTGAGTTTTTGGCAGCCTCGATGACGCTCGCTATGGGCAACACCGACAAACTCGCCGAATTCCGTGCTGAGGCGGAGCGGCTTGGCATCAAGGTCGAGCCGCCGTCGATCAATCGCTCCGGCCTCGAATTTGAACCGGCGGGCAACACTATCCACTACGCGCTGTCGGCGCTGCGCGGTGTCGGCCGCCAGGCTGTCGAAAGCGTGATCGCGGCGCGCAGCGAACACCCGTTTGCCGACCTTGCCGACTTCGCCCGCCGCATCAACCCGCGGGCCATCAATAAGCGGGTGCTTGAGAGCCTGGTTGCCGCCGGTGCCTTCGACACCAGCGAGCCAAACCGCGCGCGCGCATTCGCGGCTGTCGACGCTATTCTCGGCACCGCGCAGCGCGCGCACGAGGATGCCGCGATCGGGCAGTCGGAGCTGTTCGCCGGGCCGTCGGCGCCGGAGCAGCTGGTTCTGCCTGCGGTCGAGCCGTGGCTGCCGGCGCAGCGTTTGCAACGGGAATTCGACGCGATCGGCTTCTTCCTCAGCGGTCATCCGCTGGACGACTATGCCGCCGCGCTCAAGCGGCTGCGCGTGCAGCCCTGGTCCGAATTTGCTCGCGCCGTGAAGGCGGGTGGCAACGCCGGCCGCGTTGCCGGGACAGTGGTATCGCGCACCGAACGGCGCACCCGAAACGGCACCAAAATGGGCATCATCGGCCTCTCTGATCCGAGCGGCCACTATGAGGCGGTGCTGTTCGCCGAGGGTTTGGCACAATATCGCGATCTGCTGGAACCGGGATCGGCGGTGCTGTTGTTTCTCACCGCCGAGGTGCAAGGCGACGAAGTGCGAGCCCGCATCCAGTCGGTCGAGCCGCTCGACCAGGCGGCGGCCAAAATGCAGAAGGGTTTGCGGGTGTTCCTGCGCGACGGCGCGCCGATCGAAGGCGTCGCCAAACGCCTCGAGCCGATCAAGCTTCCTTCTGCGCGCAACGGCGCCGATCACGCCGACGGCGAAGTGAGCATGGTGCTGATGCTCGAAAACGGCAACGAAGTTGAAGTCAAGCTCCCGGGCCGCTTCAAGGTGTCCCCACAGATCGCCGGCGCGATCAAGGCGGTGACCGGCGTGGTGACGGTCGAGGCGCTGTGAAATTTGCTTGTGATTGCGAGCGACGCGAAGCAATCCAGGTTGGGTGCGTCCCGCTGTGGATTGCTTCCGCCTGCGCGCTCGCGCTTCGGCGGACTCAAACCCGCCGTAGCTCGCAGAGCGAGCGTAGGAGGGTCGTCGCGGAGCTTGTTGTCGGGCGGCTATTTCGGCCCGGAGCCTTTGGCTCCTCGCAATGACGGCCGCGCTCACTACATCTCCACTCGCTATCTCAGGCGCGGCGCGGTAAGAGAGCGCCCCCTTTCACCGCAATCCATCGTCAATTCGGCACCAGCGATATGCTTCGGATCGAGAACCTCATCTTTGACGCCTGGGGCCGGCGATTCTTCAATTCTGCGAGCGTGGCGATACCGCCCGGGACCAAGGTGGGCGTGGTCGGGCGCAATGGGATCGGCAAATCGACCCTGTTTAAGCTTATCGTCGGCGATCTCGTTCCACTGGGCGGCGAGATTCTGTTGCCGAAGGCTTACCGCATCGGATCGGTCGATCAGGAGCATCCGGCGACGCCAACGAGTCTCCTCGACACTATTCTGGCCGCAGATACGCAACGCGAAGCGCTCAACGCGGCGCTTGAGACCGCCGAGCCCGAAGAGCTTGCGGATATCTACCAGCAGCTGAACGCGATCGATGCGGATCGCGCGCCGGCGCGCGCCGCCGAAATCCTCAGCGGCCTCGGCTTTGCCGACGGCCACCTTCATCGTCCGATGGCGGAATTTTCAGGCGGCTGGCGCATGCGCGTGGCGCTGGCGGCGGCGTTGTTCGCTGAGCCTGACTTGCTCCTGCTTGACGAGCCGACCAACTATCTCGACCTTGAAGGCGCGCTTTGGCTGGAAGCGCGGCTGAAGAAGTATCCGCATACGGCTTTGATCATCAGCCACGACCGCGAACTGCTGAACAATTCAGTCGATGCCATCCTGCACCTGAGCCAAGGCAAGCTCGAGCTTTACACCGGCGGCTATAACGATTTCGAAACGCGGCGCGCCGAGAACTCGCGGCTGCAGGCTGCAACCAAGGCCAAGCAGGATGCTGAGCGCGCGCACCTGCAACGCTTCATCGACCGGTTCCGGGCGAAGGCGAGCAAGGCCACGCAGGCGCAATCGCGCATCAAGCGTCTCGCTAAGCTCGAGCCGATAGCGGAAGTCGTGGAGGAGAGGGTGGCGCCGTTCACGCTGCCGTCGCCGGCCCGACCGCTGGCGCCGCCTCTGATCCAGCTTGAGGGCGCGGCGGTCGGCTACAACGGCGCGTCGGTGCTGCGCAATCTCAATTTGCGGCTCGACGTCGACGATCGCATCGGGCTACTGGGCGTCAACGGCGCGGGCAAGTCGACATTCGCCAAGATGATCGCCGGCGCGCTGCCGCTGCAATCGGGCGAGATGAAGCGCGAGCAGCGCATCCGCGTCGGCTGGTTTCACCAACACCAGATCGAAGCACTCGACCCGGACGATACGCCGCTCGACATTCTGCGGCGCGAACGTCCGGACGACAGCGAGTCGTCGCGCCGCTCGCGGCTGGCGCAATTCGGCCTGTCGTTCGATAAGCAGGAAACCACAATTGCCAATCTTTCCGGCGGCGAGCGCGCGCGGCTATTGCTCAATCTCGTGGCGATGGCGGCGCCGCACTTGCTCATTCTCGACGAGCCGACAAACCATCTCGATATCGATAGCCGCCGCGCGCTACTCGATGCGCTTAACGATTACGAAGGCGCCGTCATCCTGATCACCCACGATCGCTCGCTGATCGAACTGGTGGCCGACCGGCTGTGGCTGACGGCCGATGGCCGTATAAAGCCGTTTGCCGGAGATATGGACGATTACGCGCGCTTCGTCCTTGACCGGACAAAGGCGGAATCAGCGCCTGCGCAGCAAACCGGCAACGATCAGCCGGCGGCGCTGGAGGGGTTCGACGCGGCTGCGGCTGCCCGCGTGGCAGCCAAGAAGGCCGCAAAAAAGCGCCGCCGCAGGGGTTATTGAACGGCGCGTGTCGGCGGTTCACCAGCCAATAACGTTCAAGTTGCGTCGCCGGGGCATATGCCTATATAAGGCGCCCAATCTCACACGCGGACCTTGGCCGTAAATGCCGTCCGGTGCCCGACCGCGAGGTCAGGCTCATCGGTCCGCGGCGGATCAACCGGAGAACTGATATGGCGCTGCCCGACTACAGCATGCGCCAGCTGTTAGAGGCTGGCGTTCACTTCGGCCATCAGGCCCATCGCTGGAATCCGAAGATGGCGGAGTACATCTTCGGCACCCGCAACAACATTCACATCATCGACCTGACCCAAACCGTGCCGATGCTGCACCGTGCGTTGCAGGCGGTCAGCGATACCGTGGCGCGCGGCGGACGCATCCTGTTCGTCGGTACCAAGCGGCAGGCGCAGGACGCGATCGCTGAAGCGGCCAAGAAGTCCGCGCAATATTACGTCAATTCGCGCTGGCTTGGCGGCACGCTGACCAATTGGAAGACGGTGTCCAACTCAATCAAGCGGCTGCGGACGCTCGACGAAATGCTCTCGTCCAACGAGGCGCAGGGTTACACCAAGAAAGAGCGGCTGACGCTGCAGCGCGAGCGCGACAAGCTCGACCGCGCACTCGGCGGGATCAAAGACATGGGCGGACTGCCCGACCTCGTGTTCGTGATCGATACCAACAAGGAAGACATCGCGATCAAGGAGGCCCGGCGTCTGAACATCCCGGTCGCCGCGGTGGTCGACACCAATTGCGATCCAGAAGGCATCACCTACTTGGTGCCGGGCAATGATGACGCCAGCCGCGCCATCACGCTCTACTGCGACCTCATCGCCAGAGCGGTAATCGACGGCATCTCCCGCGGACAGGGCGAACGCATAGATGTCGGCGCTCTCGCCGAACCGGTGATCGCTGAGGAATTGCCGCCCGAGACCGAGAAGCTCGGCTTCCAACCGCTATCCGGACCGCGCGGCGTGGCCGACGATCTGAAGAAGTTTCCTGGCGTATCGCCGGCGATTGAAAAGCAACTCAACGATCTCGGCATCTTCCACGCATGGCAGATCGCCGAACTCTCTCCGGTTGCCGCCCATAACATCGGCGAAGAAGTCGGGCTTCCCGGCCGCGTCGAAAGTTGGATCGCACGCGCCAAGGAGCAGATGGCGACCGAAGCTGAGTGAGCCACGGGGGCGGTCATTCCGGGGCGCTCCGAGGCGGCGAGCCGGAATGCATAACTACGGAAACCACGGACGTGATTTTTCAATTCCGGGTACCTATCTCGTAGTGCTGTGTTTATGGATTCCGGGCTAACGGCTAAAGGCACGCCCCGGAATGACGATGCGGGTGCGACAAGGAACGAAGCAATGGCGAACATCAGCGCAGGGATGGTGAAAGAGCTCCGCGACAAAACCGGAGCCGGCATGATGGACTGCAAGGCAGCGCTCGGGGAAACCGGCGGCGATCTCGAATCCGCAATCGACTGGCTGCGCAAAAAGGGGCTCGCCAAAGCCGCCAAGAAGGCCGGACGGGTCGCCGCGGAAGGTCTGATCGGCGTCGCGCTCGCGGCGAACAAAGGCATAATTGTCGAAGTCAATTCGGAAACCGACTTCGTCGCGCGCAATGATTTGTTCCAGGGCTTGGTGAAGATGATCGCCGATGTCGCGCTGACCACCGGTGCCGATGTCGACAAAATCCTCGCCGGCCGTGTCGGCGATCGCACGGTTGCCGATGCGATCAACGAGACCATTGCCAAGGTCGGCGAGAACATGACGTTGCGACGGGCCGCTGCGGTGTCGGTCGGCAAAGGCGCGGTCGCAAGCTACGTGCACAATTCGGTCACCGACGGGCTTGGCAGGATCGGCGTGATTGTCGGGCTCGAATCGGCCGGCAATGCGGATGAGCTGAAAACCTTCGGCCGCATGGTGGCGATGCACGTGGCCTCGGCCAACCCGCAGGCGATCGAAGCCTCGGGACTCGATGCCGCGACCGTCGAGCGCGAAAGAAACGTGCTCGCCGAGAAGTTCAAAGCGCAGGGAAAGCCCGCAAACGTCATCGAGAAGATCGTCGAGTTGGGACTCAAGACCTTCTACAAGGAGGTTTGTCTGCTCGATCAAGGCTTCATCTTCGACGATAAAAAGAGCGTGGCGCAGGCGGTGAAGGAAGCCGAAGGCAAAGCGGGCGCGCCGATCAAGGTCGCCGGCTTCGTGCGCTATGCGCTCGGTGAGGGTATCGACCGGCCGAGCGGCGATTTCGGCGGTGAAGTTGCGGCGCTTGCCGGTGCGCACTGAATCAGGCGTGACGCCGGATTGCGTGTAGGGTGGGTTGAGCGGAGCGAAATCCACCGCAGATATCGAGAACGATGGGTTTCGTTGCGCTTGGCCCATCCAACAAGGGCGGATCATCTCGGCGATGCCGAAGTCGAATTACCGACGCGTGATCGTCAAGCTCTCGGGCGAGGCGCTGAGCGGCCCGGAAAATTTCGGCATCCATCAGCCGACGATCGAGCGATTTGCTGCGGATCTGGTCGCCGCTCATAAGCTGGGAATAGGACTCGGCGTGGTGGTTGGCGGCGGCAACATTCTTCGCGGGGCGCAGATTTCCGAAGACGGGCTGTCGCGGCCGACCGCAGATGCGATGGGGATGCTGGCTACCGTCATGAACGGTTTGGTACTTGAAGCCGCGATCGAGCGAGCGGGCGTAAGCGCACGCACCATGTCGGCGCTGGCGATGCCGCAAGTCTGTGAAACCTACGAACGCCAGCGCGCGCTTCGGCATCTGGAAGATGGCCGCATTATTGTTTTCGCGGGCGGCACGGGAAACCCATATTTTACTACCGACACGACCGCTATTTTGCGTGCCGCGGAGATGGGTTGCGATGCAGTCTTCAAGGCGACCGACGTCGACGGTGTTTATACTGCCGACCCGAAGCGAGACCCTACGGCAACGCGCTACGAGCGCTTGGACCATCAGGAAGCGCTCGATCGGAAACTGAAAATCATGGATGCGACGGCCTTCGCGCTTGCCCGGGAGAACCGTATGCCTATCATAGTTTTTTCGATCAAGCAGAACGGTGCGATCGCGACTGTTGTGCAAGGAAAGGGTCATTTTACGACTGTCGGCTGAGAATTTGCTTTAACGGATGAAAGCGACCGTCGGACCGCGGAGGGCGCCATGGCAACGACGACATTCGACATGAACGACCTCAAGCGCCGCATGGCGGGAGCCATCGCCTCGCTCAAGCAGGAGCTTGCAGGCCTCCGGACCGGGCGCGCGTCGCCCGGGCTGCTCGAACATATTCAGGTCGAGGCCTACGGCAGCCATATGCCGCTCAATCAGCTTGCCACCATCAATGTTCCGGAGCCGCGGCTCCTTCTTGTTCAGGTCTGGGATCGATCGATGATTCACGCGGTCGAGAAAGCGATTTCGGCCGCCAATCTCGGCTTGACCCCATCGAGCGAGGGACAGGTCCTCAAGCTGAGAGTTCCTGAACTCAACGAAGAGCGGCGGCGGGAGATCGTGAAGGTCGCGCACAAATACACCGAGGCTGCGCGCATCGCGGTGCGGCACGTCCGCCGCGATGGCCTCGACCTTCTTAAAAAGCTTGAGAAGGACCACAAGATCAGCGAGGACGAACACGAGCGGCATTCCGGCGAGGTGCAAAAAGCCACCGACGGCACCATCGCTGAGGTCGACAAGCTTCTTGCCGCCAAGGAAAAGGAGATCATGACAGTTTGAGCGACGTCGCACGAGCGAGAGAGAGCGCAAGCGAGCCGGCGCCGTCGGGAAACGACGGCTTCGACGCGCCCCGGCATGTCGCCATCATCATGGACGGCAACGGCCGATGGGCCGCCGCACGCGGTCTGCCGCGGATCGAAGGCCACCGGCGAGGCGTAGAAGCGTTGCGCCGTACGGTGCGCGCGGCGGGCGATCTCGGCATCTCGGTGCTGACCATATTCTCATTCAGCTCCGAGAACTGGTCGCGCCCGCTATCTGAAATTAGCGACCTGATGGGTCTGCTTCGCCGCTTCATCCGCAACGACCTCGCCGAATTACACAAGAGCAATGTGCGCGTGCGCATCATCGGCGAGCGCGAAGGGCTCGATCGCGACATCTGCCTGCTTCTGCAGGAGGCTGAAGATCTGACGCGCAACAATACCGGCCTCACACTGATGGTGGCCTTTAACTACGGTGCGCGACAGGAAATCGCACAAGCTGCGCGCCGGCTTGCGATCGAAGTAGCAGCGGGACGTCTTTCCGCCGATGAGGTGACGCCGGAGCGGCTCGCGAGCTATTTTCACGCTCCCGATATTCCCGATCCCGACGTGATCATCCGCACCAGCGGCGAACAGCGGCTCTCCAACTTTTTGCTTTGGCAGGCCGCCTATAGCGAGCTTGTTTTCGTGCCGATCAATTGGCCCGATTTCGATCGCGCCGCACTTGAGGGTGCGATTGCGGAATATCGTCGCCGCGAACGCCGCTTTGGCGGATTGGCGGCCAATGCCGGATCGTAACACCGGATCGTGATCACGCCTGACCAACGCAGTAGCCGCGCCGAAAGCCGCGTCTCCCAGGATGCCGCCGCCGGCAACCTGACGCGGCGCATCATCTCGGCGGCGATACTGGCGCCTGCGGTACTCGGCTGCACCTATATCGGCGGTTGGATCTTTTTTGTCCTCTGCGCCGCGGCGGCGGGCATCGTTCTCTGGGAGTGGACGACGCTGGTCGCCGGCAATGGCGATCTGCGCGTCCTGACGCCGGGCTTGGCAGTGCTGCTGGCGGCAATGCTGCTCGTTGGCCTGAACCTGCCTGCGGCCGCGATGGGTATGATTGCAATTGGGGCGGCGCTTGCGGGCCTCGCGGTGGCCGCCTGGCCGGATGTTCTACCGCATCGGCTGACTGTGGCTTGGGGTGCGGGTGGGGTGGTTTATGCCAGCGCGCTCTTGCTCGGGCCCGCTGTGCTGCGCCGCGATCCGGAATGGGGTCTTACGGCACTTTTATTTCTCTTCGCAACCGTCTGGACAACTGATACTTTTGCCTACTTTTGTGGACGGGCAATTGGTGGTCCACTGTTGTGGCCGCGCATCAGTCCGAAAAAGACTTGGTCGGGGGCGCTAGGGGGGTTGATCGGGGGGGTTGCCGCGGGCGTCGGGGTCGCTTATGCGAGCGGTGTCGGCAGGTTGGGGATTGTAGGAGTTATGGGGCTGCTGCTGTCCGTCCTGGCGCAGGCCGGCGACTTATTTGAGTCTGCCGTCAAGCGGCGCTTTGGGGCCAAGGACGCAAGCCACCTCATTCCCGGTCACGGAGGCCTCATGGACCGCCTTGACGGCTTCCTCGTTGCCGCCGTTGCCGCCTTGCTTATCGGCCTCATTCGCGCGGGAACTGCTGCGCCGGCCCGCGGCTTGCTGGTATGGTAGCGCGATGAAAAAGAAGCAGCCGCTGGCGAGAGTGGAACTGGCGCCGGTACCGCGCTCGGTAACGCTGCTGGGTGCCACCGGCTCGATCGGATCGAGCACCGTCGATCTGCTTAGACAGGAAGCCGGTCGCTATCAAATTGAAGCGGTGACGGCGCACCGTAACGCCAAGGCGCTGGCGCACTTGGCGCGCGAATTCGGCGCGCGCTTTGCCGCAGTGGCCGACCCCGATGCTTACGGCGAACTCAAAGCCGAGCTTTCCGGCTCCGGCGTTGAGGCTGCGGCCGGTGCTGCCGCTGTGGTCGAAGCAGCGCAGCGTCCTGCTGACTGGGTTATGGCCGCGATCACCGGAGCGACAAGTCTTAAGCCGACACTCGCTGCGGCCGAACGCGGCGCCACGGTCGCGCTTGCCAATAAGGAATGTCTCGTCTGCGCCGGAGCGCTGTTCATGCGGCGCGCTGCGGCCGCCGGCGCCACGGTGTTGCCTGTCGATTCCGAGCACAATGCGATCTTTCAGGCGCTGGGCGCTGGTCGGCGCGAGGACGTGCGCCGCATCGTTCTCACAGCGTCGGGCGGGCCGTTTCGAACTTGGTCGCTCGAAGCGATCCGCAAGGTAACGCTTGAGCAGGCGCTCAAACACCCGACCTGGTCGATGGGACCGAAGGTTACGATCGATTCGGCGACGTTGATGAACAAGGGCCTTGAACTCATTGAGGCGCATCATCTGTTCGCGCTGGGGCCGGACGCGCTTGATGTCGTGGTGCACCCGCAATCCGTCGTCCATGGTTTGGTGGAGTACCGCGACGGCTCCGTGGTTGCGCAACTCGGATCGCCGGATATGCGAATCCCGATCGCCCATTGCCTGGCGTGGCCGGTGCGCATGGGCACGCCTGCGGCGCGCCTCGATCTCGCGCGCCTTGCCACGCTGACGTTCGAAGAGCCGGATCCCGTCCGCTTCCCGGCGTTGGCGCTCGCGCGCCGTGCACTTACCGCCGGCGGGGCCGCTCCGACGATTCTCAACGCCGCAAACGAGATCGCCGTCCGGGAATTTGTCAATCGGCGTCTCGGCTTCGGCGGTATTCCCGTTTTGGTCGAGGCGACACTTGATGCGGCAGAACGGCGCGGCACGATGGCGGAGCCGCAATCCGTCGAAGACGCAATCGCTATTGACCATAACGCAAGAAGGCTAGCAGCCGACCTCTTGCCCGAAATTGCCGCAATGGCATCCTAAGCGTTAAGACTGGGCCGGATAATGCAGGTGCGGGGGTAGAAAAGCGTCATGGGGTCATATTTTTTGTCGCATTTGCACCTGCTCGGCGGCGGCGTTGTCGGGTACCTCATTCCCTTCCTCTTCGTCCTCAGCCTGGTCGTCTTTTTCCATGAGCTCGGACATTTTCTAGTCGCTCGCTGGTGCGGCGTGCGGGTGATGGTGTTTTCCATCGGCTTTGGCCCGGAGATCGTCGGCTTCAACGATCGCTACGGCACGCGCTGGAAAATCTCCGCCATCCCCCTCGGCGGCTTCGTCAAATTTCTCGGCGACGAGAGTGCCGCGAGCACGCCCGACAATGCTGCGCTCGCGAGCATGGATGCGGGTGAGCGCGCACGCAGTTTCATGTTTCAGTCCGTGTTAAAGCGAGCGGCCATTGTCGTGGCCGGACCGGTGGCAAATTTCATTTTGGCGATCGTCATCTTTGCCGCGGTGTTTATGGCCTACGGCAAGCAGACGATGAGCGCGCGGGTGGATTCGGTACAACCGGGCAGCGCGGCGGCTGCGGCAGGCTTCGAGCCCGGCGACGTTGTCTTGACGATTGACGGTCATGCCATCGACAACTTCACGCAAATGCAGCGGATCGTCGGCGAAAGCGCCGGAGAGACGCTCGAGATCACTGTTAGCCGTGACGGCGCGACAAGGACGCTGAAGGCGACGCCGGCACTGCAGGAGAAAAAGGACGTCTTCGGCAACGTTCGCCGGATCGGGATTCTTGGCATCCAGCGTTCGCCAGCGCCTGAGGATTTGAAATCGCAGCCGGTGGGGCCGCTGCAGGCCGTGTGGCTGGGGGTGCAGGAATCATGGGACGTCGTCGACCAAACCCTCAGTTATGTCGGCGGGGTCATAATCGGGCGCAAATCGGCTGATCAGCTCGGTGGTCCGATTCGGATCGCGCAAATGTCTGGGCAGGTGGCGAGCTTGGGGTTCGTTGTGCTCCTGCATTTCTCCGGCATGCTTTCCGTTTCGATCGGTCTATTGAACCTGTTCCCGATACCTCTACTCGATGGCGGTCACCTTTTGTTCTACCTGATTGAAGGCGTTCGCGGCCGCCCCCTGTCCGAAAAGGCGCAGGAGGTGGGATTTCGCATCGGCCTCGCGATCGTGCTGATGTTGATGATATTTGCAACTTTCAATGACATCGTTCATCTGACAACGTCCTGAAGGCGGTAGGCACCCTGGGGTGGGGCGTGTCACACTGCTTGCCAAAATCTGTGTCAAATCAAAGTGGAGAGGTAGCGCCGAATTGAGACCTTGAATTGAGGGAGACTGCGAGCAACCCGCCAACTGGGGGCGGCCACAAGGGGGATTAAGGGCGCTTTGCGCATGGACATGTGTGTGCGGGTAAGACGAGGGCTGGTCGTGGCCGGCTTGCTCCTCGCCGGTGTATTGTTTGGCGTTGCGTCTGGAGCCGCATTTGGCGCGCCGGCGGAATCTGCCGCGACGGCCAGTTCGATCGTGGTCGAGGGCAATCGCCGCGTCGAAGCCGACACGATTCGCTCGTACTTTAAGCTCACCCCGGGCGAACGCCTCGATGCAGCTAAAATCGACGCTGCATTGAAAGCGCTGTACGCCTCCGGCCTGTTTCAAGATATTCGCATTTCGCAATCGGGCGGTCGGCTCGTGGTGACGGTGGTGGAAGCTCCCGTCATCGATCGGCTGGCCTTTGAAGGCAACAACAAGGTCAAGGACGAGCAGCTACAACAGGAGATCCAATCGAAGGCCCGGAGTGCGCTGTCGCGCGCCGCCGTGCAGGCTGACGTTCAGCGCATCCTCGAGATTTATCACCGCAGCGGGCGTTTCGACGTCAAAGTGGTGCCCAAGATCATCTCGCGGCCGAACAACCGGGTCGACCTGATTTTCGAGATCAACGAAGGCGAGAAGACCGGTATCAAGTCGATCGTATTCGTCGGCAATCACGCCTACTCGAATTTTCGGCTCAAGGAAGTCGTCAAGACATCCGCATCCAACTTTTTGAGCTTCCTGCAGACGACTGACGTTTACGACCCCGATCGTATCGAAGCCGACAGGGATCTGATCCGGCGCTTTTATCTCTCGCACGGCTATGCCGACGTGCAGGTCGTGTCGGCAACTGGCGAATACGATCCAGCCCAGAAGGGCTTCATCATCACCTTCAGCATCGAAGAAGGGCCGCTTTACCATTTTGGTAAGATCGATATCCAATCCAATATCCGCGCCGTCGATTCGCAAGCGCTGCGGCCCGCCCTGCGGATGCACGAGGGCGAGGTCTACAACGGTGATGCAATCGAGAAGACGGTCGAAGATGTCACCGTCGAAATCACCAAGCATGGGTATCCCTTCGCCACCGTGCGGCCGCGCGGCGACCGCAACGCCCAAACTCGGACTATCAGCGTTGTCTTTGTCGTGGATGAGGGCGTGCGCGCCTATATCGAGCGCATCAATATCCGCGGCAATACCCGCACCCGCGAATATGTTATCCGCCGCGAGTTCGATATCTCCGAGGGCGATCCGTACAATCGCGCCTTAATCGATCGCGCCGAGCGCCGCATCAAGAACCTCAACTTCTTTAAGAACGTGAAGATCACCAACGAACCCGGGTCGGCGCCCGATCGGGTGGTCGTCAATGTCGAGGTCGAGGAGCAATCGACCGGCGATTTCTCGGTGATGGGCGGATATTCGACGGCCGACGGGTTCATGGGCCAAGTGTCGATCTCCGAGCGCAACCTCTTGGGAACCGGCCGGTACGGCAGAGCCTCGCTCACCTACGGGCAATATATTCGCGGCGTCGAGTTCAATTTTGTCGAGCCTTATTTCCTCGACAACCGAATGTCGTTTGGCGTCGATTTGTTTGCCCGCGAGACTTTGGCCAGTCCTTACCTTTCCTACGGAACCACAACATACGGCACCAACCTGAAATTGGGCATTCCGCTGCGTGAGGACCTTTCCCTGCAGCTGCGCTATTCGATCTATGATCAGTCGATCAACCTGCTTTCCACGTTGAACGACTGCGCTAACATCAATCCGAATTTCGCCACCACGTTCCCGACGGTCAATGCCCTTGTCGCAGCGAACGCCGTTTTGCCCACGGCATATCCCATCTATGCCAACAATTTAGCGGCCAACGTTCAGGCCAACTGCCTTTTCAGCACTCCAGGGAACACCGCGCCGATCTATGTAGCGTCGCTGCCGATCCGGGAGGAGCTTTCCTACGGCGCTTATCTGACTTCGTTGGCCGGATATGGATTGACCTACAATACGCTCGACAACAACAAGCGCCCGACCAACGGTCTGCTGGTCAACTGGGGTCAGGACTTTGCCGGTCTCGGCGGCGCCGTGGCTTACATCCGCACGGTCGTGGACGTTCGTGCGTACTACGAAGTTATCTCCGATCTCGTCGGCGTGCTGCATCTGCAAGGCGGCGATATCTATGGCTTTGACAAGTGTCCGACGGGCGCTTGTAGCGGCGACAACTACGTGCGGATGTTGGACGATTTCAAGATGGGTCCTAACCTGGTCCGTGGTTTTCAACCGATGGGCATCGGGCCGCGTGACATTACTTCAGGCACGGCGAACGATGCGCTCGGCGGCACGAGGTATTGGGGCGCTAGCCTTGAGTTCCAATATCCGTTCTACTTCCTGCCCAAGGACGCCGGCATCCGCGGCGCCGTGTTTATCGATTCCGGTGCCGAATGGGGCTACGAGGGAGAGACTGCGTGGCCCGCGAATGGTGAAGTCAACGGCACTATCTACGACCAACACGGGCGTCAGCTATTTCTGCGGCAATTGCGCGATGCAATACGCCGATTCCGCGGCTCCGCGCGTGTCCGTCGGCGCCAGCATCATCTGGGATTCGCCATTCGGTCCGTTACGCTTCGATTTCGCGTATCCGATCTTGAAGCAGCCGTACGACCGCACTCAATGGTTCCAGTTCGGCGGCGGCGCGCGGTTCTGATTGAGGACTGCCGTCCTCGCCGAGGCCGCGCGCATGCCGGATTTCTTTCCAACCAGGCGAACGCTGACGATCGGCGAAATTGTTGCGCTTACGGGCGCGGAGCCCGGCGCGGGCGCGCCGCTCGATCGGCCTATCGGCAACGTTGCGCCGCTTGATGCCGCGCAATCGTCCGACGTGACGTTTCTCGACAATCCAAAGTATCTTGATGAGCTGGCAACCACACGCGCGGGCGCGTGTCTGTTGCAGCCGCGCTTTGCGAGCGCAGCGCCGGAGCGTCTGCAAGTGCTGCTCACTGCCGAGCCATACCGCGCCTTTGTTGCGGTCGCGCGCGCGCTGTTTCCAGACTCGCTGCGGCCGTCATCCCTATTCGGCGCGACCGGACGCGCAGCGGGTGCGCACGTTCATCCCTCGGCGCGCGTCGAGGCGGGCGTGACGATCGATCCGCTCACGGTGATCGGCCCAGGCGCCGAAATTGGCGCCGGCACAGTGATCGCCGCCGGCGCCGTGATCGGCCCGAGGGTCGCTGTCGGTCGCGATTGCAGCATCGGCGCCGGCGCGAGCGTGCTTCATGCACTGCTCGGCGACCGCGTGATCGTTCACCCGGGCGCCCGCATCGGCCAGGATGGGTTCGGGTTCCTGCCGTCGCCGAAAGGCCATGTGAAAATTCCACAGAGCCGCCGCGTCATCATTCAGGATGACGTGGAAATCGGCGCCAACGTGACGATCGACCGCGGCTCGACGCGCGATACCGTCATCGGCGAGGGCACCAAGATCGACAATCTCGTGCAAATCGCGCACAACGTAACCATCGGGCGGCACTGCCTGATTGCCGGGCAGGTCGGCATCTCCGGCAGTGCGCGCCTGGGAGACTTCGTGATGCTAGGCGGAAAGGTCGGTATCGCGGATCACGTAACGATCGGCGCCGGCGCGAGCCTTGGCGCGCAGAGTGGCGTGATGAGTGATGTTCCTCCCGGAGCGCGCTGGATCGGCTCGCCGGCGCAGCCGGTGCGAGACTTCATGAAGGGCGTCGCGGTTCTGCGGCGGCTTGCGCGTGGCGGCAAGCGCGAGGGAGAGGCGGGATGACCGAAGAGGCGATCGGTACGGCCGACATTCACGAAATTCTGCGCCTCTTGCCGCATCGGTATCCGTTTTTGTTGGTCGATCGCATCAAGGACATCCGCGGCGACGAGCACGGCGTCGGAATCAAGAACGTCACGGCGAACGAGCCGCAATTTGTCGGACATTTTCCCGATAACCCGGTGATGCCCGGCGTGCTGATGATTGAGGGCATGGCGCAGACCGCTTGTGTGCTTTGTCTGCGGATGATGCCTTCGCCCGAGAAGCACCGCACGATGTTCTTCATGACTATCGACAAAGCCAAGTTTCGCAAACCGGCGCTGCCCGGCGACACGCTCGAATATCACGTCGACAAGGTCGCGCACCGCCGCAACATGTGGTGGTATCGCTGCGAGGCCAAAGTCGGCGGCGCGCTGATCGCCGAGGCTACGCTCGGCGCCTACATGGCCGAGGACTAGATGGCGCGGATCGATCCGACCGCGCGCGTTGCCGATGGCGCGCGCCTGGGAGAAGACATAGAGATCGGGCCGTACTGCATTGTCGGACCAGATGTCACGCTCGGCAGCGGTGTGCGCCTCATCGCCAATGTTCACATCACCGGGGTAACAAGCATTGGTGAAGGGACCGTGGTCTATCCGTTCGCTTCGCTCGGAACTCCGCCGCAATCGGTCCACTATCGTGGCGGCGCCACCCGACTGGTGGTGGGGCCGCGCTGCGAATTGCGCGAAGGCGTCACCATGAATACCGGGACCGAAGACGGTGGTGGGGAAACCCGCGTCGGCGATCGTTGCCTGTTCATGGTGGGATGCCATGTTGGCCACGATTGCCATATCGGTAACTCGGTAACCTTCGCCAACAACGTCGTGCTCGGCGGTCACGTCAGCGTCGGCGATCACACCTTCCTCGGCGGTCATGCCGCGGTCCATCAGTTCGTCCGCATCGGCGAAGGCGCCATGATGGCGGGACTATCAGGCGCATCCGGCGACCTCATTCCTTTCGGCTATGCGCTCGGTCAGATCGCCGATCTGGTGGGACTGAATGTCGTCGGGTTGCGGCGCCGGGGCGCGAAGCGCCCGGAGCTGCATCGGCTGCGTCAAGCCTATCGCCAGCTGTTCCTCGGTTCAGGCGTATTCTCTGAGCGGCTAAGCGCGGTCGCCGCCGAATTTGCCGGCGATCCGCTGGTGGAAAAAATCATTGCCTTTATCAATGCTGGAGGAAAGCGGCCGTTGATCCACCCGCCTGCGACGCGGCGGTCCGATGAGTATGGGGACGATGCGTCCTGATACGCCGAACACCGCGTGGACCGCTTCAGGACACGAGCCGGTGGCGGTCATCTGCGGCGGCGGCACTTTTCCCGGCGCGGTTGCCGAGGCGATCGTACGGCACGGCCGCCGGCCGGTGATGTTCGGATTGAGGGGCTGGGCCGACCCCAAGGTCGTCGAGCGCTACGCGCATCATTGGATCGCAATCGGGCAAGTCGGCCGGCTGTTTCGTCTGGCTCGCGCCGAGCATTGCCGCGAGGCGTTGTTCATCGGTACTCTGCTGCGGCCGCCGCTCTGGAGCATCCGTCTTGATTGGCAGACACTTCGGCTGATGCCGCGCGTCGCGCGCTTCTTTCGTGGCGGCGACGATCGGCTGTTGTCCGGGGTCGCGAGCCTGTTTGAAGAGGGCGGAATGCGGATCATCGGCCTTGCTGAAGTCGCGCCGGAGATCCTTGTTCCGGAAGGCGTGCTCGGCCGTTACCAGCCGACGGCGCGCGACCACGACGACATTGGCCGCGCGCTAAAAGTGCTCGCGGCATTGGGGCCGTTCGATGTGGGGCAGGCGGCAATCGTCGCCGACAACCATGTACTCGCCGTCGAAGCGGCGGAAGGTACCGACAATATGCTCCTGCGCGTAGCCGAACTGCGCCAGCAACGCCGGGTGACGGCCCCACCGGGCCGGGGCGTTCTGGTGAAGGCGCCAAAGCCGGGGCAGGATCGCCGGTTCGATCTGCCGGCGATCGGCCGGCAAACGGTCGAGAATGTGGCGCGCGCGGGTCTCGCTGGATTGGCCGTTGCGGCTGGGGGCACGATCATTGCCGAAGTTCCGGACGTGATCGCGGCCGCCGATCGGGCCAAGATTTTTCTGGTCGGCGTCGGAGAGGGCGCGGGAAAATGAATTACGTCCCGCAGCCCAGACCTTTGTCGATCTACATCGTCGCCGCCGAGGAGTCGGGTGACGCGCTGGGCGCATCCCTGGCGAATACGCTGCGGGCGCGTGAAGGCCGGGCGCTCAAACTCGAAGGCGTTGGCGGCCGAGCCATGGCGGCCGCGGGAATTCGAAGTTCGTTCGCCATCGACGAGCTTTCGATCATCGGCTTCACCGCGATCCCGCGCCGCCTTCCGACAATTCTGCGCCGCATTCGCGAAACCGCAGACGCGGTGATCGCCGCACGTCCGGATGCTCTCGTCATCGTCGACAGTCCGGATTTCACCCACCGCGTGGCGCGACGGGTACGCGCCGAGGCGCCAAATATTCCTATCCTTGATTACGTCTCGCCATCGGTTTGGGCTTGGCGGCCCGGGCGCGCGCGCGCTATGCGCAGCTACGTCGATTGCGTGTTTGCCATCCTGCCGTTCGAGCCGGCCACGCATGTGCGGCTTGGCGGTCCGCCCTGCATCTATGTCGGCCATCCACTGATCGAGCAACTTGCGGAACTGCGCCCGAACGCCGACGAAGCGCGCAGGCGCCGCGCCGATCCGCCATTGGTGCTGGTGCTGCCGGGGAGCCGGTCGAGCGAGATTCGCCGCTTGCTCGCGATCTTCGGCGACGCGATCGCACACGTTGACGCGCGGGTTGGGCCGATGGAGCTGGTACTGCCGACCCTGCCGCATCTTGCATCTGTAGTGCGCCAAGGCGTCGCCGGCTGGCCGGTCAGGCCGCGTATCGTGATCGAACAAGAGGAAAAGTGGGCCGCTTTTCGCTCGGCGCGCGCCGCGCTGGCGGCCTCTGGCACGGTGACACTCGAACTTGCGATTGCCGGCGTGCCGACCGTTGCCGCTTATCGCGTTCCGTTGATCGAGGAGGCCATTGCGCATCTCGTCGGGCTGCGGGCACGCCTAACGAGCGTGATCCTTGCCAATCTGGTGATCGGCGACAACGTCGTTCCGGAATTTCTGCAACGGGAGTGCACGCCGCAACTGCTCGCTGATGCGCTCGTTCCGCTGCTGTCCGAAACTCCGGAGCGCGCGCGCCAGGTCGAGGCCTTTGCGCGGCTCGACCGGATCATGGCGGTTGATGCTGCGCCGAGCGTGAAAGCCGGCGCGATTGTTCTCGAGGTCGCGCGCCACGGCCGCCGCGATCTTGCCGCCGCGCACCGATGTTAACCCCCTGCTAACGCGAGCAGCAAATGTTCAAATCCCAGCTACGATTCGCGCGCGCATGACCAAAACGCGAAAATCCTCAGTGCATGCCGCGATTACCGGGGTGCACGGCTATGTGCCGCCTGATGTTCTTACCAATGCCCAGCTGGCGCGCATGGTCGATACCAGCGATGAGTGGATTGTCGAACGCACCGGTATCAAGGAACGGCACATCCTCAAAGGCAAGGGACTAGGGACCTCGCATATGGGTGCCGAGGCCGTGCGCGGCCTCCTGAAGAAGACCGGCACGGCGCCAGGCGATGTCGAGTTGCTGATCTGCGCTACCACAACGCCGGATCTGGTGTTTCCCTCGACCGCCAACCTTATCTGCGACATGGCCGATATTCGCAACATCGGCAGTTTCGACGTGCAGGCCGCGTGCTCAGGCTTTATCTATGCGCTCAGCATTGCGGCCCAATTCATCGAGACCGGGAAGTATCGCAAGATTGTGGTGGTGGGTGCCGACAAGATGTCGGCAATTATCGACTATACCGATCGGGCGACCTGCGTGCTGTTCGGCGACGGTGCCGGCGCTGTGCTGGTCGAGCCGAACCGTCATTACGGCGTCATCGACACGCTGATCTGTTCGGACGGCGCCGGCATGCAGCACCTGCATCAGAAAGCTGGCGGCAGCCGCATGCCGCCCACGGCGGAAACCGTGGCGAAGAAACTGCACTACGTGCATCAGGAAGGCGCCGCGGTCTACAAATACGCGGTCGCGCGCATGGCCGAAGTGGCAAACGAGCTGATGCGGCGTAACAAGCTGACCACCACGATGGTTGATTGGCTGGTGCCGCATCAGGCCAACAACCGCATTATCGAAGCGACCGCCGAGCGCATGGGACTTTCGGCTGACCACGTCATGGTGACGATCCACAAATACGGCAATACGACCGCCGCCACGATCCCGCTCTGCCTTTGGGACTACGAGGAGAAGCTCAAAGCCGGTGATCGTCTCATTCTCGCGGCGTTCGGCGGCGGTTTCACCTGGGGCGGTATCTATCTCACTTGGGCGTACAACTCGCGCTCGCCGCGAAGTGACGACCGACCCGGAAGGGCGTCCGCCCGTAGGGCAGTAGAGGGGGCTTAAGCCGCCAGACGTATTCCGACCCGCACGCCGTTTTTGCCAGGCTTAACCGGCGTGATTGAAAGCGGCGGCGGCTGCCGCCGGGTCTTTCGCACCCACAATAGCGCTGACAACGGCGATGCCGTCTGCCCCGGCTAACCTAAGCGCGCGCGCATTTGTCGCCGACACGCCGCCAATCGCCACGATTGGCTTGTCGGTCAAGCGGCGAATCTCCGCCAATCCCTCAACTCCGAGTGGCGTCGCGGCATCGGGTTTGGTCGACTGAGCGAAGATCGGACCGACGCCGAGGTAGTCGGCAAGTGTCACGCCCTCCGAGCGCGCCTCGGCGGAGCTGGTAATTGAGAGACCGACGATTGCCTTGGGGCCCAGCAACTTGCGCACCAGCGCAATCGGCATGTCACCTTCGCCGACATGCGCGCCGTCGGCGCTGACCGCGAGCGCGACGTCGATCCGGTCGTTTATCAGCAGTGGCACGCGCAGCGGCGCGAGCAGAGCTTTCAGCGCTCGAGCTTGTTCAATCAAAGCCCGGGTCGACGCAGTCTTGTCGCGGAGCTGGACGAGCGTGACGCCGCCTTTCACCGCCTCGGCGACAATCCAAAGTAGAGAACGGCCATTCGCGAGCAAACGATCGGTAACGAGGCACAGGTCAAAGTGTTTTATCGTTTCCGTCATTCTTCAATCGGCGATCGCCAGGCGAGCTTCGACGTCGCTCGGCCCGATTGACTCAAGCGCGTCGAGAAAAGCGACACGGTACGAGCCTGGACCCGTCGCTGTTTCCGCCGCCATTTCGCCGGCAACGCCGTACACCGCGACCGCGGCAACGCCTGCCTCGAATCCTTCGGTAGCGACGGCGGCAAATGCTCCGGTCACTGCGGAAAGCGCACAACCCAGAGCCGTCACCTTGGCCATCATCGGCGAGCCATTTGCGAGTTTCACCACGCGCTGACCGTCGGTAATGATGTCGACCGCACCGGTGGCAATGACGATGCAGCCTTCGTGCTTCGCAGAGACTCAAAGCAAATGCCAGGGCCTCCTCAGTTGTGTTGGCGCTGTCGACGCCCTTGGGCGCAACGCCGGCGCCGCCCGCCACCGCCATGATCTCGGATGCATTACCCCGGATGATCGACGGCCGGTGCAGCAGAAGCGATTTCACGGTTTCGGTGCGCAGCCGCGTAGCGCCGGCGCCTACCGGATCAAGCACCCACGGCCGGCCGTGCCGTCGAGCGGCTTGAGCGGCAAGGATCATCGCCTCCACCCATGCAGTCGACAAAGTGCCAATGTTGACGACGAGCGCGGCCGAGAGGGCGACGAATTCGGCCACCTCTTCGCGGGCGTGAACCATGGCCGGGGACGCGCCGACCGCCAGCAAAGCGTTCGCTGCGACATCCATCGATACATAATTGGCGATGTTGTGTACGAGGGGTCGCGCGGCGCGCATCGCTTGCAAAAGTTGCGCAGTCTTGTCTGATATGGCCGCTCGGCTGGTGCTCACACTGGAGCCTCCCTGGTCTATAAGTCGCTCCGACGACAGGCGGTAAGGGCCGACGCTTCCACCAAATCCGCGCCTTCACCGCCACTGCCAGAGTCGACCGCTCGGGACTATACTGCGCATCTGGGAATGACGCACGAAGGACGCCATGCACGATACGACAGCCATTGTCACGCCGCAGGAGAAGCCGCCGGCCAACTACGTCCGCAATCCAAACTATGCGGAGCTGCATCGGCATTACCCCACCACGGATTATCTGCGCCGCGGCGCACGCCATCACATTCCGCATTTCGCTTTCGAATATTCGGATGGCGGCTCGGGCAAGGATGATGCCGGGATCAGGCGCAATTGGGCGGCGCTCGATGCCATCGAACTGGTGCCGCGTTACGGCGTGATGCCGACGCTGCCGCCGTGCGACGTCAAGTTGTTCGGCCGCCGCTATTCGGCACCGACCGGCGTATCGCCGATGGGCGGGCCATCGATCATCTGGCCCGGCGGCGATACGCATCTGGCTCGCGGCGCGCAGCGTGCCGGCGTTCCGTACATGCTCAGCACCGCCGGTGGCGCTACGATCGAGGAGATCGCCGCGATCGCGCCGGATGTTTTCTGGTTCCAGCTTTATCGCCTGGCCAACAACGATCACGCGATCGGTCTCGACCTGGTGCGGCGCGCCGAGGCTGCCGGTTGCCGCACCTTGGTGCTGACGCTCGACGTCCCGGTGCGCACCACGCGCCCGCGTGAAGTGGCGACCGGCATTGCCGGCGCCTTCAATCTTGATCTGCGCATCATGATGCAGATCGCGCGTGCGCCCGGCTGGACCATGGCGCTGTGGAAGTACGGCATCCCGCGCTTCGCCAATCTGCGCTCCTATGTCAGCGAGAATGCTCCGCTTAACGAGGTCATCGCCTTCGCTCAGCGCGAACAGCGCGGCGCCTTTACCTGGGACGAAGTGCAGAAGTATCGCGACCGCTGGAAAGGGACCCTGATCGTCAAAGGTATCCTGCATCCGCAGGATGCCGAAAAAGCCGTATCGCTTGGCGTCGACGGCCTCATTGTCTCCAATCACGGCGGACGGCAGGTTGAGGTACTGCCGGCGGCGATCGACGCGCTTCCAGCGATCGTGCGCCAGGTCGGTGCGCGCGCGACAGTGATGATGGATTCCGGCGTGCGGAGCGGCAGCGACGTGGCGCGCGCCTATGCACTCGGGGCCGCGGCAGCATTCGCCGGCAAGGCTTTTCTATGGGGCCTCGGCGCGCTCGGAACCGAGGGTCCCGGCTACGTCATCGACCTTCTGATCGACGAAACACAAGCGGCGCTTGGACAGCTCGGTGCGCGCACCCTCGATGAGCTGCGCACGGTAACCGTCCGGCATCCCGGCGCGCTGCAGTTCTAAAAGGCGGGAGAGCGCCCGACGCTTCTTGGCGGGCGTTCGGGCATCGACATTGTCGTTGTGAAGCAAGGTCGTGCATGCCGCAACGGCAAGCGTGAAGCCACGCGCCGTTTGACAAATATCAACGCAAACCGCCGACGGCTCGCCAACTTGTGATCTGTCGGAGTTCGGCTGTGCTTATTGCGATATTTGCTGACATTCACGCGAACCGTCAGGCTTTCACCGCCTGTCTCGCGCAGGCACGCGATTTTGGCGCGGAGCGAAATGTGCTGCTCGGTGACTATGTCGGCTACGGCGCCGATCCGGAATGGACGGTGAAGACCGTTATGGACCTGGTCGACCAAAATGCCATTGCGGTGCGCGGCAATCACGACAATGCCGTCGGCAACACGCGAGAACAGCTCAACGTCGAGGCCCAGATCGTCATCGAGTGGACCCGCGGCGAACTCGGATCCGCGGAACGACGGTTCCTTGAAGAGTTGCCGCTTACGCGCAACGACGATGACCGCCTCTACGTCCATGCCGACGCCAGCAGTCCGAAAAGCTGGCGATACGTTTTGGATATTGAAGATGCCGCCCGCAGCATGCGAGCGACGTCATTGCCGATCACATTCTGCGGCCACGTGCACCGGCCGTCGCTCTACACCATGTCGGCAACCGGCAAGATGACCGCATTCACGCCGATCACGGGCACCGCGGTTCAATTGCTGCCTAGCCGGCGATGGCTCGCAGTGCTCGGCTCGGTGGGGCAACCCCGTGACGGCAATCCGGCGGCTTCCTATGCCATGCTGGACACAAACCGGCGCGAGCTGACGTTCTGCCGCGCGCCTTACGACGTGGAAGAGGCGGCCACGCGAATCCGAGACAAAGGCTTGCCCATTTCACTGGCTGACCGGCTGCTGGTGGGGAAGTGAACGATGGTCAAGCCGACCCTTGAACCGGGCGTGCTTCTGGACGGCTTCCGTCTGGAGGAAATTCTGCATCGGGGAGGCATGGCAACGCTGTGGCGCGTCTCGCGCGCGGACGAACCGATGCCGATGCTGATGAAGGTACCGATCATCGCGGAAGGTGAGGACCCGGCAGCGATCGTCAGCTTCGAAATGGAGCAGATGATTCTACCGCGCGTTTCAGGCATTCACGTTCCCAAGTTCGTGGCGGCGGGCGATTTCGGCGTGCAGCCGTATATCGTGATGGAACGCATCCCTGGGAAAACGCTGCTGCCACGCCTTCCCGACCTTCCGTTGCCCTACGACGAGGTTGCCGAGACGGGCTTGAAGATCGCTAACGCCCTGGATGATCTGCACCGGCAGCATGTCATTCACCTCGACGTGAAGCCAAGCAACATCATGTTTCGGCCCACAGGCGAGGCCGTTCTCCTCGACTTCGGATTGTCGCATCACGATCAGCTTCCCGATCTGATGCAGGAGGAGTTCCGGGTCCCGTTTGGCACCGCGCCCTACATGTCGCCGGAGCAATTGCTGGGCGTGCGCAATGATCCGCGAAGCGATTTGTTTGCTTTGGGCGTCCTGCTGTACTTCTTTTCAACGGGCGTCCGCCCGTTCGGGGAAAGCCAGACCATGTACGGGATGCGCCGGCGGCTGTGGCGCGATCCCGTTCCTCCCCGTCGATTGAAATCCAACTACCCGCTTTGGCTGCAGGAAATCGTCCTGCGTTGCCTTGAGATCCGGCCGGCATGGCGCTTCCCGACGGTCGCGCAACTGGCGTTCGAACTGAGCCACCCGGCCCAGGTCAAACTCACCAGACGGTCCGAGCGGCTTAAGCGGGATTCGCTGACGACCGTCCTGCGGCGGCGCTTCAACAAGGACATCACGCGCGAAATCAAGCTGCCGGCCTTGGCGGCGCACATAGCGTCGGCGCCGATCGTCGCGGTGGCAGTCGATCCGGTAGAAGGGTCAGCGCCGCTCAACGATGCGCTGCACGGCACTACGGCGCGCATTCTGGCGACGCTGCCGGCCGCGCGGCTTGCCTGCCTCAACGTTCTCAAGCAGGGGCGGATCACCATTGATTCGACGCTTGACGAACAGGGCCACAACAAGCGGATTGATCGTCTTGTTGCTTTGCGCCACTGGGCCGAGCCGCTGAAGCTCGCCGAGGACCGCCTGACTGCGCACGTCCTCGAGGCGGTCGATCCCGCTCGCGCGATTCTCGAATTCGCGGAGGTCAACCACGTCGATCACATCGTGATCGGAGCGCGGCAGAACTCGCTGCTGCGCAATCTCCTCGGGAGCGTATCGGCGAAAGTGGCCGCGGAAGCGCCGTGCACCGTCACAGTCGTTCGGCCGGCGCGAGCAGAGGAAAGCGAAAAGTCGTGATCGGCGGAGCAAAGCCCCGAAAACAGTGCATTGGCGAGTCTGCGAGTGAACTTGAGCTAGATCAATGCTGGTTCCGCGCGCCAAACCAAAATAGCTGGCGCTTGGGACAGCTTCAGTCCAGCAGGCGAATGTTATGTACAAGCACCTTCTCATTCCAACCGACGGCTCCGAATTGTCGAGGCTGGCGCTTCAGGAAGGTATCGCCTTGGCGAAGGCTCTTGGCGCGCGGGTCACGGTTGTGACCGTAACCACGCCGTTCCACATTTTCACCAGCGACCCCGCCATGGTCGCCGACACGCCCGAGCAATTTAGGAAGCGCATGGCAGCTTTTGCCGGCGAATACCTCGATGTCGCAAAGGATATTGCGGCGGCGGCGGGCGTAGCGTGCGACCTGGTCCATGTTGAACACGAGCATCCCTATCGAGCGATCATCGACACTGCCCAAAATCAAGGATGCGACGCGATCGAAATGGCGTCTCACGGAAGACGCGGCGTGTCAGCCGTTTTGCTCGGTAGCGAAACCCTCAAAGTCCTGACGCATAGCGCTGTTCCCGTCATCGTATGCCGCCGGCCGCGTGCGGCTGTTCGTATCCAAAGCGCGTTTGCCTCGTAACCGCTCGGGCTAAGGCTGCTCGCAAAATTGCGAGCGCTTTGACGCCTCCGAGGTAACCGTCCCGCGAGGCAGACGCTCTAGTGTCGGCCCGCTCCGGAGGCTACAAGAACAGCCTACGACGGACTACGTCATGGCGATCCTGGCCGACGCGACCACTGAAGTTACCGACGACCGGCTTGCGGCGCGCAATGCGCTCGTGCTCGCTGCCGCGCAGGCGCTCGCCGGCGGCAATACCACGGTCATCGTGGCGACCGGCGGAATTGTCGGGTCGATGCTGGCGCCCGATCTGGCGCTGGTCACGCTGCCGATCAGCGTCATGGCTGTGGGGATGTGGATCGGCACGCTGCCGGTCGGGATGCTGGCCAAGGCCTTCGGCCGGCGCTTTGCCCTGCAAGTCGGATCGGTCTTTGGTGTAGCTTCCGGCGTGCTCTCGTGCATCGCCGTGCTGTCAGGGTCGTTCGGTCTTCTGCTCGCCGGAACGTTATGCGGCGGCCTCTACGCCGCGGCGCATCAATCCTATCGCTTTGCCGCCGCCGATACCGCAAGCGCACAGTTCCGCGCCAAGGCGGTGGCGTGGGTCCTCGCCGGCGGTATCTGCGCGGCGATCATCGGCCCGCAGCTTGTGATCCTGACCAAAGACCTGTGGCCGCCGTATTTGTTTGCCGGGACGTTTTTGGCGCAATCGGCCTGCGCGATTATCGCTGCGGCAGTGTTGACGCTGCTCAGGCTGCCACCGGCCCCAGCTGCGGTTCGCAGCTTTGCCGATGGCCGGCCGCTGATGGAGATTGTGCGCGAGCCGCGATTCATTGTCGCCGTCGCCTGCGGCGTTGCCAGCTTCGGCGCGATGAACCTGGTGATGACTGCGGCGCCGCTCGCCATGGTGATGTGCCATCATTCGGTCGGGGAAGCTGCACTCGGCATCCAGTGGCACGTGATCGGGATGTACGCGCCAAGCTTTTTCACCGGCGCGCTGATCGTTCGGCTGGGGCTGCGCACCATGATTGCGATTGGCTTGTTTTTGCTCGTTGCCGCCGCTTCGATCGGCTTGCTCGGAACGGCGCTATGGAATTTCTGGATCGCGCTGGCGTTCCTCGGCGTCGGCTGGAACTTTGCCTTCATCGGCGCCACCACACTGGTCACCGAGTGTCACGGCCCGCGCGAACGCAATAAAGTGCAGGCGTTCAACGACTTTCTGGTGTTTGGCTCGACCGCGATCGGCTCGCTGTCCTCGGGCGCGCTGCTGACGATGTATGGCTGGTCAGCGGTCAACGACGTGGTGTTCCCGGTCGCCATTGTCGCCGCCGCGCTGCTCGCATGGGGGACGCTCGCACGCCGGCCCCAGGCGGTGTAAAAGCGACGGAGTTTGAGGTTCTCGACAGAGGCTAATCCCATGGACGATCAGACGGTGAAGCTAGATTCGGTCGGCGACGAAACCGCGTTGCGCGGCCTCTTCGAGCCGCCGATGGAACTTGCGGTTCTTAAACAGCTCGATCATCTCGACCCTCATTGCCGCAACTTTCTCGCACATTCGCCGTTTGCGGTGATCGGTTCGACGCGGCCGGGCCGCGGCACCGACGTGAGCCCCCGCGGCGATGCTCCCGGTTTTGCGCGGGTGCTGGACGATTACACCATCGCCATTCCTGACCGGCCCGGGAACAATCAACTCGATACGATGTCGAATATTGTGGCCGATGCCGAGGTCGGGCTGTTGTTCTTCATTCCAGGCATCGATGAGACGCTGCGCATCAATGGCACGGCGCGGCTGTCCCAGGATCCGGAGCTTCTCGCTGCGGCGGCGGTTAACGGGCGTGAGCCTCGTCTGGTGATCCTGGTGACCGTGCGCGAGGCCTTCCTGCATTGCGGCAAGGCGCTCAAACGGTCCAAGCTTTGGCGCGACGATTATCGCGTTGAGAAGCAGTCGTTCCCCTCGCTGGGGCGGATCATCGTCGAACAGACCAAGACGCCTCGATTGACCGTCGAGGAGGCTGATGCCGTCGTTGAGGAGGGGTACCGGAATAAGCTCTACTGATTAGCGCTGGGGCGTCCGATCGGGTACCCGCCCGCTTTGGAATTTTCCAGGTATTTCTCCAATCTATGTAGACACTTAAGCCGCGCCCTTAAAGCAATACTTTTTTGCCTGGATTGCCGGTTCTTTCGGTCTGGAATTGATTGCGCTCGGCGACGCCTGATGCGACATGATCTTTTGGGAAAACGGCTTCCACTTTTGCAGAGCATGCTCTAGAGCATCGCGCGAGGCATCTTCCTTTCGGGCCGGGCTTTAACGCTGGCCCCCATCAACCGGGGACCTTCCATGACGACTTTGTGGCTCATTGTTCTGTGCGGCGTTCTCGCGCTCGTCTACGCCATCTGGGCCACCTTCTCGGTGATGCGGGCCGACCCCGGCAACGAAAAAATGCAGGAGATCGCTGCGGCGATACGCGAGGGCGCGCAAGCCTATTTGCGGCGGCAATACACCACGATCGCAATCGTCGGCGTCGTGATCTTTCTGATCGTCGGTTATTTCCTCGGCTGGCTGGTCGGCGTCGGTTTTGCCGTCGGCGCCATCCTGTCCGGCGCTGCCGGCTTCATCGGCATGAACGTGTCGGTGCGCGCCAATGTGCGCACCGCACAGGCGGCCATCAGCTCGCTCGCCGGCGGGCTTGAGCTTGCGTTCCGGGCGGGAGCGATCACCGGTCTTCTGGTTGCTGGTTTGGCGCTGCTCGGCGTGACGCTTTATTTCGGCTTCCTGGTCGGCACGCTGCATCTGGCGCCTAACGACCGCACCGTCGTCGATTCCATGGTGGCGCTCGGCTTCGGCGCTTCGCTGATTTCGATCTTCGCCCGGTTGGGCGGTGGTATTTTCACGAAGGGTGCTGACGTTGGCGGCGACCTCGTCGGCAAGGTCGAGGCTGGCATTCCGGAAGACGATCCGCGCAATCCCGCCACGATCGCTGACAACGTCGGCGACAATGTCGGCGATTGCGCCGGAATGGCTGCCGATTTGTTCGAGACCTATGCGGTGACGACGGTTGCGACCATGATTCTGGCCGCGATCTTCTTCGGCTCGGTCTCGACCGAGATGGTACTGCGGATGATGACGTTCCCGCTTGCCATCGGCGGCGTCTGCATCATCGCTTCGATCATCGGCACATTCTTCGTGCGGCTCGGCGCCAGTCAGTCGATCATGGGCGCGCTGTACAAGGGCATGATCGCAACTGCAATCCTGTCGCTGATCGGTATCGCGGGGGTGACGCATTATCTGATCGGCTTCGGTCCGCTGGCTGGCGTGAGCTATTCGGGCGCGGAGCTGTTTTATTGCGGCATCACCGGCCTCGTCGTTACGGCGCTGATCATCGTGATCACCGAGTACTACACCGGCACCAATTATCGGCCGGTGCACTCGATCGCGCAGGCCTCCGTGACCGGGCACGGCACCAATGTCATCCAGGGTCTCGCCGTTTCGATGGAAGCGACGGCGCTGCCGGCGCTGGTCATCATCGCCGGCATTCTGGTCAGCTATAACATTGCCGGCCTGTTCGGCATCGCTATCGCGGTGACGACGATGCTCGCGCTCGCCGGCATCGTGGTCGCGCTCGACGCCTTCGGGCCGGTAACCGACAATGCCGGCGGCATTGCTGAAATGGCCGGTCTGCCGAAAGAGGTGCGCAAATCGACCGACGCGCTCGACGCCGTCGGCAACACCACCAAAGCGGTGACCAAGGGCTACGCCATCGGCTCGGCCGGACTCGGCGCTTTGGTGCTGTTTGCCGCTTACAATCAGGACCTCAAATTCTTCATCGCCGGCGCTGACAAGCACCCTTATTTCCAGGGCGTCGTGCCGGATTTTTCTCTGGTTAATCCGTACGTAGTGGCTGGGCTCTTGTTCGGCGGGATGTTGCCGTATTTATTCGGCGCCATGGGCATGACGGCGGTGGGCCGCGCGGCCTCCTCGATCGTCGAGGAAGTGCGGCGGCAGTTCCGCGAAAAGCCCGGCATCATGCAGGGCAGGGACAAGCCCGACTACGGCCGCGCCGTCGACATGCTGACGCGCGCCGCGATCAAAGAGATGATCGTGCCGTCGCTGTTGCCGGTGCTGTCGCCGATCGTCGGTTATTTCATTATTTATTTCATCGCCGGCGGCGGTGCGCCCGGCAAATCAGCAGCCTTCTCCGCGCTTGGCGCGATGTTGCTCGGCGTGATCGTGACCGGTCTCTTCGTTGCGATTTCAATGACGTCGGGCGGCGGCGCCTGGGATAACGCCAAGAAGTATATCGAGGATGGCCACTACGGTGGCAAAGGCTCCGACGCCCACAAGGCGGCCGTGACCGGCGACACCGTCGGCGATCCCTACAAAGATACAGCGGGTCCGGCCGTCAATCCGATGATCAAGATCACCAACATCGTGGCGCTGCTGTTGCTTGCAGTGCTCGCACACTAAGTCACGGTCGCCAAAGTGTGGCCCCCAAGAAGCAATTCAGCCGGGCAACACCGGCTCTGGGGTGCTTTGCCGTGCGCGTCGTGGACGATCGGCGATCGTCTCAGAACGGCAGCCCCAAGCGGGCGTGCGACAGAGAGTTCGAACATAGCCTGGATGACGGTGAGATCGGAGCCGGCGGTCGGCGTCGTGCGGCTGATGAAATCGAACACTCTTCCGTCCTTAATTCCGTATGACGCAACCCGTTGTACCCGTCGATTTTGGTCGAAATAGACCGCCACCACCCGCTGATCGGTGATGCGGGTCGGCAGGAACGAAACCGCACGCTCGGCACGCTGCGAGATATAATAGAACGCTTCGCCCGAGACGGTGGCGACGGTCGACGGCGTGCCGAGCACGATCAGTACCTGCTCCTGCGATGCGCCGAGGCGAATTTGTTCGAGCGCGCCGTCCGGCAGCACATAGCCGCGCTGGAATGTTTCGCCAAAGCAACCGCCCAACGGCAGTATCAGCGCGAAAGCGAGGACATAGGCCGCGGCGCGCCCTCCCTTACTCTGCACAACACCCCAGCGCATCCGTCTATCCCACCTTGTGTCCAAGCACCGCCTGCCTTACCCCAAGATTCCAAGCGGCGAGTTACCGCGCGGGCCGATTTGGAACTTCGGCGCCGACTAATAGGCTATCTCTATGATATTAACGGCGTTTCGACGCGGGTTCCACAATCGCAACATCCACGCGCTCTATGGCATGATCGTGGCACAGGCGCGCTCGCGCGCCTTTTACGCCGATTATGGGGTGCCTGACACCGTTGAGGGCCGGTTCGAGTTGCTGGTGCTGCATCTGGTGCTGTTGCTGAACCGGCTTGGGCGGACAAACGAAGCGGGCTGTCAAGGCCACAATCTTGAGCAGCGGCTGTTCGATGTGTTTTGCCGCGACCTCGATGACAATCTCCGGGAGATGGGCGTTGGCGATATGGCGGTTCCGCGCAGGATGCGGCAGTTCGCTGAGGCGTTTTATGGCCGGCAGGGCGCTTATAACGCGGCCATGAGCGTCACCGACCAGCGGGAGCTTGAGAAAGCACTGGCGCGGAATATCTTCGGAGTCGTTGCCGTGGACGAAAGAGCCGTGCGGCTGGCGCGTTATGCTCGCGCGACGGCGAGCCAATTGGATGCTGAGGACAAGGACGCTCTCGCCGCCGGCAAGGCTGTTTTTCCAAGCCCCGAGGCCTTTGCACATGCGTGAGTATCGATCCGAAAATTATGCGGCCATACCCTGGCAGTTTGCTGTCGCGCTCGAAGATGTGCCCGACACTGGTGAACGCTTTGCGCTCGTTGCCGACTCGGAAATACGTGCAGCCGTGGCGCGGCTGGCGGGGCTGCGCGACCTGCCGCGCCTTGAGGCAAATTTTGAAGTTGGCAGGCAAGGAACAGGCTTGCGCGTGACCGGCCGGGTTTCCGCGACCGTTGGTCAAAACTGCGTCGCCACGCTCGAACCGCTCGCCAATGAGGTTGATGAAGAGATCGATGTTTTGTTCGCGCCGCGGTCAGCCGCCGAGAAGGCGGGCGATGAAGCCGGCGCGATGGTCGAGCGTGGCCGTGACACCGAACCACTGATCGATGGACGAATCGATCTCGGTGCGCTCGCCACCGAGTTCCTCATCCTTGGGCTCGATCCCTATCCGCGCAAGCCAGGAGCGGTGTTTCAGCCGCCGCAGGATGCCAGCCCGGATAAAGGTCCCTTCGCAGCCCTCGGCGCGCTGAAGAAGGATAGGGATGCCCGCTGATCGCAGTTGTTTCCGGTCGCCGAACCGCTATTGTCGCGTCCGGTCTCGCTTTGCATGGTGCGGACGAGGCGCGTGATCCCGATTGTGGAAACCGGTAATTGCCTGAGGATCATGCGCCGACAAAATAATTTGAACCGTGATCCGATTGCGTTGAGTTGGATCGTGATCTAGGACCGCGGGCATTTCATGTCGCAGATGGTCCGCATTGCTCTCGACGCGATGGGAGGCGATCATGGCCCTGCCGTGGTTGTGGCCGGCGCGGAGTTGGCGTTGGCTCGTCACCCGGAGAGTGAATTCCTGTTCTTCGGCAATAGGGCGCAAGTCGAACCGCTGGTGGCCGGCCGCCCGGCGCTGAAATCCGCCTCCCGGCTTGTCCACGCTGAAGTCGCAGTGCGGATGGAAGACAAGCCGAGCAAGGCGCTCCGCTATGGCCGCCGTAAATCCTCGATGTGGCTGGCTATCGATGCCGTGAAGAAACGCGAGGCCGATATGGCGGTATCGGCCGGCAATACCGGTGCGCTCATGGCAATGTCGAAGTTCGAGCTCAAAACTCTGGCGGGGATCGAGCGGCCGGCGATCGCGGCGTTGTGGCCGACGCTGCGCGGCGAATCGATCGTGCTCGACGTCGGCGCGTCGATCGGCGCGGACGCCGAGCACCTGGTCGATCTTGCGGTGATGGGTGCGGCCATGGCGCGCATCCTATTCGGGCTTGAACGGGCGACAGTGGGGCTCCTCAACATCGGCGTGGAAGAGGTGAAAGGCTTGGAACAGGTGCGTGAAGCGGGGCGGATCTTGCGCGAGACGCAACGGCCCGACCTTGACTATTTCGGTTTCGTCGAGGGCGACGATATTGGGAAGGGCACGGTCGACGTCGTTGTCACCGAGGGTTTTGCCGGCAACATCGCGCTCAAGACCGCCGAAGGCACCGCGCGCCAGATCGGCGAGTATCTCAGATCCGCGATGAGCAACTCGCTCGGTGCGCGGATCGGATATTTGTTCGCACGCTCGGCGTTCCGGGAGCTGCGTCAGCGCATGGATCCGCGCCGGGCCAACGGCGGGGTGTTTCTCGGGCTCAACGGCATCGTCATCAAGAGCCATGGCGGAACCGACGCCGAAGGTTTCGCGGCCGCGATCGAGCTTGGCTACGGCATCGTGCGAGACGATCTTTTGGCGAAGATCACGGCCGCGCTCGGGCGGCAAAGCCATGAAGCGGGCAAAGCGGCGCCCGAATCTGTCGGCGGAGCCGCCGTGTGATGGTTCGCCGTTCTGTTGTTCTGGGCTGCGGCAGCTATCTGCCGAACCAGGTTCTCACCAATGCCGATCTCGCGCTCAAGGTCGACACCTCCGACGAATGGATCGTTCAGCGCACCGGCATTCATGAACGCCGGATCGCCGCGCCGGGTGAATTGACGTCGCACATGGCGACGCGCGCCGCGCGCGCCGCACTTGCCCACGCTCACGTCGAAGCGCAGGCCATCGACCTCATCGTGCTCGCGACCTCGACGCCTGATAATACCTTTCCGGCAAGCGCCGTGTCGGTGCAGGCCGAGCTTGGCATCACCCACGGCGCCGCCTTCGACGTGCAGGCGGTATGCTCCGGATTCGTGTACGCGCTGGCGACCGCCGACGCGCTCCTCAAATCGGGGGCATTCTCGCGTGCGCTCGTGATCGGCGCGGAGACTTTCTCACGCCTGCTCGATTGGACGGATCGCACGACCTGCGTCCTGTTCGGCGATGGCGCCGGGGCCATCGTACTCGAAGCGCAGGACCAGCCGGGCGCGCGCGAGGATCGCGGCATTCTTACGGTACGGCTGCGTTCCGACGGCCGGTACAAATCGAAGCTCTACGTCGATGGCGGACCATCATCGACCGGCACCGTCGGTCATTTGCGGATGGAGGGTCGCGAAGTGTTTCGGCATGCCGTGGCGATGATCACCGACGTGGTTCGAGATGCCTTTCAAGCGACCGGCTTTACCGTCGCCGATATCGACTGGTTTATCCCGCACCAAGCGAACAAACGCATCATTGACGGCTCGGCGCACAAGCTCGGCATCCCGGCAATCAAGGTCGTCAGCACCGTCGATCGGCACGGCAACACCTCGGCGGCATCGATCCCACTGGCGCTTTACGACGCGGTCGCTGATCGCCGCATCAAGCGCGGGGATCTCCTGCTGCTTGAGGCAATGGGCGGCGGTTTCACCTGGGCGGCGGCGCTGGTCCGCTGGTGAAACGAGTAGCGCCAAGGCCGTTGACCGTTCGCCGATAAGTTAATATCGTTAATATCGTTGATAACGTTGATAATTCAGTACGATACCATGATCGGTTAGTATTGATCGCCGAGAGCGGGGCTGGCGATGGCGAGAAAGACGATCACGCGGGCTGATCTATGCGAGGCCGTCTATCAGAAGGTCGGCCTGTCACGTACTGAATCCGCCACGCTTGTCGAGCTGGTTCTAAAAGAGATTACCGACTGTCTGGAGCGCGGCGAAACAGTGAAATTGTCGTCGTTTGGCTCGTTTGTGGTGCGCAAGAAAGGTCAGCGCATCGGGCGCAATCCGAAGACCGGCAAGGAAGTGCCGATCTCGCCGCGCCGGGTCATGGTGTTCAAACCGTCGGCCATCCTTAAGCAGCGGATTAATTCCAACTCGGATGGCGGCGGCCACGAAAACGAGGACTGACAGCCGGCGGGGCAAGGCATTGGAAAAAGCGCCAGACGCATTCCGCACGATCAGCGAAGTTGCCGAAGAGATCAACGTTCCGCAGCATGTGCTGCGATTCTGGGAAAGCCGTTTCACGCAGATCCGGCCGCTGAAGCGGGGCGGGGGCCGGCGCTATTACCGCCCGAACGACGTCGATCTCCTCCGCGGCGTGCGCCACCTGCTATACGGCGAGGGCTACACCATCCGGGGCGTCCAGCGCCTGTTACGCGAACAAGGCCAGTCGTTCGTTCAGGGCGTCTGGCGCGCCGGAGCCGAAACGTCGCCGCCCGCATTGGACGCGGACGGCGGTGGCGAGGTCGAAGATCAGGCTGGCATTAGCGCAGTCGAGGAGCTCTCACATTTCGAGAATGCGCCCAACCTTTCGGCAGGCGATCGTTCAAACGAGCGGCGTGAACCGAAGCTAATGTCGCCAGACAGCGCTGCGCCAGCGCCGCAACGGCTGGGCGCCGAGGGACGGCACAAATTGCAGACGGCGCTCGATGACCTGATCGCCTGCCGCCGCCTGCTTGATGCCGCGTTGTCGGAAACGCCGGTCTCGCAAGATTAGGACCGCGATCTGCGCCGGTGGCGCCGCGAGCTTATGCTCGCAGCGCCACGCCAGATCCTGACGACTAGATCTTGGCGATCAGGTCCTGGCGACTAGATATGCTGGCCGACGGCACTGCCATTCTTGAAATGTCGTATCTTCTTGGTTTGCACCGGTGCGCAGCCAACAGAGCCGCAGATAGTCGCAACTTGTTGGACGAGAGACATCGGCGCACCGCCGAGCACTGACGATGGCGTGAAAGCGCTGGCTTGGTTGCCGGGAAGTCCGCCGGAAAGAATGGCCGCGGCGGCGAGAGCCGTGAGCAAGGTCGCTCGCATGGATATCCTCTTGAAGTTAGAAGCGATGTGGATGGGGTGAACGGAAACGCGCATTGCACGCAAACGCCAAGACGCCAAGATCAACGCGAGTACGTGCCCGCCGCGCTGGCGAGCGGATCGGAGAAAACTTTGCGCAAGCTTGTGGTTGCATGATTGGCCTGCCGCATCAGCCCGCCTTGCGCATCTCGATTGCATCCGCGCCGTTTGCCGGCGCGAGCTCGGCAAACAGCGGTCCGAGGTAGTTCCGATAGCGGCGCCAGCGTCCTATCGCGCTTCGGTAAATCGGGAGGCGGACTTGCATCGCGCTTGCGGTGCGGATCGGCCGTTCGTTGCGGTGAAAGTCGAGGCAGCGCGAATTCCACGGCAGACCGCAACGGGCGATGATGCGTCGCGCGACGCCTTCGAGATCGTCAACGAGTTCCTCGTAGCGAACGTCGATGATGCGCCCGGGCGGAAGTACGCGGCGCCAATGCGCCATGAGCTCCTGATAGTGGCGGTAGTAGCGACCTAGCTCGGCGAGATCGTAGGTGTGTGACTGCCCCTTGGTGAAATGCACGGCGAAGCAGGAGACGCAGGTGTCCACCGGATCGCGGATGGCGTGAATGATGGTGGCGTCGGGCAGCGCCAGATGGATCAGGCCGGTAAAGCGAAAGTTCGCCGGCATCTTGTCGACAATCCGCGCCGCGCCGGGTGCGCGCGCGGACAGCTTGTCGAGATAGAGCGCGGCCAGGTCGCGCAGCTGTCGCGCCGACAGATCCGGCATGAACTCCGGAAACGGCGGCGATTGCGGCGTCGCGCGGCGGATGGCGTCGGTTGTCTGTTCGAACAGGGTGAGCTCGCCGGCTCCAAATATCGCGGGATGACTCGCCAATATCTGCTCGATCAGCGTTGTGCCCGAACGGGGCATCCCGATGATGAACAGCGGAACCTGCGACCGCACGCCCTGGGCCTCCCGGTCCCTGACAAACTCGCGCGTGAACAGTTCGCGCGTACGGATCATTTGCCCGAGCGCGGCGGCTTCGTCGTAAGCGACCTGCTGGCGTTTAAGCGCCTTGGCGACCAGCAACAGGCGAAAAGCATCGTCCGGATTGCCGAGCTGTTCGCTGATTTTGGCGAGCGCAAAATGCAGGTGCATCCGGTTCACCGCGGACAGCGAAGCGGTATCCGCAGCGAGGCTCTCAAGCGCGGTGAGATGGCGGTCGCCGGCGCTGAATGATCGCATGGCGGCGAGATTGTCGTAGTAGGAAGCATCTTTGGGCGAGAGCCGGATCGCCTCCTCGACGGCGCTCCGGGCTTCCGCCATCCGCCCCCGTTCCTTCAGGATCAGACCGAGATTGTTGTAGGCTCCGGCGAAGCCCGGATTGATCGCAATGGCGCAGCGGAATTTCGCTTCCGCTTCGTCCCGTCGTTCCAGCTGCGCCAGCGCAAGGCCCCAGTTGCAGAGTGTCTCCGGATTGTCCGGTTTGATCGCTACCGCCCGTGCATATGACGCAACAGCCTCATCGGGTCGGTCTAGTTCGGCAAGCGCCAGGCCGCGATTATTGTGGACCTCGGAGAAGTTTGGTTGCAGCGCCAGAATTTGTTCGTATAGCGCGATCGCCTCGCCGAGCCGTCCGGCTTGGTGGCGTGCTATCGCCTGGCCACAAAGCGCCGACAGTTTGTCGGCGTCGGTGGCGGCAGCCAAACTCTTCGAATGTCGGGCCGGCCTTGGCGGTAGGCTATTCGCCACTGTGCTGTCCTGGTGAACGCTCGGCAGAATCGCGGGTAAGCGTGACGATACCCCGACTGCACTCGGCTAGAGGACCATGGTGAACGAAATGTTAACGCAGGGCCGCCGCCTCAGCTCCAAACTAACGCAGGCTGGCGCAATTCAAGGTATCACCCAGCCAGCTGCAATACGTCGTCGGCGTTCGCGGCGCCGGTTGTGAGGCGGCGATCTGACTGCTCTGCTTCAGCAGAGCTTCGGTGTTGCGTTGGCGCTTCGCCTGGTCAGTACGAACCCCCTCGACGTGGCCGCTCTCGATATTGGCGCTGGTCAGATCGAACTCCAGCTTGCGGTCGCTTTCGATGGACAGCTTGTTCGCCAACCCGACCGGCAGTTCGCCGGTCGAGAGTTTGTCGAACACTTGATCCGACCGCTGCGCGTATTGTTGCAGATAGGGCAACTGCCACGCCGCCGATTGGTCACCATGGGCCATGATGATTTGCCGGCATTGCACGGCCCTGCCGTGCATTTGCACAAGGGCAGCGCGTTCCGCCGGCGTGAGCGGGTAGGGGTCCAACAATTTGGCGGCGCTGTCGGTACCGTCGCCCGTCCACAGACGCCCGGCAACGATTTGACCTTCCGGCGTCGCCCGATTGTCCGCGCCGCATTTCGCAAACTGATTCCGCGCCTGTTTGACGCTTTCTTCGGTCATCAATTGCGAGCAGGCCGCCAGCGCCGGCACCACAACGCCAATCAACAAACAGAGGGATGCACGCATGGAAACTTCCACCTAGTCCGAAGATCCTCCGGCCCCCAACCGGGAAAAGCTGGAATTTCCGGCAAAGCGATGCCCGAAATCCCTAATCCGTCAATCGATCAGCTGGGTTGTCGGTCGGAGCGCCGAGATTTGAACTCGGAACCCAGTCCCCCAGTGTGATGCCTTCGAAAGTGCATTGTCGTTTGCGTTGAGTGGTTTAGCAAGCCCTCGCACGCGGGGTTCAGGACTCGTTCGGGGCTCCGCGAGTCGTCGGCGGCCTCAATGATTTTTGCTTGGTCAGTGCCGCAGCGGCGCCCGGCAATTAATTTAAACAAGGATTTCTAGCAGCTTATGAATGAGCTCAGCAGTAGCTGCCGCGGTGCCTACATAGGCCACGTAATATGCGACTCTCGACAGGGTCATTGACGCCCCCACTCTCCCCAACTCAAAACTCTAATGACAGAAATGCGAACTGTCACTACGCGATCGACCAGGCCGGCGGGAAGCGGCGGCTCTCAGGCATGAGCGGAGTTTCGGACGCGCCGGGCGTGACGCTAGGCGCGTTATTTCAGAAGCGCCGCAATTAGCGAACGACCGGCGGCAGGCTGCGGCGAGGGTGCAGTTCGTCCCTCACGGGGCGGTTTTTCTTGCGGTGCAATCTAAAACCGCCCCGTGATGTTGTTGTTCTCAACCACATACCCAAACGTAGCCGATGGGAGAGGCCCTCCAGCAAGTGCCGACGCCATAGGGCCACCAGCGGCCGCCGTACCAGCGTCGTCCGGGGCCATACCAGATGCCGCCGTAGTAGCGTCCTCCGACGCGCCATCCGCCATAGTAACCGCGGCCGCCATAATAGCCGCGACGCCAGTACACGGGTTGGACATCGGATGCTGGAGCCACTTGGGCTAACGCGTGCGGTATGAACGGAACAGCGTCGGCGTGCTCGACGAAATATGCCGGCACCATTATCAAAGCGAGGGCGATTGCGAGCAGGTATTTCTTGAACATGTCGAAACTCTCCTTCGACTGAACTTAGACCCCTTTGCGATAGCCTAGAAGATGTGTCCGCACCATGGCAATTTTGCGGGGTCTAGCACGCCGGGTCTCGATGACTTTACAATGCAATGCCGTGATCGGCCAGCCGCGCTGTGCAGGAAAGCGAGCCGAATGGCCCGCACATTCTCTCAATCCGCGGCAATGCACGCGACCGATTGGGAGGCACTTTGACGAGCCATCGACATTACTTCGATGCTACGGGCAGCAGGCTGACATAGTATCCGCCAAAGCTATCGGCAACGTCCGAAGCGTAAGGCGCGGTATGACCAAAAAGAGCAGCGCGGAAGGCACGGTGAACTAGTTCGGGTTTTTTTCAGGGTTATTTGTTCAGACTTCGGGAGTTTTGTTCGCTTTCGTTCCGAAATCCGAATAACGAATCAACCGCAATGCGTCTCAGAAAGGCCGCAAATATGCGGGTTTGTTGGTCGGAGCGCCGAGATTTGAACTCGGGACCCCCAGTCCCCCAGACTGGTGCGCTAACCGGGCTGCGCTACGCTCCGTTGATCGGCGGACTATAGTTAGCGGCTCTCCACCGCACAAGCGACAAGCCGCAACTTGCGCTCGCCCATTAGGCCGCGACGACGTATAGAGTAGCGATTCTTCCCGTTCGCTGCCCGCACAATCGGATTTTCCGTGAAACGGCTTTTCAGCGCGACCGTCAATTCGTTGCACGGCCTCGGCTACGGCTTTCGAAGTGAAGCCGCGCTACGCGAGGAGATGTTGCTGCTCGCCGCCGGTGTCCTCCTCGGCCTCGTCATCGCGCCGAGCGTCGGCTGGTACGTCGTTATGGTCGGATCGTTGCTGATCCTGCTCGCGGTGGAACTCCTCAACACTGCGATTGAGAAGCTCGCCGATTACATCACGCGCGAACGGCACGTGGAAATCCGCAGGATCAAAGATTTCGGCTCCGCGGCGGTGTTCTGTGCGATCTGCCTCTCGGGGCTGGTTTGGCTGGCGGCGCTTGCGGTGCGGGTCGGATTGTTCTGACGCTTCAGCGCGCGAAGCTCATGATCAGCGTCCCCACAGAAGCTTGCTGGCGATGGCCGCGCCTTCGCTGAGCGCCCGCAACTTCGCCCAGACGATGCTGTCGGCCACCGCCGGGTCAGTGCGCACGGCGGTTCCGAAGCCGCAATCAACGCCGGCAATCAGGCGTTCGCGGTCGATAACCGTCGCGTAGCGGCCGATGCGCTGGGCCACCAGCCGCGGATGTTCGACGAAGTTCGTGGTCGAGTTGATGACGCCGGGAATAAGGATCTTGTCGTCGGGAATGTTAATCTCCTTGAGATCCTCCCATTCGTGATCGTGCCGCGGGTTGGCGGCCTCTATGCTGATCGCCTGCGGCCGCGCCTTGAAGGCTATGTCGATAATTTTCAAGAGCGGCAGATCGTGGGTGTGCGGGCCTTCGTAATTGCCCCAGCAGATGTGCAGCCGCATGCGGTCGGCCGGCAGACCGGCGGTCGCGGCATTGAGCGCCGCGACGTTACGCTCGGCGATTTTTTCGCGGAATTCGTCATCAGTGAGATGCCGATACTGATTGTTGCGCGCCGAGCCGAGATCGGGCGCATCGATCTGCAACAGAAATCCCGCTTCGACGATGGCGGTGTATTCATGTCGCATCACGTCCGCTAACGCCGCGACATAAGCGTCTTCGCTCGGGTAATGCAGGTTGATGATGAAGCGGGTCAAAATTCCCGGCGAAGGCGCGGTCATGAAAACTTCGGCCGGCCGCGATTTCGCGGCGGCGGCTTTGAGGTGCGCGATGTCGCGGTCGAGCGCGCTTCGATCTCGGTAGCGCAATTCGCCGACGCAACCGGGAAACGGCACGGCCGCGAAACTGCGATGCGGGCCGGCGAAGTCCGGATGCGCCAGCAAATCGCGCCCCACCATGATATCGCGGCCCTTCTCGGCGGCCCGCGGGTCGGGTTGGATACCGCTGACGCGATGCCGAATGTACGTGGTGTAGGACGGCTTGCTCATCTCGCCGTCGCTGATGACGTCGATGCCTGCCGCGACCTGACGGGCGACCACTTCGTCAACCGCTGCCTCCGCCTCGGCTTCAAACGCCTGCGTGTCGATCGCCTCGCCAGCCTCCCGACGGAGAATAATGTCTATCAGTGGCTTCGGGCGCGGCAGACTGCCGGAATGCGTCGTCAGGATGCGGTCGGTCGAAGTCTTCATACGACGCTCGGCGACCTGTGATCACGCAAGAACTGTGTAGATGCGCGGGGACAGAGATTATTCCGTCCCGGCGAAATTCTACAAAGCATCGGGTTGCGAGGAGAGGGCGGGCCGGCGCACCGCGCCGCCCCGCAACGATTTCAGCGATTACGCCGCGGCGCGCCGCCAGAGCTGCTTGCTGGCCAGCGCTGCGCCCTCCGAGAGCGCCTTGAGCTTGGCCCAGGCGATCTGCGGATGCACGCGGCCGCCCAGTCCGCAGTCGGTCGAGGCAATGACGTTCTCGCGGCCGACTGCCTCGGCGAAGCGGATGATCCGGTCGGCGACCAGCTCGGGGTCTTCGATCAGGTTGGTCGAGTGGGTGACCACGCCGGGCAGGATCTTTTTGCCCGGGGGCAGCTTGACGGTCTTCCACAGCTTCCACTCATGCTCGTGGCGCGCATTGGCGGCCTCGAAAGAGTAGTAGTCGCAATTGACCGCCAGCATCAGGTCGACGAGGTGCTTCATTGGGATGTCGGTGGTATGCGGGCCGTGCCAGCTGCCCCAGCACAGGTGGAAGCGAATTTTGCTGGGCGGCAGTCCTTTGATCGAGTGGTTGAGCGCGTCGATCTGCATCTTGGTGTAGCGCCGATAGCCTTCGACGCTCGGTTCGTTCTTCTGCTGATCCCAGTTCTCGCCAATCGCTGGATCGTCGAGCTGAACAATCAGTCCGGCGTCGATGATCGCCTTGTACTCATCGTGCATGGCGTCGGCGCAGGCGTACAGCAGCTCCTCTTCGCTCTTGTAATATTCGTTCGGCATGCGTGCGCAACTCGCCGGCGCGATCGCATTCATCCAAGCCCTTTCGGTCGACAGCCCAGCCGTCTTGAGGCCGGCCTTGAAGTTGGCGATGTCGCGCTGGATCAAATCCTGGCCCTTGTACTTGACCGGGCCTTTGACCAGCGGACTGTGCTCGGTCATGAACTGCACGGGCAACCCGCAGCCGGACTGTGGGTCGAGATACGCCTCCTGAAACTTGGACATGTCGCGGCGCTCGCCCCAGTCGCCGACGATGAAATCCTTGGGCGCCATTGGCGTCTTGGTGTGCGCCGAAAGCTTCGTGCCCCAGAGCCCTTGCTTGACGACCTCAACACCGCCGAGCCGCGGGATGATGTACGACCACCAGGCGCCGTAATCGTAGGCCCACCCCACGGTGTGGCCGAGTTCGCCGTCATTGATGAGATCGACGCCGGCGTCTTTCTGCTTTTGCACGACCTCGCCCACTGCATTCTTGAGTTCGCGGTCGTAGGCGGCCTCGTCGAACTTCTCGCCCAGGGTCTTCTTCTGGCTCAATTCGAGCAGCTTCTGCGGGCGCGGCAGGCTCCCCACATGCGTTGTTAGAATCCGATCAGCCATGTTTTCCCTCCCAGTGATTGTGAACGTTGTGCCGGGTGTTCAGGCAAGACCACGCCACCCGTGCGGGTGAGCAAATCTATCCATAACGGCACGCTGTCGGCAAGGACTCGCGGCTCGGTAGATGACGGCGCATTGAGTGTCGTCATCGAATGTAATTGTTAGTGGGCCGAGGCGGGCGTGTGCCCAAAACCAGGTAACAGGCGGACGGGACTGTGCGCCGGTCGCTGCGTACCCAGGTTCATCGAAATCGGCCGACCCGCTAAAACCGGCAGCGATATTTGCGAGGCTTAGTCTATTCGCGACGATGCACTCTGAACTTAGAGCCCAAATCTCACGGCGTTGAGGCGCAAGCATCGCGACCGCGCGCGCCGGCGCTCGAGCCAGCTCAATCAGCTTCCCGGAAGCGGTGCTTTGTTGGCTTGCCGACCAGCCGAGGTGACGACGTTCCGGGAAGACGTTGCGCGGTGATCAGTCTGTAGCGCAGCGCGAATTTCCTTGATCACTCTTCCCTGGACCATCACATTGTTATCGATATTGAGGTGGCCGACGCCCGGAGTGCCCCGCACGTCGACATTTTTCACCGATCCCTTGAATTGCTTGCCGCGGCGGACGGAATGACTGCCGTATGAATTGTAGTAGTTCACATACCGATCGACGCGACCGACGGCAGTGATCGGCCACACCGGATCCAGGCTGATCGCCAATTTTACCGGGATGCCGCGCTCGGCCAAGCGAATCGTCGTGTTAATCATCGCTCCGGCGCCGGCGGAGTAGCCGACGAGGATGATCTTCCGCAAGCGTCCTTTCTTGTATCCGGCGGCAATTTTCTCGGTTAGCTGCGGCCATTCCGATTGATTGTAAACGGTGGCGTTAATGCCCTGCTTGCGCAGTCTTGCCGCGATTTCACCCATGCCCGAGGAGAGAACCGGCACCAGCCCGCGGAACAGATAGACATGGTCGCGCGATGAGTTGGGCGTAAACGTTGCTTGTACGCTGCTCGAAAACAGGACGAGACAAATCACGACCCACAGGGCGGGCGCGGCGAAGGATAGTAACAGCAAGCGCAGCCTTGGGGCCGGCTGCAAGCGGGCAAACGGACGCGTCGAGTCACAGAATAACTTCATGTGCCGGTCGTCTTTCAATCTGCTCCGCGACATTTTGTACCTGACATTTCACGCCTAAGGCAACATTACGCCGGTCGTGGCGAAAGGAATTGACCGGCTCACCGTCATGGTTAACATCGCAGAATCGGGGGTGAGCGTCGTCGACAAAATCGTAAACGGAAGGGTTGGGGCTTTTGGAATCGATTTGGTTTGGATGCGATCGGTACCGCGACGCCGCGATTTGCCGCGGCCGCAATCCGGCGGATCGGTAGCAATTAGCGCACATCCCTGAAATGCCGCCGTATTTCGAGCCGGTTTCGCATGACAATTCGTGCGACTATTGCACGGGGCGCCGCCTCCCGAGGGCGTTGCCGTATCCGCTCGATGCAATCTACTGCATTTCGCTGCAGGAACAACCGCACCGCACGCGCGAAGCCGAGACGCATTTTCATCGCGTCGGGATGTGCCGGCATGTCACCCTCTATCGACCAATGCGGGGCGAGAACGGCGAGCGCGCCATTTGGGAGTCACATCAAGCGCTGGCGCGCGATGCCTTGGCAAACGGCCGCTCCCACGCGCTGATGCTCGAAGATGACGTGTTCTTTCGGCAGCCCTGGGACCAGTTAGCGCCCCGGATCGGCCGCGCGATCACCGCGCTGCCTGCGGATTGGTGGTGCTTCTATCTCGGCCACGTTCCACTGCAGGCCCATTTTGTCCACTTTAACATTCTGCGCGTGCGTTCCGGCTGTGCCCATGCCTACGTTGCCAGCCCGCGGCTGCTGTCATGGCTGGCCGATACCGAACCGTTGAGCGCCGAGGTCGCCACCTGGCCGCGAATAGGCGGTTCGATCGATGGTGCGATGCTCAACTTGCCCGGGATGTACGCGCTGTTTCCGATGGTGGCCCGGCAGCGTTTCCTCGGCGACTATCGCGTCGACAGCCGTGTCGATGAGGCTGGCCGCCCGCGCCTCTGGCACGACGGCGATCGCTGGCGATATTATTTCATCTTCCGCGGCGCGCTGGTGGCGGAAGCGCTCGCGGTCATCCTGTCACCGTTTCATCGATTCACTCTGGAGCGATTTCGCAGCGAGGTGGAATCGCCCCAGCGCGCGCAGGATCAGGGCGTGGATTCATAAATGCGCACGGGTGGAGGTGGGTTATTTTTATTGACAGAAGGCGATCCGACAGAAGTGCCCGCCTAAATTCCCACCTGCGACTATGCAGGCGCGCATTGCAACCGACTGGGCTCTGACAAGCGTAAGCCGGTCGGCCCAGCCAGACTTTCCATTAGTACTGGTGGCGACGCAGTGAAATGCCGACGCTGACGTCGACACCGTTACGGCGATCGTCAACCCGACAACGACAGCTGCGAAAAGACGGCTCATAATTTCCTCCCCGATTTAAGCACAACAAACGTTACATTATCACCGCTGCAAAGGGCGATCTAGATCAAGGCGAATGAGTGTGACGGAAATCCATACGAGGCCGGTCGGCGCATTCATCCGCGCAGCCGTTACGAACGTTTAGTCGATTTTCGCGTCGGCTTCCGCAGTCGTTTGAAGCCGTCATCGCCAGTGCACATGGCACGACGGGTGCAGTATGGAAACTTGGAAAAACTCTGGTCAGTAATGCTGTTCGGGCAAGTTCTACTGCCCAACCGCGCGGTCGAGTCGGCCTTGCGCTTGCGGACGAGGTGATCGGGTAACGGTGAGCTGCTCGCTCGGAGCACGCTGATCGCCGTCGAGGTCAGCTTGGGGTCTGTAGAACAGCACTCCCACCTAACGCTGGAACAGTGCCGGAACGCCGAACAGCTTGCGAACGAAGCCACGTCAACTGATGGGTCAATCACGACCTGGGTGGTCCGCGTCGCGGCCCTCGTGGGTCTGGTTTGTCCCGAAAGCGGAAGTCGCGATGATGCCGTTGCGAGTTGAAGGTGCCGCCATGGATGTGATCCTGTCGCCCTTTTCACCGTTTCACGCTGGAGCGCTATCGAAGCGGTGGGAGACCGGGACAACGCGCGCAGGATTAGGACGCAAACTCATCAAAACGCCGGCGGTCCGCTATGCCCCGATTGTGTTGCAAAACCCGGCTGATTTTTGCAGCTGGGCCGGATTTGAGTATTGGTCAGCTTGTGGCGTTCTCCGCTGAGAGCGTCTAACAACGCTATCGGTACACACGCTTTGCAGACCGGCTACGCCGCACAGGTGACTGCGCCCGATGGCGGCGGGCGGCAGAGGAACTTAACGAGGCGCCGCAGGTTTTGAGCGGTTGCGGTCAATAGCACCTCGTCTTTGGCCCCACTTAAGCCTCGCAGTCGAAGTCGGTCGAGCTTGAAGATCCGCTTCATGTGAGCAAAACACATCTCGACCTTTTTGCGCTCTCGGCGTGATTGCGCGAAGGCCTCGGTTTTGGCCAGTGCGCGAGCGACATCGCGGGCGTCCTCATCAAGATCGCGGGGAATCTGCCGTGCAGGCGTGTGGGGGCAGCACTGCATTTTGAACGCGCAGAGATCGCAATCGCGCTTTGAGGCACGATAGCGAAGCGTACTGCCGTCGATGACTGTTCCGGTGGTGTGCAGCAGCTTTCCATTCGGGCAGATGTAGATGTTGCGCGATCGGTCGAAGACGAAGTCGGCCCGGCTGAAGGTGCCATCGGAGCGTGCCGACTTGTCCCAGACCGGGATGTGCGGCGTGATCTGACGATCCACCAACCACTTGAGCAGCCTGACCGCGCCATAAACGGTGTCACCTGCCAACCGCCGTGGCTGAAGATCGAAGCGGTCCTTGACACGCTCGATCATCGTCCCGGTGATGGCAATCTCGGCTATACGATTGGCGCGTGTGCCCTCGGCGTCGACGATGATCCCGGCTTTGTTGTCGATGAGATAGTTGGCGTCGTAAGCGAAAAAGGGATCAGTGTTCTTCCTTGCAACCCATGCCGCCTGTGGATCGGTCAGCGAGACCTCTTTTGGCGGCTTGCGTCTGTTACCGCCCCCGCTCAAACCATCGTCATCACCGCCGCTCTCCTCATCATTGCGGGCCTCATCGAGAGCAGCGAGGTACTCGCGAACCGCGCGCGACGCCTCCTCGGCCCGCGGCCAGGCAATGGGCTGGTCGCCAGGCGCTCGCTTCTTCTTCCCTGCGTCGGCCCTGATCAGGCTCGCATCGATCGAAAATCCCTCGCCGCCAACCAGGCCAGCCGCAATGCACTTCGCCACCACGCGCTCAAATACCCGGCGTAACGCGTCGCTCTGACGAAAGCGCTCGTGCCGGGCACGGCTGAACACCGAATGGTCGGGTATCCCATCCTCGATGCCGAGCTTGCAAAACCACCGATATGCCAGATTGACCTGCAGCTCAGAGCACAGCCGCCGCTCCGAGCGGATCGCAAACACGTATCCCACAATCAGCATCCGGATCATCAGCACCGGATCGATCGAAGCTCGACCTGTGTGCGAATAGTAGGGCGCAAGCTCGCTGTGCACCCAATCAAGATCGAGAACGCGGTCGATCTGCCTGACCAAATGATCCGCCGGCACCGCCTTGTCGAGATCGAACGCGTAAAAGAATTGACCTTGTCCGCGCTCTCGCCGCCCCATCATCGACCGCTCCCCGCGAATCGCAGTCCTGATCCACGGAATCACAGGTCAACTGCAGTCTCAACGAGAGTTTTGCAACACAATCAGGTGCAAAGCGGACCTTCGTGCGCGTCATACAGTCATTTTTGACAATCCGTCATTACCGGGCCGGCGCGAAGCGCCGAGACCCGGTAATCCATTTTAGCGGGTGCGAGAAAGTCGGTGGGTTGCCGGGTCAAGCCCGGCAATGACGAATGGACGCGGTGTCACTTCCGCCGCGAGATCGGCTGGTACTCCCGCTTCGGCGAACCGGTATAGAGCTGGCGCGGACGGCCGAGTTTCTGGTGCGGGTCCTCGATCATTTCCTTCCACTGCGCGATCCAGCCGACCGTGCGGGCGACCGCGAACAGTACCGTGAACATCGCGGTCGGGAAGCCCATGGCGCGCAGCGTGATGCCCGAATAGAAGTCGACGTTCGGGTAGAGCCGCTTCTCAATGAAGTACTCGTCGTGCAGCGCGATGCGCTCGAGTTCCATCGCAACATCGAGCAACGGATCGTTGACGCCGAGCTCGTGCAGAACCTCGTGACAGGTTTTCTGCATGATTTTCGCGCGGGGATCGTAGTTCTTGTAGACGCGGTGGCCGAACCCCATCAGCCGGAACGAGTCGTTCGGATCCTTGGCGCGTTTGACGTATTCGGGAATGCGATCGACGCTGCCGATCTCCCCCAGCATCTTCAACGCCGCCTCGTTGGCGCCGCCATGCGCCGGGCCCCAAAGACAGGCGATGCCGGCGGCAATGCAGGCAAATGGATTGGCTCCGGTCGAGCCGGCGAGCCGCACCGTAGACGTCGAGGCGTTCTGCTCGTGGTCGGCGTGCAGGGTGAAAATCCGATCCATGGCCCGCGCCAGCACCGGATTGGGATTGTACTCCTCGCACGGCACGGCGAAACACATGCGCAGGAAGTTCGAAGCGTAATCGAGATCGTTCTTCGGATACATGAACGGCTGGCCGACGGAATATTTGTACGCCATCGCTGCGAGCGTCGGCGATTTCGCGATCATGCGGATCGAGGCGATCATCCGCTGGGTCGGATCGGTGATGTCGGTCGAGTCGTGATAAAAGGCCGACAGCGCGCCGACGCAGCCAACCATCACCGCCATGGGGTGGGCGTCGCGGCGGAAACCCTGAAAAAACCGGCTCATCTGCTCGTGGACCATGGTGTGATGGACCACCCGGTCGTCGAAATTCTCCTTCTGCGCCGCGGTGGGAAGTTCGCCGTAAAGCAGGAGATAACAGGTCTCAAGAAAATCGCCGTGCTCGGCCAAGTCTTCGATCGGGTAGCCGCGATAGAGCAGTATGCCGTTGTCGCCGTCGATATAGGTGATCTTGGACTCGCAGCTGGCGGTCGACGTAAAGCCCGGATCGTAAGTGAAGATGTCCGCCTGATTGTAAAGCTTGCTGACGTCCATCACTTCCGGACCGAGCGTGCCGTCTAAGAGCGGAAACGAATAGCTCTTGTCGCCGAACGTCAGCTTTGCACTCTTGGTGTTCGCGCCGGTTTTCGCGTCCATGATCGTATCCTCGATGTTCGACAGCCTCAGCAGTGCGATGCACGCGGCTTAACAAGCCGAAACAAGGTGCAGCACAGCCAATCCGGCCTTACTGGGGTAGCGCAACGGGGTGTGCACCGCAAGAAAATAGGCCTTCCATTGGGTTCGCACCAGCGGGGGCCCGCATAAGTGCTCCGCCTGACCTGGCGATCGGCACCTGAGAACCTCAGGCATTAGTTTGCTCCGCTCCGGCAACTCGGGACTGGTCCGAGATCCGGGCGAGGCTCTCGGTTTTGCCGAGCACGATCAGCACTTCGAAAATGCCGGGCGATGTGGTGCGGCCGGTCAACGACGCGCGCAACGGCTGCGCCACGGCGCCAAGCTTCGCACCTTTGCGCTCGGCAAACGCGCGCACCGCTTCTTCGGTTGCCGACGCGGTCCACGGCTCCACGCGGGCGAGTTCGGGTTCGATATCGTGCAGCAGTGCCCTCGCTTGGGCGGTCAGCAAGGCCTTCGCCGGGTCGTCCAATAAAATAGGCCGTTCCGCCAGCAAAAAATGTGCACCATCAATGAGATCAAGCAGAGTCTTGGCGCGTTCCTTCAGGCTCGGCATCGCCGCCAGCCATTGCTGCCGCAGCTGCGGCGTCAGCTTGGCTGCAATGGCGGCACCGTCAGCCAAGTGAGCCAGCAATTGTTCGATGGCGTGAAGCAGGGCCTCGTCGGAACCGCTCCGGATGTAGTGGCCGTTGAGATTCTCAAGTTTCGCGAAATCGAACCGCGCCGGTGAGCGGCCGATCTGAGGCAGGTCGAACGCCGCGATCATTTCCTCAGTGGAGAAGATCTCCTGGTTGCCGTGGCTCCAGCCAAGCCGCACCAGATAATTTCGCAATGCCACTGGCAAATAGCCCATGGCGCGGTAGGCGTCGACGCCAAGCGCACCATGGCGCTTTGAGAGCTTCGAACCGTCGGGGCCGTGAATTAGAGGAATGTGCGCCATCACCGGCACCTGCCAGCCCAGCGCGTCGTAGATATGTTTCTGCCGCGCGGCGTTGGTCAGGTGATCGTCACCGCGGATGATGTGCGTCACCGCCATGTCGTGATCGTCGACCACCACCGCGAGCATGTAGGTGGGCGTGCCGTCGGAGCGCAGCAGCACCAAGTCGTCGAGGTTTTCGTTCTGCCAGACCACGCGGCCTTGCACCTGATCCTCGATCACTGTTTCGCCAGTCAGCGGCGCCTTCAAGCGGATCGCCGGCTTGACGCCGGCAGGCGCGTCGCTCGGATCGCGGTCGCGCCAGCGGCCGTCATAGAGCTTGGCGCGGCCGTCTCGGCGCGCCGCCTCGCGCATCTCCTTGAGCTCTTCCGGACTGGCGTAGCAGCGATAGGCGTGCCCGGACGCGAGCAGCAGTTCCGCGACCTCCCGATGCCGCGCCGAGCGGGAGAATTGATAGACGACGTCGCCGTCCCAATCGATGCCGAGCCAGGAGAGCCCGTCGAGAATGGCGTCCATCGCGGCTTGGGTCGAGCGTTCGCGATCGGTATCCTCGATTCGCAGCAGCATTTTGCCGCCGCGCCCGCGGGCATAAAGCCAGTTGAACAGCGCAGTGCGCGCGCCGCCAATATGGAGGAATCCGGTCGGCGAGGGGGCAAAGCGGGTAACGACGCTCATGGACCGTCCAGGTTCCTCGCACAGGCGCGCTCGTGTAGCACAGCTAAGTATGAATGGAAGTAAACCGGCTTCGGTTTCATTCTGGCGGGCTTGACCCGGCAACCCAATTTGTCCAATCCGGGCGCGCCGCAGCCTTTGTGGCGGCAAACAGAAGCGATCGGGTCATGACGGCTGCGGAAACGGCGGTACGAGAAGCGGGTCAGGATTTCATCCGCGACATCATTCGCGCCGATCTTGCATCCGGCCGGCACAAAACCATCGTTACACGGTTTCCGCCCGAGCCGAACGGCTATCTGCATATCGGCCACGCCAAATCGATCTGCCTGAACTTCGGCGTGGCGGAGGAATTCGGCGGCCACTGCAATCTGCGCTACGACGACACCAATCCGACCAAGGAGTCGCAGGAATATATCGACGCCATCGAGCGCGACGTCCGCTGGCTCGGCTTCGATTGGGGCCGGCATCTCTACCACGCGTCCGACTACTTCGAGCAGCTTTACCAATGGGCTGAGGACCTGATCCGCACCGGCAACGCCTACGTCGACGACCAGACCCAGGAGGAGATGCGGCTCACGCGTGGCACCTTGACCGAGGCCGGCACTGAGAGTCCGTACCGGGGGCGGAGCATCGAGGAAAATTTCGATCTGTTTCGCCGCATGCGGGCCGGTGAGTTTCCCAACGGCGCGCGCGTGCTGCGCGCCAAGATCGACATGGGTTCGGGCAACATCAACCTGCGCGATCCGGTGCTCTATCGCATCCTTCACGCCGAACATCCGCGCACCGGCAAGGCCTGGTGCATCTATCCGAGCTACGATTTCGCCCACGGCCAGTCGGACGCCATCGAGGGCGTCACCCACTCGATCTGCACGCTGGAATTCGAGGATCACCGGCCGCTCTACGACTGGTGTCTGGAAAATCTGCCGGTGCCGTCGCGGCCGCAGCAATACGAATTCGCGCGGCTCAATCTCACCCACACGGTGCTGTCGAAGCGCGTGCTGACCGAGCTGGTACGCGGCGGCCACGTGCACGGCTGGGACGATCCGCGCATGCCGACGCTTGCCGGTTTGCGCCGACGCGGCGTGCCGCCGGCTGCAATCCGCGATTTCGTCAAACGCATCGGAGTCGCCAAGGCAAACAGCGTGGTCGATGTCGGGATGCTGGAGTTTTCGATCCGCGAGCATCTCAACAAGACCGCGCAGCGGCGCTTGGCGGTGCTGCGGCCGCTAAAGGTCGTGATCGAAAATTATCCCGAAGGCCAAAGCGAAGAAGTCGAGGCGGTCAATCATCCCGAGGATGCCAGCGCCGGCACGCGTCGCATCCGCTTCGGCCGCGAGCTGTTCATCGAGCGCGACGATTTCATGGAGAACCCGCCGAAGAAGTTCTTCCGCCTATCCCCGGGCACCGAGGTGCGGCTGCGCTACGCCTATTTCATCACCTGCCGCGAGGTGGTGAAGAATGCCGCAGGCGAGGTGATCGAGTTGCGCTGCGCTTACGATCCGGCCACCAAAGGCGGCAACGCGCCCGACGGACGCAAAGTCAAGGCCACGATGCATTGGGTTTCTGCGGCTGCTTCGGTGCCGGCGGAAGTGCGGCTCTACAATCCGCTGTTCCTGCGCCCCGATCCGAACGTCAGTAATTTTGCAGCAGAACTCAATCCGCAGTCGCTCGAAGTCCTCAGCGACGCTCGCGTCGAGCCCGCGCTGGCGACGCTGAACTCGGACGATGTCGTGCAGTTCGAACGGCAGGGTTATTTCTGTCCCGATCGGGACTCGAAGCCCGGGCGGCTAGTGTTCAACCGCACGGTCGGATTGCGCGATACCTGGGCCAAGGTCTCCGCCGCTTCCTGAGACCAGGACTAAAAAGCCAAGACCGAAACTGAAGACCGAAACTCATGACCGAAACGGTGGTCGCCAGGACCTGCGCGGCACGTTAGCATAGCCGCCAAGTTTCTTGGGGCGCGCGAACGGGTTGGGGGCGCGCGGTGGCGGACGAGGATAAGGCGCGAAGCCGCGCACGGGCCGGGGTCAGGACTTGGCCGGTCGATCGAGCGCGCCAGGCGTGGGGCGCGGCTTGGCCGCACGCCGAATTCACCATCCCAGCGCGTATCCGCGAATGGGCGGCCATCGAGGTCGGCGCCGGTCGTTTGCTGCCCTGGTTTGCGGTCGCCTTTGGCGCCGGGATTGTCCTCTATTTCACCGCCGACCACGAACCCGCGAGCTGGGCGGCGTCTGCGGCGGCCGTTGCCGCCATTATCTGCGCGGTGCTGCTGCGCCGTCGTCCGGTCGGCTTTGTTCTGAGCCTTGGTTTCCTGGCAATCGCCGCCGGCTTTGCCGTTGCCACGCTGAAGACCTCGCTCATCGAGCATCCGGTGCTGCGCTATCCGGCCTACAGCGTTTCGCTGTCCGGCTTTGTCGAACTGCGCGAGGAGAGCCAGAAGACCGACCGCTTCGTGGTGCGGGTCGAGCGCCTCGACGGCAATCGCGTGGTTGGGAAGCCGGAGCGCGTGCGGCTGTCAGTGCGTCGCGGGCTGACACCCCCGGCGGGCGCCTTCGTCGAAGTCAAGGCGCAGCTCAACCCACCGCTACAGCCGCTGCGCCCCGGTAGCTACGACTTCGCCCGCGACCTTTATTTCCAACGGATCGGCGCCTCCGGCTTCGTGCACGGCGCCATCAAGATCGTCACGCCACCGGCCGCTGCGACCGCGCGGATGCGCGCCAATGCCTTCATCCAAGGATTACGCGACGGCATCGATCAACGCATCCGCTCTGTGCTTTCAGGCGACGTCGGCTCCATCGCATCGGCGCTGATTACCGGCAGGCGCGATGCGATTACGCCAAACGTCTACGATGCGATGTTCGTCTCGGGCATCGGACACGTGCTGTCGATTTCCGGCTATCACATGGCCGTGGTTGCCGGCATCGTGTTCTTCATCGTGCGCGCCCTGCTGGCGCTGATCCCGGGACTTCCCGACCGGGCGCCGATCAAGAAGTGGTCGGCTTTTGCCGCGTTGCTCGTGACCACTTTCTACCTTGTACTGTCTGGGGCAGAAGTTGCGACGCAGCGCTCGTTCATCATGATTGCGGTCGTGCTGATCGGCGTCATGCTCGATCGACCGATCCTGACGCTGCGCACAGTGACAATCGCCGCAATGATCGTGCTGTTGCTGGCGCCCGAAGCGGTCGTGCATCCAAGCTTTCAGATGTCGTTTGCGGCGACGCTGGCGCTGATCGCAGGCTACGAGCGCGGCATTCCCTGGGCGCGAGCGGGTGCAGATTCTTCGCTGGGAGCGCGCGCGGCGCTTTGGGGCGTGCGCGAAATGCTGAGCCTCATTCTCGCTTCACTTGTCGCCGGTCTCGCTACGACGCCTTACGCCGCTTTTCACTTTCACCGCATGGCGCCGTACGGCGTGCTCGCAAATCTGCTCGCAATGCCGATCGTGTCAGGCTGGGTGATGCCCATGGGCATTCTCGGCGTTGTCGCCATTCCGTTCGGCTTTGATGCGTTGTTCTGGCGGCAGATGGGTTACGGCATCGAATGGATGGACGCGGTCGCGCTCTGGGTCGCGAGCCTGCCAGGCGCGTTTGGCCGCGTCTCCGCGTTCGGCACCGGGCCGGTGCTGCTGGCGACCGCGGGCTTGCTGCTGATCTGCCTGCTCAAGACGCCGCTGCGCTGGAGCGGTTTGGTCTTCGTCGCGCTCGCGATCCTCTTTGCCGCGCGCACGCCGCGGCCGGACATCCTCGTTGCCGCCGACGGCCGGACGTTCGCGGTGCGCGGGGCCAACGGCACCCTCGCATTCCACCGCGCCGGCGGCGACACATTTACGATGCGGGAGTGGCTTGCTGCGGACGCGGACGGCCGCGACGTGCGCGACCCGGGATTGAGTGCCGGTATCGCCTGCGATGCCGCTGGCTGCGTCGGCAAGCTTCCTGACGGAAGGCTAGTTTCTTACGCGCTGGCGCCGGAGGCGTTTGAGGAAGACTGCCAGCGCGCCACGGTGGTTGTCGCTGCGCGCGAGCTCCCGCCCGGCTGCGCCGCGACCGTTATCGGCCGCAGCACCTGGCGCGAGCACGGTGCGCTCACGCTACGCCGCGATGGCTCAGGCTTTATAATGGAGTCCACGCGCCCCCCGAATTTCGACCGGCCGTGGGCGCCGCGACAACCTCGCGCTGCCGTGACCGTGAGTTCCGAAAGTGCCACGAGTGCACCAGCGGCCACGCGCTCGCCGCCGCGCGATGCGACACCGCGCTCTGAGGATCTGGAAGCGGATGACTAGCAGCCATTCCCGAGCGCGCCAAAGGCGCGAACCCGGAATCCATATCCCCAAGTCATGCAGAACCAGTGTCGAGTACTATTCCGTAAGCGCGGTGGTTATGGATTCCGGGCTCACCGCTTTCGCGGCGCCCCGGAATGACGGACGGCTTAGTACCGCCGGAACAGGCCGACGAGCTTGCCCTGAATCCGCACGCGGTTGGGCGGAAGGATGCGCACCTCGTATGCGGTATTGGCGGGCTCGAGCGCAATCGAAGCGCCGCGCCGGCGGAATCGTTTCAACGTGGCTTCCTCATCGTCGATCAGGGCGACCACGATGTCGCCGGTGTCGGCCGCATCCATGCGTTTCAGAAGGGCGATGTCGCCATCAAGAATGCCGGCCTCGATCATCGAATCGCCGCGCACCTCGAGCGCAAAATGTTCGCCGGCGCTTAAAAGATCAGAGGGCATGTTGATGGTGTGGCTGCGGGTCTGAATGGCCTCGACCGGCGTGCCGGCGGCGATACGGCCCATCACCGGCACCGCAACCGGACGGCCGCTTTCATCCTCGGAGGCAGCCCGCACGCGGCCGAGATTGCCTTCGATGACGCTCGGAGTGAAGCCGCGCGAGCGGCTCGAAGCAATGCCGTGGGCCACTGACTCAGGAAGCTTGATGACCTCGATAGCGCGCGCCCGGTTAGGCAGGCGGCGAATGAAGCCGCGCTCTTCAAGGGCGGTGATGAGACGGTGGATGCCTGACTTGGACCTCAGATCGAGCGCGTCCTTCATTTCGTCGAAGGACGGTGGAACTCCGGCCTCCTTGAGGCGCTCATGAATAAAACGCAAGAGTTCAGCTTGCTTGCGTGTAAGCATTGGCGCTTCCCCTCTGGCCGCCCCGGCAGCCGAAACAAATCATGAACGGACACTATCCGTTCCATATGTGTTCTGCAACCATTTAATTGGCGACGTTACACTTGACAACCCCATAGGCTAGGTATAGTGTTGCGGCCATAGGAGATTTCGTCATGGCCAACCCCGTTCTAGCCGCCGCGCATTTCCACAACGAAGAAGCCGCTTTTGCCTACGTCGAGGCCCATCTTTGGCCGAACGGCCCGGTTTGCCCCCATTGCGGCAACCGCGACGACAAGCGAATCGGTCGCCTGACGGGCAAAACTAGCCGTCCGGGCTTGCGCAAGTGTTACGCCTGCCGGAAGACCTTCACGGTGCGGATCGGCTCGCATTTTCGAGGACAGCCATTTCCCGCTGCATCTGTGGCTGCAAGCCATCCAACTTCATCACGGCCAGCAAGAAGGGCATCGAGCACCCGGCAGATTCAGCGGGCCTTCAATTGCAGCATGAAGACCGCTTGGTTCCTCACGCACCGCATCCGCGAGATCATGAAGCCCGGTGCGCCAAACGTCCCTCCGATGGGCGGCAGCAGGCGAAGACCTTAGAAGCCGATCTGAACTATCGTTGGTCGCAAGCCCGGAACCAAGGTACAGCGCGGCAGCCGCGTCATCATGCAACCCGGTACTTGTCGCTGGTTGAGCGCGACGGCGGCGTGCGTTCGTTCCACATGCCGAACGTTCGCGGCGACAACGCTGCACGCGGTGCTGGACAACGCACGCGTCGCCCAAGAGCCATTTCATGACCGACGAGGAACACGCATTCACCGGAGTCGGCTATCACTTCGCGACGCACGGCACGGTCAACCACGGCAAGGATGAATACGTGCGCTATACCGGCGCGGTCACCTTCCCGGACGGCAAGCCTTGGGTCGTTCACACCAACACCGTCGAAGGCTTCTTCTCGATCCTCAAGAGCGGCGTGTACGGCGTTTACCAGCACGTGAGCGAAGCTCATCTTCATCGGTATCTGGCGGAATTTGATTTCAGATACAGCCATCGCGAGAAGCTTGGCGTGAACGATGTCGACCGCGCGTCGCGCGCGTTGAAGGGCGCGAAGGGCCGCAGGCTCACCTACGAAACAACTCACTAGCGGCGGCGCGAAGGGCGAACGCTACGAGCGACATCGTAAGCGGCATTGGTACTGGCGCGACCCGCGCCAACTGTGGTTGCCATTGCCGGAAGATTGAGCGACTAGCACGATGAACGCGCTCTATTACGGCGACAATCTCGCTATGCTCCGCGAAAGCATCAAGGACGAGTCGGTCGCGTTGGAGGCATGAACGGCACAACGAGGATTATCTCGCGGTCAAATATCGGCATGAAGACGAGAGAGGGCGCTACAGGTTGTCGGACCTTACGGCAGCCGGCAAGCGAGGCGGCGATTCCGGCAAGCCTTGGAAGAATTTTGACCCCACGCCGATGGGAAGACATTGGGGCGTCCCGAGCAGCATCGTCGCCGAATTTGTCGGGGACGCGAGCGACCTTACTACCCAACAGAAGCTCGATTTACTGGACAAGAATGGCTTCATCTATTGGACACCGGGGCGCGCCGGGAAACCGGGCTTCCCGCAATTGAAGCGTCACTTGGCGGCCGGGCAGAACATCCAAGATGTCATTGATGACATTGCGCCAGTCAATTCTATGGCGAAGGAACGCTTGGGCTATCCGACACAGAAGCCAGTCGAACTTTTGGAGCGCATCATCTTGGCGTCGTCCAATGAAAACGAATTAGTACTTGATCCTTTCTGCGGCTGCGGAACGGCCGTCCACGCCGCGCAAAAACTGCATCGCCAATGGATCGGAATCGATATCACGCACCTCGCGATCGGCCTGATCGAGCGTCGCCTGAAAGATGCCTTTCCCGGAATCAAGTTTCGACGTACACGGAACGCCGAAGGATTTTGCCGGGGCCGAAGACTTGGCGAAGCGTGACAAGTACCAATTCCAATGGTGGGCGGTTACGCTCATCAACGCGGTACCCTTCGGCGGGAAGAAAAAGGGCGCGGATAGCGGCATCGACGGTTTTTACTACTGCAAGCCGGATGGAAAGAAGACCGAAGGGGCGATCGTTTCGGTCAAGGGTGGCGACAATCTTGGAGTTCAAATGGTTCGCGATCTGAACGGCGTCATGGTGCGCGAGAAGTCGCCGTTCGCTGTACTGATTACGTTGCGCGAGCCGACTGCCCCGATGGTCACGGAAGCAGCGGCGGCGGGTTTCTTTGAAACGCCGTTCGGCCAGTTCTCAAAGTTGCAGATCGCGACGGTCGGGGACATGCTGACCGGAAAGCTACCGAAGTTGCGCGTATGAGAGTTATGGCGCGTAGAGGCGCTTGCGATTCTTTTTAGTCGGCTCGGATGGCAGTCCAGGCCGATTATGCTTTTAGACCTACACCCCGTTCTTTGAGGCGTATTTCTATTGCCGTGAGTTCATTCCGGCAATCCTCAGATGCACTCGCGCCGGACCAAGAGGAAGAGACTCTCCAATCGCCAGGATGACCAAACGGCAGCACCGTGACGCCGGTCAACTTAGAACTCATGCTCGCAAGTATAAAAGCGCAGTCTTAGGGAACTTGTCGCTTTTGCGCGCTTCATCCATCACAAGCGCCCCAAGTTCTTTTGCGGACGTTAATTGTGTAAACACCGCATTCTTCTCACTTTTGTACCCAGCCACTAACGAAAACCTAAGCAATGCAAGACCGCGCGCAAGTTAATTTCAGCGGACTACAGCAAGAACGGCGATTGCGTGGGCCTCGTATCCGCCAAAGCCCATTCCGTGCGGCTCTTAAATTCCGTGATCTTCTAGCCATCTCTCGGCCTGATACATCCATTTGCCGCCCTTGGAACTTGGCAAATAGCAACTAGCAATCGCACTCAGCGAAAATGCATTTTCGCAAGTAAACTCGTATCCAGCGACCCGCATGCAGGCTTGGATGAAGTCGGCCATGTCGATGCTCGGCGAATAGCCGCGCAAAGTTTTATCTGGATATGTTCGCTTTGCGTCGAGTTCGCACTTAGCAACCTCTCGCCTTTGATCGGCTATACAGCTACAAAGCGGCAACGCTAGAAGCGTTGCTATAGCGAGCCGCGTGCTTATGCCCCGCAAGCCTTCCAAGCCCGACGACCCGGCGCAATCCAAACGGTTCATCGAAACCGCCGAGGAAGTCGGCGCGGATACCGACGATGCGGCTTTGGAGCGCGCGTTCAAGAAAATAGTTCCGACATCAAAGCGACCGTCACCCAAGGAATGATTGGTTATCAGATTCTCGCTTGGCGTACGCGGACATCAACCTCGATATTCAGCCGGACATAATCTGGCGGGCTTAGGTAGAAGCTCGCGTTGCTTTTATCGGTAAGCAACCGCTCGCTTTCAATCTCTAATCCAGAAACGAGCGCGTCATCTTCTAAAAGGCAGAATATCGGATTGAGCTTGGTCGTTTGTCCGAGAACTTGTTCCTTGTGCTGTGGCATCGCCAAGGCATCGAGCAGCGTTTTCATTCGACCGTCTAGATCGCCAGATTGATATACCCGCCAAGAAAAAAATAGGGCTCTGCGGGTCGCTTCCGCTGTCATCTATGTAAGCCTCAATTCCCATAGCCAAGATCAGCCGTTTTCCCCGAAGCCGCTCCGGTAGCCCGCAGAGGCCGGGGAGAAGATTCAACGTCGTATGAAACGGCGCGCTGCGCCGGGCCGGGGCGTTGCCAACATTTAACCGGCGCTCGTTACCCCGGATTACCGGTTGCGGGATCGTACACGGGGCGTTCACGAATCACCCCGCATATCAACCATACCCATAGTCATTGGGGTCGCCAAGTGTAACGTCGCCATTTAATTTGAGGTGAAGAAAACCAGTGCCGGATCAAACGCCCGCTTAACGCTCGAATTTAACGATGCGGCACGGGCTGCCAGACTTTGCCGCTGGTTCATAAGGTTCTCGGATCACGAGACAATCAGCCTTCGCCAGCGGTCCGATCATGGAACTGTCCTGGATCGGGAAGGGCGTCGCAACGGGCCCGCGCGGACCCGCCGCCAAAGTGGACCGCAAATAGTCGGCGCGTTCGTCGTTTTCTGGAAGCTCGCAGCCAAGCACGGCCGATTCGGTTGCGGGTATGAGGTCGTTTCGTCCGCCGAGGCGGCGCAGAAGCGGCGCCAGGAACAGAAAACCGCAGACGAACGCCGAGACAGGATTGCCCGGAACACCCAGAACATGCATGGCGCCCAATCGGCCGTGCATCAGCGGGCGCCCGGGCCGCAGCGCCAATCTCCAGAACGACAGCGACATCCCCTCGGCGGCGAACGCTTTCTGCACCAGATCGTAATCGCCGACCGAAGCGCCGCCGCTGGTGACGAGAATATCGGCATTGAGTTCGCGCGCGCTGCGGACGGCAGCGACCGTCGCGTCGAGCTGGTCGCCGACAATGCCGAGGTCCACGACTTCGGCGCCTTCCTCGCGCGCGAGCGCGCCAATCGCAAACGTGTTGGAGGAGACGATTTGGCCGAGCGCCGGCTCCGCGCCGGGCGCCACGAGCTCGTCCCCGGTCGCAAACAGCGCAACTTTGGGCCGACGGTGCACCGGGACCAGCGGATGATTCATGGCAGCGGCAAGCATGAGGTCGCGTGCCGTCAGCCGATGGCCCGCGGCCAGGAGGACTTCGCCAGCCTTGAAGTCGAGGCCTTGCACGCGGATGTGCCGGCCTTTCCGCGAAGGCTTTTCCACCTCCACATCGTCGCCCAAGCGCTTGGCTTGCTCTTGGATCACGATGGTGTCGGCGCCATCGGGGATTACGCCGCCGGTAAAGATACGCGCCGCTTCACCGCGGCCGACGGCGCGCGAAAACGGCCGCCCGGCTGCAACTTCGCCGATGACTTTCAACCGCACCGGCGCGTTAGACACATCACCAGAGCGCACGGCATAGCCGTCCATCGCGGACACGTCGGCGGGCGGCTGGGTGCGCAACGCCTTTAGTGGAAAGGCAAGGACGCGGCCATCGGCGTCGGCAAGCGGCGCTTCTTCGGCCGGCAACGGCGCGGCGTGTTCGAGCACCCGTTCAAGCGCCTCACCGACCGACAGTAACGCCACCGGCCTACTCCTTTGCGCGATAATGACCGCTGCGGCCGCCGCGCTTCTCCACGAGCCGAATGCCCTCGATGCGCATGCCGCGATCGACCGCTTTCACCATGTCGTAGATGGTAAGGCACGCCACTGCGACGGCGGTCAGCGCCTCCATTTCCACGCCGGTTTGTCCCGCGACCTTGACCCGGGCTTTGACGGCAATGCCTGGAAGCTTGGCATCGGGCGTAAGGTCGACCTCGACCTGCGAGATGGCAAGCGGATGACAGAGCGGGATCAATTCGTGGGTGCGCTTCGCGGCCATAATGCCGGCGATGCGCGCGGTGCCGAGCACGTCGCCTTTTTTCGCATTGCCCTTGCGGACAACATCAAGCGTCGCCGGCTGCATCACGACGCGGCCTTCGGCGACAGCTTCGCGTTTTGTTGCGGGTTTGGCCGAAACATCCACCATGCGGGCTTCGCCGCGCGCGCCGAGATGACTGAGTTTCGTGCGCCGCGCCAATTCATTCACCGCGCGGGAGCGAGCACATCGCTGCGTGTAAGGAGCGCACGCGTGGCCGCTGCGACATCGCTCTGGCGCATCAGGCTTTCGCCGACAAGAAACGCCGAAATACCGGCCTTGGCGAGCCTGGCAAGATCGGTCGGCGCAAATATCCCGCTCTCGGCGACGACCACATAGCTGGGCGGAAAGAGTCTCGCCAGGTACTCTGAGGTGGCGAGCGTCGTTTCGAAAGTTCTGAGGTTGCGGTTGTTGATGCCAATCAGCCGCGATTTGAGCAGCAGCGCCCGCTGCAGTTCCGCTTCATCGTGGACCTCGACCAGAACGTCCATGCCGAGCCCAACCGCCACGTCTTCCAGTTCCGCCGCGCAGCGATCATCGACCGCGGCCATGATAATGAGAATGCAATCGGCGCCCGCGGCGCGGGCTTCGACCACCTGATAGAGATCGAACATAAAATCCTTGCGCAGCACCGGCAGCGCGCAGGCGGCGCGCGCCTGGCGCAGAAAGTCCAGCGAGCCCAGGAAAGAAGGTGCGTCAGTCAGCACCGACAGGCACGTCGCCCCGCCCTCCGCATAGGCCGCAGCCAGCGCCGGCGGGTCGAATGTCCCCCGGATCAGCCCCTTCGACGGGCTTGCCTTCTTGATCTCCGCGATCAGCGCGTAGTCGCCCGCGGCAATGCGGCGTTCGATTGCCGACAAAAATCCGCGCGGTGCTCCAGCGTCGTTGGCCTCGCGCTCCAGCGCCGCCAGCGGCCGCTCTCGTTTTGCCGTTGCGATCTCTTCGCGCTTATAGGCCGCGATTTTGGCGAGGATGTCAGACATTGTTGGACACCGCGACCAGGCGATCGAGCCGCCCCTCGGCTTCGCCGGAATCGACTGAGTGGGCGGCCGCGTGCAGTCCGTCTTTCAGATCTTTTGCCTTGCCCGCGACCACCAGCGCTGCCGCCGCATTGAGCAGCGCCACGTCGCGAAACGCCGACGCCTTGCCCTTGAGCACGTTCCAGACCGCTTCGGCGTTGGTCGCCGCGTCGCCGCCGCGCAGCGCCTCGGGCTTGACCTTGCGCAAGCCAAGCTCTTCCGGCGAAATCTCAAACGTCTTGACGTGGCCGTCTTCGAGGGCGGCGACGCTGGTCGGGCCCGACGTGGTGATTTCGTCGAGTCCATCCGAGCCGTGCACCACCCAGGCGCGTTCGGCGCCCAGATTTTTCAGAACCTGCGCCAGCGGTTGAGTCCATTGTTTAGAGAACACTCCCACCATTTGCCGGCGCACACCGGCCGGGTTGGAGAGCGGGCCGAGCAGGTTGAAGATCGTGCGGGTGCCAAGTTCGACCCGGGTCGCCGCGACGTTCTTGGTCGCTGGATGGTGCGCCGGCGCGAACATAAAGCCGATACCGGCCTCGGTGATGCAATGCGCGATCGCGTCCGGCGCGAGATCGATTTTGACGCCGAGCGCGGCCAGCACGTCAGCGGCGCCCGAGCGCGACGACAGCGCGCGATTGCCGTGCTTGGCGACCGGAACGCCGGCGCCGGCGACGATCAGCGCGGCGCAGGTGGAAATGTTGAACGAGCCCGAGGCATCGCCGCCTGTTCCCACCACGTCGATGGCATCGGGCGGCGCGGATACGCGCAGCATTTTACTGCGCATAGCGGCGACCGCGCCGGTGATCTCGTCGACGGTCTCGCCGCGCACCCGCAACGCCATCAGCAAGGCGCCCATCTGCGAGGGCGTCGCCTCGCCCGACATCATCTGGTCGAACGCGCCCGAGGCTTCCTCGCGGGAAAGCGTCGCGCCGGTGGCGACTTTGCCGATGATGTCCCGAAATGAATCGGTCACGATGAAGCCCTCAGTTCAGACGTGCCCGCTGCTTCTGCGGCGCAGAAGCGGCTCGGCGTCGGCTCGAACTCATTCCACGATGCGGCGATGTCGAGAAAGTTCTTCAACAACAGATGGCCGTGCTCGGAAGCGATGCTCTCGGGATGGAATTGCACGCCGTGCACCGGCAGGCGTTTGTGGGCGAGCCCCATGATCAAGCCATCGCCGGTGTCCGCCGTCACGGCCAGTTCGTTTGGCAGGCCGTCGCGCTCGACGACAAGCGAATGATAGCGCGTCGCCTGGAACGGCGCGTTGATGCCGTGAAAAATGCCCGTGCCGCTGTGGCGGATTTCGGAGAGTTTTCCGTGCACCGGCACCGGCGCACGCACCACCTTGCCGCCGAAAGCGTCACCGATCGCCTGATGGCCGAGGCAGACGCCGAGGATGGGGATTTTGCCGGACGCCGCCGCGATCAGATCGAGGCAGATGCCGGCTTCCTTCGGCGTGCAGGGGCCGGGCGAAAGCACGATGGCGTCTGGTTCCGCGGCGAGGATCGCGGCGGTCGAAATCTTGTCGTTGCGGTGCACGCGCACCTCCGCCCCGAGGTCCCCAAAGAAGTGGACCAGGTTGAAGGTGAAACTGTCGTAGTTGTCGATTAGGACGATCATCCCGGCCGGCGCTTTCTGCTGCCGGCTGGCTCTTAGCGCACTTTACGGCGCGGATGAAACGTGCGCTCGGGCCGCAGAAGGCCACCCAGCGCCGGTTAGCGGGGGGAATTGCCACTCGTCTGGGCCAGCCGATCCGCGGAGACGATGCGCACTTCGCGCGCCTGGCCAAAGGGATTACGCGTATCCCGCAGGCACGAGGCCTCGAAATAGGGCCAGGCATTCTGCGAGCACTTGCCGGCGAGGGCGCGGATGTCGGCACGGTCGGCCTTCATGCCCGGGACCGAACCACGGGCTTCCACCTGGTCTGAAATGCTCAGCGTCGCGACGAAGGCTCCCGCGACGATCGCGGCGGCGGCTATGGCATAAAAGGCTTTGAGCATGACACTGATCCCTGTCTTCTGATCTGGCGCCCTGTTGTCGGCCCCGAGGCCGCTGCGCTTGTGCGCGGGTCGCCTTCACTGATGACAATTTGCATCAGATTGGAAAAGCCTACATTGATGGGGATCACATTTTTGCTGGTATTGGGGTTAGTGAAAAATGATCGGGGGCCTCGGTTTTCCGGGGTATTCCGATACAAATTTACTAGTCTTAAGCGCGGGCTAAGCTGCCGCCAGCACCTGTGTCTCGCGCCGCAGGATCGATGAATGAAGCCGCCCGACAATGAATATGCACACGACGAAAACCGCCGGGCAGATCGCCAGCACCGCAAAGATGTAACGCACGGGCAGGCTGGTCGAGAGGATCAGCCCGGCCGCGAGCGGTCCGGCGATCGATCCGATCTTGGCGACCGATATCGCCCAGCCCGCGCCGTTGCCGCGATAGGTGCTCGGATAAAAAATACCGGCGATGCTGTGCAGGCCGAAATGGCCTCCGATCAGAAACAGTGCGATCAGAGCAAACAGCGCGAAAAAGCTAGCCTGGCCTACATCGACGAAGGCGGCAATGAGCAAGAGCGGTACGGCGATCAGCGGCATGGCGGTGATCGCGATCGCCCCCACGGTATCGGTGAAGCGCATGAGCAGAAGTCCGCCGACCGCACCGGCCGCAGCGTTGACGGACCCCGCCAGCGCCGCCTGCGCGCGGGTGAAATTGAGCGCCTCGAACACCAGCGGCGTCCAGGTCGCGAGAAAAAATACCGCCATTGAGCTGGCGATATAGGCGAGCCAGAGGAGCGGCGTGATGAAGCGCAGCTGGTCCTTGAACAGGAGTGCGGCGCGAAAATCCTTCGCCTGGCCCGCCTCGTCGGCAACGACAAATTGCGCATCCGCCGGAATCGCTTCATCGGTCAGCCGGCTCAGCAATTCCGCGACGCGCTCCGTCTGCCACCCTTTGCTGGCAAGAAAGCGCGCCGACTCCGGCAACACCAGAACGAGCGCGCCCGCGGCGACAAGCGATAAAACGCCGCCGACCGCGAACAGCGACTGCCAGCCATATTGTGGGATCAGCCAGTTTGCCGCCGGGCCGCCGAGCGCGATGCCGACCGAATAGCCGATCATGATGACGGTCACGATCGTCGAACGAAACCGCTTGGGCGCGTACTCGATATTCAGCGCCCAGGAGAGCGGCAACATCCCGCCCAGCGCGATGCCGTCAACGAGGCGCAGCGCCAGCAACGAGAGGTAGCCTTCAGCCAGCACGAAACCGAGCGTGAGCAGGCCAAACGAGGCAGTCGCAAGAATGATGGCGGGTCGTCGGCCGATGCGGTCGCCGAGATAGCCGAAGGCGAAACCGCCGATCAGCGTGCCAACAAGCCCCATGCTGAACACGTTGCCCATCATGATGCGGTCGAGATGATATTGCGTCGACAAATACGGCGCGGCGAACGCGATCGCTTGCTGGTCGAAGCCGTCGAAGAAGGTGATGATCCAGGAGATCACCACCAGGCCAATGAGGAAGCCCCCGAGCTTCTGCTTCTCGATGGTTTCGGCAACATCGATCACGGTTCGCCCGGACATTGCCGCTCCTTTAGCGTTTAGTCACTTCGACGATGCCGCGGTCGGCATCGACTTTGACCCAATCGCCGGTCTCGATCACGGCAAACGGGTCCTGATCCAGGTCGGTAATCGCCGGCGCCCGCGTGACGACTGCGCCCAGTGCGATCTTGGTGGTCATGCGGGTGAAGATCATCGCCGCCGGCGCCACACCGTTGAGCCGGGTCATGTGGAAGTAGGCCGACCAGCCTGACGAGCCTTTCGCGCCGGGAAACAACAGAACCCGGCCGGCAAAACTTTGGCCCCGCAACTCGTGGCGGCGTTCGATGACGGTGCCGTCGCGCTCGTTGATGCCGCCCCAGCCGGAAATCGTCTGCCGCGTCACCAACGCTTCGCCTTCGGCGCAGCCACCGACCACGCGGCGGCCATGCAGTACGATGGTCCGGGGCATGACCTCTTGCATCACAGCGTTCCGTTCCAGGTGCCGCTGATTGCGGCCTCGACGCAATCACGGACCGAGCCGAACCAGGCCTCAACTCCGGTGATCGCCGGCAAATAGTGCGCCTGCTTGGCGGAATCCGTCGCCACCGTGCGTGCGCCTTTCGGCATATGCCGCGAGATCGCCGGGCATGTATCGCTCATGACCACGCCGCCGGCGTCCTCGATCATGCGCACATAGCCGTTGCGCTCCGCAGTGTCCCGTAACGCTCGCGGCGTGTGCACCCAAAGCGCAGTGTTCGGATTGATGCGGCGGCCTTCGAGCAAAGAAGCGATCAGCCAGACCTGGTCGATGGAATTGTGCGGGCAGCCGAGCATGACGAAGTCGATCTTGCGCTCACGTGCGCAATTGAGATTTTCATAAGCGCGCCGCCGCTCCGCTGCACCATAGCGCAGCGTGTCGGCAATCGTCCGTCCGCCGAAGGCTTCTTCGACCGATGCCGCCTCCGGCGTCGTACCGGGCAGGTGATACATTTCGACGCCGCCCGACGATGAGGCGGCGGCGCCGAAATGCTTGAGCTTGATGAGCGTCGGGTTGATGAGTGCGCCGGTGAGCACCGGGATTTGGTCCTGCACGATCTCGCCGAGCCAATAGCCCAGCAAGCCCCAGTCCATAATGTCGTCGACCGGAATACCCACTTCGACGAGATGCGTGCCGTAGCGGTTGACGTCGAGGTGGAACCCCCAATCGGGAATGCGGCCGGTGAGGGCGGCTGCGCCGGTCAACTCCTTGCCCTCAGTGTTGGTGCGGGCGCCCAGCACGGAATTGCAGTAGACCACGGCCGAGGATTCCATCCAGGCGCAGTGCTCGCCTTTCACCGGCACGTTGCCGACCTGATAGGGTGTGCAGGTTGCGTGCATGTTGATGCCGCGCTGGCCGAAGAACGCCTCGCCGCGCTTTTGTTGCTCGGCCAAATCGTCCGGGATGCCCTGCGTCCGCCACTTGGCGTTGTCGATGCCGGTGATCAATTGGCAGGTGTTGACTGCCATGCGCGGCACTTCGACCACCTCATCGCTGTCGAGGTTCAACTCGGAATAGACCGCATCGAAGCCGCGAGCCGCCAAAGCGCGCACCGAAGGTGTCGAGGCATTGAATGCGCCGGCGACGTTGTTGGTCTCAATGAGCCGCTCCGCGCCAAGCGCCTCGCCGTAGCGCACCAACAAATCCATGGCGCGGGCTTTGGCTTTGCCGTGCGCGCCGTCCAGCATCGCCTTCTCGTGATCGGTCAGGCGCATTTTTCAGTCCGTCCGCTCGACATTGTCGTGGACCCGCGTCGCCAGCGCCGCGAGGTCGATCTGATGCACGCTGCCGGTGCCGGCGAGATCAAGCGCATGCGCTGCGGCGGCGCCCATGGCAATGCATGGACCCATCACCCGCACGCTCGACAACGCCGCAGTGTCGGCGTCGATGCAGCGTCCGGCGGCAACGACGTTGTCGGCGTCCGCCGGCGTTAGGCTCGCGAGCGGAATGTAGTGAACATGATCTTCGGGAAACGTGTGCCAGCGGTGGCCGCTGCCGTGATCGTGCAGCTCGATCGGCCAGGCGGTGCGCCCGATCGCGTCGGCAAAGCGCGTGCCCTTCATCACGTCATCTTCGGTGAGCTGCTGGCGGCCGACGATCCAGCGGGTCTGCCGAATGCCCGGAAAGCCGTAAGCGCGCACGCGGCATTTCCCAAAACAATCCGGAAACTCGTGGCGCAGGAAAGCGACGGCCCGGTCGGCCTGGTCGCGGCCGTCCAGCGTGCGGGCGGAGGCCTCCAGCGGATCGAGCGGCGTCTCGACATGGGTCATGTTCATGGCCGCCACGCCCCGGCCGGGAATGATGAAGGCGAGGCCTTCGCGGCGGACCAGTCCGTACTCGTCGCCCTTTTCCTTCATCCGCGCGCCAATCTCATCGCGGGTCGGCTGCCTGGCTTCGTCGATATGCTCAAGAACCACCATCTGGGTGCCGAACACTTTGCGGTTCGCGGGCTCGCGGCAGGCAAAGCCCGCCTGCCAGACCAAAGCCGCGTCGCCGCTTGAATCGACGAAAGCCGGTTGCCTCGACGTGCACGTCGCCATAGCGGGTGGCGAGCTCAAGGCGCTTGACGCGGCGGCCGTCGACTTCCACGCGCCGCAGCACGGCGCCGAGCACGACGGTTATCCCCGCTTTGCGGATGGCCTCTTCGATCCAGCGGGCGAGCGCGACTTCGTCGTAATAGACCACCGTGGTCACCGGCCCGCGCCGGTAATAGAGGGTCTGCTCCTTGGCGCCGAGGTCGTGCAGGATCTCGTCGGCGATGCCGTGGGTGAATTGGTGGCCGTGGGTGCCGTTGGCGAACAGGCCGCAGAACGTGCCGATGATCGAATTCACCGCCTGACCGCCGAGCACCGGCAGGCCGTCGACCAGCACGACCTTGCGGCCGTTGCGCGCGGCCGTCAGTGCTGCGGAGGTTCCGGCGATGCCTGCGCCCACGACGCACACATCGGCGCTGACCCGCCACGGGCCCTCATCGGGTGGACGCCTGACAATTTTGGTATCGGCTTTGGCCTCGGCTTGGGCTTGAGCGTCCATAGTCAATTTTCACTCCCACACGAACATTTACGCCTTCGGGCGGGTTTTGACAGACGATATCCCTTCACACCGGGGCGATAAACCTCCACCCATCCGTCTTGCCAACCGCCTTGCGATTACGGGGACCTCGGGCTAGACCCCCGCCATGCCGCGTACAGCCCTCTTTGCCGGGTCGTTCGACCCCATCACCAACGGCCATCTCGACGTCGTGAAAAGTGCCGTCCGGCTCGCCGACCGGCTGGTGCTCGCCGTCGGCATTCATCCCGGCAAGGCGCCGCTGTTTTCGGCGGAGGAACGTCTCGCCATGTTGGAGGAAATATGCACGCCGGTCGGGCGCAGCGCGGGTTGTGAGATCGTCTGCACCACGTTCGGCGACCTCGTTGTGTCGGCGGCGCGACGGGCCGGCGCGACCATGCTCATCCGTGGGCTGCGTGACGCCGCGGACTTCGACTATGAAATGCAGATGGCCGGCATGAATGCCGCGATGGCGCCGGAAGTTCAGACTGTGTTTCTGCCGGCTTCGCCCGAAGTTCGCCCGATCACCGCCACCTTGGTGCGGCAGATTGCCGGCATGGGCGGCGACGTTTCGATGTTCGTGCCGCCGGTGGTCGCCGCGCGCCTGAAGAAGAAATTTGCCAAAGCCTGAACGCATCTCATCCGGGAGACAATATGATCCGCCTCATTACAGTTCTGCTCGCGCTTGTGGTCACAGGTCCGGCCTGGAGCCAGGGCCTCGGCAACCCTGCGGCCCTGAATGAACCGGCGCCGGCCGTGTACAAAGCCAAGTTCGACACCAGCAAAGGTACATTCGTCATTGAAGTTCATCGCGATTGGGCGCCGAACGGCGCCGACCGCTTTTACAATCTCGTCAAGAATGGCTTTTTCGACAATGCCCGATTCTTTCGCGTCATCTCCACGTTCATGGTGCAGTTCGGCATCAACGCCGATCCGAAACTCTCGGCGGTGTGGCGCGAGGCGCGGATCAAGGACGATCCGGTCAGGCAAAGCAACAAGCGCGGCTTGATCACGTTCGCAACCGCCGGTCCCAACACGCGCACGACCCAGGTCTTCATCAATTTCGGCGACAACAATATGCTGGACCGTCAAGGCTTTGCGCCGTTCGGCCAGGTTGTCTCGGGTATGAATGTGGTCGACGCGCTCTACAGCGGCTACGGCGAAGGCGCACCGGGCGGGCAGGGGCCCGAGCAAGGCCGCATCCAGCAGGAAGGCAACACCTATCTCATCAAAGAGTTTGGCAAGCTCGATTACATCAAGAAGGCCACAATCGAGCCGTAGGATCGCATTGCGTGCGGTGAGGTATTGTTGCGTCGATAGAGGAAAACAACAAATGGATGAATCGCTCCCTGCGGGAACCGATCCGGAAAATACGCTGATCGTTAAAACCACTCCCGGCCGCGTCATTATCAAGCTCCGCGAAGATGTGGCGCCCAAACACGCCGAACGCCTGAAGCTTTTGGCGCGGGAGGGATTTTACGACGACGTGCCATTCCATCGTGTTATCGACGGCTTCATGGCGCAGACCGGCGACGGCGAGAACGGCGACGGCACCGGCGGCTCGGAACATCCGGACCTGGCGGCAGAATTCTCCAAGGTTCCGTTCGAGCGAGGAATTGTCGGCATGGCGCGGACCAGCAATCCCAATTCCGCCAACAGCCAATTCTTCATCATGTTCGACGAGGGCTCGTTCCTCAATGGCCAATACACCGTGGTGGGTGAAGTCGTCGCCGGCATGGAGGTGATCGACAAGCTCAAGCGCGGTGAGCCGCCGTCCAAACCGGACCGCATCATTCAGATGCAGGTGGCTACCGACGTCACGGAGTAAAGTCTTTGCGCGGGTCCCGCATAGCGATCGTGGTCGTCTGCGGGGCGATCGGTCTTGCCGGGCACAGCGCGGCGAGCAAGGCATCGTCGCTGAACCACGTGCCGCCCGCGCGCGCGCCCTGCAGCGTGCTCAGCGGGCATCCGTGTCATCCGTCGTTCTGCAGCGTCTTTCATCGCGGACCTTGTTTTCCCGAGTTCCTGCCGCCGATTGGTCAGGATTTGCGGCTGACGATCGTGTCGACCGACGACAATGATCCCGCGAACCAAAAGACGGGCGATGCCGATAAAGGCGCCGCCGATGCGAAGAGCGCCGACGAGTTAAGCAAAAACGGCGAGGCTGCGGATAACGCCACAGAGGATCACGCGCTCGATACGATCCGCGCCATGTTCGCCGCGTTGCGCGAGTGCTGGGTGCCGCCGCCGAAGGACGAGGCGCGACACGGCATGGAATACACCATCCGCTTCGCGTTCAAGCGCGACGGTGAGGTCATCGCTCCGCCTCGCATGACCTACGTCAGCCACGACGCGCCGGCGGAAGTGCGCACCATCTATCGCGACGCCATCGACGCGGCGCTCAAGCGCTGCACGCCGCTGCATTTCAGCGAGGGCATGGGCGGCGCGGTTGCGGGCCGCCCGATCGCCATCCGTTTTGTCGACGATCGCACGATCGATAACAGCCCCGGGAAATAATGCACATTGCTCCGCTCATTCCCGCGCAAGCGGGAATCCAGTAGGGGTGCTGGAGCAAAAAGCTGGGTCCCCGTTTACGCGGGGGACGAGCGGAAAACACTCGCCGACGCAATGCGCACCGACCTGTTCGATTTTGCCCTTCTTGAGGACCGCATCGCCTTGCGGCCGGCGGACCCACGCGATTCCGCCCGGCTCCTTGTCGTGCACCCGCCCGGAGTGCTCGATGACCGCACGATGCAAGACTTGCCGGACTTGCTGCGGCCAGGCGATGCGGTGGTTGTCAACGACACCAAAGTGATCGCCGCAAGTCTCCATGGCCGCCGCATCGGGCGCGGCGACCGCGAGCCGGCAATCGCTGCGACGCTGATCAAACGGATCGACGGCTCGCACTGGCTTGCGCTGGTGCGTCCGGCAAAGCGCCTCGCCGTCGGCGACGTCGTGCGCTTTGGCAGCGAAGGCCGCGTCTGCTTCCTCGACCAGCTCGACGCCACGGTGGAAGGCAAAGGTGAGAGCGGCGAGGTGACTTTCGCCTTCGCTTTCCATGGCGCCGTGCTCGACCAGGCGCTGGCCGAAAGGGGCGAGATGCCGTTGCCGCCCTACATCGCCGGTCGCCGCGACGTCGACGAGCAGGATCGCACCGACTACCAGACCATGTTCGCGCGCGAGGAGGGCTCGGTCGCGGCGCCGACCGCGGGGCTGCATTTCACGGAGAGCATTGTGGAGCAATTGCTCGCGCGCGGCGTCCAGCTTCACCGGGTGACGCTGCACGTCGGCGCTGGCACGTTTCTACCAGTGAAGGCGGAGGATACGTCCGGTCACCGCATGCAGCCGGAATGGGGCAGCGTCAGCGCCGAAACCGCGGTGGCGCTCAATGCGGCGCGGCGCGCCGGCGGTCGCATCGTCGCGGTCGGTTCGACGTCGCTGCGGCTTCTGGAAAGCGCTGCGGCTGAAGACGGAACGCTCGCGGAATTCTCCGGCGAAACGGCTCTATTCATTGCGCCCGGCTATCGCTTCCGCGTGGTCGAGGCCATGCTGACCAACTTTCATCTGCCGCGCTCGACCTTGTTCATGCTGGTTTGCGCCTTTTGCGGCCTTGAGGTGATGCAGCGCGCGTACGCACATGCGATCGAGCAAGGCTATCGGTTCTATTCTTACGGCGATGCCTGTTTGCTGTTTCGCCAGGGCGCGAACTATTAGCTGCGTTGTCATTAGCAAGTAGTTTTGGGCTTGGTCGGCCACTGGCAGCCCGGCAGCGCGCTAACGCCAATCGTCGATGATGTAGGCACCAGGACGACAGTAGCCGGGCTCGTTGGGCCGGTGCATGCTTACGCCCTGGAGAACGGTGGCGTACCCTCGGTTAACCAGCAGCCGATAAGCTTCGTGGCGCGCCATGTTCGCGCCGGCGAGTACGGTCGGCATGCCGACATCGGCCGCCAATGCCTCGCAGGCATCAAGGAGGCGAAGATAATCCCGCTCGGCTGATGGTCCGTCGCGCGCCGCGCCGAACTTGATGAAGCAGGTGTCGGCACCGGCTTCGCTACGCGGCCCAAAGTGACAGATCGCAAGAGCGGCGATTCCGCCGGTGCCATCTAGCAACAGCGTATCTCCGAGACCCTGAGCCTGGGTGGTGCATATTTCGTCGGTAAGATCGAGTCCCGGATAGAGCGTTTCGGTTATTTCGCGGCAGGAGCGCAAAGCCTCTTCCTGCTGCACTGGGGTGAGCGCACCGAAGCGAGATACGCCAAACACCTTGTTCGCTTGCCCCGATGGCGACGTCATCAGCGCCGTGAGAAAACGGGGATAAAAGCCGTACTTTTGATAGAGACCAACATGCTTTGCGCTTTGCGCGAAAGTAAATAGGCCGGCATGCCGCGTTCCCCAAGCGTCGAATTGCTCAATGGTCCTGGCGAGCAACGCCCGGGCGATCCCGCGATCGTGCAAGTCGGGGCGCACGGTGATCGGTCCGAAGAACCCGACGCTGCCCCACTTTGTGGCGAAGTTGGAGCCGACCAGAGTCCCATCGAGCGTGGCACCGTACGCCGCGACGTGAGGCGCGCGGTGCCGCGCATACACGTAGTCCCGATCCGCCCAGAAACGTTCGGGATCCGGCGCACCCAGGAACGTGCCGAAGGCAAGCCGGAAAATCCGCTCCGCCTCCGGCAGGTCTTTCTCATCGAGCGCAGCAACAACCGGGCGGCTTGCGCCCGATCCTTTGCGGGCCGAAGTTCTCTCAGCCATTGCACCGCCCCCCAAAATGCCTTGCGCGGAGATTTAGTGGGTCCGCTACGCGAAGTCTAATGCCCCGACGATTGCGCCGCTTTCGGAAGATCAACATACAGGTTGCTATCGGCGCAAAAGGGGACATTCTGCGGCCCGCGTTGTCATATGAGAGCTACGAGCATGCGCCTTAGCTGATGCCGAATCCCCTCTCCTTCCGGCTGACTGCCAGCGACGGCGCCGCGCGCGCCGGCGAGATAACGACGGCCCACGGCGTCGTGCACACGCCGGCGTTCATGCCGGTCGGCACGCAAGCTGCGATCAAGGGCGTGCATCACGACGATGTCCGCGCGTCCGGCGCGGAGATTCTGCTCGGCAACACCTATCATCTGATGCTACGGCCATCGGCGGAACGCATCGCCGCGCTCGGCGGGCTGCACGCCTTCATGCGCTGGCCGTATCCGATCCTCACCGATTCCGGCGGCTTTCAGGTGATGTCGCTCGCGCCGCTGCGAAAGATCGAGGAGGAGGGCGTGACGTTCCGCTCGCACCTCGACGGCGCGATGGTGGAGTTGACTGCGGAGCGCGCGATGGAGGTACAGATCCTGCTCGGCTCCGATATCGCGATGCAACTCGACGAATGCGTCAAGCTTCCCGCAGAGCGGAGCGAGATCGAGCGGGCGATGAAACTGTCGTTGCGTTGGGCCGAACGCAGCAAACGCGCTTTCGAGCGCGCGGCGCCTGGCCGTGCGCTGTTTGGCATCGTGCAAGGTGGCGACGACCCGCACCTGCGCGAAGCGAGCGCGCGGGCGCTCGTCGACATCGGTTTCCCCGGTTATGCCATCGGCGGTCTCGCGGTTGGCGAAACCCAAAGCGTGATGCTCGAAGTCGTCGCGGCGACTGCGGCAGCGCTGCCGGCCGAGCGGCCACGCTATCTGATGGGCGTCGGCACGCCGACGGACCTGTTCGAAGCCATCGCCCGCGGCATCGACATGTTCGATTGCGTACTGCCGACCCGCAACGGCCGCCACGGGCTTGCTTTCACCCGTTTCGGCCCGATCAACATCAAGAATGCGCATCATGCGGACGATCCGCGGCCGCTCGACGAGGAAAGCCGCTGTCCTGCGGCGCGCGACTTCTCGCGCGCTTATCTGCATCACTTGTTCCGCAGCGGGGAGGCGCTCGGCGGCACGCTCCTCTCGCTGGTCAATCTGTTCTACTACCAGGACCTGATGGCGGGTGCCCGTGCTGCCATCAGCGCCGGCCGCTTTGCGGATTATGTGGCAGCGACCAAGGCGCAATGGACGACTAAGCGCGACATTCGCGCAAATGGCGAGTGACAAAAAGAACCCGCCGGTCGCGAAATACGCCGGACCGGCGGGTCACTTCATTTTCGCGCTCGCACTCAAACGCAACCAGCGGCACAAATACAACTTTATGAACTAACGCTTCAACGCACTAACGCCGCACGATCGTCCCGGTTCATTACGCTCGGCTTCACCTAGCGGTGGGGCGCTTCCTCCGATCCAGGCGACAATGACGCAACAACTGAAGAACGGCCTAAGCCAGCAAGCTTGACCTAACGCGGCCATAACGTAATCGAGGTGGCAAACTCGTGGGCGCAATCGTCGCACGACCAGGTGTTGCGAATGCGGCCTTTGACGTTGAATTCCGCTTCCTCGGCGATCAACAACATGCTGCCGCAGCGCGGGCATCTGGGTCGGCCGAAATTTTGGGTCGCAGCCAGTTCGTCGTAGGCGCATTGCAAGTTCATCGTCGATCTCCTCGACGTTCACCTCACCGCACCCCAATCTGTCCCTATGCTTGGAATTTTGCACGGCATCTGTGGCGCCGCTGCGACGCCTTTATGAAGCTCTCATGGCCAGTGCAGCGCAACAATTCCGACAAATGAAAGTCGATTGCGGCTTATTCGGCTGCCTGCGCGTGAATGTGCTGATTGAACTTCGGCATGACCTCTTCGGCCATCAGCTGCATCGACTGCCGCTCCCACGCTCCGTTGGGTCCGGTCCAGTCGAGGCCGGTCATCAGCAGCGTGCCGAACGGTCCGACCTCTTCGCGGAACGCGACCAGCTTGTCGAGCATGGATTTGGGCGAACCATAGAGCGTGCAGCCCTCGGTGATGACGTTGACGGTAGCTTCCTCGTCCGACATTTCGGGCCGCGGCTTGAGGACCGACAAGATTCCGGCCCCGGCGAGCGCCGTGCGGATGTAGGTGAAGAAATAATTGTTGGACGCGGCATCGCCATAGACCCGATCGAAGGCTTCCGCATCGCTCGGCGCGACCAAGATATTGCGCGACACGCGCCAGTTCTCGCCGGACGGTCTTTTGCCCATCTCCGCGCACGCTTTGCTGTAGATCGCCCAATGCGAGGCCACCGAGTAGGTCGGCACGATGTTGGCCGAAATCATGCCCCAGTTCTGCTGCGCGGCAGTCCGCGCCGACGGCGAATTCGGGCTGGCGATGGACAGCGTGATCGGCGGTCCGCCCTTCTGATACGGCTTCGGCATGTAGCCGATGCCGAGCTCTGCATTGACGGTGTCCTTGAGGCGAAACTTGCGGAACTCGCCGTTGAATTCATAAGGCGGATCCTGCGACCAAATCATCTGCATGATCTTGACCGCTTCCACGACCTTGCGATTGCGCACGCCGACGTCGTTATGACCAAACAGCTCGAAGTCCGACAACAGGCCGCCCGGTCCGACGCCGAGCTCGAACCGGCCTCGGCTCATGTGGTCGAACTGCGCCACTTCGGCGGCGACGACGATCGGATCGTGATTGGGAATGCAGATAACGCCGGTGCCGAAGCGCAGGTTCTTGGTCTGCGGTACGAGGCCGGCCATGAACATCAGCGGCGACGGGATCGGCTCGCTGGTCGCCGAAAAATGCTCGCCGAGCCACAACTCCCCGAAGCCGAGCCGGTCGGCCAACAGCGATTTCTCGGTGTCCTCGGCAAGCGTCTCAGTAAACGTGCGGGCCGGCGGGTGCACCGGCATCATGAAAAATCCGAGACGCATATTTTCCCCTGTTTCCTAATGCGCAATCGATTTTCTGGCCGACGATCAGCGCTGGATCAGTCGTTAACATGATGACACCGGAAGGTGGACCGGATCAAGGATAGCTAACGAAGGACACACCGGCAGGCGCTTGATTCCCTCCCGGCGCTGACGCAATGTCGCCGCCAAACGGAGGAAACCCAATGAGTGTTGCCGAATTGCGGACCGGCGCCGCGCCCGCCAAAATTCCGACGGCCGACGAACTGATCGGCCGCGCCCGCGGGCTGGCTCCGAAGCTGCGGGAGCGCGCTGTCAAGGCCGAGCGCGATCGCGAGGTCCCGCGCGAGTCGGTCGAGGAATACCTCGACACCGGCCTGATCCATGTGCTGCAACCGAAGCGATGGGGCGGCTACGAACACGACCACGAAGTTGCGTTCGACATTTCCATCGAGCTCGGCAGGTCGACCTGCGCATCGTCGGCTTGGGTGCTCAACTATCTGGCCGACCACGCCTGTATCCTGGCGCATTTCCCGGAACAGGCGCAGCACGACGTCTGGAGCGAGAACAACGCCGCCTGCATCGCCACTTCGGCGGCGCCGACCGGCAAGGTAACAGTGGTGCCGGGCGGTTACCGCCTGGACGGCCGCTGGTCATGGTGCAGCGGGCTCCGGCACTCGCATTGGATCCTGATCGGCGGGCTCGCCTTCCGCGAAGGTGAAGATCATCCGGACATGCGGCTCTATCTGGTGCCAGTGTCGCAGGTGAAGCAGGACGACACTTGGTTTTGCGCCGGGCTCCGCGGTACCGGCTCGATCACCAGCGTGCTCGACAATGTGTTCGTGCCCGAGCACCGCAGCGTCTCGTTTTCGACGTTGCGCGACGCAAATTCTCCGGGATCGAAAATCAATACCAATCCGATCTACCGTACCCCGTTTATCGCCGTGCACTCGTACGCGCTGCTTGGTCCGGCGCTGGGCTCGGCGCGCGGCGCCTATGCCGACTTCCTGGAATGGACGCGGCAGCGCTATTTGACCTACACCCAGCTCGCCATCGCCCAACATGTGCCGGTGCAGATGAAAGTCGCCGAGATCGGCGCCCAGATCGACGCCGCCGAATTGCTGGCGCGCCGTGCGCTCGCGACCGCCCGCAAGGACTACAGCGGCATGAGTCTTGAGACGCGCACGCTGCTGCGCCGCGATTTCAGTTACGCCATGCGGATGCTGCGCGATGCAATGGACGAACTGATCAACATCAGCGGCTCGAGCGGGCTTTTGGACAATAACTCGGCGCAACGCTGCTGGCGCGACGTGCACGCCATTGCCTCGCACGTGGTGATGAGCTGGGACGTGCCGGCGGAGAATTTCGGCCGCATGCAGCTTGGCCTTCCGCTCAACCCGGCCTATCCGATGTTCTGATAGCCGTTTCCCGGACGCGGTGCAGCGCGTAGCGATGCACCGCTGATCCGGGACCTTCCCAGACTCCGCGTCTTAACGATCCCGGGTCTGCGTCGCAACACCTCGTGCTGCGCCGCGCCCGGGAAACGCTGTCCGCTCGCTAATTGACCGGCTGGTTGTGGCCAACGGTTTTGAGATACTGCAACGTCTCGTCGAGCGAGACGACGTCGGCGTATTTGGCGTTGAGGTCGAACAGGCTCTGCTCGTGCGCCGCCACCGAGCGGTCGCCGACCGCTTCGCGCACCACCATCGGACGAAAACCGTTCTGCACCGCGTCGACCGCCGTCGCCCGGACGCAGCCGGACGTGGTGCAGCCGGTGAGGATGAGGGTGTCGATGCGGCGGCTGTTGAGCCGCGGCACCAGATCGGTACCGAAGAAGCACGAGGCGTATTTCTTGACCAGCAGAATGTCCTTCGGCTTCCGGTCGAGGCGGTTGTCGACCTTGACCGCTTCGGAGCCGGCGGTGAGCGTGCGCGCGCCTGATTGCTTGAGCGCCCAAATACCGGCGTCCTTGATGTCGGGCTCTTCGTAAAGCACGGTCGAGAAAATAACCGGGATATCGCGCTGGTGCGCGATCTCGACCAGCGGCTGCTGCGCCTTGATCTGCGTATCGAGATTGGCGCCGAGCGGCATCGCCGCGTCGGTAAAACCGTTGATCATGTCGATCACAATCAGCGCCGGCCGCTCGCCAAAGCCGATCTTGATGCCGAAACCGCGCTGCCGGAAAAATTCTTCGTCGTCCTTGCCGCTGGTCACAATCCACACTCCTTTTCGCAAACGTTTGCCCGGCGCCGTGGCGGTGACAGATTTGCAACCTGCAGAACCCTTCACCAGCGAGCCCTTTATATGCGAACAATCGCCCGCCGAAAACGGGAGGATGAGGAATGGCGAAAAAGCACGAAGGCAAGACCGTGGTTATTTCCGGCGCGGCTTCGGGGATCGGTCAGGCGTCGGCGATCAGGCTTGCGGGCGAGGGGGCGCGGATCGTCATTGCCGACCGCGCTAAAGCCCAGGACACCGTGCGGCAGATCGAAGGCGCCGGCGGACAGGCAATTGCGGTCGAATGCGATGTCAGCAATCCCGCGAGCGTCGCGTCGCTCAAGGCCGAGGTCGAGAAGGGCGGCGGCCATTGCGACATCCTCGTCAACAATGCCGGCATCTATCCCATGCAGGCTTTCGACGACATCAGCTTCGAGGATTGGCGGCGGGTTCTGTCGGTCAACCTCGATTCCATGTTCCTGATGTCCAAGGCGTTCATCGGTGGGATGCGGCAGCGGCGTTGGGGCCGGATCGTCAACATTGCGTCGGATACGGTCAGCCTCCTGGTGCCGAACCTGATCCACTACATCAGCAGCAAAGCCGGCGTGATCGGTTTTACGCGCTCGGCCGCCACCGAGTTCGGCGAGCACGGCGTCACCGTCAACGCCATTGCGCCCGGGCTGACGCGCACGCCAGGTACGCTGGCCGATAAAGAGGTTCCCGGCGGCATGTCCAAAGATGCGCTGTTCGACATGATGGCCCACATGCAATCGATCAAACGCACCGAAGTCGCCACCGATCTGGTCGGCGCGGTATCGTTTCTGGCGAGCGAGGACGCCGCCTTCATCACCGGGCAGACGCTCTACGTCAACGGCGGGTTGACGCGCTCGACGTGATAATCCAGCGGAATGTCATCACGTCAATGTACGTTTCCCGGACGCGGCGCAGCGTGAAACGCTGCACCGCTGATCCGGGATCGTCCTAAATTCGGCGTCCGTTACGATCCCGGGTCTGCAGCGCACCACTTCGTGCTGCGTCGCGCGCGGGAAACGTCACCGGGCGCATGCCGGACTAATTCCACCGCCACACGCCGTAGGCGTGGCCGTTCTGCATCTGCGGGGCGATGTAATTCGGCTTGTGATTGCCGATGGCGCCGAGCATCGCGATCCAGTTCAGAACTTCGCCGCCGACATTGCCAGCCTTGAGGAGCTGATGCTCGGTGGCTTCACTGATCAGCTTTTCGATTTTCTGCTCTTCCATCAGCTTGATGATGCGCCAGGCCCAGTCGGGATCGGGCACGCCGTCAGTGCGGCCCGGCGCCATACGCGGGCCTGCGACTTCGAGCGAGAAGCTGCCGCTGCCCATGATCACGACCCGCAGCGCCGCCGGCCAGGATGCGATCGCGCGGCCGACGGCCTGGCCAAGCGCATAGCAGCGTTGCGCTGACGGCAAGGGCGGCAGGTGTCCGCTGATGAAGAACGGAATGACCGGCACCTGCATGTCGGGGGTGAGAAAGTGCAGTGGCACCGCGACCGAGTGATCGACCGAATAATGCTGCGTGAGCGCGACATCGAAGCCCGCTTCAATGCCTGCCTGCCGGATATGCGTGGCGAGGTCGACGGCTGACGGGATTTTGTACACCGGCATTTCCCGCGGCTCGTCGTTCGGACCGGTAAAGCTCTTGTCCACGCCCACGGCGAAGATCGGCAGATTGTCGAGGAAGAAGGTGTTGAGATGATCGGTGTCGAACATCACGATCACGTCGGGACGCACCGCCGCGAGATGCTCCTTCTGCGCCGCGAACAACTTGGCGGTTTCGCTCTCGGGCCCGTCGCGCTTGACGAAGAACGGGAACACCGGAGTGTGCGGGACGCCGAACCCGGCGACGATATTTGCCATTTCGTTGAACTCCTTTGGGCCTTCGCTTCTATGCGGCGCTTGTGCCACATTAACCCGAGCGGCGCAGTGCCGCCAGATCAATACACCGTTTGATAATTCGGGAGGGACAGGTGGCGCGCAGAGCGGCGAAGAAAATCGTGCAACGGTCGAAACAACGGAAGGCGCCGCCGCCTCCATCGATACCGATGGAGCACAGCCGGTTCGATTACTCGGCAATTATCGATCGCCCGGTTCTGTCCTGGCCGAACGGGGCCCGTGTCGCCGTCTGGGTCATTCCGAACATCGAGCACTTTCTGTTCGATCGTCCTTCGACGCGGATCGCGGTCCTCCCGGTCAATCCGGACGTGCTCAATTATTCGTGGCGCGACTACGGCGTGCGCGTCGGTATCTGGCGGATGATGGAGGTGATGGAGAAATACGGCGTCAAGGGCACGGTCGCGCTCAATTCCGACGTGTGCAAGCATTATCCGCGCATCATCGAGGAGGGCAGGAAACTCGGCTGGGAATGGATGGGCCACGGCACCAACAATTCGACCTTGATCAACAACCAGACCGAGGCAGAAGAGAAGTCGCTGATCAAACACGTCGTCGGCACGATTACCAAAAGCGTCGGCAAGGCGCCGCGCGGTTGGCTCAGCCCGGCTTTGAGCGAGACGGTGCGCACGCTCGACATCCTGGCCGAGAATGGAATCGAATATGTCGGGAACTGGGTCAACGACGATCAGCCTTATCCGATGCGGGTGAAGAAGGGCTCGATGATCGCCATGCCCTATTCGACGGAGATCAACGACATTCCGGCGCTCCTTGATCTGCACCAGAGCCCGGAAACCTTCGGCCAGATGATCTGCGACCAGTTCGACGTACTTTACGAAGACGGCGCCAAAACCGGCCGGGTAATGTCGATCTGCCTGCATCCGTTTCTGGTCGGCTATCCGCACCGGAGCAAATATTTCGCCAAGGCGCTTGCCCACATCACCTCGCGTCAGGAAGTCTGGCTGACGACCGGCAGCGAAATCTTGGATTGGTACAAGCAGAATTATCTCAAAGGCTGAAACGAACGCAGAGCCACGTCCCTTGGTGCCCATTTAGCTCAGGCACATACGTATTGTCCCATGAGTCCGGCCTCTTCGTGCTCAAGAATGTGGCAATGATACATGAAGGGATGCTCGCGCGGTGCCGGCTGATTGAAGGCGACGAGCAGTTCGGCTTTGTCTTCGACGAGCGCGGTGTCCTTCCAGCCCGTGAGGTGAGGCTGCGGTGGCGCACCCTCGATCGACAAGATGCGAAATAATGCACCATGCACATGAAACGGATGCGGCATGCCGATCGAGACGATTTCCCAGACCTCGGTTGTTCCGAGCTGTGTCTCGACATCGATGCGTCCGATGTCAAAGGGTTTTCCATTGATCCCTACGAGCGCGGGTGTCTCGCTGTGGGCGCCACCTTCGGGGCGGCTTGCGCATAAGCCGCTGTTCAGAACGAACTGCCGGCGGCGCACGGCCGATGCAGGAGAGGCCGTCGCAGGCTCGACAAGACGCGTTGGCAATTCTTTGACGATGGGCGTCGTCGCGGTCGGTTCGAATCGCATCACAGCGACATAGTCTGCGCTACCATCCGGCGCGACACGGCCGAATATGCCCATTTCTTCGTCCGGGCCGTTTTCAAGCGCGACCGCTTTTCCGTTCGCGAAATCCACGAGAATTTCAAAGCGCTCCGCGGGTGAGATCGTGAGCTGTGTCATCGGCACTGGCGCCGAAAGAAAACCCCCGTCCGACGCGATGACGTGAAACGTGCGTCTGTCGGAGAATCGCAGCTCGAAATTCTGGGCGTTAGCGGCATTGAGAAGTCGGAGCCGCACCAGACCGGGTGGAACTTTGGTGAACGGAGCGATTGCTCCATTCACGATTATGGTCTCGCCTCTGGTCCCGTATATTACGTCCAGCGCGTTTAGGTCTTTGTTGTTGTAGTCGAGCGATCCATCAGAACCGAACGTGCGATCCTGCAAAATGATCGGCAAATCATCGATCCCAAACGTGCGCGGCAGACCGAGCCGGGCATCGGAGCCATCATCGATGATGAGCATTCCCGCCAGGCCCATGTAAATCTGCCGAGCGGTGTCGTGATGCGGATGAGGATGGAACCAAAGCGTCGTGGCCGCTTGCTCGATCTTCAAAACCGGACGCCACGTATGGCCTGGCTTAATAAGTTGCTGTGGCCCGCCGTCGTCATAGCCGGGGACTAAGAGCCCATGCCAATGCACGGTGGTAACAGTGTTGAGGGCGTTTTCGACGGTCATCTCCACGCTATCGCCGCGCCGCAGGCGGATGACCGGTCCAAGGATGGGTGCCGAGTAGCCATAGGTCCGCGTCGGTCTTCCTCTAATGAAGGCGTGTCGGCCTGACATAACATTTAGTTTGACAGCGTTGCCCTGCTTCGCCGCATCGATCAGTTTCGGGATTGGCAGCGGAGTGCTGAAGGGCGCGGGGCCGCCGATTCCGAACCGTGCATAAACAACGGCGCTTGATGCGAATGCTCCGCAGCCAATCGCAAACTTGCGCCGTGTAAGGTTCACCTGTCCAAACCCAAGTTTGTTCCGGCAACTCAATATTGGTATCAGAATGAGGGTAGAGGGGCGACTGTGGCAATTCGCTTTGTTGCGATTGTGCGCATCAAGGCAGGTCCAGTTTGGCAGATCATCGTTTGCAAAGGTTGAAGAGGATGACTGAATGTCGACCAAATTCGAGAACGCCAATTGGCGGACTATTCTCCTTGGCACTCGCGCGCCCGGCTGGAGCATTCTCATTCGCCTCATCGTCGGTCTGGTGGTGTTCTTTCCGGAAGGAATTCAGAAGCTGATATTTCCGGAGATTTTGGGGGCCGGACGCTTCGCCAATATTGGAATTCCGTTTCCCGAAGTGCTGGGTCCGTTTGTCGGCGCCGTCGAAACCATCTGCGGCGCGCTTGTAATTCTTGGCCTTTTCACCCGGCTTGCCGCCATTCCGATGATCGTCATCATGATTGTGGCGATCGCTTCGACAAAAGTGCCGATCCTGCTCGGGCACGAGCTCTGGATTTTTCATCTGCCCAAACTGGCGCGCTACGGATTCTGGAGCATGATGCACGAAGCCCGCGATGACTTCGGCATGCTGCTTGGTGCGCTCTATTTGCTGATCGAGGGCGGTGGAAAGTGGTCGCTCGACGCTCTGCTGAGCCGCGACCATCCCTGAGGATACAGAGCGCCGATGAGTTTCACGCGTACTGTGCTTCTCGTGGCAGCCGCTACGCTCCTGAGCGGCGTCTTGGCGGGCGGTATCATCGATCGGGTCATTGTCGGCGGCCCGGCGTGGCAGGAACTCGGCGCCGAACCCTGGGCGCGGTTTAGCCAGCAAGCGGATTTGGGGATTGGCCTTGTCGCCTACCCGGTGGAAGGCATCGGGGCGACGTTGCTCATCCTCGCCGCCGCTCTGAGCAACTATTTCGACCGCAATGGCCGGCGCGGCGTATCACTTCCGCTTTACTTTGCCGCCGCGTGCTCGATCGCCGGCTTGGTCCTTACAGTCAAAGCCGCGCCAATTATGCTGAGCCTTGCTTCGACGCAAAATGCCGCCGCGATCGAGCACGCCTTCCGTGAATTTTTCGTGTGGGGACTTTATCTTCGGGGCTTTGTGGACACGTTGGCGTTTATTGCGCTGGTCTGGGCGCTGTCAAATCTGCATCAGCCGGCCGGCTAGCTGAACCAGAGGGCGTTTCGTAAGTTTGCAGCGAAAAGGAGTGAGATCATGCCGCTCGACCGCCGCTCGCTGCTCAAATATGTCGCAACACTTCCCGTGCTGGGTGCGACGACGCGCATTGGGTACGCCGCTGGTGATCCGCCGATGGCGAAAGCGGATTACACACTGCGTATCGCGCCAGTCTCACTCGAACTCACTCGCCGGCAAAACGATCACGACCACCGGCTACAACGGCAAAGTTCCGGGGCCGGTGCTGCGGCTTCGGGAAGGAAATCCGGTCGTAATCAACGTCATCAACGACGCCGGCTATCCCGACATCGTCCATTGGCATGGGCTGTACTTGCCTGCTGTCCAAGATGGCGCGACCGAGGAAGGATCGCCGATCATCCCGGTCGGACAATCGCACCTCTATTCGTTTACACCGAAGCCCGCCGGCACCCGGTGGTACCACAGCCACGCCATGGCGATGACGGACCTCACGCGCAGCACGTATTCGGGCGAGTTCGGGTTTCTGATCGTCGAACCGGCGGCCGGGGATCCCGGACGCTATGATCGCGAAGTGCTGCTGGCGGCGCGGCGCTGGGAAGGCAAGTGGGTGAGCATGCAGGACCTGCGCAAGGGACCGCCGCCCGATAACGGCCTGGAAGTCATGTATCACGCGGCGACGCTGGGGCAGCGGATGCTGGGCCACGATGAGCCGATCCGCGTGCGCAAGGGCGAACGCATTCTGTTTCGGCTTCTCAATGCCAGCGCCACCATGGATGTCACATTGGCGCTGCCCGGCCATCGCTTCACCGTCATCGCGCTCGACGGCAATCCGGTGCCGACGCCGGCGACCGTCGACGTGCTGAAACTCGACGTTGCCGAGCGCGCCGACGTGATTGTGGAAATGAACAATCCCGGCGTGTGGGTTTTCGGATCGACCGATGACGACGACCGCGACATGGGGATGGGGATGGTCGTCGAGTACGAGAACCGCCGCGGCGAGCCGCAGTGGCTGCCGCCGAAAACCGCTTGGAGCTACACGGCGTTCGCCCTGACAACGCCGGCGAAAGCGCCGGATGAGACTATCAAATTGACGTTCGAAAAAGTCCCCGGCGGGCGCGGCGGTTACAACCGCTGGACCATCAACGGAAAATCGTGGCCCGATACCAATCCGCTGTTCACGGTTCAGGAAGGCAAGAGGTATCGGCTGGTGATGAACAACAACAGCGGCGATACTCATCCGGTCCACACTCACCGGCACACCTTCGAAGTCGCCAAAGTGGGCAACATTTCGATCTCGGGTCTGATGAAGGACACGCTCAGCATGCCGCGATATTCAACGGCTGAGATCGATTTCTTGGCCGACGATCCGGGCCCGACATTCTTTCACTGCCATCATCAGGACCACATGGACGAGGGCTTCGCAGGTCTCATCACCTATACGTAGAAACCGGCCAACGCGTTTTGACAATCACAGGGGTTGGGGCGTCGGGTGAGCGAGCTATCGGCAGACAAAAAATTCGACGCTAAAGGCCAGGGCTCAGGTTCGCCGCTGGAAGTTCTACGCGTCTTCCTCAAGCTCGGATTGAGCTCATTCGGCGGGCCGATCGCGCATATCGGCTATTTCCGTGAGGAGTTTGTTGTCCGGAGGCGCTGGCTCGACGAACAGGCTTTTGTCGATCTCGTCGCGCTCTGTCAGTTTTTGCCGGGGCCGGCGAGCAGTCAGGTTGGGTTTTCGATCGGGCTGATGCGAGCCGGTTACCGCGGCGCGCTCGCTGCCTGGATCGGCTTTACGCTTCCTTCCGCGATCGTGCTTGTCCTCTTCGCCTACGGCGCAGGCGCTCTGAGCGGCACTGCGGGAGCTGGTCTCCTGCATGGTCTCAAGCTTGTGGCGGTTGCCATTGTCGCGCAGGCGGTCTTCGGAATGGCGCGCACCCTGTGTCCGGACCGCGAGCGAGCCTCCATCGCAGTGCTGACGGCGCTGATTATCCTGTTCAGCAATTCTTCGATCGCCCAGGTCGGGTCGATTCTGCTCGGCGGCGTTTTAGGTCTTTGGCTTTGCCGCGGTGCGCCGCCACCGGCGGAAGGTCGCATCATCATGCCGGTCTCGCGCCGCGCGGGATTGGCGGCGCTGACTGCTTTCTTTGTTTTGCTGGTCGGCTTGCCGATCGTGCAGCGCTTTGAGATATGGCCGGGTATTGCGTTGTTCGACGCATTCTACCGCTCCGGCGCGCTGGTGTTCGGCGGCGGCCACGTGGTGCTGCCACTGTTGCGGGAAGCATTCGTCGCGCCCGGCTGGGTGAGCGACGATGCGTTTCTCGCAGGCTACGGCGCCGCGCAGGCAGTTCCGGGCCCGCTGTTTACGTTCGCCGCCTATCTCGGCACCGTCGTTGGTCCCGTTCCGCACGGCGTTGCCGGCGCGGCGCTTGGCCTGTTCGGCATTTTCCTTCCCGGCATTCTGATACTTCTGGGTACGCTGCCGTTTTGGGACACGTTTCGCCGGCGGCCGGACGCCCAAGCCGCGATGCGCGGCGTGAACGCGTCCGTTGTCGGCCTGCTCGGCGCGGCGCTCTACAGCCCGATCTGGACGACTTCGGTCAAAACGCCCGGAGACTTTGGCGTCGCGCTTGTCGGCTTCGTTCTTCTCACCGCCTGGCGCGCGCCGCCGCTGCTCGTTGTCGTTGTCGGGGCGCTTGGCGGAATTGCCCTGGCGCTGGCTGGACGATGATTGGGACCAGTTCGGCGCAGCGGCAAAAGAAAAGTTGCTAGACCGGCGCTCCTACTTCATCGACCTTCACCGCGCGCATGCGCTGATTGTAGATTTCGATATTGAGCCCGCAGACCTCGAAGCGGGCGAGGTAGCCCATGAGGAAGCCGTTGACACCCATGCGATAGAGCGCGCCGACGTCGCCTGCGATCAGCGCCTTGCGTTCCTCGTCAGTGAGATCGAGCGGCGCCAACGCCTTGGCCGGATCGGCCTTCATGGCGGCGCGAAAAGCATGGTCGCGCAACACCTCACGGCACAGATAATTCACGGCGAAAATCGACATAACGGCTCCCCGATGCCGCCCACAAAGGCTTGGCTCATGTTGCACAAACGCCCGCGCATTGCCAAGCGCGCGAGCATTCACAGGCCGCCGCGCGCAGTTCGGCCTATTGCCAAGATCATCGCGAAGTCGGAGCATTGCGAGGACGTGATCGCCCATGGAGCAAGCCATGTTCCTGCGGAATTTTTGGTACGTCGTTGCGGCAGAAAATGAAATCGGCCGCACGCCGCTTGGCCGCATGATTCTCGGCGAGCCGATCGTTTTGTTCCGCACCGAGGACGGGCGTCCGGTCGCGTTCGAGGACCGTTGTCCGCACCGGCATCTGCCGTTGTCGATGGGAAAGCTCGTCGGCGACACGCTGCAATGCCACTACCACGGGCTGCGTTTCGGCGCCGATGGCCGCTGTGTCCGTATTCCCGGCCAGGATCACATTCCAAAAGCCGCAAAAGCAAAAACCTATCCGTTAGCGGAGCGTTATCGCTGGGTCTGGATCTGGATGGGCGATCCGGCGCTCGCCGATCCGGCGGCGATCCCGGACTTCCACTGGCTCGACGATACGGACTGGGGCGCGAAGAGTTCTTATCTGCACGTCGATGCCAACTGGCAGCTGATCGTCGACAATCTTCTCGACCTGACGCACCTTGCCTTTGTGCACGAAACCACGATCGGCAATGCGGCGATTGCGGAACATGCGCAGGTGAAGGTCGAGCGGGCGCCGAACAATGTGGTCGTCACGCGCTGGGTGATCGACCAGGATCCGCCCCCGACCTACAAAAAGGTCGGCGGATTTACCGGCAACGTCGATCGCTGGCAGATCATCGACTTTGCGCCGCCGGCGTTCCTGCGCCTCGACGTTGGGGCGACGCCGACCGGAACCGGCGCGCCGCAGGGCAAAAGGGTTGGCGGCATCAGCATGCGCAACCTCAACGCCATTACGCCCGAAACCGAAACCACGACGCATTATTTCTGGGGGCAGGCGCACAGCTTCGACGTTAAGAACCCGGAGACGACCAACAAGATATTCGAGCAGGTGCGGACCGCGTTCCTCGAAGATGTCGCCGTGTTTACAGCGCAGCAGCGCGTGTTGAATCTGATGCCGGATCCGCCGCAGGTCGACATCGCCGCCGATGCCGGGGCCATTGCGGCCCGGCGCATCATCAATCGGCTAGCCGAGGCGGAACGGAACGCGATGCAGGTAGCGGCGGCCGAATGAAGCCGCCGGAACCGGCAATCTGACGTCCGGCGACGTCAGGGCGAGTTAGTCAACGCGGCTGGCGACAGTGTCGGTTGGCTGGAGCGAGTCATCACCGCCTGGCATGCCGGCGAGATGCGGCTGCGGTTGACAAACAGGCAATGCTCAATGCGGCTGCGGTCGGGAATGAATTGTGCGCAGACTGTCAAGGCGTCATTCATGCAGGCTTGCCGGTCTTCCTGCTCGCCGCCGATGGCGGCGACAGGCGCGAGAGCAACACTAAAAAGTGCAAGCGCAAACGTGGAAGCGATCTTCATAGCCGGGCTCCTCATTGTGCCGCAGCAAGTGGCGATAACCCCTCCAATGAAAATCACATAGCAGACGGCAATTGCGGCTTGGCTAACGCCGGGCCGGAGTTTTTATCGAATTTGTCTGAAGTCCGCGCCGCATCGAACGAGGAGGCTTTATGTCGGTCAGATTCGCCGCCGCAACGGTCTGCGCCGATCGGAGCGTTGCTGCTTTTGGTCGTCGCCTGCGGCTTCTACGTCGCTGTGCTCGCGAGCGCCGCCACTCCGCTGGGAGGCGGTGAGGCCGCGATGTCTGATGCGTTTGCGAGTCTTTTTCTGACGTTCGGTCTCTGGGTGGCGCTCGCGCTCATGCTCGTCAACGCGGGTCTCATGGGGGAAATGCCGCGCTGGTCGGCGATCCTTGCAGTGTTCGTCGTTCCGTTGTCCGGGGTCGCCGCTTTCGTGGCGATCGACATGTGTTCGCGCCACATGCAATGGGCGATCATCTTTCCGGCGGCGCTGCCGCTTCTCATCGCCTCCTACGCGATGTGGGCGCGGTTGCCGCAACTTCGCGCATTGCTCCCCGCGCTGGCGACCGGAGCCGCCGCGTGGGGTCTAATCGTCGCGCTGTCGATCGCGCCGCTGATACTGGCATGGTATTATTAGTGCGGCGGGCTTCATCGCGAGCCGAAGGCCGGACTGAGCACCGGCACGCAGCGGGAGCTTGTACTTCGCAAAATAGAACCCCAAGCGAGCAACCGGCTACGGCGCAAGCTTGGGGCCCGAGACAGGCGTCAGAAACGCAGTACCAAAGACGCGCTGCCTCGGACCAGCCGAAGCACGCCGCCTTTCAACATTCCACTGCGCCTTGGGATTAACGTTTACAGCCAGGGCCCGCGCTTGCCCGACGTTTGGGAACGTAAACACGGCACACGTAGCGGCAGCGGAACGAACCCGCTAGTTTGCTGCTGATTTTGCCGCGTTCGCTTTGGACGCCTTTTTAGGGAACAGGTTGATGCGAAGTGCCGCTGCACTGATTTTCACTGCGTTACTGGGCGCCGGATCGATCGACAACGCTTCGGCCCAGATATCGGATGGCGTCATCAAGATCGGCGTCTTGAGTAATCAGTCTACGGTCGGTTCTGACGCCAGCGGTGTCGCCGCCGCGACGGCGGCTCGCCTCGCCGTCGAGGATTTCGGCGGCGCCATAAACGGCGTACCGGTTCAAGTTATCGACGAAGATTTTGCCGAAAAGCCCAATTCGGCGGCGTTGATCGCGCGGCGCTGGTTCGATACCGAAAAAGTCGACGCTATAGCCGACATGCCGGTCTCGTCTGCGGCGCTCGCGGTGCAAGAGATCGCCCGCAACGCGAAAAAGGCTCTGCTGATCGGCGGCGCGGCCACGGCGGATTTGACGGGCAAGGCGTGCTCGCCGTTCACCACCCATTGGACCGACAATTCGCGGGCTCTGACATCGGCCGTGGTTCAAGGCGTCACGGAAAAGCCGGGCGAAACCTGGTTCTTCGTGGCGGTGGACTACGCCTTGGGCGCTTCGTTACAGCGCGATGCCTCGGCCGAAATCGAGCGCCAGGGCGGCAAGATCGTCGGCGGCGTGCGTTATCCGTTGGGATCGCCGGATCTGGCTTCGTTTCTGCTCCAAGCCCAGGCGTCGCAGGCCCACTTCATCGGGCTCGCCAGCGTCGGCAAGGACACCATCAACGCCGTCAAAGAATCGCAGGAATTTCGCCTTCAGGAATCCGGACAGCAGCTGGCGGCATTCCTGGTCTTCATCACCGACATCCATGGTCTCGGTCTTGCGGCAGCCCAAGGCCTCAATGCCGCGTCGGGCTTTTACTGGGATCAGAACGAGCAAACCAGGAAGTTTGCCGAACGGATGTTTGCTCGTCATCAGAAAATGCCGACCAAGGAACAGGCCGCGGTGTACGCGTCGGTGCGTCATTACCTAAAAGCGGTTCAAGCGACCGGCAGCGACGATGGGCGCACCGTCAATCGCAAGATGCGCGAAATGCCGGCCGATTATTTCGGTCAGACGGCCACGATCAGACCCGACGGCCGGGTCCTTTATGATTTGTCGCTCTTCAAGGTGAAGTCGCCAGCGGCGAGCAAATATCCGTGGGACTACTATCAGCTGGTTCGCGTTATTCCGAAGGAGAAGGCATTTGGAACCGCCGAAGGCAGCGCCTGCAAGCCGGAGAACCTAGAGCCTTAGCGCGCCAGACCCGCTCAGCGATCATTGTGTATCGCGGTGGTTGTCAGCCTCGGCGCAGCTGCCCGGTTCGAGGATCAAACCGAGCAGCTTTTTTGCTTCACGCCCGCGATGACGTCACGCCCCTCGCCGAGCGGCGGCAAGATATGCCCGGCATGGGCTCGATAGTTCGGCGCGGTGCGCCTTCAGGCATTGCATCTTGCCGCCGCTTCCCGACGGAACGGCGGCGCAAAATCGCGACAAATCGGTGCGGCAGGCTTCGCGCAATTGCTTGGCCTTAGCTGATCGGCCCATATCGGCCGGAGGCGGCGCACCGCCTGGAGGTGGCGGCGGTGGGTAGTCTGCCCGCCGCGGCGGACCGCCAGGGGGAGGAGGCGGTGGTGGGTATTCCGCTTGTGGCGGTGGACCGCCGGGAGGAGGCGGTGGCGGATACTCAGCAACCGGCGGCGGCGGTGGTGGCGCGGGGGCCCAAAACGGCTGGCTGGCACAAGCCGTCAGCAGTAACGCGGTTGCTCCGACAAGGACAAAGGGCCTGAAAGCTCTCAGGTTCATCGAAACCCCCGCAGGATGAATTCGGCTCTCGTTCTGCAAACGTGTAAACGAGTCGGTCAACTGCGACAAATACCGATGGAAGCTTTGGCCGTACGCGAGGCTGGCGTTCCGATGGCAGCATGTGATCCAGCAGACTATTCTAATTTGTCATCAACGCCGCTTAATCCTTTGATTCTATGGGTGAGCGCGATCGGAACCGCGACCGCATGATTCCGGTCATGGGGTGCTTGGCGCCGTTGCCCGCGATAGCGAGCCGATCACTTTCGCACCCACCTATCCGCGACGACCGGTGGCGCACTTCGGTTGCCAAACATTAATCCCGCGGCCACTCCGCCGCAATGTTCCGTTCCCATTTCCGTGCGGCCAGCGCGGTGCTGCAGCGCCAGTGGTCGCCGATGCCGCTCAGCCACTGCGCCTATCGAAGTGCGTTCCAACAAGCAGTTACGTTCATGTCCGACTCAAGCACCAACACTTCCGCGCGCACGCCACCGCGTTGCCCAATCTGCGCTCAGCCGATGCGGCTCGTCCGAAAGACGCTGCGCTTCCACGGACTGCCCGAACTGTACACCTTTGAATGCCGAACCTGTGACGTGTCGCTGACGCAGGAAGGAAGCGTGGCGCCGTCCTGATTTGCGCAACGCTGTTTACCGCCCGTCTAGCTTGGTTGCCGATCCCGAGAGCACGTTGCCAAACGGCTGACACGTCGTGCCGTAGAACTTCTCCAGTTGCATCTGTTCGATCTGGGCGCGTGATGATGCCAATGTGCGCCGTTAATATTTTCTGATCCGGCGAGCTGCGGATTCGCACGCGGCCATAATCGCTAATTAATTTATGTTTGTCACAGTAGCGCAGCTGTTGGAGTTTGCGGTGCCTTTGCGGGCGCGCCACCGCCGAGACAAAGCCAGGCGCGAAGCCGACTGGAGTGCAATTATGTTGCAGCAACTGAATCGGCTCACGCTTCCAACCGCCATCTCGATAGCATCTTTTGACGCTACGTTTTTCATTACCGCTGAAATCGTCGGCTTGACCGGGCGCGAGGTATTGCTCGGCGTGCTCGCCGGCGCAGTTGGCGGATTAAGTGTTCTGGCGGCAGTACTGTGGCAGTCCACCAGAAACCTCGCGATCCAGGCCACCAACTGATATCGGGCCCATAGGCGAAGGCGCGGAGCGGAGGAGGGATATGCGGGGTCGATTGTGCGCGTTTCTCAAAGACGAATCTGGTGCTACTTCGATTGAATACGCCCTAATCGCCTCTGGCGTTGCGATCGCCATTATCACGGTAGTAAAGGGCGTCGGCACGAAGCTCAACACGACGTTCTCCTCGATTTCGACGCAGTTGAAATAGACTCCTCTGTTTACGGCTCGGCAGGTGCGGGAGCTTGGCGAAGTTTTCCAGCCATGCACCGCGCTTCATCTTTGGTCGAACAATTAGTTGCCGATCGGCGTTTCCGGTTCATCGTCGAAGTAAAGGTAGTCGAGCGCTTGCCCGGCAGCGTCTTTGACGATGAAGGATTGCGCAGACTCATCGATTGACCATGGCGGCCGGACGCGGCGCGAAGGATGTGGAGCGGATGCTGTTCACCGCGTGGCGCGTGTGGTATGTACAGCCAGCCGGGGTGGCTAATGGCAACTCTAAATTCAGGGGATGCGATCCATGAAAAAGCTCGTTGTTCTCGCGGCTCTGGCCCTCGCACTTGGCACTGTCCATCAAGCGGTAGCCTGCGACTATGGTGCTCACGCCGCTAACGCAACACCGATTGTTGTGGCCACGACTCAAGCACCCACTGCCCAGCAGTCCGCCGTCACGCCCGAGCCAACCGCGCCGAAGGTCGACGAGTCGCCGGCTAAGGCCGCCAACTGACGGGTGTGATTGCTAACGCGGCTTTCTGCGGAAGAATCTCGACGCGACCCACAAGATGGCAGCGAGCGCTTCTCGCCGTGGGGCTCCTACGCATTGTCGTTAGCACTGTCATCTTTCCACGGCAGTTGATCAAATGGCGGCTGGTAGCCGCGGGCGCGGTAGCGATCTTCCGGTACGTCGAGCTCTTGATGTTCGTCGTATTTGACGTGAGCGCTGTCTTGATCGCCCCAACCCTTCCGTTCTCTATAAATGCCGCGCGGTGCCATAGGTACACAGTATAGGCACGGTCGCCAGTTCGCCAATCCAGCCAAGAACTATCAAAATCAGAGCTTGCTGGTTATATCGCGTCCCAAATGCGCCGCCGTGCGCTGCGCCTCATCCGGTTGTGACCGCTTATTGACTGAGCGGTGATGGCGAGGGTGATGCCTCTGGCTGAGGTGCCGCCATCGGCGCGGAGGCGGGCCAGTAGTGCTTAGCGGCTGGCGCGGGCTCCTCCCGCGCAACCGGCTTGGGCGGCGGCACAGGTTCGGGCGGGACCGCCTTAAGCGCTACGCCGACCGGGTTGGGCATCAAAGTGGGCGGCTTGTTCTTTGCGAACAAGGAATGCTCGGCTGGTGCGCTGACACTGATCTGAACGGTCTGCGAGATGAAGCCCGTCTTCGCAAATGTCACCGATTGGTTTTCCGCGACCACCGCGAGAGAGCAGGGGGTTTGACAGGTCTGGCCCTGGGCGGTGCGCACCTCTGTGCCGGTCGGTTCGGACTGGAACTGCAGGGTCTGCATCTGCGCGGCCGCTTTCGGCTTCAACCAGTCGGACGCGCCAAACGATAAGCCCGAGCATCCGGCGAGCGCACCTCCCATCGCGGCCGCGGCAGCAGTGACGATAAATCCGGCGCGCGACATCGACCGTCTCCGTTGCGCAGTGCGGCAGCGGCTTCAACACCGGCTGGCGCTGGCTCGACGCGGTGCTTCTGAAATTTTGTCGAACGGTGCGCTGCCAAGGACGCCGGACGCCGAGCATGCGAACTGTCAGGCATTCCTCGCCGAGTCGGCAAGATGCCGTCAAGCTTGGCTTTTGGCCCCCGCGAGCCGTTTGCTCACCGGCATCGGGAATTAATCGCGTGGTCGGGTTTTTTCAGGGGGCAGCACTTCCTGAATACAGACCTGATCGATCAGGTGCGCGCGTCGCAGGTCCGTTAGATGCGCTCTTTTTTCATCATTCGTCAGGTCCTTGCCGATGCCATTGACCATCACCATCACCAGGGTGCGATCATTCATGTCCAGCCAATAGGAGCGGCGGACAAGCTTGTCGCTGCCATCGCGTGCAAACGGGCTGTCAATATCTCGGCTCAAGTCTGGTTGGTAAAATCGTGTCATGACGGGCGGCAGTTCTTCAGTCGTCGGATTTTATGGTCGGGGATGGCTGTTGACTTGGATCAATAAAAGGCGCGGAAATTGAAGACAATACCGCCGTGGAGTGACGTCTGCGCCCTCTGGCGCTGTGAGTTTCGCCGCTCCACCCGACCGTTTTCCCAGGAGGACACCACAATGGCAAACGCGAAGATCACGGACTGGAACATAACGCTTGAACAGCTGGTAGAACAGATCGGAGAGGAAGTTCGCGGGTCAATGGACAAATACTTCGATTTTCTTCAGAAGCATGTTTCAACCCACCCGCTGAGTGGGACTGAGTTAGGTGAAAAAGCCAAGGACGCGGCCAAGAAGAACATAACGATTGCTCGCGACTACGCACATAAAATGAGCCGGGCGAAGGATCTCCTGGAGGTAGTGCCAATTCAGACCGAATTCATGCAATCGCTGTTGGCTTCATTTGGCGAGCAAATTAAAACTCTGGGCGAAACCTATACCAAGGCAGCGACGGAAGTGCTCAACGCGCCTTTAAGAACGGGCCCTTGATTGACCGACGCTGTTGCAGCTTTGTGTTTCGCAGTTCATGACCACCGTTTGCAGCAAAAAAAAGCCCCGGCGAATTGATTGTGCCGGGGCCTCAGATGGCTTGTTGCTGGCGTCCGATATTCACCAACAGTATCTTTACTTACCACCGAGTTCTTTGCGAGTGACTACGTGGGTGCGCGCGGTTTGATGAAAATCCAACGCATCGGATTGAGGTGAGTTACTGCGCCGTCGGCCTCGTGTGACGGAAGTTTAAAAGCTCCAGCCGCTCAGATTCCGGATTGGCCTTGCGGTAGTGCCTCATCTGAGACCCTGCTGCCGGCCTTGCTCTGCCGTTTTGGTTACGCAATGATGGTGGTTCCTTGGGGGGATGTGTCGTGCGTGCTATTCTCGCCACGCTGCTGCTTGCCGTCCTTTTTGTGGCGGCCGGACCGGCGCAAACTGCGCCACACCGGCATCATCAGAAGCATCATCATGGTCACGAGGCGCATCATCGCGCGCACCCGCACCGGGTGGCGAAAGCGCCCCATCACCTGAAACTGGCGCGCCACGTGCAGCACGCACGGCAAGTGCGGCAGGTACGCTGGTTCGGTCCCGACAGGCGCCCACGCCTATGGTGCGGCTGGTTCATGCGGCAGGTCTTTCACGAGGCCGACCGTGCCTACAACTGGGCGCCCAATTGGGCGCGCTGGGGGCATCCGGCGCCAGGACCTCGGGTCGGCGCCGTGGTTGTTTGGTCGTATCACGTCGGCAAAATCGTCGGCACTCCTGACCCCAAGGGCCGCTGGCTGGTCACATCGGGCAACGACGGCAACGCCGTGCGCACGCGCTATCTGTCGGTTGCCAAAGCGATCGCTTTCCGAATGCCGTAATGATTTGGGGCGACGGAAAGCGACGTCGCATCAGCTCTCAGAGCAAGTCGATCTAAGGTATTGATTTTATTGGTGAGCGCGGTGGGGATCGAACCCACGACCCCGTGATTAAAAGTCACGTGCTCTACCGACTGAGCTACGCGCTCGTGCGCGCACTCCATACGCAAAAGCCTCGCCGGTTACCAGTGCCGGCTTTGCCCGCCCGCGATTTGGCCGGAACTAGGCCGCTATGGCCTGCGGCAGGATCGGGGAGTCCGCGTCGAAGCGCTTGCCGGCGCGCAGGCAGAAGGCCGGCCGAATTAGCCGCTCGGCGATCACCTCGGTGTTCTCGTTATCGCGCAAAACGAAGCGGCCGCGATCGTCCCACAGCACCGATACGTCGGCGGCGAAACCGGGCGTGAGCGCGCCGAGCCGATCGGTCAGTCCGAGCATCTGCGCCGGATGCTGAGTAACCATCGGAACCACGCTTTCGAGCGGCAGGCCGAGCGCGATCATCGAGCTCATCGCTTGGGTGAGGCTAAAGCGCGCCTGGCCGCGGAACGGATGGTTCTCGTCGTCGTAATGCTGGTCCGGGGTGCCGGCCGGAGCGGGGACCTCGGTGTTGTACCCGTGCATGTCGGCGCCGAGCGTGTGCGGCACGATGCCGGCATCGAGCGCCTTGCGCGCGATGCGATAGGAGAAATGGCTGCCGTGGCCGACGTCGATCTTGAGCCCGCGGTCGAGCGCGGCGCGAATGACCTTGTGAATCTCGCCCTGCCGATTGACGAAACCGCCCGGATGACGCGTGAACGGATGGGCGAGAATGTCGCCTGAGCGCAGCCGCGGGATGACGCGCTCCAGGATGGTGTCGGCGTCCTCGCCGTTGGCGCCCCTTTCTGGCAGTCCCCACAGCGTGCCGAAATGCACGTAGAGCGGTAGATCGGAGCGACGGCCGATCTCGGCCGCCATTTCCAGAACCTTGATGCCCCAGCGCGCGAAGCCGCCGATCTCGGCGTGGCCCTTGATGCCGCGCACGATGTCCTTGTTGGCGTTGGCGGCCGTCACAGTGGCGTCAACGTCGACGCAGTCGGGACTGTAGAGATTGGGGTAGTAGTGGCCCTCAAGGCCGCCGACGAGATAGGCCGAGAGGAACGCGTAAATCTGCGTCTCCGCCGGCTCGACAATGAAATGGCGGAAGCCGGGCAGCGTCATGCACGAGGGACCGCCCTGGTCGATCACGGTGGTCACGCCCGAACGCACGCCGACCATGTCCGGGTTCAAGCCGAAACGTCCGGTGACGAATTGGTAGACGTGGCCATGGGTGTCGATCAGGCCTGGCAGCACCAGCTTGCCGGAAACATCGATGGTCTTCGTCGCACCTGACGGCAGGATAGTTTGTTCCACCGCCGCGATGCGGCCATCGCGGATCGCTACGTCGCGGATACCGTCAATGCCGGACGCCGGGCAAATGACACGCCCGCCGCGGAGAAGTACGTCGTATTTCGGGCTCTGGGCCATTGCATGTCCTCGTTGCTTCCCGGCATCGCGTTAGCAAAAAAAAAGCATACTTCAATCGGCGGAATTCGGAAGAGGTTCGGCTGTCGCTTCTCGCCGGCCATTTGCTACACTGTGCACCGGGCCGGGTAGCGCCGAACGAGGATCATACGATGCCAATCGTGAACCGCGTTGCCGACCTGCACCCGGAAATCACCGCGTGGCGGCGAGACTTCCACGCCCATCCGGAACTTCAGTACGACGTACACCGCACCGCTGCGGCGGTTGCCGAGAAACTCAAGAGCTTCGGTTGCGACGAAGTCGCGACCGGCATCGGCCGGACCGGCGTCGTCGGCGTCATCCGCGGACGCAAGGCCGGCGGCAAGGTGGTCGGGCTGCGCGCCGATATGGATGCGCTGCCGATCGAAGAGGCGACCAACCTGCCATACAAGTCGACGGTGCCCGGCAAGATGCACGCCTGCGGCCATGACGGTCACACCGCCATGCTGCTCGGCGCGGCCAGGTATCTCGCCGACACCCGCAACTTCGCCGGCACCGCAGTCGTGATCTTCCAGCCGGCGGAGGAGGGCGGCGCCGGCGCCCGCGCGATGATCAAGGACGGCCTGCTGGATCGCTTCGGCATTCAGCAAGTTTACGGCATGCACAACGGCCCCGGCCTGCCGATCGGGCATTTCGCTCTCCGCCCTGGACCGCTGATGGCGTCGACCGACACCATTGTCATCGATCTCGAAGGCCTCGGCGCGCATGCTGGCTGGCCGCATCGCGGCGTCGATACCGTGCTGGTCGGATCTCAGATTGTCACCCAATTGCAGTCGATCGTGGCGCGCAGCGTCGATCCGCTTGAAGCCGCGGTGATTTCGGTCTGCGTGTTCCGCGCCGGCGAGACGGAAAACGTCATCCCGCAGTACGCGCAGCTGCGCGGCACGGTGCGCAGCCTGTCGGCCGACGTGCGCAAGCTCTTGGAGAAGCGCATCAGGCAGGTGGTGGAAGGCACCGCGCAGGCGTACGGCGCCAAGGCCGAGCTGACCTACACGACCGGCTATCCGGTACTGGTGAACGAGGAACGGCAGACGGCATTTGTCGCGGAGGTCGCAGCCGAGATCGCCGGCAAGGACAAGGTGAACACCGACAGCGCCCCGATCATGGGCGCCGAAGACTTTGCCTACATGCTGCAGGAGCGCCCCGGCGCGTTCATCTGGATCGGCAACGGCGACAGCGCCGGCCTTCACCATCCGGCTTACGATTTCAATGACGAAGCCATCCCGGCCGGGACATCTTACTGGGTGCGGCTCGCGGAAACGGCGCTCGCGGGCTGACGATTACTGCGCCGCTTCGACCCGGTTTTCCGCCGGCAGCTTCGCCGGTTCGACAATCGGCTTGGAGCGGGGCAGGAACTCGAGCGCCCGGGCCTCAAGCGCTCGCCAATAAGCGAACGAGTTCAGCCGCGTGCCCTCGATGGCGGCCATGGCCACCGCCGCGAGGAACGGCAAACTCTGGACCACAAGAACCACCGCGAAGATATTGATTTCGCGAACTTGTTTGTAATTAGTGACGACCAGCGTCAGCGCCCCGATCAAAAGTAACGCCGCGATCACGCCTTCCCAGAACGCCGGGAAGTCGCCCTTGCGCGTGGCGCCGCCCTTGGCGGTGCGCAGGAACGGCAACCGTTCCTTGAATACGCCGGCGCCGACCGCAAAGGCGACGGTCCATTGCATCGACATCGCGGCACAGACGGCGCCGCACATCTGGCCGAGCGGTACGCGCACCCGCAGCCGATAGAGCGCAGCGAAATGGGCGACGGAGATCAGGAACGAGGCGAGGATCGGTATCGTCAGAATGCGGTCGGGAACGGCGATGTTGGCGAACGCCACCACCGGCACCCAGGCGATGTTGAGCAGCGCCACAACAACGCCGACGCTCTCTGCACCAAGCCAGTTTAGCCAGCCGAGGCCATATTCGCGTTTTTGCTCCCGCGACAGCGTCTCCACCCACGGCAACAAATGCCGCCAGTGCTTGCGCAGCAATTGGATGCCGCCAAACGCCCAGCGCTGACGTTGCCGCTTGTAGGCTTCGAAGGTGTCGGGCAGGAGGCCGTAACCGAAGCGGCGGTTGGTATAGTGCGCGAGCCATCCGCGTTCGAGCAGCGCAAGCCCGATATCGCTGTCCTCGACGATGGTTTCGCTCGACCACCCGCCGGCGTCTTCGATCGCGGCGTGCCTGATCAGGCACATCGTGCCGTGCACGATGATGGCGTTGGCTTCATTCCGCTGCACCATGCCGATGTCGAAAAATCCAGCATATTCGGCGTTCATGGCGCGATGGAGCACGGAACGGTCGCCGTCGCGGTGGTCCTGGGGCGATTGCACGAGGCCGACGTGCGGATCGGCGAACAGCGGCACCAGCACCTTGAGCCAGTCTGGATCGACCACGTAATCGGCATCGATCACGCCGATGATCTCGGCGTCGCTTGCGGTGTTCGACAGCGCAAGCCGCAGCGCGCCCGCCTTGTAACCGGAAAGATTTTCAACCCTGATGAATTTGAAGCGGTCGCCCAGCGTGCTGCAATGTTCCTCGACCGGCCGCCACAGCGCCGGATCGGGCGTGTTGTTGATGACCAGGACGCATTCCAGGTTGGGGTAGTCGAGCCGGGCGACGGCATCGAGGGTCGCTTTCAGCATTTCCGGCGGTTCGCGACAGGCCGGAATATGGATGGATACTTTCGGCGCAAACGCTTCCGGTACCAGTGGCGGCGAATCGGCAAGCCTCCGTGGCCCGCGCCCCAACGCGATGGCCGCGACCTCTTCGATGCGCGCGAGCGCGATAGCGACCAGCGGGATCAACAGGAGTACACCAAGCCCGAGCGCGAAGGCGGCGCCCGGTACAAAATAATGGCCGTTCCAGAAGGCCGCGATCGCAGCAACCCAAGCGCCCACCAAGTTGGCCGATCCCGCGAGCATTAGCGCCTGCGAGGCGGTTACCCCGCTGATGGCGAGGATTGGCAACGACAGCAGGAGCCCGAACAGCACGGCGAGGCCGGCCTGCTTGATGTAGTCCGGATCGGTGATCGGGCCGGTCCACGAGAATTTCGGCTCGCGCGACGCATCGAGCAGGCCCCAATACGGGCCGACGCCGCCTTCGGCGGTCTTCCAAGGCTGATCGATCGCCTCGATGACGTTGTAGTCAATCCCGTAGGCCTCGGCGCGCGCCACGAAGTCTCGGATGATAACCGCCTGCTCCATCCGCCCGGGATTGGCGTGATGAAAGTTGTAGCCGGCGCTCGGCCAGCCGAACTCGGCAATGACAATGCGCTTGCCGGGATGCAGACGCCGCAGTTTGTCGTAGGTCTCTATGGTGCGATCGACCGCATTAGCGGCATCGAAGCCGGACCAGTAAGGCAAGATGTGCGCGGCGATGAAATCCACCGCCGAGGCCAGCTCCGGATGGTCGATCCAGGCGGACCAAATTTCGCCCGTTGTTACAGGCACAGGGCTCGATTTTTTCACCCGTTGGATGAGCTTTATGAGGTCTTCGGCGCTGGTCTCGTTGCGCAGCATCGTCTCGTTGCCGACGACGATGGCGTTAACGTTGCTGTTGTGCCGGGCGAGATCGAGCGCCGAGCGGATCTCGCGCTCGTTGCGCTCCTGATTCTTGTCGATCCAGGCTCCGACCGTAACCTTAAGGCCGAATTCCGCGGCGATCGGCGGTACGAGTTCGGCACCGCCGGTAGACGAATAGGTGCGGATGGCGCGGGTATAGGGCGCTATGGCTTTGAGGTCGGCGCGGATCTGTTCGACCGTCGGGCGTTCGCCCCAATCCGGATGCGCAGAGGCGACAAACGGTGCGTAGGAGACGCTGGCAAGCTGTCCAGTGAAATCCGGAGCTGCTTCTTTGGTTCGTAGCGAAGCCCACAGGCCGGCATGCACGCACGCTACAAGCGCGAGCACGGCAGCGACGGTGCGCATTGAATTCATAACCACGAGGGGAGTGAGGATACAACGCGCCGAACCCGTCCCCTTAGGCTCGGCAGTCAAGGAAATAGGCGACCTGCGTCCGGCGAACAAAAATTAGGCTGAGCTAATGGCAAATTCAAGACAACGACTTCGAGTCCTGAACTTTTTTATCAGTTCAGTGCGACCAAAACGTCGGCAACGTTACCGACTGGTCGTCGGGCTCGGGGCTGCTGCGGACGGGACCGAAATGGCGGGTGACGCCGGGTTGATCCAGCATGATTGCACTCGGGCATTAAGGCTGTCGGCGGCCTTCGGGTCGATGTTGTTTCCGTGCAGGATCAGGCAGCGAAACGACGCCTGGACGTGGGCGCTTGGACAGCCAAAACGATCGTAAAGATCGAGATGGCGAAAGGCAGTGTCGAGATCGTCGCGCCAGAGCAGGCTGACTACGCGACGGCCAAGCCAGACACATTCCGGATTGCCGGCGGGACCGCTGAGCGCATGTTGCGCTTCGGCGAATTCATCGACTTTCTGCGGCTCTTTTGCCGGTTCTTGACCCGCAGCAGGCTTTTCGGCGGCCTTGGGATCGTTGGTCTGGGCGAACGCCCGCTGGTTGAGCGGGCCAAGTGCGACCGCAGTGAACAACAAGGCGGCGCATAATCCGCCAGCTAGGCTCAACACACGATAATGCATGGTCTTCTTAAGTTTTAGATCGAGAAGGGGACGTTTCCCTGGCCGCCTAATTGCGCCGCCCGTGCGACATCTTCCAGGCGAGCCCCGCCTGACAACACCCCAACGGCGCCGCTTTGTCCAGCGCGTATCGCGACGCAGGCGGCGAACTTGGCACCGATCTTGGCACGAGGCGATTGCAAGGTTAATGGCTGTCCATGTCCGCCACCCGAGAACCCTCCGCGATCGGCTCAGCGGTCGCGTCCTTTGTGCTTACCGCGTTCGTGATTTTCGGAGTTTGGTGGTGGCTCGGCGCACCGATCCAGATCGCGTCGCCGACGGAGTTCGTCGGCAAGCCTTATTGCCTGTCTTACGCGCCGTTCCGCGACGCCCAGAATCCGCTGGTCGAGGGAACCCGCGTTGAGGCGGCGCAGATCGAAGAGGATCTCGCATTATTATCCAAGTACACCGACTGTATTCGTACCTACTCGGTGGACGATGGCCGCGCCGATGTGCTGGAGAGCGCGAGACGGCACGGACTGAAGGTCCTGCACGGAATCTGGGTCTCGAGCGATCCGGCGAAGACCCGCCGGCAAATCGAAACCACCATCGCACTCGCCAAAGCGTATCCGGATGTCATTGCTGCCGTGGTCGTCGGCAACGAAGTCCTGCTGCGCGGCGAAATGTCGTCGACCGATCTCATTGCCTACATCCGTCAGGTCAAGGCGCAGGTGCCGATGCCGGTCACCTACGCCGACGTTTGGGAATTCTGGCTGCGTTACCCCGACGTTCAAAGCGCCGTCGATTTCGTCACCATCCATGTCTTGCCCTACTGGGAGGACTTTCCAATTCCGGCTACGCGCGCGGCGGCCCACGTGGCGGCCATCCGTGAGCGGCTAGCCGCCGCCTTCCCGGGGAAAGAGATCGTCATCGGCGAGTTTGGCTGGCCGAGCGCCGGCCGTATGCGCGAAGACGCACGGCCGTCGCCGTCAAACCAGGCGCGAGCCATTATCGAGACAACGGCGCTGGCGAAGCGTGAAAATTTCCGGATGAATGTCATCGAAGCGTTCGATCAGCCGTGGAAACGAGCGCTTGAGGGAGCGGTCGGCGGGTATTGGGGCATCATCGACCGCGCGACCGGCGCGCCGAAATTCAGTTTCGATGGCACGGTGTCGGATCATCCGCGCTGGGTCGCCCAGGCGCTGGTTGGGGTGCTGCTAGCCGCGCTGACGTTCGCCTCCGCGTTTCTTGCCGGGCGCGAGAAGGGCGTGTTCGCATCTCTACGGCCCAAGATGCTGTGGCCCAAGATTACCGCACTGGTCCTTGTTCCAGCCATTTTGGTCGGTTGGACGATCGAGGCGGTCGCGATCGACAGCTTCAGTCCGGGAAGCTGGTTGCGCTGGCTTGCCTTCGCCGCCGTTGCAGTGGCGGCTCCGATCGTCTGCGCCGCGGCCTGCGCTGCTGGCCGCTCCGCTCCGTCGTTCGCTTCGCTGCTCGGCAATCGGGGACGTCGCGACATCCTCGATTGGGCGCTGGGCGCCATCCTGATCGCGCTGATGCTGGTCGCGGTCGAAGCGGCGCTCGGACTGGTGTTCGATCCGCGCTACCGCGACATCCCGTTCGCGCCGCTGACCGGAGCGGCGGTGCCGTTCCTGGTGTTGCTTGCCTCGATGCCGCGTCCGGCGGGACAACGGGCCGTCGCCGAGACGACCGCCGCAGCCGTGCTCGCCGCCTCGGCGGTCTACATCGTATTCAATGAAACCTTTGCCAATTGGCAGGCGGTCTGGTTCTGCGGCGCTTTGATCGGGCTCGCCGTCATCCTGGCGTTGGCGCGGGACGCGCAAAGCTTAGGATGAGTACGCCAGCGGCGAGTGCCGAAAGGTCGGCATTGTGCATGACCACGCCGAAAGCCGCCGCTGCGAGCGCCACAGCGAAGAGGATGAGCGAGGGCCGGATGAGATTGAGCAACGCGACGCCCAACGCGATCCCGCCAAAGACCTGATGGCTATACAGCACGATTGCCAGCCGGAACGTGGCGCACAACCAGGTGCCGAGCCTGCCCTGGCAGGCAATCGACACCACGCTGTTCTCCATCGCCTGATAACGCAGATAAAGCGCCTCCCCCAGCGAGAGGAAGGCGATGACGACGAGCCAATTCGTCTGGTGGGCGGTCGGCAGAAACAGCCGTCGCGGCACGATCAATTCAGGCATGCGCGACACTCTAATGCGTTGATCATTCCAGCGCGAGGTTGTGGCCGTCAAACATGGTCGGAAGGCAGGATAGCTGGACTGCTATCAATGACGCGCACAGTTGCGCCGCCACCGCGGCATTGGCGAGCGGTCCGACCACAAGCCGCAACTCGGTCTTATGCGATCGCGGATTTTCCCGCAGCGCTACGACCGCGCTCATGCCGTCAAGAATTTGCAAGTGAGTGGAGCGGATTCCAGCCCATCGTGCGTGCAGGGCTTTAAGCGAGGACGCGCTGCCGATTTCGGCGCCGTAGGCAGCATTGCCGGAGGATGAGGCTGCATCGGGCTGCGGCTGCCCGGCGGCGGACGCCATCGGACTCGCCCGCGGTGGCGACTCCCAACCGGCGGGTGGCGATGTTTCGGGAGCGGAAATTGGCGCCATGGACGCCGGGTTAAGCCATGGCACGACCGGCGGCGTGCTTGCAGCCTTGACTGCTTCGATCTGCTGGCTGATCGAACCGGTCATATCGTCAACATTGCGCTCGACTGCGGCCAGCCGCTTCATCATACGTTCGCGGTCATCGGCGAGGCCGCGAACCGTCTGCGCCAATTGCCGAACGACGTATTCGGTGTCCAGCGAACGCGACGGGGCCTGGGCTGCTGCCTGTGCAACAGCTTGGCTGGTTTGCGGAGTTTGGGGATGCGCGGCCGGTGCGGCGTTCGAAGCGGCAAAGACAAGCGCGGCCCGCTGCGAACCAATGTCAGTGAAGGCTGCAAGGACGGCGAGCAGCAGCGCGGCGGCGGCCACGCAGCCCCACACCGCCTGGCGCCAAAGCCGCTGTATGGTGAAAGCGGTCTGCGCGCCAGTTCTTGTTTTCGAGGTCGCGTTTACAAATCGCGCTCCCTCCAACATGGGTCCGCTCCGGGTATCTTTCGCCGAATCAACTGTAAAATAGCAGATTCCAGTTGTTGAACTGCCGGTGGCGGTCGCTTTGGAACTCTTAATTTGTCATTCCGAGGCGCGACGCATGCCGTGCAGACGCTCGTCATCGCCGGTTCGCTCGGCTATGAGAGCGCCGCGGAGACCTCAATTATGACGGCACGGACCTGTCTTGCGATCGTGCTCGCGGCCGGCGAGGGCACGCGCATGCGCTCCGCGCTGCCCAAGGTCTTGCACGCCATCGCCGGGCGTTCGCTGCTTGCGCATGTGCTGGATGCGCTCGCCGAGGCTTGCGTCACGGCGACAGCTGTCGTCATTGGCCCCGGGCAGGAGGCGGTCCAGGCGGAAGCGCGGCGCGTTCTGCCGGACGCCGAAAGCTTTGTGCAGCACGAGCGGCGCGGCACGGCGCACGCGGTACTGGCCGCTAGGGCGGCGATCGAACGGCGTCGCGACGATGTTTTGATCGTCTACGGCGACACGCCACTCATTCGGGCGATAACGCTTGAGCGGCTGCGCGCGGCGTTAGCCGGGGGCGCCGCCATTGCTGTGCTTGGATTCCGGCCTGCCGATCCGGCCGGCTACGGCAGGCTCGTGGTCGACCGGGACAAGCTGATCGCCATCCGCGAAGAGGCCGATGCCAGCGCGAGCGAACGGGCAATCGATCTTTGCAACGGCGGCATTATGGCGCTTGCCGGCGTGCACGCGCTTGCGATCCTGGAGCGGATCGGCAACCGCAATCGCAAAGCCGAATTTTATTTGACCGATGCGGTCGAGATTGCGCGCAGCATGAAGCTCGAGGCGGTCGCGATCGAAGTCGAGGAGGACGAAGTGCGTGGCATCAACACCAAAGGCCAGCTCGCCGAAGCCGAAGCAGTAGCGCAGCGGCGGCTGCGCGACGCGGCGCTCGATTCAGGTGTCACACTGACCGCGCCAGAGACCGTGTTTCTCCGTGCCGATACCAAGTTCGGCAAGGATGTCGTCGTCGAACCCTACGTCGTGTTCGGGGAGAAAGTGACGATCGAGGATGGGGCCGTGATCCATTCGTTTTCGCACTTGGCCGGCGCTCATGTCGGCAAAGGCGTCTCGGTCGGACCCTTCGCGCGGCTGCGGCCCGGCACCCGACTTGGCGACGGCGCGCGCGTCGGCAACTTCGTCGAGGTCAAGGAGGCTTCGATCGAAGCCGGGGCCAAGGCCAATCATCTTAGCTATATCGGCGATGCGGTGGTCGGCGCCGGCGCGAATATTGGAGCCGGCACCGTCACCTGCAATTACGACGGCACCGACAAACATCGTACCAAGATTGGCGACGGCGCCTTTATCGGCTCCAACTCCGCACTGGTTGCGCCGGTCGAGATTGGGGCTGGCGCCTATATCGGCTCCGGTTCGGTGATCACCAAGGATGTGCCGGCGGGCGCGCTGGCTGTCGGGCGCGGGCGTCAAGTCGTTAAGGAAAACGGTGCAGCGCGCTTGCGCGATTTAAAGGCGCTCGGCAAAAAGCGAGCGCATTCACGGGACTAGGCCGCGTACTGCATCTGGTGGCTAAGCATTTGGCTGTTACCCAGCGAAACTTTTTTTTATTTGGTCTTGGCTAGGATTACGCCCAAACGGTTAACTGCCGGGCGGGTTCCGCCGCGATAACGGCCGAGGAGGCCACGACAGGGATGTGCGGCATTGTCGGGATTATCGGCGGTGAGCCGGTCGCGCCGCTACTCATCGATGCGCTCAAGCGCCTCGAATACCGCGGCTACGATTCAGCGGGCGTAGCGACCCTTGAACGCGGCTTGCTGACGCGCCGGCGCGCCGAAGGCAAGCTCAAGAATCTGGAAGGCAAGCTCGCCCGCGAGCCGTTGTCGGGAACGATCGGCATCGGCCACACCCGCTGGGCCACGCACGGGCGGCCGACCGAGAACAACGCGCATCCGCATGCCACCGAGCGGCTTGCCGTCGTGCACAACGGCATCATCGAGAATTTCAGCGAATTACGGCGCGAGCTGGAAGGCAAGGGCGCCAAGTTCGCGACCGATACCGACAGCGAAGTGGTGGCGCATCTCGTCAGCGAAGAGTTAAAGCGCGGCCTGTCGCCGGTTGCCGCGGTCGCCGCGGCGCTGCCGCGGCTGCGCGGCGCATTCGCGCTCGCGTTTCTGTTTGCCGGCGAAGAGAATCTGCTGATCGGCGCTCGCCGCGGCTCGCCGCTGGCGATCGGGTTCGGCGAGGACGCGATGTTCGTCGGCTCCGACGCGATCGCGCTGGCGCCGTTCACCGATACGGTGAGCTATCTGGAAGATGGCGACTGTGCCGTTCTCCACCGCGACGGCGCTGAAATCCGCGATGCTAGCGGCAAGCTCGTTCATCGCACCGTGCTCAAGTCGCAAGCTTCGATCTTGCTGCTCGACAAGGGCAATCATCGCCATTTCATGGCGAAGGAGATCTACGAGCAACCCGAGGTCGTTGGCCACACGCTCGCGCATTATCTCGACATGGTGGCTGAGCGTGTCGAGCTGCCGATGGCGCTGCCGTTCGATTTCCGCGCGCTCAAGCGCATATCGATCGCCGCCTGCGGCACCGCCTATTACGCCGGCATGGTCGCGCGCTATTGGTTCGAGCGCTTTGCGCAATTGCCGGTCGAAGTCGATATCGCGTCCGAGTTCCGCTACCGCGACGTGCCGCTCGATCGAGGCGCGCTTTCGATCTTTGTTTCGCAGTCGGGTGAGACTGCCGACACGCTGGCGTCGCTCCGCTACGCGCGCGAGCATGGTCAGCACGTCCTATCCATCGTCAACGTGCCGACCTCCACGATCGCCCGCGAAAGCGACATCGTGATGCCGACGCTGGCCGGGCCGGAAATCGGCGTCGCTTCGACCAAGGCGTTTACCTGCCAGCTGGCTGCGCTGGCGACGCTGGCGATTGCGGCCGGCCGCGCCCGCGGCGTACTCACCGAGAGTGACGAAAAAGCATTCGTTCGCGCGTTGATCGAGATACCCCGGCATTTGACCGAAGCGCTCGCGCTCGAACCGCAGATCGAGCAGCTTGCCCGCGAGCTCTCAAAATGCCGGGACGTACTCTACCTCGGGCGCGGCACCAGCTACCCCATTGCGCTCGAGGGCGCGCTGAAGCTCAAGGAAATCTCCTACATCCATGCCGAAGGCTATGCGGCCGGCGAACTCAAGCATGGCCCGATCGCGCTCATTGACGAGACCATGCCCGTGGTGGTGATCGCGCCACATGATCGGGTGTTCGATAAGACCGTTTCCAACATGCAGGAGGTCGCGGCGCGCGGCGGCCGCTTGATCCTGGTGACCGACGCCAAGGGCGCTGCGGCCGTTGCCGGTCAATCGCTGGTGACGCTAACGATGCCGACCATGCCGGCGACGGTCGCGCCGCTGGCTTACGCGGTGCCGGTGCAACTCATCGCTTATCATACCGCCGTTAGCCTGGGCACCGACGTTGATCAGCCGCGCAATCTTGCCAAGTCGGTAACGGTGGAATAGCCGCGGCGGCATGGTGGCCGCTGCAATGCTGTGCGAGCGGGCGACATCGGTATATAAATACAGTCCGCAGAGTTGGCGCCGACGCCGGAAGCCTTAATGGATGAGATTGAACAGAACGCGGAAACGCCCGCGGACACAGGCAAATCCGCGTCCGGGATCGTCAGCCGCGTCCGCAACTACTTTTTGACCGGTCTGGTCGTCGCCGGACCGGTGGCAGTGACGGCGTGGCTGATCTGGTGGTTCGTCACCTGGGTCGACAACGTGGTGCGGCCGGTCATTCCGCTAGCCTATCGCCCCGAGACGTATCTGCCGGTCAACATTCCGGGGCTCGGCCTGATCATCGCGTTTGTGGCGCTGACGCTGCTCGGGTTCCTCACCGCCAACCTGGTCGGCAGCCGGCTGGTCAGTTTCGGGGAGAGCCTGTTAAGCCGCATGCCGATCGTGCGACCGATCTACCGCACCACCAAGCAGATTTTCCAGACGTTGTTTTCCAGCTCGGAGTCGAGCTTTCGGAATGTGGGTCTGGTCGAGTTTCCGGCGCCGGGGATGTGGTCGCTGGTATTTTTGACTCAGCCACCGAGTCCCCAAATTTCCGCGCACTTGCCGCCGAGCGAGCATGTGTCGGCGTTCCTGCCGTGCACGCCAAACCCGACCACCGGGTTCTTCTTCTACGTGCCGCGGCGCGACGTGATTGATCTCGATATTACGGTCGAACAGGCCATGACGCTTTTGATCTCCGCCGGCATTATTCAGCCCGGCGTTGATCCGCAGAACCGGCTGGCGGCGTTGGCTGAAACGGCCCGCGCCGCGCAGGCCGCGCGCAAAGCGGAACCAAGTCCCGCGATCTAAGTCCGGAAGTTCAATCGTAGCTGCAACTCGCCGCCGCACCCGTGCTATGGTGTGCAAGCTTGAGAATCAGGGGGGTAGCATGAACTTCGTCCAAGCCATTTCGTCGGGATTTTCGAATTATGTAAAATTCTCCGGCCGCGCCATCCGTTCGGAATATTGGTTTTGGGTGTTGTTCTACTGCCTCGGCATTTTCGTGGCAGGCATTATTGACTCCGTATTGGGCATATACGTGATCTCCGGCCTTTTTTGGCTTGCAACAGTGTTGCCGACACTCGCCGTTACCATTCGTCGGCTGCACGATCTCGATCGCACCGGCTGGTGGATCTTTATCGGCCTTATTCCGCTCATCGGCTGGATTATTCTGATCATCTGGTACTGCACGCGGGGGACGGTTGGCTCCAACCGCTTCGGTCCAGACCCGTTGGGCGGTTAAATCATCCGGCGCCAAGGAGCTTGATCGCTTCGTCGCGCGCAAACAGATAAAGGAGTTGGCGCAGCGCAGCGCCGCGCGCCGAGCCGAGCTTCGGATCGCGGTTGAGCACCAGCGCAGCGTCTTCGCGCGCCGCGCTTAATAGCTTGCCGTGGACTTCGAGACGGGCGAGGCGAAAGCCGGGGATGCCGCTCTGCCGCGTGCCGAGCAGGTCGCCTTGGCCACGCAGCCGCAAGTCTTCCTCGGCGATCCGGAAGCCGTCGTCGGTCTCGCGCAGGATGGCGATGCGGGCTTTCGCGGTTTCGCCGAGCGGCGCTTTGTAAAGCAGGAGGCAGATCGAGCGCTCGGCGCCGCGGCCGACGCGGCCGCGCAGCTGATGGAGTTGCGCAAGCCCGAAGCGTTCGGCGTGCTCGATCACCATGACGCTTGCTTCCGGCACGTCGACGCCGACTTCGATCACCGTCGTCGCCACCAGGATGCGCGCCGCGCCTTCGGCAAAGCGCGCCATCGCCTTGTCTTTCTCACGCACCGCGCATGCGGCCGTGGATGAGTTCGACGGTGTCGCCGAAGCGTTTTTGCAAAGCCTCATAGCGGTCCTCGGCGGCGGCGAGGTCGACGCTCTCGGATTCCTCGACCAAGGGGCAGACCCAATACACGCGGCGGCCGTCGTCGAGCGCGCGCGCGACCGCGTCGATCACTTCGCCAAGCCGTTCGAGCGGCAGCGCGCGGGTGTCGATCTTCTGACGGCCGGCGGGCTTCTCGCGCAGCTCGGAAATGTCCATGTCGCCGAAATAGGTCAGCACCAGGGTGCGCGGGATCGGCGTTGCCGTGAGCACGAGAAGATCGACCGCTTCGCCTTTACGCGTCAGAGCGAGCCGCTGGTGCACGCCGAACCGATGCTGTTCGTCGACAATCGCGAGCGCGAGATCGTGAAACGCCACGTCGTCCTGAAACAAAGCGTGGGTGCCGACGATGAGATCGATGTCGCCCGCGGCCAGCGCCGACAAAATCTCCGCTCGTTCGCGGCCGCGCTCGCGTCCGGTGAGGATGGCGCAGGCGGATACTGGCGGCCGGCGCAAGCCGCGCGATGGTGGCGAAATGCTGGCGCGCCAGAATTTCGGTCGGCGCCATGAACGCGGCTTGGCGGCCGGCTTCGATCACGGTTGCGGCCGCGAGCAACGCCACCACTGTTTTGCCGGAGCCCACGTCGCCGTGGAGGAGCCGCAGCATGCGGTTCGGTTGCGCGAGGTCAGTGATGATGTCGTCGACCGCGCGCTGCTGCGACGGCGTGAGCGCGTAGGGCAAGGCGGCGACGATTCGCGTGCGCAGGAGTCCTTCGGCGGCGCTGCCGCGGCCGGCGCGCGTGCGCATATGGCCGCGCAGGAGCGCAAGTGCGAGCTGGCCGGCGAGCAATTCGTCGTAGGCGAGCCGTGACCACGCCAGACTTTGCGGCTCGAGGTCCGCCGGGCTCGCTGGATGATGCACGGCCCGTAACGCCTCGGCGAAGCTTGGAAAGCTGTTGCGTTTGAGCCAGGCGGCATCCTGCCATTCCGCCAAATCGGGCAGGCGATGGAGCGCAATCTCGATAGCCTTGCGCAGCTGGTTGGGATGAAGCCCCTCTGTGAGGGGATAGACCGGATCGATCAGCGGCAGCTTGGCAAAGCCTGCCGCGTCCACGACGCGGTCGGGATGCAGCATCTGCAAGTGGCCGTCGTAGAGCGTTGCGATGCCGGAAACATAGCGGGTCTCGCCCTCGGGGAAGAGTTTCTCCAGATAATCTTTGCGCGCATTGAAATAGGTGATGGTCAGCGTGTTGGTGTCGTCGCTGGTCTCGATGTTGTAGGGCGCGCGCGGCCGATTGGGCGGCGGCGGCCGGTGGCGATCGACGGTGACAGCCACCGTCACCACCGTGTCCGGCGGAACGGCGGAGAGCTTCGGCTGATTGCGGCGGTCGACGAAGCCGGTCGGCAGATGAAACAAGAGATCGATGATGCGCGGCGGCTCGCCGTCGCGGCCGATCAGGCGGGCAAACAGCTTCTCCAGCTTCGGCCCGATGCCGGGCAGCGCCGAGAGCGGCGCGAACAGCGGATTGAGTACTGCGGGGCGCATTTAAATCTTGGCAATCGCCGCTGACATCTTCTGCCTCGCCCTCTATATAACGCCTCGCCCGGCCGCGTCCGGGCTTTTGGCGTTGAGCTTTTAGCGATGACTGAGCGATCGAGCGAAGGGTTGGACGTGCGGCGGCGGCGGCTCTTGTTCCGGGCGTGGCGGCGCGGGGTTCGCGAAACGGATTTGATCGTCGGCCGTTTCGCCGATGCCTATATCGAGGCGCTCGACGAAACCGGGCTGGACGATTTCGAGCGGCTGATCGAAGCGCCGAACGCCGAACTCTACGCTTGGGTGATCGGCGCCGAGAGCGTGCCGGCGGCTTACGACACCGCCGTACTCGCCAGCCTGCGAACGTTTCACAATCAGACCAAGAAAACCGGCGCCGAGGAGAAACCGTGACGGTGCAAGTGCGCACTTCCGCGCGTTCGCCGGCGCAACGGCTGCATCCCGGCCGCCCGCTCCTGTTTGCCGGCGTCGCCGACGGCGCCGAAGGGCTGGTGCTGGCCGACCTCGCGCGCGCCATTGCGGCCGGGCCAACCGCGCCCGCGATCAGCCTCGTCGTGATCTGCCGCGACGGCCCGCGCATGGCGACGCTGTCGCGCGCGCTCGGCTTCTTCGCGCCCGATATCGAGAGGTTGGAATTTCCGGCGTGGGATTGCCTGCCCTACGACCGCGCTTCGCCGCATGCGGACGTAGTGGCGCAACGGATGATGACGCTGTCGCGGCTCGCCCGCGTCAAAGGCCGCGACAAGCCGGCGGTCGTGCTCGCCACCGTGAACGCCGTGCTGCAGCGCGTGCCGCCGCGCGAGACGCTGGCCCGCCAATCGCTCTCCGCCGCGCCGGGCAATCTGTTGCCGATGACGGGCGTCATCCAATGGCTCGAACTCAACGGCTTTAATCGTGCATCGACCGTGCGCGAGCCGGGCGACTATGCAGTGCGCGGCGGCATTGTCGATCTGTATGCGCCGGGCATGGACGCCCCGGTGCGGCTCGATTTCTTCGGCGACACGCTGGAATCGATCCGCAGCTTCGATCCGGACACCCAGCGAACCACCGATGAGCTGCGCGCGCTCGATCTCGTGCCGATGGCGGAGTTCCAGCTCACCGCCGACACCATCCGCCTGTTCCGCACCGGCTATGTCGCGGCCTTCGGCGCCGCTAGCCCCGACGACGTGCTCTACGAAGCGGTCACCGAGGGCCGCCGCGCCGCCGGCATCGAGCATTGGCTGCCGCTGTTTCACACCCGGCTCGAGACGTTGTTCGATTACCTTGAAGAAAGCCCGGTCGCGATCGAGCCGCTCGCCGAAGAAGCCGCCCACGAGCGGCTGGCGCAGATCGCCGACTACTATCAGGCGCGCAAGGATGCGATCGACCAGCCGGGCGGCGGCGCGCCATACAAACCGTTGCCGCCGCATCGGCTCTACCTTGCCGAAGCCGAATGGCGCGAACGCCTCGACAACGCCGCACTTGCCCGCCTGTCGCCGTTCGACGCGCCCGAGGACATGGCGGACGTGATCGAGATCGGCGCCCACGCCGGCCATAACTTCGTGGCCGAACGAAGCGAGCCCAACGCCAACGTCTTCGATGCAGTGCGAAAGCACGTCGAGGCGCTGCAAGCTGCAAGCAAGCGCGTCGTCATCGCCATGTGGAGCGACGGCTCGCGCGAGCGCATGGCGCACGTGCTGGCCGAGCATCGCCTGCTCAATCTCGCGTCGGTCGCGTCGTGGCCGCAGGCGCTGGCGTTGTCCCGGCATCAGGTCGCGCTTGCCGTACTCGGCATCGATTCCGGTTTCGAGACGCAAGACGCCGCGTTGATCACCGAAGCCGACATTCTCGGCGAGCGCCTGGTGCGGCCGCGCCGTGCCTCCAAGCGCGCGGAAAATTTCATCGCCGAAGTCACGAGCCTTTCCGCCGGCGACATCGTCGTCCACGTCGATCACGGCATCGGCCGCTTCATCGGCCTGCGCGCCATCGAGGCGGCGGGCGCGCCGCACGACTGCCTGGAAATCCATTACGCCGGCGGCGACAAGCTGTTCCTGCCGGTCGAGAACATCGAACTCCTCTCGCGCTACGGCTCCGAAGAAGCCGGCGTCGAGCTTGACCGGCTCGGCTCCACCGCGTGGCAGGCGCGCAAGTCGCGGATGAAGAATCGTATCCGCGAAATCGCCGGCGAACTGATCAAGGTCGCCGCCGAGCGGCTATTGCGCGAAGCGCCGCGGCTCACCGTCGAGACCGGGCTGTACGACGAGTTCTGCGCCGGCTTCCCCTACGAGGAGACCGACGACCAGCAGGCCTCCATTTCGGCCGTGCTTGCCGATCTCGCCTCCGGGCAGCCGATGGATCGCCTGATCTGCGGCGACGTCGGCTTCGGCAAGACCGAAGTGGCGTTGCGCGCCGCCTTCGTCACCGCGATGAACGGCAAGCAGGTCGCGGTCGTGGTGCCGACCACGCTGCTCGCGCGCCAGCACTTCAAGACGTTCTCCGACCGGATGCGCGGCTATCCGATGCACATCGCGCAGGCCTCGCGGCTCGTCTCCGCCGCCGAACTCGCCAAGACCAAAAAGGGTCTCGCCGACGGCCAGATCGACATCGTCATCGGCACTCACGCGCTCCTCGGCAAGGCCATCAAGTTCAAGGACCTCGGCCTCATCGTCGTCGACGAGGAGCAGCATTTCGGCGTCGCCCACAAGGAGAAGCTCAAGCAGCTCCGCGCCGAGGTGCACGTGCTCACGCTCACCGCAACGCCGATCCCGCGCACGCTGCAACTCGCGCTCTCCGGCGTGCGCGACATGTCGATCATCGCCACCCCGCCGGTCGACCGCCTCGCCGTGCGCACCTTCGTCGCGCCGTTCGATCCGATCGTGGTGCGCGAGGCGCTGCTGCGCGAGCGCTACCGCGGCGGGCAGTCTTTTTATGTTTGCCCGCGCATCGAGGATCTGGCTGAGACCAAATTGTTCCTCGACAAGAACGTGCCGGAAGTGCGCGTCGCCGTCGCCCACGGCCAGATGCCGTCGACGGTGCTCGAAGACGTGATGAGCGCGTTCTACGACGGCAAATTCGACGTGCTGCTTTCAACCACCATTATCGAATCCGGCCTCGACATTCCGACCGCCAACACGCTGATCGTGCACCGCGCCGACCGGTTCGGGCTGTCGCAGATCTATCAGCTCCGCGGCCGGGTCGGGCGCGCCAAGCTGCGCGCCTACGCGCTGCTCACGCTGCCGAACGCGCGCAAGATCACGCCGCAGGCCGAGCGCCGCCTCAAGGTGCTGCAATCGCTCGACACGCTCGGCGCCGGCTTCCAGCTCGCCTCGCACGATCTCGATATCCGCGGCGCCGGCAATCTGCTCGGCGACGAGCAGTCCGGCCACATCAAGGAAGTCGGCTTCGAGCTTTACCAGCAGATGCTTGAAGAGGCGGTGATGAGCCTCAAAGCCGGCATCAGCGCGCCGGTCGCCGACAAATGGTCGCCGCAGATCACGCTCGGCACGCCGGTGCTCATTCCGGAGGATTACGTCACCGACCTGCCGGTGCGGCTCGCGCTCTACCGGCGGCTGTCCGAAATCGAGGACGACCGCGACATCGAGGCCTTCGGCGCGGAGCTCGTCGACCGCTTCGGCCCGTTGCCGCAGGAGGTGCAATATCTCCTGCAAGTCGTTGCCATCAAAGCCTTATGCCGGCACGCCAATGTCGAGCGGATCGAGGTCGGCCCGAAAGGCGCCGTGCTCTGCCTTCCGCGACAACGTCTTCGCCAACCCCGAAGGCCTCATCGCCTATATCGGCAAGCACCCCGAAGGCGCGCGCGTGCGCCCCGACATGAAGGTCGTGTTCTTCGACGAATGGGACACCCCGGCCGAGCGCCTCAAAGGCGCCGCGGGGATTTTGCGGACGCTGGTCGGGCTCGCCGCGCCGGCGAAGGCGGCCTGACAAAGTCACGCGGCCGGTTTTAAAGGTGAATAAGGCGCTTGGATATTAGAAACTTACGCACCACTTCAGGTTCCAGCGGTTTTGGAAGCCTAGCCGCTCTGCAAAGGTCATTTATTTGCATGCGACGCCTTTGCGGATTGCCACTTAATAGATAATGGCGCTTCGTCCCTTTGAAGCGGGCCTCCAAGATATCTTCCGCTTTAATGCATCGGCATAGTTCGGCGTCGACGGTAATCATCATACGGAACAGAATGTCGCAAAATCCGACAACACCGCGGATGTGCAGCTTGATCTTGTCGCCTTCAGAAATCGGGTCGTGGACCAATACACCCTTCATGCCGAGGGCGGCTTTGTTGGCTACAGGCGCAAATGCGCGGTACGCATTGACAGCCTTTCTATCTACGATTCCACCATTGTGAATTTGCGAATTTCTAAGTTCTTTAAAAAAGCGATAGGAAGCCATCAGGTTTGCAATCAGAGGCCAAGAGTATTTCGGGCTGCTTGCGTATGTGGGGTAGAACGCCGTCTTTAGCACGGAGGATTCATTAGCGCAGGCGGAATGAAGGGCCCCGCGCAAGCCATTTGGGCCAGTCGGCCCATCATCAAACTGCAACAGCTTTCCCTTGTCGTTGGGCATGCCAATGCAAACTAGGATTTCATCGGCCCAATGCTCATAAACCGCGAAAGCGTTTGTAAGAATAATTCCTGCCAAGTGATGTTTCTGCTCGTCCCAAGTCGTATCGACGCAAGCCTTCTTGAGATTCGTGCCATGAATGCCGCTGCCAGACACGAAGCGGTCATTGAGTTGGGTCGGAGTAGGAGGAGTGTCCGCCTCCTGCAGGAAGCCCTTCACTTGCCAACGCAGGTTCCATAAGGCGGCGGCTGTCGGCCAAACAAAGCCAAATAACTCTGCAATTTGATCAGTCGCGGATTCCGTTGGTGGAAAAAAATAATAGGCCATGACGATCGTAAAGAAGACAGCGAACTCCCTACAAGCGTAGCAACGGAGAGTGATCTACGGAAGCCAGTTGGACTGGTTGAGCGGAGCGATACCCCATTAACGAAGTGCGTCAAATCCCGCCCGTTCCAATTGCGGCGGGGCGCAAATGACAAGTTAATCTGAACGCTCACCTTTGCCAGCTGCTTCGTCGCCAGGCTTAGAGAAGTCGGCTATCGCTTTTTCGAGTGCCTTTTGGCGCTCCAATCCCTCTTTTTTCTTCTTGTCTTCTTCAAGGATAACGATAGTCGATGTGCGCAACACTTCGAAAAAATTTAGACAGTCTTTTCGTCAAGCTCATGTATCCCAAGACTGAGGATCGAGTAGATGCGCCGGTTCCGAACAAGGAAGTCCGGCAGATGCCCATTCAAGAAATCGATGCGCTCGGCCATCCGTAGCTTTTGAAAATTCTCATCTTGCCATCCTTCCGATTTCTTAAATTCGTCAAAACGCTTCTGGATCAGCCGTTCAAAGATTTTGCGTATGTAAACGAAGGAACCAATTCCGACCCCGTGAGCAGCAAGCCCAATCGCTTTGTGGAACTCAGCTGCGTCCTCTGAGCTGAGGAGCTTGGTATACTGCTTGCTCTCATCGACGGCGATATCGGCGAATGAAGGAAACTGCCCAACCTTCTGAATTGTGCCCTGATTGATCAGGTAGTAGAAGACTAGTCGGTGATCATTGTAGCGAGTGCACCGAAAGGCGATCTCGCCCATCTGATTTATCTCTTCAACAATGACATTGGCCTGTACCCGGTTCGGTTGACACCCGCCTAAGCTAATCCCGCCTTCATTTCGAACTCCACGGGACTTAAGATATCCGATCGTCGAGTGCCGGCGTTTCGGATTATAGAAGCATTCGATGTAGTCGAACACGTCAGCCTTGGCTTCATCGCGCGTCCGATAAGTTTTGCGCGCTGTGCGCTCGGTCTTCAACGAGGAGAAGAAGCTCTCCATCGCGGCATTGTCCCAGACATTGCCCGAACGGCTCATCGAGCAGACGACGCCGTGGTCGGCCATCAGCTTCTGGAACTGCTCGCTGCTGTACTGGCTGCCACGATCGGAGTGATGCAACAGCGTATCGGGCTTGCCTCGTCGCCAGATTGCCATCACCAGCGCGTCGGTGACGAACTGCGCCGTCATCGCTGTGCTCATCGACCAGCCAACGACCCGGCGAGAGAACAGATCGACGACGGCAGCCACATAGAGCCAGCCTTCTGCCGTCCACACATACGTGAAGTCGGCAATCCATTTGCGGTTGGGAGCGGGCGCTTCGAAGCTGCGGTCGAGTACGTTGGCAGCGACGGCAGCGATCTGCCGCTCACCCAGATCGGGCGGCAGGCGGCGCCGTCGCGGACGCGCTCTGAGAGCCTGTAGCCGCATCAATCGCTCGATCCGATGCAATCCACACGATATCCCTTCCGCCAGCATGTCGTGCCAGACCCGCCTGGCGCCGTAGGTTCGGTCGCTGGCAAGGAAGCTGGCGCGAACCTTCGCGCTCAACTCTTCATCGCCCCGGCTGCGCTGACTGCGCGGTCGTGTCAGCCAGGCATAGAACCCACCCCGCGAGACACCGAGCGCCCCGCACAACCATTCCGCCGGCCAGATCCCCCGGTGCTTCGCAATAAAACCGAACTTCACGTCGATTCCTTCGCGAAGTAGGCCGCGGCTTTTTTTAGGATGTCTCGTTCGGCCTTCAGCCTGATCACCTCGCGCTTAAGCTGCGCGATCTCCAGCTGCTCCGGCTTCATCTGACCTTGGCCGGGAAACGCATGCTGCGGATCACCCGCGAGCGCTTTCACCCAACTGCGCAACTGAGACTGATGCACACTCAAATCGACCGAGGCCTGGGCATACGAGACGCCCTGCTCTTTGATCAGCCGCACCGCCTCAAGCTTGAACTCGCGTGTAAACTTCCGCCTCTCCATGACTTACCTCCGGTTCCATCAAAACACCTAACTCGGTGTCTGCGGAACCGGGTGCAGGCCACATTGTTGTATTCCGATTGCGACATGGCGCCCTTGCTTCGACTGAATGTTCGCTTTTCGCTGCACCGCGGACAAAATCCATCCACTCTTAGGTCGTTCACCAAAAGTGTTTTCAAGTTCGGTTCTGATAGTGCAAGAGGGTCATATAAAGGTGTCCTAAAAAGAAAGACCTCGGGAAAAAATGGTCCGAAAGGATCATCATCGTCATCATCGGTCATGTCATTTTGGCCTGTTTACCGTGGCATACTAAAAAGCTGCGGCGCACAATCATGCTTTGATCGCGAAGGTCAGACAGCGGGCGTCGGCGCAAAGTCTTAGGGTCGGCATATTGCCATGCTTTCCAAGCGTTTTCTGCACCCTAGATCGGCGCCGCCGGGACGCATTCCGTAGGATGGGTAGAACGAAGTGAAACCCATCGCCTCCGAGGTTTGGTCTGGTGTTGAAACGATGGGTTTCGCTGCGCTCTACCCATCCTACAAGCTATATTCGTGACGTGCGCGCCACGATGAAAACTTTGCTCGCGGCTTTCATTGCCGGCAGTGTTGCGTTTCCGGCTACGGCGGAGCCGCCGCACAAGGTCTTGCGCCAAGTTCTGGCGTCGCCGCTGGTCGATGAGGGTTCGGACCCGGACGGCTGCACGCCGGCGATCAGCGGGCTCGGCGGACCCTCGGTGTGGCAGGTCCGCATTGAGCGGCTGTTGCTCGACGGCAAGGCGCTGGTGGAGGTAAGCCGGCAGGCCGAGCCCAATCGCTTTCCGCTCTGCATTGCCGATCGTCCGGTCGCTAGAAACGCCGAAGTCGAACTTTCATTCGTGCTGCATAACGGCGGCATCGCGCGCACCGCCGGCTTGCTGGTGCGGTTTGTCGATCCGCAGGATTTTTATCTGATCGAGGCCGATGCGATTGCCGGCCGCGTACGGCTTGTCTGCGTCATCAACGGCGAACGCTGCGAGATCGCGGACCGCCCCGCGGCGCTCGTTGCCGATAAAGCGCAGACGCTCAAGCTCACGGCGGTCGATCAGCGCTTCAGCATTTCGCTCGACGGCAAGGTCGTGTTGGAAACGTACGACAGCCTCATCGCCGCGCCGGGCCGCTTCGGCGTGTGGAGCAGGGCCGACAGCCAGACCAGCTTCGGCGATCTGTTTATTACCTTGCTGGATTGAGTTTGTCCGACGTCATTCCAGGGCGCGCACTATCGCGCAGCGCGCGGAACGTGATGGAGTAGCGCAGTTCCTCCACCGCCGGGATACTGTGCTCCCATTCCTCGCGTGAGGGGCCGCGCAGCAGATAGATTGAGCGGCGGTCCAGCCGCATCGAGGCGCGCTCCCAGCCGTTGCCGTGCCGGTGGCGCATTCGGAATGTGCAGGGCGATAACAGCGAAACGCCGATCACATCGTTGTAGTTCGGCCGGTCGCGATGCCAGCCAATTGATGTGCCGGGCCGGTATTCGGTGATCAGCGCGTGCTGCGGGCACTCGGTCGGCAGTTCTGCAAACGCCGCGGCGCAATCGCGCAGCGGCAGAAGGAATGGCGGCATCGGCTCGGCTTGTTTCAAGCCGCCGCCGTTGAAGTCGTAGCGAAAGCCGAACGACACGACACGGCGCTGGCCGAGGAAGCCGTGAAACTCGAATTCCTTGAACGGCAGATCGGCGAACGCAGCGACCAGGCGCGCCTCTTCGGCCGTACCGATGACGTCCGCCGCGTAGCAAAAGCCGGCCGGCATCGGTTGAGGCGAAGCAAAGAGTGCGAGCTGCTGGTGTTTCATTTTGCGCGGACCAAACAATGGCCAGCGCAGATAGGCATTGGCTGCTGCTTCTGCAAATATGCTGCGGCACTAACGTGCCGCAGCTAAGACAGCAACGGACCGCAACCTTTTATCGGCGCGGCTGATAGCCTCCGGGAGCGTAGTTGTAAATCGGCGCGCCCGGCTGCTCGGCGTAAGCGCCCGATCGCCGCATCGCCACCCAGGTGCCCTGGCAGGCGCCGGCCGATCCCTGACCTCGCCAGACGCCGCTGCCGCGGTTCATACCGAGACGGCCCGAGCCGTTGGCCCATTGGTTGCCGGACTGCACGCTCACCCTGACGGCGCCTCTCGGGGTGACCCGTCCTTGCACTGTCGCGGCGCTGTCGCCGGCGTTACCAACCATTCCGTTGGTGATGGCTACGGGATAGCGAAACGAAGGGTCGCAGGCCCCGCCCGTTGTCGCGATCACGACGCTCCAGTTGCCGTCATAGGCGCTGGCGGCGAAAGCCGGGGCGGCAGAGGTAACGCAGGCAAGTGCTAGGACAGATATTTGCACACGAGACTTTAGCCATCTGACGGGGAAGGTGCTCTGCTTGGTCGAGGGCGTTTTCGTCCTGGTGATCTCGCTGAACATCATGGTTCTCCTGACCTCGTGGAAGTTCTGGCCTCGTGAAAGGTTCGATTGCGGCTTCGCATCCCGGCGACGCGGCGGCTCCTGTTAAGCGGAACCGACGCGCCCGGACGGCGTGATCCCTTTCAACCGCGCGGCCATCCGCTTGGTTCCTCGCCGGCGATCGGCTCGCACGGCAGGTTTTGCATGGAACCGCGCCACATTCCGGCCACTTCGGGCCGGACCCGTTGGCTCGCTGATGCGAAACTATGCCCGCATCCGGGCGTGGCCGCCGGCGCTGCGCTCGATGGCGTTGGCGAGATATTCCGGCGATTGCGCGCCGGTGACAATGATGCCGCCGCCGAAGACAAAGCACGGCACGCCGTCGATGCCGGCCTCCTTGGCGCTGTTGGCTTCGCCTTCGATGCGGTCGACGTCGGCGTCGCTGGCCAAGAGCCGCCGCACCAGATCGCCGTCCATGCCGCAGTCGACCGCCGCCTGGATCAGGGTCTTCGGGTCGGTCAGATCGGCGCCTTCGGCGAAGTAAAGCTCCATCAGCCGCTGCTTCATCCGGCCGGGATCGGTGGCGCTGCGCGACCACAGAATGAGGCGATGGCAATCGAGCGTGTTGGGCTGGCGGCTGACCTTGTCCGGTACATACACCAGTCCTTCGAGCGCGGCGGCCGACGCGACCCGCTCGGCAATCGCGCCGTAACGCTCGGCGGAGCCGAACTTGGCTTCCAGATAGGTCTGCCGATCGACGCCTTCGCGCGGGATCCACGGATTGAGAAAGTACGGCCGCCAGTTGATATCGACATTGATGTCGGGGACGAGCGCGATCGCCAGTTCGAGCCGATGCTTGCCGATGTAGCACCACGGACAGACCACGTCGGAAATCACGTCGACGCGGACGGCGGGGTTCGGATTGGATGAGGCGTTCATGGCGTGACTACCCGATCGGTGGTTGCTGCTGTGGCGCCGGGCCAAGCCTAGCCCATCGCCCGGCCCAGCGGGAAGCAAAGCTTGCCAAGATGCCTCGGTCGTAGATGGTGTAAGCCTCAGCCGGCGGCAACCTCGTCCACCACGCGGGCGATCAACGTGTCGACGCTGTCGGTCGGTTTCAGCGTCGCCAGCGTCACCGCCGTGTCGACGCCGGGGCGCTTGCGGTCCGGCGCCAGCATGGTGTGCTTGAGCACGCTCGCGATCCGCCGGGCGATGACGTGCGCGGCGCGCAGGTCGGTCTCGGTGAAAACCGCGAAGATCGAATCGTCGGCTTCGCGGCAGGCGAAATCGACCTGGCGCATCAGCCGGCTCACCAGCCGCGCGGCGTCGAGGCTGATGCGGCGGTCGCTGCGCGCGAACGAAAAGCGCGCGATCGAAAGTCCGATGCCGCGTTTTTCGGCGTCGCCGACGGCGCGGTTGAGGTCACGCCAGAACGCGTCGTGGGCCAGAAGCCCGGTGTTGGGGTCGATCATGCCTTTGGCGTCGAGCGATTTGAGCATGCGCCTTTGCCGCTCGCCGAAGGCATGCAGGCGGACGAACGGAAGAAAGCGCTCGACTAGGCGCGCCGGTCCGCCGGTGAGGCGATCGAGATTGGCGAGCTGCGGAAAGAATTGCTCGATCACACCGGGATGACCGCCGAGCACCGCGACCGGCAGGTCGCGAAAGCGCGCGTCCTCGGCAAGCACGGTCAAGAGCGCTTCGATGATGCGCGGGCCGAAGCCGTCGCCGATGATCATGCCGTCGATGTCGCGGGCGTTGAGCGCGCGCGCTGCGCTCTCGACGCTGAGCGCGCCGACGAGGCCGACCCGTTCGCCGACCGCAACCGCAAGCTCCGGATAGTTGCGGCCGCGGCCGGCAACCAGAACCGTCGCTTCGTCGAGCGCGTCGTTGGTTGGCATTTCCGGCCGCGGTTCGCCGTGGGACGAAAGCGTCTCCATGCGGCGCAAAACCGTAACGTGCAGCGCGCGAATCCGCGCCGCCGCACCGAGCCGGCGAGCGATCCGCGCCGCCGGCACGCTGGCGGAAATCGCCAGCGCATGCGGCACCGGCGCGGGGCCGTCCTCGTGCATGCGGGCGATGACCGGCGTAAACGGGCCGCCGGCAGTGTTGAGCCGCTTAGTCAGCGCGTGGGCATATTCATCGGCGCGTTCGCGGTCGGCGCACGGTTCGGCCAGAACCACCGCTTCCGGTTCGACCGAAGCGATGGCGGCAACAGCGTCCGGCCAGCTGGTTTCGATGATCGGGAAGGCGCCCGCCGCGCGCAAGGCTTCGACGACATCCGGCGCCGGGCTGTCGGCAACAACGACGAACGGACCTTGCAACGCCATGGCTGGGTGCGGACTTTTTTCGAAGCGCAGCCGCAACCATGCCAAAGCGCAGTTAATGGCGCGTCAACGCCGCCGCGTGGATCGGGCGCCGAGACGTTGTTCGGGCCGGCACCGGTCAAATCACGCTTGATTGAAGATTCTAACTCAGAAGTCATTTGGACTCGTTGAACGGGCCGGGAATAAGTAATGCCCGCGAAGACGCTGTTTTTGTTGATGGACTGTTGGCAAACGTTGCGGTTTCGCGCGATGAATAGGGTGGACATGGCGGGACGGCTCCGTGAAAGCAGCATCGGGCCAATTCGACGCCGGCGGGTCGTCTATGTAGCGGGTTATGATCCGATCGGACCGGAAGGCTATTTCAATCTGTTTCGCGGGACGTGCGAACGATTTCAGCGGCTGTGGCCTGTCGCCGCCACCCTGCGCCCGCTCGAAATCGATTCCGTGGAGTTTGCCCATTGGGATGTGGATTTGCGCGGCGCCAGCTGGCAGACCGCGACTCAATACGATTTTCTGCGGCTTGAAAGCTTTATAAAAAGCGATATGGCGGCGCCAACCGCGTGGTTTTTGCTCGGCGGTATAAAATGGTTCGTCGGCGATTTGCTCGGCGGCGCGCAATTTCGAATTTTACGCGCTTCGTGGCGCTTCGGTCTGCATCTTCTGTATTTTCAGCTGTTGCTGGTTGCCTGGCTGGGACTCTCAGCGGCGATTGCGTCCGTGCTCGGCGGTGTGGTTGCCCCGCACCTTGGTTCCGTGATCGCGGGCATGATCGCGGCGCTCGTCGCGTTATTTGTTTGTGTCCCTGCCTTGCGGCCAGTTGCCGAGCGCTTGGGCGTTACTCAGATCGGCAGTTGCTGGCTGGTGCTGCGTCGCTTTTGCCGCGGCCGGTCGACCTGGCTCGACCGCGCCATCGAGGTCGGCGCTTTGCGCATCGTCGGCGCGGCCCGCGCGAACGATGCAGACGAGTTAGTCGTGGTCGGTCATAGTTCGGGTTGCGTGGTTGCGTCCGCGATGATGGCTCGCGCCCTTGAGCTCGATCCCGACCTTGGCCGCAGGGGACCGAAGCTGGCGCTGGTGACATTAGGCTCGGTGCTGCCGGCAGTCGCTCTGCATCCCGCGGCGCAAGAGATGCGGAACATGGTCAGGCGGCTTGCGGTCGCGCCAGCGCTGACCTGGATCGATTGCCAGTCACGCAAAGACGTTATGTGCTTCACGAACTTCGATCTGGTGGCCGGGATCGGACTTGCGGCCGGAACACAGCGCCGCAATCCGCAGCTTTGGCGGATTCGTTTCAGAGAAATGATTGCGCCCGAGAACTATGGCCGCTTCAGATGGAGTTATCTTCGCGTCCATTATCAATACATCATGGCCGGGGATCAGCCGGCGCCGTACGATTACATGTTGCTGGTCGCGGGCCCTGCACCAATTGCCGAGTGGCCGAAACGGCACCGTCAGCTGATGGGTGCGTTCATGCAGGACGCAAGAGCAGACCGCGAACGCGAGCGCCGCGATACCGAAGTCGCCGTCTGCCTATGAGTTTTCCGCGCCGGCTGGAGCCCGAGTTGCTCGACCAGATGGCAGCTGATGATCCGCGCGCCATTCGTGTGCGACGCGATCTCAGGCTCGTCAATGCGTTCATGCGCAACGCTCAGTGCATGGCTTCCGCCTTGAAGAAACACGCTGCCGGCCGAAAGCCGCAGACGATCGTAGACCTCGGCTCAGGTGACGGGCGCTTCGCGTTGCTGCTGGCCCGGCAGCTGGCGAAGTATTGGCCCGGCGTCAGGGTCATTCTTTTGGACCAACAGAACATCGTGAACGAAACGACCAGGGCCGGCTTTACCGCCTTGAACTGGTCGGTAGAGACGGTGTGTGCGGACGTTTTCGATTTTCTGACCGATGCCCGCGCCCTTCGGGCCGACGTCATCACCAGCAATCTGTTCCTGCACCACTTTAACGACGAGCAATTGGTTCGCCTGCTCAGTGAAGCGGCCAAGTCTGCTTGGCTTGTGGTGGCCTGCGAACCGCGGCGTTCCAAGTTTGTGGTCCGCGCCAGCCGGCTCTTGTGGATGGTCGGATGCAGCCGCGACACCATTCATGATGCCGTCGTCAGTGCGCGCGCCGGTTTTATCGGAGAGGAGCTTGGCGCGTTATGGCCAAACCGGGAGCACTGGAAACTGAACGAGCAATCCGCTGCGGTCTTCACTCATTGCTTTGCAGCCCGGCGTTCGGAACCGGTGACAGCACCTGCGCCTGCCGGTCATGGGACCGGTTGATCGGATGGACGATGCGACAATGACGCCCGTCCGTTGGACCGGGACGGCGGCCTTGCGCTGGGGACGGCGTTTCGCGGGCGATCCATTGGTTACCACGCGCCGCATCTTTGATGCGGCCGGGCCGTTCGTCATTCTCGCCGAAGGACTGCCGCTGATAAGATCAGCGCGCACCGTTATGCTCGGCGTTCCGTTGGTGTTGACCGCCGGAGCCGCGTTCCATCGGGAGCTGTTGTCAGACCCGGACAAATGGCGCGGAGCCAGTCTGCTCCCTGGTGGCCCCAAAGGCTCCGCCGCGAGGCGGATGAGTGCGGGCCTGACGCGCCTGACCGGCCACCGCCACGCCCACTACCGCAAGCTCTTGCTGCACCCTTTGCACAAGACCAGCGTCCGCGCGATTTCGGAACGGATAGCTGACCGCGCGGCAGCGGAAACCGCCGCCTGGCCGATTGAAGAACCGATTGATCTTTCGGAATACGCCCGGCGGATGATGCGTGACAGTGCGCTTGAACTCCTGTTCGGCGGCAGCAGCGAACAAAGTGGAGCGATTGCCGATCGGGTCAGTCGTTTGATGGAGCGCAAATGGGACTGGAGCGCGATCGCTTTTCCAATCAATCTTCCGGGCACGGCCTACGGCCGCGTTATGCGCGATGCAGCAATTCTCGAACGGTTGATGCTGGAATGGGTCGCGGCCAAGCGCGGCCAGGTTGATGAAGGCGACCTCGCCTCGATCATTGTGAACAGCAGCGACCCCGATGGAAAGCCGACTGACGACGCGGTCATCGTGGGACAGCTTGCTTCTCTCCTCGCCGCGGTGTCTGAAGCAAGTCACAGCGTTCTGATCTGGACGCTACTCCTCTTGCAGCAGCATCCACGCGCCGCCGCCGTTCTGTTCCAAGAGTTGCGCGACAGGCTCGGCCGCGGAGCGCCATCGTTGGACGAGGCGAGCGAGCTTCCCTACCTCGACGCAGTGGTCAAGGAGTCGATGCGCGTTCTTCCCCCGGTCCCGTTGCAGATCCGCGTCGCTCAAAGCGATACCGCGATTGCAGGACACCAGGTGCCAGCGGGAACACGCGTTATGCTCAACACGTTTCTCACCAATCGGATGCCTGAGCTCTATCCTGAGGCGGATGTCTTTCGGCCGGAGCGGTGGTTCGACATCGCTCCGACGGTATTCGAGTTTCCGGTATTCAGCGGCGGACCCAATAGCTGCCCCGGCTATTTGTTTGGTTCAACTGCCGTGAAAATTGCACTAGCTGCGATTGTTACGCGCTACAGCATGGATCTATTGCCTGCTGCCCGCATCGATTACAGAGTTCAGCCGACTTTGCGCCCGAGACACGGCATTTCCGTCCGTCTGCGGCTTCAGGCCGGCGGCGCGCCTAAGCCGACGCCAATTACCGGCAACATCAAAGATTTGGTGAAGTTGCCACAATGATGTCGTGCAGCCGCAGCACGCGATCGCCGAGTTCGCGTTAAGCTTCGACGAGATCGCGTTCACTGCGATCGTGAAAAGCTGCAACGACGAGCGGGTTAAAACCCGATGCGCTCAGCGCCTCCTGGATCACGCCGCGGTTGGCGGCGTCGCCGATCAGCCGCTGTCCGACAAGCGGATCTGGAAGCGCCACCAGCGTTGCGCCGTCCTCAATACCGGCGGCGGCCTCCTGAAGGTGGCGGAGCGGGAAGCGATAGCCGCCGATGCTGGCGATGCCGGAAGGCCGGTCGATAAGGATCATTGCCTGCGTTGTGGGATCGACGCGGCAGCAATAGCCGGTATCGACCAGCCCATCCCGCCCGATCTGGTAGTGGGGCATGCTGGAGCGCTCGATCCCGGGCGGAAAGGAGTGACTTGGCACCATCGGTCCACGGAACGCGACGGTGCCGCTGTCGGTCGGCGCAATGTCAGCGACCGCGACGCTATCTGCGCCACCTCGCGGAACAGTCAGCCGACCGAACGCAATCGCGCTCGGCTTGCCATCGGGGCCGCGGCGTGCGGGAACGATCGCGGTTTCGCCGAAGATGACGATGTCGGTGAGCGCGCCATTTGCGTCGCGCCAAGTCGGGCTCGACGCGAGCCACTCCGGCGAACGCCATGCGGCAATTACCGTGACTGGCTCTTCGCTGGCGAACACACCAGTCTCTGTCAATCGAAAGGCAACGGGAGCCGGCAGGATGACCGCGCCGCAGCGATCGTCTCGAAGCTGACACGAAAAAATATCCGGTTCGAACGGATGATGCAGAACTAGAGTGCCGCCGCTCAGGAGCCAGGGCAAAAAACTCATGCTGATGCCGGCAAACGACGCCGGCGGGAGCGCCGAAAGGATATTCGCTTCCCGGGGCAGATGGCTCTCGAGCAGCACGGCGAGGCCGCCGGCGAGCAGTTCAGCATGATTGCGCGCAACCGGCACAATGCCGTCTTCGCCGGTATCGAAAGTGATCGCGGCGAGATGCGAAGAAGCATTGCTCGTCCGCTCCGACCTGATCGGTGAAACGGGATTGGATATATCCGCGTCCATCAAATCACCAAATGAGACCACCCCGTCGGGCAGATTTGGCCCAAAGGCGCAGACGTAGCGGATGGAAAACACTTCGGCCGCGAGATGCAGAGCAAAATCAGCGTGATTAAACGCGCCGACATGGCCGCAGGTAATCAGCGCCTTCGCGCCGACGCGTCCCAGCGCCTCCGCAGCTTCGGCGCGGCGCCAAAGGAGCGGCAGCGGCGCTGCGATCATTTCGGCCCGCAACACGGCGAGTGTGACCAGAAAGTTCTCGACGACATTGGGTAGCTGAACGCCGACGACGGCATCGGTCGGCAGCCCCATGTTTCGTAGCCGCTGGGCAATTGCCTCAACGATGCGGTCAGCTTCCGCATAAGTGATGCGCCGGGGTTTGCCGTTGGTAAAGCTCTCGCGATTTTCAGGGTCGACGAGGGCGAGAGCATTAGGACGCCGCATGGCAATGCGGCGGAGTAACTCGTCGAGGGTGATGCGGCGCGAGTCAGCCGACGGCTGAGCCCGTTCGCGCGGGGCATCGCCGATGATCATCGTAGCGCTCGTTTCGGTTGACGCCACCACGTTTCCGGCAGGTAGCCGGAGAGCGAGGTACGTGACGGATGTGCGATCGAAGTCCAGCGGGCCACCCATTGTTCAGGCAGATAAAACAGCGGCACAACGTAGAAGCCGGAGATCAGCAACCGATCAAGCGCGCGCACGGCGGTGACGAAGTCGGCGTGCTCGCGGGCGCCAAGCAGCGCGGCGATCATGGCGTCGATGCCGGCGCTGCGCACGCCCATATAGTTCCGCGAACCCTGTTCGCCGGCTGCGGCTGATCCCCAGTAAAAACTTTGCTCATTGCCCGGTGAGAGTGACTGCTCCCACCGATACTCGATCATGTCGAAATCGAACGATATGCGGCGTTGATCGTACTGCACCGCATCGACCAGTCGGACTTGCGCCTCGATGCCGGCGCGCGCGAGGTTGCTGGAGAAGGTCAATGCCAGCCGCTCTTCGTCACGGCTGGTCACCATGATCTCAAAGTGGAACGGCTTGCCGCTGGCGCGTTCGCGCAACGTCGTTCCTTTCAGCGAATAGCCTGCCGCGTCGAGCAGCGCGAGTGCCTGCCGCAGGCTGGCGCGGTCGCGGCCCGAACCGTCAGTTACGGGCGGCGACCAGGTGCCGTCGAGCACGTCGGCGCGCACGGAGTCGGCATAAGGTTTCAACAGCGCCCGCTCACGCTCGTCCGCCGGGCGGTGATAAGCCGACAATTCCGAATCGTCGAAGAAGCTCGCGCTCCGCCGATACAGGTCGAAGAAGAAATTGCGATTGACCCATTCGGCGTCGAACAGGAGCGAAAGCGCCTCGCGCACGCGGATATCGGAAAAGATCGCCCGCCGCGTATTGAAGACGAAGTCCGAGGCGATCTTGGGTAAGCCGGAGGGAAACGACTCTTTGAGAATGCGGCCGTCGCGGACCGCCGGGAAGTCATAGCCGGTCTGCCAGCGGCTCGGATCGCGCTCGGCGCGCACCTCGTAAAGACCGGTTTTGAATGCCTCGAAATACGTGTTAGCATCCCGGTAATAGTCAAAACGTAGCTCGGCGAAATTCCACATACCCCGATTGATCGGAAGCGCCCGGCCCCAATAATTTGGATCGTGCGCGAACGTCACGCTCTTACCCGGATCGATATTGCTGACAATGTAGGGGCCGCTGCCGATTGGTTTTGCCAATGTCGTGTCTTCAAAGGTGGCCACGTCGATTGCGTGCTCCGGCAGCACCGGCATCAGCCCGAGGATCAGCGGCAGCTCGCGATCGTTGCTGCCACTGAGATCGAAACGCACGGTGCGGGCATCGAGCACCTCGGCCTTGACCACTTTGGAGTAGTAGGTGCGGTAATTCGGACGGCCGTGATCGCGCAGGAGCTTCCAAGAAAAAACTACGTCCGCTGCCGTGACCGCGGCGCCATCGGAGAAATGCGCGGCGGGATCGAGCCTAAAGGTGACGTAGCTGCGCGCTTCGTCGGTTTCGACTGTGCGCGCCAACAGCCCATAAAGCGTGAACGGCTCGTCGTAACCGCGCGCCATAAGGCTTTCGATCACGTAGCCACGGAGGTTCTGCACCGCGAGACCTTTGACGATCAGCGGATTGAGGCTGTCGAACGTGCCAAGCACGCCCTGTACCAGCCTGCCGCCTTGCGGAGCGTCGGGATTGGCATAAGGCAACTCGGTAAAATCGTCAGCCATCGCCGGCGTGCCGTGCATGGCGATGGCGTGAGCTGCTTCGGCGGCTCCGGTGGTTGCGCAAGCGAAGATCGTGCAAGCAGCGCAAAAAACGGCCCGCATGATGGCGGATACAGAACAGGCGTTAAGCATAAAATGCATCAGTGCAAACTAAGGTCGACACGATTCGATCGCCAAGGATGTAACACAGCGGTATCAAGCGGCTAAGCTCCCGGCCGGCGCCAACTCGACGCCCGCTTTGTGCCGTCGAACGCCGGTGCGCTTTATCTTTCGATAAAAGCGGGCTATTTGAGCGCCTTGTCGCTGGGTCGCGGTGTCACGCTGTTGCCGCAATCTGCGCCGAATGACCGTTGACTAGGGGGCGCCCGCTTAGTTTGCGTGGCAGCAATAACAAGGGACTGCATCTCATGACCTATCTGACCGCGCGGGCCGCAGCGAGGCCGGCGGGCTTGGTGCTCGCCGCCACTTCCAACACGCGCTCGTGGAATTTTGCACGCGGCGCAACGCTCGTGGTTGCACTCACATTTGCGATTGGGTCCCCGGCATACGCGCAACAGCCGCCGGCACCGGCTGCACCAGCACCGGCCGCAAAGCCGAAGCCGGCCAAGAAACCGGCGGCACAGCCGGCGACCCCTCCGGCAGCCGCCCAACCGCAGCCGGCGCAAGCGCCCGCCGGCCAGATGCCGGCCGGCCAGCAGGTGCAGTTGGTATTCTCGCCCTGGACGAAGTTCTGTCTCAAGGGTCAGCCTGGGCAGACGCCGGATCCTAATGCGAAGGAAGTTTGTTTCACCGGTAAGGATGCGCGGGTTGAATCAGGGCAGCCTGTGGCGGCGGCGGTCATTATCGAGCCGGAGGGGCAGGAAAAGAAACTTATGCGCATCACGTTGCCGCTTGGCATGCAGCTCATCCACGGCACGCGCACCATTATCGATCAAAACCAGCCAATGACCGCGCCATACGTTATTTGTTTCACCAATGGCTGCATGGCCGATTACGAGGTCAATGCGGACATGATCGGCAAGCTGAAAAAAGGTCAGGGGCTAGTTCTTCAGGCGATCAACGCGACCGGGCAACCGATTAGCGTAGTGATGCCGCTCGCCGATTTTGCCAAGGCCTATGACGGGCCGCCGACCGATCCCAAGGTGTTCGAGGAGCAACAGAAGAAGTTGCAGGAAGAGCTGCAACGGCGCGCCGACGAAGCGCGCAAGAAGCTGGAGAGCCAGCAGGGCGCGCCCACGTCCTCCGCGGCGCCGCCGTCTGGCGGTAAGACGCCGTAACGGTGCCGTAGCGTAGCTGCTCAGTCAGATTTAGGTTTTCGCGCTATCGCCGTTTGCGATTCAGTGGCGCATCGCAGAACGCGGGCGATAGCCACCGTTGTCGTCGCGGATGAAAACCTCCGCGACTTGCGGATGCCGGACCGGTTCGCCGCTATTGTCGGGCAACAAATTCTGTTCGGAAACGTAGGCGACGTATTCGGTTTCGTCGTTTTCGGCGAACAGATGGTAGAACGGCTGATCTTTGTGCGGGCGAATTTCCGCAGGGATCGACTCGTACCATTCTTCAGTATTGCTGAAGATAGGATCGATGTCGAAGACGACGCCGCGGAACGGAAACAGACGGTGCCGCACCACCTGGCCGATCTGATATTTGGCATTGCGAATCTTGTTCATGGCTGCGGGCAACTCTAGGCCTCTTTCGCGGCGTGCGCGTCACAACAATGCAATGACATAATTGTGGCAGGCAACTGACGGAACGCTGAATGATCGTTCATGCCACGATTCATGGTTTTTTTCATATCCCGTAACGCGCTGCCATTTCCGGATCCTTGGCGGCCACCAGGCGGGCAAGATCGACCAGCACTTTGGCTTGTTTCCAGGTGGCGTCATCCTGCATTTTGCCGTCGATCATCACCGCGCCGCTGCCGTCGGGCATCGCGGCAATGATCTTTTGAGCAAAAGCGACCTCCGCCGGATCGGGCGAAAACACGCGCTTGGCGATCGCGACCTGATTCGGGTGCAGGGTCCAGGCGCCGACACACCCCATCAGGAAGCTGTTGCGGAACTGTGCCTCGCAGGCGACCGCATCGGCGAAATCTCCGAATGGACCGTAGAACGGCTTGATGCCCGCGGCGGCGCAGGCGTCAACCATTTTCGCAGTCGTATAATGCCAGAGATCCTGCTGATAGGCGGCGCGTGGTGCATCGGCGGCGGCGCCACGAACGGTGTCGGCGAGCACCTTGTAGTCGGGATGGCCGCCGCCGACCCGGGTTGTTTTCATCGCGCGCGACGCGGCTAGGTCCGCCGGACCGAGGCTGATGCCGTGCATGCGCGGCGAGGCGGTCGCGATCGCGGCAACGTTGTCCACGCCCTCGGCCGTTTCCAGAATGGCATGAATGAGGATCGGTTTCTTGACCGCGTGCTTGGCCTCAAGCTGGGAGAGCAGCTGATCGAGATAGTGGATGTCCCACGCGCCTTCGACTTTCGGCAGCATGATGACGTCGAGTTTCTGGCCGATAGCGGCGACGATCTCGCAAATGTCGTCCAGCACCCAGGGTGAATTAAGCGCGTTGACACGTGTCCACAATCCGGTACTGCCGAAATCGGACGCCTTGGCCATGGCGATAAAACCGGCGCGCGCAGCTTCCTTGGCATCGGCGGGAATGGCGTCCTCGAGATTGCCGAGCACCACATCGACCTGATGAATGAGTTCCGGGACTTTCGCCCGCATCTTCTCGAGGTGCGGCGGCACGAAGTGAATCATGCGCTCAAGCTTGAGCGGAAGTTCGCGCAGCGGCGCGGGCGCCCCGATCGCTAGCGCCTTAAAAAAGTTCCGCGGCAGCTTCATGCAAAATCCCCAGCCCCGAGCCTAACGGTAGGATGAACCGCACGACCACGCCAAGCCGTTTTTCGTGGCAATCGTGCCTACAAAATGCCGATGCTTCACAGCATCTCGCCGCGCATCAGGCGGGGTTGTGAGGCTGTGGGATTGACCCCCTCGCGCATCAGGGCTCGGCGCAAAGGCCCGACCCGATCGACCAGATACAGCGACAGTCCGCGCATGCCGTGCACCGGGAGAAAGTCCGTCAGCAGACTTCGGTTGAGCAGGTCAATCGCGATCCTGTGGCTGGTGACGTCGGCGCGCCGCGCCGCATCGTAGTGCGCGAGCACGCTGGGAGAGCCGACATCGACATTTTGCCGCAGCGCGTCGGCGACGAGTTCGGCGAGCGTTGCCGCATCGCGTAGTCCGAGATTAAGCCCTTGGGCGCCGATCGGCGGCACCACGTGCGCTGCCTCGCCGACCAGTGCAATGCGTGAGCGTGCGAATGATTGTGCCGTCTCGACCGCGAGCGGAAAAAGACCGTGCCCCGGCTCGACGCTGATTTTGCCCAGGAGCGAATGTGCGCGACGCTCGATCTCGGCCGAAAGCTCCGCAGCAGGCATTGAGGCAAGCGTCGCAGCATGCGCGGGGTCGAGCACACAAACGAGGCTCGATCGCTGCCGGGGCAGGGGGACGAGTGTGAAGGGACCGCATTCGGTGTGGAATTCCGTTGCAGTGTCGCGGTGCGGCCGGGTGTGCGCGAGATTGAGCGTGAGTGCGGTCTGAGGATAGGCGTGGCGATTGGTGCTGACGCCGGCCGCCGTCCGGCAGAGCGAGCGCTGCCCGTCGGCGCCGATAGCGAGACGCGCGCGGGCCGCGCCGTCGTCAAACTCGATTGTGACGCCAGACGGATCGGTCGTGATTCTCAGTGCGGTCTGTTCGATACGCGGCACTTTCAGTTCCGCTGCGTGCGCCGACAGCGCCGCGATGAGATGACGGTTCTCGATATTGAAGCCAAAGGCGTCGAGGCCGATCTCCGCGGCGGTAAAGGCAACCTCCGGCGCGCGCAGGAGCCGCCGCGTGTCGTCGACGATACGCAAAGTGACGAGAGGGGCGGCATGCGGTCGGCAGGCCTCCCAACAGCCCAATGTCGCCAGCGCTGTCACCGAGCTCGCCAACAGGGCCGTCGTTCGGTGGTCATCTTCCGGATGCTGGCGCGATAACGACCGTATCCACACCCGCTGTTCGCAGCGCGATGGCACTGACAAGGCCCGCCGGCCCGCCACCGATGACCACCACTTCAGCAGCGATGTTTTTCCGGACGCTACTCAACCCCGCGGCCTCGCATGTTCACAGACGCGTTGAGATTTTATACCCTGATGATGAGCAATCGTAGAGAGATTGCGTATGATTGGTGTATGGAGCCAAAGCCATCAGAGGCCGGTGCTAGGGTTCGCGAGGCCGCTGCCTTTTTCGTCCACATCTTCACCGCCTGCGGCGCTGCGTGCGCGCTGCTCGGATTGATCGCGGCGGTCGGCTCCGCCTGGACGCAGATGTTCGTATGGCTCGGCGTGGCGCTGATCATCGACGGTATTGACGGTACTTTTGCGCGGCGACTGCATGCTGCCGAGGTGCTGCCGCGTTGGTCGGGCGAAGTTCTCGATTTCGTGGTCGATTTCGCCACCTACGTGTTCGTGCCGGCATACGCGATGGTCGCGAGCGGCCTGCTGCCGCCGTCCATGGCGCTTGTGCTCGGCCTGATCGTTACGGTGACCGGTGCGCTCTATTTCGCCGATCGGCGGATGAAGACCAGCGACAGCTATTTCCGCGGTTTTCCTGCGCTGTGGAATGTCGTGGCGTTCTATCTGTTCGTGCTCAAGCCCGCACCGTGGCTCAGCGCCGTCGTCATCGTCGTATTGGCGGCGACGACATTTGCTCCAATCTATTTTGTCCATCCGGTGCGCGTGCCGCGATGGCGTGCACTCAATATCGCGGCGTTGGTGCTGTGGGCCTTGCTCGCGGTTGTCGCATTGGTACAAAACCTCGAACCGCCCGCCTGGGTCGCAGTGGCTCTCGCAGCGATTGCGGTCTACTTCGTGATCGTCGGGCTTCTGCGCAGCGCCGATTGATCCCTTGCGCCGCCTTTGTGACTACCTATGATCGCGCCCTCGCAAAAGAGCGCGATAGGAGAGGCAAAATGGTTGCGGCGGTACGCGTGCATAAAGTCGGTGGTCCCGAGGTTTTGACCTACGAAGACATTGATGTTCCGCCTCCCGCCCAGGGCCAAATCCGAGTGAAGCAGCATGCCATTGGCGTGAACTTCGTCGACACCTACTTTCGATCAGGCCTCTATCCGGCCCCGGGGGGCTTGCCATTTGTCGCTGGCAATGAAGCCGCCGGCGAGGTCGTCGAGGTCGGTTCCGGAGTTTCGGAATTCAAACGCGGCGACCGCGTTGCCTATGTGCAGGGACCGGGGTGCTACACGGCGGAGCGCAACGTTCCGGCCGATCGCGTAGTGAAGTTGCCCGCCAACATCGGCTATGAGCAAGCCGCCGGGATGATGCTCAAGGGCATGACGGTTGAATATCTCGTCCGCCGTACCTTCAAGGTCGAGAAGGGGATGAATGTGCTGATGCACGCCGCGGCCGGCGGCGTCGGCCTGATCCTCTGTCAGTGGGCGAACCATCTCGGCGCCAACGTCATCGGCACAGTGGGATCGAAAGAGAAAGCCGAACTCGCTTGCGCCAACGGCTGCCATCACACCATCCTCTATCGCGAGGAGAATTTCGTCGCTCGCGTCAAGGAGATCACCGGCGGCAAGCTGTGCGACGTAGTTTACGATGGCATCGGCAAGGACACCTTCCCGGCCTCGCTCGACTGCATACGTCCGCTTGGCATGTTCGTGAGCTTCGGCAGTGCGTCGGGACCGATCGCCGCGTTTGACATCAATCTCCTGCAATTTAAGGGCTCGCTGTTCGCGACGCGCCCGACGCTCAATACTTATGCTGCCAAGCGCGAAGACCTGCTCTCAATAACGGCCGAACTGTTCAGGGTCGTCGGCAGCGGCGCGGTGAAAATTCCGATCAACCAGAAATATCCGCTCCGCGACGCGGCCAAAGCGCACCGCGATCTCGAAGGCCGCGCCACCACCGGCTCGTTGATCCTCCTGCCGTGAGGACAGGCGCCAGTCCATGAGGATTTGGGGGTATTGGGCGACATTCGGCTGGGCGTTGCTGGCCTTTCTCGTTGGTCAATTCGTTGCGCTTGCCGTTCTGGTGTGGTGGCGGGTCGGCGAGTTGAACACGCTCATTGATGTGCCATTCGACGGCATCGCGGTTGCACTTTTCATCCTGGTCGCTAATCCGATTACCATTGCTATTTTGGTGCTGGCTGTGCGGCTGGCGCGCGCTTCGCAAGCGGAGTACCTGGCGCTGACGGTACCGCAGACGCGCGACCTGAGGGTCGGGATCGTCTGCATCGTCGCGCTGATTGCGATCAGCGACGCGCTGCTCTATGTCACCGGACAACCACTGGTGACGCCGTTTCAGCTCCAATCCTACAGCACCGCGGCCGCCGAGGGATGGTTGGCGCCGTTTTTGATCGCGGCCGTGATTGTCGCGCCGGCGAGCGAGGAGATTATCTTTCGGGGTTTCTTGTTCCGGGGCTGGGCCCGTTCGGATCGCGCCGCTTGGCCCGCGATCGTGGTGATCTCGGTGTTATGGGCGGCGCTGCATGTTCAGTACGACTGGACCGGCATCCTGCAGATTTTCGTTATTGGACTTTTTCTCGGCTGGATGCGGTGGCGGAGCGGCTCTCTGCTGTTGACCATCCTGCTGCACGCTTTGTTTAACCTTGAAGGCATGGCCGAAACGATCGTGCAGATCCGGTTTTTCAGCTAGTGCGCGGTTTTCGTTCCGCGCAACAGGTCATAGGCCAGCGTGAGCGCGCTGTCGGCCTTCGGATCCGGGGGAATGTACGATTGGAATGCAGCGTGTTCCTTGTCCTCCGACTTGCTGTCGCCTTTTAACTCCTCGGGAACGTTCTGCAGCGCTTCGATGTCGGGCAGGACGCCGTTCCCCGTGATTAAGCGCCCTGACGGCGTGAAGTAGTGTCCGGTCGTCAGCGAAATCGCGCCAAGTCCTGGACCGAGGGGAAGGACGCTGGAAACCGATCCTTTGCCAAACGACCGGGTGCCAACGACTGTCGCGCGATGGTTGTCCTTCAGTGCACCGGCGACGATCTCGGCTGCGGAAGCCGAACCAGCGTTGATCAGGACGACGATCGGTTTGCCATTCGCGAGATCGCCCGGCGTGGCGAGAAAGTGTTGGTTCGCCGAGGTTTTGCGGCCACGGATCGATACGATTTCGCCCGCCTCGAGAAAAGCGTCGGCGACCGAGACAGCTTGCTCGAGCAGTCCGCCGGGATTGTTGCGCAGATCGAGAACAAAACCTTTCAAGCGCTCGGGCTCAATCTGGATTACGATGTCGTCAAGCGCCTTTTTCAGCTGACCAGTCGTTGCGTCGTTAAATTGGCTGATGCGGATGTAGCCGATGTCACCGCCTTCGTCCCGCGACCGGACCGATCGCATCGTCAGGCTCTCCCGGGCGAATGCAATGTCGATCGGTTTGTCGCGGCCCGGACGAATGATTTTAAATCGAATTTCCTTGCCCTGCGGACCGGCTAATTTGTCGACAACCTCATAAAATGAGGTGTTTTCAATCGGCACTTCATCGATTTCCGCGATGGTGTCGCGCGCCATTACGCCGGCCTTGGCGGCCGGACTGTTGTCGAGCGGCGACACCACCTGAATGCGCCCGTCGACCATTGTGATTTCAATCCCCACGCCCACGTACGCGGGCGCGCAGCCGGGACCGCCGGCGCACGTGCGCGGTCGAAGAGCATCAGCGTCCAGGTAGTGCGAATTTTCGAGACTGGAGAGCATACCGTTGATTGCCGAATAGATCAGCTTGGTATCATCCGGCTTCTCGACATAGTGGGTGTGCACGCGCTCAAACGCACCGACGAAAAGTTCGAGCAGCTGATATTTTTTTGTAACCGGCGCCGGCCTCGCGTCCGCACCTTTGAAGACGATCTGTGGGTCGGTTGCTACAAGAGCCAACGCTACGCCGGCTGCCGCACCGAGAAACACGAGAGAGCGATCCCGCATATGCAGAAATTCCTTGTCGGCTCGAATAAAAGCTTTGTGTTATCGATTTGGACGGCCGGTTCCCGCGTGCGCTGCACGGCCCGTTGGGCACGCTGCCCTCGTTCTGTGCCGAAAATATGGTCGCAGGAGGTGCTGGCGTGCCGGCCTAGCCCCGCGGACGCGGAAGTCCAATCACTGGTTCGGTGAAGCGGCCGATCGACGCCACCACCTCGTCGAGGGGTTCGGTGCTGTCCGGCGTCTCGTTGACGATGGTCGCCAGTACATTCATTCCGCGCCTGAAAAGCGAATCGAGCGCGGTCAGTGTGTGGCTGACGGCTCCGCGATCGGAGCCGGCGACCAGGATGAGTGGCAGGCGCAGCGCCATCATCACGTCAAGGATGGTACGGCTGTCGTCGAGCGGCACCATGATGCCGCCGACGCCGTCAATCAGCAGGACGTCGCGGTGCCGCTCGATCGCGCTTTGACAAAAAGCCACGACGCTATCGACATCGATGCTGCGACCCTCATACCGGGCCGCCAAATCCGGCGATACCGCGGCCTGAAAGCGCCAAGGCGAGATGCGCTCAATGGATTCCGGCGAGAACGGCAGCCCAAGCGCGGCGATCAGCACACCGGGATCGCTCGTTGCCGCGCGGGCGGAATCGTATCCGCTGACAATCGGCTTGATCGCCTCGACCGTTCGGCCGAACTGCCGCAAGTGACGGATGAGCGAGGCGACGACCTGGGTCTTTCCCACGTTGGTTCCGGTCGCGGTGATGAAGATCGCGGTCACGGTGCGGCGCCTCGCGCGGCATGAAAGCGCCGAACGTCTGGCAATACCAGCAAAAACAGGTCATCCGGCGGCGTTGGCCACAACGCGCGAAGGAACAACCAGCTCAATAGCCTACTGCAGTTCCATAGAGGTCGTAGGCCTCGGTGCGGTCGATCTTCACGGTCGCAATTTCGCCGACTCGCAATGGCCTGCGGCTTTGTACGAAAACGGTGCCGTCAATCTGCGGTGCATCACCCCTGCTGCGGCCCTTAGCAGTCGTCGGACCTGATCCGGGCTTACTGGGAACGACCTCATCGATGATGACGCGCTCGCGCGCACCAACCCTGCGCTTAAGGCGTTTGCGCGAAATCTCCTGCTGACGCTGCATCAATCGGTCGAAGCGCTCGGCTTTGACCGCCTCGGGTACTGCCGCAGCGAGATCGTTGGCCGCGGCGCCGGCAACCGGCTCATAGCGGAAGCAGCCGACGCGATCGAGCTCGGCCTCGCCGAGCCAGTCGAGCAGCAGCGAAAAATCCGCGTCGGTTTCGCCGGGAAAGCCGACAATAAAAGTCGAGCGAATCGTCAGATCAGGGCAGGCCCCGCGCCACTTCTGGATCCGCGACAGCGTCTCTTCCTGCGCCGCCGGCCGGCGCATGCGTTTAAGCACGGCGGGACTGGCGTGCTGAAACGGCACGTCGAGATACGGCAGTATTTTGCCGGACGCCATGAGCGGGATCACTTCGTCGACGTGCGGATAGGGATAGACGTAATGCAGCCGCACCCACACGCCGAGCTCGCCGAGCGCGCGGGAGAGATCGAGGAACTTCGCCCGCACATTGCTGCCCTTCCAGCGGCTCGTCGCGTACTTCAAATCGACGCCGTATGCCGACGTATCCTGGGAGATGACAAGCAACTCCTTGACGCCTGCCGCGACCAGCCGCTCGGCTTCACGAAGCACGTCAGCGGCGGGGCGCGAGACTAGATCGCCGCGCAATTTCGGAATGATGCAGAACGTGCAGCGATTGTTACAACCCTCTGAAATTTTTAGATAAGCGTAGTGTCGCGGCGTCAGTTTGATGCCTTGGGGCGGAATAAGATCCGCGTAGGCATTGTGCTGCGGGGGCGCGGCCCGATGCACCGCTTCCAGCACGCTCTCGTACTGCTGCGGACCGGTCACGGCGAGGACGTTCGGATGCACGGCGGTGATCTTCTCGGGCTCCGCGCCCATGCAGCCGGTCACGACCACTTTGCCGTTCTCGGCAAGTGCCGCGCCGATCGCTGCGAGCGATTCCGTCTGCGCGCTATCGAGAAAGCCACAAGTATTGACGATCGCGAGGTCGGAATCGGCGTGGTCGCGCGAAAGTTCATAACCTTCTGCCCGTAACCGCGTGATGATGCGCTCGGAATCGACCAAGGCCTTTGGACAGCCGAGCGAAACGAAGGAGATGCGGGGAGGGCGCTTCATCACGGCTAGCTGGGCCGGTTTGCCTTCGTTTTCAAGGCCATCGAGCGGGCCAAGCCGCCTCAGCGTCCCCGGTAGGTGCTGACGCCCTGTTCCGGGACCCAAGTGCCGGACGGAAGCTTTCCGACCTGCCAGAACACGTCGATAGGCATGCCGCCGCGCGGATGAAAATAGCCGCCGATACGCAGCCATTTCGGTTTCAAGAGGGCGACAAGCTTTTTGCCGATGCTGACAGTGCACTCCTCATGGAATGCACCATGGTTGCGGAAACTGTTGAGATAGAGCTTGAGCGATTTCAATTCTACGAGCCAGGCCCGCGGCACGTAATCGATGACCAGCGTGGCAAAGTCGGGCTGGCCCGTTACCGGGCACATTACGGTGAACTCGGGGAAGGTGAACCGCGCGACGTAATTCGCACCCGGCTGCGGGTTGCGCACGCGGTCAAGCACCGCCTCGTCAGGCGAAGCGGGTATCGGCGCAAAGCGCCCCAGTTGCAGCGGTTTTTTTTTCATCACGTGTGCCGGTTCAGCCGCCGCGTGCGCATAACACGGAGCTTGGATGGAACGAAACGACATCCGGGGCAAACCTCCCGGATGGCGCCCGGATTTCCCTTCATTCCGAGATAACTTACCCGAGCTCAGAGGTCGTGGTGTTTTGGCCACACCCCATTGAAATCACCGGATTTCCAGGGGCAAATCGCCGGCGGCAATTGCCGGTAGGGATACGCCGGCCGTAAGGTCCACGTTTCTCACCATCCGTCGCGCGGCCGGGAGCCGGACGCACGACGGAAGTGTCGGGTCATGGGGTGACGGCTAACGGCCCGACCGCAGGCGTGAAGGGCAGGGGGCTTGTGCGTAGGGCTGGTCGTGGCGGCGCGGCACCGTTGCAGGTGACGTCGCTTGCCTGGTTGATTTTGACACCGCTTCTGGTGGTCGGTCACACATTGCCGGCGTTCGGCCAGCAATATTGGGACGGCGCCACCACGACCGGCGACGGCACGGTTCATGGCGGCACCGGCACTTGGGACAACAGCACCACTAATTGGACCACGTCCAGCGGCACGCCAAATTCTGCCTGGGGTAGTGGCATCGGCTTCTTCGGCGGTTCAGCCGGAACGGTGACCGCGTCCGAAGCGGTCGCGTTTACCGCGCTGCTGTTCACCACGACGGGTTACATCGTGACAGCGACTGGAAGCGGTACGCTCACGACCAGCGGGCTCGCGCCGATCTTGGTGGACAGCGGCCTGAGCGCCACGATTTCCGCCCCGATCAGCGGGACCGGTGGGCTGGAGGCGACTGGCCCGGGCACGCTGACGCTGTCGGGAGTGAACACCTACACCAGCGTCACTCAAATCGATACCGGGGCGACGCTGGCGCTCAAGGGTAATGGCTCAATCGCAAATTCCCTGTATGTCGGCTTCGCGCCCTGCGGCTGCGGAGGCATCGCTGGGTTTGATATTTCGCAAACCAATGCGGGAGCGAGCGTCGCCGCACTTTTTGATCCGAGCGGGGTTGGCGTTGTTTCACTTGGCTCCAAGACGCTCACAATCAACGGGGCAGGGAGTAGTTTCCTGGGCGTTATTCAAGATGGAGGTATCGGCGGTGGCGCGGGTGGAGGAGTGACCATTGCCGCGGGCGCTTTGCAGCAGTTTGGCGGGATCAATACCTATACCGGTCTCACCACCATCAACGCCAGTAGCGAACTCGATCTGGTGGCCAACGGAGGTACAAATGGCAGCATCGCGAGTTCGAGCGGTGTCATCAACAATGGCACCTTCGACATTTCGGGAATTGGCAACGGTGTTACGCCGGTCAGTACGTCGATCATGTCCCTTTCGGGAACGACCGCCAGTGCAATCGTCTTTCTCGGTGTAAATCAACTCACAATAACGAACGCCAATGCGACCTACGCAGGGACAATACAGGACGGCTTCTTTGGTCCCGGCGGCAGTCTCGCACTGACGGGCGGCACGGAAACGCTGACCGGAGCCAACACCTATACCGGCGGGACGACCATCACGGGCGGGACGCTGGTGATCGGCAACAATTCAGCGCTCGGCACCGGTGCGTTGTCGATGGCGCCGGGAACGACGCTTTCGTTTTTGAGCACCGCCAATTTCACGGTCGCCAATCCGATCACGATTTCCGGCGATCCGTTCTTCACGCCGCCGGCCGGTACGACGCAGACCATTTCCGGCACGATCAGCAATGGCAGCTCGCCAGGCGTTCTGGAAATGAGCGGCGCGGGCACGCTGGCGCTCTCCGGTATCAATTCCTATTCCGGTGGCACCACGATCTCGTCCGGCGTCCTGCAGGTCACCAACAAAAACTCGGTCGGCACCGGGGCGGTCACACTTAACGGCGGAACTTTCCAGGCGGGCGGCGCGGGGCTTTCGTTCGGCAACGCGTTTGCGATCAATACAACTGGCGGAACGATCGACACCCAGGCGAACACGCTGACGTTGTCAGGCGCGATCAGCAACGGAAATGGCTCGACCGGGGCACTCACCAAGATCGGCAGTGGTACGCTCATTTTTTCTGGCACGTCGAACTATACCGGCGCCACCAATGTCAACGGCGGCATCCTGCAAGCGGGTGCTGCCAATGCTTTTGCACCGGCGAGCGCGTTTACGATCGCTTCCGGCACCACTCTCAACCTCAACAACTTCAACGAAACCATCGGCTCGCTCGCCGGGGCCGGTTCGGCAACGCTCGGCACCGGCGCATTGACGCTTTCGAATGCGTCGGGAACGTTTAGCGGCGTCATCAGTGGTATTGGTGGAACGCTGGTACAGACGGCCGGTACGGAAACGTTGACCGGCGCCAATACCTATGCCGGCGGCACCAGCTTGAATGGCGGCACGCTGATCGTTGGCAACAACAGCGCGCTTGGCACCGGCACATTGGCCATGGCAGCGGGAACGACGCTTTCGTTCCTAAGCACCGGCAACTTTACAATTGCCAATCCCGTCACGCTCACTGGTGACCCGGCCTTTACGCCACCTTCGGGCACGACGCAAACGCTCTCAGGCGTGATCGGTAATGGCGGCGCACCGGGTACGCTGGAGATGAGCGGAGCCGGCACGCTCGTCCTCTCCGCGCTGAACACTTACACCGGGCCCACCAACGTCAATTCCGGCACGCTTGATGTCACCGGTTCAATCGCTGCTTCGAGCCTGACGACTGTCGCCGGCGGCGCGACCTTGACCGGGACGGGCAAGGTCGGCAACACGCAGATCAACGCTGGGGGCAGCTTTGCGCCGGGCAGCGGCACGCCGGGATCGTCGATGACGATTACCGGCAATCTCGCGTTTGCATCGGGCGCCCTCTACGTCGTGGAGCTCAATCCGTCAGTTACCGCGATTGCCAAAGTCAGCGGCTCTGCAACGCCGACTGGCGCCACGGTCAGCGCGCAATTTGCCTCGGGCAGCTACGTACCCAAGCAATACACGATCCTCACAGCCGCGGGAGGGCTGGGAGGCGCGACCTTCTCCGGGCTGACGAATAACAACTTGCCGGCGGGCCTAGTCGACACTCTCAGCTATAGCGCCAGCAACGTCTATCTGAACCTCGAGCCGGGCTTCACGCAATTCACCGGGCTGAGCACCAATCAGCAGAACGTCGTTGCCGCACTGGTCAACTATTTCGACACGACCGGGGGCCTTCCGGCGTCGTTTGCCACTTTGAGTGCCGGTGAACTCACGCAATTGAACGGCGAAGTGGCGGCCGACAGCCAGATCGTCGCCTTCCAATTGATGGACGAGTTCCTCAACCTGATGCTCGATCCATTTGTCGACGGCCGGCTCGGGAGCGGCGTCGGTGGCGTCAGCGGACGTGCAATGGGATTTGCTCCTGATGAGCAGGCGACCTTGCCACCCGATGTCGCGCTTGCGTACGCCGGTGTGCTCAAGGCGCCGCCGACGACGACCTTCCAGCAGCGCTGGACCGCATGGGGCGCGAGCTATGGCGGCGGTAGTTGGACCAGCGGCAACGCGACCGCCGGTTCGAACAACGTCTCGGCGCAGACTTACGGCTTTGCCGGCGGCCTCGATTATCATTATTCGCCGGATACGATTTTCGGCTTTGCGCTGGGCGGCGGCGGCACCGCTTGGGGCTTGGCGGGCGGGGTCGGTACCGGGCGGAGCGACGCGTTCCAGACCGGTCTCTACGGCATCACCCGCTCCGGCCCGGCCTACCTCGCCGCGGCGCTCGCTTTCGCCAATCATTGGATGACCACCAACCGCTCGGCGGCCGGCGATGGGCTGACGGCGAACTTCGATGCGCAAAGTTATGGCGCCCGGGTAGAGGGCGGTTATCGCTTCGCCGCGTTGCCGGCGCTTGGCGTATCGCCTTACGCGGCATTACAAGCGCAAGACTTCCATACGCCGAACTACAGCGAAACCAATGTGGTCGGCGGCGGCTTTGGGCTTTCCTACGCCGCGATGAATGCGACTGACGTTCGCACCGAACTCGGCACGCGGCTCGACAATCCGGAAGTCATCGGCGGCATGCCGCTTTTGCTGCGCGCGCGCCTGGCCTGGGCGCACGACTTCGTCAGCAATTCTTCGCTCGGCGCAGTATTTGAATCGCTCCCCGGCACCAACTTCGTCGTCAACGGCGCGCCGCTGCCGCAGAACTCGGCGCTGATGTCGGCCGGCGCCGAGCTTTACATTACGCCGCGGCTTACTTTGCTTGCCAAGTTCGACGGGGAATTTGCCGCCGGCTCGCAGACTTACGCGGGCTCAGGCACGCTCCGCTATATGTGGTGAACGATGTCGCAGTTTAGGTCGGGAGCGCAGCGCACCCTATTATGCACGATGGGTTGCGCCGATTTTGCTGCCGACTTGCGCGACGCACTGTTTCATAATCAAGGCTGCAAAGGGAGGACAGTCCAATGAGCATGAAGCAAATAATCGTCGGCACGTTGACGATCGGATCGATCTTCACGGCATCCCTGATGATGCCGAGCGCCGTTCAAGCGCAAGATCTGGAAAAAGTGAAGGCGTCGATGGCCCTGTTGAAATCGAAAGCTGAAAAGCTTGGACCGGCGAAGACCGAGGGCACTGACACGGTGGCCGGTAAGACCGTCCCGGCAATCTATTTTGGCGCAACGAAGATGAATAACAATTTCGATCTGGTCGACGAGGTCGTGAAAGAGGCCGGCGGCACAGCTACTATTTTCGTCAAGAGCGCGGCGGACTATGTACGGGTCGCGACCAACGTCAAGAAGGATGATGGATCGCGGGCCATTGGCACGATCCTCGATCCTAACGGCAAGGCCATCCAGTCGATCAACAAGAATGAAGCGTTCTATGGTGAGGTAACGATCCTGGGCAAACCTTACGTCACCGGCTATGAGCCGATGCACGATGCGGCCGGCAGCGTCATCGGCATCTACTATGTCGGGTACATGAAGTAACTACGCGTCCGGTTTTCCCTCGCGAGCCGCTATTGAGACGGACATGGCGTTACGCTCGCCGATCCTGTAGAAGCCGCGTCGCAACGTGAGGGAGAAGCCGGAGCGCGCATGACTGCCATTGTTGATATCGTCGGCCGCGAAATTCTCGACAGCCGCGGCAATCCGACCGTTGAGGTCGATGTTGTTTTGGCTGACGGCTCGCGCGGCCGCGCCGGCGTCCCGTCGGGCGCCTCGACCGGGACACATGAAGCGGTCGAATTGCGCGACGGCGGCGCACGCTATCTCGGCAAAGGCGTGCGCAATGCGGTCGAGGCCGTTAACGGCGAAATTTTCGACGCGCTCAGCGGCATGGATGCCGAAGCTCAGGTCAAGATCGACGAAACTATGATTGCGCTCGATGGCACGCCCAACAAGGGACGGCTCGGCGCTAACGCTATACTCGGTGTCTCGCTCGCCGTCGCCAAGGCTGCGGCAGCAGCGAACAACCTGCCGCTCTACCGCTATGTCGGCGGCGCCGCCGCGCGGCTTTTGCCCGTGCCGATGATGAACATCATCAACGGCGGCGTGCATGCCGACAATCCGATCGACTTCCAGGAATTCATGATCGTGCCTCTCGGGGCCACGTCGTTCGCCGAAGCGTTGCGGGCCGGGTCGGAAATCTTTCACACGCTCCGTGCTGCACTCAAAGCTGCCGGCTATAACACCAATGTCGGGGACGAAGGCGGCTTCGCGCCGAATTTGCCTTCGGCTGAGGCCGCGCTCGATCAGGTCGTCGCAGCGATCGAGAAAGCGAGATACCGGATCGGCCAAGACGTCATGATCGCGCTCGATCCTGCCGCGAGCGAGTTTTTCAGAGACGGCGCGTATCGCTATGAGGGAGAAGGCAAGACGCGCTCAATCGAGCAGCAGGTCGAGTATTTGGCCGCGCTGGTGCAACGCTATCCGATCGTATCGATCGAAGATGGCATGGCCGAGGACGATTTCGCCGGCTGGAAACGGCTGACGCAGAAAATCGGCGCTCGCTGCCAGCTTGTTGGCGATGACGTCTTTGTCACCAATGTCGCGCGGCTGTCCGAGGGCATCAAAAACGGCATCGGCAATTCGATTCTGATCAAAGTCAATCAGATCGGCACGCTGACCGAGACGCTTGCCGCCGTCGAGATGGCACACAAAGCCGGCTATACCGCCGTGATGTCGCATCGCTCCGGCGAGACCGAGGACGCGACCATCGCGGACCTCGCGGTCGCTTGCAATTGCGGGCAGATCAAGACCGGCTCGCTGGCCCGTTCCGACCGCACCGCGAAATACAATCAGCTGCTGCGCATCGAGGAGGAACTCGGGGCCCAAGCCGTCTACGCTGGCAGAGCGGCATTCAAAGCAATCGCTTAGCTTTATCCCTGCGGCACTTGTCGCGCGCCGGCAATCGGCGGTACATGGTATCGTTTTGCGGGACCGGGTTAGGGGCGCGCCTAGCGTACGATCGGCAATGGACCAGTCGCTGGAATTGAGAGCAGGCAGCCGCGACCTCGCGATAGCGCAGCTCCGTGATTTTATCGTCGCGGCGGTGGATGCGGCTCCCGCCCACGAGACGCCGTTCTATCATCTCGTGCTCGATGGCGTGTTTCCGCCAGACGTTTACGCCGCCATGCTCGAACAAATGCCGGCGGCGACGGACTATCGGCCCATGCATGGCCGTAGCAAGGGTCATGACCTTGCCGACGGAACGCACACCCGCGTCAAGATCGATCTGTTCTCCGAATATATCCGGCACTTGGAGCAGGAAAAACGCGCGGTGTGGACTCTCGTCGGGCGGGCGCTTTGCTCGCCCGCGGTACGCGATGCGTTTGCTCGGCGTTTGGCGCCCATGCTCGAGCGGCGCTTTGGCCCCGATTATGCCAAGGTCGGCATGTTTCCAATCCCAGTGCTCACGCGTGACATTCCCGGGTATCTGATTACGCCGCACACCGACACCCGCTGGAAGGGCATTACCGTGCAACTTTACCTGCCGCGCGACCATTCCACCACGCACGTCGGCACTATTTTCCATCGCAAGCTCGCGGACGGGACGCTGACGAAGGAAAAACAAATGACCTTCGCTCCCAATAGCGGCTACGCTTTCGCTGTGGGCACCGATACCTGGCATTCAGCCGATCGGATTGGCGATGAGGTAAAAACGCGAGACAGCATTCTTCTCACCTATTTCGTCGACGCGGGGCTGCTGCGCTATTTGCGCAATCGGGGCAAGCGGGTCGGAAATTTCGTGCTTAGCGAACTGCGCAACCACTTGCCGGGGTCGCCGGGCGCCGGGCATTAAGGTCGCCTTAAGCAGGCGCTCGCATGGTTGCGCCATGGTGACCCGCAAACGTCTGCGCTCGATCCTGACTGGGCTCGGCCTCTACACTACGGCGGCCCTGCTCATCGGCTATTTCGGCGCGAACGCGTTTTCCGGTAATCACGGGCTCAAGGCCAAGCAGGATATCGATCAGCAGATCGCGGCGCTTTCGACCGAGCTGTCGCGCTTGCAAGTCGAGCGCGGGCAGTGGCAACGCCGCATCGCTTTGCTCAAATCCAGAGGGCTTGATCCCGATATGCTCGACGAACGCGCCCGAGCGCTGCTCGACTATGCGCACCCGAATGATCTGACCTTGATGCTCGACAGACCCCGGCATCCGCCGAATGGCGGGTCTTGAACTCGCCCTCGCCGTTCCCGAAATATTTTTTACTACGAACGATTTGGTGGTCGGAACCAACCGCTGGACGCCGACTTCCGCCATAGGCCGATTTCGGCTATGGGATGAAGCCCGATTTGTCGAGGATGAGGATGGCCGTCGCTAAAACCAAAGAAGTAGAGCAATTCGGCGACGAAAACCGTCCCGCCGTCCAGGTGGCATCCCAGCCCGGTCCGGTCGCGGAATTTACCAAGGAGCAGGAGTTTCAGGCGCTCGGGCAGATGCTGCTGATCCGGCGGTTCGAGGAAAAGGCCGGTCAGATGTACGGGATGGGGCTGATTGGCGGCTTTTGTCACCTCTATATCGGCCAGGAAGCGGTTGTCGTCGGCATGAAGATGGCTAAACGCGACAGCGATCAAATGATCACCGGCTATCGCGATCATGGTCACATGCTGGCCTGCGGCATGGACCCGAAAGGCGTGATGGCCGAGCTTACCGGCCGACGCGGCGGCTATTCCAAGGGCAAAGGCGGCTCGATGCACATGTTCTCCCGCGAGAAGAATTTCTACGGGGGCCACGGCATCGTCGGCGCTCCGGCGCCGATCGGCACCGGCCTGGCGTTTGCCAACAAGTACCGGGAAACCGATGCCGTATGCTTGACCTTCTTCGGCGACGGTGCGGCGAACCAGGGCCAAGTCTACGAAAGCTTCAACATGGCGGAGCTGTGGAAGCTGCCCGTGGTCTACATCATCGAGAATAACCGCTACGCTATGGGTACCTCCGTGACCCGTTCCTCCGCACAAACCGATTTTTCCAAACGCGGCCTGTCGTTCAATATTCCCGGGACCGAGGTTGACGGTATGGATGTGCGCGCCGTCAAGGCGGCGGGCGAGGAGGCGATCGCCTGGTGCCGTGCCGGTAAAGGACCGACCATCATCGAAATGATGACCTACCGCTATCGCGGGCACTCGATGTCCGACCCGGCCAAATACCGCACCAGGGAAGAGGTCGACAAGGTTCGCACCGAGCACGATCCGATCGAGCAGGTACGGGCGCGGCTTCTTGCCAAGAAATGGGCGAGTGAAGACGAATTGAAAAAAATCGATGCTTCGGTACGTTCCGTCATTAATGAGGCGTCCGAGTTCGCGACGCACGATGCCGAGCCCGACCCCGCGGAGCTCTACACAGACGTCTATCGGTGAAAGCGATCATGCTTGTAGCCGTAGCCCGCGGTCCGCTTAAGGCGTGACGATTGACCACGAGTTAGCCCGCCATGCCCGTCCAAGTCCTCATGCCTGCGCTGTCACCCACCATGGAAAAGGGCAACCTCGCCAAATGGCTCAAGAAGGAAGGCGATACGATCAAGACCGGCGATGTCATCGCCGAAATTGAGACCGACAAGGCGACAATGGAAGTCGAGGCCATTGACGACGGCACACTTGGAAAAATTTTGGTGCCGGAGGGCACCAATGACGTAGCGGTCAACACGCCGATCGCCACGATCTTCGCCGAAGGCGAAGACAAAGCCGCCCTCACCGACGGCAAATCCGCGCCCGCAACAGCCGAGGCAACACAGTCTGCGCGGCAGCAGAAAGCTGCCGAGGCCGCGCCGCCAGCTGACCAGGACCGATCGGCGGAAACAGCCAAGGCACCTGCGCCCGCGCTAACCAGGACGGCCAAGCCGCCCGCAGGGCCGTTGATGTCCGAGCCGGAGGTGCCGGAAGGCACGGAGATGGTCACCATGACCATGCGCGAGGCGTTACGCGACGCGATGGCCGAAGAGATGCGCCGTGACGGCAACGTATTCGTGATGGGGGAGGAAGTCGCGGAGTATCAGGGCGCCTACAAGGTGACGCAAGGACTGCTGCAGGAATTCGGTGCGCGCCGCGTCGTCGATACGCCGATCACCGAGTATGGCTTTGCCGGGCTCGGCGTTGGCACTGCGCTCGCCGGACTAAAGCCCATCGTCGAGTTCATGACGTTCAATTTCGCTATGCAGGCGATCGACCACATCATCAACTCGGCGGCGAAGACGCGTTACATGTCCGGCGGCCAGGTCGATGTCGCCATGGTATTTCGCGGACCGAACGGACCAGCCTCCCGTGTCGCTGCCCAGCACAGCCAGGACTATTCTTCTTGGTATTCGCACGTTCCCGGCCTAAAAGTGATCGCGCCGTCGAACGCGGCGGATGCCAAGGGTCTGCTGAAAGCGGCGATCCGCGATCCCAACCCGATCATCTTTCTCGAGAACGAGTTGCTGTACGGCGTTTCCTCGCCGGTGCCGAAACTCGACGATTATGTGCTGCCGATCGGCCGCGCCCGGATCGTGCGCGCCGGCAACGATGTGACGCTTGTTGCCTGGTCGATGGGCATGACCTATGCGCTGAAGGCTGCCGACGAACTGGCGAAGGAGAACATTGCCGCCGAGGTGATCGATCTGCGCACGCTCAAGCCGATGGACATCGACACCGTCATCGAGTCGGTGAAGAAAACCGGACGTCTGGTTACCGTCGAAGAAGGCTGGAAACAATCCGGCGTCGGCGCCGAGATTGCGGCGCGGATGATGGAAGAGGCCTTCGACTATCTCGACGCGCCGGTCATTCGTGTCACCGGCAAGGAGGTGCCGATGCCTTATGCCGCGAACTTGGAAAAGCTCGCGCTGCCGTCGGTCGCCGAAGTCGTCGAGGCGGCAAAAGCCGTCTGCTACCGCTAATTCCTCGGTGAATTTGCCGCGCCATGCCAATCAACATTTTCATGCCGGCGCTGTCGCCTACGATGGAGAAAGGCAACCTCGCTAAATGGCTCAAGAAGGAAGGTGAGGCGGTCAAGACCGGCGATGTCATTGCCGAAATCGAAACCGACAAGGCGACGATGGAATACGAAGCCGTCGATGACGGCGTGATGGCGAAGATCGTGGTGCCGGAAGGCACCAACGATGTACCGGTCAATCAGCTCATCGCCGTGATGGCGCAAGAGGGCGAGGATCCGAAGGCCGCGGCCGCGGCGGCCGGGAAGGGGGCGCCCGCACCAAAAGTGCCTTCACCCCCGCCCGCGCAAGCCGCTTCACCATCGCCGCAAGCCAAGGCGCCGCCTCCTTCAGCTCCTTCTATTGGCGAAAGGCCTGCACCGCAGGCGCAGAGCGCGGGCGCTCAAGCCAACGGCCAGGGCGCCAATCGCATCTTCTCGTCACCGCTCGCCCGGCGCCTGGCGAAAGAAGCCGGCATCGACATCGGCCGCATCACCGGCTCCGGCCCCCATGGCCGCATCATCGCCCGCGACGTCGCAGCGGCCAAGGAAGGCAAGGGACTGCGTGCGCCGGCCGCGGCACCACCGGCCGCCGCAGCTCCCGCCATTGCGCCTTCGATGTCGGATCAACAAATCCGCGCGCTGTATGAAGAGGGCAGCTACGAGTTCATCCCGCACGACGGCATGCGCCGCATCATCGCGCAGCGGCTCACCGCATCGACACAGACCATTCCGCACTTTTATCTCACCGTCGACTGCGACATCGGCAAGCTCCTGGCGGCCCGCGAGGAGATCAACGCTGCGGCGGCGAAGGACAAGGACGGCAAACCCACTTACAAGCTCTCGGTCAATGACTTCGTCATCAAAGCCCTGGCGCTGGCGCTGCAGCGCGTGCCGGACGCGAACGTCAGCTGGACCGAAGCCGGCATGCTCAAGCATAAGCACTCCGACGTCGGTGTCGCAGTGGCGCTTCCGGCGGGCCTGATCACGCCGATCATCCGCAACGCGGAAACGAAATCGCTGTCGGCAATTTCCAACGAAATGAAGGAGCTTGCGGCGCGGGCGCGCGCCAAGAAACTCAAGCCCCAGGAATATCAGGGCGGCACCTCGTCGGTTTCGAATCTCGGCATGTTCGGCATCAAGGACTTCACCGCCGTAATCAATCCGCCGCAGTCGACCATCCTCGCCGTCGGCACCGGCGAGGAGCGCGCGGTGGTTCGGAACGGCAAGATCGAGGCGGCGCAGATCATGAGCGTGACCATGTCGTGCGATCATCGCGCCGTTGACGGCGCGCTTGGCGCGGTGCTCATCGGCGCGTTCAAGGCGCTGATCGAAAATCCGGTGATGATGCTGGTGTAAAATGCCGCTCGTTCGCATCGACCTGCGGCGTGGCAAACCGGCCGCATACAAAAAGGCAATTTGCGACAATATCTATCAGGCGATGATCGACACGTTTGCCGTGCCTAAAGACGACCGCTTTATGATCATCACCGAGCACGATGCCGGCGATTTTGTTCATGCCGACAGCTATCTGGGCATCGTCTATTCTGACGATCTTGTTATTATCCAGATTACCGCAAACGACACACGCACGATCGAGCAGAAAAAGGCGTTTTTCGCCCGAGTCGCCACCTTGCTCGCGGAGAATCCCGGCTTGCGGAAAGAAGACGTGTTCATCAATCTCGTCGAATGCAAAAAGGAAAACTGGTCGTTCGGCAACGGCGTTGCACAATATGCGTAGAGGCGCTCGCTGCCTTTGTCAGTCCGGATCGAAACCGCTGGCCTTGAGTACCTTGTCCGCTGCCGGGGATTGTAGAAACTTGAGCAGCGCTTTCGCCGCATCGGTATTTTTGCTGTTGGACGTGACAGCCGCGCCAAACGCCGTGATTTTGTTCAGGGCGCCGGGCAGCGGTCCGACAACATCGACGCCCGCGGCGTTCATGATCTCAGGCTTTTGCTGAATGGCGAGCTCGGCCTCGCCGGTGGCGACCAGAGTGGCGGCATTGCCGCCCGCTGGCGGGTGTTTGGTCTTTGGCTTTATCTCATCACCGATCCCCATGTCCTCAAGGACTTTGGCGAAATGGACGCCGCTGGCGCCGCCCGCCGCCGGGTCGCTGTAGGCAACGGACTTTGCTTCGAGGAGTGCCTGTTTGAATGCGTCGGGAGTGGAGATATCGGGCTTATGCGCGCCGGATTTGATGGCCACCGCGATGCCGGATTGCGCAAGCGCAATCTCTGTGCCGGGAGCAATCTTGCCCTCCCGACCCAGGCTTTCGAGATTGGCGCGCGTGAGGATGGCTACGTCCGCCGGGTCTCCAGCTTCGATGCGCTTGGTCAGGATGGCGGCGGTACCCCAGGTGATGGCAAGCGTCTGTCCACTCTCCTTTTGGAATTGCGGAACGAGTTCCTCCAGGGCCCCACGCATCGCGATGGTGCTGTAAACGTTGAGCGCGGGGTCTGCGAAGGCGGCCTGCGCGGTGAGTAGCGTTGCCAGGGCAGCAATGCGCCCGATGATACCGATCAAGGCGTTCCTCCATTTCTTGCACCGCGATATTACATGGAAGAACTGCGATACCTTCGACTTGGTTCGCACTGCGCGGCGACAAGTGTGCGCATGACGGTTAAGGTAACGGGAGCGTGAGGTTTTGGAATGGCTGAAACGAATTTCGATATTGTCATCATCGGTTCCGGTCCCGGCGGCTATGTCTGCGCCATCCGCGCGGCGCAATTGGGATTTAAGACCGCAATCGTCGAGCGCGATTATCTGGGCGGCATCTGCTTAAATTGGGGCTGCATCCCGACGAAAGCGCTGCTGCGCTCGGCCGAGATTTTTCATTACCTTCAGCATGCCAAGGATTACGGACTGTCAGCCGGTGAGGTCACTTACGATCCGTCGGCCGTGGTGAAGCGCTCGCGCGCCGTATCCAAAAGGCTCAACGACGGCGTCGGCTTCCTGATGAGGAAGAATAAGGTCGCCGTGATCTGGGGCGAGGCCGCTATTGATGCACCCGGCAAAATCACGGTGAAAGCCGGCAAGAGCGAAGCGCCGAAGGGCGCGCTTGGCCCGGGTGCGTATCAGGCCAATCACATCATTCTCGCCACCGGCGCCCGCCCGCGTGTTCTGCCCGGCCTCGAGCCGGACAAAAAACTGATCTGGACCTATTTCGAGGCCATGGTGCCGGACAGCATTCCGAAATCGCTGCTGGTCATCGGCTCAGGCGCCATCGGTATCGAATTCGCCTCGTTCTACCGCACGCTTGGCGCCGAAGTGACCGTTGTCGAGGTGTTGCCGCAAATTCTGCCGGTGGAAGACGCCGAGATCGCCGCCTTCGCCCGCAAGAGTTTTGAGAAGCAGGGCATCAAAATCCACACCGGCGCCAAGGTGACAAAACTCGACAAGCAAGGTGACAGAGTCACCGCGACCATCGACGACGGCAAGGGCGGCACGCAGACCCTGTCCGTGGATCGTGTCATTTCTGCCGTGGGGGTCGTCGGCAATATCGAAAATCTCGGCTTGGAAAAGCTCGGCGTGAAAACCGAGCGCGGCGCGATCGTCACCGACGGCGCGTGCAAGACCAATGTGCCCGGCATCTACGCCATCGGCGACGTCGCCGGTCCGCCGCTGCTTGCCCACAAGGCTGAGCATGAAGGCGTCATCTGCGTCGAAGCCATCAAGGGGCTGGACCCGCATCCGATGGACAGGCTGCTCATTCCCGGCTGCACCTATTGCTCACCGCAGGTCGCCTCGGTGGGGCTCACCGAACAGGCGGCGAAGGACAAGAAGCTCGATATTCGCGTCGGCCGCTTTCCGTTCGTCGGCAACGGCAAGGCAATCGCACTGGGCGAAGATCAGGGGCTGGTCAAGGTGATCTTCGACAAGAAGACCGGGCAGCTTCTCGGTGCGCACATGGTCGGCGCCGAAGTGACCGAACTGATCCAGGGCTACGTGATCGCGATGAATCTCGAGACCACGGAAGAAGAGCTTATGCACACCGTATTCCCGCATCCGACGCTCTCGGAAATGATGAAGGAAGCGGTACTCGACGCCTATGGGCGCGTGTTGAACATTTGATCGGCGGCTATCCCACCAGCCCCGCCATCGGCCGGACGCTCGCGCTTCCCGGAAACACGTTTGCGGCCAGCGCGCGCTCGTCGGCGCGCAGGTGATCTTTCAACAAACCCTTAAGCACGGCGCGCAGATCGGTCGTCGGCTTGAGATCGCGATTCTCGTAGAGATCGGCGTTCCTCAATCCCGGCCAATCGGCAATCACCCGTCCGCCTTTGAGCGCGCCGCCGGCAAGGAGCGCGACCGTAGCGGTGCCGTGATCGGTGCCTTCGGTGCCGTTGATACGCGCGGTCCGGCCAAACTCCGTCACCACCGCGACCACGGTTTCGCGCCAGGCCGGGCCCATATTGATTTCGACCGCCGCAAGTGCGGCGTCGAGCGCGCCGAGAAGTTGAGACAATCGCCCTTGGGCGATGCCCTCGTTGTAATGGGTATCCCAACCGTCGAGTGCGAGCGCTCCGACGCGCGGTCCATCGGGCTGGGCCAGGAATTTGGCCGCGGTGCCGGCAGCCTCGGCAAAATAAACGCGCACTTGCCCTGCGCCGGGCCCGCCGGTTCTCTGATCCATACCGCCCATCTGCTCGATGGCGATCAGCTTGGCGTTGTCCTCAAGCACGGCCGCGAGCTTTGGATCGGAATGGCGATAAAGTTCGAGCAGGCGCTGTGCGGTATCGGCGCCCGCCGGTTGCACGCGCTGCGGCGCCCATGACAATACTGGCGCGGGGCCGCGCACGACGAGGGGCGTGACCGGACCGACGCCGAACACTTTACTGCCGTTGGGATCGATCCTGCCGCTTGATGCGAGGCCGGCTAGCGCGCGATTGAGCCAGCCGCTGTCGCTAGTGCCGGCCCTGGGCAGGCCGCTTTCGAGTATGTCCTGGCCGTCGAAATGCGAGCGCTCGCGATAAGGGGTGGCGGTGGCGTGAACGATGATCGCCTCCTTCGCCTCATAGAGGCGATGCAGATTCGCCATCGTCGGATTGAGCGCGAAGAAATCGTCGAGCTTGAGCGCAGAGGTCTTGCCTTCCAGCGTCAGCGCGCGGTCGCCACGCAGCGCGATCCAATTTGGGTCGCCGACCGGCGCAACGGTAGCGAGGCCGTCAAGGGCGCCGCGCAACACGATGGCGAGAAAGCGCGGGTCGCGGCCTTCAGCACGCGCGAGCTTCGGCAGAAGTGCCCAGGCGAACAGCGTTCCAGAGGCCAACAGCGCATCCCGGCGCGACGGCGCATGAAGGAGTTGCATGTTCATCTCCGCAGAAATTCCGGCGTCATCACCAAGAGCGCCAAGGCTTGGTTGCGGCTCTCCGCGTGTGCGATCGTGCCGCGCGTCTCGGCTGAAGCGAGCTGGCCGAGGCCGCTTTCGAGCAAAGCCAGAGGATCGGTCGCGGCGGCCAGCCTCCCTGCGAACTCGTTGGCGATGTCGAGCCGCCGCGGCACTCCGTCGATCCACGGCGCTTCCAGGTCTGAATAGCCATTCGGTGCCGGCGGCCGCCACAGCGGCTCGCCGAGGGAAGCTTGCGCGTTCAACAAGCGGCCGACCGGGATGGACCCTTGCGCCCCGGTCAAGCGCAAAATGCCGACGATCCAATCCGCCGGGCGTTTCAGCTTGGTCCGCTGCGTCGTCCAGGATTCCTCGGCTTGGACCAGCGTTTTGCTGACTTCCTTCAGGTCGCCGTCGGTGTCGTTGAACGCCTTCGCCAGCTTGGCGACAAGCATCGGTGGCGGGTCGTCGGCAACGAAATGGCACGCCAGTTTTTGCGCGATATGTTGCGCCGTCGCCGGATGGCGCGCGAGATCGGCGAGCACCTCATGGCCTTGTTCCGCGCCGGCGCCGGAATAGCGTTTGCCGAGGATGATCTGATCGCCGGGCTCATGCAGGCGTCTGGCGAAAACAAAGTCCCCGCCGTGCTCGGGCTCGGCAGGAGCGATCCAGGTCCAACCAGTGAGCACATTGGCAAAGCTCGTAACGTCCTTTTGGGAATAGCCGCCGCGGACACCCAGCGTATGCAATTCCAGGATTTCGCGAGCGAGATTCTCGTTTAGCCCCTTGTCGCGGTTGATGCCGGCGATCGAGTCCGGTCCCATCGATTCGACGTTGTCGAGATAGAACAGCATGGCCGGATGGCTTTCGACCGCTGTGAGCATGTCTGCGAAGCGGCCGAGAACGTGCGTGCGGATCGCTTCACGCTCGTAAGGGCCGGCCGACGCGTTGACCTTCTCCGCGGAAACGCAGAAGTGGTTCGACCAAAACCATACCAATCGTTCGACGAAGCCGATTTCCGCGCCGACCGCGGCCCCGATGCGCGCCGTTGCTTCGTGCTGAAGGAGCTGCTGCGGCAGCGGCTGCTGCCTATTGTCAGGCGATTTCGCTGAGGGCGAAGCGGCGGCGCCGTCGGCGTCGGACATGCTCGGCGCCATGCCATTGGCTTCGGCGTCCTTTTTGGCGCGCTGCGCGAGCTTTTGTTGCGCTTGCCGCTCGGCGCGAAATTCGAATAAGGCGCGCGTCGTCTCACTGCTAGACGGCAGGTTCACGGTCTGACCCGCGCCGCGGCGTTCCAGATCGGCGAGCACCGCACCGCGCGGATCGCCGGAGATCGCCGCAATCGAATCGCGCGCCGGTCCGAATCCGAACCGATGCAAGGCGAGCACCGCTTCCCGCTTCCGATCGTCGGTCATGACCGCGTTCTGCGATGCCAATCATCGCGCGGCATCAGGAATCGCTTTTATTGTGGCAAAACTTACGGCTTTGTTCGCGGAACCGTCTGGAATTTGGTTACAAATTGTTCATCCGCGACAGATGGACGGATCAGGTCAATTGGCACCAGCGCGATACCGCCCTTGTCTCCCGTGACGCCTTGCGACGGAGCGACCCGCCTCGTAAGTATCGGCTGAGGGCAATCTGCGCCTCGGAGCCGTTATGGCCGTTCTGATTGACACTGTGTCGGGTGCCGCAGCGGTACCCCGCCACCCGGAAAAGGCGCATCGCCCAGACCAGCCGACGCTGCCCAAGCCGGACTGGATCAGGGTCAAAGCGCCGATCTCGGCCGGCTACGTCGAAACGCGCGAGATTGTGCGCAGCAACGGCCTGCACACGGTTTGCGAGGAGGCCGGCTGTCCCAACATCGGCGAGTGCTGGGAAAAAAAGCACGCGACCTTCATGATCATGGGCGACACCTGCACGCGCGCCTGCGCTTTCTGCAACGTGAAAACCGGGCTGCCGCGCGCACTCGATCCGGTTGAACCGGCGCGCGTTGCCGACGCCACCGCCAAACTCGGGTTGGCTCATGTCGTTATCACGTCTGTCGATCGGGACGATCTCGACGACGGTGGTGCGGCGCATTTTGCCGCGGTCATTGGCGCCATCCGCACCCGCTGCCCGCGGACGACGATCGAGGTGCTGACGCCGGATTTTTTGCGGAAAGCGCGCGCTGTCGACACCGTTGTCGCGGCGCGGCCGGATGTCTTCAACCACAACCTTGAAACCGTGCCGTCGAAGTACCTCACGGTGCGTCCCGGCGCGCGCTACTTCGCCTCGGTCCAGCTGTTGCAGCGCGCCAAGGAGATCGATCCACAAATCTTCACCAAATCGGGAATCATGGTTGGGCTCGGCGAGGAGCGCAACGAGGTGCTGCAAGTGATGGATGATCTGCGCGCGGCCGACGTAGACTTCCTCACCATTGGGCAATATTTACAGCCCTCGCGCAAGCATCACCCGGTGAGCCGCTTCGTGCCGCCGGATGAATTCAAGGCGCTGACGACGATCGCGTATGCCAAGGGTTTCGCTTTCGTCTCGGCGAGCCCGCTCACACGTTCTTCGCATCACGCGGGCGAGGATTTCGCGCGGCTGAAGGCGCTGCGGGCGACGCGCTGATCCATGCCGGAAATATCCACCACCAGACGCGTCCGTCACGGCGCCGAGGAGATGTTCGATCTGGTCGCCGACGTCGAGCACTATCCCGAGTTCGTGCCGCTGTGCCAATCGCTCAAGGTGCGGCAGCGGATCCAACAAGACGGCAAGGACGTCATCGTCGCCGACATGACGGTCGCCTATAAGCTCCTTCGCGAGACCTTCACCAGCCGCGTGACCCTCGACCGCCGCAACCTGGAGATCCTGGTGGAATATCTCGAAGGGCCGTTTCGCCGCCTGAACAACACCTGGAAATTCCGTGCCGTAGACGGTCGAGTCTGCGATGTCGAGTTCTTCATCGCCTACGAATTTCGCAGCCGGGCGCTCGGCCTGTTGATGGGCGCGATGTTTGATGCGGCGTTCCGCCGCTTCGCCGCTGCTTTCGAACGCCGCGCCGATCAGGTCTACGGCACTCAGGCCGCGTAACACGAGACCGGCGGCCTGTTCGCGTTGCTGTCGTCTGCTCGTTCCGCCCTCAATTGCCGGCTTGCTCTGCGAGCAGCCGCAAAAGCTCGAGCGCATCAGCGACCGAGCGCAGCCGTACGCGGCGGCGTCCGATCTTGCCGTAACGCACTTGGCGTGCCAGTCGGCGCCCGCCACGGCTTGCAGCAGCGAAATAAACCAGACCGACCGGTTTTGCCTTCGATCCCCCGCCCGGGCCTGCGATCCCGGTGATTGCCACCGACAAATCCGCCCGCGAATGTTTTAGCCCGCCGGCAGCCATCGCCGCGGCTGTCTCCTCGCTCACCGCGCCGTGCTGCTCTAATGTTGCAGCCGGTACACCGACCAAGGACTGTTTTGCCTCGTTCGAATAGGTGACGAAGCCGCAGTCGACGACATCGGAAGAGCCGGCGATTTCGGTGAGGGTCGCGGCGACGAGGCCGCCGGTGCAAGATTCAACCGTGACAATTTTAAGGTCCCGCGCCCGGCACAACGCAAGCACGCGCATTGCCGACTTCCGAAGTTCGTCATCGATCACGCCGCACTCCAAGGCAGCCGGACCGTCGCCGTGGCCATTGCCACAATGCCTTCACCGCGCCCGGTGAAGCCGAGCTTCTCGCTGGTCGTTGCCTTGACGCCGACGCGCTCGATCGGGATGCCGGCGATCGCTGCGATCCTCGCGCGCATCGCGTCACGATGCGGAGCGACCCGCGGCGCCTCGCACACGACGGTCGCATCGAGATGCGCGATCATGCCCGAACGCGCCCGCACGCGTTCGCAGGCAAATGCGAGAAATCGATCGGACGATGCTCCACGCCATTGCGGGTCGTTCGGTGGAAAGTGCGATCCGATATCACCATCAGCGAGAGCGCCGAGAACAGCATCGACCAGGGCATGAAGAACGACGTCGGCGTCGGAATGTCCGGTGAGCCCGCGCGAATGCGGGATGCGGACGCCTCCGAGCATAACATGATCGCCGTCGCCGAAGGCGTGCACATCGAAGCCGTTGCCGGTGCGGACGTCGGCGAGAGCGGCCATGCGTATTGCTTCGGCGCGGATGAAATCGTCGTTGGTCGTGAGTTTCACGTTGGTGGTCTCGCCGGGGAAAACAGTGACGCGATGGCCGGCCCATTCGGCGAGTGCGGCATCGTCGGTGAAGTCGTCGCGGCCGGCCGCCGCCGCGCGGACGTGGGCCTCGATGATGACATCGAAGGCGAAAGCCTGCGGCGTTTGCACCAGGCGCAGCCGGCTGCGATCAAGCGTTTCGGTTACGGTCTCCCGCTCATCGACTTTCTTGACGGTGTCGGCGACAGCAACTGCGGGCACTGCCGCGCGGTGTTCTGCCGCGGCGTCGATCGCACGGGTAATCAGGGCGCCAGTCAGGAACGGTCGTGCCGCATCGTGGATGAGGACAAAGTCCGGACCGACGGCCCGGAGCGCCTCAAGCCCGGCACGAACCGAGGCTTGCCGTGTGGCGCCGCCCCAGACCGGGGACAGGCCTTGGAGGCCCGCGGTCGCCGCGCGGAACGCCTCCGCATCCTCCGCGTGAATGACAGGTTGCACAGCGTGGATCTGTGGGTGGGTGAGAAAGGCCGCTAGCGCAGGTCGGATCACTGGTTCTCCGGCGATAGCCCGATATTGCTTGGGAACATCGCCGCCAACCCGTTGGCCCCGTCCGGCCGCGACGACGACAGCCGCAACTCTGCCCGCCATGTAGCTACTCCGCTCCCGATTGCGGCATCCGCTTTAGCCTATGTCCGATCGATGTGCGATGCGCCGCCAGACCATGGTCGGCGGCCTAAACACCGGCGTGAGCCAAATCCACAGGCTGCAGACCTAAAGTGCCCGCAAATTGACTATATTGCAGTGCAGCACTTGCGCCCCATCTAGATTTGGCTAAACTATATGCAGAAACGAAGTGACGCCTAATTCGTGTGCAAAGACCCGTTTCAGCCAATTTGCCATAGCCGATCGGAACCCTCTCGGCCCCGTCTAGCGCGCTTCCGCGCTTTGCGAGGGCTTTGGGCCCATCAGGTGCATCAAGACGCGAGCATCGTGGCATGAGAACTGCCGAGCCATTGTTGACGGCGACGCCCGCCGATGCGGTGCTCAACGCGCTGCCACATCCGGTGATCGTCGTGACCTCGGACGGCATGGTGGCCGACGCCAACGTTGCGGCGGAAGCCTTTTTCGAGGTTTCGGTGCCGCTGCTTAGGCGCCATCTGCTGAACGACTTGGTGCCGTTCGGCAGTCCCTTGCTCGCACTGGTCGATCAGGTGCGCGCGACCGGTGCGGCAGTCAACGAGTACAAAGTGGATCTCGGCACTCCGCGCAATCCCGGCGACCGGCTCGTGGATCTGCACGTTGCGCCGCTCGCTGAGCGCCCGGACTACGTGGTGGTGATGCTGCAGGAGCGCACCATCGCCGACAAGATGGATCGCCAGCTCACGCACCGCGGCGCCGCGCGCTCGGTGATTGCGCTTGCCGCCATGCTCGCGCACGAGATCAAGAATCCGCTGTCCGGCATCCGCGGCGCTGCACAGTTGTTGGAACAGTCCGCCGGCGACGACGACCGCACGCTCACGCGTTTGATCTGCGACGAAGCCGATCGCATCGTCAAACTGGTCGATCGCATGGAAGTGTTTTCCGACGAGCGACCGGTCGAGCGCGAACCGATCAACATTCACGTCGTGCTCGATCACGTGAAGCGATTGGCCCAATCCGGTGTCGCCCGCCAGATCAAGTTTGTCGAAGAGTACGATCCCTCGCTGCCGCCGGTGCTGGCGAACCGCGACCACCTCGTGCAGGTGTTTCTGAATCTCGTGAAGAACGCCGCCGAGGCGATCGGCGAGAATTCCGGCGGCGAGATCGTGCTGTCGACAGCCTTTCGTCCCGGAGTGCGGCTGTCGATTCCCGGCGCCAAAACGCGCATCTCGTTGCCGCTCGAATTCTGCGTCAAGGACAACGGCCCAGGGGTGCCTGACGAGTTGTTGCCGCATCTGTTTGACCCGTTCGTCACCACCAAGCCAACAGGATCAGGCTTGGGACTCGCTTTGGTTGCCAAGATCGTCGGCGATCATGGCGGCATCATCGAATGTGAGTCGCAACCGCGGCGAACCATCTTTCGCGTGCTGATGCCGATGTACATCGGGGAGGGCGGCGAGGCCGCCGTTCAGCCAAAGCATGATCGATCAGTAGGGGATCATTGATGCCGGCGGGAAATATTCTCGTTGCCGACGACGACGCGGCGATCCGGACCGTGCTCAACCAGGCGCTTTCGCGCGCCGGTTATGAGGTCCGTTCGACCGGCAATGCCGCAACCATGTGGCGCTGGATCAGTCAGGGCGACGGCGACCTCATCATCAGCGACGTCGTGCTGCCCGATGAGAACGCTTTCGATCTGCTGCTGCGCATCAAGAAGGCGCGGCCGGATTTGCCGGTCATCATCATGAGCGCACAAAACACCTTCATGACGGCGATCCGCGCTTCCGAGCGCGGTGCTTACGAATATCTGCCCAAGCCGTTCGACCTCAAGGAACTGATCGCGATCGTCGGGCGCGCTCTGTCGGAGCCGAAGGAGCGGCCGCGGCCCCCGGTCAAGGCCGAAGATTTCGAGTCGATTCCGCTGGTCGGCCGTTCGCCAGCAATGCAGGAAATTTATCGTGTGCTGGCGCGCCTGATGCAGACGGATTTGACCGTCATGATCAGCGGCGAGTCCGGGACCGGCAAGGAGCTGGTGGCGCGCGCGCTGCACGATTACGGCAAGCGGCGCACCGGGCCGTTCGTTGCAATCAACATGGCGGCAATTCCGCGCGACCTTATCGAGTCCGAATTGTTCGGCCACGAGAAGGGCGCCTTTACCGGGGCCAATTCCCGCAGCGCCGGACGCTTCGAGCAGGCCGAAGGCGGCACACTCTTCCTCGACGAGATCGGCGACATGCCCATGGAGGCGCAGACGCGGCTTTTGCGTGTGCTGCAGCAGGGTGAATACACCACGGTAGGCGGCCGCACTCCGATCAAGGCCGATGTACGGATCATCGCGGCAACCAACAAAGATCTGCGTCAACTTATCCAGCAGGGTCTGTTCCGCGAGGATTTGTTCTTTCGCCTTAATGTCGTGCCGTTACGGTTGCCGCCGCTGCGCGAACGCACCGAGGACATTGCCGATTTGATCCGGCATTTCTTCGCGCAGGTTGAGCGCGAGGGCCTGCCGGCCAAGCAGATCGATCAGGCGGCACTTGACCGCTTGCGGCGTCATCGCTGGCCCGGCAACGTGCGCGAACTGGAAAATCTCGCCCGGCGTCTCGCCGCCCTTTACCCGCAGGAAACAATCACCGCGGCCGTGGTCGACGCCGAATTATCGCAGCCCGCGCTCACCGCGCCCGGCGACAGCTACCGTGGTGACGAAAATCTGGCGAACGCGGTCGAGCGTTATCTCGCGCGCTATTTCTCCGGCTTCGATGAAGGCTTGCCGCCGCCTGGCCTTTACCACCGCATTTTGCGTGAGGTCGAGGCGCCGCTGCTCTCAGCGGCGCTTGCGGCAACCCGCGGCAATCAAATCCGCGCTGCCGATCTCCTGGGCGTCAATCGCAACACGCTGCGCAAGAAGATCCGCGACCTTGAAATTCAGGTCTATCGGACCGGCGGCGGCTAAGCGCAGACGATTTGCCCTAGATGCGGGCGTTTAAAGCGCCTAGGAATTGTCGCAATCGGGCAACATTGTTGTATAAAAGCATCACTCATTCAGTGATATAAAAGTCACTGGCGCGAATGGTCGGGGCCCATTCGTTCTGCGCCGCATCAGTCCCGTGCTTAACGGCTCCATGACGACTGCAGATCAGGTCGCTCCACTCGATCCGGCCGCGGCAGTACCGATGCTGGTTGGCTCCCGGTTGATTGGAGCGATTGCCGTCGGAGCCGCGCTCCTTTCCGCGACGGCGACCTTCCTCGTTCTCTCGGATTTCACGCCGATTGCGCCGGTGCACGAGGTCGTTGTCGCTCTCCTGCTCGGAGATTTCGCGACCGGCCTGTTGCTCCTGGCCATTATCGGACGAGAAGTCTGGGTCGTGGTCCGAGCTCGCCGACGCGGTTATGCCGGCTCGCGCCTGCACGTGCAGATCGTCGGCCTGTTCGCTGTGATCGCCGCCGTGCCGACTATCCTGGTCGCCGTCGTCGCCAGCACAACGCTTGATCGCGCCCTCGATCGTTTCTTTTCGACCCGTACGCGCGCCATGATCGAGCAGTCGGTGATCGTGGCAAACGCCTACGTCAATGAGCATGCCCAGGCGATCCGCGGTGAGATCATGGCCATGGCGTTCGATCTCGGCCGCGCCAAGCCGATGTTCGATTCCGATCGCGATCGGTTCCGCACATTCTTCACCGCCCAGGCAAATGCGCGCGGCCTCTCGGCGGCCATGATGATCCACGCCGACGGCTCAACTGTCGAGCGCGCCGCCGTCACCATGGACAAGGCGATCGTGCTTCCGTCCAAGGAGCTCCTCAGCAAGATCGGCGAAAGCGAGCCGCAGGTGGCACTCATCCCCGAAGGCGATCACGTCGCCGCCGCCGTCAAGCTGCACGGTTACGACGATACCTATCTCTATGTTGCCCGGCTGCTGGATCCGCTCGTGGTGCAACAGTTGCGGGCGACCCAGGAGAGCGTCGGCGAATACGCCAATCTTGAAGCGCGCCGGCTCGGCATTCAAATTGCGTTCGCGCTGATGTTCGCCGTCATTGCGCTCATTGTGCTCCTGTCATCGGCGTGGATCGGCCTCGATTTCGCCAATCGGTTGGTCGCTCCGATCCGCCGATTGATCGGCGCCGCCAACGTTGTTTCCACCGGCAATCTCCAGGTCCAAGTGCCGATCCACCGCTCGGAGGGCGACTTGGCTCGCCTTGGCGAGACATTCAACAAAATGACTCAGGAGCTACGCACGCAACACGACGACATCGTGCGCGCCCGCGATGTGATCGACAGCCGACGGCGATTTACCGAAGCTGTGCTCGCGGGCGCCAGCGCCGGCGTTATCGGTGTCAACGCCGATGGCCGCATCACCATCCTCAACCGCTCGGCCGAACAACTGATCGCGCACACTGAAGGCCAGTCGCTCGGGCATCTGTTGACGGAGGTTGCGCCCGAGCTCACTGAGATTTTTGACGCGGCGCACAGTGGCAATCAGCGGCTCGTCCAGCGCCAGGTTACCGTCAGCCGCAACGGCCAAGAACGAAATTTCTCGGTGCGCGTCACCGGCGAGCAGGCCGCCGAATCCGAGCATGGCTACGTCATTACCATCGACGATGTGACCGAGTTGGTGCTGGCACAACGTTCGTCAGCCTGGGCGGATATCGCCCGGCGCATTGCCCACGAGATCAAGAACCCGCTGACGCCAATCCAGCTGTCGGCAGAGCGACTGCGCCGCAAATACGGCAAGGTGATCGTCGAAGATGCGGCGGTGTTCGAACAATGCACTTCGACCATCGTGCGCCAGGTCGACGACATCAAGCGTATGGTCGACGAGTTCTCCCGGTTCGCACGGATGCCGAAGGCGGTTATGGCTGCTGAGGACGTGGCCGACACGGTGCGTCAGGTCGTTTTCCTGATGCGCGTTGGCCATCCCGATATCGACTTCGAGGTCGAGCTGCCCGCGGAAACGATGCTTGCACGCTTCGATCGGCGACTGATCTCCCAAGCACTCACCAACATTGTCAAGAATGCTACCGAAGCGATCGGAGCGGTGCCGGCCCCTCCCAACCCTCCCGCACAAGCGGGGGAGGGCAGGGTGCGGGATCGCGGCCGCATCGCGGTAAGCGCGCGCCGTGATGGCAAGGATGTGATCGTCGACGTGATCGACAACGGCATCGGCTTGCCCAAGGAGAACCGCTCGCGGCTGCTCGAGCCCTACGTGACGACGCGCGAGAAGGGCACCGGGTTGGGTCTGGCCATAGTCGGACGCATTCTGGAAGAGCACGGCGGGCGCATTGAACTGCATGACGCCTCCGAAAAAATTGCGGGCGCTCGCGGCGCGTGGATGCAACTGCGCTTTGCGGCCGAGCCGATTGAGGCTCCCGCGGCACCGGCGGAAGCGCATAGAGCGACGGTCTGAGTGTCATGGCATCCGATATCCTGATCGTCGATGACGAGGTCGATATCCGCGAGCTGGTCGCCGGCATTTTGCAGGACGAAGGCCACGGCACCCGCACGGCTGGCGACAGCGATGAGGCAGTCGCCGCAATCATCGCCCGCAGGCCAAACCTGGTTTTCCTCGACATCTGGCTGCAAGGAAGCCGCCTCGATGGACTGCAGTTGCTCGTTGCACTGAAACAGGACCACCCCGAGTTGCCGGTCGTTATGATTTCCGGCCACGGCAACATCGAGACCGCCGTCTCGGCGATCAAGCGCGGCGCCTATGATTTCATTGAGAAGCCGTTCAAGGCCGATCGGCTGTTGCTGGTCGCCGAGCGGGCGCTTGAGAACTCGAGACTCAAGCGCGAGGTAAAGGAACTGAAGCAGCTCGGCCCGCAGGCTACGACCGTCGTCGGCCATTCGCCAGCCGCCAATCAGCTGCGCCAGACCATCGAGCGAGTGGGACCGACCAACAGCCGCGTTCTTATCGTCGGCCCGTCAGGCAGCGGCAAGGAGCTTGCGGCACGCACCATTCACACGCTGTCCGCCCGCGCCAACGGACCTTTCGTCGTGATCAACGCTGCCGCCATCATGCCGGAACATATGGAGGTTGAGCTGTTCGGCGTCGAGGCGGGAAACGGCACGCAAAGCCGCAAGGTCGGCGCGCTCGAAGAAGCCCATGGCGGTACATTGTTCATCGACGAGATCGCCGACATGCCGCGCGAGACGCAGAACAAGATTCTACGCGTGCTCGTGGACCAGACTTTCCAGCGTGTCGGCGGCAGCACCAAGGTCACAGTCGATGTGCGCATCGTTTCATCGACCAGCCGCAATATCGAGGCCGACATCGCGGCGGGCAAATTCCGCGAGGACCTTTATCATCGCCTGTCGGTCGTGCCGATCCGGGTGCCGCCGCTTGCCGAGCGGCGCGAGGACGTGCCCGAGCTCGTCGACTATTTCATGACCCAAATATCCCACACTACCGGCCTGCCCAAACGCAAAGTCGGCGGCGATGCGCTGGCCGTGCTGCAATCGCATGACTGGCCCGGAAACGTCCGGCAGCTGCGCAACAACGTCGAGCGGCTGATGATCCTGGCCGGCGGTGAGCCGGATGCCGAGATAACTGCGGCGATGCTGCCGCAAGACGTCGGCTCGATGATTCCCTCGATGCCGAATGGCAACGGCGGCGAGCATCTCATGAGCTTGGCGTTGCGCGAGGCCCGCGAAGTGTTCGAGCGCGAGTATCTGGTGGCGCAGATCAGCCGCTTCGGCGGCAATATCTCTCGCACCGCCGAGTTCGTCGGCATGGAACGTTCGGCGCTGCACCGCAAGCTCAAGGCGCTGGGGATTGACTGACAGCTGACTACCGATGTCCCGAATAGCCTACGTCAACGGGCGCTATGTGCCGATGCGTGCGGCCACGGTCCATATCGAGGATCGTGGCTACCAGTTCGCCGACGGCGTCTACGAAGTCTGCGAGGTGCGAGGAGGGCGGCTGATCGACGAGCGCCGCCACATGGCGCGGCTTACTCGCTCGCTCGATGAATTGCACATTCGCATGCCGATGTCGCTCGCCGCACTCGGCGTCGTGCTGCGCGAGGTGGTTGCGCGCAATCGGGTCTCCTACGGCATCGTCTACCTGCAAATCACCCGCGGCGTAGCGCGTCGGGACCACGCCTTTCCGTCGCCGGCTGTATCGCCTAGCGTCGTGGTAACCGCGCGTGCACTCAACAAAGCGCGCAACGACGCGCAGGCTGCCAAGGGCATTGCAGTCGTCAGCGTGCCGGATAATCGCTGGGGTCGAGTTCGACATCAAGACCACCGGGCTCCTGCCGAACGTACTGGCGCGGCAAGCGGCCATCGAACAGGGTGCGCGCGACGCTTGGTTTGTCGACAACGGCGGCAGCGTGACCGAAAGCGCCTCGGGTAATGCCTGGATCGTTACGCAGGCCGGCACGGTGGTAACGCGCCCCGCTGATCATGCCATTCTGCGCGGGATTACGCGGACCGTGCTGCTCGAAGCCATCAAAGCGCAGGCGCTTAGGGTCGAGGAACGCGCATTCACGCTCACGGAAGCTTACACGGCTCGCGAAGCGTTTATTACTTCGGCTAGCCAGATCGTCATGCCGGTCGTGCGAATCGATGATCGGGGCATCGGCGACGGCGAACCGGGTCCGATCGCGACCGGCCTTCGCGCGGAATTCCATCACTTCGCGGAGCGGGGATAGCCAAATAAAGCGGAGTTTTATGCTCCAAAGTCACGGCCTGTGAGCACATTCGCTCCGCTCGGCCGTCAAAACTTAGGCTTGCATCCCCTCCCGTCGTACTTTCTAATGCCCGGCTTAGATTGCTATCGGGGGTGGCGGCCGAGGGAAGCATGTAGGATGGGTCGAGCGAAGCGCGGCCTGTCGTCGGACGGAGAGTTGACTAGACTTTGTTTAGTGTGGGTTTCGCTTCGCTCGACCCACCGCACGATCAGGCGCAAGAAAAGACCCGCAGGGTAGGGGCCTGCGGTACAAGAACGGAAACAACGGCCATGGCAGCCGACCGCTCACAAAACCTGCAAGACACCTTCCTCAATCACGTCCGCAAGGCCAAAATTCCGCTCACCATTTTTCTGGTGAATGGGGTCAAGCTGCAAGGCGTGGTGACCTGGTTCGACAATTTCTGCGTGCTGCTGCGTCGCGACGGTCATTCGCAGCTGGTCTACAAGCACGCCATCTCGACCATAATGCCGGGTCATCCCGTCCAGCTCTTTGAAGGCGCCGAGGATGTGCCGGCCGGGGAAAAGGTCTGATTGGAGCCGCGCCGTCGCGACACGCGCTCTGACCAGCTAAGCCCGAGCGGCTGGGCAACCGGCCGTGCGTTCGTGATCGAGCCGGTCCTGCGGCGTGCCGCTACCGCGCCCGCCACTTTGGCCGATCGCGGACCGGACGCGAAGCTCGACGAAGCAATCGGGCTTGCCTGCGCCATCGATCTAGACGTCGAACAATCCGGCATCGTGATGCTGCGCGCCGTGCGGCCCGCGACCTATCTCGGCAAAGGCAAGGTCGAAGAAATTGCCGGACTGGTGAAGTCCCATGAAACCGGCATTGTGGTTATGGATTGCGCGCTTTCGCCGGTGCAGCAGCGCAATCTGGAGAAGGCGTGGAACGCCAAGGTGCTGGATCGCACCGGCCTTATTCTGGAAATTTTTGGGCGCCGCGCGCGCACCCGTGAAGGGGCGCTGCAGGTCGAACATGCGCATCTGACGTATCAGAAAAGCCGGCTGGTACGCTCATGGACCCATCTGGAGCGCCAGCGCGGCGGTTACGGTTTTCTCGGCGGTCCCGGTGAGACCCAATTAGAAGCCGATCGCCGCATGATCGAAGAGCGTCTCGCCAAGATCGAGGCCGAACTTACCAAGGTGAAGCGCACCCGCGAACTGCATCGCGAGAGCCGCCGCCGCGTGCCCTATCCGATCGTCGCTTTGGTCGGCTACACGAACGCGGGCAAATCGACGCTGTTCAACAACATGACGAAGGCGCGCGTACTCTCCGCCGATATGCTGTTCTCGACGCTCGATCCGACACTGCGTGCCGTCGACCTCCCGCACGGCGCCCGCATCATTCTCTCCGACACTGTCGGGTTCATTTCCGATCTGCCGACCATGCTGATCGCAGCGTTCCGCGCCACGCTTGAGGAAGTGATTGAGGCCGACGTGATCCTGCACGTGCGCGATGTTTCGCACGAGGACGCCGCGGCGCAATTACAGGACGTGGAGAATATTCTGCGTCAGCTCGGCCTCGAGCCGCAGCGCGAGAGCGACGATAAGCCGGCGCTGCTCGAAGTTTGGAACAAGATCGATCGGCTTGACGCGGATGCCAGAGCGCGTCTGCAAAATCTCGCTGACCGTCTTCCGGCCGACAAGCGACCGGTACTGGTTTCGGCAGCGACCGGGGAGGGGCTCGATGCGCTCGGGGCGGCCATTGAAGCGCGCCTTGCCGCCGGCCGCGTCCTGCTCGAGCTTTGCCTCGATGGTGCCGACGGCGCGGGCTTGAGCTGGCTGTACCGGCACACCGAAGTGATCCACAAAGTGATCGACGAAAAATCCGGCCGCATCGCCATGACCGTACGGGCCGCTCCGGAACGAGCAGACACCGTGCGGGAAAGGTTTGCTCACTGAAGCGGGGTCAGGCTCAGATTTAGTCCGGTTCATGGAGCCGCGCCAGACGCACACTTTCACTCTTCCGCCTTTGCCTCGTCCCAGAGTCTATCCATTTCGGCGAGCGTTGCCTGCTGCGGCGCCTTGCCTTGCACCGCCAGTGCGCGCTCGATCGCGGCAAAGCGGCGCTCGAATTTTCGATTGGTCTGCCGCAACAGCGCTTCCGGGTCCGCATGCAGATGGCGCGCAAGATTGACGGCAGCGAACACGAGATCGCCGACTTCGGCCGCGGCGTTTACGCCGTCGCCGTCGAGTGCAGCTTCGATCTCGTCGGCCTCCTCGCGGATTTTGCGCAGCACCGCGCGCGGATCATTCCAGTCGAAACCAACGCGGCTCGCTTTGGCTTGAAGCTTCAAGGCGCGGGTGAGGGCGGGTAGCCCTACTGGTACGCCGGCCAGCGCTCCCTGCTCGGCAGGCCGTCCGCTGGCGGCTTTTTCCTGTTTCTCTTGGGCCTTAATTTCCTCCCACAAGCCTTTGACTGCTTGGGGATTCTCGGCCCGCTCGCTCCCAAATACATGCGGATGGCGGCGGATCAACTTGATGGTGATCGCCTCGACCACGTCGCCGAAATCGAAGGCGCCCTGCTCCTGCGCCATACGGGCGTGAAACACGACCTGCAGCAGCAGATCGCCAAGCTCGTCCTCGAGATCGTCAAGATCGTTGCGCGCGATGGCGTCTGCGACCTCGTAGGCTTCTTCGAGCGTATAGGGCGCGATGGTCGCGAAGTTCTGTTCCAGATCCCACGGACAGCCGGTCTTGGGCGTCCGTAGTGCCGCCATGATCTCGATGAGCCGGCCGATGTCGCGGGAAGGGGTCATGACGGAAGTCTCGCAAGTCAAAGCGCGACCCTATCAGACCCCCGGAAGACCCGCGACCGAAGGCGGCAACAGCGGTGCGTAAATCGCGCTCCTAGTCCCTGTGCGCAGAGCGGCTCGCTTCGAACAGGAACCAGGTGCGCCGCTCGGTCCCATCGATAAAATTTTCCAGAAGACTCGCGGTCGCGACATCCTCGTACTTTTCCGCAAGCTCATGGCATTCGCGCATCGACGCGGCGATATGCTTGTTGTCGTTCATGAGCTCGCGCAGCATCTCATGCGCTGCCACAAAGCTCTCGTCGTTGTCCTTGATGGTCTGCAGCCTGGCAACGTGGCCGATCGAACGCAGCGTAGTGCCGCCGATCTTGCGCACGCGCTCGGCGATGTCGTCAGTTGTCGCGAAGATTTGCTCCGACTGTTCATCAAGCAGCAAATGATAGTCACGGAAGTGCGGGCCGCTCACATGCCAGTGGAAGTTTTTGGTTTTGAGGTACAGCGCGAACGCGTCGGCCACGATCTCGTTGAGCTTGGCTGAAAGCGCACGGACGGCTTCTTCGGGAAGATCGGTAGGCGTATGGAGTGCAGGCGCCACTTTGTGGCGCGTATCGACGGCTCGGAGTTTGCTCACGGCGGTCACCTTGCAAGTGGGAGGAACGGATAGCGCGCGCTGCCGCCCAAGCCCCGCTACCGAAGCGCAAGGCAGCGTACGGCAACTAAAATGCGTTCCCTTGCGTTCCCACTTGCAACCAACTTTGGGCGGTCGGAACGGCGATCGATAGAAATTACGGAGCGGGAGTAGTCAGTTGCGCGCCGGCGCAAATCCAGTCTCTGAGTATGCGATTCGCATAAGAGATATTACGGAAAGCGCCGCGCGCTGCACGTCATCAATGCCAAGCTTGGCGCGGGTGTTCTGTCGAAAATCGAACTCGGCCAAATAACGGTCGAAATGCTTGGCGTCGATGTGCTGATAGACGCCAACGATGCCGCGTTTGAAGATCGAGAAAAATCCTTCAAGCGTATTGGTGTGAACATCGCCGCGTGCCCATTCAAATTTGGAATGGTCAACCGCTTCGTGTTTGGCCGCGCCAACGAATTTGAATACCGGCGCGCTGTCGGTCACCAGTCGGCTTTTGCGGTCGAAGTGCGTGTAGAACAAGCCGCCGATACCGCGATGGTCGATGACCATGGAGCGGATCGGGCCACCACGCTCGACAAGGCTCAGAACCTTGACGTTCTGCGAACGCGGCCGGCGGCGAGTATGGCGCGACCGGCCCATTTCCGTATCGTCCGCTTCAATCGTCTTGCCAGCACCGCCCATCGGTCCGGTGTAACCCGGGTCCATTGCAAAGCGGATGCGATGGCCAAGATGCCATGCGGTTTTCATGCCGCAGTTGAGCATGCGCTGAAGCTGCCGCGTGGAGATGCCTTTCTTGGACGCGCAGAGCAGGTGGATGGCCTGAAGCCACATCCGCAACGGCAGGTGACTGTCCTCAAAAATCGAACCCTTGCGCACCGTAAAGGGCTGGCGGCAGGCGTAGCACTTGCGCAGCCCGACCTGCACGATGCCTTCGGGGTTTCTCTTGCTGGGCTTGGAGCGGACGCCTTCAAGGCGACCAATCTTTTCGGCCGTCGCGCCGCAGTGCGGGCAGACTGGGCCGTTCGGCCAAAGCTGGGCTTCAACGTACTCGAAAGCCGCTTCTTCGCTGAAAAATCTGGGGTCGGAAAGGACGGGTTTAGCCATGGCTGATGTCTCGCAAACTAATGAGCTGCCGTCGCCGACCGGACGTACCGTATCCGTTCGACCATTTTCTCTAAATCCTGCGCAAGTTCTTCTGCTTGCTCGACGGTCATGGCCGTCTGAACAACTAGAGACCCGGTTCCAAGTAAATCCTCAGGACGTGCGAGCACTAAACGCAGCGCGCAACCTGCCTCCGCCACTATCGCCGCCTCATACGAAACCAGCGGAGTAACGCTGATGGAGCCGGAAGGATTGATGTCGAAAGCCATGACAATCTCCAATGAATCCGAGCCTATCCCTAGTGGATGGGTAAGTTAAGTGAAACATCACGCATCTGCGCTAAGGCCATCAAAAGCAGGCTCAACGTGGGCTGGTACGGTCTTGCGTACCGTTTCGTAATCGAGATCGGCATGAAGGTTGGTCAGGATCGCACGGCACGGTTTGAGCCGCTCGATCCAGGCGAGCGCATCGTCCAGAGAGAAATGACTTGGGTGCGGCCGGTAGCGCAGGGCGTCGACGATCCAGATATCGAGGCCGGCTAAGGCCGTGATGCTCTCGGGCGGCAGGCCGCTGAGATCGCACGAATAGGCGAACCGGCCAAAGCGAAACCCGAGCGAGGCGATATCGCCATGCTCCTGCAAGACCGGCAGCACTTCGATGGGTCCGCCCTGCCCGGCGATGGTGATCGGCTGGCCGGCCACGAGGCGATGCTCGCGCAGGATCGGCGGATATTCGCTCCCGGGCGGAGTTTCGAAGCAATAGCCGAACCGGGTGTGAATGACCTTGGCGGTATGTTCGTCGAGGTAGACGTCGATCAACTGCCGCTGCTTGATGAAATACGCCCGCAGGTCGTCGATGCCATGGATGTGGTCGGCATGTTCGTGCGTGTAGAGGACACCGTCGAGGCGATCGACGTCGGCATCGATAAGCTGCTCGCGGAAATCGGGTGAGGTATCGACCAGCACTCTGGTAACGCCGCCGTCTCCATGGCGCTCAACGAGCAGCGAGGTGCGACGGCGGCGGTTTTTTGGATTGGCCGGATCGCAGGCGCCCCAGCCCAGCGCCGGCCGTGGTACGCCGCCGGATGAGCCACAGCCGAGGATCGTGAACTTCAACGTCATGCGGCGGCCGCCGCGGGCCGCGGCACCTTGCTGAACAAGGCGAAGAAGTTTTCCGTGGTCTGGCGCGCGATCTCGTCAAACGAGACGCCGCGCGTTTCCGCCAGCACCTTGGCGGTCTCGACGACAAAGGCCGGCTCGTTGCGTTTGCCGCGAAACGCACCCGGCGCGAGATAGGGCGCGTCGGTCTCGACCAGGATTCGGTCGGGCGGCAGTTCGGCGGCGATGGCGCGGAGCGCCGTCGAGTTCTTGAACGTCAGAATGCCGGTGAAGGAAATGAAAAGTCCGAGCGCGATCGCGCGCCGGGCGAGCTCGGGGCCGCCAGTGAAACAATGCAACACGGCAGGGAAGGCGCCCTGCCCGGTTTCTTCCTCTAGTATGCGCGCAGTGTCTTCGTCGGCGGCGCGCGAATGGATCACCAGCGGCAGGCCGGTTTCGCGCGCCGCCTTGATGTGGGTGCGAAAGCCACGCTCCTGATCTTGCCGCGGGCTGCGGTCGTAGTGGTAGTCGAGGCCGGCCTCGCCCAGCGCGACCACTTTGGGATGGCGCGTGCGGCTGACGAGGTCGGCGGCGGTCACGTCCAATTCCTCGTGCGCGTAGTGAGGATGCGTGCCGACTGAGCAATAGACGTCGGCGAAACGATCCGTGATCGCGAGCAATTCATTGTGGCGGCGAACCCGCGTCGAGATCGTGACCATCCGCCCGATGCCGGCGGTACGCGCGCGCGCCACCACGGCGTCAAGCTCGTCAGCGAAATCGGGAAAATCGAGGTGGCAATGGCTGTCAACCAACATGTTCTGCAGCATGGCTATTGCGCCGCGCTTGCCGCCGGCTCGACATATCGCGGAAAGACCGGCGCCGGCGCCGGCAGCGTAGCGCCGGCAGCGATGCGATGCTTGCCGCCGAGGAACGAAAAGTCGCCGTTCGGCCGCTGGCACCGCCAGCAGATCGAGCAATTTCGCCGCCGATGCGGGCACGAACGGCTGCGCCAGAATGGCGATCTGCCGCAGCACTTCGGCCGTCACGTAGAGGACGGTGCCCTGCTTCGCCGGGTCGGTTTTCGCCAGCGCCCAAGGCGCCTCGCCGGCGAAATAGCGGTTAGCATCTGCGACCACCGCCCACACGGCATTGAGCACCTGATGCAATTGTTGCGTTGCCATGGCTTCGCGCGCCTTGCCGATCATGGCGTCGGCGGCGGCGAGGATCGCCTGGTCGGCTCGCGCTCAAGGTCCCGGGGGTTGGCAGCACGCCGCCAAGGTTGCGCGCCACCATGGTCAGCGAGCGCTGCGCCAAATTGCCGAGATCGTTGGCGAGGTCGGCGTTGATACGGTTGACGATGGCGTCGTGGCTGTAATTGCCGTCCTGCCCGAATGGCACCTCGCGCAGAAAAAAATAGCGCAACGGATCGACGCCATAAGCTTCGGCGAGCGCGAACGGGTCGATGACGTTGCCGACCGACTTCGACATCTTTTCCCCGCGGTTGAACAGAAAGCCGTGGGAGAAAATGCGGCGCGGCACCGCGACGCCCGCCGACATCAGAAAGGCCGGCCAGTACACGGCGTGAAAGCGCACGATGTCCTTGCCGATGACGTGCAGGTCGGCCGGCCAGTAGCGGCGGAATTTTTCACTGTTCGTATCGGGATAGCCGACGGCGGTAATGTAATTGGTGAGCGCATCGACCCACACGTACATGACGTGTTTCGGATTGGCCGGCACCTTCACGCCCCAGTCGAACGTGGTCCGCGAGATGGAAAGGTCTTGCAGCCCGCTTTTGACGAAACTCATGACTTCGTTGAGCCGCTCGCGCGGCAGCACGTAGTTGGGATCGTTGGCGTAGAGGGCGAGAAGCTTGTCCTGATAGGCGGACAGCCGGAAGAAATAGCTCTCCTCCTCGACCCATTCGACCGGCGTGCCGTTGTGGCCGAGCCGTTGTCCCTTGTCGTCGAGCCGGGTTTCGCTCTCGTCGTAGTAGGCCTCGTCGCGGACCGAGTACCAGCCGGCATACTTGTCGAGATAAATGTCGCCGTTCGCCTCCATCCGCTCCCAGATCGCTTCCGAGGAGCGGTAGTGGCGCGGCTCGGTAGTGCGGATGAAGTCGTCGTTCGAGCAATTGAGCATCTTCACCATGGCCTGGAAGCGCGGCACGTTGCGCTCGACCAGCTGGCGCGGCGTCAGATTCTCTTTGTTTGCCGTCTGCAACATCTTCATCCCGTGCTCGTCGGTGCCGGTGAGGAAGAACACATCACGGCCGTCGAGCCGCATGAAGCGGGCAATGGCATCGGTGGCGATCGCTTCGTAGGCGTGGCCGATGTGCGGCGCGCCGTTCGGGTAGGCGATCGCGGTGGTGATGTAGTAGGGCTTGCCAGCCATCTCAGTCCCGCGCCGCAGATCGGCGCCCTAAACGGGAGGCGCTTTCCAAGTGGTGGTGGCGCCTCAAATGACCAAAGGCCGGGACAAGCCCGGCCAAGGATGGGGCATAGGTATCAACCGCGCGTCGCCTCCGCAAGGAAGCCGAAGACGCTGAAAACCAGCGGCTTTCGCTCCAGATTGTACTCGGCGGCATCCTGCGCCGCCTGATTGATCCGCTCCCATGCTCCGGCCAATTGCGCGAGACGGGCGAGATCGCTCCTTGCCGCGGTCGAGGCGCTGCGACAGCCAGACATTGACGGTGTCGACAAAGGCGGCGAGCGGCTGCGGGTCAACGCCGGCGAGCGCGTCGCCGAGCGCATGGAGCGCGCCAGCGTTGATCGCGGGCAAGCGATCGAGTTGGTCGAGTGCTTGCTGGCGCAGCGCCAATGCATCCGCGTCGAGAAAAGTCAAAGCGCGCGCGACACTGCCGTCGGCGGCAGCGGCAGCGGCTTCAATCTCCGGATCGCTCGCCGATCTGCCAATTGCTGCGGCGAGCGCTGCCGCGACGTCGGTCTGCTCCAAAGGCCGCATGGTCATGACGCTGCAGCGTGAGCGCAACGTCGGCAATACGCGCGCCGCGGAATGACAAACCAACAACAGCAGCGTGCGCTCCGGTGGTTCTTCAAGCACCTTCAGCAGCGCATTGGCGCCAAAGCGATTAAGCTCATCGACGGCATCCACAATGGCGATGCGCCATCCCCCTTCCCTGGCGGTCGAGCCGAAGAACCCGATCGTGCGCCGGATGTCTTCCACGGCAATCTGCTGGCGCAGAACGCCCTTGTCGTTTGGCGTGCGCTCCAAAATCAGGAGATCGCCCTGTGCGCGCGCCGCCATCCGGCGGGCGACTGGATGTGCCGCTTCGACCGCGAGCGACGTCGCACCCTGCACTTCGGGCGCAGCCGGGTCCGGATGAGCGAGCACGAAGCGAGCGAACCGATAAGCCAGCGTCGCCTTGCCGATGCCCTTTTGACCGATCAGCAGGAAGGCGTGCGGAACGCGGCGGCTGCGATAGGCGGCGAGCAGCGCGGCTTCGGTTCCGGCGTTGCCGTAAAACGCGTTCGTCGCGGATGGCAGGGACGCTTCGTCAGGTTCGGTAGCTTGCGGGCTCATGAGCCGCAGTCTCCAATTCGGCGGGCGCCCTTCCCGGTTCGAGCTTCTCCCGCACAGCATCCCAGATGCGCTGCGCTACCATCTTCTTCGGCGCCTTGGCATCAATGACGACGCAGCGGTCATTTTCGGCCGCTGCCAGCGCCAGGTAGGCTTTGCGCAGCTTCTCGTGAAACTCGATATCTTCTGCTTCGAACCGATCAGCTGTGCCGCCGCGGCGCCGGCCTGCCGCGCGCTTCATTCCTATTTGGGCCGGCACGTCGAGCACGAACGTAAGGTCAGGTTTCAGATCGCCAATGGATACGCGCTCGAGCGCCCTGATGAAGCGCAGATCGACGGCGCCGAGGGCGCCCTGATAGACGCGGGTTGAATCGGCGAAGCGGTCGCAAATGACCCATTTGCCGGCGTCCAGCGCCGGCAGGATGGTTTGCTGCACGTGATCATCGCGCGCGGCCGCAAACAACATCGCCTCGGCGTCCGGCCCCAATGGCTTCGCCGCACCGGACAGCAGCACGTGACGAATGATTTCAGCGCCGGGCGAACCGCCCGGCTCGCGCGTGAGCTGCACGCCTATTCCAAGCGACGCTAGCCGCAGAGCCAGCAACGAGGCTTGGGTCGACTTGCCGGTCCCCTCACCGCCCTCGAAGGTGATGAATTTGCCTCTCATCCGTCAGTGTCTCACTTAGGCTGGTTGCGTCCATGCCGATGTAGGCATTGCGCGGCTTTGGCGCGACAAACGCTAATTAAACAGGCTTGGATCCAATTACTTAGGGTACTAACTTCGACTAAGATACGAAGGCGCGTGCAAACGGCGCGACACTGCGCCCCGAACGGACCAAGGCGGCATTATAGTTTATTTACGCCGGCGCGAAACAGACCGATCATCAGTTCAGTCGCGGCATCCATCGCGCGATGCGACATGCTGCCCGTACCCACGTCCTCAGCAGCCTTTAGGGGCACTTCCAGGGCAAGGCTGTCGCCGCGCCACACTTTCAGCTTGCCGATGCTTTGGCCTTTGCTTACCGGCGCCGGCACCGGCCCGGAATAGACGATGCGGGCGAGCAGATGCTCGCCGCCGTTGCGCGGCATCATCATACTGATGGTGCCGGGCGCGATCAGGGGAACGTAGCGTGCATCGCCGCCGAAGACTCTGGCCTCGCCGACGGTCTGCCCTTCAGCGAACAGCACACGTGCTTCGAAGCCGTGGAAACCCCACTCCAGCATCTTGCGCGCATCTTCTGCCCGCTCCTTGTCCGACCTCGCGCCAGTGACCACGACAATGAGGCGCAGATTATCCTGCACCGCCGATCCGACCAGATTGAACCCGGCCTCAGAGGTTTCGCCGGTCTTAAGTCCATCGGCTCCAACGCCCATGGCCAGCAAAGGATTGCGGTTCGATTGGCGGATATTGTTCCAGGTGAATTCGCGCTCGGAGAAGTATGAATAGAAGTTGGGATAGGTCTGCATGATATGGCGCGCCAAATACGCGAGCTCACGCGGCGTCACGCGCAAGTTTGGATCCGAATAGCCCGTCGCATTGGTGAAGGTCGATTTCTCCAGCCCGATCTCGCGGGCGCGTTTGGTCAGCATTTCACCGAATGCAACCTCGTTGCCGGCGATGCCCTCAGCGATCGCTATGCACGCATCATTGGCGGAATCGACGATGATGCCGTGCAGGAGAGCGTCCAAACTTACCCGGCTGTGGATGGCCGCAAACATGGTTGAGCCGTGCGACGGCGCCCCACCTTTACGCCAGGCGTTTTCGCTGATCATGAACTCCTGGTCGAGCTTGAGGCGGCCTTGCTTGATTTCGTTGAATACAAACTCAAGCGTCATCAGCTTGGCGAGGGCCGCCGGCGCGACCAGCTGATCGCCGCCCTTCTCGAACAGAACGCTATCGCTGTTGGTATCCAGGAGAAGGGCGTTGGGGACACTGGTCTGAAACGACTCGTCCTTCTTGACATTCATATTGGAGGCGGCGTGAGCGGTCAGCACGGTCACGGCCAACAAGCTGGCGGCCGCAACGCACAACGCCCATCCGGGCTGGAACAGTTGACGACGCACGGCCGACAAAGCCGCCTCCACTTCTTAGTGCGACAAAACGGAAAAGCTATTTTCACGCAAACTCGGCGCCGCGCGCAAGGCCACGGCGCACAACTGCGTAAATGCCGCAGCGACAGCGTTAAAATCAGTAGAGGCCGCGACCGTTAAGCAACTGGTCGGGGCCGCTGAAGACGCTTGTTTGGGTTGTGTAGGCAATCGGCTGGGCGATTGCGCCGACAGGGACAGGCGAAACGTCATTCTGCACCGCGCTGGCCAGCCGGGTGTTGCGTGCCGGTACCGGAGTGCGCGTCACCGGGACGATTGACGTTGCCGCGAGTTTGACGCCATTGGGAGCGGGCGCCGGCTCGTCCTCCCGCAACGTTGCCTCGAGAACCCGGTCGTCGGAACCCTCAATCGGTGCGCGCCCGACGTACTCGACCCGCACCCAGGCGGTGCCGGCGGCCCGGAAGCCGAGGAGATACGCGGTCCTGCCCGACACATCGATGATTCGGTTGCCGTGAAACGGTCCGCGGTCGTTGATGCGCACAATAATGGAACGGCCATTCGAGAGATTGGTGACGCGGACATAGCTCGGCAGCGGCAGGGTTGGATGTGCCGCCGAGATAGCATTGAGATCGAAAACTTCGCCGTTTGCGGTCATGCGGCCGTGGAAATCGTCGCCGTACCATGAGGCGAGGCCCTCAGCCCGATAATTGGGGTCTTCCGTCGGAACATAGGTGCGGCCGGCGACGACATAGGGCGCCCCGACCCGATAGACGCCGCCCCCCCTTGGCACCGGCTGACCGTCTTCGACGACGCGCGGGCTTGCCGAAACACCGTAGCGCGGATCAACGCTGCTCGAGCAATTGGCGAGCGAAAGGCCGATAGCGGCGCAAACACCGATCGGAGCAATCCGCCTAAACGCCACCCTTGGTCGAAGCCGCATCGTCCCCGATCCCCGCCGGCAAGGTATCGAATCCGAGCGTGGTCAGATTGTGGCGAAATTGCGTAGGAGACCGCTGATAGTGAATGGAGCGTTGTAACTGCCCGAATAGGGGTCAGCGGTCCCTCTTCGGGCAAGTGCCATCTACATGCCGACTATCGGCACGTTGGCGTACAAGAGGATGAGCAGGACGACGAGACTGCCGAGGAAAGCCCCGAAGGTGACGCGCACAAATATCTGCGAGTGGTCGACGAGTTTCTTCTGAGCGTACTCAAGCACATTCGTTCCACGTTTCAACATTTCGCAGCGATGCCTTTCTTGACGGTTACGATTTTTTTGGGGGTCGATAGCCGGCGCGAACGTCCGGTAAGGCCGCGACTAACCATAGGCTGCTTAAAAAGTCCATACCGCGGAGCAAATCAAAATTTCTTTCAGAACAATCGAGGTTCGCCCGTCGCCATTGCGCTGCCATCAATGTGACACAAATAAAATCGGCGCCAGATAGCTTGGCGGTAAGATTTTTTAGCTTTGCAACAAGATTTTATGAATTCGCAAAAAGCGAATCGCCAATTGTTATTCGTAGCAGCTCGTTTCCGCCCGCCACGACGGATCGCGCACATCCAAAATCGCGGCGTTCAGGAAGGCGATGATCTTCGAACCGTTTTCTGCTATACTTTGTGCTTGTTGGCGCGCACGCACGGGCGCGGTGGCATCGAGCTACCAGGGGAACTCGGGGGAGAATGTTTCCGATGAGTGGATTAATGTGGAAGGCTGACAAACACGGTTTGGCTGTGTGGATCGGAGCGGCAGTCCTTTCCTTGGTGTCCGTACAAGCGATAGCCCAGCAAGCTTCACCTTTTCCGTTCTTCCAGCCGACGATCGAAGATGTCGCGCCCGGCGTTGACCACGGTAATTCGGACAAAAATCTTCCGGAGAATTTTCAGCGGCAGGCGGTGTTTTATCGTTCGCAACACCCGCCAGGGACCATCATCGTCGAAACGTCAGAACGTCACCTCTACCTGATCGAGAATGAGACGCGCGCGATGCGCTACGGCATCGGAGTCGGCCGCGATGGCTTCACCTGGACCGGCCTGCTGAAGGTCACCCGCAAAACCGAGTGGCCGGACTGGCGTCCGCCTCCGGAAATGATCGAGCGCCAGCCCTATCTGCCCCGCTTCATGGCGGGTGGCCCCGGCAATCCGCTCGGCGCGCGCGCCATGTATCTCGGTAACACTGTCTACCGCATCCACGGCACCAATGCGCCCGAGACGATTGGACAAGCTGTTTCCTCCGGCTGCTTTCGCCTGGTGAACGACGACGTTGGCGACCTGTATGATCGGGTGCCCGTCGGCACCCATGTCATAGTGCGGCAGAATTGAACGCGTTCACGGCATACACAACCGGGCTGGGCGGCTTCGCGCGACTGGTTTTGATGGACGACCGAACGCTCTACTAAGAGACCCCCGTAATCCGACCGGCATCACGGTAGCGCTTAGGCAGCGTCGAGCGCCTCAGGGCGCCGCCGTGAATCTTCAAGCAAAATGCCCGACTCGGCATGCCAGCACAGGATTTCGCGCTCGCCCATCTTGTAGACGCGGTCCTGCCCGTGCCGGTGCTGTTCGACATGGACATATTGTCCGGGCGCGACCTCAAACACATCGGTTTCGAGCGAGCCGAGAAACTCGCTGGCGATATACTTGCCTTCGATGCGGTTAGCCATGTCCTCTTTATCGCCGGTATTCATCAGATCGGCGCGGACCGAAAACCACATGTCCTTCCCCACCGGCACGTTCCTGAAGGTAGGCGGAACCCGCACATACAACAATTGACCGAGCGACTCGACGAACACGATCGATCCGCTGCGCGAGCGGATGTGGCCCTGGAACAGATTGTTGTTGCCGATGAACTCGGCGACAAATTTCGTTCTCGGATTCTCGTGCACCTCGCGTGATGTGCCGATCTGCTGGATGACGGCGTCGCTCATGACGATGACCTTGTCGGCAAGCGACAGCGCTTCCTGCTGCGAGTGCGTGACCATGATGAAAGTGATGTTCAGCTCGCGCTGCACTTTCTTCAGCTCGATCATCATCGCCTGGCGCAGATTGAAATCAAGCGACCCCAAAGGCTCGTCGAGCAACAGCACAGTGGGTCTGCTGATCAAGGCGCGCGCCAAGGCAACGCGCTGTTGCTGGCCGCCAGATAGAGCGGCTGGCCGGCGGTCGGCAAAACTGGTGAGCCCTACCATTTCCAGCATGTCCCACACGCGCCGGTCGCGTGCGCTCTTTTCCATGCCTTTCATCTTCAGGCTGAACTCGACGTTCTGGAACACCGTGCGATGCGGAAACAGCGCGAAACTCTGGAACATCATTGAGGTGTCGCGCCGCGCCGGGGGCAGATCGGTCACATCTTTCCCGGCGATGAGGATCGTACCTTCCGTCACTTCCTCAAGGCCGCCGATCATCCGCAGCGTGGTCGTCTTGCCGCAACCGGACGGCCCGAGCATGGCGACGAATTCGCCATGCTCGATTTCGGCGTTGAAGTCGATGACTGCCCGGGCGCCGCCCGGATAGGTCTTGGAGACGTTTTCGAGAATGACGTCGGGCTGATTCATCGCCGCTGCATCAGCCCGCCGATTTGGCCACGGCGTTGATCATGTTCCACACCGACTCGAACGGCACCTTGTCCAGCGCGCCTTCGTGATTGAATTCGCCGAGCAGCTTGACCGCCTGGCGCATATCTTCGTTTTCGCCGGCATGGCCTTCCAGCTGCATGAGCGCTTCCGGGAAGGGAAGCTCACGTGCTTTTTTGCTTCGCAGATGTTCCTGCACCAGGGCGTTGAGGTGCTCATAGGTCTGCTTCAACGAGCTGCCGTTATATGGCCGGCCGAGCAGGCCCTGAATACCGTTGGCGCTCAGCCGCTGACGCAACCCCTCAGGCAGCGATTGCGCCAACCCTTCGATAACCTCACCAATCCCGAAGCCCTGGGTAAACAGCCCGCGGATCGTGTCCATCGTGCCTTCGCCGTTGCCGTACATGCGGATTTGCGCTCCTGACAACGCACTACCCATGGCCTTGGCCTGATCGATGTGAACGTCGCGCTCGGCTTCGATCCGCAGCCGCGCCAGTTCGAGGAAGGTCGCGGCTTCGTTGTACTTCTTGAGCGCTTCGGCCTTGGCCTCAATGCCGGTCGCCTCAGCTTCAAGCTGACGTTGCGAATTGGCGATGCGCAATTGCTCGACTTCCATTTCCGCCCGGCCTCGCGCTCCCGCCTCGCGCTCAATGCCGTCCGCGCCAATCTTCTGCGCTTCGGTGGTCGCGCGTGCCCGGGTGAGTGTTGCCTCTGCTTCCAGCTCCGCTGCAAGCTTGCGCGCCTCGGACTGGGTGATCATGTGCATGCGCATCACCGCGGCCTTGCTCTCCTCCTCGATGCGCCGCGCCTCCGCCGCCTTCCCGGCCTCGATGACCTCGACCTGGCGGGCCCGCTCGGCGTCCGCCACTACTCGTACCGACTCGACGTTATGCTCGGCCCGCTCCCGTTCGGCCGTACTCGCAAGACGTTTGGTCTCGGCGATTTCCAGTTCGCGCATCTTGGCCGCGAGTGCGATCTCGCGATCGCGCTCGGCCTGCTCGCGGGCGAGGAAGCGCTCGATATCGGTGCGCTCGCGTTCGCCTTCTTTGCTGATCAGCGCGATCTCGCGGTTCATCTCCTCCTGCTGGCGTGCGAGTTCACGGCGAATTTCCGCCGCCTCGCGCTGCTTCGCCTCCTCGATGATAGCGATATCTTTTTGAATCTGAGCCGTTTCCAGCGCCTGCTGCTTGCGGATTTCCTCCTGTTCGACCTCCCAGCGCCGGTCAAGCACAAAGCGCTGTTGTTCGCTCAAGATGCGGGCCCGCTCGTCGGAAATCTCCTTTTCCTGCTTGGCCAGAGCGACCGCTTCGTCGCGATCGACCTGGAGGATTCCGAGGCGCGTTTCGAGACTCCGCTTTCGCACCGACAGGGCTGTTTCCTCGCTCACCTGATGGCGCTCGTCGCGGGCGCGTTCTTCGGCGGCCGCTACCCCGGTGGCGCGGGCAATCTCCGCTTCCTGCCGCTCCCGCTCCTTAGTAGCGAGATCGATCGCCTTGTCGCGCTCAGCGCGCTCGCGGGCAAGATTGCGGGTGATTTCGGCAATCTCCGCTTCGCGTGCCTTGTCGATCAGCGCGATTTCGCGGTCCCGGCGTTCCTGCTCCAGTGCGAGTTCCTTCTGCACCTGAACGATCTCTCGGCGTTTCGCCTCTGCCGTAAACGCGATATCACGCTCGGTACGTAGCTGCTCCAGCGCCTTTTCGTTTTCAAGTTCGCGCTGCTCGACCGCCAGACGCTGATCGAGGACGAACGTCTGTTTCTCGCGCAGCTGTTTGGCCTGCTCGTTGGCGATTTCCTTGTCCTGGCTAGCGCGCGCAACCGCTTCCTGGCGCTCGATTTCGAGCAATTCGAGCTGCGTGGTCAGATCCTTGTTGCGGATCGCGACCGTGGTTTGCTTCTCGGTGGTGTGAACCTTGCGCCGCGCTTCCGAGGTGATCTCGGTGATGACCTTGAGACCTTCGGCGTCGAACACGTTGTCCGACCGGAAATATTCCTTGGTCGACTGTTCTAACGCGACGATAGTGACTTCCTCTAGCATCAAGCCATTAGCGGTGAAGCTTTCGCTGACGTTCTCCTTTATTTCCCGGGCGAACGTGTCGCGATTCTCGTGCAATTGCTTGAGCGTTTTGGTGGCGGCGAAACTGCGTATCGCGCCGACGACCTTTGCTTCCAGCAGACTGCGAACCTTGTCGGCGTCGAACGTCTTCTCGCCGAGAGTACGGCTCGCGTTCAGAACGGCTTCCTCGGTATGCCCGACGTGGGCATATAATTCGGTGTTCACATCGATGCGGATATTGTCGGCCGTCAGGACTGCCTGCTCGCGCGCCCGACTGACGGCGAACTTGATGGTCTCGAGCGAGACCCAGGTGATCTCGTGAAAGACGGGTAGCACGATGGCCCCTCGCCCCAGGCAGACTTTGGTGCCGAGGAAGCCGGTGCGGATGAAGCCCATATTGGACGGCGCGCGTTTGTAGATCCAAATCGAGATTATGTAGAAAATCGCGATAAGGATGATCGCGGCGATCAGGAGACTGATTACAACTTCAAGCATCGTACATTCGCCCCTATCGAAGTTCTTGCGTTATCATTGCCTACCCGCTTATGCCGCTTGCACAGCGCGGAGCGCAGAAGCGCCGGTTTTGCGCTCGCCGAAGTCAAACAGTTTTGGCGTTTTTCGATTGCGCTTCATGCTGTCGCGCAAATCGTCCGTAGCCCGCCGGTCAAGTTCCAGGCGCGGACCCGAGAGGACAACACCATAGTCCTCGCGGGCTTTCGCTTCGCTCATCAGCTTGCGCGCTACGTCGTTGCGGGTGCGCATCGGGTCGCGGTCAAGAGGATCGCCCCAGCCGCCGCCCCCGGCGGTGCGGAAAATCACGCGGTCGCCCGCGTACACCCGCACATTATCCACTTTGGAAGCGAGCGGCTGGCGGGTGCCATCCTTGCGGACGAGCCATTTTTCCGAACACGCAGCCGGCCGACCGCCGAGGATGCCCCAGGGCTGCGACAGGTGGCGGTCGTCATGGATCGAAACGTCGCCTTCCTCAAGGAGGAGAAAGATCTTCTCAACCCCGTTGCCGCCCCGGTGCTTGCCGGCGCCACCGGTGTCCATGATGGTCGAATAGGCCTCGACGATCATCGGGTAGTAGGTCTCCAGGTATTCGCTCGGGATATTCTGGAATAATGGCCACCACGAATGACCGTCCATACCGTCGCCGACCGGACGGCCGGGAATTCCGCCGTAGAGAATTTCCATAAGTTGGAACGATCGGCCGGACTTGTCTACGCCGGAATAAAGGAAATGCGGGCTCGAGCCGTAACCCGCCGCGGTCGCCATCTCCGGCGCGTTATAGCTCAGCGCCCCGCCGAGCACGTCGAATTGCCGCGACAGCGTATGGGTCCGACAGCCGAGCGAAGCTGGAAAGTCCGGATGCACCAGCGAGCCCTTGGGCAAGGTGACGTGAATCACGTCGTAGAAACCGTCGTTGAACAGGATCTGGGGGTCGAAGACCATGATCATGTAGACCCCGATGAACATCTTGAACATGCCTTCGTGCAGATAGAAGTTGATCGGGCCAGGGGCTTGCACCGACGTTCCGGTCCAGTCGAAGTAGGCATTATCGCCTTCGCGCCAGACCGTTAGCTTCATCTTGAACGGGCCGTTGCCGCGGCCATCGTCATCGACATAGTCCTCGAACGATTTCGGCTCCTCTGGCAAATTCTTCACGATCAGCTGGCGCATCGCGCGGTTAGTGCGTTCCAGCAGCGCTTCGCAGGCTTGCTTGTAGGTTTCACGGCCGAAGCGGTCGCAAATCTCGATGACCCGCTTCTCTCCGGCGCGGCAGCCGGCAATGATCGCCATGAGATCGGAGTAGTTCATCTCCGGCGTGCGGGTGTTGTTCATGATGACGCTGAGCGCGGCCTGATTGACCTCGCCACGCTGATAAAGCTTGATCGGTGGGATGCGGATGCCCTCGCCGAAGATCGAGGCGGCATCCGTGGGCATGCTGCCCGGCACAGAACCACCGACATCCATCATGTGCCCGAACATCGACGTGAAACCGACCAGATCGCCTTCGTGAAAGACCGGCACCAGCACCATCCAGTCATTCAAATGGCTGATCGCGCCGGCACAAGCGTAAGGATCGTTCTGCAGGATGACGTCACCGGGCTCGAACTCAAAGTTGCTCTGCTTGAGCATGTTGGAGACGTAAGAACCGAACTGCCCAACGATCATGCGGCCCTTCACGTCGCAGATCATCGGGAATTCGTCGTGCTGCTCGCGGATTACCGGCGACATCGCCGAGCGGAACAGCACTGCATCCATTTCATAGCGCGCATTGCGCAGCGCATTCTCGATCAGATCGAGCGAAACCGTGTCGAGTCGGCGGGTCTCTCGGGCTTTGGTCACCGGAGCCGCGGCTTGATGTCCGCGCACGCCGCCATTCGCACCCGCGACCGGCGGTCGCGTCCGGGCCGGCATATCGGTGCGCGCCTCCGAAACCGGCGTATCGCCGAACATGTCGGCACAGCCGCGCAGCGCCGCTTCTGTGGCCCGACGCAAGGCAGCGCCCTCGTCGCCGTTTGCGCGCGCCGAGCCGAACTGCATCTTCGAGCTGCCGTTCACTGTCAGCTTGCAGAGCACGGTCACAGACCCGCGCTCGGTTTTGTGCTCAACCACTTCGGACGACCACTGCGAGCCAAACCGGTCGTTGAGCGTCGCGTAGACATCGGAAGCTTGCGCAGCCGCTTCCGAAGCGAGGCTGGCGGAGGCCAAGTCCGCGCTCGTCGCCGGCCGGTGGCTCGAGCCGAGCAGGCCCAATTCCTGGGTCTGCGAGGAGAAAACCTTATCGAACTGCTGCTTGTTAGCCTTGAGCAGATCGTCAAAACTCACAGAACTGCTCAGTGGGCTGAAGTTGGTCATCGGGTTGGTTCTCCGCGGCGCCTTATGACGCCTTGTCGGGCCTGATCAGAATATTCAGATACTCGTCGACCTCGCCGGTGTGGTTCGGATGGATGACGGTCGTCGCGTCCATTTGCACGACTACAGCCGGACCACGAACGCGATTGCCGGCACGCAACAGGTTGCGGTCATAGATGTTCGCCGAAACGAAACTTCCGTCGAAATAGGCGCGATGCTGCTCTACTACGGCGTGAGCCGCATCCGGTCCTTCCTTGTCAAATTTCGGCAGATTCATCTTTTGCACGGCGCCGACGCCGACGGCGCGAAGATTGACCAGTTCGACGGGGTGATCGAGCTTGAAACCGTAGATTCGCTCGTGCGCGAGACCGAAGCGCGCGGCAAGGTCATTGAGCGCACCGCTTCCCAACCGGTCGGGATCGATCTCCATGGAAAACTCGTAGCCCTGTCGGAAGTAGCGAACGTCGCCCTCGTAATTTATGCGTTGCCGCAACTCGTCGACGCCTTCCTCGCGCAGCCACGCTCTCGCGTCGCGACCCAATTTGGTCAGGATGTCGCCGATTTGGCTCGGGTCGGCTTCATCGATGGTGCGGACGAAGGTCTGGGCAAATTCGTTCTTCACATCGGAGTAGAGGAAGCCCAAGGCCGACAAAACGCCGGGCGTCGGCGGCACGATGGCAGGAAAGCAGCCGGCCAGCATCGCCATCGCGTTGCCATGGAGCGGCCCCGCGCCGCCGAACGCGACCAGCGCAAAATCCCTGGGGTCCAGCCCCTTCTGCACGGTCACAAGCCGCAGTGCGCCGAGCATGTTCTCGTTGACGATGTCGAGAATACCCTGCGCCGCTTGATGCAGATCGAGGCTGAGCGCGCGGGCGATTTTTGCGACCGCCTCCTCGGAGGCTTTGGTGTCCAGCATCATCTTGCCGCCGAGAAGCCGCGGCGGCAGACGACCCAGCACGACGTTGGCGTCGGTGACTGTGGGCTTGTCTCCACCTTTGCCGTAACAGGCGGGCCCGGGCACTGCGCCCGCGCTCTGCGGCCCAACGCGCAACGCGCCAGTCATGGGCACATGCGCAACCGAGCCGCCGCCGGCGCCCACACTGTGCACGTCAACCGAGGGCACCTTTATCGGGTAGTAGCCGATGGTCGTCTGGCGCGAGATCGTGGGCTTGCCATCCTGAATCAGCGAAACATCGGTTGAAGTGCCGCCCATGTCGAAGCCAAGCGCCTCGGGATAGCCGGCAAGCGAGGCCATGAATGCCGCGCCTGACACGCCGCCTGCCGGGCCGGACATCATCGTATGCACCGGCGACTGGCTGGCGCGCTCCACGCTCATCAGGCCGCCGTCGGAACGCACGATATTGACGCTGGGCTGAAACTGGATGCTGTGCAGCTTTTCCTCGAAGCCGTTCAGATAACGGCGCATGCTGGGGCGAACATAGGCGTTCATGACCGTGACCAGCGTGCGCTCGTACTCGCGAAATTCCGGCAGGATTTCGGAAGATAGCGACACCGTCATGTCAGGCGCGATTTCCTCGACAATGGCTTTGACGCGCTGCTCATGCTGCGGATTGGCGTAGGAGTGCATCAGCGAGACGGTGATGGATTCGGCGCCGAGCTCGATCAGTTCGCGGACCGCCTTGCGGGCCGACGCTTCGTCGAGCGGCGTGATCACGTCGCCGCGCGCGTTGACGCGTTCGCGGATGCCGCGGGTCAGTTCAAGATCGGCCAGCGGATCAGGCTTCTGCATGATGATCCAGCCGGCCAGCGGCCCCGGCGTCTGCGAGCGCGCAAGATGCAGGACCTGCTCAAAGTTTTCGGTGACGAGGAGCCCGACTTTGGCGCCCTTCTCTTCCAGAACGATGTTGGTCGACACCGTTGTGCCGTGAAGGAGCGTTACGATGTCGGAGGCAGGCACGCCCGTCTCTTCGATCAGGAGCTGAATGCCGTTGAGAATTCCGATCGACTGATCGGCGGGCGTCGACGGCGTCTTCAATAGCCGCATCGCGCCCGAACGTTCGTCGAACAGAAGCAGGTCCGTAAAGGTCCCACCGACATCAATGCCGAGCCGGCTGCTCATACTATCCCCTGCGTTACGCGCCTCGGGGCAATGTCGCGCCGAGGCTCGAACACGCCCTCTTGTTGTCTCTCCCTAAAACACATCCGCGCGGTCCACGCGCGAAGGGAGGCGCGTTTGTATGCACGCCCATTTTTGTGGCAAAGGTCCCGGGGCGCCACAATACTCTTGGAGCCGCGGCCTATTGTCAACTCGTTACGTTACGGAACTTCCGGAGCTAACACGCTGCCGATATGTGAATTTTGACAACAAGCGGGAATGATTTACCATCCCGACGGTGCCGGATTGAGACAGCGATTATGGCGGACGAAACTACTAAACAGCAGCAATTCTGGATCGGGCTCATCGCCCTCATCATCCTTTTGATTTTCCTTTATTTCTATCGCCCCTTCGAGACCTATCTGGTCGCGCATATCCCCTTCATTCACTTCAACAATGTGGTTTTCTGGTTCGCCTCGCTGGTGGGGATTGTAGCTTATGCGTTTGCGCACTGGCAGTCGTTCCGCAACGAGATTTTCCGCAACGTCACCGACTTGAATGTCGATACCCTGGTGTTTGACACCCTTCAGGCGGCCATTCTCGCGGCGGTTATCTTCTGTGCCGGCGGAACGCTGCAGGCCATTGAGGTCTTGAGCGAATATTTCGTCAACCGCGGGCCGATCCTCGACGCCGGCTTTGGCGAGAAGTTACTGTCGATCTTCCTGCTGGTGGTTTTGGCGGTGATTTTCCTGCTGTTGCACTACGTTGTGCGGGCGCTGCGCACCGGCTGGCGGCCGCAAAGCGCGCCACCGCGAGCGCGCTGAGTTAATTTCTACCAAGGGATGTATGGCAGCGTGAGCGGGACGCCGGTCAGGCCGTTACCGCTGCGGGCGTCGTATTGACCAGGTCATTGAAGACCGCAAGCGAGCGCTCGATGCGAGCGCGCTGTAACCCGCGCACGATGAAAATCAGCCGCGAGCGCCGGTCGGAGTCCGGCCATTGTTCAAGATGGCTCGGCGGATGAACGATGTGCTGCACGCCGTTGATCAGCACCGGCGTCGGCACTCCCGCCACGTTCAACAGCCCCTTGAGCCGAAGAATGTCGGCTCCGTGCCGATGCAGCAGCATGCTCGCCCAGACGCCGAACGCAGTCCAATCCAAAGGCCGATTGAAGACCACCGCAAAGGAGGCAACGCCCGCCGTGTGATCCGGCGCGCTGTCGTCTATCTCTTCGGCAACCCAGTGTCGGGCCTCGCGAGACTTGCCGTCCGCGTCGTAGATATCGTCGGTGAGAATCTGGTGGAGATCGCCGCTGATGTCAGCGGATTCCAAAATCTGTGCGGAGCCATTAAGAGCGCGCAGCCGCGCGCGCAGCGCCCTAATTGACGGCTCGTCGGACAAATCCGTCTTGGTCACCACCACGCGGTCGGCCATTGAGACCTGTTTGACCGCTTCGACGAATTCGCCGAGTTGCGAACCGCCGTTGACGGCATCGACCGTGGTCATGATGCCAGACAGACGGAAATGATGGCGCAGCACCTGCTCCGACAGCAGCGTGTAGGCGATCGGGGACGGATCGGCCAATCCTGACGTTTCAATGACAACGCGGCGGAAGTGCGGGACCTCGCCACGGGTTCGTTGCGACAATAAATTCCGCAACGCCTTTTGCAGATCGCCGCGAACGGCGCAGCACACGCAGCCGTTCTCAAGCAAGAGCGTGCTCTCCGCCACGGCCTGCAGCAGATGGTGGTCGAGCCCCACTTCGCCAAACTCGTTGACCAGAACGGCAACGTCGGACAGTTGAGGGGAGTGTAGCAGACGCTGCAGCAGGGTTGTTTTGCCGCTGCCAAGAAAGCCGGTGATGACATTGACCGGGGTCAGTTCGCCGTAGTTTGTCATCTTGCGGGACTTACGCCTTCGTGTTGGCGAGCGCGCTGAGATATCGCTCATCCAGCGGGTCGCATTCCCGGCCGCTGATCCGCTCTGCCGCCGGCCAGACGTCGGCGACCGTGTCGACAATCGCCGTCCGCCCGGTGCGGCTGGTCAGCAAATAGGCGTTACCCGACCAATCCTTGGCGACAACACCTTGAGGTTTGAGGACGGCGTTGAGAATGCGGACGCGCGCCTGGCGCTCGCGCAGCCGCGTTTGCGGCTCGGTCCGGCTGGCAAAGACTTCGGGAGCACTTGAGCTGTCGCTCCAATGACCCTTGCCGCCGAGTACGCCGCATAACGCGCACATGTGCCGCTGCCGCTACACCGCGCCGGCTGCCTGAACTGGTGTGTTCTGCCGGGGATAGCGGCGGCGGAAATCGTCAGCGATCTCGTCGAAGGTGCAGAACTTTACGCCGGCGTGCTTCGAGAGATAATCGTACATCCGCTCCAGCATCAGCAGAACCTGCGGGCGCCCGGATACGTCGGGATGAATGGTCATGGCAAACACCGCATAATCGTATTCGCGGTAGACCCAATCGAACTGATCGCACCACAGCTCTTCGATATCGCGCGGCTTGATGAAGCCGTGGCTGTTCGGCGCGCTCTTGATGAACATCATCGGCGGCAGGTCATCGAGATACCAGCTACCGGGAATGTCGATCAGATCGGTCTCCTCGCCACGCACCAGCGGCTTCATCCAGTCGTTCGGATGCTTGGAAAAGTCGATCAAGGTCCAGCTATCCCCTACCCGCACGTAGAACGGGTGGAAGTCGTTGTTCATGAGGCTGTGGTCGTACTTGATGCCCTTATTCAGCAGCAGCTGGTTGGTCACGGTGGAAAATTCCCACCACGGCGCGACATAGCCGGTCGGACGCCGGCCGCTCAGCCGCTCGATCAACTCAATGCACTTGTCCATGACCGCCTCTTCCTGCTCAGGCGTCATGGCGATCGGGTTTTCGTGCGAGTAGCCGTGCATGCCGATTTCGTGGCCGGCGTCGACCACCATCTTGCATTGGGTGGGAAAGGTTTCGATCGAGTGCCCGGGAATGAACCAGCTGGTCGGTATCCCAAGGCGATCGAACAGTTTGACGAGCCGCGGCACGCCAATTTCGCCGGCAAAGAGGCCGCGGGAAATATCGCAAGGCGAATGCTCGCCGCCATAGGAGCCGAGCCAGCCGGCGACCGCGTCGACGTCAACCCCGATCGCACAAAGTATTTCCTTTTTTCCGCCGGCGCCGGTCCGTGGCATCGACCGCGCGCTTCGCGCCGCCTCCGCGCCGCGCGACGTCACCAGCGAACGCGGCTGATAGCGCGGACCCGCTGCTGTGCTGTAGCCAGCGCGGCCGGAGCCGAAAGCCGGATGAAAACGATTTTCGTCGTTCATGGGAGCCCCACTCTAGCAAGGGTTCGTTTGCACGGCCGCCTTCGGTTCGACCAGCAACGATACGGAACAAAACTGCGGAACAGTCCCACGTTGCTCGCGGACCGGCAAGAGGGAGGCCATCAACGCTTGCTTGTCATAGCGCTTGTTTGCGGCCGGCCGTCGTTGACAACAAGGCACCGGCGACGCCATCCTCCGTCATTCCTTTCAGGTTTGGGGTGACGGCCATGAACGACTGGCAGAACAGTACTCGAGCAGATTACGAGCGTAAGGGCTTCGCCGGCCGGTCCGGCTACGGCAGAAGTCCAGTCTTGCTGATCGTCGATTTCATCAATGCCTTTACCGATCCAACCACGCCGCTCGGCGGCGACTTCGCCTGGGAGATCAATGCGACGCGAAAGCTCCAGGAAGCATTTCGCTGCGGTCGGTTGCCGATCGTCTATACGACAATTGCCTACGCCAAGGACCTGCATGACGGCGGCCTGTTCGTGAAAAAAGTCCCCTCGCTTGCGATCCTGCAAAAAGGCTCGCCCCTAACCGAGATTGACCACAGAATTCAGCCGCTGCCAGGCGAGAAGATCATCGAAAAGAAATATGCGAGTGCTTTCTTCGGCACCCATCTGGATGTCGAACTACGATCGCTCGGAATCGATACTGTCATCATGGCGGGCTGCACGACGAGCGGGTGCATCCGCGCTTCGGCCATCGATTCCCTGCAATACGGCTTTCACACCATTGTCGTGCGCGAAGCGGTTGGCGACCGCGCCGCGGGACCGCATCAGGCAAACCTCTTCGACATCGATGCGAAATACGCGGATGTCGTCTATCTCAAGGACGCCCTCGACTACCTTGGTACATTCGCCGCAAGGGCAGATTTCGCGGCCCATGCGCAGGACGATTTCGACCAATGGTGGCGGCAAGCGCAGCGGGCCTGAGCCTCAACATGGCAAACCCGCAACGACCATCCGAACTGTCGTCGGCGTTCGACGATATGCTGGCGAAGAGCAAGAAACGTTTTGACGATCTGTACGTTCGACAGCAGCCGGCTGCGGCGTCCTTCACCGTCGCCCAGACACGGCCCGGCGGTGGCTGGCCGACGGTTCTCGTGGGGACCGCTGCCCGTGCCGAGCTCGACCCGGACTCAGCGGCGGTGCGCCAACTCAACGAACGCTTTGGCGACGACTGGCGCTTTGAGATTGCCGAACAGCAGCGCGACGGCGACGAAGCAATCGTTCTGGGCCGGCTCATTCTCGGAAAAGACGGCGCTGTGCGGACCCAGTTCGGACGCGCCACGATCGGAGCAATGCCGGTCGCCGGAGCAAGCGGCGGCGTTGTGTTTCAGCTCGGCGCCGGCGGCGATACCGATGAACGCGATGCCTTTCGCCGCGCCACTGAGGCGGCCCTGATCAACTGCGCCGAACTCGGCTAAGCAGACAAAACCGTTGATAGCTGCGTTCAGTGCGCGGCTGTTGCGTTGCGTGCTGTTTGTCTCGCGACTTCGCTCTTCTCGGCATATTCGCCGCACCAGTCGTTACCGAACGTGATCGGCCACGCACCAACGCCGTTCTCGCGGCGCTCCGGCGGAAACCGCCGACAGTAGCCGACGGCCTGATCCGAGTCTGGATCGGCCCCTTCCGTGGGATGAAAATGCCACCACCGGCAGCCGGAGCAGACGAACTTGGCGGTTACAGTCATCGGCTAACGTCCCTTTTCAATTTAAGGTCGTATTCAACCACTTTTACCTTTATCCGCTCAACTGCGCCTGGGTGCTTTCGAACGCGCCTCCAGCATAACGCCAGGGGTTGCACATGCAGACCAATACTGACAATGTTCGCCTCCGAAAATCGGATAACGATAACTAAGGCGTTGTGCTCCCGGGTTTGGCACGGCGGCGCGGGGACGGCCAGCTATCCATGGCGCGCGTAGGCGTCGACGTCGGCGGCACTAATACCGACCTCGTTCTCGAGGCCGATCATGGTGTGTTCGTGCACAAGGTCGCGAGCACGCCGCACGACCAGTCGGAGGGCGTGCTCAAGGGGCTGCGCGAACTCTGCGAGATCTCCAAGGTCCGCCCCGACGACGTATCGCTGATCGTGCATGGCACCACGGTCGCCACCAACATCACCATAGAGCACACCGGCGCCGAAGTCGGGATGCTCACGACCCGTAACTTCCGCGACATCCTCCACATCGGCCGGCACAAGCGGCCCTACAATTTCTCGCTGCATTTCGAAGTCCCCTGGCAGCAGCGGCCGCTGGTCAAACGGCGAAACCGCATCGCGGTGACCGAGCGAATTCTGCCACCAGACGGCACGGTCGAAATTGCGCTCGATGAAAAGGAAGTCGTCGAAGCAGTCCGGCTGTTCAAACGCCGCGGCATCAAATCCGTGGTCATCGGCTTTCTGTTTTCGTTTCTCAATGACGCACACGAGCGGCGCGCCGCGGAGATAGTTCGGGCCGAAATGCCGGACGCATATATCTGCACGTCGTCGGAGGTCGCCAACGTCATCCGCGAGTACGAACGCTTCTCGACCGCAGCGATGAACGGCTTCGTCGGACCCAAGACGTCGCTCTATCTTAACAATTTGCTGAACAAGCTGAGCCAGAACGGGTTCCGGGCCAATCTTCGGGTCATTCAATCGAACGGCGGCATCGCCACCGTCGAGACCTGCTCGCAGAAGGCAGTCGGCATCCTGATGTCGGGCCCCGCGGGCGGTGTGATCGGCGGCCGGGCCGAGGGCCTGTTATGCGGTCGCGCTAACCTCATCACCGTCGACATTGGCGGCACCTCCGCTGACATCAGCACCATCCCGGAGGGGCGCATCAAAATCATGAATGCGCGCGACTCATACGTGAACGGCCACCCCATTCTGGTGCCGATGATCGATCTCGTTTCGATCGGCGCCGGCGGCGGATCGATCGCCTATATCGATTCCGCCGGCGGCTTCCACGTCGGGCCGCGTTCGGCCGGCGCCGAGCCCGGCCCCGCCTGCTACGGCCGCGGCGGCGAAGAGCCGACAGTCACCGATGCCCAGGTCGTTCTCGGCCGTCTCGACGCCGACAAGATGCTCGGCGGCGATCTGCCGCTCAACCCCGACCTCGCACACAAGGCCGTCGAGGCCAAGGTGGCGAAGCCGTTAGGGCTGTCGATCACCGATGCCGCGCTCGGCATCATCAAGGTGATCAACTCGAACATGGCGTTGGCGATACGCTCGAACTCGGTGGCACGCGGCATCGACCCGCGGGAATTCGCGCTGGTGCCATTCGGCGGCGCCGGCCCGCTGCATGGCGTCGCGCTGGCCGAGGCGATTGCGGCGAAAGAGATCATCGTGCCGGTGGCTCCGGGCATTACTGCGGCGATGGGACTGCTTCAGACCGACATGCAGTACGAACATGCGCGGTCGTTGATCGTATCGCTCAAACACGCCGATCAAACCGGCATTGCCCGCATCAACACCGTCATCGACGAACTGGTCGAGCGGTGCCGCCGCGATCTGGAAAAGGATGGCGTGTCCGCGGAGCGGCAGAAGTTTCAGAAGCTGGCGGAATGCCGGTATCACGGCCAGGGCTTTGAGCTACGGGCGCAACTGCCGGACGGCAAAGTGACTGCCGCCAATCTGGGCGAAGTGGTCGCCGCCTTTCACCAGCAACACCGGCTCGATTACGGCTACCACTTCGAGGACGCTGAGGTCGAATTGATAACGGTTCGGGTGATCGGCCGCGAAGATGTCGTGCCGCTCAAGGTCGCGCGGATCGAAAAGGCCAACGGACACAATATCTCGGACGCGCTGATGTACAGCCGCAAGACAACTTTCGATGACGGTAAGACCGTCGAGACGCCGCGCTACAACCGCGATCGTCTCAAGGCCGGACACCGCGTGCCCGGGCCGGCGATCCTGGTGCAGCACAACTCAACCACGCTGCTGCCGCCCGGATACGTCGCCGAGGTGACTGAGTTTGGCAATCTGCACGTTCATCGCGGCTGAGAGCGGGCGTCATGGCTGGACAAACAATCGATCCGATTACGCTCCAGGTGATCAACGGCGCGCTGCAAACCATCGCAGAAGAGATGGGACATGTGCTCTACCGCATGTCGTTCTCTTCGATCATCCGCGAGTCGCAGGACCTCGGCGCCGGCCTGTTCGACACCGATTTCAACACGCTGTGCGAATCGGAATCGACACCGCTGCACATCGGCTCCCTGCCCGGCTATCTCGCGGGTATTCGTGACACCTTGCAGGATGGCGAATGGCACGACGGCGATGTCGTCATTCACAATCATCCCTATCACGGTTCGAGCCATTCGCCCGATATCGCGGTCGTCGTCCCGGTGTTCCACGAAGACACGCTGGTTGGATACTCGGCAAACACAGCCCACCATGTCGATATCGGCGCGGCGACGCCAGGATTGATCATCGACATTCCCGACGTCTTCGCCGAGGGCATGCTGTTTGCCGGCACCAAACTCTATGAGCGCGGTAAGCGCAACGAGGCGGTGTGGGAATTCATCCGCCGCAACAGCCGCGCGGCGCGCCAGTTGCAGGACGATCTCGATGCCCAGATCGCTTCGGCGCGGCTCGGCGCCAAAAGGTTTGTCGAGCTCATGGACCGCTATGGGCGACAACTCGTGCTCGACGCGACCGAACAATTGATGGACTACACCGAACGCGTGCTGCGCCAGCGCATTGCCGCCATTCCTGACGGCGAGTATCGCGCCGAAGGGTTCCTCGACGACGACGGCAAGAACCGCGACGTCCGTCTCCCCATCAAGGTGTGCGTCCGCGTTACCGGCGACGACATCGAGATCGATCTCACCGGCTCGTCGAAGCAGGTCGAGACCGCATTCAACGTGCCGTTCGAAGGCTCAACCAAGGTCGCCTGCTTTTGTGCCGTCCGCTCGCTGCTGCTCGATGCCGTCACCTCGGACGTGAAGGTCCCGTCCAATCAAGGATCATTCCGTCCGGTGAAAGTCACCGCCCCCAAAGGCTCAATCTACAATCCGATTTACCCGGCCGCCGCCGAAGCGCGCTTTGCCCAATGCAATCGGGTGATCGATCTGATCTACAAGGCGCTGGCGCCGGTGTTGCCGAACGATATCATTGCCGGCAGTTCCGCGAGCCTTTCGTTCTGCTCGTACGCCGGTATTCGCCCCTCGGGCGATTATTGGGTGTTCCTTGAAGTCAATGAAGGCTCGTACGGCGGCCGCCCACGCGCAGACGGGCCGGACAGCATCGATAATCTGATGGCCAATACACGCAACAATCCGATCGAAGACTTAGCGATGCATTTGCCGATGATCTGCGACCGCTACGAATTGCGTGACGACGTGCTGCCGGGCGCCGGCAAGTTTCGCGGCGGCTTCGGCGTGGTCAAGGCGCAGCGGGTTTTGACCGACGCCTTCATCACCCACGAGAACGAGCGGCACCATGACGTACCGTGGGGCATCTTTGGCGGCGATTCCGGACAGGTCGGAAAGGTCGACATCTACAACGTCGCCCGCCCCAACGACATCAAGCACATGCCGGCCAAGTTCTCCGGAATGCGCGTGGCGGCCGGCGATGTGCATGTCTTCTACGGTCCTTGCGGCGGCGGTTATGGCGATCCGCTGGAACGGCCGGCCGGCAAAGTGCTCGAGGATGTACTCGACGGCTTCTGCACTGCCGAACATGCGCGCTTGGCCTACGGCGTTGTCGTCGATCCGGACGCCGAGAGCGTAGACGAGGCGGCAACCAAAGCGCTTCGCGAAAGCATGCGCGGCGCTCCGCGATCAAAACTCACGGCGTCGGCCGAACCGCCGCGGCGGCTGTCGCCCCAGCCGGCGCCTGCGCCGGCGGGCAACGGCGCCAGGCCTCCCAGCCTTCAGCCGACGCACACTGCCGCCCCTCCACGAGCGGCCGCGCAGTCGAACGCCAGTGAACGGTCGCTTAGTGAGGCCTTACGCGGCCTGCGCAACGCCTATGGCGATGCCTGGAGCTTCGAGATCGTGCGCCACGGCGCTTACGGCGGTAAGATCGAAGTCGTCGGCCAGTTGCGCGCCAATGGTTCGACCGTGCGCGAAACCGTAGTGGCCCAGAGCGTCCAAGGCCGCTCGCGCGGCGAACTATTGCAACAGGCGGCCGATGACAGCCTTCGCAAATGCGCCGAGATGCTGATGCGAAACGGACGTTAGCGCCGGTCATGCAACCATTTTAGCGGAAGGTCAGGCGGTCTTTGGAACAGCGAGGAACAATCTTCGTCGAGGCGATGATCGTCATCGCCGTCATCGGCGTGTTGGCTTTTTTGATTGGATTGTTGGTGCGGGTGCCGCAACGACAGCAAGCCGGCGTCAGCGCCCAAGGCCAGCCGGCGCAATCGCCGCGATGGTACGAATTCGCGCTCGCGATCATTCTGCTCGCCGCCGTCGCTGCGTTCGCGATCTGGATCATTTCCACCGGCAAGCCCTGGGTGTGGGGCGAAAGCATTGAGAATTGGCAAACCGACACCCGCACGATCATCTTCGCCGCGGTCATGGTCGCGCTCGGCGTTATCGGTCTTGGCGTCTCGTTCATTTATGCGCTGGTTCAGTCAGCGCCGGGCCCGGCAGTGCGCCGTCCGGTCGCATCAAGCACGGAAGCGGCGGCTCCCGGCGCCGTCCCGGTACCAACGCCGTCGCCATTGCGGATCCTGGGTTTGCTGCTCTTGGTCTTCGCAATCATGCTGTTGTGCTGGATCGGCTCGCCGTACGCGGAGCAGCAAGCACTGATTGCGCAACTCATTTATCCAGCCAGCCTCGGGCTTTCGCTGGTGCTGCTGTTCGACAAAGCGACCCGGACCTGGGGCACCAAAGGCGGCGCCGAGACCTTTCGCGAATGGCTGTTCTGCGACCTTTTGGTATTTCTGCTGGTGCTCGCGTTCCTCCACTTGCGCGGGATCGCCAAGCCGGAGGCCTATACCGTCAGCTTCTGGGACCTTCTCAACATTGTACTGTTCTTTGCCGCGTTCTGGATCGTCGACCGGACCGCTGCCCGCGGGCGCTTTCTGTTTAGCTACGCTTATCTGATCGTGCTGCCGGTGTTGCTCATGATCTCGGACGCGTTTCTCGGGGTAGCGCCGCCGGCGTCGTGGTGGGCCTCGGTGTGGCCGTTTCTCATCATCGCAGCCGTTTTCTTCGTTCTTGAGGTCGTCACGCTGACCTCATCCGACGGCGAAAAGCAGACGCTGCCGGCGGTGAAGGATGCGCTGTTCGCCGTGATCTACGCGGTGCTGCTGATCGTCGCGGTGAAATCCTATGCTTGACGGCGCCTCGACACGCGCCGGGCGTGCAACCTCTTGCCGATGGCGGCGCGGCATGCTCCAGTTGGGCGCCGGGGTAAATCCGCTTTTAGAGTTGGGGGCTTGATCGACAATGGCGGGATGGCGACTGTTTTGGGCGCTTGTAGGCTATGTGGCCTTCATCGTTATTCTGATCTTTCTCTATTTTTATAAGCCGTTCGAGGACTTCTTCACCCTGGTCATAAACGGGCTGGGCTACGACAACGCGATGTTCTGGGTCGTCCTCCTCGCAGCCATTATCGGCTTCTGCGGTTATCACTGGCGCGCCTATCGGCTCTATATCGTGCAGCGGCATAGCGTCGACGGAATGGTGCTGGCGTCATTGCGGGGCTCCGCCTTCATCGCCATTCTGTTTTGCGCCGGCGCTACCGCCCAATCGCTGCAGATTCTTTGCGTCTATCTGTTGCAGCCAGGCTATTCACTTGGACCCGAATTCGGCTCGCGCCTCGGCGCGGTGGCCGCGCTGGTGATCCTGACAATTATCTTCTGCCTGATTTACTGGGTGCTCAAAGTGATCCGGCAGGCAGCTACGGCCTAGCGCCTTGCCCGCGCTTTAGCGCGATCGCCGGTACAGGATTGTGTAAACTACAACAAACAGTGCGATCATCAGCAGCGAAAATATCGTTGACGCCGTGCCGAGCGCGAAGATCGTCGGCTGCACCCGTTGCGTCATCGCTGCGTTGATGTCGAGCGGGAGCGTATTTTGCGCACCGGCGAGCAGCGTGGTGCGGGCAAACTCGTCGTAGGACAGCGTGAAGCCAAAAAGTCCCGCCGCAACGATACCGGGTGTGATCAATGGCAGCGTGATCTCTCTAAAAACCGTCCACTCATCCGCGCCCATGTCGCGCGCGGCTTCCTCAAGACGGGCATCGAACCGGTTGAACACCGCCATCATGACGAGAAACCCGAATGGCAGCGTCCACACCACATGCACGCCGAGGCCCGAATACCACCACGCCGGCGACATCCCGACCACGCGCAACAAAGAGGCTAGGCCGAGGCTGAGCAGAACGCCCGGCACCATCAGACCTGACATCACCGCGTAGAACAGAACTCCCGACCCGCGAAATTGCTTGCGGAACGCCATCGCCAGCATGGTTGAGAAGATCGCGGTGATCACCATGACGATCACGGCGAGAATGAGCGAGCGCACCAGTGAACTCTTGATGTCGCCGACGGCTGACGGCCCGGTGAGCCTTTCCCACCAATAAAAACTGAGGCCGCGCATCGGAAACGTCACGCCGCCACGCCGACCCTGGAAGGACAGCGTGAACATCGCGAACATCGGACCGTAAACGAAGAGCAGGAAGATCGCGTAATAGACGCTGAACCCTGCCTTGACGCGGGCTTTACGGCGGTGTTCCGGCGTAGAGCGGGCCACGCTAAAGCTCCTTGCGGATATCTACCACGCGCAAAATAACGATGACGCCGATCATCATCGCCAGCATCAGCATGAAAGCATTGACCGCGGCGAACGGATAATTCGCGATGGCGTAATAGTTCAGGATCACGGTGCCGGTCGTCGAGGTCTTGCCGCCATAAACCACCACCGCCGTGGCGAACTCTCCCATCAGCATCACGAACACGAAGATCATGCCGATGGCGACGCCCGGCAGCGACAGGGGCGCGATGATCTCACGGAAAATCTGAAACGGTGTTGCACCCATATCGCGCGCCGCCTCAATCAAAGTACGATCGATCTTGGCCAGCGAGAAGAAGATCGGTCCGACCGCCAGCACAACGTAAAGCTGAACCAGCGCCATCGTGTAGCTGAACTCAGAATAGAGAAAGAAGCTTACCGGCTCGTCGATCGCGCCGATATCTATCAGGAACTCGTTGATCAACCCGTGGCGGCCCAGCATCGGCAGCCAGGCGACGGCACGAATGAGGTAGCTGGTCCAGAACGGGACCATGACCAGCAGGAACAAGGCGAGCTGCCATTTGAAGTCCTCAACCTGCATCGACAGGAAATAGGCCATCGGGTAGGCGAGGATCAGGCAGATCGCCATCACTGTGATCGTAAAACGAAAGGTGGTCCACAACGTACGGATGAAGATCGACGGCGTCAGGAAATCGGCATGCTTTGGATCGAAGAAACCTTCAGTGATGAAAAACGCCTGGTAGTGCTCAAAGGTGAAGGCTGGCGCCATGCCGTGACCGGTGGTCTTCCAGAAGCTGAAAACGAAGATTGAAGCCAGCGGCAGAAACAGAAAAACGACGAGCCAAATCGTAGCCGGCGCGATTAGAAGGGGCACGGGAAAGCTGGGCTCCCGGCTATATTTTCGCTGGGCTTCGTCAGCGACCGGCGCGCCGCCGATCAGGCCGCGCGGCGCGGTGTCGCCGTTGTTCAGCCGTGCATAATTTTCGACCGTCGTCACAATAAAACCTTACGCAAAAGTCCCGTCGGACGCAAAAGTGCCACCGGCTTTTGGAGCCGGCGGCACCGTTTCGCTAGCATTACGAACGATTTGCGCTGTCTACGCGGTGAGGAACTCCGTCCACCGCTTCACCAGGTAGTCGTTCTCCTTCATGATCGAATTCCAGACGTTGATCTTGGAGTAGCGGTGCCAGTACGAACCGCCCGACCGAATGTCGCCTTTCTTGATGATGACGGTGCCAAACGGATCAGACAGATCCTTCGCCGCCGGCTTGCCTTCGTACCAATAATCCCACTCCGCGGCCTCGAGGTGCTTCTTGGCGTTCTCGGGGATCGAGTGATAGTAGCCCTGGCGCGCGACGAACGCACCCGCCCAACCCGAGAGCCACCAGTTGATGTACTCGTAGGCTTGGTCGAGTTGCTTGCCCTTGACCTTCGCGGAGATCGCAAGGCCGCCGTGCCAGCCGCGCATGCCCTCCTTCGGGAAGGCATAGACGCACGGCACGCCCTCGGCCTGGATCGCGGCGACGGCCGGCGACCACATGCTCTCCAGCGCGACTTCACCGTTGACCATGAGGTTGACCGATTGGCCGAAGTTTTCCCAAAAGGCACGGAAGTGCCCGGCCTTCTTCAGCGGGATGAGATAATCGATCAGGAAATCGATCTCGGCTTTGGTCATGTTGCCTTTGTCGCCGAACTTCTTCAGACCGAGCGCCTCGATCGCTAACGCCGCATCCATCACGCCGATCTGCGGCACGTTCAGCAGAGCCACCCTGCCCTTGAAGTCCTTGTTGAGGAGTTCACCCCAGCTTTCGATCGCTCGGCCGGTCGCCTTCGGGTTGTAACCGAGGGAGTTGGCATTGTGCCATGCCGGGCACATGATGATGTGTTGGGATGGGCCTTTGACAATGTTGCCATCGGCGTCACACCACATCAGCCGGAACGGAGCGTCACCCTGTCCTTCGCTCGACTCCGGTGTGAGCTTTCCGGTCTTGGTTAGATTGGTGACCTTGTCCCATTCCTTGATCTTCTTGGTGTCGAGGGGCTGCCATACTTTCGCGGGAGCCATCACCCGCATGTCGTTGTAGTAGCCCTCGGCGATCTCGTACTGATCGTTCTGGTTCAGCATTTTGCCGAACATTTCGCCGTAACCCATCGCCTGACCGGAGACCGGGAAACCCAGATCCTTGGTCGCCTGACCCTGGATTTCGTTGATCTCGCTGACGCCGAGACCGATGCTTCGCAAGCCGTCCGCCGCCTCGGCGATCCGGAAGTTCGTGCTAGCCAAGGCTCCGGCCGCCACGCCGGCCGCCGTGGTTTTCAACAACGATCTGCGTGACAACATTCCCTGCCGAACACTTCCTGGGCCTTCGTACGCCATGCCCCTCTCCTGTGTTGAAGAAGCTAACCGTCGCTTTGTGTATTGAAGCCCGGTGCGGCGGCCAAAGCTCTTATGCGCCGCTTCAAGCTAGGAATGATACATCAGAGCCGGGGCCTGTCAAACCGCTATTGTGGCGTCATAAAACTGAAGCCGCAGATTGCGTCAGCGATAAGTACCATCTGATAAGAGGACTTCTCGACAGTCTTTCTGGCTGGCACTTGCGATTATTTTCTCCGTCATGCGACGTAGGTCATCGGCAATCTCCTCGCGGTCCAGCGAAACCGGCGGGTACGCAGAGGCGCGCACACCCACTAGCGCTAAGGACGGGGGCGCCCCCGCCCGACCGCGGCTTATTGACAGATGTGGTTCAGGTCTGGCGCCCGAAGCCCGGTGAAAAGGATGCCGGCCGCCAAAGCTGATTGCGTCGGCTCACCAGGAGATGCCCGTAGGTTTGGGCGAAGCGCTGCCATGCGGGATCGGCCGACAGTTTGGCATGCCGCATCTCGCGATCGGCGGCATTCGCGAACAGCCAGAGATGGCTCACCTCGTCCATGCCTCCGACCTCGGCTTGAAGGAATGCGATCATCTGTCCGAGATTGGCCTGAATGACTGCTGCGCCTTCCTGCTCGTAAGCGGCCACGAGGGCCGGCGCCTTGCCGGGATGCAGCACGTAGGTGATCTGCTCGATCAGCACGCTACACCGTCGCCTTCGCCAGTTCCGGCGTCCGGTGCTTGGTGATCTTCATCCAGACATGTTCGCCGGAAGTGGTCCGCCCATAGCGGGGCGGCCGGTCGTCACTGCTGCAGGTCGGCAAGCATTCAATCACAGCGTCGTAGTTAGGTTGATGAAAGAACGCCATCGACAGCCGGCGGCTGCCCAGCGCCTTGTCCCGCGGCGGATTGATGACCCGGTGCAGGGTCGAGACCCAACGATCGTTGGTCCACTCGGCCATGAGGTCGCCGAGGTTGACGACGAAAGTTCCAGGCAAGGTCGGAACGTCGATCCAAGCACCCTCCTTGCTCAGCACCTGAAGGCCGCCCGGCGCATTATCGGGTTTCAAGATGGTCAGGCTGCCGTAATCGGTATGCGCGCCTGCCCGCAACTGACCGGGCAGCGGCTCCTTCGGCTGCTCGGGGTAGTGCAACACGCTGAAATTGGTGATGTGGCGATCGACCTTGTCGTCGAAGAAGTGCTTATCCATGCCTAGCCCGATGGCAAAAATGCGCATCAATTCCGCCGCCACCCGCTCCATCTGGTGATAATAGGCCTCCCACACCGGGCGAAAGCTCGCCGGCGTTTCCGGCCAGAAGTTCGGGGCAAAGAATTTCCCCGGCTTGGCGGCGCGGTGATAGTCATCGTCGGCCACGTCAGTCGGCCCGATTGAGAAGGATTCCTTAAAGTCGGGCGGCGACTCTTCGTCCAGTGAATAGGACAGTGCCTCGCTTCCCAGCGAGATATAGCCGCGATAACGATCCGCCGGCATCCGCAGCTTCAGCTTTTCCTCCAGCGGCCGGTCGAAATAAGCCCGTGATACGCCGCGCATGTCTTCGATCAGGCTGTCGGGCACGCCGTGTCCGGAGATGATGAGAAAGCCGAGTGATGAACAGGCGCGGTCGACTTGACGCGCCACCGCTTCCTGTTCTGTTGCGGTGCCGCTCAGAAACGGGGCAATGTCGATCACTGGAATGCTGTTCATCTCACCAACTCCGATCGCGTGATTAAGGGGCAGTTAACTCGATTGGCATGTTTGGCCGCAGCGTCGACATCGACAGTCTCACGAACAGGTCAGTCTCAGGAACGTCCGGTCCAGAGCTTCAAACAGTCTGCCGCGCCGGCCGTGCGAGCAATCCAGGCTCGGTCACCGTTTTTGCCGCGGCTCACGCCGCCGTCCGCTTTGTTTGTTATTGAGGCTTATGCGTCGACCGCCAAGCCTCTTGTGCGCGCGCGCTTATTTGCGAATGATACATTAGGGCCGAGACCTGTCAAACCGCCGAGGGGGCGCAACGTGAGTGTACTGATCAAGAACGGCCGGATCGTTACTGCGGTCGACGACTATCACGCCGACATCTTCATCAACGGCTCTCAAGTAGCGCTCATCGGCAAGGACCTGGTGATTGCGGCCGACAAGCAGATCGACGCGAGCGGCAGACTAGTTATTCCCGGCGGCATCGATCCGCATACGCATCTTGAGTTGCCGTTCGGCGGCACGACAACGTCCGATACGTTCGAAACCGGCACCCGCGCGGCGGCTTATGGCGGCACCACCTGCATCATCGATTTTGCCGTGCAAACGCGCGGCACGTCGACGCTTAAGGCTCTGGACGACTGGCACGCCAAGGCGCAGAGCAAAACTGCGGTCGATTACGCCTTCCACATGATCGTAACCGACATGCCGCAGGAGCGGATCGGCGAGATGCGCAGCCTCGCCGACAACGGCATCACCAGCTACAAATTATTCATGGCGTACCCGGGTGCGCTGCTCTCCGACGACGGCACCATCTTTCGCGCCATGCGCAAGGCCGGCGAGGACGGCACGCTGGTCTGCATGCACGCCGAGAACGGCATCGTCATCGACGAATTGGTGAAGATCGCGCTCACGGAACGCAAGGTCGAGCCGAAATATCACGCGCTGACCCGCCCAACGCGACTGGAAGCGGAAGGCGTGCATCGCGCCTTGTCGATCGCCGAGGTCGCGCGCGCGCCGGTCTATATCGTGCATTTGAGCTGCTACGACGCGCTGTACGAATTGCGCCTGGCGCAAGCACGCGGCGTGATGGCACACGCCGAGACCTGTCCGCAATATTTGCTGCTCGACGTCGATCGCTACGACGAGCCGGGCTTCGGTGGCGCCAAGTACGTCCTGACGCCGCCGCTGCGCGAGAAGTGGAATCATGATGAGTTGTGGGGCGGACTGCGCGCACACGCGCTCGACGTTATCTCGACCGATCACTGCCCGTTCTGCCTCAAAGAGCAGAAGGAACTTGGCCGCAACGATTTCAGCAAAATCCCCAATGGCGGTCCCGGTATCGAGAGCCGCATGAGCTTGATCTATCACTACGGCGTGAGCGGAGGACACATCTCGCTCAATCGGTTTGTCGAGCTGACTTCGACGGCGCCGGCAAAAATCTTTGGCCTGTTTCCGAAGAAAGGCACGATCGCGGTCGGCAGCGACGCCGACATTGTGATCTTCGATCCCGCTCGCGAAGAAACGATCAGCGCGTTCAACGCGCACACCCATCACATGAATATCGATTACAGCGCCTACGAGGGATTTCAAGGTCAAGGGTTATACTGAGACCGTGCTGTCGCGGGGCAAGGTGGTGATCGAGAAAGGCGAATATGTCGGCCGCGCCGGCGATGGCGCCTTCGTCAAGCGGGGGGCGTATGGGGGACAATACGCAAACACTCACGCCAACATGGTCCACGACGTGCTGGCGCCTCGCGCTTCTCTTGGTTCACCGGGGCGGCGGCTGTCCTGAGGTCGGTTGAAAGATGACGGCGGAAACGATCGCGAAGACAAAGCTCACCTCGGACCCGGTGACACCGGCACAACTGCGCGCCGATATCGCGCAGTTGTTCGAAGCACTCGCTGCCGGCGGTTTCGGCATCGTGCCGCTCGACGTCGCCTATGCCGTGGTTGCGACCACGCCCGGCGGCATCCGCAGCATCTTCGAAACCAAGCGGCGCTCCTACGACAAACCGTCGGGCATGTTCGGCAACTGGCGCCTGAGCCGCGACATCCATGTCATGGATGAGAAGCGTCACGCCATGGTGCGCGAGACCGTCGAGGATGAGCGGATCCCGTTTTCTGTCGTGGCGCCGTTCCGCGCCGATCATCCCCTGTTTGCCGCGGTCGACCCGTTCGTGATGAAGAACTCGTCCAAGGGCGGCACGCTCGACATGCTGCTCAATGCCGGCCAGTTTCACGACGCCATCGCCGAAGGGGCGGTCGCTCGCGGCACCGCGGTGTTCGGTTCGTCGGCCAATTTATCGCTTACTGGCAGTAAGTATCGCTATGCCGACATCGAGTCGGCCGTTCGCGCCGCCGCCGCCGTCGCTTTCGACTACGGCCAGTCGAAATATGCCCATCCGGATGGGCTATCCAGCACCATTATCGACTTCACCAACTTCACCGTGGTGCGTGTCGGCCATTGTTTTGATCAACTCGCGCGCGCTTTTGCGACCCGTTTCGGCGTCACTCTGAAAGTCTGATCCTCTGGAGACTGGAATGAGCGATCCTTACAAGGACATCGGCTTCGACTCCAACCGAATCGGGTTCGGCCGGCGAGCCGGCATTGTCGTGGTCGACTTTCAGAAGGGCTTTACTGAAAGCCGCTTCAAGCTTGGCGGCAGCCCCATGGTGGAACGCGCCGTCAACAATACCGCAACGCTGGTCGCGGCGGCTCGCAAGACCGGGTTGCCGGTCGCCTGCTGCTACACCGCCTATTCAAGCGCCCGCGATGCCCCGCTGTGGAAGATCCCGACCGTCGTCAATGAATTCCACCACGGCCATCCCTGCACCGAGCTCGACGAGCGCATCTACGACCGCAGCTACGACATGGTCGTGTGCAAGACCGCGGCGTCGATCTTTTTCAACACGCCGGTCGCGTCCTATTTCATCAAAGACGGCGTCGACACGGTGATCGTCTCCGGCTGCAACACCTCGGGGTGCGTGCGCGCCAGCATTACCGACGCCTTTTCCTACGGCTTTCGCGTCATCGTACCGGAGCCGTGCTGCGGCGACGTCGACGAAGGCCCGCATCGCGACAATTTACGGGACGTGCAGCGCCGCTATGCCGATGTGGTGAGCCTGGAGGAGGTGCTCGCCTACATTGAGACATCGGGACGGCGGAATAATTAAGGGTGCGCGAAGCCGGACATTCTCCGCCGGCGGGCAAGTCGGCCTAATTTCACACGATGGAGAGCGACGCGGCGGCGCGGCTCGATGCCTCGTTCCGCCTGCTATAAACCGCATTGCTGGCGAGGACTGAATTGGTTCGGTAGCAATTGGGCAGTAGAAGGCTCTTCGAGTTATGCAAAAACGATAAAACCGTTGCAGACAGATAGTTGGAAGGGTGGCCGAGTGGTTTAAGGCACCGGTCTTGAAAACCGGCAGGGCTTCACGGCTCTCGTGGGTTCGAATCCCACCCCTTCCGCCATATGATATTGAAATTACGTTATAATTAGAAGTTTTATGGGAGAACCCCCCGCTTCCACCCCGCCGCAGCTGGGCGATTTAGCCCTCGCCCGTTGCACCCAAACAAGAACCTTCATGTTCGATCTCGATCTTCATTGGTGTGAACGTCGCGGTTCACGCCGTCACGGCCTTCTGGGCCGCCGCGAAGACGTCGCGTGCGGACGTCGTACTCGCTACGTGCTCCGTACCCTCGACTCCGAGGTCCATCCATCCTGCATTCACGGCCTCAAACATTTCTTCGGCAGGTCCGGTGTGGCCCTTCGGGATGCCGAATTGCTCGAACGCTTCCGCCCACCCTGCACGCGGGACTGCAAAGGCTTTCACGTCGAGATTCAGGACTTCGCCCAATTGCTCCGCGACTTCATCCGCGGTGACCATCGAACCAAGCTCGACAACGCGCTGCCCTGACCACGCTGGCCCGGTCAAAAGGGTTGCGACCTCCGCGCCGATGTCGTTCGTCGCGACCATGGTCGATTTCCGGTTTGTCGGATTGTAGTAGACCGGTAGCGTTCCGCCCTGGGCGACCTGCAAGCCGTAGAGGAAGTTTTCGAAGAATCCACCTGCGCGCACAAATGCGATTGGCGATATCAGGTCGCGAAAACCTTGCTCCAGAAGCGACAAGGCCGTGATCATCCCAAGCCCGCTGGTCCTGTTCGCACCCATCGACGAAAGCGCTACCACCCGCGGCGGCGCTGCCTTGGTGAGCGCCTCGACATAGTTCGCAATCACGCTCTTGGCTTCTTTGTAATCGGGCGAGGGGGCCCAGACAGCCGGCAACATGACAAACGCGCCTTCGACGCCTTTGAGCGCCCGCTCGATGGCAGCCGAATCATTCCAATCACCGTCAACCAATTCCACGCCCTGGTTCGCCCAGCTTGACGCCTTCTCGCGATTGCGGACTAGCGCGCGTACCTTCTTGCCGTGCGCCAACAGATGTTCTGCCGTTGCGCCGCCCACTTTTCCCGTGATTCCCATTACTAAAAACATGCGTTTTCTCCTGATCTTGAGGGACAGAGCACTGCCCCTGTTGGTTCAACGGATGAGCGGCAGAATGGTTCGGATACGGGGATCGCGCGCGTAGAGGCCGCCCCATGTCATCGCGCCCAGAAGCAGGGAAATGATTTCCGGCGGCGACCCCAACTCACCAATGCGGACATGGGCGCAGATGGCACCTCCCAAAAAGCCCGTCACTAGGATCGCGCCGAGGACGGCGGTGGCCGGGATGGCGTAAAGGATGGCACAGGCGAGTATGATCGGACCCACGACACGGGTCAGGTCCATCGCGAACCCGGTTTCCTGCAACATGCTCGCGATCTGTGCCGGCGCGAAAAGCTGAATAGTGCCGTCTGTCACCAGAGCGATAACGACAAACGCGCTCATTATCCGGCCGGCCCACAGGGCGCGATGCAAGGTCATAGTTTCAGACACCTGATGCAGGTTCATAGTTTCGGACATTTGTCATTCTCCGATGGGGGGATCCCCAATTTCGAGGCTTACTGTGTCTCTTATCTGTGTGTCTCTTAGGTATGATAAACACCGCGGAACTGAACTCACTGTTCTCTCTACGGTGAACAATGCCGAGGCACGAAAATGCAGAATCTCGAACCCATCCTCATTTTCATAACGGTAGCGGAAATGGGGAGCTTCACCCACGCAGCCGATAGCCTGGGCATTCAGAAGGGAAGGGCCTCAACGGCGGTCCGGAAGCTGGAAGAAGATGTCGGTGTCAGACTTCTGCACCGGACGACGCGTAGCGTGCAGTTGACAGAAGACGGACGGGTATTTCATGCACGTGCCCGCGATCTGCTTGCTGAAGTTGATGATCTGTACTCAATGTTCGCAAGCGATCGAGTGGCGCTTCGCGGGCGCTTACGGGTTGATCTACCGAGCGAGCTGGCGCGCACCACTATCGTGCCGGCCTTGCCGGCCTTCATGGCGACTTATCCCGAGTTGGAGCTGGAGGTGTCGAGTACGGATCGCCAAGTTGACCTGGTTCAAGAGGGGTTTGACTGCGTATTGCGACTTGGTCCCATCGGGGACGAGACGCTGATTGCCCGCCCGCTGGGCAAGTTACGCATGGTCAACGCCGCCAGTCCTGCCTACCTGGCGCGCTATGGCGTTCCTCGATCGCTAGGAGATCTGCAGCATCAGGAACATCGAGCAATTCATTTCGCGAGGACGCTCGGCGCAAAACCCTATGGATGGGAGTATCCGCAGGGCGACAGCTACGCGAGGCTTCAGTTGCGAGGTGCGCTGCACGTCAACAGCGTGCAGACCTACGAAGCCGCTGGTGTCGCCGGCCTTGGCCTGATTCAGGCACCACTGTTGGCGATTGGCCGTTACTTGGAGAGTGGAGCGTTGATAGAGCTTCTACCAAATTTTCAGCACAAGCCGATCGAGGTCTCCCTGGTAGTAGCGCATCGGCGCAACCTGTCGCGCCGAGTCCGCGCATTCATGAAATGGATCGAAAATGTGCTCGCGCCCTACCTAGAATAGCGAAAACCTGCCCTCGAAATCAACATTCTGAATTTATGTCTTGGGGCGGCGTTCACGAGAACACGATCATCGAGGCCCTGTATCTCGAACCGCCGGACACCGGGCCGCTGCGTCTTGACGGCCTGACATACCCGAGCGCACACAGCCCAATGCGCCACATCGTGACTGCGACTAGCATAATCATCTGAAGTGGCGCTCGGTCATTCCGGTCGTCGACCCAGCCCAGGCCGCCGTGACCATGACGCTCGGGGCAGTCCGGTTCAGCCGCGCTTGATACCGCCCGCGGCGAGCCAGTCCGCATAGCTTTGCCGCACCAGCGTGAACGGCTTGCCAAGGGGCGCATAGAGGTTGGCGAACAAACGCGCTACCGGCTTATAGGCATCGAGGTTCACATAGAGCCGCGCCGGATCGATGATGCCTTCCCGCGCATGCAAATAGACGACCTCACCGATGCACAAGCGGCGGCCGTTCTTCACCTCCAGCGTTTGATAGTGGCGGCACTCCAGCGATGCGACCGCCTCGGCGATGTACGGCACCGGAATAGAATGGCTCGGCAGTTTGGTAAAACCCGCCGCATCAAGCTCACTGGTCTCGGCCGGAAAATCGACCGCGCAAATGTTCATGCGCTCTGCCAGCGCCTCGTCGACCAAATTCACGACGAACGCGCCGGTATCGCGGATATGCGCGGCGGTGTCTTTCAGCGATCCGTTGGGCCGCGCTTGCAAGCCTAAGACGACCAGCGCCGGGTCCTCCGCGAAGACATTGAAGAACGAGAACGGCGCCGCGTTGACCACGCCTCCGGGGCCAACCGTGGTGACGAGCGCAATCGGCCGCGGTACGACCAGAGAACACAGGAGCTTGTAGCGATCCTGAGCCGCAAGCGTCGCGAAATCGGCTTCGAACGGTTCGGCCATCTTAGAACTCGGGCGGCAGGATGACGCCGGTCTGGCTGGTGATGCGCCCGTAATGTTCGATGCGGCGGTGGCGTTTGAAATCGAAGATGGTTTCCTTGCCGAAAATGGTCACATCGAGATCGCAGTTTGGTACCTAAGGCAAACAGTCATTTCCGAACTGGCACCCGGCGTCAAGTTTGATCATGATGCGGCTACCGCGGCGGCGGCGTGCGAGGGCAATTGGGCCATCCCATGATCAAACTCTACGACAGTGCGTTCAGCCCGTTTGCGCGCAAAGTGCGCATGGTCCTCGAACATAAAGGGCTCACTTACGAAGCCGTTGACGGCCTGCTCAAGTCGAACCATCAGGCGCTCAAGGCGGTAAACGGGCGTCTGGAAGTGCCGACGCTGATGGATGACGATGTCGTCGTAGTGAATTCGGCAGACATCGTCGCTTACCTGGACGATCGCTATCCGGCGAAACCCATCTACCCTGAACAGCCCGCAGCGCGCGTGCACGCCCGGGCTTGGGAGCGTACCGCCGACATCTTCGTCGACCCGATCCTGATCAACATCTCATACTGGAAGTGGGCCGAACGTCCTGACGAAATGCCGGAAGGGCTACTCGAAACTGCACGTGACGACCTTCGGCTCGTCTACAATGCGCTGGAGCGGGAATTGGATCACCGCGAGTTCGTGAGCGGACCGCTCTCGGTCGCCGATATCGCCCTGTTTCCGCATTTGGCGAGTGCGAAAGCGATGGAGGTGCCGTTTTCAGCGCAAGAGCATCCAAATCTCGCGCGCTGGTTCAAGCAAATGCGATCGTTGCCGATTTGCCTCGACGACTTGAGGCGGGCTCGGGATTTTGTCGTCAACATTACGGACCGGGATTTCGAACGACGCCGGATCTTCTGGCGCGGCGACCGCATTGAATGGATGCTGGCACGTGGCTTTGACGCTTGGTTCTTCGACGAGATCAAAGCAGACCGGGTGGCATGGCCAGGCCCGGCGCTGCCAGCCCCACTTGCGCCAAACGCTTCGAATGGTGGCTAAATTAGGACCGCAAAGCCAGGCCCCGCTGTGATTAATGGCAGTTGCCAATGGGTGCTCGCGGTTTCAGGAGTGGCCAGGCGTCAGCTGGCAACTAGTCGCCCCCGTTGGCGGAACGCCGAGGGGGACGGGCCGCGAGGCCCGTCCCTCCAGGCAACGCTAAGCAGGCGCTGAGACGTCTGCCACTTCCCCGCAAATCACGTCCAGCAATAGCTCAACCCAACGCTGCGGGACGCTGCGCGTAATGAAGACCATCCGGCTGCGGCGCTCGGCCGACGGCCAGCGATCGAGCCATGCGGGCGCGTGAAACACGTGCTGCACGCCGTGGATAACGGCAGGACGTTCCGAACACTCGGCGACGTTCACAATGCCCTTCAGGCGCAGCAGGTCAGCGCCGCAATGCTCGGCCAGTGCTTCCAGAAAGAGTGTCAGCGCGACAGCTGGGATCGGCGCGGTGCGCGCGACCGTATAAGTCTTCATCTCGGCACCGTGGCGATGATCAGTGTCCCCGCGAGCTTCCGCCGGCCATGGCTTTATTTCGGACGGCGCGTTTTTCCAGTCGCACAGCGGGGCGTCGAAGAGGCCTATGGACTCAATGCAGCCATACGCGGCACGCAATGTCGGCGCACCGGGGTTAAGCTCGGTAAGCCGGCTGAGCAACTCCGGTACAGTACCGTCCGTCAAATCGAGCTTGCTCAGAACAATACGGTCGGCGACGGCGACCTGCTTTCGCGAAATTGCCTCGCGTTCGAGCGTGGCGCAGCCATTCACGGCATCGACCGTCGTCACCACGCTACCAAGGGCGAGGCGGTCAGCAACGGTGACGTCGGTCATCAAGGCGTGGAGGATCGGCGCCGGATCTGCAAGTCCGCTGGTTTCGATCACCACGCGATCGAACTTTGAGCAGCTGCCCTCGTCGCGCCGGCGCAGCAGGTCTTGCAGTGTTTGCGTCAGGTCGGTCCGGACTTTGCAACACAGGCACCCGGTCGTGAGAGCGATGACGCTATCCTCGCTGGTTTCGATCAGCGCGTGATCGAGCCCGATTTCGCCGAATTCGTTGATGATGACGGCGGTGCGTGAGAACTCCGGCTGACGCAGCAGACGGCTGAGCACCGTGGTCTTACCACTGCCAAGAAAGCCGGTGAGCACTGAAACCGGGATGGGGTCCTCGCCGATCATTCCAGCACCAGCGGCGCGACGGCGACGCGAACCTTGTTCGCGGCGTATTCGGGATCGAGCGTCTCGCGGACCTGGCGCAGGACGGCGACCACCGAAAGCGCCGGGCGCATGCGGCCGCCGATGGCGACTATCCAGCGGAACATCGAATCCCGCGGCGCCCGTCCGATCCTGATGTTCTTCTCGCCACCGATTACGATGGCGCCGTCGCTTGTTGGTTCAACGCTCCCGGCTATACGCCAGGCAGCGAGGCTCTGCGTGAGCAAATCGCACAACAGACCGGCTGGTACACCGCTCACAACGGCGCTCCCTTCAAGGTCTGCGGCGAAATTTTGCGTTTGAGGTAACGCCCTTCAGCGGTGCTGCCGAAATACTGCCCCTTCTCCACCATCACCTTGCCGCGCAGGATGGTCGTCACCGGCCAGGCAAAAATGGCGTGACCCTCCCACGGTGTGTAATCGGTCTCATGCAGATCGGCGGCGCGGACTTTGCCGCGCCGGCTAGGATCGAGAATGACAATATCGGCGTCGCTGCCGGGCGCGAGCGCGCCCTTCCGCGGGTAAAGCCCCATAATCTTGGCGGCGTTGGTCGACACCAGGTCGACATATTGCGACAGCGAGTAGCCGCGTCGTGTGACCATTTCCGTGTACATGACGCCAAGCCGCGGCTCGACACCGGAATTGCCGCCGGTGGTGTTGTCGATGCGATTGCCGACGGTTTTGTCTTTGAGCGTGCAGCATAGCTCGTCGGTGGCGACACAATGGATCAGGTCGTTGGCTGTGCCGCGCCAGAGCGCGTGCTGATCGTTCGCCGACTTCAGCGACGGGTAAGTATGATAAATCTGGCCATTGGGCCGTTTGTAGTCCTCCGCCGAGTAGAGCAGATACTGGTGCAGCGTCTCGCCGTAGACTGGCAGGCCTTTGCGGCGGGCGTCGGCGATGGCGGCGACGCCGGTGCCAGCGGAGACGTGCATCATGTAGAGCGCGGTGCCCGGCACGCTTTCGGCGAGACGCAGAATGCGGCGGAAGCTCAAATCCTCCGAAAGTTGATTGTGGACTTCAGCGAGATGCTCGAAGCCGACGCGGCCCTCGCGAATGAGCTTGGCGTACATATGCATGACGATGTCGTTATCTTCCGCATGGATGACGCCTAGCCCGCCCTCCCTCGCCAGCACCTGAAATGCCTCCCAAATATCGCCGAAGTCGATCATGCGGCCGGAGCGCGACGGCAGGATATTGGTGGTGAATATTTTCAGCGTCGGATAACCGGCCTGAATTGCTTCCGCGAGCTGGCCGGAGAATTCCGGCGGCGGCTCGGAATGCAGCATGATGTGGTAGGCCCAGTCGCACGGGCTTTTGCCGACAAAGTCCTTGTCGCGCGTCTCGATGGCTTGGAGCGCGGAGACACCGCCGCGCCAATAGGCGAAGTCAATGAATGTAGTCGTACCGCCATAAAGCGCCGCGCGGCCGACCTGTTCGGGCCCGGCGGTGACCAAGGGAGTGCCGTCGGGCTTGGTCCACTCGTGATGAAGGTGCACATGCGGATCGATGCCGCCCGGCATGACAATATGTCCGGTAGCATTGATCAGCCGCGTGGCGGATTCTGCCGAGAGCGCGTCCGCGGCCGCGATCGCAGCGATCGTCTCGCCGGCCACGGCAACATCGCCGCGCACGACACCGTGCGGCGTTACAACGTCGCCGCCGCGAATGATGAGATCGAGCATCGCTTGTTCTCGGGGTTGATTAAGAGGTTTGCAGTTCGCGTTTGGGCCGCCGGCGCTGCCAGAGCCGGAGCCTAACCCTATCAAACCAAGTCAGATGCCGGCGCGAAAGCGCGTCATGATGACAATGATTGCGATCTGCATCAGGCCCTGCGTTGCAACGGCGTAAAAATAGCGCTGCATCCAGACGCCGATCCTCTTCATGTCCGGATCAAGCTTCTGGAGTTCGAGGCAGACGAACACATTGACCGGTGCAATGAAGCCGAGCCCTTGAATGGTCATCAACGTAACCAGGGCCAGCGCGGCCGCAACCCAGCCGTACTCCGGCCAGGGCAACGCGGTGTAGCCGAGATTGACCGCGAGAAACCAGCCGGTGGTGCCGGCGATGATCGCTAGCGCCGGCATCAAGAACAGGGTTCGCGGCACCAGACGCCGTACTATTTCCCGCCGGACTGACAGATCCATGCGGCGCATGATCGGCCCCAGCACAAATCCCATAAAAAGGTCGATCCCGGTCCAGAGGAGGCCGGTGAGGACGTGAATAAAGTCGAGCAGCCAGAAATTATTCGCCGCGATGGCGGCGATCATGATGGCGACGGCAGCAAGCGCCCACCAGAGATAGCGCCAGATGATAAGGCTTTGCGGGGCGTCAATCGCGGCGACGGTCATCAGTATGGCATCCTTCGGCGGGAGGTGGCGCCACTATATCAATTCCGTGCCGCCTTACGGGGCAGAGCGGCGCACCTTGTAACCGGCCTTTTCCCGGTCCCAAGTCGCCGCCGTCACGCCACGCTCCCGTAGTTTATATTTCGTCACCTTGCCGTTCTCTGTCACCGGCAGGGCATCGACGAACTCCACGTAACGCGGCACCGCGAAATAGGGCATGCGCGGCTGACAAAAATCGAGCAGCGCCTCGTGGGTCAGCACGGCGCCTGACTTCAGCACCACGGTAACCATCACCTCGTCCTCGGCAAGTTCCGAACGCACCGGGAAGACAGCCGCGTTCTCGATCTCCGAATGGCTGACAATGACCTGCTCGACTTCATATGAGGAGATGTTCTCGCCACGGCGGCGGATGGCATCCTTCATGCGGTCGATGAAGCGGTAGTAGCCGTCGCTTTCCCGCACCACGCGATCGCCGGTGTGGAACCAGAGATTGCGCCAGGCCTCGACGGTCTTTTCCGGCATGCCGAAATAGCCGGTGGCGAAGGCAAACGGCTCATCAGCACGGAGCATGAGTTCACCCGCCTCGCCATCGGGAACCTCGTTGTCGTGGGCGTCGACGACGCGGGCGCTGAAGCCGGATAGAAGCCGGCCCATGGTTCCGGGACGTTGCTCGGTGAGCGACGAACCCATGATGCAGTTCGTCTCCGTCGAACCGTAGCCGTCGATCAGCCCGATGCCGAAGCGCTGCGTGAACTGCGCATGGAAATGGGCGGGCACGGCCGGCGACAGTGCCAGGCGCACGTTGTGCGCGTGGTCGGCGCTGCTTTCCTCCTGGGCCAGGAGGATCGGCACCATGGCGCCGAGCACGAAGGTGATGGTGGCGCGTTCGCGCGCCAGCGACGGAATAAATCCGGACGCCGAGAATCGCGGCTCGACGACAAGCGTCGCGCCGTGCAGCAGCGCCTGATAGAAGCTGTTGAGCGCGTTGGTGTGGAACATCGGCAAGGTCGTCATCAACACGTCGCCCTCGCGGACGCCGAGGAGCCGTGCGGTGTAGAAGGCCCACCAGAAATATTGCGCATGCGGGCAGCACACGCCCTTGGACAGGCCGGTCGTGCCGGACGTGTAGAGAATCGCCAACATGTCTTCCGGTTCGACCGGATGCGGCGGAATGGGCTTGGCCGGCGGTGGGAACGGGACGACGTCAAGGTGTGGCAAGTCGTGCGCCTGGTCGTCGCCGATAAGCCACACCTCCCGGAGCGCGATGCGGGTGCGGTCCAGCGGAATGAGCACGGACGCAAGTTGCCCTTCGATAACGATGAGGCGGGCACCGCAATTGGCCAGAATATGCTCGAGCTGCGCCCCGCGCGAAGCGGTATTGATCGGCACGGCGACGGCGCCAAGCCAGCCGCAACCAAGAACGGTCAGGAGCAATTCGGCCCTGTTGCCGCACATGATGGCCACGCGATCGCCCGGCTTCACCCCCGCCTCCGCCAGCGCGCCGGCATAGCCGGCGGCCGCCGCAAGCGTGTCGGCATGGGTCAGAATCCGGCCGCCAATCGTCACGAGACGGCGTTCTCCGTAACGTTCGGTCTGCCGCGCCAACATTTTCGGCAAAGTCCGCTCAGCCGGAGGAAACAGCTTAGGCAGCAATTCATTGGGCGATGCGCCAGCGGCGACTAACATGGCGGCCGTTCTCCTCACGCCGGTATTGCAACAGATGGGAGGGTCAATAATTACCTTAGCACAAACAAGGCCGGGGCGTTATTTTAGGCTTAAAGTATCCGGTATGCGGCGGCCGATTAACAGACTTATGTTCACCAGATGGCGCCAGCAGCGCCGAAGCCGACTGGCTCGGTTTGTGGAGCGAGAGGCCTCGCCGCGAGACGCGGAGTGCGGAGACGTCGATGGCCGAGAATAGCGAAATCGAGGTGGTGCTGAAGCGCTCCGGCCTGACCTTCATCGTTCCGCCCGACAAGAGCATCCTGCAGGTGCTGATAGAGGAAGCGATCGATCCGATGTACGATTGCCAGCGTGGCGAGTGCGGCATCTGCCAGGTGGCCGTGCTGGAAGGCATTCCCGATCACCGGGACCACATATTGAGCGAAGGCGAACGTGCCGAAAACAAGGTGATGCAGATTTGCGTGTCGAGGGCCAAGACCCCGCGTCTGGTTCTCGATCTCTAGCCATGGAATTAGGAGACCGCGGATGAGCAAATACAACGGCGACGCAGCAGCCGTTCACGGCCTGGTGCACGAGACCGAAGTGCACCGCGACGTCTACATCGACCAGGAAGTTTTCGACCTGGAGATGGAGCACCTGTTCGCCAACACCTGGGTCTATGTCGGCCACGACAGCCAGGTACCCAATGCGGGCGACTATTACGGCACGACCATCGGGAAACAGCCGGTGATGATGGTGCGGCACACCGACGGTGTGGTGCATGTCCTCTATAACCGATGCCCGCACAAGGGCACCCGCATCACCATCGACACGTGCGGCAACGCCGGAAAGTTCTTCCGCTGCCCCTATCATGCCTGGTCGTTCAAGACCGACGGCTCGCTGCTCGCAATCCCGCTGCGTAAAGGCTACGAGAACACAGGCCTGGAAGAGAGCCACGCGATCAAGGGCATCGCTCCGGTCAAGCACGTGAAGAATTATCGCGGCTTCGTATTCGCCAAGATGAACGATGCCGGTGATGACTTCGAGGAATACTTCGGCGAGAGCCTTTCAACCATCGACAACATGGTGGACCGCTCGCCGGCCGGGCGGCTGGAGGTCGCCGGCGGCGTGTTGCGCTACATGCACAATTGCAACTGGAAAATGCTGGTCGAGAACCTGACCGACACCTGCCATCCGATGGTGGCGCACGAATGTTCAGCCGGTACCGCGGTTGAGGTGTGGAAGAAGATGTTCCCGGGCAGCAACAAGAAGCCGCCCGCCGTCGAGATCTACGCGCCGTTCATGTCGCCCTACGAGTTCTTCGAGAAAATGGGCATCCGCGTATGGCGCAACGGGCACGGCCATACCGGCGTGCATCACTCGATCCATTCGGATTATTCGGCAATCCCTGGCTACTTCGAAAAGATGATCTCCGCCTATGGCGAACAGCGGGCGAAAGCGATCCTCGACGAGAACCGCCATAACACCTCGTATTTCCCGAATTTCACCGTGAAAGGGCCAATCCAGTCCATCCGCCTGTTCAAGCCGATCGCGCCCGATCGCACGCTGGCCGAATCCTGGACCTTCCGGCTGGTCGATGCGCCGGATCAGCTGCTCGAGCGCACGCTGACTTATACCCGGCTGATCAACGCGCCGACTTCGATCGTCGGCCATGACGACTTGGAAATGTATGAGCGCGCCCAGGAGGGCTTACACGTCGACGCCAATCCCTGGGTCAACATCCAGCGGTTATACGACCCCGCAGAGGTCGAGCAGGAGACCGCGGTGATGAACGGCACGTCGGAATGGCAGATGCGCAACCAGTTCCGCGCCTGGTCGAAGTTCATGACGCTGTCGATGTAACGCGCGCCGATGCTATGAACGCGCCGACCGACAAGGACCTCATCGATTTTGTCGTGCACGAGGCCCGCCTGATCGACCAGCACCGCTTCGAGGAGTGGCTCGATCTGTTTGCCGACGATGGCTACTACTGGATGCCATTGGAATGGGGGCAAACCGATCCGCGCCTCACCACTTCCTTGATGTATGAAGACAAGCTGCTGCTGCGCATCCGCATCGAGCGGCTTAAAGGGAACCGCACGTTTTCACAGAAGCCGAAAAGCCGCTGCCATCACGTGTTGCAGCTGCCGCAAGTCGACAAGCGCGATGAAGCCGGCAATGAATATGTCACCTGGACGCCAATGCACTACGTTGAAACCCGGCTCGACGAGCAGGATCTCTACGCCGCGTGGGCAACGCACACGCTCGCAATGATCGACGGCCAGCTGAAGATCAAACTAAAACGCGTCGATCTGGTTAACTGCGACGCCGCGCTGCGCAGCATCCAGCTTTTCATGTGAGCCACCGGATGAGCGAACGCCAGGTCGCCATCGTCACCGGCGCTAGTGCCGGCATTGGCACAACGATTTGCCGGCGCATGCTTGACGCCGGCTACGAGGTCGTATCGCTGGCGCGGCGTCGGCCGGACTGGTCACATAAGGTGCTGCATGCGGTCGAGGTCGATCTGACCGACGCGCACGCGACGGAAGAGGCGGCGGGCAGCGTCGCGAAGCAATTTGCCGTGACGACGATAGTCCACAACGCCGGGGTCATTCGGCCGAACCTCCTCGCCGATGTGAAACAGAAGGATTTGCACGACCTTGCGCAGTTGCACCTCGGCGCCGCACTCCTCATCGTGCAAGCTGTTCTGCCGGGAATGCGTGAACGTAAGTTCGGCCGGATCGTGCTGATGTCGTCACGAGCGGCGCTTGGCCTGCAGACTCGCACGGCCTACTCGGCGACCAAGGCCGGCATGATCGGCATGGCGCGCACCTGGGCGCTTGAACTGGCGCCGCTCGGCATAACGGTGAACGTAGTGGCGCCCGGTCCGATCGGAGACACCGAAATGTTTCGCGAAGTGATCCCGGCCGGCGATCAGCGGGAGGCGGCGATCGCAAAATCGATCCCGGTCGGCCGCTTGGGGCGGAGCGATGATGTCGCGCGCGCGGTGATGTTCTTCACCGATCCGGAAAACTCCTTTGTCACCGGGCAGGTCCTGTACGTCTGCGGCGGCGCGAGCATCGCCAGCATCAGCCTCTAACAAAAGCATCCAGGAACAAAAATGGACCCGATTCGTATCTGGTATCAGAGCTTCGTCGACGAGGAGCACGGCAAGTTCTATTGGGATCGGCTGCGCTCTCATCTCGCGGCTATTGCCGATCCGGGGACCACAGTCGACGTCAAGGGCATTACCCCGCACGACAATTACGCCCATCCGATCGTCGAATTCCGTTGCGCGCGGGAAGTGATCTGCAACGCGGTGAAGGCGGAGCGCGAAGGCTACGACGCATTCATTGTCGGACACTTCCAGGATGCCGGGCTTTATGAAGCCCGCTCGGTGGTCGATATCCCGGTGGTGGCGCTCGGCGAAGCCTCGATGCTTTACGCCTGCCAGCTCGGCCAGCGTACCGGCATTGTCACCATCAATCCGCGCTATATCACATGGTTTCACCACCAGATCGGCAAATACGGGCTCGAGCGGCGCGTGACCGGCGTACACGCAATGACCTTCGAGCCGGGACAGATTTTGCAGGCCTACGAATCTGAAGCGCGCGCCGCCAATGTCGTGGAGCTGTTCGCCGAACAGGCGCGCCCTTTGGTCGCGGCCGGCTGCGACGTGCTGATCCCAGGCGGCGGCATTCCGATGCTGTTGTTTGCCGCCATCAAGGGACATGCGGTCGACGACGCGCCAGTGATCAACGGCATCCCGATCGTGGTCAAGATGGCCGAGCTTGCGGTCAAGCTAAAGCGCTTGACCGGCCTCGGCGTCAGCCGCGTGTCGGATTACGTCAAAGCTCCGCCCGAAATCATCGAGGAGTTTTTGACCAATCCGAAGGGGCTGTAGCGTTACTGCACCAGCTTCCATTTGCCGTCGACGAGCTTCACCAGCACTAGCGCGCGCTTGTCGACGCCGAAGCTTTCGCCCGGCTTGAAGTTGTAGATGCCGTGGGTACCGACCACGTCCTTGGCGGTGACCATCGCATCGCGCACGGCGGTGCGGAATTCCGGCGTTCCGGGCTTTGCGCCGGTGGCGAGTGCCCGCTTGGCGGAATCCAGGAGCACCAGCCAGCCGTCGAATGCGTACGGACCGAATGCGCCGCGCGCCGGCTCGTTGTTGGCTTTCTGGTAGGCCGCTTGATATTCCAGCGCGATCTTTTTGGTCGGATACGAGTCCGGGAGCTGATCGGCCACCACGACCGGTCCGGTAGACGCGATCACGCCTTCGACGGCCGCACCGCCGACACGGATGAAATCCGGATTGATGATTGCCGGCGTCCCGTAAATTTCCTTGGTGTAGCCGCGCTCGCGAAGCGCGATGAAGGGGAGCGCGCCGGGCGTTCCCGATCCGCCGGTCATGACCGCATCGGGCGCCGCCGAGACAATGTGCAGCGCCTGGGCTGTCACTGAAGTATCAGCGCGGGCATAGCGCTCGTTGGTCAGGATTTTGATGCCGTCCGGTGCCGCGGATTTTTCCAGACCGCCCCAGACAAGATCGCCCCAACCGTCGCTGTAACCGATGTAGCCCACGGTTTTGACGCCGGCCGCCTTCATGTAATCGACCACGACCGCGACCATGAGATTGGGCGGCTGCGGCATCGAGATCATCCAGGACCCGGGCTCGCCGGGCATGTTCACCGGCGCGAGCGTAATGCACGGAACCTTCAGCTCGTGGCAAACCGCGGTAATGGCAATCGAGCTTGGCGTGCTCCCGGAGCCCATAAGAACATCGATCTTGTCCTGCTCGATCAGTTTGCGGGCATTGCGCGTGGCGTTGGACGGATCGGTGGCGTCGTCGAGCTGGATCACATTGAGTTTGATGCCGTCGACCTCGTCCTTGTAGGCGACGCCGGCCGCGGTGCCCTTGGCATACGGAATGCCAATCGAAGCGCCCGGTCCGGTCATGGCAGTGATGAGGCCGACATTAATTTCGGCAGCTTTGGCCGGCAGGGCGAGAGCGGCGGCCGTCGCCGCGAGTCCCACAAGACGCAGAAAATTGTTCACAGGAGCCTCCCGAATTGGCGGATGCAAAAGAAGCCCGTCATCGCTGCGTTGTGCGATGAGTGCTGCTGAGAGACTTTTTAAGCTTGAAACAATTGCCTCGCAATGGCTTTGTGGACGCTCAACCGGCGAGGCTGGGCCGCACTTGCGGCGCGACGCATGACACCCGACATCGGCCTCATTCTCGGCATTGACGGCATCGCCACGGGGTCGATCTACGTCCTCGTCGGGCTCGGCCTGGTCCTCATTTTCTCGGTCACGCGCGTCGTGTTCGTGCCGTTCGGCGACATCGTCGCGTTCTCGGCGCTGACGCTTGCCGCCATGCAGCTCGGCCGCACACCGGGGACGATTTATCTCATCGCTACGCTGGCGGTGATCGCCTGCCTGGTCGAAGTGGTTCACCATGCGCAAAGCGGGCAATTGCGGCGCATCCCCCGCGGCCTGCTCGGTTATGGCGTGCTGCCGCTCATTCCGGCGGCAATCGCCTGGCTCACCGCAGGAACGGCCCTGCCCTCCTTCCTGCAAATTCCGCTCGCCATCGCGCTTGTCGTGCCTATCGGACCGCTGATCGAGCGGATCGCGTTGCGACCGCTTGCCGACGCTTCGGTCCTGCTACTGCTCATCGTCTCGGTGGCGCTTACCTTCGGGCTCTCGGGCTTGGGACTTTTGTTCTTCGGCGCTGAAGGGTTTCGCACCAAGCCGCTGACCAGCGAAATTTTCCGGTTCGGCACAGTGATCGTCTCGTCGCAAACCCTACTGATGCTGGGGAGTGCGGTTGTGTTTAGCTTGCTGTTGTTTTTATTTTTCGAGCACACCCTGTCCGGCAAGGCCTTGCGCGCGACCTCAATCAATCGCGTCGGCGCTCGCATTGTCGGCATTCGCCCCTCCGGCACTGCGACGCTCGCGTTTTTACTGGCGTCGCTGCTCGCCGCCATTTCGGGAATTCTGATCAGCCCGGTCACAACGCTCTACTATGACTTCGGGCTTCATCATCGGGCTGAAAGCCTTTGTCGGCGCGATCATCGGCGGCCTCCTGAGCTACCCGGGAACGGCGATCGGGGCTCTTCTCGTCGGGGTGCTCGAAAGCTTCGCGTCGTTCTGGAACAGCGCGCTCAAGGAAGTGATCGTGTTTGGACTGCTCATTCCCGTTCTGCTGTGGCGTTCGCTGTCGCTTGCGCAGGTCGATGAGGAAGACGAGGAGGTCCAGCGGTGAGCCGCCGGACCGGCTATCTGCTGGCGGTCGTTCTGATCGCGGTCTTGGCAGCCGCGCCGTTGTGGGCCGCTCAGTTCACCATTACGCTGCTCAATTACATCGGCATCTACGCACTTGTCGTCCTCGGGATCGTGCTGTTGACCGGCGTCGGCGGATTGACGTCGTTCGGGCAGGCGGCCTTCGTCGGCATCGGCGCCTATGCAACGGCATGGTTGACGACGGCGCATGGCGTCTCGCCCTGGCTCGGGCTGTTGTTCGCGCTTGCGGTGACCGGCGCGGTCGCGGCGTTTCTCGGCACCGTCACTCTTCGGCTCGGCGGACACTATCTGCCGCTCGGCACCATCGCCTGGGGCCTGTCGATTTATTATTTGTTCGGCAACATCGATGCGCTGGGCGGCCACAACGGTATGAGCGATGTGCCGCCAATCGCGATCGGACCGATTTCGCTCGAACCGAATGCGGCCATCTATTATCTGATCTGGGTCCTGGTCGCGCTGGCGATGCTGATCGTCGCCAATCTGTTGGATTCGCGTGAGGGCCGCGCCATTCGCAGCTTGCGCGGCGGCGCCGTCATGGTCGAAAGTCTCGGCATCAGCGTTTTTCGCATCAGACTCATTACGTTCGTGATCGCCGCTCTGCTGGCCGCGATTTCGGGCTGGCTCTACGCGCATATGAGCCGCTTTGTCAGTCCGGCGCCGTTCGATGTGCGCATGGGCATCGAGTATTTGTTCATGGCGATCCTCGGGGGATCGGGGCAAATCCTTGGCGCACTGGTCGGCTCCGCGTTGCTCACGCTGCTCACCAATTTGCTGCAAGACGTTCTGCCGCATTTCTCGCAAAACGGCGAGCAACTGCAGGCCATCGTCTTTGCGATCATTTACGTGCTGGCGCTGCAATTCGCCCGCGGCGGCGTGATGCCGTTCGCTCTGAGGTATCTGCCTCGTCGCTCAAAGCCGCCGGTTACCGCTGCGGAGTTTTTGCTACAGCGAGGGATGCCGAAGCCGGGAGCCGCTTTGTTGGTTGTCGATCGTCTGGTGAAACGCTTCGGCGGCCTGGAAGCGGTTAATCAAGTTGGCTTCGAGGTTGCCGCCGGCGAGATCGTCGGCCTTATTGGCCCCAATGGCGCCGGCAAGAGCACCCTATTCAACCTCATCACCGGCGTACTTGCGAGTGACAGCGGTACAGTCTCGTTCCTGGGGCAGGATATCACGCGCGCCGGTCAACGGCGCATTGCCAAAGCGGGCGTTGCTCGGACCTTTCAGCACGTCAAGTTGCGCTCGAGCATGTCGCTGCTCGACAACGTCCTTCTCGGCGCCTATCCACGCACCCGCACGGGCTTTCTGGGCGGCGCGTTGCGGCTCGATCGGGGCGAGGAAGCGCGCGCTCGTTTCGAGGCATTGCGGCAGCTGGAACGCGTCGGGCTCGGCGCCGATCCCTATGACCTCGCCGGCAATCTCCCGCTTGGCCGCCAGCGCATTCTCGAAGTGGCTCGCGCGCTTGCCGCCGATCCCGCGCTCATCATTCTGGACGAGCCCGCCGCCGGGTTGAGCCGGCCGGAAAAGCTCGCGCTCGCCGAACTGCTGCGGGCCTTGCGCAAGGAAGGGGTCACCGTTCTTCTGGTCGAGCACGATGTGGAATTCGTCATGGGTCTGGTTGACCGGATTGTGGTGATGGATTTCGGCTGCAAGCTCGTCGAGGGAACGCCGGCGGCGGTCCGCGCCGATCCGCGCGTCCAGGAAGCCTATCTCGGCAGCGTGGCATGAGCGCGCTTCTCGAGATCAAGGATCTGCATGTCGCCTACGGCAAGGTCGAAGCCGTCCGCGGCGTCGCGCTGACAATGCAGTCTGGCCAGATTGTAACCGTCATCGGCCCGAACGGAGCCGGCAAGACCACGCTGCTGGCAGCCGCCGCCGGGCTGCTGCGCTCGCGCGGAACGGTAACCTATGATGGGGTCGATCTGTCGCGCCTCGACGTCGAGGAGCGCGTCGAGCGTGGTTTCTGCCTCGTGCCGGAACGGCGCGAATTGTTTGGCGACATGGCGGTCGCCGACAATTTGTTGCTTGGCGCCTATGTACGGCGCCACAACGGGACCGAAGTGAAACAAAGTCTGCAGCACGTCTATGATCGCTTCCCCCGTCTTGCCGAGCGCCGGCGCCAGAAGGCGCAGACGCTATCAGGCGGCGAGCGGCAGATGCTCGCGCTTGGCCGCGCCTTGATGGCGCGGCCGCGGCTTCTGATGCTCGACGAGCCAAGCCTGGGGCTGGCGCCGCTCATCGTTCGCGAGATTTTCCGCATTGTAGCTTCTCTGCGGGAAACGGGCGTGTCGATCTTGCTGGTCGAGCAGAACGCGCGCGCCGCGCTGGAGACTGCCAATTACGGCTACGTGCTCGAAACCGGCCAGGTCACATATCAAGGTCCTGCTGCCGAACTCGCCGATGACCCGCGCGTGGTCGCCACCTACCTTGGCGGATCGAGCTGATGGCGCGAACCGGTTACGACGATGTCGTGCTCGCGGTTCCGGTAACGATTCCGTATGTGCGCTATTCGATCCGAAGCGCGCACTGGTTTCTCGGCCGCGCCATGGCGCAGCTGATCGCTGGCGCAAAAATTCCGAAGTCGCGCATCGACGGTCTTGCGGTGGCGAGTTTCACGCTCGCCCCCGACACTGCGGTCGGCCTTACTCAGCATCTCGGGCTGACGTTACATTGGCTCGACCATGTGCCGATGGGTGGCGCGTCAGGCATCGTCTCGATCCGTCGCGCGGCGCGGGCGGTACAAAGCGGCGATGCCGAGATTGTCGCCTGCATTGCCGGCGATACCAATCACACCGACAGCTTTCGGCGCAACACGGCTTCGTTCAGCCAATTTGCCCAGGACGCGGTCTATCCGTACGGCTCCGGCGGCCCTAACACGAGCTTCGCGTTTCTGACGTCGTACTACATGCGCACTTACGGGGCGCGGTGTGAGGATTTCGGCAAGCTTTGCGTCGCGCAGCGCAATAACGCGCTAAAAAACCCGCTGGCGCTGTTCAAGCAGCCGCTGACGCTCGAGCAATATCTCAACGCGCGCCTGATCGCCGATCCGCTGCGGTTGTTTGACTGCGTCATGCCGTGCGCCGGGGCGGAGGGTTTTTTGGTGATGCAGCGCCGGACAGCCGAGAGCTTGGGCCTGCCCTTTGTGCGCGTTCTCGGCGCGATCGAGCGGCACAACGCTTTTCCCGACGATCCAGTGCAGTATCGCGGCGGCTGGGCTCTGGACCGCGATGAGCTTTATGCGCAAGCCGGCATCGGCCCGGACGAGATCGACTTTCTCCAGACCTATGACGATTACCCGGTGATCAACGTGCTGCAACTCGAGGATCTCGGCTTCTGCGCCAAAGGAGATGGACCAGATTTTATCCACGCCAACAGCTTTGAGGCCGATGGAACGTTTCCGTTTAATACTTCAGGCGGCCAATTGTCGGCCGGTCAGGCTGGCGCCGCCGGCGGATCTCTCGGTCTCGTCGAAGCTATCCGCCAGCTTACCGGCCAGACGCTCGGCGCCCGTGTGGCGGACGCGCGGCATGGACTCGTATCGGGCTTCGGCATGATAAATTACGATCGCGGAATTTGCAGCGGCGCGGTCGTTCTTGCTGCGGCTTGACGGCAAAATTTGCGGAACGAAAGCGATGTCTGAACCCTTCAAACGGCCGAAGCGAAAAAACCCGATCGTGCGGACGCGTCAGCCGACGTTGCCGCCGTCCGTGCGCAGCCGGGTCGCGCTGGGGCTCACTGCCGCGGCAGCGCGCGGCCGTTTCAAGCTGCAAGTCTGCAAGGACTGCGGCGCGGTGCAGTATCCGCCGCGCGAAGTTTGCCGCACTTGCCTCTCGCACTGGCTGGTGTGGCGCACTCACGATGGCCGGGGCGAGCTGCTGACTGACACGGTGCTGCACATTCCACAGGAATTGTTCTTTCGCGAGCGGAGCCCTTGGCGCATCGGCATGGTTCGGCTCGACGGCGGCGTCAATGTGGTTGCGTATGTGCACCAGGCCGTCGAGGCGGCGCCGTGTCTTGTGCGCATTGAGGCGTCCCTCGACCGCGCCGGGGAAGCCGCGCTTGTCGCGATGCCGGAACACAGGAGGCCGGATTTGTCTGATGATCCGAAATTGCGCGAAATGACCTGCGATCCGCGCCTGCGCAAAATCCTGGTCACCGACGGTAAGTCCGCGGTCGGCCAGGCGACGGTGCGCTCGCTCGCGGCAGCGGGTGCGGACCTGATTTGGATTGGCCAAGCCGAGCCCTGGAAGAAGGTCGCCGGCTTCGAGGCGTTGCGCGAGTTGCGGCAGGCGACAATGGTTCCGCTCGACGTGACCGACGGCCGCTCGGTACGCGAATTGGCCGGCGAGATCGGCGGCAAGGTCGATATCCTGATCAACACGGCAGAGGTTCATCGGACGTTCGACTTTGCCGCCCGCCGCGGCGTCGAAACCGCGCAACTCGAAATGGACGTGAACTATTTTGGCCTGCTGCGTCTAGCCCAGGAGTTTGCCCCGGCGCTGAAGGCGCGCGCTGCGGACGGTCCAACAGGCGCTATCGCCTGGGTCAACGTGCTTTCGATATTTGCGCTTGCCAATTATTCGGCGCACGGCACGTACTCGGCATCAAAGGCGGCAGCTTATTCGCTATCGCAGGCGCTGCGGGCAGACTTGCTGCACGCCGGCGTTCGCGTCATCAACATATTTCCAGGCCCGATCGACGATGAATGGGATCAGCTGGAATTGCCGCCGAAGCTCTCGCCTAACGCCCTGGCGACAGCGATGATCGCGGCGCTCAAGGGTTCGGTGGAGGACGTTTATCCGGGCGATGTTGCGCAGGATTGGCTCGCGCGTCATCTCGACGACCCGAAAGCGCTCGAGCGCGAACTCGCCGAAGGCGGCCGATGAAAGCGTCGCGCAAGAAGAAACTGCGCGCGAAGAAAGCGGACAGGAGAACGCCAGGCAAAACCGATTCGCGCAAAGCCGCGACCGACCTGCGCGCGCACTTAAGCAGCCTCGTCGGCTCGGACCGGGTGCGGCTGGTCGACCTAACTCAGACTTTGTCGCCGGACTTTCCGCCGATCGTGCTGCCACCGGAAATGGGGCAGTCCCGCCCGTTCCGCATGGAGCCGATTTCACGCTACGACGAAAGCGGACCAGGCTGGTACTGGAACAATCTGAGCTTCGGCGAACACACCGGCACGCACTTCGACGCGCCGATTCACTGGATCTCCGGCCGCGACCTGCCGAACAATTCGCTCGACACCTTGCCGATAAGGAATTTCATTGCACCCGCCTGCGTGATTGATTGCAGCGCACAGGCAAGCGCCGATGCGGATTTCGTTCTCACCGTCCGCGACATCGCAGCATGGGAGAAGCGACATCGCCGCATTGTCGCCGGCTCCTGGGTGCTGATGCGGACCGACTGGTCGAAACGCCACGACCCCGTCGCCTATCAGAATTTAGACCAAACCGGCCAGCACACGCCGGGGCCCGATCCTGATTGCGTGCGTTTTCTGGTGAACGAGCGTGACGTTCTGGGCTTCGGCACCGAGACCATCGGCACCGACGCCGGTCAGGCCGTGCATTTTACGCCGCCCTACCCGTGTCACTACTATATGCACGGCGCCGGCAAATACGGGCTGCAGTGTTTGTGCAACCTCGATCTGTTGCCGCCGACTGGCGCGCTGATCGTCGCGGCGCCTTTGAAGATCCTCGAAGGCAGCGGCAGTCCGCTGCGCGTTTTTGCTCTGGTTCCGGAGCGGACGCACGGCTGAGGACGATCAAGCCGAGCGCTGCGCCCGGTCTTTCTCATTCTGCGCCTTGATCGCCTCCCGCGCGGCTTGCCACTGCGCGTCGGACCAGCCGCGGAGTTCGTAGAAATTTGAACCGGTGGCGTGGCTCTGCCCGCCGTCAAGCGTGATGGTCTCGCCAGTCAGCCACTCGCAGCCATCGGCGATGAGAAACGTCGCGAGATTTTGCAGCTCTGCCATCGTGCCAACCCGGCCCATCGGATTGGCGCGTTGCGTTCGCTCGTTCGGCCCCTCGCCCGGGCTGAGGCGCTTGCTCGCACCTTCGGTCGGAATGACGCCCGGCGCGATGGCGTTGAGCCTGATGCCGTATTTGGCCCATTCGGTCGCAAGCGACATGGTCATGGTGTTGATCGCCGACTTGCTCATCGCTGACGGCACCACGTAGGGGCTGCCGTTGTAAATCCATGTCACGACGATCGAGACCACATTGCCGCGGTGCCCGTCGGCAATCCAGCGGCGCCCCACCGCATGGGTGACGTAGAAGGTGCCGTGCATGACGATATTGGCGACCGCATCAAAGCCGCGCGGACTCAGATCTTCAGTGCGCGATATGAAGTTTCCGGCGGCGTTGTTGATGAGATCGGTGAGTGGGCCCAAGGCGAAGATGTTGGCGACCATGGCGTCGACCGCGGCAGCGTCGCGGATATCGACCTCATAGACGCCGACCTTGCCGCCATGTTTGGCAGTGAGTTCAGCGGCAGTCGCCTCGCAAACCGATTTTCTTCGCCCGCAAATGAAGATCTCCGCGCCGAGCTCGAGAAACTTCTCGGCCATCCCCTTGCCGAGCCCGGTGCCGCCGCCGGTCACCAGGATGCGCCTGCCCCGCAACAATCCATCCTTGAACATCATCCCACCTTCGCGCTTATTTTCTCGAACACGCTATCGCTGCTCACGACATCCGCCAACATGCTCAGCGTATGCAATGACGCGCGATGTGCCTCCCGATCGCCGGAGGCGCAACAATCCGCAAACAGCCTGACGCGATAACCCATGTCGGCGGCATCGCGCACCGTGTGCTCGACCGAAAACTGGGTCGCCAGGCCCATGACATTCACACGTTCGACCGTACGCTCGCGCAACTGCGCCTCAAGATCGGTGCGCCGGAACGCGCTGTTGGCGTTGCCGGTGACAAAGATCTCGCCGTCGCCGGGCTCGAATCCCTTGTGAGCCGCCGCACCCCATGAGCCGCGCTTGAGTGCGCCCAGCGTTTCGGTTTTCAGGAACAGCCGGCAATTGCGCAACAGGTCGGAATAGTCTTGAGCAAACACAATGTGCATGTGGGCGATCGTCCAGCCGGCGCGACGCGCCGCGTCGAGCGCGTTTCGGCTGGCTTCGAGAAAGCGCGCAGTTTCGTCGGTCTCGCGATTGAGGGAAAATGGAATGCGCCCTTGCGGATGGCAGATGTCGTTCTGGAAATGCAGCGCAATGAGCGCATCGCTACTGGGTGAATGACTGCCCGCTGCTTCGATCATAGACGCCCTTCCCCGCTCCTCACCTTGACGTTTTAAGCTTAAAATGTCCAATTGCGCTGCCGCTCGCCGCGGCAAAATCGGATTACGGAAGCTTGTGCAATGAGCGATACGTCGAGTGCCGCACCCCCGGCGCCTGTTGTTGACCCGACCGCGATCAAGGAGATCGCCACCGGCGTTTTTGTGATTTGCGACCACCGCGTCCCGCTGGTGCCGAACATCGGGATTATTCTCGGGAGCCGCTCCGCGCTCGTTGTCGACACCGGCATGGGACCCGCCAACGGCAAGAGGGTTCTGGAAGCGGCGAAGCGAATAGCCGGTCAGCGTCCGCTGGTGCTGACGCTCACTCATTTTCATCCGGAGCACGGCTTTGGCGCGCAGGTCTTCAAAGGCGAGGCGAAGATCCACTACAACCGTTCGCAGCGTGACGAATTGCAGGCGAAAGGTGAAGGATATCTCGGCATGTTCAAGACCTTCGGGTCGCACGTTGCGGCGGCGCTCGAGGGCACCGAGCTGGTCCAGCCGGATGAGGTGTACGAAGGCGCCGCAAGCTCGATCGATCTCGGCGGCCGGACCGTCGAGTTGCGAACCTGGGGCTTGGCTCACACGGCCGGTGACCAGGTGGTCTGGCTGCCGCAGGAACGCATTCTGTTTACCGGCGATCTCGCCGAGGAACGCATGTTCCCAATTTTTCCATGGTTCCCGCCGGACGACGCCCACATTGATGGCGCGCGCTGGGCGCAAATCCTCACCGAACTCGTCAGCTGGAAGCCGGCGATCGTCGTTCCGGGCCACGGCGATATCGGCGGTGCCGAGATTATCGTCGCGGTGCGCGACTACATTCTCGACTTAGGGAAACGCGTCGCCGCGGAGCGTAAATCCGGCAAGGATGCCGAGGCCATCGTGACATCGCTGGCGCCAAAAATTCGGGCCGAGCATCCGGATTGGTCGGCGCCGGAATGGATCGATTTCGCCATCAAATACTACGCGTCGGTCAATTAGGTCCGGTGCCGAATTGTCAAATTCGCTAAAATCTTCGCGGTAACTTCTAAGTGTTTTGACGCTCGCTTGGCCGGTGTGCCAAATATCCGAGTTCATCGCTCATACATCGATTAATCGAACGCGTCCGCAACGCTCGAAGGTATGGGAGTCCGTCATGTCGCAGGTCAAGCAAGCTTCAAAGCGAAAGCGCAGCAGGAAAGCTATCCCGATTCTGGGGGCTGCCGGACTGTCGTTATCGCTGGCGGGCGGAGCCGCCGCAGCGATAGGTGCGCCCGCAACGGATATGACGACGCGTCCAGCTAACGTAAGTCAAAAGACTAGTCTCGCGGTGGAAGAAATCTCTGACGTCAGCTTGGCGACGTTCTATGTGTTTGACAAAGAACAAGCCACAACGCCACGGCCCGTCTTGCGGCTGGCCATGAGCGCCTGCGGCGGCTGCGCTGGTTGCGCTGGCTGTGGCGGCTGCTGGACCGGTACCTATTACGAAGGCTCGGTGTTCGGCAGCGAAAGCAGTGCAAAGGCGCCGCATCACCCTGCTAAGCCCGTGCGCAAAGAAAAGTACGCGCATAAGGGCAAGCCCGCCCCGAAAAACCCGTAACGCTGCAGGGAAGGGAAAGATTGGCGAGACTGCGGAGCGCACGGTAGATTACCGAGTGCCGGCAGACGCAGAGATGTTCGGAATCCAATCCGCAGTGGCGGTGAAGGCGTGCGTTGCTTGGCTGTCATGACGGGCGATCGGGTGGCCAGTTTTACGCCTGACAGCAGCGAAGTCGTCCCGCAGTTCGCACCGAATTTCTCAGTCTATCTGTTGCCACCGGATGTCGTGTGCCTCTATTCCGAGGATCGTAAGTTCTTCTTGCACGGCATGCTCTATTGCGCACTCGCTACGGCGATTAGCAACGGCGGCAAGACTTTTCCTCAGCTCGTTCGTGTGCTCGCGCGGGATTTTCCGTCCGATAAAATCCATGAAGCGTTGCAGCGGCTGGTAGACCGCCGCTTCATCATAACAGCGTCGCGCTCGGCCGCCGGCGTTACTGCGGCCTATTGGGCGAGCCTTGGGTTGTCGCCCGAGGTCGCCGAGAAAAACCTTCGAGGATGCCGCGTTCGCGTTCAACCGATCGACGCTCAGGGTGCGGCGGAACTTGGCGACGCCCTGACCGCGTTGGGCGCACAGGTCCCGAGGCGATCGGCCGACCTCACAGTCACGCTGGTGAACGACTACCTCGATCCCCGCCTGGCGAAATTGAACCGGCAGCATTTATCGGATCGTACGCCTTGGCTCCTCGCCCAATCCGCCGGGATTTTTCCCCTGGTCGGACCCGTATTCGCGCCTGGCAAGAGCGCTTGTTGGGCCTGCCTCGCCGAGCGCATGAAGCGAAACCGGGAGGTCAAGGCACTGCTCGACCGAACGCAAGCGCGCCGCGTTGCGGTGTCACCGCTGGCCGGAAACATGCTCGGACGGAGCGGCATCGAGCTTGCGGCCGTTGAGATCGCGAAAGCGATCGCGACCGGCTTTCGCACCGAATTGGGCGATCACATCATCAGTCTCGATCTCCTGGGCTCGACCATCGCCAAGCACTACGTAGCGGCCCGTCCGCAATGCCCGGAGTGCGGACGAACGCAGTTAAGCGACCCTCGCCGGCCTGCCGTACCGATCAAGCTTGGACCCGGCAAGAAGCTGCTGATGACGAGCGGCGGGTATCGGACCGTTTCGTCGCGGGCAACGACGGCGCGTTTTCGCAAGCACGTTAGTCCACTGACCGGCGTAGTCTCGCGCCTGGAACGGATCGAAGCCGATTTGCCGTTCAATACCAATTACTATGCCACCCACAATTTTTCTGCGCCCGCCGCGACGCTCGATGAACTGCGGGCCGGTTTGAGCCGCGGCAGCTTTGGCAAAGGCAGCACTGCCGAGCAGGGCGAGGCCAGCGCGCTCATGGAAGCAATCGAGCGTTATTCAGGTGTTTTTCAGGGCGACGAGATCAGAGTGACGCGCCGGTTCGCCGACCTTCCGTCAAGCGCTGCCATTCCTCCGAACAAAGTCCTGCTGTTCAGCGACGCGCAATACCGGCACGGAGAGGCGACGGTGGGCGCCGACCATTCTCACATCCCGGCCGCCTTCGATCGGACGGCGGAAATCGAATGGTCGCCGGTTTGGTCGCTGCGCGACCGGCGCTTCAAATACCTCCCGACCAGCCTGTTGTATTTCTTTTACCGTGGTCCCGCCGGGTACCTGGCGGATTCCAACGGCTGTGCCGCCGGCAATACGCTCGAAGAGGCCATCGTCCAGGGCTTCCTCGAGCTGGTGGAGCGGGATGCCTACGCAATCTGGTGGTACAATCGATTGCAGCGGGCGGAGGTGGACCTCGCTCAATTCGACGATTCATACATCCGCGATCTGCAAAACCAGTTTGCCGAAACTGGGCGTCGGCTTTGGGTGCTCGACGTCACCAGCGATCTTGGTATTCCCAGTTTTGTAGCAGTAACGCACTGGATGGAAAACGGCCGAGAGAATATCGAGTTCGGTTCTGGCGCACACTTCGATACGCGCATTGCCTTGCTGCGCGCGCTGACGGAGTTAAACCAGTTTTTGTCGATCGGCCTCCTCGGCGGCCGGAAGACCGAGACATCAAGCTTTGGCAACGGCACTCCGATGCGGTTGCGGGATCATCCGTTTTTGACGCCGACTTATAAACTTGCAGCCAAACCGGAATTTGGTTCGAAGTTTGGCCGTCTTGATACGCGCGAACAGGTGACCCACTGCGTCGGCCTCGCCAAGCGAAAAGGCCTCGATTTCCTGGTGCTCGATCAAACACGACCCGACATCGCCGTGCCGGTTGTCAGAGTGATCGTTCCGGGAATGCGGCACTTTTATCGCCGCTTCGCGCCGGGTCGACTTTATGACGTTCCGGTGAAACTCGGATGGCGCGACCGGCCGTTGCCGGAAAACGCGCTCAATCCGTTTCACCCTCGCACCTGAGAGGGTCGTCTACGGCTTGCGCGCGCGTCGAACCAAGCTGCGACGGGATACGCCTCCAAGCCTTTCGGCTCGGCTTGGCCGTCACGTCACGCTCAAAGCGCACGCTGACGGAACAATTGTCGCCTGTTTCGATAGCCATGTGGTCAGCTTGGGAACGTTCAGCGCGCAAGCGGCGGCGCGCGCGATGCAGCTACATGCCGGTCTGCCGCTCCGTTCGTTTGTATCTGGCGGCAAAGAAACCGATAAAGAGCTTGATTGGTTGGTCCGGCGCTTAGCTCAACACGGCCTGTTAGAGTACCGGCTCGGCTGCTCGCCTAACGGCGCAGACGAGGTCGTGATCGAGCCGCAAGTTGCCGATTATTGGCCGCGGACGCCGCCGCTTTGCAATGCCGACGTCCTGGTACTATCGCGGTTTGCGTATATGCGCCGTCGCGGCAACGAGATGGTGCTGGAATCGCCGCGTGCGGGCGCCCTGTTCAAAATTTGCGAGCCAAAACTTGCGACAGCGTTAGCCCTCCTGTCAGCACCGCGAAAAATCACACAGCTCAGCAGACAGGACGCTTTTCCGGGGAAGGAGCTTCTTGCCCTGTTGGTTGATTGCCAAATCCTTTTCAAGGTCGATGCTGCCGGCGGCAGGGGCCTTCGGCCGGACGAGGGCGACGACAACCTCGTGCTTTGGGACTTTCACGATCTTCTGTTCCACGCCCGCAGCACGGCAGGCCGGCACGCCAACCCGCTGGGCGGCGTTTTTCCTTACGCCGATGTCATAGCTCCGCTGCCGGCGCTGCGCCCTCGCTGGCCGGGAAAGAAAATCGATTTGCGCAAGTTGTCGGCCGCAGATCCGGGGGCGATAGCGCCGGTCGCAAAACTGCTGCGGGAACGGCATTCGACGCGGAGCTTCGATGATCAGCGGCCGATTATGCTCGCCGAGTTGTCGCAGTTTCTCGACGGGGCTGCGCGCGTCGTGACGAAATTTAGACGCCGGCCCGACTTCGCTGGCCAGCGCGGTCCCATGGTAACGTACGGTCCCAGGCCCTATCCGTCGGCCGGCGGCGGCTATGAGCTCGAACTCTATTTGGCTGTCGATAAATGCCAGGGCCTCGCAAGAGGCTTCTATCACTACGACGCCGGCGCGCACGCGCTGGCGCCGATCGCTGTCCCGGCGATCGAGCTTGATGCACTGTTGACCGAAGCAAGATGCGCCATGGGTGCACCTGCCGGGCCGCAGATCTTGATCACGATTGCCGCGCGCTTCGGCCGCATCTCGTGGAAGTACAGCTCAATCGGTTACGCGCTCATTCTCAAGGACGTCGGGGTATTGATGCAAACGCTTTATTTGATGGCGACCGATATGGGGCTAGGCAGTTGTGCGATCGGGAGCACCAATATCGATCGGTTCGCGAAAATGACTGGGATCGAATTTCACGTCGAGGGACCGGTTGGTCAATTTGCCATCGGTCGCAAGGCGCGATAGCGGGCTGCGCCTAACGCCCGAAAGGCCAGGTCAGCTCCCGCCCTGCGGCAATCCCGTCGGGACGAAAAAGAATAATGAGCAGCATGATAAGGGCGAGAATTACGTCGCCGGTGCCGGCCGGCGCGGCGATTGTCGTTGTTCCCACCTGAACGCCGATCTCGCTCTGGCGCATTAATTCGGTGAGCGCGGCAATGACGAGGGCGCCGGCAACAGCGCCGGTCAGGCTTCCCCTGCCGCCGATGATCAGCATGGCGACGATCAGGAAGGTGAGGTCGAGATAGAAATTTTCCACTCGCACGATGCCGAGGAAATGCCCGAGCAGAACGCCGGAAATACCTGAAAGAAATGCGGAAATGACAAAGGCAATGAGGCGGTGAAGGACCACGTTTACGCCCGACGCCTGTGCCGCCGCCTCGTCCTCGCGCGAGGCGCGCAACAGCAGAGCCGAGCGGGTCTCCTGATAAGCGAAGGCAATAACGATGGTTGCAACCGCCCAGGTAAATGCGGTCCACAGGTCCACGTAAGCCGGCAAGCCCATCAATGAGTTCTGGCCTCCAGTTACCGAGGTCCAGTTGCCGAACACGACATTGGCGACAACGAGAATGGCGAAGGTCGCAATGCTTGCCGACACGCCGGTCAGACGCATCAGCGGCCAACCGACCACAAGCGCGATGATGGCGGCCGCCCCGCCGCCGGCGAGCGCTCCAGCAAAATTCGGCCATTCAGCGTGTGCGATGATTGTCGGCAGATCGGGCAAAAACACCGATTTCGGCCCGGGCTTCATGGTGAGCAGCGCCGACGCGTATGCCCCGACCGCCATGAACGCAACGTTGCCGAAGGACAGCACACCGGAATTGCCGGCGAAAACATACAGTCCGACCACGGCGATCAGATCGATCAAGCCCTGCGTCGCTCGTCGTTGCAGGACAGCGGGAGCGAAGGATGCTGCGAGCGCGATGACCGCGATAATGACGATCAGCGCGGCGAGCGGCCACAGCCGCGGCAGCATGTCCGCGATGCGGGCCTTTACGCGCGTGCTTTCGGACATCAAATCCTCTCTTTTAGGCCGCGGGCCGGGATCAGGCCCTGCGGACGGAAGAGAAGAACGAGCGCCACGGCGACAAAGACGAAGGCCTCGCGAAAGGCGCGAAGATCGGGCGGCAGCAACGCCTGGAGCAGAATTGAGCCCGCGCCGACGAGGAACCCGCCGAGCGCGGCGCCGGACAGACTGCCGAGCCCGCCGATCACCGTGCCGACAAACGCGATGATCACCAGCTGCACGCCCATGCGCGGCTGCACGACCCCGGTCTGTACCACAACCAGACAGGAAACTGCGGCCGCGAGCACACCGCTCAACGCAAAGGCCATGGCGATCACGCTGTTGGCGCGGACGCCCAAGACCCGCGCCATCCGAAAGTCCTCGGCGGCTGCACGCATGTGCAGACCGAGCCGCGTCCCCTTGAGGAACCAAGTCAAAGCAACAAGAAGGACTACGCTGACGACGATGGTGGCGATCTGAAGCATCTGCAGACGCACGCCGGCGAACTCGATTTGACGGCCGAGAGCAGGGAGAAAATCGAGCCCCTTCAGACGCGATCCAACGACCAGGATGAGAAGCTTCTGCAAGAAGAAGCTTACCGCGAATGAGGAGATCAAGAGCGTTGTCGGATCCGCCCGGCGCAACGGCCGGAAGGCGGCGCGTTCGGTCACCAGGGCGAGCATGACCGCGACCGCAAGCGCGCCAAACAGCATCACCGGGACCGGCAAGCCGAACAGCGCGAGCAAGGTGTAGGCGGCCATGGTGATCAATTCACCATGGGCAAAATTGATGAGCCGCATCACCCCGAAAATCAGCCCGATACCAAGCGCGGTCAGCGCGTAGAGGCTACCCACGCTCAGCGCATCGACGACGGTTTGGACCAGGCGCTCCATCACAAGCGGCTCGCCGCCTCCTCCGTCATATGCACGCCGAAATAAGCGGCATCGAACCGTGGATCGTTCTTGATCGCTGAGGCGTCACCGCTGAGACCGAACTCGCCCCCGCTCATCACGTAGACGCGGCCAGATATGCCGAACACGCGTTCGGCGTTCTGCTCAACGAGGAGGATGGTCATGCCCTGCTCGCGAATGGTCCGCAGGAGTTCGTAGACCCGATCGACCACGGTCGGCGCAAGACCAAGCGAGGGCTCGTCGAGCATGATGAGCCGCGGCCGCGACAACAGCCCGCGCGCAATAGCGAGCTGCTGCTGTTCGCCGCCGGAAAGTAGCCCCGCAGGCTGCCGCCGTCGCTCGGCGAGAATTGGAAACATGGCAAAGAGCCGATCGATGTCGGCCGGCACGGCGTTAGTATCGCGCCGGGTCGTCGCACCGAGCAGCAGATTTTCCGACACTGTCAGACTGGCAAAGATGTGCCGGCCCTCCGGCACCAGCGCTATGCCATGGGCGACCACATCCTCGAGCGCAATTCCGCCAAGGGGTTTGCCGTCGAATGTGATCGTTCCGCCGGCCGGCGTTACGATCCCGGCAATTGCCGAAATCAGCGAACTCTTGCCGGCACCGTTCGGGCCGACAATGCTGACGATCTCGCCTTCATCGGCATGCAGATCGATGCCGCGCACGGCAGTGACGGCGCCATACCGCACAACCAGACCAGAGACGGCGAGCAGCGGAGTACTTGAGGTCATTGCAACGCGTTAGGCCCAAGATAAGCGCAGCGGACCGCGGCATCGGAGCGTATTGCGGCCGGCGTGCCCGCCGCAATCGTCCGGCCGCTATCAAGCACATGGATGCGCTCGCAAAAATTCATCACCAGCGCCATGTTGTGCTCGATTACAAGCACGCCGCAATCATATTTGGACCTGATATCGACGATCAGCTTGCGCAATTCGTCCGCTTCGGCGGCGGCGAGGCCGGCGGCGGGTTCGTCGAGCAGCAGAAAATGCGGATTGACGGCAAGCGCCCGCGCCAGCCCGACGCGCCGCTCTTCGCCGTAGCTCAGCCCGGCCGCAAGACGATGGGCCTTCTCGGCCAGCCTGAGCTCGCCGAGGATATCGAGCGCGCGCCGCCGTGCCTGCGCACGGCCGAGCCCTTGGGCGACGTAGCCGATCTCGACGTTCTCGCTCACGCTCAATCCGCGGAACAGGCGTACGGCTTGAAAGGTTCGCACCACACCGGCATGCGGAAAACGATGGCGCGGCAGCCCGGTGCAGTCGCGTTCGCCGACCACGATGGCGCCGGCGAGCGGTTGCTGGAAACCGGAGAGGACGTTGACCAGTGTCGTCTTGCCGGCGCCGTTCGGGCCGATCAAGCCGAGGATCTCGCCGCGGTCGAGCCGGATACTGACCTCATCCACCGCCACAAGACCGCCGAACCGGACGGTCACACCTTGCGCCTGAAGGGGCATGGTTGAGCGTCCGGTAGCAGCGGATCGCTATTACAACGGCGGCACCTTCTCTACCGCGAAGCGGCCGATGCAGGAGAACTTCCCGTTGGTGGCGCTCAAGATGGCCATCGGCCTCGTGGTCTGGATGTGCAGCGTCTTGGTGTAGGTCGTCGGCCCGATCACCAGCGGCTGCTTATCGAAGGTATCGAGAACAGCCGCGACCTTGGCGCCCTCCAGCGAATTGGCCTTGTTCGCGGCGAGCGCCCAAGCCTGCACGATCGAGTAGCCGCGAAGCCCATACGAAACGTCAGCTTTCCGATTGAACTTGGCTTCAAAACGTTTGAAGAACGCGTTCACCTCCGCATCCGGATCGTCACCATATTTGGAGCCGTAGCTGGTGACGTAGAAGTTGCTGAGGTCCGGCACGGCGCCGATCCAGTAATCGCCGTCAAGTGACTCGCCGGTCAGGATCGGCGCGTTGATGCCGGCCGCGCGCAATTGGCGAATGGCGCTGGGGCCGCCGGGCGCGTACGAGCAAAAGAAGATGAGATCGGGCTTTTTGCTCAGGCTGGTGATGCGGGTGATCTGCGCGGCGATCGAGGGATCGTTGTTGAGGAAGGTGTCCTGTCCGAGAAGGCCGTCCTTGCCGGCCAGTTCGGTCCAGCGCGTGGCAAAGCTGCCGCACAGCGACTTGGTGAAGGCGATGGTGTTATCTAGCAGCACATACGCCGTCTTCCAGCCTTTCTTTTGGTAGGCCCACTCAGCCATCATGTAGCCCTGCGCCTGGCTGGCGTTGGAGCCTGAATAGGCCAGCGAGCCGATGCCCTGGACGCCAAACTTCGGATCGGACGCGCCCGAAAACGCCACCACGTCCTTCTGCTGGGCGACGTAGGCGCCCGGTGCGCCGAAATCGAAATCGCTCGGGAACAGGATAGCTTTCGCGCCCTTGCCGATGACGTCGACGGCACCGTCGGCACCGAGCGGCGGTTCTGATTTATTGTCAAACTCGACGATCTGGATCGGCTGACCAAGGACGCCGCCCTTGGCATTGATATCGTCCACGGCGAGCTTGGCGCCGGCGATAGTGTCGGCATCGATCGGTGCGAACCAGCCGCTAAAAGACATGACCAAGCCGAACACCGGCTTGTCAGCGCTCCACGCCGTCGTCGTGGCAAGAGCAGCCATAGTGCAAGCCGCTAAAACGGCCATTCCGGCTTTTCTGATCATGTGACGAACTCCCCTGCTACCCCGATGTCGAACGGGTAAACGCCGTTCGCATCTTAGGTCGACAGCAGGATACTTCAAGCTTAAAGTTTTAAGCTTAAAAGGTTTCACCGAAACGTCTTATTCCAGTTCGCTAAAGTGCTTAGCAAGCTCTCGCCGATAACGCACTGTTGCGATCACACCCCGAGATAGCGATGCTGGATGTCGGCGGCGTTCGCGAGCTCCGGCGAACTGCCTGACCACACGACACGGCCGCGTTCGATGATGTAATGCCGGTCGGCGATGCGCGTGAGCGCGTCGACGTTCTTGTCGATCACGAGGATCGACTGACCGGCGGTACGCAACAGCTCCAAACAGCGCCAGATCTCGTCGCGGATCAGCGGCGCGAGGCCTTCAGTCGCTTCGTCGAGGATGAGCAAGCGCGGGTTCGTCATCAGTGCGCGGCCGATCGCCAGCATCTGTTGCTCGCCGCCGGAGAGGAGGTTCGCCATGCTCCCGGCGCGGGCGGCGAGCCGCGGAAATAGCGCGAAGACTTTCTCCAAAGTCCACGGATCGGCTGCGCCATTTCGGTTGGCGGCGGTTGCCACAAGATTTTCGCGCGCCGTCAGGTTGGGAAAGACCTGACGTCCTTCGGGCACCAGACCGAGACCAAGCTTCGCGATGCGATAGGCGGGAAACGCGCGGATTTCGCTGCCGGCGAACCGGATTGAACCCGCAGCCGAGGGCGTCAGCCCCATGATCGAGCGGACGGTTGTGGTCTTGCCCATGCCGTTCCTGCCCATAAGCGAGACCATTTCGCCCGGCGCGACGGCAAGCGAAAGACCGAACAGTACACGGCTCAAACCGTAGCTGGTTTCGATATCGGCGACCTCGAGGAGCGGCGCGTCAGCCATGACGCCCCTCCCCGCCCGCCTTGTCGCCGAGATACGCCTTGCGTACCGCAGGATCCGCCCTGACCGCCGCCGGGTCGCCACTGGCGATGATCTGGCCGTAGACCAGCACGGTCAGGCGATCGGCCAGCGCAAACACGGCGTCCATGTCGTGCTCGATCAGGAGGATGGCCAAGCTGCCTTTGATCTGGCGAAGCATTCGCACCATCTGCACTGATTCATCCGGCCCCATCCCGGCCATCGGCTCGTCGAGCAGGAGAAGGCGCGGCTCGGTGGCGAGCGCCATGGCAATTTCAAGCTGCCGATGTTCGCCGTGGCTCAACCTTGCGACCCGCACCGCCGCGCGCTCGGCGAGCCCGACGCGGCCGAGCGCAGCCAACGCCGGCTTTCGCAATTCGTCCTCGCGGCGCGCGTCGCGCCAGAAGCGGAACGAATGGCCGCGATGCGCCTGCACGGCGAGTGCAACATTCTCGAGCGCAGTCAGGTCGGCAAACAGCGACGTGATTTGAAACGAACGCGCTAGTCCGAGATGGTTGCGGCGGTAGACCGGCAGCCGGGTGATGTCGGTGCCGTTGAAACGAACGGTGCCGCCTTGCGGGGAAATCTCGCCGGTGATGAGGCTGATCAGCGTGGTTTTGCCGGCTCCATTCGGGCCGATCACCGCATTGACTTCGCCCGGCAGAAGATCGAGCGAGATCGCGTCAGCCGCCAGAACGCCGCCAAAGCGCCTGGTTAGACCGGTTATTTGCAAAAGCGGTTCAACCACGGCGCCGGCCTTCAAGTAGAGCCTCAATCCCGCCGTGCAGGTAGATCGCAACTAAAAGCAGAATCGGCCCGAGGATCAGGTCGGGATATTCGGTCAGCCGCGACAGGCCCTCTTCGAGCAGCAAAAACGTCACCGCCCCGATGAGCGGGCCAAAGAGCGAGCCCAGCCCGCCCAGCACCACCATGACGATGAGATCGCCAGAGCGGGTCCAGTGCATCAGCGCCGGACTGATGAAATTGGTCTGGTTGGAAAGGAGTGCCCCGGCGAGCCCACAGAGCGCACCTGCGATCACGAAGCAGGCGAGCCGATAGCGAAAAGTCGGAAAGCCGATCGCGCGCATGCGCCGTTCATTGGAGCGGGCGCCGCGGATCACCAGGCCGAAGCGGGAATTGACGATGCGCGCGACCAGATAAATGGCGCCAAGCAAGAGCACAAAACACAAATAGTAGAACTGTGTCTTGCTGCTGAGATCGATGAAGCCGAGCTGGCTGCGCTTGTAGATGGTGAGGCCGTCGTCGCCGCCGTAACGATCGAGCCCAATGGCGACGTAGTAGATCATCTGCGCAAAAGCGAGCGTGATCATGATGAAATAGACGCCGCGCGTGCGCAAGCTGAGCGCGCCAACCACCAAGGCGTAGAGAGCAGAGGCCGCAATCGCGACCGGCCATTGCACAAATCCCGAACCGATCCCCTCCTTCGCCAGAATGCCTACCGCGTAGCCGCCAATGCCGAGATAGGCGGCATGGCCGAAACTCACCATGCCGCCATACCCCATGATGAGGTTCAGGCTCACGGCGCCGATCGCCAGGATCAGAATCCGGGTGAACAGCGTCAGCACGAAGGTGTTGCCGGTGATCAGCGAATAAACCGGGAGCAGGGCCAGAATTGCGAGCAACGCGACAATCAGCGCGGCGCGGGGGTTAAAGAGCGACGGCGCCGCCGAGTTCGAGCGAGGAATCCAGCGAAGCCGTCATCGGCTCGCCGCCGGGAACAATCCTTCCGGCCGAAACACCAGGATCACAGCCATGAGCAGATAGATCGACATTGACGAGAGCGCCGGCCCGAGCGTCGCGGCAGCGTTGGTGCTCAACAGCAGATGGAGCATGTCGGGCAGAAAGGCGCGGCCGACCGTGTCGATGAGGCCGACGATGATGGCAGCCACGAAGGCGCCGCGGATCGAGCCGATGCCGCCGATGATAATGACCACAAACGCAAGGATCAGGATGTTCTCGCCCATGCCGATCTGCACGGTCAGGATCGGCGCCTGCATCACGCCCGCAAAGCCCGCCAGTGCCGCCCCCAGCCCGAAGACGAATGTATAAAGGAGCTTGATGTTAATGCCGAGCGCACCGACCATCTCGCGGTTGGAGGCGCCGGCGCGTATCAACATGCCGAGCCGCGTGCGCATCACCGTGATGTAGAGCAGCGCTGCGACCGCCAACGTCGCCAGGATGATGACTAGACGGTACAGCGGATAATAAACGCCGGGAATAATCTGGAGAGCAGCCAGCATTTGCGGCGGCAGCGCCAGCGTCATGCCCGCAGGCCCCCAGATCAGCCGCACCAGCTCGTTGAAAAATAAAATCAAACCGAAGGTGCCGAGCACCTGATTGAGGTGATCGCGCTCATACAGGCGCCTGATTGCGACCACTTCGAGCACCATCCCGACGATGAGCGAGGCAACCAGCGCTAGAATGAGAGCAGCGACGAAGCTCCCGGTGAGGATGGCGAAAGTGGCGGCGAAATAGGCTCCCAGCATATACAGCGAGCCGTGCGCCAGGTTGACCAGGTCCATAATGCCGAAGACCAGCGTCAGGCCGGCAGCCAGCAGAAACAGCAGCATGCCCAGTTGCACGCCGTTCAGGCATTGCTCGAAGAAATACAGCATGCGGTCCGACAATGGCGTGGCGACGTCATCCTAAGACGCCGGGCGCAAAGCGGCCAGCGTCAAAGGATGACGCTGGCCGGCAGATCAAGCAAATGTAATGCCGCCCGCTATTTCATCGGGCACTGGTCGTGGAAGCTGTCCTGGACGTTCTTTTGGATCAGGCTGACGGTGTGGAGGACGTAGTCCCCGTCCGCAGTCTTTTCGACGTCCTGGAGATAGAAGTCCTGGATCGGAATGTGATTGTTGCCGTACTTGAAGTTGCCGCGCACTGACTTGAAATCGGCCTTTTCCATCTCTTTGCGCATCTCGTCTTTCTTGGAAAGGTCACCCTTGACCGCAGTGATGGCACTGTCGATCAGTCCGACCGCGTCGTAGGTGTCCGCGGCGTAGAAGGAGGGTCGCGATTTATATTTTGCGATGAAGTCGGCGACGAACTTCTTATTGGTCTCGTTGGGAAGATCATTGACCCAGGATTGGGCGCTGGGCACGCCGACCGCAAGATCCTTCAGGCGCGGCAGCGACAGTTCATCGATAGTGAACACGGTGTAGAGCGGAATCTGTCCTTTGAGACCGGATTGCGCATACTGGGTGATGAACTGCACGCCGGGTCCGCCTGGATAGAACGCGTAGATTGCATCGGGCTTGGCGGCGCGCGCTTTCGATAGTTCGGCGGAGAAGTCGAGCTGGTCCGGCCAGCGCGTCATCTCCTGCCCGACGATCTCACCCTTGTAGGTCATCTTGAGGCCGGCCAGCATGTCCCGGCCGGCGGTGTAGTTCGGCCCCATCATGAAGACCGTTTTGATGCCTTTCTGGTTCATATAATTGCCCATTTGTTCCGGCGTCTCGTCGTTGTTCCACGAGGTCGAGAACACGTAGGGCGAGCAGCGGTCGCCAGCGAGCTGCGAAGCGCCGGCATTGGTGACGACCGTCATGGTCTTGCTGTCGACCAGCGGCTTGAGTGAGGCCAACATCACATTCGACCAGATGTAGCCGACCACGAAATCGACCTTATCGGATTCGATCAGCTTTTGGGTTTTCTGCGCGCCGACTTCGGGCTTAACCTGATCATCCTCGTAGATGACCTCGACCGGCAGGCCGCCAACCTTGCGGCCATGGTGATCGAGCGCGAGTTCGAACGCATTGCGCATGTCGTTGCCGATGGCAGCCGTTGGCCCGCTGAACGTGCTGACAAAGCCGATTTTGACGGTTTTGTCCTGGGCCGCGGCTGGGCCTGCCGCCAGCGCAAGTGCGGCAGCGGCGATCATAGCGATGCTCTTCATGGGTGCACTCCTCCCGTAAACGCACCCGTCGGTGCGCACGCCTATCAACGATCGTCGAAAAGTTGCTTTCGGTCTTCCCCGTAACGCCGATATGACCGCGCCCCGCCCCGCTAATCAAGCCGAACATATGGATTGGTAAATCGCACGAATGCCCCGTATCGGGACTTTCGCCGCTGTTCTGCAAGCGGGCAGGCCGTTTAGCGGGCATCGCATGTAGGTTGCGACGTTGCGCCGCTGCCGTTGGCACCCTACCTGTCGCGGATTGTGCGATCGCCCCGGCTTTGGCGCAAACGACCAATTGAACGGCAAATCTGAACGAAAATCATGGCACAGAACTTCGAATTTGGTCTCGATACTTTCGGTGACATAACGACTGGTCCCGACGGCAAGCTCCAAAGCCACGCGCAGGTCATCCGCAACGTGATCGACGAGGCCGTGCTCGCCGATGAACTCGGCGTCAACGCATTCGGGGTCGGCGAGCATCACCGCCCGGACTTTTCCGTGTCCGCGCCCGAGGTTGTATTGGCGGCTATCGCCGGACGCACCAAGCGGATCCATCTCGGCTCGGCGGTCACGGTGCTAAGCACGGACGACCCCATTCGCGTGTTCCAGCGGTTCTCGACACTGAACGCCGCTTCGAACGGGCGCGCCGAGATAACGCTGGGGCGCGGTTCATTCACCGAATCTTTTCCGCTGTTCGGCTACGACCTCTCCCAATACGAGGTACTGTTCGAAGAGAAGCTTGATCTGTTCGTGGCACTGCTGCGGTCCAACCCCGTAACCTGGGAGGGCCGCTTGCGCCCGCCGCTGAAAAATCAGGCCGTCTACCCGCCGATCGAGGATCCGCCGCTGAAAGCCTGGATCGGCGTCGGCGGCAGCCCGGAATCCGTGGTTCGCGCCGCCCATTACGATCTACCGCTCTCGCTCGCCATCATCGGCGGCGACCCGAAGCGCTTTCACCCTTACGTCGATCTCTATCAGCGCGCCTTCGCGCAGTTGGGAAGGCCGGTGAAAGACATCGCGGTGCACTCACCGGGCCACGTCGCCGATACTGACGAGAAAGCGCGCGAGGAATATTGGGCCGGATACAAAGGCATGCACGACCGGATCGGCGCCGAGCGTGGCTGGCCGCCGATCGGCCATGCGCAATTCGTTCAGGAAGTCGAACGCGGCTCGCTTTATGTCGGCGCGCCGGAAACAGTCGCGCGCAAAATCGCCGCTACCGCCAAGGCGCTCGGTCTCGTGCGCTTCGATCTTAAATACTCAGCCGGCACGCTTCCGCACGACAAGATGATGCGCAGCATCGAGCTTTACGGCAGCAAGGTGATGCCGCTGGTGCGCGAGATGCTCGCCTGAGCGGTATTATGGCGCAATGCGCGTTACACGCTCTAGCGACAATTCGCCAAACGGGCCCTTTCCGCCGCGCATGCCGCCGCCTGCGCGCTCCCAGCCTGCATGGGACCGCCGCATCGCTGATTGAAACTAGCGATTGCCTGTTGGCATTGCGGAGACATCGCGCTCGCTGTGGCGCACCATCCGAACGTTGCAACAATAAGCGTCGCTGCTATTAAAGCTTTCATCTTGTTTCCTCCTCTGCGCGACTCCCAGCAATCAAATGCTAGCACGCTATGTGACGTTGCCAATACCCGCTGAAATCGACACTCGGCTTTTGCTTCAATGCCAGACCGGCAAACCGGTCCACCGTTCGATGACCGGGGGTTATCTTCCCGCCAGCTAGCCTCTTGGGCGTACCGGAACAAATAAGCGCCCGCGATGTGATGTTGATGCCCGATTTCGGCGCGGCGCATGCGGGAGAAAAATTCCTCCGCTCAATTCGTGCAAGCGCCATCCATCGAATAGGCTTCCTCGTGATTGATCCGGCGGACCTCGTAACGCTTGTGCCGCTCATTCAAGAAAGGAATGAGCGATGGGAACCTCCTGAGCCAGAATACCGAGCCTGAGGCGGGCTTTAGGAGCCAGCCTTCGCCAGCGCATCGAATTCCATCAACCGCTCAAGAAGCGGCTCCATCGCCTTGAGCGGCATCATGTTTGGGCCGTCTGAGGGCGCTTTGTCGGGGTTCTGATGGGTCTCGATGAAAAGGCCGGCCACGCCAACCGCGACTGCGGCGCGCGCCAGCACCGGCACGAACTCCCGTTCGCCGCCGGATGAGGTGCCCTTCCCGCCCGGCTGCTGCACCGAATGGGTCGCGTCGAAGATCACCGGCGCGCCGAGCTTTGAGAGCACCGGCAGCGCCCGCATGTCGGAGACCAGCATGTTGTAGCCGAACGAAACGCCGCGCTCAGTGACGAGCACGTTGCGATTGCCGGCGCCGGTGATTTTCTCCACCACGTTCGCCATGTCCCAGGGCGCGAGGAACTGGCCCTTCTTGACGTTGACCGCTCGTCCAGTTTTCGCTGCGGCGATCAACAAGTCAGTCTGACGACAGAGAAAGGCCGGGATTTGCAGAATATCGACGGCCTCGGCCACGGGCGCACATTGATCGGGCTCGTGCACGTCGGTCAATACCTGCACGCCGAGTTTGGCGCGCAGCTCGGAGAAGATCGCGAGCGCCTTGTCGAGGCCAAGACCCCGAGCGCTCTTTGAGCTGGTGCGGTTCGCTTTGTCGAACGAGGTCTTATAAACGAAGCCGATGCCGCGCCGCGCGGCAATTTCCTTGAGCGCGGCCGCCATCTCGAAAGCATGCGCACGGCTCTCCAGCACGCACGGCCCCGCGATCAAGGCGAGCGGCAGCGTATTGCCGAAGCGCACCTTGCCGACGGTGACGATGTGGTTGGGTTTTGCGGTCATCGGCTTGTCCCGCGGCGGACCATGATCGCCGCGGCTGACCGGGTCAACCAGCGGCTCACTTCAGCGCGGAGAACGCCGTCGGTCGCAGGAATGAGCTTTTGATATTGGCGATGATCGGCCCATCTCTCTCGCTTTCGTCGCGGACCTTAAGCCAGGCCGGGTCGGCGGCAAACGCGTTCCACTTTTTCTCGCGCTCGGCGAGCGATTCCCAGGCGAGCAGGTAATGCAGGTCGTTGTTGCCGTCGCCGATCAGCACGGTCCAGAACCCGATCTGCTTGATGCCGTGCTTGTCCCAAATTTTCAGCGTGTGGTCTTCGAACCGTTTCAGCAGCGCCGGCATCCTTGCGGGTATGCAGGAATAGATACGCAGTTCGTAGATCATAAGGTCTCCTCCGAACGCGTCATTGCGAGGAGCCAACGGGTCCGGCCCGAAGTGGCCGGCCCGATGACAGGCTCCGCGACGAAGCAATCCAGACTTCACGGGCGGACTGGATTGCTTCGCTTCGCTCGCAATGACGCGAGAAACTACACCAGCCGGCTCTGCTCCACCGCCGCACCGATGAAGGATGAGAACAGCGGATGCGGCGCGAACGGTCGCGATTTCAGTTCGGGATGGAATTGCACGCCGATGAACCAGGGATGATCGTCGTATTCAATGATTTCCGGGAGTAACCCGTCAGGCGACACGCCGGAAAAGCGCATGCCATGCTGCGCCAGGCGATCTTTGTACGTGGTGTTGACCTCGTAACGGTGGCGGTGGCGCTCGGAAATCTCGGTCGCCTGATAAATATCGGCGACGCGGCTGCCGCGCTGGAGCAGGGCTGGATAGGCACCGAGACGCATCGTGCCGCCGAGGTCGCCGTTGACGCCGCGCTTTTGCAGTTCGTTGCCCTTCATCCATTCCGTCATCAGGCCAACGACCGGCTCGCGCGTAGCGCCAAATTCACTCGAGTTCGCGTCCTCGATGCCGCAGAGATTCCGCGCCGCCTCAATGACCGCCATCTGCATGCCAAAGCAAATGCCGAAATACGGCACCTGGCGCTCGCGCGCGAACTGCGCGGCGCGGATTTTCCCCCCGGTGCCGCGTTGACCAAAACCGCCTGGCACCAGGATGCCATCGACGTGTTCGAGGTAGGGCGCCGGATCCTCGTTGTCGAACACCTCGCTCTCGATCCAGTCGAGATTGACTTTGACCTTGTTGGCAACGCCGCCGTGCGAAAGTGCCTCGATCAACGATTTATAAGCGTCCTTCATCCCGGTGTACTTGCCGACAATGGCAATCGTCACGTCGCCTTCCGGATTGCGGATGCGGGCGTTGATGTAATCCCAGGTCGAGAGATCGGGCTCCGGCGGCGATTCAATGCCGAATGCGGCCAGCACTTCGCCGTCGAGACCGCCGGCATGATAAGCCTGCGGCACGGCGTAGATGTTGTCGACGTCGAGCGCCTCGATCACGGCGCTTTCGCGCACGTTGCAGAACAGCGCCAGCTTGCGGCGCTCGCTTTCCGGGATCGGCCGATCGGAGCGGCACAACAGAATATCGGGCTGAATGCCGATCGCACGCAATTCGCGCACCGAGTGCTGGGTCGGCTTGGTCTTGAGTTCGCCAGCGCTCGGGATGAACGGCATCAGGGTCAAGTGGATGTAGATTGCGTGATGCCGCGGCAGATCATTCCCCAGCTGACGAATGGCCTCGAAATACGGCAGACCCTCGATGTCACCAACTGTGCCGCCGATCTCGCACAGTACGAAATCGAAGCCTTCGTTGCCGTCGCGGATGAAATCCTTGATGGCGTTGGTGACGTGAGGGATGACCTGAATGGTGGCGCCGAGATAGTCGCCGCGCCGCTCCTTGGCGAGGATGTCCTGGTAAATGCGGCCGGTGGTTATGTTATCGGTGCGGGTCGCCGGACGGCCGGTGAAGCGCTCGTAATGGCCAAGGTCGAGGTCGGTCTCCGCACCGTCGTCGGTGACAAAAACCTCGCCGTGCTGGTAGGGCGACATCGTGCCCGGATCGACATTGAGGTAGGGGTCGAGCTTGCGCAGCCGGACTTTGTAGCCGCGGGCCTGCAGCAGCGCGCCGAGCGCTGCGGAAGCGAGACCCTTGCCCAACGATGAAACCACGCCGCCGGTGATGAAAATGTACCGCGCCATGGGATTCAATCTCTACCGTCGGTCGCCCGATTCGACGAGCGATATTCCGGAATAGCTGCCGCGCAGGGTATTACGAAGCCGAAAACTTGCACTTTTCCAATCAGCTCTGGTGAAATCCTCATGCCGCGCGGAAGCTGCCCCGGCGCTGTTGCTGTCAGTGCCGGGGGAGATGCTTGCGCCATCAGCTTAGCCTACTGTGATCGCGGCACTTGCGGCCCGCTGGGGGCGGCCGGCGGGGCTTCGGGGGCCCCTCTGGATTTCAACTGGTCGAGCACGCCGCCACCACTCGGGCTTATTGGCGTCGGCGAGCCAGGCGGCGCCTCTTGCGTCTGCGAGGAGCCTCCACCGGTATTGATGATCGAGGCCGGGTGACGGCCCAATCCGGCCAGCCACGACAGCGCCAGACTGGTAATGAAGAAGCCGACGGCGAGTAGAGCGGTAGTCCGCGTCAAAACGTTGGCTGTACCGCGGCCGGTCATAAAGCCGCTGGTTGAGCTGACCAAGCCCCCGCCCTCGGATTTTTGTAACAGCACCACCCCGATCAAGCCGAGGACAAGCATGAGGTGGATGACGATAACGACAGTCAACATCGATAATGTCCGCTCGCGGCGCCGGCCTTGTTCCCCGGTGATATAGGAAGTCGCGCGGCTCTCTACATGATCCGGTTTGGATTTTCTATGGCCGTCGAGGGCTATCGGTAAAAGCCGGCGATCGCCAGGAAGTCGTCGGCTTTAAGGCTGGCGCCGCCAACCAGCGCCCCGTCGACGTTCTCGACCGCCAGCAGTTCCGGCGCATTCGCCGGATTGACCGACCCGCCATAGAGCACACGGACAGCCTCGCTGCCGAAGCCGAAACGCGCATCGAGCCGTTCGCGGATCAGGCCATGCATGTCCGCAACGTCGCCCGGCGTCGGGGTAAGCCCGGTGCCAATGGCCCATACCGGCTCGTAGGCAATGACAAAGCCTGTAGAGTCGTCCGAAAGCGAACCTTGGAGTTGCGTACTCACCGCGGCGATCGCATGCCCGGACTCGCGCTCGGTACGCGTCTCGCCAACACACACGATCGCAACAATGCCGGCACGTCGCGCGGCCTCCGCTTTGGCACGCACCGCCGCATCGGTTTCGCCATGATATCGCCGGCGTTCGGAATGGCCGACGATGACGGCCACAGCGCCGGCATCCTTAAGCATTTCGGCGGAAATGTCCCCGGTATAGGCACCGGCCGCCAGCGCGTGGCAGTCTTGGCCGCCGATCGCTACACCCGATCCGGCAGCAACGGCCGCAAAGTCTGAGATTAACGTCGCCGGCGGACACACCATCAGCTCGGGCTTGGGCAGCCGCTCCGCGCCGGCAATGATTTTCTGCAACTCGCCGATCGCGCTCTTCAGGCCATGCATTTTCCAATTGCCGGCAACCAGCGGACGACGCGCCATCGTTTGTGTCTCACCGTGTTGGCCGCAAAACCTGCGACAAAACAGCCGTTAGCAGACGCCTTGCATGCGGAAAAGAGGCGTTTTACCAGGAAATCCCGTCGGTTGCGGGGACAAGCGTCGATCCCTATGATGCGCCGCCTTTGCCCGGCAGCCCGACCGGCACCACTTCAACGCGTTGGACGAAATGCTTCGAGGTATCCGCAAAGCCTCCGCCAATTGGCTCGGCCGCGCTGTCATGGGCGTGGTCATGGGACTGCTTGCACTGAGCTTTGCGGTCTGGGGCATCAACGACATCTTTCACGGTTTCGGCCGCTCGACGCTTGCCAAGGTCGGTGGCACCGAAATCTCGATCGAGCAATTCCGACAGATCTACAACGAGCGCTTGCAGCAAGTTGGGCGGCAGTTCGGCCGTCCGCTCAGCCCGGAACAGGCCAACGCATTCGGTCTCGATCGGCAGGTGCTTGGCGAAATGGTGGCCGAGGCCGGCCTCGACCAGCACGCGCGACAGATGGGGCTCGGGCTGTCGGATGCGGACGTGGTCCAGCACGTCTCCAACGATCCGATGTTCCAGAATAACGGCCGCTTTGACCGGGTGAGGTTTGAGCAGCTGCTGCGTAGCGCGGGCTACAACGAACAGCGCTTCCTCAACGAACAACGGCGAATAATGCTGCGGCGGCAAATCATCGACTCGCTGACCAGCGACCTGCCGGTCCCGAAGGCTTGGCTCGAAGCCATCAATCAATTCCAGAACCAGGAACGCAGCATCGAATACGTGACGCTCGGCCCGGCCCAGGCCGGCGAGGTTCCGGAACCGACAGCTGATGAACTCAATAAATATTTCGAGGCGCGCAAAATCCTGTTCCGCGCGCCGGAATACCGCAAGATCGCGACCTTGCTGGTTACGCCCGCCGAAATCGGCAAATCGCTGGAGATTTCCGACGCGGACATGAAGGCCTACTACGACGAACACCGGAGCCACTACGCGACACCGGAGCGCCGCCACGTCGAGCAAATCGTCTTCCCGAACATGCAGGAAGCAGAGGCGGCCGCGGCAAAACTCAAAGATGGCTTGAGTTTCGCGGCGCTTGCCGCGGAGCGGGGTCTGAAAGATCAGGACATCGATCTCGGTATGTTGCCGAAAACCGAGATCATCGATCCTGCTGTTGCTGACGCCGCCTTTTCGCTTAAGGAGGGGGAGATAAGCCCGCCGGTCAAAGGACGCTTCGGCGCGGTCATCGTCACCGTTGTTAAGATCGAGCCCGCAGTGGAAAAATCGCTCGCCGATGTGACGCCGCAGATCCGCAGCGACATCACAGCCGAGCGCACGAAGGCGGAACTGCAGAGCCTGCACGACAAGATCGAGGATACCCGCGCCGGCGGCAGCACGCTGGAAGAGGCGGCGCAGAAGGCGAAGCTGCCGGTCATGACCTACGACGTGGACCGCTCCGGCCGCGACCCGAGCGGCAATCCTGTCGCCAACCTCCCGCACGCCGCAGAAGTCATCAACGCCGCGTTCGCCTCCGATGTCGGCGTCGAGAACGATCCGATCTCGGCCGACGGCGGCTATATTTGGTACGATGTCACCGGCATTACGCCATCGCGCGATCGCACGCTCGATGAGGTCAAGAGCCAGGTCGAACAGCGCGTACGCGGGGACGCGATCGCCTCGCGGCTAAAGGCTAAAGCGACCGATATCGTCGACAAGCTCAAGAACGGCAACGCGTTCGACGCTGTCGCCAAGGCTGACGGCTTGACGATACAAACGGCTAACAAGCTCAAGCGCGGGACGCCGACCGGATTTGTGTCGGCGAAGGTCACCACAGCGGTATTCCACACCGCCAAAGACGGCTTCGGCAGCAGCGGAAGGCGATAAGCCTCAGCGAATGGGTCGTGTTCCGCGTGACCGACGTGACCACCCCCAAACTGGACGCCAATTCCGCCGAGAGCAAACGCCTCGAGGAGACCGTACAGCGCCAGGAGATCAACGACATCTACGGTGAGTATGTTGCGTGGCTCCAGGACGACCTTGGCACCAGCGTCAACCAGCAGGCGCTGGCGCAAGCGCTCGGCAACAGCGCGCCGGATATTAACTGAATGCAGGTCGAGCCTCCGGCCGACGCGTTCGCCACGCGCTACGCCGCCGGCGAGCCGCAAGCAGTATGGACGACACTGGTCGCCGACCTCGAAACTCCGGTCTCCGCTTTTCTTAAAATCACCGGCGCCGGAACCAAAACTTCGTCACCGATCAACTTTCTGCTCGAATCCGTCGAAGGCGGCGAGGTCCGCGGCCGCTACTCCATCATCGGGCTGGAGCCCGATGTCATTTTCCGCGCCAACGGCCAAATCGCCGAAATCAACCGCACGCCGCACAACAATCCGGTGGCATTTGCGCCGGCCGGCGCGCCGCCGCTGCAAGCGCTGCGCTCGCTTATCGCCGAAAGCCGGATCGCCTTGCCGGACACGTTGCCGCCAATGGCAGCCGGCGTCTTCGGCTATCTCGGCTACGACATGGTACGGCAAATGGAAGAGTCCCTGGCTGCGCCGCGTTCTGATCCGATCGGCATTCCTGACGCCATCCTCGTCCGGCCGACGCTGGTCGTGGTTTTCGATACGGTTGAAGATGCCATCACCGTAGTCACGCCAGTGCGGCCGCAGGCCGACGTGACGGCGAAGACGGCGCGCGTCCACGCTGTCGATCGCCTATCGGCGATCGTCGATGCGCTCGAACAGCCACTCGGCAAATCGGCCGGCATCAGCGAAACCGGCTCGCTCGAGGTGAAGGTGCACTCCAACACCAGCGCCGAACAGTTCAAAGCCATGGTGCTGCGGGCCAAGGAATATATCTTCGCGGGCGACATTTTTCAGGTCGTGCTGTCGCAGCGCTTCGAAGCCCCGTTCGCGCTGTCGCCATTCGCGCTTTATCGCGCGCTGCGGCGCGTCAATCCTTCGCCCTATCTGTTTTTCCTGAATTTCGGCGCCTTCGCGGTGGCCGGCTCAAGCCCCGAAGTCCTGGTCAAGACCCACCGCGGCACAGTGACCATCCGTCCGCTCGCCGGGACGCGAAGGCGCGGTGCGACGCCGCACGAGGACAAGGCGCTTGAAGAGGAGCTTTTGGCCGACCCCAAGGAACGCGCCGAGCATTTGATGCTGCTCGACCTGGGGCGTAACGATGTCGGCCGCGTCGCCGCGATCGGCAGCGTGCAAGTCACCGATCAGTTCTTCATCGAACGCTACAGCCAGGTCATGCATATCGTCTCAAACGTCGAAGGTAAGCTGCGCGATGACTGCGATCCGCTCGACGCGCTTGCCGCCGGCTTTCCCGCCGGCACGGTTTCCGGCGCGCCCAAAGTACGCGCCATGCAGATCATCGACGAACTGGAAAAGGAAAAGCGCGGGCTTTATGCGGGCTGCGTCGGCTATTTCTCGGCCGGCGCCGACATGGACACCTGTATTGCGCTGCGCACGGCGCTGATCAAGGACGGCACCATGTATGTGCAAGCGGGCGCCGGCATCGTCGCCGATTCCGATCCGGATTTCGAGCAACAAGAATGCATCAACAAGGCGAAGGCCTTGTTCCGTGCCGCCGAGGAAGCAAAACGCTTCGCCAGCGTCGCCGGCCACGGGCAGTAGGATGAGCGACGTTACGCCAGCCGAGATCGTGTCGTTCTGGCGCGAAGCCGGGCCGGAGCGATGGTTCGAACAGGACGCCGATTTCGATCTGAGCATCCAGTCGCGGTTTCTCAGCACCCATGAGGCGGCGGCGCGGGGCGAATTGTCGGCATTTGCGGAAAGCGCCGAAGGCGGGCTCGCGCTGGTCATCCTGCTCGATCAGTTTTCCCGGAATATGTTTCGCGGCACTGCGCGGGCGTTCGCAACCGATCCGAGGGCGCGTGCGGCGGCCGACCGCGCGATTACGCGCGGCTTCGACCGGGTGACCGACAAAACCTTGCGGCAGTTTTTCTACCTGCCCTTCATGCACTCGGAGCTTTTGGCCGATCAGGATCGGTCGGTACAGCTTTACGCGGCGCTGGGCGATGCCGACTTATCGAACTATGCGCTCGCCCATCGCGATATCATTGCGAAATTCGGACGATTTCCGCATCGCAACCGCGTGATGGGGCGCGACACGACACCGGCCGAACAAGAGTTTCTCGACGGCGGCGGGTTCGCCGGATAGCGGCAATTCGATCCCGTCGGCAACGATGCGCGTTGCAGTTCCGAAGGAATAGAACGGCTAAGCGTATCGAAGACGACGTGAGACCGGGCCGAAACGGGGTATCCGCGTGGCAAAGCTCTCCGTAGCAATCATTGGCGCGGGAATGGGCGGTCTTGCGACCGCGGTGGCGTTGCAGCGGGTTGGCATTGAAGTAACGGTCTATGAGCAGGCCCGGCGCTTCGCGCGCCTCGGCGCCGGCATCCAAATCGGCTGCAACGCCATGAAGGTATTGCGCAGCTTCGGCCTTGAGCCGGCGTTGCGTGCAACCGCGTTTTATCCGCGCTCGTGGAACAACAAGGACTTCGACACCGGCGAGGTTCGCTTCGACATGATCTTCGGCGAGGCTGCCGAAGAACGCTACGGCGCCCCGTACCTTCTGGCGCACCGCGGCGATCTTCACGCGGCATTGGCGAGCGCTGTGCCCGACGGCGTGGTGCGCCTTGATCATCAATTGACGTCGGTCGAACAGCGCGCGGACGGCGGTCTGCGGCTAAGCTTCGCCAATGGCGCGACCGCGAACGCTGACGCGGCGGTCGCTGCCGACGGCGTGCATTCGCTGATCAAGGATTTGCTGTTCGGCAAAGAGCAGCCGAATTTCACCGGCCGCGTCGCTTACCGCACCGTGTACCCGGCCGCCCTGCTGAATGGCTATCGCATCGACGACTGCACCAAGTGGTGGGGGCCGGATCGCCACATCGTCATCTACTACGTCAGGCCAGACCGGAGCGAAGTCTATTTCGTCACCAGCCAGCCGGAACCGGGCTTCACTGTGGAATCCTGGTCCGCCACGGGTAACGTGGAAGAGCTGCGCGCCGCCTTCGCCGGTTTTCATCCGCAGGTTCAGCACGTGCTCGCTGCCTGTCCTGCGGTCCACAAATGGGCGCTGATCGATCGCGATCCCCTGCCCCACTGGACCGACGGCAATATCACGCTCCTTGGCGATGCCTGCCATCCGATGACGCCGTACATGGCGCAGGGCGCCGCCATGGCGATCGAGGATGCGGCAGTGTTGTCGCGGTGTCTTGAGGGCGTCGACCGCGCTGGCGTGGCCGAGGCTTTCCGCCGTTTCGAGGCAACCCGCAAACCGCGAACGTCGCAAATCCAGCTCAGCTCACGGACCAATACCTGGCTGCGCAATGCCACCGATCCGGACTGGGTCTACGGCTATGACGCTTGGTCGGCGCCGCTGGCGCAGGAAGTCGCCGGCTGATATTTTGCGAGCCACGAGCTATCGGCATTCGTTCAGCAACACTGCGGCGCCAATCAGGCCCAGCAGCGGTTGCACGATGAGGTAAGTCGGAATGGCCGCAAGGTAGGCGCGCAGCCGCCCTTTTGCTTCGAACCGCGACCTGAACTCGGACTGCGCAAAGAACGAAGCCATGTGTGGCACGATGCCGCCGGCGATATAGATGCCGCCCCGCGCGCCCAGTGTCACGGCGAGATTGCCGGCCACCGTCCCGAGCATCGCGCAAAACATCGATGTTGCCTCGCGCGTGCGCGGGTCCTCCTTCCAGATCAAAGGGCTGGTGATCTGTTCTGCCAGGTAAGACGCGGCCGGAGTTCCGGCGAGCTCGCAGCGCGCGTTGTACAGATTGACCAGGCCGGGCCCTGACAACAATCGCTCGGCGGAAACGTGGTCGTAGCGTTTTCGCATCAGGTCCAGAACGGCGCTTTCTTCAGCGGTCGCGGGCGTCATGGTGACATGGCCGCCCTCTCCGGCAATCGTCAGCGCCCCTTTGGCCGACGGCAACAACGCACTCACGCCGAGGCCGGTGCCGGGCCCGATCACACCGATGGCGGCATTATTCGCCGGCTCACCGCCGCCGATCTGAATGCGATCTTTTGCGTCGAGGTGCGGGACCGCGGCCGCATTGGCGGCAAAGTCATTGATCACCAGAAGTCGTTGAAGTCCGAACTGATGTTTCAGCGTGTCGACCGAGAACGTCCAGGGGTGATTGGTCATCGTGATCTGATCGCCGGTCACAGGAGAGGCAACCGCCAGTGCTGCCTGCGCCGGGCGTTTTCCAGGCGAAGCCTCGGTCAGATATGCATCGAGTGCATCGTGAAGCGAGTCGTAGTCGGTCAACGCATAGACCCGCGCTGCGCTCGGCCTGCCGTCTGGCCCAACGAGCGCAAAGCGTGCGTTGGTAGCCCCAATATCTCCGATCAGGCCGACGCCGGTGTCGGTCATGCGCCTGAGGACGCCTTCAGCAAAATCATGTGCAGGTTCCAGATCCCTTGCTCTCGGCCGCGGCCACATGCTGTTTCACCGCGATGAAACTTTCAGGACTCACCGACATGGAGTCAATCCTGCAACGCACAAGGAACGCGGCGAACTTCGGATGATCGCACGGCTGTCCGCACAAGCCTGCTTCTCGCGCCGGCCTTGTGGGCTTCGCGAAACCGTGCACGTCTCGTGAGGACGTTTTGATTGGCGTGCGCGTATTCGGTCGGCGGCTTCGGACCTTCTCTGCTTACTCTCAGGCTGCCGCTGTCGGCTTTGCCATTCGGCGCGAACCGAGGGCGTCCTTTCGCAGGAAATCTTCCAGTAACGCGCCATGGACAACGATGGTGTCGTTGTAGTCGACGAAGCCGAGCCTGCGAAATTTGTTCATAAAATAATTGACGCGTGAGCGGGTAGTGCCGATCATTTGCGCCAGCGCTTCCTGGTCGATGGCTCTTGTGATGGTTCGCTCCCGGCCTCCCTTGCCGTAGTTCGCCAACCGCAGCAGAACCCGCGCCAAACGAACCTCGCTGGAATCGAACAGGTGACTGAGCAGGCTCTCTCTCAGTCCAAAAGCGCGAAATAAAACACGAACGAGAAAGAACTCAGCGAACGCCGCGTCCTGCCGGATGGCGCGAATGACGCTTGCCTGGTCCAGCTTTGCCACCAGGCTGTCGGCAATGCACGCGGCGGTTCCGGTCCGCACGCGGCCAGCGATCAGGCAACTCTCGCCGCAGAAGTCGCCGGCACCCAGTATGCTCAAGATCGCTTCCTTGCCCTGCGCCGAGACGACCGTAAGCTGGACCTGTCCTTCCTGGATGTAGAACAGGCGTTTCGAGGGCTCATCCTGGACGAAGAGGCGTTCCCCGGCCCTGAACGCGCATCGCGTCGTCCCGCCATATCTGGCTACGAACGCTTCAATATCGAAGGCTTGTTTGGCTTCGAACGCTCCGCTGGCGACGACCCGGCGCGCGTCAAACGTTGGATTCATAGCGTGCTCCCCCACAAGCTGACCACCGTGTTTGTCGAGCAACCCTTTCTGGCCGCGGATCATCGCGTGTGATTGAATGTCGTTGTTGTGACCCTGACGTACGCGGGCAAATTCATCCCCTTTCGGTTCATCCCTGGAATTGACCACTCGACGGAACGATAGTCGCAGAAATCAATGCACGGTCGCCATCGCGATTTTTGACGGTTTGCACAGCTTTCGATCGGCAATTTGACACACCGATACGCGGCTAGTTTAGGCGCCCGTCGCGCCTAACTCGGGCCAGTCATTCGTGAGCAACTGCTGGCAGTGCATCGGCTGCTTGCCGTTTAGCCATTTCCTCGGTCACCAGCTCTTTCTTCGACAATTTCCCGACCGGCGTCTTCGGCAGGCTGGTGCGAACTTCCATCTCCGTCGGCATTTCGTACTTCGCTAGTTTGTCTGCCAGGAAGGTTTTGAGATCGTCGATCCCGAATCGGGCATGTCCCGGCTTGAGCGCGATGAAAGCCTTGGCCGACTGGCCCCGATAGGCATCCGGGATGCCGATGACGGTGACCTCGGCGACGCCGGGATGTTCGTAGATCGCTTCCTCGATGTTGCGCGGAAACACGTTGAAGCCGCCGGACAGGATCATGTCCTTCTTGCGGTCGACCAGCGTGAGGAAACCGTCCTGGTCGAGGTAGCCGATGTCGCCGGTATGAAAGCGCCCACCGCGGAACGCGTCTGCGGTTTCCTCCGGTTTCTTCCAGTAACCCTTCATCACCTGGGGCCCGCGAAAGCACACCTCGCCCCTCTCGCCGACCGACAGCACCGTTGTACCGGTCGCGAGATCGACGACGTCCAGAATGGTATGCGGCGCGGGCACGCCGACACTGCCTTGACGTACCGGTGCGTCCTTGAGCTGCAGCGTACCCAGTGGCGCGACTTCGGTCAGGCCATAGCCCTCCTTCGGGCAGATGCCGGTCAGCGCTTCGAAACGTTGCTGCACTTCCAGCGGCAGCGGGGCCCCGCCGGAGCCCCAAGTTTTGACGGAGGAAAGGTCGAATTCCTTTACCTTCGGATGATTGACGAGTGCGGTGTACATGGTCGGCACCGCCGGGAAGACCGTTATTTTTTTGCGCGCGATGTCGGCAAGCACCCGGTCCGGATCGAACCTGATGTGCAACACCATTTGCGAACCGGTAGCGACCACGAGCAGCATAACGAAGCTCAAGCCGAAGATATGGAACAGCGGCAGCACTGCCAGCGCCTTTTCCGGTTCTTCGTCCGGACCGAGCCCATTCCAATACGAGTAGATGTTCAGCACCGCACAGAAGTTAGCGTGGGTGAGCATCGCACCCTTGGGCGCCCCGGTGGTGCCGCCGGTATATTGCAGCACCGCGATCTCGTCTTCGAGCTGGCCACGCGGGTGCCGCACGAAGGTGCCGTCATTGGCGATCAGCGCGGCAAAATCGACTTCGCGGCCGGCGCCGGCGATGCGCTCGGCCGCCGGGCCGAACATTTGGGCGATCGGCGCCGGCAGAAAGTCGGCGATGCTGCAAACCACCAGCGTTTCAAATTTGCCCGTGCCCTTGAGCCCCGCGATCTGCGGATAGAGCATCGGCAGCCCGAGCGTAACCATCACCGTCGTTTCGGCGTCGGCGATCTGGTATTTGAGCTCCCGTGGCGCGGCAAGCGGACTGAAATTGACGACGCGGCCGCCCGCCATCAGTACGGCGAAGAACGCAACCACGAAATGCGGCGTGTTCGGCAGATGCAAGCCGACATGCACGCCCGGCCCGACACCAAGCGCCTGCAAACCCTTCGCGGCTCGCGCTGCGAGGTCGCGGAGTTCCCGAAAGGTAAAGGTGCGGTCATAAAAGTCGATTGCGATCCGCTCCGGCCATTTGCTTGCCGCGGTCTCCAGCAGGCTTTCGAGCGCTACCGGCGGCGGCAGCGGCGCATCCCAGGACACGCCCGGCGGATAGGATTTTTCCCAAACGTGGGCCATCGATTTCTCCCTGGCGGACGCCGTGCCTCGGTACTTGGGCCGGCGTTCCCGTTATTGTTTTTCAGGCTTAAATTAACCGGCTGCGGGCGTGCCGTCGATGGCGTTCAGAAATGATCCTGAAAGGCGAAGACGGGTCACTTCATGGCAGCGCCGCGTTTGCGCCAATCCAGCGACACCCAGAACATAATCAAAAACAATGGAATTGCGATAATCGAAAATGTCCAGGCGATCTGATAGTACACGGTCCGCCAATCGACCAAAGTCGTCAGGTGATTTATCTCGTTGGCGTAATCTAATTTGTCCGGCCCCGTGCACTCAACATAGTGGAGAAATGAATAGGAAATCTCGGCAACGCCGAGACACAAAGCGGCGGCTGCGAGCGATATCACGATCACCAGGATTGCCAACCAGCGAGCCAATCCGGGCTTGCGAAAGACATCGCCTTTTTCTGCCGCGAAGGTCGTGGCGGCGACGACAATGCCGTCGAAGGCAAGTAGCGCCAGCCCCTTGCCATCGAGGATGGTCAGAATTTCATAGAGGGTTTTTACAAGTTCCGTGGCATGAGGCGGAGTGATTTGAGTTCCAGCGGCGTGCAAAAGCTCAAGCTTCTGTAGTAAGTCGCACACTCGATTGCTCCCCCTCTGTAACGATGGCCGATAGGCTTGTGGGTGCAGTCCGCGAGCGAAGATCTAACATGGCTGAACTCGCCATTGCTCACTCGCCGTTTTCGTCGCCTTCTTCGGACAGCCGCTCGACTGATGCGACGCGCTCGCCCGCGCCGGTTGAAAACACGATGACGCCTTGCGTCGCGCGGCCGGCAATGCGAATACCGTCGACCGGGCAACGGATCAGCTGCCCGCCGTCGGTGACCAGCATGATCTGGTCGCTGTCTTCGACCGGGAAGGACGCGACCAGCCGGCCGTTCTTTTCGGTGATCGCCATTGCGACGATGCCTTTGCCGCCGCGATTGGTGGTGCGGTACTCGAAAGATGACGTGCGCTTGCCGAAACCTTTTTCTGAGATTGTTAGGACAAACTGCTCGGACGCTGACAATTCCGCATAGCGCGATTGGCCAAGTTCAATGGCGCCCGTGGCCTCCTCCTGCTCGGCGACGTTCTCCTCGCCTTCCCCATTAGTACCCCGGCGTACCGCGTTGGCGCGCTTGAGATATGCCACCCGCTCGTCGGCCGAGGCTTCGACATGGCGCAGGATCGATAGCGAGATCAGCTTGTCGCCGTCGGCGAGATTGATCCCGCGCACCCCCATGGAGGTCCGGCCTTGAAAGACGCGCACGTCATTGACCGCAAACCGGATGCACTGGCCAGCCGCAGACGTTAGCAGCACGTCGTCGTTCTCGGTGCAGATCTGCACGTCGACGATGCCGTCACCCTCGTCGAGCTTCATGGCGATGATGCCGGAGCGACGCACGTCGGCAAAATCCGAGAGTTTGTTGCGTCGCACCGTGCCACGGGTCGTGGCAAACATCACGTCGAGCTTGTCCCAGGTCGCCTCGTCCTCGGGCAGCGGCATGATCGTGGTAATGTTTTCGCCCTGCTCGAGCGGAAGGATGTTGATCAAAGCCTTGCCGCGCGCCTGCGGCGCGGCCAGCGGCAATCGCCACACTTTCTCCTTGTAGACCTGCCCGCGCGACGAGAAGAACAACACTGGCGTGTGCGTCGAGGCGACGAACAGGCGGGTGACGAAATCTTCTTCCCGCGTCTGCATGCCGGCACGCCCCTTGCCGCCGCGCTTTTGCGCGCGGTAGGTGGAAAGCGGCACGCGCTTGACGTAGCCGGCATGCGAAACAGTGACGACCATGTCCTCGCGCTGGATCAGGTCCTCGTCTTCCATCTCGCCTTCTTGGTCGAGGATCACCGTACGCCGCGGCGTGGCAAACTCGTTCTTGATCGCGGCAAGCTCGTCCTTGACGATCGTCTGGATGCGCAAGCGAGAGCGCAGGATGTCGAGATAGTCGGCAATCTCGTCGGCGAGCTTGTCGAGTTCGGCCTTGATCTCGTCGCGGCCGAGTGCCGTGAGCCGCTGCAGCCGCAGATCGAGGATCGCCTTGGCCTGTTCGGCGGAAAGCTTCGTCGTGCCGGTTTCGGAGACGCTGTGCCGTGGATCGTCGATCAGCGTGACCATGGCCGCGACGTCTTTCGCCGGCCAGTCGCGCTCCATCAATTGTTCGCGCGCCTCGCTGGCATCCTTGGCGGCACGGATGAGTTTGATCACCTCGTCGATGTTGGCGACCGCTATGGCAAGGCCGACCAGGACGTGGGCGCGGTCGCGCGCCTTGGTGAGAAGGTGCTTGGTGCGCCGATAGATGACCTCCTCGCGAAACGCGATGAAGCAGACCAGCAGGTCCTTCAAATTCATCACCAGCGGCCGGCCGCTGTCGAGCGCCACCATGTTGGCGCCGAACGAAGATTGCAGCGCGGTGAAACGGTAGAGCTGGTTGAGCACGACGTCGGGTACCGCGTCGCGCCGCATTTCGATCACCACACGGTAGCCGTCGCGGTCGGATTCATCGCGCAGCGCGGAAATGCCTTCGATCTTCTTCTCGCGCACCAGTTCGCCGATGCGCTCCACCATGTGCGCCTTGTTCACCTGGTAGGGGATTTCGGAGATGACGATCGCCTCGCGCTCGCCGCGCAGCGTCTCGAATTCGACCTTGCCGCGCATGACGATGGCGCCGCGGCCGAGATGGTAGGCGGCGCGGATGCCCTGCCGGCCGAGAATAATGCCGCCGGTCGGGAAATCGGGACCCGGAACGATCGCGATCAAGTCCTCGATCGACAGTCCGGGATTGTCGATCAACGCCATGCAGGCGTCGATCACCTCGCCGAGATTGTGCGGCGGGATGTTGGTCGCCATGCCGACCGCAATGCCGCCGGCGCCATTGACCAGCAAATTGGGAAAACGCGCCGGCAGCACCGCCGGCTCGCGTTCGGAATTATCGTAATTGGCCTGGAAGTCGACGGTGTCTTTGTCGAGGTCTTCGACCAGCGAACCGGCGACGCGCTCGAGGCGCACTTCCGTGTACCGCATGGCCGCCGGCGCATCGCCGTCGACCGAGCCAAAATTCCCCTGCCCGTCGATCAGCGGCAGGCGCATGGAGAAATCCTGCGCCATGCGCACCAGCGCGTCGTAAACCGCCTGGTCGCCGTGCGGATGATATTTGCCGATCACATCGCCGACCACACGCGCGGATTTGCGATACGGCTTATTCCACTCGTAGCCGTTCTCGTGCATCGAGTAGAGGATGCGCCGGTGCACCGGCTTGAGCCCGTCGCGCGCATCCGGCAGCGCGCGGGCCACGATCACGCTCATGGCGTAATCGAGGTAGCTCTTCTTCATCTCCTCGGTGATTGAGACCGGGCGAATGTCGGACGGGCCGTCGTCCGTGGGCGGGGGATTATCCTGGTCTGACATAGTCTAGGTTTGGGCTGGAATCCTGACGCGAATCTGCTGCGATTTTCATAGCCGATCGGGCGGTCGTCCGCCACTTTTATCGGCATCCGGTAGATAGGAGTTTCCTTTTGAATTTCAATGTTTTATTGGGGCGGTCGAAAGCCGCAGCAGCGCCGCCTTGGGCGGCTCGCACAACGGCGTGACATAAGACGCTGGTAAAGTCCGCGCCGCCAAGGGATGGGACCGAAAAATGCTGCTGGATTATGCGGTCTCGGCGCTGCTGACTTTGTTTGTGGTCGTCGACCCGATCGCCATGGCGCCGACTTTCCTGGTGGTGACCACAGGCATGCCGCGCGCCTCCCGCAAGGACGTCGCCGTTCGCGCCAGCGTCATCGCTGGCGCGATCCTGATTGGCGCTGCGCTCGCCGGCGACCGGCTGCTGAACGTCCTTGAAATTTCGCTGCCCGCCTTCCGCATCGCCGGAGGCTTGCTACTGTTTTGGATTGCCGCCGAGATGGTGTTCGGCGTCCGCAGCCGCCACGAAGGCGAAGCCGCGGAACTGGCGATCGAAGAACGCGTCCGCAACGTCGCGGCTTTTCCGCTTGCGGTGCCGCTCCTCGCCGGGCCGGGCGCGATCACCGCGACGATACTTCTGGCCGGTCAAGCCAACGGCAATCTGCTGCAGCTCGCGGTCCTGGTCGCAGTGGCGGCGCTCGTCGCCGCCTCGTGTCTCGTCACTTTCATTTTCGCTGAGCGAATCAGCGGACTGCTCGGCATGACCGGCAATATCGTGCTCTCCCGCCTATTGGGCGTCCTGCTTGCTGCGCTCGCGGTGCAATACGTGGTCGACGGCATCCGCTCGATCTGGACCTGAAAGTCGGGCCCGCGCTAATCGTTCATTAACCATACAAGCCCAGTTTGTTGTGTAGTTGCGTTGAATCGGAATCCTAACCATTCGCCGCAGGACATCGTCTCATGGCCATTTCAGGAATAACACCGGGCAGCATCTACGCAGCGAGCTCGCAGCCGCTTCAATCGATCAGCCACCACAAGCAAAACACCAACCGTTCGATTTCGTTGAGCGACATCGATGCTCAAGGATCGAGTGTTGCGTCGACGCCGAGTGCGTCCGGCAAAGTGGGAAACAAGGTCAACCTGACCGTCTAGGCGTCAGCAAAGCCAGCGGGATGGACAGCGAGCACCACGCCTTAAGCGCTTTTCGCGTCCGTACGGCGCGGCCCGCGGACGTTCCGGCGCTGATGCGATTGAAGCGCTTGTTGGCGGAGGGTGAGAATTCGCTGCACGCGGTGCGCGCGACAGCCGCCGATTGGCTGCGCGACGGCTTTGGGCCCGACGCCGGCTTTACCGCGTTCGTCGCCGAAGCCGAATATGCCGAGGTCGTCATTGGCATGGCGACGTGCAGCCAGCGCGCCATCACTGGCTGGAGCGGACCGGTGATTTTTCTGCAAGACCTATTTGTCGAGCCGCAATATCGGAAGCACGGCGTCGCCAACGCGCTGGTAGCGCGCGTCGCCGCCCACGCGCGCGATCTCGGCAGCCCGATCGTGGAGCTGACCGTACATGCCGACAATCCGGCACAAGCCTTTTATCAAGGCAATGGCTTTTACCATTTACCGCACTGTCTGACCTACGTTTTGGCCGGCCCCGCGCTCGCCGAGCTTGCCGAACGCGACAAACAACCAAGCAAAAAATTGCCACTCACCGGCTAGACCGCCTCGTCACAAAGCAAGCCGTTCACAGCTCGTCTTACTACTGGCCCGAAACTGAAACACTGCCGGTCGGTAGGTCGATCCAAACCAGGATCGCTTCCGAAAGGTCAGAACAAGTCGGAACATTTCGATATCGTGGCAGTTATCTCGGGAATTCCGGTGAAATGTATTGAGTGAGCAGCGCTGAGGCTGACGGGATTTTGCTGTGTATAATGTGAACCGGCGACAGCTACTCGGTTCTAGCGCAATTGCGCTACTGCTGAGCGCCGAGGCTGCACGCGCCGCCCGTATCAAAGGCGGCCTGCCGTGGAACCCCGGCTCCGCCGATCCGCCGACCGCGGTAATGCCAGACGGTTGGCACTATTTCACGCCCAAAGAAGCTTCCACCGTAGAGGCGTTTGTCGATCGACTCATTCCGCCCGATCCGCAAACGCCGGGCGGCAAAGACATCGGCTGCGCGGTGTTCATCGATCGCCAGCTCGCAGGCCCGTACGGACGAAACGAAAACCTCTACATGATGGGCCCGTTCCAGCCAGGAACGAAACAGCAGGGTTCGCAGTCTCCGCTCACGGCCGCCCAACAATACCGCAAGGCGCTTGCCGCGCTCGACGATGCCTGCCGCAGCAAATATAGCGGCAAGGGCTTTGCCGATCTCTCCGACGACCAGAAGGACGAGGTCATCGCCGGTCTCGAAAACGGCTCCTTCAAGCTCGATGGCTTCGACGGCCAGAGCTTTTTCAACCTCATTCTCACGGACACGCGGAACGGTTTCCTCGCCGACCCGATTTACGGCGGCAACAAAGATATGGCCGCATGGAAGATGATCGGTTTTCCGGGGACGCACTACGACTACCGCGACTGGATCGACCGTCATAATGAGCGTGTCACGTTGCCGACCGTCGGCATCGCCAGCCATCCAAACTGGTCACCATGAATGTTTTCGTAATCGGCTGTCGAGCTCCGGTCCGATTTGATTTGAATCGATTGCAGTGAGAACAAGACAATGGCGCGCAGGCTTCCCCGAAAAGATGCAGTCATCGTCGGGCTCGGATGGACCGGCTCCATTCTCGCGCACGAACTGACGCAAGCAGGGCTCGACGTTGTCGCAATCGAACGCGGACCCTGGCGTGACACGGCGGGCGATTTTCCGATTTCCTACGCGCAGGACGAACTGCGTTACCGCCTGCAGCACCAGCTTTTCCTTCAGCCGGCGCAGACGTGCGTGACATTTAGGAACAACGCCGGTCAAACGGCGCTGCCGGTACGCAACTGGGGCGCCTTCATGCTCGGCAACGGAGTCGGTGGCGGGGGGCTGCATTGGAATGCCGAGACGTTTCGCTTCTTGCCAACCGACTTCACGGCTCGCTCGCATTTGACCCAGCGCTACGGCGAAAAGTTTCTGCCGGAGGATATGACCATCCAGGACTGGGGCATCACTTACGATGACCTCGAGCCGCACTATGATGACTTCGAGTATTTGTGCGGCACGTCCGGCACAGCCGGCAACGTCCAAGGCAAGATCCAGGATGGCGGCAATCCATTTGAGGGCGCCCGCTCGCGGCCGTATCCGACGCCAGCCCAGAAGCAGGGCTACGGCCATACGCTATTCGCCGAGGCCGCGAAACAGCTCGGCTACAAGCCGTATCCGCAACCGTCGGGAAATCTGTCGCTATCTTACACCAACCCGCTCGGCGTGACGCTCGGGCAGTGCACCTTTTGCGGCTTTTGCGAATGGTTCGGCTGCGCCAACTATTCCAAGGCCACGCCGCAGACGACGATTTTGCCGGTGCTGCTTCGTAATCCAAACTTCGAGGCTCGCACCGAATGCGAAGTCATGCGAATCAATCTCGATAACACCGGCAAACGGGCAACCGGTGTGACCTATGTGAATTCGTCGGGCGAGAAATTCGAGCAACCCGCCGATCTCGTCCTCCTCTGTGCGTTCCAACTATTTAACGTCCAGCTGCTGCTGCTGTCCGGAATCGGTACGCCGTACGATCCGCGGACCGGCCAAGGCCAGATCGGCCGCAATTTCACCCATCAGACAATGTCGACGGCGGTCGGTTTCTTTGACAAGGACAAATACAATTTCAATCCGTTCATCGCTTCCGGCGCGATCGGCATGTGTATCGACGAGTTCAATGGCGACAATTTCGACCATAGCCAGTTGGGCTTTGTCGGCGGCGGATACATCGGTCAAGTCCGGACCAACGGCCGTCCGCTGGAGAGCATGGCGGTGCCGCCCGGCACACCAGCCTGGGGCGCCAAGTGGAAACAGGCGCTGCGCGACAATTATCTGAGCTCCATTATTTGTGGCGGCGCGTGTCACGCTTCGTTCTACAGCTATCGCGACAACTATCTCGATCTCGATCCCACCTATAAGGACCGCTTCGGCCGGCCGCTGGTGCGCATCACCATCGATTTTCACGACAACGAGCTCAAGATGAGCGCATTTCTCACCGACAAATACGCTGAAATCCTTCAGCAAATGGGCGCCAGGCAAGTGGTGAAGCAGCCGCGCAAGGGCCCTTACGATGTGACCGATTATCAGACGTCGCATCTCTGCGGCGGCGCCATCATGGGCGACAACCCGGGCAACAGCGCCTTGAACCGATATCTACAGAGCTGGGACGTTCCTAATTTGTTTGTGCAAGGCGCTACGGCGTTCCCCCAAAACGCCGGCTACAACCCGACCGATACGGTCGGCGCGCTCGCATTCTGGTCGGCGAAAGCAATCCGCTCCCAATACCTCAAAAACCCGGGGCCGCTCGTCCATGCCTAACCCCGACTCAATGCGCGTAGCGTTTTGCGGTCTAGCGCTGGCGCTGTGGTCCGGTGGCGCCGTCGCAGGCGATATCGACAAACAGGACTTCAAGCAAATCGAGCGCGGCCGATACTTGACGATCGTCGGCGATTGCGCCGCGTGTCATACATTGCCGGGGAGCGGTCGCGCTCTCGCCGGCGGGCGTCCGATCGAGACGCCATTCGGCAACATCCTGGCGCCCAACATTACGCCCGATCGGCAGACCGGCATCGGCGCTTGGACGGACGATGAATTCGTCGACGCTCTCCAAAAGGGCACCGGCCGCAATGGCACGCATCTTTATCCGGCGATGCCGTACACCTACTACACCAAGATCACCCGCGACGACGCGCTGGCGATCCGCGCTTACCTCAATACCGTGTCGGCCGTCTACAATCCGGTAAATCCCAATCAACTGCCGTTTCCGTTCAACATCCGTGCGTCAATGCTTGTTTGGAACAAAATGTACTTTACGCGGGGGACGTTCCAGCCGGCGGCCGATAAGAGCGAAGAATGGAATCGTGGCGCGTATCTGGCCGAAGGTTTAGGCCATTGCGGCCTGTGTCACACGCCGAAGAATATTCTCGGCGGCGATATGACAAGTGAGCGGCTGCAAGGCTATGCGCTACAGGGCTGGTTCGCCTCCGATATCACGAGCGATCCACGCCGGGGCGTTGGAAGCTGGTCAGTCGACGAGATCGCAAGCTATCTCAAGACCGGACACAGCCGCACCAGCGCAGCGAATGGCCCGATGTCCGAAACCCTCAATCTCTCGACGTCGCACATGACCGATGCCGACCTCAAGGCAATCGCGATTTATCTAAAGGACCAGCCGGGCGGAGATCAAAGCGCGCCACCGCGGCCCGACGGGGCGACCATGACGATCGGCGCGAAGATCTACATGGACGAATGCGCCGGCTGCCATACATCGAATGGCAAGGGTGCCGCCGGTTTGTTCCCCTCGCTCGACGGCTCGCCCGTGGTGCAACAAGACGATCCCACCACACTGTTGCATGTCGTGTTGCGCGGTGCGCGCGGCGTCGGCACCGACCGGGCGCCGACCGCGGCGGCCATGCCGGCATTCGGTTGGCTGTTGAAAGATGACGAGGTCGCCGCTGTTGTCACCTACATTCGCAACGCCTGGGGAAACGCTGCGCGGCCTGTTGGCGCAAGCGAGGTCAGCAAGGCGAGGCTGTCTTTTGTCGAGCGAAGCGATTAGCCCGTTCGTCAGAAAGGCCGCGGCTGCCAGATCATCAAATAGAATATGCCGATGACGCCGATGAAGGCCGGCCAGCCGAGCCAAAACCAGATGCGGAACAGACGGCGATATTCGTCGGGCAGCGGCTTGGCATTGACGGCCGCATCCTGCGCCAGGTTCCGCATCCGGATCTGAATGAAAACGACCGGCAGCCAGCACAGCCCGATCAGCACGTAGAGCACGAGCGAATACACGATCCACGGCTCCTCGAACGGCGACAGGCCGATCGCCCATGCGAGCGCAAAACCGCTGAGCGGCTGCACCACCACGGACGTTGCGGTAAAAACAAAATCGGCAAGCACGACAAAACGGGCGGTTACGGCGATAACGCCGGCATGACCGGTGCGATGCGCCATGAACATGAAAAAAGCGATGCCGAGACCGGTGCCGAACAACACCGAAGCACCGATCAGATGCACGAATTTGAAAATGAAGATCAGTTCCATCAGCGATCGTCCAGGATCGCCAGCGTTAGCAGCATCGCCAGCACGACCGGAACCTCGTAGGTCAGAACACCGTACGGGAAAAACTTGAAATGCCACGCGGTTAAAGCGTCATCGCCGGCGTGCAACAGCGTCAGCACAATAAGCGCGATCAGCGCCAGCCTTGCGGTCGCGCGAAAGGCGAGGCCGCACCCGAGCACCAACGCCACGCCGCCGGAAATCAGAGCTGGAAGCAGATAGACGGCCAAGGTCGCCCCGGGAACACCTGCCGGCATCGCTGCGGCGAGTTTCCACCCGGAGAAAAATTGCAGCGCGGCGGTCGTGAAAGCCGCGACAGTGAGGATGAGAACGGCAAGCGGCTTGAGCAGATAAAGCCGCGCAAACCAGCGATCCTGAACATCGGCCGGCCGCGCGGCAAGAAGCTGGTCGAGACTTTTTGGCTGGATACCGGTCGCCGCCACCCACGGCGCGGGATCGCCGGCGACGCCACCGGCGAGTTGGGCGAACGACGTCGTGCGCGCTGGACTTCGCCATCCCAGCCAGCCGATCGCGTCGCCGATAAATCCGACGACTTTCGCGAAAGCATTTGGCAGCGGCAGCACCCGGCGCGGCGGAAAGCCGAGCCAGCCGCGGATCGCGGTGACGATATCGGCGAGCTTATGCACCTGCGGATGCGCCACCTGCCACGAGACCCGGGCCGGCGCGGCCGGGGCGATTGAGCGGACGACAGTCTCGGCCAGATCATCGAGGCTGACGACTTGAATGCGAGAATTCGCGTAAATGACCGGAACGACGAAGGGAACAGCTGCGATGCCACGCAGCAGCGCAGTGCCGCCGTAAACTGCCGAGTCAACAACCAAGGCCGGCCGCAAAATCACCCAGTCGATCGCCAGCGTCCGCAGGTGCGCTTCGGCAGCAGCTTTGGTGCGTGAAAACATCGACGGACCGGCGGGGTCGGCGCCTAACGCCGAAATGTGGACGACGCGGCGGATGCCGGCGCGCAGGCAACCGTCGAACAAGGCTATGGTGCCGGCGAGTTGAATGCGCTCGACATCGTCGCGCCAACCGTCCTGCAACACACCGACGCAATTGACCACGGCGTCAATGTTGCCGAGGAGCGGCTGCCAAGCTTCAGCATTCTGCAGGCGCAAAAAATCGGCCTCGATCCATCGGGCATAGGGAAAGCGCCGGCGTGCTGTGCCGATTGATCGGCCGGCGCCAACCACGTCGTGGCCGGCTGCATGCAACCCTGCGAGGCAGGCCGAGCCGATCAAGCCGTAGGCGCCGGTCACCAGAACTCGCATCGCGCTGCTCAGCCGCCAAACACGACGGCATGCATAATGCGGCCTGGCACCAGCGTGAACAGGCCGGCAATAACCAGCGCCCCGAAGAAAATCCCAATCATCGCCCAGCGGTGGTGCGCGACCCGGCGCCGCCGCGCATGCAGCACTGCGAGCGGCACCATAATCAACACAAAAATCGCCAGCAGGTGGATCGGGCTCCACGGTCCCCACAGCCGGATCTGATGGATCCAGAATGCGCTGGCAGCGACCTCTAGCATCAGCACGACCCACACCCAGCCGATCGTGCGATGCGGGATTGTTCCCTTAGGCGCGCTCAGCTGCACGATGCCGAGCGCAAACGCCGCCATTGCAGCGAATGCGTGCAGCTGAATCGCAGAGTTCGCCGCCCACAACGGAGCGAAGGTCATGGCGTTCGGGGTCTGCCCTGTCGCGTTGCGAAAACGTGCCTATCAGGTCAGATACTCAACGCGACCATTGTCAAGATCATAGCGCGCGGCGACCACCTTGACTTTGTTTTCTTTGATCAGATGCGAAACAATTTTGCTCTTGGTCGCGATCTTCATCGCAGTTCGTTTCGCACTCTCGACGACCGCATTGTCCACAAAGTCGCCGGGCTTGTGATACACGGCCTTTGCAGCAGGAACGATGGCATTGACCATCGGACCAATCGAGCCTGGAAATTTTGCGTGCTTCTCAACCACGGCACAGGCAGCAGCGACCGCGCCGCATCGTTCGTGGCCCATAACGACAATGAGGGGAACGCCGAGATGTTCGGCCCCGTATTCGATGGTGCCCATGGTCGCCGTATCCGCCATGTTGCCGGCATTGCGCGCGACAAACAGTTCGCCGACGCCGACCCCGCCAAACAACAACTCGGGCGGTACGCGGCTGTCGGCGCACGTCAAAATGGTGGCCCACGGCGTTTGCCCCTTCGCAACTTGACCGCGCTGCGCGGCGAGATCCGCCGCGCAAACTTGCGGCGCGCTAACGAACTTCTCGTTACCGGCCTTTAGTTTGGTCATCGCTTCGTCAGCAGTCACGCTTGTGGTGGCATCAGCGGCGAAGGCAAGGCGCGCCCCGAACAAGCTGGTGGCAGCGATGCTGGCCGCCGACAGCGTCAGAAACTTACGGCGGTCCGGTGCAAATTCACGAGATGCAAATTCACGACATGCGACGCACATTGCTCAGCCTCCCGTGGCGGATCTACCTGTGGTCACGCGCTACGCCGCGCAGCCGGGTGATCCCCGGCAATGAGTCTAAAACGGAATCTCGTCATCCATGTCGCCGCGTGAGCCTCTCGCCCCCGCTCCCGCCCCGGCAGCGGCGGCGACCTTGCGCGAAGGCCCGGGCGAACCGAAATCGCCGCCGGCGTCATCGCTTCCCAAATCACCACCGCCGCTGCCGGCGCCGCCGGCACGATCGAGCAGAGTGAGTTCGCCGCGAAAGCCTTGCAGCACGACTTCGGTCGAGTAACGGTCCTGGCCGGATTGGTCCTGCCATTTCCGCGTCTGCAGTTGGCCTTCGATGTAAACCTTCGAGCCCTTTTTGAGGTATTGCTCGGCGATCCGGCACAGGTTTTCGTTGAAGATCACGACCCGGTGCCACTCGGTCTTTTCCTTGCGCTCGCCCGTCGCCTTGTCGCGCCAGGAATCCGACGTCGCCACGCGCAAATTGGCCACCGGACGCCCGTCCTGGGTGCGGCGGATTTCGGGATCGGCGCCCAAATTGCCGATCAGAATCACCTTGTTGACGCTTCCGGCCATGATCTGTCTCGCTTAAGCTACACGCTCTGTGCGCTACCCGCGTACTTACCGTAGTGCCGGGCTTGCCCCCGGCAAGCGTGATTGCAGCGGGATCGGCGTTATCCACATAAACAGCGCCTCGTGTGACGTTGTAGTGATGTTCTTAATTTGTTCTCTCGGGCGATTCAAGTGCCTGGCGGCACATTTCGCGAAGTTTTGAGCCATTTATCGCAATCGTCCCCGCCTAGTTCCGAGCCGCCCCTCGATCCTTTTTGGCTCGTCCCTTCCGGCGCCGCGCCAGGGCTGCAACCAACCGTTAACCAACCTTCGAAGTGTGCCGGGCAACCCTGAGCTGGCGTGCGCGAAAGGAACCCGTCAGCGTTAACCGGAGTTCGCTTGGAAGCTCAAAAAGAAAGCCTTGGCCAATCGGCCGGCATTAATCCGAACAAGATGTTTTATTGGCGAGTTCCAGCGATGAATGTTCGCCGGGTGCGCTCTTTCGTTACATCTTTATCAAGCGCCGTCGCTTAGTCGTAGCGCGTGGGGTGGGGCTGGTGAGTCGCTAGCGGCCGGAGGTATGGGGCGCCGCAGCGACCGACAAGGAGAGCCGTATGAAGCGAATTTTGATTGCCGGCGCTGTGGCGTTTGTAGCCGGAGGGCAGGCGCTGGCCGCCGATCTTCCCCCGCCGATGGCACCTCCGCCGCGCGCCCCCGTAGCCTACGTCCCCGCGCCAGTGCCGTTCTACAACTGGGGCGGCATCTACGTCGGTGTCAACGGCGGCTACGGTTTCGGCAGCACCGCCAATTCAACAGTGGGCGTCGCCGGCAACACGCTGGTGCCCACCGGAAGTTATACGTTGTCGGGCAACAACTTCAGTGGCGGTCTCGCCGGCGGCACGGTCGGCTTCAATTATCAGTGGGCAGCGATCGTCGCTGGCTTCGAAGGCGATTGGGACTGGTCAGGCCAAAGCCGCTCCAGCAGCATTGGCTGCGGCGCCGGCTGCACGCTGAACGACAGCTCAAAGCTCCCCTGGATTGCCACAGCGCGGGCCAGACTCGGCTATGCGTTTGATCGGATCCTGGTGTTCGGGACCGGCGGCGCGGCCTTTACCAATGCGAGCGACACCGGCAGCGTGACGACTGGCGGCGCGACCACCACACTTTGGAGCCCGTCGTCCACCAATGTGGGCTGGACCGCCGGCGGCGGCGTTGAAGTGGCGTTGGCGCCCAATTGGACCGCCAAAGCCGAATATCTGTTCGTTCGCACCAACGTGACCCTGAACAGCACCATCAACGGCGCGGTCGGAGGTGGAACGCTCTCGGAGAAAACCACGGTCAACGACAGCCTTGTTCGCGCCGGCGTTAACTTCAAGTTCAATCTCTAAAGCCGACGGCAAGTTCCGGCGAAACATACCAAGCCCCGGGGCCTTTACCCGGGGCTTTCGTTTGCCGATAGTCGCGGCGGGGGCTTTGTTACGCCGGCATCGCACAAATCATGACCTCGCTCGCGGCCACGCTGCATACGTCTGCGCTTCCGGCGCGGATCGTGGCGTCATGGAATGCCGCGGCCACCCGCTGGAATCCGGTTGGGGTCATCGTCGTCGCCTGGGCGGTGCTGGCGCTGCCGCTGGTTTTTTTTCGCGGCTACGCTGCTCATGAAGGCCTCGCCGTCTCGATCGCGCGGACAGCGCTCGAGACCGGCGACTGGCTGACCCCGCATCTGTACAACGTTCGCTTTGTCGAACGCCCGACGCTGCAGTCGTGGATCATTGCCGCGATCAGCGCGCCGTTCGGCGATGTGAACCAGATCACCGCACGTTTGCCGAGCGTGCTGTTTCTGCTGTTCGGCTGCTTGCTGATCTATTGGCTGCTGCGAAGGGTCGCCGCCAGCGTGCCGGCGGCGCTGCTCGGCGTCGCCTTGTTGCTGGCCTGCCCGCTGGTGATGCGCTCTTACGTGATGATCACCGCGGATCTGCCGCTCGCGGTGCTGTTGTTTTTCGCCTTCGTGTTGTGGTGGACGGGCTATGCGAAGGACTCGATCAGCGTGACCCGCTGGCTGGCGATCGGCGTGGTGCTGGCGCTCGCCGCTTTGCTGAAAGGACCGCAGCCGGTTGGTTATTTCGCGCTCGGCGTCGGCCTCTTCGTTGTCGGCACGCGCTCCTGGCGGCAGCTTCCGGGACTGGTTCTGGCCGGTTTGATCTGCGCCATTCCGCTCGCGGTCTGGTACATCTTCACCTACACACCGGGCGACGAGGCGACCTGGAGCGCCTTCATGCGGCTGGCGCAACCGCGCGAGACCTTTTCTGGTCCGATCGGTGCAAGTCTCAGAGTGATATTCGACACGCTGCCGGCCGCACTCCTCGCCGCGGCGTTTCTGATTGCCTACGGATTTCGCGAAAAGCGCTTTGTCCGCCCGCAATTCATGGCGGCGCTCGCCTGTTACGCTTTCGTTGCCGCGGTCTTGATCCTGTTTTGGCCGGCGGGCTCCACGCCGCGCTATTACTTGCCGATGGTGTTGCCGCTGTGCGTATTCGGCGGCCTCGGCTACGATGCGCTCAGTGTGCGGCGGCCGCAGCTGGTAGCGCCGATTCTCGTGCTCACGGCGGGGCTGCTGCTCTACGCCCTGGCGTACTCCGTCGCCTCGCCGCTGTTGCCCCAGCACTTCCGCCAGGCCCAGCTCGAGGGCGCGCGCGTCACCGCGCTGGTGGAGGCCGCGCCGGCGCCGATCTACTGGTCGGGCGATGTGGCGCTCAATCTCCTGCCCTATCTGCCGCGCCCCATTCAAAATGCGTCATTCGAGGAGCTCGGAGCGATCCCGGGCCCGGGCTGGCTGATCATGACCACGGCCGATGCGGAGGCCTTGGTAGCGCGTCGGCCGGATAAGCTGCACGTCGTGACGCCGTTGGGCGATATGGAACAGTGGCGGCTGCTGCGGCTCGATCCATGACAACGAGCGCTCGGGACCGCAGTTTTTTCCGGGCATAAGCCCGCGGCGCGGTCTGGCAAATCGGCGGCGTTCTCACTATGTTCGGCTGGCGCGAGCGCCGTAACCCGCCGTGAGAAGCGGCGGGCAAGAACCGCTTCTCCATGAACGACCTGTTCGACAGCTCGGATCAGAATTCCGGCCGCCAAAATAGTCGCTTGAGAGACCAGCGCGTCATCTCGATCCGCGGCGCGCGCGAGCATAACCTCAAGAACGTCGACCTCGAGATCCCGCGCGACCAGCTCGTGGTGTTCACCGGACTGTCCGGGTCGGGAAAATCCTCGCTCGCCTTCGACACCATCTACGCCGAGGGCCAGCGCCGCTACGTCGAGAGCCTCTCCGCCTACGCCCGGCAGTTCCTGGAGATGATGCAGAAGCCGGACGTCGACCAGATCGACGGCCTGTCGCCGGCTATCTCCATCGAGCAGAAAACCACCTCGCGCAATCCGCGCTCGACCGTCGGCACCGTCACCGAGATTCACGATTACATGCGGCTGCTCTGGGCGCGGGTCGGCGTGCCGTACTCGCCGGCGACCGGGCTGCCGATCGAGAGCCAGACCATCTCGCAGATGGTCGACCGCGTCATGGCGCTGCCGGAAGGCACCCGGCTTTATCTGCTCGCGCCGGTGGTGCGCGGCAGGAAAGGCGAGTACCGCAAGGAACTCGCCGAGTTCATGAAGAAGGGATTCCAGCGCGTCAAAGTCGACGGCGCGTTCTACGAGATCGCCGAAGTGCCGGCGCTCGACAAGAAATTCACCCACGACATCGACGTCGTGGTCGACCGCCTGGTGGTGCGGCCGGACATCACGACGCGACTCGCGGATTCGCTCGAACAGGCGCTCAAGCTCGCCGACGGGCTTGCGGTTGCCGAGCTTGCGGATGCTCCTTCTCCCTCCCCCCATAGCCCGTCGAAGACGGGCGTGAACGCCCTTTTGTCGGGGGAGGGTCGGGGTAGGGGGTCGGGAGGAGACGAGAGAGCCTCGACGCCCGCGCGACGCCGCACGACCCCCACCCCCAACCCCTCCCCACAAGGGGGAGGGGAGCAGACCGAGCGAGCGAAAGCCAATCGCCAAAGGAACGAAACCGCCGAGCGCCTGGTGTTCTCGGAAAAATTCGCCTGCCCGGTGTCCGGCTTCACCATTCCCGAGATCGAGCCGCGGCTGTTCTCGTTCAACAACCCGTTCGGCGCCTGCCCGAAATGCGGCGGGCTCGGCGTCGAGCAGCACATCGATGCCGACCTGGTCATTCCCGACAAGGAACGCACGCTGCGCAAAGGCGCGATCGCGCCGTGGGCGAAATCGTCGTCGCCCTATTACGTGCAGACGCTTTCCGCGCTCGGCAAGCACTACAAGTTCACGCTCGACACCAAATGGAAGGACCTGCCGAAGAAGACCCAGGACGCGCTCCTGTACGGCTCCGGCGATACCGAAATCCGCTTTTCCTACGACGACGGCATGCGCGCCTACGACACCAAGCGGCCGTTCGAAGGCGTGATCACCAATCTCGAGCGGCGCTTCAAGGAGACCGACAGCGAGTGGGCCCGCGAGGAGATCGCCCGCTACTTCACCGACGTGCCGTGCGAGGCCTGCGACGGCTATCGCCTCAAGCCGGAAGCCTTGTGCGTCAAGATCGGCGGGCGGCACATTGGCGAAGTCTCCGATATGTCGGTCAGAGGCGCAGCCGCCTGGTTCACTGAGCTACCTGAGAAGCTGACCGCCAAGCAGAACGAAATCGCCGGGCGCATCCTCAAGGAAATCCGCGCGCGGCTGAAATTTCTGGTCGATGTCGGGCTCGATTACCTGACGCTCGCCCGCGCCTCCGGCACGCTGTCGGGCGGCGAGAGCCAGCGCATCCGGCTCGCCTCGCAGATCGGCTCCGGGCTGACCGGCGTGCTCTACGTGCTCGACGAGCCCTCGATCGGGCTGCACCAGCGCGACAACGCCCGGCTTCTGGAAACGCTGAAGCGGCTGCGCGACCTCGGCAACACCGTGATCGTGGTCGAGCACGACGAGGACGCTATTAGAGCCGCCGACTACGTCGTCGATGTCGGACCGGGCGCCGGCGTCCACGGCGGCCGGATCGTCGCTGAAGGCAAGCCCGCCGACATTATGAGTAACCCCAACTCGCTCACCGGCGAATATCTCAACGGCGTGCGCGAGATTCCGATACCCGAGCGGCGCGCCAAAAATCCCGCCCGAGTGCTGAAACTGATCGGCGCCCGCGGCCACAATCTGAAAAACGTCACCGCCGAAATTCCGCTGGGACTTTTCACGTGCGTCACCGGCGTGTCCGGCGGCGGCAAGTCGACGCTGTTGATCGACACGCTCTACAAGGCGCTGGCGCGGCGGTTGAACGGCGCCAGCGAAGCCCCTGCCCGCTTCGACCGGATCGAAGGCATCGAGCACCTCGACAAGATCATCGACATCGACCAGTCGCCGATCGGAAGGACGCCGCGCTCAAATCCCGCCACCTATACCGGCGCGTTCACGCCGATCCGCGAATGGTTCGCGGGCCTGCCCGAGAGCAAGGCGCGCGGCTACGAGCCCGGCCGCTTCTCGTTCAACGTCAAGGGCGGGCGCTGCGAGGCCTGCCAGGGCGACGGCGTGATCAAGATCGAGATGCACTTTCTGCCCGACGTCTATGTCACCTGCGACGTCTGCAAGGGCAAGCGCTACAACCGCGAGACGCTGGAGGTTCTGTTCAAGGGCAAATCCATCGCCGACGTGCTCGACATGACCGTCGAGGAGGCGCTGGAATTCTTCAAGGTGGTGCCGCGGGTGCGCGACGTGCTGACGCTCTACGCCGTGTCGGCCTCGACTACATCCACGTCGGCCAGCAGGCGACCACTTTGTCCGGCGGCGAGGCGCAGCGCGTCAAACTCGCCAAGGAATTATCCAAGCGCGCCACCGGCCGCACCCTCTACATTCTCGACGAGCCGACCACGGGGCTGCACTTCCACGACGTCGCGAAGCTTCTGGAAGTGCTGCACGAGCTGGTCGAGAGCGGCAACACCGTGGTGGTGATCGAGCACAATCTCGAAGTCATCAAGACCGCCGACTGGATCATCGACCTCGGCCCCGAAGGCGGCGACGGCGGCGGCGAAATCGTCGCCTCCGGCACGCCGGAAGACGTGGTGCAAGTCAAAAGCGCAGCTACACCGGCGCGTTCCTCAAGCCGGTGCTGGCGCGTGGCTCCGGCCGCGGTAAGTCGAGGAAGCGCGTCGAGGCGGCGGAGTAAAGGCGGCAGTTGAATTGCGTTGCTATCCGATTGATATTGCCGCAATTCAGGGTTCGCTATGGCAGACCGAAAACAGGTCTTTGTCGCCTATCCGGCTCAGGATCAGGGCTTAGCAAACGGCATTATGGCAGCCGTTAGCAAGGCAAACGCTTTGCCGTTGCCAGTTATCTATGAACCGTGGCCGTTCAACGACGTTGCCGGCCAACACCTCGTGTCGCCAATTTTAGAGAAAATCGATAAGTCGCCATTCATCGTGGCAGATATCACACACCTCAATCTGAATGTCGTTTACGAGATTGGCTTCACCATTGGGAAATGCAAGCGAGCTTTTCTCGTTAGGCACAAGCCAACCGTAGGCGACAAAGAGGTTACCAAGGCCGTCGGGATATTCGACACTATCGGCTATCACGAGTATGAGACATTCGAACAGCTTAAGGACCGGCTATCAGCGCACATCGAAAACACCCACCTGCCGTTCTCCACAACACTCGACCGAAAGTCTCCGGTTTATATCATTGAACCGCCCAAGCGTGGCCCGGATGTGGGCGTAATGGTCTCGCGCATCAAAAAGGCCGGGTACGGCCGGTATCGAAGCTTTACTCCCGACGAAGACAGCCGTCTCTCGGCAACCGATGCCATCCGACAGGTCGCGGCCTCGGCAGGAATATTTATTCCTTTTCAAGATACTGCGGCACCCCGGGCTAACATACATAACATCAGATGCATGTTTGTCGCCGGTCTTTGCGATGGAATGGGCAAGCCCAAGCTTATTCTCGCACCGCCCGGCTTTGAAATTCCTCTTGATGTTCGTGACGACGCACAGGCGTGGCACCAGCTTACGGATATTCATGACCTCATTGCTAATTTCTGTCCGCGTATGGTCGAGTATGAGGGGCAGGTCGAGCCGTCAGGGATAGATCGCAGCTCCCTTCTGCAGTCGCTCAGCATTGGCGACCCCCGAGCTGAAAATGAAATGAACACCCTTTTTAAGTACTATCTTAAAATTGATCAGTTCGATCGCGCGATCAACGGAGAGGTGAACTTAGTTGTCGGGCGGAAGGGTTCTGGCAAGACCGCTTTATTCATACAGCTTCGCGATAAAATCAGGGTCGACAAGCGGAACATCGTCGTTGACTTGAAACCAGAAGGTTATCAGCTCATCAAAATCAAGGAAGACATTCTTGAGTATCTTTCGGAGGGAGCTAGGCAACATTTAATCATCGCCTTCTGGGAATATCTCATCTATCTGGAAATAGCCTACAAGCTTCTGGAAAAGGACCAGCGGGCGCATCGCTACAATCGAGAAATTCATGATGCCTACTTGGAACTGAGTGGCGCCTACAACACAAAGAATTTTTCAGCAGAGGGCGACTTTTCGGAACGCCTCACTGCACTGTCCGAGCGATTAGCCGAGAAATACCAAGAGAAATACGGCCAACAGGACGCTCGGCGTCTCACAACTGGTGAGGTCACGGAGCTCGTTTACACGCACGACATCAAAAAACTTCGTGAACTCATTTCGAGTTACCTGCACCGTAAAGAGGCTGTATGGGTCTTATTCGACAACCTCGACCAAGGTTGGAGCACCCATGGAGTAGACGTGATCGACGCGATCGTTTTGCGAGGGCTAGTGGATGCCGGTCGCAAAGTGCAGCGCGAGATGCGCAAAGCAGGTAACGTTGTACACAGCATCGTCTTTGTTCGCAACGACGTGTACGATCATCTTATGAGAAACAGTCCCGATTACGGTAAAGAGATGCGTGCGACCCTCGATTGGGATGATCCGGATATGTTGCGAGAAATGCTCCGCTTGCGTCTGGTATCCGGCTTAAACGGCGATCTCAACGAAATCGATTTTCCGACCGTCTGGCATGAACTGTGCACATCGCATTATCTAGGCGAGGAAACGTCAAACTATCTCATAAACCGCTCGCTGATGCGCCCTCGCAATCTATTAAAGATATTCAATCATTGCAGGGGCTTTGCTACTAATTTCAATCGGCAGATGATCGAGGAATCCGACATTGAGAAAGGTCTCAAGTCTTACTCGGCAGATCTGCTTGAAGAACTTGACCGCGAACTAACTGACGTTTTCCCCGATGCACAAGACCTGCTTTATCATTTTCTGGACGCGCCGGCTGTACTCACGTCCGCCAATCTTTCCGCCATCTTTGATAGCGCGCGGATCGACCCTGCCGACTATGAAAAGGTGCTCGACTTTTTGCTCTACTATGGCGTGCTGGGCGTTAAGATCAGTGAAACCGAGTATTTCATTTACACCGTCAGTTACGATCTAAAAGTCCTTAAGATCAGAGCAGATCGCGGGAAGGACGATACCCGCTATGTCGTAAATCCGGCATTTTGGCCAACGTTCGGCATAGCTGCTTAAGTCGGTATAGCTGCTTAGGTGGCCCGTCGTCCGTCGAGCGAAGCGTAATCCGCCACTGTGTTCCTAATATCGGTGGGTTACGCTTTCGGCTAACGCACCCTACAAGCCGAATCGCTTCGTAGCTTTGCTCCTCGCATGGCGCTCTGATTCGTCACCACCAGGCTTGACCCGGTGGTCCATGCCGACTCGTCGAAGCTGCATGGATTGCCGGATCAAGTCCGGCAATGACGAAATACGCAGCGCCCGTCATGCCCGGCTTTATGCCGGGCATCCACGTCTTTTTGATCGCGGAAGCTAGACGTAGATGGCCGGAAAATCTGACGTCAAGACGGCGCTGTGCGCCTTTCGTCCGGCCATGATGAAGGCCATCCATGATCCTCACCCTGAGGTGCGAGCGTAAGCGAGCCTCGAAGGGTGCCAGCGGCAAGACCAGAGCGGCATCCCTCGAGGGCCGCTGTCGCGGCCGCCTCAGGATGAGAAGGCTGCAAGCCGCCCTCTCCAAAGAATCAAGTGCGGTGCGCGCTGTTTTCAGAAAAGCGCGCCTCGCGAAAGGTCCTGATTCATCGGCACAAATACAAAGTCTTTGACTTCCCCGCCGCGATCACCATAACCGCGCCGTCTCGCTCACGTCAGGGACGTCGACCGGTGACAGCCAGTTGATGGAGCGAGTGCGGTTCCTGCGGGCGGGGCTTGTAACCCCGCTCCCGGGCGGTCCGGGCAGCGCAAACAAGTTTACGCAGTTTGCGCCAAATGCAAACTGCTATGCCCGCCGGCACAACGACCGGGGCGCGAGGTGCTTCGCTTAAGCGCGATTCTCAGCGGAGGTAACGCCTTCGCATCGTGTTTCGCGTGAAGCGCGGCCTGGGCTGAGTCCTGGCGTTCGCTCGCCGGGGCAAGCGCCGCAGCGGAGCGCCGGAAGGCGAGCGGTCCCCGCAAGCAGATAAGTTGCGCAGACTGCGCAAGCTTGTCTGCGATGGATCGCTTCCACACCCCCTCCCCACAGGAGGAACGGTGCGGACATTGGATGGCATGCGTCTTTCGGCGCTTCGCCTCCCTTTTTTGCCGGAAGCCCGCCTTTTAGATGGGCTTCGGTGAATGGCCTCGCAAAGGCCGCTTCGTCCTTTGTTTGGAGCAAACCTCGGACGCAGTCGCGCCGCGAGAACGATCCACCGCGTGCCGCTGTTTGACATTTTGAATTGAACGAACAAACGCAGCGTTGGCCGAGCCAACGGGTCAGGCCGCACCGCTCCTCGTCAAACCGTTCCGCCGCCCGCACCGCCGACGATATCAATCCCGTGATTGCTCCCATCGGGCTTGAGCATCATTTTTCTGATCGACCACACGCCGTCCCGTTTGACCGCCTCCAGAAAAACCCGGCCGGAGCCTTTCGGGCCGGTCGCCGAAAAGTTGAGGACGGCGTTGCCGGACGCGCCGTTGACGCTGATGTTGCCGAACGGAAAGCCGGTGGTGATCGGGGTGCCGAGAACATTGGCTGCCACGGAACTCGCCCGAAGTTTCTCGGCGCCGAGCTCGTAGGCGGCCGAATGTTTGAAACCGTAGAAAATGCCGCCGAATATTCCGGCGAAGAGCAGCAAAAAGCCGACCAGGATGACCGCGCCCCAGATCGCCCACAGGCGCTGGACGCGCTTGAAATGCTCGACGCTGTCCCAGCGCCCATTACGCCAAGCCCAGCGGCTGCCCTTGGCGCCGAGCACGAATGGCATGACGAGGCCGACCAACGGAACGAAAGTCAGCAGCGCGATGTAGGTGTTGTTGCCGACGCCCCAGATCCAGTTGAGCAGGAACGCGCCCCAGTTCCAGCGGTCGAGTTCGGGAGGGATGTCCTGCGGTTCGATGCGTACGCGTGCGTCGGTCATGTTTTGAATGATAACACGGCGCAGTAATCCCCAGCAGGCGCAAGTGCGCCATCAGCCAGCCCCGAAGCCGTCACATTGTCATCCAGACTGTTGGGATCATTCGGTGTCGGATCGTCGCCTGGTAACGGGCGCGCGAAAAGTAAGGGGGATGGCGTCATGAGCATTGTCAGGCAGCGCGGCTCCGTCGGCGTGGAGAGATCGGCCGAAGCCGAGCTTGAGGGAAAAATTCACGAGCTGGTGCGGCGCGACAGCAACGCTGGTCGTCAGACCGATGGCGAAAGCGAAGCCGCGACCCGCAATCTGGCCGATTTGTTGCGTCGGGTGTCGGCAAACTCGACCGGCGAGATCGATGCCCTCATCAGCGAATTGCGGCTGCTGCGCGAAAAGCTTCTGGCCGACAGCCAGCGCCTCGAACGCGACGTCGTCGACTATGCGGCGCTCAGCCAATCGGTGATCGAGATGACAAAAATCATCACCGACAGCATGCTGCAGGTGAAAAAACTGCCGTCGGCGGCGATGCTGACGCCGTAAGCTGGTTCGCAGATGCCGGGGCGGTTTGTAGGATGGGTAGAGCGAAGCGAAACCCATCATCGTTGCGTCTTGTCACACGGTGGGTTTCGCGGAGCTTGTCATCGGGCCGGCGACTTCGCGCCGGACCCGTTGGCTCTACCCACCCTACGCTGCGCGACGCAAGGCTCGCCTTAATACGGGTGACGATCCTCTTTATCCATCCAGGCCTTGAACGATTTCATCGTGGTGTCGCGATCGAAATTTTCCGTCACCGCGATCCGCCGCTCGCTCCAGGGTTTTTTGAAATCCTCGTATTGAAAGGCGTCGTCGAAGCCTATCGCGCTGGTGTCCTTGAGGCTGTTGCCGAAATAAACGTGATCGATGCGCGACCAGTAGATGGCGCTCATACACATCGGGCACGGCGCGCCGTTGATGTAGATGTCGCAGCCCTTGAGCATGCGCGCGCGCTCCGCCACCGGGTCGGGCGAGCCCGGCTCGCGCGGGATCATGGCGAGGATGGTGCCGGCGCCGTAGTCGCTGCCAAGCAGCGCCTTCGGATTGAGCTTGGCCGAGGCGTCGATGATTGCCGTGACCTCGGCGTGGAACACGGGGCAGCCCGTGAGCAGCACGCGGTTCTGGCCGCGGCCGATGATCTCGCCGTCTTTCACGATCACCGCGCCGAACGGCCCGCCCCAGCCCTTCTCGACCGACTCGGTCGCCAGACGGTTCGCTTCTGCCATGAATTTGTGCTTGTCCGGAGTTGGCGTCGTCGCTGCGGCGGCGGGCTGGACCGAAAGCCCGGCGGTTGCGGCCACGCTTGCAGCGGCAGCAGCCGCGGCGGTGCGGGTGAAGAACGCGCGGCGTCCGAGATTCGGGAGCGGATTGCAATTGCACGGCTTCATGACACGTCCTTGTTTCTGGCGGGAACAATGAAGTGCCGAGATTTAACCGGCCGGCTTTAACGCCCGCCTGTTCGTTACCGGCGGATGTGATTCAAACTGAGTTGAAACCAATGAGCGGCCGGCCCGATGACAGGTTCCGCGGAACTCATCAGATGGTACCGATTACGGTGGGTTTCGTTTCACTCTACCCACCCTACTGATCGGGTTAGCCAAGCAAATATTAATCAGGATGGTGTAACGGCGTAATGTCTTACGCACGGATCACGCTCAAGGATCACATCATGCCCGTACTGTCCCGCATCGCCGCCGATTGGCAGAAAGCGCTTCCCCTCCTAGCCGCCGTTGGTCTCGTTATCTGGATCGCCGTGTTCCGGGACGATCCGTTAAGCGAACGCGCGCTGTTCGCGGCGCTGCTGGTGATCTATTTCGTGCACCAGATCGAGGAGCACCTGTGGCCGGGCGGCTTTCGCCAGTTCACCGATGCGCATGTGTTCAAGAGCGGCAACGACGATTGGCCAGTCGACATCGGCGGCGTCGCTCTGGTCAATATCGGCTTTGTCTGGCTGCCGATCGGCTTGGCAATCGCGTTCCCCGGCACGCTGCGCTTCGTCGGCCTCGCCTGGATCGGGCTCACGCTGATCAACGGCATCATTCACGTGGTGACGACGATCCGCCTGCGCATTTACAATCCCGGGCTCGCGACCTCGATCGTGTTGCTCATCCCGTTCACTGTCGCCGCGCTGTGGCTGGAAGTAAGCCGCGGTTTGCTGTCGGGCGCCGATGTCGGCTGGATCGCGCTGACCGGTATCCTCCTGCACCTGCCGGTGGCGGCTTTGTTCGTCGTACCGTATCTGCGCCGGCGGCGGATGGCCGCGGCGTAGCACGCCGCGTCCCGCCCCTTATTCGTCACCATCGGGCATAGCCGTTCAAAGAACGGCGTCGCTTCGCTCGCCTATGACCCGGTGGTCTATGCGGACTCCTCGCAGCCGCATGGATTGGCGGATCAAGTCCGGCAATGACGATCGAGTTTTCTTTTGGTACAGTTTAACCATGACCATCGACGATATCGAAAAGGCAGTTGCCAAACTGCCGCCCGATCAGTTCGCGGAATTCCGCGCCTGGTTCGAGCAGCTCGACGCTGGGCGCTTCGATGAGAAGATCGAGCGAGACGCGGCAGCCGGAAAGCTCGACCGGCTGGCGGATCACGCGATCGACGATTTCCGCAAAGGCCGCGCTCGCGAATTATGAGGCACTTCGCGAGCCGCGCGTTCTGGGACGCTTATGGCAGGCTTCCCGAGCAGGTTCGCGCCCTCGCCGACAAGAACTACGCGCTGCTTAAGGAAAACCCGCAGCACCCATCATTGCAATTCAAGAAGGTTGGCCGGTTCTGGTCAGCACGGGTCGGCCTGCGGTATCGGGCGTTGGCGGTCGAGGTTGAGAATGATCTCGTTTGGTTTTGGATCGGCTCCCATGCCGACTACGACGCCATGATCCGTTGAACAAATGGGACTTTGAACCAAATCGCGGGCTGCCGCGACACATCGAAGTGATCTATATTTCTCCGACTTGCGCTCTTGACCGCCGGACGGTCGCGCATCTTCGTGAAAACAGGCTGAGGTTGACCGCAATGCGCCCCCTATTCCGCCGTTCGCACGCGCTGGCGTTTTTGTCAGCCGGCGTCGTTCTCTTTATGACCGCGGGGCTTGCGTCTGCTGACGACGACGCCCGCATGAAGCAGCTGCGGCTCCTATGTGCGCAACTGAGCGGCGATCTCACCGATCCCGGCGGGATCGCGAAGTTCCGCCGCTGTCTCACCAGCAAAGATCCGATCAATGAAATCCGCCGCGACAACAACATTGCAGGATCGAACCAGCCCCCGCCCGATAGTTTCGGACGCGACAGCCGTTTCCACGTCGCTGACGGGATCGAGCGTTTCCAGGTCGTCGACGGCAAACTGGTCTACGTGATCAACGGCGCCGCCAAGCTTTGGCGCGCGACGATGGACGGCAAAGATGCCCGCCTGGTTGACGAGAAAGTCGCCGATTTCCAGCTCAGCGATGGACACTTGTTCATCCGGGGCACCGACGGTGCGCTGTGGCGTCTCAAGCCGGACGGCAGCGAGCGAAGCCGGATCGACCAGACCGTCGCCGCGTTCCAGCCGATCAACGCGGCCGTGATCTATGTGCTCAGCACCGACCACACGCTTTGGCGCGAGATCGGCGATGCCAGCAAGCGCACCGAAGTCGACCATACCGTGAAGGACTTTCAGGCGATCGATGTGAACCTGGTGTTTGTACTCGGCGCCGACGGGCAGCTATGGCGTGAAACCGGCAACGCGCAGTCGCGTACGTTCATCGCCAAAGACATCGTCGCCTTCCAATACTTTCCGGCCGGCGACACGGTCTATGTGCAGACCGCCGGCGGCGGGCTGTGGCGCAAGAGCGGCAACGGCAAGCCCGAGCAGGTCGACCAAGCGGTGGCGGCGTTCCAGGCGATGGACCCGTAGATGGTGTTTGTGCTCGGCAAAGACGGACGGCTGTGGCGCGAAATCGGCGGACGCGCCCACGAAGCCGCGCTGGTCGATCGCGATGTGCTGCTCACTGCCGGCAAGGCCGCGTTCCACGCTGACGACCCGGGGCACGTCTACGTGCTCGGCAGCGACCATAAGCTCTGGGCCGAGTCGATGCCGTGACGGCGTCCGCGGCCTAGGCTCGCATTTGTGACAGAACCGCGGCGGAGCGCGCGGCGCTTTGTCCATTTTTCCTTCGCCCGTAGCGCTGATAGCCCCTCCCGCGCGCCCTGGCTCACCCCACATAAGCGGCGGTTTGCGCACTCAAGGAGACGCCATGACTCCCCAGGAAAGCGAACTCGTCGTTGAGCTGTTCGATCGTTTAGCCAAGCTCGAAAACATGTCGCGGGACCCCGATGCCGAGCGCCTGATCGCGGACGGCACCCGGCGGGCGCCGCACGCCACCTACGCCCTGGTGCAGACGACATTGCTCCAGGACGAAGCGCTCAAACGCGCCAATGCGCGCATTGAGGAGCTGCAGGCGCAAGTCGACGGCGCCGAGCCGCCCGAACAGCGGCAAGGCGGTTTCCTCGACAACATGCGCGCGGCGTTTGCGCCCCGCGAACCGCGCGGCTCAGTGCCGAGCGTGCGCGCGCCGAGCGCACCGCCGCCCGGCTACCAGTCGCAAAGCTATCAGCCGCAGCCCGGCTATCCGCCGCCGCCTCCCGGCTATGCCGGCGGCCCGGCGTTCGGCTCCGGCGGATCGTTTCTCGGCACCGCGGCCTCGACCGCCGCAGGCGTGATCGGCGGCGCGCTGCTCCTTGACGGGATCCGCTCGATGTTCGGCCACCACTTCGGCGCCCAGCCGAACGCATTGGGAAATTTCGCCGGCGGCCAGGCTTCGCCCTGGAGCGGCAGCGCCGCCGACAGCCAGCTCGCGCGCGATGCCGGCGTTGACCACGTCGGCGATCACGCCAACGACCCGATCAAGAACGCCGATAACGACCAGACTGCAACCGCCGACGACACGTTCGATGCAGATACGGCGGACGACGATATCACCGACGACGACGATTTTGCCGATGGTGACGGATTTTCATCGGACGACAGCTCCGACATTTGATCGAGTAGTCGTCGTTGCGAGCCAACGGGTACGGCCCGAAGTAGCCGGCCCGATGACAAGCTCCGCGAAGCAATCCAGCTTCTGAATAGCGGCCCTGGATTGCTTCGTCGCTTCGCTCCTCGCAATGACGAGTCACAACTAGGGCGCGGATCGCGTTGCGGGAGCGATATCGCATGTCTACCTCTGCCCGCGCGCGGGGGAGGGAAAACAAGTGAGCGAACTTAGGACTTCCGCCGCTGCTCCGCCTGGATCGCTTCGTCGTGATACCAGCCGCTTCCGGACGCGATCTTCACGCCGGGCTGTATGTGAGCATTTGCCGCGGGCTCAAATGCTTCAGGTTCGTTGAAGCGGCCGCGTGGCGGAAAGGTGTAGATCGTCGCCGATCGCGAGGCACGCGCCGGTTCGGAAAAATTCGTCGTCATTGTTGGGCTCCTTCGCCGTGCGCGCGACTCCGCGCGCGCACGTTCAACTGAGTCTCTTGTTGTTCAATATAATGCTTTGCTCGCGCTTTGTTCGGCATGCCTCTCAGAAAATCAGCACATGGCTACAATATGTGCATTTGCGTTTCTGCTTATTGAGACCGCATTCGCGCCGCAGTGAATTTGCTGCAGTACCGCTGTACTGCCTAGCAAGCGATCAGCGAATCGGTTGGCACACTAAATGCTTAAAAATTCCGCGGGGGCCGGTCGCCGGACGCCATTGGCGACTGTGTTCACACTCACGTCTTTAGGACCCTTCGCAAGATTGACGCCAAAGCAAGACAGACGCCAAAGAGAGAGCCATGACCAAATATAAACTCGAGTACATATGGCTTGACGGCTACAAGCCGACGCCAAATCTGCGCGGCAAGACCCAGATCAAGGAGTTCGACACATTTCCGAGCCTGGAGCAGCTCTCGCTCTGGGGCTTCGACGGTTCATCGACCATGCAGGCGGAAGGGCACAGTTCGGATTGCGTGCTCAAACCCGTCGCGCTCTATCCCGACGCCGCGCGCTTAAACGGCGTGCTGGTGATTTGCGAAGTGATGATGCCGGACGGCAAGACGCCGCATCCGTCGAATATGCGCGCCACCATTCTTGACGATCCCGGCGCCTGGTTTGGTTTCGAGCAGGAGTATTTCTTCTACAAGGACGGCCGCCCGCTCGGCTTCCCGCCGACCGGCTATCCGGCGCCGCAGGGCCCCTATTACACCGGCGTCGGCTACAAAAACGTCGGCGACATCGCCCGCAAGATGGTCGACGAGCATCTCGATCTGTGTCTCGCCGCCGGCATCAACCACGAAGGCATCAACGCCGAGGTCGCGAAGGGCCAGTGGGAATTCCAGATTTTCGGCAAGGGCTCGAAGAAAGCCGCCGACGAAATGTGGATGGCCCGCTATCTAATGCTGCGCCTCACCGAGCAATACGGCGTCGATATCGAATTCCACTGCAAGCCGCTTGGCGACACCGACTGGAACGGCTCGGGCATGCACTGCAATTTCTCGACCACGTTCCTGCGCGAGACCGGCGGCAAGGAATATTTCGAAGCGCTGATGAAGGCGTTCGCGGCAAACCGTGAAGAGCACATAGCGGTTTACGGCCCGGACAATCACATGCGTCTTACCGGCAAACACGAGACCGCCGCCATCAACGACTTCACCTATGGTGTCGCCGACCGTGGCGCCTCGATCCGCGTGCCGCACAGCTTCGTCAACAACGGCTACAAGGGTTATCTGGAAGATCGCCGGCCGAACTCGCAAGGCGACCCGTACCAGATCGCTTCACGCGTCCTGAAGACGATCGCTTCGGTGCCGAACAGCGGCCAGGTCAGCGCTGCGGCTTGAGTACCGCCGCGGTAGCAATCGGCGTCGGCTTCGAGGAGCTCATTGAGGTCGGTGCTGCGGGGGGAGGTGATCGGCGTCCCTCCCCCGACCCGTTGCTCTCGTGGCGAGCCGCCCCATCTATCTGCCATGGCCGCAGCCGTTCACGACAACCCTGCCCTCTCGCGTTTCGAGCTGGACGCCAACGGCGTGACCGGGGTGGCGAACTACAAGCTTGCCGGTGGCGTCATCACGTTCACGCACACGGAAGTCCCGGAGGCGGCCCGCGGCCGCGGTATCGCTTCACGGCTGATCGAAGGCGCGCTCGACGCGGTTCGCGCCCGCGGCCTGAAAGTCGTGCCGCGCTGCTCATTCGTCCGCGCCTATCTCGATAAGCATCCGGAATTTCGCGATCTGCTGGCGTAACCGGCGCCCAGCAAGTTGTCGTCCTCGCGGCCGGCCTCAACCCGGTGCAAACAGGCCCGCGTGGGCCTGCCGGAGTTCGCGCTTGAGCAGCTTGCCGCTCGGATTCTTTGGCAACGAATCGGCGAACACGATGTTCTTCGGCACCTTGAACCCCGCGAGATGCTCCGCGCAATGGGCATAGACCGCTTCCGGCGAAAGCGATTGCCCGGCCTTGACGACGATCACCGCTACCACCGCCTCGACCCAGCGCGGATGCGGTACGCCGACCACCGCTACCTCGGACACCTGCGGCAGCTGATAAATCATCTCCTCGACCTCGCGGCTCGCCACGTTTTCACCGCCGGTCTTGACCATGTCCTTCTTGCGATCGACGACCGTGATGTAGCCCTCTTCATCGATGGTGGCGAGATCGCCGGAATGAAACCAGCCACCCTCGAACGCGGCTTTGGTCCGTTCGTCGTCGTGGAAATAGCCGAGCATCAAGTGCGGCGAACGGTGCACGATTTCGCCGACCACGCCCGGCGCCACATCGCGCATCCGGTCGTCGACCACGCGCGTTTCGACATTCAGCACCGCCCGGCCGCAGGAGCCCGGTTTCCGCAGCTGATCTTCGGGGCCGAGCATCGTCGCCAGCGGCGCGATTTCCGTTTGCCCGTAAAGATTCCACAGCCGCACCTTGGGCATGCGCTGGGCCATTTCGCGCATCACCTCTACCGGCATGATCGAGGCGCCGTAATAGCCCTTTTGCAGGCTCGATAAGTCGGTCTTGTCGAACAGCGGCGAGCGCAACAGCGAAATCCACACTGTCGGAGGCGCGAAGAACGAGGTGACGCGGTGCCGCTCCATCAGCAGCAGCAGATTTTCCGGCGTCGGTTTCGCGGTGATCACGTTGGTGCTGCCGACGTAAATCGCGGGACCGAGGAACACGTCGAGCTGCGCGCAGTGGTAAAGCGGCAGTGCGTGCAAAGCCAGATCGCCGGCGGCAATGCTGGCGTCGGCCACGCAGCTCACATACTGCCAGATCACCGCGTCGTGGGTCAGCGTCGCGCCTTTCGGCAACGATTCAGTGCCGCTGGTGTAGACGATCTGCGCAAGATCGCTGCCGGACAACTCGACCTGCGGCGGCTCGGCAGTGTTGGCAAAGAGTTCGTTGAAGGCGATCATGCCGGACACCGGCACGGTCTTCTCCTCCGATGGCAACCAGATGAATTCGCGCACGGCGGTGTCGAACGCGGCGGCGGCACGCGCGACCTCGGCGAGACCGGAGTCGGTCGCGAGCAATTCCGCGCCCGCGTGCCGCAAGATGAAAGCCGCCTCCTCTGCTTTGAGCATAAAGTTGATCGGGACCAGCACCGCGCCGACCCGCGCGAGCGCAAACCGCAACGCCGCGAAGGCGTGGGAATTGCGGGCAAGGATCGCGACTCGGGCGCCCTTGACGACCCCCCGAGACGCAATTCCTGCAGCTAGGCGATCGCACATCGCGTCAAACGTTGCGTAGCTCCACGTCGTTTCGCCACAGATGATGGCGGTCTTGTTCGGAAAACGCTTGGCGGTTCGGTGCAACAGATCCGCCAGCGTCTGGCGGCGAAGCGCAGCGTTCATGAGATTTCTCCCTCCAAGAGCGCCTTGGATGATCCTATTACAACGAGGTGCAGATCGACGTCATGACGCTAGTTCCTCGAGCCGACCCGCCAGCTGATTGAGTTCCCATCCGCGCGCGAGCGCGGCCGCTTTTTGCCACTTCGGTTTTTGGTCGGAAATGCGCGGCAGCGGCGCCTTGCGGTTCATGGTCGCGATCGATCGATAGAGCCGCAGCTCCTGGGCTTGTTTTGCGAAGCGCCCGGCTTCCAAAATTGAGTCAAGGTTGCCAAACTGGCGGAGCAAAGTCGCCGCACCGTTCGCACCGACACCAGAGGCGCCGGGGAGCTTGTCCGACGGGTCGCCGCGCAGGGCAATAAAATCCGGAACTTGTGTCGGTTCGACGCCGTAGCGTTGGCGGACTTCCGCCGGACCGATGCGCTCCACGCCACCGCCGCGGATTGGATAAAGGATGATGGTTCTATCGGACGCCAATTGAAAGGTGTCGCGATCACCGCTGGCGACCAGCGCAGTACCGCCACGGCGCTCTTCGGCCGCGACAGCGGCGGCGAGGAAATCGTCGGCCTCGTAACCAGCTTTTTTGGCATTGGCGAAGCCGCAGGTCGCCACAAATTTCGGGATAATGGCGAGTTGTTCGATGATGTCGTCATCAAATTCGCGGCCGCTCTGATAGGCAGCGAATGCAACATGCCGATAGGTCGGTTCTTCGTAAGTGTCCCACCCGACCAGCACAGCGCGCGGCCTCTCCTCGCGGTAGAGCCGTAGCAGCAGATTAGCAAAGCCGAGGATAGCGCCGGCGGGCCGGTTGCCTTTTCTACGGATGCTCTTCGGCAATGCGTGATAGGCGCGATGCGCAAACAAGTCTCCGTCAATGACAAGCAGCGGTCGACGGATGGCTTTCGACCTCGTCTCAGCAGATTTCTCTTCCTTGCGAGCCGCGCTAAGCAGCTCAGTCGGCGAGTGCGGCTCTGGATTTTTTCGTCGCGTCGCTCGTAATGGCTCCGGCGGGCGGGACTCTGAACCGACGTCGCGCAAGTCGACCCAGGCCGGTGCGTGGTCGCTTGCGTTCTCTTCGCCGCGTACCGCGCGATCGACGCCGGCTGCCACCAGCCGCATGGCGGCTTCCTTGCTTAACAGCAGGTGGTCGATACGCAACCCAGCATCGCGCGCCCAGCGGTTCCGCAAGTAGCTCCAATACGTGTACGTCGGCGTGTCGGGATGGCGTGAACGTATGGCGTCCCGCCAGCCATGGTCGAGCAGATGCGCAAACCGCACACGCGTTTCCGGTTGCAGCAGCGCGTCCTTGGCGTAGGAGTTTTGCGGATAGATATCGCGATCGGTCGGCACGACGTTGAAATCGCCGGCGAGGATAACCGGAACGTTGGCGGCAACGAGTTCGGCTGCGTGTGCCGCGAGCCGATCCATCCAAGAGAGCTTGTATTTAAATTTCGGTCCCGGCTGCGGGTTGCCGTTCGGCGCGTAGAGCGAGCTAATGAGTACGCCATTGACGGCAGCTTCGATGTAGCGCGCCTGTGAGTCATTCTCATCACCGGGTAGTTCGGTGCGTGTAACAATCGGCTCAGCGCCGCGGGCTAGAATGGCGACACCGTTCCCCGATCTTTGTCCGCGCCAGACGGCGCCATAGCCGGCCTTCTCGACCGCAGCCTTGGGGAATTCGCGATCCGTCGCTTTGAGTTCCTGGAGGCAAACCACATCGGGCTTAGCGGCTCGCAACCAGGCCAGCAGATTGGCCAGCCTTTTGTTGACGTTATTGACGTTAAAGGTGGCGATTCTCATTTTAAGCGCAGCACAATAGCCATGGCCGTCGCAACCTGACCACCCACGTTTTAAGCCTGCTTGGCTTTGAAACGAAGATGCCCGGCGCGGGCCGGGCATGATAGTGCGTGAGGACGAGTTCGATTGTCCCGCGCTGCGGAGATGGCGAATTACGCCGCCGGTTTCGCAACGATCAGATTGCCATCGTCATCGACCGAGAGCCCAGTCTTGCGAGCTTCGGTAACCACGGAAGGGTGCCAGTCGACTTTGCCCGCGTCGGGGCCGCCGACGACCGCGATGAGAAGCGCGTCCGAATTGTCGGAGACATTGCGAAAGCCGCGATAGATGCCGATCGGCACATTGCACATATCGCCTTCGTCGAGATCAAGCGTGCGTTCCTGGTCGCCTTCCAGCCAGAACACCTGCCAGCGGCCATGGATGGGAAGGAACACTTCTTCCGTCGCATGGCGATGTAGCGCCGCGCCTTTCCCTTTCGGCGCCCGGATATAGGTGATCGAGAAACCATCGGCGCCAGCCTTCACATGTGGCCGCAGCTCGGCGTTCTCGGTGACGCCCATGCCGACCATGTTGATGATCTCCCGTTCGTAGGCGGGAAGGCGCTGATCCAGGAACGCCAAGTTCGAACCCTTAGCGCTTGCGCGGGCGACGTAGCCGCGCTCCATTGCCTCGCGCGAGATGCGCGGAACCGGCTTGCCCGTAAGTCTTAAATCTACGACCGCCATAAGGCTCCTCCCTTCTTACTCGGCCCGCGACCCGGACCACTTAAATAAAAATTATAGCAGGCCGAGCTTGCGGAGCCTACGGACCCGCTATGCGGCAAACGCGCATGCCGGCCGCACATAGCGCACGTGCTTGTCTTATCGTCCGCGACGGAGAAAATCGTCAGAACAATACCTCTCGGGAGGACCGTCATGATCGTTGCCCTCGCACGCGGATTGGGCCTAGCCGCCGTTCTCGCCTTAATCGCCGGCACGAGCGCCGGCGTTTCGCTGGTCCACGGTCAATCGCTCGACGAGCTTTACGTCAAGGCGAAAAGCGAGGGGCAATTCATGTTCTACGCCGGCGGCCCCACGGCGCCGTGGGAAGCCCGCGCCAAGGCCTTCGGGGAGCTCTATCCGGGGATAAAAATTTCCATCGTCGGCGGATTCTCAAACGTGCTCGACAAAAAGATCGATCAGCAAATTGCCGCCGGCAAGCTGGAAGTTGATGCGGCGATCTTGCAAACCATTGTCGATTTCGTGCGCTGGAAGTCCGAAGGCCGCCTGTTGATATTTGAGCCAGCCGGCTTCGACGCGATGGACGCAAGCTTCAAGGATTCCGACGGCGCATTTTGGGCGACAATGGTGAACGTCGTCCCTTACATGTACAACACCGAAAAGATCGCCGCGGCCGATGTGCCAAACTCGGCACTTGATTTTCTCAAACCGCAATTCCGCGGGAAAGTGGTGACGCCCTACCCTGCGGACGATGACGTCACCCTCTGGGTCTTTCATTACATCGTGCAGAAATACGGCTGGGGTTACACGGACCAGTACATGTCGGCGAAACCGAATTTCATCCAGGGACATCTCGGTGAGCAGCGCAGCATAGCAGCCGGTGCGAACTGGGTGACATTCAACTCGATCTACGACCTCACCAACGAATTGAAACGGCAAAGCCTGCCGGTAGAGTCACATTTTCCGGCGATCGATGCACTGCCGATCTGGCCACTGACCGCGGCCATCTTCAAGGATGCACCGCATCCGAACGCTGCCAAGCTGTTCTTCTCGTGGCTTCTTGCACCGGAGCAGCAAGCCAAACTCGGCACCTGGTCGCCGCGCGGCGACGTGCCGCCACCGACCGGATTCAAGCCGATTTTGTCCTATAACGTCGCCAACGATTATCGCGCGTTTCTGACCGATCAGGCGCAGGCGGCGGAGCTACGCAGACGCTTCGAAGGTTACACCGGTCCGATCGTCAATGCCGGCGGTGTGCGGTAACAATCGCACGCTACAAACTTGGACCACAAACTTGGACCTACGTCTCGATCTTGCTCAGCACTTCCTGCATTTTTTGCAGCACCTCCCGCGTCTTTTCGGCATAGAACGCGTTCACGACATCGCAGATCGACTGCACCTTGGGATCGAGCGGATTTATCCCGACTGCGGTCAGGCGATTATGCAGGGCCCGTAGCACCTCATCCCGTTCAAACATCACGGCCTCTCTTTTCGGCTCATATTTCGACTTCATAGCCGCATTACCGGCCTTTTGCTCTTGGCTTTCTCGCTCGGTACTTTGACTAGCGCCTCGCCGTCCAACACCACCTCGCCGTCAACCTCGCAAAGACACGAAAGACGCGCCCGTGATTTTTCCGGAATAAGCTCGGCAACCGTCACCGTGACCCGGACCGTATCGCCGATCTTGACCGGGGCACGGAAGTTCAGCGTCTGCGAAATATAAACGGCGCCGGGACCCGGAAGCCGCGTGCCGAGAACCGCGGAAATGAGGCTCGCCGTGTAAAGCCCGTGGGCAATACGGGTGCGGAACGAGGTCTTGGCGGCGAAGTGTTCCGACAGGTGGATCGGATTGCGGTCGCCGGTCAATTGCGCGAACCCGACCACGTCGGAAGAGGCAACGGTCTTGGCAAACCGCTCGGTCATGCCGACCGAGAGGTCTTCAAAGAACAACGTGCGCAGCGGCGGCAGGTTCATCGCGGCACATTGGACCGCGCCGCGCTCCGGGCCGCAAGCTGGACATTAGCAGCAGGATTGGTCAAGCAAGCCGTCGGACAATCGTCGGGATAAGCATGGTCGATCTTACCCGCATCACCGCCGGTCTCAGCGGAACCGCACATCTCCTGGTCGGACCCGAGCATACGGCGCCTTTTGTCGGGTCCGGACGCATTGCGGTCTTGGCAACGCCGGTCATGATCAACGTCATCGAGGCGGCGGCGCTCAACGCCGTCGAGCACCTTCTTCCCGCCGGCCATCAGAGCCTCGGCATCCACCTTGACGTTGGTCATGTTGCGGCAACACCGGTGGGCTTGCGTGTCACCGCCACTGCCGTGGTTTTGCGCGTCGAAGGCCGCACCATCACCTTTCGCGCGGAGGCTCGCGACGAGATCGAATTGATCGGCGGCGGTTCCCACCAGCGCGTCGTAGTCAGCGTCGCGCGCTTCGATGAGCGCGTGCAGCGCAAAGTCCGTGCTGAGGGGTAACGGCTTGCGGCTAGTCGTTTTATCGGCGGCCGACAAACCAGCCGATCAAAAACAGAACGACCGCGGCGACCAACGCAATGACCGCATGTTTGACGTGAACATGCACGGAGCCAACTTCGTAACCTGGCATAAACGCCGGCAACTGGCCGGCTGGTATCACGAAATACATCACAGCGGCAATCACGCAGATGATAGCGAGTATGTAAGCGAGCATTCTCATTTGGAGGTTTCCTGTATCACACGGTCAGTATTCGTCGTCGGAGCACCGGCGGGCCGAGGCCAAAGCGTGATGAGATTGCACCATGCTGACCGCACAGAACACCGGTCTGCCGTCAGTCAATGTTGCGGCGGCGGCATGCTCGCGGCCGCTGGCGGAGGCCCGCCGACGGCAGGGCCACGGGGATCGTCCTTGTTAGCCATGCATTTCTTCATGAACTTGTTGCGGGCGGCGCCTTGAAGCTTCTGGTCGTCGGCGCCGAACTTGCAAGTTTCCATTTTTGCTTTTGAGGTTATCGCGAATGACTGCGAACTTGGCAGCATAAATGTGAGCGCTGCCGCAGCAATGACATATCGAAGCATGGCGGGACCCCCCGAATGCGACGAATCGATCCTAGCACCGATCCGCCTGCGGGTAGAGGTCAATTCAAGAGCCACTCACTTCGGGCAACGATAGAGGGTTGCGGTATAGGTCTTGTCGCGATCGACGAAATCGATGGTGTTGTTGGCCTTCTGGGTGAAGGTGATTTCGCCCATCAGCGGCCCGGCGGGAAATTGGCACTCGACGTGCAGCTTGATGCTTTTGGTATCTTCTTTGGTGTCCAAGAACGTGCAGATCCCAATCTTGGATTCGATCTGCTGAGCCGATATCTGCACTTTGGCCTCGGCAGGATCGGAGCCATCGCCTTTGCAGGGAACATTCTGGGTAAAGTTTCCAAGCAGCCAAAAATCGTCTGAGAGCGAAGTCGCCGCGTTAGCGCTCGTCGCAAGGGCAAGAGTGATGCAGCCGATTATTGGATAGAGGATTTTCATCAGGACACCCCGCGCGATTTTGCAGTTCGACCCCAGTTGAATTGTAGTCACAGCAGCACAGCGCGCCAATCGGACCGGTGGAATTTCGCAGCGCTGTGTCCTCCCGAACACGCGCGCTGCCACAATTGTCCGCTGCGCAAAAAAAACGGCGCCTAAAACAGGCGCCGTCTCACAACTTTGCCTTAGCCACATTTAGCGCCGGTCAATCCAGCGCTAGTGCGCGGTCAAACCGGACGCGTCTTCCTCGACGATGGCTTCAGGAACATCCACAGGCTTCGCCGTGGCTTCCTCCCATACGATCGGCTCGGGGCTGCGCACCAACGCGCGAGCGAGCACCTCGTCCATGCGCGAGACCGGAATGATATCGAGGCCGCTCTTGATGCTGTCGTTGATTTCGACCAGATCTTTGGCGTTCTCTTCTGGAATAACCACGGTCTTGATGCCACCGCGATGCGCGGCAAGCAGTTTCTCCTTAAGGCCGCCGATCGGCAGTACACGGCCGCGCAAGGTAATCTCGCCGGTCATAGCGACATCGCGATGCACCGGGATTCCGGTCATGACCGAAACGATCGCCGTCACCATGGCGACGCCGGCGGACGGCCCGTCCTTTGGGGTGGCGCCCTCTGGCACGTGCACGTGGATATCACGCTTGTCGAACGATGGCGGCTCGATGCCGAACGCGGTCGAACGCATGCGCACGTACGATGCCGCCGCCGAGATCAACTCCTTCATCACGTCGCGCAGGTTGCCGGTGACGGTCATTTTGCCTTTGCCGGGCATCATGGCCGCCTCGATGGTCAGAAGCTCGCCGCCGACATCGGTCCAGGCAAGCCCGGTGACCACACCGATTTGGTCCTCGTCCTCGACTTCGCCGTAACGGTACTTCGGCACGCCGAGATAATCGCCGAGGCTTTCGGCGGTAACTTGGACCGAGGCCGTCTTCTTGATCGTGAGTTCCTTCACCGCCTTGCGGATCAGCGTCGACAGCTCGCGTTCGAGATTGCGGACGCCGGCTTCCCGCGTGTAGCGGCGGATAAGCGTCAGCAACGCCTCGTCGTTGATCGACCATTCCTTCGGTTCGAGGCCGTGCTTGACCGTCGCATGCGGAATCAAGTGCTTGCGCGCGATCTCAACTTTCTCGTCCTCGGTGTAGCCGGCGATACGGATGATCTCCATGCGGTCCATCAGAGGCGGCGGAATATTGAGCGTGTTCGCCGTAGTGATGAACATGACATTGGAGAGATCGTAGTCGACCTCGAGATAGTGATCGTTGAATGCGTGGTTTTGTTCCGGATCGAGCACTTCGAGCAATGCCGAGGACGGATCGCCGCGGAAATCGGCGCCCATCTTGTCGACCTCGTCGAGCAGGAACAGCGGGTTCGACGTCTTCGCCTTGCGCATCGACTGGATGATCTTGCCCGGCATCGAGCCGATGTAAGTCCGCCGATGGCCGCGTATCTCCGCCTCGTCACGCACGCCGCCGAGCGACACGCGCACGAACTCGCGCCCGGTCGCCTTGGCGATCGATTTGCCGAGCGACGTTTTGCCCACACCGGGAGGCCCGACCAGACACAGTATCGGTCCGGTCAGCTTATTCGCCCGCTGTTGCACCGCGAGGTATTCGACAATGCGTTCCTTGACCTTCTCGAGGCCGTAGTGATCGGCTTCGAGAATCTGCTCGGCAAGCGCGAGATCCTTCTTCACCTTGGACTTCTTGTTCCAAGGGATCGACAGCAGCCAGTCGAGATAGTTGCGCACCACGGTCGCTTCGGCCGACATCGGCGACATCTGCCGCAGCTTCTTGAGCTCGTGCTGTGCTTTCTCCCGCGCTTCCTTGGAGAGCTTGGTCCGCTTGATCTTCTCTTCGATCTCGGCAAGCTCGTCCTTGCCGTCTTCGTCGCCGAGCTCCTTCTGGATCGCCTTCATCTGCTCGTTGAGATAGTACTCGCGCTGAGTCTTCTCCATCTGGCGCTTGACGCGCGTACGGATGCGCTTCTCGACCTGCAGGACCGAGATTTCGCTTTCCATCAGGCCGAGCACTTTCTCTAGCCGCTCGGTAACGACCGGCGTCTCCAGGATCAGTTGCTTGTCGGGAATCTTGACTGCAAGGTGCGATGCGACGGTATCCGCAAGCTTGGCGTAATCGTCGATCTGCTGGACCACGCCAACGACTTCCGGCGACACCTTTTTGTTGAGCTTCACATAGCCTTCGAACTCGTTGACCACCGAGCGGGCCAGCGCCTCGGCCTCGACCTGATCGCCGGCTGTATCCGCGATCACAACCGCGTCAGCCTCGAAGTAATCCTCACGATCGGTGTATTGCTTGACCTGCGCGCGAGCGGCGCCTTCGACGAGCACTTTGACGGTGCCGTCCGGCAGCTTGAGCAGTTGCAGAACGCTCGCAAGTGTACCGACACTGTAGATGGCGTCCGTCGCCGGATCGTCGTCGGAAGCATTCTTCTGCGTCGCCAGCAGAATGAAGGTGTCCGAGCGCATCACCTCTTCGAGCGCCTTGATCGATTTCTCGCGGCCGACAAAGAGCGGAACGATCATGTGCGGGAAAACAACGATGTCCCGCAGAGGTAGCACCGGATAGGCCCGGCTTTCGCCGGCGGTCAGCGGTGGCTTTGGCTTGGCGGCACTTGTCATGGCCCCATGTCCTTATTGTTGTGCACGTCTACCACGACCCGCAGGGTGCGCTGTCACGACAGACTGCCGACTACGCGTTTCTCCGTATGGATTTCCGCGCGCTCATTATAGGTGGCGTCGCCGCACGGGCGTGTCAAGAAAGCCCGATTTTTCGAGCAAAAAACCGTGTCACGCAGCTGCAGCGATTTGCCGCGTGCCGAATCGACAAGGCCAAAGCGCGGCCCCACTCAGGCACTCGCCCCGCCGGTCTCGGCAGCGCGATCGGATCGGTCGGCATAAATGTAGAGTGGCCGGGCCGCACCTTCCACGACCTCGCGCGAGATCACCACTTCCTCGACCCCTTCGAGGCTGGGCAAGTCGAACATGGTGTCGAGCAAAATGCTCTCCATGATCGAGCGTAGACCACGCGCGCCGGTCTTGCGGTCGATGGCTTTACGCGCAATCGCCGAAAGAGCCTCGTCGGCAAGGGTGAGGTCTACCGTCTCCATCTCGAACATGCGCTGGTATTGTTTTACCAAGGCATTTTTCGGCTCAACGAGGATGCGCTTGAGCGACGGCTCGTCGAGATCCTCCAATGTCGCCACCACCGGAAGCCGGCCAACGAACTCCGGAATGAGGCCGTACTTCAACAAATCTTCCGGCTCGACGTCGCGGAAAATCTCGCCCTGCTTGCGGTCCTCCGGCGCCATGACTTTGGCGCCGAAACCGATCGAAGTGGAACGGCCGCGCGAGGAGATGATTTTTTCCAAACCGGAGAAAGCGCCACCGCAGACGAACAGGATGTTCGTCGTGTCGACTTGGAGAAATTCCTGTTGCGGATGTTTGCGGCCGCCCTGCGGTGGCACGCTCGCGATCGTGCCTTCCATGATCTTGAGCAGCGCCTGCTGCACGCCCTCACCCGACACGTCACGCGTGATCGACGGATTGTCGGACTTCCGCGAAATTTTGTCGATTTCGTCGATATAGACGATGCCACGTTGCGCGCGCTCGACGTTGTAGTCGGCCGACTGCAAGAGCTTCAAAATGATGTTTTCGACATCCTCGCCGACATAGCCCGCTTCCGTGAGCGTGGTCGCATCCGCCATGGTGAAAGGCACATCGAGGATGCGCGCCAGCGTCTGCGCCAGCAGAGTCTTGCCGGAGCCAGTCGGGCCGATCAGCAGAATGTTCGATTTCGCCAGCTCGACGTCGTTGTGCTTACTCTGGTGGTTGAGCCGCTTGTAGTGATTGTGGACCGCGACCGAGAGCACCTTCTTGGCGTGATCCTGACCAATCACGTAGTCATCGAGAACCTTGCGGATTTCCCGCGGCGTCGGAATACCGTCGCGCGATTTCACCAGCGAGGATTTGTTTTCCTCGCGGATGATGTCCATGCACAGCTCGACGCACTCGTCGCAGATAAAAACCGTCGGCCCGGCGATGAGCTTGCGCACTTCGTGCTGGCTCTTGCCGCAGAACGAGCAGTAGAGCGTGTTCTTGGAATCGCCGCTGCCAACTTTGCTCATTCCCTTCTCCGTATTCCCTGCGAGGGGAGCCTATAATAGCCCCCGAAAGATTACTAAGCGCCCCGCTAAAAAACCGTAGCACCTTTCGCGTTCTGCGCCCGCACAGGACGCCACCGTGACAACACTTGGTCACCCAGTACAAGACTGCATGCTAATGGCGTGCCAATCAAGAATCCATTAACGATAACGCGAGTTTGGACCAGTGTGCTTTCCGGACCACACTGGCGAAAATCGGCTTGACGCCGTCCAGAACCGTGTCTTGGGCGCCGATTCGGCAGATCGATGTGCGTCAAACCTTGGATAGCACTGGTTGGTCGAGCTTGAGGCCCGGCTCTTCGGGCCGCTTCTCGAGCACCTTGTCGATAAGGCCGAAATCCTTGGCCATTTCAGCGGTCAAGAACATGTCGCGTTCCAGCGCATCTTCGATCTTTTTCAGCGGCTGCCCGGTGTGCTTGACGTAGATTTCGTTCAATCGCCGCTTCAGATTCAGGATCTCCTGGGCGTGAAGCATGATGTCGGTGGCCTGGCCTTGGAACCCGCCGGACGGCTGATGCACCATGATGCGCGCGTTGGGGAGCGCAAAGCGCAAATCTTTGGCTCCGGCAGCAAGCAGCAACGACCCCATCGAGGCCGCCTGCCCTGTGCACAGCGTCGAGACTGGCGGACGGATGAACTGCATGGTGTCGTAGATCGCCAGGCCCGACGTCACGATGCCGCCGGGCGAATTAATGTACATCGAGACTTCTTTTTTCGGGTTTTCCGCCTCGAGGAACAGCAACTGCGCCACGACCAGCGAGGCCACGCCATCCTCGATCGCCCCGGTGATGAAGATGATGCGCTCCTTCAAGAGCCGGGAAAAAATGTCGTAAGCTCGCTCCCCGCGGTTGGTCTGCTCGACCACCATGGGGACGAGGTTTTGCATGTAAGTGTCCTTCGGGTCGCGCATCGGGGTCACCTGTCCGGCTGAGGCTTAACGTACCAGCATAGTGTGTCTTGAGTCGGGACGGTTTGTCGAAACGCACCGAACCTGCCGCCCAATCGACTATGCGACTGTGGCAGATATGTGCAGAAGTTCCGACGACAAGACCGGCGAGCGGCCAAAGACCGCGTGGGCCCCCTACTCCTCGTCTTCCTTGAACAATTCCTCCCGCGAAACCGGCTTGTCACTGACTTCAGCCAGTTCGACCAGGAAGTCGACGACCTTGTCCTCGAACAGCGGCGCGCGCATGGCCGCAAGTGCGCTGGGATTCTTCTGGTAATAGTCCCAGATCTGCCGCTCCTGACCGGGAAATTGCCGCACTTGCTCCATCAACGCGCCCCGCAATTGCTCGTCGCTGACCTTGATATTGTTCCGCTCGCCGATTTCCGCGATCACCAAGCCGAGCCGCACGCGCCGCTCGGCGATACCACGGTATTCCTCGCGAGCCTTTTCCTCAGTCGTTCCCTCGTCGGCGAAGGTTTTGCCCTGGTCCTTGAGGTCCTTCTCGATCTGCGCCCAGACGCTGTTGAACTCCTGCTCGACCAAGCTCGGAGGCGGCTCAAACTTATGAACTTCGTCGAGCTGATCGAGCAAAGCGCGCTTGAGCTTCTGGCGCGCCGCGCCGGCATGTTCGCGCGCGAGGCGATCCTTTACGGCATCGCGGAACTTCGCCAACGACTCCAGTCCCAAAGTCTTGGCGAAGTCGTCGTCGATCTTGACTTCGCCCGGCGCCTCCACGGCCTTTACGGTGACCGCGAAGGTCGCGTCTTTGCCGGCTACGGCAGTCGCCCGATAATCGTCCGGGAACTTGACATCGAAGGTTTTGCTTTCGCCGGCTTTTAGGCCCGCGAGATGGTCCTCGAAGCCGGGAATGAATTGGCCAGCGCCCATCAGTAACGGGACGTCCTCGCCGGTGCCGCCTTCAAACGGCGTACCGTCGATAGATCCCTGGAACGAAATCGTCAGGCGATCGCCGTTTTGCGCACCCTCGCTCTTCGCAACGAACGGCCGATTCTGATCGGCGATTGTTTGCAGGGTGTGCTCGATTTCGGCGTCGGTAACTTCAGCGGTAAGCCGCGTCAGCTTCAGCGTCTTGAAATCGGCGAGCGTGATCGACGGGACGATCTCCATTTCGACCGTGTAGGCAAGGTCGGACTTGCCTTCGATCACTTCCTCGACCGCTTCCTTGTCCGACGGCAGAACGACTTTAGGCTCGATTGCGAGCTTAAATTTGTTGTCGTTGATGATCTTGCTGTTGGCTTCATTGACCGCTGCTTCGATCACCTCGGCCATGGCTGACTTGCCGTAGAGGCGCTTGAGATGGGCGACCGGGACTTTTCCCGGCCGGAAGCCCCGGAGTTGCACGCGACCCTTGAGATCGTCGAGCCGTTCATTGACTCGCGCTTCAAGATCGCTGGCCGGAACGACCACGCGATATTCGCGCTTGAGGCCCGCGGCGGAAGTTTCAGTGACTTGCATCGGCATTACTACTCTTTGCGGCCCGAGGCCGATTGCATCCTGGCCACTTATGAAAAAAACAACCGCCCTGCTGGTGCGGGCGGAGGGGCTCGAACCCCCACGACTTTCGTCACGGGAACCTAAATCCCGCGCGTCTACCAATTCCGCCACGCCCGCGACAGGAGGGCGGTCCGCCGGCGCGGCTTATATCACGCAGGATCAGCCAGGCACTATAAAAATAGCCACGGCGCCGTGGCGTTCAACTTGGACGGCTATAGAAGCAGTCGGCGATAAACGCGTGGCAGCATTTCCGGCAAGTCCTCGGAAATCAGTCCGGGACCAAAAACGCTGGCTGCTTCGCCATGCAACCAAACGGCAGCCGAAGCGGCTTCAAAAGCCGGCATGCCTTGGGCCAAGAGCGCGGCCGCCATGCCCGTAAGCACGTCGCCAGCGCCCGCGGTCGCGAGATATGGGGGCGCGTTGGCGGCAATGGCAGCCCGGCCATCGGCTGATGCCACCACCGTGTCGGCTCCCTTGAAGACAATGACCGCGCCGGTCAGCTCAGCGGCCAAGCGCGCTTTGTCGAGCTTCGACCCAATCTTAGTTTTTTCGTCTAAAGCACAGAAATAACGAGAAAACTCCCCTTCATGGGGCGTCAAGATTGTAGCGTGACTTCGACGCCGCCGAAGCGCTTCGGCGAGAAGCTGGGGGCGGTTGGCAAAGCTCGTGATGGCGTCAGCATCAAGCACTACGGCCCGCTCGCCGGAAAGTGCCGTAAGCACCATGTCGCAGGTAGCCTCTCCGACACCCACTCCGGGACCGATCGCGAACGCATTCAAACGGCGGTCGGCAAGAAACTTGGCCAGTTCGCCGGGTCCATCAACCGGCCGCACCATGACGGCAAGGTTCGCGGCCGCATTGACCGCCAACGCCTCGCGCGGGCTCGCGATCGTCACCAAGCCACTGCCTGCGCGCAACGCGCCGCGCGCCGCAAGACGGGCGGCCCCAGTCGACCAGACGGGCCCGGAAGCGATGACCACGTGCCCGCGGTCGTATTTGTGCCCAGCCTCGCGCGGCTGAGGGAAATGCCGATGCCACAGCACGGAGGTGTTTTCGAACGTCTTCGCCGCGATTTGACCGAGCACCGTATCGGGGATGCCGATATCGGCGACGGCTATCGACCCGCAATATAACCGGCCTGGCAGAAGGAGATGCCCGGGCTTCTTGCGGAAAAAAGTTACCGTGTGGGCAGCTTTCACGGCACAACCCATCACCGCTCCGGTTGTGCCATTGATCCCGCTTGGGAGGTCGACAGCGATGATCGGCGCCTGCTCGGCGTTCATGCCTTCAATGACAGAACGCGCCGGCTCCTCGACCGGCCGGTCGAGCCCGGCGCCGAAAAGCGCGTCGATAATGACGCTCGCGCTGCTAAACCCCCCGACGTTTGCGGGTTCAATCGGGCCCGTCCATTTTTTCGCAGCGATTGCGGCATCACCCTTGATGCGTGCGGTCTCGCCAGCAAGCATCAGCCGAACTCGGAAGCCGCGCTGTGCGAGTAAGCGAGCCGCAACAAAGCCATCGCCGCCGTTGTTTCCCGGCCCGGCTAAGACGACGACCCGACTACCGACCGCGTAACGCGCGGCCACCGCGGCCGCGACCGCAGCGCCCGCTCGCTCCATAAGCTCAATTCCGGCCACGCCGCCGGCGATGGCCAACCTGTCGGCCCGCGCCATCTCGGTGTTGGTCAGAAGCTCGATCATGATGCGTCAAAGATAACGATTGCGGCGAAAGCCGAACACCTGTGAACGCGTTGGAGCGAGATGCACTGGGCCATTGACGTGACAATAGGCAATGTGCCCACTTTAGCAGCGGCGCCAATTGATAATCTCTCGCAGGTGGGTGCCGATGACCCTATAGCATTTTGATCTGGCTGGGTTTTCGACGGGTTCAGCCCTTGGCACGGGACCTGCTAACCTAGCGTCGGCTCCAACAGTGGTCGTGCCCCCACTACGGAGTCGGGAGATGAAACGCGATGAAGAAAATCGAGGCCATCATCAAGCCGTTCAAACTCGATGAAGTGAAGGAGGCGCTGCAGGAAGTCGGTCTACAGGGAATAACGGTGACCGAAGCTAAGGGCTTCGGTCGCCAAAAGGGCCACACTGAGCTCTATCGGGGTGCCGAGTATGTGGTCGATTTCCTGCCCAAGGTGAAGATCGAGATTGTGCTTGGCGACGACATGGTCGAAAAGGCTATCGACGCGATCCGTCGTGCCGCCCAAACCGGGCGGATCGGCGATGGAAAAATCTTCGTGTCGACGATTGAAGAAGCCATCCGGATCAGGACGGGGGAATCCGGAATTGACGCCATCTGACTGTCGCGGTTGACTGTTTGAGCCTGGCCGGGCAACCGCCAGCGGAACTCGACCTGCGCGCAAGCCATTCACATCCATCACGAAAGGGTACGCCTGCCATGACGACGCCGAAGAATGTCATGAAGACGATCAAGGACAACGACGTGAAATACGTCGATTTCCGTTTTACCGATCCGCGCGGCAAGTGGCAGCACGTCACCTTTGACGTTTCTCTGATCGAGGAAGACACTTTCGCCGAGGGTCAGATGTTCGACGGCTCATCAATCGCCGGGTGGAAGGCGATCCACGAGTCCGACATGTGCCTGATGCCGGACCCGTCATCGGCGTGCATCGATCCGTTTTTCGCTGAGACGACGCTAGTATTGGTGTGCGACGTGCTGGAGCCGACGACCGGCGAGCCCTATTCGCGCGACCCGCGCGGCATCGCCAAGAAAGCCGAGGGAATGGTCAAATCGCTGGGCGTCGGCGATACGATCTACTTCGGGCCTGAGGCCGAGTTCTTCGTCTTCGACGACGTCAAGTACAAGGCCGACCCTTACAACACCGGGTTCAAGCTCAATTCCGTCGAATTCCCGTCCAATTCCGACACCGAATATGAAGGCGGCAATCTCGGTCATCGCATCCCGGTCAAGAAAGGATATTTCCCGGTTCCACCGCAGGACTCAGCGCAGGATATGCGCTCCGAAATGCTTGCCGCCATGGCCCGTATGGGTGCGAAGGTGGAGAAGCACCACCACGAAGTGGCCTCTGCCCAACACGAACTCGGCTTGAAGTTTTCGCCAATGGTCCAAATGGCGGACCATTTGCAGATCTACAAATATTGCATTCAGCAGGTGGCACAGGTCTACGGTAAAACCGCGTGCTTCATGCCGAAGCCGATCTATGGCGACAACGGTTCGGGCATGCACTGCCACCAGTCGATCTGGAAGGGCGGCAAGCCGGTTTTCGCCGGCAACAAGTATGCCGACCTTTCCGATACGTGCCTGCAATACATCGCCGGCATCATCAAGCATGCCAAGGCGATCAATGCCTTCACCAATCCGACGACGAACTCCTATAAGCGGCTGGTGCCAGGCTTCGAGGCGCCAGTGCTGCTCGCCTACTCAGCACGCAACCGCTCCGCATCTTGCCGCATTCCCTATACGACAAACCCGAAAGCCAAGCGGGTAGAAGTGCGTTTCCCCGATCCGCTCGCCAATCCCTATCTGGGATTTGCGGCGATGCTGATGGCCGGTCTCGACGGCATCAAGAACAAGCTGGATCCGGGTGAGGCGATCGACAAGGATCTTTACGATCTGCCACCGAAGGAGCTGAAGAAGATTCCGACTGTCTGCGGCTCGCTGCGCCAGGCGCTGGAAGAACTCCACAAAGACCGCGGCTTCCTGAAGGCCGGCGGCGTGTTCGACGACGACTTCATTGAGGCCTACATCGATCTCAAGATGAGCGAAGTCATCCGCTTTGAGCACACGCCGCATCCGGTCGAATTTGAAATGTACTATTCAGCGTAGAGCATGACGCCCAAGCAAATCAAAGTCTGTCCGCGTAAGCGTGGCGTGTAACCATCCTCCTAGGCAATGCAACTTTCCAGGGCGTCGTCCATGGCGGCGCTCTTTTCTTTTGCGCTTCCGACCGAATGTACATCGCTGTGCCTCGCACGGGTTTCCGCCGGCGCGTCGGTGATTTCATCGGCCTTCTCGACACGGTTGCGTCCTCCGGTTTTGGCCCGGTAGAGCGCCTCGTCAGCGCGGGTGATCAGCGCGTCGACCGCGGCCGACGGCAAACCCGACGCAACGCCGATACTAACCGTTGCGGCGATGTGCTGTCCGTTGCGTACGATGCTTGCCGCGGCAAGAGCCGAACGCACGCGCTCGCCGGCAGCGGCCGCATCCTTCAGCGCGCCCGGCAGAACAGCAACAAACTCCTCGCCGCCGAGACGGCCAATGACGTCATCGGCGCGCATCGTTTCGCGCACCACGCGCGCGAACAATTGCAAAACTGCATCGCCAACGGCGTGCCCATAGCGATCGTTGATCGATTTGAAATGATCGAGGTCGAAAGCGAGCACGCTGACCGGCGCCATGCTCTTGCGGCTACGTCCCATGACGATAGCCGTGGCCTCGAAGAATCCGCGACGATTGAGAAGACCGGTGAGCGGATCGGTTGTCGCCGCGGTCTTGTAAAGGTGAACGGTGCGATCCTTCGCCAGGATCAGCACGATAAATGCAGTGCCGACCACGTAGAGCAGAATCTCGGTTGCAAACACCGCAATCCACCCGCGGGCGAGACTATGGACGCCGTCGTCGGGCGAAATTGTCGCGAGCACCACCGGGAATAGGAAGATAGCGCCGTGCAGCGTCGGAACGAAAATCGCGGGCCAGCGCCGGATGAGCGATCGCCGCCGTTCGCGCCGCAGCTCCGCGGCGGTGAGGAATGTATATGTGGCCACGATGATCGAGCACACAACAATGCGCGACGCCGCCGACACAGCGAAAGCCGGGACAAAGCATGCGATCAGCCAAAACGCAGCGCCGAACAGCATAGCGATCCAGTGAACGGGCCGGCCATGGAACTGCCGCGCTCCGCTCCAAATCATACCCACGGCGACAAACAGTAGAATTGTAGCGAGATTCGCCGGCACAGCCGGCGGGACAAGATGCCCAAAGCGCCATAATGCGCCGGACGCGCCGCCAATCAAGTATGCCAAGCCCCACCAGGCGAGCGCGCGAGTGCGCTCTTGCATCCAGGCGGACATCAGAAAAAGGCCAAGCAGCGATGCGACGCAAATGGCGATTAAAAATAGAGTGCCGACATCAAGCGACACCGATGCGGGGGCCAAATCCGTCAACATGGGAGCGGCACTCCAATCCGGTCAATACGTCCATTGCGTACCACCGATCAGCGCGCCGGACAGAACGTTTGCTTTGGAGCCTTTGCCAAGGGTGAGACGAATGAAGCGCCTTTTCGAAGAAAGAAATTGCAAAAAAACAGAAAAATTCCGGCGCGGTCTTTAGAAGTCTCAACGCATCACGCGCACATGGCCGCGCCGATAACGGTCAAAAAACGCCGGCTGCTCGCGTATTCCGCTCCCGTTTATCGGTTCGCGAGTGATCGCTACAACCTTAGCGCTTGGAGAACTGGAAGCTGCGGCGCGCTTTGGCCCGACCGTACTTTTTGCGCTCGACGACACGCGGATCGCGCGTCAGGAAGCCGCCTCGCTTGAGCACCGGGCGCAGGTCCGGCTCGTGGCGCATCAAAGCCTTCGACAGCCCGTGGCGCACGGCTCCCGCTTGACCCGACAACCCGCCGCCGGAAACCGTGCACACCACGTCGTATTGGCCCTGGCGGTTGGCCGCAACGAGCGGTTGCTGGATCAGCATGCGCAGCACCGGACGTGCAAAGTAAGTCTCCACCGGCCGATCGTTGATGACGATCTTGCCGCCGCCCATCTTGATCCACACCCGCGCCACCGCGTCCTTGCGCTTGCCGGTGGCGTAGGCACGTCCTTGCTTATCCAACTTTTGTACGTATTTGGGCGGCTGCGGCGCCGCTGCCGGCTTCAGCGTCGAGAGTTCCTCGAGCGTCTGTATCGTGTCGGCCATTACGCGATCCTCTTGTTCTTGCGGTTCATGGCAGCGATGTCGATCTGTTCGGGCTGTTGTGCCGCGTGCGGATGTTCGGCATGCGGATAAACCCGCAAATTGCCGAGTTGACGGCGGCCCAGCGGCCCACGTGGCAACATGCGTTCTACGGCTTTCTCGACGATGCGCTCAGGAAAGCGTCCGGCGAGGATCGCTTTGGCGGAGCGCTCCTTGATACCGCCGATATAGCCCGTGTGCTTGTAATAGACCTTTTGTTCGACCTTGCGCCCGGTCAACACCACCTTGGCGGCGTTGATGATAATGACGTTGTCGCCGCAGTCGACGTGAGGAGTGAAGGTTGGCTTGTGCTTGCCGCGAAGGCGCATAGCCACGATCGAGGCGAGCCGGCCGACCACGAGGCCGTCAGCATCGATCATCACCCACTTCCTCTCAACCTCGGCGGGTTTGGCCGAATACGTTTTCATAGCCGAATCCATACTGGAAGGCGCCGCTGGCGCTAGCCTTTGTGCGGGCGTATTTAGCCGCACGACTTGTGCCGGTCAATATCGTCGCGCGGCTATTTCGCTAATATCTCAACCATTTGACTTAGAGGTATTATATCACCTCTGAGCCGGTATCGAATACGTCGACGTCGCGTGGGCAACGAGATCGTCCTCTCCCTCGGAGCGGATGGCGATATCGCCGACTGCGAGCCGCTTGCCCAGCTTCAGTAATCGCGCTTCACCGAGAAGATCCCGCGCTGCCGGCTTTTTAAGAAAATTGATGTTCAAATTGGTGGTTACGGTCAGCGGCACCCACCCGATCGTCGCCAGGATCGCGATGTAGATCGCGAAATCAGCCAGGGTCATCATCGTTGTGCCTGCAATCGTACCGCCGGGCCGCAGCGATTGAGCGTCAAAGTGTTTCCGAATGCGACAACCGCCGTGCCAGACCTTCTCGATGACGTAACCGCTTTGCGGATTGAACATTTCCGGAAATTCGGCGCTGAGCAGGCGCTCAAGCTCCTTGACCGAGAGTTTCGGCGCCGCCATGTCCCGCATGCCCCTGCTCCGTGCTTTGCGGATCGGATACAATGTGATCTGTGACTTGCCAATCGGCACGGCCAACGGGATTTGAAGGACTAGCATCATGAATGCCCACTCCGCCGCCGCTAATGCCGCCAATTCCTCACTGATCTTGCTCCGCGAGGATGTCGCGAGCGTCGCCATCCTCACTCTGAACCGGCCGCATGCGCTCAACAGCTTGTCCGAAGCCATGCTCGAGGCGCTTAGCGATGCGCTGACCGCTATCGCTCACGACGAGTCCGTCCGCGTCGTCGTGCTCGCGGCGAACGGGCCCGCCTTCTCCGCGGGCCACGATCTCAAAGAGCTTTATCAGCACCGCACCAACGAGGACGGCGGGCGCGCCTATTTCAAGCACATCATGACCATGTGCAGTACGATGATGCAGCAGATCGTCAGGCTGCCACAGCCAGTCATTGCCGCCGTTCAAGCGACCGCCACCGCCGCGGGCTGCCAGCTGGTGGCCACCTGCGACCTCGCTATCGCCGCTCGCACCGCCAAGTTCGCCACTTCCGGCATCAATGTCGGCCTGTTCTGCTCGACGCCGATGGTTGCGCTTTCCCGCAACGTTGCGCACAAGCCGGCAATGGAAATGCTGGTGACCGGCGACATGATCTCGGCTGAGCACGCCGAGCGCATCGGCCTGGTCAACCGCGTCGTGGCGCCGGGCACCGAACGTGACGAGGCGCTCAAGCTTGCGAAAAAGATCACAGAAAAGTCCGCAAGTGCTGTCAGACTTGGCAAGGAGGCGTTCTACCGCCAGCTCGAAATGCCGTTAGCGGACGCTTACGACTACACGGCCGAGGTGATGGTGGAAAATATGCTCACGCGCGACGCCAGTGAAGGCATCGGCGCCTTCATCGAGAAGCGCAAGCCAAAATGGGAAGACCGCTGAACTTCAGCCCCGATGAAATCACGACTCCTACCCCGATTCCTACATCCGCGGCATCCTCAATACCGTCAAGTCGATTGCTATGGTCGGCGCCTCGGAGAAACAGAACCGCCCGAGCTATTTTGCTTTTAAATATTTGCTCGAGCGCGGCTACAATATGATCCCGGTCAACCCGGGTCATGCTGGGCAGAGCATGCTCGGCCGCCGGTTTTATGAACGGCTTGCCGACGTACCTGAGCCGATCGACATGGTCGATATTTTCCGCGCTTCGCGTTACGCGCTTGCCGTCGTTGAGGAAGCGCTCGCGCTAAATCCGCGGCCGCAGGTAGTCTGGATGCAGCTCGGCGTGCGAAATGATGAAGCGGCCGCGCTTGCGGAAGCCCAAGAAATGAAAGTGGTGATGAACCGCTGTCCAAAAATCGAATATGGACGCCTTTCCTCGGAAATCGCCTGGATGGGCGTCAACACGCGGACCATCACTTCGAAGAAAGCTGCGACCACCGGCGGTGTCCAACGCTTGTCGCTCAACCGCGTATCCGCGCCCGGGGGCGCGACTGAAGCCGCTGCTGCCGCAGAACGCACGCAGCTCAAAGCCCCGGGAGCTTCGTCGTGAACCGCCCAAATTTGCCCACAGCAAAAGCGCGACGTCGTTCGCGGCGGGCTGGAACTTTTCACGGTATTTTCACATTATCCTTTTCGGATTTTTACAGCCTGGGGCTGGGCCGATCACCTCAGACGGACAACGCAACGTGGAGTAGGAGCGGCGCGCTATGAAAATCATCTCGGTATTAACGCTCGCCCTATTAAGCGCGGCGCTCACTGCCTCGGCTGTCAAGGCGCAAGACTATCAAAACCAGCGCTACCAGCGTAACCAACAGCAAGAGCAACAAAACCAGGATGCGTGCATGAATGACGCCATGACGATTTGCGGGCAGTTCGTGCCGGATCGGGAGAAGGTCGCCGCCTGCCTTCTCTCCAACAAACACCGGATTTCGGTCGGCTGCCGCATGGCGCTGTCGCACTGGCACGGCTGAATAGCGCGCTGCTGAGCGAAAGACTTTGCCTCGTATCGGCCGAGGCGACGGCCTTCTGCATTAACGACAACGCCATTTCCGCACCTTGACGCCTTTGGCCGGGTCTATAAACCGGACCCGCTTCTTCCCACCGGAGCGGCGTTAAGGATTGGCCGATGAGCGAACGCATTCCGGGTTTTTCCACGCTCGCGGTTCACGCCGGCGCGCAGCCTGATCCGACAACCGGCGCCCGGGCAACGCCGATCTATCAGACCACCTCCTACGTCTTCGAAAGCGTCGATCATGCCGCCTCGCTGTTCGGCCTGCAGACCTTTGGCAACATCTATACCCGGATCGGTAATCCGACCAACGCGGTGCTGGAGGAGCGCGTCGCCGCGCTCGAAGGCGGCACCGCCGGGCTCGCGGCCGCGTCCGGACACGCAGCGCAGGTGCTCGCTTTCCACTGCCTGCTGCAGCCGGGCGATGAATTCGTCGCCTCGAAAAAGCTATATGGCGGCTCGATCAATCAGTTCAATCACGCGTTCAAGAATTTTGGCTGGAACGTTGTTTGGGCCGACCCCGACGACATTACTTCGTTCGAGCGCGCCATCTCGCCGAAGACCAAGGCGATCTTCACCGAGTCGATCGCGAACCCTGGCGGCGTCGTCACTGACCTTGCGGCGGTCGCGCAGATCGCGCGGCGCGCGGGTGTGCCTTACATCGTCGACAACACATTGGCGACGCCGTATCTGTGCAAGCCGATCGATCACGGCGCCGACATCGTCATTCACTCGGCGACCAAATTTCTCGGCGGCCACGGCAATTCCATTGGCGGCGTGATTGTCGACGCCGGCACCTTTAACTGGTCGCGCGAACGGCGCTATCCGATGCTGTGCGAGCCGCGGCCGGAATATCACGGCATCGTGCTGCACGAGACCTTCGGCAATTTCGCCTTCGCCATCGCCTGCCGGGTGCTGGCGCTGCGCGATATCGGCCCGGCGTTGTCGCCGTTCAACGCGTTCCTCATTCTCACCGGCATCGAAACGCTGCCGCTGCGCATGCGTACGCATTGCGACAATGCGCTTGCGGTCGCCGAATGGATCGCCGCGAATCCCAAGGTGGCGTGGGTGAGCTATCCGGGCCTGCCCGGCGATCGCTATCACAACCTCGCCAAGAAATACTGTCCGAACGGCGCCGGCGCGGTGTTCACGTTCGGGCTCAAAGGCGGCTACGACGCCGGCGTCAAGCTCGTCTCCAACGTCAAACTGTTTTCGCACCTCGCCAATATCGGCGACACCCGTTCGCTGATCATTCATCCCTCTTCAACCACGCACCGGCAGCTGTCGGACGCACAACAGCGAGAAGCTGGCGCCGGACCCGACGTGGTGCGGCTGTCGATCGGCATCGAGGACAAGGACGACATCATCGCCGACCTCGATCAGGCGCTGGCGGATTAGTCTTTCACGCTGCGGCCGGCGTTGCGATCGCGCGCGGCGCTCGCTCAACAACATTCGCCGCGTGCAGCGTCGCTGCGGTCAAGATCAGCATCGCCGTCGCCTGATGCAAGAGCGCGAGCGGCAGCGGCACGACCAACAGCAGCGTCGCGATGCCGAGCGCCATTTGCAGCGTGATCGCGGCGAATAGAACGAAAGCGCCGGCGCGCACCGGTCCGGCTGTTACGGTGCGCGCGACGTCGAACACGTGAAGCGCCGCACCGACGAAGATCGCGTAGGCCAGCATGCGGTGGTCGAACTGCACGGTCAGAAGATTCTCGAAGAAATTCCGCCACAGCGGCGTTACGAAAAAGAGCTGCGCGGCATCGGGCACCAGCGCGCCGTCAATCAGCGGCCAGGTGTTGTAGGCGTAGCCGGCGCGCAAGCCGGCAACCAGCGCGCCGAGATAGATCTGCACCAACACCAACACCAGAAGGACAAATGCACTAACGCGAAGCCGCGCCCCCTCCCTACCCTCGCCCGCAAGCGGTGGAGCGTTATCAGGAGAAAGCCGCCGCGCGGTCCAGATCAGCGCCACGTAGATCGCGCAGGCGAGGATGAGATGGGTCGCCAGGCGATATTGCGAGACTTCGGTGCGCTCGGCGAGGCCGGAGGCGACCATCCACCAGCCGACCGCGCCTTGCAGCGCGCCGAGACCGAAGATCAACCAGAGCCGCGGCCGCAGCGAAGGCGCCACGAAACCGCGCCACAGAAACCAGACAAACGGCAACAGAAACGCCGCGCCAATCAGCCGGCCGAGCAAGCGATGCGTCCACTCCCACCAATAGATCGTCTTGAACGCGTCGAGGCTCATGCCGGCATTGAGCGCGCGGTATTGCGGAATGGCCTGATATTTCTCGAACGCGTCCTGCCAGTCGCGCGCCGAGATTGGCGGCAGCGTTCCCATCACCGGCTGCCACTCGGTGATGGAGAGGCCGGATTCTGTAAGCCGCGTCGCGCCGCCGACCAGCACCATCGCCAGCACCAGCGCGGCGACGGCATAAAGCCACAGCCGGATCGCGCGGCCGTGCGCGTCGGCAAGATTTCCCGTCATCGTCGGCCCGCTTGTCGCATGCGCGCGGACGATATAGTGGTGCGGCCTGCCCTCGCAACCTCGTCATTGCGAGGAGCAAAGCGACGAACATTGTGCGTCCTCATGTCCCTTCGCCTCCGCAAATTCATCGGCGCCATCGCGCTCTTCGTGCTCGTCATCGTCTGGGCGCTGGCGGCGATGGCGTTGGCGCAGATGCCGGCGATCCGCGACAACGCAATCACCTCGGTCGCCTACTACGTGATCGCCGGCCTCGGCTGGGTGCTGCCGGCGATGCCGGTGATCGCCTGGATGAGTCCACGAGCCCGCAGCAAATAAAGCCATCGTGCTGGCGCGCTGCGCCGCGTCCGGGAAACGCAACTAGGCCGCTTCGAGGCGCCGGAAGCCGTTCCACATCGCGGTCGCCGCGCCGGAGAGCAGCACGCGCACGTAACGCAATTGCTGATAATCGCCGTTGAGCGAAATCCGCGGCAGCGCGGTCAGGTGCTCGGCATGGGCGCGGAAGATGACGCCGGGCCGCGTCGTCACCGCGGTCTTAAAGCCAAGTTCGCGCGCGAGCGCAAATTCGCGCGGCCCCGCTGAAGTCCGATCGCCGAACGGATACGACAGATGCTGCGGCCGCGCGCCGAGCGCCGCCTCGATGACCGAGCGGCTTAATTCCATTTCCGAGCGCGCCGACGTTTCCGACAGCTTCGCCAGCATCGGGTGATTGACGGTGTGCGCGCCGATCGTCACCAGCGGATCGGCGGCAAGCTCCGCCAGCTCCTGCCAGTCCATGCACAGGTCCCTGCAGAACGCCGCGATGTCGACGGAATAACAAGCCGCGAGGTTGCGCGCCGCATCGCGCCGCTCGTCGTTCGGCCGCCGCCGCAGCCACCAGTAAATCTCCTCGTAGAGCGCTGCCTTCTCGTCGAGGCTGCCGCAGTCGAAGGCGCGGTTCTTGCCGTCGATCGGCAGCCCGACGCGGGCATTGCGCGCGATCACGGCTTCGAGCGCGAGCCACCACAATTCGCCGAGCCGGTCGGGAAAGCTCGTCGCCACATAGACCGCGAACGGCATCTCCGCCGCCTTGAGGATCGGATAGGCGTATTTGAGCGTGTCGCGATAGCCGTCGTCGAACGTCAGACACACGAAGCGGCGCTTGAAATCGCCTTCGGTCAGGCGCCGGTGCATCTCGTCGAGGCTGATCACGTCGACGCGCGAGCGGCGCAGCAGCTTGACCACGCGGGTGAAGAAGCGCGGCGTGATTTCGAGGATATGGTTGGGCTGGAACCGGTCGGGCCGCGGCGGACGCACGTGGTGAAACGTCAGAATGACGCCGACGCCGCCAAGGAGCGGCTTCAACGCCATGTGCGCGCCGGTGAAGAACAGCGATTCCAATCCGCCGCGGATGATCGTCTGCTTAAGCCCGGCCACGGAACTTCCCTGTGAAACGCCCGGTTACCCTGAAACCGCCGATACTATCCAACCCATTGTTGACAATTGTTTGCCGCGCCAGCGCTTTTTCCCTCTCCCCCCGCGGGAGAAGCCGCGCCAAAGGCACGGGTGAGGGCCCGTTTCCCTCCCTCGCGACGACACCAGGCGGCGCCCGAGCGAGCGGCCCGCGACCCCCACCTCGATCCTCCCCCTTTCAGCGGGAGGAAGGCGCATGCGGCCGGCTCTGCGCAACTGACATTCACTGCGCGGGCCGCTCGCGCTTCTCTCCCCCTGGAAGGGGGAGAGATAGAGTGGGGGTCTCGCTGACTCGACGCATGCAAGGCGCAGCCGAAACCGTTCCCGCGACGCGCTCCGCGCCCGAGTTTTGCGAAAATGTAGCGTGGGTTAGCTGCCAACGGGTCCGGCCCGAAGTGGCCGGCCCGATGACAAGCTCCGCAGCGTAACCCACCATGCTGAGCGGTGGGTTTCGCTTCGCTCTACCCACCCTACAAAGCGCAATGACGACCAAGAAAAAAAGGAAGCGGAACGCCGACAGACGTGTTCAGCCAACCTCCGCGCCTTACGGGCGCGGCGCGCGCCCTTGTCTCTTCCCTTCCCCCGCTTGCGGGGGAAGGTTTGGAGGGGGCACGCTCGCCTATCGGCGTTCCACTACGGCTCTTACCGTCAGGGCTTTCGGCCCTTGGGCGCAACTCCAGGCCAGGCTTCCTGGGACGTGGCAGGACGTTCGATCCTGTAAGCTCGCTCCAACCGGAGAGCAAAGACCTCGCGCTCTTACACGGGAGTTACCCGCGCCCGCCTGTCCCAGTCCAGGGAACGCACCTCCCGGACCGGTCGTAGTGCCGGTCAGATGATGCCCGAAGCTGCCCGGGAGCGGATCGTATCGTTCCGCGCGCGGGCACCGCACTCGCTCCACCTTCAGGAGTACCCTCGGCCGAAGGCGTCCTTCACTGAGCGAGATTCGAAGATGGGCTTGTACCTGAAATAAGGACACCAGTCAATGGATCCGTCACTCAACCAAAGACGCCCTCGGTACGTTTGACTCCAAAGCACTGATCAATATTAGCTTTTCGCTTGAAATAATGTTCACTTTATGTTCTTTAAGCTTGGAGGCTGCCAAATGAAGTCATTTTCCCACTATCGTCAGCGGGCAGGTTTGTCCGTCAAAGAAGTCGGCGAACTCCTAAAGGTTTCGGTGGAAACTGCGGCCGAATATGAGCGCGGCGCTCGTTTTCCGACAGCAAGGGAAATACAAATCCTCAAGGGGATGGCCCTCAGTCAACCTATCAATCCAGTTATGGCTAGGATTACTGAATGGGACTCGAGCCGCACCATGCGGGCTGTGCGCTCAACGGATACGGGACCTGAGTTGTTGGTCCGGCATCTTGTTCATCAGCTTGGGTATCGCTTTCGTCTCCATCGGAAAGATTTAGCCGGCAAACCGGATTTGGTCTTTCCATCGAGACGTAAAGTGATCTTCGTCCACGGCTGTTTCTGGCACGGTCACGATTGCAAACGCGGTGCACGAGTGCCAAAGGCAAATAGGGCCTACTGGACCAGCAAAATCAGGCGGAATGCCACACGAGATGCAGAGCAACTTCTTAGTCTCAAGGCCGATGGCTGGCGCATCTTGGTCTTGTGGGAATGCGCGCTAAAGAATCGGACGCGCTTGGCTAGACGTCTCGAACGCTTTCTTGGACCAAAAAAGTTATCTGCGTGTCTTTCTTGACAGTTAAGCCCTACACCGCCCGCAACGGCGGCTTACTCGGATCGACGAGCTTAAATTCGATCGGCGCCTGCCCGAAAATGCCAATCACCGCCGGCTCCTTCTCGCCGGTCTTGACGCCGTCGTAATGCGGCGTGTGCGCGACGCGGCGCACGAAGCCGCCGGCCGGTACCGGAACGGTGGCCGCAGGCTCGAACGCTTCGCCCGAGTTCACCCACCAGGTGCCTGACAGGACAAAGCAGAGCCGGTCGGTGACGTAGGTGTGCGGCGCGCTCATGTAGCCCGGGTACCAGCGGATCACCACCACATACGGCCCGGGCCGGTCGGTCGCGCCGAACACCGGCACCGTCTCGACCGAGCGCGGCGGTGCGCCGGGAAGCGCCGGCTTCCATTGGTATTGGTCGGGCAGCGTCACTTGCGTTTCGCTCGGGTCGATCGCCTGCGCCGGGCCGGACAGGAGGCTCGCCGGCAGCGCCGCCAAAAGCGGCGCGAGCAACAGCCCGCGACGGCTTGCGGCGAGGCTTGGGGCGAGCGGCACGGCGCGCGCGAGATCTTGCGGCTCGCTGTGCGGGTCGGCCGCGGGCGGCGGGGTGAATGGCGTGGTCATTGTCGGTTCTCTGATGGCTGCCGGCATTTGGTTAGATGACGCGGGCGACGGAAGTTTGTTCGGTGTTCCCCTCCCCCTTGTGGGGAGGGGTTAGGGGTGAGGGTCGGGAGGTATTGCGCGAGCGACGACTGGCGCCGTGCTCCCGTCGACTTTCTTGCGTCGCCTCGCGACCCCCCACCCTACCCTCCCCCGCAAGGGGGGAGGGAAAGTGCGGAGTGGTTAGGCCGCCCAGTTTTCGGTCTTGAGCCCCGGCACGCGAACGAATTCGCGGCGGTTCGCCGTCACCAGCGTTGCGCCGCGCCGGCGGGCTTGCGCGGCAATCAAAACGTCGTAAGGCCCGATCGGCTTGCCGACTTTAGCTAGTGCCGCTCTGATGTCGCCGGCCTCGCGCGCGTCCTCGGCATCGAACGGTAAGACGGGAATCGGCGCGCGGCGGAAGACCTCAAGGCGCTCATCATTTTCCCGGCGGCGCTCGCTCTTGGCAACACCGTATTCCAGCTCGAACAGGACGATTGCCGGCAGCGCAATAGCTTCACGCGCCAGTTCGATCTCGAACCGCGCGAGCAGTCGTGGTGACCCGCCTTTCAGGAGGCCAATCACGACGTTCGTGTCCAGGCAATGCATCAGTCCAATGACACGTCGTCGTCCGGCATTGGCGGCTGCTCACGTCCCTTTTCCATGAATGGAACGTCGCGATACCGGTCGAGAGCGGCGAGCCATGATTTAACGTCGAATTCCAGCGGCTCCAGCAGTACCCCGCGCCCGAGGCGGCGCACGCGGACCTCTTTGCCTGGCAGACGGAATTCCTTGGGCAGGCGCACAGCTTGGCTGCGGCCGTGCATGAATAGCTTGGCCTTGGCGTTTGCTGTGGCGTTTTTGGTCATGGTGGCGATCCGTATGATAGATACCAGTGGTATATATCACTACATCTGCGCGCAAACAATAAAGGTTCGCTCGACACCATATTCCCCTCCCCCTTGTGGGGAGGGGTTGGGGTGGGGGTCGGGAGGTGTTGCGCGAGCGATGACGGGCGTCGTGCTCTCATCTACTTTCCCGCGTCGCCTCCCGACCCCCCACCCTACCCTCCCCCACAAGGGGGGAGGGAAAGCGCTACGCGGCGGCGGTAGCTGGCTTGGTGGCGGAGGCGGTGGCGCCGGGGGCGGCGGCGTCGGGGCGGCCGGCGACCAGGATAGTGACGTCGTTGAAGCCCGCGTCCTCGAGCCGCTCGCGCGCCTTGTCGGTGCCGAGGTTCGACAGCGTCTCGACCAGGAGGATGGCGTGCGACGCCAGCGTGGCGATGCTCGCCATATCGGCGCCGTCGACCACGCCGGCGTCGATCACGACGTGGCCGTAGGTGTAGGCGAGCGCCTTAAAGTTTTTGCTCATGCCGGGCGCGGCGAGCACCTCGCCGGGCGCCGCCGGCGCGCGGCCGGAGACGATCAGATTGAGGCCGGACATCCGGTCCTTGGTGATGATGTCGCCGATCGAGGCTTCGCCGTCGGCAAGCTCGGCCAATCCCGGCGCTGATGGATCGCTGGAAATTTCTTTGATCGCGGCGTCGCCGGAGCCGAGGCCGACCAGTACGACGCGCGCTTCGTGCGCCAGCGCGCGGGCAAATTTGATGGCGATGCCGCTGGTCCCAAGGTATGGCGCGACGCCGAAGAAGGCGATCTGGCTGCCCTCGCCCCGCGCGTTGTGCAGACCGTGTGCGAATTCGCCGAGCGCGGTCACCGGCACGCTGGCTGGGCGGCGGCGTTTTACGACCGCAGCAAGACGCGCGCCCAACCGGCCGGTCGCGGATTGAGGCTCACTCGCTGGCACGGTTGCCGCGGGCGTGGTCGTCGTGACCGGACGAGCGACGCGCGCCGGCCGAATGGCGGCGTCGGTTGCCGGATTGGCCAGGAACTCGCGCGTCACCACAATGCCGCAGCAGACCACGAAGGTCGCGAAGGTGGCGATCAGCACGGTCGGCAGCTTCTTCGGATAGGCCGGGATGTTCGACACCGACGCGCGCGAGATGATGCGGGCATCGGGCGGCGCCGAAGCGATGGTGTCGCGGGCGCTGGCTTCGCGATATTTCGCCAGATACGATTCCAAGAGATCGCGCTGCGATTTGGCTTCGCGCTCCAGCGCGCGCAGTTGCACGTCCTGTCCGTTGGTGTTCGCCGCCTGGTTCTTGAATTGATCGAGCGTCGCGATCTGCGCGTCGACCCGGGCGCTGGCGAGCTTGGAGTCGTTCTCGAGCGAGCGCGCCACGGTCTCGGCTTCGTGCCGGATCTGCTGGTCGAGGTCGGCGACCTGGGCTTTGAGTTCCTTGATGCGCGGATGATTGTCGAGCAGCGACGACGATTGCTCGGCAAGCTGCGCGCGTAACGTGACGCGCTGCTCCGACAGCCGGCGGATCAGCTCGGAATTGAGCACGTCGGAGGATTGGATTTCCTCGCCGGACTTGAGCATCTGGCGAATGAGCCTGGCCTTGGCTTCGGCGTCGGCCTTGAGCGTGCGCGCCGCGGCGAGTTGGCCGTTGAGGTCGCCGAGCTGCTGGGCCGACAAGGTGGTGCCGTTGGGGCCGACCAGGAGATTGGCGCCTGCGCGGAACGACTCGACCTTGGCCTCGGACTCCTCGACCTTCTTGCGCAGCTTCTCGATTTCGCCGGAGAGCCACTGCCCGGCGCCGCGCGTCTGCTCCTGCTTGGCTAGCTGCTGGCGTTGCAGATAGGCATCGGCGATGGCGTTGGCGACGCGCGCCGCCAGCTCGGGATTTTCCGACAGGAAGTCGATGACAATGACGCGCGACTTTTCCACCGGATAGACATTGAGCCGGTCGTAATACGCATCGAGCACGCGCTCTTCCGGCGTCATGCTTAGCGGGTTCTTGGTGAGGCCGATGAAACCGGTGAGCGACTTCAACAGCGACACGCCGCCGAGCGCCGGATCGAATTCGGGGAGCTCGCCGAGTTTGAGCTTGTTGATGACTTCGACGGCGAGATCGCGCGACAGAATGAGCTGGGCTTGGCTCGTCACCGCTTCCTGATCGATCACGCTGCGGTCGCCGGTGTCGCGATCGGCGTCGGGACGCAGGAACGCATTGTCGCGGCCGACCACGAGCACGCGGGATTCGCCCTGATATTTTGGCGGGATGAGCATGACCACGGCGAAGGTAAGCAGCGCCACCGCGAAGGTCGGGCGGAGGATCTTGCCCCGGTTGCGCCAGAGCGCGGCGCCGAGCATGGACAAGTCGAAGTCCGCATCCATCAACGACCCGCCCGCCGGCGGCCGGGGCGATTGCGAGGCCAAACTCATGTCGCGGCTCCTACTGACTAGACGCGAGCGTCACCGTGCGCCGCATCTCAGTCGATTATGGTTTCCATCTGGTTAAACGCCCCTGGTCTTCCCCGCGGACAAGGCTTTCTTAACTCCGAGGCCGCTCTATTCGGTCTTAATGCGCTAGCGCGACTTTTAAGGATTCGCAGTCACTTTAAGGATTCGCAGTCATGGGCAACGGGCGGCGCGGGCTATCGATGCAAGCCGCCGCATCGCCAGACCTTGCGATGCCGGTCGAGCGTATCGCTGCGCCGCAGGCCGCGATGGCGGCTTCGCTGAAGATCATGCACATCCTCCGCGCGCCGCTCGGCGGCCTGTTCCGCCACGTGCTGGACATTGCCCGCGGCCAGGCGGAACGCGGTCATCGCGTCGGGCTTATTGTTGATTCCACGACCGGCGGCGCGCGTGCCGACGCCGTGCTGGCGGAACTCGCACCTCACCTTGCACTCGGCCTGCAGCGCGTCGCCATCGCCCGCGAGCTCGGCCCGTCCGACTTCGCCGCGCTGCGCGCCATTGCCGGCCATATCAATCACGCCGCGCCCGACGTACTGCACGGCCACGGCGCCAAAGGCGCCGCGCTGGCGCGGCTGGCGCCGACCCCAGCGGACGCGATCCGCGTCTACACGCCGCACGGCGGCTCGCTGGTTTATCGTCCCGGCACCATCGGCGGCAGCTTCTACCGCTCGCTGGAGTGGCTGTTGAAATGGCGCACCGATCTATTTCTGTTTGAGAGCCACTATGTCGCCGGCCTGTTCCGCGCCCAGATCGGCCGCACGCCGGCATTGGCGCGGGTCGTGCACAACGGCGTCGCCGACGGCGAGTTTGCCGCCGTTACGCCCGCCGCCGACGCGACCGATCTCGTCGGGCTTGGCGAATTGCGGCCGGTCAAAGCGTTCGACGTGCTGATCGCCGCGATAGCAGCGCTGAAGACTTCCGGCCGCCGCGTTACCGCGACCATTGCCGGCGAAGGGCCGCTGGAGGCGGAACTCAAAGGCCAAGCGGAGCGCTTGCAGGTCGCCGATCAGGTCCGCTTTGTCGGCCATCGCTCGGCGCGCGCGGCGATCGCCATGGGACGCACGATGGTGATTCCGTCCCGCGCGGAATCGCTGCCCTACGTGGTGCTGGAAGCGGCCGCCGCCGGCGTGCCGATGATCGCAACCCGCGTCGGCGGCGTCCCCGAGATCTTCGGCCCCGAGGGCATCCATCTCATCGCGCCCGATGATGTCGGCGCGCTCTCCGGCGCCATCAGTGCGGCGCTCGACCAGCCCGAGCGCGTGCGCCGCGTCGCCCAGGCGGTCAGAAGCCGCGTCCGCAGCGAGTTCTCGCTGGCGGCGATGGTTGACGATGGGTTAGCCGCCTATCGCGAGGCGCTGGCAATGCGAAAATTGAAACAATTCGCATAACCAATTTTTGAAATTTCTTCACTATTTGTGACTGCGGATTGCTTGGGGGCGTTCCCGCGTTTGCCTGCGGGCGGCCAATAGCGTGCAACAAACGTGTCAGTGATGTCCAAGCCAGAACCCGGCGCGATCTTCGATACTGCGGCGGCGGTTCGCACCGCTGTCACTGCAATGCCCCGCGTCAATCCGCGGCAAGACCAGGCGGAGCTTTCGCCCGAAGCGCTCGCGGTCGCCACCAAGCCGTATGGCGCAGCGTATTCGCCGATCGTGCTCGCCGGCCTCGTGCGCGCCATTGAATTTACCCTGGTCGCCGCCATCGGCTTTGCCGTCTATGCCTGTTACGTGGTGCCAACCCACGGCTTTGCCTGGTACTATTTCGGCGTCATCCTCGGCATCTCGCTGCTCGCCATGCTGGCGTTCCAGGCGGCCGATATCTATCAGGTCCAGGCTTTTCGCGGCCATGAAAAACAATACATGCGGCTCGCTTCGGCGTGGTCCGTGGTTTTTCTGATCGCGATCTGCGCCTCGTTCTTCGCCAAGGTCGGCGACCAGTTCTCCCGTGCTTGGCTCGGCGCCTTCTACGTGCTCGGCCTGTTCACCTTGATCGCGTTCCGGCGCGGCTTGTTTCTTCTGGTCCGGCGCTGGACGCGGCAAGGCCGGCTCGACCGCCGCACCGTCCTGGTCGGCGCCGATAAAAACGGCGAAACGCTAATCGATTCACTTGCCGCCCAGCGCGATTCGGACGTGCGCGTCATCGGCGTGTTCGACGACCGCGGCGATGAGCGGAGCCCCGCAAGCTGCGCCGGCGTCGCCAAACTCGGCACCGTCGACGATCTGGTGGCGTTCGCGCGCAGCACCCGCGTCGATTTGGTGATCTTCTCGCTGCCGATCTCGGCGGAAAGCCGCATCCTGCAGATGTTGAAGAAGCTCTGGGTGCTGCCGGTCGACATCCGTCTGTCCGCGCACACCAACAAGCTCCGCTACCGCCCGCGGTCTTATTCCTACGTCGGCAGCGTCCCGGTGCTCGACATCTTCGACAAGCCGATCGCCGATTGGGACGTCGTGATGAAGTGGCTATTCGACAAGATCGCAGGCTCGCTGGCGCTGATTTGCGCGCTGCCGATCATGCTGATCGTCGCCATCGCCATCAAACTCGACAGCCGCGGCCCGATATTCTTCAAGCAGAAGCGCTATGGCTTCAACAACGAACTGATCGAGATTTACAAGTTCCGCTCGATGTATGTCGAGCAAACCGACGCCGCCGCCAGCAAGCTCGTCACCGTCGGCGATCCGCGGGTGACGCGGGTCGGCCGCTTCATCCGCAAAACCAGCCTCGACGAATTGCCGCAGCTGTTCAACATCGTGTTCGCCGGCAATCTGTCCCTGGTCGGCCCCCGCCCGCATGCCGTGCAGGCCAAGGCCGAGAACCGCCTCTACGACGAAGCGGTGGACGGCTACTTTGCCCGCCATCGCGTCAAGCCGGGCCTGACCGGCTGGGCGCAAATCCACGGCTGGCGCGGCGAGACCAACAGCCAGGAGAAGATCCAGCGCCGCGTCGAGTGCGACCTCTATTACATCGAGAACTGGTCGATCCTTTTGGACCTTTACATCCTCGCGCAGACGCCGTTCGCGCTGATCCGCACCGAGAACGCTTACTGATCCGCTGACTTCGCGCAGCGGCGGGAGTTGCCTTGCATATCCTGGTCAACGATTTCATCGGCGGCGTGCTCGATCGCGGTATCCCGCTTTACGTCCGCAATCTCATCGGCGGTCTGCGGGAGGAAGGGTTCGAAGTCAGCGTCGTGCGCGCGCCGTCGATTTGCCGCGTGCTGCCGCGCAACCTGTTCTACATGATCGCGGTCGCCGTCGAGCAACTGGTGCTGCCGGTGCTCGGCTATCTGCTCCGCGCCGACATTACTCTTTATCCTTACAATTCGGTGGCGATTGCCGATCTGTTCACCCGGCGCGGCCGCATCGTGGTGCACGACCTCGAGCAACTCAACCGCGGCCTATCGTTGTCGAAGATCTATTACCTCGCCTGCTATCGCGTGCTGAAAAAGACCGACAGTCCGATGTTCACGATCTCGGAGCTGACGCGGCAACGGATCAGCGACAGCGGGTTGTTTGGCCGCTGCCCGGTGGTGATGTTGCCGAATACCTTCTTCACCTTCGAGCGCTACTTGCGGGCCATCAAACGCAAGCCAGAGCTCAGCCAAATCGGTTTTGCTCTGCACCGGCTCGACCGCGAACAAAGATATTGAAACGCTGGTCGCCGACTACCTGCCGAAAGTGCTGGCCGCGGATTTTCGCGTCTCGATCCTCGGCCTGCACAAGGCCAGCGACGCGCCGCGTCTGGCTGCGCTGCAAAGCTTCATCGACTCCGGACAGCTGCACATTTGCGGCCGGCTGTCGGACCGCGCAGTCGCCCGCGAATACCGCTCACACCGCATCGTGTGGGTACATTCGCTGCGCGAAGGATTTGGCCGCTGCCTGGTGGAAGGCCGCCTCGCCGGCGCTCACATCATCTGCACCGAAATCCCTGAGTTCGGGGGCCTGCGCGATGACGCGGTGCATTTCTACCAGGACGCCGATCAATTCATGGCGACGCTGGATCGTTTAGTGCACATGAACGCGCCAACCGCCGGCTATGATGGTTATCCTTACCGGGAGCTGCTGCGCAACGCCATCGAGCGCGGTTTCCGCGAGGTGACTGGCACCGGTGCGGCGCCGCAAGTGCGGCCAGCTGGATGAACCGGGCGCCGCAGCTCACCGAGACATAAGACATCTGACATCGGCAACAGGTCTTGCGCGGATCAATCCTGTGCGCGTTGTCCCGGTCTCCGACCGCTTCGATAGCGCTCCAGCGTGCAACGGTGAAGGGCGACAGGACCACATCCATGGCGGCACCTTCAACTCGCAACGGCATCATCGCGACTTCGGCTTTGGGGACAAACCAGACGCACGAGGGCCGCGACGCGGAACACCCGGGTCGTAATTGACCTAGGCTGTGTAAAAACGTCCCCGCGCGAGGAACGCGCAGAATTGTTTTCTCCATTATCTTCTCCCGGCAGTCTTCGCAGGCGTTTGCGTTTTTCAAAATTGACGAAGTCGAGAAGAACTTTCTATCGGAAATTTCAATTTCGGAGTTTTCACACAGCCAAGACCCGAGGCGGACATTACTCAGGTATCGGGTCGATACGGTCAGGTGGGGCGCGGTTGTAGAGCACAGCCACGAGCATGTTGCCCGGTTCTGAAGTTGCATCGGTACGACAGGCTGCGACCTCTCCCGTTACCCCACTGGTATATTCCGCGACGACTTCACCGAAGGTATTGCGCTGGACAGCGACCCTTTGTCTGGCTTCGACCTTGTCATTCAGTTTAACCAACAGTTCGACAAACCCGCCGTGGGTCGCGAGTACCGCGTAGGCGCTATTGCCGATAAAAATGCCTTTTTCCTTCCCGGTGCGGCCCATCGGCCCGACGATGATCCCGTGGTGCTTGAGGACATTCATCGTTCCTTCCACGAACAGAGGGATCATGCTGCGATCCAAAATGCGCGATGCACCAATCTCGGGAGTAAACGCAGGGATACCTGCATCGATGAAGGCGCCTGCCAAGATGCCGGGGTAAGCCGGGTTATCGAAGATCTGATCGATGGGAAACAGCTCCGCCATCGCGCGCACCTCTGGCAGGTCCATACGGGCCAGATGGAATGCGGTCACGTCTGTTCCAGTCGTCCCGGTATGGAAGTCCATGGCGTAGTCTGCATTCGGTCTGAGCAGCCTGTTGAACAGCAACCCAGCGTGCCGCGAAGGCGCAGTGGGACCGTTCTCATTCCCGGGCCATTCGCGATTCATGTCAATAAGATCGATGCCTCGTCCTGAATTCGGCCATCTCCGCGCCATGCCTTCAATTGCCGGGCGTGATACATCCAAAACGGCCAATACCGCGCCCGACATTGCTGCCGGATCAAGCTGGTCCATGACGGTCTGTAACGTGCGCACCGAGCTGATCTCGTCGCCATGCACACCACTGACCAGCGCGATGCGCTTGCCTGGTCTCGCACCCTTGGCGACCATCACGGACACGTACCAATGTTGCCCCGTGACCATCTGCACCCCTTGAAAATAGAAGAGGTGCTTCTTGCCGGGCTCCAGATCATCGATGTTCAGCGCGCTGATGACCTTCTTTCCGTCAATCACGTCGCCGGTATAAACCGTTCCTCGTGACGCAGTATTTGCTTGGTCGGCACCTTGAGCACCAGAGTTAGCCGCGAGCGCAGTCGACGCACCGACAGCCGCGACCATGAAATCGCGTCGATCAAGACCTTCCTCTGGTTCGTCCGACATGGCAAGGATCCTTTCATGTTGCTCTGCGGATCTGCCAATATTAGCCACAAACATTCCATTTCGCTTGGGCTTGAACTAATAAATTCGTGGGCACCGATCGTTAAGCCTCTCAAATAAGAAACCCTGGCGTGATGCCTGGGGTTTTCGTTGAGCGAACTGACGACGCCGAGTCCGTTTGTGGCCCTTCGCGACAGATATTGCGGTGCAAAGCTATGTCGCTTTTGGGTGCAGACCGGACTCACGCGGAAGTGGCTCTCGCGACGTTCACGGCCCGAATGCCGAAGTTTGAACAGGGACATTATGCGGATGACGTACACTTGAGTTAGCTCGCCGAAACGAAACATTCAAAAAAACAGCAACCAGTCGCTCGCGCTATCGAGCACGAGATCATCACCTTTGCGGCGCGCTCTAGCCGCGAGAAAGAATTGCCTTCGCAACATTCTGAAAAGTGTTATCAATGACGGTCCGGTCGGCAGTCATCTGGGAACCCCAGACTGGTTCGGCCACTATGTGTGTGAAAAGGGAGGAGCTATGAAGAAGAATATCAAACGCGTCACGTTCTTGTTGGGACTGGGATGTACAGTGCTAGTCGTGCCCGCAACATCGAGCCAAGCGCAGGAAAAAGAGGTTCATCGTGTCGTCACCACCCTCGACAAGAACGACAAGTCTGTCGCTCTGTTCAACAGCATGGTCCCGCTTAAGGTTGGCGGGGCTGGCGAGGGCGTGGCCACTATTTGGGTGACCGAAAGGGCCCCGGCCGACTTCTCGTGGAACGTCGACCGATCCGGGAGTAGGCACGGCTTTTCGCCAGCACCCGACGGCACCCAGATGCTTATCGTCGAGTTCCCGCCAGTGGGGCCGGATGTAAACAAGCTCCCAATGGACACGATGATGAAGGTCGTCGGCGCGGATGCCCCGAAGCGCGGCGTGCCTCCCACCAACCCGTTGATGCACCGGACCCGGACTGTCGATTATGCCATCGTCATGTCTGGTGAGATAGACATGATGCTCGATGACGGCACGGTGCATCTGAAGGCTGGCGACGTGGTGGTGCAGCAGGCAACCAACCACGCCTGGCTCAACCACGGCAAGGAACCCTGCCGTATCGCCTTCGTGATGATGGATTCGCAACAGCCCTAGGCCAGATTCGTTCGCGGCCGGCTCATGCGGATTACGTGCTATCACGCTCCACGTTGTCATGGCCGGGGTGGCCCCGGCCATTCACGTGTCGTTCCGTTCGCGCGGGATTGGCCAAAAACGTGCGGAAGAGCGTTGATGCGCGGGAGCGGCGTTTCTTCCGATCCTCAGTTCGCGCTACGTTACCTTGCCCTCGGGGGGCTTGGCTAATTCCGCGCCTCTTGTCCAATTTGCGAGACACGGTGTCCTGGTTTTCGAGTCCGTGGATTTGGAGGTGCCTCGGTTCGAATTTGGGACTGCCTTGACAACTCTCCTGCTCCGTAGCGGCCTCCTATATGGTAGGCCCCACAGGGAGAGTGCTAATGGCCGAAACTGCGATCCAATTCCTCGAACGTTGGCGACAAGCCCACGTCTATGCGGAGCTGCGCGCACTTGAACAACTCGACGAGACTGTAGCCGAATGCATAGGCGCTGCGGCAGAGGACGGCATTTCCGCGGATCACTTAGAAAAAGCGGCCGGTGGCAGTCTCAAAGAGTACCTTCGCGCGGCAATTATCAATACGAGCGAATAATGCCCCGAGGTCGAGCGAGAAGCCGATCCGCCGATGTGATCGGCGCAGCCGTTATGGTCGGCTGGATCGCGGCGGGCTAACTGTTCTCCTTGGCCGGGCCGACAAGGTCATCGAATAAGCACCGCTAATGTCGCTTATTGGGCCCATCGCGACATGTGGCCCTGACACGGTTGTCGGTCGCTTTCGGGGTGTAGCGGACCGCCGGCGTTTTTGATGAGTTTGCGTGCTAATCCTGCGCGCGTTGTCTCGGTCTCCCACCGCTTCGATTGTGCTCCAGCGTGAAACGGTGAAAGGGCGACGGGATCACATCCATGGCGGCACCTTCAACTCGCGACGGCATCATCGCGACTTCCGCTTTGGGGACAAACCAGATGCACGAGGGCCGCGACGCGGAACACCCGGGTCGTAATTGACCCAAGAGACATGAGCGGCCCATTTTGCCGTGCCGCACAACACTGCTCCCGCAGATATGGTACGCTGCGGTCTTTGACTTGAGGACCAAGTAATGAGGCGACGCGAGTTCATAACGCTTCTCGGCGGCACGGCCCTGACGGCGCCGCGTGTCGCATTCGCGCAAGCAACCGACCGCATGCGGCGGATCGGCGTGCTCATGCCGCTGGCCGTGGACGATCCGGAAGCAAAGGCCCGCCTCGCGGCATTCCTGGACCGGCTGCAGCAATTGGGCTGGACCGACGGCCGCAACGTGCGGATCGACGCTCGCTGGCCTGGGAGTGACGCCGATCGCTTTCGCAAATACGCCACCGAACTGGTTGCGCTTGAGCCGGACGTCATCCTGGCCTCTTCCACCTCCAGCGTGGCGGCATTGCAGCGGATTACTCGCAGCGTGCCGATCGTGTTTGCGGCCGTTATCGATCCGGTCGGCGCCGGGTTTGTTGCGAGCTTGGCGCGGCCGGGTGGCAACACCACCGGATTTAGCGCGTTCGAATACAGCCTAAGCGGAAAATGGCTCGAACTGCTCAAAGAGATTGCGCCCAACCTGACGCGAGCTGCCGTCCTTCGCGATCCCGCACTAGCCGCTGGGATCGGCCAGTTCGCCGTGATCCAGGCCATGGCACCGCCATCGTTGGCGGTGGAGTTGGCTCCGATTGACATGCACGACCGCGACGGGATCGAGCGTGCCGTCACTGCATTCGCGCGTGAGCCGAACGGCGGCCTGATTGTAACGGCGAGCCCGCTGGCGGCGACTTATCGTGACCTGATCATTTCGTTGGCGACGCGGTTCCGCCTGCCGAACGTCTACGGGTTCCGATATTACCCCGCGAGTGGCGGCCTCGCCTCCTACGGGCCTGACACAGCCGATGAGTTCAAGCGTGCGGCTGATTATGTCGATCGCATCCTGAAGGGCAAGAAACCGGCCGATCTCCCGGTGCAGTCACCGACCAAATATCAGCTTGTCATCAACCTCAAGGCCGCCAAGGCGCTTGGCCTAGTTGTGCCGACGGCGCTGCTCGCCCGTGCCGACGAGGTGATCGAATGATCGGATTGTTGCTGCGGTGCATGAGTTTGCTTATGGCTTATCGCGACAAGCGGCCCTGAAACGGTTGTCGGTTGCTTTCGGGGGATTGTGTTGCAAAACTCTCGTTGAGACTGCAGTTGACCTGTGATTCCGTGGATCAGGACTGCGATTCGCGGGGAGCGGTCGATGATGGGGCGGCGAGAGCGCGGACAAGGTCAATTCTTTTACGCGTTCGATCTCGACAAGGCGGTGCCGGCGGATCATTTGGTCAGGCAGATCGACCGCGTTCTCGATCTTGATTGGGTGCACAGCGAGCTTGCGCCCTACTATTCGCACACAGGTCGAGCTTCGATCGATCCGGTGCTGATGATCCGGATGCTGATTGTGGGATACGTGTTTGCGATCCGCTCGGAGCGGCGGCTGTGCTCTGAGCTGCAGGTCAATCTGGCATATCGGTGGTTTTGCAAGCTCGGCATCGAGGATGGGATACCCGACCATTCGGTGTTCAGCCGTGCCCGGCACGAGCGCTTTCGTCAGAGCGACGCGTTACGCCGGGTATTTGAGCGCGTGGTGGCGAAGTGCATTGCGGCTGGCCTGGTTGGCGGCGAGGGATTTTCGATCGATGCGAGCCTGATCAGGGCCGACGCAGGGAAGAAGAAGCGAGCGCCTGGCGACCAGCCCATTGCCTGGCCGCGGGCCGAGGAGGCGTCGCGCGCGGTTCGCGAGTACCTCGCTGCTCTCGATGAGGCCCGCAATGATGAGGAGAGCGGCGGTGATGACGATGGTTTGAGCGGGGGCGGTAACAGACGCAAGCCGCCAAAAGAGGTCTCGCTGACCGATCCACAGGCGGCATGGGTTGCAAGGAAGAACACTGATCCCTTTTTCGCTTACGACGCCAACTATCTCATCGACAACAAAGCCGGGATCATCGTCGACGCCGAGGGCACACGCGCCAATCGTATAGCCGAGATTGCCATCACCGGGACGATGATCGAGCGTGTCAAGGACCGCTTCGATCTTCAGCCACGGCGGTTGGCAGGTGACACCGTTTATGGCGCGGTCAGGCTGCTCAAGTGGTTGGTGGATCGTCAGATCACGCCGCACATCCCGGTCTGGGACAAGTCGGCACGCTCCGATGGCACCTTCAGCCGGGCCGACTTCGTCTTCGACCGATCGCGCAACATCTACATCTGCCCGAATGGAAAGCTGCTGCACACCACCGGAACAGTCATCGACGGCAGTACGCTTCGCTATCGTGCCTCAAAGCGCGATTGCGATCTCTGCGCGTTCAAAATGCAGTGCTGCCCCCACACGCCTGCACGGCAGATTCCCCGCGATCTTGATGAGGACGCCCGCGATGTCGCTCGCGCACTGGCCAAAACCGAGGCCTTCGCGCAATCACGCCGAGAGCGCAAAAAGGTCGAGATGTGTTTTGCTCACATGAAGCGGATCTTCAAGCTCGACCGACTTCGACTGCGAGGCTTAAGTGGGGCCAAAGACGAGGTGCTATTGACCGCAACCGCTCAAAACCTGCGGCGCCTCGTTAAGTTCCTCTGCCGCCCGCCGCCATCGGGCGCAGTCACCTGTGCGGCGTAGCCGGTCTGCAAAGCGTGTGTACCGATAGCGTTGTTAGACGCTCTCAGCGGAGAACGCCACAAGCTGACCAATACTCAAATCCGGCCCAGCTGCAAAAATCAGCCGGGTTTTGCAACACAATCCCTCCCGAAAGCGACCAAACCGCTGCACCGCACCAAGTGACGCGAGGGGGAAGGAACCGCACATTCGGTTGAAGGGGCCTGCGTCGATCTGGCAATGTTCGCCTCGCATCGATCGCGTTCTCGATCTCACCGCGCTCCTACATTTCTTTGCAAATCCTTCACCTATCAATCAACCAAAACGGCCAGGCCGAAAGCTCGCTAACCGATTGCGAACGAATATGTGATTCGATTGTCTTGCAGGCAATCTTTAAGGGCGCCAGTTTTAGGAAGCAGCTATGCGGTGGGAGTGCTGGCAATGACGCCGGCTGTCGTGACGGCTTGCGGCAATCAAAGGGGCTTTCCCGACCCATTGGTGGTCAGGGCCTCCACGGATATCGCTGGCTCTGTCTCCGCAGACGCGATTGTTAGGGAAAACTGCTTTTTGCATGTTCGCGGAAACGTCGTCGGTGGTTTGACGATCGAGCCTGGTGCGGACGTCGTTGTGGACGGTTACGTTGGCGGGAAAATCGCCAATCGCGGGGGCCGTCTCGTCGTCAATAACAAAGGGCTCACGGCGTGTGTCACGCTGGACGGGCCGTCAGAAAGCGAAGCTGACGCCATCTTAAAGATCAATTTGAATGCAATCGCGTTCAATTGGGAAAGACTCGGAAATCTCACCGATGCCGAATGTGCGGCATCACTTAAATGCAACGCCTACGGCTGTGGCATCGATCGAGTTGCCGAGGCGCTGGCCAAATCCGGTTGCCGAACGTTTTTTGTCACCGATCTTCACGAGGCCAAACGGGTCCGCGCGGTTGCACCGAATGCGACCATCTACGTTCTACACGGATTTTACTTTGGAACAGGGCCGGCCTTCGCAGAGTGCAATGCGCAGCCGGTGATCAATAGCGCAATCGAGCTGGCCGCGTGGGATGGGTTCGCAAGCTCCGCGCAGTGGACAGGCGGTTATGCGCTAAACGTGGATACCGGTAAAGGGAACCTTGGTTTGTCGATGCAAGAAGCGGCAGCGCTTGCACCGAGGATCCATGTGTCGAACCACGGCATCACGCTCCTGATGAGCAGCCTGGCCAACCCTGAAAGGGCCAATGGTCCGCAGACCGAACGGCAGATTGCATTGCTTCGTGAATTACGTCGACTTTATCGTGGCGTGCCCACTTCGCTGGCCAGTTCCACTGCGATTCTCGTTAATCCGAACTGCCATTTCGATCTCGTACGCGCGGGCTCGGCGCTCTTCGGGATCAACCCCACACCTGGCTCGCCCAATCCAATGCTTCCGGTCGTGGAGTTGAGTGCACGCATCTTGCAGGTGCGCGATGTGGCGCCGGGAAAAGACATCACCGATAACGACGGCTGGTTCACAAAGCGACGTCGGCTCGCGTGGTTGTCGGTCGGACACGCCGATGGCTTCCCGCGAACAGGGCATCCCGCCAGTAAGCTGTACGCGGTGCTTGAAGGGCACCGCTGCCCAGTGGCGGGACGACGTTCCTTGGACCTGTTGCCGATAGACGTCACCGACCTGCCTGCAGCCCACGCTGCCAGGGTTGGCGAAATGGCTACGTTGATCGGATCGGCGATTGGCATAGACGAGGTCGCCGAGGCGACTAATTCGACCGGTGCCGAGGTCCTTAGTGGTCTCGGCGGCCGCTTCCATCGCATTTATTACGCTACCTAAAGCTCGTGAAGCAGCCGCCACAAGCAAACAAGGAGCCCGAAATGTTCGGCAAATCCAAGAACGGAAACGATCCAATGCTTCCCCCAGTAAAACAGCCATCAGGAGACCAGCCAGCAAAGGACCAGGTTTCTGCGATCAGTCGCGGCATCACGGTCGTCGGCAGAATTTTCGGCGAAGGCACAGTAGAAGTATTTGGCCGCATCGAGGGTGAGCTCAGGGCGTCGACGGTTTCGATACAGGCAGGCGCGCAGGTGGACGGCGACGTAGTCGCGGAGGACTTGATCATCGCCGGGCAGGTCAAAGGGACCATCCATGCAGATCGTGTCAAGTTGAATAGTACCGCCCTGGTCGAAGGCGATATTTTTCACCGATCACTATCAATCGAGGAAAATGCGCGCTTTGAGGGATCTTCAAAACGTGAGGACAAGACGCCGGCAGTGCAGGACCGTGACGACGAGGCTGTCGACCTGCCGCGCATTCCGCTTAGGGCGCCGGCAGTGCGGGACAATATCCAGGTAAAAGTCGACGTAATCGAGGGTAAGCCAAAGTCCAATGGGCATCTGGCCATTGCGGACAGCCCTAGCTTAGCACCTCAGTAGGACGCTGGGCCCGCAGCATCACGCGACCGTTATTTTCTGGCAGTTCTATTACCTCGACGACATTGCGCCATTCGCGACCGGGTCGAGGTAAGCAGTCGGTCCAGCCACGTCCGTTATGCTCCGATTGTGTTGCAAAACCCGGCTGATTTTTGCAGCTGGGCCGGATTTGAGTATTGGTCAGCTTGTGGCGTTCTCCGCTGAGAGCGTCTAACAACGCTATCGGTACACACGCTTTGCAGACCGGCTACGCCGCACAGGTGACTGCGCCCGATGGCGGCGGGCGGCAGAGGAACTTAACGAGGCGCCGCAGGTTTTGAGCGGTTGCGGTCAATAGCACCTCGTCTTTGGCCCCACTTAAGCCTCGCAGTCGAAGTCGGTCGAGCTTGAAGATCCGCTTCATGTGAGCAAAACACATCTCGACCTTTTTGCGCTCTCGGCGTGATTGCGCGAAGGCCTCGGTTTTGGCCAGTGCGCGAGCGACATCGCGGGCGTCCTCATCAAGATCGCGGGGAATCTGCCGTGCAGGCGTGTGGGGGCAGCACTGCATTTTGAACGCGCAGAGATCGCAATCGCGCTTTGAGGCACGATAGCGAAGCGTACTGCCGTCGATGACTGTTCCGGTGGTGTGCAGCAGCTTTCCATTCGGGCAGATGTAGATGTTGCGCGATCGGTCGAAGACGAAGTCGGCCCGGCTGAAGGTGCCATCGGAGCGTGCCGACTTGTCCCAGACCGGGATGTGCGGCGTGATCTGACGATCCACCAACCACTTGAGCAGCCTGACCGCGCCATAAACGGTGTCACCTGCCAACCGCCGTGGCTGAAGATCGAAGCGGTCCTTGACACGCTCGATCATCGTCCCGGTGATGGCAATCTCGGCTATACGATTGGCGCGTGTGCCCTCGGCGTCGACGATGATCCCGGCTTTGTTGTCGATGAGATAGTTGGCGTCGTAAGCGAAAAAGGGATCAGTGTTCTTCCTTGCAACCCATGCCGCCTGTGGATCGGTCAGCGAGACCTCTTTTGGCGGCTTGCGTCTGTTACCGCCCCCGCTCAAACCATCGTCATCACCGCCGCTCTCCTCATCATTGCGGGCCTCATCGAGAGCAGCGAGGTACTCGCGAACCGCGCGCGACGCCTCCTCGGCCCGCGGCCAGGCAATGGGCTGGTCGCCAGGCGCTCGCTTCTTCTTCCCTGCGTCGGCCCTGATCAGGCTCGCATCGATCGAAAATCCCTCGCCGCCAACCAGGCCAGCCGCAATGCACTTCGCCACCACGCGCTCAAATACCCGGCGTAACGCGTCGCTCTGACGAAAGCGCTCGTGCCGGGCACGGCTGAACACCGAATGGTCGGGTATCCCATCCTCGATGCCGAGCTTGCAAAACCACCGATATGCCAGATTGACCTGCAGCTCAGAGCACAGCCGCCGCTCCGAGCGGATCGCAAACACGTATCCCACAATCAGCATCCGGATCATCAGCACCGGATCGATCGAAGCTCGACCTGTGTGCGAATAGTAGGGCGCAAGCTCGCTGTGCACCCAATCAAGATCGAGAACGCGGTCGATCTGCCTGACCAAATGATCCGCCGGCACCGCCTTGTCGAGATCGAACGCGTAAAAGAATTGACCTTGTCCGCGCTCTCGCCGCCCCATCATCGACCGCTCCCCGCGAATCGCAGTCCTGATCCACGGAATCACAGGTCAACTGCAGTCTCAACGAGAGTTTTGCAACACAATCCTCCGAAAGGGTACGACAGAGGCGAGGACCAAGTGTTGGGATGCGCCACGAATGCCCAGCGAAAGCCCGCGCGTCGCTTCGCTCCCCGCAATGACGCCTTCGACTTAGAAATGGCTGTACGCCGGCCGCGCAAACGCGAGCGCTTTGCCGTCCTGCAGGAAGCGCGCGCCCTCTCCTTTCAGGACGCGACCGATTTCGGTGACGAGAATGCCAGCCGCATCGGCTGCCGCGCGGAACGCGGGAAGCTTTTCCGGCCCCAGCGTCAACACAATCTCATAGTCGTCGCCGCCGGTTAGTGCGGTTTCGAGCCGTGCGGGCTCGGCGGCGATTGCGGCACGCGCAGCATCGGAAAGCGGCACCCGCCCTACGTCGATTTCGCCTGCAACCGCTGAGGCGCGGCAGAGCTTGGCGAGATCGCCAACAAGCCCGTCGGAGACATCCATCGCCGCGGCCGCGTGCTGCAGCACCGCCTCTGCGAGTGCGTTGCGCGGCTGCGGCAACAGATAGCGTTGCTCCAGGTGGGCAGCCATCGCATGAGTAAGCCGCCAGCGCGCCACCAGACTCGCATCAGCCCGCAGTTTCACGCCGAGCGCCGCATCGCCGATCGTGCCGGTGACCACGACGCAGTCGCCGACCTTTGCGGTCGAGCGCCGCACCATGCGCCCGTGCGGCACCGTACCGAATGCCGCAATCGAGACTGTCGTCGGTCCAGGCGTATGATCGGTGTCGCCGCCGAGCAGCGGGCAGCCATAATGCCGCGCGTCTTCGCCGAGGCCGGAAGCGAACGCGGTAATCCAAGTCTCGTCGGTTCCCGCCGGCAATGCGAGCGAGAGCAGAAAGCCGAGCGGCTTTGCGCCCTTTGCCGCGAGATCGGAAAGATTCATCCGCAGCGCCTTGCGGCCGATGTCCTTCGCCGGGTCGTTCGGAAAGAAATGCACGCCGGCAATGACGCCGTCGGTTTTCAGAACCAGATCGCAGCCGGGCGGCGGGGTGAGCTCGGCGGCGTCATCAACAAGACCCAGGGCGGCAGGATGGGTCGCGAGCGGGCGCAGGTAGCGCGCGATCAAGCGTTCCTCGGCCGATTCCGTTGAGTTTGGCATCGCACGGTGCACAGGCAGATTATGCTAGTGATGTACCAGTGCCGGAACACTAAAGGAAATGCCGTGGAGCCCTTCGACCTCTACTCGCCCGTGATCGACGCCGATCCTTTTCCGTACTACGCGGAGCTGCGCGAGAAGTATCCCTGCTACTGGAGCGAAAACGCGCAGCTCTGGATCCTGTCGCGCTACGACGACATTGTCGAAGCGGCGCGCGACTGGGAGACCTTCTCGTCGACCCAGGGCAACCTGATCGACGAACTACCCGGCCGCGCCGGGGCGACGCTCGGAACAACCGACCCGCCGCGGCACGACCGGCTCCGCGCTCTGAGCCAGGCGGCGTTCCTCAAGCGCAACCTCGACCGGCTGGTCGAGCCGACGCTGGAAATCGCCGATCGCTCGATCGATAGCATTATCGAGCGGGGCGCATTCGAATTCATCGACGACTTTTCCAGCCGGATCACCGTCGGGCTACTGTTCCGCACTATGGGCCTGCCCGAGCGCGACCATGCCGAGATCAGGCGCAAAGTCATTCTCGCGGTATCAACCGACAAGAGCGTGAAAGGGCGCACCGCCGAGCACATCGCCGCGTTCAAGGATATGAGCGAGTTTCTCACGGCCGAGGTGGCCGCGCGCCGAACCAACCCGACCGACGACCTGATCACCCACCTCGCTGAGGCCGAGATCGACGGTGATCGCCTCTCCGAGCGCGAGGTCGTGCTCACCACGGCGACCTTCGTCATGGCCGGCGTGGAGTCGTTGTCGAGCTTCATGAGCGTGTTCGCACTCAATCTTCACGATTATCCCGACGCGCGGCGACGGCTGGTCGCCGATCCTGCGCAGATTGCGCCAGCTATCGAGGAATCGCTCCGCTTCAATACGTCCGCGCAGCGCTTCCGGCGATTTGCCACCCGCAACACCGAGCTGCATGGCGAAACGATTAAAGCGGGCGACAAAGTCGTGCTCGCTTTCGGCTCAGGCAATCGCGACGGCCGCAAATTCCGGGACCCCGACATTTTCGATATCGACCGCCGGCCGCTTGGGCATCTTGGCTTTGGCTCCGGCAAGCATTTCTGTCTCGGCAGCCAGATGGCGCGGCTCGTGACCGAAGTCGCGATGCGACGCTTCCTCGAGCGGGTGCCGGACTATCACCTGACCACTGATAAGATCGCCTGGAATTCATCGTCGAACTTCCGCAGTCCGAGGGCGTTGCCATTCGCCTGCGGCTGAGCCCGCCCCTACGCCCCGCCGTTCCCAGCGGATGATGAGGTCGGCGGAAATTCGTCAGCGCGAAGCTGATGCGCCAGCTCACTGAGCACCGCGTTGATCATGCCGGTCTCGTCGCGATCGACAAAGGCGGAGGCAACGTCGACATACTCGGACATGACGACCTGTGCTGGCACATCGCGCCGGCAAGTGAGCTCGTAAGCGCCGGCCCGCAGCACCGCCCGCAACAGCGCCTCAATGCGTTTGAGCGGCCAGCCGCGGGTCAGGGCGGCATCGATTTGCGGATCGAGCCGGGTCTGCTCGCGCAGGACGCCGCCGACAATATCGCGAAAAAACGCTACTTCCGCCGGCCGGTATTGCGCGCCTTCGACCTCGCCGCCGAGCCAATGGCTCTCGAACTCGGCGAGAATATCGTTCAGCCCGGTGCCGGCGAGGTCCATTTGATAGAGCGCCTGCACGGCGGCAAGCCGCGCCGCGCCGCGCTTGTTGGCTTTGCGCGCTTCGGCCGCTCCGGGTTTGGCAGTGGCGCGCACCATTCAGTCACTTCCCCCGCGCGAGCCGACGTTTCACCCGGATCAGCGCCAGCGCCGCGCGAGCGGCGTCGCCACCTTTGTCCTGTTCCTCAAGGCGCGCGCGGGCGAGCGCTTGCGTGAGCGTATTGACGGTGACAATGCCGTTGCCGATCGGCAGTGCGCGCGCCACGGACAGCTCAAGCAAGCCTTGCGCGGAAAGCTGCGAAACAATCTCGAAATGAATGGTATCGCCGCGGATCACGCAACCAAGCGCCACTACGCCGTCGTAAGGGCGGCCTTTTTGCTTTGCTGCGTCGAGCGCGATGACAATCGCTGTGGGGATTTCGAGCGAGCCCGGCACCGTGACGCACTCAATCACGGCACCCGCTTCCTTCAGCACTTTCATCGCGCCGGCAAGCAGCAGATCGGCAATGTCGTCGTAGTAGCGCGCTTCGACAATCAGGACGCGGGCGCCTTTGGCGCCGCTCTTTTCACTTTTACCTCGCCGCGGACCTGCCATTGTCGCCCTCTCTTGCCGGCGCGGTCGTAGCAAGGGCAGGAGGCGCGAACAAGCGCTGGATCAATACGGTCGGGCGGTCTCGAGCAGACGCGCGGCGTAGCGGGCCATCTGGTCGACTTCGAGATTGAGCCGCGCGCCGGCGCGTAGCGTTCCGAACGTCGTGACTTTCAGCGTGTGCGGAATGAGCAATACCGAGAACGTGTCGCCTTCGACTTCGTTGACGGTGAGCGAGGCACCATCGAGCGCGACCGACCCTTTGGACGCGATAAAGCGGGCAAGCTCATGGGGCACGTGCAATGATAATCGCGCCATGTCAGCTAGATCGTCGCGGCTGAGCAACTCGGCAATGCCGTCAACGTGGCCGCTGACCAGGTGCCCGCCGAGCTCGTCGCCAAGCTTCAGCGACCGTTCCAGATTAAGCCGCGCGCCGCGCTGCCACGCGCCGGCCGTGGTCACGCGCAGCGTCTCGGCAGCCACGTCGACCGCGAAGAAAGCTCGATTGCCCGTGCGCCCGCGCTCCACCACCGTAAGGCAGGGGCCGGAACAAGCAATCGATGCACCGATGTCGATCGTGTCGGGATCGTAGCCGCAAGCGATGCTCAGGCGGCGCCGCCCTTCAGCCTGTTCGTTAACCTCAAGGACCTCACCCAAGTCACTGACAATACCGGTAAACAAAGGCCTCACCTTCGCTCGAAAACGTCACATCTATCGGCCCCGATCGGCTCAGTTGCCAAGTGGCGCAACAGCCCTGACTGGGTCAGCGCCGCCAGCGGCAGGCCGTTGAGTGCATCTATGCCGTCGGGTCCCACGATCGTTGGCGCGTGAAACAATACCGCCTTATCGACGAACTCGGCGGTGACGAACGCAGCGGCGAGCGTCGGCCCGCCTTCGACCATCAGCCGAGTGATGCCACGCCCGGCGATAAGCTTGAGCACCGCCGCAATATCGAGACCACGGCCACGCTCCTGGGCCCGCAGCACTACGACACCGTCCGCCGCCAACACTTCCTCGGCCGCGCGCGGCGCGTTCGCTCCGGTCACGACCCATACCGGCACCTCGCGGGCTGTTTGCACCAGCCGCGAAGCCGACGGCAGACGCAGGCTCGTATCAAGCACAATACGCACTGGCGAGTCCTTCTCCATCCCGGGCAACCGGCAGGTGAGCAGCGGATCGTCGGCGAGCGCCGTGCCGATGCCGACCATGATCGCATCACTTTGCGCTCGGAGCAGATGGACACGGTCGCGCACCTGCGCGCCGGTAATGGCGACCGGCGTCCGGCCCGCCGCTCCAACCTTACCGTCGGCCGAGATCGCGAGCTTGAGCATGACATGCGGGCGGCCGTCGCTCATGCGCCTGATGTGGCCAGCATGATCGCGCCGTGCCTCGTCAGCGCCGGTGCCGACATCGACCACGATGCCTGCCGAACGCAACTGCGCATGACCCCGCCCCACCACTTCGGGATTGGGATCTTCAATGGCTGAGACGACGCGCGCCAGGCCAGCGGCGACAATCGCGTCGGCGCAGGGCGGCGATTTGCCGTGATGCGAGCAAGGCTCGAGCGTCACGTACAGCGTCGCGCCACGCGCCGTTTCGCCGGCGCGGCGCAGTGCCTCAATCTCGGCGTGCGGCCGGCCGCCAGGCTGGGTCCAGCCACGGCCGGCGATAACACCGTCTTTCACGATCACCGCGCCGACAGCAGGATTGGGCCACGTACGACCGAGTCCGCGTTTTCCGAGCGTCAACGCGAGAGCCATGAAGCGCTGATCAGTCGTCACGGCGTCCGCCCCCGCACTCACTTGCGGGCGATCTCTGCAGCTTCTTCTCCGGATAGCTCGGCGAGCGCCGTCTCGAAATCTTTGGCTTCGCGGAAATTGCGATAAACCGAAGCGAACCGCACGTAGGCGACATCGTCGAGCTCGCGTAGATACGCCATCACTGTTTCGCCGATAGTCTCCGAGGAAACTTCGCTCTCGCCCTGGCTCTCCAGCTCGCGCACGATCTTCGAGACCATTTGATCGACGCGTTCGGGTTCGACCGGACGCTTGCGCAGTGCGATCTGCACCGACCTCAACAGCTTGTCGCGGTCAAACGGCACACGCCGGCCGTTGCGCTTGATAACGATGAGTTCGCGCAACTGCACCCGCTCAAATGTGGTGAAGCGGAAGTTGCAGGTTAGACAAACGCGGCGGCGGCGGATGACGGAAGAGTCTTCCGTCGGCCGCGAATCCTTCACTTGGGTATCGAGGCTTCCGCAACTCGGACAGCGCATGCCGTGCCCTACCCCTTGTAGATCGGAAAGCGGCTGACCAGGCGTTTGACTTTGTCGCGCACGTTGCCTTCCGCCTGCGCGTCTTCCTCGGCCCGGTTTTGCGCTAGCCCATCCAGCACCTCGGCGATCATGTCGCCAACTTGACGGAATTCGGCGATGCCGAAACCGCGGGTGGTGCCGGCCGGCGTACCGAGCCGCACGCCGGAGGTGACCGTTGGCTTCTCCGGATCGAACGGAATGCCGTTCTTGTTGCAGGTGATGTGGGCGCGCCCGAGCGCCGCCTCGGCCACTTTGCCGGTCAGGCCCTTCTTGCGCACGTCCACTAGCATCAGATGGGTATCAGTGCCGCCGGAGACGATATCGAGCCCACGGGACTTGAGGGTTTCGGCAAGGGCTTTAGCGTTTTCAACAACGTTCTTCGCGTAAACTCTAAACGATGGACGAAGCGCCTCGCCAAGCGCGACGGCTTTTGCCGCGATCACATGCATCAGCGGCCCGCCCTGCATGCCCGGGAAAACAGCCGAGTTGAGCTTTTTCGCCAGTTCCTGGTCGTCGGCGAGGATCATCCCGCCGCGCGGTCCGCGCAGCGTCTTGTGCGTCGTCGTCGTCACCACGTGGGCGTGCGGAAACGGGCTTGGGTGGACGCCACCAGCCACGAGCCCGGCGAAATGCGCCATGTCCACCATCAGGTAGGCGCCGACCGCGTCGGCGATCTCGCGGAAGCGCCGGAAATCGATGATACGCGGATAGGCCGAGCCGCCGGTGATGATAACCTTCGGCCGATGCTCCTTGGCGAGCCGCTCGACCTCCTCCATGTCGATCAGATGGTCGTCACGCCGCACGCCATACGGAATGGGCTTGAACCATCGTCCGGACAGGTTGACGGGCGAGCCGTGGGTGAGATGGCCGCCGGCGGCGAGGTTCAGCCCCATGAAGGTATCGCCGGGCTGCATCAGCGCCATGAAGACTTCGGCGTTGGCCGAAGCGCCGGAATGAGGCTGTACGTTGGCGAAGGAGCACCCGAACAGCTTCTTGCCGCGGTCGATCGCGAGTTGCTCAGCGACGTCGACGAACTCGCAGCCGCCGTAATAGCGCTTTCCGGGCAGGCCCTCGGCGTATTTGTTGGTCAGCACTGAGCCTTGCGCCTCAAGCACAGCGCGGCTGACGATGTTCTCCGAGGCGATCAGTTCGATCTCATCGCGCTGGCGCCCAAGTTCGCGGCGACTGGCATCGGCGATCTCGGGATCGCTTTCGCCAAGCGTTGCCGAGAAAAACCCTTCCGCCGAAAGCGCTGCTCCCTGCGAAACCGACATTATTTGCCCTGCCTTTGTGTGTTCTCGCGAAAAAGCCGCGACCGCCCAGCCAACCGCTCGCCGATAGCATACCGGCCCGCGGGCGCAAGCTCTAGGATTGCCGGCGGGTAGCGCCGCTATATTTGGGGATTTTTGGGCTGTTTCGCCAACGGCACCGCGATTACAACGCCCGGTTCACAACGTGCTGGTCGCGCCCTGGACGCCGGATAGGTTGTCCTTGCCGTAGATGTCCTCGCGGAATTGCACGACCCCATCCGGGGTTGCCCAGCCGGTAATGTAGACCCAGTGCAGCGGCACCTGCTTCGTCAGCTGGGCGGTTTTCTGCTCGCCCGATTTGATGACGCGGTCGATGTCCTCCAGCGACCAACCCTTCATTCCATCAAGGAGCCAGGCGACCAGATGGCGCACGTTCTGCACGCGCACGCAGCCTGACGAATGGAAGCGGAAGTCATCGCCGAACAAATTCTTCAACGGCGTGTCGTGCATGTAAACGCCGTACTGGCTCGGGAAGTTGATGCGGATCGAGCCGAGCGAATTGAAGCTGCCGGGATCCTGCTTGAAGGAGTAATGCGTCGCATCTTCCGAATACCAATTGATTTGCGACGGCTGGAGCTCCTTATGACGCGCGTCGAAAATCCGGATGTGATTGCTGGTGAGGTAATCCGGCTGATCCTGCATTTTCGGGATCAGATCCTTCTGCACGATCGAGGGCGGCACCGTCCAATAGGGGTTGAAGTTGACCTGAATAATCTTGCTGTTGAGCTCGGGCGAAGGCCGGTCCGGTTTGCCGGCTACGGCGGTGTGACGCGATACCGCGACGCCGTTCTCGATTGCCTCGATACGCGCTGCGGGAATGTTGCAGACCACGTAACGCGGGCTGAGATTGGTGCTCAATCCCCGCAGCCGCCCCAGATTGATCTTCAATTGTGCCAGCCGCACCGGCGCCGGCACATTGAGCGCGCCCAGCGTCTCGGCGCGGATCACACCGTCGACGGTCAAGCCGTGGCGCAGCTGGAAACGCCGCACCGCCGCTTCGACGTACGAATCGTAAATGTCGTTGCCGACCGCGTTCGGGTCAATGTCGCCGGACGCGACCAGCCGTGCGCGAAGCGCACTGACACTAGGGTGGCGGTCGCCAAGGCGGAGCACGCCGACGCCGGTGACCCGCGGCCAGCCGCCGCGGGCGACAATCGTGGCGTAACGGTCGATCGCCTGCTCGGTCGTCTGCGCCGTCGCCGCAGAGACGGTCGGCTCCGACTGTTTCGGCATGTGGATGGTGCGGGAGGCGTCATCGAATCCCTGCCCCAAGCCGCCGCGCTGGGTATCGCCAATCAGCGCATCAAGCGCAGAATCCTCGGCAGAAGCGCCGCGCGCCACTACTCCCGCCGTGGCAATCGTCGCGAGCCCGCCGATGCACCTCAGCACCGCGCGCCGGTGCGGCCGCTTGGTGCCTTTGTCCTGCGATTCATCCATCGGGCGGCTTTCGAACACGATATGAAGGCCGAATTGGGCCGAAGCCGGCGCCCACCGCCGAGCCGTCAAGCGGAGTAGCACGAACAGGTCGTGGAACTAAAGGGGACCTCCTGTAGTCTGCCGGCGATGTGAACGCCTGCCCGCAAACCATTCCAAGAGCAGCCATAGGCATAAAGTCATGGGCATCATCAGGCTGATAGCGGCGCCGATCCGAAGCATCGTGCGATCGAGACTGTTCCAGCTCGCCGCAGTGCTGGCGATCATTCTGTTGCTGGACTACTATTCGTTTGACTACGCGCCGCTTCGTGAAATCTCCGGCGGCCTGAAGACGCTGGTCGATGCCACCGTCAGGTTCTTTGCAGAACATTTTCGGGTCGGGATTCTGACCGATCCCGTGCTCCAGGTCGGTCTGATCGTTTTCTACGTTTATCTGGTCTGTCTCATCATCGCGTTCGTTGTACGCATCGCCTTCAGACGACTGGTGGATTTGATCGGATGGAGCAATTTTCTCTGGCTCCGCCACCCGATTGCGCAGGAGCGCGGCATTGCCGCGTACCGCGCCTGGCAACCATTGGAACGCATCAGGCCGGCGCATATTCCACAGGAAAAATGGGAAGAGGCGTTCGCCTGGCCGGCCAACAACATGCCGCCCTACCCGCCGCTCGCTCAACGGATCCTGCGCGGGGTGCTGATCTACGCGGCCGTGATCGTGGCCGCGGCAGTTCTGCTGCAGATTTTTACGCCGTTGCCGGTCTTGACCTGGCTCGGCAAGATGACCGGGATCTCGAACTAAATCGTCGGATACGAATTCAACGAAAAAGACCCCGGCATTTGCGCCGAGGCCAGACACGCCAGTCCGATGGAATCCTGGCGAAAAACTACGCGACCTTAGAGCCGGTAGAGAATTTGATCGGTCCAGAACCGCTCGAGCCGGTGCAGCGCCTTGTTAAGCACGCCGAACTCGTCGGCGGTGATGCCGCCGACCTGCTCGACTGTACGCACGTGCTTCTGGTAGAGCGCATCGACGATGTCGCGCACGTCGCGGCCTTTTTCCGTGAGCTTGATGCGTACCGAGCGCCGGTCGACGCGGGAACGCTGATGATCGAGGAAGCCCATCTCGACGAGCTTCTTCAGATTGTAGGAGACGTTGGAGCCGAGATAGTAGCCGCGGGTGCGCAGCTCCCCGGCGGTCAGTTCCTTGTCGCCGATATTGTACAGAAGCAGCGCCTGCACCGAGTTGATGTCGGCGCGGCCGCGGCGATCGAATTCGTCCTTGATGACGTCGAGCAGACGCCGGTGCAGACGCTCGACCAAGGTCAGCGCCTCCAGATAATGCGGCCGGATATGGTCGAAGCGCGCCTCGCGTTCCGCGGCGGGCTCGACCGTCTTTGCGACGGCTTTCATAGTGACGCCTTTCCCGTAACTATTTTGTCTTGTCTTCGACGGGCCCTGTTTTCCCGCCGTAAGGCGCCAACCTACCGGCGAGGGTCTAAGATCAGTTTAAAAGACACACTAAAAATAGGGTTTATTTGCCGCGTTCCGGGCGCCAACTCCGCTAAAATGTGCCGGAAAAAATTAGCCAGGTCTTTGCTTTGTCCCGCCGGCGCCCGGGGTTCATTTTCACAGTCTGGACCCGTCTAATACGATGCGCCCCGTCTCGGTAACGCCGCCGCATCGAAAAATATCGGAGCCGCCCGGCTTAGATCCGGGCTCGCCGGTCCATGAGAAATAAATCAGCGCCTGAAGCCGTCTATCGGCCACAAATGTCTGGAACGCATCCATCTCCTTCGCCGCCGCAGTCGCGCGCTGACCATCGTCAATAGGACAATCTTGGTTGTTGTCCAATCCCCATTCGGTAATCCAGCACGGTTTGCCGCCGCCCCCGCAAACGGACAGCACATCATTCTGAAGCGACGTGATCCTCTCCTCTACCGAAACGGACGGGTCGTTCGAGGGGTAAACGTGAATGCCATAGGCATCGGCATAATTATCAAGCCCGTTCTCCCGCAAATAATGGATCGCAGCCGGAATGCTCACGGCGTCGAGCTTGCTGCCCGGCCGCGACCCATGCGGTCCTGAATCAGCCAAGCCGGCCGAGATGATCGGCGTTGAGCGGTTGAGCGCTGAATGGTCTCGGACTTCCTTCAGAGCCGACAACAAATGTATGTACGTGCGGTAGCCGTTGGCTAGCACGAAAAAAACGACAAGCCATGGCCGATGGAAGCTCATGCGAACGTTAAACTTCAGATTGCTTTTGTCCAGGCAGCAGGAGCGCCACCAAATTAAAAGCGGTCGAGGCTGCTTTCACAGTGATAACTGCGCTTAATCAAGGAACGCGAAGGACTCGCAGCGCTTTTTTGCTGATCGCGCGACGACTATCCGTAGATCGGTTTATCATTTATGGCTTGCGCCGTGGCACTTTAAAAGGATTGAACCACGGAACCATGATGAGTTGTTTCGATACAACCTCGTCCCGACGGTTCATCTTTCTCCGTCAGTCGTCCAAGACGACACTGCGGTTCGCAAAGTAATTACATGCACAAAATTTCATCCACGTTTGGGCGAAGGTTTTATGGCGTTGCGCATCCATATTGCGAAGTTCCTAAATCTTCTAAACTCTCGAACGCTTACAACCGTCTGAATATTACCCAATACCAATCATCTCCCTTGGCCTCGACCAAGAGGCACTCTTTTACCAGGGCTTCGCTTACATTGATGCGTATACCCGGTCTCCACAAAATTAAGGATCCATTCTTGACGTCGAAGTTCCATTGATGAAGCCCCAAACCCCGGCGGCGTTGCAGAAATCCAGCAACTGCTGAGACGGCGCGGCAATCAAGTCGTAGGCGTGCTCGTAAGCAAGCATGAGATACGGATGCCCGACCGGCGCGCCAAATGTGTCACGATCGATGAGATGCAGCGAGTTGATCGTCATCACGCCTTGCCGCTTAAGCCAGCCCATGCACTCATTGCAGTGCATTGATTGGAAATTCACCACGGCTGCACATCCGGCCAGCAACCCGACAAGCCGATCGATCCGACCATCGGTCATCCAGCGCTGCAAATCGTGGCCGTAATATTTCTGCCCGGATTCGTTCCATCCCGCATGCGCAGGATCATTAAGAAACAAAAATGAATCGAAAGCGTCCAGAACACGGTCCGGAGCCGGAATGATATCGGTCAACGTCAGCACCGCACGTGTGCGCCATCCCTGCGCCTTAAATTGCAACGCCAGCTGAATAGCAACTTGCTCCACACCACCAAATGACAAAACCGGAAGCACAACCGCTATCTCCGGTCCGTCGCCGGAAGCGCATCGGCCGAGCGGTGCGAATGCATTCATGTACGTGCGGATTGAGCGAAATAAATCGCCCGTGGGGACAACGCCAGGCTCGCGCCACTCCCAACGCACGCTGGCCAATGTACGAAAGGGTGACTCTCGAAATCGATGCAGCACTTTGAAGAGCCCGGCCAATGCACCCTTGGCTCCGAAGCCATCGATTGCCGAACGCGCAAAAGGTGCCGCAATTCGGAGAAACGCTATGCTTGGTTCCGGCTTTGGCCCCTTTAGACTGTCAATCCAAAGCGTCAACGGGTCCAATACACATTCTTCAACGCATTTTCGCGTTGTTGCAACGATATAGGGTTGCTCTTCCGACGCGAATTCTTCAGCGGCGAAATTGATAGAAAACGATATTGCAGTCGCATTAAACGACACTTGAACGAATACAAAAGCGGCGCGTTCCAGCAAATCCTCTATTTGCCAAAAAATCCAGTCGGCCAGCCGAAGCCGGACCAATTCATTGATAACCCGATCGTCGGTGAAGATCACGAAATTCGGAAAATGAAAATAGATCGGGTCGCTTTGGTTCGCCCAAAACACGCGATCGATATCTGCGGTCTTGCCGGCCGCTGATTTCTGGCCGGGAATGCTCGTCGTGATGTAACGTCGATGGGCCGTATCGACTATGCAGAACCGCGGCGCTTCTTCATGTTCGAGGCGAATAATGTTTTTCCAGTCAAATAGATTTTTATGTCGTCGTCGGATATACGCGAGAATCTCTACATCGGATCGGTTCGAAGTCACGAACCATGCTTTCCCGGCGTGCTCGATATTGAAATCCGAAATCCGAGCATGGCCTGCCGCGAAAGCCGGCCTCGCAGCATTGCAGCCAAAACTCCCAGTCCTCGTATCCCTGTCGCATGTTCTCGTCGAAGAATATGCCGGCATCAAAGATACGGCGATGAATGAGACTGCCAGCCTCGCAGATATTCTGAAACAAGTGGCGCAAGACACTGTATGGAGGAGAGAAGTCTCCGCTCCACTCCATGCCGAATTTGTCGATGTTCGGGTAAACCCAGTCTGCGTTCGCGGTCTCGAGCAACTTGGTCGCCCGGCGCATTGCGCCGGGGCTGACACGGTTATCAGCATCAAGCAAATAAATGTACTTTATGGATGGGAAGCGCTGCAGCGCGTACCTGATGCCGCGGTTGCGAGCGGCCGACAATCCGCCATTTGGCGTTTTGATATAGTCCACATAATCCGGAAATGCTTCGGCGAAGGTGAGGCACGACCTGTGAGTTTCTTCGTAGGGACAGCCGTCGTTGACGATGATGACTATGCCGTCGCTCCACTGGACTTCGCGCAGCGCACACGAAATGGCCTCGGTGACGAGAACCGAATGCTTGAATACCGGAATGACAATGCCGAGCGTGGGAGTTCTCGGCGCTGCGGTCGGCGGCGATAGTTCGGCAGGAAGTTCGAAATGCTGGTCCGCACGCTCGAAGACGAGAGGACCAGTGTCTCCACCATGCATTTCAAAACTGCCCCTCCAGGTAAATCCGCTTAAAGCGAGCCCAGCAGTAATCAGGCCTGCCGTCCTTCGGCAGGCGCGTCAGCAGAATGAGATCGCCGCAGGCATTCAGAGGCTCGTCGAGATCAAGCCGGATTTCGCTGCTGGTCGCCGCTGGCAAGCAGGTCCATTGGACAGTTTCGACCAGATCGTCGAGCGGCGCATTCTCGTAGTGATTGCCGATCGCAAGAGCGTATTCGACGATTCCCGCAAGCTTATTGACGGTCTCGACCTCCGCCGCGACCGCTTTGGTACCTTCCGGACAGACGTTGCTTAGCTTCGCGACGGTAGGAGTTCGCTCGAACGGATGCACCAAGATCCATCGGCCGTTGGCATCGCGAACGACCGGCTTCATTTCGCCCTGCTCGCCAAGGCGCCTGACATCAATGACCTCGAGATTATTATCGATGCTGATCTCGAGTTCGCCTCGGACGCTCAGAACCGGTGTGTATCGTAGGCCACATCTCGTTAGTAACGGCGAGCGGCGCTCCGGCCGCGGACACCCAGCATTTCAGAGCCAGCGCACGCGACTGCGTTTGGCCATCGATCACTGCGGCCTTGTCGGGCCTTACTGGTGCTTTACCCATGGCGAAACGCGGAGCGTTGCCCACTTCGGTTTCATAAGTCACGCGCAGCGCAGCATTTCGCCGCAAAAACGCACCCTTGCGTTTTTCGATTGCGAACGTCACCCAGCCGGGGCTCAATTCCTTAAACGCGGCCCGCGCCACGTGTTCGACCGAGTCGTCATCCGGGAGATAAAGCTCCAGGTTGACAAACCCTTCGGCATCGGACGGAACGCTCGCGACGTTGTAGAGACTGATCCCGCTAATTCTTCTGTATTCGATCGGAAGAGGCTGTTGAACGGTTGAGGTCCCATCGGGGACGGCGACATCGGGGGCAGGCTCGTTGTAAAATCCGCATTTCGGCAGCAGAAGCCCTTCGTCGCTGACGCAGGTTCTGAGCTCGTCGTAGCTATTTTGCAATTCTTCATGCACTTCACGCAAAGTCGCGAGCTTCTGCAGCAGATCTGCATTTGCCCGTGCGAGCGCGTTTGTCTTCAGCGAAAGCGAAAGGATCAAGCCGCTATCGAATTGCCGAAAATCGACCAGGGGAATCGAAAGGCCCTGATCCTTCGCCCAGATCTCCAGTTTTCGTTGATGCTTTGGCGGCAGCAACGACTTGTCGGCGAGGATCGCAACCGCGCTTTGTGTCGGAAAATCTATTTTTCCCGATCCATCGACATTCTGAATGGAGATTGCGCCGCCAATCTCGATCAACGGCAATATTGAAAAATCTCGGGACAGGCCGGCAAGTTCGTTTTTGGCCAAACAGAAAGTCAGCACGACAGGATGAACGCTGGGGGACTTTGCACTACGGACGTTCATTGAAAGGCCTTGACGATGCGAAAAATCAAAGCGCCCGATTAAGTTGTATTTGTTTATATAGCTCTTATAGGTAGAAATTGTCAACCATCGCACGTGCGTTGGTTAAGGGCTGAACTGCAGCGGATTCTGCGATGTTTGTTCGCTGTCTGCATCTGTATCGCGGGGTGCGTTATCCAGAACGCGGCGGGTCCCCCGCGGTTGACACTGCGTCAGCCCGACATGCTAAACACGGCCGCGGAATCTCGCCGTTTGGCGAGCAATGTTCCGTTTCCCACGTCACCCCATTTGCGTGAGACGTGCGGGGGAGTGTCCCGAGTGGCAAAGGGGGCGGACTGTAAATCCGCTGGCTTACGCCTTCGTAGGTTCGAGTCCTACCTCCCCCACCATCCTGCTTCGCCCGGGCAGGTTACATAGGGCACATTCGCCAACCGGGCGCATTTGCCAACCCTCATCACGCGTGACAGAACCGCCTCATGCGCGAACGCCCATGGCAAGCAAAGCCGCGCGCGAAGCGCGAGGATGGCGCGCGGCGCCACCACAATCGCCCCCACGGCAATAGACATTTCGCGCGGCGCGAACTCGACGCTCCGATCATTTTGTACGGCTGGCATACCGTCACAGCTGCGCTCGCCAATCCCGCACGCCGTATCCGCAAGCTCTGGGCAACGGAAAACGCCGCGCGGCGCCTCGGCGACGAAGGGATCGCGCTGTCAATCGAGCCGGAACTGGTGCGGCCCGACGCGATAGCTGCGCGGCTTTCACCGGACGCGGTGCATCAAGGCCTGCTCGCCGAAGCCGATCCCCTCCCCGCGCCCGAATTGGACGAATTGACCGCCGCCGGCGTCGTACTCGTGCTCGACCAGATTACCGATCCGCACAATGTTGGTGCGATCCTGCGCACCGCGGCGGCGTTCGCGGTCGGAGCGATCGTCACGACCGCGCGCCACAGCCCGGAAGCGACCGGCGTGCTCGCCAAATCCGCATCGGGCGCGCTTGAACTGGTGCCGATTGTTAGCGTGCAAAATCTTGCACGCGCGCTCGGCTCGCTCAAGGAGCAGGGATTTCGCGTCGTCGGACTGGACAGTGAAGCCCCCGACGATCTCGCGGCGATCTCGCTTTCCGCACCGCTCGCGCTGGTGCTCGGCGCCGAAGGCAAGGGCCTGCGGCAAGGAACGAAGGCTGTTTGTGACCGGCTCGCGCGGCTTGATCTTCCCGGCGCGATCAAAAGCCTGAATGTCTCCAACGCTGCGGCGCTGTCGCTTTACGTTGCGACCCGCGCTCAGGCTTGAGGCAACGACAATGGCCTCTGCGCGATTTGCTGCCGCTATTTGCTTCTGGATTGCGTTTGCCGCCTCGGTTCACGCCCAAGTCAGCAATCCCGTCATCAACCGCGCCAACGTCCCGCCCGGTTACGCGACGCCAACGGATGGCACGTTCTCGATCCGCTTTCCAATCCCGTTCATCGACATGGCCCAAACCGGCGACAGTTTCGGCACCGACCCCGACACGGTTGTGCGCATGGTGACCGGCAAAACCGATGGCGGGATCAGACTAAGCGCTTCGGAAATTCCCGATCCTAAAGGTCAATTGGCGTCGGTTGAAACTTTCATAGGCAACCTCAAACGTCGGCTCGGCGCCGGCGCCGTGTTGTCCGACGTATCACGCAACCGGAAGAACAATATGGAGATCTCTTCATTCGCGCTCGCGGCACGTGAGCTCGGTTTTTATTTCCGCGTGATCAGAGTTGAGAGCACCGAGTACGTGCTACTGGTGCAATTTCCCGAAGCGCGGCGCGATGCGGCGACCGGCATGAAGGATGAGTTTTTCGACTCTTTCAGTTTGGCGCGGCCCTGAAGGGGGCTAAAGACTAAATCAAAAAACGAAGGCCCGCGCCGAGCGGGCCTTCGTCGATCTTGCCGGGGAAGCAACCGGAGCGTCAGCGGTACAAGTACGGCCGTGCGCGGTAGTAGTGCGGATGGACGTAAGCGCGCGCCCGATAGGCGTAGCGCGGACCGCGATAGAAACGATGAGGAAAATAGCCGGGGCCGCGATAGCCGTAGCGGGGAGCGATGTATGGATAGTTGATGGCCGGAGCGAACGCGGCCCCAGGTGAGTACGTCTGGTACGGCACCATCATGCCCGGGCCGGAGTATTCCGGCCCCTGGTTCACGACGTAAAGCGGTGACGGGGCGTAGCCGACAGCTCGACCGCAATTGCAGCCGTTGAAGCCAATGAAGCTATTGAAGCCGCCGCATCCGCCAAAGCCGCAACCGCCGCCGCACGACGGGCCACCAAATGCGCCACAACCGCCGCCGCATCCGCCCAGCATGCCGCATCCGCCCGTGTCCCAATGATCAACAGCGATTGGCGCCGGCGCGACCGCTGCGGTAAGCGGAACCGGCGCCGGAATAGCGTAGACTGGGGCTGGCTGAGCGTAGACGGGCGCCGGTTGAGCGTAGAATGGAGCCGGCGGCGCATACATGGCGGGAGCTTCAAATCCGCACCCGCCACAACCCGCGAAGGCAGCTTGGCTGACAGCGAGGGCGAACAAGGTGGCCGAAGCCACGAGAATTGCGCGATGAAACGACATGACACTCCTTACTGAACTGTTGGTGTGGAAGAGGCGGATAAGGACCGTCGCTGCGCTGTCCGTCCGAAGTCGTCGGCTCCGATCATCAGCGGGCTGGTCCCAAAAAACGGCGGCCGCCGTTCAAGATCACGGGCGGCGCGGCGAAAGGCGTGTACGTGGTGACCGGGCCGGGCGCCGATTGGCTTGACCAGCCTTGGAAGAAGCTTTCGGCCGGCGGCGGCAGCGGCCTATTCGGTGGCGGTATGACTTCAAGCCGCCCATAGCCGGGCTTTTCGCCGGTGCTCGGAAAGTAGGCCGGTCCGTAGGTACGGCGCCGAGGCGGCGGGCCCGGCACCACGACCGCGAAGGGCCGGTAGATCACGGTCGGCACCATGCCGATCGGTCGATCGAGACCGTAATCGCCCTCGACCACCGACCAAGAGGCATCGATCCCGTTGATTACCACGGGAACATCCGGCCGGCCCGGGATGACGATGGAGGGGATGCGCTGCGCAAAAGCGGGGCTGGCGCTAACCGCAAGCAACATGACCGCAGGGAGAATACGCATGAACACCCGCCTTGAGCCGCGGGACGTTAGGGGAGCGAGCCCGTCAAATTCGTTTAGAACCGCCGGATTGGATCGCTAAATTGGCCGGTAATATTAATTGCCCGCTACAACTCCAGCCGGCCGGCTATTGACGCTTCAAGCGGTCGACCGGCTCCTATCATCGCACGCTGAGGGTCCGGGCACGGCCCGCGCCGAGACCGAAAATCAGCAACGCCAGGCCAACAGTTGCGTAGAACACCGCGACCGCGTGCCACGAACCGGCCCAATCGTAAATGATGCCGACGGCAAAGGGTCCAATCAAGCCGCTAAAGACATAACCCACACTATGCGCCAGCGCGGACAGTTTAGCCGCCGCGTGCGGATCGCCGGCGCGCTAATGCGCCGGCTAGCCTGCTTGTGCCGCAATCGTCTGTCCGGAAGTGCACAAAGCACCCACGACTTTCGGCTTACGACCTCTGGCGGACAGACAGGGGACCCCCCTGCAGACTAGCCTGCCGTTAGTGAGGCGGCTTGCTGAGACGACGCGTCGCAATCGCCCGACAACGAACCGGGGGGAACGCCCATGACAACTATGGCTATCGGAACGCCACGCGCTGGCGGAATGACGAGCGAACAACGGCTCGTGATCTTCGCCTCCTCGCTGGGCACTGTGTTCGAGTGGTACGACTTTTACATCTACGGCACGCTCGGCGCGTTTCTGGCGAAATACTTCTTCTCCAACGTGCCGGCGAATGTCGGCTTCATCTTCGCGCTCCTTGCGTTCGCCGCCGGCTTCGCGGTTCGCCCCTTCGGCGCGCTGATCTTTGGCCGGCTCGGCGATACCATCGGTCGCAAGTACACCTTCCTCGTCACCATGACTCTTATGGGTCTCGGCACCTTCTTCATCGGCGTGATACCCGGCTTTGCCACGTGGGGCATCATGGCGCCAGTGCTGCTCATTGCACTCCGCCTCGTCCAGGGACTCGCGCTCGGCGGCGAATACGGCGGCGCCGCGACTTACGTCGCCGAACACGCGCCGCCCGGTAAGCGCGGCTACTACACCTCCTGGATTCAAACAACGGCAACGCTTGGCCTGTTTCTGGCGCTGCTCTTGATCCTCGGCTTCCGCACCGCCATGGGTGAGGATACCTTTGGCAACTGGGGCTGGCGCATCCCGTTCCTGTTTTCGGCCGTGCTGCTCGCAGTCTCGATCTGGATCCGATTGAAGCTCAACGAATCGCCGCTGTTTAAGAAGATGGTGGACGAGGGCAAGCAATCGAAGCGGCCGCTGACGGAAGCCTTCACCCAGTGGAGCAACGCCAAGATCGCGATCCTCGCTTTGTTCGGCGCCACTGCCGGTGAGGCCGTCGTCTGGTACGGCGGTCAGTTCTACGCGCTGTTCTTCCTAACCCAGACGCTCAAGGTTCCGGGCGTCACTGCGCAGATCATGGTCGCAATCGCGCTCGTCATCGGCACGCCCTGCTTTATCCTGTTCGGCTGGCTGTCGGATAAGATCGGGCGAAAGCCGATCATGCTTGCCGGCTTTGCGCTCGCGGTCGTGACGTACTTCCCGATCTTCCAGGGCATCACCCACTTCGCCAATCCGAAGCTGGAGCATGCGCTGGCGGCGGCCCCGGTGACGGTGACCGCCGATCCGAGCAAATGCTCGTTCCAATTCAGGGCAACGGGAACGGAGAAGTACACAACCGGGTGCGACATCATCAAGCAGGCGCTAGTCGGCCTGTCGGTGAACTACGAAAACGTGGCAGCGCCTGCCGGAACTACTGCGAGCGTCAAGATCGGCGAACAGACGATTACGGCCGACACGCCGGATGTCAAAAACGCGATCACAGCGGCGATCAAGACCCACGGCTATCCGCCGAACGCCGACCTGAAGGACATCAACTACGTGATGACGGTGGTCCTGCTCACGATCCTCGTCGTCTACGTGACCTTGGTGTATGGGCCGATTGCCGCCTGGCTGGTGGAGCTATTCCCAACCCGGATCCGCTACAGCGGGATGTCGCTCCCCTACCACATCGGCAACGGCTGGTTCGGCGGCTTCCTGCCGGCGACGGTGTTCGCCATCGTTGCGGCGACCGGCAACATCTATTCGGGTCTGTGGTACCCGATCGTCGTTGCCGCGATGAGCTTTGTTGTCGGGCTCATTTTCCTGCCCGAAACCAAAGACCGCGATATCACGCAGATCTAAAGAGATCTCGGCTTGACATGACGGGACGGCCCAGTTGGCCGTCCCGTTTTCCGTTTTGCGCAACGATACGCGGGTATCCGGGTGGTGGCGGCGGAGGCGGCGCAACGTTCATTTGGGGAGAAGGATGGCACAACGGCTTCGGCGGCGGAGGATCTGCTGAGAAAACCTATCAATATGGAGTGCTTCCCGGCTCGTGACCGTAGTGATAGGTGCAGGTGGGGCGGGCAAGGACCGATACCCGGGCAGCGGGGTTTCAAGATTGCATTCACACAGCTATCGCCCTGCCCCATTTTATTGGATACGAAATTCCTTAACCTGCGCGTCAAACACGAGCTGTTCACCAGTGATCAGAGGAATGTCCAAGAGACTCCGGTCGCTTTCGAGCCTTTGCCGCGGAATGCCCTCAACAAGAGCATGGCTCTTGAGCAGAGTGGACCAAATTGTTGGGAAAGCATTTCCCGAGCGCACTAACTCGGTGCACTGGCGTGCGAGATCGTTGGCTCTCTCCCTCGACATTTCCGTCCTCCCATTCGATTAGAAATTAAGAACCGATCGCTCAACGCGATATCGAAAACCGACGCAAATGTTTTGGTCGCCGAGATCGAAATGCTGCGGTTTTGAGAAGTGGCAGCATTGGCATGGCCGCGCTCGCCAGCGCTTGCGTCGTTTGCTATTTTTAATTATACGCTTGAGAAGATGCGGTGGCGATTATTCTTACGACGTTCGGCATCAAATAAAACATCATTTTTCATTTTTAAAACTAGAAAACTTATGTTTGATATCGAAGAGTTGTAGCGACTACGCATGAATTTGTTTGCGAACGCATCGGTGCTCGAAGTCCCCCTTCAAGACTTTTCCGCTCCGGGTTGTTATAAGGGTGTTGTGCGGGGACCACCCGGGCCTCGCGTAATGGCCACGGCAAGTTTTGCGTTTTCGACTGCGGCCGCGCATCTTTCCACGTATCCTTGCCCCGCCTCTATGCGGGGCTTTCTTTATGTCGTGTCACTTCCGCTACGTGACGCTGAATTTCCTGGCGTCGCCATCAAACACAAGCCTCTCACCCGTAATAAGCCGTATTTCCAGCACGGATTTCGCGCCTTCACGTGTTGACCGCGGAATGCCATCGACGAGGGCGTTGCCTCTAAGCACCGTGTTCCACACGGTCGGAAAATCATTCCCCTTCCGCACCAGCTCCGTGCATAGCTGAGCCAAGTCGTCTGCGCGCTCTCCGGCCATGACTGATGTCAGTGCAGCAGTCCGGTGCTCGGCTTTTGATCTAGATCAAAGCAGTGCTCAAAAATCTCCCCGTAATCTTGATTTGGTAGTCGCCAAAATATGTTGCAGCGCACTTATGCCGTCTTGCGAAGGGAGCCCCTGAGGTAAAGACTATTCCCGTGCGACGACGAGTCGAAGCAAGAAGAACTCGCTTTGGTCAGGTCCGCTGCAAGCAAGAACAAGCATATGGGAGGTTGACCCGAGATGCCCTTTAGACAACAAACTCCCGAAACGCTAGCGGAACAACGAGCATCGAATGAACTCGTCAAACTGATCCGCAAATTGCGCTGGATGCGGATGGCGGAGGAAGCGGAAAAGATGGAGAAACGGCTGATCCAGCGCACTGTCCCGGCCGCGGACTGTGTTATCGCGGTGTCGCGCGAGACGGATTAGGTCCGGTGTCCTCCAATAAGGAAATGTTTCTGCAATGGCCCGGAAGCGGCGCGCGATCGGCCGCACGGCTGAAGCTAGATTGCCTCCAACCTTCGAGGCGCGTCCGCTCAAATCAGCATCCGGATGGTATGTGCGAGTCTCGTGGCGCTATGGCCAAGTGGAGGACGTTATCGGGTTCATAGCCGGGCACGATGCGGAGTGTTGGATCAACGAGAAATCACAGGAGTGGCTGCGCAATAGGACGGCCGCGTTGCGCGGCGTCTAGTTCTGTGACTTTTCCGAATTGGCTTCGTGGTGGAGAGTAAACCGCTATCGCGCGCTCACACTACGCAGCGGCACGGTGCAGACAAGGTGGCCGCGCTCGTCAACAACGACCACGCTTCTCACGCGCCACCATCTGTCACCGCTGCTGTGCCGCTTCACCAGATCACGAGCGAGCCTCTCGGCAATCAAAAGAGCCGCTGCCCGGTCGGACAAATGTGTTCCGGCCACGTCGTCCAGAAACTTCCCGTCATCGAGACTGAAATAATACCGCGGCATACCCCAGCCCTCCGATGTCCCGATCCTTTTTTACCACGTTCTTCGTAGTGCGTCTGCACATCCGCACCGCGTTACTCGTCGCGCCCGCCGACGCATCATCAACCGCCACTACCGCTCCTTAACGGCCATCTGGCCACCCTCGTTCGTCTGCGATCTCGATTTAGCGCGACCGCGGACACCGGTCCGGGTGGTTTCAAATCTTTTCGGAACCTTCCGCCTTCATCGCCCACATCAGGGCCGCCAGCATTCCCTTGCATCGCGGCAACATGATTGCGGCCAATCCCACGATCAGCGGTAAGTAAATAGCGACGGCAAGCGACATTGGAAGTTGGAAATTCATCTCACATACGAGGATGATTGGCACGGTCATATGACCGACGACGAGAATTGTCAGCCAAGGAGCAGCGTCATCAGTCCGAAAATGACCATAAGGTTCGCCGCACACGGAGCAGCGGTCGATGAGTTTGATATAGTGGTGCAGCAATCGGCCTTGGCCGCATCGCGGGCATCGCCCGAGTGCGCCTCTGACGAGTGCTGTCGGCGTTGACGGAAACTCCACACCGGCGGCTGTCATGGGAATGACGCCGTCTTAGCTGACCACCAATGCGACTGGCAAGGGCTTCGCACCGGACCGCAACATTGTCACCCCAATCGGAGAAGAGAAGCACCGCCAGTCCGACACCACCGGCGAACGCGTCCACCACCGCGTCCACAACAGACGCCACCTTCCTAGTACAGTGCGGGGACCGGGAGCGACAAGTGCCTTATGTCTACTCTTCCGGTCTTCCGACGTTTTACATATCCAAAATTTCTTCAGGGGTCAGCTTCAGATGATCGCGCGTTTCCTGACGCTGCTCGATATGCCTGCCAAGCACAGTGTTGACCCTCAACCTGTCAGGTGGCATCCCGTAATCCCTTCCTCTCCAGCTTGGGGCAGCGATGAGGGGACATGGTCATCTTTTGCTTTTGCTCGTTTAGTGCGTGGTGTCGCCCTCGACCGCTCCGCCTTTTTGCAGAAACATTTCGCCAAGATGCGCGATGGTGTGGGCCAGAACGTTGGCCTGGTCCTCTTCCGGTACGAAAGTCAGAATCATGTCCGCCAGACTCTCGGCCATTCGGGCGGCAAGATCGGCGGCATCCGGCGTCTCGGTTCTTTCAATGTGCTTTTGTACGATTTCATTGATATCGCAGTGCAGGCAATCGGACATGAAACTACTCGCTTTGTGGAAGGCGCCTTCCCCGTTAGATAGCGATTGAGGTCGGAAAAATCAGCCTATCCGACGCAACAGTTGCGTGTGTACGTGGTTTGGCTGACTGCGCATAGCCGCCGGGCCGCCGCACCCGGCCTCAGGCGCTTTGCCGCATGAATTCGGCTACGCGTTCGGCGATCATGATGGTCGGCATGTTGGTATTGGCGCTGACGATTTGCGGCATGACCGAGGCATCGGCGACGCGCAACCCTTGCACGCCATAGACCCGACATTCCGGGTCGACGACCGCCATCGGATTATCCGCCGTGCCAATCGCGCAGGTCGAACTGGGATGAAAACTCGAGCCGGTTGCGGCGAGGATTTCGTCGTCCGGCATCGCGTAAGTCGCCGTCTCGTCGGCGATCAACCGCCCGGGCTTGATCGCGGCGCCGATCACTGCGCGCCGCAGCGGCGCAGGCGCAGCCAGCACCGCGGTCGCGCCAATCGCCTTCGCCGCCCCCGACAGTCCGACGCCGTTGATCAGCCGCAGCGGCGCCTGCCGCGGCATCAGATAAATCTCTTCGAAGCAATCGCGCACCGCGGGATCGAGTAGCAATCGTTCCGCATGGCGCACCGCCAAGATCATCCGCTTCGCATCCAGCGGATCGGAAAGCAGCCGCTGCTCGACCCGCAGCGGCACATCCGGATCGGCGGAGCGCAGCGCCACGACGCCGCGCGAAACCGGCGTGTAGAGGCAGGCGGCGACCATCGCCATGCGCAGCCCGAACCGTTTAGGACTGACCCGGCCGCAGTAATAGTGGAACAGATCGCCTTTCGGGCAGCCTTCGACACCCGACGAAAATCTTTGGCTCGTCATGATGTAATGCTGGGCGTCGGCGCCGATACGCGAGTTCGCCTTGAGCGTCATGGCGAAATGCATTTGCGGATGATTCTGGTAGTTGCGGCCCACGCCCTGCCGGTCCGCAGTGATCGCGATACCAAGCTCGCGCAATTCTTCCGCCGGACCGACGCCTGACCGCAACAGCAAGGCCGGCGAATGAACGGCGCCGGCCGATACTACGACCTCGCGCGCCGCGATCGTGATCGCTTCCCCGGCGCGCTCAGCCACAACTCCGGCCACACGCGTGCCGTCGAAAGTAACGCCCAGCACGCGCGTACTGGTCATGATTTCGAGGTTACCACGCGCCCTCGCTTGCGGCGTCAGATAACATCGTGCGCTGGTCGCCCGCTCGTCGTCCTGGCTGAGCGGCGTAACAAAGAAGCCATCGTCGGCGGTGTCGTAGATATTGGCGTGCGATGTTATGCCACGTGTTGCCGCGGCCTGTTCGAGACGCTCCATGTAGAGCGGCCAGCGCTCGCGCGGCAATCGCCGCACGATATTCGGCCCGCGCACATTGCGGCGCGGTGCCGGCTCGTCAAGATCATTGGTCATCGCCTGGAACGTTGGCAGCACGTCCTGCCAGCTCCAATGGCGCGCGCCCATCTGCTCCCAGCCGTCGTAGTCGGTCGGCAGTCCGCGCAGCGCGATCATGCCCATGACGCTGGAGCCGCCGCCCATCACGCGCGGCTGCAAGAACGGCGCCGGCGGCTCGCCCTTGCGCAAGCTCGCGGCAAAGCCGGGCCAAAAATAATCGCGGTTGATGTAGGCCGCCGGAAAGATGTTGCGGATGTCTGCCGGCACTGCCCCGGGCGCCGTGTCCTGCCCGGCTTCGATCAACAGCACCCGTCGCGATGGATCTTCCGATAACCGCGACGCAATCGTTGCGCCCGCGGATCCCCCGCCCACGACAATAACGTCAGCTTCCTGCATGCGCGCTTTCCCGGATGGCGCAATTCTTCATGGCGCGGCGGCGATTGACGAGGATCTCATTCGTGCCAAATCAGCCGGCTGGCGACGAAATTGCGCAAGGCTGCGGCGCCGGCGCAGAGCAGCGCGAACGCCGCCGCCGCGCCCAAGATTTGCCAAACCGTTCCCGGCGCCGGGTCGGCGACATGCAATGGTCCGAACGTCTTGAACAGGGCGGCAACCCCCCCGATGCAGCCGCCATAAGCCGCCGCTCGCGCGACGTTCCATGTGCGCGGACCGCGCGTTGCCAGATACAGCGACGGAATAGGCATCGCCTATTCCGCCGCCTCGACGTGCGCCGATTGGTTCGCTTTCAGACCAGCGAGATCGGGCAAGACCAGACGCAGCAGTTCAGTTTGATCGCGCGCCACAATATCTACCGATTCCCCCTCGCCCAAGTGAAATGCAGTCAATGGCCGATACGGCTCTTCGCCGACGATGCCGGAACCTGACAACATCAGATAAACGCTGCGGGAGCCGGCCTGGTAGCTTGACCCGCGCACGAGCCTTATCAGCTCGGCGGCGCATTGGCGCTCGGTGAAGATGCCGAGCGGTCTTTTGGCCACGCCGGGCATGCCGGCAAGCGGCAGCCACGCGTAGTTTTCCGGATCGACCATGATCGGATCGCGGTAGCGCGGCTTCGGGTAATCCATGCGCCTGCCGTTCACGTGCTCCCAGATCGCCTGATAAGCGTCACTGTTGCGGCGGCCATCGCTATCCTCGTTGCGCCGAAAAATGCCGCCCTGGAAGCTGCCGAACTTTTTCAGCTGCTCAGTGCCGGCGGCGACCTCCTTCGGCGACAGGTAGCCGCTGCCGCTGGCGCCGCCGAATTGCAGCACGGCCGTGACTGAGCGGCCCTCCGAGCTTTGCGGACCATACGCTGCGCCTTCCGGGAAATAGCCAAACGTCCCGGCCGTCATCTTGCCGTTCCGGTCGAAATTGCTGGTGCCTTCGAGCTGGAAACGGAACTGATCGAAATTGTGCCGGTGGCGTGGCGAGGCGAAATCGCCGTCCTGCTGTCCGATGCCGAGATGGAAGTTGCCCGGCGTACCGTTCTCGCCCTCGAGCAGGTGCCGGTAATGAAACGTGCCGCCGCGATGCTGGAGGCCGCGTTTCCACTCCACTTCATCAGCGCGAACAAGTTTCATGGCTGAACTCCCATTTCGGCGGCTTCGCGATGCCTCGGCTATTTCACGATGGCGGTGATCACGGGCGACATGATCGGCGGATTAAACGGAATATGGGACCAATCGCCAAGCACGAGTTGGAGCGTATGCCGGCCCGGCGGCAACGTCACCATAGTTTCGGTCTGCCCGCCGCCGAAGTGCACGTGCTTGGCGTCGCTGGCGATCGGCTCCTGCAATTCCGCCGGCGAGAGCGTCGCATCAATGATGAGATGATGATGACCGGTATTCGGCTTATCAACGCCCGCCGGTGCAACGCCCATGCCGGTCAGGCCGAACTGCACCTTGAACGGACTTGAGACGGTGTCACCATCCTTCGGGCTGATGAAATAAACGGCGGCATTGGGCGGAGCTGCGGTCTCGCCGAGCGCGGCGGCCGGAACGCCGAGCATCACGGCAAACAAGAGGCTTCGACGGAACGCTGAATACGGCATCATGTCCATTCTCCCCGCGGCTTCCAGTTACTTTTGCCGGCCGCGCCCCATTAAAGCGGCGGCCCGGTTGCGCCCCCGGTTCTAGTTTCTGAGATTTGCGGCGCGCGCGCAATCGCTACTCACGGCGCAGTAAAACGTTCCTGCAAATTCGTTTGAACGTGGACCCGAAAAAATCATGCTCCCAAAGAGCACAGCGCAAGCGGTATCAATGTCACGTAGGTTCCGCTATCGGCGCTTCGACCGCGATTTGCGGGCGGCATAACGGGCATCCCTCGCCGCCTTTCGTTCGGTTTCCAATGCGCGTTCACGATCTGCGCGTTCAACCTTGGCGCGCTCGGCCGCTATCGCCGCGTCACGCTCCGCCTGCTGCGCGCGTTCGGCATCACGGGCTTTCTTGTCGGCTCTTTCGATCTCGCGCGTATTGTTGATGGCCCTGCGCTCGGCAGCATGCGCTGTTCGGGCAGTGAGCCGGTCGGCGAGCCCCGGATCAGCGGCCTTGGCGCGAAACTTGTCCAGCGCCGCCTTCTTGGCCCTGACCGCAGCTTCTTGCCGCTCGAGGAAATCCGGTTGCTTAAACCCTGTCATCTATCTTGACCTTGGCACCGAGCGCCGCCGATCGGCGGGTTTGCGTGCACTGAACCCGTCAACGCACGCGCCATCCGACCACTGTTGCTTCGATAGGGCTGCTTGTATCCACGTTTTGCCACGCGCCGCTCCGCCATCGGCACAGGAACGGAATGACATAGGTGCCGATGTGATCCTCGCAAAGGACCTCAAGCAGCTGGTCCGCCGGCGGTACGCCGTCGTGAATGAAGTCATCGATTCGCGCTTGCCGTGTCGCCATGCGATTATCCGCGCCGTTTGCGATTTCGATGCGTGCGGCTGGCGCTGCAACAGCAGCGCGACGTGCTTATATGATGCCGCTAGGTAGGGAATCAACTGGCGAGGATCAGATGGCATTCAAGCCAAACTACGGAAGAGATCGCGCCGAGCGCGCGCGGGCGGCGCGCGCCAGGAGCGAAGAGAAACAGCGAAAGAAGGACGAGAAGGCAGCTCTTCGCAAAGCCGAGCGCGGGGAAACCGAACCGCCGTCGGAACAGACTAATCCTCCACCGGACGACGCCACAGGCGAAGCGAAGAATTAGTTGCCGCTCAATTTCATGGCTCGCTGCGAGCGCCTTCGACTGACGCTACGGACGTTGATCTGACGATCACGGTCGGAAAGACATTCCCGTCAGCTCACTTCAAAAATTTGCCGGCGTAGGCCCGCCTACGACCCGCAAGCTCACCACGAATAACGCAGCATGCCTGAGCCGGCGTAGGTCTGCGAGCCGGGAGCAATCTCGGCGTCGAATTTCACGAGGAAGGTGAGCCGCGGCGTCAGGAAAAACTCGGCGCTGGCATTCGAGAGCGCCGAGTTTTGCGGCAGCGGCGCGCCGTTGACGATGAAGTTGACGCCGGGAAGCGATTCGAACGCCGCGCCGAGCGAAGGGTTGGTCACCCAATCGTGCGCCCAGGCCAGCCGCGCGCGCAGCAGAAGCGGCACGCCGCCGACGACTTCCGGATTGTCGAAACGGCCGCCGAGTTCGCTGCGCACATCGGTCGCGTTCATCGACGCGTAGGAGAGCCCGAAACCGCCGCCGGTCACATCGGTCTCGCTATAGCTCGGCGTGTGAAAGTCTTGCGCCTGCAGAGCGGCATAAGGCGTCACGCCGAGCGTTGGCAGCGTGGCGTAGCGATAGCCGCCTTCGACGCGCGCGCCATAGCTCTGCGCGTCGAAGTTCGCCGTCAGTGTATCGCCCATGGCGGAGCGGTTGGTCGTCATCCAGTGATTGGCAAAGGCGAGCGCGGCGGAGAGATAGGCCGGGCCGGAGCGGGTGATGCCGTAGACGCCAGCCTGGAAGGCGTCGCTCCGGCCGCCGCTGCCGCTTGAGAGACCCCAATTGGTACTGCCGCCGCCCAGCGCAAAGCCGAAAATCGTGTCCAGCGAATAGTGGTAGTCCAGGCCGGCGGCCAAACCGTAAACCTGCGTGGCGACGTTGCTAGAGCCGACTACAGCATTGCCGCTGCCCCAGTTACCGCCGCCATAGCTCGCGCCCCAAGCGGTCCAGCGTTGTGCGAACGGCGCCGGCGGCGGCGCCTTGAGCACGCCTGCATAAGCGAGCGCGATATCGGGCGGCAGGCTCGCCTGTTCGGCGGCGGCAAAACCGACTGCCGGACCGCCGACGCTGCCAACGCCGCCGCCGAGGCGGCCGTCTACGAACGGATCGACCATGAGGCCAAGGAAGCTCGTCATCATCTGGAATCCGCCGCGCGCGGCATCGGTCGCCACTTCGCCGTCCACTTGCGTCAGCGCATTAGCGAGATTGCCGCCGGTGAGACCGAAAATCGGCATAACGCTCGGCGTCAGCGTGCCGCCGGAATTGAAGAAGGTGTTGATCGCGGTCGCCACGTTCTGCTGGTTGGCGTTCAGTCCGCCGCTGGCGCCGAGATTAGCCGCGAGGCTCAAGCGCACATCGGTCGGCGTATAAGTCAGGCTTCCGGTAAAGCCCGGATTGCTGAAGCCGCTGAAGGTGGTGCCGCCGAGACCGCTCGAGCGAAGGATCGTGTAGGTCTCCATGGAAAACGCGCCCGGCAGGAGAACACCCTGGACCGCACCAGCGAGCGAAGCCGTGCCGCTGACATTGACTAGCGACGAGGTCCCCGGAGCAATCCCGACGATATAGAGCGCGCCCGACCTGAAGGCGAGATTGCCGGCGATCGTCAGCGTGCCGGTCACGCCCCCGCCCGCGCCGGCAGCGAGGTTCAGGGTGCCGCCATTCGTCAAAGTCGTCAGGCCGCCGAAACTCGTTGGCCCGAACACGTTGATGGTGCCGCCATTGTCGATGCTGCCAAAGCCGGCGAACGTGCTCACGGCGGATGTATTCCAGACGCCGGCGTTGATAAAGTTGTTGGTCTTGGCGCCCGTCATGGAGACGGTGCCGGTCACCGCAGCGCCTGCATTGTTGGTCAAGGTGGCGTCGCCGACGCCGGAGGTCGCCACAGCCAAGTCACTCGCCAAGCCCGATAGGTTCTGGATCGTCGCCGAGTTATCGATCCGGATCGGGCCGCGTGCGGCCGTGGCGGTGATGCCGCTGGTCCCGCCTTGCGTCGTGCCGGCAAGCACGTTGATCGTCGTTGTCCCGGCCCCGGCGCTGTTCGTGTGGATGCCGTCCCCATTCCCTGTGATCACGTTTGCCCTGGTAATGACAGAGATGTTGCCGCGCTCGGCGCTGAAGGCGGCAATGCCGGTCTGCGCGGTCGCTCCCGTTACTTCGATCGGAGCGCTCGATGTCACGGAAACGTTGCCGTTCCCGAAATTGAAGGCAAAGATGCCGTTGCCGCCCGCCGCGTTGATGGTGGCATTGTTGACGACGCTGACGGTACCGTTGACATCCGGGTTCGGCGTCAGTGTTGTGCATCCGGTAAGGCGGCACGAGGTATAAGGAGCGGTCGAGGCCGCGCTAAATACCGGCCCTCCGTTATACCCTGCCACGATACCTGCCGGCGTGGCGGTGCTGCCAGCCCCCTCCAAGGGTATCCCGACTAGGTTTGAGATCGCTCCGGAGTTGATCGTTCCGTTGGCCGTCACTTTGATCGTGCTGCCTGCGGAGGCGGGGATTGCGGCAGCCCAATTGTCTGCCAAGATTCCAGTCCCGTTGGCGGTGAGCTTGCTGAAAGCGCCGGTCGAGACATTGATGCTGCCAGTGCTGCCCGCGCCCTGTTCGTAGGCATCGATGCCGAGCGCGCCGGCGTTGGAAAGGGTGGCGCCTGCGCCGGTGGTCACCCTGATATTACCGGTGCCGAACGTGTACGCGTGAATGTCAGATGAGATCGATAATAATGGCTCCGTTGCCGGAAACGTGTTTGCGCTGGTTATATTGCCCGAGCGGTCGACAACAATATTGCTTGAATTCGCGGGGTTATCGATCTCGGCGCGGATTGCCGAACCGGCATTAGCGAAACCCGCAATTCCATTGAGGGTGGGCCCCGATCCGGTGACCAGGATGCCGCCGAGGCCCGTGGCGTTCTGTTCGGCATAGATGCCCCGGCCGCCGGACGATGAGTATGTGCCCGATCCGCCTATAACGATATTGCCGCTGCCCGTCGAAGTCGCGCGGACCCCGCCCGTGTTACATTGCGGGGGTGTGCAACCGAAGTATCCGGAAACGGTGCCGTCCGCTTTGACAAGAACGTTGCCATTGTTGGAAGTCGCGTCGATCGAGTGGCCATCGCCGTCGGTAGTCACACCGCCGCTTCCAATCGTAAGGTTGAGCGGTCCGTTTACTGTGCTTGCGGAGATTGCGTCATTGGCGGTACTGCTCACCAAGCCGGAACCGGTTCGGATCGTCAAAGCTCCGGTACCAGTCGTGCTCGCATTTATTCCGGTCGCGCCGCTGATCGCACCTGTTCCCGCGCCAATGGTTACGTTGCCGCCGACGTTGTCGACGGAGAGTGCCGCGTTGCCCTTGGTCGGGTTGATTAGGCTGCCGTCGCCGAAGTAGCGGATCGGACCTCCGTTGCCGTCAAGTTGCAGGGCGTTGCCCCCCTTAACTGCGGACACCTGACCTTGATTCCTCATAACGATCGGAAGACGGGTCGCGGCGCCCTCAGTCAGTTCCAGACCGAAGCCGCTCACCGTGGCGCCGGACTTGATACTGCCGTTGACAGCCGCGCCATTGTCGAACAGTTGCGTCCGATCGGACGATGCCGGATGGATTCCGTTCAGGTTGGTACCAAAGTGGGTCGTCGTGTCGATGTCGCAGTTCACCGTCCCACTGCTCGCGGCCGCGCACGCCGCGTTGGCGTTCTGCGGATTCGACATCAGGACAGTGAGGACTGCGCCGATGAACGCTATTTCGCCTAACGGCGAATTACACGGTCGCCTCATTGCAGCACTATTACCCCGGACGCACCCAGCTTGCGAGCATCGAGCGGAGTGGTCCCCATAGGGGATCGGCGTGCCGCCGAACCAAATGCGTGGTTCCCCCGCGCCGATCAGAGCCGTTGGTGCTGGAAAACAATGATCATGATCGGGCCGCGGAGTGGCTCGCGCAACGTGGTCGTGCTATCTAAGTCCCGAACAGCACACCCCTCGCCAGAGCGACGTGATTGCAGTGCCAGGCGAGCGCCAAAGAAAAAGCGAAGTAATCGATTTGCCGGGTTAGCTCAGCGGTAGAGCAGCGGTTTTGTAAACCGTTGGTCGGGAGTTCAATCCTCTCACCCGGCACCATTTAGATCGACGGTGCGCCTTCGACGGGGCTTTGTCAGCGACGTCAAATCCAGCATTGGCCGTCTGGAAGACCCCTGTCATTCAACACAGTCATCATCGCGCACGCGAATACCGGCGCCACCCGTGCGGTATTAGTAGCGCGATGCCCGCCGCCGTCTGCAGAGAAGAAAAAGCCCCGGCCGTGTAAAAAATCGCCGGGTCAATGGGAATCGACTGATTTTCTGATGCGTTAAGCCCGCCAGTCCGCGGTTGCTGCAATCATTCGATAACTTCTCGGCGGCTACGATGATCCCGCCGGTTATTGTCAGAGCGCCGGCATAACAGGGGGGCCCCGGCACAAAGTCTTCGCCGGGGCTTCTTTGCTGCTGCCGCCTGCGCCATTGCCGGTGGCGTCGATCTTGGCGCGCAAACGATGAAATGCGCTCTCACCTGCCGAGGAAATTCAGCGGGTAGAAGACGAGGTCGAGCGTCTTCCACTGTTGGTACTTTTCCGCCGGGAGCATGGTATAGGGTTGGCACTTCTGTAGTGCATCGATTGCACTTTGCATCAGCACTTGCGCTTTTGGTGATGCGTTCGGTTCGAGCAATTTCGGCGGCGACGCCAGAGTGCCGTCGCGGTTGAGGTAAACCCGCAGTGCGACGCTGATCTTATCGCCGGGCTCGATCCCGGCCGGCAATGACGAACACCAGCTGATGCGTTCACGGAACGGCTCCGTGAAGTCGTACCCGATCTGGAGCGCATTGACCGGCGGCGCGTTGAAGCCGCCGCCGAGCGGTCCGCCGATGAGCGCCAGCTGCGCCAGCATCTCGCCGACACCCGGTTGATACGGTGTGTCCTGAGCGTGTGGCTGGGGCGGGGCCGGCGGCGCGTCGGATGACTGAGCCTGTGCGGTTTCGGATTGAGCGGCGTCAGGCCCGGCGTTTTGTGGACGTTCCACCGCTTGGTGGGCGTTGCGCGGCGACTGCGAACGCTGTGGTGATTGTTGCGGCTGCGGTGCGGCCGGCTTGGGCGGCGGCTGAGCGGGTACGCTCGCACTCTTGGAGTTGGAAGACACTTCGGCGCCGGATGTCCGAAGCTCCGAAGGTGCACCCTGGAGCCGCGGAGCTTCATCCGGCGGCACGATGTCGACCACCATCGCTTCCGGTGGGATGGCGTTGAACGAGCTCGCATTGAAATACAGCAAGCCGACGACCAGCGCCCCGACATGGGCGGCGGCCGAAATAATCAGCCCGGGGTAAGCAAACCGCTTTAATCCAATCATGGAAGGAAGTATGAACACTGCCGCGCGCGCCAGCGTTATACCAGCCGGCCCTGCAATAGTGTCGCTTTTTTATTTGGCGGCCGTGACCAATAACAGTGCGCCGCGCTATCGATGCGTATATTTTACCGGCGTGTTGCGCCGACGGCGGAAATGGATGGAACCATGAAAAGTGCACTGCCTCTGATAGCAATAGCCGTAATGATCGTGGCAATTGACGCGCCGGTAACAGGAACGAAGGCTGCGGCAGCCTCGCCACATTGCGTTGCGTCCTGCAACAGCTGGTGCGCCAAGAATTTTTCGATGAAAAACCCGGCGGCGTGCAGCCAACAGTGCCAGCTGAAGCATTGCAAATGACCGCGGGCCAGCGCGGCTGGACGCGATAACACCGTGCCGATCGTCACACGCCGCACACTCCTTGCCGGCTCGGCGTCGGCTGCGTTCTCGGCACGCGCCCGTTCCGCTGCCGCCGCCACGCCGCCCGCCGGCAAGCAGATCCCCGGCGTCTATCGCTACCGGATCGGGACCTTCGAACTGACCGCGCTCTATGACGGCATCTGGTATCGTCCGATCACCGACAAATTCATCCGCAACGCTCCGTTTGCCGAAGTCGAGAGCGCGCTTGCAGACGCATTCATGCCGGCCGACAAACTAACGACTCCGTTCACGACGCTGATCGTCAACACCGGCACGAAGGTCGTGCTGATCGACACCGGTACCGGCGGTCAGATCGCGCCATCGGCCGGCGTGCTACGCGACAATCTCGTCGCCGCCGGCGTCGATCCGAAAGCCGTCGACCTCATTGTCGTTTCGCATTTCCACCCGGACCACATCAACGGCATCAAGGATAAAGACAACAATCTGGTGTTTCCCAATGCCGAGATCACGGTGTCGGAGGCGGAATGGAATTTCTGGATGGACGACGCCAACTTAAACGCTGCAGCGGCGGATTTGAAACTAACCTTCCGCAATCAACGCCGGATATTTTCCAACATCGCGCGCCGGGTCACGCGCTTTGAGCCGGAAGCGGAGGTTGCGCCCGGTATTGTGACACTGGCGGCTCCGGGCCACACGCCGGGCCACACCGTGTTCGCCGTTCATTCCGGCAATCAATCGCTCCTGGTGCTCGGCGACACCGCGCAGCATCCGGCGGTGTTCGCGCGCCACCCGGACTGGCAGGCCGCCTTCGACATCGATGGCGACGCGGCGGTCGCCACCCGCAAAAAACTGTTCGATCGCGCCGCCGCCGACCGCATGCTGGTCACCGGCTATCACTTCCCATTCCCGGCCTGCGGCCACCTGGTCAAGACCGCAAGCGGTTACGAGCACGTGCCGGTCGAGTGGCAGCCGACGCTGTAGGCGTAAAGAGGATCATATTTTCGTCGTTCCTGTCGTTTCAGTCACACTCTGTCATTTTTGTCATCGCCATTCGATCCCGTGCGTTCGATCAAATTTTCTCGATGACGGGGCCAAGTCGCGCCAAGACTGCGGCGACCCTGTATCATGCGTTAATTGATCCGCGGGAGACTGCTATGAAAGTTTCGCTTTCGCTTGCCGCTGCGTGTGTACTTGCAATCGTCCTGGTCGCCCCTGACATTGCCGCGGCCGTCGGCGACGATAATCCGTCGCCGCCGCCGGCAAAGCCGTCGCAAACGAAAACAAAAACCAAGGACACCAGCAAGCCGAAGACGAATATGGACAAGAGCGGCGCGACGGAGGATTTCTTGCGCGGCTATCACACCGCTTATGCGCTGATTTACGACAAGGACGATTACGAGGCCGGCATCGCCGCGCTGCGCGCCCTCGGCTACGACGACAACGCGGACGTAGCGACGCTAATCGGATACGCCAGCCGCAAACTCGGCCGCTACGACGACGCCAAATTCTGGTACGAACGCGCCCTTGCCGCCGATCCCAACCATGCCGTGACCTGGTCCTATTACGGGATGTGGCAGGCGGAACAGGGCAATGTGCTCAAGGCCAAGGACGATCTGGAAAAGGTACGCCTGATTTGCGGCAACACCGATTGCCGCGCTTACCGGATGCTCAAGGAAGTCATCGACGGCACGGACACGTACTAAGGGGCGTGGGGGCTCCACACGAAAGCTTGCACGAATTCGGGAGGCCTTCATGAACAGAACGCGCTGCGTTGCCACGGTGCTGCTCGTTTCGGCCGTCTTCCTTGCCCCGGCGATGGCCGCCGCGGCCGGTGGCGGCGGCGGCGTTGATCCCTCTTTGGGCGGGGAAACCAAGCCGCAGACGGCGCCAAAAAACACCAATAAGTCGAACGCGAAAAAGAAGCCCGCGAACACGAACGACAAGAGTAGTTCGGCAGAGGATTTCATCGCCGGTTATCATGCGGCGTATGCACTCATCTACGACAAGTCCGACTTTACCGAAGGCATTGCCGCGCTGCGCGCGCTCAATCACGACAACAATCCGGACGTGGCCAATCTCCTCGGCTATGCGAGCCGCAAGCTTGGCCGCTACGACGACGCGAAGTTCTGGTACGAGCGGGCGCTGGCGGTCGAGCCTAACCACGCGCTGACTTGGTCATATTACGGCATGTGGCAGGCGGAGCAGGGCAATGTGCTCAAGGCCAAGGACGATCTGGAAAAGGTGCGGCTGATCTGCGGCACCGATTGCCGCGCCTACAAGATGCTAAAGGACGTAATTGACGGCACGCAGACATATTAGCCGCCGCTTTGATCGTTCGTTGAGTCAGCAGTCCCCCACTCTATCTCTCCCCCTTTCAGGGGGAGAGAAGTACAAGCCGCCCATGCGCAGACCCCCGGGGAAACGCTGAAGTAAACGGCTTGCTGTACCTCCCCTAAAAGGGGCAGGATCAAGGTGGGGGTCGCGGGCCGCTCGCGGGACTAATCAAATAGAACTACCGTTCATTTCGTCCCCACCGTCTCCTTCACGATCCAGGCGTGGTAGTCAGGATCGACGCTCTCGAGCGGAATGACGAGAATCGCCGGCGTCGCGTAGGAGTGCATCTCCTTGACGGCGCCGCGCACGGCTTCGCCTAGGCTTGCCCGCGTTTTGATGATCATTACTGCTTCCTCGCCGCGCTCGATGGCGCCTTCCCACCGAAAAAGCGAAACCATGCCCGGCAGGATGTTGACACAGGCGCATAGCCGCCGCTCGACCAGCACTCGCCCGGCCCTCTCCGCCTCGACAACCGACGGATAGGTCGTATAGACGAACACCGCGCGTTCCATGCTCAACTCCTTCGGCACCGCATCGGCCGCCGATTCGCCAGGACTTCCAGGCGCCTTGATAGGGCCGCCCAACCAGACCGCCTATGCCGCAGCGCCGCACCGCACCCCGCTACAAGAACGTCGCGTTCGTCGCTAGCGACACGCCGTCGGCACAGCGGGCCCGGCGCAGCCTGGTTCGCCGCTACGGCGACGCACGGCCGGAAACCGCCGACGTCATTGTCGCGCTGGGCGGCGACGGTCTGATGCTCTCGACCCTGCAACGGTTCATGAATTCCGGCAAGCCGATCTACGGCATGCACCGCGGCACGGTCGGCTTCCTCATGAATGAATTCTCCGAAAAGAACCTCGCTGAGCGGCTCGCCGCCGCGCAAGTCGCCGTGATCCATCCGCTGGTCATGCGCGCACGCGACGCCGCCGGGCGGATGCACCGCCATCGGGCGATCAATGAAGTCTCGCTGTTCCGCCAGAGTTACCAGGCGGCGCGGCTTCGAATCCTCGTCGACGGCGAGGAGCGGCTTTCCGAACTCGTCGCCGACGGCATTCTGCTCGCAACCCCGGCCGGCTCGACGGCCTACAATCTCTCTGTACAGGGACCGATCATTCCGATCGATGCGCCGCTTCTGGCGCTGACGCCGATCAGTCCGTTCCGGCCGCGGCGTTGGCGCGGCGCGCTCTTGCCCGACCGCGCCCACGTGACGATCGAAGTGCTCGAAGCCGGCAAGCGTCCGGTCGCCGCCGTCGCCGACCACGACGAAGTGCGCTCGGTGCGATCGGTCGAGATCAGCATGGACCATAAAGTCGCCATGCACATGCTGTTCGACCCCGGGCATAGCCTCGACGAACGCATTCTACGCGAGCAGTTCGGTTACTAGCCGGGATTGGCAGTTTTAGCTCTACCCCCCTCCTATGCTTAACCGGGCCTTAACGACAGACCTCTAGTTTCGATGCCTCGAGGTCGGGTGCGGTGCATCCGCCTTCGGAGGCTCTATGGTTCGCATTAATTTCAACCGGTTGCGTTTTCTCGTCATCGACGACAACGCCCATATGCGGCGAATCTTGCGTACGCTGCTGCACGGCTTCGGTACCCGCGAGGTCTACGAAGCCGAAGACGGCGCCGCCGGGCTCGAGGCTTTCACCCATTACGTGCCCGATATCGTGCTCACCGACTGGGTGATGCCGATCTTCGACGGCCTGGAATTGGCGCAGATGATTCGCCAGCCCGGCGCCAACGCCAATCCCTACGTGCCGATCATCATGCTCACCGGCCATACGGAGAAGAAACGTGTCGTCAACGCGCGCGACGCCGGCATTACGGAATTTTTGGCCAAACCGATCTCCGCCAAGGCGCTGTACGAGCGCATCCTCAACGTCGTCGCCAACCCGCGTCCGTATATCAAGACCAAGACCTATTTCGGCCCCGACCGCCGCCGCAACGTCAACCCGAACTACGTCGGACCGGAACGGCGCAAGGGCGGCAAGATGGATACGATCCGTCAGCAGCCGCTGCTCGACAAAGTCATGAACTGACCGTCAGGAGCGATGACGAATATGGCCCCCCACAACAACAACACGCCGTCGGTCGCAACATTCGCGGACCATGAGGTGATCACGCCGCCGAACAAGCTGCGCAAGGCGCTGGCGCCGGCGAGCGATCCGGATGACGATCCGGTCGCGCGCGCCGAGGCGGCGCTCGCACAGCTATCCAGCGAATTCGCCGGCTGGATGTATGCCGAATGCGAGCGTCTCGAAGCCGCGCGGCAGCAAGTGAAGCGGCTTGGCTTCAGCGACAAAACCCACGACGAGTTGTTTCGCGCCAGCCACGATATCAAGGGCGAGGCCGCCACGTTCGGCTTCCCCGGCATCGCCGGCGCCGCTGAAAGCTTGTGCCGTCTGCTTGAACACACGCCCGACATGACGCGCATTCCGCAGGGGTTGGTCGATCAGCATGTCGATGCGGTACGCGCCATTACCCGCGAATACGCGCGGCCGGACTTCGTCGGCGTTGCCGAGGCGCTCACGCGGCGTTTGCGCGAAGTCACCGACGAGTTTCTTCGCATCGAGAACAGCGAGCGGCCGGATTATCTGGAAAGCATTTTCGCGCCGCCGCTTGCACCCGGCACCGCCCAAAGCTGACAGGCCGCGTCCTGCTAGATCACCAGCAAGCAGCTCATCCTGGCGCCCGCAGGCTACGCCGCGACCGAACAATCCTCGGCTTCAAGCGTCTCGGAAACGAGTTCGTCGCAGAATAGCCGCGCCTCCTCGCGAGCGGCCTCGGTGGCGAAGCGGCGCAACAGGGTGTTCAGCGGCGCGAGTTCGCCCAGCGCCTCACTCTTGCAGCGGGAGAGCACGCGTTCGATCACGCGGCGCTTGAGCCGCGCCGCACCTCCCGGTTCGCCAATCAGCCCGCCCTCGCGCATGGCCTCGATCGCTTCCTTGAAGGCGGGATAAGTCGATGGCGGCAATCTGGCTTGGTCGAACAGCGCCCGCAAACCCGCGCTGCCACCGTCATCGACCAGACTCGAGATGCGCCCGACCGGCATATCGGTGAGTTCTGCCAGCGCTTCCTCAAAAAGAACGACGTTGCCGGACAGGAGCGCTCGCAAAATGAGACCGGCGGTCAGCTGCCCAGTCACGCGCAGATGGCGGATAAGCGGCCGCATCTGCATGGTCGGTGTATCTGCAGCCAGCGCGACTGTAGCCTTCTCGCAGGCCTCGCGTGCAATGCGCTGGGCATGATCGGCATCGATCCATTGCCGCGCGGCGACGAAACCGGCCAGCGTCTCCGACAGCTTGGCGACCAGCGTCAGGCGCGTTGCCGCCGCAATATCCTCACGCTCCAGCAGCGGCTCGCGAATGGCGGCCAGATGGCCGTAGCGCGCGACAATCCGATCGATCGAGAACGGCGCGATTTCGGCATTGCCGTTTTCCAGCAGCACCAGACACGCTTCCGCCGAGCCGACTTCGGCAATGGCGGCGGCGACTGACCGTGGCAGCAAGGCGCGGCATGCGATCGCGGCCTGCACCGCACCGCCGCCGGTCGCGACGGCATCGACCAGATCGGCATCGACAAACAGCGGCGAGAGCGCCAGTACTGGCGCGGCGATCTGCGGCTGATCGGCCGCCAGCGCCATTACAATCGCGGGCGGCGCTTTCGCGCTTGCCGCCAATGTGTCCGCGAGCGCACGGCGCACCAGCGGCGAAGCATCGTCGAGTAGCATCAGCAGCGCACCCTCGGCGGAGGCGGCGTCCTCAGGCGACAAATCGGAATAAAGGTACGCGCGGGCGAGCGCACCGGTTGCTTCGGCTCTTTTTCCGGCCGGCGCGGTGCGCACCCAATCGAGAAAGTGACGGACGATCATTGTGTCCTCGCGCCTTCACGCCCCCTTGGCCGGCAGATCCGTAAACAGATTGAGCATGCCGCCGGAACTCAATTTCGGTGCCGGTGCGCCAGCGTCATTCGCCGTCGCGCTCGGCACACCCCAGAGTGCGCTCACGACCGGCGCGAGCGGCGCGGTGCGGTTTCGATCCGCAAACAGCCCATGAAACACCTGCTCGTTGTGGGCGGGGTGTGGCGGAGTGGCGGCGGCGAAAGCATTGGCAATGCCCGCGGTATCGGGGGCGGCGGGGGCAGCTGCAGCGACCTGCGTTGTTGCGGCTTCCGGGGCCTGTGCCGTCGCGGCCAGATGACCTTGGGTCTTCAGCGCCATTTCATAACGAGCGGTGAGTATATTGCGCACCTGCGCCACGGTTCGGGCCGTCCCCGTCGCCCGGTCGTAGAAGATCGGCGAATTGGCCTGCGCAGCTTCGGGAAAAAACTCTGCGGCTTTGGCGTTCGGATTGCTGGCTGCAAGATTGATGAGCCGCGCTGCGCTGCCGGCGCCGAGAAAATGCGCGATGTAGAGTTCGCCCTCGCTTGGCACGCGGCCAAGCCGATCGCTCAACGCCGCTGCATTCGCCTGGGTGAAGGCGCCGGCCATCGCTGCGTTGGCGGCTGGATCGGTGCGTAGGTTGAGGATCTCATTGCGCAAAGTAGGATCGCTGACCTGGTATTGGCCAGATGCAGTCACGGTGATGGCGTCAGCATAACGGCCGTAACCCAGCGCCGGACCGGCCTGCTTCATAGTCGCAAGCCAGGTTTGTTGAATGAATTGGTACAGTCCGCGCGCCGACGAGGTCGCCGCGCCGGCCAACGCGTTCAGACCGGACTCGACCTGCGCCGTCGCCAAGAGGTAACTGAAGCTCGTGCCGGTGGCCTGTGCCGCCTGACGGATAGCGCCGGTCACCGCCGAGCTTGCGGCGGAATTGCTGGAATCGACCAGCATGAAGATAACTCCCCTGCCGGCTCCCACCGGCCGCCCGTTCGGGCGTTAGGGATGATTAACGACTATGGTAAACATGGACTTAACGACCAGTCATGAGGGAGGCAGAAGTGACCCAGCAAACAGCGACGCGGCACAAGCGCGGCGGACTCTATTTCGAGGGTTTTATTCCGGGCGAAGTCGTCGAGCATCGCTACACGCGCACCGTCACGCAAATGGACAACATGCTGTTCTCCAACATGACGCTCAACCCGCAACCGCTCCATATCGACCGGCATTTCTGCGAGCAGGAGACCGAGTGGGGCCAGCCGCTGATGAACTCTTTGTTCACGCTCGGGCTGATGATCGGCATGTCGGTCAGCGACCTCACCGTCGGCACCACGATCGCCAATCTCGGCATGAGCGACGTGAAATTTCCACATCCCGTCTTTGAGGGCGATACCCTGCACGCGACGACCGAGGTCATCGGCAAGCGCGAATCGAAGTCGCGGCCCGGCGCCGGCATCGTCGAACTTCATCACCGCGCCTACAATCAGGACAACAAGCTGGTGGCCGAGTGCCGCCGTCAGGCTTTTATGCGGATGCGGCCGAAGTGATGCGCGGCCGTTGACTCGCGGGTCGCCCGTTCGCATGATCGAGCCTCGTTGAGGGGCGTCCGGATGTTGGCACTTCGCGTGATATCCAACCGGCTTGGGCGGCCCCTGCTCGGCATTGTCGTCGCCTATGCCGTCGCGGCGCAAAGTCTGCTCGTTGCTTTTGGCGGATTTGCCCAGGCTGCGTCCATCGATACCGGCGCGCCGGCCTTTGAACTTTGCCTCCACGACGGCCAAGCCGCGCCCGGATCGTCGGACGGCGCACCGAGCCATCCCGGCTGTACGCATTGCATCTTCTGTTTTGCCGGATCGCATCACGCCGTGGCCGCGGCCCCGCCCGCTTTGTTTCACCGCGTGAATGTTGAGATTGTCGACATCCCGTGGGTAAGCGATCAACACGCCCTACCCCGCTTTTCTGACTATTCAATAGCAAGTCCTCGAGGCCCTCCGCCTCGCGCGTGACCGCTGGCGGCCCTTGGTTCACGGCCGCCGCAATATGTCTCACGCTCGAATGGAGACTTCCGATGTCCCACCTGCCGAGGTGTTTGCGCGCCTGCGCGCTTGGCGTTCTCCTTATCTTGCTGTCTTTCACTGGCGCTTTGGCGCACTGCTTTGTTGGCGCTCGGTTTTTTCCGGCTACATTAACAATCGACGATCCTTGCGTTGCCGACGAGATGTCGCTCCCAACCGTGGCTTGGTTCAAAACCGGTACCGTACCGGCGGGGAGCGAATGGGACATCTCGGCGGAATTCGACAAGCGCATCACCGAGGACCTCGGTTTCGGCATTAGCGACGTTTGGTCTCAGATCCGTACGCCGGGCGGCCCGACGATGGCTGGGTTTGCCGACCTCGAAACCACACTTCAGTATCAGCTGCTCAAAGACGGTTCGCGCGAACTGGCGATGCTATTGGGTCTGATCGTCGATTGGGGCGGCACGGGCGCTATTAATGCCGGAATCGGAACCCCCTATAGCCTGCTGACTCCGACCTATTATTTTGGCCAGGGGTTCGGTCAGCTTCCCGACAGCATCGGCTGGGCAAGACCGCTCGCAATCACCGGGCAAGTCGGATATCAGATCCCGACTACGTCCTACATCATTTCGCAAAACACTTTTATTCCCCAAGTGCTCGTGTACGGCGCGACGCTGCAATACAGTATGCCTTACCTGAAATCCGAGGTTCAAGACCTTCAGCTTCCCGACTTCGTCAATCATCTGATCCCGCTCGTCGAAGCACAGCTGTTCACGCCGGTCGTCAACAATTTCGGCAATCCGTCGACCACCACCGGCACAATCAATCCGGGCGTGATCTACGTCAGCAGTTATTTTCAAGTCGGCCTTGAAGCCATGATCCCGGTCAATCGAACCAGCGGCACCGGAGTTGGCTTCCTCGGACAGTTTCATCTTTATCTCGACGACATGTTTCCCAGGACTCTCGGGCAGCCGCTCATCGGCGGCACATCCACTCCCAGCAAACCTCCGATCTAAGGAGCCATTCATGCGAACGCGCACTATCGTTCTGTCATTTCTGCTCGTGGCGCTCGGCATCGGCGCCGCGCGCGCTCACGCCTTCCTTGATCACGCGATCCCGCTCGTGGGCAGCACAGTGCCCAGCGCCCCGCACGAAGTCTCGCTTTGGTTTACCCAAAATATCGAGACAGCCTTCAGCTCGGTTGAGGTCACTGACGCCGGCGGCGCCCGCGTCGATCAGGGCAAGCCGCAGATCAGCGGCAACACCATGCATGTCGGCCTGAAAACGCTGGGTCCGGGAACCTACCGTGTCCGCTGGCACGTGCTTTCGGTCGACACGCACAAGACCGAGGGCAGTTTCTCGTTCCACGTGGGCGGCAAATAGGAAACTTCCGCCAAGCGAAGCCGAGGCCGGCGTGAACGACCCGCTGATTTACGCGCGCACTATTCATTTCGCCGCTACCATTAGCGTGGCCGGCGCGGTTTTCTTTGCGGTCTTCATCGCCGAGCCGACCTTTCGCCACGCGCCAGACAGCACACGCCTGCCCGCGTTTGTGCGGTCGTGCCTTTCCTGGATCGCCTGGAGCGCTCTGCCCGTGACAGTCGTGTCCGGAGCCGCGTGGCTGGTCCTGGTCGCACAATCGATGAGCGACAGTTCCCTCGCGAAGGTTTTCACGCCTGACGTTCTTGGGACTGTGCTCTTGCAAACCGGATTTGGACGCGACTGGCTGGTACGTTTCGCGTTGGCTTGTCTCCTCGGCGGCGTCTTGATTCCGTTCTTCTCGAAGCCGGCGGGCAGACCGTTTTGGATCAGTTGCGTGGCCGTTGCATCGGCTGCAGGACTTGCCGGCACGCTGGTCTGGGCCGGGCATGCCGCGGGAGGTATGGGTCTGGAGGCCATCCTCCACCCAGCTGCCGATTTCGTGCATCTGGTTGCCGCGTCGGCGTGGGTCGGAACCCTGCTGCCGCTCGCGCTGCTGCTCGCGGCTGCCGGACCCGACGCGGCGTCGGTCGCGCTCGCTTGCTCGGCCACGGTGCGATTCTCAGCGTTCGGCATTGGCAGCGTCGCGACGCTTCTGATCACCGGCTCGATCAATACCTGGTATCTGGCGGGGAGCATTCCGGCGCTTACAGACACCGATTACGGCCAGCTGCTTTTGATCAAGATTGCGCTGTTCCTCGGCATGGTGGCGATAGCTGCCGTCAATCGCCTTGTGCTGACACCGCGGCTTCTGAAGACCGCAAGCGACGCGCGCGCGCGGAGCACGCTGTTCCATCTCCGCATCAACACGCTGTTTGAAGTCGCCATTGGCGTCGCCATCATCGCCATCGTGGCGACGCTCGGCACCAGCCCGCCCGGCCTGGAAGCGATTAATTACACGCAACATTATTCCCATTGACGCCGCGCGCAGCCGACGTGAATCTCCCTGCCCGCCCCGCGGGCTAAGGGAAAGGAAACACCCACGTCATGCGCTCGTTACTTTTTGTCCCGGCCGACAGCGCGAAGAAGCTCGACAAAGGCATGACGAGCGGCGCCGACGCGTTGATTATCGACCTCGAGGATTCGATCGCGCTCGACGGCAAAGCGCGGGCGCGGCAAGAGCGCGGCGGCGTTTCTCAAGGAGACCGCCAGCGCCGCCTCGCGGCCGTATCTGGTCGTACGCGTCAATAGCCTGGACACCGGCCTGACCGACGCCGATCTCGACGCCGTCATTCCGCAGAAGCCCGACGCCATCATGCTGCCGAAGGCCGAGGGCGGCGCGGCCGTCGTCCATGCCGATGCCAAGCTCGCCGTCCGTGAGGCGCTCGGCAGCCTGCCCGACGGTCACGTTAAGATCATCGCGCTAGCCACTGAAACTGCTGCGGCTTTGTTCCTGGCCGGCACCTACCGCGGGGCCAGCGCGCGGCTGAGCGGGCTGACCTGGGGCGCCGAGGACCTTTCGGCCGACCTGGGCGCAGAGACCAACCGCGACGCCCAGGGCCGTTTTCTCGATCCTTACCGGCTCGCACGGGCGCTGTGCCTCGCCGGCGCCGCCGCCGCCGAAGTACCGGCGCTCGACACCGTCTATGTCGATTTCCGCGACAACGACGGCCTTCGCCGGGAATGCGAGGAGGCGCGCCGCGACGGCTTCACCGCAAAAATGGCCATCCATCCGGCACAGGTGCCGATCATCAACGAGGTGTTCACGCCGACCCCACAGGCGCTGGCGCACGCCCAAGCGATCATCGATGCGTTTGCCGCCAACCCGGAAGCCGGCGTCGTCGGCATCGGCGGCGTCATGTTCGATCGCCCGCACCTAGCCCGCGCGAAGCGCCTGCTGGACCGAGCGACAACAAAAATAAAGCCTGCGGCTTCGTAAGGCCTTTCGTGGTCAAACCCTCTCGCCACCTTTTCTTCGGCCGATAGCGGGCAGTCTCAGCAAAAAAATGGCCTTCCTTCATTCATTCACCTTCCCCGATTTTCTCGACTCGCTGGTGAGCCTGGTCGCGGCCTTCGTGCTTGGGGGATTGATCGGGGCTGAGCGCCAGTACCGCCAGCGGGGCGGCGGACTGCGCACGCATGTGCTGGTTTCCGTGGGAGCGGCTACCTTCGTCGACATCGGCATGCATCTCAACGGCAATGCCGGCGCGACCCAGATCATCGCCTACGTAGTGTCCGGCGTCGGCTTTCTTGGCGCCGGTGTCATCATGAAGCAAGGCAGCAATGTTTGGGGTCTCAATACCGCGGCAACGCTGTGGTGCTCGGCTGCGGTCGGCGCGTGCGCGGGGGCTGATCTGGCCTTTGAAGCCATCCTCTTGACCGGCTTCGTCCTCGCCGGGAACACGCTGTTGCGCCCGCTGGTCAACGCGATCAACCGGGCCCCCATAGATCAAGGCGCGACCGAAGTCATCTCCGAGGTGCGCGTGACCACGCGCGCTAGTGACGTCGACGCCAGTCGCGAGCTGCTGAGGGATCTACTGGAGGCTGCTAATTATCCACTGCAAGACATTGAGGTGCTCGAACGCGAGGGAGGCGAAACCGAACTTGTAGCGACCTTGCTGAGTACCGCTCCTGATCCACATGAACTCGATCAAATTGTTTCGCGTCTGGAAACCAATCCCCTCATCGATAATGCGAGCTGGAACTTGCGGACAACGGAATGAAGCATTCCTGCGCAAGCGCCTCATTGGCAACGAATTATTCACCGCCGCCGTGGAAGGCGTTCAACCACCGCACCCAGCGGTATGGGCGCAGCAACAAAAAGACGCCCAGGTGATTGACAAGTGATTGACAAGCGAGCCGCGGCGAAGTCCCTTCACGCGGCTGACGTTGTTCGCACGTAGCTCTGTTCTCGCGTGGGTCTTGGGCGCCCCGTTGCAGTGCGTCCGCTGCGTCCACGCCGTGAGCGAGAGAGGACATCATGATAGGCCATATTCAAAATTTGGACGTCCAAATCCCGAAGGACATCATCCAATATTGGGGATGGTTCCTGGCCTTCGGCATCGCGCTCGTCGTGCTGGGCGTGTTGGCCATCGGGCGCGCGGTGACGGCCACCATCGTTTCGATCTTGTTCTTCGGCTGGCTTCTGCTTCTGGCGTGCGGCATCGAAGTGGCTCAAGCGATCGTCGTCGGGCATTGGGCGGGCTTTTTTCACCATCTGGTCGCCGCGATTCTTTTCGGCGTCACCGGTTTTCTGATCGTGACAAGACCACTGCTTGGCGCCGAGGTCGCCACGATGCTGATGGCGGTGTTTTTCTTGATCGGCGGGCTGTTTCAAGTCATCAGCTCGGCGTGGGTCGCTCTGCCCGGCTGGGGCTGGCAGCTCGTGGACGGCATTATCACCTTTATCCTCGGCGTGCTCGTTCTTGCCCAATGGCCGGTTTCAGGCCTTTGGGTCATCGGCCTCTTTATCGGGATCGATCTGATTTTCTATGGCGGCGCATGGATTGCGCTTGCTGTCGGCCTGCGCGCCAGTTCGTGATTGCCGCCGAAGTTTAGATTTCGCTCAAACGCTGCCGAGGCGGCTCGCCAGGAGCGGACTTTCGGACAAGCTTACCGAAAGCGCGCGTTCGCGGCATTCGACGCGAAACCGCTTCGCGAGCATCGGCTCGCCATCGAGATTGATGTTCAGCCCGTTCTCCGATTCGTGCTCGATCCAGGGACTTTGCGCCGCGAGTTCCAACCGGTCATGACACTAATCCCGGCCTCGATCCGGGATTTCATGACCCAAGTGATGACAGCGTTCCGGAACTGCGAGTCCGTCACCGGGAAACTGATTAGCTTTTGCCCCGGTAAACTGCCTTCGGATCGAAGACGCGCTCGTCACGAAATTCGAGCGTTAACGCGCCAGGTTTGGCGAGCGGCACCGCGCGATAGAAACACGACCGGCGGCCAGTGTGGCAGGCGCCGCCCGCCTGTTCGACCTTGATCCAGACCGCATCCTGATCGCAGTCGATGCGCATTTCGACGACACGCTGGGTGTGGCCGGAGGTTTCGCCCTTCTTCCACAGCGCGCCGCGCGAGCGGCTGAAGTACCAGGCTTCCCCGGTGGCAATGGTCTTCTGCAATGCTTCCGCGTTCATGTGCGCGACCATGAGCACTTCGCCCGAGGCGGAGTCGGTCGCCACGCAGGTCACCAGGCCGTCGGCGTCGAACTTCGGCGTCAGCCTGAGGCCCTCTTCGAGTTCAGCGGCCGCGCCGGGCGGCGGAAATGATGTTTGGTCAGCCATATCGATACGTCATTGGGGTGCGCGGCGGGACTTTGGCGGGACCCGTCTGCTACATATATAGACCATTGGCACACCAACGCGGCCAGAGAACAGGCCCCACTCCGATCGGCAATGCTCAACGACGTCTATAATCGCCGCATCATCGAACTGGCGGGTACGATTCCGCGGATTGGACGGCTTCCCGATCCGGACGCCAGCGCCACCGCTCACTCGCGGCTGTGCGGCTCGACGGTGACCGTCGATCTGAAAATGGACGGCGACAAGGTCGTCGACTTCGCCCACGAGGTAAAAGCTTGCGCGCTCGGCCAGGCCTCGTCATCGATCATGGCGCGCAATGTCATCGGCTCAAACGCAAGCGAACTGCGCGCGCTGCGTGAAGGCGTGCGCAAAATGCTCAAGGAGAGCGGCGAGCCTCCGGCCGACGGCAAGTGGGCCGATATTGCGGTGCTCGAGCCGGTGCGCGACTACAAGGCGCGGCATGCTTCGACGCTGCTCACTTTCGACGCCGTGGTCGACGCGATCGGCCAGATCGAGGCCAAGCGCGGCGCCAAAGCTGCGGCGGAATAGCATTGTCTCCCGGGCGCAGCGCATCACGAAGTGGTGCGCTGCAGAACCGGGACCGTTGCGGACGCCGAATTTGAAACGATCGCGGATCAGCGGCACATCGCTCCGCGCTGCACCGCGTCCGGGAAACGCTTGATAACCCATGTCGCTCGACCAGCTGTTCAATACGTCACGCCTTGCCCCTCGCCTCGCCGGCCGTGGGTTGATCAAAGCCTATCGCTACACGCTCTCGCCGCTCGTCGGTTTCCACTGCCGGCATCTGCCAACCTGCTCGGACTATGCCGACCAGGCGATTGAGCGCTATGGGTTGTGGGCGGGCGGCTGGATGACGTTGGCCCGGCTGCTCCGCTGCCACCCCTGGGGCACGCACGGCCTCGACTTCGTATGCGACGAACTTCCAGGGAAGGCGCGGTGGTATCTGCCGTGGCGCTATGCGCGCTGGCGCGGCACCAATGCTGCGCCCCGCCAAGCGGTCTGAAGCGTTACGCCGCTGCCCGCACCGGCGGCGCCATGAAGTCCGCATCGATTGGCGAGCGCACGTGGTCGGACACGATACGATCAATCTCCGCCATCGTCGCAGCGTCGATTGTCCAGCCCAAAACGTCGCCTACCGGATCGAGTTGGCCGGGATGCCTTGCGCCCCACAGCGCGATGGTATTCGGCGCCCGATCGAGGACCCAGCGCAACGCCAGATGAATCACCCGTTTGCCGAACTTGTCCTGGGCGAAGCGGTCGAGGGCGGCGACGGCCGCGAGATATTCGGCGAAATGCGGCGGCTTAAATTTTGGATCGGCATTGCCGCGCAAGTCATTGTCCGAGAACCGAGTATCAGGCCGCATGCGTCCGGAGAGCAGACCGCGGCAGAGTGAGCCGTAGGCCAGCATGGCCAGCCCGTGAAGGCGAGCATAGGGAAACACGTCGGCCTCGATCGCACGCTCGAACAGATTGTAAGGCGGCTGCACCGCGTGCAGCGGCGCTACGACGCGAAAGGCATCCATTTGCGCCGGCGAGAAATTGCTCACGCCGATCGCGCGGATCTTGCCTGCTCGCAACAGTTCGGCCATAGCGCCGGCGGTTTCCTCGACCGGCGTGTTCGGGTCGGGCCAATGGATCTGGTAGAGGTCGATAACTTCGGTGCGCAGCCGCCGCAGCGAGTCTTCGATTTCTTTCATGACACGAGCGCGGCTGCCGTTGCGGAACGGCTGCTCGCCCTGCCAATCGAGCGCGACCTTGGTGGCGAGAACAACGCCCGAGCGTCGGCCGCCCTCGGCCAAAGCCTTGCCGACAATCTCCTCGGAACGGCCGAAGCCATAGACCGGCGCGGTGTCGATCAGCGTGATGCCGCGATCGAGGGCTGCGTGGATGGTGCGGATGGATTCGGCTTCGTCTGTGCCGCCCCACATCCAGCCGCCGATCGCCCAGGTGCCAAGCCCGATGCGTGAAGGAGTGAGATTCGTGCCGGTAATGCGGAAGGTTTCCATTGGCGTTTTCGGGGTCATTGCGGGGCTCCAAGAGTTGATTGAAACATCAAACAACATCCGGCACGCAGCGAGCTGATGCCTGCACACCGGCTGTTCCCCTCAAGCCGGCACATAGGCACACCGCCTGCGCGTAACAGCCGAAGACATTGCATGGGTCATGCTGCGCTGCCGCATGGCTTGCCTTCGCTGCGGTGTGCGCTAAATAACGCCACAGTCACGCTTACCTGCATTCGTGGGCAGTGAGTGAGCAGAAGGAGCATAAAATGGTCGCCGTGACCTTTCCTGACGGCGCGCGTCGGGAATACCCGTCCAACACCACCGGCCTCGATATCGCCAAAGGCATCTCGCCGTCGCTCGCCAAGCGCACGGTGGCGATGGCGCTCGACGGCACGCTTGCCGACCTTTCCGATCCGATCGAGCATGATGCGAAAATCGAGTTCCTGACCCGCGACGATCCGCGCGCGCTCGAACTCATCCGCCACGATGCCGCGCACGTGCTCGCCGAAGCAGTGCAAGCGCTGTGGCCGGGCACGCAAGTCACCATCGGACCGGTGATCGAGAACGGCTTCTATTACGATTTCTTCCGCAACCAGCCGTTCACGCCCGAGGATTTCGACGCGATCGAGAAAAAGATGCGCGAGATCATCGCCCGCGACAAACCCTTCACCAAGGAGGTGTGGTCGCGCGACCAGGCGAAGAAGGTGTTTCGCGACAAAGGGGAACTGTTCAAGGTCGAGCTGGTCGACGCCATTCCCGAGGACCAGCGGATCAATATCTACAAGCAGGGCGACTGGTTCGATCTGTGCCGCGGCCCGCACATGACCTCGACCGGCAAGGTCGGCAATTCGTTCAAGCTGATGAAGACCGCCGGCGCCTATTGGCGCGGCGATTCAAGCCGCGAAATGCTATCGCGCATCTACGGCACCGCCTTTGCCAAGCAGGAAGAGCTGGACGCTTATCTCAAGCAGATTGAGGAAGCCGAAAAGCGCGACCATCGCCGGGTCGGCCGCGAGATGGATTTATTTCATTTCCAGGAAGAGGCGCCCGGCTCGGTGTTCTGGCATCCGAAGGGCTGGACGCTCTTCCAGACGCTCGAGAACTACATCCGCCGCCGCCAGGCTGATGCCGGTTATGCCGAAGTCAATGCGCCGCAGCTGATCGACTTATCGTTATGGGTCGCGTCCGGCCACATGGCCACGTTCCGTGACGGCATGTTCCTGGTCGAGCCGCGCAAAGAGGACGAGCGCACCTACGTCATCAAGCCGATGAACTGCCCCGGCCACATTCAGATTTTCAAGAATGGGCTGAAGTCGTATCGCGATCTGCCGTTCAAGATCGCCGAATTCGGGAAGGTGCACCGGTTCGAGCCGTCGGGCGCACTGCACGGGCTCATGCGTGTGCGCGCCTTTACCCAGGATGACGCGCATATTTTCGTCACCGAGGAACAGATCGCGGCGGAGGTCCTCGCCGTCAACGATCTGATCCTGTCGATCTACGCCGACTTCGGCTTCGACGATGTGCGCATCAAATTCTCCGACCGGCCGGAGAAACGCATCGGCGAGGACGCCGTATGGGACAAGGCCGAAGCCGCCTTGATGCAGGCGCTCGAAGCCTCGGGCCGGCCGTGGACGCTGAACAAGGGCGAAGGCGCGTTCTATGGCCCCAAGCTCGAATACGTCCTGCGCGACGCCATCGGCCGCGACTGGCAGTGCGGCACCGTGCAAGTCGATCTCAACATGCCCGGCCGCCTTGGCACCTTCTACATCGATGAGCATTCCAACAAGGTCACGCCGGTGATGCTGCACCGGGCGATGTTCGGTTCGCTGGAGCGCTTTACCGGCATCATGATCGAGCACTACGCCGGGCATCTGCCGCTGTGGCTGTCGCCGCTCCAGGCCGTGGTCGCAACCATTACCTCGGATGCCGACGATTATGCGCGCGACGTTATCGCCGCAGCGCATAGGTTGGGCCTGCGCGTAGAGGCCGACCTGCGCAACGAAAAGATCAACTACAAAGTGCGCGAGCACTCCTTGGCGAAAGTGCCGGCGCTTCTGGTCGTCGGCAAAAAGGAAGCTGCCGAACGCACGGTCTCGATCCGCCGCCTCGGCAGCGACAAGCAGCAGACCATGGCTCTCGATGCTGCCCTTGCCGCGCTCGCGCAGGAAGCCGTGCCGCCGGACGTGCAACGATTGAAGAAGGCGGCGTAACGCTTAAGCGCTTTGGCCGCGCAAACGGCCGCGTCGTTATCGCGCCAGCACTTGGACTTCGCCGTCGACGCCGGTGATGACCTTGAAGTCGCGCTGGAAGGTCTTGCCTTCGTTGCGCGCGATCACACGGTAGTCGCCCTCGGCCAGCACGACACGCGGGAAAGCGCCGATTGATTCCTTGATCACGTCGCCGCCTGGCGTCAGCACCGTCCATTGAGTGTTGGCAAGCGCCTCGCCGGCGGGATCGTTGACGAGTTTCAGCGTGATGACCGCAGCGCGATGGGTGACAACGATGTCGGTCAGCTTGGCCGCTTGCACCCGCGCGTCGGAACGGACTACCGAATTGCCGTCCCCGTAATTCGATACGATGTAATAAGTGCCTTCGGGCAGCAGCACGACGTCGCCGGTCATTACGCCTTGGGCAATCGGGCGGCGCTCCGACGTATCGAATTGACTGCCTCGATAGACGTCGAATGAAATCTGCCCGGTCGGGATGCGGACATCGCCAACGTGTCCCTCGAGGCGGATGCCGCCTGCCGGAATCTCAAAAACTTCGCGAACCGGTTCGCCGCGCAGCTGTACCGCCTTGGCCGTGCCGGCCAATCCAAGGCTCGCATAGACCACGTAATTGCCAACCGGCAGAACGAAAGTCGGCGCCGCCGCTTTTTCCTCTTTGATCAGACGAAACACGCCGGTCGCATCGGGCTTGGCCGTATAAACGCGCCAGATGAGACCACCGCCAATCGCCGGGGCGTCGCGCCCATAACGGGCGGAAACCGCGAGCGCCACCTGTCCGGCCGGCGCCGTCGGCAATGACTGCGCGACCGGAGGGCCGGATTGAGGAGATACCGGCGCCATTGGGACGATCGTGGCGCCCGGGGAACCGGTACCGGGTGTGAGCGGCATGGGAGCCGTCACTTGCGGTGACATCAAATCGCGCGTCTGGGCGTTAGCTTGCAGCGCAGCAATGAGGATGAAAATCGAGGCAATCGGCCACGCGCTGCCGCGCCGAAATCCCCTTAAACCCCGCCCAATCATGGAGAATTTTTTCGATCCTAATCACGGCAATTTCATGCCACCGAAACCTCAGCCACTGGTCTGCCAATGCAATTGATTGCCGCTTTCACCATAATATGGCTAGCAACTTGTTACCTTGCGTTCCGTAGCCGATCATGGATGGCCGTAAAAGCCGTCCTCGCTGCGGGGAAATGAGGAATCCCGTGAGTATTGCAGACCTAAGACCCAAGCCCGTTCCGGGAAAGCCAGGCCGTCCTTTGATCGGACTGGTCCTCGGCAGCGGCGCGGCGCGCGGCTTTGCCCACATCGGAGTCATTCACGCGCTGATCGATCACGGAATCATCCCTGACATCATTGTCGGAACTTCCATCGGTGCTTTAGTAGGCGGCTGTTACGCGTACAACCAATTGAATGAATTGGAAGCCTGGGCGCGCTCGCTGACAGTCCGCCGGATTATCAGTTATCTCGACGTCAGAATTGGCAGTTCAGGGCTGATCGGGGGCGGCCGGTTGGCAAAACAACTAGCGGAGGCGGTCGGCACAACCGCTATCGAGGATTTACCGATTCGCTATGCGGCTATCGCAACCGAAGTGGGGACCGGCCACGAGATTTGGCTGACGCACGGCTCGTTGGCGTTGGCAATGCGGGCCTCCTACGCGTTGCCGGGAATATTTCCTCCGGTCCGCGTCGGCGGACGCTGGCTGGTCGATGGAGCGCTAGTCAATCCGGTACCTGTATCAGCGGCGCGCGCTTTCGGCGCACGCGTTGTGATTGCAGTCAATCTTGATGCGGATCGCTTCGCTCGCGGCGCGACGATCGCAAGCCACGGCTCTGATGCCGACGATTTACCGTTGGAGCCGCCGCTGAGCACCCCGCGCAAGGCGTTCCTCGGCCTCGGCGGCATATTCAGTGCGGAACGGGCGCTAAAGCGTCAAATCCTCGCCAACGACGCCCGGCCCGGATTCTCGACGGTCATGATCGAGGCGTTCAACATCATGCAGGATCGCCTGACCCGCATGCGGCTAGCCGGCGACCCGCCCGATATCCACATCACCCCGCACATCGGTAATATCGGCTGGCTCGAATTCCATCGCGCGGCCGAGGCGATTGCCGCCGGCAAGGTCGCCACCGAAAAGGCTCTGGAGCCGATCGTCGACACCATCGCCGCTTTGGGTTGATCGCGTCATCATGAATTCCCGCGGGCAAAATCCGCTATTATTGAGGCGGTAGGCGCGAGCAGTTCGTCTGACACGTGAGCTGCGTCGTGGTGCAGTTCGACTGGCACACGAGGTTTGCCGTCGGATTTGTAGTCGGCGTGATGTTGTTGGGTGTCACCGTTGGCGAAACCAGCGGGGTACCTGGTACCAGACAGCTACCTTGACAGCTCGCTGCCGTGGCATTGCACGTCATCATGCAGTTGGTGACGGCGGACGTGACGCTGGAGGCTGGCGGCGAAGCTGTGGACGGGACGCTGGGTGTGGCTATCTGCGCAAGCCGGATTTTTGTCTCGGCGAATGCGCTTGTCGACGCGGCAGCGCTGATCGCCGCCGCGACAATAATGACCACGCCCCGCATGACTGCCTCCATCACTGAGCAAGCGGGACTATGATGCCACGATCAATTGCCGCGGCAAACCGGCACAAAGACGCCCTTTACGCGGTCATGATGTAGTCGCGCATCGCGACCGACTCGCGTTCCATCTCGGAGAGCCGGTGCTTGACGACGTCGCCAATCGACACGACGCCGACCAATCGGCCCTGATCGACGACCGGCATATGGCGAAACTTGCCGGCAGTCATCCGCTCCATGATACTCGCGACCGTCTCGCTCTCGTTGCAGATCTCGACCTTGCGGGTCATCGTTTGGCTCACCGGCGCATTGAGCGCGGCGGCGCCCCCCTCGGCCAGAGCCCGCACGATATCGCGCTCCGAAATAATGCCGACAATGCGATCGTCGGCGCCAAGAATGAGCGCCGCGCCAATACGTCTCTCGGCAAGCAGCCGCGTCGCTTCGGCAAGAGTTGCGACGGGTTCGATGGTGACGATCTCGCGGCCCTTGGCCGCGAGAATGATACCGACAGTCATCGTAGCCTCCCTAGCTTCACAGTTGCGGCCCACAAGAACAGACCGCAACATCACGTGAAGGTTAATGTTTTTGGTCGGCGCCAAGTTCCATCGGCGGGCTTTGCACCGGCGGACCATCATGCGGGTGGCCCGTCCTCGGCAGCCTGCGCCGTCGTTATGTTGCGGCGCAGCGTCGAGTCTCGCTTGGATCGCCCATGAAACCAGCGCTGACTCTGACGGCATTATAACACGCGAGTACGGCAGCGACGTGATGCAAGTTAGAGATATCCCCCATGCGGCGTTAACGGCTCTGCCCGGCGTCGGCTTCCCGCCTGGGCGAGACCGGATCGAATGCATTGAACAGGAAAAGCCCGGCGAGAAAACCGCCGATATGTGCCTGCCAAGCGATCTCTTGGCCTTCGCCAATTATCGAAACTGAACCCAAGCCGAAAAGAGCGTTCAGCCCAAGCCAGGCGCCGAGAAAAATCAGAAACCTCGGGTCGCGTAGCGTCGCGGTAAGCGGCGCCGCCGGGACGCGATACGCATCGCCGTTGATCTCACCACGCCACAACGCAAGCGGGCCACCCTTCTGCAAGACAAAACGCAACGCCGCCGCCATGGCGCCGGAAATAGCGGCTGACGCGCCGATCATCGGCACCATCGCAGCTGGATGCGTAATGAGATGTGCGAACGCGCCGGCGGCAGCGACCACCAGCATGAAGCCGATGTAGCGCCAGGTCCCGAAACGACGCGCGAGCGCCGTGCCAAACGGCAGCAACCAGGCGAGGTTGAGGCCGATATGCATGAGATCGGCGTGGATAAAAGCGTAACTGAAGAAGGTCCAGAGATCGGCGCCAAATCCACCAGGGAGGGAGTCACCGAGCAGAAGATCGGCGTCATAGCGCGCCGGAATAAAAGCAAACGTCAGCAGAAACTGCTGATCCTCCGCATCAGTCAGCACCAGCATGCGTAACGCATGCACGGCCAGCAGCACGACCACCGTCCCGAGGACGACAGTCGGCACATTGAACATCGGTTCCGAGCGCTGATTCACCAAGACATGACCTACCCCGCCGACATAGGCCGCGATGATCTCGACGGCAAGGCAGCGCATCTCAGCGCCGGGCAGACAAAAGAAAAAGGGAGGGCGTGAGCCCTCCCTTTGCAGTTGGCGCGGGATTCCGCAGTTCGCACTAGGCGATATCTAATTCGCCCTGATGCTTCGGCGGCCAAGCTTCGCGCAAGGCCGCCGGCTGTGGTCACATCCCTCGCCTCCCCTGATGGCAAGCGCCGCCGAGCGGCGACAGCGCGTAAACGATTGGTTGAGCGCACCCTAGGCGGCCACGCCAATCCCGCCAACGTCGACGTTTTGTTAGGATTAATTGATCGTCGGCGCCGCCCGGCAAGACGCCGAGAGGACCGCGGCACACGCCCTGCTCCAACCCTGAGTGCACGGCCGAACCCTGCGATTGCTGTCTCAAACCGGGACAGACTGACGCAGCGGAAGACTCGCGTGCGGGAGCGACCGATCCATGAAACACGCCGCAAGCCGCGAACTTTACGCCTATTGGGAGGAAAAGCGCGGAACCCGCCCGGCACCCGAACGGGCCGAAATCGAACCCGGCGCCATTCGCGGCGTGCTGAGCGACGCCTTTATCCTGGCGCTCGATCGCAGCACCGGTCATCCAATCCGGCTCGCTGGCACTCGCGTCTGTGCGTTGTTCGACCGCGAGATCAAAGCGGAACCTTTCCTCAATCTCTGGACTGCCGCGAGCCGACCGATCATCGGCAGCCTGCTCGCGATCCTCGCCGACGAATGCACCGGAACCGTCGCCGGCGTCACCGCTCAAAACGCCAACGGCGAACCGATCGACCTCGAACTTTTGTTGTTGCCGCTGGGCACACGACGGCCGAGCTTTGCGCGGGCAATCGGCGTGTTGGCCCCGCTCAAAGTTCCGTCGTGGCTCGGCGTAAGCCCAATCGGCGCGCTGACGCTTGGCGGACGCCGCCATGTCGGAGCGGAACTCGAGAAGCGTCTGCTACCGCGCTTTATGGCGCCACGACTGCGGCGCGGTCTGATGGTCTACCAGGGCGGGCGGACAACCCCTCCCGCCAACAAGCCAAATAATGAGGACGGACCCAGCGTTGCGTAGGCGGAAACCAAGCAACACAAATTAACGGCAACTAACGGGACATTAAGAACGCCCGCCTACGCTCATGGCGAGCGACGGCAAGCAGATGAGCGATGGCGTTAGCTGCTGAACAGAAGCCCGGATTGCGTGCGCTCAGCGACGAGCGCCGCCGCTTTCAGCGCGTGAACGTTGATCTGTTGGGCCGCTACATGCTGCCCGATCGGCGCGAGTTTCCCTGTCAGGTGGTGAATATGTCGCCGGGCGGCATGGCCGTAATTGCGCCCGTTAGCGCCCAGCCCGGCGAACGCGTCATCGCCTATGTCGACCACTTAGGCCGGCTGGAAGGCCACGTTGCGCGGCTGTTTCAGAACGGCTTCGCGATGACGATCTCGGCGACAACTCGCAAACGCGACAAGCTTGCAGCGCAACTGACCTGGCTCGCCAATCGCCACATTCTCGGGCTGCCCGAAGATCGCCGGCACGGCCGTATGGCGCCGCGCAATCCGATCGCCCCGCTGGTCTTGGCCAATGGCGTCAACGTCAGCTGCCGTGTCGTCGACATCTCGCAATCGGGCGCCGCTATCGTGAGCGACCAGCGCCCGCAGATTGGTTCGCTCGTCACGCTGGGCAAGGTGCCGGGCCGAGTGGTGCGGTACCTCGACGATGGTTTCGCCATCGAGTTCACCCGCTTGCAGCACACGGATTTTCTCGAAGACGCGATCAGCGGCGTATAAGCGGCGGCGCGGCTGATTTTCCCGGTCAATCGTCGTGGCCAACGGCCGACGGCACCTCTTCAGCGATGGTCAGTAAGTCGGGCGCGGCCGGTGCCGCCCCGGCATTATGCTGGCCGATGTTTTTGAGCGCGGTGCGTAGCCTCCCGCCTGCCCGGTCGAGCACGCTTGCTGCTTCATCGACGCTACAGCCGTGCAGCAACAAAACCGCGAGCTTGACATTGCCATTGGCGCGGCGGAGCGCATCGGCGGCTTCGACTTCGCTGCGGCCGCTGAGGCGGCGCAGAATGGTTTCGCTTCGGCGCGCCAGTTTGGCGTTTGTTGCCTGCACGTCGACCATAAGTCCCTGGTGGACGCGGCCGAGGCGGATCATGACCAGCGACGACAACAGATTGAGTGCGACGCGCTGTGCGGTGCCGGCTTTCATCCGCGTCGAGCCGGCAATCGGCTCCGGACCGGTGTCGAGCCAGATCGAGCAATCGGCTTCCTGTAAAATCGGGGTATCGCGATTGTTGGCGATGCCGATGGTCAATGCGCCGCGCTGTTTGGCTTCGCGCAAACACGCCAGCGTGAACGGCGTCGTCCCGCTCGCGGCGACCGCGATCACGACATCGGGCGCCGCAATCCGGTGCTGCTTGATCAACCTCGCGGCCTCATCGGTCTCGTCCTCTGCGTTCTCCGCCGACCGCAGCAGTGCGTCTTTGCCGCCCGCCATGAGCAGCAACAGGCGGTCCTGCGGCCAGTTGAAAGTCGGAATTAGCTCGGCGCCGTCCTGGACCGCGAGGCGGCCGGAGGTCCCCGCACCCGCGTAGATCAGACGCCCGCCCTGGCCGAGACGCTGCTCCATCGCGTTGGCAGCGTCCTCGATTGCGGCAATTGCGGCGCGAACGGCAGCCACGGCCGCCATTTGCCCCTCAATCATCGCATGCAGGACGTCCGCCGGTTCCCATTGATCGATGTCCGAATAGCGGGGACTGGCGCGCTCGGTCTCCATCGCAGTCACCAAGGCCGGTAAAATTGGTTCCGCTCCCACCAGCAAACCATTTCGACCTCAATTGGTTCTTAACTTTGGTGGCGGCGATCTACCGGTGGAGGAACTTTTCGCGTGGACGCTCATGTGCTCCTGCTCGGCATTGATGGTGGCGGCACCAGCTGCCGGGCACGGCTGTGCGCTTTCTCCGGCGAGATCCTGGGCGAAGCGGCGACCGGTCCGGCCAACCTTCGACTCGGCATGGAGCAAAGCTTCTCCGCGGTGCTGGGCGCCGCCACGCAAACACTAGAGCAAGCCGGCCTTTCGCCTGCACATCTAGCACGAGTCGTCGCCTGCCTGGCCTTGGCGGGAGCCAGCGAGCCGAGTTATCTGGCCGCTGCTCAGAGCTATCCCCACCCGTTCCGCAAAGCCCTGATCATTACCGACGCGCACGCCGCCTGCCTCGGTGCCCACGGCCAGCGAGACGGCGGCGTCATCGTGGCCGGCACCGGCACCGTCGGCTGGGCGGTGATACGAGGGCAGGCCTTCCGCGTCGGTGGCTGGGGTCTGCCGGTCTCGGACGAAGGCAGCGGCGCCTGGCTCGGCTGCGAGGCGCTGCGCCGGGTACTGTGGGCGCTCGACGGCCGCGTTGCCTGGACGGAACTGTTGCGTGCGATCGCGGCGGACTTCGGCAATGACCCGCATGTCATCGTACGCTGGGCCGACATCGCTTCTCCGGGCGATTTTGGATCGCTCGCACCGCGCGTTTTCGACTACGCCGCGCGGGGTGACGTGGTCGCACTTGAATTGGCTCAGCTTGCCGCGCGCCATATCGATGCCCTCGCGGCGCGGCTCGTCGAGATTGGCGCTACACGATTGGCGCTGGTTGGCGGCTGTGCGCCGTTCCTGGAAAACTTTCTCGCCGAAACAACCAAATCGCAGTCTGGTCGAACCATCCGGCGATGCCCTACAAGGCGCGTTGCAGGTCGCGCGCTCGGCCGCGCAATCGCTCGCGCGCGTAGCGTGATGTTCGCGCCAAGCGAAGAGATCAAGCCAAGAGACAAGTCAAGAAAGCAGTTGGACATGACAAGGTTCGGCGCCGGCATGGCCGCGGAATTGCGCGAGGCGCCGGCGGCCGTGCGCCGGCAGGCGGATAGCCTCGCCGCGCCGCTCGCCGAACTCACCGCTCGGCTTGCCGGTCGGCCGCCTGATGTCGTCGTCACCTCTGCGAAGAGGCAGCTCCGCACACGCGGCGACCTTCGCCAAGCATTTGATCGAGCGCCACCTCGGTATTCCCGTAGCCGCGGCCGCGCCGAACATTGCGACCATCTATCGCCGACCTCTGCGCGTTAGCGGTCAACTGCTCCTTACCATCTCACAATCCGGGTCGAGCGACGATCTCATCGAAATGACCGACGCGGCGCGGGCCGCGGGGGCACTGACAGTAGCTATCGTCAACGAGCCGCAGAGTGCTTTGGCGTCCGCATCCGAAGTCGTACTGCCAATGGCCGCCGGACCGGAGCTCAGCGTTGCGGCGACGAAAACGTTTATCGCTTCGCTTGCCGCCGTTCTCCGCTTGACGGCGCAATGGGCCGGCGACACCACAATGCTCAAGGCGTGCGAGCGATTGCCCGACCGCCTCGACGACGCGGCGCAACTCGATTGGAGTGAGGCGCTTAATCCATTGGCGCGAGCGAACAGTCTCGTTGCCATCGGGCGCGGTCCGACTTTAGCCATCGCGCGGGAGGCGGCTCTCAAGCTCAAGGAAACCTGCGCGCTGCACGCCGAGGCGTTCAGCAGTGCTGAGTTTCAGCATGGTCCGATCGCGCTGGTATCGAGCACTTACCCCATGCTCGTATTTACGCCGGCCGACGAATCCGCCTCCGGTTTCGACGATTTCGTTACCGATCTGCGCCGCAAGGGAGCCTACGTGCTGGTCGCCGAACCGGGCGAAACGATTCCCGGCCGGCTGCCGGCGCTCGCGCCCGATCAAGCCGACGCCGACGCGATCTGTCTGATCCAAAGTTTCTATGCGTTCCTGGTCCGCCTGGCCGCGCAGCGTGGCGCCGACATCGAGCGGCCGCGGCATTTGCAAAAGGTGACGCGCACCCGATGAGTGGAAGCGTCAGCGCCGTCGCCGCCCGCCGGGTTTTCGACGGCATCACCGTGCATCAGGACGCAGCCGTGTTGATCGATGGCGACAGGATCGGCGCTGTCGTTCCGCGCAACGACATTCCCAAAGCAATTCCGGTCCGTGAACTGCCGGACAGCGCCTGGCTCGCGCCGGGTTTCATCGACATCCAGGTCAATGGCGGCGGCGACGTGTTGTTGAACGACGCGCCGACCGCCGAAGCCATGCGCGCGATCGCCGCCGCGCACCGCAAATTCGGAACGACTGCGCTGTTGCCGACGCTGATCAGCGACACCGCGGAAAAGATGGCGGCCGCGCTCGCCGCCGCGGAATCGCTGGTCGGCGCTGAGCACGGCGTGCTCGGGATTCACCTCGAAGGTCCGTTCCTCTCGCTGGAAAAACCCGGCGTTCATGATCCCCAAGCGCTGCGTCGTCCGACGTCGGCAGACCTCGCACTGCTCACCGCGCCGCGCAAAGGCGTTACTCTTGTCACGCTTGCTCCCGAACAGGTGCCGGCGCATTTCATTGCCGAAGCTCGCTGCTGCCGGCGTGCGGGTTTCGCTTGGCCATTCGATGGCGACGTATGCGCAGACGCAAGCTGCAATGGCTGCGGGGCTCACCGGCTTCACGCACCTCTTCAACGCCATGCGGCCGCTGGAAAGCCGCGAGCCGGGACCGATCGCGGCAGCGCTGGAATCGCCGCAAGTCTGGTACGGGCTGATCGTGGACGGCTTTCATGTTGCGCCGGCTATGCTGCGGCTGGCGCTTCGCGGCGCCGGCCATCCAATCCTGGTGACCGACGCCATGCCGCCGGTTGGCGGGGAGCGATCGTCTTTCGCGCTCGGTGGCGAGACGATCGTCGTCAGCGGCAGCCGCTGTATCAGACAACGGGACGGGTCGTTGGCCGGCGCTTGCCTCGACATGGCCGGCGCGGTCCGCAATTGCGTCCGCTTGCTGAGCGTCCCGCTTACGGACGCGTTGCGCTTTGCGTCGACCAATCCGGCGGAATTTCTCGGTCTTGGACACGAGCTCGGCAAACTCGCGCCCGGATTTCGCGCCGACATGGTGGCGTTCGACGGCGACGCGATCGAGGTGCTCGATACCTGGGTCGCCGGTGCTGATATTACCAATCGCGACTAGGGCGTGGATTCATAAACACGCGGGCATCTCCGCTTTCGGACATCACAAATTCGAGCCGCCACTTCCCGTTTGACCCACAACGTCATTTCGCTGCCGTCAATTGACGCATTGCGAAATGGGGTGCTGCTCTGCCCGCGCAGAACCGCCGCGCGCATCACGGCCGGCGCGACCTCTTTGAGCAGTTGCAGCCGTTTCGCGGCAAGCGCATATTGGAAAAAGACGAAACCGGTAGCATTGCCCCCTCGGCGCGCCAAGCTCGCGACCAAACCGGATCCCACCGGATCAACGACGGCGACGAACACGATCGGCACGGTGCGGCTTGTCACGGTTAAGATTTATCGGCCGTGACGCCGGCAGCTGGAGTGAACAATGCGCAATATCGGAATTATCGGCTCCGGGCAGGCGGGCCTGCTTGCGGCGCACGGCCTCCTGCGCGCCGGATACCAGGTGACGCTCTACTCCGACCGGACCGCATCACAGTGGCTTAACGAGAGCCGGCCAACCGGCACGGCGGCGCGCTTCCACATTTCGCTCGAATACGAGCGCGAACTCGGACTGAACCACTGGGAGAAGCAAGCCCCCAAGGGCGAGGGCGTGCACCTCACTTTCTGCCCAGCCAAGGACAACCGGCTGCTCACGCTTGCCGGCCGCCTTAAGGATTATTTCCTGGCGATCGATCTGCGATTGCAGAGCCACCGCTGGATGAACGATTTCGCCGCCAAGGGCGGCAAGATCGAGTTTGAGAACGTCACCGTGCCGCGGCTCGACGAGATAGCCGCCGCGCATGAGCTGACGATCGTGGCGGCCGGCCGCGCCGATCTCTGCAATCTGTTCGAGCGCGATGCCGCGCGCAGCGTCTACGACAAGCCGCAACGCAATCTCACCATGATCATCACCACCGGCGGGAAGATGGGTTTTGCCGGCGTGCCGTTCGTCCCGGTCAAGTTCAATTTCTTCGCGCCGTTCGGCGAAGCCTTCTATGTACCCTACTACCACAAGGACCATGGGCCGACCTGGAACATGCTGATCGAGGCGAAGCCGGGCGGCCCGCTCGATCGGTTCGGCGATTGCAAGAGCGGCGAGAGAGCGGTCGAGCTCTACAAGCAAATCATCAAAGAGATCATCCCGTGGGACTATGATTGGGCGAAGGACATGCAGCTTGCCGATCCGAACGGCTGGCTGGTCGGCAAGTTGGCGCCGACCGTGCGCAAGCCGGTCGGCCGGTTGCCGTCGGGCCGGATCGTAACGCCGCTCGGCGACACCGCCATGGCGCTCGATCCGGTCGGCGGACAAGGCGCCAACAACGGCAATAAGATGGCGCGCAACCTCGTCGAGTCCATCATCGCGCGCAAGGACCAGCCGTTCGACGCGGCATGGATGACCGAGACCTTTGAACGCTTCTACGCCCACTCCGGGCAGATCACTTATACGTTCAACAACATTCTGCTTGAGCCGATCACCAACGCCGGGAAGATGATGCTGATGGCGCAATATGGCAGCGACGGCCGCGCCAGAGGTTCGACTGGCCAGCAACGGATCGCTGACGCTTTCATCGAGAATTTCAATGACGCCAACGGCCTTACGCCGGCATTCCTCGACGCCAGCAAGGCTCGCGCTGTGATCAAGGAAAAGACCGGCACGAGTTGGCCGATCGCAGTGGCACGCGGCGCTCTCGGCGTGGCCAAAGGGCAGTTGCGGCAGAAACTCGGCCGCGAGCCCGGTCATCCGCTTGTCAACTGACTAGGGCTGAACTCACAAGCGCAGCCCAACGGAGCGAATGAACATGAAATACGGGCGCAGCGCCGCTCGTGGGGTGCGCCCCAGTGCTCCTGAAATAGCTTTACCGGGAACGCACCCTGATCCCATCGCCTAGTGCACAGCAACGGGCTCACTGTTTTTTCTGCGGTGCGAAATGTCGCCGATTGGCCTCGAAGCCGACATGCGGGCCGTGCTGGCGAATGTCTGCTTCTTGGGAGTGAAGCAAACATCAAAGACAGAGCCACCGCGTTCATTTGTGGGCCCGAAGGCGACATTAAATTGGCACGCTTCGCTCTGTTGCCGTCCGAGGCCAGGGCAAGATAGCTGTCTCGACTGGATTTGACGCTGCCTGGATTCTAAGATGGAATCCTGGAAGCCATTATCTTCCTCGGAGACACGCTGAAATTTTCACCGGAGGTTTGCGTCGGCGCGTCGCGGCCAGCGCTGTGCCGCTAACCGTCGCCGGCGCGTCCTCGCCCATCTTTGCGCAGTGAACCGATAGGAGCCCAAACATGCCCGACAACGTCCGTTTTTCGAATCCCGACACCATGCCGAAGCCGCCAGGCTATAGTCATGTCGTGGAAGTGACCGGACCAGGCCGCACGGTCTATTTTGCCGGCCAGCTCGGAATCGACAAATCTGGCAAGATGGGTGCGAATGCGCGCCAACAGATGGAGATGGCGTTCCAGAATATGAAGGCGGCGCTAGCCTCAGTCGGCGCTGGTTTCGAACATGTTGTTAAGCTCAACAACTATATCGTCGATATCGGCACGAACCTCGCGCATTACCGCGAGGTGCGAGACAAGTACGTGAATAAAACCTCGCCACCGGCCAGCACTACAATCGGCGTCCCGCAGCTGGCGCTCCCAGGCGCTTTATTCGAGGTCGAAGCGATCGCGATATTACCGCCGAAATGACTCCGCTCCGTCTGCAAACGTTAGCGGAATTCGCACGCTGAGAAAATGTCGCCCGTGCAGTGGGCAGGAGGAAACTTGCATGGACGCGGAGTCCAGTCTGGATTTACGTCGTATGGCGACCCGCATCCGACTTCACGCCACCCAGATGATTGCCATCCAGGGCTTCGGCTATCTCGGCCAGGCGCTGTCTTCTGCCGAAATCCTTGCGGTACTGTTTGGCAGCACTCTTCGCTTGGGCTGGGATCGCCTCGTGATATCGCCGGGCCATTACGTCATTGGCGTTTATGCGGCGGCCGTTGAGGCTGGACTCCTCAAAGCCGATCAGCTTGCGAGTTACGGCCGGGACGGAACTCTGTTGGAAGCGATTGGCACAGAGCGCACTCCCGTTGCCGACCTGGTTTGCGGATCTTTAGGCCAAGGCTTGTCTGGCGCTATCGGCTTTGCGCTCGCGGCCCGATTAGCCGGCGACGATCGCATCACTTACGCGCTTCTCAGCGACGGCGAGATGGAAGAAGGGCAAGTCTGGGAGGCGGCCATGTTTGCGTCGCACCACCGCCACCGCATGGGACAATTGACAGTTGTTATCGATGCTAACAACTCACAGGTCGACGGCTCGGTATCGTCCGTAACCACAATCGAGCCGTTAGCAGAGAAGTGGACTTCGTTTGGCTGGCGCGTTGCTGACGTCGACGGTCACGACATCGATGCTCTTGCGACTGCCTTTAGCAGTCGTTCCCACGACGCCGAGCCATTTGTCGTAATCGCGCGCACCGACATCCTTGGGCGGGTGCGCTCTATCCCTCCGACCGTGGATGGTCATTTTATCAAACTGGACGACGCACTGCTGCGCGCCTTGACCGCCGAATTGGAGGCCGCCCTTGTATGAGCCGCCCTATCGGACCGTTCTCAAGCCATATGGAGAGGCACTGCTGGCTTTGGCGCGTAAGCGTCAGGACATTGTGTGCCTCGGCGCGGACCTGACCCGCCAAACGGAGACCGACATTTTCCGCGATGCTCTTCCCGACCGTTTCATCAATGTCGGAATGGCCGAAGCGAACATGATCGGTATCGCTGGCGGTCTCGCGCGCGCCGGCCACGTGGTGTTCGTCAATACGTTCGGCGTGTTCTGCACGCGCCGCTGCTACGATCAGATCGCGATGTCGGTCGCTTATCCGAACCTCAACGTAAAGATCGTCGGTTTTATGCCGGGCTTATCCAGTCCCGGTGGGCCTAGTCATCAGGCCATCGAGGATGTGGCGCTGATGCGCGCGCTGCCGAACATGACCGTCGTGGATCCTGCTGATGCCACCGAGGTTACGCAATCGGTCGCCGCAGTCGTTGATCATCCTGGACCGGTCTATCTACGCCTCAAACGCGGTGAGAACCCGGTGATTTTTGCAGACGATCACAAGCTCGATCTCACGAAAGCCCAAGTATTGACAGGGTCGCAGCGCAGCGACGTCTGCATTATCGCGGCCGGCATGATGATCCCCGCTGCTCTCGCGGCCGCAAACACACTTGAACAAAACGGCTTAAGTACAACCGTGATCAATACGCCGGTGATCAAGCCCTTGGATGCGCAGACTATCGTCGCTGCGGCGCGACAAAGTCGAATCGTGATTACCGCGGAGAACCACACCATCATCGGCGGATTGGGATCCGCAGTCGCCGAAAGCTTAGCCGAGGCCGCGGTCGGCGTGTCGTTGCGCCGTATCGGCATTGCAGACGTATTCGGAGAATCCGGCAGCCGAGAGTTTTTGTTCAACCGATACGGCCTCAGCACGCAACATATCGTAGCCGCAGCTTGGAACGGTCTCGCGATCAATCGGCCGGTGCCACTCGTACCCGCCGTTGAAACATCCGCTGGTGCCTACGCCCCCGTCTGACATCAATTGGACGATGGTACGTCTCGGTGTCCGAACGGATACCGTTCATTCGCTAGTCAAAGTTGTTGCGCTTTCCTTTGCGCACATAGGCTACGACGTCGCTGATGTGCTTCCTCCCATGCGCCGGCGCGTTCTTGGCGAGGTGGGCGAACATCTGGATCGCGAAGCCGCCGTCCAGACTGTCGGTGATCTGCCGCCGCCACGGACGCCGGACGATCTGGGTCGTCATCCGCCGCGTCGTGCGCGGCTGGGTCATGATGTGATCGGCGATCTTATACGCGCGTTCGATGAGCTTCTCGCGCGGGTGGATCTCGTTGATCATGCCGTATTCCAGCGCCGTCTTGGCATCGATCGCCTGTCCTGTAAGCAATGCATAAGCAGCGCGCTTGACCCCGAGCAATTCCTGAAAACAGCTATGGATGCCGTCGCCTGGCACCGAACCGATGTCGTAGTGCAGATCGTAAATGATCGCGTCTTCGGCGGCGATCGTGATGTCGCACATCAGGCACATTTCGGTGTGGAAGCCGGAGCCGTTGATCACGCCGATGGTCGGAATTTCCAGATCGTTGACCAGTGAGCTGACGTTGATGCGGCCGTCTTTGTAGGCGTATTCGTAAGCCCAATAGGCCAGATCGTCCTGCTCAAGCTTGAAGCCTTCCGGATCGGCATCCATCATGAATTCGTCGCCCGATCCGGTGAAGATCATGATCTCGTTTTCCGGGTCGGCGCCGACGGTCTTAAACATCTGGCCGACGGAGCGGTGATTTTCGACGCTGAGCTGGATCGGTCCGCCCTTGGTATGAGCCTGCACCAGAATGACCCCGTCGGGCCGCCGCTCCATCTTGTAGAAATTCTTGAAACGCTCCTTGTATTCCTCGAATTTCGGCGGCGCGACAAAGTTATTGAGCGACATACCTGAACTCCCTCTCAGACCGCTGCCGCGACCCGCTGGATCTGAAGAAATTTGGCGACGATCGGCTTAAGCACGTCGAGCCGCTCGACCTGCGGGACATGGCCGCAGTCCTTGATGATCTCGACCCGGGAAGTGGCGATCCGCGCGGCGAACTCCTTGGCATAGGCCGAAGAGACCAACGCGTCGTCCTCGCCCCAGACGATGAGCGTATCCGCCTTGATGCGGTGGATGCGCTTTTTCAGACCTTTGTCCGGTATCGGCCAGACGAACTTGCCGGTGGCGCCGAGCGCCCAAACCAGGTCTGCGACAACGGTCGCTGCCTCATCGGGATTGTCCGGCATTTGCAGGGCCTGCTTGACCGGCTCCGAGGACAGATCCTTGTACAGCGTGGCGACCAATTTTTCCGGCGGCATCAGCATGTAGGGCGCGACCGGGATATCCTCGCGCCAAAGTCCGATCGGGTCGAGCAGGATCAACTTGCTGATGCGATCCGGACGATGCGCGGCAAGTTCGCACGCCATCATGCCTCCGAACGACGTCCCGATCACCGGCACCGATCGAAGATTAAGCGCGTCGAAGATTTCGTCGTAGATCAGCACCAGATCCCAAAGGCTTTCGACTCCATAAATCGCGTCACGCGCGGTCTCGCCGGTGCCGGGATGATGCGGCGCGTAAACCGTGAAGCTTTCGGTGAGCCATTCGACGAACGGGTCCCAGATCGGACCGCCCGCCGCGTGCAGATAGACAAGCGGCGGACCGCTGCCGCCGACTCTCACCTTGGCCTGGAAATCACAATGGCGGATCGGGATCGTTCGGATATTGGGCGTAGCCATGTTTCACATCCAACTTGTTTGCTGGCGTTCGTTCGCGGCAGGGTGTCGTTGAATACGAGCTTAAGCGGTTGCCATTTCGCGCTGGCGGGCCGGGCGCTGGCGCAGCTTCTTCGGCCACCAGTGGTTCTCCCACGGCTTGTCCTCCCAAATCTTCTGCAGATGCGGCAGCACCTCGCGCCCGAACAGCTCGATGTTCTTCTTGGCTTGCGCGTGCGGCATCGAGCCGAATTGCAGCGCGACCATCAGATGGCCGACGTTGAGGCGCTTGGCCATATCGGCAAGCTTCTCGCGCACCGTCGCCGGGCTGCCGACCACGACGAATTCCTTGTCGATCATGTCCTTGGCCTTGAGCGGCTTGAGCTCAATCGACAGGTCGCCGAATTGCAGGAAGTTCTTTCCGTTTTTCAGAATGTTCAACAGGCTCTTGTAGTCGGCATAGCCGGGCGGAGCGATCTGGTACGTCGGCTGATGCAGGAGCTTGTGATAGAAATATTCGACGTGCTTGGCGTACTGCTCCTCCGCCGCGCGATCGGTTTCGGCAACGGCGACGATCTGGAGAAATGACGCGCGATATGGATTGGCGTCCTTGCCTTTCGCGGCGGCGCGCTCCCAGAACCGGTCCATGACGTTGTCGGCCGATTTGCCGCCGAAATAGCTGAGATAGGCGTACGGCAGATTGCGGTCGTGGCAATAATCCCAGGTCGAGGAGCTGGCGGCTCCCGGCACCAACAGCGGCGGATGCGGATCCTGCACCGGCCGTGGCCACAGATTGACTTTCGGCAGTTGGTAATACTTGCCGTTCCAGGCGAAGAATTCTTTCGCGGTCCACGCCTTGAGCATGAGATCGATGCCTTCCCGCCAGCGCTCGCGCTGGTCCATCGGCGTGACCCCGTAGCTGATATTGGCGTCGCAACCGAGACCAAGCGGCACGCCGGCGACCAGCCTCCCGCTGCTGATGCAATCGAGCACCGCATATTCCTCGGCGATGCGGATCGGCGGCGACGTGGCGGCGACCGTGGCGCCGAGCTGCACCAGCGCAACGTTCTCGAGGCCCTGATCGCGGGTCATCTTGGCCAGGATGGCGCCGAACAGGTTCGGATTGCACATGAACCCGTAAGGGTTCTGGTGATGCTCGTTGGTGCCGATGCCGTCGAAGCCGAGCTTCGCCGCCAGCATCAGCTCGTCGATCGACCAGTTGTAAACGTCGGTGACCTTGTTGGCGTCGCCGTATTCCCACCAGGGAGCGTCAACCCATGCCGACGCGAGGCCCCGAGGGAAATCCTCCGGCAGATCACGATAAGGCATGAAATGAAACATCGTGACCTTCATGGGCCGTCCCTCCATTTGCCGGTTGGCAGGCTCGCCGCCAGCGGTGCGCGTCGTTTTATGGTTGACGCGATCTAACAATAGAACGGACGTGCTGACAAGTTCGTGTGGTGTTTGGCGAGTTGTGAAGGGCGTCGCAATCGATTTGGTTCGCTAATCGAACTTGGCACTTTTGTTCGCTAATCGAACTTGGCTTATCGGATTGTCACGCAACGCTTTTGCGCGCACCGGCAAATGTGTACTGATTGACTGACATCACCGCGCGCGGTTTACATTTCGCGTGCCTTGTTTTCGCACCGAGAAAATCGAACACAAGAAGCACTGGCCTTGGAAACGCTAAGTGGACGTGACCGCGTCAGCGCGTCGCCGCAAAGCATCCACGACCGGCTTGCTTCATAGCTGCGAATGAGCGCGCAAGGCGAAGCCGCGCGCTCGCCGCTGCCATTACTCACCGCAGCGTAAGTGCCGGGTAAACAAAACCGGGAAATTTTCCGAAGGCCCCAGGGTACGCAGCAGCACCTTCGGTGCAGCCGTCGCGCTCGCGCACATATGAGCGCATGCAGGCCGGAGCGGCTTTTATCAGCATAGAACTCTGCTGTTGCAGCCGTTCGGCGTATGCGCGCAATTTGAATCAAAATTGAGCAGTTAAATTTTGGCGGAAGTTAAGCGCGAAATCGCCCGAGATTTTCTCAGCTGTTTAGGCGGTTTTACTTCAAATTGAAGCACTCAACTTAGCGGCCGCGAAAAAGCTTTGTGAGAAACGTGACCCCAAGAAGACGGGAGAGGGGTCATGAGTTCGGGTGCCAATAATTCGCGCACCAAGACGTTTGTAAAGCACAGTGCGGCGGCGACCATAATCGCGCTCGCCGCGCTGGCGATGCCGACCGCAGGCAACGCCGACGAACGTCCGCTGTTCATTTCACTTGGCGAAACGGCGAAAGCGCCGATCGGCTGGGTCGAGTTCTGCATCGAATACGATCCGGAATGCAAAACCAAGCCGTCGCAGCCGCGCGATGTGATGCTGTCGACCCAAGCGTGGAAGGACCTCGAGCGCGTCAACCTCTGGGTCAACACCCACGTCAAGCCAATGACCGACATGGAGCATTGGGGTGTGGTCGAGCGCTGGAACTATCCCGACGACGGTTACGGCGACTGCGAAGACTATGTGCTGCTCAAGCGCCGGATGCTGATGCAAGCCGGGTGGCCGCGCGAGGCTTTGCTGATCACGGTGGTGCGCGACAAGCGCGGCGACGGCCATGCCATCCTCACGGTCAAGACCGACAAAGGCGAATACGTCCTCGACAACCAGAACGATCAGATTCTGCTGTGGTCCGACACCGGCTACCGCTTCGTCAAACGCCAGTCGCAGGCCGATCCCAATGTGTGGATCGGACTCGGTGAACCACGCCCGGCACAGGCGACGGCAACCTCGCGCTGATTGTTGAAGCAAAGGAGTTTGCGACCCCGGTCACGTCCCCACCCCTCCCCGTCCCCAGACCGGGTTCGCGCGGCCGGCTCTCCCCCAGGAGCCGGCCGCACTTTTTTCAAATGCGAGAAATGCCGCTATTTATTCGGCTTTTCACAACATCTCGATACGGCTCCATACGGAACGAAACGCGAAATGACGGCTAGAACCTGGCGAAAATCCAGGGACTTCGTTTTCGTTCCGTCCAGCTATAATCGGGCGGCATGCCCGATCACTGATCCGACGAAGAAACCCACGACCCGCTCCGCGCCGATGCCCGCAACTTCTACAAGGTCGAGCAATGGTCGAAGGACGATCAGCGCGTCGTCAAACTTCTATTCGCCGGCAGTCTCGACAAGGGCACGGGCGATCTTCGCCGCGGCTATCGTGCCGGCCGCGCGGGCGGCATATGATCCGACAACGAAGCCGGGTATTGCAGGCATGGCCGAAATTCGAACCGTGAAATGGCACGACCAAATACGACGGTCGCCCTCTCCGCTTGTCAGCGTCATTACGCCAACGCTGAATCGTCCCGGTTTTCTTAGGTCGCTGTCAAAATGCGTACTCAGTCAGGACGTTTCGGATTTCGAATGGCTCGTGCTGGACGATAGTGATCAGCCCTCCAAATATATGCTTGGCTTGTCTGATCCCAGAATTAAGTACGAGCATATCGGCGAAAGACTGACGATCGGCGCCAAGAGAAATTATCTCATCGGGAAGTCGCGCGCCAACGTCATCGTGCAATTCGATGACGACGACATCTATCAGCCCGCTTATCTTTCGAACATGATGGCCGCGATGAACGAGAGCGGCGCGGATGTCGTTAAGCTTTTTGGGTTTTATGTGTGGAACAAGCCTTACACGCAGTTCGGCTATTGGGATCTGACAACCACGGTCGGACCGCACTGGGTTTGGTCAACGAAGCCGCCGGCCGTAGTGATGCTGACGGAGCAAAACAACCAAGGGCTGCATGAGATTCATCTGGGTTACGGTTTTTCCTTCGTTTTCAAGAAGGAGGTATGGGAGCGCAACTGCTTCCCGGAAATCAATGGCAACGAAGACGGGAAATTTTTGCGCGACGCCGCAAAGAGCTTCAGATTGACGGGCTTGCAGGACTATCACCGCGTCTGCCTGCATGTCCTTCATGAAACGAGCTCATCGACATGTTTTCCCCAATATATGCTGCCGAATTTCCTGGTACGCACGCTTTTTCCGGGTGCCGACGAATTGATCGCACACAACGATGCGATCTGAATCGGAAGGCGGCGGCGCTATGACGGCCGCCGCCAAGCAAGTGCCCGATCTTAGCTGTCGGCGCGCACATTGCTTGGCAGACGCGCGCCCCAGTGAGCGGCATTGTCGATCACTGGGCTGGGCGCTACTCGCCCTTAGGGCGTTCGGGCATAATCATCCCTCAACGCCAGGAGTTATCATTATGTCAGCGGTACCCACTTCCGAAGAGTCAGCGAAAGTCATTCTCACTATTTTCAAAGTCATGGGCTTTAGAGCTGGCGCAATTCTCCAAAGAGACCAGGTACAAATGCAGTTCACCGTCAACGGCGGGAAAGCCGCAGATTTCACCTCGGGCCTGCAAAACGGAATAGATCACGGATGGCTTGAACTGCCATCCGCGACAACCATTAAACTAACGGGCGCTGGTTTTGCCGAATGCAAAAAAACCGATAGTTAAAACTGAGACGCTACCCGATTCCCGGACTGGCTCGGAATGTCTGCGGTTGCGTCCGACTAAGCCACGGTCCCCTTCGACCCAAGGTCACCTAGGAATGTCGGATTTTTGGGAGAAACTCCATGTCCTCGTTTCGAGACGCCATGCGTCGTGTGATCACCGGCGACAACGCGCAAGGAAAATCTGTCGTCATTATCGATGGGGGTCCATCATCTGAGATAGGTAGTCCGGATCTTGGCGGACTCTTTGAAATTTGGGAAGACGCAGCCTCGGGCGCACTTGATCCTCGGTTGCGCAACGATCTTGGGACCAAGCGTCCTGTGCTGGGGCCACGCAGAGGCAACGTGCAGGTACGTTGGTTTGTAATCAGTCCGATGCCAGCGGGAGTGCCGAAAGCCGACCTCGACAAGGCCATGCGCGAACGGTTTGCAGCGTTTGACGGGACGCATCACATCATCGACCAATCACGACACCCGGGCATGCACGAAACTCATTCTATTGATGTGATTTGCCTGCTACAGGGTGACGCGTCCTTGATTTTGGAAGAAGGCGAAACACGATTGAAGCCCGGACAAGTGGTCATTCAGCGCGGCACCAATCACGCATGGCAAGCTCACGGCGGTCCGGCTCTGTTTCTGGCGGTGCTGATCGATCGGGAGCTGAAGCGCGACTGAGGTGGGCTCCGCTAGCGGTCCTCGGTGCGTGTGAAGGCGGAAAGGCTCGCTGCTTTTTGCGGTGCGAAGTGACACTGATGGTCGTTACGAGACCTTCCGCGATTGTCACTTAGAGTCTCCTTTCGAATAGCGTCTCTTTTCGAAAATCGATGAGCCGCCTCCGGCCAAAGGGCGGAAATTACGGTAGCGCCCCAACGTTCGTTACGGCCGAACAAGTTTGGCCTCGCGCCCCGTCATCATCGGTAGAAAATCGGGGGAACCGGCATAGTCGGCGGCTCAAGCGATTGACACGATTGCCCGCGACGGGCCCTTCCCCAGGAGCCGGCCGCACCTTTTTCGGCAACCGAATTGCGCGCCCTTATTGATCGACCTGTGTGGTTGTGCATAGCTGTTTGTTGCTGCGCGCATAGCTGTCTAACAAAGATCAAAACTGAGGCAGTTTGAACGCGTTTGTGAGTTGTCTCCGGCCGTGAGACCGTTATGGTGCAACGCACAGCGGAAGTTTTCCGCTCAGGGGTGACGCACTGACTATTCACGGCGATGACCGTGGGTAGGAACTGGGGAAGCGGTGCTGCCGAATGACTGCGATCGTCCGGATCGCCCTGCGGCGTCCTTATACCTTCATCGTCCTCGCTCTGCTCCTGCTGCTCATCGGGCCGCTCGCGGCTTGGCGCACGCCGGTCGACATCTTCCCGGAAATACGCATCCCCGTCATCGCCGCGATCTGGCGGTACACCGGCTTGCCGCCGCAAGAGATGGCCGGCCGTATGGTGACTCAGTTCCAGCGCGCCCTGACCACCACAGTCAACGACATCGAGCACATCGAAGCGAATTCCTACACCGGCACCGGCATCGTCAAGGTGTTCTTCCAGCAAGGCGCTGACATCCGCACCGCGAATGCACAGGTCACCGCGATCTCGCAGACCCTGCTCAGGCAGATGCCACCTGGCACCGTGCCGCCGCTCATTCTCAACTACAACGCCTCGACCGTTCCGATTATTCAGCTCGCGTTGTCGGGCAAAGGCCTGCCCGAGCAAACGCTGTTCGATCTCGGCCTCAACTTCGTGCGCGTTCCGGTCGTGACCGTCCCGGGCGCAGCCATGCCGTATCCGTTCGGCGGCAAATTTCGTCAGGTTCAGATCGACATCGACCCCGCGGCGATGCGGGCGCTCGGCTTGTCCGGCCAGGACGTTGCCAATGCGCTGGCCGCCCAGAACCTGATCGTTCCCGTCGGCACTGAGAAAATCGGCACTTTTGAATACGCGATCAATCTCAATGATGCCCCTTCGGTGATCGCCGCGCTGGGCGATCTGCCGATCAAAACCGTCAATGGCGCGATGGTCTACATCCATGACGTGGCCCACGTGCGCGACGGCAGTCCGCCGCAGACCAATATCGTTCACGTCGATGGTAACCGCTCGGTGTTGATGTTCGTTCTGAAGAACGGCGCGGCGTCAACGCTCGCGATCATTGAGGGCGTGAAGAAAAAAGTGCAGGAGATGAAGAAAACCCTGCCGAGCAACCTTGTGCTCACCGCGATTGGCGACCAATCGATCTTTATCAACGCGGCAATCGGCGGCGTCATCCGTGAGGGCGTGATTGCGGCCGCGCTTACCAGCCTGATGATCCTGCTGTTTCTTGGCAGTTTCCGCTCAACGCTCATCATCGCTACGTCCATTCCGCTCTCGGTGCTCGGCTCCATTGCGACGCTGTGGGCGCTCGGCGAAACGCTTAACATCATGACACTCGGCGGCCTAGCGCTCGCCGTCGGCATCCTGGTCGACGAGGCCACGGTGACGATTGAGAACATCAACTGGCATCTCGAACAAGGCAAGGAGGTCGAGACCGCGATTCTCGACGGCGCCGAGCAGATCGTGACGCCGGCGTTCGTATCGTTGTTGTGCATCTGCATCGTCTTTGTGCCGATGTTCTTTTTGACTGGCGTGCCGCGCTTCCTGTTCGTGCCGCTCGCCGAAGCGGTGATGTCAGCGATGGTCTGGTCGTTCATCCTGTCGCGCACGCTGGTGCCGACGATGGCGAAATTCATGCTGCGCCGGCATGAAGACGCGCACAGCGCGGCGCCGCCGCCCACGCGCAATCCCTTCGTGCGCCTCCAGCGTGGATTCGAGTCGGGCTTCGAGCGGTTCCGCATCGCCTATCGCGAACTTCTGACAATGGCGCTGCGCCGTCGCGCGATCTTCGTGACCTGCTTTCTGATCTTCGTCGTGGGTACGTTCGCGCTGGCGCCCTATCTCGGGCGCGACTTTTTTCCGTCGGTCGACGGCGGCCGAATTCTCATGCACGTGCGCTCGCACATAGGAACTCGCGTCGAGGAAAACGCCCGCGAGTTTGCCGAAATCGAGAAGGTCGTCCGGCAGGTCATCCCGCCGAAGGAGCTGGAAACGCTGGTCGACAACATCGGCTTTCCGGTCAGCGGCATCAACATGACCTACAACAACACCGGCACCATCGGCTCGCAGGACGGCGAAATTCAGATCGGTTTGAGCGAGAGTCACCAGCCCACGGCCGAGTACGTCCGCACTCTGCGCGAAGAATTACCGGCCCGCTTTCCCGGTACGACATTTTCGTTCTTGCCGGCCGACATCATCAGCCAAATTCTCAATTTCGGCGCGCCGGCGCCTATCGAGGTGCAAATTCGCGGACCCAAACTCGAAGAGAATTTCGCCTATGCGCAAGAGCTCTTGCGCCGGTTCAGACACATTCCCGGTCTAGTCGATGCGCGTATCCAGCAATCGCTCAGCGCGCCCGGCTTCAACGTCGATGTTGATCGCACGCGCGCCCAATATGTCGGCATCGCCGAGCGCGACGTAACTAACAGCATGGTCGTGAACCTCGCCGGCTCTGACCAGGTGCAACCGACGTTCTTCCTCAATCCCGAAAACGGCGTCAATTATTCAATCGTCATGCAGACGCCGCAATACCAAGTCGATTCCTTGAACGCGCTGCGTAACCTGCCGATTACCGCACCGGGCGCGGCCCCCCAAATATTGGGCGCCATCGCCGACATCCAGCGTGTGGCGGTCCCCGCCGTGTATTCGCAGTACAACATACAGCCGGTGATCCAGATTTACGGCACCACCCAGGGCCGGGATCTGGGCGCTGTGGCCGCCGACGTGCAGAAAATCCTGGACGAAACCGTCAAGGATGCGCCGAAGACCGCGGATGTCGCGATGCTCGGTCAGGTCAAGACCATGAACGACGCGTTCGGTGGCCTGATCTTCGGTTTGGCCGCCGCTGTGGTCCTCATTTATCTGCTGATTGTGGTCAACTTCCAATCCTGGACTGATCCATTCGTTATCATCACGGCACTCCCGGCTGCGCTCGCCGGCATTGTGTGGATGCTGTTTGCCACCGGAACGACTTTGTCCGTGCCAGCGCTCACCGGCGCTATCATGTGCATGGGGGTAGCCACCGCCAACAGCGTTCTGGTCATCAGCTTCGCCAAGGAGCGGCTTGAGGACCACGGCGATGCCGTAGCGGCTGCGATCGAGGCGGGATTTGTCCGCCTGCGCCCGGTATTGATGACGGCGCTTGCCATGATCATCGGCATGCTGCCGATGGCGCTTGGCCTTGGCGAAGGCGGCGAACAGAATGCACCGCTCGGCCGCGCCGTGGTCGGCGGACTGTGTTTCGCAACCATCGCAACTCTGATATTCGTACCGGTGGTCTTCAGCATCATTCATCAACGCCGGGGCTCGCTGGGGACCCGCGTGATCGGAGAACCGCATGCCGCCTGATTCCGCCCCGCGCCCGGTCTCGCGCCGCGGGCTCTACATTGCGGCGGTGGCGGCGGCGGTTATCGCTGTGGTCATCGTGGTATTCGGGATTACCAGCCGCAAGATCGCCGACGCCAAGCTGCAGGAATGGACCGAGAATCAGGCGATTCCGGTGGTCGCCGTCGCGCCGCCCGAGACCCGCGGCAAAACCTCGACCTTCAGCCTGCCCGGCCGGCTTGAAGCTTATGTCCAGGCGCAGATTTACGCCCGCGTCACCGGCTACGTGAAAGAGTGGGATGCCGATATCGGCACGCCGGTCAAAGCCGGCCAGCTCCTCGCGACCATCGACGCGCCCGACCTCGACCAGCAGATCATGCAGGCGGAAGCCAATCTCGCCAGCGCCAAGGCCAATTCAGTGCTGTCGGACATGACGCTGACCCGCGGCCAGTCGCTGATCAAGACGCTTGCCATCTCGCAGCAGGATCTCGACCAGAGGGCGGCGGACGCCTCCAACAAGCAGGGCCTTGTCCGGGCGGCGCAAGCCAATCTCGATCGCCTCGGCGTACTGGCGCAGTACAAGCGGCTCACCGCGCCGTTCGACGGGCTCGTCACTGCGCGCACGACCGATGTCGGCGCGCTGATCAACGCCGGCGGCGGCGGGCCACCGCTGTTCGTCGTTTCCGACACGAGCAAATTGCGCGTCTATGTCAGCGTGCCGCAAAGCTACGTGCCCAACATCCCAGTCGGCACCAAGGCGCAGATCGTCGTGCCGGAATATCCGGGACGGACTTTCCCGGCTATCGTGGAAGCGTCCGCACAATCCGTGGAAATTGCATCAGGTACGACCCGCATGCAGCTGGTCGTCGACAATTCCAGCAATGAACTGATGACCGGCGACTTCACCAATGTGACTTTCGACCTGCCGCATCCTGAGATCGCGATCAACGTCCCGGCAAGCGCGTTGATCTTTAATCAGCGGGGGCTGCAAGTGGCCACGGTCGGCAGCAACGGTCGCATCGTGCTCAAACAAGTCACCATCTCGCGCGACTTGGGCAACGAGGTTGAGCTTGGATCGGGAATTGCCACGGATGACCGCGTGGTTGCGAATCCTCCGGACGGGATCGCCACCGGCGACAAGGTCCGAATTGCCGGCGCTCCGGGTGTCCCGGGAGCGGGAGAAACCGCCGAAGCCAAGTAACCGCCGACCAAGTGACCGTCAACTGAAGTCAACCGATCGGCTTCAGCCCCTTGGCATAACGCTTGAAGTTTTGGACGTAGAATTCAGCGCCGGCCGCAATACTGACCGCCGCCGCTTCATCGAGCGTGCGCAGGACGCGCGCCGGCGAGCCGACGATCAGCGATCTTTCCGGAAATGACTTGCCCTCGGTAATCAGTGCACCGGCGCCAACCAGGCAATGGGCGCCGACGCGCGCACCGTTCAGGATCGTCGCCCCCATGCCGACGAGCGCGTGCGCGCCGATCGTGCAGCCGTGCAAAATGACGTTATGACCGATCACGCAATCCGGCCCGATGGTGATCGGAAAGCCGAGATCGGTATGCAGCGTGGAATTGTCTTGAATTTGCGAGCGTTCGCCGAGTTCGATCCACTCGTTGTCGCCGCGCAGGACGGCGCCGAACCAGACACTGCAATCGGTTTTCAGCCGCACCTTGCCGATTACCGCAGCACTTGGCGCAACCCAATAGCGGCCCTCCTCCGGCAAATCCGGCTTCTGGCCATCGAGTTCGTAGATCATTGTTTGCTCATGGTTATGCGCGGACACTATCCGCACGTCCACATTGAGCATCCGCAGCGCTCTGGCAAGGTGGGAAGATCGAAGACTTCAGCTCAGCAGAAATTGCTGGAGGCGGCGCGAATCTGGCGGCCGAGACTAGATGAGCGCTTGCAGCGCCATCACCACGACCGATCCGGACATCAAACTCCAGAGTGCGGCGATGATGGTAGCGATCATCACGAAACCGACGTTGCGCCGTTCGAGGCGCTGTCCACGCAGCGTGTTGCGCATGATCAGGAACGGGGCCGAAAACACCAGCACCGGAACCACCGCAAAGCGCGTCCGCATCGGCCCGACTTCGAGCAACCGAAAGCTTGGGAAACGCAAGCGGAACAGGCGATAGCCGCTGGCGCACAGCCCGGCGACCGCAAAGCCGAAGGCGATCGCGAACATCGACTCGATTGCTTCGGGCGAAATCGCCGGCAGCAGGGCCTGGGACATGCGGGACGCCTCCGGTTCTCAACGAAAGGCATCGCAGAGTGAGCGCCGCGCCGCCAGAACTTGATTAAGAAACGGTTAACATCCGGGCGACCCTTGCCCGTGCAATACTGTCAGTCGATTCGAAATTGAGCGGCGAGGCACGCCATGACAGCGCACGCGGCCCCCCGCCCGCGGCTACGCCGCAAGTCACACAGCTTGCTGCTGCTGCTGTTGGTGTTGCTGGTTGTCCTGATCGCCGGCGCCACAACCTTTGTTTCCTATATGCTGTGGCCGACCTGGCCGACCAAAGCGGCAGTGCTCGATGCGCCGGCGGTCCCGGTGACGGTTGCCGGTGTCCTCTTCAACATTCCGCCGTCAGCAATCCGCGCCCCGGTGCAACGTCATCCTGGAGCGCACGAGCGCATCGACCTCGTCTTCCCTTGGCCCTCGCTGGCGCCGCCTTCGACCGAAGGCGCGGCGGGGGCGCCAACCGTTACCGTTGGGAACGATGGACTAACAGCGGCGGTTTCCGGGGATCGTCTGTTCGTGACGATTGCCGGACTTGGCGCGGTGCTCGCTCCGGCCGAGCGGTTGCGCAGCGTCTATCCGCGTTATTTCGAGACCGAAGCGACGGACGGTCCCGACGGACTTGCGGTGCTACCATTCCGCGCCGGCACGCCTTACGAAGGTGAAGACCTGATTTACTTCGCGGAGAAACCGGAAACGTTTTTCGTCCGTTGCACCCGGGCGGTGCGGTCCGTCCCCGGGACATGCGTGCAGGAACGCGTGCTCGATGCAGCTGACATTGCCATGCGATTTCCGCGCCAATGGCTGCAGGACTGGCGGAGCATCGCTGGTGGCTTCGATCGGTTGGTAGGGCAGCTTCATCCGAAAGGCGGATGAACGTAGCGTCAGGGGCTAGCGCTAATCTAGGTCGCTGCCGAGGATCGCCATCTGAAAATTATATGACCGCTCGTCGTCCTCGTCGTCGACGAACAGAACGCCGACAAACTCATCGCCGACATAGACCTCCGCTGAATCATCCTTTTTCGGCCGCGGCACCACGCGGATGCGCGCATTGCCGAACAGCTTCTTTAAGTAAGCGTCGAGCTTTCTGACTTCTTGAACGTCCACCGGTTTCTCCTGCCGCAAGCCGCATAGCACGCGAGCGTAGCGACAACAATGACGACGAACTGCCGTTTCCGCGCCTCTAAGCGTCACCGAGGTACCTAGAGAAGTCCGCCCCGGATTGCTTGCGGAACCAAAGTTTCACGAAACGCAGTATGTCGCGAAGCGCGTTGACCGCGCGGCTCAAATCTCGTCGTAGAGCATTTGATCCATCAACCGCGCGGGCTCCGGGCAACCGGCCTTCCCCACCACGCGCGCCGGCACACCGGCAATGGTAACATTGTTCGGCACCGACTTGAGCACCACCGATCCGGCGGCAATGCGTGCGCAATGCCCGACCTCGATGTTGCCGAGGATCTTGGCGCCAGCGCCGATCATGACGCCGTAGCGAATCTTCGGATGACGGTCGCCGGCTTCCTTGCCAGTGCCGCCGAGCGTGACGTCATGCAGCATCGATACGTCGTCCTCGATCACCGCGGTTTCACCGACCACGAGGCTGGTGGCATGATCGAGAAAGATGCCACGGCCAATGCGCGCGGCGGGATGGATGTCGCACTGGAACACCGCTGAAGAACGACTCTGCAGATAGAGCGCGAAGTCGCGCCGGCCCTTGTTCCACAGCCAATGCGCCAACCGATGCGTTTCGATGGCGTGAAAACCCTTGTAGTACAGCACCGGCTCCAGCAGGCGACGGGTCGCCGGATCGCGGTCGACAGTGGCTGCGATATCGGCCCGGAAGCTCTCGCCAATCGTCGGCTCGTCCTTAAGCGCGTCCGCGTAGGCCTGCCGGATCATTTCGCTTGAGAGCGCGGCGTGATCGAGCCGCTCCGCCAGCCGGTAAACCACCGCCGCTTCGAGCGTGTCGTGATGCAAAATCGTTGAATAGATGAAGGTGGCGAGCTCTGGCTCGCGCCGCACGATGTCCTCGGCCTCGCGCCTGATCCGTGCCCAGACCGGATCGACCTTATCGAGGATCGGTTTCGCCTGATGCTGTGCCATAAGCGCCTCCCGGAGGGACACATCCTAGCATAATTGGTGCGGCGCAAGACAAAAACCAGAGGGCTCATTTCCGTGCAATCCCCCAAATCCGCCCTCCATCTTCAAAGCCATTGACCCAGTTACGTGGCCTTTAGCTGCGGCCATTGGCCTATTTATTGGCTTTCTCCTCAAGGGCCGCGGGCCAAAAAGTCCACCACTGCGGCCTTGAACAGCCGGTCACCGACCGCAAGCATGTGGTCCCGGCCCGGGATGACCAATGCCTGCGCGCCCGGAATGAGCGTAGCCAGCGTCTCCGGCGAACCGGCAACCGTGTCGATACTTCCGACCGCGACCAGTATCGGGACATCGATACGGCGAATGTCATCGGGGCTCAGCGTTTGGCGCGAGCCGCGAATGCATGCGGCGAGCGCGCGCAGGTCGGAATGCGTCTTTTCGGCGAAGGCGCGAAACATGTGGCCGGTGGGATCGGACACGTCCGCGAGCGACGGAGCCTCCAGCGCACGCGCGATCCTTTCCGGCTCGCCGACGCCCTCGATCAAACCGATACCAAGTCCGCCAAGCACAGCCGAGCGCACCCGCTCGGCATGCGCGACCGTAAGAAAAGCGGCGTTACGCGCCCCCATCGAATAACCCATGACATTGGCGCGGCCGAGCCCGAGGTGGTCAAGCAGCGCGCGCGCATCCTCCGCCATGATGGCACTGTGATAGGCGGCCGGATCGTAGAGCTTGCTGGATTCGCCGTGGCCGCGATTGTCGAGCGCGATGACGCGACGCCCGGCGCGTTTGAGGGTCGTGACCCAGCCGGGATAGACCCAGTTGACCTCCTTGTTGGAGGCAAAGCCGTGGATCAGCACGATCGGCTCGCCTTCGCCCTCGTCAAGGAAGGCGATCTCGACATTGTCATGGGCAAAGCGCGGCATGCCGCGAACATAATCGATCCGCGCGCCGCTGCACAAAAGTGGTGATGCAGGCGGCGGATGACGCTAGGCTGACCATCGGCAGGTCAAAATCCGCCGCGATAGAAACTTCGGGAGGATCACGATGCATCGCATGTGGCTGCTTGTGCTCGCTACGCTGTTTGCCTGTTCGAGCGGCATGGCCCGGGCGCAGATATCCGACGATGTCGTGAAGATCGGCGTGCTTACCGACATGTCCGGACCATCGCGGAACGCCGACGGCCCCGGCTCGGTCGTAGCTACGCAAATGGCGGTGGAAGACTTCGGCGGCGCTGTCCTCGGCAAGCCGATCCAGTTGATTTCAGCCGACCATCAGATCAAGCCGGACCTTGCCGCCGGTCTCGCCCGGCAATGGTACGACCGCGACCAGGTCGATTTGATCGTCGATGTGCCGGTGTCGGCAGTGGGGCTGGCAGTGCAAAACGTCGCCAACGAGAGCAAGAAGCTGCTCATCGTCCATTCGACGGGAACGGCTGATTTTCACGGCAAGTTCTGCACGCCTTACGCCCTGCAATGGGTGTTCGACACCCACGCGCTTGCCGTCGGCACGGCGCAAGAAGTTACCAAGCGCGGCGGCAATACTTGGTTCTTTCTCACCGCAGATTACGCCTTCGGACATGCGCTGGAGCGCGACGCTTCGGCTGTCATTGTACAGAATGGCGGCAAGGTGCTGGGCTCGGTCGCGCATCCGTTCGCGACGCCCGATTTGTCGTCATTCATTCTCCAGGCTCAGGCCTCGAAGGCAAAAATCATTGGCATAGCCAGCGGCCCGCCCGACAACATCAACGCCATCAAGCTCGGTGGCGAGTTTGGCGTTTTCCAGGGCGGTCAGCAGATGGCTGGCCTTTTGGTGCTGATCTCCGACATCCACGCGCTCGGCCTGAAGGCCGCGCAAGGCCTCGTCCTGACGACGTCGTTCTATTGGGACATGGACGAGCAGACGCGCGAATGGTCGAAGCGCTTCTTTGCTAAGATGAACCAGATGCCGTCGATGTGGCAGGCGGGGGTTTATTCGTCGGTCATGAATTATCTCAACGCCGTCAAGGCGGCCGGCACCGACGAGCCGCTTAAAGTCACCGCCAAGATGCGCGAGACGCCGATCAACGACTTCTTTTCCCGCAACGGCAAACTGCGCGAAGACGGGCTGATGGTCCACGACCTTATTCTGGTGCAGGTGAAGAAGCCGGAAGATTCGAAGTATCCGTGGGATTACTATCAAATCCTCACGCATATCCCGGGCGATCAAGCCTTCGGCCCGCCCAATCCAGCCTGTCCGCTGGTCAAGCAATAGGGGTCGTTGCGAAGGTGGAGGTCCTCGCGCTGCCCGCGCTCGCAGCCGACTTCGATTTGAAGCGGCTGTCCGCGGCGTTTCTCGACGATCCGTATCCGACATACCGTGCGCTCCGGCAATTTGATCCGCTGCATCGCATGCCGGACGGATCGTATTTCCTGACCCGCTATGACGATTGCGTTGCGGTCTATCGCGACGTCGACATCTGGAGCTCGGACAAGAAGCTCGATTTCCGGCCGAATTTCGCCGACAGCCTGCTGTACGAACATCACACCACGAGCCTCGTCTTCAACGATCCGCCTTATCACAGCCGCGTGCGTAAGCTGCTTGCGCCCGCATTCACGCCCCGGGCGCTTGTCGCCTTGCAGAGCCGGATCGAGCAACTGGTCGATCGGTTGCTTGAAAGCGCCGCCGACCGCGGTGAGATCGATCTCATCACGGATTTCGCCGCGGCAATACCGGTTCAACTAATCGGCGACATGCTTGGCATCCCGCAGGATGAACGCGGGCCATTGCGCGGATGGTCGCTCGCCATTCTCGGCGCGCTGGAACCAGTTCTCAGCCGTCAACAATTCGATAGCGGCGTCGCAGCGGTCGCCGATTTCAAGGAATACCTCACCGACATTATTTCCACGCGGCTGCGCAGCGGTGACAGCGATCCGGCGGAGATCCTCTCCAAACTTATCGGCGCCAGCGACTTTGCCGCTCATGGCAGCGACGGTGAACGGCTGTCAAAGTTGGAGCTGATCCATAATTGCATTTTTCTTCTCAATGCCGGCCACGAGACGACCACCAATCTCATCGGCAACGCGGTCGATCTTCTGATCCGTCATTCCGGCGCCATGAGCGAGCTACGCAACCATCCGGAGGCGATGGACACCGCCGTCGAAGAGTTTTTGCGGATCGAAAGTTCCAATCAGCTCGGTAATCGCAGAGCCAACAGGGATACCGTGTTGGGCGGCGTCGATATCGCGGCCGGCGGCTATGTGCATATCTGCATCGGCGCAGCCAATCGCGACCCCGACCAGTTTCCCGATCCGGACCGACTCGACATCCGGCGCCAGCCGAACCGGCACCTGGCTTTCGGCACCGGCATTCACGCCTGTGCGGGAATGTCGCTCGCCCGCATGGAGGCGCAGGTGGCAATCGGACGATTGCTCCAGCGTTTCACCCGCATTGACCCGATTGGCACCCCGGTGCGTGGCGGCCGCGCGCGTTTCCGTGGCTTCACGTCCTATCCCGTCCGACTCCGAACCTGACAAGGATCGCTGGAAATCCACACTTTGCGCGGCTATGGTGCCGCCGGAAAAGTCGGAGCGGGCATGACTGACTCGATCGTTCCCCATTTTCATAACGATCTTGGCATCGCGGTCATTGAGATCGGCGCCAAGGAGTTCATGTGTGTCGGCGCGATGCCGCCATTCGATCATCCGCACGTGTTCTGCGACATGGGCGCGGACGCCGAATACATTTGCCCGTATTGCTCAACGCTCTATCGCCACGACCCGACCCTTAAGCCGAGCGCTGCGCGGCCGGCGGAATGCGCATTGCACGACGTCCACGCCTGAGTTGTCAGCGGGAGCGCGCAACTGCCGTCCTCGCGGATCGTGATTGTCGCTGGAGCCGGCATCGGCGGACTGACCGCGGCGCTGGCGCTGGCGCGCAACGGTTTTCGCGTCACCGTGCTGGAACAATCCGAGCGGCTTGAGGAAACCGGCGCCGGAATTCAGCTCTCGCCCAATGCTGCGCGCACTTTGATCGACCTGGGGCTGGGGGACCGCTTGCGGCCCGTTGCGGTCGCACCGCTGGCGCTGCGGGTGATGAGCGCAGCAAGCGGACGCGAGATTGTTCGGCTGCCGCTCGCGGACGCTGCTGAACGGCGTTACGGCGCGCCGTATTGGCTAATCCATCGCGGCGATCTGCAGGCGGCGCTGTTGGCCGCAGTGTCGCGGCGCCTGGAAGTCACGCTGAAGCTTGGCGCGCGCGTCGAAGACTTCGTCACCCATCCGAACGGCATCACCGTCGCGGCGCGCAGCCGTACCGGGGGGCGACCGATGAGCGGGGCCTTGCGCTCATCGGTGCGGATGGTCTGTGGTCGCAGGTGCGCCGCCGCATCGGTTACGGCGAACCGCCCCGTTTCACCGGGCAAGCCGCCTGGCGCAGTCTGGTTCCGGCGCGCGAGGTGGCGCCCGAATTTCGCGAGCCGTTTGTCTATCTGTGGCTCGGCCGCGAGGCGCATCTGGTCCACTATCCGGTCAAAGCTGGCCAGGTGATCAATATCGTCGTTATCGCCGCCGAGTCCTGGAACGCGCCGGGCTGGAGCGAGCCGGCTAGCCGTGCCGACTTGGTACCGCGCCTGACCGCCGAGGCATGGGCGCTGCCGGCCCGCGCCCTCGTCGGCCTGCCCGATGCTTGGCTGAAATGGGCGCTCTACGATCGCCGGCCCATCGGACGCTGGTCAAGAGGCCCGGTAGGAGTTCTTGGCGACGCCGCGCACCCGATGCTGCCCTACTTGGCGCAAGGCGCGGCGATGGCGATCGAGGATGCCGCCGTAGTGGCGCAATGCATGGCGCGGCAACCGGACGATCCCGCCGCCGCCCTGCAAACTTACGGTGCGACGCGGCGCGCCCGGACGCGGAAGGTGCAACGCCTCGCTGCGCGCAATGGCTCCCGCTATCATTTCGGCGGCGTTAGGGGCTGGGTGCGCGATGCCGCGATGCGGACGATGGGCGGTAAGCAGCTCTTGCGCAATTACGACTGGATCTACGACTGGCGTCAGCCCGCGGGTCTGAGCATCAGCTGAGCCGTTGGGCTGGCCCCTCAAAGCTAATAGACCGTCACATTTATTAACGCCCGCGCGCGTTGCCCCCGCGAGTGACGCCGGCGCTTGAGCGTGACGCGCTTCCGGGAATGGCGCCGTGAAGGAACATTTGACCAATGGCGAGGTTCAGCTTGAGTAACTGGGCTCCCTGAGTGGAGAGGAGTAATCCATGTGCGACTACAGTCTGCATCTTGTGGCGTCGCGGCCGGCCAAGGTCGGAGAGACGATCGTCGCGACGGATTTCGCCAAGTCGATAACCCGCGGCTTCGCCGCGGCCGGGGAACCGGACGTCGCGGTCTGCCTGCTTCCCGGCACCGAACTCGCCTTCGCGAGTGACGTTCAGTTCGACCGCGCTTTCAGCCTGTTCGGCAGGGCTCGTGCCAGTCACAAAGTGGCGCGGTTCCGGCAGATCAATATGGACGATCCGAACGTGCACCACGACGCGCTCGAATTCCCGAATGGACAGATCGTCTTGATCACGCGGCTGATACCCGGCCAACGCGCCACCGTGCTGCAGATGCCGGCGTCGCCGCACGCCCACGGCTCAGTCGAGGATGCGGCGCAAAGTACGCAGGAATGGATCGAAGCGTAGCCCTGTTGCTTGCCAGGCAAGTGGCGCCGGGTTTGTGACACGGACGAAGAGCAACGGCCGAGAGGGCTGCGTTGAGTGACTCGCGCTTGGCCGTGATTGAACGGCCCCGTCCTCAGGGGGCTAGCCGGTTTTCCACGCCCTGTTCGCGGCCGGCGGCCTCCTGCTTGGCCATGGCGTGCCGAAAGCCATCCCGCTCCTTGAGCGACCGCCAGTACGCCGCGACTGCCGGCGTGAACTTCACGTCGAGCTTGGTGTAGGCGGCAATCAGCAACGCATAGCCGACGGAAATGTCGGCGGCCGTGAACCGTCCGGCGCACAGCGTCGGTTGCCGTGAGACGACCGCGTCGATGCCGCGCAGCCGGGCGAGAAACCACCGGGAATAGTCGGCGGCGACCTGGTCCAGACGCTTCTCTGGCGGCGCGAATAGCGAATAGCGCAGCACCACCGTTTGCGGAAATGTCAGCGTCGCTTCGCCGAAATGCAGCCAGTTGAGGTACAGACCGAAGTCTGTCTCGGTAGGCGCGACCGCCAAAGGACTGGGGCCGTAGCGTGTCACCAGGTACTGGCAGATCGCCGCCGATTCAGTCAGCCGCATGCCATCGTCCAGAAACGTCGGCACCGTCCCGAGCGGATTGACGGCAAGGTAGTCCGGCGCCAAGTCCCGCGGCGGGAACGGCAGCATCTTCAGCTCATACGGCAAGCCCATCTCTTCTAGAGTCCACAGCGGACGAAAGGAGCGGGCGTTGTGGCAGTGATAGAGCGTTAGCATGGTTTTCCTGTCCCCTCGCCTCGACGCCGCGTTCGCCTTATTGTGCACCTTCAACGGGCACAACTGAAATGGCATTGCCACCCGATCAGCTGTTCCTAGAAGACTTCTCCGAAGGGCAACGGTTCGAAGGCGAGCCGAGAACAATTTCGGAAACCGATTTTGCGTCGTTCGGCGCGCTCACCGGCGACCGGCACCCCATTCATTACGATGCTGCATATGCGAAGACCACCCGGTTCGGCCGTCCGATCGCGCACGGGCTGCATCTGATGGCGCTCACTGCGCTCGGAGCAACTGCTCTTTCGGACCGCCTGGAAGAATCCATGGTGGCCATGCTCGAACAGGGCTGCCGGTATCTCAAACCGGTTTTTGCCGGCCATGTGCTGCGTTGCGAACTGATCGTGAAGGAAGCGGAGCGAAAGCCCGGCAAGGACACGGGCAGACTTCGTTTCCAGGTGCGACTGCTCGACCAACAGAACGAAGCGGTCCTGGATGGTCATCATCTTTATATGGTGCGCTGCCGGCCGGGTGGACGGAGGCCATAAATATTCATGGCCGCAGCCAAGCCGAGCTATCGCGACGTCTATCGGAGTTTCGACTGGGCATCCGTTCTTCGCGAACTCGAATGGGAGGGCCACGAAGCCTCAATCAGTCTGGGCCACACCATTGTCGATCGCCACGCTCAGTCCCAAAAAGTTGCGCTTTATTGGTTCGGCAAGGACGGCTCCTCCGCGACGCTAACCTATCGCGACCTAAAAGTGTCGAGCGACAAGTTCGCCAATCTGCTACGCTCGCTTGGCGTGACCCAGGGCGATCGTATCGCTGGCGTGCTGCCCCGCATTCCCGAAACGCTCGCGATCATGATCGGCACCTGGAAGGCGGGCGGCGTTTATGTGCCGATCTTTTCCGGGTTTGGCCGCGACGCCATTGCGTTTCGTGTCAAACACAGCGGCGCGAAGATCGTTTGCACCCATGATCAGTATCGCGGCAGGCTTCCGGATTTAGCCGAACACGGCACGGTCGTGATCACCATCTCCGGAGGCGATAGCGAGGCGTTGCAGCCGCGCGACGTCAATTTCTGGGATGCCGTGAACAAACAATCCGACACGATCGATCCGGTCCCGCGTAGCCGCCGCGATCCTGCGGTCATCCTCTACACTTCTGGATCCACCGGCGAGCCCAAGGGCGTGCAGATTGCCAGCAATTTTTTAGCTGCGGTGCGGCCGTTCATGAAGTACGGCGGCGATGTTCGACCCAGCGATATGTTCTGGCCGACCGGCGATCCCGGCTGGGGTTGGGGCTTCGTCTGCTATCATGCGGCGCTCGCCATGGGCGTTCCGGTCGTCAGTCACGAAGCCGCCCCTACGGCGGAGCTGTTCGTCGATTTGCTCGAACGGCAGCAAGTCACAAATGTGGCCACCGTGCCTACGATCCTGCGCGCCGTCATGGCGCAAGGCGCCGAGAAGCTCGCCGGCCGTCAGCTGTCGCTTCGCTGCATCAGCAGCTGCGGCGAGCCGCTGAATGCCGAAGTGGTGCACTTCTTCCAGAAGGCGACCGGGGTTACGCCTTGCGATCAATACGGCTCCAGCGAGAACGGCCTGCCGGTGGGAAATTTCAATGCGCTCGATGCGCCGGTGAAAGCTGGCTCCATGGGAAACCCCATGCCCGGCCATGACATGGCGGTCGTCGATGATCAGGGCATGGAAGTTGGCATGGGGACCGTGGGCTACATTGCGTTGCGCCCGAGCCGGGAGGGCTATTATTCACTCGGCTACTGGGAAGATGCCAAGCGAACGCAGGCATTGTTTCGCAACGGTTGGATGATCGTCGGCGATTTAGCGAGGCGCGACGAGGACGGGTATTTCTGGTTTGAGGGCCGCGCCGACGATCTCATCAAGACTTCCGGCTACCGCGTCGGCCCGTTCGAGATCGAAAGTGCGATCTTGCATCATCCGCAGGTGGCCGAGGCGGCCGTGGTCGGCAAACCGGATGGGATGAAGGGCCAGATCGTGAAGGCCTTCATCACTCTAAAGCGCGGAGCAGCGCGATCGCCGGCGTTCGAACGCGAAATCCAGGACATTGTCCGGGAACGCGTCGGCAGCCACGCTTTTCCGCGGGAAGTTGTTGTCGTTGATGTTCTGCCCAAGACGGAATCCGGCAAAATCCAGCGCTTCAAGCTGCGCGCCGATGCGGCAAATTAGGTCAAAAACAAAACCCATCGAGGGAGTGAAAGAATGGCTGTCTACGAACCGATCAAAGTAGGCCCATGGCCGGACAAGATCACTTTCACGCCGGCCGTACGTGCAGGCAATCTCCTGTTTATCTCCGGCACCACCGCCGTCGACGAAAATCTGAACCTCGTTGGCAAAGGCGATATCGTCGCACAGACCAGATTTATCTTTGAGAAATTCGACCGGCTGCTGAAGCAAGCCGGCGCTTCGTTCGCTAATATTGTCGAGACGACCGAATATTTTCTGACGCTCGACGACTACAAGCGAACTGCCGACGTGCGCCGCGAGTTCTTCAAGGGACCGCCCTACCCGGCCGCAACCGGCGTTTTAGTTGCTGGTTTGATCCGTAAGGACGCGCTCATTGAGATCAAGGCCACCGCCGTACTCGGTTCTGCCGTCTGATGCCGGCAAATCCTGAAACAATGAACGCATCCGAAACAATGAAGAGGCGTACGAGATGAACCGACCGCTCCGCAGCAACTTGAAACCGGGCACGGCTTTGTGGGCCGCCCGGCGCGCGCAATGGCGGGCGCTTGGCATTTCCGACGCCGATATGGCAAAGCCGAAAATCGCCGTGGTCAATAGTTCGTCGGAGCTGGCGAGCTGCTTTTCTCACCTCGACGGAATCGCCGCGGAAGTAAAGCGCTGCATTCGCGAGGCCGGCGGATTACCGTTCGAGATTCGCACTGCGGCGCCTTCCGATTTCATCACCAGCGCCGGCCGATACGGCGCCTATATTCTGCCGGCGCGCGATCTGATCGCGGCGGACATAGAAGTGCAGGTCGAGGGCGCGCTCCTTGACGGCATGGTCTGCCTCGCCTCCTGCGACAAAACGCTCCCCGGCCAGGTGATGGCGGCGGGCCGCATGAACATTCCCGCCATCGTGGTGATCTGCGGCTATCAGCGCAGCGGTACCTACAAGGGCGAGCACGTCGATATCGAGGAGGTCTTCCTCAAGGCCGGCTACCTCGCTTCCGGTCAGATCACGCTCGACGATCTCGCCGGCATGGCGGACGTGGCGGTGCAGGGACCGGGCGTCTGCGCCGGCATGGGTACCGCCAATTCCATGCACACGGTCTGCGAGGCCCTCGGTATGACGCTGCCGGGAAGCGCCCCGGTCGAGGCCAATTCAGCGAAAATGCTGGCGTTCGCGCGCGCTTCCAGTCGCCGCATTGTCGAGATGGTGCAGGAGGATTTGAAACCCCGTGACATCATTACCGCGGGCGCAATCCGCAATGCCGTGATGATGGTGCTGGCGCTCTCCGGCTCGATCAATTGCGTCAAGCATCTGCAGGCCATTGCCACCGAGGCGAACGTCGAAGTCGACGTCTACGGCCTGTTCTCGGAGCTTGCGGACAAGATCCCATTGCTCGCCGCAGTGCGGCCGAATGGCGACACGCTGATCGAAGAACTCGAAGCGGCTGGCGGCGCGCGCGGCGTGATGCAGCGATTGCACAGCATGCTCGATCTTGAAGCTCGCTCAGTCAGCGGCCGGACCATCGCCGAAGAGTTGGCGAAGGCTCCGGCGCCTGACGGCGCTGTGATCCGCACGCTTGAAGAGCCGCTATCGCGGCGAGCCTCAATCAACATTGTGCGCGGCAATCTTTTGCCCGGCGGCGGCATCGTGCGGCTCGGTGGGGTCGGCGAACGCAAGCTGAAATTTACCGGCTCGGCCAAACTCTACCATTCGCGCGATGAAGCGCTCGCGGCGATCGCGGCGGGCGATGTGGTTAAGGGCGATGTCGTGATCCTGCGCGGGCTCGGCGTCATTGGCGGCCCGGGCATGGCGCTGACGTCGGCGGTGGTGTTTGCGCTCGACGGCGCCGGCCTTATCGACGACGTCGCCATGATCACCGAAGGCCAGCTGTCCGGGCTGGTCAACAAAGGATTGGTCGTCGGCGAGGCGTCCCCTGAAGCAGCGTCCGGCGGTCCGCTCGCCTTCGTCGACAACGGGGACAGGATTACCATCGACGTACCCGCTAAGGCCGTCGATTTGCACGTGCCGGCCGAAGAGATGGCGCGCCGCCGCGCCGTTCCCCGAAAATTCGGCGCGCAAGACCTCAAAGGCTGGCTGCGGACTTACCAGCATGCCGTGCAACCGGTACATAAGGGTGCCGTGCTCGACTGAAGCCGCGCCGGCGCAGGCCTTTTGATAAGGAGACTGGGGGTGCTGCAGCTTACGGGCCGAACGGCCGTTGTAACGGGAGCCGCGAGCGGGATCGGCCGGGCGATTGCCACGTCGTTGGCGCGCCGCGGCTGCAATCTTGCGCTCGCCGACATCAATGAGGAGAACCTCAATAAAGCGGCTGCCGAGATTGCCGCGCAAGGCGTGCGCGTCAGCAAGCATCATCTCGACGTCTCGGACCGTGATGCGGTCGCTGCCTTCCCGGAGCAGGTCGTTGCCGAACACGACGGGGTCGACGTGCTCGTCAATAATGCCGGCGTGGCGCTTGCAGGCACATTCGAGCAAGTCAGCGAAGCCGACTTCGAATGGCTGTTCAGCATCAATTTCTGGGGCGTAGTGTGGATGACGCGGGCCTTCCTGCCACACCTGCATCACAGCGACGACGCGCGGATTGTTAACCTTTCGAGCATATTCGGAATGATCGCCCCGCCCGGTAATACGGCTTATTCGGCGAGCAAATTCGCGGTACGCGGCTTTTCCGAATCGCTACGCCACGAGCTTCGTAAAACCAGCATCGGCGTGACGGTAGTTCACCCCGGAGGCATTGCAACTTCGATCGTCCGCAGTGCGCGAATGCCGAAGACCAATTCCCCCGAAGAGGAAGAAGCAAAGCGAAAGTCGTTCGAAGCCTTCCTCAAGCTACCGCCGGCAATCGCCGGCGAAACCATCGTCCGCGGCGTCGAAAACCGCAAAGCGCGCGTTCTGGTCGGCTCCGATGCTAAGAGTGCTAGCATTGATTGAACGGCTCATGCCTGTCAATTACTGGAATCTGCTGGGGCGGAGATTGATGAAATGAGCGCTACCGCAATGCATACCGGCGCGCTGGATGCCGGGTCAGCTGATGAGGCTCCCCGATGATTACCATGGCCTGGATCGTCGGCATCATCGTTCTGCTGCTCGATTTTGCTGCTGGGCGGGCTCGCTGTTTTCTCAGCCCGGACGGCGCGGCAGGTCGAGAAGCTGCTGCCCGCGCACGGACACTTCATCGAAGTCGATGGCGCGCGCATCCACTATCTCGACGAGGGCTCGGGACCGCCGCTCGTTCTCATTCACGGGCTTGCCGGGCAGACGCGGGTTTTCACCCACTCGCTGCTCGACCGGCTCAAGAGCGAATACCGGGTTATCATCCTCGATCGGCCGGGCAGTGGCTATTCAACACGCGCCCGGGGAGCATCAGCGACGATCAATGCCCAGGCGCAAACCATCGCACACTTTATTGAGGCGCTCGAGCTAAAGCGGCCGCTCATCGTCGGTCATTCACTGGGCGGCGCCATTGCACTTTCGCTCGGCTTGCACCATCCCGAGTACGTCGGCGGCCTCGCGCTGCTTGCACCACTGACGCACGTGGAGGAGGAGGTCCCGCCCCTCTTCCGCGGCCTTGCCATCAGGTCGCCGTTGATGCGCGGGCTTGTCGGCTGGACGTCGGCAATTCCCTTGTCTATCAGGAATCGTGATTTCGTGCTCGATATGGCGTTCGGCCCGCAGCCCGTCGCAATCGACTACGGGACGCGCGGCGGCGGCCTCTTGAACTTGAGACCGCACAGCTACATCAACGCCTCGCGCGATTTGATGGCGGCCATGGAAGACCTGGTCCACATGCAGGAGCGTTATCGGCATCTCACGATCCCGATCGGCATGTTGTTTGGAACCGGCGACCGCCTGCTTGATCATGTCAAACACGGAAAGGCGCTGGCCGCCAAGATTGCAGAACTCGATCTCGAACTGATCGAGGGGGGCGGACATATGGTGCCGATTTCGTCCGCCGACCGAGCTGTCGCGCTGATCAAACGCGTAGCGCAGCGTGTTGCAGCGAACGCAGAGCCCGCGCCGCGGCTCGAAATGACTGAAACATGACGCCGGCTCCGCGCGAACATTTTGACGTCATTATTGTCGGCAGCGGGCTTTCCGGGATCGATGCTGCCTATCACCTGCAAACGTATTGCCCCGGAAGGTCCTACGTCATCCTCGAAAACCGCGACGCTATCGGGGGCACCTGGGATTTGTTCCGTTATCCGGGCATCCGCTCCGATTCCGACATGTACACGTTCGGCTATTCGTTCCGGCCCTGGCAATCGAATGCCGCGATCGCCGACGGTGAATCGATCCGCACTTACATTCGCGAGACCGCGGAAGCTTACGGCATTGATAAGAAGATCCGCTTCCAGCACCGGGCGAAAAGCGCGTCGTGGTCGTCGGTCGACGCATTGTGGACCATTGAAGTCGAGCGCGGACCCGAGCGTGAACCGATGCAGGTAACGTGCAACTTTCTATTCTCGTGCACCGGCTATTACGACTATGCGGCCGGTTACACGCCCCAATTTCCCAGCGTCGAGAAGTTTCAAGGCCGGATCGTGCACCCGCAGCAATGGCCCGAGGATCTCGATTATGCCGGCAAGCGGGTCGTGGTGATTGGCAGCGGCGCGACGGCGGTGACGATCATTCCGGCCATGGCGAAGACCGCCACCCTCGTGACGATGCTGCAGCGCTCGCCCACCTATATCGTCTCACGCCCGACGCAGGATGCGATCGCCGGATGGCTGCGCCGCCATCTACCGATACGGGCGGCCTACAGCCTGGCGCGCTGGTACAATGTACTGTTTGGGCTTTATTTCTACGGTCTCTCCCGCCGCAAGCCGGACGCGGTCAAGCAGTGGATCATCAGTCAGGCCCGGCAACAGCTCGGCGACGACTACGACGTCACCACGCATTTCACGCCGCGCTATAACCCCTGGGACCAGCGCTTGTGTCTCGCGCCGGACGCCGACTTCTTCCACGCCATCAAGTCCGGCAAGGCCGACGTTGTGACCGACCAGATCGACAGTTTCAGTGAGACCGGGATTCGGTTGCGATCAGGCCATGAACTGCCAGCCGATATCATCGTCACCGCCACCGGCCTCAAGATGCAATTGCTCGGCGGCATTCAAGTCGCCGTCGACGGCAAACCGGTCAAATTTTCCGATACGATGAATTTCAAGGGCGTCATGTTCAGCGACGTGCCCAATCTCGCCGCCGCCTTCGGTTACACAAACGCGTCGTGGACACTGAAGTGCGATCTGACCTGCGCCTATGTGAGCCGGCTCCTCAACTACATGGATCGACGCGGCTATGTTGCCTGCACGCCGCGCCGCGATCCCGCGGTCGAAGCGGAACCGCTGATCGACTTTTCGTCCGGCTACATCCAGCGCGCCATCGATCAATTCCCGCGTCAGGGCTCCAAGAAGCCATGGCGGCTCTACCAGAATTATGTGCGAGACATGCTCAGCCTCCGCTACGGCCCGGTCGACGATAAGGCGCTGGAATTCGCACGCCGGCGCGAGACCAAGATAGCCGCGTAGGTTGCGCCAACGGCCCGGTTCGGCGCATCGCCGAACGGCGCTCCCTGTCATCGCGCAAAATCTCTTGCTATGGTTTGGCTCGAATGCCAGCCAATTGAGGTGCCCCGCTATGTCCGAAGCCATCAATCACGCCAAACTCGCGATGCTGTTTCGCACGGAGTTTCAGCTCTGCAACGTGCAGAAAGGCGAAACCATCGTACTCCTCAGCGATCTCGGGGCGCGCCGCGACTACGTATCCGCCGCGTTTGCCGCCGCCGAGGACTTGGGCGCCGACGCCTATGAGATGTGCGTCAATGCCATGCCGTCGTGGACCAAAGTCGGCGTCGCGACGGTCGGCCGCTGCAAGGGGACGCTTGAGGCCATCAAGTCGGCCGACATGCTGGTCTGCCTGCATATCCCGCTGTTCACCCGCTGGCTGAAAGAGGCCCGCGACGCCGGCACGCGGGTGCTCATGGTGATCGACGGCCCCGATGAACTGGAAGAACTGATGGCGCCTCCGGGTCTGAAAGAGGCGGTAGAGCACGCGGGCGAGCGGCTGCAGCGCGCCAAGACCATGCGGATTACACGCAACGGCGGCACCGACCTCACCGTGCGAACGGGCGAATATCCCACCATGATCCAGTATGGCTTCTCGGAAGCCACCGGCCGTTTCGACCATTGGGGCGCCGGCCACGTGCACACCTTCCCGAACGAAGGCTCGGCCAACGGCACCGTCGTGTTTGCGCCGGGCGACATTATTATCCTGCCGTATTGCCGCTACGTTCAGGACGAAGTGCGGCTCGACATCCGCGACGGCTTCGTCCGCAAGATCGACGGCGGTCTCGATGCCAAGCTGATGAGCGATTGGCTCGAAGGCAACCGCGCCAATCCCGACGACATGGACGGCCACGCCATCTCGCATCTCGGCTGGGGATTGAACCCGCAGGGACGCTGGGACGCGATCGCGCTCAACGGCGCCGATCCGAGCCGCCATCACGCCGGCGCCCGCTGCTTCGCCGGCAATTTCCTGTTCTCCACCGGGCCGAATTCGCAGGGCGGCGGCAAGCGCACGACCAAAGGGCACTACGATGTGCCGATGCGCGATTGCACGGTCAGCCTCGACAACGACGTGATCATCGACCGCGGCCGCTTCGCCGACGAGAAGATGCGCGTCGCACGCGCGCCGCGCTAACGCCGACGCGCGGCATGCATGGGCATCCCGGCGGTCAGCGCCAGCGGCCTTGCCAAGCAATTCGGCGCGACGCGTGCGCTGGACCAAGTCGACTTCGATGTGCTTCCGGGCGAGGTCCATGCACTGGTCGGCGAGAACGGCGCCGGCAAATCGACGCTGGTGCGTATTCTCGGCGGCGTGCACCGGCCTGACCGTGGTGTAATAGCGGTCAACGGGCAGCCATCCCATTTCAGCGGCCCGCGCGACGCCATCGCCGCAGGCATAGTCACCATCCCGCAGGAGCTGCGGCTTGTTCCTGCATTGTCCGTAGCGGAGAACCTCACGCTCGGCGACCCGCCGCTGCGGCGCCTTCTGGGTGTGCAAGTCATCGACCGTGTGCGCATTCGGAGCGAGGCGCGCACCGAACTCGCCAAGCTCGACTTTGCTCCGGATCTCGACAGCCGCGTCGATCGTTTGAGCTTTGCCGAACGTCAGCTGGTCGCAATCGCCAAGGCGTTGCGCAAACAATGCCAGGTCCTCATTCTCGACGAGCCCACTGCGGCACTCGAGACCCGTGAGATTGACCGGCTGTTCGCCATACTGGCGCGGATGAAGAGCCAGGGCACGGCGATCGTTTACGTCTCGCACCGGCTTGATGAGGTGGTCGCACTCGCCGACCGCTGCACCGTGCTGCGCGACGGCCGCGTGGCCGCAACGAGCCGACGCGGCGCCTTCAAAGTCGCCGACCTGGTTGCGGCCATGACCGGACGCGCCGCGGCGAAAATCGAAACGCGAGCGCTGTCGCCCGGCAAGGTGCTGCTTGAAGACGTGGCCGCGCGGCCCGACGCCATTCATTTGCGCGCCCGCGAGGTGATCGGACTGGCCGGACTCCTTGGCAGCGGCGCGAGTGGCGTGCTGCGGCGGCTATTCGGCTTTGGCGGCGAGGCGATCGATGTGCGGCGTGATGGAACGCTGCGGCGGATCGCCAGCCCCGCGGCAGCCGTCCGCAATGGTGTCGGCTTTGTGCCCGGCGAGCGCCGGCTGGGTCTGGTTGTGAACTTGTCGGTCCGGGACAATATTCTGCTGCCGAGCCTTGGCAGGCTCGCGCGCGGCGGCGTAATCGACCGTGCGCGTTGCGATCGTTTGGTCGATCAATTGATGGAAGCGCTCGATATCCGGCCGCGACGGCCTCGCCTGCCCGTCTCCGCATTGTCGGGGGGCAACCAGCAGAAAGTCATTTTAGCAAAGTGGCTGGCGCGCGAAGTGGGTGTGCTGTTGCTGGAAGAACCGACACAGGGCGTCGACGTGGCGGCGAAGGCGCAGATTCACGCCCTGATACGCGACTTCGCCACACGCGGCGGCGGCGTTCTGATCCGCTCCAGCGAACTCGACGAGCTCACGTTCGTCTGCGACAAAATTTTGGCGTTGCATCAAGGCCGAATTACCGATTGCGTAGAGCGCCGCGATGGCTTCGACGAGAAGCGTCTGCATGCCGCAATCGGCGGATGATCATGCCGCCGACGCTGCATCGCTTTAACTTGGCCGGCCAGGTTCCGCTGATTGCGCTGTTGGTCCTGTGCCTCGCCACCGCGCTGTTGACCAATCGCTTTCTTTCGCCGCTCAACCTTACCAACATTCTGGTGCAGTCCTCGATCATGGCGGTCATCGCCATCGGCATGACGTTCGTCATCGTCGGCGGTGGCTTCGATCTTTCGGTAGGATCGACTGTTGCTTTCGCCGGCTGCGTCGCCGCCATGGCAATGGTGCAATTCGGATTGGTAGCCGGTGTCGTTGCCGGGATCGCGGCGGGTATCGCCGTCGGACTGGTGAATGGCCTGATCATCGCCCAGCTCGGGGTGAATCCATTCATCACCACGCTCGGCACGATGGTGCTGGTACGCGGGCTCGTCTACCTAATCACCGGCGGGGCCCCGATCGGAGATGATCGCTTACCGGCGGCATTCATCGCTTTCGGATCGGCGCGCTTCCTGGGGATCCACTATTTGGTGTGGGTCCCCGCCATTCTGCTGATCGTTTTATCCTGGGTGATGGCGTCCACGCCTTACGGCCGGCGCATCTACGCCACCGGCGGCAACCGGGAGGCAGCGTTTCTTTCCGGCGTGCCGGTCAAGCGGATCATCGCTTCGACCTATGTTTGGTGCGGGGCGCTTGGCGGCGTGGCGGGGGTGATGCTTACGGCCCGCTTGCAATCCGGTCAGCCGACCGCGGGCGAGTTCTACGAACTCACGGCCATCGCCGCCGTGGTGCTGGGCGGCGCCAGCCTCCAGGGCGGCGAAGGCACCCTCTACAAGAGCATTATCGGCGTCTTCATCATGATCGTGCTCGGCAACAGCCTCAATCTGCTTAATGTCGATTCCTATTGGCAGCGGGTCGCGATCGGGGTGGTCATCATTGCGGCAGCGGCGGCAGATCGGCTACGCTCTCACAGCTAGTTAGGAGAGTGTGCCATGCTGAACCCTCGTCCCGCCACGCTGACGTTGGCCGTATTGGCGGCAACGATTGGCTATGGCATTGCGCCTGCGCCGGCGCAGCAAAAAATCACTATCGGCGTCTCGCTCGCACAGGATGACAATCCTTTCTACATCGTGATGCTCAAGGGCATCCGAGCCCGCGCCGGCGAGCTTGGCTGGGATGTCGCCACGGTCTCCGCCAACGAGGACAAGGTTAAGCAGATCAACGGCGTACAGGATCTCGTTGCCCGCGGCGTAAAAGGCATCTTGATCTCGCCGATCGATGCAGTCGGCGTCAACGCCGCCTATGACGCGGCCAAAGCCGCCAATATTCCAATCGTCTCGATCGCGCGCGGCTCGACTTCGCCCAATCAGACAATCCACGTCGCCATGGACGAAAAACAGATCGGCCGCGACATTGCCGAGTGGACCGCGAAGGCAATTGGCGGCGAAGGCAAAGTAGCGATGCTGCTCGGCCCGAGCGGCGCGCCGACCTTCCGCAATCTCGCCGACGGCTACACCGAAGTGATGGCCAAGTATCCAAAGATTCAGATTGCGTTCCGTACTGACGGACCACTGACGCGCGAGCGCGGCGTCAAGCAGGCCGAGGATGCTCTGGTCGCCAATCCGGACCTCAAAGCGATCTATTGCGCCAACGACGATATCGCACTCGGCGCTGCCCAAGCTGTGATCGCCGCAGGACGCTCCGACAAGACGATCGTGACCGGCATGAACGGCGTGCCGCCCGCACTCCACGCACTCAAGGACGGCAAGATTGCCATGACCGTCGAGCTTAATCCGTTCCTGTGGGGCCGGCTGGGCGTCGATGTGCTCGCGCAATATCTCAAGGGCGACAAGGTCGAGCCGCGGGTCTTCATCAAACACGTCATTGTCGACAAGACCAATATCGACGAGAAACTGCCGAAGCCGTAGAGGACACCGAGCATGGCTAACGTCGCGGCTGCCGCCAGACAAGACGACTTCGTCGCCCAATTGGAAGCGGCCAATCTGCACCCGCTGTGGGATCGCTTCCGCACGCTGACGCCGGTCAAGCCGCAAGCGAAAGACCCGCCGCTCATCTGGCGGTGGCGCGACATTGAGCCATTCGCGAAGCGCGCCGGCGCGGAGGTGTCGATCGACGACGTGGAACGGCGCGCGCTGATCCTCGTCAATCCCGCATTCGGCGGCGAGACGGTGACGACCTCGAACCTCATCGGCGCCTTCACCGTGCTGGATCCGGGCGACCGCGCCCGCCCCCATCGCCACACTTTCGCGGCGATCCGTTTCGCTACCCAGGCTGAAGGCGCAACCACCATCGTCAACGGCCGCCGCTGCGACATGCACGACGGCGATTTGATCCTCACGCCACCGATGTGCTGGCACGGCCACGTCAACGACAGCGATCACCGCATCATCTGGTTCGATGCCGCCAACATCCCGCTGATCCGCAGCCTCGATGCCAATTTTTTTGAGCCCGGCGATCCCAAGTCCAATCAGTTCTGGCAATCGGACGAGCGGGACGAACAGTTCTGGGCCGAGTCCGGAATCGTCGGCGCCGATCTGGAGCACACGCCGGCGCATTCGCCAAAGTTTCATTATTCCGGCGACGCCACTCGCCGGCTGCTGGCTGCGCTTCCGGCCGGCCAGGACGGTGCGCGCATGGTGCGCTTCACCAATCCTTTAACCGGCGATGCCGTCATGCCGGCGCTTGACTGCTACGCAATGCGGCTCACCAAGGGGCAAGCCACGCGACCGAAGCGCACAACCTGCAACACGATCTGCCTGGTGGTGTCCGGGACCGGACGATCAACCGTCGGCGAGCACACCTTCGACTGGTCGCAGCACGACGTATTTTCGATTCCGCACTGGAGCTTCACGAGCCACACCGCAAGCGACGGCGACGCCGATCTGTTTATCGTTTCAGACCGAGTGGCCTTCGAGCGCCTCGATCTCTTGCGCGAGGAATACCAATAAATCCACGCCCGACCCTAACGCATGAAGGCATCGGCGCGCCGGTTCGCCGCGTCGAGGACGACAAATTCCTCCGCGGTCTGGGCCGCTTCGTGTCGGACATCGTGCTACCGGGAGAACTGCACGGCGTGCTGGTGCGCTCACCGCATGCGCACGCGCGCATTCGGCTGATCGACGGTGCCGCCGCTCTCAGTGCAGCCGGTGTTGTAGCTGTGCTCACCGGCGCCGATATGGCCGCCGACAATGTCGGACCGATGGCGCCGCTTTGGGCGATCAAAAGCGCCGACGGCAAACCGATGGCGGAGCCGCCGCGCTGGGCGCTAGCGCGCGGAACAGTCCGTCACGTTGGCGAGCCGGTAGTGCTGGTCGTTGCCGAGACGCTCGCGCTAGCGCGCGATGCTGCCGACCTCGTGCGCGTCGAGTATGAGCCGCTGCCGTCGGTGACCGATGCGAAAGCCGCGATGCGGCCGGACGCACCGCAGCTGCACGAAACGGCGCCCGGCAACATCTGCTTTCGCTTCGCCCGTGGCGATGAAACAGCCGTCGCCAAAGCCTTTGCCGGCGCGGCGCACGTGGTACGGCTCGATCTCGTCAACAACCGCCTGATCGGTGCGGCGCTGGAGCCGCGCGCGCTGCTCGCCGACGGCGGCGTCAGCGGCAAGCTCACGCTCTATTGCGCGACGCAAGTGCCGCATCACATTCGCCGCGTCGTCAGCGAACAGCTCAACCTGCCGCAGACCGCGATCCGCCTTGTTGCGCCCGACGTCGGCGGCGGCTTCGGCTATAAAGGCAAGCACTACCCGGAAGAAACCATCATCGCCTGGGCGGCGCGCCGATTGCGGCGGCCGCTGAAATGGATCGCCACGCGGAGCGAGTGCTTCATTTCCGACAATCAGGCGCGTGACCACCAGACCCATGCCGAACTCGCGCTCGATCGGGAGGGAAATTTCCTCGCCTTGCGCGTCGACACCATCGCCAATCTCGGCGCCTGTATCTCGACCTTCGGCGCCGCCATTCCGAGCGCGATCTACTCGGCGCTGCTTGCCGGCGTTTACCACACGCCGGCAATTGCCACGCAATCGACCGGCGTCTTTACCAACACGCTGCCGACTGATGCGTATCGTGGGGCCGGCCGTCCTGAAGCTTGCTACGTGCTGGAGCGGCTGGCCGATGAAGCCGCGCGTGTGCTGGGATTAGACCGGGCCGAAATCAGGCGGCGAAATCTCGTGGCAGCTGACGCAATGCCGTACAAAACGCCGATCGGCCCGACCTACGATTGCGGCAACTTTCCGAAAATTCTTTCGCGCCTGTTGCAGGTCGCAGACTACGACGGCTTCGGCAAACGGCGCGCCAAAGCGGAGCGCAAAGAAAAGCTGCGTGGCTTCGGTCTAGCCTGCTATGTGGAATCCTCAGGTGTCGCACCGTCACGGTTCGCGACCGCCATCGGCGCCCGCGTCGGTTTCTTCGAGTCGGCTACGATTCGGGTGCAACCCGACGGCAGTGTGCAGGCGCTCCTCGGCACCCACAATCACGGCCAGGGCCACGCCACGACATTTGCGCAAATTATTTCGTCGCGCCTTGGCGTGCCGTTATCCGGCGTCGAGATTATCGAGGGCGATACCGATCAGGCGCCGTTCGGATCGGGCACCTTCGGTTCGCGCTCGATCGCGGTCGGCGGCTCCGCGCTTGATCGCGCGGCCGGCAAGATCATCGACAAAGGCAAACGGATCGCTGCGCACCTCCTCGAAGCCGCCGCCGATGACATTACCTTCCTGGGCGGAATGTTCTCCATTGCCGGCACCGATCGCAACGTGACGCTGCGGGAAGTCGCTCGCGCCGCCCACGTCCCTACCCTTTATCCGTCCGAGGAAGAACTCGGACTGCAGGACAGTGCGTTCTACGATCCTGCGGGTTTCGCCTGGAGTAACGGCGCGCACGCCTGCGAAGTGGAGATCGATCGCGACACCGGCGACATTCGCGTCACCGGCTATTGGGCTGTTGACGACGTCGGCACCGTGATCAATCCGATGATCGTCGAGGGACAGATCCAGGGCGGCATCGCCCAGGGTCTCGGCCAGGCGCTGCGCGAGCGTTGCGTCTACGACGCTACCAACGGCCAATTGCTGTCCGGCTCGTTCATGGACTACGCGATGCCGCGGGCCAGCGATATGCCGGCGATCGTCTCGGAGTTCGACGAAAGCCAGCCCTGCACTCATAATCCGCTGGGCGCGAAGGGCTGCGGCGAAGCGGGCTCGATCGGCGCACCGGCGGCCATCGTCAGCGCCGTCCTTGATGCGCTAAAGCCGCTCGGCGTCACCGATGTCCAGTTGCCGCTGACGCCGGAGCAGATTTGGAAGGCGATTTACACGTCAGGAAGGACAACACGATCTGATGTCGGAAGTTGAGCGCGTATCGGTTGCAGGCCTGAAGGTCGCCAAAGTCCTCTACGATTTCGTGGTGCATGACGTCATCCCGGGCACAGGGATTGAGGCCGCGTCGTTTTGGCAGGGCCTTGATGACATCATTTCCCGTTTCGCCCCCTTAAATCGCGAACTGTTGCAACGACGCGACGAGCTGCAGGCAAAGATCGACGATTGGTACCGGCGACGGCGGGCGCGTGGCATCGACGAAGCCGCCGACAAGGCGTTCCTCAAGGACATCGGCTATCTCGTTCCCGAAGGCCGGCCTTTCCAGATCGATACCGCGAATGTTGACGACGAAATCGCGAGCGTCGCCGGACCGCAGCTCGTGGTGCCGATCAGCAATGCGCGGTACGCGCTGAACGCCGCCAACGCGCGATGGGGCTCGCTCTATGATGCGCTCTACGGCTCCGACGCCATTCCCAGGGACGGCCAGGCACAAAGCAAAGGTTACGATCCCGAGCGCGGCAAACGTGTGATCGCCTGGGCGCGGCGCTTTCTGGACCAAGCCGTGCCTCTGGCTTCCGGTTCGCATGCCGACGTGCGTGCCTATTCGGTCAGCGCGGGCGCGCTTTCAGCTACGCTCAAGGATGGCAAGACGACCGGGTTGGCGGATCCGAAGAAGCTGCGCGGCTATCGCGGCCGCCTCGACGCACCCGAAGTAATCTTGTTCGAAAATAATGGCCTGCACATCGAGGTGGTCATCGATCGCGCGCACCCCGTCGGCAGCACCGATGCAGCGGGTGTCGCCGATGTCGTCATCGAGGCCGCGCTCACGACCATCATGGATCTGGAGGATTCGATCGCAGCGGTCGATCCGCATGACAAGGTTGCGGCTTACCGCAACTGGCTCGGCCTTTGTCAGGGAACGCTGGTCGAGGTCTTTCAAAAAGACGGCAAATCCGTCAATCGCCACCTCGCCGCGGACCGTAGCTACAGCAAGCCCGACGGAGGCGCCCTGGTCCTGCCGGGCCGCAGCCTGATGCTGATCCGCAACGTCGGCCATCTGATGATGGACGAGGGTGTCATCGGCCGCGACGGGCAGCCCGCGCCCGAAGGCATTCTGGACGCGGCAATCACCAGCCTGATCGCGCTCCACGAGCTCAGGAGCAAGAGTTCATCTCGCAATAGCCGGACCGGCTCGGTCTACATCGTCAAGCCGAAGATGCACGGGCCGGACGAGGTCATGTTTGCTAACGATCTGTTCGCCGCCGTCGAGGACATGCTCGGTCTGCAGCGCAACACCATCAAGCTTGGTCTGATGGATGAAGAACGGCGCACGACCGTCAACTTGAAGGAATGCATCCGCACCGTGAAGTCGCGGGTGTTCTTCATCAACACCGGCTTCCTCGATCGCACCGGCGACGAGATTCACACCGGGATGGAAGCCGGGCCGATGGTCCGTAAAGGCGAGATGCGCAACCAGCCTTGGCTGCAAGCCTACGAGGACTGGAATGTCGACATCGGGCTCGCCTGCGGCCTTCCCGGTCACGCCCAGATCGGCAAAGGCATGTGGGCGATGCCGGACCTGATGGCGGCGATGCTCAAGCAGAAGATCGCCCAGCCCGAGGCTGGCGCCAACACCGCGTGGGTCCCCTCCCCGACGGCCGCGACTTTGCACGCCGCGCACTATCACCTGGTCAACGTGTTCCGCCGGCAACAGGAGCTGGCGTCACGCCCGCGCGCCAGCATCGACGATATCCTCACCGTGCCGGTCGCCCGCGGCGTGAATTGGTCACCCGAACAAGTTCAGCAGGATCTCGATAATAACGCGCAGGGCATCCTTGGCTACGTCGTGCGCTGGGTCGAACAGGGAATTGGCTGCTCGAAGGTCCCGGACATCAACAACGTGGCGCTGATGGAGGATCGGGCGACGCTGCGGATTTCCAGCCAGCACATCGCCAACTGGCTCCGGCACGGCATCACTACCGAACGTCAGGTTATGGATACCCTAAAACGCATGGCCAGCGTCGTCGATCAACAGAACGCCGGCGATCCGCACTATTCGCCTATGGCGCGCGACTTCGAGAAATCCCTAGCGTTCGCCGCGGCCTGCGATCTGGTGTTCAAGGGCGACGTGCAGCCGAACGGCTATACCGAACCGATCCTGCATGCCCGCCGCGCAGAATATAAGCGGCGACACCAGCTACAATGAGGCGCGCAGGCGGCTCTCGTCGAGCGCACCTTCCCATTTGGCGACAACAAGCGTGGCGACGCCGTTGCCGATGAGATTGGTTGGCGTCATCCCCTGCGACAGCAGGCGGTGCACGCCGAGAATGATCGCTACGCTCTCGACCGGTATCGTCCCGACCGCGCCCAATGTCGCGGCGAGTACAATAAAAGCCGCACCGGCAACGCCGGCCGCTCCCTTGGAAGCTAACAGCAGCACCAGGAGCAACCCGATCTGGTGTTCCAAAGTCAGCGGCGTGTCGGTCGCCTGCGCCAAAAATACCGCTGCAGTCGCCAGGTAAAGGCAGGTGCCGTCGAGGTTAAACGAGTAACCGGTCGGAATGACGAGCCCAACCACGCTCTCCTCGCACCCCAAAGCCTCAAGCTTGGCAATCATCCGCGGCAGCACGGTCTCCGAAGACGTCGTCGCGATCACGATCAAAAGCTCTTCGCGGATGTAGCGGATAAACTTGATGAGACTAAAGCCGCACCAGTGCGAAATCGGCCACAGCACGGCAAAGATGAACACAAGACACGTAATATAAAAACTCACCACCAGCTTTCCGAGAGACAGCAACGAACCCGCGCCGAACTTGCCGACAGTAAAGGCAATGGCGCCGAAAGCGCCGATTGGCGCCGCCCACATCACGAAGCTGACGATCCGAAAGAACATCTGCGCCGCCACTTCGATCAGATCGGTCAGCGGCTTGCCGGCGAGACCCATCCAGCTCAACGCGAACCCGCACAGCACCGAGACGAAAAGAATTTGAAGCACATTGCCCTCGCTGAACGCGCCGACGAAGGTGTTGGGAATGATGTTGAGCAGAAATTGTGCGGTCGTACGCCTTTGGGTTGGTTCAAGATACGCCGCCACGCTCGAGGTATCGACGTGCGATAGGTCCACATGCATCCCGGCGCCGGGCTGAAACATGTTCACCGCAAGGAGCCCGATAATGAGCGCGATTGTGGTCAGCACTTCGAAATAGATCAGCGCCTTCAGCGCGACGCGACCGACCTTCGCCATGCTGGCCATACTGGCAATACCATGCGCGACCGTGCAGAAAATGATCGGAGCAATAAGCACCCGGATCGCCTTGATGAAGGCATCGCCAAGCGGCTCCATGCGGGCGCCGGCTTGGGGGTACAGCGCACCCAGCGCCACGCCGACCGCCATCGCCGCCAGCACCAGAAACCAGAGCTGCAGATAGAACGGCGGCGCGCGCGTGCTGCGGACGGTATTTTCCGATGCGGCTTGATCCATGGCGATGCTGCAACGCTCGCGGAATTACGCGCGGCCCCTCCCTTCTCCCGCAGAGAGGAGGAAGGAAGGGCCGCGGTCACCGCAATTCGTTATTTCACATTTGCGATTGCGCGCGCCACCACCCGCAAGCCGTGTCACGCGTCATATTCGGCGGAAATATCCTGCCCGGTATAGTCGGGCATGAAAGCCGCCGACACCGCGCTGATGACGGCGCAGGCGGCGATGTAGATGGCGATCGCATAGCCAGTGTGATAGGCGGCGAACAAAGCGGTGGCGATCAGCGGCGCCGGTCCGCCGGCAATGATCGACGCCAGCTGATAGCCGAGCGAGGCGCCACTATAGCGCAGCCGCGGCGTGAAGGATTCCGCAATAAGCGCGGCCTGAGGCCCGTACTGAATGTCATGAGGAATGAGCGACAACACGATGGCGATGAACACCGCCGACGGGATCGCCGTATCGACCATGCCGAAATACAGAAATCCGAACAGGCCAGTGATCACCACGCCGATCAGATACATTTTCCGGCGCCCGATGCGATCGGAGATGTGGCCGGAGAGCGGAATTGAGACAAACGACACGCAGGCTGCCACCATCACCGCGGCGAGGATCAGGTTTCGCGACATATGCAGCGTCCCGACCGCATAGGCGAATATGAACGCGGTGAAGATGTAGAACGGCGCCTGTTCGGACATCCGTATCAGGGCTGAGAGCAGGATTTCCCGCGGCTGTTTCTTGAAGACCTCGATGATCGGCGTCCGCTCGACCTTGTTGGTGTCGAGAAGCTTCTGGAACACCGGCGTTTCGAGAATACCAAGGCGGATCCACAAGCCGATGCCGACGAGGATAATCGAAAGCGCGAACGGAATGCGCCACCCCCAAGTCAAGAATTCGTCGCCTGACCATGCGCTGAAGGCGAGAACTGCTAGATTAGCCAACAGCAGGCCGCAGGGGACGCCGAATTGCGGCCATGAGGCCACCAGCCCGCGCTGGCCGTGAGTGCGTGACCATTCCATAGCCAGGAGAACCGACCCACCCCATTCGCCGCCGACACCGATGCCCTGAATCGCCCGCAAGACGGTCAAGAGCACCGCGCCCCAGATGCCGATCGACCCATAGGTCGGCACAAAGGCGATGAGGAACGTCGCGATACCCATCAGTAGCAGCGTTGCAATCAGCGTGGCTTTGCGGCCGATGCGATCGCCGTAGTGGCCGAAGATGGCCGCGCCGATCGGCCGGCCAGCGAAACCAACGAAGTAGGTGCCGAAGGCGAGAAGGGTTGCTGAGAGAGGCGCTTGGTTCGGGAAGTAAAGCTTGCCGAAGACAAGTCCGGCCGCGGTGCCATACAGGAAAAAGTCGTACCACTCGATGGTGGTACCAATGGTCGATGCGATGACGGCTTTGCGCAACTGCGCGCTGTGCTCCGCCTCCGGCAGCGGCACGTATGTCGACGCCATAGCCATGGCATACCTCCCCGTATTTACCCCTTTGCGGAGCAGACGTTCCTCGCCCCACTCGAAAATAACAATATTCCGGGGCGTGGGCTATGGCTACAGACGTGTGGCCGCAGGACGGCTCGCACCCGCCGGATTCCAGCGCCTGAGCGCGCCCGAACCATCGCTGCTGGGCGGTGGTCCGGGTTGCAACGCGTCGTGCTGCCACGACGCGGCCGATGCTAGTAGCGGCCGATTTACTGGGTGGGCTTGGCGGAAGCCATCACCGTGACCGGCGTGTCGCGGTAGGTATCCGCAAACAGCCGCTTCAGATTCTCCACCTTGGGAAGGTCGTTGTACACAATATACGGATAGGACGGGTGCAGGACCAAAAAGTCCTGATGATAGTCCTCAGCCGGATAGAAGCCGGTGAGCGGCTCAAGCGCGGTCACAATCGGACTTGGAAATACGTGGGCCTTATCGAGCTGGGCGATATAGGCCTCGGCGATGCGTTTCTGCTCGCCGTTGGCGTAGAAGATCGCCGAGCGATACGAAGGCCCTCTATCGGGACCTTGATAGTTCAACTCGGTCGGATTGTGCGCAACTGAAAAATAAATCTGCAGAATCTTGCCGTAGGAAATCTGCTGCGGATCGAAAGTCACTGCGACCGCCTCGGCGTGGCCGGTCCGCTCCGTGCCGACCATCTCGTAACGCGCCGTTTCTTTTTTGCCGCCCGAATACCCTGACAGGGCCTTGGTAATCCCTTTGGTATGCTCGAAAACACCCTGCACACCCCAAAAGCAGCCGCCGGCCAAAACGACGGTCTGGGTACCGGCATCGGCCGGAGCCGTTGCGTCAAGCGCCGGCGCCGGTATGACGACCGCAGGCTCCGCGGCACGGGCTCCATTGACCGCCATGGCGACAAACGGAACCAGCAACAACGCGCGCACGCCCGCGCGGAACGAAAAGCTGCCACCGACTGTCATCTGCTCCTCCAGAAATCTTACGCGCCATCGGCGCGGTATCGAATAGGCTAACAGTTACGGCAAAGCGCCCCCGCGGCGCCAATCACAAATGGCGCGACCGGACGGCTCGACCCGGTCACGACATCGTGTGTTGGGCCAGGGCGGCTTGGCCAAGACATCTCCGATCCAGGAAGCGCCAAAGACCTTTCGAACGCCTAACCGACCTTTTCGCCGATGAAGTCTGCCAGCTCGCTCCGCGTCACATCCGGCGCGAACCAGAAGAATAGCGGACCGAGCAGCAGAAATGAGAATGCAAGCAGCGGCAGGCCGGCAGCGATCGAGTGGGCGGTTGCGATCCAACCCATGATCAGCGGCCCAAGCGAACCGAAGGCGATGCCGAGCGCATAGGTGGTGCCGACGGCCGTGCCGCGAATTTGCGTCGGAAAAATTTCGGCGGTGTAGCCGAGCCCGGCACCGAAGCTGCCGGTGATCAGGAAGTTCGTCGCCAGCCCGACCCAAAACAGGCCGCTCGGACTGTCGAGCTGGCCCATCACGACGAGCAGCACCGCGGCTGGAACGGCGAAAGCCGGGATCACATAGCGTCGGCCAAACAGGTCACATAACCAGCCGCAAATCCAGTAGGCAAAGATGGCGCAGAACATCCAGACCGACAGGTAACCGGCCATGGTCGGGAAACCGAGATGCCGCTCGTTGGCCAGGTAGAACGGCATCCAGGCAGACCAGCCGAGCCAGGTAAAAAGATAGAGGAAATAGATCAGCGTCGCCGTGAGGCTTTCCCGCGGGTAGGAGCGGAACGGCAACAAAACATCGAGCCGCTTCTTCAGTCCTTCCTTCACCATCTGCGCGGTGACACGCTCGTAGCGTGGACTTTCGTTGACGCCGAGGCGCACCCAGAGGACCAGCAATGCGGGCAAAATACCGAGCAGATAGAGTCCGCGCCAGCCCCACAGCGGCACGATGGCAAGTGCCGCAAGCGAGCACAGCAGATACCCCAACGGATAACCGCCAACCAAGCCGCCAAGCGCCGTGGCGCGCCACGGCCTCGGCGCGGTTTCGGTAACCAGAAGAATTCCGACCGGGCTTTCTCCACTCAACGCAATACGCGTCAGCGAGCTAAAAATCAGCAACGACACCCAGCCGATCGAGAAGCCGGTAAGGCCGGTTAAGATCGAATAGCCCAGGATGGTATAGATCAGGATTGGCCTGCGCCCGTAGAGATCGGCCAGCGCCGGAAACGCGAACGTACCGATCAGCCCAACCCAGCGCGAGACCGCGGTCACCGTACCCATCGTTGCCGGGGTGATCGCCCATTCCTTGATCAGAATTGGCGTGACGATCTGCATGATGGTGGCTTCGTAAATATCGAACGCCCAGCCGAGGATGCAGATCGCCAGCACGGTCGCGCTGTAGCGGGTCCAATGCTCGTCCGACTTCAACGGGACCGGTGCAACGGCGGGCGAAATCGCGGTAGCCGTCATGATGGTTACCTCCCCTCCCCGTAGAGCCGCTCGTTTCGGCGGCTTTGTAGATCAGCAAGTTTTAAGTGGCGCAGCGGCCCGGTTGCTCAGAGAACCCTGTCGCCTCACGCAAACTCATGAGGCAGCCGCCATGGCGGCTACCGGACGCTTCGCCCTCAGGCGCTCAGGCCACCAGCGGTCGTCGTACTGGTCGTCCCACAGGTCCTTAAGATGCGGCAGCACTTCGCGCGCGAACAGGTCGATGTTGCTTTTACACAGATCCGTCGGCATCGACCCGAAATGCAAGAGCGCGAGCAAGTGGCCGACGCGGAGCCGCTTCACCCCATCCATCAGCTGCTCGCGCACCGTCCGCGGACTGCCGACAATCACGAAACCGCGCTGATAGAAGTCCTTGGCCTTGAGCTCACGCAGATTGATGGCCGCCCGCGGATTGCTTCGCACCGCCTGCAGCAGCGAGGGATATTCGAGGCATCCCGGGATCTGCTGGTAGTACGACGGCGTGTGGAGCAGTTTGTTGAAGAAGTATTCAGCGTGCGGAGCGTAGAGATCTTCGGCCTCGGCATCGGTCTCGGCGACGCCGATGAGCTGCAGGAAACTGAAACGGTACGGATTATCGTCCCGGCCCTTGTGCGCCACCAGCTCCCAATAGCGGTCGGCCACCTGTGCGGCGTTCTTGGCGCCGAAATAGCTTAAATGGCAGAAGCAGTGATCGAGCCCGACGACATACTCCGCCGTCGCCGAGATGCCCGAGCCGGGAATCCAGATCGGCGGATGCGGCTGCTGAATCGGCCGCGGCCACAGGTTCACCATGCCGAGCTGATAGTGCTTGCCGTTCCAGGCGAAGATTTCTTTGGCCGACCAGGCCTTGATGACCAGCGATAGCGCTTCGCGGAAACGCTCGCGCTGCTCGATCGGAACCACGGCGTTACTAATAACAGCGTCGGTCGGCAGCCCGGTCGGAAAGCCGGCGACCAGCCGTCCGCCGCTGATGCAATCGAGCATCGCGTATTCTTCCGCGATGCGCGTCGGCGGCGTGGTGGAGGGCAGCGTCGAGCCGAGCTGAACGATCGCGACGTTCTGCCCGTTGGTCAGTTTGGCAAGTACCGAGCCCATCAGACTCGGATTGGCCATGAAGCCGTAGACGTTCTGATGATGTTGATTGGTGCACAGGCCATCGAGGCCGGCATTGGCCGCATAGAGGAGTTCATCGAGGGTCGCGTTGTAATACTGACCGACCTTGTCGGCATCGGCGACATCGAACCACGGTGGATCGATGAATGCCGAGCTGTAGCGTTGCACGAAATCGTTGGGCAAATCGCGGTACGGCATCAGGTGGAACATGCAGACTTTCACGAGTTTCCTCCTGTTGCCGGTTTGTGCACATGCTACGTCGAGACCCCTGGCAACTCAATGTCGCGCCCAATCGGGCGAGCGCATAAATCTCCAGGCGTCGCCAGCGCGCTGAAACCGCCGATTAACAATTTCCTTCAATGATGCGGCTCGCGGCGAGAGCGCTCCAATTTTGAAAGTACCTATAATTCGGCTGCAGGGGCATAAGCTTGGCGAATAGCGTAAAAGCGGCATCACTAACCAAAGCAGCCTCCGATAAGGCGCCTGCTGAGGCCGAGAAAGCTGACGGCAGTGCGCGTGTCCCCCTCGGTTTTGTCGTTGATGGGGACGCGAGCATCCGGAGTTTCCTGTCGCTGGTTCTTCACGGCGTCGGGATAGATACCGAGGAATTTGCCGACGGCGAGACGTTTCGCCTCGCGCTGTCCCACCGCACCCCCGACATCGTTTTCCTTAACATCGCGCTTGAATCGGCCGAGGCACTCGAATGCGTGATGGCGCTCGGCATGCGGGCATATGCCGGCTATGTCCAGCTCATGAGCAACCGCGGCTCGGCGGTGCTTCAGCATGTCAAGAGCATCGGCCAGCAACAACGGCTCCAGATGGTGGCTCCGCTGAAGAAGCCGCTCGACACCAGCGTGCTCTTGAAGGTCTTGCACGACCTCAAGCTTGGACATCCGCAATCGCTTGCGGCCCGCGTGGATCTCGAAGAGGCCCTGCGCCTGGACTGGATCGAGTTCTGGTATCAGCCGAAGATCGATCTGCGGCGAAAGCAGCTGATCGGCACCGAAGCGTTTGCCCGTGCACGCCATCCGCAATACGGCATTCTCACGCCGAACGCGTTCATGCCCGGAGCCTCAGAAGTCGAGCCTGATCACGCTGTCGGAGCTCGCCCTCGAGCGGGCGCTGAAAGCCGGCGTCAACTTTGCCAATCTTGGCGTCACGCTGCGGCCCGCGGTCAATATTCCGGTCGAGGCGCTGGTCAAGATGCCGGTTGAAGACATTGTGCAGACCTATCGCGGCAAGTTCGAGAAATGGCCGGGCCTCACCGTTGATATCGCGGAAGAGCAGATTATCGACGCCCTGCCGCTAGCGAGCGAGCTGGCGAAAAAGCTGCGCCACCTCAATATTCATCTGGCGATCGACCATTTTGGCCGCGGCTATTCGGCGCTAACGCGGCTTAAGGAGTCGCCGTTTGCCGAGTTCAAGCTCGACCGCGCCTTCGTCAACGACTGCGCCAGCGACAAAGTGAACGCACCGTTGTGCAAGACGGCCATCGACCTCGCGCACGGTTTCAGCGGCATCGCCGTCGGGATTGGAATCGAAAAAGCGTCCGATGCGGTCGCGCTGGTCAGCATGGGTTGCGACTGCGGCCAGGGATTTCTGCTCGGTCAGCCGATGCCGGAGGAGCGTTTCGGTTCGCTCCTGCGCCAGCGCGCCGCCTCGCAAGGCCGGCAACTAGCCGCCGAACAGGCGGAGGCTGCCCGTGACGCCGCCCAACACGCCTGAGAAGCATTACACTTGGCAGCAATGCTGCGCCCGGCGGACGGATCAAGGTTTCAGTGCGTCCAGGCTTCTCGGCGCGGATAAGCGAAATTGTCGGCGTAGGAGATGCGCGGGCGCACGGGCGGCCTGGTTTCGAACACTTGGTAAGGAATGCCGTTGCGTTCGCAATAGGCAACGGCTTCCTCCTTGGTGTCGAAGTGCAGCTGTACTTCCTGCTTCATATCGGTTGAGCTCGTCCAGCCCATGAGCGGCTCGACCGTGCGCGGCTGCTCTGGTTCATAATCGAGCATCCACGCCTTGGTGTTGGCTTGGCCGGACTGCATTGCCGTGCGGCTTGGCTTATAAATCCGTGCGGTCATGGGAGGATCTCATCTGCCGATTAGAACTCAAGACGCCACTTTCGCCAAAGCTTCGAGCGGACGCCCGCCGACCATCGACCGATTGCCGGCTTGCGACGCGGTAGCGGAGAGTAGGTGAGTGGTCGGGGCAGCAGGATTCGAACCTGCGACCTGCAGTACCCAAAACTGCCGCGCTACCAGGCTGCGCTATACCCCGCCCGGCGCGCCGCTGAATACATGTTTCGGGGGGTGCCGGCAAGCTCCGGAGGTCTCAATGGCTGCTTAGGACCGGGGTCTCGACGCGGTCGCCCGGCGCAATGCCGAGTTTCCGCGCCGTGCCGCCGATTACTTCAAGGACGGCGCGTACCGGACCGCCGGAAGGGATGAGGCGGTCGGACAGCGGTTCGGTGTTTTCGGCAATGCGCAGGATCCGGCCGTCGCTGCGGATGAAGATCATATCGAGCGGAACGTAGGTGTTGTGCATCCAGAACGACACCGGCTGTTCGCGCTCGAAATCAAACAGCATGCCGCGCCCTTCCGGCAATTCCTTGCGGAACATCAGGCCGCGCGAACGCTCGGCGTCGTTGGTCGCAAGTTCAACGGCAAAGGCATGGACCCCGGTCTTGCTGACAATCTCCAGCGTCGCCTCCGCCGCGGGCGCCGACGTCGGCACGCCGAGTGACGCGAAGACGCCGATAAGCAATGCAGCGGCGAGGCAGGATAAGGACTGCCGCCGCGACTTTAACCTCAAGGTGACCGCAGTTAGTGGGAAGATGGACCCAGCGGCCCGCTCTCGGGATGGACTTCGGCCGCCATCATTCCCTTGGGCCCGGGCCCGTAACGGACGAGCACGAACTGGCCTGGACGCAGTTCGGTAATGCCGAACCGGCGCAACGTCTCCATGTGGATGAAAATGTCCGGGCTCCCCTCCCCGCGCGTTACGAAGCCGAAGCCGCGAAGCCGATTGAACCATTTCACCTGTGCCCGTTCGAGACCGCTCGTCGGGGTGACCGTAACATGGGTTCGCGGCGGCGGCATCTGTGCCGGGTGGATCGCTGTCGATTCATCCATCGAGATAACGCGGAATGCTTGCAGGCCCTTGGGCCGCGGCAACACCTCGCAAACGACCCGAGCGCCTTCGTACGCTGTCTGGTAGCCGTCGCGGCGCAGGCAGGTCACGTGCAGGAGCACGTCCGCCATGCCGTTGTCCGGAACGATGAAGCCGTAACCCTTGGCGACATCAAACCATTTGATGACGCCGGCTACCTCAATGACGCTGGCTGCGTCGCCGTCGGAGAAATCGACGTCCGGCGCGAGCCCCGTCCTGGTGGATTTTTGTTCGATCCCGTCCGACGCCATGACGCCGAGGCCGCCGCCGCTCTTGTGGTGACGCCCCGCGCGGGCGCTGCACGAATCTCTTGAATCGAAGATAACACCAGCCATCAAAGGTAAAAGCAAAAAATGCAACGAAAGCGTAAAAGCTCACAGCCTGTGAACATCGGTGGATGACGCAAGATCGACGAACGGCTCGAGCACCGTTCCGATGTCATGCTGCACCACAAGATCGGCGATGTCGTCGAAGTCGGTTGGGTCACGGTTGATGATGATCAGCCGGGCGCCATTGCGTTTGGCCATCAACGGAAATCCGGCCGCAGGCCATACCACGAGAGAAGATCCGATTGCCAGAAACAGGTCGCATGAAAGCGTCAGCTCCTCGGCACGCCGCATTGCGGAATCGGGCATCGCCTGCCCGAAGGATATGGTCGCGGTCTTGATGTAACCGCCGCAGGCCGGACAATCGGGTGCACAGCCGTTGCCGGCATCCATCCGCTGCCGCACCCATGATAATTCGTAGTGCTGCTCACAATCGAGGCACAAAGCGTAGGTCGTATTGCCGTGCAACTCGACGACATGTTCGGGTGCAATGCCAGAAGTCTTGGTGCAGGTTGTCGATATTCTGCGTAATCACCGCCGGGACCTTGCCGAGCCGATAAAGGCTGGCGAGCGCGCGATGACCTCGCCCCGGCTTGGCGTGACCGAACTCATCGCCCATGGCGAAGCGGCGCCGCCAGGCCTCGTTGCGAGTCTCCTGGCTGGCAAGGAATTCGTCGAACATGATCGGCCGGTTCTTGATCCATACCCCGCCCGGCGACCGAAAATCCGGAATGCCGCACTCGGTCGAGATCCCCGCGCCGGTGAAGGGCAGGATGACGTTGGCTTCCCCGATCGCCTCCTGCAGGCTTGCCATGACGCCATCGAGATCGGGCGCGGACATCCTTCCTAGCTGCATCGCATTATCCTACATAACTAAAGCCTTACCGGCGAATGGCAGTCGAAAACCAGCCCATGGAGTCATTATGCGCTATCTGCACACAATGCTGCGCGTGCGCAATCTCGACGCGGCGCTCGACTTCTATTGCAATAAGCTCGGGCTGAAGGAGACCCGCCGGCGGGTCGACGAACAGAACAAATACACGCTGGTATTTCTCGCGGCGCCCGGCGACGGCGACATGGTCGCCAAGGGGCCCGAGAGCCGGGCGGCGCCGCTGGTCGAGCTTACCTATAACTGGGACAGCGGCGAGGATTACGGCGACGCACGCTATTTCGGCCATCTCGCCTACGAGGTCGACGACATCTATGCCCTCTGCGAGCGGCTAATGAAGGCCGGGGTCACGATCAACCGGCCGCCGCGAGACGGCATGATGGCGTTCGTGCGCTCACCCGACAAGCAATCGATTGAGTTGCTGCAAAAAGGCTCAGCGCTGCCGCCCAAGGAGCCGTGGGTATCGATGCCTAATACCGGGCACTGGTGACCGCCGGCCGGCTTGGCGGATTGCTTGCCGCTGCCGGCAATCCTCTTTATATGTCGCGCCCTTCCCCTCGCGCTTTTTGCGCGCGGGTCGCGCCCTTCGTCTAGCGGTCCAGGACGCCGCCCTTTCACGGCGGAAACACGGGTTCGATTCCCGTAGGGCGCGCCAGCGACTTCAATGAGGTAGTAAAAGTGCTCGAGCTGATGTCCAACGAATGGCCAATAACCACTGACGGAAACGCATGGCCAGACCTCCACAAAATCCGCAGCGTGGCGAGCGCTTCTCACACCGACGCTGAACGATAGGAGCCGTCAGGTGGAACAGGATGTTGCGGCGCGGCGCCTCTTGGCGCTTGAGAAGAGCCTAGAGGAGCGGTCCAAGCGCCTCTCGGCTCTTGAGAAGACTATGGAGGAGCGCAGCGCCCGTTTATTGGCCGTCGAGCGGACCCTCGAAGAAAGGAGCCAGCGGATTGCGGCCCTCGAAGCGGATCGCAGGCCGCCGTTCTGGTACCGGGTAGCTTCGACCATCCGGCGGCGCATTCGCGGTCACTGATTGCGAGTTATCGCGCTGCACATGGTGCTGTTTCTGGAAGACGTTGAATGTCGGCGGCAGTGAAGCCGCAACAGCCTTGCAGGGTTTAACGGTACTTCACCGTCCTACTTTCGGAGTGCCCGCACGAGACGCACTCATACATTCGTTGATCGTGACTTGGCGAAATCGGCTCAATCAGGCTTAGCCGCAACGGCTGCTCGCACTTGGGGCACGGCCCGAACGTGAGCGGTTGCGTGGGAGGATCGCGAGGCGATTGCAGCATAATACCGTCCTTCCAAAGTTCTCGAAGCCGTCGAAATCAAAACCGCGGCCGCAGAAGAAAGAGCCCCGAAGGCTCGGAATTAGGACAGCACCCTCTGTCGTGCATAAGAGAATAGGCCCCGACCGTGGCAGCGCCGGGGCCTTACTCGATTACGCAACAGACGGAGCCGTGCGGGGCTTTGGGGGACTGGCGACTCCGTCCTTACAACAATTCAAAGCCTATAAATTGGTTTCCTGGAAAGGCACACATTTATGCAAAATCCGACAAACGCCGGTTCTACAATTATGGCCCAAATGCTCAGGGGCGCTTAAGTCGGACCCACATAGCCAATCGCGGCAGGAGGAATGATCGCTGTGGTATTTCCGGCGTCCGGTGCTGTCCTAGTTCCGAGCCGATTGTCTTAATTTGATTTTTACATTGTCCTAATTTGTCGGAACTCTGCGACATCCCTCCGTCTTAACCAATGACCAACTTGGCGCTAGTCCGGGAGGCTGGCATGTCAGGTCCTGAGTCAAAAGCTCTGAAGAGGCTTGCCGTGAAGATGCAAGAGGCGATGCTCACAACAGTCGCGCTTGAGTTCCGTGCCCGCTACGAACCCGCGGAGGGAATGCCGCCAGAAATTACCGCCCTTCTGAAGCAATTAGACCAGAGTCAAGACAGCGATCAGTGACTCTAGCGCGCCTCCAGGATCCGATCCTCACTTGAGCAATGGCCCAGTTCCACAGGGAACGAATTATGGGATTTGGGATTATTGTCGTTGCAGACGGTGGTCGCGGTCCCCTTTTCCCCCAGCCCCTCGCGCGGCCATTGTTGGCGACGGTGACGTGAGTGAAGCCCCGACCTTGCCGAGGTCGGGGTTTTTCTTTTGTGCACGCGAGAGGAACCGAAACGGCAATCCCGGCATTTATGTCAAATGACGTAGCTCGGGGGTGTATGTGTCGCCGGATGATTACCGCCGTCACGCGGCGGAATGCCTCTCCATCGCAGAGAGCACGATAAATCCCCACCATAGGGCACAGCTCATCGCCATAGCGCAGTCTTGGCTGCTGCTGGCTCACCAATGCGAGAAAAATCTAGTCACTGAAATCGTCTACGAGACGCCATCCAAATCATCCAGTTATTGAGATCGAGGCCGCCTCACGTGAGGTGGCCCCCAACTAGCAAGAGTTTTCTTCGCAAGTGAGCGTGGGTTGTTCGTGCTGTTATTAAACATCGCGAACCGATTGACCACGCCTCAGGGAACCCGGCCGTGCTGAGTTGCGTGGATGTCAGCAAATCCTTCGGCGCGCTGTCGGTTGTGCGCCGTATCCCCATTGAGATACCGGCGCGCGGTCAACGTTCGGAATCTTGGGCGTTGGGCTGGAATCGCGTGAGCGCGTCCGTGAGTGAAGCGGACGTGTCACATCGCGTTCTTGAATGCTATCCATATCGAAGCCTGGGGATGTTGCCGCCCCGATCCGGATTGAGTTGGCTCAATCAAGCTTTGCTCAATCAATCTTGGAGTTGTGCTTGCAGAAGGTCGCGCTGGTGAACCGAAGCGGGAGGACAATCACCTCGAGCCTCCCAGCGCTGAGCCTTTCCGCATTGGGCGTCGTGTTCGGCGACATCGGCACGAGCCCGCTCTATACGCTTAAGACGGTTCTCGGCCTCACCGGCCCCAACCCCGATCCGATCGCCACCCTCGGAGCGCTATCGCTGGTGATCTGGACGCTCATCATCGTGACTTCGATCAAATACGTATCGTTCGCGATGCGGGTCGACAATGATGGCGAGGGCGGAATTCTAGCGCTTATGTCGCTTCTCGGCGTGAAGCGCCAGCACCGTCCCGCCATTGTGGCTGTAGGACTGTTCGGGGCTGCTCTGATCTATGGCGACGGAGCCATCACGCCGGCGATTTCGGTGCTTTCGGCGCTCGAAGGCCTCAACATCGTCACGTCGACTTTCCAACCGTACATTTTGCCGATTGCCGTCGTGATCCTGGTTGCGCTGTTCGCCATCCAACCGCTGGGGACGAGCCGGATCGGCCGGGCCTTCGGTCCGATCATGGCGCTGTGGTTCCTTGTCATGGCCGTGCTCGGGCTTTGGGGGATCGTGCAGCATCCCACGGTGCTGTTCGCGATCGATCCGCGCGCCGGCTTCGCCTATCTGCACACCGGCGGACTAACAGGCTTTCTGGTACTTGGCGGCGTGTTCTTGTGCGTGACCGGCGCCGAGGCGCTGTATGCCGACATGGGCCATTTCGGCGCCAGGCCAATTCGCCTAGCCTGGTCGGCCCTCGTCTTTCCGAGCCTCATTCTCAATTACGCCGGTCAGGCGGCGCTCGTTCTCGAAGGTGCTCCTACCGCGGACAACATCTTCTATCGGCTGTGTCCGCCGTTCATGCTCGTGCCGCTAGTGCTGCTGGCGACGATCGCCACGATCATCGCCAGCCAGTCCATCATCACTGGCGCCTTCTCGATGACGCGGCAGGCCATCCAGCTCGGATGGCTGCCGCGACTGCAGATCATGCAAACGTCCGAACAAGGATACGGTCAGATCTATGTGGGCGCCGTCAATTGGCTGTTGATGATCGTGACACTCGGTCTGACGATCGGCTTCGGCAAGTCAGACAACTTGGCGGCGGCTTACGGCATCGCGGTCTCGGCCACGATGCTGATGACTTCAGCGCTTCTCTTCATCGCGATGCGGGAGATTTGGCGCTGGACCCTGCCTGCGGCTGCGACCGTCGCCGGCGCGTTCTTCATCGTTGATGCGGCCTTCCTTGCGGCAAACCTCGCCAAGGTCGCCGACGGCGGATATGTGCCGTTATTGCTCGCCGCCGCGGTCTACGGCGTGATGCTGATCTGGCATGCAGGCGCGCAAGCGGTCTCGGCCCGGCTTCAAGAGACCGTGGTGCCGATCGCGAGCTTCATGGCGCGGATCGCTGAGGGCGGGATTCCGCGCGTGCCGGGTACCGCCGTGTTTCTCACTCGGACTGAGCGCGATGCGCCGCCGGTCATGGTGTGGCACTTGAAGCACAACCGTGCGCTCCACGAACGTGTCTTCGTCCTCACCGTGCTGACTGAGGCTGTGCCGTGGATCGAGGACGCCACGCGCCTGCATTTCGAAGAGATCGCGCCCCGCTTTTGGCGAGCCGCGGCCCGATACGGCTTCATGGAGCGGCCCAACATTCCGGCACTGCTCCAGACGGCGCACGCAGGCGGCTGCGGCATCGACCTGTCGGATGTGACCTATTACGTCGGACTTGAGACTGTCGTTCCGAGCGATGACCACAAGGGGCTGCCGCGGTGGGTGGAGGTCTTGTTCGCAGCGATGCAGCGCAATTCCACCCATGTCAGCGATTACTTCAAGCTTCCACGCGACGCGGTCGTCGAGATCGGCCGGGAAATCGCGATCTGAGCAGTGGGGCGGCTGTCAACTTAAGGATTGAACGCGCATTGACGAACGGCGCGCCGCACACGGCCCACCCTTTGATTACGCCAATGCGCTTGCCGACTTTTCGTTGCGCATCGGGGCCACGCTTGGGAATTCAATAACCGGGTTGCCAACGACAACCGAGTGCCGATGACTTCGGATGACTCCCCTTTCTCGGAAGTTAAATTTCAAAGTCCCGTCCCAATGCGCGAGGGGCGTGTCGCGCCCTTGCGGTGAGAACGAGAGCCAGTAAGGTCATCGCGTATGGAAGCGAGCTGTAAAACTCAACAGGTAGTCCCGCGGTACGGCTCTGGGCAAGAAGCGCAAGGCTGTCAAACAGCGCGAAAAGGAGCGCACCCAGCATCGCACCGACCGGCGACCAGCGGCCGATGATGACGACTGCGATCGCCACATAACCGCGTCCGCTGGTCACGTCGTCGGTGAAGGAACCGAGGTAGCCGACCGTTATGGTCGCGCCGCCGAAGCCAGCCAACGCTCCTCCGAGCACCAATGTAGCGATCCGTACAGACACCACATCGATGCCGCGCAAGTTCGCAGCTTCGGGATCGTCCCCGACGGCACGTATCCTTAATCCCGGTACCGTTTGCTTCAGTGCCCACGTTGCGACCGCAACTGCGGCGATGGCGAAATAAGTCAGCGGGCTCTGCGCAAACAAAACCTCGCCGAGCAACGGCAACCGATCGAGAAAGGGCAGCCGAAGGGTGGGTACGAGCGGCACAACCACGGCTGATCGTCCCGACGGCTGCCAAAGCTGGAAGAAATAATCGGCAAGGCCGACGCCGAGCAGTGCAATCGCGATACCGGCGACGATCTGATTCACACCGCCCTTCAACACTGCAAATCCCATGATCAGGCCAAGGAACCCTCCTGCCCCGGCGCCAAGGGCCAGACCAGCGGCCCAACCAGCTTCACTTGCGCCCAGCACACCCATCAACGCGCCGAGCGCCATCATCCCTTCAACGCCAAGATTGACCATGCCGCTGCGCTCCACGAGCGTCTCACCAAGCGCGGCGAGAACAATCGGCGTCGCCAACCTCACCGCGCCGGCGAGCAAGATCGTCCAAAAACCCAGTTCCGCCCCGTTCATCGCGCATCCCCAACGGGTACGATGTCCCGGTCGGGCACCGACTGCCGCGCTCTTCTCTGACGGGCGGCGAACACCAGACCAGCCCCGAGAAGAAGAAGCGCTTGCGCCACGACAGCGATGGACGCCGGCACTCCCGTATCGGTCTGGAGGCCGTCGCTGCCGGTGACGAGCAAAGCCATGACCAGAGAGGCGACCAATATTCCAAGCGGACGGAGCCCGCCCAGTAATGCAACGAGTACTCCCGTGAACCCCAACCCGCCTGCGACGCTAGGGTAAAGCGTGCCCTGCAACCCTGCGACCTGAAGCCATCCGGCCAGACCCGCCGCCGCGCCGCTCACCAACATCGTACTCATAACGGCTGCGTCTTCGCGAATGCCCAGGCGCGCAGCGAGATCACGATGCGTGGCAAAGACATCGTATCCAAGTCCCTGCACGGAGCGGATCCAATAGGCGAGAGCACAGGCGCACAATATGACCGCAAGTGCACCCCAGTGCAGGCGGGTCCCATCAACCAGCTTCGGAATTAGGGCCTCAACGGGCAGCCGATCGCTACGCGGCGTCGCCACTTGCTCCGCTGTGCTGAGCCCAGTCCGCAGCAGCCATAAAACCAGATTGGCCGCCAGGTAGTTCATCAGCAACGTCGAGAGGATTTCGTTGACGTGCAACCGGGCACGAAGAATCGCTGGCAGGAATGCCCAGGCCATGCCGCCGACAATGCCCGCGATACAACCCGCCGGAAGTGCCAAACTCGCGGACGTTCCACGCAACGCAAAGACCATCGCCGTTGCGGTTACGGCACCGATCGCAAGTTGCCCCTCCGAGCCCACCGGGAAAATGCCGGCACGTAATGCCGGCGCAACACCAAGTGCGACAATGGCGATCGGAACAGATTGGACCAGGGTTTCGGCAACGGCATAACGGTCGCCAAAGGCACCCACAAACAAACCTTGCAGGGCACGCGAAGGGTTGGCATCCGCGATCACGATCAGCAGCACGACCGAAATCACGAGAAAAAGCAGGACCAGCACCAGTCCGGTGTTTTCTCTTCCGTACCAAGCAAAACCCAATCGCGAAATGTGCTTCACTGATAAATGCCCGGCGGCGGATCCCATCCCGTCAAGACGTGTTGGCCGAGCTCCGAGTGCTTCCAGTCGACGGGGTCATGCAAGGAAATGGTGCGCGCGTTCCGCCAGAATCGATCGAACCCGGCGCCACGTGCGGTCGATCGCGTGCCCATCAGCGCGAAAATCTCGGAAGTCGCTCGGACACTGGCTCGCGACGCCACCGCCTTTGCGCCATAAATCGGAGCAGCAAGCGCGGTGCGGTCGATCTCGCCGCGTTCGTGGGCGTCCAATAGGTCGCCGGTGGCAAGAGTCAGGGCATAAGCTGCGGCGAGGTCGGCTGTCAGTTCACCCGCAAGCCGGCGCACGAATGGATCATCAGCAGCGTTGTCCACACCGGCCGACGGCCACGGCCGGCTTTTGCCGGCAATGAACGGAACGGCCGCGCGCAGCGCGCCAATACCCAGCCCGACCAGCACGGCGGCGAAGCCAGCCTGATAGCGCAACGAGGCATGCGGCAAAGGCGCCTGACCGGCGACACTGATGTTCCAATCCGGCTTGGTCTTGACGGCCTTGAAGGTGATCGTGCCTAAATCGGTCGCGCGCTGGCCGAGCGCATCCCAATCGCGATGAATGGTGACGCCGGCCGTATTCGCCGGTACTAGATTGGCTTGAACGCCCAGCAACGGATTGGCCGCAACGCCCTCGGCTTGCGGATTGAACGCCCACAGCACGATGTAGTCGGCTTCCGCCGCGCCGGTGGTGTAGATCTTCTGGCCCTCGATCAAAAACCCGCCATCGGGCTGAGGGAGCGCCACCGTCGTCCATGGATCGTCGACCTTGCGGCCGGATTCGGCGACCGCGAGTCCTAGGATCGCGTTATCGGCGAGCAGCTTCTTCGCCAACACAGGCCGCGCCTGCGGCGGCGAGTAGACGAAGATTTCCCGGGTCAATTCGTCGTGAATCTTGAAAATCTGCGCCACGGCAGAATCGGCAATGCCAAGCCGGACTTGCACCTCAAGCGAAAACCGCGAGGAGAAACCCGGTCCGCCATACGCAACAGGAACGGAAGTCTTGAGGACGCCTGACTTCTTGAGCGCGGTGACAGCGCTCGTTGGATAGCGTCCCCTCTCGTCGTGCGCGGCAGCAGTCGGCGCGATTTCGGCTTCAATGAACCGATCGAGGACAATCAGCGCCTCGTTTTCACGCGCTGACAACCCGTTCGGCGGAAAGGCCTTGCGCAGCAATGGTTGCGGTGTCGCAACGTCAGGCGCTGTCATCGAGCAATCTCAATTCTCGATCAAAGCTGCACGAAAGCTGCTGGGGTCCATCAACCGGTGCACATCGTGCATGTGGTCGGGGCAACGGCAGCAGACTAAACCGGCGCGCATCCCGAGAAGGACCGGCGTGAATGACTGCGAGGCCGTTTCGATGAGGCCCTTCTCGGTCAAACCCAAGTCTGGAACTCCGGCCAGTCCGATGAAGGCCATAATCATGAATGGCGAATGGATCGTGCAGCCGAGCCCGGCAGCAGCTTTGTTGGCCGCGATCGACTGCTCGCGCACCCTCTCCCACGGCTGGTCGCTCATAATGCCGGCGATCGGCAGCGGCACGGTGGCGAGCACTTTGCCGTCGGCGACCGCGGCGTAGCCGCCGCCAATCTCGCTCACAGCGCGAGCCGCGTCCGCCAGGTCGCGATCGGTCACGCCTACCATGACCAGGTTTTGATTTTCGCAATTGGTGGTGGCGGCAAGCGCACCCTTTTTCAGACCGAAACCGCGCACGAATCCAATGCCGATCGTCTCGGTTGCGTGATGCCGGTCGACGATCGCGACTTTCAGAACGTCGCGGTCGGTATCGCAGCGCAACGCTCCATCATTCACCGTGAGCTCGGCGTGAAACGCACGCTTGAAGTAGCCGTCGTACATTTCCATAGCCTGCACCCAGGCAGTCGGCCCCGGCGCCTTGACGACAAAAGATTGCGCTGAAAGACCGGGATGCAGATGAATCGTATTGCGCGTCACCGCCGGCATCTGATCGGTATTCTCGAACAACGGCCTGCCGTTTTCGGCAACTACGGCGCCATTAACGAGCACCGCGCTTGGACGCGCCTCAGCGAGGTCGGGAACGAGCTGAAGATCCGCCAGCCGGCTCGGCGTGATCGATCCGATCAAATGGTCGAGCCGATAGTAGAGTGCTGCCGTCAATGTCGCCATACGCCACGCCAATACCGGGTCGACCCCGGCGCGAATGGCTTCGCGGACGTGGTGGTCGATATGACCCTGATCGTGGAGATCTTCGACATGCTTGTCGTCGGCGCAGAAACAGATGTGATAGACGCCGTCGCCCAGTGCCGGAATGTCGGCAAAGACCGAAGCGGTATTGTCGTTCATGCTGCCGGCCATCACCGTGATCGCGGCGCCCAGGCGCACCCGCTCCAATACTTCATCGGTCGTCGCAGCGTTGTGATCGTCGCTGACGCCGCCGGCCAGATAGCTCCACAGCGGTTCGTCGCGCAGCCGCGCCGTGTGGCCGGTGATGCGCTTGCCCGACCGGATTGCCGCGACTTGCTTGCGCGCCGACCATTCATCAAGGTCGAAGGGATTGGATTCGCCAAGCGTGACGGCACTCGACCATTGCACGCGCGCCTCGATCTCGGCGTCATCCACCTTTGCGCCGCCCAATTCGAGCGCAGGCGTCCGCGGAACGCGGTGCGAAACCTGTCTGAAAATGCGAAGCGGCGTACTCGTCCAGCCAACTATGTCGAGACCCTCTGCGCCCAGTACGTTGGCAATGCAATTCGCGTCGGCGAGCAAAGCAGTAGTGCCGCGGGGAACGGTCAGTCGGGCAAGCTCTCCCGGCGTGAGCATCGTGTATTCGACATGGATGTGCACGTCGATGAAATTCGGAGCAACGAACTGGCCCTTGGCATTGAGCGTCTTTTTTGCCGCGAATCGCCCTGGCGGCGTCACTGCCGCGATATGGCGTCCGGCGATAACGACGTCGCGTTCGAGAATTTCCCCGGTGTGCAAAGCCAGGACCTTGCCGCCGTGAATAATTAAATCCGGCTCGGCGCGTCCCGCAGCAACCTCGCGTAAATGCATCAATTCGGCGACGCTCGGCGCCAACTCGGCGCCGATAAAGGCGGCATGCTGGGAAGATGATTGTGACATGACCGGCTTCACGCAGCGTAATCCGAGTGTTGCCCAACCGCCATGGCTTTGCCGATCCGGGCCGCGTCGAACGGTTCGGTTTGGAGGTTTAACTCGTCTACGATCTTGCCGGCACTCAGCACGAGGATGCGATCGGCAATCGCGACCAGCTCGTCAAGATCGGCCGAGATGATGACAATCGCGGCGCCGCGCACGGCCGCCTCGATCAACGTATTACGGACCGCCGCGGTCGCCGCAAGATCGAGCCCCTGGGTTGGACTGTGGGCGACGATCACAACAGGATCACGCTCGAGCTCGCGGCCGAGCAGCAGTTTCTGCTGGTTGCCGCCGGACAAGCTACTGGCGCGCAAGCCCGGCACCGGCGGCCGCACCGAGAAGCGGCGGCAGACTTCAGCGCCGTGGCGGAGTTCGCGGCGCCGAAGCCGCAGGCCCGCCCGCTGGAACGCGCGCTCCGGAAGCCGCAACAAACTCGCGTTGGTCGCCACACTAAGTTCTGGCACCACCCCGGCCGAACGTTCGTCAGGAATATAAGCGAGCTTGAGCCGCGCTGCCCGCTGTGCCGCGCCGGCGATGTCGACACCGTCGAGGACAACGCGTCCGCGCGTCGGGCGCAAAGTCCCGGACAGAACGGATGCGAGGACCGGTTGCGCTGCGCCGGCAACGCCGGCGACGCCTAAAATCTCCCCACCCTGGACCGCTACCGTAACGTCATCGAGAATCACGGTGTCTTCGATAGCGAATGAAATTCCCGTGGCAACGAGTCGCGCCGCATTGCTGCGGCGCTGGTGAGACCGACGCACCGCCAGCGAACGCTCCCCGATCATCAGGTGCGCCAGCGACTCAGCGTCGAGTTCCCGCGCCCGCCCGAGATGAACCACGCGGCCGCCGCGCAACACCGTGACCATGTCGGCACAGCCGAGCACCTCGCCGATCCGGTGAGTCACTAGGCCGATGCCGACGCCGCTTGCCGCCAATTCCCTCAAACAGCGCACCAGCGATGCTATTTCGCGCGGTCCCAGCAGCGAGGTCGGCTCGTCCAAAAGCAGAAAGCGGGCATCCTGTGCCAAGGCGACAAGCAATTCCCCCATTTGGCGCTCGACCACACTCAACCGCCCGGTTGGAACATCGAGAGGGACGATGATCCCCGTGCGTTTTGCCGCCGCCTTGAGCTTGGCGCGCGCGCCACGCACATCGGCTCGCAAAGCTTTGGCGGCAAGCAGATCGTTCTCGACCAGGCTCAACGCTCCAATCAGCGACAGGCTCTGCGGCAGAAATCCTATACCCGCGTCGATGGCGTCCTGGCGCCGACGAAGTACGACGCGGCGCTCGTCGATCAGGATTTCGCCGGCATCGGGCATTTGCACGCCTGCCAGAATTTTGGCCAGCGTCGATTTGCCTGCGCCGTTCTCGCCTACTATGGCGTGGACTTCACCAGGACGCAGAGTGAAATCGGCATCGGCAAGCGCCTTTACCGTCCGGAAGGACTTGGTAAGTCCGCTTGCCGAAAGCCCGATCACGCCAACTTCCGTCGCTATTTCGCCGGACCGTAAAAGTCCGGCAAAGTCTTCGCGCCGCTCTTGAGCTGTCCGACCAGCGCGTCCACCTGCTTTTGCAGGTCCGCAGGCACGCGCTTATCAATGTGATTCACGGGCGTCAGAATGAGTCCGTGATTGGCCAACCCCGAAACAAAGAACTTCTTGCCGAAGCTGCCATCTTTGACGGCGTCTACATAGGCCTTGAAGGTCGGATACATATCGAGCTCGACGCTGACGATATTCACCTTCTTCGCTAGACCTCCGGCGCTGCCGGTAACACCGAGCGTGTGGATATTGGCTTGCTCGGCGGCCGCCGCAACGCCGTTGCCGATTCCATCGCCGGATGTCCACACCAATTGAGCGCCCTGGCCGATCAACCCCTTGGTCGCTTCGGCTGCCTTCTGGACATCGTCAAAAGAGCCAGTGAAGACTTCTACGACGGTCGCGGACGGATCGGTTTCCTGCAGCCCAGCTTTGAACCCCTTGTGAGAGGCCAGAATAAAGGGAAGCTGCGGGCCGCCGACCGCACCTACTTTGGCAACGCCGGTTTTGCCGGCAACCCATCCGGAAAGATAGCCTTGCTGGGCAAAGTCATAAGTCCAGCCGTCGGTGTTGGCTGTGAGCTTGCCGGCGAGATCGGGACCGCCCGACGCGGCGAAGTGCACTTTCGGAAAATCCTTGGCGACTGTGAGGATCGGTTCTGAAAGCTCGATGCCGTGACCGATGATGAGATCATAGCCGCGTTGGGCATATTGACGAACCACCGGCTCGGAGCTTGCGGGGTCCCTTTGCTTTTCACGGATTTCAAACGTAATCAATCCCTCGGCGGCTAGTTTTTTCACGCCTTCGAGTGCGACTTGGTTGAACGAGCCGTCATTCGCCAGCCCGGGGACGAGAATGGCGACTTTGAGTTTCTCGGCCGCCACGGCGCCGCCGCCGGAAAAGCCAAGCAAGACAGCGAGCGTGAGACCGGATACGAAACGCAAACGCGAGAAGTTTAACATGGCAGCGCCTTTCTGATGGTTACCTTGACGAAAATGAACGCGATGTTTGACTCGATAGGCTGATTGACCATGGGTCGAGACTTGGTCCGTCGAATTGTTGGGACAGGCGATGTCGCTGCGCCACCATAGCGCCGCTACGAATTTCGACGCACGGATCGAGTATGGCATCGTGTACACCCAAGCGGTCAGCTGCGACGCAAACCAGCCGGAACGATCCGTACGAAAAGACTGGAAAGAACCCAGACAATCGCCCACGGCGGATCGCAGCCACGATTACCGCCGAGGCGAGAAATCCACTTGGCGGCTCGGTCCGATCGCATTGCATTGCCGGCGGGCAGTCGATGTGGCGTAGCGAGCCGTCCGACTGGATGGTGACGCTCTCGCGGCTCGGCAGCATGCCTGCTGGTGCACCACCTTGCAGCACGAACAGGTTGCCGTCGCGTTCGAGCCTGATGTGCTCGATATAGGTCGGCTCCGTCTTGGTTCCGATCAAAACGAATTGCGATCCCCAGGACCTGGCTGTCGTGATGATATCGACCGATGACGCCGCCGCGACAGCGGTTGCAGAGGTAATACCGATAATGCCGATTGTCAGGGTCCACCACTTCACCATGACTTCAGCTCCGCCAGCAGATCGCGCTTGACGGCATCCGAAGCGAAACTTGCCGCTATGGAGGTGCGGGCGATGCCCCGCACATCATCGTCTGACCAACTAAACGCGGCCGCACACGCCGCATACTCTTCCTCGAGTGTGACCTCGAGGAGCGCCGGATCGTCGGTGTTGATTGATACCGGCACGCCAGCGCGCCGCAATCGGTCGATCGGATGCTCCGCGAGTGACGAATAAAGGCCAAGCGTGAGGTTGGAGCTCGGGCAGATGCCGAGTGGAATGCATCGCTGGGCTAACAGCTCGACAACACTCGGGTCTTCGATGGCACGCACGCCGTGGTCGATACGGTCGGCTCCTAAGAGCTCTACGGCGTCCCGCACGCCTTCTGGGCCGCTCGATTCCCCAGCATGAACCGTGCGCTTCAGACCGGCAGCTCCGGCGCGGCGAAACGCATCTGCAAAGCGCGGGCCGGTCCGCCCGGCTGCTGCCTCGTTGCCGTCGATGGATAAAGCTACGACCCTGGGATGCCGAAGCGCGACCAATAGCTCCACGAGTTCGGCGGCCTCGTCGACCGTTTGTGTGCGCAGCAGGCTTATGCAGAGCCCGACTTGCGGCAGCCCATCTTGTTCGGCGGCGGTGAAGCCGCCATCGAGCGCATCGATCAGTTCCGGAATGCGCTTCGACCAATCATGCCAATGGGTGGGATTGATGATGACATCGGCATATCGCGTGCCGCTCACCGCCAGGCGATGACTGAAACGCCGAGCTATGTTCTCCAAATGCTCACGGGTGCGCACGAGCCCGCAAACCCAGTCCAAGAATTCCAGAAACTCCTTTAACCCACCCTCGAAGGATAGCAACCGATCACGCGGCCTCGGCAGCACAGAGTGAGCCTCAGATGCGAGTGAAACTATATCCTCGACCTCAAAGCATCCTTCGAGGTGAACATGGATTTCCGCCTTCGGCAGGGCGACGAACCCCCGACTCACGCACCCTCCTTGTCACCCGGCAACACGAACCAGCACTCGCCCTGCAGCAACTTGCAGAGTTTAGCGCACGGTCGATGTGAACATTGGCATCGCCGAAGAAGCGGGTCAATTACGGCCCGAAAGAGATCTCAACTACTCTTTGGCGCGATAGCACAAACTATTGGTGTGATTTTCAACGCCTGCGGCTTTCACGGGTTTTCAGCGCTAGGGGTGGCTCAGCCCGGGAGGCACCGCTCAGTCGCCACGGTCGGGCTCTGAAGTAGAGCGGGCTTGGCCGCCTTTGGCGTTCGTCGCGCGCTCGGTAGCAAGCCTCTCCCAAGCTTGGGCCATTTCGACCAGAAACCCCCTAAGCTTGGAATCGGCAGTCACGCGCGCTTCTTGAAGGCATCGCGTTGCGTATCGCTGGTAGTCCTTTGCGGCCGTCATTTTTCTGAAATCCCACCCCGGCAAACGTTTCGCAATTGACGTTCGCATCCGACGCGTTCGACCGGCTCATTGATACTTTACCCGGTACTCATACCCCCGTCATGGATCGGCAATGCTTTGGTGACGACGTATGCGCCTCCCGGCACGTAAACGGTCTGGCTAATGTGAAATTGTGGTCCGGCACCGCGCCCATCCGACGTGCGCAAAAATCGACTAACTTCGCAGCGAAAATCACGGCGCACTCCAAATAAACCTCCGTGAACCCGTGTGAATGCCCATCAGTTCGCCGCCCGATCTTCGCCGGGGCGACCGAGTTGGAGTCATGCCTCACTGATGCGACTCCGGAAGGTCGCGCCCGGCGAAACGCCCGTATGTTTGCCGCTATGCTGCGCCCCGAACGCGCTCCGCAACAATCATCGCGGCCACTTGACCCGGTGGAGTCGTTGAGACCTCCGCGTCAGAAACGTTGCGACAAAATTCTTGAGCCGGGGGATTGAATTGTCAAGCTAGGTCACGCCTTGACAGTCTTTCCAAGACGACGTGAACCTATCGCCGCTGATCGCGTCCTGGAGGACCCGGCCGGGCACTTCAACCACTAAGAAAGCTCCGGAGTGCGCTTGATCGGCTCGGGTGCTTGAGCTTCCGCAGTGCCTTGGCCTCGATCTGCCGAATTCGCTCACGCGTCACCGAGAACTGTTGGCCAACTTCCTCGAGTGTGTGATCGCTGTTCATGCCGAGGCCAAAGCGCATGCGGATAATGCGCTCCTCGCGTGGCGTCAGCGAAGCCAGCATGTGCGTCGTAGTCTCACGCAGGTCCGACTGGATCGCGGCGTCGATCGGCAGTATGGCGTCCTTGTCCTCGATCAAGTCGCCCAGGTGGCTGTCCCCTTCCTCGCCGATCGGCGTTTCGAGCGACAGCGGTTCCTTGGCGATCTTCAAGGTCTTGCGTACCTTTTCGAGCGGCATGTGGAGCTTCTTGGCGAGCTCCTCCGCTGTCGGCTCGCGGCCGATCTCGCCGAGCATTTGCCGGCTAGTGCGTACGATCTTGTTGATGGTCTCGATCATGTGAACGGGCACCCGGATGGTGCGCGACTGATCTGCGAGCGAGCGGCTGACCGCCTGACGGATCCACCAGGTGGCGTAGGTCGCAAACTTGTAGCCGCGGCGGTACTCGAACTTGTCGACCGCCTTCATCAGGCCGATGTTGCCTTCCTGGATAAGGTCGAGGAACTGCAGGCCGCGGTTGGTGTATTTCTTCGCGATCGAGACGACGAGACGCAAGTTCGCCTCCACCATCTCCTTCTTGGCCTGAAGCCCCTCGCGCTCGCCCTTCTGCACCATCTGCACGATCTTGCGGAATTCGCCGATCTCGAGCCCGGTTTCCCCCGCGAGCGCGTGTATCTCGCGGCAATGCTGCTTGACCCGGTCTTTGTCCTTGGCGGCGAAGCTGTTCCAGCTTTTGGCCGAAAGCTTCGACACGCGGTTGAGCCAGAGCGGGTCGAGCTCGGAACCCAGATAGTTCTTGAGGAAATCCTCGCGCACGACGCCATGGCTTTCGGCAAGCCGCATCAGGCGGCCCTCACAACTGACGAGGCGTTTGTTGATGTCGTAGAGCTGCTCGACCAGCGCATCGATCCGCGCCTGATTCAGCCGTAGCGATTTCACCTCGCCGATGATCTCGTTCTTCAGCTTCTTATAGCTTCGCTCCTGCGCGGGCGAGAGCGACTGCCTTTTGAGCTGGAACTGGATATCCTGGTCCTGCAACCGGCGGAGGCGCTTGTAGGTGTCGGCGATGGTGTCGAAAGTCTCGATCACCTTGGGCTTAAGCTCCGCCTCCATTGCGGCGACCGAGAGCCAATTTTCCATATCATCGTCATCATCGAAGTTGCTCTCGCTGATCGTCCCGGCGGCAGCTGTTGCCGCGCCGGCGGCGCTTGTGCCGGCCGGCTTGAACGGAGTGGGGGCGGCGGGCGCAGTGGCCGGCGCCCGCATCTGCGGAGGCGAACCGGCCAGGTCCGGGACGGCGATGCGGACGATCAACTGGCCATCAGGCCCAATCGCCGGCGCCGGCATTGCAGCGGCGTCGGTGCCGGCATAGGTGGCATCGAGGTCGATGATGTCGCGCAGCAAGGCCTTGCCCTCGTTGAGCTCGTTCCGCCAGATGATGATGGCCTGGAAGGTCAGCGGGCTTTCGCAGAGCCCGGCGATCATCGCCTCGCGGCCAGCCTCGATGCGCTTGGCGATGGCAATCTCGCCCTCGCGGGAAAGCAGTTCCACCGAGCCCATTTCTCGGAGATACATGCGCACCGGGTCGTCGCTGCGCTCGGCGAGTTCCTTGGCCCCGGACTTGGCCGGAACCGGCCGTTGCTGGACTTCGACCAGCTCATTCCCGCCCTCGACTTCCTGCTCCGGCTCCTCGCTGGTCGTCACCTTTTCTTCGGGCTTGCTCTGGTTGCTCTCGACCAAATCGACGCCTATTTCTTCGAAAATCGACAGAATATCCTTGATCCGCTCCGGATCGGCTTCGTTCGCGGGCAGCACAGCGTTGATCTGATCAAACGTGACGTAGCCGCGCTTCTTGGCGCTGCCAATCAACTCCTTGACGGCTGCTTCAGAAAGGCTATCGGACCCGATCTCAGGATCCTCCTTCCCCGGCAACTCTTTCTTCCGCGGCGTCATCTTCATCTTGCTTCCCATGAATCCCAAGATGTTAGGGACGACGGTACTGAATCTCTCAGGTCAAGATTTTCAGCGAGAATGTCGATTATGGTTGTGCCGTGATCAGAAGCGGGTGACGCGCGCGGCACCGTCTCGTCCGGGGGCCCCAGGGACCGCTCGAGGCTTCATCGGCAGCAGACCCTCCCGCTGCAGTTTTTTACGGGCGAGCTTGCGGGCGCGGCGGATCGCTTCCGCCTTCTCCCGGACTCTTCTCTCCGAGGGCTTTTCGTAATGGCCGCGGAGCTTCATCTCGCGGAAGACGCCCTCGCGTTGCATCTTTTTCTTCAGCACTTTGAGGGCTTGGTCGACATTGTTGTCACGAACGAGAACCTGCACGCGGCGTTCCTCTTCGATCGAGCGGCTGATAGGCCCGATAGCCAAGGCGCTCGGGCCCGTGGCGCACGGATATGAATACCTCGGCTGCCAATGGCACCCGCAGTACGAAGCACGTCGATATCTGAAATCCCTGCCGATAGATACCTCTAAAGAGCGGGCCCTCAGAAGTCCATGCCGCCCGCACTCCAGCGGGACCGCCCGGCATCGCTGGGCTCGGCGTGTTCGGCAGTTCGCAATCGTGGTCTTTGAAAGACTTTTCTAGGGATGCGCAGCGACTAACAGCAACATGCCGACAAACACGACGATTGCGGCGGCCAGCGACAGAAATACCGCTCGCATGAAGTAGCTAGGGAGATCATTGGTCGTCACGATCTCCCCCGATAACGTTCCTCGCCGCCTATTCTCACTGGAGCGCAGCTGATTTCGGTGTAAGCAACAAAGTGGAGCAGGCGTACACAAGGGCGGAACTCGGGTACGTTTCACCCGGAAGAGTTACGAGCTCCTTGGGGAACTCGTCCCCACGTCTCCACGAGTCGGCCTTCGACAGCGCGATGGTCTTGGCCTCGGCGTCAGGCAGAGCGCGGAATTTGTCGGCGCACGCGGGAGCCAGTACCGCTACGACCGCAAGATCGGAACGCTCTTTCGCCATCCTGTCGGCGGTGCTACCGAGCGACCAACCGCCCCAGCCAAAGCCAACGGCAATGGTTGCGACGGCACCGACGGCTGCGCCTTGCAGCAGACGTTTCAGCGATTCTCCTTGAAGCGTTGAAGGTACCTGCATGGTGTATCCTTTCGCCCGAGATGTTTCGGAGCGAGGCCGAGGTCACGGACACCCGGATGGGTTGCCGTTCAGCTTGAATTTAAGAGACCGAAACGCCACGGGACGGTGTGTCGATTATTAATAGCTGACGCCTTTATCAGTTCGGAATCTGAGCAAAACCGCTCACTTTCCGTGTCAGTTCTCTGCGCTCAAAACATTCGAGAGCCGTCAGCTTTCGCGGGTCGGATGTCGAAGGAGGCGCGCGGCCGCAGGTGCTATTAGCACCTGCGCCGAACGCAACTGTACTGAGTTAGAGAATTATTGTGCCCGCCGACGGCACCTGCGCTGCCACCTGAGGAGAACGGAGACTTCGGAACGTCGCCGATTTGCGGGCAGCTCTCGGACAAGCAGTGCTTGCCTTTGTATAAACATGTGGTGCCGAACTCTAAGCACAATAGGCATGGAGAAATTAACTTGAGCGCCTGTGCTCAGGCAGGAGCTTTCAGGTCACCAAATTCGCGCCGACCGACGTCAGATTAGTTTCGGCAAGTCAGGAACAAGATCACGGCTTTTCGGGCCGCGGGCGCGGCAACGGGGGCCAGTAAGCGACGCGGACTCTACCCAAGCCTGGGAAATGCAGCGCTTGAGCCGCACCTAGTGCGAGGTCGATCTCGCGCCCGCGAACATGGGGGCCGCGATCGTTAACGACGACCTCAACGAAGTTGCGTCCGTAGCTGACCACGAGGCGGGTGCCGAACGGCAGATTGCGATGAGCAACAGTCATGCCGTGCGGGTTGAATTTGCTCCCGGTCGCGACGCGGTTGCCCTCCCAGTAGACGGAAGCGACCACGAGGCCCGTTGGCCCTGCCTGCACCGGGGACAACAACGCGAGGCAAAGCGCCGCTGCCGCGAGCGTGCGTGTCAAAAGCATTTGGCTGTCAGAAAACCGTTTGCCCTCTCAGCAGGCCTACAGTGTAGCGCGAGAGCGGAAGCTGTGGCAGGAAAGCTGACGCATGGTTACTGTGTCCCCCGTTTTAACGTCTCCGACTCAACAAATTTATCTGCTTCTCGAAAGCGTGGCAACCCCGCAAACGGTGGTGAGCCGCTTTAGTCAGTGCATCTGTCACTTCGGTGACATGTTGTGCCGCAGTCATTTACCCGAGCGCGTTTCGCCGGCAGCTGTTGCAGCTTGACGACTAACGCGTCGCAACGGTTTCGGCGCTGCTGAGCGCCGCTACCAAGTCGGAGAAAAGTTCGTTGCTCAGGCTTACATGGTCCACCAGAAGCCGGTGCGCCTCATCGCCGTCACCAGCAATGATCGCGTCAACAATCGCTTCATGCTCTCCGGAAGCGCGGCGCAGTGCGTCGGGCCGCTTCAACTGATAGGCGCGGTATGGCGCAAGCCGCCCGTAGAGCGCGCTGGCTTGTTCCTTGAGATAGTCGTTGTGCGCACCTGCGTAGATTGCTTCGTGGAATGATTTGTTCAGTTCGTGATAGCCTTCCCGATCGCGGGCATCGACGTACGGCCGGAATTCCTTTTGAATCGAACTCAAAGCGGCGTGCTCCGCGGGCGTCATGCGGCGCGCGGCGAGGCGGCCGCAGAATCCCTCAAGCTCGGCCATGACCTCGAACATCTCAACCATTTTTGAGGGCGTAATTTTCGCAACGACGGCGCTCTGATGCGGACGCCATTCTACGAGATTAGCGGCGGCCAACTGCCGGAGAGCTTCGCGCACCGGCGTGCGCGAGACGTTGAACGCCTCGGCCAATTTTTTCTCGTCCAGTTCCTCGCCGGGCCGCAGCGCCCCGGAAATGATTTGATCTGCGATCTGTCGCCGCACGCGGTCAGAGCGGATGATGGGCGCGTCATTGCTCTCGGCTTTGCGAACGCCGTCCCGGGTATCAGGCTTGGTCATGATTGACATCGTTGCGGACTCGCTGCTCTCGACTGCAGTGCAGAATTTAATTTGCAGTCTTTATTTCCCCACTAGCGCAACGCTCTTGTATACCCGATCGGCTAAATTGTATATTATGCATTCGGCGTAGTAGCAGGCATTGCGAAATGGCGGTTCGTCTAGCTCTCCTACAGATGAATTGTTCGGGAGCGCGCGAACAAAACATGGCTCGCGCCGAACAGATGATCCGCGAAGCCGCTGATAAGCAGGCGCAAATCCTGTTGCTTCCCGAAGTGTTTCACGAACTGTTCTTTATTACCGATCTGAACAGCCGTTACTTCGATATGGCCGAGCCCATACCGGGCCCGATCACCGAAGCGATGCAGAAGCTGGCGCGTGAACTCGAAGTCGTGATCGTGGCGCCGATCTATGAGCGCGTCGGCCGCAGCGTCTATTACAACTCGGCGGCGATTATCGATGCCGACGGATGTTTGCTCGGCGTCTATCGCAAAAATCACATTCCGCTGAATACTATCTTTTACGAGAAGCTCTACTTTAAGCCCGGCAATCTCGGCTACCCGGTGTTCGACACCCGGTACGGCAAGGTCGGCCTTCTGATCTGCCACGATCGTCATTATCCGGAAGGCGCGCGCGCGCTGGCGCTCAATGGCGCGGAAATCGTGCTCATTCCAAGCGCCACGCCCGACAAGAGTTCTCTCCCGCAAAGTGTGGGAAAAAGAACTCTGCGCGCACGCCATCTTCAACGAATATTTCGTTGCCGGGCTCAATCGGACCGGACAGGAAGGCAACTATTTCTACTACGGTCACAGCGTTGCGTTCGACCCGACGGGCGAAATGCTGGCCCAAGCCGGCACCGATGAAGAAGTCCTCCTCGTTGACTGCGATCTCGATTTGATCAACCAACGGCGGCGTGCCTGGCAGTTTTATCGGGACAGGCGCCCCGACACCTATGGCATCCTCACCGCGCTGGTGCCGTAATCGAAGCCATCCGGGCGAACAGCGCGGCTGAGCGGGAGACTGAGTATGCGGAAGGCAGCGATCGCGACGGCCATACTGCTTGCAGCGGCATGGGTTACGCAGGCGCAGGCGGCCGAGAAAGTGCGGCTCACCTACACCGTGCAAGTGCATCAGCCCAACATGATGGTGCTCGCGGACTATGCGAAGAAATACGGCGTCGAGATCGAGGCAGTGCCGATGCGACGTTATGCGGATCAACAATTGGCGCTGATGACCAATCAAGTCGATGTTGCGGTCATGGGCTACGTCAATGTCGGCCTCATGGAGGAAAAGGGCTTTCGGGACTACCGGGCGATCGCCGGTGTCTTCACCGGCGGACAAAGCTTGACGCTGGCGAAGGACATCAAGGCGACAACGTGGAAGGATCTGGAAGGCCGCAAGATCGGCACTGCGCCGAACAGCTACGTTGAACTGTTGTTCAAAGCGAGCGCCAGGCTTGGCGGCGCCGACCTATCGAAAATCCAAACGGTCAGCTTTACTGCCGGCGGACCGCCGCTGCTCGATGCCCTGAAGAACCATCAGATCGACGGTTTTGCGTCCTGGGAACCCAACAATGCCGGCGCTGTTATCGCCGGTGACGGCTACTACAGTTCGCTCGATCTCAGCGACAATCCGACGCGTAACGTCAACGGACTGCTGACCGTCAATTCGGCCTTCCTGCAGTCTCACCGCGCCGCGGTGCTTGGCGTGGTTCGCGCGCTGGTCGAGGCGACTAACGCTGTAAATCAGGATCGCAGCAAATTCATCGAAATTGCGATGAACGGTACCGGCTCGTCGCTCGAGGTCGTGAAAGAAGCGATTCCGCGCGGCAAGCCCGACTACAAGCTCTATTCCAAGGAAGCCAAGGCACTGATGGGCATGCTGTATCAGGCCAAGCTGACCCAGGTCGATGCGACGCCGGCGGTCGACAAGCAATTCGACTACTCGTTGCTGGAAGAGGCCACCGGCAAGCCGAAAAATCAGCTCGGCGGAGAGTGAGCGAAAGGCGCGGCTGTGTCCGTCGCATCGATTCCAGCGCGACGAGGCTCATGGGATAGCGCTCGCATTCTCGCGGGCGCAAATCTCGCCGGCAGGCGCGTGATCGGGCCACTCATCGTGCTCGCGCTATGGCACGTTGCGTCAACGCTGCACTGGGTGGATCCGCGGTTCGTGCCGTCGCCATTGACGGTGCTGCACTCGCAGTGGATCTGGATGTTCGGTCCGGCGGGTGCGGGTCCCTACTCCGGCACCTGGTTTCTGCACGCCGGCAACAGCGCCTATCGGGTGCTGATCGGCTTTCTCGCGGCGGCTGCCACAGGCGTCACCATCGGCTGCCTAATCGGCTGGTTCAAAGTCATTTCCGATCTCGTCGATCCGGTTATCCAGATCGTACGCCCAATTCCGATCACAGCCTGGGTTCCGTTCGCGGTGATTTTTTTCGGCATTCGTGACGGCTCAGCTTTCTTCCTGATCGCGCTCGGCGCATTTTTCCCAATCGTCGTCAACACTGCGGCCGGCGTCGCCGCGACGCCAAAACTTCTGGTTCGTGCCGCCCGGATGCTCGGCGTGCGTCCGCACATGCTGCTGCCGCGGGTCGTTATTCCGGCCGCCATGCCGTTCATCTTTACGGGGCTGCGGCTCGGCATCGGGCTTGCCTGGGTGCTGGTGATTGTCGCCGAGATGATGGCGGTGAAGTCGGGGCTCGGGTTCGCGATGTGGGACGCCTACTACTTCCTTCGCCTGGATATCATCATCGCAGCGATGCTGAGCGTGGGCGCGCTCGGCTTTGTCAGCGATCTGATTATCCGATTTATCGGCCGCTGGACGCTGCGATGGAGCCGCGGTCTATGAATCAGATCGTGACGCCGGCGGCGCTTCTGCAGAAGCACGCGCGCATTGTCGTACGCGGACTGGGCAAGCACTTCACCGATATCTCCCGGCAGGAAAAGATCGTCGCGCTCGACGGTATCGATCTTGAAATCGGCGATGATGAATTCCTGACCATCCTCGGCCCGAGCGGTTGTGGCAAGACGACGCTCCTCAACATCATCGCCGGGTTCGACCACCCGACCAGCGGCGACGTGCGGCTTGACGGCGAGGCGATACTCAAGCCCGGCCCAGACCGCGGCGTGGTCTTTCAGGAATATGCGCTGTTTCCCTGGCTCTCGGTCGAGCAGAACATCGAATTCGGATTGCGCGAGCGCCGGGTGCCGAAAACGCAGCGCCGCGCGCGGGTGCGCGATCAAATCGCTTCGGTCGGCCTGTCCGGGTTCGAACGCCGTTATCCGCAGGAGCTGTCGGGCGGCATGCGGCAGCGTGTGGCGATCGCGCGGGCGTTGGTCAACGATCCGAAAATTCTGCTGCTGGATGAGCCGTTCGCCGCCCTCGACGCGCAGACCCGCACCCTGATGCAGCAGGAGCTGTTGCGGGTCTGGAGCGCCGCGCGGCGAACCGCAATATTCATCACCCACAATATCGAAGAGGCGATCTTGCTGGGCGACCGCGTTGTCGTGATGACCGCCCGCCCCGGCCGGATCAAGGAGATCGTTGCGGTCAATCTGCCCCGGCCGCGCGACGTCACCTCCGCCGAGTTCAATGAGATCAGACGGCGCATCGGTCTGATGCTCGAGAGCGAGGTGCAAGCGACATTCGCCGCCATGCAGGTTGGCCCGGCGGGCTGACCCGCATGAACTTGGAAATGAGCCGGGACGTACATGGAAAATGAGCTGATCATCGAGCGGCACGGCCCTGTTGCGCGGTTGACCGTCAACCGGCCGGCGGTGCGCAATGCGCTCAGTATCGGGATCACGCAGCGGATTGCGCAGGCGCTGCGTGACCTGTCGCGGGATCGATCCGTGCGCGTGTTCGTGCTCACCGGCGCCGGCGATCGCGTTTTTGTCTCCGGCGCCGACGTAACGGAATTCCGCGAGCAACTGGCGTCTCCGGAAGCAGCCTTGAACTACGATGCGGCAGCCGAGCATTTGCAATCGGCATTGCGTATGGTGCCGCAGCCGGTAATAGCCAGAATCCAGGGCCATGCCGTGGGCAGCGGCACTATTGTTGCCGCTTCCTGCGATTTTCGCATTGCGGTGCGCACGGCAAAATTCGGCATTCCGGTCGCCAAATTCGGTTTCCTCGCCACCGTTCCCGACACGCTGCGGCTGGTGCAGCTGGTCGGCACCGCCAAAGCGAAGTGGCTGTTGATGACCGGCCAACTGATCGAAGCACCGGAAGCGCAGACGATCGGCCTGGTCGATCAGGTCGTCGATGCGCACCACCTCGATGCGACGGTCGACTCGCTTGCTGCCACGCTCGCGGTCAATGCGCCACTGACCATCAAAGCCACCAAGCAAATCATCGAAACCTTCAGCGCGCCCCACAATGATGTCGCATCGGGAGCGCCGTGGTACGCCGAAATCTTTCGCAGCGCGGATTTCCGCGAAGGGCTCGACGCCTTTTTCGCCAAGCGCAAACCGGAATTCACAGGTGAATAAATTGGACCTCGGTCCCGGATCGGCCGAACCGGCAGCACCGCTGCAGGCGTTTCGCGCCGGCCCGCTTGCCGGCCTTCGCGTGCTCGATCTCACGCACATGCTCGCAGGCCCCTATTGCACCTGGGTACTCGGCGCGCTTGGCGCCGAGGTCACCAAGGTGGAGATGCCGGGCGAAGGCGATTTTACCCGCAGCATCGCGCCGTTCGCCGGCGGCGCGAGCATCTATTTCGCGAGCGTTAATCGCAACAAGCGCAGCATCGCGCTCAATCTCAAACGACCGACCGGCCGCGCAGCCCTGCTGCGGCTTGCCGAACGCGCGGACGTGTTCGTCGAGAACAATCGGCCCGGCGTTATGGATCGCCTTGGCCTCGACTACCAAACGGTCGCACGCATCAATCCGCGGATTGTTTACGCGTCGATTTCCGGCTTTGGACAGACCGGTCCCTACCGGCAGCGGCCCGCGTTCGACGCCGTCGTCCAGGCCATGGCCGGCATGATGAGCATTACCGGCGAGGAGCACGGACCGCCGGCGCGCACCGGCGCCTCGATCGGCGACATTGGCGCTAGCCTGTTCGGCGTCATCGGCATTCTGGCAGCGCTTACCGATCGCACAGCCACCGGACGCGGCGCTCAGGTGGACGTGGCAATGTTCGATTCACAAATCGCTCTCCTGGAGAATGCACTGGCGCGTTATCTGAATGCCGGCGATCTTCCGCAACGACTGGGATCGCGCCATCCGCTAATTACACCGTTTCAGGCCTTCGCTACCAAAGACAATCCGATCGTGATCTGCGTCGACACCGAAGCGCAGTGGCAGCGGTTTTGCGAAATCATCGGACGCGCCGATCTGATTGCCAATCCGTTGTTTTCCGACGGCAATACGCGCACCCAGCATCATGCCGCCCTCGAACCCGAACTTCAGGCGGCGCTATCAAAGCGCGGCTGCGCCGAATGGCTCGCGGCGCTCGAAGCCGGCGCAGTACCGGCAGGGCCCGTCAACAACATTGCGGCAGTTGCTGAGGATCCGCAGGTCGAGGCGCGCGGCATGATCCGGCGGGTAGGCGATGGCGCCTTCGTCAAGCAGCCAGTCCGCTTCTCGACCTATGCGGACATACCCGAGCAGCCGCCGCCCCGGCTTGGCGAACACACCGAAGCGGTGCTCGCAGAGTGCGGATATTCGCAAAACGAGATTGCGGCCATGAAGGCGGAGGGAGCGTTCCAGGGAGTGTAAAAAGTCCATGCCGTATCTGACGACCAATGACGGAGTGAAACTCTATTACGAGGACAGCGGCGCCGGCCGTCCGATCCTGTTCATACACGAGTTTTCCGGCGACTACCGCGCCTGGGAGCTACAGGTCCGTTACTTCGCCCGGCGCTATCAGCTGCATTACCTACAATGCGCGCGGCTATCCGCCGTCCGAAGTGCCGGATTCGGTCGACAAATATTCGCAGCGGCGCGCGGTCGATGATGCGGTCGGCGTGCTCGATCATCTCAGGGTCGACAAGGCGCACATCGTCGGCCTCTCGATGGGCGGATTCGCTGCGCTAAATTTCGGTATTCACTATCCCAAGCGGGCACTGTCTCTCGTGGTCGGAGCCGCCGGCATGGGCGCCGAGCCGGACAAGACCGCGCAGTTTCGCCAGGAGGTCGAGGTCGTGGCGCAGCGCTGGGAGACCGAGGGCGCCAAGAAATTTGCGCCGATCTACGGGTCCGGGCCGGGCCGCGAACAGCTTGAACTGAAAGACCCGCGCGGCTTCAAGGAATTCATCGACCAGCTGTCCGAGCACTCGCCGAAGGGCGCGGCGCTGACGCTACGCGGTGTGCAAGCCCGGCGCCCATCGCCATTCGAGCTTGTCGCAGAGCTCGAAAAAATGATCGTGCCAACGCTAGTCATCCACGGCGACGAGGATCGCTCTTGCCTCGGCACCGGTGCCTTTCTCAAGCGCACCATTCCCTCGGCCGGACTGATGGTGTTTCCGAAGACCGGCCACACCATCAATCTCGAAGAGCCGGCGCTGTTTAATTTCGCCCTGCAGGATTTCTTTACGCAAGTCGACAGCGGCGGCTGGATGCTGCGCGACAAGCGAACTGAATCGGCAGCGGTGCTGCTCGAAGCAAAACCTCGCCGCTAGCGCTTGTCAGTACAGCTCAGGTACATCGTTCAAGCCGCGCGCTGCCTCGATCGCGTCCGGCAATTGCCGGCAGAACGCATCGACCCATTCGGTGGGCACCGTCGTGCTGACCTTCACAAAGCGCGAGCCGAAGCGCGGCGTATGATAGGAGCCCTGGCGGATCATGATCCCGCGCTGGGCAAAAACGGCGGCCAACGCCTCGGGCCGCAGACCAAGCTCGGCGCATTCCACGATGACGAAATTGCCCTGCGACGGATAAATCGGAAGCTTTAGTCCGGCAATGTTGTCGACGGCTTGTTTTATCGCCGTCTGATTGCGGCGCTGAATGCGCTGCACCGCCGGCATCCACTCGGACTTTACCGCAAGTCCGGCCTGCGCCGCGCGCTGGGCGAGCACGCTGGCGCCAAGCGTCGCGGTTGAATAGGCCGCCAGCTCCTCGATGATCTGGCGATTGGCGACCACCGCACCGACGCGCAAGCCGGCAAGGCCGAGCCATTTGGAGAAGCTGTAAATCGTGATTGCCCGCTCCGGGTAGAAGCGCGCGGCAAGAGTGTGCTCATCGGCAAAATCGCGATAGGTGCAATCATGAAGGAAATAAGCATTCACGCTACACGCAATGTCACAAAAGGCCCCAATTTCTTCGCGCGTGTAGCAAATTCCCAGCGGGTTGTTAGGATCGACCAAATAAACGATGCGGGTATTGCGGTCGACCGCTTCGCTCAGCTGCTGCGGCGTCAGCCGGTATCCCGCAGCCGGATCGTAGATCGGGATTTCGCGAACTTCGGCACCGGCCTGCCGCGCGAACTGCATGGGCCATTTCCAGCCCGGATCGGTCGTCACAAAATTGGTTTGCGGCCGGCAATACGCACGGCAAACCGTCGCCAGCGCCGCAACGGCGCCGTCGGTGACGAGCGCCGCGGTCGTCTCATGCGGCAGGCCGAGATCGGCAACGATGCCGTTAAGGAGCGCAGTGAATCCGCCAGGCGGCGCGTAGGCGTGAAACTCTTCCGCATCAATTGCGTCGATCAGCGCCTTGCGCACCGCCGGGTGCATCGGCAGGTGATTGGTGTTCTGGCCAAGCCAGAACAGGCCGGGGGTGGCAAACAATCGATCGAAATGGGCATTGCGCTCCGCAAAACTGCTCATTGCCGCTTCGGCCGCGCCTTGATGATCGAGCCATAGCCGGCGATGCCGCCGTCGATGGTGACGATAGTGCCGGTGATGTAGCCGGCCCGCGGCGAGGCGAGAAAGGCGATCAGGTCGGCGACTTCCTCAGCCGTGCCCATGCGTCCGCCGGGATAATCAGCGAGATAATGTTGCCAGCGTGTTTCGTCGCCAAAATTGTCGCGGGCGCGCCGCTTCATCATCCGCACCATGCGATCGGTGGCAATCGGCCCGGGGTTTACACCGACCACGCGGACGCCGTAATCGAGGCTGACGCCGCCGACCGCCTTGGTGAATGACATCAACGCGGCATTTCCGGTGCTGCCGGCGACATAATTATAGTCCCAGTTCTCGCCGGAATTGCCGATGTCATTAATAACGACGCCGGACCCGCGCTTTTTCATGCGGGTGTAAACCGGGCGGGTCAGGTTGATGTAGCCGAAGACCTTCAGGTCGAAGCCGCGCCGCCAATCTTCATCGGTCAGCGCTTCCACGGTACCCGCCGGGATATCGCCGGCATTGTTGATCAGAATATCCACGTCGCCCGCGGCATTGGCGAGCGCCGTCATGCTCGCCGTGGTGGAAAGATCGCCGGGGTACAGATCGACTTTGACCTGGTGTTTGGCGAGGATTTCCTTACGCAGCTTCTCAAGCTCATCGCCGGAACGCGCTGCCAGGTGGACCGAGCATCCTTCGCCCGCGAAGGTGAGCGCAGTCGCGCGGCCGATCCCTTTGGAAGCGCCGGTTATCAATGCCGTTTTCCCGGCTAATTGCAGATCCAAACACCCCTCCCGTCTCGCATTCGCACATCACAGAGAGCCGCATTGTATACAGCGCGGCGTCCAAGTAATACAATTGGCGCCACGCAGAACCCGGCCGAAGCCCATGTCACAGCGCGGCGACATTATTAGTAGCGTCGCCAAACACGTCAGTATCGCCCGCTTGTGGGATCGCCTCATGGCGCTTGCCCCATTCGGCGCGCTGCCCAAGGGCGGCGTCAATCGCCAGGCGCTCTGCGACGAAGAAATTCCGGCGCGCGCGCAACTCGTTCGCTGGGGCCAAGCCATTGGGTTGGAGCCATCGAACGACGACGTCGGCAACCTCTTTCTGCGCTACCCCGGGACCGACACGAGTTTGCCGCCTGTCATGGTCGGTTCGCATATCGACAGTCAGCCGACCGGGGGAAAGTTCGACGGCCCGCTCGGAGTCCTAGCCGGATTGGAAAGCGTCGAAGCGATCATCGCCTACGGCGTGCGCCCGCGCCGATCCATCGACGTGGTCTCCTGGATGAACGAGGAAGGCTCGCGCTTCGCACCCGGAATGATGGGATCGGCGGTTTTCTCAGGCGCGCGGAAGCTTCAGGACATTCTCGGCATTCGAGACAAGAACGACATCAGCGTCGAGGCCGAGCTTCATAAAGTGCTCGCGGCTGAACCGCAGGTGCCGCGACGACCGCTCGGCGGCAAGCCGGCAGCATTTCTGGAAATGCACATCGAACAAGGAACCATTGTCGAGCGCGCCGGCAAGACCATCGGTGTCGTCACCGGCATGCAGGGCAAGCGGACGTTTAGGGTTCAGGTGGACGGCGAGGAAAATCACGCCGGTACATCGTCGCGCAGCATCCGGCACGATGCCCTGGTTTCCGCGGTCGCCATCGTGAGCGCGCTGCAGGATGCGATGTGGGACGCCGAGGATATTGTGCGTTTCACCATCGGCATGTTCACCGTCACGCCCAACGCGCCGTCCGTCGTTCCCGGCCGCGTGATTTTTTCGCTCGATCTCCGGCACCCGGACGCGGCCACTTTGCGCAAACTGGGCGACGCCATCCCGGAGATCTGTGAAAAGTCGCGCGGGCGATGCCAGGTATCAGTGAAAGAGCTGCTGCACGATCCGCCGCTCGAATTTCCAACGCCGATCCGCGATACAATCAGGTCGGCGTCCACGGCGCTCGGCGTTCCGTGGATGGATATCCTTTCGTTCGCCGGCCACGATTCGCGCTATCTGCATTACATCTGCCCGACCGCCATGATCTTCATCCCCTGCAAAGACGGCATCAGCCACAACGAAGCCGAAAGCATTCGCGAACAGGACGCGCTCGACGGGACGCGCGTTCTGGCCGAAGCCGTTTTTGCTTTGGCGAATGCCGACTGATGCGCCGCAAATGACCCGGGCCGACAGCGTTACACACCCCGCTGCGGGGCTGCCGATCGGCGCGGAAGTCGATGCATCGGCAGCGCAACGGCCAAAACGCGCGACTTTGCGAGGAAGACTGGCGACTGTGGTGCCGCTCGACCCGGCGGCCCATGAAGAAGCGTTGTATGAAGGTACGCATGGTCCAGATCGGGAAAAGCTTTGGCTTTACATGGGCGCCGGACCGTTCAGCGACCGCGCATCGTTTCGCGCCTATCTCGACAAGCTTGCTGCATCGGACGATCCTCTATCCTTCACGATCATTGCCAATGCCGGCGGCCGCGCGGCCGGGCATGCGTCCTTTATGCGCATGGCGCCGGAGCACCGCGTGATCGAAGTCGGCAACATCTTTTACACGGCCTCGCTTGCCCGTTCGGCCGCCGCCACCGAGGCGATGTATCTGATGGCCAGGCACATCTTCGAGGACCTGAATTATCGGCGCTACGAATGGAAATGTAATGCGCTCAACGAACCCTCGCGCCGCGCCGCGTTACGTCTCGGATTTTCATTCGAAGGCATCTTTCGTCAGCACATGATCCAGAAGGGCCGCAACCGCGATACGGCGTGGTTCGCCATGCTCGATCACGAATGGCCGCTGCGAAAGGCCAGATTCGAAGCGTGGCTGCGGCCCGCGAACTTTGACGAAAGCGGCAAGCAACGAGCGGCGCTTTCTGCCATGAAACCCTAGCGTTCATGACGGCTGAGGCGCCGCCACCGCTTCGCAAGGAGGATAACCGGCTGTTGCGCGGCGGCGCGCGGTTTGTCGACGACATTCATCTCGACCGCATGGTGCACGGGGCGTTCGTGCGGAGCGCCATGCCGCACGCCGTAATCGTTTCCATCGACGCGTCGCGCGCGCTCGCCGCAGGCGCGGTGGCCGTGCTGACGGCCAAGGACCTGCCGTTCAACGATCAGCCCTGGGTGGTGCGCTATTGGCATCCGAGCATACGCGACGGCTTGCCAAAATTCCTCGCCACCGGGCGGGTTCGTTTTGTCGGTGAGCCGATCGCCTTCGTGGTGGCCGGGGATCGCTACCACGCCGAGGATTTAGCCGAACTCGTCGACGTCGAGTACCGGCCGCTGCCGATCATCGCCACCATTGTCGAAGCCACCAGACAGGACGCGGCGCTTCTGCACCCCGACTGGACCGGCAATGTCGCGGCCGCATTCGAACACCACCATGGCGACGCCGCGCGAGCGCTGTCGGATTGCACCAATCGCGTCCGCCGTCGATTTAATTTCGTTCGGCAGGCCCCAGTTCCAATGGAGACCAGAGGCGTCGTTGCCGACTTCGACGCGGAACGCCGATCTTTGACCGCGTGGCTGTCGACCCAACCGCATTACAACGTGCGGCAGAACCTCGCCAGTCTGCTCGGACTTGCCGAGCGTGACGTTCGCGTCATTGCCGAAAATGTCGGCGGCGGTTTCGGCTCGAAGTCGCGGCCCTATGCCGAGGAAATAATTGTCGCCCACGCCAGCCGCGTTTTGCGCCGGCCGGTGAAATGGATCGAAGACCGATTTGAGAACCTGCAGGCCACGACGCATTCCCGGGCGATGGAAGTCGATCTGGAGATCGGCTGCGATGCAAACGGCCGGTTGGGCGCGCTGAAGATAGAAATCCTCCTGGATATCGGTGCCTACGTGTTCACGAGTGGCATCGCAACCGCTCAAGTCGCCGCTGCGCACGTCGCCAACGGCTATCGCTTTCCCAATATTTCGATCACCGTCCGCTGCATCGGAACCAACAAAACGCCAATCGGCACCTATCGTGGCGCCGGGCAGCCGGAAGTCACATTTCCGATGGAGTGCCTGCTCGACGTACTCGCCAAGAAGATCGGATGGAGCGCCGCCGACTTGCGCGCCCACAATCTCGTGCGCCCGGCCGACATGCCATATCGGGTCGGCACCACGCTCCTTGGCAACGACCTGGTCCACGAGAATGCCGACTTCCCGCATGCGCTGACCACGGCGATCGAGACCAGCGGCTATTCCGAGCGCGTCGAGGTGGCCGCAAATGGCGGCCGCATCGCCTATGGCATCGGATGTGGCGTCGAAACCGGCGGCTTGGTCAATTTCGAATCGGCGCAGGTGCGGATCGATCCCGACGGCACGGTGGCGGTCAAGTCGGGAATGTCGTCGCAGGGCCAGGGCCAGTTCACCACCTATGCCCAAGTCTGCGCCGAGACTCTCGGCGTGCCGCTGGAAAATGTTTCGGTCCGTCTCGGCGACACTGGGCTGATGCCGTTCGGCCGCGGCGCTTTTGCCGCGCGCGGCGCGGTCATCGGCGCCAACGCCGTATTCAGCGCAGCGCAAAGCCTGCGCGCCAAAGTGCTCGACCGCGCAGCTACTCTTCTCCAATGCGGCGCCGCCGAATTGGACATCAAGCGCGGCTCAATCCTACGCCGCGACGGCGCCGCAACCGACCTCACCATCGGTCAGATTGCCCGAGCGGTGCAGCCGGGCGGCGCTTTGTTCAACGGCGAAGCGGCGCTGGAAGTGAGCACGGTCTACGAGGCGAAGCAGGTCCTGACCAGCGGCTTTTCGGTTCACGTCGCGAAGGTCCGGCTTGATCCGCGCACCGGGCTCTTTCGCATCGAGGACTATGTTGTCATTCACGATGCCGGGCGCGCGCTGAACCGGATGATTGTCGACGGACAAATCATTGGTGGCGTGGCCGACGGCATCGGCGGCGCGATATTATCCGAGATGGTCTACGACGAAGACGGACAGCCGCTGACCGGCTCGCTGGCCGACTATCTGGTAGCAACGGCGACCGAGATTCCGCGGATCAGGGTGGTGCACCTCAATTCACCTTCGAGCACCAATGCGCTCGGCGTTCGGCCCGTCGGCGAAGGCGGCATTATTCCGGTCGCCGCGGCGCTGACAAACGCGCTCGCGCGCGCCATCGACCCAAGCGGAACCGGCCACGAATTGCTGCTGTTCACCCTGCCGCTGAAGCCTGAGCGGATCTACGCCGCTTGTCAGTTGGCGGCCGCGAATGCGGCGCGCGGCTGAAAGGGCTCTAGGTGAAATAGGCTTGCCGGATTTCTTCGCTACTGGTTGCCGCCTGCGCGGAGCCGCGCCAGACGACGCGCCCCGCAGCGAGCACGATGCAGGTATCGGCGAGCGCTGCGGCGATTTCCAGATTCTGTTCCACCAACAGGATGGCAACGCCCCGCTCGCGAATGCGTTTGACCGCGTCAACGAAGGCGCGCACGATGCCAACGGCAAGGCCCGCCGACGGCTCGTCCAGCAGAATCACCTTCGGGTTGGTCACGAGCGCGCGGCCGATCGCCAGCATCTGCTGCTCGCCGCCTGACAGCGACCCCGCAAGCTGCTTGCGCCGTTCGGCAAGCCGGGGAAACAGGTCGTAGACAGTTGCGGCGGGGATTGCAGGGCGGCCACGCGCGGCGTTACTGCCGGCGAGCAGCGTTTCCTCCACGGAAAAACTGGAAAACAACTCGCGCCATTGCGGGACCAGCGCCAACCCGCGTCGCGCCACGCTGCTCGGCGACAGGTTACTGATGTCAATTCCGTCGAACATCACCTGCCCGGCCGCTTTCGGGATCAGCCCGGCAATAGCCTCGACGCTGGTGGTCTTGCCGGCGCCGTTCGGCCCCAACAGCGCGATGCAGCCGCGTTCCGGTAGCGCTAGGTCAAGTCCGTCGACCCGGATCATGGCGCCGCTGGCAACCCTTAGGCTGGACACCTCAAGCATCACGCCACGGCCTCGCGTTCGCCGAAGTAGACGCTGCGTACCCGCGCGTCATCCACCATCGCCGCACCGGCGCCCTCGGCAATGACCTTGCCTTCGCTCATCACCGAAATGCGCTCGCACAGCGACACCAGAAACCGGATGTTGTGCTCGATGACCACCATGGCGATGCCGAGTTCGCGATTGACCGCCAGCAGAAGTTCGCGCAAGCGCTGCGCTTCTTCGGCCGAAACCCCGGAAACCGGCTCGTCGAGCAAGATGATGCGCGGGCGCGATACGATGGCGCGCGCAATTTCAAGGCGACGCTGATCTCCCAATGAAAGCGCACTGGCCGCATCTTGCGCGCGAGCGCCGAGGCCTACGGCTTCAAGCGCCGCGTGCGCGGTTTGGCGCTCGGCGCGAAAGCTGTCGGCGTCGAGCGCTTCCGCGACGCTTCGCCTCGTGCCATCGAGCACGGTATTGCGGCCGAGCCCGATCATGACGTTGTCAAGACATGACAGGCGCTGAAATACCGCTGCGTGCTGGAACGTGCGGGTCATGCCGAGGCCAATGCGCCGCTCAATCGGCACGTTGTCGAGCGGCAGGCCGGCAAGAAGCACACGGCCTCGCTCCGGCGGGACGAAGCCGGATACGAGATTGAACAAGGTCGTCTTGCCCGCGCCGTTCGGACCCATCAGGCCGTGCAGAGCGCCGCGGGCGATGGTCAGCGATACACCATCAACGGCTCGAAGCGCACCGTAAGATCGTGAGATCGATTCAATCGCGAGAACCGGCGTATCAACGGAGTATTCCCCATGTAGCGTTGATCGTGACACTTCGCCGACCGAAAACAGCTCAGCAACCTTTGCGGCCGGCTTGCTCTGCCCGGCGTCCGATCCTGCAGACGCTTTATACTGGCTGCGATATTGGCTGCGGCGACCCAGCGTCCAAATTGCTGAAGCGAGCCCATCCGGAAAGAAAGTCAGCGTGCCAACCACGAGCACGCAAAAAACCAGCTCGATGTAATCGGCCAGCGGCCGCAGCAATTCGGGAAACAGCCGCAGCACGCCGCCCCCGATCAGCCCGCCCCAGATCGAGCCCATGCCGCCAATGATCGGATAGGTCAGCGTGAAGATCGAGGTAATAAGTCCATAGCTGTCGGGATCGATGATGCGAAAGCGCGGAGCTGAGACCGCGCCGGCAAACGCAATGACCGCCGAGCTCCAGGTGAAAGCCGCGATCAGATAATTGCGCACGTCAATGCCGAAAGCCCGAGCGGCATTCTCATTCGCGGCAATGGCACGCAGGTTCTTGCCGAAAGGTCCGGCGAGCAGAACCGCAATCGGCAAGATGGCGGCGGCGAAGAGCGCGGCGCAGAGCAGCAGGAAATTTCCATCGTTGCTGAACGGGAAGCCGAAGACGACCGGCGGCGGCACGTGGAGGCCCTCAGCCCCGCCCGTCAGTGTCTTGGCTTCGCGCAACAGGATGATCACAACTGCCTGGAATACGAAGGTGACCATTGCGAGATTATGGCTGCGAAACCGGACGCCCGGTATCGCCAGGATCAGCCCGGCCACGGCGCCCACTATCGTCGCGAACACCAACGCGGCGAGGAACGGCACGCCCAGATGCACCACCGGCAGGGCGGCGCCGTAGGCGCCGATGGCAAGCATCGCGCCGGTTGCGAGCGTGATGCAGCGCGCGTAGCCGACCAGCATTGCCAGCGCGCCGCCAATCACGGCGGCGCCGAGCGAAATCGCCATCACGTATTGCCAGTAGCTGCCGAGGAAAAGGCCGACGAAGGCTACCGCCAATAGCGAGCAGCTCGGCGCCAGGATTGGCCAAAGCGCGCGCAGCCGCTCGTTAAACATCGCGGATCTTCGTTTCCGGAAACAGGCCCTCAGGACGCCACATCAGAACGACAAACAGCAGAAGAAAACTCGCGGCGTTCGCCATCGCACTCGAGATATAAGCCGCCGCCATGGTCTGGGCCACGCCGAGAATGAGCCCGCCGAATAGCGCGCCGCGCAGCGAGTCAAACCCTCCGATCACTGCTGCCACGAACCCCGCGGTGATCATGGAAATTGCCAGTTCCGGCGAGACGCCTTGGCTCGGCGCGGCAAAGACGCCGGCGAGACCGGCAAGCGCACCGCCGAGGAACCAAGCCATCGCGTTCATGCCATCAATGGAATAACCGCAAAGCACCGCGCCGCGCGGATTGGCCGCGATCGCGCGAAGGCCGCGACCCAGCGGCGCATAACCGAAGATCGCGAGCCCGATCAGCGAACTGATGATGGCGCCGGCGAAGACCCAGATTTGTTCCTTGGTGATGATGACGTCGCCAATGAAAATCGGCCGCCCCGATACCGGATTGCGCACGCCCAGCATCTCGGTGTTCTGGACCAGCCGGTAGATTTCCGACAGGCCGATGCCGATAAAGATGGTTGACGTGATCAAGGCGAAGATGTCGGCGCGACGGATCGGCCGCAGCGTGACCAGTTCGACGCCGGCCGCCAGCACGCCGGTTGCAAGCGGAACGAGCACGTAAGCCGGCCAATAGCCAATACCCAGCGCTTCGACGACACCGTAGGTCGCATAAGCACCGGCCAGCACGAACGCACCGTGAGCAAAGTTCACAATGCGCGTGGCTTTATAGATGACGACAATGCCGATCGCAGCAAGCGAATAGATGGCCCCGATCTTGAGGCCACCGACAATGATCATAACGAATTCGGCGAACACCGGCGTAGTACGCGTCAGGAGGCGAGACCGACCACCCGCCATTGTCCGTTGACGATTTTTGCCGATGCCACCTTCTTGTTGCCCTGGTGATCGGTCGGTGTGACCGTTTCCGGAAAGGTCACGTCGTAGCCGCCGAGGTCGGACGGCTTGGCGTCCTTGATCGTTTCCCAGGCGCCGATCACGCCGTCCCAGCTCAGATCGCGCCCGGCTTTCTTGAGAACCTGGGCGAGCACGTAGGTCGACCCGTAGCCGATCAGGTCGTAGATGTTGGGACGGCCCTGCGGCAGCGTGCCGCCATATTTGTCGACCAGCAGCTTGCGGTAATTTGCAATCGGCGGATCGTCCTGGGTCGTGAAGTACGGCGCGTTGAAATAACCGCGCACGTTTTTGGTGCTGTCCGCGCCGATAATCGGCACGATCGCGTTATTCACCGCCGAGCCGTCGACGACAAAGACTGCGTCAGCGAGGCCCTTCTCCGGCGCCTGCTTGATGGCAAATCCCGCTTCCTTGAAGCTGCCGAGGATGATCACCAGCTCGACCTGATGGCGGGTGAAGGAAACCAACTGCGCGGTGTAGTCGGTGGCGGCGGCGTCGAATTGTTCGACGGTGACCTCAAGCCCGCCGCGTTTCTCCAGCCGCGGCTTGATTTCAGCAAGATGCGACTGGGGAAACGCGTAGGTACCGGCAAGCACGCCGACCTTCTTCGCGTTCGGAGCGGCCTGAAAGCCAATGTCGATCAGAGCCTGGCCGGTGATGCTCGCCGGCGGGATGGTGCCGTGGAAGACGTTGCGCGCGAACGGCTCGCGGATGATCGGCGTGGCGCCGACGGTGTTGTAGGTCGGAATTTTGGCGGCGCGCACATAATCCGCCGCCGCGGCGGCGCCGGTACTTCCGGTGGCAATCACCAGCACGAAAACCTTGCCATCCTCGACGAGTTTTTTCGCGGCAGCAACTGACTCCGCCGGGGTCGATGCCTGTTCGAACAGCAATTTAAGCTTGCGGCCGTTGATCCCACCGGCTGCGTTGAGCTTGTCGATGGTCATTTGCATATTGTCGCGGCCGGGCACGCCAATGAATGCGAACGGCCCGTTTAGTTGGCCCAGTGCACCGATCAGGATTTCGTTGTCGGTGACGCCCGGCGCCGATTGTGCGAACGCCGACCTGGACCGCGCACCAACCAGTCCGGCGGCGGCGAGACCCGCCGCACCCCGAAGAATACCGCGCCGGTGAACATGTTGTTTGTGGATCATGGTTCCCTCTGGAAGTTTTTCGATCGGGAACGCACACCTGCAACGTTTGCGTGGCAGCCCGGCTTTTATGTGGTGCCCGTCACCGCAAAAGAATTATACCCATAAGGCCGATTAGTATACAATGCCAACAAATGTGACAGGCCGCTCGCGAGTAAAGTTTGCGAACGCGGCGCACTTTGGCGGTTCAGGATTCTTCGTTGAGCGGCGTTTCGCTTCTTCTCAGCAACGGGCGTGTGCTGCGATCGGGCGCTACTGAGCCGGAGCGGCTTGACGTCGCGGTTGGCGTAGACGGTCGCATCGCCGCGCTGGGGCCGACGCTTCCGGCAGACGCGGCAAAGGTCGTCGATCTGAATGGGCGGCTTGTTGTGCCGGGCCTCGTTGACGCCCATCAGCATCTCGATAAATCGCGCACGCGGCGTCTCGTCGAGAATCCGAGCGCGACGTTGCAGGGTGCGTCTGCCGGCTATCGGGCGCTGGCCGCGCGATCAACACGGGAAGACATCTTGGCGCGCGCCGAACGTACGCTCGATATCTGCCTCGCGCGCGGCACCGTTGCTATCCGCAGCCACACCAATATCGAAACTGAAAGTGACATTCGGGGCATCGAGGCTCTTGTCGAGCTGCGACAGCGCTGCCGTGACCGCCTCACATTACAAGTTGTTGCCCATTTGACGAGCGATGCGCCGCGAAAACTGGAAGCCGCCCGCAACTGGCTCACGGCCGCGATCGCGGAAGGCGCCGATATAGTCGGCGGCGTTCCGCAATATGCGGACGAGCCGCTCGCATTCCTCGATCTCCTGTTTGAGCTCGCAGAGCGAAGTGGACGGCCTTTGGACATGCATATCGACGAGCATCTCGACAGCGGGCACCTGTTGTTCGACGCCATCATCGAGCGGACGATCGCACATGGCATGCAGGGGCGCGTAACCGCCAGCCATAGCTGCGCGCTCAGTGCAACAACGCCCGACGCAGCCAAACGCATCGTCGCCGGCCTGGCCAAAGCCGGCATCGCCGTGATCACGCTGCCGGCCGCTAATTTGTTTTTACAAGGCCGTGATGCCGAACAACTGCCGCCGCGCGGGCTCACGCGCGTGCGCGAACTCCTCGACGCCGGCGTGCGCGTTGCGGCTGCGTCCGACAACATCCAGGACCCGTTCATTCCGATCGGCTCCGGCGACCTACTGGAGATCGCGCGCTGGACGCTGGTGGCTGGCCACCTCGGACTCACTGATCTCCACACCGCCTTCGACATGGTCTCCGCCATTCCGGCGGCCATCATCGGGCTTGGCGAGGATTGGGGCATTCGCCCGGGCGCGCGCGCCGATTTACTGATCACGGATGCGGAAGATGTCGACGATCTGGTCGCTACCGGCACTACCAATCGCACCGTCCTGGTCGCCGGCCGGGTCGTCGCCGGCACATTATGATTTATTCAAACACACCGGACCGACGGGAGAAAAACAATGAATACCCAAACGCTGGATAAGATTGACGCGTCGACCGCGGCTGAAACGGCGATCGGTCTGACCCAGGAGATGGTGCGGATCGACAGCACCAACGGCAAGGAAGACGCGCTGGCACGCGATTTGGAAACGCGGCTCAAGTCACTGAAAATCGGCAAAGTCTGGTGCGAGACGACCTATGAGGGCCGCCTCAATACGTTGTGGGAAGTCGACAGCGGCAAACCTGGGCCAAGCCTCCTCTTCACCGGGCATCTCGACACCAAGCCGGTGTGCGAAGGCTGGCATCGCGATCCGTTCGACGGCGCGATCGAGAATGGCCGGCTCTACGGCCACGGCGTCATGGATATGAAGGCCGGGCTCGGTTCTTTGGTCGGCGGCATCATGACCATGATCGACAGCGGCGTCGATTTCAAAGGCAAGATCACATTCGTCGCCGTCGCCGATCACATGGGCCAGCAGACCGGCAGCATCGATCTGTTTCGGCGCCACAAGTTCGATCATTGCGTGCTTGCCGAACTCACCGACATGCAGATCTACATCGCCCATCGCGGCCGCTACTATTTCGACATTTCCACCGTCGGGCACTCGGCTCATACCTGCCACAAGTACAAAGCCATCAACGCCATCGAGAAAATGCTTCCGGTCGTCGAGGAAATCTCCAAGCTCAAGTACTTTCCGAACATCCCGCAGGAGATGAAGGACCTCGTGGGACCTGAACTTTACACCGCGGTCGGCCGCATTTACGGCGGACTCTTTCCCGGCGGCCCTTCCATGATTCCCGACCGCTGCACCATTCGCGTCGACACCCGACCGCAGCCGGGCGTGCCGATCGAGGAGGTGAAGGCGATCATCGAGGGAGCGCTGCAGCGCGCTAAGGCGCGCGATCCGCAGATTGTCTGGGAAATGGTCGATGCGGACGTGAAAGATTCCTTCATGGTCGACCCGCGCGCGCCGATCGTGCTTGCGATGAAATCAGCTTGGGAAACGGTGATGGGTGAGCCGGTCACTTTTCGCGGCGGTTCGTGGCTTGGCGATACGGCAAGCTTCGGCAGCTTGTGCGAGACGGTGATCTTCGGGCCGGGCGGTGAACCCGTCTATCAGCCGAATGAATCGCTGGCTCTGACCGACATTGAAGCGGCAACGCGGATCTACGCGCTGACCGCCGCTAAAATTCTTCAGGCAAATTAAGAGTACGCCGCAGCTAACGTGTCGCAACGAGCGCGAAACGGCCCAATGATCACCGCTTCCGGCGGGGTCAAACTTCATGTCCGCACGGTCGGGAGCGGCGAACCGCTGGTCTTCGCGCACGAGTTTTCCGGCGATGCCCGCAGCTGGGATGCACAAATCAGCTTCTTCTCGCGCTTCTACCGCTGCACGGCCTATTGCGCGCGCGGTTATCCGCCGTCCGACGTGCCCGCTTCTATCGATGCGTACAGCCAAAACCGAGCCGCCGAAGACCTCGCCGATGTCGTGCGCGCTGTGGCCGGCGGTCCGGCGCATGTGGTTGGACTCTCGATGGGCGGCTTCGCCGCGCTGCATTTCGGTCTTCGCTATCCGCAACTTGCCCGCTCGCTCACTATTGCCGGGGTTGGTTACGGCGCCAAACCCGAGCAGCAACCTGAATACGGCAACTCCATGCGGCATGAAGCGGCCCATGCCGAGGCCGTTGGCATGACAGCCTTTGCCCGCGAGCTGGCCGAAAGCGGTTACGCTCAATGCCTGCGCGCCAAGGACGAGACCGGCTGGCGCCGCTTCGCCGAGCAGCTTTGTGGGCACTCGGTTGCCGGCATGGCCATGACGCTGCGCGGCATTCTCGCCACGCGGCCATCGCTCTGGCACCTTGCCGACATGCTCCGTGATCTTAAGGTGCCGGTTCTGCTTGTCACCGGCGACGAAGATACGCCGTGCGTCGAGCCCAACCTGTTTCTGAAGGCCACGCTCCCGGACGCCGCGCTTTGCGTGCTACCGCGTGCCGGGCATCTGATGAATCTCGAGGAGCCGATGCTCTTCAACACCATCGTGTTCGGATTTCTCGCCGCCGTGAACCACGGTCAGTGGAGCCGGTGGAAGGGCACTACCGAAAATCTCGCCGTAATAAAGGGAGCCACAGCATGAGCGGTACCGGAAAACTGGCGGGCAAGGTCGCACTGGTGACGGGGGGAAGCCGCGGCCTCGGCCGTGGCATTGCCGAAGGCTTCGCCGCCGAAGGCGCCAAGATCGTCGTGAACTATCTCACGGATGAGAAGTCCGCGAACGCGGTCGTCGAGGCGATCAAGAAAGCCGGCAGCGACGCCATCGCCCTTCGCGCCAATATCGGCGAAGTCGACGATGTGACTCACATGATCGACGCCGCGGTGAAAAAATTCGGCAAGATCGACATCCTCGTCAACAATGCCGGGATGCTCAATTCCCACAAGCTCGCCGAAATGTCGGTCGAGACGTGGGACGACATGATCAAGGTGCATCTGCGCGGCATGTTCCTGTGCACGCGCTTCACCATTCCGCATATGCTCAAGCAGAGGAGCGGCAAGGTCATCAACATGAGCGGCACGTTCGGCGTCACCGGCGGCGCCGAGTTCACCCACATGTCCGCCGCCAAGGCCGGCATGATCGGCTTCACGCGGGCGCTGGCGCGCGAAGTCGGCCACGACGGCATCAACGTCAACTGCATCGCGCCCGCGATCATTCGCACCGATCTCTATAACTTCATGCCGGAGGACGTGCGCGACTCCATCGTCGGCGCCTACCCGCTCGGTCGCGTGGGCGAGGTCGAGGACGTGGTCTCTACCGCGCTGTTTCTCGCCACCAAAGAGGGCGATTATTTTACCGGGCAGACGCTGTGCCCGGCCGGCGGCGACGTGATGGTTTGATGCCGGCCGAGCGCGGCTTGGATCGATAGCAACAGAAAAGAGGCTGTTATGATCGTCGAGGAACGCTGCTACACGCTGAAGCCTGGAACGGTTCAGCTCTATTACCAGGACTACAGCGCGCGCGGGCTGAAAATCCAGCAACCGATACTGGGTAACCTCATCGGCTATTTTCATACGGAAATCGGCGAACTCAATCAGATCGTGCACATGTGGGGCTACGACTTGCTGGCCGAGCGCGAACGGCGGCGCGCATTGCTGGCCGCAAACGCCGACTGGCAGGCATACCTCAAGCAGTCGCCGGACCTCATCTTGAAGATGGAAACGCGCATTCTGGTTCCGGCGCCGTTCTCGCCGATTAAATAACCGACGCCGGCAGGCCGGTCAGACAAACGAGGGAGCGATGGAAAACGTCGATATCTTGATCGAGCACGGAATTGTGCTCACCCTCAACAACGACCGGCACATCATCACCGATGGCGCCGTCGCCATCCGTAAGGATCGCATCGTCGCGGTCGGCAAGACGTCCGATCTGCGCAATCGATACAAGAGCACCAAGACGATCGACGCGTCAATGCGGCTGGTGATGCCCGGCCTGGTCGACGGTCACGCCCATCTCGGCGAGATCGCCCGTGGCCTCATTCCCGATACGCTCCGCACCAGCGATTGGCTGAAGTTCTGGTGCTACCCCTACATGGCCGCGATCACCGAGGAGGACGAGTACTGGTACTCGAAGTGTCTGATCGCGGAAATGATCCGCTCGGGCACGACCTGCTTTGTCGAGCCTGGCTGCATGTGGCTCGACACCACCATCAAGGCGATCGAAGAAACCGGAATCCGCGCGACCACCGGCAGCTGGGTGTGGGACCACGCCGGGCCGGACGGTCACAAGTGCCCAGAATACTTCAAGAAGATGACGCTGCAGCAGGCGCTCGACCTGACCGAAAGCAACATCAAGGCGTTCGACGGCATCGCCGGCGGCCGCATCAAATGCTTCGCCACTATCGAAGGCGTCGGCACCTGCTCGGACGATTTGATGCTCGGCGCCAAGGCGATCGCCGACCGCTACGGCACCTTCACCCTGATGCACAAGGCAAGCTCGCGGGAGGAAGTCGCGAGCGAGCTCAAAGTCACCGGACACCGGCCGGTCGAGCACATGTACCGGATCGGCGCGCTCGGCCCGAACGTCTATCTGAACCACATGACCGCAGTCGATCCCTTTGAAGTCGACATGCTCGCGGAAACGGACACCAAGGTCTGCCAGAATCCGCCGGCAGCATTAAAGCTCGCCAAGGGCACCACGCAGATGAGCCATTTCCTGGAAATGCGCGCCAAGGGCGTGACCGTTTGCCTTGGGTGCGACGGCGTCAATTCCGGCGACCACAAGGACATGTTTCGCTCGATGTACCTCGCCGCGACGCTGCCGAAGGACGCCAAGGTCGATCCCGAAGTCATCACCGCCGAGGAGGTGGTGGAGATGGCGACACTCGCCGGCCATCGCGCCACCGGCTGGCAGAACGACATCGGCGCGCTGGCGCCGGGCATGAAGGCCGATCTGATCCTGGTCAACACCGACCGGCCGGAATGGGTACCGACCTACAATTACGTCTACAGCCTCGTCTACACGGCGAGCGGCGACAGCGTAGATACCACAATCGTCGACGGCCGCATCCTCATGGAAAACCGGCAGTTGACGACCCTCGATCTCGCCGAAGTGCACGCCCATTGCCGCGAGCTGGCGCCGAAGCTCGCGGCGCGCGCCAACGTCAAGCCGCAGTCGCGGTGGCCGGTCCTGTGAGTTCGCCGTCAGACGGCGGCGATGGCGGAGATTTCAATTTGCAGTTCCGGCAAAGCAAGCTTCGAGACTTCGACGATGACGCTGGTCGGACCGTCCTTGGGGAAATATTTCATGCGGATATCGGCAATGTCATGAAACGCCCGCATGTCGGTGACGTAGACCGTGACCTGGACGATGTCCTTCATGTCGGCTTTGTTGGCGACCAGAATGGCGCGGATGTTCTCGAGAACCTGGACGGCCTGCGCGCGCAGATCCCCCTTCCCGACCACCTTGCCGGCTTTGTCGACCGCAATCTGGCCGGCAATAAACAACAGCGGACCGCTCGAAACGCGGACCGCGTTGGAATAATAGGGCTTGAGCGGCGGCGCGACGGTGCGCGGATTGCTGATTTTCTTACGCGATTTTTTCATCGGCTCACCTGCGGATTGACGGTTGCGGCACGTGCACAACGGCGGTTGCGGCACGACAGAGCTCAGGCGGCAACACCCGCTCTTGTTTTAGCGGCTCACCGCCGTTACCCGTAAGATGCCGATGAGCGACGTAAAACGCAAATACATGGTGGCGACCGACGTCGGCGGTACCTGCACCGACACTATCGTGTTTGCCGCCGGAGAACCTGCGCATCTCGGCAAGACGCTCTCGACGCCGCCGGATTTTTCCGTCGGCGTGATCGACTCGATCCGCTCGGCAGCCGACGCGATGGGCATTACGCTTGCGGACCTGCTGGCGCAGACATCGCTGTTCATGCATGGCTCGACCGTCGTCGACAACGTCATCCTGACGCGCGACGGCGCGCGGACCGGGTTGATCACCACGCGCGGCTTTGAAGACACCGTCCTGATGACGCGCGGCGCCTATGGCCGCTGGGGCGGTCTTACCGAGGACCGCATCAAACATCCGGTCAAGACCGAGCGCGCGCCGGCGCTGGTGGCGCCCGATTGCATCGTCGGCGTGCCCGAGCGCACCGACTACAAGGGCGCGATCCTCCAGGACCTTGACGAGGTGGCTGCCGAAGCGGCGATCCGCTTTTTGATCGACAGCAAGAACGTCGATGCCGTCGCGGTGTCGTTTCTCTGGTCGTTCTACAACGCCGACAACGAGCGCAAGGTCAAGAAACTGGTCGAACGCATAGCGCCGGGTCTCTACTGCACGTTATCGAGCGAGATTGCGCCGCTTCCCGGCGAATACGAACGCTCGTCGACGACGGTGATCAACGCCTATGCCGGCCGCATCACCAAGAATTACTTGAACAACCTCCAGGGCCTGCTGGCGAAAGCGGGCTGCACCGCCCCGGTCATGGTGATGCAAGGCTACGGCGGGCTACTCCCCGCGCACGAGGCCGCCGACCGCTCGATCGGCATGCTCGAATGCGGGCCCGCGGCCGGCGTGATCGGCAGCCGGGTGCTCGGACAGTTGCTCGACCAGCCCGATGTCATCGCCACCGACATGGGCGGCACGACTTTCAAGGTCGCCGTCATTCAGAACGGCGAGATCGAATACGCCCGCGAGCCGATGGTGGATCGCTTCCATTACAGCCAGCCGAAAATCGAAGTGGTCTCGATCGGCTCGGGCGGCGGCTCGATCGTGTGGCTCGAGCCGGGAACCAACACGCCGCGCGTTGGCCCGCGATCCGCGGGAGCGCGGCCCGGTCCGATCTGCTACGGCCTCGGCGGCACCGAGCCGACCCTGACCGACATCTTTATGCTGATCGGCTACATGGACCCGAACATTTTCCTCGGCGGTACGATGCGGCTCGACCCCGGCCGCGCGCCTACGATCTTTGCCGAGAAGATTGCGCGGCCGCTCGGCATGAGCGTCGAGGAGGCGGCGTTCGGCATCTATCGGGTGGCGACCGCCCAGATCAGCGATTTGATCCACGAGATCACCGTCGAACGCGGCCTCGATCCGCGCGATTTCGTGCTGCACGCGTTCGGCGGATCGTGCGGCATCGTCGCCGGCATGTTCGGCACCGAGCTGAAAGTGAAGCGGATGGTGATACCCTACACCGCTTCGGTGAACTGCGCGTTCGGGCTCGTCTCGGCCGACATCGTCCATGAATATTCGCAGACCACACTGTTGCCAGTCCCCTCCCCGCCGCAGGCCGTCAACGACATCTTCAAGCCGATGATCGAACGCGCACGCAGCCAGTTGAAGGACGAGGGCTTTACCGGCGATGCGATGAAGCTCGAATGGTCGATCGACCTTCGCTACTCCCGTCAGGTGCACGAAGTGACGACGATGGTGCGGAGCCCCACCCCGCTCGACGACGCGGGCCTCAATCAGCTCGTCGCCGATTTCGAGGCGCAGTACGAGCGCAAATACGGCAAAGGCTCAGCCTTCCGCGAAGCCGGTATCGAAATGACCATGTTCCGGCTGACCGCGCGCGGCCTGATCGAGCGTCCGCGGCTGGAACCGCAACCGTTGGCCGACCAGGACTCCGCGCCGGCAAAAACCGGACGCCGTCCGATTTTCGTCGAGGCCGCAAACGGCATGGCGGAGGCGAATATCTACAACTTCGAAAAGCTGAAGCCCGGGAACGTGGTCACGGGACCAGCGGTGATCCATACTCCGATCACCACCATCGTGTTGCAGGCGAACCAGCGCGGCACCATGGACGGATACCGCAACGTGCTGGTCGACTTCGATGCTTAAGGCGCCGGCGTAAGGAAAAGGACCGCAGATGGATCCGATCACTTTCTCCATCATCCGCCACCGCCTGTTCCGCGTCGTCGAGGAAGCAGTCATCACGCTCAAGCACGTGTCCGGCAGCGCCATCACCAATGAAGGCCACGACCTGATGGTTTCGCTCTATCAGGCCGACGGCTCGCTGCTGATGGGCGGGGTCGGCTTTCTGCATCATCTGACCAGCGCGGCCGAGGCGTGCAAGGCGATCATCCGCCGGTTTGGCGGCCAGATCGCCGAAGGCGATATGTTTTTGCTCAACGATCCGTACACTGCGGCGCTGCACACCTCCGACATTTATCTGGTCTCGCCGATCCATCACGGCGGCAAGCTCGTGGCCTGGAGCGCCTGCTTCGTTCACGTCTCCGATATCGGCGCGATGAATCCTGGCGGCTTCGCGCCTGATGCCCAGGACATCTTCACCGAAGGCTTTTCATCGCCCGGCATCAAGATCATCGATCGCGGCGAGCTGCGACAGGATTTGTGGGACACGATCCTGAACATGGTGCGCAGCCCGGAAATGGTCGCGCTCGATCTGCGTTCGATGATCGCCTGCAACAACGTCGCCCGGGAGCGGATGCTGGCGCTGATCGACAAATACGGCACCAAGACCGTCGACGAAGCCTGCGTGGCGCTGATTAATCAATCCGAGGTCAAGCTTCGCGAGCGGCTGCGCGAGCTGCCGAATGGCCATTGGCAGTCGCGGCAATATCTCGAGGTCAAGGGCGAGATCTACAAAGTGCTGCTGACCATGACCAAGCAGGACGACACGCTCACCTTCGACTTCACCGGCTCCTCGCCACAATCGAAATACAGCGTGAATTGTTCCAAATGGGCGTCGCTCGGCGGCTTGTTCGCGCCACTGTTTCCCCTGCTCTGCTACGACATCGTCTGGAATGAAGGCGCCATCCGGCCGATCAAAATGATCGCGCCGGAAGGAACGATCGTGAATTGCACGCGGCCGGCGCCGGTATCGGTGGCGACGGTGGGCGCGATCCAATCGGTCAACAACGCCGCATGCTCGACCATCGGCAAGATGCTGGCGGCGAGCGAAAAGTACGCCGACGAAGCGACCGCGGTCTGGCACGCCAATCACTTCGCGATCTTCATGTTCGGCAACAATCAGCGCGGCCGGCTCGCGATCGGCATTCTCACCGAGACCTTCGCCGGCGCCGGCGGCGCCCGGACCTTCGGCGACGGCGTCGATATCGGCGGTGAAATACCAAATCCGATCTCGCGCATGGCCAACGTGGAAACGATCGAGGCGCAGTTCCCGATCCGTTATCTGTTCCGGCGCAAGCTCACCGATTCCGGCGGCCCGGGTAAATTTCGCGGTGGCGTCGGCGGCGAGATGGCGATTGTCGCGCACGACGCGCCTGATGGCGGCATTCACTATGTGCTTTCCGGCAAGGGGCCGCGGTTTCCGCAGAGCGACGGGCTGTGCGGCGGCTATCCCGGCAGCGTGAACGACTATGTCTGGGTGCACGCCCCGCAGGACGGTCACAATACCGATCGCTTCGCCCAAACGCTCGATGCCATTCCTGGTGAAGACGAGCCGATTTCATGGGGCGTGTTTCCCCTGATGGGCGACGATGCGCTGTATGTCCGCTGGAATGGCGGCGGCGGGATCGGTGACCCGCTCGACCGGCCGCCGGAGAAGGTGATGACCGATGTGACGACGGGCCATATTTCCAAGGCGGCCGCGCGCGAGGTCTACGGCGTGGCGGAGATCGCAGGCACGGTCGACGCAAGCGCAACCGACACGCGCCGCAAGGAGCTGCGGCAGGCGCGGCTGGCTGCTGGACCCGCACAATGAAGAAGCGCATTTCGGAAACGCTGTTCGTCGAGGGCGGCAAGATTTGTTGCACCTCGTGCTCGCATCCGCTGGCGCCGGCCGGCACCGGCTGGAAAAAGGCCGCGGCACTTTCGACTGTTCCGGTCCGCACTCTGCCCGGCACCGGCAGCAACGTCGAGCCGCGCGTGGTGCTGCGGCGCTTTGCTTGTCCCCAATGCGGGCATTTGTTGGATACCGAAACGGCGCTGCCGGAGGATCCTTTCCTTGAGGACGTGGTTGCGGCGTAAGAAATAAGACCAGGGTCGAGGATGAGATGCATAAAGCAAATGTTCGTCAGGAAATCGTCGATCGGGTCCTCGCCAGACGCGGCCGTTATCACTGGTTCGAGGAACTCGACCCGCGGCGCACCGCGCTCGTCATTATCGACATGCAGGAATTGTTCTGCGCGCCGGGCGCGCCAGCCGAAGTGCCGGGATCACGAGACATCGTCGAGCCGATCAACGAACTGACCGCAGAATTGCGAAAGATCGGCGTGCCAGTGATCTGGGTGCTGCACGCCAATTCGCAGACCGGCGGCCGCAGCGACTGGGAGCTGTTCTTCAATTACATCGTCGCCGACGACGTCAGGGAGAAGACAAAGCAAAGCCTGGCGCCCGGCCGCCAGCAAGTCTGGTCCGGACTGACCGTCGACGCAGCCGACACCAAGGTCATCAAAAATCGCTATAGCGCACTGATCCCCGGTTCTTCCGGGCTCGAACGGCTACTGCGCAGCCTCGACATCGACACGCTGCTTGTCGCCGGCACCAAGACCAATGTCTGCTGCGAAGCGACTGCCCGCGACGCCATGATGCTCGACTTCAAGGTGGTGATGGTCTCGGATTGTTGCGCGGCGTTGTCCGATGACGAACATCGCTCGGCGCTGGAGAACATGATTCAACAGTTCGGCGACGTGATGACGGGCGAAGAAGTCCTCGAGCGGCTCCGCCGCCGGACCAATCGGTAGCGTGATCGCGCAGGACGCGTCGCGCGGTTGGCTACGCTCTCGGCTTGGACTTTGGGCCGAACGGCTCGGGCAAAAACGGCGCGTCGCGTTCATCCAAAAAGCCGCGCATGCCGCCTTTCTTTTGCGCGGCGAACAGCCTCTCCTGTTCCGGCCCGTGCGACGAGTGCGCCATTGCCGACAATGCGGCGTTGAGATTCATGCCGCTGAGGACGCCGGCCGTTTGCAGGCCGCGCATGGTAACGGCCTTGTTCATCCGCACTGAAGCTTCCGGCACCATCGCAATGCGCTCGGCCAGCCGGCGGGCATGTGGGATCAGTTGGTCGTGCGGCACCACTTCGTTGACGAGACCGATGCGCAACGCTTCCTGCGCATCGATATGGTCGCCCGTGAGCGCATACCGGTTCGCCACCTTCCATCCGCATAACGCGGCGAACAGAAACGTGGTGTTCGACGCGTGCCTGACTTCGGGCTGAGCAAAAACAGCGCGCTCCGAGGCGATGGTGATGTCGCAAGCGATTTGATACCAAAAACCGCCGCCCATGGCGTATCCGTTGACGGCGGCGATCACGGGTTTCGCCAGCTGCCAAATGTGCATCAGCTTTTCGACCACGCGGCTGTCGCGGAGCCACCAGTATTTGATGTACTCGCCGACGGCCTTGCCGCTCGGATCGTGCGGGTTCGTGCCGGATTCGCGGCCGGTCGCCATATCGTAGCCGGCACAGAACGCGTTACCCGACCCGGTGAGGATGATGGCGCGCACTTTTGTGTCGGCGTCGGCCTCATCGAGCGCCTGATGCAGTTCATTCTCGAGCTGCGGCAAGATCGCGTTGTATGTTTTTGGCCGGTTCAGCGTAATGGTCGCCACCGGTCCGGCAATTTCATACAAAATCTCTGTGTAGGCCACGATCACTTCCTCCATGCCGTCTATTGGACGAAGATTGCAGTGCCGCGACCGAAGGCTGCGACTAGAACGGCACCACGATGCCGTCGAGCGGCGCGTCGCAGTTGACGAGGTCGACGCGTTTCGAGGCGATCCGGATGTCGCCGCCGATGATTGTCAGCCGATGAAACGAGGTACCGCCGAACAGCCGCTGCTCGTTGCGGCGGAATTCGATCAGTACGAACTTCGATCGCACCAGGGTCGTTGCGGCGTCTGCATCGTCCTCGATCGTCACGTTGGTGACGATGCGGCTCGTTCGCGACCGCGGCTCCTGCGAGTATATCCGCGGGCTCGCCAGCCGGCGCACGCGTGTCTCCAGGAGCTGCCGGTCGTCGTAGATCAGCGACACGGTTTCAAGCGGATTTGCCTGCCCCGGCTCACTCGGAACCCAGTAGGTCGCCTCCGGCGTAAACAGCGCCAGCCATTCGTCGAACCTGGCTTCATCGAGCAGACGGGCCTCGTGGAGCAGAAACTGCTCGCACGCGTGAACGTCGAGATCCTTGCCCGCCCCCATACCGGCATGCGCTTCTGCTGCATGCGCTCCTTGCGGCCCGTTCATGCCGGCAGGCTTTCCAACTGCCGCTGCTGCGCTCCGGTGCGGGCGCCGCCCATGTAGCCGACCCAGGCATCGAACATGTTGCGGATGTAAATCTCGCTGGTTGAGTTCTGGCCGCGGCGTCCGCCGTGCTCGTCCGGCAGGTCGCTTTGATAGCCGCGGCCGATCTGCAGCCACTCGGCGCCTTCGCTGGAAATGCCGAGCCCGATGCGGTTGTAGATTTCCAGATCGTCGGTGAGCACCAGCGAGCCGGTGCCGTTGACGATGTTGGCGAAGCGGATGGTGTTGTGGAACATGCGTTCCGGCGCGCCGCGCAGCCGAAAATTATAGGTGCAGACCAGGGTGCGATCGACCGCCAGCGGATGGATGACGCGAAGCTGCTGGAACTGGCTCATGAACGACAGGTTCGGATAGACGTTGCTGTTCCAGCGGCGGACTTCCATGATCCGTTTGGTCTCGGCCTTGCCTTTTTTCTTTTCCAGCGTCTCCATGTAGTCGCGGAACACCGGATCGTTGAGCGCCGCCACGAGCTTCTTGTCGTCGTGATAATCGCCGAGATAGCTGTGGCCGTTCGGATAGGTCCAGATGCCGACCTGCGATTCCCAGAAGCTGTAGGGAGCACCGTTCTGGCGCATCTGCCGGATCGCGATCTCGCCGGCGCCGTCGGTGTAGACGTCGTCTTTCTGCTGTTGCGCTGCGTCGATCGATGAGCGGTGGGTAAACCACGGGTGCGCGGCGTCGCAGAGGTTTTCGAGATAGAGTTTCCAGTTGCCGTTATAGGTGTGCTTGAAAACACCGCCAGCGATTTCGAGTTCGCCGTCCGGGGCGCGGTCAACCATGTCGTCGAGCGACGTCGCCATATAGCCGAGCCAGTTCTCCAGGCTTGGTCCGTCCTCGGTCTGATTCACAAAGATGAAGCCGCGATAGCTCGATACCCGCGGTACGCGCAGCATCGCCATGGTCCGGCTCTTCGGATCGAAATCCGCCGGGTAACCGTGCTGCAGCGGCACCGCCTTGAGGCGGCCGTCGAGATGATAGGTCCAGCCGTGATAGCAGCACTGAAACTCGTCAGTCCGCCCCTTATCCAGGGCGACCACCATGGCGCCGCGGTGGGCGCACTGGTTGTGCAGGACATGCAGCGCCTTGTCGGGACCACGAACCACGACGATCGGCTTTCGCCCGATCTGCGTGCAAAAGTAATCGCCCGGCTCGCGAACCTGACTTTCATGGCCCACATAAATCCACGCGCTCCCGAAGATGCGCTCAAGTTCAAGTTCGAAAATCGCCGGATCGTCGTAGAGCGAACGGTGCACGGCAGCCGGCTTCACCAGCGACGTAACGTCTTGAGGGTGTTCTTCCCGCATCGGTGCACTCGCGTTTTAGCTGCCTCGCGCCCGACATCGCGGGCTGGCGGAAGCTTTGTTTGATGGGACGTGACCGCAGGGTATCGTACCGTTCCTCCCAATGACAACGGCGATTATGACAACGCCGATCTGTCAAAAACTCCCGGCTAGTGCGCCTTTGACCGGTACCAGTCGACGATTGCGCTGCCGGTGGTGATCCAGACCGCATCGTGCTTGCGGATGTGCGCCAGCGCTCGTTCCAGGTAGCGGGCGCGGAACGGATGTCCGACCAGAAAAGGATGCAGCGCCAGCGAGAGCACGCGCGGCTGTTTTTTGCCGTCCTCGTAGAGCGTATCGAACTGATCGACGATCATTCGCTCAAAGTTTTCGCCCGAGCCGCCGTGCTGGAGAAATACCGGGATGTCGCCGATCTCCAAAGTGTAGGGAATAGCGATGATCGAGCCCTTGCGGGTCTTCATCGGGTAAGGTTGCTCGTCGTTGCACCAGTCGGCGACGTAGTCGATACCGGCTTCGGCCAGCAGATCGAGCGTATTATCGGTTTCGGTCAGCGCCGGTCCAAGCCAGCCGCGCGGTTTCCTGCCCGTAGCCTTAGTGATCGTGTCGAGCACGCCTTTGATGATGCCGCGCTCGGCATCCTCCGGCATCCCGGTAAACAGCGACGAATTGTTCTCGCCATGCGCCATCCATTCCCAGCCGAGCCGGTTGCCTTCCTCGATGATCGCCGGATATCGCGCGCAGACTTCCGAATTGAGCGCAGCGGTAGCAACAAATCCCTGCCGCTCCAGGATTTCCATGAGCCGCCAAACGCCAACCCGCGCGCCGTAGTCGCGCCACGCGTAGTTGAGCACGTCCGGCCGCAAGACCCGCGGTCATCGGCGTCAGCGACATCGCCGGCTTGTCATAGTGGAAGTGCTCGATATTCGGCGTCACCCAGACGGCGATGCGCGCGCCATTCGGCAGTTCCCATTTCGGACGTTTGGCAATCGCCGAGTATTCAAATCTTCCGTGTTCCATGATTTTCACAATGCCCAGCCTGAACGGAAATCAATGTCCGCTGCCAAAGCTTAGTCGTAGTCGTTCGATTGACAAATCGTCGAACAACATTTTACACTTAAAATACTCGCCTGGAAGAAGGGTTGGTCGCAGTCGCGTCAGGGGGATCGTCCGACCGTAGCCACTTCAACTCAGGCGTTAGCACTTCCGGGAAAATCGCGCACGCCGCGCAACTTGGCATCAGCGCCTCGTTGTACGGGAATGCATAAAGGACTTCGATCCTGTCGCCGGGCCTTGGCTACGAGGGGACGAACATGCCTGCAGCACCGATTGTGTTTGGCCGCGAGTTCTTCGAGGTCGACCCGCGCTCTACCGCTTTGATCATCATCGACATGCAGAACGCCTTCGTCGCCGAAGGTGCGACCTACGAGACGCCCGGCGCCCGGACGATGATGCCTAATCTGGAGCGCCTGATCGGTTTTGCCCGCGAACAGCACATGCCGATCGTCTGGACGCAGTCCGATCACAGCGCCCCATTCGGCGGGGTCATGTTGAAGAAATTCCCGACCATTCGTGAAGACAAGTACCTGTGGAAGGGCCAGCCGAGCTTCGAACTCTACGAGAACATGCCGCCGCCCGAGGAAAGCGAATACCGCGTCGTCAAGCACAAATACGACGCGTTCTTCGAGACCGATCTCAACTCGATCCTGCGCAATCATCGGATCAGGACGATCATCATCGTCGGCACGGCAACTAATGTCTGCTGCGAGTCGACCGCCCGGTCGGGATTTTTCCGCGACTATCAGGTCGCGTTTCCCAGCGACTGCAACGCGACCTTCGATCCGGGATGCACGAAGCCTCGCTCAAGACCATCGACATGTTCTTCGGCCGGGTCATGACGACCGATGAGTTACTTCAGGAGATGCGCACGGAGCTCGGCCGCAACGCTCCCATGGCAGCGGAGTAACCGTCTGCTCCGACCGCTGCGGAGCCGTTGTTGAGGGCATGAACTGATTTTCGGTAGTTGGAGACCAAGAGTGGAGGGAACGATGAAGCTCGCCGAGAGAATGATCAAACTATGGGTATCGGTGCTGGTCGCCGGACTTGCACTGGTATCGTTTCACGCCTCTCCATCGTTCGCCCAGGTTGACCCGCATCGGCCGCTGAAGGTCGCGCTTGTTCTGCCAGGCCCGGTGAGCGACGGCACTTTCAATTCGGCCGCCGCCAAAGGCATCAAGGCGGCGCAGGACAAATATCCGAACATCACCGTGTCGATCCGCGAAAATACCCAGATGGCGCAGAGCGAAGCCGCTTTGTTCGAATATGCCAGCAACGGCTATGACGTCGTCATCGGCCACGGCTTCCAGTTCGCCGAACCGGCGAAAAAAATCCATAAGCAGTTTCCGAAGACGTGGTTCATCATCAACACCGCGAAGGTCGCGGAGGCGCCCAATCTCGCATCGTTCGATAATCGCTGGGGCGATATCGGCTACGTCGCCGGCGCGCTGGCCGGCGTCGTGACCAAAACCGGGACCATCGGCGGCATCGGCGGCATCCCCGTCCCGGTCATCCTGGAGTACAACGAAGGACTTGAGCGCGGTGCCAAGCGCACGCGCCCGGACGTCAAAATGCTTACGGCGGTGGTGGGCTCGTTCTCTGACGTCGCCAAAGGCAAGGAAGTCACGCTGGCGCTGATCGAGAAGGGCGCTGACGTGGTGTCACCGACCGGCAATGAAAGCGTCATCGGCACTTTGGAGGCTGCGAAGGAGAAAGGCGTGCTGATGATCGGCACGGCCTTCGACAGCGCGTCGTTTGCGCCGGATACGATTGTGGCGACGGCGCTTGTCAATTTCGACGTCAATATCGATCTCGCGATCGGCAGGATCCTGGACGGATCGATCAAGCCGGAAATCTACAACCTGGGATTCAAGGAAAACGGCATCGCGTGGTCGGGCTACGGCAAATTCGACAGCAAGATTTCAGCTGCCGACAAGGCCAAGGTCCAGGCCATCATCGACGAGATCAAGGCGGGCAAGACGCCGGATCTGCCGAAAATCCGCTAGGGGTCGGAACATAAGTTGACACCGCTTCTGGAGGCGCGCGGGCTGAACAAATCCTACGGTCAGCTGCGCGCCAACGACGACGTTTCGTTTTCGATCTTTCCGGGTGAAATTGTCGGCATTGTCGGCGAGAACGGCGCCGGCAAGTCGACGTTGGTCAAAATGCTGGGCGGTGCGCTTGCGCCGGATTCCGGCGAGATTTTGATTTCCGGCTCGGCCGTCGCCTTGCACTCTCCCGCGGACGCGCAAAAAGCCGGCATCTCGCTCGTCCATCAGCACTTCAATCTCATCGAGGATTTGACGGTCGAGGAGAACTTGGTTCTTGGCCGCCCGGAATTGCGCCACGGCATTCTTCGCTTCAAGGACTTGCGACCAGAGTTTCTGAGCGTCGCGGAAGACCTTGGCACGCACATACCGTTCGACGCCCCAATCTCGGCGCTGTCGGTTGGCGGCCGACAACAGGTCGAACTGATCCGCGCCCTGTTTCACGACCCGCGGCTTCTCATCCTCGACGAACCGACGGCCGTGCTGCCGCCCGACGAACGGGATCGGTTGCTGCGCTTTATTCGCCTCCTCAAAGGCCGCGGCACGGCCACGATCCTTATCAGCCACAAGCTTGACGATCTGTACGATTGCTGCGATCGCGCCGTGGTGATGCGCGCGGGCCGCGTCGTTGGTGCGTCCGATCTTCGTCCGGACGATCGCGCCGAGCTCATTCGCCTGATCGTCGGGGCCGAGCTGCCGACGCCGGATACCCGGCACGGAACGCGCGGCGCCCCGCGGGTGACCGTCAAGGAACTCGTGGTCCATCGCGACAACGGCACGGTCGCGGTAGATCACGGTAGCTTCGATCTGCATGCCGGCGAGATCGTCGGTCTCTGCGGCGTCGAAGGCAACGGGCAGACCGAATTGCTGCACGCTTTGGCAGGCATGCGGCCGATCCAGGCGGGCGAGATCACTTACGCGATCGGCAACGCACCGGTGACGAACGCGGGCGCCGCTTCGCTTCGGCGGATCGGCGTCGCTCATATCCCCGAGGATCGGCATCATTATGCAATTGTCGCGGCCTTCAGCCTGACCCTGAATTGGTTGCTGCGGAAGTTGAGCCAACCCCGCTTCGCCGCGTGGGGACTGCTGCGGCGTCAGGCGGCAGCCAAGGCGACCGCGGCCGCGATCAAGGACAACGACGTCCGGGCGTCGGGGCCGCGGGCGCGTATGGCGGACCTTTCCGGCGGCAATCAGCAAAAGTTCATCATTGCCCGCGAACTCGGGGATGATGTTGCGGTCATTCTCGCCGGGCATCCCACACGCGGACTCGACATCCGCACCGTTGTTGCAATCCGCAACCGGCTGGTCGCCGAGCGCGCCCGCGGCGTCGCCATTCTGCTTCTGTCCGCCGACTTGTCCGAAGTCTGGGACATTGCCGATCGCATCATGGTGATGGCGCGGGGACGGCTGCGCGGCCCGGTCCCGGTCGCGGAAACGACCCTGGCGGAAATCGGTCACTGGATGACGACGCCATGAGCCCGGGCGTGACACGGGTGGTTCGTGTCGGCGTCGTCCTTATTGTTGCTGCGCTCGTTCCCAGCCTGTTCGTACTCATCGCCGGGCATAATCCGTGGCGCGTGTTCACTACGCTGCTGCTTTACGCCTTCGGGCCGTTGGGCTGGAGCGAAGTGCTTGTCCACGCGATTCCGTTGACCCTGATCGGCCTTGGCGTCGCCTTCGCGCTGCGCGCGGGTCTGTTCAACATCGGCGCCGACGGTCAACTGATCGCCGGCGCGGTGCTGGCGGTATTCCTTGCTCCGTATCTCGCCGGCTGGGGCATCGCCGGCCTGCTGGTGTTTCTGATACTCGGATCAATCGGCGGCGCGGCACTGGGAGCTTTGGTCGGCTATTTGCGGGCCTGGTTCGGCGCGAGCGAGATCATCGTCACGATAATGCTGAACTACGTGATGGTCCAGATGATCAGCTATCTGATCCGCGGACCGATGCAGGAATCGTCACGGTTCTGGCCGCAGTCTTATCTGATCCCGGAGGATTGTTTTTTGCCCGTGATCGTGCCGGGAACGCGGCTTCATGCCGGCTTGTTTGTCGCGCTCGTCATGGTGATCGTCGGCGCCGTCGTCCAGAGACAAACCGTGCTGGGCTTCCGGTCCGCGGTGCTGGGCGCCAATCCCGGCGCCGCCGCCTATGCCGGCTTCCATGTGAAAATCCTCACCGTCGTCGTCATGGCGATCTCGGGCGGGCTAGCGGGACTGGCCGGAGCGGTCGAAGTCGGCGGTATCTATCAGCGCCTGCAGGACAATATGAGCGAAGGTTTCGGCCTCGCCGCCATCGCTGTCGCGCTGATCGCGCGGCTCGAAGCGGCCGCGATCCCGCTGGCGGCTTGCCTGTTCGGGATTTTCTTCGCCGGCGCCGGCGCGCTCCAGCGCGAACTGGCGCTGCCTTTCCCGCTGGTATGGATCATCGAAGCCTCCGTTATCTTCGCCGTTGCCGCGGTGCAATGGGCGTTGCCGAGCCGAAAGGCGGTCGCGTGATGGATGCGATATTCATCACCGCGTTGCTTGCCGCGACCATCAGGCTCGGCATGGCGATTGGGCTCGCGGCCATCGGCGAAGCCGCCGCGGAACGCTCCGGCATTTTCAACATCGGCATCGAAGGCGTGATGCTGTCGGGCGCCTTCGTCGCCGCGTGGGGCTCGGTGCGCACCGGATCGCCGTGGCTCGGCGTCCTCTTCGCCATGATCATCGGCCTCATCCTCGCGGGCTTTCATGCCTTCATGGTTCTGGGGCTGCGGATCGACCAGTTCGTCAGCGGCATCGGCATGGTCATTTTCGGGCTCGGCTTTTCGAGCTTCACCGCACGTCTGACCATCGGTGCAAAACCGACGTCGGTCCACGGGCTCGCGCCGATCGATCTCGGCGCCATCTCCCACATTCCGGTCATCGGTCCGACTCTGTTCGCGCAAAGCCCGCTCGCCTACATCGCCGTTGCGCTGGCCATTGCTACCGGATGGGTCATCAACCGCACCGCGTTCGGTCTCGAAGTCCGCGCCTGCGGCGAAAATGCCGAAGTCGCCGAGACTTTGGCAATTCCGGTCAAGTTGCGGCAAACAGTGTGCATCCTGTTTGGCGGCGTCACAGCGGGCCTCGGCGGCGCTTATCTGTCCGTCGTGCAGGTCAACGCCTTCGTCGAGAACATGGTAGCGGGCCGCGGCTTTCTTGCCGTCGCCTGCGTGATGCTGGGACGGCGGCGTCCGGTGGTTGCGTTGCTGGCGGCGCTCGGATTTGGTCTGGCGGAAGCAACCCAGATCCGGTTGCAGACGATCTATCCTGACCTCCCCTATCAGTTTCTCGTCATCCTGCCTTATCTCGCAGCGATCGCGGCGCTGGTCATCGGTCACGCCCGGCGCGGCGTGAAGGCGGCGTAGCGAGCGCCTTCGCGGATATCAGGAGTGCCCGCTGCTCGTGGATCGCGCGCTCGATCCATGCCGCCGCGCGCAACAGCTTCGTGTCTGCGAATTGCGAGCCGATGAGCTGGATGCCGACCGGGAGATGTTGCGGACCGGTAAATCCCGGCAACGTGATTGCCGGAACGTGCAACATGGTCCAGAAGCGCTGAAACAACAGATCGCTTGGCGCCGTAAGCCCCTCGGGCGCTTCGCCCGCGGCCGCCGGCGTCAGCAGCACATCATACGCGCCAACAATGGGTGCAAATTCGCGCTGCCGCGCCATGGCGAGCGTGCATGCGTCTGTATAATCGGCGAACGGCGTAGCAAAGCCGCGTTCAAGCAGGCCGACGAGTCTGGGACTGAGCTTGTCAGCGTGGTTGTAAAACTCATACGCCATGGCGCGGGCGAACTCGAAGGCGAGGATCGTCCAGTGGGCGTCGAGCACTGCATCGAAACTCGCCGGCAACTCAACCGTTTCAACGCTGGCCCCGGCGCGACGCAGCATCGCGGTCGCCTCTTCCATAACTTGCCGCGTTGCGGCCTGCGCCTGCGGCCAGTGCGGCGACGGGCAAAAGCCGATACGCGGCGCGTGGGCCAAAGGTTCCGCGCGCAGCACGTCGCCTCCCAGGATCGCATTCGCGACCAGCGCCACATCGGCTACCGATCGCGTAAGGATGCCAAGGTTGTCCAGCGATCCGGCCTGCACCTTGACGCCCTGCACCGGCAAGATCTGGTGCGAAGGCATGTAGCCGACGACGCCGCAATACGAAGCCGGCCGGATGGTCGAGCCCACTGTCTGCGTGCCGATCGCAGCCGGCACCATAAAATCGGCGACCGCGGCGGCCGATCCCGAGGAAGAGCCGCCGGGTGTGTGTTTGATATTGTGCGGGTTCGCAGTGCGGCCCGGCGTTACGGCGGCGAATTCCGGCGTGACTGTCTTGCCGAGAATGATGGCGCTCGCCCGCCGCAGCATCGTGACGCAGGCGGCGTCCGCGGGCGGAATTGAGCCTTTGTAGATCGGCGAACCATGCTCGGTCGGCATGTCGTGTGTGTCGATAATGTCCTTGATCGCGATTGGGATGCCGTGCAGGGCACCTTCCCCTCGCGACCGGTCGGCGGTTGCGGCTTTCGCGAGCGCCGCTTCTTTCGCCAGGTAGCTCCAAGCGCCGACATCCGGCTCACGCTCGGCGATGCGATCGAGGCATGCCTGCAGATAGGCACGCGCGGTGAAGCTGCCGTCTGCGATCATTTTCCGCGCGGTGCTTGCATCGTGCCGGTTAATCCCGACGGGCTTCATTGCGCTTCCTCTCACTTCAGATATTGCCGCCGAAGCTTCGCGCTGGCAGATAGTGCAGCACGCGCCGCTCGATGATGATGACGGCGAGATAGGCGATGCCTCCGACGACGGTCAGCATCACGATCGAAACAAACACCATCGGTGTGTTGGCCTGGCCTTCGCCGAAGCTGAGCAGATAGCCCAGTCCCACATTGCCGCCGACCAGTTCGCCGACGACGACACCGACCACGGCCGAGGGTCGAGCCGATGCGAAGGCCGGCGAACATCGGCGGCAGTGACGCCGGAAATTCGATCTTCCAGAAAATCTGCGCGCGCGTCGCCTTGAAGGCGCGCGCCAGATTGATCAGGTCCGGATCGACGCCGCGGATCGCCGTCAAGACGTTGACCATGACCGGGAAGAACACGATCAGGATCGCCACCAGGATTTTCGGATAGACCGTAAAGCCCATCCACAGGATGAACAGCGGCGCGAACGCGACTTTGGGCGCGATCTGCAGCGCTAGAATGTAGGGCGAGAGCGCAAGCTCCGCGGTCGGCGACATTCCGAGCAGCATAACCGACAAACGCGCCGAGCAGACTCCCGAGCACGAAGCCGGCCAGCACTTCGCCGGCGGTCACGCCGGTGTGCAGCAGAAGGTGGCTCACTTGCCAATCGTGCACGAATTCCTGCGCCACCATGGAGAGTGGCGGCACGATATACGACGGGACGCCGAGCAAGCCGGGTCCCCACTGCCATGCGGCGAGAAAGACGACGAGCAGCATGACGCTCGCAGCCGTCCCTTTATGGACCGAGGAGGATCGCGCGGCGCCGTTCATGCCTCGCCTCGCACGGCCTCAAGCTCGTCATGACCGATCCCGAGCCGATCCATCAGCCGGGCGACGTAATCGCTCACCTTGGGATCTTGTCGCCGCGCGATTGGATCGTCGCGGTGCGGCAGCTCGATTGCAATTTCGTCGATGATGCTGCCCGGCCGCCGGCTCATCACCAGCACGCGATCCGACAGCGTGACCGCTTCGATGAGATCATGCGTAATGAGCAGCGCGGTCTTGCCCGCTTCCTGAAGCGTCTGCGCGAGGTCGCGCTGCAGCACCATGCGGGTCTGCGCATCCACCGCCGAGAACGGCTCGTCGAGCAGCAGCACATGCGGGTCGACCGCGAGCGTACGCGCCAGCGCCACGCGCTGCCGCATGCCGCCCGACAATTGATGGGGATAATGGTCCGAGAACTCGGCGAGATTGAATTTTGCCAGCAAGCGCTGCGCGCGCCGGCGGCGCTCTGCCAGAGGCTGGCGCTAAATCTCGGCTCCGAACATGACGTTTTCGGCGACCGTCCGCCACGGCAGCAACAAATCCTTCTGCAGCATAAAGGCGACGTGCGCGTTTGGGCCCGCGACTTGCTCGCCGTCGACGAACGCCGCACCTTCGCTTGGCGCCGCGAGCCCGGAACCGATATTGAGCAGCGTGCTCTTGCCGCAGCCGCTCGGCCCGATTAGGGAGACAACCTCGCGGTCGCGGACCGAGAAGCTGACGCCACGGACCGCGGTGAGCATGCCCTGACCGGTCCGCTCCGCAAAACGCATCGTCACGTCGCGGTATTCAAGGCGTACAACGTCCGACATCGGCAAATCGACCGCCACAGCTATCTATTTGGGCCGATTGCCCGCTAATCGCCGCCCAGGTTCTGCAAAGTATAAACTATAGTGGCAATTGGAGGAGCGCCGATAGACCAAGCGGGCTGCAATAACGTTCCGGGAAGACACGTCGGAGCCGCGCGACTAAGCAGCGGTGCGCGTGGCCGCCGGCGTAATACCGAACGCCCGCTTATAGGCTTTGCCAAGATGGGCATCATCAGCAAAGCCGCATCGCGTCGCAACCGATTGGACCGAATCCTCGGTCGCCGAGAACATTTCTCGCGCGCGCCTCAGTCTTCGTTGCAACACGTAACGGTGCAGTGAAATACCGAGAGCATTGCGAAATGCGCGAGCCAAGTGTGATTGGCTCAACGCCGCCATGGCGGCAAGGTCGGCGAGCCGCAGCGGCGCTGCCAAGTTGCCGTCGATAAAGTCCACCAGCACTCGCAGCTTAGCAGGCGAAAGGTTTTCACAATATGGCGCCCGGCCGCAGGTCAAAGTCGCGTGTCGAATAACGATGCGCGTCACCATGGCGTCGATCAGGATCTCACAATAAAGTTCATCACCGGTCAGTCCGCGCGACAACGCGTCCGCCAACAGGGCTCCGGACTCGAGCAATCCAACATCTGGCCGTGGCGGCAAGTCGCGCAATTCGGCACGGTCACCCGGCAAGCCGCGGATTTCGAGCTGCTCGGCAACGTATTTCGGCTCCATAAGAAAAAGAAGCACGTCAACCCGGTCGCGCATTTCGCCGTCGAACGCGTCGCCGGGCTGCCCAAGAACACTTACGCCCGGCGCGAAGCTTCCCGCGGTCGTGACGCGCTTGCCGATCGCCAGCGAGGCTTGGTTCTGTGCAAGTGAAAGCGCCACACGATAACCGGGAAGACTGCGGGGGATCGGCACAACCCCAGCGTCCCGCACCAGGCGGCGGACGGAAAGGCCCGGCTCGCATGTCCAAAGCCGGGCGACGTCATAGCCGTGGTATTGAGGGCAGGTCGGATGATCGATGGCGTCGTTCATGAAGGAGCCATCCTCGGTAGCCACGCTTATACCGCGCGCTGACACGGAAACAACGCGTTCCTGGAAATAACCGCATGATTTGACAAGCTTGGCAGCGCCCAAGTCCTTGCGCGGCTGCGCGGTCTCCCGGCTAAATGCTGTGTTCGCATTTCGATCGCGCTCCAAGGAGAAACTGGTGATGCGCAAAGGTACATGGCGGTCGCTTGCACCGTTGTTGATAGCCGGCGCCGCCGCTTTTATTGGTATGCTGACGCCTGCAACAGCCGGGCCGAAGCATTTTGTGCTGGTGCACGGGGCGTGGCACACCGGCGCCGCGTGGGACGGCGTGATCGATGGGCTGCGCAAGCGCGGCTATACCGCGGAAGCCATCACTCTGCCGGGCTACGGGCCGAATAATGGCGATCCTTCCGCCGCAACGCTTGCCGACGACACCGCCGCTCTCGTCGCCCTTTTGGAGAAACAGACCGCGCCAATTATTCTCGTTGCGCATTCGGCGGGTGGCGTTGTCGTCCAACAGGCCGTGCCCAAAGCGCCGGCGAAGATAGCTCAGGTCGTATTCTTCGATGCCTTCCTTGCGGGCGACGGCAAAAGGCTCCTCGATTCACTGCCGCCCGACATCAAGACCGTCTACGAAAAGACCGCGGCGGCGAACCACAACACGTTGCCGGTGCCCGAAGAACTTGTTCGCCATGTTCTCATGCCTGACGATTCGAAGGCGGATCAGGACATGGTCATAGGCCACCTTGTCGCACAGCCATACGGTTATTACACTGGCACGGTGGACGCGGCGGTTTTCGCAAAGACACCCGTCAAGCGAGGCTTCCTCTTTGCGAAGGACGATAAGTCGCTGCCGCCAGGCGCCTTTAAGGGCATGATCGCAGCACTCGGTGCTTTTGATGAGGTCGACATACCCGGCGGCCATGAGGTGATATTCACCAATCCCGACGCGGTTGCCGAAGGGCTCGCGGAGTTGGCGCAAAAGATCAACTGATCGGCTTGAGTTCGGCGGCTTGGGTTCGGCGGCTTGGCTTGACGCCGCTGGGGTTCTTTGCCCAAGAGCATGCGGTTGGAATTTCGCAGCGCCGTTAGGCGGCCCATCGATGACGGAACGTTACAGCGGATTGCCCTGCGCAACGTCCGCTCGTTTGAACGAACCGCTAGCGTGCGCGACGTTCCGAGGTATTGTCGACAACTGCCGGCATCACCAAAGCGCCAGAGGCCGAGGCGAAGATGCATCGCTTCCGGCGCTCGGTACGAAGGAGCCAAGGCATGGTTGCCCGCACGAGCGGAAGGTCCCTTAAGCACGTGCTGCGGGTTGCAGCCGCTGTCGCGCTTTGCGGCGTAGTTTATCCGGGCATTGCGCAGCGGCCATCATCGGCGCAGGCGATCGAGAAGATCACCTACCTCTTCCCAGCGCCTCCGATCCTGCCCGCGTTTGGACCAATCCAGCTGGCCAAGGGCAAGGGGTACTTTTCGCAAGCCGGTCTGGACGTGAACTACGCGGTCGGCCGCGGCGGCGTCGATGTCGCCAAGGAAGTCGGCGCCGGCAACGCGCCGCTCGGCGGCATCCTGGGGGATGGCCCGATCATCGTGCGGCAGAACGGCGTACCGATCAAAGTCGTCGCGGTGTTCGGCGGCAGAGGTTTTATGCAGCTTGCGGTGCGCGAGGATTCAAATATTCAGAAGCCCGCCGACCTCAAAGGCAAGACCATCACCGTCGCGTCCTACCAGGACACGACGTTTTATGCGCTGCTTGGACTGTTGGCGAGCGCTGGTCTCACGCAAGACGACGTCAATGTTCAGGCCGCTGGACCGGTCGGCGTCTGGCAGATGGTGGCGACCGGCAAGGCCGCCGGCATGGCGGGTGTGCCGGATTGGATCGCCGCGGTGCAGGCGACGGGCACACCAATCAAGGTGCTGCCGACCGACGAATTTTTCCCGCATATGGCGCAAGGCATCGGCGCGTCCGACCAGATCATCAAGGACAAGCCGCAGATGGTCGGAGCCTTCGTTAAAGCGGCTCTGCACGGCATGAAGGACATCATGGACGATCCCGGTGCCGCGGCCGAAGACTTCGTGAAATTCGTGCCGGAGTGGACCGGCAAGGCCGATCAGATCAAAGCTGTGTTTACCTACTACGACCAGCTCGTCTATCCGGGCCAGAGTAGACTCGGCGAGGTCAATCCCGAGCGGCTCGCCAAGCTGCAAGACTTTTATCTGGCCAAAGGGATCATCCAGAGGAAGACGCCGCTCGACGAGCTCTACACCAATCAATTCATCAAATAACGGCGTCATCCCGCGAGCTAGGCGAAGCACGCGTAGCCGGAATGACGGATCATTCCTTGCGGTACCCGTCCGTTCCCTTAATTTGCCGGCATCCGACGCCGGCACAAAGTTAGGCATTACAACAACATGAAAAAACGTCACGCGGAGATCGTCGGCGCCGGATTTGCCGGGCTGACCGCGGCGTGCGCGCTGGCGCAGCGCGGCTGGAGCGTGCGCGTGCACGAGCGCGCCGACCGCCTGCGCACCACCGGCGCCGGCATTTACATCTACGAGAACGGCTTGCGCGTACTGGAAGCAGTCGGCGCCTATGACGCCGCAGTTCAGGGCGCGCCGTTCGCGCACACCCGCGAGGTCCGCGACGGCCAGGACCGATTGATTTCGGTGCATCGCTGGACCGGCAGCCGTGTATTCAGCATTGTGCGCCAGACCGTCATCAACGCGCTCGCTGCCGCGGCAACGCGGGCGGGCGTCGCGATCGTCACCAATTCGACGGCGACCGGCGCGACCGCCGAAGGCGAATTGCTGTTCGCGGACGGCAGTAACGTCAAGGCCGATCTCATTGTCGGCGCCGACGGCAGCAATTCGCGGCTGCGCGATTCGCTCGGCCTTCTGTCGAAGCGGAAATATCTGATCGATGGCTGCACCCGGCTGTTACTGGACAAAACCGAAGCCGAGCGCGCACCCGCCGACGGCGCCAAGACGATCGAATATTGGTCGGGAACGCGGCGGCTCCTGTACACGCCGTGCAGCGAGACCGACATCTATATTGCGCTCACCATGCTCGACGACGATGCGCCCGCGAAGGCAGTCCCGGTGCGCAAAGATGAATGGAAGCGGGCATTCCCGCATCTCGAAACCCTGATCGACCGTATCGGCGCGTTGGGGCGCTACGACCGCTTCGAACTCATCAAGCTCAAACGCTGGTCGGCCGGCCGGGTCGCGATCATCGGCGATGCGGCCCACGCTTTGCCGCCGAACATCGGCCAAGGCGGCGGCTGCGCCATGATGAATGCACTGTCGCTCGGGGTTTATCTCGATCGCGAGAACGACGTTCCCGCGGCGCTGGCAAGCTGGGAGCGGAGCGAGCGGCCGATCACCGAGCACACGCAGCGCATCTCGTATTTTCTCGGCCTGCCGACAACGTGGCCGCCGGCGCTGCGCGCCGCGACGCTTGCGATTGCCGGCCGATCGAAATGGCTCATTCGGCAGCGCACCCGCACCGCGCTGCACCAGCCAACCGGCACATAGAAAGAGAAAGGCGCCGGCTTGACGCCGACGCCCTTCGTTGCACGCACTACACCACCCTGGTCAGGTTCGTCGGCACCACTTACATGCCGGCGTTGATCTCCGTCTGCAGCGTGGCAGCATTCGCCGCGTCGTTTTGCTGTTCGGCCGCTGCCATTGAGGCATTCAGGGCATTTGTGTCGTTCATCTGCTGAATCGCCTGATTTTCAGCATCGGATGCCGCCTGTGCATCGCAAGATGCGCAACCTGCTGACGCGCTGGAATCATAGGATGGCGAAGAAGACCAATCGTAGGATCCGCCGCCGGAGCCGCGCAGACCGCGAACATCCCGCACCAAATTGGCGTAAGGGACCGGCCCGCCGCCGAGCATACCGCGGACGAACTGTGCAACATCGACATTGAGCCGACCGCCGGGCAGCGGCCGCCGGGCTGCGAATTGCAGCGGCGCGCGCGCTTGCGAGGCCTGCGCGTACCTGGGAACCGGGTTGGCCTGGCTCGGAGCCGCCATTGCAGTGGTTCCGATCAGCGCCAGCGAAGTCGCGAGCATTGCAGTGGTGATCAAAGATCTCATGAAACGCTCCTCTTTGTTGTTATGGGCCGAGAAGGGTCCAAAGGGCTCAAGACGCTTACGAACGATGACAAGGCTAAGCCGCGTAAGCTTTCCACCCGATGGCCGGCTAATTAATTATTCGCCATGTTCACTGGGCGTTGTTTGCTCGAAGCGTCAGCAGGTTTGACTTATTTATTGTGCGAATGCGCACGAAAATTGTTGCAGCGCACCGTCTGCTTTGTGACTCATCGGGGTCACGGAGCTGCCACAGATTCTGCCTAGCGTGACGCTTCGGGAGGAGTGAGGCAGGGAGAGAAAACAGTGCTCAACGACACCGCGCGCGCACGTCTTGCAACTTACGATAAAAATATTTGTCCGCAGTGCAGCGGTTGGCTGCTGGCACCTGACTGGTCGGAACACGTCAGCGAACGAAGCGTCCGCCACAGCTGGTCGTGCGAAGCCTGCGGTTATGGATTCGAGACGACCGTGTTTTTCGCAGCGCCGGAGCAGGCGGCCGCGTAGCGTTCAAACGGTATTTGGGTGTTCAAGCGCGCGGCGGATACCGATGCCGCCGTCCCTGAAAGTCTTCGACCACGGTGCCGTCTTCGCTGAGATAGTTCGGGCCGATCGGCGATTTGCCGTGGCCGTCCGGGATGTCGAGCACGTAGGCCGGCTGGCACAGGCCTGAGTAGCGGCCGCGGAGCGCACGCATCAGCGCCTGACCCTCGGCAATGGTCGTCCGCAGATGCGCCGTGCCGGGCGCAAGATCGGCGTGATGCAGGTAATAAGGCTTGATGCGGCATTCGACCAGCGAACGCATCAGCGCGCCGAGCGTCTCGGCGTTGTCGTTCACCCCGCGCAACAGCACCGACTGGGACAGCATGGGAATGCCGGCGTCGATAAAGCGCGCGCAGGCAGCGCGGGCCTTTCTGGTCAATTCGCGCGGATGATTGACGTGCAAGACAACGAAGGTCGCCTTGTCTCGCACTCGCAGCGCGCGGACTAAGGCGGCTGAGATCCGTTCCGGCGCGACGGCCGGTACGCGGGTATGCACCCGGATCACCTTGACGTGATCGATAGCGGCAAGTGAGCCGACCGCGTCGTTGATCCGCCGCGCCGAAAGCACGAGCGGGTCGCCGCCGCTCAAGATCACTTCCCAGATTTCCGGATGAGCACGGATGTAATCGAGCGCGCCCGCGAGCGCTGCCGGCGACAATCCTCCCCTCCCCGGCCCCACCATTTCGCGGCGGAAGCAGAACCGGCAATAGACCGCGCAGGCGTTCACGATCTTCAGCAGCACCCGGTCGGGATAACGATGCACGATGCCTTCGACCGGGCTGAATGCATCGTCGCCGATCGGATCGCGGCTTTCCTGCGGACTTTGCTCAAGCTCGCGCGCCTCGGGCACGAACTGCCGCGCAATCGGATCGAGCGGATCGGCGGGATCAATCAAGTCGACCATCGCCGGAGTGATGGCGACGGCATAACGCGCCGCGACTTCCGCGAGCTCATTGATACGCTCGCGCGGCACCAGCGCGTGGTCGCAAAGTTCGTCAACGCTGCGCAACGTGGTTGGCGCGGATTTCATGGCAGCGGATTCCACAACACCTGATCGATCCGCGCGGCTCCGGTTGCGAGCATGACCAGGCGGTCGAGGCCGAGCGCGATGCCGCAAGCCTGCGGCATGGTTGCGAGCGCAGCAAGGAAATCCTCGTCGAGCGGGTAGCGCTCGCCGTAAATCCGCTCCTTCTCGGCCATCTCCCGTTCGAGCCGCCGCCGCTGCTCGGCGGCATCGGTGAGTTCGCCAAAGCCGTTGGCGAGTTCCACGCCGCAGGCATAAAGCTCGAAGCGCTCGGCGACGCGCCGATCTTGCGCCGGCCGCGCCAAGGCCGCCTGCCCAGCCGGGTATCGATCAAGAATAGTCGCTCGGCCGATGCCGAGCTGGCCTTCGATCTTTTCCACCAGCACGCGGCTGAAAATGTCGCCCCAGTTGTCGTCTTCGCTGACGCGAATCCCCGCCGCTCGGGCCGCGCGGAAAAGCCCGTCACGGTCGGGCTCGCCGTCCGGCAGCGTCGCCAATAAATCAATACCGGCGAAGCGCGCAAACGCCTCGGCGACCGTCAGCCGCTCCGGCTGCGGCGAACGGATCGGCCGAACGGCCGCGAAAGTTCAGTTGCTCGGCCCCGGCCGCCTTTGCCGTCGAGTGCCAGGATCGCCGCGCAATCGGCCATCAGCGTCTCGTAGGGTTCGCCGGCGCGATACCATTCGACCAGAGTGAATTCCGGGTGGTGCAGCGCGCCGCGCTCGCGGTTGCGGAACACCTTGGCGAACTCGACGATGCGGCGCTCGCCCGCCGCCAGGAGCTTTTTGCAGGCGAATTCCGGGGACGTGCGCAGATAAAGCCGCGACGGCGACTCCGTCCGGGGCCAGAAGCGTCGTGGCGAAAGCGTGCAGATGGGTCTCATTCCCCGGCGAAATCTGCAAGGCGCCGGTTTCGACCTCGATAAAGTCGTTCTTGGTAAACCAGTCGCGCAGCGCAGCGACAATGCGGTTGCGCGCCAGCAGGAACGGCCGGCGATCGGCGTGCACGTGAGGGGCCCAAAAGGGCGAGGCGCGAAGGCTTTCCGGCATATCCTTGTACGGTGGGGCTCGAGGAAATATGTGGCGATCGGGCTCAAGATCGCTATGTTGCGCCCCTATTCAAAGCCAATTCATCGAGGAAACCGTGAAAGTCATCGCCAGCTCGCTGCGAAAAGGCAATATCGTCGAGATTGACGGCAAGCTCGGCATCATCGTCTCAACTGAGAACATCCACCCCGGCAAGGGCACCCCCGTCACCCAGATGGACGTGCGGCGGATCGCCGACGGGGTCAAGGTCTCGTTGCGCTTTAAGACCACCGAGCAGGTCGAACGGGCCTTCGTCGAAGACCGCAAGCACCAATATATGTATCAGGACAGCGACGGCTTCCATTTCATGAACATGGAAAGCTACGACCAGGTCGCGCTGCCTCCCGACATTATCGGCGACTTGGCGGCCTATCTGCAGCCGGAGATGGAAGTCACGATCAGCATGCACGACGCCGTTCCGGTCGCCATTGAGCTGCCGCCAAAAACCGTGCTCGAAGTGGTGGAAACCGAGCCGAGCATCAAAAGCCAGACTGCCGCGTCCTCCTATAAGCCGGCGGTGCTGTCTAATGGCGTGCGCACCATGGTGCCGCCCTTCGTCACCACCGGTACCAAGATTGTGGTCATGACCGCCGACGGCAGCTACGTCGAGCGGGCCAAGGACTAGGCCCGTGCACTCATAAACCACCGCCCGATGTCCGCTTCAGTCCGATTGTGTTGCAAAACCCGGCTGATTTTTGCAGCTGGGCCGGATTTGAGTATTGGTCAGCTTGTGGCGTTCTCCGCTGAGAGCGTCTAACAACGCTATCGGTACACACGCTTTGCAGACCGGCTACGCCGCACAGGTGACTGCGCCCGATGGCGGCGGGCGGCAGAGGAACTTAACGAGGCGCCGCAGGTTTTGAGCGGTTGCGGTCAATAGCACCTCGTCTTTGGCCCCACTTAAGCCTCGCAGTCGAAGTCGGTCGAGCTTGAAGATCCGCTTCATGTGAGCAAAACACATCTCGACCTTTTTGCGCTCTCGGCGTGATTGCGCGAAGGCCTCGGTTTTGGCCAGTGCGCGAGCGACATCGCGGGCGTCCTCATCAAGATCGCGGGGAATCTGCCGTGCAGGCGTGTGGGGGCAGCACTGCATTTTGAACGCGCAGAGATCGCAATCGCGCTTTGAGGCACGATAGCGAAGCGTACTGCCGTCGATGACTGTTCCGGTGGTGTGCAGCAGCTTTCCATTCGGGCAGATGTAGATGTTGCGCGATCGGTCGAAGACGAAGTCGGCCCGGCTGAAGGTGCCATCGGAGCGTGCCGACTTGTCCCAGACCGGGATGTGCGGCGTGATCTGACGATCCACCAACCACTTGAGCAGCCTGACCGCGCCATAAACGGTGTCACCTGCCAACCGCCGCGGCTGAAGATCGAAGCGGTCCTTGACACGCTCGATCATCGTCCCGGTGATGGCAATCTCGGCTATACGATTGGCGCGTGTGCCCTCGGCGTCGACGATGATCCCGGCTTTGTTGTCGATGAGATAGTTGGCGTCGTAAGCGAAAAAGGGATCAGTGTTCTTCCTTGCAACCCATGCCGCCTGTGGATCGGTCAGCGAGACCTCTTTTGGCGGCTTGCGTCTGTTACCGCCCCCGCTCAAACCATCGTCATCACCGCCGCTCTCCTCATCCTTGCGGGCCTCATCGAGAGCAGCGAGGTACTCGCGAACCGCGCGCGACGCCTCCTCGGCCCGCGGCCAGGCAATGGGCTGGTCGCCAGGCGCTCGCTTCTTCTTCCCTGCGTCGGCCCTGATCAGGCTCGCATCGATCGAAAATCCCTCGCCGCCAACCAGGCCAGCCGCAATGCACTTCGCCACCACGCGCTCAAATACCCGGCGTAACGCGTCGCTCTGACGAAAGCGCTCGTGCCGGGCACGGCTGAACACCGAATGGTCGGGTATCCCATCCTCGATGCCGAGCTTGCAAAACCACCGATATGCCAGATTGACCTGCAGCTCAGAGCACAGCCGCCGCTCCGAGCGGATCGCAAACACGTATCCCACAATCAGCATCCGGATCATCAGCACCGGATCGATCGAAGGTCGACCTGTGTGCGAATAGTAGGGCGCAAGCTCGCTGTGCACCCAATCAAGATCGAGAACGCGGTCGATCTGCCTGACCAAATGATCCGCCGGCACCGCCTTGTCGAGATCGAACGCGTAAAAGAATTGACCTTGTCCGCGCTCTCGCCGCCCCATCATCGACCGCTCCCCGCGAATCGCAGTCCTGATCCACGGAATCACAGGTCAACTGCAGTCTCAACGAGAGTTTTGCAACACAATCGTCCTAAAGCGACCGAATTGGCGCGCCGCAGAAAAATGACGCGAAGGGCCATGAGGAGACATGGCTCATGAGCGCGCATTGCGTCGCATTCGCATCACGTTAATGGTCAACAGCCCGGTCAGGATCAGGTGAAGGCCAACCGCCGGCCACAGCAAGACGCCGGTCAACCCACCTGCAAAACCGACGTAAGCAAGATACATCGTGACCAGTGCGCTGTAGATCAATATGCCGACGCGCGGCGGACCCGGCCAGCAGGCGACCCCTAAACCAATCAGGGCGATGCCGGCGACGCGCGCAACCGGTACGGTGACGCCGGTGAACTCCACACCCAACAACAACTGCCCAACCAATGAGGGAGCAATCAGCAACGCCAATCCAGTGGCGCCTTCTCCGAAGGCAGCGAAAATCAACACCTTATTCATTGCCACGGTTGCACGCAGCCGTGTTGACGAAGCGGCTAATGCTTCGGTGGCTCAATAGGATCCGGCTCTGGTGCGGCCATGGGCCCCAGTTCTGCGCGAGGCTCCGATGATTCCTTAAGCTCCGGTCCGAGGTTGAACGTCAGCTTGTTGATCTTACCGGTAAACTTGAACGGAACATCGTAGCGATACTCAAGCATCGCGACCCCGGTGCGGGTGTCCTGTCCGATGTCGAAAGTTTCGTCCTCCGGGAACGTGATCGGGGTGGTGTGTTCCATGGAATTTCTGGCCACTTCCTTGCCGTCCACGGACAGCACGCCCGTCCCGCCCTTGCCCAGGCCCGGACCGTCCGACTTGAAGTCGAAGACGATCGTGTGCTTGCCAGCGCTTAACGCAGGTCCTGACCACGTCGTGCGCTTGAGGTTAAGCAGGTTGTACATGAACACCGGCTTGCCCGCCCGCAAGCCCGCCACACCTTTGCTCAGGAACAGCCCATAGCCGCCGAAGCGCCCACCCTCCGTGACGATCATGCCTTCCGCTCCTCCTCTGGGAATCTCGACTTCGGCAGTGATCGTGTAGGACTTGTTCAGGATGCTCGGCGCAGCGCTCGCCGGCACACCGGTCAGTTCGCCCGAATAGGTAAAGACCGTTTGTCCTGCGGTGAGGCTCGGGCGCGGCGTATTCCAGCGCGCGAGCGTCGTGTTATCGAGCGGCAGCACATTGTACTTCTTCGCCTCGGAGTAGAAGAGATCCTGCATCTCCTTGAGCTTATCTGGCAACTTGGCACCGAGATCGTTGTACTCGGTCGGGTCCTCCTCGACGTTATAAAGCTCCCAATTGTATCCAGTAATCACATCCGGAGGCGGCTTGGTGCTCAGCTCCCACGGGAGAGTGACCGGCGTTGTGGCCGCCACCCATCCGTCGTGATAGATTGAGCGATTGCCGAGCATCTCAAAGTATTGCGTCGTGTGCCTAGTTGGCGCCTCAGCATTCGCCTTGTCCCACGTGTACATCACGCTCACGCCTTCAATTGGCTGCTGCTTGATGCCGTCGATCGCATCTGGTTGCGGAATGCCGGCCGCTTCGAGAATGGTCGGCACGATGTCAATCACGTGGCTGAACTGGCGGCGGATGCCACCTAGGTCTTTGATGTGGCCGGGCCAAGAAATCGCCATTCCCTGGGCTGTCCCGCCGAAGTGCGACGGCACCTGCTTCACCCACTTAAACGGGGTGTCCATCGCCCAGGCCCATTCCGCCGCATAGTGCGGAAACGTCCGGTCGGTCCCCCAGAACGGATACCAGAGAAACTGGGCTTTGACTGGCACGGCAACACCATTGAAGGTCGTGAACTCGTTCGGCGTGCCGTTGAGCATGCCCTCAGCGCTCGCGCCGTTGTCGCCACCGATGTAGATGATCAGGGTGTTATCGAGTTCTCCGAGGTCTTCGACCTCCTGGATGACACGGCCGATCTCATGATCGGCGTAGGCGAGGTAAGCCCCGTAGACATCCGCTTGCCTGATAAAGAGCTTCTTTTCCAGACGACCAAGGGAGTCCCATTCCGGCAGTCCTTTCTCGCCCTCCGGCCACGGTGTCAACTTGGCGTTTTCGGGCATGATGCCCAAGCGCTTTTGGTTGGCGAAGATGGTCTCGCGCACTTTGTTCCAGCCTTCGTCGAAGAGATGCATATCGCTGATCTTCTTGATCCACTCCGGCGTCGGATGATGAGGCGCATGGGTGGCGCCCGGCACGTAATAGACGAACCAAGGCTTACTGGGCGCAATCTCTTTGAGCTGCTTGATGTACCCAATGGCCTCGTCGGCCATTGCGGTCTCCAGATTCCAGCTGGGATTCTTTAAGAACGGATAGATCGCCGTCGTATTGCGGAAGAGGTTTGGTTGCCACTGGCTGGCGTCGCCGCCGACAAAGCCATAGAAATAATCAAAGCCCATGCCGTTGGGCCATTGATTGAACGGACCGGCCTGGCTCGACTGGTAAGAGGGGGTGTTGTGGTCCTTGCCGAACCACGAAGTTGCGTATCCGTTCGCTTTCAGGATCGTACCGATGGTGCCCTTCTCAAGAGGAATGATTGAGTCGTAACCTGGGAATCCCGTCGCTATTTCGCCTACTACCCCGAAGCCCACCGAGTGATGGTTACGTCCGGTGATAATTGCTGCGCGCGTCGGCGAGCAAAGCGACGTGGAGTGAAAATTCGTGTAGCGCAGGCCCTCCTTTGCGATGCGATCCATGGTGGGAGTGGGTATGACGCCGCCGAAGGTGCTTGGTGCCCCAAAACCCTGGTCATCCGTCATAATGAGCAACACGTTGGGAGCGCCCTTCGGCGGTACGACGCGGGGAGCCCACCACGCTGTTGACTCCGAGGCTCTCTGCTTGATCACCCCGCCGAATTTTGGATCAGGCGGCGGAAGCTGGTTTCCGTCGATCGTGGTCGTTGCTTCGGGCGAACCCGGGACACCTGTGACCTGCTGCGCTAATGCCGGGACGCAACTCAGGGCAAAAAGACCAGCGCCCGCAAGCAGAGTGCTGCGGATTTTCATAGGAAAAGCCTCCCAGTTGCGAGAACGATCGGCGGAGCCAAACTTTGCAATGTTTGGCACCGGGTACTCAGTAGCAAGGCGGATAGGGGTAGTAGCCGCACGCTGGACGCGCGTAGGGGGATGCGTAAGGATAGGCATACGGTGCGGCGTACGCAGCGGCCGCACCGATAGCGGCAGCGCCTGCTACCGCCGCTCCTCCATAGAAGGCACCGCGGTACGCTGTGCGCCGTGCAACGCCTGCAAATGACAACGGCGTCCGCCGTAATCCGATGATGTCGATAAAGACTGACGCCGGCCCATCGACATTCGCCAGATCGCCTTGAAGGACTTGAACGTCGAACGTCAAGCGATCACCGTCGAGCTTTGGGGATTTCAGCACGACAACGGCATCGCGGACGTCAGAAGCGTCCTTGTTAAATACCGACACGGTCGCGTTCGGCGGATCAGTCGCAAAACCGCCGCCGCTTGCCCATTCCTCCAACAGATGTGTCGTGAGAGCGTGCCCCGCTGACCTGATCGGGCGATCCGCAAAAATAATGGAATTAGGGGCAACGCCGCTGAGCGTCAGCTTTTCGCCTTGAAGGCTCGCGCCACGCGCGTTCAAAACAATCAGCGACGGCACGACTTCCATTTTGGCCTGACCGATAGTCTTACTTGCCGGCGCGCTGATGGCATTTTGCGCACAGGCCAAACTCGGAACGGCCAGAAAGCTCAAGATTGCAAGTGTGAGGGAGATTTTTCGTGGCAGCGGCATAGATGCTTTCCCTTCTCTTCGTGGCGAAGACGCCATGGGACGCTCTGTCGGCTAAGATGAACGAAAGTCCCTGGATTGCAGCAGCCTTTAACTCAACCAAGCAGCAGCATCGCTACACGCGGTGGGAATCCCACAACATCAAATTCCTGCAAACCCGAAATGCGCCCTGTTCGATAGTCTGAGCGCTGCTGATGTAAACTGGCGCCGCTCTACGACGGAACGCCCAAACCGAAGACAACCCCGTGGCGCCTCCTGAGCGTGTCTGACGGCAATTCCCCAAACAAACTTGCGTAATCCCTGGCAAACTGGCCCAGGTGCCAGAAGCCCCATTTGTTGGCGGCGTCGCTAACCTTCATCGGCGGTTCGCGGCAAAGATCATTGCGCGCGTCGTTTAATCGATGCAGCTTCATATAATGTGCGGGCGCCATGCCGAACCGTTCGGTGAACGCGTAGTGCAGCGTCCGCTCGCTGGCTTTCGCGATCCGACAGAGGTCGCCGATGGTAAGAACATCGTCGGGCCGATCCTTGACTGCCGCGAGAGCGGCTTTCAACACCCGAGCCCGCTCACCGCTGCTGGCTGGCTTAAGTACGATCGAACTATTAAACGTGAATTGTAGTAGTACGCGCAGCAGATCTTCTTGCTTATTGAGTGCCCACGCTGCTGAACGTTGATCAAATGGCCTTCGGACCGCTTCGTGAAAGAGCTTGTTAAACGCCACTCGAAGCGTCCGTGCATGATCATGCCTTATACCCACCAGCTCGCTCGTTGACGCGCGGGAAGGAAGCGTCCATCCCAAGTGCTGTGCCGTTTCTGCGACAAGCTCCGGCGGAAAAGACGCGGTGGCAGCACAATAGTCCGGTTGAGAAACCAAATCGACCTCGGTCCCTGGGTCGCCCAAGATCAGTTCATGAACGCCGAACGGTTGCCCTTGCCAAAGCGCTGGCGTAGCAGACATCCGCACCGCAAAAGTTACTGTGCCGCCTGGCGGCTCCCCGGATTGAACTACGGCTCGCGCAAAATGGGCGGCGGTTAAAAGTACCCCGCCGAGGGTGGTCTGAATTAGTTCCCCCGTAAATGGCCCGCGGTCGAGTTGCAGGAGGCCATAGTGATAACCCCGAACCGCGCTTAAGAACTCATCAACGTCCGTCGCCCGCACCAAAGAAAGTAACCGGGATGGAGCGTGATCGCCTTTTGCAGAATCTTGATGAGGCAAATTCGAAAAAAAAGACATTATACATCTCGCCGGCCGTTGGTGCAGCCGCCGCAGCCTCGCAGCGGTGGGTCATGCCGCTTTGATCTGAATCAAGCCGCAGCATCTTTAGGCAACGTTACATGGGGAGCCCCTAATTTGGCTAATGTATCAGTTTCATTGCTATTGCAGAACCTAAAATATGGCCCATGAGCACCGGTGCACGAGACAACGAGCTGAGAGAACTCTACCGCAAAAGAGATGCCAAATTCGCACAAATAGTTTCCTGCCTGGGACGAGAGTTACATACCGACAGCGCCAACTTGACGAAGATGGATTGGGAGCGGGTCGAAGAGGATGCCGAAGAGCTTACAGACAATTGGGCGGTTGCTGAAGTCGAAAACAGGTTGCCTGACGCGAGCACTCAGCTCCAGCAACTCCTCAGCGAGCATCAGAAAATATGCAAGAACATCATTGATATTCTCGATGCTGAACAGCTCGGGGACTAATGAAAGGCAAATGGTATGAGGCTGTTCACGCACTTTTGCGGAATCTTGATGTTGCTATCCCTCAGAGGAAGACATCATCATCGCTACAGACCGGCTTTTTAGCTCAGCAATATTCAAAATAAGGCGCATAACATTGATCGACGTTGACTCAGATCAATGTGCATCGGTCGAACATCGGTGATTTTGTATAAATGGGGGCGCACTATGAACAAAATAGCAATTGTGGTCGCTGCAACCGCGGCGTCACTATTCGTAGCTTGTGGATTTGCACACGCAGCCGATCTTCCGCCGGAACCAGCTTACAAAGCGCCGGTGGTGCCGCCAATTCCAATCTACAGTTGGACCGGAATTTACCTAGGTGTGAACGGCGGCTACGGCTTCGGCCAACAAACGCCGGGAAGTCTGTTCGGCGACAGCTTTTCGGCGTTCAATTACAATGGAAATGGCTGGCTGGGCGGCGTTACGGCGGGCGCCCAGATTCAGAGCGGCCATACCGTGATCGGGTTGGAAGCCGACATTGACTGGGCCAACATCAATGGCTCCGCTTCAGGCCCAATGTCATTCAACGGAGCTACGATCGGAACCGCGACGTTGTCATCGACGCTGTCGTCTGTTAGCACGGCCCGAGCTCGCGTGGGCTATGCCTTGGAAAATTGGCTCTTTTATGTGACCGGCGGCATTGCTGTCACAAATGAGACATCGAAAATAACAACCTCCACTTTTGTGTGTAGCACTGGCGCCTTCAACAGCCCGCCCTGCAGCTCGCCTTCCGATCTTCATCTCGGCTTGGCCGCTGGCGCTGGCCTCGAATACGGCATCACACCAAGCCTGAGCGCTAAGGCCGAGTGGATATGGGTCGGCGCGGGGTCTGGTAACACACTTAAGGAAAATATGCTGCGTGCCGGCCTGAACTGGCGCTTCGGCATGTGAACCGCGCCATCGAACTCATTGCAAAATTAAACCCGATAACCAAGGAGCTCTGACATGCGTATGCTCATGATTATTGCGGCTGCTTTCCTCGCGGTGGCAATATCTGAAGCGCGGGCGCAAGTGCCCCTCAGCGCCTATGTCGATGCCAATGGGTACATCAACGTCCAAGCACTAACGTGCGCTCAACTTGCCGACACCTATCAACAGGACGCCGACCTCCTCAGCGCCTGGTACAGCGGCTGGTACAACGGGCTCGCGCACAAGCATTTTCTCGATTACCGAAAAGGCAAGATCGTCGAACACCAGGTGATCGATTTTTGCAAAGAACATCCCGACCGACGGATCATCGACGCCATGGCAGTAGTGCTCAGGGATGATCGTGCGGCTCTTGGCGCCCAAATGAGACCGATGCAGCCGGAGCAGATCGCTTCGGTGCAGGTCGCGCCGCAGAACGGCGCCATCGCCCTCAACGTATTTTCTGCCGGGTTTATCGTTGGCGCAGGTGGCGGCGAAGGCACCCTAAACTTTGGTGGCCAAGTCTATCCTATTACCGTCGGCGGTATCGGGATCGGCATGATTGGGTTCGGTGGCGGTCAAGTGGAAGGCGTCGCCTACAATATGCGCAGCCCGGCAGACATCGCAGGCACTTACGGCGCGGCGGGTGCGGGGTTTACGCTGATCGGCGGCGCCAGAGTGGCACAGTTGCAAAACGAGAAGGGCGTCATCCTTCAAGTCCACGGCGTGCAGATCGGCCTTGAAGTGAATCTCGATCTCGCCGGTATGACGATTGCTTTGAAGTAATAGCGGTTGAGAGGCGCCGTGCGCGGCGATTTTGTCGAGGCAACTTAGATTCGCCCCCGTAAACTTACCGACCACGAATGGACTGCCATTAAGCCGATGTTGCCGAACAAGCCGCGCGGCGTAGCACGGGTGAACGACCGGCGTGTCCTGCGCGTTAATGAGTCCGCACCCTAGCCCGTCCTTGCGGAAGCCACATCGTTGAGCCCTCTCCCATTACGGGAGAGGGCAGCGCAGGACTTTCAGCAAGCACGGTTGGGTGAGCGGGGTTGCAGCCCGGCCCCTAACCCATTCTTGTTGTTGAACCGCCGCGCAGCCCTCACGCGCAAGCGGCAAGGGCATGCTTTCGGCGCGATGTGATTTCAGAAAAACGCCAGCGTGCGGATCTCAATGCTCTCGCGTGGCTGCGCGTTCGGCGGCGAGGTCGGATCGTCGAACGCGGTGTGCGCGGTCCAGCGGGCGCGGCCGTCTTTGAGTGAATCATAAACCTTGAAGACAATCGCTTCTTCGCGCCGCATGCGCGGAAACCAGAACCATTTGTTGTTCGGATTGTAGGTGATGGCGTAGGTCTGCCCGACCCGATTGGGATAGCGCCGCTCCGAAACAATCAAATTATCGGACGAGACGCTGCGCGCGTCGCAGATCGCCAGCGGAAAGCTTTCGACCGGATGCCGGATCGGCCGCCACACCTGGATAATGGCAAAGCGCCGGCGCAGCAGCGCGTCCGCTTCGTCCGGCAGCAAATCGCGCACGCGCTGCGGCCCCGACCATTCGGTATAGTCATTGTGCACGCGCGGCACGACTTCGCGAATCTTGCGCTCGGCGCGCATGGCATCGTCGCCGGTCCGCAGCGTGTGGTCGAAGACGACGACGCGCGACGCGCCGCTCTCGGCCTTCACCAGCGCTTCCATCTCCGGGTAGTAAATCCGCCGAACCTCATCTTCGTTGTAGAACTCGCCGACTTTGGTGTCGTGCCGGACGAACCGAAAACCTTCACGGTCAAGCACGAACTCGGCCGCGTGCGGCCGGCCGTTATGGATGATGACGCGGTGCGGATCGAGCCTGCCGCCGCGCATATCGGCCGTCCCGCCCGGGCCGGCTTCGGTAACGATCTTCTCTCCGGTGTCGACGAGGTAATTAAGTGTTGCCTCGATCTCGGGGACGGTTTCGAGCGCAGGGCGCCGTTCGAGGACCTGATCCATTGTTAACTCCTTCGCGCCGACTGATTCGCCAAGCTCGCGTGAGCGCTTGTGTTTATTAAGATAACCCGCACGTTGGACCTCGATAAGAGGGGCCGCCCGGCAACCGTCTCAAACCGGCCATGCGCCGCAAGCGCGCGGCGGCATAGCCCTCAAACTGAACGTTTATTCATGGGTGCGTGGCCGTCCCAACGATTTACCGCGATAGAGAAAGTTTTACGCATATTTCCCCCGGCGGCGACACGGCACCACTTGGCAAATGCGGCGTTGTTACTAATAGTGGGCTGTTCTTTTAGGTTTAGGATTGAAGCCGTGCGCTCGACGGTAAAATTTGACGGCGTTGCATACTTGCCCTCATGGACAAAAGCCGCGCTCATGACTTTGGGCGAGCACCGCTCGCGCCTTAACCTGGTCGCGGCGGGACTTTCATGCGCGATGCTGGCGATGTCGGCCAGCGCGGCCTTGAGCGAATGTAAGCCACGTCATCCGCGCCCTCTGATCATTCTGAAGGATATGGGAGCCTGCAAGTTCGATCCGCAGACTTTGAACTTTGCCGGCGAGCCCGCCGAGCAAGCCAGATGCCTGATGCGCGGGATGGACGCGAGCCGAAATCTCGGCCCGGCGATTGAAACCCTGCCGCCGGCACTTGCCAGCCGCCTTGGACAAGACACCGGGCTTCCGGCGCGCGAGGCGTTGAGCGCCTTCCTCTCGAAGCAAAATCTCGAATGGGATTTCGCCGCGTATCTTTGGCAACCGCTGTCGCGCGCCCGCGACGACGATCCGGATGCGCCGATGGCGCGCTATTTGGTCATCCACGATACCAGCGGACCGAATTACGGCCACCGATCGTTTCCGTCCGATGTCGACGTCAATCCGAAGATCAACAATCTCGCCGGTTTCAAATGCACCGATGGCTGGGGAAAGGCCCATGTCGTCGTCAGCCGCGCCGGCGGCATGCTGCTCGATCACGAACTTTCAATACCCTGGCGCGAAACCAAGTTCGAGCGCGCGGTTAATTTCGCCGGCGCTCTGAAGGGACTGTTTATTCACGTCGAGATGATCCAGCCGCGGCGGAGCGCCGGGCGCTGGGGCAGCGACGCGCAGACTCCGGACCCGAGCTTCACGACGGCGCAATACGACCGGCTGGCATTGCTCTATACGATCGCGAGCGTCCGCGCCGGGCGTTGGCTCATTCCGGCTTTCCATGCAGCCATCGACGCTCACATCCGCAACGGCCACGACGATCCCCTGAATTTCAACATTCAAAGCTTTGCCAACAGCCTCGATGGCGTTATGGCTGCACTGCAGACGCCCAAGGCGGCACCCGCCGAAACCATCGCCCAGGGTGTCGTCGATGCCAAGCCGGAGCCCAATTCGCCGGCGATTGCCGCGGCGCAGTTAACTGAGGACAATCATTCGCCCGATGCCGTTATTATCAGACCCGAGGCCGCCGCCCAACGATTGGCCGAAACGCCGCTGCAAACCGAGCCAGAGCCCGCGGTTAAAAGCGAGCCCCTCGTCGCGAACGCAACCGCGACCGGAAGCGATCCGAAAAGCCACGACCGCGAGGCTGTCGGCGCCGAACATTGCGAGGCTCTCGTCGTCAAAGGCCATCGCCGGGGCGCTTGCCGGCCTCATGTTGCGGAAAGCCGCCCGCGCGGAAGGCGCGCGCACCTCGTTCGAGCAATAGATCGCCCAGTTCCGGACGAAAGCCGTAGCGTGTGGCGTAACGGAGGAGACGTACACCCGCGTCATGCGCGGGGTGCACCCCGACACAACCGGGCTTGAGGCGATCCGCATTCAGCCCGAGTTCCACCTGCAGCTTTGACAGTATCTCAACGCTCGCGGTGCGCGCCTTCCAGCGCAAGGTCGGTATGCAGTCGGTGGATGGCTACGCCGGCGTTAGACTGCTCGCCCGCTTGCGTCAGGGCTCGTGATCCGGTTCGATCCCCCAGAGAAAATTCGAGGAACGCCGCCCAAAGGAAATGTCCAGATGACCCCCTCTCAATCCGCGACCGCGCGCACCGCGGCAAAGTCTGCCGCCGATGCATCGATCGCCGCGCTTGAACGCCCGACCCCCGCGGGCGCCAATGCGCCCGGCTTCGGCAGCGATGTGGTGGCCGAAACGCTGCGGGCGCTGGACATTCCCTATATTGCGGTGACACCGGGCGCGAGCTATCGCGGCCTGCACGACAGCATCGTCAACTATCTCGGCAACTCGACGCCGCAGATGCTTCTGTGCGTGCACGAGGAAGCCGCGGTCGCCATCGCCCACGGCTATGCGAAGGTCACCGGCAAGGCGATTGCGGCAGCCGTGCACTCCAATGTCGGGCTCCAGCACGCCACGATGGCGATGTTCAACGCCTGGTGCGATCGCATGCCGGTCCTTGTCCTCGGCGCGACCGGCCCGGTCGACGCGGTCAAGCGGCGGCCGTGGATCGATTGGATTCACACCGCGCGCGACCAGGGCGCACTGATCCGCGGTTATACCAAATGGGACGACCAGCCGGCATCGGCTGGCGCCGCGCGTGAAGCGCTGCTGCGCGGCACCTGGATCGCCAACACAGCACCGATGGGCCCGGTCTATGTCAATCTCGATGCCGAGATGCAGGAAGCAAAACTCGCGGAGCAACTGCCGCCGATCGACGCCGCGCGCTACATGCCGCAAGTTACAACAGCAGCGCCCGCCGACCTGGTACAACAAGCCGCGGCAATGCTGAAATCGGCCAAGCAGGTGGTGATCCTGGCCGGCCGCGCTTCGCGCAGTGAGGAAGCCTGGAATGCGCGCGTCGCGCTCGCCGAAGCGCTCAACGCCAGCGTCGTCACCGATCTGAAAATCGGCGCAAGCTTTCCGACCGATCATCCGCTGCATGCCGGGGCGCCGCGTGACGTGACATCCGACAGTGTGCCTGCCATCCGCAACGCTGACGTCATTTTGAGTTTGGATTGGGTCGATCTCGCCGGCGCGCTGCGCTCAGTCGGACCCTCGCCCACGGCGAAGATCATCCAGGCCTCGCTCGACTACCGCATTCATAGCGCCTGGAGCATGGACTACCAGGCGCTGCCGCCGGTGGATCTGTTCCTCTCCGCCGATCCTGACCTCGTCGTCCCGGAACTCGTCAAAGAAATCGGTAAGGGAAGCAAACCGCGCGTCGCGCCAAAGCCGCGTGCGCCCGCAAGCGACCAAGAGCCGGCGGGTTTCACCAACGAAATCATCGCCTACACACTACGCAAAGTTCTCGGCGATCGGCCGACGACGCTCACCCATTTGCCGATCTCCTGGGAGGATCGCTGGTGGCCGTTCCGCCATCCGCTCGACTTTCTTGGTTCAGACGGCGGCGGCGGTGTCGGCGGCGGGCCGGGGATTTCCGTCGGCGCGGCATTGGCGCTGAAAAATTCCGGTAGGCTTGCGGTCGCCGTCTGCGGCGATGGTGACTTTCTCATGGGCGTCACAGCGGTCTGGACCGCGGTGCATTACAAAATCCCGCTGCTGTTCGTGATCGCCAACAACCGCTCATTCTATAATGACGAACTGCATCAGGAGCGCATGGCGCGGGTGCGGGCGCGTCCGGTCGAGAACAAATGGATTGGCCAGCGCATGGCCGATCCTGAAATCGATCTCGCCGCCATGGGCCGAGCCCAGGGCGCGTTCGGCTTCGGTCCGATCACCAAGCCGGCCGATCTCACTGCGACGCTGGAGAAAGCGATCGCCGCCGTGGATGCAGGCGGTGTCGCGGTCATCGATGTGCGCGTCGAGCCCGGCTATACTGCAAACATGACCGCGGCGATGACGCGCGCCAAAAGTTGAGGAGAGGAAAACCAACATGAACACCGCCGTCCCGCTCAAATCCGTCAAAGCCGAGCCGCTTCGCCTCCCCGATCATCGCGACGTCTATTACGGCGGCGAGTGGCACAAGCCGAAGTCCGGCCGTTACGCCGACTCTTTCAATCCCGGAACGGCTGAATCGCTCGGCCCCGTGGCCGATTGCAGCGCGGCGGATATCGACGCCGCGGTCGGCGCGGCGAAGAAAGCCTTCGACGGCTGGCGTAACACGCCGCCGCTCGAACGGGCGCGGCTGTTGAAGCGCATCGCCAACGTGCTGCGCGAGAACGCCGACGAACTCGCCATGATCGACGCTGCCGATTGCGGCAATCCGGTCCATGAGATGGTGATGGACGCCACCGTCGCCGCTGCGCAGATCGAGTTCTACGCCGGCCTCGTCACCGAAATGAAGGGCGCGTCGATCCCGATGGGCCCCGGCGTAGTCAACTTCTCGGTGCGCGAGCCGCGCGGTGTGGTCGGCCGCATCATCCCGTTCAATCATCCGTTCATGTTCTGCGCCGGCAAAGCGGGCGCGCCGCTTGCGACCGGCAACACGGTGGTGATGAAGCCGCCGGAGCAGGCGCCACTCTCGGCGCTCCGTCTCGCCGAGATGATTGGCGGCATTCTGCCGCCCGGCGTGTTCAACGTCGTTCCCGGCGGCCGCGAAGCCGGCTCCGCTCTGACGACCCATCCCGACGTCGCCATGGTCGCGCTGATCGGCTCGGTGCCGACCGGCCGCGCAGTGATGAAGGCCGCAGCCGATACGCTCAAACCGGTGATGCTCGAACTGGGCGGCAAAAATGCGCTAGTCGCTTATCCTGACGCCGATCCCGATGATGTTGCGGGCGGCGTGGTCGGCGGCATGAACTTCACCTGGTGCGGCCAATCCTGCGGCTCGACCAGCCGCGCCTTCATCCACGAAAAAATCTATGACGCCGTGCTGGCGAAAGTGAAAACCAAGATCGCACACTTCAAGCCCGGCATCGCCACCGACCGCGCGACGACCATGGGCTCGATCATTTCCAAGTCGCAGTACGAGCGCATCCTCGGCTTTATCGAGTCAGGCAAGCAAGAAGGCGCGCGGCTGTTTCACGGCGGCGGCCGGCCGTCTGATCCGGCGCTCGCCAAGGGCTTCTTCATCGAGCCCACGGTGTTCGCCGACGTGGAGCCGACCATGCGCATCGCCCGCGAGGAGATTTTCGGCCCGGTCCTCTCCATCTTCAAATGGAGCGATGAAGCAAAAATGCTCGAGCAGGTGAATTCGGTCGAATACGGCCTCACCGCTTCGATCTGGACCAATGACCTCTCGACCGCGCACCGCACCGCCGGCGCGGTGCAAGCCGGCTTCGTCTGGATCAACGAGGTCTCCAAGCATTTCCTCGGCGCGCCGTTCGGCGGCTACAAGCAGTCCGGCATCGGCCGCGAGGAGTGCATGGAAGAGATGCTCGCCTACACCCAGGAAAAGAACATTCACGTGCGGCTCAAGCCGGCGAAGGCGTGACGAAGGCAGCCGATTAGATTGGAGCGTCATCGTCGATCGCTGTAGCGGCTCGCCGGTTCTTTGAAGTCGTTTTTGAAAAGCGAGCTTTTGTATTGTGGAAACAAAAATCGACGAAATCGCCGCCGGCATCTATCGGCTATCGACGTTCGTTCCGGCGGTCGCGCCGCCAGCTGGCCTCACCTTCAATCAGTTTCTCGTCCTCGGAGAGGAGCCCTTGTTGTTTCATACCGGTCACCGGCGAATGTTCCCTCTCGTACTATCAGCCGTCGGCCGTCTCATTCTGCCCGAGCGCCTGCGCTGGATAACATTTGGCCACTTAGAGGCTGATGAGTGCGGCGCGATGAACGAGTGGTTGGCCGTTGCGCCGCATGCCGCGGTAGCGCACGGACGAACCGGAAGCCAGGTGTCTCTGAACGACATGGCCGACCGCGAACCTCGCGTATTGCAAGACGGAGAAATTATCGAATTGGGCAAAGAGAGGCGCGTCCAATACCTCGACACGCCACATATTCCGCATGGATGGGATGCGGGCGTCCTCTACGAAGAAACAACCGGAACGCTCCTGTGCGGCGATCTATTTACCCAACTCCGGGACGGTCCTGCGCTGACAGACGCCGATATTGTTGAGCCAGCAATCGCTGCAGAGGAATTATTCAACTATTCCTGTCTGAACCCTAGCATGGGCACGACTATCCGTCGGCTTGCCGACCTTTCGCCTCGCACGTTAGCGCTCATGCATGGTCCGTCATTTAATGGCGACGGCCCGAAGGCGCTCCGTACATTAGCTGACTATTATGACCGCCGTGTTCGCAGTTTGCTGGCTTGAATATTTATTGCGCCGAACGCTGCTTTGACGCGATCAGCGTCCGCCGTCGCGTGACGCCAACTCGCGGGTACGCTGCTCGGTCTTGTCCAGAATACAATGCTCGGTCGCGGCGCCCATGCCGGTGCCGTGACCCCATTCATATGCCGTGAGCGCACCGCAATCGGTGTCTCGGAACGCAATCCAGGCTTGCTCTGCCTTCTTCAATTCGGCCTTCCACTCTGTGGCGTGCTCAGGGTCTGAGCTTTCGATGCTCTTGACGGCACGGCGATAAACTTCGTTGAGCTTGACGTCCGCTGCGTTGGCGAGTTTTTCAAGGCATCCCGATTGCGCGATCGTCGCCAGCTGGTCACACGCAGCAGCTGCGGCAAACTCCTGCGCGGCACTTGGCGAAGACAACGCCAGCAAAGCCGCTAGCGCGGTCCATTTGACCGGACTCATAAGGTCTCTCGCTTCGGAAAACATGCCGCCGGCCTTGGCAGCAACGCCGCGTCTCACAGTTTGTACGTCTCAAACGTGGTTGGGTGGAACAGGTCCTCGACCTTGACGAGCCGCGGCGACAGTCCCTGGGCGTGATGGTGGCGTAGAAAGGTCTCGAGCGTCTTGCGGTTCGCCTCAACGCCGTAGGGCCAAAAATCCGCGCCCATGAGCGCGCGAGTCTCCATCAGCCGCTCCTCGATGAAAGGCAGCGTGACCTTACTTGAGGAGGTGTCACCGAGACTCTCCAGCGCCACAGCTTTCGCGTGCTCGAAGGCCTTGAAAACGGCCGCCGGCAGCCACGGGTGCCGTTCGACCAGTTCGCGGCGCACGCCGATCAGGTGCATGATCGGAAAAATGCCGGTGCGCTTGAAATAATCCTTGGCTGCCGCCACCGGATCGGAAAACAGCCAGCCGACGTGCGGATGCCCCCGCTCGAACGGCGTCGGCACCCGCGGTCCGATAACACCGTCGATCTCGCCGGTTTCCAGCATTTCGGACAACGTTCGGTCCGAAGGCGCGTCTTCAAGTTTCACGTTCTTCGGCAGCGTGATGGATATTTTTTCCAGCCGCCCGGCCTCGAACATGCCTGCGCGAATCCAGTGAATGTCTGACGGCTTCACGCCATGATCGTCTTCGAGAATGGCGCGGGCCCAGACATTGGCGGTGAGCTGGTATTCCGGCACGCCGATCTTCTTGCCCTTGAGGTCCGCAGGCTTCTTGATGCGATCGGTGCGTACATAGATTGCATTATGGCGAAAGGCGCGCGAGACGAAAGCCGGCACGCCGACATAGGGACTATCGCCCCGGGCGGTCTTGACCGTGAAGCTCGACAGCGACAATTCGCAAATGTCGAATTCGGCCTGGCGGAAAGCGCGGAAGAATATCTCTTCCGGGCCAAGCGCCATGAATACCGGATCGACACCGTCGATCTGCACCAGCCCGTCGGAGAGCGGGCGGATGCGGTCATAGTCGCGGACAGCGAGGGATAGATTGAGCTTGGCCATGGATGTCCTTGGGTGTCGTCGGATGCATTTCTTGGCCGCGCCAGCGGCCTCACATAGCCGTGCGGCGCGGCTTGTGCCAATAGTCGAGCAATTCCTTCACCGGTCCTGGAGCCGAAAATGCGCCTGCCGATCTATCAGGTCGATGCCTTCACGGACAACCTGTTCGGCGGCAACCCTGCCGCGATCTGCCCGCTGGACGCCTGGCTGCCGGACGCGACCATGCAGGCGATCGCGGCCGAGAACAACCTGTCGGAGACGGCGTTCTTCGTCCGCGAAGGCGATGGCTATGCGCTGCGCTGGTTCACGCCGACCGTCGAGGTCGACCTGTGCGGCCATGCAACGCTCGCCTCCGGCCACGTGGTCATGAGCTTTCTCGAGCCGGAGCGCGAGAGCGTAACCTTTCGCACCCTGAAGGCCGGAACCTTGGTCGTTTCCCGACGCGGTAATCTGCTGGTGATGGACTTTCCGGCGCGGTCCCCTGCTCCCGCTGAAGCGCCGCCCGGTCTGCTCGCGGCCCTGGGCGGTGAGCCGCGCGAAGTGTTGCGCGCCCGCGATCATCTCATCGTCTACGACAGCGCGGCGGAGATTGCAGCGCTCAAGCCCGATCTTGCCGCGCTTGTCGTGGTCGATTGTTGGGCGGCCATCGTCACCGCTCCGGGCAAAGACGGCGTCGATTTCGTGTCGCGGTTTTTTGCGCCGGCACAGGGCGTACCGGAAGATCCGGTGACCGGCTCGTCGCACACCACCCTGACTCCCTACTGGGCCAATCGCCTCGGCAAGACCGAACTCGAAGCCCGGCAGCTCTCCAAGCGCGGCGGCGCGCTCCGTTGCACGCTCAATGGCGACCGCGTCAGCATCGCCGGCCGCGCGGTGCTTTATCTGGCAGGCGAGATTTCGGTGTAAATTGCCGCGGCTCTAGTGTTGGATTTCAGCTTTGCCCCGGGAAGCCGACATTCGCAAGCAAGACCCGTATGTCTACTGCGGGCCACGAACCGACATCGCCCAGGCTTGAGCGACGGGCTCAGATTTTCATTGAAGACGCCAAGTGTGGTAATGGCCGAGACTCGCAGGCTTGCAGCGATTTTGGTGTCGAATAGAAGCTGCGTCGCCACGCGCGGAATGCTATGGTCCGATTTCCCGAGGGCTGTCTCAGGAAGGGCCATAACCGCAGCGATCGCAAGCGTCGTCGTTCTCTGCACCCTGCCCGCCGGAGTTCGGGCCCGCGGGCCGCTTGAGTTGGCCATGCATTGAAGGGTGATAAAATGCGCGCGATCAGGTCACCTCTGACACTAGCCGGATTTTTCCTCACCGCTCTGGCGGTGCCGCTTCGGGCCCAGCCGACTGGGGATGAGGCGTGCAACGCGATCAAAGCGGCTTGCGAGAGAGCCGGCTTTGTGTTCGGCCGTTCCCAGTCCGGTAGCGGACTTTGGATCGACTGCATCTCGCCGATCGTGGAGGGCAAGCCGCAACCCTCGGACGCGACCCTGCCCTTGCCGCAAATCGACCCGCAACTCGGCCCGGCGTGCAAGGCTGCTGATCCGGACTTCGCCGCACGACACATCATTCCGGCATCCGGCCCATCACCCGCTCCCGCTACTGGGCAAGCCGCCGACGATGAATTTAACTGGAGCGGCGATACCTATGGTTGGTATGACGACGGCTGGAACGGCCCGGGGTGGTACATCGTGGGCGCCGAATTTCGCCGCGGTGTCGGCTTCGGCGGCCGTGAGGGTTGGCACGGCTGGCGCCATGGCGGCAGTCACGGACACGGCGGTCGTGGCGCCCGCGGCGGTGCTGGCGTCCATGTCGGTGTTGGCGTCCATGGCAGCGGAGCCGCTCATGGCGGAGCCAGTCACGCCGGCGGCGGTCATCACGCCGGTGGCGGAGGCCATACTGGCGGCGGTCATCACGGCGGCGGAGGCCACGCTGGCGGCGGTCATCACGGTGGGGGCCACGGAGGCGGCGGCGGTCACAAACATTCAGACATTCGGCTGAAGCATGACATCGTCATACTCGGCCGGCTGCAAAATGGCCTCGGCTTTTATCGCTTTAGCTATAACGGCAGCGACAAGACCTATGTCGGCGTGATGGCGCAGGAAGTACTGGCGATCATGCCGAGGGCAGTCGCGCGGGACAACAAGGGCTATCTGCTGGTGAATTACGATCAGCTCGGATTGCGCATGCAAACATGGGATGCGTGGGTGGCTGCGGGGAAAAGAATTCCGACCGTCGCACCACCACTCGACCACTGAGGGACCCGACTCTGACGAAAACGGCAACGGAGGCACCTGGTGAGGAATACCGGCGTTGCTCTGTCCGAGCAGTCTGAGGCTGCAAAGGCGCCCAGCGGGCCCGTGGAATCATCGCTTTTTGGTTGGGCGCTGCGATCGGGATCCGAAGCTGCGAGTGCGCTTAAGGTCCTGCTTGGGGTAGCGATACATTGCAAGCGAGCCCGATGATGAGCCTTCGCGTTCGTTGCCCTTGGCACGGGGCGCCTAACTAGCCTCAGCTCGACTTCCGTTCCGGGTCAGACTCGGTCCTTCGGCGATGTCCGAGTCATGTCGGCTTTTCCCGATAGATGGGGTAATCGGCCGATCAGCTTGTGGATAGCTGAAGATTTTGGGTGCTGCGCTTCAGGCTGATGGTGAAACGAGGTCCGCGTTGAGCGGCCTCAAGCATCAGAAGGAGAAGCGCAGCATGGACCATTTTGCTGGATTGGACGTTTCGGTCAAGGAGACCAGCGTCTGCATTGTGGATGAGACGGGCAAGATTGTCCGGGAAGTGAAGTTGGCGAGCGAGCCTGACGCTTTATTGGCGATGCTGAAGAACCTCGCCTACCACTTCAAGCGGATTGGATTGGAAGCTGGGCCGCTGTCGCAATGGCTGTTCAGCGCGCTCGCCGAAGCAGGCTTGCCAGTGATCTGCGTCGAGACGCGGCACATGCGGGCGGCGCTGAAGGCACAGATCAACAAGACGGACCGCAATGATGCGCGCGGCATCGCGCAGATGATGCGGGTAGGGCTTTACCGCCCGGTGCATGTAAAGACGTTACGCAGTCAGAAACTGCGGATGTTGCTGACCCATCGCCAGTTGCTGCTGTCCAAGGCCATCGCCCTTGAGAACGACCTGCGCGGTACGTTGCGCAACTTCGGCCTCAAGGTCGGCATGGTTGGGAAGGTGAAGTTCGAGGCGCGGATCAAGGAGCTGGTCGAGAGCCTCCCCGACTTGGCGGTTCTGGTCGAACCGATGCTCATTGTCCGGCGGGTGTTACGGGAACAGATCGTTATCCTGCATCGCCGCCTGTTGGCCATCGTCCGAGATGACGAGGTGTGCCAGCGCTTGATGACGACCCCCGGCGTTGGCCCCGTGGTGTCGCTGACCTATCGCGCCACCGTCGACATTCCGGCTCGCTTCCGCAAATCCAAGTCCGTCGGGGCAGTGTTTGGGCTGACGTGCGCCAAGTATCAATCGGGCGAGGTGGATTGGGACGGCAGAATCTCGCGCTGTGGAGATGAGATGATGCGGACGATGCTCTACGAAGCAGCTCAGGCCATGATGCGTTCCAAGAAATGGTCCTGGCTCAAGGCCTGGGCGATGCAGATCGCCAGGCGTCGCGGGATGAAAAAGGCGATTGTGGCGCTGGCCCGCCGATTGGCTGTGATCATGCACCGCATCTGGGTTGACGGCACCGAGTTCCGCTGGACACGGGAGCAGGCCGCGGTAGCAGCATGACAACTGCACCGGATCAAATCCGATAGGAGGAAACTCGAGTTCCACCCTGCGGTGGAAAGATGTCCCTCGCGGGACGATGGATGAGGTGAGTTCGCTAGTCCGCTTGCACCTGCCGTTCGTGTGACGGTAAGGCCGCCCGATAGATTGTTCCGCCTCGTCCTCGGATCCCATGATGGAACGGCTTTGGTGCCGATTCCGAAGAGAAGCACGAGCCCGTGAGTGACATTGACACTGAAGCGGTGGATAGCCTGAAAGTGCTTGACCCCAACCGGCCGATTAGAGAAGCGGACTAAAGCGCCGACGTTGCAGCACTTCGCAGTTGGGACCAAGACCGGAAGTGTGATGATCTTGGCGCATGCTCTCCGGTCTCTACAATCACGGTGCTGCTGTCGTTGGATCGATCATTCTCTTCACCTCGGTGATCTTTGTCGCTGGAAAACCGCTGATTTCAGCGTGCTTGCGAATGATCGCCTCGTCCTTGGCGAGGTATACACAAAAAGTCTTATCATCTGCGACGTAGCTCTCAACCCACTGGATATCAGGGCCAAGCTGCCGTAGGACATCGTTTGACTTCGCTGCCGCTGCGCGCAGTTGCTCGCGCTCGAATGTGCCGACTTTCGGAATGTCTCGCTCGATTATGAACTTTTGCAGTGCCATTGGATTTCTCCCTGTTTGCACGGGTACTAACGAGTTGCCGCCGCCTCATGGGCTTCCCCGGGCAAAGGAGTTTAATACCTTAGCACACCAGAGGCTGTGTTTGTGCAATACGGCAAAATCACCGTGCCGATGTCTCTGTCGGGTCGATCTCTACCGAAATTCGATGTCTGCGTTACGTCCGCTTTCCGCCCGATCGCGACCAAATCGCGGACGTTTCGGCACTTCGTTTCGGGCCAGCAAGAGACTTATGCGCCGCAGCAAACCGTAGCTATTTGATTGATCGCTTCGTCCGCAACGCCGCGTGGCCGGACGACGTTGGGAAAAGCAGAGTTTCGCCGGCAGCGTCTATCGCAGGGAAATGCCGTCCCCTAAGACCGGCGATGGTCAAGAGGCTTTCTTGAGCCCCTGGTCGAGACTGCGCGCGATCGGCTCGATGCTTTCGCCAGCGATCTTCTGCCCGAGCGTTGTCAACTCCAGGGTCTGCTTGCTCAGTATTTCGAATTGCCTCCGGGTGTGCGATGTCCACAGTTGCACAATATCCAACGGCGCCTTGGCGTTCGCGAGCTCACGGGCAAGTTCGAAAGCTGCCTCGGCGCTCGCCTCAGCCATCTCGATGATCTTACGGTTATAGTTCCGCACGCTTGCGACTGTTGCCGTATGTGGAACCGTCTCGGTCATGGAATTCCTCCCCTTTTTTGGGCGTGATTGATCAAGGTTTTGACGTTTGCCTGTGGCCCGCCGATCGCACAGCCGCCTTGGCGGCTTGGTCACACTAGGGTGGCAGTCCCGATACGCAAACCAATTGATTACTAGCTCGCCCCCAAACGCCGTGGCGCCATATTGGTTCCGCTTTAGTCCTGCACAAATTGCCACACGACCAACCCATTCGGTTTGGCGCCTAAGGCATCCCTGCCAATGGGCCCTGTCATTAACTTTTTGTCTGTCCTTCTTTCTTATCGTGCAACATGCGACGTCGGCTATGCGTACCGACAGGATCAGCGAATGAGGTGATTGAGCAGGCCAAGAGCGTGCGCAACCGGTTTTTGCGGCAGCTTGAAGAAAGCCAGAAACTCTCGAGCACTCGCGAGCGGTCCTTGCCCAGCTGAACGAAATTCTCTGCCAGATCCGCCGCTCCTCAATATAGAGTCTGACGCGTCGTCGCTAACATCCGCCCACCGACGAGTTCCATCGTCGCCGGAGCAGCGGGGCCTATTGGCAGCTATGGGTCAAAAACGGAAATGGCGGGTCAAATTTGCTGTGTCCGCTTCCACTCTAGTTGCGGACATTACCGGCGCATTGTGAATCTGCGTTCTAGCGGGTCACAGTCCCGCGAACGGCGCCGCAGCGCGATTTGGTGAGGCGCAATTGCGGCCTTCCTCACCTCGATCCAGCGCAAAGGAGCCCGCGCTGTGAACTTAGCGACCGCGTCAGCATCGCCGATGCGCTGTTCTTTATTTGGAAGGGCGAATTTCAACGTAATTGAGATGATTCAACAAGGTGCCGGCCGCCACGTCTCGCATTTCAATGACGGGATGACCGCGCAAGGTTGGCTAGTTCCTTGACGGTCGAACTTTGACTAGCAGTTTTGAAAAGCGCGTCCATGGCTTTCCCAATCTCAGCCGCGCGAACCGACAGATCGGCAGCCAAGCCGAGCACGGAGCTAGTCGCGTCCTGAGTGCAGCGAATTGTGCCTCCCATCGTTTTTAAAGCGTCGGTGACCGTTGCCGCGTTGAGCCGGGTACTGTTCGCACTCTCTGCGATTTCGTTGGCGGCACGCGCCTGCTCCACCACCATTCCGGTCAACGAGCTGGAGGCATTCGAAATCTCGGAGATGGATTGATTAGCTGCCGCGATCTCGCTCATTGAACAATGCATCGCTTCCTGAACGAGCGAGATTTGCTTTCGGACATCGTCTGTGGCTTTGGCCGTTTGCACAGCAAGCGATTTAACTTCCGAAGCGACCACTGCAAACCCCCTCCCGGCCTCGCCCGCCCGCGCTGCTTCGATGGTCGCGTTCAACGCGAGAAGATTCGTTTGCTCGGCGATTTCCGATATGAGACTGACAACGGAACCGATTTTTTCGACCGCTTGCGAAAGAGAGCGAATGTTCTCGTCGGTTCGCTCCGCATGAGTAACCGCACTCTGGGCCGTTTGAACGTTGCCCACGGCGTGGGCGTGAATCTCATCGATTGAAACGTTGAGTTCGTCGGTCGCTGCGGCGATGCTGCCAATTCTGGACGCGGTATCCTCAGCGGCGTGGCTGGCCACAGCCGTTTGGTTCGAAGCGGTTCTTGCCAATTCGGCGAGTTGATCGGATGCCGAACTGATCGCGCCGATGACGTTTGACACGGTCTGGCGCACACCTTCGACGGCATGAGCAAATTGCTCTATGGCATTTGCGAGTGCATCCGTGCGCTCTTTTGCTTGTTGAACCTCGACCTTGTTGTGACACGCGACGGCGTTCGCGGCGTCAAGCATGAAAATACGCGTAGCGGCGTTGATCAATCGAAAACCTTTGCGCGGAGAGAACCGATAACGATGGGACATGCATTCGTTAAGGTCGCCTAGCAACGCAATCGAGCTGGCGCTACGATTTCGCATATCCAAGCCAACTTTGATTTCCGCTGCGGCGCGATCGTAGGCATCTTGCACCCAAGCCTCATCGAACGGATTATTCAAAAGCCTTTCTGTGTATAATTTGAACATATCGGAATAAGACTTCCGGCTCTCCTCCATTTTTTTCCTGTAGAGCGGAGCAACCTGAAACACATTTGCCAAGTACGCGTCGACTATTGCATCCAGGCGCGGCGCCAGCAGGCGCCAAATTTCACCGCGCAGACTGACGACATCGGCGTCAATTCGATAAATCCCGAGGCGGACTTCGAAACCTGGCTCGATCGCCATGTGCTTCCGCAGCGCTGGAAAGTTAAAAATTTAGTGTCCGCCATGTTAACGGGCAGTAAACCACATCGATTTTCCAGCCATCCAATGAGGTTAGTTACCGCCCACCGAACCGCTGGGCCGGCGCGATGTCGGCGAGGCGGAATTTGCACGCGCTCTTCGCCGTGAAAGCGATCGATAGCGAAGGAGCCGGCGGGGTGGACTTGCCGGCCGCGATTTTGCAGAAGCGCCGAGCCGAGCTTTTGGCCGCCGGTCGGACGGGGCGCCGCACCGCAGGCTTAACGGCGACCGGGTGAGCATCGCCGGCCGCGCGGTGCTTTACCTGGAAGGGCAGATTTCGGTGTGAAATGGCCCCTTTGCTGTAATCACGATTGCGGCCCGATCAAACCATCAAGCGTGATCGGAAATTTGCGCACGCGGATTCCGGTCGCGTGCCAGACTGCATTGGCGACCGCACCGGCCGTGCCGGTGACGCCGATTTCGCCCACGCCCTTGATGCCGAGCGCATTCACGTGCGGGTCGCGCTCCTCGACAAGGATCGCCTCGACGGAGGGCACATCGGCGTTCACGGGAATGTGGTACTCGGCCAAATTGGGATTCATCGGACGACCGGACCGCGCGTCCATGACCGCCTGCTCGTGCAGCGCGAACGACACGCCCCAGATCATGCCGCCGCAGAGCTGGCTCTGCACCAGGCGCGGATTGATGATCCGTCCTGCAGCGAACGCGCCGACCACGCGGGTCACGCGCATCTGGCCGAGATCGGGATCGACCTTGACCTCGGCGAACACGGCACCGTGCGCGTGCATGGCATAGGTCGCTTGCGCGGCCGGATCGGTCGCGCTCTTTCCGTCGACCCTCGATCTCCGCAAGCCCGCGCGGCCGAGGATATCAGCGTAGCGTTCGCTGCGGCTCTCGTCGTCGCGCCGGAACAAGCGGCCGTCGCGCGCAATAACGCCGGCATTGCCGGCGCCGAACAGCGCTGAGCGCTGGTCGTTGGTCGCGAGATCGGCAAGCCGGGCGATCACATCGGCGCCGGCGTTGTGAATTGCCATGCCGGCGGTCGCGGTGTGCGCCGAGCCGCCCGCGATGCCGGCATCCGGAAGATCGGAGGTGCCTGATCTGAACTCGACTTGGTCGATGTCGAGCCCGAGGCCATCCGCCGCGATCTGAGCCAGCGCGGTCCAGGCGCCCTGGCCCATGTCGTGCGCTCCAATCTCCATGACGCCGCTGCCGTCCTGACGCAGCACCGCTTTGGCCTCGGCCTGGAACATGAGTGCCGGAAATGTCGCCGTGCCGACGCCCCAACCGACCAGCAAGCCGTCTCGGTCGCGCATCTGCCGGGGTGCGAGCGGGCGGCGCGCCCAGCCGAAACGCTCGGCGCCTTGGGCGTAGCAGTCACGTAATGCCTTTGAGGAGAACGGCCTGCCGGAGATCGGCTCGACCTCGGCGTAGTTTTGCAGCCGAAAGGCCAATGGGTCGATGCCGCAGGCCTGAGCCATTTCATCGATCGCACTTTCGAGCGCAATCGAGCCGGTTGCCTCTCCCGGTGCGCGCATGAAAAGCGGCGTTCCGGTGTCGAGCCGGACCGCTTCATGCGAAGTGGCGATGGCGGTGCTGCCGTAAAGCGTGTGCGAAGCGTCGGACGCCGGCTCGAAGAAGTCGTCAAAGGTGCTGGACGTTGTCTTGGTTCGATGATCGAGCGCTGTCAGCTTGCCGTCTTTGTCGGTACCTATCCGCAAGGTCTGCCGCGTCGGCGCCCGGTGTCCCACCGGACCAAACATCTGCTCCCGGCGGAGCACCAGCTTGACCGGCTTTCCAACCATGCGGGCCGCCATGACGCCGAGAACCTGCGGGCCGGAGATCATGCCTTTGGAGCCGAAACCGCCGCCGAGGAACGGACTGCGGATGTGGATTTTGCTCGGAGCGATTCCGAAAAGTCCTGCGAGGCGCCCTTGCGCTATGGCAAGACCTTGGCTCGGCGTATCGACTGACAGCGTATCGCCGTCCCATGCGGCGACGATCGCATGCGGCTCCATCGCGTTGTGATACTGGGGAGCGGTCTCGTAGGTCGCTTCGATGCGCTTCGAGGCTGCGGCGAGACCGGCCTCTATATCGCCCCGATGAGCCGCCGGCGGATGGCCGGGGCCGACGGCCGGCGGCACGAAGCTCTCGGCCGAGTCCAGCCCAACCCGCGCCGGCTCGACGTCGTAGCGCGGCGACAACAGCGCGGCGCCCTCCGTCGCAGCCTCGAGCGTTTCCGCAATGACGACGGCGATCGGCTGGTTGGCGTAGCGGACCTGGTCGCTTTGCAAGAGATCGAGCCGAAACATGAATGGGTTTGATTTTTCATCCGGATCTTGCGCCAACGCCGGTTTGTCGGCCGGCGTCATCACCGCAACGACGCCGGGATGCGCTTTCGCAGCCTTAACATCGAGAAATGCGACGCGGCCGCGTGCGATGCTGCTCGCCGCGATCACCGCATAGAGCATGCCGGGCGGATGGCGGTCGGCGGCGTACGGGGCGGCGCCCGTGACTTTGAGGACGCCGTCGCGGCGGGTGAGCGGCTGGCCGATGTTCGAGCCGTGCCGCGCATGCGCGGGCGCCTGGGTGAGCACGAGCTCAGGCATGGACGACATCTCCTGAAACGGAAGCGAAGGCGGATGCGGGAAGCGCGGGTACACGCTGTCGGCGTGCCGGCTGCGGCAAGCGTCAAAGCCCGCACCACGATCCGGCGCGCGAGCTCGATCTTGAAGCTGTTGTTGCCGGCGGGCTTTGCGTCCGCCAGCGCTGCCTCGGCGGCACGATCGAAAAGCGTGCTGTCAGTCGGTGCGCCCGCCAGAATCGATTCCGCTTCACGGGCCCGCCAGGGTTTCATGGCGACACCGCCGAGCGCGAGGCGCGCTTCGACAATCGTATCATGCTCGACGCGGAGCGCGGCCGCTGTCGATACGACCGCGAAAGCGTAGGAGGTGCGGTCGCGAACTTTCAGGTAACGGGCATGATCGGCGAACTGCGCCGCCTCTGCCGGCAAGCGCACCGCGACGATCATCTCACCGGGCTCCAGCATGTTCTCGCGCTCCGGTGCGTCATCCGGCAAGCGGTGAAACGTTTCGAGCGTGATCTCCCGCCGCCCCGCTCTGCCTTCGATCTCGACGACAGCGTCGAGCGCGACCAGAGGCACGCAGAAATCAGACGGGTGTGTCGCGATGCAGCTCTCACTCCACCCCAATATGGCGTGAAGCCTGTTTTCGCCGCCGCGAGCATCGCAGCCCGAGCCGGGATCGCGCTTATTACAGGCAGTTGCGCCATCGTAGAAGTAAGCGCAACGGGTCCGCTGCAACAGATTGCCGCCAACGGTGGCGGCGTTGCGAAGCTGGGCGGACGCTCCGGACAGAAGCGCCTCAGCGACGGCCGGAAAGCGCTGGGCAAAAGTCCGGTCGCGAGCGAGGTCAGCGTTGCGGACCAGCGCTCCGATCCGCACGCCGCCGTCGGCAAGGTCCTCGATGCGGTCAAGGTCAGGAAGGCGGCTGATGTCAACAAGTCGATTCGGGCGGCTGACGCCGCCCTTCATCAGGTCGAGAAGGTTGGTGCCGGCGGCCAAAAAGGCGGCACCCGGTTCCGAAGCAGCGGCAACAGCGTCTCGGATCGTCGCCGGCCTCACATACTCGAAGCTCTTCATGCGACTTTCCTTTGATTCGCCGTACCAAGAAACGCTTGAGCCTCCAGCACCGCCTCGGTGATTCCCTGATAGGCACCACACCGGCAGAGATTCCCGCTCATACCTTCACGCACCCGCTCCGGATCGTCGCCGGCTTGACCCTCCTCGATCAAACCGATCGCACTCATGATCTGGCCGGGCGTACAGAACCCGCACTGCAGGCCATCATGGGCAAGAAAGGCCTGCTGCACCGGATGAAGCCGATCACCCTGTGCCACACCTTCGATGGTCAGAACGTCGGCGCCGTCGTGACTGATCGCGAGCGCAAGGCACGAATTGATCCGTCGTCCGTCGACGATGATTGTGCAGGCGCCGCATTGTCCCCGGTCGCAGCCCTTCTTGGTCCCGGTCAGATGCAGGCGTTCGCGCAGCAGATCGAGGAGGGTGACACGAGGGTCATCCAGCTCGATCGTTTGCGTGACGCCGTTCACAGTGAAAGTGGTCGAGAAGCCCATGCAATGCTCCTTACGAGCGATGGTGAAGTAAATCCGCTGACCGGCTGTTGTTCCTCTCGATCCTGCGGCTAGGTACTAGTGACGGCACATGACCCGGAACCGCGGCGATCAAAGGCGTCGATGAATCCCGCCGCGATGGCGGGAGCTCAAGTTCGTCGCCGTTTGCTCGACACAGGTATTATGTGTCAGCGTGTATTAAACGAATATACGGAGGGCTCCTCCGTTTATCAAGGGGTCGAGATTCGACGCTCCGCATGAGGCAGCCGGGGAAAAGGACGCGAAAGCCGCGCGCCGATGCGGTGCGGAACCGCGAGCTTTTGCTCGAGGCGGCAAGAGAGGTTTTCAGTGCTGGTGGTGCGGAGGCCAGCCTCGAAACCGTCGCGCGAGCGGCCGGTGTCGGCATCGGCACCCTCTACCGGCATTTCCCGACCCGCGAGGCTTTGTTCGAAGCGGTTTACCGTCGCGAGGTGCAGCACCTTGCCAATCTGGCCGAGCAGTTGAAGCAAGAGGCGCAGCCTGTCGATGCACTGCGTCACTGGATGCACTCGGATGTGAAGTTCGTTGCCACGAAGAAGGGCATGTCGGCAGCGCTCGCTCTTGCGGCCTACAAAAACTCGAAACTCTTCTCGAGTTCGTTCGATCAGCTGACGCGGGCGGTCGGCGGGCTCTTGGACAGAGCCATCGCGACGGGCGAAATCCGCGACGACATCAGCCCGGAGGACCTGCTCCGGGCCCTTGTCGGCATGTGTTACACCCACGATCAGCCTGGTTGGCAGAAGGCCGTGTTGCGACTTGTCGACGTCTTCGTCGACGGGCTGCGCGTCAGGCCCCCAAAATCCAGCTCCAGAACAAAATGATGATGACGTGAGATTAAGTCCGCACTGGTCGCGACCCGGCGTGCGGACATGCCGGTCATGGATTTTCCGGCGCGTCCGGCCGCAGTTAATTCACCGCCCTGCGAACGGCTCTGCGGGTGCGATGTCGGTGATGCGGAATTGCACGCGTTCCTCGCCCTGATAGCGATCGAGCGCGAAGGAGCCGGCGGCGTGGACTTGCCGGCTGCGGTTTTGCAGAAGCGCTGAGCCGAGCTTTTGGCCGGCGGCGCGGAAGGCGATGGCGCTGACGCCGGCGCCATCGGCGGATTTAAGCCGCACGCGCACGTGCGCCTGGCCGACTTCTTCGGCGTAGACGATCGTGTGCGCCGGCAGTGCGATCACCGGCTCCGGATTGCCCGACCCAAACGGGCCGGCGCGCTCGATCATGGCGACGAGGTCGGCATTCGCGGCGGCCGCGCTCACCGCACCGTCGATCAAGAGCCCGTTCGCGCGCCGTGCGATTTCCACATCGGCGCCAAGCGTCGCCTCGAAGAAGGCTCGGAGCGGCGCCAGCGCATCCTTGCGCAGCGTCACGCCGGCCGCCATGGCATGTCCGCCGCCCTTGATGAGCAAGCCCTCCGTTACTGCGCGCCGCACGGCACGGCCGATATCGACGCCGGCAATGGAACGGCCCGAGCCGGTACCGATGCCGCCGGGTTCAAGCGCAATCGCGAACGCCGGGCGGCCAAATTTCTCCTTGAGCCGGCCCGCCACAATACCGACGACGCCCGGATGCCAGCCTTCGGCCGCGGTGACCACGACCGCGCCCTTCTCTTCGATGGCGAGCGCCGCCATGGCTTCGGCCTCGGCTTGGGCCAGCGTATCCATTTCGATCGCCTGCCGTTCGCGATTGAGCCGATCGAGCTCAGCCGCGATTTGCGCCGCCTTGTCCGGATCGTCTTCCATCAACAGCCGCACGCCGAGGTCGGCGCGGCCGATGCGCCCGCCCGCATTGATGCGCGGGCCCAGCAAAAATCCGAGATGCCAGGCCTCGGGCGGACCGGAGAGCCGCGCCACATCCATCAGGCTCACATGTCCAGCGCGCTCGCGCCGACGCAGCGCAATCAGGCCCTTGGCGACGAAAGCGCGATTGAGCCCGATCAGCGGCACCACGTCGGCCACCGTGCCGAGCGCGACATCGTCGAGGAGCGTGAGAAGATCCGGCTCAGGGCGCTCGCTGGTCCAGAAGCCGCGTTGGCGGAGTTCACGATTAACCGCCACCACGGTCATGAAAGTAAGCCCAACCGCCGCGAGATGACCGAGACCGGAAAGATCGTCGCGCCGGTTCGGATTGACGATCGCAACAGCCGGCGGCAGCACCTCGTCGGCCTGGTGGTGGTCGATGACGATCACATCGACGCCGAGCGCGCGCGCTTGCGCGAGCGGCTCGATGCTGGTGGTGCCGCAGTCGACGGTCACAAGAAGGGTGGCGCCGCGCGCGGCAAGCGCGCGCACCGCTTCGACATTCGGGCCATAGCCTTCGAACAGGCGGTCGGGAATGTGGATCAAAGGCTCGATGCCGGCGTGGCGCAGAAAGCGTGCTAGCAGCGCGGCCGAGGTTGCCCCATCGACGTCGTAATCACCGAAGATTGCGATCGTTTCGCCGCGCATGATCCCGTCGGCAATGCGAGCCGCTGCCTCCGGCATCGCGGTGAGCACATTGGGATCGGGCATCGATCGCTTAATGGTCGGATCAAGGAAAGCCTCGACCGCATCGGCTTCGACATTCCGCCCGGCGAGAATGCGCGCCAGCAGTTCGGGAAGATCGTAGCGCTGCGCGATGGCGAGCGCGCGCGCTGAGCCGCGCTGGTCAAGCCGGTCGCGCCATGCCCGCCCGGTCGACGAGCTTTCGACACCGAGAAAAAGGCCGTCTGTCACGGCGAACTCGCGTGATTCGTAGCCCATCGAATCAGCGTAGCCGATTCACGCGGGATTGGCTCGATTTCCTAGGCTGGGCGCAAGTGCATGAACATCGTCGTGATTTCGGAGGAAGGCGCATCAGAATCTGTGTAAAAACGACCGGTTTTTAAGGGAGCCAAGAAGTATTTTGAAGGAAACCAGATGTAGAAGGTTTCAAGTAACTCCCCTGCGTCGACGACGACCCGGTCCGCAAAAGGTGAAAATCTTTAATCGTGCAATCGCGGAGAACCGTAAGGTCTTCCGGAGATGACTTGGAGGTTCCATTGAATACTGTCTCACGTCGCAGCATCCTTGCAGCCGGAGCGGCGGCAGGTACCGCTACCGCTACCACCGCGCTTGCGGCAACGTTTGGTAACCCGGACGAGCCATCGCAAGGCATTGTGAACACACAAAACAACCCGCGCAGCGCCGTCGACCCGGGACCGCAAAACCCGGTACTTGCCGGGCAGTTTCCGAAGGCGTTCACCCCACCCGCGACAGACGTGGGGGACCTCCCGCAATTCTGGGCTTCGTTCAACAACGCGCCGCGGCGCATCCAGAACGGCGGCTGGGCCCGTCAAGTCACCCAGGCGGACTTCCAGGTGTCCGAAGAGATTTCCGGGGTGAACATGCGTCTGGACGCAGGAGGCATTCGCGAGTTGCATTGGCATCAGGCCGCCGAGTGGGCTTTCATGAGCTACGGCAACTGCCGTATCACCGTGCTGGATCCCTCCGGCCGCGCCTACGTCGCTGACGTGAAGGAAGGCGACCTTTGGTATTTCCCGACCGGATATCCGCACTCGCTGCAGGGCCTCGGACCGGACGGGTGCGAGTTCATCCTCGCCTTCGATAACGGCAAGCAGTCAGAGTTCAACACCCTTCTAGTCACCGATTGGATGGCTCACACGCCGCCGGACATTTTGGCCGAGAACTTTGGCGTGCCCGCCGAGACATTCAGCAAGATCTCCACCCACAACCTCTGGATCTTCCAAGGCGTCGTCCCCGGACCACTTGCGGCGGACGAGGACGCAGTCAAGAATCCGAAGGGACCGCCACCGAATCCGTTCACCTTCTCACTGACGCGCGGGCCAATTGCCAGGCAGACCAAGGGCGGAACGGTTCAGATCGCCGACAGCAACAATTTTAAGGCTTCGACCACCATGGCCGCGGCACTCGTGACTGTCCATCCCGGCGGGATGCGAGAAATGCACTGGCATCCGAACGCCGACGAATGGCAGTACTACGTCAAAGGCAGGGCACAGATGACAGTGTTCAACACCGGGCCGAGTGCGGTGACGAACAATTTCAACGCCGGCGACATCGGCTACGTCAAGCGCAACTTCGGTCATTACGTCAAGAACGTGGGCGACACCGACCTGCTGTTTTTGGAGATATTCAAAAGTGATGCCTATCAAAATATTTCGCTCTCCGACTGGCTCACTCACACGCCGCCAACGCTCGTCGCGGCCCACTTCAACGTGTCGCCCCAGGACGTTGCCAAATTCCCGAACAACATTCCTGACGTGATGCCGATCTGAGGTGGCAGGTGCCACGCGCCGGCTGCCGAATAAGATCAGCTCCGGGCGAATTCCACCACTCGACGGCAGGATTCCGGCCCGCTCGATCGGATCCGTCGGCTACATTCGCCGACTGTGATTGGGTGCACCCACCCTAAAACTTATCAAGCTGCCGGTGCTCCGCCTTGATCCAGCGCACCGTGCCGGTGACCGAGCGCATCACCACCGTCTGCGTCTCGACAATGCCGTTGCCGAACTTGACGCCTTCCAGCATGCGGCCATCGGTGATGCCGGTCGCCGCGAACAGGCAATCGCCGCGCACCATATCTTCGATCTGGTATTTCCGGCGCGGATCTTTGATGCCCATCTTGGCGGTGCGGTCGCGCCGTTCCTCGGTGTCGACCACGAGCCGGCATTGCATCTGGCCGCCGATGCAGCGCAGGGCCGCCGCCGCCAACACCCCTTCGGGCGCACCGCCGATGCCGAGGAAAATATCGATGCCACTCCTGTCCGGATCGGCGGTGTGGATGACACCTGCTACGTCGCCGTCGGTGATCAGGCTGACGGCAGCGCCGACCTTGCGCACCGCGGCGATCACTTCGGCATGGCGCGGGCGATCGAGAATCATGGCGGTGATGGCTTCGGGCTTGACCCCTTTGGCCTTGGCGAGATTGCGGATGTTTTCGTCGGCCGGCGCGTCGAGATCGACGACGCCCTTGGGGTAGCCGGGACCGACCGCGATCTTGTCCATATAGATGTCAGGCGCATGCAGGAGCGTGCCGCCCTCCGCCATGGCGAGCGTAGCGATGGCGCCGGGCATGTTCTTGGCACACAGCGTGGTGCCTTCGAGCGGGTCGACCGCAATGTCGACCTTGAAACCGCCCGGGCTGCCGACCTTCTCGCCGATGAACAGCATCGGCGCCTCGTCGAGCTCGCCCTCCCCGATCACGACCGTACCGTCGATCGGCAGTTTGTTGAGCTCACGCCGCATGGCGTCGACGGCGGCCTGATCGGCGGCCTTTTCCTCCCCGCGCCCGCGCAGCCTCGCCGCATTGACCGCCGCGCGCTCGGTCACGCGCACGATCTCCATCGCCAGAATGCGCTCGAGCATCAGACTGTGCGGAACGGTAATCGACGCCATCTTCCCCTCTGCATTTCGCCGTGCATGTAAGCGGTTTAGTTCTTCTCGATCCGGATTACCTGCGGGCGACCGGAGATTACACGGTCGCGGCGCACCGCGGCGAGCGCCTTACGCACCGCGTCTTCGCTGGTGGCGTAGGTGATCAGAATGACCGGCACCGGCTCTCCCGAGCGTCCAGGCTGGGCACCGCCTTGGCCGCGGATGTCGTGGCGCTGCACGATCGACTCCAACGAGATTTTCCGCTGCGCCAGGCGCCGGGCGATCGTCGCGGCGCTACCGGGACGGTCGCGCGCCAACAGGCGGATGTAATAACCGCCTTCGTGGTACTGCATCGGGGCTTTGCCGATTGCGGTCATGCGCGCCGCCGGCTGGCCGAACGGCGGCGTACGCACGCCGCGTGCGATATCGGCGAGGTCGGAAACGACGGCAGAACCTGTGGCCATGCCGCCAGCACCAGGCCCGACCAGCGTGATCGGCGCAAGGCCGTCGGCGTCAATTGTTACCGCGTTGGTCACGCCCATGACCTGTGCGATCGCCGAAGTCTTTCGCGTACCATCGTCGGATGCACACGCTGCTCGATTCCAGCTTCGGTTTTCACCGCCACGCCCAGGAGCTTGACGCGATAGCCAAGCTCGGCCGCGGCGTCGAGATCGGCGAGCGTGATCGACGAAATGCCCTCGACGTAAACCGCATCCGGATCGACCTTCGTTCCAAACGCCAAACTTGCCAGGATCGAAAGCTTCTGCGCGGCGTCGTGGCCTTCGACGTCGAAGGAAGGATCGGCCTCGGCGTAGCCCAAACGCTGCGCTTCACGCAGGCACTCGTCGAAAGCGAGCCGATCGTCCTCCATGCGCGAAAGGATGTAATTGCAGGTGCCGTTGAGGATGCCGTAGATGCGCGTGAACGAGTTGCCGTTGAGGCCCTCGCGCAACGTCTTGACGATCGGTATGCCGCCGGCGACCGAGGCTTCGAAATTGAGCGCAACGCGCTGGCGTTCCGCCAGCATGGCGAGCTTGTGGCCGTGCCGCGCGAGCAGCGCCTTGTTGGCGGTCACCACCGGCTTGCCGGCCGCAAGTGCGGTTTCGACCGCTCGCTTTGCGGGATTGCCCTCCCCGCCAATGACTTCCACCAGAACGTCGATCGCGGGGTCCGCCGCGAGCACCGCTGGATCCTCGACCCAGCGAAATTTCTTCAGATCGACGTCGCGTTTCTTGCTGCGGGAACGGGCGCTGACGGCGACGACCTCAATCGACCGCCCGCAGCGCGCCGCGAGCTTGTCGCGGCCGCTCTCCAAGAGTTGGACGACGGCCGTGCCGACCGTTCCAAGTCCGGCAAGACCGACTTTCAGCGGCTCGGCCATAAACGTCGCTAACCTGGGATGAAAGCGCGCTCGACTAACGTCGGGTCGCCATGGGCACGACGTTGTGCAGCATTTCCGGCCCGGTTTCAAGAAAGCGCCGGATGTTGCGGGCCGCCTGACGGATGCGCTGCTCATTCTCTACCAGTGCAATGCGCACATGGCCCTCGCCATGCTCGCCGAAGCCGGCGCCGGGGGATACCGCAACGCTCGCCTTCTCGACGAGGAGCGTCGAAAATTCGACGCTGCCGAGCGGCTGGAACGGTTCGGGTATCGGCGCCCAGGCGAACATCGACGCCCGCGGCGGCGGCACCTGCCAGCCGGCGCGGCCGAACAATTCCACCAACGCGTCACGCCGGCGCCGGTAGATCCCACGCATCTCGTGGATGCAATCGTCGGGACCGTTGAGCGCCGCCGTTGCCGCCACCTGGATCGGCGTGAAGGCGCCGTAATCGAGATAGGATTTCACCCGCGCCAGAGCCGCAATGACCCGCTCGTTGCCGACGGCAAATCCGATGCGCCAGCCGGGCATCGAATAGGTCTTCGACATCGAGGTGAATTCAACGGCGACATCCATGGCGCCCGGGACCTGAAGGATCGAGGGCGGCGGATTGTCGTCGAAATACACCTCGCCGTAGGCGAGATCGGACAAAACCACAAGCGAGTGCTTCTTCGCAAACGCTACGAGGTCACGGTAGAAATCGAGATCGGCGACGCAGGCCGTCGGATTCGACGGATAGCAGGTGACGACGGCAATCGGCTTCGGAATCGTGTGGTTCACCGCACGTTCAAGCGCACCGAAAAACGCCGCGTTAGCTTCAACCGGAACCGAGCGGATCGCGCCTCCGGCCATCAGGAAGCCGAACACGTGAATCGGGTAGGTCGGGTTCGGAACAATAATGACATCGCCGGGCGCGGTGATCGCCTGAGCGACGTTGGCGAAGCCCTCCTTGGAACCCAACGTGGTAACGATCTGGGTTTCGGGATTGAGCTTCACGCCAAAGCGGCGTGCGTAGTACGCGGCCTGGGCGCGGCGCAGACCCGGAATTCCTTTGGACGCCGAATAGCGGTCCGTGCGCGGCTTGCCGACCGTCTCTTTAAGTTTTTCGACCACGTGCGCCGGCGCGGGCAAATCGGGATTACCCATGCCGAGATCGATGATGTCGGCCCCGTCATTGCGCGCCACAGCCTTAGCCCGGTTGACCACCTCGAACACGTAAGGTGGTAACCGGCGGATGCGATAAAATTCTTCCATGACTTGAACCGGATCGGCGGATTTGACGATCTATACTTTTATCACTGCCCGTCGTCTGTACCAGCCGTCTTCGTTGCGGCCGGCGTGGCCGCGGGCTGCAACGACGTTTTCTGGGGTTCGGGCGTGGGGGGAGGAACCGGCGGAATCGACTGCAAGTGTTCGCGCTGGGAGATCAGGTCGTCGGTCATCTGCTTGACCTGATCCGGCGTCAGCGGCGTTTCGGCCCGGGGCGTCGGCATATCATGCACCGCCGGGAATCCGACTTCCGAGCAGCCCGACAGGAGACAGGCCAAACCCGCGGCGAGCAAGGCTCCAAACGCAAGCTTCGCACCATGCTTGTGCCTGATCACGTGGTTTCCCCGACAGTCCCCCGACGAGCCGATTATCGCCCGGCCAGACAGCGACTACCCCACCCAACTGGCTAGAATAATCTACCGCCTCAAAGGTTTACAAATATCAACCTACAGGTGACACCAACCGGCGAGATAACCCTGTAATATGGTGGAAACAAGGTCCGCCGATGCCTGGGGACGGACGGAACGGAACTGCAAAGCCGCCTCCGCACAATGCTGCCGGGCCCGGCTTGCGCGCATAATTTGCGCAGGCCATTTCTGCCGCAAGGGCCTATTCTGCAAGCCCTGCGGAAGGTGAGGAACGCTCGTGCGAGCTCCATCGCAACAACCGACGACAGTCGGGCCGGTCGATGTCGAGGTGTTCTCGCGTAATCTCGCGCGGCTGATCGAGGAAGGCGGACGGGCGCTCGCCGCCTATATGAAACCACGGGAAGACGGCCGTAACAGCGAACTTGCCGACGAGCTGCGCGACGTCGTCAAGACTTCTCGGAGAAGTGTTGCAATACTGGCTGGCCGACCCGCAACGCACCGCGGAGCTGCAGGGCCGGCTGGGCAGGTCCTATCTCGAGCTGTGGGGCACTGCCGTCAAACGGCTTTCCGGCGAAGCGCCGCCGCCGGTAGCAGCGCCCGCGGGAAACGACAAGCGTTTCGCCGACCCGGAATGGACCACGAACCAGTTCTACGATTTCCTGAAACAGCTCTATCTGCTCACGGTCAACTGGGCGAACCGATTGGTCAGCGACACCGACAAGCTCGATCCGCACACCAGGCACAAAGCCGAGTTCTATATCCGGCAAATCGCCAACGCGCTGTCGCCGTCCAATTTCGTTTTGACCAATCCTGAACTGCTGCGCGAGACGCTGACCAGCAACGCCGAAAACCTGGTGCGCGGCATGCACATGCTCGCCGAGGACGTCGAGGCCGGCGGCGGCCATCTCAAGATCCGGCAGTCCGATTCCTCGATGTTCGCCGTCGGACGCAATCTGGCGACGACACCGGGCAAGGTGATCTTCCAGAACGATATCATGCAGCTTCTGCAATATGCGCCTTCGACCGAAAAGGTGCTCAAGCGCCCGCTGCTGATCGTGCCGCCCTGGATCAACAAATACTATGTGCTCGACCTGACGCCGGAAAAATCCTTCATCAAATGGTGCGTCGATCAGGGGATCACGGTGTTCTGCGTCTCGTGGGTCAACCCGGAGGCGCGGCTCGCGCAAAAGACCTTTGAAGACTACATCCGCGAGGGCCCGTTCGCGGCGCTCGACGCGATCAAACAGGCGACCGGCGAAGACAAAGTCAACGCCGTCGGCTATTGCGTCGGCGGCACCATGCTTGCCGTGGCGCTGGCAAAAATGGCGGTGGATCACGACGAGCGCATCGCGTCGGCGACCTTGTTCGCCGCTCAGGTCGACTTCACCTATGCCGGCGATCTCAAGGTCTTCATTGACGAGGCACAGGTCGAAGCGATCGAGCAACGGATGGCCGAACGCGGCTATCTCGAAGGCATGTCGATGGTCACGGTGTTCAACCTGCTGCGCTCGAACGATCTGATCTGGCCTTACGTCATCAACAATTATCTGAGGGGCAAGGCGCCGTTCCCGTTCGATCTGTTGTATTGGAACTCCGACGCCACGCGGCTGCCGGCGGCCAATCATTCGTTCTATATGCGCAATTGCTACCTCGACAACAAAATCACCAAAGGCAAGATGGTGATCGGCAGTACGCCGATCGATCTGAAAACGGTGAAAGTGCCGATCTACAATCTGGCGACCCGCGAAGATCACATCGCACCGGCGAAATCGGTGCTGCTCGGCTGCAAGTACTTCGGCGGCAGGGTGCGGTACGTACTTTCCGGGTCCGGCCATATCGCCGGCGTGATCAATCCGCCGAACAAGCAGAAGTATCAATACTGGACCGGACCGCGGCCGCGGAGCGCCAACCTCGACGGCTGGCTGAAGAAAGCAAAAGAACATCCCGGCTCCTGGTGGCCGGACTGGCTCACCTGGCTCAAGCGCCATGATGCGACCGAAGCCCCGGCGCGCGTGCCCGGCGACGGCGCGCTCACGCCGGTCGAGGACGCACCGGGAAGTTACGTGAAGATGCAGGCTTAACACTACTTCCGTTGCAATCTACAATCGGCGACAGGAGGTATTCCGATGCGACGAACCTTCACCGCTTTAGAACTCAAGATCAAATGCGACACGCTTATCAAGCAAGTCGAGCAGACCAGAAAGCCCATTGTCATCACCAAAGACGGCAAGCCAATTGCCCGGCTGCGTCCGCATCGTCGCAAATCGGTAGTAAAAGCCGGAAGCCGCAGCCAGGATTGAGGGCCAGCATCCGGGACAAACAATTGAGCTGGCCCATTGTCCCCAGCTTTCGCTCCGCGGAGCCACTTCAGGGAAACAGCGCCACCTGCTCGGTTGGATGTGTGCGGATGTTTCTACTAAGCCTTTAAGCTCTTTCCGATCTTCAGCTCAACTAAGCCATCAGGTTCCGAAGCAAACCACGCGTAACTGCCCCACGCCAAGGTGTCGACGGTCTTCTTGAACGGTGCCCCACCGCGGTCGAGATAAGCAGTCACGCAAGCGACATGTTGCAATGGGAAGCCGGCGTTCGTTGCTAACTCTTGAAGTGCGCTTTTTCGCCGCTCATTGACTGGCCCGTCGGTGGCAACCGCTTCCACAAAGACGAGCAGCGGGTGCGCCGGGCCGAGATCGACCAGAACAATGTCGGGCAGATTTTTGTCGGCCTGAATATTCAGGCCGATGGAGCGCGCCAAGTCGTCGTCCCGCGAGACAATCTTGTTGCCGCTTTCGCTGACAAACAGGACGGCCGGGTTTTGCAGGAACCTCGGCGCAAAGACTTCGATCACGGCTTTTGTAATTTCCGTGCTGGGACCGACCGCCATGCGGCGCGTTTCGCCGTTAGGAAACGTCACAAGAACATCGCTTCCGCCAGCCGACGCACCTTTGCGCACCAGGGCGATGCGCGCCAGCGCGCCTGGATTCAATGCGCTCGCTTGCCAGGCGGCTACCGCGTCGTCGAAGGATTTCCCGGTCAGTTGCGGATCGAGCAGCGAGGCAAACCCGGAGGCGAGCGCGTAGCGCGGTTTGCTTGAGGTTGTCGGAATGTTTGTTTTCTCAATCACAGCCCCGATCGCAATCAAACCCTCGCGCAAGGTCTCATCGCGGATCGGCTCGCGGGTGTTATCGCTGTACCAGCGTTTGCCGACGGGCTGGAAACCCGCCACGAGAATTTTGCTCGCATAACGATTGCGGCTAGCTTCATCTGTGCGCTTTGCCTGCTTGTCCGTCATCCGATAGACATGCTTGGGGCCAAACGTCCTTCCGGAGCCTTCCACCGCGCCGACGTAAAGTGCAGCGAACACCGTGCTCGCCGCTAATTCACGGATGCAGTAGTTTCGGTGTGGTGTTCCCTCGGGGAAAATTGTGGCGAGACGCTTGTGAACGCTGTCCCGGTCCAAAAGCTGAGGCAGCATCGTCACGCCTCGGCGAGATAGAGAGCGCGAATAGCCGCCTCAAGTGATTCTGGCGCTGCGCGATCGCGGATCAGTTTTTCAATAGGAGCCATATCCTCGCTGCTCGGCAGCGGAAGGGCTTCTAGCTCAAAGGCCGAAACGGCGACACTGCCGCTAATGCAACGAAACGCCTCATCGACTACAGCGCTGTTCATGAGAGCCGATACGGCACCGGGTGAAACCCTCGGCTTCTTTTTTGCAATCGGCTTAATCATATTCAGGTGATTTTCGACAACGACAGCACCATGCTTCTTTATAAAGCTTCGCGGCATTTCAGCCGCGATCAGCCGACGAGGCTGCTCCTTTGCGGTCGTGCGCTGCACGAGCACGCACGGCACGTTCACCTTGAGCCAGGCATCTTTCGCCCTCGGCTGAAAGTAAGGGAGGTGGCCGCGCTTGTCGGCACGGTGGATGAACCGATTAGGTCCGGCCACGGCTTCGGCCCAGATAAGAGGGAGGGTATCATTGTCCGCTCGTACACGAAGCTGCGGCTTAAATCGGTTCCAGACAAGCGGCCCCGTCGAAACTTGATAGCCCCAATCCTTCAGCCGGTCGGGCATGGCCGACAGCCGGTCGATGAGCCGCTGATGCTCGGGCAGACGCGGCACTAGCCATGGCTTTTCCGCTATGCAAGGAACAACAAAGTGTCCAGCATGGGTGATGCTTGCACTCACATCGGACGTAACCCCAACATAATGAACCGGTGTTCCGTTCGCCGCAGCGCCTTTACGATAGGTTGCAAGCAGCGCTTCCTGAAGCACATCTTCAAATACTCCCCGTCGGGCCGTAATGAAGTCAATCGCAACCGGCGGCGCTTTGGTGGCAAGAAGAGCGCGAAGACTCTTAAAATACTCACCGGCGAGGAAACTGGTCGGTGTAACGTACGCGATCACGCCGTCGGGTTTGGCCCATCGCAGCGCAATATCGGTGAATATGCCATAGAGGTTGGCGTGCCCGTAGAGGCCGCGTTTGAAGTGCTCTCGTTGCTCGCGGGTCAGTGACACACGGCCATACGGGGGATTCCCAATAACCAAATCAAAAAGCATTCGGCGTGGTTCTTGATTCAGCGTATCACGCACCTGCACAAGCGAAGTTAGACGCTCGCCTGTCAGGAGATCGGCGAGGGCAATTTCCAACCACGTCTGCGTCAACCATGCGGCAAAAGGATCGATTTCAAAGCCGCGTAACCGGCTGGTGATGCTTCGGACTTGGTTGGAGGCCGAAAGACCGCGCATCGCCTTGCGCATGCGTAACGCGACGGGTAGCAGGAACGCTCCTCCACCGCACGCGGGATCAAGCACATGTGCGGTTTGCCAATCAATTCCGGCTTCTTCGGCCATGTCGAGAAGACGTTGGGTAAGCGCAGGCGGCGTGTAATACATGCCAAGCGCGCTTCGGATGCCCGAAGGTACGAGCGCTGTATAGGTCGCGCTGAGTTGAAAGCACGCTTGCTCGATTGGAAGCTCCGCGGCTTCTTGGCCCACGACGCGCGCCAGCTCAACGACCGTCTTATCAAGGATAAACGTAAGTGCGATTGCTGGCGGAGTTAACGACGCGACGCGCTCATATGCCGTTAGCGCAACGTATTCATCAATCGCTCTCTTTATGAAAGCCCATGCAGCCTGCTGCCGCTGGCGCTCGGGGATGGTTGTGCTCCAGGCTCGGGCCATGAGCCTCCCGGATTGGAGGCCGATTACGATCTCTGGCCCGGAACGGCGCTTCGACGAAGTTTGGAATTTTGCCCGGCCTGTTGCGGTCATTGATTCGAGTTTAGGAGGAAGGTGGCCAAACTATACAGGCTGAATCCGCGACTACTTGGGGATAAGGTTTCGGCGCCTAGCTCCGATAAACGGCTCGGGCAGAATAGCCTCATAGCCGCAAAATCATTGTTCTTCTTTTATTCTATTCTATTTGGGTTGAAGAGTCAAACCTCACAACATGAAATTTAGCTTTTGAACCAGCCTAAAGAAAAACCTAACGAAGCGGCCGCACGTACAAAAGTTGGGACTTATCAGGGAAACAGCGCCACCTGTTCGAGCCCCGTGGTTTCGGGAAAGCCGAGCATGAGGTTCATGTTCTGCACCGCCTGACCCGAAGCGCCCTTGGTCAGATTATCGAGCGCCGAGCCGACGATGGCGCGGCCGGGGACACGGTCTGCGGCGACGCCGATGAAAGTCATGTTGGAACCGCGCACGTGGCGGGTCTGCGGCAAGGTGCCGAACGGCAGCACGTGAACGAACGGTTCGCTCGCGTAAGACTTTAAAAGTAGCGCATGAAGGTCTTGCGGCGACGCTTTCGCGCCGCGCACATAAATCGTTGAGAGAATGCCGCGATTCATCGGCACGAGATGCGGCGTGAAGGTTACGACCACCTCGCGGCCGGCGGCCTTGGAAAATTCCTGGTCGAGTTCGGCCATGTGCCGGTGATGCCCGACGCCATAGGCATGAAACCCTTCGGATACTTCCGAAAACAGCATCTCCTCTTTTGCTGCCCTGCCCGCTCCGGTCATGCCGGATTTGGCGTCGATCACGATCTCGTCCGGATCGATCGCCTTGGCTTTGAGGAGCGGGATCAGCGCGAGTTCGGCGCAGCTCGTGTAACAGCCGGGATTGGCGACAAGCTGCGCCGCCCTGATCTGAAGCCGATAAATCTCGGTCAGTCCGTAGACCGCTTTTTTTTGCAATTCCGGCGCGGCGTGCGCATGACCGTACCAGCGGGCATAGGCGTCAGGATCGGCCAGACGGAAATCGGCGGAAAGATCGACGACTTTTAGTGCCGGCGCCTTCGTCAGCAGATCTTTGACGACGTTCTGAGTCGTGCCGTGTGGCAGCGCGCAGAACACAAGATCAAGGCCGAGCGCCGGCCAATCAATCCCGTCGATGGCGATCAGCGTCGGCAGCGCGTACGGCGAAAATTGCGGGAAAACATCGGACATTGGTTTCCCGGCCCGGCGATCGGCCGTGAGCAGCGCAATGTCAACGCCCGGATGGCGGATGAGCAGCCGCACCAATTCCGCGCCGGTATAACCGGATGCGCCGAGGATGCCGATTTTAGCTTTCGCAGACATGATCAAAACCTTGATCAATTTTTGGGCTTTGAGAACCTAAGCTAGCGTCCGCGGAAGGATATCGGAAAAGTGCCGCGGAAAACCGGCGGCACGATTTGCTACGCGAGAGCGCGCGCTCGTGCCGTGTCACGTCGGCGGCGGCGCTCCGCGGCGGCAGTGGTCGACCGGACGATATTGGACGAGCGGGTCATGGGCGGCCATATAAAGGCCGCGCCCGGCAGCGTCAACGCGTCCGCAGGCGGCTTTTGGACTGACCGGCCCTCATTGTTTTGGCGTTCGCGTGGCATAGTCAGAGGCCAATTCGCCAGCCTCTGTCACCGGGACCGCGGCTCACTATATCGGCCCAACATCAAAAGCTTCGCATGGGAAAAGCAGCCAAAACATCAAAATCGTCGGGCGGTCCCGACCTGTTCGCGAACCTCGCCGACGCGCGGTCCTCGCCGCGGCGTGCGGCACGCGGCGCGCCGTCGGCACGAGGGTCCGCCGGCGAGGCCGGCTATACGGCCAAGCACATCGAGGTCCTCGAAGGGCTCGAGCCGGTGCGCCGCCGCCCCGGCATGTATATCGGCGGCACCGACGAGAAGGCGCTGCACCACCTGTTCGCCGAAGTGATCGACAATTCCATGGACGAGGCGCTGGCCGGCCATGCCGACTGGATCGAGGTCGAGATGGCGGCCGACGGCTTCGTCACCGTCACCGACAACGGCCGCGGCATTCCGGTCGATCCGCATCCGAAATTCAAGAACAAGTCCGCGCTCGAAGTGATCATGTGCACGCTGCACGCCGGCGGCAAATTCAACTCCGAGGTTTACGAAACCTCGGGCGGCCTGCACGGCGTCGGCGTTTCGGTGGCGAACGCGCTGTCGGAACGGATGGAGGTCGAGGTCGCACGCGGCCAAAAGCTCTACCGCATGGCGTTCGAGCGCGGCAAGCCGAAGACCAAATTGCAGGACGCCGGCAAGGCGCCGAACCGGCGCGGCACCAAAGTGCGCTTCCGCCCGGACCCGGACATTTTCGGCGCCAAGGCGCATTTCAAACCCGAGCGCGTGTTCAAGATGACGCGCTCGAAAGCGTATCTGTTCGGCGGCGTCGAAATCCGCTGGTCGTGCGAGAAGGAATTGCTGCGCGGTGTTGAGGACGTGCCGGAACAGGCGACGTTTCACTTCGCCGATGGTTTGAAAGACTATTTATCCGAAACGCTCACGGACGCGACCCTCGTGCACCCGGACATTTTCACCGGCAGCGCCGGCAAGACCGGCACGCACGGCGCGGCGCAATGGGCGGTGGCATGGACTGCCGATGCCGACGGCTTCCTCAACTCTTACTGCAACACCATCCCGACGCCCGATGGCGGCACTCATGAATCGGGCTTGCGCGCCGCGCTCACCCGCGGGCTCAAGGATCACGCCGAGCGTGTCGGCCAGGGCAAGCGCGCCGCCTCGATCACCTCTGACGACGTGATGACCGGCGCCGGCGCCATGCTCTCGGTGTTCATCCGCGAGCCGGAATTCCAAGGACAGACCAAGGACCGGCTCGCCACCGCCGAAGCGCAAAGAATCGTCGAACAGGCGATCAAGGACCCGTTCGATCACTGGCTCGCCGGCAACCCGGCGCAGGCCAACAAGCTTTTCGACTTCGTGGTCGAGCGCGCCGACGAGCGCATCCGCCGCCGTCAGGAAAAGGACATCGCGCGCAAGAGCGCGGTGCGCAAGCTGCGCTTGCCCGGCAAGCTCGCCGACTGCACCAACAGCGCCGCGCAGGGCTCAGAGCTTTTCGTCGTTGAAGGCGACAGCGCCGGCGGCTCCGCAAAGCAGGCCCGTGACCGCGCCAGCCAGGCGATCCTGCCGTTGCGCGGAAAAATCCTCAACGTGGCGTCCGCCGGCAAGGACAAGCTGCAGCAGAACCAGCAGCTCGCCGACCTCGCGCAGGCGCTCGGCTGCGGCACCGGCGCGCACTATCGCGACGAGGATTTGCGCTACGGCCGCATCATCATCATGACCGACGCCGACGTCGACGGCGCCCATATCGCTTCGCTGCTGATCACCTTCTTTTACCGGCAAATGCCGCAACTGATTGACAATGGGCACCTTTATCTCGCGGTCCCGCCGCTCTTTCGCTTGAGCCACGGCGGCAAGAATTTCTACGCCCGCAACGAAAAGCACCGTGACGAAATTCTGAAGAAGGAATTCCACGCCAACGCCAAGGTCGAAGTCAGCCGCTTCAAGGGCCTCGGCGAAATGATGGCGGCGCAGCTGAAGGAAACCACCATGGACCCGAAGAAGCGGACGCTTCTTCGCGTCACGCTCATCGCCGACGACCGCAAGGATACCGAAAAGTCCGTCGAGCGGCTGATGGGCACTAAGCCGGAATTGCGCTTCGCCTTCATCCAGGAGCGTGCCGAATTCGCCGACGAGTCGGCGCTCGACGTTTAGGCCGTGCTCTCACAAATTCGACACGTCCGCTATAAGTTTCTCACCCAACAACAACTGCCCGACCTGGGAGGGAACGATCAGTAGCGCCAACCCGGTAGCGGCTTCGCCGACGGCGGCGAAAATCAACACCTTCTTCGTTGCCCCGATTGCATTCAGCCGCTGCTCTATCAGCAACGTTGTTAGCGCTTTGGTGCTTCAATAGGGTCCGGCTCCGGTGCTGCCATAGGCCCCAGTTCTGCTTTCGGCTCCGATGCTTGCTTAAGCTCGGGTTCGAGCTTGAACATCAGCTTGTTGATCTTGCCGGTGAACTTGAACGGAACATCGTAGCGATACTCAAGCATCGCGACCCCGGTGCGGGTGTCTTGGCCGATGTCAAATGTTTCGCCCTCCGGGAACGTGACTGGGGTGGTGTGTTCCATCGAATTCCTCGCCGCTTCCTTGCCGTCCACCAAGAGCACGCCCGTTCCACCCTTGCCCAAGCCGGGACCATCGGACTTGAAGTCGAAGACGATGGTGTGCTTGCCAGCGCTTAACGCAGGCCCTGACCACGCCGTGCGCTTGAGGTTAAGCAGGTTGTAGAGGAACACAGGTTTACCCGCACGAATGCCAGCTACACCTTTGCTGAGGAACAGCCCATAGCCGCCGAAGCGCCCGCCCTCGGTGACGATCATGCCTTCCGCACCGCCTTTGGGAATCTCGACCTCGGCGGTGATGCTGTAGGACTTGTTCAGGATGTTCGGAGCGGCGCTGGCTGGCACGCCGGTCAGTTCGCCCGAATACGTGAAGACTGTTCTGCCGGCCGTCAGGCTCGGACGCGGTGCATTCCACCGCGGGAGCGTCGCATTATCGAGCGGTAGTACATTGTACTTCTCCGCCTCGGAATTGAAGAGGGCCTGCATCTCCTTGACTTTCTCCGGCATCTTGGCAGCCAGGTCGTCGAATTGGGTGGGGTCCTCGTCAACGTTATAAAGCTCCCACTTGTACCCGGTGATGACATCCGGAGGCGGGTCGCCGCTTAGCTTCCAAGGGAGAGTCACCGGCGTCGTGCAAGCCATCCACCCGTCGCGATAGATGGCGCGATTGCCGAGCATCTCAAAGTATTGCGTCGTGTGTCGGGTTGGGACGTTGGCGTTCGCCTTATCCCACGTGTACGTCATGCTCACCCCTTCGATGGAGCTCTGTTTGATGCCGTTGATCATCTCGGGTTGCGGGATGCCAGTTGCTTCGAGGATGGTCGGCACGATGTCGATGACGTGATGAAACTGACGGCGGATGCCGCCTACGTCCTCGATGTGGCTAGGCCAGGACATGGCCATGCCCTGGGCCGTCCCCCCGAAGTACGAGGCTACCTGCTTCACCCACTTGAACGGCGTGTCCATTGCCCACGCCCATTCGGCCGCAAAGTGCGGGAACGTCCGGTCTGATCCCCAGAACGGGTACCAGAGGTACTGGGCCTTCACCGGCACGGCGACGCCATTAAAAGTGGTGAACTCGTTTGGCGTGCCGTTGAGCATGCCTTCGGCGCTCGCGCCGTTATCGCCACTGATGTAGATGATCAAAGTGTTGTCGAGCTCGCCCAGGTCTTCGACAGCCTGGATGACGCGGCCGATCTCACTGTCGGCATAGGCAAGGTAGGCCCCGTAGACATCCGCTTGCCGGATGAAGAGCTTTTTCTCCAACACACCGAGGGAGTCCCACTCCGGAAGTTCTTTCGGCCACGGTGTCAACTTGGCGTTTTCGGGCATGATGCCCAAGCGCTTTTGATTGGCGAAGATGGTCTCGCGCACTTTGTTCCAGCCATCGTCGAAGAGGTGCATATCGCTGATCTTCTTGATCCACTCCGGCGTCGGATGATGTGGCGCGTGGGTGGCGCCAGGTACGTAGTAGACAAAGAACGGTTTGCCGGGCGCAATCTCCTTGAGCTGCTTCATGTACTGGATGGCCTCGTCGGCCATTGCCGTCTCCAGATTCCAGCTCGGATTGTTTAGGAATGGATAGATGGCCGTCGTATTGCGGAACAGGTTCGGTTGCCACTGGCTCGTGTCGCCACCGACAAACCCGTAGAAATATTCGAACCCCATACCGTTGGGCCATTGATTGAATGGCCCGGCCTGGCTCGACTGGAAAAAGGGCGTGTTGTGGTCCTTGCCGAACCACGAAGTTGCGTACCCGTTCGCCTTCAGGATTGTACCGATGGTGCCCTTCTCAATCGGAATGATTGAGTCGTAACCCGGAAATCCCGTCGCTATTTCGCCTACCACCCCGTTACCCACCGAGTGATGGTTGCGTCCCGTGATGATCGCCGCCCGCGTCGGTGAGCAGAGCGCCGTGGAATGGAAATTGGTGTAGCGCAGCCCCGCCGCAGCGATACGATCAAGCGCCGGTGTGGGGATCACCCCACCAAAAGTGGACGGCGCGGCAAAGCCGACATCGTCGGTCATGATGAGCAACACATTGGGCGCGCCCTTCGGCGGGACGACACGGGGAGGCCACCAAGCCGTTGACTCGGAAGCTCTCTCCTTGATCACACCGCCGAATTTTTGATCAGGCGGTGGAAGCTGCTTTCCGTCGATCGTGGTGGTGGCACCAGGCGAACCTGGGACACCTGTGACCTGCTGAGCTGATGCCGAGACGCAACTCAAGGCGAGAAGACCCGCGCCTGCCAGCAGCACGGTGTGGCCGATTTTCATGGCGGAATACCCGTTGAATTGTGCCTGGCAAAAAGGACTAGCACTTGATGGTCGCATTGAGCGGACCAACTTAACTCAGATCAAAAGTGCAGGTCGGAAAGGTTCCGAATGCATTACCGGCTGATGTAAATTTGTTGGCGATCAGTCGCCGGATGTCTGTGCCGGGTCTTGGCTGTGTGAAAACTCCGAAATTGAAATTTCCGATAGAAAGTTCTTCTTGACTTCATCAATTTGAAAAGCGCAAACGCCTGCGAAGACTGCCGGGAGAAGATAATGGAGAAAACAATTCTGCGCGTTCCTCGCGCGCGGACGTTTTTACACAGCATAGGTCATTAGCGACAGTTTCAAGGGCCTCGGCGAAATGATGGCCGCACAGGTGAAGGAAACCACCATGGACGCGAAGAAGCGTACCCTTCTTCGCGTCACACTCATCGCCGATGATCGCAAGGACACCGAAAAATCCGTCGAGCGGCTGATGGGCACCAAGCCTGAATTGCGCTTTGCTATCATCCAAGAGCGCGCCGAATTCGCCGATGAGGCGGCGCTGGATGTTTAGCGCGGGAACTCGCGGCCGACCGCAACTGCGACGACCGTGCCCGATATTGCGCGCTATTTGACGGGTATCGACGGTGCATGGCCACGTCGCTATTGGAGCAAGCCACACTTAGCTGAACCGGGCTAACGGCGCGAATGAAGCGCACATCAGCAAATCGCCGCCCGCTTCGTTCTACTCGGCGCCTCAAATGGCAAGGCTCTAAAGGTGCGCATCAGGTATATTGACTTTGACGCTACCAAAGGTTGCAATGTTGTTTCATGTACTATGGGGGGCCGGATTATGAAACAGATCGTCCTGTTATTGCTGCTTCTGGGTCTTTCGACCCACCACGTCAGGGCAGAGGTTATCCTTAGTAACAAATCTCCCATCGGCAGCGGTGTGAAGATCGTTACCGGCGGATGGTTGGCAGGCGGATGGTCGGCGACGGACGAGAAGCATAGGCCCGTGCACGCGGATGCGACCTACAACGCCTTTATCGATGAAAGAAAACAAGACCAGCCCAACTGGAAACCCCAGCAAGGTGATTTCTACTACTCGCTCGAGATTGTTCCCCAGTTCGAAAACAAAAGTCACACAAATTGTTCTCTCGAACCGACAGCAGCTTCGTTTTTTCAAAGTCTGTTCGGAACAACCACCGGAGGAATCATCGTCGTCAAAGCTGACGTCCAGTACCGCTGGACCACCGGAGTTGAAGTCGACTTCCTGAAGAACGATGCTGGGCTGATTGTTGCAGCAGCAGGTCCGAGCGCAACGCAAGCCCAAGCCGGATTCGGTTGCTACTTTGACACCACTCTGCGACCCACCTTTCCACTGCTGCTATATGGAGGCGGTGGAAAGTATGACCAATACGACGATTTCGTTGTAAAGTTCATTGTAATGGGGGGGAAGGCCAAAGACCTGAATTTAGTTTCAAACGTTCTTGCATTGTTTGGCGAGATTAGCGCTGCGGCCGGCTGGGCATCAATTGTAAACGGTCTGGCGGGGCCTCTATCCCAGCACGTGCAACAAGCAAGTCAGAGTTTCCAAACCGCCCTGGCGAACGCCGGAAACGTACACAACCAAGTTTCAATAGGTGTAACGCTTAGAGCAAATGGCGACCCCGCCGACAGTAAGTTGGCGATTTCGATCCCAGATCTCTTTAAAAGCGACGACCCGGAAAACGGTGACCTCGTGGTCTATGTTCGTCGTGTTGGCTCAATCGCTCTCGCCAATTCGGGTACTAATATCTGGCTGTCCACGGTATTAGATAATGCCGCACTGGCCAGCAGGCAGTGCACCCCCCTTGCCATCGCGTCTGGCAGTTGCAGCGCCAACAATAGCAACGATAAAAAAAACAGTCCCACCAATAACAACAACGGCAGTAACAGCAATAATAGTACCGACAACAACACCGGCAACGACGCTCATTTCGGGCTTGCGGCATATCCAGATGCGCGCCCAACCTCTGCCGATCTCGAAGCGCGCGGCGCACGCCTCGCCTTTCTCTCCAACGGTTCGCCGCTCGTGCTTGCTGCAGCGGCCGAACAGCCCCCTGCAAACAGCACCGGCGATAAGAAGAACGGTAACAGCAGCAACGGCAATAGCAGCGCCACTATTCGTGGCGCGCTACTTTCAATTCTAAAACCTATCGATAAGACCGTCGGCGAGAGCGATAATCCAATAGCAAAATTGATCGATTTGAGCGACACATCAAGGGACAAATCTAAAATTTACAGCCTATGCCTTGGTATTCGCACCGTCGCGAACGAATATCTACATCTGAGTACACTAGATGAGATGATGGTGCGCTGGGCGTTCACTAAAGAGGGCGGATTGCAAGATGCTCTCAAGCAAGCCCGCGCGCCGGGAGCCGATGCGAAACTTGGCGCTGACTTAGCTACGAAAACGGGGGCAAGTTCGGTGAATGAGCTCGCTGACAAGTGCTGGAACGACGGCGATCAGCAAACACTCCAAGGGATGATGGACAGATTGGGAAAGACAATCGTGGATGAGAAACCGCTTCCCTAAGCCCTACCGGCTGTCGCTCGCGGCGCTTTATTATGCGAACAAAACCCCGGCATTGGTTCAGATCGTTGGTCAACTTTGGCGAACTTGAAGCGATCGGCATGGAGTATCTGCCTCGATCGAACGCTATTGCTGTGCCCATCTAAGCAACATTGGCATTTGGGCGGGTATGCCAATTGGCGGGCTTGTTTCAGGCCGTGGCGCGTCGTGTCGCCTTGCGGCACTCGGGGGGATTTCACCACTGCAGTATCCCGCATATCGCTCGCCACCTGGTTCGGCCCCTCGCCCGTCACCGTGAGTAGGCGGTCTGCACGAAAATCAAAATGGTAAATCGTAACGCCATCATCATGATCGCCGCGGCGGCGTTCTTCTTTGCTGTACTCGGCTTTTCCTATGGGACGGTGTTCAAAACCGGATGCGAAGGCTTTAAAGACGCTGGCGCAATCGGTGGATGCGCAGAATTTTTCATCTACCGCTATCAAGCGCTGATCGGCATCGGCGGCGCTATTGTGGCTGCGTTGATAACAGCACGACCAGTCTGGCGCCAACTTGCGGAGATGGCGCGACAGTCCGACTATCAAACGCTTGACTTTTTTCGGAAACGATCGGTCGAACTAGATCGCGAACAGACACTGATTTATCAGATAACAAGTTCGCTCGACATCGCCGCGCGGGCGATTGTAAATCTCGCCGGCGCTAGACATAAGCCAACCGGGCAGGTTTTCGGTGTCGAGATTGCGAGGTTCCAAGGGGCGGAAAGTTATTTGAGAGAGACGATCGTCAAGTTCGATCAAGAAATTGGGCCGCTGTGGGGCGCGCGTGAAATTCACGACGCTCGGATAAAGATCAAAGAGGATGCCCAGAGATTTGCAAACCGGCTTTACTCGTTCGCTCAAAGCGTCGCGCCCGGCGCGATCGTAATGGACCAGCAATTTGATGTTCTCGGTAGGGACCTTGCCCCGTTCAAAACTTCCGTGTTTGCCGCTGCGGAAATTGTGCACGCCGGCATCGTTGCAGAGCGCCGTCGAGTCAGCGATCGGATCACAGCGCTCGAAAGTCGGCTCTGAGGATTCATCGATTTGGCCGCGACGCCCGCAGAGGCCCTGTCTCAGTTTCCTTGACACGCGTCCCCCTTTTCGTTATTGGCTAATATCGAATCTCGCTCAGTGAAGGGCGCTTTCTAGATGCGATCCTGAAAGTGGAGCGAGTGCGGTTCCTGCGGGCGGTTTCGCAAACCGCTCCCGGGCGGTCCGGGCAACGACCCCGCCGGCATTACGACCGGCGCGCAGGGTGCCCTGCTTAAGCGCGTTTGGCGGCGCGGGTAACGCCCGCGTCCTCCCGCTCGCGCGAAGCGCGGCCTGGGCTGAGTGGCGGCGTTCGCTCGCTGCTGCAAGCGCCGTGGCGGAGCGCCGAAAGGCGAGCGGGCCCCCTCCCTACCCTCCCCCGCACGCGGGGGGAGGCAGGAGAAAAAAGGCCCGCTGCCGCGCCCGCGCATAATTCAGGTGGCAACATCTGATTATGTGGCGCGGACAATGGATGGTGCGCCTATCGGCGCTCCGCTCCCTTCTTTTTGGTGCGTGGTGGTGGTGCGGCATGACTCGGGCGTGATCGCGCCGCGAGAATGAATTTGTTTTGCTCGTCATTCCGGGGCCGAGCGGAGCGAGGAACCCGGAATCCATAGTCACTATTGTGCGAAGCTTCACGCCGCACGCGAGTAGTTTGCAGGTTCAGTGATTATGGATTCCGGGTTCGCACCTGCGGCGCGCCCCGGAATGACCGAATGACCACCCTCTGGATTCGCTCCGATGCCCCTACTCCTCAAAGTGCAGATTGGCGGCTTTGACCACGTCTTTGTATTTGACGATGTCAGTTTCGATCATGCGCTTGAAGTCGGCCGGCGTACCGCCGCCGGGATCGACGGCCATGGCGCGAAGCTTCTCGGAAACGCCGGGATCGGCGATGGCCTCGCGCAGTTCTTTTTCCAGCTTGGCGACAATCGCCGGCGGTGTCGCCGCCGGTGCGAACAGGCCGCTCCAGAGATGAATGTCGACGGCCGGGAATCCCGACTCCGCCATGCTCGGCACGTCCGGCAGTTCGGCGGACCGCTCCGCGCCCGTGACGGCGATGGCTTTGACCTTGCCGGCCTTCACCATCGGCACCGAGGGCGGCCCGTCGGCGATCGCGGTCATGGTCTGCCCGCTGATGACGCTCAGCACCATGTCGGTGCTGCTGCGATAAGGAATGGCAATTCCGGGCATGCCGGATTCCAGTTTCAGCAATTCGGTGGTGATGGTGAAGGCCGGGGATGTCGTGGCGTAATTGGCCTTGTCGGGGTGCTGTTTGGCCCATGCGACCATGTCGTTCACGGTCTTTGCCGGATGGTCGCTCGCGATCACCATGAAGAGTGGAAAGCTCGCGATCATGGCGAGCGGCGTGAAGGTTTTGGTCGGTTGATAGGCAAGATCGGGATAGATAGCGGCTGCAATCGACATCGCGCCGCTGGCGCCGACGAGAAGCGTGTAACCGTCGGCGGCCTGGTGCGCGACGTACTCGGCGGCGAGGCGGCCGCCCGCACCGGGGCGGTTTTCAACCACCACCGGGTGACCGATCAGGCCGGAAAGCTTCAGGCCGACAAGGCGCGCGAAAATGTCGTTGCCGCCGCCGGCTGCAAAGCCGACGACGATGCGGACCGGGCGGGTCGGATAGTCGCTTTGCGCGTGCGCGCCAGTGAGGCCCAACAACACCACCGGCAAAAGGAGAGCCAACGTACTGCACAACACGCTCACATCGCGGGTGGCAAACCGCGTACCCGTCATGACGCCATCCATTCGACCAGCGCCTGGTTCACCGCCTGCGGCCGTTCGAGCGTCGACAAATGGCCGGACTCGGGAATGATGACGAGGCGCGAGCCCGGAATCCCGGCGGCGATCTCGCGCGACAATTCCGGCGGAGTCCCTTTGTCTTGCTCGCCGACGAGAACCAGGGTGGGACAGGCGATGGCGGCGAGTCCTGGACGGGAATCGGGGCGGGCCATGATCGCCTGCTGGTGCCGAAGATATGTCTGCGCACCGGTTTCTTCCGCCATGGCCAACACGATGGCTTTGAGTGCCGCGTCGCCGTAACGATCCGGGTGCACAAAGAAGGAAAAGGATTCTTCGGCGACTTCGGCAAAACGCCCGCTTTTTGCCTTTTCCATCGCCGGCCGCCGGCGCTCGGTTTGTGCCGGAGCCTCCGGCCGCGCACCGGTGTCGAGCAGCGCGAGCTTCGCCACCCGCTGCGGCGCCTGGCGCATGATCTCGAAGGCGATGTAACCGCCCATCGACAGCCCGGCGAGCGCAAAGCGTGGTGGGGCGGCGCCGAGGATACGGCGGGCGATCGTCGCCATAGTGTCGTCGCGCCTATGATCTGCGACCGTGACCGGACCGAACCGCCACAGCACCGGAATTTGCTCGGCGTAAAGGCGCGCCGAGCAGTTAAGCCCCGGGACCAGAACGACCGGCAAATTATCAGACGAGATATCGGGCATCGGCACTCGCTTTCGGGCTTGGCGAATTCAGGCTTGGCGAATTCAGGCTTGGCGAATTCAGGCTTGGCGAATTCAGGTTGGCGAAAAAAGTGAAGCAATCCTTTTACTTACCGCACGATGTTAGGTTGACTTTCGCACTTTGGCCCCTATGTTCCGGGCACGCAAAGCGGCGGATTCGAGCAGACTTGCGTGTTTCCCCGTTCAATCCATAGGTTCCCGCGCCCGGCGCGGCCCTCGATCTGAGGCTTTATGTCCTTTTCACATCTCGGCTTGTCCGAAAAAGTTCTCTCCGCCGTCGCGGCGGCCGGCTACCAGACCCCCACTCCAATCCAAGATCAAGCCATCCCCCACGTGCTGGCCCGGCGCGACGTGCTGGGCATCGCCCAGACCGGCACCGGCAAGACCGCCGCGTTCGTGTTACCGATGTTAACGATGCTGGAGCAGGGCCGCGCCCGCGCGCGCATGCCGCGCACGCTCATTCTCGAGCCGACTCGCGAACTCGCGGCGCAGGTGGAGGAAAGTTTTGTCAAATACGGCGTCAACCACAAGCTCAACGTCGCGCTGATCATTGGCGGCGTCTCGTTCGGCGATCAGGATGTCAAGCTCACCCGCGGGGTGGATGTGTTGATCGCGACCCCCGGCCGCCTACTCGACCACAACGAGCGCGGACGGCTGTTGCTCAACGGCGTCGAACTCCTCGTCATCGACGAGGCCGACCGCATGCTCGACATGGGCTTCATTCCCGACATCGAGCGCATCTGCAAGCTTGTTCCCTTCACCCGCCAGACCCTGTTCTTCACCGCGACCATGCCGCCGGAAATCCGGCGCATCACCGAACAGTTCCTCAGCAATCCGGTCCGCGTCGAAGTCTCGCGCCCCGCCACGACCGTCGCCACCACGACGCAGCTTCTGGTCAAAGCCGGCCATGAGCCCCATGACAAACGCGACGTGCTCCGCCGCCTGATCCGCTCGGCCGAAGGCTTGAAGAACGCCATCATTTTCTGCAACCGCAAGCGCGAAGTAGCCACGCTTTATCGCTCGCTGCTGCGCCACGGCTTTTCGGTCCAGTCGCTGCACGGCGACATGGACCAGCCCGCGCGCACCGCCGCGCTCGACCAATTCCGCAAGGGCGAAGTGACCCTCCTGGTTGCTTCCGACGTCGCCGCGCGCGGCCTCGATATTTCCGACGTGAGCCACATCTACAATTTCGACGTGCCGCATCACGCCGACGACTACGTGCACCGGATCGGCCGCACCGGCCGGGCGGGCAGAACCGGCACCGCGATCACTCTGGTGGCGGGATCGAGCGATCAGAAGGCCGTGGCAGCGATCGAAAAGCTGATCGGGCAACCCATCCCCTGGATGAACGGCAAGCCGATCGAGGCCACTTCGGCACCGCAGCGAGCACCCGCGACGGCATCGCCGTCACCGCCGGCCCAGAGGGAGCGGCAGCCGCGCCGCGGACACGCCGACAGCAGTCGCCAGCCACAACGGTCCGCGTCGATAGCCCGCATCCCGCAGCGCCCGCCGCAGCCCCCAAAAGGTCGCGGGGAGGACGGTGACGCTTCGCATCTGCCGGCCTTCTTGCTGCGTCCGGTTACGCTGAAAGCGTAACTTTCAACTTTTAGATAAATCCCGCGGTTGTCCTTGGCTCTCTCGGTACCGCTTCCGTTTACCGGTCCTTCACGGCTTTCTCCTACGTCTTAGTACGTGTCCGCGGTTGCGCGCATCCGAAATTAATTAAGGTTTTTCAGCGCGATCGGAGCGATTTTGATGGCCGTGCCCAGCGACGAGCACGAACGGACTCTGGCATTCGCAGAGATTGCGCTTCAACAGATTCGGGCGCTGCACCAGCCCGCTTCGCCGCGAAATTTCGAAGTCTGGTATCACTACGCGACCGGCTATAACCAGGATCTCAACCACGCGATCAACGAAACGCTGGCGCAAAAGGGTACGCTCGACGACGCCGATATCGAGCAGATCTATGCGACCTACCTCTCGTCGAAGCGGGTGAGCGAGCGCATCGAGACCGTCGGTTCGCGCGTCCTCGGTGAAATCAAGCAAGTGCTGGATACGATCGACGCCGCCGCCGGTACGGCGACGAGCTATTCCGAGAGCCTCGCCGACGCCAGCCAGCAGCTGCAGGGCACCAATGACGGCGCCGCGATGCGCACCATCATTGAGCAGCTGCTTGAGGGCGCCAAGGAGATGGAGATCAACAACAAAAAGCTCGAAGCGCGCCTGTCGGCGTCGAGGCAGGAAATCGAAGAGCTGCAACAGAATCTCGAAGCGGTACGAACCGAAAGCCTCACCGATCCGCTGACGACGCTGGCAAATCGCAAATTCTTCGATATCGAGCTCGGCAGGGCGATGGCCGAAGCCAAACAAAACAACGGGCCGCTGTCGCTGTTGATGACCGATATCGACGACTTCAAAGCATTCAACGACAAGTACGGACATTTAACCGGCGACCAGGTTTTACGGCTCGTCGCCATGTCGGTGAAACAAAACGTCAAGGCCCACGACATAGCCGCGCGCTACGGCGGCGAGGAATTTGTGGTGGCGCTGCAGAACACGCCGCTGCACGAAGCGATCGCGCTGGCCGACCATATTCGGCACACGGTCATGACGAAGGAATTGATGAAACGCTCAAGCGGCGAGCGTCTTGGCCGGGTGACGATTTCCATCGGGGTAGCGGTGTTGCGGGCCGAAGATACGCCGCAGTCGCTGCTGGAGCGCGCTGACAGCTGCCTCTACGCTGCCAAGCGCTACGGCCGCAATAGGGTGATCGGCGAAAGCGATGCAAACGTCGACGCCAAGGCCCCGTTTCGAGCGCGCGTGGCGTAACTTTCCGTCCGAGTCCGGTATGGCGCGCGGGACTCGCGTGTGGAGCGGACTTTGATCAACCGCCCGATTACTTACCGCGCCTCGGCGCCGCCGACCTCTTGTGCGGGCTCGAGCTGCACCGACTCGCCGCAGCCGCAGGCCGAGGTCTGGTTCGGATTGTTGAACACGAACTGGGCGGACAGTCTGTCGACCCTGTAGTCCATCTCGGTGCCGAGCAGAAACAACACCGCTTTGGGATCGATCAGGATACGAACACCCCTGTCCTCGATCACCTCGTCGAGCGGATTGACCTTCTCCGCATATTCCATGGTGTAGGCCATCCCGGCGCAGCCGCCGTTCTTGACGCCGACCCGCACCGCGGCAATCGGATGGTCGGCTTTCGCCATCACCGTCTTGATGCGTTCCGCCGCAGCTTCGGTGAGCCGCATCACCTGAGGTCTCGGCCGGGGGCTCGCCATCGTCTCATTCTCCTCGCCTCCGCCGGAGGCGCTTCGTCGTAGTTACGATTTAGAATAACTCAAAAATACTAAAGACTTCACCACACTTGATGTAAGACGCCGCAAGCTAGTGCGCAACTCACCACATATTGAGTACCGCGCGGGCTTCGTCCGACATCCGGCTCGGATCCCATGGCGGATCCCAGACGATGGTGACCTTGGCCTCGCGCACGCCGGGCACACTGGCGACAGCGTTCTCGACCATGGTCGGCAGTTCCGCCGCCGACGGACAGTTCGGCGTGGTCAGCGTCATATCGATCTTGACAGCGCGGTCGTCGTCGATATCGACCTTATAGATGAGGCCGATCTCGTAGATGTCGGCGGGAATCTCCGGGTCGTAGACGGTCTTGAGCGCGCCGACGATCTCGTCGGTCAGACGCGCCATCTCGTCCGCCGGAATGGCGGACGGCCGTTCCGCGGTTTCGGTGGCCGCAACAGGGCCCACATCGGGGTTTGTTTGATCGTCCATCATGCGAAGAAACCTTGAGCTTTGACCAGCGCTTGCGCCAGGCAATCGACCTCCTCACGCGTATTATACATCGCAAACGAAGCGCGGCAGCTTGCGGTCACGCCGAAGCGGGCAAGCAGCGGCATCACGCAATGGGTGCCGGCACGGACTGCGACGCCCGAGCGATCGATGATCGTCGCTACGTCGTGAGGATGCGCACCCTTGATCTCAAAGGAGACGATCGGACCCTTGTCTTTTGTGGTGCCGAAGATGCGCAGCGAATTGATTTCCCGCAGCCGATCGTGCGCGTAGTGCACGAGCCCCGCTTCATGGCTGCGGATCTGCGGCTTGCCGACGGAAGCGACATAGTCGAGCGCCGCCCCAAGGCCGATCGCCTGTGCGATCGACGGCGTACCGGCCTCGAACTTATAGGGCGGATCGCCATAAGTGATGCGGTCCTGGAAAACTTCGCGGATCATTTCGCCGCCGCCGTTGAACGGCGGCATGGCGGCGAGGTGATCGTATTTGCCGTAGAGCACGCCAATCCCGGTCGGGCCGTAGAGCTTGTGGCCGGTAAAGACATAGAAATCGCAACCGATATCCTGCACGTCGATATCGGCATGCACGGCACCCTGCGCGCCGTCGATCAGCACCGGAACGCCGTGGGCGTGCGCGATCCGTGTCACCTCTTTGACTGGAACCAGCGTGCCCAGCATGTTCGACATGTGGGTGATGGCGACCATCTTGGTGCGCGGGCCGAGGAGTTTCTCGAATTCGTCGATCAGGAAATGTCCCTCGTCGTCGACCGGCGCCCACTTGATTACCGCGCCTTGACGCTCGCGCAGGAAATGCCAGGGCACGATGTTGGAATGGTGCTCCATGATCGAGAGCACGATCTCGTCACCGGGCTTGATCCGCTCGCGGCCGAACGTGTAGGCGACGAGGTTGATGGCCTCGGTGGCGTTGCGGGTGAAGATGATCTCTTCCTTGCGCGCCGCGTTGAGGAACGCCGCCACTTTTTCCCGCGCGCCTTCGTAAGCCTCGGTCGCCTCGTTGGCCAGATAGTGCAGCCCGCGATGCACGTTGGCGTATTGCGTGGTGTAGACCTCGTTCAGGCGGTCGAGCACGGCCTGCGGCTTCTGCGCCGATGCGGCGTTATCGAGATAGACCAGCGGCTTGCCGTAGACCTTGGTCGCGAGGATGGGAAAATCCGCGCGGATGCGGTTTACGTCATAAGTCCCGTTGGTCACTGCGGGATGCATCATACGTCCGCCCGTGCCTTAAGCCACAGTGCGACCTGATCCAGGAGCGCCTCGCGCAGGCCGGCATGCTCGACGCCCTCAATTGCTTCGCCGACGAACGCCTGAATCAACAACGCTTCAGCTTCGGCCTCCGGAACTCCGCGTGCCATCAGGTAGAATTTCAGCTCCCCGTCGAGCGCGCCGGCGGTGGCGCCGTGGCCGCACTGCACGTCGTCGGCGAAGATCTCCAGTTCCGGCTTGTTGTCCGCCTCGGCGCGCTCGGAGAGAAGCAGCGCCCGCGTCATCATCTTGGCGTCAGTCTTTTGCGCACCCGGGCGAACGACGATGCGGCCCTGGAACACTCCGTGCGCCTCGCCGTCGATCACAGACTTGAATACCTCCCGGCTCTGACAACCGCGCGCGATGTGCGTTGCGAGGAGTGTGGTGTCGGCGTGCTGGCGGCCCTTGATCAAGGTCGCGCCGCGAATGTTGGCAACCGTGTCTTCGCCGTCGAACTTCAGGAACAGCTGATTGCGCACGACCGCGCCGCCGGCGATGAAAGTAAAGGCGTTGAACCGGGCTTTGGCCCCGACGGCCGCCGCCAGCGTCGAGACATGCAGCGCGTCGGAGCCTTCGCCGATGATCTTGACGTGATCGACATGCGCTTGGTCGCCAACGAACAATTCCAGCGCGGCGTTGACCTGATAGTCTCTCCCGGCCGGCCCCTCATAACTCTCGATCAACATGGCGCGAGCGCCCTGCTCCACGATCACGAGCGACCGAACGAAACTTGCGGCGGGCTGTTCCGAAGCGACAAAGAGCAGATGCAACGGCCGCTCGATGGTCGAGCCGGCGGCGACGCGGATGACCGCGCCGTCGCCCATCAGCGCAGTGTTAAGCGCGACCGCGACGTCGCCTGCCGGAGCGAGTTTGCCGAGATGCGCGGCGAGCGTTGCGTCGTTGTCGGCGAGCGCGGCGCTAAGCGACCCGATAGAAAGGCCGGCCTCAAGCGCCGCCGTGTCGGATTGTTTCGGCACGAATGCGCCGTCAACGAAGACCAGTCGGCGCGCACCGATATCGCCGAGCATTTGTCCTGCGGCCTTCGCCCGCCTTTTGGCGGCGGCATCGGGCGGCCCGGCAAGCGGCTTGGCGTCGCGCATCAGCGCGCGCAGATCGGTGTACTTCCAGTCCTCGACGCGGCGATGCGGCAGGCCTTCCTTCGCGAACAGGTCGAAGGCGGCCGCGCGCTGTCGCGCAATCGTGGCACCGCCCGGCAGCGACGCATGGGCCTGCGCATAGGTCTGCGCCAAGGCGGTCTCCGCCGCGGTCTTCATCACCTTTACGTCGGCCATGGCATTCATAGGTCTTTGCTCACGGGGAGCTGCGTCGGGCTCATGCCGCCGCTTCCTGATATTCGGCATAACCGCGCGCTTCGAGTTCGAGCGCCAATTCCTTGCCGCCGGTCTTCACGATGCGGCCCTTGGAGAGCACGTGCACCACGTCCGGCACGATGTAGTTGAGCAGCCGCTGGTAGTGGGTGATCACGACGAATGACCTTTGCGGCGAGCGCAGCCGATTGACGCCGTCCGAGACGATCTTCAGCGCATCGATGTCGAGGCCGGAATTGGTCTCGTCGAGTACGGCAAGCTTTGGCTCCAGCAGTGCCATCTGCAGGATCTCGTTCCTTTTCTTCTCGCCACCGGAGAAGCCGACATTGACGGCGCGGCGCAGCATTTCCTGTTCGATGCCGAGCTTCTTGGCGAGTTCGCGAACTTTTTTCAGGAACTCCGGCGTTGAAAATTCAGCCTCGCCGCGTTTCTTCCGCTGCGCATTGAGCGCAGTGCGCAGGAACGTCATGGTGGCAACGCCCGGAATTTCCAGCGGATATTGGAAGGCCAAAAATAGCCCAGCCGCAGCCCGCTCATCGGGCGTCATGTCGAAAATGTTCTTGCCGTTGAACAGCACTTCGCCGGAAGTCGGCTCGTACCCCGCCTTGCCGGCGAGCACGTAGGCGAGCGTCGACTTGCCCGAGCCGTTCGGGCCCATGATTGCGTGGACCTCGCCGGCGTTGACCGTCAGATCCAGCCCTTTGAGAATTTCCCGGCCGTCGATCTCGACGTGGAGGTTTTTGATTTCAAGCAACGGCATCGAACCGCTCTGCCTTTCTGTTCCGTTTGTCGTTTCTTTCGAGGAGGCCATCGACCTTAGCCGACCGAGCCCTCAAGGCTGACCGAGATCAGCTTCTGCGCCTCGACTGCGAATTCCATCGGCAATTGCTGCAGCACGTCCTTGACGAAGCCATTGACGACGAGCGCCGTTGCCTCCTCCGCCGACAGCCCGCGCTGCTGGCAGTAGAACAGCATCTCGTCGGAAATCTTCGAGGTCGTCGCCTCGTGCTCGAACACGGTCGATGAGTTTTTGGTCTCGATGTACGGCACGGTGTGCGCGCCGCACTTGTCGCCGATCAGAAGCGAGTCGCAATTGGTGAAGTTGCGTGCGCCGGTAGCGCGGCGATGCGAGGTCACCAGCCCGCGATAGGTGTTGTTCGAGTGGCCGGCGGCGATGCCCTTTACTGATGATGCGGCTCGTCGTGTTCTTGCCGAGGTGCAGCATCTTGGTGCCGGAATCGACCTGTTGGTAGCCATTCGAGATCGCGATCGAATAGAACTCGCCGCGCGAATTGTCGCCGCGCAGGATGCAGCTCGGATATTTCCAGGTGATGGCCGAGCCGGTTTCCACCTGCGTCCAGGAGATCTTGGCGTTCCTGCCGCGGCAATCGCCGCGCTTGGTCACGAAATTATAGATGCCGCCACGACCCTGCGCGTCGCCGGGATACCAGTTCTGGATGGTCGAATATTTAATTTCGGCGTCGTCGAGGGCAACCAGTTCGACAACGGCGGCGTGCAGCTGGTTTTCATCGCGCATCGGCGCCGTGCAGCCTTCGAGATAGCTCACATAGGAGCCCTTGTCGGCAATGATCAGCGTGCGCTCGAACTGACCGGTGTTCTTCTCATTGATGCGGAAATAGGTCGACAGCTCCATCGGGCAGCGCACCCCGGCGGCACGTAGACAAACGAGCCGTCGGAGAACACCGCCGAATTGAGCGTGGCGAAGAAGTTGTCGCTGATCGGCACCACCGAGCCGAGATATTTTTTCACCAGCTCGGGATGCTCGTGCACCGCCTCCGAGATCGGCATGAACAGCACGCCGGCCTTGGCAAGCTCCGCCTTGAACGTCGTCGCGACCGAAACGGAGTCGAACACCGCATCGACGGCGACACGGCCATAGCTGCCGCCCTCGCCTTCAGCCGCCTCGCCGTCATCCTCATTCGCGGGCTTCTGGATGCCGAGCAGCGCCTCGCGCTCGCGCAGCGGAATGCCGAGCTTTTCGTAGGTGCGCAGGATCTCCGGATCGATCTCGTCGAGCGATTTCGGCCCGTCCTTCTTCTTCGGCGCGGAGTAGTAGTAGAGGTCCTGGTAGTCGATCGGGCCGTACTCGACCTTGGCCCATTTCGGCTCGCGCATGGTCAGCCAGCGCTTGTAGGCGTCGAGCCGCCAAGCCAGCATCCATTCGGGCTCGTTCTTCTTCGCCGAAATAAACCGGATCGTATCTTCGGAAAGGCCCTTCGGGGCCTTGTCGGATTCGATCAGCGTTTCAAAGCCATACTTATACTGATCGACGTCGATACTGCGGACCTGATCGACGGTCTCTTGTACTGCCGGCATTCGTCCCTCCGCTCACGGTTTCAAGGACCGCGGGTTGGATTAAGTCGGTATGGTGATGATCTTACCTGGGTTCGTTCTGTTCCCTGGTGACCAAATTCCCTGGTGACCAACGACGACCGCTTGAACGATTCCAAACGGCCGAAAAATCGTTCGGTTGTGCAGCCGGTTAGGCCGCGATCCCTGCCCCCTTAGATAGTGCACTTGCGAGCTTTCTCCAAGCGCCAAGGAACCGTTCGACGTCGGCTTTCGTGCTCGTCCAACCGAGGCTGACGCGAACGGCGCCACGCAGCAGCAAGGGCGAAACTCCCATGGCCGCAAGGACATGGGAGGGTTGCACCTTCCCGGACGAGCACGCGGCGCCTGAGGATACTGCCACTCCGTCGAGGTCAAAGGCGATCACGGCGGTCTCGGCCTTTATCCCTGCCATCGCGAACAGGGTCGTATTCGGCAGCCGCTCGGCGGCATCCCCGAAAATAATTGCCTGCGGCGAGATCGCGCGGAGACCCGCTTCGAGGAAGTCCCGGAGTGCGCGCATGTGCGCGGCCTCGTCTGCAAGTTGCCGGTGCGCCGCCTCCGCTGCCGCGCCGAACGCCACGATCCCGGCGACGTTTTCAGTACCGGCGCGCGCGCCGCGTTCCTGACCACCGCCGCGAATGAGCGGATCGGAGAAGTGAATATCGTCGTTTGCGCGGACGACAGCGCCGACGCCTTTCAGTCCGCCGATCTTGTGAGCCGAAAGCGTCAACAAGTCCGCGCCGAGCGCAGCGATGTCGACCGGAATGCGTCCGGCCGCCTGCACTGCATCGACATGCAGCAATCCACCGGCCGCATGGACAATAGCGGCGGCTTCGGCGACGGGCTGCACTACTCCGCTCTCGTTATTGGCGAGCATGAGGGAAACGAGCGGGCGAGAGGCGCTCGAAACAGCCGTTCCGAGCGCGACCAAGTCTACGCGGCCGTCCACGCCTACGGGCACATCCTCGATCGCCGCGCGCGCAAACCGGCCGCCGGCACGCACCGAGGAATGCTCGATCGCCGACATCAGGAGTTTTTCGCGTGGCCGCTTCTCGCTCGCGGTCTCGATCGCCGGGGTCAGCGCCAGCATGTTGGCTTCGGTGCCGCTGCCGGTGAAAATCACGTCGGCCGGCCGCGCGCCGACGAGCTGCGCCACCTGCTCGCGGGCCCGCTCCACGAGTTTTCGCGCCGCGCGTCCCTCGGCATGCACCGAGGACGGGTTCCCGATCACCGCCAGCGCGTCCGCAAGCGCTGTCGTCGCCTCCGGCCGCAGCGGCGTAGTCGCGTTCCAGTCGAAATAGCTGCGCTCAGCCATGCTGGTTAAGCTTGCTTTTTGTCCCCTGGCCTGTGCTAAAAGTCGCCAGCTTAAATGTTCGCCGGCTGAAGGCACGCCGCCAGTTCCAAAACTTAAGTGGTTATAGTCACTTACGTGCGCCCACTGGCGCCGTCAAGCGCACCCGCAGGCGTCGCTCAAGCCCGCTTCAAACCGATTAAGGACTTAAAGAAAAATGCCCGAGGTCATCTTCACCGGCCCAGCAGGCCGCATCGAAGGCCGTTATCATCCCGCGCGCCAGAAGAATGCGCCGATCGGCATCGTGCTGCATCCTCACCCGCAATTCGGCGGCACGATGAATCACCAGATCGTGTACCAGCTCTACTACTCCTTCGTGCACCGGAACTTTTCCGCGCTGCGTTTTAACTTCCGCGGCGTCGGGCGGAGCCAAGGCGGCTTCGACCACGGCATTGGCGAACTTTCAGATGCCGCGTCCGCGCTCGACTGGGCGCAATCGGTCAACCCGGAAGCACGCAGCTGCTGGATCGCGGGCTTTTCGTTCGGCGCCTGGATCGGCATGCAGCTTCTGATGCGCCGGCCGGAAATCGAGGGCTTCATCTCAATCGCGCCGCCCGCCAATCTCTACGACTTTTCGTTCCTCGCCCCCTGCCCGTCCTCCGGATTGATCATCCACGGCGACAAGGATGCGGTCGTGCCGCATCGCGACGTCACGACGCTGGTGGAGAAACTAAAGACGCAAAAGGGCATCGTCATCGAGCAGAAAGTCGTTCCCGGCGCCAACCACTTCTTCGACGGCAAGGTCGACGCGTTGATGACCTCGATCAGCGGCTATCTCGATAAGCGGCTCGGCACCAAGACCGGACGCGCGACCACGGCGGCGTAGGTCCTGCCGCTGCGGCGCGCGGCGGGTTGGAATGGGTTGAGCCAACGGGTCCGGCCCGAAGTGGCCGGCCCGATGACAGGCTCCGCGAAACCCGTCATCTTGTTTGATGCGACGATTTAAGCGATGGGATTAAACCCATCCACACGCAGCCAAAACAAAGCGGTGCAAAGCCGCTTGGCGTAAGGGGAGGACATGAAATGAAGAAGCTTGCTGCTGCATTGCTGGCGGGTGCCGCCTTATCGCTCTCGTTCGCCGCCATCGCCGAAGCCAAGGGCAAAGTCGTCGGCGTTTCCTGGTCGAACTTCCAGGAGGAACGCTGGAAGACCGACGAAGCGGCGATGAAGGCCGCTATCGCCGCCGCCGGCGACAAATACATTTCCGCCGACGCGCAATCCTCCGCACAGAAGCAACTGGCCGACATCGAGAGCATGATCGCGCAGGGCGCTAACGTGCTGATCGTGCTGGCGCAGGATTCGTCCGCCATCGCTCCTGCGGTGCAGAAAGCGGTCGACGAAGGCATTCCGGTGGTCGGCTACGACCGGCTGATCGAAAATCCGAACGCCTTTTACATTACGTTCGACAACAAGGAAGTTGGACGGATGCAGGCGCGCGCCGTATTCGCGGTCGAAGCCGGCCGGCAATTACGCGTTCATCAAGGGATCGTCCGCCGATCCGAACGCGGACTTCCTGTTCTCCGGCCAGATCGAGGTGCTCAAAGACGCAATCGCCGCCGGCAAGATCAAGAATGTTGGCGAGGCATACACCGACGGCTGGCTGCCGGCCAACGCCCAGAAAAACATGGAGCAGATCCTGACCAAGAATAACAACAAGGTCGATGCGGTGGTCGCTTCAAATGACGGCACCGCCGGCGGCGCCATCGCCGCGCTCGCCGGCCAGGGCATGGCGGGCGCCGTGCCGGTGTCGGGTCAGGACGGCGACCATGCCGCACTCAACCGCGTCGCGCTTGGCACGCAGACGGTGTCGGTGTGGAAGGACGCCCGCGAGCTCGGCAAGAAAGCCGCCGAGACCGCAGCCCTCCTTGCCGACGGCAGGAAGATGAGCGAGGTGCCGGGCGTGGTGAAGTTCGCCGGCGGCCCGAAGAAAGTCGAGATGAACTCGGTGTTTCTCAAGCCGATCCCAATCACAAAGGACAACCTCGGAATCGTCATCGATGCCGGGTGGATTAAGAAAGACGAAGTTTGCCAGGGCGTGAAGCCCGGCACGGTGAAAGTATGCGGCTGATCGTGACTTGGCGATGAAGCGCGGCCGTTTGCATCCGCTTGCGGTCTTTCTCAAAGCTACCGAACTCGACACGCGGATGCTCGGCCTGATCGGCGCGCTGCTGCTGATCTGGATTCTGTTTCACGTTCTCTCGGGCGGACTGTTTCTGACGCCGCGCAATCTTTGGAATCTTTCGGTGCAGTCGTCGTCGGTCGCCATCATGGCGGCCGGCATGGTGCTCGTGATCGTTACCCGCAACATCGATCTGTCGGTCGGGTCGATGCTTGGCTTCGTCGGGATGGTCATGGGCGTGATCCAGGCCACGTTGCTTCCGGCGTTTCTCGGCTTCGAACATCCAGCGACCTGGATTTTGACACTCGCTGCCGGCCTTTTGCTCGGCGTCCTTCTTGGCGCGTTCCAGGGTTTTGTGATCGCTTATCTCGGCATCCCCTCTTTCATCGTCACGCTTGGCGGCCTCCTGGTCTGGCGTGGCGGGGCGTGGTGGGTGACGCACGGCCAGACGGTCGCGCCGCTCGACAGCAGATTCCGGCTGATGGGCGGCGGCACCGAAGGCTCAATCGGCGCCGCGTGGAGCTGGGTGGTCGCCGTGATCGCCTGCGCAGCGGTGATCATTGTGTTGGCGCAGAGCCGCGCCCGGCGCACCAAGTTCCACTTCCCGCTGCGGCCGATCGCGGCCGAAATTTTTCTCGGCGGCATGGCCTGCGCGCTGATCCTGGCCGCGGTTGCGATTTTCAACGCTTACCCCTGGCCGATCGGGAGCGTACGCCGTTACGCGCAGGCAAATCACATCGCGCTTCCCGACGGCGGCCTCTTTATCGCTCATGGGATCGCGGTGCCGGTTCTGATTGCGATCGGTGCCGGCGTTGCGGTGACATTCCTGGCAACGCGCACGCGTTTTGGCCGCTACATCTACGCGATCGGCGGCAATCCCGAAGCCGCCGAACTTGCCGGCGTTAACACGCGCTGGGTGGTTATGAAGGTTTTCATGCTGATGGGACTCCTCACCGCCATCAGCGGCGCCATCTCCATCGCGCGGCTTGACGCTGCGACCAACTCCGAAGGCGTACTCGCCGAACTCTTGGTAATTGCTGCCGCCGTGATCGGCGGCACGTCGCTTTCCGGCGGCGTCGGCACTGTGGCCGGCGCGATGCTCGGCGCGGTACTGATGCAGTCGTTGCAGTCGGGCATGGTGCTGCTCGGCGTCGATACACCGCTGCAGAACATTGTCGTCGGCGCCATTCTGGTGCTCGCGGTCGGACTCGACACCATCTACCGGCGCAGAACGCAGTAGCGCATGGACGCCGCCCACATCCCTCTTGTCGAGATGCGCGACATTTCGATGTCGTTCGGCGGCATCCGCGCTGTCGATCACGCGTCGATCGATCTTTACGGCGGCGAGGTGATGGCGCTCGTCGGCCATAACGGCGCCGGCAAGTCGACGCTGATCAAGATTCTCTCCGGCGCCTATCAGCGCGATGCTGGAGCGATGTTCGTTCGCGGCAAGGAAGCGGTCATCGCCAATCCGCGCGACGCCAAGAACTATGGCATCGAGACGATCTATCAGACGCTGGCGCTGGCCGACAATGTCGACGCCGCGGCCAATCTGTTCCTCGGCCGCGAACTGCGGACGCGCTGGGGAACGCTCGACGACATCGCCATGGAAGCGGAGGCGCGCAAAGTCATGGGGCGCCTCAACCCGCATTTCCAGCGCTTCAAGGATCCGGTCAAAGCGCTGTCCGGCGGGCAGCGGCAGTCGGTCGCGATCGCGCGCGCCATCCTGTTCAACGCGCAAATTCTGATCATGGACGAGCCAACCGCGGCGCTCGGACCGCAGGAAACGGCCCAAGTGGCCGATCTCGTGCGCAAGCTGAAAGCCGACGGCCTCGGGATTTTCCTGATCAGCCACGACATCCATGACGTGTTCGATCTGGCGGACCGCATTTGCGTGATGAAGAACGGCCGCGTTGTCGGCACGGCACGCGTCGCCGACGTCACCAAGGATGAAGTTCTCGGCATGATCATCCTCGGCAAGTGCCCGCCGGGAGCGACGCCGGGACCGGGCGCGATCCAGTAGTGCTCGCATAAACCCGTTCTCCGCATTCACAGCCGTTGGGCTCTGATCGCCGCGATCAGGTAGAATCGCCACGAGTCTCTGATTCGAGACGGCCGTTTTCCAAAGGCCACGCAAGACTTTCGTTCGCTTTCTGCGTGCAAGATCATTCGGTGCGGTGTCCCGCGTGCGGCGTTCGTGCGAGCCAGCCACGCGGCAATTGGATGAATAAGCCGACAGCGAGAACTGAAAATCACAGCTCTCTTCGAGCACTGGGCGCGCTATCAAAACATACTCGGACGGCGGTCGCGCGGTTCGCGATCACAGTCGCAAGCGTTGCGCCGTTGACGGCCCAAGCCCAGGAAGCGCCAAGTTCAGCGCTGAGCGATTCACCTATCGTGGTCAAAGCGCCTGCAACGACAGCCATCCCCGCGACGACAACGCCCGGAAACACACCGCCCCAATCCACATTCGACGCCAAGTTCAGCGCGGCCGGCACCACCGACTACAATTACCGCGGCTACACGCTTTCGAATCACCTGCCGAGCGCCTCAGCCAATGTCGAAGTCTCCTACAATATTCTGTTCGCCAGCGTGAACACCGCATCCGTCCAGATGCCGAACCTCTCGCATTTTCAAATGACCGACACGGTCGGCATCCGGCCGGCAATCGGACCGGTCACGGTCGAAACCGGCGTCGCGTACTACAGTTATCCGGGAGGCTCGAACGATCCGGGCTACGCGGAGCTTTATGTATCGCCCACATACGCCGTCAGTCCCAAACTTACTGTCGCGCTGAATGCTTATTACGCGCCGGATTATTATCGCATGGGGTTCTGGGAGAACTACGACTCGATCACCGCCAAGTATGACATCGGCTGGGGCCTGTCGTTCTCCGCCGAGCTCGGTCACCAAATTTTCGGTTCCACGAGACCGACGGCAACGTCTCCCGGTCTCGCGCTGCCGGATTACACCTATGGCAACGCGGGATTTTCCTACACCTACAAGTCCCTGACTTTCGATTTGCGCTATCACGCAACCACGCTGTCCAAACAAGCCTGTTTTCTGATCACTGGAACCGGATCGGCAACGGCCGGCTCAAACGGCTGCGATCCCGCAATTATCGCGACATTGTCCTGGAGCGCGGGCTTGTCAGAGGTGAAGTCAGCGCTCGCCGGCCCAAAATAAGGCCGCGATCCATTCTCTCTAATCCGCCTCCGACAGGAGCGCCGTTTTCACCGGCGCAGACTTTCCCAGCGCGAAGGACAGCACGATGTCCTGGGGCGTTTGTTTGAATCGATTGGTAACCGCGCGGCGCACGGTCTCGGCAAATTCGGGCAGCGGTTTTGCGACATAGACTCGGGGAAACGCCACCGTCACCGTCTCAAGCCGGCCATTTCTCCACTTGAAGCCGACTTCGGGTTTCATGCCGGTCGACCCTTCCAGATCGGTTTCGACGGCGGATGCATATTTCCAGCCGTCGATCAGCGTGCTGAACATATCGCAGGCAGCGAGGCCGGTTGCGACGATCAAGCAATACCGCTAATCTGAACGTCAGGCCTAATCATGCCGGTGCCTCGTTTCAAGGTCTTGCCAGTAGTCGCCGCTGAGCGGCTGCGCCGCGCTGGTAGTGCCCGGGAAGGCAATTGGCAAGCCGTGCAGACTGTGTACGGCCAAGTAAGCGAAACTCGCGCCTTGAGCAGTTGAAATCGTCGGCCCGGCGACGATTGAGGCGACGATCGCGACGGCTGCGAGGACGATGGCGATGTCATTTGCGGTATCTTTGGTTGAATCAGTCGCTGGACCTGTTACACCAGCGCGGCCGCGGCGGCGAGCAGCGGCGAAAGCTCGATCCGGAAAACGCCGCCGGTTTCCGACGAGATCGTGCTAAAATCATGACCGAACGCGATGAGCACTTACAAGTCCGATTTTCTCAACGTCCTCGCCAGCCGGGGCTTTATCCATCAGGTCTCGGAACCCGAGGCGCTGGATGCGCTGGCGCGTTCGTCAACCATCACCGCCTATATCGGTTTCGACTGCACGGCGGCGTCGCTGCATGTCGGCTCGCTACTGCCGATCATGTTGCTGTACTGGCTGCAGCAGACCGGCCACCGGCCGATCGCGCTGATGGGCGGCGGCACCACGCGCGTCGGCGATCCGTCGGGCAAGGACGAGAGCCGCCGGCTGCTGACCGACGACGACGATCAACGAGAATCTCAAAGCCATTCGCGCCATCTTCGACAAGTTTCTGAAGTTCGAGGGCCACGGCGGCAACGCCATCATGGCCAACAACGCCGACTGGCTCAACGCACTCAACTACATCGACTTTCTGCGCGAGGTCGGCCGCCACTTCTCGATCAACCGCATGCTCGCCTTCGATTCGGTCAAGCTCCGGCTTGAGCGCCAGCAGGAATTGTCGTTTCTCGAATTCAACTACATGATCCTGCAGGCCTACGACTTTGTGGAGCTCCATCGCCGCTACGGCTGCGCGCTGCAGATGGGCGGCTCCGATCAGTGGGGCAACATCGTCAACGGCATCGATCTCGGCCGCCGCCTGCACAACGCGCAACTCTTCGCGCTGACCTCGCCGCTGATCACGACGTCGTCGGGCGCGAAGATGGGCAAGACCGCCGCCGGCGCGGTGTGGCTCAACGCCGACTTGGTGAGCCCGTACGAGTATTGGCAATACTGGCGCAACACCGAGGACGCCGATGTCGCCCGCTTTTTGAAATTGTTTACGGTGCTGCCGCTCGACGAGATTGAACGTCTCGCTGCACTCAAGGGTGCGGACGTCAACGAGGCAAAGAAAATTCTCGCCACGGAAGCAACGGCGCTGGTGCATGGCCGCACTGCGGCGGACGAAGCGGCAGCCACCGCGCGGACGACGTTTGAAGAAGGCGGGCTCGGTGCGAGCTTACCGACAGTACAGCTGCCGCGGTCAGAACTGGCAGCCGGCATCGGCGTGCTCACAGTTTTCGTCAAGGCCGGCCTCGCCACTTCGAACGGCGAGGTACGGCGCGCCATCGCCAACAACGCAATCATGATCAACGACGTTCGCGTCACGAGCGACAAGGCGGCGATCGGAGAAGCTGACCTTACGTCGGAAGGCGTCGTGAAACTCTCGCTCGGCCGGAAGCGTCACGTGCTGCTGAAACCGGTGTGAGCCTCAGCGAAACTGGCTAGGAAGCCTGTCCGTGCTCGTGTCGCCACCGTTGGCCGGGAATTCGAACACTTTGCGCAGCAGACCCGGAGCGAGCGCCGAGATCGGATTGATGCGCAGCTGCGGACTGCCCGCGTGGCCGATCACTTCGTAGGTGATGCCGACCAGCCCTTCCTTTTCGCCGCCGAGGAACAGACCGAGCAGCGGCAACTGCCCGAGCAGATTGTTTGGTCCGTAAAGCGGCACCAGCGTGCCGTGCAGATGCACGTCGTCACGGGCGTAGTCAACGACACCGTCGATGGTGCCGCCCAGGATCGGTCCGCGGACCACGCCGTCGCGCAGCGCAACACGTCCCGGCATTCGTGTGAAGTCGACGCGCATGTTCGAGAAGTCGATGACGTTGCCGCGGCGGGGTTGGCCGCCGTTCGAGACCGCGCGCTCAAGCTGGGTTTCGTCGTGGATGGCGAAATTGTGCGCGGTGAGCATGCCTTGCTGCGGCGCGGTGTTGTCGGCCGACGGCGTCTCCATCGCGATCGCCACCTGCCCGCCGGTCATGCGGGTGTAGACATCGGTGAAGCGAAAGAATGCGCCGGCATCGTTGCTTTCCAGATAGATCAGCTGGCGGCCGCTGCCTCGGCTGCGCAGATCGCCGGTCAGCGTGGCATCGCGCCCGATCTTGGCGTTCAGGCCGAAGCTGCGAATTTCGCCGGCGCGGCGCGACAGTTTGAGATCGACGCTGCGCAATGCCTCGCCATTGAAGCCAACCACCGCGCCGAGCTTCATATCGACGTCGACGTCCACCGCGCGGCGTTTGCCGTTCGCGTTCGATGAAGCGGCGCCGGCGGCAGTCTTGACGAAGCCGCGTCCATCGTAGACGTCGCCGCGCATGACGACGCGCAACGCCCCGTCGCCAGAGCGGTCAATCTTGAGGCTGGCGCGGTCGCCGTCAGAGAAGCCATAGGCGGGGAAATGCGCCGACTGCACTTCGCCCGAACCGTCGAGATCGACCGATCCTTTCACGCCGCCGCCGGAGCCTTCGATCAGCAGATCCTCGATCCGGATCGATTGCGGTTTGGTCGTCAGCGTGAAGGTCGCCCGCGCCGGTTTGCCGGACGGCTTGGTCCAACCCGGCAGCAGGCCGTCGATCTGCGCCGGCGTGAGATCGGCATCGACGGCAAAGCGACCCTCGCGTTCGGACGTCATGGCGACACGGCCCGACAGCCGGATCGGAATTGCGCCGGCGACTGCATCGCCCACATCGAAGCCAAGACTGGTGCGCGCCGCCTCGTCGAGCATGCCGGTGACGCGGACTTCGGCCTCGGCGTCACCGCGCGACTTGCGGTACTCGAGGCTGACCGGGGTGCTGCCGATCCTCACATCGCCCTTAAGCTGGAAGCCCTGCGGGGTAGCGGTCGCCCGCAATAATGCGGCGTCAACCTTCTGTCCCATGATCATGCGGTCGGCGGAAAAATTGGTAGCGTCGACCGTGATTGCGTAATTGGTCGATCCCGGCGGCAGATCGGCCTTGATCGGCATCCCAAGCGTGACTTGCGCGCTCACCGTCCCGCGGATGGTCGACGGATCGAAGGGAGCGTCGGCAATGTCGCGCAGGCGTTCGGTGCGCAGGAGCTCCGCCGCAGCCGGCGCCGGCCCTTCGAGCTTGAAACGCACGCGCGCCTGCGGCGGATGCACGTCCGTGTCGGGCACTTCGAACGCGCCGGACGACAGAACGAGCTTGCGGCCGGATGGCAGATCGGCCGTCGCCTTGCTAACCGCGACAACGGCGTTGCGTCCAACAATACGCACGTTGAGGTCGGCATCGCGCAGTGCCGGCAGGCTATTCACCGGCCGAAGCACACAGCCCGTCGCCAGCACTTCGATCGACAATCCGTCGTCGGGAACCGGCGGGCCGCCGGCCTTGAGCGTATCGAACGGCGCATTCACCGCAATCACGACGCGTTCGACGGTGCCGCTCAAGAGGTGTTCGTTGAACCAGCCGCGGACCTCCGGATTGATGAAAATCGGCCATATCCGTTTCAGGGATTCGACCGGCATGCGGGTGCCGGCAAAACCAGCCGTCAGGCGCGCAGCGCCGCCTGAAAAATCCATGTTGCCGGACATAGCGACGCCGACGCTGGTGTTGCCGATATCGCCTTCCTCCATAATGAAGCGCTGCTTGCCGGCGTCGTAGCGGCCGCTCACGGCGATGCGGTTCAGAACTAACGGCGGATCGCTTGCTGCACCGGGAGAAGTCAATACGATAGTGCCGCCGCCGATCTTGAACGACCAGATTCCGCCAGCCTCGGGCGGCGCTTCGATCTGTCCCAAGAGCGTGATGCGAGCGCCGCCGGAAAGAATCTGGAACGGCACCGACAGCAGACGGGTCCCCGCATCCCAATTCAGCTTGAACTCGGCGCGATCGAACGTGAGGCGGCTGTCGTTGTCGTTCATGTACCCGATCGAGCCGGCTTCGGCGACCAGGCGGGCGGTGGCGATCTGCGGCAAGCCATCGGGGCCGATCTCGCCGTCGATGCTCGCCGACAATGCCGTGTCAACGCGTACGTTGCCTTCGTCAAGGCGCGAGACCAGAAGAAGGTCGCTGGCGGAGACGCGGCGAGCTTCAATCTGAATCCTCCGGTAGCCCTGACGGGTCGGCGTTACCGCCGCGACGAGTCCCCATGGCCGCGCAGGGTTATCCGAGCCGACGCTGACTTCGACACCGCCGTGCGCGCGCTCGACGCTGAGGTTGATATCCTTAAACGTCCAGTGCTTGCCGGTGCGCTTGTCGTCGACCGTCAGGTTGCCGTTCTTGAGCCCAAGTTCGCGCAGGTCGTGGCCGTCGAGCCCGCTCTGGCTGATGCCGTCAATCCAGGACAACAGCGCCGCGAACACGTCGCGGGCGCGGCGCGAGGCGACCGGCTGGCCCGGTATTGAAGCCGTTTGCTCGTTGGCTTTTTGCTGTGCGGCGCGCAACAGCGCAGCGGCGGAAACCGGCACCGAGGCCGTGGCAATCGGGCGTTTGTCTGCGCCGGCAAAAACGGTGACTTCGCCATCCTGCTCGATGCGCACGGCCATCTCGGCGCCGACCAGGTTGAGGCTTTCGGCGCGCAGGTGTCCGCTCAAGAGGCCCGAGCCGGAAACGCGGACCTCGGCTTTTGGTGCGCTGGCCACGATGGCCCCGTCGGCATCGCGCACGACGATGTCACGGATGCGTACGGCAGTGCCGCCGTTTTCGGTGCGTTCGATCTGGGTGCCGCCGACCGCGACATGGTGATTACTGCCGAAATTCTCCTCGATCGCGGCAGCAAGCCATGGCGTCGCCACGTCGAGCTGAATCGGCCCGCTCGCAAGCCGCCACCATAGCGCGACAAAGCCCGCCGCGACGAGCACACAGAGGACTCCAATGCCGATCGCCGAGCGACCGATCCATTTCTGATGACGCGCAAAGAACGCCCACAACGGCCGAAAGGGTGAAATGTGCGGGACATCGTTGGCGCGGAGTGCGCCGTCGGTTGCGGCAGAGCGTACCCTTCGCCGCAGCTGAACGACTGAGCCCCATCGCGGAAGCGCGGCCCGCTGCCTTTGCTGGCTGGTCATGCCCCCTCGGGTGGCCCTTCGTCCGCGGTGATTTCAGAACAACCCGGCGCCATCGACCCCGTCCACGCGCGCGCGTATTCTGGCAACGCACAATGCCGCTTTGAAAGCGTCGAAAGGAAGGCGCATGTCCACTAAGCTTGACCCCGGCACCAAGGCTCCCGCATTCACATTGCCCCGTGACGGAGGCGGAACTGTCTCGCTCGCCGATTTCGCCGGCCGCAAGCTTGTACTCTATTTCTATCCGAAAGCGGATACGCCCGGCTGTACCAAAGAGGCCATCGACTTCTCCCGCCTCAAGGCGGCTTTCGCGAAAGTTGATACCGACGTCCTTGGTGTCTCCGCCGACCCGATAGCGGCGCAGGACAAATTCAAATCCAAACACAAGCTGTCCATTGCGCTCGCATCAGACGAAAAGCACCGCATGCTTGAAGCGTATGCTGTGTGGCAGGAGAAGTCGATGTACGGACGGAAGTTCATGGGGGTCGTCCGAACTACCGTCCTGATCGGGCCGGACCAGCGCATTGTCCGCGTCTGGCCGAAAGTCTCGGTGGCAGGACATGCCGACGAGGTTCTGGCCGCCGCTAAGTCGCTGTGAGCGGTGACGTTATTGGCGCTTTCTTCCGGGCTTGGTCGAATTGCCGAAGCATTTACCCCAGGTCACAAAATGTAGGCCGCAATTTGCGGAATATTAACCATAAGGCGCTCAAATCCCTTCCCGGGTGAGCCGGACCAAACAACCGGCTTCTGTGGGAGCGTCAATGTCGGGTGGGAGAGCGGCTCAGTCGCGTGAAATCGCGCGCTATCATGGGCAGGGTGTTTCGCGCGAGCGGAGCGTAAGCCGGATTGGCTCTGGCTATACGTTTGCTCATGCGGGGCGGCAGATCCGATTCGGGCCGGTCGCATTCTGGATCGCCGTCGGCACCGTGGTGATCATGGCCGGCTGGTCATTGACCGCCGCCACTTATTTCGCTTTCCGCGAGGACGTTCTCCGCGGTCTGCTCGCCAGGCAGGCCGAACAGCAATACGCTTATGAGGACCGTATCGCCGAACTGCGCGCCCGGCTCGACCGTACCACGAGCCGTCAACTGCTCGATCAGGAACAGTTCGAGCAAAAGCTCGACGACCTGCTGCGCCGTCAAGGCACACTGGAGTCGCGGGCGTCAGCTTTGCTCGGCATCGTCGATCCGGCGACGACGGGTTCGATCAGGCCGTCAACGCGTGGCGGCTCGGAAGCGACGTTCGCCGCGCCGTCCGGTCGCGACCGCCAGTCGCTCCTCGATCCCGATTGGATGCAGACCAGCCGTAAAACCGCCAAAGGTGCCGATATCGCCGCCAAGCTCGCGCACGCCGAAACCTCTCTTGGGCGCCTCGAACGACGCCAATCGCTGGCGCTCGCGCAAATTGAGGAACGCTATGAGGGCAGAGCCCGTCGACTGCGGAACGTGTTTGCCGATCTTGGATTGAAGATCAACGGACCGCCAATGGCAGGAAGCGGCGGACCATTCGTGCCGGTCAAACTGCCCGGCGAAAGTAATACCTTCGAGCGGGAACTCACACGCCTCAATATCGCACGCGCACAGACCGAACAGTTGAACCGCGCGCTTGTCTTCGTTCCGGTGCGCAGGCCGGTGAGCGGCGAGATCGACCTCTCCTCCCAGTTCGGCGTGCGTATCGATCCGTTTCTGCGCATCCCGGCGATGCACACCGGCCTCGATTTCCGCGGCGAAGTCGGCGACCCGATCCGGGCTACTGCCGCGGGAACCGTGACCGCCGCCGGATGGACCGGCGGGTACGGCAAGATGGTCGAGATCGATCACGGCAACGGGCTTGCGACCCGCTACGGCCATCTCTCGCAGATCGACGTCAACGTCGGCGACAAGATTCGGATTGGCCAGGTGGTCGGCCGTCTTGGCTCGACCGGACGCTCGACCGGCCCGCACGTGCATTACGAAACCCGCATCGACGGCGAGGCAGTCGATCCGCAGAAATTCCTCAACGCCGGCGCCAGGCTCGAAGGCGCGACGACCCAATAGCGATTTGGTACGGCGATCGGGAATAGCGAACAGTCGTATCGCTATTCCCAAGCTTGATTGTTACGATCTTCCAGTCACCCGGCTTCACCGTTGCTTGGGCGCGACATGATCCGTGTTCATCATCTGAACAATTCACGCAGCCAGCGCGTTCTCTGGCTGCTCGAAGAAACCGGCACACCGTACGAAGTCGTGCGCTACGAGCGCGACAAGCGAACGATGTTGGCGCCGAAGGAACTGCGCCGCGTCCATCCGCTCGGCAAATCGCCGATCCTCGAAGACAATGACAAAAAATTTGCCGAGACAGGCTTGATCGTCGAATATCTGGTCGAGCGTTATGGCTCCGATTTGGCGCCGTCGCGCCATGCGGATCTTTATTGGCGTTACAAATACTGGCTGCATTACGCCGAAGGCTCGCTGATGCCGCCGCTGCTGCTCAAGCTTGTCATCGACCGTCTTGGATTCTTGGCGAGGCCCGCGAGGGCCTTCGTGAGGTCGCAACTCAAGCTTCACCTGGACTATCTGGAAGGCGAACTAACCGTGTCGCCATGGTTCCTCGGCGATCATTTCTCCGCCGCCGACATCATGTTGAGCTTTCCGCTCGAAGTCGCCACCGACCGCGCCGGTCTCGATGAGACCCGCCCGAGGCTCATGAATTTCCTAGAGCGGATCCACGCGCGACCGGCTTACAAACGGGCGCTGGAGAAAGGCGGCGCCTATCGATACGCAGAGTAATCACCGCGTGTAGCGCCGCGCCCGGCGCGGAGGGGTCTCGGCAATACACATCGGAAGATTATTCACCCGTGGTACGCCGCACGGCTTGTTTTGCGGCATTGGCCTGATGGCAGCCCATCCATCGTCGGTGGGTTCATAGCGTGCTTCTCGTCTCCAGTCGGCATCCGATCAGTCAAAAAAGTCACGTCGATATAGATCTGTCCGATGAAGAGTGCCTGCATTTCAGCGGCTCACCATCAGGCTGCAAGGGCCTGCATTAACGCCGCAATCTTGATCGTCGCGAAATTAGAAAAGGTATCAGATATCGCGTAAGGCAGGATGATCTGGTCGCCGTGACGCATGGCACCGCAGGTATAGACAACATTGGGCACGTAACCTTCGCGTTCGGTCGGCTCGGGACGGACCAGTGGCTCGCGCGAGCGTGCGAGAACCTTTGATGGATCTTCTTTATCCAGCAGAACCGCCCCGATTGAATATTTCCTGATCGGACCAACTCCGTGTGTCAGCAGGAGCCAGCAGTCGTCCAGCTCGACGGGTGAGCCGCAATTGCCGATCTGAACGAATTCCCACGGATGCTCGGGCTGCAGGATGGAACGGCCGCCGTCCCATGCGTAAAGGTCGTCAGAATAGATCAAATAGAGGTTCTCGTTGTCCTGCCGACCGATCATTGCATAGCGACCATCGATTTTCCGAGGAAACAGAGCCATCCCTTTATTGCGTGCCGCCCCTCCGCTCAGCGGAGTCATCCGGAATGATCGAAAATCTGTCGTTTCGATCAGCTCAGAGCGAATCGCTCTGCCGCTATATGCTGTGTAGGTTGCGTAGAACGTTTTTCGTGGACCGTCGTTGAACTCAACGAATCGGGCATCCTCGATGCCGTTTGCCTGAGCATCCGTGATCGGAAAGATAACGCGTTCGCTCAGCTCTTCGTCATCCCGGAATGTCACTTCGATGTCATCGCCATTTGGCGATGGCGTCCGCCTTCGGACCTTTGGGACCGCTGCGAGGCGCGCGGGCGGATCGACGGCGACGCTACCGTCGGCAGCTATCGTGCCGGATCGGAATGTCAGCGACGAAATATGTCCCTCGCCGACGGCGCGCAGACTCAAGATAAAGCGACAGCCGTTTTTTGGCGCACCAGTCTGGTCCGGATGTCGGACGATGCTCGGGTTGAATAGAGCCGACGCTTCAAATGAGTATTCATTGAGAAAATACGCACCAATCAGGCGGCGTTGCGTCTTGTTCAATTCGGCATGTGGTTCCAGCGCGTCTTCCATTTCCGTGGCACGCGTCTCGAAAATATCGATCAGATTCCGATGACGGCCTTCAAAATTGTCGAGCACTTCGCTCAATTGTTGGGCGGCAGTTTCGGGATCGAGCCGAACTACCCTGTCAACGATATGATTGGCTCGAACCTTATCGGTGGGGTTGAGGTCTCGGGGTTCAGTTGCCGGTTTGAACGGTCTGACGACGACCCTTGCCGGATCAGGACGCAGATATAAGTTCTGGCGGTTGGTGAATCGGAGTTGGGACAATGAGGCTCCCTTGGGCGGTTCGAAGTGGAATCGTGCGACTGGCGCCGTTGCCTAGGAGCCTGGACGCCGGTCGCGGTCGTTCCGTCGCCGTCACACGCTTGAGCTGGCGAATCTCCACCAGACCGAGGAGATACGATAGCACCGATTCTGCCCCTTTGTTCTCATTGGATCGATCCGGATGAAGCCCATCCGAGCAACTACCCGTCTCCGGATCGATGAGTGCCGTCTGTAGATCGTTTTCGCCCAGAAACCATTCGAACGCGCGTAGCGCCTCTAGCGGCCACTCCGCGCCATCATTCGCCCGCCACGCGGCAAGGCAGGCGGAAATGGTTGCTGATGCCTCGACCGGCTGCTGATCGAACGCTTCCGGTTTGCGGCGGTGTCTGCCGAAGCTCTTGGTCCCAACCGGTCTAAAGTATCCCGATGATGCGGTCTGAAGCGAGTTAAGCCAACGCAGCGACCGCAGCCCGGCATCGACGTAAGATGATGTGCGGGTCGTCAGTCCGGTTTGAATCAGCGCCTGAGGAAGCCGTGCGTTGTCGTATGCGAGCAGGTCTTCAAACCAGACCCAGTCTTTGGTCTCCGCCACAGAAATCAGTGACATCAACCGGTCGGCCAATAATATCCGCAGACGGTTTGCGAGAACGTCCCCACCGACCAGTGTGCAATAAGCGTCCAACCCCAGCAGCGAGAACGCCCAGGCCCGTGGCGACGAGAACTCCTCGACGACGGGAAGCGCGGTCTTGAACAGCGCTTCGGCCCATCTGCGGCGAGACGGATCAACGTCCTTCCTTGCGCATTCGGCCAACGCCCAAAGCGTCCGGCCATGACTATCCTCCGAACCCTGTTCTTCCAGCCATCGGCGATCGTAGCTCATAAAATTTCGAAACCGGCGGGTGTCCGGGTTCCAGGCATGCTGAATGAATGCTGCAAAGCGCGCGGTGATCGATTTGGACAATTGCGCTTCACCGCAGTGCGCAAGCGAGCTTGAGAACAGCAGAGCGCGAGCGTTGTCGTCGACGCAGTAGCCATGAGAGCGATCCGGCACTGAATGGACGGCGTGTTGAAGCAAACCTGTACCGTCGCAAAGTGAAAGGAAATGCCCGATCCGAATCTCCGGTGTAACGTGTGCGTTTCTCCCGGCGACGATCGCATCGGTGGGAAGCAGCAATCGAGGCCGGGCATTCTCGCTCACTGTCTCGAAGACGGTATGATAGCGTTTGGCCGTTTGCACCCACGTCATCGGCCGGGTTGCCGCATACGCACGCTTGCGCATGGAATAACGGCGGGCATCGTCCGTCAGCAGACCCGCGATCTCGGCGCCCAAGGCTTTAGCATCGCCAAAAGGCACTAGCATGCCGCACCCTTCGCTCAGCAGTTCTTTGGCGTGCCAGTAGGGCGTCGATACCACTGCCTTGCCCAATCCAAAGCTGTAAGCGAGCGTGCCCGATGTCATCTGGGCTTCATTAAGGTAGGGAGTCACATAGACGTCGCACATTGAAATGAAGTCCAGCAACGTGGCTTGATCCACGAACTGGTTGAAAAAAACGACGTGATCTTGGATGCCAAGGTCCTGCACGCGCGCGGTCAGGCTGTCGCGATAGGCCTCGCCCTGTTGCCGCACCAGCTTCGGATGTGTGGCGCCAAGAATGACATAGACGGCGTTTGGGCAGGATTTGATGATTTCGGGCATAGCATCGAGCGCTGTCTCAATGCCTTTGTTGGGCGATAGAAGACCGAAGGTCAGAATGATCATCTTTCCGGCGAAGTCGAATTTGGCCTTGGCGTGATGCGGCTCGAGGAACGGGAAATCCGGTATTCCGTGCGGGATGACCTCAATCTTGCGAGCTGGCACGTCATGAACGGAGCGGAGGAATTTGTGGCCTGTTTCCGACATGACGACGATTTTTGCCGAAATGTCTATGATCCGACGCATCACGTCATGCTGGATGGGTGTCGGCTTGGCAAGCACGGTATGCAGTGTCGTGACGATCGGCATTTCAAGGCGCGACAGGAGTTCAACGATGTTGCCACCGGCCTCACCGCCGAAAATTCCATATTCGTGTTGAAGGGAAACAACGTCGTAGCCTGCGCCGTTGAGGAATTCGGCCGCCTTGACATAATCGCAGATCGTTTCGTCGTGAATCTCGAATCGCACAGCTGGCGGATAGTCATAGGCGCGATCCGCATCCGTCATGGCGACGACACTAGTCTCAAGATCTGGCCCAGCAACCGAAACTGCCCGGTGAAGATCTTGGGTAAATGTAGCTATTCCGCAAAGGCGCGGAAGATAATTCCCGATGAAGGCAACACGCTGCAGATGTTTCATTTTATCATGTCCACGCGACCGGCCTTTGGGAGAATCTTTACTTGAGGAAGAGCAGCGGAAACCGGCATCTCCCGCGGGCCGACATTGATAGAGCCCGACCGTGTGAGACGCTGCAGCAGGTTTGGAATCGGGCGGTCGCCGGTGTACGCGACGAGGCCTATCAGGCCGATGGCGCCGGTCCGTATCTCGACGCGATCCGATTGCGCAAAGACGGCATCACCCGTGACAACGTCTAACGATCCGGCGATGGCGCTGCCGCCAAGAACGAGAAGCCAGGTTTCTCGATCGGCATCCAAACACCAAGACGAGTTCGGGGCCAGATCGATCCGTTCGAATACGAAGTACGGGCTGGAAACGAGCATCCTTCGTTCCGCGGTAAGCTGACTAGGTCGCACTTGAAAATCGGCCGGTCCGGCATTCGCCGCCACGATGGCGTTTTCGATTTGAAGGTCACGCTGCCGACCGAAATCGAACAGACGGAATGTTGCGTCGCTCCGCTGCTGGAGTTCCGCAATGACGAGACCCGCGCCAATCGCGTGAATCGTTCCTGCGGGCACGAAAATGACGTCGTTTGCCGATACTGCGTGCCAGACGACGAGATCAGAGATTGAGCCATCGTCGATGGCCTCACGTAATTGCTGTTGGGGCAGATGTCGACTGAGACCGAGAGCAACCTTAGCTTCAGGAGCGGCACTCAAAACGTACCAGGCCTCGGTCTTGCCGCCTGGCAGACCCATCGAGTGCGCGACCGCATCGTCCGGATGAACCTGGATCGAAAGTGGCTGGCTCGTGAACAGCAACTTGAGCAAGAGCGAAGTATCTGTGACAGCGATATCGGATCGCTCGTACCAAATCTCGCCGATCGCATTACCGTCGTGTCTTACGGTACTCCAGGGATGGAGTTCTTCAACGCCCCACGGTTTCGGTAAGGCACGCACGCGCGCATGTTCAATCGCCATAACCCTATCCCATGTTCGAATTGTTTCGGTCGCAGAGGCGCGCACTGCGCGGGTGCTCACGACGCCACCACGCAAAAAAATAGCTCTATTTGGACGTTATTGTGCTGACCGACGGCACCAGAGCTACCAGTATGGGCATCGGAGACTTCGGTACGTTCCCGATTTTTGTGCGGCTCTCGGACAAGTCGTTGCTTGCCAGTACCATGTTAATTGGGGTGTCCCGACACAAACCACAATGGCGGCTCGAGACATTATGCGCTGATCCGATACAATAGATGTCGCAGTGCGTTATGACGTGACGAGAACCTCTACTGACATGCCCGCAAAGGCATCGGTCATTCCTACGAAATTCCCGGATGATGTCGCGGCTGGATGAACAAGCAAATGTCTGCGGCGGAAATGCTACTGTGCTTGACAATTCGGCCTGATACCATCAATTAACGCATCATCGGTACATAGATATCGCGTAGTCGGCAGATGCTGCCACAGCGAGCGAGCCGATCAGCTCCAGGAATCGTGAGCGCTTTCTTAAAAACAGTTTTTCCGCTGCTGATAGTGCAGGTCGGACGTGAGCAAGACCGGCGCCAATGCCGATCGCTCTGAAACCGCGTCCATCCGCCCGCGCCAAATTTGACCAAATATTACCAAGGAGTGAGCCATGCAGAATGGCCGGAAAATAATGACCACTAGGCATCGCGCCGACTCGGCGAGGCCGTTTGATGATCGTTCAAAGCAAAGGACTTCGAGTATTGTCCGCCCTGAACTCGAGGGGATTTCAAAACGCGCAGAGAAGCTATGAGCGCTATCTCGCACTAGCCCAAGCTCAAGCTCAATCGGGTGACGTGATTGGGGCCGAAAACTATTACCAGCACGCCGAGCATTATCTCAGATCAATGTCGTCAGACCGAGAAACGCCATAAAAGGAATCGCCGCAGTGTCTATGCAGGCAACCACGAATGTCTCGTGTTGGGCCCATCGCATCATTTCGCTGCCGCGCGGCAATTCCGTCGCTTTCGGGGGATTGTGTTGCAAAACTCTCGTTGAGACTGCAGTTGACCTGTGATTCCGTGGATCAGGACTGCGATTCGCGGGGAGCGGTCGATGATGGGGCGGCGAGAGCGCGGACAAGGTCAATTCTTTTACGCGTTCGATCTCGACAAGGCGGTGCCGGCGGATCATTTGGTCAGGCAGATCGACCGCGTTCTCGATCTTGATTGGGTGCACAGCGAGCTTGCGCCCTACTATTCGCACACAGGTCGAGCTTCGATCGATCCGGTGCTGATGATCCGGATGCTGATTGTGGGATACGTGTTTGCGATCCGCTCGGAGCGGCGGCTGTGCTCTGAGCTGCAGGTCAATCTGGCATATCGGTGGTTTTGCAAGCTCGGCATCGAGGATGGGATACCCGACCATTCGGTGTTCAGCCGTGCCCGGCACGAGCGCTTTCGTCAGAGCGACGCGTTACGCCGGGTATTTGAGCGCGTGGTGGCGAAGTGCATTGCGGCTGGCCTGGTTGGCGGCGAGGGATTTTCGATCGATGCGAGCCTGATCAGGGCCGACGCAGGGAAGAAGAAGCGAGCGCCTGGCGACCAGCCCATTGCCTGGCCGCGGGCCGAGGAGGCGTCGCGCGCGGTTCGCGAGTACCTCGCTGCTCTCGATGAGGCCCGCAATGATGAGGAGAGCGGCGGTGATGACGATGGTTTGAGCGGGGGCGGTAACAGACGCAAGCCGCCAAAAGAGGTCTCGCTGACCGATCCACAGGCGGCATGGGTTGCAAGGAAGAACACTGATCCCTTTTTCGCTTACGACGCCAACTATCTCATCGACAACAAAGCCGGGATCATCGTCGACGCCGAGGGCACACGCGCCAATCGTATAGCCGAGATTGCCATCACCGGGACGATGATCGAGCGTGTCAAGGACCGCTTCGATCTTCAGCCACGGCGGTTGGCAGGTGACACCGTTTATGGCGCGGTCAGGCTGCTCAAGTGGTTGGTGGATCGTCAGATCACGCCGCACATCCCGGTCTGGGACAAGTCGGCACGCTCCGATGGCACCTTCAGCCGGGCCGACTTCGTCTTCGACCGATCGCGCAACATCTACATCTGCCCGAATGGAAAGCTGCTGCACACCACCGGAACAGTCATCGACGGCAGTACGCTTCGCTATCGTGCCTCAAAGCGCGATTGCGATCTCTGCGCGTTCAAAATGCAGTGCTGCCCCCACACGCCTGCACGGCAGATTCCCCGCGATCTTGATGAGGACGCCCGCGATGTCGCTCGCGCACTGGCCAAAACCGAGGCCTTCGCGCAATCACGCCGAGAGCGCAAAAAGGTCGAGATGTGTTTTGCTCACATGAAGCGGATCTTCAAGCTCGACCGACTTCGACTGCGAGGCTTAAGTGGGGCCAAAGACGAGGTGCTATTGACCGCAACCGCTCAAAACCTGCGGCGCCTCGTTAAGTTCCTCTGCCGCCCGCCGCCATCGGGCGCAGTCACCTGTGCGGCGTAGCCGGTCTGCAAAGCGTGTGTACCGATAGCGTTGTTAGACGCTCTCAGCGGAGAACGCCACAAGCTGACCAATACTCAAATCCGGCCCAGCTGCAAAAATCAGCCGGGTTTTGCAACACAATCGGGGCGAAGCGGACATTGAGCCGGATTTATGAGCACACGGTCTAGTCGACGTCTTCCACCGCAGCCGGCTCGCCGCCGAACGCCCTCTGCGCCAGCGCCGCTTCCATGAACTGGTCGATGTCGCCATCGAGCACGCCGCCGGTATTGGACGTCGCGACGCCGGTGCGCAAATCCTTCACCATCTGATAGGGCTGCAGCACGTAGGAACGGATCTGATGACCAAAGCCGATGTCGGTCTTGGCGGCCTGTTCGGCAGCGGCTTGCGCCTCGCGTTTTTTTAGTTCGGCTTCGTAGAGTTTGGCCCGCAGCATCTGCCAGGCCTGCGCCCGATTGCGGTGCTGGGAACGATCGTTCTGGCACACCACCACGATGTTGGTCGGAATGTGGGTGAGGCGGATCGCCGATTCGGTCTTGTTGACGTGTTGGCCGCCGGCGCCGCCGGCGCGCATCGTGTCGACGCGCACGTCGGCTTCCTTGATATCGATGTTGATCCGGTCGTCGACCACCGGATAGACATTGACGCTGGCGAACGAGGTGTGGCGGCGCGCGTTGGCGTCGAACGGCGAGATGCGCACCAGCCGATGCACGCCGTTCTCGGTTTTTAGCCAGCCATAGGCGTTGCGGCCCTTGACCTCGATGGTGGCCGATTTGATGCCGGCCTCTTCGCCTTGGGTTTCCTCGATGTAATCGACCTTGCAGCCGTGCTGCTCGGCCCAGCGCACATACATGCGCAGCAGCATGTTGGCCCAATCCTGGCTCTCGGTGCCGCCGGCGCCGGCGTGCACTTCGAGATAGCAATCGTTGGCGTCGGCCTCGCCTGAAAGCAGCGCCTCAAGCTCGCGGCGCGCCACTTCGGCCTTGAGCTTACGCAGCGCGGTTTCCGCCTCGGCGATGACTTTCTGATCGTTCTCCGCTTCGCCGAGCTCGATCAGCATCACCTGATCGTCGAGCTCCTGCGCGATGCGGGACAGCGCGGTGAGCTGGTCGTCGAGCGCGGTGCGCTCCTGCATGACGCGGCTGGCGCGCTGCGGATCGTTCCAAAGATTGGGGTCTTCGGCTTGACGGTTCAGTTCGTCAAGCCGCGCGCGGGCTTTGTCGACGTCAAAGATGCCTCCTCAGCAACCCGACGGACTGCTTGATCTCCTCGACGATGGCCGTGATTTCCGCGCGCATGTGTCAGATATCAGGTGTCGGAGTTCAGGTGTCAATGATTGCGGCATAGCTGCTGGGAAGTGAGCTGATCGCCAACGCCGATCGTTGAACTCAGTACAAGCCGTCGGTGCCGGTGCGGACAGAGCGATTCGCTTCGGGCGGAACCGGCAGCGCCCCGCCATTTGCGGATTCGGTTCCGATGACCGAGTAGCTATCGGGCGGCGCAGTGCCCGGCTTGAAGGCTTCGAGAATGACGTGGGTATCGCCGGCGGCGGCGCGCATGCCGGTTTTTGCGTTGACGCGGATCAGCTTGATGCCAGGCGGCACGCGGAACGGGATCGGCGGCTTGTCGGCGAGCGCGACCTTGAGGAAATCGCGCACGATCGGCGCCGCCAGGTGCCCGCCGGTAGCAAGACGTGCGATGTGGCGCGGCTTGTCGTACCCCATGTAGACGCCGCACACGATATCCGGCGAAAAGCCGATGAACCACACGTCCTTCTCTTCGTTGGTGGTGCCGGTTTTGCCGGCGATCGGCTTGCCAACGTCGCGCAGCACGGTTGCGGTGCCACGCTGGACCACGCCCTCCATCATTGAGGTGATCTGATACGCGGTCATCGGATCGATCACCTGTTCGCGGCGATCCACCAGCGTCGGCTCCGGCTGATTGGTCCATTGATCGGCGTCGCAGCCGCGGCATTCGCGCTGATCGTGCTTGTAGATGGTGTGGCCGTAGCGGTCCTGAATCCGGTCGATCAAGGTCGGCTTCACGCGTTTGCCGCCATTGTCCAACATCGAATAGGCGGCGACCATCCGCAGCACCGTGGTCTCGCCGGCGCCGAGCGCGTACGACAGGTAAGGCGGCAAATCGTCGTAGACGCCGAACCGTTTGGCGTATTCGGAAATCAGCGGCATGCCGATGTCCTGCGCCAGCCGCACCGTCATCACGTTGCGCGACAGTTCAAGGCCGAAGCGCAGCGTCGAGGGACCATAGAACTTGCCGCCGTAATTTTCCGGCTTCCAGATGCCCGCACCCGGCCCCATGTCAATTTCGAGCGGAGCATCGAGCACAACGGTCGAGGGTGTGTAGCCGTTGTCGATCGCGGAAGCGTAGACGAGCGGCTTGAATGACGAACCCGGCTGCCGCAGCGCCTGGGTCGCGCGGTTGAATTGGCTCTGGTCGTAGGAGAAACCGCCAACCATCGCCAACACGCGGCCGGTATGCGGATCCATGACGACCATGGCACCGGAGATTTCCGGTATCTGGCGCAGCCGGAACTGGCCTTGCTGGTCTTTTAGCGGATCGACATAGATCACGTCGCCGGGAGCTAGAAGCTGGCTGACGCGCACCGCCTGCTTTGCCGGCGTGCCCGCCGGTTTCGCCCATTTGACGCCGTCGGCCGGCACAATGCCGACCTCACGAGCCTTGACCACGGCGCCGCCAGGATCGCGCGGCGGCTGTAGCCCAATGCGCGCCGATTGATCGTCAACCTGGAGCACGACCGCGAGCCGCCACGGATCGATGTCAGACAGCGATTTCACGTCGGCCAGCTTGGCGCCCCAATCGCCGCTGATGTCGATCTTGGTGACCACACCGCGCCAGCCTTGCGTCTCGTCAAAATTGACGAGGCCGTCGGTCATGGTTTTGCGCGCCAGCACCTGCATCTTTGGATCAAGCGTGGTGCGAACGGAAAGCCCGCCCTCGTACAGCTTTTTCTCGCCGTAGTTTTCGAAAATGTACCGGCGCACTTCTTCGGCGAAATATTCGGCCGCGAAGGTGTGAGCGCCGGTCGGCCGCACCGCGATATTGAGCGGCTGCTTCTTGGCGTTATCCCCGACTTGCGCAGTGATGTTGCCATCCTCGACCATGCGGTCGATCACGTAATTGCGGCGCGCAACTGCTTCGTCATGGTGGCGGAACGGATTATAATTGTTCGGACCCTTGGGCAACGCCGCGAGATAGGCCGCCTCGGCGATCGTCAGCTCGTGCACCGACTTGTCGAAGTACAGAAGGGAAGCCGCGGCAATGCCGTAGGCGCCGAGTCCCAGATAAATTCGATTGAGATAGAGTTCGAGGATCTTATCCTTCGAATAGGTCCGCTCGATGCGCAGCGCGAGCAACGCTTCCTTGATTTTGCGGGTAACCGACAACTCGTCGGTCAGCAGGAAGTTCTTCGCCACCTGCTGGGTAATGGTCGAAGCACCTTGCGGGCGCCGGCTACTGCCGAAGTTTTGGACATAGAGGAGAGCCGCGCGGGCAATGCCGATGACGTCAACTCCAGGATGCTGGTAAAAGCTTTTGTCCTCCGCCGAAATGAACGCGTTGATCACCAGCTTCGGTACCGCCTCGATCGGAAGATAGAGCCGGCGTTCGTTGGCATATTCCGCCAACAGTGAACCGTCGGCGGCATGCACCCGCGTCATTACCGGAGGTTCGTAGTCCTTTAGTTGAGAATAGTCCGGCAAGTCCTTGGAGAAATGCCACAATACGCCGGCGACTGCGCCCACACCGACGAGGAACAGAATGGTTCCCGCCGCGAACAGGAAGCCGAGGAATCGTAGCAAGAGCTTCATTTACCAGCGCCCTATTTCGCCGCAGCGCGCGTTCAAACGCGGCCACACGGCGAACATCCGGTTGGGCGCTGTCGGCCCCAATTCCCCGCTAGCCCCGATCGCCATCGTGTTTCGTCGCTCCGTTTTTTGTTCAAACTGAGGCCGGAGATAAGGACAGACTGCGCTCCGGTCGAGGCCCTCAGTTTGCGCCGGTGCGGGTACCGGTCGTGCGAGCCGTCATGAAGGAGTCGATGGCTTGCGCCATAGTTTCCGATGTCCGATTGCGCCAAGTTTCGGAAAGAAGTGAGTGCAGATCAGAATGGTTTGAGACGTAGCCGAGTTCTACCAGCACGGAGGGGACGTCGGGTGCGCGCAAAACGCGGAAGCCTGCCGATTTCAGCGGCTTCTTGTGCAGCACGGTGGCGGTCTTCAGATCACCGACCAGTTTCTGCGCAAATCGCAGCGAAAAGCCTTTGGTCTCCCGCTCGGCAAGGTCGAGCAGAATGCCGGCAACGTCATCCGGCTCCGACTTAAGATCGACACCGGCGATGACATCGGCACGGTTTTCCTTCTCGGCAAGGCGTGCCGCCTCTGAGTCGGTCGCGGTATCCGACAGAGTGTAGATGCTCGCGCCCTGCGCATCACCCTCCCCGTGCGGCAGCGAGTCGGCGTGGATCGAAACGAACAGCGACGCGCCGGCGTTGCGCGCCATGCGCACACGGTCGGCAAGCGGCACGAAGGTGTCGTCGGTTCGCGTCATGAGCACGCGATATTTGCCGGTTTTCTCGATGCGGTCGCGCAAGTGTTGGGCGAAGCTCAATACAATGTCTTTTTCCAGTTCTCCGCTGGGCGCCTTGCTGCCGTTGTCGATACCACCATGGCCGGGATCAAGCGCGACAAGCGGACGCAGATCGTTGTCCTTTGCCGCCTGGCTGCTGTCATGCGGAGGCTCGGCGCGGACTTGGCTGTTCTCCAGAGCGATCCGGCGCAAAAAGCTTTCGCGATCCGTCGCCACGAGATCAAGCACCAGTCGGGCCGGCGCGTCGGCAGCTGCGTCAACGACGAAGGCCTTTTCGACGCGCACGGGCTTAGTGAGATCAAACACCAAGCGCGACCCGCCCTGCATCACCAGGCCGAAGCGAAAGGCCTTAATCAGCCCGCGGCCACTCTCGCCCGTTTTCGGCGGCAGCTGAAAGGTTACCTGCGGAATGTCGATAACCACGCGATAGGGATCGGCAAGCGTAAAGGCATGAGGATCGATCTTGCGGCTGACATCCATGACGAACCGCGTCTGCGATTCGTCGCCGCCAAGCCGCGCATCGGTCGCAACCGGGGGCGAATCGCCGCCAGAACCCGAGGGGGCCATAGCCCGTTCCCCGGCAAAGGCGGCCGTCGCGAAGATCAGACCGAAGAAAGCCCAGCGCGCCGCTCGGACAGCCATCGGTTTTAAGCCCTCCGCGCCCCTCTTACTGCATTAGGCAGGCGTGGTTAATCGAAACTTAAGTACCTAGATTGGAGCCACGCGGACAAGCGGCGAGCCGAACCCGTAAACCTCGCCGCTTTGGGTAAATGTCACATGCGGCTTGCCAATTCCGTAGCCGCGGCCTTAAGAAGAGGTTGCCGACGGTCAAGTGTTCCGGTTGTGTCCCGTCAGGGTATCCGGCATGTCCGCCGCGATCGCTTCCGAACTAGCGGAAGCTGGGCGGACGCCGCTTTTCGATCCGATCCGGCGCAAATAGCGCGCTGGGCTGATGCAGATGGACGAATAGGCGAGCGGATACCTTAAAGGAGCAGGGCGACCGGAACTTACCGCGCGGCGCCGCGCCGGCACGACATACGCTGCCGATGCGGTGTCGCCGATGCCGTAAGCACTGGAGTAACGCGGCGGCTTAAGGCGCCGCCGTCCATCACGGTTTGGAATTCATGTTCGAGGCGCAACAGGTTCGATCACATCGGTGCGGCAGCGTTCAAAGGGCGCTACGCAGCCGGCGAACCGAGTTCCGTTCAGCGCGTTCGGGATTTCCGATCCTTTTCCTTCACCGACTAACAGGCAGTTCACCGTCCTCCGTCGCCGCTGCGGCGCGGAGCGTCCGGCACGAGCGCCTTCACGAGATTTGCAATGGCCAACAAAATGCTCATCGACGCGACCCATCCGGAAGAGACCCGGGTAGTCGTTTTGCGCGGCAACCGCGTCGAGGAATTCGACTTCGAGTCCGCGCAGCGTAAACAACTCAGAGGCAATATCTATCTGGCGAAAGTGACGCGCGTTGAGCCGTCGCTGCAGGCCGCTTTCGTCGACTACGGCGGCAACCGCCACGGCTTCCTCGCATTCAGCGAAATCCATCCCGACTACTATCAAATCCCAGTCGCTGACCGGCAGGCCCTGATCGACGAAGAGGGCCGCGCCCAGCGCGCAGCCGAAGACGAGGCCGATCGGCGGTCGCGCCGCCATCGTGGCAACGTCCGGCCTTCTAGAGCGCGGCGCGGGGATGAGGTCGTGCACGGCGAGGCGGCCGAGGCGCACGAACACGCCGATACGCAGCCGGGCGACGAAACCGCGATCGAAGATGAAACCGCGGTCGAAGCCGAGGACACCGAAGGCCCAACCGTTACCGAGTCGGTCGGCGAGGCAGAGCACGAGCAAAAGCTCGCTGCCGAACACTCCGCAGATCACGCCGAGGCCCCCTCGCCTGCCGAAACCGAGGCCGCTGTCGCTTCAGAAAGTTTGCCGCCGCACGGCGACGACGCCGAGGCCCACGACACGCCGTCTCCGGTCGAGACGGCCGGCGAACCCGCCACTGAGAGCGTCGAGCCAATGGCGGCTGACGCCGCCGACGCGGACAACGTTCAGGAAGTTTCCGAGCGTCACAACGGCGGCGAGAACGGCGAAGACGACGAAGCCGCCGAGGAGATCGTGGAATCCGTCGGCGGCGCTGATGCGCTCGAAGAGGTCCCCGATCGCGCCCCGCGCTATCGCCGCCAGTACAAAATCCAGGAAGTCATCAAGCGCCGGCAGGTCATGCTGGTGCAAGTGGTCAAGGAGGAGCGCGGCACCAAAGGCGCGGCGCTGACGACCTACCTGTCGCTCGCCGGCCGCTATTCGGTGCTGATGCCCAATACCGCGCGCGGCGGCGGCATCAGCCGCAAAATCACCAGCGGCGAAGATCGTTCCAGGCTCAAGGAGATCGCGCAGGAGCTTGAAGTTCCGGAAGGCATGGGCGTGATCGTGCGCACCGCCGGCGCCAGCCGCACCAAGACCGAGATCAAGCGCGATTTCGAATATCTGCTGCGGCTCTGGGAAACCGTGCGCGACCTGACGCTGAAATCGACGGCGCCGAAGCTCGTTTACGAGGAGGGTTCGCTGGTCAAACGCTCGATCCGCGACCTGTACTCCAAGGAAATCGATGAGGTGATCGTCGCCGGGCCGGAGGCCTATAACGAGGCCAAAGACTTCATGCGCATGCTCATGCCGAGTCATGCGAAGAACGTGAAGCCCTATTCCGACACCCAACCGCTACTCTCGCGCTTCGGGGTTGAGAACCAGCTCGACGGCATGTTCTCGCCGGTGGTGCAGCTGCGCTCCGGCGGTTACATCGTGCTCAACCAGGCCGAGGCGCTGGTCGCGATCGACGTCAATTCCGGCCGTGCCACGCGCGAGCATCATATCGAAGACACCGCACTCAAGACCAATCTGGAAGCGGCCGACGAGATCGCGCGCCAGCTCAGATTGCGCGATCTCGCCGGGCTGATCGTCATCGACTTCATCGATATGGACGAGAAGCGCAACAACCGCTCGGTCGAGCGCCGGCTGAAGGAATGCCTCAAGCAGGATCGCGCCCGCATCCAGGTCGGCCGCATCTCGCACTTCGGCCTCCTGGAAATGTCGCGCCAGCGCATTCGCGCCAGCGTGCTCGAAAGCTCGACAGAGAAGTGTCCGTACTGCGGCGGCAGCGGCCACGTGCGCTCGGTTTCGTCACTGGCGCTGCAGGTGCTGCGGGCGCTGGAAGAGCAACTGATGAAGGGCGCGACCCACAATCTGATCGCGCGCACCCGCCCGGACGTCGCGCTTTATGTGCTCAACCAGAAACGCGCGCACTTGCGGGCGCTGGAGGAGCGGTTCGCCATCACCATTACGATCAGCGCGGACGCGACCATCGCTGCGCCGCAGGCTTTCGCCATCGATCGCGGTGAGCAGGTCCACACGCTGGAAGCTGCCAAAGCGCTCGCCGAACGGAATGAAGCAATCGCCGCCCCGCTCGAGGAGGACGACGATCTTGAAGACGCGGCGGTGCTGGAAGAAGAAGAGTCCGACACCGAGGTCGAGGCCGAGGCTGAGGGATCTGCGGCGGAAGTTTCCGCCGAGCACGCGGAAGGCGGCGTACGCCGCCGGCGACGGCGGCGACGGCGCGGACGCAATGGCGGGGGTGCGCAGGTCCAGCCGCATCATCCCGAAGAGATGGCTGACGCTGCCGGCGATCCGGCCACAGACGAACCTGGTGAATTGTCGTCGGACGAACTTGACGAAGAGGCTGCCGGTGAAAACGGCTCGATCAACCGCAACGAGCCGCAGCGCGACGGCGAGCGGCGGCGGCGGCGCCGGGGCCGTCGCGGCGGACGCCGCAACCGTCCGGAACGAATCGGCGAAGCTGCGCCTCTGGCGGAGGGCTACGATACTTACGATTCCCATGAGTCGCCGACGCCGCCGCAAGAGCTGACGGGGGCGCCGCCGACCGAAGCGGAACTGAGAGAAGCCGTCGCCGACCTTGATGCTGCGCCGCCGTTCGCCGCAGCGGCACCATTCCAGCGAGCCGGCCATCGTTGAGTCAACGCCTTCGGCGCCGGTAAGCCAACCGGAGCCGCCGCGCCGGCGCTCGACGGTTCGCGAGCCGGCACCGATCGTGAACGCGGACGCACCGCAGCCCATGCCGGCGCCGCCATCGTCGCCGCCTCCGCAACCGGTGATCACCGAAGTCGGCGAAAGCGAAAGCACCGACAAGCCGCGCCGCAGCGGCTGGTGGTCCCGGCGCTTCGCCGGCGGTTGATTTAACCGTCGACACGCCATGAAAAGCGCGTGGGTCGACCGTGACGCCGAGTCCATGGTCGCCCACGGCGTCAAGGCGGGCGTCGAGCGCGACCTGGCGCTTCGCGTCTACACGACGCGGCTGCTTGGCCGCGATCCAAAGCTCGTCCTCCACGGCGGCGGCAACACCTCGCTGAAGACCCGCGCCCGCGACCTGCTCGGTGAAAATGTTGAGGTTTTGCGGGTGAAAGCATCCGGCGCCGACATGGCAACCACCGAACCGGAAGGGCTGCCGGCGGTGCGGCTCGCGCCGCTGCGCCAACTGCGCGCGCTCGACGCCATCGCCGACGAAGATCTGGTGGCCATTGAGCGCGCCAACCTGATCGATCCGGCGGCGCCAAATCCGTCCGTCGAGATCATGTTGCACGCGTTTCTGCCGCACAAATTCATCGACCACACCCATGCGACGGCAGTGCTCAGCGTGATCGATCAGCCGCGCGGCGAAGAAAAATGCGCGGAAGTGTTTCGCGGCCGGCTGGCGTTCGTGCCTTACCTGATGCCCGGTTTTGGCCTGGCCAAGACCGCGATCGAGGTTTTCGAGCGAAACAAACCGAGCGACGGGCTCATTCTCAGCAAGCACGGCATCGTCACCTTCGGCGAAACTGCGCGCGAAGCCTATGAGCGCATGATCGAGATGGTGTCGCTGGCGGAGGATTTTATTGCCCGACACGGCAAGTCCGTTGCCGTTACCGCACGGCGCGAGGTCGCTTCGCTCGCCGAAGTCGCGCCGATCGTGCGCGGCGCGTGCAGTGAAAGCGACGAAAAAATCGAAGGCGCCTGGCGAAGGCTGGTGTTGGAGTTTCGCGGCAGCAACAACGTTCTGACATTCGTCAACGCCGACGATTTGCCGCGCTTGAGCCAGGCGGGCGTGGTGACGCCGGATCACACCATCCGTACCAAGAATTGGCCGCTGGTTTTGCCGGCGCCGCAGCCCGGCAAGCTTGATGACTTCGCCGCGGCAGCGCGCCACGCAGCAGGCGATTTTGCCGAGCGCTACCGCAAATATTTTTCGCATCACAACGACCGCGTCGGCGGGATCAAGCACCAGCTCGATCCCCTGCCCCGCGTGGTCCTGATGCCGGGGCTCGGTCTGTTTGGATTGGGCCGCTCGAAGCGCGACGCGGTCATCGCCGCCGACATCGCCGAGGAGTGGATCGCTGTCGTCACCGGCGCGGAAAGCATCGGCCGCTTCGAGTTCGATCTCGGAGGCCGACATGTTTGACGTCGAATATTGGCCGCTCGAGCAAGCCAAGCTCGGCGCGCGCAAGGAGCCGCCGCTGGCCGGACAGGTTGCCGTCGTCACCGGCGCCGCCGGCGCCATCGGCGCCGCAACCGCGAAGGCGTTCGCCGCGGCTGGCGCGGAAGTCGCCCTGCTCGACGTCAATCTCGCCGCCGCGCGCGAGAAGGCCGAGGCGATCGGTCCGACCGCACTGGCGGTGCAATGCGACGTGACCGACGCGGCTTCCGTGCAGCGCGGCCTTCGATGCGGTAGCGCGGATTTCGGCGGCGTCGATATCCTGGTCGCCAATGCCGGCGCGGCCTGGCAGGGCCGCATCGGCGAGGTCGACGAAGAGATTTTGCGCAAAAGCTTTGAGCTGAATTTTTACGGCCAGCAGCGCGCCGCGCAGGCGGCGATCAAAATCATGCTGGCGCAGAAGACCGGCGGTTGTCTCCTCTTCAACGTCTCCAAACAGGCGGTCAATCCCGGACCGAATTTCGGCCCTTACGGCATCCCGAAGGCGGCGCTGCTGGCACTGATGCGCCAATACGCGCTCGATTACGGCGCAGACGGCATCCGCGCCAACGCCGTCAATGCCGACCGCATCCGCTCCGGGCTGCTCACCAAAGGATATGATCGCGTCGCGCTCCAAGGCGCGCGGCTTAAGCGAGAAAGACTATATGAGCGGCAATCTGCTCGGCCGCGAAGTGACGGCGGACGACGTGGCGCAGGCGTTTCTGCATCAGGCGCTGGCGCTGAAAACCACGGCCGATGTCACCACCGTAGACGGCGGCAATATCGCAGCCGCGATGCGGTGAGCGATTCGTATCGTGCCAAAAAGTGCGCTGTGCACCGAAAAGCTGGCTTGCCGCGCGATCCGTTTGTTCCCAATTGATGGGACACCTTCACCGGCAGACCATGTTTGTCACTCAAAACCTTGCGCTGCTGCTCTTGCGCCTTCGGAGACAACCCGGGCTTTACGTGCTTGGCGCGGGTTCATCGGCACCAGTAGTGCCGCTCGCTCCAGCGCTAATGCGCCGGGCTGCAGTGGATTACGTACGTTTGGGTTCGTTTCCTGCTAAGCCCGCGCCGCAAGGGATCCCTGGGCGACTGACCGCATTAATCGGGCCGCGGAAGCGTATAACACTACTTACCCGGGTCGAGAGCCAAGACCGGGAACGCGCGAGTTTCCCTGCGAATGACAAGGTACGGTGCGCGGCTAAGCCACGAGCGTTCCGGTATGGCTTAAAGCGGCAGGCCAGCTTTCATGCCAATGCGGACTATTGGGCTAGAGTCAAGACGTCGCGTTGCTTCGCGCGGCACGAATTTGTGTCAAACATTGGCGACCAGGAGGCTACCACGCGTGGTTCCGCGCGTGCAGGCGCCTTCGAGCCTAGATAGATCGAACTTTAACCTTAAAAGGACGACTGCGGCGACCGATCACAATGCGGACGGTTCGCCACCGACGTTGCTGGTAACGTCGACATGGGGGTTCGATTCCAGCGAGGCTACGGAGGGACCGGCTGAGCGCCTAACATCATGCGGATTGCGGCAAGAAGACGTGGGTCGGAACAAGTTGAGATACCGCACCAAGACCTCGTGCTCTGCGCTCCTGAGTCCTTTGCTGATGAACGGCTCCATAGGAAGCTGCAAGTCATGCTGCGCTTCGATCCGGCATTCGTGATGTTCGTCGGTTATAGCTTCGGAAAGAACGAATTTGGCTACGATGACGACGTTTCACTGGAAACGTTCATCGGCAGATTCCGCAGCTTGCCCCTGGACGTATACGTTCTTGAGCCTCGCCCTTTTGACCTTGTCCATATGTTGCGCGAACGACTTCATTCGAAACGCGTCCATCCCTTTGCCGTTTTACTGAGAACGCCTTGCGGCGGCGGCATTGCGCACGGAGGTACTCGGCTCGGCGCGGTTAACGACGACGGAGTGATCTCGAATACTTCGATGGCATCAGCCGGTCAGCGATGACACCGGTCTTACGATTACGTTTCCGCGATAAGGATATGTCGCCGGCTGTTTACCATGCCGACGACTATCGATCGCGCTGCGTCAAGCCGTACTTGCGTGCGCCGACAACGCGCGATGCCGTGTAGCCTTCGATTCTGACGACGCACGCTCGCGAAATGCCTGATCACTATCCGAGTGCCCGCGACAGCACCGGGTCGTGGCTTCAACACCAGCGCGACAATCTAAGCAGCTTTATGCCGTGATTCGCTGTCTGGAAATCATTCCCGAGGCTTCGCGCCGCTTATCCGTTGAGCTCAAGGAGCGCCACCCCGAGATTCCATGGCGCGAGATGGCTGCCGCTGGAAATTTTTACCGAACGAAGACGTTCTGCCGAGCTCGGCGAAGCGCGCATCTACGCTTCTCGACCGCGCCACCTGAATCAGCCCAATCCTTGAATCCGCCGAGATTGTAGACCTTCTCGTAGCCCAAATCCTTGAGCATCTTGCCGGCGAGCGCGGCGCGGCCGCCGGAGCCGCAGTAGAGGATGACAGTCTTGTCCTTGCTGAAATTCTTGTCGTGCGAGGGCAAATCCGGATCGGCACGGAACTCCAGCATGCCGCGGGAAACGTGGACTGCGCCTGCCACCTTCCCGCTCGCCTGCACCTCGGGCCCGTCGCGCACGTCGACCACGAGCGTGTCGCCCTTCGCCATCATCTCACGCGCTTGCGCCGGCGTGATCTTCGGCACCGCGGCGTTCGCCGCTTCCATCATCTGCTTGACGCTTGTGACCATCATCGCTCTCCCGGATGCTCGCTTGCGAAGCCGAGCAGCTAAAGCTTACTAGCACGCGTGTGCGCGCTCAATGCGGGGGATGCGAAGACGGTGCGCTCGCTCTAAGCAGCAACGCGCGCGACTCTCCGGTGTGGCAGCGCCACTCGACGATCGAGCCGGGATTGGCGTTGGCGTCATTGATCGCCTCGCTCAGCGTGAGACCGGAATCCGAATTATCCGATGTCGTGGTGACCGTGTAGACGTTGCCCATGACTGCTCACCCGTCTGTTTGATTTCCTATGAGTCTTGACGGCGCCTCGCGTTCTCATCCTGATTGTTGGCGACCGCTCGCATGATCGCCGCAAATTTATCTGCCGCCTCGTGGCCGCCGATCCGCAGCGGCCGGGGCCGACCGCGGGTGTTGTATCGCCTGGCGTAGATGCGGAGCTTGTGGCCGAACAGCTTGAGCCCTTTATCGATCAGCAGCCGATGCGCGTCAGTCGAAGCTGCGGCCCAGGCGTTGATAATGACGCAATCGCCTTCCCGGCAATCTTGCTCGGAAAGCGTCGCGCGGCTTTCGACCCATTGCTCCGCCAGGCGCTCATGCGTGAACGCCCAACCGAGAAAGCCCCGAACGCGCTGCTGTGCGTCGACAACAAAACAAAAGTGACCGCGATTGATCTGCCCGATCAGCACTCGCGACCAGTCGCCGAACGGCAACTTGGCGAACACCGGCTCCTTCATCAAAAACTCGACCGCCAGACCGAGCGCGACGGCAGGCTCCGACGGCTTCCACAAGCTCAACGCCGGCGCGCTCTGAGCCTCGCCGCGAATGGAAACCGACCGGTCGGGGATCGCGGTCTGGTCCGGCGCGATCAGTCTCGCCTTTTCGAGCTCGCCGATCAGCGGCGCGAGTTCCTTTGCATACGCTTTCCAGCGACCGATGCCGCGCGCGTTCACCGGCTGGCGCACCTGCGCGTAGCTGACCGTGCGCACGCGGCTGTCGCCTTCGTAGAAGCGCGCGCAGTTGGGATCGGGCGGCAGATCGACATGCGCCAGAACGCGCGCGAGCGTGCCGTCGAAATCCTCGACCCAGTCCGACAAATTCACGGTGAGGATCGGGTTCGGCAGCGCCGCCTTCCAGTGCGCCATCAGCCGATCGTGTTCGCCGATATACCAGCCGAGGTCGGCGAGATTGTTGGCGTAGCCGTGCGCACCGTGGAAGCGGAAGGTGAAAATCGACAAACCGATGTCGCGCGGATCGCGCGCACAGTAAATGATCTTCGCACCCGGCAGCATCAGCCCGACAAGGCCGAGATAGTTGAAGTTGCCGGGCAGCTTGTCGACGATGCGCGCCTTGTCCGGGGCAAGCGCATGAAGCTCGGCGAGATATCGCGATGCCGCCGCGCCGAGCGCATCCGCGCCAAGCGCGGCAATGCGGCGGACAGAGTTCGGCCTTATCTCCTCCACCACCCAGCGCGTGAAACGCGGTTGGAAGCGCGTTCCTCTCACCGGCTCCGTGAGCCTGCGCGTGCGCGGCGAGGATTTGCTCGCACAACGTCGTGCCCGATCGCGGCATGCCGACGATGAAGACCGGCGCGGGGTCCGCGTTCTGCGCCCGCGGACCGGCAACGAAGCGATCGTTATCGAACGCTGCGATATTGGCGTCGACGAAGGCGCGATACTCGTTGCGCGAAAACGGCTGGCTCCTTTTGAGCAGCTCGTGGCCCGCCTGCCATTGCGCGAACGCGCGCGTGTGTGCATTTTGCCCCGACCAGAACTTCGCAAGATCGTAATGCCCCATGATGCGGTGTTCGAGCACGGCTTCCGGGCCCATCGTTTCAAGCGAGGCTTCCATCTGCTCGGCCGCGGCACGGGCGCGCGCGACGTCATTTGCGGCCCGCGCCAACAGCACCTGCCGCCAGTGCCACAGCGGCGCGAGACTGGCCGGGATCGGGCCGAGCGTGGCGAGAGCATCGAGCGTGGCTTTTGCTTCCGCGGCGCTGCCGAGCTGGAGGAGCGCCAGCGACTTCTGCAGATACCAGTGGCGTACCGCCCGCAGATTGCCGGCCGGCGGTGGTGCATCACCGAGCACCGCCAGCGCGTCGCCGGCGCGCTCATCCTGCAAAAAATCCGCCGCCAGGTTAAGCCGCGCTCCGATGTTGTTTGGATCCCGGACGATAGTTTCGCGCAACAACTGTTCGGCGGCTTCGGATTCGCCGCTGATCCGCATAAAGGCGGCGAGATTTGATGACGCCGTCGAATGGTTCGGCGCGAACTTGAGCGCCTGACGCATCGCAACCTTGGCGTCTTCGGTGGCGCCCTGGTTGTATCGGGCGACACCGTAGCTGACCCAGGCATCGGTCCATCCCGGCGTGAGCCGAAGCGCTTCGGCAAAAGCACGCTCGGCTTTCGCGGGATCGTTCTGAGCCAGCCAGGCCTGCCCGTACATATAATGAGCTTGCGACAGCCGCGGGTCGCGGTAGCACGCATCGCTTGCGGCACGTAGCGCACCGGCCGCGTCTCCGAGAGCGAGCAGCGACGATGCGGCATGCAGGAACGCTGTTGGATCGTCCGGCAGCAGCCTTTGCACGGACGCGAGGACCCTCACGGCATCGGCGTGACGACCGGCGCCTTGCAAGGCGACGCCGAGATTGAGTTGCGTCTGCGGATCGTTCGGCTCGAGCGAGACGGCGCGGGCGAGTAGTTCGATGGCTTCGACAAACGCGTTTGCGCGTAAGCGTGCGGCGCCTTGGTCGCGCAGCGTGGCCAGCACTTCCGCGCCATCGTTGCCGAGATCGGAAGCCGCAGTTTCCGCCACTGACAACTTTCCCACCCAACTCTTTCGACCCTCGCGGGTCACCGCAACGCCGACAACAGATATCCGCTTCCGTTCGCTCAGTGCGGCGAACGTCGAGGCGTCGCTAAGCCACTGCGCTCACCCGTTCGTGGCCTCGGGACGTAGTTTGCCGCAGCGTGCGCCAAGGGTCGATCGTCATTTCGAGCGCGACACCATCGAGCGAGCGCCTGACCTCCACCGCATCTGTAGCAAAGGCAACACCGTCGCGTGGTATGAACACGAAACTGTGATGGCCGCTCCCCATCCCCGCCCGCTCGAGGTCGTCGCGATAGCGATTGGCCAGAACTTGTCCAATAAGCCGTCCGCCGGCAAAGATGTCCAAACAAACCGGCGCTTCGGGATGCTCGACGTTCTGCGCCCAGCCTTCGATCAGGTGCGGACTGACCAGATCGACATTACCGCGCACCTCGCCGGCGCGAGACACGTCATCGCCGGACTCAAGTCCAGCGCGCGCGGCGATCCGCTGTCTTATCGCCTCGACCACGTAGCCCTCGTCAAGCCGCGGCGCGCAATAGCGCGCGATCGTTGACGTTGCCACCGCCGGATAGAGCATCCGGTACTCGCGAGCGTTCTGGAACAACAACCGATTGTCGTCGTCGATATAGCTTTCCGCCAGCGCGCCCTCGGCAACGATCACGTCGTGCGTCTCAAGCTCGATGTGAAAGTATTCGATCTGCTCAACGCTCTCCGCTTGCATAATCGAGGCGCCGTTGACGAGGTCTTTCGCCTCGATCAGCACGCCGCCAACGTTTGTGTCTTCGAAATACATGGCGTGGTTCGGCGAGATCCAGAGATCGCGCTTGGGCACATTGTCATCGAGCGCGCCGGCCTTGATACAAACCGGCAGAATGTCTTTACGGCCCATTACGAAGCGCCCGAGATAGCTTCGCCGTCCGATCCATTTGACGAGCCGTGCGATGCCTGACGCGGTCATTACCTCGTCGCCGATCTGAAGCTTCTCGACCCGTTTGTTGCCGCACGCCGTGCGGATCAGCGTGCCGGGGCAGTAGCAGGGAGCCGTGCCCTCATCCGTCAGCGTCACGTCCTGGCCACCGCCGCCGTCATAGCTGATCTGAAAAAGATCGCCGTCGACATTGAAGGTCGCGTCCTGCGCCAAGCCGGCAAACGTGCCGGAGACCGGACTGCCGGTCTCGTTGTTGATGATGGTGAAGCTATCGCCCATGCTCGGCGTGAAGCTGTTGACCAGCGAAACGTTCAACGTGGCGTCGCCGAGCGAGATCGTGCCGCCGCTTTCGACTACGGTCTGGTCATAGCCGCCGGCACCGCCGGTGCCGGGCGCGGTGCCGCCGATCTGTTCGTCGAATGCCGCGCCGGAATTGAGCGTGAGGCTAGCGACCGTGAACATGCTCGGATCGCCAGGCGCGAACGTGCCGCCGCTTTCGACAGTGACAACGCCCGCGGTGCCGGTGCCGCCAAGCGTGCCGCCGTTGCTGACCGTGACCGCGGAGTTGCCGTTGAAGCCGTCAATCAGCACCGTGCCGTTCTCGACATCGGTCGTGCCGGTATAGGTGTTGTCACCGCTGAGGACGAGCGTGCCAGGCCCGATCATCTTCACCGATCCGGCGCCAGTCTCGTGGCTCGGATCGTTGGAGCCGGTCATGTCGGCGATCACGCCGGAGACGGTCTCGGTCCCCCCTGGGGAAAATGTGATCGCCTGATTGCCTTCGATGAAAATGCCGCCGCCATAGGCTTGGCTACCCTGTACAGTGCCGGCTCCCACCGTGCCGTCCTCGATGATCAGCGTCGCGCCTTGCTGGACGAAAATATCGCCGCCGGCGCCGAGCCCGCCGCCGCCGTCAAACTCGCCGCCAGCGCCGCCGCCAAAACCGGCGGCACCGCCGTCGCCGCCACCACCGCCGCCACCACCAAAACCGCCGGCGCCGCCGCCTGAACCGCTCGTACCGCCACCGCCACCGCCGCCGAAACCACCGCCGCCACCGCGTGAACCGCCGCCACCACCGCCGCCAAAACCGCCGCTGCCGCCCGTGCTGACGGTCGGAGACGGGCCTGTAGCTTTGCCGCCGCCAATTCCGCCGCCGCCGCCGGTACGACCGCCCCCGCCACCGCCCCCCGACGGGCCACCCCCCTCGGCGCCGGAACCTCCGCCGCTGCCGCCGCCGCCACCAATGCCGCCAGCAACGATTCCGGGTTGACCTTGCGCGCTGCCGTCACCGCCCGCGCCCCCAATGCCGCCACCACCGCCGCCGCCGGTGCCGCCGACACCGCCGCTTCCGCCAGCCCCGCCCAGGCCGCCGCCGCCGCCCAGGAAACCCTCGTCGAATGCAGTACCGCCGCCGGCGCCGCCGGCCGCCGCGTCGTGGCTGAAGATCACCTCGTTCAGCGCGACAACCGGAACGACCGCCTGGTCAGGATCGTGTGTCACCGTCCCGGCCCCGCCGGCCGTCGTGGCACCGGCGACAAACAGGCCCCCGCCGAGCCCGGCACCGCCACCCCCGCCGGCGCCGCCCGTTTCCGCCGCGCCGCCAGCACCGCCGACCGCCTTCATGTTCTGCAGCGTGAGGAACTCGATCGACACCGCCCCGCCGGAATAAACAAAGAAGCCGCGCTGGTCGTTTCCGCCATCGATGGTCTGCATTGCCGGACCGCCGCCGCCGGATGTCGTGCCCGTTATGGTCAATGAAACGTTCGCGGGCAGGTTGATCGCCTCCAGCGCCGTCGTCGGCGTCAGATTGATTTGCCCGCCAATCTCGATCTCGTAGCTGCCCGGCGCCGCGGTATCGGCAGCCTCTATGGCTTGATTGAGCTCAGTCTCGTTTGTGACCGGCTGACCGTTGTTGAGGATCGTCATCGAGCGCCCTCCATCTCCTCACGCGGCTTTCGCATGTGTTCGTTCGTCCGTTGTCCGCTAGCTGATCTCCGCCCTTTTTTGGACGGCCAAAATGGGAAATTTGTCAGACCCCCACACCGGCGTGCCGCGGCCGACGATCGCAGAAGACAGTTTGCTTCGATTGCGTGTCCGAGCTTGCCATCCACTTCTCCCTCGGCGACGCGGCCGCTATGGCGCAGCCATCGTCCGAGCCAGTACAGCTCCGCCAGTTTCTCACTTTTGTTTTTGCCCGGCCCGGAACCGTCGGTCCCATCGGCACCGCGGCCGGCGTCGGGTCGGTATTCGTATCACGCTGACAGCCGCGACCGACATTAATTCGCCATTAACGATTTACGACGTCACGCATTTGTTCGTTGACGGCAAAGTAAAAAGTTCCAATTAGGCAATATTATACCAGCGGCGCGCTCACTCACTGATCCCGCAAGCGAACAAAATGCTTCCGGCGCCTCCCCGATGCGATCGGCATCGTCCCGCGAAATCAGAAGCTTGTTTGAATGTGCCGACGCGGTCAAAAGCGGCTTGGGCGTCTCGCTCAATCGCTCGACAGGATCACGTTCTTGACGATCGGATAAACCTGGTTCTCCCAGCGTTTGCCGGAGAACACGCCGTAATGGCCGACGCCGGCCTGCATGTGGTGGCGCTTGAGATATGGGCGGAGCTTGTTGCACAGATCGTGCGCGGCGACGGTTTGACCGACAGCGCAGATGTCGTCGCGCTCGCCTTCGACTGTCAGCAACATGGTGCGCCGGATCGCGCTCGTATCGATGCGATTGCCGTGCCATTCGAGCTTGCCGAGCGGCAGCGCGTATTCCTGGAAGATCAATCGTACCGTCTCCAGATAAAACTCGGCGGTGAGATCGAGCACGGCGAAATATTCGTCGTAGAAGGCTTTGGTGGTCGCCGCCTTCTCGGTTTCACCATTGGCGAGATGCTCGTAAAGCTCCTTGTGCGCTTTCACGTGCCGCTCGATGTTCATGCTCAGGAATGCCGTGAGCTGAACGAAGCCCGGATAGACGCGGCGAAATGCGCCGGGATAACGGATCGGCACCGAGGCGGTCAGCATCCGCTCGAACCAGGCCATGTCGCGCTTGTTGGCGAGATCGTTGACTTTGGTCGGATTGACGCGGCAATCGATCGGACCGGCCATCAGCGTCATCGAACGCGGCTGCGCCGGATTACTCTGCTGCGCCATCACCGCGACGGCGGAGAGCACGGCGACGCAAGGCTGGCAGACCGCGAGCACGTGGGCGCCAGGCCCCATCACTTCAAGAAATTTGATCAGATGGTCGACGTACTCGTCGACGCCGAAGCGGCCCGCGATCAACGGCACGTCGCGCGCATTGTGCCAGTCGGTGATGAAAACGTCGTGCTCCGGGAGCATGGTGCGCACGGTCGCCCGCAACAGCGTGGCGAAATGGCCGGACAGCGGCGCCACCAGCAGCACACGCGGCTGCGTCACCGCGACATCTTTCTTGAAGTGAAGCAGCGTGCCGAACGGCGTCTTGTGCGCAGCCTCCTCGCGCACTTCGACCTCGCGATTGCCGACGTTAACGGAGCGAATGGCGAAGGGTGGGCGGGTATGGGTAAGTCCCATCCGCGAGACCAGTTCGTACGCCGCGGTCAGATTGCGGATGGCGGAATTTTCGGCGACGAGCGGCTGACGGCCGGCGGCAAGCGCCATGGTCGCCCACGCTTTCATCGGCGTTATAATGTCGGTGTGGGTTTGATAGGCGAGATACAGCATCCGTTACCCACGGGCGCCGTAAGCCGTCTGACGACAGCACACCTGCGACCCCCCAATCGCGGGGAAACTAGTGCATTTCTTGTTGCGCTGCGACAAAATTGTGAACATCCTGCGCAGAGGGAGCGGAACGCGGGAATCGGATGCAGGAAGCACGCATCGCCGAATCCCTGAGATTAGCCGTAACCGATTGATAAACAGAATCTTCCCGGCACCACGAGCGCTCAATGTCTAACGCCATTCTCACGATTGCCAGCAAGAATTATGGCTCTTGGTCGCTGCGCGGCTGGTTGCTGTGCAAAATGTCAGGCCTCGCTTTCGACGAACAGCATGTCGGCACCGACGACCCCTCGACGCGTGCGGAATTGCTGTTGCTGTCACCGTCTTTCCTGGTCCCCTGCCTGATTCACGACGGGCTGAAGGTCTGGGACACGCTGGCGATCGTAGAATATCTGAACGAGATCCAGCCCGAAGCGGGCCTGCTGCCGGCCGATCAGGCGCAGCGCGCCCATTGCCGCGCAATCTGCGGTGAGATGCATTCAGGTTTCGCCAATCTGCGCTCGGCGCTGCCGATGAACCTCAAGGCGCATTTTCCCGCCTTCAAATCCTGGGCTGGCGCGCGCGGCGACATCGAGCGCATCACCGCGATCTGGCGCGAGTGCATCGAGAAATATAAAGGGCCATACCTGTTCGGCGCCAAGCCCTGCGCCGCTGACGCCATGTACGCGCCGGTTTGTGGGCGCTTTGTCACCTACGACGTCGCGCTCGATCCGGCATCAGCGCAATACTGCCGCACCATTATGGCGCTACCGCTGATGCAGGAATGGATCGCGGCAGCCAAAGTCGAGCCGGACGAACTGGAAGAGCTCGACGTCGAGTTTTGAGGCCGTCAGCCCGAGAGAGTGTGACGGTGTGAGACGCAGTCAGGCTACGCGAGCCTGCCGCGATGCCTGATGTGCAAGCACCGCTCCGTCAAGCGAACGGCGCACTTCGATCGCGTCGGGCGCAACACGAAGCCCGGGCGGCAGCGTGAACCTAAAAGCGTGGCGGCCGCTGCCAAGACCGGCCTGCTCAAGGTCCTCGCGATAGCGATTGGCGAGAACCTGGCCGATCAATCGGCCGCCGGCGTAAATGTCGAGACAGACCGGCGCTTCGGGATGTTCCGCGTTCTGCGCCCAACCTTCGATGACATGCGGCGTGACCCGATCGACAGAGCCGCGCAGCGCACCGCCCGCAGCGCGATCGCGTCGACTCCAGTCCGGCGCGCGCGGCGAGCCGCTGCCTGACCGCCTCAAGCTCGTAGCCTTCATCGAGCCGCGGCGCGCAGTATCGCGCGAGCAGTGGCGCCGCCGCCGGATAGAGCGCGCGGTATTCATGCGCGTTGTGGAACATGAAGCGGCTGTCGTCGTCGATGAAGCTCTCCGCCAGCGCACCCTCGGCGATGATCACGTCGTGGGTGTCGAGCTCGATGTGGAAGTATTCGACCTTGCTCGACGCGCTCGGCCTGCACGATCGAGACGCCGTTGACGAGGTCTTTGGCCTCGATCAGCACGCCGTCGCATGCGTCCTCGAAGTACATGGCGTGATTGCGGCGAGATCCAGAGGTCGCGCCTCGGCACGTTGTCGTCGAGCGCGCCGGCCTTGATGCAGATCGGCAGAATGTCCTTCCGCCCCATGACGAAGCGGCCGCCATAGCTTCGCCGCCCGATCCATTTGATCGGCCGCGCCACGCCCGAAGCGGTCATCACCTCGTCGCCGATCTGAAGCTTCTCGACCCGCTTGTTGCCGCAGGGCGTCGGATGAGCGTGCCGCGGCAATAGCAGGGCGCCGTCCGTCATCGGTGAGCGTCATGTCTGGTCGCGCCGCCGTCATAGCTGATCTGGAACAGATCGTCGTCGGCGTGAAGCGTCGCGCCCTCCGCCAAGCCGTCGAACGTGCCGCTGACCGGCTTGCCGGTCTCGTTGTTGATGATGGTGAAGGTTTCGCCGACGCTCGGCGTGAAGCCGTCGACCAGCGAAACATCGAGCGTCGCGCCACCGAGCGAGATCGCGCCGCCGCTCTCGACCACGGTTTGATCGTAGCCGCCGCGCCGCCGGTGCCCGGGCGGTGCCGCCGATCTCTTCGTCGAAGGTCGAACCGGATTCGAGCGTGAGGCCCGCGACGGTGAATCGTGCTTGGATCGCCGGGCGCAAAGGTGCCGCCGCTTTCGACCGTCACCGCGCCCGCGGTGCCGGTGCCGCCGATCGTACCGCCGTTGTCGACCGTGACCGCTGAGCTTGCGGTCGAGCCGTCAATCAGGAGCGTGCCGTCGTCGATGGTCGTGCCGCCCGTATAGGTGTTGATGCCCGAGAGCGTCAGCGTGCCGACGCCGATTTCGGTGAGCGAGCCGCCCCCCAAGACTACGCCCGACAGCGTCAGCGCGTCGCCATTGTTGTCGATGGTGTCGAAGCCGGTAAGGCCGATGCTGTTCGACAGCGAGACGGTCGCAGCACCGGCCTGCAGCGTCGTGACGGTCGCCATGCTGAGCAGGCCGCTGCCGAGCGCCGAATTGTTCGCGACCTGGAGAGTGTTAAAAAAAAGCGACGTGCCGCCGTGTAGGTATTCGCGCCCGTCAGGATCAGCAGGCCGTTGGAAACGTCGGTCAACGAGCCGCTGCCGGAAATCACTCCGTCGATCTCGCTTGCGCTCACGGATCATTTTCGAACACGCCGCCGCCGCCGGTCAGCACGACGGAGCAGGACTCGGACAGCGTCGTTCCCGCCTCGAATCTCAGCGTGCCGGTATTGGTCGACGAACCCAGCGTCAGGGTGCCGCTGGCTGCGCCAGACCGCTGTCGCCCTCAATTTCGAGAATTGCTCCGCCGCCGATCGTGGTCCCGCCCGAGTAGGTATTGGTGCCGGTGAGGAACAGCGTCCCGCCGGTGAGATCGCTGATCGCGCCGGTTCCGAAATCGCGCCGTCGAGCTCGAGCTTGTTGTTGGACGTGGCGAACGTGTCGGTGCCGGTGAGCGATATGGCGTTGGCGAGGTCTAAGGAGCTTGCCGCGGCCTGCAGCGTCGTGCCGGCCGCCATCGCCAGCGAGCCGTTGCCGAGCGCCGAATTGTTGCTGACGCCGAGCGTGCCGGAACTGATGGTGGTGCCGCCGAAATAGGTGTTGGCGCCGCCGAGGATGAGCTCCCCGGTGCCGTTCTGGATCACCGAGCCGTTGCCCGCCAATTCGGTGCCGGTGATGACGTTGTCCAGCGTCACGGCGCCGGTTTGGTCGAACGTAACGCTGCCGGCGTCGAGGGCGATGTCGCCGGTGAGCGTGACGGCGGTGCCGTTGTTGAGATTGAGAAAGTTGCTGCCGCCGGTGAAGACGATGGCGTAGGTATTGCCGATCCCGCCTTGGCCGCCCTGGATGCTGCCGCTGTCGATGATGGTGAGGTTGGCGCCGGCGATGGCCGCGCCGTGCGAGCCCTGGTTGGCGGCGCCGCCCGTGATCGAGCCGGAGTTGTTGATCGTGAGGGTGGAGCCGTCGATGCCGTCGCCGGCAAAGCTGTCCCCCACGATGCCGGCGGCACCGCCCGTGATCGAACCGGAATTGGTGATGGTGACGCTGGAGGCCACGAGACCGGCACCGCCGGTGCCGCCGCCGCCGCTGTTGCCGAACCCGGCGTGGCCGCCCGTAATCGTTCCCCGAATTGGTGAAAGTCGTGACCGACCCGGTGAGTAGAACGCCGACGCCGCCGGTGCCGTTATTGCCCGGATCGCCACTGAATTCATCGCCCAGGGGGCCGCCGGTACCGCCCGCACCGCCCGCGCCGCCCGCGCCGCCCGTCACCGTGAACGTGTTCGTTATGGAGTCGACGGTAACGATCGCGCCATAGCCGCCGTCGCCCCCGCCGCCTCCGCCGCCGCCAAAGCCGTCGCCGCCAAAGCCGCCGCTACCGCCGACGCCGTTGCCGCCGTCGCCTCCAGAGCCGCCCGTCACGTTTGCCGAAATCGTGCCGCTCGCGCCGTTGCCGGACGTGCCGCCGCCGCCTCCGTTGCCGCCGCCACCGCCGCCCCCGTCGTCGGTACCGCCCGCACCGCCCGCGCCGCCCGCGCCGCCTGCCGTGATACCCGACGCGCCGCCGCCGCCACCACCGCCGCCCTCGTAGCTGGCGCTGGCGTTACCGCCGGCTCCGCCGCCGGCGCCGTTATTGCCCGAACCGCCGCTGGCGCCGCCGCTGCCGCTGTTGGCGCCGCCGGCTCCGCCCGTGCCGTCAGTCATGGTCAAACCCTCTGCTGCGCCGTGTTGGTTGCCGACAACAAAATGAGTGACCGGCCCGGCAAGCGAACTCGACAGCCTCGCGGAGCAAGCTCGCGCCAGTGTCGGCGTTCGTGGCGACTATGGAAGTGGACATTGCAAGCCCTCGGTCAGGCGCGAGCATCGTTCATTGGAGCGCAGCCAATTGCTGTCACGTAGCGGCATGATCAGTCGGGCTTTGCTCGGGCTTCACAGCATTCTGCTGAAAGGCCACACGCCCCGCGTGGGAACGCTTCGCGTTACCCGCTCCTCAACCAAAGCCTTAGGCTGGCGTTAATGGAACAGCAACGGAATTTTTGCCAACGATCGGGAACTCGGCCGGTATTATTAAAATCTTTTCGTGTGCCGGCGTTGCTGGAACTGGCTTAGCGCGTCAGTGCCTACGAAGCAGGCAACACCAAAGACGTGGTCTGGCCGGAACAAGTCCGACCATGACGAGCTAGCCGAACAAACTATCTCGCGCCGAGCGCCAGGTTGTAACAGAGATCGTGCCCGCTCATGCCGTCGGCGAGGAGACGGTCGAACGCCTGCAGGAGTGGAGGCATCAACTCGACAAACCGGCCGCCTGCCTTGGTCAAACGAACGAGTTTCATCTGTTCCGCTTCGGTCAGAAGCTTTCGCACATGGGTGCGCGAAACCCCGAAGCGATCGCTCAGGTCGGAATAAGAAAACTTAAGCGGCTCGGCGCCGCCCTGTCCTCCGCCCATCTGGATCATTTTGATAAGGATCATGATGCCGGCGTCGCGGCCCTGGAACAGCATCATGATCGGGTTGCCTGCCAGGATCTGCGCGCCAAGCGCGAACAGGTCTCGCGATACGAGACGCTGCTTCAACTGAAACGCGGGATCGCGGTTCATGATCGGCGCGTAGCCCGGGTCCGGAAACAGAATGTCCAGCGGCAGGTAATGCGACACCAGAAAATCCTGGTCCTGCGCGATCATCTTCGCCGTCGGCATCAAGATGCGGACCCGGCGATCCTGCGGCGCCATGTGCTGTTGCAGATAGCCGGCTTTGATGAGGCGCGACATCAGGTCGTGGACGCGGCTCGGGCTGGCAAGACGATGCTCGGCCATGGAGTCTGCGACCAGGCGCAGCGTCGGCCAGGTCGCACGATCGGCCTCGTCATAACGCGCGTAGAGGCACATGATCACGATACCCAGAACAGTACGGCTTGCTTCCAGCAGCAGCCGGTTGAGCAAGGGCTTGTGTTCGTAGAGGGCAAGTATCGCCTTCACAAATTTGTCACGCGCGACGGGGAAGCGCGGATGGGCGAGGATTTCTTCGGTGGAATGAAACGCCGGAAGCTTGGTGAAATCGATGTCTGTCATAACAACAAAGGTACACGTTCGCCCGGCAGACAATACGATAGCAGGCAATGCGATATTGGCAAAACGATCATAGCGGCGCGATTGCGCTTACGCCAGCGCCGCAATCGCCGCCATCTCGGCTTCGCTCAGCGAAAAATCGAAAATCGCCGCGTTCTCGGACAAGCGCTCGACTTTGCTGGTGCGCGGGATGACCACCAGGTGCCGCTGCACCAAAAAGCGCAGGCTGACTTGCGTGGCGCTCTTGTGGTGCGTGGCGCCGATCCGCGACAATACCTCGTTGTCGCGAACCCGGCCGCGCGCGATCGGGCTGTAGGCGACGACAGCCATCCCCAATCGCCGACAAGCCTTAATCAGCGCCGACTGGTCGACGAAGGGATTGCATTCAAACTGATTGCACACCAGCGGTTCCCTGCTGACCTTCACCGCCTCTTCGAGCTGCGCCACGCTGAAGTTGGAGACGCCGATGTGACGCGTCAGCCCATCGCGTTTCGCCTTGACGAGAACACCGATCGTCTCCGCGAGCGGCAGCCGGGTGCTGGGCCAGTGCAGCAGCAGAAGATCGACCTCGCTCAAGCGCAGCCGCGCCAGACACTCGTGGACCGCGCGATCGAATTCGCGCGGCGCGAAATGCGTCGGCCAGATCTTCGTCGTTATGAACACGTCGTCGCGCTTGACGCCGGACCCGCGCAAGCCCTCGCCAACCTCGCGCTCGTTGTCGTACATTTCCGCGGTGTCGATGTGGCGATAACCGAGGCGCAACGCCTGCTCGACCACGCGCGCGCAAACGCGGCCGCGCAGCTCCCAAGTGCCGAGCCCGAGCAAGGGAATGTCGGCGCCTTTAGCCTCGATGGCCGGAACGCCGGCTTTTTTCGTGATTACATCGGCCATATCGGGTCCGCGGGCGTCACAACGCTTACGGCGGCTTGGCGCCAAGCACCGCGAAGGCCGCTTCGGGCGCCCGTTCAAGAACCCTGAGCAAGGCGCGAGCCGGTCCGCGTGGCGAACGTTTGCCCTGTTCCCAATTACGCACCGTCTCCACCGGCACTCCAATCCGCGCCGCGAATGCGGTCTGGGTCAGACCGGTCTGCCCGCGCACGTTGCGCGCATAGGCGGCCTCGACGAAGCGGCCATTTGCCGATGGCCGGGCGCCATTAACGGGCGGCGCCCGCTCGCCGTTGGAAAATAAAATCGGACCTTCACTGCCGTCAGGCAGGATTTCCACTAACCGTCCATCAGCTTTCAACCGAACGCGCAGCATGGGCAAGGCTCCAGCGTTCCCGGCGGCGGACACCATAGCTGATTCGGCTTGCATTCAATGAGTTAGTACGTTTGCTTCGCCGCGGAAAAGGTCTTTGGATGACTAATTCTTTGGCTTAGTAGGCCATTGCCCGCCCTGTGCGCTTGACGTATTCGAGCGCGAACCTTCAAAGCTTGCGACAAAATTGTCGGGGCAGCCGATGGAGCAAAGCGGCGATAGCTTATTGCGAAACTCCAGCAGCAAGATTCTGATCTGGGATGCCCCTATCCGGCTGTTTCATTGGCTGACGGCCGCGTTGGTGTTGGCGGCATACATCACCTGGCGACTCGACTGGATGAATTGGCACGCCAAGGCCGGCTACGCGGTCTTGACGCTCGTCGTTTTTCGGCTGCTTTGGGGCTTCGCTGGCAGCGACACGGCGCGCTTCTCCCGCTTTGTTGCTTCCCCTCGGCTCGCTCTCACCCATTTGAAAGAAGTCTTCCGTCGCGAACCCGATCGTCAAGTCGGCCACAATCCGGCCGGGGCGTGGATGGTGCTGCTGCTCCTTGGGCTATTGTTCGGCGAAACCCTGAGCGGGCTCTACGTCGCCAACGATGTCGCCGACCAGGGACCGCTCACCGAACTTGTTCCCGCACGGATCGCCAACGCGATCACTGCCGCGCACTGGATTTTTTGGGACTTGCTGTTGGCGGCCGTCGCGCTGCACGTCCTGGCGATCGCGATTTACGCGATCGCCAAGGGACACAATCTGCTCACGCCGATGATCACGGGACGAAAGAACCTGCCGCCCGACGTGCCGCGCCCCCGCGTCGGCGGCCTCGTGCGCGCCAGCATTTTTCTTGCCGCCAGCGCGCTCGCTGTTTCCGTTCTCGTCAACGTGCTGTGAGTGCGTTCACTCAGGCGCGATCAGCTTTTAGGCGGCATGACCTGCCCGCGGATCTCGCCTCCCGGATGAGATTGGGTGTGGACGTTGACGTACCAGTCGCCGGCGGTGAATTGTGCCGCCTGTTCGGGAGTGAGCGTGGCTTCGCCCTTGATCGGGCTCTCGGCCGGGCTGCCTTGCTTGCTCAGCCAGATCGTCACCGGTCCGTTCTTTCCCGCCGCCGCGGGTCCGTGGAAGTGCGCCATGGTGGCCGGCGCTGACAGCCGTTCGTAGCTGATGCTCCAAGTCAGCATCCGGGTTGCCGGATCGTAGGTGAGGTCGGCGGTACCCTTGCCCGGCGTTTCCACCGCCGGCACCTGTTGCGCTCCGCTGAGCGCGACCTTGAACGAGGCCGGTGCGGCATTCGATGCCGCGGCCCAAGCAGCGATGCCGGCTGTGCATGCCGCCAATACGACGACGCGACGAGAGAGCGAAATGTTCATGGCTCGACTCCTTACGACCGTTGTTTCCCAGAGGTGCGCTTCACCCCGACAATTGACTGGATTGTGTGCAGTTCCCGACGTGGGCGGCAGTTGCGCCTGCGCGACGATCAGGTTCAGCGCAAATGGCCGTCGGCACTTTAAGCAGCTTCATGCGGCAAGTCACAGCTGATCGCGATGACGGCCGTTTCACAAACGGGTGAAGAATTTGAGCAGCAACGCCCGGCGCTCCGTCTCGCGGGCGACGCAAGCTGCCCCCATGGGGATCGCCATGGTGCCCTGGATTTTGACGTCATAGAAAGCGCAAGTGGCATCGCGTGACGCGATCCAGGCCCGCTGCATGTCGCGCAGCTTGGCGGCTTGCGCGGCGTCGATGTTATCGCGCAAGGTCTTGTAGTTGTCGTTGAGCAAGTCGTCCCAAATCTTCGCTTCGAGGCGAAAGCAATCGGCCATCCCCACGTTGGATTGACCTTCGGGAGTACTCTGGCAAGGGGTAGCGACAAGTTCGAACAAGCATTGCCGTTCGCCTTCGTCGATGTCGTCCTGGTTCTTCTCGGCGCAGGCGCGAATGGCGGCGGTCTGTTGTGCCGTCGGCTTTTCGTCCTGGGCCCGCCCGGCTTGCGTCCCGCCTAACAGCAGCATCGCCAAGCCCGTGCACGCGATCCAACCTGACCACTTCGACATTGACACCCCCTGCGGACGCACTTTGACGAAACCCCGGCAACATACAAAAATGCGTCCCAGGCGTCTTAAGAAGAACGAAAACAGGGCATCCTCATGATCAAACTCATCCGCGGCGGCACCGTCGTCAACCACGACGCTTCACGGCGCGCCGACGTTCTCCTCCATGACGGCGCAATCGCGGCCATCGGCGCCGATCTCGAAGCGCCGTCCGGCGACCGAGGTGATCGATGCCGGCGGCTGCTTCGTCATGCCCGGCGGCATCGATCCGCACACTCATCTCGAGTTCGAGTTCATGGGCACGGTCACGGCCGACGATTTCGAATGGGGCACCAAGGCGGCGCTCTCGGGCGGCACCACCATGGTGATCGATCATTGCATCCCCAATCCCGGACAGTCGCTGCTCGCCGCCTATCAGGACTGGCGCCGGAAAGCCGAAGGCGCCGCCAGCGACTACGGCTTCCACATGGCGATCACCTGGTGGGACAAGCAGGTGTTCGACGAGATGGAGACCACCGTCAAAACCTACGGCATCAACACGTTCAAACATTTCCTCGCCTACAAGGGCGCGTTGATGGTCAACGACGACGAAATGTACAATTCGTTCCTGCGTTGCGCCGGGCTTGGCGCCATGCCGCTCATTCACGCCGAGAACGGCGACGTCGTCTGGCACCTGCAGCAACATTATCTCGGCACCGGCGTGACCGGCCCCGAGGGCCACGCCTATTCGCGCCCGCCTGCCGTCGAAGGCGAAGCCACCAATCGCGCCATCATGATCGCCGACATGGCCGGTTGCCCGGTCTACATCGTGCATACCTCGAGCCGCGACGCCCATGAAGCGATCGCCCGGGCGCGCGCCGCCGGCAAGCGCGTATTCGGCGAGCCCCTGATCCAGCATCTGACGCTCGATGAGGACGAGTACCGCAACAAGGATTGGGATTACGCGGCGCGGCGGGTGATGTCGCCGCCGTTTCGTCCCAAGGACCACCAGGCAAGTCTCTGGGCCGGCCTGCAATCGGGCTCGCTGCAGGTCGTCGCCACCGATCACTGCGCCTTCACCACCGAACAGAAACGGCTCGGCCGCACCGACTTCACCAAGATCCCGAACGGCACCGGCGGGCTTGAGGACCGCTTGCCCGTTCTGTGGACCGCTGGCGTCAATACCGGACGGCTGACCAAAGAGGAATTCGTCGCCGTGACTTCGGCGAATTGCGCGCGCATCCTCAACGTTTACCCGAAGAAAGGCGCAGTCGCGGTCGGCTCCGACGCCGATCTGGTCATCTGGGATCCGAGCGCCAGCAAAACCATCTCGGCCAAGAAGCAAGTGAGCCGGATCGACTACAATGTATTCGAGGGCTTCAAATGCACCGGCCTGCCGCGCGCGACGTTGTCGCGCGGCGAGATCACCTGGCTCGATGGCGATCTGCGCGCCACGGCCGGCGCCGGAAAATACGTCGCGCGCGATCCATTCCCGGCCGTGCACGTCGCCAACGCCACGTGGCGCGAACGAAACGCGCCGCGCCGCGTCGAACGCGCGGACGTCACCCCGTGACTGGTTGATCGTTGAAGAGCCGCAAATGTGTTCCGTCATCCTGAGGTGCGAGCGAAGCGAGCCTCGAAGGACGACGGCCCGGGCGCCTCGGCCGCATCCTTCGAGGGCCGCTTCGCGGCCGCCTCAGGATGACGGGTTACGTAAACTCGCACATGACGGGTAGTGGGAGCTACAAAATGCAAAACCTTCAGATCGACGCCCAACGCCTTTGGGATACGCTGATGGAGACGGCAAAGATCGGCGCCACCGCAAAGGGCGGCATTTGCCGGCTCACTTTGACCGACCTCGACCGGCAGGTGCGCGACTGGTTCAAGGCGCGGTGCGAAGCGCTCGGCTGCACGGTAACGGTCGATGAGGTCGGCAACATGTTCGCGCGCCGGCCGGGCAAGAACGACACATCTGCCGCCGATCGCCATGGGCTCGCACCTCGACACCCAGCCGACCGGCGGCAAGTTCGACGGCGTGCTCGGCGTCCTCGGCGCGCTCGAAGCGCTCCGCACGCTGCACGAGACCGGCTACGAGACCAACGCGCCGATCGAGATCGTCAACTGGACCAACGAGGAAGGCTCGCGCTACGCGCCGGCCATGCTGGCGTCGGGCGTATTCGCCGGCGTGTTCACGCCGGACTTTGCCTACGGACGCGCCGACCGCGACGGCAAGACTTTCGGCGAGGAACTCAGCCGCATCGGCTACAAAGGCGAGGCGAAAGCCGGCGCGCGCAAGTTTGGCGCCATGTTCGAACTGCACATCGAGCAAGGCCCGATCCTCGAAGACGAAGGCAAGATGATCGGCATCGTCCAGGGCGTGCAGGGCATGCGCTGGTACGACGTCACTGTCACCGGCCAGGACGCGCATACCGGCGCGACGCCGATGCGGCTGCGCAAGAATGCATTGGTCGGCGCCGCGCGGATGATCGAGCGCATCGAGGCGATCGCGTGGGAGCACGCGCCCGATGCAGTCGGCGCCGTCGGTATGATCGAAAACAAACCGAACAGCCGCAACGTCGTTCCCGGCGAAGTTTTTTTCACGGTCGATTTCCGCCATCCGGACGAAAAAGTTCTCGACGCCATGGAAGCAAAACTGCGCGCTTCGCTTGCCGAAATTCTCGAGCCGATGAAGCTCACCTACAAGGAAGCGCGCATCTGGCATTCACCCGCCGTCAAATTCGCACCGGAGCTGATCGAGTGCGTGCGCGTCGGCACCGCGAAAGCCGGCTTCAAGTCCCGCGACATGATCTCGGGCGCCGGCCACGACGCCGCCTACATCGCCCGCGTCGCGCCGACCACGATGATCTTCGTCCCCTGCGCCGGCGGCATCTCGCACAACGAAGCCGAGTCGACGAGCTTCGACGAATGCGCCGCGGGCGCGCAGGTCTTGCTCAACGCGGTGCTGGAATACGACCGAAGATTAGGGTGAGGGGGCATCGACGCATGCGCGACGCAAACGCAACGAAGACAAGTTTGGCGCGGCAATTACGGAAAAATTCCACACGCGCCGAACGCAAGCTGTGGCGATACCTTCGCTCGCGGTCGCTCGCCGGATTCAAATTCGTGCGACAGGAACCGATCGGGCCGTATGTCATCGATTTCGTCTGTCGAGAGGAGCGGCTCGTCATCGAGGTCGACGGCGGTCAGCACGCCGATAACAGTCGCGATGCCGTCCGCGAACAATGGCTAATCGCACATCGTTACCGTATCTTGCGCTTCTGGAACAACGAAGTGCTGGGAAATATCGAAGGTTTTTGGGACACAATCTTCGCAACAGCGTCTGCGGCGGCGCCCCCTCACCCTGAGCAACCGGCGACATAGGTAACAGTTCTGACGGGCGACATGGGTAACACATTTCTGGTTTTGTTCAGCTCTGTTGTTGCTGTTGCGACTGTGGACCCTGTGGGCAACGCGCAGCGTTGTCCACAAGTCCACAGACTGTTTGTTTGGGTTTGCGCAGGCGATCGCCACGATGCGCGATGACGCCAAGCATGATCGGTCCGTAACAGACGGTCCAGCTGGCCTCGTCGTTTTCAATCAGTCCAACCGGCTCGCCGATCAGCGCCGCGCTGATGTAGACCATATTGCCCTGCCATCTGATCTCGCCGTTATGGCGCACCCGACGGACCGCATGATCGGCTCCATAGTTCGGCTCCCGCAGGATTCCGTCGAAGCGTCGCGGCGAGGCGGCGTAATGCTTGGCCGGCGGGTCATTGCCGAGCGCCTGGTGCGGCCGTTCGTTGTTGTAGAGGTGCTGGAAGCAGCGCAAGCGCTGAAGCTGTTCGCGCAGGCTACGCGCCGGCGGCGTGGCCGTGTCCTGCAACAGCGTCAGATGCAGCCGCTCCAGGCGGCCGTTCTGCTGCGGCTTGCCGGGCGCGATGCGCTCGGGCACAACGCCGGCCTTGATCACCTTGACGGAGAGCCGCGACAGTCCGCCGGCGCCGCACGAGGCAAACGGCGAGCCGTTGTCGGAGCGCAGCCGCTGCGGCAGGCCGAACTCGCGGAACGCCGCGTCAAGCACCGGCCACACATGCTCGACATCGGGGCGCGCCATCGCCTGGCAACGCAACAAATAGCGGCTATGGGCATCGCTCAGCGTCAACGGCTCGCAACGCGCACCGTCGCCGGTGACGAACCAGCCCTTGAAGTCGATGCACCACACGTCATTGGCTGCTGCGCATTGCGCAAACGGCGCGCTCGAGGGCGGGCTGCGGCGGCGCAGACGGCGCTTGACCGTCAGGCCCTCGCGATCAAACAGCTCTCCGATGCTGCTCGATGCCGGCCACCGCGTTCGCGGCCGGTGCTCCTCAAGCCAACTGCGTACCTTCAGCGGCCCCCAAGTCGGATGCGCCCGGCGCACCGCAATGCACTGTTCGGCGATCTGCTCCGGCAGCGCTTGCGGATGATGCCGCGGCGCCCGCGAACGGTCCCGCAGCCCCTCGATGCCTTCTTCTCGATAGCGCTCAAGCCATTTGTAACCAATCCGCCGGCTCACCCCAAAGCTCCGACAGATCGCCGCAAACGCCTCACCCTCGTGCTCAACCGCCATCACAAAGCGCATCCGCTCTTCCATGGCACAGGTCTTTCTCCAAACCATCGGCAGGGCCCTCCCCGCCGATCAGTTGACCTGTTACCCATCTCGCCGGTCTATTCTGTTACCCATGTCGCCGGTTTGGACCACCCCGACCCTCTCCCCGCGCGCGGGGAGAGGGAGTCGCCAAGCCAGACTTCCGAATAAAAACCTCTTCCGCCTCGCTACGTCCCCCACGTCCGTCCCAACACGCGCAGCCAATTTCGGAAGCACACCTTCTCGATCAGCGGCTTGCTGAAGCCGCGCTTGCGCATCGCCTGCACCAGATTTTGCAACCCGGCAGCGTTGCCGAGTTCCGCGGGGATCATGGCGCCGTCGAAATCGGAGCCAAGTCCGACCGAGTCCTCGCCGGCATGTTCGAGCATGTGCTCGATGTGCTGGATCATCAGGTCGAGCGGCGTGTCCCGATCGTGACGGCCGTCCGGGCGCAGGAAGCTCGTGGCAAAGTTGACGCCGACGAGACCGCCGGATTCGCCGATGGCCGCGAGTTGCTTGTCGGTCAGATTGCGCGAATGCGGGCTGACGGCGTGCGCGTTGGAGTGCGTGGCGACCAGCGGCGCATTACTGATGTCGGCAACGTCCCAGAAGCCGCGTTCATTCAGGTGCGACAGATCGATCAGAATCCGCAGCCGGTTGCAGGCGCCGATCAGCGCCTTGCCGGGGTCGGTCAGACCGGGGCCGGTGTCGGGCGAAGACGGACAGCGGAACGGCACGCCGTGGCCGAACGCATTCGGCCGGCTCCACACCGGCCCAAGCGAGCGCAGCCCCGCCGCGTACAGCACGTCCAGCAGTTCGAAGTTCGCATCGATCGCTTCGGCGCCTTCGATATGAAGCACAGCCGCCAGCGCGTCGTCGGCGAGGCAGCTTTCGATATCGGCAACATTCCGGCAAACGCGAAGGCGGCCGTTCGACTTCCGCTCGATCCGAAACAGCAGCGACGCCATGGCGAACACGACCCGCTGCGCCTCTGCAACATCGACAGCAGGCGGCTCAGGATCGTTGCCGACGACGTTGCCGTTTTCCTGCGCAAGCGTTTCGCCCTTGGCGCGATCTTTTCGCTTGGGCGAAGGCACGAAGATCGCGAACAGGCCGCCGGCAAATCCGCCCTTTTGCGCTTTAGGAAGATCCAGATGGCCCTTCTCCTCGCCTTCGAGAAATCTCGTCACCGCGTCCGCGCCACCGCGCAAATGCAACCGGAGCAGGACGTCGTTGTGGCCGTCGAAAATCGGAATGCGCTTGGGAGAGGTCACCTGTGATCCTTGGCTGCAGAAATCGAATGCCGCTAGCGGCCTACAAGTGATTTGGCGTAGTTATCGAATAAACCGGCGCATTTTAGTTTGTTCTCTAATTTGATCATTCCAGAACGGTAGGCTGTGGCGTTCCGGCCCGTAAACCAAGCGTCGATCTGATGACCAACCACTTCAACATCTGAATCGGACATGCCGTACGCGGTACCGAATACCTTTTTGGAGGCGGGGAATTCTTTTGCAGGCCGGAGCAACCCCATGTTTTGGTCATGGTATCCAACTTACGATTTTTATTTCGGGAGCGAGAAGTTTACCGCTGAGGATCGAAAGACCCTTCACGAATTGCTTGACCAGGTGAAACAAAATCCTGAAGTGAGCACCAGACGCCAGAAATTTTTCAAAAAGGTAGAGCGGGACAACGCGATAACTGAGACGGGTGTCTCTGCCGTCCATGGCGATCGTCCAATAATCTCAGTACCCCGCAACCAATTCGCAGAAAGAAGCGGCGTTTGGCAAATCCTTGCTGACGATGAACAAGAAAGAACCATATATCCTGTTGTCGATGTCGTCTTGATTTCTCCGGTCCTTGTTCCGATACCGCGTGCGTGGAGATTTCAGCCGGAAGGCCTTCCGGAATTTACCGCAATAATGAAGGACAGAAATTTTTTATCGGCGCTGGAACATAACCACGTGAGGGAAAGATTGAGAATTGGAATCAAAATGACATTGCGACTTGAAGTAAAGGAGAAAAAATTAGACGGAGGCTGGATAATGAAACACAAAGGCAGATCGGTAATTGAGGTCATTTCGCCGAAGGTGAATTAGATTTTGTATTCTCATCCTTTCCGGTGATCCAAAACAGAACGATTAACGCAATAAGCGCACATACTGCCACAAAGAGGGTTACTCCCGGAGAAAGCCGCCAAAATCCGAACAAGCACACAAGCGTCACTATTGTGAGCGACAAGCCTGATATCCACCTCCGATGTGTTTCCATTATTCAGCAACCGCCAATGGCAGCGCCGAATATATCAGAGTTAAGACGATTGTTATAGCGGAACTGAAATTCCGCGACGTAGAGCGGCAGATATTTTGCGCTCACCTTGTGGAAGGTGCCGACTACGCCGCGTTTGAAGATCGACCAGAAACCTTCAATCGTGTTCGTGTGCACCGCGCCGACAACGTATTGATGCCGGTGGTGATCGACCGAAGCGTGCGAGTAAGCAGTCGGGATGCCCTTGTATCCGGGCCATGCATCGGTCGCGAGCAACGACACTTTGTCAGAAACCGCCTCAGTGATGAACGTCAGAACGGAATCGCCTGTCCCGACGCGACCGAGTACGCGAGCGATTACATTGCCCTTGCGCTGTATGGCACCGATGACGGGCATCTTAGCCCCTTTGCCTTTTTTCTTATCCCAATGCCGATTTTTGTCGTCGCCGCCAACGTAGGTTTCGTCAACCTCGACAATGCCGCCAAGCTTCTCTTGCGGCTGCATCATCGCAGCGCGAATTTTGTGGCACATGCTGTGCGCCGTTCTGTACGCGCCGAAGCCCATCTGCCGTTGAACCTGCAATGCGCTGATGCCCTTTTTGCCGACCGTCATCAAATGGACGACCTTGAACCATTGGCGCAGCGGCATATTCGTGTTCTCAAAGATCGTCCCGGCGATCACGGAAAAGCGGTAGCCGTCCGGCGCGCACTTCTCGCACTGCCAATGCCACTTGCGCGAGGGCAGGTCATAGACCGCAGGATTGCCGCAGCGCGGGCAGCGCACGCCTTGGGGCCAGCGGCGGGCCTTGAGGTAAGCCTTCGGCGCGTCGGCGTCGCCCATAGGGAACATGTCCTCAAACTGGGCTTCGGTCATCTGGTGGACCGGCTTAGGATGTTTTTTCACGGCGGCTACCCCTCAAAACCTCAGGATAGCACCATATTATCTGGCTTTCTTGCGTCTGTCAAGTCAGGCACAATCGCCTCAAAGAATCTCGCTCGATCGAGGACGCCTGTCGCGAAGGTATTCCGAGAGGTGGAGCGAGTGCGGTGCCCGCGGGTGGAAGGATACGATCCGCTCCCGGGCAGCTTCGGGAACACGCCCGGCCGGCATTACGACCGGTCTGCGAGGAGCTCGCTGGACTGGGACAGGAAGGCGCGGGTAACGCCCGCTGAACAGCGTACGATCTTTCGAACCCGGTTGTTCGAACATTCGGGATCGTGCGCCCCGACCGAGTCCCAGGAAGCGCGTGTCTGAAGCTGAGCAGTGGCGTTCGGTCGCCTAAGCTAGAGCCGTAGTGGAACGCCGATAGGCGAGCGCGTGCCGTTGCACGCGCGCCGCGCCCCCTCCCTACCCTCCCCCGCAAGCGGGAGAGGGAAGAGAGACAAGGGCGCGGAGGTTGGCTGAACACGTCTGTCGGCGTTCCGCTTCCTTTTTTTCTTGGTCATTGCGCTTTGTAGGGTGGGTAGAGCGAAGCGAAACCCACCGCTCAGCATGGCGGGTTACGCTGCGGAGCTTGTCATCGGGCCGGCCACTTTGGGCCGGACCCGTTGACAGCTAACCCACCCTGCATTTCGCAAAACTCGGGCGCCGAGCGCGTCGCGGGAACGCTCATTGTTGCCCGTCACCTTGAGGTGCTCGGCGCGCAGCGCCGAGCCTCGAAGGGCGACGACCGAGGCGTTCGGGCCGCATCCTTCGAGGCTCGCTCCGCTCGCGCCTCAGGATGACGGAACGCAGGTTGTTGCTGGCGTCACCGGGTCTTTTCGAAAATCTCCCGGCCGATCAGCATGCGGCGGATCTCGCTGGTGCCGGCGCCGATTTCGTAGAGCTTGGCGTCGCGCAGGAGCCGGCCGGCCGGGAAATCGTTGATGTAGCCGTTGCCGCCCAGGCACTGGATGGTTTCGAGCGCCATCCAGGTCGCGCGTTCGGCGGCGTAGAGAATAGCGCCGGCCGCATCCTCGCGCGTGGTCTCGCCGCGATCGCAGGCCTTCGCCACCGCGTAAACGTAAGCCTTGCTGGCATTGAGCGTCACGTACATGTCGGCGAGCTTGGCCTGAATCAGCTGAAAGCGGCCGATCGGCTGGCCGAATTGGGTGCGCTGGTGGACGTAAGGGATAACCAGGTCGAGGCAGGCCTGCATCACGCCGAGCGGTCCCGCCGCCAGGATCGTGCGTTCATAGTCGAGGCCCGACATCAGAATGTTGACGCCGTTGCCGACCACGCCGAGCACGTTCTCGGCCGGCACCTCGCAGTCCTCGAACACCAGCTCGCCGGTGTCGGAGCCGCGCATGCCGAGCTTGTCGAGTTTCTGCCCGGTGGAAAATCCTTTGAACGTCTTCTCGACGATGAAGGCGGTGATGCCGCGCGCGCCAGCGGTCGAGTCGGTCTTGGCATAGACCACCATGGTGTCGGCGAGCGGACCGTTGGTGATCCACATTTTCGTGCCGTTGAGGACGAAGCGGTCGCCTTTCTGGTCGGCGCGCGTGCGCATCGACACCACGTCGGAGCCGGCATTGGGCTCCGACATCGCCAGCGCGCCGATGTGCTCGCCGGAAATCAGTTTCGGCAAATAGTGCTTCTTCTGCTCGGCGCTGCCGTTGCGCCGGAGCTGATTGACGCAGAGGTTCGAATGCGCGCCGTAAGACAGACCGATCGCCGCCGAAGCGCGCGAAATTTCCTCCATCGCCACGCAATGCGCGAGGTAGCCCATCCCCGCCCCGCCCCATTCCTCCTCGACGGTAATGCCGAGAAGTCCGAGCTCACCGAGCTGCGGCCACAGCTCGCGGGGAAATTTGTTCGAGCGATCGATCTCGGCGGCGTTGGGAGCGATCTTGGCCTGCGCGAACGAGCTGACGGTGTCGCGCAGCATCTGGACATCGCTGCCGAGATCAAAATCAAGGCCGGGAAGGCGGTTGAAGATCATCGTTTGCTCGGTCGCACGCGCCTCGCTGGCGCCTTCAGTGCGCTAACGATAGCGGTTAGCCCCCGCCCTGTCAGCGTGGGACGCTTAGCCGGCCGCGGACCGGACGACCCTGGTCAGAACCCGGTCGATCTCGGCGGCCGGGCCGGGCTTGGCGAACAGGTAGCCCTGCATTTCGTCGCAGCCGGCAAGACGCAGCAAGACCCGCTGCTCGTCGGTCTCAACGCCTTCCGCCAGCACCTTCATGCCGAGGGCGTGGCCCAAAGTGACGATCGCCTGGATGATCGGACCGGTGGTGCCGGACGAGCCGAGCGACGCGACGAAGGTGCGGTCGATCTTGAGCCGGTCGAACGGAAATTTTTGCAGATAGTTCAGGCTCGAAAAGCCGGTGCCGAAATCGTCGAGCGCGAGGCTTACGCCGAGCGCGCGCAGCGCTTCGAGCCGCGCCAGAGCTTCCTGCGGGTTATCGATCAGGATGCCTTCGGTCACTTCGAGCACGACGCGCGACGAGGCGATGCCGGTCTCCGCCATGACGGTGCCGACAAGATCGACCAGCCAGCGGTCGCGAATCTGCAACGGCGAAAGATTGACGGCGACGGACAATGCCGGCCACCGCGAGGCGTCGGCGAGCGCGCGGCGCAGCACGATCTCGCCGAGTTGCGACATCAGACCGCTTTGCTCGGCGAGCGGAATGAACACCGCCGGCGGGATCGGACCACGGCTCGGGTGGGTCCAGCGCAGCAACGCTTCGACGCCGACCATCGCGCCGCCATCGGCCGCGACGATCGGCTGATAGTGAACGTCGAATGTTTGCAGCGAGATTGCGGATTGGAGGTCGCGCAAGAGCGAACGGCGCTCGGCATACTCGGTTTCGACCTGCGGCTCGAAAAATCGCACTCTGCCGCGGCCCTCGCGTTTGGCTGCGCGAAGCGCAAGACCCGCGCGACGCGCTACTTCGTCGCCAGTCGCGCCGTCCTCCGGCGCCTCCGCGACGCCGATGCCGGCGGTGATCTGCCACATCCGGTCGACGAAGATCGGGCGCTGCAACGCGGCACGAAGTGCATCGACAAGCACAGTAGCAATGCGTGGAATTCTGGCTACTGATGATCACGGCGAATTCGTCTTCCTCGTATCGTCCCAACAACGCGCCCGCCGGCAACCCGGCGCGCAAATGCTCGGCGACGTTCATAATCACGGCATCGCCCCCTGCCCGTCCCAGCGTATCGTTGACCTCGTGAAAGCCGTCGAGGTCAACCAGGGCGAAGGCGACGATCCCGGAACGACGCTGCGCCAGTGCATCATTAAGACGCTCAACGATTGCGCGGTGATTGGGCAGTCCGGTCAATGCATCTTGACCGAACAGCTTGTGCGCCGCCTTGCCACTGCGATCGAGCGAGCGCAGCAGCTGTCGCGAAGCTCGCATGGCAAGAAAACCCGCAATTCCAAACACGGCGCCGATCGCCGTCAGCAGGCCCCACACCCGGTCGATAGCGCGAACGAGCGCGTTATCGGCGACCCAGCTGAACCAGCCGATGATCCGGCCCCGCGCGTCGTGCAGCGATTGCAGCTCGCGCCCTGCCCCACCGGCGGGGCCAGCATCAAACCGCAAGTCCTTAAGCCCGGCGCGATGTTCGATGAACCGAAGCTGCGCATCGTTGACGTTATTGATATCGCCGATCGCTGCCTGAAGTTCATCAAGCGTCCGTCGCAATGCGGCGTGCTCTTGGACCTCGATGTGACTTGCGTTGAGCCGGGTGACTGCAAAACCAATCGCCGCGCAAAGGATCAAGGCGCCGGCCAACAGCGCCGGCAGGAAAAGCATGAGGCGGGCCGCCCTGGTGCCTTCGTTTTCACCGACTGGGGACCGCATCGAGGAGCGCGAAAAGAGCCGCCGCGCCGCCAACCATTTCGCGGCTGCCGCAGCGGCCGTCATTACTCTCACGCCCCGTCCAACAAAAGACCGAAGCCAGGTCTAAGCTTCGTGGATTAACGACAAGGAAAGACCATGGACGGCCAGTGTATTCGACAGATGCGCCCAGCCCCGTTTCGGGGTAAACATGACATTAATCTACGCTTCAGGTACGGTCATTTAGGGTGGTCCCGGCGGCCGGTCGAGCCGGGTACCGAAGAGAAGCATGAACAGTAATCGCGTGTCGTTTCCATCGATGTTTGCCGCCGCATGCGCTGCAACGGCTTTGTTCGCCGGCGGACTTGCGGCGGCTGAGCCGGCGCCGGCGCAAGAATGTCATGGCAAGCCGGACGCGCTCGGCACCAGCCGCGTCCTGGTGCTTGAGCCAGGCCAGCTGACGCAGGTCGGCGTGATGCAGTATCCGCAAAGCCTGCCGCTGGCGGACAAGGAAGTCGTTCTGACGTTCGACGATGGTCCGCTGCCGCCCTATTCGACCAAAGTGCTCGATATTCTTGCCGAGCAATGCGTCAAGGTGACCTACTTCCTCGTCGGCAAGATGGCGCAGTCGTACCCAAACGTCGTACGCCGGATCCATCAGGAAGGCCACACGATCGGCACCCACACCGAAGATCATCCTTTGCGGATGCAAAAGCTGCCGATCGACAAAGTCCGGTGGGAGATCGACCAGGGCATCGCCGACGTCGGCGCCGCGCTCGGCGACCCCAACGATGTGGCGCCGTTCATCCGCATTCCCGGCCTGGAACGTTCAGCGATGATCGAAGCCGAAATTGCTGCGCGTTCACTGGTTGTCTTCAGCACCGACACGGTCGCCGACGATTGGCACCGCCATATCAAGCCGCGCGACATCGTTTCCCGAGCCATGACCCGGCTCGAGAAGCGCGGCAAAGGCATCCTGCTGCTGCACGATATTCACAAGTCGACTGTCACAGCCTTGCCCGAACTCTTCAAGGAGCTGAAAGAGAAGGGCTTCCGCGTTGTCCACGTGATACCTGGCGACGTCCCGGGGCGGATCCAAACGGTCGGCGAGCCGGGATTGGCTGATCACACCGTGCTGCCGGTGCCCGACGTCACGTCCTTTGCAACCGAGTACCTGCCAAAGCGCAGGATTGTTCTTGCGGACCGCTCGGGCAGCGCAAGGTATCTCGCCCGGGCCGCGGCGATCGAATGGCCGGATCATCGGCCTGGTCACACTGCGCCAGCGGATGCAATCGAATTACCGGCACCTGATCTGCAGAATTTTGGTCTCAAGGATTTCAGTGCGGACAACTTGTGCGGCGCGAAATGCCGCGATCTGTGGTCGGTTCACTAATCTTCAAAGCGGATACCCACCGCAGTACCGGCGAATGATCGCGGTCGCGTCTCCCATGATAGCAACAGCACGCTGAGGATCTCTGACGCCCTCGACGGAGAAGCATGCGGCGCCATCGGTATCAGCGGATGAAGCGCGTTTAAGAAGGCGGCGGTCGACCCGGCGGGGGCGCTGAGCCGGGTGGCGGCGGCGGATAGCCACCTGGCGGAGGTGGCGGCCCATAACCCGGCGCTCCAGGCGGACGCAGATACCCCGGCGGCGGCGGATATGGTCCGGCATCCGGGAAGCATCTGCGGCCATATGGCCCCGAGTACCAGCCCGGCGGGCACGGCCGCGGCGGCGCGCAAGAGCTCATCATCAGCGCCGCCAGAAGCAAAGCGATCAGACTAGAAATGCGGACGTTCATGAAGAGATTCCCCATCCCATCGACCGCCGGTTACGACGGTATCACGGCCAAATTGGGACGCCGCGCCTTGCACAAATCACAGTCGGCCGACAATCGGATTCATATGCTGAATGGAGTCTTACCGGACATTTCGTCTGGTCACTTGTCAAAGCGAACAGCGCCGAAGTCAATTTCGATGATCCGTGGTGCGGTCTGTTGTCACTACGCACGCTTTTCTACGTTTGCACAAACCGGGAGGCCCTCGCCTACATTGAGACATCGGGACTGCGGAGTAACTAAGCGTGCGCGATAATCGCCGAGGGCATCGCCATTTTCGGCGACATGGTCGGCCGTCGAAGCTGCTGGATCCTTGGAATGCTGCCGATCGACCGCGTTGAACGGGGAGAAGCCGCAACTTTCTTGATCCAATTGGCAGCGGTTTTAGCTTCGAACACTTAGTTCTTTCAGCTTTCGATCTTGCAGCGGCCCAACGGAAAAATCATAGTCTTAATCGGCTAAACCGCCGTAGCATTTTCTTTCGCCTTTCCGCGGAGAGAATCTCACTTGATCGTCACAGCCGAACCCGTCGTTGACGCTGTAACGCGTGAGGTCATTGCCGGCAGGCTGCTAGCGACCGTCGACGAAATGGCGATTGTGCTCGCGCGGGCGTCGATGAGCCCGGTTATCTATGAAGTCTTGGACTTCGCCTGCGGCGTCTGCGACCGCCGCGGCGATCTTGTCGCGCAGACGAACGGCATCACCGTATTCACCGGCACTTTTTCCCAGCAAGTCCGCTTTATCATCGAGCGCTTTGCTGCGGAGATGGCGCCCGGCGACACTTTTCTCACCAATGATCCATTCGAAGGCGGCACGCACGCCTGCGATTTCGCCATCGTTCGCCCGATATTCGTCAATGGCACGATCATCGCGTACGGCATCGCAATCGCGCATCTTCTCGATGTCGGCGGCGCCGTCGCGGGGAGTCTGCCGCCAAATGCGACCTCTGTCTTTCAGGAAGGACTGCGATTGTCGGGCGTGCGGCTCACCCGCGAAGACCGTCTCGTCGGCGACGTCATTCGGATAATAACGGAGAACGTGCGGCTGCCGTATTTGGTGCTGGGCGACGTCAATGCCGAACTCGCGGCGGTACGCATTGCCGAGCAACGAATTCAGGAAACGGCCGCAAAGTATGGCGTTGGGACGCTTGAGGCGACATTTGCCTGGCTCATTGCGGTGAGCGAAGCGCGCGCGCGAGCCGTCATCGCAGCTTTGCCCGACGGCGATTTTGCCGCGAGCGATGTGATCGACGGGGATGGACAAACCGAGGCGGGTATTCCGATTCAGGTAACGGTCCGCATCCGCGGCAGCGACATCGAAGTCGATTTTACCGGCTCGAGCCCCGCACGAAATGCGCCGATAAATTGCAGCCGTGGCGCCCTCGCCTCAGCGGTCAAAACAATTATCAAGGCACTGGTCGCTCCCCAGGAGCCGTCCAACGAGGGTTGGTTTCGACCTCTGACGGTCACGGCGCCTGCCGGTACTATTTTTACCGCCGAGAAGCCGTCCCCCACGGGCTGGTATTACGAGGGAGTAGCGCAAGCCTCGGATCTGGTGTGGAAGGCTTTAGCGCCGCTAGTACCGAATCGCTTTTCGGCAGGTTCCTATCTAAGCCTTTGCGCAACTTACCTTTCGGGCTCCGGACCGGATGGACTGTTCGTTCATATCGAGCCACAGAACGGTGGTTGGGGTGCAACGCAAACACGCGACGGCGCGAGCGGGATGATCGCCGTTACCGACGGCGACACTTATAATTATTCGGTGGAGCTTCTAGAGGCGAAGTTCCCGCTGCTGGTGAGCCGCTACGCTTATAATGTCGAAGCCGGCGTCGGCGCCGGGCGGTATCGCGGCGGCTTCGGCCTCGTTCGCGAATATATCGTCGAAAGCGATGACGTCATTCTCCATGCCAGCTATGGCCGGACCACAACGCGGCCGTGGGGCGTCGATGGCGGATCCGAAGGCAGTCTCAACGGCATCGACGTGATACGCAGCGATGCCCGCCGGAAGCTCACGCGGCCGCCGCACTTTTCCCTGCAACACGGCGACCGCGTTGTCGTCCGCACCGGCGGTGGCGGCGGCTGGGGTGATCCTCAGACGCGCGATCCTGCGGCCGTGGCGCAAGATGTCCGCGACGATTTCATGACCATCGCTGACGCCGCAACCCGTTATGGCGTCGTGATCGATCCGGCGACGCGAAAAGTCGATGACGCAGCCACGGCCAAGCTGCGGGAGGGCTGGCATCAGAAAGCCTGGCAATGATCAAAGTTGCTACCGATGCCGGCGGCACCTTTACCGATCTGGTCGCGTTCGATGAAAACTCCGGCAAGATCTATCTTGGCAAAGCCCTGACCACGCCCAAAGACCCCTCGGAAGGCGTCATCGACGCCATCATCCAGGGTAGGGAGACCGGACTTTCAACGCCTGAGGTGTCGTTCTTCGTTCACGGCGGCACCACCGTCATCAATGCCATTACCGAGCGGAAAGGCGTGCGAACTGCGCTCGTAACCACACAAGGATTTCGCGACGTCATCGCCATCGGCCGCGGCAATCGCCCGGACCTTTACAATCTGCATTCCAAGTCGCCCGAACCATTCGTGCCGCGGCACCTGCGTTTTGAGGTGGTCGAACGAATGGACGCCAAAGGCCAGGCGAGGACGCCGCTTTCCAGGAAGTCGATCGATGCCGCCACCGAGGCGATCGAAGCCGCCAAAGTCGAGGCGGTCGCGGTCGTCTTCCTGCACGCTTACATCAATCCGGCCCACGAAGCCGCCGCCGCCGCAAGGCTGCGTGAGCTGCTGCCGGGCGTCGCAATCACCGCAAGCCACGAAATATCGCGTCAGTGGCGCGAGTACGAGCGATCAAACACGACTGTCCTTTCGGCTTATGTGAAGCCGATTATCGCCCACTATCTCGGTAATCTCGGCCGCGCGCTCAACGGCTGCGGGGTGACCTGTTCGTGCTATTGCATCCAATCCAACGGTGGTCTGGCCGACTTCGGGACGGCCGCGGCGTCACCGCTGGTGCTGGTGGAGTCCGGTCCGGCGGGAGGAGTCGCCGGATCAGTCCGAAGTCGGCGAGGCACTTCGCGAAACCGAAGTCCTGTACCTCGATGTCGGCGGCACGACCGCGAAATGTTCGCTGGTCCGGAATGGGCGGCCGATACTGCGGCCGGACTACAAGCTGGAATGGAGCCGGATCGACCCAGGCTACCCGCTGCAAGTGCCCGTCATCGATATCGTCGAAATCGGCGCCGGAGGCGGGTCGATCGTGCGGGTCGACGAGACTGGCGGCATCAAAGTCGGCCCGCAGAGCGCGGGCGCTGATCCCGGTCCGGCCTGTTACGGTCGCGGTGGCAAGGATCCGACGGTCACCGACGCCGCCGTGCTCACAGGCATTGTCGACCCGCAAAGATTTGCCGGTGGCCGGTTCAAGCTCGATCCCCGATTGTCGGTAGAGGCGTTTGCGCCGATTGCAGCCGCTCTCCGATTGTCAGTTGTGGCCTCGGCAGAGGCGGTCATCAGTCTTGCCGAAGCCAATATGATCAACGCGTTGAAGCTGGTCACTATCCAGCGCGGCCATGATCCTCGCGATCTGACCATGGTGGTCAGCGGCGGCGGCGGCCCAATGCATGCCGCAAAACTTGGGCGCGAACTCGAAGTCAAACGCGTGGTGATCCCGCGCTATGCTGGACTGTTTTCTGCCTGGGGCATGCTGACCGCGCGGCCGCGCATCGATCTACACCGGACGCGGCTGTCGCCGCTTGACGCGAAGTCATTTGCTGCCGTGCAAGAAATTTTCGCCGAGCTTGAGGTGGAAGCCGCGCAGCGGTTCGGAGTTCTGAAAAGTGCGGTGCTGTTCGATCATGCGATCGAGATGCGGTATGTCGGCCAGGAGCATACTGTCTCGACGCGGCTCGACCCCAGTGCCGGGCTCGATGCGGCGCTGGCGGCATTTCACGCCGCCCATGAAAAGACCTACACGTTCCGTCTCGACGACACCGGCGTCGAACAGGTGACGTACCATCTTACCGCTGAAATCGACGCGCCGCGGATTGGGATGCCGGAAATTTCGACAATCGGTTCGGTTGAGGAAGCCGTCGTCGGGCACAGGGAGCTATACGTCGGTGACCGCGAACCTGCGTTGGCTACCGTCTACGATCGCGACCGATTGCCGGCTGGCGCAAGCTTTTTAGGACCGGCGCTCATCGAGGAAGCGACGGCGACGACGGCGGTACTGCCCGAGCAGCGGGTCACTGTCGACCGCTTTGGTCTACTTTTGATCGAAGAAGCGCGTTAGGCCGAACGCCTATTCCGCCGCGCGTTCCGCCGGGGTGTGGGAGGCTGCTATTTCGCTATGGCGCATGGGCAAACCTGCCGAGGCAGTCGTTTGCCGCGTCGCGAACGGCCAGGGAATTTCGCGGCTGCGCGTCAGTCCCGACGGACGGAAGATTAGGATCAAAGCCATGACCAGACCGAGACCGATTTCCTGCGACCCTTCGGGCAACCCGAAGTGAGCCGATCCGACATGGACGCCGGCTTCGAGCGAACGCAGCACCTCCACGACCACGGTGACAGCCACCACTCCCACCACAGCGCCGCTCAAACTGCCGAGGCCGCCGACCACCAGCATCGACAGCGTGATGAAGGTCAGATTCAAATAAAACACGTCGACCGTCAGCACGCCGAGAAAATGTGCGTAGAGACCGCCGCCGACGCCGACGAAAAAGGCGCTGACCACAAAGGCAACCAAACGCACGCGGACGACATCCACCGCGCAAGACGTGGCGGCGACGTCGTCGTCGCGCGAGGCGCGCAACATTAGACCGAAGCGGGAGTTCTGGAACAGGAAGCCGCCGAGCATGGTAAGCAGTACGAACACGACGATCGGCCAGGGGCCGCCGAAAGTCGGAATGCCGATAATCGAGCTCGTTCCCGCGGTGACCGTTTCCCAGTTGGAATAGACGCTGTTGATGATCGCGAGAAAGGCAAACGTCGCGATCGAGGCGGCGATACCGGAAAGCCTGATGACGACGGCGCCGTACAGAAGCGCCACAAATGCGGAGAGTATGCCGGCGGCGATGATATCGACCGGGAACGGCCACTGCGCGGTCTGCAGGAAGTTGGGCAGACCGGTCAGCATCAGCTGCTTCCAGTTCGGTTCGCAGGTTGCCCACGCCGCGGCGTAGGCGCCGATGCACATAAAGCCGATATGCCCGAAGGAAAGAACGCCGGAATTGCCGATGAACAATTGCATGGCAACGACGACAATCATCCGTATCAGCATCTCAATCAGCGTCGTTTGTAGCTGTTCGCCGCCGAAGCGGTCGCCGATAGCGACGATGACGAGCACACCGGCCGAGAGCACGAACAACGGCCAGTATTTGCGCATCATCATTTGAGGGCTGAACTCGTCCATGGCTCTGCTCAAACGCGCTGCACTAGCGCCTTGGTTGGGATGAGACCGCCCGGTCGATAGAGGAGAATGAGGATCACGACGGCGAACACGAAGGCGTCGCGGAACGGCCGCAGCTCGGGCGGCAAGTAAGCTTGCAACATCGTGGAGATCAGCCCGACCGTGAAGCCGCCGACCACCGCGCCGGTGAGGCTCCCCATTCCGCCGATCACAGTAGCGATGAATGCAAACAGCATCAGCGGAACGCCCATGGTGTTGCTCAGCTGGCCGGTCTGCGACAGGAAGAGGAGCGACACCGCCGCCGCAAGCAGACCCGAGAGCGCGAAAGCCAATCCCACGACGAAATTGGCGCGCACGCCGAGATAGCGCGCCATACGAAAGTCCTCGGCCGCGGCGCGCATTTGCACGCCATACGATGTTTGCCGCAAAAACAGTGTCAGCGCGACCATCAGGACAATCGTGACGGCTATGGTCACGAGCTGCAGCTGTGGAACACGAAGCTGGCCGATCTCCACTTGCTGGCTCAGGTTGGACCACAGGTCCGCAGCCTTGGGCCGCGCGCCGTAAAACATCAGAATGATGTTTTGGATGATATAGCCGAGCGCGAAGGAGGCGATCATCAACGTCGGCGCCGATGCTCTCCGCAGCGGGCGAAATAGCAATGCGTCCGCAAGCAAGGCCAGCACCACGACGACGATGCAGACCGTGGGGATCATGAGGAGCAACGGCCAATGGCCGATGAACATTTTGGCCGTGACGTCGAGCGACGGGATGATGAGCGCATAGGCACCAACGGTGATGAAATCGCCGTGGGCGAAGTTGGCCAAGCGCAAGATGCCGAACAGCAAGCCGATGCCGAGCGCAGCAAGGGCGTAAAGGCTGCCCAAGCTTAGTGCGTCGATGAGATTCTGCAGAAAGCCGATCATGACGACACGCTTTGACCGGCAGGTGCGTCGTGCCGGTCCTCAAAGCCGAAATAGGCGCTCATGATCGCATGGCCTTCGCGCAGGTTGGCAGCCCGGTCATGCAGCTGCACACGCCCGCTCCGCAGCACATAAATACGGTCGGCAAATTTCAGCACGCGATCGGAAGACTGCTCGTTGATCAGCAAGGTCAGCCCTTCGCGACGGCGCAGGTCCATGAGGATTTCGTAAACTTGATCGATGATGCGCGGCGCCAAGCCGAGCGACGGCTCATCGACCAAAACCAGGCGCGGGCGCGTCAACAGCGCACGTGCAATCACCAGCATCTGCTGCTCGCCACCGGAGAGCCTGCCCGCCGGTTGTCCCAAGCGCTCACGAAGCTGGGGGAAATGCTCGAGTATCCGCTGAAAATCGTCGTTCACGTTGGCGCGGTCGCGGCGCTGGAACGTGCCGATGCGCAAATTCTCCGCAACGGTCAGCGTGCCGAATACGTGGCGCCCTTCGGGGACCAGCGAGACGCCGAGCCGCGAGATCGCTTCCGGAACCATGCCGGAAATGACGTGTCCTCCCAGACGAACGGTCCCGGACTGCAACGGTACGCCGCCGGCGACGGCGGCAAGCATCGTCGACTTGCCCGCCCCGTTGGGTCCAATGATGCAAACGAATTCGCCCTCGCCGACGCTGACGGAAACTCCGCGCAACGCCGCGAGCCGGCCGTAGCTGACGTGAATGTCTTCGACTTCCAGCATTGCAGAGGTGTCCATGCCTTCCAGCTCAACCATGCTCGCCGAGATAGGCGTTAATGACCGCAGTATTGCGCTGAATTTCCTGCGGCGTCCCCTCGGCGATGGTGCGCCCGGTATCGAGGACGTGAATACGATCGCAGACGCCCATGATGACCCGCATGTTATGCTCGATCAGCAGCACCCCGCATGAGAATTCCTTCGGGATCGCCGCAATCAGGTGCATCAGCTCGTCGCATTCCGCGTCGGACATTCCTGCTGCCGGCTCATCCAGGAGGACGAAAGCGGGCGGCAGAACCATTGCGCGAGCAATGCCTACTCTTCGCTCATCAGTATAGGGCAGCGATCCAGCGATAACGTGAGACTTGTCGGCCAAGCCGACCCATCCAAGGATTTCCATTGCATAGCGGTTCGACTGTCGGCGGTTGAGGCCGAGGCCCACCGCGGTCACTTCGACATTTTCCAGAATGGTCATGTCACGGAATAGCCGACCACCTTGGAACGTGCGCGCAACGCCAGCCTTGCGGAAGTGGCTAGGAGACCATCCCGAGCCGTCGGCCCCGCCGAGCACTGCGCGGCCGCTGGTCGGTATCTGAAAACCTGTGAGGCAATTGACCAAAGTCGTTTTGCCGGCGCCGTTCGGGCCAATCAGACCAAACACCTGCCGTCGCTCGACGCTCAGGGAGACATTCGAAATTGCCGTGAGCCCGCTGAACTGAACCACGATGCTTTCGGCGCGAAGCTCGACTGCCTCGCTTGCTGCAGCAGCGGTGGCGGGAAGTACGTTAAAAAGCATCCGATCGGGCGCTCTCACGGAACCCCGATACGTTTACATGGCCTAGCCTTCATGGCAAACTGCTCCCGCTGGGGCTGGCGAGTTCACGAAGAACCGGATTGGCGGTGCGCCGCCTAGTGGGAACGTCGGTCAACTCGCTTGCAAGAAGCGTACTTGCAAGAACCGTGCTAATTGGCCTGGCGCATTCTACTCCAAGAACTGCTCAGGCTTCACCGGGTCAGAACAGGGGTAGTCGCATGAGACTTCATTTAGTGGCAGGCGGGCTTGCCGCCGCAGGAGTGCTAATACTCTTATCAGGACCGCAGCAACTGCGGGCCGAGCAAGACATCATTCTCGGTTTGTCAGTTGCGATGTCAGGGCCCATGGCCGCCTATGACGACAACGGCGCCAAAACGACCCAGGTTTTCATCGACGATATGAACGCCAAAGGCGGCCTGCTTGGCCGGAAGTTGCGCGCCGTAAGTGCCGACACCAAATCAGATCGCGCCGAAGGCGCCAAAGCCGGCCAGGAAGTGCTGCGTCAGGGCGCCGATGTTGTGTACGGCACCTGCGACTATGATTTTGGCGCGCCGGCGGCACTGCAGGGCCAAAAGGCCGGCAAGGTGACCGTCTTTATGTGCGCCGAAGATCCGAAGGCCGGCATTGCCGGCATCGGGCCGTTCTCCTTCACGTCTTCAGTCGCGGCGCAGGTCCAAGGGGCGGTGTTTGGCGAATGGGGTTACGAGAAGAAGGGCTGGCGCACGGCCTACGTGCTGCTCGATGACTCCATCGAATACGACAAATCTGTTTGTGCCGGCTTTGATTGGATGTTCCCGAAGAAGGGCGGCAAGATCGTCGAGCATGACGTCTTCAAACAAAACGATGCTTCGATCGCCTCGCAAGTGACGAGAATGCGCAACGCGATTGCGGCTCAGAAGGTCGACGTGATTATGTCATGTACGTACCTTCCGGGCGGCGGCAGCGCCACGCGGCAGATCCGGGCTGCAGGCATTGACTTGCCGATTGCCAATGGCAGTTCGATGGACGGCACCTACTGGCTTGATGCGGTGCCGAATTTGTCGAACTTCTACGTACCGGTGCAGGCTTCCATCTACGGCGACGATCCCCGCCCCGAAGTCAACGCGCTCATCAAGCGGTACACGGAAAAGTTCAAGGAACCGCCGGTCACCCAATACGCGTTTCCGATCTACGCCTGGCTTCAGCTCTGGGCCAGGGCGGTAGAGAAAGCCGGAACGACCGACGCAGCGAAGGTCGTGGCGGTGATGAACACCTTCCACGATGAGCCGACCATCCTCGGTCCGCGCAGCTTCAGCAGCACGCTGCACATCCAGGATCGCGCGCCTTACTACATCGTCGAGATCGGCAATCGAAAAGGCAAAGTGATCGACCAGTGGCGGATCAGCGAAGCCGTTCCGCCCGACGTGCTGTACCGTAAAAAGTAGCCGCCGATCGGTCAGTTATCTGGTTCGTTGCGGACGGCGCTCCCCGGGGCGCCGTCCGTTGCGCTTTTAGGTCCAGATCCTTTCCGACCTCGGTGAGGCGCAGGAGCGACCGCTGAATGATTGCTCAAACAACGAAAGCGGACAGCACGGCCGGTTCGCAACCCACGCGAAATATATTGTTGATTGGGGCGTCCCGTGGTCTCGGTTTGGGACTGGCCAAATTGTTCGCCACCCGCGGGTGGAATGTCGTGGCAACCGAGCGAAGTGGCTCGCCCGGACTTAAAGCGGCCGCGGCGAGTGCGGCCGGCGGCATCCGGATCGAGCGAGCCGACATCAACAATCACGACGAAGTCGAACAGCTGCATCGCCGGCTTTCCGGCGAGCTGTTCGACGTAATTTTCATCGTCGCCGGCGTGCACGACGATACGACCAAGCCGATCCATGAGGTTCCGGTGCCGGAGGCGGCACGTCTATTCATAACCAACGCGCACAGCCCGATGTATGTCGCCGAAATGCTTTTCGATCTGTTGAAGCCGAAGGGTACGCTCGCGATCATGTCGTCGCGGATGGGCAGCGTGACGCTCGCCACCACCTACGCAGCCGGAGAATGGGAGACCTATCGCGCCAGCAAGGCGGCTTTGAACATGCTGGCGCGCTGCTTCTATCAGCGTCATCATGACCAAGGGCGCACGCTGTTGATCATGCATCCAGGCTGGGTGAAGACCGACATGGGCGGCAAGGACGCGCCGGTTGATCTCACAACCAGCGTCGAAGGGCTCTACAGTACTTTGGAGAAGTGGAGCGGCAGCGGTAGGGAGGCCTATGTCGATTTTGAAGGCAACGTGCTGCCTTGGTAGCGCGATCCCAAGTCTGTTACGATTGCCACTAGTGTCCGCCGTGAACTGGTTCTGGATTTTGCATTTAGAGGCTTGGTGAAATGAGATTTGCGCCCAACAACCTCTACATCGAGGAATATGTGAAGTGCGCGAATTGCGGCGTCTTGATCTACGAAAAGCGTGGCGCCAAAGACCCTGACAAGAATCCCGAAACAATCACCAAAGCCGGCAAAATTTATTGCTCACAATGGTGCCTCGACTGGGAAGAGGCGAGAACCGCGAAGGAAGCTAAAAAACCTTCGGCGGTCGGTCCGTAGGGTTGGGGTTAGCGGGATGCAGTACCGGCTGGGCATTGATATCGGCGGGACCTTCACGGATTTTGTCGCCTTCAACGAAGCAAATCGTGAATTAAAGGCCTGGAAGAATCTTTCGACGCCTCGCGATCCAATCGAAGGCGTGATGACCGGCCTCAAAACTTTTGGCGATACTGAAAGCATTGCTTCAATCCGCCTCGGCACGACCGTCGCCACCAACGCGCTGCTCGAAGGCAAAGGCGCGGTGGTCGCTTACCTGACGACGCGCGGCTTCCGCGACATTCCTTTCATTGGCCGCGGCAATCGCCGCAACCATTACGACCTTGCCTGGGTAAAGCCGAAGCCGTTCGTCAAACGCCGCAACGCATTGGAGGTCAACGAAAGAATTGGACCGTCGGGCGCGGTCATCGAAAAGCTCGACGAGGCGCAGGTCCGCGCGATAGCCGACGAAATGGTCGCCAAAGGCGAGATCGAAGCCGTCGCCGTGGTGTTGATGCACTCCTATCTGGCGCCGGAGCACGAGTTTCTGATCAAGAAGATCTTTTCCGAACGCGCGCCCAACATCCCGGTCTCGATCTCTTACGAGGTGCTGCCGAAGTGGAAGGAGCATTTCCGCTCTTCGACAACGATCTGCGACGCCTTCATCAAGCCGGTCGTTGGCCGGCAGCTCCATTCCATCCGCGATCGGTTTAAGAGCGAGAACGTTGGCGCCAAGATCGTCGTCATGCGCTCAAACGGCGGTGAAATGACTCTCGACGCTGCCGCGGACGCGCCGATCCAGATCGCCGTCTCGGGCCCCGCCGGCGGAGTCATTGCCTCGAAGCAGATGGCGCAGCTACTCGGTATCTCCAATGTGGTCACGCTCGATATGGGCGGGACCTCGACCGATGTCTCAACCATTGTCGACGGCCGGGAGAAGTTCACGACGGACTTCGAGATCGAATGGGGCCGACCGATCCAGATTCCGATGCTCGACATCCGCTCGATCGGCGCCGGCGGCGGCTCGATCGCGCGGATCGATGCCGGCGGCATGCTGGTCGTGGGCCCGCAAAGCGCCGGCGCCAATCCGGGGCCGGCCTGCTACGGGCTGGGCGGCAAGCTGCCAACCGTGACCGACGCCAATGTTGTGACGGGCCGGATCAGCCCGACCAATTTTCTCGGCGGCAAAATGAGCCTCGACGCCGACGCCGCGCGCACCGCCATCCAGCCGATTGCCGATCATCTTGGCCTGCCGCTGGAAAAAACGGCACTGTCGATCATCCACATTGCCAACAACAACATGGTGGGCGCGCTTCACAGCGTACTCACCGAGCAAGGCCTCGACCCGCGCGACTTCGTGCTGGTGGCGTTCGGCGGCGCCGGCCCGCCGCACGTCAGCGACCTCATGACCGACGCATCGATTCCACGCGGACTGGTCCCCAATTTTCCCGGCCAGTTCTCGGCCTTGGGTTTCATCATGGCCGACGCGCGCGTCGACCGGCATCGCACCGTGCAGTTGAACTCGCGCTTCTTCGATCGGGAACGAGCCGCCGCAACCATGTCGGCGCTGGTCAAGGAATGCATCGCCGATCTCGCGGCGCAGGGCCACACCGACGTCGTCATCGCCCGAAGCGTCGAGATGCGTTACCTCGGACAAAACCACGAACTGGAAATCCCGGCCGACGTCGAAACCTTCAGTGACGCCGAGGTGACGCGGCTGCTCGCCGCGTTTCACGACCTGCACGAGGCGCGCTTCGGATTTCGGCTGGCGGATCATATCGAGATCGTCAATTTTCTGGTCACGGGAATCGCGAAGACCGGCCAGCTCAGCTTTCCGGAAATCGGCAGCGCCAAGGGACCTGCAGTTCCGGTATCGCGGCGTCCGGTCTGGTTTGCTGACGGGTGGGTCGATACGCCCGTCTATGCGCGGGCCGATCTGCTGGAGGGTCACGCACTATCCGGACCGGCTTTGGTCGAGGAGAGCGCTTCCGTTACGGTATTGGACCCGGGGAAAAAGATGACAGTCGATCGCTACGGCAACCTGTTGATCGCGAGTTGAGCGGCAAAAAAGGGCACGCCAAATGGACATGGTATCGCTGAACATCGTAGGCGGCATCCTGGCTTCGATCTGTCGCGACATGGGCGTGACGCTGATGCGGACGTCCTATTCGACGATCTTTTCGGAGTCGCTCGATTTCACCTGCGCGCTGGCGCTCCCCAACGGCGAGATGATCGCGACCGGCGACTTCTGTCCGGCGATGATCGGCGGCATGCCGCTGTTGATCCGTTCCTGCGTCAATGAAATCGCCGTCGAGGATCTCGAGGAAGGCGACGTTATCCTGCACAACGATCCGTATCGCGGCGGACTGCACACGCCGGAGCATACCTTCTTCAAGCCGGTGTTCGTCGACGGCGACCTGATCGGCTTTTCGGTCGCCATCGGCCATGTCTGCGAGGTCGGAGGCATGTCGCCGGCCGGTTTTGCCGGCGAGGCGACCGAGGTTTTCCACGAAGGCCTGCGCGTTCCGCCGGTCAAGATCAAAAAAGCCGGCAAGGACGTCGACGACATCTGGCGCATCCTGCTCGCGAACGTGCGCACGCCCCGCTACAACATGGGCGACTTCCGCGCCCTGATCGCGGCCACCGATCTCGGCGAGCGGCGCATGACCCAGCTCGTGCGCAAGCACGGAACCAAAAATTTCCGCGAGATCGTGAGCGCGCTGATGGATTATTCCGAGCGCCGGATGCGCGCGGAGATCAGCAAGATTCCCGATGGCCGTTATGTCTTCGAGGATTACATGGAAGACGACGGCATCGAGGACAAGCCGTACAAAATTCGCGCCGAGGTCGTGGTCGATGGCTCCGACATGGTGGTCGACTATCACGGTTCGTCGCCGCAGGCGAAGGGCCCGATCAACGCGACGCTCGGGGTGGCGTGGAGCGCGGCTTACGACGCAGTGCTGCAGCTGACCGACTTTTCCATCCCGAAAAATTCCGGGTGCTTCCGACCGATCCGCGTGCTCGCCCCGCCCGGTACCGTCGTGAACGTCAATTTCCCGGGACCTTCGGTTGGCGGCAACACCGAGACGCACTGCCGCATCGCCTACACGGTGATGGGCGCGCTTGCGGCTGGCCTCAAGGATCGCTCGGCCGCAACCGATGGCGCCTCGCACAGTAATTTCCTCTTTGGCGGTGCCGACAACAAGACCGGCGAGTTTTTCTGCTGCTACGATCTGACCCCGGTCGGCTGGGGGGCCCGCAGCTTTGCCGACGGCAACGATGCGGTTTGCGGGATCAACGGCAATTGTCCGCACATTCCGGTGGAAGTTTTCGAAAACCGTTTTCCGTGGCACATGGAGGAGTTCAAGCTGGTGGATGGCTCCGGCGGCCCGGGCAAATTCCGCGGCGGGCTGTCACTTTCAAAGACCGTGCGTTGTACCGACACCGACATGACTTACAGTTACATGGCCGATCGGCAGAAAATCCCGCCATGGGGAATTCATGGCGGTATGGCGGGCGGCAAAGCCGGGCTGTTGATGAAGCGAAACGGCTCCGACGAATGGCTTACGGTTGCGCAAGCCTTCAACAAGGCGTCGCCCAGCAAGTTCGCCAATGTGCCGATCCGGCCCGGCGACCGCATCAAGATAACGGGACCGGCTGGCGGCGGCTGGGGCCCGCCGACCGAGCGCGACCCGAAGATGGTTGCGGAGGACTTGTTGGACGGATTCATCACCCGTGAACAGGCCGAAACGGTTTACGGTTACCGGCCGAACCGCGGCCGCTGACAGCCCGCGACATGCCGGCAAGGAACCGATGAGCGACCAATTCTCCGATGGCGCGGCCTATGTCGACGGCCGCTACATGCCGCTTGCTGAGGCGACAATCCCAATCACTGACTGGGGTTATCGGCGTTCCGACGTCACCTACGACGTTGTGTCGGTCTGGCATGGATTGTTCTTCCGGCTCGACGACCACATCGCCCGCTTTCGTCGATCGGTGAGTGCGCTTCGGCTGTCGCCCGCGGAAACCGACGACGACATCCGCCGCATTCTGCACCGCTGCGTCCAATTGTCGGCACTGCGTGACGCCTATGTCGCGTTCGACTGTCTGCGCGGTCGCCCGGTAATCGGCAAGCCGTATCATCCGGCGAATACCCGCAACTACATGGTCGCGTTCGCCAGGCCCTGGGTCAATCTGTTGTCGCCGGAAGTGCAGGCGCGAGGTGCGCATCTCATCATCGCCAAGGCGCCGCGCATTCCCGAAGAAGTCGATCGACCCCACGGTGAAGAACTTTCACTGGGGCGATCTGACCCGTGGACTATTCGAGGCTCACGATGCCGGCGCCGATGGTGCGGTCCTCGTCGACCGCTCAGGATTCGTCACTGAGGGCCCCGGCTACAACATCTTTTCCGTCACGGCAGGTGAAATCTCAACGCCGGATCGCGGCGCCCTCGAGGGCGTGACACGGCGGTCGGTGATCGAGCTTTGCGCCGAGCTGAACATTCCCTGCCGGGTACGGCCGATCATGGTCCAGGAGCTTCTTCAGGCTGACGAGATTTTTGTCACCACGACTGCCGGCGGTCCGATGCCGGTTTCGCGGATCGACGGTCACATTATGGGCAACGACCGGCCGGGTCCGCTGTCGTCGCAGCTGAAAGTCAGTTTCTGGAAGAAGCGCGAAGGCGGTTGGCACGGGACGCCGGTCGATTACACCGCGGCCGCATAGAGCAGGCTAGCCGGCGAGTGCAAGTTCCGGCGCAAGCAATTTCTGGCCTAAGGCTTCCGCCACGACCGGGTGAGTAATTCGGCCAGTGTAGACGTTGAGCCCATCGCGCAGATGCGGATCGTCGCGCATCGCCTGTCGCCAACCCTTGTCGGCGATGGCCTGCACAAACGGCAGCGTGACGTTGTTGAGGGCGAAGGTCGAGGTCCTGGCGACACCGCCCGGCATGTTGGCCACGCAGTAGTGGACCACGCCGTCGACGACATAGGTCGGGTTCGAATGAGTTGTCGGCTTCGAAGTCTCGACACAGCCGCCCTGGTCGATGGAGACATCGACAATCACCGCTCCCCGCTTCATCGTTCTGACCATGTCACGCGTGATCAATTTTGGCGCAGCCGCGCCGGGAACGAGAACCGTGCCGATGACCAGATCGACCTCGGCCACCAGGTGCGCGAGCGCTTCCCGAGTCGGGAAAATCGTCTTGATGCGCGTGCCGAACTGACCGACCAGACGCCGCAGAGCGTCGGCCGAGCGATCGACCACGGTCACGTCCGCGCCAAGACCGACCGCCATCAGCACCGCATTGGTGCCCGCAACGCCGCCGCCCAGCACCAGCACGGTGCCCGGCGCCACGCCCGTTACACCGCCGAGCAAAATGCCGCGCCCGCCCTGCGCGTTTTCCAGGCAATAGGCGCCGACCTGGACCGACATGCGTCCCGCCACTTCGGACATCGGCGTCAACAGCGGCAGCGCGCCCGAGGCGCTGGTCACGGTTTCGTAGGCGATGCAGGTGGCGCCCGAGCGGATCAGATCGTTTGCCTGCTCGGGATCGGGAGCGAGATGCAGATATGTGAAAAGAATTTGGCCGGCGCGCAATTGCTTGCGCTCGACGGCCAATGGCTCCTTCACCTTCACGATCAGCTCGGCGGTCGACCAAATCTTGGCGGCGCTGTCGACTATGGCGGCGCCGGCGCGCTCAAAGTCGGCGTCGAGAACGCCAGCGCCCTCCCCTGCCCCCGTTTCGACCAAGACCTGATGTCCGTGCGCCACGAGCTCATGGATCGAGGCAGAGACCAGCCCGACCCGGTCCTCGTGATCTTTGATCTCTTTTGGAACGCCAATCAGCACGGGTGCGTGGCTCCTTTGAAAAAATACGGAGTATCAGTCCGGCGCCAAACTCATCATCTGCGGAAATTCGAGCGATGTCCTGCGGATGTTGCTCGTATTCCCCCAAATTCTGCTTGAACACGCGACATTCCGCCCGCTATCGTTCAGTTATGTCGCCGCCTGAGTTCTACGACCCTTCCCGCCTCGCTCGTCGGCGCCAGACTTCCCCCACTCAAGTTGCTTGCCGGCCGTCTGTTGCGTCGATGAGGTAGTTTGCATGGCCTATACGATATCGGTCGACACCGGCGGTACGTTCACCGACGTCATCGTTTCCGACAAGTCCGGAACGATGACCATCGGCAAAGCACTGACAACCCGGGAGCGCATCTTTCTCGGCATGCGTGAGGCGATTCAGGCAGCCGCCGAGAGCCTCAACGTGCCGTTCGCGTCGCTCTTGGCCGAAACCAAACTGCTGATCTACGGCACCACCTACGCCACCAACGCGATCGTAACTAAGACCGTGGCGAAAACCGCCTTTGTAACCACAGCGGGATTTTCCGACACCCTGCTACTCAAAGAAGGTGGCAAGTCCAATCCGCACGATTTTTCCTACGACTACCCGGACCCCTACATTCCCCGGCGCCACACCTTCGAAGTCGAAGAGCGGATGACGTCGGAGGCGACCGCTTCCGTTCCGTTCAGCGAGGCCCAGGCGCGCAAGGTGGTCGAGCAGATCAAGCAAGGCGCGTTCGAAGCGGTGGCCGTCTGCTTCCTGTGGTCGATTGCTAATCCCGATCACGAATTGCGTTTTGCCCGCTTGCTCGACGAACTCCTTCCCGACGTTCCGTACACGCTATCGCACCGCCTCATTCCTATTGTCCGCGAATATCGCCGAGCCTCGGCGACGGCGATCGATGCGTCGCTAAAGCCGCTGATGCAGCGCCACCTCCGCGGCCTGGAAAAGGATCTCCACGGCGCAGGCTTCACCGGCGAACTCCTGATCAGCACCACCGCCGGCGGCTGCAATTATGCCGAAGCGTTGATTGAGAAGCCGGTCTACACGGTCGGATCGGGCCCGGCGATGGCGCCGATCGCAGGTTTGACGTTCTCGCGGCTCGAGGACCTCGGCGACAACATCATTGTCTGCGATACTGGCGGCACGACTTTTGACGTCGGCCTGGTGCGGGATGGCAATCTCACCTACACGCGCGACACCTGGCTCGGCCCCCACTTCATCGGCGACCTGTTGGCGATATCGGCGGTTGACGTGCGCTCAATCGGCGCCGGTGGCGGCTCGATCGCGTGGATCGACGACGGCGGGCTGATGCGTGTCGGCCCGCAATCCGCAGGCGCCGATCCCGGCCCGGCCTGTTACGGACGCGGCGGAAAGCTGCCGACTGTTTCCGACGCGGCCGTCGTGCTGGGCTACTTCGATCCCGACTATTTTCTCGGCGGCCGCATGAAGCTTGATGTCGAGGCAGCGCGCCGTGCAGTGAAAAACATCGCCGACCGGGTCGGCTCGTCGCTGGAAGAAACGGCGTACCGCATACTGACGCTCGCCGGCGATTTCATGATGCGGGCGATCCGCGACATCACCATCAACGAGGGCTTCAATCCGCGCGAGAGCACCATCGTAGCCGGCGGCGGCGCCGCCGGATTGAACATCATGATGATCGCCGCCGAGCTTGGCTGCGACCGGGTCGTGCTGCCGAAAGTCGCCGCCGCGCTGTCAGCCTCGGGCATGCAACACGCCAATATCGTCGCCGAGGAAACCGCGACGCTGGTGACGGTTTCAAACCGTTTCGATTTCGACAAAGTCAACGCGCTCCTCGCCGAGCTCACCAGCCGGCTTGAAACGTTCCGGCGGGGCTTGGGCGAACGTGGCAGCGACTACACCATCGAATATTTTGCCGAGGCCCGGTATCTCGCGCAGGTCTGGGAGCTGGAAACCCCGCTTCCCAAGGCGCGCTTCGGCGGTCCGGACGACGTGGCGGCTTTGGTCGCCACCTTCCACGAAGTCCACGAACGGGTATTTGCGGTTCGCGATGAAGGCAGCGCCGTCGAAGTCGTCAACTGGAAGGCGCGGTTGACCGCAAAGATCAGTCATTCCAGGCCGGCCCCGATGTCCGGAGTTTCCAAGAAAGACGCAAAGCCGTCCTCATCGCGAAATTGTTTTTTCGGCGGCTCGGCTCCGGTCAAAACCGCAGTGTACAAACCCAGCGACATCCGCCCGGGAAGCGTCATCGCCGGACCGGCGATTGTCGAAGAGCCGACCACGACGCTCGTGATCTATCCGGGCATGAGCGCGCGGGTGAGCGACTTCGGAAATTATCTGCTGCGGGTAGGATAAGGCACGACTGACATGGCAAAAGCTGCGACGACGAAGTTCGATCCCTACATGACGGCGATCATCGCCAACCGGATCGACGGCATCATTCGCGAGATGACTAACACGCTCTTGCGCGCGGCACGCTCTGCGGTGATTAACTCGGCGCGCGATTTCAGCTGCGCGGTCTGTACCGCCGACAACGAGCTGCTGGCCTCGGCCGAAGGTCTGCCGATCCATATTTTCGGCAGCCATCTCCTGACCGAGGCGATGGCGAAATTCCACGCCGGCGATATCCGCGAAGGCGACTGCTACCTGCACAATGACCCCTACTCGGGCAACACCCACGCCGCCGACCACGCCTTCCTGGTGCCGGTGTTTTTTGAAGGCGAGCATCTGTTCACCTCGGTCGCCAAGGCGCATCAGGCCGATGTCGGCAACAGCCTGCCGACCACCTACATGGCGCACGCTAAAGACCAGTACGAGGAAGGCGCGCTGATCTTCCCGGCGGTCCGCATCCAACGCGACTACAAAATGAACGAGGACATCGTGCGAATGTGCCGGTCGCGCATTCGCGTCCCGACCCAGTGGTACGGCGACTTTCTCGCCGGCATCGGTTCAGCCCGCATTGCCGAACGCCGCTTGAAAGAGCTGTGCGAGAAATACGGCAAGGAAACCATCAAGTCCTTTATCGCCAACTGGATGGAATATTCCGAGCAGCGGATGATTCAGGCCATTCGAAAGCTCCCGAAAGCCGAGCTCACGACCAAAGGTGCGCACGATCCCCTCGGTGAGCTTTTGCCTGACGGCGTTCCTCTGAACGTCAAGGTGCGCGTCGACCCGGAAGAAGCCATCATCGAGCTTGATCTGCGCGACAATATTCCGAACGTGCCGTGCGGCTTCAACGAAAGCGTCGCCTGTACCAGTGCTGCGGTTTGCTCGGGCGTATTTAACTCGATCGATTCTTCGGTGCCGAGGAACGCCGGCTCCTTCAGGCGCATAAAGCTGCTGTTGAAGGAGGGCGCGGTGTGCGGCTATCCGACGTTTCCGCACAGTTGCTCGGTGGCAACGACCAATGTGGCCGATCGTCTGATCAATCTAACGCAGCGCGCTTTCGCTGAAATGGCGGAGGGACTTGGTCTCGCCGAGGGCGGGATCGGAATGGGTGCCGGCCTCAGCGTCGTGTCGGGAAAAGATCACCGCAGCAACGACGAGCCGTACATCAACCAGATGTTCATCGCCGAAGCCGGCGGCCCCGGAAGCCCGTCCGCCGACGGATGGCCGAATTACGGTCTGCCGGTTGTGGCCGGCCTGATGTATCGGGACTCGGTCGAGATCGACGAGCTCAAGCACCCACTTGAATTTCGCTACGTGAAGATCGTTCCGGGATCCGGCGGGGCCGGCAAGTTCCGGGGTTCGGTCGCCGTGGAAACAGCATTCGGCCCGAAAGAGTTGCCAGTCGAAGCTCTTTGGCCGTGCGACGGCACCCACTATCCGCCCAAAGGCGTCCGCGGCGGCGCCAACGGCGTGACGGCACGTCACTGGAAGGTCAGCGCCAACGGCAGCGAGGAAGAACTCCCGAACGTCGTCATTACGACGATCAAGAAGGGCGAGATCGTTCGCGGCAACACGACCAGCGGCGGCGGTTACGGCAATCCGCTGGAGCGCGATCCAAAGCGGGTTCTGAAAGACTTACTCGACGGCTTCGAGACGCTGCAACGCGCCGCCGACGTCTACGGTGTGATCTTCACCGGCACGGTGGAAGACGAAACCCTCGCGATCGATGTTGCTGCAACCAGCCAACGCCGCGCAGTGTTAGCGCGCCACTGAGAGCGGCGCGATCTTCGGGTTGCTCGTTAGCGCAAAGCCGCGCTCAGGCGCGCAACCCGGTTCTGATATTCCGCGCGCGCCTTAAGCGCCGCGGCCATGTCGACCTCGACGAAGCGCGCCAGGTTGTTCGGCTGCATCTGCGCGATGCGATCCATGTCAGCGCTGATCACCGTCCCGATCATGGCGTAGCCGCCTCCCGATACGGCGTCGCGATGGAGGATGATCGGCTCGAGCCCGCCGGGCACCTGGATCGAACCATAGGGATAGCCGGCGTCAACGATGTTAGACGGATCAGAACCCGCACCGAATGGCTGCTTGCGCTCGCGAAAGGCGAGCGGCCTGCCCTTGCGGTAACGATAGCCGATGCGGTCAGCCTCGGGCGCCACCGTCCAGGTGTCTTCGAAGAACGATTTCGCGGCTTCGTCGGTCAAGCGATAGAAATAAAGGCCGGTGAGCACTCGCAGCTCGAGCGACTTCGGATAGGTGGGCACCAGATCGGCGGCAAGCGCGCGGCCCGCACGCGCGCCCGAGCGCGCGCCTCCCACCGGCAGCTTGTCGCCAGCGGCGATTTTTCGACCGGAAAAACCACCCAACGTCCCAAGCGCGTATGTCGAGCGACTGCCCAAGACCACCGGGACGTCAACGCCGCCGGCAATTGCGAGATAGGCACGCGCGCCGCTTTTCATGAAATCGAACGTCAGCCGGTCGCCGGCCCGCACGGCAAAGGACTCGTTGCGCGGCCGCGCCTCGCCGTTGATCTTCGGCGTGGCTTCGGCGCCGGTAATGGCGACGATGGCGGGTGCGCCGAAGACGAGCTCCGGCCCCATCAGCGCGATTTCCAGTCCGGCTGCGTCCTCCTCGTTACCGACCAATAAGTTGGCCGCGCGCAACGAGTATTGGTCGAGCGCACCGGATAGCGGAATGCCAATATTGTAATAGCTCGGCCGGCCGAGATCCTGAACGGTGGTGGCCAGCCCCGGCTTGATCACCTCAATGGCCATAGAGCACCTCCACCAGATGCCGGGCGTAACCACCGGGATCGCTGTGAAAAGCCTTCAAGGAAAAATTCACCGGCCGGACAGTGAGGTCGAAGGTTCCAGCTTCCACCGCTTTGATGTCGCGATCATATTCATCGCGCGCAATCGCCTTGAACTTGACGATGTCGCCGGGTTTGAAGAACGCCAGGAAGTTCTTGAAATAGGCTAGCGTTTGCGCCGGGTCGTAGATTGGCGCCGGCGTTATCCCGAACATCTGATAACCGCCCGCGCCGCGCACGGAATAGATCGCCGTGAAACAACCGCCGTGGCCGATGGTCAGCTTCGGCGTATCGGTGCGCGGCCGCAGATATTTCGGCGCCTCGATCTGTTTCGAGCGCTCAACGATCTGATAGAGCCACGGCAGCCCGGCGACAAAGCCGACCATGGATACGAACCAGGGCGCGCCGGAATGGGCGGCAATGAAGTCGTCGATCGACTTGTAACCGTTGATACGCGCGCCGTATGCGATGTCGGTGCTTTTCGGATCCTGGTGGCGCTCGCGAAAGCGCAGCTGCGTCTCGTTGGTCCAGGGATCGTTGTAGAGCACCGGAACTTCGATGATCCGGGTCGGCAGTTCCAGATCGGCGTCGCCGATCTGCGCTTCAATCTCTTTCAGAGTCTGCATCATCTTGTCCGGATGAATCACATCCGGGTCGAAGCGGACCAGATAGGAAGCGTTGGACGGACAAATCTCTGACACGCCGGCAATGCGCCGCTTGCCGAGCTCGCTACAGATCGCCATACCCTTGAAGAACGCTTCAAGGGACATTTCTTCGCCGATTTCGGCGAAGACGTGCTCGTCCCCGCCAAACGAATAACGGATTCCGCTCATGCGTATCTCCGGTCTTGGTTCCCCTCAAGCGGCCATTACGGCGATTGAACCGTCAGCAGCCGCTCCAAAAACCCGGTGTCGAACTGTGCCGCCTTCACGTCGCTTAGTTTGGCCAGCCGCTTGTGCAGCGAAGCGGTCGTAGTAACTCCTTCGATCTCGAACTCGTCCAGCGCGCGTTGCAGCCGTGCCAGCGCGAGATTCCGAGTTTCCGCGTGGACGATGATTTTGGCAAGCAGGGAGTCGTAATAGGGCGGCACCGTGTAGCCCGGATAGATCATGGTGTCGACGCGAACGCCGGGGCCGCCGGGCCAAGCGAGAGCGCCGATCCGCCCGGGCGAGGGCCGAAAATTCTTGTCCGGATCCTCGGCATTGATCCGTACCTCGATCGCCGCGCCGCGCATGGTCACGTCGGCCTGCGTGAATTCAATCGAATGGCCCTGTGCGATCGATATGGTGGCGCGAACGAGATCGATCCCGGTGACCATCTCTGTAACAGGATGCTCGACCTGGATGCGCGTGTTCATCTCGATGAAGAAGAACTCGTCGCTATTTTCGTCGTAGAGGTATTCGAGCGTTCCCGCCCCGCGATAGCTCGCTCGTTGGGCAAGCCGCACCGCTGAGGCGCATAGCGCCTGCCTTGTAGCGTCATTGATCGCCGGCGACGGCGCCTCCTCCCACACCTTCTGGCGGCGCCGTTGCAGCGAGCATTCGCGCTCGAAGCAGTGCACGACGTTCTTACCGTCGCCCAGCACCTGCACTTCGAGATGGCGCGCGCGGTTTAAAAATCGCTCCAGGTAGATCGCGCCGCTACCGAAGGCGGCCAAAGCTTCGGCCTGTGCCGTATGAAAGTGGTGCTTGAGACTTGCTTCGTCGGTAGCGACACGTATGCCCCTGCCGCCGCCGCCCGCACTCGCCTTCAGCATGACCGGAAATCCGATGGCGCGGGCCGCAGCGAGGGCATGGGCCTCGTCGGCAATCTCCCCTTCGCTCCCGGGCACTATCGGCACGTTGGCGGCTTGCGCTGCACCACGCGCAGCGGCTTTGTCGCCCATCATGCGGATCGTTTCTGCCGTCGGGCCGACGAAGACCAGACCTGCCGCGCTGACTGCCTCCGCGAACCGCGCATTCTCGGCAAGGAAACCGTAACCCGGATGGATTGCGCCTGCTCCGGTTTCGCTCGCGGCGGTAATGATGGCGTCGATGTTGAGATAACTCTTGGCCGCAGGCGCCGGACCGATGCAAATGGCTTCGTCGGCGTAGCGCACCGCGAGGCTGTCCTTGTCGGCCTCGCTGTATACCGCGACGGTCCGCAGGTTCAGCTCTTTGGCGGCACGGATAATCCGCACGGCGATTTCGCCGCGATTGGCAATCAGGAGCTTGTCGAACACGCGGGAGAACTCAGCTGGTCTCGATCAGCACCAGGGCCTGTCCCGGTTCGACCGGCGCTTCGTTATCGACGAGAAAACGCACAACTTTCCCGCTCATGTCCGCCGTGATTTCGCTGAACTGCTTCATCACCTCGACCAACCCGACCACGTCGCCTTCGGCAACCGGCTCGCCGGCATCCTTGTAAGGCGGCTTATCCGGCGCCGGCCGCCGATAAAAAATTCCAGGCAGCGGACTCAAAATTTCGTGCTGCGCCATGCTTGTCGCCCCCTCTCGAACCGCCGCCTAACCAAGATAGTCCGCAATCGCAGTTTTCACGGCCTGGGCGACCGCTACTGCATTGGGCGTATCGGAATGAACACAAATACAATCGGCGCGGACCGCCACCTCGCGGCCGCCGACCGTCTCCGCGACGCCTTCCTTGACGGCACGCAATGCGCGCCGCGCCGCTTCCTTCGGATCCACTGCGTGGTGCTCGCGGGCGATGATCAGCGAGCCGTCGTCCGCATAGTCGAGGTCGGCGTAATATTCGGAAATGAAATCCAGTCCTTCCGCCGGATAGACCTTCTCATGCATCGTGCCGGCCATGCCCAGAACCGGCACGTTGAATACCTTGACCGCGTCGGCGACCGCTTTGGCCACCTCCTGTGATTTCGTCGCCATCCCATAGAGCGAGCCATGCGGCTTGACGTGAAACAGCTTCATGCCTTCGCGTTCGAGAAAGCCTTTGAGGGCGCCGACCTGATAGACGATGCAATCGGTCAGCTCTTCAGCCCGCATCTTCATCTCCCGGCGGCCGAACCCTTGAAGATCGGGCAAGGAGGGATGCGCGCCGACTTTGACGTTGTGCTGCTTCGCCAGCCGCACCGTGTTCGCCATGACCGTAGGGTCCGAGGCATGGAAGCCGCAGGCGACGTTGGCGATCGTGATGTGCGGCATCAGGCCTTCGTCGTCGCCGATTTTATAGAGACCGAAACTTTCGCCCATATCGCAGTTGATCGCGACCGTCGCATTTCTCGCCGCAGGCATGCTCGCTACCCCTTCGTCCTCATAGTGGCCCCGGCCATGGTTCAACGCGGAAAATGCGGCGCGCTAGGCAGTCGCTTCACCCGTGTCCTTGAGTTCAATCTCGATGAAGGTCATGACGCCCGCGCCGGCATTGATGACATCGTGCTCGACGCCGGCGTTGCGGAAGTACGATTTTCCCTGCTGCAAGCGTGAACGCGAACGGCCGCCGTCGGGGCCGACGAGTTCCAGCTCGCCGTCGATGACCGGCACGACGACGTAGTCATAGGCATGACGATGCCATCCTGTGGCCGCACCCGGCGCAAAGCGCCATTCGGTCACGCGCAGATGATCGTTGTCGATCTGCACCGTAGGCACCGCTCGATTGTCGCTCATGCTGGGCCTCAAGTTGTCTCGTGCCATCCTAGCCAATAGTGCCGACCGGATGGAAGGGTTCCGCCCATCTCCGCACTCAGATATCGCCTGCCCGCAGCTTCTGCGTTGCCGCTTCGTCAACGCGCATCGCGCCGTCGATGACCACGGCGTAGACATCACGGGCGCGCTCTTTGGTGATCCAACCCTCCGCGACATCGGCAAGGACGCGAGCCGGCACGCGCTCATGTGGCGGCCCGTACCCGCCGCCGCCGCAGCAAATCGACTGGATGGTCTCGCCATCGGTCAAAGTGACCTGCGCACAGTTCGAGAGCGGCTCGATGACGCCATCCACCCGGCGCTTCAGATGTCCCGCCTTGCCACCGACGCCGCCACCGCGCACGCCGAGGGCGGCGTTCACCGATCCATCGCTGACATAGGCGAGCTCGACTGAGCAGCCGATCGGCCCAAACTCGACGAACAGACTGGGAGCGCCGCGGCCTCGCCCGGCGCCCTCGGTATCGGGCATGATCCTGCGCTCGGCGACCCAGATCGGCTGATAAAGCTCGTCCAGCTCAATGCTATCGATGAAGCACATGCCACCGTTGCCGACGTGCAGGTAGGTGAGCCAGCAGTCGCCGAATGGCGTACCGGGCCCGGCGGTCGAACCGAGGAACAGCTGGTTCACGAAGCGTTCGCCGCTGCGCGGATCCACTCCGGAAATGACCGAGGACGATGGCGGCAGGCAGCCGCCACACTCGGCAATCCCGTAACCGTCGCCGAGCTGGCCAATCGCCAGCGACACCGCGTGGGTGAGCCGGTCGGCCACATTTGTCGTCGCAACCGAACAGCTGGTCGGGTGCCGGGGAATCCCGGTTACGCTGTTCTCGCGCAGTTTGATCTCGACGCGGCGGAAGCTTCCGGCGTTACGCGGAATGTCGCCGCCGATGCTGTTAAACACGCCGATCAGAGCCGCCGTACCGGTGCAGGCCTCGGTCAGGTTGAGCCCGCACGGCAAGGCATCGATGTTGTCGCGCAAATCGATGGTGATCCTGCCCTCCTGGGGATGCACCTCCACCGTGGCGACGACGCGAACGCCGTCGGTCGGCGTTCCAGGGATCGCATCGTGGACGCTGACGCCCGTGGCCTTTCCCGCAGGCATCTGCCGAATGCGCGTGGCCATTCGCTGCTCGCTGAAATCGAACCACTGCCCCGAGAACGCTTCGAGCTTGTCCCATCCCGCCTCGCGGCCGAGCGCAAGCACCTCGCGCTCGCCGATCCGCGCCGAACCGACCATCGCCAGAAAGTCACCCTTCCATTGGCCGGGTACGCGGATGCGCAGTTCGCACATGCGGACGATGTCTTCGATATCGCCATAGTCCTGTTGCACCTTGACGGCGGGAAAGATCAGCGCGCCCTCGGCATACACGTCGATCGCGGTGCCCATGTAGGTCGTCGGCAGCGCATTGCCGCAGTCGGCCTGATGCGCCTTCGTCAGCACGGTGAAGCGATGAATACCGTCATCGTCGATCACCGGAATGAGAATGGTGTGATCGGCGGCGTGCGAATTGCCGTGATACGGAGAATTGTGCAGGAACGCATCACCGCGTTTGAGCACCGGGTGGAATTCCTTCACGGCGCGGGCCATCAGGTTGGGCCCAACCAACGTGTGAATTGGCAAGCTGTCAGCCGCCGCCAGCAAATCGCAGTCGGCCGTGACGATACAGCAGGAAAAGTCGCGAGCGCGGTTGAGCACGCCGGATCGGCCGGTCCGATAGAGCGTGTTGCTCATTTTGCGGACGATGCCTTCGAAGCGATTGATCAGGATCGCCATCTCAGCGCCGTCGAGCAATTTTTCAGTCATGGCCGTCCTCTTGCCGCAGCGTAGGTTTGTTCCGAGGCGCCGCGGGCGCTGCCGGGGCTGACGACAAGGTTGCCGTTGACGCTGCGGATGAAGGCTGCACCGGTATCGATGACGATCGAAGTAAAAGGAGACTCGACGATCGCCGGACCGTCGATCCTTCTGTTCGGCTCGATGTCGCCGAACGCCAGCACCGGAACTTCCACCCAACCGCTTTGGGGGAAGAACGCCCGCCGCCATTGCGGCATCTCCGCCGGCGTCTGTGCATGGGCCAATTTCAGGTCGGGGTGAACACCAACCGGACAGCGGACGGCTGCGCGCCACGCAATCACTTCGATCGGCGAATGCGGATCGGAGAAAGCAAAGATGTGCTCGTGGGCGCGATGAAACGCCTGCGACAGGACCTGGACGCCGCCGGCACCAAACAACCGATCCGGCTCGACCGCAACATCGATCTCCCACACCTGATGCAGATATCGCGCTTCGACCAGAAAATCGATGTGCATGTCGTGCGCTGCCGCGCCCGCAGCATCGGCGAACGCCAAAGCCTGCCGGCGCAGATCGGCGACGATCGCCGCGGCCCCGTCCCGGTCGAACTGCGCCGTACTGGTCACGAACACGCGACGATATTCCCGCGCGATATCCGAAACCGCCGCGCCGAAGGCGCTGAGTGCCGCGCCGACTTCAGGAATGATCAACTGCTCGCAGCCGAGCCGTTCCGCGATCGTCAGCGCGTTAAGTCCCGCCGCCCCGCCGCCGCCGACAATGACGGCCTGGGCCGGGTCGATGCCCTGATTGACGGTGATGTCGGAGATCGCTTGCACCATGTTCTCCGACCAGACCGACATGATCGCGCTCGCGGCCGCTTCGAGGGTCATGGCAAACGGGCTGGCCACGTCGCGCTGAACGGCCGCCATGGCGGCATCGCGATCTAGCCGTATGCGCCCGCCAAGGAAGAACGACGGATCGATATAGCCGAGTACCAGAGCGGCGTCGGTCACCGTGGCGTATTGGCCGCCAGCTGCGTAGCAGGCCGGACCCGGCACGGCGCCGGCGCTTTGCGGGCCGACGCGCAACACCCTGCCCTCTTCGACCCAGGCGATACTCCCGCCGCCGGCGCCGATGCTACGCACGTCCACCGAAGGAAAGCCGGTGAGATCGCTCTGCAACGGCCGCCCAAGCCAGGTCTCGTGGGTGAATGGCACGCGGCCCTGTCGTACCAGCGACACATCGAACGTGGTTCCGCCAGTGTCAAAAATAATGGCGTCTTTGTTTGGCGTGTCGGCGGCAGCAAGCCGGGCGCCCGCGATCGGCGCCATCGACGGTCCGGAATTGATCGCAAGGATCGGCGCACGCTGAACTTCATCAATGTCCACCATGCCGCCTTGCGACGTCAGCACCAGAATGCGCCCGCCAAATCCGGCTTCGCGCATCGACTGCGTCAGGCCGGCGAGATAACGATTCATCAGCGGCTTGAGTGATGCATCGAGCGCCGCCGAAATTGCGCGGCGGTATTCGCGCAGCGCAGGATTCAACTGGTGCGAGAGCGTGACCGGCACCCCAGGCAGGCGCGCGGCAAGGATCTCACCCACGCGGCGCTCGTGCGCCGGATGCAGCACGGACCAGAGCAGACAAACCGCCACCGCCTCCACTCCGCGCTGGCGAAGCTGATCGGCGATAGCTTCGACAGCGGCTTCATCGAGCGGACGCCTTATCTCGCCCGACGCCAGTACGCGCTCCGGCACCTCAAATGTGAGCGCGCGCGGGATGTACGGATCGGGATAAGGCACCGCATGATTGAACGGCTCGCGGCGCCCCCCCTCGCGCAGCACCAAAATGTCAGGATGTCCGCTGGTGACCAGCAACGCCGTCTTTGCGGTCTTTTTGGTGACAATCGCATTGATCGCGTGGGTGGTGCCATGAATAAACATATCGCCTCGACCGAGCAGCGTGCGGCGATCGATCTGAAACTGTCTGGCGGCAATCTCGAACGCGTCGAGCACGCCCTTAACCGGCTCGCTGGGCACGGTCGCTGCCTTAAACATCTGAATGTGCCCGGTCTCATCCTCGATGATGAGATCGGTGAAGGTGCCGCCGGTATCGGTCGCAAAGCGCATTGTTGTTTTTCTGCCCCGTCGGCGGCGCTATCAGTAGGCCGACCAGCCGCGATCAACAAAAAGCACGGCGCCGGTCACCGAGTCTGCATCGGATGATGCCAAGAACACCGCGCTGCCGGCGAGTTCCTCAGGCTTCAGCCAGCCGCCCGGTCCGCCGAAGCGTTCGTTGACGCGCCGCAGATATTCCGCATCGGTCTTTCGGGCCTCCTCGTTCATGGGCGTCTCGATCCAGCCAGGCGCAATCGCGTTGACCTGGATGTTTCGATCGCGCAGCTCGAGCGCGAGCGACTTCGTCACCAGCACGATCGCGCCCTTGGTGCCGCAATAGACCGCGGAGTCGGGATAACCGTCGTGTCCGAAGATCGAGCCGATGTTGATGATCTTGCCGTGCCCCTGGCGCTCGAAAACCGGCAGCACCCTTTGGCAGAGGAAGAAAACGCCCTTGAGGTTGGTGTTGATCATGGCGTCGAACACGGCCTCGGTCGTCTGGCCAAGCCGCGACATCTGATAAACGCCGGCGTTGTTGAGGAGGATGTGCACGGTGCCATAGGCATCGACGACTTGCGTCACTGCAGCGTGGATCTCATCGGTGTGCCCGACATCGGCTTGCACAGCGATTGCCTCACCGCCGGAAGCGCGAATGGAGTCGACGACCGCAGCCGTCTTTTTTCGATCGCGGTTGATAATCGCCACCTTGGCGCCCTCCGCCGCGAAGCGTCGTGCGAAGGCTTCCCCGATCCCCTGCGAACCGCCAGTGATGATAGCGACGCGATCCTTGAGCCTCATGCCCGCCACACCTTGCGCGTGCGCCGTGTCGTGACGCTCGCGACGCCGCCCTCCGGCCGAGGCGGATACGATCTCCATGATCGCAATTTGCCTGTAAAGCCTTTCATAGGTCGCCCGCATTGACAAGGCGGCAGGCGCGCCACCGAAAACGACGCGATCAAACAATCAGCCGCCCGACGTTGCAGCGGTGCGGCCGAAGACGGCCAAACTTGACATGTCCCGGCACAGTGCGACTATCCGACAACGCGGTGCGCTCCCGAACCGCCCGGGATGCGGACGGCATCGCACCCCACGCTTCGGCTATCCGGAGATCGACCGTGACCGTCGCCGCCAACTCGGCTTTCAGCCGTGACATCGCCCGCGTTCTGCATCCCTACACCCATCTCAAAAAGCATGAGCAGAACGGCCCGCTCATCATCGCGCGCGGCGAGGGAATTCGCGTCATCGACGAGGACGGCAAGTCGTATATCGACGGTTTGGCGGGCCTGTGGTGCGTCTCACTCGGCTTTAGCGAGCCGCGGCTGGTCGAAGCGGCCCGGCGCCAGCTTGCGACACTGCCCTACTACCACTCATTCGCGCATAAATCGCACGAGCCGAATATCGATCTTGCCGATCGCATTCTGGCGATGCTGCCGGTGCCGATGTCGAAAGTGTTTTTCAACACCTCGGGATCGGAGGCCAATGACAGCGCCGTCAAGATGGTCTGGTACTACAACAACGCGCGGGGGCGTCACCGCAAGAAGAAGATCATTTCGCGGGTAAAGGGCTATCACGGCGTCACCATCGCGGCCGCAAGCCTCACCGGGCTTCCGAATAATCATCGCGACTTTGACCTGCCGATCGCGCAAATCCGGCACGCCGACTGTCCGCATTATTACCGGTTCGCAAAGCTGGGCGAGAGCGAAGAGGACTTTTCGACGCGGCTTGCGGATAGCCTCGAGGCGCAGATCGTGCGCGAGGATCCTGAAACCGTCGCCGCTTTCATCGCCGAGCCGGTGATGGGTGCCGGCGGGGTTATCGTACCGCCGAAGGGCTATTTCGACAAAATCCAGAAGGTGCTCAAAAAATACAACGTGCTGTTCATCGTCGACGAGGTAATTTGCGGCTTCGGCCGCACCGGCAACATGTTTGGCATCGAGACCTTCGATCTGAAGCCGGACATCATCACCATGGCTAAAGCCATGTCATCCGGCTACCAGCCGATCTCAGCCACCGTCATCAGCGAGGAAATTTATCAGGCGCTGGTGACCCAGAGCGAGAAGATCGGCGTGTTCGCTCATGGCTTCACGTACTCGGCTCATCCAGTTGCGTGCGCGGTCGCGCTCGAAACGCTCAAAATCTACGAGGAGCGCAAGATTTTGGACCACGTCCGCGCGCTGACGCGGGTGTTTCAGGGACGGCTCCACAATCTCGCGTCACACCCATTGGTCGGTGAAGCGCGAGGTGTCGGCCTGCTGGGTGCCATTGAGCTTGTCCGTGACAAGACAACGAAGGCGCCGTTCGACGCCGCCGCCGGCGTCGGATTGTTAAGTGCGGAGCTTACGCAGCGGGAAGGGTTGATCTTGCGGGCGATGGGCGACAGTTTGGCGCTTTGTCCGCCGCTCGTGATCACCAAGCCCGAGATCAACGAGATGTTCGATCGGCTCGAGCGGGCCCTTGAGCAAATTCATAGTGAGATCAAGCAGCGCGGATTGTTGTAAACGGACGCGGAGATCTATCGGCCGTGCAGCCAGACGATCGCGTGATCTGCCGCCAAGTAAACCCGACGAGCAATTAAGGGGGGTGGTGCGATGAAACTAAAGGATCGCGTCGCGATCGTCACTGGAGGATCGCAAGGCATCGGCGAAGCAATCGCGGTGCGCTACGCGCAGGAAGGCGCCAAAGTCGCGGTTGTCTATCACGCCAATGATGCGGTAGCGAAACAGACCGTGGACAAGATAAATTCGGCGGGCGGCGTTGCCCGCGCAGTCAAGGCCGACTGCTCCAAAATTCCGCAGATCGAACAAATGGTCGCAGAGGTGCGCAACGCCTTCGGCAGCGTGCATATTCTGGTCAACAACGCCGGCGTATTTCGCACCGTGCCGGTGTCCGAAACCACTGAAGCGATCTGGGACGAACAGCTCGACCTGAATTTGAAGGGCGCGTTCTTCTGCGTGAAGGCAGTGCTGCCCGAATTCGTGAAAAATGGCGGCGGCAAGGTCATCAACATCACGTCGATCGCCGGTGTCGGCGCTTTTCCCAACTGCCCGGCGTACTGCGCATCGAAGGGCGGGCTGGAAATCCTAACCAAGGCGCTGGCGACCGAGCTCGGCCGGCACAAGATCAACGTCAATTCGCTGGCGCCCGGAAACGTCGCGACACCGCTCAATGCGCATCTGCGGGGCCCCGGCAACGAAACTTATCTGAGCCTGATGCGGACCATGACCCCGACCGGCCGCGATTTCCTGTCACCCGATGAAATGACCGGCGCCGCGGTCTTCCTGGCATCGGACGATTCCGCCGGCATGCATGGGGCCACCGTGCTGGTCGATGCTGGATGGTCGGCTTGGTAAGGATGAGGCCGCCGAACGACCGACCGGTGATCCGCTATCCGCGCTGTTTTCGAAACGCGTTCTTGGTCTCGACCTTGTCGCCGACAAACTGCAAGAGATCACACCCTGCCGTTCGCACCCTGTTGCCGCCGGCATCGGGAGCGACGAAATCCCTTTCGAAGGTACCGATGTCGCCAGCTACGACCACTTTGAGGTCTTCAAATTTTCCGTCGGGGAAACGGTCAAAGAAGGCTCGCACTCCGCGACGGATATTGTTTTTGCCAAAGTAGCTCTTTCCGAGCGGATCAGGGCCGACTGAAGCATGATATGCGCCGTCATCGGCGAAGAAGCTCACAACCAAATCCGCGTTGCCGGTATTCCACGCCGCACCAAATTCCTCCGCACGCTCACGGTCATTTTTGTACCCATCCCTGCCTCCGGTCCCGGTTTGGATTACGGCCACAATTCTCCTTGGGCAATGGGTGCGTCGCAAGCGTCGCGCGCCGATGCGTCGCGCGAAAACTTCGGCATACAAGTCGTCCTACGCCACACAACGCGATCATCGTTCACGTCGAAGCCACAACCGCGATCCGGCAGGCCGAGGTGCTGGCCGCAGAACGCATGATAGAACGCTCGATAGATCGATTCGATCTTTATCCCGCCGCCTCATGGGCGACAGCGCCTCAGACATCACCCGCCCAGGCAGATAGCTCCAGCTACCGCTGAAGGTCTACGTCACCGAGTGCTGCGCCGCCGTTGGAATGGCTCTTCTTGCTCGAAGCGATCAAAGCGCGGACGCATTCGATGAGATCGTTGCTATCCGTCGAACTAGTGATTACAGCGGCGACGCCTGATTGCCGCATTTTCTCGCCGTCCTCAGGCGTAATCACCGAGCCCCCGATAACGACGGGAATATCGGACCTGCGCGTTCTCAGTTGCTGGATTAGTTCCGGCACTAAGCGAAGGTATTCCCAGGAATGGCAGCTAATCCCGATTACATCAGCGCCGTCTCCGATGGCCTTTTCGGCGACCGAGGCGGGCGTTTGCAATTTGCCAAAATAATCGACCTTCATCTGCGCTTCGCGCAGTACCCGAGCGACGGCGATCACGCCGTTCTCATGCTGGTCAATTCCCATGATCGCAAGCGCGACAAACTCACGCGACATGTCGCTGCCTCGCAGCCCCATCCGGCAACGGGTGATCGAACAGATCGGGCGGCATTCCGAGCGCGGAACGCATCACGGTCATGATCTCTCCGATTGTGGCAGACGCATCGAGCGCCGCAATAATCGGCGGGATGAGGTTCGCGTTGCCGCTTGTCGCGACAGTCACTCCGTCGAGTCCGTCGCGGACTTCTGCGTTATTGCGCTCCTTTTTGAAGCGCTCAATTTTCTGGGTGTGGCGATGCCAAGTCTCAATTTTAGAAATGGTCAGGTTGCGCAGCAGCGTGTCTTCCTTCTCATCGAGTGTGTGGACATTGACGCCAACCACAGACATCTCGCCTTTCTCAACGCTGCGCTGCGAATCTTCCATTGCCTGATGGAATAGGTCACGGAAAAAGCCACTAGTCGACAGCGCCTCGGGATCACCCATCGCCTCGATTTCGTCGATGCGCGCGCGAATTCGTTGTTCAAGTTGATCGGTCAGCGATTCCAAAAAATAAGAGCCACCGAGCGGATCAAGGACCATGTCTGCCCCGGATTCGAGTTCCAGAATTTGCTGAGTACGAAGCCCCACGATGTGAGCATCCTTGCTCGGTGTGCGGTAGGCTTCATCAAAAGCGGATATTTCCAGCGCCTGCACGCCCGCAAGCACCAGCGACAGAGCTTGAACGGTGCCGCGGATGACATTGTTGATCGGCTGCTGCGCGGTTAGCGAGAGACCTGAGGTATGGCTGGTGATGGCAACCGACATTGACCGCGGGTCCAACGCGCCGAATTCATCGCGCATCATTTTCGCGTAGAGACGGCGCGTCGCCCGAATTTTGGCAATTTCTTCAAAGAAATCCATGCTGCAATTGACCAGAAACGCAATCCGCGGAGCAAACGAGTCAATGCCGACGCCGCGCGCCAGCAGCTTGCGCACGAGGTGTCTCAGCTGGATAAAGCCCAAGGCCATTTCCTCGACCGGGGTGAGGCCGGTTTCGCTGAAAAAATAGGTGTCTTCGAGATAGGCATGAAACTTGGGCATGTGCTGCGAACAATATTCCATTGAGTTCGAGCGCGAGACGCACGCGAAATTCGACCGGAAGATGCGCCGCGTAGGAACAATCCTCGGCGAAGAGAGGTCCATGCAGGATTGAGCCGCGCACGCGATCCAGTGGAAAGCTTGCTTCGCGGGCGGCCAAGACCAAGCCAGGCAAGGCAAAAAATGCAGGAACCGAACTTGAAATCGAAACCTGATCGAACGGGAGGTCTTTGAACAGATCCAAGAAATCCTGTTTCCTGCACAATGAAACGCCCTGCGTGCCGACGGCTTCACGCGCCAAGGGGTGGTCGGGGTCGAGCAGCGACTGGGTCGGCGCATCGCCAATCACATCGATTCCCGTTTGGCCATGCTCAAGAAGGTACCGAATCTGCTCGTTCGATCTCTCGCCGTCCCCTTCCCCCGACAGCTCGCGTTGAATCCATGTCGTGTGCTTCGGATTTGACAATCGGCCGCGCGTAAACGGAAATTCTCCCGGCCGTTCGCCGCCGCCGTCGTCGGCGGTGTACACGCGCTGCAACGGCGCTCCGGATCTGGTGTGCATCTTCATGTTGGCGCTCCGCGTATGGTCCGACGCTTGGCCCAGTGCATCGCTTTCAGCGGGCCAGTCCGCCGCTGACTTCCAAAATCTGTCCGGTGACGTAGTCGGATTCCGGAATGCAGAAGAGCATGATGCCGCCCGCGGCTTCATCCGCGGTGCCGGCGCGGCCAAGCGCGATACGTTTCTTGATCGCCTCGATCATCGGGCGCGTGAGCCCGACACGCCGGGCCACCCCCTCGATCGTCACCATGGTCTCTCCGCGTATTTCCTGGGTCAGGCGCGTCTCGATGTAGCCGAAAGCGACACAATTGACGTTGACGGAGAGCGGGCCCCATTCCTTCGCCAGCGAGCGGGTAAGCCCATGCAGACCCGCCTTGGCGGCTGCGTAGTTTGCTTGTCCGGCTGCGCCGCCAGTTGCCGATACTGACGAGACGTTCACTATTTTGCGGTGAACGACCATGCCGCTTTTGCGCTCTTCAGCCACCCGAGCGTCTAAAAAAGTGCGCAGCTCCCGAAGAATGCGAAACGGCGCTTTGAGATGTACGTCCTGAATTGCATCCCACTGTTCGTCGACGATCTTATGCAACGGCGCGTTCCAAATGTAGCCGGCATTGTTGACCAGGATGTGGATATCGCCGAACTGCTCCAAAGCAGCGCTGATGAATCCGCGCGGAAAGTCATCGCTCGTGACATTGCCCGGATAGGCGGCGGCCACACCGCCCGCTTCCTTGATCGCGCGCACGGCGCCCTCCGCTTCCGCGGAATCGAGATCGTTGACCAGTACGCGCGCTCCTTCAGCCGCAAGTTTGCGCACCAGGCTCAGTCCAATACCGCGCCCGGCACCGGTGACAATCGCAACCTTTCCGCTGAGCCGGCCCATGCTTCAGCCCTCACTGCACTACTCTGACCTGCGCCACCGATAAGGGATTGAAAAGCCGCCGAGAGTGGCACCGGAGCAAAGGATGATTTAGCGCCTGTTCGCAAAACGGCGCCGCGTACAAAAAGCGCAACACCACCATTATCCTCCCCACTGCGCCGACCGTAGCCGCCGAAGTGTTGTTTCTATAAATTGTATCGCTCGTTCCAGTTTTGGTCAACTTGGTAGGGATTCAGCGGTCAGACGCCGTTGGATTCAAACGCTGGCCGCGCCTCCGCCCCTCTTCGGCTGCCGGCGCGTCTTCTCGCCCGGCGAGTGAAGCATTTCGCGAATACCTCCGACGATGAACTCCTTCATCATCGGTCCCAGCAGGGTCAGATCGCCGGAGGAAAATGCCCGCTCTGGAAATGTCTCGATGCGACCGGTTTCTGCGATCACCATAATGTAAGGACCTATCAGCATGAGGGCCGCAGCCTGAACTTTGGCCGCTGGAGCCGACGGGTAAAGATCATATAGGCCTGCCATCAATTGACGCGCCGGTTCATTGAAGAACTCGGCAATTTGCGGCGCTGCAAAACCGCTGAATGTCACCTGACCTATGAGGGAAAAGAAGTTCTTCCAGCCGACATCGCCGCCTTGGCTCAGCTCCAACGGCGGATCGGCATACGCTGCAACAAGCTCCAGAAGCTTCAAGCCCTGATTCATCTTCAACGCCCGAGCCGCTTTGATCCGCTCAAGGCGCATCCGTGACAGAGGCTCCGCGCGGCGCCGCAACACTTCGTAATAAAGGTTCTGTTTGCTGCCGAAATAGTAACTCACGTTGGCGACACGCATTCTCGCCAGCGAGGTCACATCGCGGATCGAAACGGCCGCGTAGCCCCACCGCGCAAACAAATACTCGGCAGTATCCAGCAATTGTTTCTGGATGACCGCCGATTTCTTGTAGCGGACCGGAGGCGCTGTGACGGGACCGACAATCGCACCGCCGACCTCGAACCGTGGGTTGGCGAGGTTCAAAGACGGGCGCTTCTTTTTGCGCGAACGTTGCATCTGCGATTGCGCTCCTTGGGAGGCCAGCCTGCTTCAGAGTTGTCCTGATTGCCAATCTGCGCGCGCGAAGCTGCCGCGAAGCATTACGCCAAATCTGCAATTTGGAACAGTTAATCCAAATTGCTCTTGGAGCGACCGACCCAATGTGCTAACAATAAAAATGAGGTGGCATCAGACCACCTTGCTGAAATAGGGAGACTGACGGGAGCCGGACCAATCCGGCAACTTCGCTCAAAACCCGACCGGAATATTTTCGCCCGGAAGCTTGTGCTTTCGCCGGTGAATTTTGCTTCGTGAGGTGCTCGGAGTATAACTTTAAAAAGGCTGGGAAAATCTCGGCTTATCGCTGACAAGGGAGGACAAGGCCATGACCCGAATCTATTCGTGGGCAGCAATGGCGGCGTCATTGACTGCTTTCGCCGTTTGGGGCCTGCAGGGCTCCGCGTTCGCGCAGGAGGAAGGCGGCACCAAGACCGCACATGAATTACGCGCAGACTACAACAAGGACCTAAAGGGCAAGACGATAGCGTTCCTGCCGATCGCCACCGGTGTGCCGCTGATGGATGAGTGGGGCCGCGTGATCAAGACTGAAGCCGAGTGGCGCGGCATGAAGTTCATTGTGCGGGATCCGGCTCTCAATCCCGCAGCCATGCAACAAGCGCTGACGGCGTTGATTGACGAGAAGCCCGATGTGCTTGTGGTGCAGAACCCGAGCGTCACGCTGCTCATGAAGGAGCTCAAACGGGCCGAGGCGCAGGGCATTCACGTCGTACAAATGAACATGTCGTCCAACTACAAATCGGACGCCTTCGTCGGCGCCGACTGGTACGAGGTCGGAAAGATACTGGCTGAGGACGTCGTTAAAGCCTGCGGCACCGGCAGCGGAACTTCAGGCGAAGTGCAAATTGTCCAAGGCGAGTTGACGGCGGCTGCGAGCGTCGATCAGATCGCCGGCATCATGGACGTACTTAACAAAGACAAAGCCATCAAGGTTGTATCCAACCAAGCGGCGTTGTGGGACGCCAACAAAGCGCTCGACATCACCGCGACCGTGATCCAGCAGCACCCCAATCTGTGCGCCAGTATCGGCTTCTGGGGCATTATGCAGTCGGGTGCGGCGCAGGCCATTCGCAACGCCAACAAGATCGGCCAGGTGAAGGTCTACGCCTCGGGTGAAGGGTCGCAGCTGGATTGCGATCAGGTTGCGCAAGGGAACTTCTACAAGTTCCTGAGCTATACCGCGACCGAGCAAGGCCACGACGCCTTCGTCGCCGCTGAAACGTTGCTGCAAGGCAGCGACAAGCCCGGCACCAAACATCGCGAGTTCTATACTCGGCCGGTGTGGCTCGATAAGAGCAACGCCAGCGGCGCGAATTGCTATCCGGTTCCGAAGCCGCCGACGTCAACGGCATCGAACTAGCCGTAGGCGGGTCAACCGCTTGACCTGAATCGACGCTCCCGCCGCGGTCGGCGGGAGCGGATTTATTCCGCGGAGTAGGCCGATGTCGACAACCGCCCTACAGGCGCCCAATCGCCGGCCGTTGCGGCTGCCATCCTCATGGTCGCCGCGCCTGTTTTTGTCCGAACTGTTGTTGAAGCAATGGTTCGAGCCGGTCATTCCGTTCACGGTAATGGTCGCGCTGTTGGTGTACTTCTCGCTCACGATCAAGGATTACGGCTCAATCGCCAACGCAGTGTCGCTGATGCGGCTGTTCGCCGAATTCGGCTTCGTCGCGCTCGGCATGGCGTTCAGCCTTATCTCCGGCGGCATTGATCTCAGCGTCGGCGCGACCTTCGCGCTGTGCAATTTCGCCGCGTTGTTTTTTTTGTTCGTGCTCGGCTTTCCGGCCTGGCTTGTTGTTCTGGCAACGCTGGCAACCGGAGCAATTGTCGGCGCGGGCAATGGCCTCCTGATCGGTTATCTCAAAGCGCGACCGTTTCTCACCACCTTGGTGACACTGATTATCTTGCGTGCCAGCGTGAACTTGCTGAACGAGCGCTTCGCTACGGTGTTCGCCACGAATACCGTCGAAAGCGACGCTTGGGACTTCCTCGGCGAGGGCAGTATCCTTGGCGTGCCGGTCAACGCCGCTACGCTGATCGTCGTCCTTCTTGTCGGGCATATTTTTCTCAGCCGTTCGCGCTACGGCTGGCATCTCACCGCGATCGGCGCCAGCCGCAAGGCGGCACGCCACGCCGGAATTCGGGTCGAACGTATGCTGCTCGCCACGTACATGCTCTCTGGCTTGTTATGCGCTGCCAGCGGCATCTTCTACGCCGCCCGCCAGGGCAGCACGGATTCGACCACCGGCGTCGGCTGGGAATTCCAGGCACTAACCGCGGTCATCATCGGTGGCGCGTCAGTCGCCGGCGGACGTGGCACGGTATGGCGGGCGTTGATCGGCGCCATCATCATCTTTGTCATGACCAACGGTCTCGTCCGTATTGGTATTCCCGGATACATCACGTCCGCAATCACCGGCGTTATTCTGCTGATCGCCATTGGCATCGACGTAAAATGGGCGAAGAACCGCGGCAAGGTCATTCAGAAGATTTATGTCAATCCGGCAGTGCTGCCGCTTTCGCCGTCGCCAGCGATAACACGCGGCAGCGGGTCGCCATACATGCAGAACGACCGCCTGGTCGGAGCGGAAGCGATTGGTTTGGATCAAGTCGAAGGTCCCGAAGACGTTATTCTCGATCGGCACGATCGGCTGTACGGCTCGACCCGTGACGGAAATATTATCCGCTTTTCCGGTGAGCGTTTTGAAAAGCGCGAGGTATTTGCCCACATCGGCGGCCGTCCGTACGGCATGCAATTCGACAAGGACGAAAATCTGATCGTCTGCATCGGCGGCATGGGCGTGTACGGCGTGAAGCCCAGCGGCGAGGTGTTCAAGGTCACCGATGAGACCGGCCGTACCTGGACCAAGCTCAACGACGACTCGCGCGTGCGAATGGCCGACGATCTCGACATTGCCCCGGACGGCAAGATTTATTTCAGCGATTGCACCACGCGCTATGAGGCGTCGAACTATCCGCTCGAGATTGTCGAAGGCCGGCCTAACGGGCGGGTGCTGTGTTACGATCCGGCCACTGGAAAGACTAAGAAAGTCATCAAGAGCTTTTACTTTCCCAACGGCATCTGCGTCACCCATGATGCACGCTCGGTGCTGATCGCTTCGACGACCGATTGCCGCATCTATCGCTATTGGCTCGCGGGTCCACGAGCAGGCGCGACGGAAATCCTGATCGATGAGATTCCGGGACATCCGGACAATATCAACCGGGCCTCCGACGGCAACTATTGGCTGGCGCTTGTCGGCGTCCGCACGCCGTCATTCGACCTTTCGATGCGCAAGGCGTCGTTTCGGCGACGGATGGCCAAACAAGTGCCGCTCGACGAATGGCTTGGACCAAATCTGAACTACGGCTGCGTCGTTAAGTTTGACGATGCCGGTAACGTCCTCGAGTTCGTATTGGGATCCGACCGGCGTGTCGCACGCGTCGGTGACCTCGATACGCGAGCACAAGGGCTACCTCTATTTGGGCGGACTCGAGAATAATCGGATCGGGCGCATCCGGATCGAAGGCGCCGATCCGACCTGGACCGGCTACGAGGCGTATTGGGGCAACAAGCGGCGGGTGTAACGCGATGAGCCTTCTCACATATTTGCGTCGCGACCTTGAGCAAATATTGTTCAAGGATCGCGACCCGCACGCGATCCCGTCGATGGATGGAGCGTTCAGCCCGAATGATCGTCTCGATCGCGCGACCCCAATCGGCGACCCCCTCGTCGGGGCCGACGCAGTCGCCGAGGCGCCCGATGGCGCGATCTGCGTATCCGCCGGCAGCAAGATATGGCGGCTCAGCGGCGGTGGCTATCAAGATCGCGCCGTACTAGCCGAATTCGACTATGACGTCGGCGCACTGACGTTCGATTCTGAAGGTCGCCTCCTGGCCTGCACCACCCGCGGGCTGGCGGTGTTGGACGACTGCGGCGAGACGATCAAGTTGGTCACCGAGATTGAAGGCGAGCCGCTGCACTGCCTCACCGCGGTAGTGTCGGCACCGGATGGCACGATCTTCGTCAGCGACGGCAGCATGCGCCACGGTGCCGAAGATTGGCGCGTCGATTTGATGGAGGGCAACAGGCTCGGCCGCATCGTCGCCTATGGACCGGCCCTCACCGATGCCCGCGTACTGCTGCGCAATCTGAGCTATCCCGCTGGGCTAGCGGTGGCCGACGGCCATCTCTGGTTCACCGAGAGCTTTGCGCATCAGTTAAGCCGCGCTCCGATCAGCGCACGCGCTGCCGTTGAGGCGCCGCAGATCGTCATCCGCAACATGCCCGGCTATCCGTCGCGGCTCGCTCGCAGCGGCGATGGCGGCTTTTGGCTCAGTCTCTTTGCCGTGCGCACGCACTTGGTGGAATTTGTCTTGCGCGAAGACGATTTCCGCCGCGAGATGATGCGGACCATCCCGCAGTCCTATTGGATTGCGCCCGCGCTCTCGAGTGGAGGTGATTGCCTCGAGCCCCTGCAAGTGGGCGGTCTTCGGGCACTCGGCATCGAGAAACCGTGGGCGCCGCCACGATCATACGGACTGGCAGCGCGGCTCGATCGCGACGGCGAGGTGGTCGAGACTTTACACAGCCGCGTCGGTGGCCGTTACCACGGTATCACCGCAGCTATCGAAACAGCTCAAGGGGTCGTCATCGTATCCAAAGGCAGCGGCCGCGTGCTCCTGCATCGAGCGGAGACCACCCAATGAACAAGATCGCCGTCTTGGAATCGTCCTCGGCAGCTACTCCGCTGACCTCGCGACAGCCGGTTCTGAGCGTCAGCGCCGGCAGCAAAATCTACGGCGGAGTCCACGCCATCGATGGTATCGATTTCGATCTCTACGCGGGCGAGGTGCACGCGCTCGTCGGCGAGAACGGCGCCGGGAAGTCGACCCTGTGTAAGGCAATCGCCGGCGCGATCCGGCTGACATCGGGCGTTTATTGCGTCGACGGCAAGCCCGTTGATTTCCATTCGCCACGCGATGCGCTGACCGCCGGCATCTGCATGGTCTATCAGGAGACGAGTCTGGTTCCGACCATGACGGCAGCGCAGAACATCGAGCTCGGCAATGAAAGGCTGCTGACCCGCTTTCGCACCCTCAACATCCAGGCACAGCAGCTGCTGCAGTCGCTTAATTTTCACGTCGACCCGGCGATACCGGTGGCGCTTTTGGGAACTGCCAAGCGGCAAATGGTGGAGATCGCACGCGCGATCTACAACAGGGCCCGCATCATCATTTTCGACGAGCCGACCGCCAGTCTCACGCCTGAGGAGATCTTCCATTTCTTCAACCTGGTGCGCGATCTGCGCGCACGGGGCGTTGCCATCATCTACATCTCCCATGCACTCGAGGAATTGCTCAAGATTTCCGACCGCATCACCGTGTTGCGCGACGGCAAGCTTGTCATCACCGCCAACACGTCCGAGATGACGCGCGAGAAGCTCGTGCGTTACATGGTCGGCCGCGATATTACGCAGACCTACTACGCGCGCGAACCGGGCGGAAAGGAGCAGCATCACCGCGCCGAAAAAGTGCTGGCCGTCGAGAACGTCACGATGGGTGCGGTGGTGAAGAACATGTCCCTTTCGGTTTATGCCGGTGAGGTTGTCGGCATCGCCGGCCTGATCGGGTCAGGACGCACCGAGATCGCCAAGATCATCTTCGGCGCGCTGAAGCGCAACCTGATCAACGGCGGCATGATCTATTTGCGCGGCAAGCCGATCCGCTACCGGGTGCCCAAGCAAGCGATCAACGACGGGATCGGTTATATCACCGAAGATCGCAAGCAGAACGGCTTCTTTGAGACCATGCGGATCGATGACAACATCTATCTCAGCAAGCTCGCGACCAAATCAGGCTTTAGTTTTCTGCTATCCCGCGTTAAGCGCAACAAGCTAGCAAATTATTGGGTTGAGCGCTTGAAAATTACAGCACTGCAACGAAAGGCTCGCATCGTTGAACTATCCGGCGGCAACCAGCAGAAGGTCGTGATTGCGAAATCGCTGGCGCAGGATCCGTCAATCGTCATTTTCGACGAACCAACCCGCGGCGTCGATGTCGGCACAATTCCGGAAATTCACGGACAAATCCGCCGGCTGGCAGACGAAGGCAAAGCCGTCGTGGTGATCTCATCGTATTTGCCGGAGATTCTGGCCGTGTCGGATCGCATTCTGGTGGCACGTTTGGGCCGGATCGTTGCAGAGTTCGATGGTGCCACGGCGACTGAAGACAGGATCATGTATGCCGCGATCCACTGAGAGCCGGGCTGACGGAGCAAGCAGCGTTCGGAGAGATAAAGTCATATGGCGACGATAACGACCACCGCACCCGGCAAAGCAGCGCCGCCCTGGCGCGGTTTGAGCAAGCTCAGCCAGGAGCAAGTGGTCGGCGCGATCACCGTGCTGCTTCTGATCGTGTTCGCGTTGGCTTTGCCTGGCTTCGCCACCACGCAAAACATTCTCGGTCTCATCCGGAGCATCTCGATTCTAGGGATCCTGGGGTTGGGAATGGGGCTCGTCGTCATCAGCCGCGGTATCGACCTGAGCGAAATTGCGCTGATGGCCTGCCCTTGGGCAATTGCGCTCATTGCTATCCAGCACGGGATTCCGTCATTTTGGGCCGCGGTGCTAGCTCTTGCCATCGCGGTCGGCATCGGCGCGATCAACGGCATCATGGTCGCGTTCGTCGAGGCCCCGGCCCTCTTCGTGACACTGGCCACCACATTGGCGATCTATGGCGCCGCGTACTGGATTGCGCCGGTCTACGTGGTGTACGCCAACCACGCCGCCCCTGAACTCTTATTCTTCGGGCACGCGAGCATTTTCGGCATTCCCATGCCGATCTTCGTGTTCGCCGGCGCCGCGCTTGTCATGCACAGTTTCCTGTCGCGCACTTCGATCGGACGCTTCATCTACGCACAAGGAGATAATCCCGATGCGGCGCGGCTCTCGGGCATCGCACTTCGTCCGCTGATCGTGCTCGAACATGTGCTGGTGGCGGCTTTCGCTTGGCTGGCAGGATTGGTCTGGATCGGTCAGACCGGCAGCATGCAGACAAACATCGTGATCATCGGCACTCAAATTTTCGATGTGATACTCGTGGTGGTGCTGGGCGGCATCAGCCTCGTCGGCGGGCGCGGCGGTGTTTTCAGCGTCGTGGTCGGCTGTGCGCTGATCGGCACGCTCTTAAACGCCTTCACCATTATGGACGTGAACAGCGAAGTGCAGAACATCATCCGCGGCGTCGTGCTGCTCGCGGCCATCATTGTCGACAATTGGCTGCATCCCCGTGATGAGGAGACTGCCCGTCAGGGCGACTAGCCCGGGAGGAACGCAAATGCCGGGCTCACATTTGCTCGATCGCATTATCGGCAGCGAATATCCGAGCTTTGCGACAGATGCCGAGGTGCGCGCCTTCGAACAAGTTCCCTACGCAGATCGCATCGCCGCAGCGAGCACCTATGACGCCATCAGGTTAGGTGCGGGCCGCAATCCCGATGCGCCGGCGATCCAGTACTTGCCCAATGCGGACCCGGCCGACACACCGATCGTCATAACCCACCGCGATTTCGTCGCGCGCGTTACGCAAGCCGCCAACATGTTTCACGCACTCGGCGTTGGCAGCGACGATGTGGTGAGCTTTTTGCTTCCGTTGTTGCCCGAGGCTTTTGTCACACTCTTTGGTGCCGAGGCGGCTGGTATTGCCAACCCGGTCAATCCGCTGCTGGAGCCGCATCAAATCACGGAAATCTTGGAAGCCGCCGGCACCAGCGTGCTGGTTGCGCTCGGCCCTACGCCCGGCACCGACATCTGGCAAAAGGTTGAACGGGTGCGCGGCTCCTTGAAGCACCTGAAGGCGATCGTGCAGGTCCATGGTGCCGGCGATCCGGCGAACAAAATCTATTCGTTCAGCGATCTCATCGGCGCGCAGCCGTCCGATAGGCTAGTCAGCGGCAGGAAAATTTCCGGTACTCAAACTGCGGCTTACTTCCACACCGGCGGCACCACGGGCACGCCGAAGCTTGTCCGTCATACCCACACCAATCAAGTGTATCAGGCGTGGGCCATGAATTTGGTGCTCAAGTCGAAACCTGGCGCCAATCTACTCTTCGGCATGCCGCTGTACCACGTCGGCGGCTCGCTCACTCAGGCTCTGTCGACGCTCTCAAACGGCAATTGCCTTGTCGTCCTGTCGGCTGCTGGTTGGCGAAATCCCGCCAGCGTCAAGAATATCTGGGGCCTGGTCGAACGCTTCAAACCCGAGACGCTATCGAGTGTCCCAACAGTGCTGGCGGCAGCGTTCGCTATCCCGCGCGGCAATGCCGACATATCGAGCTTGCGATACGCGGCTGGCGGCGGATCGGCGATTCCAGTGGCTGTCGGCAAGGCGATCCAGGACAAATTTGGGCTCAAGGTCCTTGAGGTCTACGGCATGACCGAGACTTCGAGCGTGCAGACCATGGCCTATCCGGATCGTCCCATCCGCCTTGGTTCTGTCGGTCTGCCGGTGCCTTACTCCCGCGTTCGTGTCGTCAAGCTCAATGACAACGGCCGGCTCGAGCGCGACTGCGCGATAGACGAGATCGGCGTCGTGATCATGGCTGGACCGGGCGTCTTCGGCGGTTATCTCAACGAGATGCACAACAAGGGCGCGTTCGTCGACGGCCATTGGGTCAATTCAGGCGATCTTGGGCGTCTCGACAAGGACGGCTTTCTCTGGATCACCGGCCGCGCCAAAGACCTCGTCATCCGCGGCGGCCACAACATCGATCCTGCTCCGGTCGAGGAAATCTTGTTCCAGCATCCCGCCGTCGGCCTTGCCGCTGTCGTCGGCCAGCCCGATGCCTATGCCGGCGAGTTGCCGGTTGGCTACGTGCAATTGAAAGCGGGGGCGACAGTCGCGGCGGGCGAACTCGAGGCCTGGGTCCGCGAGCGCACACCCGAGCGCGCGGCCGTCCCTGTTCAGATTTTCCAAATCGATCCCATGCCGCTCACCGGCGTCGGCAAAGTGTTCAAGCCTCAGCTTCGATGGGATGCCGCCACGCGAGCCCTCACCAAAATTCTTATGCCGCTCGTGGAAAAGGGAATCGATTGTAGCGTCCACGTCGGCCCCCACGGCAGTCACGGCAGTATAGCCAAGGTCACCGTCGTCCATGTTACGGAGCACAGGCGCGACGCCGTCGCTGAAGAGGTGCATGCGATGCTCGCCCAGTTCGCTTTACATCATGACATTGTTTTTACGTAGATGACGGCACTTCTTCCGCCGCTTGGGTACCTTTCTTGCGAGTGATCGCATTTTTCGGAGAGGGAAAAGTCTGCGTTACGCCAACGTGCACGGCCTGCGCGCCTTCGAAGCGGGAGGCTCGCGATCTATTCGCTCCGGTGTACGGTTGGTTCACTGAAGGCTTCGACACGTTCGAACTGAAGGAGACCAAGGCGCTGCTCGCCGAGCTGGCATGACAAACGGCACTCCGGCGAATGTCGCTTAATGGCCCAAACCCGAAGTGCCGCAAACGTGCACGTTTAGTCCGCTATTGGGAAAAGCGGACATGCTCGGACATCGCCCAAGGACCGAGTTTGCATCGGATATGAGGCTCTATAGTATTCATTATTCGAGTGTGGCAAACGCGTTGGCATACGCCAACTCAGGGTGATCGGATGTACCAACCTGATGATTTTCGCGTCGAGGATATACAGGAGATGCAGGCGCTGATGCGTGCGAGACCTTTTGCTGCACTCGTATCTGCTGGCCCGGCTGGTCTCTATGCCAGCCACCTACCGACCGTACTTAAAGTCGATGGACCCTACGGCGTGATCGAATGCCACCTTGCGCGTGCCAATCCGCATTGGCGTGATCTTGCTGAGGGCAACGAGGCGCTGATGATCTTTCAGGGACCCGAGGGCTACATCACACCCAACTGGTATCCCTCGAAAGCCGTACACGGTAAGGCCGTCCCGACATGGAACTTTGCAGTCGTGCATGCATTCGGTCGTCCCGAAGTGATGAAGGAGAAAGACTGGCTATACCGCCACGTCACCGAGCTTACGGCCCAGCAGGAGAGGAACGAAGCCAGCCCATGGGCGCCGTCAGATGCGCCCGACGCCTACATAGAGGTCATGTTACGCGGCATTGTAGGTTTCCGCTTTGCCATTACGCGGCTTAAAGGCAAGTGGAAGATGAGCCAAAATCGCGAAGTACAAGATCGGGTGGGCGTCGTGAGAGGCTTGAACGCGCGAGCAGCTGGCGACGATCTTGAGATAGCCAAAGTCGTCTCACGCCTGATCACCCCAAGCGATTAAACCCGATGAGCAGAATATGCGCGACAGTTCGCCTTTGGTCGCTAATGGCCCTGAATTGTCGTTTGTTGCGAGACAACAACACAACAATAAGTCTGGATGCGAGGGCAAACCGGGAAATGGGCGACTTTATAACCCTGCTTTAACTACGCAACCGATTTGGTTTCTGCACTCAACCTCCCGTTAGAACAAGCGATATATCATCGTGCCAAATACAAGCAGCGTTGTTGTGTGCAATGCCAGATTTATTCGTATTTGCTGTCGACTTCGGAACCGGCGCATTGAAAGTTCAATACGTCCAAGGATGTAGCACTGCTGCCGTTCGGGAAGACGAGTTTGTGCGTCACTTCTTTGAACAAAATCTACTCTCTTCGTGCGACTCCGTCCGGTACGCTCGGCAGTATGTTAAGATGAAATTCGGCGGCTAGACTTCTGAGCCGCGCTTCCCGCACACACGAAAGCAAGTGACGCTGAGATTTTGTTCGGCAGGAATGACCCAATAGCGGTCAACTTTTCTGCGTCGGTCAATAATCGGTCTTGCGAAACTCGCCCCGTCACTGAGCAACGCACGTCGACGTGACTTGGCGACTGGAACAAGGGCAAACGGCGTCAACGACGACCACCTTAGCGAACGGGCAGGTAATCGCCGTCGTCAACCGCCCCATGGCGGCGGCTGGGTCGCCACGTTTGAGTACATTGCCGCGCAAAAGCTCCGATATTCGTTTCAAACATATCGCGATTTGCTGATTATGTGATGCGGAAATAGCCGCCGGCAACGGCTATCGCCGAGATCGATGCCAGCGTTTCAACCTGATCATGTTCACGTTGAAATTCTGTGTTGCAATGCGACGACTCCGTCCCTGGGTTCGATTGGAGTTGCTTATATTGGGAACGTCTGCAAGTGTGGCCTCCGCACAAAGTCGGGGCTAACAATCGAAATTGGCAGCTTTCGAGGATCCACACCACAGGATGAAAAGGATAATTGGCAACACGGGCGTTATGAAATGACTTGGCGTGTTGGCGTTTTGTTTTCGCAGACGGGAGTTACCGCGGCAATCGAGCGATCTCAGCTCAACGCCACCTTGCTCGCCGTCGAGGAGATCAACAAAGCGGGCGGTGTGCTGGGCAGTTCCATCGTACCCGATATCTACGATCCAGCTTCCAATCCCAAGCAATTCAGGGCACTGGCGGAACGTCTCCTGACAGTCGACCGCGTACGGCTGATCTTCGGCTGTTATATGTCGAGCACGCGCAAAGCCGTCCTCCCGGTGGTCGAAGCTTTCCGCGGGCTGCTGTTCTACCCGACGCTCTATGAGGGTTTCGAGTACTCTCTGCACTGCATCTATACGGGCGCGGCTCCCAATCAAAATTCGCTGCAACTGGCAAAGTTCTTGTTGCAGCACTACGGCAACCGATTTTTGCTAATCGGATCGAACTACATTTACCCTTACGAATCCAACCGCGTCATGGCGGACTTGATCGCGCAGGCCAAGGGCAAAGTGTTGGATGAACTCTACGTACCGCTCGACGCGAAATCGAAGGACTTCGATAAGGCCATCAGCAAAATCGCCAATCTGAAACCCGATGTCGTGTTTTCCACTGTCGTTGGTCAGTCGACTGCGATCTTCTACGAGGCCTATCGGCGAGCCGGATTCGATCCGAATAAAATGCCAATCGCCAGCTTGACGACAAGCGAGGCCGAGATAGCCGAGATGACGCCGGAGGCAGCTGAAGGCCACATCACGGCGGCACCTTTCTTTGAAGCTCTTGCCACGTCGGCGGCGCGGCGATTTATCAGCGCATATAAGCTGCGTTATGGCTCGAACGCCCCGGTAACGGCCGGTGCCGAGGCAGCCTATTTTCAAGTTCATCTCGCCGCCGGCGCCCTTGCCCGCGCCGGCACCGACGATCCTGAACGGCTGCTGCCGGCGCTGCGCGACGCCGAGTTCGACGCGCCCCAAGGGCGCGTTCGGATCGATGCCAGCAACAATCACACCTATCTTTGGCCGCGGGTCGCAAAGCTCGATGCCCGCGGAAAATTCCAGATTGTCTGGAACCCCGGGGTTCGCGTTAAGCCGGATCCGTATTGCGTCGTCATGAGCCTCGACGACTGGTCGGCGGACCGTCCACAGCCGATCCACGCTTGAGCGGAGGACGTCGTGGCTATCCCGATCCTGCGGGATCTTCGCGGTTTACGCGTGCAGGTGATACATCCGCCTGACGACGAGGGCGTGGAACTGGTCGAACACCTGCGCCGCATCGGCTGCACCGTCGAAGCCCAGTGGCCGATCCCCGAGGCGTTCGCGCCGACGGCGGACATTGTGCTGCTCACCATCGACTACGAGAGCAGAGAGGTGTTGCAGAAACTCTTCCGCAGTCATCAAGATCAAAACCCCACTCTGCTTGCCATTGTCGGTTACGAAAGCCCGTCCACGCTGCAGCTTGTGCTCGAATCCGGAGCGATGGCAGTCATCGATCGTCCAATCCGGCCATTTGGGCTTCTTACCAACCTGATGATAGCGCGAAGCTTGTGGATGGACCGGCGCGAGACCGCAAAACGGCTGCGCAAAGTCGAACGAAAGCTCTCCGGCATCCAGAAGATTCAAAAAGCGAAATCCATTTTGATGGAAAAACAGGGACTGACTGAAGAGGACGCCTACAAGGCATTGCGCCAACAAGCGATGGGAAAGCGCGTCACCGTCGAAGACATGGCCGTCGCGATCATAAACGCAAACGAGCTATTGCAATCGCGTCCAAAAGGTGTTTAGCTTTTTGCGCTGCGACATAGTTGCGGCGCGTCGTCGACCACCAATGATGTTGGTTCGACAAGGCTAGGCAAGCCCGAGGGGTCCCACGACCTCGCGGGCTTTTTTTTGTTTTCGACGGCGGCCAAGAAGGCCGTCGACCGTTTCCAAATACTCAGCCGGAGTCAAACTTCGGCGTGGGAGGATTGTTCTCACTGGCGCGACGCCGGCGCGCCAGAACGGTGATGTGCGTACTCACGACGTCAACATGGGAGATGTGTGATGATAAATCGGCGGAAATTTCTCAAGACAACGGGTGCAGTGGGCGCCGCCGGTGCGCTGGCGACACCGGACTTTTTCCTTCGTTCCGCGCAGGCGGCCAATACGGTCCAGGTCGGGGTTTTGTTCTCGCTTACCGGCGGACTGTCGATCATCGAAAAATCGCTTGCCGACGCCACGATGTTGGCGATCTCGGAGATCAACGCCAGCGGTGGCGTCAAGGGAATGAAGATCGAGGCGATCCTTGAGGACGGAGCTTCCGATCCTAAGACCTATAACGAAAAGGCTTCAAAGCTCGTCATTCAGGACAAAGTACCGACCGTGTTCGGTTCCTACACCTCGGCAAGCCGCAAAGCGGTGCTGCCGGTGTTCGAGAAACGCAACAACTTGTATTTCTATCCCACTTACTATGAAGGCTTCGAGTGCTCGAAGAACGTCGTCTATACCGGCGCCGTTCCGAACCAGCAGCTTTCAAACTTCATTCCGTGGATCATCAAGACCCTCGGCAAGAAGAAGTTCTTCATCGTCGGATCGAATTACATCTATCCCCGCGAAATGGCGAAAGTCTCGAAGATCCTGATCGAGAAGAGCGGCGGCGAATGGATCGCGGACGAATACCTCGAGCTCGGCGACTCCGAGTGGGGCTCGATGGTCAACAAGATCAAGGGCTCGGGATGCGACGTGGTGCTTTCGAATGTCGTCGGCGATTCCGTAGTTGCGTTCTACCGCGAATTCAAGAACCAGGGCCTGACCCACGACAAGCTGCCGATCTGCGCCACCGTGACCTCGGAGATCGAGATCGCGGCCATGGGCGCCGAATACGCGGTCGGCAGCTACACCTCGTTCCCGTACTTCCAGGCCATCGACACCGACATCAACAAGGCTTTCGTCGAGCGCTATCGGAAGTTTGTGAAGAACCCCAAGGCGGTGACGCACCACGCGCTGGAATCGTCCTATTTCCAGGTGTTTCTCTGGAAGCAGGCCGCCGAGAAGGCGAGCGCGCTAACGCCAACGGCTATTCGCGACGCGGTTAAGGGCCAGGAGTTCAATGCGCCCAACGGCCATGTCAAGATCGAGCCCGAGAACCTGCACACCTATCTGACCCCTCGGATTGCGCAGTGGCTTCCCGATGGTCAGGGCAAAATCATCGACGAGTACAAGGCCCCGATTAAGCCCCTGCCCTATGTCGCCTATGGCGAGACCGACGACAACCTGTTCTGTACGTCGAAGGGCCTGGACACCACCAAGCTCAAGAAGACTTGATCTAATCCAGCAATGCGGCCGCCGAGCTTCTCGGCGGCCGCTTTGGTGATGCCATGATCGACACTTTGTTCATCGGGCTTAGCGTCGGCTCCATTCTGCTGCTTGTGGCACTCGGTCTCGCGATCACCTACGGCGTCATGGGCGTCATCAACATGGCCCATGGCGAGCTGGTGATGGTAGGCGCCTACACGACGGTAATGTCCGGCATCTGGCTGCATACCGGCATCTTGATCGCCATTCCGCTCGCCTTCGCAGTGACGGCGCTTCTCGGCCTCCTGATCGAACGCGTCATCGTTCGGCGTCTCTACGGCCGCATGCTTGACACGCTGCTCGCCACCTGGGGCATCGGCATACTCGTACAACAGGCGGTGCGGCTCGAGTTCGGCCTGTCGTTTCTCGGTATCCACATTGACGGTCTGGGCGCCGGATTGCAGAACGTCACGATCCCCGATGCGCTGCAAGGCGCCATCTCGATCGGCGGCGTTGAGATCAACGCCTATCGCACTTTCATCATCGGTGTGACCATCGTGTTCACGTTAATCACCTGGGCGATTTTATTTCGCACCTCGATCGGCACGCAGGTGCGCGCCATCATTCGCAACAGACAGATGGCCGCCGCCTGCGGCATCGATGTCGAGCGCATGAACGCGCTCACCTTCGCCTTCGGTTCGGGTCTTGCCGGCGTCGCCGGCGTAATGATGTCCGGTTTCAAGACCGTGTTCCCCGACATGGGCACGCCGATGGTGGTCGACGGCTTTCTCGTCGTGGTCGTCGGCGGCGTCGGTAGCCTGTTGGGATCGGTGCTGTCCGCCGGCATGCTCGGGGAAATAAACGGCGTCGTTGCTTCTGTGACCAACGACATCGTCGCCCGGGCCGTTGTCTTCGGCGTGGTGATCCTCATCATCGTCGCCAAGCCGAAGGGCCTGTTCTCGTTCAAGGAACGCTGAAGCGATGACGAAGCGTCACGTCGAGATAGCCGCGTACGCGCTCTTTATCGTCGCCATCATGTTGGCGCCGTTGGTGATGGATCCGTTTTGGCTCAACCGCATCGGGAAATACCTGGTGTTCGGAATGCTCGGCATTGCGGTCGCATTGTCGTGGGGCTACGCCGGCGTTCTCAATCTCGGTCAGGGCCTGTTCTTCGGCGGCGGCGCCTACATGCTTGCAATGTCGCTGAAGCTGGCGAGCCAGACCAGCTTGCAGCAGGGTTCGGACAAGCCGGTTCCGGACTTCATGTTGTGGAACGCCGAACCGGGCTCGGAGACGGCTCTCTGCTGCATCAACAAAGCGTCGTTTCTTTGGATCCCGTTCCAGAATCAATGGTTCGGCGTCGCCATGGGCATCGTGCTCCCGGTGTGCGTGGCCGCGCTCCTCGGCATCATCCTGTTCCGTAAAAGGATCGCGGGGGTCTTTATTTCCATCATCACACTGGCGCTCGTTCTCCTCGTGCGCCTGCTCATCATCGACGCACAGCCGATAACCAACGGCTTCAACGGGCTGACGGATCTTGGCTGGTTCAAGCTGTTCGACTTCGAGTTCGATCCGTATCTGGTTCAGACCTATTATCTGATCGCCATCTCGCTTGCGGTCGTGCTTGTCACCGCACGGCTTTTGATCGAGACGCGCGCCGGCCTGATATTGCAGGCAATCCGCGACGATCAAAATCGGGCGAGATATCTCGGCTTCGACGTGCCGCGCTTCCAAACCTTCTTCTTCACGGTTTCGGCGGGCATCGCGTCATTTGCCGGCATGCTCTACGTGATCGCGGCGGAGTTCGCTTCACCGACTTTCATGGATCTGAGCTTCTCGATCAGCATGGTGGTATGGGCGGCGGTCGGCGGACGCGCCTCGATTCTCGGCGCCTGTATCGGCGCTATTCTGATCAACACCCTCACCGCTACGGTGAGCGAGACCAAAGGCTTTGCCGAAGCCTGGAAGGCCATCATCGGCCTGATCTTCGTGCTGGTCGTACTGTATCTGCCGCGCGGTCTCGCCGGCTTTGCTCACGATCTTAGCGATCGGTTGGTCGCCCGCGTCAACGCCCCGCGAACCAAGGCCGCCGGCGGCCACCCGGCGAACAAAGTCCAGCCCGCGGAATAGGACACGACTATGCCCGCGGCGCTGACAGTTGATGGTCTCTCGGTCGATTTTGATGGCTTTAGAGCCGTCAACACCGTGACGATGATCGTCGATGAGGGCGAATTGCGCGTCCTTCTTGGCGCCAATGGCGCCGGCAAGACGACGCTCATGGACCTGATCTCCGGCAAGACCAAGAGCACAAGCGGACGGGTGTTCCTCTACGACACCGACATCACCAACAAGGAAGAGCACGAGATCGCGCTTGCCGGTGTCGGACGCAAATTTCAGATTCCGAGCGTGTTCAAGGACCTCACTGTTAGACGCAATCTGGAAGTGGTGAGCTGCGGCGATACGCGGGTCCTGGCTAACCTCGGATTCGGATTCTCTCGAGAAAGCGAACAGCGCGTCGACGAAGTCCTCGAACTCGTCGGCCTCACCGAGCAGGCGGCAATGATCGCGGCCAATCTCAGTCACGGCCAAACCCAATGGCTCGAGCTTGGCATGCTGATGGTGCAGAATGCGAAGGTGCTATTGCTCGACGAGCCCACCGCTGGAATGACCCAGGCAGAGACCTTGAAAACCTCCAAGATCATCAACGCGCTCAAGGGCAAGCACACGCTGCTCGTGGTCGAGCACGACATGGCGTTTGTCCGCGAGATCGCCGAGCGCATCACCGTCATGCATCTCGGCCAGGTGCTGGCCGAAGGTAGTGTGACCGAGATCGAGCAGAATCCGAAGGTGCGCGAAGCTTATCTCGGCTCGAGGGCGATCAGCTGATGCTCAAGCTCGTCCAGATCAACAGCTACTACGGCCGCAGTCACGTGCTGCACGGGGTAAACCTCGAAGCTCATGGCGGCGAAATCACCGCGATTCTCGGCCGCAACGGTACCGGAAAGACCACGCTCCTTAAGACCATCATGGGTCTGACCGATCGGGCCACCGGCGAGATCAGATTCGGAACGGAAGATATTGTTGCTCAGCCGACCTTCCGGCGCGCCCGTGCCGGTTTTGCCTACGTGCCCCAGGGTCGCGAAATCATTCCCGATTTCACCATCCGGGAGAACATTCTGCTTGGCGCTTTCGCCCGGCGCGATGGGCGCCGTTCGATCCCCGGTCTCGTGCCCGAGCTGTTCCCGTATCTCATCGAGAATCTCGATCGCAAGGGCGGCGTGCTGTCCGGCGGACAGCAGCAACAGCTCGCCATAGCGCGCGCTCTTGCCGCCGAGCCGAAGATATTGCTGCTCGACGAGCCGACTGAGGGAATTCAGCCCTCAATCGTCGAAGAAATCGAAGAGGTTATTCTGCGCCTCAATCGCGTGGAGCACCTCACCGTCATTCTCGTTGAGCAAAACGTCGCCTTTGCGCGCCGCGCTGCGCGTCGCTTCGCCATCATGGAAAAGGGCAGCGTCGTTGCAGCGGGCGATATCGACGATCTGAGCGACGATCTGGTCCACCGCCACATGGCGGTTTGAACGTGTTGCCGAGGTCGCGGCTTACGAACGCCGCGGCATTCGGATGGATGCAAGAGCCTGTCACCAAGGAGAAAGTTCATGTTGCACGGCGATATTTCGAGCAGCAAAGACACCGTCGGCGTTGCGGTGGTGAACTACAAGATGCCGCGTCTGCATACCAAGGCGGAGGTCCTCGACAACGCCAAGAAGATTGCCGACATGATCGTCGGCATGAAGCTCGGATTGCCCGGGCTCGATCTCGTGATCTTCCCGGAATATTCCACTCACGGCATCATGTACGACTCGAAGGAGATGTACGACACCGCGTCCACGGTACCGGGCGAAGAAACTGAAATCTTCGCGGAAGCTTGCCGCAAGGCGAAGGTGTGGGGCGTATTTTCGCTGACTGGCGAACGCCACGAGCAACATCCGAAGAAAGCGCCTTACAACACGCTCATCCTGATGAACGATTCCGGCGAGGTCGTGCAGAAATATCGCAAGATCATGCCGTGGGTGCCGATCGAAGGCTGGTATCCTGGCAACTGCACCTACGTGTCCGACGGACCGAAGGGTCTCAAAGTCAGCCTAATCATCTGCGACGACGGCAACTATCCGGAGATCTGGCGCGATTGCGCGATGAAAGGCGCCGAGCTGATCGTGCGCTGCCAGGGCTACATGTATCCGGCCAAGGACCAGCAGGTGATCATGGCGAAGGCGATGGCGTGGGCCAATAATGTCTATGTTGCCGTCGCCAACGCCGCCGGCTTCGACGGCGTCTACTCGTATTTCGGGCATTCGGCGATCATCGGCTTCGACGGCCGCACTCTCGGCGAATGTGGCGAGGAGGACTACGGCATCCAGTACGCCGCGCTCTCGATGTCTTTGATCCGCGACGCACGCCGCAATATGCAGTCGGAAAACCACCTCTTCAAGCTCGTGCATCGCGGCTACACCGGCAAGATCAACTCCGGCGAGGACGTTCGTGGTGAAGTCGTGTGTCCTTACGACTTCTACAAGAAATGGATCACCGATCCCGAAGGCACGCGCGAAATGGTCGAGGCAATTACCCGGCCGACCGTCGGAACGGAGGAATGTCCGATCGAAGGCATTCCCTCGAAAAAGGTTGCCCACCGGTAGATCGCCGCGGCGCCACGACGGTGCCGCTCCGCCACAAAGCAGGAGCGGCACCGGGGCCACTGAAACTGAGGAGTAAGGTCGATGCTGCGGATCGAGCAGGTGCTCGGAAGCCGTCTTGATCCGGCGCTGGCCGAGCAGCTCCACGAGCTGGAACATCAGGGAGCCATCGACTTCCTGACCGTGCCCGCGGCCGATGTCTCGCGGCATCGCTTCCGCGCAACCACGCAGGGCGGCACGGAAGTGGCGATCGCGCTGCCGCGTGATCAACGGCTGTTCAATGGCGCGGTCCTCGTGCTCGAGCCGGATCGCGCCGTAGTGGTCCGTGTCGCGCAGGAGCGTTGGCTGCGATTGCAGCCGCGTGCGATCGCTGACGCGATCGAACTTGGCTATCACGCCGGCAATCTGCACTGGCGCATACGCTTCGCCGGCGAAGCCCTGATGATCGCCATGGAAGCGCCCATGGACGAGTATCTCGCCCGCCTTGGCGGCTTGATCCGCGATCGCCGCGTCATCTCCTCGCTCGCCGAAGCCGACGAGGTGCTGCTTTGATCGATCTGCTGACGATTTTGCAACATGCGGATTCCGCGTTTCCGAGCGGCAGCTTCGCATTTTCCAACGGGATCGAGGGGCTGGCGGCCATGAACGCGCCGCTCGACCGGGACGGACTGCACGATGTCGTGGCAATGTTTCTTCGTCATCGGTGGGCGACGTCGGATCGGGTAGCGGTGGCTTTGGCTCACCGCGCCAACGGCGGTTTCAAACAAATTTCAGAGATCGATCATGCCGTCGAGGCGGCCACGCTCGCCGAGCCGTTGCGCAACGGATCGAAGCGGAACGGCGGCGCCCTGCTGGCTGCTCATGTGCGATTGAAAACGCGTGGCGCCCTGGAATTGCGCACGCGCATTGACGGCGGCGCAGCGCTTGGTCACCTGCCGGTCGTGCAAGGTTTTGTCTGGCGCGCCCGCGGCATCAGCGAGGCGGACGCGATCGCGGTGTCCGGTTATTCGACCGCGGCAGGGCTTATTACGGCCGTGGTGCGATTAGGGCGCATCGGTGCGGTGGAAGCGCAAGCCGTGCTCGCGGCGCAGTTGGCGATGATCGCCAGCTTGTCCGCGCCGGTACCGCCCGATGCTGAGATCGAGAGCTTCATGCCCTGGGTCGACGCCGCGGCTTCGCGCCACACCCGCGCCCATCTGCGTTTGTTTGCGAGTTAGGGGGACTGCGCATGTTACTGACGCCGACCGAGCTGGAACGCCTCACCATCTTTTCCGCGGCCGAGCTGGCGAGAAAGCGCCGAGCCAAGGGGCTAAAGCTCAACCATCCGGAGGCTGTCGCGATCATCAGCGACGAAATCCTCGAAGGCGCGCGCGAGGGACGAAGCGTCGCCGACTTGATGTCGCTCGGATCGACGATCCTGACCACGCGGGACGTGATGCCAGGAGTCGCGTCCATGTTGCCGATCCTTCAAGTCGAAGGCGTTTTTCCCGACGGCACCAAGCTAGTCACCGTGCACGAACCGATCCGGCCGCAAGCCGGCGCCGCAGCCGACTTGCTTGAGCCCGGCGCAATCCTTGCCGCCGAGGGCGAAATCGAGTTGTCCGCCGGCCGGCCGCGTACCACGCTTGCGGTGACCAATACCGGCGACCGCCCGGTGCAGATCGGCTCGCACTATCATTTCTTCGAGGTGAACAAGGCGCTGGATTTCGACCGGGCAGCGGCATTCGGCATGCGCCTCGATATTCCCGCGGGCACGGCCGTTCGCTTTGAACCCGGCCAACGCAAGGATGTCGCTCTTGTTGGTTTTGGCGGTCGCTGCGAACTATCTGGCCTCAATGCTCTGACGGAGGGCGTCGCGACCGATCAGTCGGCGCGCGAGGCCGCTCTGCGCCGCGCCCGCGAGGCTGGTTTCAAGGGCGCGTGAGGTTTCGCCGTGGTTTCTATTGCGCGCAGGGATTACGCGGCGCTGTACGGCCCGACAGTCGGCGACGGCGTGCGCCTTGCCGATACGTCGCTCATCGCCGTCGTCGAGAAAGATCACGCGGTCTACGGCGATGAATGCCTGCATGGCGGCGGCAAGACGCTACGCGATGGCATCGGGCTGGCCGCCGGCGTGACGAGTGCGCAGGGCGCGCTCGATATGCTTCTGTGCAATGTCCTGGTCATCGATCCGGTGATCGGCATCGTCAAGGGCGACCTCGGCATCAAGGACGGCCGTGTTGTCGGCCTCGGCAAGGCCGGCAATCCGGCGATCATGGACGGAGTCGATCCTCGTCTCCTCATCTCTGCGGCAACAACCGTGCGCGACTGCGAAGGAATGATTGCCACACCCGGCGCCATCGACGTCCACGTCCACTTCGACTCGGCCGGGCTTTGCGAGCACGCGATCTCCTCAGGTATCACCACCATGCTCGGCGGTTCGCTTGGCCCGATCACGGTTGGCATCGATTCCGGTGGTCCTTTTAACGTCGGCAAGATGCTGCAAGCCGCCGAGCATTGGCCGATCAATTTCGGTTTTCTCGGCCGCGGCAATTCTCACAAGCCCGCTTCGCTCGTCGAGCAGCTCGAAACCGGCTGCATGGGCCTGAAGATTCATGAAGACTGGGGCTCGATGCCGGCGACCATCGACGCATGCCTGGCGGTCGCCGACGATCTTGATTTTCAGGTGCAGCTGCACACCGACACGCTCAACGAGTCCGGCTTCGTCGAGGACACGCTCGCGGCCATCCGTGGCCGCGCGATCCACATGTATCACACCGAGGGCGCCGGCGGCGGGCATGCGCCCGACATCATTCGCGTCGCCGGCATAGCGAATTGCCTGCCGTCGTCGACCAATCCGACCAATCCCTACACGGTGAACACCTTCGACGAACACCTGGACATGACGATGGTGTGTCATCACCTCAATCCCGCCATTCCCGAAGACGTGGCCTTCGCCGAAAGCCGCATTCGCGCACAAACCATAGCCGCCGAAGATGTGCTGCACGACATCGGCGCGATTTCAATGCTCGGTTCCGACAGCCAGGGCATGGGGCGCATCCACGAGGTGATCTGCCGCACCTGGCAGCTGGCGTCGAAGATGAAGGATCAGCGCGGCCCGCTGCCGGAAGAGCGGCCGGGCTTCGGCGATAACGCGCGCATCCGCCGCTTCATCGCCAAATACACCATCAATGCCGCCCGCACTTTCGGCATCGCCGATCACATCGGCTCGCTGGAGGACGGCAAAATGGCCGATGTGGTGGTATGGCGGCCGGCTTTCTTCGGCATCAAGCCTGAACTCGTCATCAAGGGTGGTTTCATCGTCTGGGGCGCCATGGGCAATTCTGCCGCGTCGCTGATGACGTGCGAGCCAATTTTGCTGCGTCCGCAATGGGGCGCTTTTGGCCGCGCCGCGCCTGCATTATCGGCAAGTTTCGTGCATCCACTCGCTATTGAGCGCGAGCTCAAATCCGAGCTGGGACTCTCCAAAGCGCTCCTGCCGACACAAGGCACCCGCAAACTTTCCAAATCGGACATGATGTGGAACGATACCTGTCCGAATATTCGCGTCGATCCACAGACCTTCGATGTCTACGTCGATGGCCAACTGGCAACGTGCGAGCCGGTACGCGAGTTGCCGCTCACGCAACGCTACATGCTGCGATGACCATGATGCACGATCGTGTAGCGTTTTCCGCCGTAGGGAACGCGGCCAAAGTCGGCGCTGCGCGCATCGGCATTGGCGGGCCGGTGGGTTCCGGAAAGACCGCATTGATCGAGCGGTTGATACCGATTCTGGCCGGACGCGGGATCGACATCGCCGTCGTAACCAACGACCTTGTTACGAAGGAGGACGCTGAGCGGTTGCGGCGCTCCGGCCTCATCGATCCAGCGCGGGTGTCCGCTGTCGAAGCAGGCGCCTGCCCGCACACCGTCATTCGCGAAGACCCGACGCTGAATATCGCCGCCGGTGACGAACTCGAGCGCAAATTTCCCGACGTCGAGCTCATCCTGTTCGAATCCGGAGGCGACAACCTCGCGTCCACTTTTTCGCTCGACCTGGTCGATTGGTGGATCTTTGTGATCGACGTCGCCGGTGGCGACGATATTCCGCGCAAAAGAGGACCGGGCGTGCTGCGCTGCGACCTGCTGGTCGTCAACAAGACCGATCTTGCGCCGTTTGTCGGCGTCGATCTCAACGCCATGCTGGCGGAAGCGAGCGCGGTGCGCGAAGGCCGCCCGATCTTGGCGACCAACGCCCGGACCGGCGACGGCGTTGCGGCGGTAGCCGACGCGATGAACCAAGCCGTTTTATTCCGCTGATCGAGGAGTTCGGCGCCGTGCTGGACAAAGTCGCAGTCGCCGGTGAGTCGCTCGACTTTGAGTTGCCGTGCGACCCGGTGGCGGCATCGCTGCATTTCAGCCGTGGCGGCGGACGAACCGTGCTCGCCGGCCAGCGCCTGCCCTACCCTTTCCACGCCACCCGGCCGTTCTATCTCGATCAAGAGCGCCCGGAGATCGCAACGCTTTATCTGCAATCCGCATCCGGCGGCCTGTATCGCGGCGACAGCGTTGCGCTGTCGATTGTTGCCGAGGCCCACGCGGCGGCGCACGTCACTACCCAGGCATCGACGATTGTGCACAGGACTCACGGGTGTCCCGTCGCCCAACACACGCGGATCGAGATCGGCGAGCATGCTTTCGTAGCCATGACGCCGGAACCGCTGGTGCTGTTTCCCGGCGCGGAGATTTGCTGCACCACCGAAGTCTCGTTGGCCGCGACAGCGCGCGCCATCCTGATCGACGGCCTGGCGCACCACGATCCCGAGGGAAGTCGCCGTCCGTTCGACTGCTACAGCAACGCCGTCATTGTGCGCAACGACACCGGTACCGTCCTTCTCGCAGACCGTGGCTCGCTGGCCGGCGAATTGATGTTCAGTTCGACCTCGCCGCTCGGACCCTTCCGCGCCGTCAGTACGCTGCTGGTGCTCGGGCCCGGATCGGAGCGCTGTGACGCTGACACTTTGGAAAGCCGCCTCGCAGCTTTTGGCTGTGTTGCCGGCTTATCGAAACTGCCGAATGATGCGGGCGTTGGCGGCCGCATACTGGCCGCGAACGGCGGCGCACTGGCGCGCGGACTGGAGGCCGTGTTTGCGGCCGCTTTCGAGGCACTGATCGGGGTGCCGCCGGCGCGCAGGCGCAAGTAACCTCAACCGGCTCACCGCCTGGCGAGGCGGAAATAAAGCTCGGCCAGCCGCGCCGGCAGATCTTCCAAACGGCGCACCGGCATATGCTGGCTGCGGCCGAACACCACTGCCCCCGAGCCTGCGCCGGATGGATCAAGCGTCACGCCGAAAACGTCAATGCCATGCGATCGCAGTTTAAGCACTGCGCGCCGTGCATCTTCAACCAGATCACGCGGATCGACGACGTCGATGTCGGATGGTTCACCGTCCGTCAGCACGAGGATAAGCTTGCGGTGGCTGCGCACGGCCGCGATTTCGGCGCCGGCGTGCCGCAATGCTGTACCCAATCGGGTTGACAGCTGGGGTTCAAGATGCACCAGCCGCGCTTTGACGTTTGCACCGTAAGGCTCGCCAAACTCCTTGAGGCAAAACATCCGGACATCTTCGCGTCCCGCAGATGCGAACGCACGCACCGCAAATGGATCGTTGAGCGCGGCCAGAGCTTCGGCGAGTGTCGCGACCGCCAGCCGCTCGAGGTCGAGCACGGAAGCTCCGGTAGCCGCTACACGATCGCGGGTCGATTCCGAAACATCCAATAAGATCGTCACCGCGAGATCGCGCTTGCGCCGCATCATGGTGCGGAAGACACGCTCGTCAGGCAAATCATTGGCGCGCAAGGCAATGGACGCATCGAGCGCAGCATCGAGATCCAGTTCGGGTCCGTCGCTGCGACGCTTGAGGCGCTCATGTCGCCCGACCTTGGCGCCACGGACCAAACGGCGAATACGTGCCCGCACTGCCGGAATGTCGTCGAGCGCCGCGTCGATCGCGCCGGAATCGCCCGGCCAGACCGGCGCGGCGCGGACGGTCGTCCAGTCAGGGCGCTCCATTGCCGCATCGCAATCCCACTCGGGATAGGTGGCGAGAACCGGGCCGCGTTCGTCAGGCGCACGCGGCCGCGCGCGGCCAACCGCGTCCCGTGTTGGCTCGGCCTCGTCGCGACGACGATCGGGATTGTCGGCCTGGTCGCGGCGCTCGATCCGCGCCGCATCGACCATCAACTCGACAACGTCGCCCTGCGCCTGCGCGTGTTCGCCAAAATCCCATAAGCCGAGTCCGTCGTCACGATACGCCGGCTCGACCACATAGGTGCGGGCATTGAACTGCACGCGCATCTGGCCCAGGTCGTTGCCAAGGAGCCCGCCGATCTGTCGGCTGAGGGAAACGTCATCGAGCCGGTGCACCTCGGCGGCGAATAGCGCACGGCCCTTGTTCACGAAGCCGTCCGGGTCAACGTAATCCGGATCGAACAGCGCACGCACAAGCCGTGCAAGTAGCGTCGGCGCCGTGATCACGCCCGATGGCACAGCGACATGAAACGGCGCCCACACGCGGCGCAAACCGGGAAACGATCGCATCGCCAAGGTCTCGACGCGCGCGTCCTCCACCAATCCGATCAGCGCCATTTGCAGCGGTTTGAGCGATCCAATCGGAAAGCGCATCCGCGTTAGCGCCAGATGGGCCGTCGCATGCGCGACGCAGGCGCGAAACAATTGCGGCAAGGCGATTTTCGGCACCCCTCGGAACAGCGGCGGAATACGCACCACGCCGCCGGCGATATTGACTCGGCGAGCAAGCTGTCCGCCTGGAGGTGCCACCGCGCCGCGCAGCACCGGCGGCCGCCCCCACAGAGCCGTGGCGTAGGCTTTCAGAATTCGCTCATTGCGCGAAAAGGTCAGTGCTCCCGCCGCCTGCTCCAGCACCTGCGCCGCAAGCCGGTCTTCCAAAGTGAAGAACGCGCGCCGCCGCGCTCGATCGCCGCGGGTATATTTGAGACCGGTGGCGATGAACCTTTCAAAGTCTGAACTGTCACAGGCTTGAAGAAGCATATCGGTGCGGCTCGCCACCGCCACGACCGACTCGGGTGCTTCGCGCGCCATCCGCACCAGACCGCGGGACCACAGCGCCATGTCACCGGCCGCCGGCAGCCTCCGCCGTGCCACCGGCACTGCCTGCAGGTACGCCAGCGCTGCCTGCGCGCCGGCGCCGCGACAAACATCAGCGGCGGCATGCGCAAGATCGGCTAGGCCACGGAGGGGTAGCTTGGATTTGAGGTCGATGCTCAACCGCCAGAACGCCAGCTGGCATTCTGGACCGGCATTGACGAATGCGAGCTCGAGCGAACCCCCCGCCCATCGGTCGAGATCGGCGTCGGTGGCGTCGAAAGAAATCGCCACCCAGCAGTCGCGGAACGCGACACGCAAAGGATCACGGTGACGGATCAAATGATGAAGGCGTGTAACCGCGCGGTCCTGCTCCGTCTCGATGACCTGAAGCTGCGCGCGTCGCCGAAGGCTCATGGCTGGCTATGAAGGCTAGATCAAAGACATGCCGCGATTGCCGCTGTTAGCGCCTCGCGCATATCCAGATCATCGGTTATCGGCAGAACAATGCTGGCCTGTGAAGCTTCTTCGAGACCAACCCCAGCTGCGACCAGTCGCCCGGCATGTATCAACATGCGCGTGGATGCGCCTTCGTCAAGGCCTTGTCCGCGCAGATTGCGCGAGCGTAGTGCAATATCCACCAGGCGTCGCGCGGTTTTGCGGTCGGCGCCGGATTCGCGGCTGACGATCTCCGCCTCGACGTCTGGCGCAGGATAATTAAAATCGATGCCGACAAAACGTTGTTTGGTCGATTCTTTCAGATCCTTGACCGCGCTCTGGTAGCCCGGATTGTACGAGATTACCAACTGGAAGTCGGGATGCGCAGAAACAAGCTCGTTTTTCTTTTCGAGCGGCAGCATGCGGCGCGCATCGGTAAGCGGATGGATCACTACTGTCGTGTCCTGGCGCGCTTCGACAATTTCGTCGAGATAGCAAATCGCGCCATGACGGACTGCAAGCGTCAGGGGCCCGTCGTGCCAGACGGTTCCTTCCGGTGCGAGCAGGTAACGGCCGGCGAGGTCAGCTGCAGTCATGTCCTCGTGGGCCGCAACCGTGATGAGCGGCCGCTCAAGCCGCCACGCCATATGCTCAATGAATCGAGTTTTGCCCGAGCCGGTGGGGCCCTTCAGCATGACGGGCAGCCGGCTTGCATAGGCCGCTTCAAACAGCGAGACTTCTGCACCAACTGGCAGGTAGTACGGCTCGGTCCGGATCCGGTAAGCTTCCAAATGCATAGCCCATTCCTGCGCCTCGCGCCGAGACCCCCGGAATGAGCAACAACGCCCGCTCGCCTGCGGCGGTCCGGCGTCACTGCCAAGATCAGGCGCAACTCCCTTGTCGCGCCTGCAAGAGGATTTTCCTCAAGCGTCATTACATCACTGAACGATGCAAAGCACAATGCAGGTCGTTGCCACGTCGCTCGGAGACTCATTTGCTGATAGCGACGCCGAACTCGGCTGACGCTTCAACCAGCCACTCGCCGAACGCGAGCGCAAAACTGCGGAACATCGTGAATTCATAAGTCGGGGTAGTGTCGGCCTGCCAAAAATGCACCCCTATGTGAGAAACCGCCGTGATCGCCGCGTCACCAGGCCCAAAGACCTTCGGATGCAGGTCGATGAGCAAGCCTTTCGTCAGCGCGTCGCGCGCGTGGGGACCGCTAACGCGCACCATTGTGCGCGCGTCTGACAGATCGATGACTGACGCGAGATCCGCGAGCGACGAAGTCAGCGAAGCGGAAAGAGCCTGACCGGCGAGCTGTTCGCCGAGCGCCAGCCATTGCAATGGCCCAGCCCAAACAAACGAAATCGGGGCCGGACCGCTGTAGCGCGGGGTTATTGGCAGAGCAAAGCCGAAGGTCTCGACCGCGCGAGCGGCGAGTTGCGTCTGCGCGCCCTTGCGAGCGAGAACCTGGCATAACGAAACGCCGGCCCGCTCGGTGATGATAACTCCAGGCGCGCGCAGCTCTCCTTGCGCAACCGGCATTGGTAGCGAGCAAAGGCCTGAAACCGGCGTCAACGTAAAATCAGACACGGAGCCTCTCACCTGCTGGGTCGATAAAACATGGCGGACAAACCTCGACTTCCACGTCGGCGTTGCGCACCAGATCTGCCGCCAGGACGTGCTGGCCCACGCGCTCGGGCCCCTGTTGTAAAAGTCCCAGCCCAATCCAATGACCGAGCGATGGTGAGAACGCGACGGAGGTGACGACACCTTGATCGTGTTCGGCAGTCTTTTCGGCGTTGAGAGGCAACAGATGAGCGCCCGCTCGCAGGCGCTTTGTCGGATCGGAGGGCTTCAGGCCAACGATCCGCATGCGCTCGGGGTCTTTAAGCGCGGGCCGATCTGCCAAGACCCGCCCGATGTAGTCCTTGTTTGTAGCCATCATTCGACCGTGACCGAAGTCGTAGGCTGTGGTCCGGCCATCCATCTCGTTCCCCGCGACGTGGCCTTTCTCGATTCGCATGACGCTTAAGGCTTCCGTGCCGTAAGGCACGACGTCATGGGGCGCACCTGCACGCATGAGCACACGTGCAAACGATTTGCCGTATCTGGCCGGGACACCAATTTCGTAAGCGAGTTCTCCCGAGAACGAGATACGGTAAAGCCTCCCCGGCACGCCGCCGCACACCGTGATCTGGCCGGCGGCCATGTAGGGAAAAACTTCGTTACTAATATCGAATTGCGGGTCGACGACCTCTCGCAGAACCTGTCTCGCATGCGGACCGGCAACTGAATACTGCGCCCATTGATCGGTCACCGAAGCGAATTGCACGTCGAGTTCCGGCCACAGGATTTGGTGACAAAATTGCATATGCTGAAAGACACGGCTCGCATTTGCGGTCGTGGTCGTCAAGAAAAAGCAATCGTCGGTGAGGCGCGAGACCGTCCCATCGTCGAGCACAAACCCATCCTCGCGCAGCATGATCCCGTAGCGCGCACGCGCTGCCGGCAATGTGGAGAAAGTGTTGATGTAGAGGCGGTCGAGAAACAAACCGACATCCGACCCCCTCAACTCGATCTTGCCGAGAGTGGAAACATCGCAGACGCCAACGCTTTCGCGTACCGAACGGACTTCGCGATTGACTGTAGCGAGCCAGTGATCCTCTCCGGCTACCGGAAAATATTGCGCCCGAAGCCAGAGACCGGCCTCGGTGAATACCGCGCCCTGCTCCCGTGCCCAATCATGCGACGGCGTACGCCGGACAGGCTGAAATGCCTTGCCGCGATGAGGTCCCGCGAGAGCACCGATCGCAACCGGCGTATACGGCGGCCGGTGGGTCGTCGTGCCAGTCTCCGGAATCGAGCGGCCCGTCAACGCAGCCATCATTGCCAAACCGGCAACGTTCGCGGTGCGGCCCTGATCTGTCGCCATTCCAAGCGTCGTGTAGCGTTTGAGGTGTTCGACTGATCGAAATCCCTCACGTTCCGCCACCATCACGTCGGTTGCGGTGACGTCGTTTTGAAAATCGACAAATGCTTTTTGTACTGAATCGGCGACGTACCAGGTCGGTCGCACCTCAAAATCTTCATCGTGCGCTGTCGGCAGCCCGTACAAGGCGACTTTAACGCCGAGCGACCGAACCGCCGACTGTCCCGCCAAACTGCCTTCCTTAAGACATGCGGCCAAGGTCATCGCACCGTTTGCGGCGCCGGCAACTTCCATCCCGCCTGGCAGCACGCTCGGTACGAAAGCTGCAATGTCCTCCCGCCACTTGGGTCGCGCGCCGTGATGACAGGCAAGACCAATATTTGGATTCCAGCCACCCGCGATGGCAATGGCATCGCAAGCTATGACCCGGCGGCCATGCGCGGTCTGGACTAACGCCGCACGGACGCTCCTGCCGCCTTTCGTTCCCACGATCGCCGCACCGAGCGAGACCTGTCCGTCGAAGTCCGCCGCAACGGCATCCGAAACTGCCGGCCTAGTGTCGACAACGGCAACGACATCGATCCCGTTTGACCGCAAATCACGCGCAGTGCGCCAGCCGTCATTATTGTTAGTGAACACGAGGACCTTTCGTCCCGCAGCCACTGCGAAGCGGTTCGCATAAGTGCGGACGGCGCCTGACATCATGACCCCGGGACGATCGTTGCCGCCGAACACGATCGGGCGCTCGACGGCACCGGTCGCGAGAACCGTTCGCTTCGCCATGATGCGCCAAAACCGCTGCCGCGGCTGGTGGGGCGCAGGCAGGGGCAGATGATCCGACACGCGCTCGAGCGCGCCGTAAACGCCGCCGTCGTAACAACCAAACACGGTCGTCCGTGGCATCAATCGCACATCGGGAGAGTCGGCAAGCTCGGCGATGATGGAGCTTGCCCATTGGGCTCCGGGTGCGCCATCAACCTCTTGCTGATCGCTCAGCAGACGGCCACCGAAAACGAAGTCCTCCTCGCAAACAATCACGCGCACGCCCGATCGCGCTGCCGCAAGCACTGCAGCCAAGCCGGCGGGTCCGCTGCCGACCACTAATACGTCGCAGAAGGCATTGACATGTTCGTAATGGTCCGGATCAGGAACCCCGGCGGCGCGCCCGAGCCCAGCGGCCTGCCGGATCAGCGGCTCATAGATCCGCTCCCAGAACGACGCTGGCCACATGAAGGTCTTGTAGTAAAAGCCGGCAGCGATCACTGGCGAGAACAAAGAATTCACGCGCCCCAGATCAAAGCCGGCGGATGGCCACGCGTTTTGCGTGCTTGCCTCAAGCCCCTGATACAACTCGATGGTCGTCGCTTTGGTGTTTGGTTCGCGCCGCGCTCCCGAACGCAGTTCCACAAGCGCATTCGGCTCTTCTGACCCCGCCGTCAGCACGCCGCGCGGCCTGTGATATTTGAAACTGCGCCCAATGAGCCGCTGACCCGAAGCCAGTAATGCCGACGCGAGCGTATCTCCGGCAAAGCCGCTGAAGCTTCGGTTGTCCAACGTAAATGCTAAAGGGGCGGAGCGATCTATCCATCCGCCCTTTGGTAATCGGAGAGGCGCGGAAACGCTCGACGACGCGGTCATGATCCGACCGGCGCCTTGGATGCCGGTTCGGCGCTCGAAATTTCATGCGTGCGGGTGTCGCGGACAACGACAAGCCAAGCCTGGCAACCCGAGCCATGATACCAAAACTCGCGATGTGGGCCCGCCGGATTGTCCCGGAAATAGACGTAATCAAGAAAGCGATTTACGGCGTCCGGAGCATGGGGATCGGGACGCGCGACCGTTGCGTCCCCGAGATAACTGAACTCACGGACATCGCGCGCGCCGCAGAAGGGACACGGGATTCTCATCTCGGATCGCTCAGTGCAGATTGGGTTGGGCGCCTGCGCCCCGCTCATCGATCAAGCGGCCCGAAACGTAACGGTCCAGCCGATACGCCACAGCCAAAGAGTGTGGCTCGTTGCGTGCGATGAGATGAGCCAGACACCACCCCGCTCCAGGGGTCGCCTTGAAGCCGCCGTAGCACCAGCCGGCACTGAGGTACAAACCTTCAACCGAGGTCCGATCGATGATCGGCGAGCCATCCATCGACATATCGACGAGGCCGCCCCACGAACGAACAACCCGTAGACGTCCGAGCGCGGGCATGATCGCCATTCCGCCTTCGCACACGTCCTCGACCGTCGGGAGATTGCCGCGCTGCGCATACGAATTGTAGCCGTCGATGTCGCCTCCGAACACGAGGCCGCCCTTATCCGACTGGCTGATATAAAAGTGCCCTGCGCCGAAGGTTATGACGTGATTGGCGAGCGGCTTGATTCCCTCGGTGACAAAAGCCTGCAGGACGTGACTTTCGATCGGAAGCCTGAGACCGGCCATAGCCGCGAGGCGCGAGCTGTTACCGGCGACGCTCAGCGCGATCTTGCCTGCCCGGATGATGCCGCGCGAGGTTTCGACGCCGGTTACTCTTCCCCCCTCTCTTTGTATGCCGATGACCTCGCAGTTTTGCACAATGTCGACCCCGCGCCGGTCGGCGGCGCGCGCATAGCCCCAGACTACGGCGTCGTGACGGGCGGTTCCGCCGCGACGCTGCAGTAGTCCGCCCTGGATCGGAAACCGCGCATCGTCGAAATCCAGATAAGGCACCAGCTCGATGGTTTGAGTGCGATCCAACAGCTCGGCGTCGACGCCATGAAGGCGCATCGCATTGCCGCGCCGGGCGAAGGCGTCGCGCTGAGCGTCAGAATGATAAAGGTTCAACACGCCGCGCTGGCTCACCATCGTATTGTAGTTGAGATCCTGCTCCAGACCCTCCCAAAGCCTCATCGACCACTCGTAGAACGGGATATTTCCTGGCATCAAATAATTAGAGCGGATGATGGTGGTGTTGCGGCCCGCATTGCCGGAGCCGATCCAGTTTTTCTCCAGCACCGCCACGTTGTTGATCCCGTGGTTTTTGCTCAGGTAATACGCGGCAGCCAAGCCGTGACCGCCGCCACCAATGATCAACACGTCATAACGTTCGCGCGGCGCCGCGTCCCGCCAAACAGGCTTCCAGCTTCGGTTACCTTTCAGTCCGTTCCAGGCGAGCGCGAGTGCGGAGTAGCGCATGAGCTAGCAATCAAGGGTCGTCTGCCGTTCCCAATCCGTGAGATGGCGGCTGTAATTGTCCCAATCCGCATGTTTTAGCTTGAGATAGGAGGCAGTGAAGTCCTCGCCCAAGGCCTTCTTGAGCACGGCGGACTTTTCGAGCGCCCTCAGAGCATCGAGCAGATTGAGCGGCAGCTTTGCAGCATCTTTGGCTTTCTCGCCCTCGGTATACATGTTGATGTCAAGCCGCTTGCCCGGATTTCGCGCGTTTTCAATGCCATCAAGTCCGGCGGCCAACACCGTCGCAGGGAGCAGATAAGGATTGGCAGCACCGTCGGCGAGCCGGAGTTCAAAACGGCCGGCGTCCGGAATTCGGATCATGTGGGTCCGGTTGTTGCCGGCATATGTAATCGTGTTGGGTGACCAGGTCGCGCCAGAGAGCGTCGGTGGCGCGTTGATCCGTTTGTAGGAATTTACGGTCGGATTGGTGATGGCGCACATCGCTCCCGCAGAGTGCATGACGCCGCCAATGAAATGATACGCAGCCTTCGACAGGCCGAGCTCTCCATATTTATCTGCAAAGACGTTCTTATTCTTCCCCGACCATAACGAAACATGCATGTGGCAGCCGCTGCCGGTCAAATTGGCGAACGGTTTGGGCATGAACGTCGCGCGGAAGCCATGTTTCTCGGCAATCGACTTGACCATGAATTTGAAGAACGCCTGGCGGTCTGCCGTCACCAGCGCATCGTCGTATTCCCAGTTCATTTCGAACTGGCCATTCGCATCTTCGTGATCGTTTTGATACGGCTTCCAGCCGAGAACGACCATGGCGTCGCAAATCTCCGCGACAACCTCATACCGCCGCATCAAGGCCTGCTGGTCGTAACACGGTTTGGCCTGTTGATCGGCTGCATCGGAAATTGCCAGACCGTCCGGCGAAATCAGAAAATACTCACATTCAACCCCGGTCTTCATGTCAAGGTTTTGTTTCGATGCATTCGCCACGACACGCTTTAGGACTTGGCGCGGATTCTGGGCGACCTCCTTGCCGTCCATGAAGAGATCGCCGGTGACCCAGGCGACCCCGGGCTTCCACGGCAGCGGAATGACTGTGCTTGGATCCGGCATGACGAGCACGTCCGGATCGGCAGGTGTCATGTCAAACCAGGTGGCAAAGCCAGCAAAACCTGCACCAGACTTTGCAACCGTTTCGATGGCGCTGACCGGGACGATTTTTGCACGCATCGTGCCGAAGAGATCAACAAATGCGATCAGGAAATATTTGACTCCATGTTGTCTCGATACGTCCTTCCAGGTGGCCATCACTTAGTCCCCAACCTCGTGAATCCAGATCCGGCAATGCGCTATCGCGTACTGTCTCATACGTGGTCCGGCCCAGGTATCCAACTCGTTCCAGCCAGCGGGACGCGCGCCATCGCGGCAGCCTCCATGGTCAGCGCCGCCAAGTCTTCCGGCTCAAGATTATGCAAATGACTCTTGCCACAGGCGCGTGCGATGGTTTGCGCCTCCAGCGTCATGACCGACAGATAATTTGCCAGCCCCCGGCTACCGGCGATCGGATCGAGTCGCGCCGAAAGCACCGGATCCTGGGTAGTGATCCCGGCCGGATCGCGGCCTTCGTGCCAATCGTCGTAGGCGCCCGCGGTCGTTCCCAAGGTGCGATATTCGTCTTCAAGATGCGGATCGTTGTCGCCGAGTGCGATCAGGGCCGCGGTGCCGATCGACACGGCGTCAGCACCCAAAGCAAGACACTTCGCGACGTCGGCGCCGTTGCGTATGCCGCCGGACACGATGAGCTGCACCTTGCGATGCATGCCAAGTTCCTGAAGCGCGCGCACGGCGGGCACGATCGAACAAAGGATCGGCAATCCGACATTTTCGATGAACACATCTTGAGTAGCCGCAGTACCGCCCTGCATGCCGTCAAGAACGACGGCATCCGCTCCGGATTTCACCGCAAGAGCCGTGTCGTAATACGGGCGCGAAGCACCGACTTTCACGTATACCGGTTTCTCCCAGTCGGTGATCTCGCGAAGCTCGTTGATTTTTATCTCCAAGTCGTCAGGACCAGTCCAATCCGGATGGCGGCAAGCCGAACGCTGATCAATACCCTCAGGCAAACGACGCATCTCGGCCACCCGCGCGGTGATCTTCTGGCCGAGCAGCATTCCACCGCCGCCGGGCTTGGCACCCTGCCCGACGACAACTTCGATCGCGTCGGCCTTGCGGAGATCGTCGGGATTCATGCCGTAACGCGACGGCAACACCTGGTAGACAAGAATTTTCGAATGTTCGCGCTCTTCAGGTGTCATGCCGCCGTCGCCGGTCGTCGTGGAAGTGCCGACGGCTGACGCGCCGCGGCCCAGCGCCTCCTTCGCTTGCGCCGAAAGTGCGCCAAAGCTCATGCCGGCGATGGTGATGGGAATTTTCAGTTGGATCGGCTTTTTGGCGAACCGCGCACCGATTGTAACATCGGTCGCGCATTTCTCGCGATATCCCTCGAGCGGGTATCGGCTTATGGACGCGCCCAGAAACACCAGATCGTCGAAATGCGGAAGCTTGCGCTTCGTACCGCCACCGCGAATATCATAGATACCAGTTGCCGCCGCGCGCCGGATTTCGGCAATGGCAAAATCGTCGAACGTTGCCGATTTGCGCGGTGGCGTGTGGATCCACCGATCTCGTAACGGCATCAATAGGATCCAACGTTATCGATGTGAAAGTGATAGAGCTTGCGCGCCGAGCCGTAGCGCCGGAACTCGCTGACATCGACGCTGCCGTTAATATCTGCCGCGTCCAATAGCTTGCGCAGGTCGGCCTTATGGTTATCCCCCATCGGCTTTTCGATGCAGTCCGCGCCGAGGCTTTTCACACGGCCGCGAACGTAGAGTCGCGCTTCGTAGATTGAATCGCCAAGCGCGTCGCCGGTATCACCGAGGACGACAAGGTTGCCGGCTTGCGCCATGAAGGCCGACAAGTGGCCAACGGACCCTTTGACGACGATGTCGATGCCTTTCATCGAAATGCCGCAGCGCGCGGACGCATTGCCATCAATCACCAGGAGACCGCCGCAGCCGCTGGCGCCGGCAGCTTGCGATGCGTCGCCTTCGACGCGAACCTCGCCCGACATCATATTTTCGGCGACGCCTTGCCCCGCATTGCCATGAACGATCACTCGCGCGTGTTGGTTCATGCCGGCACAGTAGTAACCGACATGGCCTTCCACCTCGACCAAAATCGTCGCATCGATACCCGCCGCGACAGAATGCTGACCGCGCGGATTGAGGACGCGCCAATGCGTCTCATTCGTAGCGGCCGTCAGTTTATGAAGTGCGGCGTTGAGTTCACGCAGCGGCGTGTGTGCCAAATCGACCGTCGCCATCAATGCCGTTCCCACAAATACGGCTTGGCCGGCTCCGGCTCCCACACTCTCGCAGTCTCTATTCCCGGGAGATCGACCAAGGCGCGATATTCGGTGCCGAACGCCACCCACTGATGTGTCTCCGCCATGACCGCGGGCTTGCAGGCGATGGGGTCACGCAGCACGCCAAATCCCGACTCAGTCCCAATAACAAAGGTGTAGAACCCGTCGAGCGTGTCTAACGCCGCCTCCATCGCTTGTTGCAGCGATGCGCCGTTCTGCATCTTCCACGTCAGGAAACCGGCGGCGACTTCCGAATCGTTATCGGTTTCGAATCGGACACCGTGCTGGATAAGTTCTCGCCGCACAGCGTTATGGTTCGACAGCGACCCGTTATGCACAAGGCATTGATCCGGGCCGGTCGTGAACGGGTGGGCACCCTCGGTGGTGACGGCGAACTCGGTCGCCATCCGCGTGTGACCGATCCCGTGCGTACCGGACATGCGATCAAGGTTGAAACGGGCCGCAACCTGATCAGGCCGTCCGACTTCCTTGAAAATCTCCATTCGGCTGCCACCACCTACAATCCCGATGCCCGCGGCCTTCTCAATCTCAGCGACGACCGCGCTGCGGCTGGCCTCCGGCACGGTTATGACCAGGTGCGAACCGCGCCGTTTATGGGCGAATACTGCAGAACCCAAGCGGCTCAGCAGCCCCTCAAAATCAAAATCTGCAGCGGTGCGCAGCGTCAGCTTGGAATGATCTGGGGTGACGTCTCCATAAACCGCAAACCCGGCCGAGTCGGGCCCACGATCGCTCAGAGTCCCCAGCATCCCCGCCAGCAACCGTCCGAGTTCGGGTTCGAGTTCGCGGTCTTTCAGAAAGATGCCCGCTATGCCGCACATGCTTCAAGAATGCTACAGAGACAAGACACAGTCAAGCACGAGGCAACTTATTTTCCTGACAGGAAACAGTGTTCCTGGTATAAAGGTTGAGCCGACGTGTGTGTCTGATACCACTGCTTCGTATGCCCTCAAAACTGGTCTGGGTACGACGCGTGAAACGTAAGCCCAAGCGAACAAGCCAAGCGGGACGCACGTCGTCTCCCATCGACCTCCGGACGGGTTCGCACGCACCTAGCGAGATAGCTCGCTCCCTTGAGGCCGGGATCGGGGCCCAGGTGCGGAGGCTGCGGAAAGATTTCGATCTCACAGTTGCGGAACTGGGTTCCTCCGCAGGTATCTCGACCGGGATGTTGTCAAAGATCGAGAACGGATCGATTTCAGCATCCGTCGTCACTCTGAGTGCGCTGGCCCAAGCACTCAACGTGCCCATCAGCCGGCTGTTCAGCGAAACCGAAGAGCAACGCGACTGTTCGTTTGTAAAGGCGGGCCAGGGCGTGCGGATAGAACGGCGCGGCAGCAAAGCGGGCCATCTCTACGATTTACTCGGTCATTCGCTCAGCGGTGCGATCGTTGTCGAGCCCTATCTCATCACGCTAAAGCGCGATGCGGTGCCCTACACCGATTTCCGGCACGCCGGCGTCGAATTTATCTACATGCTAACTGGCGAAGTCCGTTACCGCCACGCGGAACGGAGTTACGTGATGGAGCCGGGCGACGCGCTGTTTTTCGACGCGGCAGCACGCCATGGGCCCGAAGAGCTCGTCAAGACGCCGATGACTTATCTGTCGATCATCATCTATCCAAGACGCTAACTCACCGTTCTTCCACGTCGAGTTGGCTTTGGTAATCTGGCCTTCAAACAGCGCCCACGGACTCAGGTTCGGGTCTGCTGCCCCTTCATATCGCGGGAACTGTTCCGTCTACTTGTCCGGTCCATAGTCGCCACGGGCGCGCAGTGCGACCGCGGCAAAGAAAACGCGCGCCACATAATCCAAAAACAGAGTCCGCGAGGCCGAATTTAGGGTCAGCCGCCTAGCGGCGAGGAACTGTTCGGTCTTGGCCTCATCGGCGATCATGGGGCGCACGCGTTCACGCATGGCGCTATCATGTTCCCAGGAGTCCAGCGGATCACCGGCGAGCACGCCGCCGCCCATTTCTAAGCGCACGAACGTTTGGTAGTCCTCCACGCGTCTGCCGATCAATTGCTCGCTGCCATCTGCTTGGTGAACCAGTCGTACCATTCGCCGGCCGAGGCTCGCGCTTCCTTTGGAGCAAGCGTACACGCCCCTGCCCTTACTCAGCGCAGATGTTGGCGATCCGCGCTTCAATATCACTGGACGATTCGCGGTGTTTCGCTCGCGCAAGTAGGGCCGGTGTTCAAGCGTTCCTCGGTACGCTGGCCGTGGAGCTTGGCATAGTCGTCCCGCATGTCGAACGGGATGACTTTGCAGGCGATGAAGCCCCCCTTATTTGGCGGGGGAAAGTTTCGTCGCGACCCTGGGCATTTGGGCCACGCTACAAAACGATTTTCTAGCGTAATTTGTAGCATCGCCCTTGGAAAATGCCAATGTTTTCAGTAAGCTATTGAGGGATAAAGGTTGAAAATGTTAGTGGTGCGGTCGAGAGGACTCGAACCTCCACGGGTTGCCCCGCTAGCACCTCAAGCTAGTGCGTCTACCAATTCCGCCACGACCGCATGTGGGGTGAACGCACCGTTAAGCAGTGCGTGGCGCCGATTTAACAGCAAGCTTTGGCGCGGACAAGGCCTAGACCACCGACCGCGGCGGTCGCCAAGACCGGGCTAGTTGCGAGGCGAAGAAAGCTGAAAAACGGACTGCGGTCGCGCTAAGCCGAGTCCGGCGTGCGCGGCAACAGCTCCTTGACTTCCACGGCGATCCGATTACCGCTGACGATCACGGTCCCCTTCGCCACGGGCATATTGTTGGCGAGGATGCGGACCTCGTCTTCTTCCGACGAGTCCAGTTCGATAATGGCGCCACGGCCGAGCCGCAGCACCTGATGGATCGGCATTGAGGTTCTCCCCAATACCACCGCAATATCGATCGAGACGTTGTCGAGTGTTGCCAAGGTTCCCTGCGCGGTTTTGTCGATGGCCTTTACTGCGGTATTCTTGACCCCGGCATGGTTACGAGGTGGTTAACACGCGCGGCGATCTGAAGATTGGCTCGCTCCCAATTGCCGACTCACCACCGGTCGAGTGGAGCATGAGTGGCGGTGTGGTCGATTACGAGCGCGCTGTAGAGTTCATGGCGGCCCGCGCGGCAGCGATCGCGCGGGGTGAGGCGCGAGAACTGATCTGGCTTGTCGAGCACCCGCCGCTGTACACAGCCGGCACCTCGGCCCAGCCGCAGGAGCTGATCGAGGCGCGCTTTCCCGTTTACGCGGCGGGCCGCGGCGGCCAGTTCACCTATCACGGTCCCGGCCAGCGGGTGGGCTACCTCATGCTCGATCTCAAGCGGCGCGCACCGGACATCCGTCGCTTCGTCGCGACCATCGAGGAATGGATCATCCGTGCGCTCGCAGCGTTTGACGTGAGCGGTGAGCGCCGCGACGATCGCATCGGCGTGTGGGTGCGCCGCCCTGACAAGGGCCAATGCGCCGAGGACAAGATTGCCGCCATCGGCATCCGCGTGCAGCGCTGGGTCACGTTTCATGGATTCGCGCTCAACGTCGCGCCGGACCTGTCGCATTTCTCCGGCATTGTGCCCTGTGGGGTTTCCGATCAGCGTTACGGCGTCACGTCGCTCGCCGACCTCGGTGTGTCCGCGTCGATGAGCGACGTCGATAATGTGTTGCGGGCCGAATTCGAAAAACTTTTTGGCGCGACGGCGGAAGTTCAAAAGTTTGCCAGCACCGAAAACATCTCGCCAGGACGGCGGAGTGCCAGGTCTGTTGCGCCGGCCTCGCGCTGATCGACAGCCTCTACTCGGGCGCCCCGTGGACCATCCCGGCACAACTCGATCATTGTCAGCACCACTTCCTCCGGGCCCGCCAGCACTGCCTCGACCGAGCCGTCGCGGCAGTTGCGCACCCAGCCCTCCACGCCCAGTTCCAGGGCGGTGAGTTCCGCCCAGGCACGAAAGCCAACGCCCTGCACCCGGCCGCGGACGACGACCTGAAAGATCACGTCCATCCGTATTCCTTAAGACTGCGCCATGTCACGCCGCCTGAACGGTTCGGTAAAAAGTGCCGCAAGTATTCAATGTACGATGGCGGCAACTGCCACTCCAGCGCCGCCGCTATCACAAGCTCCATGTAGCCAGCCTTCGCCCGTCCGGCCGGCTGTTGCCGCGCAATATAAGTGAGCGCACCGTATCGACGGCCAACTTGTTGAACCGGCAAAATCTCGGCTCGATAGAGACCGCCGGCAACGTTCTCCCATGCATCGAGCCGGACGCGATCGCGGGGTTCGATCCGCCACAACGCGCCGTAGACAGTGCGCGTTTGTTTCGGCTCGATAGATGCGTAGCCGTCCGCGGTAATGACGAAGGCGTAATTCGCCAAAGCCCCGACGCTAAGCGGCACCGCAGTCGGCGCGTGTATCGCCATCACATCGCGGTGCATGTTCGACCCATAGGCGAAGTACAGGATCACGCCGCGCGGCCTTCCGCGCTTGGTCTCGTCGCCGCAAACAAAGTGACGCCAACCGCGAGGATCAACGGCAGGAACGCGAGCAGAAGCAGGATCGCCACCACCAGCGAGCCCAGATCGTAATGCGGTGAGCCGAGCAAAACCGCGACGACGGCAACGAGCAGGATCAAGCCGAGCACGCTCGCGGTGTTTGCATCGGTCCCTTGTGCGGCAAGCGGGGAGTAGAATGAAACCGCGAGGATCAACAGAAGGATGATCGCCAGCCCGTAGAGGATGCTCGCGGCGACTGCGGGTGCAACGGAGCGGTCGGCGTCGTGGAGCCGCTTCACATGCAAAACGTACCAGATCCAAATCAGCAGCGCCTGGGCCGCCGCAAACAGCCACGGTCCGCAGCGCGCAATGACCGCCGGCATCGTCAGTAGGTGCGATGCCGCACCAGCGGCATACACTGCGAAAGCGCCCAACAGGAAGGCCCGCGGCGAGAGCCGCCCGGACGGCGAAAGGAGAAAGCGCAGCGCTTCCATGCAGTGGGCCGTCTTTGCGCGTTTGCGCCTTCGGCGCGTCCGCGCGGTTTCTATGCGAATTCCATGATTACCGCGTCGACAGCGACGCTGTCGCCGGGCTTGACAGGTATCTTCTTGATAATGCCGTCGCGCTCGGCGCGCAGGATGTTCTCCATCTTCATCGCCTCGACGACAGCCAAGGTTTCACCTGCCTTGACCTCTTGGCCTTCGGCAACGGCGATCGAAACAACCAGGCCAGGCATCGGGCAGCGTACGGCCTTTTCGCTGCCGGAGAGTTTCTTTGCCGGCATCAAGCGCGCATAGCGCGCTTCACGCTCGGTGTAGACGAACGCTTTCACTTCGATGCCGCGGTAGGCGAGTTCGAAGCCGTTCGGGATCATCCGCAGGTGCATGGCAACGGCGGAGCCATCGAGGGTGCCAGTCCAGACCGGCTGGCCCGGCGTCCAGTTCGAGGTGAGAACGTGCCGATTGCCGTCCTCGAACAAGACGACGATCGAATCGCCTTCGTGCGCGACGTCGGCGTGAAGCTCCTCGCCGCTCAGCCAGATGGCCCGACGGCGCTCGCGGGATACCGCGCTGTTGAGCTGGCCGGAAATTCGGCGCTTGCGCTCGCCTAAAACATGATCGATCGCGGCAGCGACGCCGGCGACAGTGCGGGCCACGGCGCCGGTCGGAGCGGCGCGCTCGAAACCGCGGGGAAATTCCTCGGCGATGAAGGCGGTCGAGAGCTTGCCGGCGCGCCAGCGCGGATGCTGCATGACCGCAGCGAGAAACGGGATGTTGTGGCGAATACCCTCGATGGTGAAAGCGTCGAGCGCGTCAGCCTGCGCGTCGATCGCCTCGCCTCGGGTGTTCGCGTGCGTGACAAGCTTGGCGATCATCGGATCGTAATAGACGGAGATCTCGCCGCCCTCGGCCACGCCGGTATCGTTTCGTACTGTCACGCCATCGTGCTCGCCTTCCGCCGGCGGGCGATAACGCACCAGGCGCCCGATTGACGGCGCGAAATTCCGGTAAGGGTCCTCGGCATAGATGCGGCTTTCGATCGCCCAGCCGGAAAGCTTCACGTCGCTCTGCTTTAACGCCAGCTGCTCTCCGGCGGCGACGCGGATCATCTGCTCTACGAGATCGATGCCGGTGACGAGTTCGGTCACCGGATGCTCGACCTGCAGCCGCGTGTTCATCTCCAAGAAATAAAAGCTGCGGTCCTGCGCGGCGACGAATTCCACGGTGCCGACGCTGTCGTAACCGACCGCCTTGGCGAGCGCGACGGCCTGCTCGCCCATCTTGGCGCGGGTCTTGGCGTCAAGCAGCGGGCTCGGCGATTCCTCGATGACTTTCTGATTGCGGCGTTGGATCGAGCACTCGCGTTCACCGAGATAGATGACGCTGCCGTGTTTGTCGCCCAAAACCTGGATTTCGACATGGCGCGGATCGGTGATGAATTTCTCGATGAACACGCGGTCGTCGCCGAAGCTTGACTTCGCCTCCGAGCGGGCGCGGGCGAAGTTCTCCGCGACTTCACCCTTGGTGAAGGCGATGCGCATGCCCTTCCCGCCGCCGCCGGCCGATGCCTTGATCATCACCGGATAACCAATCTGCTCGGCGATTGCGATCGCCTGGACATCGTCCTCGATCACACCGAGATGCCCCGGCACGGTCGAGACTTTGGCGCGGGCGGCGGCTTTTTTTGATTCGATCTTGTCACCCATGGCGGCGATTGCCTTGGGGTTCGGCCCAATGAACACGACGCCCGCCTTGGCGAGCGCCTCAGGAAAGGCTGCGCGCTCAGAAAGAAAGCCATAGCCGGGATGTACGGCCTCGGCGCCGCTTTCCTTGCAGGCAGAAACAATACGGTCGATCAGAAGGTAGCTCTGCGCCGCCGGCGGTGGCCCGATCGGGATTGCCGTATCGGCCATTTCAACATGGAGCGCGTCGCGGTCGGCCTCGGAATAGACCGCAACGGTTTCAATCCCCATGCGGCGGGCGGTCTTGATGATCCGACACGCGATCTCGCCGCGGTTGGCAATGAGGATTTGCTTGAACATTTCGGTTTTGAAACCCGCAACCCGCCCGTTGGCTTTGCGGCGTTGTCGCGAAAATGTCAATGACCGCAGCCTGCTAGCAACGCGACGTTCGCTCGCGATGGCTCCCCGCCTTGACGCCAACCTGTTAGAAGAAAGCCGCCTCAGCTTCGGTCATGCCCTCGTCACACGTTATGACCAAAGACATGATTCTCCACTGACGGAAATCTCCAAATGTGCAGGGCCCTTCTCATTGTTGCAGTTATATCGGCGGCCGTCGCGGCACCGCCCGCGGGCGCACAGGCGCCGGCATCTCAACCTCACAACGTCGTTCTGTTTGTCGCCGATGGTTTGCGTTCCCGCATGGTCGACGACTCGACCGCCCCAACGCTGGCGGCGGTCGCACGCGAGGGGGTGAGCCTGCGCAACAGCCACGCGCTGTTTCCCACGTTCACCACGGCGAACGCATCCGCAATGGCTACCGGCCACATGCTCGGCGACACCGGCGATTTCTCCAACACCATCTATACCGGCTTCGAAGTGCGGGTGGGCGGCGGCGTAACTCAAACGCCATTCCTGGAAAGTGACTTCGTTCTCGCCCAGCTCGACGAGAAATGGGGAAACTATCTCAATGAGCCCGCCATCCTGAAACTCGCCAGTGGCAAGGGCTACAGCACGGCGGCAATCGGCAAGCTCGGTCCGACGTTGATTTTCAATCATACGGATCGCGACGGTGCTGCGACCATCATCATCGACGACTCGACGGGCGACCCGAAGAAAGGCATGCCACTGTCGGCGGAGATGACCGACCTGCTTAAAGCGGCAAAGTTAAACCCGAATCCTCCGCCGCGCAGCGACGGCACGATCCCAAATGGCCTGCAGCAGGATTATTTCGTCGCCGTAACGACGCGGGTAATTCTGCCGCTGTTTAAGAAACGCGGTGAGCCCTTCGTTCTGGTGTTCTGGTCCCGTGATCCGGACGGAACGCAACATCTTCAACGCGACAGCCTGAATTCGCTCGTACCTGGCATCAACGGGCCGACATCGCTGGCAGCCATCCGCAACGCCGACGGTGATTTGGCGAGAATCCGCGCCGCTTTGGTTGAACTCAACCTCGTTGACACGACCGACATCATCACTGTTGCCGATCACGGCTTTTCCACGATCTCGAAGGAGAGCCATACGAGTCCGACGGCAACGACAAAGGTTGCCGACACACCCGAGGGCCAATTGCCGTACGGCTTTCTGGCGCTCGATCTGGCAAAAGCGCTCAACTTGCCGCTCCTTGACCCCGACAACGGTTACAGGGTGATCGCGCCGGGTGAACGCCCGGTAAAAGGTAACGGTTTCATCGGCGGCGACGAATACAATCCGAAAGTGGTGGTGGCGGCAAACGGCGGGTCCGACCTCATCTATCTGCCCAACTCCGACAAGGCGATCGCAAAACAGATCGTCGATGCCTTGCTCACCCAGGATTACGTCAGCGGCATCTTCGTCGCATCCAAGCTCGGCAAATTTGCGGGCACGCTCAGTCTCGACGACATAGCCCTCGAGGATACTGCGGTGACCCCGCATCCGGCCATCGTGGTCAGCTTCCGATCGTTCGACACCGTATGCGGAGAGCCGGTACGATGCGCGGCCGAGGTCGCTGATACCGGCCTCCAGCAAGGCCAGGGCATGCACGGTTCGTTCAGCCGCGCCGATACCTGGAATTTCATGGCCATGCAGGGGCCAGAGTTCAAATCGCACTTTGTCGATCCGGCGCCGGCCAGCAATGCCGACGTCGGCAGGACGATCGCGCATTTGATGCAGCTCGACGTCGGCAACGAAAAGGACAAGCTCGTCGGCCGCGTGCTTTCGGAAGCGATGTTGAATGGCACGTTGCCGCAGGTGACCGGCTGTGTGATGACGTCGGAACCCGCGTCTAACGGGCTCGTTACAGTCCTGAATAGGCAGATAGTCGGCGAGACGCGCTATTTCGATGCCGCAGGTTTTCCGGGACGTACTGTTGGTCTATCCACTGCGCCGATTCCCTGTCCGGCGCGCTGAACCCGCAATCACATCTGCACGAAACCGCGGCCGACGCGCCGTCCCTCGACAACGATCCAATCGAGAATGGCCACGTCCGTCGCGTCGAAGCCTGTGGGAAGACGCGCCGCCGGATCGGCCGGACGCTCGACGACGATCTGCGAATGCGCGATCACCTCGGCCAGCGTTTGGAGCGTCAAAAGGTCCAGATCCATCGACAGCTTCATCGTCGCCTCCCGCGCTTTTCTAACAGTAGTGCTCACACGCGGTTCCATCACACCGGTCTTCGCCGCCGTCCCGAGTGGCGGTTTAGCGCGCACGATTTGCAATGCGAGCCGGGCCGCTAAAAGGCGACGGTAAGGCAAACTCTAGGCACCCGATGTGATCCAGGTCACGTGGCGGTAATTAAATGAGAGCCCAACAGGAGCCCCCTCAACCCCCACAGCTCATCAGAAATTTCTTCCGTACGTATTGCCGCAACCAGTCAATTCTTCTTAGCTTTAGGGCGAATTCGAACATACAATCCTCAGTATAAGCCCTAGTATTGCCGCCACCTGAACGCTATGTGATGGCGGACGGTATTCCAAAAACATCTGAAATCAGACCACGCGACGGAGGTTTCCATGGCCCTTGCAATCGGCGACACCGCCCCGGATTTCGAAGCCGAAACGACGGAAGGCAAGATCCATTTCCACGACTGGATCGGCAACAATTGGGTGGTGCTGTTCTCCCACCCCAAGGATTTCACCCCGGTCTGCACCACCGAGCTTGGCACCATGGCGCGGCTGAAGCCGGAGTTTGACAAGCGTGGTGTGAAGATCATCGGCCTGTCGGTCGACCCGGTCGATAATCACAAGAAATGGGCAGCCGACATCAAGGACGTGGTCGGCTTTGCCCCAAACTATCCGATGATCGGCGACACCGATCTCAAGATTTCAAAGCTCTACGGCATGCTGCCGGCGAGCACCTCCGGCACCTCCGACGGCCGCACGCCGGCCGATAACCAGACTGTGCGCAACGTGTTCGTCATCGGTCCGGACAAAAAGATTAAGCTTGTCCTGGTCTATCCGATGACCACGGGCCGTAATTTCGACGAGGTGCTCCGCGTGGTCGATTCGCTGCAGCTCACCGCCAAGCACCGCGTCGCGACGCCCGCGAACTGGAAACAGGGGGAAGACGTCATTCTCACGGGCGCCGTTACTAACGAAGAGGCGGAGAAGCTTTACCCCGGGGGCTGGAAGACGCCGAAGCCGTATATCCGGATCGTGCCGGCGCCGCGGCAGTAAGCGTGGCCCGGCAAGTTGCGATCTAACGAAAAGCGCGGCTGATACGCCGCGCTTTGCTTTTCAGCAAAACTCCCTGACCGGTGGACCAACCTACGGCACCAGAACGACTTTGCCGACATTGCCACGATCTTGAATGAAATGATGAGCTTGCGGAGCTTCGTTGAAGTGGAAGCTCCGCGCAATCTTTGGCTTGATGGCGCCTTGCGCCCACAATTCCCATAAGCGATCGGCCCATGCGCGCTGGCGGTCAATTTCGCCCCACATATGGCCGAGGTTGACGCCGAAGACTCCCTTGTTCGCATTCATCAGCGACAGCGGGTTGAATTGAAACCACGGCATGTTCGCAACCGCGGACAGCATTGACAGCACATTGCGGTTCTTGCCGGTTGCCGCGGCAGACAGGCCGAACATACCGAGGCGTCCCGTTGGCGCCAGCACGCGATAGCCCTTTTTCCAGGACTTCGCCGCCGACGGCATCGAGAATGAGTTCGACGCCGCGGCCGTTGGTAATCTCGCGGGTGCGGGCTTCGAAATCTTCGGTCCGATAGTCGATGAGGTGGTCCACCCCGAGCGCGCGCAACTCGGCGTGTTTGCCGGCTGAAGCCGTCCCAATGACATGGGCACCGATATGTTTTGCAATCTGGGTCGCAGCGATGCCGACGCCGCCGCCCGCAGAATGAATGAGGACGGTTTCGCCGGCTTTCAAGCCACCCATCACCACGACGAGCTGCCATGCTGTAAAATAATTGACGGGAATGGCCGCGCCTTCCAATGCCGACATGTTCGCCGGGCGTGCAAAGATCTGATTGGTCGGAACGCAAACGACATCGGCATAACCGCCAAATCGCGTCACCGCCAGGACATCGCGGCCGGCCCAACTTCCGTCGACGCCAGCACCCACCGCATCGACGCGGCCCCCGACCTCGTAACCAGGAACTACCGGCATCGGCGGCAGGTCCGGATAGATACCGAGGCGGCCCATAATGTCGGCGAAATTGACACCGCTTGCTTCGACGCGAATGCGAACCTCGCCGGCCTTGGGCTCGGGATCGGGCGCCTCCTTGACTTCCAGGACCTCCGGCGGACCGACCTTGGTGATCCAAATCTGCCGCATGGCGTTGATCTCCGGGTTGGCACCGCCCCTTTTGATTACGCCTTAGATCGCGTCGACGCGAATCATATAGCGTCGTCGCGCCTAAGCCTTTGCTCTTTCCGCCGTCACCATCCCTTGCAGGATCTGCTCGGAGATATCACGAACCGCCGCGGGCGAATGTGACAGGAACAGGGTGTTGGTCTTGTCGCTTTCGCCGATTGATTTGATCGTGTCGAAATACTGCGTCGCCATGACCAGCTGCATGACCTCCGACGTTGACGCATCTTCGACAACCTTCTTGAATTGGTCGATCGACCCCTGAAGTCCCGCAATAATCGCTTTCCTCTGATTGGCGATGCCCTGGCCTTGAAGCGCCTTACTCTCGGCCTCGGCTTCGGCCTTTTTTACCACCAGAATTTTCTCGGCCTCGCCGCGCGCATTGGCCGCAACCTGCTCGCGTTGCGCAGCGTTGATGTCGTTCATCGCCGATTTCACTTTCGCATCCGGAACGATGTCCGTGACCAGGACATTGACGATTTCAAATCCGAAGGCGGCCATGTCCGCATCCAGCTCCTGCTTTACGGCGGTAGCGATACCGGATTGGCTGGCAAAAACCTCATCGAGCGTCATGCCGGGAACGTGACCAAGGATCACCTGTTCGACATAAGACTGAATTTGCTCCATCGGATTTGATAGCTTGTAAAATGCATCGTAGATTTTTTCCGGCCGCACCCGGTTTTGCACGGAGATAGGAATCGTGACGAACACGTTGTCCTTGGTCTTGGTCTCCATCGTCAGATCGATTTGATTGACGCGAAGGCTGACCTTGCCCGCAACCTTGTCGATGATCGGCCACTTCCAGTTTAGGCCGGGCTCGGCGACGCGGCGAAATTTTCCGAATCTGGTAATCACCGCCACTTGCGCGGTGCTCACCGTGAAAAAGCTTCCAAGCACTACGACCAGCAGGAAGAAAATCACGATACCAAATATGACGACGCCAATTGCATCCATTGCCGTATCTCCTTTTGCCCGACGAACTGAGCTCGGCTTCTGCCCGTCCAAATTCGAAGGTAGATAATACAGGGCGGCCGCCGGCGCGCAGTGATCGCGAACACTTGTTTGCGTGGCGTTGGTATTGTTAATGGACAATGACAGCATCAATTGATCGTCCTAATGACACTCACCGCAAAAGAGGAAGCCCATGGACGTTCGCGCCGCCGTTGCGTTCGCCGCCGGCAAACCGCTCGAAGTCACGAATGTGAAGCTTGATGGCCCGCACGCCGGCGAAGTGCTGGTCGAGATCAAGGCGACCGGCATCTGCCACACCGACGAGTTCACCCTGTCCGGCGCCGATCCGGAGGGTTTGTTTCCCGCGATCCTCGGCCATGAGGGTGCCGGCATAATTGTCGATGTCGGCCCCGGTGTGACGTCGGTGAAAAAGGGTGACCACGTGATTCCGCTGTACACACCGGAATGCAGATCCTGCCCATCCTGCCTGTCGCGCAAGACCAATCTGTGCACCGCGATCCGCGCCACTCAGGGCCAGGGCGTCATGCCCGATGGCACCTCGCGCTTTTCGATCGACGGCAAAAAACTTCATCACTACATGGGCTGCTCGACGTTCAGCAATTTCACCGTGCTGCCGGAAATCGCGGTGGCCAAAATCCGCGAGGACGCGCCGTTCGACAAGGTCTGCTACATCGGCTGCGGCGTTACTACCGGCATCGGCGCTGTGATCAATACGGCGAAAGTCGAGCCCGGATCGAAATGCATCGTCTTCGGCCTCGGCGGCATCGGGCTAAACGTCGTCCAGGGCCTGCGCCTCGTCGGCGCCGACATGATCATCGGCGTCGACCTCAACCCGGACAAAAAGGCCTGGGGCGAACGCTTCGGCATGACGCATTTCGTCAATCCGAAGGAAATCGACGGCGATCTGGTCCCGTATCTCGTCAATATGACCAAGAGTGGCGCTGATCAGATCGGTGGCGCCGACTACACGTTCGAATGCATCGGCAACGTCAATCTAATGCGCGCGGCGCTGGAAAGCTGCCATCGCGGCTGGGGCGAGAGCATCATCATCGGCGTTGCCGGCTCCGGCCAGGAGATCGCCACGCGGCCATTCCAGCTCGTCACCGGCCGGGTGTGGCGCGGCTCCGCTTTCGGTGGCGCCCGCGGCCGTTCTGACGTACCGAAAATCGTCGATTGGTACATGCAGGGGAAAATCGAAATCGACCCGATGATCACCCACACCATGCCGCTTGCGACATCAACAAGGCGTTCGATCTGATGCACGAAGGCAAAAGCATCCGCAGCGTGGTGGTCTATTAGCAAGAAGGGAACAGCCATGACGAGCCCATCCGATTTTCAAGCGCCGTTCGCCGCGTTTCTCGGTATCAAGCTGACCCACGTCTCGCCGGAACGCGTCGAGGCCGAGCTGGCGGTCCGCCACGAACTCGCGACCGTTCCGGATATTCTGCACGGCGGCGCGATCATGGCATTAGCGGACAATCTCGGCGGCGTCGCCACGGTGGTGAGTTTACCCAAAGGCGCCCGAACCGCGACCATCGAGAGCAAGACCAATTTCTTTGCTGCAATTCCAGTCGGCGAAACCGCGCGCGCCGAGTGCACGCCGCTGCATCGCGGCCGCACCACCATGGTGTGGCAGACCAAGATCACGCGCAACGACGGCAGGCTCTGCGCGCTGGTGATCCAGACGCAGATCGTCATTCCCGCGGAGAAAACTTAAGTATCAGCCGACCAGGCTTTCCGAGGCGGCGCCGAGCCGCAGCGCAAGCCGCGGATCGAGCCGTTGCTCCAGCGCATCGTGGGCGTCGCGCCAGACCGGAATGGCCGCCTGCAGGCGGCGCGCTCCCTGCTCCGTAAGCCAAACCGCGCGGCGGCGCAGATCTTCGTCGGCAATCGCGATCTCGACGAGACCGGCCGTTTCCAGCGCGCGCAGGTTACGCGACAGCGTCGATTGATCGAGGCCGGTGCGCTCGGCGAGCGCTCCGAGCGTATCGTCTGGAGCGGCAGCGATCTGCGCCATCAACCCGAACTGCGCGATGCTGAATCCGCTTCCCTGCATGCGCTCCTCGAGGAAGTTGGTGATGCGCCGTGCGGCGAGGCGGCTGGCCCAGCAGGCGCACGCTTCGACGGCAGCGCGGGCGTCGCTGACGAGCGTCTTCGGAGGGGCTTGCGGTCGTTTGGCCATGGTTGTATGTATTTACATCATTTGTATCTACAAGGAAATACCCCATGCTCGCGGTGTCCTCATTTACCTATGGCCTGCCGGATCCGGTCGAGGTCGCCGGGATGACCGGGCGGGAAATGCTGCAGGCCATGATCGACCGCAAAATCCCTGCTCCGCCGATCGCGCGGACGCTGAACTTTGTCATCGTCGAGGTTGGCGACGGCTACGCGTTGTTCGAAGGTGAGACCAAGCCCGATTTCCTCAATCCTCTTGGAACGGTGCACGGCGGGTGGGCGCTGACGCTGATCGACACGGTTACGGGTGTTGCGGGACACACCCTTCTTCCAGCCGGCGTCGGCTACGCGACGGTGGAGACCAAAGCCAATTTCACCCGCCCGATTAAGCAGGACACCGGCCGCGTCCGCGCCGAAGGGCGCGTCGTTACCCGCGGCCGGCAAATCATATCCGCCGAAGGCCGGGTGCTCGATTCCGAAGGCCGCATCCTGGCCCACGGCACCTCCACCTTGATGGTGTTCGGCAACGGCAAAAGCGACGAGCGGGCGCCGGCCGGCAAATGATAGCAAAACGGCCACGCAAAAAGGCGGCGGGCGGCTTTCGCATCAAGCGCATCTACGAGCCGCCGGCGAACGACGACGGCTTGCGGGTGCTGGTAGACCGGCTGTGGCCGCGCGGCATCGCCAAGGAAAAGGCGCGGATTGACCTGTGGCTCAAGGAGATTTCACCGAGCGATGCGCTGCGCCGGCTGGTGCATGGCGACCCGACGAAATGGGATGAGTTCGTCGCGGCCTATCGCCGCGAGCTGGCGCAAGAACCGGCCAAGACTGCCGCCGCGGACCTGCGCAAACAAGCGCGGAGCCGACCGGTCACCCTGCTTTTCGCCGCGCGCGACGAGACCCACAACAACGCGGTGGTGCTGAAAAATTGGCTTGAGGGTGCGGATTAAGTCGCCGGGCTGTCAAAGCATCCGAAAGAACTTGACCTTTACGGCGGCGGGTTCGCGTTCCCCGGTGCAAACGACGATGCACCTGGTGATCCAAGCGCAGCGCGCAGCGCTTGTCTCGAAGAACGTCGCGCCGCGGAAATAGTAGCTCGACGGATCGACCGGCTGATCGGCGGCGAGCGCCGCCATCACGTTGGCCGGACCATGGCGAAGCGCGTGATTTCGGACGTAGATCAGCACATCGTCGTCGGTGCGCAGGGTGTAGCGCGCTTCGAGTTCGGCTACACCATCGCTGCGCAAAACCTGCCAATCGGCTCCGCCCGGCAGCACCGCACCGCAGAGCTTCGGTCCGGAAAAATCGCCGCCCATGATCGGAACGATGCGCCGCCCACCTTTCGCGACATCACCGAGGTCGAGCGGCGCATCGACTTTCACGTGGGCGGCGAAAATGAATTCAAACTGCGGGAGAGCTTCCGCGTTAGCCATGCTCGTCCTCCCAAAGCGATTGATTATCGCGAGAAAGTATTCCGATAATCGGTGCGACGCGTTTGCGTCAAGACGCAAAGCTTGCCGGGGTTTTGCCATGCCAACGAACGAGAATGTCTTGTTTCCGACCACAATTGCCGGCAGTTTGCCGAAGCCGTCGTGGCTCGCCGAACCGAACAAGCTTTGGGCGCCGTGGCGCCTTGAAGGCGACGATTTGCTGACCGGCAAGGACGACGCCACGCTGCTCGCGATCAAACTGCAAGAAGACGCGGACATTGACATCGTCGCCGACGGCGAGCAGGCGCGTCAGCATTTCGTGCACGGCTTTCTCGAAGCGATCGAGGGCATCGACTTTGAGCGCCGCGTCGAGATGGGCATCCGCAACGATCGCTACAAGGCGATGTGTCCGACCGTCACCGGGCCGCTGCGGCTGCGCTCGCGTGTTCACGCCCGTGAAGCGCGGCTTGCCCGCGCCCACACCCGGCGCAAATTGAAATTCACCCTGCCCGGGCCGATGACCATCGTCGATACCATCGCGGACGCTCACTACGGCGACCGCATCAAGATGGCGATGGCGTTCGCGGCGCTGCTGAACGAAGAAGCGCGCGGCCTCGCCGCCGACGGTGTCGATGTGATCCAGTTCGACGAGCCGGCCTTCAATGTCTACATGGACGCGGCCGCCGGCTGGGGTATCGAGGCGCTCCATCGCGCCATCGAAGGCGTCGCCGCAACCAGCGCGGTGCATATCTGCTACGGCTACGGCATTCCGGCCAATATCGCTGGAAAGCAGCGCTCGGCGGCGAATGGCGGCAATACGAGAAATTTTTTCCGGCGCTGGCGCGAAGCCGGATCGATCAGGTTTCGGTCGAGTGCATAAACTCGCACGTGCCGCTGAGCGTACTCAAACTACTCGACGGCAAGGACATCCTCATTGGCGCCATCGATGTCGCCACCGACGACGTAGAACTCCGGAACAAGTCGCCGCCGTGATTACGCAAGTGGCCGACTGCGTCCCGAAGGAAAAAATTATCGCCTGCACCAATTGCGGGATGGCGCCGATGCGGCGGGACATCGCGGTGCAAAAGCTTGAGGCGCTTGCGAAAGGCGCGGCGCTGGCGCGCGAGAAGTTCAGTTGAGCCGTCAGCGGTCGCTGCGCGAGAGAACGTCGATCAATTCGCCGACCTTCCTTCGCTGCTCGCCTTTGTTGCCTGAAGCAATGGCGTGCTCGACGCAATGCGCAACATGGTCGGCAAGGATCTCGTCCTCGGCCCGGCGCAGCGCGGCGCGCGCCGCCGACAGCTGGGTTACGATGTCAATGCAGTAGCGGTCGTCCTCGACCATGTGCGCCAACCCGCGGACCTGGCCCTCGATCCGCTTCAGGCGCTTGAGCACCGACGTCTTGGCATCCGTTCGCATGACCGCTATATACCCCTACCGGGTATCCGTTTCAAGCGGGATTGGCGTGGAACAATCGGTCCATTCGCACGGTGATATGTCCGCGACCGATCCGGTCTGCGGGATGAAAGTCGATCCGGCAAAAGCTCCACATCGACACTGCCACGACGACCACACCTATTACTTCTGCGGCGCTGGTTGCCTAGTCAAGTTCGTCGCCGACCCCGGTAAATATCTCGACGCTGCGTTCTCAAAGGCGTCTACACCGCCGGCGCCGGAAGGCACGATCTATACCTGCCCGATGCATCCCGAAGTTCGCCAGCTCGGCCCGGGTGCCTGCCCGATCTGCGGGATGGCGCTCGAACCCGAGTCCGGCATCGCCGATGACGGTGACGGCGGCGAACTAGCCGACATGACGCGCCGGCTGTGGATTTCTGCCGTGCTGGCGCTGCCGGTCGTCATACTGGAGATGGGCACGCATTTGTTTGGATTTGCGCCGCTATCGCACACGGCATCGGCTTCGGTGCAACTCGTCTTCGCGACGCCCGTGGTGCTCTGGGGCGGCTGGCCGTTCTTCGTACGCGGTGCCCTGTCGTTGCGCAGCGGCCATCTCAATATGTTCACGCTGATCGCGCTCGGTACCGCCGTAGCCTACTTCTACAGCGTCATCGCTGCGCTGGCTCCGCAGCTGTTTCCCCCGGCCCTACGCGAAGCGCATGGCAGCGTGGCGCTCTATTTCGAGGCTGCGGCCGTCATCACCGTGCTGGTGCTGCTCGGGCAAGTGCTCGAGCTGCGCGCACGCGCCTCGACGTCGAGCGCCATCCGCGCCTTGCTCGACCTTGCACCCAAGAAAGCGCGTCGGGTCGCCAACGACGGCAGTGAGGTTGAAGTTTCGCTTGCCGAGGTAGCCGTCGGAGAGCGCCTCCGGGTGCGCCCCGGCGAAAAAATCCCGGTCGATGGCACCATCACCGACGGGCACTCGTCGATCGACGAGTCGCTGGTCACCGGCGAATCCATGCCGGTGGTGAAAGCTCCGGGCGCGCACGTCATCGCCGGCACTCTCAATCAAACCGGCAGCTTTGTGATGCAGGCCGAAAAGGTCGGGCGCAACACGCTGCTGGCGCAGATCGTGCAGATGGTCGCCACCGCGCAGCGCTCGCGCGCGCCCATCGCTCGGCTCGCCGACCGAGTGGCGTCGTGGTTCGTGCCGCTGGTGATCGCAGCGGCGCTGTTGGCCTTCGCAGCCTGGTCGATCTTTGGACCCGAACCGCGTCTTACGTTCGGCCTCGTCGCTGCGGTCAGCGTGCTCATCATTGCCTGCCCGTGTGCGCTCGGTCTCGCCACGCCGATGTCAATCATGGTGGGGGTCGGTCGCGGAGCGCAGGTCGGCATCCTCGTCAAAAACGCCGAGGCGCTGGAGCGGATGGAGAAAGTCGACACCCTCGTCGTCGACAAGACCGGAACCTTAACCGAAGGCAAGCCGAAGGTCGTCGCCATCGTTCCTGCCAAGGGCGGCAGTGAAGCCGAAGTGTTGCGGCTCGCAGCAAGCGTCGAGCGAGCGAGCGAACATCCGCTGGCGACGGCGATCGTTGCCGCGGCGGCCGAGCGCGGCATCACCCCCATCGAAGTGGCCAATTTCGACGCCCCGACCGGCAAAGGCGTCATCGGCACAATAGAAGGCCGTGAGGTTTCGCTTGGGAGCGACAAGTTCCTCGCCGAACGCGGCGTTGAGGCGGTTTCCGTGACGGCTGATGTCGAGCGCTTACGAGACGACGGCGCGACCGTGGTCTTTCTCGCGGTTGACCGCAATTTGGCCGGCATTCTCGCCGTCGCGGACCCCATCAAAGAAAATGCGCCTGCGGCGCTGCAAACGCTGCGGAACGATGGTTTGCGCATTGTTATGCTCACCGGCGACAACCGGGCAACCGCGGAAGCAGTGGCGCGGCGGCTCTCGATCGACGAGATCGAAGCGGAGGTGCTGCCTAACCAAAAAGGCGGCGTGGTCGAGAAGCTTCGCCGCGACGGCCACATCGTGGCCATGGCCGGCGACGGTATCAACGATGCGCCGGCGCTCGCAGCCGCCGATGTCGGCATCGCCATGGGCACGGGTACCGATGTCGCCATCGAAAGCGCCGGCATCACGCTGCTCAGGGGCGATCTCGCCGGCATAGTGCGAGCACGGCACCTGTCTGACGCAACCATGCGCAACATCCGGCAAAATTTGTTTTTCGCGTTCGTCTACAATGGCGCCGCCATTCCGATCGCGGCCGGCATTCTCTACCCCAGTTTCGGCATCCTGCTCTCGCCGATCATCGGCGCCGCGGCGATGGCGTTTTCCTCGGTGAGCGTCATCGCGAACGCTTTGCGGCTTCGGACGGTCAAACTGTAAAGCCGGCCGGGTTCGGCCTAACCCCAGCTTCGGCGCACGCGGGCACGGATATCGACTGGCGCGCGCGCCGGTTTGACTGAGGCGCCAGGTGCTGCCGCTCGCGGCCACGCACAGCACTCGAAGTGCTCGAGCAGCGCAGTCGGAATAAATCGCGTCCGTGCCGCATACATGTGGCGATCGCCGTTGTTGCGTTGCCCGTGCACAAAGAAGCGCTGCGGCACGATCACATGCAGGTGGTCCCGGGCGCGGGTCATGGCGACGTAAAGGAGCCGCCGTTCCTCTTCGATCTCCGCACTCGACCCCGCGGCAAGATCCGAGGGCAGGCAGCCGTCGACGGCGTTCAAAATGTGGACCGACTTCCACTCCTGGCCCTTGGCCGAATGAATGGTCGAGAGGATCAGATAATCCTCATCGAGCAGCGGATCGCCGGCCCGGTCGCTGGTCGCATCCGGCGGGTCGAGCGTCAGCTCGGTCAAAAAACGCTCCCGGCTCGGATAGGTTGAAGCAATCTGGAGAAGTTGCAGCAGATCGGCCTCGCGCAGCAGGGCGTCGTCGTGGATGCGGTTGAGGTGCGGCTCGTACCAGCGGCGCACCAGGTCGAGCTCCGCGGGCCATCCCGCCGCACGGCTGCGGACCAGACGAACCGCCTCGACGAAGGCCGGCCAATGCTCGGCCGCGGCCGCCGGCGGCTTGACGTCGCCTAACGCCTCTACCGCGTCGGCCCTTTCGGCGATGCGCTCCAGCACGCGCGCCGCCGTGGCGGGCCCGGCGCCGGGAAGCAACTGGACGACACGAAAGCCGGCGACGCGATCGCGCGGGTTCTCCGCCCAGCGCAGAAAGGCCAGCATGTCTTTGATATGCGCGGCTTCCAGAAATTTCAGGCCACCGAACTTCACGAATGGGATGTTGCGGCGGGTCAGTTCGACTTCGAGCGGACCAGAGTGATGCGAGGCGCGGAACAGGACGGCTTGGGTTTTCAGCGCCAGCCCCTGCTCGCGGCTTTCCAGCACTTTCTCGACCACGTAACGCGCCTGATCCGCCTCATCGCGCACGCTGACCAATTGCGGCCGTTCGGCGGATTTTCGTTCCGACCAGAGATTTTTGGTGAACCGCTCCTCGGCCGGTTCGATGACAGCGTTGGCCGCCGTCAAGATCGGCTGCGTCGAGCGATAATTTTGCTCGAGCATCACCATCTCCGCCCGCGGGCTGAAGTGCCCGGGGAAATCGAGAATGTTACGCACACTGGCAGCGCGAAACGAATAGATCGACTGCGCATCGTCGCCGACGACGGTCAAACCGTTGCCGTTAGGCCGCAGAGCCAGCAGCACAGATGCCTGCAGTCTGTTGGTGTCCTGATATTCGTCGACCAGCACGTGATCGAACCGTTCCGAGATTTCGCCGGCGATCGACGGCTCCAGCATCATGTGCGCCCAGTACAGCAGTAGATCGTCGTAATCGAGCACGTGCTGGCGCTGCTTGGTTTCGACATATTGCGCGAACAGCGCCCGCAATTCGTCATGCCACATCGCGCACCAGGGAAAATAGGCGCCGAGAACCTCGTCGAGCGGAAGCTCGCCGTTTACCGCGCGTGAATAGATGGCGAGACACGTGCCCTTGGTTGGGAAACGCTTCTCGGTCTTTGAAAATCCAACATCGTGACGCACGAGATTCATCAGATCGGCCGAATCCTCGCGATCGTGGATGGTGAAGGCCGGAGCCAGGCCGATCGTTTCGGCATATTCACGCAACAGCCGCGCGCCCATGGCGTGAAATGTGCCGGCCCAGGCCAGATCATCGGTGACGGCACCTTGCGCGCGGTTGAACTCAACGAGGATCAAATCGACGCGGCGGATCATTTCCGCCGCAGCTCGGCGTGAAAAAGTCAGAAGCATGATGCGCCGCGGATCGGCGCCTTGTTCGATCAGCCAGGCGACTCGATGCGCCAGCGTCGAGGTCTTGCCCGAACCCGCGCCGGCAATGATGAGCAGCGGCCCGGCCTCGGCCAGCGGCAGACCGCCATGCTCGGCGGCGCGGCGCTGCTGCGGATTGAGTTTTTCCAGGCGCGCCGCGGACACGGGATCGATTACCTTCGAGTGGCTTGAGCTCGCGTGACCGAATCACATGCGCTCGACACCCGACTGAATCACAATTCGCGTTTTGTTCGCAATCGCCGAGGCGACGGTGGCGCGTTCCCTCAGGCAGTGGGATATGTCACGGACTTTGTTGGCTGTCCGGTTGGCGCCCGCCCCTAGTTCTCCGGCAGCGGGATGAACTCCTTCTCGTCGCCCGGAATGAGCGCGAAACGGCCGCTCTTCCATTCCTGCTTCGCCTCTTCGATGCGTTCCTTGCGCGAGGAGACGAAATTCCACCACAGATAGCGCGGGCCTTCGAGCGTCGCTCCGCCAAGGAACATCAGCCGTGCCGGCCTCGTTGCCGTCACGGTAATGCGGTCGCCGGGACGGAACACCAAAAGCTGCGGCGCCGCGAACTTGTCGCCGGCGATATCGACTTCGCCCTCTGTCACGTAGATGGCCCGCTCCTCGTGATCGGCATCGAGCGGCGCGCTCGCGCCGGCATCGAGTACGACTTCAGCATAGAACCACTCCGAAACCATGCCGACCGGCGACTTCTGCCCGAGAGTCGAGCCGGCGATGACCCGCGCGCGTACGCCGCCATCCTCGATGGTCGGCAAGCTCGCGGCATCGAAGTGTTCGAACAGCGGCGCCATCTCCTCATGGTCTTGGGGCAGCGCGATCCAGCTCTGGATGCCGAACATTCCCCCACCGCCGGTGCGCATACTCGGGGGCGTCCGCTCGGAATGCGAGATGCCGCGGCCCGCGGTCATGAGATTCATCGAGCCTGGCGTGATCTCGAGCGCGTTGCCTTCGCTGTCGCGGTGCACGACGCGGCCGTCGAACAGATAGGTGACGGTCGCCAGCCCGATGTGAGGATGCGGGCGAACATCCATCCCCTTCCCGGCCATGAGCTGCACTGGACCCATCTGATCGAAGAAAATAAACGGGCCGATCATCTGGCGCTTGGCATGGGGGAGCGCGCGACGCACGGAAAAGCCGTCGCCGAGATCGCGCACGCGTGGAATGATTATCAGTTCGAGCGCATCGCACGAGTGCTTGTCGCCCAGTACCGGGTCCTTATCGGGCATCCAGCTCATGGCTCACTCCCCCAATTCAGCAAACCTAAGGGCATGTGCGGCGCCGCAGGTGCACGCAGGCCTTTAAGATCGCGCTGGCCCGCTATGTATGATAGGCGAAATCGAATTGCCACTTTGGGCACCGCTCACGCCAACAGTCGATCTTGCAATGATTTCAGCGCCCTCCCTGACCAGCGTCGCCCTCCTCCTGGGCCTGAGCTTGTTCCTCGGCCTCGCTTTCGAGGATTTTTTCGCGCGAACTGATACCAAACGTCCGGGCGGCATCCGTACCTTTCCGATGCTCGCATTCGCCGGCGGCGTCCTCTACCTGTTCGATCCGGAACATTTCATCCCGTTCACCGGCGGCCTCGTCGTGCTTGGCGCGTGGCTTGCGATTTTCTACCGGCGGCACGTCCGCGAGCAGGATGAGGAAGGCGAGCCGAATGTCGGGCTGGTTGTACCGGCGCTTAACGTTCACGCTTATGTGCTTGGCGCCGCCGCCTTGGCGCTCCCGCCCTGGGTGGCGGTGACATTTACCGTGAGCGCGGTCCTCCTGCTCACCGGGCGCGAACGACTGCACGCTTTGGCGCGGCGCGTCGAACTGAAGGAAATCGTCACGGCCGGCGAATTTTTGATTCTGACCGGGATCATTCTGCCGCTGTTGCCCAACGAGCCAGTGACAACGCTGACAACCATTACGCCGCGTCAGGCCTGGCTCGCCCTCGTCGTCGTCTGCAGTTTGTCCTACGCGAGCTATTTGGCCCAACGCTACTGGACCCCGGCAGCGAACGGGTTGTGGATGGCCGCCCTGGGCGGCGTTTACTCGTCGACCGCAACGACGGTCGTACTGGCGCGTCAGGCCAAAACCGGATCGGTGATGCGACGAAATGCGCAGGCCGGGATCACGCTCGCTACCGCAATCATGTATCTACGCATTCTCATCGTCGTCGCGGTCTTCAATATGACGCTGGCACGAACGCTCGCGCTCCCGCTGTGCGGCCTTTCGCTCGCCGGCCTCTTGGTGTGCGCACTACAATACTGGCTGGCGCGACCTGCGCCGGAAGACGCCAAGTCGCCGCGGCCGGCCCTTCCACCATCCGGCGGCAATCCGCTCGAGCTCGGTCCGGCGGCGCTCTTTGCATTTCTTTTTATCGCGGTGTCGTTGGTGTCGAATTGGGCTAAGGCGCAGTTCGGCGCTTCGGGGATCTACACGCTCGCTGCGATCGTCGGCGTGACGGATATAGATCCGTTCGTGCTTAATCTGGCGCAAGGCGGCACATCGGGAATGTCGGAAAGCGCGCTCGCCGCTGCAATTCTCATCGCGGCGTCATCCAACAACATTCTGAAAGCACTTTATGCCGCCGTGTTCGCAGGCGGACGCGCAACCTTGGTCAGCGCGGTCGTGCTGGTGCTGCTCGCCGCCGCCGGCGTCGCTACCGCTGTCGGCTTGGCCAACCTCTAGGTTCCGAAGTCGCCGAGCAAATGCCAATGAAACCGCTGTCGCCTGTACGCAACGACGTGTTCGGCGGCTTAGTGTCGGCAGCCGTCGCTATTCCGCTGGCGATGGGCTACGGCATGTTTGCATTCGCCGCGCTCGGCGACGACTATTTTGCATCCGGTGCGCTCGCTGGTATCGCGACGGCCTGCCTCGTCGCCATTGTGTGCGTGCTCCTGGGCGACAGGACGACCACGGTCTATGCGCCGCGGATTACCAGCAACTTTTTCCTCGGCGTCTTTGTATACGGCCTCGTTCATTCCGACACGCCGGCGATCGTCGCCGGCGGCGCACCGTTGGTGCTAGCGATCGCGTTTTCCGTGGTGCTGCTCGCCGGCGCGATCGAAGCCCTGTTCGGCTTTGTGAAACTCGGGACCCTCATCAAATTCGCGCCACAGCCAGTCATGGCGGGATTTCAGGACGCCGCGGCGGCGCTCTTGTTTCTGGTGCAATTGGGCAATGTGTGTGGCTTTGACCACAGTGTGCCATTCGCGCAGGTGCCGCAGCACCTGGCGTCGGTGAAGCCGCTCAGTCTCGCGATCGCCGCGATCACCTTTGCCGCGATGTGGAACGCGCCAAAGCTGACGCGGAAGGTGCCACCGATTATTATCGGTGTCGGAACCGGCTGCATTCTCTATTACCTCGGCCGGCTTGCCGGTCTTGGCGCTCACCTCGGCCCGCCGATCGCCGATGGGCCGAGGGCGTCCATTGGCTTAACCGCTTTTCCCTATTTTGCCGATCTCGCCGGCAGCGGCGGCCTGGTCACGCTGCTGCCAACGATCATCGGCGCGGCGATCGCGCTCGCGGTGATCGCTTCCATCGACGCATTGTTGTGCGTCAAGCTTGTAACAGGCGCGGATGAGCCTCGCCGCGACGGCGATCGCCTGCTAGTCCGTCTCGGTCTGGGCAACGTGGTCGCGGCATCGTTCGGCGGAATTACCAGCGGCATCAATATCGGCCCGACCATCGCCAATCGCGCCTTCGGCGCCCGCACACGGCTGTCGGTTCTGGTCAACGCCGCCGCGCTGTTGATTGCAGGTGTGTTCCTCTTCCGCTGGCTCGGCCAAATTCCGCGTGCCGTGCTCTCGGCAGTCATCATGGTGGTTGCGGTTCAGCATTTTGATCTCTGGAGTTTGCGATTGGTCGGCGGATTGCGGCGCGGATCGGCGGCCTCGCGGTCCAACGCAGCACTCGATCTTGTGGTTGTCGTTGTGGTTGCGGTGCTCTCGATCATGCTCAACATCGTGGCGGCGGTGTTTATCGGCGTGGCAATTGCGATTGCACTGTTTGTGTTCCGGATGAGCCGCTCCGTCATTCGCCGGAGCTACCGTTGCGGCACTATTCATTCGCGCACGTCGCGCACCGCGGCGGAACGGGAATTTCTCGAGGGCGCCGGCGACTCTATCCTGGTGATGGAGTTGCAGGGCGCCCTGTTCTTCGGCACCGGGGAGAAAATGCTCAGCGACATCGAAGTCGCGTTGCGCCGGGAGACTGCGTGCGTAATCCTCGATTTGCACCGCCTCACTGAGGTCGACTCAACCGGTACCAACATTCTGGTTGAACTCAAATCGAGCCTCGCCAAGCAACACAAACCGTTGCTGCTGGCGTCCCCCGAGAACAGCATCGCGCGGGAGCGCGTAGAACATTTCGATGCGCTGCGGTCGAGCGTGGGAGCCGAGCTCTTTCCCGACGTCGACCGGGCCATCGAATCGGCAGAGGACGCGTTGTTGCGAGCGCAGCCGTTACTCCATCATGACGAGATAACGATCGAGGAAGTGGCCCTTTTTCGCGATTTCTCAGCTGCGGATCTGGCGGCGATCGAACCACATTTGCGGCGTACGTCATATCCATCAGGCAGGGTGGTATTTAGAGAAGGCGACCCCGGCGATCAGCTTCTCATCGTTACCAAAGGCACCGCCAGCGCCTATTTGCACACTCCGAACAGCGATATCCGCCTGACAACCTTTGTTCCAGGCACAATGTTTGGCGAGCTCGCGCTGCTCGATTCGGGCATGCGCTCGGCGACAGTTGTCGCCGACGCGGAATTAACTTGCTATGCGCTGACTACGTCGGATTTTGCGGCATTGTCGGCGCAGTTCCCCAATCTCGCCATCCGTCTTCTGGCGGCGGTTGGACGCGAGCTGAGCGGACGTCTGCGCACTGCCAACCGCACGATCCATCAACTCGAAACCTAAACGCATCAACGGATGCTTTGGTCGCTTTCAAAGGTCGGCGGCTCCAGTGCACACTTCTTCTCGGCCGCCGTGCGCCGCAAGACTTTCTCTTCACCCAGGTCCTTCTCGTATTCGGGACGATAGGACAGCGCTCCGATTACAGTGCCGCCGCCGCCTTCACTGGCTTTGCCCATAAGTTCGCTCAATTCCTTTTGCCGTGCAGTCAGCGCCTTCAATCGTTCGACGAGATCCTTACAGTGATAAGCCGAATAATGGCCAGGGTCGACGATGTACGGGCCGACGCCATCGCTCAAGGAACAGCCGGCGAGCATCACGGCTAAAAGGCCGCAGATCATTCCGGGCGCGCACAGTCGAGAACTTCGGCTTGGCCAAGGCCCGACCGCCGGCTCGCGATACAGGCTTTGTGCGGACGCGCGACCGCCGTCCCTCGATGTCATCGAATCATCCAACACGCCCGCGCCGGTTTAGCAGTCGCTCGAAGCTGCGTAAGTCCCCGGCCTTCCGTTTGCAGCCTCCTGTGCCGCAAATAAGGCAACGTCCGCCCGGCTTTTTCTTGAGAAAGCGACTTCACGGCTCTCGCGAACACGAGTCCGCGGCACTGTGAACGAGGCGCGCATGCGCATGACGTGAGCACGATGCCTACGGAGTGGCGGATTAATAGCGCGTTAAGTCCGAGCGTACGGCATTAACTTACGCGTCAAGACGTTCGCGCCCGCTGTGCGACCCAAGAAGCCCGGCATCCGCGGCTATTTCGAAAGGAATCTGCTGCCGCGTGTGTACAACCGTAACCTGTTCTTTACGATGCTTTGTAACCTTGACGGACAGGTGTCGCCGTGCGGGCAATCGCCCGTTGAGCCGTTTTGGCTGCTGCGGGTGACAGGGACAACGATTAGCGAGCGGACAAAATGGCTGGCCCGTTCGACGCAAGCGCGGCGCCGCGATCACCGATGTGGAGGCGCCCACGATTCGGCGTTGCCGCCAGGCTCCAATCCGCCTTCAGTTTTGTCGCCGGCCTGACTGCGATCTCAACCGTGGTCTCGCTCCTGTGCTTTTCGGCCGTCGAGACCGGCATCGACGATTTTGCGGCACGGCGGATGCCGGTGGTCGCCGCGGTCATTCAGCTCTCCGCGCTCTCAGGGGAGATTTCAGCGGCGGCGGCACGATTGATCAATGCCCGAACCATGGCCGATCAAAAGAGCATCGCCGACTTGATGGCGCACAAGCACAACGATCTCGGCAACACGTTGCGACGCCTGCAACAGCTCGACAGCGACAACCCGGCGATCGCGAAGCTGATCACGCTGTCGAAGCGCCTTGACGCCAATCTCTCCGCTCTCGAAGACATCATGGCGGAGCGGACCAATCTGCGAACTGAAATTGCTGTGCAGGTCGAGACCTTGCACAAGACGAATGCGCGGCTCGGGGAGCAACTCGCCCAGCTGCCAGAGTCTCGCCCAGCGCTTGAAGTCTCCGCCAAGGCCCATCTCTTCGTCAGCTTGATCAGCGAAGCCTCGTCTTTGAATGAGCCGACGGAATTCAAGCGCATTCAGGATCTTCTCAAAGCTGCCGCGGGCGGACTGCGCGACTCGGCAGCGGTGCTATCCAATGACGGCATCACCAGAATCGCCGAACAGCTTCTCCCGCTCGGCATCGGCGCCGACAGTATTTTTGCTCGTCACGCTCGCGAAACATTCATCAGCGTGCGAGCCGACGCCACTATCGATGAAAACGTCGCTATTCAACGCGATCTCGATGATACGATCGCGAACCTGGTAAGCACCGCACAGCACGGCGTCGAACGCGGTACGGCCGCGTTGACCAACACCCTCAACCGCAGCCGTATCGTACTCTTGATCGTTGCCATCGCCAGTATAATTGCCGCTGTCGGCGTGGGCGTCCTTTATGTCCAGCGGCGCCTGGTTGAACGGCTGATATCGATCAGCAATGCGATGCGGCAGCTCGCCGCCGGCGACGTGGAAAATGCGCTGCCTTCGGTCTCGACCCGCGACGAAATGGGCGAGATGTCGCGCGCACTGCAGGTGTTGCACGCCGGCGAAATTGAGCGGCGCAAGCTTATCGAACGCGAGCGAGCGGAACAGCTGACCCAGCGTGTCCGGGCTTCGTCCATTGACAAAATCATCGACGACTTTCGCGCCGCGGTGAGTTCCGTCGTCACGACCTTGTCGACCAACGCTTCGGCGATGGAGAGGACGGCGCGCGGGCTTTCGGCCATTGCCAGCGAGGCCGACGCTCAAGCCCGTGCGGTTTCGCTGTCGTCCGAGACGACGTCGAACAATGTGCGCACGGTGGCTGACGCGACCGAAGAGCTCGGCGTTTCGATCCATGAGATCAACAAACAAGCTGGCCAAACGCGCGGGGTCGTCAACCGCGCCGCCGAGATCGCACATTCGGCGCATGAACTTGGCGAGCAGCTGTCCGCAGGGTCAAATCGGATCGGCGACGTGGTTAAGCTCATTCGCGATGTCGCCGAGCAGACCAACCTCCTGGCGCTCAATGCCACGATTGAAGCGGCGCGCGCCGGACAAGCGGGCCGCGGTTTTGCCGTGGTTGCCAACGAGATCAAGCAACTCGCCAGCCAGACCGCGAAAGCTACAGAAGATATCACCGCGCAAATTGCCGGGATTCAGACCTCAACGACCGAAGCGGTCGACGTAATCCAATCAATCAACGCCGTAACGGATAATATTGCCCGTTTCACCTCGGCGATCGCCGCTTCCGTCGAGCAGCAAAGCAACGCGGCGCAAATGATCACGCGAAACGTCCAAGGGGCCGCCGCCGGCGTCATGCAACTCGCCGGCAATATGACCGAAGTAACCAAGGCGATCGGCGACACCAATCGCTTCGCCTCGCAGGTGCTCGACGTCGCCCATGCATTGTCGGCGCAAACCAGCACTATCGACAAGGCCGTCGAGGATTTCTTGAAAAGGGTCACAGCAGTTTGACCGCAGCAATACATCAATCGAAGGAGGCAAATATGCCGATGCGTCGAGCTTCACTCAGTGTGCGGCATTTGCAGGCCGCCAAGAACCGGCTTGGCGTCGCGGTTGCCTGGACGATGAGCGCCGTTGTTGGCCTGACATTGGCGGTTGCCGTCACCGCCAACTTCCCGGCGGTCAGCCGAACTGCTGACGACGACACGCAGATCGCAAGAAGTCTGGCCACAATGCTACGGTCCGGCCGCACCGTGATTTCCCGAAATCAAGATCGCATCAACGATCCGAATGTCGGCGCCAAAGGCATTGATGCAAAAATGGTACTGGCCGAAACCAGCAAACTTTATCAGCAGGCCACTGAGATCGACCCTTCGGCAATCCAGCCGAACTCGCTCCAGGGCAAGCTTATTCACATGCAGATGGATGCCATTGCGGAAGTCATGGACGTCCACCAGGAGACCATCAATCGGCAAGGCGTGGGGTTCAAGGGCTTTATTCCCGCCGTGTTCGGCCGCCTGGTAAACGAAGCCTTCGGCCGCCGTGCGGCCGGCATCGCCGAGATGAAAGTAACCGCGCCGCCTAAGCTGATCCGCAACCCGAAGGTCCGCCCGGACGAATGGGAGCTTGAGGCCATACGGACACGGCTGATGGCGTCATCCTGGCCCAAGGATCAGCCCTATACTGCCGCTGCCGCCAAAAACGGTCTGGAGGCGCAACGTATTTTGTTTCCAGAATATTACGGCCGCAGCTGCCTTTCCTGCCACGGCTCCCCAGCGGGAGAAATCGACATCACCGGCTTCCCGAAAGAAGGCGCCGGCGAAGGCGATCTGGGCGGGATTATCAGCATCACGCTGTACCGCTGACCGGATCGCACAACATTTGTTGGCCGGGCTGTTGATCCCGATCTGAAAAACGCGCCACGGCGATCACGCAGGCAACGCCAGCCGTAGAGCCGAAAGCGCTTTAGCTATCGGACGCGCCCTGATACCGTTCCGACGTATTGATGCACTCGACGCCGGTTCGCCCGGACGACTTTGCGTTTGCAGCAACGATGGGCACGCCAAGGGAGACGCACATGGAGTTTGAACGCGCCAGCCTGGAGCGCGACGGCGCCGTCGCCGTCCTGCGCATGAACCATCCTGACGTGCTCAACGCGGTCTCGCCGGAGATGCTCAAGGGCATGACCGAAGCGCTCGATGCGTTGGCATCGTCGACCGAGCACACCCGTTGCCTGGTGCTGACCGGCGTCGGTCGCGCGTTTTCGACGGGCGCCAACCTGCAGGGACGCGGCGACGACGAACTCGCGAAGCGCGGCGCCGGCCGGACGCTGGAGACCCTGTTCCATCCCTTTATCAGGCGGCTGCGCGATCTGCCGTATCCGGTCGTAACCGCCGTCAACGGACCAGCTGCCGGCGCCGGCATGAGCCTCGCACTGATGGGCGATCTGATACTCTGCGCGCGCTCCGCCTATTTCCTGCAAGCGTTCCGGCGCATCGGCCTGGTGCCCGACTGCGGCTCGACCTGGCTTCTGCCGCGGCTGGTGGGACGGGCCCGGGCGATCGAGCTGTCCCTGCTCGGCGAACGTCTGCCGGCCGAAACGGCGCTGGCCTGGGGGCTCGTCAACCGCGTCTTCGATGACGAGGCGCTGATGAGCGAGGCGCTGCGCCTCGCGCATGAACTTGCCGCCGGCCCGACCGTCGCGCTCAGCCTCATCCGCCGGCTCTACTGGGAAAGCCCGCAAAACTCTTTCGAACAGCAACTCGATCTCGAGTGCCGCAGCCAGCGACTAGCCGGTGCGTCGGAGGATTTTCGCGAAGGCGTGAAGGCGTTCTTGGAGAAGCGACCAGCCAAATTCGCCGGCGCCTGAAAACAGCGCATGCGCCGTCCCGCTGGTCGTGCTGGCGGAAGCCTGTTCGTGGTAAGTGGTGATCACCACGAATTACCTCGGCAACGTTCTAGAAAATTCGCTGTGGACGGTGATCTTCGTGCTGGTTGCCATCGCGCTTCTGGATCTCGTCAGCCGCTATCGCAGCGTAATGCAATGGGCAATTGCAGCCGCCATCGCCGGCGTCACCGGCTATCGTCCTTGTGTGCACGATCGACGCACCGATGTATTTCGCCCGTTGGCAGGCCGACCTGGCAAGCGGCCGAGAATTCTTCGGGCTGTTTTCGGGCCTGCACGACGTCGCGACGCGCTGGATCGTGGCCCACGATATCGCGCGCAGCAGATGCTTTATGATGCCGACGGGTGCGCATGACAATTGCACTGAGAAACTCTCGGGCGCGAAACCGTGGGTATTACCGTCCAGCTCCCGCGTCATCCTTCACGGTTGGGCAATTGCCCCGCAGAAACAGCCTGGCATTGGCGCTGCATATTTGCCGCTGCGTGCCGGCTATCACTCAACGTGAATTGACCAAAAGGAGAGAACGTCGAATATTGCCTTGAAATGGTCGGCCGGCGGTGGCTTTGGCCAAAAACAGCGGGAGGAATTACATGCACCGCGCGATGCCACGCGTTGCCCTGTTTGGGTTGTCGTTCGCGGGTTTGATCGCCTTGGCGGTCCCGGCGATTGCTGCGAGCTGTGGAGACTTAACCAAGATTGCTGCTCCCAACGCCACCGTCACTTCTGCGACGGAGGAGATCGGCTCTTTTGAATCGCCGAAGGACGGCCTCGGCAACATCACCAAGGTAACGGTTCCGTTCTGCCGGGTGGTTGGCACCGCCAAGTCCGAGGCAGCATCGAGCATCGGCTTCGAACTGTGGCTGCCGCCGGTGGACAAGTGGAACGGCCGGATGCAGGCGAGCGGCAATCTCGGCCATTCGGGCATGCCCATCTATCCGTCACTGAATGATGCGCTGACGCGCGGCTTCGCGGCGCTCGGCGACGATCTCGGCCATCAATCTAATGCTTTCGTTATGGACTGGGCCGTCGGCCATCCCGAGCGCGTCAAGGATTGGGGCCACCGCGGCACTCATTTCAGCGCGGTCGCCGGCAAGGCGATCATCGCGGCCTACTACGGCAACGCGCCGAAATATTCCTACTTCTCCGGTTGCTCACACGGCGGCGGCAGCGCGCTCGCGGAGGCGCAGCGTTACCCGGAGGATTACGACGGCATCATTGCCGGAGCTTTCGGCAGTGACTGGACCGACGTGTCGGCGGCTTATGTCTTTGAGGCGCAAGCGGCGCTCAACGATCCAGCCAGCAACTTGCCGGCGCCAAAACTCAAATTGCTGAATAGCGCGGTCGTCGCGGCCTGCGACGCGCAGGACGGCGTCAAGGACGGCATCATCAACAATCCCCGGCAATGCCATTTCGACCCGAGCGTCCTGCAATGCAAAGCGGGAGATGCTGCCGATTGCCTCACGACGGCACAGGTAACGGCGGTGAAGAAGCTCTACGCTGGGCCGCGCAACAGTGCCGGCAAGCAGATCTTCCCAGGCCTCGAACCCGGCAGTGAATTTCTCTGGGGATTCTTGGTTGCGGGACCAGAGCCCTTTATTGGCGGCGGCTTCTTCAAATACGCGGTCTACGACGGTAAGGATTTCGACTGGCACAAAATGAATCTGGACAGCGATGTCGACGCCGCAAACCAAAGGCTTGCGGCCGATATCAACAACACAAACCCCGATCTGAGCAAGTTCGCGGCTCGTGGAGGCAAGCTCATCCTCTACAGCGGGTGGGGCGATGCACTTATCCAACCGGGCAACGCCATCAACTACTATGACAGCGTCGTGAAAGCTCAGGCCGGCACGGTCGACAAATTTGCCCGCCTCTATTTGGCTCCGGGCATGGGCCATTGCGCCGGCGGACCAGGGCCCAACGCGTTCGGCAGCACGCGCTATCTCAATGCTGGCCAGCCAAATCCGCCGGTGCTCGATCCAGGTCACGACCTGATCTCCGCGGCGGTCGCATGGGTCGAGCACGGCCAGGCGCCCCATGCCATCATCGCCACCAAGTTCGTGGATGATGACCCGACGAAAGGCATCGCCATGCAACGTCCGCTCTGCCCCTATCCGGCGGTCGCGGCCTACACCGGCAAAGGCGACACCAACGACGCGGCGAATTTCTCCTGCACCAAGCCTTGAGAAGAACCTGGTGCGGACGAAGGGGCTCGAACCCTCACAGCCTTCCGGCCAAGGGATTTTAAGTCCTTCGAGTAGGGCGAAAAAACCTTATTTTTATTGGCCTTTGTCGCACCGAGCTCACACTGGCCTGCAATTACCGTTGCAGAATGCTTTCGAGTTCTTCCGGGAAAGCAACGGGGAGTTCTTGACGAGCAGCACCCGACCGGGAAATCTGTGCTCCAACGGCGCCCGGTCGCGCAAAAATATAAATCAGGAGGATCGTCCATGATTTCGCGCTTCAGCACCATGTTCTACGCCATAGCAACCACCGTGCTGGCCATCCTGCCCGCGGCGGCCCAGGACACCGTCAAGATTGCATACATCGATCCCCTTTCCGGCGGAGGCGCAAGTATCGGCGAGGTCGGCCTCAAGACTTTCCAATATCTCGCAGACTCGACCAACGCGCATGGCGGCGTCGTAGGCCGGAAGTTGGAGATCGTCGCCTACGACAACAAGCTCAATGCCCAGGAGACGCTTATCCAGCTGCAGAAGGCAATCGACTCCGGCATCCGCTTCGTCACACAGGGCAACGGCTCGGCCTTCGCGGCCGCGATCGAGGACTTCGTGACCAAATACAACGACCGCAACCCTGGCAAGGAAGTGCTGTTCTTCAACTATGCGGCGGTCGATCCAGTGCTGACCAACGACAAGTGCAGCTACTGGCATTTCCGCTGGGACGCGAACTCGGACATCAAGATGGCGGCGCTTACCAACTATATGAAGACACGGCCGAACATCAAAAAGGTCTATTTGATTAACCAGGATTATTCGTTCGGTCAGGCGGTCCGCAAAGAAGCGCGCGCGATGCTCAATACCAAACGGCCGGACATTGAGCTCGTCGGCGACGAGGTGCATCCTTTGCTCAAGGTCACCGACTTCTCGCCCTATGTCGCGAAGATCAAGGCCTCCGGCGCCGACAGCGTCATAACCGGCAACTGGGGTCAGGATTTCGCCTTGCTGCTCAAAGCGGCGGCGGATGCCGGCTTGCAAGTCGACTGGTACACCTACTACGCAGGAGGCACGGGCGGCCCTACGGCGATCAAGCAGGCGAACCTGCCGGATCGCGTATTTCAGATCGCCGAGGGTGTAGCAAACGTGCCCAATGCATCGTCGCAGGAGTTCGAGAAGGCGTTCCGCGCCAAGCTCAGCATCTCACTGTTCTATCCGCGGGCCGTCAACGAGATCCGCATGTTCGTCAAGGCCGCCGAGGAAGCGAAGTCGTCGGAGCCGACGAAGATCGCGGCCAAGCTTGAGGGCATGAATGTAACGGTCTTCAACGGTGGCGAGGGTTTCATGCGCGCCGACGATCATCAGTTCTTCCAGCCGATGTACATCGCCAATTTAGGCCCAATCGGCAAGGACCAGCCGTTCGACGAGGAGAATACCGGCTGGGGCTGGAAGGTGGCGGGCAAGATCGACACGCAGGACACTATCATTACCACCAGCTGTAAGATGAACCACCCGAGCTGATCTGGCCGACCCGGTCGGGGGTGCTGGAGCTCGTCACCATATCTACCTTGAACGGCGTGCTCTACGGCATGCTGTTGTTTTTGATGGCGAGCGGCCTGACGCTGATCTTCAGCATGATGGGCGTGCTCAACTTTGCCCATGCCAGCTTCTACATGCTGGGGGCGTTCTTCGGCTTCCAGATCAGCCAGATCCTTGGTTTCTGGCCGGCTTTCTTCGTCGCGCCGGTGCTCGTCGGTGGCATCGGAGCGCTCGTCGAGCGCTATGGCCTGCGCCGCGTGCACCGGCACGGCCCGGTCGCCGAGCTCTTGTTCACGTTCGGGCTGGCCTTTGTCATCGAAGAAGGCGTGCAGATGATCTGGGGCAAGGGTCCGGCAGATTATCGCGTGCCGGCATCCCTTGATTTCAGCGCCTTCACCGTGTTCTCGACCAACTATCCCGCCTACAAAATGTTCGAGCTTCTGACCGCAATCGCGATTTTCGCGGTGCTCCTCGCCGTGCTCACGCGCACCCGCGTCGGGTTAATCATCCAGGCCTCGCTCACGCATTCCCACATGGTGGCCATGCTCGGCCACAACGTGCCGAGAGTGTTCATGTTGGTGTTCGGCGTCGGTACCGGACTTGCGGCGGTCGCCGGCGTGATTGCCGGGCCGGCGCTGGTGACCCAGTCGAATATGGCAGCAGCGCTCGGCCCGATCCTGTTCGTCGTCGTCGTGGTCGGCGGACTCGGTTCGCTATCCGGCGCGTTTCTCGCTTCGCTGTTGATTGGGCTCGTCCAAACATTCGCAGTCTCGGTCAACCTTTCGGTCGCGGATGTGCTCGGCGGCATCGGAATGGCGCCGCCGTCCGGCGGCGTGATGCTCGACGTATGGACTGTAACAGTGGCGCAGATCGCCCCGATCATTCCCTACCTGCTCTTGGTGTTGATCCTGATCTTCCGGCCGATCGGTCTCATGGGGACGCGCGAACATTGAGCGACGTGGCAAGTGATGTAGCAAGCCTGCCGGCGCGCGGGAATTTGCCTCCGGCGTACCTTGCGGTGCTCGTGCGCCTTGCGGCGCCGTGGACCGCGCTCGCCGTCGTCTTTGCGATCCTGCCGGCGGTTTTCACTTCCGGGTCGGCGCTAACGATGCTCAGCCTGATGGGCATCATGATCGTATTTGCGCTCTCCTACAACATGCTGCTCGGTGAGACCGGCCTGCTCTCGTTCGGTCACGCTGTCTACTATGGCCTCGGCGGGTTCCTGGCCGTGCATGCTATGAATACCGTGATCCATAGTGGGCTTCCGGTACCGCTCCCGGCAATTCCGTTGGTCGGCGGCTTTAGCGGTCTCCTGTTTGGCATCATCTTCGGCTCGGTTTCGACGCGGCGTGCCGGAACGGTGTTCGCCATGATTTCGCTCGGACTTGGGGAACTCGTGGCCTCGAGCTCCCTCATCCTGCGCGGATTCTTCGGCGGTGAAGAAGGGATCAGCACCAACCGCACCAAGCTGCTGCACATCTTCGGTCTAAATTTCGGCCCGCAGATCCAGGTTTATTATCTGATCGCGGGGTGGTGCCTGCTGTGCATGATCGCAATGTATGCGCTTACGCGCACCCCGTTCGGCCGCATCTGCAACGCAGTGCGCGAGAATCCCGAGCGTGCGCAGTTCGTCGGCTACAACACCCGCACCGTGCGCTTCATCGCCTTTTCGCTCGCCGGGCTGTTCGCCGGTATCGCCGGCGCGCTGGCGGCAATCAATTTCGAGCTGGTCAATTCCGCGGAGGTCGGCGCGGGACAATCGGGTCTCGTGCTGCTCGCCGCATACATCGGCGGCATCGGAAACTTCATCGGTCCAGTGATCGGCGCGGTCCTCGTCACTTGGCTCGACGTGATGCTCAGTGACCTGACCGACGTGTGGCAGCTTTATTTCGGCCTTTTGTTCGTCGGCATGGTGATGCTCGCGCCAAACGGCATCGCCGGCCTTTTGATGATGCATGCGCCATTGTGGCAGTCCCGTGCTTATGGATCGATGCTGCGGCTCGCGCTGGCCTATCTGGTTGCGCTGGTGCCGGCACTGGTGATGCTCGTCGGCATCGTCCTGGTCATCGAGATGACCTATCATCTCAGCGTCAAAGCATCCGAGGGAACGACGATCTCCGTCTTCCACGTCGCGCTCGACAGCGCGAGCGTGATGCCCTGGGTAACTGCGGCGGTGCTCCTCTGCGGTGGGTTTTGGCTGTTTCGCATGACCTGGCCGGTCGTGGGCGCCGCCTGGCACGAGGCGTTCGCGAAGGCGCATGGTGCCCAGAGCACGAAATGACTACACCCGCGATCGAGCTCGCCGACTTGCACAAGAATTTCGGCGCTACCCGGATCATTCGCGGCGTGAGCCTGCACGTGCCCGCGGGCGAACGCCATGCGATCATCGGGCCGAACGGTGCAGGAAAATCGACCCTCTTCAACCTGATCAGCGGCCGCCTCACGCCGACCTCCGGCACCGTCCGGCTCAACGGGGAGAACGTCACCGGGTTGCCGCCGCACCAGATCAACCGGCGCGGCCTCTCCCGCAGCTTTCAGGTCACCAACATCTTTCCGCGGCTTTCGGTGTGGGAAAATGTCCGCTGCGCGGCGCTCTGGTCGCTCGGATACAAGTATGCATTCTGGCGCGGCATCGAAGGTCTCGCCGACGCGCGCGAGCGGACAGAAGCCATTCTCGAGGCAGTCGACCTGATCGATCGCCGCGGCGTCCAGGCGGGCGTGCTGACCTATGCCGAACAGCGGGCGCTAGAGATCGGCATCACCATCGCGGGCGGCGCCCGGATCATCCTGCTCGATGAGCCGAGCGCAGGGATGAGCGTGGCCGAGGCTGCGCGTGCGGTCGCGCTGATCCGCAAGGTCAGCGAGGGCCGCACCCTGATCATGATCGAGCACGACATGGGCGTGGTCTTCGACCTCGCTGACCGCATTTCCGTGCTGGTGTACGGCCAAATCATCGCCAGCGACATCCCGGCGCGGATCAAACAAGACGGCGCAGTGCAGGCGGCTTATCTGGGGACCGCGCCATGATGCTCGACGTCCGCGACCTGCATGCCTATTACGGTAAGAGCCACATCCTGCAGGGCGTCTCGCTTTGCGTCCGTCCGGGCGAGATCGTCAGCATCCTCGGCCGCAACGGAGTCGGCCGCTCGACCACCTTAAAAGCGATCATGGGTGATGTGTCGCCCCAGGGCTCGATCACCTTCAAGGACGAGGCCATTGCCGGCCTCAAGCCGTTCGAAATCGCGCATCGGGGCATAGGCTACGTACCCGAGGATCGCGCCATCTTTCCGACGCTTACCGTCGAGCAGAACCTCATGCTTGGCGTCAAGGCGGGCAGAAAGGTGGCGCGATGGTGCATTGGCGACGCCTACCGGCTATTCCCGAGGCTCGAGGAGCGCGCGAAAGCGCCGGCCGGCGTGATCTCCGGCGGCGAACAGCAGATGCTGACGATCTGCCGGACCCTGATGGGCGATCCCGATCTCATCATGATCGACGAGCCGACTGAGGGGTTGGCCCCGCAAATGGTCGAACGCGTTGCCGACCTGCTGCAAAGCATCGCCGAGCGTCACATTTCCATTCTCCTGGTGGAGCAGAAGCTCACCATCGCCATGCGCATCTCGCATCGCGTCTATGTGATGGGCCACGGCCGGATGATATTCGAGGGCACCCCGTCCGAGCTTGCCGCCAATTGCGAGGTGCGCGAAGCTTGGCTCGAGGTGTGAGGGCGCAGGGTGGCCAGAGTCGGAGACGGGTCAATCGCGTCGTTTCGAACGCGTGGCGGCACGTCCGCTAAAGGCCCCAGAGCGGAAGTTATTACGCGTCGTTGTGCCTCCGGAGGCCCGGCTGGACATATCAGTAGAGTCGGTGGTGCGGACGGCCGGACTCGAACCGGCACAGGAGTTTCCTCCCGAGGGATTTTAAGTCCCTTGCGTCTACCATTTCGCCACGTCCGCGGAGCGAACCTTGAAAGCAGGTCTGCGCGGTCGCCCTTGTAGCACCGGACGTGCGTGCGCCGGAAGCGAGCACGATGCCCGGCGGCTCCTGTTATTGCTGCTTATTCTTGGCAGTTGTCGGCACGGCCGGGCGAACATTGCCCCACGGGTCGCCGGATGAAGACTTGTCAGGTATCTTCTTCATCGCCGCTTGGTAGGCTTGATCGGCGGCTTTTTGCTTTTCGATCTGCTCTGGGCTCAATTGCTTTCTGGGGTTGAGGGAAATGCCTGGTGTGTCCTGGGCAGCAGCCGATCCCACGAAGAAGGCGACGATTGCGCCCGCCTGAATGAGTTTCCGCAACATCAGTTGCTCCTACTCTTTGAAGACGTGCCCCCATAAACTTTCCCAATCGGCGCCCGAAACGTCTGTGACGCGCCCGTCGGACTCGAAAAATTTATTCGGCGCCTGGAACATCGCGAGCATCAGCCCGCCCTCCGGCGTCCAGGCGACGTGGCGGCTACCGGCTTCGCGCCAAACGAACTCGCCGGCGCCGACCGCCAGCCCGGCAGCCGGGCCTGCCTTGTCGACGAGTTTGCCTTCGAGCATGTAAGTCTGCTCGATCTTGACATGCTCATGGTCGGGCAGCACCGCGCCGGGGGCAAGCCGCATCAGCGCGGTGACGAGCCCGGTTTCCTTATCGAGCAAGAGCCCTTTCACTTCGCAGCCGGGAAAGCGCGTCTTTTTCCATTCCATGTCGGCGGGTCGCACGACGTGCGAATGGGTTTCCGCGATATCGTGGTTTGCTTTCGGTGTGATGGCGTCCATAGGTCGTTTTGTCCTCTACAGTCCGGCCTCGTTGATCGGCGGCTGAAATGCAAGTCCGGTGTCCCAGGGAAAATAGATCCAAGTGTCCTGCGACACTTCGGTGATGAAGGTGTCTACGAGCGGCCGGCCCATGGGCTTCGCATAGACCGTGGCGAGATGCGCGCGAGGCACGATTTCTCGCACGACTTTCGCGGTCTTGCCGGTGTCGACCAGATCATCGACCAGCAGAACCCGCACTCCCTGCCCACCGCCAAGCGCAACAATCGGGGCGGCGACGTCCTTGAGCACCTTCAGATCGCCCTGGTTGGTGCCGGTATAACTCGACACGCACACCGTCTCGATCAATTTGATGCCAAGCTCGCGCGCGACGATCGCCGCCGGCACCAGCCCGCCGCGGGTGATGCAGACGATGGCCTCGAACGGCCCGGCGCCGCTCAAGCGCCAGGCGAGCGCCCGCGAATCGCGGTGAAATTGGTCCCACGACACCGGGAAGATTTTGCCAGGATCGCGTGGAATCGGTTTGGCGGGCTGCTCTGCTTCGACCTGGGTCATCGAAGGTCCTTGCGGCGAGGGTGACGCGTTTTCAGCCGATATCAGACCTGCCGCACCGCTGGCAATCAGGGAATCTCGTACACCGTGGTTTCATCGGCGATGCCGCGCAGAGCGGCGCGCTGCATGGTCGGCTGCAGGCCCGAGCTCTCGAGAATTTTCGCCGCCTTGACGTCCTCGACCACCGACTTGGTAACGAAGATCGCCCGCGAGGAGGCCAATCCCTGCACGCGGGCGGCCATGTTTACGGTCTGGCCGAAATAGTCCTGGCTGTTGTTGAGCGTTACGGCGAGACACGGCCCTTCGTGAATGCCGATCTTCAGGAGCAAATCCTCGTTGTGGCGTTCGGCGTTGATGCGTGACATTTCCTCGCGCATGCGCAACGCCGCCGCCAGCGCTCGGTCCGGCGTCTCGAAGGTCGCCATCACCGCGTCGCCGATGGTCTTGACAACCGCGCCAGCCTCCCCCGCCACTACGTCGTAGAGAACGTGGAAATGCTGGCGCACGAGATCGTACGCTACAAGATCACCGACCCGCTCATAGAGCGCGGTCGAGCCTTTGAGATCCGTGAACAGAAAGGTGAGACTCGTGATCTTGAGCCGCTGGTCCACGTCGAGGGTTTCCGCGCGGTAAATGTCGCGGAAAGTCTGATTGGTCAGGAGACGCTTGGCTGTTAGAAACGGGCGGCGTTTGCCCAGCAAATGGTGCAACGAATCGCCGGCGATCCACAGCCCCGGTAACACGCGGCGGTTGGTGCGGTTCTCGAGCGCGAGACGCAAGGGTCCCGGCCGCATCTCTATCGTACCGACCGGCGCCTTGACGTTATTAAAGACCATCGTCAGCGTCTGCCGCTCGCGTGTCGGCTCACCTTTGACATCGATGAACTGCGTTCCGTGCGTCACCGGATCAAAAAGGATGATGAAATCACTGGGAAGTTGCACCGAAAGCACTGCCTTCTCTCCAGGCGGCAATTCGATCGAATCGACAGTAAACTCTGCGAGACTTTCCGCCAACGTCTCGGGAAGATCGACACCTGAACACCAGAAAATCTGCCGGTAATATTCAACTTCCGAGAGCGTATCCGGGCTATGCGCAGCAATATGCCGGACGCGCGGACTGACGGTGAAGGTCACTTCCACCATCTCATCGAGCGTCGGCTTGTAACCGGCGGCGCATAATCCGCAGTCGTACTCTTCGCGGTTCACGGTCTTAAGCGTTGCACCCGCGTCGAGCACTCCGCCGCAGCCGGGGCAGAGAACATTCCACGATAATTCCAACAGGCCGAGCCTCGCCGCATGTAGGAACGCGGCGATGGTCCGCTCTTCATCAAGGCCGCGCTTGCCGGCGAACGCCAGCACATTGATGCGACAGAGTTCGTGATCCGGCCCCTCGCGAACCAATTGCTCGATGGCGGCGGCACAATCAGGATCCGCCGATTGGCGCAATACACCAAAGAGGGCTTCGGTATCGCTCATTCAAGCGCTTCCTCGCACCACATTGCGGCGAAGGTAGGCTTCAGGTCAGGGCGCCGCAAGGCGCGCCACCGCGAACACGATAACGCCCCGCATCACAGCGACTTGAGCCGCGCCTTACCTGGAACGCCGGCCGTCCAACGCCCTATCCGGCGGCAAGCTGCGCCTGCACGCGCTTGAGCATCGCCTCGACCGCCGCCTTGGCGTCGGCGAGCTTTTGCGGGTCGCGCGAGCGCATCACAATGTGGGCATTGGCGCGCCGGTCTTCGTCGATGAACGGATAGGAGCCGATGATGACGGCGGGATACGCTTTCGCCACCGCGCCGAGCTCGGTACCAATATCGCCTTCGCGGCAGTCGGCGCGGACGGTGTCCGACAGCATCTTCACACCGGTCTTGAGCTGCGGCGCCACATAATCGAGCATGGCCTGCATAACCTGCGGAATGCCCGCCATGACGATGACATTGTCGATCCGGAAGCCGGGCGCCGCCGAGATTTTGTTGAGCACCAGTTCCGCGCCTGCCGGCATGCGCGTCATGCGCATGCGCGCCTCGTTCATGGTGCCGCCGGTCTCGGCAAGGCGCGCGCGCAGGATTTCGACCGCGGCGGGATGATAATCGATCGGTACGCCGAACGCCTTGGCCACCGCGTCGGCGGTAATGTCGTCGTGGGTCGGGCCGATGCCGCCGGTGGTAAAGACGTAGGTATAGCGCGCACGCAGCGCGTTGAGCGCCGCGACAATCTCCGGCTCTTCGTCGGGCACGACGCGCACTTCCTTGAGATCGATGCCGATCGCGGTGAGAAACTCCGCCGTATAACCGATGTTCTTGTCCTTGGTACGGCCCGACAGAATCTCGTCGCCGATGACAAGCAAAGCCGCCGTTATGATCGGGGTGTCGCCGTAAGTCGTGCGGGTCGTCGAGCCGCTCACCGGCAAATCTCCGCGCCTTCGCGTTGTCTGTAGCGCGGCAGCCCCGACGGCTCAAGCATGGCGCTGTTTCGGACTCGCTGATATGGTCGCGCAACGACGGGGAGAGAAACGTCATGGATTTTTCGATATCGGAGCGGCAAAAGCTCTGGCGCGACCGGGTCGTCGCTTTCATGGACGCCCACGTGTACCCGTCGGTCGAGACCTACGACCGCCAGGACCATGAAGGCGAACGCTGGAAGGTCATTCCGGTCCTCGAACAACTGAAAGCCAAGGCCAAGGCCGAAGGCCTGTGGAATCTCTTCCTGCCGCCATCCTCGACGCACGACGAAGGCGACTACCACGGCGCCGGATTGACGAACCTCGACTATGCGCTTTGCGCCGAGCAGATGGGCCGGGTGTCCTGGGCGCCGGAAGTCTTCAATTGTTCGGCACCCGATACCGGCAACATGGAAGTGCTGCATCGTTACGGGTCGCCGGAGCAAAAGGCCAAGTGGCTTAAGCCGCTGCTTGCCGGCGAAATCCGCTCGGCGTTCCTGATGACCGAACCGGGGGTGGCCTCCTCCGACGCCACCAATATCGAAACCTCGATTATCCGCGACGGCAGCGGCTATGTGATCAACGGCCGCAAATGGTGGTCATCGGGCGTCGGCGATCCGCGCTGCAAGATCACGATCGTCATGGGAAAGACCGACCCGAGCCGCGCGCGGCACGAACAGCAATCGCAGATCCTGGTCCCGCTCGATACACCGGGGGTCAGAGTGCTGCGCATGCTGCCGGTGTTCGGCTACGACGACGCGCCGCACGGTCACGCCGAAGTCCAGCTCGACAATGTCCGCGTGCCGGCCGGCAATCTCCTCCTCGGCGAAGGCCGCGGCTTTGAGATCGCGCAGGGACGTCTTGGTCCGGGGCGGATACATCATTGCATGCGGACGATTGGGGCGGCCGAAGTCGCGCTGGAAAAGATGACCAAACGGCTTTTATCGCGCGTCGCCTTCGGCAAGAAGCTCGCCGAGCATTCGGTGTGGGAGCAACGCATCGCCGAAGCGCGCATCGATATCGAGATGACGCGCCTGCTTTGTCTGAAGGCTGCGGACATAATGGACAAGCTCGGCAACAAGACCGCGCAGCTTGAAATCGCCATGATCAAAGTCGCGGCGCCGCGTATCGCGCTGCGCGTCATCGACGACGCCATCCAGGCGCATGGCGGCATGGGCGTGACCAGCGACGCCGGACTGGCAAAATCTTATGCTCATATCCGCACGCTTCGGCTTGCCGACGGACCGGATGAAGTCCACTGCCGGGCGATCTCGCGGCTGGAAATGCGCAAATACACCAATACGCGAATCTGAGCGAGCACCGCAACCGCGCACAAACTACGCTCACGCGATCGTCACGCCGCCATCGACCACGATGGTCTGTCCGGTGATGAAGTTTCCGGCCTGCGAGGCGAGCATGATGGCGGCGCCGGCAATCTCGTCCGGTTCGCCGATGCGACGAAGCGGTGTCTGTTCGTTTCTATGTTTCACCATCTCCGGATTTTCCCAAAGAGCGCGCGCAAAATCGGTGCGGATGAGACCGGGAGCGATGCAGTTGATCCGTACATTGTGCGGCCCAAGCTCGACGGCAAGATTGCGCGCCAGTTGCAAATCCGCCGCCTTGGAGATGCAATACGTGCCGATGACCGGACTGCCGCGCAGACCGCCGATCGACGAGACGATGACGATCGCGCCGTCCTTGCGGGCGATCATCTGCGGCGCCACCATCGTGATCAGCCAGTGATTGGACACGATGTTATTGTCGAGGATCTTGCGCAATTGCTCATCCGAGATGGTGTGCATCGGCCCGTAATGGGGATTTGAGGCGGCGTTGCACACCAGCACATGGATCTCGCCGAACTGGCGCATTGTTTCCGCGACGAGCCGCTGCAATTCGTCTTTCGACGAGATATTCGCCGGTATCGCCAGCGCCCGCCCCTCCCCGCACTTGGTGTTGATTGCGGCCGCCACTTCCTTGCAGGCCTCGAGCTTGCGGGAGGAAACGACGACCTTTGCCCCGTGCTCGGCCATCCGCTCGACAATGGCGCGCCCGATGCCGCGCGATGAGCCGGTGACGACCGCCACCTTTCCACTGAGGTCGAATAGCGACACAGGCGTTCCTTCCTGTTGCATATGATGTATTTTGCGCCCCAGCTTATTGAGCGCAAAGCAAACCGGCAAGCTGAAGAGGAAACGACGATGAGCGCCATCAATGCCGTCACCGATCTGACCCGCGAAGGCGACATCGCCGTCATCACTCTCGACTCGCCTCCGGTCAACGCGCTTTCCGCCGACGTTCGCAACGGCCTTCGCGATGGTGTCCAGCAGGCGACGGCCGACGCCGCCGTCAAAGCTATCGTGGTGATTTGCGCGGGCCGTACCTTCATCGCCGGCGCCGATATTTCCGAATTTGGCAAACCCGCCGCAGGCGCGACGCTGCCGGAACTGCAATCAGCTCTTGAGGGCGGACCAAAGCCAGTCATTGCCGCCATCCACGGCACGGCGCTCGGGGGCGGTTTCGAAATGTCGCTGATGTGCCATTACCGGGTCGCGGTGCCGTCGGCAAAGTTCGGCTTTCCCGAGATCAAGCTTGGCCTCATTCCCGGAGCCGGCGGCACCCAGCGTCTGCCGCGCTTAAGCGGCGTCGGGGCAGCGCTCGAAGCCATTCTCTCGGGTACGCCATTTTCCGCTAAGCAGGCGCTGGAATGGGGCGTCGTCGATACGCTCGTGGACGAAGGAAAATTGCGCGACGGGGCGCTCGCCTTCGCGCGCAAAGTCATCGAGACGAAAATGCCGCTGCGCAAGATTCGCGACCTCAATGACAAGATCGAGGCGGCCCGCGGACACCCCGAAATATTCGACAAAATCCGCCGCGAATATGCCCGCAAATATCGCGGCTTCGAGGCGTGGCAGGTTGCCATACGCGCCGTGCAGAACGCTATCGAGCTGCCCTTTGACGAAGGCATGAAGCGCGAGCGTCAGGCCTTCCTTGATTTGATCCCCACTCCGCAATCGCAGGCGCAACGTTACGTGTTCTTCGCCGAGCGCAAGGTGTGGAAGATCGCCGATGTGCCCGACGACACGCCGACTTTGCCGATCAACAAAGTCGGCGTCATCGGTGCCGGCACCATGGGCGGCGGCATCTCGATGAATTTCCTCAATGCCGGAATTCCGGTGACCATCGTCGAAACGGCGCAGGCTGCGCTCGATCGCGGCGTCGCCACCATCCACCGCAACTACGACAACACCGCCAAGAAGGGCCGGCTGACTGCGGCCGACGTCGAAACCCGCATGGGGCTTCTTAATCCCGGTTTGAATCTCGACTCTCTTTCCGACTGCGACCTGATCATCGAGGCGGTGTTCGAGAATATGGACATCAAAAAAGACGTCTTCCGCAAGCTCGACAAGATCGCGAAACCCGGAGCGATCCTTGCATCCAACACCTCGTACCTGAACGTCGACGAGATCGCCTCTGCAACCAGCCGGCCGGACTACGTGCTTGGCATGCACTTCTTCTCGCCGGCGAACGTGATGCGGCTTCTCGAAGTCGTGCGCGGCGGCAAGACCGCAAAGCCTGTCATTGCGACCGTCATGCAGCTCGCGCGAAAGATCGGCAAGATCGGCGTGCTGGTCGGCGTCTGCCACGGCTTTGTCGGCAACCGCATGCTGGCACAGCGCCAGCGCGAGGCGCAAAAGCTCATCCTCGAGGGCGCCATGCCCTGGGACGTCGACAGCGTGATCTATGATTTCGGTCTGCCCATGGGTCCGTTTGCCATGAGCGATCTCGCCGGCCTCGATATCGGCTGGTCGAAGGAGACGACCAAATCCTCGACCATTCGGGAAATCCTGTGCGAGATGGATCGGCGCGGACAAAAAACCGGCGCCGGATTCTACGACTACGACGAACAGCGCAATGCCAAACCCTCGCCGGTTGTCGAAAAAATCATCCTCGACTTCGCAGCGAAGAAGGGCATTAACCGGCGCAGCACCTCAAACGACGAGATTCTGGAACGTTGCATCTATCCGATGATCAACGAAGGCGCCAAAATCATCGAAGAAGGCAAAGCGCAGCGCGCCTCCGACATCGATATTGTCTGGATCAACGGCTATGGCTGGCCGGTATATCGCGGCGGGCCGATGTTTTACGGCGATCTGATCGGCCCGGACAAAGTGCTGGCGAAGCTCAAGGAGTTCGAGGGGACGATGGGGGCGGATTTCACACCGGCGCCGCTGCTCGAAAGCCTGGCCGCCGAGAAGAAACGCTTCCAGGATTTGTGAAATCGGGCCCGCCACTCGGTTGGTCATTGCGCCTAAAACGTAAGCACCGCTGGATTGCGCAACTCCCGCTTAGGCACGCCTGACCCGTTCAAATTGGCGCGAACATTGCTACAAAGGTGCTATCGCCATTGATGCGGCAGGCATTTCCAGTACGAATGCGGGCGGGCTGGGGACATGTTCGACGAAATGAGGGGTAGCGAAGGCGCGGTCCGGCCGGCCTACGCCGAACTGTCGCACTGGCTGGACCAGATCGCGCCCGACACGCTCGATTTCCGCCGCCGTGAGGCGGAGCTGTTCTTCCGTCGCATCGGCATCACGTTTGCTGTCTACGGCGACCCCGAGGCGCAGGAACGTCTCATCCCGTTCGACGTCATCCCGCGCATCATCTCGGCAGCAGAGTGGGAGGTTCTGCAACGCGGACTAGAGCAGCGCGTCAAAGCCATCAACGCGTATATCAAGGATGTTTACAGCCGCCGCGAAATTCTGAAAGCCGGAATCGTTCCCGAGGATCTGGTGTTTCAGAACCCGGTGTTCCGTCCGGAAATGAACGGGCAAAAGGTGCCGCACGACATCTATGTGCATGTCGCCGGCATCGACATCATCCGCGTCGACGCGGACAATTTTTATGTGCTCGAGGACAACGCCCGCACGCCGTCGGGCGTCTCCTACATGCTGGAAAACCGCGAAATCATGTTGCGGCTTTTTCCCGAACTGTTCTCCCGTTATCGGGTCGCGCCGGTCGAGAATTATCCGGACGAACTTCTGGCGACGCTGAAATCCATCGCGCCGCCGACCGCTTCCGCCGAGCCAACCGTCGTGCTGCTTACCCCTGGCGTCTACAATTCGGCCTACTACGAGCATTCGTTCCTGGCCGACAAGCTCGGCGTCGAATTGGTCGAGGGCCGCGATCTCGTGGCCAAGGGCGACGTCATCTACATGCGCACGACAGAAGGCTTAAAGCGTGTCGACGTCATCTATCGCCGCATCGATGACGACTTCCTCGATCCGTTGGTATTCCGGCCGGACAGCGCGCTCGGGGTTCCCGGCCTGATGTCGGCGTATCAGGCCGGCAACGTCGCGCTTGCCAATGCAGTCGGCACCGGCATCGCCGATGATAAGGCGGTCTACAGTTACATGCCCGACATCGTGAAGTTCTATCTTGACGAGGAGCCGCTCCTGAAAAACGTGCCGACGTGGCGCTGCCGGGAGAGCGATCATCTCGCCTATGTGCTCGACCACCTCGAAGAACTAGTGGTCAAGGAAGTGCACGGTTCTGGCGGCTACGGCATGCTGATCGGTCCAAAGGCCGACAAGGTCGCGATCGCCGCGTTTCGCGCCAAACTGAAGTCCGACCCGAAAAATTTCATCGCGCAGCCGACACTGGCGCTTTCGACCTGCCCCACCTGCGTCGAAGAGGGCATAGCGCCTCGCCACGTCGACCTGCGGCCCTTCGTGCTCTCGGGCAGCGATCGCGTCCGTATCGTGCCCGGCGGACTGACGCGGGTTGCGCTCAAGAAGGGATCGCTGGTCGTCAACTCCAGCCAGGGTGGCGGCACCAAGGATACTTGGGTGCTGGACGGATAAAGTTAGACAATGCTCTCGCGCACGGCCGATAACCTATACTGGCTCGCCCGCTACGTCGAGCGTGCGGAATATCTGGCGCGCATCCTCGAGACCACCTACCGGCTCACGGCTCTACCGCTGTCCTATGTCGGCACCTCGAACGAGTGGGAGTCGGCGGTTGCCACGGCCGGCTGCGCCAGCGCCTTCTTCGCGACCTATTCCGAAGCGAACGAGGAGACCGTCACCGAGTTTTTGGCGTTCTCGACGAGTAATCCTTCGTCGATCCGCAACTGCATCGAGACGGCGCGGCTGAACGCACGCTCGGTCCGCACCGCGCTCACCATCGAGATGTGGGACACGATCAATAGCGCCTGGCTCGAGCTCAAGAAGTGGAGCAATGGTCCGCGGTCGCGCGAGGAGTTCGCGCGCTTTCTGCGCTGGGTGCAGGAATCTTCCCTCCGCTTCGACGGATCGGCTTATCGGACGATGCTGCGCAACGATGCCTACTGGTTCTCGCGCCTCGGTGTCTCTATCGAACGCGCCGACAACACCGCGCGCATCCTAGACGTCAAATACCACTTGCTGCTTCCGGCGCATGAAAGAGTCGGCGGCCCGCTCGACTACCATCAATGGGCCTCGATCCTGCGTTCGGTATCGGCACTCACGGCGTATCATTGGGTTTACCGCCAGAACGTCAAGCCGTGGCTCGTTGCCGATCTGCTCATGCTCAAGGATGAGATGCCGCGCTCGCTGGCGAGCTGCTATGAGAATCTCGTGCAAAATCTCGACCGCATTGCCCACGCCTACGGTCGCCAGGGCAACGCCCAGCGCCAGGCGCGCGCCGTGAGGGCGCGGCTGCAAAACAGCCGCATCGAAGAGATTTTCCAGACCGGATTGCACGAATTCATCGACGATTTCGTTGAAGACAACAACCGGCTTGGAACCGCCATTGCCCAGCAATACTTGATGTAATCTGACGACCGGCTGCGGACGATAGAGGACAGGTGGGTATCGGGTCGTCTATCATCCGCCCTCTATCATCCGTGATCCGCCGGCCGTTATGCGCCTCCACATCGCCCACAGCATCGTTCGTCGCTACGATCCGCCCGCAGCTGGCGCAATCCAGGTGTTGCGGCTTACGCCGCGCAATCATGAAGGCCAGTACGTCATCGGCTGGCGCATCGATATTTCCGCCGACGCGCGGCTCAACGCGCATGAGGATGCCTTTGGCAACATCACCCATGTGTTCACCGCCGATGGTCCGCTTGAAACCTTGAGCATCAGGGTCGATGGCGAGGTCGAGACGCAGAATACTGACGGAGTGGTGCGCGGTACCGTTGAGCGATTTCCGGAGAGCCTGTTCCTACGCGACACACCGTTGACGCAAGCCGACCAAAGTATCAGTGAGTTTGCCAACGAAATCAGCCCGGCCGGTGGCGGCGATGTGCTGGCGCACCTGCACGCGCTGATGCACCGGTTGCACGAAGAGCTGCCGCACGGCGGCGACGGACCGCAAGAAGCCGCGACAGCCGTCGAGGTGTTCGCGCACAAGCGCGGCATTGCCCGCGACTTGACGCATATCTTCATCGGCGCGGCGCACAGCCTTGCGATCCCGGCCCGATATATCACCGGTTATTTCTGCGCTGAAGACGCTGTCGAGCAGCACAGCGGTCATGCCTGGGCGGAGGCCTTCGTGCCTGGCCTCGGTTGGGTCGGCTTCGACGCGGTAAACTGCGTTTGCCCGACCGAGGCCTACGTTCGCGTCGCCGTCGGTCTCGATGCTCTCGGCGCGGTGCCGGTGCGCGGTACCCGCTATGGCGCGGGTGATGAGAAGCTCGCGGTCGCGATCAAAGTCGATCAGTGAGCGGGTGCGCGGGGAAAAGGCGGCATTGCCGCAAGCTGACAGCTGCCGGTATAACGAGCGCGGAGCGAGAACCGGTGAATCGATGACTTATTGCTGCGGCATTCTGGTGCGGGAAGGTTTGGTGATGTTCGGCGATACGCGCACCAATGCCGGCGTCGACAACATCGCGACCTTCCGCAAGCTGTACGTCTTCAAGGACCCCGGAAAGCGCATCATGGCGATCGCTTCCGCCGGAAATCTTTCGATTAGCCAATCGGTGGTCAGCATTCTCACCGAAGGCTACGACAATCCCGAAACCGGCGAGCACGAAACGCTGATGAACGCTCCGAGTATGTTCCTGGCCGCCCAGCGCGTCGGACATGTGATACGCACCATCCACGCCACCGAAGGCAAGGCTCTGGAATCGTCGGATGTATCGTTCGACGTGTCGTTTCTGTTCGGGGGCCAAATCGCCGACGAACGCATGCGGCTGTTTATGATTTATTCCGCTGGCAACTTCATCGAGAGCACCACCGATACGCCTTATCTGCAGATCGGCGAACACAAATATGGCAAGCCAGTGCTCGATCGCGCGGTGTCCTACGGCATGGACCTTTATGATGCGCTCAAGGTCGGGCTCGTTTCCATTAACTCGACAATGCGCTCGAACCTGAGCGTCGGTCTGCCGATCGATCTCCTAGTGGTGCGGCGCGATGCCTGCGACGCCGAATTGATCTACCGGATCGAGCCGGGGGAACCTTACTTCACCGATCTGCGCGAACGCTGGTCAGCCGCATTGCGCGCTGCCCATATCGCAATACCGCGCCCGCCCTACACCAATAAGCGATGATCGCGCGCTAAGTCGCGCGGCAGCCTCGCAAAAGTTTCGGCGTAATACGCGCAAAAGCATCGCCGTTCGCGGCATCACGCGCGGAATTTACGCTGCATTAACTTCCTCAGCGATTTCGAAGCCTACCGGCAGGCCAGTGCTTTTCGCGCGGTCACTGCAAGCGAATTGCAATCATTTTCGCCGTATGTTCCGCGGTGAACACGAACACCGCAAAGGGCAACAGCGTGCGGGCTTCGGCGCGGCCGGACATCGCCCAGGACAGCAAACGGCCGCGTTCAGACCAGACGCGCCTGCGCCTTGTCGTGCCCATCGGTGTGCTCGTCGCAGTCGCGATCGTTTGCATCATCGTTGCGGTGCTAAGCTCCGCGAGGCGGGCGGACGAAGTTTCGTTCAATCGCGAACAGGAATTGATCCAGCAGGCGATCGGCGATCGCGCCGTGCGGGTCCTGCGCGAACTTGAAAGCGTCGCCGCGACCGACGGCGCGGCCGAGGCCATCCGCCACAATTACAATCCGCAATGGGTGGAGCGCCGCGTCGGCAATTGGCTGGAGAGCTATTTCGATCACGATCTCATCGCCGTCGTCGACGCGTCCGATCAGCTCGAATACGCCCGTTCGCGATCTGCCGAAGCGCCCGGCGCGATCAACTGGCCGGTGGAGCTTGCGGCCATGGTTGATTTGTTGCGCGGACGGATGGGCGCGGCGCGCAACCGCGTCGTTCCCGTGGTCGTTGCGCCGGATGCGACACGGCCAAGCCGGTTCGCAGTTTTTATCCAGCGCTTCACCGAGCGGCCGGCCATCGTGGCGGCAGTGGCCATCGGCTCCGATGACGATTTTGCCGCTGGCAACGCCGGCGCGCCGATCGTCGTCGCCGTCAAATACATCGACGACACCATGTTGCATGAGATCGGCAACCGGCTGCAGCTTCCCGAGTTGCGCCGGCTCGACCATCAGACGCCCGCCGACGACACGCCGGTCATTGCCCTCACCGACGCGCAAGGTAACGCGGTCGTAAGCTTTGCATGGGAGCCGACTAGGCCCGGCGGCCAGATTGTAGGCCGGGTGCTGCCCTTCATGGTCGTGGCGCTTGCCGGCTTCGCCGCGCTGATCGGTCTCGTGATGTACCACATGCGGCGCACCACGGAGAAAATCGCCGCCGGCGAAACGCGGCTTCGTCACCTTGCCTTGCATGATCCGGTCTGCGGGCTGCCGAACCGCATCTATTTCGGCGAACGGCTCGAAAGCGTCATTGACGAAGTGCGCCGCGGCGGCCCTTCGGCCGCGGTGTTCTACATCGACCTCGACCACTTCAAGGACGTCAACGACACGCTCGGCCATCATATCGGTGACGAACTCATTCTCAACGTCACCAAGCGGCTCAGCCACGTGATGGGCGGCGATGATCTGGTCGCCCGTCTCGGCGGCGACGAGTTCGCGATCCTCACCACCTGCGGCTCCGATTCGTATTCGCTGCTGGCGATTGCCGGCCGCATCCTCACTGCGGTCTGCGCGCCGTATTCGATCAGCGGGCACAATATCGTCATCGGCGCTTCGATCGGCATCGCGGTGATCGACCGCCGCGGCAAGGACGCCGGCGACATTCTGCGCTACGCCGACATGGCGCTCTACCGCGCCAAGAACGAGGGCCGCAATCGCGCTTGTATCTACGATTCGGCGATGGACGCCGACCTGTCGCAGCGCAAGCTGCTGGAAGGTGACCTCCTGTACGCCATCAAGAACGACGGCCTCAATGCCGCCTACCAGCCGATCGTCAATGCCAGCGGTGATAAAATGGTCGGCGTCGAGGCGCTGGCTCGCTGGACCCATCCGACCATGGGCGTCATCTCGCCTGCCGAGTTCATTCCGATCGCCGAACACTCCGGCCTGATCGTCGAGCTCGGCGAGTGGATGCTGCGCCGCGCTTGCCTCGACGGTAGGCAATGGCCGGGGTTGACCGTTGCGGTCAATGTCTCGCCGTTGCAGTTCCGCCGCCCGGACTTCGTCGACGTGGTCGAACGCATACTCAAGGAAACCGATTTCGATCCGACCCGCCTGGAACTGGAGCTCACCGAGAGTACGCTGCTTGGCAACCTGGAAACCTCGGAGCTGTCGATGCTCCGCCTGAAAGCCATCGGCGTGCGCTTTGCGCTCGACGATTTCGGCACCGGCTATTCGAGCCTGCAATATTTGCGGCGTTTCCCGTTCGACAAGCTCAAGATCGACTCCAGTTTCGTGCGCAGCATCGAGACCGCGCCGGACGCGGCCGCCATCGTCCACGCCGTCGTCAGCCTCGGCCGCGGACTTGGTATGAAGGTGACCGCCGAGGGCGTCGAGACGGCGGAACAGCATCTATTCCTGCGCGCTGCCGGCGTTCACTCGATGCAGGGCTTCCGCTTCGGCCGGCCCGGCCCCGCCGCGGATATTACCGCTCGGCTTGCCGCCCCCGACGACCACCGCTTCGCCAACCCCGACCAGGAAATCGCGCTCGCGAGCTGAGAGCAGGCCAAATTTCCCCGGCAGAAAGGGACCCGCTGGGTCACTATCTCCAGCCGATCAACGCGCACGCCCCATCGCCGTTGCAGCCGGCGCCGTCTCGCTCCCCTCCAGCACTTCCAAGCAAGCTATGAACTCGGCAAATCTCCGCACGCCGAGCTTGGCACGATAGCGTGACTGAATTTCGAGTTTGACGTCGTTGGCGTCCGCCAAAACGCGCTGACCTTTGCGTGTGAAATAGATCACTTTGCTGCGGTGATCGTCCGGATTCGTTCGACGTTTAACAATTCCATCGGCCACCAATTCGTCGACCAGTTGCTGCACCGCCTGCTTTGTCACGCCCATCCGGCTCTGCAGAGTGGATTGCACGGTTCCGTGGCGGTCTAAATGAGGCAGCACGTTCGATCGCGCCTCGGCAAACCAACGGTGCCCCCGTGCCGTCATTGCGGTGTCGAACTCCGTCTTCCATGCGCGCGACAGGCACCAGATCCGCCATCCAACATGATCGATCAAGTCTGCCAAATTATCGTCAAGTCTCTTGACCATATCGTTATTTCCGTGGGAAAGATAGACAAGTAACTTGACTATATGGACTGCTCACCGCCTCAGCAAGCAATCATGTTCACAGGAGACATCAATGCCTCACATTCCATCCGCCGAAGCCCCGATGTTCAAAATCCCCGGAACCACATTCACCGGGCTTGCGGCGCCAAGCCGCGGGTCCCAGGAGAACGCGGTATGGCGCGTTACTGTCGACCCGGGCACACCCGCCCGGGTCCATCAGTTGACCCGAGAGGAAATTCTGATCGCCACGGCAGGCAGCGCGACGGCATCGATTAGCGGCAGCGTAATCAATGTCAACGCCGGCGACGCTCTGATCGTGCCGCCTTTCACTGATTTCAGCCTCGCAAACCCGCACCAAACGGCCTTCGAAGCAATCGCCGTATTGCCGGTGGGAGCACGGGCAATGATTGAAGGGGGCGACCCCTTCGTGCCGCCGTGGAGCCTCTAAGTCCGCAAAGCCACAGCGACTTGGGAACGACTTGGGCAGCGCAAATGCTGCATCCGAAGCAAACCGAACCACACCAACAAGCGGGTGATGATTGCATTGCAGCGGTGCGTTGGCCACTCTACTTCTCAATGAAATTCGATGGAGGCGCCGATGGCTGCGCAGAAGATTGCTTTGGTGACTGGGGCCGGCAGCGGCGTCGGCAGAAGCGCAGCACTTGCGCTCTCGCGCGACGGCTATGCGGTCGTATTGGCCGGACGGCGCGCCGACAAGCTCGAGGAAGTGGCGAAGGCGGCAAGCGGAACCACGTTCGTCGTTCCGACCGACGTGCGAGAGCCGGCATCGATCCTGGCGCTGTTTGCCAAGATCAAAGAGGCCTTCGGCCGGCTCGATCTGTTGTTCAACAATGCCGGCGTCAGCATGCGCGGCATGCCGCTCGAAGACATCCCGCTTGAGCGCTGGCTCTCCATCGTCGCCACCAATCTCACCGGCCCGTTCATCTGCACCCAGGAAGCCATCAAAATAATGAAAGCGCAGGATCCGCGTGGCGGCCGCATTATCAACAATGGCTCGATCTCTGCGCATACGCCGCGGCCCGGCACCGCCGCCTACACCGCGACCAAACACGCGATCACCGGGTTGACCAAGCAGACCGCGCTCGACTGCCGCGCCTACGACATCTGCTGCGGCCAGATCGATATCGGCAACGCTGCGACCCCGCTTACCGAAAAGATGGCTGAGGGCATGCTGCAGGCCGACGGGCGTACTATGCCGGAAGCGCGCATGAACGTCGACGACGTCGGCCGCGCCGTGGTCTATATGGCAAGCCTGCCGCTCGACGCCAATGTCCTGTTCATGACGGTGATGGCGAACAAAATGCCGTTCGTCGGCAGAGGATGATCCAGCGTGCTCGATGGCTGGCACGAATTTTATGCCGTGCTCGGCACGGCTGCCGCCACGCTGGTGGGGCTTCTGTTTGTCGCCGCTTCCATCGGCGCGGGCTATCTCAGCGCCGAACGCCGAAGCCCGACGCGGACGTTCACCAGCCCGATCATCTTCCATTACACGTACGTCTTGTTCTTGAGCCTCGCGGCTTTGGTGCCGATCAACACCGATCATTCGCTCGCCGCGCTCATCGGCATCAGCGCAGCGGTGGCGCTCCTCTATTCGATTGCCATACTGGTCCGCGTCATGCGCACGCGTACCGTCACCGATCTCGATGATCGGCTCGCCTATGGCGCGAGCCCGATGGTGGCCTATGCCGCCGCGCTCGCCGCATCGGTTTTCATTTTCCTGCACTCCAAAATTGGCCCTCCGCTTTTGGCCGGTGCACTGGTGCTTTTGCTGATCGTCAATATCCGCAACGCCTGGGACCTGACCGTATTCTTCGCGCAGCGTCGCATCGACAATCCTTTGCCGCCACCGGCAGTCCGACACCGGCGTCTAATCAGCCGCCGTCACCTTGATCTTCGTGCCGGCTTCGACTTTGGCGAGCATCTTCGCGTCGCCGCGCGCTTTCGCCCAGATGTTGCAGGGGCTGGCGAGCCGCGTCTCGTCACCTTCTGAGATCGGCGTGCGGCCAAAGCCAATGGCGATGGCGTGGCCTTCGGGCCAATAAGCGATTTCGCCGGGCATCACGACCGCGCGAGCGTCCTTCTCGCGCGCCGCCGTCACCGGGATTTCGAAGTAAACCTCGTCGCCCCAGGTCAGCGCCGAGGCGGTGATCGGCAACGCAGCCGCAATAGCCTTCGCTGTCGGCGTATCGAGAAGTTCGGCGTCGAGCGTGATCGAACCAAAATCGAAACGGATATGCATAGCGGCTCCTCTGGGCTCAACAGCGGAGTGAATCTAGTTCACGATAGTCAGGCAACGCGTCGATTACCGGCCGGCCGTTACGCACAACCAACCGGGGGCCGCCGGGGCGCGACAGCAACTCCGACCAGGACCGCGCCCGAAACAGGATTAGATCGGCGTTCCGTCCTTCCCCCAGCAGGCCGGGGATATCGGTACCCATCACGCCCGCTGGCGTAGCGGTAACGACCCGCGCCCATCCACCAAGGGGACTATCGAGCTGTGCGACGCGGACCGCCTGCGCAAATACCTCGATTGGATCGAGGTCGCCGTAGGCGAAAAACGCATCGCGGGTATTGTCGCTGGCGACGGCCACCGGCACACCTGCGGCCGCGAGTTCTTTTAGCAGGGTCACGCCGCGCCACCGCGGCGTGCGTTCCGGCGTCTGACGATCCTGCAGATACATGTTGCACATGGGCAGCGCAACGACCGCAACGCCCGCGGCGGCAACGCGGGCAATTGTCCGCTCCACATCCGGCTCCGGTCGGCACGCCAAGCTGCAGCAATGACCCGCAGTGACGCGGCCCTGCCATCCGAAGCGGATCGTGGCTTCGGCGATCGCTTCAAGGCCGTTGGAATCGGGGTTGTCTGTCTCGTCCGCGTGAAAGTCGAGATCAAGATCACGGTCGCGCGCCAGGGAGAAGACGCGTTCAAGTTTCGGCGCCGGATCGTCGATAACCACGGCACCGAGGATACCGCCATGCTCGGCAACCAGATCGGCAAGTCGCTCCCCGTCCTTGCCGACGTAATGATCAAGCAGCGCGAGCGACACGCCCTGCAGGGCGATGCGGCCGGCCCAGCGATCACGCATCTGCTCCAGCACCGGCCAACTGATCGCACTTTGCGGTCCCATTGAATCGATATGCGTGCGCACAGCGGCGGTGCCGTGCGCGAACGCGCAACGAAGCCCAAAGTCCATGCGCGCGGTTACGTCCTCCGCGCTCCAGTTGGCCTCGCGATCCTTTCCGACGATGGCCAGTGCATCCTGCCACCTGCCGCTTGTATTCGGCGCCCGGAACCAGGTCTGCCCCTTGTCGAGATGCGTGTGCAGATCGGCACAGACCGGCCAGATCATTCCGCCGTCGAGGTCGATTGCCGGCAGGCTGTCATTTGCGACGGCGTTGACGCGCGGACCGATGGCGATTTGGTGAATTTTGCCGCCAGAAATTGTCAGCACGCCAGGTGTAAGCGCGTCTGATCCCTCGTCGCCGCCGTCTTTGCTTTCAAGAAGACAAAGCGGGAGCCTTGCATTCACGAGGCGATAGTTGCCGCTCGAAAAGAGATCGACATTCGGAAAAGCTACCAACGCCGACATCGCCCACCTGTTTAGCCGAAACCGACGCGCAGCCGCGATGCGTACTGACCGCCATGGCGCACGCCAAGCGTAGATGATTCGCGCTTCGGCCGCGGACGCCGCAGTGGGGTTCTTTCCAGTGCCAGGATTTACCGGATACGCCGGGAAGCATGCTCCGGCTATTGACAGCCTTAGGCGCTCGCCCGGCTTTATCGTAGCGAACGTGGCGCGGAGCGGAATTTCGATAGCTTGATGGAGGTTCGTGCCCGATTTCACCAGTCGATAGCCCTGAGCTAACGGGATCGTTCCGCCATGCGAGTCCACTCGTGACAAAACGCAACTCACATCGAAGGTCGGCGCATCGGCCAACAACCAAAGTTCAGCCGCGACATCGCCCGCAATCCTCATGGGTTTAAGCGCCGGTTCGCTCGTGAAGGTGAGGACGTCGGGACGGGCATCGATTGCCGAACGATCGGCTGCGCCAGGCGGCGTCCCATAAGCACCGCCCACAGCGGGAACCGGGCGCCAAGGATCGTGGACGACGAAATCCACTGCTTCCCACGATGGCAATTCCAAGCCGAGCTTGCCATCGGTCTCGTCGATCGAGGCGCGGCCGCTCCCATCCAGAAAAAAGCTCGCCGGTTTGCCGGGCCAAGTCGAAAATTCGCACCACGCATTTTCCCCCATGTCGAACAGCCGCACCGGGGGATCTGACATCGGCCCAGCATCTGGGTCTTTGAGCCAATGATTGAACCATCGCACTTGTTGGTGGTCGATATCAGTCACAGCATGCGGTCCGAAGTCGTGACCGCCAATCTTGCGCGTCCAGGGAAAATGGGTCCAGGGACCAATCGTGATGCGCGTCTGTCCCGGCCCCTTGGCGGTAAAATGCTTATAGGCGGCGATCGTGCCGGGCAAATGCAAATCATACCAGCCGCCGACAAACAGCGTCGGCAGATCCACGGATGCTGCGCGGAAAGCTGGCGAGATTTCCCGCCAATAGGAACTACCCGGCGGATGGTCGAGCCAAGTCTGGTAATGCGTATACTTCCCGAAACGCTCGACGTAATGCGGCCGCGCCGCGAGTGGCGAATGAAAGGGCATGGCGCGGGAGGCACGAAAGAAGGTATCGAAGGCCTCAGCGTCGCCAGCGAGCCGCGCTGTCTCCGCCCCGATCTGTGTTGCCCAGCCGAGCCCGGCAGCGAGACAGAAGGCGTCGTTCTCATATGCCCAATCGCTACCGATATCCCAGCCGATCATCGCCGGCGCCAGCGCTTTTAGCGCAGGCGCTCCGGACGATGCTGCCAGTAGCTGGTTCGTGCCCTGATACGAAAAACCGTACATGCCAACCGCGCCCGATGAGCCCGGCAGCGCCGACGCCCAGGCGATTGTATCTTCGCCGTCGGCGACATCGTCTGCGAACAGGCGGAACGCGTCCTCGGAGGTGCCCCGCCCCCGCACATCCTGGATGACGACGATATAGCCTTGATCGGCGTACCACGATGGATGGGCATAGCAGATCGTGGAGGCAATTTGCCGTCCATACGGTTGGCGCATGACCAGGACAGGAAATGGGCCCCCGCCATCGGGACGATAGAGATCAGCGTCGAGCCGCACACCGTCGCGCGCCCGCATCGAGACGGTCTCCGGCATTGCCGCGGCCATGCGCTAGTTCTCCCGGCCGATCGCGCTTTCGTGCCACTTGCGTAGAAGCAGCCTTTCGACTGCCGACAAGCCGAAGAAGATGGTGACGCCGAGCGCCGACAGAAGGAGGAGCGCCGCGAACATGCGGGGAATATTGAGCCGGTTCGAAGACTCGATAATGCGCCAGGCCAGTCCAGTGCCGGTCCCCGACCCGGCAACGAATTCGGCGACCACTGTTCCGATCAGCGCAAGTCCGCCGGAAATTTTCATGCCACCGAGAAGGTAGGGCATCGCGCTCGGCAACTGAAGATAACGCAGCCGCTGCCAGCGCGACGCGTGATAGAGATCGAACAGGTTGAGCAGATTGTGGTCGACGCTCTTCATCCCGAGCGTGGTGTTGGACAGGATTGGAAAGAACGCCACGATTGTCGCCAAAATCAACAATGCACGCTCGGTATGGTCGAGCCCAACCCAAATCAGAATGAACGGCGCGATTGAGACGATTGGCGTCACTTGCAAAACCACGGCATAGGGAAACAAACTGATCTCGAACAAGCGCGATTGTGTGAACAGAATTGCGCCGGTAACGCCGAGCACCAGCGCAACGAAGAAAGCTGCAATTGTAATCTCGAGCGTTTTCCACATTGACGCCGCCAGCGTCCCGTAGTCGTTCAGCAGCGAACCAAGGATCAGCGAAGGCGCCGGCAATACAAATTTCGGAACCTCAAGCCAGCGGACGAGGAATTCCCATACGCCGAGAAAGAGAATTCCCAGTGCCACCGGCACCAGAACGCGCGCCAGGCGCGACGTCGCCTCGGCGGTCGGTGCGGTCTCCATCAGTGCTCGTCCGGATCGGTCATCGTGCGCTTGAGTTCGGCCGAGGTCACCCGGCAAAATTCGTTATAGGGAGGCGACGTCCGGAAGGCGTCGTTGCGCGGATAAGGTGCATCGATCGCGAGTTCCGTCATGATGCGCCCGGGCCGCGCATTCATCACCGCTATTCGGTTCGACAGATAAACCAATTCATAGACGCTGTGTGTGACAAAGATCACCGTCCATTTTTGCTCCTGCCACAATGCAAGCAGATCATTGTTGAGCTTGAAATCGCGTGATCTCGTCCAGTGCGGCGAACGGCTCGTCCATCAGGAGAACGCGCGGCTTTACGGCGATCGCCCGGGCAATCGAAACTCGCATCTTCATGCCGCCGGATAATTCCCGCGGATAATGCCGGGCGAACTTCTCCAGGCCGACCATGCTGATGACTTCGGCGATCCGCGGCTCGGCATTGCGGCGGCTCACGCCGGCGAGCTTGAGCGGCAGATACACATTTTCAAACACCGTGGCCCAGGGCATCAGCGTCGGTTCTTGAAACACGAACCCCAAACTACGCTCCGGTTCGCCGCTTACATCGTATCGCGCTTGCGGCCAGTCGATGACGCCCGATGACGGTGCACCAAGCCCGGCGATTATCCGCAACAGGGTGGATTTACCGCACCCCGACGGACCAAGCAGGCTCAGGAATTCCCCGCTTCGCACGTCGAGCTTGACGTCGGCTAGCGCGACGGTGCCGTTCTGATAGATCTTGCTGACACCTTCGATACGGATCAGTGGTCGCTTGGCCTCACCCGGATCGCCGCCGAGAGCCTTCGGCGCAAGCAGCGAAACAGAATTCGCCATCACGCCACCCGTGGCGCGGAGCAACGCATCGTCGCAGCCTTCATCGGCCTGCAGCTATTGCGTTCATGCCTAAAGCCAAGCTGATCGGTATCGGCGCGATCGACCGTGACAACCGCGGTTTGCATCGTCCCGTTCCGTTGTAATGATGACAGTACGCAGCAAGTCTCATACCAGGCGATCCAAATGGCCACGCGATAGCATTAGCCGGCATCCGATCGCGATAGCCTCCAAATCAAGCAGCATCTGACCAATTATTGGGCCGGCTCTATTCTCCATTGGCACCGGGCGCCTCCCAATGCCTGCAAATTGAGCGAAATCCCGTCGCGATTATTCACGGCATTGTCCAAACCAGCGCTCGCGCATAAAGGATGCTGCGATGTCCCGGTTTCCGCACAAGCGTTGGCAAGAGATGACGACGGCTGATTTCGGCGCACTCGACCGCGAGCGCACCATTGCCGTCTTGCCCGTCGCCGCCATCGAACAACATGGGCCGCACCTACCGGTCGGTGTCGATGCTGCAATCAACAGCGGCATCGTCGAGCGTGTTATTGCGTTATTGCCCGACGATCTGCCCGTCACTTTCCTACCGATGATGCCGGTCGGAAAGTCGAACGAGCACATGGCCTTCCCCGGCACATTGACCCTTTCGGCGGAAACTTTGATCCGGCTGTGGACCGAAATAGGGGAAAGTGTCGCGCGCTCCGGAATCCGCAAGCTCGTGCTGCTCAACAGCCACGGCGGACAGCCGCAGATTATGGACATCGTCGCGCGCGACCTGCGCGTGCGGCTGAAGATGTTCGTCGTGGCATTGAGTTATTGGGCCGTCGGCATGCCTCAGGGGCTGTTTTCAGCTGGCGAAGCAGAGCATGGCATTCACGGCGGTTCCAGCGAGACCTCGTTGATGCTTCATCTGCATCCCGAACTCGTCCGCAACGATGAACGACGCGACTTCGTCCCGGCGTCGGTCGCGATAGCTAAGCGCTACAAATATTTGCGATCCGAAGGCAGCGGTGTGGGCTTCGGCTGGCAAACTCAGGATTTGAATCCGCTCGGCGCCTGCGGCAATGCGCTCGATGCCGACGCACAGCGAGGCCATAAGATCGTTGAACACGTTGCGCCGCGCATCATCGAATTGCTGCGCGAGATCGACACGTACCCGCTTTCGGCGTTGCGCGACGTCTAATCCACTCCATTCTTGGTCTGAGGTCCTAGGCAGGGCGTCGATCGCGGTCCGATTGCCGGCTATGTCCATGGCCGCTGGTGACTTTTCTGCGATGAAAGAGCCCGCTTGGTCAGCGAAATCGGCATGCTTTTTGCTCCTTTGTTACTGATTTATCACCTCAAACGGGAGCAGAAGCATGAGTGCGAGACCGAAGTTCCTCGCCGGAACGCTGGCGTTAGCGATTGTGGGTTTCGGCGGCGCCGTGCAGGCTAACGACAAGATCGTGTTGGGCACGAACTGGCTCGCCCAAGCCGAACACGGCGGCTATTACCAGGCTAAGGCGGAAGGTTATTACGAAGCCGCTGGTCTCGACGTGTCGATCAAGATGGGTGGTCCGCAGGTCAACACCGCGCAACTTCTGATCACGGGTGCGCTCGATTTTGCGATGATCTCCAACTCTTTCATTCCCGTCAACATGGTGAAGGAGAACATCCCCTTTATTGCCGTTGCCTCCATGTTTCAGAAGGACCCGCAGGTTCTGATGGCGCACAAGGAACTCGGGCTGAAGACGCTGGCCGACGTCAAGGGCCGGCCGGTAGCGATCTCGACCGATGCGGTCGACACCTATTGGAAGTTTCTGAAGGTCGCGTTTGGATTCACCGACGACCAGATCCGTCCTTACAGCTTTAGCGTCGCGCCATTTCTGGTTGAAAAATCGCTCATTCAACAGGGCTATCTCACCAACGAGCCGTTTCGCGCCAAAGAGGCCGGCGTCGATCCTCAGGTCTTTCTCCTCGCCGACTACGGTTACAGCTCGTATTCTGAGTTGCTGATGTGCTCGAAAAAGATGGTGATGGAACATCCGGACGTCGTGAAGCGCTTTGTCGACGCATCGATCAAAGGCTATGCGACCTTTCTGCATGGGCCGCACGACAAGGCGGTCGCGCTGATCAAAAAGGACAACCCGGATTACACCGACAAAGCTGCCGCCGAGGCGATCGAAGCGATGAACGGCTCGGGACTGCTTGAATCCGGGAGCGCGCAGATGTTGGGCATCGGCTCGATGACGGATGAGCGCTGGAAGGATTTCTTTGACACCATGGTCAAGGCCGGAGTGTATCCGCCATCCCTTGACTACAAGTCGAGCTACACCTTGCAATTCGTCAACCAGAAGGTGGGGAAGTAAGTGATGAAGCTCGTATCAGAAACTCCCGTCGGGACGGTCGATGCAGTTCCGGTTATCGATATCAGCGGGTACTTCACCGGATCAGCAAGCGAAAAACAGCGCATCGCGCGAGAGATCGGCGAGGCCTGCCGCACCATCGGATTTCTCGTCGTCGCCGGACATGGTGTGCCCGATGAACTGATCCGCCGAACCGAGGCAACGGGGCGTGCGTTCTTTGATTTGCCCGACGCTGAGAAGCGCCGCTTCGGAACCCCGGATCCTAACATCTATCGGGGCTACTACGCGGTCGAGACCAACGCAGTCGCCTACAGCAGAGACGATCGCGCCGCACCGCCCGATTATCGCGAGCTGTTCTCGATCAACCGCGTAACCATCGATCCGGCCGATCCCTATTACACCTCGCCCTTGGGCAAACGTATTTTCGCGCCCAATATCTGGCCGGAAGGAGTACCCGGACTGCGCGAAGCGTGGAGCGAGTACTATCACGCCATGGAAAACCTGGCCGGGAACCTGATGCGCTTGTTCGCGCTGGCACTCGATTTGGACGAGAACTGGTTCGACGACAAAGTCGACAAGCACATGACCAATTTCGTGGTCAGTAATTATCCGGAGCAGCCGCACGAATTGCCGGAGGGACAACTTCGGGCCGGCGCGCACACCGACTACGGCTCGATGACCATCATCAAAGCCGAGGACAAGCCCGGCGGGCTCGAAGTCCTCGACGCCGAAGGGCGGTGGCGTCCGGTGCCGGTCGTTCCGGGCACCTTCATCGTCAACCTCGGTGATCTAATGGCGCAATGGACCAACGACCGATGGGTCTCGACCATGCATCGCGTCGTCAATCCGCCCCGCGACAAGTCGATCGGGAGCCGGCGGCAGTCGCTGATTTTCTTCCATCAGCCAAATTACAACGCAGTGATCGAATGTCTGCCGGGCTGTCTCGATCATGGCCGCGCCAAATACGCGCCCATTACTTCGGGCGAGCATCTGCTGATGAAGATGCAAAAAATGCAGGAAGTGGCGAAGCGGGCTTCGTAGGCTCGGAAATTGGAAGTGTGCCTGGCCAAGCCCGGCATCCGGCCACTCCAATGTTTGCGAGCAGCCAGCAGCGGCGCCTGCCCGGACTGCCGGCTCGCTCGCGACCGCGCAAGTCCTCGGCTAAGAAGAGCTGCCGACCACGCGGAGATGCGGGCGATCAGGCGACAGCAGTGGGATGCGAGGAAGACAAACTGGTCGGCTATCTCGGGTCTTCAGAGAGACATCTGAGAGAATGAGCAAGTCCAGCTGTCATCGCTGAATGCGCGGAGAAGCGACGCCATGAACGCACCCACCAAGGTCTCTAACCACAGCTACGATTTGGCTGCCTTCGCCGGGGCGTTGGGTGATGTGCCGGTCGAAAGCGATCCAAAGACCATCCAAAAGAAATCGCGCGATTTCTTCTGGTTCAGCCCGGTGCTCAAGCGGCAACTGCAAGGCAAGGTGGCCGACCTGGTGGTCGTGCCGCGCGATGAGGCGGACGTGGTGCGCGTTGCGGGAGCGGCGGCGCGCCATCGCGTGCCGATCACAATCCGCGGCGGCGGCACGGGCAACTACGGCCAGTGCGTTCCGGTCCAGGGCGGGGTCGTCCTCGACATGAGCGCTCTCAGCGCCATCGAGTGGCAGAAGGGCGCTGTCGTGCGCGTGGGATCGGGCCGCAAGATGCATCTGATCGACGCCGAGACCCGCAAGCAGGGCTACGAGCTACGCATGCATCCGTCGACCAAGCGCATGGCGTCGATCGGCGGCTTCGCTGCCGGCGGCTCGGGCGGCGTCGGCTCGGTGACCTATGGCGGCCTGCGCGAGCTGGGCAATATCACCGGCGCGCGCGTCATCAGCCTCGAGGAAAATCCGCGCGCGCTCGAGCTGAAGGGCGATGCGGCACTTAAGATCTGTCACGGCTGGGGCACGACCGGCATTATTACCGCTCTGGAAATGCCGCTGGCGCCGGCGTTCAACTGGATCGATCTGATCGTCGCCTTTGACAACTTGATGACCGCGGTCCGCTTCGGCCATGAACTGGCGCTCGCCGACGGCGTGGTGAAAAAGCTGGTCACGCCGCTCGCCTGGCCGATCCCGAGTTATTTCAAAGGCATGGAGCAATATTTCCCCACCGGCCGCGCTACGGTCATCGCTATGGTCGCGGATCATTCGATCGAGGCTTTCCTGTCGCTGGCCGCCGGCCACAACGGCGAAATTACCTATCAGCGGCCGACCGATGAAACGATGGGTGCGCGGCCGCTCTACGAGCTCACGTGGAATCACACGACGCTGCACGCGCTCAATGTCGACCGCGACATCACTTACCTTCAGGCGCTGTACCCGGCGTTCGGTTTGCTCGAGAAAGTCGCCGAGATCAACGCGCTGTTCTCGCCCGACGAATTGGTCCAGCATTTCGAGTTCACGCGCTATGCCGGATTGCCGACGGCCTCGGGGCTGGCTCTGATCAAATACAGCAGCGACGAACGGCTGAACGAGATCATGGAGATTCATCGGCGCCATGGAGTCTTCATTGCCGATCCGCATATCTGGATGCTGGAGGACAGTGCCGGTTACAAGAGCGCAGGCGCGGATCTGATGGGTTTCAAGCGCGAGGTCGACCCATTGGGCATTTGCAATCCCGGCAAGATGCGCACTTACGTTCCGCTGCGATGATAACTCTGAGGGTATCGTGCCGTGTTGATGCACCAACTGTTGACTGATGGAGCCGCTCGCGCGCCGGACAAAATTGCGTTTCGCTGGGTGGACCGCAACAAAACGCTCACCTACGCGCAATCGGTGGAGGCCACCGAGCACTTCGCCGGTGCACTGCATCACCTCGGAATACGCTACGGCGATCGCGTCACCATCTTCGCGCACAACGGCATGGACTATCTGATCGGCCTGTTTGCCTGTTGGCGCATCGGCGTCATCGCCGCGTTGGTGAACGTGCGGTTCGCGGACGAACTGGAATACTATTTCAACGACCACACGCCGCGCCTGGTGATCTACACGCACGATATGGGCGACGCCGTGCGGCGAGCGGCGCGGCAATGCCCGACCATCGAGAAACTCGTTTGCATGGATGGTCCGCAGGAGGCGGCAGAGAGCCTTCCGGATTTGCTGGCCGCCAAATTTGCGGCGCCGCCAGATCCGGGCGACGAGGACGCCGTTGCCCACCTTTCCTACACGTCGGGGACTTCGGGACGGCCCAAGGGCGCCTGTCTCGCGCATGAGCCAACCATGCGCGCCACACGATGCATCGCGGAACGGTTGCGGCTTTCGCCGGATGACGCGTGCTTTGGCCCCACCGCCTTGTCGAGCTCTTATCAGCTCGTGGCGAACCTGCTGCCCGGCCTGCACCGCGTTACCACAGTCTCGGTGATGGGCCGCTGGACGCAGCAAACCGGCTGGGATGCCATGGACGCGACCGGTGCCACAGCGTTCGCAGCCAATCCGACACTGCTGTCCGAAGTGCTGGTCGAGTCCCGGCAACGCGGACGCCCGCCCGGGCGCCTGCGTTATGGCATGTCGGGCGGCGGCCCGGTGCCGGCGGCGCTGAAGAAAGCATGGCGCGACGAACTCAAGCTGCCTCTGGTCGAGAGCTATGGGCAGAGCGAACTGGGCGGCTTCGTCGGCCTCGGTTTTCCGGAGCTCGAACCCGATCGGCGATTGGGCGCGGTCGGACCGCCCCTGCCCGACAAGGAAGTGCGCGTCTTTGACGTTGATGGTCACGAAGTTCCGATCGGCCAGGTCGGCGAAATCTGCCTCCGCGGCGGTTTCATGAAAAGCTATTTTGGACGGCCGGAGAAGACCGCCGAGACGCTGCGCGGCGGCTGGCTGCATACCGGCGATGCCGGACTGGTGGACAACGAAGGTTATGTCACCATGCGCGGCCGCTTCTCCGAATTGATCAAAGTCGGCAACATCACGTGGTTTCCGCGTGATGTCGAAGACGCGCTGTGCGAAATCTCCGGAGTACTGCAGGCGTCGGTCATCGGGCTGCCCGACGCGACGCTCGGCACACGCCCCATCGGCTGCGTCACGGTCGCCTCAGGCACCGAGATCGACGAAGTAACTGTGCGAGCGCCTCTTCAGGCGAGACTTCCCCGGTATGATTTATCGCCGCTGACAATAAAAATCGTTCCGGAGTTTCCGATGACCCCCACAGGCAAAATTTCGAAGGCCCAACTTGCTGAGCAATTGTCTACCCTCGCGCATGATCATACGCACGAGGGTCGGGAGCAACACTGAGGATTGCGCGAGCGAATTGAGCAGAGCGGATATGCTCAGCAGCCCGCGTTACCCGATGGATAGCCGGGTCAAGCCCGGCAATGGCAAATAGAGAACCGTTCTCGCGACGCCTTCGCGCCCGAGTTTTGCGAAAATGTAGGGTGGGTTAGCTGCCAACGGGTCCGGCCCGAAGTGGCCGGCCCGATGACAAGCTCCGCAGCGTAACCCACCATGCTGAGCGGTGGGTTTCGCTTCGCTCTACCCACCCTACGAAGCGCAATGACGACAAAGAAAAAAGGAAGCGGAACGCCGACAGACGTGTGTATCCAACCTCCGCGCCTTACGGGCGCGGCGCGCGTCCAGCGGGACGCGCTCGCCTATCGGCGTTCCACCACGGCTCTTACCGTCGGGGCTTTCGGCCCCTGGGCGCAACTCCAGGCCAGGCTTCCTGGGAGGCGATTATCTGCCACTTGACAAACTCCTCCCGGTTGTGCAATATCCCTCTACGCTGAGGTTTGAGGGATAGCCGCCATGGCAAAACGTCCTAAGCCAGTTTCGCAGATGACCACTACTCAGTTTGAGGACCGTTTTCCCATCGGTGACGATGAAACGTGCCTTCGCTATCTCGTTGCCCGCCGCTGGCCGGAAGGCGTTCATTGCCCGCGCTGCGGCAATGCGGACCTGTACGACGCCTCTAGCTACAAGCCGTTCCACTGGCAGTGCCGCGCGTGCGCGCCACAGGGCTATCGGTTCTCTTGCCTTAGCGGGACAATCTTCGAGAACACCAAGAAGCCGCTGCGTGACTGGTATCGCGTCGCCCATTTGATGCTTTCCAGCAAGAAGGGAATGAGCGCCCTCCAAATTCAACGCATGATGGGCTTTGGCTCCTACGAAACTGCTCACAGCATGTGCCACAAAATCCGCGCCGCTCTGATCGCGCCCGAAGAAAAGCTTGGCGGCATCGTGGAGGTTGATGAGACTTGGATTGGCGGCAAGGATCACAACCGCCATTGGAACAAGCGCCATCACGGTAAGGGCGGCGGTGCGGGCACCGGCAAAATTCCAGTCATCGGTGCCGTGCAGCGCAAGGGCAACGTGATTGCCCGCGTGTTGGATCACGTAAATAAGCCGAACGTCGAAAGATTTGTTCGCGAAGCGGTATCGGACAAAGTCAGTCTGCTCGCGACCGATGAGCACCAAGTTTATTCCGGCTTGAAGGAATATCCGCGTCAAGCCGTACATCACAAGAAAGAGCAATATGTTGTTGGTGCAGTTCACACCAATACGATTGAAGGCTTTTGGAGCATCTTCAAGCGCGGCGTGGTCGGCACATTCCACAAGATGAGCACCAAATATTTGCCGCTGTACGTCGCGGAATTTCAGTTCCGCTACAACAACCGCATGAACCCTGACATGTTTGATACGGCGATAGCAGGCTGCTGAGGCGTGGTCACTGGTCGCCGTCTCAGTTGGAAAAGAAAGAGGCCAGCGAACCGAAAGAAGAGCAATTAGAGCTGCCATTTTTCAGGAACCTCTACGCGAACGTTCGCGCCAAAGTGCGCAGAGGCTTTTCCCCAATTCGATAATCGCTAACGCGGCGGCGATTAACCAGCCGAGCATTGCAGCGATGCTGACGTATATAGGTAGATTCTGGTCCGGGGGATTCGAACCGTTTTGGCCCCATGTTGTGTTGCTGACCCTAAGCATAGTTGCCAGTTTTGCTGTAGGTATCGGCATTATATTTGAGCGGCCAAAATACTCGCCTGCGGTCCATCGTGTCGCATTTTGGTTGATAGTCGGCGGCATCACCATTGAGGCTGTCTGCACTATATTTTTATTCGTCTTTGATGAGGGTATTAGTGGTTCGTTGCAAAAATCGAACAACTTCCTGCTTGCACAGCAGCAAGAACTTGAAGGCAGGACGAGTAGAGCAAGACGAGACGCGGCCAAAGCCCAAGCCTCCATAGCGGAAGCTAAGGCTCGACAAAAAGAAGCCGAACTAAAGCTTGAGCAACTGCGGATACAAGTTGGGCCTCGCCATCTGCAGGCAAGGATATTTATAAGTGCGCTGGCCGGTAAGCCGAAAGCGCCAGTTGAAATCATGTTTCTGAAAGATGACGGCGACGCTTTCAGGTTAGCATTGGAAATTAGAGGCGGATTACAGGTTGCCTCTTGGCAAGTCGGAATGCCGATGCCAATTCCGTCTGCAACTGCGCCAGAACTGGCCAATTTACCTTCTGCAATGGGCGTCGGCGGCCAACCGAATGGAGTTACCGTTGTAGTCAAAGAGGCGACGGAAGCAGAAACCAAAGCTTTCGATCTGTACTTCCAAAAAAAGCCATACGTTGATACGCCATTTACGGCGCTCCACATGGCTTTGCTTGAAGGGTTAGGAGGAGCCGCCGCCCATGTCGGAGGCTCGGCAACCCCAGCCCCCGGCGTACTCCGCGTAGTCATCGGACCTAAGTCCCCTGGCGGCGTTGAGATTGATAACCAGCTCGAACTTGGAGAGTTGCACGACCGGCAGGTCGGAGGGCTTCTCGCCTTTGAGGATGCGCCCCGCATAGACGCCCTGTTGGCGATAGCCCTCGACGAGGCTTGTGCCGTAGCTGATCAGTCCGCCGGCCTCCGCAAACTCGCGCCATTCGTAGATCGCAGGGATAGCGTGACGCGAAGCGAGGGCAACGATCAGACCGCGCCGGTTGTTGAAAAACGGGTCGGCACTAACAAGCAGCGCACCGCAGCGTGCCTGCGCAATCTTGGCAAAGGCCGCCTCAATCTCCGCATCGCTGCCGGCGTCAAAGATCGTGACTGTTCTACCGATCGTCCGGGCCGCAGCTTCGGATTCTCGGGCGTTGACCACAGCCGGTGCGAAATTCGGATTCAGCAGCACTGCGACACTCGTGGCCGCGGGTACGAGATCGCGCAGCAGGCTCAAACGCTTCTCGACTAGCTCAGTGGTGAAGAGGTTGACACCGGTCGCGTTTCCGCCGGGCCGGGCGAGACTAGCGACGAGCCCCAGCTTGACGGGATCACTGCCGGTGTTGAACACGATGGGGATCGTTGCCGTCGCAGCCTTGGCGGCAGCGGCGGAGGGTTCGCCCCCGACCGTCACGATAACCGCAACCTGGCGGCGAACCAGATCGGCAGCCAGCGCCGGCAACCGCTCGTGCTGGCCCTCGGCCCAGCGATACTCGACCGCCGCGTTGCGCCCTTCGACGAAGCCAGCTTCCTGCAAACCTCGGCGGAAGCCAGAGACGAGATACGCGGACGGAGCGGCCAATGCTGTGCTGAGAAACCCTACCACTGGCATCGCCTGCTGCTGCGCGTGCACGGCGAGCGGCCATCCGGCTACACCGCCGCCAAGAAGTGCGATGAACTCCCGCCGCCTCATAGGCCTACCACTGCTCCAACGAGCCGAGACTATCACTTTCAAGGCGATGCCTGTTGTGCATCACAGCAAATTTTTGGGCCAATGTCGGAGATGGGTCAATCGCTGCACCCTAGTCCCTATCATGACCTAACCGGCATGTCAGGTCTTGCCCGAAAGCGGACTGCAACCGCCAACTTGAATGCCTCGCCATTCGAGGCGCGCCGACTTTGTCGACGTGCCTCTCAGGGTGGCGGAACTAAAACGCGGTTCTCAAAATCCATCGGGAATCGATCGAGCTTCTCGTGCGCATGGATTGCCGGATCATTTGACACGAAGGCGGCGCGGAGCTTGTCATCGGGCTGGCCACTTCGGGCCGGGCCCGTTGGCGCCTTTTGTCCGGCAATGACGCGTGAAATACGGCGACGGCGTTGTGCGCGCTCAATCCAGCTGCGACACCACGGCGAGGCGTTTGATTTCGCCGTTCTGATAGGCGCGCAGGAAGGCGTCGTAGTTGCGGAACGACACGCAGCCGTTCGACTGGCCGTTGCCGCCGAGCATGTAGGTGTGGGCGAGGAGCCCCGTGCGGCCGAAGACTTTGGCTTCGTCGAGCGGAATGAGGCGGAGCGCCTGCACGCCGTGGAACAGGTTTTCGCGCGGCTGCAGCTCGTAGAGCGCGACCGGCGTGGCGCCGCGCATTCTTATGTCCGTATGGCGTGGATCGTCGAGCCACGGGCCGAGGCCGGAATGCGCTTCGAGTTGCCTGCCGTCGGGCAGGTAAACGGTGCGCGCGGAAATATCGTAGACTGCGGTGTAGCGGTCGTAGCCGCCGCCCGAGGCGCCCTGCCCCAAGCCCAGTCCGTCATCCTCCGGCGCCGCATAGGCCAGCGCCGGCGGTGAACGCCTGCCGAACAGCCTTTCGAAGATCGACGGCTTTTCAGCGGGCGCGGCGGCGAAATCCGAGCCCGCGCGCGCAACATCAAGATGCGCGACATTAATTGGTGCGTTGCGGCGGTGCGCAAGCTGCTGCGCCGCCGACGCGGCGCGATCGTTGCGCGGCGCGGCTGAACCGTCCTGCACTTTCGCCGACGCCGGTGGGCCATCTTCAACAGCGGCGAACCTGGCAAACGTTCCGGGCGGGAAGCCCAAGGGATGAGAATCGAACAGCGAAGCCAGGATCAGCGACGCAGCACCTCGCCGCGTACTCTTCAACGCAGCCGCCAGCTTGGCATAAGCGACCGCACGCGGCGGCAGCTTCGTGTGCGTTGACGAAGCCGCCTCCGCCAGCGGCTCCTGTTCTACGATTCGATCACCGCCGCTGCCGCCAACGTTGGTCCAGAGGGTCCACGCGCACGCAAACCCGATGCACAGGAAAGCTGCGCCGGCAAGCCGGTGCAAGCGCGCGTTCCCGGACAAAACTTGACGATCGTATTCGGCGACAGAGTCACGCCACCCGAAAGTGTCTGTCATTCCCCTCGAAAGTCCCCCGCACCAAGTTCAAGTTGCCTTGTCCGGAGAGCGTTCGATGAGCCGCGCTATGGCGCATCGCACCGGTCAAGCGCGCGAGCCCTCACCCCACCCGGTGCGAGATCGCGTCCGAACAAACAACCGCAAAAACGGCGCAACATTAAGGCGGCATTTCCGTTAATGCCGCCTGAAGATCGGGTTGTAACGAAATGGGACAAAATTTCGGCGCCAACATCTTCGTCATTGCGAGCGATAGCGAAGCAATCCAGCTTCTGAGCGCCACCCTGGATTGCTTCGTCGCTTCGCTCCTCGCAATGACGAGAGGGTCAGGCCGATGCCGTCGTCATTGCGGGCAATCGCGCAACGACCCGCTCAGCGCTCAGTAGTAACGGCGCCAGCGCGCGTAGCGGTAGCCGTAACGCGACCCGTAGCCGCGCCAGTAGGGTCCGCGTCCGTACCAGTAAGGACCGACAAAACGCCGCGCGGGGTACGCGTAGCCGATACGCGGCGGTGGATAGCCATAGACGGCCGGAGCCGGCGGATAAGCGTAGCCTTCTTGCATTGGCGGCTGCCCCTCGTAGCCGGGCGGCGGCATCTGCGCCTGCGGCATCGGCATGTCGGCCGCTTTGGCCGGCGCGAGTCCGGGTGCAAGTCCCGCAGCGCCGAGCGCGCCAGCGCCAAGAGCGGCGGCCAACAACAGTTTCACAAACATTCGCATCAGCTTTGCCTTTCAATCGGCACCAGAAACGATCGCACATCAGATCGAAGCGCGGCGGCGGAATTAGAGCCGCGTCAGGGCGGATTTGCGCTCTTCCGGCAACAAATATTCAGGCGGCGTACGCCTCTCCCCGCCCGCTACAATTGCGCGCTGGAGAAACCGGGGCGTGATCGGGAATGCAGAACCTGCAATCGATGGCCGCAATCGCCACCAGCATGTGCCCGGAGAAACGCGATGAGGTGGTTGTGCGGCTTTAAGTCGATCGTGTTGGGCACGCTGACGACGTGCCTCCTTGGCGCTATCGTCGGCATGTCGAGTTGACAACGCGGCCAGCGGCAAGAGCCGCTCCGCACACAGAGAGGCACCGGGAAATGAACGCAAAATCTTATGCCGCGGAGGCGATCGGAACGTTCTGGCTGACCTTCGGTGGATGCGGCAGCGCCGTCATTGCGGCGGGTTTTCCCCAGGTTGGAATTGGCCTTCTCGGCGTTGCGCTGGCCTTCGGGCTTACCGTTGTAACCATGGCTTACGCCATCGGACACATCTCGGGATGTCATCTCAATCCCGCCGTGACGGTAGGGCTCATGGCCGGCGGGCGTTTCCCGGCAGGTCAGGTTATTCCCTATGTGATCGCACAGCTCATCGGCGCGATTGTTGCCGCAGCGTTGCTCTATCTGATCGCCAGCGGAGCACCAGGTTTCGATCTGGCGAAAGGCTTCGCGACGAACGGGTACGGTGAGCATTCTCCCGGCCATTACGGCTTGCTTTCGGCTTTCGTAACTGAAGTCGTGATGACGATGATGTTTTTGTTCATCATCATGGGGTCGACGCATGGCAAGGCGCCGGCGGGGTTCGCGCCACTCGCCATCGGGCTGGCGCTCACGCTGATCCATCTCGTGAGCATCCCGGTCACCAACACCTCGGTTAATCCGGCGCGTAGTACGGGACCCGCCCTGTTCGTCGGCGGCGCGGCTCTGACGCAGCTCTGGCTGTTCTGGATTGCTCCTTTGATCGGCGGAGTCTTTGGGGGCATCATTTTTCGCTGGCTCAGCGGCGAACCCGCAGGCGAGATAACGGGCACCGCGCCTAACACACCACGATAACGCAGTCCGACCCGTTCTTGCGCCGATCGTTGCCGGAACATAACGCCGGATCGCCAACCGCCGGGCTAGTTGCCGATGACTTTGATCGATTATCTGCAACGGCGGCTGCCCGGCATTGCGCTGTGCGTTGCGATCACGATCGTCGCGCTGCTTCTGCAAGCGATTGAAGTCGGGCTGGTCGGTCAGCCCTATCTCGAGGCGCTGGTGCTCGCGATTCTGATTGGCGTCGCGATCCGCAGCGCCTGGAAGCCAGGGCCGCGCTGGACGCCGGGCATCGATTTTTCCGCGAAGCTTCTGCTTGAAATCGCGATCGTCATGCTTGGCGCTTCCGTGAGCGCGGCCACGATCCTGGCGCTTGGCCCAATCCTGATTGTCGGCATCGCCTGTATCGTCGCCGTGGCGATCGTCTGCAGCTATCTGATCGGCGGCGCGCTCGGCCTGCCGCAGCGCATGAGCATTCTGATCGCCTGCGGCAATTCGATCTGCGGCAACTCGGCGATTGCGGCGATCGCGCCGGTGATCGGCGCCGACAGCGACGACGTCGCATCCTCGATCTCGTTCACCGCCGTGCTCGGCGTCGTGGTCGTGCTCGGCCTGCCGCTGCTCGTTCCCGTTCTGCAATTGTCGCTGACGCAATACGGCGTGCTGGCCGGCTTGACAGTCTACGCGGTACCGCAAGTTCTGGCCGCGACCTTGCCGATCGGCGAACTGAGCAATCAGGTCGGCACCGTTATCAAGCTCGTGCGCGTCTTGATGCTCGGGCCAGTCGTACTGGTGTTTTCTTTGCTGGCCGGGAAACTGCGGACGCCTTCCGCGCGTCCTGCTGCGGCGAAGCGCGGGCCGCGGCTCCAAGAACTCGTGCCGTGGTTTATTGTCGGCTTTCTGGTCGTGCTGATTGTGCGCTCGCTCGGCTTAATTCCGCAGACCTTGCTGCCGCCGATCACGCGCGCGGCGGCGATCCTGACGACCATCGCCATGGCGGCGCTTGGACTGGGCGTCGACGTCCGTGCCGTGGCGCGCACCGGCGTGCGCGTGACGTTCGCGGTGACCGCCTCGCTGATCGTGCTTGGCATGATGAGCTATGGGCTCATTCGGCTGGTGGGGATCGGCTGATCGGGAACGGACGACCAAGGACAGATGACTGGGGACAGACGACGGACAACAGACAGAGCGCAGGAACGCTGCGGCCTGTTCTCTGTCGTCTGTGTCTGTCCTCTTTGCCTGTCGTCTGTCTTTCAATGCAGCCTGAACTCGCCGTCTACCGCGCGGATCTCGGCTGGCTTGATCAGGCGCGCGTGCGCCACCGTGACCGAGTGGAGCGGGCCTTCGAGCTTCTCCAGCCAGAAATTGAGGAATTTGTTCAGCTCGGGAAATTTCGGGCAAAGGTCGTAGTCCTGCCAGACGTAAGTCTGCAGCAGCCAAGGGTGGTCCGGCCGCCGGTAAAGGATGTTGGCGGTGGTCAATCCGTAGCCTTCGAGCTGGCGGTGAAAGTCTTTCGAAACCATAAGTGCCCTCCGTTCGTCCCTCGCGAATGTTTCGAGACTCGCGTCCCTATTGCAAGCCTGAAAAATGAAGAAGCTGTTTATTTTCAAGGCACTAGCAGCATTAATGCGCTCGTGCTAACAGCCCAATTGCGGGGGTTATCCATTTGACTCCACAACACACAAAAGGTAGTAGATGACCGACAGGCCGACGATTCCGAGTGAGATTGAAATTACGCCCGCGATGGTCGAGGCCGGCGCACGCTATTTGCGTGCTTACTTGGCCGACGACGGGATTTCTTACGGTGAGAGTCAGATGCTGGCGGAGGGGGTTTTAAGAGCTTCCTTCCGTGGCTTTCCTCGCGACAACCAGGCCGCCCACTCGCCAAGCGAAAGTGCCGAGCGTTGATTCCAGTTGTTCAGCGTCAATATTGTGCTGATACAAATCGGCCGTTTCCAATGCGGCTTTGCCACGAAGCCCCGGATAATCATTGTTGAGTGCCCGTTCATACGGTTCAACAGAGATGCTGTAGATGTCCATTGGCTTTCTGTCTTGTGAGGTTCCAACGCGCATAGTCGGATGGTGAGCAAAGATATTTCGTGTATGGGAAAGATTTACAACTTGATCGCGGAGAGGTCGCCATTCCAGATCGAATACCTCTTTTGAGAAAGCCATTTTTACGGCATCATCCACCATACGTAGTCGCTGATTAAACGCGCGATTTCGGTAGTAGAGAAAGGCAGATTGTTTTTGATCGAGCCCGATGGCGTGATGAAAAATCTGGTATAAGCGACGGTCTATGAATGCCCACGTACTCACGCACATTCCAAGCCATTTGAAAAATTCGATGGCTTCTGGCGTGCTGGAATAGGCAATTGCTTTTATTACTACCGGCTCTGGATCATCGGCCATGGCAAAGCGATCCGATCAAGATCAATACAGCGAGCACGAAGCGACGTTGCGCTTCATGGCCGCGCTAATGCTTCTCGCCGCAGTGCTGATAGATGCCTTTCATGCCGCGCTTGAAGATTGAGAAATAGCCTTCCACCGTGTTCGTGGTCACATCGCCGCGTGCGTATTCGTAGGCCGTATGTTTGATCGTTTCGTGCTTGTAGAAGCGCCACGGCGTGACGTTGTAGAGGTTGCTTTCGTCGGTATGAATGCGCGTCTCGCGTTTGATATTCTGCGCCATGATCGCGCTCACCGTGTTCTGATCGGCCTGCGCAATATGGAACGTGCGCACTGATCCGCCGCGCTCCACAAGCGCGAGGACGGCGCGATAAGCCGAGCGGCGAATGCCAGCGCGTTTCCCTTTCCCCGGCTTGCGGGGCAGAAGCTCGTCCTTGTTGATTTTGCCGAAGTAGGTCTCGTCCACTTCGACAGTCTTGCCAACGCCACCCATCGGCGGCGCAAGCCCGCCAGAGCGCATTGCTTCGCGAATGCGATGGCACATGAACCAAGCCGACTGATAGCGAATGCCGAGCGCGCGATGTAGCTGGTGGGCGCTCACGCCCTTCTTGCTGGCGTTCATGAGGTAGAAGCCCATCACCCACTTGTGCAGCGGGATATGGCTGCGCTCCATCACCGTCCCGGTTGTCACGGTGAAATCCTTGCGGCATGCCTTCTCGGCGCACCGATACCAGCCGGGCTTTTTCGTCGCGTAAGCGTGGCCCACAGTGCCGCAATGGGAACACACGGGCCCATCCGGCCAGCGTACGCTTTCGATTAGCTTGCGGGCTGCGGCATC
>CAWHPC010000018.1:0-429701 GCA_963831165.1 uncultured Alphaproteobacteria bacterium
GCAACCGCTCAAAACCTGCGGCGCCTCGTTAAGTTCGCTTGCCGCCCGCCGCCATCGGGCGCAGTCACCTGTGCCGCGTGGCCCCCGGTCTGCAAAGCGTGTGTACCGATAGCGTTGTTAGACGCTCTCAGCGGAGAACGCCACAAGCTGACCAATACTCAAATCCGGCCCAGCTGCAAAAATCAGCCGGGTTTTGCAACACAATCAGGTGCAAAGCGGACGTCGAGCGAACTGAGTTCAACAAGCCGAATTTATACCTACGCGACCTACCGCTTTGGCTTTCATGATTCTCCACCAGATCGACGGTTGGGCACATGGCTCCCGACTTCCCTAAGGATCAAGAAAATCCCAAGCGTTCGTTTGGTGCATGGCATTCACAACTGAATCCGCACTGTTCCGGCTAAGTCTACATGGTTATTCATGCCGCCACGGTAGAGAGTGAGCGACGGCTTCTCGCCTGGCAGCGAGCGTCACCATTGTTTTGTTGCGATATCCTTCAGCATGTCGTTGTCGAGCATCGCGCCTCGCCGCTTCCCGAAGCGTCGTGGACATACTCTCCGGGCTGCACGATGATGTGCAGCAACTCCGGGTTCGGGGCGGTGTCACAGGAGAATGTCATGAGGAAAGTTCTGCGTGGTTACGCTAAAGGCAAAGATGGCGATCTCATCCAAATTGGTACGATCCCTATTCCGTATGCCAAAGACAAAACCTCTCCAAGGGAACGTCAGGACAAAAGACATTTGATCAGGCAAGGCGCAACGATCTTTAAAAAAGAAATTGTTCGCTAGGGGGGCCATGCCAGGCTCTTCGTTGCATCGATGTGACCTCAATAGATGCGCTGCCGTTGCTGTCGGCGACGGCAGCATTCAATTGCAGGCCCGGGACGGCAGACTTCTGTCGCCGCGTTGCCAGTCCGACCCTTCGTGGGTATCGTAACATCTCAAGAGTGGAGATCGAAAATGTCGCGCGGCACGGTGAAGTGGTTCAATTCCCAAAAGGGGTACGGTTTTATTCAGCCGCAAGGCGGCGGCAAGGACGTGTTTGTCCATATATCGGCTGTCGAAAGAGCGGGCTTAAGCGGCTTCAATGAGGGGCAGGCTGTCGAATACGAAGAAGTCACGAACAAGGGGAAAACCTCGGCAGAAAATCTGAAGGTTCAACGCTAATTTTGCATTTGCTGATTGGGAGGTTATCAGATGGCAAAGAACTCGAAGCGCCGCCGCGCGTGGACAACGGCAGACGTCCGCACACTGAAGACACGGGCAAAAAAGAAGAAGCCTGCGGCGAGCATTGCCCGGGCCCTAAAGCGAACCGAGGGTGCGACGCGGCAAAAGGCATTCAGTCTCGGGTTGTCGCTCAACTCCCGTGCCTAACAGGGTTTGCACCAGTTGCCAAGGCTCAAGCCCCACAACGTGCGGGGCTTTTTCTTTCAGTGCATTGACCCAATGGCCTCATGCCAAATCCACCGCGAATCGTTTGAGGTTGGCGAGCGGGCAGTGAGCCAGCGCACCCTCATGAGTAGCGCGCAAGACCACGCGGGGTGCTTGGTTTGCCTCGAATGCCTCCTGCCAGCGCGGGGCACATAAGCACCAACGGTCACCTGGCCTCAGACCTGGAAAACCGAATTCTGGCATTGGCGTCGAAAGATCGTTGCCGCGCGATTTGGAAAAATCGAGAAACTCGGAAGTCATCACAACGCAGACTGTATGACTACCAATATCCTCTCGCCCGGTGTTGCAGCAGCCATCCCGATAGAACCCTGTCATGGGTTTGATCGAACAGATTTCCAGAGGCTCCCCGAGCACGTTGCGTCCTGAAACCCGTCGAGGGCCTCCATGATACCCATCGTCCCTCAGCATGGTCGGCTCCTCTGAATTGCTGTGTCTCTGGTTTCGCCCCCTGCATCGCGGGGCTCGCCAGAAGCGCCGAGCATAATCCATCCCATTCGGAACATTTAGCCGGACGCCGAAGCAGTGTGCCTTGCAGCTTCGCAACGCGAAAGCCGACGAGCAGTTATGGACAAGTCTCCACAACATGTATGCCGGAACCGCCGAGGATCAGAAGCAACCCTACGCCAATGTGCTACTTCCGCTTGAGGCCGAGGATATATGCAATGACGTCATCTGTATCAGCACTGGACAGTATGAAATTGGGCATTCGGTTGTGGTTTGAACGAAGAGACGCTTTCAGAGAAATCGCCGTAGTCGAGGGAAGGTTTGCAATGTCCTCAAACCTCGGACCAATTTTGGCTCTCTGGGATATCATTGGATTAATCTCATGACAGTTGCCGCATATCGTCTCCGCGACCCGCCGTCCGGCAGAGACGTCGCTGCTTTGGAGAGGTTGAGCGAGTATTGGCAACTGCGTCACTAACGTTACCGCGGCGATGATGCATGGGAGCATAATCCATTTCATGGTGATCCTCCGAACGCATAAGCTTCGACGCCGAGATTAAGCTAGTGCCGTGCATCAGAGCTAGGTACACCCACGATGCGCAGTGAACTACGTCACGGGACGACGGGCGGGTGATATTGCAGCGTGAATGCCAGCAACCATAGCAGGAACAGCACCAGCGGCAGGTGCACGATCAACTGCAGGAATGTGAAGCCGACGAGGTCGCGCGCGCGCAACCCCAGAACACCGAGCAGAGGCAGCATCCAGAACGGATTGATCAGGTTCGGCAGCGCCTCGGCGGCATTGTAGATCTGCACCGCCCAGCCGAGATGCACTTGAGGTCGTTGGCGGCCTGCATCACGTAGGGCGCTTCGAGCAACCACTTGCCGCCGCCGGAAGGAACGAAAAATCCGAGAATCGCCGAATAGACGCCGATCACCAGCGGATAAGGTGCTGCGTGGATGATGCTCACGAAGACATGACTGATTTGGTCGGATACGTGTCACGCCCGCGCCGTTCTTCGCCTGGGTCAGGATTGTGGCGATCGCGCCATAGAGCGGAAACTGGATTAGCACGCCGGCCGTAGCCGGCACCGCCTTGGCGACGGCGGCGAGGAAGCGCTGGGCCGCCAGTGCAACAACAAGCCCGACCATCACGAACATGAAATTGTAGGTATTGAGGTTCGAGATCGCGAGGATCGCGCTTTGGCGGAGAACTCGTAGACGAGCCATCCGATCGCGAGCACGACGAGCAGAATGGTCAGCAGCGGCGAATGCTCGAGCCATTCGCCGGGCGTTCGGCGGGCGCACCTTGATCGCGTCGTCGTGGACGATCTCGATCCCCATGGCTTCCGCCGTCATGGCGGCTTTGCGTCCGGGCGCCGACAAGATCGCGATGGCGGTGGAGATCGACGAGCAGCACCGCGGTGATCACGAACGACTGCCACAGAAGATCGTTTCGGTGAACGGGATGACGCCGGTGATCGCGAGCAGGCTTTCGGCACGCTCGCGGGATTGGCCTGAAGCTGCGCCGCGGACGAAGACAGGCCCATCGCCCAGGTCGCCCCAAGCCCGAGATACGCGGCCGCCCCCGCCGCGCGGTAGTCCATGCGCAGTTCACGCCGCTCCGCCAGCGCACGTACCAACAATCCGCCGACGATAAGGCTGAACCCCCAATTGAGCAGAGAGGCAACCATGCTGACCGCAGCGACGAGCCCGACCGCTCCGACACCGCTTTTGGGCACCTCGGCAATGCCGCGGATGAGTCGCTGCGCCGGTGCGGAGGTGGCCACCACGTATCCGCCGATCACGATGAAAGCCATCTGCATCGTGAAGGTGATCAGGCTCCAGAATCCGTTTCCGAACGCCTGACTGACCACAAGCGGCGACGCACCGTTGATCATTGCGCCGGCGGAAACCACCACGACCGCAATAGCCACGAAGATGAAGGCGTCGGGAAACCAGCGTTCTGCCCATGCCGTAAACGCGATGGCCAATCGAACCAAAGCGCTGTCGCGCTGCGAGGAGCCTGCGGAATCATTCCTCGCGCCGCCGCGCCCGTGTTTGCCATCCTCAAGCTCCGGAATTCGGCATCAAAAAACGCGAGCCGGATTTGGCCGCCGCAATTTCAAGACGTTGCCGCCGCCCGAAGAATATCAGGAGAAGCCCGACAACGGCTATTCCACCGCCGTAATAAATCCACTGGTCTGGCTGACCATGAAGCTCGACGCTAGGGGAAGTACCCCGAGCCCTGCCCCATAGACCGACATTCCCCAGATGACATGCCTTTTCGGTGTCATGGTTGGGCGTGCGGATGTCGGCTTCTGAGTGCGATGCAGACATCAAACATTAGAGCCACCATGTCGCCCTTCGACCCAACTGAGACATCGGCGCCGTATAGACCCGCTCGGGTCTCAACAGTATTCTCAACCGCGATTGCGGCAGACAGACTGCCTGCGAGCGGGTGACTTGATAATATAAAGTGGCTTGGGGAGTGGGTCGGATGAGTGAGGCGCCGTCCAGTCCGCAACTCGTTGCATCGACGGACGAGTGGAACATCATTTGGTTCCGGGACACGGCATACGCCGTGCCGAAGTCTCTCGGCCCGGCAAACTTTGAAGTCGAAGCCGATCGCAGCCGTGTATTGGCGAGCGGCGGAGCAGCATTTGCATCGGTCGCCGAGGCAAAAGCGCACGCTATAAGAGAGGAAGCCGCGGGATCTCCTCGCCGCCGCAACTCGTCGAGGCGACTAACAACTGGAACATCGTCCGGTTTCGCAATGAGGCATATTTGCTGCCGAAGTCGCTCGGTCCGGTCGATCTGACGGATGACAAAGATCGCGCCAGGGCGCTTGCGTCCGGTGCCGCCGTATTCCCGTCCGCCGCGGACGCCAAACTGCACGCGCTGCGCGAAGAAGCGGCTGCGCGCGAGAACGCCCCGCCGAAATTCATCGACACGATGGGAACATGGAACATCATCTGGTTCAAGGACGCCGCATATGCGGTGCCTAAATCTCTGGGAACGATCGACCTGAAGAACCGAAGAGGGGCTCAAGCTTGCGATGAAGTCGGGCAGCGTCTCGTTCAAGACGATCCCGGAGGCGCTTTCGTTCGCAAAGCGCGCGCTATGATTTTTAGGTCCCGCTGAAGTCTGCACCCCGAATCGCTGCCGCGGTTCTGATGCCTTGGCCAGCTTCGCAATGCCGCGCTTGGTATCGAGTGATGTGCCGGTGATGCGGTCGAGAGTTTCGGGGCCTAGTTGGTCGCCACGGCGACTAACTTCACTGACGCTAGTACAGCATCGGTCCCGAAATCCGAAGAACGCGGTCTATGGCCGCGTGCGCATTGATCTTGCGAGGCACGGCGAATTGCCGTACAAGCCTGTCCGGAGAGAGATCATGCCGTCCGCGCATAAGAAGCCAGCATCGTCCAAGCGGGAATACAAAACGCAACGACTCGAATTGCGCCTAGCGCCATCGGCAAAGAAGGTGATCCAGCAGGCCATGTCGGTCACCGGGCTTGCCGCCGGCGATCTTGCCTATGAAGGTGCGCGCCGACTTCTCGACGAGTATCAGCGCATGGTCCTATCGGGCGCGGATCGCGACGCCTTTCTTGCGGCGGTCGGCCGGAACCCTGATCCATCCCCGCGTCTTATCGAGGCTTTGAAGCGTCATCGTCACCTCTTCGGCTGATCACGCGTGATCAAAGCGATCGAACCGCTCGGCAAGCATGACCGCGCGGCGTTTTCTTGCGGTGTCGCCGCGCTCGATGATTGGTTCCGTTTGCGCGCTGGGCAGGATGAGAAACGCAACGTGGCGCGTGTCTTCGTCGCCCTTGACGATCAACACCGGATCGTCGGTTTCTACAGCTTGAGTTCCTTCACCCTCACGATCGCCGATCTGCCGCCCGAACACGCAAAACGTCTCCCCCGCTATGACGCCATTCCGGCAGCTCTTATTGGGCGGCTTGCGCGTGATCAGAAAGTTCGCGGTGAAGGCGTCGGCGGTCTTCTGCTCGCCGACGCAGTTCGAAGGGTCATCGGGGCCGCTCGCTCGCTCGCAGTTTTCGCCATCGTGGTCGACGCGACGGATGAAAAGGCGGCCGCCTTCTACCGCCACTTTGGATTCGCGCCGTTTCCGAACCGTCCGCTCAGACTGTTCATGCCTTCGTCCGAAGCGGCGGAGGCCGTTTCCCGTGGGTTGTCGTAGTAGCCGTCGTTCGCTCGGTTTACCTGATCCGAGATTATCAATCATAATTTATAGGATGCGTACCATTAGTTGCGGTTTGGCAGAACGAACCCAATTATGTTTTAGGGAGACCGTTAAGGCCAGGGTTAGGGCGTCGAACAAAGCCGACTATGATGGGCGAACATACAGATACACACCTACGCTAATTCGGAACCCAATGCGCCGTAAGGGTGACACCCATCACATTGTTTTGCCGTCGCAAAGGGAATAACTGGATGTGATCGTACTCACTCCGCCCCGTGGCTGAAACGCAGCCCAAACGACAAAAACCATGAGCCATTCCGTGCCGCAAACAGCAACCGAGGACCAGACGATACCGGGCGTTCCCGTAGCGCCCTCAGCGCGCATCTGGCGCGGCTGGAAGCCGAGTCGATCTACATTTTGCGCGAAGCGGCGGCGGAGTTTGAGCGTCCGACCATTCTTTATTCGATCGGCAAGGATTCGAGCGTCTTGCTGCATCTGGCGATCAAGGCGTTCAGCCCGTGCCCGATGCCGTTTTCACTCCTCCACGTCGATACGACCTGGAAGTTCCGCGACATGATCGCGTTCCGCGACGCCACCGCCGCGCGGCTCGGGCTCGACCTGATCGTCCACATCAATGAGGATGGTCTCAAGGAAGGCGTGAGCCCCATCACCTCCGGCTCGGCGCTCCACACCCATGTCATGAAGACGCTGGCGCTTAAGCAGGCGCTTGATCGTTATGGCATCGATGCCGCGATCGGCGGCGCGCGCCGCGACGAAGAAAAGAGCCGCGCCAAGGAGCGGGTGTTCTCGCTGCGCTCTGCCGGTCACGGCTGGAACCCGCGCGCGCAGCGTCCGGAACTCTGGAACGTTTTCAATACCCGCCTCGGCCCCGGCGAGAGCATGCGGGTGTTTCCGCTGTCCGACTGGACCGAGCTCGACGTCTGGGAATACATCGCAGCGGAAAACATTCCGGTGGTGCCGCTTTATTTTGCGGCCGAGCGGCCGGTGGTGGAACGTAACGGCACCTGGATCATGGTCGATGACGACAGATTGCCGTTGGAGCCGGGTGAACAGCCGCAGTTGCGGCGCATCCGCTTCCGGACACTCGGTTGCTACCCCTTGTCAGGCGGCATCGAATCCGAAGCCGGCACCGTCGAGGACATTATCGCCGAGTTACGCAGCAGCCGCTTTTCGGAACGGCAAGGCCGGCTGATCGATCATGACAGCACGGCGTCGATGGAACGAAAGAAGAAGGAGGGGTACTTTTGATGCACGGGGCGACGCCGCTTCGACAGAAAAGCCTGCTCCGCTTCTTCATGGGCGGCTCGGTCGACGACGGCAAGTCAACGCTAATCGGCCGCCTGCTGCATGAGACCGGCTCGGTCGCCGACGATGAACTCGCGGCGCTGACGCGGGATTCCGCACGCTTCGGCAACAGCGGTCAGGCGATCGATTTTGCCCTACTGGTCGATGGTTTGGAGGATGAGCGCGAACAGGGCATCACCATCGACGTCGCCCACCGCTATTTTTCGTCGCCGCGCCGTGCCTTCATCGTCGCTGATACGCCGGGCCACGAAAGCTACACGCGCAACACCGCAAGCGGCGCCTCCAACGCCGATCTCGCCATTATTCTGGTCGATGCGCGGCGGGGCCTGCTGCCGCAGACGCGCCGGCACGCGATGATCGCGCACATGGTGGGCGTACGCCACTTTGTGCTGGCGGTGAACAAACTCGACCTCGTCAACTGGGACCGTACGGTTTACGACCGCATCGTCGAAGGTTTCCGCGATTTTGCCAAACCGCTTAATTTCGCCTCGCTGGTTCCGATTCCGTTATCGGCGCTCAACGGCGATAACGTCTCCGCGGCAGGCACGAACACGCCCTGGTATGATGGACCGAGCCTGCTCGGACATCTGGAAACGATCGACGTCGAAGCCGATCATTCGGCAACGCCGCTTCGCGTGCTGGTGCAAAACGTGCTGCGGCCTGATCGCGACAGCCGGCTTTACGCCGGCATCATCGCCGGCGGCACATTGCGCCGGGGCGATCCCGTGCAGGTGGCGCCTTCTGGCGTCAGCGGCAAAATCGACCGCATCGTCGTCGCCGGCGAGGACCGTGACCGGGCCAGCTCAGGCGAGTCGGTCGCCGTCGGACTCGACCGCCATATCGACGTAGCGCGGGGCGACACGCTGATCGCACCGGACCGTCGGCCGCAAGTCACCGATCAGTTCGAGGCGCACTTGATCTGGATGAGCGAGCAGCCGCTGCTGCCCGGCCGCGAATATATGCTCAAGGTCGGCGTTCGCTCGGTTTCGGCAAGCGTGACCGGCGTCAAACACCGCGTTGACATCGAGACGCTGCGCCGCGAGCCGGCTCATACGTTGGCGCTTAACGAGATCGGTATTTGCGACATCGCTACGGCTGTTCCCGTTGCGCTCGATACCTTCACCGAAATTCCGCAAACCGGCTGCTTCGTCCTGATCGACCGCTACAGCAACGCCACGGTCGCGGCCGGTACAGTGGACTTCGCACTGCGCCGCGGAATGAACGTCAGGCAGCAGGCGCTGGTGGTGGCGAAGGGCAAGCGCTCCGCGCTCAAGGCGCAGCGGCCCTGCGTGCTGTGGTTCACCGGGCTTTCCGGGGCCGGCAAATCGACCATTGCCAATATCGTCGAAGCCAAGCTCGCCGAGCGCAAGCGGCACACCTACATGCTCGACGGCGACAACGTTCGCCACGGATTGAACAAGGACATCGGCTTCACCGATGCGGATCGCGTGGAGAACATTCGGCGCGTTGGCGAGGTTGCCAAGCTGTTCGTCGACGCCGGGCTGATCGTGCTGTGCTCGTTCATCTCGCCGTTCCGCGCTGAGCGGGCGGCGATCCGGCAAATCCTCGAACCCGGCGAATTTATCGAGGTCTTCGTTTCCACGCCGCTTGCGCTCTGCGAAGCGCGCGATCCCAAGGGGCTTTACGCCAAAGCCCGCAGCGGCGCACTGCCCTCCTTCACCGGCATCGACTCGCCCTACGAGCCGCCCGAGCACGCCGATCTGGTGCTGGACACTGCGAGCGCCGGGCCGGAGGATCTCGCAAATCGCGTGGTCGATCTGTTGGTAACGCGAGGCATGATCGGCCAGGGAGCCGACTAGCTCATGACCGCGATGTGGGCCGTTCGCGACCTTGCGACGGCGGCCTTTTCCGCGGTGTTGTGCGCCGGCCTGATTGTGCTGTTGCGCCCCGCGTTGCGGCGCTACGCATTGGCAAGACCCAATGCCCGTTCCTCGCATTATGAGCCGACGCCGCAAGGCGGCGGCATTGCCGTCATTGCCGCAACCATCGCCGCGACCGGTCTTGGCATATTTGGCCTCGGCACGTCGATCGCACCCCCGCCGGCGACAGTGCTGGCCGCCATTGTGCTGATCGCAGGCGTCGGCGCCGCCGACGACATCCGCCCGCTTGCGATCATTCCGCGCCTCTTGTTGCAGGCGCTCGCTATCGCCGCGGTGATCTATGCGCTGCCGGATGAGCTGCGCCCCCTGCCCGTTCTGCCGTGGTGGCTTGAACGCGTCGTGTTGTTCCTGGCCGGATTGTGGTTCGTCAATCTGGTGAATTTCATGGACGGCATCGATTGGATGACCGTCGCTGAAGTAGTGCCGATCGCCGCGGCCCTGGTCGCGCTCGGATATTTGGGCGCGCTGCCGCTTGCTGACGTTATCGTGGCGCTGGCGCTTGGCGGCGCCATGATCGGATTCGCGTTTTTCAACCGGCCGGTCGCCAAGCTTTTCCTTGGCGACGTCGGCAGTTTGCCAATTGGCCTCGTGCTCGGCTGGCTCCTCGTCCTTCTCGCCGGCAACGGCAGGCTCGCCGCAGCTTTGTTGCTGCCGTTATATTATCTCGCCGACGCCACAATCACTTTGATCCGCCGCCTCGCCGGCCACGAACGGATCTGGCAGGCGCACCGCACGCACTTTTACCAGGTCGCTACCGATCGAGGCTTTTCCGTTCTTGACGTTGTTGCGCGGGTCTTCCTGGTGAATGTCTGCCTCGGCGTCCTGGCGGCCGTTACCGTCATTGTGCCCGGCAGGCTGAGCAATCTCGGCGCGTTCACGGCCGGTGCGCTGCTGGTAGTCTGGCTGCTCGCTGCATTTGCAAAAGGCAAAAAATAGGCGGCCGAGCATGCCGGCGCGCCGCGCTCCTCGATGTTGCGGTTAAGGTAAAAAGCAGCCCTCCCTGGCATTTAAGTTCGCGCCAGCAGAAGATTGCCGCAAAATACACCGCACGTGTTAGCAACGCGGCACAAGGCCCATTCAATGAGTTTTTCGCGCGTTCGGACGCTGGTTACCGGCGGCTCTGGTTTCATCGGCTCACATCTGTGCGAGCGGCTTCTGGCCGAAGGCCACGAAGTTCTTTGCGTCGACAATTACTATACCGGCCGGCGGCAGAACATCGAGCATCTCCTGGCCAATCCGCGCTTTGAGGTGATGCGCCACGACATCACGATGAGCCTCTACGTCGAGGTCGACGAAATCTACAATCTGGCGTGTCCGGCTTCGCCTGTTCACTACCAATTCGACCCAGTGCAGACGCTTAAGACCAGCGTGCACGGCGCGATCAACATGCTGGGCCTCGCCAAGCGCATCAAGGCCAAGATCTTTCAGGCCTCGACCAGCGAGGTCTACGGCGATCCGCACGTCCATCCGCAGCCGGAATCTTATTGGGGCCACGTCAATCCGCTGGGACCGCGCGCCTGCTACGATGAAGGCAAGCGCGCCGCCGAGACTTTGTTCTTCGACTACCATCGCCAGCACGGCGTGCCCATCAAGGTGGCGCGCATTTTCAACACCTACGGGCCGCACATGCATCCCGACGACGGCCGCGTGGTTTCGAATTTCATCATGCAGGCGCTGCGCGGCGAGCCAATCACCATTTACGGCGACGGCTCGCAGACCCGCTCGTTCGGCTATGTCGACGATCTGGTTGAAGGGATTGTGCGGCTGATGTCGACCGAGGACGGCTTTCTCGGCCCGGTCAACCTCGGCAATCCCGGCGAGGTGAGCGTTCGCGATCTTGCCGAGCTCGTCATCGCCATGACCGGTTCGCGCTCGCGGCTGGTGTTCAAGCCGCTACCGGCCGACGATCCAAAGCAACGGCAGCCCGATATCTCGCTGGCGCGTCAGAAATTGAACTGGACCCCGAAGGTCGAACTGCGCGAAGGCCTTCAACGCACCATCGACTATTTCAGGTCGATCATTGCCGGAGAAGCCAAAGGCGGCGTCAACCGATCACGCTCCGCCGAAATCAAAGAGCGTCTGCCGATTCAACCTGAAGAGATGGTGCTCTCGTAATCGGCGTCGGGCGCGAACGGCCTTCCCTGGTGCGCTTTCCGATCTCCAGATCGGCGCTACCGACGCCGACATAGCGGAATCTTGCCCGCTTCATTTCCTCGGCGCGATAGACATTGCGCAAATCGACAATTGCCGGCCGCGTCATGATCCGCCGCAGCCGCTTGAGGTCAAGCGCGCGGAATTGCTCCCACTCGGTCGCGATCACCAGCGCTTCGGCCCCGTCGGCGGCCGCATAGGCGTCCTCGCAGTAGGTAATGTAGGGTAACTGCTGTCGAGCCTGCGCCATGCCGGCGGGATCGTATGCCCGCACGCGCGCACCCATATCCTGCAACGCCGTAATCAGGGGAATTGCCGGCAAGTCACGGGTGTCGTCAGTATTCGGCTTGAAGGTCAGCCCGAGGATGGCAATCGTTTTGCCGCGGATCGGGCCGTCAAGCGCAGCGATCACCTTGCGCGCCATTGCGCGCTTGCGCTGCTCGTTAACCGCGGAGACGGTTTCGACGATGCGCAACTGCGCGCCATGATCGTGGGCGGTTTTGAGCAGCGCCGTGGTGTCCTTCGGAAAGCACGAGCCGCCAAAGCCCGGGCCGGCGTGCAAAAACTTCCCGCCGATGCGGTTGTCGAGGCCCATGCCGCGCGCTACGTCCTGCACATCGGCACCGATGCTTTCGCACAGATCGGCGATCTCATTGATGAAGGTGATCTTGGTCGCGAGGAACGCGTTCGAGGCGTATTTGATCAGCTCAGCCGTGCGCCGACCGACATAGAGGATCGGCGCGGCATTGAGATAAAGTGGCCGGTAGATTTCGGCCAACAGCGCGCGTGCCTGCGGATCGTCGGTGCCGACCACGATGCGATCGGGATGCTTGAAGTCCTGAATCGCCGCGCCTTCGCGCAGAAATTCCGGATTCGACACGACCTGCAGCTCAACCTCGGGACGTTTTTCGCGAAGGATGCGCTCGATCTCATCGCCGGTGCCGACCGGCACGGTTGATTTGGTCACGACCACGGCGGTGTCGGACAGAAGCGGTGCGATTTCGCGCACGGCTTCGTAGACAAAGCTCAGATCGGCATGACCGTCGCCGCGGCGCGACGGCGTGCCGACAGCGATGAAAACCGCTTCGGCATTCGCCACCGGCGCCAAATCTACCGCGAATTCAAGCCGGCCCTGGCGGACATTGTTGGCAACAAGATCGGACAGGCCGGGCTCGAAGATTGGAATCTCGCCGCGCTTGAGCGCACCGATGCGGCTCGCATCTCTGTCGATGCAAATCACATGATGACCGAAGTCGGCCAGGCAAGCGCCTGATACGAGGCCGACGTAGCCGGCGCCGATCATGGTCACGCGCACGAAGGCCTCCGTTTCAAGCTCACGGCGATTCGGTCACGCACCGCGCGATTTCCTACGCAGGTTGTGTGACATGCTGACGAAACATCCCGCATTCGCCCGCTCGGGCTCAGCTGGCAATCCTAGCGCGGCGCAAGCGCGGGGTGGAGTTAACGAGACTGGTAAACGCGGAGCGTTGTTAACGTGACAAAGAAAAGCCACGAAACAGATCGAGCGCGGAAGAAATTTTTCGGTTGTCCGGTCCCCGTCTTATGCGCTGGATGGCCGCTTGGCGTTTAAGCCGCGGCGCCCTGGAAATCGGGTACCGCGTCACGCAACACTCGGTAGATGGCTTCGCGCTCTTCACGCTGCAAGCCCTGTTCCAGCATCGCAAGCCAGCCGCGCATCACTTCGATCGAAGGCTGAGCGGGACGGGCGGCGACGACGCCGACGACCCCGATTTCCACCGTCGGCTCGCCTTGGGCAAAGAGGACTTCCTGCATCCGCTCGCCCGGGCGGGTGCCGGTAAAAACGATATCGACGTCGCGGCCGGGCTCGAGGCCGGCGAGCCGGATCATGCGCTCGGCGAGGTCCACGATCTTCACCGGCTGACCCATGTTGAGCACATAGACCGATACGTCGGAGCGCGTCGGCCCAAGTGCGTGGCTCGCGGCGGTGACGACGAGGTCGCAGGCTTCGCGGATGGTCATGAAATAGCGCACCATGTCGGGGTGCGTGACCGTCACCGGGCCGCCGGCATCGATCTGCGCCTTGAATTTCGGAACCACAGAGCCGTTGGAGGCGAGCACGTTGCCGAAGCGGACGGCAATCAACCGCATCGATGGCCGTCCCGGCGAAGTGCGGCGCGTCAGATCGGCGTCGAGCGCCTGGCAATACATCTCGGCAAAGCGCTTGGTGGCGCCGAGTACCGACACCGGCTCGATGGCTTTATCGGTCGAGATCATCACCATCGCCGCGGCGCCGGACGCAGCCGCCGCATCGGCGACGTTGACCGAACCGAAGACGTTGGTCTTGACCCCCTCCTCCCAGTTCTGCTCGAGCAGCGGCACATGCTTGAGCGCGGCGGCGTGAAACACGATGTCCGGTTTGAAGTCGCCCATCAACCGATACAGCCGCGCACGATCGCGAACGTCGGCGATGCGTCCAGTGATTTCAGGTTTCGATTGTTTGGTCGCGAGAATTTCGAGAACCGCGTGCAGCGCCGGTTCGGAATTCTCGATGATCAGCACACGCGCTGCGCCGAAGGTGACCACGCGGTCGCAGATCTCCGCGCCAATCGAGCCGCCGCCTCCTGTCACCACGATCGACCGGCCCTTGAGAAAGCTCTCCAGCCGCGCGTAGTCGATCTTGACCGTCGGCCGCAGCAGAAGGTCCTCGACATTGACCGGCGCCAGCCGCGGCACCTCGCCGGCATCGTCGAGCGAGGGCAGTCTGACCACGGTCAGACCCAGGCGGCGCGCATGCATCAAGGTCGCTTCCGGCTTGGCGTCTGGATCGAGCGCCGATGGCGTGAAGATCACCCGGGTAATCGTCTTGTCGCGCTGCCCGAGATCGTTGACGACCGCATCGAGCGCGTCGAAGTTACCGAGAACGGGGATGCCGCGGATGGCCTGTCCGCGGTCAGCCAGCGACGGCGACAGGATACCGACCGGCCAGATTTTCTTGACGGCGCCGCTTTCGATCGCCCGGAGTAGCACTTCGGCGTCTGCGGCGCGTCCCAGCACCAAGGTCGGATTCGACTCCGGCGAGCGAGCATGATGCCTGGTGCGGGTATAGCGGAAATAACGATAGCCGATCCGTCCAGCGCCGAGGAACACCATCTGCAGCAGCCAATAGAGCGCGATGGTGATTTTGCCGAAGAAAAACTGCCCGAACACGTTGGGCGCGACCAACACGTAATCGAGCACCAACAACGACACCGCCAGCACCGTCGCGGCGCGAAAAATGTTCATCAAATCGGGCAGTGACGCAAAGCGCCACTTCGATTCATAGAGATGGAAGAAGAAATAGACGATTCCGGCATAAACGACGAAGCAGGGCAGGAACACGTATAGCCAGTCGAGCCGTACCATCAGGCCGGCAGCCTCGAAGCGGATATAGAAGCTCGCCAGCACCGCCACAGCGGTCATAAGGAGGTCGTGCGCTATGACGAGCGCTTTGCGCGGGCTGGTAAAAAGTCCGAGCATTCTCGGTGACCGTGGTGGCGGAATATCCCGTGCCTTCCAATACCGGGCTTTGGTCCGCAACGCTACCCTGCCCCAGGTCGCAGGCTTACCCCAGAAACGCCGGAGCCGGCCTACTATGGCGCGCTTTTAGGTTGCCGGGTCCATTACGACTGGCGGATATTGGACCCGCTTTAAACGCCGCTATCTGCTCGCCTCTCCGGGAACGCCATGACTTGGTCCGAGATCATCCTTGCCGCCTTGAAGGAGAACGGCGTCCGCTTTGTCGCCTATGTGCCGGACAACATCCTGACGCCGCTCCTCGCCGGCGCCGCGGCGGACCGCGATCTTGTTTGCGTCGGAGCTACACGAGAGGACGAAGCGGTCGGCGCGACGACGGGCGCGTATATGGCGGGGCTGCGCGCCGCGGCGATTATGCAGACGAGCGGCTTTGCCCTCATCGCCAACGCGCTGGGCTCTCTGGTTGTGCCCTATCAGATTCCGGCGATCCTCATCGTGTCGGAACGCGGCATTTTGGGCGAATTCAATATCGGCCAGACGCTGGTCGCGCGCACGATGCGGCCGACACTCGATGCGCTCGGCATCATGCATCACACGCTGACCGATTTATCGACGCTCCACTTCATCCTCGATAGATCGATCAAGCAGGCGTTCACAACGCGGGCGCCGGTCGTGTTCATCCTCTCACCGCTCTTGAGTGGCGGCAATCCCGCCGCGCAAGGGCAACTGCTCTAGCGAGACAGAACCGGTACGCGGCCGTGAACAACGAGAGAGCTTCGGCAAAAACGCTGAACCGCACCGTGCTGACACAGCGGCTGGTGCAGCGGCTCAAGCATGAGGAGGCGGTCGTCGCCGGCCTTGGCAACACCAATTTCGATCTCATTGCCGCCGGCCATCGACCGCAGAATTTCTACATGCTCGGCAGTATGGGGCTCGCCTGCCCGATTGCGCTTGGCGTGGCGCTGGCGCAGCCGGCGCGCGGGGTGATCGCGCTGGAAGGCGACGGCTCGATCCTGATGGCGCTCGGCTGTCTCACCACCATAGGCAATCTGCGGCCGCCCAATCTCACGATCATCATCTGGGATAACGGTATGTACCAAATCACCGGCAAGCAGGCGGCGGCGACCAGCGGCGCAACCGACATCGTGGCGGTGGCCCGCGGCGCCGGCATTGTGCAGAGCGAATGGGCGCACGATGAGGCCCATTTCGACGCTCTCGTCGGCCGCCGTTTCGAGAATGGCGGACCGCGGCTCATAGCAGCAAAAATCGACGATCAGCCAGGCAAGGGCCCGCCGATGCGCGATCCGGTGCTGATCCGCGAGAGTTTCATGCGCGGGCTTGGCACCGACCGCAGTAGCGAAGTGGCGCGATAGCACCCGGGAAAACCCTTGCGCCGCAGCTGATTAACGCTCCGTTAACCTTTCTAAATCAATTATTTAACCTCCTAGAAACTTAGTGATTCAAGCGTCGCCTCCGCCGGGCGCATCGGTGCAGGGGAGCTAATTCATGAGCAAATTTGTGACCTTACTCGGCCGCAGATCCGAGGCTGGAAGCGGCAAGCCCTCGACCGCGCAGCCGCCACCCGCTGCACACCAGCCGCCGATCTTCCAGGTACCGCCTGCCGTCGAGCCGCCCGCCGTGCAGATGCCGCCCCCGGGGCAGATGCCGCCAGCCGCGCAACTAGAGCCCGGCGCGCAGCTTGAGCCGACCCCAATGACCCCGGTCAAAACCGTCGACACCGCGCCAAGTGAGCCCGAAATCGAGCTCGACAACGAGCTGTTCTTTCCGATCGCCACCCAGCTGGGCCAGGACAACGAGGCAGTCCGCAATCTCCTGATGGATGCCGAGCACAAGATCGGCGAACTCGAGAGCATCAAGGTCTCGATCGCCAAGCTGGTCGACCCGGTCTGCAACACGCTGCGCGGTTATGAAGAGACCAAGAGCGAAAAGCTTATCCTGCAACGCGCACTCAACACCACGCGCGAGGTCTGCAACAAGCTTCGCGACGATCTCAGCGCAGTTGAGAAAAAGGCGACGAAGTTCAGGATCGAATGCACCCGCTTGCAGGAAATCACTACGCTGGCCAAGCAAACCATCGCGGGACTGGAGCGGACCAAAACCGAGCAGCTTGCCGAGCTGGCTGTGCATCGCGCCCATCTTGCTGAGTTACAGGGCGTGACGCAGCAGCAGGCATCGGACCTGCGGCTGACGCGCGACGAAAATCTCCGGCTCAGTGAGCGCGTCGTCGCCGCTGACCAGCAAATTGTCCAGCTTGAGGGCGACGCCCGTGCGGCGCAGCAAGCAGCGCGGCAGTTGAAGGAAGAGCGGGCTACCAGCCAAGCCGCGCTGGAAAAAACCTTCGGCGAACTGGCGCGGACCACACGCCGCCTGAGCGAAGCCGATAAAGCAGTCGCTTCGACCCAGGCGCGGCTGAAAGCCACGGAAATCAATCTGGCCGAAGTACAGGCGGATCGTGCCCGGCTTGCCGCGGCCCTAGACGAGGCCAACCACGCGCACCGCGAAGAAACCAATCTGCTGAACTCCCGTCTCGAGGCCGTGCAAGCCCGCTGGACCCTGACGGAAAACCTGCTCGAAGAAGCTCGCCGGGCGCTGGTGGCCCGCGCCGAGGAAATGCGCACCTTTGACCGGCGCGTCGCCGATGCCATCACCACAAACGATACCTTGGCGGAGCGGCTCAGCTCGGCCGAGGCGTTGCTCGCCGAGCGGGAACTGCAAATCAGGGATCTCGAGCAAGCTCGCACGCTGCTCGCTGAGGAGGCGCACAAGCTGATCCAGGCGGCGACGTCACGCGAACGCATCTACCAGGGCGCCCAGGAGAGCATCAGGGAGAAAGGCACCCTCGTGGAACTGCTCGAAGAGCAGATCACAGCATCGCGCGGCGCCTACGAGATGCAAGTCGAGAGCCTTAGCGCCCAGCTCCAGCGCGAGCAGCTCGAGCGCTCGATGGCCGAAGGCGCACTTGAGACCGCCCGCAAGGACGTCTCACGCTTGCAGCAGGAAATCGGCGCACTGCGGAGCCGGATCCCAGCCGACGGCGGCACCGAAGCGCCCGCCGCGCCAGATCGCATCAAGAGAGCGGCCTAGACCAGGTTTGGCTCGCTCGGAGCCGCCGCCGGGTCAACCTCGGCGGCGGCTTTTTCATTTTGCGGACTTGATCAGCATGACGCAGCGAAATATCGGCCGCTCCGCCCGTCACAATCGCGCAGCTATTTGGCTCGCAGGCGGACGGCATTGACGACCCTGGTGTAGCGTTCGAGATCGTCCTTCATGAATTGGGCATAGGATGCGGTGCCGTTTTCCTGCAGATGAATGCCAAGCGTCACCAGGCGTTCTGTCATCTCTGGTTCGCGCAGTATCTTGGCGACCGCAGATTGCAGACGCGCAACAATCGGCTGCGGCAAACCGGCGGACGATTGCAAGCCGAGCATGGTCGCGATGTCGAAACCGTTGTAGCCGAGCTCGTCGCAGGTCGGCACCTCAGGCAGCGACGGATCGCGCTGCAAGACGCTGAGGCAAAGCGCCCGCAATTTGCCGGTTCTGATCAAGGCGAGAACGTTGCCAATGCCGGACCACCCGGAATCGACTTCTCCGGTCAAGAGTGCATTCACCAGACCGGTTCCGCCACGATAGGGCACATGCAGCAGTTCGATACCGGCTCGCTGTTCGAACATCACCATCGTTAGCTGATGGATCGAGCCGGCGCCGGCGGATCCAAAACTCATCGCGCCGGGTTTGGATTTGGCAAGCGCGACAAACTGCGAAAGCGTGTTGGCCGGCACCGATGGCTTGATGACTAGAACGGTCGGTAGGCTGGCGAGTGCGGTGATCGGCGTGAAATCCTCAAGCCGATAGTCCGCATCAGGATTGGTCACGATGCTGATGGCCAGCGCGCCTGAATCGTTGAGCATGAGGGTGTAGCCGTCCGGATTTGCCGCGGCGACCCGTTTGGCGGCGATGACGCCGCCGACACCAGGCACGTCTTCGACGATAAAAGGACTCTTGAACACCTCGCTCAGCCGGTTGGCGAGAAGGCGCGCTATAATGTCGGGATTTCCTCCCGCCGCAGAGGCGGCGATCATTCGGACCGGGTGCGTCGGGTAGTTCAGCTCCTCGCCGACGGCCGCCGATGCGAGAATGAGGCCAAACGCGAGCGCGCCCGAAGCTGTTCGGATGATGCGCCTTTGCATCGTCTGACCCCGAACTGCATTGCCTGTTGGTGAGCTTAGCCGAAGCGAAACGCCGACTCCACCGCGCCCATCACGACATCCTTCAGCGTGCGGCGTCCCGGGTCGTTGCCGGCCGCGCCAACGGCGACGTGAAGCGGCAACAGGTGCTCCTCCCGCGGATGGGCGGCGCGAGCGAACGGCGCCTTGGCCCAGGCGCTTAGCGCATCGGCGCGGGTTTCCGGAGGCGCTTTGGTCAAAACTTCTTCCAGCCAATCGTCAAAGCGTTGCGATCCGGCGTCGGCATGTTTGCCGTTGGCGCCGCCGCGCTTGCTGGCCATCAATGTGCGCATGTTATGATAGGTCATCCCGCTGCCGACGATCAGGACGCCCTCGTCGCGAAGCGGCACGAGCGCGCGGCCAACGCGGATGTGCTCCGCGGGATTCATACTGGCCAACAGCGAAACTTGTACGATCGGTATATCGGCGTGCGGAAATGCGACTTTCAGCGGGATGAACACACCATGATCGAAGCCGCGCTCACGATCATATTTCCACGGTATGCCCGCAGCCCCGAGCAATTCGGCGACGCGCGCCGAAACCTCCGGCGCTCCGGGCGCAGGAAACTTGATCTCATAGGTGTTCGGCGGGAAGCCGAAATAGTCGTAGAGCAGCGGCGGCGCCGGATTGTTCTGGATGGTGACGACGTCCTCTTCCCAGTGGCCGGAAATTACCACCAGCGCCTTCGGCCGGGATCCGGCTTCTTCGGGCACGTGCCGCAAATACTCTGCCATCCGGGCCCAGGTGTCCGGCGGATCCCAATCCATAAAGAAACAAGGCCCGCCGCCATGCGGGATAAAAAGCGTAGGGAGTCTGCTCATATCTGCTCCTGATTTTCCCGCGAGTGGGACGAGCGCGCCGCCGACTCCTTACTTATTCTCGGAAAAATGTTTCTCCAGTCCCTGCCAGCCTTCAAAGTAATCGTGCTGAAGCTCGGAGGATTCGACGGCGTAACGCGTCAGCCGCATGGCGAAGCGGCTTTCGAACATGAACGCCATAGTGTTCTCGATCTTCTGCGGCTTCAGTTCCGCGTGCGATGCCTTCCTCCAGCTTTCGGCGTCAGGACCGTGCGCGGTCATGCAATTGTGCAGGCTGGCGCCGCCGGGCAGAAAGCCTTCCGCCTTGGCGTCGTATTCGCCATACAGCAGGCCCATGAACTCGGTCATTACATTGCGGTGATACCACGGCGGCCGGAACGTATCCTCGCCGACGAGCCAACGCGGCGGGAAGATCGCGAAATCGACGGTCGCTGCGCCCGGCAGGTCCGAGGGTGCCGTGAGCACGGAAAAGATCGACGGGTCGGGGTGGTCGAAGCTGACGCTGCCGATCACGTTGAAGCGCGCGAGGTCGTATTTGTACGGCGCGAAGTTGCCGTGCCAGGCGACAACGTTGAGCGGCGAACGTTTCATGTCCGCGGCCCACAGATTGCCCTGGAATTTGGCGACCAGCTTGAACGGCCCGGCAACGTCCTCATACGCCGCAACCGGCGCAAGGAAGTCGCGCGGATTGGCTAGTCCGTTGGCGCCGAGGGGGCCGAGCTCGGGCAGCCGCAGCATCGGGCCGTAGTTCTCACAAATATAGCCGCGCGATGGGCCGTCCGGCAGTTCGACCCGGAAACGCAGCCCACGCGGCATGATGACGATCTCGCCGCAAGCGGCTTCGACGACGCCCAATTCGGTCACAAAGCGCGCCCGGCCTTGCTGCGGCACGATCAGCATCTCGCCGTCGGCGTTGTAGAAGATCCGGTCGGTCATCGAGGTGTTGGCGGCATAGACGTGCACCGCTATGCCGACCTGCGTGGCAACGTCGCCGTTACCGCCGAGCGTCACAATGCCCTCGACAAAATCCGTCGGCTTTCGCGGAATCGGAAATGGCGACCAGCGCAGTTGCGTCGGCGTCGCTTCGGCCTCGTTGAACGGAGCACTGCGGATCAGGCCGTTGTCGATGCGCGCATAAGGCCGGTGCACGACCGACGGCTGAATGCGGTAGGTCCAGGTGCGCCGGTTTTCCGACCGCGCGGCGGTGAACGATGTGCCGGAAATCTGCTCGGCATAAAGTCCGAGCGGCGGCCGCTGCGGCGAATTGCGGCCGACAGGCAATGCCCCGGCAACCGCCTCGGAGACGAAATGATTGCCGAAGCCGGGTTGGTAAACGACTGACGCTTCAGTCGAAGCAACCTTAATTTCGGGCTTGCGCGCCTTGGGTGCGACTTTCGCGCTTTGATTCACGATTTGCGTCATTAGGACCTCCCCAAAAGAGGAATCGCGGCGAAACCTAAGGGAAATTGGTCTCGAACGTAACTAATATCCGCCTTTCAACGGCCATGCGCAAGGTGACCGGACGGCCGGTTCCACAGCTTGATGCCGCAAAGTTTCAACACCACAGCGGCGCCATAGACTGGCTCAGCAAACGCCCTGAACGATCTTAGCGAGTCCGTAATATTTCCAAAAAAGCGCCCGTTTGGGTCGGCATCCGCACTCTTAGTCGAGGGGAAATCTCTCAATCCATCAATGCGCGGCGTCGCGAGGCGCCGAACGCATACATTTGAGGGGAACGGGGATGCGTCAATATTTTGCGCCTCTGCTTGCGCCTGCGATCTGTTTGCTCAGCCTCACCACGGTGGACGCCGCCACAAAATATCAGGGCTCCGTCTCAGACACACCTGAGAAATCGTTGGCGTCGTCACTCGAAAACAACATCTCGATCGGCAGCTCCAACGGCGAGTTCGCTTTGGCTGTGCCCGTCGAACCATCCGACGAACCGCATCATCAGGGAGAAGAGGCAGCCGAGCCGCAATCGCCTGCCCCAGCGAACGCGGATTTGGATGCCAAGCGACACGCCGGCCATTCGGTAGGCGATCTCTGCAATACGCTCTATACGTCCGCCGAAGACAACGATCTGCCGGTGCCGTTCTTTGCCAATCTGATCTGGCAGGAGAGCGAGCTGCAACTCCACTCCGTGAGCCGGGCGGGTGCGTTGGGCATTGCACAGTTCATGCCGGAGGTGGCGGTCGAGGTTGGTCTGCGCGATCCGTTCGATCCGAATCAGGCGCTCCCCGCCTCGGCACGCTTGCTCCGTACACTGCGCCAGCAATTCGGCAATCTCGGATTCGTCGCTGCCGCCTACAATGCCGGCCCGCATCGCGTTGCCGATTGGCTCGATCACCGCCGTGCGCTGCCGCAAGAAACCAAAACCTATGTGTTGCGCGTCACCGGCCGTTCCGCAGAAGCGTGGCGAACGTCGCCGTTGGCTGATTCGCAACTGACATTCGCGAAGCCGCTGCCTTGTCGGAACTTGCCGGCTTTCGCCGACTTGGAGCAGGCCCAAAGGGAACAGGCCCTTGTGGAGCCGGCGCTCGAACCGGTGCAAGTGCCATCGGAAACAATCCCACCGACGCACGCGCAGGCTGTGACTGTGGCTAAAAAAATCGCCCAGCGAGTCACGAAGACGGTCTCGTCGAAGGTTGCGCAGAAAACCGAGAAGACCTCGCGGAAGACCGAAAAGGTCGCACTGTTGACCGAGAACGCCGTATCAAAAACTGAGAAGAGGCTTCCGGCCGGCCATCATGTCAGTGAGGAGCCGAGGGTTGCCCACTCTGCCCGCAACTTCCACGCGGGCAAGCACGAGGCAACCCGGCCTCAGCACTCACCGCATGAGAAACATAAGTGGCGTGAAGCTCTAAATCACACAACCACCGACCGCCCCGTTGCAGACGACTAGCGGCGCCTTTGCCGGCGTGAGAATATAGGCTTTGCTCCCGCCCGCCGAGTTTGGCCAAGACCGCAATGCAAGCAAGGATCGGAGACGCGGTACGCCGCAAGGAGGACGCGCGTCTCATAACCGGTTGCGGGTGCTACAGCGACGATATCAATCTCCCGGACCAAGCCTACGCGGCCGTGCTGCGCGCACCGCATGCGCACGCGCTGATCCGCGCCATCGATGTCGACGCGGCATGCGCCATGCCCGGCGTGCTCGCGGTGCTAACCGGACACGACGCGCGCGTCGACGGACTCAAAGCAATCCCCCATCCCTGCGCCCCCGGCACGGCACCCGACATCGTACTGAAAAACCGCGACGGCTCTCCGGTACCAGCCGCTCCTCATCATGTGCTGCCTATCGATCGGGTCCGCCACGTCGGCACCGCCGTCGCCTTCGTCATCGCCGAGACGATTGCCGCGGCGAAGGATGCGGCCGAGAGCATCGCCGTCGACTACGACCCGCTGCCTGCGGTGATCGACGCGACCGCCGCGGTCGAAAAGAGCGCGCCGCAGCTCTACGATGACCTGCCGAATATCATGATCGACGCCGAAGTCGGCGACATCGCCGCGACCGCAGCAGCCTTTGCGCGAGCCGCTCACGTCACGCGGCTTTACACCCGGATCAATCGTGTCACCGGTGTGCCGATGGAGCCGCGCGCCGCGGTCGGCAGCTATGATCCCGCGAGCGGACGCTACACGCTTTATGCCGGCTCGGGTGGTATCGTTCGTCAGAAGCGCGAGCTTGCAGCAATTCTTGGCGTGCCCGAGGAAGCCGTACGTGTGATCGCCCGCGAGATCGGCGGCAATTTCGGCACGCGTAACAGCTTTTTTGCCGAATTCGCGTTGGTAGCCTGGGGCTCGCGGCGGATCGGGCGGCCGGTAAAGTGGACCTGCGAACGCCAGGAGGCATTTCTCAGCGACTATATGGGCCGCGACCTTACGGTCTCCGCAGAACTTGCACTCGATGCCGAAGGCCGTTTCCTCGCGCTGCGCAGTTCTAATCTCAGCAATGTCGGCGCCCACAGCGGATCTTATGTGCCGCTGGTCAAAGGGGTGGGGTTGGCGACGGCCGGCTACCGCATCCCTACCGCACATATAAAGGCGCGCGCCGTGCTCTCGACCACAATGTGCACCACGCCCTACCGCAGCGCCGGGCGGCCCGAGGTGATCTACATCATCGAACGCTTGATCGACAAAGCCGCGCAGGAGCACGGCTTCGATCGCTTGGCGCTGCGCCGGCGCAACCTGATCCCGCCGTCGGCTCTGCCCTACACCAACCCGCAAGGCATCACCTACGACAACGGCACCTATCGCACGGTGATGGATCGCGCCATGGAGCTTGGCGACTGGAAGGGCTTCAAACGCCGCCGCGCTGAAGCGCGCAGACGGAAGCGCCTGCGCGGCATCGGCCTCTGCAACTATCTGGAAACGACCGGCGGCTATCCGCGCGAGCGCGCCGACATTACCGTCAGCCCGGAAGGCCGGGTCGATGTTGTCGTCGGCACCCTGTCGAGCGGGCAAAGCCACGAGACAACATTCGCGCAATGCGTGGCGGAATGGCTCGGGGTGCCGTTCGACGACGTGCACATCTTCGAAAGCGATACCGACATTGTGAAAGAAGGCGGCGGCTCGCATTCCGCGCGTTCCATGCGGCTGGCCGGCATTGTCATGGGCAAGGCTTCCGATCTCGTGATCGAGAAAGGAAAGAAGATCGCCGCGCACACGCTCGAAACCGCCGAGGACGACATCGCCTTTGCCGACGGCCGCTTCACAGTGAAAGGCACCGACCGCTCGGTCGGAATTTTTGAAGTCGCCCGCGCGGCCGCAAACGACAAATCCATGGCGGAGGATTTACAGGGCCCGCTCGCAGCGACCTGCGACGAAACCATCAGGCAGCTCGGGTTCCCCTATGGCGCCCATGTCTGTGAGGTCGAAATCGATCCGGAGACCGGAGCGCTCACGATTGTGCGCTACACGGCGGTTGACGATGTCGGGCGCGCCATCAACCCGATGGTCGTGGACGGCCAGACCCATGGCGGCGCCGCGCAAGGTATCGGGCAAGCGTTGTGGGAAGCCTGCACCTACGACGCGGAGGGACAGTTACTCTCCGCTTCCTTCATGGATTACGCCATGCCGCGAGCAGACATGCTGCCGTCATTCACCACCGACATCAGCCAGGTGCTCACGCCGAAAAACAAGCTTGGCGTGCGCGGCGCCGGCGAAGGCGGCACCACGGGGGCGCTTGGCGCCGTCGTCAATGCCGTGGTTGACGCGTTAGCCGAGTTCGGCGTCACCCACATCGAAATGCCGGTCACGCCGGAACGCATCTGGCAGGCGATCAAGCAGGCCGGCCGCTAATCACTCGGGCTGGCGCTTCCGCAGGCCCTCGCTTATCATTTGTGAAAATAGATGTATGGAGAAAGCCACATGGCCAAGCTTCGGCATATCGCGATCCAGGTTCCCGACCTGGAAAAGGCGGCCGCCTTCTACGAAGGGGCCTTCGATCTCAAGCGCGTGAACAAGGTCGACAGCCCAATTGGCAACGCGATCGCGCTGTCCGACGGCATCGTGAATTTGACGCTGCTGCACTTTCCGGAAGGCACCAAGGGCGGCAAAGGCGGGCCGGACTGGGCGGGCCTGCATCACATCGGCTTCATCGTCGACGACGAAAAGAAGACGGCGGAAAAGATCGAGCACTTAGGCGGCGAGTTTTTCATGGAGCTGCCGAACTATCCGGGCGTCGATGCCGAAAAGAAGTTCAAGGATCCGAACGGCATCGTGTTCGATGTCGCGGAGCATGACTGGCGGCAATCGCACCACAGCTGATGCGCATCGTCGCCGCTAAGGCGCACACAGTTCGGCTCGGCGCGGCGGCACGAAGCTCGAATATCAGCTTCGAGGATATGACGGCGACGGCGCTCGCGATCCATACCGACGCGAGCCGCGACGGTAAGGCGCTTGTCGGCCTGGCATTCGACTCGATCGGCCGTTACGACCACAGCGGCCTCCTCAATGATCGCTTCATCCCGCGCCTGTTGGCCGCCGATCCGCAAGACTACGCCGGCGAGGACGGCGGCATCGATCCGTCGCGAGTCTGGGCCGTCCTGATGAAGAACGAAAAACCGGGCGGCCACGGCGAGCGCTGCGGAGCGGTCGGCCTAATCGACGCGGCCATATGGGATCTCGCCGCCAAGCGCGCGGAACTGCCGCTATGGCGCTACCTGTCCAAGGTTGAGCCGTCTAAAAACAACGGCAGCGGCGTGGCCGATGTCTACGCCAGCGGCGGTCACTACCGCCCGCACAACGACGTCGAGAGCCTTTGCGACGACGTCAGGCGCGCGATGGCTGACGGCCATCGGCGGTTCAAGATCAAGATCGGCGGCGCCGCGCTCGGCGCGGACCTCAAGCGCATCGAGGCGGTGCTGAAGATTCTCGAGCCGCAGATGAGCCTCGCGGTCGACGGCAACAACGGCTTCGATCTGGCAACCGCGCTGAATTACGTCCAGGCGCTCGGCGCCTATCCGCTGATGTGGCTAGAGGAGCCGGTGAATCCGCTCGACTACGAAAGCCACCGGATTGTTTCCGAACAATCCAGCCTGCCGCTCGCGGTCGGCGAGAACCTGTTCTCAGCCGACGATGCGCGCAATTTGCTGCGCTATGGCGGGCTGCGGCGCGACCGCGATATGTTGCAGTTCGATATTTCGTTGAGCTACGGGATCGTCGAATATCGCCGAATTCTTGACGAACTGTCCGAACGGGGATGGAGCAGGAGCCGTTGCGCTCCGCATGCCGGGCATGTTCTCGCACTGAGCGCGGTTGCAGGATTCGGCCTTGGCCTCGCGGAACTTGCAATGGACACCGCCACGCTGTTCGGCAAACTCACTTCCCACGTTAAAGTGTGCGAGGGAAAGGCCACGTTGCCCGAAGCTCCGGGAGCAGGACTTGAGGCATCGCCGGCATACGCCGAGATTTTCGGAGGGCTGGTGAATTGAGCCCGCCGGAATTCCGACGAAGGCGGGATGGAGAATGCAGATGACTGGCGCTACCGATCAGCCGCTGAGCCGAAACGAGATCCGCACGCTGGTTCGGCCGGATCACGTTCATCGCCGCGCCTACGCCGACCCGGAGGTGTTTGCGCTGGAGCAGGAGCGAATTTTCGGCCGGCTGTGGCTTTACGTCGCTCATGAAAGCCAGTTGCAAAAGCCGGGCGACTTCGTCCGAACCCGGCTGGCCCAGCACGAAGTGCTGGTGACCCGCCACCAGGACGGCAAAATTTACGTCGTGCACAACCGCTGCCCGCACCGCGGCGCAAGACTTTGCATGGTCGACCGCGGCTCGAGCCGCCTTTTGACCTGCCCCTATCACGCCTGGGCGTTCCGGCCAGACGGCACATTGTCGGCGGTGCCGCATCCCAAAAGCTATCCGGCAAGCTTCAGTCTCGCCGATCCGCAGAACCACATGCAGCGGGTCAGGGCCGTCGACAGCTATCGCGGCTTTGTGTTTGCAAACCTCGCCGACAACGCGCCGCCGCTCACTGAACATCTCGGGCCGATGCGGGAGGTGATCGACAATCTGATCGAGCGCGCGCCAGACGGCGAAATCGAGATTGCGGATTCGAGCTTCACGCTCGAGTACCACGGCAACTGGAAGCTGCACATGGAAAATGCCAATGACATTTTCCATCCGAGCTTCGTACATAGTTCCTCGGTTGCGCCGGCTCGCGCGGCGCCGGCAAACGCTTCGATCCTCGACCAGGATCAGACGCGGGAGATGCTGCTGGCCAACGGCTTCGGCCAAATCGAATGGGAAGGTATTAAGCTCAACGGGCTTGCCGCCGGCCACACCTTCATGACCAGCTTCTACAAGAAGGGCGTGCTGGTGAACGAGGAGCAGGACCCGGTCGTAGTGCGCTACCGCGCGGCACTAGCGCAGCGGCTCGGCGGCGAGCGGGCCGCGGCCGTGCTGGCGATGAATCGTTTCAACAACATCATCTATCCGAATCTCATCATCAACGCGCAGCAGCAGCAGATGCGCGTCACCATTCCGCTCGCCGTCGATCTGACGCAGGTGCATGTGCACTGCTTCCGGCTCAAGGGAGCGCCGGAGGAAATGTTTCACCGCGCCATCCGATTTTTGACCACGATCGGCTCGCCCGCCTCGATGATCTTTTCCGACGATGTGGAAATGCTGGAACGGTGTCAGCAGGGGCTGGTCAAGCAGGCCGGCCCGTGGGTGAACTTCGCCCGCGGTCTCGACAACGATCGACGCGACGGAGACGGCAGCATTGGCAGCGTGGCAAGCGAACTGCCGATGCGGGTGCAATTTGAGGCCTGGGTCAATTACCTGACCCAATGACAGCATGACGTTGCCGTACGAAACCCAGCGCGAAATCGAGCTGTTCCTGCTGCGCGAAGCCAAGTTGCTCGATACCGGAGAGTTCGAGGCCTGGCTCGCGCTCTACGCTCCCCAAGGCATCTATTGGATGCCGAGCCAGCCCGGCCAGACGGATACCAAGGGCGTTGCTTCGATCATCTACGAGGATTACGCCATCCTCGCCATACGCGTACGGCGTCTCCTTGAGGCGCGAGCGCTGGTGCTCACGCCGATGCCGCGGACGACGCACCTCGTCAGCAATATCGAAGTGACGAAGGGCGCCGAAGACGAGTTCTCGGCGGAAGCGGCTTTCATCTGTATCGAGCACCAGGGCGACCAGCAGCGGCTTTATTCCGGCAGGCACAGCCATCGGCTGGTCCGGCACAACGGCTCGTTTCGCATCGCGCTCAAGCGCGTGGAGCTGATCGACTGCGACGGCAAGCACTCACCCATGACCATCCCGATTTGAGCGGGCTCACGGATTACAGTGGAGGATGAAATGACGGCGAAGGATATCAGCAAGCTTAAGCTTGGTCCGATCGGCGACCGGGTCATGTACGAAAACGAACTCATTCGCGTCTGGGACTTTGTGGTCGAGCCGGGAAAGAGCAAGGGCTGGCACCGGCATGAACTGCCTTATGTGATCATCCCGATGACCGACGGCGATATCGAGCTCGAATCTGCACTGACCGGAGACATCGAGCGGCCCAAGGGCATGATCGGCGAGCCGATCTGGCGCGACGCCGGCGAAGTGCACGATCTCCGCAACGTGGGAAATGCGACCTATCGGAATATTCTGGTCGAGATCAAACCGCGCTGATCTCGAACCGGCGTCTCATCGCGACGGATCGTGATGCTTGGCGCGGATCGCAAGGTATGGATCCCAGGCGCAGGCCGAAGCCGCCAAGACCGCGTAGGCTCCAACATCGAAAAACGCGCTGACACGCTCTGGCGAATGCACGCCGCCGACTGCAAGCACGTGGAGAGGCAACCGGTCGCGCTGAACAATGTTCACGGCGTTTTGCAGGCATTGCATCGCCACGTCGAAGGTTGCGCCTCCCATCATGCCGGCGTGCGCGCGGTTGCTGCCGAATGCGGGAGCTCCGGTCTTGTCCAGGATCATGCGGCGTGGCGCATTGATCATCACAACGCCGTCGACGATGCCGGACAGGCTTTGCAGTAACCCGGACATCTGCTCGTGCTGTTCGATCACGCCGACCTTGACCAGCAGCGGAAGCGATCCGATGGCGGCCCGGGCTGCTTTGGCGATTTTCACCGCACTGTCGGTGTCGCGGTAAACTTCGCTCTCCCGCCGGCCGACGTTGGGACAAGAGAAATTCAATTCCACGACCTGTGCGCCGGCATCCTTCGCCTCCGCCGCAAGCGCGCTGAAGTCGGCGACGAACTCCGCTTCGCTGGTGCCGGCATCGGCCGTGCCGACGACCGACACGATGAGAACCTGCCCGGCCCGCAGCCGCGCCCGGCAATTGCGAATGTCGCGGCGCCAAACTTCCGGCGCGCTTGACGGCATGCCGATCGATCCCGCGGCGGTCGCGGTCAGCGGTGCGGCAGGAATACCGTCGACGGTCTTGAGAGCAATGGCTGCATCCGAACAGCTTCTCTCAGCAAGATTTGGTTCATCAAGATAAAGCCAGTTCGGCGGCGAATGGGCACGGCGCTCGCGGCTGCGTATCGTCTTATAGGTCAGGAGATCAAAGCCAAGACGGCTGTAAAGCTCAAACCAGCGCTCGTTCACCACCAGGCTCGCCGCAATCCCGAAGCGGGACGCGACGCGGTAGCCCAGAAAATCCTTCATCGGCGTCGAGGGAACATCCGGATAAGGACCAGCGAAGTTCGGTCCCGCGGCGGCGTTCTGTTCGAAGGTCCGGTCGAGCCGATAGAGCGGCGCCGCTAACGACGGAGGGACCGCGGCAGACGTGCCCGCCATGTCCAATGCAATGTTCACGTCAGCACGTTCCTGAACGGGTATTGCTCGGCAACCGCCATTTGCGATTGCTGAAACCGCGGCGCCATTCGATTATGACCCGGTCCGGTTCATCGTCAAATGGTCGCGCCCGGCTACGGTTTTCCTCGGCAGATAATTTACGTAGGATGGCCGACTTCACGTGAACGGTGGCACGTCTTTTGCCACTCCACACAGCGAAATTTGGCGTAGACAGTGCAGCGACCGGTGAAGACGCCTGTTTGCATGAATTTCAGGTGCTGATCTCGATCTCGGGCCAACACTAAAGTTAAAGTTGATAGGGGACGTTCGATGAAACTGCACGTCTATCTGAAAGGTCTGTGCTGCGGTTTATTGACGGCGGCGTCGTTCAGCGTCTCCGCGCTTGCCGCCGATCCGTTCGTCGTCGGCGTGATCTCGCCGCTGACCGGACCGATGGCGACGGTCGGTGCGCAAAGCACGTCCGGTCTGCAATTATGGGCGCAAGGCTTGAACGCCGCGGGCGGCATCAAGGGCCGGCAGATCGAACTCGACATCTGCGACGATCAGGGCACGCCCGAGAACGCCGTCACCTGCGCCCGGCGCCACATCGAGCGGCACGTCGCAATCATTCTCGATAACTCCATCAGCTCGACCATTCGCGCCATCACGCCGCTCCTGAAGGATGGGCCGGTGATGGTGGTGGTGTCTCCGATCATCGACCCGGATCCGAAGAGTTACGTATTCCAGACCAGCGCATCGGACGTGGAGATCACCAGGGCGCTGCTCGCGTACCTGCAGGCAAACAAGATCAACAAGCTGGCGATGATCGCCTCGACCGATACGACCGGGGAAGCCAATGCCGACCATGCGCTGAAAGTGTTTCCGCCGGCCGGAGTTGCGATGTCGCTGGCGCGGATCGATCTGAAGTCGAACGACGCCTCGATTCAGCTCGCCAACGTCGTCAAGGACAATCCGATCATCTACTCCGCGTATTCGGGTGCCGGCGCGGCGACCGTGGTCAAAAGCTTCAACAATCTCGGTCTCACCATCCCGTTCGTTCTCAGCAACGCCAATCTGTCGGATGCGTTCATGGCGCTGATCAAGAACGACATGCCGCCGCGTCTTCTCGGCCTCGGCCTCAATTTCATGTTGCCTGAACTGATCGACGACGCCGACGAGCGGGCACGCCTGCTGAAATTCAGGACCGCGTTCGAGGCAGCCAAGAAGGTCCAGCCAAGCCTGCTGGGGCTGATGGGCGTCACCCTTGCCGACACGGCCGAATCCGTGCTCCGCAACGTTGCAGACACCAGTGATGCCGCTGCGGTGAAAAAGTATCTTGAATCGGCAACGATCAAGAGCATCGCAACGATCCGGTTTACGCCCGAGAGTCACGTCGGTGCGGGCGCCAGCACGATATCGGTCGTCGAATACAAGAACGGCCACTGGGCCAAAGCCGACCCGGTCAAGTAGCGTCTAACACGGTCGTAGTGACCGATGAATCCGCTCACGCAAGCCATCATGAGCGGCCTCATGATGGGCGCGGTTTACGCCATGCTGGCGATCGGGCTGGTGATCGTCTACCAGACCGCGCACGTCATCAATCTGGCGCACGGCGAAGCCTACGCGATCGCCGGCAGCGTCATTGCGACCATCGCCGCCTCGCAAGCGCTGCCGCTCTGGCTTGCGGTTTTCGCAGCAATCGCGGCCGCCGTTGTGTTTTCAGTTGGTGTCGAGCGGTTTTTGCTGCGGCCGCGCCGGGCGTGGTCGCACAATGCGCTGATCCTGGTTACGCTTGCGGCCGCGGTATTCATGCGCGGCGTTCTCTATACCTTGATCGGCTCCGACGCCGTCTCGTTTCCACGTCTGGTTTCGGGTGCGCCGTTTCGCTTAGCCGGCGGCGCGCTGCCGCCGCAGGGTTTTCTCCTCATCGTCGTTGGCTTTGCTCTGGCGCTTGCCGTCCCGTTGTTTCTATCGGGAACGCGGCTCGGCCGGCAATTGCGGGCAGCCGCTGAAAATCCCGACGCGGCACAACTCATGGGGGTCAATGTCGACCGCGCCCGCGTTCTCGCCTTTGCCATCGCCGGCGCCTACGGCGCGATCGGCGCAGTGCTGCTGGTGCCACTGGTTTCGGTTGATTTCCATGCCGGCCTCGACATGACTATGCGCGGCTTTATCGCCGCCGCGCTCGCCGGAATGATGCCGCTCTGGGCGATAGTGTGCAGCCTGCTTCTCGGGTTGGGCGAAGCGTTCGTGACCACCTATTTCGACACTTTGGCCAAAGACCCGGTGGTATTCTTCGTTCTCATCGGCATCGCGGTGTGGCGCAGCAGAAACATTCGCTTCGGCGGGACTCGGCGCGCATGAAGCCGAGTCGTATTGTTTTGGTCGTTCTCGTCGTCGCCGGAATTGCTGCTCCGTTCACCGGGCTGATCCCGGGCTGGACCGTGCCTCTGGCAACCGCGGTCTATTTCAACGCATTGGCGGCGATTGGCCTCAACCTGATCTTCGGCGTCACCGGCATGCTCGCACTCGGCCAGGCAGCCTTCATGGTGGTGCCGGCCTATTGCGCTGGCATTCTGGATAACTTCGGCACCCCGTTTTACCTCAGTCTCGCCGCCGGCTTTGCCGTTACGCTCCTGCTCGCGAAATATACCGGGCGCGTGTTCGTCAGATTGCCGGGCATCTACCTTGCCGTCGGCACCCTGGGCTTCGGCTACTTCGTCGAGGGGGTGGCGCGGGCGTTTCCGTCGTTTTCCGGCGGCGCATCGGGCTTGCTTCTGGAACGCGGCCGAGGAATTGGGGATCACGCCTGGTATGCGATCGCCTCAATAGCGCTGATCGCCGGCATGGCCGTTTATCTTTGGCTGGTCCGGGGCGCGTTCTGGCGGCGGCTACGCACGATCAATCACGACGAGCTCGCCGCAGCCGTGCTCGGCATTCATGTCGGCAGAAGCAAGGAACAGGTGTTTCTGATCGGCGCCGCATTCGCCGCCGTGGCCGGCCTCCTCCGGGCCTACTACATCGGGCTGGCAATTCCGGAGGACGGCGGCGTCGACCGTTCGCTCGAGCAACTGGCCATGGTGATGGTCGGCGGCGCCGGCTACGTCTTTGGTCCGATCTTCGGCACCGCCGCGCTGCAATGGCTGTTCGTTATCACCGGATACGCCAAGAGCTACGTTCTCCTGGTCTATGGCGCAGTGTTTCTGGCGGCCGTGCTTTATCTAAAGGACGGCATCGCCGGCTGGATTGCCAAAGGCTGGCATCAACTTGAACGGCTGCTCGACGGGACCACTCCGAATACGCCTGATGGGGCTTCAATGGAGCCGGTCGCCGGTCATTTAATTGCGACCGGCGACCTGCAACGCAGCGGCACGTGCCTTGCCGTATCCGACGTCTCCAAGCGCTTTAGAGGCGTGCTGGCGCTCGATTGCGTCAGCTTCAGCGTCGACTTCGGCGAGATATTCACCATCGTCGGCCCGAACGGGGCCGGGAAGTCCACGTTGTTCAACATCGTGTCCGGTATCGAAACGCCGAGCGGTGGCGACGTAAAAGTTGCTAGCAAGGACCTCGGCTCGTTCTCGATCTCCGAGCGTGCGCGGTTCATCGGCCGGTCATTTCAGATCGCGCGGCTCGTCCCCGATCTGACCGTCGTGGAAAACATCACGGTGCGTCTCGATCAGATCGCGCCAAATCTGACGGAAGGCCAGCGCTTGAGCGTTGCGCACGAGCAGATCGCCGCTTTTGGGCTGGCCGGCGTCGCCGACATCGTCGTGAGCACGCTGTCCGCCGGCCAGCACAAGCTCGTCGATCTGACCCGCGCTGCCGTCGGCAATCCGCCTCTGGTGCTGCTGGACGAACCGGCCGTCGGCCTTGCCGCCGACGAACTCGATCACCTGAAGTCGCTCTTGTATAAGCTCCAAGCGCGCGGTTCCGCCGTGGTCATCGTCGAACACAACATCGACTTCGTCGCGGAAGTCGCCGAGCGAGGCATCGTGCTCGATGGCGGCCGGCAAATCGCGTTCGGCGCGACCAAGGAAATCCTGGCCGACGAGAAAGTCCGCCAAGCCTATTTCGGTGCGCTAGCATGACAACGCCAATCCTGAGCATCGAAGGACTGAGCGGCGGTTATTCAAAGCTGCCGGTGTTCCGCGACGTTCGTTTGGGCCTGCACGCCGGCGAGACCGTCGGCGTCTGCGGCCCCAACGGCGCCGGAAAAACCACGCTATTAAAGACAATCGCCGGCCTGCTGCCTCCGCTCGCCGGATATGTCGCATTCGAAGCGCGAACGCTCGGTGCGGCGAAAGCTTACGCGCGGACCCACGCCGGCCTCGTCCTGGTGCCGGAAGGACGGCAGATCTTTGCGTCGCTGACGGTCAGGCAGAACCTCGAACTGAGCCGGGCGGCCCGGCGTATCGACACGGCGTCCTATCCGCGGCGATTCGACGAAGTGTTGTCGCTGTTTCCGAAGTTGCGCGAGCGCCTCGATCAGTCCGGAGGCGCGCTGAGCGGGGGCGAACAGCAAATGCTGGCCATCGGCCGGGCGCTGCTGCTCGATCCCAAAGTGCTGATGCTGGACGAGCCGACGCAGGGCCTGGCGCCGATCATGGTCCGGCAGGTACTGGCGGCGCTTTTGGCGCTTCGCGGCAAAATATCCATCATCGTCGTCGAACAAAACCGCGCGTTTCTCGACGAACTCGCCGACACGATATGCGACATGCGCGCCGGGACGCTCACCCCCGGTACCGCGGCGACCGCGCAGGCAATTTGATCGGCAATGTCTGACGAAGAATCCAGGGTCCAGATTTCGTTTCGGCTCAACGGCAAGTCGGTGTCGGTGCGCGTCCCGGCCCGGCTGAACCTTGTCGATCTGCTGCGCACTGAATTTCGGCTGACCGGCTCGCATGTCGGTTGCGAGCACGGCGTGTGCGGCGCCTGCAACGTCATGCTCGACGGCGCCGTCGTTCGCGGGTGCCTGACGTTCGCTGTCCAGGCGGACGCTCGCGATGTCGTCACAATCGAGGGGCTCACAGCGAGCCGCCAAATCCGCGACTTGCAGGAAGCCTTCGTGCAGCGAAACGCGCTGCAATGCGGCTTCTGCACGCCCGGCATCTTGATGACGGCCGCGGAATTGCTGGCACGCGATGGCGCTCCGTCTCGCGAGCAAATCCGCGACGAAATCGGCGGCAATTATTGCCGCTGCACCGGCTACCAGGCGATCGTCGACGCCATCGAGACTGTTGCGGCGCGGCGAAGCGGCAAGAATGTTTCCGGGCTGCCGACCGACGCGCCCGCCTTAATCGGCGCATCCCAACCGCGGCCGAACGCGCTGCGGCTGGCGGAAGGCCGCGGCACCTATACGGACGACGTGGTGCTGCCGGGCACGGCACATGTGGTGTTTCTGCGTAGCCCGCACGCGCACGCCCGCATCGTTGCTATCGATGTAACCGCGGCGCGATCTGCACGCGGAGTGATCGCAGTGTTCACGGGAGCCGACCTGGCTGCGGTCTGTCCGGCGTGGCAGACGCGGCTTGCCATGATGCCCTCCCATCACTCCGCGCCGCAGCCGCCGATCGCTGTAGATGAGGTCTGCTGGCAGGGCGAAGCCGTCGCCGCCGTCGTCGCCGTCACCCGGCGGGAAGCGGAAGATGCTGCGGAACTCATCGAGGTTCAGTGGGACGTTCTTGGCGCGGTCGCCGGCTTGTCCGAAGCGATCGCGCCAGACGCTCCGCTCGTCCAAACCGCGATGGCCAATAATCTGGCGATCGACCACAGCATCGAAGTCGGAGATACGGTGAAGCCATTCTCCGAAGCGGCCGCCGTCGTCGAACATAGCTTCCGGTTTGAACGGCAGACAGCCGTAAGCCTCGAACCGCGCTGCATCCTTGCATCGTTCGACCGGAATCTGGGCGAGCTGACGATCTATCATTCGCATCAGGCGCCGTTTCAGATGCGGGAGGTGTTTGCCGGGCAACTCGGACTAAACCCGGAAGACGTCCGGATCGTCGTCAAAGACGTCGGCGGAGGCTTCGGCCTGAAGCTGCACGCGTTCGCCGATGAGATGGCGGTCGCGGCCATCGCTACGCTCCTTCCGATCCCGGTCAAGTTCACCGCCGATCGTCTGGAAGCGTTTGTTAGCGACGCTCACACCCGTGAGGCGGATGTGCACGGCCGCATGGCCTTGAGCGCCGACGGGAAAATTCTCGGTATCGAGATCGACATGCTCGCGGGTTTCGGCGCTTATTCGATTTATCCGCGCGGCAGCGTCGGTGAAGTCATACAAACGCTGCAGATGATTGGCGCGCCCTACGAAGTCGGCGCGTACCGCGGGCGGGTGCGCGGCGTATTCCAGAACAAGCCGCCAACCGGAGCTTATCGCGGCGTCGGCCAGCCGTTCGCATGCACGATCACCGAACAGTTGGTCGATCTCGGCGCCGCCGCCCTGCAGATCGATCCGGCCGTGCTGCGCCGGCGCAATTATCGGCGGACCGGTGCCGAGATCGGCAAGACGATCGCCGGCATCGTCATTGCAGATTTGTCGCTCGATGCGTGCATGGAGACGATGCTTCGGCGCATGAACTATGATGAGCTGCGCCGACAGCAACAAAATCTGCGGAAGCGCGGTATCTTGAGAGGCATTGGCTTATCGACCTTTATCGAAATAACCGGCGTCGGCTCGGCGCTGTACGGTTCCCAAGGCTTACGGGTCGCGGCCAACGAAAGCTGCCGCCTGACGCTCGATGGATCGGGGCGGGTGTGCTGCGAAACCAGCATTACCGATCAGGGCCAAGGCACTTCGACCGGCATCGCCCAGATCGTGGCCGACCAATTGGGCGTGCCGATCGAAGCCGTCAAAGTGGTGACGGGAGACACCGCAATCGTCCCCTACGGCGGCGGCGCCTGGGCGTCGCGCGGCATCGCGCTCGGCGGAGAGGCTGCGCGTCGGGCGGCGCTGTCGTTGCGCGAGAATGTGCTGAAGATCGCAGCCTCACTGCTGCAGCAACCCGCATCCGTGCTCGCAGTCCGCGACGGTTCCGTGATCAATGCCGCCGGAGCCGAACAGATATCGCTCGCGGAAATCGCTGCTGCGGCGCGTTATCGGCTCCACACTATCCCGCTCGATGACATCCCGCCGCTGGAGGTTCTGGCAAGCTACGTTCCGCAATCCGTGCCTTATGTTGTGGCTAACGGCGTGCAGGCCGCGTCGGTAGAGGTCGATGCCAGCACTGGCGCAGTCAAAATCCTCGACTTCTGGATCGTGGAAGACTGCGGGCGTGTTATCAATCCGCTTTTGGTAGACGAACAGTTGCGCGGCGGCGCCGTGCAAGGAATTGGCGCCGCGCTCTACGAGCACTGCGCCTACTCGGAGGAGGGGCAACTCCTCAACGGCAGCTTGGCGGACTACATCGTCCCGATGGCGGCGGAAATGCCGGACATCGACATCGGCCACATCGCCACGCCGACGCGGACGACACTGTTGGGCGCCAAAGGCGTCGGCGAAGCCGGAACCGTTGGCGCGCCCGGGGCAATGTGGACGGCCGTAAACGACGCCCTTCGGCCACTCGGCGTCCAGGTCAAGCAGCAGCCGATTACGCCAGAGCACATCGTCGAATTGCTGGCGCTCCAACAATAGAGCCAGGCTGCCTACAGTTTCCCGGCGAACGCGTCGGCGATGAACCGCTGCGTCAGCGCGTAAGTCAGCTGCGTCGCCGGCTCGTTCCACGCGGCAATGCCGGGGATGTGTACGCCCTCGTCGGTATAGGCGTGCAAGACGCCTGAGAAGAGCAGCATCTGCCATTTGGCGCCGGCCGCCTCCATCTCCTCCTCGAAGGCATCGCGGTCGGCCTTTGGCACCACCGGATCAGGCGCGCCATGGGTCACCAGCAGCGCCGCCTTGATCGCGCCGGGCTTCGCCGCTTCTGCGGTCTTGAGATCGCCGTGGATCGACACAGCAGCAGCGATATCGGCGCCGTCGCGCGCCAGCTCCAGTACATTGCCGCCGCCGAAGCAGAAACCGATGGCGGCGCTGCGGTGGTCGATCAGATTGAGCTTCCCGGCCCTGTCGCGCATTGTCGTGTAGGCTGAGCGGATGCGCTGCCGCTGCTCGGCCGCGTTCTCCCGCAGCGGATTGGCGAGCACAGCGGCTTCGTTGAAATCCGCCGGGCGGATCCCCTGCCCATACATATCGGCGACAAAGACCACGTAGCGATCGCCGGCCACCAGCTCCGCGCGCTCAATTGCCAGATCGGTAAGGCCCAGCCAGTTCGGCGCCATCAGCACTGCCGGCCGCTTGCGCTTGATCTTCTCGTCGTAGACCAGCACACCCTCGGCGGCGAGCTTGCCCATGGAATACGTCATCACTTCGGACTTCATTGCGCTTCTTCCCCGTGATTGTCAGTGTCGGACTTGGTCCGGCAATTCATGCCGATTTTCGATTTACAATAGACATTGAGCGCGCATCTCAGCACGGATAAGCGCGCCTCTGCTATGGCGAAATAGCGGATCGAACACAGGCGGAAAAATGCCCGCGCATGAAGAAAGAAGAATGAATGCCGTGCTTAATGTGCCCGCGAAAAAAATGCCGGGCTTACGCCGCGAGTAATTTCTGCACTTCGTTGACTAATTCGCGCAGGTGGATTGGCTTCGACAGCACCTTGGCATGCTTGGGCGCGCTGGAATCGGAATTGAGCGCTACGGCGGCAAAACCGGTGATGAACATGATCTTGATCTCGGGATCGAGTTCGGCCGCACGTCGCGCCAGCTCGATGCCGTCCATCTCCGGCATAACGATGTCGGTGAGCAGGAGCTCGAACGGCTCCTCGCGCAAGCGCTGATAGGCGGCGAGGCCGTTATCGTACGACTTCACCTCATAGCCGGCATTCTGCAGCGCCTTCACCAGGAATCGGCGCATATCGATGTCGTCTTCCGCGAGCAGGATTTTGGGCATGCCAGTTGTTTCCGGCCCAGAGCCGGCCCCCTTCATTCCATAAGCGGGATCGCGGGTAAATATGAGGTGAAGGGCGGGTTTGCCGCCGGTATGGTGCTCTGGACAATGACCGTAAGCCCACGCTAGGGATTTAATGCTCAATAAACGGAGCGTCGCGGCGTCATAAACCCCCGGGCCCTATGTCGGAAATCCAGGACAAACTCGATCCGGCCTTCGAGGCCCATGAGCCAGCCGAATGCCGCGGTCCCGTCCTGTTCAATTCACCGCACAGCGGCCGGATCTACCCGCACGAATTCCTGTTGGCATCGCGCCTCGATCTCTCCACCTTGCGACGCTCCGAGGATTCGTTCGTTGACGAGCTGATCGCTGGCGTCGTCGCCCGCGGCCACCCGCTGGTGCGGGCGCATTTCCCGCGCTGCTATGTCGACGTCAATCGCGAACCTTACGAGCTCGATCCGCGGATGTTCGACGGCCGCCTCCCCTCCTTCGCCAACACGCGCTCGATGCGGGTTGCCGGAGGCCTCGGCACCGTGGCGCGCGTAGTCGGCGACGCGCAGGAAATCTACGATCAGCGCATCTCGGTCACGGAAGCGCTGCGGCGCATCGAGAGCCTGTACAAGCCCTATCATCGGACCTTGCGGCGTGTGTTCATGCGCCTGCATCGTGATTTCGGCGCCGCCATGCTGATCGACTGCCACTCCATGCCCTCGGCAACGGGGGCGAGAGACGAACGCCCGCGGGCCGATCTGGTGCTCGGCGACCGCTACGGCACCAGTTGCGTGCCGGTCATCGCCGAGACCATCGAAGCGACCATGCGCGAGTTCGGCTACGTGGTCAGCCGCAACAAGCCGTACGCTGGCGGATTCATCACCGAGCACTACGGCAATCCGACCGCAGGCCTTCACGCCATTCAGCTCGAAATCAACCGGGCGCTGTATATGGACGAGCGGCGGTACCAGCGTACGTCATCGTTCGCGAAGCTCGCCAGCCAATTCGAACTGTTGGCCGATCGTCTGGCGACGATCCCGCTTGAAGAACTGCGACCTTATCGGGCGGCCGCGGAATAGATTTAGGATACCGGCAGCGACGTCTGCGCACTGCAAAAGAAGTCGAAAAAGAAAAAGGGCCGCTCGCGATGCAAGCGGCCCAAGTCTAGGGAGGAAACGCCCAAGGAGGGCGACGGTAACGTCAGAGGAACTCTTTCGCTACCGCACTGCAACAACATACACCGCGACGCACAAAACGCAAGTGCTATTGACCTATTTCCCCGCCGTTTTCCCCAAAATGTCCTGCAAATTGTGCAGAGCAGGTTTTCCGTTTCAGGTGAGGCCGGATCGATCACGTCGTTGAATTCGGAAAACCGCTTCCCGCCAATGTGTTACGTCGGCCGCGCGGAGCGGCCGGCGAATGCGCAAAATTCAGGCAGTGGTCTCTGAATTCACTGCGTCCGCGCTCGTCGAGATGCATTTGCTCTCGGAATGTATCAGTTTGGCAACACTTGAATTGCCGCCGTCACGTTACTTCGATACCCGGAGACGACATGACGGCAATCGACTTCGCAGCGTTCGTCGACGAACTTGCCAGCGTGGCGGGCGAAACTATCCGCCCGTTCTTTCGCACGGCGCTCGGCGTCGAGAACAAAAGCCTCTCCGGCGGCTTCGATCCTGTTACTGCGGCCGACCGCGCCGCGGAGACCGTTATGCGCGCGCTGATCAAAAAGACGTTTCCCGAGCACGGGATCCTTGGCGAGGAATTCGCCTCCGATCGCCCCAACGCTGAATACGTCTGGGTGCTCGATCCGATCGACGGCACCAAATCGTTCATCTGCGGCATGCCGGCATGGGGCACCCTCATTGCGCTGACGCGGCGCGGCGAGCCGATCTACGGCATGATGTACCAGCCGTTCACGCGGGAGCATTTTACCGGCGATGGCAGCGCGGCCAGCTATCGCGGCCCAGCCGGCGATCGTGAATTGCGCGTGCGCCCGTGCGCCGACTTGGAAGATGCGGTGCTGTTGACGACCAGCCCGCTATTGATGCGCGAGCCTGATCGGAAGATCTTTCAGCGCGTCGAACAGGCGGTGCGGCTTTCGCGCTATGGCGGCGACTGCTACGCTTATTGCATGCTGGCGGCTGGCCACGTCGACCTCGTGATCGAGACCGAACTCAAACCCTACGACGTGCTGCCCCTTATTCCGATCATCGAGGGCGCCGGAGGCGTGATCACCACGTGGGATAATGAGAGTCCAAACCAAGGCGGCCGTGTCATCGCCGCCGGCGATCGCCGCGTACACGCCAAAGCGCTGGAGATGTTGAAGGGGTAACCGTCATTCCGGGCCGCCACGAAGTGGCGAGCCCGGAATCCATATCCGCTGACGGCTCGAAGTTTCTCCGATTTTCGACAACTCACACACCTGGTGATTATGGATTCCGGGTTCGCGCCGATGCGCGCCCCGGAATGACCACATCAATACAGTGGCGTACCAGGGACGAAGGCGTCGAACGCTGCCCAAAGCTGCGAGCGGTAGCGATCCTGCTCCATGAGAATCTCGTGCTGCGCGCCGGTTACGACCAGATGCGAGCCGGCACGCAATAGCATGGCGAACTCCTCGATCGCGGTATTCGAGACAATGGCATCGCGTCCGGCCGCCACTATGAGGATCGGCTGGCGGATGCGCGCCGGATAGGCCGGATCGTGAAACTGCCGCATGGCGCGGAACGCAGCGTCACACCAGGTCACGGTCGGTCCGCCCAGACCAAGCTCGGGGTCAGCTTCCAGAACCGCGGCATTGCGGGCATAGCGCACCGGATCGCTGGTCAGGATGTTGCCCGCGAACGGACGCAGATCCAGCACGCCCTTATAGCGTCCGGGCACATAGGCATCGCCAAAGCCGGCGAACCGCGCGGCCTTCAAGATCGTGCCCGCAATGGCCATCGAATTGACCGCCGCAATGCTGATCATCGGTCCGGAGAGTACGATGCGATCGAACCAGCGATGGCCGCGCTGCACAGCGCGGATCAGAATGGTCGCGCCCATGGAATGGCCGAGCGCGAAGATCGGCGGCGGACAATCCGGCAGCACCACCTCGCGCATGAATGTCTCAAGATCGATGTCGAACTGGGAGAAGGTCCCGACATAACCTTTGAGGCGATCGCTCAGCGCACGATCTGACAGGCCCTGACCGCGCCAATCGAGCAGCGCGACGGCAAATCCGCGGTTGCGCAGGTCGCGAACTGTCTCGAAATATTTCTCGATCCATTCGGTGCGGCCGGGGAAGACGCACACCGTACCGCGCCGACCCGCGGGCGGCGCAAAGCGCGCGAACCGCAGCGAAACGCCGTCGGGCGTTTTCAGCATGCCGGTGACAACGTTGTCGGGAACCGGATTGGCGGGAATCGAGATGAGCCTCATATGCCCCCTTGTTTACCAGGGTTTCAGCCCCTCTTGCGGCGATTGCCGGGCATCCCCATGTGATTTCTGCGCAGGCCTAAGAAGGCTGCGTTTCATCAATAGGCCTGGCCCCAAAGGCAGGCCCCCGCATGTCGCTTCACAAGGAGGATATGCCATGCGAACTTTCGATCTAGCACCCCTATATCGTTCGACCGTCGGCTTTGACCGGCTGTTTTCGTTGCTTGACCAAGGCATCGAGGGCGGCGCTCCCGGTTATCCGCCGTACAACATTGAGCGGACCGGAGACAACGATTATCGCGTCACCGTCGCCGCCGCAGGCTTTGGCGAGGACGAGCTTTCGGTCGTAGCCAAGGAAAATACCCTGACCATCCGCGGCGAGAAGAAAGCCAAGGAGCAGGAGAAGCGTGGTGAAGTGCTCTACCAGGGCATCGCTGCGCGCGCGTTCGAGCGCGTATTCCAGCTTGCGGACTTCGTCCAGGTGAAGGGCGCGAAGCTCGAGAACGGCTTGCTCCATGTCGACTTGGTGCGCGAGATTCCCGAGGCTAAGAAGCCGCGCGCGATCCCGATCGGCAACGGCAAGACCATCGAGCAGAAACAAGCTGCGTAAGTAGCCTATATCCTGCAATCGGCTTTTGGACTTCAGCGCCCCGGATTTCCGGGGCGCTTTTTGTTTGCGTCGATCAGCCGGCGATAGCTTCGAGGCGCTGTTTGTTGACCGCGGGTCCGAAACCGCCGATCACGATGAACACGATCACCATGGCCCCGGCGATGAAGCCGAACACGCCGATGGTGCCGTACCGGCCGAGGAAGAATGCGATGATGAAGCCGGAGAAGATGGCGCTGAACCGGCTCCACGAATAAACGAAGCCGACCGCCTGGGCGCGGATGCGGGTCGGATAAAGCTCCGCTTGATAGGCGTGAAACGAAAACGACAACCAGTTGGCGCACAGCGTGATCAGAAGACCGCAGACGATCACGCCGACTGCGCTGGTCTGCTGGGCAAACAACAGGCCGAACGCAGCGATGCCAATCGCCGCCCAGGAAATCTGCCATTTGCGTTCGAAACGGTCGGCAAAATAAACGGCGATCAGCGGAGCGACCGGAGCCGCCACGGCGATAATGAAGGTGTAGGCGAGCGATCTGGTGGTCTCGATGCCCTGCGAGATCAACAGCGCCGGCACCCAACTGGAAAATCCGTAATAGCCGATGGTCTGGAACAGATTGAAGATCACCAGCATGATGGTGCGGCCGCGATAGGTGGGACTCCAGATCTCAACCCACGCGCCGGTCTTACTCTCGACTTCGCCGGCCACGGTCTCCGGCGGCGGCAACTCGCCGCCAATTTCCGCGCGCGCGTGCTTCTCCATCTCCTCGACGATGCGTTCGGCTTCGGCGACGCGCCCATGCTGCGCCAGCCAGCGCGGCGATTCCGGCAGACTGCGGCGGATCCACCAGATCACGAACGCGCCGACCGAGCCGATGACGACGACCCACCGCCAGCCATCGAGGCCCAGGATCGTGTGCGGCACCAATTGCCAGGCGAGAAACGCGACGATCGGCACGGCGGTGTACATGATGAACTGGTTGTATGCGAATGCGGGCCCGCGCTGTTCCTTCGGCACCAGCTCGGACAGATAAGCGTCGACGTTCACCAGCTCGACGCCCAGCCCGATGCTCGCAATCAGCCGCCAAAGGTCGATCATCTCCGGCGATTGCTGCAACGCCATGATGAAGGCGCCGACCGAATACCAAAGCAGCGCGAAGGTGAAGATCGAGCGGCGGCCGAAACGGTCGGAGAGCCAGCTGAACACCAGCGTGCCGATGAACATCCCGGCAAACGCCGATGCGACGAAACTAGCGAAGCCGTGCAGATCGAACAGGCCCTGCGTGGTCGGTTTGAACAGGCCTTCCTTGAAAAGGCCGATCGCCACATACGCCGTGAAAAACAAATCGTAGAACTCAAACCAGCCGCCAAGCGAAAGGAGCGTCACGAGCTTGCGCGTGTAGCGCAAGGGCGGCAGGCGATCGAGACGCGCCGCCACCGTGACCGCAGCATCGCCAACCATGTCGTTTCTCCCCAGGACGGTCCCCAACGACCGCGACGTGACGCAGGCTCACATCATGATTTCGGGGTGCAGACTGTCATTGGGCACGCAGCGAAGCAAATCCCCCCAACATGAGACTGGATTGGCTTTCGCCTGAGCGCTCCACGGAGTGACGATCAGAGCCCTAGTCGGGGAGCTGAACCGGCGGCTGTTTCGGCGCGCCGGGCGCGGCTGGGGCGGCGGTGACTGCCGGGGCGGCGGGTTTGGCAGCGGGCTTGGTGTCGCCGGCGGCCTTGCGCGCAGCAAGCGCTGGAGGTCGTGGCCGCGGTAATGGCGGCTCCCACAGCATCGAACGGGCCGCAGGATAAACGGCCGCGGGAGCCGGCGCGGCTGGCAACGCGGCTTGCTCGCTCGGCGCGATTTCGGGCAGATCGAATTCAGGCGGCGCGTACGCTGGCGGCCCCGTGTACGGCGCCAAAGCACCATAGGGCGGCGGCAGCATGCCGAGCGCGCTGTAAGTGCCGGCGTCGGAGACGATCCGATTGACGGCGCGGATGGCGCCGCTGCGCGCGTCAACCACCACGCGCATCAGGATGCCGCGAAAATCGGTGGCCCGGATCACGTAGGTCGTGCCCTCGCGGAGCGGCGGCGCCAGCGGATCGAACCCGGCCGATCGCACGATCCGGGTAATTTCATAGGGCGGCACGAATCCGGGCAGCGGCGGAGGCGGTGCTGTCTGCGCCCGTCCCGGCCCCGAGGCCAATAGGAAAAACGCCAATGATAAAGCGGCAGCGCAACGTATTCGCTCAAGCACCAATGCAAGTACGCCTGCCCCCACGAGAGGACCTCCTCGCGTCGCACGCCGCACGCCGGACATATCGATGCAGGCAAATTCAGGCAGCGCTTTGACGCTGGCCAAAGTTTTTGCACAGATTCGCGACGCGGTCGATGACGCAGGTTGCCTCGGCGGACATTTCGCAGGCGTGAACGGCCGCGGGCTTCTATCGACCGCAACTGTGACTAGGCGCAATGTTGCGATTTACGCTTTCGCTGGATCGCGATGGATCGGATCCACCCACAACACGGTCTCCGGCTTCTCGACCGGCTCGATGTCAAGGTTGATGGCGATGGCTTCGCCGTCGCTGCGCACCAGCACGCACTCCAAAATCTGATCCGGGCTGGCGTTGATCTCCTGGTGCGGCACGTAGGGCGGGATGAAGATGAAATCGCCGGGATTGGCCTCGGCGGTGAACTGCAAGTGCTCGCCCCACCGCATACGCGCCTTGCCGCGAACCACGTAGATGATGCTTTCGAGATGGCCGTGATGATGAGCGCCGGTCTTGGCGTCCGGTTTGATCGTCACCGTTCCGGCCCACAGCTTCTGCGCGCCGACCCGGGCGAAGTTGATGGCCGCCTTCCGGTCCATGCCGGGGGTCGAGGGGACGTTCGGGTCCAGTTGGTTGCCCGGAATGACGCGAACGCCATCGTCTTTCCACCGATCGGCGGCGTCATGGGACGTGTGATCGTGGCGGTGAACCTCTTTCATAGTCCGGCTCCGCGTTGGCCCGAATTTCATCTCGCCCAATCGTAGCGATTTGCCGGGTGCGATTGAAGGGCCCGAACGGAGCTGTCGCTCCGCGAGACAGCGCTTGAGGCGACCGGCACAAACGGTCGCCTTCAGCCGTCTTCAATCAACAACTTCCATGAGTCGAACTTTTTGCGCGGCGGCGGTTCGACGCTTTGGCTTGCGGATTGACGGTGCAGGCGCCTCCACGGCGTCCACGGCCGCCCCGGCTCGCTGCAGATCTTGCATAAGTTCTCCAAGACTCGTCTTGAGGTCACGAGCGGGATCAGTTGGTGTCGGCTGGCGGCGAACCGCAAAGCGCGCTCTCAACGCCGCGCTGCCGTTATCGATCGTGCCCACCGGACCGCCTTGCCATGAGTGTTCGCTGACAGCCCCATCCGATGCCGGGACAACGTAAATTCGACGTCTGCGAATATGTGTGAACGTCCAACTGGCGATGAAGACGAACGCCATTGCGGCGCCGCCGGCCAGAAGTGCGGATCGGAGCGCGGTTGCTATCGATGCAGCCGGTTGCGCGCTGACCGCTTCAACCACAGGCCACGTCAGCGGTATTTGCGACAGCACCTCTTCATCAGCGCTGTTATCGGCATAGCTGCTGCTCATTCCTGAGAGCCCGTTTCGATCCGCAGACTGGACGACTCCCGAGCTTACGTCTTGAAGTTTGGGAAGATCAGACCAGCGCGTGGCAAAATCCGTGGTGTTCTCCTGGTCGCGAACCGACAGTTCGACGTGCGGCACCGCCGTTGTTGCCGCGAGCTCCGGCGGCGGCACGTTTGTTGCTGGCCCTGGCAGGGCTTGCACCTGCGGCGGCGGAACGGCGGGCGCTGAAGCGACTGCCGATTCCTCCGACGTAGTGGCGTTGGCGCGCTGGCCCGCGCTCGCCAAACCCAAATACCAGCAGCGCCGGTTGTGCACATGGTCGACGCGATAGTACCAGTGCGTGCCCTTCGCCTCGGACAAGCCGGGCTTGGTCCTGCATAGCTCAGCCGCGGGCTCGCTTTTGCTTCCCTGCATCGTCGCCACGATCGCCGCTGGTGTGACGACGAGAATGGCCGGCAAGATCCTCTGAACAAACATCGGTCCCTCTCTCGCTGGCCATGATGGCGCCTGTCGATTGTTTTGATTGTCAGTGAGAGTTCCAGCGGATTTGGGCTGCAATGGGTTTCGATTGTGACGATTTGCCGGAACAGCTGAGGCAACGCTCCCACGCGCCAAAGTCGTGATCGACACTCTTCGGAGACCAAAGGATTGAGTGTGAGATTGCGCTCAAAGCGCGGCAAGACGTTCAGTACGGATGATGAACTGCCGCATGATGCTTGTGCTTGTGTTTGACGGGCGGCTTTTCAGCAGTCTCGGGCGCAATGATTGAATACGATGAATCGGGAAGCCCGCCGATTCCAGTCCCCGGCGCAACAGTGCCGATGCCATATCCCGGCGATACCGGGACCTCCGGCGCCGCCGGGATCACGAGCGGCGTGCTAGGATTAAATTGCGGCGTCGGCACAGGAACCGGCGGCGGCACTTGCGCGGCAGCGCCCGCGACCGACAACAGCGGAATTGTCAGAGCCAATAACGCGACCGCTCTTCGCCACATCGCGAAATCCAGTTTGTGAAAATAACCTGCCTCACTCGCATAAACGAACTGCGCCGACGACCGTTCCTTCTTATGCGTCACTCAGGCGGAGCGGTCTCCTGCGGCTGGTTGAGGACGCCGTGGGTCGCGTAGCCGTAGAAAGTCAGCGGTTGTCATATCGCGACTATCCTTGCTGAAAATCCTGGCACACGCGGAGAAAGCTTTCCACCTCATCGTCCTGCGTCGCGAACGAAGTGACGAGCCGCGCCAGAACCTGGTCTGGGCCGATACTGAGCGTCTCGCTGGGACGCAAATAATAGTTAGCGCCGGCAGCCTTGAGCCGGGCATCGAGCGCACAGGGCAAAAGCACGAAAAAGAGATTGGCCTCGACCGGCCAGACCGGAGCAAGGCCGATCGCTTGCAGGCGCTGCGCGAGCCGGTCCGCCATGGCGTTGGCGTGGCGCGCGAGCTTGAGCCACAAATCGTCGGCGAGATACGCTCCGAATTGCGCGGCGAGGAAGCGATGCTTCGAGAGAAGATGGCCGCCGCGCTTGCGGCGCTCCGCCATGAAGGCCGCGCGCGCCGGATCGAACACCACGACCGCTTCCGCGGCGAGCGCGCCGCCTTTGGTGGCGCCGAACGAGAGCACGTCGACGCCGGACTGCCAGGTCAGTTGCGCCGGCGTCGCATTGAGGCGGACCAGCGCGTTGGCAAAACGCGCGCCGTCCATGTGCACCGCGAGCGAGCGCCGATGCGCGATCGCGGCGAGCGCGGCGATTTCGTCGGGCCGATAGATCGTGCCGGCTTCGGTCGCCTGGGTCAGCGAGAGCGCCGCCGGGATCATCTGGTGCGGCGCGAGATCGCCGTAGCCGGCCAGCGCCGCTTGCCAGCGTCTCCGGCGCGATCTTGCCGGCATCGCCGGGCAGACCCGCGAGTTTCAGGCCGCCGCCGAAGAATTCCGGCGCGCCGCACTCGTCGGTGGCGATGTGAGATTCGATATGACAAAACACGACGCCCCAGGGCGGGCAAAACTGCGCCAGCGCCAGCGCGTTCGACGCCGTGCCGGTGGAGACCAGAAACACCGCAACATCGCGCTCGAAAATCTCCGACAGCCGCCGCTCGACGCTTTGCGTCCAATCGTCATTGCCGTAGGCGCGCGCATAGCCGTGGTTGGCCTGCGCGATGGCATCGAGAATGGCGGGCGCCACCGGCGCCGTGTTGTCGCTGGCGAAATTCACTCGACAAGAGCCACTGAAGGACCAAAACGTTTGCTGAGGTTAGCCATGTGCAGGGTGCTATTAAAGGAGGCAGACGAAGCCCAGCCAATTATGAATAGAAGCGAGTTATACTATCTCCGCCGGCAAAAGACCTCGACGGGGCACTTATGTCCGAAGCTTATCAACAGAGCCTCCCTGCCCATCATTCGGCAGAGGAAATTCTCTCCCATCCGCGTTTCCCAATCGCGCGTGACGATTTCGTCAACGGCATCCTCGCCCTGTATGAACACGATCCCTTTTTGAACCGGTTGCTGCTCGAAGCGGGGCGAACGGTTCTGTTTGTCGTGATCATGTGCCTTCATGCGCGCTACGATGAGGCCGATCGCACGACCTGGCCGACGCTGGCACTCGTCACGAAATCGACGGCGGCGCAGGCCGTTTCAAGCCCGCGCCGCATCCACGGCCTCGTGTCACGGTTCATCGAGACGGGTTATCTCGAACTGCGATCATCGCCGCGGGATCGCCGGATCCGCATCCTGACGCCGACGGCGAAAATGCACGCGCAGGACCAGGACTGGCTGGTCTCGCATTACCTGCCGTTGCAGGTGTTGTTCCCGGAACCCGGTTACGCTCTGATCATGGAGCGCGACCCGTCGTTTCAACTGGCGCAGCGTCTGGTGGCGTCGAGCTTCTTTGTGCTCGGCGCGCAGATCATGGCGGCCCATCCGATCGTGATGCAGTTCATGAGCCGCGAGGCCGGCGTGATGATCCTAATCAAGCTGATGCAACTTGCTGGACCGAAAGGCGATGCGGCGCGCGAACAGATTTCATATGCCGACATCGGTGACAGTTTCGGTGTGTCACGCACGCATGTGCGCAAGATTTTGCGGGAGGCCGAGGGGCAGGGTTTGGTACGTTTAACGAAGGGGCGCGGCCAGTTCGTTCAGGCGATGCCGGAACTGGTGGCGGCCTTCGATCGTTTCGTCGCCGCCAGCATGTCGGGGCACGATCTCATCTATAACTTGGCGCTTCAAAAATCAGCGTGACTGTTAACGTCGGAAATTTCGTAACGGAAACAGCAACATTTGGTCGTTTGTTCCGATCGTTCGCCCGATCGATGCAAAATGTTCCGTTGCTGGCAGGCTAACGCGAAATTAAGGTGCAATTTGAGGTCGCGTTCTGGGTCGCCTACACTGCCGTCGGTAGGCACGATATCGATCTTGGCTTGTAGCGCCGGGTGCCGCAGGCATGATCCCATTGGGGGCCGGGCGCTGATCGTCATCGAAAGTTGGCGGCGCAAGTCAGTGATACAACCATGCCTCGCTAAATTCGCGGCAGTCTACGGAGGGCGCAGATGTCGAAACTCACCACGTTAGTTCCGACCCATAGGATTCATTGAGTTGAACTATACCGTCACCACGAATTCCGACACCGGTCCGGGATCGCTGAGCGAGGCGATCACCTATGCCAATGCTAACCCCGGAACCACCATCACGTTTGGGATCAGCAACCAGACGATCACGCTGACGAGCCCGCTGCCGCTAATCCTCGGCAACAACACCACCATCGACGGCGGTAGCAACAATATTACGGTCAGTGGCGCCAACACCTATCGGGTGTTCGTTATCGGGGCCGCCGGACAGGAGCCCGGGACCTATCCCTCCACCACCGCCACCATCGAGAACCTCACCATTGCCAATGGCAATGCGCAGGGTGGCGCCGGTGGGGCCGGCGGCCCGGGCGGTAACGGCGGGGGCAACCCCCCCGGTGGCGGCGGCGGCGGCGGCGGCGGCGGAGCGGGCCTGGGTGGCGCCATCTTCGTCAGCTCTACCGGATCGTTGACGCTCTCCGGCGTCGCCTTGTCATCGAATGCCGCGACCGGCGGTGATGGCGGCCTTCTCGACGCGACCGGTGTCGGAGGCGGCGGCGGGATGGGCGGAGCCGGTGGCAATGGCGCCCCCAATGGCGGCGGTGGCGGCGGCGGCTTTGGAAACGCCGCGACAGGCGGCGACGGAGGGGCTGGCTCTGGTGGCAGCGGCGCGTTCACGGACGGCGGACCGGCGGGCACAGGCGGCAGCGGTGCAGGCGGCTCGGCAGGCGGCGGTGGTGGTGGTGGCCAGGCCGGGCAAGCCGCCGGTGGCGGCGGCGTTGCCGGCACCGACGGCATAACGGGAGCGGGCGGCACCGGCGGGTTTGGCGGCGGTGGCGGCGGCGGCAGCGGTGCAGGTGGCTTCGGCGGCGGAGGCGGTGGCGACACGGGTGTCGCCGGCGGAGGCGACGGCGGCTTCGGCGGCGGCGGCGGCGGCGATTACAGCGCAGGCGTCAGCGGGCTTGCAGGTTTCGGCGGTGGCCACGCCGGCAGCGGTGCTGGCGGCAACGGCGGCGGCGGCGGCGGCGGTGGTGGTTTGGGCGGCGCCGTGTTCGTGCAGAGCGGCGGTACTCTCACCATCAGCGGCACATCGACAGTCAGCGGCAATACGGCGAACGGCGGCATGGCTGGCCCAGACGGGGCCGCAGCGGGGAGCGGATTCGGCAAGGGGATTTTCTATCAGGGCTCCGATGGTACGGCGAGCACGCTCACCATCGGCGCGGGTAACCAGACCATTAGCAATGGCATCGCCGATTACATCGGCTCCGGCGGGACCAATCCGAACGGCGGCACGGATGCCGCCGACCAGGGTGGGAGCTTGGCGCTGGACAAGACCGGCGGGGGTACGCTGACGCTCTCGGCCGACAACACCTATTCGGGCGGCACCACAGTCGATGCCGGCAGCACTCTCGAACTGGCTGCTTCGGGCGCTGCCGGCAGCGGGCCAATCACCCTGGTGGGTGACCCGGCAATCGTCATCGACGCGGCGGCATTGCCGGCCGGTGGTACCTTGACCAATCCGATCGACGGGTTCGCCGTCGGCGACACGATCGACCTCGTCGGTCTTTCCTTTGTGTTCGGTGATACCTCGGCAAGCATTGTCGATACGAACGGCACCTTGCAGGTCACCGACGGCACCAATACGGACACCTTGACTCTGACTGGGGTAGCGCAAACCCAGCAATTCACTGCCACCGATGACGGCACGTCGTCGCACGGTACGCTGATCGAGGATGTCCCCTGTTATTGCCGCGGCACGTTGATCGCCACCGAGCGCGGCGCGGTGCCGGTCGAAGCGCTGACGATCGGGGATCGCGTGTCTACGCGCTCGGGCGCTCTGCGGCCGATTAAATGGATCGGGCGGCGCAGCTATGGCGGCCGCTTCGTGATGGGCCGCACCGATATTCTGCCGATCTGCATCAAGGCCGGCGCGCTCGACGACACCGTGCCCCGGCGCGACCTGTGGATTTCGCCACATCACGCCATGTATCTCGACGGCGTGTTGATTGAGGCGAAAGACCTTCTCAACGGCGTCTCTATCGTGCAGGCCGAGCGCGCCGAGAAGGTGGAGTATTTTCACATCGAGCTTGAGAGCCACGACGTGATCATCGCCGAGGGCGCGCTGTCGGAAAGCTTCATCGACGATAACGACCGCGGCATGTTCCACAACGCGCGCGAATACCGGACGCTCTATCCGGACGCGGCGACAGCGTTCACGCAATATTGCGCGCCACGGCTCAGCGACGGCTATGAGGTCGAGACCGCAAGGCGGCGCATCAACGCGCGTGCCGGACTAAGAGCCGCAGCCGACACACCAACGCTACGCGGCAACGTGGACAAGATAAGCTGCTCGCAGATCGCGGGGTGGGCGCAGAACGTTGAACATCCCGAGGCGCCGGTTTGTCTGGATATTTATGCGGGCGGCCGGCTGATCGGGCAAACGCTGGCAAACCGCTATCGCAAAGACCTCGAACGCGCTCGCCTTGGCAGCGGCAACCATAGCTTCGCGTTCACGCTTCGGGCCGGGCTGACCTTCAGCCCCGATAGGGTGGAGGTGCGTCGCTCGCTCGACGGCGCGAGCCTCAAACTCTCGCCGTCATGTCAAGCAAACATCGCCCGGCGCGAAAGGCGCGCCGCGTAGCAGCCGACACTCCAGCCTGGCGGGGTTCGTCGTGGCAATGAACCGCAGGCGGCGAAGCGTCAATTGACGAACCCCAAGCGTCGCAGCAGCTCGCGGAAATTGATGGTCCAGCCGATACCGACGCGCTTGGGCGGGAACAGGCGGCGATCCTCCGCATTCCACACGCCCTTGGTCCAATTCTTCCAGTCCCAACTGACGGGCATTCCTGCAAAGGTCCGTTGCCGGTGCTGATCCGGATCTTTCTCCGCGTCGCTCATGGCGTGCTCCACGAATTCATCGGCTATGTTTTTAGTTCCGGGGAGCTGCCCCGGAGGTTCAACTGCGAATGCAAAAATAATCGGGCACCGGCGGCCGGCGACAACCGCCCATTGCGCCCGCGCGCATCCCGTGGTCCACTCGCCGCGCAGGACGTTGCGAAAAAATCCGAGCCGAAAGGCGCAGCACGGCGCCTTCACCGCCCGCCGGGAGCGGTGCGCACTTGTGTTTGCGCCCGGAATTTGCCATGTTCCGCATAGGACAGTATTGCTGTCCTAATTGGTGGCCAGAGCGCGCGCGCCCCCTCCCTACCCTCCACCCACACCCGGGGGAGGAAAACGGCGGGGAAAGATGCGCGGGGGCCAGCCGCCGAAGGCGAGGGCGCGTCGGACGGCGGCACAAAGCAGCCAAGGCCGGCTACCGGCACGAAGGTTGCCTCCAAGAACAAGCGGATCGCCCTCGGGCGCAACTCCTTGCTGCCGCGTTTGCAGCAGGAGCCGGCGCGAGGAACAAACCTTCGCGGGCCGATCGCGGCGCCGCCGGGGAGCGCGAGAATGACATTGGGCGCGCAAGCGTTCGGCCTGTTCGATCCGGCGCAGGAAAAAGATTCCTGCGGGGTCGGGTTTATTGCCGACATCAAGGGCCGCAAGTCGCACAAGATCGTCGAGGACGGGCTGACCATCCTGGTCAATCTCGAGCACCGCGGCGCGGTCGGCGCTGATCCGCGCGCCGGCGATGGCGCCGGCATCCTGGTGCAGACGCCGCATAAATTCTTCGCCAAGAAAGCCGCCGAACTCGGCTTTCGCTTGCCGCCGCCCGGCCATTACGCCGTTGGCGCGCTGTTTTTGCCGCACGACAAGGAATGGCGGCAGGAGATCATGGGCACCTACGCGGCGGCGGCCGCGCAGGAGGGCATGACGCTCATCGGCTGGCGCGATGTGCCGACCGACAATTCGACGCTCGGCGAATCGGTCAAGCCGACCGAGCCGTGTCACATGCAGGTGTTTCTCGGACGCGGACCGAACATCAAATCGGAGGACGAGTTCGAGCGCCGGCTCTACATCCTGCGCAAGACCATCTCGCGGAAGCTTTACACCACGCGCGAGCGGCAGACGTCGCACTATTACCCGGTGTCGATCTCCTGCCGGACGCTGATCTACAAGGGGATGTTCCTCGCCGACCAGCTCGGCACCTATTACCCCGATCTGCACGATCCGGATTTCGAGAGCGCGCTGGCGATGGTGCATCAGCGCTTTTCCACCAATACGTTCCCGGCCTGGTCGCTGGCGCACCCGTACCGCATGGTCGCGCATAACGGCGAAATCAACACGCTGCGCGGCAACAACAACTGGATGGCGGCGCGGCAGGCGTCGGTATCGTCGCCGAAATTCGGCGACGATATCGAGAAGCTGTGGCCGATATCCTACGAAGGCCAGTCCGATACCGCCTGCTTCGACAACGCGCTCGAATTCCTCACCATGGGCGGCTATCCGCTCGCCCACGCGATGATGATGCTGATTCCGGAAGCCTGGGCCGGCAACCCGCTGATGAACGAGGAGCGCCGCGACTTCTATGAATACAATGCGGCGCTGATGGAGCCGTGGGACGGCCCGGCGGCGATTGCATTCACCAACGGCCGGCAGATCGGCGCCACGCTCGACCGCAACGGCTTGCGGCCGGCGCGTTACATCGTTACCCGCGACGACCGCATCGTCATGGCCTCGGAAGTGGGCGTGCTGCCGATCGCCGAAGAGGACATCGTCACCAAGTGGCGGCTGCAGCCGGGCAAGATGCTGCTGGTCGACCTCGAGGAAGGCCGGCTCATTCCCGACGAAGAGCTCAAAAGCACGCTGGCGAAGAGCCACCCGTACCGGGAATGGCTCGAGCGGACGCAGATCGTGCTTGAGGACTTGCCGACGGCCTCCGAAGCGGCCCCGATCTCGAACCTTGCGCTGCTCGATCGTCAGCAGGCGTTCGGCTACACCCAGGAGGATCTGAAAATCCTGATGACGCCGATGGCGACGACTGGCGAAGAGGCGGTCGGCTCCATGGGCAACGACACGCCAATCTCGGCGCTGTCGGAAAAGCCGAAGCTGCTGTTCACCTATTTCAAGCAGAACTTCGCCCAGGTCACCAACCCGCCGATCGACCCGATCCGCGAGGAACTGGTGATGAGTTTCGTCTCGATCATCGGACCGCGGCCGAACCTGTTCGATCTCGAAGGCACGTCAAAGACCAAGCGTCTGGAAGTCCACCAGCCGATCCTGACCAACGCGAATTTGGAAAAAATCCGCGCCATCGCCGAGGTCGGCCACGATCATTTCAAATCGATTACGCTCGACACCACCTGGCCGGCCGAGACCGGCGCCGCCGGCATGGAGGACGCCGTTTCGGCACTGTGCAGCCAGGCCGACGCCGCGGTGCGCGACGGCGTCAACATCATCATTCTGTCGGATCGCCGCGCCGGCGCCGACCGGATTCCGATTCCGTCGCTGCTCGCATGCGCCGCGGTGCACCACCATCTGATCCGCGTCGGTCTGCGCACGTCGGTCGGGCTGGTCATCGAATCCGGTGAGCCGCGCGAGGTCCACCACTTTGCCTGCCTCGCCGGCTACGGCGCCGAGGCGATCAATCCTTATCTCGCCTTCGAGACCATCGTGGCGATGAAGGACCATCTGCCGCAGAAGCTCGACGATAAGGAAATCATCAAGCGCTATATCAAGTCGATCGACAAAGGATTGCTCAAGGTGATGTCGAAGATGGGCATCTCCACCTATCAGTCCTATTGCGGCGCGCAGATTTTCGACGCGGTCGGTTTGCGAACCGAATTCGTCGCCAAATACTTTACCGGCACGGCGACCCGGATCGAAGGCGTTGGTGTCGACGAAATCGCCGAAGAGACCGTGCGCCGGCATCGTGATGCATTTTCGGACGCTCAGGTCTACCGCGCCATGCTCGACGTCGGCGGCGAATACGCGTTCCGGGTGCGCGGCGAGGATCACGTCTGGAACGCCGCGACCGTCTCGGCGTTGCAGCACGCGGTGCGCGGCAATTCCCGCGAAAAATACCGGCACTATGCCGAGATCATCAACGAGCAGTCGGAGCGGCTCTACACCATCCGCGGCCTGTTCCGCCTCAAATCGGCCGGCGACGACGGCCGTGAGGCTGTGGCCACCGAAGAAGTCGAGCCGGCCGTGGAGATCGTCAAGCGCTTCGCCACCGGCGCGATGTCGTACGGCTCGATCTCGCGCGAGGCACACACCACGCTTGCCATCGCCATGAACCGGATCGGCGGCAAGTCGAACACCGGCGAGGGCGGCGAGGAATCGGACCGTTATAAGCCGCTGCCGAACGGCGACTCTATGCGCTCGGCAATCAAGCAGGTCGCGTCCGGGCGCTTTGGCGTCACCGCCGAGTACCTCGTCAATTCGGACATGATGCAGATCAAGATCGCGCAAGGCGCCAAGCCCGGCGAAGGCGGCCAGCTGCCCGGCCACAAGGTCGACAAGACCATCGCCAAGGTGCGGCATTCGACCCCAGGCGTGGGCCTGATCTCACCGCCGCCGCATCACGATATTTATTCGATCGAAGATCTGGCGCAGCTCATCTTCGATCTGAAAAACGTCAATCCCGACGGTGACGTTTCAGTCAAGCTCGTGTCCGAGGTCGGCGTCGGTACCGTCGCCGCCGGCGTATCGAAAGCGCGTTCCGATCACGTCACCATCGCCGGCTTCGAGGGCGGCACCGGCGCGTCGCCGCTGACGTCGATCAAGCACGCCGGCTCGCCGTGGGAAATCGGGCTTGCCGAGACCCACCAGACGCTGGTCGCCAACCGGCTCCGCGGCCGCATCGCCGTGCAGGTCGACGGCGGCATCCGCACTGGCCGTGACGTCGTAGTCGGCGCGCTGCTTGGCGCCGACCAGTTCGGCTTTTCCACGGCGCCATTGATCGCCGCCGGCTGCATCATGATGCGCAAATGCCATCTTAATACCTGCCCGGTCGGGGTCGCCACCCAAGACCCAGTGCTGCGCAAGCGTTTCACCGGCCAGCCCGAGCACGTCATCAATTTCTTCTTCTTCGTTGCGGAAGAGGTGCGCGAGCTGATGGCCGCAATGGGCTTCCGCACCTTCGCGGAGATGATCGGACAGATGCAGATGCTCGACGTGCATCAGATGGTCGATCACTGGAAGGCGCGCGGGCTCGACTTCTCCCGGCTGTTTGCGAAGCCGGACGTGCCGGCTTCGGTCGCGATCTACAATTGCGAACAGCAGGATCACAAGATCCACGACATTATCGACCGCAAGCTGATCGCGCAGTCGCAAGCGGCGCTGGAAAAGGGCGAATTGGTGCGGTTGAGTCTGCCGATCACCAATACCGACCGCGCCACCGGCGCCATGCTGTCCGGCGAAATCGCCAAACGCTACGGCCACCACGGCTTGCCGTCCGACACCATTGTGGCGCGCTTTAAGGGTCACGCCGGACAGAGCTTCGGCGCGTTCCTGGCGCGCGGCGTGTCGTTCGAACTTGAAGGCGACGCCAACGACTATGTCGGCAAGGGGCTTTCCGGCGGACGCATTGTGGTGCGGCCGGCGGCGGAGTCCAACGTGGTGCCGGAAGAATCCATCATCATCGGCAACACCGTGCTCTACGGCGCCATCGAGGGCGAGTGTTACTTCCGCGGCGTTGCCGGCGAACGCTTCGCCGTGCGCAATTCAGGGGCGATGGCCGTGATCGAGGGCGCCGGCGACCATTGCTGCGAATATATGACCGGCGGCGTGGTGGTCGTGCTCGGCCGCACCGGGCGCAATTTCGCCGCCGGCATGTCGGGCGGCATTGCCTACGTGCTCGACGAGGACGGCAGCTTTGCTTCGCGCTGCAATCTTGCGATGGTCGAGCTTGAGCCGATGCCGCAGGAGGAAGTGCTCAACGAGCGGATCTACCATCAGAGCCGCGACCTCGAAGCGCACGGGCTGGTCGAGGTCATGAGCGATATGAGCCGGTTCGACGCTGCGCGGCTTTATTTACTGATATCGCGCCATGCCCGCTTTACGCATTCGACCGTCGCGGCCAAAATCCTCGGCGAGTGGTCGATCTGGTATCCGAAGTTCCGCAAGGTCATGCCGGTCGAGTATCGTCGCGCTCTCAACGAACTCAAGGCGGAAGCCACCGCCATGCAGGCCGCCGAATAGCGCGCGACAGAGAGCGAAGTGGGCAAGGTAACCGGCTTTCTCGAGTACCGACGCGAAGACCGCGACTATGAGCCGGTCGAGCAACGCATTCGCCATTGGCACGAATTTGTGCAGCCGCTGCCGGAGGCAGACTACCGCACCCAAGCGGCGCGCTGCATGAATTGCGGCGTGCCCTATTGTCAGGGCACCGGCTCGCTCACGCCCGGCACGCCGGGCTGCCCGGTCAATAACCAGATCCCCGACTGGAACGATCTCGTCTATGCCGGCAACTGGGACGAAGCGGCGCGCAATCTGCACTCGACCAACAATTTTCCGGAAGTCACCGGCCGCGTCTGCCCGGCGCCGTGCGAAGCCTCGTGTACGCTTAACATCGATGAGAACCCGGTCACCATCAAATCGATCGAATGCGAGATCGCCGACCGCGCCATCGCGCGAGGGCTGACGCCCGAGCCGCCAACAGCGCGCACTGGTAAGAAGGTCGCAATCGTCGGCTCGGGGCCGGCCGGTCTTGCCTGCGCGCAGCAACTTGCCCGCGTCGGCCACGATGTGCATGTTTACGAGAGATGGGCGAAGGCCGGCGGCCTGTTGCGCTACGGCATTCCCGATTTCAAGATGGAGAAGGGGCACATCGACCACCGCGTCGTGCAGATGCAGGCTGAAGGCGTGGTGTTTCATTACGGCGCTGACATCGGCGTCAATGTCGCCACCCAAAAGCTGCTCGACGATCACGATGCTATCGTGCTCACCGGCGGTTCGGAGAAGCCGCGCGACCTGCCGGTTCCGGGGCGCGAACTTAAGGGCATCCATTTTGCCATGGAGTTTCTGCCGCAGCAGAACCGGCGCGTCAGCGGCGAACCAGCTGGCGAGGCTGAACCGATCCTCGCCGGCGGCAAACACGTCGTGGTCATCGGCGGCGGCGATACCGGCTCCGACTGCATCGGCACCGCAATCCGCCAGGGCGCGCTCTCGGTGACCAATTTCGAAATTCTCCCCGCGCCGCCGGCGCACGAGAACAAGGCGCTGACCTGGCCGAATTGGCCGCTGAAGCTGCGCACTTCGTCGAGCCATGAAGAAGGCGCTGAGCGCGATTTCGCGGTGGTAACGACGCGCTTCTCCGGCGCCAACGGTTTCGTGAAAAAGCTGCACTGCGAGCATGTCGACGCTAACCTGAAAGCCGTTCCTGGCAGCGAGTTCGAGATCGATGCCGAACTGGTGCTGCTGGCGATGGGCTTCGTTCATCCGCTCCATGAGGGGCTGATCAACGATCTCAATCTGGCGCTCGACCGGCGCGGCAACGTTTCCGCCTCGACCGACGATTATCGCACCTCGGTCGACAAGGTGTTCGCCGCCGGCGACATGCGCCGCGGCCAGTCGCTGGTGGTATGGGCAATCCGCGAGGGCCGCCAGGCCGCCTACGCCGTCGATGAGTTCCTGATGGGCGCGAGCCTGCTGCCACGCTAGCGCCGGAACCTATTCGTTCACTCGTTGCAAGACGCGCCTCACGTGACCTTCGATCTCGGGTATTATGAAGGGTCCGCATAGGGAGGGGCATATGGTCAAAACCGTAAAATGGGTCGTCGCAACGTTCGCTGCTATCGGGTTCGTCAGCCTGACTTATGCTCAGGACTCATCGAACCGGAGGGAAATGAAGCGAACCGATCTGACCGGGACGAATATGGAGGTCATCCTTTCCACCGCCGAATACAAGCCGGGCGAAACCATCGCTCGCCACATCCATCACGGCGAGGAGGCGTTCTATGTGCTCGAAGGCGCCACCGTCGAAACACCCGACGGCAAGCAGATCCAGCTAGCGACGGGGACCGGCTCGATCAACCGGCGCGACGTTCCGCATGCCGGTTTCAAAGTCGTCGGCGATAAACCTTTGAAGCTGCTAACCGTGCACATCGTGGATAAGGGCGCTCCGCTTTACGACGCGCCGCCGAAATAACGGCCCGGTCTTCGCGTCAGTCCCGGCTCGAGCCGACCGGCAAAGGCGGCCGCGGCGGAGCGCCGTCGAGTGCGGCGCGAGGCTGGCCCGGACGCGCCGGCGCAGCGTTCGGCGCAGTTTGCGTCTTCACATTGCCGGGCTTTTTCGTATCGGTCTTGTTGGTTTCGCTTTTGGCGGCGTCATTCTTGCCAGCAGGCTTTGCCGCCGGCTGGGGCGAAACTTCGGCGGGCGGGCTCGGCGTTGCATCGGGCGCCGATGCATTAGCGTCCGTGCGCGGCCAGGAAAAATCATCGGCACGGCCCGACGGCGCCGCGAGCGCATCGCCATGCGTGAGCACCCGCGTTGCAACCGGATCGGGTTCGTGCTGCGGCGGGCGATTGCCGGCGCCGAGGAGATCGCCGCCCTCGCCGCCTCCGGTCGCGGTGAGCGGAACGACCGGACCGATTTCCGGCCGCACATTGCCTTTCGGTTGCTCTTCGGGACCAGGCAAAGCCACCGGCACAACGGGGCTCGTCATCGCGCGGCGCAACTCATGCTCGACATAATGCGCAAGCTTCTCCGCACCGGCCTTGGTGAAATTGATGCCGTCGAAGGTGCGCAGCCGGCGGGTCTGGCCTTCGAAATCCGGGCCCTGCACGGCGAAATTACCTTTGTCGTCGACGAAGCCGTCCCAAACATCGACATAGGTGATGCCCGACTTTTCGGCGCGCGCGCGGTAGAGCTCGTCGAGATAGCTCATGTCGCTGGTCGAGCGCGTCCCGCGGATCGCCGGCAATCCGACCCAGAGCACCGGCACGCCGATTGATTTGAGCGCGGTGGTCATCTCCTCGATGCGCTTGTCGTAAAGCTCAGCCCATTTGTCGGTGTGAAATTCATAGATGCCGCCCGGCGGCCGGCGCTCGGGCGCCGCGGCCGGCTGCTGGCGCTGAGCGGCATCCGCCGGCGATTGAGCGGAAGCCTTCGCGTCCTGACCTTGCGGCGAGGTTGTCGAGCTCTTTGCCGGCGGCGGGCGATCGCGCAGCGGGAGGCGATCGTTCATGCCGAGCATGACGACAATTGCAGCAGGCTTTTCCGGCCCGACCAGATCCTTGACGGCCTGCGACCAGTCCTGAACATCGCCGCGCGCCGCCTCGTAACGTATCAGGCCCGAATACGGCTTGATCTTGCGCACGATGCCGACCTCCGGCGTGTCGGTGAACGCTTCTTCGAGACCGTAGCTGAGCCAATCGGCGAGCCCGTCGCCGACAACAACGACGGTAGAGGTCGGCGGCGTCTCCACCTTCCGCGGCAGTGGCGGCTTGGTGGCTTCGTAGGCCTGCGGCACGCGCTGCGGATTGGCCGGGCTGGGATTGAGGAAGTTGCCCTGCCCGCGGCCGCCACCGCCGCCGAACGGGAACTGGAAAAAATCGCGAAACTGGACCAGCTCGGCGCCGGGCCGGGCGGCAAACGCCGAGCGGCTGCCTGAGAACTGCGCGCCGGCGGGCGCAGCCAGCAGCACGGCCGCCGCCGCAACACCAAGCCCGATCGCAAGCACCCGGTTTCTGTGTGTCATCAACAAGCCCGCTGACGCTGCCCACGAACGACGACGTAATTTGGCCTCTTCCGATTTGTGGGCGCAAGCCACGCACATAATAGTCAAAAATGTCAATGTAAGGATGCAACCATGCTTACCGCGCCTCAACCCAATGATTTTTATAAATAGCCGGCAGGTCTTCATCCAACGTGCCGGGATTGTCATTGCCTTCGCGATTTTCGCTCCGTGCGTGCGCCTTTTTTGCTTTTGGCAAATGATTTGATGATTTCAGATCATCGGTCTTCCTAAACGCTGCTTTCTCAAGGCCGCGCCCGCGGCGTCGTCCTGATCGCGTTTCAAAAAACATCCGTGGCGGCAAGCGCAATCTGTGATACGATTTTTGGAGTCACCGGTTGCCCGCATCTTAATTGATGCGCGCTTCGTCGGTGGACTAAAAAAACGCGGGCAGAAGCCCACGACAAAAATCCAAAATCTGGGAGGAACTCATGCAACGACGCGAATTGCTGAAATACGCCGGCGCGACGGCGCTGGCTGCACCGTTTGTGCGTGCTGCGAGAGCAGACACGGGAATCGTCAAAGTCGGCGTAGTCGGCGCTAAAACCGGCCCGCTGGCTCCGGGCGCCGCGGTCACACACTTCCCGCCGTGGCGGCTTTGGGCACATGAGGTCAATGCGGCGGGCGGCCTCAAACTCAAGAACGGTGCACACAAGGTCGAGTTGATCGAATACGACGACCGCACCCAGCCGCCCGAAGCCATCAAGGCCATCGAGCGCCTGGCCGCCGTGGACAAGGTCGATTGGATCGCGGGACTGTACGGCACCGGCTTCAACGTGGCCGCGGTGCCGACTTTTGCCAAGCTCGGTTACCCGCAGATCCCGGTCGCCTGCGTCACCGAACTCGGTCCGCAACTGGTCAAGAAATATCCGCTGCTGTTCTTCGGCAACGGCACGCTCACCCACTACAGCACGACCGTTATCAACCTCCTCAAGAAGTTCCGGGAAAGCGGCCAGATCGGCAACAAGGTGGCGATGGTCAACATCGCCGACGAGTACGGTATCGAAATCTCCAACATCAGCAAGACGCAGTTCCCGGCGGCCGGCTTCGAAATCGTCTATAACAAATCCTATCCGCTCGGCACCCAAGACTTATCGCCGGTCATCAAGGGCGCGGCGGCGACCAATCCGGACGCCTTTATCGCCTGGTCCTATCCGCCGGACACGTTCGGTCTGACCGAGCAGGCCAAGATCGAAAACTTCAATGTGAAGTTCTATTTCAACGGTATCGGCTGTGCCTTCCCGGGTTACTACGGAAAATTCGGTGCCGCGGCGGAGAACGTTATCGGCTGGGGCGGCGTGCCGGACAACCCGGAGGTCCGCGCCTTTTACAAGGTGCACAAAGAGGTCACTGGCGTCGATGCCGACTTCAATGGCAACCCCTTGTATTACGCGAATAATCAACTGCTCACCCAGGCAATCGAAGGCGCCGGCTCGATGGATCGCGAGGCGATCGCCGCCCACATGAAGAGCCACACCTACAAGACCTTGCTGGGCGAGTTCGACATCCGCAATCAACTGCTCAACAGGCTCTACACCGCGGGTCAGTGGCACAATGGCTGGTTCTACGCGGTCGGAGGTGTCGGCTACCCCGACTCCGACTACGTACCGGCCAAGCTGAAGACCAGCTGGGCATAAGTCATCGCGGTTCCAGCGGCGGACTGATGCCGGTTCGCTGAGCCAAAAAATCCGTTGCGGTGAGTGTCCCCGGCCGGCGATGGGCCGGGGACAATACGTCCGCAACACGAGCGCGTCCGCAGACCTACAAACTCACAAACTGCAAACTCAAAAAACTGCACAGGGAGGAATTGAAATGCCCGTTCGCACCACTGTCGTCGGGTCGTGGTGGCTTCACCCGGAAATGGAAAAAGATCTGGCCCGCCATCACGCCGGCAAGTGCACGCCGCAGGAAAGCGAAGCGATCCTCAATCGCGCGGCAACGAAGGCGATCCAGGAGCAACGCGATCTTGGTCTCGACGAATGGACCGGCGGCGAATACCACACCGACAATTTCATCCTCCACATCCACAACGTCGTGACCGGGCTCGAAATCGACAAGCCGCAGGCCGATGACGTGTTCGATTACGACGACATGACGCACGCCAGGATCGTCGGCAAGATCACGGCGCCTCACGGGCTCGGCTATCTCGAAGCTTTCCGGCGCGAAAACAAGTTGCCCGGCGGCGTGCGCAAGGCCGCCGTGGTCGCTCCCTATGAGGTGGTCGTCGCCGGCCGCGATCAGCTTGACGCCGTCACGGCGCAAATGCCGGAGATCACCAAGATCGTCAATCAGGAATTACGGGCGATGGCCGACGAAGGCTGTCCGAACGTGCAGCTCGACGCGCCGATCTTCGGTGGCGAAGTCAATATGGGGATGATGACAGCGCAGCAGGCGGCCGACCTGATCGCGCCGTGCTTCGAGGGCGTCAAGGCGAAGAAGTCGCTGCATTTCTGCAACGGCAATTTGCGCGGCCGGCCAATTTCGCACGCGCTGCATTGCGCACCGTGGGTAGACATTCTCGAACGGCTCGACGGCGTGGTCGACATCGCCGCTTTCGAGGTCAAATATTTCTTCCAGTGGATCGAGCGCGAGTCATTCAAACGAATGCCGAAGAGCATGCAGCTCGCCGCCGGTATCGTCGACGAAGGCAGCTACTGGATCGAGACGCCCAAGAAAATCCGCGAGCGCATCGCCGATTGGGCTCGCGTCGTCGGCGAAGAGCGGCTCTGGGTCTCGCCGTCCTGCGGCTTTGGCCGCCACCCCTCTCGCAATAACCCAGTGCTGCGGGCGAAAGTGGAGAACATGGTCGAGGCGGCCCGCACGCTCTGACGCTCCGAGCAAGTGCCCGGACGGCGCAATGCGACGTCCGGGACGACCACTCAGGCGAAGGTCAACAGCGGCGCCGATTTCGAGCCGATATCCAGCAGCAGCAGCTAGCTGCCGGGCGCTCCGCCGCCCCGCTGCGCGAGATTTATCGTGCGCCGATGCGGATGCTGGGCGCGGGGCTTGCTGGCATGGGTCACGGCTGTTCACTCCCGGTCGTAGAAAATGCCCGGCTCGCATCCCTTGCCGATGTCCTGACACAACACCTGGTCGGTCTTGAAAATCCTGACTTTGGTGTGCTTGTCGAGCTTGGGATCGAGCGCCTTGAGCGAAATCACGTTCACAATATCCTTCTCGCGCGTCACAACGATGCTGCCATCGCCACCGATTTCGCGCACGCGGAAGCCGACGAAATAGGCGATCGGAAAATCGTCATGCAGGCAGTCCCATTCGGCAACGCCGCGATATTTGGCGGCGCCCCAAAGGCCGTGGAACATCATCAGATCGAAACGCCCAGAGCCGGACTGTTCCTCCTGAATGAAGATTTGCGATGTCATGAAGTCAGGACCGTACTTCCGCTGGTTCGCGATCAGGCCGTCGATCTGTTCCGGCTCGTAACGTTTTGAAGCGCGAATGTCCTTAAGATGCTTGTCAAAGCTCGCGAGCTCGACCAGTGCGGCATGACAGAAGGAAATCTTCTTCAAGTCGGCGAACGCGGCCGGGGAGACCGTCACCGCCGCCGCAAACAGCAACCCTGTTAGTACTACAGAAGAAAGGCGCATCTCGCCCTCCGCAAGATTCAGGCGATAGTGTCGACCATGGCCTCGAGGATGCGCAAGGTTCGAAGGACGGATTTCGCGCGCCCTTTAGACCCTCACCGGACCTCGGTTACGATGCTTTCGTCAGGCCCTCGCTGCCTGCCGCAAGCTCGATAATTTCCGTGGTGATTTCTTCTTGCCGGAGCTGACGCTCCCGCATTGAAAGAGTATTGAGCTTGGTTGCGATGTTGGTCTTGGCCGATGTCATGGCCATCATGCGAGCTTCGTTCTCCGCTTCGAAGGCGAGCATGGCTGCTTCGCAGAGCTGGGCGTAGACGTATTCCGCGGCAAGCCGTTCCAACAATGACTGAGGCGCGAGAGTGGTCAGCGGGGCCTGCCGCTCGATCGGCCGCGCAAAGCGCCGAAAGTCGATGGGTAGAAGGGAATGCCGGTCGATTTGGATACCGCTGCCGGAAACCGAGCGGGGAAAGACAACGTCGACCTCAGCGACAGCGCCGCTTGCGACGTATGCATATAGCGCGTCGGCAAGCCGGTTGGCAAAACTCGGAAGGGCATCGGCATGGGCGGCCATCGGCGCCGACCATGCCGGCTTGATACCCCGCTCGCCGGCGATCGCTGCACCGCGCGTTCCGATAATGAGGCTCGTCGCATCACGGATGTCGCCGGCTGCTGCGTCCAGGACTCGTTCGCTGAACGCTCCGGCAAAGCCCTGCTCGGCGCAAAACAAAATAAGCCCGCGCCTCGTCCGCCGCCGCGGAGAGGAAGTCGCTACATCTGGCGGCAGCAGGGTCAATGCCTGTCCGATGGCGCGCGAAATCACCTCTGTATAGGCTTCGACGCCGGCAAGGAGCGATCGGCTCTGTTGCGCCCGCGAGGCTGCAATTCCGCGCATCGCCGTCACCACCGCCTCAAGTTGGCGCACATTGTGAAGTTGGGTGACGACGTCGGCGAGCCGCTCAGCCATCACACAGTCCCCCGCTCGGTCGCGGCAGATGGCGGCGCCAGCTGTGTGACCAGCCCGGAAACGCTCGTCTTCAACAAGGCGCTGCTCGCGTCGTCGAGGCGTCCGGTGCGTTCAATCCCGGCGACGATCGATGCCGCAGACCGATCGAGCCAGCCCGGCAGCGCGGAGCGGAACTTGCCAATGTCCTCCAGCGGCAAACGATCGAGGATGCCGGCCTGCAACGCCAGCGCCAGCGCAACTTCGTCTGCGAGCCGCAGTGGGTGGTACTGGGGTTGCGACAGGACGGCGCGGATACGCTGGCCGCGCGCAATCTTGCTTTTGACTTGCAGATCGGTGATGCCGCCGAAGCGCGTGAAAATTTCGAGTTCCAAAAACTGGGCGTAATCGAGCCGCAGCATTTCCGCCGCATCCCGCAAGGCCGGCGCCTGGGTCTTGCCGCCGACCCGGCTGACGCTGGTCCCGACGTCGACCGCCGGCTTATGACCTTCGTAGAACAGCCGCGAGTCAAGAACGAGCTGGCCGTCGGTGATCGAGATCAGATTGGTCGGAATGTACGCGCTGAGATTGCCGGCATCCAACTCCGCGATAGGAAGGGCGGTCAGCGATCCGCCGCCGGCGGCTTTCGAGAGCTTTGCCGCGCGTTCGAGCAACCGTGCGTGCACATAAAACACGTCACCCGGGTAGGCCTCGCGCCCCGGCGGTTGCCGGGTGAGGAGCGCGATTTCCCGGTGTGTCGCGGCGTGCTTGGTCATGTCGTCGATGACGATCAGCGCATGCTGGCCGCGATCGCGGAAATACTCCGCCATTGTGAAACCCGAGAACGGCGCGATCCATTGCTGCCCTGGAGCGGCCGAGGCGCTGGCGACGACGAAGATGCAGCGTTCGGGAGCGCCGTGAGCGTGAACGGCGTCGATGACCCGTTTGACCGTAGAGGACTTTTGACCGATCGCGACGTAGACACAAACAATGTCGCTGGTCTTCTGATTGATGATGCAGTCGACCGCAATCGCCGTCTTGCCGATGGCGCGATCCCCGATAATCAGCTCGCGCTGGCCGCGCCCCAGGGCAAACATGGCATCGACGACGAGTAAACCGGTCTGCACGGGTTCGCTGACGAAATTGCGATCGATGATTGCGGGCGCAGGTCGCTCCACGGGGTCATAGCCTTCGGCATCGACGATCCCGCTACCGTCGAGCGGACGGCCAAGTGGATCGACGGTGCGACCGAGCAAGGCCGGCCCTACCGGCACGCGCACCACTTCGCCGCCATTGTTGACGCGGTCACCCGCCTCAACTCCCTCAGCATTGTCGAGCAGCACACAGCCGAGAACGTCGCGGTCGAGCGTGAGCGCAAAGCCGACCTGACCGCGTTCGAAGCGCACAACTTCGTTAAGCCGAACATCGGGCAGGCCGGAGACGTGCGCGATGCCGTCGGCGATCGCCACGACACGACCCACCTGCTCAGCGGAGGGCGCGAACGTCGCCGCCCTGACGCGCTCCCTTGCGTCCTTCAGCCAGAGATCAAGATCCGCTGGGGGTTTTGTCACGGTCCAATTCCTTGCGGATTTGATCAAGATCCGCGCGCCAGCAATTGCGCAGGATAGTGTTCGGGCTGCGAAGCTCGATGCCGGCAAGCAGCGCCGGATCGGTGCGAAATGCGAACAGCAACTGCAAACCGAACGCCGCCGTCAGCGCGTCACGAACGCGTTCCATCTCGTTTTTTGAAAGGGGCACCGCCGTCACCACTTCGATCGGATGCTCGGCCGAGGTCGTCGACGCAAAGCTTGCTCTTGCTTCGGACGACAGTGTGCACAGCTCGCGACAGAGCCCTTCGAGGAACGCGGAGAGAGCAACATTTGGCGGCAGGCGCTCAACCAGGCGCCGGGCGATGTCTACGGAAAGTTCGCTCGCCCGCGCCACGATCGCTTGCTTGGCCGCGCTCAGTTCGCGGGCGTTCGCCGCTTCGGCGGCGAGGCGCTGCTTGGCGATGTCGTCCGACGATTGCGCCAGCAGACTTGCCCTGTCCGCGGCCGCAGCTTTGTGCGCCTCCGCGATCAACCGCTCGCGCTCTGCGCTGATCTCGGCCAACGCCTTGTCGGCGTCGGTGCGCGCATCGGCGGCCTGCTGACGCGCCGCAACCGCGTCGGCCAAGACCTTGTTCGCCTGCGCTTGCCGCTTGGCGACGATGTCGGCGACCGGTCGAAAGAAGAACCGGGCAAGAATCCAGATGAGCACAAGGACATTGACGGTCTGGAACGCCAGCGTCCACCAATCGATATGCATGGCCTCAATGGATGAACGGGTTGGCGAACAGCAGCAGCAGCGCGATCACCAGACAATAGATCGCCATCGTCTCGATCATCGCGAGACCGACGAACAGCGTCCGCGAGATGGTGCCGGCGGCCTCCGGCTGGCGGGCGATGGCATCCATTGCGGCCGCGACAGCCCGTCCCTCGCCGAGCGCAGGTCCGATCGCGCCGAACGATACCGCCATCGCAGCAGCGAAGATGCTGATTATCTCGATGTAGTTCATGATGTTTCCCTTTCCTTGCGGTCGGCCGGCCCCTTGCTCACGGCGTTGCCGATAAAGACCATAGCAAGCACGGTGAATATGTAGGCCTGCACGGCACCGGTAAGCAGGCCGAGCGCCATCAGCGGGATGGGTACAAGGAGGCCGGCGAGCGAGAGAATGATTCCAATTATAAAAACGCCGCTCATGATGTTGCCAAACAAGCGAACGATCAGAGAGAACGTGCGGGTGAAGGTCTCGACCACATTGAGTGGAATCATGATGATCGTCGGCTCGGCAAAGGTTTTCAGGTAACCGCCGACGCCGCGCGCGCGAATGCCAAAATAGATAATTGCAAAAAACACAATCAGGCCAAGCGCAGCGTCGGTCTCGATGTGAGCCGTCGGCGGGTCGATCCCCGGAACCAATGATGACCAATTTGCTACCAGGATGAACAGGAACAACGTGCCGATCATGGGGACGTATGGCGTCGGTGTCGCACGCATCGTAATTCTAATTTGATCCTCAATGGTGCCGACGATCAGCTCAAGCACTGCCTGGTAATGCGACGGCGTGAGCACAAGCGAACGTGTGGCAAGAAAGCCTGCGAGCGTGAGGGCCGCCATAAGACCCCAGGTCACGACGACGGGCTCGGTGATCGGAACCGGTCCGACGGTGAACAATACCTTGGTAGCAAGGGGTGATCCGATCACCGCTGAATTCCCAATTGTACGACGGCCGGCCGCGCCGCCAGGATCCCGGCTGTGGCGGCGAGCAGCGGGAACGCACCGAAGCAACTGGCGATTAGGCCAAGCAGGCCACCAATGAGCGCGAATCGAATGAGTTGACTTGCCAATGCCAGTATGAGCGATCGGCCGCCAGCCAACATGTGCACGTTCCATCGCAGGATCAGAAAGTGGAAGGCGCCGATGAGCGCGCCAATAGCGAACCACCCGCTTGCACCCAGGACGTAAAGAAACAGGTAGTGTCCGGCGAAATACGAATTCGTCATTGGCGATGCATCCAGCGCCAGGCGGACCAATATCCAATCACCACGCCCACTAGCAGTAATGGCGCACTCCAGAAAATGCCGCTGCCGAACTTGTGGTCGAGCCATCGTCCCATGAACAGTCCGATCAACGTCGGCGCGACAATGATCCAACCAAGAACGCCGATCTGGCCGACGAACCGCGCAACGGACGGCTCGCCTTCCTTCGACCAGCGCTTGCGTTCGCGTTGCGTCCTGACCGCGTCGGCCATGCCGTCCGGCGCGTTCGGATCGGGCTCGACGGTCTCGGCATTCACGATCCGTCTCCGAATATGCTCGGCCGTTGCGGCCGCATGTAGCGGACGATCTGCCTGATGGCCTTCATCTGCAGTTGCAGACTTTCGGTGCGCGCGATCCGCTCGGCCTCGGCGGCTTCCGAGAATCGCGCCAACACCACCTGCTCGAGGTGATCAAGATCATCGCCGGGTACCGCTTGGCGCGTCGCGATCGCCACTTCGTTTCCCATGGTCACCGACAGGACGCCACGGCGGACGGCACAAAACCGTGGCCGATCGTCCGAGGGGTGCCAACTTACGACCGATACGGTCAATGCGGTGAGGAAATCGGCGTGGCCCCGAAGGATGCCGAAGCCGCCGCTCTCGTCTTCGGCGCGCACGGCGACGACATTCGGTTCATCGATGACCACGGCTGTAGGGGTTGTAATCAGCAATCTCATGACGGCTTTGCCGCGCGGTTCGAAGCGTTTTCCTTGTCTCGAGCCTCGTCGATCGTGCCGATCAAGTAGAGCGAACTCTCCGCCCACTTGTCGCTCGCACCGTCAAGGATCGCCCGGCACCCCTTGAGGGTCTCGACCAGCGGCACCGAGCGGCCGGGTTTGCCGGTAAAGGCTTCGGTGACCGCAAAGGGCTGGGTGAGGAAGCGTTGCAGCCGCCGCGCGCGCCCGACGATCAGGCGATCGCGGGCGCTCAGTTCCTCGACGCCAAGAAGCGAGATGATGTCTTGGAGTTCTTTATAATGCGCGATCGTCTCACGCACTTGTTCGGCGATGCGGTAATGCTCCTCGCCGACAATTGTTGGATCGAGCAGAATCGAGGATGAGGTCAACGGATCGACGGCAGGATACATGCCTTCGGCGGCCATCGATCGCGACAGCACAATCGCGCTGTCGAGGTGGCTTGAAATTGCGGTTACCGCGGGATCCGTGAAATCGTCCGCCGGCACATAAACGGCCTCGATCGCCGTGACGGAAACTCCAGCAATTGATGCGATACGCTCATGCAGCGCGGCGACTTCGGTGGCGAGCGTCGGCTGATAGCCGACGCGTGACGGCAAGCGTCCGAGCAGGCCTGAAACTTCGCTGCCTGCCTGGACGAAGCGAAACACGTTATCCATCAGCAACAAAACGTTTTGCCGCTTCTGGTCGCGGAAATATTCCGCGATCGTGAGCGCAGTAAACCCGACACGCCAGCGTGCGCCAGGCGGTTCGTTCATCTGGCCGTATACCAGCACGCTGCGATCGAGCACGCCGGATCGGCGCATTTCGCTCAGGAGTTCGTGGCCTTCCCGGGACCGCTCACCGATGCCCGCAAAGACGGAGATGCCTTGGTAGCTTTCGACCATCGCGTGGATCAACTCCATGATCACGACGGTCTTGCCGACGCCGGCGCCGCCGAACATGGCGGCCTTGCCGCCCTGAGCCAGTGGAGCGAGCAGATCGATGACCTTGATGCCGGTCTCGAATATTGCAGTAGCCGGCGTTCGGTCTTGCAGAGGCGGGGCGGGGCGATGGATCGGCGCATGCGGCAAATCAGCCGGCAGCGGAGGGCCGTTGTCGCGGACATCGCCGGTAACGTCGAGCAGACGACCGAGAACAGCATCACCGACCGGAATGGTGATCGGGCCTCCGGTCGCGTGAACCCGTACTCCGCGCTTAAGTCCGGCGGTCGCGTGAAGAGCGACACCGCGGATAGTGCTCGCGTCGAGATGCGCCTGAACCTCAACGATGAGGATCTCGGGCTGGTCCCACTTGACGATCAGGGCCTCGTCGATTTGCGGCAGTTTGGCGCCCGCAAAGGCGACATCGACGACCGCGCCACGCACGGCCAGAACCTTTCCGCTAAGCTGCGTAGGCTGCGTCATCGCGACGACCACACATATGGTATGCCGCTATCGGCCAAATGATGTTGCTCCGGCATTGCGGCGCGAAACCCTACCTGTTCTCCAAGGATGTGTTCGCCCCAACTCCGATCGATCGCTTTGACTTAGAACAATGATCGCGCCACGCCCCGGCAGGTGCAGTGCGGCACATTGCCCAAGTGCGGCCTCCTTAGCTTGACTGCGTAGCCTAATCTTCCACGACCGCGACGATTTCGACCTCGACCAAAAAGCCCGGGTTCGACAGCGCCGTGACGCCGATGAGCGTGCTCGGCGACGGGCGGTTCGGATCCCATGGGACCGGTAGCGTCCTGTCGTTGAGGACTTTCATGAATTCCGGCACGCCGACGACGTACATGCGCCGGAACACAACGTCATCCCAGGTCGCCCCCGCCGCCTTGAGCTGAAGCGTCAGGCCGTCGAGCACCGCAATATATTGCCCGCGCTGATCGCCGGGATGGAGCGGCTGGTAACTCTCATCGGCGGGCGTCTGACCGGCGATGTAGATCAGCTTCGATGGCTTCTCGATGGTCAGCACGCGCGTGTAGTTCGGATGCTTAAACAGGCCCGAAGGATTTATGTATTTTCGCGGCATGATGTATCCCTCCAACGCGGAGCAATGACCAAAATAGATCGCGCCGGATCATAACATCGATTAGCCTGTGCGCCGAGGTAGCATCGCCGCACACGACACCAGGAGCTGATGGAATGAACGACTTGCCCACATACGCGCCGCCGAAAGTCTGGACATGGAACAAGGACAGTGGCGGCCGGTTCGCGAGCATCAATCGCCCGATCGCGGGACCGACCCATGACAAAGAGCTGCCGGTCGGACGCCATCCCCTGCAGCTCTATTCGCTGGCGACGCCCAACGGCGTCAAGGTCACGGTCATGCTGGAAGAATTGCTGGCGCTGGGCCATCACGGCGCGGAGTACGACGCTTGGCTGATCAGGATCATCGAAGGCGATCAATTCGGCAGCGGGTTCGTAGCCATCAATCCAAACTCCAAAATCCCGGCGCTGATGGACCGCAGCGGACCAAAGCCGATCCGGGTGTTCGAGTCCGGTGCGATCTTGCTCCACCTCGCCGAAAAGTTCGGTGCATTCCTGCCGACCGACGCAGCGACGCGTGCCGAGTGCCTGTCGTGGCTGTTCTGGCAGATGGGCAGCGCGCCTTACCTCGGCGGCGGCTTCGGCCACTTCTACGCATACGCGCCGATGAAGATCGAGTACGCCATCGATCGTTTTGCCATGGAGGTGAAACGCCAGCTCGATGTTCTCGACCGGCGGCTGGCCCAGTCCGAATATCTGGCAGGGCCTGACTATACTATCGCCGATATCGCTGTCTGGCCCTGGTATGGCGGCCTGGCGAAGGGCCGGCTCTACGGCGCCGGCGAATTCCTCCAAGTCGAGGAATACGCCAATGTACAGCGCTGGACCGACGCGATCGCCAAGCGCCCGGCCGCGCAGCGAGGCCGCAAGGTCAACTGCGCCTGGGGCGAGCCCTCGGATCAATTGCACGAACGCCACGACGCCAGCGATTTCAAAACCAGGACGCAGGACAAGATTGGGGAAGCCAAGCCTCCGACCAGCACCTGATTAATCCATGCAGACGCTGATCGTGATGTTCTCGGGGCAGGTGTCCTGCTCATCCGAATGATCGGAGCCGGTACGAACATCGGCCGTCCGCGGATCCGGCAAGCGTCTGCAGCCGCAATAAAATTTTCAACTGTGACGACAGCCGATTCCGATGCGGGCAACAACGGAGGTCAGGAAATCGACTGTGCTGCTGGTTCAACCTGCAAGACTGAGCATTCTTGGGGGCTTCCACTTTCTTTTCTTGAGCGGCCTTCAAAACCCTCCAATTTTGCTTCTTCCGCCGCTAGCAGCCGAATAAGCCTGCGCCGCCGTTTCCAGAATCTCTCAATCGCCAACTGGCGCCGGTATTGCTCGATTTTGAGTTCCGCAATACGTCTGTCCGTCATGGCGCGCCTGGATTCATTGGCTCCATATGCCGGAGGAAACCTGCCAAGCGTACTGCCAGCTAGCTAAACGTTCGATGTCCGCCGCATTAAGTTTCGTTCATGAAAGTTCGAACAAACGCCGAGATCGCCAGCCATCCTCGCGGTTATTTGGTCAGAAGAACGGTCAAGATCGGTTCGGCGCAGATCCAACCCGGCCGCGGTGCGAAAGACCGCCGAGGATCAAAATTAGGAAAGTCGGTTCGCGCACTCGTTTACAATTGGCTTCGAGCGCACAGACAGGGCCGCCGCACGTATTGCTCGGCCTGATTTTTGGATTTGCGGCTATTTGCCGAATTTGCATAGCGTGGACGTCGACTTTTAGACTGAAAGTCAAACGGGCAATGAGCATGGCGGGACGAAGGGGACCAGTCGACCTCCGTCAACGACCATGAGCGTGCGCCGGATCCAGAGGGAAATTTTCGAGTTTGGGGGTCTCGCTATCTCAGGCACCCGGCAGGCCCGAACAATTGTCTAGGGTTGGAACACCTCTCAATATACATTCGGAGCGCGGCCCTCACTTTGCCGACAGTGGCTCCACGAGGGGAAAGTCATGCTGGGGTATACGCGGCAGCATCTGTTCATGGCATTGGCCGTGACCGCGTGTGTCGTGGGCATCGTCTGGCTCGCCCTCGCGATTTTGATTCCCGCGCCGCCATCGAAGATTGCGATCGCCGGATCGTTTCGGGGCGGTCACTACAAGTCGCTGGTGCTTCGCTACAAGGCCATCCTCGCGAAGTCCCACATCGACGTCGCCGTGCGCACGACCGGCGGCGCGGTGGAAAACCTCAAGCTCTTGAACGATCCCAATTCCGGAATTCAGATCGGCTTCATGCAGGGAGGCGTCGCGAACGGCGATCAGGCGCCCGACCTGCTGTCGCTGGGACGCATCGACTACCAGGTTTTCTGGCTGTTTTATCCCGCCGGCGAAACGTTAAGCGATCTGACCGAGCTCAAGGGCAAGCGCATCGCGGTGGGGCCGGTCGGCAGCGGCACGCGAATTGTGTCGCAAAAGATTCTCGAAGTGAGCGGCGTCACCTCCGAAAATACCACGCTCATGAGTCTGACGCCGCGGCGGGCGGTCGAGGCCCTCAATGACGGAAGCGTCGACGCCATTTTTCTCAACTTTTCTCCGGATTCGCCGATGCTGGACACATTGCTCAACAGTCCGAAATTCCGTCCGATGAGTTTCGCGGATGCCGAAGCCCTCACCCGCATTTTTCCCTTTCTGGTCCGGCTGGTGCTGCCGCGGGGAGTGATTGACTACCAGAAAAAGATTCCGGCCGCCGACGTGATCCTGATTGCGACCACCAATGTGGTGCTGGTGCGCAAGGAAACTCATCCGGCAATCATCGACCTTCTGGCCCAGACCATTATGGAGGTGCACAGTCCGCCGGGAATTTTTCAACGGGTAGATGACTTTCCGACGCAAAGCGATCCGGAATATCCGATGTCCGAGGAAGCTCGGGATTTTTACAGAAACGGCCCGTCGCTGCTCAACCGTTATCTGCCGTTCTGGATCACCAACTATGTAAAGCGGGGCATTGCGCTCATCGTCGCAGTCATAGCGATTATTATCCCGACGTTCAGCTATGGCCCGAACCTCTACCGGTGGCTGGTGCAATATCGCATGCGCGCTCTGTACCGCCGGCTCAGGGCGATCGAAACAACCTTGCAAACCGCGGCGACCGCGCCGGAGATCGCGGTGCTGGAGGGCGAGATCGAAAGCCTCGACCGGGCGATCCATGGTCTCGGCGTTCCAATGAAACACTCGGATCTGTATTTCACGTTGAAATCCCACCTCAACCTCGTGCGCACCCGCGTCGGATTGCGCCACACCGAGTTCCGCAGCCAAAGGACCACTGCCAGCCTGGTGCGTTAGGCGCTATTGCCGAACCACGGTGTCAGAATTTCTCGGGAACGAATTTCCGTCCCCGCAACGATGCCTGGTCGTCGTATTTGTTCCGGGTGGACCGTTTTGGCAGTTTGACCTTGGGTCGCGATACTTTCTTATATGGAATAAGCTTAAGGATATGAGCGATGCAATTTAGGCGTCCCCGCCTTTTGTCGTCCGTCCGCACAACATGCCAGGCTGCGTAGTCGACGTCGGTGGCCTTCAACATGGCGTCGCGCGCCCGCGAATAATCGTACCAGCGGGAGTACGACTCCAGATCCATCGGACTTAGCTTCCACTGGCGAAGCGGGTCGTTGATCCGGGCAAAAAAGCGGCTCTCCTGTTCTTCCTGCCCCACCTCCAGCCAGAATTTGATCAGAATGATGCCAGCGTCGGTTATATATTTCTCGACTTCCGGACAGAGGCTCAGAAAGCGCTCCACGTCCTTGGCGCCGGCAAATCCCATCACGTTTTCAACGCCCGCCCGGTTGTACCAGCTCCGGTCGAAAATCACGATTTCGCCGGCGGCGGGAAAATGCTCAATGTAGCGCTGGATATACATCTGCGTTTTCTCGCGATCGGACGGCGCGGGCAGCGCCACGAGCCTGAAGACGCGGGGGCTCACTCTTTCGGTTATGGCTTTGATCGTGCCGCCCTTGCCGGCGGCGTCGCGGCCTTCGAACAGGATGATTACCCGACTCCCCTTCGCTTTCACCCAATCCTGCACGTGGCAAAGCTCGACCTGGAGCTTGCGCAGCTCCTTTTCGTAGAGCTTTCGCTTCATCTTGCCGTTGTCGGTCTTTTTGATCCGCGCCATGCGATCTAGCTCCCGAAAATGACGCGCCGGAAGCGGCTCATGGCGAAAGCGAAGTAAACTGAGCCAATGATCAGCATTGCCAGCAGCGGACGCCACACGAGCGAAATATCGGCGCCGCGAAACAGCACCGCCTGTGCGAAGGCGACGAAATGCGGCGTCGGGCTGATCGTCTTCATGACGTATTGCAGCCAGACCGGCATGCTCTCCATCGGAGTGCTGCTGCCCGAAAGAAGTTGCGTGACCATCAGCACGGGCATGGCGAGCAGGCCGAACTGGCCCATCGTCGTCGACAGTGTGCCGAGCAGGATGCCGAGCGCGGCCACCACCAGAGCGTAAAGCGCCGCGCCCAGCAGGAACAATACAATCGATCCCGCAATCGGCGCGCCAATCCACAGGTGGACGACGAATTCGAGCGACAGCATCGCCGCTACAAGAATAACCAGGCCGTTGGCAAGCATTTTCGCCAGCATGATCTCGGCGGGCACTACGGGCATGACCAACAGGTGTTCCACGGTGCCCTGCTCGCGCTCGCGGATCAGCGCAGCGCCGGTCAGGATCACGGTCAGGAGTGTGATCTGATTGATCACCTGGGTCATTGCCGAGAACCAGGCGGTCTTGAGGTTCGGATTGAATTTCGCGCGAACGACGAGATTAATAGGATCGCTTAACGGGTCCCCGCGTTTGGAAATGAAATTTTGCACCTCATTGAAGATGGCGGTCCTGAGATAGCTGGCGCCGTTGCCGGCCTGGGCCACCGCCGTCGCGTCGACGTTGATTTGGACCTCGGTCTTTCGCTGGGCGAGCACGTTGGCCTGGAAGTTGGGAGGAATCTCGACGGCGAACAGCAGTTCGCCTTTGTCCATTTTCGCGTCGATCTCGGACGCCCTAATGTGCACGGCGGGCTGGAACGTCGGCGCAACGAGCCCTTCGGCAATCTCTCTAGAGAGATCCGAACCGTCCTCGTCCACGATCCCGACGGAAAGATTTGTCGCTTCGGTCACGGCGCCGGTCGCGACCGTGTTGACCGAAATGCTGAAAGCATAGGCGACAAGGACGAGCATCGTCGGGTCCGCCCGGATGCTTCTCAGTTCCTTGATCACGAGGCGCAGGGTGTTGAAAACATGATCACGCAGCGTCAGCGTTCTTGCCTTGGCCAATATGGGACCGGATTCCGTGTGGGGCGAGGACACGTTACGCCTCCTGCTTGCGAAGGAGCACGAGCGACAGGACCAGATAGGCCAGCGCGATGATCGCGATGGCGGCGATATTTCGCCAAAGGTCGGGCATGCCGAGCGCCTTGGCGAAAACCCCGACGGTGACGGGCTGGTACCAGGCCGACGGAAACGTCAGGCCAAGAATTTTCGCGCCGCCCGAGAGCGACGACACCGGCGCAAACAGTCCCGAGAAGTTCACGGCGGGCACGATCGAAAGGATCGCCGTCGCAAACACCGCTGCGACCTGCGTGCGGGTGAAGGACGAAATCAACTGGCCGAAACCGGTCGTCGACACGACATAGACGATTGTTCCAATCAGCAGCGTGAAAAACGAGCCCTTGATCGGCACGGCGAACAAAAAAATCGCCATCAAGAACAAGAAAACAAAATTCACCATAGCGACCGCGGCGTAAGGGAGTTGCTTGCCGAGAAGGAACTCGAGCTTGGTAATGGGAGTGGAGCGGAAATTGGCAATGGAGCCGGTTTCCTTCTCCCGCACCACCGCAATCGCCGACATGATGGCGGGGATCAGACACAGCATGAGCATGAATACGCTCGGCACCATGGCGTTGACGCTGAGAAACGCCTGGTTGTAGCGAAAGCGAGTCTGGATATCGCCGTCGCTCCAAGCGTTCGGGCTTCCGGCGCGCCGCAACTGCTTCTGCAGCTCCTCGCCTTCCCTTCTGACGACGCCGGTGACATAACTTCTCGAGGTTTCCCCGCGGAACGTCATGGCGCCGTCGACCGACGCATCGACCTCGGGCCGTGAGCCGTTTAGCAAATCGCGGCCGAATCCGCTGGGAACCTCGACGACGATTTGGGTGTCGCCGCTTCTCAGACGCCGCTCCCCCTCGGCCGCTGATGTGATTGGCGGCTGCACCGAGAAATACCGCGTGCCGGAAAAGCCGTCGAGCAGTTGCCGGCTTTCCGGTGTGTTGTCCTGATCGAATGCCGCCAGCTGCAGGTTCTCGATGTCGAAGGAGATCCCGTATCCAAACGCCAGCATCAGGATGATGGGGCCAAATACGGCAAAGGCGAGCCTGATCGGATCGCGCAACAGCTCGACCGTCTCGCGGCGCGCATACGCCCACAGGCGGCCCAAATCGAACCGCTTCGGTCTCCGCGCTGTTTCCGCCTCGACCGGCACCGCCGCAGGCGCCGGCGCCTCCGCCTTCTTCGAACGGTCAATTCCCGCTGCGTCAGCGAGATAGCCGACGAAGGTATCTTCCAGCAAGTCGCTGCCGCGCTCCTTGACCAGTTCGAGCGGCGCGCCGACCGCCAGCACCTTGCCCGCATGCATGAGGGAAATGCGGTCGCATCGCTCGGCCTCATTCATGAAGTGAGTCGAAAGAAATATCGTGACGCCATCGTCGCGGGAGAGATCGATCAGCGTGCGCCAAAACGAATCGCGGGCAATCGGATCAACGCCCGAAGTCGGCTCGTCAAGGATGAGAATGGCCGGCTCATGCAACACCGCCACCGCGAGCTGAAGCCGCTGTTTGATTCCGAGCGGCAGGCTCTCGGGTTTGGCGTTGGCGACGCTTGCCAGATCGTAGCGCTTCAAAAGCTCCTGGATGCGGCCTTCGATCTTGTCGGGCGGCAAGTGATAAAGCTGAGCGTGCAGATCGAGATTCTGCCGGACGGTAAGTTCAGCATAGAGAGAGAATGCCTGCGTCATGTAACCGACGTTGCGACGCATCTCCATGTCGTTCGATCCCATCGGGCTCCCAAACAATTTCGCCCAGCCCTCAGTGGCCGGCAGGAACCCGGTCAACATCTTCATCGTGGTCGACTTGCCGCAACCGTTGGAGCCGAGGAAGCCAAAAATTTCGCCCGGCGCGATCTTGAAGTTCACGTGATCCACGGCGACGAAATCGCCGAACCGCCGCGTCAATCCTTCGGCTTCGATCGCCGGCACTTCGTCCGCCGAAGCCACACGCGGCCGCACGATCACCTTTTGATGAAGCGCCCGCTTTTCCTCCGGCATCAACGCGATAAATGCATCGTCGAGCGTGGGTTCTCCAGTCCGTTCCAGCAATTCCTTCAGCGTGCCGTCAGCGATGATCTTTCCGTCATCCATCGCCATCAGCCAGTCGAAGCGCTGCGCTTCGTCCATATAGGCTGTCGCCACCACGACACTCATTTGCGGGCGCCGCGCCCTGATCGTGTTGATGAGGTCCCAGAATTGTCCCCGCGACAGCGGGTCGACGCCGGTCGTGGGCTCGTCGAGTATCAGCAGATCCGGATCGTTGATCAGCGCACAGCAAAGACTGAGCTTCTGCTTCATGCCGCCGGACAACTTGCCGGCCGGGCGAGCCTCGAACGGATCGAGTGCCGTAGCGGTCAAGAGCTCGGTGATGCGGCCACGCCGCTCGGACGCTGATTGCCCGAACAGCCGGCCGAAGAAGTCGATATTCTCGAAGACGCTGAGTGTCGGGTAGAGATTGCGACCGAGTCCTTGCGGCATATAGGCAACGCGGGCGCGGAGGGTTTTGAGATGGGCCGCGTTCGCGAGATTGCCGTCAAACACGACAACCTCGCCGCTCTGGATGATGCGCACGCCTGAAATCAGCGCCAGCAAGGTGGACTTGCCGACCCCGTCAGGCCCGATCACCCCCACCATCTTGCGGGCCGGGATCTCAGTCGTCACATCGTCGAGCGCGATCGTCGCTCCATAATGGTGCGAGACGTTCGTGAGCCGAGCGACGACGGCGTCTGTCATTGCGGCAGCTTGACTTGGAGGTCATCCGGCCAAGCCGTCGCGACATTCGTGCGCACGATCCCGATGCCGCGCACGCCGGTCTTCACCCTGCGCGAGTACTTTTTCAGAAGTTCCGCGTCCAGTTTCAACTTGATGCGAAACATCAACTTTTCGCGCTCTTCGGCGGTCTCAACGGTCTTGGGCGTGAACTGAGCGTCAGCCGCAACAAAACTCACCGAAGCGGGAACGACGTATTGCGGCACCGGATCCAAAATAATGCGGGCCTCGCCGCCGATCTCAAGCCTGCCGGCAGTCGCCGCTGGCAGAAAGACGGTCATGTAAACGTCCTGCAAGTCGAGAATTGTCAGAACCTTGCCGCCAGCGGCGACAACCTCGCCGTTCCGTGCGAGCTGGTATTGCACCCGTCCCGTTCGCGGCGAGACAAGAACCAGGTCGTGCAACACGGACTCGATACGCTCGACCTCAGCTTGCGCGCTCTTGATGGCCGCGTCGGCTTGATCTCGCTGTGCGGTCGCGCCCTGAACGCTTGCCAGGGACCCTTCGTAATTGCGGCGGCGCTGATCGAAAGTTTGTTGGGTGATAATTTGCTTTTCGACCAGTTGCTGCCCTCGTTCGAAATCCGATTTGGCCGCCGCCAGGGTGGCGTTGCGCTGATCGATAAGCGACTGTGCCTCAGCCATCGATTGCTTGGCGCGCTCCACGTTGGACTGCGCCGCCCGAAGCTGGGCTTCGTATTCCGGGGACGAGATGCGGCCGACGACCTGTCCTGCTTTGACTTCGCTGCCTTCTTCCACGGTGATATCGACTAGCCGGCCGGGATATTTCGCCGCAACGTCGACCTGCGTCGCTTCAAGGCGGCCGTTAGTCTTTACGATGCCGTCGGGCATCGTTTTGCCGAGCACGCGATCAAGAAGATTGCGCACTTTCGATTTTGCCTGGGCGGTCGGAGCCAATAACCCCCCAACAGAGGGATACCGATGGGGCACCGGCAGCGGCACACTCACGGCAGTGAACAGAAACACCAGCAGGGCGCCTGCGAGAAGACGAATAAACATTGCAAGTGTCCTTTCGGAAGTCGTCAGCAGACGACTATGTGATCCCCAAACGGTTCGCGACACAAGAGCAGCACACCAGTCCTTTATTGACCAAGATCAATCGGGCTCAAATGCCCCGTGTCTTTGATCTTTGGTCCGCAAGATCTGCAGCGAAAATTGAATTTACCCGCACGGTTTACCTCTGAGAAGTGAAAACGTATGTCGCGCGATCATAAGCTCTTCATCGGTTGGAACGACGTAAAGCCCAACCTTGCCTCCCGGCCGCGATATCAGCGATTTGCCCGTCTCGTTTGCCGCCGCGTCAAAAATGGCGCCAAGCCAAGCGAGTTTCTCGGCGACGCGGGCCCGTATGCTGATCGAGTTCTCGCCGATGCCGGCGGTGAAGACAAACGCGTCGAGCCCGCCGAGTGCGGCGGCGAGCAATCCGGCATTCAATCCGACGCGATAAACAAAATAATCGACCGCCAGTGCTGCGCCGGGGGCGTCACTTGCCTCGAGTTCACGCATATCGTTGCTGATGCCGGAAAGCCCTTTCAGTCCGCTTTCGCGATAGAGCAGGTTTTCCAGCGCCGCCGGTGTCATACCCTTTTCGGTCATCAGGTAAAGCAGCACCCCGGGATCGATTTGCCCAGGCCGCGTGCCCATGGGCAGCCCATCAAGGGCGGTAAATCCCATGGTACTTTCAACGCTGCTTCCGCCGGAAAGAGCGCACATTGAAGCGCCACTGCCAAGGTGCGCGATGATCACGCGCTCCTTCGCAATGCTCGGCGCGACGTCCCGCAGTCGGTCGGAAACGTATTCATACGAGAGTCCGTGAAATCCGTATCGCCGTACGCCCTCGCGATAGAAATGCTCGGGGATGGCATAGCGGTCGGCAACTGCGTTGTGCGTCCGATGGAACGCCGTATCGAAACAAGCGACCTGCACTAGCTCCGCCCGAAGGGTGAGAAGCGACCGAATAGGCGCCAGGTTGTTGGGCTGATGCAGAGGTGCAAGGATACTGTATCGTTCGAGGCGCTCCAGGACGTCCCGGTCGACGACAACGGGCCGGCTATATTCCGGACCGCCGTGAACCACGCGATGGCCGACGGCGACCAATTGCACGGTCTGGCTTTCCCGCAACCACTCTGCGGCTGCCGCAATCGCTGCAGGAACGTCGTCGATTTCACCAGGCGCGTAGGATCGGTCGATGAGTGGTGATCCGTCGCGCCCTTCGGCGCGCAGCCGCGGCCGTGTGCCGATCCCGTCGACCTGTCCTTTAATCAGCCGCGGCGGATCTTCGTGTTCAGGAAGTCCAAATATCTGGAATTTGACGCTCGACGACCCGGCGTTGACGACAAGAACCGCATCCGCGAGCAAGGCTACACCGCCGGAACGTTTGCTGCCTTTCGCCGCGCCGCAGCGTAAAGCACGGCAGCGGCGCAGGACGCCATGCGGCTGCGCACGGAATCCGCCCGCGACGTCAGCACGATGGGTACGCGGGCGCCGAGGACCATGCCCGCCGAGTTCGCCTTCGATAGAAAGATCAGATTTTTTGCCAGCATGTTGCCCGCTTCCAGGTCAGGCACGACCAAGATCTGCGCCCTGCCGGCAACCGGAGAATGAATACCCTTGATCCGGGCGGCCTCCGGATCGATCGCGTTGTCGAACGCGAGCGGACCGTCAAGGATTGCGCCAGTAATTTGCCCGCGGTCGGCCATCTTGCAGAGCGCCGCCGCATCTATGGTCGATGGTATCTTGGCGGTAACTGTTTCAACTGCGGAGAGAATTGCAACACGCGGCTCGCCAAGCCCGATCTGCGTGAACAGATCAATCGCGTTCTGAACGATATCGCGCTTGGCGTCGAGGTCCGGAAAGATGTTGATCGCTGCATCAGTGATGAAAAGTGTTTCAGGGTAGCTCGGGACGTCCATGATGAACACGTGGCTTATTCGCCGCTCGGTACGCAGACCGGTGCTTGACGCGGTGACAGCCCGCATAAGTTCGTCAGTATGCAAGCTGCCCTTCATCAACAACTCGCCTTGCCCCGCCCGGATCAATTCCACCGCCTTGGTCGCCGCGGCGTCGCTGTGGGCGACATCGACAAGCTCGTATTTGCTCACGTCGAGTTCGTGCTCGCGTGCGACCCGATGAATCTTAGCCGCAGGGCCAATAAGGATTGGGCTGATAATTCCGAGGACAGCGGCCTCCGTTGCACCGCGAAGCGAAGTTTCGTCGCAAGGGTGAACAACAATCGTTCTCGCCGCCTGCCCCTGTTTTGCTCGAGCGATCAGGCGGTCATACTTCGATCCCGAAGCATGAACTGCGGAACCGGTGTCCCGCTTTAGCCTGATCCTGTGCGGTTGAGACGGCATCGCAGTTCCTTCTGGCCCGCGCGTTGGGCTCCTGGATTTACTTACGATGCCTTCGCCTGCAATCTTTTGAGGTCAGCGGCACCGGCTATCTGCGGGTCCGTATTCAATCGATCATCCGCGCCAAAAAGACGCCCAATCCGCTGAATACGCTGTGAATCTTCGGAGGAATATTCGCCCCGCGCACTCAGAACTTCGTCGATCAGGCCGAATGCCCTGCGCCGAGTCTCGGCATCGTCAGGGAGCATCGAGGGAATTGCCGCAAGCGCGCCTTCCGTGTCGAGCAGCAGCATGTAGAATTGTTCGCGGACGACCGACTTGAACGTTGAGAGCGGCACCTCGCTCAGTGTTTGGCGGATGCGGCGCACCGCTTCGAAGCCGCGCTCGTCAACGGCGGCTCGGTCCATGCCGGCAAACAGAAGCCCGCGGATGACGGCCTCGCGCAATCCGCCGGAGGTCATTCGCGATTTCAGCTCCGCAATTCGCTTATCGATGAGTTCCTGATGAAGCGCACTTTTAGCGGCCCTTCGCAGCGGCAGCATAGCGCTGGCATCGATCCCGAAGGCCGTCTGCAGCGTGGGCGAACCGTAGGTCGTCATGAACAGACGCTCGGCGAAGGCTTCACAGCCATCGCGCCAGGCGTCGAGCGCGGCAACAATTTGGCCCGACACATTCTCCTGCATGGCGATGAACGGGTTGTCGGCCGATGCGGGTCGCCGATTGTTGCGAACTTGCTCGGCCAACGCCGCAATCGGCGCCATCAGCGGGTTCGCATTGGAGAACAACTCGTACTGCAGCCGCAACGGATGAAGGTGCCGCATCAAATCCGCTAAGACGGGATTGGCGAACGCTTGAACAACGGGCTGCATGGACGTGCGATACAGCGCAAGATTGGTCTGCGAAACGCGGTCGACCGCGGCGAAACGATGTTCGTCTGCGATATCGTTGCCGCCAAGCGCCCGAATGTCGTCGAGCGTTCTCGCCTCGCAGCGCATCACCCAGTCGCCGACCACGAGATCTGAACTCGCGGTCTCGTCGGTTTTTGGCTCGAAAACCGCCTCGTAAAGCCCGGGCGGCAGCGTGTCGATCAGATCAATATTGCTGGAAAACTCGTCGTGTTGCTTTCGGGCGACCCCGCCGGACACGAAGATGCCCAAATGGCCGACTTTGTCGTGGATCGTATAGATAATGGTCTGTCCATAGGCCCGGATTTGATCCACGTCTCCATACAGATCAAGAATCCACCCAAGCGCCTGCTGCGGCGGCGTGACGTTGTCGCCCTCGGAGCAAAAAACCACGATCGGTGAACGGATATTGCGAAGATCGATTGCCAACCCTTCCGATGTTTGGATTTTGCCGGCGGCAAGATTGTTGCCGACGAACAACTCATCGACGATAAACTGAATCTCCTCGGCATTCAGATTGACGTGACCGCCCCACCAGCGCTCGAAGCCAAGATAGCGGGGCGCTTCCGTATCGATCTTTGAGTAGAGATTGTATTGCTTGGTCCAAAGCGTATTGGCGGGATTCTGATTTTCGAAGTTCTGCACCAGCCACGCGCCGTCGAACTTACCGTGGCCCAGATCGCTGGCGAACGCGGTCAGCCAGCTGCCGCCGAGCAGGCCTCCCGAGTATCGCATTGGATACTTGCCGTGGACGCCTTGCCAATATGACAGCGGCGAGCCCGCGATGATGATCGGGCCAAATAGATCAGGCCGTATGGCGGCGAGCATCATGACCGCCCAACCGGCCTGGCAGTTGCCGATAACGCAGGGCTTGCCATCGGCCTGGGGGTGCAATTCCGAGACTTTTTGCAGGAACACCGCCTCGGCACGCGCGATATGCTCGATGGTCTGGCCCGGCATCGGCTCCGGCAGGAAACCGATAAAATAACAAGGGTGACCGGCTTTTAGAGCGACGCCGATCTCGCTGTCGGCCTTGAAGCCGCCAATACCGGGGCCGTGTCCGGCGCGCGGATCGACGATGACAAACGACCGGCGCGTCGGATCGATCTCGATACCGGCCGGCGGGACAATGCGCACGAGACAATAGTTGACGGGCTTGTCGAACTGGCGACCGTCGGCAACGAGCTCCACTTTGTAATCAAGCACGTGAGGGACTGTTTCCGCCAAGTGCTCCCGATATTGATTGCCGCGCTGCCGCATCACATCCCAGAACAGGATGTTTCGCTGCGCGGCATCGACGAAATATTCGATCGCTGGAGCAAATAGATCAAACAGCGGCGCGACCGCACTTGTGGACGATGTTGGAAGGCTCGGCGACCCCGGCATCGCACTCGATCCTTCTGGTTTTCTGCCCTCTCTGCGCGGCAACGGTAGCGACGCGAAAAGACCATGGTAACGCTAAACTCAAACATCAATAAAATCAATCTAGCTTTGACCCAGATCAAATGTTCGTTCCTGGTTTTTGCTACCGACACGCACATTTGATTTTCGCGAAGGTGAGGCAGTTCGCGAAACGAATGCTTAACCTGGATCAGGAGAATCACTCATGATTCCTGCGGCACAAGCCAGGCTTCTCAAAGGCAAAAAAGGTCTCATCGTAGGAATTGCGAATGACCAATCGATCGCCTGGGGTTGCGCCAAAGCGTTCCGCGCGTTCGGTGCCGAACTTGCCGTAACGTATCTCAACGACAAGGCCCGGAAATACGTCGAGCCGCTTGCGCACGAACTTGAGGCACAGATCGTTATGCCGCTTGACGCGCGCATCCCCACCCAAATGGAAGCTGTTTTCGACCGTATCGCTAACGACTGGGGCAACCTCGATTTCGTGGTCCATTCCATTGCCTTCTCGCCGAAGGACGCGCTCGGGGGACGCGTAGTCGATGTGTCGCGCGAGGGCTTTCTGACCACAATGGAGGTATCTTGCTGGACATTTATCCGCATGGCGCACCTCGCCGAGCCTCTGATGCGGCGGGGCGGCACGCTTTTTACGATGACCTATTACGGCAGCCAGATGGTCGTCAAAAATTACAACATTATGGGTGTTGCTAAAGCCGCCTTGGAAAGCGCAGTCCGCTACCTCGCCGCCGAACTGGGGCCCAAAGGAATCCGCGTCCATGCCATCTCGCCAGGCCCCCTAGCCACCCGCGCCGCGTCCGGAATTCCAGAATTCGACGCGTTGCTCGACAAAGCGAAAGCGAAGGCGCCGGCACGACGGCTCGTCACTATCGAGGATGTCGGCGTCGCGACCGCGTTCCTCGCACACGACGCCGCTCGTCTGATCACTGGCGAAACGCTTTACGTCGACGGTGGTTATCACATTATTGATTAGCCTGCCGTTGATACTATCAACTTCGGGTGGCTGATTGCGGTTCGCTTCAGCTGAGATGAAGGACAAAGTGCACGGTCTGCATTTCGCGCTTTTTGTTAAACTGAAGGCCACTCGTTTCGAATACGCGCATCATGGCTGCGTTCTCCGGCAGCACTTCCGCGACAAGTTCATGCAGCCCGGCTTCGCGGGCGATGCCAGTGAGATGACGCATCAGGAGCCCACCGAGCCCTTGCCCCTGATATTGGTCAATGACAGCGAATGCCACCTCCGCCTGCCCGGGTTTCAAAACGATATAACGTCCGCCGCCCGCGATGACCAACTGCCCGCTCTCTTCCAAGACCGCGACCAAGGCCACGTGGTTTACGAAGTCGACATCAAGAAAAAATGATTTCTCCCGGTCGGTGAAGTGGCGCTTCGCGCCGAAGAAGCGGCGATAGAGCGACTGAGCGCTGGTCCGGTCTATGGCCGCGATCATGCCGTCGCGATCTTCTGGCCGAAGGGCGCGGATTTCGACGCGGCGCCCATTCCGCAGTGTCTCAGGGGACGAGTATTCGGCTACATTCGACATATAAACGACTTCGCAGGAGCGATGACTTCCCAGCCATTGGTGAGGATGAGCTTGTGCCGAGGAGATCTGACCATGCCCCCGTTTATATTCAATCTATGAAACAGGCGCGAATGGTCGATATTGAGGCAAGTGTCGCTTGGCGACGCGGCGCACCATGTGCGGCCAATGACTGCGATTGTCCTCCATAGAAGGAGCTGATGGTCATGGACGACTTGGGAAGGATAGCGCGACTGAAGGCGCGCCGTGCCGCAACGTTAGATTTTGCCGTCCAAATCGCCCTTGTTGCGCTATTGGCCTACTGGACGATGATTTTGGTGAAGCCGTTTCTGACGATCGTTATCTGGAGCGTCATTCTTGCTGTCGTTCTGAATCCGCTCTTTGTTTGGATGGTGAGCAGACTCCATATGCACCGAGCGCTAGCCGCGCTGTTGGTGACCATTCTGTGCCTCGTCGTTCTTCTTGGGCCCACGGCATGGTTGGGCATAAGTTTGGTAGAAACCCTTCGATCGGTCGCCTTGCGGCTTGGGTCCGGGAGTATCGCGGTGCCGCTTCCGCCTGAGGCCCTGAAAAATTGGCCTCTCATCGGCGATAAAATCTTTGGCTTCTGGTCTCTCGCATCGACGGACCTGAAGGCTGCTTTGGTTCAAATCGGCCCTCAGTTGACACCAATCGAGAACGCGCTGCTTGGGCTGGCGGGTAGCGCCGGAATGAGCATGATCAAGTTCGTAATTGCAACTGTAATTTCCGGATTTTTGCTTCCGTCCGGACCTATGCTGGTCAAGTCCGGCCGCTTGATCTTTCGAAGATATGCGGCGGATCGCGGCGATGAATTTGTAGATTTGATAGGCACTACGATTCGCAATCTGGCGCGTGGCGTACTCGGCGTTTCGATCTTGCAATCGCTGCTGGCAGGTATCGGCTTCATCCTTGCCGGCATCCCGGCTGCCGGCTTCTTCACTGTTATGATATTGCTGCTGGGGATCGTTCAAGTAGACGCCGCGATCGTGACGGTCCCGCTCATCATATGGAGCTGGATAAAAATGAATACGACAGTGGCGCTGATTTTCACTGTTTATATGATACCGGTGACCTTACTGAACAACATACTGCGCCCCTTCGTAATTGCTCACGGACTGAAAACGCCAATGTTGGTGATTTTCATCGGCATTATCGGCGGCATTCTGGCGCATGGGCTCATTGGTCTCTTTGTTGGCCCGGTTGTGCTTGCCGTTGCGTGGGAGTTGCTGAGTGCGTGGATACGCCGTGTCACAAGTGAACAGACTGCCTAGCCAGTATTGTCGACGTGTAGCAAAAACCCCAACGAAATAGCCCGGCAACGAAGTTCGGTCATCGTCGCCAGTTGCGCCGCAGCGAGTTGCGCAGAAAAAAGGACCACTGCCAGCTGGGTGCGTTGACGACGACGGCCCGGCACGCGTCGGGTCATTCGCGACCGAATGAAGTCGTCGCTCGCGTCGCAACTTCAGACGGAGCGGGCCGACAGCGCTACTCGATCACTTCGTCCGCGGTCGCTAGCAGCGTGTTCGGAACGGTGAGATTCATCGCTTTGGCGGTTTTCATGTTGATCACGAGCAGATAGCGCGTCGGCAGCTCGAACGGCAGATCGGCGGGCTTGGCGCCCTGGAAAATACGCGCGGCGAGCGCGGCGGCACGATCGAAGGATTCGCGCGGGTCCGCCCCGTACGACATCAAGCCGCCATCGCGAGCCATGAAGTCCTGTTCATAGATCGCCGGCAGCCGGTGCTCGAGCGCGTAATCGAACACGCGCTTGCGATTGAGCAGCGTGAGCGAGTCGGTGACCATCAGAATGGCGTCCGGGGGCTCGCGGTTCATCGCGTCGAAGGCCTCGTTGAAATCGTCGGGTGCGCGTACGCCGAGTGCCTGCACCGTGACGCCGATCTGCTCCGCAGCCTTCGCCGATGCGTCGTAACGCTGCGACATGCCGAGGTCGTCCTTGTTCCACAGCATGGCGACCCGGCGAAGCTGAGGCGACATCGCCTTCAGTATCCCAAGGCGTTTGGTGGAAAGCGCCGCGGCGTCGTCGGATATTCCGGTGACGTTGCCGCCCGGCCGCGCCAGGCTCGCGACCAGCCCGGTCCTGACCGGATCGCCAGAGCCGGTCGCGATCACCGTTGGAACGCCAGATGCCTTGGCGGCTGCCGCGGCCGGATAGCTGACGGTCACGACCACGTCGACATTGGCGGCTTTCAATTCCTGCATCAAATTCGGCGTCTGGCCGACCTTTCCCGCCGCGCCGCGAGGCTCGTAAGCGAGGTTTTGTCCGAGCGTATAGCCGCGCTGCGCCAGCCCGGCGATGAGAATCGCTCCGGGGCCGGCCGTGGCCGGGATCGGCGGGCCGACGGTGAGCGTACCGAGACGATAGATCTTAGAGGTTTCGGCAATAGCCGCGCGTGGCGCGGCGATTGCCATGCCGCCGAGAAAGGCGATGAACTCACGCCGTTTCACCGATGCCTCCTGTCGAGCACGCCACTTTCGATCTTAACGATATCACATCTTGACGCCACAGTCCGGGCCTCGAACGGAGTGACGCGCCGGACGGCCGTGAAGTCGGTCGTCGACGCTGGCGGCGTGGTTCGGCGTGGAATAGAAGCAATGAACATGGCTCGCTTTACGGTGGCTCGATCGTGAGATTGCTGATCCGCTTGTTGCGGCGTTTGCTCATCGTCGCGTTGGGCGTGCTTAGCGTTTGGCTGATCGTCTTTGTCTTCAGATTGACCGACAGCAGGCTGCCGACGGTTCTGGCTTTGGCCCTCACGTATGGAATCGCGGCGTATCTCATCCTGCCGCGCGTGGTTCGGATGGGCCTAAAAGTCCTGCAGCGCAAGCGAGTGCCGCGGTTCAGCATCACCGGTGACGGACTGCCCGGCGACCCCATCAATGTCGTGCTGATCGGAACACTGCCGCAGCTGCAGGCCGCCTTTGCGACCGCCGGCTGGTCGGTGGCTGATCGGCTGAACGCGGCAAGCTCGTGGCGCATGGTCCGCGCGTTTGTGTTCAAATCGCCTTACCCTACCGCCCCGTTCAGCACTCTCTATCTTTACGGCCGCGGCCAGGACATCGGCTTCCAGAAGGCAATCGATAACAGCCCGCGCAAGCGCCACCACATTCGGTTTTGGGCCTTGAGCTCTGGCGCGCGCCGAGGACACGCTGGGCGGCGCCGACTTCTGGCTGAACACCGACCGTCCACCGGACGATGCCCACGTCCTTTGGGTCGGCGCCGGCACCAAAGACACCGGCTTCTCCCTGACCAGTCTCACTTTTCAGATTACGCACGCAACAGACTCGGACACCAATGCCGAGCGGGACTACATCATTGCCGAGTTGCAGAACTATCGCGTCATCGAGAACGTGAATCCGTATCGTTCCGGCCAGCATTTCCCGGTCGAGCGCGTCAACCATTACGTCACCGACGGAGAAGTGACGGTGGCGAACCTGTTGGCGGTTTCTCAGTAGCTGCTGGTATCAGGCCCGGCCCGCAAGTTCGAGCGTCACCGGCCGTGCCAGCAAGGTCGCCGGATAAAGCTGGCCAATGATCGTCTCAATATTGCAAAGGCTGCGCGCCAGCGGATGCATCGATACAATGTCGCCATAGGCGGTCGACGTCAGCGTGACGAAACTGACTTCGGGACATTGCGGACACCGAGTATTTTTTGGCATCCAACGATCTGTAGCGAATGACCAATATGCGACATTAGCTACCGCCTGGGCACCCTCTTGCCAGCGCCGCACTCGCGGCAGAGTATTTAGCGTTCATCCTTCACGCTTCGAGGAGTCGTCCGATGAACTTGAGGCTGTTAGGCGGTCTGCTCACCCTGACGCTAGGTGCGGGCTTTGCGATTCCGGCTGCGGCCCAGGAGGTCTTGCCGTTTGCGCCCAAACCGTCCGGCAGCACGGCTGCACGGACCATGCAAGAGTCAATTTACAGTCCGGTCCCGCCGCTGAACCATCTGCCAAAAGATGCGCCCAACATTCTCATTGTGCTCATTGATGATGTCGGGCCTGCCCAGACCGACACCTACGGCGGCGAAATCCACACGCCGACCCTGAGCAAGATCGCGAAAGAGGGGATTTCCTACAATCGGTTTCACACGACCGCGATGTGCTCGCCAACCCGCGCGGCGTTGCTGACGGGTCGCAATCATCATCGCGTCGGCAACGGCCAGATCGCCGAGTTGGCTAATGACTGGGACGGATACCTGGGCGTCATCCCCAAGAGCAGCGCCACCGGTGCGGAGGTACTCAAAGACTACGGCTACAGCACCGCCGCTTGGGGCAAGTGGCACAACACCCCTGCCGAGCACACCACCGCCGCCGGTCCCTTCGATGACTGGCCCGCCGGCTACGGCTTCCAGTATTTCTACGGCTTTCTCGCCGGCGAAGCGTCGCAGTACGAACCGCAACTTATCCGCAATACGGCTTACGTCGAACATCCTCATACTTCGGGTGGTCACAATTACTATCATTTGAGTGAAGACCTCGCCGACGACGCGATCGGCTGGTTGCGTGAACATAAGGCTTTCGCGCCCGACAAGCCGTTCTTCATGTACTGGGCTCCCGGCGCTTCTCACGGCCCGCATCAAGTGCCGAAAGAATGGGCCGACAAGTACAAGGGCAAGTTCGACGACGGCTGGGACAAATACCGCGAGCGTGCCTTCCGCCGCGCCCAACAGATGGGCTGGATACCGCCGGATGCGCGATTGACCCCGAGGCCAGCGACGCTTGCTTCCTGGGACTCAATCCCCGACGACGAGAAGCCGTTCCAGCGCCGCCTGATGGAAGTGTTCGCCGGGTTTACCGAGCACGTCGACGCACAGATCGGCCGCATGGTTGATGAAATTGACCGGCTCGGCTACGGCGACAACACGCTCATTCTCTATATCTGGGGTGACAACGGCGCCTCCGCGGAAGGCCAGAACGGCACGATCAGCGAAATGCTGGCGCAGAATGGTATTCCCACCACCACGAAGCAGCAGATCGCGGCACTCAACACGCTCGGCGGTCTCGACGTGCTCGGCTCGCCGAAGACCGACAACATGTATCACGCCGGCTGGGCGTGGGCGGGCAGTACGCCATACCAGGCGACCAAACTCATCGCCTCGCATTTCGGCGGTACACGCAATCCGTTGGCCATTCGCTGGCCCGCCAAAATCAAGCCCGACGCCACGCCCCGCGCTCAGTTCCTGCACGTGAATGACGTGGTTCCGACCATCTATGACATTCTGGCCATCAAACCTCCGCGCGTGGTCAACGGCGTCCCGCAAGATCCATTTGACGGTGTCAGCTTTGCCAGCACCTTCAACGATCCGAAGGCGAAGGAGGTGAAGAACACTCAGTATTTCGAGATCATGGGCAGCCGCGCCATTTATCGCGACGGCTGGATGGCGTCTGCGTTTGGTCCGCGCATACCGTGGGTGCCTGGCTTACCCAAAGGCATCAAGGAATGGACGCCCGATAAAGACAAATGGGAACTCTACGACCTGAACAAAGACTGGTCGCAGGCAAGCGACCTCGCCGGCACCATGCCCGCGAAGGTTGCCGATATGAAGGACCTGTTTCTGATTGAGTTCACCAAGAACAAAGGCTTGCCAATCGGCGGCGGCCTGTGGATTCCCGTGCTCCACCCTGAACTGCGCCTGACACCCCCGTATACATCGTGGACGTTCGCGGGCGCCATCACGCGGATGCCTGAAGTTGCCGCCCCCGCCCTCGGCAACAAAGAGAACCGCGTCAGCGTTGATGCCGACGTGCCAGCAAATCCCAGCGGCGTGATCTATGCTCTCGGCGGTTTTTCCGGCGGGCTAACCCTCTATATCAAGGACGGCACTTTGTCGTATGAGTACAATCTTTTCGAAATTCAACGCACTTTGATCAAAGCAAAGGACAAACTGCCCACCGGCAAGGTGAGGATCGAAGTCGAGACTTCGTATGTCGAGCGCAAGCCAGCCGGTCCTCTCAAGGTGGTGCTGAAAGTCGATGGCAAGGAAGTCGCGTCGGGCGTGGTGCCAGTCAGCGCGCCACTGCTCTTTACCGCGAACGATTGCCTCGACTTCGGCATCGATCTCGGTTCTCCGGTCGGGATTGAGTACTACGACCAGGCTCCCTTCAAGTTCAACGGCACGATCGAAGGGGCGCGCGTGGAATACCTCGGCTCCCCCGCTCAGGTGCGGGAAGAGAAATTGCAAACGGATGCACCGATCCCGGCTGAGGACTAAACCGGCCAATCTCGTTCGCACCCGTGTAGTGGAAGTCCGCAGTGCAAAGTATTGTGAATTGACGGCTGCGCAGAGGTGCGTGTCTGCGTTTCGCCCTGAACGTCGTTTGTGCGATCAGCATACGTCTGGAATCTAGGGCAAGGCGTCAACCGCAATGCGCAAATTAGGCTAGCGAAAAAAGCGCGACGAGATTCCTATAGACGGTCGCCGAAACGTCACAATCGACGACGAAGCTCTCTTGACGTTTGCGATCTCGCGGCTGACACTAGTTTGCGAGGCTCGCCTAATTTGCTGAAAATTTTGGTGGCCTTTGGATCGCGAAAACTCAGCCACGATAATTTTCGTCCCGCCGTATATTCCGGAAGGGACCTAATAGATGTTGTCCTGAAGAGACCCCAGTCCGCCGCGTCACAGTCGAAGGAGGAAACATGACCAAACGATACGTGTCATCGCGAGCAAGCCGCCGAACATACGGTTGGTTCGTGATTGTAGTCGGCATGTTGGTGGTGATAACCGCATCGCTCGCATCAAACGCTCGCGCGCAACAAGGCGACGACGCGATGCAAATCCTGAAAGCGATGACCGACTACGTGTCGGGCCAAAAGATCATCTCAACGACCTACGATGCCGACATCGAGGTGATCACGGACGACCTGCAAAAGATTCAGTTCGCCAGTTCCGGGCAAATGCTGATGAGCCGTCCGGACAAGGTCCGCGCCAGCCGAGTAGGCGGTTACGCCGATGTCGAAATGATCTTCGACGGCAAAACGCTCACGATACTCGGCAAGAACCTCAATAAATTCGTGCAGACGGATGCCGCGGGCTCGGTCGATGAGCTTGTCGCCCGGCTCCGCGATCAATTGGGCATGGCGATTCCGGGCGCCGACATCATGTTGTCCCGTTCCTATGACGAGCTGACGAGCGATGTGATCCATGCGGCGCACATCGGTCGCGGCGTTATCGATGACGTCGAATGCGAACACCTTGCATTCCGCAATCATGACGTCGATTGGCAGCTCTGGGTCGAAGTCGGCAGCCGGCCGATCCCGCGCAAATACGTCATCACCAGCAAAGACGTGACTGGCGCACCGCAATACACACTTCGCGTCAAAGAGTGGAAAACCGATGTGCCAGTCGCTGCAGATGCATTTTCATTCAAGCCGCCGGCGGGCGCACAAAAAGTCGAGCTCTCGGCTTTAGCGAATCTCGACGAAATTCCGCAAGGCATGGTGACGGGAGGAAAGAAATGAGCCATCGGAGAACCAGATTTCTGCCTTTCGCTTTGGCCACCATCGCCGGCGTTGGATGTCTGTTCGTAAGCGACCATGTCTCACAGACCAAACCGGGGTCTCTTGTTACCGAGGCTAACGCCGTCATCGGGCGTCCACTCACACCGATGAGCTATGCCGGCGTCGCGCGGCGCACCACACGCAGAGCTTACGGCGCGTATGGTGCTTATGGCGCTTACGGCGCGGCGGTGGCAGCGCCGGTCGTCGTTGGGCCGGCGTGCGCGCAGGTCGTAAACGTTTACGGACAACTCCAGACCGTGTGTCGGTAGACGCGGCCTGGTCTCTTGATGTTTGCAGTCTCACGACTGAGACTAGTTCGCCAGGCTCGCCTTGGATTGCGAAGTGAGACGCCGCATATGCGTAAGGCCGGCTCGCTGATTTTTCGCGCCGCCGAAGAAGCCGGTCATCGTCGCCACGACTTCCGTTGCGTAGTTCGACAGGGAGAGAATCATGAGCGCGAGGGGCGAACGGCGCGACCAGCATGAACTGAGCCGCTGCAATGCGCTACTTGTTAGTACTGCTCTCGCTGCAGCGTCGGCCTTGTCGCTTATGCTTGCCGCAGTAACGGCAACGCCAAGCCATGCACAAGTCCAAACCTCCGGCGTCATCGGTTCGCCCGAGGCCACGACCACCATTCCGGGCACACAGCTTCCGCCGCCCGACCCGAAATTCGGCGGCGTGATCAACGAGAATGCCGCGCAATCGAAAGCCTGGTGGCCGCCGCGTATCGTACCGCCCAAAGGCGCGCCGAACATCCTTTTGATCCTGACCGACGACGTGGGCTTCGGCGCGCCCTCCACCTTCGGCGGCGTGATCCCCACGCCGGCACTCGACCGCATTGCCCAGATGGGACTGCGCTACGTCAATTTCCACACCACCGCCCTTTGTTCGCCGACCCGTGCGGCGCTGATCACCGGCCGCAACCACCACTCGGCGGGCTTCGGCGTGATCTCCGAACAGTCGACGGGTTACCCGGGTTACAACAGCATCATCCCCGAGGACACGGCGACCATCGGCCGTATCCTGCGCGACAATGGCTATCGCACCTCCTGGTTCGGCAAAAACCACAACACCCCGGCTTGGGACGCGAGCCAAGCCGGGCCGTTCACGCAGTGGCCCATCGGCATGGGCTTCGATTATTTCTACGGCTTCGTCGGCGGCGACACCAGCCAGTGGCAGCCGGGAAATCTGTTTCGCAACACGACCGCGATCTATCCCTATGTGGGTCATCCCGGCTGGAACCTGACCACCGCGGAGGCGGACGACGCCGTTCACTGGCTGAACCAGTTGAACGACATCAACCCGTCATTACCGTTCTTTCTGTACTTCGCGCCGGGCGGCACCCATGCCCCGTTTGATCCGACCCCCGAATGGATCAAAAAGATCAGCGACATGCATCTGTTCGACGCTGGTTGGAACCAGCTCCGCGAAACCATCTTCGCCAACCAGAAGCGGCTGGGCGTGATTCCGCAGGACGCGCAACTGACGCCATGGCCGACGAACCTGCTCAAGACCTGGGATCAATGTACACCGGAAGAGAAGAAATTATTTATCCGGCAGGCGGACGTGTATGCGGCGTACCTCGCCTACACCGACCACGAGATCGGGCGCGTGATCCAGGCGGTCGTGGACATGGGCAAGCTCGACGACACCCTGATCATCTTTATCAGCGGCGACAACGGCGCTTCGGCCGAGGGTTCACCCAACGGCACGCCGAGCGAGGTCATGCAGTTCAACGGCATCGAGCTGCCGGTCGCCGAGCAGATGAAGTTCTACGACGAGTGGGGCACCGATCGGACCTACAGCCACATGGCAGTGGGCTGGACCTGGGCGTTTGATACACCGTTCAGATGGACCAAGCAGATTCCGTCATTCTTTGGCGGCGTCCGCAACGGTATGGCAATCGCTTGGCCGGGGCACATCCAAGACGCGGACGGTATCCGCAACCAGTTCGGCCATGTGATCGATATTGTGCCGACGCTTCTCGATGCTACCGGCATTCCGGCACCGGACACAGTCGATGGCATCAAGCAGAAACCGATCGAAGGCACGAGCCTCGCCTATACCTTCGACAAGGCCAATGCCGATGCACCCTCGCGGCACCATACCCAGTACTTTGAGATGATGGGCGTGCAGGGGCTGTACCACGACGGCTGGATGTTGAGCGCGGTGCCCAAGCGCCCGCCGTGGCAAGTGTTCGGCGCCGTCATCCAGAACCCGGCCACCGCGTTTAAGTTCGAGCTGTTCGATGTGAATCACGACTGGACGCAATATAGCGACGTCGCCGCTAAATACCCGGACAAGGTCAAGGAACTGCATGACCTGATGTTCGCCGAGTTCAAAAAGTATCAGGTGTTCCCGCTGGACGCGGCGGCGGCGACGCGCCTGGTGTCACCGCGTCCGAACCTGTCGGCAGGCCGGACGGTATTCACCTATTCCGGTGAACCGATCACTGGTATTCCCGGCGGCGCTGCACCAAACTTGCTCAACACTTCCTACACGATTGCCGCCGATATCGAAGTGCCCGCGGGCGGAGCCAGCGGCATGGTTGTTACCGAGGGCGGGCGCTTCGGCGGTTACGGCTTGTACATCCTCAACGGCAAGCCGGTGTTCACCTGGAACCTGCTGGACCTGAAGCGCGTCCGCTGGGAGGGCAACACGCCGCTGACGCCCGGCAAGCATACGATTGAGTATGACTTCAAGTACGACGGGCTCGGGTTCGCAACGCTGGCGTTCAATAACGTCAGCGGCCTCGGCCGGCCCGGCACCGGCACCCTGAAAGTGGACGGCCAGGTGGTCTCAACCCAGACCATGGAACGCACCATACCCCTGGTCATAGCTTGGGATGAATCCTTCGACATTGGTTCCGATACCGGCACGCCGGTGGACGATCAGGACTATCAGGTGCCGTTCCAGTTCACCGGCAAGATCAACAAGCTGACGATCTCGGTGGCGCCGCCGAAGTTGACGCCTGCGGACATAGAGCAGTTGAAGCAGGCCGCGGCGAAGGCAGCCGACGCACAATGAGCGGCTGCCGATAACTCGTTCGTGTGTCGTTGCTCTTTGCGCAGCGGCGCCGGCAAGTGAGCGAGCGACCCCTAGCTGGGCGCACGCGGTACGCCCAAGGGAGGGCACAGGCTTTCAAGTTCGAGTTCTTTGGGGGGCACGATGAAAATTGTTGAAATCGGAAGCGGAAGATTCCGATCGTCACTGCGTTCGCTGGCGGCAAGCGCAGCGCTTGCAATCGCGACCGTGATATCGCTGCCTGCGATCTCCCTTGCCGACGAAAATGGCGTGAGCTTCTGGCTTCCCGGCCTGTTCGGCAGTCTCGCGGCGGTTCCGCAGCAGCCCGGCTGGGCTTTTACGGTCGCCAACTATTTTACGTCGGTGAGCGCAAGCGGCGCTGTCGCGGCCTCGCGTGAAATTACCATCGGGAGGTTCAGCCCGACGGTGAGCGTCAACCTCGATGTCAACTTGAACACAAAGTTCGAAGCCGTCCTCCTCAATCCCAGCTATGTGTTTGCGACACCCATACTCGGCGGTCAACTAACCCTCGGTATGTTGGCGCTTGTGGGTAACAACAGCACCGATCTCAACGGCACCCTGACGCTCGCGGCAGGACCGTTCGCCATTATGCGAGAAGGCAGCATCAGCCAGACCACGATCGGGTTCGGAGATCTGTAGCCGCAAGCCATCATCCGGTGGAACAGTGGTGTGAATAACTGGATGGTGTACGGGACGGGCGACATCCCCGTAGGCGACTATAGTGCGAGCAATATCGCCAATATCGGCATCGGTCACGGCGCCATCGACGCCGGCGGCGGCTACACTTATCTCAATCCGCAAACCGGCCGCGAATTTTCGGCGGTAACTGGTTTCACCTATAACCTTATCAATCCGAGCACGAACTACCAAAGCGGCGTCGATTGGCACTTGGACTGGGGAGCTTCGCAATTCCTGACCAAACAAATTTTTGTAGGAGCGGTCGGATATTTCTACGAGCAGATCGGTCCCGATAGCGGCGCCGGCGACGTCGTCGGCGCCTTCGAGTCGGGGGTTATTGGGGTCGGCCCGCAGATCGGTTTCATCATTCCGGTTGGATCGGTACAAGCTTACGTCAATCTAAAGGCGTACTGGGAGTTCGATGCACACGATCGGCCGTCGGGCTGGAACGCCTGGCTCACGTTGTCGCTTTCGCCGATTGCGGCCAATCCACGATCGGCAATGCTCACCAAATGAGGGATTCAGCTGGTTTCCAGGATCGCGAGATGAGGAGGGGCTTCGGACCCCGCCCACCGGTAAGGTGAAGATCGAAGCCGAGACTTCGTATGTCGAGCGCCGGCCGGCCGGTCCTCTCAAGGTGGAACTGAAAATCAATGGCAAGGAAGTCGCACTTCGACATCGACCTCGGCTCGCCGGTCGGGATTGAGTACTACGACCAGGCTCCCTTCAAATTCAACGGCAAGATCGAAGGGGCGCGCGTGGAATACCTAAGTGCTCCCGCTCAGTTGCAAGAAGAGAAATTGCAAACGCATGGAGCGATCCCGTCACAGGACTAAACCGACCAGTCTCGTTCGCACCCGCGGGTATTGGAAGGCGACGTTGCAGGGTATTGGTATTGGTATTGGCATTGGGATCGGCCTCGCCTGGTCGCCGTTTGCAAGCCGGGAATATTTTTCGAATGGGAGCGACGTGGTTTATGGACGCTTCTTTTCGCGGCCGAGCAAAGCCGCACCCAGACCCTCCAATTCTCGCACATAGCAGTAAAGCGAAAACATACCCAAAACGGCGACGACGTACCGAGAGGCCGGGATATGGAATCCGGGCTTTTCTGCAATAAACAGGAAGCCAAAAACGGAAGCTGCAAACACGAAACTCATGCGAGCCACAAACAGCGTAATGTGGCCGAGCAGGGCATTGACGATGTGCGGCAGCGGAGGACGAACGCGATAGGAAATCCAATATCCTGCCTGCATCAACGCGATTGACGAGAGCGCCCAGACCAAATTTTCATTTTGTGCCACATGCGCTGCCGGGTCGGCGAGAACTTGCCGGTAAAGAGGAACGGCATTCCATAACAGGCCGATTGTGCCGAGAGTCTGCGCCGCGAGCAAAGCTGGATACCGCCAGCGACTACCAGCGTTTCGCGCTGCCGCGGCAGGTGACGCAATCGAATCATTTGGGTTGATCATGGGCGTGGTGTAAAAGGTACCGGTGGATCGCTTAAGGCTGGCGCAGGCGGTCGAGCACCGAGCTTGAGGCGAAGCCGTCCGGGATCTGGCCGGTCGCGACCTGGAAATTGCGGATGGCGACGCGCGTGCGCGGTCCCAGCAGGCCGTCGGGCGCGCCGACATCGAAGCCGCGGCGCGCCAAGAGCTGCTGCATCTCATAACGCTCGGCGGTGGAAAGGGCGCGCTCGTCACGCGGCCAGCCCGCCATGAACGGCCCGCCGCCGGCAAGCCGGTCGGCGAGATGGCCGATGGCAAGCGCGTAGGCCTCGGCCGGATTGTATTTCATGATGACGCGGAAATTTGGCAGCAGCAGGAAGGCCGGCCCGCGCGCACCCGCCGGCAGGAAGACTTCGGCGCGATCCGACAAATGTGGGCCCCCCTCCCTTCCCTCCCCCGCTTGCGGGGGAGGGTTAGGGTGGGGGTTCGCCCGCCTGATTCCGAGCGCCTGCCATTGTCCGACCGGCATCTGCCGCGACCGGTCGGCGAGCAGATAATCAAAATTCGGCGGCAGGACGATTTCATATCCCCAGCTTTCCCCGCTCGCCCAACCGTCGAGTTTCAGATTGTTCGCCGTCGAGCCGATGACGTCGGGAATGGAATCGACCACGTCGCGTTTGCCGTCGCCGTCGAAATCGATCGCAAAGCGTTTGAACGACGTGGGCATGAACTGCGTCGGTCCGAAAGCGCCGGCCCAGGAGCCAACGAGACGATCGGGCGCAACATCGCCATGCTGCAGGATGTCCAACGCCGACAGGAACTCGTCGCGGAAATAATCGCGGCGGCGGCCGACGCAGGCCAGGGTGGCGGTCGAGCGCAGCACCGAGCGGTCGCCGCCCATCGTGCCGTAATTGGATTCGACCCCCCAGATCGCCGCGACGATATGACGATCGACGCCGTAGGTGCGCTCGGCCGCGGCGAAGACCTGGGCGTACTGCGCCAACAGCTCGCGCCCGCGCGCGATACGGTCGTCATTGACCAGCAGGTCGAGATAGTCCCAGGTCGATTTGTTGAATTCCGGCTGGGCATCGAGCAGATCCATGATGCTCAGATCCGGCGTCAGCCCCGCGGTGTAGCGCTCGAAATTGGCGCGGCTGACGCCTCGCCGTTCTGCCTGCGGCCACAATGCGGCCAGGCAATTGCTGAAATCAGCGGCAGCGGCGCGGATCGCATCCGCGGTCATTAACGGGTGCCCCGACGCGCCCGGCTGGCCGCTCCACTCACGCGTCCCGGCCGCCGGGGCTGGAACCGCCGTGGTGGTCGGCGATTGGAGTAACCGCCTTAACCAGTTATCCGGTTTGTCCTGCGCCAGTGCGGCATCAGCCAGACCCACTGCAATCAGCGATGCCGCGGCGAGGCGAAAGAGTGGCGTGGAAATTGCCATGAGTGATCTCGCGTAGGCCCGTTTAACGCCAGGTCTCGTTTAACGCCAAGTCCGCGCGGTGGGCGCAGCAATGGACATCTGTTATGTTACCGCAGCTTTAACATCCAATTCGTCTGCAACCAGACCGCGACACCCGCCGTTCATTGACCGGCAACCTGCCTGCGGTAATACACCGAAAGCGACTTCAAGGCGTTCCAATCCAGGTTTCCCTTTTCGCTTGCACAATGATTTAGGCAATAAAGCGTCTCACACCCTCCTGCACTTTTGACCGCCAACAACACAACATGAAACTTGTCCGCAAAGCCGTCTTTCCCGTCGCCGGCCTCGGCACCCGCTTCCTGCCGGCGACCAAAGCGATGCCGAAGGAGATGCTGCCGGTGGTCGACCGGCCGCTCATTCAGCACGTCGTCGATGAAGCCCGCGAGGCCGGCATCGAACATTTCATCTTTGTCACCGGCCGCAACAAGGGCGTCATCGAGGATCATTTCGACCGCCAAGTCGAGCTGGAAATGACGCTCCAGGAGCGGCAGAAGCAAAAAGCGCTCGATCTGCTGCGGCACGATCTGCCCGCGCCGGGAACGACGAGTTTCACGCGTCAGCAGGAGCCACTCGGACTCGGCCACGCGGTGTGGTGCGCCCGGGAACTGCTCGGCAACGAGCCGTTCGCGCTGCTGCTGCCCGACGTGCTGGTTCAGCACGAGCGCGGTTGCCTGGCGCAGATGATGGACGCGGCGCGTGAGATCGGCGAGCGCGCCAATATCGTCGCCGTCGAGGAAGTTCCGCTCGAACGTGTCGACCAATATGGCGTGGTCGGCGTCGGCGCCCCGAAGGGCAAGCTGTTCTCGATCACCAGCATGGTGGAGAAGCCGCCGCGGGAGCGGGCGCCGTCAAACCTCATCCTCACCGGTCGCTACATCCTGCAGCCCGAAATCCTCGATCTGCTGGCGAAACAGGACCGGGGCGCTGGCGGCGAGATTCAGCTCACCGACGCGATGATCGCGCTGTCGAGAACCCAGCCGTTTTACGGCCTGAAGTTCGACGGCCGCAGCTTCGACTGCGGCTCGAAGGTCGGCTTCCTCGCCGCCAACGTGTCGTATGCGCTCGCCCGCGAAGACATCGCGCCAGGCTTTCGCGAAGAGATCAAGAAAATCCTCGGCTAGCGCTGCCAGCGCAGGCCGAGCAGAATTGACGTTGCGGTGAACGAGTTGCCCGGCTGCGAAGCGGTCTGCCAATCCTCCCGCAATTCGGTCCGCAGCCACCATTCGCGATTGAGTTTGTAGGTCGCGCCGATCGAGACGAAGTAGCGATTGTCGGTGAGGCCCGAGCCGGCATAATCGTCGGTGCCATAGCCGAGCTTCAGGATGCCGATCAGCCAGGTCCGAAACGCGTGATCGACTTCAAGGTTGAAGTCATGGGTGAAATCGCCGGACGCATTGTCCACGGTCGTTTCGTACACCTGTGACGCGGCGGTGAGCTTGGCGGTGGTCAGCGCCGTGGCCTGCCAGATCAAGCGTGCCGACGGCGATCGGCCCGGTGATGTTTGGCAGCGTCGGGTCCTGATACCTGCGTTCAAGATAGCCGATCGCTATTTCGCCGGTGAGCGTGCCGAACAGATCCACCGCCGTGCCGAGTTTGACGGCGGTGCCGGTCGAGTCCCGCTGCAAGTCGTTGCGATCGAACTCCTCATCGTGAATCCGCTTGTCCTCCTGCACTTCCAGGAACGGCTTCATACCAGGATCGATTTCATAACCGACCCGCAGGATGGCGGCATATTGGTCGAAGTTGCGATCGTCGTTCGTCGAATACTGGCCGTTGGTGAGCAGCGAGGGGTCGTAAGTGGCACGGTCGAACGTACCCTTGAGCGAAAACGACAGCCGGTTGATTTCTTGCGCCAGCCCGAGCGTGCCGCCAATGTCCTGGTTAATCGGTAGCTTCGCGAGCGGGGCCTGCAGGTTCGGGTTCTGCAGGTTCGGGCTGCCGGGGTTGTCGGTCGCGACAATGATGCGGTTCTCGAGCAGAATCTGGGTATCGCGGGTTACATCGATGCGGCCGTCGATCTTGGAATTGAGAAACGGGACGTTCAGCGAGGGCACCAGACTGCTTGAGCCATACTCGGTATAGGAGCCGAGGATGTCGGCGGTCAGCGCGTGACGTTCCCAATCGGAGGCGACTTGCAGCTCCGGTGCCGCGACAAAATACCAAGACGGCGGCCCGGTCGGCGACCCATGCCCGGGATTGGTGCTGTAGCCGGCGGACAAATCGACCGACGGCAGCAGCAGAAATGATCCGGCGCGGACACCGACTGCCGCATAAGGATCGTTACTGCCAATGGGCAGCGGCCGTTGCGGCAGCGTCCCCGGCGCAAAGGTATTGAGCGGCGGCAGCGTCGGCGCCGGCGTCGGCGCGGAATAGTCGAAATATTCGATCGGCGGAACCGCCAGCACGGCGCCGGGGCGATTTGCCGCCGACAGCGGATGTACCTCGGCGGGCCGATTGCTGATCGGCAGGTCCTCCGGCTGCGGCGGAATGATTGCGCCCGGACGCCTCGCCGCGTTCTTCGGATAGACCTCCGGCAGCGGCGGTTGCAGCGGTAGAGGCGGTGGCGGCGGAGGCGGCAGTGCGAAATTCGGCACCGGTGCGAACGTCGTGGTCGATTGGGAGCCCGCCGCAGCGCGTCGCGCCGCGCGCTTCTTTCTCTGGCTTTTCGGCGTGTTCATGGAATCGTAGCCGGTGTCGCCCTCTCCGAGACCTGTGGGACTGCCGTAGACTGGCGTCGCGCCAATGCGCGAAGGCGCCATAAAGGCGTTGGTCGGCGGCGCTTGATTTCCGGGGGGCGGCGTTTGGCTGGGCTGCTGAAAACGTGGCGGTGTCGTCGGATTGCCCTGCAGCGACGGCTGCAGCAGATCAGCGGTTGTAGTCGTGGACAAGGTGGTTTGCGCCAGACCCAGCGTCGGCGCGAGCCCAATAGCCGATGCAAGGACGAAACCGGTAGCGCCTAGCGCGGCTCGATTGATTGTCGCGAGCGACCGCCACGCTGCCAAGGCGCGCGCCATCTCCGCCGTCCGCCTCACCTCGGAAGCTGTCAAAGCCAACCACCGTCAGGGAGCAAGCCGGCGCGCGGATTGTCCCGTGCAGCGGCCGCGCGATGACCAGCACGGACCGCCCAGCGGCGCCCCGAATGGTTAACGGAATTAAAACGGCTATGGTTAACGAGAGGTTGATGGTGGCCGATGTAGGCCGGTCATTCCGGGGCACTTGGAAGGCGCGAGGCCGGAATCCATCGCCACGATCGTTCAATGCGACGTTTTCGGTACCCGTTCGGCAACGTCCGTGGTTATGGATTCCGCCACTTGCTCGCTCTGCTCGCGCGGCCGGAATGACGGCGAACGGCCGTCACACCCAGCCCTTTAGCTCGCGCATGGCGAGTTGCCAGATCATCAGCATGCCGGCTTCGCTGTCGTTGAGGCAGGGTATGGCGGTGAAGTTCTGACCGCCATAGCGCTTGAACACCTTCGCGTTCTCGACCGCGATCTCTTCCAGCGTCTCGAGGCAATCGGCGGAGAAACCGGGCGTGATCACGACCAGGTTCTTGACGCCTTTCTTGGCCAGCGCCTTCACCGTCTGGAGCGTGTAGGGCTTGAGCCACCGGCCGCGGCCGAAGCGCGACTGATAGGTCATCATCAGCTTGGCTTCGTCGAGCTTGAGCTGCTCGCGCAGGAGCCGCGTGGTCCTCACGCACTGGCTCTCGTACGGATCGCCCTTATTCACATAGTCCTGCGGCATGCCGTGGTAGGAGGCGACGATGACCTCAGGTTCGAACGGCAGCGCCTTCAACTCGGCTTTGAGCGAGGAGGCGAGCACCTCGATGTAATAGGGATCGTCATAGTAGGCCGGCATAATCCGCAGCGCCGGCTGCCGGCGTAGTCCCATGAGAAAGCGGAACACCTCGTCACAGACCGTCGCCGTGGTCGGCGCCGCATATTGCGGATAGAGCGGCATGACCAGAATGCGGTCGCAGCCGCGGCCGACCAGCGCCTCAAGCCGCGAAGCGATCGAAGGCTGCTGGTAACGCATCGCCCAATCGACGATGACGTGTTTGCCGAGCGGCTCGAGAATGCCGGAGAGTTTTTCCGACTGTGAGCGGGTGATGGTCTTGAGCGGCGACTCGTCCTTCTCCTTGTTCCAGATTTTTTTGTAGTCGCCGGCTTTGCGCCGCGAGCGCAGCGGCAGGATGATGCCGTGAAGCGCTATTTTCCACAGCAACGAGTTTTTCTCGATCACGCGAGGATCGGTAAGGAACTCTTTCAGATAGCGGCGCACCGCCCGCGGCTCGGCAGCATCGGGGGTGCCGAGATTGACGAGGAGTACGCCGATACCGGACGTGGTCGGCATCGCTTCGGCAAACGCACCGGCTTTAAGGACGGGCTTCGCCGGCGCCGCAGCGGCAGCCGCAGGCGCCTTCTCCTCAGCAGGCGCCGCGGGCATTTCGGCGGCCGCCGGCGACGCAGTCGGGGTCAGAGTAGGAACCTCCATCGGAGCCTCGATCGGCAGAAAGGCCGAAAGCTCGACCGGCGCGTCGGTCACTGCCGGGAGCGTCGAGCTTGCCGAGTCTGCGCCGGCACCGTCCGGCGGCGCAAGAGACGGCGCAACCGTCGGGCTCTCCACCTGTTGCGGCAACTTCGCCAGCTCGCTCGTGGGCTCGTTGCCAGTCCCAGATATCGAAGGTTTATCGTTCATTGATCCAAGATAAGCGATTACGAGCTGGCTTGCATGCGGGCAAGCGTCACATCGTAAACGCCGGCGGCCCGCCGGAATTTACCCGGGAACCCTTACCGCCGTTTGACACTGATGGCCCGAGTCTCAATAACGCCGCATTCCAAACATCTGTGACCGGTTTCAGCGCAGGCTCCGCGCAGACTTGGCGCAGATTTGGCGCTCCAATAAGGAAAACATCATGATTCGTAGTCTTTGCATCGCCTCGGCTTTGCTATTTCTCTCGACCGCCGGCTGGGCGGACAACAATCAATCTTCCGCAACTGACAATTCAGCCGAGGCAAGAGCCTGTCACGGCGATGCGCGCCGTTTCTGCCGGGAAGCGCTCGGCGACGAATTTCGCGTCGCCTCCTGCCTGATCGAGCATCGCGAAAAGATCAGCCGCGCGTGCCGGGCAATGCTGGAAAGCCACGGCATGTGAGGCGTCATTCTGCGGCCTTGAGCAGCGCCGGGGATCCGGTGTTGAACTGTTCGAGCAAAGCCGCCTCGTCGGCCTTGGCGGCGGTGAGGTGCCGCTGCTTGACGTGGCCGAAACCGCGGATTTTTTCCGGGATCCCGGCAAGACCGACGGCAAGGTGGTGATTGTCAGGCGTCAGCGCGGCGAGCACGTGATCGAGCATCGCTTCGTAATCTTCGATCAGTTTGCGCTCGGTGCGGCGTTCGACCGAACGGCCGAACGGATCGAACGCCGTGCCGCGAAGGAATTTGAGCTTTGCCAGTAACCGGAACGCTGCCATGAGCCATGGACCGAAACTCATTTTGCGCGGCAGGCCGGTGGTCTTGTCGCGGCGGGCAAGCAGCGGCGGCGCGAGATGAAATTCCAGGCGTAAATTGTCGCCTGAAAATGCGCTTTCGACCTGGCGCAGGAACGAGCCGTCGGTGTAGAGCCGCGCCACTTCGTACTCGTCCTTGTAGGCCATCAGCTTGAACAGATAACGGGCGACCGCGTCGGCGAGCCCGCTTTTGCCGGGCGCACACGCGGTCTCCGCCGCCCTCGCCTTTTCGACCCAATCGCGATAGCGCGCCGCATAGGCGGCATCCTGATAATCGGTGAGGAATTTCACCCGCCGCTCGACGGTCTCGGCGAAAGACTCCGACAGATGCCGCGCATCGCTGGTTACCGCGGCAGCGGGCTGCGCCAGTTTTTCAACGGCCGCGCCATCGACTGCCATACGGCGTCCCCAGTGGAACGCCGCCTGGTTCATGGCGACCGCCTCGCCGTTGAGTTCGATTGCTTTCTCGATGGCGGCGGCTGACAGCGGGATGGCGCCGATCTGGTAGGCGTAGCCGACCATGAACATGTTGGCGCCGAGCGATTGCCCGAACAACGCGGTTGCCATGCGCGAGGCGTCGATGAAATGGGTCTTGTCGCGCCCGGCATCGGCCGTGATGACCCGCTTCAGGCGTTCGATCGGTAATGAGAAGTCGGCATTGCGAGTGAATTCGCCCGGCAGAAATTCGGCAGTGTTGACCACCATTTCGGTCGCGCCGTGCTTGACCGCGGCCAGGATCTTGCGCGTGCCCGCAACGACGATGTCGCCGCCGAGCACCAGATCCGCGCGTCCGGCCGCGACCCGGATCGCATGAATGTCTTCCGGCTTTTCGGCGAAGCGGATGTAACTGAACACCGCACCGCCTTTTTGCGCCAGCCCGGCCATGTCGAGCACGCCGACGCCGCGGCCTTCGAGATGCGCCGCCATGCCCAGGATGCCGCCGATGGTGACAATGCCGGTGCCGCCAACGCCGGTGACGATGATGTTATAGGTCTGCGCGATCGCCGGCAGCTTCGGATCCGGCAGAACCGGCATGTCATGATCGCCGGCGACGCCGGTGCCCTTTTTCAGCTGCGCGCCGTGCACGGTGACAAAGGATGGGCAGAACCCCTTAACGCAGGAAAAGTCCTTATTGCAGCTCGACTGGTCGATGGTGCGCTTTCTGCCCCATTCGGTCTCGAGCGGCTGCACCGATACGCAGTTCGATTTCACGCCGCAATCGCCGCAGCCTTCGCACACCAGCTCGTTGATAATGACGCGCTTGTCGGGATCGGGAAACGTGTGGCGCTTACGCCGCCGGCGCTTTTCCGCGGCGCAAGTCTGGTCGTAGATCATGACCGTGACGCCGGGAATTTCGGCAAGCGATGTCTGCACCTCCATCAGATCGTCGCGATGATGGACGGTCAGACCGGCTGGCCACTGCGTGTCCGGCACATATTTGTCAGGCTCGTCGGTGACGACCACCACGCGCTTGGCGCCTTCGGCGGCGACCTGGCGGGCGACCTGCGGCACGGTGAGCCCGCCATCGTTAGCCTGCCCGCCGGTCATCGCCACCGCGTCGTTGAAGAGGATTTTATAAGTGATGTTGGTCTTGGACGCGATCGCGGCACGGATCGCCATGTAGCCGGAATGATTGTAGGTGCCGTCGCCGAGATTCTGGAAAACGTGATTGCGCGTCGAGAACGGCGCCTCGCCCACCCAGTTGGCGCCTTCGCCGCCCATTTGCGTGTAGCCGAGCGTCGAGCGGTCCATCCACTGCGCCATGAAATGGCAGCCGATGCCGGCATAGGCGCGCATGCCTTCCGGCACCACGGTCGATGTATTGTGGGGGCAGCCCGAACAGAAATAGGGAATGCGCTGGGCGATGTCGCGCGTCTCTGCCGCGATGCGTTGCGCGTCCTTCAAGCGCGCGACGCGCTGCGCAATGTCGTCGTTGCGATGATACTTGAGAAGCCGCTCGCCGATACAGATCGCGACATCATTGGAGTCGAGCGCGCCTTTGACCGGAAACAGCCAGTTGCCTTGTTCGTCGCGCTTGCCGATGCAGACCGGCTGATTGGCGGTGCCGTAAAGCTCTTCGCGCACCTGCACTTCGATCAGCGAACGCTTCTCCTCGACGACAATGATCAGATCGAGACCGGCAGCGAACTCGGCAAGCTCGCGCCGGCTGATCGGCCACGGGCACCCGACCTTGTAAAGCCGGATGCCGAGCTGGTTGCATTTGATCTCGTCGATGCCGAGCTCGTCGAATGCCTGGCGGACGTCGAGATAGCTCTTGCCGGTGGTGATAATGCCGATCTTCGGATCGCGCCCGCCCGAGGTAATGGTGTGGTTGATCTTGTTGGCGCGCAGAAACGCCAGCATAGCGTCGCGTTTGTAATCGTGAAGCCGCGCTTCCTGGGCGAGGATCGGATCGTTGAGGCGGATGTTGAGGCCGCCTTGCGGCATGACGAAATCGGTCGGGGTGACGATGTTGATCCGATCGAAGCTCGCGTCGATCGCCGCCGTCGAACTCGATCGTCTCGTGCATCGTCTTTAGCGCCACCCAGGAGCCGGTGAAGCGCGACATCGCCCAGCCATAGAGGCCGTAGTCGAGAACCTCCTGCACGCCGGCCGGATTCAGGATCGGAATCATCACGTCGATGAAGTGGTATTCGGACTGGTGCGCGGTGGTCGAGGATTCCGCGGTGTGATCGTCCCCCATCAGCGCCAGCACGCCGCCATTCTTCGCGGTGCCGGCCAGGTTGGCGTGGCGGAAAACGTCGCCGGTGCGATCGACGCCGGGGCCCTTGCCGTACCACATGGCAAACACGCCGTCATACTTGCCCTCGCCGCGCAGCTCGGCCTGTTGCGTGCCCCAGATTGCGGTCGCGGCGAGGTCTTCGTTGATGCCGCCCTGAAACCGGACGTCGTTCTTGTTCAGGAATGGCGCGGCGCGCAGGAACTGGCTGTCGAGCCCGCCCAACGGAGAGCCGCGGTAGCCGGTGACATAGCCCGCGGTATTAAGGCCGTTGCGCCGGTCGAGCTCCTTCTGCATCAGGCAGAGCCGCACCAGCGCCTGGAATCCGGTAACGAAGACGTGGCGGTGGCCGAGGTCGTATTTGTCTTCGAGCTTGACGTCGCGCAGCGTCATCGGGGGCAGTCTCCGGGGGTAGTTTGCCCTCCGGCACACGATTCTGCCAGAGGGCCGGGGATTACCGTGAAATATAAGACTTGCGGCCCTCGGAGCAATGCGGCTAGGACGCGGACCCCCCTAAGCACGTAGCCAGATCCGAAGGGAAGCGAGCTTGATGAAGGCGAGATAGTTCGCCGCGCGTCTGTCATAGCGGGTGGCAACGCGCCCGCACTCAACGAATACAGGCATCCGCAGAACTACGCGCTGGCCGCAACAAGCTGCGGCTGATGCCTAATCACACGATCAAAAATATTTGGCGTCGAGGTCCACAGTCGATTCGACGCCTAGTTGATCGAAATTGGCCTTCAGCCACTGGTCGGCCTGCGCGCGCCCCATGCTGTGAAGATGCAGCAGAAAATCCCAATCGGCGTTCAGTCTGCTTGACCACGAAAACGCTCTGATAAATTCCTCAGCTTCGATCACATGCATAAGCATGCGCTTACCGCCCGCCATCCTGCCCTGCTCAATCAGCTTGTTATAAGACGCAATCGTCCGCATTTCCCGAATGAGCGAGGTATTGAAGCTGATTTCCTGCATGCGATTCATGATCGCCGGCGAGGTGGTGGGAACGCCTGGGCGCTCGGCCGGAGTAATGTGGACCATCAGGATGTCACGCGTCTCGCATTCGTAGACCAGGGGATAGATCGCGGGATTGCCCGCATAACTTCCGTCCCAATAATACTCGCCATCAACCTCGACCGCCTGCATTAATAGCGGCAGGCAGGTTGAAGCGAGTACGTGCTCGACGCGAAACTCCGTGCCGCCGAATATTTTCACTTTAGCTGTTTGAACATTGGTGGCGGACAGAAACAACTTGACTTCCGTTTGCTGGCGTACGCGCTCGAAGTTGATGGCCTCCGCCAGCAGGTCCTTGAACGGATTGAGGTTGAGCGGATTCATCTGATAGGGGGACGCGAAATAGGTCATCGGCTCAAGGAACCAGAAGCCGGGCGAATATTCGAGCCCGAAATCGGGATTCCCCTTATCGATCAAAGAAGGCCTGAAAATTCCGCGCGACGACAGGGCGGACACTTTTTGCCAATAGACCCGCAAAGCGTCCCGCGCCCCCGCGCGGCCGCCCGCCGCCAATCCATCGGCAAGCACGACGGCGTTGACCGCGCCGGCGCTCGTTCCAGTGATGCCCTCGAAATGCAGGGCTTCTTCTTCGAGCAGGCGGTCGAGCACGCCCCAGGTGAACGCACCGTGACTGCCGCCACCCTGTAGCGCCAGGTTCACAACTTTGGACATTTGGGAGACCTTTGTTTTTTGCTGTCGGCAACGACAGAGTTCGCGGCTTGCGATTCATTCGCGCCGATGGATGCACCGAGAGACACGATGCAACATTATCCCCTGGGCATAGTCTGCGATTTGATCTAGGTCAGTGAGCGAGCCCGAACACAACCTGCGGTGCCGCAAAACCCGCGACCGCGTGCTCGCCCAAGCGCCGGAATTGCTCCGGGAAATGGCCGGCAAAATCGGCGGACGCGACGATGGTTTCACCGAGCTTGGACGCAACCTTTTCCAGCCGCGCCGCCAGGTTGACCGCTGGTCCGATGCAGGTGAAGTCGAGCCGGTTGCCGCCGCCGATATTGCCGTACATCACCTCGCCGACATGGAGCGCGAGCCCGAAGCGGATCGGCTCCTCGTTCTCGGTTTTGCGCGGCAGTTCAGCGACGCGTTTTCGCACATCGAGCGCGCCGGACAGCGCGCGGCCGCACACGGCGCCTGCTTCATTCTCGCCGGCGATCGGGAAAATCGCCAGCAGGCCGTCGCCCATGAACTTGAGCACTTCGCCGCCGTGTTCGAGGATCGCCGGCACCTGGCATTCAAAATAGCGGTTCAGCCGATCGATCAAAGCCTGCGGCGGCAATTGCTCCGACAGCGTGGTAAATCCACGCATGTCCGACAGCCAGATCGCGGCGCGGATAGCTTCCACGTAACCGCGGCGGATCTTTCCGGAAAGAATCCGCTCGCCGGTCTGATGCCCGACATAGGTGTCGATCAGATTTCCGGCCGTGCGCCGCAACGCGCGGATTTCCGCGACCCGTGCCAATGGCGCGATGATGGCCTCGATATCTGCGAACTGCTTGGGCGTGAACCCGCCCGACGCCTTCGTCGACCACGTCACCGCGTGCACCGTGCCGTCGGTGAACAACAGCGGAAATGCGGCGTAGTCGGTGCAACCTTCGGCGCGGAGGTCCTGCACGATGCCAAAGTCGAGCGGGCAATCGGGATCGGCAAGGTGACGGCGCAACGGCGTGCGGGTGGCGTAGACGGTGGTGAACGGGCTCTTGCGGTAGTCCTCCGTCTCTAGGACTGCGAATAACGCATTCGAGGTCGTCACGCCCGAGTCGGCCTGCCACAGAAATCTACGGCCCATGATGTCGGGATGGAGTGTAGTGACAAACACGGCGACCCGCCACAGCGGTATGCCGCATGCAACCATCCGCTGGCACAATTCGGCCAGCACGTCATCGGAATTGGTGCCGGAGAGTGCGCCGCCCGCAAGCCAATCCAGGGTGGACCGAATGTCCTTCATCGCAGCTTATGCCTTGGCGCTCGGCCGCGCCGACACCTGTGCGTGCCAGCGCCGCAAGTGGCCGCACGTTTCGGGAACCGAGAGCTTGACCCAGCGTGCGAATTCGACCGCAATCAACGTCGTGATATCGGCAACACTGTAGCGCGCGCCGGCGACGAACTCACTTTCCGCTAGACGCGCGTCCATTTGCTCAAAAAAGCGCATGATGCGGACGCGCCCCCGCTCGGCCAGCGCCGGGATCTGCTCGTAGTCGTCCGGGCCGGGCAGCGCGCGTCCTTTGAGTCCGGGCGTTGCGTTACGCAACGCCTCCATCCCGGCATACAACCCATTCCGCTCCGCCGTGCGCTGCCACGCGGCGATAACCGCTTTCTCCTCGGCGCTCTCGCCCATCAACGACGGCTGTGGCTGGATCGCCTCGAAGTAGACGCAGATGCCGATCGCATCGGTGATCCGCGTGCCGTCGTCGAGTTCGAGCACCGGCACCGTCGCATCGGGATTGATCGCTCGAAACTCGGGCGTCAGTTGCTCGTTATTGCGCAAATCGACCTGCACGGTCGGCACGCTAATGCCTTTCTCGGCAAGGAAAATGCGAACCCGGCGCGGGCTCGGAGCGGTGGTGCAGTCGTAGAACTTCATGTGACTGTTCCTTGAGTGGAACGCGTCCGCTTCGCGATCAGAAGAACGGCAGGTGCGGATCGCGTGGCAGGCCAAATTCCAGGCGGCCAAAATGCGAAAAATTCTGCTCCGGATTCAACGCCACGTGCATGGCGGCGAAGTGAATGTCGCGCCAGGCGCGCTGGATCGGATGTGAAGCGGCAAAACCGGCGGTGCCGCTCATGGCCATGAGCGTATCGATCACGCCGACGCAAAACTCGGCGGCGCGCGCGCAGTCCCGCATCGCGCGGGCGCGCGCGTCCAAGGACGGCGGCACCGGCGCTTGCGCTACGTCAACCGCGCGGCGCAACAGGAGCTCGGCGGCATCGAGATCGGCAGCCGCGCGGGCCATGCGCACCTGGACACTGGTAAGTTCGGCAAGGGCCGCCCCGCCGCGGCCGGCGCGCCGGCTCTTGGTCCAGTCGCGAAACATCTCGTAAGCGCCTTGCGCCGCACCCAGCATTGGCGTCGTAAAAGTCAGCGGCGCATAGCTGATCCACGGCGCGCGGTAGATCGGATGGGCATGGAGCTTGCCGCCGGGCGCTTTGCCTTCCCGAATATCGGACAGCGCGATCGTGTGACTTTCCGGAACAAAAACATCGTCGCACACGATGGTATTGCTGCCGGTCGCCCGCATCGCCGAGGTGAACCAGGTGTCCTTAATCTTGAAGTCGTTCGGCCCAATGAGAAAGAATTTCGCTTCCGCGGCGCCGCCGGGCGCCTCGACCAGACAGCCGACGATAACCCATCGGCTGTGATTGACGCCGCTGGCGAACGGAAATTCGCCCGAAATGCGGTATCCGCCTTCGACCATCGCGACGCGACCCATGGGCTGGATCGAAGCCGCGATCGACACATCTGGTCCATTTGCCCAGACCGCTTCCTGCGCCTGTTCGGGAAACTGGCTGAGATAGTGCGGGTGATGAATCATCAGACTCGCGCACCAGCCGTGCGAGGCGTCGACCTTGGCGACCTCGCGCACCACCTCGAACCAGGTATCAAGGCCGAGGCCGTAACCGCCGAACCGCGGCGGGGTAAGAATGCGGGTAATGCCGGCGCCGAGAAGCGCATCGACCGATTCCCGCGGCAGCGTGCGCGCCTCCTCGGCCGCGGCGGCGCGGTCGCGGAAGCCCGCGGCCAGTTCTCGCACGCGCGCCAACACAGCCTGATGGGTATTACCCGCTGGTGCCTCGCTGTTGCGCGTCATGTGTCCCGGCTACGCTTGGTCGCGTTGATGCCATTAATTAGTACCGGAAAATCCTTCCGGCGCAGCTTCATCCCAAAGCACATTCTTATCGATAAAAGCAAAGCGGCGCATACGCAATTCTTCTGTAAAGTCTAAGCGATGCAATTCATTGCTGCATCGAGTGCGAGTACCTATTGTTTACGGCGCGAGCGCGACAACTACATCGCCCGCAACTCAAATGAGCCACGAGGCAAAGTCATGGCCAACTTCACTCCGATCTCCGCAGCCATCGGCGGCGCGCTGATCGGGCTTTCCGCCGTATTGCTGATGCTGCTAAACGGCCGCATCGCCGGCATTACCGGCATTGCCGCCGGCATGCTCGATCCGCTGAGCAGCGACCGCGGCTGGCGTGCAACGTTTGTCGTCGGCCTCATTGCCGCACCGCTTTCCGCCATGCTCCTCGGCTATTCCCTGCCGGTTGTGCAGATGCCGGCGAGCTACGTCACCATTGCCGTCGCCGGCCTCCTCGTCGGGTTCGGCACCAGGCTCAGCAATGGCTGCACGTCCGGCCACGGCATCTGCGGCATAGCGCGGCTGTCGCCGCGATCGATCGTCGCCACCGGCATTTTCATGGCCGCTGCGGTTGTTGTCGTCGCCATCACACGCCACGGCTTTGGAGGCTGAAACCATGCGCGCGCTGGCAAGTCTTGTTTGCGGCTACGTGTTCGGCTGGGGCCTGTTCATCTCCGGCATGTTGCTGCCTACCAAAGTTCTCGGCTTCCTCGACTTCCTCGCCATCCCGAGCGGGAATTGGGATCCGAGCCTCGCCGTGGTCATGGCGGCTGGTCTCGCAGTAACCGCTACCGGCTACGCGTTGCTGCGGCCGAGCACGCCGCTGTTTAAATCGCAAAACCAGTGGCCGACGCAAACCGCAATCGATACGCCGCTTGTCGTCGGCTCAATTCTGTTCGGCATCGGTTGGGGCCTGGTCGGGCTCTGCCCCGGACCCGCAATCGAAAATCTGGCGACGTTGTCTCCTGCCGTCATCGTGTTCGTTGTGGCGATGGCGATTGGTATGGCCGCGCATGACTTCTGGCTGGCGCGGAGTTCGGCTGCGCCGGCGCGCACCCTCGCTAACGCAACCACGGCCGACGGTTAAAGAAGAAGACGGTTTACTTTGACCGGAAGTGTGGCATCACCTCGGAGACAAACAGATCAAGCGAGCGAGCGCTCTGCTCGAAGGTGAGATTGCCGTAGGCAAAGCGCGTGATGAAGTAGTTGGCCCCCGTTACCTCAAGTTGACGCGCGATCTCCTCACGCATGGTCTGCGGCGAGCCGGTGATGATGCGGCCGGCGTCACGGCGCAGCACATCCTCGATTGCGGGCGGTGGCCGCGGGTCGTATTTCTGCCAAAGCCAGGCATATTTCTCGAACCAGACTTTGTAACCTTCGGTACCTTCCGCGTGCGCAATCGCGTCAGTGTCGGCGAGGTATAGATGCCGGGCGATGCCGACTTTCGCCATCGGCCGCGACGCGTTTTCCTTGTTTGAAGCGCGGCCCTTCTTGTAAGCATCGACCAGCACCTTGGCCCGCGGCGCTGGCGCGAGGAAGGCAACGTTGTGGTTCTCCTTGCCGGCCAACGCCGCGCCCTCTTCCGAGCCAGTAGCGTACCACAGCGGCGGATGCGGTTGCTGATAGGGCCGCATCTCGATCGGCACGTTAAAATATTTGAAGTAGTGTCCGCGAAAGTCGACGGTCTCACGCGTCAGCGCCAGCATCAGCACCTCGTAGGCCTCGTTGTAGATGGACTGCGATTCGAGGTGGTTGATGTTGTGGAACGCAAGCTCATACGGCGAGATGCCGCGCCCGGTGCCGATGTCGAGGCGCCCTTTGCTCAAATGATCGACCATGCACAGCTCCGCCGCGAGCCGCAGCGGATTATAGAGCGGCAGGATCAGCACCAGTGGCGCCAGCCGAATCGATTTCGTGATCCGTGAAGCCGCCGACAAAAAAATCAGTGGCGACGGCGCGAGCCCGAGCGGCGTGAAATGGTGCTCGGTAATGTGGAACGTGCTGAAGCCCGCCCGGTCGAACAGCTCCATCAGCTTCAGCCGGCGGTCGTAGGTTTCGTGGACCGATACGTTCTGCCGATCCAGATGATCGACCACGCCAAATTCGACGGCCATGCAGATGCTCGTTTCTGTTTTGACTGGAGCGGGTCAGGATTCCTGGGCGTCGATCAGCACGAAGGCGATGCGGCACGGCTCGGTGCCGCGATTGACCCAGGCATGATTGGTGCCTTGCTGAACGAGCACATCACCGGCTTTGAGGTGAACTTCCGAATTGTCGAGTAGCATGTCGATCTCGCCGGATATGACAATCGCATAATCGACGCTGCGCGTGCGGTGCATGGCCGGATGGCTCGGCGCCCAACCTTTCGTCGGTGCATGGTCGGCGCCGATACTGCGCGTCATGTGGTCGAGCGGTAATTCCCCGGCGTCGAAAGGATGAAAGTCGACGACGCGGAAGACGCTGCCGCCCGGCGGTGGCGGAATGCCGATGGTGCGATCGCCGCGATCCTGCGATCCGCCGATGTCGGCGGGCGTCCCATCGGTGGCCCACAGGAGCCACGACTTGGTCCCATTTTCGGGCCGCTCTCTGATCTTGGCCGGCGCGCCGTCAAACAGCACCACCGCTTTGCCCTCCGCCTCGTGGCTGGTGACGACGCGTCGCACTTGCCTCTCCATAGTGTTTCTTCTCTCCGTGTCCGCTGAGAAGATTTGCATCTAGAAACGCGGCCAGCAGCCAGTCAAGCACGTGCCGGTACATCCTCAGACCCGGAGCGCCACCACCTGGCCGCCGTCGGCGACTACGGTCGCACCGGTCATAAACCGGCCGGCATCGGACGCCAGCAGCAGCAGCGGCCCGTCAAGGTCGCGGTCCTCGCCGAAACGGCCCATTGGAATTTGCCGCTTCATTGCCGCTCCGCGTTCGCTGGCAAGATAGTCGCGATTGATTTCGGTGACGATCCAGCCCGGCGCGATGGCGTTGACGCGAATGCCCTTGAAAGCGAGTTCGATTGCCAGCGCCTTGGTAAGCTGGATTACGCCGGCCTTGGCCGTGGCGTAGCTCGCCACCCCGTTGTCGGGATTCATGCCGAGGATCGAGGCGATGTTGATGATGGCGCCGCCTTTGCCCGCGGCGAGCATGCGGCGCGCCGCCTCCTGCGCCCAATAGAACACGGCATCGAGATTGGTCGCCAACACCTGCCGCCACTCCTCCTCCGTAATTTCGACCGCGCGCTTCGACTGCACGATGCCGGCGTTGTTGACCAGAATTGTGGCCGTGCCGAAGGTTTTCTCGGCGGCATCAAAAGCCCGCTGCATCGCGGCGCGGTCGCGGACATCGGCCTCGACCACAAGCGCATGGCCGCCCGATTTTTCGATCCGCGCCTTGACAGCGTCGAGGCGATCGGCGCGCCGCGCTACCAGCACCACTGGAGCGCCATTTTCCGCCAGCACGTGCGCGAAACGCACGCCGAGCCCGCTCGACGCACCCGTCACCAGCGCGACCTTGCCGGTGAGATCGAAGATTTGTGCAGCGGTCATGCGTCCTCCCTTGCGAAACCTCTCGTCCGCGAGCGTGCTTTCTCATCGACGACTATTCTCGTCGATGACTATGAAGGAGCGCGCACGACCCTTCGGCGTCACAGGCGCAGACTGTCGCACAAAATTATCAGAGGCAGACGCGCTGCGCGGCGGTCATTTTTTTGGCCGGCGACCGCTTGACAGAAGCTGGCGCGCTCCTATACTTAACCATATGGTTAAGTTAAGTTCCGAACCGCTTGATCGCACCTTCGCCGCGCTTGCCGACCCGACGCGGCGGGCCCTGGTGGCGCGGCTGGCCGAGCAACCGGACCTTTCGGTCAGCGCGCTCGCCGAACCGTTCAAGGTGTCGCTGCCGGCGATCATGAAGCACCTGGACGTGTTGTCCGATGCCGGATTGGTCGCGCGCACCAAATCGGGCCGTACTGTCACCTGCCGCCTCAACGCCGCACCGATGCAGAACGCCATGGCCTGGCTCAACCGCTACGAACGTTTCTGGTCCGGGGCACTACAGCGCCTCGCCGCTTTACTCGAGGAGGAAGATTCATGGACGTCGACACCGCAGTCAAACCAAGCCTCACCCTCAAACGAAGCCTCCAAGCGCCGCCCGCCAAAGTCTTCGCCGCCTGGACCGATCCGGAAAAAATAAAGCGCTGGATGGGACCGGGCGAGATCGTGACGGTGCGGGCCGAGAGCGACCCGCGCGTCGGCGGCCGCTATCGCATCGAGATGCGCTCGCCGGATGGCAAACCGCACAATGTCGGTGGTGTCTATCGCGAGGTGGTGGCTAACGAAAGGCTGGTTTTCACCTGGGCCTGGGACGCGGCACCGCCCGATGAGCCGCACGAGTTTTTGGTCACGGTCCTGTTCAAACCGGAAGCTGGCGGCACGCTGCTGACCGTCACGCATGAGAAACTGTTCGATGAAGCTTCGCGCAACGGCCACCAGCATGGCTGGATCGGCGCGCTCGACAAGCTCGAAAGGCTTGTCGCCTGAACGACACGACAAGGGAATACGAGACTGCAATACGACCCCACCACCAACGCAGGAGTAAGTGCGATGACTGCCCACGGTCAATTTCACTGGAACGAGCTGATGACGCGCAATGTCGAGCAGGCGAAAAAATTCTACGCTGAGACGATGGGCTGGAGCTACGATGCAATGCCGATGCCCGGCGGCAGCACCTATACGATCGCGATGGCCGACGGCAAACCCGCCGCCGGCATCTTCGACATCAACGGACCCGAATACAAAGGCGTGCCGGAAAGCTGGATGCCCTACATTGCCGTCGACAACGTTGACGAGCGCGTGAAGAAAGCGACCAAAGCCGGCGCCAAAGTGATGAAGCCTGCCTTTGACGTCCCCAACGTCGGCCGTATCGCCATCCTGCTCGAGCCGGGCGGTGCTGGTATCGGCTGGATGACGCCGGCGCCTTGATTATTCGGCGCGCCCTGAACCAAGGGCGGATTACGCTTGGCTAATCCGCCCTCCTGCAAGCGGAGGTCATGATGGAACCGCACAAGATTGTCTCGCACGAGGAATGGATCGCGGCACGCAAGGCGCATCTCGCCGAAGAGAAGGCCTTCACTCGCGCGCGCGATGCGCTGAGCCGCAAGCGGCGCGAGCTGCCGTGGGAGAAGATCGAAAAGCATTACGTCTTCGACGGCCCGAACGGCAAGGAGACGTTGGCCGATCTGTTCTGCGGCAAAAGCCAGCTGATCGTCTATCACTTCATGCTTGGTCCGGACTGGGAGGAAGGCTGCAAGAGCTGCTCGCTCCTTGCCGATCACTTCGACGGCTCAGTCATCCATCTTGCCCAGCGCGACGTCGCCTTCGTCGTGGTGTCGCGCGCGCCACTTGCGCAAATCGAAAAGTTCGAGCGGCGCATGGGCTGGCATTTCAAATGGGTGTCGTCGTTCGGCAATGACTTCAACTTCGACTACCAGGTGTCGGCGACGCCGGAGGAGAAGGCCAAGGGGATTGCTAACTACAATTACGCCGTCACCGAATTCCCGAGCGAGGAGCGCCCGGGCGCCAGCGTGTTTTACAAGAACGCCGCAGGCGACGTGTTCCACACCTATTCATCCTACGGACGCGGCCTCGACATGCTGATCGGCGCCTACCACTTCCTCGACATCGCCCCCAAAGGGCGCGACGAGGCAGGCCTGGCGTACGGCATGGCTTGGGTGCGTCATCACGACAGGTACGACGGCGCTGCCGTCAACCCCAACGAGACCTACCAGCAGCCGAAAACGTCGGACGCCCGCGATTAAAATGAACAGCGTGTTGGCACAACGGATCCGGCCACCTCGGTCGGACCGACATCGGCCCAACCGCCGCACAATTTGAAAAAGGTGATCCCGGAAGCCGGCAATCCGGGCTACAAGTGCCGTGCTTTAAGTAAATGAACCACTTTGAGGGAAGGGAAATTAGATGTCGCCTGAACTGAAATATCTGGCACTTACGGCTTTGCTTACGGGATCGTTGTGGATTCCTTATGTCGTCGCGCAAGTCATGACCAATGGCCCTCTTCAGCCGCCGAATTACGTCGATCCGGAGCAGCGCCCGCTGCCGCCTTGGGGCAAACGCGCGGACCGTACCTACATCAACGCGGTGGAAACGTTCGCGCCGTTTGCCGCGCTGGTAATCGCCATTCAGGTGGCCGGCAAGAACGACTGGATGACCGCGTTCTGGGCGTTGAGCTACTTCTGGCTCCGAGTCGCGCACGCTATCGTCTTCTTGATCGGCATTCCGTACGTCCGCACGCTCATTTTCGTGCTCGGCTACGTGTGCGTCATCGGGCTGTTCGTTGAGCTGATGAAGTAACTGCTCGCGTAGCCCGGATTTCGCAGGTGCGAAATCCGGGCTGCCGCGCCGTCGCTACGTCGTCTTTATCGTCGGCAGCGCACGTCCCTTCAGTCGCCCGCCGAGCCGCAGGCCGTCACGAATGTTGAGCGACATCAGCGCGAGATTGACGGCGCCGGCGAGGAGTTCGATCGCCTGGATCGAATAAAACAGACTGTCGAATTCCAACCGCGTGGCGAGTGCCGAGAGGCTGAGCGCCGCTGGGATCAACACCACAATGCCGTTGCCGGCAATGAACGGCATTCGGCGCTTCTTGCTCAAGATGCGTGGATCGGTCGAACTGCCAGCGAGGCGGAAGCCGGTCGCACCGGTGATTGCCAGCGCCGGCACGAGTACCAGCAGCCCCCACGGGATCGCCTGTTTTACGGCGATCACCGCCTCGATCGGAAGGAACAATTCCGATATTGCGGTAGACGTCCAGAAAAACATGATCGTTAGAAAGGCAACGATCCCCGCGATCGGATGAATGCGCTTAAGCATCGTCAGCTCCCGCTTGTTGTTCGAGACGTTGCCGGATGGTTCGAAGCGTCAAAGTCGTAAGCTTGATGTCACGCATGCTGAGCCCGGCGACGAGCGAGTTGGCCCACGGCCCCTGGCGTTCCATCGCCGCCGCAAAGGCCGCTTTTCCCTTCCGCGTCAGCAGAACGAGCTTCGCCCGGTCGTGGTGCGGATTAGGCGCGAATCGCACCAGCCCGTCGCGCTCCATGTCGTTCGCCAGACGCTGCACGGCTTGCCGGGTCAGCCCCATGTTCCGCGCGATATGAGCGACCGGCAGAGGCACCGGCGATAGCGAAATCGCGCCAATAACCTGCCATCGCGCGCTGCTCAGTCCGAGGTCGGCGATCAGCGCGTCGCCGGTCGCAAGCAGGCGGCCGTTGAGCCGGAACGTCTCTAAAACCAGCTCGGTGACGGCGTCCTGTGCAATCATGACAGTACACTTCCATATCGACAATACATTGTCAATTACAGAATGAAGCGGCGTTGTCCGCCATACGACGCGCTGTCGGCCGAATTACAATTTCGTAGGCAATGCCGCGGGACTCGCATCGCTAACAATCAACGACTACTCCCTGTCTGTCGCGAAAATCGCGGTCTGGCGATACCGGTAAAACCCGGATTGCAGTTGACTTAAAGACCTGCTCAACGGCCAATCCCGCATAGATTCGATCGAGACAATTCAGGGGTCGGAATCACGCGTGACCACGTCGAGCCTGACTATCTTCAGACCCATTCGTCTCGCGCGCGGCATCGGAGTGCGGCAGGTTCGGCTCGCCTGCGGATTGGTTCTGTTTTGTTATTTGCTGTCACACTACATCAATCATGCGCTGGGCAATATTTCGCTCGACGCCATGGAACATGGGCTCCGGTTCCACGCGACGTTCTGGCATAGCCCGATTGGCACGCTGCTGCTCTACCCGGCGCTCGCCATCCACGCCTCGCTGGGATTGTGGGCGCTCTATCAGCGCCGCTACTTCCGCTGGAAAATTGCCGAGGTCGTGCAGCTCGTCCTGGGACTGAGCATCCCGATATTGCTATGCACCCATCTGATCGGCGAACGCCTGGGTGTGACGTTGTACGGACTGCAGAGGAGCTACGCCCAAGCTCTGTACGTTCTTTGGATCGTGCGGCCGGACCTGGGAATGACGCAGGCCACCGTCCTGCTCGTCGCCTGGATCCACGGCTGCATCGGAGTTTATTTCTGGCTGCGTCTGAAGCCGATTCTTTCCAAAAACGGCGCCTGTCCTGCTTGGACTGGCCGTTCTGTTGCCTGTCCTTGCGCTGCTTGGTTCTTACCAGCAGGGCAAGACCGTAAAGAGTCTGGCGCAGCAGCCGGAATGGCGCGCCGAGATAATGTCTCCTGCCCGCACCGGTTCGGCCGCCGAGCGCGCCAACCTCGAACGGCTGCGAAACTATTTCTTATGGGCTTACGCCGGCGCCATCGTCGCGGTGTTAGCCGCCCGCGGCATTCGCCGCATCAACGAGCGGCGGCGCGGCATGATCCGGCTCACTTATCCGGACCGGACGATCCGGGTGCCGAAAGGCCTGTCAGTTCTGGAAGCGAGCTTCCGCCATCACGTGCCGCATGCCAGCGTTTGCGGCGGCAAGGGCCGCTGCTCCACCTGCCGGATTCGCATCCTCGGCGACCACGACGGATTGCCGCGGCCTTCTGCGCGCGAAGCTTACGTGCTTGAGCGCATTGGCGCCGGCGCAGATCCCTCTGTGCGGCTCGCCTGCCAATTGCGGCCGGCGACGGACCTCTCGATCGTGCCGCTTTTGCCGCCGCACGTCGGCGCCGCATTCGTGCACGCCAAAAGCCGCGGTCATCCGGGCGAGGAGCGCTATGTGGTGAGCATGTTCGTGGACATGCGCGGCTCGACGCAAATGGCGGCCGATCAGCTGCCGTTCGACACGGTGTTCGTCGTCAATCGTTTCCTCGGAGCGGCGTCGCGCGCGGTGACGCAAGCCGGCGGCAAGGTGAACCAGTACCTCGGCGATGGCATGCTGGCCTTGTTTGGCGTCGACACCAGTCCGCAGACCGCGTGCCGGCAGGCTCTCGACGCGGTCGCGATGGTGGCTGAGAACATCGGGCATCTGAACCGGCAGTTTGCCGGAGCCGGGCGCGACCCCATCAGATTCGGAATCGGAATTAACGGCGGCGAAGTCATTGTCGGCGATATCGGCTATGGCGACCACATCTCGTTCACAGCGCTGGGCGACGCGGTCAACGTCGCCGCGCGGCTTCAGGACATCACCAAGGAACTCGCCTGCCAGGTCGTCGTCTCCGACGAGGTGTATATGACGGCCGGATTACCCGACGACGCGGTGCCACGAAGGGAGATCGCAGTTCGCGGCCGCGCCACTCCGGTCGCGGTGCGAACGATCGTCGACGCCGAAGGTCTCGCAGCCCTGCTTGAGAAGCTCACGGCAACTTCAATCGCGGCGGAGTGACCGGAGCCCGCGAGCGCAGGCGGTGCCGCAAGGCTCTATTTGCACGCGGATGCCCGTTCACCTCGGCAAGCGCGTTCGTCCGAACCGTTTACGAGGGCTTTCCGCCGGCTTTCTTGCACCTTGACTTAAACTTCTTTCGGGCTTCGCCGTGCAAACCCTTGGCATTCGCCTGATCTATGCAGGACTTGGCGATCGCTGCCTTGTTGGGGTCGGTGGACTTTGTCTTCGTGTCCATCTGCGTTTTCGTATCCGTCTTGGTGTCGGTCTGCGTCTTTGTATCGGTCTGCGCCAGCGTCGGTCCGATGCCCACTGTGAGTGAGATCGCAAGAGCCATCAAAATCGATTTCATCGCATTGCTCCGTGAATTCTCCGGTAGGGTGGGTTTAGTAGTGAAGGTGCGCTGTCGAAGCAAGCACTAATCCTTGAACACATATCCCAATTGGGGGCAGAACCCGCGGCTCGACTCGGTCGGAATCAAACGTAACGCGGGTGCCGCCAGCATCGGCCGCTTATTGTGCTATCTTGGTTTGCGTAGCGCCGATCAATGCACAGACGACGAGCGCGATGCCCGCAATCTGAATGAGCGTCAGCGCCTGTCCAAGTACAACGACGCCTAGACCGGCGGATATCACCGCATCGGCGTAGGAAAGGAGCGACGAGCGCACCGGCCCGATCATCGACACGGCAATGAAAAAGGCAATCATTGCGAAGCCGTACAGCGTAGAAGCGGCCAGGAAACCGATCCACGCGGAAGCTGTCTGCGGCGGTGCGAAGTCGCCGCTCACGGCACAGAGTATTAACAACAGCACGCTGGCAGCCGCCGCCATATAGAGTGTCAGCGGCCGCGCATCGCCTTTGCCAAACACCCGGCTGGAAACAACGATGACGACGGCTAATCCAATCGCGGCACAAAAAGCCAATGCCACGCCGCCGATGTTGAGGTTGCCGCCGCGCACGTCGAGTGCCAGCGCCAGCCCGGCAAGGGCAACTAAAATCGCTACCCCGGTTTTCCAGGCAAATTTCTCCCAGCCAAAGCCGGCGACGATGACGGCAGCCATCAGCGGGAACAAATAGAAAATCAATATCGCCAAAGCGAACGGAATCGAACTGAACGATCGAAGCAGCGCCCAAGTGTAGAGCGCAGTCACAACCCCGAGCGCAGCGGCAGCAAATGCGTCGCGTTTCGGAAGAATGAGCGAAACGCCACTGGCGCGCAACCAAACGATCAGGGCAGCCGTCGGCACAAGAAACCGCGTCGCTGCGAGTGTGAGTGGGTTACTGCCGCCCTGATAGGCCACGCTCGCCGAAGTATTGGCAAACGCAAAGCCGGCGGCTGCGGCCAATGCTACCGCGATGCCGACCCGCGCGCGCCGGCGAGAAATCGTATCGATTGTAGACACCCCGCGCTCCCCCAATGTATTCGGCCGGTCTTTTCAAGGCGCTCGAACGCTCGGTCACCAGCCTGCCGAAGGGCATCTATCGCGTCAAAGGGACGGTACGTCTTGATCTGGCGCCCGGCGACTACGGCATTCGCTGGATGTGAAAATCCGACCGTTTTTGCGTACGCCACTTCACGCGGCTCTGCGTCACCTTCGCATGGCCTCATACAGCCCGGCAAAGCTGCCCGTTCTTGTCGATGTAGACAAATGCGCGCCTGTTGCACAACCGCAACATGCCGACTCATTTTTACGTCCGGCCGCCGCTTTAACCGGTCGTTGCGAAATCTATGCGTTCCGTATGAGGCAACCTCAAAGGAGGTCGCCGATCATGCGCATTGTTTGCTTGCTATTCGCGAGCGTGGCCGTCGCGTTGGGCGGCTCACCGGGCTACGCAGCTGATCTTGCTCCACAGCCGGTCTACTACCCGCCGCCCCCGCCGCCTCCGCTTTACACCTGGACCGGGTTCTATTTCGGCGGCAACGGCGGCTTCGGCGGCAATCAGTTTCAATATCCGGTCACGGTTGGATCGACCACCGGCACCGCAAGCTTGAACTCGAGCGGATTTTTCGGCGGCGGCCAAGTCGGCTTCAATTGGCAGGTGGCGCCGGCTTGGGTCATTGGCGTGGAAAGCGACTTCGACGCCGCCGACATTGTAGGTAACGCGACTGCAGCCGCGACCGTGGGTGCCACGGCGACCGCGGGCACCAAACTCGATTGGTTCGGCACGGTGCGCGGCCGGGCGGGCTTCCTCGTAACCCCCACTGCGTTGCTCTATGGCACCGGCGGATGGGCCTATGGCCACACCACCACTTCAGCCACCGCCACCCTGACCGGCGTGGCGAGCGCCGCGACTTCGCTCGGGGCCGAACAAAACGGCTGGACTGTCGGCGGTGGCCTCGAATACGCCTTTAACCCCTGGCTGTCCTTCAAAACCGAGTATTTGTATCTCAATCTCGGTACGGCAGGCCTGGCCAGCGGGACGGCCGCAGGCGTGCCGTTCTCGGTCAGCGAGAAAGCGACGTTCCAGACCGTCAAGATCGGCCTCAACGTAAAACTTGGAGGCTGGGGCTCGGGCTGGGGCCTGCACTAAAAGTTCGTGTGGTGTTGTTATCGGCCGCCCGGGGACACGAACGCCGGCACTCCAATTCTGAAGAGCTGACAGTCGTTCAACTTGCCGACTTAGCGGGTCGGTACCGGCTTCTCGCCGCGATAGTCGTAAAAGCCGCGCTGGGTTTTGCGGCCGAGCCAGCCGGCCTCGACGTATTTCACCAGCAGCGGGCACGGCCGGTATTTTGAATCCGCGAGCCCTTCGTGCAGCACCTGCATGACCGAGAGGCAGACGTCGAGACCGATGAAGTCGGCTAGCTCCAACGGTCCCATCGGATGATGCGCGCCGAGCCGCATCGCGTTGTCGATCGCCTCGACATTGCCGACGCCTTCGTAGAGCGTGTAGATCGCCTCGTTGATCATCGGCAACAGGATGCGGTTGACGATGAAGGCGGGAAAATCCTCCGACACCGCAATCTGCTTGCCGAGCTTGCTGATGAACTGCTTGACGCTGGCGAAGGTTTCATCGTCGGTGGCGATGCCGCGGATCACCTCGACCAATTCCATGAGCGGCACCGGATTCATGAAGTGAATGCCGATGAAGCGCTCTGGCCGGTCGGTTGAGGCGGCAAGCCGCGTGATCGAAATCGAAGAGGTGTTGGTGCCGACAATAGTCTCGGGCTTAAGAGTCGGGCAGAGCGCGGAGAAAATCTTGCGCTTGACCTCTTCCTTCTCAGTTGCCGCCTCGATCACCAGATCGCAATCGCCGAGGTCCTCCAGCGTTTTTGCCGGGCTGATGCGCTTGAGCGCGGCCTCGCGCTCTTCGTCGGTGATGCGCTGCCGGCTGACTTGACGCGCCAGGTTGCCGCTGATGGTGGCGAGCCCTTCAGCAATGCGTTCGGCGACAACGTCGTTGAGCAGCACATGCAGGCCGGACAGCGCGCAGACGTGGGCGATGCCGTTGCCCATCTGACCGGCGCCGATCACGCCGACCTTGCGGATGGCATGGGCCGTGGCCTCGCTGTGGTCGCCGCGCGTTTTCGGCCGCTCCTTTACTTCGACCATCTTGGCTTTACCTTCTGCGATGGATCATGCGCCCGCCTGGTCAACGACCGCGCTTTTCCAGCTCCTGGGCCAGCTCCGGCAAGGCCTGATAGAGGTCCGCCACCAGTCCATAGTCGGCAACCTGAAAGATAGGCGCTTCTTCGTCCTTGTTGATCGCAACAATAACCTTCGAATCCTTCATACCGGCGAGATGCTGAATAGCACCTGAAATGCCCACTGCGATATAGAGGTCGGGGGCTACCACCTTGCCGGTCTGGCCCACCTGCCAGTCATTCGGCGCATAGCCGGCGTCGACCGCTGCGCGCGAGGCGCCCATCGCCGCGCCGAGCTGGTCGGCGATCGGCTCTATATATTTGGTGAAGTTCTCGCGGTTTTGCATCGCCCGGCCGCCGGAAATGATGATCTTGGCCGAGGTCAGTTCCGGCCGTTCCGACTTCGACAGTTCCTCACCGACGAAACCGGAAATGCCGGGATCGGCCGCAGCAGCGACAGTTTCGACCGGCGCCACGGTGCCGCCTTCGCCGGTCGCCTGGAACGCGGCAGTGCGCACGGTGAGAACTTTCTTGGCATCCTGCGAGCGCACGGTCTGGATGGCGTTGCCGGCGTAGATCGGCCGCTCGAACGTATCCGGCGCTACGATCTCTGGTGATCTCGGAAATCTGCATCACGTCGAGCAGCGCCGCGACGCGCGGCATGATGTTCTTTCCGCTCGTCGTCGCCGGCGCCAAGATGGTTTCGTAGGGGCCCGCCAGCGAGACGATCAGCGCGGCGGTCGGCTCGGCCAGCATGTGCTCGTAGGCCGGCGCATCCGCGAGCAGCACTTTCTTGACGCCGTCGAGCTTGGCCGCGGCGTCGGCGACCGGCTTGCAGTTATGACCGGCGACGAGGATATGCACGTCGGCGCCGATCGCCTTGGCGGCGGTCAACGCCTTGCTGGTCGCGTCTTTGAGGGATTTGTTGTCGTGCTCGGCGAGCAGAAGGGTCGGCATTACAGTTTCCAGTTGCCGGTCATTCCGGGGCGGCGCGAAGGGCCGAACCCGGAATCCATAACCACAAACGTAGATGTGCTGCTCGGACTGTGGTTATGGATTCCGGACAGTCGCTTCGCGGCTTCCGGAATGACGAGTGAATGGAAGACCGCATCAGATCGCCCCGGCCTCGTTCTTCAGTTTCTCGACGAGTTCGGCAACGCTTTTCACCTTCACGCCGGCTTTGCGCACCGGCGGCTCTGCCGTCTTGACCACTTCAAGTCGCGGCTTGACGTCGACGCCATAATCGCTCGCGGTCTTGTCCTCGATCGGCTTTTTCTTCGCCTTCATGATGTTCGGCAGCGAGGCGTAGCGCGGCTCGTTCAGGCGCAGATCGGTGGTCACGATCGCCGGCATCTTCAGCTTCACGGTCTGCAGGCCGCCGTCGACCTCACGCGTCACCATCAGCGCATCGCCTTCGATCGTCACCTTGGACGCGAAGGTGCCTTGCGGCCACCCGAGCAGCGCGGCCAGCATCTGGCCGGTCTGATTACTGTCGTCGTCGATCGCCTGCTTGCCCATGATGATGAGGCCCGGCTGTTCCGCGTCGGCGATGGCCTTGAGGATTTTTGCCACCGCCAGCGGTTCGACGATTACATCGGCTTTAACCAGAATACCGCGGTCGGCGCCCATGGCGAGCGCGGTGCGGATCGTCTCGCCTGCTTGCGCCGGCCCGATCGAAATCGCGACGATCTCGGTTGCTTTGCCGGCTTCCTTCAACCGGATCGCTTCCTCGACCGCGATCTCGTCGAACGGATTCATCGACATCTTGACGTTGCCAAGCTCGACGCCCGAGCCGTCTGATTTGACCCGGATTTTCACGTCCTTATCGATAGCCCGCTTCACGGGCACAAGAATCTTCATGGCCAATTTCGATTTATTTCGTATTTCCGCTGCTTTAAGTCCCGGCGATGCTGCGGTGCGAGAAAGTACCGGTGGCCGCGCTTGCGGTCAACGGATCGGCCGGACGAAAGGCAGCGTACTGGAGAGCCCGCCATCGACCGGAAAGGCCTGGCCGTTGACGTAGGACGACTCATCACTGGCCAGAAACAGCGCCATGGCCGCTATTTCTTCCGGCCCGCCAGCGCGCTGCAGCGGATTGATCTGGCCGATCTTGTTCTCCGTACCGCGCTCGCGTGCCCGCTCGAATATCTCTTGCGTCATCCCGGTCTCGATCAGACCCGGGCAGATCGCATTGACACGGACGCCGGTGCCGAGGAGCGAGGTGGCCGCGGTCTGCGCGAGGCTGATGACGCCGGCCTTGCTCGCGCTATAAGCGGCAGCGCCCGCGTTCGCGCGCAGGCCCGCGACCGAAGCCGTGAGCACGATCGAGCCGCGGCCCTTCGCGATCATGTGCGGGGCGGCATGTTTGATCGCCAAGAATGGTCCGATCAGATTGGTTCGGAGAATTTGCTCCCAGTAATCGACCGTTTGCTCGAGGAGCGGCGTGAGGCCGCCACTGATCCCGGCATTGGCATAGACGACGTCGAGCGCGCCGTAGGCGGAAAGCGCACGATCGACGAAAGCCTTGACGTTCTCCTCGCGGCCGGTATCGGCGGTCAACGCCTGCACGCTGCCGCCATGCCGCGTAATGGCGCTTGCGGTCTCGTTCAACCCATCGGTGTTTTGATCGACGATGATCAGGCGTGCGCCTTGGCGGGCGAACAATGTAGCGCTGGCGCGGCCAATACCGCTTCCCGCGCCGGTGACGATTGCAACCTTGCCTTCGAGCCGGCCCATCGGCCCCCTCCCCTCGCTGCTATTTTTTTGTTTTAGACTACCGGTTCTGGCCCGGCTGCCAAAGCTCGTCGCGCGCACCCTTGTCGTTGGCGTAGCGGGCGGCGACGAACAAATAATCAGACAACCGGTTGACGTATTGCAGCACCTCGGGCGTGACGCTTTCGTCCGGCTGGTCCATCAGTTCGGCAATAAGCCGCTCGGCCCGCCGGCAGATGGTGCGGGCGAGGTGCAGGTACGCCGCCGCCGGAAAGCCGCCGGGCAGAACAAACGATCGCAGCGGCGCGAGGTCGGCATTGAGCCGGTCGATCTGGTTCTCGAGCCAGGTCACCTGCACCGCGGTCGCCGTGAGCCGCGCGCCGCCCGGCCCCTTGCCTTTGTCCGGCATGGCGAGATCGGCGCCAAGGTCGAACAGATCGTTCTGGATGCGCGACAGCGCATGATGGAGCGCATGTTCGCCGCTGGTATGCAACCGCGCGATCCCGATTGCGGCATTGGTCTCGTCAAGCGTGCCGTAGGCGGCGACCCGCAGATCGTATTTCTTGCGCCGCGCGCCGGTGCCAAGCGCGGTCGTGCCGTCGTCTCCGGTGCGGGTGTAGATTTTATTGAGGACGACCATGGCCTATTTCGCCATTACCCAGATGGTGAACATGATGATGACGATGGCGACGAATTGCAGCAGCACGCGCAATCGCATCAGCTTCTGCGAAGTGTTTCCAGAGCCGCCGCGCATCATGTTGATGAGGCCCAGCAGCAGCACGACGGCAACGGCGCCGATGGCGATCGGGACAAGGCCGTGAGCGAGGAACTCGGACATAAGCGTTGTTGTAGCCCGGATTGCGCGACGCGCCTACGCCCGAGTTACGGGCTGCGGCGGATTTGAAATCTGCCCTGCGCGAAGATTAAAGCGAAATCCGGAAGCGGCATTCTTGCAAAACCGGCGCGCGGTCGGCCCGGCAATCCTCGCGCTCACACAGGTTACTCAGTAACACGCTTGTGCCTTCTTGCGACACGTTTGGCGGTCATCTAACTAGCCTAGATAACAATTGGTAACTAGAGGCCGCCATGAGCAAACTCAAGATCGCCATTATCATCAGCACCACCCGTGCCGCCCGCTTCGGCCACAAGCCGGCGCAGTGGGTCCAGAATATTGCCGCTCAGCGCGACGATATCGAAACCGAAATTGTCGATCTGCGCGATTTCCCGATGCCGTTCTTCGACGAGGTGGCGACCAACGCCTGGGCGCCGACGCAAAATCCGATCGGCCAACGCTGGCAGAAGAAAGTCGCTGAGTTCGACGGCTATATCTTCGTGACCGCCGAATATAATCACGGCATCTCGGCGGTGTTGAAAAACGCGCTCGACTACGCCTATCCGGAATGGAACAAGAAGACCGCTGCCTTTGTCGGTTACGGCGCCGTCGGCGGCGCACGCGCGATCGAACATTTGCGCCTCGTCGCGGCCGAGCTGCAAATGGCGACGATCCGCACTGGTGTTTATATTCAGGGCGCCGACTTCATGGCGGTGTGGAAAGAAGGCAAGGAGCTGAAGGACATTAGCTACCTGCAGAACGGCGTCAAAGACATGCTGGATCAATTGGTCTGGTGGACAAAGGCGCTGAAGGCGGCGCGCGATCGGGACCAGGTCGCCGCAGCGGCCTAACCGGGCGAGCGTTTCTGTATTACCCCACGCATCGGCAACTGGGCGCCAGCGTAAAGCGCTTGCGAAACGACGGGTCTGAAAGTGCGTCCGCACGTAAGCATGGCGAAGGGCTGCGTGATTCGGCGGCCGCGCGTCAATTTCAGAAAGCTGGCAAAAACTCCAGACGCCGCACTGCTCGAAGGTCCAGAGGATTTCATTACATCTGCAACACAATCAAAGATGATCCGTATTTTCATACATTGAGAAAGAACTGCCGGCGCGGTGCACACGAGAAAGTGAAGATGCTTGCCTTACAACTGAAATACTGCGGAGCGAGCATGCATCCACGATCTCGATTGAACAGGAGGCAAACATGGGTTTGCTCGACGTTCTCAACGGCATGCAAAACGGACCACGCGGACAACGCACACCCGGCAGTGCCAGCGGCAGCGGCGGCATGTCTCCGATCACCATGGCGTTGCTCGGACTGATAGCCTACAAGGCCATCAAGAGCTTCAGCGGCGCCCAGGCGAACGCGGCTCCGGCCGGCCCTGGTGCTTCGCCCGGCACGAACCCAGGGACGCAAGGCACCGGTGCGGCCACCGGCGGCCTCGGCGATCTGCTGAAAGGCGGACTTGGCGGTCTGCTTGCCGGTGGTGCTGCTGGTGGCGTCCTGAGCGGCGGCTTGAACGATCTACTAAAACAATTTCAGCAGACCGGCCAAAGTGACGTCGCCCATTCCTGGATCGGTTCCGGGCCGAATAAGGCGATTTCGCCGAACGATCTGGCGAGCGCGCTTGGGGCGGATCGGATCAACACCCTCATGGCATATTCCGGGATGTCACGTGACGATTTGCTGAATGGCCTCAGCGAGCAGTTACCCGGCGTCGTCGATCAATTGACACCAAACGGACGGCTGCCAACAGACCAGGAAGCCGCGCGTCTGGTCTAACGTGGATTGAAGTAATCTTCCTGCGCGTTCGAGAGTGACCGCGGCGACGCATCTCCGCGGGCACAGCGGTACCGCGCCAGCGCCAGCGAGTCCAAACCGTGGGTATCATCTGGATTATCATCATCGGGTTTGTTGCCGGCGTCGTAGCGCGCCTGCTGTCTCCGGGACCAAACAATCCATCGGGTTTCATTCTTACCGCTCTGCTTGGTATAGCGGGAGCGTTTCTAGCAACATTCATCGGCCAGACGATCGGCTGGTACCGTCCCGATCAGGGAGCTGGATTCATTGGCGCTACGGTGGGCGCCGTGATCGTGCTCTTCGTGTGGAACCGGCTCGTTGCCGCGCGAGTCATCTCCGACCCCGGCGGCGGCCCGCAACGCTGATCTCGTGCAGGCCCCGATGTCTGCTGGGCCGTGCACCAGCAGCCTCAGGGGAAACATCTTCGGGACGAAAGGAGCAAGCGATGAGCGTATTCGGAAATATCATGTCCGCCATTTTTGGTCACGCAGCCAAGGCGCAGCCGGCGCCGGCCGAAGCAAGTGCCGCCGCCGGCTCGGGCGCATCTGGCTCAAGTACTAGTTCCGCCGCGCCTTCGGTTTCGCCGCTATCTCAAGTTGATGTTGAATCGGTGCTGGTACAGCTCGCAAGCCGGAATAAAGAGAAACTCGACTGGCGTAAATCGATCGTAGACCTGATGAAGCTGCTCGATCTTGATAGCAGCCTTCCAGCTCGCAAAGAGTTGGCAAAGGAATTGCACTACACTGGGGATACTAACGATTCCGCCGCCATGAATATTTGGTTGCACAAACAGGTAATGATCAAGCTTGCTGACAATGGCGGCAAGGTACCGGCCGAGCTCCGCAGCTGATAACGTCGTTGCGGCATTCGCCTGGTGGAGACTGTCCCGTATTGCGCCGGGATACGCTGATCAATCCGGCTTGCCGCGCGAGAACGTGGCTGCCTAAAGGCGACGTCACGCCGTGATGTTTACGGCATTCGCGTCAGATACTGTGCTTGATCCCGCAGCGGAACTCAAAGTCGAGGCGGTCGCGGTGCTGCTGTCGGACGCGGTGCCGCCGCCCGCAGCGTGATGATGTCGGTGGGAGTGATGGCCGCCACTGGACTGCTGCAGCAATGCCAGCGCCTGTTGGGCACCGCTTAAGTTGCCGTTCTGCAACGCCTGGCCTATCTGGCTCAGCGCCTGCGACAACGGACTGTTCGGATTTGGCTGACGGCCCTTGGCCGCTGCTTTGAAGTTGGCTCAATGCCGAGTACGCTTGCTGCGCACCTGAGAGATTCCCGGATTGAATGGAGCTCACCAACTGGCTGAGATCCTGAGCGAACGGGGATTGGGCGCTTGAAGATTGATAATTGCTTTGCGGTGGAAAAATTGCGGAGATTGACATTATGTTGGCCCGTCGTTGCACATCGCCCCGCGCGATGCGTAACGGAACTTGGTTAATAACCCAATAATTGACTAATAATCCACTAAAGCGGTTGCCCGAAGTCGCCTCTCTTCAGTTGCTGCCGTCGAGCAAGCGCCGCGCGATCACGTGCGCCTGGATTTCGGCGGCGCCTTCGAAAATGTTGAGAATGCGGGCATCGCACAGAATTCGCGAGATCGGGAATTCGAGCGCAAAGCCGTTGCCGCCGTGAATCTGCACGGCGTTGTCGGCCGCCGCCCAGGCGACCCGGGCGGCCAGCAGCTTCGCCATCCCGGCTTCGAGATCGCAGCGGCGGCCGGAATCCTTCTGCCGCGCGGCGTAGTAGGTGAGCTGGCGCGCGATCATGATCTCGACCGCCATCATCGCGAGCTTGTCGGCGACGCGGGGGAAATTGGCGATCGGCTCGGAGAACTGGACGCGGGTGAGCGCATAGCTGCGCGCTTCCTCGAGCGCCGCCTGCGCCACGCCGACGGCGCGCGCCGCGGTCTGGATGCGCGCGGATTCGAAGGTCGCCATCAGCTGCTTGAAGCCGAGCCCTTCGATGCCGCCCAATAAATTCTCGGCCTTCACCTTGAAGCCGTCGAAGGCGATCTCGTACTCCTTCATGCCGCGATAGCCGAGCACTTCGATTTCGGTGCCCGTCATGCCGGCAGCCGGAAACGGGTCCTGGTCGGTGCCGCGCGGCTTTTCCGCGAGCAGCATGGACAGGCCGCGATAGCCTTTCTCGTTCTGATTGGTGCGCACCAGGAGCGTCATCAGATCGGCGCGCACCGGATGCGTGATCCAGGTCTTGTTGCCGTGAACCTTATAGACGTTGCCGTCGCGCGCCGCGCGCGTCTTCAACGAAGCCAGATCGGAGCCGGTATTCGGCTCGGTGAACACCGCCGTCGGCAGCACCTCGCCGGAGGCGATCTTCGGCAGCCATTTGCGCTTCTGCTCTTCGGTGCCGCTGCCAAGAATAAGCTCGGCGGCGATCTCGGAGCGGGTGCCAAGGCTGCCGACGCCGATATAGCCGCGCGACAGTTCCTCGGAGACCACGCACATCGATTCCTTGCCGAGCCCCATGCCGCCGTAATCCTCGGGGATGGTAAGCGAGAACACGCCGAGCTCGGACATTTGCGCGATGACATCGAGCGGAATGTACTGGTTGCGCAGATGCCATTGCTGCGCATGCGGCACCACCTGGCCTTCGGCGAACTTGCGCATCTCCTCGCGGATGGATTCGAGCGTGTCGTCGAGACCACTGGCGCCGACGGTCGCGTCGTGTTGTCCGAACTTCATCAGTTCAACGAGGCGCGCGCGGCGCGGCGCCGTGTTGCCTTGAGCGATCAGCTGCTCAACCGCAGGAGCAATGCGCGCCGTAACCGCTGCGGCACTAAGCCCAAGATCGGCGAGACGCACGATCTCGCCCTGACTCATCGGAATCCCGCCAAGGATCTGCGCCAGGTATTCGCCGGCGCCGATCCGCACGATGTGGTCTTCTACCTCGCCGAATTGCTCCGCCTCCATCAGGCGTTCGGCATAGGCGCCAAGCTGGCGGAGCGCCTCGACGTAGGTCCCGAGCCAGGCCAGACCGTGGGCGGCGCGCTGTTCGCGATCGAGCGCGCGCGGCGCCACGCGGCCGTCGCGCGTCACCCGCTCGGCAACGATCCGGCGCGCGTCGGCGAACAGGCTTTCGACCGCCTGCACCGCCTGATAAAGCGTAGCGATCAGTTCGTCGCTGGTAGGCGCATGGGACTCGGCAACCGACATAAACGGCTCCAGTGATTTAGGTTTGGACGCCCCGAACCGTCCGGCCCAAGCTTACGCGTGCAGTGCACAAAAAGCCAACTCTCGGTCCGCGATCAGCGGCCTGCCGGTCGCCAGACATTATGATAGGCGGCGATTTCCCACCGGCCCCGCTCCTTGGTCAGCACCATGAGCAGGCAGGTGCGAAACGAGCCGTCGGGCCAGGCGCGTAACGCCCGGCGGCTGGATTTGCGCGCCGAACAGGCCGGCGTCGACATCGAGCGCGGCAACGTCCGGACGAAGGAAGCGAAGCTTCCTGATGTCCATGGTCACCCGCGTGCCCTTGAAGATGCCGCGAAACACTTCGTCGTGGCGAAGATCGAATTCTTCATGTCCGACGTGAAACGTGCCGAACACGTTGGTGAAAGTGCCGTCGGCCTGATAGTGCGCGCCGTAGGCCGTCGCGTCGCCGCGCGCCCAGGCGTCAGTCATCTCGTCCAGCATTGCCCGGATTTCCGTCTCTTCTGCGCTCGCCATGTCGCCCTCCGGATCATCCGGCAAATTAAACCACGTTGACAGGTTCAATTCCCTGCCCTTGTCTTGGATAATTCTCCTGGACAATTCTCTTGGTCCGGTCCTGAACACTATCCAAAAAACTTAGGGGAGACGTCGTTGGCTCAAGGCGCAACTTTCCGCGGCGATCGTCGCGCGCTCAATCCGGCGTTCAACGGCCGCAAGCTGAAACTCGGCACGTTCCAGTCCAATCTCGACTACGGCTGCCTGATGGCCGACGTCGAGGGGCGGCTGGAAATCAGCTGGCCGAATACCGTCGCGCTCGCCAAGCTCGCCGATGCGATGGAGTTCGAAGCGCTGGTGCCGGTCGCGCGCTGGCGCGGCTTCGGCGGCAAGCTCAATCCGCAGGGCCCGGGCTTTGAGACTTACACCTGGGCCTCGGGCATTGCCGCCTCGACCGAGAAGGCCGGCGTGGTCGCCACCTCGCATTGCTCGATCAATCATCCGATCATTGCGGCGAAGCAGTCGACGGTTATCGATCACATCTCCAACGGGCGGATGATCCTCAACATCGTCACCGGCTGGAACAAGCCGGAGATCGACATGTTCGGCGTCGAGATGAAACCCCACGCCGACCGCTACGACATGGCCGAAGAGTGGCTCGGCATTGTCAAACGGCTGTGGACTGAGGACGAAGAGTTCGACCACGACGGCAAGTTCTACAAGATCGCGAAGGGCTATTTGCAGCCGAAGCCGATCCAGCAGCCTTATCCCGCGGTGATGAATGCCGGCGGCTCGGAGCGCGGCCGCCACTTCGCTGCCAAATATTGCGACCTCGTCTTCACCGCGCTCGGTGCGCCCGACTTCGAGCAGAACAAAGCGCAAGTGGAAGGTTATCGCCGGCTGGCGCGCGAGGAATACGGGCGCGATATCGAAATCTGGACATCGGCCAACATTGTTCAGGCCGCGACCGAAGCCGAAGCGCGGCGCTACGACGAGTACATCGTCAACGAAAAGGGCGACTGGGAAGCGGTGACATTCGCGCTCGGAACCATGGGCCTAAACGCGCAGACCTTTGCGCCCGAGGCCTTGCAGCATCTCAAAGGACTTTTCATCTCCGGCTGGGGCGGCTATCCGCTGATCGGCACCAAGGAGCAGGTCGTCGACGGGCTCAAGATGCTCTCCGCCATGGGGCTCGACGGCGTGCTGCTGTCCTGGCCGCGCTACGAAGAAGGCATGCGGGAGTTCAAGGACGTGACCTATCCGCTGCTGGTGCAGGCGGGCTTGCGGTGACCGCAACCGGCCTTCGCGCCAGTTTCCCGAGCGCGGTGGACCAATCGTCGCCGCCGAAGCCCACCGCACGCCCGATCGTCAGCCGCTCCAGCAGCACTCTGCCGTAGGCTAGGTCGACGTGGCACCGCTCCGCGGCGAATAGCGCGAGAGCCACGTCTTTCAGCGGCATATTCAAGCCCAGTGCGGGTAACGGCGCGACGTCGGCGACGGAAGGCGCATACGACCGGTAGATGGGCGACGCAAATAAGGTCTTCGACATCATGTCCAGGAATGCCGCATCGTCGGCGCCGTGCGCACGCAGCAGGCCGGAGCACTCGGCCATCGCCTCAACAGCACACCCAATCAGGAAATTTCCGGCAAGCTTGGCGACATTGGCATGACGCGGCTCGTTGCCCATCGGCCAGGTTTGTCCAAACAGGCGCAGTATCTCATCGGCCCGCTGCGTCGCTTCCGGCTCACCGGCGACGAGAATTTGCAATTGCGCTTTGGCCGCGGCCTCAGGACGGCCGAACAGCGGCGCGGCAACATAGCCGATGCCGTGACGCTTGCACGCGGCTGCGAGCTCGGTGGCGAGCTCGGGCGAAATAGTCGACATGCAGACGTGCAGCATGCCGGGCCGCGCCTCGCTTAAGAGCGCATCGTCAAGCAGCCGTTCGCGGACCGCCGTATCGTCAAACAACACCGAGATGACGACTTCCGACCGGAACGCCTCCGCGACCGTCGCCGCTTCCCGAGCGCCCTCGCCGACCAATCGCCGAACCGGCTCAGCGGAACGATTCCACACTACAACCTTGTGGTTAGCGCGCAGCAGATGCAACGCAATGGACGAGCCGATCGCACCCAGTCCAACCACGGCAATTTGCATAGTCGGGTTCATAACTATCCTGAAACGCAAGCGAATAGCCGGCTCAGCGCGGACTAGCCTTCGTGCGTTTTGTTGTTTTGCCTCCCGACTTTCGCCGGGACTCGTTCCTGAGCGAAGCCGGCGATGCAACAGGCGTGCCGAAACGCATCCCAGCGGTCAGAAACGCGACCATGTGCGCGACCGCCGCGTCCTCGTCGTCAGGACGGCAAAGACCTTCGCTCAGCCGCGCGATCCGGCCGGTGTCGGCCATCACGAACACCATCGCACCCAGCATGAACTGATAGGCCCATTGGATATCCCGCTCCGATCGATCGGCCAGCGCGGAGCGGAGCATCGCCAATATCTCGTAGGCGATCGGATCGAACAGGTCGCGAATGATGCCGCGCACCTCGGAATTCGCATCGGTTGACTCTTGGGCCACGAGACGCCCGAAGCTTGGATCATTGTCGCGGGCGCGAAGGCGAAGCATCGGCATCACCAGCGCCTTGACGATCAGTTCCAGCCGACGATCGAGATCGGCTTCACTCATCGCGATCGCAAGCCCCGCGAGGCGTTGTTCGACAACCGTCGGCGCGCGGCGATTGAACACCGCGCGATAGAGCCCGTCCTTCGAGCCGAAGTGATAGCTCACCAGCGCGACCGGAACCGCGGCCGCCTCGGCGATCTGCCGCAGCGAAGCGCCGTCATAACCAAATCTGGCGAAGACCCGCTCCGCCTCCTGCAATATTCGCTCCGGCGCCGACGCGCCGGCGGCATCGCCGGCAAAGCCGGCCACGGTTTTCTCGCGCTCCGCTACGCTCAGAGTCATCGCCTTTGCGGGCTTCCTGCGGCGCATGCCGATTGTCCTACTTTAGCGTGTTTGAACGATCGTTCAAGATACTTGTCAATTCGATCAAACCATTTTAGCCTTGCTCCAATGGTGTCGACGAGGCCGGAGCCGAACAAGGTCCGCCGCCGCCACGAGCGCGACTAAAAGAACGCCACTAAACACGCAGGGAGCGAAAACCGTGCCGAAATGGCAATTCACCCGTGGCTTGAAGGATCTCGGCAACGGCCTCTGGGCCTACGCGGTGCGCGACATGCGCGGCTACTTGCAATTCGTCAGCGACGAAGCGCGCAAGCGCTATGACAAGGGCATGAGCGCGCGCGACGCGGCGTTCGACATTTCGCTCGGACGATACGCGAACTGGACCGATGCAGAGCGCATTGTGGTGACGATCCGGACGCTATTCGAAGAGTTCAAGGGCGAGCGTATCGAACCGGATATTTTCGCCCTGTTCGAGCAAATGGCGGCGTTTCGTGCCGCGCAGCGCGGCCACACGCACGCACACGCGCACAGTCACGGCTGAGCGCAGGGAAACAACAGGAGGAAACGATGCAGATGAGACCAGCGAACGGCGCCGCCTGCCTCGGCGCGATCCTCTTCGCCGCGCTTCTTGCGGCGGCGCCTGCGCGCGCCGACGATCCGATCAAGATCGGTTTCGGCTTCTCGCAGACCGGCCCGCTCGCCCCCAACGGCAAGCAGGCGCTCCTTGGCGCCAAAATCTGGGAAGAGGAGGTCAATGCCAAAGGCGGACTGCTTGGCCGCAGGGTCGAACTGGTCTCCTACGACGATCAATCGAACCCGGCCAACGTGCCCGGCATCTACGCCAAGCTGCTCGACGTCGACAAAGTCGATCTCATCGTAGGTCCTTACGGGACCAATCTGGTGGCGCCGGCCTTCCCCGTCGTCATGCCGAAGGGAAAAGTGATGATCGGTCTGTTCGCGCTCGAGGTAAACAGCCACTTTCACTATCCGAACTATTTCTCGATGGTGCCGTACGGACCCGACCCGAAGGTTTCCTCCGCCGAAGGCTTTTTCGAAGTAGCGGCGGCACAAAACCCGAAGCCACAGACGGTGGCGATCATTTCGGAAGACTTTGAGTTCGGCCACAACGGCGCCGACAGCGCCGAAATCAACGCCAAGAAATACGGCCTGAAGGTCCTCTACAACAAAAGCTTTCCGCCCGGCACAACGGATTTTGCGCCGGTTATTCGCGCCGTCGCCGCGACCAACGCCGACATCGTGGTGGTGTGCTCTTATCCGCTCAGCTCGGTCGGAATTGTGCAATCGGTCAACGAGCTCGGCTTCAAACCAAAGATGATCGGCGGCGAAATGGTCGGCCTGCAGGCGACCGTGTTCAAGGACCGGCTCAAGTCGAAGCTCAACGGCTTTATCAATTACGAAACCTGGGTGCCGTCGCCGAAGCTGATGGCGCGCGCCAAGCCGTTTTTCGACAAATACCAGGCGCGCGCCAAGGACGCCGGCGTCGATCCACTCGGCTATTATCTCGGCGGTTGGGGCTACGCCGATTTCCAGGTGCTAGCGGCAGGCGTCGAAGGCGCAAAAAGCTTCGACGACGCGAAGATCGCCGATTGGCTGCACCACAATGAAGTCCACACCATCATCGGCGATATCAGCTTCGGTCCGGAAGGCGAGTGGACCAAGCCCGCACTCATGCAGGTTCAATATCACGACATCACCGACGCCGCGAACCTCGAAACCTGGCGAGGCATGAGCTATCAGACTGTGGTGTATCCTCCGGACCAGAAAACCGGCGAAGCGATTTATCCTTACGAGAAGGCGAAATAAATTGCGCCGTTAGCGCGACTGCAAAAAAACATGCCTTGTTTCAGAGCGCATCCTTTTCTGAAGTTTTGTCGCCGCGCGACTTAGCGTCGGTGTCCCGCATACTGACAAAGACGTGATAGGCGATGGCGTCCCAGGCGTTGTGAATGCCGAGGAAGTGCAGCAGCAGCACCGCGGCGCCGACGCCGAACAGAGCCTTGCGCGTGACGAACGGCGCCGCGAATGCCGCGAGCACGAGCAGCGCGTAGGCCGCTACAGGCAGGGCAACATGAAACAGCCAGTCCTCGAACTCCGGTTCGTAGACGGTTTGCCGCCGCATGCGCCGAACCACGATCACCGCATAGGTCACGCCGCCGAAGCCCACGACGCCCCACAGCGCCGCGGGAATGGTGATGTTGTGCCGCGGTGCACGTAACAGCGCCGACAACAGCAAGGTCGTCCCGAAGTGGACGATCGTCGGCGTCCCGAAAGCGGCGCCGGCCTCCGCCCCTCGTATCGGCGGCCGCTGAGCAACGAGCGTCATGACGACGAATTGCAATCCGATCAGCGCGCCGGCGGCGGAGCCGACGATGACGTAAAAGCTGTCCCATTTCGCCAGCTCTGACACGACGCTCTCTTATTTTTCAAACCGCTCGAACCGGTACGCCAATTCCGGGCCGCCTTTTCCTTCGTACGCGAGTTGGGCGACGAGAAGCGCGAATGGCTCGGTGTAACGGGCGATCCGAAGCGGCCCGGCGTCCACAGGATCGAAGCCGACGTCGCGGATCAGTTCGGCGGCGATCTTTTTACTGCGCGAATCGTCCCCGCAGTACACGAGGCTCGGTTTGGCGGCTTTGCGGCGGGCCGCAAAAACGCCGAACAGCACTTCGCTGGGCACGGTGTTGAAGCCGCAGACGACGCGAGCTTTCGGAATTTTCTTTGCAAGTTCTTCCGCGCCGGACGATATGTGGGCCACGACGAGTTCGGTGTTGTCATCGTTCATCGGCAGCGAGCAGGTTACCACCAGTTTGCCCGCCAAATCGCCGGTCTGCTTAAGCACATCGTCTATCCGCGACCAGTGCACGGCCAGCAATATCGCATCCGCTTCCTGCACGGCCTCGCGCGGTGTGCCGTGCCGCGCTTTTCCCTTGGCTTCCTGCGCGAGTTTCATGAGCTTCCGCTCACTTCGAGCGTAACTGAACACCACTTCGTGTCCGGCGCGCGCGAACAGCGTCCCGAGCTTGGCGCCCATCAATCCCGAACCGAGAATGCCGACGCGCACGGTGCTCTCCCCGGAGCCCATCGTGAGTTTACAATTCCTGGCGCGTGGGCCGGAACAAAATTTCGTTCACGTCCACGTCGTCCGGCTGGCCCATAGCGAACGCAACGGCGCGTGCGAACGAGTTGGCAGGAATTGCGAATTCCTCATAGAACCTGTGGAGGCCCTCGGCGACGTCCGGCTCGCTGACACTGTCCGGCAGCTCCGTTGCCACCGCGCCCGGCGAGATCACCGTGGTGCGGATGTTGTAGGGCTTTACTTCCTGGCGCAGCCCTTCGGACAGCGCCAGCACGGCATGCTTGGTCGCCGCATAGACCGCCCCGCCGGCACGAACCTTGTGGCCGGCGACGGACGAGACATTGATGATGTGTCCGGCTTTGCGCTCCTTCATGTGCGGCAGCGACGCCGCAATCCCATAAAGCACGCCTTTAATGTTCACGTCGATCATCTGGTCCCACTCGTCGATTTTGAGGCGATCGAGCGGCGACTGCGGCATCAGCCCGGCATTGTTGATCATCACATCGATCCGGCCGTAGGTGTGCACGGCCGCGTCGACCAATCTTTTGACCTGCGCGCACTGGGTGACGTCCGTAGTCCTGGCGATTGCCTTGCCGCCACGGCCTTTGAGCTCGCCTGCCAATGCCTGGATGCGATCGGCGCGCCGCGCACCCAGCACAACGCTTGCGCCGTGCGCGGAGAGAAGCCGGGCGGTCGCCTCGCCGAGTCCGCTGCTCGCGCCCGTGATAACGACGACTTTTCCTTCGATGTTATTGCTCACGATCTCGACTCCTGTGCACCAACGATGGCCGGTCAGCGGCCGGTCATCTGCTCCAGTTTTTCGGGATAGCGCGCGCCTTGCACCGTGATCTTCGCGGCGGCGTTTTCGATGTCGCGAAGGTCGTCCGCCGTCAGCTCGATGGCGGCAGCGCCGATGTTCTCCTCAAGACGTGAGAGCTTCGTGGTGCCCGGGATTGGAACGATCCAGGGCTTCTGCGCCAGCAGCCAAGCGAGCGCGATCTGGGCTGGCGTCGCCTTCTTTCGTTCTGAGATTTTGCCAAGCAGATCAATCAGAGCCTGGTTCGCTTTCAGTGCCTGCGGCGTAAATCGAGGCAGCATGCTGCGAAAATCGGAACTGTCGAACGTAGTGTTTTCGTTCATCTTGCCCGTGAGGAACCCCTTGCCGAGGGGGCTGTAGGGAACGAAGCCGATGCCGAGTTCCTCGACTGTCGGCAGCACTTCCTTTTCAGGAGTTCTGGTCCACAACGAGTATTCACTCTGCAGCGCCGTGACCGGCTGGACCGCATGGGCGCGACGGATGGTCCGCACACCGGCTTCGGAGAGACCGAAGTGTTTGACCTTTCCTTCCTTGATCAGGTCTTTCACCGCTCCGGCCACCTCTTCGATGCGCACGTCCGGGTCGACGCGGTGCTGATAGAACAGGTCGATGGCATCGACCTTGAGCCGCTTGAGCGAACCCTCGGCGGCCTGTTTGATGTGCTCCGGTCGGCTATTGAGGCCCACCCATTGCGGACCGCCTTTGGGATCAAGTTCAAACCCGAACTTGGTGGCGATCGCCACCTTGTCCTTGAACGGGGCAAGCGCTTCGCCCACCAGCTCTTCGTTGTTCAACGGGCCGTACACTTCGGCCGTATCGAAGAATGTGACGCCGCGTTCGACGGCCGTTCGAATGAGCGAAATCATCTCTCTTTTGTCTGCTGGCGGACCGTAGGAAAAGGTCATGCCCATGCAGCCGAGCCCGATGGCCGATACTTCGAGGCTGCTGTTTCCGAGTTTGCGCTTTTGCATTTTTGCACTCCTGTCTCTTGGTCACGCCGAACTGCGTTATTCAGACATCAGGGCCGGTACTGTTCGTCGCTGACCTTTTCCATCCAGTCGACGACCTTGCCGTTCAACGCTTCCTGAATGGCGATATGCGTCATTGCCGTCGTCGGCGTTGCGCCGTGCCAGTGCTTTTCGCCGGGCGGAATCCACACCACATCGCCCGGCCGGATTTCCTCGATAGGGCCGTCCCAACGCTGCACTCGCCCGAGGCCTGACGTGACAATCAGGGTCTGACCGAGCGGATGGGTATGCCATGCGGTCCGGGCGCCCGGCTCGAACGTGACGCTGGCGCCGCGAACGCGCGCCGGTTCGGGCGCCTCGAACAGCGGGTCAACGCGGACCGTGCCGGTGAAATAGTCCGCCGGTCCCTTGCCCGACGGCCGCGAGCCGTTGCGTTTGATCTCCATGATTGCGTTCCTTCGTTCTGTTGGGACAGCCTGTGCTGGTGTCTCTGCGGCGGCCGATCCGGCTGCAGCGACAGCGAAACCGCCGGCGGCAGCGAGCATGTGTCGGCGCGTGATCATGACGTCTCCTGGCCGGTTACTTGGCCAAAATGTAATGCGCGCAGCCGCCGCGACTAGCCGCTATAATCCGCATGGACTTATGAGCGGGCGCCATAAATGCAGCGCGGACATCTCGATGACCTCGTGGCCTTCCTGGCGGTAGGGCGAGAACGCAGTTTCACCAAAGCCGCAGCGAAGCTCGGCGTATCCCAGTCGGCGCTGAGCCACACCATCCGCGAACTGGAAGCGCGGCTGGGCGTCCGGCTGCTCACGCGCACCACGCGCAGCGTCTCGCCAACGGAAGCGGGCGAACGCCTGCTTCACACGCTCGGCCCGCGTTTTGAGGAGATCGAGGCCGAGCTCACCGCCGTGGGTGAGCTTCGGGAGAAGCCTGCCGGCACCATTCGGATCACGGCCACCGAGTATGCTCTTGAGACGATCCTCTGGCCGAAACTTGTGAAATTCCTGCGGCTTTATCCTGACATCAAGGTCGAGATCTTCATCGACAACGGCCTGACCGACATCGTCGCCCAGCGTTTTGACGCCGGCGTGCGCGCCGGCGAGCAGGTGGCGAAGGACATGATCGCCGTGCGCATCGCGCCCGACATGCGCATGGCGGTCGTGGCGGCGCCGTCGTATTTCCGGGGGCGATCAGAACCGAAGCGGCCGCAGGAGCTGATCGGCCACGACTGCATCAATCTGCGTCTGTCCACGCACGGCGGCTTGTACGCCTGGGAGTTCGAGAAAGACGGCCGCGAACTTAAAGTTCGCGTCGAAGGCCAGCTCACCTTCAACGGCACTTTCCAGATGCTCAATGCGGCGCTTTCCGGATTCGGCCTGGCCTATGTGCCGGAGGACCTGGCGCAGCCCCATCTCGCCAAGGGCCGCCTCAAGCGAGTGCTGGAAGACTGGTGCCCGCCGTATGCAGGCTACCACCTCTACTACCCGAGCCGGCGTCAATCCTCCGCGGCCTTCGCTCTGCTGGTCGATGCGTTGCGCTACCGGCCCTGAAACGCAGATACTTTGAATGCGCTCAGAAGCAGGGCGGACTGCCGACCCTCCAGTTTGCGCGATGACCTGACATTCGGCCTTTACCGCTTGTGGCCGATCACTACCGATGCCGATAACCTGACTGTGCAACCGCCTTAGGGGCGCAGTGAGGGCTCGCCGGGCATCCGCGCAGGCGCGCTTATACGTCACGCTCCAGAAGGAAACGCGCATTGAACATGATCCGCCTGTGCTTTCGTGTCGTTACTGAGGCCTTCCTTCGGTTCAGCCGCGATGACGGCTGGGCGATCGCGAGCCACATCTCGCTGTCGATCCTGATGGCGATGTTTCCGTTCCTGATCGTGGTGACGGCGCTCGCCGGCTTCATCGGCTCCGCCAATCTGGCCAACGAAGTTGCGCGCCTGATCTTCGCGGTCTGGCCGCGCCAAGTGGCCGGCCCGCTCGCCAGCGAGATTCACAACGTGCTGACCACCACGCGCGGCGGCGTGCTGACGCTGGGTGCAGTATTCGCGGTGTATTTTGCGTCGAGCGGCGTCGAAAGCCTGCGCATCGGATTAAACCGCGCCTATGGTCTCACCGAGCAGCGCAGCTGGTGGCTGCTGCGGCTTAAATCGATCGGCTACGTGCTGGTCAGCGCAATTGCATTTCTGGCGCTGGCGTTTCTGGTGGTGCTCGGCCCGCTGATCTTTCAGGCCTCCGTCGCCTACGCGCCGTGGATGGAGCCGCTCAAGGCGCACTACGACGTCGCGCGCTTCGGCATCGGCGGCCTGGTGATCGCGGGTTCGCTCGTGATCCTGCACATGTGGCTGCCGGCCGGACGGCGACAGCTCGAGCAGGTGTGGCCGGGCATTCTCGCGACTTTAGTGTTGTGGCTCGCCTGCGGGTTTACCTTCGGGCGCTATCTCGCCGATTTCGCCTACACCTACGTGACCTACTATGCGGGGCTCGCTTCGGCGATGATCGCGCTGGTGTTTCTCTATTACAGCGCCTGGATTTTCATCTTCGGCGGCGAACTCAACGCCGTGATCGCCCGCGAGCGGAAGGAAACGTAGCCTCACACTGGCAGCGTCGCAGTTTGAACCAATCCGCAACCGCGCTCCGCGGAGCTGCTGATACCCTGAAGCTAATTCCGCTTCGGCGGCATAGCAGACATGGCAGGACTTTGCCGTTCGCTCGTCCCTGCCGTGAATGACCCCTGAGAGACTTCTCGGCATTAAACTCTTATGCCGAAAACTCTTATGTGCCGACCAACTTCCAAGATCATAATTATTTGCTTTCAGGGCCGCCGGCTCGCTCAACGAGGCAGCGCCGCGGCGGCGATACGCGTCGTGCGATAGCCGCCGCCGTGCACAAAGCGCACGCCTTGCTCCCAGCCGCCCGGATGCCACGACACGTGGACGTGCCGCATGCGGCCGTAGTCGGTCGAGACGCCGCCGCGGAAGCCGCGCAGGTGCGCATAGATGCACGCGGGATTGCCGGCGAGATCGGCAGCACGGCAGAACGCATGCTCGGATAAGTGCCGGGTCCCGGCGATCACCGCGCCGAGTGTGAAGGTGCGCAGCACATGCGTGCCGCACGCGCCGATGATCTCGGCGACCTTGGCGCGTAGCTCGGCCGGAAGGCAGCCGAGCGGCGCGGTATCGTAGTGCGCCAAGCGCCGCAGCCGATGTCTTGCGTAACGCAGCGCATGGCGCGGCCTGCTCGCAGCCCGATGGCCCCAACCCCACGGGTGCATGGTCCGCGCGTGGCGGCCGACTGCGGCCGCGACGCGGTGATGCTTGACGTAAGCACTTGCCGCGTTCGCCAGCACCAAAAGCGCCAGTGCGGCAGCCACAAAGATCACGATAGGTTTCATTGTTACGCCCCCCAACTGCTACGACCCCTCGAAGCGCTGCGCACCGTTGATCGGTGCTGCTAGAGCCCGGCCTGAATTCTAGCGCAGTCGTCGCCGGCACGACTAGCCGGGTCTGCAACATTTATTGTCCGCTCCTGGCCCGAAACCGGAGTGTTTAAACCTCCGCTGTCTCGTCGCTATCCGGTGAAAAAGCCGACACAACTCGGACATCGCAGAAGTGAAGCGATTGGACCCATTGCAGACATGACGGCCCACGGTAGTGCTGCGTTATTCCTTGCCTTTATTCGCTACCGGCAGGCGCACCGCCTTCCGTTCTCAAGAGTTTCATTGGCCAATGGGTTGCGTAGTGAAGATGCTGCGCTTCACGAGCGCGCGCTCGGCCATCGCCACAAAGCTGCAAAATCCCGATGGAATCGGCGGAACCCAAGTTGGGCGAAGAAGGTTTCAGGCAAATACTCGTTCCGGCTCTTCAAGACGGCATCGGGCACAATTTGCCTCAGGAAGCTTCACGCGAATTTGCCGAAGCGAACATCGACGTCGCGAGATCGTTGCCGTCACAATCGGCACGAGCATGCGGCCTCCCGTTCGGAGGCGCCTCAGGATCGCGCCGCCATGCCCGACTTTTACTTGGGGACGAGCTGCGAACTGGCGGTTCGTTCAATGACAGTAAACAAAGGAGAAAGTCATGAAAGTGCTGATGGTCATCACATCCCACGACCAACTGGGTAACACGGGACGAAAGACAGGATTCTGGCTCGAAGAGCTCGCAGCCCCCTACTACACATTCAAGGACGCCGGCGTCGAGATCACGCTCGCATCGCCGAAAGGCGGCCGTCCGCCGCTCGATCCCAAGAGCGACGAACCCAAATCCCGTACTGATCTCACCATCCGGTTCGAGAAGGACGCAAGTGCGGAAGCTCAGCTCGGTAAGACCGTTCGCCTCGACGGCGTCAAGCAAGAGGACTTCGACACCGTCTTCTACCCGGGTGGCCATGGGCCGATGTGGGATCTCGCCGAAGACGCGCATTCCATTAAACTCATCGAGTCCTTCATTGCTGCCCGCAAGCCAATCGGCATCGTGTGCCATTCCACAGGGGCGCTGCATCACGTCAAAACGACCGACGGGAAATTTCTGGTTCAAGGCAAGGAAGTCACCGGCTTCACCAACGGCGAGGAGGAAGAGATGGGTCTCACTAAAGTTGTGCCCTTCCTTGTCGAAGATGAAATGTTGAAACTGGGCGCCGTCTTCTCGAAGGTAAAGGACTGGGGGGTTCACGTGGTCAGCGACGGCTTGCTGATCACCGGACAGAACCCAGCTTCCTCCGGTCCTGCCGCGAAGACGCTGATGGCAGCGGTGAAGCAAAAGGCCGGACCGGCTGCCACCGCTCGGGCGTCGTAGATCGCATACGCATGGAGTGACTGCTGATTTTCTAGGGCTGCGGTCGCGGCTTGCCGTTGGAGAGGCGCTTTCGATGGGCGCCTCGCCTACGGTCTTGGCGCGACGATACATTGAAGCAGCCCGACGTGACCGGAGGATCGGACATGTTAAAGCAGACAAGACCGGCGACTTTGACGTTTCTGGCCGCCGCTTCGCTCTTGCTAAACGGCACGCTGACTGCAACCGCTGACTCGCGGCTGCCGGACGCGACGAGGGCTGGCTTCGCCGACAAGCTTTTTCGGCTGGATTGCGGTCACTCCCTTGCAAACGACGAGTCGGTCTGGACCCCTGGCGAAAATGTTGGACGGAGCATCGAGTTCTCTTCGACTTGTTGGCTGATACAGCGGGGAAACGAATGGTTACTCTGGGACACGGGTGTTCCTGAATCAGCGTTGAACAACCCCAAAGGCTGGTCAACCCTGCCTAAATTGATCGTGTATCATTTAGATAAGACGCTAACCGATCAACTCGCTGCGATCGGACTTAAGACAAGCGACATCACTTATGTTGCGCTATCACATACTCACGGCGACCACATTGGCAACGTTCGCTTGTTCCCGAATTCGACGGTTCTGATGAAGCGAGCCGAATATACGTGGATCAGTTCTCCCGATGGCCCGAATGACAACGTGAATCAATTGAAGGCTCTCGCACGTAAGCTTCTGGGCACTCCAAAACATCTTAGACTGCTCGATGGTGATACAGACGTATTTGGCGATGGTAGCGTTACCCTGGTTTCCACACCGGGACACACTCCCGGCCATCAATCGTTGCTAGTCCATCTGAAGAATTCAGGGTTCATCATTCTGTCCGGCGACGTGGTTCATCTGAAAGAGAATTTTGAAAAAAACACGGTGCCGTCCCTGAACACGGATAAGGCCGCGTCAATCGCCTCCATGGATAGGATTAGGCGGATGATCGCAACATACCAGGCGAAGCTGTTTATCAATCACGACAAGGCGCAATCTGACACGCTGAAGCTGCTCCCGGCATTCTACGACTGATGTCTTCATCAGCGCGCTCGGTTCGATGACGGCGGAAGATGGATACATCCGGCGAATGATTGAGCGCCCGGCTGACACGGAGCGAAATTATGATAACTGGAACTCCTCGGACAGCTGCGGTGGCGTTAACCGCTGGTGATCCTGCGCGGGTAACTTCGCTAGAGTCGACGTCCGCGACAACGACCTATCACCGCACGACGGTTGATGGTGTCAGAGTTTTCTATCGCGAGGCTGGTCCGAAGGACGCGCCGACGATCGTGCTCCTGCACGGTTTCCCCTCTTCGTCTCGCGAATTCGATACGCTCATTCCCTTGCTCGCAACACGTTATCATTTGATAGCACCGGATTTCCCGGGATTCGGTCAGAGTGACGCCCCGCCACCATCGTCGTATACGTACACCTTCGACAATTTGGCCAAGACGATCAACGCGCTTCTCGAGCAACTCAAGATCAACAAATACAGCTTCTACCTTCATGACTTTGGCGGGCCGGTCGGCTTTCGCATCACCGCGGCGCATCCGGAGCGGCTGCAGGCGCTTATCATCCAGAATGCCAATGCCTATAAGGAAGGCTTGGGCGCCAAGTGGGCCGGCATTGCGCAATATTGGGCCGATCCGAAAGCGCATCCTGAAGTGTTCGATGCGTTCGTGTCGGTAGCGGCAACCGAACAGCGTCATACCCTCGGGACCTCGCATCCCGATCGTTATAACCCTGATACGTGGACCGACGAGTACGCTCACCTATCGCTGCCGGGACAACGCGAGATCCAGGCGAATCTGCTCTACGACTACCGGACGAACGTTGCTTCGTATCCGGCGTGGCAAGCATGGCTGCGTGAACACAAGCCTCCGACCTTGGTAGTGTGGGGACGGAACGATCCCTCGTTCATCGCTCCCGGGGGAGTGGCGTTTAAACGCGATCTGCCGGACGCCGAAATCCACCTGCTCGATGCCGGCCATTTCGCCTTGGATGAAAAGAACGATGAGATTGCAAACTTCATTCTTGAATTTTTGGCTAAGCACCAGGTCTGATGGACCCCCTACTTACCGGAAAATTGGAGCCCACGACATGAGATCCAAGCTACTTGCGCTCGGGCCGCAGCGGCGATCCTCAACCCCTCTGACACCGACACGCGGCTTTAATGGTGGTAGACAGCGCCATTATCGGCGAGCTTTCTGTCTGGCATCCGGACTAAAGGTCCAACGCTGCAGCGAGATGTCGAGTCACAGTTGAAGCGCGAGTCTGTCGCGACAGCGGCGCGATTGCGAAATCACCATTGGTACGTGAGTTTACCACCAATCCCGCGCCTCTGAGTCCGAAGAGCCCGGCAGCGGACAAAGCAGACACGCCGCGACTACGGCCGCAGGCCACATCGCGACGGCTCGACCTCCGCTGTAATTTGTGCGACAGTGTTTTTATGGGTTGGCTCGCTATTTTGGCGCTCGTGGTTATTTTGTATGCCCTCGGTTCCATTCGGATATTGCGGCAGTACGAACGGGGCGTAGTATTTCTTCTCGGAAAATTTGAGGGCGTTCGCGGGGCGGGGCTTACGCTTGTCTTCGTTCCCATACAGCAGATGGTGCGGGTATCTTTGCGCACCGTTACGATGCAAATCCCCTCGCAAAAAATAATCACGAAGGACAACGTCTCGATCGATATTGCGGCCGTCGCTTACTATCACATTTCGGATCCGGAGAAGGCGGTGATCGCTATCGAAAATGTCTACAACGCGATCAATCAAATCAGTCAAACAACGGTGCGCAATGTTGTCGGACGATTTAGCCTGGATCAGCTTCTTTCGGATACTGCGAGCATCAACGATCAGATCAAGAACGTGATTGACGGGCACACCGAGCCGTGGGGCACGCAGGTTACAGCAGTCGAGATCAAAGACATTACCCTTCCCGAAAATATGCAGCGCGCTATGGCAAAGGAGGCCGAGGCCGAGCGTGAGCGTCGGGCGAAGATTGTGGCCGCCGAAGGGGAATATCAAGCCTCGGTGAAACTCGGCCAAGCCGCCGACATCATCACGCAGCATCCGGTCGCGCTTCAGCTTCGCACGCTACAGACGATGGCCGAAATTGCGACTGAAAAGAACTCGACCATCATCTTCCCCGCGCAATTTATGACGACGGTGCAGGAAGCCATCGCAGTGTTGACTAAGGATTCTGCTTCCAAATAGCTTCAATTCAACGTGGGTGATCCAGGCACACCTAACTCAAATACGTTGTCGCGCTGGATCAGGGTCTGTGACGCCAAGTGCGCCGCACGGGTCATCTGGTTGTCTCGCGCCGAGCAACACCGTGCCACTGTTTATGCTCTTTAACGATGGAAAAGGTGTCGGCTGCAACGACACGATTGCGACCCGCGCGCTTGGCCTCGTAAAGTGCAACATCGGCCCGTCGTAACAGCAAATCGACCGTGTCACGCGGCTCCCATTCGGCCGCACCGATGCTGCAAGTGATCCCGATCGTTTCATTTCCAGCGCGGATCGAAAGTCTGCTGACCAACTCGCGAAAACTTTCGGCAATCCCAACAGCATCATCCAGGCTGCCCTCTATCAGCAGAGCAAATTCTTCGCCACCCAATCGGCCTGCCGGTGCATTCATCGACATGGTTTCTCTACCGACCTTTTGCAGGACAAGGTCGCCCACATGATGACCATGGGCATCGTTGATAGCTTTGAACTTATCGAGATCACAAATGAGAACCGAAAGGGGATCACCGGTGCAGGTATGTTCCAACATATTTTGCGCGGCATCGACGAAGGCGCGGCGGGTCATCAATCCCGTCAATGAATCGGTCGTTGCAAGGGTGATCAACTCGGCCTGCATCGCAGTGATTCGATCGGCGGCGCGAAGTCTTGCACGAAGCTCCTCCGGTGCGGGCGGTTTTGAAATGAAATCGTCGGCGCCATTCTCCAGCGCCTGAACCATCGTGGATCGTTCATCGCTTGAGGACATCAGAATAATGTAAAGAGGTCGCTGCGCTCCGGCTAGCGTCCGCGCATCGCTCACTAATCGGATGCCAGAGGCCGAGGTAAGTTCTGTGCTGGTTATGAGGGCGCGAATGTCCTTTTCCACTTGGAGGAATGCAAGCGCTTCCGGGGCGTCCGTGAACGAGCAAACTTCGTGACCCCAGGGTTCTATTGTGCTCGTTACGATCCGCCGAACCGTTCGGCTGGGTTCGACCAACGTGATACGCATATCTGCTCCGTGGTACGTTCAGACATTTTCACGTTTCAGTTAACGAAGACTTTACGATTTTCGAGACCGCAGATTAGAAGTTTAAGAGTGGCGATAGGGCGTGATTCGGGCCCAGCCGCAGCGCGAGGTTCGGCAATGGGTCACTTTCGACCGCGACGAGCCGGTAGTGATTGGCGCCATACGGCTGGGCCCGGAAAGCGGACGCAGATCGGAGCAGTGCCGCTTACCCTGATGGGCCTTTGCAGGTTGATGGTGCCGCCCGGCACCAGATCGGGCTACGACAAGCTTGCAGCCAACTATCTCGCCTTCATCCAGCTCGCATCATTTCGGTTATAGCTGCGCGTTAGTGAGTCCACGCCTCAGCTTCGCGGCGGATGATTGACGCCGAGCATGGAAAAGCTCGTTAGGAGCTGCTCGACGGTGTAGGGCTTCACCAGCATCGCCGATTTGTCGACGAAAAACGCCTTCATTCCGTCCGTTACCGTCAGGCCGGTCGCATAAAGTACCTTCAGACCGGGGTGACGTTCCGCCGCCAATTTTGCCCAATTCGAGACCGGCTTGCTGATCGTCGCGCAGTCCTATGTCGGTGGACAGGATATCGATCTTGTCGGGGCGTTCTAGAACAGCTGATGCCTTGGCAAGAGTGCTGGCCGAGAGCGTCTGATGTCCGTGTTCTTGCAGGTAGGATTCCGCCAGTACGAGAACTTGCGCCTCGTCCTCGACAATTAACACGACTGCCATGCAACTCCCCGGCGCTTACCCACAAGCGCCTCGACACTGCCATTGCCGCACGTCGATCGCAACGACGATTGCCGCTATCCCCGCCCCGACTCGCGGTTCAACTGCGGCATTGACGCCGCTTCGAGCGCATCGTCGAAATTGCGCAAGCCGGGACGCGGCGCGTTGACCAGCACCGCCATGTTGCCGGGCTTGTGTTTGTTGGTGCGCATCAGTTCGTGCGCGTGCGGAATCTTCTCCCACGGAAATACGTCGCTCATGCACGGATCGATGCGGCGGTCGATGACGAAGCGGTTGGCGGCGCTCGCCTGTTTCAGATGCGCGAAGTGCGAGCCCTGCACCCGCTTCTGCCGCATCCAGACATAGCGCGCGTCGAAGGTGATGTTGAAGCCGGACGTGCCGGCGCAGAACACCACCATGCCGCCGCGCTTGACCACGAGACACGACACCGGGAAGGTCGCCTCGCCCGGATGCTCGAACACGATGTCGACGTCGCGCTTGCCGGTGATGTCCCAGATCGCCTTGCCGAAGCGGCGCGCCTCTTTGGTCCAGACGTCGTATTCAGGCGTGCCGACTTTCGGCATCGCGCCCCAGCATTTGAACTCGCTCCGATTGATCACGCCCTTGGCGCCGAGATTGAACACGTATTCGGATTTCGACTCGTCGGAGACGATGCCGATGGCGTTAGCGCCCGAGGCGGCGACGAGCTGGACGCCGAACACGCCGAGCCCACCCGAGGCGCCCCACACCAGGACGTTGTCGCCGGGCTTGAGGATGTGCGGCGGATGGCCGAACAGCATGCGATACGCGGTCGCGAGCGTGAGCGTGTAGCACGCCGCCTCTTCCCAGGTCAGATGCGCCGGCTTCTGCATGAGCTGGCGCGACTGCACGCGACAGAATTGCGCGAATGAGCCATCCGGAGTCTCGTAGCCCCAGATGCGCTGCGACGGCGACAATAGCGGATCGCCGCCGTTGCAGTCCTCGTCGTCGCCGTCGTCCTGATTGCAGTGAACGATCACTTCGTCGCCGACTTTCCAGCGCTTGACCTTGGAGCCGACGGCCCACACCACGCCGGAGGCGTCCGAGCCGGCGATGTGAAATGGATTTTTGTGCCCGTCGAGCGGCGACACCGGAATGCCGAGCCCAGCCCAGACGCCGTTGTAGTTGACGCCGCCGGCCATGACGTAGACCAGCGCCTCATCATCGCCGATCGGCCAGGTCGGCAGCACTTCCTGCTGCATGGATTTTTCCGGTGGCCCGTGACGCTCCTTGCGTATCGCCCAAGCGTGCATGTTCGCCGGCACATAACCGAGCGGCGGTATTTCGCCGACAGCGTAGAGGTCTTTCAGCGCCGCAGCCGATGGTTTCTTCTGCGCGACGGCCATGATGTGCTCCAGTCAAACTCGCTGAATTCGCCTTCATCGGCAGTGTGCCGCAGTTGATGTTGCAGCGCAATAAGCACTTCGGACGCGGCCGCTGCTGACACCGGACCGGGGCGCCGCTAATGTCGCGCGCGGCGAAAGCGATACAGGGATGGTCCCTGCTAGGACGGCGCACAGGGGAAATTCATGGGCGTAGAAAGCATCGTTATTTGGCTGATTGTCGGCGCGATCGCCGGCTGGCTCGCCGGCCAGGTTGTCAAGGGCAGCGGCTATGGGCTGATCGGTGACATCATTGTCGGCATCATTGGCGCCGTCATCGCTGGCTGGCTCCTGCCCCGGCTCGGAATCTACATCGGGGGCGGCTTTATCGCCGCGATTATCGATGCCTTTATCGGCGCGGTGATCCTGTTGATCATTCTGCGGCTGGTGCGGCGCTAGCAGGCTGTACGCGCCGGACCTTGCATTCCAGACTTGGCACTTAAGGGTTCCTCAAGGCCACCCGGCCTAGCTTCGCTGCAAAATCATGCGAGGCGCGGCCGGCGATGGCGCTTTATGAAATGTCTCCCGCGCACGGTGGCGGCGCCCGGCTGGCCCGGCCGGTAGAGCTTGTCTGCTTCGCGCTCGTCGTCGCGCACGCGACGTATCTGTTAACCGCCTACCTGCAAGGCATCTGGCTGGTCGCCCCCGACGGCAGCGGCGTGCCGTCGGACTTCGTCAATGTCTGGGCCGCCGGGCGCATGGTGCTCGCGGGCCACGCGGCGGCGGTCTACGACTGGCCGGCGCACAAACTCGTTGAAGAGAGCGCGGTCGGCCATCCGTTCGACGGCTATTTCGGCTGGCACTATCCGCCGACGTTTTTGTTCGTCGCCGCGGCGCTGGCGCTGCTGCCTTACGCGATCGCCTATGTCTTCTGGGTCTTCGCCACCTTCCCGGCCTATCTCGCCGCCATCCGCGCCATTATCGGCGACCGCATCGGTTATTTGCTCGCCGCGGCGTTTCCCGCCGTGCTGTCGAATTTCATCGTCGGCCAGAATGGATTCCTGACCGCTGGCCTCGTCGGCGGCGCGCTGGTTCTGCTGGAACGGCAGCCGATCTGGGCGGGCGTGTTGCTCGGACTGCTCACCTACAAGCCGCATCTCGGTTTGCTGTTTCCGATCGCGCTGATCGCGGGCGGCTATTGGCGGACATTTTTCACCGCTGCGATTGTTGCGGCTTTGATGGCCGCGGCGTCATGGCTCGCCTTCGGCAGCGACGCGTGGCAGGCGTTCTTTGGCAATATCGGCCACACCTCGCAGGCGTTCCTGTCCCAGGGCTTTGCCGACTGGAGCAAGCTGCAAACCGCGTTCGGACTGACCCGCACGCTCGGTGGCAGCGAGGCGCTGGCGTGGTCGGTGCAAGCTGCGGTGGCGCTGCTCGCGGCCGCCGCGATCGCGGTGCTGTGGCGAAGCCGCGCCGCATACGAAATCAAGGCCGCCGCGCTCGGCGCCGGCGCCATGCTGGCGACGCCGTATCTCTATACATATGACCTCGTGGTGCTGGCGGTGCCGCTCGCCTTTCTGTTCCGCCTCGGCCGTGCGCGCGGATTCCTGCCACACGAAATGACCGGCATCGGCCTCGCTTGTCTGCTGATCCTGATTTTCCCGTTCGTGAAGGCGCCGGTCGGTTTCGCCGCGGTGCTGATCGTCGCGGCGCTGATCGCCCGCCGTGCGTTCATCCGTCGGAGCGCCAGCGCATGAGCGACGCGCTCGCGCGCGCCGATCTTTCCGCCGCGACAAAACCCGCAGCCGCACGCATCGTCGCTTTGATCGGGCTGATGCTTGCGCTCGCCTATCTCGTCCTGCTCGGCGGCGCTTATCTCGACGGCAATTTCCTCGCCGACAAACAAGGCCAGCCGATCGCCAACGACTTCGTCAATGTCTGGGCGGCGGGACGGCTCACGCTCGACCGCAATTCGGCCGCCGCTTACGACTGGCCAAAGCACAAGGCGGCCGAAGAGCGCGCCGTCGGCCACGCTTTCGCGAACTATTACGGCTGGCACTATCCGCCGACATTTTTGTTGGTCGCCGCGGCGCTGGCGATGCTGCCGTATCTGGTTGCGCTGGTGCTTTGGCTCACGGTCACGCTCGCGGCCTACGCAGCGACGCTGGGAAGCATTCTAGGCGGACGCGTTGGTGTCTTCGTCGCGCTCGGATTTCCCGCCGCGCTCTGGAACATCACCGCCGGCCAAAACGGCTTTCTGACCGCGGCGCTGATCGGCGGCACGCTCGGCTTGCTTGAACGTCGCCCGGCGCTCGCCGGAATTTGTCTCGGGCTTCTATCCTACAAGCCGCACTTCGGTTTGCTGTTTCCGATCGTGCTGATCGCCGACCGGCGCTGGCGCACGCTCTTCACCGCCGCTCTGGTCGCGGCTGCACTCGCTGCACTCTCCTGGCTCGCCTTCGGCACCGCCACCTGGGAAGCGTTCGCGCATGCGACGCCGCTGACCAGCCGCATCGTGCTCGGCGAGGGCGGCGCGGAATTTGCGCGGCTGCAAAGCCTGTTCGGCTTCGTGCGCGCCCATGGCGGCGGCGAAACGCTGGCCTGGGCGGTGCAGGCGATTGGCGCGCTCGCGCTGGCGGCCGGTCTCGTCGTGCTGTGGCGAAGCCGCGCGCCGTACGAGCTAAAAGCCGCGGCGCTTGCCGCCGGCGCGCTGATCGCCACGCCGTATCTCTACATCTACGACTTTGTCGTGCTCGCCGTCGCGGTCGCGTTCCTGCTGCGGTTTGCGCTCACGCGCGGCTTCGCCTTAAGCGAAATCGTGGCGCTGCCGATTGCCGGCGCGCTTATCCTCGCCTTTCCCTATGTGAAAACGCAAGTTGGCCTTGCGGCGGCGTTGATCGTCATGGGATTGGCGGCGCAGCGCGCGCTCACCGCAACGTCACGCCATCACACCACGCTGTAACGCGCGCCTTCGCGGGCGCCATTGCGGCGCATCAGAAAATATTTGAGGACGAATTGCTCGTCGCGGGCGCGAAGCGGTTCGCCGCAAACGGTGCAGGCGATTTCGCCGTCTTCCGAGGTCGCGTCGGCCTCGACGCGAAGCAGCGTGTACGGCGTGCCGCACTTGGGACAATCGAAACGGGTCGACGATGATGTAGGCATAGTTGAGAGTATACTTCCGCGATTGACACAAATCCATGACATTCCGGTATTGCAGCATTGAGCGTCATAAAAGCGTAATGCGGCTAACGGCCGCGTCAAAAAACCGATGAAAAGATAAGATGGTGCCGTCGGAAAAAGCTGATGCTTCAGCGCCAGCGAGAGGAAGACGCTTTATGCCCTTGAAATCGCGATGGCTAGGCGAAATGCGCGCGGCCGCGGCCGGTGCGGCGCTGCTCATTTTCGCGGCAGCCCCGGTGTGCGCCGAAGAGCCGATCAAAATCGGCCTCGGCATGTCGCTGACCGGCAAACTCGCCGCCAACGGCAAAATGGCGCTGCTCGGGATGCAAATCTGGGAGGACGATACCAATTCCCGCGGCGGTCTGCTCGGCCGTCCGATCAAGCTTGTCTATTACGACGATCAGAGCAATCCGGCGCAGGTGCCGAGCATCTACACCAAACTCCTTGACGTCGACAAAGTCGACCTGATCGTTTCCGGCTATGCCTCGACCCAGATCGCCGCCGCCATGCCGATCGCGATCGAGCGCAAGAAGCTCTTGATCGGCCTCTCCGGCACCGCGATCAACAATGAATTCCATTACCCGATGTATTTTTCGATGATCTCGACCGGCCCAGACCCGAAGCCGGCCTTCACGCACGGCTTCTTCAAGGTGGCCGAAGCGCAAAATCCAAAGCCTGAGACGATCGCGTTAGCCTACGCCGACGCCGAGTTCGGACAGAACGCGTGCGATGGTGCGCGCGAGAACGCCAAGGCATCCGGATTCAAAATCGTCTACGAAAAGAGTTATCCGCCATCGACCGTCGATTTCACGCCGGTCGTGCGCGCGATCGCGGCCCGCAATCCGGACCTGCTGGTGGTCTGCTCCTATCCGCTCGACACCGTCGGCATCATCAAGGCGATGCACGAAGTCGGCTTCAAACCGAAGATGTGGGGCGGGGCGATGGTCGGCCTGCAATCGTCGGCGCTCAAAGCCCAGCTTGGGCCGCTGCTCAACGGCATCGTGAATTTTGAGACTTGGTTGCCGGTCAAGGGGACGAAATCTTCCGGCGCAAGCGATTTCTTGAAGAAATACCAGGAGCGCGCCAAGGCCGCCGGCACCGACCCGCTCGCCAACTATCCGGTGATGCCCTACGCCGATCTGCAGGTGCTCGGCGATGCCATCGCCGCGACCAAGAGCCTCAAGGACGATGTGCTCGCCGCCTATATGCACAAGGCCACGTTCGGCACCGTGGTCGGCGACATAAAATTCGGCAAGGACGGCGAATGGGTCGAAGATCGGATGCTGGCGGCGCAGTTTCAGAACATCAAGAGCAACAGCGCCGACGAATTCCGCGACCTGAAAACCGAAATCGTGGTCTATCCACCGGATCTTAAGAGCGGCGAGGTCATCTATCCCTACGAGAAGGCGATCGGGAAGTAATGGGGGGAAATGACTTTGATCATGACGTGCCCGCCTTCCGCCCCCGCGAAGCGAAGCGCAGCGGGGGAGGGGGACCATGCGAAGCATGGTGGAGGGGGCGTGCAGTGAGGAGGTTCGCCTCGCCGCCGACGCCCCTTCCACCGCCCTTCGGGCGGTCCCCCTTCCCCGCTGCGCGGGGCAGGATGAAGCGTTTCGCCTCCCCGCTTCTGATCAGCATCGCCGCACTCGCCGGCTGCACCAAAGACTCGCCGCCGCCGGCCGAGCCGACGTTCTATCAGGACCTGTCAAAGCCCGACACCAAGCTCGACGCCGCGGCGGCCGCCTCGATGATCTCCGGCTATCGGAGCAACAACGGCCTCGGTCCGGTCACCGTCGATCCCGAGCTGATGCGGATGGCGAGCGAACAGGCGAGCGCGATGGCCGCGCACGACAAGATGGATCACGATATCGGCCGCCCGTTCCAGGACCGGATCCGCAATTCGCCGTTTTCCGGAGCCGTCGCGGTCGAGAACATTTCCGCCGGCTACCACACGCTCGCCGAGGCATTTTCCGGCTGGCGCGATTCGCCGCCGCACCGCGCCAACATGCTCAACAAAAGCGTCACCCGCATCGGCATCGCCGCTGCCCACGCGCCGAACTCGAAGTACAAAGTATTCTGGGCGCTGATCCTCGCCGGCCCCGGGCGGCGTTCGTAGTTCGTAGGATGGGTAGAGCGCAGCGAAACCCATCATCTTCGAGCGAAGCGAAACCCATCACCTTTGAGCAAAGCGAAACCCATCATCTTCGAGCAAAGCGAAACCCATCATCTTTCGCCGAAGCCGCGATGCGATCCACCTGCCATATCGCCCGCCCAATCGAGCGGATAAATCCCCAACTTGACCATGCGGTGAAACGACGAATGCGGCCAATCTCTCACCCGCGTGGCGTGCCCGTGTTTGACCGGATTGAAATGAATGTAATCGACGTGCCGCGCAAAATCCGCATCATCGCGTATCGTATGCTCCCAATAGCGTCGCTGCCACACGCCGCGCTCTCCCTTGCCGGCGCGGCTCGCTGAGACGGATTCGCCGCCGGGCAACGTGCGCGAAAATCCCGCTTTGATCTGCCGCCAACGCAACGCAAAATCCGCATCGTCTTCCGGCAACGTCCAGATCGCGTGAAGATGGTCGGGAAGGACGACGATGGCCTCAATCTCGAACCGATGCCGGCGCCGCACGTCCCTGAATGCGCGGCGCAGCAGATCGATGTGCGCGGTGAGCAAACACGAACGGCGATCGGCCAAGTTCACCGTGAAAAAGAACGTGCCCCCGCCGAGGAAATTGCGCCGATAGTTGGTCATCGACGCAGTATATGCCGAACGGCCGAAGTGATGGGTTTCGCTTCGCTCTACCCATCCTACAAGTTACGCTCGCCGCTCGTAGGATGGGTAGAGCGCAGCGAAACCCATCATTTTCCACCGAAACCCCAGCCTGCTTTCAAAACGCCGCCTTCGCCGGCTTGAACTTGTCGGTGACGTTGCCCGACAGCGCGATGTCGTTCGGGTTCAGGATCATCGCCGGCGCGCCGGGGGCAAGATTGAGCTTCAGGAGATCGGCCCAGATCACGTTCGGCGCGGTCGTGAGCTCGAAGTAATAGCGCTTGTCGGTGAGGTTCATCACCGTGCGGTACTCGGTGTTGTAGATGCCGAAATTCTGGTACGGCGCGCCGAACGGCACCGAGACGTTGTTGGCGATGGCAAACATTCCGGCGATGGCTTCGCGTTCATCCTTCGGCGCCGGCAGCATCGACAGATAGTAGTCGGCGCGCTGGAAGCGGTCCCGGGGATTGACGTTGCCGGGGAGCGGCATGTCGCTCGACGGATGCGAGAAGTCGAGCGTCTTTAGGAGCGCAAGCTGCTCGTCGTAAGTCGGATCGTTGGTCATGATGGTGTACTGGCGGCCGTGATGAATGACCGGCTTGCCGCCGATATATTCGATGATCGCGGAATCGCCGCCGGCATCTTCCAGCGCCAGATGGACATTAGCGTCGTGGCCGCGCGCCGAGACCATCACCACCTGGACCTTATCCAGAATGTCGAGCGCTTCGCTGACGGTCGCGGCGTTGTCGAGGGCGTACTGCGCCCACAATCCGGCCTGCACGCCCGGCTTGCCCGCATCGCGGGGGCCGAAATCGGTCGCGGTCAGATAGAGCATGTGCGCGCCGAGGCCGCGCTCGTTGAAGCCGTCGGCGGTGCCGATGCCGTAGATCGTCGTCACTAAGCTTCCGTACTTGGACGTCCACTTGGCGGGATTGTCCGCAACCACCACCGCGCCTGCGGCGCGGCCGCCGTCGCGGTTCATGCCGCGCGGAAACGCCGTGAGAATCGGATCGGTGGATTCCGGCCAGTCCATGGTCCGCCCGACGACGACCGCGAGCTTGTTGTCGTTCCACAGCACGCGGGTGCAGGCATCGGCGATTGGCGCAGCGCCCAGCACGATCGCCGCGGCCGCAAGCGCGCCGTATACGGGTTTTCGGCTCAGCATGGCTCAGACCTCCCGGTATCGTCCGTTGTTTCGATGCAGTTCGGCGGGCGCGATCCATTCGGCGACGGGGCAGCCCGCGAACCTATCGACGTTAGACAGCGGCGATGTACGCGAACCAAACAAAATCCGCTTAAGTTGATGTTTTGAACGTCAAGAAGCGGTGACCGACGGTGCTTGTCACGGCAATTCTGTAGGATGGGTAGAGCGCAGCGAAACCCATCAACTGCTGCAGCGATGTAGGATGGGTAGAGCGCAGCGAAACCCATCATCTTCTGCAGCGATGTAGGATGGGTAGAGCGCAGCGAAACCCATCATCTACAGCGAAACCCACCATCTGCAGAACCATCATCTCTCACCAAAATCCCGCCGGCACTCAACCAGGTTCACGGAAAAAACTGCCCCGGAAAGGAATTTGCGCCGGTCGTCGGTCATCGACGCAGTGTAAACCGAACCGCCGAAAATGATGGGTTTCGCTCCGCTCTACCCATCCTACGGGCTACTTGCCGCCGCTGGCCGGGGGCGCTCGCAAGTTTGCCCACGGATCCGCTTTTTTCGCGTCCGGAGCGCGCTTGATCGTGGCTTTGTAGGCCTCGTCGGTCGATTTCTCATCCAGCTTGTGTTTTGCAATCTCGGCCTTTTGCCGGTCGGACATCGGGAAAACTTCCTGCGCATAGCAAGCTTGCGTCAGCAAAGCTGAAATCACCAACGGCGCGGCAAATGTCCTGATGAGAACGCTCATTGTGCTGTGGTTGCTGTTCCGGTTTCGGCTCGCGTCTGAGGGACACTCAATTCCTTGCAAGTTTATCCCACCGACGATCAAACCAACAGTGGCCGGATTGAACGCACCGAAATCCGGCGTAAAGTGGGTCAAACCCTATCACACGCAACGGGATTTCACTTAGCCATCGTGAAGGATCATCATGGCCTCGGCACCGAAACGCAAGCGCTTGCGAAAGCCAAAGCTGTCCCGCGTCAAGGCACGGGAACATCGCGACCGGTTGCGATCTTTGGGGCTGCGCCCGATTCGGATTTGGGTGCCGGACGTGCATGGATCGGCCTTCCGGTCGCAGGCACATCGCCAGTCACTCGCCGTCGCCGCCAGCGCGGACGCGCGCGAGGATCAGGCTTTCGTCGACGCGATAGCGGATCGGAAGGGTGGATAAACATCGTAGCCCGGCATCAGCGGAGCGACATCAGGAATCGGCGCTTGAAACGCCTGGCTGTTTCCCCAGTTGAGGTCCGGCGTTTGCCACTTATTAGTAATCGTTGGGGTCCCCACCATCTCCTCTCGAAGTCGCCTTAGTGTCTTGTCATTTGGGAACCGCAAAATCGCGAGTTCGGGCAAAGTGGCTCGCACATAATCTATTCGGGTGCAATAAGGTGGCGACGAAAGGACAACGTCGACCGTCTTAACCATGGGTCCAGCAACATAGCGCTTGGCTCAAGCTTTAGGTTGGCTAATAGAATCTTCAACAAAGCCACGTGAGAATCCCGCATAATATTGGAAGAAGCTGGATCTTGAGCCTCTCGATCTAACATCGCGCTTCGGACTGCGCACAGTTGAAATCGCCATGGATTTTAGATCGTGTAAAGATGAATCGAACCGGCCGAACTACGGAACTCTACTCAATCTTGTTCACATTCTCCACTTTCATACAGTGTGCTTCGATGCACCTCCCCCACATCATCTTTGTCATTTCCATCACGCAGAGGCCGACGCCACGGAGTCGCTGACATGGCGACATAGACCCCTTAGACTCTCGTCCTCATTTCCGTTACACGATGACCGTGAATCTCGCTCAGTGAAGGCGATTATGCCTGACTTGACTAGAAAATCTAGGAATGTTATCCGGTTTTCGACAGGCCGACGCCCTCGAACTGAGCGAGGTAACGGAAAGTGAGACTATCGTTTTGCCTGCTCAAGCCAGTCGTCACCGCACTCATCATCGGTGCAGTTATGGTGGCCGCACAGGAGGCCGCCGACATAAATGGCCTCATTGGCGGGGAATTTATAAAAGTCGATTGGCGGGATTCGCGCTGCGAAACAAAATTCGCTGTAGTGCCTTTCCTCGAAAATGTCCTGATACCTGATTACGCCGATTGCTCCTACAGGAACGCCCAATATGCTGTTTGCAAATCGCAGTTCGGCAGCAAGAGTTTCGGAGTGCGGCCCCAAAAACGCTCTGGCAAAGGTCTGTTCCCTCTTGAGTTTGTCAAATTCGGCATCGCTTGGGAATCCCATGTCAGTTCCGCCGTGAAATCGCAAATTCCTCGTTTGGGTATTCCCAACGTTTTTAATTACCGCTCCGAAATTCCATTTGCGCGGTCCGATCTCTCCCGGCTGCTTTGGTTGACCTTCAACGGGTGCATCATACGTCATCATCTTGATGCTGTCCGAAATTACGATTGCTCGACTGCTGACTTTTTCGGTGTTGCGTGCAACCCACCCCTGATAGCCGCCAGTTATACCAGCACCGATGCCGCCAATGGCAGCCACGAAGGCAAAGGTCGCCGTCAAATAATCGAGCCAATGCTTATTCTCGTTCTCGGATTTGGTGCCTTTTCCATTGGTTTCTGGCGCATGTGTTTTACCGCCCGGCGAGGTGGTTTTCGTACTTGGGTCAGTGGTGCCACCCTCTTTCTGATCGGATGGCTTACCTGCGTCGCCAGCGGAACGTGGTTGTTGATCAGTTTGTCCGGTCATTTGCCGCTTTCTTTTGCCAAGTCTCCTATTCATGCTGAGCGCGCATCCGTTTTCTGCGGTTTTTCTTGCGCCTCAGCAACGTGCTATCGCCGCGCCAAAAATGTCCGTGTTCTGCCGATTGTTGTAGCGGAACTCAAACTCGGCAACGTACAGCGGCATGTACTTGGCGCTGACTTTGTGGAACGTGCCGACAACACCGCGCTTCACCAACGACCAGAAACCTTCAATCGTGTTGGTATGAACGGCACCAACGACGTATTCCTTATTTTTGTGCCGAATGAAGGCGTGCGGAAATTCGGTGCCGATCTTGTCATAGGCCCGAAGGTCATCAGTAACGAGCAAGCTGACTTTGTTGGAGACGGCTTCGCGAATGAAGCCGACGAGCGTGTCGCGGTCGAAATGTTCGATCACGCGGGCAACAACAGTGCCCTTGCGCTTGACTGCGCCGATAACGCCGATCTTGCCGGAACCAGTGCCGCCGCTCCCGCCGCTGCGCTTGTCCCAATGCCGATTCCGGTCCTTCCCGCCGATATAGGTTTCGTCAACCTCGACGACGCCAGCGAGTTTGTCGGGCTTGTGCTCGCTGAGGCCAGCGCGAATGCGATTGCTCATGTAGAGCGCGGTTTTGTAGGAGCCGAAGCCCATGACGCGCATGACCTGCAAGGAGCTAATGCCTTTCTTGCTGGTCAGAATCAGATGAATGACCTTGAACCAGTCGCGGAGCGGCTTGTTGGTGTTCTCGAAGATTGTTCCAACCAAGACACTGAAACGGTACCCGCCCGCCTTCGGGCACTGACTGCATTGCCAATGATAGGCGCGATTTTTGACCGGGTACACGTCAACGTTGCCACAGCGGGGGCAAAATGGATGCCGCCCGGCCAGCGCCGCGCGACGAGGTAAGCCTTACAGGCATCCTCATTCGGGAACATGCTGTCAAACTGCTGATTTGTAAGCTGTTTTATGGTCTTGACTTGGGCCATGACGGCCTCCTTCGATCAACAGAGGTATTGTGACCGAAACTTTAAAACTAGTCAAGTGCGGCATAATCGCCCTCAGTGAAGGACGCCTTCGGCCGAGGGTACTCCTGAAGGTGGAGCGAGTGCGGTGCCCGCGCGCGGAACGATACACTCCGCTCTCGGGCAGCTTCGGGCATCATCTGACCGGCACTACGACCGGTCCGGGAGGTGCGTTCCCTGGACTGGGACAGGCGGGCGCGGGTAACGCCCGTGTAAGAACGCGAGGTCTCTGCTCCCCGGTTGGAGCGGCCGTACAGGATCGAACGTCCTGCCACGTCCCAGGAAGCCTGGCCTGGAGTTGCGCCCAAGGGCCGAAAGCCCTGACGGTAAGAGCCGTGGTGGAACGCCGATAGGCGAGCGCACCCGCAGGTGCGCGCCGCGCCCGTAAGGGTGCGGAGGTTGGATACTCACGTCTGTCGGCGTTCCGCTTCCTTTTTTCTTTCGTTATTGCGCCTTGTAGGGTGGGTAGAGCGAAGCGAAACCCACCGCGCAGCATGGTGGGTTACGCTGCTTCGCAGCTAACCCACCCTACATTTCGCAAAACTCGGGCGCCGAGCGCGTCGCGGGAACGTTCACTGCTGCCCGTCACCCTGAGGTGCTCGGCGCGACGCGCCGAGCCTCGAAGGGCGACGGCCGAGGCGCCGGGGCTGTACATCCTTCGAGGGCCGCTGCGCGGCCACCTCAGGATGACGGAATGAAATTCTGAGCCGGGCGGTTAGGCCCCCTCACCCCGACCTTCTCCCCGCACGCGGCGCACGCGGGGAGAAGGAGCAGGTCGTGCGCCGCCGATAGGAGGAGAAGACGCGCGGTATTGCGGTATTGGCTAACTATTTTGTGAAGTCGCAGCGGAACCCGATGGAACTCTTGCGCTTGATCGACGTCGATATCATGTGCGTTAATCATATCGGGCTACAGACGGTGTCGTCGTAACCATTCCATCGGGTGAAGCCATGCGTTCTGCGCTGTTCGGAGCCTCGTTCGTCGCCGGGGCGCTGGCGATCGCGTATGCCCCGCCCGCCGCCGCCGAAATCGTGGTGCGTATCGATAAGGAAACGCAAACCATGACGGTCACGGTCGACCGTCAGGTGCTCTATGTCTGGCCGGTGTCGACCGGCATGATCGGCCGCGACACACCGAGCGGCACGTTCCACCCCAACCGCATGGACGCCGACCACCACTCGCAGGAGTGGGACGACGCGCCGATGCCGAACACCATCTTCTTCGACATGCACGGCCACGCCACGCATGGCTTTGCCAGTATCACCCACCTCGGCAATCCGGCCTCGCACGGCTGCGTGCGGCTGGCGCCGCCGAACGCCGCCATCCTGTTCGACCTGGTGAAGATGGAGAAGATGGCGAATTCCACCGTCATCATCACCGGCACGACGCCGTCACAGCAGGCTATCGCCAAGCTGCGGCTTCCCATCCTGGCCGCCGCCAATGCGCCGCTGACCCGCGAAGCGCTGACCCACCGCAGCAGCGATCAGGCGCAGCCTTACGGCAAGGAGCCGGCGATTTACATCAAGGAAGCCGCCGCCTATCAGCCGGCGCAGAATACGGCGTTCGAGGAACTGATACCGACGCCGACATTTGCCATGGCCGGCGCCAAGTGGCAGCGGCGCGCCGCCGCCATCAAGCTCGCGGCACTGACCGCGCCGGCGCCGGCGAAGGTGAAAAGCCCGCCGGCCGAACCGCTGCCGCTGCCGCACGCGGCCGACCGGGAAGCGCACGAGCCCGCGATGTCCGGACGGCGGCAGGCCGCTTCGGCGCTCGTCGAGACCGCGCTCAACGAACAGCCGCAGCCGGTCAACTTCGAAGCGCTCGAGCCGCCGCCGCAGCCGTCAGAGAAAGAGAAACCCGCCCGCGCCGCCAGCGAACAGCCGCAGCCGCACGCGGCCGACGCGCAACCGCACCGGCCCGCGAACAACGGACGGCGGCAGGCCGCTTCGGGACTCGAGACCGCGGCGGTCGGACAGCCGGCCGAGGGCGAACCGCTGGAAGTGCAGGCGCGGCAACCGAAGCCACTGGAAGCGCCCGCGGTCAGCCAGCAGCAGGCGCCGGCCTACCGCCGGCAGCAGCCTTATGCGCTGCCACCTACTATCCCGCCGTCGGCACAGTTGCCCGCGGCTTACTCCCGGCAACCGACCCCGGCTTACGGCCAGCCCTACTACTCCCGCCAGGCCGGCGGCTACGGGCCGCGCTATTACTACGTGCTGCCGCCGAGCTACGGACAGCACGTCTATTATTATGTGCAACCGAACTACGCGCAGCCGGGCTATGCCCAGCCAGGTTACGCGCAACCGCAATATTATTACGTGCCGGGCGGTCAGTATTAGGCGCGCGCCTGATCTGAGCATTTAGCTTTCGTCCAAGCTTGCCAGACGGCCGAGCGCGCGTGTTGCGTCGCAACAAATTCCGCGTCACATTGACCGCGCCGGAATGCGTGCAAACAATTTGGAAGACCGATGGGCGAGCAGCCGCGCCGCAGCAAATCATCACGTGCCAAACCCTGGATATTTCGGACCTATGCCGGGCACTCGACCGCTAAGGCGTCGAACGAGCTTTACCGCAAGAATCTGAGCAAGGGGCAGACCGGGCTTTCGGTCGCGTTCGATCTGCCGACGCAGACCGGCTACGACAGCGATCATCCGCACGCCAAAGGCGAAGTCGGCAAGGTCGGCGTGCCGATCTCGCATATCGGCGACATGCGCATGCTGTTTGCCTCGATCCCGCTCGGCGAGATGAACACCTCGATGACCATCAATGCCACCGCCGCGTGGCTGCTGGCGCTCTACGTCGCGCTCGCCGACGAGCAAAACGTGCCGCGCGGCCAAACTTACCGGCACGACGCAGAACGACATCATCAAGGAATATCTGTCGCGCGGCACTTACGTGTTTCCGCCGGCGCCGTCGATGCGGCTGACCAAGGACGTGATCCTGTTCACGACCAAGGAAATGCCGAAATGGAATCCGATGAACGTCTGCTCCTATCATTTGCAGGAAGCCGGCGCGACGCCGGTGCAGGAGCTGGCGTTTGCGCTTGCCACCGCGATCGGCGTGCTTGATGCGGTGAAGGCGTCGGGCGAATGCGCGCCGGAAGAATTCGGCGAAGTGGTCGGGCGGATCTCGTTCTTCGTCAATGCGGGGCTGCGCTTCGTCACCGAAGTCTGCAAGATGCGCGCCTTCACCGAATTGTGGGACGAGATCACGCGCGAGCGCTATGGCGTCACCGACGCCAAGCAGCGGCTGTTCCGCTACGGCGTGCAGGTCAATTCACTCGGACTAACCGAGCAACAGCCCGAAAATAACGTCGCCCGCATCCTGATCGAGATGCTGGCGGTGACTTTGTCGAAGAACGCCCGCGCCCGGGCGGTACAGCTGCCGGCCTGGAACGAGGCGCTCGGACTGCCGCGGCCGTGGGACCAGCAATGGTCGCTGCGCATGCAGCAGATCCTCGCCTACGAGACCGACCTCCTCGACTACGGCGACGTGTTCGACGGCTCGCCAGTGATGGCGGCGAAAGTCGCGGAGCTGAAAAAGGCGGCGAAGGAAGAGCTGAAGCAGATCGAGGAGATGGGCGGCACCGTGGCTGCCGTCGAATCCGGGTATCTCAAGCAGCAATTGGTTGAGTCCAATTCGCGCCGTGTCGAGGCGATTGAGCGCGGCGAGCAGATCGTGGTCGGCGTCAACCGCTTCACCGAGACCGAAGCTTCGCCGCTCGCCGACGCCGCCGATGCGGTGCTCACCGTTTCCGAGGAAGCCGAAACCGGCCAGATCGAGCGGCTGAAAGTCTGGCGCGCCGCGCGCGACGCCAAGGCCGTCGCCGCCGCGCTCAACGCGCTGCGCCAGGCGGCGAAGAACGGCGCCAACATCATGCCGCCGTCGATCGAGTGCGCCAAAGCCGGCGTCACCACCGGCGAATGGGGCTTTGCGCTCCGCTCGGCGTTCGGCGAATACCGCGCGCCGACCGGCGTCGGCACCGCAATGCGCAACGACGCCGAAGGGCTCGACGACATCCGCGCCGAAGTCGACCGGGTGTCGAAGAAGCTCGGCCGGCGGCTGAAATTCCTGGTCGGCAAACCCGGCCTCGACGGCCATTCCAACGGCGCCGAACAGATTGCCGCCCGCGCCCGCGACGCCGGAATGGATGTCGTCTATGACGGCATCCGGCTCACCGCGGAGGCAATTGCGGCCGCGGCCGCCGAAAAGGACGTGCATGTGGTCGGGCTGTCGATCCTGTCCGGCTCGCACCTGCCGCTGGTGGCCGACGTCATGGCGCGGCTGAAAGAAGCGGGCCTCGACGAAGTGCCGGTCGTGGTCGGCGGCATCATTCCGAAGGAGGACGAGAGCGCGCTCAAAAGCGCCGGCGTCGCCGCGGTCTATACGCCGAAGGATTTCGAGTTAAACCGCATCATGTCCGATCTGGTACGCATCGTCGAAGGGGCGGCCGAAGCGGCGGAGTGATTCCGTCACCTGACGTGCGAGGCCACTTCAGGATGACGGACGACGTTCGGGTAACCGCCGCGAGTGCTTCGCTGAGCGCGCTTGGGCTCAGCGGCTTGCGCAGATAAACGTCCATGCCGGCTGCGAGCGCCGCCTGTTCGTCGCCGGTTTCAGTGCGGCCCGATATGCCGATGATCGGAATGCGGCCGGTGGAAGCTTCGAGCGCGCGGATGCGGCGCGTCGCTTCGAGGCCGTCGATGCCGGGGAGCGTCACGTCCATCAGCACCGCGTCGTAACCGCGGGCCACCGCCGCGACCGCTTCTTCGCCGGAGCCGACGAAATCCGCGCGGTGACCGAGTTCGGTGAGGATCGTGTTGAGGATGACGCGGCCATAAGGGTTGTCTTCGGCGCACAACACCGCAAGCGGCCGCGCCGGCGCCGGGGTCCGCTCCGAGCGCGGGTCTGCCGCCGCCTCGGCGGGCGCGACCGCGAGCACGACCGCGAGACGGAAACTTGAGCCGCGGCCGGGTTTGCTGGTGACGGTCAGATCGCCGCCCATCAGCCTGGCGAGCGCTTTGACGACCGCAAGGCCGAGCCCGGCGCCGCCGTAGCGGCGCGCGATCTCCGCGTTCGCCTGCGCGAATGGCCGGAACAGCCGCGCGATCTCGGCAGGCTTGAGCCCAATGCCGCTGTCGGTAACGGTGAAGAGGAGGCGCACGCGCCCGCGCGTCACACGCGCGCTGCGCACATCAAGCCGCACCGCGCCGCGTTCGGTGAACTTCACCGCATTGTCGATGAGATTTTCGAGCGCCGCCCGCAGCCGTACGGTGTCGCCGACCAGCACCTGCGGCAACGCCTCGGCCACCGTCACTTCGGTGGCGAGGCCTTTCGTCTCCGCGCGTGCCGATAGCGACTCGGTCAGATCCTCGATGAAGCGCCGCGGCCGGAAAGCGTCCTGCTGCAACGTCAGCGCCGTCGCATCGGCTTTGGCTGCATCGATCATCAGTGTGGTCAGCGAGGCAAGGTGCTTGGCGCTGCTCTTGATGCCTGACGCCCAGCGCCGCTCGCGCTCAGCGAGATTGGAGCTCGCCAGCAATTCGCCGAGCGCCAAGATGCCGGTGAGCGCCGTGCGAATGTCATGCGCGTACGCCGCGAGCGAAGCCTCGGTGCTGCGCGCACCGGGCACCGGCCGCACGCGCCCGCGCTTACGGCTACGCACCGGTTTGCCGCTCGATCTTTTGAACTTCAATCGCGCCATGGCAGCCCCCCGCCGCCAAACCCACCATGCCACGGCAAAAAATCAAACAAAACAAGCCCGGACCTAATCTTCAGCGTCCGAGCCCCACCATGCGCCTGATATCCACTGCTGTGACGCCGCCAGCGCGCAGCTCGCGCAAGCTCGTAGCCAGCGTCGATTTCGACAGCTTGCGGCCGGCGGCGTCGACGATGAGGCGGTGGTGGTGATAGATCGGCTCCGGCAGGCCAAGCAGCGCTTGCAACAGCCGGTGAATAGCCGTCGCCCAAAACAAATCCTGCCCGCGCACCACATCGGTCACGCTCTGCAAAGCGTCATCGATCGCCACGGCGAGGTGATAACTGGCCGGCGCCTCCTTGCGCGCGAGGACGACGTCACCCCAGATTTGCGGCGCCGCCATCACGCGGCCCGATTGACCCTGCGGGCCCGCACCGGTCTCGGTCCACGTCAGAACTCCGGCGCGCGCAACAGCTGCATCCATCGCGAGCCGCAACGCGAAGGGTTCTCCAGCCCCGCGCCGGCGCCCGCCTTCGGCCCGCGACAGCTTGCGCCCGCGGCCGGGGTAAAGCGGCACGCCGTCGGGATCGCGTGGCCAAGGACCCTGTCGTTCGCGTTCGGCGACCAGCGCGTTAATCTCGCTTCGGCTTTCGAAGCTCGGATAAATGAGCCCGTCCATTTCGAGCTGCGAGAGCGCGGCCTGATAGTCGTCAAAATATTCGCTCTGCCGCCGTACGTTCTGCTCCCAAACGATGCCGAGCCAGGCTAGGTCCTCGTAGATCGCCGCCTCGTATTCCGGCCGGCAGCGCGCAACGTCGATGTCTTCCATGCGCAACAGGAGCCGGCCGCCGACCTCCCGCGCCATGTCGTGATTAAGCAGCGCCGAGTAGGCGTGGCCCAGGTGCAGATAGCCATTCGGGCTTGGCGCAAAACGGAAGATACGCGTGTACATCGACAGTTTCGGTTTTACGCCGGGCCGGGTTGACAGTGCAGCCAGTCGCTCAAACAAGTAGGCGGCATGATCGGCTTTTCTGAGGTCGATCCTGGAAATAGCCGGACCCAATGGCCCAGTCACGCATCCATACCGAGGCGGATCTTGACGCCGCGCTTGCCGCGCTCGCCAAAGCCGATCCGCGGTTCGTTTCACTCATCACTAAAGCCGGACGGCCGCCGCTACGCCGGCGGTCCGACGGGTTTGCCGGCCTTGCTGCGATCGTCGTGTCGCAGCAGCTTTCGACCGCCAGCGCCAATGCGATCTGGGGACGGCTCGCCGCGGCTTTCGATCCGCTCGACCCGGAGGCAATCCTGCGTGCACGCCCGGCGCGGCTGGCGCGGCTTGGACTGTCGGCACCCAAAATCCGCGCACTGAAGGAAATTGCTCGCGCGGTCAAACGCGGCGATCTCGCTCTCGCGGCGCTTGGCGAGCTGGCGGCTGAGGAAGCGCATGCGGCGCTTACCGCCGTCCACGGCATCGGGCCATGGACCGCAGACATCTATCTGTTGTCCTGCCTCGGCCACGCCGACGCTTGGCCGGCCGGCGATCTAGCGCTTCAGGAAGCCGTGCGGCTGGCTTTCAAGTTGCCGGCACGGCCGACCGCCAAAGAGATGATAGCTCTAGCTGAACGGTGGCGACCTTGGCGCGCCGTCGCGGCCCGAATCTTGTGGTCGTATTACCGGACCGCGATCGCGGCCGCCAAAGCATCGGCCGCCAAAACGGCGCGATCGTAGACCGCGCCATTTGCTAGGAACTGTGGCAGCATACACGCGGGGCAAAACGCAAATAACTTCGCGCGCATTACAGCTTCTGCGATACGCCCACGTAAAAACCGCGGCGCGCGCCAAACTGCGGAGCGAAGACGCCGATGCCGGTGCCGTTGCGAAGCTCGTAAATCTTGTCGAACAGGTTGACGACGTCGAAACGTAGCGTCAGCGGCTTGGCCTCCGGCGACCATAGGAATTCCCGTGACACGCCGGCATTCACCACGACGTAGGGCGGGTTACTATCCTCGTTGGCGAAGCCGGAGCGCAGGCCGCTGCCATAGATCAGGTCGGTCGTAAACAGGGTGCCGTACCAGCGATAAGATAGGCCAGCCGAGCCGGTCATGAGCTGCATGTCGTCGATGTAGTGCCAGTTGGTGAGCAGAAAATTGTAGGTCAGCGCATCAATGAGATATTGGTTCGATATGACGTCGATGGCTCTGGTTATATTGTATGAGAAGTTTGCATAAGCGCGGAAGTCGCCGTTCACATACTTGGCCTTGAGTTCGCCGCCTTCGCTGTATCCCTGCGCATAGTTGAACTGGGTCAAGACCACGGCCTGACCGAACTGGCCGTCGTCGATCATGTCCCGCGCGTCCTTATAGTAAGCGTCGCCCCCGATAGTCAGACCTGGAAGCACCACCTGGTCGACGCCGACATCGTAATAGTTTGAGCGTTCCGGCAAGACAGGATTGTTGAGCGGGACTTCCGGCTGATTGGTAGTGTTGGTGAACAGCGCGATATTCGATGAGTACGCCTGGGCTTGATAGGGCGGTGTGAAGTAGCGCGCGTAACCAGCGTGAAGCGTTGTGCCATCGAACGGCTTATAGACCAGCGCGACCCGCGGACTGAACTGGTTCGCATTGACGTACTGGTACAATTGATCAAAGCGCAGACCGAAGTTCAGCGTCAGCTCGCGGGTTAGTTTCCACTCGTCCTGAAGATAGCCGCCAATGTTCCAGCCAAGCTTCGAGTTCGCATCGTCGATGGCAAAGGGGGTCGGCGAAATAACGCCGGTAACGGGGTTGACCGGGAGAACTGTCGAAATGTTGCTGACGTTGGTCTGCTCTTCGGTTACGGCAAAACCGCCGCGCACGGTGTGGGCAGCGTTGACGTTGTAGGACGTGTCGGATTGAACGCCGTTGAGCAGGCTTTCGCGGGTCACATTGGAAGCCACGTCGTTGAACACCAGATCGCCGAAAACGTCGGGAACGAAATTGATTTTGGCGTAGCGGGAAAACACCGCGAATTGGGTATCGCCGTCGGTGCCCTTCTTTTGCAACGCTGCGATGTTGACGACGTAGGAATCGTATTCGTTTTCGTTGAGAGACAAGGAGTTGTAATTCGCCGGACCGAAGTTTCCGACTGGCACCTGATTGGGATTGTTCGGTATCTGAAACGCGCCGTAGGATGCGGCCGAGATCAGGCTAAAGCGCGTCGATTCGTCGAGCAGGCTGGACGAGTAGCCGAAGAACTTGCCCTGCTGGGTGTAATCGTGGTTGGCGTTGACGCTCGACGTCGGATTTTCCAGCCCGAGACCATTCCAGTTGCCGCGCGCGGTGACAAAATACTCCGTGCTGCCAAAGCTGCCGCCATAGTCGAAACTTGGCGTGAAGGTCTGGTGGCTGCCGCCATACAGGCTAACCTCGCCGGCCGGTGTAGCAAAACTTCTGCTGGTCATATCAAGGATGCCGGCGGTGCGCAGCCCGTATTGAGCGGGCAGCGTGCCGGTAAGAAGCGACATGCTGCCAATGAAATTGGTGTAGAGCACCGGTCCGAGGGATGAAACGCCCTCCGGAATGACAACGCCGTTGATGCGATATTGGACATTGGCGTACTCGTTTCTGACATGGAAATCGGGATTGGAGACCGCTGTATCGTATGACACGCCGGGCATCTGCAAGATGACTTTGTCGAGCGGCGTGTTATCGCCTTGCGGCATGTCGGCGATCGCCTGGCGGCTGATGGTGTAAGTCGAGGCTCCGATCTTGGGCAGCAAGTTCTCGCGCGCTTGATCCATCCCACTCATCTTGGCGTCAAGCGCCGCCTGCGCAGCGGTTGGCGCGTTCGTTTGTTGGGCGGAGCGTTGTGCGGCCTCCTCGTTGGGCTTCGGCTTGGCTTTCCGTTTGGGCCTCGACGCCGTCACGACGATTGGCGGGAGCTCCGCTTCGCTGCTTGTCGGCGCTTGAGCCGGGGATTGCCCGGCTGGCTGCTGCAATTCTGCGGGCGTCTGTGCAGCAGGAGTTTGTTGTTGCTCCGGGGGTCGTTGCTCGTCCGGCTTTAGCGCTGACTGCGCATTCGCAGCCGAAGCTGTTGCGAGAATGGAAGATAGCACTCCCATCAGAAGCCGAACGTAAATCGGCGCCAAACGCGAAAATCTTTTTATTGATAGACGCGACATCACACCGAGTATTTTTAGAATTAGTAGAAAGTATAAATCGCCGCTCTTCTATTTTCTTATAGGTTCATCGGCAGTCGCCAACAATCGCCTTGTTGCAACAGTGACAGTTATTTTGCTTTTTTACATTGAAACAATTTAAATCTACGGAACGGACAATTCGGTCACGTCAGAAATTTTCGATACTCTGGTTGGCGCGGATCACTGGTGCTGCACTTGCACCGTGACGTGGGACAGAGCGCGAAATCGGCTGAGCAGCGATCGATAGTATTCCGGCCCGCGCGGCCGCGGCGTCGCCACCGACACGATTGCACCCAGATGGCCGGGACCGAGGCGCCACAAATGCAAATCGGTCAATCGATCGCCGTCGGTCTCGATCATCGCGCGCATGCGCTCGGCCATGCTCCGGTCGGGATTCATATCGAGCAAAATGGCGCCGGTGTCGCGGATGAGAGTATATGACCAGGCAGCGATAACGGCGGCTCCGGCTAGACCCACAACCGGATCCATCCAGGCCAAGCCGAGGAAGCGTCCGAGCAAGAGGCCGACAATGACCAGCACCGAAACCCCGGCATCCGCCAAAACATGGACGATGGCCGACCGCATGTTGTTGTCGCGCTGTGCCGCGCCGTGCACATGCTCGTGTTCCTGGAAATCGACCGAATGCACTTCGCCGCCGCGATTGACGGAGATGCGAACGGTGAAGGCGTGCGGCTCCGGGATTTCGTCAATCGATTCGAGATAGCCGCCCCGCGCGGCCATGGTGAAGGACTGGCGCGCACCATCCGGTCGCACGGTTTCGATGACAACGTCATCTGCGTAGCTATCCTTACCCGCTAAAGTCAGCCTGAAGCGCGGCGGGCACACCCTCCTCGAAGATTTCAATCGTCAAAGGGCCGGCACTGGTTTGCAGCGTATGAGCCTGGTCGTGCTCGTGCTCATGGCCGGCATGAGAATGGCCGTGATCGTGACCACGATGACTGCCACCGCTGAGCAGGAACACGCTCGCGACGTTGACGACAAGTCCCAGCACCGCAATCGGAATGGCCTCGTTGAAGTCGATCGGAACCGGCCAGATCAGGCGGGTGACGGCTTCGTAGCCGATGAGGATCGCGATCATGGCCAGCACGATGGCGCTGGTGAAGCCTGCCAGATCTCCCAACTTGCCGGTGCCGAAGCTGAAACGATCGTCTTCGGCGTGACGGCGCGCGTAGCTGTAGGCCAACGCCGCAAGCAACAGCGCGCTCGCGTGCGTCGACATGTGCAGGCCGTCGGCGACGAGCGCGATCGAGCCGAAGATCAGACCGCCGACGATCTCGGCGATCATCATGAAGGTGCAGAGCGCGATCACCATCCAGGTGCGGCGCTCGTTCTGCTCGTGGCCTTCGCCGAGAAAAACGTGCGAGTGGGTGCCCGGGAAAGTGTCGGCCATATTGAGCCTCCTGCCGCGGTGCAGGCGTTTACTTCAAATAGGCGCGCACGACCTCGATCAGATCGTCCGCCCCCTCGGCGCGCTTGTTGGCCGCAAGCGCGGGCGCAATCACGTGGCAGCGAACATGCTCCTCGATGACCTCCGCCATCAGGCCGTTCACGGCACCGCGAACGGAGGCGATCACTTGCAGAACATCGGCACAGCCGACCTCGGCTTCAAGGGCGCGCTCGATGGCTTCGACCTGCCCACGAATACGCCGGACGCGGGCCAGCAGCTTGGATTTCTCGCGTATTGTATGCGCCATCGCAGCCTTCCTGGTCGTATAGGGGGGTATACTATATTGTGGCATCGCTGCAAGGGGGGCGGCATACAGCCAATACGACCGCGACGATGAATCCCGATGTCGCCTACGTCGCGAATGCCGCTCAATCGAGAGGGCTGAAGCAGGACAGGCTTCTGTGCGCCCGCGGGCGAAGGTGCCGGAAGCGTAAAAACAACGAGGGGCTGGTGCGGAGTGATAAAAAGCGGAGCCAAGATATGGTTGTTAGCTGCTGTGCTCTTGTGCGGAGGGAAGGCGCAAGCCGAGGACAAGGAACCCTTTGCGGAAGTTGAAATCGGCGGCGCGAGCGAATGGAGCCTCCGAGGCGGCGGCATAAGTTTCGGCCCCGCCGTAGCCGTAGAGGTGACCCCGCTTAAGGACTTGCTGGAAATCGAGGCGGGCGTTGCGCCCCTCTTCGGCGGCGGTCGTACAGAGTGGAACACCGATCTTCTGTTCAAGAAGCCGTTCACGCTGTCGGATACCGTAGAGTTCATGATCGGTGCGGGACCGGAATGGACTTACACAGCCGGCGGTGCGGGAAAACTTGGCGCTGAGGCCGCGCTCGATTTCCAGTTTTGGCCATGGCGCGAACGAAAATTCGGTTGGTTTCTGGAACCAAGCTACAGCTATTCTTTCGGTAGTGGGCATGAACAATCGCTTGGCGTGAGCGTCGGCTTGCTCATCGCGATACCATGACCAAGTGGCGTCAAAAACCTACCGGTATCGACCAGCCGATTTGTTGCCAGGCATCACACACCTAGCAACGACAATGTAAGATTGGGACGATCGACTTCACAATTTACACCGACCACTTTCGATCTACTTTAATTCCTAAACTATAAAAGTTGACGGCAGCCGTTCGATCGGATGTTTTGATCTTTCGATCATCCAGGGCTGGGCGACTCCGAAGAAGTCTTAGGTCGTAGGCGGGCGCGCATAGCTGTAGGCAAATGCTGCGAGCAGCAGCGCGCTCGCATGCGTCGACATGTGCAAACCGTCGGCGACGAGCGCGATCGAGCCGAAGATGAGGCCGCCGACGATCTCGGCAACCATCATGACGGTGCGGAGCACGATCACCATCCAGGTGCGGCGCTCGTTTTGCTCGTGGCCCTCGCCGAGGAAAACATGCGAGTGAGTGCCCGGAAACGTGTCTGCCACGGCCGGCCTTTTACTTCGCCATAAGCGGGCTCACTTTAAGTAGGCGCGCACGACCTCGATCAAATCGTCTGCGCCTTCGGCGCGCTTATTGGCCGCGAGCGCCGGCGCAAACACGTGGCATCGCACATGCTCCTCTATGACCTCCGCCATGAGACCATTCACGGCACCGCGGACGGAGGCAAGCACTGCACAACATCGGCGCAGCCGACCTCGGCTTCAAGGGCGCGCTCGACGGCTTCGACCTGCCCACGAATACGCCGCACGCGCGCCAGCAGCTTGGATTTCTCGCGAATGGTGTGGGTCGTCGTGTTGTCCTTTTAATTTAGTGGGGTAGGGGTATTGATGTCGAGGCGGAACTTATACGAGTAGGGACAGCGGCGCGTTGATGGACGCCGAGTTGCTCGGTAACATGGTTTCATGACGCGTATGGAAAATCTCAGAGAGCCTTGCGAGGAGGCGTGTTGCGTCCCGTCTCCTTTGATTTTGCCGGCAAAGCCCGCGGTGGATCGCCGGCCATTGATCCGGGAAGCGTTCCGCATTGAATGGCTCACGATCGGCTGGATGGTCATCGAGGCTCTTGTAGCAACTGCTGCGGGTATTGCGTCCGGCAGTCTGGTGCTGATCGCCTTCGGATTGGATAGTGTTGTCGAGTTGATTTCGGCCGGTGTCCTTATGTGGCGTCTGTCAGTCGAGCTTCGTGACGGACACGCCTTCTCCGAGGACGCGGAACACATTGCCAGCCGAATTGGCGGGGCGTTGCTGATCGCCCTTGCAGCTTATGTTGTCATATTCGCAGGTTGGAATCTCTGGACGCGGCACGCTGAGGAGTTTTCATTGCCGGGGTTCATCGTCACACTCTTGGCGATTCCGGTCATGCGATATCTGGCTCGCAGAAAAATCGAGCTTGCCAATCAGCTAGGCAGCCGAGCGCTGAGGGCTGATGCCATGGAATCCGTCACCTGCGGGTGGTTGTCCGTCGTTGCCGTCATAAGCCTCGGTACGCAGGCTGTATCTGGGTTTTTGTGGATCGACAGCGTGGGGTCCCTCGCGATTGTTTGGTTGCTCGTCAAAGAGGGACGTGAGGCCTGGCAAGGCGAATGCTGCGCGGACTGCTAAACCACTCTTGCTAAGGACGAATGCCCAATATCATTGAGCTAGGCGCAGGACCAGGTGCTTGCGCGGGCGAATCGGAGCGAGCTCATTGGGCGGCCAACGCTCGGACGCACGCCCTTCCGAGACCAGAAATTTTAGTGGTTTGTGCAACTCCCGACACTTGACTACCAAGGTGCCGCTCAAGTGACGGGCATAAAATCCAAAGCTAGGTGTGCGAACGCAAAAACCGAGCAAACGCTTTAAGCGTCGTTTCCGATACGTGATGCTCAATTCCTTCGGCGTCAGCTTCAGCTGCTTCGACGGGGACGCCCATCGCGACGAGTGCATCCACGACGAGCCTATGGCGGGTTCGTACTCGCGTCGCTAGCTCCTGTCCGCTTCTGGTCAGAAAGACCCCACGATAGGGACGTGCAGTCGCCATCCCTTCCCGCTTCAGCCGAGAGATGGTTTTGACGGCGGTGACATGGGAAACGCCAAGGCGGCGCGCAATATCTGTCGGACGCGCTTCGCCCGCGCTGGCCAGCAGGTCAGCGATAAGTTCAACATAGTCCTCAAGCAAAGCTGTCGATTGGGCCGAACGAGTCTTGTCGAAGCGGCGTGCCTGGGTCAGCTCAGCGGGAAGCTTCGACAGCCGTTCGACTTGTTTTCCCATCGCTCTTCCGGACATCAAGCCTCCAACGATCGCGGCCAAGGCATCACCAAATTTGACTATGCGCTTTGCAGAAGCGAAGCGAAATGCCTTGATGGAAGTGGTGCAGATCATACATTTTTTTCCTATGTTGACAAGTTAATGTGTCATGTGCAGCTTGTAGCCTTAGCTACGTGTTGGACGTCGATGCTGGATACACCGAGCCCGCGAATGACCGATTTGAAGGTGCGACCAGGGTCGCTCACGGAGCGGAGCGTCGGGGCGGCGCGCGGTATATTGAGCGGCGAGCGCCGAAGGCCAAGTGCGTATCTGGCTTTCGCCGGTCCCGCGGTGGTCGTCTCGATCGCCTACATAGATCCCGGCAACTTCGCGACAAATATTCAGGCGGGTGCGAAGTACGGCTACGGTCTGCTTTGGGTCGTGTTGCTGGCCAACTTGATCGCGATGTTGTTCCAGGCTCTGTCGGCCAAGCTTGGCATCGTCACCGGCCGCAACTTGGCGGAGATGTGTCGCGACGAGTTTCCCTGGCCGGTCGTCTGGGCGATGTGGATCGTCAGCGAGGTCGCTGCCATGGCGACCGATCTGGCCGAGTTTCTCGGCGGCGCCATCGGGCTTTCGCTCCTGTTCAGGATGCCCCTCCTTGCCGGCATGGTCGTCACTGGGGTCGTCACCTACGGCATCTTGATGTTCGAACGCCATGGGTTCCGAGCGCTGGAGCTGATCATTGGCAGCATGGTTGGAATTATTGCGCTTTGCTACCTTATCGAGATGTTTATCGTTCCGGTCGACTGGGGCTCGGCCGCATTCCATACGGTTGTGCCGCAGATAGCCGATGCCCAGGCTCTCCTGCTTGCCGTCGGTATCATCGGCGCGACTGTCATGCCGCACGCCGTTTATCTGCATTCCGGCCTTACCCAAGCCCGGACGCCGGTCGGCAGCGATGACGAGCGGCGAGTGGTACTGCGCTTCTCAAATCGTGAGGTCATTATCGCACTGACTATCGCCGGCTTGGTCAATATGGCGATGGTGGTGATGGCGTCTGGCGCATTCCATGCCGGTCATCCTGAAGTCGCAGAAATCGAAACGGCCTATCACACATTGACGCCGTTGCTCGGCATCGGGGCAGCGGGCGTGTTCCTGCTCTCACTCATTGCATCAGGAATTTCGAGCTCGACAGTTGGAACGATGGCCGGCCAATTGATCATGCAAGGCTTCGTCGGGTTCCGGATTCCGATCTGGGTCCGACGGCTTGTGACAATGATTCCGGCCTTCGTGGTTGTCGGTCTGGGTACGAACGCCACAAATGCGCTCGTGATCAGTCAGGTCGTGCTCAGTATCGCTCTGCCGCTTCCCATGATCGCGCTGCTCATCTTCACACGACGCTCAGACATCATGGGTCGGTTCACCAATGGCCGGCTGACCCAGGTAGCGGCGCTAGTCGGAACCGCGGTCGTCTTGGTACTCAACATTTTCCTCATTCTTCAAACCTTCGGCGTCCCGATCCCGGGCCTGTCAGCGGGCAGCTGAGCCGGCGTTTTTCAATCGACAACATGATGCAGGCGCTCCTAACGAGAAATGATTTGATCTTGCTGGGATGCTTATTGATTGCACTCCTGATTCCGCTGCTCGACGGGAGGCGTTGACACTCGCGGGTGCAGTGAATCGGGAATAATGGCTAGGGGCGTGAGGTGCGGGCGGCTTGGGTGTTAGCGTGCGTGGGAGCGCTTTTGGTTGACGGATCGACAAAGGCTGTCGACGCCGCTGATGTCTTGACGAAAGCGCCGCCGCCAACGGCTCCGTCGGAGTACGACTGGACTGGCTTCTACGTCGGCGGGCACGTTGCCTTTAGTCAGGGTCGGGGGACCAGCACGCTGTCCAATCCCGATCCCACTAGTGTCGGCAATTCGTTCGGCAGCCTCTATGGCGGAGTGCAGGCCGGCTACAATTACGTTTTTCCGTCCCGGCTGCTGCTCGGCACCGAAGCCGATATTACATTCCCCAATTTTCAAACGGGCGCGGACGGCTCGATCTTTACCGGGGGCACGGCGCAAGGCACGACCGTGACCGACCAGATCGATTACATTGCCACGCTGCGGGGGCGTTTCGGTTATGCATTCGATCACTGGCTGATCTATGCGACCGGTGGATTTGCCTGGTCGCAGGCGCGCTTCGGCGAGACCAATGCCGCCGGCGATGAGGACCTGATTCTCCTCACGCGCACCGGCTGGACGCTCGGCCTCGGCGGCGAGGTCGCAATTGCGCCGGATTGGACGGTTCGGATCGAATATCTCTACGACCGCTTCGGCAGCGTTTCCGGTGTCTTTCCATCGGGCACCGGTTACCACTCAGTCTTCGACATAAACACGTGGCGGGTCGGGCTCAACTACAAGCTCGGCGTATCGGACGCCGACATGACGGCGCGCGGCAGCGATCCGTGGCCGATCGCACGCGGCAATTGGAATATCCACGGGCAGTTCACGTTCATCGAACAGGGCTATCCGGCTTTCCACTCACCGTATGAAGGGGCGAACAGCCTGTCCGGCGGCAGCCAAGCCAAGAATACGGAGAGCGCCACCGCGTTTTTTGGCTACCGCCCATGGGATGGCACTGAAATCTACATCAACCCGGAACTAGCCCAGGGCGCTGGTCTCAGCACCACTCACGGCATCGCGGCCTTCCCCAGTTTTGAAGCGCAAAAGGCAAGTTTCCCGATGCCGCGCATAGACATGGCACGCGTCTATGTGCAGCAGACGTTCGGCCTCGGCGGCGAACAGGAGACCATCGAGGACGGTCCCAACCAAATCGCCGGGACGAAGGACGTTTCGCGGATCACCGTTATCGCCGGCAGGTTCTCGGTGACGGACTTCTTCGACAACAACGCTTATGCCCACGACGGGCGAACGCAATTCTTCAACTGGAACATCGATTGCTGCGGCTCCTACGACTGGACCATGGACCAGATCAGCTACACCTGGGGAGCCATGGCCGAACTGAACCAGAAGTTCTGGGCTTTTCGGGCCGGCTACTTTCTGGTTCCTGTCGTGTCCAATAGTGACGATTTCGACATGAATTTTCCGGATGGCGAGTATATTGGCGAACTCGAATTGCGCTATTCGCTCGCCTCACAGCCCGGCAAGTTGCGGCTCATGGCATGGGCCAACCGCGCCAATATGGGCAGCTATACTGCGGCCCTTGCTGAGCCGATCACAACGCCAAATTATCCAGACATCACGCTCGTGCGCCAAATGCGGACCAATTACGGCTTCGACGCCAATCTCGAGCAGGCGATCACTGCCGATCTCGGCGTGTTCTCGCGCGCAACTTGGAGCCCGGGTCTCGATGAAATCATCGCCTGGACCGATTGCGACCAAAGCGTTTCCGCCGGTGCCGTGCTCAAGGGGACCTCCTGGGGTCGCCCGAGCGATACGATCGGGATCGGAGGAGTGTTGGAAGGGCTCTCGCCCGAGGCGCGCGCCTATTTCGCCGCCGGCGGCCTCGGCATTTTGATTGGCGACGGTGCGCTCAACTACCGGCCAGAGAAAGTGCTAGAGAGTTATTACTCATATAGCCTCAACAAGTGGGCGTCTCTCACCTTCGATTATCAGTTCGTCGGTGATCCCGGATATAACGCCGACCGCGGACCGGTCCACATCTTTTCCGGCCGAGTGCACGCGCAGTTCTGAACCGCGCACTCTTAAGCAGCGATGTTGCGGATACGACACGTCTCGCCATTTTCGGCGGATCCGGCGCACCAGCGCGTTCGCGCCAAGCCGATAGTTCGGCTAAGGGAGTTGGGAAAAGGTCGCTGCGAAAATCTGCATGTCACAATGAATCTTAAAAATGGCCTTGGCGCGAGGCGGGGTTGGGGTGAACAAATTCGTCGCGGGGGCGGCCATTGTCGTAGTGTTCGCGACCGCGCAGCGCACGCTCGCGGCCGACGACATTATAGTGACGAAGGCTCCGGCAATACCGTACAGCGGTGCCTCCAACTTTGACTGGACTGGGTTCTACGTCGGCTCTCATCTCGGCTACGCCAGCGGCAGCTCGCATTGGTCGGCAACGCAAGACGGGGCGGCCGCGTCGAGTCTTGCGGGCTCTCTCGATTTCTTCAACATGTACAATGCCTTCAAAGGCACCGGCAGCGACCTTCTCGGGCTTCAGGCCGGCTACAATTATATGTTTGGCTCGCGCTTTCTCCTCGGCGCCGAGGCCGATGTATCGTTTCCCGCCGTCCTTAGCGGCAGCCAGACGATCTCCTCCGCGCTCATCGGTCAGGCGAGCTATCAGGAGCAAGTGCAAATGTCCGGCACGGTGCGCGCCCGCATCGGTTACGCGCCCGGTAACTGGCTCTTCTACGCAACCGGCGGCTTCGCCTGGAGCTACGACCAATTCACCCGCACCCAACTTGCCGGCGTGCCGGTCGGCGGCACCGCGCAACCGGGCGAGGTGGAATCGCTGCTCATGGTGCCGCGAGCGGGCGGTGCGGTCGGCGCCGGCGTCGAACTAGCGCTGACGCCGAGCTGGGTGGCGCGGCTCGAATATCTCTACACCGATTATGGATCGCACGGCGTCACGTTTGCGGACGCAGCCCAGCGCTTCGATTCCGATCTCGCTGTCCAAACTTTGCGGCTGGGACTCGACTACCGGCTTGGGAGCGACGGCATCAATCCCGATCTTTTCGCCAAAGGACCGGCCGCGCTCGACATGGGCTGGTTCGCCGTGCACGGACAAACCACCTTCATCGAGCAATATGCCGCGCCGTTCCGTGCGCCCTATAGCGGCGTGAACAGCCTCGCTTCGAATGCAGGGCGCGAGACTTGGGATGCCATGCTCGCTGCAGGGTTCAAGCTGTGGCAGGGCGCCGAGCTCTGGATCGATCCGGAGATCGACCAGGGTTTCGGGCTGAGCAACACCGAAGGGGTCGCCGGCTTTCCGAGCGGGGCCGCATTCAAAATCGGCGCCTCGGTCCCTTACCCGCGCATTCAACGGACCTTCATCCGGCAGACGATCGATCTTGGCGGCGAAACCCAGAAGGTGGATGCCGACTTCAATCAGTTCGCCGGCTCGCAGACCGCCGACCGGGTGGTCGTCACGATCGGCAAGTTCTCGGTTTCGGACGTGTTCGATACCAACAAATATGCGCAGAATCCGCGCAAGGATTTCATGAACTGGGCGCTGATCGACGCCGGCACATTCGATTACGCGGCCGATGCCTGGGGCTACACTTATGGCGCGGCCGCCGAGTGGTACCGGGGAAACTGGACGCTGCGTGGCGGGTTGTTCGATCTCTCAATCGTCCCCAACAGCACCGAACTTGATCCGACATTTGGGCAATTCCAGTGGATCGGCGAAATCGAGCGGCGCTACGCCTTCTGGGGACATCCCGGCAAGATCGCATTCACCGGCTTTCTCAGCCGCGGCCGCATGGGCACCTTCGAGGATGCGATCGCACTGGCTGCGGTCACCGGCGGCCCGGCCGATATCGCCGCCGTTCGCGAATATCGCAGCCGCGGCGGTGTGAGCATGAATCTCGAGCAGGAAATTACATCCAGTCTCGGCGTCTTTATGCGCGCGGGCTGGGCGGACGGAAATATCGAGCCGTATGAATACACCGATGTCGATCGCACCGTTGCCGGCGGCCTCGCGCTGAAGGGCGAGCAATGGGGACGCCCAAACGACACGGTCGGGCTAGCTGGCATCGTCAATGGCATTTCGCCCGAGCACGCCGCCTTCCTCAATGACGGCGGCCTTGGCATCCTCGTCGGCGACGGTATGCTCCCGCATCCCGGTCTCGAGCAGATCATCGAGACCTATTACAGCTACGCTATTTCCTCCTCTACGTACCTGACGTTCGATTATCAGTTCATCGTCAACCCCGCCTACAACACCGATCGCGGACCGGTGAATGTCTTCGCCGGCCGCTTTCACACCGCATTCTGACATGGACACACGCAGGTCCCGTGGCTAAGCAAGCGTGCTTGGCGCGGAAATCCTCATTGTGCCGTATCGTTCGCGGCAGTGGGGAGGCGATTGAAAAAGGAACTTGAATGGCCATTGAGCTCGATGGTCCGCGGCTTTCACCGCTCTCCGGGAGTGCACGACAGCTGATCGTGTTTCTTCACGGCTATGGCGCCGACGGCAACGATCTCATCGAGCTCGGCCGTGTCTGGCAACAATTGTTGCCACAGGCCGCGTTCGTCTCGCCACATGCGCCCGAGCCTTGCGGGCAGGCGCCGGTCGGGAGGCAATGGTTCGCACTCACTTTCCGCGATCCCAACGAACGCTGGGTCGGCGCCAACAAAGCGGCGCCGTTGCTGGAGCGCTTCCTCGACGCCGAACTCGCCCGCCATCAATTGCCGCCGTCAGCGCTTGCGCTCGTCGGCTTCAGCCAGGGCACGATGATGGCGCTGCATGTGGGTCTGCGGCGAGCCGTGCCGCCGGCCGTGATCGTCGGTTATTCGGGATTGCTGGTGCTGCCGCCGGATGGCAATCCAGAAACGCTTGCGGCCGACATCAGATCGCGCCCGCCGGTACTTTTGGTGCACGGCGACCAGGACGAACTCATTCCAGTCCAAGCGCTCTTTCAAGGGACACAGGCTTTGGCGGCAATGGGTGTGCCGGTGGAGTGGCATGTGTCCGCGGGCGTCGGCCACGGCATCGACCAGGAGGGTCTCCGTCACGGCGGCGAATTCCTGGCGCGGGCCTTTAGCGGCAAACGCTGATTTCTCTAACCCTCAGTAAGGGCTTCACAATCCTGTCATGCCTGCCTATAAACTGGTAGCCGACGCCGCAGTGCGGCACGCGAGTCGGTAGGAATGTCGTCTTGAACGCTCACGTATCGCCATCGGGCTTTCCGGCGTTGGTGCTCAATGCGGATTTTCGTCCGCTAAGCTATTACCCGCTGTCGCTGTGGTCCTGGCAGGACGCCATCAAGGCGGTGTTTCTCGAGCGGGTGAATATCGTCGCCAACTACGACCGCGCCGTCCGCAGCCCCAGCCTGGAAATGAAGCTGCCGAGCGTAGTGTCGCTCAAGACCTACGTAAAACCTTCGACGCATCCGGCGTTCACGCGGTTCAACGTGTTCCTGCGCGACCGATTCTCCTGCCAGTATTGCGGCGCGCGCGACGATCTCACCTTCGATCATCTGCTGCCCCGCTCGCGCGGCGGGCACACCACCTGGATCAACGTGGTCGCCGCCTGCTCGCCTTGCAATCTCAGGAAGGGCAGTCTGACGCCGGACGAATCTAAGATGTGGCCGTCGCAGAGGCCGTTCCAGCCGTCGGTGCAACACCTGCACCGCAACGGCCGGCTGTTCCCGCCCAATTACCTGCACGACAGTTGGCTCGACTATCTTTATTGGGACACCGAACTCGATCCATAAGGTCGGATCGCATATCATATGGCAGCAATATTGGGTCGGCGCGACGATCCGCCTCGACAGTGTTGTTGCAAGGGCTTGATGTAGATGGCTCGCATCGCCCAAATCGTCTCGACCGCCCGTTACCTGCCCGAGCGCGTGGTCACCAACGCCCATCTGGCCAGCCGCCTTGCCGCCGGAGGCAATGCGAGCCTGATCGAAAAGTTTGCGGCCGCGACCGGCATTCTCCAGCGCTATTGCGTGCCCGATGACTGGGCCACCTCGGACCTCGCTCTGCCCGCGGCCAAAGAGGCGCTCAAACGCGCCGGCCGCAAACCGGAAGACGTGAGCCTGATCATTCTCGGCACGGATTCGCCGGACTACATCACGCCCGATACTTCGGTGGTTCTCCAGCACAAGATCGGCGCCAAGAACTCCGGCACGTTCGATGTTGGTTGCGCGTGCGCATCGTTTCCGGCCTGCCTCGCCATCGCCTCCGGACTGATCGCCACCAATTCGGATTTGAAAACGGTCCTGGTCATCGGCGTTTATCTGATGCGCAAGCTCGCCGATCCGGACGATCCGGCCTGCTTTTTCTACGGCGATGGAGCGGGCGCCGCCGTTCTGGAAGGCGGCGACTCGCCCGGTTTTATCGGCGCGGCGTTTCAGGCCGACGGTTCGTACGCAACGTATTGGGGGACATTTGCCGGCGGCACGGCGGAACCGGCGAGCGTGGACGCGGTAGAATCCGGGCGCACGAAAGTGCGCCGGCTCCTCAACTATCCGGCCAATCTCAACGAACAGGGCTGGCCGCCGCTGTTCAAACGTCTCGCGGCGCAAGGCGGCTTCGCGCCCGAGGACGTCGATCAATTGCTGTTCACGCAGATCAACAAACACTCGATCGCCATTGCGGCCGAACGGTGCGGCGTCCCGGTTGAGAAATGCCACACCATCATGGAGAAGTACGGCTACACCGGCTCCGCCTGTATTCCGATGGCATTGGATGACGCCATCGAGCTCGGCAAGATCAAACGCGGCCACCTCGTGGTCATGATCGGTTCGGGCGTCGGCTACAACATGGCGGCCGCAGCAGTGCGCATGACGTTTTGATGCCGCCGCTGCCGCGGTTTGGCGCGTGACGTTGCGATGATCGCGACGTGATTCCATGGCGACCGGCCGAAGCCTGCGCCCTTGCGCCGCTATTTCATCGGACATTTGTCGTGATAGCGATCCTGATGATCCTTGAGGATCGTCGTCACGGTATCGATCTCGTAACCGCCGTCGGGCTTCTTGACCACCTTTTGCAGATAGAAATTTTGAATGGGGAAGTGGTTGTTGCCGTACCGATACGGCCCGCGGACCGACGCATAGTCGGCTTTTTCCATCGCGGCACGCAAACGCGTCCTGATTTGACAAATCGCCTTTGACGGCAACGACGGCGCTATTGATGAAATTCGCCGCATCGTAGGCCTGCGCGGCGTAGAAGGCCGGATCGCGCTTGTAGGCTGCGCGGAAGTCCGCGACGAATTTCCGGTTTGCTTCATTGGGTAGATCAATCGCCCAGTGCCCGGCAGTCGCCACGCCCAGCGCGACATCGCCCATTCGATCGAGCGTCCGCGCGTCGATCATGTATGCGGTGTAGAGCGGGATTTGGCCCTTCAGCCCGGCTTGTGCGTATTGCGTCAGAAACTGGTTGCCGGCGGCCCCCGGAAAAAAGGCGAAGATGGCGTCCGGCTTTGCCGCGCGCGCCTTGGTGAGTTCTGCCGAGAAATCGAGCTGACTGGGCCACGCCGTGTACTCTTCACCGACTATTTCACCCTTGAAATTTGCTTTCACGCCGGCGGCGACGTCTTTGCCGGCGGCATAGTTGGGATCGATAATGAACAGCGTCTTGACGCCGTTCTGATTGAGATACTCGCCGGTCGCCTGCGCCGCCTGATCGCCCTGCCAGGACACCGAGAAGAAATACGGCGAACACTGCTCGCCCGCGATCTGCGAGGGACCGGCATTGGCGCTGATGATGAAGGTCTTGGCGTTTACCGCAGGCAACAGCGAGGCTAGCAGCACATTGGAGAAGCCGTAGCCTGTGAGGAAGTTAACGTGATCCGATTCGATCAGCTTGTCGGTTTTCTGCTTGCCGACTTCCGGCTTTGACGTGTCGTCCTCGTAGATGACTTCGACGGGACGGCCCGCCATTTGCCCGCCGAGATTCTGTATCCCAAGGTTGAACCCATCGCGCATGTCGTTGCCGATGGACGCCGGCGGGCCGCTGAACGTATTGACGAAACCGATCTTGATGGCATCGGCGGCGCAGGCCTGCCCCACCACAATGCTCGCGGCCGCGAGCCCCGCTACCAGGCGTTCTCTTCATCGTTTCCTCCGTCCCGAGCCGCGCCGTGCTTTGACCGATTTCTTCTTCGCTGGTCGGCTTGCCTTCTTCCGCGATGCGCCGCCCCGCTTGGCCCAAAGCTTCCGGGTCGCGATTTCGGCGCCCTCGCGCATCGCTTTGAACTTCTCCCAAATCACCGTCGGATGGACTTCGGTATTGTACAAGGCCTGCGATGAGAAGCCGCAATCGGCGCCTGCGATGACGTTCTCGCGGCCGACCAGCTTGGCGAAGCGCATGATGCGCTCGGCGATCAGTTCCGGATGCTCGACAATATTGCTGGCGTGGGTGACGACGCCGGGAACGAGAACCTTATCCTTCGGCACTTTCACGTGCTCGAAGAGATGATACTCGTGCTCGTGGCGCGGATTAGCCGCCTCGAAGCTGTACGAGCCGGCCTTGATTTGCAGCACGTAGTCGATGATCTCGCTGAGCGCGGCTTCGTGGATGCGCGGACCTTCGTTGATGCCGTAGCAGGTGTGGAAGCGGACCCATTCGGGCGGAATGCCCTTGAGCGCCGAATTGGTGGCATCGACGTAGATTTGGGCGCGGCGTTTTTTCTCCTCGTCATCGAGACCAAGCTCGTAAAAGAGGTCCGGCAGAAAGGGATCGTCGATCTGCACCAGAATGCCGGCATTGTAGATCGCGTGGTATTCTTCGCTCATCGCGGCGGCGAGCGCGTGAAAGAACTCCTCGTATGACTTGTAATACTCGTTGATGCCGATGCCGGACGGCGCCGTCGCGGGCAGAAAGACGTGCTTGTTGGGAACGCCGGCTGCCGCGGCCGCCGCCTTTACGTTGGCGATGTCGGTCTGTACGAGCTTATGGCCGCGATACTTTACGGGCCCGACGCAAACGACCGGCGCAAGCGAGACGACCGCGCCGCCCATCATCGCCAGCTTGAAATACTGTTCGTAGTATTCCGGAAACGCGGCGACCTCCTGTTCGAACAGCTTCACCTTGATGCTCGGGCGCGATTCGAAGCCTTCGAGCCTTTCGCGGATGTAGGTAAAGAAGCCAGGCTTCGACAATTCGCCGTCGGTGATGATGTCGATGCCGCAATCAACCTGTTTGCGCACGATGTCGGCGACAGCAGTGCGCAGTGCCTGCTCAAAGGCCGCCTGGTCGTAAGGCTGACCGGAATATTTTGCCTTCATTGCGTCAAGCAGACGGTGCGGCCGTGGCAGGCTGCCGATATGGGTAGTCTGAATACGGTCGGTATTCTGCTGTAGCGTCATCGGGCGTTTCCTCTGTCGTCGGCCTTATCGCGGCCGCGATGTTGATCCTGCCGGGCGAACCCGGCAGGACGGCAGCTATGCCGCGTGTTTTTTGGCGCCGGCAAAGACCGGCGCCACTTCAGCCATGAACCGCGCCATCTCGTCCTTGACCTGATTATGCGGCTTCAGGCCAACGTTGAAATAGAGGATGACCTCGACAAAGCCGGCCGCTTCGACCTTCTTCAGGGTGTCGATGATGCGCGCCGGAGAGCCGAGCAGAACCGAGTTTTCCGTCAAATCCTCCGGCCGGACCTTCTGCAGCCGCTCGACCATGTCGATGAAATAGCGATAACTCGGCGGCGCGGTTTTCGGATCGCCCGGGAACGCCGGGATCACGCATTCTTTGTAGTAGCGGACCTGGCGGGCGCGCTGCGCGTCTTCCTGCGCTTTGTTATCGGCAAAATGCGTGAAATAGCTGCACATCAGCCGGCCGGGCTTCTTGCCATGCCGCGCGCAGGATTCGTGATAGAGGTCCGCGACCTGTTTGAGCCCGCCGAAGCTGAGTGCTGCGGCAAACGGCGCCACGATCAGTCCGCAACCCAACCGCGCCGCCAGCTCGATCGAGGGTTTGGAGAACGAGCCGACATAAGTCGGAATCGGCTGCTGGACCGGCTTCGGCGTGATCCGCACGTCGTCGAAGGAATAGTGTTTGCCGTGGTGGGAGATGCGGCCATCGGCCGACCAGAGCTCGCGCACCAACTCAAGCCCCTCTTCGAAGATTCCCTGATTGTCGGCGAACGAGACGTGAAAGGGCAAATATTCACGCTGGTCGTAACCGCGCCCGCAGGCAAAATCGACCCGGCCGCCGGAGAGAAGGTCGAGCGTCGCCCACTGCTCGGCGACGCGAATGGGATGATGCAGCGGCAGCACCGTCACCGCCGGCGCGAGCCGGATGCGGGTCGTGTTCGCGGCAACGTAGGCGAGCACGATGTCCGGGCACGACAATACGCCGAGCGAATTGAAGTGATGCTCGCCGATCCAGGCCGAATGCATGCCAAGCTTGTCGGCGTAGAGCGCCTCGGCGGTAATGTCGGCGACGAACTGGTTCGAGGAGCGCGGATTATTTTCGTAGTGATTGTCGCTCAGCGTGAAGTAGCCAAAATCCATGTTTCCCTCCCTGGAGGCTGGCAGCAGGCTACGCAAGACCGCGGCATAATAGTTGACGTTGCATCTGTTGTAAATGCAATAATCAAGCTCTATAATCCCCGCTGCCCAGAACTCATTTGGCTGGGAAAAGGGAGTCGGGTCAGACGAAAGCCGCTCCGTCGAGAAAGACAAACGCCGTGAAGAACTCCGCCAAGCTCGATCTCGACGACTATCTGCCGTACCTCGTCAATCGCGTCGGCACTATCATCGCCGACCAATACGGCAGCGAGGCTCTCGCGCCCTACCGCCTGAGCATCCCGATGTGGCGCGTCGTGGCGGCGTTGGCGAGCAAGGGCAGCCTGCGCCAGATCGATCTCGCCGACTTGACCAGCATCGAGGTGTCGACGTTGTCGCGGATCGTAACGCGGCTGGTGCGCATGGGCGTGGTGTCGCGCACGCGCTCGGCGAGCAGCACGCGCGAAGTCATCGTCCGGCTCACCGCGAAAGGCAACACACAGGTCGCCCGCCTGATCCCGATCGCCCGCGAGTATGAAGCAGCGGCGATTGGCGGGCTTCGGCCCGAGGAACTCGCGGTGCTCAAACGCTGCCTGCGCCGCGTCTACGCCAATATGAAGAATCGGGCGGCGTCGATGAACGCGATACCGCGGCGCGGCCGACAGTCTGCCGCCGCCGCCGAATAGAGCGCCAGGAACGTTCGCTTCGTCGGAAGCCTCGCTCACAGCCAGCACTGCGAAAGTGCGCCCGAATGCCGCTTTCCTTCCCGCCGACACTCCCCTACCCTTCCGGCGCGAGTGCCCAACTCGCCGACCCGTGAACCAACAAGCATTGCAATAATCCGCGAGGGGACGAGATGACCGGCGAGGCGGAAATTCAGGTTTCGCGTCTCTTGGACGAGCGCGGCCTCAGCGCCTTCCAGATCAAGATGCTGATGTGGACGATCCTGATCGGGATCATCGACGGCTATGACATCGGCGCCATAGCGTTCGCCGCGCCGCATCTCGTCGAGTCGTGGGGCATCCCGCGGCACGCGCTCGGACCGGTGCTGACGGCGAGCAACATCGGCGTGCTGTTCGGCTCCCAGCTGATGGGCTTCGTCGGCGACCGCTACGGCCGCAAGACCGCTCTGATCATCTCGAACGTTGTGTTCGGTGTCCTGACCTTTGCGGCAGCCTATTCGACCGACCTCACCCAGCTATTCTGGCTGCGTTTCTTCGCCGGCTTCGGCATCGGCGGAGTTATTCCTAACCTGGTCGCTATCAACGCCGAATCGTCGCCGCGGCGATTGCGGGCGACGCTTGCGATCATCGCGGTCGGCTGCGTGCCGATGGGCGGCGCTTTTGCCGGGTTCGCCAGCGCAGCGCTTGTTCCGCACTACGGCTGGCAGATCCTGTTTCAGATCGGCGGCATCGCCCCGCTAGTGTTTGCGCTTGCGGCGGTCTTCGGACTTCCCGAATCGATCAAATATATGGCGTTGCACGAAAACCAGCGGCCGCGAATGGTGCGATTGCTCGCGACGATTCGTCCCGACGTAACGGTGCCGCCTAATGCCCGTTTTGTCATTGAGGACGAGCATCAGGTGCCGCAGTCCAATCCGATTTATCTTTTCCGCAATGGACTATGGCTGATCACGCCGCTGGTCTGGCTGCTGTTTTCGCTCAACCTGATGGGCTTCTTCTTTCTCATCAGCTGGACGCCGACGCTGTTGTCGGCCGCGCATGTGTCGCAATCGATGTCGGCGCTGGCCGGGGCAACATTTCAAGTTGGCGGCACGGTCGGCGCGCTGGTGCTGTGCTGGTGGCTGCAGCGCAGTCGCTTCTACGCCCTTGCGATTCTATTCGTGCTCACGGTGCCTGTGGTCGCTTCGATCGGCTATGCCGGCCTGACCTCGAATGCGGCGCTGCTCGCGGCGACGTTCCTCGGCGGCTTCCTGGTTCTCGGCATCCAGGCCGGTCTGAACGTTGCCGGCGCGCTGATCTACCCGACGTCGCTGCGCGCCAGCGGCTCCGGATGGGAGCTTGGCCTTGGCCGGCTCGGCTCGATCATCGGTCCGCTCCTTGGCGCGCTGTTCGTCGGCCTGGCGGTCGAGAAGCTCTATGTCTGGTCAGCGCTTCCGTTCGCCGCCGGCGCCATCGTCAGCTTCGTCGTCCACACTCTGAACACCGCACGGCTGCGGGCGCATCCGGAGCTTGCCAAGGCGCAGTAGCGTACGGCGCGGCGAAAATTACGGGTTGAACCGTCCAGCGGTTGGGAGTAGTGCGAAAATTTCATTTGATCGGAAGCGATTGCTGCCCGGTCGCGATTATGGGTGACTTTGGCGGGGACCTCGGGTCGATCGGGGAATAAGAGTACCTGCAACCGCCCCACCTAATGCGACGATGGCCGCTATCAACATGACCGACCGGATGCTCTCGGCAAGCGATCCTCTGAGGATCTGTTCTGCTACCGCCCGGTCGGCGCCTTGAGTGTTCGCGAGCGTCGGTTGAATCACCAACTGCCCACGCGCTGCTTCTATAGCCTGTTTCACACCGTCAGAGAGAACCTCGCTCTGCAAATGCTGGGTAAGAGTCTGGTCGAGAATAGATACCGCGACGGCGCCAAGGACGGCGACTGCCAGAAGATTCGCAACAGACGCAACCGCATTGTTGATCCCGGAGGCGACGCCGGTCTCGTGCGCCGGTACCGCATTGATCACCGTGGTCGTCAATGGGGCAACGGCAATAACCATGCCGAACCCGAGAACCGCGATGCAAACGAGGAACTGCCAATACGTTCCGTTTGGGATCGTTATCCCAATCAACCCGATGCCAACGGCAGCGATCGCCGGTCCAACTACAAGGGGCAATCGGGGACCAAATCGATCGAGCAATCCGCCCGCCGAGCGCGACAGGCCGGCCATGATGATCGTGAATGGCAGGAAGGCTGCGCCAGCGAGCGTGGCGGGATAACCATGCACTTGAATCAGTGCAAACGGCAGAAAGAAAAACATGCCGCTCAGAGCGGCATAAAGCAGCAGAGTCAGCAGATTAACCGCGCTGAAGGTACGCGACGCAAACAGGCTGAGCGGCAACATCGGGGCACGGGCTCGACGTTCCACATACACGAATGCAACAAGCAGCACCAATCCTCCAATCAGCGAGACGAGCACGGTTGGATCACGCCAGCCGGAAATCGGCGAAGCAATCAGACCGTAAGCGACGCCCGCTAAACCCGACAGCACAAGAATAGCTCCAAGCCAGTCGAGCCCGGGCTTTGCATCGGGATCGCGACTTTCCGGCACGCGATAGTAGGCGATCCAGAGAGTCGGAAGGGCGATGAGGGGATTGATGAGAAAAATCCAGCGCCAACTGAAATGGTCCACGATCCATCCGCCCAGCAACGGAGCAATCGCGGTCGCCACTGCCGACGCACCGGCCCACGTACCGATCGCCTTCCCCCGCTCGGCTTCGTCGAAAGTCGCGCCAATAAGCGCAAGAGAGCAAGGAACGAGGAGAGCGGCACCGGCACCTTGAACTGCGCGCGCTGAAATCAATTGCGTCAGACTGGGGGCTGTCCCGCACCACAGCGACGCCAACGCAAAGATGACGAGCCCGACAATGAAAAGCCGGCGCCGACCGAACTGGTCGCCGGCTGCGCCGCCGACCAGGAGGAACGCCGAGAGACACAGCGTGTAGGCGTTGACGAGCCACTGAACGACGACGGCCGAGGTGGCAAGATCGCTCTCAATCACCGGCAAGGCCACGTTGACAATGGCTTCGTCGATGTTGGCGATACCGGACGCAAGAACCGCTGCGACGAGCACCCAGAGTTTGGCACCGGCGGGGATGCTTGCTGCCGGAGACGTTGATTGAATAATGCCTGCTTCGCACGGCCGCGTTCTCACGGATGACATCGCCAACGCGCCCCTAAGTCTGCTCAGCCCCCGGTCGTCGCCAGCCGGGAGGCGTCAACGCCATCCTGTGGTCGGCTATTCGCGGTCGAAGCATCTGCGAGCATCAACGAAGGCCACGGCCATTCGCCGATGTCGCATATGAAAGTACCGCCGCAGCATTTTGGTGCCCGTGGAGGGAATCGAACCCCCACTCCTTGCGGAACACGATTTTGAGTCGTGCGCGTCTACCAGTTCCGCCACACGGGCTATTTTAGTGGCGCATGATCTTATCGGAAAACCAGCTGCCGCTTTTCCGGATCACGCTCCAGGCCGCCATCTATATCGCCGGCATCCGCTCTCGGCAAAAAGAAAATCGGTACGCGGCGGCGACTGCCGACAAGCAATGCGGCGGACTTGCAACAGCCTTCAGGATCAGCAAATTGCTGCGCACCGCGATGGCGCGGCAGCGAGGTCGGGGATGAGGGATACCTGGATCAATCGGCTTCGCCGAGACCAGGCTGCAGCCGCGGCGTTTGCGGTCTTTGTACTCAGCGGCGCGACCATCCTGGGCGCTTGGTACTTTCAGCTCGTGGTGAAGTTACCGCCCTGTCCGCTCTGCCTCGAAGAACGCATTCCCTACTATGTCATAGTGCCGCTTTCGCTTTTGGCGGCGATCGCGGCCCTTACGAGGGCGCCGCGCAAGCTGATGGCCGTTGCCTTTCTGGCAATCATCGTCGCGGCGCTCTGCAGCGCCGCGCTCGGCGCCTATCACGCCGGCGTGGAATGGCGCCTTTGGCTGGGACCCACCGACTGCTCGGGACCGGTGACCGATTTCACGAAGCAAGGGTCATTGCTCGATCAATTGCAATCGGTCCAGATCGTGCGCTGCGATGAGGCGGCGTGGCGCCTGTTCGGCATCTCGCTCGCCGGTTACAATGTGCTGATTTCACTCGCGCTGGCGGCGATCGCAACTTTCGGCCTGCGCGCTCGCAAAGCACCCTGATGGATCATTTTAGGAAAGTTCTCTAAGACCGGTGCCAGTTTCGATCGTGCTTGCCTCTGGTGCGGGCATCGATGTTCGACTAAGCTTCCGGTCTTGGATTTGACATGACTTGCACATAGCGTTGCCTAACACTCTCTCCCGCGGGAGCGCAAAAAAGAGGAGAAAGATATGGGCCTGTTGGACAATTTAGGTCTTGGCGACATGCTCAAAGGCGCGTTGGGTCAGGTGGAGGCCGCGGCTCTACCGACACTCGTCAACGGCGTGCTGGCCAAGACGCAATACCACGACCTCAACGGCCTCGTCACCGCCCTGCAAAACGGCGGCCTCAACACCCAGGTCCAATCATGGCTTGGTCCGGGCGCCAATCTGCCGGTTACCGAAGATCAGCTGAAGGCGGTTCTCGGCAACTCGCAGGTGCAGGAATTCGCGCGCCATCTCGGACTGCCGGTTGACCAGACGCTGAAGGTTCTGGCGCAATATCTGCCCGACATCGTGGACAAGGCGTCCCCGAACGGAATACTGAAGCCCGCCGCGTAATCGGGGACCTCGGCGGCATCGCATTGATTTCTCGAGCTCTGATTGGGAGGAGCAAATGAAGACCATCGCTATCGTTCTTGCTTCAGTCTTCTGCGTCGCCACCGCTGCCTTGGCGGACGACAGCTGCAAGATGCAGGCAGGCGCCAAAAGCTTGCACGGCGCGGCGCTGACGAGCTTTGCGAAAAAATGCTGCAACGATCAGGCCGCCGCCCAAAACCTGCATGGCGCCGCGAAGACGAGCTTCAGCAAAAAGTGTCTGTCGGACGCGACCGGTAGCTAGTCTGACCTGCACGCGCCCTGCCCGGTACGACGTTATTCACAATCTCGAAATGGGAGAATTGCCGTCATGAGAACCGCAGTCTTGATTGCGTCGGGAGTTTTTCTCGCAAGCCTGGCCGCCGTATCCGCGCCCGCGCAAGCCAAAACCATGAAAGAGTGCGCCGCTCAATGGAAGGAAATGAAAGCGGCGAACCAGACCGCCGGCATGAAATATCGCGATTTCAGCAAGCAGTGCATGTCGGAGGGAGGTGCTCCGGCTCCGGAAGCAAAACCCGCACCTACCCCGCCGCCGGCAGCCGAAAAGCCCGCCGTGCCGCCGGCGAAGCCTGCTGCGACGACACCGCCACCGGCAACGACCACAACGACTGAGAAAAAGCCGATGTCACCGGGCCGCGCGGCGATGATCGCCCGCGAGCGCGCCTGCGGCGCCGAATGGAAAGCCGACAAGGCCGCCGGAAAGATCCCGGCCGGCATGAAGTGGCCGCAATATTGGAGCGCCTGCGACAAGCGCAAAAAGGCGGAAGGGGCGTGACGGCTTTCGCGGGCTGGTTCGCTGAAGCCTAAGTTCACAGACGCCGACGCCGCGGCTTCCAAGCTTCGGAGCCTATCTCGCTTCGCGAGTGAAGGCTGGTGGGCGGTGCAGGGATCGAACCTGCGACCCCATCCATGTCAAGGATGTGCTCTCCCGCTGAGCTAACCGCCCGTTCCAGTGCCCCGGATGTAGCGTCGCGGCGCCCGCAGGGTCAAGGCCGCCGGCTCGGCTAAAACTTGACGCGATCGGCACCCTTGAGCCCCAGTGTCGCGCGCGCCTCCGCCGGCGTCGCGATCTCGTAGCCGAGATCCTCGACGATGCGGCGGATTTTTGTCACTTGCTCGGCATTGCTCTTCGCGAGCTTGCCGGGGCCGATGTATAGCGAATCCTCAAGCCCAACGCGGACGTTCCCGCCCATCATGGCGGCATTGGTGCAAAAATTCATTTGGTGACGGCCGCCGGCCAGCACCGACCACAGATATTGATCGCCAAACAAACGGTCGGCCGTGCGCTTCATAAAGACCAGATTGTCGAGATCCGGACCGATGCCGCCCAGAATACCGAAGATGAGCTGCAAGAAAACCGGCGGCTTGAACAGGCCGCGGTCGATGCAATGGGCGAGGTTGTAAAGGTGACCGGTGTCATAGCATTCGTGCTCGAACTTCACGCCGTGGCCTTCGCCGAGCGCTTTGTAGATCTTTTCGATGTCGCGAAACGTGTTCGGGAAGATGTAAGCGTCTGAGTTGAGCAAATAGCCCTCCTCCCAGTCGTACTTCCAGTTCTTGTAGCGTCGCGCCATCGGATAGAGCGCGAAGTTCATCGATCCCATGTTCAGCGAACACATTTCCGGCGACAATTGCATTGCCGCGGACATGCGCTGCTCGACCGTCATGGTGACGGCGCCTCCCGTGGTGATGTTGACCACGGCGTCAGTTGCTTGCTTGATGCGCGGCAAGAACTGCATGAATACGTTCGGGTCCGGCGACGGGCGCCCGTCCTTCGGATCGCGGGCGTGCAGATGCAGGATCGCGGCGCCGGCCTTGGCGGCATCGATCGCCTGCGTCGCGATCTGATCGGGCGTGATCGGCAGCGCGTCCGACATCGTCGGAGTATGGATCGAGCCGGTAAGTGCGCAGCTAATGATAATCTTGTTCGCCATGGTCACGTTTTTCCCTTGTCAACTTTTTGGTTTCCGGATGACGCGTCGCGACCGTCCGGGCGAATTCTAGTCCCTGGCCAACGCTACGATTAGTGAGGATTACGCCGCGTTCAAGCGGAAAAATCGGCCAACCGAAGCGCTTGGATTAGCCGCAAAAGCACGCACATTCCGACAGGTTTTTGCCGTGTCGGCATGGCTCATATGACCGCCGCGCGGTGAGTGGCTTGACGGATTTGATCAGAATTCGGACGATTAAGTCTCTGGAGAAGGCAAGATGCTCGCAAGACACCTGTTGGTTGCGGTCGCGCTCATGTCGCTTTTCACCGCTGGTGACGCACGCAGCGTCGAATTGACGGCCGTCGGACTTTGGCAAGCGACCGATCCGGAAACCGGCCAACCGAACGGCTGGTTTCTGTTCCGCGACCACGACGGCATCTTTGATGGGATGATCGTGCGGATGTACTTAAAGCCCGGCGAAAGTCCCAACATCACCTGCGACAAGTGCAAAGACGATCGCCGCGACAAGCCATGGCTCGGTCTCGATATCGTCCGCGGGATGAAGCGGGATGGTTTAACCTACAAGGACGGCACGATTCTGGATCCGCGTAACGGCAATGTATACAGCGCGGTGATGACGCTCAAACCGGACGGTCAGACGCTCGTGGTGCGCGGTTATCTCGGCATTTCGCTGTTTGGCCAAGATCGGATCTGGACGCGTTTACCCGATTCCGCATTCAACGAGATTGACCCCCGCTTCAATCCAACGCTCGCGCGCAAACCGCAGACAATGCAGAAGCCGGAACTGCGACGCTGACCGCTTAATCGGTGACGCCAAGGCTCTTGCGGCGTGCGTGCGCCACCACCTCCTCTTCGCGCGGCTTGCCCATCAATATCGGCTGGAACAACGCCGCCGCCGTCATTGTCGTCAGCAGCGAGATCGCGAGCAGTTTGCCCATGCTGGACGTCCCGGGATCCGACGAAAAATAGAGGCTCCCGAACGCCGTCGCAGTCGCACAGGCGCTCAAAGTCACAGCCCTGGTAAGCACCGACTGCAACAGTTTGGTCTGCCCCTCGCGCCAGGCCATGATGTAATAAATCTTGAATGCCACGCCGACGCCAAGCAGCAGCGGCAGCGCGATGATGTTGGCGAAGTTGAGCGGCATGTCGATCACGACGCAGATTTCCAGCGTGACGACGCCGGCGACCATTAACGGAATGAGCGTCAGCATCACGTCACCGACCCGCCGCAGTGTGATCCACAATAGAACCGCAATCGACAGCAGAGCGAATGCGCCGGCCTCGAGGAACGCGGCAATGATCGTGCGCCTGGCCTCCAGGATCGAAATCGGACCTTCTGTGGCGTTGGGTTCGATCATTTGCACGTCATGCGCAAAGGTCCGCAAGATCGTGTTGTCGTTTGCATCGCCGCTTGGCGTGACCTGGAGACGGGCGCGACCGTCAGGCGTAATCCATTGATCGACGAGATCGTGTGGAAGATTGTCGCGGGTAACCTGATGCGCCTTGAGCAGGTTGCGTAGATCGTCAAGTGCGGTCTGCAGCGGCTGGGCGAACGCCGTTTCGGCGCGCTGGCGTGCCGAGGGATCGGCCTTGGCGAGCGTAACCAGCCCGGCGGACAAATGGTGTGCCGCGTCGGCGCCCGCACCGGGCGCGGCGGCAGCAAGCTTGTTGAGCGCGTCAACCGTCGAATTGATGGCCGCGATGGTATCCGCATCCGTCGGCGGCTTGGCCATCTTGGCCGGATTGAGCGCGGGATCAAGTGCGGTCGCCGCTGCTTCGATCAACGGTAGCTTTTGATCTTGCTGTTCCGGAATAAACGTTGAAAGCGTCGTCGCGCGCGCAACTTGAGGAAGCGCTCTGAGCTTTGCCGCTACCTCGTCCGCCACCGTCAGTGACGGTTCCAGCGCCGCAATATTGTTGGAACCGCCGTTGCCTTCCTTCTCGAGCTCAATGTAGGTGGCCACCGACTCAACGTTGGGATTGCGCAAGTTCATCGGATTGAAATCGAAGCGCAGCCAGTAAAGCAACGGCGACGCGCCGAGAATGATCAGCACCGTCGCGATCAGGATGGGGGTGCGGTGACGTTCGAGGAAGTCGTCCACCGGGCCAAGAAAGGCATAACCGAGCGGACGCGGCTCGCCGCGAGGCTTGAGTCGGCTCAGCAGCGCCGGCAGCAACGTAATGCTGGTGAAAAATGCGATCAGCATGCCGAAGCCGGCGATCAAGCCGAGTTCGGACAGCCCTCTGTAAGCCGTAGGCAGAAACGCAAGAAAACCTGCCGCCGTGGCAAGCGCCGCGAGCGTCAGCGGCGCGCCGGCGCGGCTGCCGGCATGCAGCAGCGCTTCGTGCAGGCCGTCGACTTCGTGGCGCTCGGCCCGATAGCGAACGCTGAACTGAATGCCGAAGTCCACGCCGAGGCCGACGAACAGTACGGCGAAATACACCGATATCAAATTGAGCGAACCCACCATCAGCATGCCGAGCGCGGCGGTGACTGAAAGGCCGACGGCTAGGCTGACGAACACCGCGAAAATGATGCGCCACCAGCGCAGCGCCAGCCACAGGATGAACAGCACGACCGCGATGGTCAGGGTAGCGTTTAGCGCAGCGTTTTCCTTGATCGTGGCGAACTCGTCATCATTCATCGGCACCGGGCCAGTCAGACGCAGCCGCGCCTGATAGGCGGAGTCGAGCTTGAGGTCTGCCGCGGCCTTGCGGATCGCGTCGCTCGCTTTAAGGCCGGGCTCGAGCTCCGAATAGTCCAGCACGGCCTGGATTTTCAGAAACCGCAACAGCTCGCTGGCCTTGGATTGATGACCCTGCACCAGCGTGAGCCAGGAAAAGGTTGCGGCCTTGCCGGCATTCACTTCGTCGATCGCGTTGGACGCCAGCGTTAACGGCCACTGCATCTCGTCAAGCTTGAGCTTGCCGCTTTGCACGCCAAGGAGCCCAAACTGCAGTGCGCGGAGAGCGCCGCGGAAGCTTGGGTCGGCCGCCAGCACCTGGATGAGCCGCTGAGCCTGCGTCAGCATTTGCGTCTGCTGCCCAAGCTGCTCGGTCGGCACGAACAAGAGACCATTCTGCGCTAAGAAGGCACCGCCCTGCGGCTCTTCAATGGAACGGAACAGGTTTTTCTGCTGCGACAACTGTGCCGCCAGCGCGCTCGTGGCCGCCTGAACCATCTCCAGCGTCGGCGCGTCAACGACTGCGATGATCGTGTCGAACTGGGGAAAGGCCTTTTCGAACGCCAATTCTCGTTGTCGCCCCGGACTGTTGCTAGACAGGAGTTGATTAATGTCGGTCGTCATCGAAAAATGGGTAGCAGCGTACCAGGTCGAGACGATCGCGATTGCGATCGCCGCGGCGATAACCCACCGCGGGTAATGAATGCACAACGCAATGGCGCGGATGACAAAAGTAGTGATCGTCTTCATGGGATGCAGATGTGGGTGGAGCAAACCGGCGGTTGAGGCGTCAAAAGAACGGTGAAACGGTGGCACTCGCTTTATGTCTGCCGACTTATATGACCGGCGCACCGCGGAAAACGGCGCGGCACTGCGGGTTCTCGAATCCCCCTGGCCACCAGCAGCGGCCTTAGATGCCCCGAAACGGCGCAAAAGTGAAATCATGGATATTTTCCTAATCTCGGACCAGTGGCGCAGGCGTCCGCGGAGCGTTGCTGCCGCGCACTCTCTCGGGCATAGCGCACTGGACAACAAGCATATTTGTGCTCAATGGTTGCCAACGGAACCTTGTGGTTGTGCGGTCGGCGCCGGTTAACCCTGGGCTTGATAGTCACGGCATCGTGGCCAAATTGGTTGTCACGGCGTTGTGGCCAAAGTAGTGGACGTGGAGCACGGTAGGCGGCCTGGCCGTGCTCTTGCGGCGCATGGCCGCAGTCCGGCATCGGCCGGGAGGTTATTAATGAAGGTTATTCTCGCTCAGCCCCGCGGTTTTTGCGCCGGTGTGGTCCGCGCGATAGAGATTGTCGAGCGCGCTCTGCAGAAGTACGGCCCTCCAGTCTATGTGCGGCACGAAATCGTTCACAACAAGCACGTTGTGGAAAGCCTGAAGGCCAAAGGCGCGCATTTCGTGGAGGACCTCTCCGAAGTTCCTCCGCATGCGGTCACGATCTTTAGCGCCCACGGTGTCGCCAAAAGTGTCGAAGAGGAGGCGGCAGCCCGCGAGCTTCCGGTCCTCAACGCGACCTGTCCGCTGGTCACAAAGGTGCACAATCAGGGCAAGCGCTACGTCGCGCAGGGACGCAGACTTATTCTCATCGGCCATGCCGGGCATCCCGAGGTCGAGGGCACGATGGGACAAATCTCCGAGCCGGTCACGTTGGTGCAGACCGAGAACGACGTCGCTTCGCTCGGCATTCCGGACGACACGCCGGTCGCCTACGTCACGCAAACGACTCTCAGCGTCGACGATACCCGCGGCATCATCGCGGCGCTGCATCGCCGATTCACCGACATTGTCGGCCCCGAGACCCGCGACATTTGCTACGCCACCCAGAACCGCCAGACCGCGGTCCGCGAACTCTCGAAGCTCGTGGACGTTATTCTGGTCGTTGGCGCTAAGAATAGTTCCAACTCCAACCGGCTGCGCGAGATTGGTCACGAAGTCGGCACCCCGTGTTACCTGATCGCCGACGGCAGCGAAGTCGAGCCGGAATGGTTCAACGGCGCGGAGACCGTCGGCATCACCGCGGGGGCTTCGGCGCCTGAGGTATTGGTTGAGGATGTGATCGACGCGCTGCGACGGCTGGGGCCGGTGGAGGTTTCGGAGCTTACCGGCCGGCAGGAAACCATTGAGTTTCGTTTGCCACCCGAATTGACGGACGGCAAGACGGCGGAGCGCGCCGCAGCGAAGGTTTAGCTTTCGGTTTCCGCTGCGGACAGTAAGAACTAAACAGCCAAGAAGGAAACGATAGTGGCGGTATCTCTACGACAGACGGCAGCCGTCGGTTCATACATCCTGCGCCAGCGGCTTGCCGGGCGCAAACGTTACCCGCTCGTGCTGATGCTGGAGCCATTGTTCCGTTGCAATCTTGCCTGCATCGGGTGCGGCAAGATCGATTATCCCGACGCTATCTTGAACAAGCGCTTGTCGGTGCAGGAATGCCTCGACGCGGTTGATGAGTGCGGCGCGCCGATGGTCGCCATTCCGGGTGGCGAACCGCTGATCCACAAGGAGATTGGCGACATCGTCAAAGGTATCGTCGCGCGTAAGAAATTCGTCTCGCTGTGCACGAACGCGCTCCTCCTGGAAAAGAAGCTGCATTTGTTTGAGCCGTCGCCCTATCTGTTCTTCTCCGTGCATCTCGACGGCATCAAAGAGCATCACGACAAGTCGGTGTGCATGGATGGCGGCTTCGAGAAGGCGGTGTCAGCGATCAAGGCTGCGAAGGCCAAGGGTTTCGCCGTCAACGTCAACTGCACGGTTTTCGACGGCCATCCGGCTGAAGACATCGCGGCGTTTCTCGACCTCACCGAGCAGCTTGGCGTCGGCGTTTCGATTTCGCCCGGCTATGCCTATGAGCGGGCACCCGATCAGGAGCACTTCCTCGGCCGCCGCAAGACCAAGGAGCTGTTCCGGGAAGTCTTCGCGCTCGGCAAGGGCAAGAAGTGGAACCTGACCCACTCCGGCATGTTCCTCGACTTTCTTGCCGGAAATCAGGAATTCCATTGCACCCCTTGGGGCATGCCGACGCGCAACATCTTCGGCTGGCAGAAGCCGTGCTATTTGCTCGGCGAAGGTTACGCCAAGACGTTTACGGAATTGATGGAGACCACCGACTGGGACGCCTACGGCACCGGCCGCTACGAGAAGTGCGCGAACTGCATGGCGCATTGCGGCTACGAGCCGACCGCGGCCGACGCCATGATGAAGCATCCGCTGCAGGCGCTCGCGATCGCGTGGCGCGGCGTCAAAACCGAAGGACCGATGGCGCCGGAAATTCCGATGGCGAACCAGCGGCCGGCGCAATACGTGTTCGACAGCCAGGTGCAGCTCACGCTGTCGCAGATGCGCGCCAACGAGGCCCGCGAGAAGGCGGCCAAAGCGGCGAAGACCTCGGCGAGCGCGGCTTAGGTCTTCACATCCCGTAGGCTACCGCTCGGGTGTTGGTGCGCTTGAGGTTGCGATAGCGCGCCATCGCCCATACCGGGAAGAACTTCGAGTAGCCATGGTAGCGCAGATAAAACACCCGCGGGAAACCGGTCGCGGTGTAGCGCGGCTCGTTCCAAAAGCCGTCCGCGCCTTGCGTATCAGTCAAATATTTGATGCCGCGGGCCACTGACGGGTGATCGACCTCGCCGGCCGCAATCAGTCCGAGAACGGCCCAGGCCGTCTGTGACGCCGTCGACGGCGCGGGCTCGTAACCGCGATAGTCGAGCTTATAGCTTGAGCCATCCTCGCCCCAGCCGCCGTCGTCGTTCTGGATCGCGGTGAGCCAATCCGACCGCCTTGCGCATTTCCGGCGCGTCGCGATCGAGGCCGACGACATTAAGCGCGCACAGCACCGACCAGGTGCCGTAGATGTAGTTCAACCCCCAGCGGCCGTACCAGCTGCCTTCGGCCAGCTGCGTCCTGCGCAGATAATCGACGCCTCGGGCAACGGCCACGCTGCTTTCGATTGTCTCGCCGAACTGCGCGAGCATCGACAGGCAGCGGGCGGTAACATCTTCGGTCGGCGGATCGAGCAAGGCGCCGTGATCGGCGAACGGAATATTGTTGAGATAGTAATATTCGTTGTCGGCATCGAACGCGCCCCAGGCGCCGTTCTCGCTCTGCATACCGAGAATCCATTCGCGGGCGCGCGCCAGACTCGTGTCGAAATCCTTCCGCCCGGAAAGATTTTGCTGGCGATCCATCGCCATGGCGACAACGGCCGTATCGTCGACGTCGGGATAGTGCGGATTGACGTACTGGAACGCCCAGCCGCCGGGACGAAGGTCGCCGCGCCGCGCGATCCAGTCGCCGCGGACGTCGAGGACCTGCTTCGGAACGAGCCAATCGAGACCGCGTTTGACGTCGTTGACCACGCGTTCGCCGCCAACTTCGAGGAGCGCGTGACAGACGAGGCCGGTGTCCCAGATCGGCGAGACACACGGCTGGCAGTAGGCCTCGGTCTCGTGCACCACCAGAAGCTTCTCGATCGATTTGCGTGCGATGGCGCGTTGCGGGTGATCCTCCGGATAGCCCAGCACGTCATACATCATGACGCTGTTCGCCATGGCCGGGAAAATCGCGCCGAGGCCATCCTCACCGTTTAACCGTTCGCCGACCCAGGCGACGGCGCGGTCGATTGCCCGTTGCCGCGTGCGGTGAGGAAAGTACGGCTCGGTCGCTCGCAGAACGTTGTCGACGCCGTGGAAGAACCAGAACCACGATGCCTTCTGCTGCGGCGCCTTCGGCGCCGGCCCCATGCGATCAGGCGGTTCGAGGAACAGTTCGTCGATGCGCACGCCCTTGGCGTTACGCGCCCGCGCCTGCTTCGCCATCATCACCAGCAACGGGACGATGACGGTCCGGCTCCAATAAGAAATCTTGTCGACATGAAACGGAAACCACTTTCGGCAAGAGCATGATTTCGACTGGCATTACCGGCACTGCGCGCCAGGAAATAAAGCCGAACAGGGCCAGCATGATGCGGGTGAATACATTGACACGTTCGGCGCCGCCGCGGGCGCGAACCGCTTCGCGCGCGCGCCGCATGTGCTCGGCGTCGACGGAGTCGCCGATCATTTTCAGCGCGAAATAGGCTTTAACGGTTGCGCTGATGTTGAGTTCGCCGTCGCGAAATAACGGCCAGCCGCCACGATCGCCCTGGATGCGACGCAGATAGACCGCGATCTTGGCTTCGAGCACGGCATCGACCGGCTCGCCAAGATAATGTCGCAGCAGCACATACTCGGCGGGAATGGTGGCGTCGGCCTCAAGCTCGAATACCCAATGGCCGTCAGGACGCTGCTGCGCCAACAGCGCCTGGGTCGCTTGTTGGATGTGCTGTTCGAGCACATCGTCGACCGGCCGCGTTGTTGGCTTAAGTTGTTCGAGCGTGTCGTTGATCATGATGGTTTTGCGATGACGTCCGCCGCGCGATTGCCGGATCGGATCGCACCTTCAATGGTAGCGGGCAGGCCGGTATCTGTCCAATCGCCGGCGAGAGCCAGATTGCGCCATTGGGTAATGGTACCGGGCCGCTTGGCGTCCTGCGCCGGCGTCGCGGCGAACGTTGCGCGCCGCTCGCGCACGATCTGCCACGGCGGCAATGCGGCCGGCAAGCCGGTCACGCGCGCGACCTCATCCCACAGCCGCTTCGCCAATTCCTCGCGTTGTGTATCGATCAGCCGGTCGCCGGCGCTGATGGTGACCGAGACCCGACCGGGAAAGGAGAAAATCCACTGCACGGTGGCGTTGAGCACGCCGAGGATCGGCGGCTGATCCGCCGGCGGTTCGATACGGAAGTGTCCGTTGACGATCGCGCAGAATTCATTTGGCGCTTGGAGCCCGCTTATCAGCGATGCAGCCGCATAGGGCGGAACTGCAAGCACGACCGCGTCGTCGGCATTGAGCGCAACGGTCTCGCCGCCGAAATCCAGCGCCTCGACCCGCTCCGCGGAAAACTGCACGGCGCGCAATTGATGTTCGAAGCGCACAGTGGTCCCGCGCTGCTGCAACAAAGCCAGCGCCGGCTCGATCAGGGTCGCGCCCAATCCCTCGCGTGCAATGAGCGGCCGGCAAGCCCGGCCGCCGACGGCGAGCGTCTCGCGAACGATGGCGCCCGCCAGCCGCGCGGCTCCCAGAGGCGCATCGATGTTCAGCGCCGCGACAATGAGCGGCTCGACCAAACGCTCATAGAGCGTTCCCTTGCAGGTGATGACCTCGCCAACCGTCTTGCCCGCGGGCGCCCAGAGGAGGCGCGCGAGCGGCAGATAATCGAGCGGGCTTGTCCCCGGCACCCGCCGGCGAGGATCGAAAATCCAGAACGGCACCGGGCCGTCGTTGAAGCGAAGCGTCCAGCGTTCACCGCTCAGGAGATCGACAAAAGAGAATTCCGGCTTCCGCGGACCGATGAGCCGATCGGCGGCGCCGATGTTGTGCAGATAGTCGAGTGCGGCGTGATTACCGGAAAGCAGGAGATGGTTGCCGTTGTCGATCGTCATGCCGACCGAAGCGTCGTGATAGGAGCGGCAACGGCCGCCAGCGACGGCGGTGGCTTCGTGTATGACGACCGGTTTGCCGAGCGATGTGAGCCGCACAGCGGCGGACAGGCCGGCAAGGCCGGCGCCGATAATGTGGATCGTTCCGCTCATCCGATCACACGAGATTTCGCAACACGATAAACAGGAGCTTTGCGCGCGGCAGGCGAATCGGCGCGCGCGGCGGCGCGAAGCCACGCGCAATCAGCGATTGAAGAATAAGCCAATAGGCCTCGCCCATGATCCGCGGCGCCCGCACGACGCGGCGCGGAGTTTTCTTCATGATCGCGTCGGCAGCGGCAAACTCGGTTTTTGCCAGCGCGACGACGGTCGCGCAAATCTCGCCGACCGCAGGATGCGCGAGGACCGTGGCTGGGTCCGTCGCTTCAATGCCGGCTGCGTGCAGAGCCTCGCGCGGCAAATAAAGCCGGCCAAGCGAAGCATCTTCGTCGAGGTCGCGCAAAATGTTGGTGAGCTGGAGCGCGCGGCCCAGGTGATGAGCGAGCGCAAGACCGGCGTCGCGGTCCATGCCGAATACCCGCACCGACAGACGACCGACGGCGCAGGCGACGCGGTCGCAATAGAGATCGAGCGTGGCGCGATCGGGTGCGCGGATGTCGGCTACGACATCCATTTCCATGCCATCGATGATGGCGATGAAATCCTCGCGTTGCAGATCGAACGTGCGCACCGCTTGCGCCAATCCGCCAAGCTGCGGCGGCGGCGCCTCGCGATAAACCGCATCAATGTCGGAGCGCCAGCGTGCCAGTTGCTCGCGGCGCGGCTCGCGCGGTCCGGGATCGTCGGCAATGTCGTCAACGGCGCGGCAGAACGAGTAGATCTCGAACATCGCCTCGCGCTGCGCGCGCGGCAGAATGCGCATGCCCGTATAAAACGAGCTGCGGGAGGCGCGCTCGGCCGCCGGAGTGGGCTGGTTCACTCACGCACCCCGCGGCTTCTCGGTCACGGCGGAAGGACGCCGGCCAAGCCGCCGGGACACAGCGGACAAAATGCCGACGATCGTCAGTCCGGCGACTGCGGGCATGGAAAGATGTACGCGATCCTTGAGCGGATCGCGTGACATCGAGCATGCGCGTGAGCCGATGCGCGAGCGTATTGATGACTGAGACTTCGAAAGCGAGTCGGCGGTCGCTGATCAGGAGCGGAAAGACATCGCTGTCGCAGAGGAGCCGCTCGGTGCGTTCGGCGAGGCCATGCAGCCCGGTCAGGAGCGCCGGCGATGCTTGCGGCGCGCCGAGCGCTTCGACGCCCGTCCCGCATGCGGCAAGCGTGTCCAGCGGAACGTAGACCCGGTTGAGGTTTTTGTAATCGTCCTTGCAGTCCTGCAGATGATTGATGATCTGCAAGGCAGCGCAGAGCGCGTCGTTGGCCGGCCAGACCGTTCGGCTCTCGCCGTGGACGTCGCAAACGAAACGGCCGACAGGCATCGCCGACAGCGAACAATAACTGATGAGGTCGTCCCAGTCGCGATAACGGAGCTTCGTCACATCGAGCTTGAATGCGGCGAGCAGATCCTGGGCATGGCGCGGCGAAAGACTTCGCTCGGCGAGAGCGCTGCGCAGCTCTACCGCGACTGCATCTTCGTCGTTCTGGCCGACAAGGCCCGCTTCGAGACGGTCAAGCAAGTCGAGCTTCTGCTCCGGCGGGAGCGAAGCATGATCGGCGATGTCGTCGGCGGTGCGAACAAAATTATAGAACGCGAGGATGACCTTGCGGTGGCGCGGATGAATCAGGAATGACGCGACCGGAAAGTTTTCATCGCGATCACCCTTCCCAGAACGCAATACACTGGCGTCGTTCATCGCAACTCCGAGACGTTGCCTTCAACGTCACCTTCAAGGTTACCTTGGGCGCGGCCCTTCCACATACCGCCGCGCCCACGGGCATGCTGATAGGCGGAATCAACCGTGAACGCCATATAGGTCGCGGCTATCGCCGGCAACGCCAAGCCCCATAACCGTGACCTGCCATAGAAGCGCAGCGTGGGCTGGAAGGCCAACGCCATCAGGACCCACGCCGCTATCCCAAGGATACGCGCCATCCCCGTCGCGCAAACGGCGAGGGCGACCGGCGCGAGATAGGTAATCGCCAAACCTAAGATGGTTCCTGCAAGCAGAAGCGGCGAATACCGCAGCTGCGCATAGGCGGTGCGCGACACCATGTGGCGGATGTCCTCAAGCGCGGGATAGGCGCGTACGCTCTGCACGCGATTGGTCAATCCGATCCAGATCGGACCGTGCGCCTTCAGCTGTTTCGCCAGCGCGCAATCGTCGATCAAGGCAGTGCGGATCGCCGCCATGCCGCCTGCCTCGGCAAACACCTCGCGGCGCACCAGCATGCAGCCCCCCGCCGCGGCCGCGGTGACGCGACGCGGGTTGTTCGACCACGAGAACGGGTAGAGCATCTGGAAAAAGAATATAAAGGCCGGGATGAACATGCGCTCGGCCAAGCTCTCGCAGCGTAGCTTCGCCATCAGCGAGGCGAGCACATAGCCGCCCGAGCGCGCTCGCGCGACAAGGCCTCTAAGCGAACTCGGGGGCGTGATCGATATCGGCGTCGGTGAACAGCAGATATACGGGCGGATGCGCCATAGCAGAAGCCGCCTCGACGCCCTGCTGCTGCGCCCAGAGTTTCCCCGTCCACCCGGCTGGCAGCGCCCGCCCCGATAAAACCGTCAGCCGTTGTATGGCACCGGCCATCACGGCGGCATCGCGCGCGACCTCCGCAGTCGCGTCCTGACTCTGGTCGTCGACCACGATTACTGTGAATTCGCCGGGGTAATCTTGCCGAAGGAGGGATGCGACGGTCCCCCCGATGCATGCAGCCTCGTCGCGAGCGGGAATAACGGCGGTTACCGCAGGCCAAGCACCATCTCCGGCCGGGATGCTGTCATCGCGCTCCCTGCCCAGCCAAAACCCTCCGCGGCCAAACAGGAGGTAGAGCCAGATGACCAGCACCATTGACGCTATAAGCTCGTTGGTCACAGATAGTCCTTGGCGGCTGAACGGGGCTTGCCATTCATCGATGTAACGCTGAACCACCCGGAGTCTGGGCGGCTCTGCACAATTATAGGACTGGTAGAGCCCATTGGGCACGCTGGAAGCACCGGGCAATTAAGCAATGAATGGAAAAATCAGCCCTTTTCTCTCGCGCCTCGACGCGACGGCTAAAGAAACCGACCAGTTGCTTGACCGACTTTTGTCGGCAACGCCTGCGGATGGGGAGCTGAGCCGGCCGGCCCGCCTCATCGAGGCCATGCGGTATTCGAGCCTTGGTGGTGGCAAGAGGTTTCGGCCCTTTCTGGTCGTGGAATGCGCCGCCCTGTTCGGTGTGCCGCGACCGCAGGCTTTGATGGCTGGCGCCGCGCTCGAATGCGTACATTGCTACTCCCTGGTGCATGACGACCTGCCCGCCATGGACAACGACGATTTAAGGCGTGGACAGCCTACAGCACACAAAGCCTTCGACGAGGCGACCGCCATTCTCGCGGGCGACGGGCTTCTCACCTTCGCCTTCGACATCCTGGCCAAGCCGCAGACGCATCCCGATCCGGCTGTGCGTATCGAGCTCGTCAGCGCACTTGCCCGCGCCGCCGGCCTGGGCGGCATGGTCGGCGGGCAAATGCTCGATCTCGCCGCAGAGGGTCGCTTTGCCGGTAACGGGCCGCAGCGGCTCGGCGAGAACGAAGTACGCACTTTGCAGGCGATGAAGACCGGCGCGCTGTTGCGATTCGCCTGCGAGGCCGGCGGGATGCTTGGATCGGCGACAGCTTCGCAGCGCAAGGCGCTTGAGCGGTATGGATCTGCCGTTGGTCAAGCCTTCCAAATCGCTGATGATCTGCTCGACCTTGAAGGTGATCCCGCGCTTGTCGGCAAACAGACCGGTAAGGACGCAGTTGCGGGCAAGGCGACCATGGTCGCAGTGCTTGGAGTTGCCGGCGCAAAAGCCCGGCTTAAGCAGCTTGTCGCAGAAGCCGAACAGGCGCTGGCCCCGTTCGGATCCGCCGCCGCAACCCTGATCGAAGGTGCGAATTTCGTTGCCGACCGACACGCTTAGGTCATGGTCGCGACGCATAAGCGCCGAACTGCGCCGTTTGATTAGCCGCCTCATTGCCAAGATTGAAAAAAGTTCCCCGCCGAGGCCAATTGAAGTTCCCTTCCGCGAACTTATCTCCCCTAAGTCGCGCAGCCGTAGCCGATTGACGGGAACCAAACGCGGTCCGGGCCTTTTTGTGGAATTCGGAACCTAAACCGCCAACTTAAACCGCCCATGACTATGCACACGCGATGGACCATCTGCACAGCTGTCGCCCTGTTCCTGGCGCCGTCGCTTCTGCCGTCAGGCGCTCCTTTTGGGTCGGGCACGACCGTCATGGCTCAGGGCTGGTTCGACCCGCAGCCCGTTCGTCATCATCATCGCCGAGCAAGCCATAAGCCGGTCGCGCACGATGACGCAAATCCCGCAGCACAAATGCGGCTAAGCCCGCGGCCGCATCGAGCGATCCGACGCAACCGCCGCCGCGCGTCCCGTTCACCGCCGCAGAGGACGCAGCCGCGATTATTCCTGGAATGCCGGAAGCTCGTTTCTGGGCAGACTCGGCAACGGACTACATCAACGCCCTTCCGGCGACGCCCGGTCCCTGGCTCGTTCTCTCCAGCGGTGGAGGGGACGGTGCATTTGGAGCAGGCCTGCTGGTCGGCTTGAGCGCTGCGGGAAATCGCCCGGACTATTCGGTCGTCACCGGGGTAAGCACCGGGGCGCTGATGGCCCCTTTCATTTTTGCCGGACCGAAATACGACGACGCGTTACGTGAGACCTACACCAAGATCAGTGCAGCCGACGTCTTCGAGGCTGGGCGGACTGCCGAAAGCTTTGTCGATTCGTGGCCGCTCAAGGACACGATCGCGAAGAAGGTGACACCGCAGCTGCTCGCGGATGTCGCCGCCGAACATCGGCGCGGCCGCCGCCTGTTCGTCACCTCATTCGATGTTGACGCCGAACGCCCTGTGGTCTGGAACATGGGCGCGATTGCCGCTCATGGCGGCGAAGACGGGCTGGCGTTGTTTCGCAGTGTCCTGCTTGCCTCAACTGCTCTTCCGGGAGCTTTCCCGCCCGTGCTGATTGACGTCGAGGCGAACGGCAAACGCTTTGCGGAAATGCACGTGGACGGCGGTGTCGGCGGCCAGCTCTTCGTCGCGCCTGGGCCGTTGCTGCTGCCGACCAGCGATTACCGGCTGCCGGCGACCCAACTCTACATTGTCGTTAATACCGGACTTGAGCGCGAGTTTCAGGTCGTTGACCGTTTCGTTCCCACGATTCTAACCCAAGTCGTCGGTGCCGCGGTGAAAGTCGACACGCGATTGATGCTCGACATCGCTTACGCCGTCACCAAACGCAGCGGCGTCGGGTTCAATGTTGCGAGCATTCCGCCAAGCTTCAACGCGCCGAGCAAGGGTCCATTCGATCCTGGTTACATGGGGCCGCTGTTCCAGACCGGCTACGACCAGGGCAAGAGCGCGACGCCTTTCGCCGGCGAACCACCGGCCTATCCGAGCGGGTCGCCGCCGAGATCAAGTCAGAACGAAAAGACCGGAGCGAATTGATGACGAAAGCTTTGCGCTCGATTTTTGCCGTTACCGTTACTGTGCTGCTGGTGGCGGCGGGAAGCGTTCCGACCAACGCCGTGGCGCGCGTCGGCCCATATGACGGCGAATGGAGCGTGGTAATTCAAACACTTCGCGGCGATTGCGGCCCTGCCTACCGCTACGCCGTACGTATCGCCGGTGGCCGGGTGTTCTCGCCAGACCCAAGCTATCAGGCCCACGGCGCAGTTGCGTCGAACGGCGCGATCAGGGTAGTCGTCTCACGAGGTGACCAGTACGCAGCCGGCTTCGGGCGTTTAAGTGGCGATGCCGGACGTGGGCGGTGGCGCACTGGAAAAGGCGAGTGTTCTGGTGAATGGGCGGCCGAGCGGCGGGGCTGGTAAGACAGCGCGAGCACGAACCGCCCGGGTTGCCGAGTAGAACAATTGAACCCGGGAGTAAATTGATGAAATACGTCCTGCGCTCGATCTTTGTCCTGACGTTTGCCGCGTTGGCGGCAACGAGCGCGAGTGTCAAATCCGACGCCGCCGGCCGGACAATCTATGACGGGGAGTGGAGTGTCGACATCGTCACGGTTCGCGGCGATTGCGAGCGCACGCTGCGCTACTCCGTGCGCATTGTCGATGGCCGGGTGCATGCCGGCGAAATCACCTACGACCTCGGCGGCGCGGTAAGCCCCGCCGGCGAGATCCACGTGACCGTTGAGGAGAAGGGCCGCTCCGCAACCGGCACCGGCAAGCTCACCCGCGATACCGGCCACGGACAATGGCACACCTCGACGAACCAGTGTGCCGGTCATTGGACGGCCGCACGCCGCAGTTAGGCTGCACTCCTCGGGACGGCTGTTAGGCGGCTACCGGTTCAGCCGGTTTTGCGCGCGGCGACGTTGGCGTTCCACCACGGGCAAACGTCGCTGGCGCGCAAATAATTTCCGTCCATGACGTTAAGCGGAACGCGGCCGCCGGCCTCGGCCACGCTGATCCGCAGGTCGCGTGCCTCCTCGCGCTTTTCCGGCGGCAACCACATGCGATCGTGGCCCCAAAGGCTCGGCCCGTCTTTCCGCTCCTGAGGCGTCCAGTTTTCGAGATCGATGGTGCGGCCGCCCCAGCCGTATTCGACCAGGAACGCCGACGGCGACCACGAATAGAATGACGTAACGTGATCGTTGGCATGACGGCCGAACGTGGTACCGATCATTTCGGGCTTGCGCAGCGCCAGATCGTAGGCCTGGCCGACGTCATCGAGATAACAAAGCTCGACCATCAGATGGTGAATGCCGTTCTTCCCGCTCTCGATGAAGGCGATGCTATGATGACGCGGGTTGACGTGAAAAAAATAAGCCTTGAACGGCCGCACGAAATAGTCACTCAGCCGAAAACCCAGAATGTCGGTATAGAACGGCACCACTTCATCGATCCGTTCGGCCGTCAGGACGGCGTGACCCATGCCAAGTGGACCGGTGCGGAATCCGGAAATCGAACGTCCCGGCTTGAACGGCTCGGCCGCGATTTCGGCGCCGTAGAATGCTTCAAGCCGGTTGCCGATCGGGTCGGCAAAGACAATCAAATCCCTGACATGCCGTTCTTCGGCAAGCGCCCGTGAGCCGCGCGCAACCTTCACCCCGCATTTTTCCAGATGCGTCGCTAAGGCGTCGAGCGCAGTGGCATCGGCAACTTCCCAGCCGTAGAACGAGGGACCTTCGTCTTCATCGGCGTGAATGATCACGCGCTGCTTGCGGTCATCCATGCGCAGCGCCAGCGTGCCGCGGCTCTTGTCCACGAGTTGCATGCCGAGAAAGCGCGTACCGTATGTCGACCACTGGTCAAGATCCTTGGCTCGGATCCCGACATATCCCAAAGCTGCAAGGCCCATGTCGGCACTCTCCTACCTACTTATTATTCTATCATATTGAAGCTAATACGTAAATTCATCGCTGCAAGTAACCCAGCGGAGCCCTCAGTCGAAGCCCTGAAACGAGCAGAAATCCGCAAGCGGGGCGCGGGGCGAACGGAAACTGTTCGCGGCGTGGGTGTGATCGCCATAGCCGATAGAGACTGCGCAGAACAGCATTTGCTCCGGTGGCATGTTCACGCAGGGCCGGACAATATGGTGCAAGCGCGCCCAGGATTCCTGGGAGCAAGTATCAAGCCCGTAGCCGCGGGCGAGGAACATCAGCGCGTGGATGTAGCCGCCGAGATCGGCCCATTGGCCCGGTCCGAGCTTGCGGTCGATGGCGATGAAAAGCGCGACCGGTGCGTTGAAAAATTCGTAGTTGCGCTTGTGTTGCTGGAATTGCTGATCGGCATCGTCATAGGGAATCCCGAGAGCGCCGTAGAGCTGAACGCCGTGATGCTCGCGGCGTGATTTGTAGGGATCCCACATCGTCTTCGGGTAGATCGTATATTCCGCATCGACTTTGCGTGGATCGTGCGCGGCGACGTAATCGGCGACCTGACGTTTAAGATCGGCAAGCGCCGGGCCGGCGAGAGCGTAAACATACCATGGCTGCAGATTGCCGCCCGAAGCGGCTCGCGCAGCGCGCGTAATCAGTTCGCGCAGGACTTGCGGATCGACCGGCCTGTCGAGGAACCCGCGGCAAGAAAATCGTGAGTTGACCGCTTCGAATACATCCATGCTGGCACTTTCCCAGTTCATCTTTTCGGGGCGCCTTAATACATCGTATTGACGATTGCGCCGCCCACCGCCGACATACTTTGCCACCACCGATCGCACCGCAGCAGCGATGCCGCAGCCGATAGGAATGGACCCCCGATGATAGTTGCCTCAGCCTTGCAGCGATCAGTAACGTCGACGCCTTGCCACATCGCCGGTCTCCTGTCTGCGCGCAACTAGCGACAGCCGGTCCATAATCGTGACGCTCCCGATTTGAGCCGTAGAATTTGCCGTGAAGGCGCGCCGCGTATTACGCCTGCAGCTGCCGCGTCGTGTCGTCGAATAATTCCTCGACCGAATAGCGCTTCGGAATAAGCTTCATCTCCAGGCAATAGCTGCTCATCAGATCAAGCGCCGTTTTCACGGCATCGAACCCGAATGGCGCGAAGTCGACCGCGCCCGCTTTCGGCAAACCGGCAGCGTTTTTGCTCGCCAGCAACATGCGGAATATCTCGCGCACCGCGTCCGGATTCGACTTGGAAAGACTCTCCTTGACGACGATCATGTGATTGATCGGCACGGTGCGGTACTTTGCGTACCAGTCTCTTCCTGCCGCTTCGGCGTCGGCGATGACGCTCTTCAATCGCGGATCGGTCGGCATCTCGCCGCCGAAGATCGCAGCGTCGAGTTCGCCGTCGAGCAGCATCTTGGTGATGTCTTTGCCGGCGGCCGCGCGCTCAACTCCCGGTGGATCGCGGTATTCGGCCACGTGGGCGTCCTCAAAAGTCACCCATTTCACCTTACCGAGGTCGAGCCCATAGTCCTTCCAGAGAATGCCGCGGATCCAGACCCCCGTTGTCTGCGAAAACGCGCGTACGCCGACCCGACGGCCCGGGAGATCCTCAACCTTCAGCGTTCCGCGTTCCGCGTTGTAAAGGAGTGCGCTCTGCTGAAACCGCCCGAGCGTGGTAGCCGGCAGCAGCATAAGCGGTTTCTCGTACGCCTTCGCCTGCAGATAGGTGACAATCGCCATTTCGCAGACATCGAACTTCAGCTCGCGCACCATCATCAGGAAGGCGCGATTGACCGGGTTGACCTCGGTAAAGTTCAACGCCACCCGATCCGATTTAATGTCGCCGCTTTTCAGCGCTTTGGTGTGAGGATAATTCCCAATACAGGCGCTTAGGGTCTCGATTTTTTCGGCAGCAACGGCATTCATAATTCACTCATCGGTTTGGCCCGCGTCGATCCTAAGATCTGGCACGGCGCAAGACCAGTCCCGCTTGCGGTTGCGGACCTTGTCGGTGCAGTCAGTGATGAAATGAGCTACGTAGAACGCCGCGGCTAGCCTGGTTAGGAGCCTAAGCGCGAAGCCCTGCTTTTGCCGTGCCCAACCCATCGCTGCCGGCTGTAACAGTTAGGCCGGCGACGAAGAGTCGCTGCAACGCTTGCCGCTCGATTGGTTTTTGCAGTACGGGCACATGGCTAAACCGATCGTCGACCGTGTCGGCCTCGTAGCCGGTAATGAAAACGAACGGCACGCCGCGGGCCGACAGTATGTCGGCCACCGGATAAGCTATCCCGTCGCCGAGATTAATGTCGAGGATAGCGGCGTCATAGTCGGTTTCTTTCGCCGCCACCAAAGCCTCGGTCGCCCGGCCGATCGGACCGACGACCGAGTGCCCGTGTTCGGTGAGAAATTCCTGTATCATCATGGCAACGAGTGCTTCGTCCTCGACCACCAGCACGCGTCGTCCGTAGGTGATCTTGGGCAGCACCGGCCTGGCATCCGCTCCGTTGCCGGCCGTTTTTGCCGGGGCCGGGCCTATCGTTTCACGGTGCGGGATAGATAAAGTGCACCGCAATCCTTGAGGGTTCCAATCAAACGCCGCCTTACCGCCAAGCTGGCTCTCGATGCTGGCGCGAATCACATTCAAGCCGAAGCTGCGGGCCGGCGGCGGGGCAAGTGCTGGGCCGCCATTCTCTTGCCACAGCAGGACGAGAGTGTCCGGCTGCGTTTGCCAGGTCACGCTGACCTTTCCCGCTACGGATGACAGGGCGCCGTGCTTCGCGGCATTGGTTGCCATCTCATGCAGGGCAAGGGCGAGCCCTTGGGCCATGTGCGGCAACAGCGAAACCCTCGGCCCGGTAATGTTGACCTTCTCGGCCTCGGCGATCCGGTAGGGAGCCAGTTCCTCCGCCACCAGTGCGCCGAGATCGGCGCCATGCCAACGCGAGTCGGACAGGAGCGCGTGGGCGCGCGCCAGCGCCTTGATCCGGCCTTCGACAGCCGCGACGTAACCATCGACGGTGCTTGCGCGCGTAAGCCGGACAATGGACTGCACCACGGCAAGCGCGTTGCGGGCGCGATGATCGACTTCGCGTGCCAGCAAATCCTGACGCTCTTCGGCTTCCTTGCGCTTGGTGATGTCGATGGCGGTGCCGATCACGCGCACGCATTTTGCATTCGCGTCGAAAATGCCCCGGCCTTTCGCTTCTACCCAGCGAATAATCCCGTCTTCCTTTCCGACTGTGCGATACTCGACATCGTAGAGTGCCCGCTTTTCAGGGTCGCTGGCCGCGGCGTAGGCCGCAGTGGTCGCTTCTTTGTCGTCCGGATGCAGCCCGGCATAAAAGTCCGCCATGCTCACCGGGACGTCCGGCGATATGCCGAACATGGCTTTGACGCGCGGCGGCCAGAACAGCGTGTCGGTCACGTTGTCGACGTCCCAAAGGCCGATTTCGGCGGCCTCGGTCGCCAGCCGCAATTGCTGCTCACTGTCAAGCAGACGAGCGGCTGAGGCTTCGAGTTCTGCCGTGCGCTCGGCGACCCGTCGCTCCAGTTCGGAATTGAATTGTTCGAGCTTGCACGTCTTACGATAAAGCTCGGCGAACACTTTGACCTTGGCTCGTAACACCGCCGGCACGACCGGCACCGGCACGTAGTCAACCGCACCCATCTCATAGCCACGCAGCCGGTCGACATCGTCAACCTGGATAGCGGAGATGAAGATGATTGCCGTGCGCTGAAACCGCGGATGGTCGCGGATCATTGCTGCAAGCTGGAAGCCATCCAGTTCCGGCATACAGACGTCGATCAGGATGACCGCGGCGTCGTTCTTGAGCAGGAACTCCAGAGCCTCCCGCGCCGATGACGCCTTGACGAGGTTTTCGCCAAGATCGCGAAGAATTTCCTCGTTGGCGAGCAGCTTCGCCGGCTGGTCGTCCACTAACAGGACATTGACTTTATCGTTCATGCACGGATTGCCTAGCGGTGGAGCCACATCCTCAGCGCCGAGAGGAGTTGTTCGGTGTTAACGGGCTTGGCGAGATAGTCGGAGGCACCCGCCTCAAGGCACTTCTCGCGGTCGCCCTTCATGGCCTTGGCGGTCAAGGCGACGATGGGGAGGCGGCGATAGGCGGGGTTGCCGCGGATGTTCTCGATAGTCTGATAACCGTCCATTTCCGGCATCATGATGTCCATGAGAACGATGGCGAGTTCCGGCGTCTGCTCGACAAGCTCGATAGCTTCACTACCGGTGGTCGCGGTCAAGACCTGCATACCGCGGCGTTCGAGCACGCTGGACAGCGCGAAGATGTTGCGCGAGTCGTCGTCCACCAGGAGAACGGTGCGGCCCACCAGGTCCTCGTCGGACGAGTTAAGCCGCTCCAGCATGCGCTGCTTCTCGGCCGGCAGGTCGGCCAAGGTCCGGTGCAGGAACAGTGCGGTCTCGTCGAGCAGCCGCTCTGGCGATTCGACGCCCTTAACGACGATGCTGCGCGCCATAGTGTGAAGCTGCGCATCCTCATTGGCCGACAATTCACGGCCGGTGAACACGACAACCGGCACATCGGCCAGCGCCTGTTCGCCGCGCATGCATTCAAGCACTTCGAAGCCCGACATGTCCGGCAGGCGCAGATCGAGCACGACGCAATCGCAGACATCCTGACGCAGCATATCGAGCGCTTCCTTGCCCGTGCTGGCACTGACGATCTCGATATCGTCGTGACCGAGAAGTTCGCGGATGCTCAGCTGTTCAGCGGTGTTGTCTTCGACGACCAGCAGACGCCGGCGTCGCGGCTGCGAGAACTCTTTAATCTTGGTCAGCGCCTCGGCAATACCTTCGCGTGTCGTCGGCTTGGTGACAAACGAGAACGCACCGCGTGCGAGCCCATACTGGCGATCCTCGTCCAGCGTGACGATCTGCACGGGAATATGGCGCGTGAGCGGATTCTGCTTGAGCTGACTGAGCACGTTCCAGCCGAGCATGTCGGGCAGAAACACGTCGAGCGAGACGGCAGTTGGCTGGTACTGCTTGGCAAGATCGAGCGCGTCATCGCCGCGCATCGCCAGCAGAACCTTGAAGCCCTTGTCGCGCGCAAGATCGAGGAGGATGCGCGCATAGTGCGGATCGTCCTCGACGACGAGGAGGATGGCGTCGCCCGGTTGGATTTCCAGCCGGTCATCGGGGATCTGCTCCACGGCACGTTCTACCGATACCGCAGGTGTCGGGACTGCGCCCGGCGCCGACGGCCGCGGCACGGTGCTTGAACCAACGTACTTTGTTGGCAGATAAAGCGTGAAGGCCGATCCGGAGTTTGTTGCACTACGCAGATGAATTTCGCCGCCGAGGAGACTTGCGAGTTCGCGGCTGATGGCGAGACCGAGGCCAGTACCGCCGTACTTGCGGCTGGTCGAGGCATCCGCCTGTTGGAAGGCTTCGAAGATAATCTTCTGCTTCTCGAGCGGAATGCCAATGCCGGTGTCGGAAACTTCGAACGCCACTACGCCTGAAGCCTGACTCAGCACCGGATGCCCCGCGCTCCAGCCGCCGACGGCCGCGGATACGTTGAGCCGAACGCCGCCCTGAGCCGTAAACTTGAACGCGTTCGACAACAGGTTCTTGAGCACCTGCTGCAGACGTTTCGAGTTGGTGGTTATGCTGCGGCCAAGGTTCGGATCGACGTGAACATCGAACGAAAGCTGACGCGTATCCGCCTCGTGACGGAACGGCCGGGCGACCATATCCACGAGGTTCGAGAAGAATATCTCCTCCGCATCAACGGTAACGGTCCCCGACTCGATCTTTGAGAGATCCAGGATATCGCTGATCAGGTTGAGGAGGTCGGTACCGGCACCGTGGATGGTTCTGGCAAACTCGACCTGCTTCGCCGTGAGGTTGCCCTGTGGATTCTCGGTAAGCTGCTGGCCAAGAATCAGAATCGAGTTCAACGGCGTGCGCAGCTCGTGCGACATGTTGGCCAGGAATTCCGATTTGTACTTCGAGGTCAGCGCCAGCTCGGTCGCCTTCTCCTCAAGCGCACGGCGGGCCTGCTCGATTTCCTGGTTCTTGCGCTCGACTTCGACGTTACGTTCGGCGAGCTGCTGCGCCTTTTGCTCAAGCTGCTCGTTGGTCTGCTGCAGTTCTTTCTGTTGCGCCTGCAATTCGCCTGCCAGCTGCTGCGACTGCTTGAGCAAGCCTTCCGTCTGCATCGTCGCTTCGATCGAATTGAGCACGATGCCGATCGAGGTGGTGAGCTGTTCGAGGAACATCGTCTGCAGCGCGGTGAATTCGTGGACCGAGGCCAATTCGATCACCGCCTTGACCTGGCTCTCGAACAGCACCGGCAGCACGATGTTGTTGCGCGGCTTGACCTTGAACAACGCCGAGCCGATCGGCACGGTGCTGTCCGGCATCTCGGTGATCAGCATGCGGCGCTTGTCGACCGCACACTGGCCGATAAGGCCTTCGCCCAACCGCAAAGTCTGCGCGTGACCGTTGGCGCCATCGTCAGCGTAAGCCGAGAGGAGTTTGAGGCCGGGCTTCTCTTCGTTCTCCATCTGATAGATGACGCCCAGGTGGGCGTTCACCAGCGGCGTCAGCTCGGAAAGCAGCAACCGGCCGACGGTAGTCAGGTCGCGCTGGCCCTGCAACATGTTGGTGAATTTCGCCAGGTTGGTCTTGAGCCAATCCTGCTCAGTGTTGCGGTCGGTAGTGAGCCGCAAATTGTCGATCATCGTGTTGATGTTGTCTTTGAGCTCGGCCACCTCGCCGCGCGCTTCAACCTGAATCGAGCGCGTCAGGTCGCCTTTGGTGACCGCGGTCGCCACTTCGGCGATGGCGCGAACCTGGGTGGTCAGGTTCGCCGCCAGGAGGTTGACGTTACCGGTCAGGTCCTTCCACGTGCCGGCCGCACCCGGCACGTTGGCCTGTCCACCAAGACGGCCTTCGACGCCAACCTCGCGCGCCACGGTCGTGACCTGGTCCGCAAAGGTCGCGAGCGTGCCGGTCATGTTGTTGATGGTTTCGGCCAAGGCCGCCACCTCGCCTTTCGATTTCACCGCGAGGTTTTGCTTGAGGTCGCCGTTGGCCACGGCGGTAACCACCTTGACGATGCCGCGCACCTGTTCGGTGAGGTTGGCGGCCATCACGTTCACGGTGTCGGTCAGGTCCTTCCAGGTGCCGGCGACGCCTGGCACTTGCGCCTGGCCGCCGAGCAGACCTTCGGTACCGACTTCGCGGGCGACGCGGGTCACTTCAGAGGCGAAGCCGTTGAGCTGATCGACCATCGTGTTGATGGTGTTTTTCAGCTCGAGAATTTCACCCTTCACGTCGACGGTGATCTTGCGCGACAGGTCGCCGCGGGCGACTGCCGTCGTCACCTCGGCGATGTTGCGCACCTGAGTGGTGAGGTTAGCCGCCAGCAGGTTCACGTTGTCGGTCAAGTCCTTCCAGGTGCCGGCCACGCCGGGCACCACCGCCTGGCCACCGAGCCGGCCGTCGGTGCCGACTTCGCGGGCGACGCGGGTCACTTCGGCCGCGAATGATCGCAGCTGCTCGACCATGGTGTTGAGCGTTTCCTTGAGCAGCAGGATTTCGCCGCGGACATCGACGGTGATCTTCTTCGACAGGTCGCCGCCGGCGATGGCGGTCGCCACCTCGGCGATGTTGCGCACCTGCGCGGTGAGGTTTGACGCCATGAAGTTGACGTTGTCGGTCAAATCTTTCCAGGTGCCGGCAACGCCCGGCACTTGCGCCTGGCCGCCGAGCTTGCCTTCGGTACCGACCTCGCGGGCAACGCGGGTGACTTCCGAGGCAAAGGCGTTGAGCTGATCGACCATGGTGTTGATGGTGTTTTTCAGCTCCAGAATTTCGCCCTTCACGTCGACCGTGATTTTGCGCGACAGGTCGCCGCGGGCGACGGCGGTCGTCACCTCGGCGATGTTGCGCACCTGCGCGGTCAGATTGCCGGCCATCGAGTTGACCGAGTCGGTCAGGTCCTTCCAGGTACCGGCGACGCCCGGCACATTGGCCTGGCCGCCAAGGCGGCCTTCGGTGCCGACTTCGCGGGCAACGCGCGTCACCTCGCCGGCGAATCGGTTAAGCTGATCGACCATCGTGTTGAGGGTTTCTTTCAGCTGCAGGATTTCACCGCGCACATCGACCGTGATCTTCTTCGACAAGTCGCCATTGGCGACCGCGATCGTCACCTCAACGATGTTGCGGACCTGGGCAGTCAGGTTGCCGGCCATCGAGTTGACCGAGTCGGTCAAATCCTTCCAGGTTCCCGCGACGCCGGGCACCTGCGCCTGGCCGCCGAGCTTGCCTTCGGTGCCGACCTCGCGCGCGACGCGCGTCACTTCGGCCGCAAAGGCGTTGAGCTGATCCACCATTGTATTCAGCGTGTCTTTCAGCTCGAGAATTTCGCCGCGCACGTCGACCGTGATCTTGCGCGAAAGGTCGCCGCGGGCGACGGCGGTCGCCACTTCGGCGATGTTGCGCACCTGGCCGGTGAGGTTCGAGGCCATGGAGTTGACCGAGTTGGTCAAGTCCTTCCAGGTGCCGGCGACGCCGCGCACCAATGCCTGGCCGCCGAGCTTGCCTTCGGTGCCGACTTCGCGGGCAACGCGGGTGACTTCCGAAGCAAATGCGTTGAGCTGGTCCACCATCGTGTTGATAGTGTCTTTAAGTTCGAGAATTTCGCCGCGCACATCGACCGTGATCTTTTTGGACAAGTCGCCGGAGGCGATGGCGGTGGAGACTTCGGCGATGTTGCGCACTTGGGCGGTTAGGTTCGAGGCCATTGAGTTGACCGAATCGGTCAAATCCTTCCATGTGCCGGCCACGCCGAGCACGTTGGCTTGACCGCCGAGACGACCCTCGGTGCCGACTTCGCGGGCGACGCGCGTCACCTCGCCGGCGAACGCGTTGAGCTGGTCCACCATCGTGTTGATGGTTTCTTTCAATTGCAGGATTTCGCCGGAAACGTTCACCGTGATCTTCCTCGACAGGTCGCCGCCGGCGATGGCGGTAGCCACGTCGGCGATGTTGCGCACCTGCGCGGTGAGGTTGAGCGCCATGAAGTTGACGCTGTCGGTCAGGTCCTTCCAGGTGCCGGCAACGCCCGGCACTTGCGCCTGGCCGCCGAGCTTGCCTTCGGTACCGACCTCGCGGGCGACGCGGGTGACTTCCGATGCGAACGCGTTGAGCTGGTCCACCATCGTGTTGATGGTGTCTTTCAGTTCGAGAATTTCGCCGCGCACGTCGACGGTGATCTTGCGCGAGAGGTCGCCGCGGGCCACCGCCGTTGTCACGTGCGCGATGTTGCGCACCTGATCGGTGAGGTTGCCGCACATGGCGTTGACTGAGTCGGTCAGATCCTTCCAGGTGCCGGCAACGCCGGGCACGATCGCCTGGCCGCCAAGCTTACCGTCGGTGCCGACTTCGCGGGCGACGCGGGTGACTTCCGAGGCGAACGAGCGCAGTTGATCGACCATCGTATTGATGGCTTCCTTGAGCTGCAGAATTTCGCCGCGCACGTCGACGGTGATCTTTTTCGACAGGTCGCCGTTCGCAACCGCGATCGTCACCTCGGCGATATTGCGAACCTGAGCGGTCAGATTCGAGGCCATCGAGTTGACGCTCTCGGTAAGGTCCTTCCACACGCCGGTCACTTCGCGCACCTTCGCTTGGCCGCCGAGCTTGCCCTCGGTTCCGACTTCGCGAGCGACGCGCGTCACCTCCGAGGTGAACACGTTAAGCTGCTTGATCATGGTGTTGACGATCTCGGCCGAGCGGAGGAACTCGCCCTTCAACGGGCGGCCGTCGACGTCGAGCGCAACGGTACGGAGCAGATCGCCCTGCGCGACCGCAGCGATGGCCCGCGTCACTTCCGTCGTTGGCCACAGGAGATCGTCGATCAGCGAGTTGACGGAGGATTCCATCTCGCCCCAGGCGCCTTCGGAAAGGCCGAAGCGCACGCGCTGGCGGGTCTTGCCCTCTCGTCCCACCACCTGGCCGACGCGCTCAAGCTGCTTGGCCATGCGCTGATTGGCTACGACGATTTCGTTGAAGGTGTCGGCGACCTTGCCCATGACGCCGATCCGATGCCCGGCCATGCGGACCGAAAAGTCGCCAACGCGCATCGCCTGGAGCGCATGCAAAAGCTCCTGCAGCTCCAAAACCTCACTACTGTTCAGATTGGGCGATTGGGTGTGAGCTAACGAAGCGGCAGCAACTGCGGCGGCGGCGCCATTCTTCTTTTTTTTGGCGCCTGCTACGTCGGAAGTGCGAGCCATTGACGTCTCCGAGTGCGTAAGTGGTGCGCCACTCGGAGGAGCGGCGGCACCAGGATCTGACTGCGGTTGCGAGGGGACGGGAAAACGGCCGGAGTTGCCAGTGGCGGCTGATTTGCCGCGCGCCTTGGCCGCTCGGCCTCGATCTTCCCCCTCACGTGACTCCTCCTGAGCCGTAACGCGAACGCGTCCGGCACAAGAAAGTTCCGAGCACGCAAGTAAACGACGAAAATTTTCTAAAATGTCGTCGATGCGAATTCAGCCTCAGCCGGCAACCGCAGCGTCGGCGGCTTCCGGCGATCGACTTCGCCACAGCGTATCTTATTGAAATATTTACGTAATTTTGATGGTATCGTTCAGAGCTTCAGATTTCCGGCTCCGCCCTGTCGCGGCGTCTGCAGGCGGCAATAACCGTATTGCGCAGCAGACAGGCGATGGTCATCGGCCCGACCCCGCCGGGGACTGGGGTGATTGAGCCGGCAATCCCTTGGGCCTCGGCGAAAGCCACATCGCCAACAAGTTTCGATTTCCCGTCGGACGCCGCAACCCGGTTGATGCCGACGTCGATCACGACGGCGCCAGGCTTGATCCAGTCGCCTTTCACCATCTCGGGCTGACCTACGGCGGCGACGAGAATATCGGCACGCCGAAGGACGGCCGGAAGATCGCGCGTTTTCGAGTGCGCGATTGTCACCGTGCAACTCTCGGCCAGGAGCAGCGCCGCCATCGGTTTGCCGACGATGTTGGAGCGGCCGAGCACCACCGCCTCGGCGCCGGCCAAAGCAGGTAACGCGTCGCGCAACAGCAGCAGACAGCCATAAGGCGTACAGGGGACCACCGCCCGCCGTTGTCCGCCGCTCCACAAGTGTCCGACATTCTGCGCGTGAAATCCGTCAACGTCTTTGCGCGGATCTATTGCATCGATCACGCGCTGCGGGTCGATGTGCTTCGGCAGCGGCAGTTGCACCAGAATGCCATCGACCCTGTCGTCGGCGTTCAGCTTGGCGATCAGTGCCAGCAGCTCGGCTTCGCTGGTCGTTGCCGGCAAGGTCTCCTGGAAGCTCTGGATACCCGCAGCCGTCGCCGCCTTGCCCTTGTTGCGCACATAGACCTGGCTCGCCGGATCGTCGCCGACGAGAACGGCGCACAGGCCTGGTACAATGCCAGCCTCAACTTTCACTTTTGCCGTCGCGGCAGCTACGTTGGCGACCAACCGGTCTGCGCGCGCCTTGCCATCAATGCGCTTAGTAGCGATCATTGCTCACCCTGCTAATCCAACCGCCCGTGATGCGTCACACCGCCGCGGCTTTTGCTTTGCTTGATGGCGATTTTGCTATCACGAAAACGGCGTGCAAAAATATAGAAAAGCAAGAGCACCGTTTTGGGCGCCTGCCCCGGATAGAATGCTCTAGCGGAAGGAAATAATGCCAAGGAGATCTGTCATGAAAATCATTGGTGCAATTGCCGCTTTGCCGCTCGCGTTGTGCGGGCTGGGAATGGCCCACGCGGAAACGATCAAGGTGGGCGTTGTTTTGCCCTACTCCGGTCCCAATTCCGATCTCGGCAATCAGGTCGACAAGGCATTTGATCTCTATGTCAAGCTCCACGCCAAGGACCTCGGTGACAACAAGATCGAATTGATCAAGCGTGACGAAGGCCCGCCGTCTGGCGCCAATGCCAGAACCGTGGTCACCGAACTCATTACCAACGACAAAGTAAAGCTGCTTGCCGGCTTCGTGTTCTCGCCGTCGGCGATTGCCGCCGCGCCGCTAGCGACCCAGGCCAAGATGCCGATGATCATCGCTAATGCCGGCACGGCGTGGATCACGAATCTGTCGCCCTTTATTGTGCGCTTTTCGTTCAGCATGTGGGACCCGGCCTATCCGATGGGCACTTACGCGGCGACAAAACTCGGCTGCAAGACTGCCGCGGGCGGCTTCACCGACTTTCCACCTGGGCAGGATTCAATGCTCGCCTTCAAGACCGCCTTTGAAAAGGCAGGAGGCAAAGTCATCGATGAAATCCGCATGGGCTCGCCTGGTCCCGTGCCCGACTTCACGCCATTCTTTCAGCGGGTCAAGGATGAGCATCCCGATTGCTTCTATGTCTTCGTTCCGTCTGGATCGCACGCCGGCGGCGTGATGAAAACCTATGGCGACCTGGGGATGCGTCAGGCGGGCGTCCGTTTGATCGGCCCCATGGACCTCATTCCGGACTATCAGCTTGCGCACATGAGCGACGCCGCGATCGGTCTGATAGTGATGTCCAGCTATGCGGACGACTACGATACGCCCATGAACAAAGCATTCGTGAAAGACTGGCATGACGCCTATGGTCCGAATTCCTATCCGGATTTCATGTCGGCTGCGTCAATGGACACGATGGCGGGCATTTTTCACGTCATCAACGCGCTGCACGGCAATCTCGACGACGGCGCCAAGGTGATCGATACGCTCAAGGGTTGGAAGCATGACGGCCTGCGCGGCCCGATCATGATTGACCCAGAAACGCGCGACGTCATTCAGGACGAGCACGCCGAGGAAGTGATCAAAAAGCCGGACGGCAAGCTCGGCGTCAAAGTGCTGGAAACGTTCCCCCAGGTGAAAGACGAGTGCAAGGTTCTTAAGGTGGGACGTTGCGGCTCGTAGCGAGGTGGGCAATATTCGTCGCTGCTCGCCGCGCCACAGCAAAGCGGGGATAGAACCAATCCGGGGTTAAATCGTGCCGCCCGTGGTCAACACCATCGTCAGCATCCTGTTCGATGGTTTGGCCTGGGCGATGTTCCTGTTCATCATTTCCGTCGGGCTTTCGGTCACCATGGGGCTCATGGGGATCGTCAACCTGGCGCATGGCGCATTCGCCATGGCCGGCGGTTATCTGGTGATGACCGCGACCGCAAGCTGGGGCGTTCCGTTCCTCGCCTCCCTCGTCATCGCGTTTTTGGTTGTCGGCTGCGCCAGCGTCATCTTTGAGCGCACGCTCTACTCCGAACTCTACGGCGCCAGCGAGCTCGACCAGGTGCTGTTGACCATCGGTCTCGCCTTCATGGCGATTGCGACCTACACCTACTTTTATGGGCCGTTGCCGCAAGCTATCCACGTTCCGGCTTATCTCTCCGGCGAGCTGGACTTGGGCGCGCGCAGCTTTCCGACCTATCGGGTCTTTCTCATCGTTGTCGGCGCCGCGCTGGTTGCCGTTCTCTGGTACGGCTTCGAGCGCACCAATATCGGCGCCAAGATTCGCGCCGCCGTCGATAATCGGCGCATGGCGCAGTCGATCGGGATCAACGTCGACCGCCTGTTCACGCTCACGTTCGCGGTCGGCAGCGGGTTGGCCGCGCTCGGCGGCGGACTCTCCATTCAGCTGCTCGGCCTGACGCCGAGTTTCGCCGTCATCTATCTGGTGTTTTTTCTGCTGGTCGTCGCCGTCGGCGGTTCCGGAAGCATGTGGGGAACGCTCGCCGCTGCACTCGTACTCGGAATTTGCGACACCGCCGGCAAGTATCTTTTTGCCGATGCCGGGAGTTTCGCAATTTACGCCGTTGCCGTCCTGATCCTGCTGATCAAGCCCGCAGGACTTTATGGACGCGAATAGCCCCGCCACAGCGTCCGCCGGCAGCGCGATGGCCGCCGAGCGCGCCTGCGCCGTCGACTTCCTGGGACGGCGGGATCGCTTTCATCCCGCCGAAGCGCTGCCGTGGCTGCTCGCGATTGCGGCTTATTTCATCTTTCCTAATCAGATGGTGCTCGGCAGCCAGACGCTGATCATGATTTTGTTCGCGTTGTCGCTTGATCTCATTCTAGGCTACGCCGGCATTGTCACGCTGGGGCATGCGGCTTATTTCGGTGTCGGCGCTTATACTGCGGCGTTGTTGGTCACCGATCTGCACTGGAGCGAACCGATCTCGGGGCTCCTTTGCGCGGCGATCGTTGCGGCGGTTGCGGGTTTCCTGTCCGGGTGGTTGTTGTTGCGTTATCGCGGCCTGGCGCTGCTGGTATTGACACTGTCGACGACCATCATGCTGCAGCAACTGGGCAATCTGTTCCGCGATTTTACCGGCGGCTACGACGGCATTCCCGGCATCAACATCGCGCCGCTGTTCGGGCGGTTCGACTACGACCTCTACGGCCACACCTACTATTTGTACTGCCTCGGCGTCCTCCTCGTCACCTTCTACGCGGTGCGCCGCATCGTCTATTCGCCGTTCGGACAAGCGCTGGTCGGCATCCGCGAGAACGTCGGCCGCATGCATGCCCTTGGGTCGGCCGTGCATTGGCGGCTTGTCGTCGCCTATACGATTTCCGCGGGAATTGCCGGCATCGCCGGCGCCCTTTTTGCGCACACCAACACGCTGGTGACGCTTGGTGTATTCGATTTCGACCAGTCCGCAGCGGTGCTGATGATGCTGATACTCGGCGGCGCCGGTTGGCTCTACGGCGCCTTTGTCGGTGCCGTCCTCTACATGGTGTTGCAAAATGAATTGGCGAAGCTGAGTCCCGAATTCTGGCAATTCGGCATCGGGCTGATTTTGGTCGCCGTAGTCCTGATGGCGCGGCACGGCGTATACGGCAAACTTGCGCGCGTCAGCCGATTGCTGCGGTGGGGAGCGCAGCGATGACCGCGCCTGCTCTCGAAATCAGAAACCTGCAAAAGAGCTTCGGCGCGCTCCAGGTCGCCAACGATATCAGTCTCGCATTGCCGCGCGGTGCGCGGCATGCCCTGATCGGACCGAACGGGGCCGGCAAGACCACGCTTGTCAACCTGATCACTGGCAGGATTCGAGCAACTGCGGGTCAAGTCCTGCTCGACGGCGAGGAGATCACCTCGCTGCCCCAGGCCGGCCGCACCCGACGCGGTATTGCCCGCACGTTTCAGGTCAATCAGCTGTTTCGCGGCCTCAGTGTCCTCGAGAACGTCTATCTGGCGATTGGCGAGCGCACGGGTGCCTGCAATCGCCTGTGGCGATCGGCCGGAAAGCAGACCGCAGTGATCGAAGAATCGCTCGACCATCTGCAATCGCTCGAGCTGGTCGCGGACGCCTGCAAACCGGTGCGCGAGCTGCCGTACGGACGGCAGCGGCTCGTTGAAATCGCCATCGCGCTGGCGCAGCGGCCCAAGCTTTTGCTGCTCGATGAGCCGGCAGCCGGCGTGCCGTCCTCGGAAAACCATCTGATCCTCGACGTGATCGAAAGGCTCGATCCGAACATCACGGTTCTGATTATCGAGCACGACATGGACGTGGTGTTCCGCTTTGCCAGCCGCATTACCGTTTTGGTCGCCGGCGAAGTCCTCACCGAAGGCACGCCGGATGAAATCTCCGCCGACGAGCGCGTGCGGTCCGTCTATCTCGGCGAACGGCGGGAGGGCGCGCATTGAGCGAGCGCGGAGCGGCACTGGAGCTTGTCGATGTGTCCGGCGGTTACGGCGAGACCGTGATCCTGGAGAACGTACGACTTGAAATCAGAGCCGGCGAAACGCTCGCCATCATTGGACGCAACGGCGTCGGCAAGACGACGCTCCTTTCGACCGTGATGGGCCACAACACCCTCCACAGCGGGCGCGTTCGCCTGCTCGGCCGCGACATCTCGCAGCTGCCGCCGTATCGACGGGTGGCGGCGGGATTAGGTTATGTGCCGCAGGAGCGCGAAATATTTCCGTCGCTGACATTGCGCGAGAACCTCGAAGTCGCCGCACGGCCGGGGCCATGGACCATAGAGGCGGTGTTCGCCCTGTTTCCGAGACTGCAAGAGCGGCAGCAGAATTGGGGCGGGCAACTCTCCGGGGGCGAACAGCAAATGCTGGCGATCGGCCGCGCGCTGATCGGCAATCCGGCGGTTATTCTCATGGATGAACCCTCGGAAGGGCTCGCGCCGGTCATCGTTGAAGAACTGGCTCGCGCGATGCGCAGACTCGTCGATGCGCAGGGATTGACGCTGGTGCTGGTTGAGCAAAATACCCGGCTCGCGCTCGACTTATCGCCGCGCACTGTGGTGATGAACCGCGGCCGGATCACCTATGACGGCCTGAGCGGACCTTTGAAACAAGATCGGGACAAGCTTGATCAATTAATCGGCGTCGGACGCCATTCGATCGCCTGACGTTTCGTTGCCGGTCAAACCGTGTCTCACGAGCGCTCCGGCCCGCAAATCAAATCGATGGCGGCGGCGGCGAGCGCCTTGAGCTGTTTGCGCGACGCGCCGACGCGCGAGCGCACCGCGATGGTGTGCAAAGTTGCCGTGGCGATCTGTGCCAGGGCGGCAGGGTCGGCACTCGCGGCAATCTCGCCCCGTTCGCGCGCCTTACCGATGACGCCCGCCAGGAAAGCGTCGGTGCCGCGAATGCTATCATCGAGAAACTCGCGCACCGCAGGATCGACGGTCGCTTGCGCCGGCGCGGTCGAAATCGAGTAACAGCCCCGCGCGTCAACCCCGCCCGCCCGGTAAATCTCGAGCGCGCCGTCATAGAACCGCGTCAGAAACACCCGTAGCGACGGATTATCGGCGAGCAACTCCAGCGTTTTAGTGCGCGATTTCCGCTGATAGCGTTCGAGAGTCTTTAGATAGAGGTCACTCTTGTCGCCGAACGCCGCGTAGAGGCTAGGCCGGTTCATACCGGTCGCGGCGACGAGATCGTCCAGCGAAGTGCCGCCATATCCGTTCCTCCAGAACGTCGCCGCGGCGTCGGCCAAAGCCCGGTCAGGATCGTATTGGCGCGGCCGTCCCCGGCGGCGGGCCGCCGCAGGCGCAGTTTCCTGAGACGTTTCTTTAGGTTGCGATTTTTTTTGTACCATTTCGCAAAAAATCCTTGACCACCTCTAATTTATGCGGGACAGTACAATAATAAAAGGGAGATCACACATGGACCTTTACTTTTCTCCGATGGCCTGTTCGCTGGCGAGCCGGATCGCGCTTTACGAAGCGCAGGCGCGCAATATCCGCTTTATCGAGGTCGATCCAAAGAGCAAACGAACGCTCGATGGCGCTGACTATCGCCAGATCTATCCGCTCGGACTGGTGCCGCTCCTTCGCCTCGATGACGGTTCGCTCCTGAGCGAAAATGCCGCGATTCTGCAGTACATCGCCAGCCGCTTTCCCGAGGCCAGGCTGGCGCCGGCGGACGAGGCCGAGCGGGCGCGCTTGCAGCAATGGCTGTGCTTCATCGGCACCGAGTTGCACAAAGGGTTCTTCATCCCCCTGTTCGATCAGAAAGCCCCGGAAGGGACGCGCGCGCACACGCTCAATAAATATGAGTCGCGGCTGCGCTTTCTGGACGACCGTCTGACCGGCCGCGAGTATCTGCTCGATCAATTTAGCGTCGCCGACGCGTATCTCTACACGGTGTTGAACTGGACGACGCCAACGCGGGTCGACCTTGGGCCGTGGCCGGCGATCAAATGCTACTACGAGAGCCTGCAAACGCGGCCGAGCATCGCCAGCGCCTTCATCGAGGAAATGAATCTGTACAAGGCCGAACTTTCCCGCCACAAGGCGGCATGAGCTTCGCGCATGAGGTATGCCCGGCCTCGCGCCGGGCATGATCGCTGTTATTTGGCCCGCTTCACGTCGCCCTTTTTGACTCCGGCCTCGGGAAAGACCCACATCGCCGCAACCATTAGCACCGCGACGATCATCACAAACGTCGAGAAGTCGTGGCGAATCGGCGATCCGCTCCAATAGGCGAGCACGGCGGCGACCACGAGTACGATAGCGGAGAGGATGCCTTTGACATCACTTGGCATCGCGGCGCCTCACAGCCTTCTAATTAGCGCCGATCGGAGCAGCGGCGGCCTCGTTCGGGAGTCGCGGCGTGCCGCGCAGGTTCTTCCTCAGGAACCGGGTGTCATAGCCATTGAGCAATGTACCCACGAGCCCGCGGTCAAGGTCTGACGTCCCGAACAGCCAGTCGGCGATCGGGAAGGTCAGGTTCATGTTGACCTCCATCATCAGCCGGGCGTTGTGGTGCGCGGTATGATGGCGTCGCAGCGTGTTGACGAATGGACAATTACGGACGAACCAGTTCTCATCGACGTGGCAGCAAAAGTGCATGAACTCGTAGATCAAATACATGGCCGTGGTAGTCGAGATGAACAGCCAGCCGACATTTGCCGTGAACAGCGTGCCAAGAATGACGGCGGCCGGGATCGACATCAGAATGAAGACTACCAGTGCGTAAGGCGGGAACAGCGTGACGCGCCAATCCTTGTGGTCGCGGAAGCGCATTTCATCGTCGCTGAAGAACTGATGGTGATTGAGCGTGTGCCGTTCGTAGATCGCGCGCAGCCCTTTGATGTCGACGGGCCGGTGCATGATGAACTTATGCACAGCCCACTCAAACAGGTTGGTGAACAGGAAGGTGAGCGGCACCGCGAGCCATTCCAGCGCGGTGACGTTGTGAATGTGCTCTACGTAAATGTAGAACGCCGCCGCGCCCATGGCGTAGATGATGACCACGTGGATGTAACCGTCGTACCAGCCGAGAATGCGAGACCGATATTCCCGCCGGAAGTCGATCTGGCGCTGACTGATCATCGTCGCTCTCCAATCCAGTCTGATATATCACACATCTATCACGACCCGGCGGCTGCTTCAATCGGTGTCTGCCGTCGCGGCCTGGCCAGTTCCCGCGATCGCCCGTGCCGCCGCCGGGTTGCGCAGCGCGTCGGCGGGCTTGCCGACGAAAATTATTTCGCCCCGTTCGATGACGTAAAGTCGGTCGGCAAAGTTCGGCACATGATGGATGTTCGATTCGGCGATTAAAACCGCGTGGCCGTGGGTGCGAATGCTGGCCAAGCCCTCGACGATCGACGGCACGATCGCCGGCGACAGGCCTTCCGTGGGCTCGTCCAGGAGCAGCAGCTTCGGCCCAAGCGCCAGAGCCCGCGCGATTGAGACCATCTTGCGCTCGCCGCCGGACAGCGCCTGGCCGCCGCGGCCCGCATACTGCCGCAGCTTCGGAAACACCTCATAGGCTTCGGCGATGCGCTGCTCGGCCGGCCGCTGGTTGGGGAAGCTCCATGTCGGCATCGCGATGTTCTCCGCAACCGTCAGTTCGCTGAACACCTCACTCTCCTCCGGTGCAAATCCGATCCCCATGCGTGCGATGCGGTACGGCCGCAATCCGATCAGGCTTATTTCGTTGAACACGATGGCGCCGGACGTTGGCTTGCGAAAGCCCATGATGGTCCGAAGTGTCGTGGTCTTGCCGGCGCCGTTGCGCCCCACCAGGCAAATGAGCTCGCCGGCGCCGACAGAGAACGACACTCCGCGCAACACCTGGCTGCCCTCGATATCGACGGCGAGATCGCGGACCGTCAGCATCAGCTGCCCCTCCGCTTGCCGACGACAGCTTCGATCAGATGCGGATCGGTGAAAAACCGGTCGGGCGGCAGGTCGGCGATAACTGTGCCCTCCGACAGCGCGATGATGCGGTGGGAATAGGCCGCAACCAGGTCCATGTCGTGCTCGACCAGGACGATGCCTTTGACTTTGGCCTGCTTTGCCGCGGCGATCAGCGTCCTCATGATGGCGTGCTTATCGCCGCTGGCGACGCCCGAAGTCGGCTCGTCGAGCAGGATAAGTTGCGGCTCGAGCGCAAATGCGGAAGCGACATCGAGCAGTTTCTTTTCGCCTTGTGCGAGCGTCGCCGCGACGATGTCGAGTCGGTGGCGCAGACCGAAGATATCCGACACCTCCGCCACACGCGTGTGGATTTCATCCGCGGTCGCGAGCCGAGAAAACAAGTGCCAGGATTTCCGTTGCCGCGAAACGACCGCCACCGCGATCGTCTCCGCCACGGTCAGCTTCGGGAAAATCTCGATCAACTGAAATGTCCGCGCCACGCCGCGATCGGCCAGCTCGACCGGACCGACGCCGGCGATGTTTTGGCCGCGGAACAGGACTTCCCCGGATGTCGGCTCCAGCAAACCGGTGAGCAGGTTGACCAGGGTCGTCTTGCCGGCCCCGTTCGGTCCGACAATTGAAACCAGCTCGTCCTCCCGCACCGTCATGCTGACGCGATCGAGCGCGCAAATTGGGCCATAGGCCTTACTGACGTTGCGCGTTTCGATGAGCGGCTTCACGGCGTTTTCCGCCGCAAAAGTCGCCGCAAATCATCGGCAATCCCGGCGAGACCACCGGGAAAGCCAACGACCGTCAGCGCCAGAATAATTCCGAGAACGAAGCGCCAATATTGCGTCAGCGACTGAAGCTGGTCTTGCAGCAAGGTGTAGGCCAGCGTCCCGACGATCGGCCCGAAGAAATTCGTGGAGCCGCCGAGCACCACCATGAAGACCAGCTGGCCGGATTGCGTCCAATAGACGAGTTCGGGATCGGCGAGCCCGATCCGGAACCCCAGGATCGCGCCACCGGCGGCGCCGAATATTGCCGAGATGACAAAGGCCGCCAGACGAAACGTATAGACGTAAACGCTGAGGTACTCTGCCTTGCGCGGATTGTCGCGGATGGCCTTAAGATGCAGCCCGAACGGGGAATTCACGATCCGCCACATTACCAAGCCGGCGACGATCAGCAGCGCCAGGCAGTAATAATAAAACGGCCCGGCGAGAAACTCGATTTTGTTGTAGCCGCCGAAACCGAGCCCAAGGATAGTCATGCGCGGCACGCGCATGCCGCTGTCGCCACCGGTGACATAGTAGAATTTAAAAAGAAACGAATAGAACAGCATGCCGAACGCGAGCGTCAGCATGCCGAAGAAGATGCCGACATAGCGCACGCAAAACAGGCCGATCGGCAGCGCGATCAAAGCGGCCGCCAGCATCACCGCTATCAACACGATTTCGAATGACTTGATCCCGAGCACACCGGAGATTACCGCAGCGCCATAGGCGCCGACGCCGAGGAACATCGCATGGCCGAACGACAAAAGACCGGTGTAACCGAACAGCAGATTGAAGCCGAAAAGCGCAATCGCGTAGCCGTAGAATGGAATCAACAACCCGACGTAGTAAGGCGGCACAGCCAACGGCAGTAACGCCAATGCAACCGCCCCGCCCAGCGCAGCGACCGGTGCAGGAGACAGCCTCATGTCAAGGATCTCCCGAATAGACCTTTTGGACGGAGAATGAGGACGACGATGACGACGACATAGATCGCCAGCACTTCCACTTCGGGAAACAGCGTTATCGACAAGGCGCGGATCAACCCGACGATCAGCGCACCCACTAGGGCCCCTCGCATCGAACCGAGTCCGCCGATAACGACCACGGCAAAGGCTTCGATGATGAATTCGATAGCCATGTCGAGTGACGCCGCCGCGGTCGGAACCACCAACGCGCCCGCCGTCGTGCCAAGCACCACGCCAAGCGTGAACACGACCGCATAGACGCGCCGGACATCGACGCCGAGCGCCTCGGCCATCTGGCGGTTTTCCGCGGTCGCCCGCAGTATCCGGCCGTAGTTGGTCCGCTGCAGGAACGCCCACATAGCGCCGGCGACGATGACCGCCGCTGCAATCACCAGAAGATTATAAACCGGGACGCTGAAATTGCCGGCGCCGAGCGTTCCGTAAATGAGATAGCCGCTATCAAGCGTGCTGGGGTTGGATCCCCAGAAGAATCGAAACACATCCTGAAACATCAGCACCAGTGCGAACGTGAGCAGAAACTGAAAGCTCTCGTCGCGGTCATAGACGCTGCGCAGCAAACGTTCGATCGGCGGGCCGATAAATCCGAGCAGCAGGCCGGAGAGGATCAGCGCCGGGAGAATGAGCCAACTGGACATGCCGCGCGCCGCGGCGTGGCTAACGAACGTGACTCCGAAATAGGCTCCGAGCGCGTAAAACGATCCACAGGCGAGATTGACGATCCGTTGTACGCCGAAGACAAGCTGCAGACCGGCGGCCACCAAGAACAGGACGGCGGCGTGAAACACGCCGCCGGCGAGAATATTTGCCGACGCGAACATTCGCTGTGGGTTGATGTTAGACTTTAAAGTTTGCGGTCTTGATCCACTCCCAGAAATTGGCTCCCGGCGGCTTCTGCAGGTCGGCGGAGTACATCGTCTCGAAAGTTCCTAGCGTAACGAAGTCGTACTTATTGTCGTAGGTCGTCAAGCCTTGCACAAAGGTCTGATCGGCGATGTGATCGGTTCGCCAGCCGCCCTTGCCGCCGAGGCTTTCGATCGAAAGGCCGATCATGGCTTCAATAATGTTGTCTTGAGCCGGCCAGTTTCCGTTTTTCGCCTTCATCGCCTTCTCTACGGCTTCCTTGTAGGAGGCGAGAGCGAAATAGGCGCGATCAGCTTCCCATTCCGGGTAATCGTTGTAGGTCTTCTCGTACCAAGTGACAAAGTCTTTCGCCAATGCCGACGCATTCGGATTTGCGAAGTACAGCGTATTATGACCGAACAGCATTCCCTCGGGCGTAAACTCCTTTTTCATGAGCGTATGCTGCCAGCCGGCGGCCGGAAACACCAACTTGGTGCCTTCGGTCAATCCCGCGGCATGCGCCTGCTTCATGAACACGGGAAGATCGGCAAACAGCAGCGAGGAAAAGATCAGATCGGGCTTGGCCGCCTTCAGGGCGGCGACATGGCTGGTGAGGTCCATGGTGCCGACCTTCGGCCACTGTTCGGTCACCACCTTGTGGTCGATATTGAAGCGCTTGAGCAGCGCGATGAATGCCGCCATGTTGTTGCGACCGTAGGAATAATCCGGATTGATACCGGCAACGTTGACGAATTTGCCCCTCCAGTACTTGATGGCGAGGAGCGAGGACATGATCGCCTCGCATTCGTTGTCGGTGCTGCGAAACAGGTAGCGCGGGTTGGCAATCGTCTCGTTCACCCCGTCCTGGGTCGTGCCGTCCCAGTAGATGGTCAGCGCGCGAGCCTCCTCCACCACCGGACCAAGCGCGAGGCCTACTCCGGTGGAGATGATGCCCTGCACACAGTCGACTTTGTCCTGCTGCACCAGCTTGCCGAAACGCTCGATCGTATTAATCGGCGAAGATTCTTCCTCAATCACCAATTCGATCTGGCGGCCGCCAATTCCATCCTTGGCATTGTAGCGTTCGACCGCCCATTGCGTCGCGCGAATGCCGTTCTCGCCCGGCGCCGCGGCTATTCCGGAGCGCGGCGCCAGAATGCCGATGCGCAGCGGCTTATTTTGCGCAATGGCCGGAGCGAAGACCGGCCCGGAAACCAACACGGCTCCGGCGGCGGACGTGAGCAGTGAGCGACGTGTCATTGCCATTGGAAGTTCCTCCCGCGAGACCTATTACCGGTCATTCGTCACTTTTGCGCAACAATATGGGACCCGCCACTTTTACGCAGGTGCGAATCAATCTCGTTGCTGCTGATTGTCCAGTCATTGTCGAGATTGGCGATTACGTCCCTCATGTACGGCCCGGAAAGCGCAATGGCGCGGTCCTTGTCGCCGAGGTGGTCGAACAGAATGGCGAGCGCCAGCTGCTGCGGGCTCGTGCCCTCGTAGGTCCATTCGAAGCCGCGCTTGGTGAATTGCTTGACCTCGTAATGCTCCGGCAGCTTTTCGCCGTCGACCGTCACCACCAGGCCGTCCATCGTGCGCTTGCCTTGGTAGATCTTCATGGCTCGCTGTGGTCCCTCACACCGAAACCGTGCCGCGGGTGAAATTTTCGACATAGTCGATCAGCTTGTCGCTGGCGCGTGCGGCGGCGTCGCCGTCGCCGCGCGCGATCGCGCGGGCATGATTGGCGTGAAGCCGCGCGCACAGCGGCAGATCGGCCGCCTGCCGGTAATGCATGTACCAGAAACGGCGCGACAGCCCTTGCAGCAGTTTCATCGAACGCGCGGCGTAGCTGTTGTGAGCGGCCTCGACCATGAGGCGGTTGAATTCGCGGTCGAGCCGCATGAAGGCAATGTCGTCGTTGGACTTGGCGGCGCGGTCCATGCCGCGCGCAATCTCCTGCATTTGCTCACGCTGATCGTCGGTCGCGCGTTCGGCGCCGGCGCGGCTCAGGAGCCGTTCGAGCTCACGACGTACTTCAAGCACCAGCAGCTGATGCCGCGGATTGAGGTCGGAAACCAGAATGCCCTTGCGCGGCAAGATGATCACCAGGCCTTCGTGCGCGAGCCGCTGCAGCGCTTCCCGCACCGGTGTGCGCCCGAAGCCGAAGGTCGCTGATAGCATCTGCTCGGACAGGACGTCGCCCGGCTGCAGCCGCAGGGTGACGATCTGCTCCTCGATTGCCCGGTAGGCTTGTTCGGTCAGGCTTTCCGCGCCCGCAGCTGTGGCTCGTCCGCCCTTTGCCGCCGCTTGCCGCGTGGAACGCTGGCGCCGCAACGCCGCCGTTTGCGATCGCGGCACCTCACACCTGCCTGCGTTTTGCGACCATGGCGGCGAATTTCTCGTATTCGGCTTCGTTGACAGAGTAGGAATGCTCGTCGTCCGGAAACGAGCCGTCCTTCACCTCTTTGATGTATTGACCGATGCCGGCGACGGCGACTTCGGTCAGCTTGCTGTAGCGCTTGGTAAATTTCGGTTTGAAGTCGGTGAACACGCCGAGAAGGTCGTAGCACAGCAGGATTTGTCCGTCGCAGCCGACGCCGGCGCCGATACCGATGGTCGGGATGGTGAGCTGTTCGGAGATGAGCCTGGCGATCTTCGCCGGCACCGCCTCGAATTCCAGCATGAAGCAGCCGGCATCCTCGATCGCCAAAGCGTCTTCGAGAATCTTCATCGCCGCGTCGGCGGTGCGGCCCTGGATCTTAAAGCCGCCGAACATGGCGATGGTGTGCGGCGTCAGCCCAATATGCGAAGCGGTCGGAATCCCGGCGTCAACTAGGGCGCGCAAAATATGCGCCTGCGATTTTCCGCCCTGCGGCTTGACCGCATCGCACAGCGCCTCCTGCATGAAGCGCGTGGCGTTTACCAGAGCACGCTCGACGGTGTGATAGCTCTGGTACGGCATGCAGCCGAGCGAAAATGTATTGGGCGCGCCGCGGCGGACAGCTTGCGCATGCATGATCATCATGTCCATGGTCGCTGGAATGGTGCTGGCGTGGCCATGGGCGACCATCGCCAAACTGTCACCGACCACGGCAACATCAACACCGGCCATTTCCGCCCACTTCGCCGACGTGTAATCGGGAACGGACATGTAGACCATCTTCTCGCCGGTCTTTTTCGACTCGCGGATTTCGGTGATGGTGCGCTTCTTGCGCTCGCTTCCGGGGTGCGGAGCTGCGGCGTTCTTGCTTTCGGCTGTTGTCGCTCGGCCTTTTTGTTCACCGGGCTCGGCATCGTGATTTCCCCACGCTCGGCCGTTGCGAAGATCGCTGATATATGTCTCGTATATTACAACGCTTCGACCGGTCAAGCGCAGGAGTAACTGCGCCAGCGAACCGCTGCGCGGTCATGATGGATTAGTTAGATGCTTTCGACCGCGACAGTGATCCCGTTTGTTCTGTTCGTGGCGCTCATTCTCGCGGCGTCTCTGCATGGCCTGGCCGCGAGCGGACATTTCCCGCGCGCACCGCGGCCTTCGACTTCCAAGGTCGGGCCGATCATCCTGTTCGGCTCGATGGCCGTAGCCATTGCCGGTCTTGCGAGCGGGATCGTGGCGGCAGTTCGGTTCGTCCCGTGGTACGCGGCAATCATCGGTGGCGGCTTGTCCATTCTCGCTGCGCCGCTGGTGCTGCAACGGTTTCCTGACCGCTTCGTCGACAGTCGCGGCGCGCTGCTGACCTTTGCGGCCGCCAATGTAGCTCTCGCTATCGTCTTGATCGCGCTCACATAAATTGTGCAAAATGCACAAAACGGTCGTTTGGCTGACTGGGCCTCGGCTGCGCAAAAGGCCCTGCGGACATGCACTTCTGATTTTACCGCCTGGCGATTTGTGCTAAACGAGCGGTTGGCAATTGGCTCGGAAAGCGACCCGCGTGCCCGCGATCACCGCCAAACGTCAGCCCAACCGGTGGCCCGCTCTCCTCGATGCCGCAGCCGCGCAATTCGCCGAGCGCGGCTACCACGCCACCACCATGCGCGATCTCGCTGCCGCCACCGCCATGACAGCGGGTGCGATCTACTTTCACGTTGCCAGCAAGCAGGCGCTGCTGCTCGCCGTATACGAGGAGGGCGTGCAGCGCCTCCTCGACCGGGTCGAAGCCGCGGCCGCCGGCGAACGCGAACCGTGGGCGCGGCTGGAAAATGCCATCGCCGCTCATCTTGAGTCCATTCTCGATGCCAGCGCTTATGCTCGCGTCCTCATTCGCATCCTGCCGACTGACGCTCCGGAGATTTCCGGAGAGCTGAAAGAATTGCGCGATCGCTACGAAGCGCGGATCAACCGATATTTTTCCGCGGTCACGCTGCCGCGGGAGCGCGATGCTACGATCGCTCGCCTTGCGTTGCTCGGCGCCATGAACTGGACTCCGGTCTGGTACAAAGACGGCGGCAAGACGGCGCAAATGATTGCGCGCGAATTTCTGGCTCCGCTGCGCGCGCTCGCCGGCGTCAAAGCCTCACGTGGCCGCAAATGACCACAAGCAAGTCATCGCCGCCGGCGCGCGTTCTGGTCACCAAGATCGGGCTCGACGGCCACGATCGCGGCAGCCGTATCGTCGCCGCATATCTGCGCGACGCCGGCATGGAGGTCATTTACACCCCGCCGTGGCAATCGATTGCGGCCGTGGTCAAGCTGGCGATGGAAGAGGACGTCGACGTCATCGGCATCAGCTCGCTTGCGACCGACCACCTCATTGTGCCGAAGCTGATGCAAGCATTGCACGCGGCCGGGCTTGGTCACATCGGCCTCGTGGTGGGCGGCATCGTGCCGGAGGACGAGCGCCCGGCGCTCGTTGCGGCCGGCGTCAGCGCGATATTCGGGCCGGGCGCCGCCCGTGACGAGATCATCGAACATGTAGCCAACCTCGCCGCCAAAGTGCGCGAGATCAAAAATACCGAGCTGAGGGAGATCGCCCAATGACCAAAGAAGCCGTCCAGTTGACGCTTCCGGGCTTCGAACAGGCGCAGGGCCGCTGGCGCGCCGATTACAACAGACAGATCGGCACCGATCGCGTCCTCAAGAACCGCTCACGCATCGAGATCAAGCCGCTGTACACGCCGCGCGACTGGAACGGCGACAGCTTTCTCGAAAACCTCGGCTTTCCGGGCCAATTTCCTTATACCCGCGGCATCTATCCGACCATGCATCGCGGCCGCACCTGGACGCAGCGCCAGCTGATCGGACTCGGCACGCCGGAGGACTACAACAAGCGTGTCCGCATGATCCTCGATGCCGGCGCCACCGCGATCAGTCTGCTACCATGTAACTCCGGCTTCCGGGGCGTGGATTGCGATGAAGTCGACCCGGTGCTGCTTGGCACCTGCGGCACGGTCATCAACACCGCCGATCACATGGACCAGGCGCTCGCCGGCGTTCCGCTCGACAAAATTTCCGCGGCGATGAACGATCCTTCGCCGTTCACGCTGCTCGCCTTCATGCTCGCCGTCGCCAAAAAGCGCGGCATTCCCTTTACGTCAATCACCGGCACTTCGAACCAGAGCGATTATCTCTCGCACTTCATTGCCAATCACATGTTCTACCGGCTGTCGCTGCCCGGCGCGCGGCGCGTGCTGCTCGATCACATCGAGTTCTGCCGCAACCATGTGCCCGGCTGGAATCCGGTATCGGTCGTCGGCCAGCACATGCAGCAAGCCGGCGCCACGCCGGTCGAGACCATGGCGTTCACCATCTCGACCGCCTTGCAATACGCACAAGACTGCATCGACCGCGGCATGGACATCGATTTCGTGCTCCGCCGCTTCACCTTCTTCTTCGACATTTCGATCAGCTTCTTCGAGGAAGTCGCCAAATTCCGCGCCGGCCGCCGCATTTGGGCGCGGTTGGCCCGCGAACGCCTCGGCGCCAAGGATCCGGCTTCGTGGCGCTTTAAATTCCACGGCCAGACCTCGGGCGTCGATCTCACCGAGCAGCAGCCGCTGAACAACGTTGCCCGCGTCGCGGTGCAGGCAATGGCCGGAATCATGAGCGGACTGCAATCGCTGCACACCGACGCCTACGACGAAGCTATTACCACGCCGACCGAGGAGACCGCGCGTATTGCGGTGGCCACGCAAAACATCCTGCGCGAAGAAGCGCGTCTGTGCGACGTCATCGATCCACTCGGCGGCTCGTACTACGTCGAGACGCTGACCGATCAGATGGAGCACGAGATCGACGCGCTGATCCGCAAGATCGATGAAGCCGGCGGCATGTACAAGGCCGCCGAAGCGGGGATCATTCAATCCATGATCGGCCAATCGGCGCTGGCCTTCCAGGAGCGCGTGGAAAGCGGCGACGAGAAGGTGATCGGCGTCAATTGCTATCAGACCGATGACGACTTCCGCGGCCGGCCGACCGAACGGCCGGACCCCGAGCGCATGAATGAACACGTCGCGCGCTTCAAAGCCTACAAGGCGGAGCGCAGCCAAACCGATGTTAGCCGGGCGCTCGATGCGCTGGCGCGGGCCGCCAATAGCACTCGCGAGAATGTCTACGAGCGGATCGTCGAAGCCGCCGAGGCCGGCGTCACTCACGGCGAGATTGTGAGCCTTCTCCGTCAGGAGCTTGGCTTTGGGCATCCCCTCGTCGTTGTCTGAGTCATCGGCTAAGCGCGAAGCGCCGGCGCCGGATGACATGATCGGCAAACTCGCTGCCGGCGATCCGGCAGCTCTGGCCAAATGCATCACGCTGATGGAGAGCGGCGGCGAGACCGCCGACCTGATCCATCGGCGCATTTGCGCAAGGGCCGGGCGCGCGACCGTGATCGGCTTCACCGGCCCGCCGGGCGCTGGCAAATCCACTTTGATCGACGCTTATGTCGGGGCGCTGCGCGCACGCGGGCAGACGGTCGCCATCGCCGCCGTCGATCCGAGCAGTCCGATATCGGGAGGCGCCATCCTGGGCGACCGCGTGCGCATGCGGCGACATTCCGAGGATCCAGGCGTCTTCATCCGATCGGTGGCGTCGCGCGGCCATCTGGGCGGGCTGTCGGAGAGCATTCACCGGATCGTCGATGTGATGGACGTCGCCGGCCGCGATTTCATTATCTTGGAGACCGTCGGCACCGGGCAGTCGGAAGTCGAAGTCGCCGAAATTGCCGACGTCTGCGCCGTGGTGAATGCACCCAATATGGGTGACGACGTGCAAGCGATGAAAGCCGGTGTGCTCGAAATCGCCGACGTGCTGGTGGTCAACAAGGCCGATCTGCCGCTGGCGCAGCGTACCACCGACCAACTCAAGAACATGCTCAAGCTGCGCCGCGACAGACGAGACATTCCGATCGTCGAGACGGTGGCGACCAAAGAAACTGGCATCGACACCCTGTGTGCCGCTATCGACGGCCTGCTCACGAGTCGCGCTGGTGACAAGGCGCGAAGGCGCGAGCGCCGTATGCGCCGGCTGATTGCACAAGCCGCCGGACGCGCCATTCACGATCGCATCCGTGACGTGGACAGCAATGAGTTGGACACGCTCGTCAATGCCGCCGCATCCGGCGAAATCGGCATCGCGGAAGCCGCGGCGCGCGCGCTTTCTCTAATTCGCCCATAACGCTCCGCAATTCTTGAGACGTGACGCATAAAAGTGGGCTTATAGCCGCCTTCGGAAGTGAAGCGGACATCGCTGCGACGTGCCGCGAGTTCCGCTTTTGACCCGTCAGCCGACATTGGCGACGCACAACAGCATCCATTCAATGTGATAGGATGTTGTCCTCACCCTGGGGGAAGGGCCCATGAGGCGACGCGAGTTCATTGCACTGATGGGCGGTGCCGTCGCTGCGTGGCCGCCCGCGGTGCGTGCGGAACAGCAATCGAACAGAATACGGTTGGTCGCTATGCTGATGGGATTCGCGGAGAGCGACCCGGTTGCGCAATCCATGGCGACGACTTTCCGGAGTGCGCTCGCGAAGCTGGGATGGATAGAAGGCCGCAATGTACGCATCGAACTTCGCTGGGCCGGCCCCGACCTCGAGAGGATTAATACGTTGGCAAAGGAACTGGCCGATCTGCACCCCGACGCGATTCTCGGTCAGACTACACCCGCGGTCAAAGCACTTGCCCGCGAGATGCCGGCAAGTCCTATTGTGTTTATCATCGTATCCGATCCAATCGGTAGCGGCTTCGCTGCGAATTTCGCGCGTCCGGGTGGTAACATCACCGGTTTCACGGTTGATGAATCCGCAGAGGGCGGCAAATGGGTGCAACTACTAAAGCAGATTGCACCAGACACTGCCCGCGTGGCGCTCTTGTTCAATCCGGCTGGCCCTCCACTCCAATTCTTCATGCCTTCGATTCAAGCTGCGGCATCCTCGCTTAACGTCCATGCGAATGTCGTTGCGATTCACGCAAAGGATGAGATCGAGGGTGTGATTGCCGCGCAAGCGCGAGACCTGGGTGGCGGTCTTATCGTGATGCCGAACGCTTTCAACACCACAAACCGTGAATCGATCATCGAGCTGGCCGCCCGTTACCGCGTTCCGGCAATCTATTTTAACGCCTATTGTGCGCGATCAGGTGGGCTGATTGGTTACGGTAGTGATTATGCCGAACAATCGCGCCAAGCGGCCGGATACGTTGACCGCATCCTGAATGGCACCAAGCCCGCAGAGCTCCCGGTGCAAGCGCCGACTAAGTTCGAGCTGGTGATCAACCTCAGGACCGCGAAGGTACTCGGCCTAAACGTACCGCCAACGCTCATTGCGACAGCCGACGAGGTGATCGAGTGAAGCTCCACGATGTCCGAGTTTGGGCCCTTCACTGCCATGCCGAGCTATCTAAAGAACGTTTCGCATTGAGCGTGAATCGGACATGACACAGACGTCGCGAAAGCGACGCTGTTAACCGCTGCCATATCGGCTTTCCGGGTTGAGGGGACATTCCGAGTCTATAAGTCCACGGCCTAGCCGACGGCATGCGCCGCTGCGCGGCCGGCGGCGCGTCCGGAAAAAATGCAGCCGCCGAGAAACGTTCCCTCGAGTGCCGCATAGCCGTGAACCCCGCCGCCACCGAAACCGGCCACCTCGCCCGCCGCATAGAGCCCTGGCACGGGCTGGCCGTCGCCGCCGATCACACGGCTGTCGAGATCGGTCTGCAATCCGCCGAGCGTCTTGCGGGTCAAAATCCGCAGCCGAACCGCGATCAACGGGCCGGCGCTCGGATCGAGCAATTTGTGCGGCCGCGCCGTGCGGATCAGGCGATCGCCGAGATACTTGCGCGTCGCACGAATGGCCGTGATCTGCGCGTCCTTGCAGAACGGGTTGTCGAGCTGGAGATCGCGGGCGGTGATCTCATGCTCGACGGTCTCCAGGTCCAACAACGGTTCCCCGGCGAGCGCATTCATCCGTTCGACGAGCCGCGTCAGATCGTGCTCGACAATAAAGTCTTCGCCCTTGTCCATGAAGGCTTTGACAGGAGCGGGAATGCCCCTTCGCGCGCGCGCCAGCACCAGGCTCCACTTCTTGCCGGTCAGATCGGGATTTTGCTCCGAACCGGACAGGGCGAATTCTTTTTGGATGATCCGCCGCGTGAGAATGAACCAGGTGTAGTCGTAGCCGGTTTCCATGATGTACTTGAGCGTGCGGAGCGTGTCGAAGCCCGGATAAAGCGGGGCCGGGAGCCGTTTGCCGCGGGCATCGAGCCAGATCGTCGATGGGCCGGGCAGGACGCGAATAGCGTGATCAGTCCAGATCGGGTTCCAGTTTTTGACACCTTCGACGTAGTGCCACATGCGATCGGGAGTTGATGACCGTTCCACCGGCGGCTTGTGTGATTGCCAGCATGCGGCCGTCGACGTGATCGGGGACGCCGGTGATCATCCGCTTCGGCGCCGGGCCAAGACGCTGCGGCCAGTTGCGGCGCACCAGCTCGTGATCGCCGCCGATGCCGCCAGACGTGACGATGACCGCTTGCGCCTTCAACGCGAAGTCGCCGACGACCGTGCGGGAGCTTTTATGTCCGCGTTCGACGTTCGACGGTTCGAGAACTTCGCCGCGCACGCCGTCGACGACATCGCCGGTCTTGGTCAGTTCGTTGACGCGATGGCGGAATTTGAAGGTGACAAGACCCTGTTTCGCTCCCTCCTGCACGCGCTGGACAAAAGGCGCAATCAGCCCGGGACCGGTGCCCCAGGTGATGTGAAATCGCGGCACGGAATTGCCATGACCGCTGGCATTGTCGCCGCCGCGCTCGGCCCAGCCGACCACGGGGAAAAAGCGGATGCCACGATCGCGCAGCCACGAGCGTTTCTCACCGGCAGCAAAGGCCACGTAAGCCTTCGCCCATTGGCGCGGCCAGAAATCCTCGTCGCGATCGAACCCCGCAGTTCCCATCCAGTCGCTCAGCGCGAGCGCGTAGGAATCGTGAATGCCCATGCGGCGCTGTTCGGGCGAGTCGACCAAAAAGATGCCGCCGAACGACCAGAACGCCTGGCCGCCGAGCGATTGCTCGGGCTCCTGATCGAGAACGATGATCTTTTTTCGCGCGGCAATCAGTTCCGCGGCGGCAACCAGTCCCGCAAGTCCCGCCCCGACGATAATTACGTCCGCGTCATAGGCCATGGTCCCGCTCCCCCGAGCGGCACATCATTATCCTGAACTTGGCGCTTGGAAAGCGCCACGCGTCTCGCAAAGCCCTTCATTTCCGGGGCGCTTCGGCCGAGCGATACCCGACGGCGGGGGCAAACGGACGTTCCCACCCGAAAACGCTGCGGCCGCCGTACTGGGCGGACTGCTCGAACTCTTCGGCAATCAACCGTTCCATCGTCGGACCGGTGGCCACGCGCTCAAGCTTTCGCGACTCGCGATCAAGCTTCTGCAGCGCCGCCAATTCGTCGTCTTGCCCAAGCTTGGCCTTCTGCACGGCCGATTTCAGAACGCGAATGGTTTCGTCGTACACCTTTAGCGGCACCGGAAACGGATGCCGATCTTTGCCGCCATGCGCGAACGAAAACCGCGCCGGATCGCTAAAACGGCACGGCGCGCCGTGCACGACTTCGGCGACCAGGGCAAGCGCGCGCACCGTGCGCCCCCCTACTCCGGGCGTAAGCAGCAAGTCGGCGAAATCGGTCGGCGCGCGCTCGGCCGCAGCGGCGAGATTTCCGTGCAGTCGCCGCAGATGAATGTCTTCGGCGCGAACATCGTGATGGGCCGGCATGATGAGAAACGGCAGGCTCGCCTGTGATGGGGTCGTATCGCCGGCGAGCGAGGCGAGCTCGCGCGTGATGCCGTCGGGACCAAGCGATCCGAGAAGTTCAAGCTGTTTGTTGCGCGAGGCCTCGGCGCGCCGATCGGTCAGATTGATGATCTCGCCCTGCGCATGACCCTCGATGGCCGCGTGAGGCTCATCGACAAAGCTTTTCAGTCCATCAGACAGCCAGTGATAACGCCGCGCCTGTTTGCGGTCGCCGTTCATGCCCTGTTGCACCACGACCCAGCGTCCGTCGTCAGCAACGACGAAGCCGTGCAAATAAAGTTCGAAGCCGTCTTGCACCGCGGCGCTATCGACCTTCGCCACCAGCCGGCTCGCGGTGGCGAGCCGCCCGCCGTCAAAGCCGATACGCTCGCCTATCGCGACAAGTTCGTGAGGCGTCTGCCGCGAATGCTTGCCGCGTCCGCCGCACACCCGCAAACCCAGTTCACGATCGAGCGGCGCCAATCCGCGCTTGAGCGCGCCGAGCACACTCGTGGTGATGCCCGACGAGTGCCAGTCCATCCCCATCACAGCGCCGAAGGACTGAAACCAGAATGGATGAGCGAGACGGCGCAGAAATTCGTCCCGCCCATAATGATGGATGATGGCCTGGCCTATCACTGCGCCAAGCCGCGTCATCCGGTCGGCCAGCCATTTCGGCACGTGCCCGTTATGTAGTGGCAGATCGGCACTTCCAGATCGTCGGACCATTTCGGCTCCGGTGGAAAGGCGCAAATCCCTTCCAATGTTCTTATTTCGTTCTTCGCCGCCGAAATGTCAAACCTAGGTAATAAAGTCACCGTTTCTGACCACCGTGAGGCCCACGGGGTACAAAAAACCAGTGAGGTCGGGGTTTGCCGGCTAACGCAGTCCGGCCTGCTTGAGCAGCGGCAAGGTCTCGCGCTCGAACGTCAACATGCCCTCTTCGTATAGCGGCCACGACAACAGCGCGCCGTCGATTCCGACCTTTGACAAATTGGCCAGTCCCTCGACGACCTGCACCTTGGTGCCGACCAGCGGAAACGCGCCCCATCCGGCCATAAAATGCGCTTGAAGCTTTCTGAAATCCTCGACTGCAAGCGAACCAATACCGAGCAGTCCCATCAGATTTTCCGCGGCAACCCAGTCGCCCTTCTCGTGCACGTAATAGTGCAGGAAATCCTTTGCCTCTTTTTCGGTCTCACGCTGCACGACGTAGCCGAAGCTCCAGATCTGGATTTCGCGGCCGTATTCTTCGCGCGCCAGACGCCGATACTTCTCCACCTTTGACCGCGCGAAATCGAGATCGTGCTTGTCGAACTGGATGAAGGCGATGTCGGAATATTTTGCGGAAAAGTGCTGGCCTTGTTGCGATCCGCCGGCGTTCATGATCGCGGGATAGGGGCGCTGCACCGGCTTCGGCGCCAGCGCGCCTTTTTTGATCTGATAGTATTTTCCTTCGTAACTGAACTCATCTTCGCACGTCCACAAACCGATCATGATTTCGATCCACTCGGCGGCCATGGCGTAGCGGCCCTCGTGATCCTGCATGCGCGCGCCGAACATATCGAGCTCGCCCTGATTCCATCCTCCCACGATGTTGATCGCGTGCCGGCCGTTGCTGATGTGATCGATCACCGTCGCCTGCTTCGCCGCCAGCGCCGGATGGTACATGGGCACGTGCGAGGTCGCGAACACCGCCGGATATTTGGTGGAAGCGGCCATGCCTGCCGCCCAGGAAAAGCATTCGAATCCGGCGCCGTTGAAATTGGTCTCGCCGCCGAAGCCCTTCCAGCGCCCCACCGGCACCAGGGCTTCGAATTCCATCTGGTCGGCGATTTGCGCCAGCCGGACCGTGTTCGGCCAGGTGATCTCGAGCGTCCCCGGCATGGTGGTAATGGCGCAACCGCCGCTCAGGTTGGTGCAGAACGTGCCGAGCTTGAGTTTACGGTCGTTGAACAGCGGATTGGTAGCGCGGCGCAGTTCTTCGAATTTGGCGCTGCCGGCCATTTGCATTTCCCCCCTTTGTCCGCGTGACATTTGTCACGGTCGCCCTCATCAAGAGGGCGATTTTGCGTTGTTGGAGGTGTTCATACGTACGGCGACGGGTTTTGTCGAATGCTACCAGTCGCTGCAAGGCTCTGCGTCCGTGCATCGTCAGAGCCTGGGCGCCAAAGTCGATTTAATGGTGGGCGCACAAGGACTCGAACCTTGGACCCGCTGATTAAGAGTCAGCTGCTCTACCAACTGAGCTATGCGCCCTAACCGGAGGATAACGAAAGGTCAGGCACTGCCACCAGGCGACACGATCAGGCCTACGGCCGAGACCGCGCGCGAGCCACCATTTAGGGCATTGCATCCGGGATTCCAAGCGGGGAGAATCGCCGCAAGGATTCGCCCAGCAAATGGGGAATTGGCTCATGCGCATGCCGATACTCATCGCCTGTTGGCTGACGGCCGCGGTCGGTTCGGCCGCTGCGCAGGCGCCGATGGTCAGCGGTATCACCATCACCCATGTCGGCGCCTATGCGGCGGAGACCAAGAGCGCGCCGGCCCAATCCGGTCAGGAATCGCCGACCGGCACCGTCGGCACCGATACCAACTGGCATTTCGAGGCGGATTCGGCGGATGTGCTCGGCAAAGTCGGGACCCAATTCGGAATTGAATTCCGCATCGACGGCGAGCCACGCGAAGACGGCGTGACGCTGTACCTCACGCTCATATTTCCGCCGCAAGGAATGCACAACCCGAACACCGGCAAGACGATGCACACGGCGAAGATTGCGTTTCCCAACATGAGAATCGGTGCGCTGTGCGTTGTCGGCTACGGCTTCGACAACGAGTGGGAAATCGTGCCGGGCGTGTGGATCGAGCAGATTTGGTATCGGGATCACATGCTGGCGGAGCGAAGCTTCACTGTCGGCAAGGTGGAATGACGAAGTTTTACTGCCTCTCTCCCCCTAAGCGCAAAAATCCGCCCCTCCTCGCCTCGGCCCAGCGCCTTGTATCCCATCAAGCGACAACCTAACTTGCTCGCGCATGCAACTAGGGGCATACCGTGCGATTTCCAATCGCGCTTATTGTGGCCCTTGCAACTGCGATCATTGGCAGTGCCGGGGCAAGCGGTCAGGTATCCGACGACGTCGTAAAAATCGGCGTCCTCAATGACCAGTCGGGCCTCTACGCCGATCTGGGCGGTCCGGGCTCGGTGATCGCCGCACGAATGGCCATCGCGGACGCTGGCGGTACAGTGCTCGGCAAGCCGGTCGAGGTGATATTCGCCGACCACCAGAATAAAGCCGACATCGGTGCCGCGATTGCCCGCCAATGGTTCGACGCTGAAAAAGTCGACATGATCATCGGCTTCGACAACTCGGCCGTCGCGCTCGCCGTCGAGCAACTCGCCGCGGAGCGGAATCGAATCGCCATTGCCGGAGCAGTCGGCAGTACGGCTTTCACCGGCAAAGCGTGTACGCCGACCGAAGCATCATGGATGTATGACAGCTACGCACTGACGACGAGCCTCGCCCGATCGGTAGTCGCCGCAGGCCGCGACACCTGGTTCTTCCTGACCGTCGATTATGCCTTCGGCCATTCGCTCGAAGCCGATGCGACGAGAGCCGTGCTCGCCGCCGGAGGAAAAGTGCTCGGCAGCGTTCGCCATCCTCTCAATACGTCCGACTTCAGTTCCTACCTGCTGCAAGCGCAGGCGTCGGGCGCAAAGGTCGTGGCGTTCGCCAATGGCGGCGGCGACATGATCAACGCCATCAAACAAGCCAATGAGTTCGGGCTCATACGCGGCGGCCAGAGTGTCGTTTCGCTCCTGGTATTTATTTCCGATGTCCACAGCATGGGATTGCAAACCGCTCAGGGCCTGAAATTTGTGACCGCCTTCTACTGGGATCGCGACGACGAAAGCCGCGCCTGGTCGAAGCGCTTCTTTGAGCGGCACAACGCGATGCCTACCATGGCCCAAGCCAGCGTTTATTCCGCAATCCGCCATTATCTGAAGGCGATTGCCGCCGCCGGCACGGACCAAGCCAGAGCAGTGATGGCCAAGATGCGGGATATTCCGGTCAACGATTTCTACGCCAAGAACGGCCGGCTTCGCGAAGACGGCCGTCTGGTCCACGACATGTATTTCGCCGAAGTGAAGAAACCCTCGGAATCGAAAGAGCCCTGGGACGACTACAACATTCTCGGCACCATTCCGGGTGCCAGCGCGTTCCGCTCGCTGGAAGACGGCGGCTGCCCTCTGGTGCGGCGGTAAGCTTCCTGGTCGGCAAGCTTATTGGTCGTCATTGCCGGGCTTGACCCGGCAATCCATCTTGTTCCCCTCACTAGGGGAGGATCACCCCACATCCGTCGAATGGAGGCGGCGTTCTTCGGGCTGGCCCCGCAGACGGCGGACCATCAGCTTGTTCAGCGCGGCGAGATAGGCTTTGGCCGAGGCGACCAGCGTGTCCGGGTCGGCACCCTTGGCCGTGACCGTGCGGCCATTCTCCGACAGACGCACCGACACTTCTGCCTGCGCGTCGGTCCCTTCGGTCACCGCATGCACCTGATAGAGCTCCAGCACCGCGTCGTGCGGCACCATGGCCTTGACGCAATTGAATACGGCGTCGACCGGGCCGTTGCCCTCGCACTCCTCGATCAGCGACTTGCCGTCGATGTCGAGCTTCATCGTGGCGCGTTGCGGCCCGCGGGTGCCGGCGATCACCGAGAGCGACACAAGCTTGATGCGATCCTGCGCGGTTGCGATTTCCTCGTCGACCAGCGCCTCGATGTCTTCGTCGTAGACATGTTTCTTGCGGTCGGCGAGCGTCTTGAAGCGCACGAAGGCTTCTTCGAGCTGGTTGTCGCCGAGCTGATAGCCGAGTTCTTCGAGCTTATGAACGAAGGCATGCCGCCCGGAATGCTTCCCCATTACCAACGAGGTCTGCTTCACGCCGACATCCTCGGGCACCATGATCTCGTAGGTCTGCGTGTGCTTGAGCATGCCGTCCTGGTGGATGCCGCTCTCATGGGCGAAGGCATTGCGCCCGACGATCGCCTTGTTGTACTGCACCGGGAACGACGTGACCGCCGAGACGAGCTTGGACGCCCGCGTCAGCATCTTGGCGTTGACGCCGGTCCAGAACGGCATCACATCGTTGCGCACGCGCATCGCCATCACGACTTCTTCGAGCGAGGCGTTGCCGGCGCGCTCGCCGATGCCGTTGATGGTGCACTCGATCTGCCGCGCGCCGGCGCGCACACCGGCAAGCGAATTCGCCACAGCCATGCCGAGATCGTCATGACAGTGCACGGAGAACCGCGCCTGATCGGAATTCGGCACACGCTCGCGCACCATCTTGATGAGCGAGAAATATTCCTCCGGCACCGAATAACCGACGGTGTCGGGAATGTTGATGGTGGTAGCGCCGGCCTTGATCGCAGCCTCGACACAACGGCAGAGGAAGTCGTGCTCGGTGCGGGTGCCGTCCTCGCTCGACCACTCGACGTCGTCGGTGTGGCCGCGCGCCCGCGTCACCTGGGCGATCACCATCTCGTAGACTTCGTGCGGCTCCTTCTGGAGCTTGTATTTCATGTGCACCGGCGAGGTGGAGAGAAACGTATGAATCCGCCGGCGCTCCGCCGGCCTGATCGCCTCGGCGCAGCAGTCGATGTCCTTGAATGCGGCACGGGCGAGCCCGCAGACCACCGCGTTCTTGGTGCGTTTGGCGATCTCGTGCACGGCGGCGAAGTCGCCGTCCGAGGCGATCGGAAAGCCGGCTTCGATGATATCGACGCCCATTTCGTCGAGCAAAGCGGCGACTTCGAGTTTCTCATCGTGCGTCATGGTCGCGCCGGGGCATTGCTCGCCGTCGCGCAAGGTGGTGTCGAAGATAACGACGCGGTCCTTATCGGACTGGGCTGGAGTGCTCATTGGTCAGGTCCTTCTCGTCTGCGCCGGGTCCCCTCTAGGGAGGGAGGTAGGCGCTCGTGGGTTCGGTAGCTTCTCGCCGACCCCTGAGTGCCCAGGCGCAACGGCCCAGCCGGCCCTCAGGGGGCAATAAGGAGCAGGAGCCCGCCGAGAATCGGGGCAGCGCCGGGACCAGCCTTGCCGGCTGCCCGCTCGATCGCATTGAAATCGTCGCGAATCGACATGCGCTTTCCTTGGCTTCAAGGTTGCGGAGAAGGGTAAAGACCGCATTAAGCCTTAAAGACGCGGCCCTTGTAACGGATAGATCGGCGGCCGCGCAAGACCCTTGCTGCACAGATGGGGACTAGTGTCCCGATTCTGAAGTTCGCAAAACATTGCGGCACGTTCTCATGCGAACTTTAGTATCAAAGGGACACTAGCAAGCATATGATTCTAGTGCCCCTTTTGAACCCGAAGTTCGCAATCGAACTCTCGGCAAGGATATGCGAACTTCGGGTTCGGGGCACTAGCTGCGATACAATCAAAGAAACGACAGGGAGGCTGACCTATGATCGTCGAATACGTCCAGTTCAAATATCCGCCGGGCTGGAGCCGCGAGCAGATTTTGGACGACGCGCGCCCGACCGCAGTCAAATGGCGCGCCAACGAAGAACTGATCCGCAAACATTATATTGCCGGCGACAACGGCGCCGGCGGCGCCTTTTACATCTGGCCCTCGAAGGAAGCCGCGCAACGCGGCCACAATGCCGAATGGCGCGCCAATATCGAAAAGCGAACCGGCTCCATGCCGGTGATCACCTATTTCGATTTGCTGATGATCGTCGACAACGAAGCCGGCACCACGACCGAATTTCCGGCGAACGTGACCGCGGAGGCGGCTGAGTAATTACTTCTGTCGGACGCGCCACGCACCCGGGGCGTGTACGCATAAGCGGCCTAATGTCGCCTTTGCGCCGGCGGATTCAACCGATCAGCGCAACACCTTCTAATCTTGCGAGGTGAGGAGGTGTGCCATGGTGACGTCGCGGATTTGGTTCACGGCAGCGCAGAAGGCCGAGCTGTGGGAGCGATGGAAGAACGGGCAAAGTGCTGCGGCCATCTCGCGGGCGCTGGAAAGGAAGAACAAGACCGGCGTTGAGCGGATCGTGGTACTCCATGGAGGGATCGTGCCGGCGCCGCGCCGGAGAGCCTGGGCAGCGCTAAGGTTTGAGGAACGCGAAGAGATTTCCCGTGGCATTGCGGTGGGCCGGTCGATCCGGCAGATCGCCCAGGGCCTCGGACGGGCGCCATCGACAGTAAGCCGGGAGATCAGGCGCAACGGCGGCAGTCAGGCCTATCGTGCAAACCGGGCTGATCGGCGTGCCTGGGAGCGGGCGTTGCGCCCCAAGCCTTGTCGTTTGGCGCTGCACAGGGAGCTACGATGGCGCGTGGCGCAGAAGCTCGCGCTGCAATGGTCGCCGCAGCAGATCTCCGGCTGGCTGAAGCAGGAGTTCCCAACCCGCCAAGACATGCAGATATCTCACGAAGCGATCTATCGCAGCCTCTTCATCCAGACCCGCGGCGTGCTGAAGAAGGAGCTGACGGCGCAGTTGCGTACTGCGCGGCGGATGCGTCGCCCCAAGAGCCACAACGCGAAGAGTGGACAAGGGCATATCCTCGATATGGTCTCCATCCGCGAGCGGCCCGCTGAGATTGAGGATCGCGCCGTGCCGGGGCATTGGGAAGGAGACCTTCTTACCGGAGCGAACGACACGCACATCGCCACCCTGGTCGAGCGCAATACCCGCTTCACGATGCTCGTCAAGATCCCCCGCAAGGACACGACGACTGTTGTTGCTGCGCTTGCCAAGCACATCGGCAAGCTGCCTGAGGAGTTGCGACGCTCCCTGACCTGGGATCAAGGCAAAGAGATGCATGCCCACAAGCGCTTCACGGTTGCCACCAACGTCCAGGTCTACTTCTGTGATCCGCGCAGTCCCTGGCAGCGCGGCTCAAACGAGAACACCAACGGCCTGCTGCGTCAGTACTTCCCGAGAGGAACCAACTTCTCGCGCATCTCTCAGAGTTATCTGAACGCGATTGCTCTGCGGCTCAATCAACGTCCGCGAAAGACCTTGGGCTTCCAAACGCCAGCCGATAGACTACAAGCGGTGTTGCACTGACCGGTTGAACGCACACCCCGAAACCGAACGTGCGGCGGACATCTTGGAATGCCCGCTTAGGGGGCCAAGAACAGAAGTCACGGTCCTCGACATGCGCCATCGTGGCTGCGACTAGTATCCACTGCGAGGAACAGAGCACGATTGCCGGTCAGCACCACCTCTCCGGTCGATGGATTGATGCCTGTGAAAGGTGACAAGGGCGATGATACCTCGATTGCGCCACCGCCCTGAATCGGCTTCGCCACGAGATCGGCATCAAGTGTAAACAGGCCGGACCGGGTCGATATGAGCGCCACACCGGCGTCGGGCCAATCTGCAATCTTCTGCATGAACGCATTCTCGGGCGGAAAAGGGGTCTTTACGGCGACCAAACTCCCTTTCTCCGTCAGGTTGAAAATGCCGTTTTCTGTGATCACCACAACGCGTCCGATCGATGGAAGATCGTATGCCACAGGATAGTCGCCGATGACTTTTCGCTCCGCGCCAGCAATTGGGATCAGAGTGTTCCCGTCGTAAAGAAACAAGCCGTCGTGTCCCTCGATCAGAGTGCCGCCAATAGTTGGAAGGTCTTGGATGCGCCCGCCATAGGGATCGGGTCTTGGCAACCCAATATCGCCGCCCGGGATATTTTCGAATCCGTTGTCCGTCAGACGACGCCAGCCCCTGCCGTAGCCGAATAATCCCCAACTTCTGTAAGTCAGGACCTGTCCGAACAGGCTAGATACTTTGAACGGGAAACTAGCGCCGTATGTGTAGACGCTGTCCAGAATATCCGCGCGAAAGAGGCCGCTGCTGGAGTCCTTGCGGATGAATAGCACCGAGGAATTGCCAGCAAGTAGCTCGCCGTGCGAGCCAGGAGCGTCCAGAAGACGCTCGTAGTCCTTCTTGTCCAAGGCTCCGACACGATACCACTCGTCATTATCGGTCAGGACGTAAACGCGACGATCGAGGTCTACAACAACGGTGGCGTTCAGGAAGGGCGCGTCGTGTATGCTGTAGATGCCCTTAATGTTGTGTGCATCCATCTGCTCAGGCGAGAGCCAGGGCGTCAGTTTATGGTCGCCGACGATCATCGGAGTTCCTGTGCTGGACGTCACAACCGTGATTTTGCGGCGCGGCAGCACTGCGATGTCATCGAATACGCCGTCCGCAATCTTTTCGAAACCGGTACCTGGCATTAGTGTCGACACGCCACCGCCCCTGGGCGGCACGTCATAAGTGAACGCAACGATTCGCGAACTCCACGGCTCGCGCACCCAGTGGTTTCGATCAATAATAGAATGCGGAAAAGATCCAACATAGGGAACAAGTCGGCGGCTCGCATCGACGGTCCACTGGCCGCGGCGGTTCACTGGCGTGAACACAAGGCTTGGAAGGCCCGGGATACGGAACGGATTTCGTGTAATCCTCGACGCCTGACTCACGTCAGCGATTGTCGCCACGCCGTCTTTGATTGGCACGACACAAAATCGCGCCCCCTCATCGTCAGCATGAGCGTCCCAAGCAGCCGCCAGAAGTCCCAACGCGATCGCCGCTGCGATGCCGAGAGATCGAGCTCTGTCAGATGAAATCACCGATGTTGGCCCTGCGTCATTGCTGCCGGCAATGGTACGCTCAAAGGGTGCAGACTTCTTGTTGCTAGAACCTAAAAATAGATTGATGAATTCTTGCAGTTAACGGCTGGCACGCCAGTGCCTATGAAACGCTAGAAATAGTCAAGCATGTTCCGCCTAGGGTCATTTTCGACCGATTCAGCGTGGCTTCGGGATGTCGGTCATACGCCCCGGAAGCGGACGTAGGGACCGCTCGCGTTCATGAATACACGCTCCAGCTCATTCAAGCCCGTAATGCCGATGACACGCGGCACAAATGCCGTCGAGCCGATCGCTGACTTCCGAGATCGATTTCAAGTCGTGGGCTTCCGCGGCGACATAGGCCTTGTTCGCGGCCTCACCGAGTTTCCTGGCATACCCGCTCCACTCCGGATCGAGCGCCCGTTGCGGAATCATCAGCGCATTTGCGGCCTCGGCGAGCGTGGCCGCGCCACTGACAATCTGTTCCCAGTCTTCGTCGGATTTAGGCGCCAGATCGTGCTCGCCCTTCGCATCAATGACGACGCCGTTGACGCTCCAGACGATCTTGGCCGCCGGGGTGAGCACGTGCTCCATGAAGGTTTTCATGTCGACATATGGCTGGAACGGCGGCGTCGGCACGCGGTCTTCGCCTGCCGAAGGCGATACGGCTGCGCTGGCGATAACTGCCGCAGCAAAAACAACGCGAAGGAAGCGGACGGCGTTCATCTCATCCGACCTGCATGGTAAAGCCGATCCAGCGCCCGCACGCGACCACCAGAACCCACAGCAGAATCGACAGCCCTCCCGCGAGCCTTGCCGGCAGCGGCAGCCTGGCGTCGTTCTCCCATCGCGACAAGTCCTTCGCGCCGATCGCGTGAAAGATCACCATGTTCAGTCCGGCGGCGCCGATGAGAAACATTTTGGCGACGAAAAACCCGTTGCCCAGATATTTGGTCGCGTTGGACATGAACATCAGGAAGCCGGACGCCACCGCGACCACGAACGCGCCCCATGTGAGCGGCAAAATTCCGCGCGTGATGGCGCTTACCGGACGCTTCACCGAGGCAAGCCCGAGGAGCCTAAGATCGACGGCCATGATGGAGCCGACCACCAGGCAAATCGAGAGCACGTGCACCGACTCGATCAAGGGAAACAGCACATCGTTCTCGCGGATGGCGTCCGCGAAGCTGCTGTCCTCGAAGAATGCGATCAATTCCTTGAGGTACAGCATCATCAAACCTGCGTGTAGGCGATCCAGCGCCCCGCGAAGATGATGCCGCACCAAATCAAGATTGACAGCGTAGCCACAAAGCGTACGGCGATGCGCGCTGCAAGCCGCCTGTCCCAAAATTGCGGCGCCGACGCCAACGACCATTGCACGCCAACGGTCAGAAGCACCGCGACGGAAAGGAGCACCATCTTCATGTAAAAAGTGCTGTTCAGCAGCGACCGCCGCGGCTCGCCGACGATCAACAGCCCTCCTGTGATCAAAAGGATAATAAGAACCGGCCAAATCACGGGCAGGAACCGCTTCGCAACGTCCGCAAGCGGCACGTCACGCTGCAGCAGCCGCCAGATACGCAAATTCACCAGGATCGCGGAGGAGAAAACCACCGCGACGGCAAGGATATGAATTGTCTGCAAGGTCGGAATGATCCAGCCGGCGGACCGGATCGTGTCGCTCAGCGGCGTCGCCGCCAACCACTTGCAGACGTCCGGGAGCGTTGCGTCGACCATCAGATCATTGTTCGGATTCGGCAGGCGTCAGGCTGAAGCTCAGCTCCTTGCCGTCCGGCAGCGTGACTTTCAGCAAAAAGCCGCCGGGATTGCCGGAGCGCAGCGGCGCATAAAGGAAGACCGCATGATCGCCGGGCTGCAGCGACCGCTTGGTCCAGCCCGAACGGGTCAGAACGCCGGGGCTCGACACTTCGAACACCAAAGTCGTGGCGGGTTGTTCGTCCTTGGCGTCGGCTTCGATCACAAAGGTGATGTGCGGATTGGTCCAGTTGACCGTCTTGACGGTGCCTTGGGTGGTCTTGAGATGTTGCAGATCGTAAGCGGCACCGGAATGGTGGGCGCCGGCCATTCCGCCCAGACCCAACGTTAAGCCGGCGGCCAAAAAAGCGATTTTAAGCGACACTGTTTTGCGTCATCCTTATTTGCCGGTGCTCACCGATCCGTCCGGGTTTTGCGGGTGAGAAACGAATATGTCGTTGCCAAACTGGTCCTTGCCGGGGATGAGATCTTCCTGCTCGCATTCGCCTTCGACGATCTCGTAGTGACGCTCGGGATAGCGGCGGAAAATGCGGGTGGTCTTCCAGGTTTCCGTCAAGACTTTCGGCGCCGTGATTTCCAGATCGTCGTGCAGGACATTCGGCTTCGCCAGATGGAGCCGTTCGACGATATGCATGTCGCCATCGTTGGGTATCCCCACCGCTTCGCTGATCGCGATATAAGCCTGAGGAGCGATGCCGGTGGTGTCGATGACGAGAACATCGCCCTCCCAATGGCCGATGGAGTGGCCGTGCAGTGTCAGATCCGGGTCGTCGGGGTGCGAACGGCCGTCCATATAAATTCGCCGCATGCGGTTGCCATCGACCTCGCCGAGCATGGTGATGCGGCCCGGCGTGGTCAAAAATTCAAACGCATTGTGGGTCATCAGCATCCAGCTCGGCATGCCGTGCGGCAGGCAATAGCTCAGCACCAGAAACGGCCGGCCGGCCTTCTCTTCGGCAATCAGACGCTGCACCTGAGGCAGAATATTGGGCTTCCACGGCGGCATGTTTTCAATCTCCTGACGGTGCTGGTCTTTGACGTCAGGAATCCACACGCCGTTGAAATCAAGGGGCTCGGCGCGAGCATCAGAAGCAGCGAATGTCACAACCGGCGCGACCAGCATACCCACCGTCGCGGCCATTTTTACTAAGGTGTTCACGCTGCGAACCTGCCTTGCCTGCATCACAAGTCTAGTGTCCTTCACATCATGTGTGAAGCCGTTCGCCGGCAACCCACAAATGCAATCCATGCACGCGCATCGCCGGCTGTGATCCGATCAGGTCTTATGCTGACCTTGTCGTCCGACTAAGTGGAACTGGCAACTCCGTTCCGCCGCGGTTCGATCAGCGCGATTTTTCCGCCTTCAGCCTGCGCTCCACGTTCTTCAGGCGCTCGAGCGCCTTGCCCTGAACTTTCGGGAAGTCGACTTTGAGTGCTTCCAGCGCCTCGATGATGACGGCGGCGACCACCAGCCACGCCACGCGTTTGTGATCAGCTGGCACAACATACCAGGGCGCTTCCGGCGTCGAGGTCGAACGGATCATATCGTCGAAAGCTTCCATGTAGTCGTCCCAACGCTCGCGCTCGGCAATATCTGCGGTTGAGAATTTCCAGCGCTTGCCCGGTTCATCCAGTCGCGCCAGGAAGCGTTTGCGCTGCTCCTCCTTGGATATGCGCAGATGGAGTTTCAGTACTATGGTTCCATTGCTGACCAGGTAGTGCTCGAACGTGCGGATTTCCTCAAACCGTCGTTTCCATAAACCTTTCTGGTCGACGTGCGACGGCAACCGTTCGCGCGCCAGCAGGCTGGGATGCACCCGCACCACCAGAACCTCTTCATAATAGGACCGGTTGAAAATGCCGATCCGGCTCCGCGCCGGCAGTCGCGCCGATGCGCGCCATAAGAAATCATGCTGCAGTTCCTCCTCGCTCGGTTGCTTGAACCCGTGCACCTCGCAGCCCTGCGGATTTACTCCGGACATCACGTGCTTGATGACGCTGTCTTTGCCGGCTGCGTCCATGCCTTGCAGCACGACCAGCACCGCCCAGCGATCCTGCGCATAAAGCCGCTGCTGCAAATTCGCGAGGCGGGAAATGCCGTCGGCGAGCATCGCGTTGACGTCTTCCTTGTCGATCGCAAGGCCGAAAGTTTCGGCGGGATCGCAATCGGCCAACCGGAAATGGCCTGGTTTGCTGAACTCGGCAATGTTTCAGGATCTTGGCGAGCTTCATTTCTGCCTCGCGCGTTCTGACATCCGGGTCATCGCCGCCACGCTTCCTCCAGATATGCAACAATAAATCGCGGCATGCGGTGGTCGAGATCGGCCGGGCCGCGGACAATGTGGATGTCGCTGAATTCCGGCCGGGCCTGCTTGGTGAGGTTCGCCTTGATCCGTGCGCGGAGCCCTGCCGCATTCTCCCGCGCTTTGAGCCGCTTCATCAATGCCATAAAGCCGCGATCGTGCACCATGGTCCAGCCGGGCTCCGCCGCCAGGTCAGCGATGTCGATGCCGGTCTCCTCTAAAAGCTCGCGGCTGACGCTGCCGGCAAGGTCGAGAGTGCCTGCGGCGCTTACGTCATCGGGATCCGGCGTACCGCACGGGAAATAAATCTGGCCGGCACTCGCCATTGACGACGCCATTTCTCCGACCAGATAGGCGCCATCGGCAGATTGCAGCGCCGCACAGGCAAACACGTTGAAGACGGCCGCGTCGGCAAACCCCCAATCCCGCCACGCGAGAAAACTAGCGTAGTCGGTTTCGAAACAGGCACCGTGCAGCAGACCGTCACGCACGGTGTAGCGGTGCAGAAGGAGCACCGGGCCGTTCCACACCGCCGAAGCTTCGCGCTGGCGGCGAGCAAAGTTTCGCTCAATCTCTTCGCGCTTTGCCTGAGCAAACTCCCACGATCGTGCTTCGACCGCGATCTCCACGCGGTCGATTGGGTAAATTTCGATCTTCGGGGCACCGGACAACATCACCACGCTTGGTGACACGCTCCGGCGTGGGCGACAAGCGTCGCGCTCGGTTTGGCCGGCTAAGGTCTGGGTATGCGGTACATCCGCGAACGAAAAAAAGCGGCGCCCGCAGGCGCCGCTCTATTGTTTCGGTTTGAACGCTCGGTTCGCCGATCAGGTCTTCATCGCCGCCTTCACCGCTTCCGCGGTGATCGGCAACGAGCGCACCCTCGCGCCGACCGCGTTGAAGATAGCGTTGCCGATCGCCGGCGCGACCACCGTCACCGCCGGCTCGCCGCAGCCCACAGCCGGCTCGCCGTTGCCGATGATGCTGACGTCGAGTTCCGGCACCTGGCTCAACCGCATCGGCGTATAGCTGTCGAAGTTGGTCTGCTGGATGCCGCCGTTCTCTAACGTGCCCTTTTCGAGCATGGCGATCGAGGCGCCCCACAACGTTGAGCCCTCGACTTGAGCGCGGACGCCGTCGGGATTGACGACGGTGCCGACGTCCATGGCGACGGTGAGCTTCTTCAGGGTCACCTCGCCGGTCTTGCGATCGACCTTCACGTGAGCGACGCACGCCGTCCACGTCGGCGAAGTACGCTCCTGCGAACTGACGGCGGCAACACCGATGCCTTCGCCGTCGCCGAGCTTCATCGCGCCGTAACCGGAGCGGCCGACCGCAATACGCAACGCGTTGGCGAGACGTTTCGCGCCGCCAACGTTTTGCGGCTTGTCGCCGCCGACATTGGCGCCGGCGCCGTCAAGCAATTTCAGCCGCATATCCACCGGGTCCTGACCGCCGGCATGGGCGATGTCGTCCATGGTGCTCTCGACTGCCCAGAAGGTCCAACCCGGAGCCACCGAGCGAAGCTGACCGGACGGCGTCGCGTTCTGCGCCAGCTTGTTCTCGTAGTTGGTCACGGTGTGGTTGGGTATCGTGTACCAGTAGTCGGCGCCGTTGACGGTGAAGGAGTCGTGCGGACCCTTCTTGTCCACGGACGGGGTCAGGAACGCCGGGATGCCCCAGCGCTTGGTCGGCCATGCGCCGATGACGTCATGCTCCATGGCGATGGGTTTGCCATCGGCATCGAGCCCGACCTTGACCTTCTGATAGGTCAGCGGCCGGGTGAAATCCATCTGCATGTCGTCTTCGCGCGCATAGATCAGCTTCACCGGCTTGCCGACCGCCTTGGACGCGGCGACTGCCGGCACCGTCATGTCAGATTCCAGCCGGCGACCGAAGCCGCCGCCTAGATAATGCTGATGAATGACAACGTTCTTGGGATCGACACCGGCCACCGCAGCGGCGATCGCCGTCGTGCGGGTATTGAACTGGTTGCCGGTAAAGATGTGCCAGACGCCATTCTCCTCGTAAGCAAGCGCGTTCATCGGTTCGAGCGGCGCATGGATATTGATGTTTGTAAGATACTCGCCCTCGATGATCTTGGCCGCCTTCGCCATTGCAGCGGCTGAGTCGCCGTCTTTGACGAAGAGGAAGCCTTCGGTGCCTTCCTTTTGCAGCCTTCGCGACTCGTCGATGATCGACTGGCTGGACACGTTGGCGTTCGGGCCCTTGTCCCAATCGACCTTCAATGCCGCTGCCGCTTTCTTGGCGCCCTCATAGCTCGAGGCCACCGCGACAACCCAACCCGTCGTCGTGCCGGTCTTGTCTTCGACCACTACGGCCTTGACGAAGCCGGGCACCTTCTTGGCCGCGCTGTCATCGACAGACTTTACCGTCGCGCCGTAACGCACCGGCGGGATGGCGAGTTTGCCGTAGAGCATGCCAGGGACGAAGGCATCGATGCCATACTTGCACGTTCCGTTTGTCTTTGACGGAATATCGATCTGCGGCAGCGACTGGCCGATCTTGGTGTACTGATCGGGCGTCTTCAGCTTGATCGCCTTGAGGTCGTCCGGCGACCAGGTCTTGTTCGCCTTGCCGCTCTTGACGATCTCGGCAAAGGTGACGCTCTTCTTCGACTTCGCATGATGGACACGGGATTCGCGCGCGTGGAGTTCGCTCTCCGGTACGCCCATCATTTCAGAGGCTGCTTTGATCAGCGTGAGGCGGCCGGCGGCGCCGGCGCGGCACATCGCATCAAAGTTCATGCCCGTGCTCCAGCTACCGCCGGTAACCTGGGCGCCGAGCACAGGATCGTTGTACTTCGGGTCGTTCGAGGCGAGAACGACGTTCATGTCTTTCCACGACGCCTCAAGCTCCTCGGCGACGAGTTGCGCCATGGTGCTCGCAATGTGCTGACCCATGTCAGCCTTGCCGACCGTCACCCATACCTTGCCGTCGTTGCTGATGGATGCCCAGGCTGTCGCCTCGACGTTGGCGGCAGTAGCGGCCAACGATTCGCCAATCTTCGGCGCCGCATAGCCCAGTACCAGACCGGTAGCGGCGGTTCCGACGATGAAGCTGCGCCGATTGAGATGCGGCAACCCGTCGACTTTGTGATGCTTTGTCATGACTTAGACCCCCCGCATGTCAGCGGCCGCGCGCAGAATGGCGCGCTGGATCCGCACATAGCTCATGCAACGGCAGAGATTGCCGTCCATGTGCGCGACAACTTCAGCCTTGGTGGGATCGGTATTCTTCGCGAGCAACGAAGCGGCCTGCATGATCTGCCCTGACTGGCAGTAGCCGCATTGCGGGACCTGCTCGGCGATCCATGCGCGTTGCAGCGGATGTTCGCCCTTTGCATCGAGGCCTTCGATAGTGGTGATCTTTTTGCCAGAGGCCTGCGATACAGCGGTCTGACAAGAGCGCACCGCCTCACCATTAAGGTGGACAGTGCAGGCGCCACACAGGCCGGCGCCGCATCCAAACTTTGTGCCGGTCATCTGCAAGTGTTCGCGGATGACCCACAACAGGGGCGTGTCATTCGGCACGTCGACCGAATGGTCATGCCCATTGATGTTCAGGGTGACCATGTTCCTCCGACTTGAGCGGTTTGCTTTTCGCCACGAGCCGCCGCTTGCAGTCCCGTGACGTTGCCGGCTTCGGCGGCCGCCGGAGCTCACCGCCATGTGCGGTTGCTTCGGTCGGCCATGAGGTTGCGTCAGTTGATCGGCACGTTTGTTGCAGTGCGAAAGCGCGACGCGGCGCCTGCGTCATAGAGCGATGCTAACGAGCTCACGATTCTTAGCAAGACTAATTCCAAACAGGCTCCGCGCTGCACGCGTCTGTCGGTCAAGCAGCGGCGGGAACCTTCCTACGCTCGAAGTTGGAAAGACTATTGAGGCGCCAAAAACGACGCCTTATGCGGCCTTGCCGCCTCGTTTCAATCTAAAATGCTCCAAAACTCGTCGATTTTCGCGAAAAAGTTGTCACAGATTCTTGATAAGGGGTTCGCCAATCGGCAGGGTGAACTGTTTGCGCGGCGCCCGATGGGCGCACAATCAATCCACACGTGAGTAGCCAAAGGCTCGCACGCGCGAGCCCGTCTTGATGCAAATGTTGGTCAGTTCCTGCTGCGATCGACCAGCGCCCGGTCTTTGATCCAGGGCATCATCGCGCGGAGCTTGGCGCCGACCTGCTCAATCGGATGGGCCGCGCACGCGGCGCGCATGGCCTTGAACGAGGTTTGATTGACCTTGTTTTCCAGCATCCAGTCTTTGACGAATTTGCCCGATTGAATGTCGCTGAGGATGTTTTTCATCTCCGCGCGCGTCTTGTCGTCGACCACGCGTGGGCCGGAAACGTATTCGCCGTATTCGGCGGTGTTCGAGACCGAGTAGTTCATCGTCGCGATGCCACCCTCATAAATGAGATCGACGATCAGCTTCACTTCGTGCACGCACTCGAAGTACGCCATCTCCGGCGCGTAGCCGGCGTCGACCAGCGTCTCGTAACCGGCCTTCATCAGCTCGACCAGGCCGCCGCACAGCACCGATTGCTCGCCGAACAAATCGGTCTCGCATTCCTCACGAAAGCTCGTCTCGATGATGCCGGCGCGGCCGCCGCCGATTGCCGCACCGTAGGAAAGGCCAAGATCGTGCGCGTTCCCGGAAGCGTCTTTGTGGATCGCGAGCAGGCATGGCACGCCGGCGCCGCGCTGGTACTCGGAGCGCACGGTGTGGCCCGGTCCCTTGGGGGCGATCATCATGACGTCAAGGTCGGCGCGCGGCTCGATCAGGTTGAAATGGATGTTGAGACCGTGCGCGAACATCAGCGCCGCGCCGTTCTTCATATTGGCGTGCAGATGATTGTTGTAGATGTCGGCCTGCAATTCGTCGGGCGTGAGCATCATCATCACGTCGGCCCATTTGGCGGCTTCGGCCACTTCCATGACCTTGAGCTTCTCGCCCTCGGCCTTCTTCACGCCCTGCGAGCCCTTGCGCAATGCCACGGCGACGTCCTTGACGCCGGAATCGCGCAGATTAAGCGCGTGGGCATGGCCCTGGCTGCCATAGCCGATGACGACGACCTTCTTGCCCTTGATCAGGTTCAAATCGGCGTCGCGGTCGTAATAAACACGCATGATGTCTCACCCCTACCCGAGGCCGGCATTCGGCCCTTTGCTTGCGGTTTGCTGCTTCTAGTTTCTGGGAGCGGCTTGGACAAGCCCGGTTCGCGTCCCGCGGCGGCGCACTGGCGGCTTTCCGCCGGCCTCGCACAGCCCGTCGAATTGCTCGCGGGCGCGGGCGATTTTCGGCTGATTGCGGATCGCCCAGGCGCCAAGCGCCGAAACAGGAACCAGCAGATCGCGGCCGAGCGGGGTCAGCGCGTAATCCACCCGCGGCGGAATAGTTGGGAACACGGTCCGCGTGACAAGCCCGTCGCGCTCGAGCCCGCGCAGGGTAAGCGTCAGCATCCGCTGGGAAATGCCGCCGATTGCGCGCCGCAGCTCGTTGAACCGTACCGGCCCGTCGCCCAGCCGGGACACGATCAGGACCGACCACTTGTCGCCGATCCGGGCGAGCACGTCGCTGACCGCCCGGCAATCCGAGGGCAAATGAATGTTGCTTGGTTTCATCGATGTGCCCTGTTGCGCGTTTCCGTCCCAGGCACTTATTTAGTCTCAGTTATCAATTTTAACCAGGGGGCGCGTGCTTGCGGATTTGGCCTGCGTCGTAGGCTGGCTGCATCCGCAGCAAATGGGGCCATTATACTCGCGAACCTGGCCATTTTGTTCGATACCAGTCGCGGCTTCGTGCGGCAAACGTCTCAGTTTGCGCTGCTAATTCCGGTGACCACGTCAGGCCAATATGGCCACTAACTAGTGCGCGCAGGTACGTGACCATCTCTTCTTGCGTCGCCTCATGCTCAAGCAATCGCAACACATCCCCGATATCAGGATTCGTATTCTTGGTCACTTCCGATATCAGATTTTCTGACGACCCCAATGGGATCGTATTCATTCCAAAGCACGCGTAATTGGCGCCAACGAGCACGTGACTCCTCTTTGCTCAAGCGATGGCGGAGATCGACCACTTTTACATCCCCTCCGGGCCGCGGCCGATGGCCACGACGCCGGTGCGCGAGACTTCGACCAGGCCGAGCGGCAGCATTAGATTGACGAAGCTTTCGATCTTGTCGGAAGCGCCGGTGATCTCAAACACGAAGCTTTCGTTGGTCGCATCGATGACACGGGCGCGGAACGCGTCGGCGAGCCGCAACGCTTCCATGCGCTGTTCGCCCTTGCCGCGGACTTTGACCATCGCCAGCTCCCGCTGCAAGGACGGGCCGCTGCTGGTCAGATCGACGACGCGGTGCACCGGCACGAGCCGCTCGAGCTGATTTTTGATCTGCTCGATCACCATCGGCGTGCCGCGGGTGACCACCGTGATGCGCGACAGGTGCCTCTCGTGCTCGGTTTCGGAAACCGTCAGCGAGTCGATGTTGTAGCCGCGGCCGGCGAACAGCCCGATTACCCGCGCCAGCACGCCGGGCTCGTTATCGACCAGCACGCACAAGGTGCGGCTCTCGACCTGCTCGGCCCTGGTCTGCGCGGGATAATGCGTCGTCGCGGTCGTGCTCACGATATTGCTCCTTAGGTCACCGATCGCGATCGACAACAATCGTTTCTATGTCGCACTCAACAAACGGAATTTTGATTGCGTCCGCAACCTTTGTAATGCAACCACCCACAACAACTGATTTAGCGAAACGCCTGCCGTCCTTCAAAATTATCGTTGCGATCTGATAGTCCATTCCTGTCTCGGGTTGTGAGAGAAGAACGGACACCCATTTTTCCGTCAGCTTCAGCATCACACCATCACCTTGCCTGCTTCGGTGATGGCGTCCTCGACGCGCGTGGTCGCATCGCCGAGCAGCATTTCGTTATGGGCGCGGCCGGACGGAATCATCGGGAAGCAGTTTTCCGCCGGGTCAACCACGCAATCGAACAGCACCGGCTTCTTCACCTCGAGCATCTCGTGAATCTTCGCGTCGAGATCGCCCGGATGCTCGCAGCGGATGCCGTGCGCGTGATAGGCCTCGGCAAGCTTGACAAAATCCGGCAGCGCCTCGGTATATGAATGCGAGTAGCGGCCGCCGTGCAGCAATTCCTGCCACTGCCGCACCATCCCCATGTACTTGTTGTTGAGGATGAAGATCTTGATCGGCAGGTCGTATTGAACCGCCGTCGATAATTCCTGCATGGTCATCAGCACCGACGCCTCGCCGGCGATATCGACGACGAGCGACTTCGGATGCGCGACCTGCACGCCGACAGCGGCGGGCAGCCCATAGCCCATGGTGCCCAGCCCGCCCGAGGTCATCCAGCGGTTTGGCTCCTGAAACGAATAGAACTGCGCCGCCCACATCTGGTGCTGGCCGACTTCGGTAGTGATGTAGGTGTCGCGGTCCTTGGTCTGCTCGTAGAGGCGCTGGATCGCATATTGCGGCTTGATGATCTCGTTGGAATTGCGAAACGCCAGCGAGTTCTTGGTCCGCCACGTGCCGATCTGCTCCCACCACGCCTGCAGCGCCTTTTTGTCAGGAACAACGGCGCTGGCGCGCCACAACCGCACCATGTCCTCGAGCACGTGTGCGCAATCGCCGATGATAGCGAGATCGGCCTTGACGTTCTTGTTGATCGAGGACGGGTCGATGTCGATGTGGATCTTTTTCGATTCCGGCGAGAAGGCGTCGAGCCGGCCGGTAATGCGGTCGTCGAAGCGCGCGCCGACGGCGATCATCAGATCGCAATCGTGCATCGCCCAGTTGGCTTCCCAGGTGCCGTGCATGCCAAGCATGCCGAGCCACTGCTTGTCGGCAGCCGGGAAGGCGCCGAGCCCCATCAACGTCGAGGTGATGGGAAAGCCGGTGAGCTTGGTGAGCTCGCGCAAGAGCTGGCTCGCGGCCGGGCCGGAATTGACCACGCCGCCGCCGGTGTAAAACAACGGACGCTTGGCCGCGGCCATCATGTCGATGGCTTGTTTGATCTTGTCGAGATCGCCCTTGACCTTCGGCCGATAGCCACGGTGCTGAAATTCTTTCGGCTTGGAGTAGGTGCCCTTGGCGAACTGGATGTCCTTCGGGATGTCGACCACGACCGGCCCCGGCCGTCCGCTCGAGGCGATGTGAAAAGCCTCGTGCAGCGCGCGCGGCAGATCCTCAATGGTTTTGACCAGATAATTGTATTTGGTGCACGGCCGGGTAATGCCGACGGTGTCGCATTCCTGAAAGGCGTCATTGCCAATCAGATGCGTCGGCACCTGCCCGGTGAGAACGACGATCGGGATCGAGTCACAGAGCGCATCGGTCAGGCCCGTCACTGCATTGGTCGCACCCGGCCCGGAAGTAACGAGGACGGTGCCGACCTTGCCGGTCGAGCGCGCATAACCCTCGGCGGCGTGCACGGCGCCCTGCTCGTGACGCACCAGGATGTGGTTCACTTTGTCCTGCTGGAACAGCGCATCGTAGATCGGCAGCACCGCGCCGCCGGGATAGCCGAAAATGTGCTCCACGCCCTGATCGGCTAACGCCGCGATCACCATTTCCGCGCCGGTCATTTCCGTCATGGCTTGCTCCGCTCTCTCGCAACCGCCCCCACCCTTCCTCCCCCGCCTGCGGGGGAGGAAGGTGGGGGACTCAGAAAATAAAAAAGGGACCCTGAAGGCCCCCTGTTGCGCACCGCCTCGTCTCGCGGGTAGGTCATCTACCCCGGGCGGCGCGCCTTCCTACGAGTACGATCGACGTGAACATAAAATTCCGCACGAGATGTGCCCTTTTTGCTGGTTGGGTTTTATAAGCATTGTGGCAAAGCGCGTCAAGCCAAATGCGGCCGCAATTGGACGCAAGTCTCTTCAACACCACCGGCAAGTCTCTTCAAACACACGTTTGAAATCGATTTGGCGGGTAGAACAGAGACTTTCTTAACCCACGGCTAGCGCCACAGCGTGGCCGCGATTTCGCACTGGAGCGGCCCGTAATTCGCCCCTGCCGTTTGCTCTATATGCGGCTCCGCTACCGTCGGCGCGCCGGCGATGGCTGCCGCCGGTTCGTCCATTGGAGGGCAACATGGTCGCCGGAAATGTGCTCGCAGGAACGTTCTTCGTCCGCCGCACGGCTTTCACCTTTCTCGCATTTCTGACTTTCATCATCTTGCTTGCTGCGCCAGCCGCCGCGGTGCCGCCGCCCAACGCGTCGCTCAATTCGACCGACGCGATGCTCCGATGGATCAATGGCTATCGCAGCAAGCCGGAGCCGGACGGCCTGCCGGTGCTGGTCCACGCGCTGAGCGATCTCCAAGCGTTCAAGGATGCCGAGACGTCAGGTGCCTATGTCGGTTTCATCGCCGGCGTGCTGGGCGCCAATCCCGATCGCGCTGAAACGCTGATCGAAAAGATGCTGACGATACAGCCGGCCGACCAGTGGGTTTTGGTCCGCGCCATCGCCTATTCAGGACTGCCGAACTGGAAGGTGCTCCTGGTCAAATTTGCCGAACGCCTGCCGACGCGCAGCGCAATGCTGGAAAAATATCTCGAAGGCAAACTGCCGACACTCGAGCAGATTGCGTATCAGAGCGGCAAACCCGGCATGATCGAGAAGATCAAGGAAGTGCTGAAGATCGATGCCGGCCGCAAGAAGGCGGTAGCGATCGAACCAAGCCCGGAACTGATCGATGTGCTCTGGGGCTATTACCTGGCGACCGGCTCATATCAACCGATCGGCCGCATCATCAAACTTCTGCCGCTCGCCAACGATAAAGACAGCGTCGATAATTTGACGACCGGCAGCGCCGCCAAGTTCACGCTCGCCAGTAATGCGGTGCGCGACCGGCATCTGCTCGCCATGCTCAAGCGCGCGGTCGGGGGCCAGCCCGACGATGTCGCCAAGGTGCTCAACGACGTGATCGAAACCGCCGAGGATGTCGACACCGCGCGCATGCGCAAAGAGTTCCTCGCGGCGATCGAGGAGATCAAACAGAAGGGACCGAACTCGAAGCGCGATCTCACCGGCTTGGGACAGATCGGCCAGGGCGCATTGGCGATGGGCTGCGTCGTTGCCGCAGCAACCGGGCAGATCGAGCTAGGCATACCCTGTGTAATCGGCGGTGCCGTCTATTCGGCGGGGCTGCAATACATTTCGCACTAAGACCGCGTACCCATAAATTTGCCATGTCCGCCATTCCCCCGTTGGCGACCGAACAGCGAATATTCAAAACCGACGCTAAGGGCCAATTGCCGAAGTGGCCGGCTCTGGGATTAGGCCATACCTAGACGAACCATCCGGCAAAATTCGTCGGTGGATCATTCTCGACCGGTCCGGGCGCCATGTCGCTGCCGACCAACGGCGTTACCTTGACGTTCTTGATCAGTCCAAGCTTCAGGGTCGGATCGAAATAGCGCATCGCGCGGATGTTCAGGTCGATGATGCGGTCGGGCCGCAGAGGCCCGACATCGCTGATCTTGACGATAACGCGTTTGTCGGCGCTCTCGACCAGCGCATAGGTCGGCCGATAGTTTTTTCCAAAACCAACCTTACCGAACTTGTCGCGCAAATCGGCGCGGATCGCCGCGTTCCAGGCCTCGGGATCGTATTTTTCGCCCGAAGCCATGCTGTAGCCGCCGGAGACGCAGTCGCTCGGATCGCCCGGATTGTACGTCGATGCGATCCCCTCGATCGGATCACTCGCCGGCATGAAACGCGACGCAAGAGGCAGCTTGACCAGCCCCGAAGCCGGCGCTTGCAAAGCGGCGCTCTCAGGAATGTTCGCGACGAGGGAAGCTTGCGAGTAATCGAAGCGCATTGCGAAGACCGTCGGTGCCGGCACACGCACGCTTGGTCGGGATGTCTCGACGAGATCAGTTCGGGTCGCGGCCTGGCCTTCATTGACGGCCGCAGCGACAAGGCAGGCCGTAACCAAGATCGCAGCGCGAGATCCGCGGACGAACCGCGGAGAAAAAACACAGTTGGACATTGCCCGCCCCCCGGGACTTTTGTTGTTGGGAGCATTACTCCGGGGGCAATAAGGCCGCGTAAAATTTCAGGGTGAAGATAATCTCACGGCGAAGATAACGTAAATTTTTGGCGCCGAAAATTTTGAACTGCTGCCGGTCTTCGCACGCGGCGCAGAGTGTAAGCGGCCATGCGCGTATGCTTGCCCCTGCACGATCGTCCGTAACACGTGGTTAAAGGTTTAATCCCGCTTCCCGGTCCGGGCGGATCGATCCGGCGGACGATGTCGGCGATGGGTCGATAATTGACGCGCGATAGATCATGTTGACATGTCCGCTTTGGCCGAAACCGGACATGCCTACGCGTCTATGAGTTCGCGCCTTAGCTAGGCAAATGCGTAATCACGTAACCAATGCGCTTAGCTGCTCCTCAACAACTTCCAATGCGCGCTCCGGTTCGACCCATTTGAAATCGGACAGTTGATTGCGGAACCAAGTGGCCTGCCGCTTGGTGTATTGGCGGGTGTCGCGCTGACTGCCCTCGATCGCCTCAGTGAGCGTGATCTCGCCGTTAAGATGACGGATGAGCCACGGCACACCGTGCGCCTTCATCGCCGGCAAATCCGGATCGAGATGGCGCGCGGCGAGCGCCTGTACTTCCTCGATAGCGCCGGCGGCGATCATCGCCTCGAAGCGCGCATCGATGCGGCGGAAAAGTTCGTCGCGGTCCGGCATGAGAAAGATTTTCACCGCGCGTAACGCGTCGAGGGCCGCAGGCATGCCTTCCTCGTGCCAGGCTGTCAGCGAACGCCCGGTCGCCAGCACCACTTCAAGCGCGCGCGTGATGCGCGAACGGTCGCCAGGCATCAGCCGCGCCGCCATTGCCGGATCGCGCTGATTAAGCTCCGCGTGCAGCGCGGCAACGCCATCGCTCTTAACCCGCTCCCGTACTGCGGTGCGAATGTCCGCTGGAATCGGCGGCACGGCAGCAAGCCCGCGCGTGAGCGCATTGAAATAAAGCCCGGTGCCGCCGACGACGATTGCGGTGCGTGTTGCGCGCTTCGCCGTTTCAAGTGCCGCTGCCGCCTCCGCGCACCAGCGGCCGACTGAAAAAATCACCCCAGCATCGACATGGCCGTAGAGAACATGCGGTGCGCGATTTTCCTCCTCCGGCGTGGGCCGTGCCGTGATGATGCGCAAGTCGCGGTAGACCTGCATCGAATCCGCGTTGACGATGATGCCGCCGAATTTCTCCGCCAGCGCCAGCGCTAGCGCCGATTTGCCGCTCGCGGTCGGTCCGGCGATGAGGATGATCGGGGCTTTGTTCACGGGGTTGACGTAATGCCAATTTGCGCGAATTGAAATCCGCAAACGCCGGACCGGAGCACTGCATGTTTTACGTGGCAACACTGATCTCGCCTCCGGACCGGCCGGCGGTAAACGACGAATTGGCGCAAAAAGTCGGCCGCTATCTGCCGCACGGCCGCCCAGTCGATTGGCTCGCGCCTGGGATCGCGGTTGACGTGGCGTTTTTGCTCGACGACGTGGAAGCAGGCGCTTCCGCCGCTGACAGCGAAAATCTGCTCCGCGAACTCGCCAGCGACATCCGCGACATCGCCGCCGGCGAACCGGTGGATATCGTGATCCAGCCGCACGACGGCCGCCGCAAGCAGCTCCTGGTCGCCGACATGGATTCAACCATGATCGCTCAGGAGTGCATCGACGAACTTGCGGACTATGCCGGCTTCAAGTCCCGCGTCGCGGCCATCACCGAACGGGCGATGCGCGGCGAGATCGCCTTTGAGCCGGCATTGCGCGAGCGCGTCGCCTTGCTCAAAGGCCTGCCCGCTGCCGTCATCGATGAGGTGATCGCCGAGCGCATCAAGCTGATGCCCGGCGGCCCGACGCTGGTCGCGACCATGCGGGCGAACGGCGCGTACACATGCGTCGTATCCGGCGGCTTTACCGCGTTCACGGCGAGCATCGCCGCCACCATCGGCTTCGATGAGCAACGCGCCAATACGCTTCTGACCGATCCGGCCGGCAGACTGACCGGCGAAGTGGCCGAACCGATCGTCGGCCGCGAGGCCAAGTTCGACACCCTGATCGCGCTGCGCCAGCGTCTACATCTCACCCGCGAGCAAACGCTCGCCGTCGGCGATGGCGCCAACGACATTCCCATGGTCACGGCGGCCGGCCTCGGCGTGGCGTTTCACGGCAAACCCGCCATCCGGGAAGCGGCGCCAACCGCCTGCATTGACCACGGCGATCTCACCGCGCTCCTTTACGCGCAAGGCTACCGACGCGAGGAATTCGTGAACTGATCGCTGCGTATTAGTGTTGATCGGCGAATCGATTACCGCGCCCAGCGCAGGCGAAGCTCGGAAACGCCCGCCGCCAGATTGACTCCGGTATTGGCTTCAACGGACAGCGGCTGCAACGCAATCGAGCGCCGCGAGCCACCGATCAAAGCGTTTGCGCCAAGGCCGACTCCGAGGGTGACGTCAGCACTGGCACCGACGTAGTGTCCGGCGAGCGCACCGCGCACATATCCGCTGGTCGGTGCAAACGCCGCCCAGATCATGCGGCCGCCAGCCTTGACGCCGATGTCGAGGCCCGCGGTCGTCAGCGATCCGACATAGACTTCCGGCGGCGCCGGCACGTCGGGCGTATAGCTGCAGGACAAGCGCTGCTTCGAGCCGACGATGAAACCTACGGTCGGCGCCAGATTACAGCTCAGCGTACCCACTTTGGCCCGACCCTGGGCTGAAGCTTCGGTCGCCGCCCCCAGCGTCCCAATGGCAGCGACCGCCACCAGCATTCGAAAGAGCTTGGTATTCACGATTGTCTCCCTGCTATGCGCCGGCGGCGCCCGACCATGAAGGGGCACACGTCTATTCGCTGCCGGAAAAACGAGCAACCCCAGGACGTGTATCCACGATCCTGGGGTTGATTGACCGGGCACGGGGGCGACGGTGCGCCCGAACAATGGATCTAAATTACTCCCAGATTCTTTTCCGGCCGAATTACAAATCGGTAAGGAAGGAACCCAGAGAACGCTTCGCGAAAGGGACGAGTGGCAAAAATATTGGCGCGGCAACAATGACCGGCCTCACCCAATGAGACTCTTGTCCGGCGGCCAAAGCGGCGTTGACCGCGCAGTGCTCGATGTCGCAGTGGCGCGCGGAATCGCTTATGGCGGCTGGTGTCCGCAAGGCGGCTGGGCCGAGGATTTTCCACGGCCGCCCGGTCTGTTGGCCAAATATCCCGATCTGAGGGAAACGCCGCTCGCCGATCCCGCGCAGCGGACGGAATGGAACGTGCGCGATGCCGACGCCTGCATCATCATGGTGGACGCCGGCGGAATGGAAATATCCGCCGGTACGACGCTCGCTAGCGAACTTGCACATCGCTATCGGAAGCCGCTTCTGGTGGTGAACTTAAGCCAGTCGGACGTACTCAGGCAGGCCGGGCTCTGGCTGCGCGTCCAGGAAGCAAGACACGGCGACGGCCTCAAGCTCGCCATTGGCGGTCCGCGTGAAAGCGAGGCGCCGGGCATTTATGAGCGCGCACTCGCGTTTATCGACGCGTTGCTGGACACGTAAAGGCTTCGTATCCACCCCGGACTTGCGCGCTCTTCGTCCGCCCCTCATTTGGGATTAGACTTCCCTCCGACTCACGGGAAATCGCGAAACGCCGATGCGGCAATATCTCGATCTGATGGAGCGCGTGCTTGCGGAGGGCGTGGAAAAGCGCGACCGCACCGGGGTCGGCACCGTGTCGATCTTCGGCCATCAGATGCGGTTCGATCTGGCGCGCGGATTTCCGCTGCTCACCACCAAGAAGGTTCATCTGAAGTCTATCGTCTACGAGCTGCTCTGGTTCCTGCGCGGCGACACCAACGTCAAATATCTCGACGAGCACGGCGTCACCATCTGGGACGACTGGGCCGACGCCAACGGCGACCTCGGCCCGGTCTACGGCCGGCAATGGCGCTCATGGCCGACGCCGGACGGCGGCCACATCGACCAGATAGCGAATGTGCTGGCGGAAATCCGGCGCAATCCCGCCTCGCGTCGCCTGATCGTCACCGCCTGGAATCCGGGTGAGAACGACCTCATGGCGCTATCGCCGTGCCACTGCCTGTTCCAGTTCAATGTTTCGGACGGCGCGCTGTCGTGTCAGCTCTATCAGCGTTCGGCGGACGTCTTTCTCGGCGTGCCGTTCAACATCGCCTCATACGCTTTGTTGACTTTGATGGTCGCCCAGGTGTCCGGGCTCAAGCCCGGCGAATTCATCCACAGCTTCGGCGACACGCATCTCTACCTCAATCACATCGAGCAGGCGCGGCTGCAATTGACGCGCAACCCGCGCCCGCCGCCGACGCTGCGGCTCAATCCGGCGGTGAAGGATCTGTTCGCGTTCCGCTACGAGGATTTCTCGCTCGAAGGCTACGAACCGCACCCGCACATCAAGGCCGCCGTGGCGGTGTGATGGCTATCCGGGATGAATGCTGGACATCATCTCGTCGCCGCCGTTGCCGAAAACGGCGTGATCGGACGCGGCAACGCGCTGCCGTGGCGGCTCAAGTCGGACATGCGGCATTTCCGCGCCATCACCATGGGCAAGCCGGTCATCATCGGCCGCAAGACTTATCTGTCGATCGGCAAGCCGCTGACCGGCCGCACCACAATCGTGGTGAGTCGTGACCCGGTTTTCGCGGCGCCGAACATTTTGGTGGCGCCGCGTCTCGACGCTGCTTTCGCCGCGGCGCGCGGCGACGCGCTGCGCCGCGGGGCGGATGCGATCATCGTTGCCGGAGGCGCCGAGATTTACGCCCAGGCCTTGCCCCACGCGACGCGTCTTGCGATCACCTGCGTGCACAAACGCGTCGAAGGCGATGCACGCTTCCCGTCGATCGACCCGAAGATTTGGCGCGAAACCGCCCGCGAGGAGCACGAGCCGCAAGCCGAAGATGAGGCTCCTTTCGCGTTCGTGAACTACGAACGTGAAGTTGAGCAAGCTTGAAAGGCCGCCCTGCGCGGCATACCTGCGCGTTGTAAGGTGAGGAACGCTCCCCTATAACCCCCACCAGCCGGCGGCACCCCGCCGCAGGAGAGATTTGATGCCGTGGAATAATCAATCCAGCGGCGGGCCATGGGGCTCGGGCTCCCGCGGCCCGTGGGGCTCGGGGCCGCAACCTCCGGGCGGTTCGCGACCTCCCGATCTCGAAGAATTTCTGCGCCGGAGCCAGGACCGGCTGCGCGGTTTTCTTCCCGGCAATCTCGGCGGCCGCGGCATCGCGCTGATCGTGCTGGTTGTGGTCGTACTCTGGGGCTTTTCCGGCTTCTTCCGCGTCGAGCCCGATGAACTCGGCGTGGTGCTCCGCTTCGGCAAGTTCACCCGCGAAGTGTCGCCGGGACTGAATTATCACCTGCCCTATCCGATCGAGACCGCGCTGACGCCGCCGGCGCTGCGCATCAACAAGATCGATATCGGCATGCGCCCGGTCGAAGACATCCGCCGCGGCACAACCGTGCGCGAGGTGCCGGAGGAAAGCTTGATGCTCACTGGCGACGAGAACATCGTCGACGTGGATTTCTCGGTGCTGTGGAAGGTCAGGCCGAGTAGCGTCGGTGACTATCTCTTCAACATCCAGAATCCGGAGGGCACGGTAAAGGCGGTGGCCGAAGCCTCCATGCGCGAGGTGATCGGGCGCTCGACCATCCAGCCGATCCTCACCGGCGCGCGGCAGAATATCGAAACCGCCGTGCAGGACGCTGATGCAGAAGACGCTGGATAGTTACGGCGCCGGCATCACAGTGCAGCAGGTGCAGTTGCAGAAAGTCGATCCGCCCACCCAGGTCATCGACTCGTTCCGCGACGTGCAGGCGGCGCGCTCGGACCTCGAACGCGCGCAGAACGAGGCGCAGACCTACGCCAATCGCGTCGTCCCGGAGGCTCGCGGCCGCGCCGCCAAGATCACCCAGGACGCCGAAGCCTATCGCGAGCAGACCGTCGCCGAAGCCACCGGCCAGACCTCGCGCTTCCTGCAGGTCTATGATCAATACAAGAAGGCGCCCGACGTAACCCGCGAGCGCATGTACCTTGAGACCATGGAACGCGTGCTCGGCGGCAGCGACAAAACGATCATCGACACCGGCCCGCAAGCCGGACCGGGTGTCGTGCCCTATCTGCCGCTTACCGAGCTTTCGCGGCCCCGATCGTCGGCCCCGGCGGGAAGCTCTTCGTCGGCCGGCGGCGCATCATCGGGAGGCAGCCAATGAAGCTCGGCCTTGCCGGCGGCGCCATCGCCGTTTTGCTGCTGATCGCCGTCATTGTCAGCTACAGCACTTTGTTCACCGTGAACCAGACCAAACAGGCGCTGGTGGTGCGGCTCGGACAGCCGGTGCGCGTCATCACCGAGCCGGGACTCAATGTGAAGGTGCCGTTCATCGACAACGTCATCTATGTCGACAAGCGCATTCTCGACCTCGAATCGCCGGCACAGGAGGTGATCGCCTCCGACCAGAAGCGGCTGGTGGTCGATGCCTTTGCGCGCTATCGCATCAAGGACCCGCTCAAATTCTATCAGACGGTCGGCGAGAACGGCGCCAATTCGCAACTGGCGATCCTGCTCAACTCGTCGCTGCGCAGCGTGCTTGGCGGAGCCACCCTCGTCGATGTGGTGCGCAACATGCGCGAGCAGCTGATGGCTCGGGTGCGCGCGCAGCTCGATCACGAGGCGCGGCAATTCGGCATCGAGGTGGTCGACGTGCGCATCCGCCGCGCCGACTTGCCGGAGCAAAACAGCCAGGCGGTTTACCAGCGCATGCAGACCGAGCGGCAGCGGGAGGCGGCCGAATTCCGCGCTCAAGGCAGCCAGAAGAGTCAGGAAATTCGCGCCAAGGCCGACCGTGACGTCACCGTGCTGTTAGCCGACGCGACCTCACAGGCTGAACAAACGCGCGGCCAGGGCGACAGCGAAAGAAACCGCATCTTCGCCGATGCGTATAACCGCGATCCGGGCTTTTTCGCCTTCTATCGTTCCATGCAGGCTTATGAGAAGAGCATGCAGCATGGCGATACGCGGTTGGTGTTAAGGCCGGACTCGGATTTCTTCCGCTTCTTCTCCGACCCGTCGGGCCGGCCCGAAGCGTCAACTGCACCGAATCCGCCAGCGTCGAGCGCACCCAAACCGGCAGCCCCGAAATAGCGTTTCCGATACGATCGCCGACGACGGCAAAGCGCATCGGCCTCGCATGACCGACCTCTTCGCCGCGCTCGGCCTCGTCCTGGCGATCGAGGGTATTCTCTTGGCCGCGTTTCCTGTCGGCACCAAACGCGCCATGGCCGCCGCGCTCGGGACCCCCGATATCCGGTTGCGCATTGCCGGGCTGGTCTCCGCGTTGATCGGTGTGCTTATCGTCTGGCTGGTGCGCCACTGACTGCCACAGAGTCGCTTTTCCGCCCTAATCCGGTTCGTAATAGCGTCCGCGGCGTTGTTCCGGCCTTGCGTCCCGAGCCCGGCGAGGCCACCTTTTCATAACTTATCCCTGAGGAGCCCCGACTTACATGTTTAGCGATTTCTCCCGGCTCGTGCGCCAAAGTGCAGCCATCGCCGCGGTCTCGGCGGCGATCATTGTCCTGCCGGCGTGGACCGCCGCGGCGCGGGGACCCGAGAATATCGCCGATGTCGCGGAACAGGTGATCGATGCGGTGGTCAACATTTCCACGTCGCAACGGGTGGACGCGAAGCTCGGCAATATGCCCGATCTGCCGCCGGGATCGCCGATGGAGGAGTTTTTCGAGGAATTCTTCAAAAACCGCCGCGGTCAGGGAGGTCAGGGCGATCAGACGCCGCGGCGCATCAATTCGCTCGGGTCCGGCTTCGTCATCGATCCATCCGGCGTCGTCGTCACCAACAACCACGTGATCGCCGATGCGGACGAGATCAACGTCATCCTCAACGACGGCACCAAACTTCCCGCCGAGCTGATCGGCAGGGATACCAAGAGCGATCTTGCCTTGCTGCGGGTCCATACCGACAAGCCGCTCAAGGCGGTCAAGTTCGGCGACAGCGACAAGCTGCGGCTTGGCGAATGGGTGATCGCGATCGGTAACCCGTTCAGCCTTGGCGGCACGGTGACGGCCGGGATCGTTTCGGCGCGCAACCGCGACATCAATTCGGGTCCGTACGACAACTACATTCAGACCGATGCCGCGATTAACCGCGGCAATTCCGGCGGCCCGCTGTTCAACCTCAACGGCGACGTGATCGGCGTCAACACCGCGATCATCTCGCCGTCCGGGGGCTCGATCGGCATCGGCTTCGCGGTGCCGTCGAATTCGGCGGTCGCTGTCATCAGCCAGCTCCGCCAATTCGGCGAAACCCGGCGCGGCTGGCTCGGCGTCCGCATTCAGCAAGTCACCGATGACATCGCCGAGAGCCTTTCCATTAAGCCGGCGCATGGTGCGCTCGTCGCCGGCGTGGACGACCGCGGGCCGGCGAAACCCGGCGGCATTGAGCCAGGCGACGTCGTCGTCAAGTTTGATGGCCGCGACGTTAAAGAGATGCACGATCTGCCGCGGATCGTTGCCGACACGCCGGTCGGCAAGGAGGTCGAGGTCATCGTTATTCGCAAGGGCAAGGAAGAAACCCACACGGTCAAGATCGGCCGGCTTGAAGACAGTGAGAAGCTCGCGGCAGCGGACGCCAAGAAGAATGCGGCGCCGGAGCAGAAGTCCGTCGTTCAAAAGACCCTCGGGCTCGAGCTGTCCAGTCTGTCCGACGATCTGCGCAAGAAGTTCAAGGTAAGGGACAGCGTCAAGGGCGTATTGGTTACGGCGGTCGATCCGAACGTTGCGTCGGCTGCGACCGACAAGCGGCTTTCGCCCGGCGACGTGATCGTCGAAGTGCAGTACGAGGCTGTAGGCAACCCGAGCGACTTACAGACGCGGCTTGAGGCTCTCAAGACCCAGGGCAAGAAGGTTGCGGTGCTGCTCGTCTCCAACGGCGACGGCGAAACGCGCTTTGTAGCGCTCAGCCTACAATAGCGTACGCGACTTCGCCCAAGGCGGGCTCGCGAGCACGGCAGAAAACGCTTCGTTATTCCACCATGAAGGCTCTTTTTTCGTCAACTTTTTGAGCTTATATTCCTTGTCGCCGGCGCAAGCCGGCTATGGCGATAAATGGCCGTCGTAATAAACCTTTCGGACCCGGGGGCGGTACCCGGCGACTCCACCAATTTCGGGAGTCGGTGATCAGACGACGGTAGTCAGAAAGCTCGGTCCTTCTGATTACCCACGACTGACCACTGATTCCTGCCTACGGGGTCGAAATAGGATCGACGAGGGCGTAAAGGGCGTGCTTTTGCTCGGCATGGTTCCGCCGTTATCGGGCCAATCCATAGTTGCAAACGACAACTATGCTCCGGTTGCTCTGGCCGCGTAAGCGGTCCGAAAAACCGATCTGAAGCCCTGGCGTCTTAGCAGCGTCAGGCGGGGTTCGGAGGCACCTGGCAACAGAAGCCTCCACTTTCCAGCTATCAGTAAGCAGTGGTCAGTTATCGGAAGTTGGAGGACAGGCGTAGTCTGGACCACTATTATTGCACTGCCTATCTGACGACTGACAACCGAACTGATCCCCGCTATGGCCACCGACCACATTCGCTATGACATTCTCGCGCAGGCGGCGTTGCGCGGCGTCGTGCGCACCGTGCTCGCCGACGCGGCGAAGAAAGGTCTGCCTGGCGAACATCATTTCAAGATCACCTTCGACACTACGGCGCCCGGCGTGACACTTTCGGAGCGGATGCGCGCTCGCTATCCGGAGGAGATGACGGTCGTTCTGCAGCATCAATTCTGGGACCTGACCGTCACCGAACAAGGCTTCGAGGTCGGCCTGTCGTTCGGCGGCATTCCGGAGCGCGTCGGCGTTCCGTTCGATGCAGTGACGGCTTTTTTCGATCCCGCCGTGCAGTTCGGCTTTCAGTTCGAGACCATCGAGGCCACGGCTGATGGCGACGTCGGGGCGGAGGCGACGGAAAAACCGGCGGGCGCGGCGACCGCAAGGGCGGAAAGCCTGCCTGCTTCCGCTCCTTCACCTCCCGCCGTCGCGGCCCCACAGGCTCCGACGCCCGACCCAAGCGCCGGCGGCGAGGTCGTGAGGCTCGACCGGTTCCGAAAGAAATGACGACGGAGGGCGGACGACAGACGGACAAGAGACGGAAAGCCGCCACATCTGTCGTCGGTCCTCCGTTGCCCGTCGTCCGCACCCGCACCGAAACCGACAGCTTCGGCCCCATCGAAGTCCCGGCCGATCGCTACTGGGGCGCGCAGACCGAGCGTTCGCGCACCAATTTCCACATCGGCGAAGAGCGCATGCCGCGCCCGATCATCGCCGCGCTTGCCATCGTCAAGCGCGCGGCGGCGCAAACCAATCGTGAGCTCGGAACGCTGGAAGCGCGGCGCGCCAACGCCATCATCGAGGCCGCGCAAGAAATAATCGACGGCAAACTCGACGATCAATTCCCCCTGGTTGTCTGGCAGACCGGGTCCGGTACGCAAACCAACATGAACGTCAACGAGGTGATCGCCAACCGCGCCAATGAGCGGCTCGGCGGTAAGCTCGGCGCCAAGTCGCCGATCCATCCCAACGATCACGTCAACATGAGCCAGTCGTCGAACGACAGTTTTCCGACCGCGATGCATATTGCAGCCGCGCGGGAGATCGTGGAGCGGCTCATTCCGGCGCTGACCCATTTGCAGGCGGCGCTCGAAGCCAAGACCAAGGCGTTCGCGTCGATCGTCAAGATCGGCCGCACGCATACCCAGGACGCAACCCCGCTCACGCTCGGGCAGGAGTTTTCCGGCTACGCGGCGCAAGTCAAATCCGGCATTAGGCGCGTCCGTGCCGGGCTGAAGGAACTCTATCCGCTCGCGCAGGGCGGCACGGCGGTGGGGACCGGGCTCAACGCCAAGCGCCAATTTGCCAAGCTGTTTGCCAAAAAGGTCGCAAACGACACCGGCCTGCCGTTCGTCAGCGCGCCGAATAAATTTGAGGCGCTGGCTTCACATGCCGCGCTGGTCTTCGCTCACGGCGCGCTCAATGCGCTCGCCACCGATTTGTTCAAGATCGCCAACGATATTCGGCTGCTGGGTTCCGGGCCGCGCTCGGGTTTCGGTGAACTGATCCTGCCGGAGAATGAGCCCGGATCGTCCATCATGCCTGGCAAGGTTAATCCGACCCAGACGGAAGCGATGACCATGATGTGCTGCCGCGTATTCGGTAACGAAACCACGATCGGCGTAGCGGCGAGCCAAGGCCACTTCGAGCTCAACGTCTATAAACCGGTGATCGCCGACGCGATGCTGCAATCGATCCGGCTGCTTGCTGACGCCGCCGTGTCCTTTACCGATCACTGCGTTGTCGGCATCCGCGCCAACGAGCCGCGTATTCATGAATTGATGGAGCGGTCGCTGATGCTCGTGACCGCGCTCGCACCCCACATCGGCTACGACAAGGCAGCGCAAATCGCCAAAGCAGCGCTGGCCCATGGCACCACGCTCCGCGAGGAAGCAATCAATCTCGGCTACGTCTCCGGCAAGGACTTCGATCGGATGGTGCGTCCGGAGCGGATGACCAGACCGGATGCCTGATTAATGATCCCGTCTGTAATCCGATCCGTGCGGTCAAGTCATCTTTTCACCGGACGTCGGGATGTCTGGTGTCGAGGTAAAAGCCGTCATCCCCAAATCTTGTCACGAAGTCGCATTTTGACCCCAACAGCGACATCGGCCGCCAATGATGCAACACTTCATTGGGAGCGACGCGCGAATCCGTTCTCAGGCGTGCATGGCGTGTGCCTTGCGGCCACCGCGTTCGATCGACGACGGAGCTTCATCGCGGGAAATCAGATGAGCCGCGAGATCGAGACATCGCTGGGTGAGCATGGCCGCGCCCTCCGCGAGTTCTTTGGATCCGCGCACGATTTCGACGTTGCGTTCCATGTCCTCGTGCGACCACCCGCGTGAATGGGCGATGTAAGGGAATTGCGGGAAAATAAAGCCGAGCTCGGCGAAGAAGCCCAGCATCTGGCCGGCGACTGCTTGGATGTTGTCCTGTCCGCCGACGACAATAAATCCTGCGACTTTGTTGCGAATAAGAACGCGATTGCGGATAGTCACCGCATTCTGAACGCAGTTGAGGCGCTCGACCATTTTGAAATAGAGCGATGAGGCAGCGCCCCATCGGATCGGCGTTGCAATGATGATCGCATCGGCCCAGTGCACCAGGGCCTCGTAAACCTGGTCCATCTGATCGTTCGCATCCATCTGGGTGATGGAACAGGGCCAGGTGCAGGCCTGCGCGGACTTTGAGTAGTAGCCCTCGCAATTGCGGAATTTCAGATCGTTCAGCCTTATCAGTCGCGTTTCGGCGTTGAGATCGCGCGCCGTTTGCAGGGCCTGGTCGAGGAGATGGTCCGAGCCCGAAAAGCGGGGATTGGTACCGTCCATGGCCGTCGTCGAAATACCAGCGAGGCGCAACGGCCCCGGCACACGCTGGACTTCGCGGGACAGCGGATGCGGCGCATGCGGTTTCTTTTGACGTTTGGTGCCAGCCTCAAGATTTACAAATATGCGGCCGCTCTCGATCTTGACTGGATAGGCTGGGATCCGATCCTCTTCAAAACCGGGCTCGCCTATGCCGCTACAGCGGTGAAATTTCCAATTGTGCCAAGGGCAGATGATGTAGTCGTTATCCAGGCGGCCATCGCCCAGCGGTCCGCCGACATGATTGCACACGTTTGAAATCGCGCCGAACTTGCCATCTCTGAATGATATTGCGAGCTCTACGTTCATCGCCGTGACGCGCTTGAGCGGCGTAGCGGAAAACTCATCCGTGTGGCCAACGTCGATCCAGTTTTCGTCGTCGGGCATGGGGTCTGTTTTCCTCAATTGTCTTGCCAAAAATTGTCTTTGCGAACGCCCAGGCTTGCCTTTGCGGAAATATTCGTTTTGTAGTCCAATTCCTCACATCGGCGGTTGTAACAGATCACCAAGGCCGTACCGCTGCAAGATCATCGCCGGTCTGGTCTGGCGTGGCAGCAAAACAATCGGCGGAGCGAGGAAAGCCTTGGATAGATTGGAGTGGCGGCCGCTACGCGGCGTGGGCAAGCCCCGACTGCATGAGGCTCGCCTGCAGGCTCATCACGCAGTGCAATGGCTTGCGCGGGCAGCACGCGCTTATGTCCCACCGCAGCCTGACGACGGCCATACCAGTCTACAATGGGAAGACGGCCTCGATGGCCTTGTAACGCATCCGCTAAGTGACGGCACGCGAGTGAGCTTGCAAATAACCACGCTGACGCTCGCATTGGACTGCGGCGATGAGCGGGCGCGTGTTCAATCCTTTCCTTTAACCGGGCGCTCGGACATGCAGACACGCCAATGGCTCGCCGGACAACTCGGTGCGCGTGGCTTTGATGCGCGGGCTCTCGACGCGCCGTCACCCTACGAGATTCCGGAACACCCCATCGCTCATGGTGCACCTTACGACGCCACCGGATCGGCGGAGGCCCTGGCCGAACTCGCAGCATGGTACGCCAATGCGCAGGTGGTGCTCGGCCGCGTCACGAAACAAATGATCGAAAGTAAGTTGGCGGCTTCGCCGGTGTGCTGCTGGCCGCACCACTTCGATCTGGCCACCTTGACGCTGCTGCCGACGTCGAACGCCGACATAACCGGCTCAATCGCCGCCGGATTTTCGCCGGGCGACGAATATTACGACGAGCCTTATTTCTACGTGTCGGTGTACCCCGAACCGAGCCCGGTGATGTTACCGGCGCTTCCGGCCATGGGGCATTGGCACACCCACGAATTCACCGCGGGAGTGAAGCCCGCTCATAAAATTCTTGCCGCAAAAGATAGGGCGACCGAAACCGATGATTTCCTGCAGGGTACCGTTGCTATAGCTCTCAAAATCTTGGGTAGTGTCTCAGTTTGATTGTGGCTAACGCCAAAGGCGCTTGCTGGAGCCGACGGCTCTATAAAGAAGGTCACGCTGGGCGCGCCAAAGAAAGTCCAAGACGGTTGACGCATTAAAGCCTTCACGAATCCAATGCTCCACGAAAGGTTTCCAATCGGGGTCCTTTCTTATTTCGTTTTGCAAATATTCGATTGCTGTCCGTTCGTCGCGTCGGTGCTTGATGTGTCGGTTCACTCGCCGGGGCGAGCGATCAGCACGGATGCCACCCAAACCAGCGAGACGCGCTTGATGGTAGCCAAAACCCATCCGTAGGCTTGTCGGATCGTCGTTTGCCATCGGACCCTCCCATCCGGTGGCCGTTGGCGGAATTTCTCCGCCAACGGTAATGCCGTTCGACTAATGCTAGATCGCAACCCACATTTTCAGCAGTTGATACGTGAGCATGGCCGCAACAGCGGCGATGCCTAGATACCAAATATAAAACGAAGCTTTCGACTGGATCATAACCGCCACCCACGCAACGTTACACAACGGCGGTATTTTAATGCCGGAAATCAACACTGTCACCACACTACGCCGGAAGCCAAATTGCTTTTGGCGCGGCAATTACGGCATGGGTAGATTTGTGATACGAGCCGCTGACTCGCGCAGTTTCTGGCGAGTTTCCTCGTCCATTTCTGGCTCTGGTTTGCTCATCTTCTGCTCCGCGCCAGCAAGCCAGTAAGCGACGCCTATGATGGCGGCGATCAGACCGGCGCTGAGCATTGTTGCAATGAGGCTCATCGCTATACCTTAACATGCCCTGGATGCCGATGTCGCTTAATGGCCCCATAGCGGACACAGCGCGATGTCCGAGTTGAGTCCGCTTTCGCGGGGCGGATTCAACCGATCAGCGCAACACCTTCTAATCTTGCGAGGTGAGGAGGTGTGCCATGGTGACGTCGCGGATTTGGTTCACGGCAGCGCAGAAGGCCGAGCTGTGGGAGCGATGGAAGAACGGGCAAAGTGCTGCGGCCATCTCGCGGGCGCTGGAAAGGAAGAACAAGACCGGCGTTGAGCGGATCGTGGTACTCCATGGAGGGATCGTGCCGGCGCCGCGCCGGAGAGCCTGGGCAGCGCTAAGGTTTGAGGAACGCGAAGAGATTTCCCGTGGCATTGCGGTGGGCCGGTCGATCCGGCAGATCGCCCAGGGCCTCGGACGGGCGCCATCGACAGTAAGCCGGGAGATCAGGCGCAACGGCGGCAGTCAGGCCTATCGTGCAAACCGGGCTGATCGGCGTGCCTGGGAGCGGGCGTTGCGCCCCAAGCCTTGTCGTTTGGCGCTGCACAGGGAGCTACGATGGCGCGTGGCGCAGAAGCTCGCGCTGCAATGGTCGCCGCAGCAGATCTCCGGCTGGCTGAAGCAGGAGTTCCCAACCCGCCAAGACATGCAGATATCTCACGAAGCGATCTATCGCAGCCTCTTCATCCAGACCCGCGGCGTGCTGAAGAAGGAGCTGACGGCGCAGTTGCGTACTGCGCGGCGGATGCGTCGCCCCAAGAGCCACAACGCGAAGAGTGGACAAGGGCATATCCTCGATATGGTCTCCATCCGCGAGCGGCCCGCTGAGATTGAGGATCGCGCCGTGCCGGGGCATTGGGAAGGAGACCTTCTTACCGGAGCGAACGACACGCACATCGCCACCCTGGTCGAGCGCAATACCCGCTTCACGATGCTCGTCAAGATCCCCCGCAAGGACACGACGACTGTTGTTGCTGCGCTTGCCAAGCACATCGGCAAGCTGCCTGAGGAGTTGCGACGCTCCCTGACCTGGGATCAAGGCAAAGAGATGCATGCCCACAAGCGCTTCACGGTTGCCACCAACGTCCAGGTCTACTTCTGTGATCCGCGCAGTCCCTGGCAGCGCGGCTCAAACGAGAACACCAACGGCCTGCTGCGTCAGTACTTCCCGAGAGGAACCAACTTCTCGCGCATCTCTCAGAGTTATCTGAACGCGATTGCTCTGCGGCTCAATCAACGTCCGCGAAAGACCTTGGGCTTCCAAACGCCAGCCGATAGACTACAAGCGGTGTTGCACTGACCGGTTGAACGCACACGGGCGAAGCGGACGTTCACTGTAGTCCTTCGCGAGCCTCGGTAGTTCGCAAGTCGCGGGGCGCCAATGATGCCGCCCGCCATGTGCCCGCTTCCTTCTGGAATATATAAACCCAGCCAGCTTTCGTGTTTCCATCGGTGCGCCGGATTAGGTAATCGACGAAGGCCAGAGCAACGCTTTCCGAAAGTAAGTTGATCTGCATCTTCTCGATTTCGGTTCCGGTCCGGCCGGACTTTGCCTGAGCATCGAGGTATGATTTTAAAAATTTGGCGACGGCCTCAGTGTCTGGAAAAGTGGTGTGGGTGCCGTCGAGGGATAGAAACAAGATTGGAGCTTTGTACATCTTCGTTGAGATTGAATCCGCATCACCCGCGTCGAGGAGCGAGACGTATTGGCTCAAGACAGACTCAATTGCGTTGGCATCTTCGTTGGAGATGCGCCAGGACTCGGTCGCCGCCAACGCGCCTGATGAGTCGGTTGCGGATGTTGATTTCATGCGGATCGTCCATGGAGGAATTGAAAGATCTGCCGATTTTCGAGCTTCGAACAATTACACGCATTGCAGGTGAACTTGCCATCCCGGCAACTATCCGATCCGACTGGGGTACTTCGGATTATGCACCGGGGCCAGACCTTGCTGAGCGTGTCCGTTGACATTTGCGTGGCAGCTGACTGGCGGCCTCTTGTCTTCACGGAAAGGGTGCGATGTCGCCTTTTGGCCCATCTCAACTCTAAGGAGACATGCTGATTGGCGCGCCTCCCTTCGGTCGGCCACGTCCAATCGCAAGCATGCCATCTCTCGCGCCGCGTACTTCAGAAAGTCGTCCGGCAGAAAGCCGTCGCCGGCTTTGTCGCAGATCGTAAAACCTGTGATCACCGTCACTGCGGGTTAGCACGATCGGCGTCACCCTCTCCACGCTTCGGCCAGCCTCGAAATGGTTAGGAGGGTCGAAGTTAAAGAGGTGAGTACGGATTTCTCATGGCTGACCTCGTCAATCTTCGGGCCGTCCGAAAACGCGCCAAACGGCAGCAGGCCGAACAAGCGGCTGCAGCTAATCGCGCCAAGCATGGACGCTCGAAGGCTGAACGGTCACTGGAGCGGTCCCGGAGCGACCAAGCCCTTAACCATCTTGAACGCCACCGAATCAAAACGGGAGACGGGCAATGAAATCGCCAGTCGTGAAGCGCTCTATCGTCATTGCCGGCCACAAGACAAGTGTCAGCCTTGAAGACGCGTTCTGGAGAGCTCTCAAAGAAATCGCCATCGCGAGGTGTTTGACGTTGTCCGATCTTGTCGGCTCCATCAACTCCGAGCGTCAACACGGCAACCTGTCGTCGGCCATCCGGCTGTTCGTTCTCGACCACTATCAAGGGCGGACCAACAACGACAGCGAAACAACGAGCCCACCGCGCGGCGAAATCATATTGGCGCCGCGAATGGCGTCAGTTCTGCAAGCCGAATAGCAAATCGAGCGGCGAGTGGATCACGGGCGGCGGCGGCTTGGAGCGTATACGGGGAGGCTCAGCAGCCGTGCCCGCGGTTGCTGTGGTGTTGTCGGCGCCCGATTGCTGCCTCGACAAAGCGGAAGGCGGTAACGCGACGGCCGCAGCATTATCTGATCGGCTCGCCGGTACGGCAGTAGAACTCTCGGGGCGCAATCGATCAAAGGCATGCATCCCTAGCGTTGTTCCAAGCAAAGCGTCAGCGTGGTCGGCCGTTTCCAGCACTGTTCCCGTTGGAATGAACCGGATGGCAGGCGATGCCGGACGCAAAACGGCGCCCACAACTTCGTCTCGCCGGTTAGCTTCGATCGCCTCGAGGCGTCGGGTCTGCAACTCGGCCGCGCGAAGCGAGAGCCACGCCACCAGCGTCGACACATCGAGCTTTTTCTCCGGCGCCGCGAGTGGACCTTTTACATTGATCCCAAATTCCGGCCGGGTTGGGATCAAGGCGTTCGCGGCCGGTTGTCCCGACAGCGTCATGTGCGCGTCAATTGCCAAGCTGTTGAGATCGATTATTCCGCCGAGCGAGAGTTGCGCCCCGCCTTGCGCATTCACCGTTGTATTGGCGAGATGAATTCGGCCGGCGGCGATTGTGACGTTCGCGTTGGCTTGGGGCGCTGCAAGGCGGCCATTGTCCAGGACGGTGCTCACGGCGGCTCTGATCTTCGGCGCGTCGATCGTGCTGTTCTGATCGGCCGCACGGATCGCGGCGTCGAACGCTGCCGGGTCGATCCCGGCAAAACTTCCATCGCTAAGGGCTATTGCGCCGCCGCCGTGGAGTGAGCCGACAAGCGCGTCGGCGCTTGCCCCCAATCCCTCCCCTTGCAGTTTCACCGTGATGAGGCCGCCGACGGCGCTCTTGCCAGCTCCGAGCACCTTCGCGACATTCGCGCCGGCGAGTTCGAGGTGCCCCCGCAGGGCAAAGTCCTCGGCATCGTGGCTGACAATGACCTCTCCCATGAGGCGTCCCCCGGCGAAGCTGCCGTTAAGGTCGCTCAGCGCGATCTGCGAAGGCTGAAACCGCGCAACACCCTTGAGGTCATGCGCTGTCCAACCCGGCGTCAACGCGGCGCGCTCGAACTTAAAAGCGATGGCGCCGTTCGCCGCGCCGAATGCACCGGAGGCGATCGGCTCCTGCGACCAGGCTGCGCCGGCGGCAGGCGCGGCGCTCGGCAGCCCAAACAGCATCGCCGAAACCGCCGCGACATCGACGTCATCGGCCGCAATATCGCCGCTTACTCCGAGCGGGCTCGCTAGTTTGAGATCAAGGCGGCCGCGGACTGACGATTTGCCGATGCCCACGTTGAGATCGGTAAGCGACACGTCCGCGCCGGCAAAGCCGATAATGGCGCTGGCCGTAGTGGCGGCAGCCGGTCCTGGCTGTCCGGTCATAGCGCGATGCAGCGGGCGCAGATCAGCGGCCGACGCTTTTATTTGCAAGCTGCCGGTGGGCGCCTGTTCACCACTCAAATGCAGCGCGCCATCGACCGCTGCGGAAAATCCGCCAGCGGCGGCAAGGCCGTTGACGCGCACGGCTCCATCGAGCGGCCCGCTGGCTGAAAGCATCAGTTGCCCCGGCAGCTGATCGACGGCCAGCACACCGTCGAGATTGAACAGCCGCACCAGCGCTCCGCCGTCGTCGGCATCGATCCGGCCGGCAATGCGCATGACAGCTGAACTCAAATGCGCGGGATTGCCCGTTGCCTCGCCGTTAAGCGTGAGGCGCGTCGCCCCCAAGTCGCCGCCGAGTTCGAATTTGGCGGCTGAGTTGCCGCCGTTGGCGCGATCAACTGTCAGGGCGGCATGCACTTTCGCCGGCGCCAGACGATCGTCGAAGGGCCGGAACGCGTCCGCGACCTGCGGCGCCAGCCGGCCGATGATGTTGGTCAGACCGGCAAGCGTCCTAGCATCAAGGTCAAGCGTTACGCGCCCGCGCGGCTGTGACGACAGTTCATCGATACGTCCACTGACGTCGAGTGCGGCGCCGCCGAGATCACCGATCGAGAGCCGGTCGATATGCAATATTCCGGCATCGAACTTAACGCGGGCATTGATCATTCGCGCGTCCACTCCGGCGAATGTCGCCTTACCGACATCGAGGACCAGAGCGGCCTGGCGCGGGACCTCAAGGGCGCTGTCAGAGAGCGCCGCCTTCACGAACGCCGTCACCGCATCGACGTCGAGCGTCGCGGCGTGGAGTTCACCGTCCAGAGTCGCGGGTCGGGCGCCGGTCGCCCAGGTATAAGCGAGCCGGCCCTGCACATTCTCCTGGTCAAGGGCAGCCGACAGCCGATCGAGTACGAAGTGATCGCTTGCAATCGTGATCTCGCCTCGCGCACTCAACGTCTCGCTCGGACCGGACGGCGGATCCTTGCGGCCCTCGAGCCACGCCATGAGTATTTTCAGATCGGCGGATTCGAGCTTGGCGGGACCGCTGAAGGCAAGGCCTTGCGGTCCGTTGTCAAGCTGACCGCTCAGACTGACCTCGGTGAAACCCGGTGCACGGAACGCGAAGTCCCCAAAACCCCAGCTCTTCCCGTCAAAACGCAGATTGCCGCGCAACGACTGGAGGGTCGTGCCGCCGACCGTCACCGCATCGATGGCAACGGCGACTGTGCCAGGCAGCGGAGGCCTGACCGTCGCAACGAATGCTTCAACGAAGCTCTTGATCATTGCCAGCGGCGGCCGGTGCGTCACGTCCGGATTGGCGAGCACGCGGTCAACGTCCACCTGCCGCGCCGCGATGGTCCCGTCGACGCGCGGATGCTCGCCGAATGTCAGATCCGCCTTACCGCCAAAATTGACCGCCCGCTCTTCCGGCCCGTATTGCAAAGCGAGGTCCTTCAGCGATGCAGAAGCCGACGTTGTCTCGAATCTTTGCTGTCAACTGCCAAGGATCGCTCATCACCCGTTCGCCGCGCGCCAGCGTGACCCCGACAGGCCGCGCCAAAGCCAACGTGCCCTCGAATTGCGGGAGACCCCGATCGAAAGTGAATGTGCCCTCGATCTCGGCCGTAAGCGGATGATTGGACGGGTCGACGCCTAGCTTCACTTTAAGACCGCCGTTGTCGTCGAACCGGCTGCCTGAAATCCGATAGCCGTACAATTCGTCGCCGACAACGAAGGCGCCTTCGCCGTGAAACGGTCCAGCGAAGGAGCGGATGTCGCCGCTAAACCAAAGCTTCTGCAACGTCAGATGCGCTCCGGACGCGGCATCAGAAAGAATGACGCGGCCATTCTCGATGTTCAGCCGCGATATGGTCAGAGCGTCCGGACGAAACGACGGCGATAGCGGCGGCCAGTCGATTGCCCCGGCGCGATCGACCGCGACATTGATCTGCGGTCCGACCAGATGCAGTTCGGTGGCCCGCACTTCGCCGCGCAACAGTGATCCGAGGCCGAGCTCCAGTTCGACCGCGGCGGCCCGCACCTGCGGCCGTCCGGCTTGGCCGACTTCGACGTCACGCAGTTCGATGCGCGGGCTCGGCAGGATGCGCGCCGCGATCGCGCCGTTGACGCGGACATTGAGGCCGATCAGCAGGCTGGCCTGCTGCTCGAACGACGAGCGGTGATGACTCCAGTCGACGACAAGCGGAGCGACCAGCGCCGAGACGAACGCCAGAATGATCGCAATTGCCACTCCGAGCAGCGTCGTCTGCACGGCAAGCTTTCCTTAATCGCTTGGATGACGCACCGCGCGACCCTGCCGGAGCCTAGAGCAAGGTCGGCGGGAATGCACGCTTTCGCCGGTCGGGTTAGTCGCAATTACCGGCGATTCTGTGTCGTTATTTCAGGCGCTTGCCGACTCCGCCGGCTGCTTAAAGGTTAACGATCTTGCCGGGGTTCATAATGTCGAGCGGATCGAGCGCGTGCTTGATGGAGCGCATGGCTTCGAGCGCCGGTTCCCCGTGCTCGGCCGCCAGATATTTCATCTTGCCCTGGCCGACGCCGTGCTCGCCGGTGCAGGTCCCGCCCATCGCCAGAGCCCGTTCCACCAGGCGTTCGAGAAACGCTTCAATGCTCGCGACTTCCTCTTTGTCCGTGGGATCCACCAGCAGGCCGACGTGAAAATTGCCGTCGCCGACGTGGCCGACGATTGGCGCGAGCAGATTATGTTCGGCGATGTCGCGCTGGGTCTCGGCCACGCATTCGGCGAGCCGCGAGATCGGCACGCAGACATCGGACGCCAGTGCCTCGGCGCCGGGACGCAAGCCCCGTTGCGCCCAGTACGCATCGTGCCGCGCCTGCCACAGCCGCGACCGGTCCTCCGCGCGTGTTGCCCAGTCGAACGGGCCGCCGCCGAATTCGTGCGCGATCTCGCCGAAACGCTGCGATTGTTCGGCGACTCCGGCTTCGGTGCCGTGAAACTCGACAAACAGCATCGGGGTCTCCGGCAGATTCAGCTTCGAATAGAGATTGGCGGCGCGCACCTGCAACGCATCGAACAGTTCGATCCGCGCCACCGGAATGCCGGACTGGATCGTCATGATCGTCGCCTTGCACGCCGCTTCGACAGATGGAAACGGACACGTGCCCGCGGAGATCATTTCCGGAATACCGGACAGGCGCAGCGTCAGCTCGGTGATGATGCCCAGCGTTCCTTCGGCGCCAACGATGAGACGCGTGAGGTCGTAGCCCGACGATGACTTCTTGGCGCGCGTCGCGGTCGTCATCACCTCGCCGTTGGCGAGCACGACTTTGAGCGACAGCACGTTGTCCTTCATGGTGCCGTAACGCACGGCGTTGGTACCGGAGGCGCGGGTCGACGCCATGCCGCCGAGCGAGGCGTCGGCGCCCGGATCGATCGGAAAAAACAGCCCCTGGTCGCGCAGGTATTCGTTGAGCTGCTTGCGGGTGATGCCCGGCTCGACGACGCAGTCGAGATCCTCGGCGTGGACGGCGAGCACGCGATTCATGTCGCGAAAGTCGAGGCAGATGCCGCCGTGCGGCGCATTGATCTGGCCTTCGAGCGAGGTGCCGGCGCCGAAGCCGATCACCGGCACGCGCTCGGCCGCACAGAGCCGCACGATCTGCTGCACCTCCTCGGCCGATTGCGGGAACACCACCGCATCCGGCGGCTGGTTGCCGATCCAGGTGAGCGTATTGCCGTGCTGCTCGCGAACCGCCTGTGAGGTGACCAGCCGGTTGCCGACCATAGCCGCAAGCGCTGCGATGACGTTCTCGACCGCCTTGCGATCGCGCTTGAGCTCTGCCCAAGCCTCGGTAACTACCATTTTCGTCTACCCATTTTCAGGGCAAGGTGACCGCGGCCCGGAGACCGGTCAAGTGGCACGCGGCCGCTGTTGCATCGGCCGCGGAATCGGCCACATTGCCGCCTGCCAACGCGGACCTTGAGCCGAACATGCTCGATCGCCTCGATCCCGAACCGGTCTTTGCCGCTCCGTTCGTCTCGTCGGTGATGCGCGTCGAGCCGGCGTGGATCGACTACAACGGCCATCTCAACATGGCCTATTACAACGTGCTGTTCGACCGCTGTGTCGACGAGGCCTATGAGCTGCTCGGCTGCGGCCTCGCCTATCTGGAAGAGACGCGGCATTCCACGTTCACCGCCGAAGTCCATATCCGGTACCTGAGGGAGCTTCACGCCGACGACCCGGTGCGGGTGAGCTTTCAGCTGCTCGATTACGACTCAAAGCGCATCCACTACTTCGAGGAGCTGCACCACGCCGAGGAAGGTTGGCTGTCGGCGACTTCCGAGAACATGACGCTGCACGTCGACATGACCGCGAAGAAGACCGCGCCGTTTCCCGAGTTCATCACCGCGCGGCTCGCCCGGATGAAGGCCGCCCACGCCCATTTGCCGGTACCCGACGGCGTCGGCCGGCGCATCGCGATGCCGGGGAAGTAGGCGCGTTTCCCGGGCGCAGCGCAGCATGAAATGATGCGCTGCAGACCCGGGATCGTTATGTGCGCCGTTTGGGACGGTCCCGGATCAGCGGCGCATCGCTGCCGCGCTGCGCCGCGTCGGGGAAACGTCGCCTCGCAAAAGCCGCGGGTAAGTGCCATCTTCCAATCGTGAGAATCACGGAAAAACCGGGCCTTGGCTGACCCTTTGAGAGAGATTGACCCGCTCGAACCGCCGGCGCCGGCGCCCGGCGGCATCGCAGCGCGTGCCCGCCCCGGCGGGTCGAACGCGTCCTATCTCGCCGGCCTCAACGCGGAGCAGCGGCTTGCGGTCGAGACGCTCGACGGCCCGGTGCTGGTGCTCGCTGGCGCCGGGACCGGCAAAACGCGCGTGCTGACCGTGCGCATCGCCCACATTCTGGCGACCGGGCGCGCCCGGCCGAGCGAGATTTTGGCGGTGACTTTCACCAACAAAGCGGCCCGCGAGATGAAGCACCGCGTCGGCGAGATCGTCGGCCACGTGGTCGAGGGCATGCCCTGGCTCGGCACGTTCCACTCGATCGGCGTGAAAATCCTGCGCCGGCACGCCGAGCTGATCGGGCTGAAGACCGATTTCACCATTCTCGACGTCGACGATCAGGTCCGGCTGATGAAGCAGCTGCTTGAAGCCGAGAATATCGACGAGAAACGCTGGCCGGCGCGCGTGCTCGCGGGCATGATCGACGGCTGGAAGAATCGCGGGCTGACGCCGGATCAGGTTCCGGCCGGGCGAAGCCGCAGCCTTCGCCAATGGCAAGGGGCTCAAACTTTACAAGGCGTTTCAGGAACGGCTGAAGGTTCTCAACGCCGCCGATTTCGGCGATCTGCTGCTGGAAAACATCCGGCTGTTCCGCGAGCAGCCCGAGGTGCTGCGCCAATACCAGGCGCGCTTCCGCTACATTCTGGTCGACGAATATCAGGACACCAACGTCGCGCAGTATCTGTGGCTGCGGCTGTTGGCGCAGCGGACAAGTGCAACCTCTCCCCGCGTGCGGGGAGAGCATAGACGTCCTCCGGACGCCGTCCTTTCAGACGAAGAACGCCGAAGCGAAGCCTCGGCTATGCGAAGCGAGGGTGAGGGGGCACTTCCGCTGCCTGAGCGAGCGGAGAGGCCCCCTCACCCCAACCCTCTCCCCGCACGCGGGGAGAGGGAGCAGGCTGCGGCCAAAAACATCTGCTGCGTCGGCGACGACGACCAGTCGATCTACGGCTGGCGCGGCGCCGAGGTCGACAACATCCTGCGCTTCGAGCACGATTTTCCCGGCGCCACGGTGATCCGGCTGGAGCGCAATTACCGTTCGACCGGCCATATCCTCGCCGCCGCCTCGCATCTCATCGCCCACAACGAGGGCCGGCTCGGCAAGACGCTGCGCACCGAAGACGTGCCGGGCGAAAAGGTTTCCGTGACCGGCGCCTGGGATTCCGAAGAAGAAGCCCGCGCCATCGGCGAGGAGATCGAGCAATTGCAACGCGAGAGTCACGCGCTCAACGAAATCGCGATCCTGGTGCGCGCCTCGTTCCAGATGCGCGAGTTCGAGGACCGCTTCGTCACGCTCGGCCTGCCCTATCGCGTCATCGGCGGGCCGCGGTTCTACGAGCGCGCCGAAATCCGCGACGCGCTCGCTTATCTGCGCGTGATCAATTCGCCGGCCGACGATCTCGCCTTCGAGCGCATCGTCAACGTACCGAAACGCGGGCTCGGCGACGCCACCGTGCAGTTCCTCCACGATCACGCCCGCAAACGCCGGGTGCCGCTCACCGAAGCCGCGCGCGCCGTGATCGAGACCGACGAGCTCAAGCCGAAGCCGCGCGGCGCGCTGCGTGGCGTCCTGGAAGCGATCGACCGCTGGCGCAAGCAGCGCGACGACATTCCCCACACCCAGCTCGCCGAGATCGTGCTCGACGAATCCGGCTACACCGAGATGTGGCAGAAGGACCGCTCCGCCGACGCCGCCGGCCGGCTGGAAAACCTGAAGGAACTCGTGCGCTCCATGGAGGAGTTCGAGAACTTGCAGGGTTTTCTGGAACACATCTCGCTGGTGATGGACAACGAGAAGGGCGCGGCCGAGGACGCCGTCAGCATTATGACTTTGCACTCGGCCAAGGGTCTCGAATTCAACACCGTGTTCCTGCCCGGCTGGGAAGAAGGCGTATTTCCGAACCAGCGCACGCTCGACGACCAGGGCCGCGCCGGGCTCGAAGAGGAGCGCCGGCTTGCGCATGTCGGCATCACCCGGGCGCGCAAGCGGGCGAAGATTTATTTCGCCACCAACCGCCGCATGCACGGCCTGTGGCAGACCAACATTCCGTCGCGCTTTCTGGACGAGCTGCCGGAGGCCAATGTCGAGGTCACCGAGTCCAAGGGCGGCTTCGGCGGTTATGGCGGCTACGGCGCCTCGCGCTTCGACGCCATGACCTCGTTCGGCTCCAATTACGGCACGCCCGGCTGGCAGCGCGCGCAGGCGAAGAAAGGCGGCGGCGGCTTTTCCGATATTGAGGCGGACTACGAAGCCGACGAAGACCTATCCCACCTCTCCCTCCGCTCGGCAGAAGATCGCGGCGCGAGCGCAAGCGATGACGGCCCCTCCCCGTCGCCGTGGCGGGCCCGCGACGAGCGCCGCCCCACCCGCCGCCTGCCGCTCACCATCGAAGGCGAGCTGGTGGCCAAATCGACCGGCACGATCTCCGCCTTCACCCTCGGCGACCGCGTCTTCCACCAGAAATTCGGCAACGGCAACGTCACCGCCATCGACGGCAACAAGCTGACCATCGCGTTCGACAAGGCCGGCGAGAAGCGCGTGGTGGATAGTTTTGTGGAGCGGGTGTGAGGCGCCTCCTAGGCGGCGGATCGCCTGAGGCTCTCGCATGCTGCGCAACAGCCGGGATATTATTCGACGACTTCGTGAGGACGGTTTTGAACTGGTATCGTTCGGGGGTCGCATCATAAGTTTGTTCATCGCCCGTTGCGCCGCGTCGTGATTGTGCCACATCCGAAGTCAGACTTGCCGATCGGCACGGTCAGCGCCATTTACAAGCAAGCGGGATGGAAGAAGGACTAGAGCGATGCCGTACTACATCGCGTTGATCCATAAACAATCGGATAGTTGTTACGGCGTCTCGTTTCCGGACGTTCCCGGCGTGACGACAGCGGCTGATACCATCGATGAAGCGATGCAAAAAGCCGGCGACGTTCTGGAGTTTGCGGCAGGGGATTGGCCAGATCACACTGGAGATATGTTTCCGTCACCGCGCTCGATCGACGCGTTGCGCGACGATATCGAGTTTCAGGATGCGGCTGCCGGAGCCGTCGTTGCGGCCGTTCCTTTCCGCGTGAAGGCGGAAGCTGCGGAGTAGGCCGTGCCCGCCCTCAATCATCGCAGCGACTGGTCGCCAATTCGACCGTCCGCCTCTCCGCTTTCACCCTCGGCGATCGCGTCTTCCACCAGAAATTCGGCAACGGCAACGTCACCGCGATCGACGGCAACAAGCTGACCATCGCGTTCGACAAGGCCGGCGAGAAGCGCGTGGTGGATAGTTTTGTGGAGCGGGTGTGATTGATTGCAATTGTGATTGTAAGACAAGAAACCTCAATCCAGCATTGAAACTTTTCCCGTGGCGATGCATCCTTCTCGGGGACCAAGGGGGGGGCGGCATGCGCAAATCCAAATCGCAAACTCGCCATGCCTTAATTCAAGCCTATGGGCTTTTTTGGCGGGCGGATGAAATCAACTGGTCGCCGGGCAAAGGGAACCGATACGATTGGCGCCTTTACGGTCGACGAGGCGCGACCGTAAACAAATTGCAGGTCGCAGATTTTCGCGACCAAAAAGGGATTTACATTCTTTATCGGCGATTACCTGCCGCCACCGGGTGCAAGTCGCCCTTGCTGCGCATTATGGGCGGTGCCAATAGCCGGACCTCGCGGATGGCGTCACACTATCATTGACAATTGTCCCCGGTTGTGTTACCCACCACCAGCTCGCTCACTTCAGGGACGTCTACCGGTGACAGCCGTTGGATGGAGCGAGTGCGGTTCCTGCGGGCGGGGCTTGTAACCCCGCTCCCGGGCGGCTTGGGCATCGTTCCCGCCGGCAGTACGACCGGCGCGCCAGGTGCCTGGCTTAAGCGCGATTGACGGCGCGGGTAACGCCTGCGTCCTCTTGGTCGCGCGAAGCACGGCCTGGGCTGAGTTGCGGCGTTCGCTCGCTGCGACAAGCGCCGCCGCGAAGCGCCGGAAGGCGAGCGGGCTCCGTAACGCCCGCTGCCGCGCCCCCTCCCTACCCTCCCCCGCAAGCGGGAGAGGGAACGAGGACAGGCGCGGCCAATGGCTGGTGCGCCTTTCGGCGCTCCGCCTCCCGTTATTGCGGGGGGCGAATCTAAAGGTAGGCTTTGTTGTTCGCTTGGTTGGCAAAGCTCGGACGCAAACAACGTCGCGAGAACGAGATCGTTTTTCCGCCCCCGCGGAGTGAAACGGCGGGATACGCGCGGCCATATCTGCTATGCTCGCGCCCGAGGTAAGGCCATGGCCGATCATCGCAAGGACATAACGGCTGATCTGGCGCCTGGCGACGAGCCGGTGCGCACCGAATACGAGCGCGACTTTTATTCCTGGTCGCTGGAGCAGGCACGCCACCTGCGTGAGGGCCGCCTGGAGGCGCTCGATCGCGACAATCTTGCCGAGGAGATTGAATCGTTGGGGCGTGAGCAGTTCAACAAGCTCGTCAGTGCGCTGCGCGTGCTGATGGCGCACATGCTGAAATGGGATCACCAACCGTCGTTACGGTCGAGGAGTTGGGTGCTCTCCATCGAAGAGCAGCGCTTAGAGATCGCGGACGTGCTGGCGGACAATCCCGGACTGCGGCCGCGGATCAGCGAGGCCACGACGCGCGCCTATCGCCGCGCGCGCATCGAGGCGGCAAAGGAGACTGGACTGGACGAAGCGAAATTTCCCACAGCCTGCCCATATTCGTTTGATGACATCATGTCGCGCACGTTTTCGCGTTGAGTGGTGAGACGTTCGGGGCGATCGCCGGAACCGATACGGCAAGTGAAGCTTATGACGGACAAGGTTTCCCTCTCGGAAATCCGGCTATGATCCGCAAGCTTCCCTCAGGCAAATACCGGCTCTATTCGCGCAAGATAAACCCGAAGACCGGCCGGCGCCGCAATCTCGGCACGTTCGCAAGCCGCGCCGCCGCCGAGCGGCAAGAACGCGCGGTGCAATATTTCAAACGGCATTAGCGGGAAGCGGAGCCGCTTCGGAATGCGCGCCGCCTTGATGCCGCGCCGGCGTCATCTTCGCGTCAAAGCCAAAGCGTTAACGTCGTCGTTACGCCGCTTTGGCCGCTGCAGGTATTATTTACCGGTTGATTTGAACCAATCGAACGCGGAAAACTTAAGCAGTTTGGCCGATATCATCGCCATCCGATCGGGTGTCTCCATGCGTTCCGGTGCGTTATGTCCCGCCTTGCTCGCCGCTGCGGCGCTGGCAGTCGCGTCTGCCTCCCCGGCCGCTGCTGCAATCCTCGTCAACATCGACAAAACCACCCAGAGCATGACCGTCACGGTCGACGGGGCGCCGCGCTACATCTGGCCGGTCTCCACCGGCAAACAGGGCTACGACACGCCGAACGGGACGTTCAGGCCGAATCGCATGGACGCCGACCACCTGTCCCAGGAGTGGGACAATGCGCCGATGCCGAACACGATCTTCTTCGATCTGCACGGCCACGCCATTCACGGCTTTCTCGATACGCGCCGGATCGGCAGCGCGGCCTCACACGGCTGCGTGCGGTTGGCGCCGGAAAACGCCGCCATCCTGTACAACCTGGTCGAAACCCAGGGCATGAAGGACACGACGGTCATTGTCAGCGGCCAGACGCCGGCGGGATCGAATCCGGAAATGGCGCGGCGCGCTGCCGCGGAGCGGCAGGCGGCCGCTGGGCTGCCGATGCAGATCGCGCCCGGCAACGCGCAGCCCGGACGTCGATCAACAGGCGGTGCCTTACGGCCAACAGCCGCAGCCGACATTTTTCGGACAACGGCTGTTCAGCGGGCCGCAGACCGCCGCCGCCTAATCCACCAGCGCCGCAGACCGGGTATTTTGGCCAGCCGCAGCAGCCGGCGCCTTACGGACAACAGCAGCAATACTATGTGCGGTCTTATAACGGGCAGCAGTATTATTATGTGCAGCCCGGCTCCCAGCAGCAATACGCCCCGCCGTATACGCGGTATTGAGCGGCGCCCGCTTTACGGCTTCTGGAATTTGAGCACGAAATTGTCGACCGGCATGGTCGGCTTGAAGGTGACGAAGTCGCGCGTGTCCTCGGGGTGACGCCAGAAATTGCCTTCGGCCACCAGCCGAAAGCCGGCAGCCTCGATTTCCTTGCGCAGCGCGCTTTCCTCGATGCGATGCAGCGTCTTGCCGACCGAGGTGCCGTCGCCGTCCTTGGCGAAGTGATCGGCGATCACCAAGAAGCCGCCGGGCTTCAGCGCGGCGAACATCTTGCGGTCCATCTCGGCGCGATCGACGGTCATGTAGGTGGTGTCGTGGTAGTAGAACAGGAAGGTGATCAGATCGAGATCGTGCAGGTCGGCCGGGACCGGATCGTCGAACGGCCGCGACAGCAGCGTCACGTTCTTCATCGCCGGATTTTTCATGCGGGCTTCGAAGTTGGTCTTGGCCCGCTCGTTGCCGTCGGCCGGATACTGCGCGTAGACGACACCGTTCGGCGCCACCGCGCGCGCCATCAGCTCGGTCGAGTAGCCGCCGCCGGCGCCCATATCGAGCACCTTCATGCCGGGGCGCGCCGCCGCAAAGGCCAGAAACGGCAGCGGATCACGACGCTGGTCGGCTTGCCGATCCGCATCGCTGCGATCCGGCGCGGCGACGATGGCGGCGTAGTCAGGCGCCGGTTGGGCTTGGACGCCGCCCGCGTTGAACGCAATGAAGCTGGCGATGATGCCGAACAGTACGGCCGCCGATTGAGTGCGTGCGCCGTTTTCGATCATTGTTTTCCTCCTGCAACCGCGGTCCGCGATGCGTATGCTGTGGAGAACTATACGAGATCATCGTGGATAACTGACAGACAAACCGGGTATTGCGTGTGAACAATTGCCCGTGAAGTACGAACTGGGGTCGACCGCACTTCAACTTGTGAAGTGTGGGGATCATTTCGGAAACAGCTATCCTCTCAATGTCATCCAAAGCTCATGCGACACCGGTCGCGCGGCTGATAACCGATGAAGACTCTGCGCGCCGGCTCGCGGCTCTCGCTGCCGAGACCTACGACGGCGACGAGGTTGCCGTGGCGCTTGTGGATGCCGGGGGCGGACGATGGCGCGTCGCGATTCATTTTCGCAGCCAGCCTGACCGGAAGGCGCTGCGGGCGCTCGCCGCCGCGGCTGCCGGTTCCTCCGCCGCGAAGGCACTGCATTTCGAGCTCGTCGAGGCTGCGGATTGGGTGCGCGACAGCCTGTCCGGGCTTAAGCCGGTCAAGGCCGGCCGGTTCATCGTGCACGGCGCCCACGACCGCGCCGGTATTCCGCCGAACCGCATCGGCATCGAAATCGAAGCGGCGCTCGCCTTCGGTACCGGCCATCACGGCACGACCCGCGGCTGCCTGCTGGCGCTCGATCGGCTCTGCAAGGCGTTGAATGCGCGACGACGCGTCTCAGCACATTCTCGACCTCGGAACCGGCAGCGGCGTACTTGCCATCGCCGCGGCCCGCGCGCTGCATCGTCACGTGCTCGCGACCGACATCGACATGAGCGCCGTGCGCGTCGCACGCGCCAATGCGCGGCTCAACCGCGCCGGCGGCATGGTCGAGATTGTGCAAGCTGACGGCGTGGCGGCGCCGCGTTTGCGCGCGCAGGCGCCGTTCGATCTGATCTTCGCCAATATCCTGCTCGGGCCGCTGCTGCGACTGGCCGCGCCGCTCCGGCGGCTGACCGCCCGCGGCGGCCGGATCGTCCTTTCCGGCATCGTGCCGGCGCAGGCGAATGCCGTGATCGCGGCCTATCGGCCGTTTGCGCTCGAGCGACGCCTCGATCTCGATGGCTGGACCACGCTCGTCTTCGTGCGCCGCGCGCGATCGCAGCTCCGGCGTTGCCCGCCGCGTCCGAGACTCATAGATTGCCGCAGATGTTCGAGGCCCAGTTCCAGTCGTTCGACGATCGCAGCGACCGCGGCGAGAGCGCGGCGCGCGTTGCGGCACTGCGCGCGGAACTCAACGCACCGCGGGCTCGACGGCTTCATCGTGCCCCGCGCCGACCGCTTCCAGAACGAATACGTGCCGCCGAGCGCCGAGCGGCTCGCGTGGCTCACCGGCTTCACCGGCTCGGCCGGCCTCGCCATCGTGCTCGCCGACAGCGCTGTCCTGTTCGTCGACGGCCGCTATCAGGTGCAGGTGCGCGAGGAAGTCGACGGCGCGATTTTTTCGATCGCGCATCTGGTGGAGAATCCGCCGCCGGCCTGGATCGAGGCCAATGTGCGCGCCGGCACGAAGCTCGGCTATTCGCCGTGGCTGCACACGGTCGATGGCGCCGAGCGGCTCGGCAAAGCCTGCACCGCGGCGGGCGCGACCCTCGTCGCGGTCGACGACAATCCGATCGACGCCATCTGGACTGACCGGCCGCAGCCGCCGCTCGGCGCGGTGGTGCCGCACGGACTGCGCTATGCGGGAGAAGATGCGAAAGCAAAGCTCGAGCGGGTACGCGCCGATTTGCAGAAGACAAGTGCCGACACGCTTCTGGTCGCGGACCCGCACGCGGTGTCGTGGCTGTTCAACATCCGCGGCAGCGACATTCCGCACACGCCGGTGGTGCTGGCCTTCGCCACGGTGCCGAAGGAGGGCCGGCCGGCGCTGTTCATCGATCTGCGCAAGCTCGGCAACGAAATCCGCTCGCATCTGGAAGAGATCGCCGACGTTCGACCGAACGCCGCCTTCGAACGCGATCTCGCCGCGCTCGGCAAGGAGCATCGCCGCCTGCAGCTCGATCCTGCTACTTCCCCGGAGGCCATCGCGCGGCTCGTCATCGACAATGGCGGCGCGATCGTGCGCGCTTCCGATCCGATTGCGCCGATGAAAGCGGTCAAGAACGCGACCGAGATCGCCGGCGCCCGCGCCGCGCAGCAGCGCGACGGCGCGGCGGTGACGCGCTTCCTCGCCTGGTTCGACCACAACGCGCCGCGCGGCGAATTGACCGAGATCGACGCGGTCGAGGCGGTCGAAAGCTTCCGCCGGGAAACCGGGCTCCTCAAGGACATTTCGTTCCCGACCATCGCCGGCGCCGGACCGGATGGCGCAATCGTGCATTACCGGGTCACTCGCAAAACCAATCGGCGCATCGCGCTGGATGAGCTTTTTCTGCTCGATTCCGGCGGCCAGTACGAGGACGGCACGACCGATATCACGCGAACCATCGCCGTCGGCTCGCCCAGCGCCGAGATGCGCCGCAACTTCACGCTCGTGCTCAAGGGCCATATCGCCATCGCCCGCGCGGTATTTCCCGAAGGCACCAGCGGCGCGCAACTCGATGCGTTCGCCCGGCAATTTCTCTGGCAGGCCGGCCTCGATTTCGACCACGGCACCGGCCACGGCGTTGGCAGCTATCTGTCGGTGCACGAGGGGCCGGCACGCATTTCCAAGCTCGGCTCAGCAACGCTCAAGCGCGGCATGATCCTGTCCAACGAACCGGGCTATTACCGCACCGATGCTTACGGCATCCGCATCGAGAATTTGATTCTGGTGAAGGAAGCGGCCGCCGTGGCCGGTGCGGAAAAGCCGCTCAACGCATTTGAGACGCTGACGCTTGTTCCCATCGACCAGCGCCTCATCGAACCGTCGCTCCTGACCGCCGACGAGGCCGCATGGATCGACGCCTACCATGCGCGCGTGCACGAAACCATTGCGCCGCTGGTCGATGTGACGACGCGCGCTTGGCTGCTCGCGGCGACGGGCCGCTGGGACGAACGAGCTAAGCCGCTTTCTGTTCGTGGTTCCTATTCGCGGAACTTTTGTTTGTAGCGACGTTTTCTCGCTGGGTTGGGTACGAGCGAGGAAACGTTATGCTTGGGACTATCCTGATCATTATTCTGATTTTGTTGCTGATCGGCGCGCTGCCGGCGTGGCCTTACAGCAACGGCTGGGGCTACTACCCCGGCGGCGGGCTCGGCCTCATCCTGATCATCGTGATTGTCTTGGTCTTAGTCGGAAGAATTTAGCCGGACATCTGCCAGCGGGAACGGATCGGATTTCAGCGAGCCGTCATGGCCGAGCTTGTCCCGGCAATCCACGTCTTACCGGTTTGCCTTGCCGAAAGACGTGGATGCCCGGCCAAGGTCGGGCATGACAGCAGGGCACTCGACGGCGCCATAGTAGCGTATCAGCTTCGCCCACTCGTCCTCGGTCAAAACCGCAACGCCATGCTTTTTGGCCTCGGCGAGTTTGGAGCCGGCGCCGGGCCCAGCGACGACGTAGTCGGTCTTCTTTGAAACCGAGCCGGAAACCTTGGCGCCGAGGCGTTCCGCCGACGCCTTCGCCTCGTCGCGGGTCATCTTCTCCAGCGTGCCGGTGAACACCACGGTCTTGCCGGCAATCCTGGAATCGGTCTTCGGTTTCTCGACGTCGAGGATCTTGACCTCTTCGGTCAGTCGCTCGACGATGCCGCGGTTGTGGCTTTCGCCGAAATACTCCTTCACGCTTTCGATCACCGTGTCGCCGATCTGATCGAGCGCATCCATCTCGGCGATCGCTCTCCTCGTCGCCCTGGCGTCACTTTCAGGCAGGCATCGTGGAACGCCTGCCAGGAGCCGTAGCCGCGCGCCAGCGCCAGCGCCGTGGTCTCGCCGACGTGACGGATGCCGAGCGCATAGATGAAACGATCGAGCGAAATCTCGCGCCGCGCGGCGATGGCGGCAAACAGATTGCGTACCGAGGTTTCGCCGTAGCCTTCATACTCCTCGAGCTTGATCTGCGTGTTGCGCGCCGGCAGCGTGAAGATGTCGGCCGGCTCCTTGACCCAACCCTGCTCGAAGAAAAACTCGATCTGCTTCTCACCGAAACCGTCGATGTCGAAGGCGCGGCGCGACACGAAAAGCTTAAGGTGTTCGATCTTCTGGTAGGGACAGGCGAATTCGCCGGTGCATGCGCGCGTCGAGCCCTCTTCGCCGCCGGCAGTCTCCTCGCGCACAATGTCGGTGTGCAGCGGAGCAGGGACATTTCTTCGGGAAAGGGATAGGGCTTTGCATCCTTCGGGCGCTTGCCGATGACGACATCCACCACCTGAGGAATGACGTCACCGGCGCGCTGGACAATGACGGTGTCACCATGCGGATATCGCGGCCCTCGCGTAAGATCGCCGTTGCCACCGATTCCCTTGATGTAATCCTCATTGTGCAGCGTGACGTTCTGCACGATGACGCCGCCGACGCCGACCGGGCTCGAGGTTTGCGACCGGGTGTTAATGCGCCAGTGCGCCCGACCTGAATATCGATATCCTTGAGCACGGTCGTTGCTTTCTCGGCCGGAAATTTGTGCGCGATCGCCCAGCGTGGACAGCGCGACACGACGCCAAGTCGCTCCTGCCAGTCGAGGCGATCGACCTTGTAAACGACCCCGTCGATGTCGTAGTCGAGATGCGGCGCGCTCTTCCCCAATTTCGCGATGGAATGCAGCAGCTCGTCGACCGAGCGGCAAAGTTTGCTCAGCGGATTGGTCTTAAAACCGCAGGACGCAAACCATTTGATCATGCCGGACTGCGTTTCAGCCGGCATCTCGCTCATCTCGCCCCAGGCATAGGCGAAGAAGCCAAGCGGCCGCGACGCCGTGATCGACGGGTCGAGCTGGCGCAACGAGCCGGCCGCGGTGTTGCGCGGATTGACGTAGAGCGGCTTGCCGGCTTCAGCCTGTTTGCGATTGAGGTCGAGAAACGCTTGCTTGGTCATGTAGACTTCGCCACGCACCTCGGTGATCGCTGGAACCTTGCGGCCGGACAAGCTGTGCGGGATGTCTTTCAGCGTTTTCACGTTGGCGGTGATGTCTTCACCTTCGCTGCCGTCGCCGCGCGTCGCGCCGGTGACCAGTTCGCCCTTCTCGTAGCGCAGCGATACCGACAGCCCGTCGATCTTCGGCTCGGCGGAAAAGACAATGACCTCGTCCTCGGGAAGGCGCAGAAACCGCCGGATCGCCATGGATAAAATCGACCACGTCCTGGTCGGCGAACGCATTATCGAGCGAGAGCATCGGCACGGCGTGGCGGACTTTGGCAAAGCGCGACGCGGGCGCGGCTCCGACCCGTTGCGTCAGGCTATCGCGCGAACGAAACTGCGGAAATCGTGCCTCGATCGCTCCGTAGCGTTGTCTCAGCCGATCATATTCGGCGTCGGAGACCGTCGGCGCATCTTCCTGGTAGTAGCGCCGGTCATGCTCGGCGATTTCCTCAGCCAGACGGGCATGCTCGGCCTTCGCCTGTTTTTCGGTGAGGTCGTCAACGGCAATGTCGTTCTTGTCGCGGCGCGGCATGACCGGATGTTAGCCCGCGGCCCTGATCAGACGCTCGGCGGCGGCGCGGGCTTCGGCGGTGATTTCAGCGCCGGCCAACATGCGGGCGATCTCCTCGCGGCGGGGTTCGGCTTCAAGCTCGACGACGCGGGTGGCGACGCGCTTGCCTTTGGCGAGCGGGTCCTTGGTGATGAGGTAATGCCGGTCAGCGCGGGCCGCCACCTGCGGCGCATGGGTAACGGCGATCACCTGCACGCCGGAGGAAAGCCGCGCCAGACGCACCCCGATCGCGTCGGCGGTGGCGCCGCCGACGCCGGTGTCGATCTCGTCGAAGACCAGCGTCGGCGCCGAGCCGCGGTCGGCAAGCACCACTTTGAGCGCGAGCAGGAACCGCGCCAGCTCGCCGCCGGACGCAACCTTCATCAGCGGCCCCGGCCGCGTGCCCGGATTGGTGCGCACCCAGAACTCGATCCGGTCGAGCCCTTCGGGCCCTTCATTTTCGGACTCGATGTGCGTGGAAAACTGCGCGCGCTCAAGCTTCAGCGGCTTTAGTTCGGCGTTGACGGCTTTGTCGATTTTTTGCGCGGCGCGGCGCCGGTTGCTCGAGAGCGCCTGCGCCGCTTCGCGGTATCGGTTGGTCGTTGCTTGCGCCTCCGCCTCCAGCACCGCGAGCCGTTCGGCGCCGGCGTCGATCAGCGCCAGATCGTCGGCGTAGCGGCGTTGGAGCGCGGCGAGTTGATCGACCGGCACGTTGTACTTGCGGCTGGCGGCCCGGAGCGCAAACAGCCGCTCCTCGATGCGCTCCAGCTCCTGAGGATCGTAATGCGCCACGCGCAACGCATGTTCGAGATGCATACGCGCTTCGTCCAAGGCGTTGAGCGCCGCGTCGATGGCTTTGACGACCGGTTCGATCAGCGCCGGTGCCTGAGCGGCGCGGCGCTCCAGCCGCCGCACCGCGGTTGCAAGCGGCGGCACCGCCGATTGCGGGCCGGAGACGGCTTCTTGAGTCGCACGCAAATCCTCGGCGGCCTTTTCTGCCTGCATCATGCCGGTGCGCCGCTCGGCAAGCGAAGTCTCCTCGCCGGTTTCCGGGGCGAGCTTGCCGAGCTCGTCGACGGCGTGGCGCAGCCATTCCGCCTCGCGACGGGCACGTTCGACTTCGGCGCGATGGGCCGCGACCGCGGCCTCGCGCTCGCGCCGTTCGTCCCAGAGCCGTCGCACCTCGGCGGCGTCGGCCTCGATGCCGCCAAAGGCGTCGACGAGAGCACGGTGCGTCGAGGCTTCGACAAAGGCGCGGTCGTCATGCTGGCCGTGGATTTCCACCAGCGCCACACCAAGCGCACGCAGCACCTGCACGCTGACCGGCTGATCGTTCACGAAAGCACGGGTGCGGCCGTCGGCGAACTGAACGCGCCGCACGATCACTTCACCCTCCGAACCGAGATCGTTCTCGGCCAGGACGCGGCGCGCCGGATGATCCTTGGCGATCTCGAAAGCCGCTATCACCTGGCCCTGCTCGGCGCCTTCGCGCACCAGCGCCGCCTCGCCGCGCGCGCCGAGCGCCAGCGCAAACGCATCGAGCAGGATCGATTTGCCGGCGCCGGTTTCGCCAGTCAGCGCGGCAAGCCCGGCACCGAAATCGATGTCCAGGCGATCGATCAGAACGATATCGCGGATGGAAAGGCGGTCGAGCATGATCAGCTGGCAATCAAAATGACGGGAACGGACGGCGGATGATACCCGATTCCCGGTTCCGCCGTATGTCGTCTCGTCAGGCGCTCAGCCCAGCCGGCCTTGAAGGGCGCGGCTCATCCACGAGTTCTTGTTCTCGTTGGGCTCGCCGCCGGCGGATTTCACCAGCTTGTAAGCGTCCTGATACCAGGGGCTGTCCGGGAAATTATGCCCGAGCAGAGCCGCCGCCGTCTGCGCTTCGTCGAGAATGCCGAGCGAGATATAGGCCTCGGTCAGCCGCTCCAGCGCTTCCTCGACTTCGCGCGTCGTCTGGTATTGCGTCACCACGACCTTGAAGCGGTTGATCGCGCCGGTGAAGTCGCGCCGCTTCATATAGAAGCGGCCAATATCCATTTCCTTGCCGGCGAGCTGGTCACGCGCCAGATTGATCTTCTTCTTCGCGTTGACGGCGTATTCCGTGTCCGGATATTTGCGCACGACTTCTTCAAGCGCGCTGATGGCTTTGTCGGCCCGCGCCTGATCGTGCATGACGTCGAGGATCTGATCGTAATACGACGCGCCGATCAGGTATTGCGCGTAGGCGGCGTCCGAGCTGCCCGGATGCAGCGTCACGTAGCGCTTGGCGGCGTTGATGCAGTCATCGTATTTCCCGCCCTGATAATAGGCGTACGCCGACATCAGCAGTGCCTTGCGCGCCCAATCGGAATAGGGATTCTGGCGATCGACCTGGTCGAATTTCTTCGCCGCGTCTTCGTACTGCTCTTTGTTGTTAAGGAGGAAGAGGCCCTCGTTATAAAGCTTGTCGGCCGGATCCTCCGGCACGATATCCTCTTCCTTCTTGAAGATGTCGAGCCCGCTGCAGCCAATGCTCGGCGCAGCCAGCAGCACGAGAGCCACTACCCCGGCCAAGGCTCGCAGCCTGTGACCGGATCCATGCGATCCCTGTAAACGCGGCATCATGAGCTGATGAAAATCCCGCCCCGCCGAATTCTTGAATTTCCGGCCGCGTTCCCGGCGCCTAGCGTGGAACGATCAGCGGCCAAAGCCCGAATAGTCAAGCAATCGGCCCGGATTAAGGCCAAAAAGCCAAATAAATCAAGAAGGGTGAATTCAGGAAATATCCGGCCCGTAAGCCGCCAGCGCAAAGCCCGCGACATCGGCATGGCCACGGGCACGACGCACCGGTTCTTCGAGCTCGCCGTAGGTCCACGCATTCTCATCAGCCATCAACGCCGTGACCACGGCATGGTTAAGCTTGTGGCCGCCGCGCACCGACCGATAGGTGCCAATCAGCGGCGCGCCGGCGAGCGCCAAATCGCCGATCGCATCCACCGCCTTGTGGCGAACAAATTCGTCGGGAAAACGCGTCCCCTCGGTATTGAGGACACGGTTCTCCGCGATGACGACGGTGTTCTCGAACGAGGCGCCGAGTGCGTAACCGGCGCTCCACAACTTGGTCACGTCACGCATGAAGCCGAAGGTTCGCGCCCGCGCAAGCTCGCGGCGGAATGCATTCGGCTCGACGTCGACAGCGAATGTCTGACGTCCGATCAGCGGATGATCGAAGTCGATTTCGGTTTCGACTCTTAGTCCATAAGGATGCGGCCGCAATTCGCCGTAGCAGCCATTGGCGTTGACCCGAACCGGCTTCAGCACTTTGATGCAGCGGCGGGGCTCTGACAGTTTCACGATGCCGGCCTGATCGATCGCTTCGACGAACGGCGCCGCACTGCCGTCCATAATCGGTACTTCGGGCCCATCGACTTCGACCACAACATTATCGACGCCGAGGCCATAGAGCGCGGCAAGCACGTGTTCGGTGGTCGATACCGCCGGGCCGCTGCGATCACCAAGCACGGTGGCGAATTCCGTCGCTGTCACCGAACGGAAGTTTGCGGTTAGTTCGCGATCTTTTCGGCCATCAATTCCGGTGCGCCAAAACACGACGCCGGTATCGGCTTCGGCCGGATGAAGTGTGACGGTTACGGGCGAACCGGAATGGATGCCGATCCCGGAAACGGCCACCTGCTCACGCAGGGTCGTCTGCCTGCCGGATTGCATGCCCCTCGTCATGCCCTCATCCCAGAGCTAAGGCCTGAACCGCGCACACCATCCAGACCAAGCCAATCGGAAGAACGGCCAGCCTCACAGCCCGCGAACAATGTCAGCGATTTCGCTGCCCCCGGACCCATGCCCCGATACCGTTCCCCTAGTACGAACAAAACCATACCGGCGACACCGTTTCGGGCCAATACACGGTTTCTTACCGAGTGTTACCTTGGTCCGGCCCCATTTCATGCGCAAAGCCGCCACATGCGTCTACGGGGCGTGGCCGTACCAGCTTCACCTGAGGCGGCAAATCGCTGATCGGGCAAATGGCCCGATGTCCCACGGATAAATTTTAATATTCAATAACTTAACTAACCGCTACCAGCGCGACAGGGAGCGGCACAGTAGGTTTGCGCGCCGCTCCCGGATATGGCCAAACAGTCAAATTAGTTTGCCTGCCGACGCAGGAAGGCCGGAATGTCGAGTTGGTCTTCTTCGGCCCGGTTATGCACAGAGGCCTGCCGCCCATGTTGGTCCAGACCTTGCGGCGATGAGCGCTTGGCGTATTCGGACACCGGCTCTTGCCGCGAATCGGGCCGCGGCGACGGCCGCCCAGGAAGCCGTTCAGCACCGGGTTGCGGAGTACCTGACGGTCTCCGCACGGGTACGGGCGGCGACTGTTCCTCTTCCTCCTCATGGCGGCCCAGGCCCACGGCCGCTAGCCGCTGTAACAGCGACATGCGCCGCTTTTCGGGGTGCTGTTCCGGTGGCAATTCTCCGCGCCGGGCGCGAATCTCGTTTTGCGCGGGTACTGGAAGCTCGTCGATCCGTGGCATGCGCATCGCGCGCGGCGGCGCCCGTTCCGGCGCCGGCGGGATGAATGCCTCGGGCTCTTCCGGTTCCGGCCCACTGGCAGCCGGATCCATAAACAGCGAGGGCTTTGGACCGAGCGGACGGATCGTCACGTCTTGGCCGCTGGCCTGCGGGAGTATTGCGGCGGCAACTGCCGCCTTAGCCGATTCGATGGAGTCGCTGACTGGCGCGGGCGGCGGGGCAGCGGCAGTCAGCGACGAGACCGCGGGCCGGAGCGGCTCGGCGCGTTCGACGCGTTCCGCGAGCCGCTCGTTGTCTGCACGCAAACGCTGCGCGACTTCGGCGATGCGCGCCTCAGCCGCAGACACGGAGGGCCGTTGCGCGAGCGCCTGATCGATTCCGGTCGCGACAACCGACACGCGGATGATGCCGTCGAGGCCTTCGTCGAAGGTCGCGCCGACGATGATATTTGCGTCCTGGTCGACTTCCTCACGAATGCGTGTCGCCGCCTCATCGACTTCGTAGAGCGTGAGATCGCGGCCGCCAGTGATGGAGATCAGGAGGCCCCTCGCTCCCTTCATCGAGGCGTCATCGATGAGCGGGTTGGAGATCGCCGCTTCTGCCGCGGTCAACGCGCGCTTGTCACCCTCGGCTTCCCCGGTGCCCATCATCGCCTTGCCCATTTCGCGCATAACCGAGCGTACGTCGGCGAAGTCGAGGTTGATGAGGCCCTCTTTGACCATGAGGTCGGTGATGCAGGCGACGCCGGAATACAGCACCTGATCCGCCATGGCGAAAGCATCGGCAAACGTCGTCTTCTCATTCGCCACGCGGAACAAATTCTGATTGGGGATAATGAGCAGCGTGTCGACGCATTTGTGCAGTTCGGTGATGCCGCCTTCAGCGGTGCGCATGCGGCGCTGACCTTCGAAGTGGAACGGCTTGGTAACGACACCGACGGTGAGGATGCCCATTTCCTGCGCCACCTTGGCGACCACCGGCGCGGCCCCGGTGCCGGTGCCGCCGCCCATGCCCGCGGTGACGAACACCATGTGCGCGCCGGACAGGTGATCTCGAATTTCGTCCATCACTTCTTCGGCGGCCGCGCGGCCGACGTCGGGCTGCGATCCGGCGCCGAGCCCCTCGGTCACCTGCGCGCCCATCTGAACGATGCGCTCGGCTTTCGACATGGTGAGCGCCTGCGCGTCGGTATTGGCGACGACGAAATCGACGCCTTGGAGTCCCGCGCTGATCATGTTGTTGACGGCATTGCCGCCGGCGCCGCCGACTCCGAACACGGTGATGCGCGGCTTAAGCTCACGGATGTCGGGGATTTTCAGATTGATCGTCATGGTTGCCTCTTCTTTCATGCGCGGGCGTCAGCTACGCCCTGCCCCGACCGGTCCGCCACCGGCCGTGTTGATGGAACGCGCAACTTATTGGCTTCGAGTCTGGGGGCCATCAGAAGCTCTCCCGAAGCCATTGTCCGACCCGGGCAAAATAGCCGCCCGTGCCATTCATCCGGTACCGCCTGGTACCGCGGGTTTCGAAGTATTCGAGATGCGCTGCCTGCGGATAGACCAAGAGCCCAGTCGCGGCGGCAAAAGCCGCGCCCTTGGCTGCGTCCGGCAGCCCGGCGATGCCGAGCGGCCGGCCGATGCGCACGGGCCGGCCGAGAATGCGCGCGGCGAGTTCGGATAGCCCAGTCATCTGGCTCGCGCCGCCGGTGAGGATGACGCGGCCGCGGGCTTCGGCGGCGAACGAGGTCGCCGCCAGCCGGTCGCGCACCATCTCCAGAATTTCCTCGACACGCGGTTTGATGATTTCCACGAGCGTCGATCGCGGAACGAATTGCGCCTGTTCGCGCTCGTCTGCACTAACCGGCGGCACCGTGATCATGTCGCGTTCGTCCGATCCACCGACCAGGACACTGCCATAAAACGTCTTGATTCGCTCGGCGTCGGCGACGCTGGCATTAAGTCCGCGCGCGATATCCAGTGTCACATTGAGACCGCCCAACGCGAACCCTTCGGCATGAACGAACCGGCCGCCGAGAAACACCGCGGTCGTCGTAGTGCCGGCGCCCATATCGACGACAGCGGCTCCAAGGTCGGCTTCGTCGTCAGCAAGGACGGAAAGGCCGGCAACATAAGGACTTGCAACCATGGCCTCGACGGCGAGATGGCAGCGCTCGACCGCCAGCATCAGATTGCGCGCAGCAGCGGTTTCGGTCGTCGCGACATGCATGTCGACGCCGAACCGTTCGCCCAGCATGCCGCGCGGATCGCGGACGCCGTTGCTGCCGTCGATCGAATAGCCGATCGGCAGCGAATGCAGCACCGCACGGCCTTCACGCATTGAGTGCCGATTGCCGGCCGCTAATACCCGCGCAATATCGCCCTCGGAAACGGCGGAGCCCGGGATTTTCACCTCCGCCGCAAACGACTCGCTCGCAAGCCGGCCGGCTGAAATTGAAAGCACGACCGATTCAATCTCGACCGATGCCATACGCTCGGCGCCGTCAACCGCCTGGCGAATGGCTTCTTCGGCTTCCGCCAGATTGACGACACCGCCCGATTTGGTGCCGCGCGCCGCGGCATGGCCGAAGCCGACCACCTCGATAGCGTGGCTTCTTCGGGGCAGCACTTGCTGCGGCGGATGCGGCCGCAATCGCGCAATCACGCAGGCGACCTTGCTCGATCCGATATCGAGCGCGGCGATCAGGGCGCTGCGCCGCGGCGAGATCGGCTTCATCTTTGGCGTCAAACCATAATGCAGCGCGCTCATGCGTCGCCCGCCTTTTTCTTCTTCTTGTCTTTGTAGGCGTCCTCGCGCGCCTGTGCCGCCGCATCTGATAATCGCACGCTCACGCGATCAGGCAGTCGCAAATCCACCGCAACGATGTCGCGCGACAGGAGCTTTTTCTCATGATCGAGAGCCACCAAGCGATCGAGCGCTTGATCGACGTCGCCTTCCGGTAAACGCACGTCGATGCCGTTATTGAGCCGCAGATTCCAACGCCGTTCGGCGACGAAAATTGAGGCTCGCAACTGCGTTTGGATATCAGGATAGCGGGCAATGACGGCAAGGAAATCCCTGGCCTGCAGCGCGGCGCCGCGGCCCACAACCGTGGGCAGGCCGCGGTAGCGATCCTCGACGAACGGTTCGAGTACGGTACCGTCTTCGGCGATGACGCTGACGTGGCCATCCTTTTGCCAGAGCGCAAAGGCGAGGCGCTCGGTCACGGTGATCTGCAAGCGGTCGGGATAGAGCTTGAGGACGGCTGCATCGGCGATCCAGGGATTCGCTAACAGCCGCGCCCGCGCCACATCGGCGTCGAGGAACAACAGCGAGGCGCGACCAGTCACGCCGGCAATGGTGAGTATCTCTTCGCGGCTGACCTCCTTCGAGCCGGTCAGCGAAACAGCCGCAATGCGGAAGCCGACTGCATTGGCGGCGACGTCACGAGCGTCCTTCAGCCAACTGACGATATCCGCTACATGACCGCCGGCGATGGCGCCGTAACCCAGTGTCGCAGCGAGCAACACGATCGATGCAGCGATGCCAACACCGGGCACCGGCGGCACCCGCGCAAGGCGCAAGCCCCAATGCCCGATAAATCTGTGCCTCACCAGCCGGCGACGAGGCGCCGACCAGGCAAAGCGATGCGCGCGGAAGCGGCGGGACCGATTGCCGGCGCGCGGACGACGCGGCTCGTCAACGAGCGAGACGGCCCCTTCCGCCGCTTGTGGCCCCGACCGCATCAGCGGTTGATCGAGGCGTCCTCCACCATCCATCGCACCAGCTCATCGAAAGTAATGCCCGCATAGGCGGCGAGCTCGGGCACAAGCGAGGTTTCGGTCATGCCGGGCTGTGTATTGATCTCAAGGCAGACCAGCTTTCCCGTCCCCCGATCGTCGTAGCGAAAGTCCGCGCGGCTGACGCCGCGGCAGCCAAGAGCGCTATGGGCAGCCAAAGTGAGTCTGCGGACCTCCTGGTAAACATTTGGTAAAATTTGCGCCGGCAGCACGTGCCGGGAACCGCCAGAGGCGTATTTCGCTTCGTAATCGTAGAATCGCGTGGCCGGCTCGATTTCGATGACATCCAGCGCCCGGTCGCCAAGGACGGCGCAGGTCAGTTCTTTGCCGGGTATGTAGCGCTCGATCAGCACCTGCTCGCCGAACGCCCAGTCATCGCGATAAAGCTCCTGCGGCGGGTGCGGATGCTCTTCCGTGACGACAAAAACCCCGACGCTGGAGCCTTCTGCGATCGGCTTGATGACATAAGGCGGCGGCATGAGGTGGCGTTTGGCGGCGTCAAATCGCGACGCCACCAAGTCTTCCGCGACCGGAATATCAGCGGCGCGGAACAGCGCCTTCGCGTAGACCTTGTGCATCGCGACCGCGGAAGCGAGCACACCCGAATGGCTGTAAGGAATGCCGAGAATTTCCAGTACGCCTTGCAGCGTGCCGTCCTCGCCAGGGCGGCCATGCAGGACGTTGAGTGCGACGTCGGGCTTGGTCGCGGCAGCACCGACGCGATGTCACGGCCGGCGTCGATCGGGCTGACGCGATAGCCGACGCGGTTGAGCGCGTCGGCACATGCTTTGCCGGAGCGCAACGAGACTTCGCGCTCCGCCGACCAGCCTCCCATCAGAACGGCAACGTGCTTGGCCATCGTTCAGCCAAAATGCCCCACCCCGGCTCGCTCGGGCCGGATCGCTGATTCGCTGGCTCAGCAATAGAATCGACAATTGGCAAAAGGTCGAGAGTTTCAGCGACCCGTAGCTGCCGGAACAGGAGCGCCGTCGTAGAGCCAAGACAGGCAATCGAACAGGTGCGTCTCGTCCCAATCCGCCACCGTCGTATTCCGGACATCCCGGGCGATGCCTTCGTCGAGGTGGTAGAAATCCCACAGCGCGCGGGATTCAAGCTGCACGCGCGCGGTCCGCAACAGACGGGCCGCTTCGAAGCGGCGGAAGGCGGTAGCGAAATCACCGTCCGTCGCCGCGATCAGTTCACCCAGGCACAAGCCATCTTCGATCGCCATGCCGGCGCCCTGCGCCAGTGATTGCAGCGGCGCGTGGGCGGCGTCGCCGAGCAGCACGATGCGGCCTTTGTGCCAATGCCGCACCGGATCGCGATCGGCGACCGCGCGGCGCCAGCGTAGGTCCAACATGCCAATCAGAGCACGCATGGTGGGGTGCATGTCGCGGTAGGTGTTCTCCAGTTCCGCGTGATAGGACGCGGGGTCGCCTTTCTCCGCATGGCTTGCGGTGCGAAACACCGCGACAAGATTGAACTCCGACCCGTGACGAAGCGGATAGTGCACGACGTGAAGGCCTGGCCCGCCCCATAACGCGACGCAATCGCGCGCCACATCGGCCCTCAGTTCCGCCATGGGTACGATGGTGCGGAACGCCACGTATCCCGTCGGGCGCGGCTCGCCGTCTCCGATCAACTTGGCGCGGAACAACGATCGAAAGCCATCCGCTGCGACCAGTGCCGCGCCGGAAAAGACGCGTCCGTCGGCGGTCTTCACCGAGACGCTGTCGCCGCTTTCCTCGAAGCCGGTCACCATCGCATCAGCAACAAGCTCGACCGTGCCGCAGCGACGACAGCCATCAAGGAGGACATTATGCACGTCGATGCGATGAACGACGATGTAGGGATACTTGAAGCGCGCCCGGAACGACGCGCCGGTGGGAACGCGGATCAGCTCTTTGCCGGTGATCGCGTCCATCATCAGCGCACCTGCCGGAAAATCCGCGATGGCCATCACCTGCTCGCTCAACCCGAGGCGATCGAAGACGTGGAAGACGTTGGGCCCGAACTGGATGCCGTAGCCGATGGCGCCGAATTGCAGGCCGCCTTCGAGCACGCGCGCCGACAGTCCACGACGCGCCAAGGTAAGCGCCGTGGTAAGCCCGCCGAGCCCGCCGCCGACGATGAGAATTGGGTCACTTGTTGACACGCCGCGAGACTAGCACTGTTGCGCTACTTCGCCACGCCGATCCGCTTGATCTCCCATTCAAGCTCAACTCTCGAATTTTCTTTGACCCGCTTGCGCACGGTCTCGCCCAGCGTCTCGATGTCGGAGGCCGTCGCGTTGCCAAGATTGATCAGAAAATTTGTGTGCATCTCGGAAACTTGAGCACCGCCGAACTGCAAACCGCGGCAGCCGGCGGCGTCAATAAGTTCCCACGCCTTTTGCCCGGGCGGATTCTTGAATGTTGAACCGCCGGTGCGAGTCTTGATCGGCTGCGTCGCCTCGCGAGATTCGGTGATCTTTTCCATTTCCGCGGCGATGACGACCGGATTGCCGCGATTCCCCCGAAAGGTTGCCAAGGTGAAAATGTAGTCTCCCGGCACGCCGCAATGACGATAGCCGAAATGCATGTCGCTGTTGCTCAGCACATGTATTTGCCCGGCTCGGTCGACCGCGCGAGCCTCGGTCAGCACGTCTTTGGTCTCACGGCCGTAGGATCCGCCGTTCATACGAAGCGCGCCGCCGATGCTGCCCGGAATGCCACGCAGGAACGATAATCCGGCGATACCGGCCTCCTGCGCCGCACGCGCGACCTTGACGTCGGGCACCGCAGCGCCAGCGCGCAGATCCGTGCCGTCGATCGCAATCTCGCCGAAGCCGCGGCCGAGCCTCGCGACAATTCCGGGCACGCCGCCGTCGCGCACAATCAAATTGGAGCCAAGACCGATGACGGTGACCGGAATGCCGGCCGGCGCATGGCCCAGCAAATACGCGAGGTCTTGCTCATCCTCCGGCATGAACAAAACCTGCGCCGGCCCGCCCACCCGGAACCAGGTCAGCTCGGCAAGCGACTGGTTTGGCAGCAGTCGGCCCCGAAGCGCCGGCATGTTCGACCGCAAGTCAGCGACAATGTCCGGAAAGCTCAAGCGGCCGTCTCCACCGCCTTATCGAGCCATGCAGCCAATACTTTTTGCCCTAGTTCGCGCGTCGCCGGCCCGAGCGTGTGCGCTTGCCTGCGCAGTTCGCGCGGATCGAGGCCGGCTTTGCCGAGCTCGACGGTATGGCCCACCAGCCAGCTTTCGAATTCTTGCCGGCTCCGTCTCCAAATGAAATTGCAGCCCAAGCTGCCACGGCGCGCGCATAAATGCTTGCACCGGGCAGTGCTGTGTCGAGGCAAGATGCGTGCATCCCGATGGAAGGCTCGCAATTGTCGCCATGCCAGTGCAGCACGGGAGTCTCACCCAACGGCGCAAGTACCGATTTCCTGCCGGCGGACGACAGTGTCAGCGGCGCCCAGCCGATCTCCTTGACCGGACCAGGCGCCACGCTTGCGCCAAGCGCCGCCGCCATCAGCTGCGCACCGAGGCAAATGCCGAGCATCGGCTTGTCTGCCGCAAGACGCCCCGTAATCGCCGCGACCTCGTCGGCGATGAACGGATACGCGTCGCGCTCGTAGACACCGATCGGGCCGCCGAGCACGATCAACAAATCAGGCGCAAGCAGCGTTTCCGCGTCGATCGGCTGGACGCCGGCGTCGTGATAACGAACGCCGTAACCGCGCGCGGCGACGAGCCGGCCCAGCAAGCCGAGATCCTCAAACGCGACGTGACGAACCGCCAGACAGGTTTTGGTCATCGCGCGCCTGCTTCACGGAACATAATTTTATCGGAAGACAAGCTGCCTTTTTTCCGGATCATGCTCTTGCCGCTGCCAATTCTCCCGGCAGCGCGTGGGCCCATTGCGTGATCGACCCGGCGCCAAGGCACACGACATAGTCACCGGCCTTCGCCATTCCCGCGAGCAATGCTGCGAGCGTCTCGGGGCCGTCAAGCGCCATGACGTGGCGATGTCCTCGCGTGCGCAAACCTTGCACCAGGGCGTCGCGGTCGGCGCCTTTGATCGGCGCTTCGCCGGCGGAATAAACCTGCGCGACAATCACAGCATCGGCATCGTTGAAGCAGGTACAGAACTGCTCGAACAAATCGGCAAGCCGCGTGTAGCGATGCGGCTGCACGACGGCGATCACCTGCCCTTTGGTCGACTCGCGTGCGGCTTTCAGCACCGCGGCAATCTCGACCGGATGATGCCCGTAATCGTCGATAATGGTGACGCCGTTCCACATGCCGGTGCGGGTGAAGCGTCGCCGCACGCCGCCGAAATTCGCCAGTCCGTCCTTGATCACATGGTCGGCAACGCCGAGCTCGTGGGCGACTGCGATCGCCGCCGTGGCGTTGAGCGCGTTGTGCCGTCCCGGCATCGGTAGCGCGACGTTCTTGATCTCGTGTATGGACTGTCCCGGCCGATCACGGAAGACAACGGAGAACAGTGAAGTCCCGCCGGCATGCGAAACGTCGATCAGGCGGACGTCAGCCTGCGGATTTTCACCGTAGGTGATGATACGGCGATCTTCGATGTGGCCGACCAGGCTTTGCACAACCGGATGGTCGGTACACATCACCGCGAACCCGTAGAACGGCACATTCTCGACAAAGGCGCGGAAGGCTTCCTGCACGGCCTCGAAAGTCCTGAAGTGATCGAGGTGCTCGGCATCGACGTTGGTGACGATAGCGATGTCGGCCGGAAGCTTGAGAAATGTGCCGTCGGATTCGTCAGCCTCGACCACCATCCATTCGCCCGCACCCAAGCGCGCGTTGGTGCCATACGCATTGATGATGCCGCCATTGATCACGGTGGGATCGAAGCCGCCGGCGTCGAGCAGCGCCGCTACCATCGACGTGGTCGTAGTCTTGCCGTGCGTGCCGGAAATGGCGACGCAGCTTTTCAGCCGCATCAGCTCGGCCAGCATTTCGGCGCGGCGGACCACCGGCAGCCGCTGCGCGCGCGCGGCAACGACTTCCGGATTGTCCGGCTTGATCGCCGACGAGACGACCACGACTTGGGCGCCGTTCAGATTCTCGGCCGCGTGCCCGATTGCGATCTGCACACCCTTCTCGCGCAGCCGTCTGATGTTGGCGCTTTCGGCCTGGTCGGAACCCTGCACGGTATAGCCGAGATTCACCATGACCTCGGCGATGCCGCTCATGCCGATGCCGCCGATGCCGACGAAATGTACCGGGCCGATGTCGCGCGGCAATTTCATGAATTCTCCGGATTCGTCCTGCCTGATCTCGCGCCGGGCATCTGAATTCGCTCTTCTAAATGCAGGACGTGGATGGCTGAGACAAGTGCGGCCACGACCGGTGAATATTGTTGAAATTAGTTCCTAAAATTGATTCCCGCCACCTTCAGAACCAATTCGGCGAGCCGATCGGCGGCGTCGAGCTTGCCCAACGACTGCGCCGCCGCTGCCATGCCGGCAAGCCGTTGCGGCGCCGCCACCAATGCGCCGATTTCGTCAGCGAGGCGCCGCGGCGTAAATTGATCCTGCACCAGCCGCACGGCGCCACGGACTTTTTCCAGCACGCCAGCATTGGCGAACTGGTCCTGGTCGAGCGCATGCGGCAGCGGCACGAGGACCGCAGGGCGTCCGATGGCTGAAAGCTCGGCGACGGTTGAAGCGCCGGAGCGGGAAATGACGAGATGGCTGGCGGCGATGCGCGCAGGCAGGTCGGAAAAGAAAGGCGCGACTTCGAAGGTAACCTTCAATCTACCGTAGACATCGCGCACACGGTCCAGATCCTCGGCGCGCGCTTGCTGGACGATGGCGAGGCGAGCACGCAATGCCGGGTCCAGCAATTCGATCGCGGCTGGAACAACATCAGCCATCACTCGCGCGCCCTGGCTGCCGCCGAAAATGAGGAGCCGCAAAGGATTGGCCGAACCTGGATAGGGCGTTGCCGCCGCAATAACGACCGCTGGCCGCACCGGATTGCCGGTCAGCGTAGCCTTGGCCGCGAGTCTCGGATCGTCGCGGAATAAATCGGGGAACGAGGTGGCGATCGCGGTGACGCGCGGCGCCAAAAGGCGATTGGCCCTGCCGATGACCGCATTGGCGTCGTGAATCAGCGTTGGCACGCCGCACCACCCTGCCGCCAGCACCGGTGGAATGGTGGGATAGCCGCCAAAGCCAACGACTGCCGCGGGCTTCAGCCGGCCAATCAGCGCCCAAGCTTGGACGACCCCGAGGCCAAGCATCGCAGTGGTTCTGGCCAAGGCGAGCGGATCGCGTCCGCGAAGCGTCGCGCTGGCGACAACGTGGACTGCGTCGTCGGAGAACGCGCCGCCGCCGTAGCCAGCCGCTCGCCCGTCGGTCGCGAGATGGACCGGGATGCCCCGCTTCGTCAGCGCCGCGGCGAGGGCCTCGGCCGGGAACAAATGTCCGCCCGTCCCGCCGGCCACGACCAGGACCGGCGCCCGGCCCGGCGCGTCCATCACACCGGACTCGCGGCGAATACGATTTCGCCGGACAACCGCGCTTGCGGCCGTTCCCGAGTGAGTGCAATCAGCATGCCCATGCCGTAAGCGAGTGAGACGAGCGACGAACCGCCATAGGAAATGAACGGCAGCGTCATTCCCTTGGCCGGCATCAGGTGCAGGTTGACGGCCATGTTGATGGTCGATTGCAGCCCAAACAGAATCGCTAAGCCGGCGGCGGCAAAACGGATGAACGGATCTTCGTTGCGCATCGCCTTGCCCAGCGCCCGGATCACGATGAACGCGAACAAAGCCACAAGAATGAGGCAGAGCGCGACGCCGAATTCCTCCGCAGCCACGGCGAAGACGAAATCGGTGTGACCTTCGGGCAGGATGCGCTTGATCGTGCCTTCGCCGGGGCCGCGGCCAAACCAGCCGCCGCGGACAAACGACTCGGTGGCAATGTCGATATTGAAGGTATCGCCGGACGCGGGATCGAGGAAGCGATTGATGCGCTGCGCCACATGCGGAACCGTATAGAAGGCCGTAATCAGGCCGGCAGTCGCCGTGACTCCAAGCCCGAGCATCCAGACGAACCGCATGCCGGCCATATAAAACAGCGCGCCCCAAACCAGCGTGATCAGCATGGTCTGGCCGAAATCCGGCTGCAGCACCAGCAAGGCAACCACGACGACGAGCAGCACAAGCGCGACGGTGTTGGCGGGCATATCGGGACGCTTGCCGGATTCACCGAACAGCCAGGCGATCAGGATGACGAAGGCCGGTTTCAGAAACTCCGACGGCTGAATGTTCATACCGAGGATCACCAGCCAGCGCCGTGCGCCTTTGATCTCGGCGCCGAAATAAGGCGTCGCCGCGACCAGAACGAGGCTGATGAAGAAGACAATGAGCGCGAGCTTGCGGATTTCGCGTGGCGACAGAAACGAGGTCGCGATCAGGACGGCGGCGGCGGGGATCAGGAACAGGACCTGCCGGTTGACGAAATGGAACGGGTCGAGGCCGATCCGCGCGGCAACCGGAGGGCTCGCGGCCAGGCACAAAATGATGCCGCCAAGCATCAGCGCGCCGAGCGCGGCCAGGGTTAGCCGGTCGATCGTTCGCCACCATTCGCTCAACGGCGTGGGCTGCGCGCGCGACGCCATGGCGTCCCCAAAAAGATGGTCCCCGCCTAGTCGTGACACCGGGTTGGTTTAAAGGGGATTAAGAGCCCGTTCATTTCACCCCCGGCAGCGCCCGTACCAGCGCCCGGAACGCGTCGCCGCGAATCTCGAAGTTGCGGTACTGGTCGAACGACGCAGAAGCGGGCGACAGCAGCACGACGGGTTCGACAGCTGCCGATTTCGCGGCGTCGCGCGCCGCTGCCGCGAGCGCCTTTGCGAGCGTTCCCGTGATCTCGTGAGGCACGTCGGCATCCAGAGTGGCAGCAAACTCCCCCGCCGCCTCGCCAATCAGATACGCCTTGCGGATCCGCGAAAAGAACGACCGCAGCGACTCGATCCCGCCGGTTTTTGGCTTGCCGCCCGCGATCCAGAAAATGTCGCTGAAGCAGGCGAGCGCTTGAGCGGTTGAATCGGCGTTGGTCGCCTTGGAGTCGTTGACGAATAACACGGCGCCACGACGGCCGACTTCCTCCATGCGATGCGCAAGCCCGGGGAACGAGCGAAGTCCCGCCTGGATCGCCGACGAAGAAAGTCCGAGCGCCAGCGCGGCCGCGGTAGCGCAGGCGGCATTCTGCGCGTTGTGCAGCCCGCGCAGCGAACCGATACCGGCGATCTCGGCGATTGAACACGCCTTCCCTTCGACTGCGCGCATGATGCGCTGCTGTTCGACGTAGATCCCCTTGCTCAGTCTAGACCGCACCGAAATTCGCACCACAGGCTTGCCGGATTGCTCCAGACGATCGGCGATCGTGCTGGACCATTCGTCATCGACGCCGACGATGGCGGCCGCTTCCTTCGGCACGCCGGCGACGAGACGCTCCTTCACGGCCGCGTAGTGTTCCATCGTGCCGTGACGATCGAGGTGATCTTCGCTGAGATTGATGAGGATCCCGACTGACGGATCGAGGGAGGGCGCAAGATCGATTTGGTACGACGAACATTCGATGACGTAGACGCGGCCGGCTTGCGGCGGAGCAAGCGACAGGATCGCGGTACCGATATTGCCGCCGAGTTGCGGATCCATGCCGGCCGAAGCCACGAGATGTGCGACCAGCGCCGTCGTCGTCGACTTGCCGTTGGTGCCGGTGATGGCGACCAGCGGGACATCGGGCGTAGTACGGCGGCGCTCGCGACAGAACAACTCGATATCGCCGATCACCTCGACGCCGGCCTGTTGCGCAAGCTGCACGGTCCAGTGCGGCGCGGGGTGCGTCAGCGGAACGCCTGGCGCCAAAACAAGTGCCACGAATTTCGACCAATCGGCGCTGCGCAAATCGGCGGTGACAATGCCGGCGGCCCGCGCTTTCGCCACGCTCTGTGCATCGTCGTCGGCGGCGACGACATCGGCGCCCCCGACCACGAGCGCTTTCGCGCTCGCAAGCCCCGAGCCGCCCAGACCAAATACCGCGACCTTTTTGCCGGCAAAAGTCGTGACCGGAATCACGACGAAGCTACCGCAGCTTCAGGGTCGAAAGCCCCGCCAGCGCGAGCACGACCGAGACAATCCAGAAACGAATGACGATCTGCGGCTCGGTCCAACCGAGCTGCTCGAAATGATGGTGGATCGGGGCCATCTTGAAAACGCGCTTGCCGGTCAACTTGAACGACACCACCTGCACGATAACGGAAACCGCTTCGAGCACGAACAATCCGCCAATCACCGCGAGCACGATCTCGTGCTTGGTGGCGACCGCAATCGCGCCGATCATGCCACCGAGCGCCAGCGAACCGGTATCGCCCATGAAGATCGAAGCGGGCGGTGCGTTGAACCAGAGAAAGCCAAGGCCGGCGCCAAGCACCGCGCCGCACAGCACCGAGAGCTCGCCGGTCCCGGCGACATAGTGGATTTGCAGATAATCGGCGAACACCGCGTTGCCGCAGAGATAAGCGATCATACCGAAGCTCGCCGCCGCGATCATCACCGGCACAATGGCGAGACCGTCGAGACCGTCGGTCAAATTCACCGCGTTTCCCGCACCAATAATGATGAAAGTCGCAAACAATAGGTAGAACCAGCCGAAATTGAACACGAACTCCTTGAAGAACGGAAACACCAGCGAAGTCGAAAACGGTAAGTGCCCAAGCTGGACCATACCCACGCAGGCAACCGCTGCGATGATGGCTTCGATGATGACCCGCGTACGGCCGGGAAACGCGTTGTGCGTCTGCTTCGTGACTTTCAGATAATCGTCGTAGAAGCCGACCATGCCGAAGCCTAGCGTGACGCCCAGCACCACCCAGACGTAAGGGTTAGCAGGGTTGGCCCACAACAAAGTCGAAACCAGCATGCCGGAGAGAATCATCAGGCCGCCCATCGTCGGCGTGCCGGCCTTGGTGATGAGGTGCGATTTCGGACCATCGGCGCGGATCGGCTGGCCCTTGCCCTGCAGCCGCCGCAAACGATCTATGATGAACTGTCCGAACAAAAACACGAACAGCAGCGCCGTGATGACCGCACCGCCGGTCCGGAACGTGATGTAACGGAACACGTTGAGGACGGAGAGCTTGTCCGAAAACTCGATCAACCAATACAGCATTACGACATCAACCTTGTGCGCCGGCAATTTGGAGAACGTCGGTTCCCAAAGCTTCTTGGCGCACGGAGAGCCGTTGCAGCGCCTTGACGATCGGCGCCATGCGCGAGCCCAGCGAGCCCTTGACCATGACGACGTCGCCGGCGCGGATCGCGGCCAGCACTTGCGCTTCGAGCGCGGCGGAGTTCTCTGCATAGCCGCCGCGGCGGCTGGCGGGAAGGGCTTGCCACAGCGCGCGCATCAGCGGACCGCAGCAGAAAACGAGATCGATCGAATTAGTGTTAACGGCGGCCAGCAGGCCGCGATGCAGCGTCCGACCCCGCGGGCCAAGTTCGAGCATATCGCCGAGCACCGCAATTCGACGTCCACGCGGACCAACCGGCGTCTGACCAAGTAAGGCGAGCGCGGCCGCGACCGAAAGCGGGTTGGCGTTGTAGCTGTCGTCGATGATGAAGGCCGAACCGCCGGGTAGCTCGATCTCGATCAGCGCGCCGCGTCCGGACACGGGCTTGAGTTCGGACAACGCCAACGCCGCCAAGGCGAGGTCGGCACCGGCCAGCACGACGGTGGCCAACACGGCAAGCGAATTGAGCACCAGATGGCGGCCCGGCGCGCCAATTTTGTAGGTGATCTCGGTGCCGAGGATTGCCGCCTGCACGGTCGAGCAATCGGCATGCAAAGCGCACTTGATCAGGCGCGCATCGGCCTTTGCGTGCTCGCCAAACGACACGATGCGCGCAACACCCGCCTCTTTGGCGCGCCGCTTCAGGTGCGTGAACTGCGAATTGTCACGATTGAGAACCGCAGCGCCGCTCGGTTCGAGCCCGAAAAAGATTTCCGCCTTGGCGTCGGCGATCTTGGCGAGCGAGCCGAAGAATTCGAGGTGCACCGGCGCAATTGTCGTGATCACCAGCCACGTGCGGGACGCGCCAGCCGCGACAGCGGCGCAATTTCACCCGCGTGATTCATGCCCATTTCCAGTACGGCATAATCCGCGCTCGCCGGACAGCGCGCGAGCGAGAGCGGCACGCCCCAGTGATTGTTGTAGGAGGCGACCGATGCGTGCGTCTCGCCGTCCTTGGACAGCGCAAGCCGCAACGCTTCTTTTGTTCCGGTCTTGCCGACCGAACCGGTGACGCCGATCACCTTGGCATGCGTCCGCGCCCGCGCCACGGAGGCGAGCGCGCGCAAGCCTGCGAGCACGTCGGGCACGACGAGCAGCGGCGCGTCCGGCGGCAGCTTCATCGACGGCTTCGTGGCGACGACCGCGAGCGCCGCTTGGGCGGCGAATGCCGACTCAACAAATTCATGTCCGTCGCGGCGGTCAGCAATGGCGAAGAACGCATCACCCCGACCGATGGTGCGGCTGTCGATCGAGATGCCCTCAATGGTCTGCGGCAGCGGACCACGCCGCTCGGCGCCCATGGCGGCCGCCATCTCTTCGACGGTCCACAACGCGGGCGCGCTCATGCGGCAAGCTCCTTGAGCGCCGCGGCGACTGCTTCATGATCGCTGAACGGCACAACCCGGTCGCCGATGATTTGGCCGGTTTCATGGCCCTTGCCGGCGATCAGCAGCACATCGCCGGCATCGAGCGCGGAAATCGCGGACCGGATCGCTTCGCGCCGATCGGCGATCTCGGTGGCGGCGGGCACCGCCGCCATGATCGCGGCGCGGATCGCCGCCGGATTTTCGCTCCGCGGATTGTCGTCGGTAACGATCACCCGGTCAGCCTTGGCGGCAGCGACAGCGCCCATCAATGGCCGCTTGCCGCGGTCACGATCGCCGCCGGCGCCGAATACCACGACAAGCCGCCCGGTCGCCGTGGACCGCAAGGCGTCGAGCGCCTTGGCGAGCGCATCGGGCTTGTGCGCGTAGTCGATGAATATCGGCGCGCCGCGATTGGCACCGACAAGCTCCAGCCGACCCTTGGCGCCGGTAAGATGTTCCAGCGCCGCGAACACCGCCGCCGCTTCGCCGCCAGTTGCGATGGCAAGACCGGCGGCAACGAGTGCGTTTTCGACCTGGAATTCGCCGACCAGCGGCAAGCGCACGCGAAAAGTCTTGCCGCCATGTTCGATCTGCAAAACTTGCACGAACCCCTCGCCGACCAATTCAACGAGACGAATGCCGGTTCCCTTATGTCCTACGCTGATCAGCTGAAGCCCACGCGCCTTGGCCGCGGCGATGACGACTTCGGAGTGGTCGTGATCGATCTCGACGATCGCAGCACCTCCCGGTTCCACAAGTGCCTCGAACAACCGCAGCTTGGCGGCGAGGTAAGCTTCGAAGCTCGGATGGTAGTCCAGATGATCGCGCGTGATGTTGGTAAAAGCCGCCGCCGCAATACGCAAGCCGTCGAGGCGGTACTGATCGAGACCATGCGACGACGCTTCGATGGCGAGGTGTGTGACGCCATCGGCCGCCAGCGCATCGAGCGAACGATGCAGCGCCACCGGGTCCGGCGTGGTCAGCGAGCCGTAAGTCTCGCCGCGCGGCGACACGATGCCGATGGTGCCGATGCTGGCAGCGCGATGTCCCAGCGCCGTCCAGATTTGACGTGTAAACGCCGCGACCGAGGTTTTGCCGCTGGTGCCGGTAATAGCGGCGATAGTCCGCGGCTGGCGGGGAAAAAACTTGGCCGCCATGAGCGCCAGCGCACGCCGCGTGTTGCCCACCTTCACGAGACCCATGTTCGCGGGCAAATGCTTATCCGGAGTACGTTCCGCCACGACGGCGACCGCGCCTGCGGCAATTGCTGCGCCGACAAAGTTTAGTCCGTCGGCCTTGCCGCCCGCGATTGCCACAAAAATGTCGCCGCGCTTGATCGCGCGCGTGTCGGCCGATACGCCGCCGACTTCGATGTCGGCATTCTGCGTCTCGATTGCGGCATCTGCGGGTAAAACGTCGCGAAGTTTCATGGCGGTCGCTCGTGCGGCCCCCGCCTTATCGGCTTTCCTTCATTGAGGCCAGTATCAGGTGATCGGCGTCCGGCAGATCGAGACGTGGCTCGACGCCGAGAAGCGGGGCAATGCGAGCGACCACCGCGCCACCGACAGGAACCGCGTTCCAGCCGGACGTTTTGAAACCATGGGTCTCGGGCAGCACTTTCGGGTCGTCGAGCATGATCAGCAGCAGGTATCGCGGCTTGTCGGCCGGAATCACGGCCATGAAATCGGTGAGCACGCTGGACTTTGAATAGTGGCCGTTGATGACTTTGTCGGCGGTACCGGTCTTACCGCCAATATAGTAGCCCGGTATGTCAGCTTTGCGCGCGGTGCCTTTCTCGACGTTCAGCCGCATGAGATAGCGCATCATCTCGCTGGTTTCAGGCTTGATGACGCGCTTGCCGAGTGCGCGCGCTTCCTCTTCCGTACGCTTGAGGAAGGTCGGCGGGATCAGAAAGCCGCCGTTCATCAGCGCCCCCACTCCCATCAAAGCCTGCAGCGGCGCCACCGAAAGACCGTGACCGAAGGCGATGGTGATCGTATTGAGCTCGCCCCAATGCCTGGGCACGATCGGCTCGGCGCTTTCCGGCAATTCCGTGCGCAGGCGATCGAGCTGGCCCAGCTTTTTCAGGAACGCCTTGTGCGCATCGACGCCCATCGCCAGCGCGGTGCGGGCGGCTCCAATATTTGACGAGTAGGTGAAAATTTCCGGGATGGTCAGCATCCGGTTCTCGGGCTCGAAATCGTGGATCTGGAACCTGCCGACGTGCATCGGCCCGTGCGCATCGAATGACGATTTGAGGGTAAACTTGCCGGAGTCCAGCGCCATCGCGACCGTAAAGGCCTTGAAGGTCGAGCCCATCTCGAACACGCCCGTGGTGAGCCGATTGATGCGTGTCGGATCGAGCGCCTCGTGCGGATTGTTGGGGTCGTAATCCGGCTCCGAAACCATGGCGATGATTTCGCCGGTGCGCACGTCAAGGACCAGGCCCGCGGCAGCGAGCGTCTTGAACTTGGCGTGCGCGGCGACGAGCTCGTCGCGCAACGCATGCTGCACGCGAAGATCGACGGCAAGCTGAACCGGATTTTGCAGCCGATCGGTGGCGAGCCCGGCCATATGAAGCGCCGCAAGGCCGTGGCCGTCGAGCCACTTCTCCATGCCGGCGATACCCTGGTTGTCGATGTTGACGTGGCCGATGACGTGCGACACCTCGGGACCGTTCGGGTAGGTGCGCTTGTTTTCGTTCAGGAAGCCGATGCCCGGGAGCCCTTGGCGATAGATCTCGTGCTGCTGCTCCGGCGTGATGTCGCGCTTGAGCCAGACAAAGCCACGCTTGGAGGACAGCCGTTCGCGCAATTCGGTCGCGTCAAGGTCGGTCAGGTCGGCGGTCAAAAGCTCAACGGCTTCGTCAACGTCGATCAGACGGCGCGGCTCGGCGTAGAGCGAGGGCACGCGCACGTCGGTCGCCAGGATTTCGCCGTTGCGATCGAGGATGTCCGGCCGCGCGGTCGCAATTGCGTCGCCGGTCACTGGCGCGGTGCGGATTGCGGCCGTCGGATGCAGCCGCGAACATCACCAGCCGCAGCGCAATGATCGAATAAACGGCCGCAAACAGCAGGATCGCCAATCCGATCCGCGCCCGCGCCTTCGCGGCCCGATCGATCTTATTGTCGTACAGGAGCCGGAGCATGAAGCGCCGCCAGCGCGTCATCGGCCGGAGACCTGCGCTTTGCGCGATCGCCGGTCATCGCATCACTGGTCCGGATTTGCGGTCGGAGCGATGATTCGTCGACCGGGCTGTCATGACCGGCGGACGGCACGGCCGGAGCGGCAAGACTCCCGGTCGTCTCGGGCTCCTCCAGTGTCTCGATCGCGGCGCCGATCGGATCGGGACTATCGTGCTTGAAAAATTGCGGTGGACGCTCCGGCAATTTGTCGAGCGAGTCGAACTGAGTCGGCGCGATCGGGCTTGAGCTGCAAATAGCGCTTTGCCAGCCCTTCGATGCGCGCAGGATTGTCGAGCTGGGTCCACTCGGCGCGCAATTCGGCGATGGTGTCGCGCGCACGCCGCACTTCACCGCGAATTTTCGCAAGTCGCTCGGCCTGGACGGTCGAATCGAATTTGATGCGGTAGACATAAGCCGCAGCAAGTATCAGCGCGCCGATGACAATGAGATTGAGGATGCGAAACGTCATGACTCGGCCCCGCATGACGTCGCTTAGCGAGGGAACGCGCGGCAGCAGTGCTTCGATCGCCGTGGGACGGGCAGCAGCATCGGTACGTTCCGCCGCGCGGAGCTTCGCGGAGCGGGCGCGCGGATTGGCAGCGACCTCGGTTTCGTCGGCCGTCTCCGGCTTTTTGGTCAGCACGCGGAACGTCGGCGGCGCGGATACGAGCTCCGGGCCGATGGCGGGACGACGCCGGCGGCCGGCTTCGCTCAGTGAGGAAGGTCTTGACGATACGATCCTCGAGCGAGTGGAAAGCGACCAAGACGAGGCGACCGGCGGGTTTGAGAATGCGTTCGGCGCCGGCAAGCCCGCGCGCCAATTCCAGAAGCTCGTCGTTGATGAAAATCCGAAGCGCCTGGAAGGTGCGAGTAGCCGGATGGATCGTGCTTTCGCGCGTATGCACCACGCGAGCGACGATATCCGCGAGCGAGCGCGTTGTCGTAATCGGCTGCGCTTCGCGTGCCTTGGCGATGGCACGCGCAATCGAGCGCGCGTGATGCTCTTCGCCGAGCGTACGGATGATAGCGGCAAGATCACGTTCGCTGGCGCGGGCAACTACGTCGGCCACGCTCGGACCATCGCGGCCCATGCGCATGTCCAGCGGTCCGTCGAGCCGGAAAGAAAATCCGCGCGATGCCTCGTCAAGCTGCATGGACGAAACGCCGAGGTCGAGCACCACGCCGTCAACAGAAGCGACGCCGCAGCTTTCGACGACTGCTTCGAGATTGGAAAAGCGATCTTCGATCAACTCCAGCCGGCCATCCGCTGCGCTGACGAGCGTCGCGCCTCGTGCGACAGCGTTTTGATCGCGATCAATGCCGATCACCCGCGCACCGGGCGTCGCAAGGATTATGCGGGAATAGCCACCGGCGCCAAACGTTGCGTCGACGTAAATGCCGCCGTCATGCACGCCGAGCAGTTCGACCGCCCGGCGAGCGAGCACAGGAATGTGACGAGCCAGTCCGCCAGCGACAGCGTTGCTGTCGCTGCCCGTCATCATTCCCGTGCTCCAGGCGGTTTTTGCTCCGCCGTCCCGGTCCCCAATTGCTCCTTGAAGGCGCGGACCTTGTCGGTTGCCTCGGTCAGTTCCGCGCGAAACCGGCCGGGCTCCCAGATGCGAAATTTGTGGCCGAGACCGACGAACACGGCGGCCTCGGTGATCCCGGCATGGCTCTTGTGAGCCTCGGAGAGAACGACGCGGCCTTCGCCGTCGAGCTTCAGGGTTTCGCTCGAGCCGTAGAGTGCGAGCGAGAACTGCTCGCGTTGTTCTGAGAAGGGCGAAAATCCCACGATCAGCGTCTCGATTTCCGCGAGTAGCGCATTGCCGCCAGCATCGAGCGCCGGCCGATCGAACGCGGGGTAACAATAGAGACCGTCGAAGCCGTCGCGCGCCAGCACCGCGCGAAATGGAGCCGGGACCGATACACGGCCCTTGGCGTCCAAACGGAGCACGTGGTGGGACAGGAACCGATCCATCTCGCCCCTCGCCGAGCGGCCGGCCTAGCAGCCGCGATCCTTCCAATCGGCAATCCCGTGTGGAGCCCCCTGCCGCAGCGCCGCGGTGCCGTGATCCAGGCCACACAAGCTCATTTGGGATTAACTGGGCTACCATGGGATAATTTGGGCGTCAACGTAACAGCCCTCGCCGCGCGGCTGCTCCGTTCGAATTTGATTAGTGAGGGGTAAGCTTAAGGAAAGGTTGAAGTTTGCCGCGCGCCGGTAACCAAAAAGAGCAAGGCATCGCCGACACGTAGAAATCGTGTTTGTGCGCGTAATCCTCCGGCTTAAACTCGATCCATGTTGAACCGCGTGTTCGCAGCCAACTCCTCCGTCGTCGCCGAAGTTAGGCCGTCGCCCAATCATGACGAGCGGGCCGGCGGCCGAAGCCCTGACATGATCGTCCTGCACTATACCGGGATGCAGGACGCGGATGCCGCGCTCGACCGGCTATGCGATCCGCTGAGCAAGGTCTCAGCCCACTACCTGGTTTTTGAGGACGGCCGCGTCGTGCAGATGGTCCAGGAAAGCCGCCGCGCCTGGCATGCGGGCCAATCGTTTTGGGCGGGAGAAACCGACCTCAACTCCAGCTCAATTGGGATCGAAATCGTCAATCCCGGTCACGATTACGACTACCCGGATTTTCCTAAACGGCAGATCGCGGCCGTTACCACGCTCTGCCGCGGCATCTCCGCGCGCAACACCATCCCGCCGCCGCGCGTGCTGGCGCATTCCGATGTCGCGCCGTCACGCAAGCGGGATCCGGGCGAGAAATTTCCTTGGCGCACGCTGTACGATTCCGGCATTGGGCATTGGGTCCAACCTGCTCCTATGGCCGAGGATAATGGCATGCTCGCGCTGGGCGACCGGGGCGACAAAGTTACGGCGTTGCAGCAATCCCTAAGCCAATACGGTTACGGCTTGACGGTGAACCGGACCTACAACTCCGTCACACACGACGTGGTGGCAGCATTCCAGCGTCACTTCCGGCCGGAACGCGTCGATGGCGTCGCCGACCAATCGACGCGTACCACGCTGCAAGACTTGCTGGCCCAGCGCACGCGGGTACGGACCATAGCCGCCGGCACGCGGCGTGGCTCTTGAAAGCTTAAGCACTTAGACTTTTGGCGCTTGACGGCGACGGCTAATATTCCCATCCCTATGATGTCAGTCGGTCGGACGGCCGCTCCAGCGCATTGCCGGGGAGGAAAGTCCGGGCTCCATGGACAAGCGGTGCCGGATAACATCCGGCGGGCGCGAGCCTAGGGAAAGTGCCACAGAGAACATACCGCCGTCCCCCACCCTACCCTCCCCGCTTGCGGGGAAGGGAAACGGAGGGGGCACGGTAAGGGTGAAAAGGTGCGGTAAGAGCGCACCGCGCCGGCGGCAACGCCGGCGGCACGGTAAACCCCACCGGGAGCAAGACCGAATAGGGACGGCACGAGTTTTTGTCGCGCGCGAGCGTCGGCTAATGCTCAGATCAGTGTCTGGATCCGCCGTCCGGGTAGGTTGCTGGAGGCGCCGGGCAACCGGCGTCCAAGAGGAATGGCCGTCACGTATGCGGATCGGTTTTCCGCATGCCATCCAGAACCCGGCTTATAGACTGGCTGATAGCTTTAGGGCGCCCGCCGGAAACCCGTCGGGCGCCCGCCAAGTCTTTGGACCCAAACGTTGGCACGCCAATTGAATGAAAATCGGCAACCACGACCGGGCGCGAAAAACTCGCCCCGAACACTTTAGGGTTTAAATATGCCAAGAAAGAGAGCTAAGCGGCTATTTCATCCCAAAATTGACTTCAGCTGTTGCCGCGACAGCTAGAAAATTCTATCTGCCAGCGTGTGACGAGGATGCCGGTATGAACCACAAACCCGCTGAAATCCAAACGGCCAGAATCGGGCCTTTGGCGCGCCTGCCGGCATTCTTCGCACTCGAAGGTAAGCGCGGCGTTGTCGCCGGCGGTGGCGAGGCAGCGACTTGGAAAGCCGAGATGCTTTCGGCAGCCGGCGCCCGCGTCGATGTGTTTGCGCCGGACCCGTGTGACAGCTTGCATGCGCTCGCCGCCGCTCCGCCCGTCGGCGCGGTCATCGTTCACGAACGGCCTTGGACAGCGGTAGATCTCGCCGGTGCGGCTCTCGCCGTCGCCGAATGCGCCGATGACGCTGAAGCGGGGCTTTTTGCCGCCGCGGCACGAGCCGCGGGCGTGCCGGCCAACGTCATCGACCGCCCGGCCTTTTGCGATTTTTCTTTCGGCGCGATCGTCAACCGTTCACCCCTCGTCATCGGCATTTCGACCGACGGCGCCGCGCCGGTCTTCGGTCAGGCAATCCGCGCGAAGATCGAAGCTTTGATTCCGAAAGGCTTCGCGCGCTGGGCGGACGCCGCATGCAATTGGCGCCCGCGCGTGCAGGCGCTGGCGCTGCCGTTCCGCGGTCGACGGACGTTCTGGGAGAAATTCACCGACCATGCCGTCGCCAATCCCGAACGGGCGCCGACCGAAGCCGACATCGAAGCGCTGCTTAAGCCAACATCGGCGCCCGATCCCGGCTCCGTCGTGCTCGTCGGTGCCGGCCCAGGCGATCCGGAATTGTTGACGCTTCGCGCGGTGCGCGCGCTGCAATCGGCCGACGTGATCTTGTTCGACAGTTTGGTGTCGGCAGAGATCCTCGATTTCGCCCGGCGCGAGGCAAAGAAAATGCTCGTCGGCAAAACCGGCCACGCGCCGTCGTGCCGTCAAGACGACATCAATGCGCTGATGGTGTCGCTTGCCAAAGCGGGGCGCCGGGTGGTGCGGCTGAAGGGCGGCGACCCAATGATTTTCGGGCGGGCCGATGAAGAGATTGCGGCTTGTCGCGCGGCGGGATTAGCCGTCGAAGTCGTACCGGGTGTTACCGCCGCCCAGGCTGCCGCGGGCCGGTTGAAGGTGTCGCTGACAAGGCGCGCGGAAGCTCGCCGCGTACAATACATCACCGGCCACGGCCGCGATGGCAGGCTGCCGGACGATATCGATTGGGCGAGTCTGGCCGACCCGGCGGTGACGACAGTCGTTTACATGCCGACACGGACGCTGCCCGACCTTGTCGCCAAGGCGCTCGGTGCCGGGCTTGATCCGACGACGCCTGCCGTGGCGGTGGCGCACGCGACCCGCACCGATGAGCGCGTCATTGGCGCTACGATTGCCGAACTGCCAGCGCTCCTATCCGCTGAAGCCCCGAAAGGGCCCGTCGTGCTGATGATCGGCCGTGTGTTTGCTGATTATGCCGCGGATCAGGCTCGCGCCGAGCTCTTCCGGGCCCACGGACAATGATAGCGGGCCGCCTCAAAACCCTTCAAAAATCCTTCTTATCAGCCGTCACGCGGGCATAAGAAGCTGTTGCGAAAGACTGCCCCGGCCGCCTATCTATGACCCGTATGGACACTGCAACTATACCCACTGCTGCGGCAGCTGCGCCCGAAACGGCTCGCGCCGGAACTTTGATCGATGTGCGGCTCGCCGCAATTGAGCCCGTCGCACGCGACACCAACGTCTATACGTTCGAGCGCCCCGACGGTGGCCGGCTTCCGCCCTACAAGCCCGGCGCTCACATCGACATCCATTTGCCGAACGGACTCATTCGCCAGTTTTCGCTGCTCAACCCCGACGACAGTCCCGAACGTTACGTCGTTGCCATCAAGCGCGACGCTGCGAGCCGCGGTGGCTCGCGCTACATCTTCGATGATCTGCGCGTCGGACACACGCTGAAGATCAGCGCGCCGCGAAACAATTTCCCGCTGGTCGAAGAAGCCGCCGAGGTTGTTCTGTTTGCCGGCGGCATTGGCATTACGCCGATCTGGTGCATGGCGCAGCAGCTCCAGGCGCAGAACCGCACCTGGAAGCTCCACTATGCGTGTCAATCGCGCGCCGATATGGCCTTTCTCTCAACCATCGAGAAATTCGGGCCCGACCGCGTGCACCTGCATTTCGACGATGAATCAGACGGCAAATTTCTCGATCTGGTGGCCGCTGTCGGCGCCGGGTCGGCGAACGCACACTTTTACTGCTGCGGCCCCAATCCGATGCTGAAAGCGTTCGAGGCGGCAGCCGCGAGCCGCCCGCACCATCAGGTGCACGTTGAATACTTCACGCCCAAGGACGACGCCGCGGCGGGTACGCTCGGCGGCTTCTGGGTCGAACTCGCGCGCTCCGGCGAGGAATACTTTATTCCGGAGGGCAAGAAGATCCTCGAAGTGCTGTACGAAGCCGGCGTGGACGTTGATTATTCGTGCGAACTCGGCATCTGCGGGGAATGTGTGACGCGTGTCATCTCCGGCATTCCCGAGCACCACGACTCGGTGCTCAGCGAGGACGAGCAGGCGTCGAACGAGAAGGTCATGATCTGCTGCGCCGGCTGCAAGAGCGAGCGCCTCGTTCTGGACATGTAGGCATCGCGTTGCTCCTTGCAGGCACCGCGTTGCTCTTGGCGTGCAATTACGCTAAGTCCGCGGCCAACCGGGCAAGGTTGGAGGAATGCAATGGCCGACCACGGTGAGGTCGAATACGCGACTGCCGACGGGATGGACTATGCCGCGCACGAACAGACGTACCGGAATTTCATCACGCTGGTGAAGGGCGTTCTCGGGGTGGTCGTCGTCATTCTAATTCTCATGGCGATTTTCCTCGCCTGATCCGGACTGTCCTGCCGTGAGCTCGGCTCGTCCGCAGCTCGCATCCAGTAACGTGTCGTCTCATTGCCGACCGCACGCGTAGGCGGGTGTCGGAGGAATCATGAAGGTCGCGGTTGTTGCCGAGGTCGACGCGAACGAGCCGCGGGTGGCGGCCACGCCCGAGACCGTCAAGAAGATGATCGGTCTTGGCGCCGAGGTCGCCGTCGAACCGGGCGCCGGGCTGAAATCCGGAATCCTGGATGCCGATTATTCCGCTGTCGGCGCCACCATAGCCAAGGATGCCGTGGCCGGCGCCGACGTCGTGCTGAAGGTGCGGCGGCCACAAGCTTCCGAACTACCGCGCTTGAAGAAAGGCGCCATGGTCATCGCGATCATGGATCCGTATGGCCATGAGGAGGCGCTGCAAGCGATAGCTGGCGCCGGAATCATTACCTTCGCGATGGAGCTACTGCCGCGGATCACGCGCGCGCAGGTGATGGACGTGCTGTCGAGCCAGGCCAACCTTGCCGGCTACCGCGCCGTCATCGATGCCGCCGCCGAATATGGTCGGGCGCTGCCGATGATGATGACCGCGGCCGGCACCGTGCCGGCCACCAAGGTTTTCATTATGGGCGCGGGCGTCGCCGGTTTGCAGGCGATCGCCACCGCGCGGCGCCTCGGCGCCATTGTCACTGCGACCGACGTGCGGCCGGCAGCCAAGGAGCAGGTCGAAAGCCTTGGCGCAAAGTTCATCGCGGTCGAGGACGAGGAATTCAAAGCGGCGGAAACGGCGGGCGGCTACGCCAAGGAAATGTCCAAGGAGTATCAGGCCAAGCAAGCCGCGCTCGTCGCCGATCACATCAAAAAACAGGATATCGTCATCACCACCGCACTCATTCCCGGCCGGCCGGCGCCGCGCCTGGTCTCGAAGGACATGGTGGCATCGATGCGGCCCGGTTCGGTGGTGGTCGATCTCGCCGTCGAGCGTGGCGGCAACGTCGAAGGCGTCAAGACGGATGCGGTCACCGAGACCGGCGGCGTCAAGATCATCGGCTACGCCAACGTGCCCGGCCGGTTGGCGGCGACGGCGTCGAGCCTCTACGCCAAGAACCTTTACGCGTTCCTCGAAGTCCTGATCGACAAGAAGACGAAGGCGCTGGCGGTCAACTGGGACGACGACATCGTCAAGGCGACGGCGCTCACTCGCGACGGCGCCATTGTGCATCCGAACTTCAAGCCGAAAACTGCTGCCTAGACGCGCGCTGTGTAGCGAAAGAGGAGGCTCGGCATGGTGACTCTCTCAGTGCTCGCTCAGCTCGATATTCTGTCGGCGGCGAGCGGCGGCGCGATGCATGCGGTGAGTGACGTCGTTGACCCCTTCGTGTTCCGCCTCTCGATCTTCGTACTCGCGGTCTTCGTCGGCTACTACGTCGTGTGGTCGGTGACGCCGGCGCTGCACACACCGCTGATGTCGGTAACGAACGCGATCTCGTCGGTCATCGTCGTCGGCGCGCTGCTCGCGGTCGGCGTCGCGCTCGTCGCCCACGATGCCGGCCCGATCTGGGCGCGCGCGTTCGGCTTCGTTGCGCTCACCTTCGCCTGCGTCAACATTTTCGGCGGCTTTCTGGTGACCCAGCGCATGCTCGCAATGTTCCAACGGAAACAGAAATAATCATGAGCGCCAACCTGGCCGCGCTGGCCTACCTGGTCGCAGGCGTTCTCTTCATCTTGGCGCTACGTGGGCTTTCGCATCCCGATTCAAGCCGACGCGGCAACCTGTTCGGCATGATCGGCATGCTGATCGCGGTTGCGACTACGCTGGCCGCGCATCCGCCTGCCGGACTTGGCGCTTGGGGGCTGGTGGTCCTCGCGGTGGTGATTGGCGGCAGCACCGGCGCAGTCATCGCGCGGCGCGTGCCGATGACCTCGATGCCGGAACTGGTCGCCGCCTTCCACTCGCTGGTCGGCATGGCGGCGGTGCTGGTCGCCGCCGGTGCGCTCTACGCGCCGGCCGCCTTCGATATCGGCACCGAGCACAACATTCACGGTCAGAGCCTGATCGAAATGTCGCTCGGCGTCGCCATCGGCGCCATCACCTTCACCGGTTCCGTCATTGCGTTCCTGAAACTCTCCGGCCGCATGAGCGGCAAGCCGATCACGCTGCCTGGCCGACACGTTATCAACATTGCGTTGGCTATCGCCCTCGTCGCCCTCATCGTCTGGTTCTTCGAGGCGCAGCACTACCTTGCCTTCTGGCTGATCGTGGCTGCGTCGTTCCTGCTCGGCGTCCTGATCATCATCCCGATCGGCGGCGCCGATATGCCGGTCGTGATCTCGATGCTCAATTCCTATTCGGGCTGGGCGGCTGCCGGCATCGGCTTCACGCTGGGAAATTCGGCGCTGATCATCACCGGCGCACTGGTCGGTTCCTCAGGCGCGATCCTGTCCTACATCATGTGCAAGGGCATGAACCGCTCGTTCATTTCCGTGATCCTCGGCGGCTTTGGCGGCGAAGTGGCGGGACCCGCCGCCGGCGCGGAGCAGCGGCCGGTCAAGCTCGGTTCGGCGGAGGATGCCGCTTACCTCCTGAAAAACTCCTCGCGGGTCATCATCGTGCCCGGTTACGGCATGGCGGTGGCGCAGGCGCAGCATGCGCTTCGTGAGATGGGCGACAAGCTAAAAGCCGCGGGCGTCGACGTCGCTTACGCGATCCATCCGGTTGCCGGCCGCATGCCCGGCCACATGAACGTGCTGCTCGCCGAAGCCAACGTGCCATACGACGAAGTGTTCGAACTCGAGAACATCAACTCGGAATTCGCGCAGGCCGATGTCGCCTACGTGATCGGCGCCAACGACGTCACCAACCCGGCTGCTGAAGACGATCCGAAATCGCCGATCTATGGCATGCCGGTTCTGCAGGTGTGGAAGGCGGGGACGGTAATGTTCAACAAACGCTCGCTCGCCTCCGGCTACGCCGGTATCGACAACCCGCTGTTCTACCGCGACAACACCATGATGCTCCTTGGTGACGCCAAGAGGATGACTGAAGAGATCGCCAAAGCAGTATGAGCTGAAAGGCGCTCATTCCCGCGAGGGCGGGAAGCCGGTAATCATTGGGTTCGAAACGTCCGAAGATGCTGGGCCCCCGCTTGCGTTCGGACACGCGGACATCGATCTGTTCACAAATGAGTGCCGACGACCCTTCGCCTAAGCCACGTGGCCCGATGCGGGCTTCGCGTTGGTCGCTGCCACGATCGGCGCCTGCCACGTCGAACCGCTTGTTGTTTCGCCTCATTGGCATCCCGGCGGTCGCTTTCGCCGGGGTGCTGGTCTGGCGCGGCCTACAAGAACGCCTGACGTTGCCGGAATGCGATTCGTCGCGCGCCAAATCGACGCTGTCCGACGTGCTCAAGCAGCTCAAAGTCGAACCGCTTCGCGACGAGCCGATCAAAACTATTTCGAGCAACAAGGAGCAGGTTCAGTGCAGCGTCGTGCTGCCGCTGTCGGGTGGCGGCAACCTGAACATTGATTACAGCTTCTTCTGGCAGGGCAGTTCGGCGCAGATGAAATATTCGATATCGCGCCAGCCGGCGCAAAGCTCCGCGGTCTCGGTGCCGCACTCGGAGTAAGCTAGGCTTTTGCCGGCGCGCGGTAAGCGGCGAGGAACGTCTTGATCGCGATCCGCACCACGTGCTCGATCCGCTCCGGGCTTGGCGCTGAAGCGAAGTTGAAGACCATCGATTTGAATATCATTGCCTGGCAGGCTTCCATGAGCTGCGCGGCGGCGATTTCGCAGTCCTCAACGACCAGCGCGCCAGCCTCGACCTGGGCCTCGATATAGGCCGCGAGCTTTGCGATCCCTCTGGCCGGGCCAGTCGCGTAAAACTTGCCGCCAAGCTCCGGCATGCGATCGGCAATCGCGATCACCGTGCGGATCGCCGAGGCCTTCTCCGGCCGGCAGAGGAATTTGACGTAGGCGATGCCGAGCCGCGTCAGCACTGCTTCAACATCGTGATCGTTCGGGTCGATATCGAAAATGCCTTCCGCCTGCGCTTCGCATTCCTGCTCGACGATTGCTTCGAACAGTTCTTCCTTGTTCTTGAAATACACATAGAGCGTCCCCTTGGAGACGCCGGCAGCGCGGGCGATATCGTTCATGCTGGCGGCGTCAAAGCCCTGGGCTAGAAACATAGCCCGGGCGCCATCCACGATCTGCCGCCGCTTCGTGCCTTCGTCGTCGGCGACCCCGGTTGCGGGCCGCTCCAGCGTGGCTTGTTCGTTCATTTTCTAGGCCCTTCTAATTATTCGGCTATTTCCGTGGCCCTAACCGCCAGAAGTCTACCACAACGCGACCTCATACATATACTGACCGAACGGTTCGGTCAATATTGACTTTTGCATTTGATCAGCTTATTGTTGACTGAACGGTTCGGTCATAACAGCCTCGTTCCGGGTCTTCGAAGGAGTGCGAGAAGATGTATCGCAACCAGGAAAACAGCCTCTCCCGCTTGCAGGTTGTGTCCCAGGAAGCCCATGCGGAGCGTGAAGCGGTGCAGGCGCCAGCCGAGCCGATCTCGATCGAAGCTCGTGGACCGGCTCCGGCATCACCAGCGCCGGCAGAAGCCCCAGCGACGGTTGGCAAAGTGCGCAAGCGGCCTTTGACCCGCCGCGTCGGGCTCGGCGCGGTCGCCATCCTCGCGGTCGGGGCGGCCGGCTGGTTCGGTTACGATTACTTGACGGTCGGAAGATTCACGGTTTCGACCGATGACGCCTATGTGCAGGCTTACAACACGACACTGGCTGCCAAGGTGTCGGGCTATCTCGCCGGCGTTCCGGTCACCGATAACACCCACGTTCACGCCGGCGACGTCGTCGCCACCATCGACGACGGCGACTATCGGCTCGCCGTTGATTCGGCTCGCGAAAAGGCTGCGACCCAGGAGGCCACCATCGCGCGGATGGCTCACCAGATCGCGGCCCAGGAAGCGGCCGTCGCTCAGACCAAGACGCAGCTCGTTTCCGCGCGGGCAGCAGCCACACGTACGGAACTTGAGCTGACCCGCCAGAATCAGCTCGTGGCGCGCGACGCTTCGAGCCGCCAGCTCCTGGAACAGGCGCAAGCTAACCGCGACCAGGCGGTCGCCGGCGTCGAGGGCGCGCAGGCTGCAATCGAGTCGGCCGCCGCCAATGTCGAGGTCCTCAAGGGCCAGCGGCAGGAAGCAATCTCCACGCTCAACGAACTCAAGACCGCGCTGGCCAAGGCCGAACGCGATCTGTCCTTCACCGTCATCCGCGCCCCGCTCGACGGCGTCATCGGCAATCGCGCGATGCAGACCGGCGATTACGTGCAGACCGGTCAGCGGCTCGCGAGCCTCGTCCCGCTCGACGAGGTCTACGTCAATGCCAATTTCAAGGAGACGCAGGTTGCGCATCTGCGGCCCGGCCAGACGGCTTGGATCACGGTCGACGCACTGCCCGAACACACCATCCAGGGCACCGTGGAAAGCTTCTCGCCGGCATCCGGCGCGGTGTTCTCGCTGTTGCCGCCGGACAATGCCACCGGCAACTTCACCAAGATCGTGCAGCGGCTCCCGGTGCGCATTCACGTACCGACCGACATAGCCCGCGAGGGCTTGCTGCGTCCCGGCATGTCGGTCGTGGTGAGCGTGAACACCAAGGCGGCGAAACTCGCCGACACCGCCTCCGCCACGCAAAACGCTTCACGCTAAGGCGCCGGGGCGTGTCATGGCCCGAGCCACCGCTCTAACTCCAGGCGCCATGTCGGCGGCTTTGCCGGCCGACTCCGAACGCGTCGATCCACTGCGCCTCGTCGCCTTCCTGGCGATGTGCTTCGGTATGTTCATGGCGTTTCTCGACATACAGGTGGTGTCGGCGTCGCTGTCGGAAATCCAGGCTGGCCTTGCCGCTTCCAGCGACGAGATCACCTGGGTGCAGACCTCCTATTTGATGGCCGAAGTGGTCGCGATCCCGCTCTCTGGTTTTCTCGCGCGCGCGCTCGGCACGCGGGCCATGTTCGCGACCGCTGCCGCCGGCTTCACCATAGCGAGCCTGATGTGCGGACTGTCGTCATCTATGAGCGAGATGATCATCTGGCGGGCGCTGCAAGGCTTCATCGGCGGCGGCATGGTGCCGACTGTGTTTGCCTCCGCGTATGCGATTTTTCCGCGCTCGCGCCAGCCAGTGATCACGCCGCTGATCGGCCTCGTCGCCACGCTGGCGCCGACCATCGGCCCGACGGTCGGCGGTTATCTCACTGACATGCTGTCATGGCACTGGCTGTTCTTCATCAACATCGTGCCCGGCATCATGGTGACGATCGCCGCGATGACGCTGATCGATTTCGATAAACCCAACGTGGCGCTGTTCGAGAAGTTTGATTTCATCGGCTTGATCTTCATGGCGCTTTTCTTGGGCGCACTGGAATACGTGCTCGAAGACGGGCCGCGCTACGACTGGTTTGAGGACCCAACCATTACGCTCGCGGCAGTGGTGTCGGCGAGCTCGGCGGTGATCTTTTTCATCCGCGTGCTGACGGCGGGACAGCCGATCGTGGATTTGCGGGCCTTTGCCGACCGCAACTTCGCGCTGGGCAGCATGTTCTCGTTCGTGCTCGGCATGGGCCTTTACGGCCTGACCTATCTCTATCCGGTTTTTCTCGGCGAAATCCGCGGCTTCAACGCGCTGCTGGTCGGCAAGACCATGTTCGTCTCCGGCGTGACGATGTTCATCTGCGCCCCGATCGTCGGCCGACTCATGACCAAGATCGACCCACGCCTGATGCTGGCGACCGGCTTCGCCATCGTTGCGCTCAGCAATTGGCAGGCGACCTACATCACCAGCAACTGGGATTTCTGGGAGCTGTTCGTGCCGCAAGTCCTGCGCGGCTTCGGCATGATGTTCGCGATCGTGCCGATCACGAGTATTTCGCTCGGAACTCTCTCGCCGGACATGCTGAAGAATGGCTCCGGCCTGTTCAATCTGACGCGCAATCTCGGCGGCGCGGTTGGGCTAGCCGGCCTCAACACCATCCTCGACAAGCGCATCGACCTGCATCTGGCGCGCCTGCACGATTCCGTCACCTGGTCGCGGCAGCCGGTGACGGAGGCGCTGCAGAATTTCGCCGCCCGCATGCCCGGCTCGGACGCGCAGAACATGGCGCTCAAATACTTGTTTTTGTTCACGCGCCAGCAGGGAATCGTGATGGCCTTCGCCGACGTGTTCTTGCTCCTCGGCCTGCTGTTCCTGGTGTTTGCACCGCTGGTGTGGTTCATGCGCCGCCCGCCGCCGGTGACCGCCGCGGCGCCCGCCGACGCGCATTGATTTCGACATAGCCATCATGAATTGGCGTCGCGCATACCGCAGCCGCTGCCGCCGATACGTTAGATTGACAACCTATATGAAGCTGCAGCAATGGTGGTACAGGTCCAGTCCTGGTCGCTAGGGAGCAGCACGTGCCAGATTTCAAGGGAGTAGATAATCTTCAACTGATTCTACTTTTTGTTGTTCCCGGCCTTATCGCTCTATTTGTTCGCTCAAGATTTATTGCTGGCAGGGCTCCGTCAGCGAAAGAGAACCTTCTCATTTTTGTGGTCCTCTCGCTGTTTTACTATAGCCTCACGATCTTCTTTATCGAGCCAGCCATATCCATACGCGAACCTTGGGCAGCCCGCGCTCTCATTTGGGTATCGCTTGTCCTTGTGGGACCAGCCGTATTTGGATTCGTTCTAGGGGTGGCAGCCCAGAGAGAATGGTTTACGCGATTCGCCAACCTGCTAGGCTTTGCCATTGTCCATGTGATTCCGGCGGCGTGGGATTGGCGATTTTCTAGCATCCCGCGTGATGGAATGTTTGTTATGGTAACGCTGACGAGCGGTGAGCGAGTCGCCGGATTTTTTAGCAGCAACTCGTTCGCCTCCTCTGACGTTGGAGAACGTGACCTCTATATAGAGGAGGAGTATACCGTGACGGATCGGGGAGAATGGCAAGCTCGCAGCGAAAGAGTTGGCGTTCTTATTTCGGCCAAGGAAATTAGGTATATTGAGTTTTGGAATCCACGACCGGCAACCGCGCAGACAGCGGAGAATTCAAATGACTGAAAAACCAACTTCAAAAAGCAGTGGCCGTCATATGGCACACGACGGCTATCGGCCCGGCCTCCTTACGGAAGGCTATAAACCTCAAGCGACGGCCATTCCTGGAAAGGTTCAGGGGGGATATACCGGGCCAAGCGGCGGCGGAAAGCCGGCCGCTCCAAGTACAGGGAGCGGCGTGGCTCCCGCCGCGCCGAACGGCGGGAAGAAATAGAATTATCTCAGCCGCGGACGTTAAGGCGAGCACTTTACTCCGGCTTGCCGTAGCCGCCCGCGGTCGGCGTCTGAATGATGATCGCCTCGCCGGCGTCGATGATCGTGGCATCGCAACCCGCAAGCTTCTCCACGCGGCCATCCCCGCGCCGGACCGCGTTCTCCCCGACTTGACCGTCCTCACCGCCCGCGAGCCCAAACGGACGGACGCGGCGATGACCGGACAAGATCGTGCATTCCATCTTCTCCAAAAACCTGATGGTGCGAATGATGCCGTCGCCGGCGTTCCAGCGGCCGCGGCCCCCTGAGCCTTTGCGGATGTGGAAGTCCTCAAGCAGCACTGGATAGCGGAATTCCAGAACTTCTGGGTCGGTGAGCCGCGTGTTGGTCATGTGGGTGTGCACGGCGTCGGTGCCGGGAAAACCGGGACCCGCAGGCGAACCGGAGCAAATGGTTTCGTAATACTGGTAGCGCGCATTGCCGAAATTGAGATTGTTCATGGTGCCCTGCGCCGCCGCCATCGCGCCGAGCGCGCCGAACAGACAATTGGTCACCACCTGCGAAGTCTCGACATTGCCAGCGACGACGGCGGCAGGAAATTCCGGCGACAACAGCGACTTCTTCGGGATCACAATGTGGATCGGGCGCAGGCAGCCGGCATTCATGGGAATGTCGTCATCGACCATGACGCGGAAAACGTAGAGCACCGCCGCGCGCGTCACCGGCTCAGGCGCATTGAAATTGTTCGGCTGCTGCGGGCTGGTGCCGGTGAAATCGACCGTCGCTTCGCGCCGCTCTTTGTCGACTTTGATCTGCACCTTGATAACGGTGCCCTGGTCCATCTCAACGGCGAACTCGCTGTCGTGCAAGCGGTCGATGACGCGGCGCACGCTTTCGGCGGCGTTGTCCTGAACGTGATTCATGTACGCCTTGACCACCGGCAAGGTGAAATGCTGCACCATCTTGCGCAGCTCCTGGACGCCCATCTCATTGGCGGCGACCTGCGCCTTCAGGTCGTTGATGTTCTGCGTCGGGTTGCGCGCCGGATAAGCCGCGCCGGTCAGAAGCGCGTTGACCTCCTGCTCGCGAAACAGGCCGCGTTCTACCAGCTTGAAATTGTCGATGTAGACGCCTTCCTGCTCGATCGTCGTCGCATTGGGCGACATTGAGCCGGGCGAGACGCCGCCGACATCGGCGTGATGGCCGCGCGAGGCGACCCAGAACAAAATCTCGCCGCCCTTTTGCGCGGAGTAATCCGGCGCAAAGACCGGCGTGCAGACGGTAATATCGGGCAGGTGCGTGCCGCCGTTGTAGGGCGCGTTGATCGCATAGACGTCGCCCGGGCGAATTGCACCGGCGTTCTCGCGGATGACGGTCTCAACCGCGCGGTCCATCGAGCCGAGATGCACTGGCATGTGCGGCGCATTGGCAACGAGCGAGCCGTTGCCGTCGAACACCGCGCAGGAGAAATCGAGCCGCTCTTTGATGTTGACCGATGACGCCGTGTTCTGCAGCGCGACGCCCATCTGCTCGGCGGTCGACATGAACAGATTGTTGAACACTTCGAGCATGACTGGGTCGGCATCCGTACCGACGGCATGCAGCCGCGGACGCGGCGCGACGCGCGTCAGTACCAAATGATCCTTGGCGGTGATCTCGCCCTGCCACCCGTCTTCGATCACTACAGTCTGATGCGGCTCGATAATGATCGCCGGGCCAGCGACCTTATGACCGCGCTCGAGTTGCTCGCGCGTGAACACGCCGGCGTCGTGCCAGGCGCTACCGGAAAAGAAGCGCGTGCGCTGTGCCGGCTCCGGCAGCCTGGCGGTCGTGATCTCGCGCGCTTCCTCAGCGAATTTCGCGCCGCCGCCAATCGCCTCGACGGAGATCGCTTCCAAAATCACCTGACGCTCCGGGTAGCGGAAGCCGAAGCGTAGGCGGTGGTGGGCGTGAAACCACAACTGGATGCTTTCTGCTTCTTGCAGATAACCAAAAATATGCTCGTCGAGACGCAGCGGCAGCGCGGGCGGAAAATCCTGGTAGGTCTGGGATGGTTTGTACTTGGCGCTCAGGTCCTCGAAGCGTCTGACCCGCGCGTTATAGTCGGCGTCGGACCCGCTCCACCCGCCATTGTAGATCAAGGCAGTGTCGGTGCCGCTGTAGCGAGCGTGTACTTTGATGGCGAAACGGATGTCGTCCTTCGGGATGTCCTGACGCAGCAATTCGTCTCGCGCTTCCCGCGCCAGATCTTCGACGATAGGAACTAGACGGTTCTCAAGCTCATGCTCCGCTGGATCATCTGGCAACGGTTCCTCGATTGCGCGCTGGCGAACGCTGCGGATATCGGCGAGCCCCATGCCGTAGGCCGAGAGGAGCGACGAAAACGGATGGATGAGAATCGTGGTCATGCCGAGCGCGTCGGCGACGAGACAGGCGTGCTGGCCGCCTGCGCCGCCGAAGCAATTGAGCGCGTATCCGGTCACGTCGTAACCGCGCTGCACTGAGATTTTCTTGATCGCGTTGGCCATGTTTTCGACCGCGATCTTGATAAAGCCGTCGGCGACCTGTTCCGGCCTGTGGCCGTCGCCGATGTCTTTCGCCAGCGCCGTGAAGGCTTCGCGCACAGCGGCAGCATCCAACGGCGCGTTCTGCTGCGGCCCGAAAATTTTAGGAAAGAAGTCGGGAATAAGTTTGCCCACCATGACATTGGCGTCGGTCACCGCAAGCGGGCCGCCGCGCCGATAGCATTTCGGGCCGGGATTGGCGCCGGCCGAATCCGGGCCAACGCGAAAGCGCGCACCGTCGAAATGCAGGATCGACCCGCCGCCGGCCGCCACCGTGTGAATAAGCATCATCGGCGCGCGCATCCGCACCCCGGCGACTTCGGTCTCGAATGTGCGTTCGTACTCGCCGGCAAAATGCGACACGTCCGTCGAGGTGCCGCCCATATCGAAGCCGATCAGCTGCTTAAAGCCCGCCTGGTGCCCGGTCTCGGTCATGCCGACGACTCCGCCAGCCGGGCCGGACAAGATCGCGTCCTTGCCGCGGAACAGTTCGGCCGCGGTCAATCCGCCCGACGACATCATGAACATCAGGCGCGGCCCCCCTCCCCCTTGCTGCGAGGGATTTAGATCGCCCGCTACTCGCGCCACATAGCGGCGCAAGATCGGAGACAGGTAACTGTCCACTACGGTGGTGTCGCCGCGGCTGACGAGCTTGATAAGCGGTGAAACTTCGTGACTGGCGGAGACCTGTGGGAAGCCGAGCTCGCGAGCAAGCGCCGCCACCTGCCGTTCGTGTTCGCTGTAACGATAGCCGTGCATCAGCACGACAGCCACGGCACGAATGCCGTCGGCATGGGCGCGGAGAAGTTCGGCGCGCACCGCGTCAAGGTTTACCGCGCGCTCAACCGTGCCGTCGGCGCGCACGCGCTCGTCGACTTCGGCGACGCGCTCGTAAAGCATGTCAGGCTTGACGATGTGCCGCGCGAAGATTTTCGGCCGCGCCTGGTAGCCGATGCGCAGCGCGTCACGGAAACCCCTGGTGATGAGAAGAAGCGTGCGCTCGCCTTTGCGTTCGAGCAGCGCATTGGTAGCGACCGTCGTGCCCATCTTCACGGCGCCAATGCGCGCCTCGGGTATCGACTCGTCTGGCGTGCGCCCGAGCAGGTGGCGGATGCCGGCGACCGCCGCATCTGTGTAGGCTTCGGGATTTTCCGAGAGCAGCTTGTGGGTGACAAGCTTGCCATCCGGCCGCCGGCCGATCACGTCGGTGAAGGTGCCGCCGCGGTCGATCCAGAATTCCCAGCTTCGCGACAATTGATCCATGCTTGTGACCGCGGCTAAGGTGAGAGAAGATATGGCGAAGGAAAGCCGCCGCGAAGCTTACTGAACCCAGGATCAGGAAAGAAATGCATAAGACCGTGCTGTCCGAAACCGCCTTAGCCCGCGGCAAGCGTCTATTCGGCAAGTTGCATCCGTTCGAGGCGATCGATCCGCGCCGTACCGCGCTCCTCGTGATCGACATGCAGAATTACTTCGTCAAGCCCGGGCACCAGGCCGAAACGCCGGTGGCGCGCGAGATCGTCCCGAACATCAATCGGCTCGCCGCCGAGCTGCGCCGCCGCGGCGGCCACGTCGTCTGGATTCGCAACGGCACGACCGATACGCGCCAGAGCTGGTCGACCTACCACGAATGTCTGCTGACGCCGGAGCGCATGCAGCGCCGCTACGAATCCATGGAGGAAGGCCACGATGGTTTCGAGTTCTGGCACCTTAACGACATCCGGCCGGAAGACGGACGCCTGACGAAGAAGCGCTACAGCGCTTTCATCCAGGGGTCCTCCGACGCCGAGCGCGCATCTGCGCGAGCGCAACATCGACACGGTCCTGATCACCGGCACAGCCACCCATATCTGCTGCGAGAGCACCGCGCGTGATGCGATGATGCTCAATTTCAAGACTGTCATGGTGGCCGACGGTCTCGCCGCCGGTTCCGACGAGGAACACAACGCCTCGCTGTCGGGCCTCTATGGTCAGTTCGCCGATGTGCAGACGGTCGACGAGATCGTGCAGTCGCTCGAACGCGGCGATAAGGCGCGCGCGGCCGCTTGACCTTTTGTCCGCTACTTATCGCGCGCCAAAAGCCCGGCGACCGTCCTGATCTCGTTGCGTGCGTATTTGGGCAATCCGGCGCTGATCGACTCGCCGGAATTGAACGAGGATTGCCCCATCAGCACCTGCGCCGGCACGAGATTGCGGAGCACCGGCACATTCTCGAATTCTTTCTGTTTGTCGAGCACACTGGTTTCGACTGCCAGCGCCATAAAGGCGGTCACCACGGTCTTGCCGGCATCAGCCGGATCATTCTGGAACACCGCGAAGAATTTTCCGAACTTCATGATCTGATTGACGTAAAAAATATTCTGCTCGAGCACGCCCGAGACCGGCGCATCGAGACCGGTCAGGTCCTTCAGTCCCGGCCTGATCGAGGTCCGCGGGCGCGGGCTGCGACAGCTCGCTCTCGAAGTCGATGTGGTCGGAGACTTTCTTGACGCTGTCGCGCAGTTTGTTCACCAGCATGATCCCCATGGGAATCTTGCCTTCGAGCTTGTAGTTCGACTCAATGCAGACCAATGTTGGCCGTCCGGTGCACCATTTACGGTCCGGATTGGCATTGCCCATGCCTTGCCGATCTTTGAACGGATTGATGTCGGCGGCGGTGATTTCCTTGTGGTTGATCGACGGATCGATCTTTTCAAGAAATGCTGCCGTCACATAATGCGATAGATCGATCGCGCTGGGCGCGCGGTTGAGAATAAAGCGCGCCTGCGCCACGTACATTGTGAGCTTTTCGGTGACCGGCGCACTGGTCGCGCCGGCGCTCGCCACCTTGGTGACGGTCGGCTCGGTATAACCGGGAAACAGCGACAGGAATTTCTTTTGCGCGGGCTGCTTGCGCGCCCATTCCGCGAAGCCGATCAGCTTGGTCGCGTCGCCGCCGGCAGCGCTGCTCTGCTGATCGCTGAACGCAATCGTGCCGGGCTTCAGCTGCGCCAAACTGAAATTGCCGGCGCCTGCCACATCCTCAACGCGGAAATCCTGGGCACCGGCGGCAGACAACGACCCTATCAGGATGAAGCCGAAAAGCGCGATCGTGCAGGGAATCCGCATTTGAAATTTTCTTTATCGCCGGCTGGAAAATCAGTTGGTCCGCCTGCCCCAGAGATAATCCGGGTCGCGGCGAATGCCATTAGGCGGGCCCTCGGAATCGCCGAACAACGGCGCGAACAGGCCGCGCAATGGCTGCGGCAATAAAGGTTGCGGGGCCGGCTGTTGCGGCGGTCCCTGTTGCCAACCCTGAGCGGGATAATAGGAGCGGCCAGGCACGAAACTGTTATCTCCCTGCGCGGCCCAGTAACCCTCGCTCGCCGTGCCGGCAGCTGAGCCATAGGTATCTTCGCGCGACACCAGCTGATACTGGGTCTCCTCGAAACGGCCGGTCGCATCGAGGCGGAAGTGTTCGATGAAGCCACGGCCGCCGGTCAGGCGGTCGCCGGTCGCATAATCGATCGGCAGATCGATGAGATGAAGTTTCGCCTCGCGCGAGGGTCCATTGAGCGGCGTCTTCGGAGCAACCCCCTGCGCCCAAATCGCGTCGATGATCGGCCTGAAGATCGGCAGCGCCACCCTCGCGCCGGTTTCGTTGCTCCCGAGCGAGCGGCGCTTGCCGTCGCCATTGTCGTAGCCGACCCATACCGCCACCGTGACGTCGTTGGTAAAGCCGATGAACCAGCCATCGACCGCATCCTCGGTCGTCCCAGTCTTGCCGGCGACATAAGGCGACAGGGAGCTGATTGCCCGCGCGGTGCCGCGTTCGACGACGCCCTGCAACATGGTCTTGAGCTGATAGAACGAAGTGCGGTCGGCAGCGCCGATCCAGGGCGCCGGCGTGCTCGGGTATTGATAGATCGTGCGGCCATCAGCCGCGATCGAGTCGATGCTGTGAGGCTGCGGCCGCTGCCCTTCGTTGGCAACCGCGGCGTAGAAGGCGGCAAGATCGATCATCCGGACCGGCTGCGCACCGAGCACGAACGGATAGTAACGAACACATTCGTCATAGATCCTGGCCGCAATCGCGGTGGCGCAAACGTCATCCAGGCTCTTCTCAGGGTCCGCGTCGATGCCGCCGTCGAGAAGGTGCGCCGTCACCATATTGACTGAGTATTCCAAGCCGCGGCGTAACGTTAAGACGCCGCCAGAACCGTTGTCGGCGTTACGCGGCGACCAGAAGTCTTGTTCGCGCAGCCTGCCGTTAAAATCGCGGGCAATGATGCCGCCACTCAACCCGGCGCTGCCGATCGGCGGCAGCGTGATCGGATCGTCCGGAACCAGCGTATTAGGTTGCAGACCTCTCTGCAGCGCGGTCAGATAGGTCAGCGGCTTGATGGCCGAACCCGGCTGGCGCTGCGTCTGCACCGTCCGATTGAGCTGGCTCAGCGGGTACGAAAATCCCCCGGCCATCGCGAGAATGCGGCCAGTCTTGTTTTCTAGCACCAGCGCCGCGCCTTGAACTGTTGGCCGCACGCGCAACTGCGCTTGTGAAGCCCCCCTGCCCTTGCCCTCAAGCACGTGGACATAGACCACGTCATAAAGGTTCAAGGCGCGCCAGTTCACCCGGCTAACCAGCGGCACGAGGCGGCCATCGGCGAGGCCGACGTGGATCGTGCCTTTTTTATCCAGGACAACCGCCGTCTGCCAATGCACATCGTAGAGCGGAAGGTGCAAGGCGTTGAGCGCCTGTTGCCAGGCTGGCATCGTCGTTGGCGCAGTCGCCGGAGCGCCCGTCTGCTTCACGCCGCCAAGTTTCTGCACCGCGTCGGCGATGTTGGTCTCTGCACCGTGAAATTCGGCGCGGCCGGATTCCATTTCGTAGAGCGCCAGGCCTTCTTGCAGCGCGGCTTCAGTCTCGCGCTGCAAGGCCGCATTGATGGTCGAGTGCACCGTGTAGGATTGGGCGGTAAGACTCTCGACGCCATCCGACTTCGCCTCGCGGCCGACGTAATCGACAAAGTCGAAACCTGAATCGCGACGTGGCCGATCGAACGCAACAAGCTTGGGCATGTCGGCGGACGCGCTGTCCTTCTGCGCCGCACTGATAACGCCATCCTCCTGCATGCGGCCGAGCACGTAGCCAAGCCGCTCCTTGGCGCGGTCCGGGTGACGGTCAGGATTGAAATAGTTCGGCCCCTTCAAAAGGCCCGCCAGCATGGCGCCTTCGGCGAGCGTCAGGTTCTTGGCGGGTTCGCCAAAGTAGCTGCGCGCCGCCATGTCCACGCCCCACGAGCCGCGGCCGAGATAGGCGCTATTGAGGTAGAGCTCGAGAATTTCGTTTTTGCTGAGCGTGGTTTCGAGCCGCGAGGCCACGATCATTTCGCGAATCTTGCGCTCGTAGGTCACGTCCTCGCCGACCAGGAGGTTCTTCACCACCTGTTGCGTGATGGTCGAGCCGCCCTGCGGCCGGCCGGGATCGGCAAGGTTCCCAATGAAGGCGCGGATGATGCCGCGTTCGTCGACACCGTGGTGCTGAAAGAAGCGCCGGTCCTCGGCGGCGACGAATGCCTTTTGCACGAAGTCAGGAACGTCGGCGAGCGATACCCACATGCGCCGATTGCCCGGCTCGAACACCTCGGCGAAGCTTCCGCCCTTGCCGTCGAGCACAGTGCTCATGCTCGGGAGCTTTCGGGCCTTCAGCTGCACCGGGTCGGGCAGATCGGCCGCCGCGTTATTGAAGAAATCGATCACTTCGCCGAGATCGACGACCGGTTTGTCGACAGTCTCGTTCTTGCAGAATTGCCGATAGGCGACGTTGAGGTCGGCGAAATTGATGCCGTGGAAAGCCTTGATGTCGCCGCCGAGCGCCTTCGGATCGTCCAGTGCCGTCGAGATCAGGTCGTCGAGGTTAATCGATTCGATGTCGAAAGCTTTGCGCATATGGGTGCAGCCATTGCGCAAGATTTGCACCACCTCGGCCTGATCCTGCACCCGATCGAAATGCGTCTTCAGTGCCTGCGGCTGGGTCATAACCTCGCTCAACGCCAGCGCAGTCGCAAAAATCTTGACCAGAATCATGCCGATACCTGGGACGGGGACACTACCGAATTCGAGTACGCCGATAGCAATAACGTCGAGTATACCGATGTGATCCTTACAAAAGGACTTTTTTGCGGGCCTTTTGCGTCGCCGGCTTATTGCGCCGTTGTGACGCGTTTATTTCGCGCCGAGACATCGGGGGGATCACCCGGATAGGTATCTTGCTGCCGGCCCCGCCCAAGTCCTCACGCAAGAGCCTAGCTCTTTCTGGCCGGCTCCAACCCATCGAAATGACGGCGCTTCTGCAGCCACGCCAGCAAGATTAGCGCCGGCAGGCCGGCGAACGCGCAGATGACGAAGAACCACGCCCAGCCGGCCGCTGCGGCGATAAAGCCCGCTCCCGACGAAAGGTAAGTCCGTCCGACTGCGGCGAGTGCAGTGAGGAGCGCGTATTGCGTTGCCGTATGCAGCGGATTGCGGCATAGCGCCGAAAGATAGGCAACAAAGACGACGGTCCCGATAGCGCTGGTAAAATTCTCGGTGATGATCGCGACCGTAAGCCACGCGATGTCATGACCCAAGACCGCCTGCCATGAAAACGTAAGATTGGCGACGCCTTGCAACAGGCCGCCGATCAGGAGGCTCAGCGGCAGCGAATAGGCACGCGCCAGAAAGCCGCCGGCGAAACCACCGATCAGCGTAGCGGCAAGCCCGACACCCTTGATGATGGCGGCGTATTCGTTGCGTGAAAAGCCGAGATCAATGACGAATGGCGCCGTCATCGCACCGGACAAGGCGTCAGTGAATTTGAACAGGATGACGAAAGCGAGCGCGACAAACGCCAGGTCGCGCGTCAAAAAATCGGAAAACGCGCCGAGCGCCGCCTCACTGACGCGTTGCAGTGTATTTTCCCGCGCGTGGGCGGCACTAGCCGCCTTCGACTTTTCCGGCTCTGCCGCAAACAATGTCGTTGCGACACCGATGAGTACCAGCACGGCCATCAAGGCATAGCCCGCGGTCCAGGCGCCGTGATACGTGAGGCCCGCGCCTTGCAGGGCACTTACCAAAAACAACGCACCCGCGGTCGAGGCCAGCATTCCGATACGGTAGGCGGCAACGTAAGACGCCATGCCGGCCGCCTGCTCGCTCTCATCGAGACTTTCGACGCGGAAGGCATCGACGACAATGTCCTGCGTCGCCGAAGTGGTGGCGACCAGCAGTGCGCCGACGGCCACGAGCAGCGGCGATACTGAGGGATCGCAGGCGCCGAGAAGCACGATCGCCGCGATCAGCAAAAATTGCGACAGCAGCAGCCAGCCGCGGCGGCGGCCAAAGCGCTGCGATAAAAACGGCACGTCGAGCGCGTCGATCAGCGGCGCCCATAAGAATTTTATGGTGTAGGGCGTACCGACCAGCGCGAACAGGCCGATGGTGCCAAGATCGACACCGGCCTCGCGCATCCAGACCAGCAGCGTCGAGCCTGACAGCGCCAGCGGCAAGCCCGACGAAAAGCCGAGGAACATGACGATCAGCACCCGCCGTTGCAGATAGACGGCAAAGGTGTCGGCAATGGAGGTGCGGGCCGGCGCGTCGGTCATGAACCGACGCCCATATCACAATCCGCCATTCGGCGGCGGCCCAAAGCTGCTGGAATCGGTTACTCCCCAGCTTCCAGCTTGAAAACCGGCGCGGAAATGACGTTCGAATTGGCCGATGCCTGCGCGCCAAGCTCGACTTGCTGGATACGCTCGCCGTGCGCCTCGATCTTGTCGATCGAAATGATGGCTAGCCGGATATCCTCGTTCGACTGGTTGAAGTGGGTTTGCAGCTTGCGGACGCGGTCGCCGAGTAGGGTCACATCCTTCACCAGGCGGCCAACCTCGTCACGAATCTGGTCGGCCGCTTCGCGCATGCGGGCATCCTTCTGGATCTGCTGCACCACCTGGATTGCAAGCATAAGGATCGACGGCGAGACCACGACAACGTGCGCTCGGTAAGCTTTCTGCACGAGATCGTCGAAGCCGTCATGCAGTTCGGCATAGACCGACTCCGACGGCACGAACATGAACGCAAGCTCCTGGGTCTCGCCGGGGACCAAATATTTCTGCGCGATATCGGCGACGTGCTTGCTGACATCGGCGCGCAGCCGCTGCGCCGCAGCCTTGCGCTCGTCGTCCGACTTGGCCTCGCGGTAGGCGGTGACGCCTTCCAGCGGGAACTTGGCGTCGATCACCAGCGGGACGCCTGTCGGGCAGGAAGATGCAGCAGTCGGGCCGCGTCTTGTTGGCGAGCGTGTATTGAAAAGCGTACGAGCCCTTCGGCAGGCCGTCCTGGATGATCGCTTCCATCCGCCATTGGCCAAAGGCGCCGCGCGACTGTTTGTTGGCAAGTACACCCTGAAGCGACGTCACCTGGGTGGCGAGGTCGGTGATGTTTTTCTGCGCGCGGTCGATGACCGCGAGCCGCTCGGCGAGCTTCTGCAAGTTCTCGGCCGTGCTTAGCTTGGTCTTTTCGAGCGAATCGCCGAGGCGATGCGACACCGAATCGAGCCGCTCATTGACGGTGCGCTGGAGCTGCGACTGGCCGTTGGCCAGTAGCCTGATGGCCCCTTCGAGGCGCGCGGCGGCTTCGGCCTGCGCCTTCGTAAGCTCGGCCATCGCTGCGTCCTCCGTCGGGCGCAGGATCACGGGATCGCCACAGCACGATGGCCATCGCCGCCACGGCGGCGACGGCGATAATGACGGCAACAACGGCGACAATCTGTGAGGCGTCGGTCATGGATTGCCTTCTACGCGATTCGTCCGGGCCCACACGCGCATCGTTAGAACAAAGAGAGAACGTCTATAGCGTGGAATTGCCCGCCAAGGCAACAGATCGCGCGCATTGACCGCGCTTTGCGCACCGCTTACATCGCCGCCAAGACTTGGTGACTCATGGCTGTGCGCGAGATCCTAACGCTTCCCGATAAGCGGCTGCGGCTTACCTCCGAACCGGTGAAGCGCGTCGACGCCGGCATCCGCGCGCTGGTCGATGACATGTTCGAGACCATGTATGCCGCGCCGGGCATTGGGCTCGCCGCTATCCAGATCGGCATCGGCAAGCGCGTCGTCGTGATGGACCTTTCGAAGAAGGAAGAGGCGCACAAGTCGCGGGTCTTCATCAATCCGGAAATCACCTGGGCGTCGGAAGAAAAATCGACCCACGAGGAAGGCTGTCTCTCGATTCCCGACTACTACGAGGAGGTCGAGCGGCCGATCACGATCAAGGTCAAGTATCTCGACCTCGACGGCAAGACGCACGAGATCGAGGCGAGCGGGCTGTTCGCAACCTGTCTCCAGCACGAGATCGATCACATCAACGGCGTGCTGTTCATCGACCACATCTCCAAGCTCAAGCGCGATCGCGTCGTCAAGAAATTCACCAAGGCAGCCAAGGTAGCGGGCAAGACAGCGAAGACGAAGGTGGAGGCCTAGTTGGCGCTGCGCCTGGTGTTCATGGGCACGCCCGATTTCGCCGTGCCCACGTTGAGAGCCCTTGTCAGCAGCAAACATCAGGTCGTCGCAGTCTATACGCGCGAACCCAAACGAGCTGATCGCAAACTGGAATTGAAGCCGAGCGAGGTTGCTCGCGAGGCAGCGCAGCTCGGCCTCACTGTTTTCACACCGAAGTCATTCAAGGATAGCGACGCGGCGACCGCGATCCGCGCACATACCGCCGATGCTCGCCGTGGTGGTCGCCTACGGATTGATTTTGCCAAGGCCAATCCTGGAGGCTTTTCCGCAGGGTTGTTTCAATCTCCATGCCTCGCTGTTGCCACGGTGGCGCGGTGCGGCACCGATTCAGCGCGCGATCATGGCCGGGGACCGCCAAACCGGCGTGAAAGTGATGAAGATGGACGAAGGGCTCGATACCGGCCCCGTCGCCACGGGAAGGCGCGTACCGATAGGTCTTGACGCAACGGCGGGCGACTTACACGACGAGTTAGCGAGGCTTGGCGCGGACCTCATGCTAAAGAAGCTAACCTCGCTCGAAAAACGCAAGCTGCGACTTAGACCGCAATCCGAAAAAGGCGTGACTTACGCCCACAAGATCGACAAGGCCGAGACACGCATTGATTGGACGAAGGCGTGGAATAAGGTCCACAATCAATGTCGAGGGTTATCGCCGTTTCCCGGCGCCTGGTTCGAAATCCCTGACATGCGGCCGCATCAAGGTCTTGCGCACAACCAAGGGCAGCGGCAATGGCCCCCCGGGCTGCGTCCTTGACGATAAGTTGACAATCGCTTGCGGCGCTGGCTCGGTGCGGCTCGTCGAGTTGCAGCGCGCCGGCCGGCAGCCGATGCTAGCGGCGGAATTCTTACACGGCACGCCGATTGCGCCTGGCCGCGCCCTCGGCTAGCGCAATCATGCCGCGCTACAAGCTCACTATCGAATATGACGGCACGCCGTTCGTCGGCTGGCAGGTGCAGAACAACGGCGTCTCGATCCAGGGTGCGATCACCGAGGCGATCGCGGCATTTACCGGTGAACGCGCCGCACTCCAGGGCGCAGGACGCACCGACGCCGGCGTCCACGCGCTCGGTCAAGTCGCGCACGTCGATCTGGCCAAGGATTGGGACGTCGATAATGTGCGCGACGCAATCAACTTTCACCTCCGTCCGCAGCCGGTGGCGGTGCTTGAGGCGGAACGCGTGCCCGAGAGCATTCGAAGCGCGCTTCTCGGCCACAAAACGCTATTACCTCTACCGCATCGTCAACCGGCGTGCCGATCTCGCGCTCGAGCTAAACCGCGCGTGGCGCGTGCCACGGCCGCTCGATAGCGAAGCGATGCACGCGGCTGCGCAAAGACTGGTTGGCCGGCACGATTTCACCACCTTCCGCGCCACCGAATGCCAGGCCAAATCACCGGTGAAGACGCTCGACCGCCTCGATGTCGCGCGCGAGGGCGACGAGGTGCGAATTACGACCGCGGCGCGCTCCTTCCTGCATCATCAGGTTCGCTCGATGGTAGGTTCGCTGGTGCACGTTGGCGAGGGCAAATGGAGCGCCGACGATCTCGCCGTAGCGCTCGCCGCGCGCGACCGCACCGCCTGCGGTCAGGTCGCCCCGCCGCACGGGCTTTATCTGGTCCGGGTAGAGTATTGAGCGGCGGTCATTCGAAATACTTCTCGATGATCCGCCGGTAAATCGCCGTCAGGGTCGTAAGGTCCGCGACCGGGGCGCATTCGTCGACCTGATGCATGGTCTGCCCAACCAGGCCGAATTCGAGCACCGGGCAGTATTTTGTAATAAAGCGCGCGTCCGAAGTGCCCCCCGAAGTCGAGAGTTTCGGTTTGCGGCCCGTGACCTCGGCAATGGCGGCGATGGCGAGGTCGGTGAACGGTCCGGGCTTGGTGAGAAACACTTCGGCGTTCGATGGCTGCCAGTCGAAAGCATAGTGCACGCGGCCGGCGGCCGCGGTCTGCGCGCGGCGCTCGATTAGCGTCTTGAGCGCGATAGGGGCTGTGGCAATCGTTATAGCGGATGTTGAAACGCGCCCGCGCCTGCCCGGGAATCAGATTGACGGTTTCGTTGCCGACATCGACCGAGGTGAATTCGAGGTGCGACGGATCGAAATGGGCGCTGCCTTCATCGAGCGGCGCCTGCAGTGCGGCAACGAGCGTGACCAACCCGCGGATCGGGTTGTCGGCGCGATGGGGATAGGCGACATGACCTTGGCGGCCGCTGACAATCAGCGTGCCGCTGAGCGAGCCGCGCCGGCCCGCCTTGATGGTGTCGCCGAGGACCTCGACGTTGCTCGGCTCGCCGAGGATGCAGTGATCGAAGGCCTCGCCGCGTTCGGCCGCCCATTGTAGCAGCTTGATCGTGCCGTTGACCGCGACACCTTCTTCGTCGCCGGTGATCAGAAGCGAAATTGAACCGTTCTTCGGCTGACCGCCGTTGGCATTGAGATAGTCGAGCGCCGCGGCGACGAAGCAGGCGATGCCGCCCTTCATATCGACGGCGCCGCGTCCGTAAATTTTGTCGCCGGCCAGATCGCCGGCAAAAGGCGGATGATGCCAGGTTGCCTCGTCACCCGGCGGCACGACGTCGGTATGCCCCGCGAACATCAGATTTGGTTTTTCGCTGCCGATACGGGCGTACAGGTTTTCGACCGGCGTTGTACCGGGTTCGGCAAACGTGATGCGGTGAACAGCAAAGCCCGCTTTCGCCAGCACGTCCTGCAAATAACCGAGCGCACCACCCTCCTGCGGCGTGACTGAGCGGCAACGAATGAGATCGCGCGCGATGGCGACGGGATCGACCGGCATCGCCCTAAACCTTCGCCAGCGGATCGGGACCGTGCTGATTTGGACCGACTGTGCCTCGGCGAAAGCCAAGCTCGACAAGCAAGGCGAGGCCGAACACCGTGAACGGCACCGCGATCACCAGTGACAGCATACTGGGCGCCTCATCATTGCCGGCCAGACCGAGCACGGTGAAGAGATCGAGCAGGGCACCGGCGCCAAAGAAAATCATCAATAGCCAAACCGGCAGATTGCGGTCGTGGGCGCGCTTCACCGCGACGGCGAATTCTGGATAGGTGAAGGCCAGATCGACGATCGCGCTCAACCGGTCGCCCTGAATCTGCTCGGCGACGAGATGACCGAAGATCTCGGCAATAGCGAGCACGCCCATCGCGAACCAGAATGTCTGGCGGCCGATGCGGCCATGAAACCCGTTGAGGAGGTGCGCCCAATCCATCGGTGCAACGCGAACTTTCAGTCTCGCAGCAATTCGTTGATGCTGGTCTTGGCCCGCGTCTGTTCGTCGACGCGCTTGACGATGACGGCGCAGGAGAGGTTTGGGCTTGCTTTGCCGCCCGGGCGCGCCGCGCTCGGAAGGCTACCAGGCACTACCACGGAATAGGGCGGCACCTCACCCTGAAAGATCTCGCCGCTGTTGCGGTCGACAATCTTGGTCGAAGCGCCGATGAAGACGCCCATCGACAACACCGCGCCCTCGCGCACGATCACGCCCTCGGCGATTTCCGAGCGCGCGCCGATGAAGCAATTGTCTTCGACGATGACCGGCCCCGCCTGCAACGGCTCGAGCACACCGCCAATGCCGGCGCCGCCGGAGATGTGGCAGTTCTTGCCAATCTGCGCACACGAGCCGACCGTCGCCCAGGTGTCGATCATGGTGCCTTTATCGACATAGGCCCCGAGATTGACGAAAGACGGCATCAGCACGACGCCCGGCGCGATATAGGCAGAACGCCTTACGACGCATCCGGGAACGGCGCGGAATCCCGCGGCGCGAAAGCGCTTGTCGTCCCAAGCGTCGAACTTCGATTGGACCTTGTCCCACCATACCGCGCGGCCGGGTCCGCCGGAGATGATGCTCATGTCGTTCAAGCGAAACGACAGCAACACCGCCTTTTTGAGCCATTGATTGACGCGCCAAGCGCCGTCCGGCGCTTTTTCCGCCACTCGCGCCTCGCCGCGGTCGAGAAGGTCGAGCGCATCCTCGACCGCCTTGCGTACCGTGCCGGACGTCGCCGGTCCGATCTCGTCGCGCCGCTCGAATGCCTCCTCGATGGCCTCGGCGAGCGATTTTGTCTCCGGATTGCTTTGGGTTTTGGCGAGTTCGGCGGCCGACATCCAGAAAATCCCTCGTTGCGGCGGTTTTGTCGGAGTGCGCTTGATCGATGTCAAGCACTGCAGGTGGTGCCGACCTGCGAAATTGGAACTTTTCTTGCATGGCTCGATTGGAAGCGACGCGATCAAAGGGTGTCAAATGATCACGATGGGAATAGCAGTCCTCGCCGGCGTGTTTTATTGGCTGGGCTGGTACCAGCTGGCGTTCTGGATTCTGACTTATGCGATCGTCTACGGCGGCTTGAACGTGCTTCGCGGCGACAATCAAGCGCAGTGGGTTTTTCGACGTGACTCCGCCCTCACCATTGCGGTTCTGATTCCGGTCACCTGGCATATCGGCGAACTCGCCGGCTACTTCTGAACGCTGCCCAAACTGCGCGCCCCGGCGATATCGCGCAAAAAACCGGTGAGGTCGTCGGTGACGTGATCGACATGCGGGGCGTCGCGCCCCGCAAGCTCCCACTCTTCGCGAAATACCTCTCGGGTGCCCCCGGGCACCACCAGCACAGTGGTCATGCCGAGTGCGTGCGGCACTTCGAGGTTACGGGCGAGGTCCTCAAAAATCGCCGCCTTCCGCGGGTCGACATTGTGCCGCGACAGGAAGCGGTCATAGACCGACGGCCGCGGCTTCGGCTCGAGGTCGGCAGCGGCAATGTCGAACACATCCTCGAAGTGCTCCGCAATTTCCAGTCTCCCCATCACCGCTTCAGCGTGCCGCCGCGTGCCGTTGGTGAGAATGAGCTTCCGCCCGGCGAGCTGCGCAATGGCGGCGCCAAGCGCCGGGTTTGGGGTCAGCGGCGAATGATCGATTTGGTGCACGACTTCCAGAAACTCATCGGGATTGAGGCCATGCTCCTCCATTAATCCGCGCATACTGGTGCCGTAGCGGCGGTAATAATCCTTCTGCACGCGAAACGCTTCATCGGGCGTAACGCGAAGAAAGTTGGCAATGTAATCGCGAATGCGCTCATCAACCTGCTGCCAGAGATTGAGGTGATGCGGATAGAGCGTGTTATCGAGATCGAACACCCAGGTCTCGACCGCGCCGAAGCCGCGAACTTGATCGCGGACCCGGTCTTCAATCTGGCGCTCGATCATCGCGGCGACTCGTTATTGCCATACTTCAGGGCGAGGAGGTTTTTGAGCTACGCCGAATCAGTATTAGCAGTCGGGCGGCCGGGAGCAATGATGCGAAGAGTGGTGCGCAGGTCGATACCGTTTGTTCAGGCGGCGCTGATCGGCACATTGGCCGCTGCGGCACTGGCCGGATTTGCGATGTTGATTTCCCACACCTGACGGACGTTTTGCCGCAGCTCAGACCGCTTCCCGCCACGCCGCCGCCGGCACCAGTCCCTCAAGCGCGCCATCATGGAGGCGCACCGGATCCCGCTCGCCCTCCATCGCCAGCCGCAGCACCGAGCGCGCCAGTTCGTCCGGCCGTACCGTGCTGTTGCCGACCGTTTTGAGCGTCAGCCATGCCTCGTCGAAGGCGGCCTCGAGGATTACGAGCGTCAGAGGATCGAACGAAGAACTGTGGAACCCGCGCATGGTCCGTTCCTCACCGCGATTGTAGGGACAACGGATTTACGGAATGGCGCAGCATCGTCCCGAACTTGGCCGAGTTTGTGACCAATGGCTTGCGACACTTGGGATCAATAGCGCCTCGCCGTGGGTCGAACCAGGCATTCATGCGGCGAGTTGGCATGGCCCATGACGCTAATGTGATCCTATTTGATGCCGTCATTTGAATAGCTGAAAGGCGATCAGCGCCGCCAGCATGATGCCGCTGCCGACTGTCTGCAGCGGCGTGATCACTTCGCCGAGAGCGAGTGCGCTGAGAACCATCGCGATCATTGGCTCGAAATTGGTAAGGAGCGCGGTGCGGAATGGCCCGATGCGAACGGTCGACACGAAGACGAACAGGATGGCAACCGTGGTGGCGACGCTCAACGCGATCAACGCTACCCAGCCGCCCTCAGTTTGCGGCGGCTTCAAGGTCTGCGTAGCGAGCGATGCGACCAGGAATATCACGAGCTGCGCGACCACCGAGTACCACGTCGTCAGCCGCGCGTCGGCGCCAACAAGGTATGCGCGCGTGAAAATGAGCACGCCCGTGCGGCAGCACGCCGCGCCGATCGCGTAGGCGATGCCGGCAAGCGCAAGACCGGCTGGATGCGCGCCGATCATGATCGCCAGCCCGACGAAAGCGGCGAGCGCGCACAGGACGCCCTGCCATCGCAAGCGTTCGAAGCCGGTTGCCGAAGCGACCAGTCCAGTCAGCAATGGATAGATAAAATAAGTCAGCACCGCCGTCGGCACGTCGTTCGCTTCGATCGCCTTGAACAGGCAAAAGACCAGCACCGAGAACAGCGCGCCAATCCCGATCGAGATCAGCCGCCCGCGTGCGCTCAGCGGGGCGGGCTTCGACCCGAGCCGCAACCAAACAGCCATCAGCCCGAGCCCGACCACGCTGCGAAACAACAGCATGGTGAGCACGTCGCAGTGCGACGCGATGATGATCTTGGCGAGCACATCGGCGACGCCGAGCGAGAGCGCTGCGGCAAGACCGGGCGCAACGGAGAAAACCCAGCGGGAGGTCAAACGGAACAACTCTTGTGGAATTCCGCCTGAGGCAATACGCGGCGGCAGCGCACGCTGCAACCCGGATTGTGGTCAGCGCCCGATCCAGAAGAATAGGTAGCGGCTTTCGGGAGAAACTACGCTCGCTCGATGAAGACCCGGTCCTGATCGGGTGCGGGAATCGCCGCTGGCGCCGACCGCCGCTCGAATCGCTCCTTGATCAGCAACGCCGCACGGACGAACGGGGCAATCAACTCGCCCCTGATCGTGTGCGCGTGTTCGCGATCCGGCTCGACGCCGAATTCGAGAACTTCGCGTTCGGCAGCCGGAATATACAGCGTGCCGAACATCCAATCCCACACCGCCAGACAGCTGCCCAGATTCTTGTTGAAATGAGCAGGGTTTCGCGAGTGATGAATTTGATGGTGCGCGGGGCTCATCAACAGACGGCCGAACCAGCCGGTGAACGAGATCCACAATTGCGAGTGTTGCAGGTGGACATAGAGGTAGATGAAGAACACGAGAATGATATTGGTTTCGGAAAGACCGTATTGCGATGCCGGCTGGCCGAGCAGGTAATCGCCAATCCCGTTCGCCAGTCCCATCGAAATCGCGAGAATGTTGATGAAGATGCACATGTAGATCGGATGCACGCGAAAGTTCGTCAGCGGGGTCAGCGACGTCGCCGAATGATGAACTTTATGGAATTCCCAGAGAAAGGGTATGCGGTGCGACAGATAATGATTGAGCCAATAACCGAGCTCATAAGCCAGGAACAGCATGATGGTGATGAGCGATCTGGCAACAAATGCAGGCAGCGGCGCCGATGGCATCGCGCCGAATGTATTTGTCAGAACATCGGCGATGCCGCGGCTCAGCGTATCGTACGAAAGCAGCGCCCAGCCGAAGATGATGCCGAAAACGAACACGTTGAAATAGAAATAGCCAACGTCAGCGAGACTCGATTTGCTCAATACGATCCGCTTCGGGAACAGCGCCCGAAACAGCGTCTTCAAGCGAATAGGCCTTCCTTTTTTGTATCGCCGTGCGGCAAGGACGATGAACGCGACACCAAGCGCGCTGAACAGCGACAGCAGCGAAATGTGCGAACCGGGCGACAGGAACGCTTTGCTCAGCTGACCAAAAAAGTACGAGATGCCCGGCGAGAAATCCAAGCGCGCCTCCGCAACGTGCGACCGGAGGAAGTGTTACGCGGCGATTGGTAAAGGCGGCGTTGTGCGGCTCCGGTTTGCGCGGTTAATGGCGCGTAAACCACATTCGGCACTCAGAATTTGTCAGTTGTGAAGAAGCGTGCCGGCGCCGAGTTCGGTGAACAGTTCGAGCAAGACGGCGTGCGGCACCTTGCCGTCGAGGATGACGACACCTTCGACGCCGCGCTCCAGCGCGTCGATGCAGGTTTCGACCTTGGGGATCATGCCGGCCGAGATGGTGCCGTCGGCAATCAGGCGGCGGGCATCATCGGCGGAAAGTTGTTTGATGAGATTTTTCGATTTGTCGAGCACGCCGGGTACGTCGGTCAGCAATAGGAGCCGCTTGGCCTTCAGCGCGCCGGCAATGGCGCCTGCAAAGGTATCGGCGTTGACGTTGAAAGTGCCGCCGTTTGCGGCAGCGGCGACCGGCGCCAACACCGGAATGAGTTCGCGGCCGAGAATCTGATTGAGCACGGTAACGTCCACCTTGTCCGGCTCGCCAACGAAGCCGAGATCGACCACTTTCTCAATGTGAGAGTCAGGGTCGACCACGGTGCGCGTCAGCTTGCGCGCGACCACCATATTGCCGTCCTTGCCGCACAGGCCAACTGCCTTGCCGCCGGCTGCGTTGATGTAGCCGACCAGCTCCTTATTGATTGAGCCGGCCAGCACCATCTCGACGATCTCAAGGGTCTTTTGGTCGGTGATGCGAAGTCCCCCCGCATAGGACGACTGAACGCCGACCCGTTTGAGCATGGCTTCGATCTGCGGGCCGCCGCCGTGCACAACGACGGGATTGATCGCGGTTTGCTCCAGCAGCACGATGTCGCGGGCGAATTCACGCGCCAGGCTTTCCTGACCCATAGCGTGGCCGCCATATTTGATGACGATGGTTTCCTCGTCGTAGCGCTGCATATACGGCAGCGCTTCCGAAAGGATGCGGGCCTGGACCTCAGGGCTGACGGGATCGCTCTGGCTCATTGCATCAATCTTCCGGCGTTCGCGCGGCGCGTTTGGCGAAGTGTATGTAGCCGCGTGACGCCTCGACGACAATGCAATTACCGGCGACGTTCCATCACCAGCCGTGCGATGGCCGCGCGCAGTTGCGGGATGCCGATGCCGGTTCGCGCCGAGGTCGCGATCAGATCTGGAAAGACCGCCGGCCGTTTCCGCACGTCCGCTTGCACCGACTCGCAGCGTTTTACGAGCTCGGCCTCACTCACCTGGTCACATTTCGTCAGCACGATTTGGTAACTGACGGCGGCCTCGCCGAGGGTGTCCAGAATGCCCATATCGACGGTCTTCAAGCCGTGCCGTGCGTCGATCAAAACATAGACGCGGCCGAGCGCGGCGCGCCCGTGCAGGTAATCATGAATAAGCCGCGTCCAGGCAGTGACCTTGGTCTTGGCCGCCGCCGCATAACCGTAGCCGGGCAGGTCGACCAGCACCAGGCGATCGGCGCCGCAGAAGAAGATCAGTTCTTGAGTTCTGCCGGGCGTGTTCGAGGTGCGTGCCAGCGCGTGGCGCCCGGTGAGCGCGTTGATCAGACTGGATTTGCCGACATTTGACCGCCCGGCGAACGCGACTTCAAGGCCAGTTGGCCGCGGCAGCGAGTCGACCGAGCCGGCCGCTGACAAAAAGCTCCACTCGCCGGCAAATAAGCGGCGCCCACTTTCGATTTCGGCGTTGGAAAAATCGGCCACGGTGCTCATGGATCGGCCGATGTATGAGGCCGGCCATGCCCTATCGCAACCACCGGCCTCTCCATCGAGGGCAAAATGAAAAAGGGGACATTCCTGTCCCCTTCATCCGGCTAGGGCCGATCGGCCATGCCGAAAGCCGACAGGTCAGACAACTGCCGCTTCGTCCTCGTAGGACCCGGCCGCAACCGGGGCGTAAGCCGGATTCTTGGTTGCCCCCTGGTAGCGCACGGCAGCCGCGACAGCGGAAATACCGATTTGGCCGTAGCACAGATGAAGCGCGGTGTTTTGCCCGGAATGCTTGGCCGGCTGGTTGTCCGTGTTATTGGCCGTATTGGCAGAGACGTTCTTCATTATTGAACCCCGTTCCCATTCTCGTGAGATGCTGCAGCTCTAACCGCTTACTCGGCGGAAATCGGCGGCAATCCGTCCACCGGCATGACATTTGTCGCCACTTCAGCCGTTTCTCTAGCTGACATCTGTGCCAGTAAACCCCTGGTTAACGTGGGCGAAACATATTGCTGATGCTGCTTTAGGGATCGCGTCAGCAATGGCAGAGTGCGACATTCCTGCAACACATGGCATTGACGTGGATCAATCCATGCTGGCACCGCTGGAATGATTGCGCCGATTTCGCTATGGGGTTTTACGCGGGACATACTTGGGCAGATTCTGGGCTGGGCGGGGGAAGAGCAGGTAAGCTTATGATGATGCGTGCGCTAGCATTCGTGATTGTCGCCGTTGGGCTCGGCGGCTGCATTCCGGACACCGGGACGCTCGAGCCTTCGAGCCAGGTTGGCTGGAAGCAAAAAGACAAGGACCTGATGTCCAACCTGCCGTACAATCAAGCGGCAGTTCCGGACGGCTACCGCCGAAGCATCGTCGAGTATCACCGCAAGGAAGGCCCCGGCACGATCCTTGTCGATAGCGATGCCAAATATCTCTACTACGTGCTGCCGCAGGGCAAAGCCATTCGCTACGGCATCGCCGTCGGTGAAGAAGCGCAGGCCTGGAGCGGCATCGCCAAGGTCGGCCGCTTGGAAGAGTGGCCGCCATGGATCCCGACATCCGGCGAACAGGCGCGGCTCGGTCCGTTACCGGCCTACGTCACGGGCGGCCCGCACAATCCCATGGGCGCGCGCGGGATTTACCTATACTCAGGGAACAAGGACACGCTCTACCGCATCCACGGCACCAACCAGCCGCAGCTGATCGGCAGCGCGGTTTCGTCCGGCTGCATTCGTATGACCAATGAGGACGCCATCGACCTGTACAATCACGTCAAGGTCGGCACCCTGGTTATTGTCCTTGGACCGCACCAGGGGGACGCGCCGTTCAGTGCGCGACTGGCGCTCGCGCCTGGCAGCGGCACTACTGATCGCGTCCGCTGAATTCTGGCTCCTAATGCCCGGCCTCGCGCCGGGCATTATCATTTCAGAAGCCTCAAACGCCGAGCTGGATGTGCACGATTTCGGGCGGCACACCGAGGCGGGCTGGCACGAAGCTCGTACCAAGCCCGCCGGACACAATCAGATGCCGGTCGTCTTCGACAACGTGGCCATAGGCGAAGCGGGCACCGTATTTGGAAGGAACGAAGGCCGGCCAGATCAGTGGCAGCCGGATTTGTCCGCCGTGGGTGTGGCCGGATAACGTCAGTGCGACACGCGCGGGAACGCGCGGAAATATATCCGGCTCGTGTGCCAGGAGCAGGATAGGATCATCAGTTCGGACTTGGGCCAGCGTTCCCGGCAAATCGTCGACCCCACGAAAGCGGCGGTGCCCGAGCGGATAGGCCAGCTGATCGCCAAGACCCGCGAGCCAGAAACGCTTCCCTTTTGCGCCCAGCATCACGGCAAGGTTTTCGAGCACGGGAATGCGGACGTCGGCGAGCGCTTGTCGGATATCCGCAACGTCGTTCCACCAATCGTGATTGCCGAGGATTGCCCAGGTCCCAAGCGGAGCTTTGATCTGCGCCAGTTCGGCGGCCCATACCGAGTACGGGACTGGCTTGTCCACGAACAGATAACTGGTCGTATAGTCGCCGAGCAGCACCACAAGATCGGATTTCAACGCATTCGCCGTTTCGACAATCTGTCGAATGTGCGGCAGTGTCATATCCGGGCCGCCGGCATGGAGATCGGCGATTACGGTGATCGAAAGCTTGCGGCCCGCAGGCCAAGCCGACGGACGAGGCGTGTAGCGCGTCACCACAAGTCCATGTGGCTCGACGCCGCTGGCGTAGACACTGGTGGCGATCGCGGAGAGGCCAAGCAGTCCGGCCGTCCCGGCGAGCACGCGGCGCCTGGTTACACGCGCCCCACCAATGGGTTTAGCACCGTCTTCGATTGTTGCCTGTGGCACAACTTTCATTACGCGGGTCTTAGCGTGCCTGAGCTGTTGCGGCACGTTGTTCCGGCGCTGTTTCCGTATCTTTTGCGGTTATGGTTTCCGCGCTCGTCCGCGCGTTTCGAAATGAGCGGAAACCATCACGCCGGCGTGAGCCGTTCGCGCGTAACCCAATCGAGCGCCTTGTCGAGCGTACGCGTGAGCCGATCGAATAGTTCTTCGATCTGCGCTGCATTGATAATGAGCGGAGGGGACAGCGTCAGTATGTCGCCTGCGACCGAACGTACTATCAGGCCTTCGTCTTCGGCAAAGCGCACCACGCGCGCACCGACGCCGTGCTGCGGTTCGAATGAACGCTTGCTGGTCTTATCGGCAACGAGTTCCACCCCGCCGATCAAGCCAAGTCCGCGCGCTTCGCCGACCAGCGGATGCAGATTGAGCGCCATCAGCCGCGCCTGGAACAGCGGAGCACGTTTGGCGGCCTTCTCAATGATACGGTCGCGCACGTAAATCTCGATCGTCTTCAGCGCGACCGCCGCTGAAACCGGATGACCACCGTAAGTGAAGCCGTGGCCGAACACGCCGATCTTTTTACTCTCGGCAAGCAGCGCCTCGTACATCAGCTCAGGAATCATTACCGCGGCGATCGGCAGGTAGGCCGACGATAATGCTTTCGCGACCGAAATCGATTGCGGGCGAAAGCCGAGCTTCTCGCAACCGAACATCGTGCCGAGCCGCCCGAACCCGCAAATCACCTCATCGCTGATCACGAACACGTCGTGCTTGGCGCAGACTGCGTTGATTTTCTGGAAATAGGTTCGCGGCGGCACGATGACGCCGCCGGCGCCCATGACCGGCTCGGCGATGAATGCCGCGACGGTTTCCGGGCCTTCCTTGACAATCAGCGCATCAAGCTCGTCGGCGAGACGCGAAGCAAATTCCTCCTCGCTCTCGCCGTCGTGTGCAAAACGATAGTGATGCGGACAGCCGGTGTGCAGGAAGCCCGGCAGCGGCAAATCGAAGTCGCGGTGGTTGCCAACAAGCCCGGTCAGCGACGCGGCGGCAATGGTCACGCCATGATAGGCTTTCACCCGGCTGACAATTTTCTTTTTCTGCGGCATGCCACGCGCATTGTTGAGATACCAGACCAGCTTGACCTGGGTGTCGTTCGCCTCCGAACCGGAGTTGCAGAAGAACACTTTCGAGATCGGCACCGGCGCGATCTCTTTGAGCTTTTCCCCAAGCTCGATCGCCGGATCGTGGCTTCGGCCAGTGAACAGATGCGCGAAGGAGAGCTTGCGCATCTGCGTAGCGGCGGCCTCGACCAATTCCTCGTTGCCGTAGCCGAGCGCGGTGCACCAAAGCCCCGCCATTCCCTCGATGTAACCCTTGCCCTCGGTGTCATAGACATGGACGCCTTGGGCGCGCTCGATGATGAGCGGCCCGGTTTCGCGGAAACTCGCAAGATTGCTGTAGGGATGCACCAACGTTTCGACGTCTCGGGTCGCGAGATTGCTGAGCGGCGGCATGGAAGGTCTCTGAAAAGGGTCTCGGGAAACAGCTCTTGGCAAGTTGCTCTTCGTAAGTTGCTCTTGGAAGGTCTCACTTGGCGGTAAACCGGCCGTTATTAGCGGGTCTATTGTGGCCAGAGCAGGCCGTCAAAGCCCGTGAAGCTCGAAACCCGCGCTTGAACCCCGGCATGGCAGCCCGTAAGCAGGCGCCTGTCGGATCAGGAGCGGTGCTTGTCGGAAGGCGCAACACTGGAACAGATCGTCGCCGGCAAGGCTGCGGCAGAGGGTTTCGTGCGCACGCGCTGGTGGTGGATCCGTCATGCGCCGGTGCACACCGACGACGGCCGGATTTACGGCCAGACCGATTTGCCGTGCGATTGCAGCGACACACGCATTTTCTCAAGTCTGGCGGCGGTGTTGCCGCGCAACGCCGTCTGGATCACCAGTCATTTGTCCCGCACGTATCAGACCGCGCAGGCGATTTGGGCGGCGGGCAATTTCGAGCCCTCACCGGAATTTCGGCAAGACAAAGATCTTGCCGAACAGCACCTCGGCGACTGGCAAGGGCTCGATCGCCGTGAGTTTCTGATGAACCGCACGCAGGAGCCTGATTCCTTCTGGTACGCCACTGCGGAAGAACGCGCGCCAAACGGCGAGAGTTTCGTCGATCTGGTGACCCGCGTCGGCGCCGCAATCGAGCGTGCGACCGAAACCCATCGCGGCAACGACATCGTTGCGGTTGCGCACGGCGGGACCATCCGTGCGGCCATCGCCATCGCTCTCGGGCTTGCACCGCGCGGCGGGTTCGCCTTTATGATCGACAATTGCTCGCTCACGCGCCTCGACCACTATCAGGGCAGACGAAGCTCGGGGTGGCGGGTCAAAATGATCAATCATCTGCCCTGAGGTGATTGCCAGGAGGCCGGCTTACCTGACCTGCGAGTCGGTCTTAATCGGCTGCAATGTCGCCTTGGCGCCAGCTGTAAGTGATGGACGCGGGCGCGGCAGCGGCACGGGATCTTCGATCCGTGCCGCCCCTTGTTCCAACGACTGCGCCGGTACCCGCGCCTCCACGACCGGCTCGCGCACCTCCCACTGACACATTTTAAAACCGTTGTGGTGCTCGGCGAGATCGAGATGGACATGCTCTTCGTGATAGCCGTCAGAACCTGGGCCGAGCACGGTCGCAAAGCGCGCACACGCACTCGTCCGCAACGCCTCCCGCCAAGTCTTGGCAACCTTGATGTCAGTCAAGCCGAGGACCCTGCCGTCCGCCACCCTGAAAGCGCCCACATCGAAGGCGTTAGCGCGACCGTGTTCGCTTAGCCTGGCGCCGCGAATTCGATTTTGGCTGCGGCATTCATACGAATCCAGATTGTCGAGTCTGCGCAGCACCGCGCCGGCGATAGCCTGCGCGGCCGGAGCAACGTCTTCGCGGACCCAGCGCGCAACTTGTTCGGCCATCGCGCAGCGCAGCGTTGCGGGCGGGGCGACGGCAACCTTGGTTTTGTCGGACAGAATCACAGCTTGCAGCAGCACCGCATCGGCGGCGACGCATTGGTCGGCAGCAGCGATCGGCGGCAGCGGCTGGAATTGGGCAAGTTGCGCTAGTCCCAGCTGGCAGGCGGTCGGAATGCGCGGTAGCGGCGACAAGGCATATTGCGCTGCGGCGCTTCCGACCGTGCCAAGCAGCATGACAAAGGCCATGAAACGCTTCACGCGGCGGCCCTCCGGTGGTAACGGCATCCTCCTGAGGTTAACGCCGCGCCGGAGCTTAAACCGAGCCTGATGGTGTTCAAGAATGGTGGGGGCGGCGCGGTTATCCTGAACCAAAGCGGCATTTTCATCCTCACGCCATCCGGCTAAATTGGCCCAGCGTCGGCAGCCGTAAGCGGCGGCGCGACGAGGGCAAGAACAACACTCGCTGGAGGAACCCCATGCTCGGTCTTATGCAGGATTGGCCGCTACTGTGCCACCGCATCATCGACCACGCCGCGTTGAATCACGGCAACCGCCAGGTGATCTCACGCTCGATCGAAGGACCGATCCACACCACGAATTACACGGAAATCCGGGCCCGCGCCTTACGCGTCGCACAACGCCTCGAACGCGATGGCATAAAGCTTGGCGACCGCGTGGCAACGCTTGCCTGGAATACCTGGCGGCACCTGGAAAGCTGGTACGGTATCCTTGGCATTGGCGCCGTTTATCACACCGTCAATCCACGGCTGTTCCCCGAGCAGATTGCCTGGATCATCAATCACGCCGAGGACCGCGTGATGATGACCGATCTCACCTTCGTGCCGCTACTGGAAAAGATCGCCGACAAGCTGCCGACCATCGAGCGCTACATTATCTTCACAGATCGCGCTCACATGCCGGCAACGACACTGCGCAACGCGGTCGCCTACGAAGACTGGATCGCCGAGGTCGACGGCGACTTTGCCTGGAAGGTGTTCGACGAGAACACGGCCGCGGGCATGTGTTACACCTCCGGCACCACCGGCAATCCCAAGGGCGTGCTGTATTCGCACCGCTCGAACGTGCTGCACACGATGCTGTCGCTGCAGCCGGATACCTTCAATCTCTCTTCGCGCGACGTGGTGATGCCGATCGTGCCGATGTTCCACGCCAACAGTTGGGGGCTCGCTTTCTCGTCGCCGATGGCGGGCGCGTCCATGGTCATGCCAGGAGCCAAGCTTGATGGCGCTTCGGTGTATGAACTGCTCAACGATTTCAAAGTCACCTGCACGGGTGCGGTGCCGACAGTATGGCTGTTGCTACTGCAATACCTGGAAAAGACCGGCGTCAAGCTTCCCTACCTCAAGCGCGTCCTCATCGGCGGTTCAGCTTGCCCGCGCGCAATGATCAAGACGTTCGAGGAAGAGTATGGCGTCCAGGTCTTCCATGCCTGGGGCATGACCGAGATGAGCCCGCTCGGCACGGTCGGCACCATGAAGCCCGAGTATTCGTCTCTCAAGGGCGACGCGCTCTGGGACATTAAACAGAAGCAAGGCTACACGCCGTTCGGCGTCGAGATGAAGATCACCGACGACGCCGGGCGTGGGATGCCTTGGGACGGCAAGACCTTCGGTCGCATCAAGGTGCGCGGCTTCGCAGTCGCCAAGGGTTATTTCAAGGAAGGCGGCACGGTTATCGACGACCAGGGCTTCTTCGACACCGGTGACGTCGGCACCATGGACCCGCTAGGTTACATGCAGATCACCGATCGCTCCAAAGACGTCATCAAGTCGGGCGGCGAGTGGATTTCTTCCATCGATCTGGAAAACTTCGCGGTTGGGCATCCGAAGGTAGCGGAAGCGGCCGTGATCGGGGTGCATCATCCGAAATGGGACGAACGGCCGTTACTCGTCGTGGTGCTCAAGGAGGGCCAATCAGCCACCAAACAGGAAATCCTCGACTTCCTCGAAGGCAAAATCGCCAAGTGGTGGATGCCCGACGATATCGCCTTCGTTGCTGCGATCCCGCATACCGCGACCGGGAAGATTCAGAAGACCACACTGCGCGAGCAGTTTAAGGACTACGTGCTCCCGACATCCATTGCCGCCGAATAAAAGACATCTCGTTTTTGCTGGACTGTGCCGGATTTCTTTTAGGTGCGCCGCGACACGACGCACATCTAAATATCGTTGCAGCGGCAGCGCACAATCGCGAATTATTACGATTGATATTGATGAATTAGCCATATCAGGCCTAAGTCGACTGCACAAATAAAGCACTTGTGCGTCGCAATATTTACACAAAGTTTAGTCACCAGACCACCCGGCTCCAGTAAGCGAGCCGATTCACTGTTCCCATCAACAGAGCAAAAGGACAGATATGGCTGGTCATAGCCTGGCTAAACTTGCGCTTGTCGCAACTCTTGTCGTGTCGATCGTGGGTGTGCCGATGGCGGCGTCGGCGCAAAGCGGAATAGCCTCGATCTATTGGGGAGGGCGGACCGCTACCGGCAAATCGGTGCGGTCCTCAGGGTTAACGGCAGCGCATCGTACCTTGCCGTTCGGAACCATGGTGCGGGTCACCAACCGGGGAACCGGCCGTTCGGTCGTTGTTCGCATCAACGATCGCGGCCCCTTTAAACGCGGCCGCATTATCGACGTTACCGTCGCGGCAGCACGGGCCTTGGGCTTTTCCGTCAGCGGTGGGCTCGCACCGGTGACGCTCGCGGTTCTTAAAACGCCTTAGTGGGAGCTTGGTTGTTAACCGAATAGTCCGAACAACCGCAACCGATACTGATAAAGCGGGAGGCTTCGGTCTCCCGCGTTCAGCAATCGGCACTCCGCAATCAGAAGTCCGGCGAGCCTCAGAGACTTCTGCTGGCGTTCCTTACCGAAATCCGGCTCCGTTCACACTCAAGCAACCATTGTCGGCCACCATGCCGCGGTCCCGCAATGGGTTAGTTTGCCGATGGAACCGCCCGAGACGATTCCTGTTTACGAAGCTCGCCTTGCGATGCACAGGATCGACGAGCGGACCCGCTCGATTCTCGCCGAGACCTGGCCCTTACTGGGGCCGCATCTCGAGCAGACGATCGACGCAGTTGTCATCGCGATCTCTGGGTTGCCGGCGATCGGCCAAGTGGTCGCGAGGAACAAAGAGACGATTAAACGTCTCGAAGTGTCTCATTTTCGAGCTTTGCTAGGCGGAAAGCTCGACCGGAACTATGCCGAATCCTGCCGGCAGACTGTGGAGAAAGAAGCCGAGATGGGGCTCGACGCCCGGATCCGCAGCACGTCCGGAAGTTACGTCGCGCAGATGTCGCTCGATGTGCTGTCGCGCAAGCACCGCTTCTCGCCTGCCACGATTGCCGAGCGTGGCAAGACCATAGCGCAGGTCATCAGCTTCGACGTCTCCAACGCCATGACGTTGCACCGCCAAGCTGCCGAGCGGGCAGCAATGGTGCGGCGGAGCGCAATCGATGCGGCCATTGCCGATTTCGACGCTGCCATCGGCGCGGTGATCGAGGCGATCAAGGAAGCATCCGCTTCGCTGGCCGCGACCGGTGACACATTAAAGCAGGTGGCCGACGACACACTCGGTCGTATGGCTTCGGCTTCATCGGCATCAGCCGAGACCGCGCAGCGTATGGATGCGACGGTGACGGCGACCGAAGAGCTCTCTGGATCGATCCTGGAAATCGGTCAGCAAGCCACCAGCGGGCTCGAAATGGCGCAGTCCGCCGTCGCCGATACTGAGCGCACTCAAAACGTCATCGGCTCGCTGAACGACGCCGCCGAACGTATCGGTTCCGTGGTCGGCACCATTTCCGCGATCGCGGCGCAGACCAACCTGCTCGCGCTGAACGCGACCATTGAGGCGGCCCGGGCGGGAGAAGCCGGCAAAGGCTTCGCTGTGGTCGCCGCCGAGGTCAAAACACTCGCCAATCAAACATCGCGCGCCACCGGCGACATCTCGCAGCAGGTGACCGCGATTCAGGAAGCGACCAAGCGGTCGGTGGAAGAAATCTCATCGATCGCGCGCACCATCGGTAAGTTGACCACGGTGTCGACCAGCATCGCATCCGCAGTGCAACAGCAGAGCATGACCACCCGCGGGATCGCCGAAAGCATCCACAACGCCGCCGGTCATACCGCGCGCGCGTCGGTCGAGATCAATTCCGTCGACGAGGCTGTTACCCGCAGCGTCGCGGCTGTCGGCGACATCACCACCTGGACGGCGCGGCTGTCGGCGCGCGCCCATGACCTCGAAACCAAGGTCGCCACCTTCTTCACCCGCGTTCGCGCGGCGTAAGTTTTCTCACCTTGGCTACGCCAGATATTTTTTGAGCGGTTCCCAGTACATCTTATGCCAGCCGCCCTCCAGGTGCTCACCGGCTCCTTCCGGAAACGCAGAATGATCCAAGGTAAGTTTGGTGTCGGGCCCCTGCGCGCTGAGTTCGAAACGAACGATTGAGTAGACCCCCTCCGGCCAATTCCCGACACGCCAGGCCTGGACGATGCGTTGGTTCGGAATCAGCTCGATGTTTCGTCCCGTAATCATGCCATTGAAGCAGGAGAATGCGCCGCCGGCATCGGCCGCGATTGCAGCCGGCGCGCCACCGGTGAATTCGCCGAACCGCCCACCATCGAGGAGCGTGTCGTAGACCCGCTTCGGGCTTGCCTTGATAATTATCTCTTGCCGAATCGACCCTGCCATCGTCGCCTCCGTGACCAATGCCTCGAACAAGCACTCCAGCAAAAGATGATCAACATCATCTTTTGCCGGTGGTTGGGTTCTTGGCAGGTGCCCGCAGAGCCTGAAACAAGGCCCGCTGGTTGTGCTACGAAGTAGCCGATGCCTTATCCGACCGGCCATCGTGACGCGACCAGAGCGAAGATCATCGGCGCGGCACGCTCGTTGTTCAACCGGTTTGGATTCGATCGCGTTTCCATCCGCCAGATCATGGAGACTGCCGGGCTGACGCATGGCGGCTTTTACCGTCACTTCGAGAGTAAGAGCGATCTCTATGCCGAAACCTTGGGATGTTTTTTCACCGACCCGCACTGGAAGAACAATTGGGAGGGCGTGGAGGTCGATCCTGCGGCAGCGGACATTGGGGCACAGATCGTTCGCGCTTACCTGTCTCGCCAACATTTTGAGGACGTCGAAAATTCCTGTCCCATGGTCGCCTTGCCCAGCGATGTGGCCCGCAGCGGCCGGGCAGCAAAACAGGCCTATCAGACCGTGTTCAAAGCGATGGTCGATATTCTTCAGCGCGGCTCATCCGGCGACAATTATCCGGATCGAACCGTGGCTTTGTCGATCGCCGCGTTGTGCGCGGGCGGAATGATTATTGCCAGGGCGAGTGACGATCGCAGGCTTGCCGACGAAGTGCGCGACGCCTGCCTGAATGTGGCGCTCAGGCTGGGCGGCTGGGATCGAAATGCAATTCCGTCGTCCGCGGCCACTTCGCGGCGAGACAAGAAGCCTCGAAATCGAAGGGCGCCGGAGGAGGTCAGGAGTTCTCGCAAGTCATCGCATGCGTCCACGCAACGCCCGCGGTGAGAGAAAGTGAGCTAAAACTCTAATCCGGTCGCATATGCCTCGGGAGAAGATCATGAACGAGCCCGCAGTGAAACAAATCGTACTGGCGTCGCGGCCGAAGGGGCCGCCGAGCGCGGAAAATTTCCGTCTGGAGACGGTACCCATGCCGGCCTTGCCGACGGGCGGCCTATTGCTGCGCGTGCTCTATCTGTCGCTCGATCCGTACATGCGCGGCCGCATGGACGACGCGAAATCCTACGCCAAGCCCGTGGGCATCGGCGAGGTGATGACCGGCGAGAGCGTGTGCGAAGTCATCGCATCCGATCGCCCGGGCTTACGCCGCCGGCGATATCGTCCTCGCGCATACCGGCTGGCGCACGCACGCGACCTGGAGCGGCCCGGCGCTGCGCAAACTCGACCCGAAGCAGGCGCCGATCACCACCGGCTTGGGTGTGCTCGGCATGCCGGGCTTCACCGCCTATTCTGGACTATACGTGATCGGCAAACCGAAAGCCGGCGAGACAGTCGTTGTCGCCGCCGCGAGCGGTCCGGTGGGTGCACTCGTCGGACAACTCGCCAAGATGGCCGGCGCACGTGCGGTCGGCATTGCCGGCGGCGCCGAGAAGTGCCGATATATCACCGACGAATTGCGCTTCGATGCCGCCATCGACCACAAAACGGCGGACTTTGCCGAGAAGCTTGCCGGGGCCTGCCCCAAAGGCATCGACGTCTATTTCGAAAATGTCGGCGGCGCCGTTTGGCAAGCGGTGCTGCCCTTGCTCAACACCTACGCGCGGGTGCCGGTCTGTGGGCTGATCGCGCAATATAGCGCCACCGGACAATCTGCCGGACCCAATCTCCTTCCCGCGACCATGCGCGCCGTGCTCACGCGGAGCCTAACCCTGCGCGGCTTCATCAACACCGAATTCGTCGCCGATCATTACGTCGATTTTCTCAAAACCGTCTCCGCCGGACTGGCCGACGGCCGCATCCGCTATCGCGAAGATATAACTGAGGGTCTGGAAAACGCCCCGGCCGCTTTCATGGGCTTGCTGCAAGGAAAGAACTTCGGCAAGGCGCTCGTCCACGCGGCGTCATGACAATTCGGCCGCATCCGCCGACAGCCAGCCGCTGTAGTGAATGACGTGGCCGATCACCGGGAAAGCCACGTCGATGTCGAACAAGAAGCGCTCGCCATCCGCGCTCTCGATACATTCGATTTGCGGGCGGGCTCGCTGCGGCAAGCGGGCGCCAAATAGTCGGCAGCCGGTTAGCAACCAGCAAAAACTCCCCCAGACCCTTCCCCCCGCAGTTCGAGGTGGAATTCAAGAGCAAACGGGCCGAAGTGCTCAACCAACAGGCCAGGCGCACGCCGATTGCCAACGTGCAACGTGCTGGCGTAGCGCCGTTCCCCGAACCGGCGTTCCCAGTATTCCCGCAGAGGGCCGTCGGGATGGAATTCGACGTCGACCGGAACGTCTTGGCCGGGCGATGGCAAGCCCGCGATCCGGCAAACGAGCCACGGGAGCACACTGGTGGCGGCGGAGACTCTGGCTCGCCCAGTGGTCTTTAGAGAGCCACTGAGCGCGTGCACGCGGCGGACTGCCGCCGGCAACCGGCCAAAATCGGCGCCGAGCAAAACCTGAAACGGCGACAGACGGCCGGCGAATGCTGCCGTCTCGCCGGCACCGTCGAATGCGAAACGCGCGCTGATCTCCGGCGTCGGCACCATACAGCTATCGGTGCGGCCGAACAGGCGATAGCGCCGCTGCGCCACGCAGTCATAGACGAAGTTGCGTAACGTCCGTGGCACCAGCAAAAACACGCGCGTCCACGACCGGCGCGGCAGCCGTTGCAAGACTTCGATCGCGGAATCCGCCTTGAAATACGCGCGGCCACGGACGATGACCGCATTCGTCTCGGGCGTTTCCAAAGAAATACCGAGGCGCTCAGCCAGCGCGCGGCCGAGGGGGCTTTGAATTGGCGTGAAGCGAAACCAGCGATCGCGGTCATGTTCGAGTACGAACTGCACCGAACGCGAACATAACACGCACACCCCATCGAATAGGATAAGTCCGTTGGGAAGACCGCATGCCTCTTTCGGTCGCCAAGATCTCATTGGAGCGCGTCGCTGCGCGACCGCGACGAGGCGCGGGAAGCCTACTCCGCCGGCTGCTTCGGCTTTGGTTTGACGAACGTGCGTTTGAGATTGTCCCACAGTTCGATCTTGGCGCCGTTGCGGTGCATGATCGCACTTTGCTGCATGACCGAGAGCGTGTTGTTCCAGGCCCAGTAGATCACCAAACCCACGGGAAAACTCCCGAGCATGAAGGTGAAGATGATCGGCATGTAATTGAAGATCATCTGCTGCGTCGGATCGGGCGGCGCCGGATTGAGCTTCATCTGCACCCACATGGTCACGCCCATGATTAGCGGCCAAATGCCGAGGTGCATGAAGGAGCCGACTAGCGGCAGCACTGTCGGATCAAATGGAATGAGACCGAACAGGGTGAAGATGTTGGTCGGGTCCTGCGCCGACAGGTCGTGAATCCAGCCGTAGAACGGCGCATGCCGCATCTCGATGGTGATGAACAGCACCTTATAGAGCGAGAAGAACACCGGAATCTGGATCGCGATCGGCAGGCAGCCGGCTACCGGATTGATCTTCTCCTTCTTGTACAGCTCCATCATCGCCTGCTGCTGCTTCATCTTGTCGTCGGCGAAGCGCTCGCGGATCATGGTCATTTCCGGCTGCACCGCTTTCATCTTCGCCATCGAGGCGTAGGACTTGTTGGCGAGCGGGAAGAACAGGAGTTTGACCAGCACGGTGACGATCAGGATGGCGATGCCGAAATTGCCGACCAGCTGGAAGAAGTAGTCGAGGGCCAGGAACATCGGCTTGGTGAGGAAGTAGAACCAGCCCCAATCGATCAGCAGATCGAAATGGTTGAGGTGAAGGGCCTGGTTGTAACCGCCGGCGCTGGCGAGCGGGAAGTTCACGCCGACCACCGAGACTTCCTTGGCGCCGGCAAACAATCGAGCATCGGCTGCGCCGGTTGCGCCGGATGCGACGGTCACCGGATCGAGCAGATAATCGGTCTGATAGGTCGGCTGTCCGCCGGCTTCGCTGGCGGAGAAGCGCGCATGCACCTTGGCGTCGGTATTCGGTAATAGCGCCGACGCCCAGTATTTGTCGGTGAAGCCGAGCCAGGCGTCGGTGACGTCCCACTGCATTTCCTTCTTCTCGGCGATTTTCTTGTAGGTCGCTTCCTGCTCGCCCTCGCTGCCCATCACCCCGATCAGACCCTCATGGAGGATGTAGTAGCCGAGCGTCTTCGGCGTGCCGTGACGTGAAATGAGCGCGTACGGAAACAGCGTGACCGCAGCACCGCTCTTGTTCTGCACTTCGTCCCGGATGGTGAATAGATAATGGTCGTCGACCGCGATGCTGCGGCGGAACAGTAATCCCGTGCCGTTGTCGTAGGTGAGGGTAATTGGATGGTCGATGCCGAGCGTGCCGCTGCCTTGCTGCGTCCACACCGTATCCGGCCCCGGCACTTTTTCGGTGGTGCCTGAAGCGGGCACCCAGCCAAACTCCGCGTAATAAGCCTCGGGCGCGCCCGATGGCGAGAACAGCACAATCGCCGGCGAATGAGGATCGACAGTCTCCCGGTATTGCTCGAGCGAGAGATCGTCGATGCGCGCGCCCTTAAGATCGATGCTACCGTTCAGCCGCGGCGTCGAGATCGCAACATGCGGGGACGCCGCGATCAGAGTCTCACGCGAATGCACAAGTCCTTGACCGGATGTTCCGGCTACGCCGGGCACCGCGGGGGCGCCGCCTTGGGGCGCCGGCATTGCCGGGTTGGCGGGCTGGGCCGTCCCCGGCTGGGCCTGAACCTGCTCCTGTTGCTGCTGCTTTAACAGCGCGTCGTGGCGCTGTTTCTCCATCTGCGGATAGCCGACGAAATATTGCCAGCCGACCACGACGATGAGCGACAGCACGATGGCGAGGATGGTGTTTTTGTGTTCAAACATTCAGCGCTCATGCGGCGAAGAGCCGGTCGATTTTGAAGACGAAGTAGCGGGCAACTTCCGGTTACGGCGCCGCGGTGGCGGCCGGGATGGCGAACCCGCTTCATGTAGGGGGTCTGGGCTTGCGCCACCAGTTCCCCTGCCGACTTGGGCGGCAATCCTGCCGAGCGCGGCACCGAAATCCTGCATCATTTCGCCAAATGGCGCCGCCAGTGCGGCCCGGCGGCCGATCAGCACGTAGTCGTGCCCCGGATATAGGCCTTCAGCGCCGGCCGCCGCCGACAGTCTGACGATTTCCCGCAAGCGCCGGCGCACCCGGTTACGTTCCACGGCGTCACCCACCTGTCGCGATACGGTGAAACCAACGCGGATCGCCCCGTCCTGAGCACGGCGGCGCGCCTGCAAAACGAAGGCCCTGCCGGACACCCGCGCCCCACCCCCTACGGCCCGAAAATCGCTCCGGCGTTTCAGCCGTTCAACGACGACAGCAGAACCGGCATCCCGATCACGCACTGAGCCGCTTACGCCCGTGCGAACGCCGCGCCGCGACCACCTTGCGGCCGCCTTTCGTCGCCATGCGCGCGCGAAAACCGTGCCGGCGCTTACGCACCAATTTGCTCGGCTGGTATGTTCGTTTCACGGGATTTGCTCCGCTGCACGCGCAATTGGCGCGGCTTATACGGGACCCCTCCCCACCCGTCAATCCAACGCTCTAACGGGCGTCTACAAGCGACTTGCTCGTGGGGCCGGAGCTATAGCATATGTGTGACAAGGCTGAGACCCCGTCCTGCCCAGGTTTCGGCCCTTTAGCTTTGCCGTATTACCAGCAGCGCCCGGATATTTGCACCACGACTTACGTTCCAGACCGTTACGTATTATGTGCGAGCCTCAAGATTCGCCGGCGAGGTTTGCGCGCGTTGCGATGAGTTCGGCAGGCTGATGGCGCCAGAGAACCAAGAACTCAAACCAGCAATTTGCGTGATCGGCGCCGGCCCCGGCGGTCTTGCCGTCGCCGCGGCTGCGGCCGCGCGCGACATACCGACGGTGCTGATCGAAAAAGGCCGCATGGGCGGCGAAAGCATCAACCGGGGCAGTGTCCCGGCGCAAGCGCTGATTGCCGCCGCTGAGCGCACCACAGCTTTGCGCAGCGGAGAGCGCTTCGGCATCAAGACGCAGCGCGTCAGCGTCGATTTCGGCGCGGTCAACGCGCACATGCGCGACGTCGTCGACACGCTCGCGCCGAACGCCGCACGCGCGCGCATGACCGGCCTCGGTGTCCAGGTCATCGAAGGCACCGCCCGTTTCACCGACCCACGCACTGTCGTCGGCGGCGACTTTACGGTGAAGGCGCGGCGGTTCGTGATCGCCACAGGCTCCGTACCGGTCGTCCCGGCGATTCCCGGTCTCTTCCACACCCCGCATCTCACCGACGAGACCGTTTTCAATCTCACCGAAATTCCCCGCCATCTCATCGTCATCGGTGCGGGCGCCGCCGGCCTCGAACTGGCTCAGGTGTTTCGCCGGTTCGGTTCCGAGGTCACCGTGCTCGAAGCTGCGACGCCGCTGCAAAGCAACGACGCCGAAGGCATCGCCGTAGTGCTGGACGCACTCGCGCGCGAGGGCATCAAGTTACGAACCGGTGTGGAGATCGCCAAAGTCAGCCGCGCGCTGGCGAAGGTGCAGGTCGTCCTTGGCAGCAACGGCAGCGTGGAGACGATCGAAGGCTCGCATCTTTTGGTCACCGCAGGGCGTCAGCCGAACGTGGAGGATCTGAACCTTGATGCCGCCGGTATTCGCACCGCGAGCCACGGCATCGTCCTCGACAAATCGCTGCGCACCACCAACAAATCGGTTTATGCCGTCGGCGACGCCGCCGGCGGCTCGAGGAATGTTCACACCGCCGATTATCACGCGAGCCTGGTAGTCCGGCACGCGCTGTTCCGGGTACCGGTCCGTGTTAACCACGAGATCATCCCGTCGGTTACCTATACCGATCCGGAATTGGCCCAGGTCGGCCTGCTCGAGGAGGAGGCGCGCGCACATTCCGGCGCCATTCGGGTACTCCGCTGGCCCTATCGGGAGAACGACCGGGCGCAGGTCGAGCGAATGATCGAGGGCCACATCAAGGTTATTACCGACCGCGCCGGCGAAATCCTTGGCGTGACCATTGTCGGGCCGAACGCCGGCGAGGCCATTGCCGCCTGGACGCTGGCGATCAGCGAAAAGCTTAACATCCGCGCTATGGCCGGTCTGATTGTTCCCTATCCGAGCTATGCCGAGGTGGGAAAACGCGCCGCCATGACCTATTTCACCAACGGTTTGACGATTCCGCCGACGCGTCGCATCATGCGGTGGCTGCGTCGTATTAGATAGCTTGGACAGTAGATAGGCTTGGATAGCGCAGCGAGGCTCAATTGAATGAGCAATGAAACCGCCGCGCGGCCGGAGCCGGTCCGTTCGCCGCGCTTTGGACTTTCCGGCAAGCTCCTCGTCCTCACGATCCTGTTCGTGATGCTTGGGGAAGTGCTGATCTATGTCCCGGCGGTCGCCAATTTCCGGGTGAACTGGCTTAGAGACCGCCTGGCCAGCGCCTATACCGCTGCCCTCGTGCTGGAAGCTGCGCCGAACGGGATGGTCTCCGACACCCTGGCCAAGCAGATCCTCGATTCGATCGGCGCGCGTGCGGTCGCCATGAAGATGGGGAAGCAACGCCGCCTGCTCGCAGTCGGCGACATGCCGCCGCCGATCAATCATGACTACGATATGCGTAACGTCATGACCTTCAATTCGATCACCGACGCGTTCATGTTGATGTTCGACACGCGCAAAAACGTGATGCGCGTCGTCGGTCCCGCCCCGATGGGCGGCGACTATATCGAGATCGTCATGGACGAACCGCCGCTGCGCAAGGCGCTGCTGCGCTATTCGGTCGACCTGTTGCTACTGTCACTACTGATCTCGGGCATTACCGCGACGCTGGTTTATCTGACGCTGCATTACACTTTCGTGCGCCCGATGCGCCGGATCACGGCCAACATGATGGCGTTTCGCGCCGATCCGGAGAACGCCGCTCACATCATCGCGCCGTCGGCGCGCGCCGACGAGATTGGGATCGCCGAGCGCGAGCTCGCCAGTATGCAGACCGAGCTCGCCTCGATGCTGTATCAGAAGAACCGGCTTGCGGCGCTTGGTCTTGCCGTAGCGAAAATCAACCACGATTTGCGCAACCTGCTGGGCTCGGCGCAGCTGATCTCCGACCGGCTGGCGAGCCTGCCCGATCCCGGGGTGCAGCGTTTTGCACCCAAGCTGATGCGGGCGCTTGAGCGCGCCATTGCGTTCTGCGAATCAACGCTGTCTTACGGCCGCCTGCAGGAACCGCCGCCGGAGCGAAAGCCGATCCTACTCGAGCCGCTCGTCGATGAGGTGCACGAAACGCTGGGTTTAGGCGCTGATGCCCCAATCCGCTGGATCAGCGCGGTCGAGCGTGACCTTGTTGTGGAAGCCGACTACGACCAGCTGTTTCGCATGCTGCTCAATCTCGCCCGTAACGCCATGCAGGCGCTGGAGAGCCGCGCCGCGCGCGACCCGGGCCAAGACCAGATTCGCATCACCGGCCGGCGCGAGGGCGCGGTGGTGGTGGTCGAGGTGTCCGATACCGGCCCGGGCTTTTCCGACAAGGCGCGCGCCCATTTGTTTGAAGCGTTCCAGGGCTCGACTCGCACCGGCGGCACGGGTCTCGGCCTCGCCATTGCCGCGGAGCTGGTGCGCGCACACGGCGGCGACATCCGACTCGTCGAGGGCACGATTGGGGCGACGCTTCGCCTGACTATTCCCGATCGCGCGGTGGAATTGAGCGCCCGTCGCGGGGCCCGCGCTCAAGGCTGATCGATCCAAACGGCATTGTCTCAAGGGGCCGGACGAACGATGGCAGAGTCTTCCATTCGCGATCTCGGCGAGCAATCGCATCTCGACGCGCTGCTGGCGATCGTTGGGCCGGTCGAGGGCCTGCACATTATTGACGTCGGGTGCGGCGAAGGGCAGTTGGCGCGCGCCCTCGCCAATCGCGGTGCGCGAGTCACGGGCTGTGATCCATTCATCGCAGAAACCGCGTGGACCACACATGGCAACGGCAGTTACCGCCTCGTCAAGGCGCCGGCCGATGCGCTCGGCGAGCCTGACCAGTCAGCCGATCTCGTGCTGTTTGTGTTCTCGCTCCATCACGTGCCGGAAGCAAAGCTCAAGGGCGCGCTCGCCGAGGCTCGCCGGGTGTTGCGGCCCTCGGGCCGGCTCTACGTGGCTGAACCGCTCGCCCAAGGCCCGCATCATTACATCATGGAATTATTTCATGACGAGACCGCGGTGCGAAAAGCTGCAGCTCATGGGCTCGCCGACTTCGCCAAGCCGCACTTCGCGACCGACCAGATATCGCACTACACCGACGCGCGAAGCTATTCAGACTTCGACACCTTCGCCGGCCGCATGATCGCCAACATGCGCTTCAACGGCTACACCGAGGCGGCCGTCCTGGCGCCGGATGTTCGTCGTCGCTTCGCCGAGGCCGACGCAAAACACCACGGCAAATTCGATCAACCGGTTCGCATCGACTACTTCTGCCCTTGATCCGTCGCGCTCCGTTTGATCGCGGCCCGATCCCGGCTAGATTGCCGAGCGCAAACTGACGGGGGGGCACGATGAACGTCGCGGCAGACGACGCCAACACAAGGATCTACGACGACTTCGCGTCGGACGGGGCATGGCCGAACGACAAGTGGTATCGGCACCTGCCGACGCCTGACCTTTGGGATCCGGCTGCCGTCGTGGCCTGCGGCGGCGGCACCCTCTCGGTCCATGCGCCACGCTTCACGCTGACGCGGCCCGACGGCCACGACAACGTCAAGGCGCTGATCTATTCGACCGCGGAATTCAGCCCCGGCGAACGCGGCCTGCTCACGGTCGAGGCCGACATGCGGGTCGAAACCTTCGGCACCGAGCCCAATCCATTCGGAGTAGACGGCGGCGACGTTCGTCTCGGCTGCGGCGCCTTCAACACCATCGATCTTAAGACTTTCATGGTGTTCGACTTTTTCGTCAGCGGCAACTGCATCGTGCCGCTCTACGAGCGGCTGCCGTTCGGACAGAGCAAGGATAATCCTTATCCGGCCTTCACCGAATTGATGCCGATCGCCGCGCCGACATCACAAGGCCAATGGCGTCACTACGCGATCACCTACGACCGCACCAACGACCGCGCCGAGTGGCTGGTCGATGGCAAGGTCGTGGCAGAGCGCAACGCCGTCGGCGCTCCGCCCGGCGAGCGCGGACCGATCGTGAAGATCGACAGCATCAAAGTCGGCGGCGGGTTGTTTACGCTGTTCGGCGATCTGCTCAACGATCGCGCGCGCACCGGCGATCGCGAAAAGATTCCCGGCCTCGATCCGCACTACGCGCGAAATTTATTCGGCCAGGGCGCAAAGGTAGAGTTCAGGCCATTCAAGATTGTGCGAGGGTAAAGCTAGTCACCGAGATAAAAGGGAGTGAGTTTATGGTGCACGCATCCCGAACCATCAAAGTCAACACCGATCCGCGGGAGCCGAAGCTGACGCGGAGTCTGGTGTGGCGGGGTCTGATGATGAAGGCGGAAAATCCGCTGCCATTCGTTCCGGTCATCACCGCCTGCCGGATCGTCGAATGGCAGGGCGAAGACCGGTTCGTCCGCGAAATCGTCGACAAGGGCGACACCATCACCGAGGTGGTCACGCTGCACCCGGAGCGGATGGTCAAGTTCGAACGCACCTCGGGCCGCGTTCTTGGCACCATCCTCAACGAAATCATCGAAGACGGCGATGGCGATCTGGCGCTCAAGTTCACTTTCAACCTTAAAGTTGAGGGAATCGAGCCCGGCAGTGCAGCGGAACACGATTTCGCCGGCCAGATGGAAGCGGGTTACCTGATGGCGGTCGCGGGAACGCTCAAAGCGGTGCGCAAGCTTGCCGCCGAGAACGCGCTGCCCGCCGCTTAGTGTTCCGCAATTATCGAGGTTGCAAGCCTTGGGCTTGGCCTTCGATAACAATTTCGCTTTTCACTGAATTGGCGATGTAACAGTCCGCATGTGCCTCATGGTGGAGCACCTCGACCTCAGCGGCGGTGGGGCGCTTATCACCGGCAAACTCAACGTTGGGATTGAGAGTGACCTTCGCCATCCACTCTCGCGTTCCGTCCTTGCCCATGACGCCGATCGCGCGGTCGTCGTATGCGGCAACGACAAACCCTTTTTTCGCGGCATAGCCCAGAAAGAACAGCATGTGGCAACTTGAAATCGCCACCAGGAAAGCTTCCTCCGGATCGACACCGGAAGGATCGGAGAAGGGCAATTTCACCACGTGCGGCGACGAGGAGGCGTGCACTCTGGCGCCGCCGTCGAACAGCCATTCATGGGCGCGGCTGTAACGCCCATCGACAAAACGCTCGTCGGGCCGCCGCCGCCATCTCACTTCCACCTCGTAGGCTGCCGCTCACGCATCACTCCGCGTCACCGCAATCCGGCCTGTTGCAGTAGCGGAAACGTCTCGGCCTTAAAGCGCTTCATGTCTTCGACATAACGCGGCCAGGTGAGCACGATGCCGTCGAAGCCGGCGCGTTGCAGCACCGAAAGTCCATCGACCACCTGCTCCTTGGTGCCGATCAGCGGATAGCCGACCCAGCCGGCGATGAAATGTTCCTTCAGGGTCTGCAGTATCGGCGCCGGGATCGACTGCGAATTGATCCCCATGGTGTTGACCAGATTCTCTACGCCCTCCCAGTCGCCTTTCTCGAATACGCACTCCTTGTAGAACGCCCGCGCATCGGCCTCGGTATCGTCCTGAAAAATGTAGGCGTTGGTCCAGACCTGGATTTCGCGTTTGCATTCGTCCCACGCCGTCTTGCGCGACGCTTCGACCCGCGCCCGCATGCTGTCGAGATCGTGCGCCTCGAGATTGACGAAATTGACGTCCGCGTGGCGCGCGGCGAACTGCTTACCCTTGGGCGAAACGCCTGCGCTCATGACCGCCGGATGCGGCTTCTGCAGCGGCTTCGGCGCGAGGATGGCGCCTTTGACTTTGTAGAACTTGCCTTCGAAATCGAACTCCTCCTCGCTGGTCCACAACCGTTTGATGATCTCGATCCACTCGATCGCCATGTCGTAGCGGGTATCGTGCTCAAGGAGCGGCGCGCCGAACATTTCGATTTCCGGGCGGTACCATCCGGTCACGACATTCAAAGTGAAGCGGCCGCCGCTGATGTGATCGATGGTGGCGCCCTGCTTGGCGGCCATGACCGGGTGCATGGTTGGCACGTGCGAGGTGGCGAACACCGCCGGATGTTTGGTCAAAGCGCCCATGGCGGCGGCCCAGGTGAAGCACTCGAAGCCTTCGCCGTTGAAGTTGGTGCTGCCGCCGAAGCCCTTCCACCGCCCGACCGGAACGACGGCTTCGAGCTGCATCTCGTCCGCCATTCGCGCGATGGACTCAGTGCTTGGCCAATGGGCCTGCAAGATACCGTCGATCGACGACATCGTGGCGCCGCCGGATAGATTGCTGCAGAAGGTGCCGAGCTTCAGCTTGCGGTCGCTGAACAGTGGATTGCTCGCTTCGCGCAACTGGTCCGCCCGGTTCCGCGCATCCATTCGATGACCTCCCGACTTGCTATTCGCGTTGTTGTTACAGTGGCGGCGGAACCCTAAGATGCCGCTTAGTCTGTCGCAAGTCGCAGGCGCGATTGCTGCCATGCGGTTTGCTGGACGCGGGAGGAGAAACTGTAGTGATCACGCTCTACCATCACGGATCATCGGTGTGCGCTGCCAAAGTCCGCGTTGCGCTTGCCGAAAAAACGCTGCCTTGGCAGGGCGTCTATGTCGACATTCTGCGCGGCGATCAGTTCGATCCGGCGTACACCAAACTCAACCCCAAAGCCGTGGTGCCGACGCTGGTCCACGACGGTAAAGTCATCATCGAATCGACCGTTATCTGCGAATACCTGGACGAGTGCTTTCCCGACCCGCCGCTGAAACCCGCCGACCCCGAGCATCGCGCGGCGATGCGGTTATGGACCAAAGCGGTCGACGAGTTTCTGCATCCCGCCTGCGGCGAGATCACCTTCGCGAGCTGTCACCGGCACATCATCAGGCGTTTGTCGCCGGAAAAATTGGCGCAATTTCTCGACAGCACGCCGCCGATTTCGGTGACGGCGGATTGGCACGCGCGCAAAAAGGAAATCGTGCGTGAGGGTATGGCGGCGTCGCGCATCGACCGGACGTTTCGGCTGTACGACAGCTACCTGCAGAAAATGGAGGACACGCTGGCGGGCCAGCCCTGGCTGGCCGGCAATACCTACTCACTCGCCGACATCGGCATGACGCCGTATGTGAACCGGCTCGACATGCTGGGCATGTCGGAAATGTGGCTCGGCACGCGGCCGCACCTGACGGACTGGTTCGAGCGGATAAAAGCGCGCCCGAGCTTCAAGCCGGCGCTGCTCGACACGTGCCCGCCGGATCTCACCAACGATCTCAAGACATTCGGCACGCAGAGCTGGCCGGACGTAAAACGCCTGTTGGCGGCGTAGTTAGTCGTGAGCGAAGAAAATAAGCTCGCGGGACGCGTCGCGATCGTCACCGGCGGCGGGCGCGGCCTCGGCCGCGCCATGACACTCGGGCTTGCGCGAGCCGGCGCCGCGGTGGTGACGACCGCAGCGCGCGAACGCAGCGAGGTCGAGCGCGTCGCCGCCGAGGCTGCCAACGCCGGCGCACCGGACCGCGTATTGCCGACACTGGCCGACGTAACCAAGGAGGAAGACTGCGCGCGCGTCGTGGCGACGGCGCTCGAGCGCTTCGGCCGCCTCGACGTTTTGGTCAACAATGCCGGGCGCGGCATGAAATACGTCAGCGAGAATTTCATGACCGAGCCGACGCGGTTCTGGGAAGCGGCACCTGATACCTGGCGGCTAGTGATCGACACCAATGTCGTCGGTCCGTTCCTGATGGCCCGTGCCGCCGTACCGCCGATGCTAGCCGCGGGATGGGGCCGGATCGTCAACGTCTCGATGAACGCGGAGACGATGCGGCGGCGTGGCTTCTCACCTTACGGGCCCTCCAAGGCGGCGCTGGAATCCGAGACCATCATCTGGGCGCAGGACCTCGCCGAGACGGGTGTCACCGTCAACGCACTCCTTCCCGGCGGCGCGACACTGACGGGAATGATACCGGCGGGCTTTCCCGATCACTTGCGTACAACCTTGCTCGACCCCGCGATCATTGTGCCGCCGTTGCTCTATCTGGCGGGCACGAAATCCAATGGCGTCACCGGGCGGCGCTTCATCGCCGCGAACTGGCGTGAGGACAATCCCGAAGCAGCGGTGACGGGCGCTGGCTGGTAGCAACCTATTCGGCGGCGTGAAAGGCGATGCGTTCCGCGGCGCGGCCGCGCGGCATCAACAGTGTCGCGACAGCGCCGATCAGCGTCACCGCCCCAGCGGCGTAGAACAGCGCCGGGGTCGTCCAATCGAGCGCGATCAGTGCGCCGGCGGCGAGCGGACCGATGATCGCTCCGACACGCCCGACGCCCATGCCCCACCCAACTCCGGTCGAGCGGATGGCGGTCGGATAGTAGGCCGCGGTGAAGCCGACCGTGCCGACCAGCGACGAGATCAGAAAGAAGCCGGCGCAGAACACCGACGCCAGCAGCAGCGTGACGTCGCCGCTCACGGCACCGGTCACCACAATGAACAGCGCGCACCCGGCAAAGGTCACACACAACATGCGGCTGCCATAACGATCGACCAGCCGCGCCAGCGAAACGCCGCCGATCAGGCCGCCGATCTGCAGCAACGCCGGCGCCGCCACCCCTTGCTGCAGCGATTTGCCGGCGGACGTGATCAGGGTCGGCAGCCAGCTGGTCATGAAATAAAGATCAAGATAGCCGACGACGAAGGCGCACCAGATCAGAAGTGTGGTGAGGGTCCGGCCTTCGGCGAACAGATGCCGCATCGGCACGCCCGGGCAGCGGCGTTTCGGACATCGCGAAAGCGGTATTGTCAGTCAATACAAGTTCGGGATCGAGCTTGCGTACAATGGGAACGAGCCGCGCCTTGGAACGTGGCTGCAGCAGCAGCCAGCGCGGCGATTCCGGCAGGAAGATCAGCAGCACCACGGCAAGGATCAGCGGCAGCACGCCGCCGACCAGAAATACCGACGGCCAGCCGAAGACCGGGATCAGCGCGCCGGACAGAAAGGCGCCCAGCGACGAGCCGATGGTATTGGCTAGCGCAACCAGCATCGCCAAAGCGCCGCGCAATCGCCGCGGCGAAAAATCCGACACTACGGTCAAGGTCGTCGGGATCGCGCCGCCAAGCCCGAGCCCCGTGAGGAAGCGCCAGATCAGAACCTCATTCAGCGACCCGGCCGTCATGGTCATCAACGAGCAGACGCCAAACAGCACCACCGCACCGAGCACGGCAATCTTTCGGCCGAGGCGGTCGGCGACCGGGCTGATGACCAGCGAGCCGATGAAGAGACCAAACAGGCCGGCGCTGAACGCCGGGCCGAGTTCCGAACGCGGCACGTTGAACGTCTTGATCAGGGCCGGGGCGACATAGCCCATCGCCTGTGCATCAAATCCGTCGAACACAATGACCAAAGCGGACAGACAGAGGATCAACACCTGGAAGTTCGAGAGCTTGGGGCGATCCAGGATCTTCGACAGATCGATGGTGTTGGCATCATTCATGCGCTGTTGCCCTTGGCTCCTGGTCCCATTCGACCCCTGTCGCGAACCGCATATCTGAACTTCGGTGGGATGACGAGATGACGCTTTATCGCTACCAACCGGCGTGAACACAATGCGAAAGCGCGGGCAGATGCAGCAATCGAGTTTCGATTCGCGATCGGATTGCTTCGCTGAGCTTGTCATCGGGCCGACCACTTCGGGCCGGACCCGTTAGCTCGCAATGACGGGATGGCGCTATTCCGGCAGCTGCCAAACCGGCGCGGTCAGGCGGCGCTTGCCGTCCGGCGTGCGGCGCTCGCCGGCTTCTGAGGGAAGCTTATCCCAGAGCTGGCAGGTGACCGGCTTGTGCTTCTGGTCGAGGCCCTCGCAGTAATTGGTGTACTCGCACAGCCGTACTTCCCGGCCGAAGCCGAGCTGGATTTTGCGAAACCAATCCGGATCGGCCAGCGATTGGCGCGCCGCGCCGACGATGTCGCAAACGCCGCGCGCCAAATAATCCTCTGCCATTTCGAAGTTATGGACGCCGCCGGCGCAGACCACTGGCACCTGACTGCCGATCTCGCGCACTGCTTTGCGAATCGCCGCGGTCGGCGCGGCATTCCTTCCGAACGGTCCGCGTTCGTCGGAGATGAACTGCGGCATGCACTCGTACCCGCTCGGGCCGGTGTAGGGATAGACGGCGCCGCCGATGGTCGGCTGTTTGGCGTCATCGAACTTGCCGCCGCGCGACAGCGAGATGAAATGCACGCCAGCCCGCGCGAAGGCGACGCCGAAATAGATCGCGTCCTCGACGCGGTTGCCGCCCTCGACGCATTCTTCAGCGAGAAAACGGACGCCGACGGCAAGCTTGTTGCTGACCCGGCGGCGTATCTCGGCGAGAACTTCGAGCGGCAATCGGGCGCGGTTTTCTGGCGAGCCGCCGTACTCGTCCGGCCGTGTGTTGGTGCGCGAGAGGAACGACGCCATCGTATAGGCGTGCGCGTAGTGCAGTTCGACGCCGTCGAAACCGGCCTCCTCCGCGCGAACGGCAGCCTCAGCAAACAAACCCGGCAAAACCTGCGGAAGGTTTTTGATGTGCGGGCGGTGCATGTCGGTGACGCGCTCACGATAGCCGAATTGCAGCGCTTCCAATTCATCAGGCGCCAGCACGACGGCGAGGTCGTTTTCGCTCATGGCGCTCAAGCGGACGCGGATTTCGGCGTCGGATAATTGCGGCTCACCGAGTGCGGCGCGATGGCGATCGGTGATCGCCAGGAAGCGCTCGAAGAATTTCTGCGGTTCGGGGCGGCGGCGAACAGCGAGAAAATCAATCAGCTGAACGAGAAGGCGGGTACGGCCGCCGCTGGCGCGCCGCACCGTCTCGACCAGGCGGCGCAGCCCCGGCAGGAAGCGATCATGACCGATGCGAAGGAGCGGCCCGCTCGGTACGTCGCGGATGCCGGTCGCCTCGACGACAATCGCGCCGGGCATGCCGCGGGCGAAGCGCTCATACCATTCGATGACTTCCTCGGTGACGTAGCCCTCTTCGGTCGCCCGCCACGGCACCATAGCGGGAACCCAGGTCCGCTGGGCAAGCGCCACCGGGCCGATATCGACCGGCGAAAATAGCCGCGAGGCCGCTGCTTCCGCCGCCGACGGTACGCGTCCGGCCGTGGCTTCGTATCGGATTCGCTGTGGGGGTCGCCACACGGCTCTATTCCGTCCTATTCGCTATACCTAACCGCAGCTTATAGCACGCCAGCGCGGTGACTTGGTCTTCAGTTGTGCGTGCGCCGCGCGCTTGCCAATGGGCGGCGAAGCCTATAGCTATGGCCCGCGCCGCAGGCGGCCATTTTTCCGCGCGGCGCACCGCGCCCGTAGCTCAGCTGGATAGAGCACCAGACTACGAATCTGGGGGTCAGGAGTTCGAAATCTCTTCGGGCGCGCCAATTTCCTTTTGCGGCTCGGCCGCTCCGCTCGTTCACAAAGTAATTCGCCACAACACCATCATCGGTCGAACCGGCCGGCTTGCGCTCGCTTTACTCAGGATACTCGCTCAACAGCAATCTCAGCGCTACTTTTCCGGCGCGATTGGCTTCCGTCATGGTCTCGAAACAAGCCTCGGAGCGCTCAATCGGACTGGTTCGGCCAGCGCGATAGATCTCCCATTTCCATGATTTTGGAGCGGCTGCTCTGTTCTTTACGACAACGGAAAAGTCGGCATGATCGAACATGGCAAAGACATTATCGCACAACATTGCAAAATGGTACGAAAACTTGAGTGCTGCGGCGGCTGCGCGTCACGGCCAATAAAAAAACCGCCCGATTGGGGCGGTTTTCATTTCATCGCTCGCTGGCGTTATACCGCCTGAATGTTGCCGACGCCGATCTTGCCAGTGCGGCGGTCTTCCTGGGTATCGAAGGAAACCTTCTGGCCTTCGACCAGTCCGCGCATTCCAGCACGCTCTAGCGCGGTGGCGTGGACGAAAACGTCCTTGCCGCCGTCATCCGGCTGAATGAAGCCGAAGCCTTTTTGGTCATTGTAAAACTTTACGGTGCCCGTATTCATGGAGATATCCTTTCGCTGATCCTGGTGCACTTGAGCCAATAGACGCGCAACTGCGCGCCTTGGACTCGGTTCGTCGATGTTTGGAGGGTCTGAACGGTGCGCCTGGCATTCAGCGAAGGCGAAACGGCCCGATTGTCCGGCCAAAAGTCGATTGTCACTAACTACGGGAAAAGAGTGGCCTTTGCAAGGCAAGCGGGCTGGCACGAAGGCGCGCGCGCAGTTCGCGAAACGAAATGAGCCGGTGCGCCGTTTCGTCCCAGAGCACCAGGCTCACGCAGGCGAGACTCTGCACCAGCGTAAGTCGGCCGACGTTAACGAGATCGGGGTTTTGGCGAAGAGCAAGCGGCAACCGGTAAAACGGAATCCGGCTGCATAGGTGGTGAACATGGTGAACGCCGATGTTGGCGGTGAACCAGCGCAGCACCGCCGGCAAATCATAGTGGGAACTGCCGTAGAGCGCCGCATTGGGAAAGCTCCACTTTCCGTTTTCAGACCAGTCCGTATGCTCGAATTGGTGCTGGACGTAGAACAGCCACACCCCCATCGCTCCGCCGAGGACGGTAATCGGCAGATGCACAAGCAGAAACGGCCGGACGCCGACCCACCAGACCATGGCGGCAACGACAAGCGCGATCGCACCGTTGGTCGCCATGGTGCTCACCCAGGGTACCCAGCCTTCCCGCGCCTGCCCAATCGGAAGGCGCTGGCGGAGCATAAACAGATAGGCCGGCCCGACCCCAAACATGATGACCGGATGGCGGTACAGGCGATAAATAAGGCGGCGCCAGCGCGACAGCGTCAGATATTCGCGCACGGTGAGGGTGTCGATGTCGCCGGTGCCGCGAAGATCGAGATTGCCCGATGTCGCGTGATGGATGCCGTGGGCACGCCGCCAGAAGTCGTAAGGCGTCAGGGTGAAAACGCCGATCACCCGGCCGACCCAGTCGTTCACCGGTCGTTGGCGAAAGAACGAGCCGTGGCCACAATCGTGCTGGATCATGAATAAGCGGACAAGAAAACCCGCAGCAGGAACGGCAAGCAACAAATAAAGCCCGTATCCGATGTGGAGTGACCACAACATCAGTAGCCAAAGAAGTGCGAACGGCACGACCGTAATCAGAATCTCGACGACGCTGCGTCCATGACTCGGTTCGCGGTAGCGCGCTAGGTTCTGTGTCAGGACTCGGGTGTCGATCACACGGGCCCCCGCGCCACCGTTCGGTCTGTCGCTCAAAACTCTCTCCATGGCCGAATAACGGACGCAGCAACTGCCATCATCGGTTTCTCGTGCGTTGGCGGAAGAATTCGATCGCGATCTCCGCAGGCAGTTCGCGACAGCCGCATGAATTTCCTCGGTGAGGCTGGCCAACCACCTCTTTCGTATCAGGACGGTTTAGATCGTGCGGCTACGAAGAACGCGGGCGCATCGAGCACAGCAGCATCTTTGCACAGGAACGCGTCTTTTTTGTGCTACGCCACCGGCGGAAAGCAGCGTCGCTGTTTAACTTACAAAGTTGAATCGCGCGCCTTTGCCGATATCATGCACCCTATATGGCCCGATCTTGCCCGTCCACAGCGCCAAACGAGACGAATAGACGAAAATATCGCTCGGTTCTTTCGATTTCGAGACGAATGTCGCAGCTAGGCTGGAAACGGTGCACTTTGAGCTTATATTCGTGTGCGCGTTCTGAATGATGTTGATTCATTCGGATGGTGCTTATTCGTAATTCACGGGATTCGCGAGGTGCCGACCGATGGCTGAATTTGATTACGACGCTACGGCGGAGTTGTTTCCGACGCGAAGGCGTCTGCCGCGGCGTCAGTCGTTCGGGTACAAACGATTTGCGCGAGCTGCGCACGCCATCCGTTTCGCCATCGAGGACATGCCGCCGGCATCTCTCGTGGGCGCGTTCCTCGAAGTCGATGAGCAGAGATACGGCAGCGACGAGATCCGCCGTTTGTACGACAGCGCCGACTATCCCCTCGCGCGTCACGATGCACGATCATGACAGACAGGACCATCGACCTCGACCAGCGTCGCGGGATGGCTGCCCAGAAGGCTACCGATCTTCGCCGGTTGCTGGCGGAAGTTGAGGCGAACGAGAAGGCATTGCGCCTTCGGCAAGATGAATTGGAAACCCACTTGCTGGCGGCGCCGGCGGCGAATTGGCATGAGGCTGCCGAAAAAGCCCGCTACCTGCTCAACCTCTTTGCGGCGACAATCACTGCGCAGGACCCGCGCCGACAAAAGCTGATCGCCGCTGTTATTGCTGATTTCAAGCGGCTGTCAGGCGAAAGCTAGCGGCCATCGGCGCCGCCGGACTGCCGTTACAGCCGCGCGACATCAAAAATCCGCCGCCAAAAGCTCATAGGATCCTCTTCGCCCCCGCTTATACGCTTTTGTGGCCGCTGCGTAGATCGCCGCCCGATTGGCATCAAACGCGAGAAGCAAGCTCGCTTCATCGCGCGCCATTTTCGGCTGCAACCGCATCAGCGCGTCTTCGGTTACAAAGAACGACCACTCCATCGCGCTATCATGACCCCAGAACCGCACGGCGCGTCGGGTCGTATCGAAAACTCGGCTTTGGTTCGGGAAATTGAGCACAGCTCCCGCATCATCCCTTTTCACTCGATGCTGGAAATCCAGCATTTTCGTAAGCCTTCGGCGTCACGCGCCCACCAATAGTTTCCCTCCGGATTGCGTCCGGACGCCTTGAAGGTCTTCAGATGGGTCTTGACCGCGACCATGGCTTCCTCGCGGGTGGAATATCCGCGACCGACCTGCACCGCACCGGCTGCATCCGCCCCTTTGAGCTCGAGAATCTTGAACATTATCGTCTCCTGCCGGTGCCTTCGCGGGTTCGAGCGTGGCGCCGAACCTCGCCAGCACCCATCGCAATTCTCAATCAATCGAACTTCAGATGCGCCGACAGTATCAGGTCAGTCTCCGCAACCACACGCTCGTGAGCTTCGCTTCTGCTCTTGATCCGATATTGCGGGCTTTCACCGTCAGTCGGCCGCAGGCTCACGATTTCATAGTGTCCCCTTGCTGCCGATCGCGACATCGATGGGATGAGATCGACGATCTGCCCGACCTTGAACTTGTGCGCGAGGTTCGTCATCGGAAACATTCCTTCCGCAGTGTTCTGCATGCCGTTCCACCGAATATAGTTGAGTCGGACTTGGTTAAGTCCACCTGGGCTTAATCCTTCTTGCTCATGCGCCAGAGCTGAAAACCGTGGTCGTTGATGGCCGTTTCGATCACTTCACGGGATAGATCGTGCGGAGGATCTCGGTCGGGCGCAACGGCGCCGATCGCATGCCATGGACTGAACTGTTTCGGCAGCCGGCTGCCCGTCAAATCACCGCCGAACGCACGCAGGTCCGGCCTTGCATCGGACTTGAAAATGAATATTCGCATGGTCTTGCCTCGCTGTGGCGTAACATCATTATCGTTATTGGCGAGCTCATTGAGCATCGCTCATCACCGCCGCCGGAACTGATTGCGCTGCGCCGGACGGCTGACCGAGCCGGCCCGCTCGTCCTTGTGGCGGAAAATCAGTCGCCCTTTCTCCAGATCGTAGGGCGAGATTTCCACCGTCACTCTATCACCGGCGAGGGTTTTAATCCTGTTCTTTTTCATCCTTCCCGCGGTGTAGGCCACGACTTCGTGCCCGGCATCGAGCTGAATGCGATAGCGGGCATCGGGCAGTATCTCGATCACGAGGCCCTCAAATTGCAGGAGTTCTTCCTTCGCCATGGCGTGCTCCTTTTGGATGATTGGTCGAACGCGGTTAAGCGCCGAACTCTTAGCGGGCTGTTTTAGTGCTGCTACGCAGGAACGCCACGGAGGCAATCCCATCAGAGGATGCCTCGCTTTGTGCCCGATGCCTATGGGCACGCGCGGTCTCGCCGCCCTGATGATTTCTCCGTTGGGCCGAGCCATGAGAAGACCGCTGACCGGCATGATGCCTCGTGTTCGAGGACTCGGTCCGAACCGCTCGGGCGCTTGTGCCGGTCGCCGGAATAGACTTGCGGATCAGCTTCTCAATGTCGCGCAGCAGCGCGACCTCTTCGGCGTCGCAAAGTGAGATTGCGATCCCGGCGGCCCCGGCACGAGCGGTGCGGCCGATGCGGTGGACGTAGGTTTCCGGGACATTGGGCAGATCGAAATTCACCACGTGGCTGATGCCGTCCACATCGATGCCGCGCGCCGCGATATCGGTGGCAACGAGGGTTTTGACCTCGCCCCTGCGAAATGCCGCCAGCACGCGCTCGCGCTGGTTCTGCGACTTATTGCCATGAATCGCCTGGGCCGCCACGCCGGCCTTGATCAAGCCTCGCACGACTTTGTCGGCGCCATGCTTAGTTCGCGTGAAAATCAGCGCACGGTCGATCGGCTCGCGCTTCAAGACGTCGACCAGCGCAGTTTGCTTCGCGCCGCGATCGACGTGGATGATGCGCTGCTCGACGCGATCAACTGTCGAGCCAACCGCCGTGACAGCGACGTTGATCGGGTCCCGCAATAACTGCTTCGCGAGTTCGGCAATGGCGCCGGGCATGGTCGCCGAGAACAACAGCGTCTGTCGCTTCGCCGGAAGCTTGGCAACGATTTTGCGGATGTCGTGAATAAAGCCCATGTCGAGCATTCGGTCGGCTTCGTCGAGCACGAGGTATTCGACACCGCTCAGGCGGAGAGCATTACTCTTGACGAGATCGAGCAGGCGCCCCGGCGTAGCGACGAGAACATCCACGCCGTTTTGCAACGCGCGCACCTGTCCGCCCATTGGCACGCCGCCAATCGCCAGCGCGCTTCGGATGCGCAGATGACGGCCATAAGCGCGGAAGCTTTCCAGGATTTGACCGGACAACTCGCGCGTTGGGCTGAGTACCAAAACGCGGCAGCTTTTGCGCTCGGACGGCCGCGGATTCGCGGCGAGTTGATGCAGGATGGGCAACGCGAAGGCGGCGGTTTTACCGGTTCCGGTCTGTGCGATGCCGATTACATCGCGGCCCGACATGACAATCGGGATTGTCTGCTTTTGGATCGGAGTTGGGTTGGCGTAATTCTCTTCTGCGATTGCACGTGTGATTGCTTCGTTAAGGCCGAAGCCATGGAAGGAGGTCAATGAATGAGCTTTCTGGTTGCGCGCTAGCGGCCGTGCGCAATGCGCTTCGGCCGGCGTTTTGCGGGTGAAGTAAGACACCCCGCGCGATCTAGGTGCCAATGAAAATGAAAAAGGCGAGCAAGATACCGTTTGACGGTAATCCGCACACGCGGCTCGCCGGAGCCGAACGGGCTATTGGACGCTATATGGGCCATGGATGTGTTCGTTTCAAGACGCTGCGGGCCATTGCGTCATAAACCGCGGTTCGCGCGTCCATTCTGGTTAAAAGTGAGCGCCAGCTATCAATTGGTCCCGAAAGCGCGCACGGTCCTTCAGTGTCGAATCATGCCCCTCCGCATTCCTTCGAAGTTATCTTTTATTCGACGGCCTCCCTCCTCGTCGCGCTCGGCTTAGCGTGGTATTTTTTCCGCTGACGTGGTCACGAAGGCGCCACGGTCAACGTCTACGAGATGGGCGACTATCCGCTGCGTCGCCGAACGCGATAAGTGCCGAGCTGTATGCGTTATCCGCGCGCCCGAAGCACCACGCGATTGATCTTGCCGGTTTGCGTCTTCGGCAACTCCCCGACAAATTCGATGGCACGCGGATATTTGTACGGAGCGATCGATTGCTTCACCAAGTCCTGCAGCGTGCGTGACAGCTCGTCACTCGCTTGTTGTGCGTCGCGCAGCACCACAAAAGCCTTGACGATTTGCCCGCGCGCGGCATCGGCAACGCCGACAACGGCGCACTCGCTGACGCTGGCGTGCTCCAGCAGGACTTCCTCAACTTCCTGCCCCGAAATGTTGTAGCCGGCGCTGACGATCATGTCGTCGGTGCGCGAGTGATACCAAAAGAACCCGTCCGCATCGGCGTGAAAGGCGTCGCCGGTCAGATTCCATCCGTTAACAACGTAAGCCTTCTGCCGATCCGGATCGTTGAGGTAGCGGCAGCCGATCGGGCCGCGCACGGCCATCCGCCCGACCGCTCCGGGCGGCAATGGATTCATCGCCTCGTCGACCACTGTGACCTGATAGCCCGGCAAGGCGATGCCTGTCGAACCAGCACGAATGTCATCGCGCGGGACGCCGATGAAAGCGTGCAGCATTTCCGTCGAGCCCATGAAATCGAGGATGCGAATACCGGTCCGCCGTAGCCACTCGTCGTAGACTGCGACCGGCAAATGCTCGCCGGCCGAGCAGCAGGTGTGCAGCGTGGAGAGATCGAATCGCGCGGTATGGACCGACATGCCGCGATACATGGTTGGACCGATCAACAATGTCGTCACGCCGAAATGCTGCACGGTTTGCAGCATGATTTCCGGGTTGGCCTGTTCGAGCAGCACGGTGGAGCTGCCGCGGCGCATCGGAAACAGCAGCAGCGAACCCAGGCCGTAAGTGAAGCCAACGGGCGCGCTTCCGGTAAAAATATCATCCGGTCCCGACCGCAGCGTTTCCGCCGGATAGGTGTCGCAGATGGCGAGCACATCACGATGGAAATGCAGGGTGGCTTTCGCCGGACCGGTCGTGCCGGAGGTGAATGCAATCAAAGCGACGTCGTCGTGCGAGGGTACGACGTTGGTGAAGGTGTCGTTCCCGCTTTGCATCAGCCGCTCCAAACCGTCGGCGGCATCTGAATTGAAATATCGGACCTGCCCGAGCGACGGACACTGAGGCCGGGTCGCTTCCAGTTCGCCGGCGAGTCGCGCGTCACACAGCGCCAGCTGCGCTTCGGTCTTGTTGCAGATTTGGGCAAGCTCGCGTGAGCGCAGTAGCGGCATCGTAGTGACCGCGATGCCGCCCGCCTTGAGGACGGCAAACCAGCAGGCTGCGAGCATCGGATTGTTCGCCGAACGCAACAGCACACGGTTGCCGGGAACAAGTCCCATATCGTTGACCAGGACGCCGGCAATGCGGTTGGCATTTTCGAGAAGCTCGGAATAGGTCCACGTCGCTTGCGGAGATCGCACGCACGGCCGCGGCCCGAGACCTTGCGTCACGGCACGATCGAGCAGCTCGACGGCGGCATTCACCCGCTTCGGATAGTTGAGCCGCGCCAAAGCCTCTTGATCGATGACCGGCCACAGCTCCGCAGGCGGAAGGCCGCGGCGAGCGAAGTCGTCCGGGTAGGCACTTTCGTCCAGCACCGCCGTGTTCCGCAGCTCCGGGCAATCATTTACAACTAAAATGTTTATATCTAAGATGTTATGGAGTCAAACGCGCATGTGAGGAGCCTATGAACGGCAAACCACCTTTTCATGCTGATCACGTCGGCAGCCTGTTGCGGCCGCAGGACCTGATCGCGGCGCGTCATCAGCTTCGTAATGGTGAAATCAGCCAGGGTGAGTTGCGCGAGATCGAGGATCGGGCAATCCGCGACATCGTCCAATTCCAGGAAAACATCGGCTTGCAAGCCGTGACCGACGGCGAATTTCGGCGCGGAGCGTTCTTCAGTCATTTCGTTAAGAGCGTCGCCGGGATGACGGTGAAAATCACGCCGTTCACGTTCTCGAACGACGCCGGAGACAGCGTTCAAGCCTATGGTCCCTACGCCGCCGGCAAGCTTAAGCGCAGCAAGGGCATCACCACGGACGAGTTTAGATTCGTCAGGGCCCTGACGGATCGCACTGTCAAGGTGACTATGCCAGCTCCGCCCTATGTGAATTTCCTCGGCGGCCGCGAGCGCGTCGATCAGACCGCCTATCCCGATATCACCGAGTACTTTGCGGACCTCGCGGCGGTTTACCGCGAGGAGCTTGCTGATCTGCACGCGCTCGGCTGCACCTTCGTTCAGCTGGACGAAGTGCCCCTGGCGATGATGGAAGACCCGCGCGTCAATGACCAGATCCGAAGCCTAGGCGAAGATCCGGAGCGCCTGATTGACGTCTATATCGACACCATTGCGTCCGCGGTGCGTGAGAAACCGCCGGACATGACCATCGGCATGCATCTGTGCCGCGGAAACTACCGCGGTCGCTGGCTTGCGTCGGGGGGCTACCTGCGGGTCGCAGAGCGTATTTTCAACATTCCGGGCATCGATGTTTTTTTCATGGAATACGATTCGCCGCGGGCGGGAGACTTCTCGCCGCTGCGCTTCCTGCCGCAAGACAAGTGGGTCGTGTTGGGTCTCGTCAGTAGTAAAACGGCAGCCTTGGAGGACAAACAAGCGCTTTTGAAGCGGATCGATGAAGCTGCCCGGTTCGCCGCGCTCGATCAGCTTGGCATAAGCCCGCAATGCGGATTCGCGACGAATCTGACTGGCAGCCCGCTCACCCAAGCGGATGCGAGAGCGAAGTTACAGCTGGTTGTCGATGTTGCCCGGGAAGTATGGGGACACTGACTATGGTCCTCGCGCGCAACAACGGCGGCCTCAATCTGCCCGTCGACGATTTCGAGACCCGGGGCGCCGCAAGCGACCATGGCGACTTGCGGCTCTGGCTGCGGATGATGGCGGTACACAAGCTGGTCACCAACGAAGCGCGCCGGCGACTGCGCGCGTCTTTCAACATGAGCCTGTCGCGTTTCGACCTGATGGCTCAACTGGACGCGAACAGTACCGGCCTACGAATGGGCGAAATTTCCAATCGTCTCATGGTCACGACCGGCAACATCACCGGCCTGACCGACGAATTAGAGGCTGAAGGCCTGGTCGAGCGCTCCGCCGACCCGCGCAGTCGCCGCGCGCTTCGCGTGCGGCTCACGCCCAAAGGCAGAAGAGCGTTCCGCGCCGCGGCAAAGGCAAACGAGAACTGGATAACCGAATTCTTTTCTGTTTTGTCCGCCAAGGACAAGAAAGCGATCTTCGAAATTCTCGGTGCGCAAAAGGCGTTTCTGCAGACGCGTGTGCAGCAGACGGCAGCGCCAAAATCCCGGTCCTTTCCCCGTTTTGCGTAGGGTACGCCCGGAGGAAGTTTGCGGATCACTGCGCCGTCAATAGATCTCGCACCGATCGGTTCAATTGTTCCGAGGCGTGGACGGCACAAATTTATCGAAGCGCGTCGCTGGCCCAGCCGTTAGTGCCAAGCAGCTCGGGCCGATACTCGAAATGCATCGTATCGAAGTGGTGCCACTTCCCGCCCCAAATGAAGCCATGCTTTTCGAAGATCGCGACGATCTCCTCGGGTATTCGGTTGCGATAAACGGCCGCGCCGGCGCGGCGCCAATACCAATAATCTGAAACCGAAATATTGAGATCGATGGCAATCCCGTAACCGTGCGGGCTTGGTAGGCCGGTGTCCGCCACGTTTCGACAGTTGTAGGCGTCGGCGATTGGATATGCGGCGCGTTTGATTTTTTCCGGCAGTGCGTCGATCTCGGACGAAATAGCGCGCAGACGTTCGCTAACCCCGTTCACGGACGTGACGCGAATCGATCCGCCCCAGGTTTTTGGCAGCCACGTAACAGAGACGAGCTTCCCAACAACCTCACCCCTGCGGCAATCGCCATACATTTTGGTGAAGAACGCCCTATTGCGAAGCCGCCCCGGATCGCCGTCGGTGGCTGACGACCGATCAAACGAACCGCGCGGATAAGGAAAGCGGAACTGATCGATGACCGAAGCGCGATGGAGAAGCTCGGGCAGCGTCCTGGCACCGGTGTCGCCGGAAACTGGCATAACCGTTCCATCGCGCCACCGCAGCACCTTGCCATCATGCCCGGCCAGCGCGGCGGGATAGGCCGCGACTAGAGCGTCAAGCGCCGCTCCGACGCCGCCATCCTGCGAACAAACAGGCGGGGCACCGGCGAGCAAACTCAGGCCGACAACAACGCAGCCGCCTTTTGACAATCCAATCATCGACACCATTCAGTCCAAACGATTAGGCTCCGCGGCATGGCGTGTAAACCCGAGCGAACAGGCGGCGCGCCACGCTCGCTTGCCTTGATTCGCCGGTTGGCAAATGGTCTTATGACCGGCTTGCGATTTCTTAAAATGGCGATTCCGCCGCTCTTTCGATCGCAAGGAGCCTGGACAGCGGTTTGGTCTGAATGCGCATCATTCGCGGCAAGAAAGCGATGGTGACCGGCGCGGCGTCGGGTATCGGTCGCGCCATCGCTCTGGGATTGGCCAAAGAAGGTACGGACTTATTTCTCATCGACATCCAGGCAGACGCTCTGGCGACGGTCGCGCAGGAGGCGCGGAGCCTCGGCGTCAACGTGATCACCGCCGCCTGCGACCTTGCCGACCCTTCGCAGATCAGTAGCGCCGTCGAACAACTGCGCAATGCATGGAAAGGGCTCAACATCCTCGTCAACAACGCCGGCACCACTTACTACGGGCAAACCCATCGCATGACCGGCCAGCAGTGGAATCGGATCATGGCCGTCAACCTGATGGCGCCGATTCAGCTTGTCCACGAATTGCTGCCGATGCTGTTGGCGGCCGACGAAGCTCACATCCTCAATGTCTGCAGCATTTTCGGACTGGCCACCTGGCGCAAGACGACCGCGTACCAGACCAGCAAATTCGGCCTGGTCGGTTTCAGCTCGGCATTGCGCGCGGAATATTGCGGCGAAAATTTCGGGGTGACGGCACTTTGTCCAGGCTTCGTGCACTCGTCACTGCTCGACGATTGCGAAACCGACAGAGCCGACCGAAAGGTGAAAGTACCGGCGTGGATTTGCGCGAGCCCCGAACAGACCGCCGCCAAGGCCATCCGCGCCATTCAAAAAAATAAGGGGCTGGTTCTGGTCACGCCTGCCGCGCACTTCTATTGGCGGCTGATGCGCCTTTCCCCTGCCTTGGTCGATTGGTTGACACGCGAAGGCTGGCGCCGCCGCGGCAAAACCGCCGCTTCCGCGCCCGCTGAGGCCAGCGGCAGCGACCCAGCGTTGCCGCCAGGAGTGGCAAAGCGAATACCCGGTCCGCTCCACCGCTGAGTGCGGTTTCCGCTCATTCTTTAGTATCCGCTTGGCTCGTCTTGATCCGGCGATTTGCAAATGGTCTTATCGAGCGCTGCCATATAAACAACCGTGATTTCCTTTCGGCGCGCCGGGTGAAAGACAATGAACGAGGTTCTCAATCTGCCGCGTCCGGCATGGATGACGGAAGATGTTATCCTGCTCGAAGATCAGGCGCGGCGCTTTATCGCCGCCGAATTCGTTCCACACCTCGAGAAATGGCACGAAGACCATTTTTACCCACGCGAGGTGTGGACCAAGGCCGGCGCAGCGGGTCTGCTTTGCGCGTCAATGCCGGAGGAATATGGCGGTGCCGGCGGCAGCTTCGCGCATGAAGCGGTGATCGACCGCGAATATGCGCTCGCCGGCTTCGACACCTTCGGCGCAACGCTGCATTCCGGCATCGTCGCACCGTATATCCTGCGCTACGGCACCGAGGAGCAGAAGCGGCGCTGGTTGCCGAAACTCGCCACCGGGGAGATGATCGGCGCCATCGCCATGAGCGAGCCTGGCACCGGCTCGGATCTTCAAGGCGTGCGTACCACTGCAAAACGGTCCGGCAACGGCTATGTGCTCAGCGGCTCGAAAACCTTCATCACCAATGGCCAGCACGCCAATCTGATCGTCGTCGTCGCCAAGACCGATCCCAAGCAGGGCTCCAAGGGGGTCTCGCTGATGGTGGTCGAAACCGCGGACGCGTCCGGCTTTCGCCGCGGCCGCAAGCTGAAGAAGCTCGGCATGGACTCCGCCGACACCTCGGAACTGTTCTTCGAGGATGTGCAGCTGCCGGCGGAAAGTCTGCTCGGCGTCGAGGAAGGCCAGGGCTTTTATCAGTTGATGAAGGAATTGCCGCAGGAGCGGCTGATCGTCTCGATCCACGCGGTCGCCATGATCGAGCGGGCGCTCGGCTTGACCATCGATTACGTCAAGCAGCGCCAGGCGTTCGGTAAGAAGATTATCGACTTCCAGAACACTCAGTTCGTGCTGGCGGAATGCAAGAGCGAGGCGACCGTCGCCAAGGTGTTTCTCGATCATTGCATCGAACGCCACATCAAGGGCGAACTCGACACCGTCACCGCCTCGATGGCGAAATACTGGCTCACCGATCTCGTCGGCAAGATCGTCGACCGCTGCCTGCAATTGTTCGGCGGCTATGGCTACATGGACGAATACCCGATCTCGCGGCTCTATCGTGATGCGCGAGTCCTGCGCATCTATGCCGGAACCAACGAAATCATGAAGCTGCTCATTGCCAGAAGCCTGTAGGGAGGAATTCGTGAAAAAGAAGAAAACCGTCAAACGTGCGAAAGCGGCCAAAAAAGCGGCACCGAGAAAAAACGCGAAGGCGATGAAAATCCCGATCTTTCATCACGCGCTGCTCAAAACATCGCGGATGCAGGAGATGATCGACTGGTACGCGGTCGTGGTCGGCATCGCGCCGGTATTTCAAGCCCCCGGCATCGCCTTTCTGAGCAACGACGGCGCCAATCACCGGATCTCGATGGCCGGCGGTCCGCACTTTCGCGATAATCCGCAGTTTCGTACCTACGCCGGTTTGCACCATCTCGCATTCGAGTACGCCTCGGTCGACGATCTCCTCGATTCGTGGCAGCGGTTGCGTGATGCGTACGGCTATGAACCGCATGTCGCGGTCCACCACGGGATGACTTTGTCGTTCTATTACGTCGATCCCGATGGCAATAGCGTCGAGCTGCAGGCGGATGTTTTCGGCGACTGGAAAAAATCCAAGGCGTGGATGCGCACGTCGCCACAGTTCAAGGCCGATCCGATCGGCAAGTTCGTCGTCCCCGCCAAGATGGTCGCGGCGCGCGCAGCCGGCGTAAAGCAGAAGGAATTGCTGAAGCGCGCTTATGCCGGCGAATACGCGCCGTCAGCTCCGTACGACTTCCGCGTGGACTTTTAGTTCCTTCTCAACCCAATCGAGCAGACCGGAGTCGGCGCCGCGCGGTGCGATGAGCGAGAGTCCAAGCGGACAGCCCGCCATCGTGCCAAGCGGCAGCGAGATTTGCGGCAAGCGCGCGAGGCCCGCGATCGACAACAGCGCGATGGCCCGCGCGCGAAAAACTTCGAGCTCGACGACAGGCGTCGCGAGCTTCGGCGCGATGCCAGGCGCCGTCGGCAGGCACAATATGGCGTCATCGCCAAGCAGCATGTCCATGTGCCGGGCGACATCTTCACGGTGCCGCCGCATGCGCTCGACCGCAGCGGGATCGATAGTGCGCGTCCAAGAGAAACGCTCGGCTATTCCAGGGCCGAAACCTGGCTCGTGCGCGTCAATCCACGCGCCGTGTCGGCGCCGGATTTCGTCGCCTTGCAGCATGCGGAAAATTTCCGGCCATGCTGCCGGATCGCCGGTGTAAACGCGGACTGTATGATGGTCCGTGAACGCTGCTTTGAGCTGCGCCAGGCCAGCGGCGAGTGCAGTAGTAACCTCGTGTCCCGCAAAGGCAAAGGCGTCTTGCGCAATCAACAAACGCTGCGGTTTGAAATCGAAAGCCGGCAGCAGCACGTCGCCGACTCGGCGCATGGTCTGCGCATTCCGCGCAAACCATCCGACCGTGTCGAAGCTCGCTGCGAGATCGACGATCCCGTCGGCCGGAATGAGGCCGTGCGTGGTGCGGATGCCGAAGATGCCGCAATAGCTTGCCGGCAACCGCACCGAGCCGCCGCAATCGGTGCCGAGCGCGAAGTCGGCGAGACCGCCCGCAACCGCGGCCGCCGAACCGCTCGACGAACCCCCGGGGATCCGTCCCGGCGCGTTCGGATTGGTCGGCGTACCGTAATGCACGTTTTCGCCGTTGAGACTGTAGGCCAATTCGTCGGTGTGGGTTTTACCGATCATCCGCGCGCCGGCGGCAAGCAGGCGCTCAACCGACGACGCGGTCCTCTCCGCCGGCGGGTGCGTCTCTAGCCAGACCGGATTGCCGTTGCCGGTGCGGTGACCGGCGATGTCGAAGACGTCCTTAACGGCGAAGCTCAGGCCGCGCAGCGGGCCGGCAGGCGCGCCGCTGAACTCGACATGCGTGTGGCGGCAGAAGGCGTTGTACGGATCGTGTTGTATCATTGTGGCCGATGCAACATCGCCGGTTGCCGCGACACTGTATTGCGGCCGCGCTTAAACGCGTAGAGCACCGGCGTCAGTTCGGCGACCGCCAGTTCCGGGCTCGTGGAATCGAGCACGACCAGGTCGGCGGACTTGCCGACCGCGAGCCCGTAATCCCCAAGCCGCATCATCGCCGCCGGCCGCTGCGTGACCATATTGAAACACTCGCGCATGTCGGCCTGTTTCCCGACCTGACAGATATTGGCATAGAGGTTCGCCATGCGCATCTGCGAGCAGTCGCCGAATGGCGTAAACGGATTGAGGATGTTGTTGCTCGACAGCGAACAATTGACGCCGTGCCGCAAGAGCTTGTGCGCCGGTACCACTCCGCGGGTGATGTTATAATCGTGCTTGTGGTGGCGGCCCATCAGATAAAGATCGGTTGAAGGCAACACGGTGAGCGCCACGCCAGCGTCGGCGAGCCGTTTCGCCATGGCCTCGAATGCCGGCAGCGAAAGGCTGGTCGCCCTGGTGACGTGACCGATGGCGACGCGGCCGCCATATTGAAATTCCTGGGTCCGCTTACAGACATGATCGAGCGTCATGCCGTCCGCGGTCGGGCCGAAATCGAGATGCATGTCGATATCGACGTCGTAGTCGCGCGCCAGTCCGAAAATACGGTCGATCTGGCCCGGCGGATCGCTGTCGACATAAGGCGCGCCGCCGATCACACGGCAGCCGCGCTCAAGACCCTCGACCAGGAGTTCGTCGGTGCCGAGATTATTGAGCAAGCCTTCCTGCGGGAACACGCAGAGCTGCAGGTCGATCGCCCACGCATATTCCTTGATCAGCGGCAGCACGCCTTCGAGCCCGCGCAAGCCGACGCCGGGATCAACCTCGACATGAGTGCGCATGTGGGTGGTGCCTTGCAGGATCGCTTTCTCCAGCGTGCGCATCGCGCGGGCGTGAACATCTTCGGGCGTGAAGGCGGCCTTGGCTTTTGCGGCTTCAGCGATCGCCTCATCGAGGTCGCCCTTGTCGGATTTAACGCGATCGAGGATGCAGGATTTGTCGAGATGAATGTGCGTCTCGACGAAGCCAGGCGAAACGAGCCGCCCGCCGAGATCAATGGTCTCGCCCTCGGCCGCGAGGCCGGGCCCGATGACGGCGATTCGCCCGCCGGCAATGCCTATATCGGTCAGCTCCTGTTCGGCGCCAAGCGGGCGCGCGTTCCTGAGAATGAGGTCCATTGTTTCCTCGTGTTACATATTCAGCTTAGCAATCAAGCCGCGGTTCCGCGATTGCCGAGATAGGCGTGCAGCAGCGCGGGGTCCCGAGCGACTTCATGCGCAGCGCCAGAATGGGTGATGGCCCCCGATTGCAGCACGTAGGCCCGATCGGCGACCGAAAGCGCCAGTACGGCGGCCTGATCGACGAGCAGCATGGTCGTCCCCTCCTCGCGCAGCTCCGCGAGCAGATCATAGAGAATTTCGAGCAGCCTTGGCGCAAGGCCGAGCGACGGCTCGTCGAGCATCAGCACCTTGGGACGCGCCATCAGGCCGCGCGCGATTGCCAGCATCTGCTGCTCGCCGCCGGACAACAACCCGGCACGCTGGTTGCGCCGGTTCTTCAACGCGGCAAACCGATCGAGCAGAGCTTCAATCATGCGCTCCTCGTCCGCAGCTTTGCGCGCATAGGCTCCGAGCCGGAGATTGTCGACCACGCTCAGCTCGGGAAAGACCTGGCGGCCTTCCGGCACCTGGATGAGCCCGAGACTCGCAATGCGATCGGCAGGCAGCCGGTCGATACCAGCATCGAGAAATCGCACTTCGCCGGCCACCGGCCGCAGCAAACCCGACAGCGCGCGCATCAACGTCGTCTTACCCGCACCGTTGGCGCCAAGCACGGCAACCAGCTCGCCCTCAGCGATTTCGAGCGCCACATCGCGCACCACGGTCGCCGCGCCATAGCCGGCGGTGAGCGCGCGCACACTCAGTAACGATTTCGCGCCGGCCGCAAGGGCGCGGCTTCGTTTGCGCTCCCTTTGCTCGCCGGCGCCGAGATAGGCCGCACGCACGGCGGGTTCGGCGGCGACCGTCAGGGGCGGCCCCTCGGCGATCTTGCTGCCGGCATCAAGCACGATGACGTGGCTTGAAACGCCCATCACCAATTCCATGTCGTGCTCGACCAGAATGACAGCGATACCGATATCGGCAAGTTTGCGCAGCAATTTGTCGATCGCCGCCGTGTCCTTGGCGTCCAAGCCGGCTGCCGGCTCGTCGAGCGCAAGCACCGCGGGGCGAATAGCGAGCGCCCGCGCGATTTCGACCAGGCGTTTGTCGACATGGGACAATGCACCGGCGAGCCGATCGAGCGCGCCTGCATAGCCGACGAAAGCGAGCAGACTTTCGGCAATCGCGGCACTCTCGGCATCCGACTTGGCGGCGACCATGGCGCGCGCGCTGAGCGTGCCGCGCCGTAACGCGATCAGAACGTTGTCGATGACCGGCATGGTCTCGAACAGCTGGCTGGTCTGATAGGTGCGGGCGATTCCTGCGCGCGGGATTTCGTGGGGCCGCAGCACCGACACGGTTTGCTCGCCGAGCTTCACCGTCCCTTCATCGGCGCGGTAGAAACCGCAGATGACGTTGAGCGCCGTGGTTTTGCCGGCGCCATTGGGGCCGATGATGCTGGTGATCGCGCCGGCTTTTGCATCGAAGCTCAAATCCCTGACCGCGCGCACGCCGCCGAAGTTTACCGCCAGATTGCGCACCGAGATGCCGGCGCCGGTCACGCCTTTTGACAGAAACGCACCGACGTCCCTTCGGATCGCCGCCGTTGCTCCGCGCGCTTCGTCGGAAAACATCCGGCCGATTTTGCCGGCCATCCCGACGAAGACGCCAACAAGCCCCATAGGCGCGAGACGGAGCACGGCAAGCATCAGCACGCCGACGAACAGCAGCCGATATTGGCCGAGCGTCGCCAGCGCCTCCGGCAGCAGCACCACCACGCAAGCGCCGATCAGCGGCCCAAACACCCGGTCGGTGCCGCCAACCATGACAACGAGCAGAAACACAATCGACTGAAAGAACGGAAACGATTCCGGACTGATGAAATTACTCAGCGACGCATAGACGCCGCCGGCGATTCCGGCGGCGACCGCAGAGATGGTAAAGGCGGTGGTGCGGATCAGCGTCGGATCAAACCCGATCGAAACGCTGGCGGCCTCAGAATCGCGCACCGCACGCATCGCATGGCCCCACGGGCTTTTGCCAAGCCGGGCAAAAGCCGCGGTCGCGAGTACGGTGAGGGCAACAGTCAGGAACGCAATGCCCTTCTCGCCGATTTCAGCGCCGAACCAGGTCGGCGACGGAATGCCGGATAGCCCGTTCCAACCGCCGGTCAGGTCTTGCCATTCGGCGGCGCCCTGCTCGACGACAAAGCCGAAGGCGATGGTCACCATGGCGAGATAAGGACCACGCACCCGCAGCGCCGGGATCGCGAGCAGCACTCCGGCGAGGCCGGAGAGCACGGCGCCAACCGCGAGCGCCGGCCAAAACGACCAATCCTTAGCAGTGGTCAGAATCCCGACCGTGTAGGCGCCGACCGCGTAGAACGCCACGTGGCCGAGCGAAATCTGGCCGTTCAATCCCAGCAGCACGTTGAGGCCGATGCCGACGATTGCGGTCAGGCCGACCGTGGCAATAATGAAAGTCTGATAATTGTTGCCGCGGACAATAAGGAAGCAGACCAGCGCAATCACGACGGCGGCAAAAGCCGCGCGCCAGCTCATACTTTCCTCAGCTCGGCACGACCAAACAATCCAGTCGGGCGCAACGCGAGCGCGAGAATGACGAGTGCGAAGGTCACGATCTGGGTGTAAGTCGAGCCGAGCAGTGCCGTGATCAGGGCTTCAGCAACGCCATAGATCAGACCCGCCAGCACCACGCCCCAGGCGCTTTCGATGCCGCCAAGAATGGCGACCGCGAAAGCCTTGATGCCAAACAGCGTGCCCATGGTCGAAGAGATGGTGAACAACGGCGCGACCAGAATGCCGGCGATGCCGGCAAGCAATCCCGACAGCGCGAAGGCGAACGCGATCACGCGCTCGACGCGGATGCCCATCAGCCGCGCCGCGTTTTTGTTCTGCACCACCGCGAGCAGCGCTTTGCCCTGACGCGACGTTGCAAAGAAGACCTGCAGGCCGGCGGCGAGAGCAAGCCCGATCACCGGAATGAGTACCTGAAGGTATTCGACTTCTGATGCCGGCAACGGAGATCATCCCGGTGGTGAGGAAGCCTTGCGGCATGCCGCGCGGATCCTTGCCGAAGGTGAACAGCACGACGTTCTCAAGAATAATGCCGAGTGCGACGGTTGCGATTAGCCAGGAATTGGAGCCGCGGGCAACGAACGGACGAACCGCGACGCGTTCGACGACCAGGCCCCACACCGCGCAAACCAGGAGCGCAATCAGAATTGCCGGCGCCAGCGACCAACCGAGTTTGACCCAGACTGTGAAGCAAATCACTGCGCCCAGCATCATGGTCGAGCCCTGGGCGAAGTTCACGGTTCTGGAAACAGCGTAAGTGACGTGAAAGCCCAGCGCCAACAGCCCGTACATGCTGCCGAGGCCGAGCCCAGTAATAACCGCCGATGCAATCAGCATAACGGAACAGAGGCGCCCAGGCGCGCCCGGACGCCCCTCTTCCTCAATTCACCGGGACGATCTTGTCGCCCTCGTAGTGGACCATGATGTAGTCGTCCGGTCCGAGCGCGTCGTGATTGTCGGCTGTGAACGGCTTTGCATAGGTCTTGATCAGCCCCTCATAGGGCGTTTTCAGATCTTCAAGCGCCGCGCGCACCGCGTCGGGATCTGTCGAGCCGGCCTGCGCGATACCGAGCGCAAGGATGTACATGGCATCGTAAGCGTCCGCGGTGCCGACCGGTGCAAACACGTCTTCCGGCCCCTTGATCTGCGGATACTTTTTCATCAGCTCAGCCAGCACCCGCTGGCCGACCGGGCTTTGCTTGCCGAAGAAGCTGTAAGTCTGGACGAAATCCGGCTCGCCGGCACTTGCGCCGGCCAGTTCAGGGAATCGGCCACCGGAAATGCCCCAGTGCGAAATCACCGGAACCTTCCACGCCATGCGCTCGCGCGCTTTCATTACTTGTGCGCCCGGTGCCGCATTGCCGACCAGGATGAGAGCATCGGCGCCGGCATCCTTCAGCCGCGCCAGTTGTGGCACGAGGTCGACGTCGTTGTTCTCGAACTTCTCGACACCGGCGATCTCTACCGATGGATCGGCTTTGCTCGCAGCCTGGAGTCCTTTTTCGTTGCCTTGGCCCCAGGGATTGTTGATGAGGATCAGGCCGGCCTTCTTGGCTCCGAATTTCTGATGCGCGAATTTGAGCAGCCTGACGTCAACCAGCGCATCGACCGCGGAGACGCGGAAGGCGTAATTCGGATTGGCGCCATTGCGCGTGATTGCGGTGCCCGCCGCCCACACGCCCATGTAGATGCGCTTTTCTTTGTTGAGCACCGGCACCATCGCCATCGACACCGGGGTGTCGATGCCGCCGAAGATCGCGGCGACGTCCTCGGAAATCAGTTCGCGCGCGGCGATCAGACCCTTGGGCGGAGCCAATTCATCGTCACGCTGCACCAGCACCAGCATGCGCCCGCCAAGGAGACCGCCCTTGGCGTTAATCTCGTCGATCGCCACTGAAAGTCCGCGGCTGATCGCTTCGCCGGATTGCGCGGAGCCGCCTGACAGCGCCGCGATCTGCCCGATCTTGATCGGGTCGGCCGCGAACGCCGCAACCGCGCCGAACACTGCAAAAGCGGCTCCAATCGTCAGCGAACGCGCTACTTTTTGCCATCCCCTCGTCATCAGCATTCTCCTCTGATTTTCCCGGCTGTTGACTTCTGAAGCGGCATTTCAGGTTCGGATGATCCGGGAGAAACCCTTCGTTGTCAATTTGCTAGGCCGCCCGGGCCAGCATCATTTCCGCGGCCTTTTCCGCGATCATGATCACCGGCGCATTGGTGTTGCCGGAAACCACGGTCGGCATGATCGAAGCATCGATCACGCGTAAGCGGTCGATGCCGCGCACGCGCAGCTTTTCATCAACTACGGCCATCGGATCGCTGCCCATCTTGCAGGTGCCGACCGGATGATATTCGGTCTCCGCGGTAGCGCGGACGAATTCGGTAAGCTCGGCATCCGATTGTTGCGCGGCGCCGGGAAAGCGCTCCTCGCCGAGGAACGGCTTGAACGCCGGCGACGCCAGTATCTCGCGCCCGCGCCGGATGCCGTCGATCAGGATTTTCAGATCGTAGTCGGAGGCAAGATAGTTCGGATCGATCACCGCCGGCTGCAACGGATCGCGTGAAGCCAAGCGGACTTCGCCGCGGCTTTGCGGCCGCAGACAGCAGGCGTGGAGCGTAATGCCGTCGCCGTCGAGTTGCTTCCGGGCGTGATCGATCACTTGCGCCGGGATGAAGTGATATTGGATGTCGGGTGTCGCGGCGCCAAGCGCGCTGACGATGAACGCGCCGGCCTCAGCAACGTTGCTGGTGCCCGGCCCAGTGCGCCGGAACAGGAATTCCAGCGTCGGCATGATCGGACCGAGGCCGCGGCTTGCACTGTCGAGCGTAATGCCGGGCGTGGCGCGCTGCAGGATGTTGACGTTGAGGTGATCCTGCAAATTCTTGCCGACGCCGGGAAGGTCGAGCTTCACTGGCACGCCGAGTGCACCAAGCTCCTGGGCCGGACCGACGCCGGAAAGCAGCAACAGTTGCGGCGAATTGATCGAGCCGCCGGCGAGCACCACTTCACGCGCGGCGCGCACCGTGTACAGCTTGCCGCCGCGCAGATATTCAACGCCGACGGCACGGTTCACCTCGATCAACACGCGCGTCGCCTGCGCCTTGGTGCGAATGGTGAGGTTTTTGCGCTTGGCGACGGGATGCAGATAGGCCGCGGCCGCGCTGCAGCGCTCGCCGTTTTTCTGCGTCACCTGAAACAGGCCGCAGCCAAGTTGCACCGCACCGTTGAAATCGGGATTGAGCGGAATCCCCGCCTGCTGCGCCGCCTCGACGAAGACGTGGCTCAGCGGATTGGTATATGGCCGCTCGGCGACGTTGAGCGGCCCGTCGCTGCCATGAAATTCGTCGTGCAGGCGCTCGTTGCGCTCAGCTTTCTTGAAAAATGGCAGCACATCGGCATAGCTCCAGCCGGAATTGCCGAGCTGCCGCCAATGATCGTAGTCCGCCGCCTGGCCGCGCATATAGACCATGGCGTTGACCGAGCTCGATCCCCCCAAAATGCGGCCGCGCGGCTGGTACATGCGGCGCCCGTTCATCGCCGCTTGCGGTGCTGTCTCGTACATCCAGCCAAACCGGGGCGTGCCAAGTCTCGCGATGCCGGCGGGCATGCGAACGAACAATGACTTGTCGGAGCCGCCCGCCTCTAGCAGCAACACTTTGATCTCAGGCCTCGCCGACAGCCGGTTCGCCAGCACCGAGCCCGCCGAGCCCGAGCCGACAATGATGTAATCGTAGTCCGCCCGCGCCATGGTATGCGCCGTCAGGCCAGCGGATCGGCGGCCAGGCCGAGGCGAAACTTGCCGTGATTTTCGTATGCGGTGTCGCTCATCACCTGATGAATTCCTGCGGTGTTGAGATCGCGGAGTAGCCGGCCAATGACGTGCGGGTGATGCAGGCCAGTGTTGCCGGCGAAGTGAAACGCTGCGGTAGCCGTTTCGATGGCAATGTCGGTGGCGTAGACCGCCGCGGCGCGCACATCGGCGATCGCGGCGCCGTCAGGGATCTTGCCGGTGCTGGCGATCTCGTACAATTGCTCGTAGCGCTGATGCAGCAGCGCGCGGGCCGCCCGCAATTTCAGGTCGGCCTCGCCGATGAAGCGATGCACCACCTGCCGCTCGTCGAGCTTCGATGACCGGAAAGTCCCGCGCGTGGTGGTGGCGACCTTGATCAATTCGTCGAGCGCGCGCCGGGCGCCGCCGATGGCGACGCTGCCGTGCTCCTTGGCGACATAAGCGAACGGCGGAAACAGATATGAAGCACCGCCGCGCCGCGGCTTCGGCTGCAGCAGGTCCCAGATGAAAGTCTGGTCCTCGGGTAGCGCCAGGTTTTCGACCGAGCAGTCGCACGAGCCGGTGCCGCGCAAGCCGACGACGCCGCGCCAATTGTCGTAGAGCGTGGCCTGCGATTTCGGAAACGCGGAGAACATGACAATCGGACGGCCGCCGTTTTCAGCTTCGCTGCCTTCGACAATGGTGCCGCCCACAACCCATTCGCTGTGCTGAATACCGCTGTTGAAACGCCAGCGGCCGCTCAAGCGAAAATTCTTACCGTCGCGCACGGCGCGGCCCGCGGGAAAGAACGAAATCGACGCGGTCGGAATCTGGCCATCGGCGAAGACCTTATCGAGGCCGGATTGAGTGAGGAACGTGCCGAGCGAAGCGATGCCGGTGGCGCCGACCATGGTGCACCAGCCGCTGGTGAGATCGTTGTAGGCGAGGCCTTCCAGCACCAGCATTTCCGTGACCGGATCGGCTTCGGCGCCGCCCATGTCCGCGCAGAGCTTCAACCGGAACATACCGTTTTCGCGAAGCGCGCTGACGGCTTCCGGCGCGAGTGTGCCGAGTTCTTCGCTCTTGGGGCCGGAAGCGCGCAGCGTCTCGGCAATACGATCGACGCCGTCGAGCAGCATTTTGCGCTTTTCCAGGCGGTCCTTTGGAAAGGCCTTGATCATCGTCCCCCCATTTTCACGTCGTCGGGCGTTTACCGCCCGCTCATTGGTGCGCTTGCGCACGCGCCCGGGCGGCGGCGGTGCGCGTCGCCACCCGGTCGAGCAGCGCGATCATATCCTCGACTTCGGCGCGGTCGAAGCCCTGGGTGATGAAAACAATCTTGCTGCGCCGGTCCTCATCCGGCCAGCGCTCGAGCCAGGACAGGTTGTGCAGGAGCTGCTGTGCGCCCTGGATCACCGCTGGGCGGTCGGGCTCCTCGGCGACATTCACGATGCCTTTGACCCGAAGGAGATTGGGCCCGAGATTCTGTTGCAACGCGTCGAGCAGCAGGCGCAGCGCCTCGCGCGGGATCGGCTTGTCGCGGGTAAAGCAGAACGAGGCGATATCGCGGTCGTGCAGGTGGTGATGATCGTGATCGGCATGATCGCCATCGTGCTCGTGATGATGATCGTGTTCGTCACGATGCTCGTATGCGGCGGCGTTGAGCCATGCGCGCGCGTCGGTTTTGCCGTCGGGATTGAGACCGTCCGTACGCAGAAACGTGCCGACGTTGAATGACGGATCGTCGATGCGCAAAATCTTTGCCGCCGGATTGAGGCGGTGCAGCCGCGCGGTCAGCGCCGCCTCGATCTCCTTCGTCTTCGCCGGCTCGACCAAATCGAGCTTGGTAATCAGGATATGGTCGGCGAGCGCGACCTGGCGCACGGATTCGATGTGCTCATCGAGCGTGTGCGGGCCGTTGACCGCATCGACGGTCGCGACCACCGCGCCGATGCGGTAAAGCCCGACAAGCGTCGGATCGGACAAAAAAGCCTGGATCAGCGGCGACGGATCGGCGAGCCCGGACGTTTCGATCACCACGTGATCGAACCGCGGAATCGCGCCGTCCTCGCGCGAGTGATAGAGATTGTTCAGCGTGGTGACGAGATCGCCAAACACGGTGCAGCACAGGCAGCCGTTCTCCAGCACCATGATGGTGTCGTCGCTCTGCGCCGCCAGCATGTGATCGAGACCGACTTCGCCGAATTCGTTGATCACCACCGCGGTGTTCGCCATCGCCGGATCGCGCAGCGCGCGATTGAGCAGCGTGGTTTTGCCGCTGCCGAGAAAGCCGGTGAGGATGGTGACAGGCGTATGCAACGCGGCGCCTCGTTGTGCGTCGTCAGGAGGCCCGCGACGGCCGCGGGCATGCGGGACTTGTGTTGCTATAAGTAAAGACCTGGATGGCCGGGACAAGCCCGGCCACGACGAATACGCGCAGCCCTCGCGTGCCGCCGTCAGGCTACGAGCTTCGCAGGCGCGGTGAATAGCTTCGACACTTGCGCGGCCGGCACGGCTTTGCCAAACAAATACCCCTGGGCCTGATCGACGCCGTGCTCAAGCACCGCCGTGGCCTGCGCTTCGGTTTCGACGCCCTCGGCCGTGACCGACAAATTCAGCCCCCGGCACAGGCCGACCATGGCGCGGATGAAGACGGCGCTTTCGCCGGTGATGACCAGTTCCTGGATAAAGCGCCGGTCGATCTTAAGCTTGTCGAACCGCAACTCGTAGAGGTGATAGAGGCTCGAATAGCCAGTGCCGAAATCGTCGATCACGATGCGAACGCCGGCATTGCGCAAGGTCTGGATGGCGTGGCGCGTGGCTTCCAAATCCTCGACCAGCGCGCTTTCGGTGATTTCGGCTTCCAGACGATGCGGCGGAAAGCCAGCGTCCTGCATGACCGTGAGAATGGCATCGGCGAACGTCCGGTCGCTGAGTTGCGACGGCGAGAAATTGAATGTCAACGAAATATCCTCGGGCCAGTGCACGGCGTCGCGGCAGGCGTCGCCGAACAGCTGGCCCGACACGGCGTCGAGAATACCGAGTTCCTCGGCGAGCGGGATGAAGGTATCCGGCAATATCAGGCCGCTGACCGGATTGTGCCAGCGGGCGAGGCTCTCGAAACTGACAATCCGGCGCGTTTTGAGGTCCACGATCGGCTGATAGTACGGGCGCAGCCCGTCGCCGCCGATCGCCGCTTTCAGGTCCTTCTCAAGCAGTGACCGCTCGCGGATGTGCGCGTCCATTTTCGGATCGAAGAAGCAGAACTCGGTGTGCAGGCCCCGGGCGCGGGACAGCGCAACGTGGGCGCAGCGCAACAGCTCATCGACCGTGACGTGGCCGCGGCCGGCCTGCGCGATCCCGACGCTGGCGCCGATGCTGTGCTGCTCGATACCGATCTGCACCGGCATCTTGACGATTTCGACCAGCGTGCAAGCGACCCGGCGCGCGCGCTCGGCGTCGCCGCTCGCGAGACACAGGGCAAACTCGTCGTCGCCGATCCGCGCGAAGATGTCGCCGGGCGTGGCGCGGTCGCGGATCCGCGTGCCGATCTGTAGCAGCGCCTCGTCGCAGCCGAGATGGCCGTAGACCTCATTGAGTTTCTTGAACTGATCGAGACCCAGCAACAGGACGCTCATCTTGTTGTCGGATTCTTTCAACACGGCGCTGACGTCATTCTGGAACTGGCGTCGGTTCGGCAATTGGGTCAGCGGATCGCGCATGGCGATGGTCTGAGCTTGAAGCTCTGCCGCCAGGCGTTTCGCCCGTTCGCCCCGCTGGTCGCCGATGCGGCGCAGCGTGAACACGACCAGTGCCACGCCGAAAAAATACGTGAACGACGGTGTTTCGGCCTGGGTGCCGAAAACCCTCTGCAGGAGCACCATGCCGCCCCAATCGACGACGGCCATGTAGGCCACGAGGCAGATGGAGAAGATCACCAATATGTCGATGATTTCCCGCCCGGCCGTAGCGGACAGCGTGAAGGGGAGGAAATTCTTGGTGGGCCTGGTGGAGTTGCTCAACGGCGACCTCAGTATCGCGACCTTGGCAAAGAGGCTTCACTTTTTCATGAATCAAAAAGCCGGATCGCAACACCCTTTGGAATTTGTTTACCAAACACCGCCGCCCCGCCGAGCTGCTCCTTCTCCCCGCACGCGGGGAGAAGGTCGGGTTAAGGGGGCGTGGACGGGCGCTCGGATTTGCGGCGCGCAGAATCGCGGAGAGGCCCCCTCACAACGTCCCGGAACAGACAACCAAGACCGGGAATTGTCGTCGCTGATGGTGCCCGATAATTCCGTTACAGGGTGTCGGCGAGCTCAGCGCGTCGATCTTGAGGGATCATCCACTGACGGCTGTCCGGCAGACTTTCAATCTCTCTGCCATTCATGCGGGGCAGCTCAGCGTGAGCCGAAAGCGACGGCTGCAACTGCGGCGAGTCCACCACCAGCGTGTCGAATTCCCAAAGCATGGGAATGCTAATGACAGGCTCGCTGGGAACGCGCTCCGTTGGATTGTACCACGTGCGCCGCACCGCGGCCTTTTGCTTGAGCGCATCGGCAACGTACTTGCCTATTTCCTCCCCCGCCAGCGCCACGAGCTGGTTGTGACGATCGTATTGGTATAATTGCGGACAGAAAAACAGGACGTGAATGCGTGGATCGTAGTCCTCGACGACAAGGAAATGCCGCCGCCGCAGCGAGCGCCATCGCTTCACGATTTTCCGCTCCTGCGTCACCAGCGCCACCCGCAGCCGTTCAGCGCGCGGGCCGACCACGGTGCCCCCCTCCAGCAGAATGATCCAGTCCCTGCTCGCCACGTTTTCCGGATGGATTGGTATGTGACGATAGGGATTGCGTTTTCGGAGCAAGGCCATGTTGCGAGTCCTGATCACGAGGTTCGCAGGCGCACGCGCGCGCGGATCACGTAAGCTAAACGGGTTGATGGCCCCGCGATTACTGTACGGCTTGCAATTTAATTTTCTTTGAATCCAAGCTTACGCCCGTCGCAGCATCGCCGCGGTTTTTTTCAGCGATCATGATCACGGGCAGATTCGTGTTCGCGCGCGCTTGACGGACTCTCATAGACAACTAAAACACCTCGCAGCCCGGCAGCCCGCAGGAGATCAGCCGGTCGGACGGGAAATTGGTGATGATCTGGCAGCCGTCTTTGGTGACCACGACTTCTTCCTCGATGCGGGCGGCGCCGGAGCCGTCTTCGGCGCCTTTCCAGGTCTCAAGCGCGAACACCATGCCTTCCTTGAGCGGCGTGTTCTGGCCGGTGTAGCGCTTACTGATGATCGGACGCTCCCACAGCGACAGGCCGACGCCGTGGCCGTATTGCAAGAGGAACGCTTCCGCCTCGTCGCGGTAGCCGAATTCCTGCGCGTCGGGCCACACCTGCGCCACCTGGTCGGGGGTGATGCCGGGACGGATCAGGTCGATCGAGGCGGAAATCCATTTCGACGCGGTCTCGTAAGCGTCGATCTGATATTTGTTCGGCTCGCCGCAGATGAAGGTGCGGTAGTAGCAGGTGCGATAGCCGTTGAACGAATGCATGATGTCGAGGAACACCATGTCGCCGGGCTGGATGATGCGGTCGGAGAAGGTGTGCGAGTGCGGCCGGCCGCGCTGGCCCGACACCGAGTTGACGCACTCGACCCGCTCCGAGCCGAGCCGGAACAGCCGGTCGTTGGCGATGGCGACCAGTTCGTTCTCGCGGGTGCCGGGGCGGATGGCGCGGGCGATGTCAACGTAAGTGGCGTCGACCATCGAGCAGGCGAGTTTCAGAAGCTCGATCTCGTCGGGGGTCTTGACCTCGCGGGCGTCGAGCATCGCCTGCTGGCCGTCGACCACCTCGATGCCTTCCTTCTCCAGCGCGCGCAGCATCGGCAATTCCATCAGGTCGATGCCGATCGGCTCCTTGTCGATGCCGAGCTTCATCAGCACTTTCTTGATCTGCTTGGCGAAGTCGCCCTGGATGTTCAATTGCAGGGGCAGCCCGCCCTGCATGGTCGAGATCGGCGCCGCGACGTTGTCGGCGATCCACGGCGAGGAGATGCGCTTGGCCGGCGGGGCCGGGTCCCACAGCATCGGCTCGCCGACCACCGGGCATAAGGCGTAACGCATGAACTTGTCGCGGGCCCATTCGCCGATATGGGTGCCGGTGATGTAGCGGATATTGTCGAAGTTGAACGCCAGCACGGCGCCGAGGCCGGCATGGCGGATCGCCGCCTGCGCGCGCTTGACCCGCTCCTTGTGCAGGCGAGCGTAGTCGATCCCCTGCTCCCAGTCCTTGGCCATGGTGCCCCAGGATGCGGTCGCCTGCTTGCGGTTGTATTTCATGTCGTTTTCCTCACTCTCTTTCACGGCAATCGGGCACGGACGAAATGAACGGCGCGCCAATGTGGGAGACCATTAGCGTATGCCACGGGCGGCGCAAACGGGGATTTTCAAGCGTCTGTTTAGTGGCGCATGATCTTTTCGGAAGACCGGTTTCCACTTTTCCGGATCATGCTCTAAAAGCTGACAGGGCTTAGGCTCAACCAACATTCATTGGACGGGAACACGAAGATGACGATTGCTGTAGTCGGGGCGACCGGAAATACCGGGCGGGCGGTGGTCAAGGAACTCAAAGCTTTGGGCCAGAACCCAATTAGCATCGTGCGCAATGCCGAGAAGGCGCGCGAGGTGCTGGGCGCCGACGCCAAAGTCGCGGTCGCCGAACTGACGGACAAGCCCGCGCTGGAAAAGGCGCTCGCCGGCGTCAACAGCGTGTTCGTGGTGACCGGGCACAATCCGGGCATGGTCGAGCAGCAGAACAATGTGCTCGATGCGGCGCTGAAAGGCGGCGCCAAATATCTGGTGCGCGTGGCCGGCGGCCGCTCGGTTGCCGGGGCGGATTCGCCTTCGGTGGTCGGCCGCGGCCACACCGCGATCGAGGAAAGGCTCAGGGGCAGCGGCATCAAGTGGACCATCCTGCGTCCCGGCCTGTTCATGCAGAACCTGGTCGGCCAGGCGGCGTCGATCAAGGATGCCGGCAAGATCGTCGGCGCGGCGGCGAAAGATTTGAAAATCGCCTTCATCGACGTGCGCGACACCGGCGCGGTCGGCGCGCGCATCCTGATCGATCCGGAGCCGCATGCCGGGAAGACCTACGAATTCACCGGCAAGCTGATCAGTTTCGGCGAGGTCGCCGACACGTTCTCATCGGTTCTGGGCAAGGCGGTGAGCTATGTACCGGTGACCATCGAGCAGACCGAACAGGCGCTGAAAGCACGCAACCTGCCGGACTGGCTGTTCACGCACATGCTCCTGATCGCCAAGCTCATGGCGAACGGCAGCTTCTCGACCGAGAACACCAAACCGATCGAGGATATTGCCAAGCGTCCGCCGATCACGTTCAAAAAGTTCGTCGAGGACTTTAAGGGGGTGTTTGTTTGAGCTTTATCTGACGCTCTCCCGGCGTGCATAGAGAGGGCTCAGTCAGCTTGAGCTCGTCCGGAGTTTGAACTCCGCCGCGGGAAACTTTACTTTACTCAGCGGTACGGCTTGGCGACTCCCTCTCCCCGC
>CAWHPC010000019.1:0-13406 GCA_963831165.1 uncultured Alphaproteobacteria bacterium
GAGTGCTCTACCACTGAGCTACGGCAGCGGCCATGTCGGCCGGGTGCGGCAGATTCCGCAGGCGGGTTGAGCCCGGCAATGACGGCGCAGTATTAAAGCTCCGAAGCAAGCTTATCCAGCCCCATGACGTGGGCGAGGCTGCGCACTTCGTTCTTCTGCTGGTCGGTAAAGCTCATGAGCAGGGGTATGGCCGCGGATTTGAGGCCCTCCACCTCGACGCTCTCGGGATCGGCGGAAGCCAGTTGTGCGGTGTCCGCAGGCGCGCCGTGCCGATGTGCGTCACGCGCTCGCGCGTAAGCGACATTGCGCAACGCCGCCTCGACGGCCGGCCACATGTTTTCCTGATCCGGCGTCAGATGCAGACGCCGCTTGATGCTCGCGATCTGCGCGTCATTGAGCAGGACGCCGGGACGATTAACGTGGTGCGACGCGCCGTCCGCCGCGGGTGCTACTGATTTTGGTTCAGCCCGCGAGCGCGGCACGGCAGCGGTTTTGACTCCGGGTGGGGCGCCTGCGGCTTCCGGGATTTTCGCCGGCATCGGAGCCTGCTGCGCCGGCCGTTGCATCGGCCGCGCCACCATTGGCTCGGGACTCAACAACGCGAGTTGTGCTCCGCCGAACACCGCGGCATTTGTCGCGCCGCTTGTCGTCTCGGAGGCGATCTCGGCGGCAGTGTCCGAGACCGCCGCGTCCGTTTTCGCCTCGGGGAATCGCGAGGCGACATTCTCAGAGGCTGAAAGATCAGTCGGCTGCCAGGTTGTGGCGTGGCGATCGCCAATCAGAAACCCGATCAGGCCGGCTACAAAGATCCAAAACCACCGGCCGCGCTTTGACGCCTTCTCACGCCGCATCGGCAACGCCCCGTCCCTTACCAACACCTTTCCCAGTCGTTGCAAATGAAGCTTAATTTATGACTAACGCGGGGGAATTTTGCCGGTGGATCAAAAAGGCTCGGCCCGGGCGATGGAACCGTAGACACAAACAAGCAAAAGGCCCGGCATTGCTGCCGGGCCTTGAAACATTACGTCGCGTGATCCGCGACTTGAGCCCTAAGCCGCCTCTTCCTCGACAACGGCTTCCTCGTCCGCCTCGGGCTTTGGCCCGCGATGCGGCCCCTTGGCGAGCGCGGCCTCGATCTCCTTGATCGCTTCGGTTTCGGTGAGACGCTGCACGGCCGCAACTTCGCGCGACAGCCGGTCGATGGCGGCCTCGTAGAGCTGGCGCTCGGAGTAGGATTGCTCCGGCTGCAACTCGGACCGGTAGAGGTCGCGGACCACCTCGGCGATGGCGACGATGTCGCCGGAATTGATCTTGGCCTCGTATTCCTGCGCCCGGCGCGACCACATGGTCCGCTTGATCCGCGCCCGGCCCTTAAGGGTCTCGAGCGCCCGCTTGACCATAGGGGTTTCGGCAAGCTTGCGCATGCCAACGGAGGCGATTTTCGAGGTCGGCACCCGCAGCGTCATTTTGTCTTTGACGAAGTTGATGACGAAAAGTTCAAGGCGCACGCCGGCGACTTCCTGCTCCTCAATCGACACGATCTGGCCCACGCCATGGGCCGGATAGACGATGAATTCGCTGGTCTTGAAGCCTTGCCGCTGCGTAGTCTTCTTCGCATTCATTCCCAAAGTTACTCCTTCCGCCTCAGGCTTGCGCCGCTGGGCGGGCTTCGCCACGCTGACCCTTCCGCGGGTCGGTCGCCGCGTGGACTGTGATGGCCTGCGGCTTGCGCCGGAGGTGGGTTTTCTTGCCTTCCGGCTCATGCCGGCCGCGCTCTTCTTCGAACGACGATGACGAGTTTTCTCTGCCACTGCTCTCGCGTGGGTCTCACGCCTCTTCTGACGGTTCCTCGAAAACGCCCCGGAAAAATAAGCTCCCAAGCACGGGGAGCAGCATATCGGGGGTGTTATTCATTATGTGGCGCCTCTATAACACATTTTCGGCCAGAATCAAAGTGTTAAGGCGTCGCAAAAGGGTCGCATCCACGAGACAGTTAAGGCGCCAATTTACGGTTGAAATCAGTCACCTGCCCCCGGATTCGGCGAGAAATACTGCTCATACTTGCCAGCTACGCCCTCGAAATCCTTGGCGTCGGCAGGCGGTTCCTTCTTGGCGGTAATGTTCGGCCATTGCTTGGCGAAATCCGCGTTGATCCCAAGCCACTTCTCGACGCCCGGCTCGGTATCCGGCTTGATCGCGTCGACCGGACATTCCGGTTCGCAAACGCCGCAATCGATGCACTCGTCGGGGTGGATGACCAGCATGTTCTCGCCCTCGTAGAAACAATCCACGGGGCAGACCTCGACGCAGTCCATGTATTTGCACTTGATGCAATTGTCGTTGACGATGTAGGTCATCCGCTTACTCTAAACCGGTTTTGGGAGCAGTTGCTCCTACCCCATGGCTCTTGACCACGCAAGTTTGACCTCCACGGCTGGAGCGCGGTGTCGGCGGTCATTTCACGTCAATTCTTCATAAAGGTTCTGACCCGTTTGCGCGGGGCCCCTGCGCTCGGCAAATCCCTTCACTTTAACGACCCGAACGTTGCGATCGAGCGCGACAGTGATCACGTCGCCGGTTCGTACCACGCGGCTTGGCGTGTCGATGCGCGCGCCGTTGACGCGCACATAACCCGCGCTCGTGAGCGCCGTAGCCGCGCTCCGCGTACGCACCAGCCGGGCGTGCCATAGCCACCGGTTGATGCGCTGGCGTTCGGGCTCGGCCGTCGCACTGTGTTGAAGCACGATCTTTTCGGAAACCCGGCTTCGATTTTTCCCGATCATGCACTAGCGACGGCCTTTGGCATCGGCTTCGAGTTGAGCCTTCAGGGCGGCCAGTTTGGCGAACGGTGAATTCGGATCGGGCGCTTTTTCGCGCCGCTCGTACCGCGCCGGCGGACCCGAGGGCCTGTCCTGTTCCCGCCGCGGACGATCAAAACGCTGATCCGCTCCATGCCGGCGACGGTGGTGCCGTGAGTGCCGCTCAGGCTTTGGCGTTTCGGTTTGTACGGCTTCGGACTGCTGGGTCCGGTCGGCCGCCGGCGCGGTCGCTTCGGAAGCGCCATTGGTTGCGACCGCCGCCTGCACAGCCGCGTCTTGCGTCGGTTCGACGGTGCCCCCCGGCGCTTGCTTGCGCGCCTCGCGATGTCGAAAACGCGGGCGTTCGCGGCGCCGCTCGGAGCGGCCGGGCCGCCACACTTCGATCAACTCGGGCTCGGCCGTTCCCGCCGTTTCCTGAGGTGTCTCGATCGGCTCGGTTGGCGCTTGAGCGCCGACCGAAGCGGTCGACAGTGACGGAGCAACAAATTCTTCTTCGCTGCGCGCAACTTCGCCAGCGACATCCTCGATAACCGGTCGGTCTTCCAGATTCGGCACATCCGACGGTGCGGCTGTAACGTCTGGTTCTTCGCCGGTTGCCCCAATTTCGTCGAGCATCGGTGAATCGGGCGACGGCGTAAGGGCAACCGCCACCGGATCGGTCGGAGGTGCGTCCACATTCTCGGCCGCCACTGTCACGGGCGCTTCAGCCGCAGGCACTGGCTCAGCGGGTTTCGATCGCTTTTCCATCCGATAGCCGAGCGAGCGTAGGATCGAAGCGAAATCCTCGCCTGAGGCGCCGGTCAGCGACGTCATAGTGTTGACCACGGTGAAACCGCCGCCGGCGATCGCGCCCGGTGGTTTTTGCCCGGCGCCGCCTTCGCGCCAGGCGAGCGCAGGACGGATCAGATCGGCAAGCCGCTCGAGAATATCGACGCGCACCGCGCGTTCGCCACAGACGCGATAGCCGGCCGTGCGATAGAGGGCGGCATCGATCTCTATGTTGGCCGGGATCGAGGTGCGGCCGCTGCCGGCCAGATGCAATAGGTCGTCGAGTCCGTTGCTCTGCGGGCCGTCGTGCGAAAGCGCCCAGAGCTGCACCGCCAGCGCCCGCGGCGCGGGTTTCAGCAAGAGCGGAAGGTAGATGTGATAGGCGCCGAAGCGTACGCCGTATTTGCGCAAGTTTGCCCGTTCCGGCTGGTCCAGTCCTTTCACCTCATCGGCGACCCGCGTCCGCTCGAGCACGCCGAGCGCTTCGACCAGTTGAAAGGCCACGCCGCGCGCAATGCCATTGATGTCGGCACCCGCTGACAACTCGAACAGGGAACCGAGCAGCTTGGTAATGTGGGATTTCACAAAGGTTTCGAGGCGCGCCTCGACCGCTTCGCGTGGCGCGCCGGAAAGATGTTCGTCGGCGATGACGCGCACACGTGGCCGCAAGGCCTCTTCGCCGGCGACGAGCTTGCCGACGGCGGCGCCGGTCCAGCGGATAGTGCCATCCGCCGCAAGCACGAATTGCTGGTCAGGCGCTTCGGCAAGTCGCGTGGCGCGGGCAGCGATCTCGCCGACGAGGGCCTTCTGCGCGGCGTTCTGCAACGCCTTGGCTTCCGATCCACCCGACGACGCATCGGGCACGAAGACGAAGCCGTCGAGACGGCCGATGGTGTGACCTTCGACCACGACCTCGCCGGTCTTGCTCATCTCCGGCTCGAGTTCCGCATTCTCGCGCAGCCGCCGCATCAGCACGCTGGTCCGGCGATCGATGAAACGCTCGGCGAGGCGCTCGTGCAGGGCGTCGGAAAGTTTGTCCTCGACGCCGCGGGTGACGCCCTGCCAGTGCTCCGGATCGGCGAGCCAGTCAGGCCGGTTCGCCGCAAACGTCCAGGTCCTGATATGGGCGATGCGGTTCGAGAGCGTATCGATATCGCCGTCGGTCCGATCCGCCAGCGCCACCTGCTTGGCGAACCAGTCGATCGGAATTTTGCCTTCGCGTCTGAGAAAGCCGTAGAGCGTGACCGCGAGTTCGGCGTGCGTTGCCGGCGCGATCTTGCGGTAATCGGGAATCTGGCAGACTTCCCAGAGCCGTTCGACGTCGGCGCTGGTGCCGATGAGCCCGCGCACCTCGTCATCGCGCGCGGCATGGTCGAGTACGAGGATGTCTTCCGCCACCGGCGCGCGTGTCATGGTATTTTCTGTCGGCGCCGCCGCCAGCGATGCCTGCAAGGCGCCGACCGACGAAAAATCGAGATCGCTGTTTCGCCATTGCACGATCTTGACTGGCTCGAAATTGTGGGACTCAAGCGCCTGCGCCAATTCGGTCTCGAACGGCGGGCAGCGGCCAGTGGTGCCGAAGGTGCCGTCGCGGGTAGCGCGGCCGGCGCGGCCTGCAATCTGCGCAAGCTCGGCCGGGTTCAATTTGCGGAACTGATAACCGTCGAACTTGCGATCGGAGGCGAACGCAATGTGATCGACGTCGAGGTTAAGTCCCATGCCGATGGCGTCGGTCGCCACCATGTAGTCGACTTCGCCGGCCTGATAGAGCGCGACCTGGGCGTTGCGGGTGCGCGGCGACAGCGCGCCGAGTACGACCGCGGCGCCGCCGCGCTGCCGGCGGATCAATTCCGCAATGGCGTAAACTTCGTCGGCGGAGAAGGCGACGATAGCCGAGCGGCGCGGCAAGCGCGTCAGTTTCTTTTCGCCGGCAAAGCTCAACTGCGACAGCCGCGGGCGGCTGACGATGCTGACGCCCGGCAGCAGCCGCTCGATGATCGGCCGCATCGTGGCGGCGCCGAGCACCAGCGTCTCTTCGCGGCCGCGCCGGTGCAGCATGCGGTCGGTGAAGACGTGGCCGCGCTCAAAATCGGCGGCCAGCTGGACTTCGTCGACGGCCAGGAACGCGACATCGAGGTCGGAGGGCATCGCCTCGACGGTCGAGACCCAGAAGCGCGGGTTGGGCGGCTTGATCTTCTCCTCGCCGGTGACGAGTGCGACCGCGTCCGCGCCCACCCGCTCGACCGCGCGGTTGTAAACCTCGCGCGCCAGGAGCCGCAGCGGCAAGCCGATCGCGCCGGACGAATGCGCCAGCATCCGCTCGATGGCGAGATGGGTTTTGCCGGTATTGGTCGGCCCGAGCACGGCGGTGACGCCGGCGCCACGTGCGCGCAAATCTCTGTTGGTGGCAGGCGAAAATGATATTGGCATTGAAGGCCCGGACTGCCGCGCAGGCGCGGCCGGTGGCATCTGTATCACAACAACACGACGGGAAGCCCTTGTGCTCGCTGGGACAGCCCTGTGCTTAAGGTGTGGAACGAGTCTGGAACGAAACGCGGCCGAATCGGCTACTCCCAGCGCGTTCGACTTCGTTCACTGCGACATATGGAGCTGCCATGGCTGCACAACACAAGATGGGGTGTTTGAAGCGGTTTTCGAAGAGGGTTTTCAGGGCTGAAAAGTTAACACCCTTCGCAAGCAAGAATTTCAGTCGAGTCAAGAGAAACCCCCTGTGAATAGCGGGGACGGGCCGGGGGAGTATGCGCCAGCCCTGCGAGCATGGTCCGCGTAGCCGCCGGTGTTGCGGCGACGACAAGAGCGCTCACAGGACGCCGCTAGCCGTCATTGCACTTTCACGTTTGCTGCGGCGCGCGGCGGTTTCGCGACCGTGATGAATTGCGTTGCCTGAACCACGCCGTTGCCGACCGGAGTCGGCAGCGAGAAGCGGAAGGGCACCAGCACCCGCGTACCGGTGATCGGCGCCAGCCAGACCTCGGCGTCGCGCAACGTGGCGAGGTATTTGATGGCAAAGCGGTCCGGCACGTAGCCGGAAATCGGCGTGAAAAACACCGCACAGACCACGACCGGCCCTTGATAGCCTTTCTCGGCCTTGACGCTGTCCATGCGCTTGAATTCGCTGTGCAGATCGAAGCGCATGCGGCCGTCGAACACCGACACTCTGCGGCCGCAGGCCTGCGGCGATAGCGGGTCACCGCTGCCGCTCACCGGGTCGAGCGTCGAGGTCATCGGGTCGAGAACGTTGCGGCGATCGCCATCCGTCACCGGAATGCGGTCCTTGCTGGGTCCTAGCGGAGGGTCGACGGTGAAATCCTTGACGTTGCCGGCGGCGAACGACATGCGCACATCGTCGGTCCGGTCCTGGTTGGTGATGGTGGAAACATAGCTCGTCGGCATTGGCTGTCCGGCAGCTACGGTGCCCTGCACCGTGCTGACGCCGTGACCGTGGCTGAAGAAACGCAGGATGCCGGTAGTGCCTCCGCTCGCCGCCGCGGTGAACTGGTCTTCGGAAATCTCAATGACCCAATTGCCGCGGCCAATGGGAATGCCGGAGAGGGTCGCGGTGTACTCGGCTTCGAGCCGTCCCTGCGCTGCGGCGACATGGCCGGCGTCGGCCAAGAACGCCGTCATCATGACGAAACACCCCGCGGCCAATGCGACGCAGGGTGCGGTCCAAACGAGCCGGCGGAGCATGGAAGACACGGTGGCGACGGATCCCTCGGAGGCGCGGAATAAGCTTGCTAGCACCGTGCGGCCGTCACGACAGAATGTCGTATCAGCCGCCCTATGCGATAGTGCAAGCGCGACGCTTTGTCTTGTCGGAGAATGCGTCGTTTCTGTGGTTTTGGTCGGCTTTGGGTTGGGGCCGCCCGCAGCCTTTATGGCGCCGCGCTTGACGCTTTTCGGCACCCTCATTATAGGTCCGCAACCTTCTCCCCCCATATGTTGAGGGTTCGGCGCTGACACGCCGAGAGCTGACAGGATTTTATACTATGGCATGGCGCTGCGAACTGACCGGCAAGACACGTCAGATCGGGCATCGGGTGAGCCACTCGAACCGTAAGACCAAGCGGCGGTTTTTGCCGAACTTGCTGAACGTTACGCTGCTGTCCGACTCGCTCGGCCGCTCGCTCCGCTTTCGCATTTCGGCCAATGCGCTGAAGACCGTCGATCACCGCGGCGGGCTCGATGCCTTTCTGCTCAAGGCCAAGGACGCCGAGCTGTCGCCGCGGGCGCTTGAGATCAAACGGCAGGTCGCCAAGAAGCGCGCCGCAGCGGCGTAAGCACCAGTCTGTCTATCTCAGATATTTGTTAAGCCAATCCAACGTTCGCTGCCAGGCAAGCTTGGCGGCGGCTTCGTCGTAGCGCGGCGTCGTGTCGTTGTGGAAGCCGTGATTGGCGCCGGCGTAAATGTAGCCTTCGTGGGTCACGTGCGCTTGTGTGAGGGCGGCATCGAAGGCCGGTCAGCCTTGCGTGAAGCGCGTATCGAACTCGCCGTACTGCGCCAGCAGCGGCGCCGTGATTTTCGCCGCATCGGTGGCGTTGGGTTGGATTCCATAGAACGGCACCGCCGCTGCCAGGTCCGCACCCATGCGCACGGCGAGCCGATTGGTGACGCCGCCGCCGTAGCAGAAGCCGATGGCGGCGATCTTGCCGGTCCAATCCGGGCGTGACTTCAGCCAGATCGCCGCGGCAAGGAAATCCTCCATCATCTTGGTGCCGTCGACTTCTTTAAAAAGCTGTCCGCCTTTCTCGTCATCGCCAGGATAACCGCCGACCGACGTCAAGCCATCGGGCGCGAACGCCATGAAATCGGCAATCGTCAGACGCCGGGCGACGTCTTCGATATACGGATTGAGGCCGCGGTTCTCGCGCACAACCAAGACCCCGGGCAGCTTTTTTCCTGCCGCGTTCGCCGGCTGCACCAGATAGCCTTTGATGCTGCCGTCGCCCTGTGGCGACGGGACGGTGACTGTGTCTGCGGCGATCCGCTTGTCGTCCTTTTGAATTTGCAGCGCCCAGGCGAGTTTGGCCTGAGCATCTCGAACAGCGCGGCTGCGGTCAGGCCGCCCACGGCAAATTTTTGCGCGCCGTCGAAAAAACTGCGCCGACTGATGTCGCCGTGCACGTAGCGATCAAACAAATTCAGAAGCTCTTGCGGAAAGTCCGCCGCGGTTTTCCGTTCCATGGAAGGAGCCTGTTTTCGACTTGGTCGCGGTTTTGCAATTCCCTTCACCCTCAGGACGAGGGGACGAAATACTACGCTTGCACGCGGCGCGGCCGAACCGGACGCGGCGCACGCTCCTCGCTCGGATTTTCCCCAAACAGTTCGGCGAGTTTTTCGGTCATGACGCCGCCAAGCTCCTCAGCATCGACGATGGTCACCGCGCGGCGATAATAGCGGGTGACGTCGTGGCCGATGCCGATGGCGATCAGTTCGACCGGAGAGCGGGTCTCGATATCCTCGATCACCCAGCGCAGGTGACGTTCGAGATAATTGCCGGGATTGACCGAAAGCGTTGAATCGTCGACCGGCGCTCCGTCGGAGATCATCATCAGGATCTTTCGCGTCTCCGGTCGGGCAACCAGACGCTTGTGGGCCCAATCGAGCGCCTCGCCGTCGATGTTCTCCTTCAGCAGACCCTCGCGCATCATCAGGCCGAGATTCTTGCGCGCGCGCCGCCATGGCGCATCAGCCGCCTTGTAGATGATGTGGCGCAGATCGTTGAGCCGGCCCGGATTGGCCGGTTTGCCTTGCGCGAGCCAGGCTTCGCGCGACTGCCCGCCCTTCCACGCCCGTGTGGTGAACCCCAGGATCTCTACCTTGACGCCGCAGCGTTCCAGCGTGCGCGCCAGGATGTCGGCGCAGGTTGCGGCGACCGTGATCGGGCGCCCGCGCATCGAGCCGGAATTATCGAGCAGCAGCGTCACCACAGTATCGCGGAAGTCGGTGTCCTTCTCGCGCTTGAACGACAGCGGATGCAGCGGATCGACAATAACCCGCGAGAGCCGCGCCGGATCGAGCAAGCCTTCTTCGAGATCGAATTCCCAGGCTCGATTTTGCTGCGCCAGCAGCAGCCGCTGCAGCCGGTTGGCGAGCCGCGCCACCACGCCTTGTAGATGCGACAATTGCTTGTCGAGATAACCGCGCAGCCGGTCGAGTTCCTCCGGATCGCAGAGATTCTCGGCGCCGACGGTCTCGTCGAATTTGCTGGTGAAGGGCCGATAATCGGGACCGCGCGGTTCGTTGCGATTGTGCCGCGGCCGCCACGGTTCGGCGGCAGTCTCCGAATCGCCCATCTCGGCATCGTCGGCCATGTCGGCAGACGGCGCATCGACGGACTCCGCGGCGCTGTCGGGCAATTCATCGGCCGAGGCCTCGGCTTCTTCGAGGCTCATGCGCTCGCTGTCGGCGCTCTCGGCGGCCTCGCCGTCCTGACCGGATTCCTCGCTGCGATCCTGTTGATCGCCGTCTTCGCCCTCTTCCTCCTCGGACTCGCTCGAGCGATCCTCGCCCATGTCCAGGCAATCAAGCAGGTCGTGCACCACGTCGCCGAACCGCCGCTGATCGGTGAGTACGCGTTCGAGGCGATCGAGACTGCGGCCGGCCCGGTCTTCGATCAGCGGCCGCCACAGGTCGACGACTTTGCGTGCAGTCGCCGGCGGCGTTTCGCCGGTAAGCCGCTCGCGCACGATCATGGCGACGGCGTCTTCGATCGGCGCATCGGCACGGTCGGTGATCTCATCGTACTTGCCGCGATGAAAACGATCATCGAGCATGGCGGCGAGATTCTTCTTAACACCGCCCATGCGCCGCGATCCGATCGCTTCGACGCGGGCTTGCTCGACTGCTTCGAACACCGCGCGCGCCTGCTGTCCGCCGGGGACGAGCTTGCGATGCACCGCCGGGTCGTGACAGGCGAGCCGCAGCGCGATCGAGTCGGCATGGCCGCGCACGATGGCCGCTTCCCGCTCGTTGAGCCGGCGTGCAGGCTCCGGCAGCCGCACTTTGTTGGCGGAAAGCCCGGGACGCTCGGCGGCGAACGCCACCTCGATGTCGCCCTTGCCGGCAATCGCGCGCACGCAAACCGCGACCGCGCGCTTGAACGGCTCGGTCGGCGCTTCCTTCGCCGGAGTTTTGGGTTTGATGTTCGAAGTCATCGATGCGTGGCTCTTGATCTTCAGCGCGGAGGTGTCAGTCCGGCCCAGCCGTAGACTTCACCGATCAGCGCATCGACCAGATCGGGACGGTCAACTCCGGCCAGGTCGTCGCGCACGGGAAACCCGGCGGACATGACGCAAAACGCCAGCAGATGATATGACGGGCGATATTTCTTCAGCTCCTGCGGCTCGATAATAACGATCTGGCCCGGAATGACCGGGGTAATTTCGTCACGCTGATAGATCACGTCGAACCCGGAGAGCCGCCAGACATTTTCGCGGCGTTCGGCGCGAAACAGAAATCGCGCGTAAGTCGAAAATACGACAGCGATCCCTCGTACTTTTGAGGGAATATCGATAATTCCTGAAAGCTGCGCGATGGCGCGATCACCCGCGAGCGTGACCAAAACCGGGCCTAGCCGGTGGGTGGCTTTCACGTTTCGCGCGGCCATATCTTTGGAGCGGCGCACAAATTCCGGCCCGCTGGCGTTAATCCAGCTCAGTCGCACCACCGAATCATCATGGTAGCAGGCGTTCATCTGCTCCCACAGTCCGAGGTCGCGGCTGAGCCGTTCGCGCAAGATCAATTGCGAAACGACGGAGACGTCGGCGGCGTCAACAACCGCTTGGTCCTGCACCGAGCTTTGGAGCGCGACGTTCGAGGTCATGTTTTTCCCTCCCCCGGCGCGGGAAGAGGTGACTTTCAGGACAGCGCGACGTTGACGGCGGACTCGGGCAATTCCTGTCCGAAGCACCGCTGATAAAACTCCGCTACCAGCGGACGCTCGAGTTCGTCGCACTTGTTGACGAAGGTCAGCCGGAACGCGAAGCCGATGTCGCTGAAGATTTCGGCATTTTCCGCCCAGATGATCACCGTTCGCGGGCTCATGACGGTGGAGATATCGCCGTTCATGAAAGCGTTGCGGGTGAGATCGGCCACGCGCACCATCTTGCCGACGATGTCGCGGCCCTGGTCGGTGCGATAGTGCTTGGCCTTGGAGAGTACGATCTCGACCTCGTTATCGTGCGGCAGATAGTTCAGCGTCGTGACGATCGACCAGCGGTCCATCTGGCCCTGGTTGATCTGTTGCGTGCCATGGTAGAGGCCGGAGGTATCACCGAGCCCGACCGTGTTGGCGGTCGCGAACAGGCGGAACGCCGGATGCGGCTTGATCACCTTGTTCTGGTCAAGCAGCGTCAACCGCCCGGATGATTCCAGGACCCGCTGAATCACAAACATCACATCGGGACGGCCGGCGTCGTATTCGTCGAAGCAGAGCGCGACATTGTTCTGCAATGCCCACGGCAGAATACCGTCGCGAAATTCAGTCACCTGCATGCCGTCGCGGATCACGATCGCATCCTTGCCGATCAGATCGACCCGGCTGATGTGGCTGTCCAGGTTGACGCGCACGCAGGGCCAATTAAGCCGCGCCGCGACCTGCTCGACATGGGTCGATTTGCCAGTGCCGTGATAGCCGGTCACAATGACCCGGCGGTTCCTGGCAAAGCCCGCAAGTATGGCAAGCGTGGTCGGCTTATCGAACCGGTAATCGGGATCGAGTTCGGGAACGTGCTCGTCCGGCTCGGAGTACGCCGGCACTTCCATGTCGCTATCGATGCCGAACAGCTGCCGGATCGAAACCTTCATATCCGGCAAGCCGGGTTCCGTTTCTGTTGCAGGACTCAATTCCACCTCCGTGACCCCGGAACGTCCGAGTGTCCCGATTAGCCGCGATCGGCCATCATTTGCGGCCGGATATCGCGTCAAACTTAGCAGAAGCCCACAAGGCCGCGAAAGCCGCTATCCACTGGTCAGCAGAATCCCGCCGACTTCAGGTAATTGTAGGCCTGGATGATCTCCCGCAGCCGGTCCTCTGACGTGCGGTCGCCGCCATTGGCGTCGGGATGATGCCGCTTTACCAATACCTTAAACCTTGCCTTGATATCGGCGCGCTTGGCATCGGCTTCAAGCCCAAGCGCGTCAAGTGCGCGACGCTGGGCATTGAAGATTTTGCGGGCCTCGGCCTCGGGCCGTGCATGCCCCGAACGGTTCCCGCCGACCCCGCCAAACAGACCGAACGGGTCATCGGCCGCCCAGCCAGAGGCGCGAAAGTCGTCTGACCCGCGGCGGCCATCGCGGCGGCGGCCACCGTCGCCGCCGATCGAGCCCATCTTCCAGGTCGGACGGTGGCCGGTCAGGTCTTCCTTCTGATATTTCGCGATTGCGTCATCGCTCATGCCGGCGAAGAAATTGTAGGAGTTGTTGTATTCGCGAACATGCTCGAGGCAGAAGCGCCAATATTCGCTGGCGCGCAGCCGGCCCTTCGGCGCACGGTGCGTCGCTGGCGCCGCGCAGTCCGGCCACTGGCATGCCGGCAGCTCGGTACGAGCGCGGCGATCCTGGTCCGGCTTGACGCGAATCCGATCGAACAGTGGCGAGTTGTTACTCATCTTTGCAATTATGCCGGTGCGTTGATGGCACCTTCAAGACTCGACAGGTGATAAAACACGGAGCGCGGGCATTGACCCTCGTCGCCTGCTCGCTATGTGTCGCCGATGCAAACACGCGATCTCATCACGGAAAAGTTGCGCAAGGCTTTCGCACCCGACAGCCTTCATGTCGAGGACAAATCGCAT
>CAWHPC010000020.1:0-192500 GCA_963831165.1 uncultured Alphaproteobacteria bacterium
TTCACGGACGAGAACGGCGGCGGACCGGGTGTCCGGGCCGAGAAAGCGGCAGCAGAAAAGAGGCTAGGGGTCGCCACCTGCAATCCTAGGTCATTCAGCCCGTAGTTTTGAGCCGACCGGAGGAAGACGCGGTCTACGAAACGAACCCAAATTTCTGGACGTCAGAAGCCGCGCGGCGAATGGGAGCGCAGTCAAGGGACCAGTCCGCCGCCCATTGCCAGGTGCCTTACGGTTAGCTTTCAGCCAGTCAATGATGGTGGACGTAAGCGGTTAAGCGCCGATCACTCGATTGTCTGAATGAGCCTACGCGATTGCTGGCAGCAAGGTCCGCAATTGCCGGCGTTGCTCGATGGCTTCGTGCGTATACCGTCCATGCTTCAGTGCATTTTTGTTGCCCCGTGGAGCGCCCATCTGGGCGCCCCGCCGTGCATGCGGCAACGGCGCTTCCCGCCCACCGCCGGAGATAGGCAGGGCTTGCCGGAACGGGTCTTGGCCCCACAGCGCCGGCTCGACCGCATCGACGGTATTACGCGGATGATCGCCCGGCATGGTTTTTCTTACGCCTTAACGGGACCGGTTCGCGCTCCGCGTTGTCGATCATCGTCATTGGAGTTTGCCGCGCATCAGCGAGAGCAGGCGTCGCATTTACCGGCTTTTCCGGCGCCGTCTTGGTTTCGGTCTGGTCTACGTTGCCGACGATCGCTTGCCCGCCCTCACTCACCGACACGTGTTGCACGGTAACCTTCTGCTCGCCGCCGCTGCGGTAGCGCTTCAGCGCCTCCACCTGGCTTATGTAAGTCCGTGCCAATTTGTTAAATGCGCGTTCCGCACTGTCCTGTTGCGGTAGGGCTTCGACGTTTCGTAACTGCCGCGCAAACCTCATCGTCGCCATATGAACGACGGCCATCTGTACCGCGAGCATCGCCTCAACCTGGTCGAGCGGCTTGATACCTTTGATGACAGAGAGCATGAAGTTTATATCGACTTCGTTAGGCTGTTGGCCGCACACACGAGCTAATTGGTCAATGATGCTGTAGACGAAATCCAGGTCGTCGTACCCAGTGCTTCAGCCAGCAGCCCGCCGCCAATTACTTGGTTTGGATGGTCAAGCGCAATCGTTGTGGACTTGTCGTCCCTAAGTACCTTTACGCGAGGCGCCGGTATTGCCGCATCCAGCCGTTCAATTTGCTTGCTGAGCACCGCGCGCTCTCGCTCGGTCGGCTGGTAGGGCGGCATCTGAGGTGCCGCTTCGTTCTTCTGCGGCTTCTCAGGCGCCGCTGCGTTCTTCTTTGCTCTCATTTCAGATCAGAAATCTCCGTGCCTTGCCGCGGGCCTTCGCATGTTGGCGCGTTCCACAGCCACCTCGAATTCTGCGAGAGCTTAGTACCAAAATACGCGCTATTTTTGGTAATTTGCATACAGTGCATGGGGTTGTTTTAAAATGATATACCCCACCCCCCTGGCCTTGCCGGGCCGATCCCGCTCGCCGAATACCGCAGATATTGGGAAACAGGTGGGCGTGGACGAGAGTTGCGCGACCGAAACTAAAGAGAGATTTGGGACCGGCTCTGAAACCGCGGCTGAGCCTGCCAAAAAATGGAGTGACCTCTATGATTGAGATTACTTCCCGACGCACGATCTTCACGACTAGTTGGTTCTCTCAAGAAAAGCAACTTTCATCCGGAGGTGAACCCTATTTCACGCTCAACTGCGCCGATTATCTGTCGATTGTAGCATTGAACAGCAACGACGAACTCGTGCTCGTTCGGCAATACCGCCCAGCCGTGGAAGCTTATACCTTGGAAGTTCCCGGTGGCCACGTTGAATTGGGCGAGACCCCGCTTGCAGGCGCTGCGCGCGAGCTGACCGAAGAAACCGGCTACATTGCAAATACCATCGAAGAGATGGCTATTATACACTCAGATACTGGACGCTTGAGCAATCGTATGTTTTGTTTTTTCGCAAAGGTTCGACTTTCGAATGCTTGGGAGCGGAGCCTGGCCTTGAGCCCGTTGCGATGCCCCGGACGGCGGTCTTGCGATCGATCAATTCGTCGCAGCCGATACTCAACCACGCCCACTGCTTAGCATCCATTGGAATCGCAGTTATGCAAGGGAAGATGTAACCCGTGGTCGATCAAGCTCGTCTGTCGATGGAAAATGTTGAGGACGGGATGGCCGATGGCAATCGGTCGCGTGTTGAAGACTGTGAATAAGCGCCGAAGTTTGACCCCTACAATCAGATAATAATCAATACGTTAGCGCGCCGATCGGCGTCCGAGACTAAAGAGGCGTCCGTTACGGTCGGGACTAACGGTGCGCCAAGGCCGTAAGCTCGCGTCACCGGCACATCGGGGACCTGGCGCAAAACCATCCCGCCAACGACGCCAACGCCGATCGCGTAGAGCCAACCTTGCGTAAAGTCGAATAAGTGCGAATTAAAAGCCGCCGACACTATGTTCTCAACAACGACAACGGTGCCGACCCAGGCCATCCAGCCCGTAGAGCGGAACATAAAATAATGCGCGGTCCACATGGCCAGCAGGACCAAGACACCGACCAGACCTAAGTGCACGACGGCGAAAATTTGGTTGTGGGGATTACTCGCAGCCACGCCAGCCGCGCCAAACCCCCAAGCGGTCGATTGGTGGAACAGCTCCGCTAGCGAGCCGGTGCCATGGCCGATTAGCGGAGCCTCGCGAATAAATGTCACTGATCTCTTCAAGAACTCGATATGTAGTCCAGTGGAGTTCGCCTCTTGGGTAGCATTGTAGGCCTGCACTTCGTGCGCGGTTTGGAGAAGTTTTTCGCGGATGTTGCTTGAGGTTTCCCATAAGCCAACCGCTAAGACCAACCCGGCTGAGCAGGCAATTGCTGAGCCTTTCAGCCGAACTGCCGCCATCCAAAGAGCACGATCAGAACCGGAATTACTCCGAGGACAGTGCGGCTCGTCACTACGAATGCCAAATCGGCGAGAAAGAGTAGAGCGAGGCCGCCGAGCAACAGCGATGCCCGCCAGTTTCGCTCGCGCAGCAAATCGAACACGCGCCAAAGAAGAGCAAACGCGCAGACGAGGAATAGCGTGCTTTGCGAATAATGTATCCTGATGGTATCCGCACCATATGTCTGACGCCGCGCCACGGCAGGCCCGGAGTCAGCGCCAGTGCCCACGACACCAGCAGCAAGACCGAATCCGACGCGAGAAATCCGTAGAGGACCCATACGCCGTGACCGGACCGCCGGAACTGCGCCAGCAGTAAGGGAATTGCCAACAGGCGATGAAATGCGCCAAGGCCGTGAATGCGATCGGCCCAAGTCCGCACCTCAGCCCACAGCATGCCGACTGCGGCGAGCAGCCATAGCAGCACCGGCAAACCGCCCGCGGGCGTCTCGACCTCTCGCCGCACCATTGCGAAATCCAAGGTTGGCAGTAGTGCGAGCAGCCATACGACGAGTAGAATGGAGGTTGCCGACGTCGACCACGGCAGCGACACAGCCACCGCTGCAATCGCCCAATCAGCAATCAAGGCGAGTTGCTTTCGATCCAGCGCCTTTACTTTTATTTTCATCAATTAGGACGACCGCTGCGCCAATATCATTGTTACGGACTGACGGGACAGCTTTATTGAAGATTTGCCGCAAAAATTCTACAAGAAAATCTCCGCCAATCAGCACATGAAAGGCAACATTGCACGCCTCACATTGGCCGAGGTACGCGCCATGCCGAGATCCCGGAAAGGTAACCGCCAACAGACGCGTTCCACCTCTTTTGTTCTGGTGTTCACGCATGATCATGTTGACCGGAATGTTTCCCAGGCTTCGGCGCATCAGCTGCCGCGAAATTTAGCCTTCCGCTTACCGTGGAAGGCTTCGACGCCAGCCACGAAAATCATCTGATTGCCGCAAGCGGCTGTAGCAATGGCCCTCAAGCTCGATAGCGACAGCAAGCGTTGCGTCTTCGGTATCGTTCAGGAGTTTCTTGGCCGTGCGTTGCGCCAGCGGCGAGAAGGCGCGCAGTTCATCCGACAATGCATCGGTGGCCGCTTCGAGTTGAGCGTCGGCGACGCATTCGGTGGCGATGCCCCAGTCCACCGCCTGCTTTGCTGGAATGCGCTTCGAGCGCATGACGATGTCTTTGGTCCTGGTGATGCCAATAATTTTCTGCAACCGGGCGGAGCCGCCTGAGCCCGGCAAATTCGGCCAAGGCGCTGCTCCGGCAGCGCGTAGCAGCAGGTCTCAGAGGCGATGCGGAAGTCGCAGGTGAGCGAGATTTCGAAGCCGACGCCAAAGCAATAACCGCGGCTGGCGGCGATCACCGGTTTGGTGCAGCGCGCCGGCGCGGCGATGTTCCACGCCAGCTTGGAGACGTGCTCCGGTGAGGCCTCCAAAAAGCCTTTGATGTTGCCGCCGCTGGAAAAATGCTCGCCGATGGCGCGCAACACGATCACCCGCACGCGCGGGTCCTCGTCGATCGCTTCGAACGCCAACCGCAATTGGTCACGCTGCGGCATTTCGATGACGTTGAACGGCGGCCGGTCGAGGATCACGTCGGCGCGCTCGCGCTCGGGATCGATCTCGACGCGAAAGCCGTCAGTCTCGCGCGCTGAGCGTCAGTAAAGCTCATGGGGATGCTCATGCCGGACTTCCATGGTGATGGCTCAGGGTAGCATCGCGTTCTAGCCGATATTCCCCGGCCACGAGCTTGCGGCGCAAAAGCTTGCCGACGGGAGATCTGGGAATTGAGCGACGAACTCATAGCGGCGGGGACGCTTGAAGTTGGCGAGGCCGGAGCGGCGGCAGAACACGTCGAGCTCGTCTGCCGAAACAGCTGCGCGCCGCTTGACGAGGCGCAAACGATCTTGCCCCAGCGCTCGTGCGGCAGCCCGGCGACGGCGACTTCGGCCACTGCCGGGTGCAGCGACAGCAAGCTCTCAATCTCGACCGGCGAGACGTTCTCGCCGCCGGTGATGATCATATCGTCGACTCGCCCGGTGACGAACAGATCGCCGTCGGCGTCGATCAGGCCGGTATCGCCAGTAAAATACCAGCCGCCGCGACGGGCGGTGGCATCGGCGTCGGCACGACGCCAATAGCCTTCGAACGATTCATCGCCGGCGATCAGCGCGACGATCTCGCCTTGCTCGCCGACGGCAGCAACCTGGTCGGCTGACTTGCTGCCGAGCCGTACCACGCGAACCAGTTGATTAATGCCAGCGCGGCCCGGCGGAGCCTGGCTTGGCAGCAGCTTCCTGGTCGACGGTGAAGGTGTAGATTTCGGAGCTACCATAGTGGTTGACGAACAGGTCGGGGCGGAACGCGGCAGCGAAGTTTCACCAGGCCTTCGGTCATGGGCGCACCGGCGAAGCCCAGCTTGCGCACGGTGCTGATGTCGGTGCCGGCAAACGCCTGGATGATGCACGAGATCATGATAGAGCGTCGGAACCAGATAAAGATTGGTAATCCGCGCGCCGGCAATCAGCTCAAGCGCTCTTGCGGCATCGAACTGCGGCAGACAGACGAACGTGCCGCCGACGAGCGACATCGCTAGCAGCGAGCGAACCCCCATGGTGTGGTACAGTGGCATCACGCCGAGCGTGCGCTCGGCGCGCCGGTAGAGGTTCTGCGCCACATGAGCAACCGCCGCGGCCCGCTCGGCCCGATGCCGCCGCGGCACACCCTTGGGACCGGAGGTCGTGCCCGAGGTGTAGAGCATCAGCGACCACGCCTCCGCGCTGACGCGCGGCGTTGCGTCGCCGGCTTTCGTCGTCACCAGGCTCGCAAAGTCGAGATCCGCGGCGCCGGAAACCGCGACTGCGATCCGAGGTAAACTCTCTGCCCCGTTCGCTCCAGTTACCGCTTGAGCTGAAACGTCCTGATAGACGATGGCCCGGGCCTCGGCATTGTCGACGCAAAAACCGATCTCGTCCTGTTTGGCGCGCCAATTTAGCGGCGTGATCGATGCCGGCGAACTGACAGGCCCAGTGGATGGTGGCCGCCTCCCAGCGATTTTGCAGCACCGTAAGCAGATGATCGCCGGGCTTGAGCCCGAGGTCGTCGAATGCCGCGACTACAGAGGAAATTTTGGCGTACCATTCTTTATAAGTGAGCCGTACATCGCCGTCGACGATCGCTTGCGCTCTCGGGTCGCGCTTACGCTCGCCACACGAAGCTCGTTGCGAGATCAAGCATGATGGCGTTCCTCGCGGCGCTGACGCGCCGCCGCGAGCGCGGCTCTGACTCGAGCCAGAGCCGGTCATCGGCACAGATGGCCCGACAGAAGCCGGTGGATCTCTGGCTCGGTGGCCTCCGGTCGATCGCGCAACAGCGCATCAAGCGACATCAGGATGCCCGGCGTGCAGAACCCGCATTGCAGTCCGTAATTCTCGCGGAAGGCATTTTGCAGCGGCGAAAGCCGATCCTCGGCCGGCGCCAATCCCTCGACCGTGCGAATGTCGGCGCCTTCCGCTTGGACAGCGAGTGTGAGACACCGCGCGCGGGTTGACCGTTGATCTGGATGGTGCAGGCGCCGCAGACCCCGTGCTCGCAGCCGACATGAGTGCCGGTCGCGCCGAGGAACGTGGCGAATGAAGTCGCTCAGCAGCATCCGTGGTTCCGCGTGGCCGGATACGGCTCGCCCATTCAGCTTAAAGCTTACCCGTACATCGCGCTGGCGCTCAGGCGCGGCATCTTGCAGCCTCCTAAGCGTTGACCGTCCGCTCCGGCCGGACGAGTGACGCCGGTAGATTGCAGTCGCATGCAGATCGTCGCGGGCGTCTAGGTCCCAGGCGAACGCGTCGAGGGCATCGTCGAGGTCGGACTTCTCGGGGAGCGGCAGCGCTCGCACCACAGGGCGGTCAGCGACGCCGCCGATTGCAAGCCGCGCGCCGTGCGCATCCGCGACGGCCGCACAAGCGACAACGGAAAATCCCCATGCCGCCGCCCGAACTCGCGAAATGCATAGCCGGTATCCGCCGTCCCAACCGGAAAGCGCACCGCTTCGATCAGCTCGTCGTCGTCGCGATCGGTGGACATGATGCCGGTGAAAAAGCTTTTGGCGGCGACCCGGCGTGACCGTCGCCTGGACCGCAGCTCAATTTCGCCGCCAAGCGCCACCAGAATGAGCGGCAACTCCGCGCTCGGATCGGCATATGCCACTGAGCCGCAAACAGTGCCGCGACTGCGTGTTGTGTATGACCGACCCAGGGCAGGGCGGCCGCAAGTAGCGGCTGTCGTAACGTAAGGTCCGCTTGGCGTTCGAGCGTGCATTGGCGAACCGTGGCGCCGACGCGGATCGTTCCGTCGTCGATCTCGATGCGATCCAATCCCGGCAGCTGCATAATGTCGATGACGACGCGCGGTCGCGCCATGCGCATGCTAAGGAGCGGGATGAGCGTTTGGCCGCCGGCAAGAACCGACGCGTCGATACCTTCCTCGGCCAGCACGCCGGTCGCTTCTTCGATGCTCTCGGCGCGCACATAATCGAATGCCGCGGGCTTCACGAACGCCTCCGCAATTGCTCAGCGCGCTCCGGCTCCGGACCGTGGATGTAGGCGGCAAGCTTTGCCGGCGTCGCCGGCAGATCGAGCGCGGTAAGGCCCAGCGCATCGGCAATCGCATTGCCGATGCAGACCGGTGTCGACATGCAATTGCCTTCGCCGACTCCTTTAGCGCCCAATGGTGTGAACGGCGATGGCGACTTCGCAGTGCAAAATTACCGGCTCGGGCACCTCCATTGCTGTCGGCACCAAATAATCTGCAAATGTCCCGGAGAGAAAGCTACCGTCGGGAGCGTAGGCATATTCTTCGTACAAAGCGGCGCCGAGCGCGTGGGCAAAGCCGCCGTGAATTTGGCCAGCCACCATCGCCGGATGTAGGAGCGCAGCCGCAATCGTGCATCGTGACGTAGCGATCGAGGCGCACCGCGCCGGACGTCTGATCGATCTCGACCCCGCAGAAATCGAAAATGAAGCCGTGGCACAGCGAACTGTTGACCTCATCGGCTTCGGTCGGAGCGTCAAGTTCCGGCGGCGTCCAGAAAACCGTCTCTCGGATCGCCTGACCGAGGTCCGAGGGGATCGTGCCCGGGGCCCAATGGCCGGTTGCCGCAAGGCGCCAAAACGGTATCGCGTTGTCCGGGTTTGAACGCCCGCTCACCCGGCCGCCAGCAAATACAATCTCTCCCGGCGCCACGTTGAGTTGCGCGGCCGCCACGCGTGCAAGACGATCGCGTAAGTTCAATGCGGCTAGTCGCGCGGCGCCGGCGACCGCTGGCGCAAACCGGCTGGAATAGTTCCCGGACGCTATGGACCAGGCGTCTTTGGCCGTGTCGACTTCGGTGACCACTCTGACATCTCGTGGCTCCACGCCGAGTACATCGGCGATGACTTGCGCCAGCACGGTGCGATGGCCTTGGCCCTGTGGGGTCGAGGCCACCTGCACCGACACGGCGCCGAGGGGGTCGAGACTGACCGTCGCGGTAGATTGGGCGCCGTTCTTGGGCCCGGCGCGGCGGCGCTCTTCGGGAGTGAGCGCGGTCGTGATGTAGCCCATGTTCGACACGCTTGGCTCGACCACCGCCGCAAATCCGATGCCGTAGTGCCTGCCTTGAGCGCGCGCGACATTGCGGCGAGCGTGCAGCTCGTCGAGCCGGCCGTCGCGCACTGCGGTCTCAAGCGTCGTTGCGAAATCTCCGGAATCGAGTAACGCGCCGGTCGCGGTGCGGTACGGCATGGCTTTTGCGGGAACAAGATTTCGGCGGATGACCTGCAGCGGATCGAGCTTGAGCTCTATTGCGATCCGCTGCATGAGCCGCTCGAGCGGATAATAGGCTTGCGGCCCGCCGAAGCCGCGATTGAGCCCGGTTGGTGTCTTGTTGGTGAGCACGATCCGATTGCGCACCTTGACGTGGCGGATGTCATAGGCGCCGGTCAGATTGCCATGCATGCGATAGAGCGTAGCCGGCTCCGGTGCGCGCAGGTACGCACCGGTATCCTCGAGCTGATCGAAGGCGAGAGCGACAATGCGGCCGTCGTCATCGACCGCGGCCTCGAGCGTCGTAACCCGGTTGGTTGCGCAGACCGATGCAGACAGATGCTCCAGTCGGTCTTCGATCCATTTGACCGGCCGCCCGGCGACCCGCGCGGCAACGGCGATAAGTACGATGTAGGGAAAGATCGCTTGCTTGACACCGAAGCTGCCGCCGGAATCCGGTGGCGTCCGCAGCCGCAAGCGATTGCCGGGCACTTTCAACGCGCGCGCCATGACCGGATGCAGGCTGAACGGCCCCTGGAAATTGGCCAGCACGTCGTAGCCGCCTTCCGATGGATCATATTCGGCGACGATTCCGTAAGTCTCGATCGGCGTGCATGAGTTGCGCGGATAGCGGATATCGACGCGTATGCGGTGTGCTGCGGCAGCCAAGGCGCTTTCGGGATCGCCGTAACGAAAAATCCGTTCGCCGATGACGTTGCTGTTCGCAGCAGGGTGGAGCAGTGGAGCCCCGGGCGCCGCGGCGGCGAGCGGATCGACCACCGCCGGCAATTGGCGGTAGCCGACCTCGATGAGATCGAGGGCGTCCTCGGCACGATAACGGTCGGAGGCGACCACGACGGCGACCGGCTCGCCGACGTAGCGCACCCGATCGACGGCGATGGGCCAGCACTCGATCGCGGCTCGCACGCCGACGACCAGGCTCGTCGTCAGCGCCTTGACGTCGGCGCCGGTGAGAACGGCGACCACGCCATCCGCCGCTCGCGCCGCGGCGCAGTCGATGGCCTCGATTTCCGCATGCGCATGCTGCGAGCGCAGGATCGCCGCCTGCAGCGTCCCAGGGCGCACGCCGAGATCGTCAAGATAGCGTCCACGGCCGGCGAGCAGCGCCGCGTCTTCGAATTCGCGGAATGGACCGGCCAACCCAGCTTTTTGTGCCAGGCGAGCTGTCGAAGTCGTCACTGTCAGCCACCATTGCGCTTCCTGCCCGGCAAACGGATCGACCGCAGGCCGGCGTTCGTCTTGAACAATATCCCACGCGTATTTTCTGCACGAGAGGCCGATGGCGCCCGCCGCGGTGTCATGCATGGCAGCTCTCGTTGAGGGTGAACCCGATCAAGGGTGCGGAGGTCGCACAGAAAGACTTGCTCACGGCCGCCAATGCGTAGGTCGGCCCCGCGCTAGTCGCGCTCGGGTATTGCGGATGCAATCAATTTCGACATCGTCGTGGGCATCGCCGCGCCGGTGAGAGTTTCTTTGAAGTCTCACGATCATCCGTCGGTCGCCCCCACTTTATTATCGGTTACTGCCGCGGATGCTCGGCGCTTCGATCCAATCGATCCGCGGGAGCCCGATCGCAAGAAACCCGGCCCGGACAAAACGAAGCGGATCGGCAGCCCGCCCACGCCGCACGGTCTGGAGGATAGTTCGAAACCCCGGTATTATGGCGCAAACGCCGCAAGCCATTCGGTAAGTCTTTCTTACCTATCGGCCGGAAGTGACCGGCCGTGATTTTAGTTCTTCGATTTCTGTGGTCTCCTATGATTTCTGTGGACTCCTATAGCGGCTCAGAAGCGAGCCGTCCCGGTACTGTGGCCCAAACGCCACCATGCCGTGCATGATAGGACATGGGCCACATGCCAAAACGTAAGAGATGGCAACCAACAGTCGGCGACCTTATGGGCCAGTTCGAATCCGAGGAAGCCCACGAGCAATTCAAGGCGGAGTGGGAAGTGGCTAAGCCTTCACGGACCAGCGTCCCGGTTGTCCCTCGCTGACGCGATTGACTGATTTGCCGTTGTGATTTTGAAGCCAGCATTATGGCGCAAACGCCGGAAGTGTTCTGACTTACCGCGCGCCCGCGGTTCTTTTTGTCAGAATCAAGTTCGCGATTTTAGTGTTCATCAGGTTGGCGATATGCAGAGCCTCAAGGAATGTCGTTTGATCCGCCAAATTGAAACTAACGCGGCCCATGCGGTCCACCCCGTCGCCGAGAGGCTCAATTGAAAGGCTGAACGTTCCTCGGCCGCTTTCCCTCACAACAAAGCGAACGGTTTCTTGCTCGGTTTCGGCCATGCGGGCCGCTCCTTCAATTTTCGGCTGTTCCCCATACGACCACTCATGTCTGAGTCGGACAGTTGTGGATAGCGCCATTTAGTGCTTGCGCGTCGAGCAATGTTATGAGTGTACGGCTTGAGTCGTATGTCGCGGGGCGCGCCTGGTGACGATCAGACGGTTTGCCACCTTCCCGGCATGCCTTCCCCGAACTCGGGCAACTGTCTTTCCGTTGTGATTTTGAAGCGACGTTTGGGTACTAGTTATCAGGCTCCGCATGGCATTTGGCGTAGGCTCTGACACGCCGCGAATGGCCAGCATGCGCTCCGTTATCTCCCGCGCCGTAAGCGGCCCCTGAGCCTTCCTGAGCACCTCTAGGGCCTGCCGCAGGATAGTCCCGCGCTTGAAAATGCCATTGCTCTTGTAGCGCCTGCGAGCGGCTATCCGTGCGACGTTGTAAGCCGGGTCGAACAATCGGATCACAGCCTCGACGTGCTGCATGGCTTCGGCAAGGCGTTTGGCCTCTTTCCGGTTCTCTAGAATCTTGCCGCCCAGATCGGCGTGCAGCCGAACAAGGAAAGGGACGGCAGGATGGTCGGGTCAGGGTTTGAATGCGTGCGGCATTGGCTTGTCTGTACCGAAGGAGTACCGTTTGATTGCCGCCCGTCCCCAAGAGGCGGCGCTTCCGGATACTCAGCCTCGACCGTTCACCCCTTTTCGGTCGGGGCTTTTCTTCTGTGGAGATAGGTCTTGCGTACTGGAACGCTTGTGGCGTTTGCGCCATCATACCGCGAAACCCGCCATTCTTCGCGACGCTTCCCCACGTTAGCCTCAATGCTGGCCTCCAAGATGGCTAGGGGCGCAAACGCTGATACGGCAAGGCTACCGCAGCAAGCGGTTTCAAGATTTCAAGATTTATCGACGAGAACGCGGTTTGACCATGGCAGCCGCTCGAGGGCATGCTGTCCTATTGACATATGCCACGGCATATCCATGCTCCGGCATGGTGGAACGGCACGTGAAGCTTTTCAAAAACGGGCGCAATCAAGCGGTGCGGATACCGCGCGAGTTTGAGCTGCCCGGTGACGACGCAATTATCCGAAAAGACGGGGACCGCCTTATCATTGAGCCGGCGCCGCCGCGATCCTTGCTGGCCCTGCTCGCGACGCTCCCGACGCTCGATGAGGAATTTTCGCCGATTCAAGAACTCTCCGGCGGAGCCGGTGGATCTGTAGCGGTGCGATTCCTGCTCGATACCAACATCCTGTCGGACTTAGTAAGGCACCCGCGCGGCGGGATTTCTGATCGCGTCAAGGACGTCGGTGAAGAGAATGTTTGTACAAGCATCGTGGTAGCGGCCGAATTACGCTACGGGGCCGCCAAGAAAGGTTCTTCGCCGCTGACGACGCAGCTCGAAGCGGTCTTGAGTGCCGTCGATGTGCTTGCGCTAGAACAGCCTGTTGATGTTGTTTACGGAGGACTTAGAGCACGTCTCGAGCGAACTGGCCGGTGCATCGGCGCAAACGATTTGCTCATCGCCGCGCATGCGCTGGCTTTGGGCCACACGGTGGTGACCGATAACGTGTGCGAATTTTCCCGGATCGATGATCTTCATGTCGAAAACTGGTTGCTGTGACGTCGGTCACGGTACCTTGATCGTTTTCAAGTAGTGCGATTTTCGGCGCGCCATGAAGATCCATTTGCCCGCTCATCGACGAGAACGGCGGCGGACCAAGTGTCCGGCTACGAAAGCGGCAACATAAGAGAGGAGAGGCTAGGGCCGCAGATATCAGCGCGGGTCGCCGGGTACTGGCCGGTTTCGATCCCTGGTGGCCGGTTTTGAAAAGTGCATTGGCCGGATTTGATGATCGGCACTATCGGCCTAAGAGCGAAGCCTTATTAGCATCGCCTCGATCTCTCTCTCGATACAGTTAAGGGCGACGTCCGGAGGCGCCACATCAATATCATCGACCTGCCAATATTCCGTACGGTGTTCCCAGCCAGGAAAGCGTTCGATCAGCAGCGGACGGTGCTCGGATTCTTTCAGCGCCACGATCCGCTCAGCTGCTCTTAGATCAGTTATCGTGCATTGCTGTGGTAGTCGATTTGCGCTCCGCGCAACTAAGCCGCGCTCCCGTAGACCTTTCAGAGCGAACGGCGATAATGGACCAACGTTATTTGTTCCGCGTTCAATGGCAAGTGCGCGAGATTGCGCCGTCCAACTAAGCCCATCAAGGTGCGCGTGATGGTTGAAAATCTCTTCGGCAAAGCGACTTCGATAATAATTGCCAGTACAGAGAAAAAGCACTGCTTTCATCAATAAGCTCACATTTAGGTAGAGGCCGCCTCGGTTGGCGGCGGCCTTATCATTTAGGCTTGCCCTTCATAACCAACACGCAGCAATAACCAACGGAAAGATTATCACTGCGGCCACTTCGGCAAAGCCCCTCAGAGTTCTAACGCCAACCCGTGACCAGCTAGTCAGCGCCAACATTTTGAAACTTTGCCCGCGTGCGGCCAGCGACGAAGGCCAGTGCCACGCCAGCGCATGCCGCCAAGGCGTCAACGATGAAATCGCTTAGACGCGAATGGCGGCCTGGTACGAAGAGTTGGACGATCTCGATCGCAGCGCTAAACAGCACAAGTACCAGCGCGACCACGATAGGTCTTCGGCCGTAGCCAAAGCCGAAGGCTAGGCCGGTAACAAACAAAGCCGCGAAATGTTCGAAATTATGCGACACGTCGGTACTCGGTCGCAACCAGGGCGGAACAACGGACAGCATGATCACGGTGAGGGCTAGGAGCCATGCGGCAACGCGCGCAGTTCTTTGCATAACGGGTCTCATCGCACGTCTCATAAGGCTTCCGCATGGAGGATCAATTCAATTCAATAGGCAGGCGATGGTTGCTTGAGATGCAGCGATCGCACCAAGCTCGGATCGCTTTTGCCGGCCGCTGGTTCGGTGAGGCGCTTCCCGGTCGGCGTTGCGGATAGATGGGGTTGATTGGCTACAATCTCCGGTCCCGCAGCAGACCAGGGCCGGTGAAGGACGGCGGAAAACCCAAAATACGCAAAACCGCGGCGTCGCGTTGACCATAAGATCGGGAAGGGATTGACCGCGATGCGTATCATTTGGTCATGCTAATATGATACGTAATGTTAACCTTAGGGGCCCGCGGTTCGGGGGATTGTCATGCGCATTGCCATGATCGGAGCCGGTTATGTGGGCCTCGTCTCCGGGGCCTGTCTCGCCGACTTCGGCCATCACGTGGTCTGTGTCGACAAAGATGCCGCGAAAATCGGGGCGCTCGAGCGCGGCGAAATCCCGATTTACGAACCGGGCCTGCAAGATCTCGTGCGCTCCAACGTCAAGGAAGCAAGGCTCTCTTTCTCAACCGCACTTGAAGGCCCGGTCCGTTCGGCCGAGGTGGTGTTCATCGCGGTCGGTACGCCGTCGCGACGCGGCGATGGCCACGCCGATCTTTCCTACGTCTACGATGCGGCCCGCGCGATCGCGGCGGCGCTCGAGGGCTTTACCGTCATCATTACCAAGTCGACCGTGCCGGTCGGCACCAGCGATGAAGTCGAACGTATCATCCGAGAGAATTCGACCGAGAGCTGATATCGCCGTGGTGTCCAACCCGGAGTTCTTGCGCGAGGGAGCGGCAATCCACGACTTCAAGCATCCCGACCGCATCGTGGTCGGAACCCACGATGAGCGCGCCAAACAGGTTGTTGCGGAGATTTATCGTCCGCTCAGTCTCAACCAGGCGCCGATTCTCTACACCGCTCGGCGTACCGCCGAGCTCATAAAATACGCCGCCAACGCATTCTTGGCGACCAAGATCAGCTTTATCAACGAAATCGCCGATCTGTGCGAGAAGGTTGGCGCCGATGTCCAGGAAGTCGCACGCGGCATTGGTCTCGACAACCGTATCGGTTCTAAATTCCTGCATGCCGGGCCGGGCTTCGGCGGCTCCTGCTTTCCCAAAGATCTCCGCGCTTTAATCAAGACCGCGCAGGACTATGACGTGCCGTTGCGCATCCTTGAAGCAGTAGCCGCGGTCAATGACACCAGGAAGCGCGCCATGGCGCGGAAGGTTTCGGCGGTGTTTTCGGGAGCGCTGCGCGGCAGGACCGTCGCCGTTCTTGGATTGACCTTCAAACCCAACACCGACGATATGCGCGAAGCTCCGTCACTCGCGCTCATTACGGCGCTGCAGGATATGGGTGCTCGAGTGCGCGCCTTCGACCCGGCCGGCATGGGTCAAGCCCAAGATCTGCTGGAGAACGTGGCCTTTTGCGAAAACGCCTATGACTGCGCCGAAGAGGCTGACGCGCTCGTCATTGCCACAGAGTGGGAGCAATTCCGCGCGCTTGATCTTGAGCGCCTGCGCGATCTCATGGCCTGCCCGGTTGTGGTTGATCTGCGCAACATCTATCGGCCGGAGGAGATGTATCGGCACGGCTTTGCCTATGCCTGCGTCGGGCGGTCCTTGGCGGCGCCTGGGTTCGCGGACGACGCATCGCTCGAGTCGCTGCTATCGCTCGCGAAACTGTGAGCTGGCGCGCCAAGCTTATAGATGGGGCGCCGCGACTGAGGACAACAATGAATTACGGGTCGTGATGCAGCGACTGCGCCGTGCTAAAGTTAGATCGCGGGGCTAGTTGGGACGCGTCATGGAAGAAGTTGCCGTGCGTTCTGGGGAAAGCGCTACCGACGGGGATCACTATTCGGTCCTCACGCGAATGGTCACGGCCGTTAGTCAGGACCATGCGCAGTTGAGAACGTTAGTCTATGAGTTTGCCCGCCGGAAGTTACGAAGAAATCTTTACCAGCAATTCGAGGACGGCGACTGGTCAGGTGTTCAGGACCAGATGCGCGCACTTGAGTCTGCCATCGCTCAGGTCGAAGCCGATTGCGCGCGTCAAGCCCTGACCTTTGTACCCGAACCACCGCTGACGCAACATCCGTCAGCGGCCGCCGCTCCTGCCGTGCGGCCAATCTCACACAAAGCGGTAACAGTGGGCGGCCGCGGAATGTCAGCACCACTTTTTTCTGCCCGACCATATGATTTAAAACCATCACCGCTACAGAACGCATCCGACGGCGATACTTTCTTTGCGGTCGCACGCCCCAACAAGGAATCGCGCTCGGATTTCTGGTGGAAGGTGCAATTGAGTGTCGCCGCGTTGTTAGGCGTTGCCATATATGCTGCCATCGACGGCCAGACCGTGCTCGGTCTGCTAGGATTACATCAGCTCGAAGCACCTACCAGCACGGCTGCGGCAAGTGCAAGCATTCGGGACGCAGATGTTTTGCCGGTCGAGACAGCAAGAGACAGCAAAATCCCGCGGCCGAGTGCGCCCAGCATCCCGTTGCCGATTGAATATGGCACGTATGTCCTGAGCAATGGACAACTGACCGAGCTCGATTTACTGCCCATTAGAGTGCCAGATCCGCGCGTTGCAATATCGCCGCTAATTTCGACGCCCAGTCGAATCCATCTTCCGAGCGGCAAGCTCGAGTTTATTGTGTTTCGCCGTGATCTCGCGAACAGTGCGCCGGACCGGGTTATGGTGCGGGTCGTGGCGCAGGTGGTGCGGGCCTTGAAATTTGATCCCGGGGGCAAGGCGATCACCACCAAGGTCGAGGACGCGTGGGTCATTCGCAGCAATTCCTATCAAATGCGGGTGGCGCCGGTAGCGAACAACCCGGAGATGATCCTGATACGCCCGGATCCTTCTGATTTTGCGTTCTCGCCCGGCCGATATGCTTTGGTTCTTAAAGGCGTTGCCTATGATTTCACTTTGGATGGGCCGCTAACCGATGCAGCGCACTGCCTCGAGCGCACCGACGCATTAGATCTCCCGGTTTACACCGAATGTCGAAGTTTGTGAGATTCTGATACTGCGGTGCTAGGGTAGGGATCATTCGAGCGTGCTTTGAAGGACCGAGCTGTTGCGCAATGTCGGCTATCGGGTGTGGTCGGGAAAGCGATCAGCCTTACTGGCCTTGACCGCCGGGTATTCGAATTTTGGTTTTAGTGCGTGATGCAACGTTGCCTTCATCCGCTCGTTGTTTTCGCGGGGCGCTTAGGATGTACGTTCGATTGAGCCGTCACTTTTCAGCTTGTGGCCAGCGAATACGTTTTCAACAGTACTGCCAACGCAAAGGAGCTACGGCCTATGCCGGCAACCGCTCTAATACACGCCAGGCACCAAACGGGCCGTGTGCGCCATATAGTCTCCGTATTCTGGAAAGACCTGAAAGAGCACCCTTTCCTCGTATTTCATGCGCTGAAGTTGCAATGCGCATTGCAGTCCCAGCAGCAACAGCGCCCATGTCGACAGGTACTGCAGCGCAACTCCAGCCATCGCAACGATCTCGCCAACATAAAGTGGATGGCGGACCAGGGTATAAGGCCCCCAAGTTACGAGTTGCCGAGCCTCCGGCAGGATGCTGATCGAGCGCCCAAGTGCCAGCAACGCACAAATTGCGAAACCGGTGCCGCTAATAATCAAGAGAAGTGAGGTTAGGTAAAGCGCGGACGAAAGCTCTTGCGGCGGCAGCAGCACGAAGCCGACGGCGAGAAAGGTGCCGGCTACAGCGGCACAGCGTGGATAGAGCCCTGGTGCGGTTCGCTGCGGAACGCGACGCACCGCAAACATCACAACCAAGACCGCAAAGAAAACCAGCGTCGCGATACGCGAGACGGTGCTAAGAACGAGACTTGCAGGAAGCACAGATGCATCGGTCTGGATGATCAGCTTAGCCAGCGCAATCTTTTGAACGACCAATGGCAGCGTCTGCGCTGCACAAAACACATACCAGGCGATGAGAGGCGCGGCGGCGAATAGATCGTAAAGCTTGGTTCGCCGAATCGCTTTGAGGCGCGCCGTCACCGCGGTCCCCAAGTCTGGCGTTGACGCTCTCATTTCATGGAATACGAACCAGCGGCCACGCGAAAACCGTGTCGCGGAGGCCGGCCATGGATCTTCGTCTTCTGACGGCGATTGTCATTTGCCCCGTCCCCATGGGATGATGCCCGCTGCGATGTGCCAGGAAAGGATATCACGACTTAATCGGCAAATCTGTGGAACAGAATATTTGCACTCCGGCTGAGAAAGCAGCTCGAGGGTGTGTTGCACGAGCTATCGATGTGCTTGCGCTCGAACAAACCCGCTGATGCCGTTTACGGTGGGCTAAGAGCACGTCTCGAACGAGCTGCCAGTCCATCGGCGCAAGGGACCTGCTCTCGCAGCGCATGCGCTGGCCTTGGGTCATACGGTGGTGACCGATAAGGTGCGCGAATGGTCCCGCATGGGCGTTAGATGGATGTTCGATTGGAGCCGTCACTTTCCAGCTTGCCGCGAAAAAAAATTGACGGCTTATGATCATGTCAGGAGATATGCCGTGTTCGCCAACCTAAAAGTGTTGAGTGCGCTTGTCGCATGCAGTGATCCGACGCTCGCCGACGCCATTCTCGATCGGCTGGTGCACAATGCTCACCGGCTCACGCTCAAGGGCGAGAGCCTTCGAAAAGCCGAAGCCAAGCGTCACAAGCTTGACGCCGAGCCTGCCAACTGACCTGATGACGACGTCGACACGAGAGCGCGCCTTACGTGGTGGCCGGGATCATCGGAATCCCCGGCCGGCTTCAATCGGTGCAGGCGGCCATCTTCGCTCGGAATCCCCGGCCGACTTCGTCGGAATGCGCAATGATGATGCGGCCGCGGCCGCCGGCGATGGTGCCGGCAGGGAGGTACGGGGTCATCGACAACGATCGCCAAATTCTGCAGCACCGACAGTGGGCCCTTTCGGCTCGTTGCTCACAGCATCCCTTGCGCGGCATCGTCCACGACGGCGGGGTGTTGGCGCGCTCCGCCGTCGCGCCTACATGTAGGATTGGTCGTATTCTAAGGCTGCGGGAAATCGGGTTATGGTTACAGAGCCTGTAGCTAAACCATGTATCTACTGTCGCCGGAAGCCACGTAACCTATTGACTTCATTAAGCGCCGATCCATCCCGTAGGGAGCGCCATGAATGCCACACGATATCTTCCCTTTGCGGGTTGCCTGTTGATCGGACTTCCATTCGCTATGAGTGGGTTCGGCAAACTCGCCGCTTACGGTCCGACTACAGAGATGATCGGCGCGGTGGGCCTGCCGGCGCCTTGGCTCGCCTTCATCGTAGCCGTTGTCGTGGAGCTCGGCGGGGGACCCTTGTTGATCGCGGGCTTTCAGACTCGTGCTTAGCCAACACTGGGCTCATTCTTCTGCGTTGCGACGCCCGTAGTTGACGCCCGCAGTTTATGAGAGGGTCATGTGCTAAACTTGCATATACCCCAAGACCTACCCTGAGCCTCGGTCAAGCGCCGAGGTTCTTTTTTGGTGCCTCAGTTGGCGGCCTGTTTCGTTTCTGAAATTGGCACGTCGCTGCCGAGCGCATGCCACCCTTGAAATTGAGGGATCAACAGACGCGCATCCAGAGTTTCCCCAGCCACGCAAAACCGGTTAGCGGCCTGACGCACGGGAAGCTGTGCCTCTGAACAACAAGTGGCCCCGCGGAATTAGCCGCGGGGCCGGCGCAAACCGTTGTTAGGTTGTGCTTAGCTTAGTTCTTGGCCACCAGTGGATGCGGAGCTTCCGGTCCCCAAATCCTAAAGCCAAGGCGGGTAAAGATGTCGATACTGCCGGGGCTCGTAGGATAATTCTGCGCCTCGACATAATCAACGACCCACAACTGCAGATCGACGGGGCCGAAGTCGTAGCCTACCAAACCACCGACGGCGACGCCCGACCCCTTCGCGCAGACGGTGATACCCTTGGTGGAACAGTTTAATCCCGTCGCTGTACCGCCGCTATCTGCCGTCGTCTGGACGACGAAATTGGCAACCGGACCGACTGACCATTTGCCGAACTTATACAGCGCGTGCAGATCGCCGTAGAGGAGGTTGCCGCTGGTTATGGTGCTTTGAATGCAACAAGTGCCCGCGGAGGCCAAGTTGATGTCGTAGAAGAAGTTCGCGGCTATGTTCCAGCTGCTAGCCAAGTATGCAACCGCGAACGTCGGTTCCAATGTCCAGTAATCGGGATTGACCGTTCCCGCAACATGAGTACCGATCGGCGCCATGAAGTTGAAGCCGGCCGACACGAACCAGCCGCCACCCAGATTCCACGACAGGACGATCGGGTTAAATGTGGGGTTGGCAAACACATAGGATCCGGTCAGGACATTGCCGCCGCCGCCGGTGCCGTTTCCGTTATAGTTGTTACCCAGCATGCAGGGCGCGGTGCCGCAGTTGTTGGCATTATAGAATGCCACCACCGTCGACATTGCGTAGCTGGCGCCGAGGAAATTCCAGCCAGGCACATAGAGAAGCGGCACCGCTTGGGCTATGGCAGGCAGGAACAGTTTCGCCCCAAGCGCCGCGTTTCCCGTGCTGGCCCCCGAGTTCCCAACCATGCCAAGATAAGCCGTCTCCAGGCCCGTATAGAGCCCGGGCGGCGGCAGCGCGCCCAACGGCAGGCCGATGGTGGCGCCCGACAAACGATTGGTGAAGTCTACGGGTTCTGTCGCCGAAGCCGAACTTGCCGCACCGCCAATGGCGAGCGCCGCAAGACCGCCCAGCACTATATTTCTCAGTCGGGTCATTTGCCCCTCCTCGTGATTTTGTCCCCAAGACGATCTTTTTTTTAGTTTGATTGCACGACGTTCCGCGCAGTTGGCGCGGCGCCGACGCGACAAGTGTCCTGCGCCATTTCACGCAGAGCAACGGCTGACGACCGTCAAATGGATGGAAATGTCATTTAGGACGCGATAGTTGCAAAAAAGCCACGAACATAAGCGCGAGAGTCGGCGTAGAGAAAAACGTAGCTGGCAGAATAAGTTAGCGGCGCCCGCCTTACTCAAGCGTGGACTTAAACGTCACGGAGCCACGAACTTGGCCACGGAAGCAAGCTTAGGGGGTTTGCGTCTACAGTCTTTGAGACGAATACGATGAGATCAAGCGTTAAAACGATTCTCACGACGCTGCGTTATTCGCGAGGTGCATCGTACACAACATCGGCGCTCGCATGGATCGCTCTGTTCGGCTCTTTGTGATCGCAGAGGGCTTCATAAGCGGGCTTTGCTCGGCAACTGAAGCAACTTGTCGCGAGCTTTGCATCTAAGCCGAGCGCGTCGCGGAGTCCGCTTCGGGGCCGATGTCCGAGTTGTGTCGGCTTTTCCCAATAGATGGGGTAATCGGCCGACGAGCTTGTGGATAGCTGAAGATTTTGGGTGCTGCGCTTCAGGCTGATGGTGAAACGAGGTCACCGTGGTTACGGGCCTCAAGCATCAGAAGGAGAAGCGCAGCATGGACCATTTTGCCGGACTGGACGTATCGGTCAAGGAGACCAGCGTCTGCATTGTGGATGACACGGGCAGGATTGTTCGGGAAGTGAAGGTAGCCAGCGAACCCGAAGCGTTGTTGACGGCACTGAAGAACCCCTCCTATCACTTCAAGCGAATTGGATTGGAAGCCGGGCCACTTTCGCAATGGCTTTTCAGCGCTCTGGCCGAAGCAGAGTTGCCGGTGGTCTGTGTTGAGACGCGGCACATGCAGGCGGTGCTGAAGGCACAGATCAACAAGACGGACCGCAACGATGCGCGCGGCATCGCGCAGATGATGCGGGTGGGGCTTTACCGCCCGGTGCATGTGAAGACGCTACGCAGCCAGAAACTGCGGATGATGCTGACCCATCGCAAGTTGCTTCAGTCGAAGGCCATCGCCATCGAAAACGATCTACGGGGTACTTTACGCAACTTCGGTCTCAAGGTCGGCATCGCCGGGAAGACGAAGTTCGAGGCCCGCATCAAAGAGCTGGTCGAGAACCTTCCCGACTTGGCCGAGTTGGTCGAACCAATGCTCGTTGTCCGGCGGACGCTGCGCGAACAGATCGTCATCCTGCATCGCCGTTTACTGGCCATCGTCCGGGATGATGAGGTGTGCCGGCGCTTGATGACGACCCCCGGTGTCGGTCCGGTGGTGGCGCTGACCTATCGTGCCACCGTCGATGTGCCTGCTCGGTTCCGAAAATCCAAGTCAGTCGGCGCGGTATTTGGACTGACGTGTTCCAAGTATCAATCCGGCGAGATCGATTGGAGCGGCAGAATATCACGCTGCGGAGATGAGATGATGCGGACGATGCTCTACGAAGCGGCCCAGGTCATGCTGACCCGCACCAACAAGTGGTCGTGGCTCAAGGCCTGGGCGATGCAGATCGCCAGGCGCCGCGGCATGAAAAAGGCGATCGTGGCTCTGGCACGCCGCTTGGCCGTGATCCTGCACCGCATTTGGGTTGACGGCACCGAGTTCCGATGGACCAGGGAACAGGCCGTAGCAGCGTGAAAACCCTGCAGGATCAAATTCGATAGGAGGAAACTCGAGTTCCACCCTGCGGTGGAAAGATGTCCCTCGCGGGACGATGGATGAGGTGAGTTCGCTAGTCCGCTTGCACCTGCCGTTCGTGTGACGGTAAGGCCGCCCAATAGATTGTTCCGCCTCGTCCTCGGATCCCATGATGGAACGGCCTTGGTGCCGATTCCGAAGAGAAGCACGAGCCCGTGAGTGACATTGACACTGAAGCGGTGGATAGCCTGAAAGTGCTTGCCCCCAACCGGCCGATTAGAGAAGCGGACTAAAGCGCCGACGTTGCAGCACTTCGCAGTTGGGACCAAGACCGGAAGTGTGATGATCTTGGCGCATGCTCTCCGGTCTCTACATCACGGTGCTGCTGTCGTTGGATCGATCATTCTCTTCACCTCGGTGATCTTTGTCGCCGGAAAACCGCTGATTTCAGCGTGCTTGCGAATGATCGCCTCGTCCTTGGCGAGGTATACACAAAAAGTCTTATCATCTGCGACGTAGCTCTCAACCCACTGGATATCAGGGCCAAGCTGCCGTAGGACATCGTTTGACTTCGCTGCCGCTGCGCGCAGTTGCTCGCGCTCGAATGTGCCGACTTTCGGAATGTCTCGCTCGATTATGAACTTTTGCAGTGCCATTGGATTTCTCCCTGTTTGCAAGGGTACTAACGAATTCCCGCCGCCTCATGGGCTTCCCCGGGCAGAGGAGTTTAATACCTTAGCACACCCGAGGGCTGTGATTGTGCAATACGGCATAATCACCGTGCCGATGTCTCTATCGGGTCCCAAGAGCGACATTAGCGATCACGTGTGTCTGGAATTCGGCTGAACCGCCGCTCGGCTTACGCATAGGCCATGCGCGAGTGGCGCCGGAACAAAAGCCACAGCACGATCGCGCCGTTGCCGGTATTCCAAAGGATGCCGTTGAAGAATGCGGCGCGGTACGAGCCCGTCAGATCGAAGATATATCCCGACAGCGAGCCGCCGAGCGCCATGCCCAACAGGCTCGCCATCAGGATGACGCCGACGCGGGTGCCGGCCTCTTTCGCCGGAAAGTATTCGCGCACGATAATGGTGTAGCTCGGAATAATGCCGCCCTGGAACAAGCCGAACACCGCCGAGATCACATACAGCGAAATCAGCCCGTCGTAGAGCAGATAGAGAAACAGTGCGACCGCCTGCAGCGCCGAACCCAGCATCAATGTGAGGAGCCCGCCAACGCGGTCGGCGATCAGCCCGGAGCCGCTGCGGCCGATGACGCCGAACGCCATCATCAGCGCCAGCATGTCGGCGCCGCGGGCGACGCCATAACCGAGGTCGCCGCAATAAGCGACGATATGAACCTGCGGCATCGACATCGCCACGCAACAGCAAACGGACGCGATCGCCAGGATGGCCTGCAGTGCGCCAGGCGAGAGGCCAAGCGGCGGCGCCATCCCGGCGCGCGCGCGTTCGCTCACCTGGAGGAAGGCGGCGGGCGCACGACGGCGCAAAGCGACGAATCCGATCAGCAGCATCACCGCGCTACAGAAAAGTCCGATGACGACATGGGTCGCGCGCCAGCCGTAGAGCGCGATAGCGTGCTGCACGATCGGCGGCCACACCGTGCCGGCGATATAATTTCCCGACGAGCACAACGTCACCGCCACACCGCGACGCCGAACGAACCAGTTCGAGATGTCCGCCATCACCGGACCGAGCGTGACCGAACTGCCGAAGCCGATGACCGCATGCGCCAATGCGAAAACGAAAAGGCTGTTCGCGCTTGCCGCCGTGAGGTAGCCGGCACCGAGCGCCGCCGCACCGAGCGTGATCGGTCCCAAAATTCCGACGCGGTCGAGCAGACGGCCCATCGCCACGCCGCCGGCGGCGAAGCCAACCATCGCCAGCGTGAACGGCAATGAAGCTTCCGCGCGCGGCACGCCGAATTCCGCTTGTACCGAGGGCAGCGCGACTACGACCGACCACATTCCGACGCCGCCGACGGTCGAAACCAGCATGGTCGCGGCAAGGCGCAGCCACGACTGGGCCGAATCGGGTAGCGGCGTTGTTGCGGAACTCGGCAAGACCGGCATTTCTACGGGGCGACATTCACTGACGTGAACATCGCCGTCAATCCCACTGCCTTCGGCTTGTAGTCTAGTTCGAGCCGTCCAGCAGACCTAGCGCGATCAGGCGCTCTTAGCGCTCCGAACGTCGCAGCCGTATTTAACGATCCTCCGATTGTTCCCGATCGTTGGCAAAAAGTTCCGTTGCTGTTCCGTTGATGCCGGCTTAAGGCTTGGGCGGGGGACTAGCTAGGGAAACACCGTGACCACTTATCTGATGACCAGCCCGCTTGATGACGGCGTCGAAGGATTTTTGCCATGAGCGACACCACATTCATGGCCGACGCCAGCGGCGGTCAGACGTTTGCCGGTGAGGGCACCGGCAACACGCTCGAACTCTCCGGTACAACCTTCCTCGTGACGATCGACGTACCGAGCGGCACGGTAACGGGTTTCAGTGGTGGCGCTACCGATTCCTTCTCGGACATCCAGACTTTCGATGGCAATTTCGGCAGCGGCGGCACCACATTCATCGCCGGTTCCATCGGCGGTTTCACGTTCGTGGGCGAGGGCGGCGGCGGCAACACCCTTGATTTTAGCGATGCGTCGTCCGGGGTGTCGATATTCCTCACTCCCAACAGCCAAGGCGAGGAGGTGGCGCAACCCGGGAGCGGTAGCGATGCTTTCACGGGTATCACGACTATCATCGGCAGCGACGCGGGGGGCAACACGTTCGTCGGCGGACCGGGCGATTACACGGTCGACGGCGAGGGCAGCAACAACACGCTCGACTATAGCGCAGCATCCAATGGGGTGGCTTTCAATGTAAGCTCCGGGTCAGGGTCGGCAGAGCCGGAGACTGGTGGCGACACCACATTCTCGGGCATTCAGATTTTCAAGGGCAGCACCGCCGGCGACAACATATTCACTGTCGGAAGCGGCAATCAAACGCTGGAAGGCGGCGGCGGCAACAACGAGATTACTTTCGCGGCCGATGCGGCGGGGATAACCATCGACGCGGCCACTGGTACGGCAACGACCGCCAACGGCACCGACACGTTCTCAGACATCCAGACATTTATAGGTTCCAGCGCGGGCTCGACCACCTTCATCGTCGGGTCCGGCAGTTACACGTTTGAGAGCGGAGGTAGTGGCAACACGATCGTCTACACGCCGCAGTCCAATGACGTCCTCGCCATCAGATACAGCCCCGCCAGTGAACTGCTCGATTTTCAGGGCTTCGGCAACAGCCTTAATGCCCAGGACGTGCAGAATGATGCGACGATCAGCAACGGCAACACCTATATCAACATTCCTGGCGCCGGCACGATCGAACTCGCAAACTATACCGGTGGAATTTCGCAGTCGGATATGGAGTTCACCGCCTGTTACCGCCGCGGCACGCGGATCGTAACTGACAACGGCGAAGTTACGGTCGAGGATTTGTCAATTGGTGATTACGTGATGACAAAATCCGGGACCGCCCGGCCGATCACATGGATCGGCCGGCGCAGCTATGGCGGCCGCTTCGTTGTCGGGCGCAAGGACATTCTGCCGATCTGCATCAAGGCGGGCGCGCTCGATGACAATGTGCCGAAGCGCGATCTTTGGATATCGCCCAACCACGCCATGTACCTTGATGGTGCGTTGATCGAAGCCAAGGACCTGGTCAATGGCGTGTCCATCGTGCAGGCCGAGCGGGTGGAGAAGCTCGAATATTTCCACGTCGAGCTTGAGTCCCACAACGTGATCATCGCCGAAGGCGCGCTTTCAGAGACTTACATCGACGACGACAATCGCGGCATGTTCCACAATGCCCATGAATACCGGGCCGCGTATCCGGATACGGCTGCTGGGCCTGCACAATATTGCGCGGCGCGCCTTGACCACGGCTTCCATGTCGAGGCGGTTCGGAAGCGCCTCACGTTGCGCGCCGGACTGTCGTCGAGCACGGAGGCGCGTGCGCGAACTTTACGCGGATATGTGGATCGGATCAGCTCACGGCGCGTGGAAGGCTGGGCGCAGAATGCCGAGCATCCGGAAGCGCCTGTGTGTCTCGACATTTTCGTTGACGACGAGCTGATCAGTCAGGTTCTGGCCAATTGCTATCGCGACGATCTCAAGCGGGCCGGTTTGGGTAGCGGCTGCCATAGCTTTGCGTTCACGCCGCCGGACGGTGTGGCGCTGACGCTGCGATTGGTGGAGGTGCGCCGTTCGCTCGACGGCGCAACATTGCCGCTATCAGCGCACGCGAAAAAGGGCGGTCTGTCTGCCGCTGCATGACAGTCGCCCTATTTGGTCGCTGTTGGGGAGAGCAGACATAGACTCGGACATCGCAGAAGTGACGCGTTCGACGCAAGGCTGCCGTCGCGTTGGCCGATAGCCTCGACAAAGCTTTGCAAGGCGTGGGGACCTACCGCCCGCGGGCGATGAAATCGAGGATTTCGCGACCGAGATATTCGTCCGGCGTATTGAATGCGAGCACTTCCGACAAGTGGTTGTGGCGATTGAGCCGCACGAAGCGCGGGCAGACGCCATCGCGTTCACACAGCGCGAACAACAGCTCGGCACCACGCACGTCGAGGCCGGGATTTTCGTATTCGGTGATGACGACAAACACCGGAACCCGAACGCCGTCGCGGATATGGTTGATTGGGGAGCGGTTTTCATACAGCGCTGGATCGTCGCCGAAGTAGGCCTGCATGTTGCGTCCATTGGGATCTGCGGGATCGTAGGAGAGCCGGTAACGGCCGCTGATGAGGACCGCTCCGGCGACGCCTGGACCCTCCGCCGGCTGGAGAGCCTTATCGAAAATATATCCCGACACGTGAGTAGCGCCGGCCGAGTGGCCGATCAGGATGATGCGATTGGGATCGCCGCCGTAGCGTGCTGCGTTGGCCTTTACCCAAGTCACCATGCCGCGCACGTCGTCCGCACCCGCGGGCCACTTGGCGACCGGAGCGAGCCGGTATGTAGCGTTGATGCCGAGAATGCCTTGACGCGCAAACCACGTAGTGATGTTCCCATAGGCCTCGCCCATCTCGTCCTTGCCGCCGCGCACATAGGCGCCGCCATGGATGAAGATCACGACAGGCGCACCATTGCGCGCCGTCGGCTGATATACATCGAGAATCTGGCGCGGATCGGTCCCATAGGCCTGGTCGCGCGTGATGACGACACCATCCTTGGGCGCCGCCTTGAGCAGCGACTGAAACGCCGCGACTGTCGCCGGGATGGTGGTGCGAAGGTCCTTCTGGAACACCGGCCCGATCTGCGCGAGCGTTTCCTGGAGATAGGGCGGCAGCTTTTCCACCTGCGCGTGCCCCGGACCCACGACAAGAAAGCAAGCCAGCACAAGCGTGGCAGTGACGGTCAGCAGATATTTGAGCATGAGATCGCCCCCGTGGGCATCAACCGTTGCGCTCAAAAAGCGATGCCGTTTTTGCTCCGCCGGCGGACGCCATCAGTCGCCCGGGAAACTTACGCAGCGTCCAGCAGCAGAGCCGTTAGTTCGTTAGGCATGTCCATCTGAACGATGTGCGTACAGGGCAGAGTGTGCATCGTCCACCCTGACTTGCCCTTTAGTTTCTCGTAAAACGGAGTGAACGTCGTCGGTGCCGGAACGTTAGCGTAAATGTAGGTTTTCTTTTTGATGCGGTCGATTTGGCCGCTGAGTTTGAGCGGCTGAACAAAACAGGCCGTCGGGTGCGGCGTCGTCCGAGCGTCGACATAGGCTGCAACTTCGGGACTGGCGCCGAACGCCGCAGCCGGAAGCGGCGCCAACGTGTAGTCACCGGCCGGAGTTGGCGGCGGCATGCCAGTCGGCAACAAGCTTACCAGCGACTGGCCATTTTCCGGCACGAAGGCATCGAGATAGACGAGCGATGCGATCCCGTCAGACAGCAGATCGGCCACACCAGTTATCACCATTCCACCATACGAGTGGCCGACCAGAACGATATCCGACAATTCCTCGTGCTTGATGACATTAGCAATGTCGTTGATATGGGTATCAAGATTGATGCTTGGGCTCATTAGATGAATGCGCTCACCCAATCCGGTCATGGTCGGCGTGTACACTTCATGACCCGCCTTGCGTAACGCGCGCGCATTGTCGCGCCAGCACCAGCCGCCAACCCAAGCGCCGTGCACCAGAACAAAGTTCGCCACGATGTCCCCTCCCTGTTTCGCTTCACGCCAAAGAGCGGCCAATCTACGAATCGAGCCCGTCGTAGGCTTTTCACGAGCGCGCAGTACAAGCGAATTATACTGAGGCGCCAGGCAGGGGGATACCCATTCAGCCGTGCTTGTCGCGCCGCTCTTGTTCGGTCCCACATTTGGGGCTGCTTCTTTGCGCACCCCGATCTTTGTGGCACCAAACAGACATGTCTAACCCTCCGCCGAAAGTCCGCTCTTGAAGGCAATAGCGACTCCGCGCGAGCGATGGGCCACTTCGCCTTTTGACCCATTACAGACCATTAACGAGCCGCCAACCCAACCTCAGGCGCGCCGACCCTCGAGTTGCAGCGTGACAAGCCGCGCCAGTACAGGTCGACCACCGAGGGCTGCCTTGACCGCAGCACGGTTGCAAGGACGACAAGCGCGACGGCAAACAGGACGGCTGCAAGTGCTACCCCACTGCCGGAAACAATGAAGACCGCGGCGACCAGCACTAGCCCAAATGCGATGCCAAATTGATGCGCCGCCACGACGCCTGCAGCTTGAAGTGGCCCGACCACAAACAACAGGATCGCGAGCATGATTGTGAGAGCCGTCAATAACGGATCGCTGTACTGTTCCTGGAAGCGGCGGAAACCTTGCCCGCTCATCTCGTAGTCCCACGGTCGGACGAATGTCTTTAGCAGCTCATCATTGATCGGAACCGCTTTCGAGGAATAGTGGGGGGACTAATACCAGGAACCGCAAGGGACAATTTGCAGCTGGTTATCCCCGCGAGCGTTTTTGTAAGGATTGTGTCATAGGGTGCCGGCGCACGATTCGCTATTTCAAAGCTATCGTCATGCCCGCAAGATCGAGGTTCACTTCAAGACCGATCTGCACGCCGTGGACTTGAAGGATGACGCCCTTCTCATTTTGCAACTGTGCAACTCTTGCGCCGCCGATAAGTGTGAACCCCGCACCCGCGGCGCCGTAAGTGCCTGCGATATCTGCCGGGCCGCGCATATTGTAGGCGACGCCCTCCATCTGTCCGCCACCGAACCCGATCATGCCGACCCCGATACCGCCGACTGTAATAGGATAGACTTGGCCGGCAAAGTTTAGAGTGCCTTCACCGCCACCGGCGCCGACGATAAGCCCGGCAGAAAATACATTGAGGGCAATGGTGCCGTTCTGCGGCGCGACCTGCACCGAAGCGATCTGCTCCGGCTGCATCGGTCTCATTTGGGCGCCAAGAGCAGCACGATCATCCCTGAGCACTACTGCCATGGCGTCGATGATCCGTCGGTCGGGATGTTCTTTGCAAAAATCGATCACCTGGTGTTCGACGATCTTGCCTTTTCGGTAATCGAGAAAATGCTTATGCGCGAGCCCATTGTACCAGCCGCTGTACCAGGCGCTGAGGAGGTCGGCGTCCTGTTGATAGGTGTCGGCAAGTTGAGCGCACGTTAGTGCTTGGACGTTGATATATCCATTGGCATCGACATAGGCGCTGAGCGGCACTTGCGCCCGCGCTTGAGATATTCCGACCGCGAGGATAGCTGCCGCAATAATCATGAGCATACGCATGTCAGAGCTCCTTGGTTATCGGGTCTAATTTTGCAAAAAGTTCGATGGCGCGGTTCACATGCCGAAGCGCCAGTTCAGGCCGGCACGCAGCATATTTTCCTTAAGTGTGTTACCAGACCCCGCGCCGACCCATATCCACTCGGCCTTAGCGCTCAGGCTTGGTGTGATGCCGTATTCGAGGCCTGCGCCAGCGGCCAAGCCAAGATGAAGATCGGAAGGCGAGCTGCAGGGCGGGCTGTTGAAGGCGCCAGTGCCACACACAAAAGTGGAGGTTGTTATTTTCGATGTCTCATTTGTGACAGCAATGCCGCCGGTCACATAAAAGAGCCAATTTTCCAACGAATAGCCCACGCGAGCTCGGGCCGTGCTAACAGACGACAGCGTCGATGACAGCGTCGCGGTTCCGATCGTGGCTCCATTGAATGACATTGGGCCGGAAGCGGAGCCATTGATGTTGGCCCAGTCAATGTCGGCTTCCAGCCCGATCACGGTATGGCCGCTCTGAATCTGGGCGCCAGCCGTAACGCCGCCCAGCCAGCCATTTCCATTGTAATTGAAGGCCGAAAAGCTGTCGCCGAACAGACTTCCCGGCGTTTGTTGGCCGAAGCCGTAGCCGCCGTTCACACCGAGGTAAATTCCGGTCCAACTGTAGATTGGAATTGGCGGCACCACCGGCGCTTTGTAAGCTGGTTCCAGCGGTAGATCGGCTGCGTGTGCAAAGCCACAAACTACGAATAGTGACGCCGCGGTTGCAGCGACTACAATTGCTATTTTGTTCATAGCGCGTCCCATTTATACAAATTCACCGATGTTCGATCGATGCACATTGATCTGAGTCAACGTCAATCAAGGTTATGCCACTTATTTTGAATATTGTTGAGCAATAAAGCTGGTCTGAGGCGATGATGTCTTATCTCTGAGGGATAGCAACATCAAGATTCCGCAAAAGTGCGCGAACAGCCTCGTACCATTTGCCCTTCATTAGTTGCCGAGCTGTTCAGCATCGAGAATATCAATGATTTTCTTGCATATTTTCTGATGCTCGCTGAGGAGCCGCTGGAGGTGAGTGCTCGCGTCAGGCAACCTGTTTTCGACTTCGGCAACCGCCCAATTGTCTGTAAGCTCTTCAGCATCCTCTTCGACCCGCTCCCAATCCATCTTCGTCAAGTAGGTGCTGTCCGTATGCAACTCTCGTCCCAGGCAGGAAACTATTTCTGCGAATTTGGCATCTCTTTTGCGGTAGAGTTCTTTCAGCTCGTTGTCTCGTGCACCGGTGCTCATGAGCCATATTCTAGGTTCTGCAATTGCAATGATCTGATATGTTGGGCGAATTAGGGGTTCCCCATGTAACTGTGCCTAAAGATGCTGCGGCTTGATTCAGATCAAAGCGGTATGACCTACCGCTGCGAGGCTGCGGCGTCTGCACCAACGGCCGGTGAGATGTATCATGTCTTTTTTTTCGAATCTGCCTCATCAAGATTCTGCAACGGGCGATCACGGTCCATCCCGGTTAGTTTCTTTGGTGCGGGCGACGGACGTTGATGAGTTCTTAAGCGCTGTTCGGGGTTATCACTATGGCCTCCTGCAGCTCGACCGCGGGCCATTTACGGGGGAACTAATTCAGACCACCCTCGGCGGGGTACTTTTAACCGCCGCCCATTTTGCGCGAGCCGTAGTTCAATCCGGGGAGCCGCCAGGCGGCACGGTAACTTTTGCGGTGCGGATGTCTGCTACGCCAGCGCTTTGGCAAGGGCAACCGTTCGGCGTTCATGAACTGATCTTGGGCGACCCCGGGACCGAGGTCGATTTGGTTTCTCAACCGGACTATTGTGCTGCCACCGCGTCTTTTCCGCCAGAGCTTGTCGTAGAAACGGCACAGCACTTGGGGTGGACGCTCCCTTCCCGCACGTCAACGAGCGAGCTTGTCGGTATAAGGTATGATCAAGCACGGACGCTTCGAGGGGCGTTCAACAAGCTCTTTCACGAAGCGGTCCGAAGACCATTTGATCAACGTTCAGCAGCGTGGGCACTCAATAAGCAAGAAGATCTGCTGCGCGTACTACTACAATACACGTTTAATAGTTCGATCGTAATTAAGCCAGCCAGCAGCGGTGAGCGGGCTCGGGTGCTGAAAGCAGCTCTCGCGGCAGTCAAGGATCGGCCCGACGATGTTCTTACCATCGGCGACCTCTGTCGGATCGCAAAAGCCAGCGAGCGGACGCTGCACTACGCGTTCACCGAACGGTTCGGAATAGCGCCCGCACATTATATGAAGCTGCATCGATTAAACGACGCGCACAATGATCTTTGCCGCGAACCGCCGATGAAGGTTAGCGACGCCGCCAACAAATGGGGCTTCTGGCACCTGGGCCAGTTTGCCAGGGATTACGCAAGTTTGTTTGGAGAATTGCCGTCAGACACGCTCAGGAGGCGCCACGGGGTTGTCTTCGGTTTGGGCGTTCCGTCGTAGAGCGGCGCCAGTTACATCAGTGGCGCTCGGACTATCGAACAGGGCGCATTTCGGGTTTGCAGGAATTTGATGTTGTGGGATTCACGCCGCGTGTAGCGATGCTGCTGCTTGGTTGAATTAAAGGCTGCTGCAATCCAGGGACTTTCGTTCATCTTAGCCGACGGAGCGTCCCATGGCGTCTTCGCCACGAAGAGAACGGAAAGCATCTATGCCGCTGCCACGAAAAATCTCCCTCACACTTGCAATCTTGAGCTTTCTGGCCGTTCCGAGTTTGGCGTCTGCGCAAAATGCGATCAGTGCGCCGGCAAGCAAGACCATCGGGCAGGCGAAACAGGAAGTCGTGCCGTCGCTGATTGTTTTGAACGCGCGTGGCGCGAGCCTTCAGGGCGAAAAGCTAACACTCAGCGGCGTTGCCCCTAATTCCATTATTTTTGCAGATCGTCCGGTCAGGTCAGCGGGGCACGCACTCACGACACATCTGTTGGAGGAATGGGCAAATGGCGGCGGTTTTGCGACTGATCCGCCGAACGCGACCGTGTCGGTATTCAACAAGGACGCTTCTGACGTCCGAGATGCCGTTGTCGTGCTGAAATCCCCAAAGCTCGACGGTGATCGCCTGACGTTCGACGTTCAAGTCCTTCAAGGCGATCTGGCGAATGTCGATGGGCCGGCGTCAGTCTTTATCGACATCATCGGATTACGGCGGACGCCGTTGTCATTTGGTGGTGTTGCGCGTCGAACCGCGTACCGCGGTGCCTTCTATGGAGGAGCGGCGGTAGCAGGCGCTGCCGCTATCGGTGCGGCCGCTGCGTACGCCGCGCCGTATCCGTATCCTTACGCATACCCCTACGCGCGTCCAGCGTGCGGCTACTACCCTTATCCGCCTTGCTACTGAGTGCCCGGTGCCAAACATTTGCAAAGTTTGGCTCCGCCGATCGTTCTCGCAACTTGGAGGCTTTTCCTATGAAAATCCGCAGCACTCTGCTTGCGGGCGCTGGTCTTTTTGCCCTGAGTTGCGTCCCGGCATTAGCGCAGCAGGTCACAGGTGTCCCGGGTTCGCCCGAAGCAACGACCACGATCGACGGAAACCAGCTTCCGCCGCCTGATCCAAAATTCGGCGGGGTGATCAAGGAGAGAGCCTCGGAGTCAACAGCGTGGTGGGCTCCCCGCGTCGTACCGCCGAAGGGCGCTCCCAATGTGTTGCTCATTATGACGGATGACCAGGGTTTTGGTGCACCAAGTACCTTCGGCGGCGTCATACCCACTCCCACCATGGATCGCATCGCAAAGGAGGGCCTGCGCTACACGAATTTTCACTCCACGTCGCTTTGCTCGCCGACGCGCGCAGCAATTATCACCGGACGTAACCATCACTCGGTGGGCTTCGGGGTAGTAGGCGAAATAGCGACGGGATTCCCAGGTTACGACTCGATCATTCCTATTGAGAAGGGCACCATCGGTACGATCCTGAAAGCGAACGGATACGCAACTTCGTGGTTCGGCAAGGACCACAACACCCCCTCTTACCAGTCGAGCCAGGCCGGTCCGTTCAATCAATGGCCCAATGGTATGGGCTTCGATTATTTCTACGGCTTTGTCGGCGGCGACGCCAGCCAGTGGCAACCAAACCTCTTCCGCAATACGACGGCGATCTATCCGTTCTTAAACAATCCCAGCTGGAATCTGGAGACCGCCATGGCCGACGAGGCCATTGGGTACATCAAGCAGCTCAAAGAGATTGCGCCCAGTAAGCCTTGGTTCGTCTATTACGTGCCGGGCGCCACCCATGCGCCTCATCATCCGACGCCGGAGTGGATCAAGAAGATCAGCGATATGCATCTCTTCGACGAAGGCTGGAACAAAGTGCGCGAGACAATCTTCGCTAACCAAAAGCGCTTGGGCATCATGCCCGAAAACGCCAAGTTGACACCGTGGCCGGAGGGCGAGAAAGGACTGCCGGAATGGGACTCCCTTGGTCGTCTGGAAAAGAAGCTCTTTATCAGGCAAGCGGATGTCTACGGGGCTTACCTCGCCTACGCCGATCATGAGATCGGCCGTGTCATCCAGGAGGTCGAAGACCTCGGAGAACTCGATAACACTCTGATCATCTACATCGGTGGCGACAACGGCGCGAGCGCTGAGGGCATGCTCAACGGCACGCCGAACGAGTTCACGACCTTCAATGGTGTTGCCGTGCCAGTCAAAGCCCAGTTTCTCTGGTATCCGTTCTGGGGGACCGACCGGACGTTTCCGCACTATGCGGCGGAATGGGCCTGGGCGATGGACACCCCGTTCAAGTGGGTGAAGCAGGTGCCGTCGCACTTCGGCGGGACAGCCCAGGGAATGGCGATTTCTTGGCCCGGCCACATCAAAGACCTAGGTGGCATCCGCCGACAGTTCAGCCACGTGATTGACATCGTGCCAACCATTCTCGAAGCGGCCGGCATTCCGCAACCAGATGCGATCGACGGCATCAAGCAGCAGCCAATTGAAGGCGTGAGCGTGATGTACACGTGGGACAAGGCGAATGCTGACGCGCCAACTAGGCACACGACGCAATACTTTGAGATGCTCGGCAATCGCTCAATCTATCACGACGGATGGGTGGCGGCTACAACGCCGGTCACTCTCCCGTGGGAGCTGAGCACCAAGCCGCCTCCGGATGTGATTACCGGGTACAATTGGGAGCTTTATAACGTCGAGGAGGACCCGACCGAGTACAACGATCTCGGTGCCAAGTTGCCAGATAAGCTCAAGGAGATGCAGGATCTCTTCTACTCCGAGGCGAAGAAGTACAATGTGCTGCCGCTCGATAACACAACGCTCGCGCGCTGGAATACGCCGCGCCCGAGCCTCACCGCAGGACAAACGGTCTTTACCTATTCGGGCGAACTGACCGGTGTGCCGGCGAGCGCTGCGCCGAGCATCCTGAACAAGTCCTACACGATCACTGCCGAAGTCGAGATTCCCAGAGGAGGAGCGGAAGGCATGATCGTCACGGAGGGTGGGCGCTTCGGCGGCTATGGGCTGTTCCTGAGCAAAGGTGTGGCGGGCTTTCGGGCGGGCAAGCCGGTGTTCATGTACAACCTGCTTAACCTCAAGCGCACGACGTGGTCAGGACCTGCGTTAAGCGCTGGCAAGCACACGATCGTCTTCGACTTCAAGTCGGACGGTCCGGGCCTGGGCAAGGGCGGGACGGGCGTGCTGTCCGTGGACGGCAAGGAAGTGGCCAGAAATTCCATGGAACACACCACCCCGATCACGTTCCCGGAGGACGAAACTTTCGACATCGGACAGGACACCCGCACCGGGGTCGCGATGCTTGAGTATCGCTACGATGTTCCGTTCAAGTTTACCGGTAAGATCAACAAGCTGACGTTCAACCTCGGACCGGAGCTTAAGGAATCATCGGAGCCTCGCGCAGAACTGGGGCCCATGGCCGCACCAGAGCCGGATCCTATTGAGCCACCGAAGCATTAGCCGCTTCGTCAACACGGCTGCGTGCAACCGTGGCAATGAATAAGGTGTTGATTTTCGCTGCCTTCGGAGAAGGCGCCACTGGATTGGCGTTGCTGATTGCTCCATCGTTGGTGGGGCAGTTGTTGTTGGGTCACGAACTTACAGGCGTTGCCGCGCCGGTCGCGCGCGTCGCCGGCATCGCTCTGATCGCTCTAGCGGTCGCTTGCTGGCCGGGCCCGCCATCCCTCGGCATGTTGACCTACAGCGCCTTGGTTATGCTGTATCTGGCCTATCTCGGTTTCAACGCTCTGACCGGCGTCTTGCTGTGGCCGGCGATAGTCCTTCACCTGATCCTGACCGGGCTTTTGACTTTCAACGTCACGCGAAAACTCCGCGACGCGCGCTGGAGAGGCAGATAACGTGCGTCTAGCGAATGTCTGTTGATGGCCCGTTGCGACAGATATTGCAGCGCAAACGAATGTCGGCGTTCAGGGTAATAGCGGAAGTCGCTGCTAGATGCTTCAAACGACGCGAATGACCGATGCTGTCGAAAAAGTCGTCGTTTTGGTGATCGTTGGCTTGATAGCACTGGGAGTGAGTAACCAGTCCTGGCTGTGAGGTCGCCTGACCTTGTAGATTTCTCACGTGGCAAACGCAGCCTGGGATGCAACGGGTGGCCCGAGGCCACGCAGCGCCAAGGTCTTGAGGTTCTGTGCGATTGCGGCGAGATGGAATTCGTCACGTGCACCGGAAAGTCCTCGGAGCCGCATGCGTTCGAAGCCGTGATGAATCTTGAGGTGAGCAAAACGCATCTCGACGCGCTTTCGTTCATCCCGTGACTTGAGGAAGCGTTTTGTTCCCATCAGCCGGCGTGCCACATCACGGGCGTCTTCTTGCAAATCACGAGGAACATGGCGCGCTGACGTGTTGGGACAGCACTTCATCTTAAGCGGACAGACATCACAATCGAATTTGGAGGCGCGATAGCGTAGCAAGGTGCCATCGTACACAGTGCCAGTGCTGTGCAGCACTTTGTTGTTCGGGCAGATGTAGACGCCGCGCCGTCTGTCCCAGCGGAAATCGCTGCGTGAGAAGGTGCCATTGTCACGCTCACCCGCATCGCGAACGGGAATATGTGGTGCAATCCCGCGCCCAACCAACCAGCCGAGGAAGCGACCCGTTCCATAAGCGGTGTCGGCAGCAAGCCGCTTCGGCTTTAGATTGAGGCGACGCTCGGTTCGGTCGAGCATTGTTTTTGTCGATTCGACCTCGTCATAGGTGCGGGCAGGCGTTGGTTCAACGTCGACAATCACTGCATTTTCGGTGTCGATCAGATAGTTGAGCCCATAACCAAATTGAACTCGCTTGTTCGCCTTTGCCGTCCACGCCGAGCAGGGATCGCTGGGCGAGATCACCTTTGGCGGCTTGCGATCGGGATTGGGCTCGAGTTCGGCTTCAAGTGCCGCAAGATACTCCTTTACTGCGCGCGTCTGGCGCTCCGGTTCGGCCCAGACAATCTCGTCAGGGGCCTTGCCGTGATATCGGCTCGCGTTAGCTTCCATCACGCTGGCATCAACCGCAAAGCCCTCACCCTTGACCAATCCAGCGGCCATGCAGGTGGCAACGACACGTTCAAAGACGTGCCGAAAAACATCGCTGTCCCGAAAGCGATGCAGCCGGTTCTCCGAAAAAGTCGAGTGATGAGGAACCTTGTCGTCGAGATCAAGCCGACAAAACCAGCGATATGCCAAATGCAATTCGACTTCCTGCGTCAGCCTCCGCTCTGATCGTAGTCCGTAGCAGTAGCCCACTATCAGCATCCGGATCATCAGCTTGGGATCAACCGACGGCCGACCGATCTCGCTATAGTAGGGCTCTAGCCGCTCGTGAATATCCGCGAGCGCCGTCGTCACAAAGCCGTCGATGCGCCTGAGCAGATGATCCTTCGGAACGCGCTCATCGAGCCGAAATTGATAGAACAGACTCCATTGCTCGCCACGTCTGCCCATCATCGCCGCCTCCATCGTGATCCGAAGAATCTTCGGAATCACTGTTCGGCGACGTTCTCAAGCCTTTTTCGACAGCATCGACCCGAAGCGGACATTCGCCGCCCGATTTTGCTGTGGCGCACGCCATCGCGCCCGTGGGTGATCTGGTAAGCTCGCCTCCTCGATTGGGCCGACTCATGAATCGTCGGTACTTCATCTGTTTGATCGGCGGAGTGGCCACGTCGCCGCTCGCGGCGCGCAACTTGGTCCAAACGCGCGGTACATCCAGATGCTTGGCGAGATGTAGCGGAACTAGCGCAAAATTGCTTATCCCGGGGAGACGGCTTTCGTATTTACGGACCAAACAAACGTCTTTTATGAAACGCGGGAATAGGGCTGAGGAGAGACTGCCGGCGAATGGCCGCGCCATCCCTTTTTGACCGCGCTGCGGCAGCTGATGACCTTCGCGTCATTTGAGCGAATCAAGCAAGTTCTTTGCAGGCGGCAGCGCGAAGCCGTCCGCCGGCGGCTCCGGCGCGCCGAGCGCCGGGAGTTCGGCACGCGAGTTGGCTGACACGTAGGGCAACAGCCGGATTGCCTCACGAAAATCAGCGACGGCGCGATCGCGGTCGCCCTTCATGCGGTAAGCGACGCCGCGCGCGTGGAAGGCGTGTGCAAAAGTCGGATTTAGCCTGATCGCCGCATCGTAATCAGCAATAGCGCGGTCAAGTGCGCCCTTGGTCTTGTAAACGTCACCGCGAATCTTGAAGGCGCCGTAACTCGACGGATTGATCCGCAGCATTGCTTCGGCATCGGCAAGCGCAAGTTCGGTGTCGCCGAGCGCGAGATAGGCAATGGCACGGCCGCTATAGCCGCGCACGGCACCCGGCTCCAGCCGGATCACCTCGCTATAGTCAGTCACGGCACCTTTCAGGTCGTGCACTATTTCGCGTGCCTTACCGCGGTTCCAATAGCCGCTCGCGTAGTTCGGATCGATCCGGATCGCCGTGTCGAAATCGGCGATCGCACGATTATTGTCGCCCTTGTAGTAATAGCTCAGACCGCGCCAGTCGTAGGCAATGATGAGCTTGGGATCGAGACGAATGGCCTCGTTGAAATCAACGATCGAGCGGTCGTAATCCGAAGTCTCCTGGTACAATTTACCGCGGCTGAAATTGACTGTCGCTACCTCAGGTCCGAGCCGGATCGCCTCGTTATAATCGGCCAGCGCTTCGGCGAAATCGCCCTTCTGTTCGTGCGCGAGTCCCCGGACGTGGTGGGCGCGGGCAAGCGTTTCGGCCGGGAACAGCGGCTCTTCAATGATATGCGAGCATCCCGCGATCTGCCGATCGAGATCTTGCGATCCGCAATCGGTGAAATCTAATGGTGTCGCCGCTAGCGCTGGCTGCGCAATCAGCCAGAACGCGCAGATGGCAAATGTCCCAATTTGCATGGCCCGCCGCGGTCAAAAAAACAGCATAGACTTATCATTTGCGGCCGATGTTGTAAGCGTTTACACGCTTGCCTTCTTCGGATTGGCGATCTTCAATTTCTGCTTCTGACCTTTTAGCGACGTTTTCCGAATCTCCACGAAACGGTCGCTACTGGGCAATAGCGGAAATTCTGTGAACCCAATGCGCTGTGAGAGATTATGCCGGCGCGGCGAAGCGAGTGAGCAAGGGGCAGCAGCGGTCGGTATTCAAACAGTTTGCCAATCCGAAAAAATCTCTTGCGTTCTAATGGCGTTTTGAGGCGCGGCCAAATTGCTAAACCATTGACAATAAATCGCTATTACTCATCCGTAGCGAGCGCCAGAAATTTCAATGACTTACGCTTTTCGTAAAAATGCACTTTCAACAGACTTTCAATGTCCAAGCTTCCAACGTCCAGCTTGCAGATTTCGCGTTTTTTTCCACGGCTGGCCTGTCCGCCGCACTCAAACGCCGTGGCTGAGAACCGAGCCCCGCCGCCCGCGTTCTTAGTATCGGCGACGCAAAGATGTCACTCTCCCCAAACCTCTTTAGCAACCTCCACGACCAGGGAAAGTTTCGCATATTGTTCGTCTTCGGTTAGGAGATTGCCCAACACGGTTGAGGCAAATCCGCACTGCGGTGACAGCGCAAGCTGGTCCAAATCGACATATTTTGCTGCCGCATCAATGCGGCGCTTGATATCGTCCTTTTTCTCAAGGGCTCCTTTTTTGCTTGTTATAAGTCCCAGAACGATCATTTTTCCTTTTGGCACGAAACGAAGCGGTTCGAACGTCCCGGAGCGCTCGTCGTCATACTCGAGGAAGAATCCATCTGCGTTGAGCTCATTAAAGACAGCCTCAGCCACCGGATCGTAACCTCCGGCCGCGACCCACGCTGAGCGATGATTGCCGCGACACGTATGCACGCAGACGGTCATTGCCGGCGGCCGTTTCGCGATCGAGTCATTTAGCAATCGAATATACGTCATGTGCAGTTGTTCCTGAGCACCGGCTACCGGGTTCAGTTTTTTCTGAAATTCGGGATCGCTCAGCGTTGCGAACATGGTGTCGTCGATCTGCAAGTAGCTGCAGCCGATACGGTCCAACGCCCGCAATTCCTCGATGTAGACGTTTGCGAGGTCGCGCCAAAACTCCTCCGGATCGCCATAGATAGCCTTATCATCGAGCGAGCCAAGGCCGTGCAGCATGCTCGGCGATGGGATCGATAGTTTGGGCGTTGTCTTGGCGATTGACTTTAAGAACGCGAAGTCGTCGCCGAAGATCGGTTCCGTGAGGCGAAGCTTACCCACGACTTTTGGCAGGTCGATCTCGTTTTTGACCTGACCTGTTTCGTTGTGAAAGGGCCGCAATTGCGTCCCGGCGGATTTCACGCCGCCGATGCGGCAGATGAAATCCATGTGCCAACTTCGCCGCCGGAATTCTCCATCGGTCACGGATTTGAGACCGACTTCTTCCTGACGCTTGACGGCATGTCGAATCGCGTCGTCCTCTGCCGCTCGCAATTGGGCCGCGGTGATTTCTCCATTGTCGTACTTTTCGCGAGCCTCAAGCAGACGCTTGGGCCGAAGCAGGCTTCCGACGTGATCGGCCCGAAATGGCGGTTTCAAACGCGGGCCGGCGTGTGGCTCCACCAGGGAACGATCTAGCGACGTTGTCATAAGTGTACCTCGCCCGGTCGCTTAAAACGGTTGGTTTAGTTGCGCCGCGCTGCAAGTTGCAGGCTACTGTCGGCTGAAGGTTTCGCTCTCATCGGACTTCTGTATTTTTGTTATCATTTGCTCCAATGCGCGATTGAAGTCTGTCCTGAGAACTCAGGACAACAAAGTAGCGCCGCGGAATCATGCGCGCTGCAGTAGCCGCACGAACTCATCAACCGCAATAACGCCGGTGCACCTCGCACGTTACTTCCTGGAAACGTCGGTCAAGGCCTGCGTCGTCGCTTCGCTCGGCGAGCCCCGTTATTCTGATCCCGGAGCCCGGCGCCTTATACTTGCGGTTGAGAAATATCAGAATGGACGTCAATGCTTCTGCCGCGGCCGAATTGCAAATCGGGCCGGCATCGAAAGCGCGGAGCCCCATGCGCGTCAGCAATTCGAGCGTAATGTTGCGCGCGCTCGCATCGTCGGCGCAGACCAGAATATCGCAGTCCGGGTCCGTTCCCAGCCGCCGAAGCTTATGCGCCGAGACATTTTGGAACGCCGACACGACTCGAACCCGATCGCCCAGCATCTGCTGTATAAGAGCGACCGCGGAGCCGCCGGACGGGAGTTGCACATTGCTGACCTTGGGCGGCACCAAAGGGACGGTGGCATCTATCAGGATCTTCCCGGCCAGCGGACCGCGGATCTCTTCCACCGCCGCCCGCTGAGCACTATAGGGCACAGTCAGGATGACGATATCGGCGGCTGCTGCCGCGCGCACGTTAGTCGCAGATGTGAGTACCGAACTTTTGAGCGCTTCGTTCAGTTCGGCGACAACTCGAGCGCCCTTGGCAGGGTCGCGCGTTCCGATTACCACTCGATAGCCCGCGTGGCCGAGGCGCAGGGCGATCGCACTTCCCTCGGCCCCCGTGCCGCCAATCACGGCAATGACCGGCAATTCACCATCCATGCGTTCACTTCCTTCCCAGTATCGCGAATGACGATTTGCATCCGCTGCGTCTTCGGCCATAGGCCGCAATTTCTTCCTGGCGGCCGGTGGTCGTATGTCCTCATCAATATCGACAAGCTGCCCGCGGCCGTCGAGCCTATTGATTCACCCCTCGTAACCAGGAGCTTGCGCGTGCTGAAACTGAAAGCCGGACCAAGGCCGGGATCATGGAACTAAACCTCAGGGGAAAGTCCGCAGCCATCACCGGCGGCAGTAAAGGAATAGGCCGAGCAATCGCTGAGGAATTGGCTCGCGAGGGCGTGAACTTGCGACTGGCGTCACGCGATCGCAATGAATTGCAGAAAGTGGCCGACGACTTGGCCGCTCGCTACAGAGTAGCCGTGGAGGCGGACGCTCTCGATCTGTCGGAACGCAACGCGCGCGATTCATTTGCGCGGAAATGCGCTGACGTGGATATTCTCGTTAATTGTGCGGGCGCCATACCCGGTGGTTCGTTTGACCAGGTGACCGAGGACACCTGGCGAGCCGCGTGGGAATTAAAGCTATTTGGCTATGTCGGTATAACGCGCATTGTCTATGAAGAGATGTGCCGTCGGCGCCGAGGCGTGATTGTCAATGTGGTCGGGGCGGGCGGGCTGATGACCAACGCAGGCTATGTGTGCGGCGGGACTGCTAACGCTGCCTTGATCAATCTGACACAGGCTCTTGGCGGGGCAAGTGTCCGCTACGGCGTGCGCGTCTGCGGCGTCAATCCTGGTCCTGTGGATACTGGACGGATGGTCTACCTGCGCAAGATTGAGGAAGAAAAAGTTGCGCCCAAAGATCTCGAAGCTTGGCGCCGGCAATACTATCGTAACATGGCCTACGGGCGGGCTGCGCGGACTGACGAAATCTCGGGAGCGGTCGCCTTCCTGGCGTCTGAGCGCGCGTCGTACATTTCAGGAGCAATGATTACAATCGACGGCGGGATAGTTGCGCGGGGCGGTGCGCCAGGCGACCTTATTTAGCCAACCCAATTGGCACCTCTGAAAAGTTCATTAGTCGGCTAACATCTCCGCTGCCGCCCTATGGCCCGCCAGAATTCGCGGTACGCGACTCTGGATCCGTGCGCCCGAAGCCGCATTCGGCACCGACGCCGAAGTGCCTGACAATCGGCCGAGCCGCGGCTATACGCGACCGGTTGCCGGCGTCGTCATTGAACTGCAACAGGCCCAAATACAAATGCGTCTCTGGCGAACCGTTCCAGTTTCCCAAAGGGGCGAAAAATGCCGTGTCCGCTCCCTTGGGCACCGGAATATGAAGAAATTCGACTGGCCGCTCCACGAACTTCGAAATCCCGTTCATCAACTCCACCAAGACCGATGCATCCTTGAGCAATAGCAGCGGCTGGTCGCCCGGCGAGCCGTAGCAAAGATGGAACCCGAGTTCGACGTCCTTTGGTACTGCCGCGCTCAGCCTGCGGAATTGCTCGAACACCGGAGTCCGGTAGTCCGGTTCCCGGGCAGGAAAATAATTTTCGAACAGTAAAACTTCCTGACAAACGTCGAACTGGATCGAGATGTCAGAGTGCGCGACGACCTTTAAGATATTCTCCAGCGATTTCAGCAGGGCTCGCTCATAGGCGCGAAGGTAGCGATCGCGCCCGGTGGGACTTACATACATCAGTCCAGTCGCCATCGGCGTCGGAAGTGCGACTTGAAAGCGGATGTGCCGCGGGATCGCGCCTTCATCGCGCAGCTTGCGGAAAATGCGATACGACGCCAGCGCGGCACGGTCGTACCCGGTGTCGAATTCCACGTGGTCGGGATCGACGTCCGGCTTCAGCCGCAGAAGCTTAATGTGGCGAAGCACCGTGCCGTCGGATTGCTTCACGGGCAGCGGCGGTTGCGACGAATCGACTTCGATCGCCGGATGTTCAGCCAGCATCTTCTGCTGGAATCGGATCCAAAGTGTTCGCTCTCCCGTTTCGCCGTCGGGCATTCGCCTGAGGAACGGACCTACTTCATCGCTTAACCGCCGAAACACGGCTTCGCTGCTGGGAAGCGGAATGCTGCCAACGAAAAGAAGTCGATCGTGTTCGGAGGACATCTAACTACTCACACGCGGGCCACACTACTCCTAAAGTGTAGCGCAACGCCTGCCATGTCTGCCCTAAAGCTTTCGGACACCGCGCCGCGAAACGGCCGGAACCTCTCAGGATGCCAGCGCTCGCTCCGCATGCACGTTGTTCACGAGGGCCACGAGCTCGTTGGTTCGCGAGATGCCAAGCTTTTGATAGGCCCGCTGCCGATAGGTGATGACGCTCGTTCGCCTGATATCCAGATCGAGCGATGTGCCTTCGATTGTCTTGCCGGCTATTGCCCGCGCACACACCTCGCATTCGCGCGCGCTCAATGCAGGCGATCGCAGTTTCAGAAGGCGCTCGATGGCCTCGATGGTCAGGTGCCGCGGCAATGTCGGCGTCCGGTCAAGGAGCACTTCGTGCTTTTGCGCCGAAACCAGAAGCAGTTTCGCAAGGGCAGCAAAATAATTCATTTCGTGGGGCGAGAACGAACTCGTCCGCGGGCCTCGGAATACACTCACCTGGTAAAGGTCCGCTCCAATCCAGGAGAATAGGCTCACTCTTTCCCGCACCTGGGTAAGTTCGAAACAATGGCGATATTGCGGGTCCTCGATATCGTCGATCGCCAGCTTGGTCAGGGTCGCTGGCGCATTGCGTCTGCTGGCGAGCTTCAGCGAGGGATCGACGCTGTGACAACGAAGGACAAACCGGTCGATATTTTCCTGGGCGGCGACTTTATGGTGTCCGCTCCCCGTCGCGATGCACTTTAAAGGACCGCCGGAACGGAAACGAAACAGAGCCCAGTGCTCCGCATTGAGCGCTTTCTCCAGCAGCACAAAACAGGCGTGACCGTAGGATGGCGTCCCAATTGAATTCACCACCTCGCACAAATTGTGCGTACCCAGGTCGAGACGCTCCTCCGGACGCATTGGTGAAACGACAATCATGGCGTCCTTCCTCCCCGCCAGCCGTTTAGACGGCTTTTTTTGGTGTTGGGCGACGCTTGTCGCCCGTATCGCATCGTATTCCGTTACGCGGCGCGGCACCAGCTAGGTGCACTACCAAAAGCCGTCCCGCTGTTACGGCTGTCTTGCCCAAGGGTGTTGATCTCTGGTCCGGCCATCGGCGGCGCTAGCGGCCTTACTCTAGAAACCCGACGCAGAGACACACGCTGGCCCAAAACAACATATATTCGATGCCCGGATGCTGCCAACGCCAGTTGAGCGTGTGCGCGCGGGCGATGGCGTACGAAGCGCCGATCAAGATTATTGCAGCGATCACGGCAGCAACCCGGGGGTAGAGGCTGGAAATCAGGCCGAACGCCGCGACTATTTCCAAACCCGTTGTGAGCACTACGAAGAAACGCGGCGGACGAAAGCCGACCTTATCAAACAACAGGGATGCGCGATCAATATTGCGCAGTTTTGCGATGGTGTGCGGCAGGAAAAACACTCCGCAAAGCACGCGAACGGCAGTTCTCGCATCGAGCACGAAATCCGGCGGCAGGCTGTTCATACGCGCGGTTCTTTCTTACGCAGCTGAAAGCGCAGCAAGGCGATAGCTGTCGTCGAGCACGTTACGGGCGTTGGCCGCCAATCGATCGTCAGCCAGCCCCGCTTTTTGCATGAGCTCGATTGACTTCGCGAATGCCGCTTCCGGAATGGAAAGGTCCGGCGAGAAGACTTTTTTCGCGCGCATATATTCCAGCGCCTGCCTGCCGTATTTTCCTTCCGCCTGTGTCAGTTCCTCGGTTATCGTCAACAACGCCTCGTCATTGGCCGGATCGTATACCCATCGTGTCCCCTCCATGACCCCGCGCAGAAACGCGACGATGTGCTCCCGCCGGCCCGCTGCCGCGACGCGATCAACAACAAGAGCGGTAAACATGATTTCGGGGATGTAATCAGTCACCTCGCCGAGGTTCGGATAGCCGGCGTCCTCGGCAACAAAGTTCAATGGAATGAGCTGCACCGCAGCTTCAATCGTGCCCTCCTGCAGGGCCTTCCAGCGCGCGGGATGAACCCCCACCACCGCGAACTCGTAGTCGCCCGGGTGGTGCAGGCCATGGTGGCGCAGCACCTCCATCGTGTATAGCGCAGTACCTTCCGTTAATGACGAAGTTCCAAGTCGCGCTCCACGCAGATCCTCAATCCGGCGAATGCGCGGATTGGCGATGAGGGAAAGCGGCAACCGGTTGACGTTGCCGGCAATGATTCTGAGATTGCCGCCATTCGCGCAATCGCGGATCGCGCCCTCCGGCGGCGTGATAACGAGGTCGAGTTCGCCATTCCTGACAGCGGCGGTCGCTTTGTCGACCGCGCCGAGCCGCTTGACTTCGATCGTGAGATTGCGGCGCGCGAACATGCCCTGTCGTTCGGCCGCAATTACCGGAAGCCAATTGAACCCTACCGCGCCGCCGCCAACGCGCAGAATCGCGCGATTAGACTGTTCTTCGGCCATACTGGCGCGGGCTCGCTGCTTGCTGTCTGATCCAAGTTTATTGCTTGGCGAGCCCTTGACGTCTGTCCTAACACCTTAGGACACCGTCGTTCGCTGTTTGCAACAACTAACATTCGGCGATCGCCTGCTATTTCGCTGTCAAGGAATCGCGACCTCGAGCGAAGCATTAGGCTCGCTCCATCCCGATCATCAATCAAACGCTGTCCTGAAAGTGCAGGACATCAAGCCGCGCACCTTTCGTGCATATTCGTTCGCGCATCTGACTGATGTGGAGCATCGTCGTGCACCCAGAACAAGAAAGATGGCCAGCACCATCAACAATTCAACGCTCAAGGAGATAGTCATGCGACGACGCGAATTATTGAAGTACGCGGGCGCAACGGCGGTAGCCGCACCATTCATCCGGGCCGGGCGAGCGGATGCCAAAGTCATCAAGGTTGGCGTCGTAGGAGCCAAGACCGGCCCGCTTGCTCCTGGCGCGGCGGCCACATTTTTCCCGCCATGGCGGCTTTGGGCGCATGAGGTCAATCAGGCCGGCGGCCTGAAGCTCAAGGATGGCCCGCACAAAGTCGAATTGGTTGAGTACGACGATCATACTCAGCCCCCGGAAGCGATTAAGGCGGTCGAGAGGCTTGTGACTGTCGACAAGGCCGATTGGATCGTGGGCTTGTACAGCACCGGCTTCAATGTTGCCGCAGTACCGACATTCGCGAGGCTGGGTTATCCTCAAATCCCGGTAGCCTGCGTTACCGACTTGGGCGCGGAGCTGGTCAAGAAAAATCCGCGACTGTTCTTCGCCAACGGCACGATTACCCAATACAGCTCGGCGGTGATTGCGGTCCTCAAGAAATTGCGGGAGGGCGGCCAAATCGGCAACAAAGTCGCGATGGTCAATGTCGCAGACGAGTACGGCATCGAATCCGCCAACCTTAGCAAGAAGCTCTTCGCGGCAGCCGGCTTCGACTTGGTCTACGACAAATCCTATCCGCTCGGCACTCAGGACTATGCGCCGGTGATCAAGGCCGCCAAGGCGGCCAATCCCGATACCTTCATCGCATACTCCTATCCGCCGGACACCTTCGGCTTGACCGATCAGGCCAAGATCGAAAACTTCAATGTGAAGGTCTACTACAATGGCATCGGCTGTGCCTTCGCGGGCTTCTATGGAAAATACAGCGCCGCCGCGGAGAATGTCATCGGTTTCGGCGGTATCCCCGACAACGAAAAAACGCGAGCCTTCTTAAAACTATTCAAGGAGGTCACCGGTATCGACTCCGACTACAATGCCTGCCCCTATTTTTACGCGAATGGACAAGTGCTGACGCAGGCGTTCGAAGGTGCTGGTACAATCGATCGAGACGCCGTAACCGCGTATCTGAAGGGCCACACGTTCAAGACCCTGATTGGCGAGATCGATCTCCGCAGTCAGCTGCAAAACATCGCCTACACGGTCGGTCAATGGCAGAACGGTTTCTTCCATTCAGTGGCGGCCGTGGGCGCCCCCGACTCGGAGTTGGTGCCTGTGCGCGTGAAGACCGGCTGGGCATGAGGGCCACAACGGCTCAAAAACCGCCGTTCGCTGAACTTTCCACCCCCAACTGCTCGTCCCCGGCCACCGATGCGCCGGGGGCTTTTTTTCGCGCTCAGCACATTGCCTGTGAAGTTCTCGATTCTCCTTCGGCCGTGACGTAAAAATCTCGGTTATGCAAACCACCGACGCGAGGCGGCCATTGGAGCTGATGGCCGTACCTGATTTTCCGTTGGTCGAGCCCGGGACGGATCTTCTTGATGTGATCTGCCAGCTCACGCAAACGCGCGGGCCGGAACTGGCCGAGCAGGATGTCGTCGTTGTCGCCCAGAAAGTCGTGTCGAAGGCTGAAGGACGATACGTCGACCTCGCTACCATTACGCCGGGCAAACGGGCGTTATCCTTGGCATCCAAAGTCGGGAAAGACCCGCGACTCGTAGAGGTCATTCTCAGCGAAACACGTCGGGTGCTACGGTACCGCCCCGGCGTTCTCGTGGTAGAACATAAACTCGGCTTTGTTGCTGCTAACGCCGGCGTGGATCAATCGAACGTAGACCCCAACAGGGGCGCTCGGCCGGTCTTGCTGCTGCCAAAAGATCCGGATCGCTCGGCGCAATTATTGCACCACGGTTTCCGCGACCGCCTTGGCAAAAATGTCGGGGTGGTAATCAATGACAGTTTCGGACGGGCTTGGCGGCTTGGTACGGTTGGAATAGCGCTGGGTGCAGCGGGTATCCCGGCTCTCCTTAATCTTCGGGGTCGGTCGGACATCTACGGACGCCGCCTCCAAGTGAGCGAGACGGGCTTCGCCGACGAAATCGCTGCCGCTGCATCGCTACGGATGGGGCAAGCGGGCGAAGCAACGCCGGTCGTCGTCGTGCGGGGCCTTCGCTGGTCCGCGACATCGTTGCCAGCTTCAAAGCTCTTGCGAAACAGCGAAGAAGATTTGTTTCGATGATGGAAGATCGCCCTGACAAAGACCTTGTTCTGGCGCTGTCGGGGGGCGTCGGTGGCGCCAAATTGGCGCTGGGCTTGAGCCGGATTGTTCCAAGCCGCAGCCTCGTCATCGTCGCCAATACGGCCGACGATTTCGAGCATCTCGGTTTGCACGTGTCGCCCGACATCGACACGTTGCTTTACACTTTGGCGGGGCTGGATAACCCCGACACCGGTTGGGGGCGCCGCGACGAGACCTGGACCTTTATGAACGCGCTGGCAACACTCGGTGGCGAAACCTGGTTCCGCCTCGGTGATGGTGATCTTGCCTTCCACGTCGAGCGAACGCGGCGGCTCCATGCCGGCGAGCGTCTTTCCCACATCACTCGGATTTTCCGAGATCGGCTTGGCGTTTCCGCCCACGTCGTACCGATGACCGATGATCGCGTGCGAACCCGGGTCCGCACAGAACAAGAGTGGCTCGATTTTCAGCGCTACTTCGTACAGCTCCAATGCCGGCCGGAGGTTCGAGAATTTTCGTTTGAGGGAGCAGCGTCGGCGACGCCGCACCCTGATTTTCTTGCCGCAATAGAGGATCCACGGCTGCGTGCGATTATAATCTGTCCGTCAAATCCCTTTATCAGCATCGAGCCCATTCTAGCCTTACCGGGTGTCCGCAATGCCCTCCAGCACTGCGCGGCACCGATTGTTGGTATCGCACCGATCATAGGCGGCAACGCCGTTAAGGGACCGACCGCTAAAATGATGCATGAACTCGGCTTGGACGTGAGCGCGGCGACCGTTGCCCGCCGCTACAGCGACATATTGGACGGATACGTCGTCGACTACGCCGACGCGTTGTTGGCGGCAAGTCTTTCGGTTCCGACCATACCGACGAAGGCGTTGATGGTCTCTCTGGCGGACCGTGAGGAGGTGGCGCGAACGGCTCTCGCCCTGGCTGACGACTTGCGTCGCCCTCCGAATCCGGCTGTCCTAAGAAAGTAGGGCAGACGCCCAAGACAGCCGGCAGTTAAGTTTACTTCGCGGGCCTGTGGCTTTGGCCGGCGCTCAATGGACACTATCGATGGCGAATGATCGGCGACATTTACGTCGTGACGTCTGGGCTGTCGTGCCGGTTAAGGAAACCGCATTCGCAAAGCAGCGCCTGTCGCATGTTTTGTCGCCCTTGCTGCGACAAGCTTTGGCGCTTGCGATGTTCGAGGACGTCATTGAGGCGCTTGCCGATGTACCCGAGTTGGACGGCATTGCCGTTGTCACCGAAGATCCGCTCGTCACTGAAATTGCTTTACGCTGGCGCGCTCACGTCTGGACGGAAGGGGCGCGTGAGGGACATACGGGTGCTGTGACCGCGGCAGGCCGTCGACTGGCGGCGCAGGGCTCTGCAATGCTGGCAATCCCCGGAGACGTTCCTCTGGTGTCTGCCGGTCGATATTTCCGGCGTGTTGCGTGCTCATTCGCAAGGGCGGGCCTTCACGATTGTTCCGGCTTGGGACGATCGCGGCTCGAATACGATCGTTGCCGCTCCGGCGGATGTGGTCCCCCTGCGGTTCGGCGCCGACAGCTTTTTTCCGCACCTTGCTGCGGCGCGAATGGCTGGATTGATCCCAACGACAGTCCGCAATCCTGCTATTGCGCTCGACATCGACGAGCCGATCGATCTCGCCAAGTTCATGGCGCATCGTTCGCGCACGCGCAGCTGGGCCTTGCTCGACGGCCACAGGTCTGCGTGGGACGACACGCCGGCGGCCGTCCTGGAAGCGCTATGAGTGCGTTCGCCCATGTGTTGGAGCGTGCGCGCGAGGGAGGCCGGTTATCGGCCGAAGACGTTTTCGCTCTGCTTGAAGTCGACGATCTGCCCGCCCTTATGGAGGTAGCTGCGGAGCTGCGCGACCAAGGTCACGGCTCGATCGTTTCCTATTCGCGCAAGGTCTTTATTCCGCTGACCCAACTCTGCCGGGATTCCTGCCACTACTGCACCTTTGCGCATCCGCCTCGGCGCGGCATTCGCGCCTATCTCAGCGCCGACGAAGTGCTTGCGATAGCGAGGGCGGGCGCCGAAGCGGGATGCCGCGAAGCGCTTTTCACGCTCGGCGACAAACCGGAACTGCGCTATCGAGCGGCTCGCGATCAATTGGCGGAGTTAGGTCACGAAACCACGATCTCCTACCTCGCCGCCATGGCGGCGTTGGTGCTGGATCGCACCGGCCTACTGCCGCACCTCAATGCCGGTGTGATGAGCGCCGAGGATTTGGCGCTGCTGCGGCGCGTTTCGGTATCGCAGGGGCTGATGCTGGAGACGGCGGCTGCGCGCCTCGGCGCTAAGGGCGGGCCCCATTTTGGCTCGCCGGATAAACAGCCCTACCGTTCGCCTGCGAGTCATCGCCGACGCCGGCGCGGCTTCTATCCCGTTCACGTCAGGCATCCTCATCGGTATCGGCGAAACGCGGCGCGAACGCTTGGCGGCTCTGCTGGAGCTCCGCGCGCTCCACGAACGCTACGGGCACCTGCAAGAGGTCATCATCCAGAATTTCCGCGCCAAGCCCGGGACAAAGATGGCCGGCGCCGCCGAACCGGACCTTGACGAGCATTTGTGGACCATCGCCGCCGCGCGGCTGATTTTCGGCGCAGCAATGAACATTCAGGCGCCGCCAAACTTGTCACCTGGCGTGCTGCGGCAGCTCGTCAACGCCGGCCTCAACGACTGGGGCGGCGTCTCGCCAGTCACGCCCGACTACGTCAATCCCGAACGGCCCTGGCCGCAACTTGAAACGCTCACACGAGAAACCGCCAAGGCCGGCAAGGTCCTGGTGCAACGCCTCGCCGTGTACCCGTCGTATGCTCAACGTGCGGATTGCTGGCTCGATCCTGCACTGCAGATTGCCGTGCTCCGGGCATCGGACGCGGAAGGTTTCGCACGAGCCGATCCCTGGATTCCGGGAACGCTGACAAGTCCAGCGGCCGAGCCATCATCCGCACTGATCCATCGCGAACTCGACGGCATTCTGGCGCGTGCCGCGCAAGGTGCGACCCTGAGCGAAAATGATGTTGTTACGCTCTTTGCAGCCCGCGGCGATGCCTTTCATGCGGTCTGCGAGGCCGCAAATTCCCTGCGCGCCGCGCAATGCGGCGACGACGTCAGTTACGTCGTAACCCGCAACATCAACTACACCAATATTTGCTACTATCGATGTAAGTTTTGCGCCTTTTCAAAAGGCAAGCTTAGTGAACATCTGCGCGGTCGCCCCTATGATCTTGCGCTCGAAGAGATTGAGCGGCGTGCCGTCGAGGCCTGGAATCGAGGCGCCGTCGAACTCTGCTTGCAGGGCGGAATTCACCCCTCCTACAGCGGCCGTACTTATCTCTCCATTTGTCGCGCGATCAAACAAGTTGCTCCTGAAATTCATATCCATGCCTTCTCGCCCTTGGAGATATGGCAAGGGGCTTCGACGCTCGGCGTTTCCCTGGAGTCGTTTCTCGGTCAGCTCAAGGAAGCCGGCCTCGGCTCGTTACCGGGGACCGCGGCCGAGATCTTGGACGACGAGGTCCGCGCCGTCATTTGTCCTGACAAACTGACAACGGCGCAGTGGTTTGAGGTCGTCGAAACCGCGCACCGGCTCGGCATTCGAACAACCGCAACCATCATGTTCGGCCACGTCGATCATTATCACCACTGGGCTCGACATTTGCTCAGACTGCGTGACCTGCAAAGCCGCACCGGCGGTTTTACGGAATTCGTCCCGCTGCCTTTCGTGCCGATGGAAACGCCAATCCATCTCCGCGGGCTCAGCCGTCTCGGACCGACCTATCGCGAAGCCGTCTTGATGCACGCGGTAGCCCGGCTCGTGCTCAATCCTTTGGTGGGAAATATCCAGACGTCGTGGGTCAAAATGGGCCCGGACGGCGTCGCCGCTTGTCTGCGCGCGGGCGCCAACGACCTCGGCGGCACCCTCATGAACGAGAGTATCACGCGAGCCGCGGGCGCTCAGCACGGCGAAGAAATGCCGCCTGAAGCGATGGAACAGCTCATTGCGTCAATCGGCCGACGGCCGCGGCAACGAACCACGCTCTATGGCGATGCCGCTCACGAAAGAATTGCAACGTCCTTCGGCGCGCCGCCATTGTACCGAGAGTCAACAAACGAGCAGCCTCAACTTATTCGCAGCAACTGAATTGAATTGTGAGCCGCTTGGACAATCATAAGGAGGAAACCGATGGACCTTGGCCTTTTTCTGCCCACGAAAGCGCGCTCCTGGGAAGTTGTGAAGCGCGGCGAGGAACTCGGCTACTCCCATGCGTGGTTTTACGACACCCAGCTGCTCAGCGCCGATGTTCTCGTTGCGATGGGCGCGACCGCGATGAAAACCTCGCGCATCAAGCTCTGCGCGGGCGTCTTCATTCCGTCGAACCGTATAGCGCCGGTTGCTGCGAACGCTCTTGCCACCCTCAATGCGCTCGCACCCGGACGTATCGTATTTGGAACTTCTACCGGATACACCGGCCGGCGGACGATGGGCCTGGGGCCGGTGACGCTTGCTCGACTCGAACAATATGTGCTGGTTGTTGAAGGCCTGTTGAAGGGAAACACCGTTGAGTGGTCGGAGGAAGGTGGTACCCACAAAATACGTTTTCTCAATCCGGAACTGGGATTGATTAACATCAAGGATCCGATCCGCACATTCCTTTCGGCTTTCGGCCCGAAAGCGAGAGCCCTGACCGCCAAACTTGGCGCCGGGTGGATTGGGAGCGCAAGCTATCCGCAGCGTGAGCAGGAAGATCTTGAAGACATTCGCACTGCGTGGCGAAAAAACGGACGCGACACCAAGGACCTCTACGCGGTAGCCGGTTTCGGCGGCTGCGTGCTCGGCGACGGTGAGGCCGCCGACAGCGCGCGTGCCAGGATCCAGGCTGGACCGTATGCGGCGATCGCGTTCCACAACCTCGTCGAGGAGGACCAGTTCGGATCGGTTTTTCCGGTCGGGTCCGGATTTCCGTTTAAGGACGAGCTCGAAGCGTATCGCAAAATCTATGCAAAGTATGAGCCAGCGGACGCGCGCTATCTGAGCAATCACCGCGGTCATTTGATGTTTGTGCGTCCCGAAGAGAAACACATTTCGGCAAACGTCATTCGCGGATTGACATTGACCGGCACTCGCGCGGAACTCGTTGACCGCGTCAAAGGCATGAAGGCGCTTGGCTACAATCAGATAGGCGTCAACCTGGTTCCTGGACAGGAGGACGACATGCTGCAGCAATGGGCCGACGTGATGGCGAAGGTATAATCGCGGCGCTCCAAAAATTTAAGTGACGCTTTCGAGCGTTCATAGGGGAGGAAATACCAATGGCTACGCGTCGTGTCGTTACCGGCAATGTCGGTGGGAAATCAAAAATCGTGTCGGATGGAGGCTCGCGCCGAAGTCGGGAGTTCAAGAATATCCCGGGCCAATCGGCGGCGCTGATTTGGTCGACGCCGGCGGTGCCGACGTTGCCGGTCGATGGCGCCGACGTGATTTCCGAGAAAAGCGCCTATTTGCCACTGGCGCCCGGCGAGACCCGGCTCATGGTGGTGACCTTCGCGCCGGATTCCGTAATGATGAGCATCGATCCCGTTGCCGGCTTTCAGGAGTTTGCCGAACACGTTCCCGACTTGGCCGCAGCAATGGAACCCGACAGTCCCGGGATGCACACGACTCCGACGGTAGATTACGGCATCGTTCTCGAAGGCGAGGTTTGGGCAGAAGTCGACGATGGCAAACAGGTCCATCTGAAGCCGCACGATATCATCGTTCAGAACGGGACCCGGCACGCCTGGCGGAACAAGACCGATAAACCGGTCAAAATAGCGTTTGTTCTTATCGGAGCGCGAAAGCCGTAGATACGGCGAGCATGCATCCGTCATGGCTTCTCCTGGCTGTTGAAGTTAGGGGAGGAATCAAATGGCCAGAACGTAAACGTCCCTCAATGGGGCATGGTAACACGACGGTAGATGTCAGACAGAGCCCGCCGTCACGTTTTCAGCTTTTGCGCCCTTAATGACGGCAGGCACGCCCGCCTTGACGCCGCAGACTTCAAAGGCGCTGATGATCTTATCGCGCTGGTGCTCCCGCAGATTTGCAGCCGAAACTATACAATCAGAAAACCGAATTGGGTCCCTGACAACTTCTCGTAATGCCCTCACGTCCGCCAAATGGTCTGTTTTAACAGAAGCGTCTTTGTAGGAAACGAATCCCTCAAATAACCGAACGACGCTGGGCGGTGCTGCGTCAGAAATAGCCCTCACAAGGTACATCGCCGCGACGATGACTGAACATCCAAGTCCCGCATACCAATATCGAGTTTTCGTCTTGCCTTCGATTGTCTCTCGTTCAATCCTGCGGCCGGCGGGATTGTTGTTTGCGTTGAAGCAAACCATAAGGGCGCTTCGATCACCAGATTAGTGGGTGATTTCGCGGCCATCACATGCTTCATGATGATCCGACTTGCTTCTCCGAATTGTAGGTTCTGAGGCTCGGCGGCTCCAATGAGAAGCCCGCAACTTGCCCTTGTCGTAGCGAATCCGACGTCAAGAAAAAGCCAGTTTCCGTCAGCCCATTTTATTTGTTCCGGTCTGCCAGCCTCTATCATGGCCTTTGCCCATCAATCGTAGCTGTGCTCGGCGGAAGACGAACGTTGGCGGCGGGAGTCTCGACACACCAACCCATCCGATACCGGGTTATACTCTGATAAGCGCCTGCAAGGCGACACCGAAGCCGCTGAAGACCAACCCTTTGATCGAGTCTAAGATGAGGCTTTTTAAGTATTTGACTCCAGAAGGGGCAAAGAAGACCCTTTCTACGGGCACTTTGCGGCTGTCAAAACCGTCGACGTTCAATGACCCCTTCGATATGCGCTTAGACGAGGTTATGGGCTTAGACCTTAGAGAGTTCTTGGAGCAACAAAAGATCGCACTTTTCGAGCTATTGACAGGCGAACTGGATGTGGGCTTGTTGCGGAAGAGCCAATTCGGTGCCAAGGCGGCGCTAATCAACGAAGCAATGCGGAAAGCAACTCCGGAACAAAAGAACGCGATTAAAGAGCTACTGATCGCCACCCCGCTGGAAGACTTATATAGCTTTGATAGCCTCAAAAAGAGTCGTGACGAACTTGCGAATATAATAAAGGAGCAAATGAGCCACCAAGGGGTGTTCTGCGCAACACTGCGGCACGACAGTCTCTTAATGTGGTCTCACTATGCGAGAAGTCACGAAGGTGCCGTCCTGGAATTTGTTGCCAACGTCGAGAAGGATTCTGCGCTTCTTGCGTCGAAGCCCGTTCGTTACTCGAAGGAACGGCCGCTGGTATACAGAACTTCGTCTGATCTAGTCAGACGAGCATTGCTGATGTCAACGCAGGAGTTTGCCGGTCAAATATTGGAGAGCCTTATTTATGTTAAGGGCAGTGAATGGGAATACGAACAAGAGTATCGGCTTGCTATTCCAAACTTTGTGCCGGATGGTGCCGACTTCGCACCATTGGAGTTCTATCCTGCGGAATTGATAGCGATCTATCTTGGCTGCCGCACAGCTCAATCTGATAAGACGGAACTAGTTGGACTGGCGCGTTCTTTGAACCCGGGTGTTGAAGTTTATAAGGCCCGCGTCTCGCCTCGCGAGTACGCACTGGTTTTTGAGAATGTGACCGCAATGTAAAACACGCCCGTGCTCAACCGAGGCGGCCTTACAGGTAATCGCGATCCCCGCAATGAGTATCCATCGTAAAAGGGGCTTCCGATGTTGTTTTGGAGCCTTGTTCAGCAGCGTGGCGCCGGAACTGTTGGGCCGCCTCTGGCGCACCCTAGCGCTCTCTGTTTGGTCAGTCTCGCTTATTTCAACTTGTTCGTGTTGAGCGGACGTTCGGGAGCAACGGTCCGGCCGTATTTCTTAGGGCTGCACGCGGCGCGCGGCGTTCTCACCATTGCCGCGGATAATAGTTCCGGCCGGTGTTCTGGAGCGCTGAAGAGTTCGAACCACCCCAGCGATCGAAACCGAAGAAGCCGCCAGACGATGGGATACGATCGGCGAAGCGATCATTCTCCTTACGGTCGGCGACGCGGTCATCGTCCGGGTGCTCGCGCATCGCGAGGCCCCCCTGCGGCTGGGTATTCAGCACCACGACAAACTCCGTGCGGTAGTTAGTCTCGCGGTTCAGCGGTTCGTCCGAGATAATGATCGAGGATCGCGGCAAAGCCGTCGGCGCGACGCGGTCGAGCACATCCTGCGGGATGGTCACGCGGTGGAGCGCGTCCCTGGCGTCGTCGCCGCCCTCGATCGTGACCGCGCTCCAGCGTAGTCCCCCGTCGTCGGTCTGCGCCATTGCCGTGAACACGTGCGTGCCGATGGGCTTGCCAGGACTGCGGATGGCGACCGGGACTTCGAGGGTCGTGTCGAACCTCTCGCCCCCGTCCGGCAGCCGGCTATGCGTGTCGCGCCGCACGTAAAGTTTCTGCGTCGCACGGCTGATGAAGATCGAGACCGGTTCGAGCGCGAGCTTTGCCTCAAGCGCCACCTTGGCGGTATCAACCATCTTGGCTTTCGCCGCCTCGGCGGCGGCCTTTGCCGCCGTGGCCGCATCGAGCTTGCTCTTGGCGTCGGCCTTGGCGGTGTCGAGCTTCGCCGCAAGGTCCGCGGCCTTGGTGGCGGCCTTCTGCTTGAGCTCGTCGGCCTGCACCGTAGCTTGTTGTGTCTTGGCGGCGGCGAACACCCTGTCGGCATAGACGCGCTGGGCGTCGGCGGTGCGCTTCTGCCATTCGAACTGGCGCAGCGGCAGCGCCAGCGCCGCCTGCTCGCGCACAGCCTTTGCGGCGGCATTCTTGGCGTCGGCGGCGGCTTTCTCCGCGTCCGCCGCCTCGCGGCCGAGCGCTTCAGCGCGCGCCGGCGCATCCGCAAGAGCTTTCGCATTCGGGACCAACAGGGCCGGATCGGAAAACGCGACCGGGTCCGCATCGTTCGGCGCAATGATGACGCGCATGCCGATCCGCGTCTTGTCGAACAACGTCTCCGCAAACCCGTACGGCATCCGCACGCAGCCGTGGGAGGCCGCATATCCGGGCAGCGGCCCGCCGTGCAGCGCGATGCCGGACCAGGTGATGCGCTCCATGTTCGGCATCGCGGCATCGTCGTAGAGGCTCGAGTGGTGGTCCTTGTCCTTCTCGACGACGCTGAAGACTCCGGACGGGGTTTCGCGTCCCGTCGTGCCGGTCGACACCGGCGCGCGCATGATCCAGCCTTCGGCGTCGTAGATGGTCACCTGTTGCCGCTTGATCGACACGATCGCCATGATCGGCGCACCCGCATCGCGCGGGGCGGTTACCTCACGGGTGCCCTCGCGAGGCTCTTGATTCCCTGCGGCACCCGCGGGCGGAGCCAGGGTCAGCGCTGTCAGTGCGGCCGTCGCGGCAAGGGTAACGATCGCGGGCGCTTTCCATCGCCGGATCGCCTCGGTTGAACGTGCTGTTGCGAGCCGATTTGTCACGCGTTTTCCGCTTCAACCTGCCTGAGCTTTTGCAAGACGGGCGTCCCGACGCAACAAACGACCTGGAAGGGCTTATAGTTCCACTTTTTCGCTCTGCGGGAAATACACGGCTGCTTGAGCGGTAACTTGCTCTCGACATTATTCATAGGACCAAGATTCATAGGACCAAGCCTCGCTTGTGGGCGGCGCCATTATTACGTCATGCCAGCAGTCTCGTTTTACGGCGTTGGGGAGACGCTGCTGTGACGGAAGTCACTAACCGCCGGATTGCGAGCCCGGCATCGATCAACTGATGAGCGGCCTTTATGCAAAGCCCCGCAATCGGTCAGTCGATTGACATTGACGGCTTCTTGCGGTCCCGCAGCGAGCGCCATCACTTCAAATAGCAGCAGCCTGACGCCCCTTGATCAGGTCGGCGCCTTTTTCGCCGATCATAATCGCCGGTGCGTTGGTGTTGCCGCTCGGAATGGTCGGCATTACGGAGGCATCGATCACGCGCAGGCCGTCGATGCCGCGCACGCGGAGCTGATCGTCGACCACCGCCATCGGATCGCCGCCCATCTTGCAGGTGCCGACCCAGTGATGCTGCGATTGGGCGGTTCGCCGCGCGTAATCGAGAATCTCGTCGTCGGTGCGGCAATCCGGGCCCGGGATCGCCTCGCGCACGATCCGCGACTTCAGCGGCTCGGTGGCGAAAATCCGCCGCATCATCCGCACGCCATTGATCACCGATTGGCGATCCCATTCGGCGTCGAGATAATTCGCCACAATCATCGGCCGGTCGTTCGGGTCGGACGAGCGCAGCGTCACCTTGCCGCGCGAATGCGGCCGCAGCGGCGAACACGACGATCCAATCGCCGGCGTGGATCCGATCACCAGCGTTCCGGCTTTGCTGAATTCCCAGCTCGCGGGCCGAAAGAAGATTTGCGTGTCCGGGCGTTCCGAGCCAGGCACCACCCTGACCCATGCGCAGGCCTGAGACGCCCCCGTCGTCAGCAAACCGCGGTGCGTCAGCATGTAGTAGATGCCGTGCAGATAGACCCGCAGCCCGCGCAGCTCCTGGTTGATCGAACTGTCTGCCGTCGAATTGCAGGTGTGATGGATGTAGACATGATCCTGCAGATTTTCGCCGACACCGGGAAGATCCGCGATGACGGGAATACCCAATTCGCTCAGCCGCGTGGCGGGACCGATCCCGGAGCGCATCAGGATACGGGGTGAATCAAAAACGCCGGCGGCAACGACAATCTCCTTGGTGGCCTCTTCGACGTGCACGTGGCCATCGCGGCTATATTCGACTGCAACGGCGCGTCCGTCCTTGCATTTGATCCGGTGCACCAGCGCGCCAGTAACGATCGCCAGATTGGCGCGTCCCCGCGCCGGGGTGAGGAAAGCATCGGCGCTCGAATGGCGACGGCCTTTGTTGATGGTGAACTGGATATAGCCGACGCCTTCCTGGCGTTCGCCGTTGATGTCATCGTTACGAGGCAAACCGGCATTCACGCCGGCCTCGATGAAGTCATGCGAAGCCGGCAGCTTGAACGTCGGATCGCTGACGGCAAGTAATCCGCTCCGGCCGTGATAGTCGCTTGGCTCGCCGTCCCGGCGCTCCGACTTTTTGAAATAGCCAAGCACGTTCTCCCAGTCCCAGCCGCGATTGCCGAGTTGCCGCCAGCCGTCATAATCCTCCGGATGGCCGCGGACGTAAGCCATGCCGTTGATCAGGCTGGTGCCGCCCAAGCCGCGCCCGCGCGGGGCGTAAACCGACCGGCCGCCAAGGTTCGGCTCCGGCTCGGTCGAGTAGCCCCAGTTCAGTTTGCCGGGAAAGATCAGCCGCCCGACGCCCGAAGGCATGCCGACCCAGATGCTTCTCGGCCGCGGTCCCGCTTCCAGCAGCAGCACGCGTGCGGTCGGATCCTCGGACAGCCTGCTGGCAACGACACAGCCGGCGGAGCCCGCACCGATAATAATGTAGTCGAACATTCCCGGGCCTCCCGGACCGTATTGCGTGCGAAGTGCTTGACGGCGCCGCGCAGCTTTTGTTGGGTTTCACCCTACGTCAAGCCGCGGCCGATAAAGAAATGTGACTTCGGGAGGGGAAATGGCTCCGCATCTGCTCAACGCCGTGACCATCGACATCCTGGCCGAGCAGCCGCGGGCGGAATTCGATCTGGGCTGGCTGTTTCCGAAAAACACCTTCGAGCAATTCATGGAACAGCGGGACTGGATGGTGCCGCGCTTCTTCGATCCGGAAAAGCGCAAGGTGCTGCTGAGCATCCACACCTACGTGATCCGCACCAAGCACCACACCATCCTGTTCGACACCTGCTGCGGCAATCACAAGGAGCGGGGCGGCGTCTATCCGTTCCACATGGTCGATACTCCGTATCTCGAAAATCTCGCCGCCATGGGCTGTAGACCAGAGGATATCGACTATGTGATGTGCTCGCATTTGCATGCCGATCACATCGGCTGGAACACGCGGCTGCGGGACGGCAAGTGGGTGCCGACGTTCCCCAACGCCAAGTACCTCATCAGCCGCGATGAACTGGGCTATTGGGAAGCGGCCGTCAAAAACAGCAAGGAAGTTTCGTTCGGCATCACGGCGTACCAGGACAGCGTCGCACCAGTGATTGCGGCCGGCCAGGTCGCGGTTGTTGACGCCAACGACGGCGCATCGCTGCTCGGCGACGAATTCCAATTTTATCCGCTGCTCGGACACACGCCCGGCCATACTGGGCTGTTCGTCGAAAGTGGCAACAGCCGCGCGCTTCTGACCGCTGACGCACTCCACTCGCCGATCCAGTTTCTGCATCCGGAGTGGAGCACGTCCGGCGATCGCGATCGCAAAGTTGCGGAAGCCACCCGCAGGCACATCATCCAGACGTGCACCGACAGCGGCATCCTGCTGATGACCGGACATTTTCCGGCGCCGTCGGTGGGTCGCCTGATCTCCGTTGGCGGAGTTCCGCAGTTTCGCTTCGTATAGTGTGCTGACAGCCCAAGCGTCGCTCGCTGCACAGCCATGTGGCCGGCTTGGCGCAAGTGTGACAGGATAGTCGGCGTCCAAAACCTCCGCATGCCGAGCCGGAGGAAACCAATTTCAGCGGAGAAAACCAGATGACCGCCGGTGCGGATAGTTACGATTTCGTCGTTGTCGGCTGCGGCGCGGCCGGTCTCTCGGCCGCCGTGAGCTACATCGACGCGGCGAAGAAAGAAAAGCGCACGCCGCGGGTCGCCATCCTGGAAAGCGCGCCAAAGGACCAGCGCGGCGGGGCCACCCGTTGGACCACGGCCCGGTTTCGCGCCCGCGAGGACTTCAGTCTCGATCCCTTGTTCGTCGGCAAGGTGGAGAAGGTATCGAAGGGCCTGGCCGATCTCGAATATTGCCGCGTGTTTGAGCGTGAGGTGCCGAATTCGCTCCGCTTCCTCGAAGCGCACGGCGTCAAGCTCCTGCACTATGGTCCGCCGGTGGCTATGGGAGTCGAACACGAGGTCACGCCGGATGGCGGCGGCAAAGCCATTGTCGACGCGCTGGTGAATTCGGTTGAGAAGACCCGCTGCGCCGAGATTCTTTATCAAACGGAAGCGGTGCGGCTTAGTCTCGCCGCCGACGGCCGCGTTCAAGGCGTTGTCGTCCGCGGCGAGGACGGCTTGTTGCGTACCCTGACGGCGCGCGCGGTGGTGCTGGCCTGCGGCGGCTTCGAAGGCAACAAAGAGATGCTGACGCGCTATCTCGGGACCGACGCCTGCGACCTGCCGCTTTTGGCGCCGGGATTGGCGTTCAATCAGGGCGCCGGCATCCGCATGGCGATGGAGATCGGCGCCGGCACGTCCGGCCAGTTCGACATGGTCCACACCGAACTGGTCGATCGCCGCACCACACGGCCTGATGCGTACATCTACGCCCATCCGTTCGGCATCGTCGTCAACGCGGACGCCAAGCGCTTCTACGACGAAGGCCAGGGCACTTTTGAGGAGACTTTCGAGCTGATCGCTTTCGAGGTCTGGCGCAACCAAAATCAAAGCGCGTTTTTCATCGCCGACCAGAACATCACCAGCCACAAGGGCATCATGGTGCTGTTCGACTCCGACAAGCCGCCGGCGGAAGCCGGCACGCTGCCGGAACTGGCGAAACTTCTCGGGCTTGATCCGGATGCGCTCACGCGCACCGTCGAGGAGTACAACGCCGCGGTCGAACCCGGCGCGTTCGATCCCTACCGGCGCGACGGCAAGCGCACGCGAGGGCTCAAGCCCGACAAATCAAACTGGGCGTATCGCCTCGAGAAGCCGCCATACTTCGCTTATCCGCTGACCTCCGCGATCTGCTTCACCTACGGCGGCATCCGTACCGATCGTGATGCGCGGGTGGTGACCGGCAACGGTGTTCCGCTTCCAGGCCTCTATGCCGCGGGCGAAATCGTCGGATTGTTTTATCATGAGTATCCGGCGGGCACCTCGGTGTTGCGGTCACTCACCTTCGGCCGCATAGCTGGTGCGCACGCGGCGAAATCCAGTTTCGCCAACCGCTAGGCCGCGATAAGGAACTCAACGGCAGTAAACGCGATCTCGTGGCGCCGGATAAAAGCCGCCGAGTAGAGCGGCGCTATTCGCAACACACCGGGCTCGGCGGGGAGGACAATCATGCCGGGCGATGAATCCGCTCCGCGCAACTGGCAGCTTCTGCGCACGATGCTGCGCATGCGCCGCTTCGAAGAGGCGGTATTTCAGCTCTCCAGCGAGGGGAAGTTCGCGGGGCATTTTCACATCTACATCGGCCAGGAGGCGGCGGGGGCCTCGATCATCGCCGCGCTCGAACCGCGCGACCGGCTCGCCACCACGCATCGCAACCACGGCCACATCATCGCGCGCGGCGCCGATCCGGCAAAGGCGCTGGCGGAAATTCTGGGACGCGCCGGCGGGCTCAACGGCGGGCGGAGCGGCACGCTGCATCTCTGCGATCCTTCGCTCGGCTTTATCTCGACCTCGGCGGTGGTCGGCGGCTGCATCTCGCTCGCCGTCGGCGCCGGCTACGCCTGCAAGCAGGCCGGCGACGGCGCGGTGGCGGCCGCGTTCTTCGGCGACGGCGCGCTCGAAGAGGGCGTCAGCTACGAGGCCATGAACGTCGCGTCGCTGATGCGGCTGCCGGTGCTGTTCGTCTGCGAGAACAACAGCGTCGACGCCTGGGGCGCGGCGCGCGGCGGCTTTCCGAGCCTTGGTTCACGCCGGCGGCGCCGATCTGTTGCAGATCCCGCGAGCGCTCGGCATCGAGGCCGTCCGCGTCAACGGCACCGATAGCGACGAGATTTCGGCGGCGGCGATCGCGGCCATCGCCAAATGCCGCGACGGCCGCGGCCCGGTCTTCATCGAGAGCGTCACCAGAAGATGGGCCGGCAGCAATCCGCTGTGGCCGGCGCTGGTCGACGGGCGAAACCGACATCCGCATGGCGACCGGCGAGGCGCCGATCGCAGGCGAACACGCCGACTGGTACCGCTATCACGATCCGGTGCTGCGGCTGGCGCGGACGCTCGCCGCGGAAGGCACCGACGCCGTCGGCCGCATCCATTTCTACGACGCCGAAATTCGCGAAGACATGAAGCGCGCGATGCAGGAGGCGCTGGAGAGCCCGTTCCCGGAACCGCAAACCGCGCTCGACGACGTGTACGCGGGCTCGCGCGTCATGACCAACACAGCAACATTCGCGGCCGCGTTCGTCGAAGCGCTGCACGACGGACTGAGCGCCGATCCGCGCGCCAGCATTGTCGGCGGCTATGTGCTGGGGCTCGGTCCGGAGCGGCAATTGATGGACCGCATCCGCCAGGATTTCCCGGACCGGGTGATCGATCCGCCGACCTCGGAAGCCGCAATTGCCGCGCTCGGCACCGGCGCCGCGATGGCGGGTGCGCATCCGTTCGTCGATCTCGGCACCGCGAGCTTTTCCTATCTGGCGTGGTCGCAGCTCGCGAACGAAGCGGCGGTGGCCCACTACATGACCGGCGGACGCCTGAACGTGCCGGTGACGTTTCATTTCCTGCACGGCGTTCGCGGCGCAGGCGCCGCGCAGCACAGCCACAGTCCGCACGCCATGCTCACCAACGTGCCGGGGCTCGAGATCGTCGCGCCGTCGATGCCGGCGGACGCCTACGGCCTGGTGCGCGCCGCGATGGCGAGCCCCAATCCGACGCTGGTGGTCAATCACGCGCGGCTTCTCGGCATCGAGGGGCCGCTCCCAGACGATCGCGCGCCGCTGCCGCTCGGCCGGGCCGACATCAAACGGCGCGGCCGTGACGTGACTATTCTCGCCGTGTCGCTGATGGTGCACTACGCGCTGGCGGCGGCGGAACGTCTGGCGCGCGACGGCATCGACGTCGAGGTGATCGATCCGCGCTCGCTGGCGCCGTTCGATGAGGCGACGCTGCTCGCAATCCGTGGCCAAGACCGGACGGCTCGTGGTGGTCGACGAGGCGCCGCTGACCGGCGGGCTCGCTTCGTCCATCGCCGGCCTGGTCGCCGAGCGCGGCTTCTGGTCGCTCAAGGCGCCGATTGCGCGCGTCGCCCGCGCCGATACGCCGGTGCCGTACAGCCCGCCGCTGGAGAAATTCGTCACGCCCGACGCGGCAAAGATCGAAGCCGCCGTGCGGCGCACGCTGGCGGAACAACGGCCGTAACGGCAGCCGTCATGGCTTGACTTGTCGCTGCAGGGTAATCGCGCATAAGCGGGAGTGCCTTCGCGGACGAAGTTCCGGCCATCCACGTCTTTGGCCTCGAAGCCGGTCGTGCTAAAGTTCTTACGTAAGAGGCATCGCAGCATGAACGTGAAAGTACGCAACATCGAAGTGGATGTGGAAACCGCCGATCTCCTGGAAGCGCGCGCGGCGGCGCTGGGAATTAGCGTCCCGGCGCTCGTTGCCGAGCTTGCGGGTAACGAACCCATCCTGCCGACGGATTTGGCGCAGATGCGGGCCAAAGGCGAGGGGCCATGGTCCGCGGAATCGTTGGCAGAGGACGAACGGCGGCTGGCCGAGTTCGAGCGCACCCGTATGGGGGTGCCTTGGGATGAAGTGAAAGCCTGGCTGGATAGCTGGGGCTCGTCGAATGTGTTGCCGGCGCCGAAGCCTCGCAGACTATGAAATTGATCGTCTCCGAGGCGGCAGTCGCCGACCTTGAGAGACTGCATGCCTTCCTCGCCGACAAAAATCCGCGCGCAGCCGGCCGCGCCGTGAGCGGGGACCCAGCGTAAAATGTTCTTGGATTCCCGCTTACGCGGGAATGCGTGGGTGCGGGGCTTCGTCATGGCCGGACCTGTTCCGGCGCTCGCCTCTCGCTGCGAGAATTACCGGGTCACGGTTATTGACGATGGCCGATGTTGTAGTAATTCCAAAACGCCTCCCGCAGCATGGTGTCTGCGGTTTGAAGCCGCACAATTGACCCAGTACGTTTTTCCAAAAGCTGGAAATGTCCCGGCTTACCTTGCTGCAGCTCATACGCCATTTCATTCGTGAGAACACGCTTGATAATTTCAATCACGTCATCAATTTTGTCGGTTACTATCGCTCCTACTGGAACGCCGTTTGTGAAGTTGATCAATCGACTCAAGGGATGAACATCGCGATAAAATTTTGATCTCGTCTCGGCGTCGCAAAAGAATATCACAGGTTTGCCCTGGCTCAAAGCCATTGCCGCTTCGGCATCCTTGCCGTAACTGTCTCGCTCGCCGGCGACGTACACTAGGAGTTTTGCGCATTTCACCATCAAGCACTCAATCAAACCTTTATCTTCATGACCGCTTGCTGCGCTCAAAGTCGGATCGAAATACCTCAAAGAAAAATCTTTCAAGCGGTTATTCGAGAAAATTTCGTCGCAGAATTCAGCCATCTTTCTGAAATCTTCCCGAGTGCGCATGCTCGTGGCGACGTAGACGTCGAGATCGTCGATCATCGAAATATAGTAGCTCGTGTTATCGAGTGCCTTTTCGCGCGCCGCCGTGAACCGTTTGAGTATGGGCTCAATCTTCGAGGTAACGTCTTCCTCACTGGACACAGCCTCGTCCAGCACCTCGTTCATGGAGAATTCCATCTCAACTTGGCGTGGATTACTTGCCTGCTTTGGCGGGTTGATCAGGTCCCGAAACGTGACGCGTTTGGTTCGCTTCAGCAGACCGCCGTTTGAATTCGTTTCTTAGGCCGAGCTCTAAAGTTTGTATTGAAGTCGCATCATACGTCTTGCATGCCATTTCCGCGATCAAATAGCGGTCGTCCTTTGCGATAGCTTTCATAGCGAGAGGCGCACCTCTCGAAGTTAGGCGTGAAGTTTCAAAGCGTTTGCTCTTAAAGAAATTTTCTAACTGATCATAAGATTTCTCGCGCAAAATTCGATAAGCTTGTCGAATGTTGCCGAAGTACAAAAGGGCATCGATGTAAAAGCGGTAAAGACCCCACTTTAAGTGCGGCCGCGACGAGATGTGTTCGAGGTTTTCATACGTTGGGTGTATTCGTCGAGAACTGCCTGATACGAAAAAACCCACTGGACGCCATCTATCCATTCAGCTTTGAATGACTTGAGGAAATCCAGGATCCCGTTCTCAAGCGGGGATCGCCGCATCGCAACGATGGTTGCGATGTTGAAATCCATAGGTCGATATTCACTTCTCCAAATCAGTGTTAATGTTCCGAGGCGGGAACCTATACAACGCGGATAATTGCGGCAACGACTGGATTCCGGGAAGCGCCCTTCGCATTGATGGAATCACAGCATTGACATCCGTCCCCATTTCTGGTACACAGTCACGATCCCGCTCATCGAATCATGAGGGACGCTTCTCGAGACGATCCCTGAAGCGGAGCGGGTGCGGTTCCTGCGGGCGAAGCTCGTAACTTCGCTCTCGGGCGGTCTCGGGCAACGTCCCCGCCGGCATTACGACCGGCGCGCAAGGTGCCTTGCTTAAGCGCGAATGACGGTGCGGGTAACGCCCGCATCCTCTTGTTCGCGTGAAGCGCGGCCTGGGCTGAGCTGGAGCGTTCGCTCGCTCCGGCAAGCGCCGCAGTGGAGCGCCGAAAGGCGAGCGCGCCTTCGCAAGGCGCGCGCCGCGTCGCAAGATGCGGCCATGGTTGGATGCGCCTCTCGGCGCTCCGCTTCCCTCTTCTTTCCGTGGTTCTTTTTCGTGCGCGTGGTGGTGGTCGGCAAAGCTCGGATGCGGATGCATCGCGAGGACGATTTTTGTTGTCCCTCATCCTGAGGTGCTCAGCGCGTTTGCGCTGAGCCTCGAAGGACGAGGGCCGAGGCGCCGGGGCTTGCATCCTTCGAGGGCCGCCGTTGGCGGCCACCTCAGGATGAGGGGGCTGGGTTTGAGTTCGCAGGTGTGAAGGACCGGACAATGCCGAAAAAACGGCGGAAGGGAAAATCGAGCCGGCGCGGCCTGTTCTGGAAGCGCCGGACACCGGACGACGAAGCGGCGCAGCGGGAAGTGGCGTTCGCTGCGATCAAGCGCCTCTACGCGGAATCGCTGCCGCTCTGGCGGGCGTGCGGGCGCGGCTTCTGCCGGCGGCACAAACAATGTGCGGGCGAGGGCGCTTCGTGTCTTCCTCGCGGTTGGCCGCTGATGCCGCCGCGAAGTGCAGCGGCGCGCTTACGAAGAGGTGATGCGCGGCGGGCCGCGGCGGCGACCGCCGGCGACGCATCTTGAGCGGCGCTTGCGGGGCTATCCGCCGACGAATTTCGTTCGCTGAGGCGCCGCCATGGAACGCGTGAATCAGTTCATTCTGGCTATGCGCCTTTGCCAAATAACGAAGACGGGCGCGCCGACGATCTCCAGAATGGTGAAGCCAATGAACGGCGCCGGCGGCAGCCCGACGAACAACATGGAGACGATGCGGCCGATGCCGCCAATGAAGATCATTCCCCAGATGACTCGAAACAGAAGCGTGTGCTGTTCGATTTTCGGGACCAGCCAAAAGATCGCGAGGCCCAATCCGAGCCACACCCCGGCAAAGAAGCGCAAATTACTGTCGAGCAACGGATTCGCCGGCAGTCCCATCGACGCGTAAATCGGATCGCCGATGCCCGACATTCCGATCAGTCCGGTGGCGACAGGCACCAGCCCAAGAATGACGGTCACTATTTGAAGAGCGCGCCGCTCCATCCAATGTCTTCAGGCAGGCTCTAGTCGAGCACGCCCGCCTTCTTGAGGCCCTCGGTGATGCGCTGAGCTTCTTCTTCATTTTTGAACGGCAGGCGGCCCAAATGCTCCTGGAACGAATATTTCGGGTTGATTTCTTTCAGTTCCTGCCAAACGCGGTGGGCTTCGTCGGTCTGGCCAAGATATCCGAGCGCGGAGGCAAGCAGGGAACGGGAGAAATCCGTGTTGGGTATGAGACGAATGCGCTCCCGGAGCGCGGCTGCGGCGGTCTCATACTTCCCGGCGAGGAGATTGGCCATGCCGAGGAAGTGCAGGAATTGCTGGTTGGCGGCGGGATCGAGGCGCATGGCGCGTTCGATCAATGGAATGGCCTCTTCCGGTCGTCCCAAATAAATGCGAATGCCGCCCTGAATGTTGTAGGCCATCGCCATGTTCGGGTTGAGCGACAGTGCGATGTCGATCTCCGACTGCGCCCGGTCGATATCCCGACGAAAGGTCGCGGCCACAGCGGCGACGGCATGCGCCAACGCCTCCTGCGGGTCCTTCTCGATGGCGCGCTCGGCATACTCCTTGGCGAGCACGAGCGAGGCATCGGGATTGTCGCTCCATCGGTTCTGGTAGTCGAACATGTAGGCGAAGCCGAGGCCCGCATAGGCCTTGGCAAAGTTGGGATCGAGTTCGAGGGCCTGAAGGAACAGCTTCCTGGCCTGGTCGAAGGTTTCGCGATTTTTGGTCGGCCCGAGCAGCACTTCGCGTGCGCGCAGCGACAGTTCATAGGCTTCAAGATCGGAAGCTTTTGCCCCACTCCGCTGCGCCTTCTCGGTCGGGCTCAGCGTGATTTTGAGCGCGTCGACAATGCGGCGGGTGACGTCGTCCTGGACTTCAAAAATATCGGTCAGATCGCGGTCGTAGCGGTCGGCCCACAGATGCGCCCCGCTCTGCCGCGTCAATGAGCTGCGCAGTGATCCGTACCCGCTGGCCGGCGCGGCGGATCGAGCCTTCGAGCACCGAGCCAACGCCGAGCTCGCGGCCGACAGTGCGCACGTCGACCGGGCGCCCCTTGTAGGTGAAGCTCGAATTGCGCGCGATGACCGTCAGGCCCGCGATCTTCGAAAGATCGGTGATGATGTCTTCGCTGATTCCGTCCGAGAAATATTCCTGCTCGGGATCGCCGGACATGTTGGTGAAAGGCAGAATGGCGATCGAGGCCGTCGCCGCCTTTGGCTGCCGGTCGGCGGCGGGTTTTGACGCCGCACCGGACACGGCCGGCATGCTCGGATGCCATCGCCAGACGCGAATGGGGCGGTCGATGTTTTTGACCTGGATGTCGCCGCCGTCCTGAAAGTGAACGTCGACGCGGTTGCCGATGCTTTCATTGACGATCGAGGAGATGCAGATGCCGCCCGGCTCGGCGAGCGGCTCGAGCCGCGCCGCGATGTTGACGCCGTCGCCGTAAATGTCGTCGGCTTCGATGATGACATCGCCGAGATTGATGCCGATGCGCAGCACGATGATCGACGGCGCGCCGTTCTGATCCGGCGGCAGCGAAGCGGCGCGCTGGATCGACAACGCGCAACTGACCGCGTCGACGACGCTTCCGAACTCGACGATGGTGCCGTCGCCGATCAGCTTGACGATGCGGCCGTTATGGGCGGCGACCGAAGGGTCGAATACGGTTTCCCGGTGCCGCTTCAGCGCGTTAAGCGTGCCCAATTCGTCGGCGCCCATCAGCTTCGAATAGCCGACCACGTCGGCGGCAAGGATGGCCGCAAGCTTACGGTTGACGCGTTCTTCGGCCATGAACTCCCGAACCCTTACCCGTGTGCTCGCCCTCAACGTAAGCACCGATTTGGGAAAATCCACGCCCCCCGAAGCGATATTCCCGGCGCCGGCTCCCGCCATGCCGCCGCCGCGCAGGTTTCGCCTAAGCGCTAATCGTGAAGCTGGAATTGCGCGTAACGCCCGGGCGTTTTCATTACCGTTCGCTGCTGGCCTATACGATGACGTCGGGGTTGCGAATTGGCAGCCGCTGATTCCGGCAACTGGCGCGGCGCGTGGCTTCGTAGCCGCAATCGCCCCGGCGAAAGGTCTGGCCGGCGAAGTGAGCCGCGTCCTGCATCATTTTATCCATAACCGCCTGTGAGCCATGTGTTGGCCGTGTTATCATCACGTCAGGGCAACCTGCGGTTATCTGTGGAAAACCATAGCGGAAGCGCAAACCGCAGTCCGATCGCGTGCAATGAGCGTGGCTTCTGGCGTCTAATGAGGCATTAATACAATTGAGTCGTGTTGCGTGTCGTTAGCCTGCACCGAAAGGGCGACAAATGTCAGCAACGGTCAACGAGTTGCCCGAGACGAACCAGCTCTTTGTCGGGGAAGGCGTTACGGTCAAGGGCGCCGTCCTGACCGCCGATACATTAGTCGTTCATGGGGTCCTTGAAGGCGACATCGCGGTTGGCAGCTTGTTTGTCGGCGAGACCGGCACCATCAAGGGCCGGATCGATGTTGCGGAGAAAGCCGAGATTTTAGGCCAGGTGTTTGAACGGCTGAACGTCAAAGGCCTGTTGATCCTGCGTTCGGGCTGCCGGGTCGACGGCAATGTCAGTTTCGGAACCCTGCAGATCGAGCAAGGCGCCAGCATCATCGGTGGCATCTCGGGCGCTGGCCAGCAGGGCGATCAGCAGCAGACCGTCAAACCAGAGCGCAAAGAAGTCGCTCGAGCGGCCAATGGGAGTTCGCCTCTGCCGCGGGTCGACCTGTCGGCCTTAGGATTGGCGCCGAACCCGGTTTCTGCTGCTTCCTGATCTGGCGCACCCGATGCGGCGCCACGATTGCCGAGCCGGTTGGCGCAATATCCCTTGGTTCTACGACGGCAGAAGTTCACGCAGCTTGTAGCGGATGATTTTGCCTGACCCGGTGCGCGGGATTTCGGCGATCATCTGAACCGCGTGCGGCACCTTGTACGCCGACAGATGCGTGCGGCAATGGGCGAGCAATGCATCGCTTTCGATAACCTTGCCGGCGCGCGGCACCACGAACAGCGCCGGCACTTCGCCGAGATGCTCGTGCGCCATCCCGACCACGGCGCAGTCGAGGACGGCGGCGAAAGTGTTCACCACTTCCTCAATCTCGGCCGGCGCAATGTTCTGGCCGCCGCGAATGATCAGCTCCTTGAGCCGCCCGGTAATAGTGAAAAAGCCGTTGTCGTCGCTGCGGGCGAGGTCGCCGGTGTGATACCAGCCGGCGCGCAACGCGTTCCGGGTCTCCTCCGGCTTGTTGTGATAGCCGGACATCACGTTGGGGCCGCGGACGATCAATTCGCCTTCCTGGTTCGGCCCAACGTCTTGGCCGTTCGGATCGACAATGCGCACCGCGAGCCCGGGCAACGGAATGCCGCATGAGCCGAGCACGCGCCCGCCGGTCGGCCAGTTCATCGTCACCATGGTCGAGGTTTCGGTGATGCCGTAGCCGTCGAGCAGTTTGACGCCGAAATGGTCTTCGAACTCGCGGTTGAGCGTTGCCGGCATGATGGCGCCGGCCGAAACGCACAGCCGCAGAGCGGGAAATTTCAGTTTGTCTTCGCCGCGCGTCGCCTGCAGCAAATAATGGAACATGGTCGGGACGCCGGGAAAGAAGGTGAACTCGCCGGTCTTGAGAAGCCGCAAAGCTTCGCTGGTCGAGAACTTTTCCATGATGTGGCAGGTTGCGCCGGCCGCCAGGACGCTCAGCACCGACAGATTGAGCGCATAGGAGTGAAACAGCGGCAGCAGCGACAGCACGACGTCCTGTTCGCACAGACCAGCGATCGGCGCCCAGCAAGCGGCGTTCACCCACAGCATGCCGTGTACCGTGAGCGCGACACCTTTGGCGCGGCCGGTGGTGCCGGATGTGTAAAGAATGAAAGCGGTCTCGTGTAGTGAGGCAGTGTCGTGCGGGCCCGAATTCGACGGCTTGGTTGTTAGATCCGCGTATCGCAATGCCGGCGCGGCGCAAGTGCCGCGATCGGTCACGATCAGCGTCGTGGGATTGGGTGCGGAGGCTTGCAAGCGCGCGATGAGGTCGCCGCGTTCCGCGGTCGTGAACACCGCCCTGCAGTTGGCGTCCGCGAGCCGATAGGCGATTTCGGTTTCAGTCGAGTCATAACTGATCGGCACACTGATTGCGCCAGCGCGGGCGATGGCGAAACAGCTTTCGACCCAGGGCACTGAATTGGGCAGAAAGATCGCAACCGTATCGTTGGCGGCAATGCCGTTGTCGGCAAGGTGGCCCGCAAGTTTGCTCGTTCGTTCGTTGAGCGCGGCATATGTGACCGACGTGTGTGAGTCGCGATAGGCGCACTTGCCGCCGCGCGCCGCCGCATTGCGGCGTAACAGTTCGGGTATCGGAGCGATCAGATCGGTGCGCAGCATGGTCTCGCCATCCTCAAACCATGCTGAAGCCGCCGCTGATGCTCAGCACCTGCCCGGTGATCCAGCCGCTGTGCGGCGAGGCGAGCAACGTCACCATCGGCGCCACATCGCCCGGCAGGCCGAGCCGGCGCAGCGGATAAAGCTTGGTCAGCTTTTCGCGATTGGCGTCGACCCACTCCTTGTCGTGCGGCGTCTCTACCAGTCCGAGCGAAACGGTGTTCGCGGTCGTGCCGGAGCGGCCGAATTCGCGCGCCAGCGATTTCATCAGCGCGACGACGCCGGCGCGCGCAGCAGCGACAATCGCCAGCCCCAATTCGCCGACCCGCGAGGAATCGCCGACGACACTGACGATGCGGCCGTTTTTAGCGGCATCGAGGTGCGGCGCCGCGGCATGGCAGCAGTGAATCGCGCCGTAGAGGCAGGCGTCGATCTGGCGATGCCAATCCTCGGGCTTGGTCTCGATGAAGCGTTGGCGGAGCGCGAGCCCGGCATTGTTGATCAGAATATTGAGGCCGCCGAAATCTTCGACGATCTGATCGACCATCGGCCTGACCGCGGCAAAGTCGGCGACGTCGGCCTGGTATGCTTTAGCCGTGCCGCCTTTCGCCGCGATCTCGCCGACGAGGGCATCCGCATCTGTCGCGGAAGAGCGGTAATTGACCGCAATGCTCGCCCCCTCAGCGGCAAGGCTCAGCGCAATTTCCCGGCCGACGCCGCTGGTCGCGCCCGTCACCAAAGCGATTTGTCCGTTCAGCCCCAGATCCATGTTTGCTCTTTCACGTGTTGGCTTTGCGTTTTGCCGCGTCAATCAGGTGAAACAAACGTTCCGGCGTTACCGGAAGCTCGTTGATTTGAATGCCGAGCGGGGAGAGCGCGTCTGCCACTGCATTCGCTATCGCCGCCGGCGCACCAATGGTGCCGCCTTCGCCCATGCCGCGAAAGCCGCCGAGCGTCGTCGGCGACACACTCTCAAGATGTATGACTTCCATCGCCGGAATCTCGCAGGCCGAAGGAACGAGATAGTCTACGAGGCTCGCGGTATGGATCTGGCCTTGCTCGTCGTAGACGATCTCCTCGTAGAGCGCCGCGCCGATGCCTTGCGCGACCCCGCCGTGGACCTGGCCCTCGACGATCAGCGGATTGACCAGCCGACCGCAATCCTCAGCGACGGCGTAACGATCAACGCGAATCTCGTAGGTTTCCGGATCGATCTCTACGGCTGCAATGTGGGTCGCCGACGTCGTGGTGCCGAACACCGGATCGTAAGTTTTGGTGGCTGCGAGTTCCTCGCGCGCTTCCGGCGGCAGTGCCGGCCGCTTCCTCGTATACGGCGCGCGCAATCTCCCGGAACGTGATCGAACGGTCAGTACCGGCGACTGTCACCCGCCCATCCTCGGCGATCAGGTCGCCGGCCGATGCTTCCAACAGGTGCGATGCTGCGTTGAGCACCTTCTCGCGCACCGCTTGGGCGGCCAGCGTACCGGCGCCGCCGGCGAGGACCAGGCTTCGGCTCGCATAAGTGCCGGTCGCGCCCGGGACGGCCGCGCTGTCGCCGTGCACGATCCGCACGTCATCGAAGCGGGCGCCGAGATGTTCGGCGACGATCTGGGCCAATGTCGTTTCCAGACCTTGACCGTGCGAGGCAATGCCGAACGCTGCGGTGACGCCGCCGTTGCCGTCGATACGAAGGATTGCGGTTTCAACGCCGGTCTGGATCGGCATGCCCGGAGCGACCGAGATGCGCGAGCCAATGCCGGTCAGCTCCGCATAGCACGCGATGCCGATGCCGACCCAGCGACCGGTTGCGCGCGCTGCTCGCTGTTGGCTGCGGAGGGTGTCGTAACCGATGGCGGCGGATGCCGCGTTGAGCCCTTCCTGAAAGCCGGATTTGTCCCAGACGATGCCGGAAGCGACTTTGTAGGGAAACTCGGCGGCGGCGACGAGGTTGCGCAGCCGGATTTCTTTGGCGTCTATCCCGGTTTTCGCCGCCGCCATATCGATCAAGCGCTCCATGACGAAGGTCGAGATCGGGCGGCCGACGCCACGGTAGGGTCCGGTCGGCGCTTTCGAGGTCGCTACCGCCTGCACGCGGCCGCGATAGTGCGGGACGCGATAGGGGCCCGGCAGGAAACTCACCACCTGTACCGGCTCGAGCGCCGCCGTCCACGGATAGATCGAGTAAGCGCCGACGTCGCCGATGACGTCCGCACGCAAGCCGAGGATCTGGCCGCCGCGATCCAGCGCCAGTTCGGCATCGACGATTTCATCGAAAGCCTGGCTGTTGCCGGCGAAATCTTCCAGGCGGTCGCAGGTCCATTTGATCGCGCGGTGCAAACGGAGCGCCGCGGCGCAGACGAAAATCTCCTCCGGATAAAGCGAACCCTTGCCGCCGAAACCGCCGCCCACGTCGGGCGCGATCACGCGAATCCGATCGCCTGGAATGCTGAACGCGAGGGCGAGTCCGTCGCGGACGATGCCGGGTATTTGCGTGGCCGAATGCAGCGTCAGCGTATCGGTGCCGGGCTCGCACTCCGCAAGGCATGAGCGCGGCTCCATCGCCGCCGCAGTCTTGCGGTGCATGCGGAACCGGCCGGCGACTTGCACCGCCGCCGCTTCGAAGGCCGCATCGACGTCGCCGCGATTGAACTCGCGGCTTACCAGAACATTAGTGCCCGCTTCCTCGTGCAGCAGCGGCGCTTCGGGCTTAACCGCTTCCTCTGGATCGGCAACGACGGGCAACGGTTCATAGTCAACGGTGACAAGTTCGAGCGCATCCTCGGCGTGATAGCGGGCGTCGGCGATGACGCCCACAACCGGCTCGCCCACGTAGCGCACTTTCCCGCACGCCAGCGGCAGGATCGGCGTGGCGTAGTAACCAGGCATGCGCGAAGTGGCGACGACCGGTTTGACCAAATCGCTCAAATCATCCGCGGTGAAAACCGCAACAACACCCGGAGCCGCGCGCGCCGCCGCGCAGTCGATGGCGGCGATCCGCGCATGCGATTGATCGCTGCGGCGGAACGCGACGTGCAGGGTTCGCTCCACCTGCCGGTCGTCGGTAAAGGCGCCGCACCCGGTGAGGAGGCGCGGGTCCTCGGTGCGCTTGATGCGCGCGCCGATGAGCTTCGGCCGGGCATGTATTTCGGATACGTCATTCATCAGCGCCGGCGCCCTGTGCTCACTTGACGTCGGCGGCTGCGGTCAGCCGCGATGGACGATGTAGTCTTTGCCGTTCCATTCCTGAGCTGCCTGGTAGACCTTGTAAAATGCCTCTTCGGTTGCAGCGTTGATCTCGATGACTTCGAGCATGCCCGGCAGATCGCGTCCGGTGTCGAAATAGATGACGCGGCACCCGAGCGGGTCGGGGGCGGTATCCGTGAAGGCTTCCTGGTAGCCACGCGACCGGTAATTTGCGGCGGTCTTCTCGAAGTCGCGAGCGCCGATCGCCCAATGATGAAAGCCGTGCGCGCCTCGCGCCTTCAGCGTCTCCTGGAAAACCGACGGTGCCTGGTCATGCTGCTGAATCAGTTCGATCATCAGCTCGCCGGTATAGGCGAGCGCAAGGCTGACCTGCATCTTGGTGGTTGCGCCGCGATAGACGCCTTTCGGCGGTACAAACGGGCCGATCAGAAACCATGGACCGACGTTAAGAAGCTCCGTGTACTGTCGCATCGCCGCCTCGATATCGGCGACGCTGTAGGCGATCTGGATAATGCTGTTGTCGGTTGGCCCAAATCTGAACCGGTCCATCGCGTGCTCCTCCCTTGAAATTCTTCTTTGGCCGCGCTTGGCGGCGCGCTAATCGAGCATCGCCACGCATCGGGTCCAGCCCGCCGACGCAGCTTCGATTTTCACCGGGAAGCAGGAGACCTTGAAACCAAACGGCGGCAGCTTGTCGAGATTGGTGAGCTTCTCCATATGGCAATAACCGATTTCGCGCCCCGCTTTGTGGCCTTCCCAAATGATGCTTGGATCGCCGCTCTCTGCGAACCTTTTGCGGGTGAATGAGAACGGTGCATCCCAGCTCCAGCCGTCAGTGCCGGTGACGCGCACGCCTTGCCGCGTCAAAAACAAAGTCGCCTCGCGGCCCATGCCGCAGCCTTTGTCGATGAAATTCGGCTGGCCGTAAGCCGTCCCGGCCGCAGTGTTCACCAGAACGATATCGAGCGGCTTGAGCGTATAACCGATCCGATCAAGCTCGCGTTTGACATCATCGGCCTGGCACAGATAGCCGTCCGGCTTATTGCGGAAGTCGAGCTTGACGCCGGCCGAGAAAAACCACTCCAGCGGCACCTCATCGATTTTCAGCGCCGGCTTGCCGCCATCCATCGTGCTCGCGAAGTGCCAGGGCGCATCGAGGTGGGTGCCGTTGTGGGTCGTGATCTTGACCTGCTCGATCGCGGCGCCTTCGCCGTCCGGCAGCTGCTCAGGCTTGAGTCCCGGGAACGTCGTCGCGAATTCTTCGGCGCCCTGCTTATGATTGCGATATTCAATGCTCGGCAACATGCTCGGCGGGTCTGAAGCAATGCCGGCTTTGAGTGCGACCGAAAGATCAATAATCCGCATGAATAATCCTCCCGCGGGGTAAGCTGTGCGATCAGGCAATGCCGCCCTTGTCGGCCGCACGGTACGGCACTTTGCGCCCAATGCTCAACTGTGCACCGCGCAGGGTTGTGCGCCGCGACTTTCGGCACGCGGCATGCTCAACTATGATCGTGCGTGGTTGAAAAATGAGGTGGCGTCACGTCCACCCGGCTTTGCATCGTGGGAGGAAGTTTTGGGACTGGTTGAAGGAAAAACCTGCATCGTCACCGGGGGTGCCGGCAGTCTGGGGCTTGCCAGCGTGCGCGCCCTGCTCGCCGAGGGCGCGAGAGTCATGCTTGTTGACCTCGACGCCGACAAGCTTGCGCGCACGGTCCGCGAACTCGGTACCGATAAAGCGGCCTTTGTCGCCGCCGACGTCACCGATGCGGCGCAGGCTCGTAAGTATGTCGGCGACACCGTCGCGCGCTGGGGCAAGATCGATGTGCTGTTCAGCAATGCCGGCAATGACGGCCCTCTGATGCCGATTACCGAATACCCCGAGGATTTGTTCGACCGGATCATTGCCACCCACGTGCGCGGCTGCTTCCTCGCCTGCAAGTATACGATCCCGCAGATGAATGACGGCGGCAGCATCATCATCACCGCGAGCACGGTCGGGGTGAAGGGTGTGCCGTTCAATTGCTCCTACGTCGCCGCCAAGCACGCGCTGATGGGCATGATGCGTTGTGTTTCTAAGGAAGTCGCGCAGCGCCGCATCCGCGTCAACAGCGTCAATCCCGGGCCGGTCGATAACGTGTTCATGCGCACCGCCGAGAAGACCATGAGCGACATGCTCGGCCGCGATGCCGGCGAATGGTTCGACGAGCAAATTCCGCTTGGCCGTCATGCGAGGCCCGAGGAAATCGCGCAGGCCGTCTGCTTTCTCGCCTCCGACCGCAGCAGCTACACCAGCGGCACCGCGCTGATGGTCGATGGCGGCTATTGCGCGTGAGCACCGAGGCCGCGATGACAAAGTTCGGCATCGGACAAGCCGTCCGCCGGGTCGAGGATCAGCGCTTCACCACCGGCGCCGGCCAGTATGTCGGCGATCTTGTACTGCCGCGCCAATGCTATGGCGTGGCGGCGCTTTCGCCGCACGCGCATGCGCTTATCAAGAGCGTCGATGTGGCTGCTGCCAAAGTTGCGCCGGGCGTTGTCTGCGTGCTAACCGGCGCGGATGCTTTGACCGACAAGGTCAGCGGCATCCCGCCGTTTTTCATGCCTGAATCCTGGGGCGGACCAAAGGGATTTCCGACCACGCGTCCCGTTCTGCTTGCCGATCGCGTGCGCCGCATCGGTGATTATGTCGCCTTCGTTGTTGCCGAAAGCGAGGCGCAGGCGCGCGATGCTGCCGAGCTTGTTGCCGTCGATTATGAGCCGCTGCCGGCGCTGGTCGATCTCGAAGCTGCGGCAAAGCCGACCGCTGCGAAAATCTGGAACGATTGCCCGAACGGCAACATCGCGGTGACGATTGCGTTCGGCGATCAGGCGGCAACCGACGTGGCCTTCGCCGGCGCCAGACACGTCGCTGCGGTCCGCTTGGTCAACAACCGTGTCACGGCAAATCCGATCGAGCCGCGCTGCGCGCTCGGCGTTTATGACGCCGCGGATGGAAGATATACGCTTCATACCACGTCGCAGGATCCGCATAGCGTGCGCGCTTCGGTATCGGCTGCGCTGCATCTGCCGGAATCGAAGATCAGGGTGCTTTCGCCCGATGTCGGCGGCGGCTTCGGCATGAAGGCGAATTTGTATCCCGACGATATCCTGGTGCTGTGGGCGTCGAAGCGCTGCGCGCGGCCGGTGAAGTGGACGGCTACGCGCAGCGAAAGCCTGCTCTGCGACAATCACGCCCGCGACCAGCTCGTCTATGCCGAGCTCGCGCTCGACGAGCACGGCAAATTCCTCGCCATCCGGTCCACTGCTTATCAGGCGCTCGGCGCCTATTGGTGGGCGGCGGCGACGGCGCCGCTGTTCTGGTCGCTCATGTTTATTCCGAGCCTTTACGACGTGCAGACGATCGACATCAAAACCAACGCGGTGTTCACCAACACCACGCCGACGTCGGTCTATCGCGGCGCAGGCCGGCCGGAGGCGATTTATCTGATTGAACGGCTGGTCGATCGGGCGGCGCAGGTCACCGGCATCGACCGGGTCGAGTTGCGGCGGCGCAATCTCATCAAACCCGAAGCGCTGCCGTACCACACGCCAACGCATCACACCTACGATAGTGGCGAGTTTGAGAAGCTGATGGACAAGTGCCTGGCGCTTGCCGACTGGAAAGGCTTCGCCGCCCGGCGCAAGGAGAGCGCGCGGCGGGGCAAGCTGCGCGGCCGTGCGGTCACGCCCTACATCGAGCTCGGCGGCGTGTTCAACGACCGCATGGAGATACGGTTCGATCCGAGCGGGATGGTGTCGATCGTCGCCGGTACGCATTCGCACGGACAGGGACACGCCACCGCGTTCGCACAACTTGTTGCCGAATGGCTCGGCGTGCCGTTCGAGGCGATCAACTACATCCAGGGCGACACCGAGAAGGTCATGTTCGGCCGCGGCACGTTCGCGGCGCGTAGCTCGCTTGTCGGCGGTAATGCGCTGCGCGACGCGGCCAATGTCGTTATTGCCCGTGGCAAAGAGATGGCAAGCGCACTACTGGAAGCGGCGCCCGCTGATATCGAGTTCAAGGCCGGGACCTTTACGGTGATCGGTACCGACAAGCAGATGTCGATCGGCGATGTCGCGCGCGCGTTCTTTGCTCCGGCCGGACCGGTCATGAAACTCGGCCTCGGCCTTGACGGGGTTGGTACCTATTCCGGCGTGCCCGGCGGGGCGCCGAACTATCCGAACGGCTGCCAGGTGTGTGAGGTCGAGGTCGACCCGGAGACCGGCGTTGTCTGCATCGACCGCTTTGTCGCCGTCGACGATCTCGGCATGGCGATCAACCCGATGATCTGCGAGGGGCAAATCCACGGCGGGATCGCCCAGGGCGTCGGTCAGGCTTTGTTCGAGAACATCGTCTACGATGAAACGTCGGGGCAGCTGATGACCGGGAGTTTCCTCGACTACAGCATGCCGCGCGCGGGCGACTTCCCGAACTTCGTCTCCGAGCTGGTCGAAGTACCAGCTAAAACTAATCCACTCGGCGTCAAGGGTATCGGCGAGGCAGGGACGATCGCGGCGCCGCCGACCGTGGTCAACGCTGTACTCGATGCATTGCGCGAACTTGGCGTTGAGCACATCGACATGCCGCTCACCCCGTCGCGCATCTGGGAGGTTGTGAATGCCGCCAACGGCGCGAATGGAAAGTACAAAAAAGACTAGAATTACTCATGGCGCGGAATAGCCCGATCGCAGGACCAAGCGTTCCGTGTGCGCGCGCAAAACCCATAATGCGCGAGCACCGGATCCCCACACCCGACAGCAAGCCCTACATCGCTGTGGAAGGCTCCGACGGAAATCTGTGGTTCTGCGAGAACGGCGCATCGAAAATCGGCTGCTTCGATCCACGTACCGCCGCCTTTCGCGAATTCGCGCTTCCTGCCGCCGATAGCATGCCGGTCGGCATTGCCGCCGGCGCTGACGGCAATCTTTGGTTCACTGAGAAAGCCGGCAATCGCATTGGCCGCATCAGCTTGTCCGGCGCGGTAGTGGAGTATCCACTTCCGACCGCCAAGTCAGGTCCGGATGGCATCGTTCTCGGACCTGATAACAATGTCTGGTTCTCCGAGGGCGACGCCGATTGCATCGCGCGTATTACGCCAGATGGCCGCGTCACTGAATTCAGCGCCGGCATCACGCCGGGCAGCCGTCCGCTTTCCATTGTCGTGCGCAATGGCGCGCTGTGGTTCAGTGAAGCCGGCGGCGGCCGAGTCGGCTGCATGACACTTGACGGAAAAGTTACTGAGTTTCAGATCCCAACTCCGGACAGCCAACCGCGCGCCATGGCGCTTCATTCCGACGGCAGCATCTGGTTCGTCGAGACCGGCGCAAACGCGCTTGGCCGCATCGCATCCGACGGCACGATCAAGGAATTCGCCATCCCGACGCCGAATGCTTCAGCGCGCAGCGTTGCAGTCACGGCCGACGGGGAGCTTTGGTTTACTGAAAATTTCGCTAACAAGATCGGTCGAATGGACGCGAGCGGCGCCACGATCGATGAATATGACATCCCAACATCCGCGAGTGGCGCACGCTGTATCACGGCCATGTCAGATGGCCGCCTGTTTTTCACGCAATATGATACCGGTCTGATCGGCGAGATCATCCGGCAGTGAATGTGAATGGATGGTGACAACGCAATCGGCTGCCGGATGCGATGGCTCTGCCTGCCCTTGCGGAAAACGCGGGTTCTGGCTAAATAGGCGCCATCGAGTTTTCGGGCCGAACGACTAGGCCACGCAGCGACGACAACGCGCCTGACTGACGATCTTTCACCAAAATCTCGAGCGAACCGGGCCGCGCATTCTCGCGCGGCTCATATCTTGTTTCGAAAGAGGAGTGTCCCGTGAGCAACGGAACAGTGAAGTGGTTCAACGCGCAGAAGGGTTATGGATTCATCCAGCCCGATGGTGGCGGCAAGGATGTGTTCGTCCACATCAGCGCCGTTGAGCGCGCCGGGCTACGCGAGCTGCGTGAAGGCCAGAAAGTTGCGTTCGAGGTCGTAGTGGATCGCAAGACCGGCAAATCGGCCGCCGAGAATCTGAAGACCGTCTGACGAATGTGGCGAGGCCGCCGGCGGCGGTCTCGCCTCTTTTTAGATCGCGCCGCGATCACTGCCGGGCGGGCTATTTGTAATAGCCGACGCCGCAACCCTCATTGCCGACCATCGTCACGAAGGATTGCTTGGGAACCGGATCGGTCGTTCCCGGCTTCGGGAAGCTGTAGTCTACGGTGGCAACGCTTCCCGCCGAACCTTTGATTGTATCAAAGATCCTTTGGCCGAGCGGATCGTCCTTGACCTTCAAGGCCCGGACGTCGGTGCCCATCAAAGCCGAGTTTGGATGCGCTGTGAAATGGCCGTTGGTCATGTCGTAGCAGAACACGTAAAGGTCGCGGTCGTGGAATTTCTTGTTGGCTTTGTCGTTGAACTCGGCGAGCGCTGGCGCTTCGCCGGCTTTGAGCGCCGCGACCGCGTTGGTCAGCATGGCTTTGGCTTCTGCCGCCGTGCCGGATTGTTGGGCGTGGGCCGCAGCAACGCTCAATGCAAGCGCGAATGCCGCGCATACGGATATAAACAAATTCCTGTTCATGGCGTTTCTCCCCTGAGGACGCACCGGTTAACAGCCCGGCTTTCGTCCCCACACTTAATAGGCGAATCCGCCGGCTTCGTCACTCATCCGAAAGTCTACGCCGCGCGACGATGACGGCCCGATGACGAACCTTCGTCTGACTTAGCGTTGTCACCATTGCCGCAGTGCGCGCCTGATCAGGGCTCGATTTGGGGAAGGCTTGATTACGCGAAGGCTTGATTAGGCGAAGGCTTGGGCGATGAGAAACAAATTGAGCGCTAACACGACGGTAGTGCCGACTAGGGCCGCGACACGCGTGAGCCGGCTGTTGGTGAAGTCGCCCATGATGTCGCGCCTGCCGGTAAAGATCAGAAGCGCGATCATCGGCAACGGCAGGGCAATGCTCAGAACGACCTGACTGACGACCAGCGCTTTCGTTGCGTTGACGCCGAGCGCGACCACGACAAAGGCGGGCGCCATGGTCACAAGCCGGCGTACCCAGACCGGAATGCGGAAGCCGACGAAGCCTTGCATGATCATCTGCCCGGCCATGGTCCCAACGGTCGAGGCCGATATGCCCGAGACAATGAGTGACAGCAAAAACACCGCCGCGGCTGCGGTCCCGAGCAGCGGGGTCAGCGTGAGATAGGCGGTTTCGATTTCCGCGACTTCGGGGTGTCCGGCATGGAACGCGCTCGACGCCATCATCACCATTGCGATGTTGACGAGGCCGGCAAGCGTAAGCGCCACAAAGACTTCTCGATTGGAGAAGCGCAGCACCAGTCGCCGTTCGCTGTCGCTGTGCACCGGCATGCGCGTTTGCGTCAAGCCGGAATGCAGGTAGACCGCGTGCGGCATCACGGTCGCGCCGATAATGCCGACCGCAAGCAGCAGCGCCTGCCCGTCGGCGATTTGCGGCACGACCATGTGCACGGCCGCCGCGGCCCAATCGATCGGCGCAATGAACATCTCGACGACGTAACAGAGCGCAATGACGCTCACCATCGCGCCGATGATCAGCTCGATCGGCCGGAAGCCGAAGCGTTCGAGCATCAGCAGGCCATAGGTCAGGATCGCGGTCACGACCATTCCGGCCAAGAGCGGCACGTGAAACAGCAGCGACAGTCCGATAGCGCCGCCCAGGAATTCGGCGAGATCGGTCGCCATGGCGGCAACCTCGCTGACGCCCCACATCGCCAGCACGATCGGCCGCGGAAAGTGATCGCGGCACATCTCCGCCAGATTGCGGCCGGTGACGATACCGAGCTTGGCCGAGAGCGCCTGGAACAGCATCGCGATCAGATTGGCGAGCACGACCACCCACAGCAGCCCGTAGCCGTACTTGGCGCCGGCCTGGATGTTGGTGGCGAAGTTGCCCGGGTCTACGTAGGCGATCGAAGCGATAACTGCGGGACCGGCGAAAGCCGAGTAGCCGCGCCAGCCGCCGGCCTCTCCCTCAAGCACCTGGCGCGCGACTGCCACCGTGCGTTCGGACAGCGAGCCTCTTCGGTCTCTCAAATTGGTCATATCGGCAGGCATGAAGCACTAACTTGAAAGTGTAGCATTGGTTACATCATAGGGATGCAACCGATTGGCGTCAATGGTTACAAAGTGTAGCCTAAGCTATATTTTGACACGGCGAGAAAAGTGTGTTCACGGCAGCGAAGGAAACGACAGGTCGTTGCGAAAACAGGGCCTCGGCGATGGCCGAACCAGCAAAGCGCAAGAGCGAACACGCTGCCGAAAAGCTGCCGGCGGAAGGAACGCAGGCGCGCCGTTTCGGCAAGACGCGCTCGGCGCAGTCAACCGCGTTGCTCGAGGACTATGTCGAGCTGATCGCGGACCTGCTTAAGAGTGCGGGTGAGGCGAGGCCCACGGATATCGCGCGGCGGCTCGGCGTGTCGCATGCCACAGCGGTGAAGACGATTTCGCGACTGAAACGGGCGGGTCTTGCGACCGCACGGCCCTATCGCGGGGTGTTTCTCACCGACAAGGGCGAGGCGCTTGCCGATCGGGTGCGCGTCCGCCACCGGCTCGTCGTTGATGTGCTTTCAGCATTGGGCGTGCCAACCGAAGCGGCCGAGGCCGATGCCGAGGGAATCGAACACTACGTGTCCGAGACAACGCTGAAGGCGTTCGCGCACTTCCTGAAGTCGCAGGAGTGACTTACGCCGCGTGATCGGTGAGCGCGTCGACAATGCCGTCGACGATTTCCTCGACCAGTACCTTGTCGTCGCCTTCGCCCATGACGCGGATCACGGGTTCGGTTCCCGACGGCCGCACCACCAGCCGGCCGTGTCCGTTGAGGCGCTGTTCGCCGTCTTCGATGACCGACCGTACTTTGGAGTTTTCCAGTGGCTTGCCGCCGCGATAGCGCACGTTCTTGAGCACCTGCGGCAAAGCGGCAAAGCGATGGCAGACCTGCGACACCGGCTTGTCCTGCTTCTTCACCACCGCGAGGACCTGGAGCGCGGCGACAAAGCCGTCGCCGGTCGTCGTGTAATCGGACAGGATAATGTGGCCGGACGGCTCGCCGCCGACGTTGTAGCCCTGCTCGCGCATGCATTCGAGCACGTAGCGGTCGCCGACCGGCGTGCGCACCAGCGAAAGCTTGAGCGATTGCAGATGACGCTCGAGCGCCAGATTAGACATTACGGTGGCGACCACGCCCGGCTTGGTGAGCAGCCCATCGTCGCGCCAGCTTTCGGCGATCACCGCCAGAAGCTGGTCGCCATCGACGATATGTCCTTGCTCATCGGCGATAACGACGCGATCGGCGTCGCCGTCGAGCGCGATGCCGATGTCGGCGCGCATCTCGCGCACTTTACGGCAGAGTGCATCGGGCGCGGTCGAACCGCATTCGCGGTTGATGTTGAAGCCGTCGGGCTCGACACCTATTGGAATAACGTCGGCGCCAAGCTCCCACAGCGCCGCCGGCGCCACCCGATAGCCGGCGCCGTGGGCGCAATCGATCACGACGCGCAGCCCCTCGAGCGAGAGGTTGCGCGGCAGCGTGCGCTTGGCAAATTCGATATAGCGGTCGTGGACGCCATCGATGCGCTTGGCGCGGCCAAGTTCGCGGCTTTTGGCCAGGCGCTTGGTCATATCGCTGTCGATCAGACTTTCGATTCGGCGCTCGACCTCGTCCGACAGCTTGTAGCCGTCCGGCCCGAACAGCTTGATACCGTTATCATCGAACGGATTGTGCGATGCCGAGATCATGACGCCGAGATCGGCCCGCATTGAGCGGGTGAGCATGGCAACGGCGGGAGTCGGCATCGGCCCGAGCTGCAGCACGTCCATGCCGACGGAGGTGAAACCGGCGATCAGCGCGGTCTCGATCATGTACCCGGAAAGCCGCGTATCCTTGCCGATCACCACGCGATGGCGATGCTCGCCACGGCGGAACACAAGCCCGGTCGCTTGCCCGGTCTTGAGCGCCAATTCAGGTGTAATCACGCCGTTGGCGCGGCCACGAATTCCATCAGTGCCAAAGTACTTACGGGCCATAACCCCTACCGCCTGCCATTCTAGGCGGCGATACTAACGCCTTCCCCCTCATGTCCGCCTCAAAAAATATTCAATAATCTTACCGCCTGGCGAAACCCTTCATTCGGCATACCCGCGCCAAATTAACGCATTAGATCAACGATCTACTGCCAAACTAGGCAACAGGCGGCGTCTCGGCCTGCCTGGCCCTGCGGCCTAGGGCGTATGCTTATCGCGGGCGCTGTGGGGCGGCTGGGTGATTGCCACCGGGTCGGAACCCGGAAACGTGTCCTCGAGCCCGCGATCGAGCGTATCGTCGAGTTCTGCCTTCCGCCTTTCTTGCCGCTCGCGGCGCCTGGTGGCCGGGTCGCTGCCGCTGGGCGCAATATCGCCGCGATCAGCCCGCTGCGACCGGTTTCTATTCCATTCGTCCATCATGTTCTGATCCTGGGCGAGATGAGCCCGCAGCCGATAACGCGTATGCCGCCGCTTGTGTTCCGGCGATTGGGAGCGGCGACCTTGTCTGTGCTATCGGATAAGCTCTTCGCAAATACGCGTGACGGCCGGGACCAGCCATGAAAACCATGACCTGCATCGAGGACCTGCGGCAGGCCGCGCGCCGCCGGGTACCACGCTCGTTCTTTGAATATGCCGAGTCGGGCTCCTATGCCGAACAGACGCTTAACGCCAACCGCGCCGATCTCGAGGCCATAAAGCTGCGGCAGCGCATCCTGGTCGACGTTTCGTCGCGCAGCATGGCAACGACGATTCTGGGCGAACCGGTTTCGCTGCCGCTCGCGCTGGCGCCGATCGGGATGTGCGGCATGCAGCACGGCGACGGTGAGATTCTGGCTTGCCGCGCCGCCCATGCGGCGGGAATACCGTTTACCCTTTCGACCATGTCGATCTGCTCGATCGAGGATGTCGCGGCAGCGGTCGACAAGCCGTTCTGGTTCCAGCTCTACGTCATGAAGGATCGCGGCTTCGTGCGGTCACTGATCGAGCGGGCGGCGGCGGCCAAATGCAGCGCGCTGGTGCTCACGGTCGATCTGCAAATCCTCGGCCAGCGGCACCGCGATATCAAAAACGGCCTGAGTGTTCCTCCGGAAATCCGCATCAGCAATCTTATCGACATCGCCACCAAGCCGGCTTGGGCGCTGAGCATCGCGCGCGGCAAGCGCAAGACGTTCGGCAACCTTGCCGGTTACGTCAAAGGCACCAAGGACGTGCAGTATCTGGCGCGCTGGACCGCCGATCAGTTCGATCCGACCATGAGCTGGAAGGACGTCGAATGGATCGCCGGTGTCTGGCCGGGGAAACTCATCCTCAAGGGCATCCTCGATGTCGAAGACGCGCGCACCGCGGCAAAAACCGGCGCGGCAGCATTAGTGGTGTCAAACCACGGCGGCCGCCAGCTTGACGGCGCGCCATCCTCGATTTCGGCGCTGCCGCCGATTGTCGATGCGGTCGGTTCATCGATCGAAGTGCTGTTCGACGGCGGCATCCGCTCCGGCCAGGACATTATGCGCGCCGTCGCACTCGGCGCTCGCGCCTGTCTCTCGGGCCGTGCCTTTGTCTACGGGCTTGGCGCCGGCGGGCAGGCGGGTGTTGCCCGCGCGATTGAGATCATGCGCAACGAACTCAGCGTCAGCATGGCTTTGACCGGGGTGACCAGCATCAAAGAGATCGATCGCCGCGTGATCGTCAGCTGATCGTCACTTTGAGGTGGCCGCGACCTCATTCTTCCTTGTAGCCGTAACCCGGTATGTTGCCGCTGGCGCCGTAATATTTGTACGGCAGGAATTTGCCCGACATGGTGAGTTTCACCCGGTCGCCTTTCGGATCGGGCTGGCGTTCCATCAGCAGATCGAAGTCAATCGCCGACATGATGCCGTCGCCGAACTCCTCCTCGATCAGCGCCTTTAAGGCCGGACCGTTGACCATCACCAACTCGTAAAACCTGTAGATCAAAGGATCGGTCGGCGGCATCGTTGTGCCGCGGTACGGCACCTCATTGAGCAGCGCTTCCTCGCCTTTGCTCAGCCCAAACAGCTCGGCGGCCTTGGCCGCCTGCGGCTTGGTCAATTTCATCTGACCCAGCACCGCGCCGGTGATCAAAAGCGGCGACATGCCGCCGATCTCGCTGCAAATGTGTTTCCAGCTCCAGCCCTTTTCACGCTTGATGCCGAGCATTTTCTCGGTGAGTTCAGCACGCGTCATGGACGACCTCCTGTCGCTTGGGTGCGTTCGTGCGTTTGCGTTGCACGCACGCAACCCCAAGGGAGCAAGTGCCGTGCCAGAACAGTCGGCTAACAGTGATGCGCCCGCGTGGGGCGAGCTCACATCGGCGGATTGACGCCGCTATGCCCGACCGTCACGAATACCGGCTCAAACGTACCGTCCGGCAGCTTTTTTGCGACGACGAATACTTTTTCACCCGGCTTGAGATCTGCCGTCGATCCCGGAACAAACATCACGACCTCGATGTTCGCGGGAATGATGAATTTCTTTTCGCCGTCCTTGTACTTCAGCACCAGCTCCTTGCCGTCGACCGATGCGACCGCGCTGTCGATGTTGCCGTTGGTCATGGTGCTGTTCGGCATCAGATCCCACGGCCGGTGGCCTTCGCCGGTGCCGCGCATAGCCTCGGGAAAGATGTGGATTTCGACCGCCTTTTGCGTGCCGTCCGGCAGCGGCATTGCGGTAATGCCGACGAAGCCGCCCTGTTTGACGTCGGCGACCGACTTCTTCTCGATCCCCCTGATCGGAACGCCGTCCGGCAGCTTCATGGTCATGGTCGCGCCGTCGCGCCCTTTCACCATCAGGGTCTGGCCATCGAGGCTTTCGATCGCGCCGCGCAGCCGCACGATTTGCGGTTGCTGCGCCACGGCTATGGATGAAGCGAAGACAAGCGCAATGGCGCTCGCGCCGATTGTCCAGAGTTTCATCTTTCGTCCTCCGACCAAGAATATGCCGCCCCAGCGCGAAGACGATATCGGATGTAATTTACCCGCGGCAGACACAACTGCGTCGCCGCAAACACAACTGCGTTATCCTGCGGCCTTTCGCGGCGAAGCGCCGAGATCGGCTTCGACCAGCGCGCGCAGTTCCGGCGTCACCGTGGGCGTTTTCCCAAACCAAAGGGCAAAGCCGCGCACCGCCTGGTGCAGCAGCATGCCAAGCCCATCAGCGGTGCGCAGATGGCGCGCGTTTGCTGCCGCAAGCAGTGCGGTGCGCACCGGCGCATAGACAAGATCGGCGACGACGGCTTCGCCAGGAAGCCGTGCGACATTCACGGTGAGGGCGGGCTGTCCCTGCATGCCGAGCGTCGTGGTGTTGACCAGGAGCGTAGCATCGGCGAACGCAGCGTCTGACTGATCCCAGTCCACCGCATCTACGCGGACGCCGAACTGTCGCCGCAACGTTTCGGCCCGGTCGAGCGTGCGGTTGACGATGACGATCCGTTCCACACCGCGCGCCATCAGTCCGTAAATGACGGCGCGCGCCGCGCCGCCGGCCCCGAGCACCACGGCTTTGCTCAAGTCACGGTCCCAGCCGTGGGCGCAGGCGTCGAGGTTATCTAAAAATCCCTCGACGTCGGTGTTGGTCGCGCGCAACACGTCGTCATCGAGCCACAGCGTATTGACGGCACCGACCGCGCGCGCCCGCTCGTCGGGTTGCGAAAGCGCCAGCGCCGCTTCCTTGTGCGGCACGGTTACATTGGCGCCGACATAACCGCGGGCGGCGAGCGATTTGACAAACGATGCGAATTCCTCACGCGGCACCAGCTCGCGCCGATATTCGCCGGCGATGCCGTACTGCTTGAGCCAATAATTGTGAATGAGCGGCGAGCGCGAATGTTCGACCGGCCAGCCGATGACGCAGGCCGCGCGGTTTGTCGTCGTCACGCCTCGTCCGCCACCGAATTACGCAGCACGCCGATCTCGGGGCACTCAAGCTCGACGATGTCGCCCGGCTTGAGCCAGACCGGCGGCTCGGTTTTCGGGCCCTTTTTGACCGGCGTGCCGGTGGAGATGATATCGCCCGGTTTCAGCGTCATGAACGTGGTGATGTAGACGATAAGGTCGGCGAACGAGAAGATCATGTTCTCGGTGGTGTCGTCCTGCGTGACCTCGCCGTTCTTGCGCACGATGAGGTGCAGGGGCTTGGTCAGGTCGACTGGCGGTTTCGATCCACGGCCCGATGCTGCCGGTTGCGTCGAAATTCTTGCCCTGGGTGACGTTGAATTTGCCGTGGCGAATCCAGTCGCGGATCGTGCCTTCGTTGCACAAGGTGAGACCGGCAATCACGCCAAGCGCGTCTTCCTTGGCGACGTGCTTACATTCCTTGCCTATGACCATGGCGATCTCGCCCTCGTAGTCGAGTTCGGCGGAGATCTTGGGGCGAATCAGGTTTTGGCCGTGCCCGACCAGCGAGTTTGGCGCGCGGTAGAACATGCTGGGATACTTCGGACGGTCGGTGAAATCATAATCCTGCATGCGGTCGGCGTAATTGATGCCGATGCAAAGGATTTTTTCCGGCGCGGCGAGCGGCGGCAACAGCTCGACTTCGGTGAGCGGCACGTCGGGGCGTACGCCGTCGACGACGGCTTTGGCCTCGTCGAGCGCCTGAGCGCGAAACACTTCGAGGAGCGTAGCGAAGCGGCTCAAGCGGCCGCGCAGATCGACGATGACCGTCGCCGACGACGACGCCGAAGCTCGGCCGTCCACGCAGGTTATAGCTTGCAAGCCGCATATCGCACCTCCCTCGCGCGATGTGTTAGAAGTCGGCGCAGCAACCGTCAACGGCGAGCAGCCATGCCAATCCGGAAGCCCACCTTCGATCCTCCGTTCAACGTCGTGCGCGCGAGTCACGTCGAGCTTGGAGTGACCGATCTGGGGCGTTCGCGCGCCTTTTATGTGGATTGCCTTGGGCTCCTGCTCAGCGATGAAACCAAAGATGCGCTGTACCTGCGCGGCATCGAGGAGCGCAACCATCACTCGATTGTGCTGCGGCGCGCGCGCGTGCCCGAGGTGTATGCGCTCGGCTACAAGCTCGCCGGTGAGGACGACGTCGACCGTGCCGCGTTCTGGTTCGGTCGCCGCAACCTGCCGACCGCGTTCCCGGACTTGCCGCATCAGGGGCGGACGCTGCGCACCGCGGACGTTCTCGGCATGCCGCTCGATCTCTACGCCCGGATGGATCAGTCCGAAAGCATGCTGCAGCAGTACACTACGCATCTTGGAGCGCGCATCCAGCGGATCGATCATCTCAATTGCTTCACGCCCAATGTCCAGGCGAGCTACGATTTCTATGACGAGCTTGGCTTCCGGCTTACCGAATACACCGAGACTGATGGCGACGACGGCCAACTTTGGGCGGTGTGGATGCATCGCAAGGGCAACGTGCACGACCTCGCCTTCACCAACGGCGTCGGTCCGCGGCTGCATCATATCGGAGTGTGGACGGCGGGCGTGCTCGACATCATTCACATCTGCGATGTGATGGCGACGAGCGGCTATCTTGACAACATGGAACGCGGGCCCGGCCGGCACGGCATCTCCAACGCTTTCTTCCTTTACGTGCGCGATCCCGACGGCCACCGGGTCGAACTATTTACCTCCGACTATCTCACTGTGGACCCCGATCACGCCCCGATCCGCTGGTCGCTGACCGACCCGCGCCGGCAGACCCTGTGGGGCCATCCGGCGCCGGCGTCGTGGTTCAACGAAGGCTCAGTGTTCTCCGGCGTCGTGCCGCGCGAGCCGGTGCTCGCCGCGCAGCCAATCGTCGCGATGTAGAGTCTGCCGATTTGCTCCGTCCCGCGCGCCGAAGGCGGCCGCGGTGCGTGGAAGTGCGGAGTATAGCAGCAGTTAACGCGCGCTCCATCACTTCGGGAAGTTCCGAAATGTCGTCGCTGGAATCGGCCGTCGAACGCGCCTATTTTTAGAAGCATGAACGGAGCCCATCCCGCTGTTGCCGAAATCGCCGCGCTCGTCGGCAACCCAGCCCGTGCCAACATTCTGCTGGCGCTGGCGGACGGCTGCGCCCTGACGGCGAGCGAGCTTGCCCACGCGGCCGGCGTATCACCGCAGACGACCAGCGAGCATCTTGCCAAGCTGCGGGAGGCGAACCTTCTCGCGCTGACCAAACAGGGCCGGCATTCCTACTTTCGGCTTTCCTCACCGAAGATTGCGCGCATGATCGAGAGCATCATGGTCGTAGCTGCCGACGGGCCGCAGCGTTATCGGCCGCGTTGGAACGGCGACGATCAGCTGCGCACGGCGCGGACCTGTTATGATCACATCGCCGGCCGCCTCGGTGTGGCGCTCACGGATGCGCTCATGCGTCGCAAGCACATCGTGCTGACCGACGACGGCGGCATGGTCACCCGCGCCGGCGAGAAATTTTTGGCCGGGTTCGGCATCAGCCTCGAAGATGCCAGAGACGGCCGCCGCACGTTCTGCCGGTCGTGCCTGGACTGGAGCGAGCGTCGGCCGCATCTAGCCGGCGCGCTCGGCGCGGCCTTAGCCGACCGCTGCTTCGACCTCGGCTGGATCGCGCGCATCCGCTATTCGCGCGCGCTGAAGATTTCCGCAAAGGGCGAGTGCGGATTCATGGATGCCTTCGGCATTTCCTTGGCCGCGGAACGGCCAGCATTGCGCGGAACAGGCGCTGCTGGTGAAAAACAGAAGGTCTCGGCGTAGGACGCTTGGGTGAATTGGGATTTCCCAGAAGCCCAAACAAGAAATCAGGTTGCTGATTTCACGCTTCCACCCGCCGCCGTTCCAGCTCGCCTTCCAGCTTGCGGATATTGTCGAACAGCCGCTCGGTGGAGAGGCGCAGGAAATAAAAGCCGAAAGTCGGGTTTTGGTAGTAAAGCTGCTCGACCTGTTCATAGGTGATCGCTAGCACCTTGCCCGCTTCGATGCATTCGAGTGTCGCCGTGCGCCGATTGTCCGGCGCGAGGAAGCCGAGCTCGCCGACGACCTGCGCCGGCTCGAGTTCGATGCCAAGCTCGACCAGCAGGTAGCGTCCGCCCACGGTGCAAAACATCTCATCCGCGACCTCACCCTTTGCGAACAGGATATCGCCCTTGCGGTAATGGCGCTCCGACATGAACGGTTTGAGCCAGTCCATCGAAGCGTGTCCACGGATCGCTTCACGCACGTTGCCGATCAGAACCAGCATCTGATAGAGGCGATAGCCGTTGAGCGGCAAAGCGAACCCCTGCAACAGCAGCGGCAGCCACGCGTGCGAGGCGGCGAAGAAGGCGATGAGTGCGCAATTCGTTACAATGGCGAAGACGCGCAGCGGTACCATCGTCTTGGTCGACGCGGTCGCTACGATGAACAGCGATGCGCCGCTGTTGAATAGGTCGCTCCAGTGCATTGGCGCTCTCCGCGGCTAGTCGGCCGGCTGTTCAATTTCGACTGGTGATGCGAACTCCGACGGCGTAATTTCCCGAACGCCGCCGGCTGGGACTTGTTAGCTCCACCGGCCCTGGGACAGGCGTAATGTTGAAAGGCGCATTTTCCAATCTTGATGATTATAGCGCGCCGTTTCGCCGCTTCGGAGTGTTGCGGCTCGCGCGATACCTGGTCCTTGCCATCGGCCTCGTGGCTATGGCGGCGCTCACCGAGCCCAATCTGCGAGCCGCGGCCGGTTTCTGGCTAAATCTCTGTCTGTGGTGCTGCCTCATCTATTTTGCGGTCGAGACCGTGATGGGGATCAACGCGGCCCGGCGCGAGGGCAAGGCATGGCAGCATCTCTTGTCGCTGTCGGGCATTGTCGAACTGTGCGCAGTTTTTCCGGTGCCGATTGCGCTTGCTTGTGGCACGCCACCGGAAACAGCCTGGCTGTTCGCGTCGTTGTGGGTACTCAAGCTCGCGCAAAATTCGCCCGGCTTCGCCCAGCTCGGACGCGTTTTCGTGCTGGAAGCCAAGCCGCTCGCGAGCGTCCTGGTCCTGTTCCTGATCGTTCTGTTTTTGGCGTCGGCTGCCATGCATGTGGTCGAACGCAACGAGCAGCCGTTGGCATTCGGCACCTTGCCGTCGTCGTTGTGGTGGGCGGTGGTCACCCTGACAACGACGGGCTACGGCGACGAGGTTCCGCATACCGCGCTCGGTCGTCTGCTCGGCGCTGGCGTGATGATTTGCGGCATTGCCACGTTTGGGTTGTGGACTGGTATTCTGGCGACGGGCTTTGCGGCCGAACGGCGGCGGCGAAATTTCATCGAAACCTGGGACGTGGTGAGCAAGGTGCCGTTTTTTCAGTCGCTCGACCCTTCCGCGATCACCGAGATCACCCACATGTTGCGCCGTGTGGAGGTGCCCGGGCGAACCGCCGTCATTCGGCGCGGTAGGGTAGGGGACTGCATGTACTTCATCGCCGCCGGTGAAGTGGAAGTCGACGTGACGCCGACGCCGGTTCGGCTCGGCGAGGGCGCATTCTTTGGCGAGCTTGCGTTGCTCGGCGACATGATCCGCACGGCGAATGTATCGACGACCAAGGCATCGACGCTGCTGGTGCTGGACCTCGCCGATTTCCGCACCTTGATGGCCCACCATTCCGAGCTTGCCCGCGCCATCGATGCCGAGGCGCAACGGCGTCTCGGCGATATTCAGCGCCGACGTGAGCTGCATCTGCACGGCGGCATAGCGCCAGTCTGAACCTCAGCTTGATGAAGGAAATATGACAGCCGCTCTCAACGAAACGCACGATCCGGGGCGGCGAAGTTTTGTCGACAGCGCCAATGCGCCCGATAACGATTTCCCCATCCAAAATCTTCCGTTCGGCGTATTTCGGCCGGCCGCGGGGCAGCAGCCGCGGGTCGGCGTCGCTATCGGAGATCAGATACTCGATGTCCCGGCGGCAGGACCGTCATTCAAGGGGTTGGCCGCAGAAGCCGCGGCGCAGGCCTGTGCTGCGCCTACGCTCAATCACCTGATGTCGCTCGGTCCGCAGGCAGCATTGGCGCTCCGGCTGGCGGTGTCGCGTGCACTCAGCTCCGAGGGCGGTGATACGAGCTTGCGCCGTCATCTGACGCCGATGGCGCAGGCGGAATTGCTTTTGCCGGTAGCGATCTGGGACTTTACTGATTTCTATGCCTCGGTCTTTCACGCCACCAATGCCGGCCGCGCCTTCCGCCCGGAGAATCCGTTGCTGCCGAACTACAAATATGTGCCGGTCGCCTATCACGGCCGCAGCTCTTCGGTGCGCATCAGCGGCACGCCAGTGAAGCGCCCGAAGGGGCAGCGTAAGCCGGTGGATCAGACGGCTCCTGATTACGGTCCGTCGCGAAACATGGATTTCGAGCTCGAGCTTGGAATGTATATCGGCACCCCGACCGACCTCGGCGAAACCGTGCCGATTGCCGAAGCTGCCGAACACATTTTCGGCTTTTGTCTGCTCAACGACTGGTCGGCGCGCGATGTGCAGGCGTGGGAATACCAGCCGCTCGGGCCTTTCCTCGGCAAGAATTTCGCCACTACGGTTTCGCCGTGGGTGGTGACGCAGGAAGCGCTGGCGCCGTTTCGCATCCCGGCGTTCACGCGGCCGCGGGGCGATCCCGAGCCGCTGCCGCATCTTGCCGACCCGGAAGATCGCGCCCACGGCGGTTTCGACATCACGCTCGAAGCGTACTTGGCGACCGCCGCCATGCGGCGCGGCGGGTTGGCGCCAAAGCGGCTCACGCAGACCTCGTTCGCGACCACCTACTGGACGTTCGCCCAAATGGTCGCGCATCACACCTCTAACGGCTGCAATCTCGCGACCGGCGATCTGATCGGCTCGGGGACGGTGTCGGGTCCGGAGAAATCGAGCTGGGGGAGTCTCCTTGAACTCACCGCGCGCGGCCGCGAGCCGATTGAATTGCAGAGCGGCGAGCAACGCGGCTTCATCGAAGACGGCGACGAAATCATTTTCCGCGGCTTTGCACAGAAGCCGGGTTATCCGCGGATCGGCTTTGGCGAATGCCGCGCCGTCATGTCGCCGGCGGATTGATCAGGTCATTCCGCAGGCACCCATTTCTGCAGGCGTTTTCCGGTGTCGACTTCACCAGTGTAGAGATTACCGCGGGAATCGAACTTGGCGACGTGGACCCAGTGAAATTCACCGGCGTTGCGTCCCGGCCGACCATAGTTGCGGACGATCGCGCCGTCCTCGCGCCGGACAGTCTCGATGACGTTGTTGGTGCCGTCGATCAGAACGAAATATTTTTGCTTCTTGTCGAGCGGTGAAAATGTCAACCCCCATGCGGAGCCGGGCCCGCGCGTGGTCTTGTTGAAGACGAACTGGCGCACGAACCTGCCATCCTTGCGAAACACCTGCACACGATTGTTGGTACGGTCGCAGACGTAAACCAGTCCGTCTTTCGCAAGCGCGATGCAATGCACCGGGTTGGCGAATTGCGGTGACTCGGGATTGTACGCCGGCAGGTTTTCGTCAGTTGGAGGTTTGCCGTAGGCGCCCCAGATGCGTTTGATTTCGCCGCTGTCGCCATCGAGCACCGCCACGCGGTGGTTGCCGTAGCCGTCGGCCGCGTAGATTTCGTTTGCTCGCGGGTCGATTTCCAGTGCCGCGACCATGCCGAATTGGCTCAAATCCGTGCTGCTGGTCAAAGGCCCGCTCTTGCCGATTTGTTTGACGAATTTGCCGTCGGTGCTGAACTTCAGCACCATGTTGTCGCCCTTGCCGTTGCCGCTGAGCCAGACAAAGCCCTTGTTGTCGACCAGAATGCCGTGCTCCTGCAGCGGCCAGTCGTAGCCCAGATTGTCGCCCGGACCGCCCCACGATTTCACCACGTCGCCCGATTGATTGAACACCACCACCGATGGCGCCGGCACGCAGCACTTCGAACGCGGCGGATCGAGCGCAGCGCCTTTCTCATCGTCGGTGAGCGAGCGGGGCCGCTGAAAGACCCAGATGTTGTCCTGCGCGTCGACCGAGAGCCCACCGACCTGCCCGAGAATCCAGTTGTTCGGGAGCGGCTTCGGCCAGTACGGATCGACCCTAAACGCCGGGCCTTGGGCGTGTGCTGCCCCGCTGCCGAGCAGCGGCAGGCATAAGGCCGCGAGCGTCCACCGCCATGAGCGTTCGAATTTCATTGTCTCTCCTTCCGCTCAGTGAATCTCCGGCTCCGCTATCGGCGCGCGGCCCTCGAGAAAGTCGAAGTCGCAGCCTTCGTCGGCCTGGCCGATGTGCTGGGAATACATCGCGCCGTAGCCGCGTGCATAGCGCGGCAGCGGCGGTTTCCACGCCGCATGCCGGCGCGCCAGCTCGTCCTCGCCGACATGCAGGTGGATTCTCCGCGCCGCGACGTCGATCTCAATGTCGTCGCCGGTCTGCACCAAAGCGAGCGGGCCGCCGACAAAACTCTCCGGCGCGACATGCAGGATGCAGGCGCCGTAGCTCGTGCCGCTCATGCGGGCATCGGAAATGCGCACCATGTCGCGCACGCCGGCTTTGAGAAGCTTCTTCGGGATCGGCAGCATGCCCCATTCGGGCATGCCGGGACCGCCCTTGGGCCCGGAGTTCTTGAGCACCAGAACGTGGTCGGGTGTTACGTCCAGGTCGTCGCGCTCGACCTCGCGCGCCATGTGGTCGTAATTGTCGAACGCGATCGCCTTGCCGCGGTGCCGCAGAAAACGCGGATCCGCGGCGGCGGGTTTCATCACGCAGCCGCGCGGCGCCAGATTGCCGGTCAACACCGCGGTCGCCCCTTCGGGATAAAGCGGCGCCGAGAGCGCATGGATCACGTCGGGCAGATGCACTTTGCTTCCGGCAATGTTTTCGCCGAGCGTGCGGCCGGTGACGGTGACGCAGGAAAGATCGAGTAGATCTCGCATCTCGCCCATCAGCGCGCGCAGCCCGCCGGCATAGAAAAAATCCTCCATCAGATATTTGCCCGACGGCGTGATGTTGGCGATCACCGGCACCTGCCGCGAAATCTCGTCGAAACGCCGCATGTCGAGGGCTATACCAGCGCGGCGCGCCATAGCGATGACGTGGATAATGGCGTTGGTCGAGCCGCCGAGCGCCATGTGCACGCGGATGGCATTGTCGAACGCCGCCGGCGTCAAAATCTGCTCCGGGGTCAGATCCTCCCACACCATGTCGACGATGCGGCGGCCAGCGGCGGCGCACATCCGCGGATGATTGGCGTCCGGCGCCGGAATCGACGAGGCGCCGGGGAGCGACAGTCCCAGCGCTTCGGTGATCGCCATCATGGTCGCCGCCGTGCCCATCACCATGCAGGTGCCGAACGAGCGCGCGATGCCGCCTTCGATCTCGTTCCATTCGGCGTCGCCGATATTGCCGGCGCGTTTTTCGTCCCAGTATTTCCAGACGTCGGAGCCGGAGCCGAGCGTGTGGCCGCGCCAGTTGCCACGCAACATCGGGCCGGCCGGCACGTAGATCGCCGGCAGTCCCATCGAGATCGCGCCCATGATCAGGCCGGGCGTAGTCTTGTCGCAGCCGCCCATCAGCACCGCGCCGTCAATCGGGTGGCTGCGCAACAGCTCCTCGCACTCCATGGCGAGGAAATTGCGGTACAGCATGGTCGACGGTTTGACGAACGGCTCGGCGAGCGACATCGCCGGCAGCTCGACGGGAAAGCCGCCCGCCTGCAGCACACCGCGTTTGACCTTTTCGGCGCGTTCACGCAAATGGCCGTGGCAGGCGTTGATGTCGCTCCAGGTGTTGAGAATGCCGATGACCGGTTTGCCAACCCAGTCGGCGCGGTCATAGCCCATTTGCCGAAGTCGCGACCGATGGCCGAACGCGCGCAGATCGTCGCGGCCGAGCCAGCGATAGCTGCGCAATTGTTCCGGCGACTTTTTTCTCGGCGATGTCATAAAGGCTCTCGGTTGTGCCGCGGCATGGGCTACGCGAATTTGATCGGACTAACGTAGCAAAGACGCCACGCGGCTCGTACAGTCGGCCCGAGGCAGCTTGCCGCTATACATCGGGAAACGGTCATGAACGAGCAAATTCAGCCTCCCACGGGCGCCTCGTTGTTTAATCCGTGGACGCCAGAGTTTATCGCCGATCCGTATCCGTTTTATCATCAGCTGCGGGCGGCCGAGCCCATGCATCTCACGCCGTTCGGCTTTCACGTCGCCAGCCGGCATGCCGACGTCACCACGATCCTGCGCGACAAGCGCTTTGGGAAGGACTTTATCGGCCGCATGACCCGGCGCCATGGGCCGCACATCATGGAGGAACCGGTCTATCGCAGCATGAGCCACTGGATGCTGCAACTGGATCCGCCCGATCATGGCCGTCTGCGCGGCCTTGTCGTGCGCGCCTTTACCGCGCGGCGCATCGAGGACATGCGGCCGCGCATTCAGGCGATCGTCGATGCGATCATCGATCGGGTCGCGCCGCGCGGCCAGATGGACCTGATTGCCGACTTTGCTTTCCGCCTGCCGGTGACCGTGATCTGCGACATGCTCGGCATCCCCGACGGCGACCGGGAGGTTTTCTTCAACAGCTCGCGCGCCGGTGGGCGCCTCCTCGACCTCGCGCCGCTCAGCAGCGCCGAGATCAAAGAACAAAACAGTTTCAATCTGGCCATGGCGGAGTACTTCCGCCGGCTGTTTGACTTGCGCCGGCGCGAGCCGGGCGACGATCTGACCACGCAACTGGTTCAGGCGGAGGAGCATGGCGACAAGCTCTCGAACGAAGAACTGACCGCCAATATCATCCTGCTGTTCGGCGCCGGACACGAGACGACGGTGAATCTGATCGGCAACGGTCTCCTGGCGCTATATCGCAATCCGGACCAGCTTCAGCTCGTCCGGAACGATCCGTCGCTCGCCGGGAACGCGGTCGAGGAGCTGCTGCGTTACGATTCGTCCGTGCAGGTCACCAGCCGCACCACGCTCGAAGACGTCGACGAAATCGGCGGCATCCCGCTCGCCAAGGGGCAATCGGTGATTTGTCTGCTTGGCGCCGCCAATCGCGATCCTGCCGCCTACCCAGAACCCGATCGGCTCGATATCACCCGCACCGACGTGCGGCCGCTGTCGTTCGGCGGCGGTATCCATTTTTGCGTCGGTGCCCAGCTCGCGCGCCTCGAAGGCGAGATCGCAATCGCGACGTTGTTACATCGCTTGCCCAATTTGCGGCTCCACGATCTCGACCGTCCGGATTGGCGGCAGACGTTCGTGCTGCGCGGCCTCAACAAGCTGCCCGCGAGCTGGTAGCCGCTTTCCCGCGGCACGCGATCCGGTTACGATTTGTAACGGGGTATCTGGACCATGGGAGGTCGTTCATGAGAGTGCAGTTTTTGGTTGCCGCACTGTGCGGGTTGGCTATCAGTGCCGGCTCGGCGCAGGCCGCGGTCAAGTTCGAAACTATTAATTATAAAGCGGGCGACACGGCGCTCGAGGGCTGGCTCGTCTACGACGACGCCATGACCGGCAAGCGGCCCGGCATCATCGTCTATCCGGCCTGGTGGGGACCGTCCGCCCAGGACAAGGACGTCGCCGAGCGGCTGACCAAGATGGGCTACGTCGTCTTCGTCGCCGACATGTACGGCAAGGGTGTACGGCCCGATACGATCCCGGCGGCGGCAGCTGAATCCGGCAAGTACTATAAGGACCGGCCGCTGGTGCTGGCGCGCGCGGAAGCGGGCTTCGATCAATTGCGGCAATCGCCCATGGTGGATACCGGCAAGCTCGCGGCCATCGGCTATTGCTTCGGCGGAATGCCGGCGCTCGATCTGGCGCGCTCCGGCGCGCCGCTGGTCGATGTCGTGACCTTCCACGGCTCGCTCGGCACGCCTAATCCGGAGAGCGACAAGAACATCAAGGGCCACGTGCTCGCGTTGCACGGTGCTGCCGATCCAATCGTGAATACCGAAGCGGTCGCGAAGTTCGAGAAAGAGCTGACCGATGCCGGCGTCGACTGGCAGGTGATCCTCTACGGCAATGGCGTGATGCACGCCTTTACCGATCACGTGCACGTCCAGGCGCCGGACCACGGCATCAAATACAACGCCGAAGCCGACAAGCGCTCCTGGCAGGCGCTGAGCGATCTACTCAAAACTACGCTGTAGCCGTCCTCACGCTCTAGCCGTTCTCTGATCCTCCCCTACGAAAGTGGGGGAGGGCGAGAAGGGCGTTGCAGCGATCCGCAACGTTAAATCTCGACGACCAGATAATCCTCTTCGACCGAAACCGGGAAATTCTCGGCGATATAGGGGCCTTTGACCAATTCCTCGCCGGGAGCGACCGCGACCTCGAACTGGCGAATGCGCATAGTTTTGGGATCGCAATAGCTCTGGCCAGTCGCGATCTCAAATTCCCAGCCATGCCAGGGGCAACGCAAAAATTCCCCGTTGCGGATGACGCGATAGTCGCCGGGGCCGCTCGACAGCGTCAACCCGGTGATACGGCCGCGGCAGAGCGGCCCGCCCTTGTGCGGGCAGCGGTTGGCGAGGGCGTAGAACGTTCCGGCGACGTTGAAGATGCCGATCTCGCGATCCTTGGCGATGACCAGCTTGTTGGTCCCCGGCGGCACCTCGGTGACGCTGGCGACGACGTGGCGGCTCATTCGCGCGTCATCCAGAAAAGCTGCGCTCTAAATCAAGGTAGGCGGTACAACGCCTTGGCGTTGTCGCGCAGAATGCCGGCGCGTTGCGGCGCGGTCATCCGAAAATTCAGCGCGACACGTGGATCGTCGTAGTCCCAGTGCGGATAGTCGCTCGAGTACATCATTTTGTCCCAGCCGATCCAGCCGAGAATGTCTTGCAGATGCGCCGGGTCTTCCGGTTCCTCCATCGGCTGCGTGCAAAACCAGAAATGCTCGCGCAGATATTCCGAAGGCGGGCGGGTCAGGTGCGGCGTCTCCTTGCGATTGCGCTCCCATTGCTTGTCCATGCGCCAACCGAGCGAAGGCGCCCAGGAGAAGCCGGCTTCGATCATCGCTACTTTAAGCGCGGGGAAGCGCTCGAAGACGCCTTCGACAATCAGGCTAACGACGTTGCCGACCATGCCGCTACCGAAGCCGTAATGCTCCTGCATGTAATAAGTGCCCCAACCGGTGCCGCTGGTGGCATGACCGCCCGAGAGGCCGGCGGGATGCAGGCCGAGCACGAGATTGTTGCGAACGATGGCCTCGTAGATCGGCCAGTATTTGCGGCGGCCGAGCGGCTCGCTCGAACGCGGCGAGATAATCACTTGGCGGAAGGCCTCGTTCTGAGCGCGCTCGTCAATCTCGCGAGCGGCGAATTCAGGATATTCCTGCGGCACGACGATGCCGGCCTTGAGGCGTTTGTCCTTCGCCACCCAATCGTGCAGTTGCCAGTCATTGGCCGCATGCGCGAGCGCGGCCCCGAATTCGAGATTGCGCTCGTCCATGCCGCCCCGCGACAGCACGACCAGCATGCCGGTCTCGCAGCCGTTGAGGTCAAGATGCTGGCGCTGCATCAGCGCGAGATCGCAACCTGGCGCGCCCCCGTCATCGGGATAAGCGTCAGCGCGCATGCCGGCCGCCATCATGCGGGGAAACGGAAGTTGGCCAATAAGGCCCTGGCAGACATGACTGCCAAAGGTGTCGGCATGCTCGCGCCAGCGCGCCGAAAGGTAGGGATGCATGTCCTTCGGCGTGCGTGGCACCGGATGGATGTCGCAATCGACGAAAGCGAGCCGCTGTCCGGCCGTTACTCCGCGTTCCGTTACGACCTTGTTCATGGCGCCATCTCCTCGCGCAACGGTGCGCGTCCTTGGCCGGATTCTCGCGTCGCATTCGCCGCCAGGTCCGGCGCCGCGCGCAAGCGCGGATAGGTCGCGAGCGGGTTGTCGATCAGAATCTTCCGAATCATCGCATCGGAGAGCCCTTCTGGCAACGCGTCATCGCCGTCGAACTGCCAATGCGGATAGTCGGTTGAGAACACGATCAGCTCGTCCGACCGCACATGATCCATAACGCGATTGAGCACGTCGGCGTTGGGGACGTCGATCGGCTGCAGAGTAAAGCGCACGTGGTCGCGCACGATCTCGGCGGGAGCGCGATCGATCCAGGGAGTTTCCGTGCGCATGCCGCGCCAGCCGCGGTTGGTTCGCCATAGCAGCGTCGGCAGCCAGGTGAAGCCGGATTCCATCAGCACCAATTTGGTGCCGGGGAATTTCTGGAATACGCCCTCGGCGAGGAAGCTCACCAGCGTATCCTCGAAGGCGGCGCCCTGCAGAATGTTGTCTTCGAGGTGATAGGAGGGCCAGCCGGAACCGGTCGGCGCATGGCGGAAAGTGGAGCCCGCATGCACGCCGATCGGCAGGCCGTGCCGTTCCGCAGCGCGATAGATCGGCCAATAGGTCCGGTGGCCGAGCGGCTGGTCACCCATCACCAACAGCAGTACCTGTACAAAGCGCGGATCGGCGGCGCAGCGCTCGATCTCGGCGGCGGCGAGCTCGCCGTCTTGCGGCGGGACGAGTATCGAGGCGCGCAGCCGCGGCTCGCGATCGAGCCATTCGCGCGCGATCCAGTCGTTCACCGCCTTGCACAGGGCCGCCGCCATGTCGGCGTTGAACAGGGCCACCGCCCCATGCAGAACATTGGCGATGGCGAGACGCGTGCCAAATGTATCGAGCGCTTGCGTGCGTAGGGCGTCGAGCTCGGCGCCGGGTGGCGCGCCTTTTGCCGGCCTCCAATCCTGCCGGACGGATTGCGGCAGGTTCGGTGCGTAACTCGCGAGCGTGAACGGGGATTTGTCGATATAGCGCTCGGCGAGATGTTCGCGCCAGAAATCATCGAGATGCGGCATCAGCGCCGTAATGCTCGGCGCTGCGGGATGCAGGTCGCAATCGATTGCGCCCTTAATTGGAAGCTTCATCGTCTGCCTATTCTGCCGCGGCATGGACCAATGCGCCAAATATACGCGCTGGCGCGCTCGCGTGCCAATCATCGGCTCGCTGCAACGTGATGGGTTTCGCTTCGCTCTACCCATCCTACAGACCTCGGCCGTCGGCGATCAGCCGAAAATGATCTCCGGCAGCAGCGCCGACACCACGTAATTGGGCACATCGACGACGTTGGAAATCCGCAGGTCGACCGCAACGCTGCAGATGACATAGGCTTGCTCCCGGGAATAGCCGCGTTCCTGCAATAACGTGATCATGTTGAGGATCGCGTTGCGGCAGGCGAGCGTCAGATTTTCACTTTCGATTTCGCCCTTGGCGTTGATCGGCATGCCCATGACGCCGAGGAAATTCTCCGGCACCGCGATCTTCGGATCAGCAAAAAATCCCGTATGCGAGAATACCGGCCCGGCGAAGGTGCGCTTCTTTGCCAGATCCTTGTGGATCTTGAAACGGACCGCCACTGTCGCGCCCATCTCGACGGCGGTGACGCAGACCTCGCCATCGCCCTGCGCGAAATGCCCGTCGCCGGTCGAGAACAGTGCGCCCTTGGCGAAGACCGGCAGCAGCAGCTTCGAACCTTTGGTCAGCTGCTTGACGTCGAAATTGCCGCCGTTCTCGCGCGGCGGCAGCGTGCGCAGCCCTTCAAGGCCGCAGCGTCCGCCCGGCACCGCGCCGGCCGGGCTCGGCGGCATCACAAAGCCGCCGGCATCGAGCGCGCGCTGCTCGCGTTCGGTCCACTCCTTGAGCTTCTGCGCGGACGGCGCCGTGCCCGAGATGCCCATGAACGGCGCGCCGGGAATGCGCACGCCGGGGATTTCGGCGGACGTTGCCCAGCCGTCGCTGATCTTCCAGTGCACCACGAACGGCGTCGTCATCACGTCGCGCAGAAAGCCGAGGCCGGGGACGATCGAGCTGAACGCGATCGGCTGCGGCACGATGTCGAGGAACTCGACCTCGATCATGTCGCCGGGCTCGGCGCCCTTGACGAATACCGGGCCGGTCAGCGGATGGATGCGGCCGGCATCGAGGTGCGCCAGGTCGGCGACGGTGGTGTCCGGGCCGATCTGGCCGTCGACGGAGTCGCGCGTTTCGAGAATGACTTCGTCGCCCTCGGCCACTTCCGTGACCGGCGCGATGTCCGGGTGATAGCGGTTATGGCCGGAGTGCGGCTCGGCGGCGAGCGGCTTGGTCCGGTCGATGCGAATGGCGTGCTTATGCATGCGGGGCCCCTCAGGCCGCAACGGCGAGATTGCCGAACTTCTTCAGATTCTCTTTCTGCTTCTCATTGCGCGGCGGCAGCTTGAACAGGCGCGCGGCGGTGCCGCCGAGAATGTTGTGCTTGGCCTTCTCGGACAGGAACGGCAGGTCCCAGATCGTCGCGGGCAGGTCGAAATCCCAGTGCGGATAATCGGAGGAGTAGAGCAGCTGGGTTTCCGCGTTGATCATGCGGAACGTGGTTTCCATCGCATCGTAATCCTGAATCTCCATCGGCTGCGACGAATAGTACATGTCGCGCATGTAGTCCGACGGCTTCTTTTTCAGGAGCGGACATTCGGACGGCCGCAGCATGTATTCGTGATCGAGCCGCTGCATCAGGAACGGAATCCAGGCAAGCCCGGATTCCATCCAGATCACCGGCAGCTTGGGGAAGCGCTCGCCGATGCCGTTGACCACCCAGTTGGTGCAATTGACGATGTTGTACCAGGTGAAGCCGAGCGCGTGCACCGAGATGAAACGATTGCAGCTCTTGAACGCGGTGTCGCTCCAGTTGACGCCGGAGTGAAACGCGATGGAGAGCCCGCGCTCCTCCATCGCCCGATAGACCTTCATGTAGGCGTTGTCGTGCACGCCCATGTGGGAACGCACCGTGGTCACCATGAAGCCGCCGACGTGTTTTCGTCGCCGAAGGTTTCGACATGGCGCAAGGCGGCGTCGGGATCGCTGAACGGCAGGCATAGCAGCGAAAAGAAACGGCCGCCCGCTTCCGGCATCACCTTCTCGGTGAGCCAGCGATTGTAGGCCCAGCACAGCTCGACCTCCATTTCCGGCTGCGGATGAAGACCGATATTGAGCATGCCGGTCGGGAACAGGCAGGAATAATCGACGCCCATCGCGTCCATCCAGCGATGGCCGAGCTGCACGTCGCGGAGCTTGCCGTCCTCGGTCTTCTCGCTGCCGCGCATCGGATAGCGCGTCACCCGTCCGCCCATGTCCTGGTAGCCGGTCGGGATCGGCACGATGCCCGGCCGTTGTTTGGTGCCGCGGCCGACCATGGTGAGCTGGCGCAGTACGTCGTTTTCCATGAACGGCAGGAACTCGTCGTAGTGCTCGTTCTCGTAATGATGCGCGTCGACGTCGACGATCAGAATGTCGTCGAACTTGCGCTGATGCGCCTGCTTGCGCGCGTGCGCGAGCAGCCGGGTGGTGTTGAGCTCTTCGATGGTTACGCGGCGCCCGCGGTCGGCTATCAGGTCCATGTTGTTGCTCCGGGCATTTCACTTCCAGTGTAGGGTGGGTAGAGCGAAGCGAAACCCACCATAGAGTGACGAGAACAAGCGATGGGTTTCGCTGCGCTCAACCCATCCTACAAAATAATCTCACCGTCCCGTCCAGCCCTGCCACATGCCGAGCTCGAACACGGCAAGATTGGCGGCCTGCAACAGTCCGCTCGCGGTGATCATCACGTCGGTGGCGGCAAGCGAATTTTTTGGCACCGGCGCCAATTCCTCGCCGGCTGCGCGGCGCGCGGCGTAGAGCCGGCAGGCGGCCGCGAGCAGCGTCTGCAGCGCCTCGGGCGTCAGCACGTCGAGCCGGCCGTCGGCGATGCCGCGTTCGATCGCGGCGGCGAGCCGCTTGGCTTCGGCCGCATCGCCGCCAGCGGGCTTGGCAGCTGGTTTGGCCGCGGGCAGGGCGGATCGCGTGCGGCTCGCGGCATTGACCGCGCGTTTGACGGCGTCTTTGGCCATGCGCTTAGGCGAGGACATAGACCTCGTCTCCCTTCTGCAAGACCGGATATTTCTTCAGCTTCATGCGGCGGTCGCTGACGCATTCGCCGGTCTTCATATCGTATTCCATGCCGTGCCAGGGGCACACGAAATGCATCTCGCTCTCAGAGAAGAACAGGCCCATCGAGGTCTTGTCGGGCCGCAGCCGCTCCTCGACCTTGGCGATGGTCAGGCCCTCGCAGGCCGGGCCGCCCTGATGCAGGCAGAAATTGGAGTAGGCGTAGAACTCGCCCTCGTGGCGGAACACGCCGATCTCGTTGTCGCCGACGAAAACGATGCGGCGTTCCCCGTCCTTGAACTCGGTCAGCTTGGCGACGAATTTTTCCGGCATTGCTTCACTCGATCTGTCCGCCGCCCGCGTAGCGCAGACGAAGCGGGCGCAGGGGTGCGACCGCAGCGGAGCGCGGTCGAGGGGGCGACTCGGACACCGAGCAAGCTTCGCGCAGCCCCGTCCGACCATGTCTGTCGCATGGTCGCCCTCCCGCCCGCCTTGCGGCGGAGGAAAGTTAAGCGATCTTGTTGCTGAACTCGCCGATGCCTTCGATCCAGACCTTGACCACATCGCCGGCTTTGAGGAACTCGCCGCTTTCGGCGCCGGTGCCCGATGGCGTGCCGGTCAGGATCAGGTCGCCGGGATGCAGCGTCATGTTGACGGAGAGCTGCGCAATCTGCTCGGCGAGCGTGAACAGCATCTTGCTGGAGTTGGAATCCTGCTTGAGCACGTCGTTGACCCAGAGCTTCAGCGCGAGCTTCTGCGGATCGGCGATGTCGCTCGCCGGCGTGATCCACGGGCCGATCGGACACGAGCCGTCGAAGCTCTTGTGCTTGGTCCAGTCCATCTTGAAAAACGAAGTCTCTTCGACGCCGGGCCGGCGGCCGCGATCCCGGGCTGAAAAGTCGTTGGCGACCGATGTAGCCGGCGACATAGCTCAGCGCCTTGTTCAGCGGCACGTCTTTGGCTGGCCGGCCGATGACCGCGGCAAGTTCGATTTCCCAATCCAGGTCCTTGGCGTAGTGCGAAGCTTTAACGGTCGCGCCTGGAGCGGTGATGGTGCGGCCGGCCTTGATGAAGTGCCACGGCTTTAGGCCCTGCTCGTGCGGATCGGGCGGCTCCGGGTGGCCCTGTTTGCGCGCCATCGCCGCGGCGTGGTCGGCGTAGTTGGCGCCGGCGCAGAAGATGGTCGGCGGGAACGGCACCGGCGCCAGCAATTTGGTCTTGCGCAGCGGCTGGCGTTTGGCTTTGCTCTTGCCTGCGCCGGCGGCGGCCTTCTTCAGCGCGGCTTCGGCCGCTTTCCAGTCGGCCAGAATGCCCGCTACCGAAGCATACGCGGCCTTGCCGGTGAGCTTCGCGGCATCGAACACCTCGTCGCCGACCACTATGCCCGCGCGCGGTCCGTCGCTTGTTTGGTATGTCGCGAGCTTGTAGCCGGCGAGCTTTGACCCAGCCATGTGCATCTTCTCCCTGTGAAATCTCGGCGGGGACCAAACCCCGATCCGGCGCAATTGGCAAGGCCGCCCAGCGTGTTCCGCGGAACCGGCAGGCTTGAGTTGTCGCGGTCGTGGTGATTGATTGACCGAAAAGGTCACGGACAAGCGGCCGGTCGGGAGAACGCCATGGTCAAGCTCAGACGCATCGGACACGCCACGTTCGAGACGCCCGATCTGCAACGCATGATCGACTATTACACGGAGGTCATCGGGTTAGTCCTCGCCGAGCGCGAAAAGGACCGTGCTTTCCTCGCCACCAAGATCGGCCAGCTCGCCGTCCAGCTCAATAAAGGCGACGCGGAGCGATGCGCCATGCTGTCGTTCGAAGTCGCGCCGGATTCCGACTTCGGCGCGCTGGCGCGTGAGCTCGAAAAGGACGGTGTTAAAAGCGAGCTTCGCAATGATTCCGTCCCCGGCATGGGACCGGTGCTGACGTTTCGCGACAATAAGGGCACCGGCATCGCGCTGTTCAAGCAATGGAGTTATCTCGGCAAGCACCTGGCCCACCACGGCGTCGGGCCGCTCAAACTCGGCCACGTCGCCTGGGTGGTGGACGATCCGCAAAAGGCGGCGGATTTTTACGCCAAGGTTCTTGGCTTTAAGGTTTCTGACTGGATCGACGACTGGTTCGTGTTCATGCGCTGCAACGCCGACCATCACACCGTAAATTTCGCCCGGGGTACCCATACCAAGATGCATCACATTGCGTTCGAGCTGAAGGATTTCATCCATTTGCAGAATGCTTGCGACCTGTTCGGGCAGCAGAGCATTCCGATCCTGTGGGGACCGGTGCGGCATGGGCCTGGCCACAACATCGCCATCTATCACCGCAATCCGGACGATCAGATGATCGAATTCTTCTGTGAACTCGATCACATGGTCGATGAGGAACTCGGCTATTTCGAACCCCGGCCCTGGCATCGGGATATGCCGCAGCGGCCAAAGACCTGGGAAACCGGCGACAGTACTAATATCTGGGGCCCGCCGCCGCTGCCGGACTTTCGCCGCGAGCTGGATTGATTTTGTCTCTCCACCGAGCCGGGAACGATAACTCACGACGCCATGGCTGGCGCCACCGCTGCCTTGCGCGTCAGTTCCGGCTGCTCGCCATAAAGCCACTCGACGCCGGCAATGTGGTCGGCCGGCGTCCGCGCGCCGAGCATCATGTTGCGTAACTCCTTCGCCACACCGCCGGCATGGAAGAACTCGCCGTAGACCCGCGCCATGATCTGCACCCGGCCGGTGCGCAGATAGCGCGCCTGCGGATAGGCGCGGAATGCGGCCGGATAATCGCCGTTGTGCTCGATGACCCTGTTGGCGAGACAGACGGCATCTTCGATCGCCATGTTGGCGCCCTGTGCCAGATATTGCAGCATCGGATGCGCGGCGTCGCCAAGGAGCGTGATGCGGCCGCGACTCCATTCCTTGATCGGCGGCCGGTCGCACACCACCCACATGCGCCAGCTTTCGATCTTGCCCAGCAGCGTGCGTACCGGCTCGCAGGTTTTGGCGAAACGTTCGTACAGCTCGGCGGGATCGCCGTAACTGTCCCAGCCTTCCTCGTAGCGGTCGGAATGGAACACAGCGACGAGGTTAAACAGATCGCCAGTGCGCAGCGGATAGTGCACCAGGTGCACCTTTTCGCCGGCCCAGACCACCATATCGCGCCAGCGGAATTTTTCCGGCATCTCCGACGTCGGCAGCACGGCGCGGTAGGTGATGTGGCCGGCCGGCCGCGGCTCGCCGTCGCCGGCCACGATCTGCCGGATCATCGACCAGATGCCGTCGGCGCCGATCAAGGCCGCGCCACGATACTCTTTGCCGCTTTCGGTCTGCACCGTGACGCCGTCGTTGTTCTCCTCGACCTTGACGACCTTCTGCCCGGCGTCGAGACGGATGCGATCGGACTTGCGGCAGGCGTCGAGCAGCACCTTGTGCAAATCGGCGCGATGAATGAGCGCGTAGGGATGCTTGAACCTTTTGCGAAACGCTTCGCCAAGCGACACGCGCGTGACTTCCTCGCCGCTGATCGAGTCCATCATGATCAGGTTATCGGGAAATACCGCGAGCGCGCTGACCGGTTCGATCAAGCCGAGAATTTCAAACATCCAGAACACATTTGGTCCAAGCTGGATACCGGCGCCGATCTCTTTGAACTCCGGCGACTGCTCAATGATCTGCGAAGCGATGCCGCTCTGCGCCAACGCCAACGCCGCCGCGAGTCCGCCGATGCCGCCGCCGACGATAATGACGTCGCGATCTTTCCAGTCGCCCATGCGTTCGTTTCCTCCGGGCGATTATTGTAGGAGGAGGGGAGCGCGCGACAAGAGCACGATCGCTGTGCCCAGCCATGCAGGTCGTCATTCCGGGGCCGAGCGAAGCGAGGAGCCCGGAATCTATATTCGCTGACGGTGGTTATGGATTCCGGGTTCGCCGCTGCGCGGCGCCGCGGAATGACGGTGAGAGTTAAATCCGGCCCAGCGCGCGCAGCACCCGTTCCGGCGTGATCGGCATCGCCACGATCGGTGCGGCATCGAGCGGGCGCAACGCGTCGTTGATCGCGTTCATGATGCAGGCTGGTGCGCCGGCGGTGCCGGCTTCGCCGGCGCCCTTGGCGCCAAGCTCGGAATCTGCCGTCGGCGTCACCACGTGGCTGATGTCGATGTCCGGCATCTCGCCGGCCATCGGCACCAGATAGTCCATCATGTTGCCGTTGAGCAGTTGACCAGTCTCGTCATATTGGCAGTGCTCGTAAAGCACGCCGCCGATGCCCTGCACGATGCCACCGCGGATCTGCTCGTCGACGAGCTGCGGGTTGATCACCGTGCCGCAATCCTCGACGCACCAATGTTTGAGGAGCTTCACCTCGCCGGTCTTGACGTCAACCTCGAGATAGGACGCTTGCACGCCGTTGGTGAACGCGAACGGCCAGGCGCGCGGCACGTAATGCCGCGTCACCACAAATTCGGCCTGGAAGTCGGGCGGCAGCGTGTCGGGGCGGAAATAAACCACGCGCGCGACTTCATCGAGCGGCACGCGTTCGCGCCCGGTGTCGGCGTCGACCACAATACCGGCGCGGATGTCCAGCATTTTAGGGTCGGCTTGCAGCATCGAGGCGGCAGCGACAAGCACGTTGGCGCGTAACGCTTTGCCGGCCTGCCACGCGGCCTCGCCGCCAATGCCGGCGGCGCGCGACGCCCAGGTGCCGCCGCCGTAGGGCACGTTGTCGGTATCGCCGGTGATGACGCGGACGCGCTCGATCGGCACCCCAAAGGACGTCGCCACGCATTGCGCCAACACCGACTCTGCGCCCTGCCCCTGCTCGGTCACGCCGGAGTGCACAAACACCGCGCCGGTGGCGTCGAGCCGCAGCGTGGCGCCGTCCTGCGAGGAGATACGCGCACCGCCGACGCCGTAAAACGCGGCCGACGGATTGGTCACCTCGATGAAGGAAGCGAAGTCCGATGCCGCGATGAATGCCGCGCGCGCGCATGTCCGCCTGCTCGGCGCGGAGCTTGGCGTAATCCATCATCGCCAAAATCTTGTCGAGCGAAGCGTGGTGCGAGAGTTTCTCGAACTTGATGCCAGACGCGCCGGTCGCCGGATAGGCGTCGTCGGCAAACAGATTGCGCCGCCGCAGCTCCGCCGGGTCCATGCCGATCTTCGCCGCCGCCAGTTCGATCAGGCCCTCGGTGACGGCAGTCGCGATCGGATGGCCGACGGCGCGGTACTGGCACATCACGTTCTTGTTCTGGAACACCACGCGGGCGCGGGCGCGGTAGTTCGGGCAGGTGTAGGGTCCGCCGACCAGATTGACCACCTGGTTCGCCTCGATGCCGCTGGTGCGCGGATACACCGAATAAGGGCCGATCCCGGTCAGATCGTCGATCTCGAAAGCGGTAATGATGCCGTCGCGCTTGACGCCCATCTTCGCCTTGACGCGGTGGTCGCGGGCGTGAATGTCGGTGACGAAGCTCTCGAAACGATCGGCGACGAACTTGACCGGACGCCGCAGCAATTTCGCCAGCGCCACCGTCGCCATCTCGTCGGCATAGGTGTGCACTTTGATGCCGAACGAGCCGCCGACGTCTTTGGTCAGCACGCGCACCCGGTGCTCCTCAAGCCCGAGGTGCTTGGCGAACAGGTTCTGCATCATGTGCGGCGCCTGCGTGCCTTGATAGACCGTCAGCCGCTGCTCGCCCGGATTCCAGTCGGCAACGATCGCGCGCGGCTCATTGGTGACGCCGGTATGGCGGCCGAAGATGAACGTCGCTTCCGCGACGGCGTCGGCTTCGGCAAAGCCATTGTCGGGATCGCCGGCAACAAGTGCGCGCTCGAAGGTGAGATTGTCGCCCAGCTCGGGGTGAATCACTGGTGTCGATTTGTCGAGCGCAGTTTCCGCGTCGGTTATGGCCGGCAGCGGCTCATAGTCCACGTGAATAAGCGCGCACGCATCTTCTGCCTCGGCGCGCGTGCGAGCGACGACCGCGCATACCGCCTCGCCTTGCCAGCAGGCGCGGTCGATCGCGATGGCGTGCTGCGGCGCCGATTTGATGCCTTTGAGATGCGTCAGCACGCCGACCCAGGGCGTAATCACCTTGGCAAGCCCGGCGCCGGTGACGACGGCGACCACGCCGGGTGATTTCTTTGCTTCGGCAGTGTCGATATTTTCGATCCGCGCGTGCGCGTGCGGCGAACGCAGAAAGGCCACGTGCGCCATGCGCGGCAAGGTAACGTCGCTGACGTATCGGCCGCGGCCTTGCGTCAGCCGCGCCAAATTCGGCCGCGGCACCGAGCGGCCGATATAGGAGTTCGGCCGATCGAGGGCGGACAGGCCGGGAACGACGTCGTCGACGATTTTCATTTCCCCCGAATTTTTCTTCCGCCCCGCAAGGGAGCGGACTACAAAAATCGCGTCGGCCACATCAGCGTGCGCCACATGTGCGACGACGGCGAATTGTCGAAGCCGAGCCCTTCCTTCGGCTGTTTGAAGTGGCGGCCGACGATGTCGACGAAATCGTCGAGATTGACCGTGGCGTTCGGATCGAACGAATAGATGTCGTTCATGGTGATCAGCCGCGAAGTCATATACCATTTGTGGTTTCGCGCGCGCTCGTATTCAGCGACGATATACGGCTCGGGTTTGTAGTCGTCGCCGAACAGCTTGAGGTACATTTCGGGATATTCGTAGCCGACCGACGGGTCCGGGAAAAAGCGCAGCGCCTGGTGCATGCGCACCGCCCAGGCCACTTCCTGGTCGACATAGGGCTCGATCATCTGCGCGCCCCAATAGCCGTGGTCGCACCGGATGAAGCTGGCAACGCCGATGTCATGGAGCAGACAGGCGAGCACGACTTTCTCGGGGTGCCCGCCCTTGAGCGCATGAGTAGCGCTCTGCAACAGATGGCTGGTCGTGGCAAACCTCGCCTTGAAGAAGTCGATTAGCGTCGGCTGCTCCGGCATTTTCGGCAGCCGCTGGTCTGCGCCCATGAGAAAATGCTTGCCCGGATTGGCGGCCAGGAGCTTGTCGCCGATGTCCATCTGCACTTTGCCGTCGCCGAGATAGAACAGCGTCGACCTGGTGGCGATACGCTCGCTTAAGTCGCGCATCATCTGCTCTTCAAGCTCGTCGGCGCGCTCCGAGAGCGTCAGCGGTCTTGCATGTTCGTTCATGGTCAGCTTGCCTTTTTCGCCCGCGTCAGCGCGACCGAACTCAATCGCATCGACGATGGCCTGATAGCCGGTGCAGCGGCAGTAATTGCCCGAAATGTGCTCGCGGATGGTGTCGCGGCTGGGCACGCCGCCGTGCGACAATAGCTCCTCGGCGCCAATCAGCATGCCGGGCGTGCAGTAGCCGCATTGCAATGCGTTGCGGCGCTGGAACGCCGCCTGCAGATCAGCGATGACGCCGGAATCCGAAAGGCCTTCGATGGTTTCCACCTCGGCGCCGTCGCATTGCACGGCAAGAACAAGGCAGCCGCGCACCACGTCGCCATCGAGCCGCACCGTGCAGGCGCCGCACACGCCGTGCTCGCAGCCGATATGCGTACCGGTGAGCGAAAGATCGTCGCGGAGGAAATCAACCAGTGTCTTGCGCACCTCGACGCGCGCGGAAACATCCTCGCCGTTCACACGAACATTAATATCGAGGTGGCGCACGCTCATGCGGAGCCCCGGCGGCCGCTGATATTGGCCGAATTGATAGCATTGGGCGTCTGTTCTGTCATTTTCTGTCATTCCGGGTGCGCTGCGCCCGATCGGCAAGGACGGCTTGCACCGGCGCCCGCTTACGGATTTGCTACGGCTTCGCCGAAGGCAGCCGGCGGGTCGCTGCCAAAAAAGAGGGCTGAGACCGTGCCGGATAGCTTGACCGATCTGATAGCCGACCTTGCAGTCGCCAACCGTATCCTTGGCCACGAAGGTGTACTCGACGCCTTCGGCCATGTCAGCGTGCGCCATTCAACCGACCCGGGCCGTTACCTGCTCTCCCGCTCGCGCGCGCCGGCGTTGGTCGAGCCCGACGATATCCTCGAATACACGCTCGATTCCGAACCGGTAAAGCCGCCTACCGCGCGTCCTTACTCGGAGCGCGTCATTCATGGCTGCATCTATCAGGCGCGCAGCGATGTCATGGCGGTGTGCCATCATCATGCCGCGGCGGTCCTGCCGTTTTGCATCGCCGGTAAACCGATCAAACCCATGTTCCATCTCGGGGCGGTGATCGGCGACGAAACCCCGATGTGGGATCAGCATGAAGAGTTCGGCGACACCAACCTGCTGGTAGTCAAGCCCGAAGAAGGCCGTTCGCTGGCGCGCGCGCTTGGTCAGCATTCTGTAGTGCTGATGCTGCGTCACGGCGCGACCGTCGTCGGCTATTCGTTGAAAGATCTGGTTCTGCGCTCGATCTTCATCTGTCAAAATGCCGAGTATCAGTTGCGCGCGCACACGCTTGGCTCAGCGTCGCCGTTGTATCCCGGCGAGATCAGGAAGGCCGACGTGCTGCATCAGCAGCGCGCCGGCGTGGACCGGGCCTGGGAATATTATTGCGTGCGCCTGAAGGAGAGCGGCGGCTGGCCGCCGAAGGCCACGGCGAAAGCGGCGCGCCGCAAGCAACGGTCGGCTCCCGCATCACGTTCCGCCGGCAAGAAGAAGCGCCGTCGGTAACATCATGACCATCTCACGCCGCAAGCTCGTTCCAATACTTACGGGACTATTTAGTTTACCGCACATGCTACGTCGGGGTTCCGCCATGGCCGCAGATAACGCATTCCCCGCCGACTTCGTGTGGGGCGCTTCAACATCGAGCTATCAGATCGAAGGTGCGGTCGGCGTGGACGGTCGCGGCAAGAGTATTTGGGATGTTTTCTGCCATACGCCGGGGAAGGTGAGAGACGGAGATACCGGCGATGTCGCTTGCGACCACTATCACCGCTGGCCCGAGGACGTCGAATTGCTCGCCCGCGGCGGTTTCAAGGCTTATCGTTTCTCGACGGCGTGGCCGCGGATTCTGCCAGCGGGAGCAGGCGCGGTCGAAACGCGCGGCCTTGATTTCTACGATCGCCTGGTGGATGGGCTGCTGGCGCGCGGCATTACGCCGTGGCTTTGCCTCTACCATTGGGACTTGCCGCAGGCGTTGCAGGAGCAGGGCGGCTGGGCTAATCGCGACATCGTCGAAAAGTTCGCCAACTATGCGCGGGTCACGGCCCGACGTTTGGGCGACCGCGTTAAGCGCTGGGCGATGTTCAACGAGCCCAACATTCAGGCGATGTTCGGATACGGCACCGGCGGTCATGCGCCCGGAGTCACCGGTTTCTCAAACATGCTGGCGGCAACTCATTATCAGAACTTGGCGCACGGCCGGGCGATACAGGCCCTGCGCGCCGAGCATCCGGGGCTTCGGCTCGGCACGGTGCTATCGGTGCAGCCGGCGCGGCCGTCGTCCGCCAGCGCGGCCGATCGCATCGCAGCGGCGCGGTTCGATGCCTTCTGGAACGGCGCTTTCCTTGACCCGTTGTTCAAGGGCGTCTATCCGGCCGCGATCGCGGAACACTTTGCGTCGCTGGCCGCCGACGGCGATCTGCAAACGATAAAGCAGCCAATCGACTTTCTCGGCATCAATTACTACGCGCCGATGTGGGTCGCCGATGCGCCGCAGAACATGTTCGGCGCCTGGTGGGGCGCCGTGCCTGCCGGCATGCGCTTTACCTCGTTTGGCTGGCCGATCGATGCCAGCGGTCTTACCGACACGCTGATCCGGCTGCGCGATCAATACGGCAATCCGGAAGTGTATGTGACCGAGAACGGCGCCTGCTACGAAGATCCGATCGCGGCCGACGGTACCGTGCACGATGAGGATCGGATCGCTTATCTGCGCGAACATCTCGCCGCGGCACGCGGCGCGATCGCCGCCGGCGTCAAGCTGCGCGGCTATTTCGTTTGGTCGCTGCTCGACAATTTCGAATGGGCGGAGGGCTATGCCCGGCGGTTCGGCATTGTTCACGTCGATTTCAAGACGCTAAAGCGCACGCCCAAGGCGTCGTTTGGGTATCTCGCCGACGTGATCCGCGCCCGCGGCTGATCGTTCTGTCTTTTCAGCCGACCAGCGCTTTGGTGAACTCGTGGACGTTGTGGCGCATCATGTCGATATAGGTCGCCGCCGGGCCGCCCGGTTCTGACAACGCGTCGGAATAAAGCGTGCCGCCGATGATCGCGCCGGTTTCGCGGGCAATCTGATCCATCAGGCGTGGATCGCTGATGTTCTCCAGAAACACCGCGGGAATCTTCTGCTTCTTGATCTGAGTGATGATTCTGGCGACGTCTTTTGCCGACGGCTCGGCTTCGGTCGAGACGCCCTCCGGCGCGATGAAGGCGATGCCGTAGACGGCGCCGAAATAGCCGAAGGCGTCGTGGGTGGTGATGATCTTGCGGCGGTCGGCCGGAATGCCGTCGATCGCCGCTTTGACCTCCTTTTCCAGTTCGTCGAGCTTGGCGAGATAGGCCGCGGCATTGGCGTCGTAGGTCGACTTGCCGTCCGGATCGATCGCGGCAAGGCCATCGCGAATGTTGGCGACATAGATTTTCGCGTCGGCAACGGATTGCCAGGCATGGGGATCGATCGCCGTGCGTCCGCGGCTTGTCTTCGTCCTGCATTTGGCGTGGCGTGATGCCTTTGGTGACGACAAACATCGGCGCTTTGGTGCCGGAGGCAGTGACCAGCCGCGTCATCCAGCCCTCCAGCCCGAGGCCGTTGACGAAGACCACATTGGCCGCCGCGAGCTTTCTGGCGTCGCCCGGCGTCGGCGAATAGACGTGAGCGTCGCCGTTCGGCCCGACCAGTGTCGTGATTTCGACGCGGTCGCCGCCGATGTTACGCACCAGATCGCCGAGGATCGAGAAGGTGGCGACCGCCTTGATCTTTACATGCGTGTCCTGCGCCGCCGCCGGCGTCGCGATCAACGCGGCAGCTCCCGCGGCAAAGCCTGCCGTCAGCAACAGGCGCCGTGCGATCATGACAAACTCCATTGTTGCCAGTTGCCGCTTACGCTTCGAGGTGGCGTTGCGGCAAAGTAAGCCAGAGCAGGCCACCCACCGGACCGAACACAACCGACAGCGCATAAAAGGCGCCCGCCACTAAAATGATCGCCGGACCCGACGGCAGGTTGGCATGGTACGAAACCAGCAGGCCGGCATAGCCTGAGATCGCGGCACAGCCGATCGCTACGCCGATCATGGTGGTGATATCGCGCGCCCAAAATCGCGAAACCACTGCGGGCAGCATCATGATGCCGACGGCAAGCAGCGTACCGAGCGCCTGAAAGCCGCCGACGAGGTTTAAGACCACAAGCGCGAGGAATGCGATGTGGGCGGGCCGCCGGCCCGGCTCACCGAGCGCAGATATCCCGGATCGACGCATTCGAGCACCAGCGGCCGCCAGATCAGAGCGAGCACGACAAGCGACACGCTGGTGATGCCGGCGATCAGCATCAGCGCCGGATCATCGATCGCGAGCACGGAGCCGAACAAAAAATGCAGGAGATCGACATTGTTGCCCTTGGCCGAGACGATGGTGACGCCAAGCGCAAGCGAGATCAGAAAGAAAGCGGCAAGCGATGCGTCCTCCTTGAGCAGCGTCGCCCGCGCGATCAGGCCGGCGCCGAAGGCGATGAGGAAGCCGGCGATCAGGCCGCCTCCCGCCATCGCGAACAGGCTCAGGCCGGCCAGCAGAAAGCCGATCGCCGCGCCCGGCAGGATTGCATGCGCCATCGCATCGCCGATCAGGCTCATCCGCCGCAGCATCAGAAATACGCCGACCGGCGGAGCGCCAAGCGCCAGCGCCAGCGAGCCAATGAGCGCGCGGCGCATGAATTCAAATTCGGCAAACGGAGCGATCAGGGCGGTGTAGAGCATGCGCGATGTCAGGCCGCTTCGACCACACAGGCCGCGGCTTGCCTTCGTCGAACGCCTCGCACATGCGGCGCGCCTTGTTCAGGTTCTCCGCCGTCAACACCTCGCGCGTCGCGCCCCAGGCGACTGGCTCGCGGGCGAGCAGCAGGCTCTGCGGAAAGGTTGCTCGCACCAGATCGATGTCGTGCAGGGCGGCGAGCACGGTGCGCTTGTTCACCGTGCCAGCGTCGCACCAGGTCAAGGAGATCGGCCGTGGTTTTCGCATCGATGGCCGTGAACGGCTCGTCGAGGACGATCAAACGCGCATCCTGCAGCAGCAGGCGGGCGAACAGCATGCGCTGCATCTGGCCGCCGGAAAGCGTGCCGATGATGCGCTGCTCGAATCCGGTCAACCCAACGGCTGCGATTGCGGCTTCGATCGCGCCTTGATCCTTGCTGCCGATGCCGCCAAATAGCCCCTTCCGCCGCCATAACCCCATGGCCACCATGTCGTAGACGCTGATCGGAAACGAGCGGTCGATGTCGGCGATTTGCGGCAAGTAGGCGATGTCGTGGGCATCGAGACCGTCGCGCTCGATGCTGCCGGCGAGCGGCTTCAGGAACCCGACAATCCCTTTGAACAGCGTCGACTTGCCGGCGCCATTGGGCCCGACGACGGCGACGAGCGCGCCAGTCTCCACCGCGCCGTCGAGATGATGGACCGCGGGGTGGCGCTCGTAGCCGAGCGTGAGATTGCGGAAGCGCAGCGCTGCCATGGCCGATCCTAGCGAACGGCCCACAGCACAGCGGCCCAGATCAGCGCGATCAGTACCCCGGCGATGGCGATCCGCTGCGATGCTGACAGGCGCAGGAGCGAAGGCGTAATCGTCGGCGATGGATGCGACGTGCTGCCGTGGTGATGGTGCGTCATGTGTAATAATATAACATTACATTTGCCCGCCGTCACCCGGTCATTACGACCCTACGCTGGGGAGACTTTGCAAACGGACGGGTTTGGCCCGGAGTGGATCGCCCAATGACAACCTTCGCTGCGCAATCCCGTGCGTTAGCGATTTCCGGATTGCCTCGTCGCTTTGCTCCTTTCCATGACGTAATCTGTGGCCCAGCAGCGTCAGCGCAAAAACGAAAGTCGGGTAACCACCATGAGCGAGCCGAAAGCCCGCGCCGTTTGCGTTGGCGAAGTGTTGGTTGAACTGGCGCGCGGCGCTGATGGCAGGTTCGCGCTGTCGTGCGGTGGCGATACGTTTAACACCGCCATTTATCTCGCCCGCGCCGGAATGGATGTCGCGTTCGCCACCGCGCTTGGCGATGATCCCTATTCCGACAGCATCATGGCGCTTGTTGCCGCCGAGGGTGTCGCGGGGCACCTGGTGCTGCGGGTGCCGGGCCGTTTGCCGGGATTGCGCCTGGTCGATGGCGAGCCATCCGGTGAGCGCAGCCTGCGTTACTGGCGGGACGGCGCGCCGGCCCGCGACCTGTTCGAGCTGCCCGACTGGATGGTGATCGCACAAAATCTGATTTCGGCGCGGCTGATCTATTTCTCCGGCATCACGCTGTCGCTGTACTCGAATAACGGTATCGGCCGTTTTCTCGCCCTCCTGGAAGCCGCGCGCCAGCAGGGGGTCAAAGTGGCGTTCGACGGCAATTTCCGTCCGCCGGGCTGGAAAGGCGATCTGGCCCGCACCCGCACTGTCTTTATTGAAGCGCTCAAGCGCGTCGATATCGCGCTACCGACCTTTGACGACGAAGCCGTTCTGTGGGGCGACCCGTCACCGGAAGCTACGGTGGCGCGGCTGCAAGCGTTCGGCATCGGTGAAGTCGTGGTCAAGAACGGCTCAAACAGCGCACTGGTCGCGGCCGGCGGCGTGCCAGGAATTCGTACCGGTGCCGGAGGTGATGGTGCCGGTCGACGAAACCGCCGCCGGCGACGGCTTTAACGCCGGCTATCTCGCGGCGCGGCTTTCGGGCGTTGACGCGGCGCAGGCGGTAAGCGCGGCGCATCGGCTTGCCGGCGACGTCATCCGCCATCGGGGCGCGCTTGTTCCACGCGTAGCCGCCGCGCTGCATTGAAGCAGCAGACTAAAGACGGATGACAGGCGAAGGCGGAAAGCAGATAATCCTGCAAAATAGCAGACAACGACCAACGTTGGCGCGCTAGGCTTCGCCCGTTCCCCGTGACCGCCGGCCGTCATCTCCTGGGAGGAAAGTCCATGCAACGCTTTGTCATTGCGACCGCCGCCATCCTCGCACTTGCGTTCGGGACGCCAGCATTCGCTGACGAACCGATCATCATCAAATTCAGTCACGTCGTGGCGCCAGATGCGCCCAAGGGCAAGGCTGCGATTCTGTTCCAGCAGCTGGCCGAGAAGTACACCAACGGCCGGGTCAAGGTCGAAGTCTATCCGAACTCCTCGCTTTATAAGGACAAGGAGGAGCTTGAAGCGTTGCAGCTCGGGTCGGTGCAGCTCCTGGCGCCGTCGATCTCCAAATTCGGTCCGCTCGGGGTCAAGGAATTCGACATTTTCGATCTGCCGTTTCTGATGAGCGACGACGCCCATGCGCGGCAGATGCTGGCGAGCCCGATGATGGCCGACCTCAACAAGAAACTTGAAGCCAAGGGCGTGTCACCGCTGGCTTACTGGGATAACGGCGCGCACGTTTACACCTGCAACAAACCGCTGATCATGCCGGACGATTTTCGCGGCCTGAAGATGCGGATCCAGGGCAGCAAGGTGCTCGAAGCGGTGGCGCGCGAACTTGGCGCGCTGCCGCAGATCCTGCCGTTCTCGGCGGTCTATCAATCGTTGCAGACCGGCGTCGTCGACGGCGAGGACAACGTTCCGTCCAACATCCTGACGCAGAAATTCTACGAGGTGCAGCGTTATCTCACGGTGTCGCACCACGGCCGGCTCACGTATGCACTCGTGACCAACAAGAAGTTCTGGAGTTCGCTGCCGCCGGACGTGCGCGAACAACTCGATCGCGCCGTAAAGGAATCGACTGAGTTCTTCAACGCGACGGCCGAGAAGGACAACGCCGCCGCGATGGAAAAAATCAAAGCTTCCGGCAAGACCGAGGTTCACGTATTGACCGAAGCCGAGCGGAAGGCCTGGATCGCTAAACTGATGCCGGTGCACACGGAAATGCAGGCCCGTTTCGGCAAGGATTTCATCGAGCGGATTTACAAGGCTTCGGGTTTCACACCGCCACAATCCTGAACCGCTGGACCGCTTTCGTCGGTAGCGTTAGCGTACGGGGCCGAGGCGGTGCTCAATCGGATCCTTGACCGGCTCGAAGAGTGGATTATCGCTTCGCTCATCGCGGCGGCGACCATCGTGACTTTCGTTGCGGTCGTCCATCGTTATGGCGCCAGCAATTCGGCCGAGCTGACCCGCTGGGCGTCGACGCACGGGTTTGTTGTTCTCGCCAATGCCGCTGACTGGGTCTACCGCTCGCTGGCCGCGATCGATCTGTCCTGGGCGCAAGAGCTTGCCACCTACATGTTCGTGTGGATGGCAAAATTCGGCGCCGCGCTTGGTGTGCGCACCGGCATCCACGTCGGCGTCGACATCTTGGTCAAACGATTGACGCCGGCGACGCGCCGGCCGGTGATTGTGTTCGCGCTCATTTGCGGCGCGCTTTTTACCGGCGTCATCGGCACGCTCGGTGCTGTCTACGTCCACGATCTCGATCCGGACCAGGTCTCGCCGGAACTCGAATGGCCGAGCTGGATCATCTATCTGTGCATTCCGCTCGGCTCCTATCTGATGTGCTACCGCTTCCTGCAAGTGATGTGGCGTTTCCTGCGCACCGGCAGCGAACCGCATCAGGCGCTTGGCCTCGAGTACGAGGCGCCGCACGCAGACACCCTGGTCGGCGAGGCCGCGGAATGATCAGCCTGTCGCAGACGGATAAGTCGGCGGCGCCGCGGGCGCTCAGTTCGGCCATTACCGCGACGCTCATCGTGGTCATTCCGATTGCGCTTGCGCTGATTTGCTTCGCCGCCCGGCTCCATATCATCGAGCTGTCGCACACCGTGCGCGCCGAACTCTTGTTCGCGCTGCTGATCGCCTTGATGGCGACCGGCATGCCGATCTCGATTGCGCTCGGCCTCTCGGTCCTCACCTATTTGTTCATCCTCTCCGATGTCGATCCGAAGATGGTCGGCTTGAAGCTGTTTACCAGCCTTGACCGGTTCGAGATCATGGCGATCCCGTTCTTCATCCTGGCTGGAAATTTTCTCACCACCGGCGGCGTCGCCCGCCGCATGATCGATTTCGCCACCTCGCTGATCGGGCATTGGTATGGCGGCCTCGGCTTGGCCGGCGTCGTCGCCTGCGCCCTGTTTGCCGCGATCTCCGGCTCCTCGGTGGCGACGGTGGTCGGTATCGGCTCGATCATGTTGCCGGCGCTCTTGCAAAACGGCTATCCGCCGCGCTTCGGCGCCGGGGTGATCACCACCTCCGGCGCGCTCGGCATTCTGTTCCCGCCCTCGATCAACCTGGTCATTTACGCGGTGGCGACCAGCGGCATGCAGCCGCACGGACCGGACGGCGCCGTCGTCGATTCCGCCTCGGTCGGTCAGTTGTTCATGGCCGGCGTCGTGCCCGGCCTGATCCTGGCGACGATGCTCGGTGCGACGACGTGGTTTCGCGCCTGGCGCAACGACTATCCGCGCATGCAGCGCGTGAACTGGTCGCAATGCTGGCGCGCGTTCCGCGAAAGCTTTTGGGGCTTGTTCCTCATCGTTTTGGTGCTCGGCGGTATCTATTCGGGCCTGTTCACGCCGACCGAAGCCGCCGCCGTGGCGGCCGTCTACGCGTTCGTCATCGCGGTGTTTGTCTACAAGGGACTTGAAGGTTCGCGAAGTGCCCGCGGTGTTGCTCAAAGCGGCGTCAATGAGCGCGATGATCCTCTACATCATCACCAACGCCGCAGTGTTCTCCTGGCTTTTGACCTCCGAGCAAATCCCGCAATCCATGGCCGGATGGATGACCGCGCAGGGTTTCGGCACCGTGGTGTTTCTCCTCGTCACCAACATCGTGCTGCTGGCGGCCGGCAACTTCATGGATCCGGCCGCGATCGTCCTCATCATGGCGCCAATCCTGTTTCCGATGGCGGCCGCGCTGGGCGTCAACGCCGTACACCTCGGCATCCTGATGGTGGTCAATATGGAAGTCGGCCTTTGCCACCCGCCGGTCGGACTGAACCTCTACGTCGCCTCCGGCATCACCGGCATGGGCATCGCCGAACTGACGGTGGCGGTGTTGCCATGGCTCGCGACCATGCTGATCTTTCTGGTCATGGTGACCTACATCCCCGCAATTTCATTGTGGCTGCCGCATCTGTTGGGGATGCTTTGATCTTTTGCGATGCCTTGATCGCGCTGCGTTGCGTCTTACGGCTGCTTGGAGTCCATCAATATAAAGATGACGCGGCATGGTTCGGTGCCGTGATTGAGCCAGGCGTGGTTCGTCGCCTGCTGCACGACGACGTCGCCGGCCTTGAGGTGAACGGTCTTGTCGTCGAGCATCATGTCGATCTCGCCGGACATGATAATGGCGTAGTCGAGGGTGCGGGTCCGGTGCATCAAGGGATTACTCACCGCAACGCCGCGCGCCGGCGCCTTGTCGCCGACGATTTTCATCATGAAATTGGGGTCCATTTTCGCGACTGCGGCGTCATTGACTGGCGGAAATTCGATGACGCGAAACGACGTGCCGTTTTCCGGTGGGGTGAGGCCGATCTTTCTGAGTCCCATGTCCTCTTTGAACGACAGGCTGGGCGGAGCGGAGTCCGTTATCCAGAGATTGAATGACGGGATGCCGGATGCTCCGGAGCGGAGCGTCTCGACATTGTCGACTAACGTGGTCGACCGGTCATTGGCATCGAGGCCGGTCACGACCCGGTGGATTTCGCTGGCGTGGCTCACCCCGCAAGCCGCAAGTATGGCGGCGATTGCACACAAAGCTCCCCGGATCATGGTCTCCTCCCTTTTATTGAAACTGTCCGCGCAACCTGACAATTTTTCACCGGGGCGACAAGGCATCGGCCGGGCGCGCCGAAACAACACCGTGACGCCGTGACCAAAATTCTCCCGCCCATCGACATCGTCGCCGACCTCTGGCGGCTCGCCGGCGCCGATGCCGCCGCGCTCGACTATCTGGAACTGTCCGGCCGCGAACCGGCGCTGCCGTCGTCCTTTCGCGTGGGCGCGGCGGCGCAGGCAAGCATTGCCGCGGTGGCTCTCGCCGCCGCCGAGTTGCGCCACGATGCCGGTGCAGCGCGCCAGCGCGTTGGCGTCGATATGCGCCACGCCGCGATCGAGTTCCGCAGCGAGCACTATCTGACCATCGACGGTCAGGCGCCGGCGAGTTACAGCGATCCGCTGTTTCGCGCCTACCGCACCGGCGATGGCGGCTTTGTGCGGCTGCACATGAATTTCGCGCACCACCGCGAGGCGGTGCTCAAGCTGCTCGGCTGCGCGCCGACACGGGAGGCCATCGAGGCGGCACTGAATAAGTGGGAGGCCGTCGCGTTCGAGACGGAGGCCTACCAGCACGGCTGCGTCGTGGCCGCGATGCGCACGCCGGAGCAGTGGGCGCAGCATCCGCACGCAGCAGCGGTCGCCGCCATGCCCGTGGTGCGGATCGAAAAGATCGGCGAAGCGCCGTCGCGGCAATTGCCGAGCGGGCCGCGGCCGCTGTCCGGTGTTCGCGTGCTTGACCTGACGCGCATCATCGCCGGCCCGGTTGCGGGCCGCGTGCTCGCCGCTCACGGTGCCGACGTGATGCTGATTTCCGCGCTTGGTCTGCCGTTCGTCGACTGGCTGGTAAAGGACACCGGGCGCGGCAAGCTTTCCGCTTACGCCGATATCACCACGCCCGACGGCCGGGCGGTCTTGGAGAATCTCGTCAAGGATGCCGACATTTTCCTGCAGGGGTTTCGGCCGGGCGCGCTGACCGCACGCGGTTTCAGTCCTGAGGACGTGGCGGCACTGCGTCCCGGCATCGTCTATGTCTCTTTGTCTGCCTATGGCGATGCCGGACCTTGGGCATCGCGCCGCGGTTTCGACTCACTGGTGCAGACAGCGACCGGCCTTAATGCCGCCGAAGCGCGCGCCGCCGGCGTCGAAGGTCCGAAGGAATTGCCGTGCCAGGCGCTCGATCATGCCTCCGGGTATTTGTTGGCATTCGGCGCCATCATGGCGCGCATCCGGCAGGCGCACGAAGGCGGGAGCTGGCTGGTGCGGGTGTCACTTGCGGCGACCGGACGCTGGATCTGGAATTTGGGTCGCCTCGACGACGGCTTTTCCTGTCCGTTGCCATCGCGCGACGATGTGGCGGATCTGATGGAGACCAGTCAATCGCCCTTCGGCAAGATGCGCAGTGTGCGCCATGCGGCGCAATTGTCGGAGACGCCTGCGGCATGGACCCGGCCGTCAGTGCCGCTCGGCACCCACCCGCCGGTCTGGCCCTCAGCCGCGAAAGTCGCCCGGACGTAGCTCGATCGGCGCACCGTGCGGGGTGCGCTCGCACGCGCGCTGCCAGGCGTCGCGGGTGCGCGCGAGCGTCTGCGGGTCGGCCAGTCCTTTGTTCGCGAGGATGCGTTCGAGCGCCGCGAGCCAGTGCCGATAATAGGTCTCGCCGGTATCGGGATCGCCGGCCGCCTGCGCTTTTTTGATTTCTTCGCCGAGCGTGGCGGCCCATTCGCTCCAGCTAAATACGCCGCGTTCATGCAGCGAGACGGTGAGCGCAAAGGCTTGCGCTTCCCACGGCTCGCGAAACACCGGGCCCTCGTCGTTGCGCGGAATGGCCGGCACCGACTGCGTCGCACGGTGCGTGGCGGCGTCGTCGCGCACGCTACGCGCCTCCAAATACGGCTCGAACGCCTCGATCGATACCTTCAGCGTCGGGTCAGTCGCGTCGCCCCACAGTTCTCGGCCATCGAACAGCACTGTGTAGAGCCATTGCGGGTTCTCACCCGCGCCGACCGCGACCGTATCGGGAAAGACGTGACAGCCGCGCACCGCTTCGATCACGCCGACGCGGCCGCGGGCATAGCGCGGCAGCCGCGTATGCGTCGCCGGATGAATATTTTTCGTCCGCACGCGGTCACCGGGCTTGAAGCTGGCCGGGGCGCTTGCCGGCCGCTCAAAGGTGCCACGGGTGAGCGAGTTCGGCACCTCGGTGCTGCTGAGCTTGCGCTCGAGCGCCTTGGCGGGGCGCAGCGCATGACCGGCGGCTATCTCGTCGGCGCCCGCAAGGCCAAGCGCGGCAAGATTACTTTCCAGCCCCAGTTCCCATCGTTTGTAATAGGAGACCGATAGATAAACGTCCGGCGGCAGCTTCTCCTGCGCGAAACGCGACCGATCGATCGGCCAGGCGCCGGTGTAGCTGATGGCGCGGGTGAGCGCGAAGACGCGGCCTTCCCATTCTGCGTGGAACACCGGCTCGTTGGCCTCGGGCTCGACTTTGCCAAAGCCGTGCATGCCGCCCATGTCGTGAATGCCGTCCATCACGAAACCTCGTGCGGGATTTTTTGGTAGCCCGGTGCCGATCATGCTGTCGCGCGTCACCAGCGCCGCAAGTTTTTCTTCACTCCAGCCTTCGGTGCCCGGCGGCCGCATCGGCAACACGATGAAACGCGTCTCCGCGGTCGAATCCCACACCCGGATTTGCAGGTCCGCCGGAAGGCTGACGCCGAAATCGGCCAGCACGCCGCGCGGATCGTTGACCGCGCGCGCGCGATACGGCGCCGATTTGTACCAGACCGGCGGCAGCCCGAGCACTTCCCACGGATAGCAGGAGCACAGCGTGCACACGATCATGTTGTGCAGCTTCGGCGTATTCTCGACCGCAATGAGATGATCGCCGACGCGGTTGAGCAATCCGAACGACAATATCGCTTTGGTCGCATCCTCGATCAGGGCGTGCTTGAACTTCGGATCGCTCCAGGCTCTGGCGACGACGCGAGCGCCGGTGTGCGGACCGACTTTGGTCTCGTAGGCCTCGACGATCGCGTCGAGCGCGGCGGGGTCGATGTAACCCTTTTCGGCGAGCACAGTCTCGATCGCCCGCACCCGCAGCTGCATCTCCGACAGTTCCGAGCCGTGATCGTGATGGTCGTCGTCGTGCGTCATTGCCGCGGCTCCATATCCGCTTTCGCGAATGAGCATTATAGTGCGGCGAAGCACGATGTCACATCGAACAGCCGGCCCGGAGACAATGCCGATTCCGTTCAACCGTATCGCCGACATTATCGATCGCGTGGATGCCGCCATCGGCCGCGCGGCGGCGTGGTGCTCGCTGTTCGTTGTCCTCGCCGAGTTCGCGACGGTGGTGATGCGTTATGTGTTCGGCATCGGCTCGATCGCCGTTCAGGAATCGGTGCTCTACGCTCAGGCGGCGCTGTTTCTCCTGGCCGCCGCGTGGGTGCTGCAAATCGGCGGTCATGTGCGCGTCGACATTTTCTATGCGCCGGCGAAGCCGCGGACGCGGGCGCTCGTTGATCTCGGCGGCGCGCTTATCTTCCTCATCCCCTTTGCGGTCGTACTGGCGATGCTGTCGATTCCTTACGCCGCGCGTTCGTGGGAAATCCTCGAACACTCGCGCGAGGCAAGCGGCTTGCCGTTGGTTTATCTGCTCAAGACGCTGATCCCGCTGTTTGCCGTTCTCATTGGCCTGCAGGGTATGGCGCAGGCGATCCGGGCGGGGCTTGTTCTCATCGCGCCCTCCCTGCCTCCACGCCGGCCCTTCCCCGCTCGCGGGGCAGGTTAGGGCGAGGTCGAGCCGTGGGCGAGGCGCTCGCCATCGCGATGGTGGTCGCGGTCTGCGCGGCGCTGCTGTTCGGCTACCCGGTGGCGCTCACGCTCGGCGGTGTGTCGCTCATCTTTGCGGCGATCGGCGCGGCCGCGGGGGCGATGGATCTCTCCCTCCTCGGCGCACTGCCGCAGCGCATTTTCGGCATCATGAACAATGAGGTGCTGCTGGCGATCCCGCTGTTTGTTTTCATGGGAGTGATGCTGGAGCGCTCGCACATCGCCGAGGAGCTCCTGGAAACCATGGGCCGTCTATTTGGCTCGTTGCCCGGCGGGCTTGGCATCGCGGTCACCATCGTCGGCGTGCTCTTGGCGGCGGCCAAGGGGATCGTCGGCGCGACCACGGTGACGATGGGACTGATCGTGCTGCCGACCATGCTGCGCCACGGCTACGACAAAGCGCTGGCCGCGGGCACGGTCGCCGCCACCGCGACGCTGGCGCAGATTTTCCCGCCGGCGACCGTGCTGATCCTGCTCGGCGACCAGCTCAGCAACTCGTATCAGGCCGCGCAATTGTCCAAGGGCAATTACGCACCCCAGACGATCTCGGTGGCCGATCTGTTCGCCGGCGCCGTCATTCCGGGCTTTGCGCTGGTTCTGCTCTACATTCTTTATTTGATTGCCGTGGCGATGTTTTTCCCGAAGCGATCGCCCGCGATCGCGCCGGACAAAGCCGCCCCGCATGGTTTCGCCCTGGCGCGCCGGCTTGTCGCGGTTTTGATGGCGCCGCTTTTGCTGATCCTCGCCGTGCTCGGCTCCATTCTCGGCGGCGTTGCGACGCCGACCGAAGCGGCCTCGGTCGGCGCCGTCGGCGCCATCCTGCTCGCTGCGCGCAAATCCGGAGCGGCCGGCCTGCTGATGCCGGTGATGGCGCGTACGACGGAAATCACCAGCATGATTTTTTTGATCCTGATCGGCGCGACGCTGTTCAGCCTGGTGTTCCGCGGTCTCGGCGGCGACGTGCTGATCGAGCGCGTGCTGACCAATTTGCCGGGCGGCGCCGGCGGCGCGACGCTTGCGGTCATGATCGCACTGTTCGTGCTCGGTTTCGTCATGGACGCATTCGAGATCATCTTCGTGGTGGTGCCGATCGTGGCGCCGGTGCTGCTCAAAATGCCGGGCATCGACCCGATTTGGCTGGGCATCATGATGGCGGTGAATTTGCAGACGTCCTACATGCATCCGCCGCTCGGGCCGACCTTGTTTTATCTGCGCGGCGTGGCGCCGCCGGAGGTGACGACGCGCGACATCTACGTCGGTATCATTCCCTATGTGGTCATCCAGCTCGCCATGCTGGTAGCGCTATGGTTTCTGCCCGCGCTCGCGACTCTGCTGCCGCACAAGCTCTATGGCGGGTGAACCTGCGCCTGGCTCCAGCCGCAGCGTTAATGCGCCGTAAACTCTAGCCGCCGCTTGCGTGCGACACCGGCCGATGTTTGTGGCACTATGGCGCGCATCATGGGTGGGATGAGTCTCATTTCTGCAGTGCTCGCGGCTCAGGTCGGCCAAATGCAGCTCGCAGCGGCCGCATTGCTGGCACAGTCGAATCCGGACAGTGGATCGTCGGTTGCGCAATTGGTCGATGCCGCGCAGCAGAATTTCAACCCGCTCGCCAACGTTGCGACCGGCCTGGGAACGAATCTCGACGTCAGTGCGTAGGGTGTTGCCCGGATTTCGCTCCGCTCAATCCGGGTTACTGATAGCGGCGCTCACAAGCTTGACACCATCCGCGCTCGCCCACTCGGCGGGACCCGCCATTTCTCCGATCTCGCAGCCCGAACGGTCGACGATCAGCGTCGTCGGCATGCCGAAGGCCTTGCCGGCACTTTTCAGGTCCTGAAACACCTTGGCGCTCTGATCGGAATAGTAGCTGAGGTGCTTGACGCCGGTTTCTTTCAGGAAGGTGAGCGGCTTCTCGGCATCGCGGGTATCGATGTTGACGGCGACGACCTCGAAGCCCGGGCCGCCGAGATCGGCCTGCAGCGCGTCCAGCGCCGGCATCTCCTTGCGGCACGGCACGCACCAGGTGGCCCAGAGATTGAGGAGAACGGTGCGGCCGCGCCAATCCGCAAGCTTTCGCTCGTGGCCTTCGGCGTCCTTAAAGGTCAGATCGGGGACGCGAAACGGCGTGCGCGCCACCGCCAGCGCCGCGACTTCGCCGTGCGCCAGCGGCGCGATCCGGTCGGCGGTCTTAACCGCCGGCTCGCACGCCGCAGCCGCCGGATTGCTTCGCAGGCGTTCCATCCCGTATACCCCCGCCAGGATGGCGAGGATTACGATCGCCGCCACGACTGCAAGCCCCCGGTAGCGGCGCCCAATACGATGCGGCGGGGCGGATTGCTCGGACATTAAGAAGACCTCGGCGGACGCATTATGAGCAACAAAATGTGGGGTGGACGGTTCGGTTCGGATCCCGATCCCCTCATGGAGGAGATCAACGCCTCGATCGATGTCGACCGCCACCTCTACCGGCAGGACATCGCCGCAAGCAAGGCCCATGCGGCAATGTTGGCCAAAACCGGCATTATCACGGCGCAGGATGCAAAGCGGATCGCTCACGGTCTAGACACGATCCTGTCAGAGATCGAAGCGGGCAAATTCAAGTTCAAACGCGCGCTGGAGGACATTCATATGAATGTCGAGAGCCGGCTCGGCGAATTGGTCGGTCCGGCCGCCGGCCGGCTGCACACGGCGCGCTCGCGCAACGATCAGGTCGCGACCGACTTCCGGCTGTTCGTGCGCGATGCAATCGACGGCATCGATGCCGCGCTCGCCGCTTATCAGCGCGCGCTCGCCGAGAAGGCGCTCGAACATGCGGCGACCGTGATGCCGGGTTTCACGCACCTGCAAACCGCGCAGCCGGTGACCTTCGGCCATCACCTCCTGGCCTATGTGGAGATGGCGGCGCGCGACCGCGGCCGCTTCGCCGATGCGCGGACGCGGCTCAACGAAAGCCCGCTCGGCGCTGCTGCGCTTGCCGGCACGTCGTTTCCGATCGATCGGTCAATGACGGCCAAGGCACTCGGCTTTTCGCGCCCCACGGCAAACTCGCTTGATGCCGTCGCCGATCGCGATTTCGTCCTTGAGACATTGGCGGCGTGCGCGATTGCCGCGGTGCACCTGTCGCGGTTTGCTGAAGAGATTGTGCTGTGGTCGTCGCCGCTTGCCGGTCTGATCCAACTCTCGGATAAGTTCACCACCGGCTCCTCGATCATGCCGCAGAAGCGCAATCCCGATGCGGCGGAACTCGTTCGCGCCCGGGCGGGCCGTATCGTCGGCGCGCTCACGGCGCTCATGATGGTGATGAAGGGGCTGCCGCTCGCCTATCAGAAGGATATGCAGGAGGACAAAGAGGGCGCGATCGATGCGCTCGAGGCGCTTGCTTCTTTCGATCAACGCCATGACCGGCATGGTGCGCGACATGAAGCCCGACGTGGCGCGCATGCGGCAAGCGGCCGGCGACGGTTTTGCCACCGCCACCGATCTTGCCGACTGGCTGACGCGGACACTCAAGCTGCCGTTTCGCGAGGCTCACCACGTGACCGGCCAGATCGTGGCCAAAGCGGCCGCGTCCGGCGTCTCGCTCGAGAAATTGCCGCTCGCGGCCATGCAGGCGATCGAGCCGCGCATCACCAAAGCGGTCTTTGGCGTGCTTTCGGTCGACGCTTCGGTGAAAAGCCGGAAGGTCTATGGCGGCACCGCTCCGAACAGTGTCCGCGTGCAGGCCAAGCGCTGGCTTAAGCGGCTCAAAAGTAACGCCTAAATTGCGGCGGCAACGGCGGTAAACGCGCTGGCAAGGTGTTATTGCCAAAATCTCGCCGCGGCGGTGCGATCTGCTATTCTACGCCGTGTGGCGGGAGCCTCTGGGGGAGCGTTTTTTGGTCTTTGATCGCTTGAGTGTTGCTTTGGCGCTTCCCGTGCTCGTGGTGGCCGCGTTGACGCTCGCGGCTTGTGGGCGCAACGGGCCGCCGCTTCCCCCGCCGGGTTCTACACCGGCACCGACGACCGACGCGACGCCGCCGGCCGGGCCGTCGCCGACTGGCACAGCGGGCGGGACTGGCCCAACGGCACAGCAAACCGCGCAGAAAAACGGCTTCGACACCGCAGGCAATCCGGTCGCTCCGCCCGGTCAGAAGAAATCATTCCTGCTCGACCCTCTCCTGCAATAGTTGCCCGACGCGCAGCCTTCTTCGTGCCGCTCACGACAATGACGTGAGAACCCTGCGGGCTGGCATTTTCCGGCTCATGCTCTAAACACGGGCCATGCATCACTTCGACTATCGCAACGGCGTGCTGCACGCCGAGGCCGTTGATCTTAACGTGCTGGCGGAGGCCGTCGGCACGCCGTTCTATTGCTATTCGACCGCGACGCTTGAGCGGCACTATCGCGTGTTCGCGGGCGCCTTCGCCGATGTCGATGCGCTGGTCTGCTACGCGATGAAGGCGAATTCCAATCAAGCCGTGATCACGACGCTGTCGCGGCTTGGCGCCGGCGCCGACGTTGTTTCCGAGGGCGAATTGTTGCGCGCCCGCGCCGCCGGCATCCCGCCGGACAAGATCATGTTCTCCGGCGTCGGCAAGACAGCACATGAGCTTGCGCTCGCGGTCGAACAACGCATCCTCTGCGTCAACGTCGAATCCGAAGCGGAACTGGAACTCCTCGCCGAGATCGCGGCCAGCAAAGGCCGACCCGCCGACATTTCGATCCGCGTCAATCCCGACGTCGATTCCAAGACTCACGCCAAGATCGCCACCGGCAAGGCCGAGAACAAATTCGGCATCCCGATCAGCCGCGCGCGCGAGGTTTACACCCGCGCCGCCAAGCTCGAAGGCGTGCGTGTCGCCGGCGTCGACATGCACATCGGCAGCCAGATCATCGAGCTTGATCCGTTCCACGATGCCTTCGCGCTGTTGGCGGATTTCGTGCGCCAACTGCGCGCCGACGGTCATATCATCAGGCACGTCGACCTCGGCGGCGGGTTGGGTATTCCCTACCGCGAAGACAATGAGCCGCCGCCCGATCCCGATGCCTACGCGGCCGTCGTCAAGCGGGCAACGCGCGACCTCGACTGCCAGCTCATCTTCGAACCCGGCCGCCTCATCGTCGGCAACGCCGGCATCCTGGTCACGCGGGTACTCTACGTGAAGCGCGGCGAGGCGAAGACCTTCGTCATTGTCGACGCCGGCATGAACGATCTGGTGCGCCCGACCCTTTATGACGCCCATCACGATATCCGGCCGGTCCGGGAGCCAGCGATCGGCGCGCCCAGAATCATTGCCGATGTGGTCGGGCCGGTCTGCGAATCAGGCGATTTCCTTGCACTCGATCGGTCCATGGTCGAGCCGAAACCTGGCGATCTCCTCGCCGTCATGACCGCCGGCGCCTACGGCGCGGTCGAGGCGGGAACTTACAATACCCGCGCGCTGGTCCCGGAAGTCCTTGTCAAAGCTGGCGAATGGGCCTTGGTCCGGCCCCGCGTGAGTGCTGAGGAACTGATTGCACTCGATCGCCTGCCGGCGTGGCTGTGAGCTGGCTCTAATTTTGCTTGTGATATTTTGCATGGCACGGCTTCCTGACGGTCGGGGCGCCTTGAACCCGCCCTCTTGCTAACGTGTTGTCATGCGGAGTTTTCTCCGCGGAGACTTAGGTGACGGATACACCTTCGAGCCACCCTGCGCCGTCGCATCGGAGCACAGAGCCGGTAGCCCGATCGCAACTCGCCAGCGCATTGCGGCGCGCCCGCTGGACGATTTTCTGGGAGCGGCTGTGGCCGGCACTGGCGACGCTCGCGACGGTCTTCGGTATGTTCCTGACGGTTTCCTGGCTTGGCCTCTGGCTCTGGCTGCCGCCGCTCGGTCGCGCCGCCGGTATGGTCGTGTTTGCACTGCTGGCGTTGGCGGCGCTCGTTCCGTTCGCCCGCCTTCGCATACCCGCTGCCGGCGATGCCTTGAGCCGGCTCGATCGCCGGAGCGGCCTGCGTCATCGCCCGGCGACGACCATTGCTGATGAACTCGTAGTCACCCCGCAAGACCCTTACTCGCTGGCGCTGTGGCGTGCCCACGTCGAACGCACGCTCGCAGCGGCCCGCGCCTTCAAGGCCGGCTGGCCCTCGCCGCGCATTGCGGCGCGCGATCCTTATGCGTTGCGCGGTCTCGTGCTTGTCGCCGCGATCGCCACCTTCATCGCGGCCGGCGGCGAACACTGGAAACGCGTCGCCGCAGCGTTCGACTGGCAGGGCGTGGTGCTCCCGGCGAATTTCCGCGTCGACGCTTGGGTGACGCCACCCGGCTATACCGGCAAACCGCCGATTATTCTTGCCGGCATACATCCCGGCGAGACGCCGCGGCAGATCAGTGAGACCGGTGAACTGGTCTCCGTTCCAGCCGGCAGTACGCTGATCGTGCGCGCGACCGGCAAGCTCAATCTCGAAGTGTCCAGCAACGGCGGGGTCACCCCTGCCCAGGAGGACGTCCACGCACCCGCCAACGCCCAGGAATATCGGTTCAAGATCGCGGCTACCGGCACTGCAACGCTGCGCGGAGCGGGTGATGATCTGACTTGGGCGTTCAACGCCATTCCCGACAAACCGCCGACCATTGCGCTCGCCAAGGATCCTGAGCAGCAAAATCGCGGCTCGCTGCTGTTGTCCTACCGGATCGAAGACGACTATGGAGCAACCGAAGCGCAGGCGACGTTTGTGCGCAAAGCCGGGCCGGGGACGACCGGCGACGCCGCGCGTCCGCTGTACGGGCCGCCCGATTTCGCGTTGGTCCTGCCACAGGCGCGCACCAGGACCGGCGTCGGTCAGACTATCAAGGATCTGACCGATCATCCCTGGGCCGGCGCCGAAGTGGTGATGACGCTTGTTGCCCGCGACGAAGGCGGCAACGAGGGCAAGAGCGAGCCGTTTGCCTTCCGGCTGCCCGAGCGCGTCTTCGCCAAGCCGTTGGCGCGGGCTCTGGTCGAGCAGCGCCGTAATCTGGCGCTCGATGCCGGCGCCCGTGCGCAGGTCATCACGGCGCTCGATGCGCTCGCCATGGCGCCGGAAAAGTTCACGCCCGACGCCGGAATTTATCTGGGCCTTCGCTCGATCTTCTGGTCGCTGGTTCGCGCCAAGACCGATGACGACCTGCGCGACGTGACGGCGCGGCTGTGGCAGATGGCGGTCGGCATTGAGGACGGCAACATGTCCGACGCCCAGGCCGGTTTGCGTAATGCCGAAGAGGCGCTGCGCCAGGCGCTTGAACGCGGCGCGACGGATCAGGAAATCAAGCAGCTGATGGATCAGTTGCGCGCTGCGATGGATCGCTATTTGCAGGCGATGCAGGAGCAACTGAAAAACAAGCAGCAGCTCGCCCGTCCGCTCGACCGCAATACGCGCACGCTGCGCTCGCAAGATCTAAAGAGCATGCTCGACCGGCTCGAGAACCTGGCGCGCAACGGCGCCAAGGACGCCGCGCGTCAGCTGTTGCAGCAGCTGGAGCAGATGATGGAAAATCTGCAGATGGCGACGCCGGATATGAACGGCGACGACCTCGGCGACATGATGTCCGAGCTCGACGATCTCGGCGACATGATTCATCAGCAGCAGGAATTGCGCGACCGCACCTATCGTCAGGGCCAGGATCAGCGCCGCCAAAACGGCCAGCGCGGTCAGCAGGGAAAACAGGGGCAGCCGGGACAACCGGGACAACAAGGCCAGTCAATGGACGAGCTGCGGCAGAATCAGCAGGCCCTGCGCGACCGCCTCAACAAGCTGTTGCAAGACCTGAAGAACCGTGGTCGCGGCCAGGGCCAGCAAGGCCAGCAGGGCGAGAACGGCATGAATCAGCTTGGCCGCGCCGGCGAAGCCATGGGCGAAGCCGAGGGCGATCTCGGCGACGGCAATGCCGAAGGTGCCGTCGACTCGCAGGGCCGCGCCCTCGAGGCGCTCCGCAAGGGCGCGCAGGGGCTCGCGCAATCGATGCAGCAGCAAATGGGCCAGGGGCCGGGTCCCGGTCAGAACGGCCGCCTCGGACTACCGCGGGCGCAACGCGATACTGACCCGCTCGGCCGGCCGCTGCGCGGGCGCGACTACGGCGACGATGTCACCGTGAAAGTGCCGGGCGAGATCGACGTGCAGCGCGCCCGCCGCATCATCGAGGAGCTACGCCGCCGCTTCGGCGACATCCTGCGCCCGCAGGAGGAACTCGATTACATCGAGCGGCTGCTGAAGGATTACTGAGCACCGATTGATCACAGGGCTTGCCGCCATCGGACTCCGCCGCCTCAATTGCTTGTGTAATTGTTAATTTCTTCCAACTGAATGTTAACGGTTCCTTGCTAACGATCGCCGCGTCGCCCAGGTCATGCTCCCGGCGGCGCAGAGGTTCTTGTGGCATCGATCGGTTCCGAGCACGCGCCGCGTTCGGTTTGGCGCTCGTCCTGGCGTATTTCTTCGCGCATTTATTGGCGTAGCTCCTGGCGGCTGTCGTCTTCGGTCCCGTGGGGCGAAGAAATTAATTCGGCGGTAGCGCGGGGCTACGCCCTTTTTGCCGACGGCAGCGACTCCTCGCTGGTGCGGCGCCTCGCGGGTGCAGCGTTCATCATCCGCGTGGCTAGCGCGGCGATCGCGTTCATCTCGCAGATTCTGCTCGCCCGCTGGATGGGCAGCTTCGAATTCGGCATCTACATCTACGCTTGGACGTGGGTGTTGTTGGTTGGCGGCATGGCCGACCTTGGACTGGCCTCGGCTGCGCAGCGGCTGATCCCCGAATACACCGAACACAAGAAATTCGCGCTGCTGCGCGGCTTTCTCCGCGGCAGCCGCTGGATGGCCCTGCTCATCTCGATCGTCGTCGCAGGCGCGGGCGCCATTGCCGTCGCGCTGCTGTCGCCGCATCTCGATCCGGCGACGGTCGTTCCGCTTTATCTGTCCTGCCCGATGGTGGCGATGTTCGCGCTCTGGCAGGTGCAGGGCGGCATTGCGCGCTCGTATAACTGGGTCAATCTCGGACTTTCGCCGGTCTATGTGCTGCGCCAGCTCATGCTGCTGGTGCTGATGGGTCTTGCCTATGCGTTCGGCTTGCCGACGGACGCTGTGACCGCGACGATCGTGGGCGTCATTACGCTCTTAAGCGTCGGTGCCGGGCAACTCGCAATCCTCAATCGCAGACTCGCCGGGGTCGTCGAGAGCGGACCGCGCGCTTATGAACCCCGCGCCTGGCTCGCAGTTTCAGCGCCGATCTTTGTCGTTGAGGCGTTCTATCTCCTGCTCAGCTATTCCGACGTCATCATCCTTCAGCAGTTCCGTCCGGCGAACGAGGTCGCGATCTACTATGCCGCGGTCAAGACGCTCGCTTTGGTTGCTTTCATCTACTACTCGGTGGCGCAGACAATCGCGCACAAGTTCGCCGAATACCATGTCACCGGCGAGCGACAGCGGCTCACCGCCTTTGTGAAGCAGTCGGTGCGGCTGACATTTTGGCCGTCGCTCGCCGCGATCGTTCTGTTGCTTGTGTTTGGGCGGCCTCTGCTGCGCTTGTACGGCGCTGACTTTGTTTCCGGCTATTATCTCATGTTCATTATCGCTATCGGCCTGTTGGCGCGCGCCTCGGTCGGTCCGGCCGAACGGCTCCTCAACATGCTCGGTGAGCGGCGCTCCTGCGCGCTGGTCTACGGAGCTTCGTTCGCACTCGATCTGGTGCTGTGCGTCGTGCTCATTCCCCGGATCGGGCTCGCCGGCGCCGCGATAGCAAGCTCAGTCGCGCTGGTGTTCGAATCCGCCAGTCTGTTCGCGGTCGCCAAATATCGCTTAGGGTTCCACTGCTTTGTTTTCGGCGGCCCAAAAAACACCTAGGGCGCGGCCATGACGATCAGAGTCGCGGCCGATCTGGCGTCTGCTGTCACGCTCGAAGATGCCGCCGGCGCGATCGCTAAGGCCCGCCGCGCTACGCTTGCGGATCGCTATGCGGCCAATTCCTTCACGGTCGAATGGCGCGCACTGGCCGAGCTGGAGCCGATCGCCGCCGAATGGCGCGAACTCGCCGCAAACGCGCTTGAACCGAACGTCTTCTACGAGCCCGCTTTCCTGCTTGCAGCCGCGCCCGTCTTCGGAGGTGACGCCGGCGCCGTGCTGGTATGGTCGGGCACGGATTCGCGCCGGCTTCTCGGTCTGTTCCCAGGCCGAATAGTAAACCGCCGATACGGTTTTAAGCTTCCGGTTCTGCTCGGCCTGACCCACCCCTATGGCCCGCTTGGTGTGCCGCTCGTCGAACGTGAAGCGGCGGAACCGGTCATCGCCGCTTTCTTTGCTCATCTCGCCGGCGCTGCGACGTTACCGGGATTGGTGTTGCTGCCCTTCCTGCCGGAGGACGGTCCCTTCGCCGCGGCGCTTGCCCCAATTCTGCGGCGTGCGCAGATGCCTGTCGCCGACTTCAATCGCCACCAGCGGGCGCTACTGGCGCCCGGGGACGAGCGGTCGCTCTACCTCAAACGTGCGATAGGCCGACACCAGCAAAAGGAACTCCGGCGCCGGTGGCGACGCTTGGCCGAGATCGGCGCCGTCTTGATCACCGCGACCACCGAGGCAACTGCCGTCGGCAGAGCGCTCGACGATTTTCTCGCACTCGAAGCGAGCGGCTGGAAGGGACGAGCCGGTACCGCCACCGCCGATCACCAGCGTCTTCGACGCTTTATAGCGGCAGCAGTCGGCGGCCTAGCCGCGGAAGAAAAGGCCGCGATCAACCGCATCCTCGTCGACGGGCGCGCGATTGCCGCGACCATCGTCTTGCAGAGTGGGCGCTGCGCCTGGTTCTGGAAGATCGCCTACGATGAGGCTTTTGCCCGCTATTCGCCAGGCGTCATGCTGGCCGTGGAGCTTACGCGCGAACTGCTTGATGACCCGAATATCGCGCGCGTCAACTCCTGTGCGACGCCAAATCATTCGATGATCGATCGCATCTGGCGAGAGCGGCTTCCGCTCTGCGACCGCATAATTGCGGTACGGCCGCAACCGCCGTTTGCGCTGGCGCGGACGCTGGAAGGACTACGGGCGGCGGTGATTGCGCGGGTCAAGGCGATTCGTGGGGGCCTCCGTTTCTAGACCGCATCAAGAAAAATTGGCGCGGAATTGGGCACGGTTCGTTAACCCTTAAAAAATGCTGAGCGCATAGTCTGACGCCGTCGATCCTGGCGGCTCGTGATATGCTTTCCGGTCACACTCTGGCTAAGACTTTCCGTCAATGGGGGCTTGTCATCGCGGCCGGCGCCATCGGACTTGCCGCCGGAATAGCCTGCTCCGTCCTGATCGGCCTTGATGGAATTTCCCAAACCCTGAACGCCAGCCCCGTCGCGGGCGTCGTGGTCGTATCAGTGCTGTGCGCGCTTGCGGCGTTAGGGATCGGCGCTCTGGTGGCGCTGACAGCGGAGCGCCGGCGCGGTTTTCTGGCGAGAACTGCGCTTAATAACATGACTCAGGGCTTGAGTATGTTCGATGAGGGAGCCCGGCTTGTTCTCTGCAATAAGCGTTACATTGAGATGCACTTGTTGCGGCGCGAGCAGCTGCGTGGCGGCATGCCGTTGCGTGAGATTCTCCTGCTTTCCAGCGCGTTCTACGGCGATCCGGACAGGTACATCGCGGCGTGCCTTCGGCGGGTTGCCGAGCAGCATACCGTGAAGAGAACGGTTAAGTTCAGCGACGGGCGCACTATCGAGCTAGTCATCCGGCCGCTGCCGAACGGTAGTTGGGTGACGACACACGCCGACGTGACCGAGCAGCTTGCGGCCGAGCAAGAGCGCGATTCTCTGCGCCGGCGCGAGCAAGGACGTCTTGCCGCGGACGCGCAAGTCGCCTCGTTCCGCGGCCGGGTCGAGAACGTGCTGCAAATCGTCGGGCAAAGCGCCGCGGCAATGAAAGCAGCAGCACAAAACCTGCTGACAACCTCGGACCACACGCTGCAACGCGCCGAAGGCGCGGTCCGCGGTTCCAATGCGGCGTCGGCAAATGTCGAGACCGCCGCTGCTGCCGCCGAGGAGCTGTCTGCGTCGATCAAGGAGATCAGCCGCCAGCTCGCGCAGGCAAACGAGGTGGTGCGCGGCGCTACAGCCGACGCCACCGCTACCAATGACGATATCGCGGCGCTGGCGCGGGTCGCGCAACGGATCGGCGACGTTGTGAAGCTTATTCAGGACATCGCCGAGCAGACCAATCTGCTGGCGCTCAATGCTACGATCGAGGCAGCGCGTGCGGGCGATGCCGGACGCGGCTTTGCGGTCGTCGCTTCGGAAGTGAAGTCGCTTGCGGTGCAAACGGCGAAAGCGACCAAGGAAATCGCCAACGAGATTTCGTCGATCCAGAGTTCGACCGGCGGGGCGGTCGCCGCCATTCGCACCATCACGCAGCGGATGCAGGACATCAACTCCCATAGCTCGGAGGTCGCGTCCGCCATCGCGCAGCAGGAACTGGCGACCGGCGAGATTTCGCACAATGTCGCCAGCGCGGCCAACGGCGCCAAAGCTGCAGTGGCGGCGCTCGGCGACGTCGCCAGCGGTGTCACGCAGACACGCAGCTCGGCGCAAACCGTGCTGGCGGCATCGGAAGAAGTGGAGAACGCCGCGGTCAAGCTGCGCGGCGAGGTCGAGGACTTCCTGCGCACCGCGGCCGCTTAGCGCAAAAGCCGTGCCGCACGTATCCGCGAAGGTTTCGCGGGCTGACGTTACGCTTCTGCCGGTTTTGCTGCCAATAGCAGCCGCGCGGGGCAATGACCTCATTCCGCCCAGCATGACCTTGGCGCGCTGCCTTTAACTACCCCGGGGTTCAGATTTAGTACCCATTAAGGCTCACGCGCGAATTCCGCTTGATCGGCATTTTTCGAATTAAATCCCAAACATTTTGCGGGATGCTGACCGCCCGCTGTTTGCGACCTCTGCCGGAGTCCGCGACATGACGTTTCTGCCGAAGCTTGGGCGAACGATGCCGCGGTGGCAAATCGTCCTTGTCGGCGCATGCTTCGTGGCGATTGCGGCGATTGTGCTTGCCAACGTGGTGATCGTGGCGAAGCTGCGCGAATCGGCGCTCAACCAGGTAAAGCACCTGCTGGAGCGGCGAGCCTCTACAATCGCTGCGCAGGCCAATCTCTCGCTGCAGTCGGTTTCGCTGGTGCTCAACGCGGTGACTGAACGCCTTGCGCCCGGCCAGGCCGCAGACGCGGAAACGTTCCGCCGTCGCGGCGCCGCACCAAGCATTCAGCAGATGCTGGCGCAACAGATCACCGGCCTTCCGCAAATCGAGACCATCGGCCTCGTCGACCTTGACGGCAACGTTATCAATGCGTCGCGGTCGATGCCGGCTCAATTCAACGTGGCCGATCGCGACTATTTCGTCGCGTTCAGGGACGATCCGGCCCTCGAACGGTTCGTGAGCGCGCCCACGGCAAGCCGCACCAACGGCGTCCTGGGGATGGTATTGGCGCGTCGCATGCACGGCGCCGACGGGACGACCGTCGGACTTCTCTGTGTGTTTATCAAGCTCGAATTCTTCGAAACCCATTGGCACTCGGTCATCGACAGTTCTGAGAACGGAAGTTCGATCTCGCTCAACCGGCTTGACGGGACGGTTCTGATAAGATTTCCGCGCGCCGATGCCATCGGCAAAAAGTTTCCGAACGGCATCCAGACCTTGCTGCGGGAATCGAGCGCTGTCGTGGTGCAGAAACGCGGCGCGATCGATGGCAAGATGCGCATTGAGGCCGCGCACGTGCTCGACGATCATCCGCTGTTCATCTTGGCGACGCAAAGCGAGGACGCCGCGCTGCACGGTTGGCGCCGCTCCGCCGAGATCGCGACCGCTGAAACGGCCTGTTGCATTCTGATCGTGCTGATCGCCGGCTACGGGATCGGGCGCTGGTGGTCGGAGCACCAGCACCGAATGCAAGCGCAGGCCGGCAAGGTCGCGGCCGAGCTCGCCCAGACCAAGGCCGAGGCGGCGCTCGAGATCTTGCGGGCGGGTGAGCGGCAGACTGCACTACTCAATGCCGCGATCGAGAACATGTCGCACGGCCTGTTGATGTTCGATGCCCAGGAATGCCTGGTCGTGTTCAACAATCGATTCCTGCAGATGCATGGGCTCTCCGCCGACACGGTCAAGCCGGGGTGTAGTTTGATCGAGCTGCTCCAACACCGGTCTGCTACCGGCTTGCTCGCCGAGGAGCCGGAGCGCTACCGGGCCGAGATATTGGAACAGCTTGCCGCGGGCAACACCGCTAGCCATGTGATGAAGACGGCGGACGGGCGGGAAATTGCCATCGTCAACCGGCCAATGCCCGACGGCGGCTGGGTGACCACGCACGAAGACATCACCGAGCGCCGGCAGTCCGAGGCGAGGATCGCGCACATGGCGCATCACGACGCACTGACCGGGTTGGCCAATCGCGCGGCGTTGATGGAGAGAGTTCGAGGATGCGTGCGACCGTTGCCGCCGCTCGGGAGAGGAATTCAGTGTCCTGATGTTGGACCTCGACTGGTTCAAGCAGGTCAACGATACATTTGGTCATCCCGCCGGCGACGAATTGCTTAGACAAGTTGCCGCACGGCTCAAAGCGGCGCTACGCAATAGCGACGTCCTGGCGCGGCTGGGCGGCGATGAATTCGCCATCATACTAGTGAACGACGTCGATCAGGGCGATGCCGCAGAGGCTCTCGCGGGCCGCATCATTGAGCTTGTTGCGGAGCCATTTTCCGTCAATGCGAACGCGGTCAACATTGGCGCCAGCATCGGCATAGCGCTGGCGCCGGAGCATGGCTTTTACGCCGACGACCTGCTGAAGAGAGCCGATCTCGCGCTTTACCATGCAAAATCGCTGGGTCGAAACCGCTATGCGATGTTCGAGCCTGTGCTCGGCCAAGCGGTGGTGGAAAAGCACGTTCTCGAAAGCGAACTGCGTCGGGCGCTCGCGCTTGGCGAATTCGAGCTGCACTTTCAGCCCATCGTCGATACCAAGACGCTCAAAATGTGCAGTGCCGAAGCGCTCATCCGCTGGCGCCACCCGGAAAGAGGGTTGATCGCGCCCGACCTGTTCATTCCTTTCGCGGAAGAATCCGGCTTGATCCTCAAGATCGGCGAATGGGCTTTGCAAACGGCGTGCAACGAAGCGGTGAAGTGGCCACCGTACATGAAAGTGGCGGTCAATCTTTCGGCCGTACAGCTGCGCAGCGCTTCTCTGCTCGATCAGATCATGTGCGTGCTCGCCGAGACTGGTCTGCCGCCGGAACGCTTGGAACTCGAAGTTACAGAAACGGCGTTGATCGAATACGGCACCGAAGCTCCGGTGCTGCTGAAGAAACTGAAAAACCTGGGTATCACCGTAGCGCTGGACGATTTCGGCACGGGATATTCATCGCTTAGCCAATTGACGATGTTCCCATTCGACAAAATAAAAATCGACAAATCGTTTACCAAGAATATGACCAATCGTGCCGACTGTGCTGCGATCATCTCGGCGGTTCTGGCGCTGGCGCAGAGCCTGGACATTCACACTACTGCAGAAGGCGTCGAAAAGGAGGAGCAGCTTCGCATTCTAGCGCTGGCCGGTGTTACGACCATCCAGGGATTTCTAATTCACCGGCCGTGTTCGGCGTCCGAGCTCAACTTCGAAGCGTCGTCTATCGCGGGAGCGGTCCAGCATGCCGCATGACCTTGCCAAGCCGAATACGCTCGACGCGGACAATCGCCCGCAGCATCGCGCCCGCGATGCCGGCGCGACGCCGTCGCAATCGCTGATTGATGAACTCGAAGAGGCAATCGCAAGACAGGACCTGCATCGCCGCGCGGCCGTGATGCGGAGGCTTACGGATTTTTTTATCGTCGACAGCGCCGGCTTGTCAGAAGAGCACATCGCCATGTTCGACGATGTGATGAGCAGGCTGATTGCCGCGATTGACAGATCGGCGCGGGCGGAGTTTGGCGACATGCTCGCGAGGCATCCGCACGCGCCGCCAAAGACCACGCGCGTTCTGGCTCTCGACGACGAGATTGAAGTGGCGGCCCCCGTTCTTACTCATTCCAAGAGTCTTGACGAACAGACTTTGATCGAGACCGCAAAAACCAAAAGTCAGGATCATCTGTTCGCCATCTCGCTGCGTCAAACTATCGGCGAGGCGGTGACCGACGTACTGGTCGAGCGCGGAGACAGTAAGGTCGTGGTCAGCACGGCAGGTAACCCCGGGGCGAAGTTTTCGGAATTCGGCTGCACGACGCTCGCGACGCGATCGCGGGAGGATGTCGAACTTGCACTGCGCGTCTGGTCGCGATCCGATATCCCTCGGCAGCACTTGTTGAGCTTGTTTTCGACGGCCACCGAGGAGGTGCAGAAACAGCTCGAAGCCGCCGATCGGAAAAACGTTCAACTTTGCCGATCCATCGTCGCGCAGGCCAAGAACCAAATCCAGACGAAGGTGCGGGAAAGCTCTGCCAGCTATGCGACGGCGCAGGCGTTCGTCGGGTCGCTGCACCGGTCCGGCGATCTTACGGAACAACGCCTGCTGGCGTTTGCACAACAGGGCAAATTTGATGAAGTCACTGTCGCCCTTGCATTGATGTGTGACTTGCCGGTCGGGCACATCGAGCGCGCAATCATGCACAACCAGGCGGATCATCTCCTCGTTCTGGCAAAAGCAATCGGTCTGTCGTGGGAAACGACGAAAGCGGTTTTGTCGATGCAGTCGCCGACTAAAACTGCGATCGCCGCCAAACTCGAGACGCATTGCGCAAGCTTCGCCAAGCTGCAGCCGAAATCGGCAATCGCCGCGATGCAGTTTTACCGCTTGCGCGCTCGGGCAGAGGCACCGGCCGAAACGCACTGAGCAAAGTGCGTCACTTCCTCAGATTGGCGGCGACCGCGACGTCAGTCGCCTTCTTCACTTCGGCATCGATGTAGCGCGCAAAATCCTCGGGGCTGCCGCCGACCGGATCGATGCCGATCCGCTGCATCGCCCCGCCGATGTCATCGGTTTTGAGCGCCATGTCGGCGATGTGCGCGAGTTTGCCGACGGTCGCTGCGGGCGTTCCGGCCGGCGCGAGCAACCCGAACCACAGATCGAGATCGTAGCCGGGCAAGCCGGCCTCGGCCATGGTCGGGATTTTGTGTGCGATATTGGCACGCTGCGCACCAGCGACCGCCAGCGCCTTGAGATCGCCGTTCGCGATCTGCTGAACGACGGACGACACCGGTGTCATCAGAAGCGGAACGCGTCCAGACAGAGCGTCGGTAAGCGCTTGCGCGCTGCCAGGGTAGGGTACGTCGACAAGCTTAATTCCCGCCATCATGTTGAGCAGCTCGCCGGCCATATGCGTCACGGTGCCGACGCCGGACGTAGCGTAGAAAATCTGGCCGGGTTTTTGTTTGGCGAGTGCAATGAGCTCGTGCAGATTGCTGACGCCGAGCGAGGGGTGCGCGACCAGAACGAGCGACAGCGAAGCGACGCGGATGATCGGCGCGAAATCCTTCTTCACGTCGTAGGCCGGATCGAGCGTAGTTGCGGCATAGACGGACTGGGCACTCGTCGCCATCAGGAGCGTGTAGCCGTCGCCGCGCGCGTGGGCGACATAAGCCGCGGCGAGATTGCCGCCTGCGCCCGGCTTGTTCTCGACCACGAATTGTTGGCCGAGCACGGCCGAAAATTTTTGCGCCAGTAAGCGCGCCGGCGTATCGGCTTGGGCGCCGGCGCCGTAGCCGACGATGATGCGCACCGGATGCGTTGGATAATCCTCGGCGCGGGCGACACTTTCGTTCAAGCCCGGGAGCGAGAGCGCCACGAGGAGGCACGCGGTTACCCTTGGCGCAGAGATCATCGCCGGACCCTGCCTTGTTCTCACCGGCCCGCCGCATAACCTTGCATGCCGCGCGCGTTGGCGGCTGCGCGCCGGCGTGGACCCTCGCGCGTGGCGGCGGTGAGCCGGCCTTCCGACCAGTCTGGGCCGACCTCGACGATATGACCACGGCGCTTTAGTTCGGCGATTGTTTTCGGCGACACGCGGCCTTCGACGACCAGCAAACCTGGCCGTGCCTGACGCGGCCAAAATGAAGACGGGAAATGGTCGGAATGCCACGCCGGCGCATCGATCGCCTGCTGGAGATTATGGCCGGCATGAACATGGCGAAGGAAAAATTGCGGGATCCATTGGTCCTGGGCGTCGCCACCGGGCGTGCCCCAGGCCAGGTACGGTTCGCCGTCACGCAAGGCGAGCGTCGGTGTCAGCGTGGTTCGCGGCCGTTTTCCAGGCGCGAGCGAGGCCGGATGGTTTTCATCGAGCCAGAACATTTGCGCACGAGTGCCGAGGCAGAAGCCAAGCTCGGGAATGACCGGCGAGGATTGCAGCCAGCCGCCGGACGGCGTCGCCGATACCATGTTGCCGGCTTGATCAATGATGTCGAAGTGCACGGTGTCGCCCCGCGTGCCGCCGAGCCGGCCCACGGTTGGCTCCCCGGTGCCGAGGCGGCCGACCGTCGGTTCTCCCGCGCCCGCCGCGTCGGCCGGTTTGCGCTCGCGGAACAGCTTCACCACCGCGCCGTAGCCTTCGATCGATCCCGGTCGCAAATCGAGTGAGGCGGCCTCTGTTACAAGCTTGAGCCGCGCCGAATTGTAGGCATCCGACAGAAGCGTCGCCATCGGCACCTCGACGAAATCCGGATCGCCGTAGAACGCTTCGCGATCGGCATAAGCGAGCTTCGCGCACTCGACCTGTATATGGATGAAGTCGGCTCCAGTCGGGTCGAGCCCGTCGAGATCGAAACCTTTGAGCAGCGCGAGCTGCTGCAGCATCACCGGACCCTGGCCCCAAGGTCCGGTCTTGCACACGGTGTAGCGGCCATAGTCGTAAGTCAGCGGCGCTTCGATGCGCGGCGTCCAGCGCGCCATGTCGTCGCCAGTGAGCACGCCGCGATGCCGCGTCCCGCTCGTATCCATGATTTCGTGGGTGCGGCAGAAGCGGTCGATTGCGTCGGCGACAAAACCCTGCGACCAGGATTCGCGCGCCCGCTCAATCTGCGCGATGCGATCGCCACCGGCGCTTTCGGCTTCCTTGAGGATGCGCAGATATGTTGCCGCAAGCGGCTTGTTGACGAACAGCGTTCCGGTTGGCGGCACTGCGCCCCCGGGCAGATAGACCGCCGCTGATGTCGGCCAATGCTCGCGGAACAAATCGGCGACCGTGGCAATAGTGGCGCTGGCCCGCTCGACGAGCGGATGACCGTTCTGCGCATAGCCGATCGCGGGCGACAGCGCTTCGCGGAGCGAGGCGGTGCCGTAGTCGCGCAGTATCAGCATCCAGGTTTCGAATGTCCCGGGCACGACGGCGGCAAGAAGCCCGGTGCCGGGTACGAGATCGAGACCTTCGCGGCGATAGTGCGAAATTGTTGCTTTTGCCGGAGCCGGTCCTTGCCCGCAAATCACTTCCGGCTTGCCGCGCCGGACGTCGAAAACGATGAGGGGCGCGTCACCGCCGGGACCGTTGAGATGCGGTTCGACTACTTGCAGCGTAAATGCCGTCGCGACGGCCGCATCGAAGGCGTTGCCGCCCTTCTCCAGCATCGCCATGCCGACCGCAGTGGCGATCCAGTGCGTCGAGGCGACGACGCCGAACGTGCCCTCGATTTCCGGGCGCGTCGTAAACGGCTGCGGGTTGATGTTGCTCATGCGGGCAAAACTATCACGCCGCCCGCAGCATGACACGTGGTCGCGGGAGCCTAGCTCGAGCTTGGGGTCGCCGTCACAAATTTGAGCGCGACGCCATTCATGCAGTAGCGCAGTCCCGTCGGTTTCGGGCCGTCGTTGAAGACGTGGCCGAGATGGCCGCCGCAGCGGTGGCACGAGACTGCCGTGCGCAGCATGCCGAACGTATGATCCTTCGTTTCGATGACCGCGTTGTCGAGCGGGGCCCAAAAACTCGGCCAGCCGGTGCCGCTTTCGAATTTGGTCTTCGACGAGTAGAGCGGCAAGTCGCAGCCGGCGCAGGCGAACGTGCCGGCGCGATGCTCATTCAGGAGCTGACTGGTGAAGGGCCGTTCGGTACCCTCGTGCCGCAGCACCTGGTAGGCCTCGGGCGACAGAATCTTGCGCCATTCCTCGTCGCTGTGGGTAACTTCAAAGCTCGTCGCCGCCGTGGCGGAAAGGGGCCGCAGCAACCGGCCGAACGCCAGCGCTGCTATTGCGGCCGTGCCAGCGAAGAGAGTTTGTCGGCGGGTGAGCATAATCAATATCCTCCTGAAGCCACGCCGGTTTATACGCCAGGTTACCGCGACCGTCACGTGCGGTACGGTAACGGCGAAGGCAATATTTGGTGAAGTGCCCGGCGGGCGCGATGACGGGGCGGGGAGCGCTCAAATCCTTCGCTGTCATTCGCTTCGGCGTCAGGCCCAATGCAGCAGGGCCTGGCGTTGCCGGGCCGGTAGGTGACAACTCCGTTTTTCACCCGTTTGCCAGCTGCCATCGCGGCGGTTCAGCTCGGTCCCCGCGGCCGCCATCGCGCCCGGGAAACGCGCGTAGTCGCGGCCAGTGTGATCCACTCGCAGCCCCACTCGATCGCCAGTGCGGCGTACAGGCGTCGGTGACCCGTGCGCCGCGCGTATCGGTGTCAACGCGTAAGCGCTTGAAGATATCCCAATGCCGCTCCGGGGGTCCGCGATTTGACAGTGCGGCTGGCCAAACAGGTTTTGGCGAATCCGAATGCGGTTTCGAATGTGCTCGGAATAGCATAGGTGCGTCATTTGGTAGTGACGCGAACGAGCGCTGCCAATGTCAGAGGCGAAATACCAAAGCCGTGTTCGTCACAGTGCCGGCAAAAAAGAACCGGGCCCTTGCGGGCCCGGTCTAGGGTCGTCGGCGTGGGGGCGCCAACGATCGCCCTTCAGAGGGGAAGGCTGCATGTTGGCGGTTGCCGGTCTGGGGAGGATCCACTGCGACCGCCTCCTGCAGCAGAACGACAATATGCGATGCCGCGTTGGCACCGCACAACGCGACAGCGGGCATGTCAGCCATGCGCTGCCGGCAACATCGTCACAATGCTCACGCGAATATTCGCGGTGCGTTCGCTTTCACCCGCTCGCGGCGACGCGAACAACGCTTAGAAGTTCCAGCGCTGCGCGTTGGCGACGAGAAAGTCGCGGAATGCCTGCACGCGCGCGACCGTCTTGAGCTCTTCCGGATAGACGAAGTAGGCGTCGAGCGCGATCGGATCGGCGTCGGAGAACAGCTGCACCAGCCCGCCATCGCCTTCGACCAGATAGTCCGGCAGCATGGCAATGCCGATGCCGCGCTGGCAGGCGCGCAGGATACCGAGAATATTGTTGACGACGAGGTGCGGCGTGCGCGGCCCCTTGCCGTTGCGCGCCACCTCGGTGAGGAAAAGCGAACGCTGCAGATATTGCGGCACATTGCCGCCGAGCATGAGGATGCGGTGGTTGTCGAGGTCTTCGAAAGCCCGCGGCGTGCCGTAGCGCTTGAGGTATTCAGGCGAGGCGTAGACGTGGAAGTGGACCGCAAACAGCTTGCGCTGAATGAGATCCGGCTGCGTCGGCTGGCGCAAACGAATGGCAACGTCCGCCTCGCGCATGGCAAGATCGAGTTCTTCTTCGGTGGTCAACAGCGTGATGTGGACTTCCGGATAAAGATCCGCGAACTCCCCAAGGCGGGGCGTGAGCCAATGCACGCCGAGGCCCGGCGTCGTCGTCACGCGCAGGTCGCCATTCGGCCGTTCCTTGCTGTCCGTCAGCTTGGCGCGAGCCGCTTCGAGCTTCATGAACACGTCGTGGGCGGTGCGGAACAGCAGGTCGCCCTGCTCGGTCAAGATCAATCCGCGCGCGTGGCGGTGAAACAGCGAGACGGCGAGCTCCTGCTCCAGTGCGCTGACCTGACGCGACACGGCCGACTGCGAGAGCCCCAGCTGCTCACCGGCATGGGTGAAGCTGCCCGCCTCGGCGGCGGCATGAAATACTTTGAGCTTGTCCCAATCCATTGTCGTGCTTTCTGAACTCTCCACAAATGGGAGAGGTGAAAATCATTCCGCCGCGAGGCGCGGTTCGGCTTCGCCGTGTGCGGCGAGAAATTTCTCGGCTTCGAGCGCGGCCATGCAGCCGAGGCCTGCGGCTGTGACGGCCTGCCGGTACACTTCGTCGGCGACGTCGCCGGCAGCGTATAGGCCCGGCACCGAAGTCGCCGTCGAATGCGGCGCGGTCTTGATGTAGCCCGTCGGCTTCATTTCCACCTGGCCGGCCACCAAAGCAGTCGCCGGACTGTGGCCGATGGCGATAAAGATGCCGTCCACCGGCCGTTCGGTTATCTCGTCGGTCTTGAGGTTGTGCAGTACCGCCGCTTTGACCTTCAGCGGATTCTCTTCGCCGACGACATCGGCGAGCACGGTGTTCCACAGCACCGAGATTTTGGGATTCTGATAAAGCCGTTCCTGCAGAATGCGCTCGGCGCGGAAGTTGTCGCGCCGGTGCACGACTGTGACCTTGTTGGCGAAATTGGTGAGAAACAGCGCCTCTTCGACCGCGGTGTTGCCGCCGCCGATCACCAGCACTTCCTTGCCGCGATAAAAGAAGCCGTCGCAGGTGGCGCAGGCGGATACACCGTAGCCGCGAAACTTCTGCTCCGACGGCAAATCGAGCCAGCGTGCCTGGGCGCCGGTCGCCAGCACAAGCGCGTCGGCGAAATAGATGTCGCCGGAATCGCAGACGATCCGGAAAGGACGCTTGGCGAGGTCGACCTTGTTAACGTGGTCCGGGACCATCCTGGTGCCGACGTGGGCTGCCTGCTTCTGCATTTGCTCCATGAGCCAGGGGCCCTGGATCACGTCGGCGAAACCCGGATAGTTCTCGACGTCGGTGGTCGTGGTCAGCTGGCCGCCGGTCTCGATGCCTTGAATGAGGATCGGATCGAGCATGGCGCGGGCGGCGTAGATCGCAGCCGTATAGCCTGCCGGTCCCGAGCCAATGATGACGACTTTAGCGTGGGTGGTCTTGCTCACCGGCTCATCCGTCCATTGAGGCAGACGTTTGGCAACGCACTGCCCGCAGCCCCCGCGATCACTGCGGCGTCAGGTGCTGGCCGACCCCAAAGCGGTCGGTCATCCGGTTGGAATTTAGGGATTTTCGGGAGCCATGCAAGATACGCAACCCGTCACCCACAAAAGGGCGTGTGCGGCCAAAAGGGCGATAACTATCAACGTCATGAATGCTTAGCGGTCAGCATCCGAGCGGGCAGGGCGTTGATCTCGCTCAAGAAAAATCCCGCCGCGAGACGACCTCGCGGCGGGAATGCTGGTACCGAGCTTAAGCTCGAGACGGCCGCGACGGGCCTAGCCGAGCGACTGCTTCACTCGGTCTGGCGTCATCGGTAGATGCCGCAAACGCTTGCCGGTGAGCTGAGCGACGGCATTGGCAATCGCCGGGGCGACCGCGGGAACGCCGGCTTCGCCGATGCCGGTAGGCGGATCGTTGGTGGAAATCACTGCCACGTCCATCGGCGGAACGTCCGACATGCGCAGGACCGGATAGGAGTCGAAGTTCGTGGCCTGCATCACGCCGTCCTTGATGGCGATTTGCTCGATTAGTGCGGCCCCAAGACCGAAGGTCATCGCGCTTTTGATCTGCGCAACGATGTTCTTCGGCTGCACTGCCCGGCCCGCATCGACTGCCGCCCACAAATGGTGGACGGTGATCGCGCCGCTCTTGGCGTCGACCGAGACTTCCGCCGCCACCGCGGTGTGGCTGTGCAGGGCATCCGAGTAGGCGATGCCGACTGCGCGACCATGCCGCTTGGTCTTGTAGTTCGCCATTTCGGCCGCGCGCGTGAGCACATTGGCGGCACGTGGTGCCTCTTTGAGCATGGCCAAACGGTAGTCGAGCGGATCCGTCTTCTTGAGCGCGGCGATTTCATCCATCATCGTCTCGATGGCGAATTTGGTGTAGCCCGCCGCAATGCCGCGCCAGGCGCCAACGTCGACGCCGCGCGCGGAGCGCACCCACTCCACGCGGTGGTTTTTCACCCCGTAGCTCATTTCGCCGCCGCCGCCGGAGACGATGTCCTGCTTGATCTTGGCCCAAAGATCGGGTGGCAGGATGCGGGCGAGATAGAACTCATTGACGATGCGCTGGCGCCAGCCAACGATGTTGTTGCCGGCGTCGAGACCAATCTCGATCCGCTGCGCGGTCAACGGCCGCAGCTTGTCGTTGCGGATGTCGTCCTCGCGACTCCAGATCATCTTTACGGGCTTGCCCGGCACGTTGAGCGCCAGGATCAGCGCCATCACCAGGTCGTCGCCGTCCGAACGCCGGCCGAAGCCACCGCCAAGGAGCTGAGTGTGGACATGGACTTTGTCCGGCGTGGTCTTGCCGATGATCATGCCGAGGATCTTCATCGTGCCCGGCGATTGATTGCCGGACCAGATGTCGATTGTGCCGTTGTCAGCCCGCACGGTGACGTTCAACGGCTCCATGCACATGTGCGAGACGTGGTCGGAGAAGTAATCGGCAGTGATGACCTTGGCGGCACCCTTAACCGCCGCGTTGGCATCGCCAATGTTCACCATTTCTATGCCCGGCTGGCTCCAGTCGGCGGCGATCGCGCGATAGTCCTGCACCACGCGGTCGTCGTTGTAGGTCTGTGCCGGCGTCTTTTTGGTCCAGGTGACTTTCAGCAGGTTTTTGGCTTTCATGGCGGCGTCGATCGTTTCCGCAATCACGCCGACGCCTGACGGAAGCGTCACGATCTTGACTACGCCGTTCACGGCCTTGGCGGCCGTGTCGTCGATCTGCTCGGCGCCTTCATACTGTACGTGCGGGAAAAGGATCGACGCATACAACATGCCGGGCAGCTGGGTGTCGATCCCGTATTGCGCCGTGCCGTTCACCTTCGAGGGCACGTCGATGCGTCCGGTATCTTTGCCGATGAGACGGAATTGCGAGGCCGGCTTCAGGTCGGCCTTCGTCACTTCCGGAAGCGGGTTCGGCACCGTCGCATTCTTGGCAATGTCGCCGTAACTGATTTTGCGGTGCGATTTGGCGTGGACGACCATCCCGGGCTCGGTGGTGAGCTCGTCCGCCGGCACTTTCCAAGCCGTTGCCGCGTTGGCGATGAGAATCTTTCGCGCTTGCGCGCCGGTGAGCCGCAGCTTCTCGTAATAGCCGGTGACCGAGAAGCTGCCGACCGTCGTCAGCTGCATGTTGAAGATCGGGTTGCCATAGGTCTGCGCGTCGTCGGGCGTTTCCGAAACGCGGACCTTGCTCCAATCGGCGTCGAGATCCTCAGCGAGGATGAGCGGCAACGAGGTGCGTACGCCCTGACCCATCTCGACCATGGGCGCGACAATGGTGACGATGTTATCCTCGCCGATGGTAACCCAGGCATTGGGGCTGAAGGTGCCGGCGGCGGATGCCGTTTCGCTGCTCGGGACCGAGCCGAACGCGACGGCGACGCTGAACGCGCCGGTGGTCACCAGGAACGAGCGGCGGGATAGCGCTTGGATGTGGGTATCGTTCAACATGGCGGCCTCCTTACGCAACGCTCTGAATGGCTTCGATGATCTGGGCGTAAGTGCCGCAGCGGCAGATGTTGCCATCCATATGCTGGACGATCTGCTCGCGTGTCGGTTTAGAGTTTTTCGCCAGTAAATCTGCCGCCTGCATGATCTGCCCGGATTGGCAGTAGCCACATTGCGGCACTTGATGAGCAATCCAGGCTTTCTGCAACGGGTGGGAGGAATCAGGTGACAAGCCTTCGATGGTCGTCACTTTGGCGTTGGCAACCTGCGAGAGCTGCGTCTGGCAGGAGCGCACCGCTTTGCCGTTGATGTGCACGGTGCAGGCGCCGCACAGTCCAGCGCCGCAGCCGAACTTGGTGCCAGTGAGTTTGAGATGTTCGCGAATGATCCAAAGCAGCGGCGTGTCGCCATCGGCGTCCACGCTTGCGGATTTGCCGTTAATCGTAAAGGCAACCGTCGTCATGAGACCTCCCCATCGTTTGGTGCTCGTGAGATATGGCTTACGTTGATCCGCGCCTCATTGAGAGCGGGCACGGTTGGCGTCACGTCCGCATGTCGGTCGCGACTAGTAATTCGTAGTCCGATTTTAGAAGCGCTACAAGCTTCACGCGGCGTCGCTCGCGCAGTCACTGTGCGCGTCGTGGGCTATTGCCCGTCGTTAGGCCAACTTAAGCCGGTTGGAACCGAGGGGAACTACTTCCACTCGACCTTGACGATCTCGTAGGCCTTGGCGCCACCCGGGGTGACCACCTCAACCTGGACGCCCTTCTTCTTGCCGACGAGGGCGCGGGCGAGCGGGGAGGTGATCGAAATCCTGCCCTTCTTGGCGTCAGCCTCGGGCTCGCCAACGATCTGCCACACCGCCTTCTTGTCGGTGTCCTCGTCGATCAGGGTCACGGTCGCGCCGAAGGTTATTGTGTCGCCTGAAAGTTTCGACACGTCGATAATCTCGGCACGCGCGAGTTTGTCCTCGAGCTCGGCAATCCGGCCTTCGTTCAGCGACTGCGATTCCTTGGCGGCGTGATACTCAGCGTTTTCCGACAAATCGCCGTGGGTCCGCGCGTCGGTAATCTGCTGGATGATGCGGGGGCGCTCTACCTGCTGGCAGTGCTTGAGTTCCGTCTCAAGCGCAGCATAGCCCGCCGCTGTCATCGGAATCTTATCCATCGTCTCAATCTCCATAGATCATAGAGACAAAATTCAGGCCGCGGGCCGGAGCATCGTCCGGCCTCGCGACCAAAAGCCTGTCTCTACTGCCGGCGCTCGCGCTGGTCCGCTGCTGGATCAGGGGGCGGCCGCAAAATAACTTTGCAGCGCACATACCTCGAGGTCGCCCCCAAGATAGGCCTTGATACCCTGCGCTGCAGCGACGGCCCCTGAGAGAGTGGTGTAGTACGGCACTTTATGCAAGAGGGCTGCGCGACGGAGCGAGCGGCTATCGGCGAGGGCGGTTGCCCCTTCGGTGGTGTTGAAAACCAGCTGGACCTCGCCGTTTTTGATGGCGTCGACGATATGCGGGCGGCCTTCGGCCACTTTGTTGACCTTCACCGCGGCGACGCCCTCGCCGGCGAGATAGCGTTGAGTTCCCGAGGTCGCCAGTACCTTAAAGCCGAGGCCGCCAAGGAGGCGGATGGTCTGGAGAATGCGCGGCTTGTCCGCATCCTTGACCGACACGAACACGGTGCCCTTTCGCGGCAGCCGGGCCCCGCCGCCAAGCTGGCTTTTGACAAAGGCGACGTTGTAGTCGCGGTCGATGCCCATAACTTCGCCGGTCGACTTCATCTCCGGACCGAGCACGGTATCGACGTGGTCGCCGAAGCGGGCGAACGGAAAGACCGCCTCCTTGACACCAACATGGCGGGCGGCGGCAAATTCGAAGCTCTGTGGCTTCAGCTTAAAGCTCGCCAGCGTTTCGCCCGCCATAATGCGCGCCGCGATCTTGGCCGCCGGCACGCCGGTGACCTTGGCGACGAACGGCACGGTGCGAGAGGCGCGCGGATTGACCTCGAGCACATAAATATCGCCGTCCTTAATGGCGTACTGCACGTTCATCAGGCCGCCGACCTTGAGCGCAACAGCGAGCGCGCGCGTTTGCCGGTCGAGCTCGCCGATGACGCCGACGGAAAGATTATGCGGCGGCAGCGAGCAAGCCGAATCGCCGGAATGAATTCCAGCCTCCTCGATGTGCTCCATGATGCCGGCGATGTAGCTGTCGCGGCCGTCGGCGAGACAGTCGACGTCAACTTCGACGGCGTCGGTGAGGTAACGGTCGATGAGCAGGGGCCGTTTGTCCGACACGGCAAGCTCGGAGGGCCGATCGAGATCGGCGGCAAGCCGCGCGACATAGCGGTCGAGCTGGCTGCCGTCGTGAACGATCTCCATGGCGCGGCCACCGAGCACATAGGACGGGCGGATCACAATCGGGTAGCCGATCTCGTCGGCAATCGCGCGCGCCTTTTGCGGGCTTGTGGCAATTCCGCTTTTCGGCTGCCGCAGTCCGAGCCGGTCAAGCAATTGTTTGAAGCGGTCGCGGTCTTCGGCGAGGTCGATGGCGTCGGGCGAGGTGCCAAGGATCGGCACATGGGCTTTCTCCAGCGGCTCGGCGAGTTTGAGCGGCGTCTGGCCGCCGAATTGCACAATGACACCGTGCAGCGTGCCGTTGCTACGCTCGGTATCGATGATCTCGATGACGTCCTCGGCGGTGAGCGGCTCAAAATAAAGCCGGTCCGACGTGTCGTAGTCGGTCGACACCGTTTCCGGATTGCAGTTGACCATGATGGTCTCGTAGCCGACTTCCTTGAGCGCGAAGGCGGCATGGCAACAGCAATAGTCAAATTCGATGCCCTGGCCGATGCGATTCGGACCGCCGCCGAGGATGACGACCTTCGTTTTATCGGTCGGCGCGGCCTCATCGCTGGCCCGGCCGCCGAAAGGCGTCTCGTAGGTGGAGTACATGTAGGCTGTCGGTGAGGCGAATTCGGCGGCACAAGTGTCGATGCGCTTGAACGCCGGCCGCACGCCGAGTTTTCGGCGGCGTTCGGAGACTTCTTCGGTGGAGAGGCCGGTAAGCCGGCCCAGCCGCGCATCTGAAAATCCCATGGCCTTGAGCCGGCGCAATACGCTCGGTGCGGCCGGCAGGCCCTTTAAGCGAATCTCGGCTTCGGCGTCGATGATGCTGCGGATTTGCGCCAGGAACCACGGATCGATGTGGCAGGCGGTGTGAATCTCGGCGTCGCTGATGCCAAGCCGCATGGCCTGCGCGACTTTGAGGAGGCCCTCCGGCGAGGGTGTGCCGAGCGCGGCGCGAATCGCGTTCTTGTCGTCGCCCTGGCCGAGGCCGGGGATCGCAACCTCGTCGAGGCCAGTCAGTCCGGTTTCGAGCGAGCGCAGCGCCTTTTGCAGGCTTTCGGCAAAAGTGCGGCCGATCGCCATTGCTTCGCCGACCGACTTCATCGACGTGGTGAGCACGGGCTCGGCGCCGGGAAATTTCTCGAAGGCAAAGCGCGGCACTTTGGTGACGACGTAATCAATCGTCGGCTCGAATGAAGCCGGCGTCGCACCGCCGGTAATGTCGTTTTCGATCTCATCGAGCGTGTAGCCGACGGCGAGCTTGGCAGCGACCTTGGCAATCGGAAAACCGGTCGCCTTCGACGCCAGCGCCGAGGAGCGCGACACCCGCGGATTCATCTCGATGACAACGAGGCGGCCGTCTTCCGGATTGACCGCGAACTGCACATTGGAGCCGCCGGTCTCAACGCCGATCTCGCGCAACACCGCAATCGAGGCGTCGCGCATGATCTGATATTCCTTGTCCGTGAGCGTCAGCGCCGGCGCCACGGTGATCGAGTTGCCGGTATGCACGCCCATCGGGTCGACATTTTCGATCGAGCAGACAATGATGCAATTGTCGTTCCGGTCGCGAACGACTTCCATCTCGTATTCTTTCCAGCCGAGCACGGATTCTTCGATCAGCACTTCAGAGGTCGGCGACGCATCGATGCCGCGCTCGACGATCTCGATGAACTCGGCCTTGTTGTAGGCGATGCCGCCGCCGGTGCCGCCGAGCGTGAACGAGGGCCGAATGATGGCGGGGAGCCCGATATCCTCCAGCGCTTCGAGCGCTCCGATCAAGGTCTTGATCTGGTGCGAGCGCGGCGTCGCGAGCCCGATCTTGGTCATCGCATCGCGAAACAGCTTGCGGTCTTCGGCTTTGTCGATGGCGTCGGCGGTGGCGCCGATCATGGTGATGTCGAACTTTTCCAGGACTCCCATGCGCCGGAGCGACAGCGCGGTGTTGAGAGCGGTTTGCCCGCCCATGGTCGGCAGCAGCGCAAAACCGCCGGGAACGACATACCGCTCCTTGGCGATGATCTTGGCGACGATCTCTGGCGTGATCGGTTCGATGTAGGTCGCATCCGCCAAATCCGGATCGGTCATGATGGTCGCTGGATTGGAATTGACCAGAACGATCCGATAGCCCTCGGCCTTGAGCGCCTTGCAGGCCTGGGTTCCGGAATAGTCGAACTCGCACGCCTGGCCGATGACGATCGGTCCCGCGCCGATGATCAGGATCGAGGAGATGTCGGTCCGCTTGGGCATAGCTTCCGTGTCTGAGGGCACAAAAAAAGGGCGCGCGTAGTGCGCGTCCTTGGCCCAGGCGCCGGAGCTGAAGCCCGCGCGCGGGCGCTCCTTAGACCAGAAACAACGGGCAGGGAAGAGGTTTCGCCATGCGCAGGCCGCGGGATACGCGTTTGCACCGATATTTGCGCAATTTTAGTTGCTCGCAGTTATGGAACCCGGACGTATCGATCCGGATCAATGGCGACGCAGCCACACCTGGCCGCTTGGCTCACGCGGCATCATCAAGGCCAACAGCGTCGGCGCCGCTGAGCAACGCGAGCCGTCGACCTCGCTTCGATCATTCCTTCGCCTGTTCGGCGTCCTCTTTGCCTGCGGGCTTGCCGTTCGTCACCGCCGACACCGCCTGGTAGGCATCCACCAGTCCGGCGCCAAAGTCAGATCCCTGGCCGGCCGATCCAAGCGGTTTAGCAGTGGACATGATGATCGAGCGGACTTCGTTGGGCGTGAGGGAAGGTTTTTCTTCGAGCAGCATCGCCGCTATCCCGCTGACATGCGCCGCGGCGACCGAGGTGCCCGTGGTGATCTGATAGGAGTCGCCGGGCGCGAGCGCCAGAATCTCGACCCCGGGAGCAGCGACGGCAATGTATGAGCCACGGTTCGCCATCTTGAACAGGCCGTCATTGCTGTCGGTAGCGGTCACCGCGATGACGTCGGGATCGGCTGCCGGATAAAGCGGTGCGGAATTGGGTCCCGCATTTCCGGCTGCCGCTACCAGCACGATGCCCTTCTCGTATGCGGCCGCCAGCATCCGGTGCATATCGGGGTCCGCGGGGCCGGCAAAGCTCATGTTGATGACGCGGGCGCCATTGTCCGCCGCCCACTGCAGGCTTTTGTAGATCGCAAAAGAGGTGCCCTTGGCCTCGCCGGCGGTGTTGTCGAAGGCGCGCGCGGCCAACAGATGCGGGCCCAAAGCGATGCCGGAAAGTTTTCCGTGCGCGGCGATGGCGCCTGCCATGGCAGTCCCATGCAGGTGCGGCTTGGCGTCTCCACCGAGCGGATCGAAGCTTTTTGTGATTGCTCCATTCAAATCCAGATGTTTCACGTCAATCTCGGAGTCGATCAAGGCAATCGGAATATCTTTCCCGGTTGCGACTTGATGCGCGCGTTCGATTTGCAGCTTGCCAAGAGCGTATTGCGCTGAATCGCCGCCGCGGATTTTTGTCGACGCGGTTGTGGCGTCTGCCTGCAGCGTGAAAAGGTAATTGGGCTGTGCTCTGGCGACGACGCGCTGGTCTTCGATCACGCCGATCGTATCCGGAACTGAACTGCGGCCGTTGATGTGCCAGCGGTAAATGGTGGTGCCGATCAACGGGAAGCTTTGCGATTCGAGCCGGGTCAAATTGTACCGGCGCGCGAGCTGATCGATCGACTGCGGCGTCGCCGTTGACGAAAACTCGGTGATGACTTCGTCAGGCACATAGCGCCGTTCGTTTCGCGGCGGGACGCCACTGCCGGCCACATTGGCTCCGCCACCTCCGCCTCCGCCGCCACCACCACCACCGGCACCTCCGGCGCCAACGGCACCGCCGCCACCTCCGCCGCCGCCAACACCAACGGGCCCCGGCGGCACGTTCGGCAGTTGCGAACCAGGAATGCGGCCGCTACCGCGCGGCGTGTCTGATGTGTTCGAGCCGGCATTTGCGACCGTCCCCGACCCGGTCCCGGTGCTCGACCCGGTAGTGGTGCCCGGCGAGCCCCTCGAGCCGTTGTTGGCGGTCGAAGTGTTTCCAGTGGAGTTGCTGCCGGCCCCTGGCGTGGTTGTCGTCGTCGAGCCGGCACTGCTGTTCGACGTGGTCGACGTCGAAGTGTTGCCGGTCGTGCTTGTTCTCGAGCCGGCGGTGCTGGTTGAGGTGTTCGACGTCGAATAGCTAGCGGCCCCTTGCGTGCTAGTTGTCGTCGTACCTGTGTTGGTGGTCGACGTATTCGAGGTCGAAGTGTTGCCGGTCGTGGTCGTCGTTTTCGAGCCGGCGTTGGTTGTCGCAGTGTTCGAGGTGGAAGTGTTGACTGTCCCCGGCGTGTTGGTTGTTCGTGAGCCGGTATTGGTGCCGGACACGGCGGGATAGCTGCTGCTTCCCTGCGTGTTCGTGGTGCTCGTGCCGGCGTTTGTGGTCGACGTATTCGAGGTCGAAGTGTTGCCGGTCGTGTTTGTTGTTTTCGAGCCGGTGCTGGTACTAGAAGTATTCGCCGTCGAATTGCTGCCGGTTCCGGTGTTCGTTGTTTTCGAGCCGGCATTGTTGCCAGACGCGTTCAATGTCGAATTGTTGACGTTGCCCTGCGTGGTCGTTGTTTTCGAACTGGAGTAGCTGCTTGATTTGTTCGAGCTGGAATCGTGGCTGGCGTCGCGTTTCGTGGACGCATCATGGCCGGTCCGGCTGGAAGACTGGCCGCTGCTCCGCGACATTTCATGATGCGATCCGCCGCCGCGCATGCCGCCGAACGATCTGCCGCCGCCCCGTCCAAAGCCCCCAAAGCCGCGCGCTGCGGCCGGGTCAGACTCGCCGATGAAACCAGCAGCCAAAACAAACCCAAACACCAAAAGCGCCAAGACCGCGCGGAACGTTATTGAATTCCTTCGCATGGCAACCTCCCGATACGGCGGCGCCTACCAGACGCTTGGGTCGGCAACGCCTTAGATGGCAGGCATTTGAAGCCAAACCGTGGCCGACGATTACTCGGTGACGGCGATGAAGCCGATGACCTTGTTCTGTTGCAGCGTCTTGACGAGGCGGTCGAGGTCCGTCTTCGGGAGCTTGGCCGCCGCGATGCGCACGCGGTATAGTCCGCCAGCGGACGGACCGCCCGCAACACTTAATTTGTTGGTTTCCAAGAACTGAGTGATTTCGGCGGCGTTGGCCTGCGGTTGGAACCGGATCAGGGCATAGTCGCCCTGGAACGCCGTCGGCATCCCAATACTACCCTCGCCGGAGACACTTGTCGGCGCCGAGGCGGTCGCGTAGCCGGCTGGGCCCGTCTCGTTGAGCATGATGCCGGCGATCAGTCCGGCCTGCAGCACGATAGCAAGTGCCGCTGCGCTCGCCGACCAGGCCAGCGTACGCGGTGAAAGGCCGGCGAAAAACTCCCCGATGCGGGCGCCGAGATTCAATGACATCGCCGGCCTCCGCGCCGGTTCGGCATCGATTTTGGCGAACAGCGCTTCGATCGCACGCGCCGAGGGCGCGCCCAGTGTCTCGTTGAGGTGGATCGTCTCACCGAGCTCCTCGCGCACCAGCTCGTAACGGCGGGCGAGCTCGGGATCTTCGGCAAGTGCCGCTTCGACACGCTTCATGTCGCGATGGTCCAGCGTTCCTGCGGCATGCCAGGGCAGCAGGTCTTCGATCTCGCTGCGTTCGGTCTCGTTTGCCGTGTTCATGGCCAACCTCGATCTATGCCTCGCTCCTTAAGGAGCTCCGATAACTTCTTGCGTGCGTAGAACATTCGGGTCTTCACGGTCGCCTCTGGAATGCCGACGATTGCCGCAACCTCTTCCACCGACTTCTCGTGGTAGTAGACGAGATCGATGACCTCGCGGTGCTCGTTCGACAATTCATTCAGGCATTCCCGCATTGCCGCTCCTTTGTCCTTCTTCGCCAGCGCGGTCTCCGGATCGTCGGAATGATCCTCGATGGCGCCGGCAGCCTCATCGTCCAGTTCCTCCTCCGGCCGGCGTCGCAGCACCGAGAGCGCCTTGAAGCGCGCAATGCTCAACAACCAGGTCGAAACCGCTGAGCGTCCCTCGAATTTTCCGGCTTGGCGCCAGACGTCGAGAAACACGTCGCTGATCAAATCCTCCGCCGTTGCCTCGTTGCGCACCAGCCGCAGCACGAACCGGTAGACTCCGACGTGGTGGCGCGCGAACAGCACCTGCATGGCGAGCCGGTCGCCATTGGCGATCCTTCCGATCAGAACCCCGTCCGAAGTCGTCTGCATCGGCATGGCTATCGGCTCATGACATTGGTCGTTAGGACCGACGCACAGGTTCAATTGAAATCGAAGAAAGTTTGCGCGGCCCCGGCCGGCCGCTGGGCGCCTGCCGCCAGTTTCCCTTTTCAGGCCTATTTGGGCAAGCCGACGCCCGCCAATAGATTTACGAATTTTCGACCCGATCCGTCTTGGTCGGTCTTTCTGCCGGGCGCAGCCGTGCCCTGAAGCCGTGCGCACCAGGGGCCGGTCAGCTGTCGTGTTATTGTGGTATCAATAGGTGTGTGAATAGGCGTCGTTAATTTGAAAGGACTGTTTAATGGGCCGATATTCTAAAATCGTTCGCGTATTTCTCGTCGTTGCCTTGACCTTTGTGACCGTTAATTTGGCCGCGGCCAGGCGTATGATCCCTGACGACAATTTGGCATATCCCGTCTTGGTGATCCTGAAAAATAAAAGCGGAGCGACACTCGGCTTTGGCTCAGGTGTCTATTTTGGTACCGCCAATGCCGAGTATTTGGTGACAGCAAAGCATGTGATTACGTCGGGGCTGCCCAACGAAAAAACCCGCCAGGCGGAAGTGCCGGATTTGGTGCTTGAACTGGTGTCGTACTCAAACGACCTGCCGACGCCGCAGCGGATTCTGCTGAGGGTAGATTTCAAGATGCTGCTAGATCGGGGCGATGTGAAGCCTCACAAAACCAGAGATGTTGCGGTCGTCAAGCTTGGGACGCTGAAAGAGGCGCAGGATCACTCGCTGATGACGTTCTTCGCGTCTGGCGTCACAAAAGTCGAATTCGCCGACAGCGGCCTGGTCAGTGCGGGAATGATCGCAGTGCGAAAATTCGATGAAGTTCTGGTCGGAAACGATGCTATTTTGTATGGATATCCGGCGTCGCTCGGCCTGCCTGAAAGTCCGCAATTTGATCCGCTTCGACCGCTCCTCAGGCGGGCGCTCATAGCCGGAAAGGACCCGCAAAGGCATTCTCTAATCATTGACGGCCCGGTGTACCGGGGCAACAGCGGAGGACCGGTGTTCGAAATCGATCCAGAGCCTCCTGACACATATTTTCACCTTGTGGGGATCATGATTGAGTTCATTCCTCTGACCGAGAGAGCGCCGGACTTCACGATGCTTCTTAACTCCGGATATTCCATCGCTGAGCCGATGGATTTTGTGCTCGAACTGATCCAATAGACTTCGGCAAAGGTTCGGTCCCTTTGTGGGACGTTTAGCCGCCGTCATTGCCGTTTCGGCGGGTTAGAGCCGCGATATTCGTGACGTGATGCATAGAAACGCCGCCATTCGCTAATCGCGGATCGGCGGCCGTTCCTATTGGGGCACGCGGCGGACGACCCTCGCGGTTCGGCTCCTCGGAAGCGGGCATGAACCTTTTTCCGCCGACTCCGACCAATGGGTATCGCAATTCTTAACCCCTTGGAGAACGGCTATGTCTCGCACTCTCATCCTTACTCTCGCAGCTGCGGCTACGATCGCGGTTGCCTCGTTTGCATCTAGCGCATCTTACGCCCGTGGCGGCGGTGGCGGCGGCGGTCACGTTGGTGGTGGCGGCGGCGGTCACGTCAGTGGCGGCGGTCACGTCGGTGGTGGCGGCCACGTCGGTGGCGGCGGCCACGTCGGTGGCGGCCGTGGCGGCCGCGATGGCGGACGCGTAGCGCGCAATGGCGACCGGCCCGGCCATCCAGAGCGTTTCGGCCGTCCGGAGCGTCCCGGCCGGTGGGCAGACCGTGGTCGCGGCCGTTGGATATTGCGTGACGGTCGCTGGATCGTTGTCGACCCGGTGGTTGGCGGACTTCCCGATGCGGAGCCCGTGTCTGCAGCCGGCCCCGGCCCGTGTACCTGCCTGACCAAGACCTACACGCAGGACGGCCTCGTGGTGTTCGCGGACGTCTGCACCAAGGAAGCGGCCAGCGCGCGAGTTCGGTGGCGTCTCGTCCGACGCTACCCCGGTACCGCCGGCTAATACTCAGTCCAACGACACAGCGCCCGTGGCGCCGGCTGCCGACGCGACGCAAGCGCCGACCACGCCGAACTATGCGGGCATGACCTACCAAGACTACCTGGCGGCCAACTCGCAGGCTGCAACGCAGAAGAACTGAAGACGCTGGCAGTCAGCCCAACGTCTTTGATCAGAAAAAGGCCGCCCGCGAGAAATCGCAGGCGGCCCTAAATTTGTGGCGCGGTCACGGGCCGAAAAGCGCCGCGAGCCATTGCGCGTCAAACGATAGCCGGCGTCACACCGTCAAATTCACCGCTGCCCGCTGGCTCCGCACTTGCAGTTCCACAGCAGGCTCTAGCGCGGCGATCATGGTCTCCAGCCGAGCGGTCACGTCGCGCGAGAACTGGCCAACGTCCAGATACAGGGCCATCAATAACACGATCCGGCTGGTCGAATCCGTATTGCTCGCAAAGCACTGGGTCAGGGTGCGACGAAAGAGCTCGCGCGGTTCGGGCAGGTTCGAAATAACCCGGTGCAACATTTGGAGACGGCTAAACCTGCGCCGCGAATGTTGCGCGCGCGTCTGCTGCTTGCGCCCCGAATTGTCGAGCATCGCTGCCAGACGCTGAAGACGGCCCGCATAGGCGACCGGATCATAGATGCGATCCAGAACGCTTACGTAGTCGGCCGAGAATCTCCTGCCGCGGCCGGAGCGTCTCGAAGTTAAGCCCCATCGTGCACTGATCCGCGCTCTTCACATCCCCGCGCTCGAGGTGTGGATGCAGGCGGCCCTCCTTTTCGAGCCGGCGCGTGAGCTGGGTGTTCGGCAGCGCGTAAAGCAGGCCCACCATGCAGACCGGGATCGCCGCTTCTTCGATCAGATCGACCATGGCATCCGCAACCGACTGCGTCTCGCTGTCGAAACCGACGATGAAGCCTGCGTGCACAAAAAGACCGGCCGCGTAGATCGTGTGGATGCTCTGTGCAATGTTGCGCCGCGTGTTCTGCTTTTTGCGCATCGCAGTCAGCGTGGCGGTGTCGGGACTCTCGATGCCGACAAAGACGCCGACGAAGTTGGCGCGGTTCAGCAGCGCCAGGAGCTCGGCATCGTCGGCGAGATTGAGTGAGGCTTCAGTCGTGAACTCGAACGGGTGGTCGTGCGCTTCGAGCCACTTTGCGAGCTCCGGAAGGAACGCCTTGACGGCTTTTTTGTTGCCGATGAGGTTGTCGTCCACGAAGTCGACGTGACCGCGATAGCCCAGCCGGTAGAGCTCATCGAGCTCCGCGAGCATCTGTGCGTTGGTCTTGGCGCGCGGCACGCGCCCATAGAGCTCGATGATGTCGCAGAACTCGCAGGTGAACGGGCAGCCGCGCGAGAACTGCACGCCGATGTGGAGGTAGTCGTCAAATTTCAGGAGATCGAAGCGCGGGATCGGCGTCTTGGTGACATCGACCTGAAATTTCTCCGCTTCGAAGACCCCTTCACGCGCGCCCGCTTCCCAGGCTTCGAGAAATTTGTCGATAACCCCCTCGGCTTCGCCGAGGATTTGAAAGTCCGCAGTCTGATAAAGATGCGGCGACGACGTGACTCCGGGGCCGCCAACGACGACAGGCTTGCCCCGCGCATGGCAGAGATCGACGACATCCAGCATGTCGCCCCCCTGCGGCAGCATGCCGCCGGTCAAGACCAGGTCGGCCCAGTCAAGGTCTTCGTCGGTCAATTCCTCGGTGTTGCGGTTGACCAGCCGTATCGACCAGACACGCGGCAATAGCGCCGCGAGCGTGATCAAGCCGAGCGGCGGCGCCGGATATTTGGCGCCGAAAACTTCCGAGGTCCGCTTGAAATTCCAAAACGTATCCGCCTCGAACCGGGGACAGATCAAAAGCGCATTGCAGGCTCTCGCATCTGATAAGCGCCCCTCCGGGCTGCTGATACTCATGCTCTGCACCGGAGGCCCCCCGCTCATCCGAGAATCCCGGATGAACTTCCGCGGCTGCTCGGACACTGGCGGTTTTCAGGTCACTGCGCAAGACAAACATGCGGCGCTCGGCGAGGGCGAACACACGATTTGTGGGCGCTAAGGGGTTGACTCGGCCGGAATATTCGTCGGCCTTCAAAAGTGGGCCGTATGCTGCGGTTTTCATCGGTAAGTCGTCTATAAGCGAGCAATGGATCAAACATTCGACATCGCGATCCGCCGCGCCCGGCTTCGCGGCCGTGGCGACCGGCTGGCAGAGATGGGCATCAAGGACGGTCGCATTGCGGCGATCGGCGAACGTCTCGGCGGCAAAGGACGGACGGAGATCGACGCCGGCGGCAATCTCGTGACCGAATCCTTCGTCAATCCGCACCTGCATCTGTGCAAGGTCTGGACCTTGCCGATGATGGAGGAGGAGGCGCTCAAGTCCTATCAGGGCGAGGCGATGGCCAAAGCGATGGCCGGCATCGAGCTCGCCAGCAAGATCAAAGAAAAATACGCCGAGTCATGGATCGTCGAAAATGCACGCCGCGCGGTCGCGCTGGCGGCGCTTTACGGCAACCTGCACATTCGTGCTTTTGCGGACGTTGACAGTAAGGCGCGTCTCGAAGGCGTCAAAGCGCTTATCCGGGTCCGCGACGAATTCCGCGGCATCGTTGATCTGCAAATTGTCGCGTTCGCCCAGGACGGCATCGTGCGCGAACCGGGCGCGCTGGAGTTGATGCAGGACGCGATGGCGCTTGGCGCCGACGTGGTCGGCGGCATTCCCTGGATCGAGTTTACCGACGCCGATGCCGCGCGTCATGTGAAGGCCTGCTTCGATCTCGCGCAAAAGTTCGGCAAGGACGTTTCCATGCTCCTTGACGATGCCGGCGATCCCGGCTTGCGCACACTGGAAATGATGGCGGTCGAAACCATTGCGCGGGGCTGGCACGGCCGCGCGCTTGCGCACCATTGCCGGGCGATGAGCCTTTATCCGATGCCCTATGTGCAGCGGCTTACGCGGCTGTTGCATGCGGCACGCATTGCCGTGGTGACCGACCCACACACGGGACCGCTGCACGCGCGCGTCAAGGAATTGCTGGCCGAACAACGTCGTCGCATGCCTCGGTCAGGACGATATTTCCGACGCTTACTACGCCTTCGGCCGCAACAACATGCTCGAAGTGGCATTTCTTGCCTCGCACCTGTTATGGATGATGACGCGGCAGGACGTCGAAAAGCTATACGACATGATCACGGTGGATGCCGCGACAGCAATAAACTTGCCGGGCTTCCGACTGAGCGAAGGTGCGGCGGCCAATCTCGTCGTGCTCAACCAGCCCGACGTCATCGAAGCGCTGCGTTTTCACGAACCGCCCGCATATATCATCGGCGGGGGAGCCTTGGTCGATCAGGCGCGCATGCGCGCCCTCGCGGCGGTCGCGTAGGGCGACACAGGCTTAGCGCGGCCGCGCGTAGTACGTCCGGCGCTCTTGATTGTGCCCGATATTGGCGGGCGCGCGTTCCGCGGTGAAGCCGGTGGCGTTGAGTTTGTCAATGATGGCGGCTTGCGCGTAGCGCGTCAGTCCGAGATGCGAACGCAGCCGCCAGTAATCCGACAACAGCGTGCGCGTCAGCCCCCACAACGCGGCAAAGAAAAATCCGTTGGCCTGGCCAAACCGCAGCAGCGTAAAGGCATCGGTTGCCGCCGCGGTCTGCGGTTGGATGACATCGCTGACCACGAGCAGGCCGTCGGATTTCAAAATCCGATGAAATAAAGCGAACAGCATGCCGGCGCCGGTCGGCGTAACGTATTGCACGACCGAATGCATGACGATGAGGTCGAGCGAATGTTCCGGCAGCCGCGCAATCTCGTGCGGCGCGACGACCCGGATCTTCGGATTATCGGCAAACCGCTTTTCGAGCCCCGCGCGCACGGTTGCCGCCGCTTCGCACAGCAGGAGTTCGCCGCAGGCCGCAGCTACGATTTCGGCATGAAGCGCCTCGCCTGAACCGTAATCGAGCACCCGCGCGTCGGCCCCGGGCACCAGCGCCGCGATTTCTTTCGCGATCAGCCGATAGTGCACATCCTTGTGGCGGGCACTGACGTAAATGAAATGTGGATTATCCCAGAATGATAGCCAGTCAGTGATCATGCCGCCACAGCGTCATCAGCGGACCTTCGGCTCCGAATACCGGATCGGTCTCGGGCTGCGGCACTTTCGGGATGGTGGCGAGCGCCTTGGTACGATCCGCCTTGCTGCCGCGGCAGAGGTTGTATTTGCCGTTCGGCGGATACGCTCCGATAACCACAAGATCCGGGCTTTGGGTAAGACGCTGATGCCCGGTGCCGGCCGGCAAAATGACGACATCGCCGGTTACGATATCAAGCTCCCGGCCGTTGCCGCCGCCGAAACGTACCTTGGCGCGTCCGCGGGCAACCGCCATCGCCTCGTGAATCATCGAATGATAGTGAACGTACGGGTAAACGCCATTGCGCCACATGTGGCCCCAGCCGTTTTCGGCGAAGGTCTTCTCGATGATTTCTTCCGGGTCCGGCGAGCCGACCAGATCGATTCCGGCGCGATAGAGCACGAACGGCAGCGCCGGATTGTTCGGAATCGTCCCGTCATCGGTAAAACTGTAGGTGATCGGCGCGATGCGCTGGATGACGTTCGACATTGCCATTTCGTCTTGCCCGGGGGCGGTCTGTTCATTCTTACCCGAAATGGGGTTGAAATTGTCTAACCCAAAAGCCGGGTTCTTGCCGCTCACCGCCCTTTGAAGGACCGCATCTCCCCGACAAACCGCTTGAACAAGCCATGGCTGTCGCGTGGGCCGGGTGAAGCTTCAGGGTGGTATTGCACCGAGAACACTGGCCTGTCCTTGAGCGCGAGCCCGCAATTGGAGCCGTCGAACAGCGAGACATGGGTCTCCGCAGCTTGCCGCGGTAGCGTCGTGCCGTCCACCGCAAAGCCGTGGTTCATTGAGGTAATCTCGACCTTGCCGGTCGCCAGATCCTTCACCGGGTGGTTCGCGCCATGATGACCCTGGTGCATCTTTACGGTTTTGGCGCCGACCGCGAGCCCCAGCATCTGGTGGCCCAGGCAGATGCCGAAGACGGGCTTTTGCTCGATAAGGGTGCGGATCACCGGCACAGCATATTCGCCGGTGGCGGCCGGATCGCCTGGGCCGTTGGAGAGGAAAATACCGTCGGGCTTTAGCGCCAGAATATCGGCGGCCGAGGTTTGTGCCGGCACCACCGTCACCTTGCAGCTATTGCCGGCGAGCTGGCGCAAGATGTTGCGCTTGATGCCATAATCGACAGCGACGACGTGAAATTCCGGCTCGCGCAATTCGCCGTAACCTTCACCCCAAACCCACGGCGTCTCCTGCCAGGTAAAGCGCTGGCCGGTCGTGACCATCGGCACGAGGTCCATGCCGACCAGCCCCGGCCATTGCCGCGCTTCGCGCTTGAGCGCGTCCAGATCGAAGCGGCCGGACGGCTGGTGCGCGATCGTCGCGTTCGGCATGCCGTTCTTGCGGATGAATGCGGTCAGGGCGCGGGTGTCGATGCCGGCAAGCCCAATGACACCGCGGCTCTTGAGCCAGGCGTCGAGATGGCGGGTGGCGCGGTAGTTGGATGGCGCGGTGATGGCGGAGTGCAGAATGACGCCGCGCGCGCCGGGTGTGGCCGCGAGGTTGACGGTCTCGATGTCTTCCTCGTTGGTGCCGACATTGCCGATGTGTGGAAATGTGAAGGTGATGATCTGACCGGCATAAGACGGATCGGTGAGAATTTCCTCATAACCGGTCATCGCGGTGTTGAAGCAGACTTCGCCGACGGCGTGGCCGGTGACGCCGAAGCCAAAGCCCTCAAGCACTGTGCCGTCGGCGAGCACCAACAGCGCCGTCGGAGCAGGTTCCGACCAGCCGGGAACGTCTTGTTCGCGTGTCATGAGCGGCCTACATAGCCGCAGGCCCGTGTGGCGTCAAAGAGGTCGGCGTGGATTGGCTTACCGCATTCGGCCTGTTTGCAGTCACCGCGATGCTGATCTGCTACGCCCTCGAGGATCGCGGACCTGTCTTCATCCTGGCGTTCGCCGGCGCTTGTGCCTTGGGATCGATCTATGGATTTATGCAGGGCGCTTGGCCGTTCGGAGCGGTCGAGGCGGTGTGGGCCGTGATCGCGGTGCGGCGGTGGTGGATGCGGGCTTACGGGGTGTCCGTGCAACAATGAGGTCGATGTGCTTCGCGACGATATCAATAATGCGCTGAAGGACGCTATGAAGGCCGGCGACAAGCGCCGGGTTTCAACGCTGCGGCTGATCAATGCCGAGATCCTCAAGCGCGAGACCAGCGCCGCCGAGCGGCTCACCCTCAGCGACGCCGAGATCTTCGACGTCATGGGCAAGATGATCAAGCAGCGCCAGGAATCGCTCGACATTTACGAGAAAGCGGGACGTACGGAACTTGCCGCCCAGGAGCGCGAGGAAATCCAGATCATCGCGGCGTATCTGCCCAAGCATTTGTCCGACATCGAAGCCGGCGAGGCGATCTCAGCGCTGATCAAGGAACTGGAGGCGGCGACGCTCAAGGACATGGGCCGCACCATGGCCGCGCTCAAGGAGCGTTTTTCCGGGCAGATGGATTTCGGCAAAGCGAGCGCGATGGTGAAGAAGCTGCTCGCGGGTTGACGCCACCGCGTCATTCCGGGCCCGCGTCTGCGGCGCGCCCCGAAATGACGATTGGCGCTGTGGATAACCGGGACAAGCGCTGCGGCTGCTGCTGCCGCAGTCTACCGCCCCCTATTTCGTCCAGTTCCGCGCTACGCTCCCAAATCACCATGCGATTCTCACCGCAATTTCTCGACGAACTACGCGCGCGGCTTTCGGTCTCGGAAGTCGTGGGCCGCCGCGTGAAGCTGCGCAAGGCGGGGCGCGAATTTAAGGGACTGTCGCCGTTCAACAAGGAGAAGACGCCGTCGTTCTTCGTCAATGACCAGAAGGCGATGTGGTTTGACTTCTCCTCCGGCAAGAACGGCAACATTTTCGATTTCGTCATGCAGACGGATGGCGTGAGCTTCCCGGAAGCAGTCGAGCGACTGGCCGGGCAGGCCGGCATACCGATGCCGGTGATGACCCGGGAGGCGCAGGCGCACGAGGAGCGAAGAAAGACGCTCCACGACATCGTCGAATTGGCGGCAAAATTCTTCGAAGCGAATTTGGCGGCGCGCACCGGCGCGCGCGGTCGCGGCTATCTCGCCGATCGCGGCATCACCTCGGCGACGCAGCTGAAGTTTCGGCTCGGCTACGCGTCCGCCGAGCAATACGCGCTCAAGGAACATCTCGGCGCTGCGATGGTCTCGGTTGAGGACATGGTGGAGGCGGGGCTGCTCGTTGCCGGCGAGGATATTCCGGTACCTTACGACCGCTTCCGCGACCGGGTGATGTTTCCGATCACCGACTGGCGCGGCCGGGTGATCGCGTTCGGCGGTCGCGCGCTCGAAAAGGAAGTCGCGGCGAAGTACCTCAACTCGCCGGAGACGCCGCTCTTTCACAAGGGCGCCACGCTCTACAACATCGCCGCCGCACGCAAAGCCGCTCACGAAGGTGGGCGCGTCATTGCGGTCGAAGGTTATATCGACGTCATTGCGATGGTGACCGCCGGCTTCGAGGCGACCGTCGCGCCGCTCGGCACTGCGCTCACCGCCGATCAGCTCGGCCTGATGTGGCGCATGGCCGATGAGCCGATCATCTGCTTCGACGGCGACGATGCCGGCCGGCGCGCTGCTTATCGCGCGCTCGATGTCGCCTTGCCGCTGATCAAGCCGGGCAAGAGTCTGAAACTCGCCGCGTTGCCGGACGGTCAGGACCCGGACGATCTGGCGCGCTCGGGCGGTCGCGAAGCCGTCGAGGATGTGCTTTCCGCAGCGCGGCCGCTCGCCGATATGTTGTGGGCGCGCGAGACCGAGGCCGGGCCGTTCACGACGCCCGAGCGCCGCGCCGCCTTCGAAGCGCGTCTCATCGAGGTGACCAATACCGTCGCGGACGAGACGGTGCGCCGTTATTACCGGGTCGACTTCGCCGCGCGCTTGCGGGCGCTGTTCGCGCCTGCCGAAGCGGCCAGTCGCCGGCGCAACTGGGACGAGCGCGGACGCCGCGGAGCCGCCGGACCCTGGCCGGCGTCGCACCGGGCGGCCTTCGCCCGCGACCAGGGTTACGTGGTGACGAGTCCCCATCTTGCGGCCGGCCCGCTCCATCGCGGCCATCGCACTGCTATACCGCGCCGGGAAGCGCTGATCCTCCAAGCTGCGCTCAACCACCCCTGGCTGATGCACGACCGCCTGGAGGAGCTCTCCGAGACCGAATTCCGCCACGCCGATGCAAAGAAGCTCAAGGTCGCGCTGATTGACGTTCTGGCCCATCAACTCGGTCACGATTCGGGTCCGAAATCGAGCCAAGAATCGAGCCAAGAATCGAGCCGAGAATCGAGCCAAGAACCCGGTCAAGGGTCGCATCAAGAAGCCCGAGACGCCAGTCTCTACGTGAAAGTCGATCGCCTGGAACTGGTCGCGGAACTTACCCGCCGCGGCTTTGCCGAGCTGATGGCGCGCATCGAGCGCACCATCACCACGCCTTCGGTATGGGGCGCCAGGCAGGAAGCCGCCGCCGACGATGTTTTGCTGACCTGGAAGCAGCTTCTTGCCTTGCATCGGCAGTGGCATTCCCTAACTAGGGAACTTAAGGACGCGGAATTGGCGCTCGGTCAGGACAACAGCGAGGCAAATTACGCGCGTCTGCGCGACGTCAAGTCCCGGCTCTCGACCCTCGATGGAACCGAGGCTTTGATCGAAGGTTTCGGCGACCAATCCGGCCGTCCCACGCGTTCGTTCTAGGCTTGCCGCTAGTGCTGGACGCCCCGGCGGCGAGGTACTAAGGAGGTCGCTCGCGCGATACATACGGTTAGCCGGAGCTTAACGGAGTTCCGCGAAGACTGAAGGTCTCGATTCGGGCGGCGTCCGCTAACGGCGCTGCTCCTATTGGCCGTCCGCCCGGGGGCTTCAGGCGTCGGCCCTTGGCTACAAGGGGGAGGCCCGTCTACCGGCGTGGCAAATGACCATAGGGTAGGGGCGTTAGCAGGGGTTAAGGCGCAAAGCCGCGTTGGTACGGACAGGCGTTGGTGGAGATAAACATGGCAGCAACTAAGAGCGCGGGCGCCAAGACGGTCGCGAGCAAGATCAAGGCCGTCCCGCAAAAAGAAGGGGAAGCGCCGGAGAAAGACGCGTCCGAGACCCCCGATGCCCCGCTGCCACTCCTCGATCTCTCTGACGCTGCCGTCAAGAAGATGATCAAGCAGGCCAAGAAGCGCGGTTATGTCACCTATGAACAGCTCAATTCGGTCATGCCATCGGAGGAAGTCACCTCGGAGCAGATCGAAGACGTATTGGCGATGATGAGCGAGATGGGAATTAACGTCGTCGAAACCGAGGAAGCCGAAGCCGAGGAAGAAGGCGAAGCGCGCGAGGAGCCCGAGGAGGAGGAGAGCGAGTCCGGCGAACTGGTCGAAGTCACGCCGAAGACGCCGGCCAAGTCCGAAGCCAAGGAGCCGGCCGAGCGGACCGACGATCCGGTGCGGATGTATCTGCGCGAAATGGGCTCGGTCGAGCTGCTCTCGCGCGAGGGCGAGATTGCGATCGCCAAACGTATCGAGGCCGGCCGCGAGGCGATGATCGCCGGATTGTGCGAGAGCCCGCTTTCCTTCCAGGCCATCATCATCTGGCGCGACGAACTCAACGAGGGCAAGGTTTTCCTGCGCGACATCATCGATCTCGAAGCGACCTATGCCGGTCCGGACGCCAAGAACGTGGCGGCCGCGCCGCCCGGCGACGGTTCTGCAGTCGCGGCGCCTGGAGTGCCGGGTTTCGTGCCGCACGCATCCCAGCCGCCGCAGGCGGTGGCGCCGCCTTCGGCGCCGCCCGCCGCGACACCGTTCAAGCCGCAAGCTGTGAACGGGAGCGGCAGCGACGGCGAGGAAAGTCTCGAAGCCGCCATCAGCGAAGCCGAGATGGACGAGGACGATCTGGAAAACTCCATGTCACTCGCCGCTATCGAGGCCGAACTCAAGCCGAAGGTGCTGGAGACGTTTGACAACATCGCCGACAGCTTCAAGCGGCTGCGCCGCCTGCAGGACCTCGACATCCAGAACAAGCTCAAGAACGAGACGCTCTCGCCGGCGCAGGAGCGCAAGTCGAAGAAGCTCAAGGAAGAGATCATCCAGGAGGTCAAGTCGCTGCGGCTCAATCAGGCGCGCATCGATGCGCTGGTCGAGCAGCTTTACGACATCAACAAAAGGCTGGTCGGCCACGAGGGCCGGCTGATGCGCCTGTCCGAAAGCCACGGCGTCATCCGCGAGGACTTCCTCAAGAATTACCAGGGCTCGGAGCTTGATCCGCGCTGGCTCAATCGTGTCTCGAAACTCTCGGCCAAGGGCTGGAAGAATTTCGTCGCCCGCGACAAGGACCGCATCAAGGAATTACGCACCCAGATCCACTCGCTCGCCACCGAGACCGGTCTCGAAATCCCCGAATTCCGCAAGCTCGTGCACATGGTGCAGAAGGGCGAGCGCGAGGCACGCCAGGCGAAGAAGGAAATGGTCGAGGCCAACCTGCGCCTCGTTATTTCCATCGCCAAGAAATACACCAATCGCGGCCTGCAATTTCTCGACCTGATCCAGGAAGGCAATATCGGCCTGATGAAGGCGGTCGATAAGTTCGAGTATCGCCGCGGCTACAAATTCTCGACCTATGCGACCTGGTGGATCCGGCAGGCGATCACGCGCTCGATTGCCGATCAGGCGCGCACCATCCGCATTCCCGTGCACATGATCGAGACCATCAACAAGATCGTGCGCACCTCGCGCCAGATGCTCAACGAGATCGGCCGCGAGCCGACGCCGGAGGAACTGGCGGAAAAGCTCGGCATGCCGCTCGAGAAGGTGCGCAAGGTTCTCAAGATCGCCAAGGAGCCGCTGTCGCTGGAAACGCCGATCGGCGACGAAGAAGATTCCCACCTCGGCGATTTCATCGAGGACAAGAACGCGATCCTGCCGATCGACGCCGCTATCCAGTCGAACCTGCGCGAGACCACGACCCGGGTGCTCGCTTCGCTCACGCCGCGCGAAGAGCGTGTGCTGCGCATGCGCTTCGGCATCGGCATGAACACCGACCACACCCTGGAAGAAGTCGGCCAGCAGTTCTCGGTGACTCGCGAGCGCATCCGCCAGATCGAAGCCAAGGCGCTTAGAAAACTCAAGCACCCTTCGCGTTCGCGTAAGCTCCGCTCGTTCCTTGATAACTAGCAAGCCTTGCCCCCGGACTTGATCCGGGGGTGAAGCATCCGAGCCGGTCGCGCAAACTGCGCTCATTCCTCGACAACTAAAAATTTGCCCCTCCGCACCGAAGTCGAATGTTTTCGACTTCGGCAGTCTCAAGTAGAATGAACTCGATATATCGAGTTCGTTGGGAGAAGCCGCCGAGCCTTCAGGCGAGGCGGGTTAAGGGGGGCGCATGACAGTCCGCTTTGTCGCTGCCGGGTTTGGGCTTCTCCTCGCGGCGCTCGCCGTGCCGGCGTTCGCCGCGCAGTGTGGCGGGAATTACGCAAGCTTCCTCGCCCAGATGGAGCGCGATGCACAGGCCGCGGGCGTGAGCCCGCAGGTGATCAGTGCCGCGTTTGCCGGACTCGCGCCCGACCAGTCCGTGCTCGCCTTCGACCGCCGCCAGCGCGGCATGTTCCACTCGAAGAGTTTCGAGGAGTATGCGCGCACCCGGGTCATCCCGGCGCGCATCAGCCGCGCGCAGCGGCTGATGCAGCGGCACGCCGACCTCTTGTCCCGCGTCGAACGCCAGTTCGGTGTACCGCGCGAACTGATCATGGCGATCTGGACCATGGAGACCGACAACGGCACCGGCGACATGGGCAAGCTGCCGGTGATCCGTACGATCTCGACGCTCGCCTGGGATTGCCGGCGCAGCGAACTTTTTCAGGGCGAATTGATCGCGGCGCTCAAGATCGTGCAGCGCGGCGATCTGCCGTTGGCGGACCTGATCGGGGCCTATGCCGGCGAGATCGGGCAGACCCAGTTTCTGCCGTCGTCTTACATCAAATATGGCGTCGACTACGACCGTGACGGCCGCGTCGATCTGCGCCACTCGGTGCCGGACGTACTCGCCTCGACGGCCAACCTCCTGCGCGTCAATGGCTGGCAAGGCGGGCAACCCTATCGCGAAGGCACCGCGAATTTTGAGGCGATGCGCGAGTGGAATCACTCCGAGATCTATCGCAAGACGCTGGTGCTGTTCGCGGAGCAGCTCGGCGGCCATCCCTGACCCGCCATGCGGTCATAGGCGCGGCCGTGCTGTTCGTTTGCTCGGCCCATCCGGCCTTTGCAGCCAGAATGACTCCGCGCCCTGGTGCCGGATCATGCCGCGAAGCGGTCAACGGTCTGATCTCGCTTCTTGACGCCGGGAACGACGACACGCCGCTCTATCGCGACACTTACCATGTGGTCGTCGACACCTGCGGGCCGGTCGCGCGGGCGCCGCTGCCGCAAGTGCCGCCAAGAAACCGCCGAACCGCGAGACCTGCCACAACCTCGCCGCCACGCTCCTCGATCTCATCGAGGACGGCAAGATGTCGAGTAGCGCGTTCGTCGAAGCGCGCGGTGACTTCGCCGCTGCCTGTGGGCCGCGGTGAGCGGCGGCCGGCGACGCATAGGGAATGGCCTGCAGCGGTATCCACCGACGAACTTTGTCTCTGAACAGGAGAGAAGAAGATGACGAGCGCGTCAGCCGGCCCAGGCGAGCTTCGGCGCGCCGGCATCGACCTCGGTTTCGCCGACGACGCAATTTCTGCCGGCCGACTTGGCGAGATAGAGCCGCCGGTCGGCGCATTCGAACATGCCGTCGTAATCGGACGCGTCGTCAGCGCAGGTCGCAAGCCCGATGCTGACGGTGACGAGCGGGGCGGCAGCCTCGGCATCCATGTGGCTGGCGACGTCGCGGCGGATCCTCTCGCCGAGCGCCAAGGCCGCGGTCCGCGTCAGACCCGGCGCGATGACGACAAATTCCTCGCCGCCATAACGGAACACGGCATCGTCGGCGCCGACTGTCGCCATCACGATGCGCGCGATGCGCAGCAGCACCACGTCGCCGGCGGCATGGCCGAAACGGTCATTGAAGCTCTTGAAGTGATCGATGTCGACAATGAGAAGACTCGCCGGCTTTCCGGTCAGCACTGCCTCCTCGATGTGCTTGCGGCCCAGATGTTCCAGACGGCCGCGATCGAGCGCGCCGGTCAGCGCGTCGCGGCCCGATCGTGCCACTAGGTCTTCGTAGCGCTCCCGGGTAGGTGAGAAGATCGAACACGTCGGTCAGGCGCCGCTTGCGGTTGTCGCGCCGGCGCGGCAGTTCGAGCCAGCGCAGATAGGCGGTGCCGAGGCCGGCATAGATGGCGACCACCGTCATCTTGGAAGCCCAGCCGCCGAACAGAACCGAAAGTGGCGCGCCGGTGAGATAATGCAAGCCGGCAAAGAACGCCGCTTGATCGAAGCTCAGCACCAGCGCGCCGGTCAACGCCAATCGGACCAGCAGATAACCGTTGCGGAGGGCGCGCAGGCGCTCGTACAGCAGAATCATCATCACGCAGTCGGCGAAGAGGATCAGCGTTCCCCACACCATGAGCGCGCCCATTTGGTCGAGAAAGCCGAAATCGGACTGATGCTCGGCCGCAAACGCGCCTACGCCGTGAAGCCGCATCAGCGCGGCAAGCGCGAGAAGCAAGACGTTGCCGATGAGAAGACCGTAGATCGGCTGCCGCACCACTACCGCGTCCTCGCGGATGTAAACGAGCAGCAGCAGCATGAGCTTGCCGCTGAACAGCACCGTCGAGCCGGGCGAAGCAACGATGCCGAACGGCAGCGGGACATACATCACGCTCGCGAGGTAGGTTTCGAGGAAGTGCATCACGCCGAGCGCGCAGAAGAAGGCTCCGATGCCGAGGCGGTGGCGCGCCCGGAACAGGCCGGCCAGCACAGCGAAATAGACGATCGCCTCGGCGGCCATCAGCAGCGCGTTGCCGGTCGCCGGCGAAAGCTGGAGCAGAACGGTAGACGCGGCTTCGGACATTACCAACGGTCCCCCAGAGTGCGCCGTAAACGACGTTACGCGCATGCCCCCGAGGGAAGGCGTAGCAGGGAGCAGTTAACCGCTGGCAAAAAACGTCGACACAGCTGGAAAGAAGTCCCGCGCGATGGGACCGCAAGCCCGCTATGTCTCCAAACTTTCCCCGTTGTAGGCGTCGCCGCCGACCGGCTGGAAGAACTGCCGTCCCGGTGTCTCCTCGCTCCACACCGCGCAAGCAAAGCGGTTGCGCCACATCCGGCCGAAGGCATCCTCGTAGCGGATGTAGCCGTAGAAGATCTGGCCGTCCTGTTTGCTCGGCATTTTAAAAGGGGCGAGACCGGTCCAGCTTTCGCCCGCGCGCAGCACCGTGTCGGTGGCGCGCTCCTCGTAACCTTTCTTCGGCGGCTTGACGGCAAGGGCGTCCGGCTCGGCGAACTTGAAGCTGACGCCTCTAATCACGCCGGCGCTGCGGCCGACATTGCTCAACGCGATGAACACGTTCCATTCGGCCGCGTTGCGGTCGACCGGTTCGGGGAATGTAGCGCCGATGTGCGCGCGCTCCAGATCGAGCAGCGCCCGCTCGGTGACGCGAATGGATTCCTTGATCAAAATCGCCTGGCGGCGCGTGACCACCGCGAGCGCGATGGTGAACACGGCGATGATTAGCAGGGATAGAGCAATCAGGTTGTCGGTGTCGCCGATCCAATCCAGAAATGAACTGAGCAAGTCCATCGCGATTATTCCCTAGCCCCGAAGATTCCCTGGCCCCAAGGATTCCCCGGCCCCAAGGATTCCCTGCCCCCAGTGTCGCCGTTCGCTCCGGGCCGGCCGTTCTCCTACCATGAAATTGTGCAGGCTTTTTCTCAACGCCCCAAACTCCTCGCAACATAGTTACGCGGGCCGGCTTCGCGCTTGCAGCGGGCAATCGCAATAAAAAGGCATGTCCCCTTAGTTGCGAATCCAACGGCGCACGAACGACAGTCGCCGTCTCCTATTCGGCAAAGCCTGGCCTGGAGCTGCCCCCCTAGGGGCCGAAAGCCCCGACGGTAAGAGCCGTCGTGGAACGCCGACAGGCGAGCGTGCCCCGCAACCCTCCCCCGCGAGCGGGGGAGGGGATAGAGACAAGGGCGAGCCCCGCCCCGTAAGGCGCGGAGGTGGGCTGAACACGTCTGTCGGCATTCCGCTTCCTTTTTTCCTTGGTCCTTTCTCCTTTGTCATTGCCGGACTTGATCCGGCAATCCATGCGGACGGGAAGCTCAATCGGATTTGCCGATGGGTTTCCAGAACCGCAGTCAGCATGGACCACCGGGCCTTCGCCCACCGGAGCGAAGGCTCGATCGTAGCGAGCAAAGGCTTCGGACTGCGAAGGCGGGTCAAGCACGGTGGTGACGGGGAGTGGTGAGCACAGCTCGGGCGCAAAACGCGTCGCGAGAACGTGCTGCTTGCGCTGCGAAAATCCCGTCGCTTCCCAATTCCGAAAGCTGGCATTATTGCGAATGGCGGCGCTCATGGTCATCGCCGCCGTTGAGGAGCGTCAAATATGAAAGCAAGGCGCCTGAAAAGTCGCGCACAGACCCTAAGATCGTCTTCTCGCATCGGTTTGCGCGGAGCGAAGTCCGATGAGGAAGGTCCGTTGCGTGATTTCCGCGGTTACGGCGCTCACCCGCCGCATGCGGCCTGGCCCGGCGAGGCAAGGATCGCGGTCAATCTCAATCTCAACGTCGAGGCAGGCGGCGAGCATTGTCTGCTCGAAGGTGACGACGCGTCTGAAGAAATGCTGACCGATATCGGATTCCCGGCTTACAAAAATATCCGCAGCCCGATGGTCGAGTCGGTTTTCGAGTACGGCCCGCGGGTTGGATGCTGGCGGCTGTTGCGCATCTTCAAGCGCTTCGACATCAAGGTCAGCATTCTCGGCGTGGTGCGAGGGCTACAGCAATATCCCGAACTGGCGCAGGCGTTCGTTGGCGATGGCCATGAACTCGTCAGCCACGGCTGGCGGTGGCTGGACTACCACCACATGCCCGTGGACAAAGAACGCAAGCATATCCGCTGGGCATTCGAAGGCATCAAGGCGCTCTCCGGCGGGCCGCCGGTCGGCTGGTTCAACGGCCGTCCCAGCATCAATACCCGCCGTCTCGTCATCGAACACGGCGGTTTTCTCTACGACCGCGACTATCTCGGCGACGAATTGCCGTTCTGGGTCAAACACGGCGCGCGCGACCATCTGGTCATACCGTTCTCGTTCGAGACCAACGACAACCGCTTCGACCAGAACAACGGTTTCAGTACCGCCGACGAGTTTGCCAAATACCTCAGCGACTGCTTTGATCTCTTGTACGAAGAAGGCGCGGACGTGCCGAAGATGATGAGCATCTCGCTGCACGATCGCCTGATCGGCCGGCCGGCCAAAGCCGCCGGCTTGATCAAGTTTCTCGAACATGCCCGCCAGCACGATCGCGTCTGGTTCTGTACCGGCAAGGACATTGCCGAGCACTGGCGCCGCACGCACCCGCCACGCGATTGAGAGAGTTGATGACCCGCCGCGACCGCAGCGCTGCGACGCCACCGATGGCGGCGTCAAATCCGTCGCGCGTCAGACGGCCCGGCGCTCGGAATAATCGCGCTCTCTCTTCTTCTCGCCGGAGCGCGTGATGCTTTTGATCGTCGCCGGCGGACGGCCGGATTTTTCGGCAATCTCGCGGTCCTGCTCGATCAGGAAGCCGTGCGCAGGCTTGTCGCCGTCGATGCCGCCGGTCAGCGCGCGCGGCACTTTGCGATTTGAGCGTTGCGTGCCGTCTTCGTAGACGACGTCGAACATGACGAATTCGGAGTTGAGTCCCGGCTTTCTCGGCATGGCTTTTTCTCGCTTTGTTTGTTTTGTGTCGCCGGTTTACGCGCAAACGCCGGCGCCAATATGACGCCGGCGTTTTCTATTTAGTATCGAATCAGGCCGATTGAAGATTGGCGGCGGCAGACTTGCCGCTGCGGCGGTCGGCCTGGATGTCGAATGACACCTTCTGGCCTTCGACGAGAGAGCGCATGCCGGCCTGCTCGACGGCGGAGATGTGAACGAACACATCCGGGCCGCCGGCGTCCTGCACGATGAAGCCGTAACCCTTCTGGGCGTTGAAAAACTTGACGGTACCTGTAGCCATGATGGCCTCCATTGAAACGCAAAACGCGTTTTTGCGGCCTTGCAAACTATTCGCAAGGTCCAAATCCGGATTTCGCGTGGTCTTGGGAAAGGCCGTCTTGAGCTAAAGGCTCAAATCGGCGAGACGGCAAGGCAGGCTAAATCTCGAACGGCGGGTATATAGAGACGCTTTGCCATTTTGGCAATCGAGAACGCCCTTCGGCCGCCCGTTAGTTAACGGCACATTCACGGCGTTCGGCCGTTCCCGCCGCCACGACATGGCCTCGCCTCGTCCCCTTTGCCGCCTAATTCCGTCGTGACAACCCGGCCGTCGCAATCAGCTTGGAGCAGACGAATGCTGAGATCGGTCGCGTATTCCGTAACATTTTCCGCAGTTATTTTCGCCGCACTGGCGCAGCCGGCCTCGGCGAGCTGGGTGTCTGGCGATGGTGTCAATCAATATTCCGGACCGGCGGCGCATTCGGCGCCGGGCCACGCTGGGCGTCAGATTTTCAATCAAGCCTCGGTTCAAATCCCCGGCCGCGTCCCGGAGCAGGCTTCAGCTTACGAGTCGATGATCGCCCAGCATGCCAGCGCCAACGGCGTGCCGCCTTCGCTCATTCATCGCGTCATCATGCGCGAGAGCCGGTACAATCCGCGCGCCGTCAGCGCCGGCAATTACGGACTGATGCAGATCCGGCTCGGTACCGCGCGCGCCATGGGTTACACTGGCTCCGCCGCGGGCCTGCTCGATGCCGAAACCAACATGACTTACGCAGTGCGCTATCTCGCCGGCGCCTATCACGCCGCCGGCGGCAACGAGTCGCGTGCGGTCGCGCTCTATGCGCGCGGCTATTACGCACGCGGCAATTAAGTCCGCGCGCCTGCGCTTAACGGCGCCAATCCCATTTGCACGTGAGGGCCATGAGCGGAACGACTCGCGTGGCCCCCACGCGCATATGCGTTGTCCGGCATTTTGCCCACGTCGGTCACGTCTGAGCCCGCTGCCTTTGTCAGTCGCGCAAAATCGCTGTATCCTTGAATGCGTCGGAGCCAGGCGATGTCGTTCCTCAGCGCGTTATTCGGCGGGCGTGACGCCAAGGCGGAAAAGCCCTCGGAGCCGGTAGAGTATAAAGGCTTCATCATCCGCGCCGCGCCGTTCAAGAGCGAAGGCCAATATCAGACGGCGGGCGTAATCGAGCGCGACATCGGCGGCGTTCGCCAGGAGCATCGGTTCGTTCGCGCCGACGCGTTCGCTTCTTACGACGATGCGGTGACCTTCACGCTCGGTAAAGCGCGGCAGATGATCGATTTGCAGGGTGAACGGCTGTTTGGGCCGCCGGCGGGTTAAGCCGGCTCGTTGGGATCGACCAGCGGCAGCAGGGCGCTGCTGCGGCCGCAGCCCAAATTTGCGGGCGTCGGCCATGGCACGGGCTCTTTTTTCGGCCGCCCGAGCCCCCATATTTCGTGACGGCGGATCGCCGACAGGGGTCTGCTGGCAACGCGGACTTGATGCAGATCGTATTGATCTGGATCACGAAACCGCCGAACCCGATCGCTACAACCCAATGACGATGTTTCGATCGTGCCGGAAGGGCGTTCGGGATAGGCCGAGGGGCATAACATGAATTTCGACAAGTACACCGACCGCAGCCGCGGGTTCATTCAATCTGCTCAGTCGCTCGCCATGCGCGAGGGGCACCAGCAGTTTGCGCCCGAGCATCTGCTGAAGGTTTTGCTCGACGACCCCGAAGGGCTCGCCGCGGGCCTCATCGACCGCTCAGGCGGGAACTCGCGACAAGCGCTTTCCGCTGTCGAAGCAGCACTCGCCAAGCGCCCCAAAGTGTCCGGCGGCGGCGCCGGGCAAGTCTACCTCGACCCCGCCTTGGCGCGCGTCTTCGAGACTGCCGAGAAGGCGGGCGAGAAGGCCGGCGACAGCTTCGTTACGGTCGAGCGTCTTCTCCTCGCGCTCGCGCTGGAGAAGGGGAGCGAGGCCGGCAAGATTCTCGCCAATGCCGGCGTCACGCCGCAAAACCTCAATGCCGCGATCGAAGCGCTGCGCAAGGGCCGCACCGCCGACTCCGCCTCGGCTGAAAACGCCTACGAGGCGCTGAAGAAGTATGCGCGCGATCTCACCCAGGCTGCCCGCGATGGCAAGCTCGATCCGGTCATAGGGCGCGACGAGGAAATCCGCAGAACCATTCAAGTGCTCTCGCGCCGGACCAAGAATAATCCGGTGCTGATCGGCGAGCCGGGCGTCGGCAAGACCGCGATTGTCGAGGGGCTGGCGCTTCGCATCGTCAACGGCGACGTGCCGGAAGGCCTCCACGACAAGAAATTGCTCGCGCTCGATCTCGGCGCGCTCATCGCCGGCGCCAAATATCGCGGTGAATTCGAGGAGCGCCTTAAGGCCGTGCTGCAGGAGGTAACGTCCGCCGCCGGCGCCTACATTCTCTTCATCGACGAAATGCACACGCTGATCGGCGCGGGCAAGGCCGACGGCGCCATGGACGCCTCGAACCTGCTCAAGCCGGCGTTGGCGCGCGGCGAACTGCATTGCATCGGCGCCACCACGCTCGACGAATACAAAAAGCACGTCGAGAAGGACGCAGCGTTAGCTCGCCGCTTCCAGCCGATCTACGTCGACGAGCCGACCGTCGAGGACACCATCTCGATCCTGCGCGGCCTCAAGGACAAATACGAGGCCCATCACGGCGTGCGCATCACCGACGGCGCGCTGGTCGCGGCGGCGACTTTGTCGCACCGCTACATCACCAACCGCTTTCTGCCCGACAAGGCGATCGACCTCGTCGACGAGGCGGCGGCGCGCCTGAAAATGCAGGTCGATTCCAAGCCTGAAGAGCTCGAACTCGATCGATCGCGAGATCATCAGGCTCAAGATCGAACAGGAAGCGCTGAAGAAGGAGCACGATCCCGGTTCGCGCTCCCGGCTCAGCGGGCTCGAGACCGAGCTTGCAGCGCTGGAGAAAAAATCCGCCGATCTCACCGCGACGATGGAAGTCGGAGAAGGAGAAGCTTTCCGACGCGCAGAAGCTCAAGAACGAACTCGACCAATTGCGCGTCGAACTCGCCAACGCGCAACGCCGCGGCGAATACCAGCGCGCCGGCGAGATTTCCTACGGCCGCATTCCGGAGATCGAGAAGCGGCTCAAGGCCATGGAGGGCAGCGAAGGCCGCGGCGCGATGGTCGAGGAGGCGGTCACCGCCAATCACATCGCGCAGGTGGTTTCGCGCTGGACCGGCATTCCGGTCGACCGCATGCTCGAAGGCGAGAAAGAAAAGCTCCTTCGCATGGAGGAGCAGATCGGCAAGCGCGTGGTCGGCCAGGCCGATGCGGTCAAGGCCGTGTCCACGGCAGTGCGCCGCGCCCGCGCCGGCTTGCAGGATCCGAACCGGCCGATCGGTTCGTTCATGTTCCTCGGTCCGACCGGCGTCGGCAAGACCGAGCTGACGAAGGCGTTGGCAGAATTCCTGTTCGACGACGAGACCGCGCTTCTTCGCATCGATATGTCCGAGTACATGGAAAAGCACTCGGTCGCGCGTTTGATTGGCGCGCCGCCCGGTTATGTCGGCTACGAGGAAGGCGGTGCGCTGACTGAAGCCGTGCGCCGTCGGCCGTATCAGGTGGTGCTGTTCGACGAGATCGAAAAAGCCCACCCGGACGTGTTCAACGTGCTGTTGCAGGTGCTCGACGATGGCCGTCTGACCGACGGCCAGGGCCACACCGTCGACTTCCGCAATACGCTGATTGTGATGACGTCGAACCTCGGCGCCGAGCTTCTGGTCAACCAGCCGGAAGGCCAGGACACCGACGCTGTGCGCGATCAGGTGATGGCGATCGTGCGTGCAAGCTTCCGGCCTGAATTTCTCAACCGCGTGGATGAGATCATTCTGTTCCACCGGCTGCAGAAGTCGGAAATGTCGCGCATCGTCGATATCCAGATGACGCGGCTCGCGAAGCTGCTCGAGGACCGCAAGATCACGATCAAGCTCGAGCCGGCGGCGCGCGATTGGCTCGCCGAAAAGGGCTGGGATCCTGCTTACGGCGCGCGCCCGCTCAAGCGCGTGATCCAGAAATACGTGCAGGATCCGTTGGCGGAGATGATCCTCTCCGGACGCATCAAGGATGGCGAAAAGGTCGCCATTGGCGCCGGCAAGCAAGGACTCAAGTTCAACGGCGAGGTCGCGGCGGTCGCGGCGTAAATGAGGGCCGTTTTCCTGGACCGCGGTGCAGCGCGAAGCGAGCCGCCGCCGATCCGGGATCGTTAAGGCTCGGTATGTTGCGTCCTGCGTTTGCGCCCGGGAAAGCGTGGCGTGTCTTTAACGGTGAGGCTGCAGCGGGGTAGCCACTGATTGGTTGATCCGCTCGCGGACCTGCTCGACGAAATAGCGGGCTTTGGATTTCGGCAGGCCGCCGACGACGAGCGGATTGAGGCCGCCCGAACTTTCGACGCTGATCGAGTCCCAAAAGAAGCCGCGGGTGTGCGCCACTTCGGCGATGTGCGAAAGCGGCAGATGTTCGTCAGTGCGCCGCCAGGGCGTGAGCCAGAATTCGACGATGTTGGTGGAAATGCCGACGTGGTCGGCGACCATATGGGCAGGGAACAACAGCCGCGTGAACCTGCCACCAAAGAACGCCCACCAGCGGCTCGAATGTACCTCGATGCGGTCGTCGGGGGCCGCGCTTTGAGTCACGAGAATCCCTCAGTGCTAATGCGCTTGCGCCACGCGCCCGGGCACGTGCGCCATCAGCGCATCAAGCTGCTCGCGACTTTTCTCGAACAGGGCGAGTGGGACCCCTTCCAGTACGCGACCACGCGGCAGCTTGACTGTCATGGGATTGACGAAGCGGTCATTAATGAGGATTTCGAAATGCACGTGAGCGCCGGTTGAAAGTCCCGTGGAACCGATAAAGCCGATGATCTGGCCCTGCCGTACACGGCTGCCGACGTCGAGGCCGCGCGCGAAGGCGGTCATGTGGCCGTAGGCGGTCTGATAGCCGTTGGCATGGCGAATACGAACGTATTTGCCGTAGCCGCCCTTTACCCCGATCTCGTCGATGACGCCGTTACCGGCGGCAAAAATCGGAGTGCCGAACGGCGCCGCCCAATCCACACCGGTGTGGGTCTTCATGTAGTGCAGGAGCGGATGATTACGTTCACCGAAGCCTGAACGCATGATGCCCATGGGAACCGGTTTGCGCACCAGAAATTTTTTGGCGCTCTTGCCGGTCTCGTCATAGTAGTCGTAGGTGCCATCATCCGCGGTTTGATAGTGGTAGTATTTCTTGGTTTCGCCGCCGACCGTAAGCGACACGTAGCGAACTTCATTCCTGCCTTCGTTGGTCTCGTCATCGGAATAGAGGATGTCGAACGAATCCCCCGGCAGCACCTTGCGCTGGAAATCGACGTCATACGAGTAGATGCGAACCATTTCCTCGATGACGGGCGGCGGAATGTTGTTACGTAACGCTGTCTCGTAAATGCTCTGATACAGCCGTACCCCGCTGCCGTCGTCGTCGCCTTCCTCTTGGTTTGCCTCGGTGATGTCGGCGTTGACGTTGCGGATATCGACCGGGACGTAGGCGCCGCGATCGGATAGAGCGACCGCGGCCTCGATGGCGTTGTCGCCGGCAATGATGATGCGGAGCGGCTGCATGTGCCCGAGGCCGGCTGCGGCATTAAGGACGCGTAGCTTCTGGCCCTCCTTCAATCCGCCCTCGCGCGCGCGCGCGCCAAGGACGGCGATGACGCCTTTGATGTCCTCGGGCGTGGCGCCGAGTTCGCGCAATATCGATCCGACTGTTTCGCCCTTTTTCACGACGACGCTGTGTTCACTCCAGTCGCTGCCGCCATTCGTCTTCGGCAGGAAGGTGATGTTCTCCGGGACCACGCGCGCCTCGAAGCCGACATACGGGTCGGTGTCGCCCTCAGCGGCGTAACTGAGCTTGAGGCCCGCCATGGCGCTCGGGTCGGCATTTGCCAGCACCTGGGAGTTCGCGGCTTTGCTCGCAACCAGCCGCACGCGCGTAAGGATCTCGTCGAGCGGCAACAATGTCGAAGCTTTCACCCTTGGCAGGAGCGAACTGAGATCGCAAACGCCCGGCGTCACCTTACCTTTTGGTCCGATCGAAACGAGATCGCAGGTAACAAACGAAACCTCAGCGTCCGGTTCAGCCGCCGCCGCTGCCGGCGCGTCGTCAGCGTTAGCCACCCCATCGGCGAGCAGCTTTTGCGGATTGAAGGGCGGAATGTTGGCTGAAAGCTCCGACACGGTCAGCGAAAGATTGCCCGACACGCGGACAAACGACCGCGAACGAACCAGTTCGCGGTCGCGGACGCGCGTGCTGGTCGGCACCCGCAGCAGCTGCCGCATGACGTTGGGCTCACTGATAGCCGCGAGCCGATCGGTCTTGTGAATTCCGCTCAACCGGTTGCCAATGCCGGCGATCGCTCCGCGTAAAGCCGTCTCAACCCGTTCCGGCGCCGAGGCGAAATTGGTCTCGCCGCCTAGCGAAGCAAAAACGGCGCCCCCCATCAGCGCGGCGCCGCATAGCCCGGTCAGGATTGCGCCACTGAACCACTGCAGAGACAGCCGGCGCCGGTCGACGAGACCGCCGCTACCTCCGTCGGCCGATAGCGGCGGCTCGTTGCCGAGTTCAAGCTCGGCCTCGAACCTCCGATTTGCGCCGCGCAGCCTAGCTTGGTCCAAGACCACCGTCCCCTGCACTCGCGATCGAACTAGGCGTTCGCAATCGGCGACGCCAAGTTCGGAAACTAGTCCGGCAACAAGACCCCAACTTCCAGTTACGGAGAAATCCCAGATTGACGAAGCAAAACCGGCAACGCGGCGCCCCGCCGGCCCAGTCAATCCGACCGGACCGTCAAGGTCAAAGCATTATGTGATAGCGTTCCCCCGCACGGCCGCATCCCCAATGATTGTGCAAACAACGGCCGAGGAATATGGCCGCAGTGCGGCGCATCACGGGTCGGACCTCGGCAAAAGCGCCGCTGGGAGGCGCTGGTAGGCGAAATCGTCGGATCGGACAAACCGGCAAAGGTTGCCGCTTTATTGACGATCCACAGGACCGATTTTGGCTGCCGAAGTCGTTGACAATGCCGGTAGCCGAAGACTATATACACGGTTCTGGCGCGCCGCCGCTTGGCGCGATGGCGCGTCTGCGAAGCCCCTCACTGTTTACGCGGTAAATCATCCGGCCATGAGCTTATGGCCATGTCGGATGTGCGGGTTTCGGCGGCTTCCCCCTCCGTTCTCTCCCCCGCGTGCGAGGGAGCGAACGCAGGGGGAGACGGAGCCGCAAGGTTCCGGGATGTTTGAAAAGTGAATCAGAAGAAAGAGAAACGTGGACGGCGGAGTCCTTGCGGGCCGCTTCCTCGAACGGAGAAGGCTTAGGCTTTCACTGCAAGAGGGGACGGCCGTGGAAGAGACTTCGGCGGTCTTACGTTTCAGGTCAACACTGTGACTATTGCGGAGCGCAAGCTTCGTAAGAAATCAGAGTGGGACCTCGTCAAACGTTGTGATCAGCCGAGATTAAATCTCTTCAACTTGAGAGTTTGATCCTGGCTCAGAGCGAACGCTGGCGGCAGGCCTAACACATGCAAGTCGAGCGCCGTAGCAATACGGAGCGGCAGACGGGAGAGTAACACGTGGGAACGTACCCTTCAGTTCGGAACAACCCAGGGAAACTTGGGCTGATACCGGATACGTCCGTAAGGAGAAAGATTTATCGCTGAAGGATCGGCCCGCGTCTGATTAGCTTGTTGGTGAGGTAACGGCTCACCAAGGCGACGATCAGTAGCTGGTCTGAGAGGATGATCAGCCTCACTGGGACTGAGACACGGCCCAAACTCCTACGGGAGGCAGCAGTGGGGAATATTGGACAATGGGCGCAAGCCTGATCCAGCCATGCCGCGTGGGTGATGAAGGCCCTAGGGTTGTAAAGCCCTTTCGGCGGGGAAGATAATGACGGTACCCGCAGAAGAAGCCCCGGCTAACTTCGTGCCAGCAGCCGCGGTAATACGAAGGGGGCTAGCGTTGCTCGGAATCACTGGGCGTAAAGCGCACGTAGGCGGCTTTTTAAGTCAGGGGTGAAATCCTGGAGCTCAACTCCAGAACTGCCTTTGATACTGAGAAGCTTGAGTCCGGGAGAGGTGAGTGGAACTGCGAGTGTAGAGGTGAAATTCGTAGATATTCGCAAGAACACCAGTGGCGAAGGCGGCTCACTGGCCCGGTACTGACGCTGAGGTGCGAAAGCGTGGGGAGCAAACAGGATTAGATACCCTGGTAGTCCACGCCGTAAACGATGGATGCTAGCCGTTGTCGGGTTTACTCGTCAGTGGCGCAGCTAACGCATTAAGCATCCCGCCTGGGGAGTACGGTCGCAAGATTAAAACTCAAAGGAATTGACGGGGGCCCGCACAAGCGGTGGAGCATGTGGTTCAATTCGAAGCAACGCGAAGAACCTTACCAGCCCTTGACATGTCCCGTATGAGTACCAGAGATGGAACTCTTCAGTTCGGCTGGCGGGAACACAGGTGCTGCATGGCTGTCGTCAGCTCGTGTCGTGAGATGTTGGGTTAAGTCCCGCAACGAGCGCAACCCTCGCCCTTAGTTGCCATCATTTAGTTGGGCACTCTAAGGGGACTGCCGGTGATAAGCCGCGAGGAAGGTGGGGATGACGTCAAGTCCTCATGGCCCTTACGGGCTGGGCTACACACGTGCTACAATGGCGGTGACAATGGGACGCAATGGGGAAACCCTGCGCAAATCTCAAAAAGCCGTCTCAGTTCGGATTGTGCTCTGCAACTCGAGCACATGAAGTTGGAATCGCTAGTAATCGCAGATCAGCACGCTGCGGTGAATACGTTCCCGGGCCTTGTACACACCGCCCGTCACACCATGGGAGTTGGCTTTACCTGAAGACGGTGCGCTAACCGCAAGGAAGCAGCCGGCCACGGTAGGGTCAGCGACTGGGGTGAAGTCGTAACAAGGTAGCCGTAGGGGAACCTGCGGCTGGATCACCTCCTTTCTAAGGATGATCCTTCAGAGGCGCCTCACGCGTCTTTATCGGATCTCTTGGAAACATCAGGGCGGATCGGTTTCACGATCGGTTTGCCCATTTGCAGGACACCGCCGTCTTCATTTCTCTTTCTTCGCGAACGAGCAGACCAGGAGTCAGTAATCAGTATTCGGTAATCAGATGGACGAACGTGTTTCTGATCACTGATTGCTGATTACTGACTCCTGGTCCGGGCTTGTAGCTCAGCTGGTTAGAGCGCGCGCTTGATAAGCGTGAGGTCGGAAGTTCAAATCTTCCCAGGCCCACCAACCTTCGCGGCTAAAGCCGCTCCGGTTGGCACGCCAGCCTTCGCGCCGCGAAGGTTGCCCGCCGTAGCTTTAGCGAAGGCGGGCAGTGCTAGCTGCCGCGAGCTACGGCTGGCGAGCCAACCGCCGCTGACTGGTGCGGGGCCATAGCTCAGTTGGGAGAGCGCCTGCTTTGCAAGCAGGAGGTCGTCGGTTCGATCCCGTCTGGCTCCACCAGACGGCGCCGCCAGCTTTAGGCAGCCAGCTTTGGCAGCCGACTTTTGACAGGCGACTCTGCAAACTCGTTCGTGAGAAACATAGATCCGCACGCTGTCGACTGTGGTCGAACGGCGCGCGTGATGTCTGACATCGTGAAGAGGAGATCGATCCGAGCGTTGCGCGTGACGTGAAGTCGCGGGCGATGCGCTATCTCCATCCAGAAATCAGCTATGCAAGTGATCGGTAATCAGAGGACCTTTGATTACTGAGACCTGATTACTGATACCTGGACCGTCGGCAAAGCTTGACCGCAATGCCGTTGGATCGATCTTATGAAGCAAGCTGGTCTTTCTAATCAGTGTCCGCCGCGGCGAACCAAGGTTCGTTGCGGATCATCGCCGAGATG
>CAWHPC010000020.1:197500-539759 GCA_963831165.1 uncultured Alphaproteobacteria bacterium
CAACGCGCCTGAGCTTGCCGAGCGCGCCGAGGAAGCGGGCGTGCGGCTCATCACGGTGCATGGCCGTACGCGCTGTCAGTTCTACAAAGGGCGCGCCGACTGGGCTGCGGTGCGCGCCGTCAAGAAGCAACGTTTCGATCCCCGTCGTCGTCAATGGCGACATCGAAAGTTTCGACGACGCCGACGCAGCCCTTGCGGCCTCCGGCGCCGATGCCGTGATGGTCGGCCGCGGCGCCCAGGGCAGGCCGTGGTTTCCCGGCCAGCTCGCGCGCTATCTCGCGACCGGAAAACGCGAGGCGCCGCCGGGCTTAAGCGAACAGCTCGCGCTCGCCAGCGCTCTCTACGGCGAAATTCTCGCGCATTACGGCTTCGATGTCGGGCTTCGCCACGCGCGCAAACATCTCGGCTGGGCGCTCAATGCCGCGGCGGCCACTTCAGGCGCGCCGGCGTATCTCCTCAAGCACCATCGCGGCCGCGTGCTCACCGCGACCGATCCCGCGATCGTGCTGCGCGGACTAGCCGAGGCCTTCGAAGGGTTCGGTGCGGCGCGCGCGACCTAGCGGCCGTGCTGACCGTGCTCCCACAAGGTTTCGAGCCGATGGCGGAACGCCTTCGGCTTCTCGGCGAACAGCCGGAGCGCAATGCGTGCTGCGCGATGCGCAAGTTCGGTGGTGCGTTCGGCGCACGCCGGCGTCAGCCGCGAGCGCCAGTGCGCCAGCGGCTGGTGCGGGCCGGTCAGCCGCTTGAGGATTTCGAGATCCTGGCAACGCCCGAGCCGGTCGCGCAGCCGTTCGGCCTCCTCGGTCCACATCCGGCCCTGGCGGGGCCACAGCGGTTCGACCAGCTCCATCTGGTAGCGGTGATCGACGACGCGCTGGCGCAGCTGGTGCAGATCCTCGGCGCTCGCTTGCGACCAGTCGTCGGGAATGCGCCGCCGCGCTTCGCGGTAGCCTTCGGCCAGTTGCGCCGCGATCGAGCTGAAGTCGAACGGATCGAGCGGCCACTGTTCGATCGCCGCCGCCGTGGTGTCGAGCCAGGCGGCGATGGCATCGCGCAGTTCCGGCGTGAGCACCGTCTGTTCTTCGCTGCCGCGGATAGCTTCGATCCGGCCGCGGATGGTATCGGTCGAGCGTTCCGACAGCGCCATCGCGCTCTTCACCAGGTCATTGAAAGCGTTGAGCGCCGACTGACCGTCGCGGGCGCGGGACAGGGAGCGGGCATGGTTGCGGGCTTCCTGGCGCAAACCCACCGCGTCGGGGATGAATGGCTCTAGGAGCCGCATCAGCGCCCGCCACTGCTTCATGGCGCGCCGGAAGTCATGGACGGCGTCCTGGCTTGTGCGCTCCGGATCGGAAATAACAGCGTGCGCGCCGGCGAGGATACTGGCCGCGATCGCGCGCACGGCCGGCCCGATCGCGGCCTTGGGCCGCAAGGCGGGTTTCTCCCCCATATCGACTTCTAGGAAGGCGTGCATGACGGTCCGAAGGATTATCCATGACAGTATGGCGAAAAATTAGGCCCGCTGCACCTTCCCTAAACGGAAGGCGCTTGCTACATGAATTCGCGAATGAAACTCATGGTTTGGCGCGGGGTGGAGCAGCCCGGTAGCTCGTCAGGCTCATAACCTGAAGGTCGTAGGTTCAAATCCTACCCCCGCAACCAAGCTGGATGGGCACGCACCGCCTCCTCATTGATGTCGGTACCCCAGCCGGGGCGCATTGGCACCACGATATGGCCGTTCTCGATCTCCGGCGGATGGGTGACCAGGTCGTTGCGCCACGGCACCTCGTCGACGTCGTATTCCATGATGCGGTAGTTCGGAATTGAAGCGCAGAAATGCGCGCTGATCATGCTGGCCAGATGACCGGCAAAATTGTGCGGCGCGCAGTCGACCTCGAATGCGTCGGCGAGTGCGGCTGCCCGCACCGATTCCCACAAGCCGTTCCACTGCACGTCAACAATCGCCACATCACACGAATAGTGCTCCAGATACGGCCGGAATCCTGCGAGCCCATGTATTGTCTCCAGTGAGGCGATCGGAGTCGAGGTCGCGCGCCGAACTGTCGCCAGCGCTTCCGGATCGTGGATATCGCATTCGAGCCAGGTGAGGTTTAGGTCCTCCACCGCCTTGGCAATGCGGATGAACCCTTCCGTGCGTTGGCTGAAGTTGAGATCGAGCATTATCCCGATGTCGTCGCCGGCACCCGAGCGGAAGGCCGACAGCACGTCATGAATGCCGCGGATCAGCTTCGCGTCAGGATGGCGGCTCAGGAAATTCGGCATGATGCGGAATCCCGGCATGTACGGCGGATCGCCGGGTCGGAGCGGCAGCGGATTGGTCTTGAGCGCCTTGAAACCGCGCGCCTTCACCTCAGCGCCCAATTCCTTGACGTCTTCGAGCGTTCGCAGCGGCTTGAGGCCGAGTTCGCCTTCGAAATAGTCTCGCCGCCAGACCCGGAAACTCGCGCAGTGCGACCAGTAAAGGGCGACCCGGTCGCGGAACGGCCAGCCGAACAAGGCGCACACCGGTACCCCGAGCGCCTTGGCCTTGACGTCGAGACAGGCGTTCTCGATCGCGGCGATCGCCTCATGATTCACACCGCCGAACGACATGCGGGTAATGGCGCGCAACGAGACCGCGATCTTGCCCACCTCGCGCGGATCCATCCCAGCAGCGATGTCGGCGAAGCGGCGGATCAAATCTGAGGTCGCATTGGGGGCGCCGAAGTCCTCGTTGTATTCCGACCAGCCGATCAGTCCGTCGTCGGTGGACAATTTCACGAATGAGAAATCGCGCCAGCCGCCATCGGCCTTTAAGGTTTCAATCTTGGTAATGCGCATGAAATTCTCCGGCCCCGATGTAGTGCCGCAACGAGTCATTGGGCTGCGGCTCCTTTTGACGCCACCGCAGGCTTATGACGGCAATACCCCTGAAAGCCGACATGGTTTCGGTACCTTCCACCTTGGAGCGCACGTTTCGTGATCCTCGGCAACAGAGGAGTACGACCATGTCAGACAATGAAAATTGCTCAACGGCCAACAAACGCACGCCTTGGAACAAAGGAAAGCTGATCGGCGCTCGACCTTCGCTGCGACCAAGGCACGTTTGGTCGATTAAGAACGCGGTTGTTACTGGAGGGGCGATTACGTGATCTCGCCATGTTTAATTTGGCCATCGATAGCAAGCTCCGCGGCTGTGACGTGGTCGCTCTCAAAGTCGAAGACGTCCCCGAACGGCTATGCGATTCGATCGCGCAACGGTGAGGTGGAAGAAGACGGGACGGCCAGTCGAATTCGAGCTGACAGATCAGACCCGTCAGGCTCTCGACGACTACCTAAAGGCGGCGGGTAAGAAGCCAGGCGAATTCTTTTTACGGGCTGACGTGGTTTCGGTCACAGCATGAACACGCGGCAATACGCACGCTTTCTTTCGGGACGAATCGCCAGCTTCGGTCTGGATCCAAAGCTCGTTGGTACGCATGCGATAACGACAGTTTGCGCGTCCGTTCAGGATGATGCCTTCGCTTAATTACAACCGAAAACCGCTCTTCTCGGTGGTCATGCGACTTTGATTGACCGGATCGAAATGGCAGTGTCCGAGCTCGCTCGGGTCGCTCACCCTATTTTAAGTTGTCGCACTGCGATTGGCAGGTTTGACCGCGCGGTGGCAGAAGCAAACGACGATCTAAACAATGGAGGAATCGTTATGGACCGCCGCGGTATTCTTCGCTCCTTCGCTGCTGCCGGAATTGGCGCGGGCCTTGCGGCTGCACGCGGGCCGGCGTCCGCTGGCTCGGAGGATGAGGAACTTAAAGAGGGCAAAATGAGCCATCTCGACGATCTCTTGCGCGACCTTGTTGTCGCCAACCGCATTCTCTCCAACGAGAATGTGGTCGACGCTTACGGTCATATCAGCGTGCGCCATCCCGACAATCCCAAGCGCTTCTTTATGTCCCGCTCGCGCGCGCCGGAACTCGTCGAGCGCCACGACCTAATAGAGTTCGACGCCGGGGGCGAGCCGGTGAGCGACAAGCGTAAGCCTTATCTCGAGCGCTACATCCATGCGGCGATCTACGAGGCGCGGCCCGACGTCATGTCGGTTGTCCATGCACACGCGGAGGACACGCTGCCTTTCGGGCTGATCGATGAGCCGCTCGAGCCCGTGATCCATTCCGGCAGCTTCATCGGCGGCAAGGTGCCGGTGTGGGACATCCGCAAGAAATTCGGTGACACCAATATGCTGGTCACCAACCTGGCGCAGGGCGGCGATCTGGCGAAGTGTCTCGGCCGCGGCCATGTCGCGCTGATGCGCGGCCACGGCTTTGCCGCGGCGGCGGCCTCGATCATCGAGGTGGTACGGCTGTCGGTGTATCTGCCGCGCAACGCGCGGGTGCAGATGAACGCGCTGCGCATGGGCGGGCGGCCGAAGCCGCTGTCCAAGGGCGAAATCGCCGCGCGGTTCCGCGGCTACCAGCCGACGTCGGCCGAAACCTGGCGCGCCTGGGAATATTGGGCGCACCGCGCCGGCTGCGCTGACATGATCGGCGAGCCGCATGGGCACGACGGCAAAAGCTGAAAAATCGCGATTGCGTTGCACACTTTCGCCAATCTGGAGATTACGGCTCGGCGACAAAGACTGGAATTTGACGTTTCGTGCGCGCCTGATATTCCGCGTATGGCGGGTATGCCGCGACGGCCAATGTCCACATACCGGCCCTTTCCGCCGCGTCCTTGACCTCACGCACGCGCATCGGGCGTACGACGGTCTCATCGCGAAGCTCGATATGCGGATCGGCGCGCAGATTATGTACCCAAGCCGGATCTTTCGGCGCTCCTCCCTGCGACCCGACGAGAATATAGTTATCGCCTGTCTTGACGCGCATCAAAGGTGTCTTCCGGATTGCACCCGTCTTATGGCCCCGGTGAGTCACGATGACGACAGGCAAGCCGGTGTCGCGCAGAGTGGTGCCCTTGGTGCCGCCGCTGCTTTCATATAGCTCGACCTGCTCGCGCACCCAGTCTCGAGGGCTCGGAACATACTTAGCCATGAGTCTCCTCCCAGACATTTCGTTGCGTCGTACTAAGTGACGTGAGAGGCCATTCGCATCATTTCGCTGCGGGGAAAAACAGCAGGCCTTCTTGCCGTCGGACCCTCGTGAAGTCGGACACAGACCTGCTGCGCAGGGCGTGCTATCGTTCACAATGATCCTTTGCGCGTGACCCCCTGCGGAGGGTCCGATGGCGATCAATTTAGCAAGGCAAGGTGATCGAGTGAAACTTCTCCGCCGCAAATTCTTGCATCTGGCGGCGGGTGCTGCCGTGCTCCCGACCTTGTCGCGCGGTGCGTCAGCGCTCGATTATCCGACGCGGCCGGTGCACATAATCGTCGACATTCCTGCCGGTCTCGCGCCCGATGTTGTCGCGCGCCTCGTCGGTCCACCCTTATCGCAACGGCTCGGCCAACCGGTCGTCATTGAGAACCGACCGGGGGCGGGCGGCAATATCGGCGCCGAAGCCGTCGTAAGAGCGCAGCCGGACGGCTACACGCTGCTTGTGATGATTTCCGGAAATGCAGCCAACGCAGCGCTCTACCCGCAACTTGATTTCAATTTCGTCCGCGACATCGCGCCGGTCGCGTTCCTTGGCGCCACGCCCTTAGTCATGTCGGTCAATCCGTCTTTCCCAGCGAAAACCGTCCCCGAATTCATCGTCTACGCCAAGGCCCATCCGGGCAAGATCAACTTCGCCTCGGCCGGCATCGGCACCGCGCCCCACCTTGCCGGCGAACTGTTCAAAATGATGACCGGCGTCGATATCGTTCACGTGCCGTATCGCGGCAATTATATGCCCGATCTGCTAGGCAGACAGGTGGAAGTCGCGTTCGCAGCAATCGCCCAGGCGATCGGCTACATCCGCAGCGGCAAGCTGCGCGCCCTTGCGGTCACAAGTGCGAAGCGCTTAGACCTGCTGCAAGATATCGCCGCCATGGATGAATTCGTGCCGGGCTACGAGGGGAGCGGCTGGGTGGGTGCTGGCGCGCCGAAGGGCACACCCGCCGAAATCATCGAAAAGCTCAATACGGAGATCAACGCCGTGATCGCCGATCCCAAGATGAAGCCGCGCCTTGTCGGATTGGGTGTTGAGCCGGAGCTAATGACACCCGCCCAATTCGGAAAACTCATTGCCGATGCCTCCGACAAGTGGGCCGAGGTGATCAAGTTTGCGGGCATTAAAGCGGAATGAACGAAGAACATATTGCACGGTTCCCGTTAGGCGAATCTCGCTTCGTCTGAGTTACTCAACATAACGGCGAATGAACCCTTGGCAGTGCGTCAATTGACGGTGACAAACTGACGCGATGGGTCAAACGCGACACTGTCGCGATGTCCGCACAATGTCCGCTTCGTCCAACTTCGGACATATCGGTACGCCGGTGGAGCGAAGCTAGGGGTCAAATCTGGAAATAAAAGAGGCCGCCAACTGGTGTTGCGCTGCCAGTTGACTCTAGATGATGCTTGTTCTGTTGGAGCCAGCCGCCGCTCCTTGCTTAGTCGTCAGCGCCGCAAACAAAAGCTACTCAATCGATCTGACGCTTGAGAAAGTTCAGGCTATTCTCGTTAAACTCACTCACGCGTTCATAGATCGGCGCATGCGCTGAGGTCTCAAACACGACTAGTTCGCTTCCTTTGATGCCGTTCTTCATCGCGTCCGCGAAGCGGGTTGATGTCACATTGTCATGCCGGCCAAAGGTGATTTGCGTCGGTGCTTTGATCTGGGAAATTTGAGCGAAAGCGTTATGGGCAATGACGGCGTTTGACTGGCGGATGAAGGCATCGAGTGGCTGTTTCGGCCGACCGCGCACGAAGCCGGCAAGCTGAGTGACGTAGAGGGGATTGGAAGCGTAGAGTTCGGGCGTAAAGCACCAAGGGAAAATGCCTTGAATGATCGTTTCCGCAACGTCCCCAAGCCCCCTGGCGATCGTCTGCCAACTTTCTACCACTGCCTTCAGAAACGGGTCCGTCTTAGTCCATCCACTATGCAGCGACAGCGATTTGACCAGCTGCGGATGTTTAGCGGCAAGCCATAGTTCCGTCGCGGCACCAAGCGACAGACCGCTGATATGAGCGCGCTCCTCGCCGATCGCCTTCATAAATGCTGCAACATCATCGGCGAATAATTCTGTCGAATAATTCCCGGCCGGTTTGTCGGTCTCCCCTGCACCGCGCGGGTCGATGGACATGCATGTGAAGTGCTTGGCATAATCCGCGAGTTGAAAGGCGTAACACGAATTGTCAGCCGCAAGATAAGGGATGAGTATAAGCGGTTCACCCGTACCCCGTCGCTCGTAATCATCGTGAAGCCGTTCACTTTGACTTTCGGCATGGCGCACCCCCTATGCGTGTTGCCCTCTTCATTGAGGCTTCGCGTGAAACCTACAGGCCAAGTGGATCCGGCGAAACTTCGTGTTGTTAGAATTGATCGGGCTTTTTCACGAGCGCAAACGGACCCAAGGGGCAAGAAGGACGCCTGCGCGAAGACCGACGCCGTGCTGCGAGAGGGCAGCGCGAATGATCGGTGGGATCACACGACACCGCATCGCCGAGCAGTCACGGCCGGCCGGCCAACTTACGCGCCAGATCGACCTTCCCCCCACTCATTCGACGACAGATCGATACGACCCCGGCAGATTGAGCAAGGAATGACGTTCACGGGTCGCGACCGTGGAGCCGCGACCGTCGCCTTGAAATTGGAATCATATTATTCTATTTTTCGCTGCCCTTTGGCCCCTTCGGCGAAGGAAGTAGTCGAGAGGCCGAAAATGTCCGCGAATGTCAAGCCGCGTCCAATGAACAATTTGCGCGCGGACCAGACTTCAAGCATCCCAACGACGATCAAGAATCCAGTGCGCGTTGCGCACCGGCGCACGGAACTGATCGAGGTCGCCACCAAGCTCTTTCTCGAGCGCGGCTTTCATAACACGTCGATCCGGGACATTGTCCGCGCATGCTCGTTCAATATCGCGAGCCTTTACATGTATGTGTCCTCGAAGGAGGACATTCTCTATCTGGTCGCGCAAGATTTGATGAACAATATCGCACGGGAGCTTGGCGAGACCCCGCTCATAAAGGGATCTGCGCGCGAGTCGCTCGAACACGGATTCTCCAGCTATTGCCGGATCGCCGATCGGTTGCGCCGCCCTATCCGGTTGCTCTACCGCGAGGTCGCCTTTCTGCCCGAGGAGCCCCGCAGAAATGTTCTTGGAACAGTCGCCGACGTCGTATCGTTTTTTGAGCGGCTCGTTAAGCGGGGCATCGAGACCGGAGAGTTCCGCAACGTCGATCCGCGTATGACAGCCCTCGATATTATGGTGAGGTGCCACACAATAGCTTTGCATACACGTGAAGTCCGCGAACTCTCCACCCTTAATCAATATATCGACTATCAGCTCAAGATGCTGTTTGCCGGCCTGATCGCCAAAACAGCTGCCAGAAAAAGGGGCGCATCGAAGAATCCGGCAAAGGCGCGTCGATAGTCGATTAGATGCAGACATAAGTCGCGTCCTTGCGGACATCCGCGGACCGCGCACGCTTGACAAGTTAGAACATCGTTATACCATAAATCTCACGGCGAAACGCCGAAGCTAATCGCGCGTCTGACAACGGCGACAACAACGCACACGGCTCTTCCTATGCCGTCGCGTCAAAGAAACGGGACGGGGGGAAATGCCGAAAGCTTTCGTCAGCACGGTCATCAACGCGCCGCTTGAGCGTGTGTGGCGGGTCGTGAGCGATTTCAATGGATTGCCGGCTTGGATGCCCGGCATGAAGGACAGCGTCATCGAGGCCGGCAAGAACGCCGCGGAGATCGGCGCGGTCCGAAAACTTTCCATGGCCGGTACAAAAGACGTGCTGCGCGAGCGACTTGAAGCGCTATCGCCCGATGAATTCTTGATCGCCTACTCGGTTCTCGAGGGACCGTTGCCGGTAAAGAACATCCGCACCAGCATGCGACTGCGACCGATAACCGACATTTATGGCACTCTTGGTGAGTGGTCGACGGAATTCGAAACCGAACAAGGCAAGGACGAGGAAGGCGAGCAGTTCATGGCGCGCGTCTTCCATGCCGGCTTCCGTTCGCTCAAGCGGCATTTGGGCGTCTGACATCGCAATTCGGCGAGTATGTTTTGACCATGTCGCACTCATCAGGCCTCGTGGTGCCATCCGATCCGGCGCAGTCGCCTGCGTTGCTCGGCGCCAAGTGCAGCGCGTGCGGCACGGTGGTTTTTCCGAAAATGCCGGTGTGCCCCTCTTGCGGGCGCAACGACACAATGCGCGACGCCGAGATCGGCCGCAAAGGTCACCTCTTCAGCCACACCATCGCGCGTTTTGCGCCCAAGGGATTCAAGGCGCCCTTCTTCCAGGCTTTCATCGATCTCGATGAAGGTCCGCGCATTTTCTCGCTCATCGGCGCGCAATGCCCGGTCGAGGACGGCGTACTCGCCGACGGTATGGTGATGCGGCTGGTAATCGAACCGCTCGCCGAAACACCGGAGAACAAGGACATTCTATCCTACAAATACGTGCCGGCCGAAGGCGGCAACGGCCATGCGTGATGTCGCGATTATCGGCGTCGGCGCGCACGCGACCGGCCAGTTCACGGAAAAGCCGCTCAAGGATATCGCCTATCCGGCGATCTGGAACGCACTCGAAGATGCCGGCGTGAAACCCAAAGACATCGGCGTCGCCTATGTTGGCAATTCGCTCGGCGGCCTTTTAACTGGGCAAGAGGGAGTGCGCGGGCAAGTGTTGCTTCAGCATTCCGGGATCACGGGAATTCCGATCGTCAATGTCGAGAATGCCTGCGCCAGCGCGGCCACGGCATTGCGCGGCGCTTGGCTTGAAGTGGCTTCGGGCGCGGCTGACCTTGCACTCGCAGTCGGCGCCGAAAAAATGTACGTCGGCGACAGCTCCCGCACCATCAGCGCGCTATCGGCTGTCTCCGAGCTCGACTTGTCGCAGATGGGGATGCAGTTCACGACCAGCTACGCCATCCATCCCAAGATCAACCTCAAGGCGCGGATGAAAGAATATGGCTGGACGATCGAGGATTTTGCCAAGCCGGCAGTGAAGAACTCCGCCAACGGCGCGCTCAATCCGCTGGCGCAACATCGTCGGCCGCTGACAATCGCGCAAGTCGTGCAGTCTAGGGTCGTGGTCGATCCGCTCACGCTTTACATGTGTTCGTCAATTTCCGACGGTGCCGCGGCGGCGGTCGTATGCTCTCTCGACGCGGCGAAAAAGTTCACCCGCAAGAAGCCGATCCGAATCGCAAGCTGCACGCTGCGCTCCGGCGTCTACCGGCTGCCGAACGACGAACGCCTCGATACTGCAGCGACGACGGCGCAAGCGGCTTATGAGGAAGCCGGCGTCGGGCCAAAGGATCTCGGCGCGATCGAGTTGCACGACGCCATGGCGCCGGCCGAGTTGATCCTCTACGAGCGGCTCGGCCTCTGCGGCCCCGGTGAGGGTCCAAAGTTGATCGACGACGGCGTGACGACGCTCAAAGGCCGGGTGCCGGTGAATCCGAGCGGCGGCCTTTGTTCGCGCGGGCATCCCGTGGGAGCCACGGGCCTCCTGCAGATCGCCGAGCTCGTCTGGCAAATGCGCGGTGAGGCGGGTGAGCGGCAGATCGAGAAGCGGCCGAAAGTCACCATGGCGCAGAACCAGGGCGGGCTTCTGCTGGGCCAGGACTCGGCGGTTTATTGCTGCACGATCTTGAAATCCTAGGGCGTAACTTTGAGAAGCGAGGGTTGGCGGTGAGCAAGAAGAGAAAAGAAGTCGTAAAATCCATCGAGGACGCAGTAGCGCTAATCAAGGACGGACAGACCGTTGCGGTCGGAGGATTCGGCGCGGACAATCATCCGATGGCGATCGTGCGCGAGATTGTCCGCACGGGCAAAAAGAACCTTACTGTCGTTGCCTCGGCCACGGCCGGGCTTGAGATCGATCTTTTGATCGGCGCCGGCTGCGTCAAGAAGCTGATCGCGCCCTATGTCGGCCAGGAAATGTATTGTCCGATCGGCCACAACTATCGCAAATATGCGGAGTCTGGGCAGATCGAAGTCGCCGAGACCAGCGAATATCTGCTCTATGCCGGCTTTTTTGCCGCAGCGTCCGGGCAGGAATTTTTTGCTTGGCGCGGCGGCGTCGGCACCAGCATTCCGCAGCTCAACAAAGAACTGGTCGAGTTCATCGATCCGATCGGGAAAACCAAGAAGATCATCGCCGTGCCGCCGCTGCGGCCGGACTGGGCGATCATCCACGTCGGCTGGTCTGACGTCTACGGCAACGGCCAGCATCTCGGCGCGCGTTTCGGCGATCGCTGGATGGCGCGCGCCGCCAACCGCATCATGACGCAGACCGAGCGCATCGTCCCCAACTCGATCATCCGCAAGAATCCGTTTATGACCACGATCGCCTACGCCGACGTCGTTGTGGAGGCGCCCTACGGCGGCCATCCCTACGCCGCGCACGGCTTCTACAAGGAAGACGTCGAGTTCATCCAGGACTACGTCAAGTGCAGCGACGCCAACCGAAAGGGCGACACCAAGACTTGGGACGCTTACCTCAAGCGCCACATTCAGGAACACTACGCCTATCTGGATTCGGTCGGCATCAAGAAGCTCCTGAGCCTCTACACTCACCCGATCGTCAGCTGGTAGCCGAAGCGATCATCATCTCACTTCAGAGATTTAAGGAACGTCCACCCATGAGCGACTATTCCTGGAAAGAAATGATGGCGGTCGTGTTCTCGCGCGAGATCAAGGACACCGACAAGATCACCTCCGGCGCACACACCGAGATCTTTTTTGCCGCCACGATGCTGGCGCAAAAAACCCACGCGCCAAATCTGAAACTCCAGCTCGGCGGTTCGGTTACGCTGTGCCAGGTCACCGACATCGACGTGCCGGAGCTGCCGAAAACCTCCACCGGCTACGACCTCATCCGCTATGCGGAATCGGTGCACGACCATCCGGATACCTATCTCTTCTACGGCGCGCCGGGCGGCAAGGATTACTACAAGGACGGCAGCGAATATCGCGACGTCAACCACTTCTGGTTTGCCGACAAATTCTTCGTCGGCGGCATCCAGGCCGACAAGTGGGGCAACACCAACATGATCGGGCTGGGCACCAAGGAGAAGATGACGTTCCGCGGCCCTGGCACCATCGGCATTAACGACATCGCGGTCGGCGTGCGCGACACCTACGTGTTCCTCACTGCACACGACAAGCGCCGCCTGGTCGAGAAGGTCGATTTCATCTCGCATCCGGGAAAGAAGGTCTGCCGCGAGAACGAGTTCTATGGCGGCGGCCCGAAATGGATCGTCACGCCGAAGTGCATCTTCGACTTCGATCCGGATACGCTCGAGGCGCGTCTTTTCCTGACGTTCCCGGGCGTCACGGTGGACGAAATAAAGGCCAATACCGGTTTCGAGGTGAAGAGCGCCAAGACGGTCGGGTCCGTCGAGCCGCCGACCAAAGCGGAGCTCGAAGCGCTTCGCAACGAAGTCGATAAAACCGGCGTGCTGCGGCACTAGCCAGCGGCCTGCGCACACAAAGTGAGAGAACAAAGGAGCTTCCCATGAACAAGGTCGAAACGCAGACGATCGCAGAATTCAAACCGGAAACATGGGGCGCCTTCATCAACGGTGAGTTTGTTCCCGCCGCGAGTGGGAAGACGTTTCCTACGTTCAATCCGGGCAATGGCGAAATCTGCGGGCAGCTTGCCGAATGCGATGAGGAAGACATCGAGAAAGCCGTCCGTGCGGCGCTCGCTGCTTACCCGGCCTGGCGCAAGAAGACCGCAGCGGCGCGCGCCAAGGCGATCATGAAGCTCGCGCAGCTCGTCGAAGCGCATGGGCCGAGGCTTGCCGAGCTCGAGTTCGATCAATGCCGGCAAGCCGATCCGCGATTCCAAGGCGATCGATGCCGTCACCGCGATCGACGCGCTGGAATATTTCGCCGGCATGGCGACCAAGATTGAAGGCCAGACGATCCCGGTGCCCGGCCCCTACATCAACATGACTCTGCGCGAGCCGCTCGGCGTTATCGGTGGCATCATTCCCTGGAATTACCCGCTGCTGCAGGCGATCTGGAAGATCGCGCCGGCGATCGCCGCCGGCAACACGGTCGTGCTCAAGCCGGCCGAACAGGCGTGCCTGTCGGTGATGTATATCGGCAAGCTTTGCCAGGAGGCGGGAATTCCACCCGGCGTCGTCAACATCGTCCCCGGCTACGGCGGCGTCGCCGGCCTCGCTTTGGTGCAGCACCACATGGTCGCGAAGATCATGTTCACCGGCAGTACCATCACCGGCAAGCGCATCGCCGCGGAAGCCGCCGCCACGCTCAAGCCGGTCGGCCTTGAACTCGGCGGCAAGAGCGCGGTGATCGTTTACGAGGACGCGCCCATCGAACAGGCGGCCTCGGTTGCCGCCATGTCGATCTTCAGCAATCAGGGCCAGGTCTGCACCGCGGGCTCGCGCCTGTTCCTGCACGAGAAGATCCACGACAAGGTTCTGGAAAAAGTGATCGAGGCGGCCAAGAAAGTGCGTCTCGGCTATCAGATGGATCCCTCGACCACGATGGGGCCGTTGATCTCGGCGAAGCAGAAGGATCGCGTCGTCGGCTACATCAACAGCGGCAAAGCGGACGCGAAGCTGGTTTACGGCGGCGAAGAGCCGAAAGGCCTCGATAAGGGGCATTTCGTTGGTCCGACGATTTTCGACCACGTGCAGAACTCGATGAAGATCGCGCGCGAGGAAATCTTCGGCCCGGTGCTGTCGGTGCTCACCTTCAAGGAGGAAGGCGAGGCGCTGGCACTCGCCAACGACTGCTCCTACGGCCTCGCCGCCTCCGTCATCACCCGCGACGTCGGGCGCGCGATGCGCGCTGCGCAAGCGTTCGAAGCGGGAAACGTCTGGGTCAATACTTGGGGCGCGGTGAGTTCGATGGCGCCTTATGGCGGCTACAAGCAAAGCGGTTACGGACGCGAGATGGGTTTCTCGGTCATGCGCGAAGTGACGCAAGAGAAGAGCGTTTGGGTGAACGTGAGGTAATCGTGCGGGTGCGACGTGGCCACCTATAACAAGCTGCGGGCTCCGGAGCTCACCACCCAGAGCATTCCCCAGTGGTTCGTCGCGCGTTGCGCGGCGACACCGGATGGCGTGGCGCTGCGCTACAAGGATCAGGGAATTTATCACGACGTGACCTGGCGGGACTACGGCCGGCTGGTTTCCGAGTTCCTGGCCGGACTCGAAGCGCTGGGATTGGGGCCCGGCAGCCGGGTCGCAGCCATGGCGGACCCTTGCTGGGAATTTCTGATTGCCGACATGGCAGCGCTGTGCGGCGGCGCCATCTGCTACGGCATCTACACGACCTGCTCGGTCAGCGAGGTCGAATACCAGCTTGAGAATGGCGAGGCCGATTTCTTCTGCGCGGAAAATCAGGAATTCGTCGACAAAGTGCTCAATACCGCAAGCCGCATGCCGCGGATCCACAAGATCATCGTATTCGATACGCGGGCACTGTTTCAATATACTGACCCGCGGCTGATCCATTTCGCAGACGTGCTTGAACTCGGCCGCGAGCGCTTGGCGGACATGCCCGGACGGGAGGGTTTTCTCGACCAACGCGCCGCCGCCGTGCATCCCGATGAGATCGCCGTGCTAGTTTACACCTCGGGCACGACCGGCCCGCCCAAGGGCGCGATGCACGACCACGCATCGCTGATGTGGGGCTTCGCCAATTCATACCTGGAAGCGTTTCCCGAGCTGCGGACCGGCGAGCATCGTGCGGTCTCGCACCTGCCAATGGCACATCTGATCGAACGCTCGATGTCGATCTGTTTGCCGCTTGTCGCCGAGGTCGTGCCCCATATCGGCGAGGAGGTAGAGGACCTGCTCGGTACGCTCTACGAGGTTCAGCCGACCTTCCTCAACGTCGTGCCCCGCATCCTTGAGAAGATCGCCTCGCAGGTGACGATCGGGATGCAACGCAGCTCGCCAGCCAAGCGGCACATTTATCGCTGGGCGATGGCGATCGGCGCCCGCTATCGCCAGACCGTGTGGACGGGCCGCAAGCCGAGCCCGGGTCTTTCAATGCTCAACGCACTCGCGGTAGCGCTCGTGTTCCAGCCGCTGTTGCGTAAGGTCGGCCTATCCAAGATCGAGGCCATTCTCTGCGCCGGCGCGCCTCTGCCGATGAAAATTCAGGAGACGTGGCAGGTTTGGGGCGTCAACGTCCGCAACCTGTACGGCATCACGGAAGGCGGTTACGTGCTCTGCCAGGGGCCGGCGTTTCCGCCGCCGGCAACGGGCGGGCTGCCGATTCCGCCGCGACAGGTGCGCCGCGCCGACGACGGCGAGCTATTGGTGTGCGGGCCGGGCGTGTTCCGCGGCTATTGGAAGAACGAACAGGGCACCCAGGCGATCCTGATCGACGGCTGGCTGCACACCGGCGATGTCGTCGAGACCAACGACGCCAATGAATGGCGCATCGTCGACCGCAAGAAAGACATCATGATCACGAGCGGCGGCAAGAACATTGCACCGAGCGAGATCGAAAATCTGCTCAAGAGCAGTCCTTACATCAGCGAAGCGGCCCTGATCGGCGACGGCCGCAAATTCGTCAGCGCGCTCATCGAGATCGACTTTGGAACGGTGGCGGAATGGGCGCGCCGCAATAGCGTGATTTACACGGGCTTTACCTCGCTTGCTGCGCACGAGGCGGTTGTCGGCCTGATCGAGTTGGAGATCGCGGCGGTCAACGACACCCTGGCACGCGTCGAACAGGTCAAGAAATTCCGGATCATCCCCAAGGAGCTCGATCCGGAAGAGGGCGACACGACGCCGACCCGCAAGGTGAAACGAAAGCACCTTGCGGCAATGTTCGAAACGCTGATCGACGAAATGTACGCCGACGACGCCATGGCGGTCTCACTCGAGGCCGTCGCGTTGTCGCGGCGCAGCAAACAAGAAGTCGAAGCTTAGGGAGGGAAGGATGAGCAACAGGAAAACAACGAGCATTGCGCTCGCCATGCTGGCGGTCGGCTGGTTCGGTTCGGCGACGGCACGGGCGCAAGACTACAAAATCGGCTACATCACGGATTTGTCGGGGCCGCTCGCCGGCTCCTACACGCCCACCTGGCAGGGCTTTGATCTCTACATCAAGGCGCTCAACGACCGCGGCGGCGTCAACGGCCGCAAGGTCACCGTGACAATCGACGACGACGGCTTGCGCGCGGATCGCGCCGTCGCCGCCGCCAAGAAACAGGTGGAGAGCAACGATGTGCTCGGAGTCTTTGGGCTGAGCCTGAGCAGCACGCAGGCACCCGTCATCGCGGAGATGCAGAAGGTCGGCGTCCCGGTGGTGAGCACGTTCAGCGCCATCCTCGATGCGCTACCACCGGCGAAGCCGGACTACTTCAGCACCGGCGTGATGTTCGAAGTGGCCGGCGAAGCGATCGGCGTCTTGCAGAAGCAGATCGCGCCGAGCGGCAAGGTTGTCGGCATGACTTTCGACAGCGTCGGCGGCCGCGCCGCAATCCGGCACAACAAGGAGACTGTGGAAAAAGAGGGATACAGCTGGGACGAAGTCCTCTTCCCCGTGCGCACGGCAGACTTCACGCCGTTTGCCCAGACGGCCGCCGGCATGAAGCCCGCCATGGTCGTTGGTCACTACGGAGCAGAGCAGAATATCGGCGTCATCGCGGCGCTGCGCGCCGCCGGTTACAACGGTCCGTACATCATCGCCGCCTATGGTGCGTCGGAGGATACCGCCCGGCAGGCGGCCGCCCAGGCAGGCAGCGGCGAGAACATTTATATGGTCTCGCGCTATGCGGTGCCGACCGATAATGCGCCGGGCATGGCCGATCTCATGGCCGCTGCGAAGAAATACGGCATTGCCAACCCGACCAGCATGCATGTTACCGGCTGGGTGCTCGGCATGTTCGCCGAGGAAGCGCTGAAGAAGTGCGGCGCCGATTGCACGCGTGCCAGCCTCGATAAGGCCATCCAGGGCATCAAGCTCGATACCAGGGGGTTGACCGGCGGCCCTATCCAGATGTCCGCGGACAATCATTATGGGCCGACCTACTGGCGGCTTTATCATTGGGAAAAGGACAAACTCGTCGGCGTCGGCGGCTGGCTGAAGGAGACCGACCTCGACTTTCCCGTGAAATAAAGCATTCCGGTTCCGGCCGTGGAGTTGTCGATCAGCATTCTCGCGCTGGGCAGCACGTATGCGCTGCTCGCGGCCGGGATCGTCATCATCTACAAGGCGTCCCGCGTCATCAATTTCGCGCACGGCGAACTGGCGATCGTGGGCGCCTACGTCTTTCATTCGGCCGGATTTCTGACCGGCGCCACGCTGACCGGACCGTCGGTCGCGGCCGCCGCCGCCATCGCCGCCGCCGGTAGCGCGTTGTTCGGCGTGCTCATCTATTTCGCGTTGATGCGCCGCCTCCTCGGACGGCCGACCTTCATTGCCGCAATGGTCACGATCGGGCTCGCCATCGTTCTCAAAGCGGCTATCGTGGTGATCTGGAAATCGCGCAGCGTCGGCATCCCGATCGGCCGGCAGCCGCTTTACAATTTCGCCGGCGGCGGCCGCATTGCCTGGATCGAGCTGATCTCGATTCTGACCTGCATCGCCGCGTTCGCGGCTCTGGCCGTCTTCTTCCAGTATACGCGGCTTGGGCGGCAGTTCCGCGGCGCGGCTGAGAATCCGCTGCTCGCGGCCCAACGTCAGGTCAACATCAACCTCATTCTCGCGCTGGCCTGGGGGCTGGCGGTGTTTTCCGCGGCGCTTGCAGGCGTTCTGTTCGGTTCGCGCTCGATGCTTAGCCCGCAAAGCACGATCATCGGCCTAAGCGGGCTGACTGCCGCGCTAGTCGGCGGGCTCGATAGCCTGCGCGGCGCTGCGGTCGGCGGCATGCTCGTTGCCGCGGCCACCTATCTGACGGCGCGGCTGATCAGCCCGACGCTGTCGGAAACCGTGCCGTTTCTGATCCTGCTGGCGGTAATGAGCTGGCGGCCGTGGGGACTGTTCGGAACCGTTGAAGAGCTGAACCGGGTTTGATGCGGTGCCCGTTATGACGGCAAACAGTCCCTATCTCCTTGTTTCCTACGCGCAGACCAACCGGCTACTGCCCGAACCCTATCAACGCATCGCGGTCGCCATACTCGCGCTGGCGCTGCTCTGCATCCCGGCATTCAGCGGCGACTATTTCCTGCATCTAATGAATCTCTGCTCGATCGCCGTGATCGGCGCCGTCGGCATCAATCTTTTGACCGGCTATTGCGGGCAACTCTCGCTCGGTCAGGCGAGCTTCATGGCCATCGGCGCGTTCACCACCGCCATCCTGTCGCAGCGCTACGGCGCGCCGTTCTTCGTCGCCATTCCGGCAAGCTGTTGCGCGGGAGCGGCGATAGGCTTCATCGTCGGCCTCCCGGCGCTCCGCTTCCGGGGGATTTACCTCGCCATCACCACGCTCGCGATGCACTACGCCATCATCTACGTGCTCACCGACTATCAGGCGGTCATCGGTCCGAGCGCATCGGCCGGCATCACCGTGGCGCCGCCGTCCCTGGGCGGCTTTACGCTCGCGACCGAGCGCGGCTGGTTTTACGTGCTGCTCGTCATCGCCGCGCTGGTCGTGCTGTTTGGGCTTAATCTGGCGCGCAGCTATATCGGCCGCGCCTGGGTCGCCATCCGGGATCGCGATATCGCCGCGGAAGCCTCTGGCATCAACGTGCCGCGCTTAAAGCTGCTCGCCTTCACCGTCTCCGCGGCACTCGGGGCGCTCGCCGGCAGCCTTGGCGCCTATTTCACCACCGTCGTCACCGTCGAGGAATATACGCTCGAGCTGGCCATCGTCTACCTCGCCATGATCATCGTCGGCGGCATGGGCTCGGTGATTGGCTCAGTGCTCGGCGCCGTGTTCATCACCTTGCTGCCATTCGGCGTCGAGCGGATCTTCGAAATGCTTCCATGGGAGCTCGGTACGACCTCCTTCGGCATTCAGGAGGCGGCGGTCGGCGTCGCCATCATTGGCTTCCTGCTGTTCGAGCCGGACGGCCTGATCGAAATCTATCGGCGCGTCGCCATGTATTTCGAGCGCTGGCCGTTCCGCTATCGCGAACTCAAGGCAGGCGCGCGATGAGCGAACCGGTCAGCCGGGCCCCGCTTCTCGACGTACGCCAGCTCGAGGTGGTCTATCATGACGTCGCCACGGCCATTCAGGGCATCAGCATCGAGGTGGCGCCGGGCAGCATCGTCGCGATGGTCGGCACCAACGGCGCGGGCAAGACGACAACGTTGCGCGCGATCTCGGGCTTCCTGCCGGCGGAAGACGTCGCCGTCACCGAGGGAGCGATTTCCTTCGACGGTCAATCGCTGCGCGGGATGTTGCCGCATCAAATTTCCCGGCTCGGCGTTGTGCTGGTGCCGGAGCGGGAAAAGCTGTTTCAGACTCTTACCGTTCGGGAAAACCTGGATTTCAGCCTGACGCGAAAACGGCAAGCGATCCGCGACGCTGTCTACGACTACTTTCCACGGCTCGCCGAGCGGCAAAAGCAGGTCGCGGGCTACCTCAGTGGTGGCGAGAAGCAAATGCTTGCCATCGGCATGGCGCTGGTCTGCGAGCCCAGGCTTCTGCTGGTCGACGAGCTTTCGCTTGGGCTGGCGCCGATCGTCACCAGTGAGATCATGACGATCCTTCAGGCAATCAATCGAAACCTCGGGCTCGCTATCCTGATCGTCGAGCAGAACGCCGCCGCGGCGCTGGGTATTGCGTCCTTTGGCTACGTGCTGGAAAACGGACGCGTCGTGTTCAAGGGCGAAGCCGAAAAGCTCCTTGCCCATCAGGACATGCGCGAATTTTATCTGGGCGATCGCTCGCCCGGCGGCTACCGCAACATCCGCCAATACACCCGCAAGCGCCGGTGGTGGGGATGAGGAAGCCGGGCGCCAACCTCGCCGTCAAAGACGTGGTGTTGCGCTTCGGCGGCATCGACGCCCTGAGCTCGGTCTCATTTCACGCGGCGCCGTCGGAACTGATCGCGCTCGTCGGCCCCAACGGCGCCGGCAAGACGGCCATGCTCAATTGCATCAACGGCATTTATCACGCCCAAGGCGGCGAAATTACACTCGACGGCGAAGCGATCAGCGGGCGCCCGTTGTGGAAGATGGTGGAGCTCGGGATCGGGAGGGCCTTTCAACACGCGGAGCTGTTCGCGCATTTGACCGTGATGGAAAATCTGCTGATCGGGCGGCATCGCTCGTTTCGGGCCGGCGCTCTCATGAGCGGCCTCTATTTCGGCCGCGCCCGAGCCGAAGAGGTGGAGGCACGGCGGCGTATCGAGGCGATCATCGACTTTTTTGAAATCTACCGCCACCGCAACACCCCGGTGGGAACGTTGCCATATGGCGTGCAGAAAATGGTCGGGGTGGCTCGGGCACTGGCCAGCGAGCCGAAGCTGCTGCTACTCGACGAGCCGTGCACCGGCCTCATCCGTGAAGAGCGAGAAAATCTGGCGCGTTTCATTCTTCGCATCATTCACGATATTGGGCCGACCATCATTTGGGTCGAGCACGACATGCAGATGGTCTCCGACCTCGCTGATCGCGTCGTTGTTCTCAACCATGGCTCGAAGATTGCCGAAGGTCCCCCGAGACACGTTGCAACCTTGCCGGAGGTCATCGCTGCTTACTTGGGGCGGAACGATCCTCCACAAAATCCACTGAATGCCAGGTAGAGCGAAAATCCCATGGCCGCCACCTCAACCGATCCTGCCCAAATCGCGCGAGAATATTATCGCGAGAATCAATCCAGCGACGCGTTTTTGCACAGCCATGGTCATCAACGTCATTTCGAGCGTAAGCCACGCACCTCCGCTTAGCCCCCGATCCCAGACGTATGGCCGTCTCGCAGCAAACGAAGTTCAGGCCAAACGCGGACGCGGTATTCGGTCCAAGCGATCTTGGCCTTGATGTTGCACGCCAGATCCAAGGTCCAGCGCACTTTGGCGGCCGACTATGGCCAGAACCAAAGTCGGGCAAGTCCACAACCTGTCTTCGAGCTATTTCTCCGGCCGCGTAGCAGCCGCGCTCGGCCGCGCGAGCAACCGCCGGCTCCACGCCGCGACGGCCGTTGGAGGAGCGATTTCCATTAATGGCAGAAACTCCAGAAACGGCATGTAGCACACGTCGGCAAGCGAGAACTGCTCGGCAACCAGATAGGTCTTACCAGCAAGATGCTTGTCGAGGATCACGAGGTGCTTCTCAATCTCTGCCTTTGCCTCGGCCATCGCGGCACTATTCCATCGTTCCTTGGGCAGGAAGCGCTTGGGAAAGATGATGGTTCCGGAGTGGCGAGTAAGCTGCAAGTCACACAGCTTCATGTGCATGTCGACCAGCGCACGGCCGCGCGCATCGGTCGGCACCAAGGGTGGGGCCGGCCGTATCGCCTCTAGATAGTTGAGGATCGCGGTCGACTCGGAGAGTACGAAACCATCCTCCTCTAGCGTCGGCACGCGACCGTAGGGGTTGAGCGACAAATAGGGCTGCTGGCGGTGTTGGCCCGCCGCCATGTCCACGACGACGAGCTGGTGCGGGATCTGCTTTTCGGCGAATGCGATGAGAACCCGACGCGAAAACGTCGAGAGTGGATGATAGTGTAGCTTGATTCCCATAAGACCGCTCCCTCAAGAAGTATTGTGAATCAAGTGGCAAAATATCATTGTTGCGCGAGCCCGCGAAGCACCGATGGGCTGCGTGCGGCTCCTCAAGAATCCGCAAATCATTCCGGCTCGTCGATTCAACGAGTCGGCAACGCGGTCGCCCCGCCTCCCGTCCAGAGAAGATGCGCTTTGCATTTTACCCCTACCTCCACAATGTGTATGCAGTGCGAGCCGCTCACGTGATCAATAAACGGAAATTCGAGCAATTCTTGAATAGCCATGATGGTGTGGCAGGATGTGCGGCCAAATCGCCAAGATGAGAGCTAAATCTGATTCGTCAGGGTTGGGGGTTGGCTTTGATGGGATTGGCTGTCGAAAGATTATTGTTTCGACGCAATCTCATGAGGTTCCGGCAGTAGCGATGGGGCAAGCGTCGACCCGCAATTCGTCTGTTGCTGGTGGACCTTCTGACTTGCTCGAAATAGGGATACATCATTAGACGATATCACCCCAGTCATTGCGGCTGAGCGACTTCCGCTCTTCCCCCAAATGCCGATATTCGTTTGCGCTGCAACAACCGTCGAAACGGGCCCAGGAAGCGACACGCAGCGATTTGCACCCAATTTCCGTGCGGGCTAACCCGCAGGAATTGTTGGACCGTAATTCTGGTGCAAAATTCTTGACTTCTGCACCGCTCAAAAACTCACAGGGGGTCAGCGCAAGCAAAGCTAGAACACAGAAGACCGCATTTTAGCGTCGATTGCGTCCACACGAAGTTGCGATGCCTTGATCTAGTTGAGACCGTCGTTCTCGCATGCGGACATCATAATTAGCTGAACATTGGTTCCTTTCGTCGTCAGGTGATGTAGATTGCCAAAGGAGGCGTCTTTCGCGTGGCTCTGATGAAACGGGCGACTCGCAACGTCACCAGCATTTGATAGTTAGTTTATAAGCGGGTGAGCTAGTGTCTCGAGTTCCCTGCTTTGGCGTAATTGGGGTGTCTTTCCAGCGAGGGTTCGGGACATGAGACCCAATCCATTATTCGACGCGGTGTCGTTCCTGCTAAAACCCGAGTGGACGACGGCAGTGTTCTGGCTTCTGCTTCTTGGCAGTGCCGCGGCGGCTTTTTATTCCTGGCGACGCGATCCGGTGCAGCGCTCGATCCAGCACGTCGGTATCGGTGTGCTTCGCGTCATCGTCGGCTGTATGTGGTGGCAGCAGTCGCTGTGGAAGATACCGCCGCACTATGATTGGGGGTTGATCCACTGGATGGAGGAGATGGTTCAGCACGCCTCGACGCAGCTCCAAAGCGATCTGGTGCGAGACCTCGTGCTTCCAAACATCGCGATATTCGGGCCGCTTGTATACGCTATCGAAGTGGCGATAGCGGCCTCGCTCATACTCGGCTTGTTTTCACGGCTCGGGGCGGCGCTCGGTGCTTTGATGGCGATCAACCTCTGGCTCGGGCTTTACGATGCGCCCGGCGAATGGCCCTGGACCTATATGTTTTTAGTCGTCATTCAGCTGATTTTCGTCATGGACCCGCCTGGGCGTAGCCTCGGCTTTGACGTCCTTGTTTGGCGGCGCGAGACCGCGCCCCGCATCGGCCAACCGGTTCTTTCTCTCGTCGCTTGAAAATGGTCTGAACTTGGGAGCGTGCGATGAATCACGAGACTGCCGTTTCGAACGCAAAAGAAATTGCCGATCGCGTTTTGGCTCCGGCCGCGCGCCAAAACGACAAAGAAGGCAGATTTTCGTCGGAAGCGATAAAAGCTCTTGGTCCTGCCGGACTTCTTGGCATCATGTTGCCGCCCGACGTAGGCGGATCGGCTCTTGGGCCCCGTTCATTCGCAGCAGTCGTCAGCGCGGTTGCAGAGGCGGACGCCTCTGTCGCAATGGTATATCTCATGCACGTGTGCGCTGCCGCGACAATCGCCGCGGCTCGCAACGGTGCAGCCGTCGCCTCGACGCTGAAAGAAATCGGTGCGGGCCGGCATTTGTCTACCCTCGCATTCAGTGAATCCGGATCGCGCAGCCATTTCTGGGCGCCGGTTTCGCGGGCGCGGCGAAATGCTGCCGGGGTACATATCACGGCGAAAAAATCTTTTGTCACGAGTGCGGGACAGGCCCAAAGCTATGTAGTCTCGGCGTTGTCGCCGGAAGGCGCAGGTCCTACCGACTCGACGCTCTACCTCGTTCTGAGCGGTACGCGCGGGCTTTCTGTGGCCGGATCGTGGGACGGCTTGGGCTTGCGGGCAAACGCGTCCGCGCCGATGACGCTGGACGATTGCGAAGTCGCGCCAGAGTCTCAACTGACGGACGACGGAGCCGGCTTCCAGGCCATGCTTCAAGTCGTGCTTCCGCTTTTCAATCTCGGATCGGCGGCGGTCGCACTGGGCATCTGCCGGGCGGCGGTGGCCGGCACCACGGCCCATCTCAAGAACGCCCGCTTCGAGCATTTGGGCCAAAGCTTGGGGGAAAGTCTTCCTACTTTGCGCGCGCAACTCGCGACAATGCAGATCGATACTGACGGTTTAGCCGCCCGCATCGACGATGTCGTCGATCACCTCGAACGCCCGCGCGACACGACAATCCTCCGCGTTCTCGAGTGCAAGGCAGCGGCGGGAGACTTGGCTATCGCCGTCACTTCGGCGGCGATGCGAGCGTGCGGCGGCGCGGCGTTTTCAAAGAACGTGGCGATTGAGCGCCTGTTCCGAGACGCTCACGCTGGCGCGGTCATGGCGCCAACAGGCGACGTTTTGCGTGAGTTCATCGGCAAGGCTGTTCTGGGAATGCCTTTGTTCTAGGTGCGAAGCGGCCCCTCAGCCGCTTAAATCATTGCTGACTACAAATCTCGGTCACGAGGTGCATTAGCGAGAAAGGCAGCCATGACAAGAATCATCTGGGTAGGAGCAGTCGCCTACGATCCAAAGGTCGTGACGATCTGGGAAGGCATGCGGCGCTATTTTCACGAAGAGGCGCACCTGCCGGTCGAAGTCGTGCTGTTCCAGAGCTATGAGATGCAGGTTGCCGCACTGTTGTCCGCGCCAGCGGATGCGGCGCCGGGTATTGATATCGCATGGAATACCAATCTCGCTTATCTGCAGGCCGACACTTGGAGCGACCATCGCTGCCGGCCGATCGCGATGCGCGATACCGACCTCGGCTGGCTGACGAAAATCGTCGCAGTAAGCAACGGACCGATCTCTAAGTTATCCGATCTGAAAGGCCGTACGCTGGCGCTCGGCAGCCGCGACAGCGGACATGCCGCAATTTTGCCTGTGCACTTCCTGGAGCGCGAAGGCTTATTTGAGGGACGCGACTATCGCACTTTGCGTTTTGACACCGACGTCGGCAAACACGGCGATACGGGAACAAGCGAGGTCGAGGTGGTTCGGGCCATTCTTGACGGCCGCGCCGAAGTCGGTGCGGTCGGCAGCCCATTCTTGAAGACGGTGCGCACCGAGCGGCTGGTGCCTGAGGGCGCGCTCACCGAAATCTGGACCTCTCCGCCTTTCAATCACTGCATGTTCACCTCGCGTCCCGAGTTCGATCCGGCGTTGGAGCGCCGTTTTGCCGAAGCGCTGTCCGGGATGAGCTACGACAATCCGAAGCATCGTGCGGTCCTTGACGCCGAGGGCTTGCACCATTGGGAGACGCCGCACCTGGAGGGATATGGGTCCCTGCGCGAGGCCTGCGTGCGTCAAGGATTGTTTAGAAACCCCGCCGTGAAGTCGGCCGCGGAATAGGTGTCGCACCGCGGCCAGACTTTTTTAGGCGCAGTTGAAGATCGTTGCCAACCGGTGCCCATGGGCACGTTCGCGTTCGAGCGCGCGCCGCGCCGCAGCGAAAGCATCGGCAAGCGGAAAGATGTCGGGAGTAACCAGAAAATCCGCGTCTTCGGCCCCGACCGGGTGCCAATAGACGCCTTCTGCAGTAATCGTGATCTCGGGTACGAGATCGGCACGGGCGATGGCGACGCCCTGCACCGCAAATCCACGAAGCGCGACGTAGCGGATCACCCGGTCCTGTTCGCCGATCTCCTTATTGTCCAGGAACCGACGAAATTCGTCGGCTTCCGCCTCGGTCGCGACTGTCGCAGCGAGACGAACCCGAAAGCCTTCCGCCCGCGCACGCTCGATGCCCTTCCATGCGCGCGCCCATGAGCCGGCGCCGCGATGTAGATCGTGACGCTCGGGCGTGGGGCTGTCGAGACTGATCTGCAACGTCACCCGATCGCGCGGCAATCTGCGCAAAAGTTCGAGGCGCCGCCCCACTAGCAGCATCCCATTGGTCAATACGGCCGTTGGCGCCGCAACGGCGCAGGCGGCGACGATATCGCCGAACTCCGCTAGCAAAAATGGTTCACCGCCGGTGAGGAAGATTTCGCCGACTCCAAGCGTTGCCGCTTCGCTCGCAATGCGCCGCACGCGCTCGAGGCCGAGCGCTCGTCGCGGCGCCTTGGGTGAGGAGCGTACACAACAGTAATCGCAGCGCAAGTTGCAGTCGAAATTCGTGTAGAGCCAAAGCCGGGACCCTATGGGTCGGGCGTCGTTATCTTCGGGAGCCACCCCGTTTCTGATCACCCACCGGTGGCGGCCTTGCGCGACAGTCACGTCGACCAAACTATTGCGAGTAAAGCGACACCACGTTTCCAGATCGGCGCCAATGGTACGCTCGGAGCTGACCACGGCCAAGAGATCGCCCTGACGCGTCCGACGCAGCGCGGAAATCAGTTCAACGAGGAGGCCGGAGGCAAATGTCTTCGCGTCGGCGTCCAGTTCGATATCCGCTCTCATCGTCATGCGGCCACGCTATCGTGGCGGTTTGACAAAATCCACCAGCGCCCGCACCTTTAGTAGCATCAAATCTCTGCGATGGGTCATGAGCGTCATTTCCGACACTCTGGCCGGACGTCTGTTGCCCCCTAAAAGCCGACATCCCATGGTGTCGCTTGGGCCATTGAGACCAATGGCCGGAGCGTGATTTAAGCGTCCAAAATGGAGCTTTGATTCATGCGCTGCAAACTCACCGAAAGCGAGTGGTGTGTTTCGGCTCCGAACATTGCCCCCTTTTTGGCGGGCAACTGTGACCCCAGTCAGCGCACCATATCTACGACGGTGTAGATGTTTGAGCGATCCGAGGAGGGATCAATCTTGGACGCCGTTTGGGGGTCAAACGGCGTGCCGATTTACACGCCTTCATAGCTGCAACTCCGTAATGCTCTGTTGAATAAGTACGCTGTCGCTTACGGCCTTTGACGGTTCGAATATACGCGCGTCTTCGCAGAGAAGAGGATGGTCGGTCTCGTTGCTATAAGAACTATAAGAACGTCATGATGTGTGTAGAAGATAGGTCAATTGCTGCTCGCGATTCCGCCGCTAAATCGGACGAGCGTTCTGTAAATCAGGTTCTCTTGTCGGAAACCCGATGGATAACATCTCTGAGGGCTCTGCGGGCGCTGATGCAGCTTGCGCGATTATAGTTCTCCAGCGCGACGATGGGGTGGGTGTGATGTAGAACGGCACTTCCAAGGTGGGGCATATCTCCGGCGTGAATTGCTGCTGACGTCACTGCCGCCGTTCGGAACATGTGGGGATTTACGGGGACCCTGAGCGTTCAGCGCGCAGTTTCAGTAAGGCTGCGCTAGGTCGTGAGTATTACTGGAGACAAGTTTCAGCCGTTAGGCACGCGTCTTGGATGCCGTCGTGGCAGCTTCGCGCCTCCTCACGTCCGGAAGTCTCGCGCTGAAGCGAATTTCTTACATCGCCGACTGAGCGCCACGTCGGGGGATTGAGTAAGCCCGCCGCATCGAGTACGTGCTCGTATTTATGGTACTTAGCGAGTATCCGATTGCCCCGCGATGGCGCTGGGAGACTTTCCGGATGATGGCGATAATGATCCATCATTTCCACGAGCACGCCTAAACAAAACGCTGCGCGTTCTTCTGAGTCCAGCGCGCTCGCTGGCATGGATGCGGCGAAGATAGTCGCTACTGCGAGCAGAGGCATTATCGGCACAGTCTAGCCCCGTGTCTTGGCTATTGTTCACGCCTTACTGATTTTTACTGACGAATCACTGACGGGCATTTTTAGCCCATCAGTTCAGTTCGATAAGGGGCTTGATTTTGCTGGATGCCAACGCCCGCAATTGAACCGCGTAACTGTCAGCCGCACGCCATCAATACCGGCTTGAACGTGAACGAATTATGACTGTCAGTGGGGGCAGTCTATGGGTGTGACTGTCGCGAGCCACGCAACCAATCTCTTTCGCTTTGCCTGGGCAAATTCGCGAGACAGCGGGACGCCGGCTCCGACCCAACTCATGAGTTTCGCTATCGGCGACGGGATCGTTCTGCCCTGGCGTGCCATCGAAGGCGGCCGGACGCCGTTTGCGCGGATCTTCGATCAGGCACTCAGCAATTGCGTCAGCGCGTCGTTGATGAATTTGCCGTCGGCCGGATTGGTACCGGGCCCTCCGGCGAAATGCCCCCAGATCGAGGGCACGGGCAGTAATTTCGCGTTCGGCATGTTGGCGACTTCAAATTCGCTATCTGCCGGAGGAAAGTAGAGATCGGTCTGGCCGGGCATTACATAAGCCTTGGCCTTGATCGCACCCAATGCTCTCTTGAAGTCGCCCTTGTAGAGTTCGTTGTCGCTGATGTCGCCGTTCTGCCAGTTCCACAGCATGGCGAGGAGGTTGTTGGCATCCTTCGGCGCAAAGAAACCTTCCCAAAACCCGACGAGAAAATCTTCTAGCGAGGAATAGCCCAAGCGCTCCAGATCGAGCCGCTCGCGATAGAACGCTTGCGAGAAGCCCCAACCGGCGTAAACCCGCGCCATCGCACGCAGGCCTCTAGTCGGCTGATCCTTGTACCACCCGCCATTGAACGCACCGTCGGCGGTCAGCGCCGCCTTCACGCCTTCGAGGAACACGAAGTTGTGGCGCGAGCACTTGGCTGAACCGCAGAACGGCGCGATGCGCTCGACCAGGTCGGGGTAGAGCGCGCCCCAATGAAATGTTTGCAACGCGCCCATCGACCAGCCGGTGACGAGCCGCAATTTCTTCGCGCCGAATTTCTCAGTCACCAGCCGATGCTGCGCCTGCACGTTGTCGTACGTGGTCACACGCGGAAAACGCGGCCCGTTATAGGGCGCGGGCACATTGCTCGGCGACGATGACAGGCCGTTGCCCAGCATGTTCGGAATGATGATGAAGTATTTCTCGGGATCGAGCGCCATGCCCGATCCGATCAGCCATTCGTTGTCGTAGTGCTGGCCGGAATACCATGTTGGATAGACAATGACGTTATCTTTCGCCGCACTCATCTTGCCGAACGTCTTGTAAGCAAGTTTGCAGTCCGGCAGCGTCCCGCCGCGCTGCAGGCGCACATTTCCGAGTTTGAAGATTTCGTAATCCAGCCCCATCCTTCTTCTCCAGCCCCGGAAAGCTTCAGAAACTATGGCTGCGATCAGCCATCACCTATCACCTATGGCACCATGCGCAGATGATACCTGCCGCGCTCAAGTAGAGAAACGAAAAAAGACGTCGAGCAGCTTGGCGGCAATATCGAGCGCCACAGCCATACCGTCATGCTGCACATGAGATAGGCAGTGCTGAGATCGTATCCGCTACGTCTTGAGCACGCTGGGATCGGACAGAAGATCGCACCGTCGCGGCCGCCCCGCAATCCGCGGACAAATATTCTCCCGTAGTCGGGACGCGCGCATTTGGCGATGCCTCGCGCTGACGCCGACCTGATCGCTCAGCGCTTAACAATTCTGCAAGAGTATTTCGAGTATTTGGTATTTCGCAAAACTCTGAAGTACCGCAGCCTTCGTGGGGCTGCGAAGCACAATTGTCAGGAAAGGCCGACGCCCCGCCGGGGGGCGCGAGGCACTAAACGCAATGAGTGGCACAGCCGTTGGCACAGCAGTAGATCCCCGGCCGGCGGTACCTGCCGAATTCAACTTTGCAGGTACCGACGCTACGTCGACGATGCCGGCCCAAGCCCCCACCCAACTCGTTAGTTTCGCTATCGGCGACAACCAGTACGGCGTCGACATCATGGCCGTGCGCGAGATCAAGGGTTGGTCCGCGATCGCCTCGCTACCCAATCAACCGGAATACGTACGGGGCGTCCTCAACCTGCGCGGCGTCACCGTTCCGATCGTCGACCTGCGCTGTCGCTTCGGCCAGGGGCTGACCGAAGCGACGCCCATGCACATTGTAATCATCGTACAGATCGCGTCGAAGCCAGTCGGGCTCCTGGCCGATCGGGTCCTCGATATCGTCTCGCTTGATACGACGCAGATCGCGCCGGTGCCACGGGTCGGGCAATCGCAACGCCTGAACTTTCTCAGCGGATTGGCGACGACCGACGGAGCGATGATTGCGCTGATCGACCTGCAGAACCTCCTGTCCGAAAATGCCAGCGAAGCCGGCTAACTTCAGCACTAAACGTACTGGAATGACCCCCATGAAAATGCTGCTCAATCGAGTGACCATCAATGCGCTATTGAAAACCGTCATTGCTATTCTCGGCGCGTCGGTGGTGAGCTTGCTGTCGCTCACCGCATGGGACTCGTGGTCTCGCCTCGAATCCGCCGGCCGCGCTGTCGCGGTTGCTGACGCTTCGACGTACCTGTTCACGGCGCTTCACAATCTTCGCTTCGATCGGGCGGTGTCCCGCACCGAGCTTCTCGCCGACCGGCAAGCGACGACAGTGAACCCGGTGCTGCGCGGCTCTCGCACAGCCGAAATGCCGGCGTTGATGTCCGCGTTGGCCGCTCTGGAGCGCGTCAATCTTACCGACCGTAATGCGATCATCGCCGCGCTGTCCGAGCACGTTAAGCGACTGTCGGCGCTGCACGAGGAGACCGCCGCAGCGATGCAGCAGCCGAAGGCAGCGCGTCGCCCGCACATCGCCGAGGATATTTTCAAGGAAGCCGATGACCTGATCCACTTCATCGATAATCTGTCGACGCGACTGACATTGTCGACCAAACTTCAGGACGCGCTCACTGATCAACTAATGGAGCTCAAACAGCTCGCCTGGGTGGTGCGCAACGCGGCCGGAGACGCCGCCGTTATGGTGTCGTACGCACTGGAGGGACGGCCGCAGACGGCTGCCAATGTGGAAGAATACACCGCCAAGGTCAGCAAGATCCGCAGTGTATGGGCTGCGTTTGAAGACCTCGCAAACGGCCTGACCTTGCCCAACAACTTCGTCGAAGCCCGCGAGAAGGTCAACCGGGACTACTTCGGGTCCGACTACATCGACTTGGGCATGAAGTCGCTGCGGGAGGCGGTTGCCGGTCAAGCGCCTACGCTTACCGTCGATCAATTCACCGCCATGGGGAAAACGAGACTCGTTCCCCTGGTAGCGGTCGCTGAAACGACTCTCGAGATCGCCCGGGCGCACGCCGCACGGCAGCAGGCAAGTGCGCTGCAAGACCTCATCCTCCAGGTCTGTCTCCTGGTGGCAGCCGTCGCGCTGTTTGTTGGCGCGATGAGCGTGGTGACGCTGCGCGTCACCCGTCCGCTCGGCAAATTGACCGACGCCATGGGCCAACTCGCCGACGGCGACTTTAACATGGTCTTGCCCGGCCTTGAGCGCAAAGACGAAATTGGCGCGATGGCAAATGCCGTCGAACGCTTCAAGCTGCTTGTGTCGGAGAACGCGCGACACGAAACCGAGGAAGCGGTGAAGCGGCAACAGGCCGAGGCCGAACTTCAGGCCAAGGCCGTAGCCGAACAGCGGCGCCTGTCTGAGGCGCAGGCTGAAGCTCAGCGTAAGCACGCCGCGGAACAAGCCGAATTGCAAACCAAGGCCGCGGCAGAGCAGAGGCAGTATGCTGAGGCGCAAGCTCGCGCCGCCGACGAACAGGCGAGGATCGTTCGGCTGCTCGCCGAAGCAATGGTGAAAATGTCCGACGGCGACCTGACCCATCGCCTCGACGAGGGCTTCACGGAGAGCTATCGCCAGATCAAGGAAGATTTCAACACCATGGCGTCGCGTTTGCAGGAGACTATCGGATCGATTGCGGCGGCGACACACGAGATAACCAACGCGTCGGCCGAACTGTCCGCGAGCACCACCGATTTGTCCCAGCGGACCGAGGAGCAAGCGGCAAGCCTGGAGCAGACATCTGCTTCGATGGAGCAAATGTCCGCCACGGTGAGGAAAAACGCCGAGAACGCGCAACAGGCCAATCAGTCTGCGAACAACACCAAGGACGTGGCCGATCGCGGCGGTCAGGTGGTCGCAAAAGCGGTCGGCGCCATGGCGCGCATCGAAGAATCTTCCGGGAAGATTTCCGACATCATCGGCGTAATCGATGAGATCGCGCGGCAGACCAATCTGTTGGCACTCAATGCCGCGGTCGAGGCAGCCCGGGCCGGTGAAGCCGGCCGCGGCTTTGCCGTGGTCGCGTCGGAGGTCCGCAGTCTCGCGCAGCGCTCTTCTCAGGCCGCCAAGGACATCAAGGACCTCATCACCAACAGCAACAATCAGGTCAAGGACGGCGTCGACCTCGTCAACAAGGCGGGCACGGCGCTCCGCGAGATCGTCGATTCGATCAAGGACGTCGTGCAGATCGTATCCAACATCGCGTCGGCGAGCGCGGAACAGGCGACCGGGCTCGAGGAGGTCAACAAGGCCCTCACTCAGATGGACGAGGCGACGCAGCAGAACTCGGCGCTGGTGGAAGAAAACGCCGCCACGTCAAAGACACTCGAGCACCAGGCGAAAGTGATGGACGAGCGTATCGCCTTGTTCAAAACCAGCCAGGTCGCCGAACGCAAGCACGAAGCCAGGAAGCAGCAGCCGCTCACTGCGGCAGTATCGAGCCGTGCCGCGCCCGCCGCGCGCAAGCCATCGTCGGCTGCCCCGATGCGGGCAACCGGCAAGTACAACGGCGGCGGACCGAATGGACGTCTGCACGCGTCATTGACGACGGCCAGCAGCGACCCGGAGTGGAAAGAGTTTTAAGACCTCAAGCAGTCCGCCGTAGCCGCTTCTACCCGCAAAGCCTCGGCGGACTGTTAGCTCGGCCTACTTTGCCTTGGCACGCGCCTCGGTGCGGCCGCCCGGTTTGGTAAGGAGTTCGCGGCAAGCCTGATCAGCGAGCCAATGCTCGGCACGTTCATAGGACCAGCCATTGTCGTCGTGCAGCGTAAAATACGACGTATAGCCGAAATAGAACCAGAACAGATCGACCGCGCCGGCGACATCGATGGCGCGCCGCAGCGCTCCGAGCTTCGCCAGATGTTCGGCGATTGGTACGAACGCCCTGCGGTAGACCGAGGTCGCGGCCTGCAGCGCCTTGGCGACCGCTTTATCGTGCGGCGCCGTGGTTAGCACGACGCGCATGATGTCCTCATACTGCTCGCGCATCCGGCGGCTGCCGGCGGCAAGTTCGCGAATGATCGCGACCGGATCGGTCATCTCGATCATGTGGATGTTCGTCGTCTCGACGATCGGGTCCGTCGTCCAGATTCTGATGAGCTCGGTGAGTAGTCCGTATTTGCCTCCGGTGACGGCATAAACCGTGGCCGGCGCCACGCGGGCCTTGGCCGCAATATCGTCGACCTTGGTGGCGAAATAGCCGCGCTCGGCGAACAGCTTGCGCGCCGCATCCAGAATCGCTTGTCGCGTCGCCGCCGCGTACTCGTCCCGCCGGGTCATCGGCTGAGCTTGGCGCATTGCTGGCCTCTTGGAGACTATTGCTCTTTTCACTAGAGTTTGACTCCAGTCAATAAAGTATTACTCTTGTGAATGTCAGGTCGGCGCGTGGGCGTGAGACGGCGACCGGTGGGGTACTAAAGTGGATGGGTGTCATGGCAAGTCTGGCCAAGGTTGACTACGAATCACTGCCGTTTCTCAATGTCTTCTCTCCTGAATACGCCAAAGATCCACTCGGTACGATACAGGCGCTCGGCGAAGGTCAGCCGATGGCGAGGAGTCCGCGCGGGCTGGAATGCCTTAGCTACGACCTCTCCTGGGAGCTTCTTAGAGACGAGCGGTTTCCCGTCGGCTTTGAAGAATTGCTCACGATGTGCGGCCTGCCGACGGACGGCATGGCCTACCATTATTTCGCGCACAACACGGCCGCGCTCGAAGGCGAGGAACATCGCCGGCAACGGCGCCTGCTGGCGCCGCTGTTCAGTCCCGCCGCGATCGAGCGCGCGCGTCAGGTTGCGCGCCAGATCGTTGCGGAATTGCTCGACAGCCAGAAGAGCAACGAATTCGACTTCGCGGTCGATGTGGCGCCGCATGTGCCGTCGGCATTCTTCTGTTACCTGATCGGCGCGCCGATGAGCGATCGCGCACTGGTGGCCGCATACTCCGACAGCATGATCAAGGCGTTTCGCGCCGATCCCGCCTTCCGCGACGAGATCGAGCACGGCACGAACACGCTGGTCGACTACGTCCGGCAACATATCGAGCGCAAGCGCGCCAACCTGGGCGAGGACGCGTTGTCGCAGCTGATCGAAGCGGAGCAACGCGGCGAGACCACCACCGACGAGATTGTCGAGATCCTGTTCACGATGCTGGCGGCGAGCACGGATAACACCAATGCCAGCCTCTCGCACGCGGTCATGGCGTTTGCGGAAAATCCGGAGCAGTGGAATTTCCTGCGCAAGAATGCCGCGTTGGTACCCGACGCCGTGCAGGAATGCGCGCGCATGCGGCCGAATAACTGGTCAGATCCGAGGATTGCGCGCGAGGATGCCGAATTCGCCGGTGTGCCGCTGCCCAAGGGCACCTGGTTGTTCGCCTCGATCATCGCCGGCAACTACGATCCTACGGTGTTCGAAGCGCCGTACGAGTTTCGCATCCAGCGTGAGCGGTCGCGCCCGATCCTCAATTTCGGCTCCGGGCGTCACCTGTGTCTCGGACGGCCGGTCGCGCTGGTCGAGCTCGAGGAAACTCTGCGCCTCCTGGTCGAGCGCTTTTCGCGCATCGAGGTGATCGGCGAGGTTGCGCGCGACGGCCAGCCCCACGGCGACTTCATACGGCGGTTGCCGATACGTGTGAGCGCCTGAAGAAGCGGGCAAAAGAGCAAAAAAATGCTTGGTCAGCACGTGGCAAGCGACGGATGCCCGACGGTCTGTCCTTTCCCCCATCGCGCCTCTTCGTACTCGGCGGCCAAAGTTAGGACCGCACGGTCCTCGCCTGGGCGGCCGATGATCTGCACCCCGAGCGGAAGACCGCGCGCGTCAAGCCCACACGGAATGCTGACGGCTGGCAAGCCGTAATAGTTGGCGAACATTGTGTTGCGAGGTGACAGGGCCAATGGCTCAGATACCTCCTCGATGCACGGAGTCGCAGCGGCGTTCGTGGGCAAAATAACAAAGTCGCAATCGGCGAATAGGGAGCCGACAATGGCCCGACGGTCGGATTCGATAGCGGCAACATTGAATCCCGGATTATCGAGCGGCGCCTCGGTGCGGACCAACTCGCCTAAAGCCTCGAACACCGCTGCCGCTGTTGCGAAGGCGGGTTTGACTTCCTTGTCGGCGGCGTAATTCGTCGCTCGTCCGATGCGTCGGCGTTCGTCGGGGCGGCGTCGGTCGGGCGGAGCCGCACCACTCCAAGGCGTGATGGCCTCCAGCACGAGCGAGACGTCATCTGATGTCCGCGCCGTGATCGCCGCATGACCTAACCTCAGGATCGCAGGATCGACCGGCTCTCCCGCCAGAATCCCCTCGGTCGGCAGCAGCCCGTAACTTCCTTTGAATCCGGTAACGCCGCAGCAGGCTGCGGGCAAACGACATGAGCCGATCGCGTCGGTGTCGAGGGTGGCGTAGCACATGCCGGCGGCAATGGCGGCAGCCGATCCGCCAGAAGATCCGCCCGCGATACGGTCGCGGTTCCACGGATTGTGTACGGCGCCGAAATCGCTGACGGCCGAAGTCGTGCCCATCGCCAGCCGATGCAAGTTGGTCTTGCCGACAATGATTGCACCGGCGCGCTTTAACGCCGCGACTGAAGCGGCGTCCCGGCTCGGGACGCGCCGCTCGAATAACGCGAACGCGGCAGTCGTGCGGATGCCCTCCGTATCGAACATGTCCTTGATGCCAACCGGGACGCCGTGCAGCGGTCCACGCCAACGGCCGGCCGCGATCTCGCTCTCCGCGCTCTTTGCCGCGCGGAGCGCAGTCTCGCCCGTAACGGTGATAAAAGCGTTCAACAGCGGATTGAGACGTTCAATATGCGCGAGCTCGGCGTGCACCAGTTCGACCGGTGAGATGCGGCGGCTGCGGATCTGCTCGCTGAGCTCTGCGATCGACGCGAATAAGAGCGACATTGCGCGTACCTCCGCATCGCCGAGGACTTCGCGGCGATCCTTTTGGGCCGAACGACCTTCGCCCGGCACGGTCGATCATGCGGTGCGTGCGGACTGCTGCTGCCCACACGTGGCTCGCATCGCTTTCTCCATCTCGGCTGGCGTAACGTCGCGAACATGTGTCGCGATCGACCAGCGATGACCGAATGGGTCTTCAAGCTGTCCATAACGATCGCCCCAAAACATGTCGGACACCGGCATGGTGACCTTGGCGCCAGCGCTGACAGCTTGTTCGGCCGTAGCGTCGGCGTCAGAGACGTAAATATGGATGGCGACCGGGGAGCCCTTCAGCGACTTCGGTCCAAGCGCTCCATGCTCGGACATCTCATCGACCAACATCACGGTCGAGTCGCCGATGCGGATGCAGGCATCAGCCGCCCGTTGGGCCCAGGAAGTCGGGACATCTCGGTGGCGTTGAATGCCTTCTTGTAAAATTCAATCGCTTCCGCCGCACCCGCGCAAATCAGATGGGGCGTTACCGTATGCATGCCGTCAGGGATGGCGTTGACATCGCTCATTTCTGCTGCTCCTTGCGTTTGTGCTTTCGCGGATGGTCAAGAAGTGTCACCAAATAGTCCCGCAAGTGACCAAGGCTTGCGGTGGCGATTTCGGAGCTCTGCTTCGCTTTGGCGAAGATAAATCCGCCTTGCAGAACACATTGCATGAAGTAGCCAACACTTTCCGGGTCCCATGTCGCGTCGGGTGCATGGCGCGCCTTCGCTGCCGCAAGGTCGCAAGTCAAGTCCGCCACGTGTTCGGAAAACATGCGCTCGCATGCGGCGCGCAAATCCGGATGCGTGACGTAAACTTCCTGAACGGTCGTGCCAATCAAGCACGTGTATTGCGCGATTTCGCCGCGTAAAATCGAGATTCGAAAATCAACATAGCCCAGCACCCGGTCGCGCGGATCGGTCTCCGCTCGGTACGGGGCGGAAGCGAACAGCTCCGCCGCCATCGCGTTGAAATGCTCCACCGCAGCGATGCCGAGCTGTTCTTTGGTGTCGAAATGATGAAAAAAGCCGCCCTTCGTCACACCAGCGGCCGCGCAAATATCGTCGACGGTGCTCGCCGTGTAGCCCTTGGTCCGAATGACGTCCCGGGCTGCATCGAGCAGCTTGATCCGCGTTTCGGCGCTTGCTGAGACCTTGCTCATGGACATACCAACTGGTTGGTATGCCACTAACTGAACGGCTTTCGTCGGTCAAGCCCGGCGGGACTCACACCGCTAAATTCTTTTTGTCTGTGTCACGTTTCGCCTGCCTGCCTCGTCTTAGAGGTCGGAGGCGCTCGACATGCGCGGCATTTTGGCGTGGATTCTCGGAGTGGGCTTGGCGGCCAATGGGTTGATAATGCTCGCCATTCCGGCTGATTGGTACACGACTGTACCCGGCGTTTCGGAAACCGGCCCGTTCAATCCGCATTTCATCCGCGACACCGGCGTCGCATACCTCGTCGCCGGAACGTCGCTGCCGTGGTTCGCGATTAACCCGATGGTTCGCCCGGCCGCTGTCGCCGGGGCCGCGTTCCTGGCGCTGCACGCGATCATTCACCTGTGGGACGCGACGGCAGGCCGGGAGCAGTTGCACCAGCTGCTGACGGATATTCCGACGGTGTTTCTGCCGCCGGTACTGGCGATCTGGATCGTGTGGCCGCGGGCGAGCCGCCTTTCAATCTCGGTGAAGGAGAAGCGCGATGATCAGATGGTTTCTGCAGCGGTGGATCCATAAATTCGAACGCACCTGGCATTATGACGCAAGCTACTTGCGCGATGTTCTCGATGCCGATCCGCGAGCCCTCATGGCTTTCAGCAAAGTTACTGGCCTTGGCAAATATCGTAAGGATGTGCCGCCCGCGGCCTATTGCGCGGCGGGCATTGTCGGCACCATGGCCGAGGATTGCGGCCCCTGCACCCAGCTCGTGATCGATATGGCGCAGCGCGAGGGCGTCGATCCGGCGATCCTGCGGGCCGTCGTGGCGCATGACGTCAACGCCATGCCGTTCGAGGTGGCGCTGGCGTTCCGCTTTGCGGAGGCGAGCCTGCATCACGCGCCCGAGGCCGACGACCTGCGCGAAGAAGTGGTGCGCCGCTGGGGCAAGCGAGCGCTGATCTCCCTGTCGTTCGCCATGGTTGCGTCACGGATTTATCCGACCTTGAAATACGCATTGGGCCACGGCCGCGCCTGCACGCGCGTCACCGTCGGCGGCGAGTCGCGGCCAGTCCTCCGCCAACTGACCCGGGCAGCATGAGCGCAACCGCCGAACACGACGAACTGAAGTCCTTCGAGACGCATCGGGGCGTGCTCACCGGTCTCGCCTATCGCATGCTTGGCTCGCGCGCCGAGGCCGAGGACGTGGTGCAGGACGCGTATCTACGCTGGCATGCGGCTGATCGCGCCGCGATCATTGAGCCGCGACGCTATCTCGGCACCGTGGTGACGCGGCTTTGTCTTGATCGGATGAAATCGGCGCAGGCGCGGCGCGAAGTCTATGTCGGGCAATGGCTGCCCGAGCCGGTGGTCGATGAAGCCTTCGACGACGAGACCGCCGGCGATCTGGCGCACGATCTTTCCGTCGCGCTGATGCTGGTGCTGGAACGGCTGTCGCCGCTCGAGCGTGCGAGCTTTCTGCTGCACGATGTGTTCGGTCTCGACTTTGCCGAAGTCGGGCGCGCGCTGGATCGCGGCGAAGCCGCTTGCCGGCAGCTTGCTGCACGCGCACGCACGCATGTCGAAGAGGGCAGGCCGCGCTTTCCCGCCTCGCAAGACGAATGCCGCCGCCTCGCAGCGGCGTTCGCCGCAGCGGCGCAAGCCGGCAACACGGCGGCGCTGATCAAACTCCTCGCCGAGGACGCCGTGCTCTACACCGATGGCGGCGGCAAGCGAGTGGCGGCGCTCAATCCGATCTACGGCGCCGACAAGATTTTGCGCTTCCTCGACGGAGTCACGCGCAAGAACGCCGCACTGTCGGCCACTCAATTGCGCCCTGCAACGGTTAACGGCATGGCCGGGTTCGTTCTGCGCGAGGAAGACGGCTCGATCGATACCATGGCATTCGAGCAGCACGATGGCCGCATTACTGCGATCTACGTGGTACGCAATCCGGAGAAGCTGCGTCACGTGCGCTTTTGAATTGTTCCAATTAGTGATTTCTCCGCTTGCGGAGAGGCCGCTTTCGACGATATGAACTCGTCCAGCTCCCCGCTGGGGCAGCCGTAAGCGTTAACGTCACTCAACGCGCAAGTGCGAAACCGACTTCTTGTCGTCGGCGTCGCGCTGTTGCGCGAGGTTGAAGAAGTGACGTTTATTCTCAAGAACCCCGTCAGCCGAAAAAGCCCTGATGCGTGGGTCTTCCGCGCCTGAACATTTCCGCCATGCGGAGGTGTAGGCCGGCCCAGGCGGTGGTTGGCATGACGCGCACGAGAGCGTGGTCGACGCTCCGATCCGAAATTGGTGGAGAAATCAATGACGACTTTGACACAGCCGACGCTGTCGAAACTTCTCGATCGGCTTTTTGCCGAAGCGGATGCATTGGAGAATGCACGCCGGCACGAAGGAAGCCTGTCCCCTGAGCAGCGCGCAGCCGATCGCTCTGACTATCGTCAGTTCTATGCACGGATGAAGGATCAACCGCTTCCGGTTTCACCGGAGACCGGCAAGCTTCTTTATCTGCTGGCGCGGTCTATCCGGGCACGGACTATCGTCGAGTTCGGGACATCGTTCGGAATTTCGACGCTTCATCTGGCGGCTGCTCTCAGGGACAACGGCGGCGGGCGTCTCATCGGCAGCGAGTTCGAGCCATCGAAGATCGTGCGGGCGCGCGCGAACCTTGCCGCCGGCGGGCTGTCCGATCTGGTGGAAATTCGCGAAGGCGACGCGCTGGAAACTCTGGCTCGCGATCTGCCCGACTCGATCGATTTTGTTCTCCTCGACGGCGCGAAGAATCTCTATCCGTCCGTTCTCTCCCTGCTGGAGGCCCGCTTGCGTGACGGTGCCCTTGTTGTTGCCGACAATGCTGATTCGAGCCCGGAGTATCTTGCCCGCATCCGGTCCACCGCCAACGGTTATCTGTCAGTACCCTTTGGCGACGACGTCGAATTGTCGATGCGGTTGGGGACGGCAGTCCCCTGAAACGGTGCTGCCGCCGCATCCTGCTCGGAATTCAACATCGGAGACATCGCCGGTCCGTTCAAAGAGACCCCTAGTTACGGCTTAAATAGTAGATACATCCTCAATCATCGAAAGGCCCCCAACGATGTCACAGATTTTGCCAAGCGCCGAACGTGTCGCCCGCCGCGTTCGCCACGAAACCAAGATGCGGCTGCTGCGGGTTCGCGATGTGCGGCACATCACGCCCAAGATGGTCCGCATCGTTGTCGGTGGCGAAGACCTCAAAGGTTTCGTCAGCGCCGCCCACGACGATCACGTGAAGCTGTTCTTCCCGCATCCGGGCGAGGAAAAGCCGGTGCTGCCGACGCCGAGCCCCAATGGGCCGGTTTATCCCGAAGGCGTGGAGCGGCCGGCGTCACGCGATTACACGCCGCGCCGCTTCGACGCCGGAGCCAACACGCTGATGCTCGACTTCGTGTTACACGACGCCGGGCCGGCAACGGCCTGGGCGGCGCAGGCGCGGCCGGGAAATTTCCTCGGCGTCGGTGGCCCGCGCGGATCGTTCATTGTCCCGGACGATTTCGATTGGTATCTTTTCGCCGGGGACGAGACAGCGGTACCGGCGATCGGCCGCCGCCTGGAAGAACTGCCGGCCGGCACCCGCGTCATTGTCGTCGTTGAAGTTGCTGATGCCGCAGAGGAGCTGCGTTTCGACACACGCACGCGTCTCGAGACACATTGGCTGCATCGCAACGGTGCCCCGGCCGCAGATGGATCGCTGCTGATGAAGGCGATTGCCGCACTCCCGCTGCCGAGCGGCGACGGTTATGCGTGGGTTGCCGCTGAAGCCGCCACCGCCAAAGCGCTCCGGGCTCATCTGGTCGGCGAACGCGGGCTGAGCAAGGATCGCGTGAAAGCCGCGGCCTATTGGAAGCAAGGCGCCGTCGCCGTGCACGAAACCTACAACGACTGAACGTTCGCCTCTGCGTTGCCATCGTCCGACCGCGCCTCGCCGCAGGCAGCGAGCGCGGATCGCTGTCGTCATGCCGTCGCAATACTTCGGATTGTTCCGTAGTGTCCCCGCTCTCAACGGGCACCTTGATCACATAGGTAATTGAAATCGGGTGGACCCCACCGCCAAGGTGAGGCGTGATTCCGGGAGCGTTCGGTGACAACTCATACTTCCGTGTCCAAACCGCGCATTTTCTACGGCTGGTTCGTCGTCGCCGGCACTTTTGCCGTCACTTTCGTCGGGTTCGGCTGCGCCTACACCTTCAGCGCCTTTCTCCCATCATTGCAGCACGATTTCGCCGCCTCGCGCGGCTCGGTGTCGCTGGTCTTCTCGCTTGCGGGATTTGTCTATTTCGCTTTGGGGGCGGTCAGCGGGCCACTTGCCGACAAGTGGGGCGCGCGCCGCCTTGCCGTCGTCGGCATGGTCGTGACCGGCCTCGGACTGGCGCTCGCAAGCGTCGCCCGCACACTGGTAGAGGTCTATAGCGCCTACGGTCTCGGCGTCGGACTCGGCATCGGGCTCTCCTACGTTCCGGTTCTCGGCGTTATGCAGCGCTGGTTCGTCAGGCGCCGCGGATTCGCCTCCGGCATCGGCGTCGCCGGCATTGGCGTCGGCACGCTGGTCATGCCGCCAGTCGCGGCATTTTTGATCAATGCTTTTGGCTGGCGCGAGACCTACCTCATCTTCGGTGTTTTCGCTGCGGTTGTCGGCGGGGGCTTGGCATTCCTGATCGAGGACGATCCGCGCGGTCGCGGTTTGGGTCCCGATGGCGATCCGATGCCCGCGGGCCGCAACCGGTTGCGCGCGCCAAGCCTTCAATGCTTGCGGCGGTCAAATCGCCGCGCTTCGCCGGGCTGTTCATCGCCAGCCTGCTCGGCTCGTTCGGCGTGTTTGTGCCGTTCGTTCATCTCGTTCCTTACGCGCTCGATCACGGCGTGCCGCAGTCGGCGGCTGTTTTGCTCCTCGGCGCGATTGGTGTCGGCAGCACCGCCGGGCGTTTCTTTCTCGGCGGACTGGCCGACCGGTTCGGCCGCTCATTGTCCATGGCGATCATGATCGCGGGCATGGCGCTGGCGTTTGTCGTTTGGTTCTTCTCGGTGAATCTCTGGTCGCTCGCGATCTTCGCCCTGCTGTATGGGCTGTTCTACGGCGGCTGGGTGGCGTTGCTTCCGGCCGTCGTTGCCGACTATTTTGGCGCAACCAATCTGGGCGGCATGATTGGACTTATTTCGCTTAGTATCGCGTTTGGCACTTTGATCGGTCCGAGTGCGGCGGGCTTCGCCTTCGACGTGAGCCAAAGCTACACGCTGCCGATCCTTGCCAGTGCCGCCTCCTACGTCGTCGCGGCCGCGATTTTGGCGGCAACGGCGCCGAGGTCCAAACGGTGGAGCTGAAAAATGTCTCCCGATCAGGCTCGCGCCGAATCTTTCTGTCGCCGGTTCGGATTGAAAATGCCGGTGCTGCTCGCGCCAATGGCGGGAGCCTGTCCGCCTTCGTTATCGATCGCGGCGATGAATGCCGGCAGCCTTGGCGCTTGCGGGGCATTGCTGATGCAGCCCGATGAAATTGTCGCCTGGGCCGAGCAGGTGCGGGCCAAGGGCAATGGACCTTATCAGCTTAATCTTTGGATTTCCGATCCCCCGTCGCGGCGTGATCCAAAGCATGAAGAAAGACTGCGCGCCTTCCTTGCGGGATGGGGCCCCGCGGTCCCGCCCGGCGCGGGCGATACGGTGCTGCCGGACTTCTCGGCACAGTGTGAGGCGTTCCTCGCCATCAAGCCGCCAATTGTTTCCTCGATCATGGGCCTTTATCCGCCCGCCTTTGTCACGACGCTCAAGCAAGCAGGCATGACCTGGTTTGCGAACATCTCAACTGTGGCGGAAGCCCGTGCCGCAGAGGACGCAGGGGCGGATGTCGTGGTCGCGCAGGGCATGGAAGCCGGCGGACATCGCGGTTGTTTTGACGCGGCGGAAGCAGAGCGGCAGCAGGTCGGTTTGTTGGCGCTGGTGCCCGCGGTGGTCGATGCGGTCAAAATCCCGGTCGTTGCTACTGGCGGCATCGCTGACGGTCGCGGTGTCGCTGCGGCTCTATTGCTTGGCGCCAGTGCGGCGCAGATCGGGACGGGGCTGCTGCGAACTCCGGAGGCGAAGCTGCATCCGGCGTGGGCCGATGCGCTGTCGCGCGTAGCGCCGGAGGACACGATGGTCAGCCGCGTGTTCAGCGGTCGCGCCGGGCGCAGCATCGCTACGCAATACGTGCGCGCGGCGACTGCCCCGGACGCTCCGCCGCCGGCGCCGTATCCGGTGCAGCGTGCATTGACCGCCGCTATGCGCACTGAAGCGCAAAAAGCCGGCGACGCCAGCCGCATGCAGGTCTGGGCCGGGCAATCGGCCCGGCTGGCGCGGGCGGAGCCCGCCGGCCAAGTGCTCCGGGAAATCTGGGACGGCGCGCGCGCTTTGCTTGGCTGGAGTGCTTAAGCCAGAGCGGCGTAGACGAGATTGCGGAACAGGTAGCGGTAGTAATCCCGCTGCCCCGGCCCCTGAATCATCATGATCGCGACCAGTTCTTCCTGCGGCGCGATCCAAAACACCGTGCCGGCAAGGCCGCCCCAGAAGAACTCGCCTGGCGTGCCGGGCGTCGGCCCCATCCCGACCTCGCGCCGCACCGCGAATCCGAGCCCGAAGCCGTGTCCGGGCGGAAGCAAGTTGGTATTGACGATGCGGACGCCGGGTCCGAGGTGATCGGCGGTCATGAACTCCAAAGTTTTGCGCCCGATTAAACGCGTGTTTGCGAACGTACCGCCGAGATAAAGCATCTGAGCGAAGCGGGCATAGTCATCCATCGTCGAGAAGAAACCGCCTCCGCCCGATTCAAAACGCGGCGCGGAGGGCATTTCGACGAGTTGTACCGGCTTGCCGTTGTCCGGGTCGTTCGCAAATGGCTCAGCGAGGCGCTCGCGTTTATCGGCCGGCAAATAGAAGGCAGTGTCGCGCATGCCGAGCGGCGCCAAGATTCGATCGTTCACAAACGCGCCCAGGGTCTGCCCCGAAACCACCTCGACGACGCGGCCAATGACATCGGTGGAGTGACTGTAATTCCAGGCGGCTCCCGGCTGATCGATCAGCGGCAACTTGGCGAGTTCGACAACAAATTCGGCGGTCGTCAGATCGCGGGTGAGAAACGTTTTGGCGTTGGCGGGATCCGAAGTGAACAAGCCCGCCTGACCATAAAGACGCTGCACCGGCGAATTGCCGGTGAAGGCGTATGTCAGTCCGGACGTATGCCTCAGCAGGTCCTGAATGGTGACTGCCCGTTCGATCGGCTCCAATTCGAGTTTGCCGTTTCTGACTACACCGACTTTGGGGCTGGCCATTTCAGGTACGAATTTGGCAATCGGGTCGGCGATGAACAGCTTTCCTTCCTCGACCAGCATCATGAGTGAGACTGAGACGATCGGCTTGGTCATCGAATAAATGCGGAAAATTGCGTCGGCGCCCAGCGGCGGCCCACCGGGCCGCAACGCGCCGACGTCTTGCCGATAAGCGACCTTGCCGCTGCGGGCGATCATCATGGAAACGCCGGGCACGTGGCGCGAATCGACTTCGCGCTGCATTGCAGCGGTCAGTCTCGCGAGCCCGATCGGCGAAAGCCCGACGTCCTGCGGGTTGGTCGAAGGCAAGGCGGCAGAATATTGCGGGCTTACGTCGTTCATTGTCGGCCCTCGATGAAAGCTGCCGTCCGGCGGCGCTGAATAATGCAACTAACGCCGGGTTTCCCGCAATGCTCAGATGTGTGGAATTATTGCGCGAGCGAGCACTGCTACGCTGCGGCCGTCTGCGCCAGCCGATCCACCTCGCGCTGCACGAGCCGACGGTAAATACCTTCGCGATGAAACAGTACGTCGGGCGGGCCGTCCTGAACGACCTTGCCGAGTTGCAGGACGAGGATGCGATCGAAATGGCGTACGGTCGAGAGTCGATGAGCGATGGCGATGACTGTGCGCCCGTGCATCAGGCGGCCCAATGCCTCGCGGATGGCTTCTTCCGATTCGGTGTCGAGCGCGGATGTCGCTTCGTCGAGCAAGAGCAGCGGCGCATTCTTGAGGAACGCCCGCGCGATGGCGATCCGCTGGCGCTGGCCACCGGAGAGACGCACGCCACGGTCGCCGACCAGCGTCCGCATGCCGTTCGACAAGTCCTCGATGAAATCGCAGCGCGCCGCGAAAGCCGCGTCGAGCACTTCCTCATCCGTAGCGTCCGGTCTGCCATAGCGGATATTCTCCATGACCGAGCGGTGGAATAGCGAAATGTCCTGCGGGACAACACCGATGGCCTCGCGCAAGCTCTCCTGAGTGACCCGGGCGATGTCCTGACCGTCGATTAGTATCCGGCCGCCCTGTGCGTCATAGAAACGCTGCAACAGCGCGAACAAAGTCGATTTACCGCCGCCCGAGGGACCAACGAGGCCGACGCGTTCGCCCGGCATGAAGCTGACGCTGAAGTCCTCGAAAATCTGCTGGCCGTCACTGTAGCGGAAGTTGATGTGCTCGAACCTGACACTGGCGCCGCGTCGTACCAGCGGTTCGGCCTCGGGATGATCGCGCAGTTCGTGCGGAACCAGCAGCGTCGCCAGCGCCTCCGACAGGCGCGCAACATGCTGCGTGATGTCGACGAGCGCCACCGCGAGATCGCGGGTGGCGTGCAGCACGGAAATGGCGAGCGTGCACACCAGCACGACGTCGCCGGTGGTCGCTTCGTTTTGCTGCCACAGCATGATCGCCCAGGCGAGCAGACCGAGCGCCAGCACGATCGTCACGACGGCATGAAAAATTCGGAGTTTCTCGAGATAAAACAGGCTGCGCCGCCGCGCCTCCATTTCCCGTTCGACAGTGGCATCGAAACGATGCTGCTCGCGCAGCAGGCCGCCAAACGCGCGCACCAGCGGCATATTGGTGACGACATCGGTCATTTCGCCATCGACTGCTGCGGCCTTGCCGGCAAAATCGTGATGCAAGGGCCGACCGGCCGCAGCCAACCGAAACATCAGGCAGACCATGATTCCGGCCACGCCGGCGAGACCGGCGGCCATCGGCCAACTGACCATGCTCACCAACGCAATCGCCGCAAACGTAGCCACGCAGGGCGGGAGCACGTTCCAGACAAACATGTTTTCGCCGGTGAAGACGGCGTTCGAAGTCGCAGTTACGCGGCTGGTCAGCGTCCCGGGTAGCCGCTCGGCAAAATAACGCGGCGAATGACCGGTGAGGTGGCGGAATAGATCGCGCCGCAAGTCGCCGGTCACACCGACGAAGGCGAAATTCGCGATCCAACTGGCGATGCGCCACAGCAGATTATCGGCGGCGATCAATACGCCCAGCAGAACAAACGCCGCCCAGACGTACGTGGTCACTCCATGGGAAAGCGTGTCGACCAGGTTCTTGACGCCATATTGCGTGCCGACCGAACAGCCTACCGCAGCCAGGACGGCGGTCAGAATCACTGCATGGGAGAATGGGCGCTGCCGCACATAGCGAAAGATAAAAGCAAGAGGACGATCGGCGTAGTCGCAAAGGTCGGCCATGCGCGTTTCATCTCTGCCGTGTGAAGCCATAGGTCCTTCCCCCAGGGGTCAGCACAGCATCACAACGCCGATAACTTGAAATTTATCCGGCAAATTAATCACGTTTTTTGCGTTTCTATCGGGCGTCGCGCAGCGAAGCGGCAACACACCGGCCGCACCGAACGTCCGCGCGGTAACGTCTACGTTTCACGAGCTGAAAAGTTCCCGGCGCCACCGAAAATAAGTTCCGCGCCTCAATTGAAACATTTGGCGGTTTCCCAGTTCTTGGTTTTGTGCCGGGAACTCTCGGGATGCGGGGCATTCCGCTCAGGAAAGGCGAAATTCGATGCATATCGCGCAGGTCGCGCCGTTAACGGAGGCGATCCCGCCCAAACTTTATGGTGGGACCGAACGTGTGGTGTCGTGGCTAACCGAAGAACTGATTGGGCTCGGTCATGAGGTGACGCTCTTTGCCAGCGGAGACTCGATGACGTCAGCGCACTTGGAGGCGGTGTGGCCGCGCGCGTTGCGCCTGGACGGCGCGGTGCGCGATCCGAACGCGCTGCACATGCTGCTCCTGGAACGGGTTTACCAGCGGGCTGGAGACTTTGATTTTCTGCACTGTCATCTCGACTATTATCCGTTCTCCCTGTTCTCACGGCAGCCGACACCGTTCGTGACGACGTTGCACGGCCGGCTCGATTTGCCGGAGCATCAGCCGGTCTTCGATGCCTTCTCTTCGATTCCGCTGGTGTCGATCTCGAATTCGCAGCGGCGGCCGCTGCCGCAGGCGAATTGGGTGCGGACTGTTCATCACGGCCTGCCGGAAAAATTACTTACACCAAAACCGATCAAGCCGTCGTATTTTGCCTTCCTCGGCCGTATCGCTCCGGAAAAGGGCTTCGATCGCGCCATCCGCATCGCCGAGCATTGCGGCGTGCCGCTCAAGGTCGCCGCCAAAGTCGACAGGACCGACCGCGAATATTTCGAGGAGCAAATTAAACCGATGATGAAGCCAGGGAATGTGGAATTCATCGGCGAAATCGGCGATCGGGACAAATCCGAATTCTTGAGCGGCGCGGTCGTTCTCCTGGTTCCGATCGACTGGCCCGAGCCGTTCGGGCTGGTGATGATTGAAGCAATGGCCTGCGGCACGCCGGTCATCGCCTTCAATCGCGGATCGGCGCCGGAGGTGATCGATGACGGGATCACAGGATTCGTCGTCGAGGATGAAACCGGCGCCATCGGCGCCGTCGACCGCCTCGGACATCTGTCGCGTGCGAAGATCCGCCAGCGCTTCGAGGACCGTTTCACGTCGCGGCGCATGGCGCAAGATTATCTGTCGGTCTACCGCAGTCTGACTGATGCGAAGGCCCCACACCTGCGGTTGGTCACTGAAGACGCGCCGGCGTTGTAAGGGCCATCCAGGGCGCGCATCACTTCGCGCATCATCACATTTGGGATCCGTCAATCGGGCTCCTCGATTGGCCGTGTCTCCGGCATCAGAAGCCAGACCATCGCAAGACCGAGAAGTGCGATTGCCGCCAAGGTGGCGAAAGCTGCTGGACTGCCAAAGCGGTCGCTCATGTAGCCGGCCAATGTTGCACTCAGCGACGCGCCGATGCCGACGAAAGTGCCGACGAAACCCTGACCGAGGTTAAAGTGCCCCGTGCCGCGCGTCAGATCAGCGACGATGAGCGGCACCATCACGCTGAACACCGCCGCCGTCACGCCATCAAGCAATTGGACAATGACCAGAAGCTGCGGATTAGTCACCGAAGCAAACAGCAGGCCGCGAACGGGGAGGGCAGCGAAGCCGATCAGCAGCAGCGGCCGGCGACCCCAGATTTGCGCCTGGTGGCCGATCCACGGCGACAGAATTGCAACCAGCAACTGCGGTACGACGATGCACGCCGCGATGAGTAGCGTTGCCCACCTGGCTGAGCGCATTGTGACGGCGCTGCCAAGTAACGGCAGCATGGCCGCATTGGCGAGGTGAAACAACAGCAGACAGCCCGCGAAGATCAGGAGCGGCCGGTTGGAAAACATATCGCGGACTTTGGTGGGCGGCCTGGCGGCGCGCGGCCGAGGCGTCCCGCCATGCGCTCGCTCCGGGTCGATTTCTGCTGGGGCGATCTGACGCAGCGCAAGCAGCGCCGGAACAAGCAGAAGGACGGTAACGACAAAGACCGCCCGCGCGGACAGCAGATAGCCGCAGGCTCCCATGGCGGCTGCCGCGAGGCCGTTGCCAATAGAGGCAAAGCGGGCATTGCGTCCCAATCGTTCTCCGATCGCGGCATGACCTACCAGGCCAAGGCTGATCGCCACCATCGCCGGGCCGAGCACGCAACTTGCCAGCGCCTGGATGACCGCCGCCGACAGCACCATCGGAAAGACCGGATGCGTCGCATAGGCCAGAGCGCTGACACAGATCGCCGCAATCGCGATGCCGGCGACCAAACGCTCCGACCGTGCGGCATCGACCAGCGCGCCGCCAGGCATTTGGCCGATGAGCGATATGAAGCCGGCCGCCGACAGCACAAAGCCGATGTCAATCTGCGTCCATTTTTGCGTTGTGAGGAAGACCGAGACGAACGGCCCAAAGCCGGTTTGGACATCGGCGACGAAGAAAATGAACCAATCAAGCCCGCGTAGGCTCCGGGCGGACGGCCGGAGAGGTCGCTCGGGCCCACCCGGCTGTTCGCCAACCGGCGGCGCGGGTTCGGCTTCGATCCCGTCGCGCCGATCTCGACTGTCGCCAAAGCGGCGTAGCGGTTCCGCGGACAGAATGCTTCTCCGGCATGGTTGCTTATTCGGGCAGGGGTTCCAGCTTGCCAAGTGCGCCCAGGATGACCACTGGCTTGCCGTCCTGGTACTCCGGCGCTGCCTTGACCTGGTCGCGGGTTAGCTCGAGCGCGATATGGCTGCCCGGCTTGCCGGGCGGTGGAAAATGCAGCGCGTTCCAGTCCACCGCGATCTTGCGGCTTCCGACCCCGAGGAACCCGCCGAAATCGATGATCGCGGCCCGCATCTGGCCAGCGCGGTCGACGAGCACGTCTACGATCCGCCCCATATTCTCATCGGTGGCGCTGCGCACGTCGCGGCCGAGTACGCCCTCGACTTCGTGTTTATTCAGAATCGTGACCGCAGCAGGCGCCGGGTTTCCGGTCTGCGGCTCTGCCTTGTTGGTATCGCTCTCGGCGAGCGCCGCGGTCAGGGCGATCGTCACGACCAGCAGCGCGGTCGCTGCCATCGCCACGCGACGATTCCCGCCCATGCTGCCTCCACAGAGGTCTGCTTACTCCATTAAGCGCGGGAACTCCCGGTGGTTCCATTAATCCGCTGTTTGTAGATAACGCGTCGCGCCGCCGGCGAGGCTCGAACCGGCGGGCGCCGACGACAACGGCTTACGAGGAGTAAACGACTGAAACGCGAATACCGCCCTCGATCCGCGGCGTATCGAGCGAGACGGTGTCGTTGTGGCGACGTACCCGCAAATCGATGTGGGATGAGCCGAGCTGCAGGTCGCGCAGCATCACTTCATCGAGAAACGCCGGGAGCCGCGGATTGGTCAGCCGGATTTCGTTGGCGAAGGGGTCGAGTTGCAGCCCAAGCGAGGCTTGCAACAGCGCGAACGGCGTAGCGCTCGCCCAGGCTTGTGGGCTGCAAGCGACCGGATAAAGGGTTGGACCATGGCCCGCTTGGCGCTGGAAGCCGCAGAACAGTTCGGGCAATCGGCGGTGCTCCATATAGGTGCCGGCGTGAAATAGACCGGTGAACAACGTTTCAAGCTGCTGTTTCAGTCCGTAGCGGGCGAAGCCTAGTCCGATCAGCGCATTGTCGTGCGGCCAGACCGACCCATTGTGATAGGACATCGGATTGTAGCGGGACTCGCCGCGCGCCACCGTGCGAATGCCCCAGCCGGAAAAAAAGTCGGACCGCAGTAGACCTCTGGCGACGAGCGCAGCCCGCTTGGGATCGGCAATGCCCGTGAACAAGACTTGTCCGGCGTTCGAGGTCCGCACCGCACACGGTTTCTTGGCACCGTCGAGCGCGATCGCATAAGTCTCAAGCGGCGGACACCAGAACGCCGCCTCGAAGCGTTCGGCAAGCATTTGCGCTTCGGCTTCGAGCCGCTCCGCTTCAGCGTCGCGGCCGATGCGCCGGGCGCATCGCGCCGCAATGCGCTTGGCGGCGTAAACGTAACCCTGGACTTCGGCGAGCGCGATTTCACCTTCAGCCAATTGGCCGTCGGCGTGAAAGATTGCGTCTTGCGAATCCTTCCAGCCCTGGTTGGCGAGGCCCTGGTCGCTGGCTCTTTTATATTCGACGAAACCGTCACCGTCGGGATCGCCTGGACCGTTAATCCAATCCAAGGCGGCGCGGATTGCGGGCCACAGCACGACGATGGTTTCAACGTCGCCAGTGCGTTCCAGATAAAGTCCTGCGAGCAGGACAAATAGCGGGGTGGAATCGACGCTGCCGTAGTAAAGTCCGAACGGAACTTCGCGCAGCGCCGCCATTTCGCCGCCGCGCATCTCGTGCAGAATCTTTCCCGGTTCGGCGTCGGCGAGCGGATCGGTGGTTTCGGCCTGATAGGCGGCGAGCCGGCGCAGCACGCCTTGCGCCACATCGGGACTCCACCACAGCATTTGCAATGCCGTGATCAGGCCGTCGCGGCCGAACGTGGTGGAGAACCAGGGTATTCCGGCGTAGGGGTAGCGGCCTTCTGGCGTGTCGGTCATCAGCATTTCAAGATCGGCAGCCGACCGGCAGAGCATCTCGTTGAAAAGCTCGTTCGACGTCTCGGCGCTGGTACGTCCGCGCGTGGCTTCACGCAACTCGCGGCGCGACCGGATGAGGGCGTGCAAAAACGGCGTCGGACGCACTTCTGCTTCATTGCAGCCGGCAGCAAGGAAAAGCGGTCGCGCTTGGCCGGGCGCGAGGCGCAACTCATAGACGGCGCTGTCCGCCGCCAGCCGCGTTGGCGGCGGATCGAAAGTCAGCGTCGTGCGTCGCAGCCGGTCATCGAGCCCATGATAGTTGAGCAACACCTGGTCGTTGCCGCGCAACTGCGCTGTCTGCGTGCCACGGCGCTCACGATGAGTGCCGCGCACTTCGAACAGGTCGGCGAAGTCGTTCGCGAATAGAATTGACAGGCGCACATGGATCGTCTGATTGCCGTAATTGCGCACGCAAAGCCGCTGATAGGCGGTGTCCCGCCATAGGAAGATGGTGCGTAGGATGTGGACAGTGTCCTTTTCCAGCACGACCTGCTGATCGGAAATCAGGTCGGGATTAGTGAGATCGACAGCGAGCGCGGCGTTATCGTCGCGCAGGTTGGAGCCGAGCAGGAGCGGCGGTGCGTCATTCACCAAGAGTTGGAGACGCGCGAGAAAGCGGGTGTCGCGGTAGAAAAGTCCGTCGGTCGTTGCCGTCGCGGCGCCGATGTCACCATTATTGTCGCAGACGACAAACGCGTCGTTATGCTTCAACGTTCGCAGCGGTCCGCCAGCGGATCGCGTGGCTGAAATGTAGAAAGAATCTTCGACCGCGGCGGCAACGGGCTTCGGCTGCGAAGCGGTTTTGGGAGACATCGCGTTTTCCTTAGGCTTTGCGCGGCGGCTGCGCGCCCTCTTTGCCAGCAAATCCGGCAAATCGGCGACGCGCATAGCCGTACGATTGACTGCTGGCTGGTCCCGTGACTTTTGTCGAGGCAAGTGTCCGACGGAACAAGAGTTCCGAAAGATCACAGAAAATTCCCGGTGCAGCGGATGAGCGGCGCGGACGGCGCCGCCAAGCCGTTTGTTGGAGGCGAGGCGGCGGGCCGGGGTAAAGTAGCGCAGTATCGATGAAAAACGCCGGTTCGCGACTCACCCGAAAGCGAAAAACTCGACGGGAGGGCGGGCTCGTGCGGCGATCTGGCGCGCGAACCGGATCGAACTCGCCAGAGAGCGTCACACGAGTGTCACAAAGCTGGCAATCTGTTGCCGCGATGCCACACACCTCGGCCGTATTCGCCTCCCCCCAGAAAAATGGCCGTAAGGAACGTGACAAGTCGGAAAGTTCCCTCCTATCTTTGAACACAATCAAACTGCGTCGCATCGAGCGCCGCGGGTCTGCCGATAACGGCTGGGGGTCGACATGAAAAAATTTGGTCTTGCCGCGCTGCTCTCCGCGACGATTGTTGCTGGGGCGCCGTTTGCAATCACTGGCCCAGCAAAGGCAGATCCGCTACCGCCGCCGCCTGGGCCGTGCGACAGCCTTCCGGCGTTCTTTCTGACGAGCTGCCAGCTGAGTTGGTACGGGGTGCGGTTCTACGGCACGGTTGACCTCGGCGGTCTCTATCAGACCCACGGCACGCCGTTTGATAAAAACTTCCCGACTGGCGCCAGTTACATTGTGGGTGCTGGTGGTACGGGCGCGACGAACCGCACCGCTGGATGGGGTCTCGCTCCCAACGCCCTGAGCCAGTCGAACATCGGCGTTGATATAAAAGAGCCGATCGCGCCCGGCGGCTGGGCGTTCGTCGCCCGCGCCGAACTGGCGTTTGATCCCTATTCAGGCCTGTTGGCCAATGCCCCGCAGGCTATGCAGGACGCCAAGGGCACGGCGCAGAATACCGAGGCCCTTCCGTTCGACTCCAGCCGCTGGGGCTGGCTGAACACGAATCAATATGTCGGTGTTAGCCAGCCGTTTTGGGGCTCGCTGACCTTCGGCCGGCAAAACACGCTACAGCTGGACGAGATCAATGCCTACGATGCGATGGGGGGCTCTTATGCCTTCTCGCCGATTGGCTATTCCGGCAAGGCCGGCGGCTCCGGCGACACCGAAGACGCGCGTTGGACCACGGCGATCAAGTATCGTGTCAATTTCGGCGACTGGTTCCACGTCGGCGTCATGGGGCAGCCGATCGGTGGCTCCAACGGCGGCTACAATGCATATAACCCGAACAATGGCGCGATCGCCGGCGTTATCGGCACGGACATCAGACATCTCGGACCCGGCACGCTCTCGATGGACGTCGTCGCTACTTACGAGAGGGACGCGGTCAACATTTCGGCGTTTTACCCCGGTCAGGCCCTCAACGTCTTCGGTACGCCGACCACGTTCCCGGCGGATGCCGCCCTCAAGGCGACGCTGTCAAACAACGTCACGGTCTCGGCGGCGGCCAAATACAGCTTCGGTTCGTGGGGGCCCGAGCAGCCGCTCGTAGCCAAAGCACCTGCTCCGCCCCCGGTTTTCCCGCTCACGCTGTATGCCGGTTATGAGTGGATTCAGTACTCCAACCCGAGCGACTCGCAGACGAAGTCATTCATCGATGACGGATTCACTTTCAATAATTCCGGCGGCGTCAACCACGGCTCGATTGCCACTGCTAACCTGACGTCGATCAATAACAATGCGTTCAATTCCCTCTGCGGTACCGGCACCGGTTGCGGGAATGAAACCTTCCAGATCCTTTGGGTCGGCGCTAAATACGGCATCACCCGCGACCTGGACATCACCGGCGCCTATTATCAATACTGGCAGAATCAATACGTGAGCGGCGTGGGCATTTGCGCCAATCCCGGCGCCCACAGCCAGTGCGCCGGCACTTACCAGGTGTACTCGGCGGTGCTCGACTGGCGGTTCCTGCCGAAGTGGGATACCTATGTCGGCGTCGTATATTCGATAGCCGAGGGCGGCATCGCCAACGGCGATATTCAAAACAACAACCTCGCCGGTGTCGGCGGCGTTCGTTTCCGCTTCTAGTCGCCGCGCCTAAGTTAATACCAACGGTTTAAGAGGTCGCGGTCGGAAGACCGCGACCTTCTTGTTATTGCCCCCAACTCAGATGCAAAGCAGAATGGCCCCTTAATCTGGGACCTAACAAGGTGCTGGCCGTAGAAGCCAGTACCCAAGGCCTCTGGGGACGGGAAACGATGGCAGTCGAATCGCCCGCGGTCCATGCGGAAGCGGAAGCGTCGTCCGCCGGGCGCTGGGGCCAGCTCGTTTCCGGCGTCCTCTGTATGGTGATGATCGCCAACCTGCAATATGGCTGGACGCTTTTTGTCAATCCGATCGATCAAAAATATCACTGGGGTATGGCCGCCATACAGTTGGCCTTCAGCATCTTCATCGCTACCGAGACCTGGCTGGTGCCGATCGAGGGCTGGTTTGTTGATCGTTTCGGTCCGCGGGTCGTAGTCGCACTGGGCGGTGTCTTCGTCGCTTGTGCGTGGGCGCTGAATTCCGTTGCCGGTTCGCTTTGGCAATTGTACCTGGCTGCCGCTTTATCCGGCATCGGCGCCGGTGCGGTTTATGGCACTTGCGTTGGCAATGCCCTGAAGTGGTTTCCCGATCTCCGCGGGCTCGCCGCGGGCTTGACCGCAGCAGGATTTGGCGCCGGCACCGCCGCGACCGTCATTCCAATCCGCGAGATGATACTCGGGTACGGCTACGAGTCCGCGTTCCTCTGGTTTGGGTTGGGGCAAGGCTTTATCATTTTGTTGCTGTCGCGGCTCCTCCGCGCCCCGCAGCCCGGCCAGACGCCAAAGCCGGCCGCGCGCCTGACGCACTCGCTGCGCGAATACACGCCGCTCGAAACGTTGCGGTCTCCGGTCTTTTGGCTGCTCTACATCATGTTTGTGATGGTCGCAGCATCCGGCCTGATGGCAACCGCGCAGATCGCCCCGATCGCCAAGGACTTTGGGCTCGCCGACCAGGAAGTGAATGTATTTTTCATCACCGCCACCACACTCAGCGCCGCCCTTGTGATCGACAACATTTTGAACGGCCTGGCGCGGCCGTTCTTTGGGTGGATCTCCGATATCATCGGCCGCGAGAACACCATGGGAATCGTGTTCACGCTCGGGGCCGCGGCCTATTGGAGCCTCGGCGCATTCGGACAGACGCCGTACATGTTCATCCTGCTGGCTGGGATGATCTTCTTCACATGGGGAGAAATCTTCAGCCTGTTTCCCGCGATCGCGACCGATACCTACGGTGCGAAATACGCGACCGCCAACGCCGGGCTTCTCTACACTGCGAAGGGTACGGCCGTGTGGGTTGTGCCGCTGGCTAGCATCATCAAGAATTACTCGGGCACATGGCACTGGGTCTTCGTCATCGCCGCAATTATGAATCTGGCGGTCGCCGCGCTCGCGCTGTTTGCGCTCAAGCCCATGCGTCGGCGGATTACTCGGCACGGCTGAACGCAAAGGGAAAATGCGGGCCTTTAAGCGTCCCAAAATCTGAAATAATGTATGCCAGAGATGAGTTCGAGCGTTTCCATAGCACGGCAGGCCTCGCCGGACGCCGGATCGGTGGACGTGCCGAGACAGCGGCCTGCCGTCGACCCGCTCGCCACTGCGGAAAACTTCAAACGCCAGGCCTACGTCGCGCTCAAGAGCGCGATCGCCGCCATGGACGTCTATCGCAACCGCGCCGAGATCAGGCTGGACGAACGCCGCCTGGCGCTAGACTTTGGCGTCAGCCGCACCCCGGTGCGCGAGGCAATGGCGCAGCTGGAGCGCGAGGGGTTTGTCCGCTCGGTGCCGCGCCGCGGCGTTTACGTGGTGCGCAAAACAAGGCGCGAGGTGATCGAACTGATCACCGCCTGGGCGGCCCTCGAGAGCATGGCCGCCCGGCTGATCACGCAAACCGCCGGCGACGACGAAATCGCCGCGCTGCGGCGCATGTTCGCCACGTTCGAGAACGGTACCGTGCGCGCCCACCTCGACGAATATTCCGAGATCAACATCGAATTCCATCAAACGATCATCCGCGTGAGCGGCAACACCACGTTGATTGATCTCGCGGAGAATCTTTTTACTCACATGCGGATGATCCGCAGGAAGACGATCGGTGAAATGGACCGCGCCGATCGTTCGATCCGCGATCACATGCAAATCATCGAGGCGCTGGAAGCGCGCGACACGGTACGCGCCGAAACGCTGGTCCGCGATCACGCGCTCGGCCTCGCCGAACACGTCGCCAAGTATGCCGACTATCTGGACTGAACGCGACACCACGACCCGGAGACTCCCATGGCTGACGCAGCAGTGAAAGAGAAAGCCGAACCCGCGAATGCAGCCGAATCTGACCAGGAACTGACCGACGGCTTTCACCTCGTTATCGACGCGCTCAAGCTCAATGGCATCACCACGATCTACGGCGTACCGGGCATTCCAATTACGGACTTGGGACGCAAAGCGCAGGCCGCCGGAATGCGCGTCTTGTCGTTCCGGCACGAACAGCACGCCGGCAATGCGGCCGCGATCGCCGGCTTCCTCACCAAAAAACCAGGCATCTGCCTCACCGTTTCGGCTCCCGGCTTTCTCAACGGTCTCACTGCGCTGGCGAATGCCGCAACCAACTGTTTTCCGATGATCCTGATCAGCGGCTCGTCGGAGCGTGAGATCGTCGATTTGCAGCAGGGCGATTACGAAGAGATGGACCAGCTGGCCATCGCCAGGCCGCTCTGCAAGGCCGCGTTCCGCATCCTGCATGCCGCGGACATCGGCATCGGCGTGGCGCGTGCCATCCGCGCCGCTGTTTCCGGTCGTCCGGGCGGGGTTTATCTTGATCTGCCGGCCAAGCTGTTCTCGCAAGTGATGGCCGCAGACGCCGGGGCGAAATCGCTCGTCAAGGTGATCGACCCGGCGCCGGCACAGCTTCCCGCTCCAGCCGCAGTCAGGCGCGCGCTCGACGTCCTCAAGAGCGCCAAGCGCCCCCTCATTATCCTTGGCAAGGGCGCGGCGTATGCCCAGGCCGACGACGACATCCGCGCTCTGGTCGAGAAGACCGGCATCCCCTTTCTGCCAATGAGCATGGCCAAGGGCCTGTTGCCCGACACTCATCCGCTGTCCGCGGGTGCCGCGCGCTCGACAGTGCTGAAAGACTCCGATGTCGTCATGCTGATTGGCGCTCGCCTCAACTGGCTTCTTTCGCACGGCAAGGGCAAGACCTGGGGCGAACCTCACTCGAAGAAATTCATCCAGATCGATATCGAACCCAAGGAAATGGACAGCAATGTCGAGATTGTCGCTCCGCTGGTCGGCGACATCGGCTCCTGCGTTTCCGCTTTGCTCGGAGGCATCGACGGCAAGTGGCCGGCTCCGCCAACTGATTGGGTCAACGCGGTCAACGAGCGCAAGGAAGCCAACATTGCCAAGATGGCGCCGCGACTGATGAAGAATACGGCGCCAATGGACTTCCACAGCGCGCTTGGCGCTTTGCGCACTGTAATCAAAGAACGCCCCGATGCCATTCTGGTCAACGAAGGCGCCAATACGCTCGATCTTGCGCGCGGCATTATCGATATGTATCAGCCGCGCAAGCGCCTCGATGTCGGTACTTGGGGCATCATGGGCATCGGCATGGGCTATGCCGTCGCGGCTGCGGTTGAGACCGGCAAGCCCGTGCTTGCAGTCGAAGGCGACAGCGCCTTTGGCTTCTCAGGCATGGAGGTCGAGACCATCTGCCGGTACAACCTGCCGGTCTGCGTCGTCGTCTTCAACAACAACGGCATCTATCGCGGGACCGACGTCAATCCCGGAGGCGGTCCGGAGGTTGCGACGACGGTATTCGTCAAAGACGCCCGCTACGAGAAGCTGATGGAGGCGTTCGGCGGTGCCGGCGTCCGCGTGACCACGCCCGACGAACTTAGCCGCGCCGTCAACGACGCCATGAACTCGGGCCGGCCGACGCTCGTCAACGCCGTGATCGACCCTGCCGCTGGCAGCGAGAGCGGCAATATCGGCAAGCTCAATCCGCAAAGCGCGGTCCGCAAGAAATGACACGCAGTGTCATCCCGGACGCGGTGCAGCACGAAGTGGTGCGCCGCTGATCCGGGATCGTGGTCGGAGAAATATGGAGTTTGTGAAGGTCCCGGTTCTGCAGCGCACCACTTCGCTTCGCTACGTGTCGCGCTGCGCCCGGGAAACTCGATAAGTTGGAGAGGTAAAAAATGGCAACGCGCAAGAAGGCTGCGAAGACAAAGTCTAAAGCCGCAGCAAAAAAGTCCGCCAAAAAAGTGCTGAAGCTCAAAGCAAAAAGGCCGGTGGCGAAAGCCGTTACGCGCAATGGAGCTCCACGTCCCAGCGCAAAGCCATGGGGGGAGGCGGGCAGGGCGCTCGACGGCGTGCGCATCCTCGACTTCACCCACGTGCAATCGGGACCGACCTGCACGCAACTGCTCGCCTATATGGGCGCCGACGTGATCAAGGTGGAGCGGCCCGGCGTCGGCGATATCACCCGCGGGCAGCTGCGCGATGTGAAGGGCGCCGACAGCCTCTATTTCACGATGCTCAACGGCAGCAAAAGGTCGATCACGATCGATTCCAAGCACCCGAAGGGCAAGGAAGTTCTCGACCGGCTGGTGAAGCAATGTGATGTGCTGGTGGAGAACTTTGCACCGGGTGCGCTCGACCGCATGGGGCTCACCTGGGAGCATATCCACAAGCTTAATCCGCGCATGATCGTCGCCTCGGTGAAAGGCTTTGGGCCCGGTCCTTACGAGGACTGCAAGGTTTATGAGAACGTCGCCCAATGCGCGGGCGGATCGGCCTCAACCACAGGCTTCCGCGACGGCCCCCCGCTCGTCACCGGCGCGCAGATCGGGGACTCCGGCACGGGCTTACACCTAGCGCTCGGCATTGTCTCCGCGCTCTATCAGCGAACCCGCACCGGCCGCGGCCAGAAGGTGCTGTGCGCCATGCAGGACGGCGTGCTCAATCTGGCGCGGGTGAAGCTGCGCGACCAGCAGCGGCTAAAAGCTGGCCCGCTCGCCGAATACAGCCAATACGGCGAAGGTGTTCCCTTCAAGCAGGCGACGCCGCGCGCCGGCAACGATTCCGGCGGCGGGCAGCCGGGCTGGATTCTCAAGTGCAAAGGCTGGGAGGGCGATCCGGACGCCTACATCTATTTCATCACCCAGACGCCGGTGTGGGGCGCGATCTGCGATCTCATCGGCAAGCCGGAATGGAAGACCGATCCGGACTTCGCAACGCCGCCGGCACGGCTGCCGCGGCTCAAACGGATTTTCGCGACCATCGAGCAGTGGACCATGACGATGACCAAGTTCGAGGTCATGGATACGTGCAACAAATACGACATCCCGGTCGGGCCGATCCTGTCGATGAAGGAGATCGCGGAGGAAAAGTCGCTGCGCGCGACCGGCACCGTGGTCGAAGTCGATCATCCCACGCGCGGCCCATACTTGACGGTGGGCAATCCCATCAAGCTGTCCGACTCGCCGGCTGACGTACGCCGCTCGCCGCTGCTTGGCGAGCACACCGATGAAGTGCTACGCGAGGTGTTGCGCTATTCAGATAAAGAGATAGCGGATATCAAGATGTCCGGTGCACTCAGCGCTGCGGAGAAAAAAGCCGAAGCGGCGTAGTTTCTCTTTCGCTGAATTGCCGAGGCGGGTAAGGCGTATCCACGATGCGTATCGTCGTTCACGGGCAGCAGGCGTTTGGCAAGGCGGTGCTTGAGGCGCTGATTAAGCGAGGCGAAAATGTCATCGCCGTCTACGTTGCGCCGGAGAAGCCCGGCGCGAAAGCCGATCCGCTGAAAGAAGCGGCGCTGGCCGCGAAGCTTCCGGTCTATCAGCCCGAGTCCTACAAGAAGCCGGAGGTGTGGGAGGAGTTCAAGGCGCTCAAACCGGACCTGCAGGTAATGGCCTTTGTGACACTGTTCGTACCGGAAGAATTCTTGAACATCCCGACCCAAGGCTCGATCCAGTATCATCCATCACTACTGCCCGCCTATCGCGGCGCCAGCGCCATCAACTGGCCGATCATCAAGGGCGAGAAGGAAACCGGCTTGTCGATCTTTTGGCCGGACAACGGCCTCGATACCGGCGACGTGCTGATGCAGAAGAAGACGCCGATCACCGACACCGACACCCTGGGCACCGTCTATTTCGACCGCCTGTTTCCGATGGGCGTCGAAGCTATGATGGAGTCGGTCGACCTGGTGAAGGCCGGCAAGGCGCCGCGCACCAAGCAGGACGAATCGAAGGCGACCTACGAAGGCCGCTGCGGCCCCGACAATGCCAAAATCGACTGGGGCAAGCCGTGGGAGCAGATCGACCGACTGATCCGGGGTTGCAATCCCGCGCCGGGCGCGTGGACGACGCTCGATGGCAAGCAACTGAAAATATTCGACGCCAAGCCTTTGCCGGCGAAAGACCCGAAGGGAATCGGTGGCAAGCTCGGCGAAATCGCTGTGGTCGAAGCGGATGGCTTCACCGTGGTTTGCGCCGATGGGCGCTTCAAGGTCACGCGCGTGCAGCCCGCCGACGGCAAGAAAATCGACGCCGGCGAGTGGGCAAAATCCACCAATCTCGCGGTCAAAGCGAGGTTCACGTGATTCCAATGCCGTCGTGGCCGGGCTCGTTTCGGCCACCCGTGTCTTTCCTTACAACCAATACGTGGATGCCCGGCACACCGCCGGGCATGACGCTCTGAGAACTACTGCCTTTCCTCCTCCATCTGAATGGATTGCCCTAATGCCTGCCTCGCAGCACCAGTCGCCAAAATCGGACATCGAAATTTCTCAGGCCGCGAACAAGCGACCGATACTGGATATCGCCAGAGAAAGGCTTGGTATCGCGCCGGAGAATCTGGAGCCCTATGGCCACTACAAGGCCAAGGTGGCGATGGACTTCGTCAAATCGCTGCAGGGAAAGCCGAACGGCAAGCTCATTCTCGTCTCTGCCATCACGCCGACGCCGGCGGGCGAGGGCAAGACCACGACGACCGTCGGATTGACCGACGCGCTCAACCATATCGGCAAGAAGGCGATGCTCTGCCTGCGGGAACCTTCGCTCGGTCCGTCGTTCGGCATGAAGGGCGGCGCCGCGGGCGGCGGCTATGCGCAAGTCGTGCCGATGGAAGACATCAATCTACACTTCACCGGCGACTTCCACGCCGTTACCTCGGCGAATAATCTGCTCGCCGCTATAATCGACAATCACATCTATTGGGGCAACGCGCTCGGCATCGATCAGCGGCGCGTGGCGTGGCGGCGGGTGCTCGACATGAACGATCGCGCATTGCGCTCGATCGTTTCTTCGCTCGGCGGCGTCGCTAATGGCTTTCCGCGCGAGGATGGTTTCGACATTACGGTCGCTTCAGAGGTGATGGCGATCTTCTGCCTGGCCCGAGATTTGGACGACCTGAAGAAACGGCTCGGCAACATCGTCGTCGCTTATACCCGCGATCGCAAACCGGTACGCGCCGGCGACCTCAGAGCGCACGGCGCTATGACTGTGCTGCTCAAGGAGGCGCTGGCGCCGAACTTGGTGCAGACGCTCGAGGGCACGCCTGCCTTCATTCACGGCGGACCATTCGCCAACATTGCGCACGGCTGCAATTCCGTGCTGGCGACCACGACTGCGCTCAAACTTGCCGACTACGTCGTGACCGAAGCGGGTTTCGGTGCCGACCTCGGCGGCGAGAAATTCTTGGATATCAAGTGCCGCAAGACCGGCCTGTCGCCCGACTGCGCCGTACTGGTGGCTACCATTCGCGCGCTGAAGATGCATGGCGGCGTCAAGAAAGAGGACCTCAAGAGCGAGAATCTCAAAGCACTGGAAGCCGGCATGAGCAATCTGCAGCGCCATGTCGAGAACATGCAGAAATTCGGCGTCGTGCCAGTTATCTCAATCAACCGCTTCTCGGCCGACACCGAAGCGGAAATCAAGCTGGTCGAGGATAAGTGCAAATCGCTTGGCGTTGAAGCCTTGATGGCCGATCATTGGGCCGAGGGCGGAGCCGGCGCCGCCAATGTTGCGCGCGCGGTGGTCAAGGTTTGCGACGGCGGCAAAAGCAAGCTCAAGCTGCTCTATCCCGACGACATGCCGCTTTTTGAGAAAATCCGTACCATCGCTAGGGAAATCTACCGGGCCAGGGACATTTCGGCCGACAAGTCAGTGCGCGATCAACTGGCGAATTTCGAGTCGATGGGCTACGGCAAATTTCCGATCTGCGTTGCCAAGACGCAGTTCAGCTTCTCGACCAATCCGGATGCCAAAGGCGCTCCCAGCGACCACATCATACCGGTGCGCGAAGTGCGGCTTTCCGCCGGCGCCGAATTCGTGGTTGCGATCTGCGGTGAGATCATGACCATGCCGGGCTTGCCGAAAGTTCCGGCTGCCGATTCCATCGATGTCGGACCGGATGGTAAGATCATAGGGCTGTTCTGAGGCGAGTTGCCGGGTCGTTGAGGAGCGGAGCCGACGCCGGATTTATGTGACTGCCGGCTGCGAAGTTTTCTGAAAATTTTCATCTTTTTGCGCGGTGCGGATAGGTCAGTATTTTCGCACCTTGCTGCTACCCAAGCACGCACACGTTCCGCCGCTGACAGAGATGCCGCTGCGAAAACGAGAGTTCAGAATTTCATCGATTGCGTCTCATTGGTTATGTTCCAATGCTCAACGCCAGCTTCTCTTTCGATAATCCCAAATCCGCGGAAAGCCAGTCGCTGGTTGACGAACTTAACAACGCGGTCGGCGCCAGGGACGACAAACAACGCCTGAGAATTCTGGAGCGCGTCGCCGACTTGTTCGCAGCCGGCTCGCGGGGGTACTCCGGCGATCAGGTTGCGCTGTTCGATGACGTTCTGCAGAAACTCGCCGCCGACATCGAGGTGAAGGCTCGGGCGAAACTCGCCCAGCGACTATCGCGGATCGACACCGCTCCTCCCAAGCTGATCCGTTCGCTCGCCTTTGACGATACGATCGAGGTCGCTGAGTCGGTACTTGCTCACTCCCAGCAGCTAAGCGACGCCGATCTGGTCGAGAATGCGACCACGAAAAGCCAAGAGCACCTTTTTGCCATTGCTCAGCGCCTGAAACTGAGCGAGTCGGTAACGGACGTTCTAGTCGAACGAGGCGATCGCCGCGTCGTTCACAAGGTAGTCAGAAACAAGGGTGCGCAATTCTCTCTGGCCGGGTACGACAAACTAACGACCCGTGCGCGTTGCGATCGAAGGTTGACACTAGCCCTTGCTAGGCGAAGGGATCTCCCCCGCCACTACTTTCTGAAGTTGCTAGAAACAGCTTCCGCTTCGGTGCGCGCTGAACTTGAAAGCTCCGACCCGCAGGCTGCGGCTGCCGTCCGCGACATGATCGACGATGTAGCGACCACCGTGCAACAAGAGGCACGCAAGGCGTCGCGGCGGTACGCTGCCGCCGTGCGCGATGCCAATCGCCAGTTCAATGCGCAGCCCTTCACTGAAGCCAACGTTCACGCCCCGGCGCACACGCAGGATTTCGAGCGCACTGTGATTGCACTGGTAAAGCTCGGCCGTTTCCCCGCCGACGTAGTTGAGCGCGCCCTGCTCGACAAAGGTGAGGATATGATTCTTATCCTTGCGAAGGCAGCCGGCTGCTCTTGGACCACCGCTAAAGAATTGCTGCTGATGAATGTTGCCGAACGCAATTTGCAGCCGGATGATTTCGAGCAGTTTTTTGAGCGATACAAGAGGCTCACCCGGGAAACGGCCCGCAACATCATCAATTTCTACGGGCAGCGCGTGAAGCTGCGGACCCAGGAGATGAGTGGTGCCGGATTACGCTCCTCAGAAGCGCAGCCAGAGGAGCTCTAAGGGGCGACCGCCTCGACAGTCATTATAAGCGATCGAGCGTTGGGAGAAGCAGGCGCCGTCAGAGAGATGGGCGATGGCGGGCAAGGCGAACCGACTACCGTCTACGACGACACTCGTCCAGCCCGAAGGCGCTGATCGCCAAACCGGCCGAACCGCGCCGGATGGAAAATTCCTCGAATTGTACTAGGATTTGGTAGGGTGTCGCCCTCAGTTCGGCGCCACCCGCCAATGACGCACAAAAGAGGATCGAGGATGTTGAAGTTTTATTACAGCGGTGCGCCCAACCCGACCAAGGTGGCGCTCTTTTTGGAGGAGACCGGCCTTCCCTACGAAGCAATTCCGGTCGATACCCGCAAAGGCGATCAGCACAAGCCGGAATATCTCGCCATTAACCCGAATGCGAAGGTGCCGGCCATCGTCGACGGCGATGCCGTGGTGTTCGATTCCAACGCCATCCTGCTCTATCTCGCGGAAAAGACCGGCAAGTTTCTGCCGCCGAAAGGCGACAAGGCGCGCGGCGAACTGTTGTCGTGGCTGATGTTTGTTGCGTCCGGCGTCGGCCCCTATGCCGGCCAGTCGGTGCATTTCCGCGTCTATGCGCCGGAGAAGATCGAATACGCCATCAACCGCTATGCTTTCGAGGCGCAACGCCACTTCGGCATTCTCGATGCGCGGCTCGCCAAGCGGAAATATATGCTTGGCGACACCTACACCATTGTCGACATGGACGTGTGGGGCTGGTCGCGGCTGATGCCTGTCGTGCTCGGTGAAACCGCGTGGGCGAAATTCCCCAATCTGAAGCGTCTGGTCGATGAGATCAGCGTGCGACCGGCGGCGCAGCGCGCGGTCGCACTCAAGGACAAGCATAAATTCAAGGCCGAGATGGACGAAGAGGCGCGGAACGCCATGTTCCGGCATCTCGCCGAAAAGGTCGCCTGACCTACAACATGGGTGAGTTAGGCAGTGGCCTAACTCACCACTCGCTTCAACCCTCGCCTGCGATCGGCGCGAGTTCTTCGGTTTCGACCACCGGCAAGAGCCCCAGCCAGCGGCAAAAGAAAAAGAGTTGGCGGCCGGCGAAGCTCAATCCGAACATGCAGGCTAGGCTGACGCCGCCGATAACCGTGCGCAGGGCGAGCGCCTGTTCCAATGGCAGGGTCATTCCCAGCCACAGATAAACGGCCGCCTTGACGAAGAAATACGCGGCCCACGTCAGGGTGAACAGCCGGAAGAAATAGCGCACGTCGGCGCGGTCCGGGAATTGGCTGCGCCGCTCCGCCACCTCCTGGATGAGCGACTTTTCGCCACGCGAACCGGCGACGAAGAAGATTCCGGTGGCGACGTTGGTGATGACGGCTTCGTACTTGATCATGAACGGATTGGCCGCGAGGAGGTCAATGCAGCCAAAGCCGACAGCAAGGGCGCTGGTCAGGACATAGATCCGGGTCACCGGCAGCTTCCACCACCGGCGATATGAAGCATCCAGCAGGATGAAAATCACCGTGGCGGCGATCGCCGGCTTGATGCCTGCGGTGTACAGCGCCGCCCAGAACACGATGAGTGCGCCGAACTCCATCAGCACGTAGCGGACGAAACGTAAAACGGCTTGCATCGCAGCGTTCCTTGCCGAGGCTACAGGCTGCGACGAACGCAGCTTAGAACATGCCGATGCGTTCGCTCACCATGTAGCCGGTAAGGAGCAGCCCACCAAACACCATAATCAGCAGCGCGGCGCCGACCTCGATACCGCGCAACGCCAATGTGCCATAGCCAGCGCGCGTGGTGGCAAATCTCTTCGCTGCAGTCTTGGCGGCGACGGCAAGTGTGGCGATCGCCGCCACTGTAATCGCCGTGCCGATGCCCATTACGAAAGTCGAAGCAATCCCGGCCCAGAACAGACCCTGAGCGAGTGCGAAGACCAGCACGATGATCGCACCCGAGCAGGGCCGTAGGCCGACGGCGATGATCGCCGATAAGCCGCGGCGCCAGCCGCCTGCTCCAGCCAGCTCTTCGGGCTCGGGTCCGTGCGCATGTCCCCACGGCAACACGCTCTCCTCGTCGTCGTGGTCGCGCACGTGGGGGTGGGCGTGGTTATGCTCATGATGCTGCGCGTGATGGGCATGCTCATCGTGCGCATGCGTAGCATGGTCGCAATGGGCGTGGCCTTCGTGAGCGTGATGGTCGTGGTCTGCGGCTGACGGAGTTGCCGTCAATTCGGAACCGGATCTGATTGCGTACAGCGCATGCAGAAATCCGCGTCCCTTCACCCAGAACAGCCGTGCTCCCAACAGTACGATCAGTGCGTAGCTCACGACCTCGATGACGCGCACCGTATCGCCCATCATCTTTGCCGTGGCCCCGATCAGGACCGCGACCACGGCGACGAGCACAATGGCGGTCAGCGCCTGCAACAGTGCTGCTGCAAACGACAACACGATACCGCGCCGCCAGGTCTCCTCGTTGGCGAGTAGGTAGGATGAGATGACCGCTTTGCCGTGGCCTGGGCCCGCGGCGTGGAAAATGCCGTAGGCGAACGAGATGCCCATCAGCCCCCAGTAAGCCGAGCCGTCGGTCTTGGCTGAGCGAATCAATCCCGAAAGCGCGCGGTAGAACAGCGCCTGCTTGGCGAGGATCCACCCGACGATGCCATCGGCCGGCGGCGGACGAAGACCGCCGAACGGCCCGACCTGCGCGAAAGCGCCGACAACCGCGTTCGCAACCAACAGAAACACGGCAACAAGCAGAGCCAGCGCCAGGCGGCGCATCAATTGCGCACTTGCGCCATGCGCTACGGGCACTTCACGAAAATCCGGTTGGCGAAATTCACGCCCGTGCCCCTGTTGGCCTCGGAGGTCATGAAATTTTGGTCGAGCCGGAGCGATGTTGAGAAGTTATCGTCCTGCGGTTTCTCGACCGACGCTGTGCATTGTGCGGGCGCGCTGACCAGCCGCACCGGCTGGTCGCCGGCAAAACCGAAATCAATAAAAAATTCCGGGTCGTAGACTTCTAGCTCGATTGCCTTCGCCTTCACCGGCGTCTTGAACGGCAGCGTGAAGTGCAGTGTGAGCACGGTATCTTTCGGGTCGTAATCGAGAAAATAGTCGACCGGCTCAAGGAACGCGTCCTTCTGCCGTTTCCCGTCGATCTTGGCGTAAGTGAAGTACGCATATTCCTTGAGCGATTCGACGTTGACCTGGGCTAGCGGCTCAAGCTCTTCGCGTGTCCACGTGCCTTTAGTCTTGCTTTCGATCCCCTGGGTGGCGAAGGCCGAAAACATGTCATCGAAAGTCCAGGCATGGCGCACGCCGGTGACCGTGCCGTCGGACGCGTAAAGAATCTCCTCGGTCATGGTGACCCAGACGTGGGGATGCGCGTGTGCGCGGCCCGTCGCCGCGAGCACGCAGGCCAGTCCGACTACGAAGAAAGCGAAACGATATAACATCGGCCCCGCGCTGGTGCACCGCCTCGCCGCGGCGGGGCACACTCTACCTCGGAGTGGGGCGGAATGGAGGCTGTTTCCCGTTGTTTGCCGTCATCCTGGGGTGGCCGCGAAGCGGCCCTCGAAGGATGCGGCCGAGGCGCCCGGGCCGTCGCCCTTCGAGGCTCGCTTCGCTTGCACCTCAGGGTGACGGAATGTAGCCGTTGCGTGGCGAGTGATGTGAAAAGGCGTTAGGTGGCAGCCTCCTGCCGCGCGGTCGCGCGCGCTTCCTTGCGGCTTCGCTTGTTGAACGTCCGCTTCGCCGCACGGATCGCGGCCGACCTTAAAGTCAGAACGCGCCGGGACTTGCGCGAAAGCGCGTCCTGTTCGTTTCCGCCCTTTTGTCTGCGTGATCCCATCATTGTTTTAGTCCTTCTGCCCATCCCGGATTTTTCCAGTGCATGAACATCTATGCCAAATACGCTGCAAGTAGCTCGGATGAGCGGGGCAACTTATCTGGGAATCGTCTCCTCACGTCTCCCCGCTCATGCGGCTACATTTTCACTAGTTTGTCAGCGAGAAACTCAACGACGCGCTGAACGTCAGCCCGACTGAACGGTTTGGTATTTATCGCGATGGCTGGGCCAGATCGTTTGTTGATTACAATCGTGTGCTTAAAACGTCCAAATTTAAGTTGGACGTTGACGATATCGTCTCGATGCGCCGAGACTGTTCCCTTAAAAAGTTCTGAGTACGAGATGGTATCGTTTGCAATCACAATTTTGTACCCAGCCAGCCAAAGGAACACGCAACCGCAGGCGAGAACAAGAAGAGCAAGTCCGGCCCACCGCGTCGAATCGCCAGTTCTGGAGGAAATAGCGCTTAACACTATGACCACGACCGCTACGAATCCCCAAATTAGGAGATGAGACTTTTCTGTTCTAATGACAACACGCTGTTGCAAATGGTGCCCTTCCCGAGGCTGGGCGGCGCGGAACGATAATGCATCCTAAATTTGACTACACCCCCGCCGCTCCGCCGTCAGCGCGCGGATCGTGCGCGCCTTCGCAGGTGGCGTCGGGATGAAGCACCACGGCGCCAGCGTGGCCCATGACGTCGGAATAGGCTTCGTCCAGAACATCGATATCGTGACCAGCCGCGTCGAGTGCGTCGATCAGATTGCCGTCGAAGCGCTGCTCCAAACGCAGCCTGGTCTCCTGTTCGCCCCAAGTCCGCCCGAGCACCCAGCGCGGACGATCGATCGCTTCGGCAAGCGGTTCGTTAAACAACACGTGGCGCGTGAACACCGCGGCTTGCGTTTGCGGCTGGCCTTCGCCGCCCATCGTGCCGTAGGCGATGATGCGTCCGTCCTTGAGGACGGCCAGCGCTGGATTGAGCGTGTGGAACGGCAGCCGGCCGGGATCGAGCGCATTGAGGGCGCCGCGTTGCAGCGAAAGACTTATGCCGCGGTTCTGCATGAGGACGCCGGTGTGCGGCAGCACGCAACCCGAGCCGAACTCCCAATAGAGCGACTGGATGTAGGAGACGACGAGACCGCTCGTATCGGCGGCTCCCATCCAGACGGTGTCGCCAGCGCCCGAGGCGAGCGGCCAGGGCGCCGCCTTGCGGCGGTCGATCTTCATCGCCTCTCCGGCGATGAATTTCGGCTCGAGGCAACGGTCGAGCGCGTGCGCCAGACAGTTGGGGTCGGTGACCACCCGATCGCGCACGCGCAACGCCCGTTTGGTCGCTTCGATGAGGCCGTGGAGGTGGTCAAAGCCCTCCGCCTGCGTCACGCCAAGCCGGGCGAACAATGCAAGGATCATCAGCGAGGCGACGCCTTGGGTGGGGGCGTCGGTGTTGTAGACACTCCCCACGGGCAATTCGATGTGCAGCGGTTCAGCGAGCGTGGCGTGATAGCGCGTGAGGTCCTCGCGCGTGACCGGGCTGCCAATACGGACAAGATCCGCCGCGATCTCCCGCCCGACGTCGCCGCGATAGAAATCGTCGAGGCCGGCATGGGTCAGGTGCGCCAACGTTGTTGCGAACGCTTCCTGCTTCAACACGGTCCCAGCCGCGGGCGGCTTGCCGTCGAGCAAAAACGTCGCGGCGAAGCCAGGTACAGACGCAAGCTCGGAAAGCTTGGCTTCTGTCAGCTGTGCCTGGCTGCGCGTAACCGTATAGCCGTCGCGCGCGGTGCCGAATGCCGGCGTGAGCAAGACATCAAGCGGCAGCCTGCCGCTGTTGGCTTTCGCGGCCTCAAGCGCAAGCATCCAGCCGCCGATTGCACCGGGCACGGTCAGCGCGGCGAGCGGCCCGCGTGACGGGATCGCTTCGTATTCGCGGTAAAATTCCGGTCGCGCTTCGCTGCCCGCTGGACCCGCCGCCATGATGGCGCGCACTCGGCCACTCGGCTCCCGGATCAGCCAAAAGCCGTCGCCGCCGATGTGGTTCATGTGCGGATAAACTGCTGCGATCGAGGCCGCCATCGCCAGCATCGCTTCGATCGCGTTGCCGCCCTCGGCGAGCATCGCGCGGCCAGCTTCCACAGCGCCCGCGTGCGGCGCGCAAACAACGCCGCGACGATGACCGCCAGTGTGCAGGTCGACCATGTTTATCCCCGCCGTTACCTTCCCCCGCCATCGGAGGAGGGTAGGGTGGAGGCAGCCTCAACCAGTCCGCGCTTGCGCAGCAGCGCCTCCGGGCTCGGCAGGCGGCCGCGGAAGGCTTTATATGCATCCGCCGGCTCGCGGGAGCCGCCTGCCGCGTAGATGGTCTCGCGCAAGCGTTTGGCTGTCGCCGGGTCGAAAATGTCGCCGGTCTCCTTGAAGGCCTCGAACGCGTCGGCATCGAGCACTTCGGACCACATGTAACTGTAATAGCCGGCGGCATAACCGCCGCCCGAAAACACGTGACCGAAGTGTGGCGGGCGATGGCGCATGACGATCTCATCGGGCATGCCGATACGCCCGAGCGACTGCGTTTCGAACGCGGCGGTATCGATCGCGGTCGCCGACGCCAGGGAGTGAAAATCGAGATCGACAAAAGCCGAGGCAAGGAACTCGACGGTCGCAAAACCTTGATCGAAGTTGCGCGCAGCAATCAACCGCTGCAGCAGGGCTTCCGGCATCGGCTCGCCGGTCTGACAGTGCAATGCGAACTGCCGCAATATGTCGGGCTGCTCAAGCCAGTGTTCGTAAAGCTGCGATGGCAGTTCGACGAAATCCGTGGCAACGCTGGTTCCGGAAATTTGCGGATAGGTCACGTTCGACAACAGACCATGCAGCGCGTGACCGAATTCGTGAAACAGGGTGTGAGCGTCGATGAAACTGAGCAGCGTCGGCTCGCCCTCGGCGCCTTTGGAGAAATTGCAGACGTTGATGATGAGGGGGCGAATGTCGCCGTCGAGCTTTTCCTGGTCGCGCAACGAAGTCATCCAGGCGCCGCTCTGTTTTGAGGGCCGGGCGAGATAATCGCCGAAAAAGAGGCCGACTTTACCGCCGTCGTTATCGCGCACTTCCCACACGCGCACATCCGGATGCCAGACTGGCACGTCCTTGCGTGGGGTGAATTGCAGGCCAAACAGGCGCTCCGCCGTATAGAAGGCAGCCTCGATCATCCGGTCGAGATTAAGGTACGGCTTGATCGCCGCCTCCTCGATATCGCAGCGCCGCTGTCGAAGCTTTTCGGCGTAATAGCGCCAGTCCCAGGGCGCCAATTTGAAATTGCCGCCCTCCTCCTGCACGAGCGCCTGCAAAGCTTCGCGATCGGTCAGCGCGTGGGCACGTGCCGGCGACCAAACCGTATCGAGCAGACTGCGGACCGCATCGGGCGTTTTCGCCATCGCATCGTCGAGCCGATAATGGGCGAAATCTTGATAGCCGAGCAGGCGGGCGCGCTCAGCACGTAGCTTCACCATCTCGGCAATGATCGCCTTGTTGTCGGTTGCGCCGCCATTGTCGCCACGGCTGACGAAGGCGCGAAAGACCTTCTCGCGCAGGTCGCGGCGCTCCGCGAATTGCAGGAATGGCTCAACGCTGGAGCGTGATAACGTGACAACGTGACCGTCGAGACTGCGCTGCTGTGCCTCGGATTTCATCGCCTGGCGCATGAAGTCGGGAAGGCCGGCAAGCTCCGCCTCGCCTTCGAGCGACAGGGTGAAGGCTTGCTCGTCCGCCAGCACGTTCTGGCTGAACGTGGTGCCGAGTGTTGCCAGCCGTTCTATGATTTCGGCTAGGCGTTCCTTTGCTGCGCCATCGAGCCCGGCGCCGGCGCGACGGAAAGTGATGTGATAGCGTTCGAGCACCCGTCTTTGTTCGGAATCGAGCCCCAGTGTCTCGACTTTCTGCATCAGTGCACCGATGCGGCGGAACAGATCAGGGTTGGTGCGGATATTGTTCCAGTGGCTTGCGGCCCGCGGCGCAAGTTCGCGTTCGATCTCCAAAAGCGCGTCGTTGCTATGTGCGCCCACCAGGAGATGGAAAACAGCGTCAACACGCTCCAGCGCTTTGCCACTTCGCTCCAGTGCGGCAATGGTATTTTCGAAATCGGGCGGATCCGTAGAAGCCGCAACGTCAGCAATCTCTGCCTGGTGCGCGGCGAACGCGCGGTCGTAGGCCGGAGCGAAGTGCTCAGGCCTGAACTGTGAGAAAGGTGGGACCTCATCCGGCGTCGCCCAATGGGCAAGAAGCGGATTTTCGACGGAACTGGGAGCGTTCATGAGGGGGTCTTATCCGTGCTGGGTGCAGCGGTGATATAAGTCATCGGTCAGCCTAGCCAAAGCCGTAAGGACCAAGCCCGTGCCCCGTCACGCCAAATATGTGCCTCATGGCGTCATTCCCGCCGTGCTCCTGCCATTCGCTGAGGACCTGACGATCGATGAACGGAGCTTCCGCAAGCATCTCTCCGACGTGGCTGCGACCGCGGGTCTCTCGGCGATAACGGTCAATGCCCATTCGACCGAAGTAGCCTCCTGCACCTTCGACGAGCAGCGCCGCGTGCTCGAGATTGCGCAACACGAGATCGGCGGCGGTCTGCCGATCGTTAATGGCGTCTGGGCCGATGGCAGCCTTGAAGCCGCCCGCATCGCCCGCATGGCGGAGGAAGGCGGGGCCTCGGCGCTCCTGGTGTTTCCGCCGGCACCGTTCACGCTCGGGCAATCTTCGCCCATGGCGGTCGAGCATTTTCGGCGTATCGCCGACGCGAGCGACCTGCCGATCATCGTGTTCCAATATCCGCTGCAGACCGGGCAAGGCTACCCGCGCGAGACGCTCCTGGAGATGATCGAGGCGGTGCCGACCATCCGCGCCATCAAGGATTGGTCCGGCAACGTGCCGCAGCACGAAATGCATATCCGCGAACTGCAGAGCCGCAATCCGCCGGTCAATGTGCTGACGACCCATAGCGCCTGGCTTCTCAGTTCGCTGGTGCTTGGCTGCAATGGCCTCCTTTCCGGCAGCGGCAGCGTCATCCCCGATCTGCAGGCGGTGCTATTCCGGGCGGTGAGCGCCAACGATCTTGCCAAGGCGAAGCGCATCAACGACCGCATCTACCCGCTCGCTCGGGTATTCTATGGCGACCCTTGGGCGGACATGCACAACCGTATGAAGGAGGCGCTGGTACTGCTCGGCCGGTTGCCGCGCGCCGTGGTGCGGCCGCCGCTGGTTAAGCTTACGCGCGACGAGGTCGAACGCATCCGGGCAGCGTTGACCGAGACAGGGCTTATTGGCGGCAAGGCCAGCCGCGACGCCGCCTGACGCCTTGATCTAGCCATCGCTTTCGAAGAAAGTGCCACCGCCATGGACAAAACCATCATTCAGCGTCCCCGCCGGATCGTCTGGCAGAACGTGCTGACCGTCGTCAGCGCGGCGATCCTGATCAGCGCCGAGGTGTTTGGCGCCGCCTTTGCCGGCAGCTGGGCGATCGCTAACCTGCTCGCGCTCGGCACGATCGGCGCGCGAATTCTCGATGGCGTGTTCGTCCTGTGCGGCATCGTCGTCATGGTGCAGTTCGTCCGCGCGGCCCGCCGCGTCGAGCCCTTCACCGCGGACTAGAAGCCGTCGCTGCGCCGACTCCGCGGCGATCGAGCGCCGCCTTTACGTTTCGTTAGAACTAAAACTCTTGCACGAAGTTGCTAATTAGATTATTGGCGGACTCGCCCAATTTCGCACGTGCCTGTGGCCGTGTGTCGGTCGGTGGGCATCCGGACAAGAGGCCGGACAGCCGCCTAAGGAAGAGACCACTACTTCCTTAACTCCCGCGACCGGCAGCCGGAGGCGAAACCGGCATAGCCCGCTCTCAACGGGCGACGCGGCTTAAAGCAACGACGGAAGGGCTTTTTTGGTTACTGCCGGCGCCAATGCCGGGGACACCGGAAAGGCTTGTCCATCTTTGCCAGCAGTGCGGAACGGGATCTCCCTCATCCGGACCAAGGCAGCAATCACGGCGACGAAAGCGTTCCGCGATGGTGCGGAATAGCGACCGTTGCAGGAGGTTCACCTTGGCGGCTACGCCGCCCAGCCGGATAGGGAGCTTGCGTGGCAATGACCACACGCATCCGCGAATTTCTCAAACATCGTACCGATAACGGACCTTGCCTCGTGGTCGACCTCGACGTCGTCCGCGACAACTATCACAGCTTCGCCAAGGCGCTGCCGGACACCAAGGTCTACTATGCCGTCAAAGCCAATCCGGCGCCGGAAATCCTCAAACTCTTAACCGGCTTTGGCTGTTGCTTCGACGTGGCCTCACTGGCCGAGACGCACGCGGTACTCGCGGCCGGAGCGACGCCGGACCGGATTTCCTACGGCAATACGATCAAAAAGGAGACCGAGATCGCGGCAGCGTTTGCGCTCGGCGTCACCCTCTTTGCCGTCGACTGCGAGGCCGAGGTCGAGAAAGTGGCGCGCGCCGCTCCGGGTAGCCGGGTGATCTGCCGCATCGTTTGTGACGGCTCGGGTGCCGAGTGGCCGCTGTCGCGCAAGTTCGGCTGCGAGCCGGTCTACGCCGCAGATATTCTGGAGCATGCTTACAAGCTGGGACTTATCCCGCACGGCGTTTCTTTCCACGTCGGCTCGCAACAGCACAACGTCGAAGCCTGGGACCGCGCGCTCGCGTCCACGGCGGCTGTGTTTCGCGCTTGTGCCGAGCGCGGCATCGCGTTGGCAATTGTTAATCTCGGCGGCGGCTTTCCGGCGCGCTATGTGCGCAAGACGCCAAAGCTCGAATCCTACGGCAAGGCGATCTTTCGCTCGCTGCGCAAGCATTTCGGCAACAACCTGCCGAACACCATCGTCGAGCCCGGCCGCGGCCTTGTCGGCAACGCCGGCATGATCGAAGCCGAGGTGGTGCTGATCGCCAAGCGCTCGCCGGAGGACGAGGTCCGCTGGGTGTATCTGGACATCGGCAAGTTCCACGGGCTTGCGGAAACGATCGGCGAATCGATCCGTTACCCGATCCGCACACCCAAAGACCGCGATGAGACGGCGCTCTGCATCATCGCCGGCCCGACCTGTGATAGCGTTGACGTGCTCTACGAGAAGACGCCGTACCCGCTGCCGGTGTCGCTTGCCATCGGCGACAAAGTCTTGATCGAAGCCGCCGGCGCCTACACGACGACGTATTCCTCGGTGGGCTTCAACGGCTATCCGCCGCTCAAGCAATACGTGATCTGACGCCTGCGCGGCGCTCGATAGGATTGCCAAGGTTCCGCGCGCAATTTGCGCGTCAGCGCGGCCGGCGCCACTGTCGTTACGCCATTACCCACTCGACGTGCGCCCTGATGGCTTTGCGCCGGTCGTCGATCCAGCCGTGCGGCCGGGCCTTTTCGATCATGGCGGAAAAATTCTGCTGCCAAACTGCGTCGTGCTCGACGCCGGGCCAGCGGCGCAAGGCGTCCTCAAGTATCCACGCCGTGGCCGTATCGGCGAGTTCGGCTTTGCCTGTGAGCGCGCTGCGGACAGCGTCGAGTTGGGAGTGTTCTCCTTCGATCACAAGTTTGAAAGCGCGAAAGTTGTCCCGGTCTTCTAATTGAAGTCCGCTACCGCTGGAGAATTTCAGGAACACAAGCCCCTCCCACGTTTCTGAAAGATCACGCCAGGTCGATGACCCCCGCTTCGCCTGCTTCCGTTCCGAAAGCGAGCAATTTGCCGTCCGCGCTCCAGGCGAGGGCAGTGACCGGTGCAGTACCGGGTCTTTTTGCAAGAATTTCGGCACCATCGTCGACGCGAACCAAGAGCACCATGCCGTCGCTAAAGCCGGTAGCGACAATCTCTTGCTGCGGATGACAGGCGATGACTTCGACGCGATGTTCGGATGGGGCCAACAGGCGGGGCTGTTTTCCCATCGGCCCATCCTTGGTCTGGAACGGCCACAAAATAAGTTGCGTCGACCCTGAGGTCGTGAGCCAATTGCCGCTGGCCGTCCAGCCGAGCGAAGTAACGCGCGCCGCGTAACCCGACATGCGCATGTGCTTTCCGTCGGCGAGCCGCCAGCCGTGTAGCATCGGCTCCTGCATCGTGGTCACCAGGAAACGGCCGTCGGGACTGACGGTGGCGCCGAGATGCGAGCCCTTCCATTCCAGCTTTTCCGGCACAGCTTGCGGAGCGTTCGGAAACCAAAGTGTGGCGCCGTTGTAGTGAGCGAGGGCTAGGCGAAATCCTTTCGGCAGAAAGACCAGCCCGCCGACCGTCGAAGGCGCTTCGAATTCGCGCCCCCACCCCACCCTCCCCCGCTCGCGGGGGAGGGTAGGGTGGGGGAGGACGAAGGCTGTCTTACCAGCCGACCAGGCAACCGCATTGTCCGGCCCGATCGCGATGTGATCGATCCAGCGATGTTTCGGATCGGTCGCCAGCTTGCGCGTTTCACCCTGCGAGTTCGTCGACATCACCGTGCTGTCGTCGCCGCCGCTAACGACGCGTTCGCCATCTGCAGCCGTTGCGAGAATCGCCCCGCCATGGACGGTCACGCGCCGCGGCTCTGCTTTTGGCTCGACCAGCAAAAGCGCCTCCTCACCGAGGACGAGCACCGCTGTGCGCCCGAGAAAATGCGCGCCGACGACGGCGCCGCCTGCGCTCACCGCGTGCGTGCGCTCGACGACTGAAACGGCGCTACTGCGAGGATCGGTCATCGGGCGTGACGCGTAGGAAGCCAAGTTCACGCAACGCAGCCTGCAAACCCCTCCCGGATTTTCTCTTCCGGCAGATTGCGACCGATGAAGACCATGCGGCTGTCGCGCTTCTCGTCCTGTTTCCACGGCCGCTGATGGTCGCCATCGAGGATCATGTGCACGCCCTGGAAAACGAAGCGCTCATCGTCGTTCTTGAACGAGAGGATGCCTTTACAGCGCAGGATGCTAGGGCCTTCGGTCTGCACCAGGTTTTGCACCCATGGAAAGAATTTGTCGGCATCGAGCGGCTTGTCGGTTTTGAGCGAAACCGATTGCATCTCCTCGTCGTGGTAATGCTTAAGGCCGCCGGAATTGTGGGCGTAAGGGTGGCCGTGGTCATGATCGTGGTGGTGGTTTCATGATCATGATCATGATCGTGATCGTCGCCATTGCCTTCAAGGAATTCCGGCTCGATGTCGAGGATGCGATCGAGATCGAAGGCGTTGCGGTCCAAAACCTCGTGGAGTGCGATTTTCGCTCGCTCAGTCTTGTGCACTTTGGCATAGGGATTGATGCCGCGTATGCGGGCCTCGACCTCGTTGAGCTCATCGGACGAGACCAGATCGGTCTTGTTGATGAGAATCACGTCAGCAAACGCAATCTGGTTTTTCGCTTCCGGGGCGTCTTTAAGACGGTCGCTGAGCCACTTCGCGTCAGCGACCGTGACCACCGCGTCAAGCTTGGTTCTGCGCCCGACATTTTCGTCGATGAAGAAGGTCTGCGCCACCGGTGCCGGATCCGCGAGCCCCGTGGTTTCGACGATGATGGCGTCGAACTTGCCCTTTCGCCGCATCAGGCCGTCGAGGATCCGCACCAGATCGCCGCGAACGGTGCAGCAGATGCAGCCGTTGTTCATCTCGAACACTTCCTCGTCGGCGCCGACCACGAGGTCGTTGTCGATGCCGATCTCGCCGAATTCGTTGACGATGACGGCGTACTTCTTGCCGTGCGGCTCCGACAGGATGCGGTTTAGGAGTGTGGTCTTGCCGGCGCCAAGATAGCCGGTCAGCACGGTTACGGGGATTTTGCCGGACGAAAGCGGTTCGGACATACGGACCCTCCTGCGCGGCGTATATAGGCGATCCCGCGCCGTCCTAAAACCCTCTTGGCGGAAGACGAAGCGACGTTAGTGCCGGTCGCGTGCGGCGGCGCTGATGGCATTGAGCATTGCGGCACGATCTTTCTTGAGTACGCCGCGGACCGATGCCTGCGTGCCGATTTCCCCCATTTCGCGCTGGCGCTTCACGGTCCCCGCAGTCATCAGCGGTTCGACGCCAAGTTCGCGCAGGGTCACGGCAACTTCTTCCATTTCCGCGGCGCGCCGCTCGCCGTGGCTCGCCATGCGTTCCAGGTTGTAGGGAACGACTTTCGACCAATCGATGCCGGGATAGTTATTCTTCAGTGAGGCGGCGACTTGGTCCACCACGCCGGCGCGAGCGGCCGCGAGAAAGCACTCGAGAGTCAGCGCTTCGATACCCTTGATCATGACGCTCCGCACCATCTTGATCGCGGCTGCAGCACCAACTTCCGCTCCGGCGACGGTTACATTCATGCCGAGCTTGGTGAGCGTCGGCGCGGCGGCCTCGGCGTGGGGGCCTGCGATCAGCATCGGCGTCTGATGCCGCGCGGGATGAATCGGAGCGATGACCGCGACGTCCACATAGCGTGCGGTGTCGCCCAGGAGTTTTGCGCCTTCCTGCTTGCGGCCGGGCGAGACCGAATTGATATCCAGCAGAAACGGTTTGCCGCCGAGATGCGGCTTCACCGCGTGCGCGGCATCCAGGCTGGAGGCGGCGGTGACGGCGGAAACGACGATATCGGCATTGCGCACCGCATCGGCCGCGGAGGTGGCGCAGCGCACTCCGGTCGCCTCGCCGGCGCGTCGGAGCCGTTCACCTTCGGCTCGCGGAAACAGTATATCCCATGCGGCGATGCGCTCGACGCCGGCCTCGCGCAGCCCTGCCGCTATGGCCTGGCCGGCTTCGCCAAAGCCGATGAAACACAGCGCCGGTTTCACCTCAGGCATGCTTATTGTCTTGCTCGCATCGACACTCGCCGATGATGGCAGGATCGGTATATGGTCGGCAATGCCGTCTTGATCCATCGTTAACCCGGACATTTCCATGAAACCGCTTTCCTGCCGCGACCGGCTCGAACAGGCCCTCGCGCGCATCGCCGACCCGAAGGGGGAGGGCGGCCGCGCCTGCCTCACGGTTTACGCCGGCCCTGCGCGCGCAGCTGCCGATGCGGCCGATGCGCGCGCTGCCAACGAAGTGTCGCTCGGGCCGCTCGATGGCTCGATTGTCAGCATCAAGGATCTGTTCGACGTTGCCGGCGAGCCGACCCGTGCCGGGTCAAAAATCCTCGCCGAAGAGGCCAAGCCCGCCACCGCCGACGCGCCCGTGGTGCGCCGGTTGCGCGCGGCCGGGGCCGTAATCGTCGCCAAGACCAACATGACCGAATTCGCCCTGGGCGGGATCGGTGCTAATCCGCATTTCGGCACGCCGGGCAATCCGAGCGATCGCGCGCGCGTGCCCGGTGGCTCTTCATCCGGTGGAGCGGTCACCGCCGCTGACGGTATGTGCGAAATCGCGATCGGCAGTGACACCGGCGGCTCAGTTCGCATCCCGGCGGCGTTGTGCGGCATTGTCGGTTTTAAACCTAGCCGCCAGCGCGTCCCGACTGAGGGTGCTTTTCCCTTGAGCACCACGCTCGATTCCATCGGCCCTTTGGCACGCAGCGTTGCCGATTGTGCAAAGGCCGACGCGGTCTTGTCCGGCGAAGAATTTGTGGCGCCCGAGCCGATCGCGCTCGCAGGTCTTCGCTTTGGTGTTGCGCAAGGTTTACCGCTTGAATCGCTGGACGAAACTGTCGCCGCCGCCTTTGCCGCCGCTCTGAAATCGCTGGGCGCGGCCGGTGTTCGGCTCACCGACGAAATGTTGCCCTTGCTGGACGAAATGCGCGAGGTCAACGCCTATGGCGGCATCGTTCAGCCCGAGGCTTGCGCGATTCATCGCGACCGGCTCAAGCGGCGCGGCGCCGATATCGACCCGAATGTGCGCGTGCGGCTCGAGCGCGGTGGTGCGGTTTCAGCGACCGATTACGTTGACATGATGCAGGCACGCACCCGTCTCGTTCGCGCCATGGATCGGAGGTTGGCGGCGCTTGACGTGTTGGTTATGCCGACGACACCGATCGTCGCGCCGACGCTGGCGGAAGTGGCGGATCCGAAGGACTACGCTGTTCGCAACACGCTCGTCTTGCGCAATACGTCGATTGGCAACTTTTTCGACCTGTGCGGCGTCTCGCTGCCGCTCCAGGCCAAGCTTCCGGTCGGCCTGATGTTAATGGCGCGCAATGGCCATGATCGCATGCTGCTCCGCATCGCCGCGGCGGTGGAGAAAGCATTTGCAAGCTAAAGGGCATTTACAGATGAGGACATTGGCCAGCGACGTTTTCGCGCTTGTGACCGCGCGAAAAAATCCGGCATCATGAGGCAATGCATAAGGGAAGAGCTGTGGGAGGATCGCTATGAGCCGTAAATTCCAGCCAAATTCCGGGCGCATAACCCGACGGAGTTTTTCCGCCGCGTTGGGTGCAGGCTTCGTCGCCGGCGTGGCACCCTTCAATATTGTGCGCGCCGAGGGTGGCCCGCTCAAAGTCGGCGTTCTCCTGCCGCGCTCGGGTTTCGAGGCCGGCATCGGCGAGGACTGTCAGCGCGGCGTCGATATAGCGCCGGCAATTTTCAAGTCGTTAGGCCTGCCGGACCTTAAGATCCTCAGTGCCGACACCGAATCGAACGTGGATACGGCGCGTGCGCGCGCCGAAAAGCTGATCGGCGAGGGTGCGCAGGCTTTGGTCGGCTCATTCGATTCCGGCCAATCTTCGGCGATTGCGCAGGTGGCCGAACAGAAAGGCACTCCGTACGTCATCAATATCGCGGCTGCACCGCAAATCACCGAGCAAGGCTACAAGTTCGTTTTCCGGAATTTTCCGACCGCGCCGATGATTTTGCGTGACGCTTTTACTGACCAGAAGACGGTGTTTGCCGACGTCGGTGCGGCGCCCAAGTCAGTCGTCTTCATGCACGTGAACGATACTTTCGGCACCGCCATGAGCAAGGGCATCGGCGTGGTGATGCCGAAGTTCAACATGCCTTACACAATCGCGGAGGAGATCGCTTACGATCCGACGGCGCGCGACCTTTCTGTCGAAGTGGCGAAAGCCAAGGCGACGAATGCCGACGCGCTGCTCGTCGTCAGCCGACTGAGCGACGCCATGCTGCTGACGCGGGAACTGGTCAAACAACGATGGAACCCGCAGGCGATCCTTAGCATGGGGCCGGGCTACTACGAGGATCAGTACATCAAGACGCTGGGGAAATATGCCGATGGGCCAATCACCTTCGCGCCCTGGTACGACCCGCACAAGAAGCTCACGAAGGTGCTTGGAGCCGAGCTTGCCAAGCGCTACCCTGGGGTCAACCTCAACACCAATCACGTGTTTACGTTTGAAGCACTGCTGGTCGTCGCCGATGCCTACAAGCGCGCCGCTTCGACCGATCCGAAAGCGCTGGCTGACGCCATCCGGGCCACCAACATCACCGACAACGTCAGCATCGGTCCCGGCATCCAGTTCGATGCTAAAGGTCAGAACGACAAGGTAAGGCAAGGCGCGTTTCAAAATCGCGGCACTAAGCTTATCACCGTGGCCCCGCCGGAAGCTGCGGAAGGCAAGGCCGAGTGGCCTATGCCGGCGTATCAGAGCCGCAGCTAAGTCCATTCAGTGGGGTTCGACGTCTATCTCAACGTCGTCGTCGGCGGAGTTTTGACCGGCCTCGTTTACGGCTTGTTGGCGCTCGGGCTTTCGGTCATTTTCGGCGTGGTCCGCGTCGTCAATTTCGCTCATGGCGAAATGATGACGATCGCTATGTTCATCGCGGTGGTATTGTTCGCCGCGTTTCATCTTGATCCGCTGGTTCTGCTGGTGCCGATCGCAGCGGTGATGTTCGTGTTTGGCTACACGCTGCAGATCGGCCTGATCAATCCCTTCATCAGGCGGCCCGAGCACACGCAGTTCCTGCTGCTGGTGGCTCTCGGACTCATCATCGCCAACGGCCTCCTAATCGTCTTCGGCCCGGACGCTCGCTCGGTGCAAACCTCCTACGCGTTCGACAGCGTCCAGTTCGGCCCTTTGATTGTCGACACTTCGAAGGTTTACGCCGGATTGGCCGCGATCGTGTTTACCCTGGCGTTGTTCATCTTTTTTCGTTTTGCGCTTATTGGTAAGGCGATCCGCGCCTGCGCTGATAATTTCACCGGCGCACAGGTGGTCGGTCTCGATGTAAAGCGTCTTTACGCGCTCACCTTCGGACTCGGCGCGGCGTGCGTCGGCGCTGCCGGCACCATGCTCACTTTACTCGTTGACGCCACCCCGATGCTCGGGCCGAGCTACACGCTCCTTGCCTTCGTGATCGTTATCACCGGCGGGCTTGGCTCGATGCCTGGCGCGCTCCTTGGCGGCGTTCTGGTCGGTGTCACCGAGGCGCTGGCCGGACTTCTGTTCACCCCATCAGCAAAAAGCATGTTTGCGTTTGCCATCCTCGTGCTGGTGCTGCTGTTCCGGCCGCAGGGGCTGCTGGGCAAGAGGCTGGCATGATTTCGCGGTTGAGTGCCGGCCTGTCGAGGCGCGGCGCCATTCTACTCGCACTATTGTTTCTGGCTTTTTTGGCCGCGCCGTTATTCGTCAACGACTATCTGCTCACCGTTCTCATTCTCATCTTTTACTTCGCTTACGCCGGCCAGGCGTGGAACATCATGATGGGCTTTGCCGGACAGCTTTCGCTCGGCCACGCGATCTATATCGGTCTCGGCGCTTATGTCGCAGCGACGTTGTTTATCCGCTTCGGCATCAACCCTTGGTTGGGTTTGCTAGGGGCTGTTCCCGCTGCCGCAGCTTGTGGGGCGATCATCGGATTTCTGGCATTCCGCTTTCGCGTCGCCGGCGTCTACTTCGCTATCTTGACCATCGCTTTTGCTGAATTCGCCCGCATCGGCTTCGACCATCTTGATTTCGTCAACGCCTCGGGCGGGCTGTTCCTTCCGGTCAAGCAGTACGCACACAGTGATCCGTGGCAGATGCGCGGCGACCCGCGGATGTTTTACTACATCATCCTGTTTGCGACTGCGCTGATCTTTGTCATGTGCCATCTGCTCATTCGCAGCCGCATTGGCTACTTCTGGCTCGCCATCCGCGAGGACGAGCAGGCGGCGCGCGCCACCGGCATCGATACCTTTCGTTACAAGATGTATGCGGTGATGGTGTCCGCCGCTGCGACCTCGTTTGCCGGTGTGTTCTACGCTTTTTTCTACAACAATCTTTTCCCCGAGCAGGTATTCAGCATTTCGCGCTCAATCGAGATCATTCTCGGTCCGATCATCGGCGGGGTCGGCACTCTGTTCGGTCCGATCCTTGGCGCATTCGTGCTGACTAGCCTTGCGGAAGTACTCAATTCCGCAATGACCTCATTCGGCATAGAACTGCCGGGGGCGACGCAGGTATTTTACGGCGTTTGCCTCCTCCTGGTGGTTGCCGCGCTGCCGGACGGTGTATGGCCCCCTTTGGCCCGGCGACTTGGCGTAAGCGCGAGCAAGAAATGACGACCCCGCTCCTGGAACTTAGCGCCGTCTGCAAGCGCTTCCGCGGCCTTGTAGCAGTCGATCAAGTCAGCTTCGCGGTTCAGCCCGGCGAGATGTTTGCCGTGATTGGCCCGAACGGCGCCGGCAAGACGACCCTCTTCAACATGATCGCCGGCGCGATGGCGCCCGACGAGGGTTCGATTACCTTCGCGAGGCAACCGATCCACGGCTTGCCGGCTGATGCGGTCTGCCGGCTCGGCCTCGCGCGAACGTTTCAGATTGTGCGGCCGTTCCCGGCCTTGAGTGTCGAGGACAACGTCATCATCGGCGCGTTGCAGCGCCACCATGACGTCGAAGCTGCGCGAGCACGCGCACGGACGCTGCTGCAGCAACTCGACCTGCTGGAGAAGCGGCACCGCATCGCCGCGACGTTGACGTTGCCGGACCGCAAGCGGCTCGAGGTCGCGCGCGCGCTTGCGACCGAGCCGCAGCTGTTGCTGCTCGACGAAGTAATGGCGGGACTGCGACCGACCGAGACCGATCGCATGGTCGCGATCTTGCGCGGGCTAAACCGTGACAGCGGATTGACGATCCTTTTGATCGAGCACGTGATGCGCGCGGTCATGGCGCTTGCTTCGCACGTGCTCGTGCTCGACCACGGCATGGCGATCGCCGCGGGCCCACCAGATGTGGTGGTGCGTGATCCGGCGGTGGTGCAATCCTATCTCGGCGCTGAGGCAATATGATCCTACGCGTCGAAAACCTCGACGTGTTCTACGGCGACCTCCGGGCGCTCAATTCGGTATCGCTGGAAGTTGAGGAAGGCGCCGTCGTCGCCATTGTCGGCGCCAACGGCGCCGGGAAAACGACGCTGATCCGCTCGCTCGCCGGAATGCTGGCGCAGGCGCATGGGCGGGTTGTGTTTCGTGGTGAGGATATTTCGCGTTGGCCCAGCCACCGCATCTGCGACCTGGGACTGGGCCAGGTTGCGGAGGGCCGACAAGTGTTTCCAACTCTCTCGGTAGCCGAGAACCTCGACATCGGCGGCATGCTGCCGCGGGCCCGCGCGCAGCGGGGCAAGAACCGCGAGCGTGTGTTGTCCATGTTTCCAGTGCTCGCCGAACGGTCACGGCAGCCGGCCGGCACGCTTTCCGGCGGCGAGCAGCAGATGCTCGCGATCGGGCGCTGTCTGATGGGAGCGCCGCAGCTGATCATGTTCGATGAACCCTCGCTCGGGCTTGCGCCTAACATCGTTCACGGCGTGCTGGAAACGATCCACGAACTCAATCGCGAGGGGATCACCTGTCTACTGGTCGAGCAGAATGTGGCACTGTCGCTAAAGCTCGCGAGCCGCGCCTACGTGCTGGAAAACGGACGTGTGACGCTATCGGGGACCGGCACTGAATTGTTAGCCGACGACCGCGTGCGCAGCGCCTATCTCGGTCTTTAGTCGCGCGCTACTTCGTCTTGCCGCGATCGCGAACAGCTCTTTCAGAAAGAGTTGCGCAGCCGGCCCATTATGAAAGCGAGCGCCGTTGCCCGTGCACTCAACGGCGCAAAGGGAAAGGCCTGCCGCAGTCGCTTGTAGACATCGGCTGCTGTTGACGCTTCCACATCAGCGAGCGCCGCTGCCATGATTTGCGCCATATCGGCATTGGGGCGCCCACTCAGGGGGGCCGGCACTAGTGTCACATCGCCATAGGGGACCGGCGGCTGTACGTGGAGGGTGATACGGCGGGCGCCCACGGGCGGCACTCCTGGTCAGATTGCGTTCCCTCGTAACCCGCCAGTTTTACTAAAGTTCCATCCGCCCTATTGCCGCCTTTGCTTTTATCCCCCCAACCTACTGATCGGCCTGCGCAAAGCTGAGGGCTTGCAGTAGCCGGCTCGCGATAATCGGGGAATGGCCTTCAGCCGACGGCCAGTGGCTCGCGTACCGGCCCCTGCTCCTTGAGTTGCAGGCGGTAGAAGGCGGCGTAACGGCCGCCTTTGCGCAGGAGTTCCTCGTGGCGGCCGGATTCAACCACCGAGCCATCCTGCACCACAAGGATGTTATCGGCGTGCATGATTGTGGCAAGCCGATGGGCGATGACCAGCGTCGTGCGCCCTTTGCGCAGTTCCGCGATAGCTTCCTGCACATGGAGCTCGGATTCCGAATCAAGCGATGCGGTCGCCTCATCGAGCAGGATGATCGGCGCATTTTTGATCAGAGCGCGGGCAATGGCGATGCGCTGACGCTGGCCGCCGGAAAGCTGCATGCCGTGCTCGCCGACGGGAAAGTCGTACCCCCCGGGAAAGCCGAGGATGAAATCGTGCGCGTGTGCAGCCTTGGCTGCTGCGACGATCTCGGCCTCGCTGGCGCCGACCCTGCCGAGCGCAATGTTCTCGCGGATCGTTCCGCGGAACAGTTGAACGATTTGCCCGACATAGGCAATCTGCCGGCGCAGCGAGCCGCGCGACACTGTTGAGATGTCCTGGTCGTCGATCAGGATGCGGCCGGACTCGATATCATAGAAATGCAGGATCAGATCGAGCACCGTCGATTTGCCGCCGCCCGACGGGCCGACCAGGGCTGTCAGTTTGCCCGGCTGCGCCAGAAAGCTCATGTCGCGCAGTACCGGCGCGCCGGGACGATAGGCGAAGTTCACGTCCGCGAATTCGAGGCGCCCGGTCGTGAGCTTGAGCCGCGGGCAGTCGTCATCGTCGGGTTCACCAGGCGGACTGTCGATGACCTCGTAAAGGACGCGGACGCCGACGAGATTGTTATTAAAGTCGATATTGAGCCGCGCCAGTCGCTTGGCCGGCTCGTAGGCGAGCAGAAACGCCGCCAGGAAGGAAATGAATTCGCCCGGCGTCGCGCCGCCGGCGATCACGCGGTAGCCGCCATACATCATCGCCAGCGCGATCGCAAAGCCGCCAAGCGTCTCCATCAGCGGGCTGGCGCGATAGGCGAGACGCGCCATCTTGTTCGCTTGACGTTCGACCCCGGTGACGCTTTCGGCGAGCCGTCGCCGCATCTCGTCCTCGAGCGAGAAGGCTTTGACCATGCGCATGCCTTGCAACGCTTCCTGCATGGTCTCGATGATGCGTGTAGTGCCGGTGAACTGCATCTGCGCGATGTTGCGGACCCGACGGATCAGCTTGCGCAGGAACACCAACGCCGGCGGCGCCACCAGCAAGCCGGCGATCGACATCACCGGGTCCTGGATCACCATCACCACACAGAGCCCGATGAGCGACATCAGATCGCGGCCGATGGCGGTGATCATGAGATTGATCACCTGGGCCACCGCGTTGGCGCCGGTGGTGAGCCGGGCGACGAACTCCGACGAATGGCGGTCGGCGAAGAAGCCGATATTTTCCCGCAACAGCTTGTCGAACATGCGCTGCTGGTTCTCGGCGACGATGCGGTTGCCGATCGACGAAAGCATCACCGCCGCGCCGTAATGCGCCATGCCTCTGGTCGCGAAGATCACCATGGTAACGAGGCCGATAATGATGATGCCGCGGATATCGCGGTCGACATAAGCCTCGTTGGTCATCGTGCCGAGGAGGTAGGCGCTGAGCGCTGTGCCGGCGGCCGCGACCCCCATCAGCGAGAAGGCAGCCGTATAGCGCGGCCAGTGTGCAAAAGCCTCGTCGACGAGCAAACGGCGCGCTAAGGCGAAGGCGGAGTAAGCGTCGGAGGCCCCGGCCGTGTCAGCTTTCATACGCGATCCGTTAACGTCCCGCGGGGCCGAGTGCGCGAGGCGCCCCGGCGGGTTCAATGCCCCGAAGGGGCGGATTTTTCAAGCTATTTCCGACGCGGCTATGGCCGCTTGGAACCCGTTGCCGCAAGCCTAGTGGGTGCGAGCGTGTTGCCTTGATCGGGCCGTTTCGGCCTGCGCGTAGACAGCACTTGCTCCCAAGCAAGCGCATGGCCGACAATCGTAGAAAGGTCATCGAAACGCGGCTTCCAGCCGAGCTTCCCACGCGCCTGTTGGGAATCCGCAACAATGCGGGCGGGATCGCCGGCGCGTCGCGGGGCGACATCGACTTTGAAATCGACGCCCGAGACGCGCTTGACCATCTCGACAACTTCGAACACCGAAAAACCATGGCCGTAGCCGCAATTCAGCGTCAAGGATTGTTCGCCGGCGCGCAAGTAGCGAAGCGCATCCGAATGCGCACGCACAAGATCGCTGACGTGGATATAGTCGCGGATACAAGTGCCGTCAGGCGTCGGATAGTCGGTACCGAAAACGTCGATCTTTGGGCGTAGCCCGATCGCCGTCTCGGCTGCGATTTTTATAAGATGGGTGGAGGCCTTGCTCGTTTGACCGCTGCGGCACTGCGGGTCAGCGCCAGCGACGTTGAAATAGCGCAGGACGACGTGGCGCAGACCGTGGGCGCGACCGGCATCGCGCAACATTATCTCGCTCATAAGCTTCGACCACCCATAGGGCGAGATCGGCAGCGTCGGCGAATCTTCCTTCACCGGAATCTCAGCCGGATTGCCGTACACTGCGGCGGTCGACGAAAAGATAAAATGGCGGACGCCGTTGTTGACGGCGCATTCGATGAGAGCGCGCGAGTTGACCGTATTGTTGCGATAGTAGGCCAGGGGATCGCGGACCGAGTCAGGAACAACGATGGAAGCGGCAAAGTGGATGATCGCTTCGACGTTGTGCTTGTGAATGAGTTTGGCGACCAGCGCTTGGTCGCCGGTGTCGCCAACGACGAGTGGTGCACCCTTGGGCACCGCCCAATCGTAACCGGTGGAGAGGTTGTCGAGCACAATGACGGATTCGCCGGAATCGAGCAGCTCAAGCACCATGTGGCTGCCGATAAAGCCGGCTCCGCCGGTAACGAGGACCGTCATGGCTTCGACCTTTTCTCAGCGCGACGGGGCTACTCCAACTTGATGAAGGCCCCGTTAGCCGATCCCTCTGTTAGCTCGCAGACACAGTGGCAAGCGCCCGATGGGTTGCAGCGAGAACTTCCTGCGGCGTGAGGTCGCGCATGCAGCGGTGATGACCAACCCGGCATACCGGTTTGTGGCATGGCCGGCAGGTAAGCTCGATTTTCGCCTGCATCACCGCAGCGAGCGGATTGAGCGGCGCCCAGTGCCATGGACTGGTTGGACCGAAGATACCGATCGAGGGCGTGCCGAGCGCTGCGGCTACGTGCAGCAGACCCGAGTCATTCGAGACCGCTACCGAAGCTGCGGCCAGAGCAAGAATGGCCTCTCGCAAATCATTACCGGTGAGGTCACGGGCGTCGCTGTCGCCGACGATCTCGGCTGCCAAAGGCTTCTCGTCCGGGCCGCCCAACACCCAAACAGCGAAGCCGTCGCTTAGAAGGTGGCGCGCCAATTCGGCATAAGCTGTGCTCGGCCAGCGCTTCGAAGGTCCGACGGCGCCAGGGGCAAACGCTACGACCGGTCGCCTATCATCCATTAAGCCGCGGCGATTGCGCCACGCAGCTACCTTTGCAGCGGCAACTTTCAGCCGCGGCAGCGGCCACGTATCGCGCAACTCGGAACCGCGCGGCAGGGCGAGCATCGCGCAGCGATCCACCATCCGCGGCAATTTGCGCTCGCCGAAACGCAAGTCGTTGAGCAGAATCAATCTGCCTTCGCCGAAAAAGCCCACACGTTCCGGAATGCCGGCGAGAAATGGCGCAAGCGCCGATTTCCAGGTCCGCGGCATGATTAGCACCGTGCCGTAGCCCTCACGCTTAAAGCGCTTGGCGAGTGCATTCTGCTGTGCAAGCGCGAGCCGGCTGCGCGGCAGATCCCAGACAATGGTTTGCCGAAGCCCGGGCATGTAATCGGCCAGGGGGGCGCACAATGAAGTCGCCAGAACGTCCACCGGGCGATCAGGATAACGCTGGCGCAACAGCGTCACCACCGAATGGCAGCGTACGAAATCGCCGATCCACATGTAGGGGACAAGCAGAATGGGGCTGCCTCCGCCCCGTTTAGCTTCCTGCTCGGTCAAAGGCATCGCTGAACGTTTATTCATTTGTATAGATGAATTTACATTCATTTTATAGGGAAGTGCTCACCGCTTCGCCTGTCGCCTCCCAGGAGGAGTGTTGCGTCAGGCAGTAGACTGGGGCAAACGGGGAGCGGCGGCAACCTTCACGCGGTGTCACGACGTCGATGTTGTTGGTCACCGGCGGGGCCGGCTTCATCGGATCGAACGTGCTGGCAAGCCTCAATGAGGCCGGGCATGGCAACATTGCCGTCAACGACATTCTCGGCAGCGATCGCAAATGGCGCAACCTCGCCGGACGGCAACTCGCCGAGTTCGTTCCGCCGGCCGATCTGTTGCGTTGGCTCGAGGGCCGCAAACTCGACGCCATCGTCCACCTCGGCGCTATCTCCTCGACCACTGCCACCGACGCCGATCTCCTCATGGAGACCAATTTTCGGCTCTCGCTGCGTCTGTTCGATTGGTGCGCTGCGACCCGCACGCCGTTCATCTACGCCTCCTCGGCCGCGACCTACGGCGACGGTGGCGCGGGCTTTTCCGACGATTGGTCCCCCGGTGCGCTCAACCGGCTCAAGCCACTGAACCTCTACGGCTGGACCAAGCATCTGTTTGACCTCGCCGTCGTCGAACGCGTTGCCCGCAAGGACAAACTGCCGCCGCAATGGGCGGGGCTTAAATTCTTCAACGTTTTCGGTCCCAACGAATACCATAAAGGCGAGATGATGAGTCTCGTGGCCAAACGATTCGATGAGGCCAAGGCCGGCAAGCCGATCCGGCTATTCAAATCGTACCGGGGCGGGGTCGCCGACGGCGAGCAGAAGCGCGACTTCATCTACGTGGATGATGCGGTGGCCGTGGTGCGCTGGCTGCTTGAGACACCCTCGGTATCGGGTATCTTCAACGTCGGCACCGGCAAGGCACGCAGCTTCCGCGATCTCATGACGGCCATGTTGGTGGCCCTCGGCCGAGAGCCGAATATCGAATACATCGAGATGCCGGAATCGATCCGCGATGCTTATCAATATTTCACCCAGGCCGAGACCGAAAATCTGCGCCGCGCCGGTTTCAATGCCGACTTCGCCACTCTGGAAGACGGGATCAAGCAGTACGTGAATGGCTTTCTTGATCGCGCCGATCGCTATCGGTGAAGGTCGCGGGCGGACGGGGCAACAACATGTTCGACTTCGAAGAAACCCTGCGCCTCATCGGGAAGCAGACCATTCTTTGTGTCGGCGACGTCATGCTCGACGATTTCGTCTACGGCGACGTCACGCGCATTTCCCCAGAAGCGCCGACGCCGGTTCTGAAGGTCAAACACAACACCGTCGAGATCGGGGGCGCTGGCAACGTCGCCCGCAACATCACAGCGCTCGGCGCCAAATGCATTTTCGTCGGCCTTGTCGGTAACGACGAAGCCGGCCAGGTTTTGCGTAACGCGCTCGCCAAGCTCGGATCGATCGTCCCCGAGCTTGTGGTCGATGACGCACGGCAAACCACGCGCAAGGTACGTTTCGTCTCTGAACGCCACTCCACCCATTTGATGCGCGCCGATTGGGAGACAGAGACGCCGGCGAGTGCAGAAAGCCAGTCGGCCATGATCGCGTGCGTCGAAGCTGCGATGCCTAAGGTCGGCGCAGTGGTTCTGTCCGATTATGCCAAGGGCGCTCTTACCGCACGCGTCATTCGCGCCGTCATCGACAAGGCGCGACAGCTGGGGAAGCCGGTTGTCGTCGATCCCAAGGGGCACGACTACCGCGTCTATCACGGTGCGACGCTGATCACTCCCAACAGCAAAGAACTGGCAGCGGCCGTCCATCGGCCGGTCGGTAGTGACCCGGAGATTGCTGCCGCCGCGGCAGAAATCGCCCACGTGGTCGGCAGCGAAGCCGTCCTCGTCACTCGCAGCGAAGAGGGTATGAGTCTTCACGTGGAAGGCTCGGCGCCGATCCATGTTCACGCCTACCCAGTCAAAGTACGCGACGTTTCCGGCGCCGGCGATACCGTTGCGGCGGTGATGGCAGTGCTGCTGGCAATGAAAACCCCGTACGAATTTGCCATGCGTGCTGCTAACGCTGCGGCCGCGGTCGTCGTCGGCAAACGCGGCACGGCAACAGTTGCTCTCGCCGAATTGCGCAGTCGCATTCTTCCGGCCGCCTCGCTCGCGCCCGAGGAGAAAATCGTGTTCGATTGGTCGGTACTCGATGAGCGGCTGGAGGAATGGCGCGGCCACGGCATGCGCGTCGGCTTCACCAATGGCTGTTTTGATCTTCTCCATCGCGGTCATATTAAATTGCTGGCGGAGGCACGGGCTGCCTGCGACCGTTTAGTGGTCGGGCTCAACAGCGATGCCTCGACGGCGCGGCTGAAAGGTGCGGGCCGGCCGATCAATCCCGCCGAAGGTCGCGCGGAAGTGCTCGCGGCGCTGGAAGCTGTCGATCTCGTGGTGGTCTTCGAAGAAGATACGCCGCTCGAACTGATCGAGCTCGTAAAGCCTGCGGTGCTGGTCAAGGGCGCTGACTACCGTCTCGATGAGGTGGTCGGCCGTGAACTGGTCGAGGCGGCGGGCGGCACCGTCCTTCTCATCGACCTGGTGCCGGGCCACTCGACGACGGGCTTGGTGCGTCGCTCAGCCGAATCTGCCGAACCGCGGGTCCGATCGACCAATCCTGCTGGGGCGAAGTGATCGAATGACCGCCGCTACGATGCTCGCTGGCTTCGAGCGCCAGCGCTGGGCCAAGATTGCCGATTGGCTGGCGGTTGCCGTGGCGGTGACGCTGCCGTGGTCGACGACCGCGACGGCCATTTTCATTACCGGGTGGCTAATCGTAACCCTCGCCACCTTGAATATCGGGGCACTCCGACAGGACCTGGCGACCGCCGCCGGGCTGCTGCCGGTGTTGCTCTGGGTGGTGGCGGCCATCGGCATGTTATGGGCTGACGTTAGCTGGGCCGAACGCCTTGGCGGTTTCGGTAAATTCCACCGGCTGCTCCTTATTCCTTTGCTGTTCATGCAGTTCCGGCGTTCTGAGAACGGCATCTGGGTTCTGTATGGATTTTTTGCTTCGGTAGTTGTCTTGCTGCTGGTCTCTTGGGGCCTGGCGCTCACTCCTGGTCTGCCGTGGCGTGGACGGATGGTAGGTGTGCCGACTAAGGACTACATTTTTCAAAGTGCAAATTTTCTGATCTGTGTATTTGCGCTTCTTGGTTATGCCGCGAACAGTGCGCGAATGCAGCGATGGCGCGCAATCGCTGGGTCCCTTGCACTCGCCTTTTTGTTCCTCGCCAATATCTTTTTTGTCGTTACCAGCCGCACGGCTCTTCTTGTCGCTCCGGTCCTGCTGCTTCTGTTGGGGTGGCGCGAATTTGGCTGGAAAGGCTTGCTGGGCACCGGATTACTGGGTGCCACCGTTGGTATCGCGATTTGGTTCGGTTCGCCCTATCTGCACGAGCGATTGGTGACGTCGGTCCGGGAGCTTCAGCAATATCGCTCGAGCGACACCGCGAATTCGACCGGCCTGCATCTCGAGTTTCTGAAAAAGTCGCTCTCATTCGTCGAGACAGCGCCGATCATCGGCCATGGCACCGGTTCAATACCGGAACAGTTCCGCGAGGCGGCCGTAGGTGAAGCAGGGGCTTCGGCCGTACTCTCCGCCAATCCGCACAACCAAATTCTTGCCGTGGGAATTCAGCTCGGCCTCGTCGGCGTGGTCGTGCTCGCGGCGATGTGGATCGCGCATTTCTTGTTATTTTGCGGGGGCGGACTGAACGCCTGGTTCGGTATGATCGTGGTCGCGCAGAACGTTTTATCTTCGCTTTTTAACTCGCATCTGTTCGACTTCACCTCAGGCTGGCTTTACGTCTTCGGCGTCGGCGTGATCGGTGGGATGGTTTTGCGGGAGCGGGATTTAGCCTGAACGAGCGCCGCGAGGCCGGTGCGCGTATCATGTGCCGGTTGCCAGCCAGCGGCCAGGAGCTTGCCGGGGTCCACGCGAAGGTTGCCGCCCAAGCGATCCCATAAATCGTCCCGGCCCATCAACCGCAGCGGAATCTGTACGTAATTCGCGGGCATCGGCATGATGAGCGGCCGGCGGCCTTGCGCCTGCCGCAGCGTTGCCAGGACGTCAGGAAGCCGCAGCGGGATTCCCGGATCGGCGACGACATAAGTCTCACCTTTCGCAGCCGGAGCCGAGAGGGCAAAGCTCAGCGCCGAGGTGAAGTTGTCGATCCCGAGAAGCGAGCGGCGGTTGACAAAATCCTTGACCGGAAGTGGCCAAGGCGAGAGTGCCGCTCGTAACAACAGCGCAAAATTTCCCCTCACCCCCGGGCCATAAAGCAAAACCGGCCGCAGAATAGTGAATGGAACGCCGGCGGCGCGTACCGCCGCTTCGGCGGCAAGCTTCGCCCGCCCATAGGCGTCGCGGGGCGCCGGCTCATCGCGCTCCGTTAAGGCGTGGTCAGCCGCAGGTCCGCTCTGGGCCCGAATCGAGGAGACAAACACGAAATGTCTCACGCCGGTTTGCGCAGCGGCGGCCGCAAGCTTTGCCGTCGCCAGCCGATTGATGCGATCGTAAAGCTCAGGCGCCACGCTACGGCCGGCATGTGCAATGCCGGCAAGATGGATCACCTGATCGACCCCTTCGAGCAGGGGGCGCCAGTCGAAATCGTTCGACAAATCCGGATGCCGCATGACTTCAACATCCGGGGGGAAAGCGGGTTCAGGTTGCTGCCGCACCGCGGCGCGAAGCGCATAGCCGCTTTGCGCCAAGGCCGCTATCGCTGCGCGGCCGAGGAAGCCGGAAGCGCCGGTCACCAGAAGTCTAGTCACGGCTTAGACTTCGTCAAAGTGAACCTCGCGACGTGCCGCACGGCGCCGAAAGTATCGGCCAAGCGATACCGCGAGCGGGCTGCGCCGAACCACGCTTGGCGGCTAATACAACGGCTCCAATAACTCACTATTGCCGGGGCTTCTTGTACCGCCCATCAGTTCGAACGGTGAATAGGTCTGCGCGCCGCAGCCGTCTGTCGCCACAGCGTAGCGATTTTCGACAATCTCTTTTGGTTTGATGAACAGGGCATAGGTAAGTCGACGCCCTTTGTCCTGAAAGCGAACGCAAGTGAGCCAGCTCCAGCCCTTGACGGAGTGAACCCACCGATATTCGGATATTTCAAATGTGTCGTAGGACGCGTAATCTTTGAAAGAACCTTTGATGTGGTCGGCTACCAAGGTATTGAACGTCGGGTCCGGACCCGATGATGGGGCGTCTTCCTTTGGCGAGGAAAGGGCGCTGCACCCGAGCAAAAAAAACGACAGCAGCGCCGCATAGGCGGCGTTCTGTGAAGACCTGCGGACGACGTGGCGTTGCTTTGGGATCAACCCGGTAATCCTCGCTCGTCCGTTCGGCTGGGCGGATATACTGAACATTCGTCCAAAGCAATTAAACCCCATTAGCAAATCCTTGATGCCCGACACGATAAAGCTCTTCCGGGTTCGCGTGTCGGGGCATCAAGTAGACACAGTACCGCCACGAACGCTCGCCTTATCGGGGCCTAGGTTCGAGACTGCTTTAGCGGCTAGCATGATCCAGCGGTTTTTTGCGCCAACTTTAGGGCTCTTGATCGGCTTGGCTCTCAGCTCTTGCGCCCCCTTTGCCGCCACGGTCTCCGATCACTGGCCGACCTGGGCTGGCGGTATGCCGAAGGATGTCCCGCCGCGGCCGGGCGCTCCCGGTTACGAGGAGTTCCTTATGCATCAGCAAGGCAAGGATGTGACGCCCACGGCTGCCGCCGGAGAAAAGGCCAATGCGCAAGCGGTGTCTCCCGGCACTCGGCTGCCCGACAGCCAAGGCTCCGTGCAGGGCGGCTTGTATTAGGTATCAGCCGCGCTGACGAATATTGTCTACGCGACGCCGGCGCGCAAAAGATCGTGGAAGTGCACAATGCCAACGGGTCGTTCCATGTCGACCACGATGAGGGCGGTGATCTTCGACGCATTGAGCAGTTGCAGCGCCTCGCCGACCAGCTGGTCGGGTCGCACGGTTTTCGGCGACGCTGTCATGATCTTCTCGACCGGCGCCTGCAGCAAGTCGACGCCCATGTGACGGCGCAAATCGCCATCAGTAATAACGCCGGCAAGCTTGCCCTCGGCATCCGTCACCGCGACGCAACCGAAACCCTTGGCGGACATTTCGACGATTGCCTCCGACATCAAGGCTCCCCGCGCGATCAAGGGGACAGCCGCCCCCGGATGCATGACGTCGCGAATGAACTTCAACGCCGCGCCAAGCTTGCCGCGCGGATGAAACACGCCGAAATCCACCGCAGTGAAGCCGCGGCTTTCGAGGAGAGCGATCGCCAGCGCATCGCCGAGGGCGAGTTGCATCAGCGATGACGTCGTGGGTGCAAGATTGTGCGGACAAGCTTCGCGCGTGTCCGGCAGCACCATAGTGATATCGGCTGCCTTGCCCAGCGTACTGTCGGCATTGACGGTGACGGCAATGAGGCTGATGCCGAACCGGCGCGAATAGTTGATCAGGTCTTTGAGTTCTTCGGTCTCGCCGGACCAGGATAGCGCCAACATCACGTCGTCTGATGTGATCATGCCGAGATCGCCGTGGCTCGCATCGGCGGCATGCACGAAAAAGGCCGGCGTTCCGGTTGAGGCAAGAGTCGCAGCGATCTTTCGGCCGACGTGGCCCGACTTGCCCATGCCGGTGACGATCACCCGTCCACGTGCGCGCCGGATCGCGTCGATGGCGGCGACGAAGTCAGTTCCCAATGGGTTCGAGATCGCCGCCGCCAGTGCGGCCAAGCCCTCGCGCTCGGTCTCGAGCGTGCGCAACGCCGAGGCAACGAACCCGTGCGTAACCGGCTTTCGGACTTTGGCGTCCACTGAACTCATTCGCGTTAGTCCCCAACAAAGCTTACGAACGCGACCATAAAGCCGCAACGGTCGGAAGTTTACTTCTTTTCCCAGGCGGCGAACGCTTCAGCGAAGGCCCGGTCGCCGGGCGGGCCCTTTTCCATCGCTAGGATGGCGCGGCCACCCGTCGTGTAGACGATCGGTATATCGAACCACGGACGCTCCTTGAGCAGCTGTATGTTTCGCTGCACGTCGGCTTCTACCGCGGAAAGCCCGACGAGAAAGAACCCGTTCGTGACCTTGACCGCAAGCCCGGCGAGCGGCGTGCCCCGCGCCTGCTCGGACTGCTTCATCAGGATACCGGGTACGTTGGCGATGCCGCCGCCGGGAAAATCTGGCGGCAGTTTGAACATGATCTCAATCGTGTGACTTGCCGGCAGAGCTTGATCGGTATTGCGGCGCAGCGACCAGGTCACGGCCATTTTGCGGTCAGGAATTTCCACGTCCGCACGCACTGCAAGCTCCGGTGCGAGTCCGGGGCCGGGCGACACTGTTTCGGTACGCCAAATGGCAGAGCCTACGCTGCGCTTGCCCTGCGGATCGCCGGGATCCTCCTCGTAGAGCACGACGCGCTGAGCAACCGCCGGTGCGGTGGTCTGGCTGCCCTGGGTTCCCGCAGCCGGTGCCTGACCGGCACTTTGCTCCTGCGGCACGCGGCCGGAGAATTTCGGCTGCTGTGTCGGTGCCGTTGGAGTCTGGAGCGGCGGTTTCGTTCCAAAGTGGGCGTAGCGCTGGTAGAGCCCGGTGATGTTGGACCATTGCCAGGCCGCCGTCGCGCCGACACCTGCCAAGATGATTACGCCAACCACGATTGCGACCAGCGTTACTACGCCGCCTTGTGAGCGCGGTGGACGGACGTAATGCTCGTCATCCTCTGTCGCGGAATATGGGTGATGCCGAGCGGATAGCGGCCGGGCGCCTTCGTGTTCGAACTCCGGGAACGATCCGCGACTGTACGGCCCCTCATGAGCGGGCCTCAAATCTTCCGCCTCGACTTCCGGCTCGAAATCGCGCGCGAGGGGAGCCTCGGTTTCTTCGGTCGGGGGCCAAGGGGGGTTAGTCTGTCCGTAAGAATCGCGCGTGTCCCGGGCGGATTGCGCCGACTTCGCTGTAGCAGCGCCGAGATCGTGAACCTCGTTCACCACCTCGCGAAAGCCTTTTATGCTTTCCCGAGGGCGCGACGACGTTCGGGCTCCCAACAGCCGCTCGCGTGCGCTCTGCGGTGGAGCATCGGGGGGCGGCGCATCAGCTCCCGTCGTCGCGGCTTGTCGTGGCGACAGAGGCACGTTTCGCCGCGCCTCGCTTCGTTCATTGTCTCCCGATGACATCGAGCGCTCGCGCAGAGGCGGTGGTGGGGCGGCACGCGGTTCGTGCAGTTCCGCGCGTGATTTGCGTGCGGCATCAGCTTCCACCTTGCGGATCGCATCTTCGAGGGCGAGGCGCTCTTTGGTGATGTCGGGTTCTGGCAGCGCGGGTTCCACGGAGCGCAACTGCGCAACCAATGCGCTGCGGGCTCGTTCGTACAGGGCCCGGCGAGCTTCCCCAGTGTTCGTTTCGAGCCCTTCTACGGCACGGGCGATGAGCGGAAAATAGTCAGTCATCCATTCAGCTTACGCTTACCTGCGATGCTTTTCATCTTGATTCACATCTCGAACGGGTTCTGCATCAATATGGTGTCTTCGCGTTCGGGGCTTGTCGACAAGACGGCCGTGGAGCAGCCGATCAGTTCCTCCAGCCGGCGCACGTATTTGATGGCTTGGGCGGGTAAATCGGCGAAGGACCGCGCCCGGGCGGTCCCCTCGCGCCAGCCGTCAACGGTCTCGTAAATCGGTTCTACTTGGGCCTGGGCGTGCTCGCTCGCGGGGAGATAATCAATCTCTCGGCCGTCCAAGCGATAGCCGATGCAAACCTTGATCTCATCGAAGCCATCAAGAATATCGAGCTTCGTGAGGGCAAGGCCGTGGATGCCGCTGGTGCGGACGCTTTGACGCACCAAAACCGCATCGAACCAGCCGCAGCGCCGTGGCCGGCCGGTTACCACGCCGAATTCCTTCCCGCGCTCGCCCAGTGTTCGGCCGATCTCATTTTTTTGCTCGGTTGGAAAAGGCCCTGCGCCGACCCGCGTCGTGTACGCCTTGCAGATGCCGAGGACGTATCCGATGGCGCTCGGACCAATTCCCGATCCGGTGGCGGCTTGAGCAGCAACCGTGTTCGAGGAAGTCACGTACGGATAGGTACCGTGATCGACATCGAGCAGCGCGCCTTGCGCGCCTTCAAACAGGATGCGCTTGCCCTCGCGGCGTTTCTGTTCGAGCAGCGACCATACCGAGTCCATGAAAGGCAGCACCGACGGCGCGACGCTGACGAGTTCCTTGTGCAACTCATGCGCGTCGATTGGATCAAGATCGAGACCTTTGCGCAACGCATTATGATGTGCGAGCAGGCGTTCGATCTTGCGATCGAGTGTCGCGCCATCGGCAAGGTCCATCAGGCGGATCGCTCGGCGTCCGACTTTGTCCTCATAGGCCGGCCCGATCCCGCGGCGCGTGGTGCCGATGCTGAGCGCCGCATTAGAGGTTTCGCGTATCGCGTCAAGCTCTCCATGCAATGGCAGTATCAATGCCGTGTTCTCGGCAATGCGCAGATTGTTCGGAGTGACATCGATACCCTGTTGCTTGAGCTTGGCGATCTCGGCGAGGAGCGCGTGCGGGTCGAGGACGACGCCATTGCCTATGATCGACAATTTTCCCGGCCGCACGACGCCGGAAGGGAGCAAAGACAGCTTGTAGGTCGTCCCGTTGATGACCAAAGTGTGGCCGGCGTTATGGCCGCCTTGGAACCGGACGACGATGTCGGCCTGCTCGGATAACCAATCAACAATCTTGCCTTTGCCCTCGTCGCCCCACTGGGCGCCGACCACGACAACATTTGCCATGAGGAAGTGTCCCCAGGAAACCGAAGGTAGAGATTCGCTGGACGCTTGAGTGGATCGGATACCGGCCGGAGCCGCTGTTCCGGATACTGGATGGCGCCGTATGAAGCAAGGCAAAGCAGCGACGATCCAAGCCAAAAATGCCATTTAAATATTTGAATTCCCATCAGATTAAGCACGCCGTGGTCCCAGGCCTTGTTTCAGCATCCGCTGTCATTTCTTGCCGTTGGAATGGGCTGGGGCGCGCTGTTGCTCCTGCCCGGCGTAGCGTGGGAACTCGCCGGCGGGCAGACGATGGTGTTCGATAGTGTCAGCCTGGCAAGCGTCGCGTATGTCTGTCTGTTCCCGTCACTGCTCGGTTATCTATGCCTCAACCGCGGCGTCGACTTGATCGGCGCCAACCGCGCAGCACCATTCATGCACCTCGTGCCCGTGTTCGGATCGGTGATGGCGATCCTGCTGCTCGGCGAACACTTCGAGATTTATCACGCCATCGGGTATTTGTTGGTATTTGCCGGCATTACTGTAGCGACACGGAAGCGGTGAAGTATTCTTAAAACCGCAGCGGCTTGACCTGCTGCACATTGGGAATTCGCTGCACCTGCGCAAGCACATCCGGCGGAACCGCACCATCGACTTCGACCAAAGCGATGGCGTTGCCACCGGCCGTCTCGCGGCCGAGATGGAAGGTCGCGATGTTGATGCCGGCGCTGGCGAGCACCGTGGCGAATCGCCCGACGAAACCGGGCTTGTCCTGGTTGGTCACGTAGAGCATCGAGGGACCAAATTCTGCGTCTATGCGGATGCCCTTGATGTTGACGATGCGCGGGCGTCCGTCAGCATAGACCGTGCCCGCGACCGAGCGCGATTGCCGATCGGTGACAACGGCAACGGTGATCAGGCTCTCGTAATCGCCTTCAGCTTCGCGTCGTGTTTCCTCGACGACGATACCACGCTCCTTGGCGACGATCGGTGCCGAGACGACGTTGACGTCTTGCAGCATCGGCCGAAGCAGACCGGCGATCGCGGCGGAGGTGAGCGCGCGGGTGTTCATCTGGGCGACGACGCCTTCATACGACACCTGCACGCGCTTGATGCCGGTTTCGGTGAGCTGGCCGGCAAAGGAGCCGAGTTTCTCCGCTAACGCCACGAATGGCTTGAGCTTCGGCGCCTCCTCGGCGCTGATCGAGGGAAAGTTGACCGCGTTGGATATGGCGCCGCGGATCAGGTAGTCGGACATCTGCTCGGCGATCTGCAGCGCGACGTTTTCCTGCGCCTCAGAGGTTGATGCGCCGAGATGCGGTGTGCAAACCACATTGGGAAGTGCGAACAGCGGTGACTCAGTCGCAGGCTCGGTCACGAAGACGTCGAGCGCCGCGCCGGCGATGCGACCTGAGGAAAGCGCTTCGTATAGGGCCGCCTCGTCGACCAGCCCGCCGCGGGCGCAGTTGATCAGGCGAACGCTTTTCTTTGTCAGCTTCAGCGATTCGGCGTTGATGATGTTGCGGGTCTTATTGGTGAGCGGGGTATGCAGCGTTATGAAATCGGCTTGCCGCAATAACTCCTCGAGTTCGACCTTCTCCACGCCGAGATCAAGCGCCCGCTCGTCGGAAAGAAAAGGATCATAGGCGATCACCTTCATCTTCATACCGAGCGCGCGATCGGCGACGATCGAGCCGATATTGCCGCAACCGATGACACCGAGCGTCTTGCCGGAAATTTCGACGCCGAGAAACTTGTTCTTCTCCCATTTGCCAGCGCGGGTTGAAGCGTCGGCCTCGGGGATCTGCCGCGCCAGCGAGAGCATGAGCGTGACGGCATGTTCGGCGGTGGTGATCGAATTGCCGAACGGCGTATTCATCACGATCACGCCGCGCGCGGTCGCTGCCGGGATATCGACATTGTCGACGCCGATGCCGGCGCGGCCGATCACTTTCAACTTTTGCGCCCGCTCCAGCATTTTGGCCGTGACTTTGGTAGCGGAACGGATCGCCAGCCCGTCGAAGCCATTGATGGTCTCGGCGAGTTTGTCTTTGTCCTTGCCCAGGTTGGGCTGGAAGTCGACGTCGAGCCCGCGTTCCTTGAAGATCGCTACCGCCGCCGGCGACAGCGCATCGGAGATCAGAACTTTGGCGGTCATTAGCTTTTTCCTTATGCCGCTTTCGGCAGCGCGTCCTTGGCCTTGACGTACGCCCAATCGAGCCACAGCGTGAGGGCTTCGACGTCAGCACGCTCGACGGTCGAGCCGCACCAGATGCGCAAGCCCGGCGGCGCGTCGCGATAGGAATCAATGTCGTAGGCGACGCCCTCTTTGTCGAGGGCGGCTGCGATACTTTTGACGAATGCGGCTTGCGCGTCAGCGGTCAGACTCGTGACCGCCGGATCCACGACCTTCAGGCAAACCGAAGTGTTGGAACGCGACGCCGGATCGCGTGCGAGAAAATCAATCCATTTCGCTCTCGCGATCCATTCGGCGATGACCCGCGTATTGCCATCGGCACGCGCGCGAAGGGCAGGGGCTCCGCCGATCGACTTCGCCCATTCGAGCGTATCAAGGTAGTCCTCCACGCACAGCATCGACGGCGTGTTGATTGTTTCGCCGATGAAAATGCCTTCGTTCAGTTTGCCGCCCTTGGTCATGCGGAAGACCTTCGGCAGCGGCCACGGCGGCGCATAGCTCTCGAGCCGCGCGACCGCGCGCGGAGACAGAATCAGCATGCCGTGTGCGGCTTCTCCGCCCAGCGCTTTCTGCCAGGAGAAGGTGACGACATCAAGCTTCGCCCATTCAAGCGGTTGGGCGAACGCGGCCGAGGTCGCGTCGCAGATTGTCAGTCCGGCACGGTCTGCTGCGATCCAATCGGCGTTGGGAACGCGCACGCCAGAGGTCGTACCGTTCCAAGTGAAGACCACATCGCTGTGCGGATCGACCTTGGTGAGGTCCGGCAATTCGCCGTAGCCAGCCTTCAAGATGGTCACGTCCTTGAGTTTGAGCTCCTTGGCGACATCGCTGACCCAGCCCTCGCCGAACGATTCCCACGCGAGCATCGTGACCGGGCGCGCGCCCAGCAGCGACCACAGCGCCATTTCGACCGCGCCAGTGTCGGAAGCTGGTACGATGCCAATGCGGTAATTGGCTGGAACCCCGAGTACCTCGCGCGTGAGGTCGATGGCGCGCTTGAGGCGCGCCTTGCCGATTTTCGAACGATGAGAGCGTCCCAGGAACGCGTTGCTGAGGGCTTGTAGGCTCCATCCGGGGCGCTTGGCGCAAGGACCGGATGAAAAGTGCGGCACAGTCGGCCGCACGGCGGGCATTGCCATCGTCATGATCTATCCTTCCAGATAGGCGCCCCTCGTTGGGGAGGGGTGTCCCGCCGCCGGAAATAGTCGGCGGGACGGGTAAGGTCAAGTCGGATGACAGACCGCTTCATCATCAGAATTTAAACCCGGCACCGACGCGGCCGGTGGCGACAGTCGCCAAAAAGCCCGGAGGCGGCTTGAACTGGTCGAATTCGAATTCGGCGCGCAGGAAAATATTGGCGGTTACTGCAAAATCGACGCCGCCGCCGGCTGTGAAACCGTACAGCACCTCGTTGTTCGCGCCGAAGGCGTTGGTGAACGAGAACGGGAAACATGGCGCAAGCTGGGTACAGACGCCGACCGTACCGGAATTGTACTGCACGCCTGACACGGTTGTTGAGACGGAAGTATTCGCCACTCCCAACGCAAATCCGAGAAAGCCGTAGGGCATGAAGTTGCCGACCACCCAGCCAGCCCTCATCCGCAGCGTGGCGAAGTCTTCGCCAACCATCGTACCGCTGCCGGTGATATTGACCGTGTAAGCGTTACCGGCACTGTCCGACACAGTCCGTCCGATTGGCGAAGCCGGTGCATGCAGGTTGAAGTTGGCGCGATTGAAATTCGCCTCCATGCCGAGGATCAGATCCTGCCACTGGGTGTTATAGCCGACAAAGCCGCCATAGGAGGTCGTTAGGCCGTTGGCCGAGCCAAGCACCGGCCACTGGGAAGGCGCGACATCGGTCTCCAGAAGTGTCTCTCGAAGAGAATACGCAATGAGAGATTGCGTTGCGTTGCTGAAATCGGCGGCGCCGTTGGTCAAGCCGATCTGACCGCCGGCGTAGAAGCCGCTCCAGCGCGTGAAGGTCGCCGGCCCCACGGTCAGTGGCCCGCGCAGGACGTCATAATCGCCGATTGGGCCAGGCGGCGGAATGTCGAAATCAGCTGCAACGGCGGGCGACGCCAAGGTCAGCGCAAGCAAACTACAGAACACCCAACGCATCGGGCCGCCCTTTCATGCCTTTCGGCGCGCATAAAGCCGGGCAGCATCATCAGGCATTAACCTTAATGGAGCGTTAGTCGCGATTGGTGCGGGACAGAACGCACGATTACACGCGCCGTCCGCAACGTAAGAAAGCCGATTAAGCGTCCATTAAGCATTTTTTGAAATGGTTCGTTATCCTTAACAGCCGCTTTGCGTTTCGGGGCTGCTGGAATGGATGAGGAAGAGTCATGTTCAAAGCGGCAGTAGCGGTTCTCATCTTTTTGGTTGTGCCTTTGGCGAGCGCCTCGGCCGCCGACATGATGCAGCAGCCTCCCCTGATGCCCGCTCAGGTCATGCCGATCGTGATGCCGGCGCCTGTCGAAGCTCCATCAAGCTGGTATCTGCGCGGCGATATTGGTGTTGGCAATCTGCAAACGACAAACGTCGACTTTTTGCCGAACCCGGCGAACAACTTCGTAAACTTTACGATCCAGTCGGTCGCGCTGCAGGACCAAACTTTCTTTCTCGTCGGTGCGGGCTACGAATTCAATAACTGGTTACGCTTCGACGTCACGGCGGAATATCGTAACAAGGATTCATTTGTGTTCTGGGGCGGCTATACGATTGCCTGCCCGAATCCATTCGCCCAGTGCCTCGATATCTACAACGGCTACATCAGTTCCTGGGTGTTTCTTGCCAACGCTTACGTCGACCTCTTTACCTGGTGCGGTCTGACGCCGTTCGTCGGTGTCGGCGTCGGTACCGCCGCCAACACGATGGGCGGATTTTCCGATTTCAATGTTCCGACTGGCGGCGCCGGAACGGGCCCGACAGCGACTCAGTGGAATTTTGCTTGGGCCGTTCACGCCGGCTTGAGCTACACAATCAACGAACATCTCAAACTTGAACTTGCCTATCGCTTCCTCAACATGGGTCCTGTGCAAGACCTCATTAACTGTGTCGGCGGTTGTAATCCGGACAGCTTCAGATTCCACACACTTGAGTCACAGGATCTGATGCTCGGTTTCCGGTGGATGTTTGAGGCTGCGCCGGCCTACGCAGTGCAATACGTCGCTCCGGCACCGCAATATGTGGCGCCACAGCCGATGATGGTCCCGGCTCAGCCAATGATGATGCCGGCGCCAGCGTTGTCGACGCGAGGATAAGCGGAAACTGCGGTCGTGCAGGAGTCGTCCGGAGAGCATTCTCGCTGAATCCTGCGGAAGCCACAGCACGCGGGCCCCGATCGCGGGTCGCCAAATGCTCGTGGTGCGCCTTTTGTAATTGTGCTTGCCGCCGACCATGACCGATCAGGTTAGCTTTGCTCCCGACACCCGTAACGCCTTCCTCGCCGCAGGCGCGCGTCTGCGAACGTTTGTATTTCTTACCGCCGTGGTGGCGATCAACTACACCTGGTCAAGACCGTCCCCGGTGGACATTATTTTCTTCTTTGCGCTGTTGTTGACGCCATTCTGCAAGCAAACACTCAATCTGCGAAGTGTCATGCTGATCGGCCTGGTGATGACCTGGCTTATTTCGATTTACGTATCCTCGGTTTCGCTCCTCGATAAGCCCCTCGTGGCTTTCCAATTCGTCGCTTTGACGTCGGTCGTTCTGATCGGAATTACCTCTTGTCTAGTTACAACCGGGTGGACGGAGCGCGATCTCAAAAGATTCGTGAGAGTCTACGTTTTCGCGACCGTCATAGCCGCGATCATCGGGATTTTCGGCTTTATCACCAAGAACCCTTCACTGACTTGGGCCGATCGACCGACTTCGTTCCTCGACGATCCGGACATGTTCGGAGTCTTTCTGATTCCAGGCATGATGGGTTCACTCTTCATGATTGCTGAAGGGCGCAAGCGCTTCCTCTACGCCGCCATTCTACTCCTGCTATCGGTCTCAGTGGTCCTCTCATTCTCCCGCGCAGCAATCGTGTTTGGATTCTTCTGGAGCGGTGTTTGTTTCCTGTTTTTGAATCGGCAAAATCTGCTCAAGGCCTCGCTCGTGGCCCTGGCCGTTTCGCTCTTCGTGGGTGTTGCCTGTGTGATCTTGTATCTCTCAAACGACACATTCGCGCAGATGATCGTCGAGCGGTCGAGGCTTGCCGAAACCTACGACCTTGGGCAGTTCGGTCGCTACAATAGATATTTGCTTGCGATCCCTATGATCCTGGAGAATCCGCTCGGGCTGGGTCTGTTCGAAATCGACAAATATTTTCCCGAGCCAATTCATAATATCTGGATCAGCGCTTTTCTAAACTATGGCTGGATTGCCGGGTTTGATTGGACACTCCTGATGGTGCTTACGGTGCAACAAGCTTGGTATAACTGGAAGCAATCTAAAAACACGCTGTGCCTGGTCATGTTATTCTCGTGGCTTGCGATCATTTGCTGCGCAATGCTGCACCAAGGTGAAAGGTGGCGCTTCCTGTGGCTGTTCACCGGAATGGTATGGGGCCTCAACTATCGGAATTTCGCGCCGGCGCCGGCTCAAGGTGCTACCGAAGAAGATGGCGAAATTTACTATCAGAATGCGGCGTGAAGGCAGTTGCGCTTGTTCGGGCCCGTGCAAGGTAGCTTTGTCAGAAATTGCACTCCCGCTGCGGGCGGTTTCCTCGCGGCGCTAGCTACTATCGCCGCAATTTCCGCAGCCGATGCCAACGAACTGTGTGCCGAATGCATTTCAGTAAAGTTGGAACACCCGGTCGTGGTCCGCGGGCCGTCGCGACACGAACCCGATGCACCGGTCAGCATCATTGAACTTCCCGACGGCACTTTCCGCGCCTTCGCCGCTAACGCGACGACGGTAGCGATCGATGGCGCAACGCCGTTCGCGTTGGGTGGGCGATCAAAAGTCGTGCTGGAACCAGGGCCGGCAGGTAGTCCGTCAGAGTGCGGCCGTTGGCTTACGACCGTCTTGCAAGGTCGTGGCGCACTCTATGGGCTGATTCACAATGAGCAGCATTGCGATTACCATGAGGGTGAAACCTATAAATCAATGTCCATCGCCCGCTCCGATGACCTCGGACTGACATGGAATGTGCTCGGTCAGATCATTACCGCCGATGAGGGGCCGGCATCCGGGCGGCAGGGCGGTGAGGGTGACTGCACCGCCGTCGATGGTCATGACGGATATTGGTATGCGTATTGTCAGCGTCTGCGCGATTGGAAAAACACCGTAGCGCGAGCGCCGCGAAACGATCCATCGCCGGGAAAGTGGACCAAGTGGAGCGGCACTGGCTGGAACGCGCCCGGTCTCGGAGGTGTGGCGGCAGCACTGAGCGGAGCCGTCGGCATGAGTTCGGCGTACTGGACCGAAGCGGATACCGTACTGCTGCTGGCGACCACTGCTTCGTCTCTGCAATTGTCCGCCACGAGGGACAAGCTGCACTTTGCCGCCGTCTCGGACCCGATCATCCTTTATGACGCCAACGATTGGAAGCGTCCGGCGTCCAGCGATCTCTATGCATATCCAAGCATGGTGGCCGAGCACGGCTTCAACAACATCGCGCGGCATTTCTTCCTGACCTACACCTACATCCCACCCGGCCAGGATTTCACGCAGCGCTATCTCGTCATGCATGAAGCATCGATTGCGATTGCGCCAACCCCGCAGCGCTCTCAGGTGCGGACCGCGGTGTCGCGATGGACGAGCTCCAATGGCGGCACGTGGGTGACAACCGGTCCTCCGATCGCTGCCGGCCGCTCGTATGCGTTTGATCGCCAGCTTGGCTATGTGATGACGGCGCCGCCGAATCAAACTTCCGGCGTCCGTCTGGACGAATGCTTTGCGGCGCGATCAGGCAACGGCTTTCTCAGCGAGACCGGGCGCTGCGTCGCGGAGGGCGCCGAGCGGCGGCGCGTCGCCGGCTATGTGTTCCGTTCCGAGCAGCCGGGAACGATCGCGATTTACAGCTGTCTATCGCGGGACTATGCGCGGTTTACGTCGAATCGAGCGGATTGCGACAACGAAGGTACCCGCGATCGTGTGTTGGGATTCGTGTTCCGCTGAGGCGGGTCAAAAGCCCGACTTCGTTTCAGTCGTGGCTCTCGTCAAGCTTGCCGATGTGGTGCTGCGCGTAAAGCTCGAGGCCGAGTTTGGCAACGAGGTCGAGCTGGGTTTCGAGGAAATCGATGTGATGCTCCTCGTCATGCATCAGCTTTTCGAACAGATCGCGTGAGACGTAATCCTTCACCGAATGACAGTGGGTCGCCGCTTCCTCGTAGAGCGCGCGAGCGTGCATTTCCGCGCGGAGATCGCAGTCGAGTACCTCTTTCACCGTCTGGCCGATGTGCAGCGGATCAAGCACCTGCATGTTGGGAAAGCCGTCGAGGAAGATGGTGCGCTCGACCAGTTTGTCGGCGTGCTCCATCTCTTCGATTGATTCCTTGCGCCATTGCTTGGCCAGCGACTTGTAGCCCCAATTGTCCAGCAGGCGATAATGCAGCCAGTACTGATTGATGGCAGTCAGCTCATGCCGGAGCGCCTTGTTCAAGTAATCGATGACTCCGGGTTCGCCCTTCATGATGGTGCTCCTGCCAGGTGAATCGGCGTGGCGCGGGAGGTGCGCACTTTTGAATTATAACAATTAAAGGCTAAGCAGCCTATGGCCCAAATGAAGCGCGGGGCCTCGAGATAACGGTGGCGAACGGTCGAAAGCGTGGTCTACGGGAGTTCGCCGACCCCGCAGCACGAAGATTCTGCGCCGCCAAGCGCCTCATCCATGATGCGCCGAATGGTCCTGGCGCAGCGTCCGCATTGGGGGCTGCAACCGAGGCAGCCATAAACCTCACCCGCTGTGCGTGGCATGGCTCCATCGCCGGACAGTGTCCCCCGCACATCATGATCCGTGAACACGTTGCAGGAACAGACGATCATCCTGGAATCCCGGCGCGGCGTTGGTATCAGTCGCAACTATTCTATCTAGTCGCCGCGCAAATTGATTTCAATCAAAAACAGGTTGTTTTTAGTTATTCTAACCTGCTGACATGTTAAAGCTTTTCTGCTTCGCGCGGCCTTCGATAACAGGCGGTAAACGCATTCGGCTGACACGTTTAAGCGCTTGCAAGCAAGGGCGAAAATCCGTTTCCACGCGCGAGCCCGCCGGTTTCTCGTTATCCCACAGCAGGCGGATTTGGATTGCTTTTCTCGACTGGAATTTTCTCGACTGGAATCTGTTCAGTTGAATCGGGTGCGCGGCGTCTTACGCCGCGGCGGATTCCTCGGAATCGTCTTCGTAGCGCGAGCGCCGCCGCCGTGAACGCAGCCGGCAGATGCGCGAGGGGATGTAGCAGAGATCGTCGAGGAAGCCGACGAAGCGCTGGCCGCGCGCCAGCGCTCTGTCAAGGGCAGCCATGGTGCGCGCCTGGCCGGGGTCTTCGTCGTCGACCCAGGTGCGAAGCACGGACGCAAACAGCATCGCCAGCCCTTGGGCGCGGATCAGGCCGCGGGGGCCCGAGGAACCGATGCCTGCCGCTGCCAGCATCCATTGCTGCGAGCGCACCGCGAGCCGGTTGAGTGCCAAAGCGAGCGGCGGATTGCGGCGGGCTGACCGCACCAACGAGCGAATCGCTTGGCGATGTGGCGCCAGCGTCTCCAGCCGGCGCATCAATACGTCGAATAGGCGTTCGCGCTCGGGTTCCTCGGCCATGTCGCCCAGATCCTCGGCGAGCACGGCGCGATCGGTGGCCTTTACGAAAGCAGCGACGATCCCGAGGGTGGATGCGAATTCGGCGCGTGACTGCGAAAGCGACAGGCCGGCGTGGCGGGCGACATCGGCAAGACCAATCGTCTCAAACGTCTTGTCGGCAAGGAGCGCCAGCAAGGCCGCAATGATCTTGTCGCGATCGCTCGTTGGCACCGATGCAGGGCGACGCGGAGTGGCGCGGGCCGAAGCACCTCGGGCGGACTTGCCGGCGGCCTTGCGGGTGGGTCTGCGAGCCATGGCCGAACTCCTCAACACGCGTGACTAACAGCAATGTAGCGCTCCAGGACAATGCTTCCAAGGCATCGCGTCAACCGGCAAGCTCACGAGAGCGTTTCGTTGCGGCAGCTACCGCCTCCTTCATCAGCGGCACCAGGCCGTTCCGACCCATCAGCACCGTGAGCGCAGCCGCAGTGGTGCCGCCCGGGGAGGTGACATTTTCCCGCAGCGTTGCCGCCGTGAGCCCCGAGCGGTGGAGTAACTCTCCGGAACCTGCGACGGTCTCCCGCGCCAGTTTTTCCGCCAAAGCTGGCGGCAGGCCGGCCGCAATGGCGGCCTCCGCAAGCGCCTCCGCGAGCAGAAACACGTAGGCCGGTCCCGAGCCTGACACCGCCGTCACCGCATCCATCAGCGCTTCGTCTTCGACCCATTCGACGGCGCCAGTCGCCGCGAGAAGGCCGTGGGCAAGCTCGCGTTGCTTTTCGGTGGCGCCGCGCGCCACGGCGACAGTGATGCCGCGGCCAATCGCAGCAGGCGTATTAGGCATGGCGCGCGCGAGGGCGCAGGGCATGCTGAGCGCACCGGCAAGGAAGTCGAGCGTCCGCCCGGCCATGATTGACACGACGAGCGTGGATGGAGCGGCCATGGGCGCAGCGGCCGGAACTACTTCCGCGGCGACTTGCGGCTTGACCGCGATGACGATGGCGGCGGCGCGGGGCAATCCGCGGATGTCGGGATTGAGCCGCACGCCGCGATCGGCAAGCGCGGCGATCTGTGGCGACGGGTGTGGCTCGATCACCGCGACGTTCGCCGGATTGAGCCCGAAACGAAGCCAGCCATCGAGCAGGGCGCTGCCCATTTTTCCGGCACCCACGAGTACGAGTGAGCCGGGGAAGTCGCGCAAATCGGGGCTCTGGCCAGCGGAAGGATTTGAGGCGCTCATCGGCGTGTTTTCCCGTCAATCCGGATTGTCGCGAAGCGGCGAGCGCTAAATCCATAGCCGCTGTTTACGCGATTGCCGAGGCCGGAAGCCGTCGCCCCTAATCTCATTGGCTACGGGTTTCGGGCCTATTGCTTCGCCGGCCGGCACAACGAAGGGCTAGGCCTCGCCAGAGGTCTCGAACATGACGGAGTCCATCGCCTCGCGCGCGGACTTGCCGGCCCAGACCACGAACTGGAACGCCGGGAAATAGCGTTCACAGGAATCGAGCGCGGTGCCGAGCACTGCCTCGCATTGTCGATCCGACGCGGAGCCGCCGCCGGAAAGCAGCAGCGCATGGCGGAACATCACCACTCCGTTCTGTGTCCAGACGTCGAAATGACCGATCCACATTTGTTCGTTGATCAACGCAATGAGCTGCTGCACCTCGGACAGCCGCAGCTCCGGCACGCGCATGTCGAAAGCACAGGCAAGATGCAGCGCCTCGATCTCACCCATCCAGGTGAATGAAACCTGATAGTTGGTCCATCGGCCGGTGACGACGATTGCGACTTCGTCCTCGCCGGCGCGTTCGAACGGCCAGTTGTTGCCGACCGCCATATGCTCGACCACGTCGAGGGGGTTGTCGTGAGGCTCTTGTGCAATTGCGGTCAGGGACATGCCGTCTCCACAGCTCCGGTTGGGGTGGAAATGCGCACGCCACTGGACATCGCCAAAGGCCGAGCTGCGATTTGCCGCAGGAACAACCTCAGGCCAGCAGATTGACTCAAATCGCGAATCACTTGGCTGCGCCGAATATAAACGGCTCGATTCCGACGCCAAAGCCTCCATTTCGAACCGGCGAGCGCTTTGCCTGTGGCACTCATGAAGTGATTTGCCGCCGAGACACAATGCGGGAAAGATGACCGTCCACAGTCGGTCCTGCGACAAGTTGACTCGGGGGAGGGCGGAAGGCCTGGGCTTGCGTTGAACGGAGAGTACCCGCGAATCACGCAGTACCCGTGAGACGGAGGCTTGATCGCTTTGCCGCGCAGGCAACAGCGACCGCGGGTATCTAGTCGAAGAACAGGCTCGACACCGATTCCTCAGCTGCGGTGCGGCTGATGGCTTCTCCAATCAGCGTCGCGATTGAAAGCACGCGAATATTCGCGGAGGCATTGACGGCGTCAGTCGGCTGGATCGAGTCGGTGATCACCAGCTCTTTCAGGTTCGATTTGTTGACGCGGGCCACCGCTCCCCCGGACAGAACGCCGTGACTAATGTAGCCGTAGACGGCGTTGGCGCGCTTTTCCAGAAGCGCATCGGCGGCGTTCAGCAGCGTGCCGCCGGAATCGACGATATCGTCGATCAGGATGCAGATACGACCGTCGACCTCGCCGATGACATTCGCCACTTCCGATTCGCCGGGGCGCTCGCGCCTTTTGTCGATGATGGCAAGCGGCACATTGATGCGTTTAGCGAGCCCGCGGGCACGAACCACGCCGCCAACGTCGGGCGAGACGACGATGACGTCATTGAGGTTAAAGCGCTGTTTGATGTCGCGCACCATCACCGGGGCAGCGAAAAGGTTGTCCGTGGGGATATCGAAGAAACCCTGAATCTGTCCGGCGTGAAGATCGACCGTAAGCACGCGGTCCGCGCCGGCCCGGGTGATAAGGTTAGCGACCAGCTTTGCGGAAATCGGCGTGCGCGGCCCTGGCTTGCGGTCCTGCCGGGCGTAGCCGAAGTAGGGGATAACAGCGGTGATGCGCCGCGCCGACGCTCGGCGTAGCGCGTCGATGATGATCAGCAGCTCCATCAAGTGGTCGTTCGTCGGAAACGACGTCGACTGCAGAACGAAAACATCGGCGCCGCGCACGTTTTCCTGGATTTCGACGAAGATTTCCATGTCGGCGAAGCGGCGGACCAGCGCCTTGGTGAGCGGAATGCCGATATATGCGCCGATGCCCTCGGCGAGTGCAGGGTTGGAATTGCCGGCAACGAGCCTGATAGCTCCGTTGTTGCTCGCCATTCCCCTCTCCTGCGGAGCGCCACAATTACGCGGACCTGATACAAGCCGGGTGCCGCAGTGGCAACCTGAATCAGGACCTTGTCCCCGCGGAATACCGAATGGTGAATGGCAGGCAGTGGTTGCGGCTTCGCCGCTCTCAAGCGTTCGCGGTTGGCGGCTTATACGAGCGCAATTGCGTTAACGTGACGGCCGTAATCCGCCTCTGCGTTGTGGGTCGACCGGCGAAAGCTGAAAAATCGCGCAGGGTCGGCATAGGTGCAGAACCCCAAATCCTCAAACTGGCCGACCCCGGCCCGCTCAAGCCGCATCCCGATATAGCCAGCCAAGTCAAACATTGCGTGACCCTCTCGCGGCGAGGCGATGAAAAACCGTCCGCTATTCGAATCCTCGGCAGTGAACCGGGAAATCAGATCGGAGCCGACTTCGTAGTTGCGCTGCCTGATCATCGGGCCAAGCACGGCATGAATGCGGCTGCGGTCAGCACCTAGTTGCTCCATCGCGCCGACGGTCGCCTCCACAATGCCAGTCAGCGCGCCCCGCCAGCCGGCATGCGCCGCGCCGATGACGCCGGCCGCGGGGTCGGCGAAGAGGACCGGACCGCAATCGGCCGTAGTTACGCCGATGGCAACGCCGGCGGTGCGGGTGGCGATGCCGTCCGCACGTGGGGGCGCCTCCACCGTCCACGCTGTCCCGACGACGACGGCTTGCGGCGAGTGGATCTGGTAGGCGGTCAGCAAGCTCTGCGGCGTGACGCCGAGAGCGGCCGCCATGCGCGCGCGATTTTCAGCGACGTCGGCGGCGCGGTCGCGCGAGCCAATCCCGCCATTGAGGCTGGCATAGAGACCGCCCGAAACACCGCCTTGCCGGGTGAAGAAGCCGTGGCGGATACCCTTGAGCGAGAAGTCTTGGCCTCGATTATCATCTCTTTTAGGGCTCAAATCCCGGCAGCGGTCCGAGCTTGGGGTCGGTAATAGCAAGGACCTTGAACAGTTCGCCCATGCCGCCCGGTCCGACGGCTGTCAGTCGCGTGAGCGCCTGCTCGATCTCATTTCCCTTGTCACGCGGCGCGCGGGCCTTGAGCGCGGCCGCGCGCTTTTCAACACCGAGTCGCCGGAGGAAGTCGCGCTGTGAAACCGGGCCATGAATGCGTGCGCCGGTGATCTCCGCGGTTTGCGCCAGCGCCATGAAATCGACGTGTGCGGTGAGGTCGGACTGTCCCGGCGCGCGGAGCGGCTCGCGGAAGGAATGGGCGGCTACGGCCTGCAACGTATCACCGAGCCCATGCTGGGCGTGGCCGTAGTCGATGATGAGGGCGGCGCCGTCGCTGCGCACGCGCCGGCCGACTTCGATCGCGATCGCTTCTGGACGCCATTCGTAAATCGAGTCGATTGGAGACGACGCCCGCAACTTCCAGGGTAAGGTCGCGTCGAAATGGGGTAGCGGATTGCGTGCGGCGCTTAACACCAGACTGCCGTCAGGAGCGACTTGGACGACACGCTCATGCCAGCCGTCGGTCTGTTTGATCGCCTGGTGAACCGGCAGCGCATCGATGAATTCGTTGGCGACAATAATGTTGGGACCGCCGGGAACATCGGAGAGCGCGTTGTGCCACAACATCGGGATTTTCAGAGCTTCCAACCTGCTCTGCTGCTGCTCTTTCAGTCTCGGGCTTATCTCGACGAGATGCAGCACGACAGCGGCTTGGAAATCTTTAACGATTTTCGCAGCCCGGAATGCGTCGATCATCAACGTGCCATGCCCGGGCCCAAGCTCGATAACGCGCACGTTTTCCGGCGAGCCCATCTGCTGCCAGACCGCAGCCATCCACAGGCCGATCAGCTCGCCGAACATCTGGCTGATCTCAGGTGCCGTGATGAAATCCCCGGAGGCGCCAATCGGGTCGCGGGCGATGTAATAGCCGTATTGCGGGTGGGTGAGAGCAAGCCGCATATAATCGGCAAGCGGCATTGGTCCGGCGACGGCGATCAATCGGCGGATTTCACTTTCGAGCGGCGAATGTTCATCAGCCATCTTTGACGATCGGTTGGCGGGCGAAGGCGACAGTAAGCGCGACCAAACCTGCCAATATCAGCGGAATCGAGAGCAGCATCCCCATCGTCAGCCCGCCCCACAGGAAGCCGAGCTGCGGGTCGGGCTCGCGGAAGAATTCACAGAAGATGCGCACGATGCCGTAGGCAACTGCGAAGGTTCCGGTGACGAGACCCGGCCGCTTGAGCGCTCCGAGGCGCACCATCACGCCGAGTACGACCAGAAGGAGCAAGCCTTCGAGGGTCGCTTCATAGAGCTGGCTGGGATGTCGCGGAAATGGCCCGCCTGAAGGAAAGACCATCGCCCAAGGCACGTCGGTTGGCCGTCCCCACAATTCGCCGTTGATGAAGTTGGCGAGACGACCAAGGAAGAGGCCAATCGGGGCGACCGCCAGCGTCACATCGCCCAGCGAAAGGACAGGAATGCCGCGGCGGAGCGCGAACAGGATGGTGACGACCATGCAGCCAATGACGCCGCCGTGGAACGACATGCCGCCAGTCCACAGCGCGAAAATCTCCAACGGGCGAGCGGCGAAATACCCGAGATTATAAAACAGCACGTAGCCGATACGGCCGCCGAAGATGATCCCGACCGTGATCCAGATAATGAAATCGTCGAAGTCGGTGACGGTGAGCGGCGCCGGTCCGCCCCACAATCTCTTGCTCGCAATAATGATACGGGCGTAATACCAGCCGGCAAGGATGCCGGCGATGTAGGCCAGCGCATACCAACGCACCGAAAACGGTCCGATGGAAATCAGCACCGGATTGATCTCGGGATAGGTCAGGATCGGCACAACGAGCATCGGGCTTCCTTGTCACGCGATGCTTGCAGCCGCGACGGTCATGCGGCCTGGCATCTTGCGATAGCGCCGCACCATTGCCATTGTGTGTGAACATTACAAGGCGGGCCGGCGATCAGCGTACGCCAGCTGTATCCCGATTCCTGGGAGGCAAACATGGTGCAGACGACGAACCGGTTCTTCGACGAAGTTGCGCGGTTGATGAACGACGCGGCCGGTGTTGCACAAGGCGTGCGACGCGAATTTGAAACGCTGTTCCGGAGCCAGGCGGAGCGCATACTCCGCGATCTCGATATCGTCCAGCGCGAGGAATTCGAGGCCGTTAAGGATATGGCCCGGCTGGCCCGCGAGGAGAATGAGTCCCTCAAGGCCCGCATCGCGGCGCTTGAGGCGAGGCCTGCCGCGGTGGCTCCTCCCGGCTCTGCCTCACCGGACGCTAATCCTCGCGACACTCCATCGCCGGGAGCTCATCCTACGGACTTTTCCTCTCCCGGGGTTAATCCTGGCGGGTTCTGACGGGTTTAAGTCCTCGCGCGCTTTGCTTGTTTTTCGCGACCTGCGCCGCTATAAGCGCGCCACCGCGGCGTATTATGAGACCTTTGGCACCCCTGGAGGCCGCCGCGGCAATCCAAACGGATAGTCAGAGCTCAAACACGAGGACACATCATGGCGACCGTCAGTTTGATTAAGGCGGCCGCACGTTCACGGGCCGGCAAGGGGGCCGCCCGGGCAGAACGTCGCGCCGGCCGCGTACCGGGAATCATCTATGGCGATGGCAAGCCGCCGCTGCCGATCTCGCTCGATTACAGTGAACTGCGCCAGCGTATTTATGCCGGTCATTTTCTCACCACGATTCACGACCTCGAGGTCGACGGCGTAAAGCACCGTGTCATTCCCCGGGATTTCCAGCTCGACGCGATCCACGATCTGCCGCTGCACGTGGATTTCATGCGGCTCGGCGAAGGCGCCACAATCCGAGTCAACATCCCGGTCCACGTCAGGAACGCTGACCAGTCGCCTGGAGTTAAACGCGGCGGCACAGTTTCAATCGTCACCCACACGGTTGAAGTGCGCTGTCGAGCCGACGCCATCCCCAACTCTATCGAGGTCGACGTCAGCGGACTCGAGATCAACTACTCTAAACACTTGAGCGACATTACGCTTCCGGAGGGCGTGCGTGTGGTGAGCGCCCGGGACATTACGCTCGTTACCGTCGTGCCACCGTCGGGCTATGCGGAAGAAATAAAGGCTGCGGCGGAAGCTGCCGCCGCCGCTGCTGCCGCGGCTGCGGCTGCGGCAACCGCGGGTGCGCCGGCCGAAGGCGCGGCGGCGGGTGGTGGCGCGGCGCCGGCTGCAGCTCCGGCGGCTGGCGCTGGCGCAGCGCCTGAGAAGAAGTGAGGTTCCGCGCCGCGGAACGAAGCCGATGCTGCTCCTGGTCGGGTTGGGAAATCCGGGAGCGCGCTATGTCGGCAACCGCCACAACGTTGGCTTCATGGCGGTCGAGGAAATCGCGAAGCGCCACGGCATCGGGCCGTGGCGCCGGCGCTTTCAGGGTGTCGCCTGCGAGGGACCTATCGACGGCCAGCGGGTGCTTCTGCTCCTACCGGGGACTTTCATGAACGAATCGGGCCGCGCCGTCGCCGAGGCGGCGCAGTTCTATAAATTGCCGGCCGGTGACGTCACGGTATTCCACGACGAAATCGAGCTGCCGCCTGGCAAGGTCCGGGTCAAAGTCGGCGGCGGCATCGCCGGCCACAACGGATTGCGCTCGATCAGTGAGCATATCGGCAATGAATACCGGCGAGTGCGCATCGGCGTTGATCACCCCGGCCATAAGGATATGGTGGAGCATTACGTATTAAGCGACTTTGCAAAGAGCGAGCGCGGCTGGGTCGAGGCGATCGTTCCCGTTCTCGCCGACAATGTCGATTTTCTTGTCCGCGGCGAAGACGCGAGCTTTCAGAACAAGGTGCACCTCGCCATGATCGCCAAAGGTTTTGGCGATCAATTGGAGCGTGAGCCACCGCTTAACGGGCAATAATCATCCATGGGCTTCAAATGCGGCATCGTTGGCTTGCCGAATGTCGGCAAGTCGACGCTCTTCAACGCACTGACCGAGACGGCCGCGGCGCAAGCGGCGAATTATCCTTTTTGCACTATCGAGCCGAATGTGGGCGAGGTCGCTGTACCGGATCCACGGCTGGATATGCTTGCTGCACTCGCCAAGTCGGCCGCCATCGTTCCGACGCGGCTGACTTTCGTTGATATCGCCGGCCTCGTTCGCGGTGCTTCGAAAGGGGAAGGGCTCGGCAACCAATTCCTGGCCAACATCCGCGAAGTTGACGCGATCGCTCACGTGGTGCGCTGCTTCGAAGATACCGATGTAACCCACGTCGAAGGCCGCATTGACCCCATCGCCGATATTGAGACCGTGGAGACCGAGCTGATGCTGGCCGATCTCGACAGTTTGGAACGGCGGGCGGATGGTCTCGCTAAAAAAGCGAAGGGCGGCGACAAGGAGGCCAAGGAGGCGCTCGATCTAATCGATCGTGCGCTGGCGCTGTTGCGCGAGGGCAAGCCCGCGCGGCTGACCGAGCGTAAGCCCGAAGAAGAGCGGGCTTTCCACATGTTAGGGCTCCTGACCGCGCTGCCGGTGTTGTACGTGTGCAACGTCGACGAGGCATCCGCGGCGAGCGGCAACCCCTTTTCGCGCGAGGTCGAATCACGCGCGAAAGAAGAGGGTGCGGCGGCCGTCGTGATCTCAGCGAAAATCGAAGCGGAGATCGCGGTGCTTTCGCGTGAAGAGCGCGGCGAATATCTATCCGCCGTCGGTCTTAAGGAGGCCGGTCTCGACCGCCTCATTCGCGCGGGCTATGCGCTCCTTTCTTTGGTGACCTTCTTTACCGCCGGACCAAAGGAGACACGCGCGTGGACGGTAACGCGCGGCACCAGGGCGCCGCAGGCCGCAGGCGCCATTCACACCGATTTTGAGCAAGGCTTCATCCGTGCGGAAACCATCGCGTACGACGACTACGTGGCATGCGGCGGCGAAAGCGGCGCGCGAGATGCCGGCAAAATGCGGCTCGAGGGCAAGGACTATGTCGTGCAGGACGGCGATGTCATGCACTTTCGTTTTGCAAACTAGGTTGCAAGGCAAACTAGGTACCAAGGCAAACCCGATACCAAACTTGAGGCTGATCGAGGTTACTGATTTCCGAATCCTGATCCCTGGTTCCTAATCGCGCCGAGATGCTCGTTGATGCGGAACACAATGAGTACGAATTCGGCGACGATGCGCGAAAGGATAATGCCGATGCAAGCGCCGAGCAGGCTGGCGATGAGAAAGATCATCCCGACAAACGGATTGAACGCCATGGTCGTGAGCGAGGACACTGCCCCGGCAAGACCGAGCAGGATCGAAATAACGACGGCGAGCCAGTAAAAAACCTTGATGAAGGTAGGCGTTACGAACCTTTCCCACTGAAACAAGTCGTCGATGCCAAGCATGCATCTGCCTCCTGCGCCGGACAGCGCCCGAATGCGCAACTCTGCTTCTTGAGGTTCCGCTACAGACTGCACCCCGCAATTGCAGCGGTCAATTGAGTGCGATTTCTGACAATCCCCGGGACATAAATCTTGCCGCGCCACAGAGTATGGCGCTGCTGCGATGCGAGCCTGTCAATTTTACGGCGCCGGAACGAGCCGCGTCCGGTTACCCCAGCCGGCGAAGCCTTCCTCAGGAACGCTCACCGCGCGAGGGCGTTGGGCCCTAAGGCGCTGTTCCATCCACAGCATGCAGATACACCAGATACTTATGGAGCTCGCTATGAGGAATTGTATCCGGTTTACGGTTCTCGGCACCGCGCTCATAGCCGGGGCATCTCTGGCGTCCGCCCAGTCGGTTATCGCCAATCAACCGGTCGAGACAATGATCGCTCAGCAGCCCGGTTCGATGCTCATTGCGCAGGAGCCGGTGGCGGTGCCGCCGCCGGGCGTCGTGGTGATGCAACCGGCGCCGGCCACCGTCCCGCTCCAAACGGTCGAAACCGTACGGACTACCGTCCAAACGACGACCGTGCGCCGGCGCAATGTTGCCGGCCGTCCGCTACGCACCGTGACCACGACACGAACCACCGTGCGCGAACGCGTCGTTCCCGCTCCAATGGTTGCGGCCGCTCCAGTTGCTCCGCCAGTCCGCGCCATCGCTCAGCCCGGGTACACTGAGGTCGTCGCGGCGCCGGGAGTCGCATTAACTCATCCGGCACCGCTATACGACGTCGTACCGGGCGCCGCCGCCGCTCCACTGGCGTCCCCGGCCCCAACAGGAGTGTTTGCGCAGCCGGTAGCTGGCGGCGCTATCGTTACGTCAGTCCCCCCATACCGTTACATCTATGAGCCTGACCGCATCCTAGTGATCGATGCCAACTCCGGCATCGCGGTGCAGGCAATCCCCAGATGAGGGTTTTGGGTCGATCGTAGGCAGTCGCGCTGCCGTGTGGCAGCGCGGCATGTTTGGACATGGAGGAATCTATGAAGCAGATCTCCGATTGGATCATCGCCTTCGCGCTCGCGGGTGCGACCTCAGTCGCCATTGTCGCGAGCGTCAACGTCGCTGTCGCCCAAACTACCGATATCGATGAAGTGGTGAATGCAAACGGCGTGACACCGAAACTCGAATTAACCGCTGCACAGAAGAGCGCAATCTACCAAGCCGTCCACAACGACAAGAGCAAAGTGGCGCCGAGCCATTTCGCGACCAATGTCGGAGCCGATGTGCCGCCAATGATTGAGCTCTACGCGCTCCCAGATGACGTCCTCGCCAACAATCCGGTGACCAAGCTCTATAAATTCACCAGGGTGGAGGACCAGGTGGTGCTGGTCGATCCAACTAAAATGCGCGTCATCGCTGTGATCGGGCCGACCTCCACCGGCACCCGCTGAGTTACTGCGCGGCTTTTTTCGCCACCGCCGCGACCGCTTCGGGCAGGGCGTCGAGGTAGGGGCCCATGAAGAACGCCTCGCCTGAGCCCTCGCCGTAATATCGATCGTAGGCGTCGATCATCGCCCGGACGGGAGTCAGGCAGGACGGCATCGAGTCGACGATCAAATCGCCAAGTTTCCCGACCGCTTTCCCACCATAGCGGGGATCGGCGATGACGGTGCGTACGATACACTGGGTAGCCGAATGCACCAGCGGTTCGGTTGCTGCGATCTTCTCTTGCGTTGTCAAGTTCAGACTGCCGGGCGCATTCTGCAGTGGATCGGTGGCCACGGCGAGCATCAGCGCCGTGCTAAAAAGCGGTGCGATCAGCATTCGTTATCCCCGGCCCGGCAACCCAGCCATAGCGGGGGCAATCGCTGACAGTCAATCCTTTTTCGCACTGCGGCAGACAAGTGCTTTTTGGTTCCGGGCATCGAAATGCTATAGTTCCCGCTGCCGAACAATGGAGCACGGATATGATCTTGCCCAAGGCGCTGGCAGTTGGCCTTCAACTCATCCTGCCGGTCGCGGGTAACGCCGACACCGTTCCTAAACTCAACGTGGAACAGGTGTGCGAGGGTATCGCCAAGCAAGGCGGCGTTACCTTTCATGATCCCGCCATCGCCCAGGAGAAAAAGAACTGTCTCGACAGCGAGCAGGCGATCCGCGACGAAATCGTCAAACAATGGCCGAGCTTCTCGCCCGCCGATAAAACCCATTGCGTGAACGAATCGGTCATGGGGGGAGAATCAAGTTACACCGAGCTCCTCACCTGTCTCGAAATGGCGCGCGATGTCAGGGCCATGCGCACCGAGCAGGAAAACGCTGTGAGTGGCTCAAGTAAGCCTCCCGGAAACGGCCAGAAGTCTCAGCACTAAGACCTAATACGCGACAAGAATTTCACTGACCGTCGGATTGACCGCGCGCAGTGCGACGTCGGCGGAAGTAAATTCGCGGTCGGCGGGCAAGGCACCGACTGCGGAGCCGGAGGCAGTCGACGCCGCGCGCAGACTGATGCCGATCTTACAACCCCCGGCAGGCGAGGCGAGTGTGCCGCCGTTCCAATTGCTCAACGTTGCGATATTGTTTTTGTCGAATCCCGATAACTTGAATGGTTTGCCATTCAGTTGTTCCAATTCCGCGAGCGTTAGCCCGAGGCGGAGTTCACCCGGGGCAGTCCATTCCGACATCCCGTTGATCACGATGAGATGGGTATCGCTGCGGTTCGTCGGTCTCGACCACCACACCTCCAAACGGCGTTTAGGGTCTTTCGCAAACACCACACTGGCCATGGTCTTAGCGCCGGCGCCGCCATCGACCTGCGCGAAGGTGACGTTCCTGGATTGAAAGGTTTTTGCGAGCTGGATTTGGCTCGAGTTCGCGCCCGAACACGCCGCTGCAAGTCACGACATAAGGTGTTGCGTTCCGCGTCATTCGACCAGCCGCGCGAGGTTCACCGACAGCGTCTGTTCCGCGGCTGGCGGCGCGCGAGCGGCCCGTGTGGCTTGGTTCGTCCACCGCGCCCGGCATCGGCTGAATCATCTGCGAGGGCGCCAGTTGATCGGACGCGTCGAGGTCGGGATCGTGCTCAAACGCAGGAGCTGCCGTTTGCTTTCGTTTGGGCTTCGCCGGCTGCGCGGACGCCGGCGTGTCTACCACGTCGTTTATAATCGAAGGTTGTGCCGGCGATTGCTGAGGCTGCTGCGCTAAAAGCGTGCCGGTCGTCGCTATGCTTAGGCCGGTGAGCAACGCTACCTCGATCAAACGTCGATACATACTTCGGCGCCTCCCGTGCGCGCATCGGCAAAGTAACATAACATAGCTGGCGAAATGTTGGCCGCGGCCTTTTGACGAAGGACACTGCTGCCGATCGCCGCATCATAGCACCACCGGGAAGAACGCACCGTGCAGCTTCAGCAAAATACCGACCGCATACAGACGACGCACATTGGCAGCCTGCCGCGGTCGCATCATCTCCTCGACGCCCCGAAGGCAAAGTACAGCGGAGAGCCTTATGACGTTCGAGCGCGTCAAAGTCCCCGACGGGAAGGTTCTCGTCCCCGGCGTCATTACTCATGCCAGCAATATAGTGGAGCATCCCGAGCTCATTGCCGAACGCATCATCCGCTTCGCGTGTCTGGTGGGGCGGGAAAACGTCATCGCCGGCGCCGATTGTGGGTTCTCGTCGCAGGCTCTGTACAACACCGAAGTGCACCCGACGGTAGTATGGGAGAAATTCGAAGCCATTCGTGCCGGCGCGGATATCGCTACGCAACGGTTATGGGGTTAAAATCGAGGCCTACTGCGTTTCCGATTTTTGCAGCTGCGCCGCAATGCGATTGGCCTCTGCCGCGTCTTCAGCCGTGTTGACGTTGAAGAACGGGTCAACCGGAGTTGCCGGCCATGTGGCTATGGCGACGCCGCGCTGCGCGGTCCAGCTGTCGACTTTGCGCACCCCCTCGCTCAGTAATGCATGCCGCAAATCTGCGCGCAGGGTTGCCGGCCACAGCCCGACCACCGGATGCCACCGTTGCGCCGAAGCCGCACAGGCCAGCGGTTTGCCGTCCTCAACGCGCGCGCGATGCAGACGCGCGACTAGGTCCCGCGGCAGGAACGGGCAGTCGCTTGGCGTGCTCACGATCCATTCAATCTCCGGCGCATGATCGGCTGCCCAATCGAGTCCGGCCAGGATCCCGGCAAGCGGGCCTTGAAAATCAGAGATGCTGTCGGCGACGACAGGCAGACCTGTGTCAGCGAAGCGGCTCGGATCGCCATTCGCGTTGAGGATCACTTGACTGCACTGAGGAGCGAGAGCGGCGAGGACGCGTTCAAGAATGGTTTTTTCACCGATGCGAATGCGCCCTTTGTCGTCGCCGGCCATGCGGCGTGCGCGGCCGCCGGCGAGGACGAGACCGAGAGTGGCTGGGATGTTCACGTGCGCTTCGTCGTATCGTGTGCTGTGCAGGTGTCGCAGATTCTCGGCGACACTAATGGCCAGCGACGTTAATGTTACATAGACTAAGCACAAGCTCCCAGCCAGAGGTCGGGCTTAATGAAGGCCAGACATTTGTTGATGTTAATTGCGGTGCCGTTGGCGACGTGCGTGCTCGCCGCGCCGGCCGTTGCCGACTCAATTCCGTTTCGAACGATGCCGCCGTTCAAGCCCAGTGACAAAACCTGCCTCAGCATCCATTACGACGGCGACGCGGCCTATTGGCTCAATCATTGTCCATACCCCGTATCCGTTCGCTGGGACGACGAAGCTAAATGCCAAAACTGGAGCTGTCAGGATGAAGTTCCAGCCAATACGCGTTCGACCGCGGCGATATCGAGGCATCCCAGGTGGTGTGAGTGCGCCGGCACGTTAAAGACGTGCAACCTGCCGGCCAACGGCTGCTAACCGCGGTGCCGGCGACCCGACGAGATCGCCGCTGGTGATGTCGCCCAGGTAACCGTCCTACCCGGAGAGAACTACTCAGGGAATCCAGGACCAAAATTCGACGCGGACGATGCGGATGATTCTGCGGAGGAAAGCCTCCCACACGCGCATGTCCTCGCCGTCGATCTTGGCGTAGCCGGTCATGGCGGGCCGAAGCGAATCTTCCGGATTAGGAATCGATGCGCCGACGCGGACAATCGTTCCGTATGATTTTGTCTGCGCCGCCGGAGCAATGTTGGTCACCTTGCCGGCAATTTCGCGATCTTCATTCGCCCAAGGCCGCAAGCGCACATTGTCGCCAACCTTGACCAATCCCACGTCCGCCTCGGGAAGACTGATCTCGGCTTGAAGCGTGTGGGTATCTTCCAGCGTCAGTAGTTCGGCGCCCCGGTGCAGATAGGTCCCCGTCAGCAGGCTGACATTCGGCGTCATGACACGGCCGGCCGTTGGTGCGCGTACCGTCGTATCGGCGAGTTGATCGCGTGCGAAGGCAAGCTTGCGGGTTAGACGCTCGACGTCGGCTCGTGCCGCGCTTTCAGCTTGGGTCTTGGTATAATTCGCCGCCGTGACGTCATCTTTTGCGGTCGCGGTATCCGGTTCATCACCGATCGCGTCGGCGATTGATCGTTCAAGATCGGAGCCGGCTGCCTTCTCACCACCTGTTTTCTTATCTCCGCCGAACTGGGCGAGCTGCGCCTTGGCGTGCTGCAACTCCGTGCTGGCGATAGAAACGTCTCGCTGCTGATCCTTCGTTGAAAGCTTGGCAAGGACCTGATTGGCCACAACCAAATCGCCTTCGTGCACCGCGACCTGATCGATTTCGCCTGCGGTGCGCACTGTCACCACGGTTCGCTGCGTGGGTAGAATCTCGAACGTCCCCGCCGCCTGGTAGCGATAGGGCAGGAATGCTACCGCCAGCAGCGCAGCTGTGACCACTGCCCAGAACACTTTACCGACCGTGCCAAGACTAGTGGGCCGCCCGCTCGCAACATCGCTCTGACCGGGCCAGTCTGCGCGCAACTGCTGCGCGATGTTGGAATCAAACGCTTCGATTTCGCGGCCGCGCCCGTAGCTCCAGAGCGCGACGGCCGATGCCGCCAACGCGATGCCGGTTGCCAGGAGGAGAACCGCAGTGGGCAGCCCGACCTGACCGGTCGTTGCAACGTCAAAGTAGGCTTGCGCCAAAAGCGCGGCTGTCGCGCCTACCAACGCGACAGCAAAAACATAACAGGTGACGGGAGAAAGCAGGTTTCGCGCCGTCTTGTTGCTGTCCACTATAGCTGAAGACCGGCCGGTGGCTGCGCGAATGGTATCCCCGCGCAGTGTCGGCCGGGCGAGATATGTCGCCAGCCAGCGATAGCCATCCGACGGCAGTAAAGGCCAAGCGGAAAGGAGGAACGTGAGTAGTCCGATCTGGCCAACAACAAGCGCCAAATGCGATAAGGCCGGCGCCGCCTCCCGCAACAAGAACCACAACACCGTGCCAGCGCAGAACAGCACCAGACGCCAAATCAACGGCACGCCCTGGGCCCAGAGCTGACCGCGCCGGCCAAGTGCAGAGATACCGCCAAGATCAACAAAAAAGCGCGGAATGCCAAACCTGAGCGCTATTCCGAATTCCTTCACCTCGCCGCCAAAGCCGCGGATCAATGTCGCTTGCGTCAGGCGTGAGGTGAAATTGGCAATCACCAGACCGAGGATGATGAGGCTCACCACTGACGCGTCGAAACCCCTCACGTCATGGGTGAGAATCTCGCGCTGGTCGTACATAAGCCACACGCTGCCGGCGACCACGAGCAGAAGCGGCAGAACGAGATACTTCAGCGGCCAGGTCAGCGCGGCGAGAACGCCAAGGATGAAGTTCGGGTTGAAAAACGAAAGACGCGCCGGTTCTTTGCTCGCTGCTGCATCTTCCGCATCTCTGCGTGCGAGCCGCGAGCGAAAATTCTGCAAAGCTCCGCCACCGAGTCCGACCGCTTCTGAATCTCCGTCGGGCATTGGGCGGGGCGCACCGTCTTCGATCCTTCCACCGAACGTCGCCCGGGAACGCCGTAATTCATCGGAAACTGCCGGGCCGCCGGGCTCTGCAGACGCAGCACGATTGTCAGCCGCCGGACGGCCGCCTGCTTCTTCGACGCGGCCCGCACCATGCAGCCTGCGGCGCACCCCCCGCCGTGCCGCACGGCCGCCCACCTTGCCGCTGCCCGGCGTGCCGAGGAATTCCACGTTCTCAAAGTTTTTGCGCTCGTCTGCCTTGTCGGGCTTTACTGCGGTGGGTTCCTCGGACTTCTCGGATGGTCGCGTGCCGGCGGACTTTGCCGCCGCAGGAGTAGGGGTCTGAGAGACCGCAGCCGTGGCAAGCGGGTCTGGTTTGTCGGCCGCGTTTTCCTCAAGCAATCCCAAGCTGCGTAGTCGTCGAAACAATGCGAACAGCTTGCCATGCGGGAAATCGCGGCCTGTGCCAGCATTAAACGCCTGCCGGATGGCGGCGAGGGTATTGATACCGTCAGCGGCCTGACACAGGCGGAATTCGTCAGCAGTCAAGACGTGCCGCTCGCCGGATCGGATGTCGACAACGGTCACGTCGGCGTCGGCAATCTCGGCTTCGCCAGGACGCACAATCTCCAGATCGGAACGAAAGCGGTATCGCGAACCCGATGATGTGTCGGGCGCTTGTTTCGATGGGTCGTGAACAGTTGTCAGCGGGCCCGAATCTGAAGACACCATGAAGGGCTCAAAACCTCCGAATCAGAAAGCATCGTAGGTACGAATCTAGGCCGGCGATATATGAAGGGCCGCCAATCTCTTTGGCCGGGAAAAGCCTAGCAAAAGTGCGGTCTTCCGTCGAGGTGCCCGACTGCCGGCGGGTCCTCCCTCGCCACCATATATTCGACCACATGTGGGCTAAAGTTCGGCTACTTTCGCTACGGAGATGAAAGCGCGTGGATAATGACGCCGCGACCTATGGACAGGCGGCGCCCTCTCGGCAACCGCGGCGGGCCAGAATTCGATTGTTCGATCCGAACCGGCTTCTAGCCGTCATTGCGGTGCTGTTTTGGCCGCTCAGGTACTTCCCGATCGTACTGGTCCCCGCGGTCTTTCTGGCGGGGCTGACGGCATTTAAGCACTGGACCGACATTTCGGTCGACCTGCGCAGGCTGCTCGGAGAATTTTCCTTCGTTGTGCACCTGCTTTTAAGTTTACTGATCATCAATCTCAGTGCCCGGTTATCTATGGGCGCTGTCATTCGCGCGTTCGGCGGCACGGTTCGCGAATTTGGTTTGGGATTCTTCTTAGGTTTTATCCCGCGCTTCTACGTGGATCGAAGCTCAATAGGGCGATTGCACAGAAATGGGCAGCTTTGGGCTTTTGGCGCGCCGCTTTTAGCTCGGCTCAGCTATTTTGCTTTTGGCATGCTGGCTTGGGCCACGTATCGACCGGACGGAACGTGGTTCGCAAATCTTGCGCTGCTCGTCTCCCAGGTTGGATTGTGGGCCTTTCTGTTCGCAGCGATGCCTTTGCTGCCGGGTGACGGCTACAATTGGCTTGCCACCTTTTTCCGGCAACCTCTGCTGCGCCAGAAGGCGCTCATGGTGCTTAACGCCAAGCTGCGGGGACGGCCGATCCCGCCTCGTATCCAGCCCGGCGAAGTGAAATTCCTAACAATCTTCGCCGTCACCAGCATCCTCGTGCTCGTCGTTGTCGCCTTCGCACTGCTGACGATCTGGGGAACGCTGCTTACCCGAAACCTGCAGGGGCTCGGCGCCCTGATCTTTCTCGTAGTCGTAGCAAGCTTCGCCGCGTGGCTGCTTCGTTTCAAGGCGAGGGTCGCGGGGCGCGATGAGCAGGCGCGAGAGGCTCGCTTGCTGCGGGTGGCGATGCTCGGCCAGGCCCACACTATCACGCCCAAATCCTCGGCCGCACCCGGGGGTCGGAAGCGGCGGCTGATGATTGGGATTGCTGTTGCTGTAACGCTGATAGGTGTGATGTTTCTGCCGTCCTCTTACGACCCAGCCGGACCATTCAAGATCCTGCCGCTTGAGCGCGTCGAAGCAGTAGCTGGAACCGACGGCGAGGTTGTGGACGTCACAGTACGTGAGGGCGATTGGGTGAGCGCAGGGCAGGTGCTGGCCCATTTGTCCTCTACAGTTCAGCAGCGCGATGTCGCGCTGACGCGCAAAAATCTAGAGGATGCCGAAGCGCGGCTGGCGCAGGTTACGGCAAATGACCTGAAGCACGATGCGGCCCAGGCAGAGGTCGAACGCCTTCGCAGCCAGCTGGACTATGACGAAAGCCAGTTGGACCGCACCGCTATCCGGGCGCCCGGCGCAGGCTTTGTAACGACACCCAATGCGCAACTCCTCACCGGCGTCTGGTTGAATGCCGGCGATAACTTTCTGCGGATCGACAATACCAAGGTCGTTGAAGCCGAGATCGAAATCGCCCAAGGCGACATCTCCCTCGTCAAACCCGGCGATCAGGTCCGACTGCGGCCATGGTCCGAAAGCAACCGCGAGATTGTGGGCCGCGTTACCGCGATAGCTGCGGCTGCGGCGGACAGTGTCGATGGCGGCATCACGCATCGAAGAAAGCGGGCTCGAGATGGCGCCACGTTTCAACGCGCGGCAAAGATCGAGCAACAATCCATTTTCACCAACCCGGGGAGGAGCAGGAGCAGCGGTATCATCCGCGAGGGAGCTTCGGCTCCTGACCGACCGACCAGGTTGTTCGGCACTATGACGGAACGCCAGCCAGCGGGAGCCTTTGGGGACACAGCCGGCGACAGTGGCGTTATTCGGGTGGAAGCGTCAGTACCGAATGTCGAGACCAGTTTGCGTAGCGCTATGTCCGGGTACGCCAAAATAAGTGGTCCGGAGATGACAGTCGGTCAAGCTTATCTCCGGTTATGCATGCGGTTTCTAACCGTTGAATTGTGGTCATGGGTACCGTGATGTTTATAGAAACGCGCGCTAACAGAGCTGCTCGGGCGAAATGCGGTGTCATGTTGCCGTTTCGGTGACCTTTACTTTGATTGAAAATAAGCGTTCGTTATAGTTGCAACATTTTCAGTTTGAAATGACGGATGCGTAAGGAGCATTCTGTGATGGCAGGCGCCGTTCGGCGATCGGGCGCGGGACCGAACCCGCAGCTGCGCAAAAGACTCCTCCAGGGGTTTCATCGTCTTAAAGCGGGCGACCTGGAGGCTGCACGCACGGCATTCTCGGAGGTCCTCGAGACCAACCCGGGAGCTGCCGCGGCGCATCTGGGCCTGGGGCGGATTTATTTCCACGAGAACGATCTGCAGTCCGCACTGCAAAGCTTCCAAGAGGCGCTGGTGCTCGATCCGAAATCGTCGAAGGCGAAAATTCTGATCGCGCGGGTACGCGAAGAGCTTGGCGACGTCGACGCGGCGATGCACCATTATGAGGAAGCCAGCGAGCTCGATCCCTCGAGCGGCATCGCGCAACGGCGGATTAGCCGCATCTTTGCGCAAAACGACGACCACAGCGAAGCGCTTAAGCGGCTGCGGGACGCACTGAAGCACAACCCGCAGCAGGTGGCGACGCGAATGATGCTGGCAAGCTTGCTGGAACGCTCCGGCGACAAGGCGGCGGCGAAGGTGGAATTGCAGAGAATATTGGATACACGTCCGGACAAATGGCGTGCCGCTTATCGGCTTGGCCAATTGCATCTCCGGGACGGTGAACTGAATTCGGTGCGCTCGGTGTTTGATCGCTCGATTCGCGCTGCGCCTGATGACGCTGCCCCCCGACTTGCATTGGCCGCGGCCCTAACAGAGATGGGCGAACATCAGGAGGCCTTGGCGGTGCTTAGGGAGGCGCAAAAGTTATCGTCAGCGCCTTCCTCGGTAGCGATGATGATGGCGGATTGCCATGAGAAGTTGGGACAGCACGAGGAGGCGCTCAGAGTGCTACAACAGGCGTTGCGCAACAGCCGGCGACCGGGCGTTGTACACCGGCGGATTGCCGACGTGCTAACGACGCTTGGAAAATATCCGGAAGCCATTGAAGAATATCGAGCGACCGCTCTGCGTCAGCCGGAACTTGGTGAAAAGCACCCGGAGTTGATCGCATTGATCGAGAAGGCGCAGGCGCCCGGTGAAGACCTCGAACATCTGGCGAAGCAGGTGCAAGTCATGATGGTGTCTATTTCCGCTTTGCGGCGCGCTGAGCGAGGCGGTGAATCGCCGCTGGATGACGAGAACGTCGATATGCCAGCCAGACGTCGTAGCGAGGGTGCAAGGCCGCTCGGCCGGTTGCGCCGGCGGCGCCGCGCAAACTGATGGCTTCGCCCCTGGCGTGACGGTTCAAAAGGCCACTTCGCGTACCATTCGCAGGAATATTTCTCGTTGCGGATCCGCGAACGGCCGCCGTCCGTGCATCGTGCGAGTATTATCGAGCACGGCAAAATCGCCCCGCTGCCAAGCCATCGGTATGATCAGCCGTTGCTGCGCAGCGACGACTTCGTCAACCAGGTGCTGTGGAATCTCGGAGCCATCTTCCAGACGGACAAGGCTGGTCGAGCGTCCGAATTGTTGCTCCTGCCACAGCACCGGGAGCATGCTGTTGATGTATACCAGGTGGTTGCCCCAACGGCTTTTGATGACGCCGGGAGCCAAATACTCCGTGGCGAGCACACGGCCATCCTCGACGTGAGCATTCAGCCCGTTGTCGGCGCAGTACCTGATGGCCTCGTTCAAATCGTCGGTCTGGTAGATTCGCTGCCACTCGCCGTCCTTGTAACGGCGGATATATTTCAATTTTTTCTTTGCCAGGAGCTCTTTCGATTCATTGCTCAGCGCATCGTAGATCTGCGCGCCGTCGCAGACGGTCGTTTCGCCGTCGCTTTCGGCCGGCCTTTCGCAGAAAAACCACAACATTACCGGCCGTGAGTTCGTGTAGTACATTTCTCCGTGCAGGGGCAGCTCGAACGAGTCTTCCTTGTCGCGGGCAATGGCTGAGCGCGTCGAAAGCAGCTTGTCGTCGGCTGAGACCTTCTGGCGGACGTAAGAACCGCCCTGGTAATTCATGAAATCGTCGCCGAACTGACGAATGTACTGCTCGAACTCCGACAGCGGCGTACGAAATCCGCTGAATATGACGGTGCCGCGGGTCTTGATCAAATCCCGCACAGTGTTCGGGTCGATGTCACTGACCTTATCTTGCGGCGTGCCTTCGATCGTTGAACCGAACGGGTCGGAAATTTGAGTGATGCGCATTCTGAAGCTCCTCGGTCTCCTCCTCGCGCTCGCCCCCGGCCTACCGGAGCTGCAATATTAGCAGCACCATACAAGTTCGCCAGCGCCGCAGCAACGCGGAGTACTAGGGTACAGTGTGAGTGCGGCCTGTCATGCTGCCGCCAATTCGGTGCAGAGAAAGTCGGTCAACTCAGAGATGCTGATATCATCGACGTAGGCGCCGTCTTTCATAAAAAGCTTTTCAAATGGCAGACCGTTTTGATCGAAAGCTCGTTCGATCCCTACAGCAAACTGGACAATATCCATCGATTCAAAGTTCAAATCCTTCACCAGTTTGGTTCCGCGGGTAATTCCTCCAGGAATATCGACCCCCCAATCCGCTATGGTCTCGGTTGCAACCGCGATCACCTTGCTCTCGATCGCTGCGCGCTCCTCCGCTGTCTTCATCGATCCGTCCTTAAGAATGAAATTGGCTGCCCGCACATCGCGAATTCGTATTACGGTCTGGTTGCATTGGAAAAAGCCGGCACGCTCTCACTAGACCGGGAGAGTCCGGAAAAGAATTCAACAACAACATCAGCTGCATTGAAGGCGGCCGAGCTCGTGGACAACGTTCGGCCCCAGCGCGGCCATCGATGTCCCCAATTACCAACCGTAACGCACCGGACAGGAGCTCCATCCGGCCGAGCGCGGTAATCCTCGATATCAATCGGGCGATCGGCGCTCACGAATTGCCGAAGCTGCGACTTTTGCTCGGCATCATTGCGCTGCACCCAAAACTGCACTGTTGCGCGTGCGGAGACGACTTCGCCGCCGGAGCGGCGTCCCGGACGCCGCGTCAAGCGGCCACCCTCCCAAGGCATCACGCGATCACGCCTCGCGAATATCATTGCGATTGGAACCGGTGGACCCGATCGCCATGACAGGGCGGCAACCGGCAAGTTTGACAAGGCCGTCGCAACACCGGCAAAGCGCAGCGGACGTTCGCACGCCAGCCGAAATACAAACTGCCCTCCGTTGGAAATTCCGAGGGCGAAAATCCGCGCCGGATCCACTTGATTGTTGCTGATAAGCAAGTCGAGGAGCGCATCGACAAAATCCAGATCGCGCGGGCTGTGGCCGCGCTCGGGCCGTAAATCGATCCAGCCGTCTTTTGCTTCAGGAAAGACCACTATGCAACCTAGGCGCTGGCCCGCTTCAGCGATACCCGAACGCTGCGCCAAAAGTTCAACCCGAGCGCGGCCACCGTGGAAGCACAGCAGAAGCGGCTTGCCGCCGGCGCCTTCGTCCGAAGTACGCAGAACATAACGGCGCTCGACGCCATTGACGGTAACGGTGTGCCAGCGGGCAACTCCGCGACGCCGCGCCAGCAGCCACAGTACAACAAAGAGTGCGGCGGCAATGAAGAGAAGCGGCCAGATCAAGCCGCCGCTCCGTTATTGCCAAGCCAGATTTCCAGGCCGCCGCGCGGGTTATCCTCGTAGACCCATTCGGAACCTTGCTGGACGGCGACGCGCGGACCGAAGAAATTAGCAGTCCCGACGAACAGTCCGTATGGCGTCGAGACGAGATTTCTGATGCCGAGATTGTAGGGATTGTCGAAGCCGCGGCGGTTGACGGGCATCCAGTTCTCGCCATCACGGCTGCGCCACAGTTCAGCGCCGCTCGCATTGGCGACAATAAATTCCGGACCGACGAGGTTGAAGTATCGCGCTACTTTCCGCGGCGCCTCACGCAGCGTGCTCCAGCGCAGCATGACGCTCCAATCGTTAGTGCCGGCATACAGCCAGCCGTCGTGAGCCTCGAGCGTCCACATGTAGCCATTGAAGAAGTTGCCGAAACCAGCGCGCAAGCCGCTGAGGGGCTCCCGCCGTTTCCCATCAACGTCGCGAGGCTCGCCGACGATCAAATCCCAAGTATCGTCCGAATTGATCCGAATGAGCTCGGCCGCGGCCGGTCCGACCTTGTTTACCCTGTCATTGCCTCCGCCCTGGATTCCGGTTCCGACATAGACCGCGTCTTTGAACCGAAAGATCGACATGACCATCTGATTGAGAGGCCCGCGACCGGCGCCCCGGTCAAGAATCTTGTGCCATTTGTAGGGAGGGGTGCCGCGACAGTCGCTAGCCCAAACTTGCAGGCCCGCCAGATTGAAGGTGCCGGCATACAGGCGCTCCTCATCAGCGACGAGCGAAAAGATGCCGAGATTGCCCGGATCGCCGAAACCGGCCTCATTTACGATGGTCCAATTCTGCGCAGCCGGATCGCGGCTTTCGAAGATATAAGGCATGCCCGCCGTGTTCTGCTGGCCGCCCGGTCGGTCTGCGGCCCGCCGCGCCGTTGGGGAAAAGAACATCCGACCATCGAAAGCGGTCAGGCTCCGCGTCGTCGACAGCGGTTGCTCGAGAATTCCCGTCCGCGTCACGCAGTCGAACGTCCGTCCGTCATAGCTCCGCAAAATGTGGCCTCCGGGGGCACTGCCGGGCGACCACGCGGCAACATAGAGCGCAGGCTTGGGATCGGACTCACCCTGGAGAATCACCATGGAGCGGTAGCCCATCTCGCGGGCCACCATGCGGCCGCCATCGCCTCTCACGAGCGGCGACCGAAAAACCATCTCCCATTGACTGCTGATCGGGTCGTAACACCAGATCTGCGCGCAACGATCAGTCTTGTCGAGGCCTTCCAAGGTTTCGGGGCACTCGACCGGCCACGTGTAAAACGGCATTGTTTTGTATGCCATTTGTAGACGCAGCATGCACAAATTCTGCCGCGTCGTGCCGACATAGAGTTTGCCCTCGAACCAGGCCATCGAGTGGGCGTAGTTGTTGCTGCCATCGCCGAAGCCCCGTTCTGCGATGCGCTTGAAATTTCGCATGGCAAGGCCCGGTTTCGGCTGGAAGCCAATCGCATGTTCAGGCGGAAGTTGAATCGCGGTGCTCATTTGACGTTCGCTATACCGAAACGCGTCTCGCGCCAAGGCGCCGTCTGCGACGGCGTCCGCTCAGTGGCGACCTGACGGCTTCTCGCCCGGCCAGGAAAGCTTCGACCGCGCGAGCAAAGAACCTTGGTTTAACCATCGGAAAAAAGTGTCCGGCGCCTGGAATGACGATCAATCGCGCGTCGGGCAGAAAATCCAGGAGCCGCTCCGCGGTCGGCAGGCAGTGCGAAAATTTTCCGAACATTAAAAGTGTCGGGTGATTGATTGACCGCAGCGTCGACGGGACCAGAAACGTTTCATCTTCGAATTCGCGGTCGGCGCTGGTGCGCGCCAGCAACTGCTGCCAGCGCTCCAGACCCCTGTCGCCCATGTCTCTTGTGCGCAACGAAATACGCGTGCGCCCTTCGTTGGCTATGTTGCCGTGGGCTTGGCTAAGTTTCACCAGCAGACGGTGGTCGATGATGGATTCGGCGGTCGGCAGGTTGATCAAGCCCTGTCCTTCCAGTTCCGTCTTCCACCAGCCCCAATGTGCCCACTCCGAGAGCCGGACGGGCGGCTGCAGGGCGGCCAGTTGGGTATCGGCAACGACTAGATTGCGGACCCGATCCGGATGCAGGGCCGCCAATGCCATTGCCACACGTCCGCCGAAGCTATGTCCGGCTACGTCGGCGCGAGCGATGCCCAGGAGATCGAGAAGCTCAATCAGGTCCCGCACCATGTGGTGCAGCCCATATCCGCCGGCGGGCATCGAGCTACGGCCGTGACCGCGCAGATCGTACATCAAGACACCGCGCGTTCGAGCGAGAAGCCGGGCCGCACCGAAATACCAGAACGACAGATTGGCGCCGAGACCGTGGATCAATACCAAGGGCTCGCCGCCGCCGGATTGCAGGTAGTTGAGCTTTACCTCCGTGGTGGCGAGGCTCGGCATACTCTACACCTCGGAAATGCACCGCAAACGATGCGGCGCCGCCGATTTCCCCGGTTTGAGCAAAGTTGTCATATGCTGGCGCAATCGGCGGTCAGTCCATATAGCCGAGGACTTTGAGTTGGCTCATGAGCGCTTCGCGCTCCTCCTCGGTCGCCTCGGCCCGATCCGATGCGTCCGTGTCAGGTGCTGCGGTCGCGGCACCCCGGCTAACTTGACGATCGCCGACAAGCGCTTCCCTCGGGACATGGCCCTCCATGTCGCTCGGAACCGGTATACCCATCAGCGCGAGAATGAGCGGCGAGATATCGAGAATGTTGATGGAGCCAAGGCGCACGCCTTTGCGAAAGCTCGGACCGTAGCCGATGAATATCCCAGCAGGACGATGCGTGCCGTCGGCGCTTGGGCGCTGGCTGAGCACCTCTTGTGACTTAAGCGTTGAGACAAATCCGCCGTCACGGAGGCGGATCGTGATGTCCGGGCAGGGGCCGGCGAAACTGCGTCCGCGCAACTTGTTCAGATCGGCGTTGACTACGACGGGGCGGTCGTCGCCGGGAGCGCGGAACGCCAGCAATTCGCTCTGCATTTTTAGGACAAACGTCAGGTAGTCGTCATCCTTTACACCCGCACCCGATCCGTTGTCTCGTTTGATAAACACCGCGTTGCTGCTCGGGGTTGGGCTAAATGCAAGCGTCTTCTTCCAATCGATTGCGCCGAGATAGTCCTTCAATGTGTCACCGACGAGCTGGCCGACGGAATCATCTTCGGCGATATCGGTCCAACGCAAATAGCCCCGCCGCGCCAGCCATTCATTCAGGTAGAAAATCTCAGTGGTTGGTCCAAAGCCATGATCGGACGTGATGAGGACGTCGGTGTCGGAGCCCGCCGCCTCGACCATCATTTTTATGTTCTCGTCCAGCCCGCGATAAAAGGCTACCACCAGGTCGCGGATATGAGCTTGCCAGTCGCCAGACTCATTTTTCGCGAAGTCGGGATCGACGAAGCGCCAGAACAAATGCTGCATCTTGTCCGCGCCATCGAGTACCAGCGCGGTGAGTTCGGTGCGATCCTTTTTCATCAGATGGCAGGTCAGCTCGGACCAATGCCGGTCGCGCGTGTTCTGCAGTTTAATCCACGGTTCGTGCTCGCCTTGATGAAGCCCCTGCACGCATTTCTTTTCCTCGGTATGGTCCATGCCAAGATTGCGATAGTCGAAGTTCGGCAGAGCGCGCACCTCGTCATAAAGCGACTTGGGATACACTGCTTGTTTCAGATGCCGCCAGGGGATGAAGCCGCCGAAGATATAGCCGTCGACCGCAGGCGCCGGTGACATCCCATAAAAGTTGAGGCTCGTCGCGCGCTGTTTGTGCCGGTTGGCGATCGACCAGATCGTCTCGCAGTGATTATCACGATAGTCGTTGAGCTTCAGAAAAACGCTGCCATCAGGCAGAAATGCTGGTCGCAGGAAGTCGTAGACGCCATGCGCCTCTGGGCTGCGGCCCGTAATCATCGATGTCCACGCTTGCGGCGTCAGCGGATGACGGGTGGACATCAAATCCGCGCGTACGGAACTGCCGAGCAGACCGCTCAAGAATGGCATAACACCTTGCTCGACGAGGGGATCGAGCAGACTGAATGTGGCGCCATCCACACCGATCATCAAAACTTTAGTCGACACTGAAAGCCTCCTCGCGGCCGCCGGTGCGTGCGGGCCCGAAAAACGCGGTTACAGCCGTGTGTACCATAGCCAGTTCGCTCACTTAATACTTTGGCACTATTAGCGGCGTAAAGCGCCGCGTGCCACTGCTTGCGGCCAATTGCAACCGGAAAAACAGGCAGTACTCGGTTCCAATTCTGGCGCGATCGTTGCGGTATTGGTGCACTTCCGATTCATCCATTCTTCACACTCGCCTGCGCCGGTCTCGATGGCAAATCGGGTACGGGATGATTGACCGCGAAATACACATCTGCCAAACACCCTAGTCGACTGGCCGCTGAGCAAGCCTGGATCACGCCAAGCACAATTCGTGGCATTGAACGCCCGAGGCGAGCCAAAGGAGACTAACCCGTCACCGCCGGCTCGCCGCAGCAAGCCCGCTGGCGCAACGGGCAACCGTCGTGTTTGTTAGATGAAACCGCAACCGCATTGCCGGGAGAATGAGGCGTATGGCGAAACGTGATCGGCGGAACGGCAGCAGGTCAAAATCCAAACCGCCAAAGAACAACGCATCCGTTGCGCGGCCGGTAGCGTCGAACCGGTCCGTAGCAGAACGCGAAAAAAAACCTTTGGCCGGCGCACCGTCTGCGCGACCGTCCAGTACCGAGGTACCAACACAAAGAGCAAGCCGAACACCGTTGCCGTCACCGATAGTGGGGCAGCTGGAGGAAATAAACTTAGGCGGAGCGCGGGCAAGGCCAGGGCGATCACGCGCAAGGCCGGGTCAACGAATCCGCCCGGTGCAGGACCAAGCTGACAGATTTCAACACATTCAGGACTTTCTGCACAATCCCAGCCTTTTCGACCTGCGCGGCAAGGATTTGGATACGAGTAGTACGCCGGAAGAGATCGAAGCGAGGACCGGGGAAGTTCGCTATCAAATCCAGGTCATCCGCTCGCTCATGACCGTCCTTACGGAGGAACTCAAGACGCTGGAGCGAGCTCGGCCAAAATCGCCTGCAAGCCGAACGTCGAAGGCTCAGTGGTAGCCGTACCGGGAAGCGACGTCCGCAACTTCCGGAAGCATGGGCCCTTCCACCGGTACCGAAGCCGTGTCGCCAATAATGCTCGGCGGCGGAAAAGTCGGATCGTGCAGAAACGTCGGATCATCACCAAGGCTAGCGCCGACTGGGCCTGGGCCGGCGAAAGGTGAATTTTCCGGATGGAGCATTTCCGCCACAGCGGCCTCGTCGTGCGGAAGATCGAGGCGCTTGCAAAGGGTCGACACTTCACGGTGCGGATCGGCGAGCAGGCTCTCCATCCTTAAGACGGCAAGCTTCTCTGGCGCAGCGGCACTCATAGCCTTGGAAATCCGCCGTTGGGCTTGCAGCCATTGCATTTGATCCTGTGGAATTTCACCGCCCGCGCTTTGAACGCCGCCGCCCTGTTTGGCCGAGCCGGGCGTCGCGCCCGGCGTCAGCGGATGCTCGACGACGTGAACGAAATAGGCGTTGGGCGAAGTTTTCAGAATGCGTTTTAAACACAGAGGGTCTTGCGAGTATATCGCGCTCTTGTCGATCAGCCGTCGTGGCGCCACCCGCGCCCTAAGTTCGTCGAAGATCTGGCTTGTCGGCCACGCCAGTCGCCGCATAACCCAGCGCCGCGCCATACCCACAGAAATTATTGTCTGTTCGCAGCCGTATAGATAAGCGAGTGCGCGAAGCAGGCCGTGAATGTGAGTCGGCCCCTGATCCGCCGTTCCGGTTATCACGCCCTCTAACGTGTCGCCGATAAAAAGGTTGAGTTGTGGAAATGCAAAAGCTGCCGGATTGCAGCCGAGCATGGCTCCAATCATGGCGGTCGCGGCGGGGCGGGAACCAAGGACGATTATCGGCGGTGGAAGCGCGGTAAGCTGAGTTTGCGCTGCCGCGGCGTTAGCTGGGATGGCCAATGTTACAATCCGTATTGGCGGAAGAATTGAATAAGCAGTACGGTTGCGCTGATTTCGGTCGTCACAAATCCACCGATTGCGCGTTCAAACCTGCTCTGTGGAACGCGGCCCGGCCAATTATGCCCGCCGCCGTCGATCGCGTATAGCGTCACCTCGGAGCCGGATCGACAGCCCTTGCTCGCATGCCGGTTAACGTGTGTACCGGGAATGGTGTCGATAGTCTGCTCGCCACAGCCGTCGAGCCGCGACCACATGCCGAATGTGTCGATCGAGGATATGACATCGCCGCCGGGCGTGTCATACACTTTTGAGGTCGCGACATGTCCTCCGGACCACGGCACGATTTGATCTTTAGTGCCATTGAAAAGCACCACCGGCACAGGTCGTGTAGGACGGCATCGGTCGACGAGATCGGCCGGCATATTGGCTGCCACTGCACCGATGGCAGTAACGACGTCGGCAGCATCGCAGCCCATACGCAGCGCCATCATGCCGCCGTTCGAAATTCCGGCGATGAACACACGTTTGGGATCGCCGGCGGATTTTTTCACGATGTTGGTGATGAGTTCGCGGAGGAATGCGACGTCGTCCAGACCGGACGACGTTGTGCTGCGGCCGTCGTTCCAATGAGTATCCTTGCCGTCAGGGAATACGGCGATGAACTTGTCTTTGTCCACGTAATTTATCAGTCCGGTCTGGTCAGCAACATGACGCCCATTTCCCAGGCCGCCGTGTAGCACGATCACGATCGGAAGCGTTGGAGCGCCCGCAGTGTCGCCCGGCGCGGACATGAGAAATGTGCGCTGCTGTCCTTGAACCAGAATAGAGCCCTGATTGGTCGACGCTGCGGAAGCACCACTCGGACAAAGCAGTAGCATCGGCACAAACAGCAATGCCGACCAAACGCCGCCGGTGCTGAAGTGCGAATTTCGGGAAGACATCGTCATCTGCAGATACAATGCCGCGCCAAACTCCGGCCGGCTCTCATCGCGGATGCGCGCTGAAGAAAGCCCACATCACGTCGGTCGCACTTATGTTCTGCGAGGTGGGACCATTGATGCGCATGGCCATCGCGCCTTGCGCGGGAGGCCAGCCATGCCCCATGCCCTGCACCACGTAGTACACCACGCCCGTACCCGCCGTGCAGCCGGTAAATGAGTACTTTATTACTCTCGTGCCGTCATTCACGCTCGGCGGAATGTTGGCGACGGCGGGAGTGAGGTGGCAGCCGTTGGCATTAGCCCAAACTCTCATCGTCTGCGCTGCGGAGGCAGCCATTCCTCCGACTGCCTGCTCTCTGCCTCCGCCCATTTCGCCGCCGGCAAGCGGGATACCTGGATCGGCGTCTCCTTGTATCCCGACCATCGAAATTGGCCCGGGCTTGCACGACGAAAGCAGATTGGCCGGCAGCGGACCTGCGGTTGTCCCAATGGCGGCAAGAGTGTCAGAGAGCTCGCAACCAAGTCTTTCGGTGAACACCGCGCCGTTGGAAAGTCCGGTGGCATAAATCCGTTTCGGGTCTATGGGGAGGTGCGCCCTGAGATCGGCAATGAGCTGCCGCACAAATCCGACATCGTCTATTCCAGTATTGGTCGTCCCACGGCCGTCATTCCAGTGACTGTCAACGCCGTCCGGAGCGACGACAATAAATCCCTTCTGATCGGCCTTGGCGGCGAAGCGGGTCTGGGAAAGGATATGAGCGCCGGCACCGCCGCCGCCGTGAAACAGCAAGACCAGCGGATAGGTTTTGCCACCGTCGTAGCCGGCCGGGTAGTGAATCACGTAGGTGCGGGTGCGACCGTCCTTAGTCCTGATGGAGCCAACGGGGTCGCCGGCACCGGCCGAAGCCGCAGTGGCGTACCGGCCGGCCTGGCGAAGCAGAGGCATGCTCGCAGGGCCATCGTCGCGTAACTCAGCGCCTGGGTTTCCATCTGGCCCTGGGCTCTGGACGTAGGCATCTGGATCATCGGAATTTGGGCCCGGGCCGTAGTCAGAAGGAGCATAATCGCTTGCATTTGGGACGAGCCCATCGGGACCATGGGCGTTCGGATTGTGACTGGGGGCATACGCATAAGCACCGTAGCTCCCACGGGCCGGTCCTGGGCCATTCAGGCTGGAGCTGCATGCTTGCGACAATTGGCTGCGGTAGCTCGTTAAACACTGGACAATACGGCCTTCGCCGCGAGGTACGCCGGCGCAAAACTGGCGTACCTCCCGGCTGCATGTGACACGAAGATCTCCCATCCCGCCCTGCCATGGCGCAAAACCGACCGTCTGAGCAAAGGCTGCTGATACGGCGAGCAAGGTGGCAATCAAGGTGGCAATAACGAGAGGCCAAAAGGCAGCGCGACGTGTCATGCGGGTTCGGACATGCTGGAAAGGGCTTTGGAAAAAGCGTTGTTATCCTCGCCAAGACACCGACAAGGTCTCGGCTGCGACGGCAATATCAAACGATAGCACGAAATATTCATTAAGATATCTGGGCGGCTTTGCGAACGTTTGCCTCACTCAGCGCGGCAGCGATCGAGGTCCGCCGACCGCCGTACGAATTTCTCGCCCCGAATACCTCTGATTGACCACAGGCGCTCTTGGCCCCTGACCATCCGATACCTGGAATCGTTATTGCCCGACTTTGGCGGAATCGTGAGCACCGCCGCCGTGCTAATAGAACTTGCCGCCGCGCGGTGTCCGTCGTTAACGGCTGTTCAATAGCAGATAGATGGAGGGAATTTGGTACGATGCATCGGCGAGGCGTTGCGGGTGGTGCGGAAACACCGATGCGTCCGTAGCGTTCGCGAACTTGCGAGCATACTTTTCCAATGGTAATGCGTCCCACCCGCCGCGTAATCGAATTTCAATCCGGCATCGCGAGTGACCTTCTGCGCCGAGCATGGGATGTTGCATAGCGGCGATCCTTCAGAAATTACTGCTTCAACTGACAACGTTCCGGTACGTCGTTCGTGACAACGAGATCGTAAATTTGATCGCCATGGTGGACAAAGCACCTGAGCCTCTCTTCATTCTGTCCCCGCCGCGTTCGTTTTCCTCGGTGGTCTGCGGCATGTTGGGTCAGCATCCGCAATGCTACGGGCTTCCAGAATTGCACATGTTTTTCGCCGACGACCTCGGCGGCGTCATGCGAGGAACCTTTAGAGGTGCGATGGTCGTTGATGGATTGCTGCGGACGCTCGCCTATCTCCACGACGGCGAACAGACCGAAGCTTCAGTCATCAACGCGCGCCGATGGGCGATGGCGCGCTCGGATTGGCCTATCCGGAAGGTCTTCGATCACATCCAGGAACTGGTCGGGCCGCGTATCCTCGTAGAGAAAAGCCCGGCCACGACTTACAACCGCGAATCTATGGGCCGGCTGTTGCAAAATTTTCCTAACGCCAATCTCCTGCATCTCACACGCCACCCGCGCAGCACCGGTGAATCGCTGATGAAGCTTCGGTCTCAATTCAAGGGATTGGATCGCATGACCCGCGGTCGCGCTCAATTGGACCCGGAGCGGATCTGGCGCGTCAGCCACAAGGTCGCCGTCGCCGTGACCGCCGACCTGCCGGCCGGTCAATATATGAGGATCAAGGGCGAGTCGTTGTTGGGACAAATGTCCGTGTACCTGCCACAGGTTTGCGAGTGGCTTGGGCTGCGCAGCGATGCCGAGGCGGTTGAAGCCATGATGCATCCCGAGAATTCGCCATATGCCACGCCGGGACCTCGTGGTGCAAAGTTCGGCAACGATCCAAATTTTTTGGAGAATCCGGTGCTCGATCGCGAGCGATTGGCGAGAACGAAGGAACCTCGTCTCGACGGCGAACTTGAATGGCGCCCCGGCGAGACATTCTCGCCGGAGACGCGCCAGCTAGCCAAGCAATTTGGCTATCGATAATGCGAACCCTGCTATCGGCTGACAAATTCGCGTGCGTCGCGTCGGACGGACTTGGGCGCAAATCCTCCGGTACAGCTGGATCGATGGCCTATTTTCGCGGCAGTATCTATGTCGGCACAAGCTGCGCCAATCCTGCTGCCCCATCGGATGCTCCGCGCATTCTTCGTTACAATGTCAAGGACGGGACGTGGGCCACGGTCTATGAGTCGCCGTTACTCGACCCGCAGCCGCGATCGCACGTAGCGGATCGCCAGCTCGCCCGGGATGGCGCGGCGCGCCTGCATCCTGCCGATCGCCTCCCCGGCGAGCGGGCCGCGGATGCTGCCGGAAAAGTGCCGCGCGACTCGGGCTATCGATCAATGTGTGTGTTTCAAGGAAAATCAGACCGCGGTCCGACGCTTTACGTGTCGACCCATTCGCGAACCGGCGCCATTCTCCTGCGTTCGGAGGGCGGAGAGACGTTTGAGCCCGTGAGCGAGCCGGGATTTGGCGATGTGAGAGTTTATTCCTTCCGTTCTTTGGTTGAAATGAACGGATGGCTGTTTGCCGTTCCAGCAGGAACAGTAACGGACACTTACTTAGACCGGAACTTGCCGCCTGAGCCGAGGATTTATGCGTCTAGCGATCCGCTCAAGGGAAACTGGCTGGAGGCTGCCAAGCCCGGTTTCGGCGATGCGTCCAACCTTGCGATTTATCCGGTCCGCCCGGCATTGCGCCGGCTCTATGCCGGCACCGCCAACGCCGATCTAGGCTGCCAGGTGTGGCAAACGGAAGCCCGTGGTGCGCCGCCCTTCGAGTGGTCTCCAGTAATCGTCGACGGCGGCGGAGCCTTCAACAAGAACTTCGCCGTCGGCGCCATGGCCGAATTCAAGAACGCGCTTTACGTAGGGGTTGGCATCACCGGCTTTGGCTTCGAGGCCGCGCACGAAGTCGGGCCGGCTTCAGGAGAACTTTGGCGCATTCATAGGAATGGGCGGTGGGACCTTATCGCCGGGCAAATGCGCTTTAGCGCCGACGGATTGAAGGTGCCGCTATCGCATCTTGGGCCGGGACTTGGCGACTTCTACAACGCCATGGTTCGATCGTTGGCCGTCCACGATGGCGTGCTTTATCTCGGAACATATCAGTGGGAACCCTACCGCTGTCTCGAAATCAAATCTGCGAACGTCGTCGGCGGCTATCAGTTGTGGGCCAGCACTGACGGAGAAAATTGGACCGGGGTGCTCGAAGACGGCAACGGCAGTCCGGCTGATCTCGGCGTAGCTGCTCTTTTATCGACCAAACACGGGCTGTTTGTCGGAACCAACAACCAAGGCCGGTTCCTGGGCGGCGTTAGCGCCCGCCTCGGGACCGAGTTCGACTTCGAGCAGGGATTCAAAATCCTGCAGGGACATTGATCGCAGCAAAGGCGCTGCGCTTACGACTGATCCGCGTACGCCACCGCCAGCACCGATTGTTCATCGAGCGCCAGCGAAACGTTCAGCGCGATATCCCCAGGAACAATGACCTGCGCCCAGCCCTGTTGATCGTCCATGGCACTGACAACGAACGAGCGCGGCTGGCCGTTCAGTCCGGTGCCGACGCATTTCGCTGCGGCTTCTTTCGCGCACCAAGCCTGTAATACTGAGGCCTCTTGATTGCCGGCGCCGTTGGCGAAAAGGGCCTGTTCGTCGGCGCTGAAGCCGCCTGCCAACAAATCCTGCAGCGCAACGCGGCCGAACATTTCTCGATCGATGCCAACGGGCTGGCCGGCCCGCGCCGCCACGGCGACGGCCTCGCCTTCGACATGGGAGACGGAGATTTCCGGAAGCTCGCTGAGGACATCAAGACCGTCTGGGGCGAGATAGGGCTTGCCATCCGGTGTGGTGCGGATGATCAGATCGGCGGGAAAGATTTGCGCATTGAGATAGCGCACGAACCAGGCGCGGGCGGCTTCTTTCATTGCCAATCGGCCGACCAGCCATTCGTCTGCTCTCTGGGGATCGGCGAGTAGCGCCCGGAAGTGTTCGCGCTCTTCCGCCGACAGGATCGTGCGGGACAGCACGCGGCGCCACACTCCGCCGGCAATTTCGAAGAACTTTGGTGGAAATGCCGACACGCGCCACACGAGCGCGCCGTCGGGAAGCGAGCCAAACAAATGCGACGCCTCATCGCCGTAGAACTCCTCGCGGGGCTGGCCGCGAGCGCGGCAAAAATTCTGCGGCATTTCGAAAAACCGGTCGCGCCAACCAGCGGCGTGAAACAGCGGTGCGCCGTCAGCTGCGAGACAAGTGAACTCGCCGTTCAAATACCAGGGCGCGGTCTCCGATTGCTCGAACGCGAGGCGGCCGGCAATGAAGCCGCCGCGCGTGTCCTCGCGGGCCGCATCATAGAGGTCGATCGCCTCGATGCTCGACGGAAAGCAGCTGAAGTTGGGCCCGATATACTGGCAAATCCAAAATGCGGTCACGTGGCCGATTGCATCGAGAAGGATCGGGTTCAGCAGTAAGGCCGGCTGATTGTCAGGGGGAAAGAAGCCCTGGAGCGGTGTGTCTGCAAGAACGGCATCCAAACCGCTATCGTCCCACGCCGCCAAGCTCTCGATGCTGTGATACAGCGGCCCGTGAAACATCCCGGTGCGATAGAGCTCGTCGCTGGGCCAGATCGGTGCTTGCGGTTTGGTTAGCGGCGGGACTGATAGCCCTGACGCGGCCGGTGAACGAGCGGCGTCGGCCAATACGACAACGGCCTCGACGAAAGGCATGCCCGCGCCATCACGAATTCGGGCGGTTACGCGGACAAGGCCGTCGGCGCTAGATAGCGGATGTGCTTCCAGGCCGACCGTACGCGAGCCTTCGTCCAGGGCGATCCAATTGTACGCGCGCAGCTGCTCGAACCGGATCGGTACGAGACCGCCGCCGACCGAAGCGACGGCCACTTCGGCCAGCAATTCCATGCTGACGGCAAGCGGTACGATCGGCAGTGCGGTGAGATTGGGATCAAGATCCGAGACTTCATTCGCGCATAAGCAATGCTGCCTGAGAAATGGGTGGCGGCTAAGATCAAGATCGCATTCGGCTACGAGTGCGTTTGCGTCGTGCGATAGGATGCGATCGAGGAAGGGATAGATCGGGTTGGCAGTTTCGGCCGCGGGCGCGCCGGGTCCTTCTGCGGCGACAGCTTGCTGCCCTAGCGACAACGCCGCGCGGATTTCCGCGATGACGGGCGGTGGGATTTCAACGTAAGGGAGGCCATTGGGATACACTCGCCCGCGCCGGCGCTTGGGCTGTTCGCCGGTGAGGCGCGCCGGGATGATTGGCCGGCCGTCGAAAAGCCTACGCACGTCAACGGCGACGCCTGCGGACCACAAGCGCCCCAAAGCGTGCAGCAGCTGGATGAGGCTGGAGCGGCGCCGGCTGTCGAGCGCCACGGCCAGCGCGTCCCTGCCGCGGAGCACATTGTCGATAAAGCCGGTGAGGTTCGCGGATGCACCGATCTCGACAAAGGTGCGGACGCCGTCGGCATACATCCGCTCGATCGTTTCAGTGAACCGTACGCGGCTGCGCCATTGCCCGGCAACGAGCTTGCGGATCTCGTCCGGCGCGGATGGCATCGGGGCGGCGGTGGCGCAGGAGTAAAGCGGGATTTTCGGAGTTCGGAAATCAAAGCTCCGATAAATGGCTTCGAGATCGGCGTTCGGAGCAAACAGCGGCGTGTGATACGGCCGGTTGAACGGCAGAAAGGCGCACAGACCGCCTTCGGAGCCCAGCTGCGCCGCAATCGGATCGAGCTGCGACCGCTGACCGTAAAGCACCATTTGGTGCTCGCAATTATCGAGTGCGACGTAGATTTGGGCCCGATCGGCTAGCGCAATCACCCGTTCGCGCGGCACCGCGCCGACGGTCAACAGCGCTCCGCCTACGATCTCGCTCGATCTCTGCATGGCGTGAAACAGCCGCTTGAGGTCGCCGATCTGGACTTCGAGATCGTCCCAATCTTTCCAGTCAAGCGCGCCTGCCGCCGCCAGCGCCACGTGCTCGCCGCTACTGTGGCCGACCACGACGTCCGGGCGAACGCCCAGTCGCTGCATGACGGCGTGTAGAGCGTGGCTCGCCACAAACGCAGATTCCGAGCCCATTTCGATGCCAAACAGATTTTTTTCCAGCCGTTCTTTGGTTGCGGCGCTAAGGCCCGTTGGCGCAGGAAAAACGCCGTCGCTCGGCCGGTCGTCGTGTTCGGTGTCGTAAAGTCCATCCCAGAAGTCGAACCATCGGCGCGCTTCCGGAAACGCCTCGAGCATGTCGCCGAGCATATCCTCGTATTGGGAGCCTTCGCCCGGAAAGACGAAGGCAACCTTGCCGCCGCGGACTTGGTTGGAACAATAAATGCCGGAGCGAAGCTGGAACTGAGCGCTGCCGGCGGCGATGCGTTCGCGCGCCCGGCCGAGCTTTGCGGAAAGATCAGCTAGGTCTTCGGCGACAATCGCCAAACGAACCGGCCCGGTAACGTCGCTTACGGCCAGCGCCGCCGCTATAGCGGCCAACGGCTCCTGCGCCAGCGGCCCAGCGAGACTGCTGCGCAACGTATCGATCACGGCCACCATCCGATCCGGATCGGTCGCGGACAGCACAATCAGCTCGGCGGCGAGATAAGCCGGACGAACGCCATCATCAGGCTCCGGAGCCTCTTCCAGAACAGCGTGGGAGTTAATGCCTCCGAAGCCGAAAGCGTTAACACCGGCGCGCCGCCGCGTCTTGCGCGAAGCGATCCATGGCCGGCTCTCAGTATTGATATAAAATTTGGTCTGATCGATGCCGATGGCCGGGCTGACTTCGTCGCAAATCGTCGGCGGCAATACGCGATAGTGCAGCGCCAGCACTGCCTTGATCAGACCGGCTATGCCCGCCGCTGGAATGCAATGGCCGATCAGCGATTTTATCGTACCAAGCGCAATCCGCGGCAGATCGCCCTCGCGCTCACCGAAGACTTCGCGTAGTGCGCTGATTTCCGTGCGGTCGCCAAGCGGAATGCCGGTCCCATGGGCCTCCATCAGCCCGAGGCCGTTGGGTTTGAAGCCGGCGTCTTCGTAGGCTCTCTGGATTGCCAAAATCTCGCCTTCGAGCCGCGGCGCAAGCATGCCCATGCCCTTGCCGTCGCTCGATTGGCCGATGCCGTTGAGCACCGCATAGATTCGGTCGCCGGCGGCCATCGCATCGTCCAGCCTTTTCAATACGATGATGCCGACGCCCTCGGCCAACAGCGTTCCGTCGGCGCCGGTGTCGAACGGCCGGATTTCGGAACGGGGCGATAACGCCCCTATCTGGGTGAAGACCATGTTCGTGATCGACGGAATTGAGCCGTTGACGCCGCCGGCCAGCATCAAGTCGCTCCGCCCGCTGCGCAGTTCCTCCATTGCCGCTTTGACCGCGAGCAGCGACGAAGCGCATGCGGCGTCGATGATGTAATTAGGACCGCGCAGGTCGAACCGGTTGGCTATGCGCCCGGTCATGACATTGGGGACGAAGCCCGGCACGATGTCGGAATTGAACGGCGGCAGCTGCTTCACCAGGGCGGCGCGCAGCTTTTCGAGCGCCGCGGCCGGAGCGTCCGGAAGCAATTGCCCGATAAGCTCCACGGTCTGATCGACTACGACGCCGTGCTGCACCATGTTGCCGCTGCCGCGGTGCAGCCAGGAACTGTGCCCAAGTATGACGCCGGTATTGATGTGATCGTAATTATCGAGACAGCCGGCGTCAGCAAGCGCGTCGCGCGCAACTTTCAGGGCGAGAAATTGGTCCGGCTCGCCGCCATCGACTGAATTCGGCATGACGCCTAATTCCGCCGGATCGAAACGGTAAAGTTCGCCGAGATAGCCGCCAGCCGCCGTGGAGATGCGGCTCGTACCGGTAGCCTTGAGATGACGCTCGGCACCCCAATCGGCCGGTGGACTGCCGATCTGGATCTGCTTGCCCCGGACGATGCGCCAGAACTGGTCCGGCCCGTCCGCGCCCGGGAACAGACAACCAATCCCGATCACGGCGATGTCGCCGCCGCGATCTTTGTGGTCCGGATCGGTCATCGCAAACCTCGGTTGATGCGTCGCGAGCGGCGCGTCAGCTTAGACGCGGACTTCACCACCGGCTTGCGGCGCTGATGGCGAAGGCGGTGCTTCCGCTGTGTTCCATGTCCGCATGGCGCTCTGATCCACTTCGCGTCGTTCCCACGCTCCCTCGCCAATCACGATTTCGACGTCGCCGATCGGCCCGTAAAGAATTTCTTCGCGGCACGCCAGCGCGCCGCCGTCTGGCTCGACCAGATCGACGCCACGGGCTGCGAACTTGCGCTTGGTTTCGTCGGACACCATGCCGGAGCCGTGCCGGGTGCCGGCCCACGGGCCCCAATTGAGCACGGCGATCTTGACCGTTATGCGGCCACAGCGCCCGAAGCTGCCAGGCGAAACGGTTGACGAGCTCGTTGCCCGCGCCGTAATCGGCCTGGCCGGAATTGCCGTAGCGGCCGGCGACCGAGCCGAACAGGACGAAGAACCGCAAGCTTTCCGGTTTTAAAGCCCGCGCGATGCTGTAGGCGCTCAACGCTTTGGTCTCGACCACGCGGAGCCAGCTGTCGGCGTCCTTGTCGACGATCCGCTTGTCTTCGATCAGGCCGGCGCCGTGGATGACGCCGTCAATGCGGCCGTGACGAGCATAGATCGAGGCGACCAGCGTTGCGACCGCCGCCGGATCGCGCACGTCAACGACCCGATACACGACTTCAGAGCCAGCCGAACGAAGTGCCGCGATGTTGGCGCTGATCTCGCGGTTACGCAGGATAGCTTGCACGTGTTGTTCGATGTCGCGAGGCCGGAGCGTCTGGCCTGAATTACGGGCGTGTGCGATGAGATGCGATCGCAAGGCGGCTTCGGTCTTAAGCCCGGCAAGCGCGGCATCCTCAGGTCCAGGCAAAGGCGTCCGTCCGGCGAGCACCAGCGTGACGCCGGCCCGCGCCAGCGGATGCAGAACCTCGGCGGTAATACCGCGCCCACCGCCGGTCACCAGGACGACTGCGCCATCGGGCAATGCGTCGCGAGGCATGGAAGTTGTGTGAATTTCGGCGTTCTCGGTTCGGAAGATTGTGCGCTGTCCGTTCGGGTAACCGACTTCCATGCGGCCGCCAGCGACCGCAAGTTCGCCAAACAGCAGTCCTGCTAGTTCGCGCGGATTTCGATCGCGAGGCAGGTCGATCGCCTTCGCTACGACTTCGGGCCATTCCTCATACAGCGTCTTCGCCAATGCCGGACCGGCGCCAGAAACGCGCAATTCCGCGCCCGATGCGTCTCGTCCAAAGGTGCCGCCCAGGCCGGATACCAGCAGGATGCGCCCTTTAGCTTGCAGGCTGCGGACGTGGCGGACAAATTGATGCGGGAACAGTTCGTTGGCTTGAACGCTCGCGCGCCAGGCGGAAGGATCGTCAAGTGTGATCGGTGCCGCGCCGAATGGCGCCACGTGAATAAAGCCGGCGACCTTTTCTTCGGCTCCGAATTCCGCGGACGCATTGGCTTTGATGATTTTAGGCCGGCCACCGGCGGCAGCGACCAACTCGGCTAAAGCCGCAGCCACGCCTGCGCCGTCGTCGGTGATGACGTAAACGCCGGCCGGCAATGTCGTCGGCACCGGCTGCGACAATTCTTCGGCATGCGCCACCAGGAGAAACCGAGGCGGACGGGCGCATGCCCTGGCCGCGGGCGCGTCGGCCCCGGTTAGATCAAAAGGGCGTGCTGGCCCTCCCGCCTCGCTTCCAATCTTCGACCACAACAGTTCGAGGATGCCGTTGAGCGTCTTCTGCGCGTTGAGCTGTTCGCCGAGGTCGGCCGTTTTCGGCTGGACCGTAGCCGGCAACCACTTCAGCAGCGCACCCACGATCTCGACCCGCTTGATGGAATCGATGCCGAGATCAGCTTCCAGGTTTTGGTCCATGCCGAGCATGTCGCGCGGATAGCCAGTCCGATCTTCCACAAGACTGATCAGATGGTCGGTAAGTGCCGCCCGGTCGAACGAGCCGGCTCCGTTCATGGCTGCGCCGTTTACGACCGCACCGTTCATTGGCGCAGTGTTATGAGCCGGTGCGCCATTCACCCGCGGCGGTGCCGCAGTCGTTTGGTTCAGTGCAAGCGCGGCGGCAGGCTTTGCCGTCGCGGCAAGCGGAGCGGTGGGCGCACCGCCAGCAGCGTTGATCTGGGGACGAAGTTTGCCGAGCGGACCTGGCGCGGGACGCGGTGTGACTGGAGCGGTCGCTGCGCGCGGCATCGGCTGCAAAACCGGCCGCGCGCCGCGCGGCGTGCGCTCGCCGCCAAGATACGCGAGCATGATGTTTTCCTGAGTTTCCAGAAACCGTTGCATGGTTGTCTGGAATTCGACCAGGGCGGCCTCGCGGTCGCCGGCCGATTCGTCGCCTGCCATAATTTTGTTCTCCTCTCTCACCGGCCGGCGTTTGAGCACCGGCGTGCTGCGTGACCCCACGCCGCGCGAACCATTAGTCGGAACATGCGTAACTTCTTTCGGCGGCATCGCCGCCGCATTCTGCATCTCGGCGGCGTCTTCGAGCGTCAGGGTCGGGAGCGGCGGCGCCCCGTATGGGCGCGCGCCACCGCCGTTGAGCAGCCACATGTGTGGTGCCGGCGCGTCGCAACGCGGCGAAGCGGCCAGTGAGTCGCCGAGCGACCGGCAATCGCGGCCGCGCCATAGCCGCGCGAGATCGAGCTCCGCGCCCTCGGCCAGTAACGCGCCGACGCTTTGCAGCAATCCGTTGATTCCGCCGCTACCGTCGTCGCAGACCACGGCGCGATGGGGTTTGCCCTCGAGAATTTGCCGGATCATTGTCGCCTGAGCGCCCTTTGGTCCCACGGACAGGAAAACGCGCGCCCCGTCGGCGTACATCGCCTCGATCTCGGCGACGAATTGGACCGGGCTGACGAGATGCTGTGAAAGCACCTCACGCAGCGCTTCCACATCGCGCGGGTAGCTCTTGGCAGTCTGGTTCGAATAGACGGCGATGCCGGGTGGTTTTAATGGCAGCTTACGGATCAGTGCCGCCAACGGATCGGCGGCAGGCGCAACGATCGGCGAATGGAAAGCCGCGCCAACTTGGATCGGTTGGCTCGTTAAGCCAGCGCGCTCGAGTTGCGCTGCGGCCGCCGCGATACCGGCTTTACTTCCCGACAGCACGGTCTGCGCCGGTGCGTTGTGATTGGCGACCCAAACGTCGGCCGCGCCCTCGACGGCGCGTTCGACGGCCGCACGATCGGCGCGGACCGCGGCCATTGTTCCAAGATCGCCGCCGGCCGCCGCTTCGATCATGAAGCGGCCGCGCGCTTCCGACACGATCAGAAGCTCTTCAAACGTCATGACGCCCGCGGCGTAAAGCGCGACGAATTCGCCGTAGCTATGGCCCGCCGCCATGTCAGCACGTACGCCAAGGCGTTCGAGCACTTCAAGCAATCCAGCCTCAATCGTCCCGAGGGCAGGCTGGGCTATGTCAGTCTGCGTCAGCCGTTGTGTCGCCGCGGTGCGTGCCGCGTCGTCGTACAAGGCGCGTGCGAAGACGGCGCGGCTGAGAGTGCCGCCGGGCATGCCCTTCTCGGACATACGTGGTGCGAGCGTCGCGTCGGCCCGTTCCAAGACGACGCGCATCTCGGGAAACAAGACCGCAAGCTCGCGCATCATGCCGACATACTGCGCGCCCTGACCGGGGAAGATGAGTGCGAGCTTGCCGCCGCCGGCAATGAGCGGCGCTTCACTGAAAAAGCTAGCGGGCGGCAGCGGCGTTTTCGGCTCTTCTAGATGAGCAGCCAGCGCGGCAATGCGGTCGGCGACCTTTTCGTTTGTGCCTGCAACCAAAACTGCCGTCAGACCGGACTTCGGCGCATTCCGGGACAGCGTGTAGGCTAAGTCCCGTAACAATGGTTGAGCGCTTGCCGCCAGCCGATCGGCAGTCTCCCGGACAGCGGCAGCCGCGCTTGCGCGATCCGCGCCACGCCAGACCAAAAGCTCCCGCGACCAGCTCTGGCGCGACGCCTCGTCGGCGTCCGCATCAAGCGGTTGGTCATACTCTTCCAGCGTAACGTGGAAATTTGTGCCGCCGAACCCGAACGCGCTCACCGCCGCTCGCCGCGGCAGTCCTGGGCGCGCCAACCAAGGCTGCGCCTCGTCAGCGACATAAAGCGTGGAATCGGTCTCGGCGAGTTTTTTGTTGGGCGCGTTGATGTCGGCGTGCGGCGGCAAAACCTTGTGATAACAGGCCAGCGCAGCCTTGATCAGCCCGGCAATGCCGGCTGCGGCTTTGGTATGGCCGATCAGAGCCTTGATCGATCCGATGGCATGGTCGTTGGGAGCCGCTTTAAATTGCGCGAGGAGCCGCGAAACCGTTTCCAGCTCGGCGGTGTCGCCCGCGACGGTGCCGGTGCCGTGCGCCTCGAAAAGGGCAACCGAAGCCGGGGAGTAACCGGCCATTTCGTAGGCTCGCGACAGCGCGCGAATCTGACCGTCCGGATGCGGCGCCGTCATCGATTTCGCCCGGCCATCGCTCGATCCGCCGACACCTTTAATGACGGCGTAGATCCGGTCGCCATCACGTTCGGCGTCAGCGAGGCGCTTGAGCGCGACGACGGCGATGCCCTCGGATATCACGATGCCGTCCGCCCCGGCGTCGAAGGAGCGGCTGCGCCCGCGCGGCGACAAAGCGTGCGTCTTGCTAAAACACAGATAGCTGAACGGCCCTTGCACGGTGTCGACGCCGCCGGCCACGACCACGTCGCTGCGATGGCTTTCGAGTTCGAGGACGGCTTGGTAGATGGCGGCCAAAGACGAAGCGCATGCCGCGTCGGTGGTGTAATTCACGCCGCCAAAGTTGAACCGGTTGGCCGCGCGTCCTGCTGCGACGTTGAGGAGAATTCCGGGAAAGCTGTCCTCGGTCCATTGCGGCAGCCGCTCTGCCGCTTTCGGTGGCAGCGATCCGAGAAAGCGCGGCATTTCAGCGCGGATGGCATATTGCGCACCAACATCGCCGATGCCGCCGCTGGCGCCGAGAATAACCGACGTGCGCTCTTGGACTTCAGTCGCATTCTCGAGGCCGGCATCCGCCAAGCATCGGTGCACGATTTCGAGCGTCATCAATTGAAGCGGATCGACCGCCTTCACCGAGCGCGGCGGGATTCCATAGCGCAGCGGATCGAACAGAAGGTCATTCAGGAAGCCGCCCCAGCGCGCGTAGATGTGGTCGGGAGAGGCACGGTCCTCGTCGAAGTAGAGCCGCCAATCCCAGCGCTCGCGAGGAATTTCAATTGTACCCTCGACCTTATCGAGAATGTTGTCCCAGAGTTCATCGACGCTGTCGGCCTTTGGAAAGAGGCCGGCAAGCCCGATGATTGCGATATCGGCCGGGCGCGCTGCAGGCGATCGAATTTCGACAGGCGGCGAGGTCTCAGCGAGTCGGGCCTTCAGAAGCTCATGCGCCCCGAGGCTGATTGAACGATGCAACTCGGCCACGGTCTTGACGTCGCGGCGCAGCGTCGCAACCTGGCCGATCATGTACATGCCGGCCTGCCGCTGCCGGTCGAGAGCGACTTCGCGGAGCGTGTTATCCGCCCCGCCGCGTTCCTGGCCTTTACTAGCCAGCCGCAGCCGCCCGAGCGACAGACCTTCTAGTTCGTCGCGCATAGCGTCGACGGTGAGCTTCTCGGCTTCGAGCGCGCGCCGGCGCGCCAAGAACTCCTCGGCAAACGCCGTCATCACCGCGCGACTTGCGTGGCCGGGACCGGTCTCCAGGGTGACGGTTTGTTCGCAGGCGATCGCGGCATTCTGGAACTCCTGGACGACCGCGCCGGAACGAACGATCTCCTGCGTGAACAGATAGGCGGTGCCCATCAGCACACCGATCTTCATGCCGCGTTCGACAAGCGGCGCGGCAAGGGCCGATACGATCGCGGCGGAACGCGCGTCATGAATGCCGCCGGCAAACAGCACTTGAATTTCGGCGTCGCGAGCCGGGTCGGGAGGAACGCGTAGCAGCGTCGAGACCATTACGTCCCATAGGACCAGGCTCGACAACGGCCCGACGTGGCCGCCGCATTCGCGACCTTCGAAAACGAAACGGCGGGCGCCGCGCTCGAGGAACATGGTCAGAAGCCGCGGGGAGGGCACGTGCAGGTAGCTGGTAATTCCGGATTGTTCGAGGTCTCTGGCTTGTTCCGGCCGGCCGCCGGCGATCAGGGCAAAACGCGGCGCATGACGCAGCGCGACTTTCACTTGTGCGGCGATCAGTTCCGGCGGTGCGAAGCCCAAAAGGCCGACGCCCCAGGGCTTCCCGCCGAGACATTCGGCGGTTTCGCTCAATACTTTCTCGACCGTATCCGGCTGCATCAGCGCCAGCGCCACGAGTGGGAGCGCACCCGCGTCGCCAACATCCTGCGCGAAGGCTGCAACGTCGGTCACCCGCGTCATCGGACCTTGTACGATCGGAAATTCGGTCCCGTGTCTTGTGGCGACGCCACCTCCCGCCCCAAGCGGATCAAGCTCAACCGCTGCGGTCAAACGGCGCTCGCTTTCCGCCAGGAGCCCATGCGCCAGTCGTCCGAAGGTTGAGAACCGATCGGCAAACGGTTTCGCGAAGGCGGCGGCCTGACCGAGCGGCAGAATTTGGCTGTTCGGATCGTTCCAGCCGAGAGCGCCGATTAGCAACTCGGTACCCTCATCCGACGAGCTTCCCGAAAGCGCCTGGCGCATCCGACGGAGATGGACAAAGCCGGGCTTGTCGAACACGCGCCATTGTCTGTTGCCGGCTGAAACCAGGCCGGTTTCGAGACCGGTAAAATCCTTCAGCGGCGCCTGCAAGGCAGCCGCAACCGAGGATTCCCTGAGCAGCAGGAGCTGATCGTCGAGCACGACGCCCGCCGCACCGGTGGCGCGAACCGCGGCGGTACCATGCAGGCCGACACCGCCGCGAACAAAAACCGGGGTCGCTTGGCGATCCAAAGCCTTCTGCAGCAGGATGAAGGACGTTTCTTCGCCGACGACGCCTCCTGCTTCATGCCCTTTCACTTGCAGCGCATGATAGCCGTACAAGGCGGTCAACCGGTCGTCCCATTCGGTTACTTCGACGATGACGCGCAGGCCGGACCTTGCGAGTCGCGGCAGTAGCTCAGGCCGGCTGAGCGCGAGCGGGGCATCAACGACGAGCCAGCCGAGTCCAGTCGGCACATAGCTTTCGAAGTCTCGCCATGGCCTGGTCGTCTATCGCCGCGACCTTTAGGCCGTATGGCGCGCGGGTGCGGCCGCTAAGCGTCTCCAAAGCCGCATAAGGCACCGGTCCCAGTTCGGCGTTGAGGATGCCGAGGCAACCGGCCCGGTCGGCAGCGAGCACAAGCCTCGCGTCGGCAACGCCCGCAGGCGCCAGCGCGATGACCTGAAATGATCGCTTGTCCATGCTCCAACTCGTTAATCTTCCACCGCCGTTTAACGCCCGCGCGCAATGTCCAGCAAGGGTATTATAATAGGCTACGGGGTGGCGACGAGATTCGCCCCACCGGTGATTACCTTCGCTCCGTAATTGTGTTCGGCCGCCGCGCCGGCCGCTTCGCTCACGAAGGCCGAATTCCTTCCAGGAACGGCACCGCGAACGCTGCTTCGTGCATCACCGGCCCATGGCCGAAATAGCCGCCTTCGCCGAACGCTTCGCCATGATCGGCCATGATCATGAAGTGCGTGTCGGGTGGCGCTTTGGCCAGCAGTCGGCCGAAAACTTGGTCCACATATTCCACGCAACGGATCTGCTGCGAGTGCAGGAATTCTAGTTTGTCCGCGTCAAAAAAGCTGTCGTCCTTGCCGTTGACTACACGGCCCCCCGAATCCTCACCAGCGGCCAGCGCCTTGGCGGCGCCATGCACGCCTGAGATGTGCGGCAGATCGCTACCCTTGAGCATGTACGGGTAATGCGTCTCGCCGATGTTAAGAAAATAGAAAGTTGGCTGATCGGCCCTGAACTCGATCTCATCGACCATTCCGCTGAAGTCGTTGTGATTCGGCATCAGCTTGTAGTCGTCGAAAAACTTGCTGATCAGAGTGAAGCCGTTAAGGACCGGCATCGAAACCCGCGCGATAGTGCGATAACCGTGCTCCTTGAGCAGCTTAGGGAGCGACAATTGTGGGATGAAGCTCTGGAAGCCAAGGTCCGGGATGTCGAGGCGGTCCATCCACGCGGAGAAATCTTGCTTGTAGACTTCAGAAGCGTAGACGCCCTGTGGCGACTGATGCGGCACCAACCCCATCAGGTAGGAATAATGCGAGGGCGCCGTCCACGACGCGTAGGACCAGCGCTGTTCCGCATCGCCAAAGCGGTCGAAATGCGGCGTACAGGCTCGCGTAAAGCTGTCGTACCGACAGCTGTCGAGCACCATAAAAACTAGATTCCTAGCCATGTCACGCTCGCATTGGTCGGACCGGTTGGATCGGCATTCTGCCGAGTCGGCCGTTAGGCTTCTTGTTCACCTTGCACACCCGCCACCCGGGCCAAGGTTGGGTTTAACGCGAATCCACACGAAAATTTTCAACGGATCGTTGCAAACCGAAGAAGAACGCCAAGGTTCCACACCTGACAGTAAATTCCCTCCGAATTTTGGTCCCACAATCCAACGAATTGAGCCATCTTTCGGCCGCTTCGTTACGTCACCAATACCGGTGACTTGAGCGCGGCGCTGTGACCGCGGTCACGATTTACCGCTTTGGCCACAAGGGATTGAAGTAGCGACGAAAAGCAGAGCCCCCTCGGCACTCAATTCAACCGCAGTGCGAACTGCCGCCCCCGACATCTCAAGCAAGATTGTTGCCACCAGCTTCGCCTGAGCGGGTTATCTTAACATTTCAATTGTGGGGAAAAAGGGGTCTGCGTATATTAATTAAGCAAGCCGACCACACGAATCGGGCAGCCGCACTTTAATAGCCAATCACTGGCTGCTCCGGGCGATACGCGAATTCAACCCGATCGTGCGCCGGTGGAGCTTCATAGCACGCACAAGGATGGGTCATGGACACTAAGGGTATCGTCATGGTGGCGTTGGCCGGGATTGTGGCGTTTGCCGCTCCGGCCCGCGCCGACACTACCATCAAAAGCGACGACAGCTCGGTCGAGATCACGGTGCCGAACGGGTGGCGGCAAACCAAGGCGGCGACACCGAAGATTCAGATTCAGGCGACGAACGGGCGCGCGATCGTTGTTGTCAGGGTTGCGGCCAAGGAAGACTACAAGGATTTGAAGTCGTTTGCCGCCGTAGGCTCGGCGAGATTTATCAAGCGCTTTGTGGACGCGGAGCCCAAGACCGAGGATGTCCAGGTCAACGGCAACCCGGCGATCCGCATTTCGGCCGAAGGCACGCAAGATAACGGTCAGCGACGCGGTTGCGTTCTGACTTTTATCGATGCCGGGGGAACCTTTATCGAGGTTATGGGGATAGCGAACGCTTCAGCCTTTGCGACCGAGCAGCAGACCATGGCCGACCTGGCGGGGCATGTGAAGCTCTTGGCGGCGGCCGGAGCCCCGCCGGCGGCGCCGGCTGCACAAACGCCCGCTGCGACCCCGTCCGCCACCTCTGCGCCGTCGACCAAGCCGCCGCCGCCGGCACGCTCGCCACGCTGAAGTCGGATTTGTGGTCGCCAAGTATTGCAATCGGTTGCGCCTGCTGGGCCGCGCAACAACCGCTGATGGTAACAGGATATTAATTAGCTTCGGAAGGCTAATTGTGTCTTTGGATGCTTAAAGAGGAGACGCCGGAAATCGCTCGAACCGGGTGTGAGACGATGCGGACGAAAATAATATTTATCGTAGTCGCGGCTCTCCTCCTGTGCGGTGGTGTTTACCTATGGAGCGAGGGTGTGCAGTTGCCGGCGGTCGAGAGCGGTCAGGCCGCAACCACCAGCGATAGGCGTCAGCAAGCATCGTTGACCAGCCCACGACGTTCTCCGGAAAACACTCCGGCCGACGCCAAACCGGTGCCGGTTGTGGCTGCAACGGTGCATCAGGGAAGTGTGCCGGTCTACATCTCGGGTCTTGGCACGGTTCAAGCGCTTTATACCATCAATATCAAAGCTCAGGTTGACGGAGTAATTTTGAAAATGCCCTTCGCGGAAGGGCAGGATGTCAAAGAAGGCGATACGCTCGTTCTAATCGATCCTTCGGTTTATCAGGCCAAGCTGGAACAGGCCCAGGCACAGAAACAGCGCGCGACCGCTCAGCTCGAGAATGCCAAAACCAATCTGTGGCGCGACGAAGAACTGCTTAAGCACGACTTTGCGACGCAAAAGCAGACCGACCAGGAACGGATGCTGGTCGGTCAATACACCGCGGACATTGCTCAGTACGATGCGGACATAAAATATTGGCAGGCTGAGCTCGCCTATACAAACATCCGCTCGCCGATCAACGGGCGCATTGGCATTCGCAACGTCGACCCCGGCAATCTCATTCGCGCTCAGGACAACAACACCACCCTCGTCACATTGGTCCAACTGCAGCCGATCTCGGTGATCATTACCGTGCCGGCAAAGGAACTGGCGCGGAACAAGGTTTCGCTTGGACTGGTCAACTTGCCGGTCACCGCTTACGCCGAAAATGGGGTTACACCGCTCGGCCACGGCCAAGTTCATACAGTCAACGTCGAGGTTGAGCAGACGACCGGGACGATCAAGCTAAAGGCCGAATTTAATAACGAACAGTACAAGCTCTGGCCCGGCGATTTCGTTGATTGCAAGATCGTCGTGGAACAGCGCGACAATGGTCTGACGGTACCGACTGCTGCGATCCGGCACGGACCGCGCGGCGATTTTGTGTGGGTTATCCAACCCGACAACATCGTCGCCATCAGACCGATACGAGTGCGCCAGACAGTCGGCGGCACCGCGGTGATTGATACTGGCCTCGATGCCAACGAAAAAATTGTGCTCGACGGCTATGCGCGGTTGGCGCAGGGAAGCCGGGTCGAGATTGTTCCACCGAGATCAGGCGACGGATCCAGAGTGTCCCGCGTAGAATGAACGTTTCTGCGCCATTTATTTATCGGCCGATCGCCACGACCTTGCTAGTGGTTGCCATCATTCTGATGGGACTGCTGGGTTATAGATTTCTGTCGGTGGCGGCGCTTCCAACGGTGGAATTTCCCACCATTCAAGTCGTCACCAGTTGGCCGGGCGCCGCGCCGGACATTGTGCAATCGGCAATCTCCGCTCCGCTTGAGTCAGGCTTCGGTCGCATTCCGGGCCTGACGTCGATGACGTCGACGAGTTCGTTCGGCACGAGCGAGATCACGCTGCAATTTAAGCTCACACGGCCGATTGCGGCAGCTTCCGCAGATGTGCAAGCGGCGATCGATGCCGCCTCGGGCTGGCTGCCGATGACCGAGCTGCCGTTCCCGCCGACCTACCATCAAGTCAATCCCGCCGACATGCCGGTGCTTGTTATCGCGCTCACGTCCGATTCAATGCCGATGTACGCAATGACCGAGTTCGCGGCCACGGCGCTCATTCCAAAGCTTTCGGAGGTGGAGGGAGTTGGAGAAGTTTCGGTGCAGGGCGGCCAGGCGCGGGCAGTGCGGCTGCAGGCCAATCCGAGGCAGCTGGCCGCGCTTGGCTTGTCGCTGGAAGACGTTCGCAAGGCCATCACCGCGACCTCGGTGGCCATGCCGCAAGGGGCGATCGAAGGTCCGCGGAATGCTTTTCAGGTGGGCGCCAACGATCAGATGTTCGATGCCGCCGCTTTTCGCGAAGCCATCATCGCTTATCGGCACGGCGCGCCGGTCAAATTCAAGGACATCGGCGAAACGCTCGACGGTTTGGAAAACGATCAAATCGCGGCTTGGTACAACGGCAAGCCGGCTCTGATTCTCAATGTGAAGCGTCAGCCCGGGTCCAACATCATCCGGGTTGTTGACGGCGTCAAAGCCTTGCTTCCGTCGCTGCAGAAGTTTGCTCCGCGGGCGCTGAACTTTGATATTGCGGCGGACCGCACTGCAACAATTAGGGCTTCGGTCGCCGACGTTCAGTGGACGCTCGCGCTGACCGTCGGGCTCGTGATTTTGGTGATTTTCATCTTCCTGCGAAAATTTTGGGCCACGCTCATCCCAAGCGTTACCTTGCCGGTGACGCTGATCGCAACGTTTGGAGTGATGGCGGCGGTCGGCTTTAGCCTCGACAACCTTTCGCTCATGGCGCTCAGCATCTCGTCCGGCTTTATCGTCGATGACGCGATCGTCATGATCGAGAATATCGTTCGCTATATCGAGGCTGGCGACGGGCCGCTTCAAGCGGCTCTGAAGGGGTCGCGGCAGATCGGGTTCACGATCGTCTCGCTGACCATCTCGCTGGTCGCCGTTTTCATTCCGCTGCTGCTGATGGGAGGCGTGGTCGGACGACTATTCCGTGAATTTGCGATTACCCTTTCGGTCTCAATCATCATTTCCGGTATATTGTCGCTCATTCTGACGCCCATGATGTGCGCGACACTGCTGAAGCGGGAAACAGCGGGCGAGCACGGGCGGCTGTTTCGGATCAGCGAGCGCGGCTTCGACGCCATGCGCGGCGTCTACGAATGGGGGCTGCGCTGGTCGCTACGGCACCAGGCAATAACCCTTATCTTTACGATACTGACGTTCTTCGCGAGTGTCTGGCTGTACATTGTCATTCCGAAAGGTTTTGTGCCGATACAGGATACCGGGCTCCTGGCCGGGACGACGGATGCGGCGCCGGACATTTCGTTCGAAAGCATGTCGGCCCTGCAGCAGCGGATCGCCGCCATCGTCGCCCGCGACCCCGATGTCCTTTCGGTGAGCAGCTTTGTCGGCGTCAGCGACGAAAATCCAACCATCAACAGTGGACGGCTTTACATCGACATCGGAACCCCGGATCACCGACAGACTTCGGCGGCCGATATTATGGCACGGCTGAGCGCGGCCGTTGCCGATGTCCGGGATATTTCGCTGCATCTGCAATCGGTGCAGGACATCCAGCTCGATGCCCGCATTACCCGAACGCAATACCAGTATGTCCTGCAAAGCCCGGACGAAGAAGAGCTGCGGAATAGCTCGGATGCGCTCCTTCAGGCACTGCAAAAGCAGCGCCAATTGGCCGACGTCGCGACCGATCAGCACAATCTCGGCCAGCAGATGATGATTACGGTCGATCGCGATGCCGCAGCGCGTTTCGGCCTCAACGTGTCGGCCGTTGACGCAGACCTTTACGATGCGTTCGGGCAGCGCCAGATCAGTACAATCTATTCGCAAACCTATCAGTACAAAGTCATTCTTGAAGTTATTCCCGAGTACCGCAACACCTCCGAAGCGCTCGACAGCCTTTATCTGACTAAAGCGGATGCGCTGCAGCCAAACGCCGCGCAATCGTCGAGCGGCGTCAGCAGCGATTTCAGCAATCCGGCTCAGCAGGTTCCGCTGGGCGCCTTGGCGCGGATGGAAAAGCGCGTCGGGCCGCTGGCCATCATGCAAAAGGATCAATTCCCGGCAGTCGCGCTCTCATTCAATCTGCCCGCCCGGGTTTCGCTGGGGCAGGCATTGCAGACCCTCGATCGGACACAGAAAGAGATCGGGATACCCGACACGATTACGACGAGTCTGGTCGGTAGTGCGGCCGAATTCGCTTCATCGCTGAAAAGCGAACCGATCCTTATCGCTGCAGCCATCATCGCGGTCTATATCGTGCTCGGCATTCTGTACGAAAGCTACATCCATCCCATCACGATTCTGTCGACGCTGCCGTCGGCGGGCATCGGCGCGCTGCTGGCATTGATGTTGTTCGGTCAGCAACTCGATCTGGTGTCGCTCATCGGCATTATTTTGCTGATCGGCATCGTGAAGAAGAACGGCATCATGATGGTCGATTTTGCGTTGACTGCCGAACGCTCTGAAGGATTGACGCCGGAAGCGTCGATCTATCAGGCGTGCATGCTGCGCTTTCGTCCGATCATGATGACCACCATGGCCGCGCTGTTAGGAGCGCTGCCCTTGGCCATCGGTACCGGCACTGGGTCGGAGCTGCGGCGTCCGCTTGGCATTGCGGTTCTTGGTGGACTGTTGATGTCGCAGTTCCTGACGCTCTATGCGACGCCGGTGGTGTACCTTGCGTTCGCACGGCTTGAGCGGCGTTTGCGCCGCCGGCCCCGGCCGGGTTCGGCCGGGTCAAGCCAAATGCCCTCTGCTTCCGGTCAAACCGTCGGCAGCTGAGATTGTACGATGAATATTTCAGAGCCCTTCGTCCGACGGCCGGTTGCGACGGTGTTGTTGACCGTCGCCATTGGCCTTTTGGGCATTGTCGCCTACCGGCTTCTGCCGATCGCTTCGTTGCCCTTGCTGGAGCGGCCGACGATCTCCGTCGACTCGTTTCTTCCGGGCGCAAGCGCGGACACGATGGCCCCTGCAGTGACCGCGCCGCTGGAGCGCCAGCTCGGTCTCATCTCCGGCTTGGCCGAAACGACATCATCCAGCATTGGCAACGCATCGCGCATCACGCTGGAATTCGGGCTGGATACGGAAATTGATGCGGCGGCCGGAGCCGTGCAAGCCGCTATCAACGCTGCCGGCCCCATGTTGCCGCCGACGCTTCCAGAGCCACCCAAATTCTTCAAAGCGAATCCCAATGGATTTCCCATTACCGCTTTGGCCCTGACCTCCGACGCCTACGGCATTCCCGATCTCTACGCCTTTGCCGACACCATAATCGCCCAGAAGCTGTCGCAAATTGACGGTGTTGCCCGCGTTTTCATCAGCGGCGCTGGTCACCCGGCCGTGCGTGTCCAGGTCAATCCTCAAGCGGTTGCTGATATGAAACTGTCGCTTGAGACGGTGCGCTTCTTTGTCAAGAACGCTACGGCTGACCTGCCCAAAGGCTCGCTTACCGACGGATATCATTCAATTCCGATCGTAGCCAACGATCAGCTTTACAAAGCGGCTGACTTTCAGGACGTGGTGCTGGAGCAGGCGGACCGTCCGCCAATACATCTGCGGGAAATCGCCAACATCTCGGATACCACGGCGAACGAGAACCGTGCCGGCTGGTTCAACGGCAAGCCGGCCATCGTTCTCTACGTTTTGAAAAAGTCAGACGCCAACGTCGTGGAAACGGTCGACGAAATCCTCAAGACAATTCCACAGTTGCGCCATTGGATACCCGCTTCCGTCGACATCCATGTCGTTTATAACCGCACGCTGCTCATCCGAGCCGCGGTCGTGGACGTCCAGTTTACAATCGCCGTCGCCATCGTCCTTGTTGTCATGGTGCTCGCGCTTTTCCTGCGGCGTTTTTGGACGACGTTCATCCCCAGCGTGACCATACCGGTGGCGATCGCCGCCACGCTTGTGGCCATGTATTTCCTCAACTTCAGCCTCGACAATATTTCGCTTATGGCGCTTACGGTCGCGATCGGCTTCGTGATCGACGATGCCGTGATCATTATCGAGAACATCACGCGGCTGATCGATGCGGGAGAAACGCCCGTCAACGCCGCTCTAAAGGGAACGCGGCAAATGGGGTTCACGGTGATCTCGATCACCGTTGCGCTGATCGCGGCACTTATACCCATCCTGTTCATGCCGGATATAGTTGGTCGGCTGTTTCGCGAATTCGGACTGACCTTGGTCGCCGCTATCGTGGCGTCGGCCGTGGTTTCTCTCACGCTGACGCCGATGATGTGCAGTCAATTGCTCACCGCAGGCGGTGGCCGCCTAGATGGCCCTCTCGGCCGCGCATCTGAAAAGGCGATCGCGCGGTGCACTGCATTTTACGCGACCAGCCTGACCTGGACGCTGCGCCACCACTGGCTGACCATTGCGTTTGCGGCAATTCTCGCCGCAGCGACGGTCGGGCTTTATCTGAAAATACCAAAAGGATTTCTGCCGACCCAGGACACCGGCATCTTGCGCATAACGACGATTGCATTGCCCAACGTCTCCTTCGCGACCATGTCGGAGCTTCAACGCCGAGCCGCAGACATCATCAAGGCCGATCCGGCCGTGGCCGACGTCGCGTCCTATGTCGGAGATCACGTCATCAGCATCGGCGCCATGCTGGCAAACTTGAAACCGTTGGATGTGCGTAAGGAACCGATTGACCGCGTCATAAGCCGCCTGCGCAAGAAGTTGGTTCAGGTCAACGGAATGCGAACCCTTCTAACCCCGGTGCAGGACGTGACCGTCGGCACAGGCGGAGCATCAAACCGCTACCAATACGTCCTAAGTTCGTTGAATCAGGACGAGCTTGTGCGGTGGGGCAAAATCATGCTTGCGCGCATAAAGTCCCTACCGCAGGCGACGGACGTCGTTTGGAACTACGAGGTGTTCGGGCTCGGGGCGACTGTCAACATAAACCGCGCGCGCGCCGCGGACGCGGGCACGACCGTCGCCGGCATCGACAACGTTCTTTACGACTGGTTCGGCCAGCGTCCAGTGTCCTGGATTCGCGAGCCGAGCTACTTTTCACATCTCGTTTTGGAAGTGCAGCCGCAATACAGGGACAATCCTCTGACCCTGCCTAATCTTTATTTGGACCAAGGCGTGCCGCTGCAGGTCGTGAGTGACGTCCGGCGTAATCATTCGCCCACATGGATTCGACACTTCAACCAACTGCCGTCAATCGCGATATCGTTCAACACCCCGCTCGGCGTTTCCATCGGCCAAGCCGAAACAGCAATCCGGGCCGCCCAAGCGCAAATCAGCATGCCTTCTGACATTAAAGCGGAATTCGCCGGCATCGCGCGGTTGGCCGAACAGAACACTCAAGCACAGCCGTTCTTGTTCCTCGCCGCCGTCATCGCGGTCTACATCATTCTCGGCATGCTCTATGAGAGCTACGCGCATCCGTTGACGATCCTGTCGACGCTGCCGTCAGCGGCGTTCGGCGCATTGCTCGCGATGTTCATCACTCACACGCACTTCACGCTGATTACCGCAATCGCCTGCATTCTGGTGGTTGGGATCGTCATGAAAAACGCCATCATGATGGTCGATTTTGCGCTCGACGCGGAACGCCGCGAGGGATTGCCTCCCAGCGTAGCTATACGTCAGGCTGCGTTGCTGCGTCTGCGTCCGATCGTCATGACCACGATGGCCGCTCTGTTTGGCGCGCTGCCGCTTGCGCTCGGAGCAGGCCCTGGTCACGAATTGCGACAGCCGCTCGGCATCGCCATTGTTGGCGGACTGTTCATCTCGCAATTCGTTACGCTCTACACGACTCCAGTCGTATATCTTGCGATCGACGCACTGCGAGGGCGGCGCCGGCCGGCCATCGGTGCGCCGGGACTAGTTAGTACTTGACGGAGGCGCCCCGTCGTCGGTGGGCGCCGTGTTTCCTTCATCGGCGTCGTTTTCGTCCGGCGACTGATCCGGTTGCGGCGTACTGCGAAACGCACGCTCCGAAAGATGTATGGACTTCGTCAGGACGTAACCGTTGTAGCCGTTCCACGACACCCGGCACCAACCATTGCTGCAATCACCGACTTTGATTGCACTGCCTTGCGGGATCACAGCGAGCACCTGGCTCCTGGTGGCGGGCGCCTGTTGCAGCGTGACTTCGTTCGTCACGGTGCCGGAGTTCTGAACAACTGGCAAGCAGGCCCGCAATCAACAGTGCGAAGCCGGCTCGCCGCCAGCGACCGTGTTCCGCAATGCTTGTTATTGTGCGGCAGGCGTTATCGGTGTTCCGCCATTCCTGCACGTTACTACAGGGCTGACGGTAAGGTGGATTTCCTACTCATTGCCGGGCGCTGCGGCTGGCGGTGGGCCACCCCTGGGCGGCTGAGGGGGCGGAGGCATATCCGGTGCCCCTGACGGTGGCGTGCCTGTTCGCTCGGCGCGCGCGGTCTGCAGGTACATCTGGCAGGTCTGTGACAATTCTGCGCGATGCGAGGACAGGCATTTGACGACGCCCTGGTTCTCCCGTGGAACCCCGGCGCAAAACAGCTTCGCATCCGGACCGCACGATGCTTGGAACGCGGCTCTATTGCCGGACGGCGGCGGACCAGAAGCCGCGGGCGGCGGCGACGCAGAGGTGGACGGCGGCGGAGGCCGATAACTTTGCGGTGGCGGCGCGTAGTTGGATTGCGGTGGCGGTCCGTACCCCTGTGGCGGCGGCGGGCCGTAACCCTGCGGCGGGGCGGTGCCGCGTGGTGGCGGGCCATAACCGGGCGGCGGACCATAGCCGGGTGGCGGACCATAACCAGGCGGCATGCCGCCCATCCTGCCGCCGCCCCTCGAGGCCAGCATGGTGCCGCACATTGGCGACAGCGCACCACGACGGGACATCAGACACTGCACGATCCGCCCTCCGCCAGGCGGCACCCCAGGACAAAGACGGGCGATTTCCGGACCGCAGGCTGCGCGGAGTCCGCCTCCGCCGCCACCCCGCGGCGATCGCCCGGGCTGCATCGGCTGTTGCATTGGCGGCGGCTGCATCTCCTGTCCCGGCATCTCCTGCCCAGGCGGGGGACCCTCGGGAGGCGGAGGTTGGTTGTCGCTCTGCGCAAATGCGGCCGGCGCAACCGAAAGCGTTGCTACAAGGAGAATCCAATGAGCGATGCGGTGTGCCATATAGGCCTGCTCCTCTGCGCCCCCGCAGAATCGTGCGCTTGCTTGCATTCCGTCCTGGACCTTGTCAAAGACATTTTTTTAGTTATCGCCGTAGCTTGAGCATAAAATCGCGCGAAAAGAAGACCAACGAATGATGACGTTGCGGCGACGCGAATTACGGCATTCGCGAAAGGTCGTCCTCAATCGTGGTAATCCATTCCTCCTGGCTTGGCGTGAGCATGGCGGCGAGCTTCAGGTTCTGAAGGACCTTGAGGGCCTCGGTCAGCCGCGTCCGCGGCTCATCGCCAGCTGACGCAAGCCGCCACAACGCGAGCACGACGTCGGTCCGAAACTGCCTGTTTCCGGGTTCCTTGCTGGCGAGCGCCCGCGCAATTTCCAAGCTCTCACGATCTGCGCCTAGGCCGCCCTTGATGTCGCCATTGGCGCGAAGGGCCTCGCCCAATCTCTGCAAGCTCAAGCCGACGTTGCTTTGAATTTCGTCATTATTTGGTGCCGCGGCCGCGAGCGCGCGAAAAATATCGCTCCCTTTTTTCGCGCAGGCGACGGCAAGCTGGGTATTGCCGCGGGCCAGATAGGTCGACGAGAACTGAATGTACATTGCCCCTTGGATGCGCCGCGCCTCCGGGTCATTGTTGGTTTTTGTTACTAACGTTCCGAGGGCGCTTTCGACGTCGCCCAGAAGAGCTGGCAATTCTTGAGGAGGGATTGCCTTCGCGTTCGCCAGGCGGTCGGCAAGATTGGCGACGAGCGAATCTATCGTGCTTTCGCTCGCTTTAAACGTTTGCTCCGTACGGCGCGCTTGCGCCTGTGCTAAGGTGAGCTGGGCCACTGCCGATCGTTGTCCATGCCAAACGTAGAGCGCCGCTGCCGTCGCGACGATCGCAATAAGCGCAAAAACTACCGTCAACGCCAGATAGCGGCTTGACGAAGGCGCTTGCGCGCTCGGCTTTTCATTGGCGCCCAGCAAACTCTCTTGCATCAATTCGACCCGGTTTCGCCGCCCTCCAAATCGTCTTACGGATCAAACCCTAACGGGGTGGCGACCAGCCAAGAATAACACGGCCGCGCGTCGAAGTGACACGCGGACGCGGTAGCTGCCAAAAGCTTGCCTGCAAAGCCGGACGTTATGGTGGAGCCAGGCGGAGTCGAACCGCCGACCTCTTGAATGCCATTCAAGCGCTCTCCCAACTGAGCTATGGCCCCAATCAGTGAACAGCTACCGGTAATCGGCAACCAGGCGTTTGGATGACTTCGCTCTGATTACTGAACACAGATTGCTGAGTCCTGACTATCCTTCCTCCTCGTTTTCGATGTCGCCGCCGATGATATCGGTGACATCGGCATCCTCCTCTTCCTGCTCCTCGATGAACGCGGCATCGTCGAGGCTTTCGTCTATTTCGACTTCTTCTTCGATGTCAGGTTCGGTGGTCTCAACCGGCGCCTTTGATCCCTGCGCCTCGGCGTCTGCCTCTTCCAGCGAGACAAACTCGGCCTCCTGCGGCTCGGGAGCCGCGACTTCCTCTGGGACGACCGCGGGGCGCGCCGCCGGTGCCGGTTGTGCCTGCTCGGGCCGCGCCCGTGCCGTCGGCATCTCTACCGGCACGACTTTGCCGGTATAGGGCGAGATGACCGGGTCTTTATTGAGGTCGTAAAACTTGCGTCCGGTCTCTGGACAGACACGCTTAGTGCCAAGTTCCGTTTTTGCCACGGCCGAAATCCTTCGATTTGGGAGCTTCACTTGGCTAGTCAAGCGGGACCTGTCAATAGCGGATCGTGCTACTGATCTCCTTCAAGGCTCCAGAGGCGAAAAGGCGCTGCCGGACCTAGTTTGGCAGGTGCCGCAGAGCGAGTCCGGTGGATTTTACCCGATGCATGCCGAAACAACCGAACTCACCGCCCGCCGGCATGGCCCACTGCAGGGCCGCGTGCGTGTGCCAGGCGACAAATCGATCTCGCATCGCGCACTCATCCTCGGTGCGCTCGCGGTTGGCGAGACTCGAATTAGTGGATTGCTCGAAGGTGGAGACGTACTTAACACCGGCAAGGCCGTAGCGGCGCTAGGAGCCCGGGTTGACAGGCTCGATGCGGGACAATGGCGCGTCCACGGCGTTGGCGTCGCGGGCTTTGCCGCGCCCGGGGGCGTACTCGATTTCGGCAACTCGGGGACCGGATGCCGGCTCATGCTCGGAGCGGTGGCGGGCTGCCCGATCATCGCGACGTTCGACGGCGATGCTTCGCTCCGTCGCCGCCCGATGCAGCGGGTGCTCGAGCCTCTGGCGCGGATCGGCGCGCACACTGTCGTTGACGCCGACGGCCGTTTGCCGTTGACGCTCAAAGGCGCGCGCGAGCCGATCCCAATCGTGTTCGAGCCGCCGGTTCCGTCCGCTCAGCTAAAATCAGCCGTCCTCCTTGCGGGTCTTGCGGCGCCGGGTGAGACAGTGGTTGTCGAAGCCGAGGCGACGCGCGATCATACCGAAAAGATGCTGGCGCACTTTGGTGCAGATGTGCGCATCAAACCGCATGGCACTCTCGGCCGCCGCATCACCCTCGTCGGCCAGCCCGAGCTTGCGCCGCACCCGCTTATGGTTCCCGCCGATCCTTCCTCCGCGGCGTTTCCACTGGTGGCAGCGTTGATTACGCCGGGCTCTGACGTGATTCTCGACGGCGTGATGCTTAATCCGCTCCGTACTGGTCTCTTGACCACGCTCACGGAGATGGGCGCAGCGATCGAGCGACTCGAAACACGCAACGAAGGCGGCGAGGAGGTCGCTGATTTACGCGTGCGGGCCAGCGTAATGCGCGGCGTCGAGGTTCCTGCCTCGCGTGCGCCGGCCATGATCGACGAATATCCGATCCTGGCGATCGCCGCTTCGTTCGCCGAGGGCGTAACTCACATGCGGGGGCTCAAAGAATTGCGTGTGAAGGAGTCCAATCGGCTCGACGCGACCGCCGACATGTTGCGCAGCAATGGCGTTGAAGTCGAAATCAATGGCGACGATCTGATTGTGCACGGTCGCGGGCGCGCCGCCGGCGGCGGACTGGTTGTAACGCACATGGATCATCGCATTGCGATGGCCGCGCTGGTGATGGGGCTAGCCAGCGAGCAGCCGGTGAAGATCGACGATGCAAGCTTCATCGCCACGAGCTTTCCGAATTTTGCGCCGATGATGGGCGAACTCGGGGCCGACTTGGTGTAAGCTAAAGCGACTAGGTCCGGCCGAGCACCAGCACGGCATTCAATCCGCCAAAGGCAAACGAACTCGACATAGCTTTCTCGATCGGGGCGTTGCGCGCGGTGTTCGGCACATAGTCGAGGTCGCAGTCTGGATCGGCCTCTTCAAAGTTAGCGGTCGGCGGAATGGTCTGATGGCGCAGCGCCAACGCCGTTGCAGCAAACTCCAGCGCTCCCGCGGCACCCAAACTATGGCCGAGTACGCCTTTGCTCGATGAAACCGCCAATTGCTCAGCGTTTACGCCGAACGCTTTGTGCAGCGCCGCCGTTTCACCTTTGTCGTTGAGCGCTGTACCGGTGCCGTGTGCGTTGACGTAATCGATGTCCTCCGCATTAACCTTGGCATCGGTCAAGGCGGAACGCATGGCACGAGCGGCGCCATCCGGATCTATGGCGGTAATGTCGCCGGCGTCGGCACTCATGCCGAAGCCCAATAGCTCCGCATAGATCGGCGCGCCGCGCGCTACGGCGCGCTCGCGTGGCTCGAGCACGAACATCGCTGCGCCCTCGCCGAGCACGAGTCCCGTCCGGGTTCTTGAGAACGGCCGGCAGGTGTCGGTGCTGAGCACGCGCAACGCCTCCCACCCCTTGATCGTGCCGACGGTAATGCAGGCTTCGGTGCCGCCGGCGAGTGCGATCGGAGTTTGCCCGGTCCGCACCATCTGGAAGGCCTGACCGATCGCGTGCGTTCCGGAAGAGCATGCGGATGCGATCGTAAAAGTCGGGCCCTTAAGGCCGAGGTCCATGGAAATCTGGCTGCACGCAGCGTTCATCATCAAGCGCGGAATCGACAGCGGGTGTGCGCGCGTCGCATTTTGTCCGTAGAGTTTGAGGTAGGAATCGTCGAGGGTATTCATCCCGCCGGCCCCGTTGCCGACGATTGTCGCCGCCTGCAGTGCGATCTCTTCGGTAAGCTCCAATTGTGCATCTTTGACCGCGGCCCGCGCTGCGACCACCGCGAATTGCGAGAAGCGATCAAACAGGCCCAGTCGCCTCGGATCGAAATGCTGCGACGGATCGAAATCGAGAACTTGGGCGGCAATCCGCGTATTCAAACGATCAGTTGGTATGATTGTGATCGGGCCAATACCGGATCTGGCTTCGACCAACCCCGACCAAAATTTCTCGCAGGTGCTGCCAATCGGCGTAACGACGCCGATTCCCGTCACGACGACCCGGTTCATTGCGCCACTTTTGCCGCGATCAGCTTTTGCACGATGTCCGCGACATCGCCCACGGTGGAAAAAGGCATCTCCTGGCCGGTCTTGTCCTGAATACCGCTTGTGCCCGATGTCGTAAGACGGGTCGCTTCGTCCGCCTTAAGGGGAATAGTGATGTCGAACTTCTCCTCGAGACCGAAAACGATTTCGATCACATCCAGCGACTCCGCGCCGAGTTCATCGAGACGCGAATCGGCCGTCAGCCGCTCGATGGGAATGTTGAGCGATTTAGCGATGATCGCTCGAACGTCATCAATAACTGCCAACGCGTTCCCCGCAGCCGCTGTTACTCACTGAAATCAAATATCACTTTCCAACGCCGCCATCTATTCATACCCGGCGCTCAATCTCAAGCCGCTCCTCCCATTGCCGGCATCTCAAGACCGACGATCGGCGATGGCATGAGCTCGTTCGGTTGCTGCATTGAGCGCGTTTTCAAGCGTGGCGCGGGCTTGTTGCAGCACATTCGTGTCTGCATCTTTGGGAACTCGAACCGGTTCGCCGACGACAATCCCACCGCAGCTGAACGGCAAATTGATTTCGGAACGATCCCAGTTGTTGAGTGTGATGCGGCGGCTGGTCGCTAAGGCGACAGGAAAAATCGATCGCCCCGACTCTTGCGCAAGCTTGATGATGCCGCGGCCGGCAACACGTGAAACCTTCGGCACGTCGGCGGTCAGCGCCATATTCCAGCCCTCCTCGAGCGATTCCAGCATGGCCTTGAATCCGGCAACGCCGCCCTTGATATGGAAACGAGTCCCATGATCGCCGGAGCCGCGAACCGTGCCGACGCCGAGCCGCTCGGCGGCGATCGCATTGATCTCGCCGTCGCTGTGCCGGGAGATCAACACCCTAAACCGGTATTGCCGGCGGAGGAACGGCAACAGGAAATGCTGACCATGCCACATTGCGATGATCACCGGCTGCTGCAACTCATAAAGGCGATAGGGTTCGGCAGGCTCCATCGTGAAGCGGCTTGTGGTCCAAACCAGACGGAGATACTCCGCAGCCACCACGCCGACTGCTTTTTGCACCCAGGGTTGGTTCTTTAACCGTCTGCCTAATCGCATCGATACCCGTTCCTCGACCAGATCGATATCAATGTTTGACAAACAGCAAACTGTGGTGGGCGGCGCGAAGATTCGTGAGCGCAAATATTGTCATCGCTGATAAATCGAGCCCGCGCAGCGGACGAAACTGCTGTACTATCGAACCATCTCGGGGTTGCGGGACGCAATGCTCGCGATGTCGCTGTTCGTGCTTGCGCAATCTTTCGTCCCGCCCTTTGATCTATCAACTTCCCGGCTGAGGCACAACGGTCTTGCGGCTCGCCGCGCCGACGCGAGGAATCGGGAGAGACAATGATCATTGCCATCGACGGACCGGCCGCCTCGGGCAAGGGTACGATCGCCAAACAGATTGCGGATGTGTACGGCCTGCATCACCTCGACACCGGTCTGATCTACCGGGCGGTAGCCAAAGCTGTGCTCGAGGCCGGCTATTCCCCGGACGATACCGGCCGCGCCATCGCCGCGGCAGTCGCGCTCGATCCGACCAAGTTCCATGAAAAATCGTTAAAAGCGCAGCCGATTACCGAAGCCGCTTCGGTGGTCGCGGCGATCCCGGAGGTGCGCCAAGCGCTGATGAATTTTCAGCGTCAATTCGCGACCAAGCCGCCGGGCGCCGTGCTCGACGGCCGCGATATCGGCACCGTTATCGCCCCAGGGGCGGACGTGAAGTTGTTCGTTGTGGCTACGCCGGAAGTGCGGGCCAAGCGCCGAACGGCTGAATTACAGGCGAGAGGAGAAGCCGTAGATGAACAGGAAGTCCTGGCCGACCTGTTACGACGGGATGAACGGGACTCCCGCCGTACCGCCGCGCCGCTTAAAGCCGCGCCCGATGCGCACTTGCTCGATACCACACATTTGAGTATAGACGCGGCATTCCGGGCCGCCGTCGAAATCATCGAAGCCGTCCGAACGGGCCGAAGGCGCCGCTGACCGCGCTTTCGTCATTGGAGGAACAGCCCGTTCCGCGCTTTCCATGCACGGCACCGGTAGAAGCTTTGTCCTGATCGTCTGGCCTTGGCCCCAACCGCCGGCTTAACCGGCGGCTGCCGCGCGTTCTGGACCAATCCATTTTCATGGGGCTTGGAGTGTTCATGGCTCAGGTTGCTACGGCCGCGCCGTCGCGCGAAGACTTCGCCAGCATGATCGAAGAATCCTTTGGCAATGGCCATCTGCAGGAAGGCTCGGTCGTCAAGGGAACGGTTGTCGGCATCGAAAAAGACGTCGCTGTTATTGATGTAGGACTCAAGACCGAAGGTCGCGTCGCGCTGCGCGAGTTCGCAGGGCCGGGCCGATCGGCGGAAATCAAGATCGGCGACACGGTCGAGGTCTATCTCGAACGGGTCGAGAATGCGCTCGGCGAAGCCGTGCTCTCGCGCGATAAGGCGCGCCGCGAGGAAAGCTGGGGCAAGCTTGAAAAGGCATTCCAGAATAACGAGAAAGTCCAGGGCGTCATCTTCAACCAGGTGAAGGGCGGCTTTACTGTCGATCTCGACGGCGCAGTTGCGTTCCTGCCGCGGTCGCAGGTCGATATTCGGCCGATCCGCGATGTGTCGCCGTTAATGAATCAGCCGCAGCCGTTCCAGATCCTCAAAATGGATCGGCGGCGCGGCAACATCGTGGTGTCGCGACGTACCGTCCTGGAAGAGACCCGTGCCGAGCAACGCCACGAACTCGTGCAAAACCTCGAAGAGGGCCAGGTCATCGACGGCGCGGTCAAGAATATCACGGATTACGGTGCGTTCGTTGATCTCGGCGGCATCGACGGCCTTCTGCACGTTACCGACATCGCCTGGCGGCGCGTCAATCATCCATCCGAGGTCCTCAACATCGGACAGCAGGTCAAGGTCAAGATTATCAAGATCAACCACGAGACCCACCGCATCTCGCTCGGCATGAAGCAGCTTCTCGATGACCCGTGGCAGGGCATTGAGGCAAAATATCCGGTCGGCGCCCGCTTCAAGGGCCGAGTCACCAACATCACCGACTACGGCGCATTCGTCGAACTAGAGCCCGGCATTGAAGGTCTGATCCACGTCTCGGAGATGTCGTGGACCAAGAAGAACGTGCATCCCGGCAAGATCGTCTCGACGTCTCAGGAAGTCGAAGTGCAAGTCCTCGAAGTCGATCCGGTCAAGCGCCGGATTTCCCTCGGTCTCAAACAGACCATGCGCAATCCCTGGGAGGTGTTTCTGGAGAAATATCCGCCGGGCTCGGTGGTCGAGGGCGAAGTCAAGAACAAGACCGAATTCGGTCTGTTCCTCGGGCTCGACGGCGACGTCGACGGCATGGTGCACCTCTCCGACCTCGATTGGAAACGGCCAGGCGAACAGGTCATTGAGGAATATAAGAAGGGCGACAAGGTCGAGGCGCAGGTTCTCGATGTGGACATTGAGAAGGAGCGCATTTCGCTTGGCATCAAACAGTTGGCGAGCGGCACTGCCGAAACCGAGCCGGCTGCCGGCGAACTCAAGAAGGGCGTAGTCGTGACCTGCGAAGTGACCGAGGTGAAGGAGGGCGGGATCGACGTCAAAATCGTCGGCACCGAATTCGCCACCTTCATCAAACGGTCGGAGTTGGCACGCGACCGTTCCGAGCAGCGTCCGGATCGATTTGCGGTCGGCCAGAAGGTCGATGCCCGCGTGATCCAATTCGATCGTCGGACGCAAAAAGTCTCCGTTTCCATCAAGGCGCTCGAAGTCGCCGAGGAGAAGGAGGCGATCGCGCAATACGGATCTTCGGACTCGGGTGCGACGCTTGGCGATATTCTGGGCACCGCGCTCAAGCGCAAGGGTGAAGAAAACGAAAAGGAAGAAGAATAACGTGTGAGGGCGGTTATTCCAGGGCCCGCGTCTGCTCGGCCCGGAACGGCAAGTGGTAAGGCGGAATAAAGGAAACTCGGCAATGTCACTCGACGCCGACCTAATCGTCGACCGCCGCCGGATGCGGCGTAAGCTCACCTTCTGGCGTGTCCTTGCCGTTGTGTTCGTCGCCGTGATTGTCATCGGCGCGGCAGCGTACTTCAACAATCGCACCGGTCTTGCCGGGGCCTACATCGCGCGTGTCACCATCCAGGGGTTGATCCGCGACGATCAGGAGCGGGTGCAACAGCTCGACCGCCTTTCCCGGTCGTCGATCGTGCGCGCCGTGGTAGTCCATGTCGACAGCCCCGGCGGTACTACCGCGGGCTCCGAGCAACTCTACGACTCGTTGATGCGGTTAAAGGAGCGAAAGCCGCTGGTCATCGTGGTCGATGGTCTGGCGGCGTCCGGCGGCTATATCACCGCGCTAGCCGGCGATCATATTGTCGCCAAGCAGACTTCACTTGTCGGCTCGATCGGCGTCCTGTTCCAATATCCCAACGTTGCGGATCTCCTCGATAAGATCGGCGTCAAGGTCGAGACGATCAAATCCACGCCGCTCAAGGCGGCGCCGGACGGCTTCGAACCGACGTCGCCCGAAGCCCGCGCGGCGATCGAATCGATCATCAAGGATTCCTACGCCTGGTTCCGCGGTCTAGTACAGGACCGGCGCCATCTCAACGATGACGAGCTGCAAACCGTTGCCGATGGCCGCATATTCACCGGTCATCAGGGGGTCGGCCTAAAGCTTGTCGACGAGCTGGGCGACGAGCGGGCGGGCATAGCCTGGCTGGCGAAGGAGAAGAACGTCGATTCGAAACTGCCGGTGCGGGACTATCAGCTGCACAATCGCTTTAGCGACCTGCCGTTCCTGCATGCGGCCGCGGCCGCGGTGCTGGACGCGGCCGGTTTCGCTACGCTCGCCCGGAGCCTCGACGAGTGGGGCGCCGCGGTCGAGCGGCTCAATCTTGACGGCTTACTGGCCCTTTGGCACCCTGCTGGCGCGAACTGAACGCGGCGGCAGGCAGCCATGATCAAGTCCGAACTGGTGCTACGCATTTCGGCGCAGAACCCGCACCTTTATCAGCGCGACGTCGAAAAAATCGTCAACGCCATTCTCGGAGAGATCATCGCGGCGATGGCGCGCGGCGATCGCGTGGAACTGCGCGGCTTTGGGGCGTTCTCGGTCAAGCAACGCCCGGCTCGAACTGGTCGCAATCCGCGCACCGGCGCCCATGTCGCAGTCGATCAAAAGTGCGTGCCGTTCTTCAAGACCGGCAAGGAAATGCGCGAGCGGCTCAATCAGGCGGCCGAGGCCTGATCCGCTCGTCCCATCGGGCGGAGGTCCCAGTCTTGCTGCGAAGGCTCGTTGCGGCGGTCATCTTGGTGCCGCTCGCCATCATCATTATCGCGTTTGCGGTTGCGAACCGGCAGACGGCAACGGTTTCATTCGATCCGTTCAGCCCCAATGAGCCAGCCGCCGCGGTGGCGTTGCCATTGTTCGTACCGATCATCGTAGCGCTCATCGTCGGGGTGCTCATCGGCGGCGTGGCGTCATGGCTGCGGCAGGGCAAGTGGCGTGGCGCAGCGCGCCGCTTCGAGCGCGAACTGCACAGGCTGCGCGAAAAGGTCCATGCGTCTGGAGGGAACCGCGGCCAAACCCGCCACCGGGCCCGGGGCGGGCGAACCGCAGCAGCGCCTTCGGCTGCGGCCTCCGGCCCGCTAGGGAAGCCCTCTGGGCGAGACAAAGTTCGTATAGCGATGTAGAACGGCCGCGCCCGTTCACAGGCCTGAACCATGTCGCTCATTGTGAAAATCTGCGGCCTTTCGACACCCGAGGCGCTCGATGTCGCGCTTGACGAGCGCGCGGACATGGTCGGTTTTGTATTTTTTTCGCCGTCGCCGCGTCACGTCGGCTTCGACAAGGCGCTCGCGCTTGGCCGGCGGGTACGCGGCCGCGCGCAAAAGGTGGCGCTCACGGTCGATGCCGACGATTCGTTGCTCGGTGCAGTCGTCAAGGCCTTGCAGCCGAATATCCTACAACTTCACGGCAAGGAGACGTCTGAACGCGTGGCGACAATCAAAAAACGCTTCGGCTTGCCGGTCATGAAGGCGATCGCGGTAGAAGCGAAGAGCGACCTGAGGATCGTCGCGGCGTACGCGGCTGTTGCGGATTATCTGTTGTTCGATGCTCGTCCTCCGCGAACGGCGACACGGCCCGGTGGACTGGGCCGCCCGTTCGACTGGCGCCTGCTGCAAGACGTCGAGCTGGATGTGCCGTTCATGCTGTCGGGCGGGCTTCATGCCGGCAACGTGGACGAGGCTTTGCGCGTTACGGCAGCGTCCGGAGTTGACGTTTCTTCCGGAGTTGAGCGCGCACCGGGTGAGAAAGACACCGACAAGATTCGCGTATTCGTGCGCACCGCGCGAGAGGCGGCGGGGCGTCTTGCCGCCAAGGCGGTCACGAGCCCAGCATGACCGTGCAGCAACCAAATTCGTTTCGCACCGGGCCGGACGATAGCGGGCACTTCGGCATTTACGGCGGCCGCTTTGTTGCCGAAACGCTGATGCCGCTGATTTTGGAGCTGGAGCAAGCCTACGCGATGGCAAGGGCCGATCCCGCATTCCAGAAAGAAATGGATGGCTACCTGGCGCATTATGTCGGACGCCCGTCGCCGCTCTATTTTGCCGAGCGGCTGACCGCGTATTGCGGCGGCGCCAAGATTTATCTGAAACGTGAAGAGCTCAATCACACCGGCGCGCACAAGGTCAACAACGTGCTGGGCCAAATTCTTCTGGCGCGGCGCATGGGGAAGGAGCGCATCATCGCCGAAACCGGCGCCGGCATGCACGGCGTCGCGACCGCGACGTTGTGCGCGCGCTTCGGGCTTGAATGCATCGTCTACATGGGCGCGGTCGACGTCGAGCGGCAGAAACAGAACGTCTTTCGCATGCACATGCTCGGCGCCAAGGTGGTACCGGTGCAGTCCGGCGCCAGGACGCTCAAGGACGCGATGAACGAGGCGTTGCGCGACTGGGTGACCAACGTCGAATCGACTTTCTATTGCATCGGTACTGTCGCCGGCCCGCATCCCTATCCGATGATGGTGCGCGATTTCCAATCGATCATCGGCCGCGAAACGCGTGAGCAGATGCTCGCCGCCGAGGGCCGCTTGCCTGACTCGCTCATCGCCTGCATCGGCGGCGGCTCGAACGCGATGGGCCTGTTCCATCCGTTCCTCGACGAACGGCAGATTGAGATTTACGGCGTCGAGGCGGCCGGGCACGGCCTGCAAAGCGGCCAGCACGCCGCCTCCATCGCCGGCGGGCGGCCCGGCGTGCTGCACGGCAACCGCACTTATCTGCTGATGAACGAGGACGGGCAGATCGATGAGGCGCACTCGATCTCGGCCGGCCTCGACTATCCGGGTGTCGGGCCCGAGCACGCCTGGCTCAACGACCTCGGCCGCGTCACCTTCCTATCAGCCACCGATGACGAAGCGCTCAACGCCTTCCAACTCCTCTCCAAGCTCGAAGGGATCATCCCGGCGCTTGAGCCGGCGCACGCCATCGCCAAGGTGCTCGATCTGGCTCCCAAGATGCCCAAGGATCACCTCATGGTGGTCAATCTCTCCGGCCGCGGCGACAAGGACCTCGATACGGTCGCGCGGCATCTGCAAAGAGCGCAATGACCAGGCGCATCGATCGCAGGTTCGCTGCGCTCAAAGAGGAAGGCCGTGCCGCGCTCGTCACCTTCATTCTGGCGGGCGACCCGGATTACGAAGCCTCGCTGGCGATCCTCAAAGCGTTGCCCGGCGCGGGTGCTGATGTGATCGAACTTGGGATGCCGTTCACTGACCCGATGGCGGACGGACCGGCGATTCAGGCAGCGGGCCTGCGCGCGCTCAAGTCCGGTCAAAACATGAAGCGCACGTTGTCATTGGTACGCGAATTCCGTGCCGGTGACGCGACAACACCGCTCGTGCTGATGGGTTACTACAACCCAATCTATGTCTACGGCGTCGAGCGCTTTCTGGCCGACGCCAAGAGCGCCGGCGTCGACGGTCTTATCGTCGTCGATCTGCCGCCCGAGGAAGACGAGGAATTGTGCCTGCCCGCACTCGCGGCCGGTTTCAATTTCATCCGGCTGGCCACGCCGACGACCGACGATAAGCGCTTGCCCGCGGTGCTCGCGAACACTTCGGGCTTTGTCTATTACGTCTCGATCACCGGCATTACCGGCGCCGCTGCGCCCGATGCCGCTAGAGTCACGGCCGCCGTTGCGCGTATCAAGCGACATACGGAACTCCCGGTCTGCGTCGGTTTTGGCGTGCGCACCGCCGAGCAGGCGCGCGCGATTGCGGAAGGAGCCGATGCCGTGGTGGTCGGTTCGGCGCTGGTCGAGGCAATCCGCCAAAGCTTGTCTGCTGACGGCCAAGCCACGACCAACACGGTCAAGTCGGTCGCCACTGTTGTTCGTGCGCTTGCCGAGGGTGTGCGCGACGCTCGGCACTTCGCTGCCGGCACGGCTGGCTAGCCGGTCCGCATCCCGCCACGCGGCCGTTGAATTCCGCGCCCCGGCGCCACACATATGCAAACCAAAGCTGGAGGGAACGCCCGATGGCCCGCGATGTGGCTCGTGATTGGATGTGGTCGGAAGCATGCGACATGCTCGCGCGCGCCGAACGGATGCATCGCGACCTGTTCCGGCCCGGGCGCACGCAGGCGCGGCAGCCGGCCTGGGAGCCGCCGGTCGACGTTCTGGAAACCGAATTCGAGGTTTTGGCGCTGGTCGCATTGCCCGGCGTCGACGCTGAAAAGGTGGAAGCCGCCATCGAAGACGGCGAGTTGGTGATCGCCGGGACGCGCACCTATCCGGCTGCCCTGCGCACGGCCATCATTCATCGCCTTGAGCTGCCGCAAGGCCGCTTTTACCGGCGGCTGCGGCTGCCGGCCGGCCACTACAGCGGCGTCCGCCACGCCGTCACCGACGGCTGCCTAGTGATCACGTTGCAGAAAGCGGGGGCGAGCCGTGGCTGAAACTGAGATGCTCGCAAAGACAAATCCGAACGAAGGCGCCAGTACGCTGCCGCCATTGCCAGCCGACGCGCTCATCATCGTGCCGGTACGCAATACCGTGCTGTTCCCCGGACTGGTGCTGCCGATCACGCTCGGCCGGCCGAAGTCGGTCGCCGCCGCGCAGCAGGCGGTCCGCGACCAGCGCCAAGTCGGCATCCTGATGCAGCGCGATGCCGAAGTCGCCGACCCGACCCCGATCGACATGCATCGCATGGGCACGCTGGCCAACATCGTGCGCTACATCACCGCGCCCGATGGTTCGCACCATCTGGTCTGCCAGGGCGAACAGCGCTTCCAGATCGTTGAATATCTCAGCGGCTGGCCGTTCTTCGTCGCTCGCGTGTTGCAAATTCCTGAGCCCGAGACGAGTTCAGCGGAGGTCGAAGCGCGGTTCGTCAATTTGAAGGCGCAGACACTCGAAGCAATACAATTGCTGCCGCAGGCGCCGCCTGAGCTTCTGGCTGCTGTCCAGTCGATCGAAGGGCCATCGGCGCTTGCGGATCTCGCTATCGCCTACATGGACGTGAAGCCGGAAGAGAAGCAGGAGATCCTGGAGACCGTCGACGTTTCGGCGCGCATGGATAAGGTGCTGCGGCTCTTATCGCATCGCATCGAGGTGTTGCGGCTCTCCCAGGAAATCGGTCGGCAAACCAAGACCGCGCTCGATGAGCGCCAGCGCGAAGCGTTGCTGCGCGAGCAGATGGCAGCGATCCAGCGGCAGTTGGGCGAAGGCGAGGAGGGCAAGGCCGCCGAAATGGCCGAGCTCGATAACGCCATCACCAACGCCAAAATGCCGAAGGAGGTTGAGGAGCAGGCGCGCAAGGAATTGCGCCGGCTGCAACGCATGCCCGAAGCGGCGGGCGAATACGGCATGGTGCGCAGCTATCTCGATTGGCTGATCGAACTCCCCTGGTCTTTGCCCGAGGAGACGCCGATCGACATCGTCCAGGCGCGGCGCATTCTCGACGAGGACCACTACGATCTCGACAAGATCAAGCGGCGGATCATCGAATATCTGGCCGTGCGCAAGCTCGCCCCGCAGGGCAAGGCGCCGATCCTGTGCTTCGTCGGGCCGCCCGGCGTCGGCAAAACCTCGCTCGGCCAGTCGATTGCGCGCGCCATGGACCGGAAATTCGTCCGCGTCAGCCTCGGCGGCGTGCACGACGAGGCGGAGATCCGCGGCCATCGCCGTACCTATATCGGCGCGCTCCCCGGCAACATCATTCAGGCGATCCGCAAGACCGGCTCGCGCAATTGCGTGATGATGCTCGACGAGATCGACAAGCTCGGGGCCGGCATCCAGGGCGATCCGGGCGCGGCTTTGCTTGAAGTGCTCGATCCGGAGCAGAACAACACGTTCCGCGACAATTATCTCGCGGTGCCGTTTGATTTGAGCCGGGTGGTGTTCATCACCACGGCCAACATGCTCGACACCGTTCCCGGGCCGCTGCGCGATCGGATGGAGATCATCAGCCTCGCCGGCTACACCGCCGACGAGAAGCTCGAGATCGCCCACCGCTATTTGGTGAAGCGCCAGATGGAGGCGAACGGGCTGAAAGCCGGCCAGGTCGAGATCGGCGACGATGTGCTGCGCGACATCATCCAGAACTACACCCGTGAAGCGGGCGTGCGCAGTCTGGAACGGCTGATCGGCCAGGCGCTGCGTAACGCGGCGGTGCGCATCGCCGAAGGCCAAAGCGGTCCGATCCGGATCGCGCGCGAAGATCTGGTCGCCATCCTCGGCGCGCCGAAGTTCGAGAGCGAGACGGCGATGCGTACCAGTGTGCCCGGCGTCGCGACCGGTCTCGCCTGGACGCCGGTCGGCGGCGATATCCTGTTCATCGAGGCCACCCGTATTCCCGGCTCCGGCCGCCTGATCCTGACCGGTCAGCTCGGCGACGTGATGAAGGAAAGCGCCCAGGCCGCGCTCTCGATCGTCAAAAACCGGGCCTCGGCGCTCGGCATTGATGCGAGCCTCTTCGAGAAGAGCGACATCCACGTCCACGTGCCGGCGGGCGCGACCCCGAAGGACGGACCGAGCGCGGGCGTCGCCATGTTTATGGCGCTGACGTCATTGATGACCGACCGGACCATACGCAGCGATACGGCGATGACGGGCGAGATCAGCCTGCGCGGCCTGGTGCTACCGGTTGGCGGTATCAAGGAAAAAGTCCTGGCTGCCTACAGCGCCGGGATCAAGCGAGTTATGCTGCCGGCGCGCAATCGCCGGGACTACGACGACATCCCTGAAATCGCCCGCCGGGAGATGGAGTTCATCTGGCTCGAACGGGTCGAGGAGGCCGTTACGGCTGCGCTCGAGCCGAAGCAGCCGGCGGACGCTCCCGCGTCTGTACCGCAACTCGCCGACGCCGAGGCTTAAAGTAAGCCTCAGGGTGACGGACCTGACGGCTCCTCATCCACCACGCGCGACCGTAAAATGCCGATGCCGGTGATCTCCACTTCGAGCACATCGCCCGCTTTCATCCATACTGGCGGCGTGCGGCTGTGCCCCACGCCTTCTGGCGTGCCGGTGGCGATGATGTCGCCGGCCGCGAGCGCGGTGAAATCGGAGCAGAAGGCGATGAGGTCCGGGATTGAATGGATCAGGAGCCCCGTCGAGGAGCGCTGCATCGCGATGCCGTTGAGCCGCGTCGTCAGCGTCAGCCGGCCCGGATCGGGAATTTCGTCCGTGGTGACGATCCATGGTCCTAGCGGCGCGGTACCGGGAAAATTCTTGCCCGCGGTGACAGAGAATTTCTGATAATCCCGCACGCTCCCGTCGACGAAGCAGGTGTAGCCGGCGACGTAGTCGAGCGCGCGTCCGGGTTTGATGTGCCGCCCGGGGCGGCCGATAACAATCGCCAACTCGCCCTCGAAATCGAACTTAAGGGAAATGCGCGGCCGGATCATCTCGCCGCCGTGACCGACAAGCGTGTCGCCGAAACGGGCGAATATGGCCGGCGCTTTCGGCGGTTCGCGTCCAGTTTCGGCGGCATGCGCGCGGTAATTGACGCCGGCGCAAAGAATTTTTTCGGGACGCGGAATCGCCGGCAAAAATCTGATCTCCGCCAGATTAAAATCGGGCTTCTCGGCCTGTGCAAGTTCGCGGATATCTTCCAGCGCGCCGGCGGCGAGTGCTTCGCGCAGCGTCGCATGCCCAATCCGCTCGTTCATGGCGACAACACCGTCGCTACTTAGCACTCCGAACATCGCCTTGCCGTCCGCGGTGAAACTCAATAGCTTCATTGTCGTTCTCCGCTAGCGCATTAAAACCCGCGATTGGTGGCTGCCCGGCTTACCGACAAAATAGTTGCGCAAAAAAACAACCGGAAGGAAATATTCCGATGAACATCAATGTCGGCAGAAAGGCCATCGCCGAAGCGACGGAGAAACTGAAGAACTGGGGCCGTTGGGGCAAGGATGACCAGATCGGCACGCTCAACCACGTCATGCCGGAGGACATCGTCAGGGCGGCTGGATTGATCCGCGCCGGTAAGGTTTTTGCGCTCGGCATCCCACTCGACCGCCACGGCCCGCAAACCGGCCTGTTCGGCGGGCGCTGGAATCCGATCCATACAATGCTGGCGACCGGCACCGACGCGGTCGCCGGGCGCCAGGACAAGGTGCCGAACATTCGCTACGCCGACGACGCCATCAACCTCCCGGTGCAATGCGCTACGCATTGGGATTCGCTCGGCCACATCTTCTACGAAGATAAAATGTATAACGGTTTCGATGCGCGCGAGGTCGATTGCAATGGCCTCGGCAAGCTCGGCATCGAGCATGCCAAAAGCAAGATGGTCGGTCGCGGCGTTCTGCTCGACGTGGCGCGCTTTCGCGAACGTCGAATGGCTCAAGGACGGCGAGGCCATCTCCAACGACGAGCTCGACAAGTGCGCCAAGGACCAGAATGTCGAGATCAGACGCGGCGACTTCGTCATCCTGCGCACCGGCCAGATGGAGCGCTGCCTCTCGGAAAAGAACTGGGGCACTTATGCCGGCGGCAGCGCGCCGGGAGTGCGGTTCGAGAATTGTTATTGGTGCCAGGAAAAACAGATCGCCGCGATTTGCTCCGACACCTGGGGCGTCGAGGTGCGGCCCAACGAAACCACGGAGGTCAACCAGCCTTGGCATTGGGTGGTTATTCCGGCTATGGGGCTCACCATGGGCGAGATGTTCTATGTCAAGGAGCTGGCGGAGGATTGCGAGGCCGATGGCAGCTACGAATTTTTCTTCTGCGGCTCGCCGCTTATCATCACCGGCGGCACCGGCTCGCCGCTCAATCCGCAAGCGATCAAATAACTATACTCTCGTCCCCCTGCGGAGCGGGTGAGTGGCACTCACCGCGGTGAAGGGGGCGGGCTTCGTTAGTGCGAGCGGCACTTAACTCTATCCGTTCGCTTTTTCGCAAGTGGTCAATGTAGGGAGGCTGCCTGCTGTGGATTACCGGGTCATTTCGGCGAAACGGTCGCACGCGGCGGCGTAGCTTGTTTCCAAACCTCGAAGCGCGGCCTCGTAGTTCTCGGGCGTGATGCTTCCGGCGTCTTGTTCAAGTTTCGCTGCCAGCGCAGAAACTTGCCGAAGTCCGAAATTTGCCGCGGTGCCCTTCAATCCGTGCGCGTCCTGCCGGATGGCGTTTCTGTCTTCGCCGCAAGACAGCGTTCGCATGTGCTTTAGCCGATTAGTCGTCTCCTCGAAGAAGATCGAGAAGGTCTGCAGCGTGTCTTCCCTGCCAATTTCCTCCACCAGATTACCGAATGTCGACATATCGACGTCCAGTTCGGAACCGTCAGGGGCGAGTTGTGGTGAAGCCGCTATCGGCATGTCACGAAGCTCCGCCGTCTCATCGTGAGTCATGAAAGATCGCTAGCCTTTCGGCGATAGGACGTCACGTTTTGCCGACGGGCGGCTCTGGTTTGCTTGGCACAGTGGCGCGCTCTGTCAGCAAAAGGAGACCGGGCTCACGTCGCAGCTGCGACGTGTTGCTGAGCGTGCAGCTTCTTCCTAACGCCGATCAGCGCTTCCTTGAGCTTTGAAAAGTCTATCGGCTTGGCAAATGGCTCCTGAACCGCGAGGTGCATCTTGTCGCCGATCGATACCGCAAAATCCCGCATCGAGCGCATTGATCCACTGATGATGATGATCGGCGTCGTGCAGCCCATCTCGCTCAGCACGGTCAGCAACTCTATGCCGGTGTCCTTGCCGATACTGAGATCGAGCGTGATGCAGTCGAAGTGCTCGGCGCGCACCAACCGCGTGGCTTCTTCCACCGTAACAGCGCGCTGCGCGGTAAAGCCCGCCTTTTCGCCAAGCTTTTCGATGACCATGCAGATCGAAGAATCGTCGTCGATGACCAACAGCCGGGCCTGATGTGCTCCGGCTAGCGAAGAGGTGCCGCCGCCGCTCATGTGCTGCGAAAGTTCTTGCTCAGCCATGTGATTGCTACCGCTGCGATACGGCCGAAACCGTGGGTTCCGGCCCCCCGGGTCGCAAAGATGCTCCCACCAAGTAAAAAAACCGATAAGGGACGTCGGCGCCCGCCGCCAGCTAATGTATCGGGCGATCCTTGCGGTTTTGGCCGCGTAGGGGCGCGAAGTTCGGTTTAAACCTTTGAAAGATTTTTAACGGTCAGGAGGCATCATCGCACACAATTTTATGTTCTGGAGCGGCGGCCGTGTCGCTGAACATGTCGTTGGGTGAGGCTGACTTCGTGGAAGCCGATTTCGGCATCCGCGTCCTTGCCAACATTCCTGGACGATATTCTCTCGCGAATTTACGCAACTCGCAAGGCGAGCGCCGCGTGTTCGCGTGTCGTGCGGTGAACCTGTCTTGCCGCGCCATCGCGCTCGCAGCTCCGGTCAAAGGCAAAGTTGGGGATCGCGTGATCGCCCACATCGACCGCCTCGGCAAGCTTGAGGGGCCCATCGACCGGCTGCTTGAGCGCGGGTTCGTGATGAACATCGCAGCAAGCCAAGAGGAACGCAGCAATCTTGCCGCTAAGATCGCTTGGTTGGAGAGTCTCAAAAACCACGAGGTGCCGGATCGGCGGGCCGACAAACGCATCGTCCCGGTCAATCCGAATTCAAAGATGATTCTTCCCGATGGGCGCGTGGAGAACTGCCTTGTCCTCGACATATCGGTTTCCGGCGTCGCCGTATCGGCAGATACGATACCCGCTGTTGGAACGATACTCGCAGTCGGAAGCGTTGTCGGTAGAGTAGTGCGCCACTTTGCTGACGGCTTTGCTATCCAGTTCATCCAACGTCAGCATCAGGTCAACGTAGAGTCTGTGGTGATTTTGAGCGGCTAAGAGCTACTCACCACCCGGTTTCGCACGCGCGCTCGCGGCTCAACAATAATTACAAGTTAGCGAACCGATTTGGAACGCTGCTTGCGCTCGGGTGGCGCAGCTCTGGGTTATTGAGCAGGCATGCGCCCTTAGCGTTGCGGTAGACACTCTGCGCAGTGAGCCATAGTCTGCACCGGCTAGCCGTTCCGGGGGAACGGTTGGCATGGGCGAGCGGATCGGTCCGAAGATCGCCGCCCATTTCGGTCGAGCCGGGCCGCAGGGAGGAAAACAAACGTGAAGCGAAGTGTCGATCGGATTCTCACCACGCATGTCGGCAGCCTGCCGCGGCCGGATGACCTGATGGAGCTTTACCGGGCCAATGCGCCGGATAGCAAACTCCAGCCGCTTTTGCGGTCGGCGATTGCTGACGTGGTCCGCCAGCAGACCCGATCCGGTGTCGACGTCGTCAACGACGGCGAGTTCGGCAAGGCAATGCGGCGATCGACGGATTTCGGCGCGTGGTGGTCCTATGTCTACGATCGCCTCGGGGGTTTTGAGGTGCGGGGGGAACAGGCCAAGAAAGGGCGCGCGGCGTGGACGTTCGGCAGCAAGGAGCGGAAGGAATTCGCCAGGTTCTACGCTGAAGACGGCGGCATGGGCGGCGCCGGCGCCGCCGGCAGCTCGAGCTCCCGCATGTTCGGTCTCACCTGCACCGGCCCGATCAAGTACACCGGTCATGCCGTCGTCCAGCACGACATCGCCAATCTCAAATCCGCGCTGGCAGGAGCCGGCGCCGAAGAAGCGTTCGTGACGGCGGTGTCGCCGGCGACGATGCAGATCCTGCCGAACGAGCATTACAAAAGTCAGGAGGACTATACCTGGGCGCTGGCCGAGGCGATCCGCGAAGAATACAGAGCAATCGTCGATGCCGGCTTCATCTTGCAGATCGACGATCCTGCCTTGGTCGATATCTGGGACTGGTGGTTCTCCCTCAACGGCGACATGGCCGGCTATCGGAAATGGGCGCAGTTCCAGGTCGAGGCGGTGAACCACGCCTTGCAGGGCATTCCAGAAGACCGCGTTCGCTTCCACATCTGCTGGGGCAGCTGGCATGGCCCGCATAGCGGCGACGTACCGCTAGAGGACGTAGTCGATTTGTTGATCAAAGTGAAAGCGCAAGCCTATTCGGTCGAGGCCGGCAATGTGCGCCACGAGCACGAATGGAAGGTGTGGAAGCATACCAAGCTTCCAGAGGGCAAGCTTCTCATTCCCGGAATCGTCAGTCACGCCACCAACGTGCTTGAGCACCCTGAATTGGTCGCCGATCGCATTATTCGCCTTGCACAAATCGTCGGGCGCGAAAATGTCGTGGCCGGCACCGACTGCGGCCTTGGCGGACGCGTGCACCCGGAAATCGCCTGGGCGAAACTCGCGATGCTAGCGGAGGGCGCCAAGCTCGCGACCAAGCAGCTTTGGCAGTGATCGGCGCAATTTGCGACGAGATCGGGCGGCGCTAATCACGCCGCTGCGCGTTTGCGCTCCTGTGGCGTGAGGGAAATCGTGAGCCGTTCGGTCCCGCGCAGCACATCGAGCGTTACGTCTTTGCCGATCTTGTCGCCGGTGAGCGTGCGGATGAGATCATCCGCACCAGCAATGGTCTTACCGTCGAGGTGGAGCACGACGTCGCCTGCCTTGAGACCAGAGCGGTCGGCGGCGCTTCCCGGTTCAACGGTGCCGACCATCACTGCGTTGTCCCCGGCGTGACCGGTAGCACGGCGCAACCGCGCCGTGACCGCAATCTGCTGCGCCGAAATACCGATGAAGGCGCGGCGGACGCGGCCGTGCCGCACCAGTTCGCCGAGCACGAAGTTTGCAGTGTTAGCAGCGACCGCGAAGCAGATGCCCTGCGCACCCATGATCACCGCCGTGTTGATGCCGACAACCTCGCCATAGGAGGACACCAGCGGTCCGCCGGAATTGCCGGGATTCAGCGCGGCGTCTGTCTGGATCACGTCGTCCATCAGGCGGCCGTTGCGTGCGCGCAGCGTGCGGCCGAGCGCCGAAACGACGCCGGTCGTTACCGTCGATTCGAAGCCGAGCGGATTGCCGATGGCGATCACCAGCTGGCCGCGTTTCAAACGTTTGGAATCGCCGAGCGTGGCAGCCGGCAGCGTCACCGGCTCGTCGACGCGAATGAGCGCGAGATCGGTATCGGGGTCGTCGCCGACTAGGCGCGCTTTAAGGTGCTGCCCGTCGGCCGCGGTCACATCGATGCGCGAGGCCGAGCCCGCGACGTGACTATTGGTGAGGATAAGGCCGTCGGGCGCTACCACGACGCCTGAGCCCGACCCGCCTCGCGTTTGTCCCGCCGTGCTGCCGCCGCGGACAGCAAGGCCGACCACGGCCGGGCCGACACGGTCGACCACGTCGATTACTGCCCGCGAATAGGCATCGAGCAGCGCCTGGTCTTGGGGCGGGACGGCAGTTGTTGCGGCCTGGCCGGATGGACCTCCGCCTAAGCCGGCTTCGCTGAGATTCACTATCTTCACTGAAATTCGCCTTGTTTGACCGGCATCCGCGTGACACCGGCCGGGGCGTGTATATGGGAACTCAAGCCGCGGCGGGGAAGGGCGCCGATTTCTGCTGCGGTCGGCGGCGCCAACCGCGTATATAGTGCGGACGCCGGAATAGTTTGAAGAGGGCTCCATGGCCATTGCCGATGCGGCGCGGTTCGTCGCCGCGCTTGTAATTGCCGCAGCGATTTTCGCGCTTACCGGCTGCGGTCAGAGCCAACAGCAGGCCGGCGCGCCGCCGCCGCCGAGCGTGACCGTGGCGACGCCGGTGCAGCGCGCGGTTGTCGATCAGGACGAATATGTCGGCCGCTTCGTTGCCGTCGATTCAGTCGAGATACGCTCTCGCGTGTCCGGATATCTTGCCGAAATCCGGTTCACCGACGGGCAGATGGTGAAAAAGGGCGATCTTCTCTTCGTCATCGATCATCGGCCGTTCCAGATTGCGCTCGAACAAATGCGCGCCAATCTGGCGCAGGCCCGCGCCAACCTCGCCTTCGCCGAAGCGGATCTCGCGCGCGGCCAGGAGTTGGTGCATAACAAGACCATCACCGAACAGACCTTTGACCAGCGCAAGCAGGCCAAAAGCGTGACGGAAGCCTCGGTCACTGCGCAGGAGGCGATGGTCCACCAGGCCGAGCTCGACCTAAACGAATATTCCGAACTGCGCGCGCCCGTCGATGGACGGATCGGCGACCGCCGCGTCTCGGTGGGAAATCTGGTTACCGGCGGCAATGGCAGCAACACCACGATGCTCGCCACCATTGTCTCGGTTGATCCGATCCGCTTTGAGTTCACCTTCGACGAGGCTTCCTACCTGCGCTATCAGCGCTTCGCCGGTATGAATGGGCAGATGGAGGGCGGGGCGATTCCGGTCGCGCTGAAGCTCCTCGACGAAACGGATTTCAAGCATACCGGCAAGATGGATTTCGTCGACAACGTGATCGACCGCTCCTCGGGAACGATCCGCGGCCGCGCAGTTTTCACCAATCCCGGCGGTCTGTTTACGCCGGGCATGTTTGGCCGCATCCGGGTCCCCGGTTCGCCACAATATACCGCGTTGCTCATTCCCGACGCGGCGATCGGAACCGAGCAGGCGCGCAAGTATGTGCTGGTCGTCGACGACGGGTCGGTCGCCCGCCAGAAATACATCGTTCCCGGTCAGCTCGACGACGGCATGCGTGTGATCAAAGAGGGCTTGTCGGCCACCGACCGCGTGATCGTCAACGGTCTGATGCGCGCGCGTCCCGGAGTGAAAGTCGCGGTGGAAGAAAAGGCCGGTCCTGCGGCGTCGTCGGCGGCGCGCAAAAACGCCGATCAAGCCAAGGCCGACTGAGACCGGCATGCGCATTTCGTATTTTTTCATCGACCGGCCGATTTTCGCTGCAGTCATTTCGATTATCTTTGTGATCCTCGGCGGCGTGTCGTTCTCGCGCCTGCCGATTGCGCAATACCCCGAGATCGCGCCGCCGCTGATCAGCGTCACCGGGCAATATCCCGGCGCCAGCGCCGAAGTCGTGGCCTCGACTGTGGTCACGCCGATGGAGCAGCAGATCAACGGCGTCGAGAACATGATCTATATGGCCTCGAACTCGACAGCGGACGGGCGCTTCTCGATCGCGGTCAGCTTCGAACTCGGCACCAACCTCGATATCGCCCAGGTGCAGGTGCAGAACCGCGTCGCCATCGCGCAGCCGCGGCTGCCGGCCGATGTGCGTAACATCGGCGTTACCGTTCAGAAGAGTTCGCCCGATCTGATGATGGTCGTGCATCTTTATTCGCCCGACAAGTCGCGCAACTCACTGTTCATATCCAATTACGCCACGCTGGAAGTGACCGACGCGGTCACCCGCGTCGACGGTGTCGGCTCAATTATTGTGTTCGGCGCCCGCGATTATTCCATGCGGGTGTGGCTCGATCCGGACCGGCTGCAGTCGCTGGGCCTGACCGCGACCGACGTCACCAACGCGCTGCAGGGACAAAATATCCAGGTCGCTTCAGGCATGCTCGATCAGCCGCCGGTCGCCCACCCCGGCGCTTTTCAGGTCGCCGTGCAGACGCTCGGCCGGCTCGCAGATCCCGACGAATTTGGCTCGGTTGTCGTGAAACAGACGCGCGACGCCGTGGTGCGGCTGAAAGACGTCGCCCGGGTGGAACTGGCGGCGCTCGATTATTCTTCGAATTCGTATCTCGATCATTATCCCGCGGTCGCGTTGGCCATTTTCCAGCGCCCGGGCTCGAACGCACTGGCGACCGCCGAGGGCGTCAAAAGCCTGATGGACCAGCTGTCGAAGCGTTTTCCGCCCGGCGTCAAATACGATATCTTTTTTAATCCGACCCAGTTCATTCAGCAATCGGTCGACGCGGTGATCGAGACGATCGGCGAGGCGATCATTCTGGTCGTGCTGGTAGTGATCCTGTTCCTGCAAACTTGGCGCGCGGCAATTATTCCGCTCGTTGCCATCCCGGTATCGCTGATCGGCACCTTCTTCTTCATGGCGGCGTTCGGTTTTACGCTGAACAACCTCTCCTTGTTCGGGCTGGTGCTTGCAATCGGGATTGTAGTCGATGACGCCATCGTCGTTGTCGAAAACGTTGAACGCAATATTGCATCCGGGCTCGCGCCGCGCGAGGCCGCGCGAAAAAGCATGGACGAGGTCGGTTCGGCGCTGATTGCGATTGCGTTGGTGCTCTGTGCCGTGTTTGTCCCGGCATTGTTCATCACTGGCATATCGGGACAATTCTACCGGCAATTCGCGCTCACGATCGCCGGCGCCACGGTCATCTCGCTGATCGTTTCGCTGACGCTCTCGCCGGCGATGTGCGCGCTCCTGCTCAAGGCGCACGATCCGAGGCACCGCGACCGCTGGTGGGAACGGCCGATCCACGGCTTCTTCAATATTTTCAATCGCGGGTTCAACGGGCTCGGCTTCGGAGTTTCGTGGCTTGCCAGTCGGACGGTGCGCCGCGCCGGGATCATGATCATCATCTATCTCGTTGTGCTTGGTTTTGGCCTCAATCAGTTCCGCCAAACGCCGGTCGGCTTCATCCCGCAGATCGACGCCGGCTATATGATCATCGTGGTCCAGCTTCCACCCGGCGCGTCGCTGGCGCGTACCGACGCCGCGCAGCAGCGGGCGCTCGACATAGCGCTCAGCGTGCCGGGCGTGGTCCACGGAGTGAACGTCGTGGGTTTCTCCGGCGCGACCTTCACCAACTCACCCAATGCCGGCGCGATTTTTCTGGTGCTCGATTCGTTTAAGAAACGGGCGCACGATCCGCGACAGTCCGCCAACGCGATCCAGCACGAGCTCAATCGCAAGCTGTCGAAGATCCAAGACGGCTTCTTTGTCGCGGTGCTGCCGCCGCCGGTGCGCGGCATCAGCAATTCCGGCGGCTTCCGCATGATCGTCGAGGACCGCGCCGGCAACGGCTCAGGGGCACTGCGCAGTGCTGCGACCGCGCTGATGGCTCGCGCTGCGCAGACCCCGGGCTTGACGACGGTTTTCACCCTGTTCGAAACCTCGACGCCGCAGATCTACCTCAACATCGACCGCGAGAAAGCGCAACTTCTCGGCGTCAATGTGCAGGACGTCTTCAATGCCCTGCAGGTTTATATCGGCTCTGCCTACGTCAACGACTTCAACCTGTTCGGGCGCACCTTCCGGGTCACCGCGCAAGCCCGCGACGAGGACCGGCGCGACATCAGCGACGTTCTCAAGATTCGCGTGCGCAACGCCAACGGCGACACCGTGCCGCTTGGCTCGTTCACGACGGTGACTGACATTTCCGGTCCGTTCCGCGTGCCGCGCTACAACCTCTATCCCGCAGCCGAACTCGACGGCGCCGCCGCACCCGGCTACTCGCAGGGTCAGGCGATCACGCTTATGGACAAGCTTGCCGAGGAGACACTGCCTGCCGGCTTCGCCACCGAGTGGACGTCGCTTGCGTTTCAGCAAATCCGTGCCGGCAACACCGCAATGTTCGCCTTCGTGTTGGCGGTCGTGTTTGTGTTCCTGGTGCTGGCAGCGCAATACGAGAGTGTGACGTTGCCGGTAGCGGTGATCATGATTGTGCCGATGTGCCTTGTTGCCGCCATTACCGGCGTCATTCTGCGCGGGCAGGACAACAACATCCTCACCCAGGTGGGCTTCGTGGTGCTGATCGGCCTTGCCGCCAAGAACGCGATCCTCATCGTCGAGTTCGCGCGGCGACTGGAAGATCAGGGCCGCAGCCGATGGGACGCCGCGGTTGAGGCCACGCGGCTGCGGCTGCGGCCGATCCTGATGACGTCGTTCGCGTTCATCCTCGGCGTTACGCCGCTCGTCTGGGCAATCGGCGCCGGCGCGGAACTCCGCCAGGCGCTCGGTACGGCGGTGTTCTTCGGTATGATCGGTGTAACCGCGTTCGGGGTGATTTTTACGCCGGTGTTCTACGTAATCGCCCGCTGGTTCGCCGCATTTGGACCGCGACGGGGCAAAGCCCGGCGCGTGAGCTCACAGGCGGCGGAGTAGACGGTTCTTGCCGGCGATCAGCTATCTCTAACGCGGCGGATCGCCCGCAACACGCCAGATCGTGTCGCCGATGTCATCGGCGACGAGTAGTGCCCCGCTTGCGTCGACCGCGACGCCGACCGGACGGCCGTGAGCGACGCCCTGCGCGTCCGCCGGCATGAATCCGGTGAGGAAGTCTTCCGGCTTGCCGTATGGCCTGCCGTCATGGAACGGAACGTACACGACCTTGTAACCCGTAAATGGACGACGATTCCACGACCCGTGTTCGCCGATGAATGCACCACCGTGAAAGTGCTTGGGAAACATGTCGCCCGTGTAGAACGCAAGGCCCAGCGCCGCGACGTGCGCGCCGAGCGAATAGTCCGGCGCGATCGCCTTATCGACCAGTGCCGGCTGCTGCGGCTGGACGCGTTCGTCGATGTTCTTGCCCCAATAGCAGTAAGGCCAGCCGTAGAACGCGCCGTCTCTCACGCTGGTCAGGAAATCGGGCACTAGGTCGTTGCCCAACATGTCGCGCTCGTTCGCGACCGTCCACAGCACATCTGTTCCGGGCGCCCAGGCCAGACCGTTGGGGTTGCGAATGCCCGACGCGAATACCCGCAGGCCGGAACCATCGGGATTAATCTCAAGAACGTTGGCGCGGTGGAATTCGTTGTCGATGCCGTTTTCACCATCATTACTGCCCGAGCCGACGGTGACATAGAGTTTGGTCCCGTCGTAGCTGGCGAGAACATTGCGCGTCCAGTGGTTGTTGTAGCCTCCTGCGGGCAGATCGAGAATCTTCTGCCCGCCTTCCACGTGCGTGTCGCCGTCGTGATAGGAAAAACGCCAGACACTGTCGGTATTGGCCACATAGAATTTATCGCCAAGCAAAAGCATCCCAAAGGGCTGGCGAAGACCGGACGCAAATACAAATCTTTGCTCGGCCGAGCCAATCCCATGATTGTCGCGCAGCAGTGTGATGCGATTGGCGCTCTCCTTGACAGCGCCGGTTCTGCGCTGAAGCCATAGCTGAACCATCTCGCGGATCGATTTCGGCTCACGCGGCACGGTGCTGCTTTCCGCCACTAGTACGTCGCTGTTCGGAAGGACGTATAACCATCGTGGGTGATCGAGGCCGGAAGCAAAGCGCGTCACTTTGAACCCGGCCGGCGCGGTGGGCTCTTTGCCTGTCGGCCAGGGCTCGGCCCTCGAGAAGTTGAGAGTTGGGAGCCAGCTCCGGTCAGGTAGCGGCAGCGCCGGATCGGCGCCGACAAGGTCACCATTGGTGGACGGCGATTGGCCGCCGAAAGCCAGAATCACGAGAACAGATAACGCAGCAACCAACGCGACTGCGAATGTGGCCGCAACAATCTGCCGGGTCCGCCTTTGTGGGTATTTGGCCAGGCTCATGGTTTGAACACCATGAAATACAGGTTGGCCAGCGGGATGACCGTAGCGATGATTCCCCAGATCACCCAGCGGCGCCCGTGCCGCCAGTAACTGTCTGGGATGGTACCTCCGCCGGCGAACGCGCTCGTGCCTGGCGGGCCTGCACAAATTGAGTGGGAATCAGAACGACGACCCAGATCAGGCCGGAAGCGACGAACAGCCGCTGGCCCCAAACCAACCAAATCGGGCCGTTCAGATCGAGATGACCGACCGAGGCCATGCCGTACGCGCCAATGAGTATCAAAGCGACACCGCCGGCTGTAAATAGCCAATCGGTCAACGTGACGAGGCTTTGGGCGTAGGCGATGGTGCGCGGGTCGCCGGTACGATCCGCCGTCACCTTCCAAACTCCGGTAATAATGATGTTGCCGAGGAACACGACGACACCAAGAAGGTGGATGACCTTGAACGCATCATATGACACGGGTTCGACCTCACATGCATCTTGTCGATGTCAAGACTTAAGCAGTATAAATCCCATCAGCCGGTTGCCGCAATCTTGTCAGCGTCAAGATTTCGTGAATAACAGGGCTGCTGGCGAAATCTGCCGAGGAATAAGGCACTTCCGGGTGGCAAAGCAGCAAAGAAAAGCCGGGCAGTATCATCACGGACGGCTGAAAGAAGCGCTGATCCGCGCCGGCCGCGCCTTGCTCGAACAGCGCGGCCTCGAGGGCTTTACGCTGCGTGAATGCGCCCGGCGCGCCAGGGTTTCGCACGCAGCGCCGGCGCATCACTTCAACTCCGTCAGCGATTTGTTGGCCGAAATCGCAGCCCGGGGTTTTGACGATCTCACGGCGGCGATGGACTCTTCAGCGGCCGACGATCGCAATCCGGCCACGCAACTCATAGCGCTGGGTCGCGGCTATGTCAGCTTTGCCATGGCCAACAAGGCGGTGTTCCAGTTGATGTTCAATCACGAGGCTCGCAGCGAAATCAACGAGCAACTCGCCCGCGCGGCCAAAGCGGCGCACGGACAACTCGAACGCGGCATTGCCGAGGTGATCCCGCAATGCGCGCCCGGCGTAGAGCAGGCTATGGCGGACCTTGCCTGGGCTGGCGTGCACGGATTTGCCGTGCTCGCTCTCGGAGGTCAGTTTGGATCCTACGGACCGGCCGATGCGGTGTTTAGGCGGCGGCTTGAATCGCTCCTGCGGGCAATCGTCGATGCCATTGCGGGTGGCGGCGAAACTCCAGCCGCCCGCGACACTGTCGTGACCAGCGCCGACGAGAACAAATGAACCCCGGGCGACAATGTTCGCCGGATGGCCATCTCAGGCGGTCTTGGTTCGCGCGCAGTAGGAATCGATCACGTCGCGGAGCGGCTGGGGCAATTGCACGGCTGTACCGGTTTCAAGCGACATCATGGCGGTGACCATGCGGGCGCGTAGCCGTTCGAGCCCGTCGCGATGGCAGACGATGACGATCCCCAGGGACGAGCGGCCGATGCGCTCGACTAGCAGGGTGAGATCGATGACATCACCGATACGGCTTGGGATCTTGAAGTCGCATTCGATGTGCACGAACGGAAATCCGTATCGGCTGCCCATAATTAGCTTGGCGTAGTCGAAACCCAGCTCCTGCGTGTACCAGTCCTCGATGAGGCCGTTGAACATGTTGAAGTAATGCGGGAAGTAGACAATGCCGGCCGGGTCGCAATGCGAAAACCGAATCGGAACACTGCGAGAGAAAGCGCCCGGCGGCGGAACAAATTGATCTTGCTGCATACGGCAAGGTCCTGGTGAAAATATAAACCGCGGCTATCAAAGTAAGCCGGTTGCAAGCCGGTGTTCAATCGGAACACTAAGTCCGATCCGGCAACAATCCAATTCGGAGACGATGGAAACTTCCCCCCGCCGCGCCCGCTGCTTCCCACAATTTCCGGCGAAGAAAATCGGGAATGTCGGGTGATTGGATGACCAGCTCGATTGTAAACGTCTCTTTGGCATTATCTGCCTCGCGGCCCGCCTCTGCGCGCAAATCTATCGAACTGGGTCGCACGCCGAGAGCATATTCGACCAAGCAACAAAGCAGATCGCGCAAAGTGTGGGCCGGGCCCGCAACCATGACAGTATCGGACGGCTCTATGCTCAACCGGCAAGACCACCCGCACTACCCACTGCGCATCTGTAGGCGAAAAGAATGACGCCTCAACCGGCCTGGCCGCCGGCTAGAATGAGAGAACTTGACGCGGCGTCGGGCGCATTCGGTTCTCGCGCTTGGTTCGACATGCGCGCCGCCGCGCCTAGCGCCCTATTGACCTTTTCAGAGACGTTAGCGGCAATTTTGTTCTGATCCGAAACCATGTCGAGGACCGCACTAGAATGGTCGGCCGCCGCGCCAATGGTTTCAATCAGCGCTTCGGCGCAATCGACGATCTCGCTCGTCTGCTGCCTCACTTCATAAATGCGCGAGGCGATTTCGTGGGTCGCTTTCGCGGTTTGACCGGCGAGCAACTTCACTTCTTTGGCAATGACAGCGAAGCCCAATCCGGCGTCTCCGCTACGCGCGGCCTCAATGGCGGCGTTCAGCGCAAGCAGATGGGTCTTGCGCGCGATCCCTTCGATCGCCGAGGCAATGCCGGCGATTGTCTCAGCCATGGAGGCAAAGCTATGGCTGGTCGTACCCGTTGTTCTTGCCCAGGTCACGGCCTCGTCGATTGCACTCTTCGTTTGCCGAACGGCATTCGCTAAGCTATCGGTCGAGCCTTCCAGCGTCCGTGCCGTTGTCTCGGCGAGGGCTAGTTCAGATTTGATTTGATCCAACGCTTCTGTCGCCGCTGCATCTGTCTTGGCGTGCGCAGAGGTTTCGTGCGCCGTTGGAATTGGATGGTTTGCGGGTATGTGCTGGTCGGGCGACCAAGCCGTCATTCTTGGCGTGTCCAGCCGCAATATGCTGCGGTCTCGATCTACAGCTTCGCGCTCATTCTGCGACATCAGTGGGATGGCGATATCGAGCGCATTCATCCTTCAAAGACTTTCAGCAACCCGTGCCTATGAACAATAAAACATATCCAGATGTATTAATTTTAGTTAAAGAATCGTTCTCGACGGTCAGGTTATCGGGCGGGCTGCAACCGTCGCTGCCGAACGTGACGAGAGCGAACAGCTAGTTTTTATCGACTCGCGCCGGCATTCGGCAATGGTTCCAGCGGGTTGCTGCCACACGTGAGCGACTTCCCACGTCACGTCGACGATTGCGTTTCAGGCCGCTCCGAGGAGGCTGTTGCTTTACAAGCTCTCCAGTGGATGAACAGCGGGATGCTTGCTGCGAAGTTAAGTCATAGATGCAGGCGTAAGGTTTTCAGCAACTACAATCGTGACCTTCGGCCAACCACGAGGCGAGCAACGCTATTTTCATTATAAAGCTTAGCTTGGCCTTAGATAGCCCTGGGTAGTTTCCCCTAAAGCACCTGGCTTGGGGATACTCGATGACCGCCACCGCGACTGCCGCCGCGCCTCAACTGGCAATAAAAGTATTGCTTGTGGAAGACAGCCTGCCGAATCGCGACATGCTGACGCGCCGCCTCGAACGCCGAGGCTTCGCGGTGTGCAGCGCTGCCGACGGTCCGAGCGGTGTGGCCATGTCGGTTTCGGAAATGCCGGACGTAATTCTCATGGACGTCGCGCTGGGAGCGATGGACGGCTGGGAAGCGACGCGGCTCATCAAGGCCAACCCGAAAACAGCGAACATCCCGATCATTGCGCTGACTGCTCACGCACTGGCGACCGATCGCGACAGGAGCATCGAGGTGGGTTGCACAGACTTTGATACCAAGCCAGTCGATCTCGCACGACTGCTCGGAAAGATAAGTACATGCCTTCCGGCAAAGAGCCGCGTGCCCGTCGCCGGCGATCCGGTGTAACGCGAGACGGAAATCAACGGAAAAGCTAAAGACACTGGGGGTTCGAGTTATGTCTGGTCAGTCTGGTGTTGATCCCGTTGAGGCTCTTACTGGGAGCATGCGGGATTTCCGCGAATTGCAGGGAAAAGATCTGCTAGGCCGCGTCGGCGGCTTTTACGAATGGCAGCAGCGCCGACGGTTGCACGGTTTGTGGCCCTATTCGAAAGCGACCGAGCGGGCGCCGCTCGCCGTCTGTTCGGCAACGGACGACAGCGGAGTGAGAATTTCCGGGCTCAACTTCGCCACGCAGGACTATCTCGGTCTGTCGTCCGATCCGGAAATCAAGGAAACAGCAAAATCGGTCATTGACGAGTACGGCGTGCACAGCGCCGGCTCATCTGCACTTGCTGGAAACACCAAGTACTCGCTGCGGCTGGAGCAGACTATCTCCGAATTTCTCAATGTCGATCACACGGTGCTTTACCCGACCGGGTGGGCGGCCGGTTACGGCGCCATCAAGGGATTGGTGCGGCCGAGCGATCACGTGGTCATGGACGGCCTTGCGCATGCCTGCCTTCAGGAAGGCGCGAATTCGGCGACCGCGAACGTTCACTTGCACGGTCATCTCAATCTTGATTCGGCGCGCCGCCACCTAAAGCGCATCCGCGCCAAAGACACCGAAAACGGCATCCTGGTCGTCACGGAAAGCCTGTTCTCGATGGATTCAGACACGCCAAACCTGGGCTCGCTTCAGGAATTGGCCCGCGAGTACGAGGCGACGCTGCTCGTCGATGTTGCGCATGATCTCGGCGCCATGGGCGACGGCGGACGCGGCTTCATCGGCATGCAAGGCATGACCGGCCAGATCGACGTAGTAATGGGAAGCTTCTCAAAAACGTTTGGTTCCAACGGCGGCTTCGTTGCCTGCAATTCGCCGGCGGTCAAGCAATACCTGAAATTCTACGGGTGCTCGGCGACGTTTTCGAATGCGCTGTCGCCCGTGCAGTCGGCAACGGTCACCAAGGCGTTCCAGATTGTCGGCTCCGACCGCGGGCGCGAGCTTCGCCGCATGCTCTTAAAGCGAGTCGGCCAAATGCGCGACGCGCTCGGCGTCGTGGGCCTGACCGCGATCGGCGATCCGTCGGCAATCGTGCCGGTCCTTGTCGGCGACGAGGCTTTGGCCCGCATGGCCAGCCGGCGGCTGCCCGAGCTGGAGGTGATCGCCAATCTGGTCGAATACCCGGCCGTTGCCAAAGGCAACGCCCGCTTTCGGCTGCAGATGATGCCGAGCCACAGCGCCGAAAACGTCGCTGATCTGGCCGCAAGGCTTCGCACCGCGGTCGATCTCGCCCAGGACGAGTACGACCGCTACAGGGCCACGAATATTCAAGACAATCCCGCGGTTATTCGTGCGGCCGTCGCTTAACGGCGTCGTGCGGGGCTCTTTTGGGGACGAGCTATGTTGAACGACCTTAGCGATCGATTGCTTAGAATCATTGACTGGTTCATTCCGGTCGAGCTTCGCTTCAACACAGCCGATCTTTGGCGGGCACGAATCTTCACGATCAGCCATCTGCTCGGCCCGTGCAGCGCGATCGCGATTCTGGGATTTCTGTATTACGCGCTGGAAGTGCGTGACTGGGTGTTTTGGACCATCTGTATCCTGTGCGGTGCGTTCTGGCTGTTGCCTTTTGCGCTCAGATTCAGCCGTACGCTGGCGTGGCTTGCGCTGTTCTCCTTCTGCGACCTCACCTTCGTCAGCGTGTTCGGCTCCTACTTCTATGGTGGCGTGAGCTCTCCGTTCCTGCCCTGGTGTCTGGCCGCCCTGTTGATCGGGTTCTTTTATATCGGCGATCGGCCGCTACTGGTGCTCGGCATCTTCACCGGCCAGCTTGCCGGTTTCTGCGCCGCTTATCTGTTGAACGGCTCATTTCCCGAGCGCTTACCTCTGAGCGCACTCTCCACCGTGGGAATGATCTCGGTTTTGTGCGCTACACTCTATACCTCGATGATGGCGATCTATTACGCCTATGTCATGACCGCCCAGTCGGCGCTGCGGCAGGAAATCGAAAAACGTCTTCAGACCGCGGCAAAGCTGAAGCAGGCCAAAGATGAGGCGGAACGCGCCAATGAGGCCAAGGCCGTCTTTCTTGCCAAGATGAACCATCAGCTTCGCACGCCGCTCAACGCCATTATCGGCTACAGCGAGATCCTGTTGGAGGACATCGAGCCTGACGTTGACACGGCGGACGAGGCCGACCTGAAAACCATCAATAACGCCGGCCGCCATCTGTTGTCGCTGGTCTCGGACGTCCTGTACATGCCCAAGATCGACTCCGACAATATCGAGATATCGTTGCGTCCGGTCGAACTGGAGACCTGCCTTGAGGAGGTTGCCTCGACCTGCCGGAACCTGGTTTCGCAGAACGGCAACGAGTTCACCTTCGAGAAGTCCGCGGACCTGGGCGTCATCGATACCGATCAAACCCGGCTGCGGCAGATTTTGATCAACCTGCTCGGCAACGCCGGCAAATTCACCAAAAACGGCAAGGTGTCGCTGCGCGCGAGTCGGGTCGCGACTCCGGCCGGCGATCAGATCGTGATGACCGTCGCGGATACTGGCATCGGCATTCCCCGAGAGGCCCTCGGTCGGCTGTTCACCGAGTTCAATCAGGCCAGCAGCGAAACGTCGACATCATACGGCGGAACGGGCCTTGGTCTCGCGGTGAGCCGCCGGCTGGCCCAGCTGCTTAATGGCGATATCGATGTGGAAAGCGAACCTGGTCGTGGATCGGTCTTCACTGTCCGACTGCCAGTCGCACCGGCGATCGCGGAAGCTGCGTGAACATTTGAAACCACGATGACTTTGCACGGGTGAGCTACGATGGGCAATTCGCTTAAAAACCTCGGCGCGCGGATCAATTCATCCGTTGATTGGTTCATTCCGGCAAAACTGAGATCATCCGACTATCTCGTCAACATACGGATGTTTATGTTCAGCCATCTGTTTGGCCCGTTTCTGGGCCATACAATCTCGTTGTCTATGCTGTACATCGACGGCGGCGCGGACGCGTCCTGGTGGGTATTCTTTTTCGCGGTGACGGCCTTCTGGCCGTTCCCTCTGCTCCTTCGTCTCACCGGCTGGTACGTGCCGCTATCGCTGCTCTCGATCGAGAATCTGATGTTCTGCGTATTTTGGGGCTGCTATCAATACGGCGGCGTCAGCTCCCCGATTTTGCCGTGGCTGGTTACGGTCCCGCTGCTCGCCTTCTTTTATCTGCCGGCGCGGTCAACGCGCATCATCGTGGGCGTGCAGATCGTCGCCAACCTGGCGGTGTTCTACGGCATCTATTGTCTGTACGGATTCCCCGAAAGGGTCGCATTAAACCTGCTCGTGGCGCTTGGCCTGATATCGACGTTCTGCGCCAGCATATACGTCTCGATGATGGCACTTTATTACGCCAACGTCGTTTCCTCCCAGGCCGAGCTTGAGCAAGAAGTCAAATTGCGCCGGGCGACGGAGCAAAAACTTCGCGAGGCTACCGAGCAGATCGAACGCGCCATGTTGGCGAAATCCGAATTCCTCGCGAAGATGAGTCATGAGCTGAAGAATCCGCTCAATTCGATCATCGGATACAGCGAGATTCTCATCGAGAATCTGGGCGAGAAGGAAGATCAGAAATACAAAGACCTGAAAACCATCAGGGGCGCTGGGCATCGCCTTCTGGAGCTCATTGACGATCTGCTGGACCTGTCCAAGCTTGAGGCCGGGAAGATGACGCTGCACCCGGACCGCATTGAGCTTCGCGGACTGTTCGACGGCATGGCGGCAAAATGGCGCTCAGCCATCGTCGAAAGCGGTAACGAATTTCGAGTTGATCCGCCCGCAGCCGGTGAGATCCGTTGCGATGCGGGAAAGCTGCGGCGCGTTGTGGAAAATCTGTTGAGCAACGCCGCGAAATTTACCAAGAACGGCTGTATCACTTTCTCGGCTTCGACGCAGGGCGGCACGTTGGTGATGTCGGTCGAGGATACCGGGATGGGAATTTCAGAGCGGCAGATCAGTAGGTTGTTCGAAACTTTCGGACATTCTGAGGATGAGACGGCGAGTAACTATGGCGAGGATGTCCGGCTCGGATTGCCGCTTGCCCAGCGATATTGCCGCTTAATGGGCGGAGAACTGTCGGTGCAAAGCAAATTGGGCGCTGGCTCCCGCTTCACCGTTGAACTTCCGCTCCAATCGGTTGCTGAGAAAAAGCAATCAGTGCCGAGGATGGAGCTCTTGACCGAGGCTGCTTGATAAAGACTCGGCGATTTGCCGCCGATCGATGGAAAGCGAGTTAAGTACTATGACCGCCGAGCTCTCTTTTATGAAGGAAATGGAGGACGCCATCGCCGGTGCGTCAACGAGCCGGCGCGGCGAAATGGCGCGCAAGGTTACCGATCTATTTGTGGGCAGGTCTGATGAGTTTTCCGCAGATGATCTCGTGGTGTTCGACGATGTTGTTGTCCGGCTCGCTACCGAGATCGAGGAACACGCGCGGGCGTTGCTCAGCCGACGCTTGGCCCCGATACGAAACGCGCCGCCACGCATCATTCGGTTGCTGGCACGCGATGACGACATCGAAGTGGCTGGACCGGTCCTCGCCCAATCCGCGCAGCTGAGCGACGAGGCCCTCGTCGAAATTGCGAGGACAAAGGGGCAAGCCCACATGCTGGCGATCGCGCAACGCGGGTCGCTCAGCGAAGTCGTAACCGACGTGTTGGTTGAACTGGGGGACCGGGAGGTCGTGTTGAACGCCGTCGACAATTACGGCGCAAATTTCTCCGACCACGGATTTACGGTGCTTGTCCGCCGTTCGGAAGGCGACGACATGTTGGCCGAATTTGTCGGCGCACGACCCGAGATTCCTTCGCCATTGCTGACGGCGCTGGTGGCCAAGGCGTCGGCGTCCGTTCGCGCAAAATTGGAAGCCTCACATCCGCGGGCAAAAGCCGCGGTTCATCGGGCCGTTGCTGAGGCTGCCGGTCGCGTGGAAGCGCAAGTGGCATCGACGGCGCTCGACTACACCGCCGCTCTAAAGGCGGTCGAAAGCCTGCGCCTGTCCGGACAGCTTAACGAGAGTGCGCTGGCTTCGTTTGCCAAGACGGGTGCTTATCCCGAAACCATCGCGACGCTGGCGGCGATGTGCAATCTGCCGCTTCAATTCGTCGAGCAGGCCATGGGGCGGGACCGCTCGGAAGCGCTCATGGTCATCGCCAAGGCCGTAAACCTGTCGTGGGCAACCGCACAGGAAATTTTGATGCTGCGCGCCGAAAAGGGCGTGATCTCGCGAAGCGAAATCGTTCAGCGCCTGGCTCGCTTCGAACGGCTGCAATCGGCTACGGCACAGGAGATTGTGCGGGTGCTTCGCAGTCGCTCGCAGGCACAGGCGGCTTCGGCTGGGTCATTGCACACGTCCCGACCGGGTTAAGGGCACGCCGCGGCGGTCACTCGGTGGACGCCAGCATAGGGCCAGAGCTATAGAGCACTGCTGACGGCAAAGCCCCCGCTCGGACTGATCAATGCGACTAAAAATTATTGCGCTTCTGTGTTGCCTGGCGGCAGCGCCGCCTGGGGCTCACGCGCAACAACCGGCGACGACATTATTCTGCGGCTCGATCGGCGTTAAAGTCGGACCGATGACTCCGGCATTTGCGAACAGCCTTGGCATTACGGAGCGCTACGGAGCAATTTTCCACCGGCCGCGACCCGGCGGCCCTGCCGCGCAGGCCGGTATCGAAGCACTCGACGTAGTCACCGCAATCAACGGCGCGCCGCTTACAAGTTGGCGTGACTTCGCAACAGCGATTTCAACGCTGGCGCCCGGTACGGTCGTTCACCTTACGACGTACCGAAACCGAGAATTAATCGACGTTCGAGTGCGGGTAGCTTGGTCCAAATGCGCCAACGGCCTGGAAAAGCGCTGATCACGTGCTTCGAGGCAACGATGTTCCCGCTTCTAAGCCGCAAGGAAGTCGGTCAGAGCTTGATTGAATTGTCCGGGATCCTGAAGCATCGCGAAATGGCTGACGTCGGGCAGCATCACGAGACGCCCGCGCGGTATCGCGAGGGCCATTTTCGCGGTGTGATCGCGTTTGATAATTTCATCGTGCTCGCCATCTGAAATCGTGGTTGCGACTTTCACCGCCGCCAAATCGAGCCTGGTGAAGTTTGGTTCGGTTCGCCACATGACGCGAAGGCCGTCAAGCAATTGCTGCCATCTCTCCGGGTGCGGGGAGAGAATGGCGTACTCAGCCCGGCAGCGACTGGCAAATTTCAGAAAGACACGGCTTTGTGCTCCGTTCGCCTTCAATCCATCGGCGGAGCTGTTGCCGCCAAACGCAAACAATTTCGCGACCTTGTCAGGCTTTGTCATCGCCAGCTGAAGCCCGGTGACGGCGCCGTCGCTCCAGCCGACGATCGAGACCTTAGGAATTTTCAGAAAGTCGAGAAGGTCCGCGGCGTCTTCGGCAAACAATCGGTAGCCGAAGGTACGCGACATCACCGGGCTTCTGCCGTGGCCGCGCGTGTCCATGACGATTACTGAGAAACGATGAGTCAGGTGTGCGACTTGATGCCCCCAATAGTTCGAGTTGGCCAACCCGCCGTGCAGGAACAGGACTGGCGGTCCCTGGCCGAATTGCGCATAGAAGACGTCTGTACCATTGACGGTCGCGATGCCCTTTCGCGTCGTATCGGGCAGTGTCGGTGTGGGCGGAAGCGTCAGCCATTTGGCGTCGGTGGCGCCGGCCGCGGCAGCGATTGTTGGTGCGTCGGCGCTCCCAGCCAGAAAGCTACCGACGGCTGCGAAGCCGCTTAAGGCCTCGATGGTTTGGCGCCGCGTCAATTTATAAGAGGACGACATTTGAATTTACCGCCCGGTTTGCTTCTCTCCCAGAAGAGTAGATCGTACACGGGTCTTTGTTTGCAACGCGAAATTGCAATGACCGGCGCCACAATATCGGCTGACCGATTGCCTGGAATTTGATATGCTGCATGCCGGCCGGGGGCGATCTGGGTGGGGGCGAATAAGCATGCGATTGAGCGCCGCATTTGTGGTCTTGTTTTGTACGTGCCTGATTACATCAACTAGCTTCGGGCAAACCTGCCCAGCATTGATGCGGGACGCGAGCCGTCTGGTCTTGGTGACCGTCCCATCGGCGACTTCGTCGACCGGAACGCTGCAGTTGTTCGAGCGCCCGCGGCGAGATGCCCCTTGGCGTTCCGTCACATCGGCCGAACCGGTGATGGTCGGCAGGAAAGGTGTCGCCTGGAGCCGCGCGTTTCGCCATTTGGCGAGCAACAATGAACCGATAAAGGTAGAGGGCGACGACCGCAGTCCGGCCGGCATCTATCGGGTCGGCCGGCCTTTCGGCTTTGCCGCCTCGTCGCTTGCGCATTATCTACAGCTCGATTCAGACAGCGTCTGCGTCGAGGACCCTGCGTCCCCGGCTTATAACAAGTTCGCATCGCGGCAGGCCGTTGGCCTATCAGTCGGCAAAGAAAGCATGCGGGCGACGCCGCTGTATCGCCGCGGGCTAGTCGTCAATTATCCGACTGACGCCGCCAACAAGGCGGGCTCGTGCATCTTTATCCATGTCTGGAAGAGACCGGGCAGCGGTACGGCTGGATGCGTCACAATGCCGGAGAGCCGCGTCGCCGCGTTGCAGGCTTTCGCAAACCGGCACGCGACTGTCGTTGCAATCCTGCCGGAATCAGCACTCGGCCGACTTGCCGACTGTCTGCCGTCGATAATGGTTGGAGCACGCTGAGCAACCAAGGCCGACGCGCGGCGGAAAGTCTGCCATCGAAGCGTCTGCCATTGAAGCGTATGTGAACGCGCGTTCAGCAAGCGCGGTCAATCCCCTGGTACCTCCGCAAACCCCATTGTATTCACACTACGCCGCGCTAAATTGCGGCGCGTGGGGCGACCCTTTCGCCTCGTCACTGGAGAAATAATCAATGACGAAGCTCGTAGTTCTCGCTGCCGCCGCAGCCTTCACGATGATGACCTGGCAGGCTCAGGCCGCGCCGGTTGCCGCCAAGCAGATCTATCAGTCCAACGCCGTTACGCTGGTCGCCAGCGGCTGCGGAGTCGGCTGGCACTGGAGCCCGGCGCTGAGGCGCTGCGTTCGCAACTAACAAGATGGTGATGACAACAGCTGACGCTGGCGCCGTTTGCGCGCCAGCGTCCAGCCGATCTGACTGGATAGACGAATTGCAAAGGCTCGCCGCTATTCGGCGGCAACTAAACGCCGCTCGGCGCTCTCCACGACCATAGGCGTTTCCCAATCCTGGCGCTGCGGTGGAGCAGCCCGACGCTTGGTCACCATCGCCACCCAATCCGGCGTATAGAACGCGTTGGCGACTGACTTATTTTCCCAGAGATAGATGCCGACAATCGAACCGCCGTCGGGCGCGATCCCGTAATATTTACGGATCAAGCCGCGAATGCCTTCGTAAGTGTGAGCTGTCGCATTGATGGTTTCGATGAGCTGAAGTCTTGGAGGTGCCTGCGGGCACCTTAAATGTCCACATCACCGTATGCATCGGGCTTCTCCGGCCATCGAATTGAAAACGCTGCGCATTCAATCAGAAACGATGCGCCGGCGAAAGGCGCACTGGTTGCCCGCTTGGCGAACCGTTCGCTGCGGTTCCGTTGCTCGATCATTTGGTCACGCCGGCAAGCGGCGGCAAATGTTGAGGTCGAGCGCCCTTGGCGGGCTCGAAGACCGGCGCGATTAAGGTTGACGTTTGAATTTTGAATCACCCGTCCCTGCACGGGTGTTAACTGCAGCCGAGCAGAGAAGAATTTCACGCACGCAGGTCGTTAAAACTTAACGGCGCCGGCACCGCGAGTGGAAAGAAGAGATGTCATTGCTGCAGCAGGCCAAGCGAACCAAAGGTGTCGTGGCGGGCGCTCTAAAATACAATTATGGGCGTTGCATGCCTTACAGCACCATCCTCGATAAGATGAATAGGCAGCCGCTGCTGAGCCGTTTCAGGCAAGAGAACTCGCACGTCCCCGGTTTTTCCTCGCGGGAGCAAATGTGGTCGTTCATTGGTAGCCGCGTTCCGGGCGCCATTGACTACTTGGAGTTTGGCGTTCATCGCGGTCACAGCATTCGCCATTTTGCGATTGAGAACAAATCGGCCGACAGCAGATTTTTCGGCTTCGACTGCTTTAGCGGACTGCCGGAAGACTGGAATGCAGACTACAAGCGCGGGCATTTCGATACCGGCGGGCGCACACCTGAAATAGCTGATGCGCGCGTGCGCTTCGTCGTCGGCCTGTTTCAGGACACGCTGCCTAAGTTCGCCGCCGAATTCAAAACCGATAACAGAATCATTGTGAATATCGACTGCGATCTCTATTCGTCGGCCCTCTACTGCTTGACGAAATTGGACGCGGTTCTGCCGAGCGGCACGATCATCATCTTCGACGAATTCGGCTCGGTGCTGCACGAATTTCGGGCTGTGCACGACTATCTCGCGAGCTACCGGCGCGAATTCAGGGTGATCTGCTCGCACGATAATTTCTACACGATTGCCGGCGAGCTTTTGTAGAGTTGGAGCGCGCTCGCGCCGTTCAGGCGGCAGCGACCAGTTTGCGATCGGCAGCGATCATGTCTGCCGCCTTCTCCCCGATCATGATGGCTGGAGCGCAGGTGTTGCCGGAGGTGATAGTCGGCATGATGGACGCATCGGCGATGCGCAGTCCGTCGATACCGTGCACTTTGAGGCGCGCGTCGACGACAGCTTGCGGCTCGCGACCCATGGCGCAGGTTCCGACGGGATGGAAGACGGTGGTGATCGTGCGCCGCGCGTAGTCAAGGATGTGTTCGGCCGTTTCCACGCCGGATGGCGGGCTCAATTCCTGCGGACGAAGGTGTCGCATAGCGTGCTGCGCGACAATGCGGCGCACAAGTTTCACGGCACGGATGGCGATGTCCTGATCGTGCACGGTTTCCAGGAAATTGTGCAGGATCGAAGGCGGTTCCGCTGCGGACGCACTGCGGATACGCACATGACCACGGCTCGTTGGGCGGAGGATGCAAGCCGACGATGTCATGCCCGGGAACGGATGCAACGGACCGCCGACTTGCGCATAGCTCGCGGCCGATACGTGGATCTGCACGTCCGGTATATCGAGGCCGGGCAGTGTGCGCGCGAACACCGCTAGCAGCGTCGGCTGGGCGCTCAGCGGACCGCGCCTGGCCAGGAAATACTGCAGGCCGAGCGCCGCCTTGCCGAATGGCGAGTTCATCCAACCGCTCAAAGTGACGGTGTTCTCCAGGCGATGCTGGATGCGCAGCATCCAGTGGTCCTGCAGATTCTCGCCTACGCCGGGCAGATCGTGGCGGACGCTGATGCCGAGATTGCGCAAGAGTGCGGCCGGACCGATGCCGGACATTTGCAGGATCGCCGGCGAGCCGAAGGTGCCGGCTGTGAGAACGACTTCGCCTGCCGCTCGGGCGTTGCGCACCTCCCCGTCGACGCGATAGCGAACGCCGATAACGCGACGGCCTTCGATGTCGAGGCTTTCCACCAGAGCCTGCGTGACGATTGCGAGATTGGGCCGCGCCCTGATCGGATTGAGGAATGCCTGTGAGGCCGAGCAGCGGCGGCCTTTCCTGATCATGGCTTCGAAATATGCGACGCCTTCGTTGTCGCCGCCGTTATAGTCGGCAGCCGCTGGGATGCCTGCTTCGATGCAGGCCTCCTTGTAAGCATCGAGCACAGGCCAGCGAACCCCAGGATCGACCACCGATAATTCGCCGCCGACACCGTGAGTGTCGCTCGCACCGCGGAAATAGTCTTCGCTCCGCTTGAAATAGGGGAGGACATCGTCCCAACCCCAACCGACGTTTCCTTGCTGGCGCCAGCCGTCGAAATCGAGTGCATGGCCGCGCACATAGACCATACCGTTGATCGACGATGATCCGCCGAGCGTCTTGCCACGCGGCACCTCGATCACGCGCCCGCCGAGATGCGGCTCCGGCTCGCTGCGCAACTGCCAGTCGCAGCGTGGGTTGCCCAGGACAAAGGGGATGGCAAGTGGCACCTTCAGCCAGAAGTAATCGTCAGGTCCGCCTGCTTCGAGCAGCAAAACGCGCTGGCGCGGATCGGCCGACAGCCGATTGGCGATGACGCACCCCGCAGCGCCGGCGCCGATGACGATGTAATCAAAAATGTCGCCGCTGTTGCGCACGCTTTTTCCCGGATTCGCCGTGGCTGCCAATCTGCTCGCGCGGACTGCGCAGGTCACATTAAGTCGTGCAAATCGAAACACCGAACGCTGAGTGAAGCAATATTGCACGGGTCGTTGCTTCATCGACGAGAAATTATGTGAAAAGATCGTCGCGTAAGCGTGGGCCGGGAAGTGTCAGACGAGGCTTTTGATGATCTCAGAGAGTGGTGAAACGAAATCATGAGCGCTGAGCAAAACACCGGCACCGTCGGTACGCTGCCGCAGTCAGTACGGCGCGACTTTCGCAGCGTTGGCTACGAAGAGGCGATGCGGCGGGCACGGCAGATCGTGCCGATCCTGCGTGAGCGCGCTCAGCGCGCCGAGGACGCCCGCATGCTCATTCGCGAGAACGAGCAGCTCCTCCACGAGACCGGGCTGTTCCGGATTCACCAGCCGAAGATCTTCGGTGGCATGGAGCTCGACTTCGTTGCGGTCGTGGATATTTCGGCGGAGCTGGGGCGCGGCTGTCCGTCGACGGCTTGGAACACGGGTAATCTTGCGTCGCACCATTGGCTGCTCGGATATTACAGCCCCGAGACCCAGCACGAAGTTTGGGATGCCAACCCGGATGCGTTGATCGCTTCGTCGGTCGCGCTGGCCGCGGGACGAGCGCGCAAGGCGGAAAGCGGGTTCGTCGTCAACGGCCGGTGGCCGTTCTCTTCGGGGGTCGACAATTCGGATTGGAACATGCTGGCCGTCACCGTCTTTGGCGATGACGGCAAAACACCCGTCGATTGGCGGCTCTGCCTTGTACCGAAGTCCGACTACACCATCATCGATACCTGGTACGCCATGGGTGTAGCAGCGACGGGCAGTAAGGATATCGCCGTCACCGACTTGTTTGTACCCGAGCGCCGGGCGCTGGCGCTCACGCTCACCCGCGGTGGACTTGAGCATCCGGGGGGCGCGCTCAACGCCGGTCCGCTGTTTCGCATACCGGTCACTGCCGCCTCGGGCCATCCGCTGGCGCCAGCGGCGCTGGGCGCCGCCGAGGGCGCATACGAAATGTTCGTGGAGGCGATGACTAAACGGGCGGGCACGTATACCGGCGCCCGGGTGGCTGACTTCCAGGCCGTGCAGATCAAAGTGGCGCGCGCACGTACTCTGATCAACTCGGCGCGCTACCTCCTGCGCCAATCGGCGCTCGCGCTCCAGGCGACCGCGGAGCGCAATGAAGTCCCGGACCTGCAGACAAAGCTGCGATTTCGAGCACACTCCGCTTATGCCGTGAGCCAGGCCCGCGAGGCGGTCGAACTGCTTTGGTCATGCTATGGCGCGCAAGGCCTGTATACGCACGACCCGCTGCAGCGGCACCTGCGCGATGTCTTCGCCATCAGCCAGCATTTCTCGTTCAATTTCGACATCGCCGGCTCGGCCTATGGCCTGCACGCGCTCGGCGGCCGGTATGCTAGTCCGACCATGTGAACCGGGTCCGCATCGGAGACGTGACCACGCACGGAATCGTGCTTTACGGCTCGTTGGTCCTGGCGCCGACGCGAACGAAACGCACCGGCTCGCTTAGTCCACGCAACGTCGCGCTGTCTTCCGTAACGGTTCGGCCGGCCAAGGCTTCGCGCGCTTCGGGATCGGCGAGCACTGCATCGGAAATAATCACCTCGCCGCCGCGGCAATGGTGTTCGAGGCGCGAGGCGGTGTTCACTGCCGATCCGAAATAATCCAGTACCCCGCCGACGGTGACGCAAATGCAGGCACCGCGATGCAGACCGAGCTTGAGGACAATCCCGCCGTCGCTGCGGCCGTGGTTGAAGCTTGCCACTTCGTCCTGGATGGATAGCACCGCCCGCATCGCGTCGGCCGGATCGTTGAACGCCGCCATCACGGCGTCGCCCACGGTTTTGACGACGGCGCCGTGATGCCGTGCCACGCGCTCCGACAGAAAAGCGAAGTGATCGCGTACGAGCCGATACGCCGAGGAGTCGCCAAGTTTGTCGTAGAGCATGGTCGAGCCCTGAAGATCAGTGAACATGATCGCGACCTGACCGATCTCAACATCGTCGCCGGGCCGCAATAGCTGCTCCGGGCAGAGCCGCCGGAATGCCGGCATTGCGATCACGATTTCGCCGGTCAAAGCGTCCTCGGCCCACTTGCGGTCTTCAATGACGAACAAGAGCGGCCGATCTGTCGCGTTGTGGATGACGCACTGGTCCTTGTGGCCCGGTAGGCTCAACATAATGTCGGAACCGCCTGCAGTGATTTCCGGAAGGACGCCGTCACTTCCGATATCCGCATCCGCCTGGTTGCCTGCTTCAATGGTGCGAAACCGGTAGGGGCCGGGCGATAAAGTGAGCGCGAAGGTCTTGCTCGAACGCGCCGTTACCTCGGCCTGAAACCTCACGTGCGGAGTCGTGCCCTGTCCGAGCAGGCATAACTCGCCTTCGGGCAGCGGCCGCAGCCAAGGTCCGGGGTGAAAGGTCAACTCGACGTTGCGAGTGAAATCGCGCTCGTAATCGATGTTGCATGACGCGCAATGAGCGCCGCGCGGCAAATCATGCAGATGTTCGACGCGAGATTTCGCACCCCGGCAGCGCGGGCACAGCAAATCCCAGCCCATCGCCAAAATGCCGAGGCGCTGTGCAGCAAGGAATAACTCTACGGCATCCTGCGGCTTCGCCTGCCAGAGTCTTGCCATCGCGAGCGGTCGCATGCTGGAAATTGCCAGCATCGGCGCATGCAAGAGAAACTCCGACAACTTCGCTGCCAGGCCGTGACTCGCCGGGTCTTGCTCCAGCTCCGCAATCAGCCCATCGAAGCGTCGGCGCGCCACCGGGCTTACAGCGTCCTCGGAGAGGCCGCCGGGGATAGCGTCGTGCTTCTCAGCCTCGGCAATCAGCCGCTCGATGGCGGCAAGCCTTTTGTTACCTTCGCGTCCGATCTTGCCGGACGCGCTCGTGAGCCAACCAAGCACACCGACACAATCGACCTCCGCCGAGAATACCAGTCGGGTGCCTTTGCCTTCGGGGTCTAGTTCGAACGTAGAGTGGGAGCGACGAAGTGGACCGTTGAGAAACTGACGGGTCTGGCTGAGCCGGCGGTTTTCCTGCCATTCCCCGTACCCTTCCTCCCATTTCATGCGGAGCGGTCCGAACAATCCGACGCTGGCGAAACGGTGGACGCGGCCCTGGGCGTCGGCCCGCTCCTCGACCGTGTAACGTGGTGAGCCCGAAATCTCATTGAGCCGCGCGGTATCGGCGACGAAGGGCCAAATAGCCTCCGGCGGCTTGGCGAAATGCCGTTCCTTGCGGAAACGATAAACGGTTTTCATCTGTCGACTTCGCCAACGCCCACCGGGTTTAGCGATCGCGCTCCTGCCGCTATTATACGAGTGAACGGGGATACGGTTTCGTGATTTCTCCTGCTCGCCATTTGCCAATACCGTGCGCGGTGCTGGGTTGATATCCTGAAATTTCATTAGGTTCGCGGTCTGTGCGCCGCGCCGTAAAGAGGGGAAACCATCATATGATCCGTACCGTGTTTGCTATTGCGGGCGTTGCTCTTGGCGCGACCGTGGCCATTGCTCAGCAGGATCCGATCGCCGCGCGCAGGGCTCTGATGAAGGAAAATGGCGACGAGGCCAAGATCGGCGTCGCCATGATGAAGGGCGAGGCGCCGTTCGATATCGACAAGGTGCACAAGATCTTTGCGGCATGGGGGGATGCTGCGGCGAAGATGCCGTCGCTTTTTCCGGCCAACTCAAAGACCGGCGGCGATACGGCCGCCGATCCAAAGATCTGGGCGAATATGGAAGATTTCAAAGCCAGGTTCGCCAAGCTCGGCACTGACGCTAAGGATGCTGCCGCTAAAGTCACTGACCTCGACAGCTTCAAGGCGGCCTTCGGCAGCATCGGCAAGAACGATTGCGGCGGCTGTCACGAACAATATCGCATCAAGAAAAGCTAAGGCCTTCTGCCCTTCCAAAACGCGGGGCAGGGGACGCACCACGCAAATGCTTGGATGCGGGGACAGCCTTCTTCACGTCTTCTGGTCAATCAACCCGCGAAGCCAACAAATGACGTTTCAGGCACCCGCAATTTTTGAACCGCTTATAGCGGGTGCCAGCGTCGCATGACCCATAGGGCTAGGGTTTTTGCCGGTGTGGTGGCAGCTGCCGCCGTCGCCGTTGTGCTCGTAATCTGGGTCGTGACCATCCCTGCGACAGTTCCGGCTTCGGCGCTACCGAACTATGCGCCCAATGTCGAGAACGGTCGGACCATGTTCAACATTGGCGGCTGTGCATCCTGTCATGCCACGCCGAATGCAGATCCCGGGAAGGTTGATCGGACGCGCCTGGGCGGCGGGCTTGCTTTGAATTCGCCGTTCGGCGCTTTCTATGTACCGAATATTTCGCCCGACGCCACCGACGGTATCGGCAAATGGACAGAGGCGGATTTCGTTACCGCGCTCTGGAAGGGCACCTCGCCCGACGGCCGTCACCTCTTCCCCGCCTTGCCTTATACGTCCTATCAGCACATAGAACTCGCCGACCTGCGCGATCTCTTTGCTTATCTGAAAACCTTGCCGGTGGTCGCCGGCCCGGCGCGCCCCCACGACCTGTCATTTCCATTCAACATCCGTCGCCTGGTCGGACTCTGGAAGCTTTTGTTTCTCCATGGCGGGCCGTTCGCACCCGATGCTTCGCAATCGGCGGAAATCAATCGCGGCGCCTACCTGGTGAATGGGCCGGGACATTGCGCCGAGTGTCACGGTCCGCGGAATTTTCTCGGCGCCATCATCGAGAGCGAACGCTTCGCCGGCGGCCCGGCGGCTGACGGCAAAGGCTGGGTGCCCAACATCACGCCGGCCGGGCTGCAGCATCCTTCCGAAGATGACAAGGCCTGGTCGCAAAAAGACATCGCCAGCTATCTCAGCGACGGCATGGATCCGACCGGCGACTATGCCGGAGGCGCGATGGCTGAAGTTATTCGCAACACGTCCCTGCTAAGCCTCGCCGACCGCGCCGCGATAGCCGCCTACCTCGTCTCGCTGCCGCCGCGGCAGGGCCCGACGCCGCCCGGGAAACGGAAATAACGCCATGCCCCGGAACGAAGACGCTACGGCCCGCCAAAAGCCTTGAATGTGATGATTGTTCGTGTGTCCTGCACGCCGGGGATGGTTTGCACCTTTTCGGCGATGAAGTGGCCGATGTCGGTCGTCGTGTCGACGTAGAACTTCACCAGCAGATCAAAGTCGCCGGCGGTGGAATAAATCTCCGAGGCGATTTCGGCATCGGCGAGGCTGTTGGCAACCTGGTAGGACTTTCCCATCTGACATTTGATCTGCACGAAAAACGGGACCATGCGCACCTCCGCCTCAGGAATTAAATGCTAGGCTAAATCGGCCGCCCTGATAAGGCCTTGTGGTCCGCGGAGAGAACGGTTTCGTTATGTCCTGCACGAAAATCGGCAAGTGAAATGCATGCCTCGGTCGAATTTGCCGATATCGCCGCCGACATCCTGGCGCGGGTACGGACGCGGGCGCCGCGCGTGCATTGCATCACCAACAGCGTTGCACAGCAATTTACCGCAAATGTGCTGCTGGCCGCCGGCGCAGTGCCGTCGATGACGATTTCGCCGGAAGAGGTCGGTTCGTTCGTCGCCGGCTCGGATGCATTGCTCGTTAATCTCGGCACGTTCGATATCGAACGGCGCGCGGCGATCAATGCGGCTATCGGCGCGGCAAAGGCAGGGCGCAAACCCTGGGTGCTTGATCCGGTGTTCGTCGAGCGGGCGCCGCCGCGTGCACAGTTTGCGCGCGACGTCCTCACGCAAGGGCCTGCTGTTGTGCGCCTCAACACGGCGGAGTTCGCCACGCTGTCCGGCGATGATCGAGCGGGCGATGCGCCGGCGCGCTTGGCCAAGGGCCACGCGACGGTCGTAGCGCTTACCGGCGGCGTCGACCGGGTCACCGACGGCACACGCCACGCCGTGATCGCCAACGGCGATCCGCTGATGGGCCTGGTGACGGCGATCGGCTGCGCCGGCTCGGCGCTCGTGGCCGCGGCGCTTGCCGTCGAAACCGATTCGTTTGTCGCTGCGAGTGCGACGCTGACCGCTTTCGGCGTCGCCGGTGAAGTGGCGGCCCGGGACGTTCGCGGACCCGGCAGCTTCGCTGGCGCGATTATCGACGCTCTCTATAGCCTCGATCGCGCGACCTTGCGCCAGCGCGCGAGAGTGTCATGAGGGCTGTCGACCTGCGGCTCAATGCTATTATCGATCCCGAGCGCGCCGGTGGCCACGATCTGGTCGACCTGACGCGCCTGGTCGCCGAGGGCGGTGCGACGCTCGTCCAGTTACGCGACAAAACAGGTGAAACGCGTGGCATGATCGCCGAGGCGCGCGCAATCAAGGCGGCGCTGGCGCCATTTAAGGTGCCTTTGGTGGTCAATGACCGCGTCGATGTGGCCTTGGCCGCCCGTGCCGACGGTGTCCATCTCGGGCCGGGTGACATGTCCGCCGAAGATGCGCGGGCGTTGCTCGGTCCGAACGCGATTATCGGTTTGTCAATTAAGAGTGTCGAAGAGGCAATGACAGCGCCCATTGAATGCTTCAATTATGCCGGTGTGGGCGGCGTCTATGCGACGCACTCGAAGGAACAGAAGACCGCACCGATCGGCACTGAGGGGTTCGCGCGCGTTGCCGACGTGTTGCATAGCCGGGCACCGAATCTACCCGATTGCCGGCATTGCCGGCATCGACGCAAGTAACGCCGCCGCTGTGATCGCTGCGGGGGCTGACGGCATCGCCGTGATCTCGGCGTTGTCGGTTGTTCCCGATCCCGCCGGCGCCGCGTGGGAGCTACGTCGGATCGTCGATGCGATGCTGGGCAAGCGGGGGGCGTGAGGCGGTCAATAGCAGGACAACGGAGACAGATGGAGAAATGAGCGTACCCATTGCTGTCAGTATCGCGGGTTCGGATTCAAGCGCCGGCGCCGGTATCGAGGCTGATCTCAAGACATTTGCCGCGCTCGGTGTCTACGGCGCTACCGTTGTCACCGCATTGACGGCGCAGAACACCGGCGGCGTGTTCGCGATCCACGATGTGCCCGCTGATTTCGTAGCCGCACAGATCAATGCCGTGTTCACCGATCTCGACGTGAAGGCGGTTAAGATAGGCATGCTCGGCAATGCGCAGACAATCGAGGCCGTCGCCGCTTCGCTTGATCGCTACCGCCCCGGCAATGTGGTGCTCGATCCGGTCCTGGTTGCAAGTTCCGGCGAAAGATTGTTGCGCGAAGATGCCCTCAGTGCATTACGCGATCTCATCTCGCGCGTGCATCTGCTGACGCCCAATCTCTCTGAAGCAGCGGTGCTGCTGGGCTCGTCGCCCGCGTGTGACGAAAACGAAATGCAAGCCCAGGGCCAGAAACTGTTGACGCTTGGTCCGGCTGCGGTGCTGATCAAAGGCGGTCACGGCAGCGGGCCGGAAAGCGTCGATTATCTCGTCGAGGCTGACCATTGCCTGCGGCTCGCCGCACCGCGGGTCGAGACGCGGAAAACCCATGGTACCGGTTGCACGTTTGCATCGGCTATTGCTGCGGGCCTTGCCAAAGGGCTCGCGCTCGATGAAGCGGCGCGCCAGGCGAAGGTTTACGTCAGCGCGGCAATCGCCGCGGCAGACCGGCTCGACGTCGGCTCAGGGCGGGGGCCGCTGCATCATTTCCACGCTTGGTGGTAGCTCCGCGGAGCGGAAAATTACCAGTGTAAAGCAATCGCAACGGAGACGGTGCATGATGTTTGCGATGCTGACCTGCGTTGCCGTGCTGGGAATGGTGGTTGCAACCGGCCGAGCATCGGCGGCGGAATATGAAGTCGGTAAACGATTTGGCGTCGTCTATGCGATCCACGATCGCACCAAGCTTGTTGGCGATCTTTATCTGCCAAAGAACCGCAGCAGGGCGCCGCTCCTGATAGCGATGCATGGTGGCGGGTGGCGCGGCGGAGGTCGCGGGTTTTACAAATACTGGGGCCCGTTCCTCGCCGGGCGTGGCTATGCGTTGTTCACGATCGAATATCGTCTCGGAAAATCGGGCGCCTATCCAGCCGCTGTTTACGACGCGAGGGCTGCGATCCAATTCATGCGCGCGAATGCCGCCGAGTTCGGCATCGATCCAGACCGTATCGGCCTGATGGGCGATTCCGCGGGAGGATATCTAGCGGCGATGCTGGCCCTGGCCGGCGGTCGGTTTGCGGAGCGCTATCGTGACGATGCCAACACTGGAACGCCTGTCAATGTGCAGGCCGTTGTCGGTTTCTACGGCATCTACGACGTGGCGGCGCAATGGAAGCAGGACATGAGGGTAACGCCGGGCGACAGCATCACCCAGGACTTTCTTGGCGCTTCGCCGTCGCGGAACCCGCAAGTCTACCGCGAATCCTCACCGCTCAGCTACGTCACCACGGACCACAAAGATGTGCGCTTTCTGTTGATCCACGGCGATCGCGACAATCTGGTCGATCCCTCAACTCAATCTGGCACATTCAACGCTGCGCTTACACAGGCAGGATTTGTTTCACGCTTGATCGTAATCCCAGGTGCGGCCCACTTCTGGGCGTCGGATCCGTTCGAGAAGGATTCGCGCAGCTTTGGCGCGATCATTGCACCGCAATTGCTGCAATTCCTCGAAGGCTCGCTCTGATCAGCAGCAAGCCCCTGCGCCTCCTACAGGGGAGGGATGAAAACTGGGCGCTTTCGAGCGACAACAAAACTTGCTACCGGTTGTCCTAACTTTATCGGGAAAAACTCAGCAGAGACCGCAACGATGCACTCCACGCTTACGTCTACGGCGGCGGAATACGAGGTCGTAAACCGCCCTGGCCTTGTCTTTGCCGAGCACGACGGCGTCAAGCTTGTCGGCGACTTCTATCTGCCCAAGGGCCGCAGCAAAGCGCCGGTCCTGGTTGCGATACACGGCGGCGGGTGGCAAGTCGGAAGCCGCGAGTTCTACAATAACTGGGGCCCGTTTCTTGCCCGCAATGGCTACGCGCTGTTTGCGATCGAATACCGGCTGGCCAAACAAGGCGTCTATCCCGCGGCTGTGTACGATGCCAAGGCCGCGGTCCAATTCGTACGCGCCAAAGCCGGCGAATTCGACGTCGATCCGGACCGGATCGGCCTGATTGGCGATTCTGCCGGGGCGCATCTCTCGGCGCTCGTTGCGTTGGCCGGCGATCAGTTGACTGCGGGCTATCGCGACGACGTCCATGCGGCCGTGCCCGCCGGCGTCAAGGCCGTTGTCGGTTTTTACGGCGTGTATGATCTCATGGCGCAGTGGACTCACGATCAGGTCGCGCGGCCGCGTGATCCCATCGTCGAAAAATTTCTCGGCACTTCGCCGATGGTAAACCGGCAGATTTATTTCGAAGCCTCTCCGATTAGCCACGCGACCGTCGATCGCAACCAGCTGCGTTTCCTGCTCATTCACGGTACCAACGACGACATCGTCGATTCGGAAACCCAATCAGGCGCCTTTCTCACGGCGCTTGCCCAGGCTCAGTTCTTCGTGCGCCGGATCATCCTGCCCGGCGCGGGGCACTTCTGGTCGGCCGATCCATTCGAGGACGAGCCGCAGAGTTACAATGCGCTCGCAGCCCCGCGGCTGCTGCGGTTTCTGGAAACATCGCTCTGAAAGTTCGTAGAAGGCGGCGCTAAGTTCCATGCAACGCGTTGCCACAACACAAGGGAGGGAATGATGATACTGAAGTCAATGGCACTAGCTGCCGCCGGCGCTGCTCTTGCGGTCATGGCTTTCCTCTTGCTGCCGATTTCCAGTCACAAAGCGGCTGCGGAATCCGGGCCATATCTCGTCATGGTTGTCGAGTACGACATCGTGCCGGGCCAGATCGACGCCTACCTTGCGGCGCTCAAAGAAAATGGCGCCGCGACTGTTAAGGAGCCAGGCTGCCATGAGTTCAATGTCTTGGTCTCGCAAAAAGATCCGAACCACGTGTTGATTTTCGAAGTGTACAACGATGCTGCGGCTGTCCAGGCGCATCGGGAAACAGAACATTTCAAGAAGTACGCTGCAACTAGCAAAGAAATGATTGCCAAGCGTGAGGCGCGGCCGTTTTCATCGGTCGCGATGAACGCGAAAGGCATGTGACCGGCGCCAAAGCCGGCAAGGAATAGCATGGCAAAGAAGAAGAAAGGCGCCGTCGGTGTCATCGGCCTAGGCATCATGGGCGGCGCCTTTGCAGAAAATCTCCACGCCACCGGCTGGCGCGTTATCGGTTACGATATCGCGCCGGCGCGGAGGCGAGCGCTCGCCCGCGTTGGCATTGAAATCGCCCACGATGCCGTCGAGGTGGCGCGCGAAGCACCGGCCATCATTTTGAGCTTGCCAAAGCCAGCCGCGCTTGCGGCAACAGTCGGAGCTATCGCTAAGGCTAAGGTGCCGCGCCGGATGGTGATTGAAGCGTCGACCTTTAAGCTTGAGGACAAAACCGCCGCCGAAGCGGTTTTGCGTAAGGCAGGCCACGTCCTGCTCGACTGCCCGGTAAGCGGCACCGGGATTCAGGCCAAGGTGAAGGATCTTGTCATTTACGCTTCGGGCGGCTCGACCGAGATCAAAAAGCTTCGCCCGCTGTTCGCCGATTTCACCCGCGCGCTGCATGACCTCGGCGAATTCGGCAACGGCAGCCGCATGAAGTACGTCGCCAATTTGCTCGTCGCTATCCACAACGTGGCGAGCGCAGAAGCGATGGTGCTCGGCATGAAGGCCGGCCTACCCGCGCAACTCATTTACGATCAGATCAGGATCGGCGCCGGCAATTCGCGAGTGTTCGAACTGCGTGCACCGATGATGGTGAAGGATCGCTACGACCATCCGACGATGAAAATTTCGCTGTGGCAGAAGGATATGGACGTGATCGGCAGCTTTGCCCAGGCGCTCGGCGCCCCGACGCCCTTATTCTCCGCGACGCTGCCGATCTATGCCGCCGCAATGGCGACCGGCCACGGCGAGGAGGATACTGCGGCGGCCTGCGCCGTTCTTGAAGCAATGGCGGGCATCAAACGCGGCGAAACGAGAAAGCGGCGGCAAAAGAAGCAGTAGTTGGCTTTTCGCGCACGGCGGAACTCCCCATTTAGTCGCATTAACTCTTTAATTTCATGACGTTTGTCGGCGTTCGCTTTGCCGGACCCGTTCGATTATGAATGGCGTAGAATGGAGCTTGGCTAACGGATGAGAATGAAGGGCGATGGTAAGGCGGCGGATCGCTGAACAGCCGACATCCCGGCTTGCCATTTGGGCGCGGCGCATCGCATTGTTCTCGCTTGCCGCCACGGTTGTCGGCATCATCATCGTGCGCTCGGGCACGCTCGATATCGTGCCGGCGCTGGCGACGCTTGCGGGCGCGTTGTTGCTCGCGCTGACCGCAATCCTGCTCGCCTTCGGCGCCGGTATTGTCATTTGGATGGAAGGCGTCGGCGGCATGCGCGAGGCCGTCGCGGCGTTCTTCATCGGGCTCGCGCTCGTCGCCTATCCGCTCTATCTCGGTGTCAAGGCGTATCGTTTGCCGGCGATTTACGACGTCACCACCGACCCGATCGATCCGCCGAAGTTCGAGGCGATCGCGCGGTTGCGGCCGCGGGACGCCAATCCGATCACCTATTCCGGCCTCTACGCGGCCCAGCTGCAGCGCGCTGCCTATTCCGATATCGAGCCGGCCATGACCGATTCATCGCCGCAGCAGGCCTACGATGCAGTGCTGAAGGTCGTCGCCAAGCGCAAGTGGCATATCGTCGATTCACGCCCGCCGGGCACGCGCGAAGGGCATATCGAGGCGATTGCGCGCACCCCGATCCTCGGTTTCCGCGAAGACGTTGTCGTGCGCGTGCGCCCGGCGCCCGATGGCGCGCGCATCGACTTTCGCTCAGCTTCCCGTTATGGCCGCCACGATCTCGGCGGCAACGCCGCGCGCGTGCGCGCGCTGATCGAGGACGTTGATGACGTCCTGGCGTCTCCCGCGCCTGAGAAACCGGAAAAACCTGAGAAGCCTGAAAGGCCGGAGAAGGCAGAGAAAACGGACAAGAAATCCGCTTCGAAAGCCTCTCAGGCTGCAGGCAAGGGAAGCTCGGTCAAGCGGTAAGTGCCGCTGATCGACGGCAGGCCGTCAGTAGCGACCAGGCCGCGTGCGGCTAAGTCTTCCATATGCGCAAGGACGGAGAGCGAGGCCGCGCCGACAAGGCGCGGATCGAGACCGATATAGATCGCCCGCACCAGTGTTGGAATATCGGCGGCGCCTTTTTCGAGCCGCCGCAGGATCGATGCCTCGCGTCCATGGCGATGCCTGATGTAGCCCTGCACGAAACGCGGCGCGTCGCGCACCGGTCCGCCGTGGCCGGGGAGATAGACGGACTCTTTCCGTTGCGCGAGTTTTTCCAGCGACGCCATATAGTCGCTCATCGCGCCATCGGGCGGCGCCACGATTGAAGTCGACCACGCCATCACGTGATCGCCGGAAAAAATCAGATCTGCTTCCTTCAGCGCGTACACCATGTGGTTGGCGGTATGTCCCGGCGTCGTCAGCGCTTCGATGGTCCATCCATCGCTGGTCACTACACTGCCGTCGGCGAGCGCGACGTCCGGACGAAAATCGAGATCGGCGCTGGCGTCGAGTCGGCCTGCCTCGCCGACGTGAAGGGAACGCGCCAAACGATGCGGACCTTCCGCGTAAACCGTAGCGCCGGTCGCAGCCTTTACTTTTGGCACGGCGGGAGAATGGTCGCGATGCGTGTGAGTAACGAAGATGTGGGTGACGGTCTCGCCGCGCACCGCGTCGAGCAAAGCCGCGATGTGTGCATCGTCTTCGGGGCCGGGATCGAGAATTGCAACTTTGCCGCGGCCGATGATGTAACTGACCGTGCCCTTGAAGGTGAACGGTCCGGGATTGTTGGCGACGATCGCGCGCACGCCGGGTACCACTTCTGCCGCGTGGCCGGGGACAAGGTCGAAGGTCTTGTTGTAGTTGATGTCGTCGCTCATGTGGGAGTTGCGGCCCCTCATTTCTTCAGCCAAAGCTCGAACCCGATCGGGCTGAGGCGCCGCGCGTACCACTTGGCGAAGAAGCTTTCCATCCCGATGCGCTTCTGGGCCTTTTTTGGCGCATTAGTCTTTCTTGGCGCATCAGTCATGGGTGCGCTCCCGTCCAGTTCTTCGCCTCCATGTGCGAAGGGTAACGGCAAAGCGCAACGGCAGGTTCTGAGGGGTAAGTGGAACCGTCATGGCCGGCTGGTTCCGGCCATGACGGTTCTCGAAAAGGATGGAGCCCCGGTGCCGGGATCGCCGGGGCTCCAAGCAATCTCATTCAACACGAGTTGTGAGATCGAGATCGCACCTAAGTCTATGCAAGCGGCGGGCCAAGTTCGGAAAAGCCATGGCTCAACCGCTCAAGGCGGGCCTTGGGCTGGTCTGACGGCTCGTAGGCCGTTTACTTCTGCCCGCTGTCACATTCTATGGTCGCAGAGCGGGCGTTTGCTGGCTAATTTGCAGGCAGTCGAGGCGGCTGCCTAGCGAGCGGGCCTAAAATGGCGTCCGACTGCGGATTGCGGCCGCCAGCGTGCCCTCATCGAGGTAATCGAGTTCGCCGCCGACCGGGACGCCATGCGCCAGTCGCGTAACCTTGACCTTGGCGTCGTGGAGGAGGTCGGTGATGTAGTGCGCCGTGCTCTGCCCGTCGACGGTGGCATTGAGCGCCAGGATGATCTCGTGCACTGCAGGATCGTGTGCGCGCCGGACCAGGGCGTCGATGGTGAGGTCGTCCGGCCCGACACCGTCGAGCGGCGAGAGCGTGCCCCCGAGCACATGATAGCGCGCGTTGATGGCGTGGGCGCGCTCAAGCGCCCAGAGGTCGGCGACGTCGGCCACCACCACGATAGCGGCCGCGATCACGCCGCGCGTCGGTGCAGACGGTGCAGGGGTTCTGCGTGTCGATGTTGCCGCAAATCTTGCACACCTCGATCTTCTCCATCGCGGTCTGCAAAGCGGCGGCCAGCGGTGCCATCACCGCTTCACGCTTCTTGATGAGAAAGAGTGCCGCGCGCCGCGCCGAACGCGGCCCAAGGCCCGGCAAGCGGGCCAAGAGCTGGATCAGACGTTCGATCTCGGGACCGGCGGCGATCGCGGGCATCGATCAGAATAATTTGAGGCCTGGCGGGAGCGGTAGACCGCCGGTCAGCGACTGCATGCGCTCGGCTAACAACGCTTCGAGCTTGCGGCGGGCGTCGGCATGCGCGGCGACGATGAGGTCCTGAAGGATTTCCTTCTGGTCGGGTTTGCAAAGAGAATCGTCAATTTGCGTGGCTCGCAGTTCGCCCTTGCCGGAAAGCTTCAGGGCAACAAGTCCACCGCCGGCCGAGCCGTCGACCTCGATGCGGTCGAGCTCAGCCTGCATCGCCTCCATTTTCGATTTGAGTTCGGTGGCCTGCTTCATCAGGCCGAGGAAATCGACCATTGCGATACCTTCTTAGAGTTCGTCGTCAGCGGACCCGGCTTCGCCTGCTGCCTCAAATCGGTATGTCGTCCGGCGTGGCCCCGGCACCGGTGGGCGGCCGCACGTCGACGATCTCGGCGCCGGGAAAACGCGCGAGCACTGCCTGCACCAGCGGATCGGCGCGTACGCCGTCCTTCAGATCGGCTTTGCGCATCTGCGCCTGTGCGTAGAGACTTGGCATGCCGGGCTCAGCAGACACGATGACCATCCAGCGCCGGCCAGTCCAATCGGCGAGTTTCTTGGAGAGCTCGCCGGTAAGCGTCTTCGACGCGCTGGTTTCAAGGCTGATCTCCAGCCTGCCGTCCTCAAAACGCACCAGTCGCACGTCGCGTTCGAGCGCGCTCTTGATCGTGAGGTCGCGCCTTTCGGCCGCAAGCGCCACCAGAGTCCTCGAAGCTTGCCAGCCCACGCACCGGGGCGCCGATCTCTTCGGCGCGCGTGACCGGTTCACTCGCCCGTCATCTCGGCTGGTGCCACGGCAGCGAGCGCCGCCCGCGTTCCGCCGCGTGGCCCATCCGCGCGCGGGGCTTCGGCACGCGCCGGCATCTCCACGCGCAGCCCCGGTTGGCCCGGAGGCGCCGGCGTCGCGCCATTGCCGTGTGCGCCTTCGCCGAGCGCGCGGATTACTTCGTCCGGCGTCGGCAGGTCGGCGGCATAGGCAATACGCACCAGCACCATCTCGGCAGCGGCGAGCGGCCGTCCGGCGGCGGCGACCTCTTCCATCCCCTTGAGCAGCATCTGCCAGGTGCGCGCAAGAACACGCATCGAGAGTTTCGCAGCAAAGGCACGCCCGCGCGTCCGTTCAGTTTCGGTGAGCGAAACGTCGTCGGCGAGAGCAGGCACGATCTTCACGCGGGTGACGAAATGCGTGAACTCGGCCAGATCGCCGAGCACCATGGCCGGATCGGCGCCGGTGTCGTACTGGTCGCGCATTTCGGCCAACGCGCGGGCGAGATCGGCGCGCATCAGCGCCTCGAACAGGTCGACAACCCGGGCGCGGTCGGCAAGGCCGAGCATCTGCCGCACGTCCTCGGCACGCACCGGCCCGGCGGCGTGAGCGATCGCCTGATCGAGCAGCGACAGCGCGTCGCGTACCGAACCTTCGGAAGCTCGCGCGATCATCGCTAAAGCCGCGGGCTCGGCGGTGATCGCCTCCTTCTCTGCGATGCCTTGCAGGTGCTTGACCAGCAGCTCCGCATCGACGCGGCGGAGATCGAAACGCTGGCAGCGCGAGAGCACCGTGATCGGGACTTTGCGGATTTCGGTGGTGGCGAACACGAATTTGGCGTGCGGCGGCGGCTCTTCCAGCGTTTTTAGCAGCGCATTAAAGGCGGCACCGGACAGCATGTGCACTTCGTCGAGGATGTAGACCTTGTAACGGGCCGAGACCGGCGCGTAGCGGATGGCCTCGTTGATCTGTCGCACGTCGTCGACGCTGTTGTGTGAGGCGGCGTCCATCTCGATCACGTCGAGGTGGCGGCTCTCCATGATCGGCTGGCAGTGGATGCCGAGCACTGGCATCTCGATTGTCGGCCCGGTAATGGAGCCGTCTGGCAGTTCGTAATTCAGCGCGCGCGCCAAAATGCGGGCCGTCGTGGTTTTGCCGACGCCGCGCACGCCGGTGAGGATCCAGGCCTGCGGGATGCGTCCGGCCTCAAACGCGTTCGAGACCGTGCGCACCATGGCATCCTGGCCGATCAGATCGGCGAACGTCGATGGCCGGTATTTGCGTGCGAGCACGCGATAGGAGGCGGCGGCGGGGTTGGATGTGTCGTTCATGTTGGGCGCAGCCGGATGAGCCTAGCGAAATCCGGGGTCGGTGTTCAAACCAATCGTTCGTCCCCGCATGTCGCTTCGCTCATGCGGGCTACCATAACGCGAGCTACATAAGCCGATATGAGAGGGTGGGAGGCTGACGAGCGACCCGAACCGCGCTCGTTAGGGCTGCTTCCTTCCGGACCTGACCCGGTTGGCGAGTGGCTCGTCCACCGCCAACCTCCCGAGCCCTATATCGGCCGCGACGGGCCGGAAAGCAAGCGGGCGCGCCATTAGAGGCCGTCGGCCGGTTGCTCCATTTATCCGCGCTTCTCACGCCGGTCCTTGACCCGCGCCGCTTTGAACTCGGTACGCGGTAGGGTGCCTGGCGTGAGAACCTCGACGGCCGCTCTTACCTCGCAGCGCGTCTTGATTTCCTCGGCGACAGCAACGGAGACCGCATCGCCGGCATGGTGCTCCACCCGCACCGTCATGACGTCGAGACCGTCGGAATTGGTCACAAGCACAATCTCGAACTCATCGCCAATTCCCTCGATCGAGCGCACCGCGTGCTCGATCTGCCCAGGAAACATTTTTATGCCGCGTAGATTAATCAGGTCGTCGGCGCGCCCGGCAAAGGAGCCGATCGCCCGCAGGTGGTTCCTGCCGCATGGACAGCGCGCGCGATCGAAGGTCGCGTAATCGCCGACTAAAAACCGCAGTTGCGGCGACGACTTGGAATTAAGATTCGTGCAGACGGTCAGTCCGCGCTCGCCATCGCGCTGCGATTGACGCGATTGTGGATCGATTGTTTCCCAGACCTGGACATCCTCAAGCAGGTGCGTGCTGACCGGACCGCCCGCCGGTTGCGAATAAGCACACGAGAATCCGCCGACATGCGGCGAGGCTTCGGTACAGCCATAAAACTCGACCAGCCGCGCCCCCCAAAGCTCCTGGATGCGTGCGCGCGTCGCGGTAACGCTCATGCCGGGCTCGCCGGCGACAAACAGCGTGCGCACAGATGTGGAGCGCGGATCGACGCCGAGCGCCTCTACGGTGCGCCCGAGATGCAGCGCGTAGGACGGCGTACAGAGCAGAATGGTCGGCTTATAACGGATGACGACGTTGGCGCGCGCCCGCGCATCCATGCCGCCGCCGGGCAATGTCGGTAGCCTCATCTTGGCGAGCGCGTATTGCACGCCCCACGCCCACACATGCGGCCCGTAGCCGGTGATCATGAACACGGTGTCGCCCTTGCGGAAATCCATCGAATGGAGTGCGCGCGCGTTCGCCCAAGCCCACAGTTCGCGGTCGATATGCGAATAGCGAAACACGCGCGGTACGCCAGTCGTGCCGGACGATGAGAACATCATCCAACCGCGCTCGGCCGATATCGCCTCCGTCATCGCCGTATAGGTGCCGTAGGGAGGTTGCGCAGCCGCGTCTTCCGCCATTTCCAGCTTGTCGACCACCGGCCATTTGCCGATCAGGTCGTCGACCGTGCGCAGGTCGGAGGGAATGAGGCCGAGCAGGTCGAAACGACGGCGATAGAAATCGCTATTCTCGTAGAGGAACGGGACCACCGCGGCGATTTTGTCATCTTGTATAGCGCGCAACTCGTCACGCGAAGCGGTGTCGAGCCGCGGCGACCAGTATTCCACTGAGCCAGACGCATCGCGGTCATGGCGATGGTGCTCGATGGTGGCAAGCCACGCCTGCCGCGTCGCCGCGGCACGGTCCGCCCGATCCGTCATAGGGTCCCTTCCCTTTGTTTCCATCATATTCAAGAGAGGGTCACCGCTGCTAGAAGCGTGTTGGTCGGGGAGCCTCTCCCGCTGCACCGCGTCCGGGAAACGCCAGTGAGAGCTGCCATGCATAACCCGCCGTTTCGCGCCGATCACATCGGCAGCCTGTTGCGCCCGCCAGCGCTCCGGCAGGCCTTTCGCGCCTTTCATGCCGGCGAACTCGACCAAAAGCGCTTTGTGGCCGCCCAGGACGCGGCGATCCACGCCGCCGTCAGGACGCAAGAGGAAGTCGGGTTGAAGGTGGTCACCGATGGTGAGTTTCGCCGCGGCTCGTATTGGGGCCGCTTGGTCGAACGTATCGAAGGGCTCGGCGTGGATAAGGCGCGCTTCAGCTTTCGCGACGAGGACGGCGAAGAGCTAGCCTTCACCGCCCCGTTGGTGACCGGAAGGGTGGCACGGCGAGCGCCGATTGCGCTCGACGAGTTCACGTTCCTGCGCGACAACGCGACCGCACTCCCCAAGATAACCTTGCCAGCGCCGTCGACCATGCACTTCTGGCGCGGCGCCCAGTACGCGACGCCGGGTCTCTATGACAGTCCGCGCGACTTTTTTCACGATCTTGCCAGGATCTATCGCGCCGAGATCGCCGATCTCGCCGCGGCAGGTTGCAGTTACATCCAGCTCGACGAAGTGGCACTGGCGATGCTTTGCGATCCGGCGGTGCGAAAGCAGGTGGCCGCCGACGGCAGCGACACGGCGGAGCTGATCGATCTTTACGTGGAAGCGATAGCTGAGGCGGTGGCCGGGGCGCCGCCCGAGATGATGATCGGCGTACACATGTGCCGCGGCAACTTCAAAGGCAAATATCTCGCTGAAGGCGGATACGAGGAAATCGCCAAGACTTTGTTTGGTTGCGCCGGCGTGACTCACTTTCTGCTTGAGTTTGATACTACGCGCGCCGGTGACTTCGCACCGTTGCGTCACGTCGCCGCCGGCAAGGGCGTGGTGCTCGGGCTTATCAGCTCCAAGAACCCCGCGCCGGAAAAGCTTGATGATTTGCTCAAGCGCATCGGCGAGGCGGCGCGCTTCATCGACAAGGATCGCCTCGCCATCAGCCCACAATGTGGCTTCGCCTCGACCGTCGCCGGCAATCCGGTCAGCGAAGCGGACCAGCGCGCCAAGCTCGTGCTGTGCGTGCAAGCGGCGCAAACGGCGTGGAATTGAGCCAAAGGGTCGCGATGTCCCAAGCCCGCTGGTCCCTTCATCCGCAGTTACGCGACACCACGCCGGTCGGCAATCTGTCGCTATCTCGCCTTCTAGCTATCAACGATGCCGACTATCCGTGGCTCGTTCTCGTCCCGCGACGGGTGAACGTCACCGAGATCGCCCACCTCGGCGACGAGGCGACACTGCTGATGCGCGAAATCACCCAGGTCTCGCGCGTGCTCAAGGAAGTCACTCGATGCGACAAGATCAATATCGCCGCCATCGGCAATGTCGTGGCGCAACTACACGTCCACATTGTCGCGCGGTGGGCGCACGATCCGCTGTGGCCGAAGCCCGTTTGGGGCGCGGCTGTTCCGCGCGCTGGCGACACTGCCACCTTTGAAAGGTTTGTCGGTGCGGTTCGACGCAAGCTCGGAGTTGCGGCTGATTGTCAGAATATCCGGGAGATGTGCTACCCAAGGGATTGCGCGGCTTTCGCGGCGAGCTGGTCGGCATAGGCCGAATGGCCTTCGCGCCGAAATTTGGTCGCTAGAGCCATCAGCCGGGCGGCACGCTCCGGCAAATTGGCTGCCTTCGCATCAACTGCCGCTTCCGAACTTTGCGGCATCGCCGGTTCCGCGCGCGCGGGAGCGAGGTGGCGCTGGACGCGGGCCAGTGCGTCGGCGAGATCAATCGGTTTCGTTATGTAATCGTTAGCCCCGAGGTCGAGCGCCAATGAGATATCCATACTCGCGCTCTTCGCACTCACCATGATGACCGGCAGTTCGCGTTGCGCGTGGATCTCGCGAATTCTCTTCAGCACCTCGATGCCGTCTATTTCGGGCATAATGATATCGAGCAGCACGGCATCGAAGCGTTGCTGTTTGATCAGGCCCAGTGCGGTCGCGCCACAATCCGCCTGTGCAATTTGAAAACCGCGACTGCCGAAGTAGCGGCTTAACAACGCGCGGTTTTCCGCCATGTCGTCGACGACGAGCAGTAGACACTGACCGGAGTTTGCTACGCTCATGACAGATGTCGATCGGATTAGTTGAGCCCTTTAGTGAGTGTAGCGACGGCGGATTAATCAATCGTAGGCATTCGGCGCCACCAACATCCTGGCCAGTCGCGATTTCAGTTGCCGAATAGCCAACGGGGCACTCTCACCAGGGAGCCCGATACTCGATGCACCCTAGCGATTCCAACATCTTGTGACGCAGGCCACAGCCGTGCGCGGGACCTTAAGTGCTACCCGTTTGTAAGGGTGGATTAACAAAATGGACAGTACACGCGCGCGGCTCAAACCAACCTGCCCCAAATGCGGGACGCCGATGTATTTGGTGCCGCCTACCGCTCGACTGGGCCTCGTTCCCGAACTGCCAATTTTCGGCTGTGGATCGTGTGAGGGCGCGGAGAAGGAGGCGCCAGCGGCGGCCACCCATGACCCGGACACGTCAGAAGAAAGGTAGCGTCTGCCCGTGTGGCCCCAGAACGCAGTTCGGCTTCCACCGAGATTCTCCCGGTTGAAACAAGTGTTCCCAGCCCATAAGTGAACTGGCCCACAAAAGCTCCGGCGAGGGCCGTGATTGAGCTAACGAACATCGACACACTCGATTGTGCACCGCACGCGCTTGACCGCGGTGGCTGGCGCGGTTTCAATTCGGCGCAAAATGTCAAAAGAGCCCGATCTCGTCGCGCCGCGCCAAGCTTATTCCGGTAGTCTTGTCGATCGCGCCGCCGCGCAGCGCAACGACGAAGCTGTGCTCGCCTCGCTGGCGGAGAACAGTCGCGCGGGCTTTTACCTAATCGGCGGCGAGTCGGTCGTGCTAAAGAAGCAGGGTGATGGCTTCGATCCGTTGTTTTTGCCGGCCGAGGCAAAGTCCTGCGGTCTTGCCCGCGAAACCGTATTTCTAGGAATGCTGGGCGACGCGCCCCGCTTTGGCGCCGGGCTCGACGCCGATGCAGTCGAGCCGCTTAAAGCACGGGACGATCTCAAGCTCATCGATCTTCGCTCGATCGCGGTGCAAGGAGCGGTAGCCGCCGAGCACGTAGCGCCGCTCGCTGAAGCCAAGGCGGTACTCGGATGGCACGCCCGCCATCGCTTCTGCCCCAATTGTGGCGCGGCAACCAAGGTGGTGCAGGGCGGCTGGCGCCGCGATTGTCCTTCCTGCAAGGCCGAGCATTTTCCCCGCACCGACCCGGTGGTCATCATGCTGGCGATCGCCGGCGAACGTTGCGTGCTCGGCCGCTCGCCGCGCTTCCCGAAGACCATGTGGTCGTGTCTGGCCGGCTTCGCCGAGCCCGGCGAATTGATCGAGGAAGCGGTGCGCCGCGAGGTGCGCGAGGAGGTGGGTCTCACCTGCGCGCGGGTCAAATATTTCGCCTCCCAGCCTTGGCCGTTCCCATCTTCGTTGATGATCGGTTGTCATACGATGGCGTTGACGGAACAGATCGTAATCGACAAGAGCGAGATCGAGGAGGCGCGCTGGTTCGACCGCGAGGAGTTGCAACTGATGCTGGCGCGAAAGCACCCGCAGGGGTTGACCGCGCCGCCGCCGATCGCGATCGCCCATCACATTATTCGCGACTTTGTCGAGCACGGGCGTCAAGTATTGGGTTGAAGCGTTGCGATGAAGCGTTGGACCGAAATCTCGCCGTGAAAGTTTGCCGGAGTAACGATGTCGCTGGTTGACAGTTTGCGTGACAAGCGCACCGGTGGCGCGAGGGCCCCGCGCATCCTTTGCACCGGTATCATTGTGCTCGACGAAGTTTTCCGCGTCGATGAGTTTCCGAAAGCGGACGGCAAAGTCGAGGCGAAGGCTTTTTTTGTCGTCAATGGCGGCTGCGCGGCGAATGCCGCGGTCGCAATCGCACGGCTGGGCGGTCGCGCAGCGCTCGCCGCGCCGCTGGGAGGGCCTGCTGGAAAGGACGACAACGGCGATCGGGTCCTGGCGGCTCTTAGCCGCGAGAATGTCGATACCAGTGCCTGTCAACGCGTTCATGGCCTTGCGACAGCTCTATCGGCGATTTTCATCGATGCGCGCGGCGACCGTACCATCGTGACCTACCGCGACCAGCGAATCGCCGCGGTCACGCCAGAGGATCCGGAACAGTTGGCAGCTTCGGCCGACCTGGTGCTCGCTGATAACAGGTATCCGCAATTTGCGCGGCCGATTTGTGAGGCGGCGCGGCGGCGCAACCTGCCCGTGGTGCTCGACGGCGACAAACCCACCGTCGTGGACGATCCGTTCTTCGGCGTTGCCACGCATGTCGTCTTTTCCTCCGAGTGCCTTCTCGCCACAACTGGCGCCAGCGATCTCGGCGAAGGGCTCAAGACCATGGCACGCCATACCGACGCCTTCCTCGCCGTGAGCAACGGGCCGAACGATATTCTTGTCCTCGATGGCGGTTCGTTCTGTCGCGTACCGGTGTTTCCGATCCGCGCGGTGGATACTCTCGGCGCAGGCGATGCTCTGCACGGCGGCTTCGCGCTGGCGCTGGCCGAGGGGCGCAGCGAAACCGAAGCGCTCCGCTTTGGCGCGGCTGTCGCCGGGATCAAGTGCACCCGCATCGGTGGCTCGGCTGGTGCGCCGACCCGTGCGGAAGTCGAGAGATTGTTGGCGGACAACAGCGCACCAGCTGCGGCAACCGTTACACCGTTATCCTGAGGCAGCCGCGATCCGATCCGGCGCTTGATGGAAAGCCGGAATCAGTACTCCTCGAGGCTCGTTCGCATCGCCTAGAGGCAGCTTGATTCGGAATAATATTCTATGTAGATAGTAGATTACGTGCCGACTTGAAAAATTATTCTGTTGTCGGCGCAATATGTCCGGGGCAGCTCATATGGACGCTATCGACCGTAAAATCCTGGCGGTGCTGCAGGAGGACGCCTCGCTCGCGGTGGCCGAAATCGGCTCCCGCGTGGGGCTGTCGTCAACGCCGTGCTGGAAGCGTATCCAGCGGCTGGAAGCCGACGGCGTCATTCAGAAGCGCGTGGCGCTGGTCGACCAGGAGCGTGTAGGACTTGGCGTCACCGTTTTCGTCTCGATCGAGACCGGCGATCATTCGCAAGATTGGCTCGAGCGCTTTGCCAAGACCGTCGGCGCCATGCCGGAGGTGATGGAATTCTACCGCATGGCCGGTGACGTCGATTATATGCTGCGGGTCGTGGTACCCGACATCGCCGGCTACGACGCGTTTTACAAACGATTGATCGCGTCGGTGCCGCTGACCAATGTCACGTCGCGCTTCGCCATGGAGAAGGTCAAGTCGACCACGGCGTTGCCAATTCCGTGAGGCCTCAGCGCGGGCTTAATGCCCCGTCGCGAGCGAGCCGACGGCTGTGGCTTGAGAATTGAGGTTCGTCGTCTCCGATAACGTTTTCTCGAAGTATTCCTGAGAGTCGCCAAGGGTGATGCGGCGTGAGCAATCGGGCGTGCAGCTATAGGTCTCGCGATCGATGCCGCGATAGACGACAACGGTCTTGTCGTTCGGTCCGGTGACCTCAACGGTGTGCTCGGTGAGTACGGCGCCGTGGCGGTCGAGGACGACGAAGTTGGTCGCTCCATAGCCCTTGCCGGTGATGACCGCGAGGCCGCCGGGCTGGATCGTCAGATCGGCGATGAGCGGATTACCGACCACTACGGTCGAGGCTCGTTCAGGCAATTGCATGATCCTGGCCTGGTCGAGAAAAACGATGATCGGTTCAGCAGCGGTGGCTGGTGCGACGAGAGTTATCAGCAGGAGGATGGCCGACAGTCGATACAGCGGGCGCAAGCCTGCCCGCACTCGCGCGCACAACGCCATCATCGTTACTCTCCGAAACGCTACGCGGACTACAAACAACCGAAGAGGGCTGTACTTCGAGGTCGTTACTTCACTGCAAAATGGTGAAGGAAGTGCAAATCAGCGGCGCGGTCGGCGGCCGAAAGGGAAGTGCAGAAGCGGGTTCGGCCAAGATAGCACCCGCGCTCAGCTGTTGAGCGAAGCGGTTCTCACTGCGCGGCTTTTGCTTGCGTGAAAGGATGGGCGAGTTGGGCGCCAAAACTCGTCGGGAATTCCGCGTCCGGGATTCCGTAATGATCCGGTAGTTCGCCGGCCGGCATGTAGAACGTGCCGAACAGGAGGTCGAGAACCGGAAAGGTCGCAGCGAAGTTCTTTCCGCCGCCCCGATCCGCGGCAGTGTGGTGCCAGCGGTGGAAGACTGGACTTGCAATCACGTATTTGAATGGGCCCAGCGTCCAGTCAAGATTGGCGTGGACAAAAGTGGAATGAGCAATGGTGACAGGCCCGAGCACGACGAAGACGTTGGGCGAAATACCGATGAGAAGCATGACGACGTCGGCAATCACCGCGCCGAAGAAAAGATTGACCGGATGGAAACGCGCCGCCGAGATCCATTCCAGTTCTTCCGAGGAATGGTGTACGGCGTGGTACTTCCACAGCCGGGCACCGTGGAAGAGCCGATGCGACCAATAGGTGATAAAGTCTTCGCCGATCAAGAAGATGATCATTTGCGCCACCAGCGGAAGCGCGGCGAGCGGCCCATGGCCGTTCTCGTAGAACGCGATCAGGCCGTCGGCCGTGGTAATACCGAACAGAACGGCGGCTCCGGCAATGAGCATCCCGATGCGCAAGTAACGGGTAAGCACCGGGATGAAGAACCAGTAGCAAAGATCAGTGACTAGGTCGCGCTTGTGCCACCACGGCCGGCCCGGATTGCACGCCCAGAAATAAGTCAGCACGGTGAAGACGCCGGCAAGCGCCAGAGAGATCGGTATGCCCTTTATAAAGGTCTCGCCGACATTGACGACGAATCCGAACAGTTCCTGACTCATAAACCACCGGCCGCTTTTAGATTTTTCCCGGCGACTGCTCGTTCGCCGGAGCTGATGCCTTTAAGATCAAAGGTATCGAGGAAGCTCATTAATAGCCGGTGAATTACAGCGACGCGTCGCGCGGCAACACACGCGAAACGTTTATCTGTTATGTGTTAGTCTGCAGGTTCAGAGGCGAAAAGCTTTAAATCGTTTCGCGCCGCTCTGTCATCCACTGCAAAAGTGGAGCCATTTCGGGTCCCGTACAACAAACCAAAAAGTCTCCGCGATCTGAAATACGATATTAACTACGTTGCGGTTCGAAGGAACCGTACCAAGTTTCACTGGTTGATTTAACCGCATCGCAATTTCTCGTAGCTAGCTTTCAGGGTGATCCAAATGGTCCGGCAAACGGGCGTTGGGTCGAGCTCAGACAGCCACGTGTGGACCTAAGGAGCCAAAGATGAAGACCCTGTTTTCTCGTTTCTTGAAGGACGAGTCGGGCGCAACGGCTATCGAATATGGCCTGATCGCTGCCGGCATTTCTGTTGCCATTATCGCCGTCGTCAATGGCCTCGGCACCAAGCTGAACACGACCTTCAGCAGCATCTCGACCCAGCTTAAGTAAGCTTCGTCCCGGACTCGTTATACAAGGGGCTCCGGTGGATCGCCGGAGCCCTTTCGTTTTTGCGCGCTCGATAACGCACTCTCAACCGCCGCTGCATTAAACCCGCGGTCGAGAACAATCGACGGTGCCACCTGCCATGGTTTTGCTGATTGAGGCGATCAAACTGACGCTCTTTCCGGCGATGATGGCGTTTGCCGCTTCGAGCGATTTGTTCACCATGACGATCGCCAATCGTGTTTCGCTAATCCTCGTAGGTGGCTTCGGCCTGCTCGCAACGCTGACCGGGATGAGCGCCGCCGACATAATGTCGCATGCGGGCGCTGCAGTTGCGGTGCTTGCGGTCGTGTTCATCTTTTTCACGTGTGGCTGGATCGGTGGCGGCGACGCTAAGCTCGCGGCTGCAACGGTGCTGTGGCTCGGCTTCGCACATCTCGCCGATTATTTGCTCTATGCTTCATTGATCGGCGGTGCGCTAACTGTGCTGATCATTCAGTTTCGCGCCGTGCCGCTGCCGAAGGTTTTTGTCGGTCGCGAGTGGGCAGAGCGGCTTCACCGCCGGGACGGTGGCGTTCCGTACGGCATTGCGCTCGCTGCAGCGGCTCTTCTGATCTATCCGCACACCGAATGGATGACGACCGCTGCCTTTTAGAGTGTGTTCATAGTTTAGTAACCGTTACTCGACCTGGTTTGTTCTCAAAACAATTTTGGTCCTTAAATGTAACTTACTCGCACCGGACCGTCGCCCGTCGAGGCCGCAAAAAGTCGCGTCGTAACGCGCAATTAACGCGATTTGGATACGGCTCATTAACCATGCCTTGACGTTTAGCTGCTGAAATCCCGCAGACGACGGTCCGTCCGGCCGTTTACGTCATTTTGGAAGTCGAGCGGAATGAAGCGCGCGCGCCTGATCGTACTTGTTGTTGCGCTTGCTGCGGGCGGCGTTGCCGCCATGCTGGCGAGCGGCAATCGAGCGCCTGAGCCGCCAAAGGCGCCTCCACCTCCGCCGCCGCTTGCAACGGTCGATGTTTTGATCGCCAAGTCCGATCTCGATACCGGCCAGGTGGTCGGAGCGCATGATGTCGGCTGGCAGACTTGGCCCGCCGCCTCAACCGGATCGAATTTCATCAGGAAGACCGACCGGCCCGACGCGATCAAGGACTTCGTCGGCGCCATCGTGCGCACGCCAGTAGCGGCCGGTGAACCCATTCGCGACTCCAAGGTCGTGGCGTCCAAGGCCGGCGGTTTCATGGCTGCTGTCCTGCCGCGGGGCATGCGCGCGATTTCAATGGATGTGGCGCCGGATACCGAGGCCGGCGGTTTCATCCTGCCTAACGATCACGTCGACGTCCTGCTGACGCACCGCGATAAGGCGGCGGAAAAGCTGTCCGGCGTCGAAAAATACGTCAGCGAGACAATCCTGCGGAACGTGCGGGTTCTGGCCGTGGACCAGGTGCTCGGGGAAAAGGACGGCCAAAAAGTTGTGATCGGCAAAACCGCGACGATCGAGCTCGATCCGCATCAGGCGGAAACACTCGCGCTGGCGCACCAGACCGGTACGCTTTCACTGACATTGCGCAGCCTCCTCGATTCGCAGTCACCGACGCCGGAAGGCGGCGAAACGAAGGAGGAGCCGAAGACGACCGTCAGTACGGTGCGTTATGGCGTGGCGACGCAGTCGACGCCGCGCTGACAGCACGGAGGGGACTTCGACGATGGCATCAGGAATACCGATCCGTGCAGCTGGGCTTGCCGGCCTGTTGTCGTTGTTCGCAGCCTGTTTTGTAGCTTGGCCGCTCGCCCAAGGCGACGCCGGAGCAACCGAACTGCCGACAGGCGAGGCGCAGACCCAGAAGATCGTTGTCGCGGCGAGCGATTTCGGCTCGCGTGCGGTCACGCTTGGCGTCGGTAAGTCAGTTGTCATCGATTTTCCGCACGACATCAAGGATGTGCTGGTCGCCAATCCCAAGGTCGCCAACGCCGTGATCCGCTCTTCGCGCCGCGCCTATGTCATCGGCAGCGAAGTCGGACAGACCAATGTGTTTTTCTTCGATGCCGAAGGCCGGCAGATGGTTGGTCTTGACATTGCGGTGACGCGTAATCTCAACGGTATCCGCACGGCGATCAGGCAAGTGCTGCCGGATGCCGATATTCACGTCGAAGGCATCGGTGAAGGCGTCATTCTGACCGGCGTTGTCTCAAGCCAGGCTGAGGCACAGCAGGCTTTCGACATCGCGGTGCGGCTTGTCGGCGGCGGATCCGCCGCCGAGGTCGGCACGGGCGCCAAAGTCGTCAACGCCATCGTGGTCCGCGGCCGCGACCAGGTCATGCTCAAGGTGACGGTCGCGGAGGTCGAACGCGACATCGTCAAGCAGCTTGGCATCAACCTTGCCGGCTCCTTCAGCTACGGCACCGCCGTGGTCAACTTCAACAATACTAATCCGTTCACCGCCTTCGGGCAGTCGCTCAGCGGTTCAACCCTTTCCGCCGGATGGCCATCGCTGACGGCGACATTGCAGGCGATGGAACAGGCCGGTGTCATCCATACTCTCGCTGAACCAACTCTGACCGCCATTTCCGGAGAGAAGGCGACTTTCTTCGCCGGCGGCCAATTTCCGGTCCTGACCGGCTATTCCTGCTCCGCCGCGTCGACTACTCCCGGCGCTGCGACGACCTGCCAACCCTCGATCGAGTTCAAAAAGTTTGGCGTCATTCTCAACTTCACGCCGATCGTGCTCAGCGAGGGCCGTATCAGCCTGCAGGTATTGACCGATGTGTCCGATCTCTCGAGCCAAGATGCGATCACCATAACCGCTCCCGGCACGACTAACACGACGACTGTGCCATCGATTAGAGAGCGAAGCGCTGCGACCACCGTCGAGATCCCGTCCGGCGGCTCGCTCGCCATGGCCGGCATGATTCAGAACACGACCAAGCACAATATCAACGGCTTTCCGGGTCTGATGGAGCTACCCGTTCTCGGACCATTGTTTAAGAGCAACGACTACGTCAACCAGCGGACGGAATTGATGGTGCTGGTGACGCCCTACGTGGTGCACGCGGTGGCGCAGAAGGATTTGTCGCGGCCGGATGACGGCTTCGCTGACCCGAGTGACCCGGCGCAAGTGCTGCTCGGTCGCTTCAACCGCATTTACGGCGTCGGCGGCACTCCCGATCCGCCGGAAAACTATCGCGGCAAATACGGATTCATCCTCGACTGAGGCGCTCAATGCTCTTGGCGCGCAAGGAGACGACGATGCAGACTGTCAAGCAAACGATCGCCGGCAGCCGCGCCAACGCAGGGCCGGCTGTTCGCGCTGCCATCGTCGCCGGATTTTCGCTTTTCGTCTGCGCCTGCAACACCGATCAACAGGTTGCCGCCGTTCCCGACGTTCCCTCCGATTATCGCCTGCGTCACCCGATCACGATGTCGGAAGCCGATCATACCCTCGAAGTATTCGTTGGCTCCAATCGCGGCGAACTCAGCGCGACGCAGCGCGCCGAAGTCCTGGCATTTGCACAAACTTGGAGGCGGGAGGCCACTGGTGGCGTTATTGTCGATCTGCCGGTCGGCACCAGTAACGAGCGTGCGGCCGCGGCGGCCGTGCGCACAATTCGCTCGATCCTGGCCGCAAGCGGCGTGCCGCCTGACGGCGTGGTTTTACGCGGCTATCACCCGCCGACCAGCGCGCTTGCGGCCATCCGCATCTCCTATCCGCGGATTCGCGCCCAAGCCGGACCTTGCGGCCTCTGGCCCGCAGATATCGGGCCCAGCCTGAACCGCGACTATTTCGAGAACCAGCCGCCGTGGAATCAAGGCTGCGCGACCCAACGCAACCTTGCCGCCATGGTCGACAATCCGGCCGATCTCGTTGAGCCGCGCGCGGAGACGCCGGCGTACACGATGCGGCGCACGTCGATCATGGAGCTTTATCGGCAGCCCACGCCTGTTTACCCAGCCGCTCCCGCCTCGGAGACGTTCATCAGTATCAACAAATAACGTCGTCATATGATGAGTTCAGCAAGCCAAGCCGTTCCAGTTGAGAGTCCCGCCGCCGAGGTAGCCGGCCGCGATGAGCGCATCGCACCGGCGCCACGCGTTTCGGTGCAGGCTTTCTGTGAAACCGTGGAAACAGCCGCCGCGATCCAGGCAGCCGGCGAAGATCGGCGCATGGCCAGAGCGCATCTGCGTATTCAGATGGGCGGGCTGGTCGCCGCCATCGAAGCTTATCAGAGCTCGCCGACACCGAATGTCATCATTCTCGAATCGGAAAGCCGCAACGAAGACATCCTTGGAGGTCTCGATCAGCTGGCCCCGGTCTGTGACGCCGCCACGCGGGTCATCATCATTGGGCGTGTGAACGATGTCGCGCTCTATCGCGAGCTGGTGCGGCGCGGTGTTAGCGATTATCTGATCGCGCCGGTCGGCGCGCTCCAGGTAGTGCGCGCCGTGTGCGGTCTGTTTTCGGCGCCTGACGCCAAGCCGGTGGGCCGTGTCGTCGCGGTCGTTGGGGCCAAAGGCGGCGTGGGCGCCTCCACCGTCGCTCACAACATCGCCTTTTCTATCGCACGCGATCTGATGCTTGACTCGGTCGTGGCCGATCTCGATCTCGCGTTCGGGACTGCTGGCTTAGATTTCAACCAGGATCCGCCGCAGGGAATTGCCGAGGCGGTGTTTTCGCCCGACCGCATCGACAATGCCTTTATCGACCGGTTGCTCTCGAAGTGCACCGATCACCTGAGCCTCTTGGCGGCGCCGGCGACGCTCGACCACGTTTATGATTTCGGTGCTGACGCGTTTGAGGCGATCTTCGATTCGCTGCGGGCCACGATCCCATGCATCGTGCTCGACGTGCCGCATCAGTGGACTGGCTGGACCAAGCAGACCCTCGTCGGTGCTGACGACATCCTGATCGTTGCCGCGCCGGATCTAGCTAACTTGCGAAATACCAAGAATCTCCACGATTTCCTTAAGGCGGCGCGACCGAACGATCAGCTGCCGCTCTATTGTCTCAACCAGGTCGGCATCCCTAAGCGGCCGGAGATCAAGGCTGCCGATTTCGCCAAGGCGCTCGAAAGTGAACCGGTTGCGGCAATTCCATTCGAACCGCAGCTATTCGGCGCTGCGGCGAACAACGGCCAAATGATCGCTGAGATCGCGGCGAGCCATCGTACCACCGAGTTGATCCGGCAACTGGCACAGCAGCTGACCGGCCGCACGGAGCCGAAGAAACAACGTTCGAGCCTTTTGTCACCGCTGTTTGAGAAGCTTCTGCAACGACAATCATAGCTGTCATTGTGTCGGAGTAGAGTTGGTGTTTGGCAAGCGTCCTAACGGTAGTACCGCCCCCGTTCTCGCCGAGCGGCTGCCTGCGGCGCCACGTCTGCCTGCGCCGCCGCCGGCCGCCCTACCCGCAGCGGCGTCACCCGCCGCCGCGCCCTCTCAAGGCGGACGTACTCCGTTTCCGTCCGCTGGACTCGGGGCGCCAATTCTCGGGGCGCCGCCCACTGTGAGAGCGAACGCCGGCCCACAAAGCCCGCCACAGCAGGTTCCGTCCGCCATCGACACGCGCCGTTCTGATTCCTACTACGAGACCAAAGGAACAATTTTCGGTGCGCTGATCGAAGCGATCGACCTCGGCCAGCTTTCCAAGCTCAACTCCGATTCAGCGCGCGAAGAAATCCGGGACATCGTCAACGAAATCATCGCTATCAAGAACATCGTGATGTCGATCTCCGAGCAGGAAGATCTGCTCGACGACATCTGCAACGACGTGCTCGGCTACGGGCCGCTTGAACCGCTGCTGGCTCGCGATGAGATCTCCGACATCATGGTCAACGGTTCCGGGACGGTCTACATCGAAGTCGGCGGCAAGATTCAAAAGACCGCTATTCGTTTCCGCGATAACCAACAATTGCTGAATATCTGTCAACGTATCGTCAGCCAGGTCGGGCGCCGGGTCGATGAATCCTCGCCGATCTGCGACGCCCGGTTGCCAGACGGCTCGCGCGTCAATGCCATCGTGCCGCCACTCGCGATCGACGGGCCGGCGCTCACGATACGTAAATTCAAGAAGGATAAGCTCACTCTCGAGCAGCTCATCCGATTTGGCTCGGTTTCGCCGGAAGGGGCGGAAATCCTGAAAATCATCGGCCGATGCCGCGTCAACGTCCTGATCTCTGGCGGTACCGGTTCGGGCAAGACCACGCTGCTGAACTGCCTGACCCGCTACATCGACGACGATGAGCGCATAGTCACCTGCGAAGACGCGGCTGAATTGCAGTTGCAGCAACCGCACGTCGTGCGTTTGGAAACGCGGCCGCCAAACCTCGAAGGCGAGGGCCAGATCACAATGCGCGACCTGGTGCGCAACTGCCTGCGTATGCGGCCGGAGCGGATCATCGTCGGCGAGGTGCGCGGACCGGAAGCGTTCGACCTGTTGCAGGCGATGAACACCGGCCACGACGGCTCAATGGGCACGTTGCATGCCAACATGCCGCGCGAAGCGCTCTCGCGGCTGGAATCGATGATTACGATGGGTGGTTATTCGCTGCCGTCGCGCACGATCCGGGAGATGATCTGTGGTTCGATCGATGTGGTCGTTCAAGCCGCGCGTTTGCGCGACGGCTCACGACGCATCACCCACGTAACCGAGGTGATGGGAATGGAAGGCGACGTCATCATCACCCAGGATCTGTTTCTTTATGACATCTTCGGCGAGGACGCGAACGGCAACCTCATCGGCCAACATCGATCCACCGGTATCGGCCGTCCGAAGTTTTGGGATCGTGCGCGGTACTACGGTGAGGACGTTCGCCTCGCGGCCGCGCTCGACGCGGCCCAGACGGCCGAACGGATTAGAAACTGAGAACGGAATCGGCCATGCAAACCTACGGCATTTTTCTGATGGTCGTGGTCGCGATCGGTGGCGTCGGGTGGGTGTTCCTGTATCCACTCCTGTCCGGCGAGCGCACGGCAGCTCGGCGCATGGCAAGCGTCGCCCGCGCTGAGCCTGTGACGCAGCGCCCGGTACGCGGGGCGCAGAAGTCGCGGCGCGAGCAAATCGAAGGCACACTGAAACAGCTCGAGGCACGGCAAAAGACTGCCAAGCGTGTGCCGTTGTCCGTACGCATCGCGCAGGCCGGGCTCAAGTGGTCGACGCGCCGCTTCATGATGACCGCCGGGGCGTTAGGCGCCGCCGTTTTCCTGGTTGCGATGATGACGGGCACCGGCTTGCTGGCCGCGCTGGGCTTGGCATTCGCTGCCGGCGGCGGGTTGCCATTTTGGATTTTGTCGTTTCTCAAGAAGCGGCGGGAATCGCGCTTCCTCGGGGCCTTTCCGGACGCCGTCGATGTCATCGTTCGCGGCATCAAGGCCGGTCTGCCATTGCTCGACAGTCTCAAGCTGATTGCTGCCGAGGCCGATGAGCCGATTCGCAGCGAAATGCGTGCCATCATCGACACGCAAACAATCGGCATTCCACTCGGCGAGGCCTGTCTGCGACTGTACGAACACATGCCGCTTCCCGAAGCGAACTTCTTCGGCATCGTAATCTCCATTCAACAGCGTGCCGGCGGCAATCTCTCCGAGGCGCTCGGCAACCTGTCTCGCGTGCTGCGTGATCGCAAGAAGATGAAAGCCAAGATCCAGGCCATGTCGATGGAAGCCAAGGCTTCCGCGTCGATCATTGGGGCCTTGCCGATCGCGGTCATGATTCTCGTGTACGTTACCAGTCCCCAGTACATGTCACTGTTATTTACCGATCCGCTCGGCCGCATGATGTTGGCCGGCTGCGCTGCTTGGATGTCTGTCGGCGTCTTCGTGATGCGCAAGATGATCAATTTCGATTTCTAAAGTCCCGCGCATGTATCAGCTCCTCGATCACTATTTCGAACCGCAATTTCTCACCATGCTGTTCGCTGCAATTGCTGCCGGCGCCACGGTGCTGACGCTTGCGATGCCGCTGTTGTCAAAGGATACGCTGTCCACGCGCATGAAAGCGGTGGCGTTCGAACGCGAGAAAATCCGGCTGCGTGAACGCGAGCGAATGGCACAGGGCAACAAGGTTATGCTTCGGCAGTCGCCGAAAGCGTACATGAAGACCATCGTCGAGAACTTCAATCTCAGCAAATGGGTCGGTCAGGAACAAGCCCGCATAATGCTCGTGCGGGCCGGTTACCGTGGGCAGGCGCCGTATGTCACGTACCTGTTCTTCCGCATGGTGATGCCCATCGCCATGCTGCTCGCTTCATTGTTCTACGTTTTCGTGGTGATCCAGCTCGATCAGCCAACGATGATTAAGATCGGAATTGGGATTGGCGCCGCCTATTTCGGCATGTTGAGTTCGAATCTGTTTCTGAAAAACAAGATTCAGCGGCGGCAGGTTTCGATCAAGCGCGCATTTCCGGACGCACTGGACCTGCTTTTGATCTGCATCGAATCGGGCATGTCAGTTGAAGCGGCGTTCCAGAAGGTCAGCGAGGAAGTCGGCACACAGTCAATCCCGTTGGCCGAGGAGCTGACGCTCACGACGGCAGAATTGTCATATCTACCGGATCGCCGCCAGGCTTATGACAATTTGGCGCAGCGCACGGGCCTCGAAGGCGTGAAATCCGTGTGTCTTGCTTTGCAGCAGGCCGAGCGCTATGGCACGCCGCTAGGCGCCACCATGCGGGTGCTGTCGCAGGAAAGCCGCGATGCGCGCATGTCGGAAGCCGAGAAGAGGGCTGCAGCTTTGCCGCCTAAACTTACGGTGCCGATGATCTTATTCTTCCTGCCGGTGCTGTTTGTGGTCATTCTCGGCCCGGCGGCGATCAAGGTTATGGGCCTGGAGTAAGACTTCAGCTTGAACTGTCCACCGGCCGTATATCTCGACTCGGATCGCGCAGGTCTTTCCGGTGCGCGAGCATCTGCCGCAGATAGGCAACGTTGGCTGCGGCCTCTTCCGGCGGCAGATCAGCACGCGCAATCGTCTCCGCTTCCTTGAAACGCCCTTGCAAGCCGACTACCAAGGCCAGGTTCTGCCGTACTCGCGAATCCACTGGTCGTTGCGCTGCGGCCCGACGCAATGTTGTCTCGGCGTTGTTCAGATCCTTGGAGAGCGCATAGGAGAGCCCAAGATTCGAAAGCACCGAGGGCTCGTCCGGAATGATCTTCAACGCTGTCAGGTAATAACGTTGCGCCTCGGCATGCCGCCCCAGTTGGTCGAGCACGGCTCCTTGCGCGGACAAAATGTGCCAATCGGGTTGGTCTGGCGAGTGCGCGCGCTCAAGGACTTCGAGGGCTTGGTTGAGATTTCCAGCCTCCGCTAGTGCACGGCCGTAGGCGCCCAGCACGGCCTTGTCGTGGGGGTTTTCGAGCGACGCCCGTTCAAGGACTGCGACCGCTTGCGCACGCTGTCCGGTTGCACGCAATGCTTGAGCATATTGCAGGGCCACGTCGATTTTTCCCGGATTGGCGCGATATTTCTCCCCATAGACCTGCACGTCGTGCCGCCAGTCGGCGTCCGAGCGGTCAGGCGACGCAACGGGCGCGACGGGGAGTGATCCGGTCGTTTCGGTGCTTTGTGTCGTTTGGCATCCGGCCGTCGCCGCCGCGATCGCGGAAAGTAGGGCGGCCGAGATTAACAGGCGTGCAAAAGGGACACTGTTGCTGCCGTCAGAGGGCATCTCAATTGCCGCCAAATGAGGTACATGGCGCCGGGGCACGTGGCTGCCGCAGAGCGGTCAGCAATAGAACGTTAACCCTAATGAGAAGTTAACGGCGCGGAAGACAAGACTGCATCGATTTCAATATCTTACGGAGAACGTGAACAGTTTCCGGGTGCAGGTTAGACACTTGCGTTCTCTTTTGGTCGCCGCCGAGTTTGGCCAGCGTAGCCTTCGATGGCCGCGCTTGATCAGCCGCTGCCGCATACCGCTCGATCTCCTTCAGTGAGCGATTTCCGGAAATCGCTGCGATTTCTTTTGGCCGATCCACTTTCGGTTGCGCGGCGCATAATCGCCTTGCGCACGCAATGTGGCACGCAACGCGGCCCGCGCTTTCGGAAAAGGCGACCAGATAAACTCACAATTGGAGGTTCGGCTTGAATGCGCTGGAGCTCCACCACGCACTTAGCCCCGGCCACTTCCCCTCCCTGAACCCCGCGGGGCTTCTTTATTTTGTGCAGATAGCAGCGAGATCGTTCACAGAGGGTTCATTCAGCTCGTGGTAACCTTGCAATCCGTGAATGCGACGAGCATTTAGGGAGGATCCAGTGAAACGAGTTACAATTGCGATTGTGATCGCAGGACTTGCTTCTGTTGCCGTTTGCGGTACGTCAAAAGCCGCACCCATCGCGCCTCTCCCGGCCGGAGCCACGGACAACAACAATGTTGTTCGGGCATATTACTGGCATAGGCACTACTACCCGTACCACTGGCATCACCACTATTATTTGCATCGGCACTGGTATCACGGCCACTACCGGTACTGGTAACAAGACCGAGTTCGCTGCGCAGGTAGAACCTAGGTCTTTGACCTAGCCGAAATTGGGATTTGGCAACTGATGCGTCGCCCGCCGGTGCGCGTTGCGCGGGTACTTCAAACCGGATCCGGGACGTATACGTGGATCGAAAATTCGACTACGCCCAGAAAATCTTGCTGGCCGTCGAGTACGCTGACCCGCCGCGACGGATCGAGGGAATGCCCGCCGCCTACGCGGTGTTTAAGCGGCTGTCGATCCCGGAGGTCGTCCGAGCCATCGAAGAGACGCGGAGCTTGTCCCTGCCGCTGATCGGGAGCGGCAAGTTTCAGAATGCCCTCGATCAGCACATGGGCTATTGGGAGAAAAGAGTTCCAGACGGCAAGCAGTGCTTCGTGCACTATGCCATCGGAACAGATGACGTCATTACAGCCGCCTTCGATCAGCTTAAGAGAAACGGCAGCAGTTTCGTTTTACTGGGCATCTATCACGTGGAGCCGCAATCGTCGGCCTATCCTTACAGTTTTCCGGTCGGCACCACGCCTGATCATTTGCGCCTTTGACAATATTTCCCGCTGACCGATGATTCTGTATTCTGGTTCAACTTCTTCCCCGAGCAGCCTTATCTCTTCGAAAGGACGTTCGCCGTTGGGCGCAATTCCAATTGCTGCGGCTCAAGGAGCGTGCCGAGAACGATCAACTGGTTTCCTCGGAGGGCAAGGAGCGTATGATTGCGCAAGATATTTCCGAGTTCGTGCAGGTCAATCTCAACCGCTTCACGAGCCTGTCGGGATTCTTCAACGCCGCGCGTGAAGCCGGGGAGCACACGTTCACCGACGATACCGACTATGTCTGGTACGGCATGCTTCTGCGCAAGCTGTAAGCTCCATTTCCGCTCATCTTTAGCGCCGGCGGGCAGGAGCTTCACACGTGACCCCAGGCTCGGCGGCCGACGTCGACCAGGAGCTCGATCTTGAGCGTCTGAATGTCGGTTGTGACCTTGCTCGGCATGACGGCGAACTTCGACATCGCCGCACTGGCAAAACCGCATTGCGGGCAGATGCCGAGCCGCTCCATTGGCGCAAAGCGTGCCGCTTCGTCGATGCGACGCATGAGATCGTCCGGCAATTCGAGCGCCGGGTTCTTGGTGCTGATGATGCCGAGATAAGCGCGCTTGTCGGCGGGGAGATAGCGCAGTGGGGCGAAATCTCCCGCTCGCCGCAAGTCGTATTCAAGCAAGAAGGCATCGACGTCGGAGCGTGTGAACAAAGCCTCAGCGATCGGAGCATAGCCGCCGTCGCCCACCCACAGGCTTTCCAAATTGCCGCGGCATAGATGCATGCTGATGGTCAGATCGGCGGGCCGGCCGGCGACTGCGCGGTTAAGCACATCGATATAAAGTGCGACGAGCTTATCGGGATCATCGCCCTCGCTCTTCGCCAGCGCACGGATATTATTGTCGCACAGCAGCGCCAGCGGCACTTCGTCGAGTTGAAGATAGCGGCAGCCCGCCGCATAGAGTTCTTTAATCTCCTGTTGAAACACCGCAACCATGTCATTCCAGTATGCTTCGACGTCGGGATAAACTTTTGGATCGACCGCATCCTTGAACTGACCGAAGTGCATGTGGGACGGCGTCGGCATCGTGACCTTGACGCGATTTTTCGCCACGGATTTGAGGAACTTGTAGTCGTCGGTAACGATCGGTCTGGCGCGACGCACCGGCCTTGTCGTCAGCACCGCCGGGGATGGCGTTGCAAATCCGTCGTCATTGCGGAAGGTGAGCTTCGAGGGGCGGAAATCGAAGCCCTCGACCGCACTCAGAAAACCGCGCGACCAGCCGGCGCGGCGAAACTCGCCGTCGGTGACAATCGGCAGGCCCAAGGCCTCCTGCATCGCGACGGCATCGCGGATGGCGCGGTCCTGCACTTCGCGGAGCTTGTCCGGCGAAAGTTTGCCCGCCTCCCACTCGCGCCACGCCTCATGAAGTTCCGGCGGCCGTTTCAGGCTGCCGACGTGATCGATGGAATTTGAGGGAACGCGAGACGAAGCCATGGCGAATCTCCCCGGTGTTAAGTGGCGGCGGCGGTCGGTCCACGTTCCTTTGCGACCGAGAATTAAGGGTGCCTGTCGTCCCTCGCCACCGTTGCGTTCATTTGTTGCGGCAATGAGGCTTTGTTACAACATTTGCTTTGAGGCCCATAGATGAGAGGTGGACCATGCCAATCCGGCGCCTTCGTGCCGCTATTGTTGGAGGAGGAATTGGCGGCCTTTCTGCCGCCAATGCGCTTGCTCGGCGGGGCGTAGACGTTACGGTATTGGAACAGGCTGACGCGCTGGGCGAGGTCGGCGCCGGAGTGTTCATTTATCCGAATGCCTTACGGCAGATGGAGCGAATGGGATTGGGCGAGGCGTTGTCGCAGGTGGGCGCAAAGGTCGGTACCGGATCGGAGTATTATCGGACGGACGGAACGGTGGTCGGTCGAATTCTCACCACCGATTCAACCGGCTGGAATGGCCTCTACGGAATGCACAGGGCAGATTTGCTGCGGATACTCGCCGAAGCCCTTCCTCCGGCTGCGATACGCACCGGTCATCACTGCAGCGGGTTCGAACAGAATGCCGTTGGGGCGAAGCTGGTATTCGCGAACGGCAGGACCGTTGAGGCGGATATCGTTGTTGCCGCCGATGGCATCCAGTCAAGCTTACAGAAATATGTCGTCGAGCCATCGGTGCCGGAATATTCCGGCTCACGTGCCTACCGAGGTTTGATCGCAAGCGAGAAGCTTCCCGACTGGCGGAAAGAGGCTCATCAGGTCTGGATGGGAGACGGCAAGCACTTCATGGTGTTTCCGGTTCGGAGCGGCCGCCTTCTCAACTACGTCGGCTTCGTCCCGACGCAAAACGAGACGATCGAATCCTGGTCCGCGATTGGTGATCGCGACGAACTTGCGGCCTCCTTCGCTGGTTGGGATCCGCGTGTGGTTGGACTGCTCGAGAAGGTGGAGAGTTGTTTCTGGTGGGGCTTGTACGATCGCAAGCCCCTGGCGTCATGGACCAAGGGACGTCTGGTACTTCTGGGCGATGCCGCCCATGCGATGCTTCCGCATGTCGGGCAAGGCGCCAATCAGGCGATCGAAGACGGCGTCGCTCTGGCGGTTTTCCTCGAAGGGCGGGATTCCGCAGAGGTACCCGATGCGCTCCGGCGGTACGAAGCTTTCCGCCGCAAGCGCACCGACGTCGTTCAGGCTGAAGCGCGGCAGAACGGTCTTCGATATGATTCAAGGTATGAAAATCTTGAACAGCGCGATCGGGAAATCGCCAACGCAGCTGTATTCCGCAAATGGCTTTACGACTACGATGTCGAGCGAGCTGCCATTGCTAACTCGATCGAAAGCCGGACATCTCAGCTTGCCTGACCGGGAGGCAATACCTTCGGTACTTTGCAACTGCTGCGCGGCCTCGACGCCACCCGGGATCGTCGGCGGTCGGTCCGAGCGGCAGCTCAATCCCATATGCGCCGGAGAGGCGGAAAGTACGAGGTCGTTTTTGGTCCGAAAATAATGGTTCTGCGCGTCGCGCGCCGCGGCCTCACAAGGCGGTCCCGCCGCCGCCTCCGCGACGGCGGCCTGTGTACCTAGACCGTCCCTGGCCAACGGTCATTTAGAGTGTTTTCTGTTTCTCGCCACATTCCTTGCACGTGTATGACACCCGAACCTGCCCCGGAGCCGCCGAGACGCGATTTGGCGCGCCGCACTTCCCACATTTGCTGTCTATACGGGTCATGCCCTGCTTAATGGTGAGCGCCTTACGCTCAAGTGCCTCTTTCACCAAACGTTCGGTCTCGTCCCGCATCGCTTGTTTCGACATTTCATGCTTTCTGGTTTTGTGCACGATAGCTCATACAGGTGGTTGTGAACGTCCGCAACGTACTTCTTGATCCCATCATGCATGGTTGCTTCGGGCATCCCCACGCGAAAAATCCGATTGCGTTGTCGTTGCGGCAATTGGGATGGACCGCGCGTCGATGACATACCGCTCCGGCAATTGCTGCCTCCCGCAAAAGAATTCTTGCTGATGAGAGGCTAACAGCGTTCGCAGACGCTACCTCGAAGGCTCACGCTGCCACGTCGAAAACAAACGATCGCTGAATAGTTTCAGATTGAGGTATCGACGCGAGGTTTAAGCCAGCACTTTGCTTGGCGTCGCCAGCGTTTCGCCCACGTAGCTGGACGTATCGCCTTTGGGCCGCTCGCCGGCAATGGCGTGACCCTCCACCATGTAGTGCACGGCTTCGGCGATGTTGGTGGCATGGTCGCCGATGCGCTCGATGTTCTTGGCGCAGAATAGATGGTGGATGCACATGGAAATGGTGCCGGGGTCTTCCATCGTATACGTCAGCAACTCCCGGAACAGCGAGACGTAAAGCGCATCGACTTCCTTGTCGGCCGCCCAGACTTGCAGGGCTTTGTTCGGATTGCGGTCGACGAAGCTGTCGAGCACTGCGGCAAGCTGCGACACGACGAGCGCTGCCATGTGCTTGAGGCCACGCATAAGCGTGCGGTGAGAATTGTCTCCACTCACGGCGATGACCCGCTTGCCGATATTCTTCGCCAGGTCTCCGACCCGTTCGAGGTCGTTGGCGATGCGCAACATCGCCACCAGCGCGCGCAGATCGATCGCCATCGGCTGCCGCAGCGCTATCGTTGCGATTGCTTTGTCCTCGATCTGCCGCTGCAGCGCGTCGACCGTCGCGTCGGCGGCAATGACCTGACGCGCCAGCCCGACATCGCGGCGGGTGAGCGCATCAATCGAGTCGGTGACTTGCTTCTGAGCAAAGCCACCCATCTGCGCGACCAACTGGGTGAGCTTGATGAGGTCGGTATCGAAGACTCTGGCGGTGTGCTCGGAAACGTTCATGTCATTGTCTGCAGGCGCTGGAGACTCTATGGGTGCGCGCAACGTTGTTGCTAGGCAGCAAACCCAGGATACAAATCTAACCCAACGCCTTGATGGTTCTACGATTCGTGCGTGACGATCCGATGACATTCTTCGTGGCGTGCGGCCAACGTTGGTTTGCCTGCAAGTAATATGTTGGGCGGGGTGTCATCTCGCCCACATCGAGCGGCTACTAGAATTGCGCTGATTCGCAGCGCCGTGCGCTGGAGCTGGCGGCACGGAAGCGGGCCCAGATGGCGTGTTTGAAGCAGGAATTGGAATGATGGCGCCATGGCTTATTGATGCCACCGGAGCAACCGGAGCTGTCCTGACCACTTTGTGCTGGGTCCCGCAGGCAATAAAGATCATTCGTGAACGGGAGACGCGCGCAATTTCGTTGCCGGGTACGTGGTTGTGCGTACTCGGCGTCCTCCTTTGGCTGATCTACGGTTTGGCGATCGTCGATGGGCCGCTGATCGGCTCGAGCATCATCACCTTGGTGATGACGGCGACGATCCTGGCGCTAAAAATTCGCCACGGATGATAAGTTCGTTTTAGTGCGAGCTGCCTGCGCTCCGATACGAAGGAGGAGGCCACAAAATCAATCCAGAGCCGCTTGGTTGATGGATTGTTACGGTTTGTTCGCAACCGCGAGCGAGCATAACGCAGGGTTACGTCAGGACGCGAACTGGTTTGCCGTCGAGGAAGGCGCGGATGTCCTCAACCATGCCGGCGAAATAGGCCCGGTAGTTCTGCTCGGCGACATATCCGAGGTGCGGCGTGAGCACGACATTGTCGAGCTTGCGCAAGGGATGATCGATCGGCAGCGGCTCGATGTCGAACACGTCGAGGCCGGCACCGCCGATGCGTTTTTCGACCAAGGCGGCAATCATCGCCGCTTCCTCGACGATCGGTCCGCGTGAGGTATTGATGAGGTAAGCGGTTTTCTTCATCAGCCTGAATTCATTGACGCCAATCAGGCCGCGGGTGCGCTGCGACAACTGCACATGGATTGACAGAAAATCCGAGCGGCGGAACAGATCGTCGCGGTTAACGTATTCGGCGCCGGCCTCGCTGCACTTTTCGGGCGTCAGGTTTTGGCTCCAAGCGATGATGTTCATTTTAAACGCGCGGCCGATGTCGGCCACGCGAGCACCAAGTCTGCCCAGGCCAAGGACCCCGAGCGTCATGCCTTCGAGATCAAGCCCGATGGTCGTTTGCCAGGGCGCGCCGGCCTTGAGCCGCGCGTTCTCGTAACCGATGTGACGCGCGAGTTCGAGCATCAGCCCGGTAGCGATGGCCGAGGTCGCGTTGCCGAAGCCCGACGTGCCGCAAACGGTGATGCCTCGCGCTTTGGCAGCTTCGAGGTCGATTGAGGCATTGCGCATGCCGGTCGTGATGAGAAGTTTGAGATCGGGCAGGGCCTCGATCACGGCGCGCGGGAAGGGGGTGCGCTCGCGCATGGCGCAAACGACGGCAAAGCCTTTGAGAGCCGCAATCACTTTGTCGGCGGCGCCGAGGTGTTCATTGAAAACTTTGATCTCAACATCGCCTCTGACTTTCGACCAATCGGCCATGGTCAGCGCGACGTTCTGGTAATCGTCGAGAATAGCGCAGCGAAGCGGCATAATACCCTCGTCATTCCAGCGAGGCCGCTATCGTAGGGTGGGTTAACCGCGAGCGAAACCCGTCAGAGACGTGACCCCAGGTTTTGCCCCTGCACCACTCAGCCCCTTTTGAAAGCTCGTGGCAGTGCTTAGGCGCTGGCTTTGGCGATCTCGCTCAGTGCGGGAACGTTAGCGGCGGTTGGCGTCCTGCTCGTTGCGGGGCTGCTCCGCTTGGCGTGCCATTTCGGGCCAGGCCCGCGCATATAGTGCAGTTCCGGCCGGTAAGAATTGAACAGGTGCGCGAACGTCCGCGACAACTCGCGCAAGGTATTGGATGGATTTTTGCGCATGACGCGCTCCCAAACCGCTTTGTGGAGCCGCGTCGTTTAGCCAGGCTCTGATCAGAGCCCTAAATTCGCGAAAGCGCGGCTTTACCGCAAATTTTCGGCGATAAATGATTAAAGATTGGTTCGAAGGCGTTGTGTGTGAGCGTTTCCCGTGACGAAAAAGCTTTCAGACTTTACGAAGCCTTTCGCTTCCGGTGCCAGGCTTTAGAGTTGGCGATGATCGGCTCCCGGTTCGCCGCACGTAGGTTACGTCTTCTTCGTACCCCGCCCGCGGAATCGTCTCGATGTAGTTGCGCCAGAGCGTCTGCAATCCCAACAGACCTGGGGGCTGCGGTGGCGGCTCAAAGGGAACGAAATCCGGGTCCGCTCAGCATGAGATTGACCTCGCGGCGGCTTGCCCTTTACTTACGCGTCCACTACATCACCGACTGCTTCCGGACATCGGCGCGACGCGCCCTCACGATAAAGGCAGGGCGCATAAGCCCGGACCAAAAATGGCCCGTCAATTCATTTATCACATGCAGGGTCTCTCCAAGACCTATCCCGGTAATCGGAAGATCTTGGAGAACATCAATCTGTCATTCTATCCCGACGCCAAGATTGGCGTGCTCGGCGTCAACGGCGCAGGCAAGTCCACTCTTCTTCGCATCATGGCCAGCCTCGACTCGGAATTTTCCGGTGAGGCCTGGGCGGCCGAGGGCGCCCGTGTCGGTTACTTGGCGCAGGAGCCGCAGCTTGATCCGGGAAAATCGGTCCGCGACAACGTCATGGAGGGCGTGGCGCCGCAGAAGGCGGTGCTTGACCGCTACAACGAGCTTGCCACCAATTACTCGGACGAGACCGCCGATGAGATGACCAAGCTGCAGGACGAAATCGAAGCCAAGGGGTTGTGGGATCTCGACTCCAAGGTCGATCAGGCGATGGATGCGCTGCGCTGCCCAGCCGATGATGCTGAGGTGACCAGGCTTTCCGGCGGCGAGCGGCGGCGGGTCGCGTTATGCCGGCTCCTGTTGGAGCAGCCGGAGCTTTTGTTGCTCGACGAGCCGACCAACCATCTTGACGCCGAATCGGTAATGTGGCTTGAGGGCCATTTGCGCAATTACCCTGGCGCAATCCTCATAGTTACCCACGACCGCTATTTTCTCGACAACGTCACCGGTTGGATCCTTGAGCTCGACCGCGGCCGCGGCATTCCCTACGAGGGCAATTATTCGGCCTGGCTCGCGCAGAAGCGGAAGCGGCTCGAGCAGGAAGGCCGCGAAGAGGAAGCGCGGCAGCGCACGCTGGCGCGCGAACAGGAATGGATCGCGGCATCCCCACGCGCGCGACAGGCAAAATCCAAGGCGCGGTACGAGCGCTATGAGGAGCTGCTGAAAAAGGCCGGAGAGAAACAGACTCAAACCGCGCAAATCGTCATCCCGGTCACCGAGCGGCTTGGACAGAACGTTGTCGAGTTCGAGCACCTGAAAAAAGGTTTTGGCGACAATCTGCTGATTGACGACCTCACCTTCAAGTTGCCGCCGGGCGGCATTGTCGGCATCATTGGACCAAACGGCGCCGGCAAGACCACCTTGTTCCGAATGATCACGGCGCAGGATAAGCCCGACCAGGGCACCATCAAAATCGGTGAGTCGGTGCATCTCGGCTATGTCGATCAGTCGCGCGATACGCTCGACGGCAAGAAAACCGTATGGGAGGAAATCTCAGGCGGCCTCGATCAGCTTCAGCTCGGCAAGCGCGAGGTCAATTCGCGCGCTTATTGCGCGGCGTTCAATTTCAAAGGCGCCGATCAGCAGAAGAAAGTAGGTTCGCTCTCCGGCGGTGAACGCAACCGCGTGCATCTCGCCAAGATGCTCAAATCCGGCGCCAACGTACTTCTGCTCGACGAGCCGACCAACGATCTCGACGTCGATACATTGCGCGCGCTGGAAGAAGCGCTCGAGGATTTCGCCGGCTGCGCTGTGATCATCAGCCACGACCGCTGGTTCCTCGACCGCATCGCCACCCACATCCTCGCTTTTGAGGGTGACAGCCGCGTTGAATGGTTCGAAGGGAACTTTCAGGATTACGAGAAGGACAAAATGCGGCGGCTGGGGACGGATACCGTCATTCCGCATCGGATCAAGTATAAGAAGTTCTCGCGCTAGTATTCACGCTATAATTACGAGCTGTCTCACCAAGTTCGGGCACGCCCCAGTGTACCGCGCCGGCAGCGCGCTTTCGATCACTTCACGAGCAGGCCGTTGAGCACCAGGTCGAGGTGCGCCTTGAAATAGGTTTTCAGATCGAGCGGATGACGATCGTCGAACATCATCATCCAGAGGTCCACGAGCGCAATCGGCGCGATGATGACCAGCGGACACTCGGTCACTGCGGAACGCCGGATCTCGCCCCGATCCATCCCGCGCTGGATTGCCTGTTGGAGCATTTCCATGCAAGGGCGGTGAATTTCCTCGTGGTAGCGATCGGCGAGCGCCGGGAAGCGCGACGCCTCTGCGATCAGCATCCGCACCACTTCGCGACGCCGCCGGTCCTCAACGATGTTTTCGTAGATAAAGCTGAACTGCGCCCGTAGCAGCTCGGCCGTCGAGCCCTCATGGCGTTCATACATTTCCTGAACGGTGTCGAGCGTCGCCTTCATCAACTCGCGCACCATTGAGATGAACAAGTGCTCCTTGTTCTCGAAGTAGACGTAGATCGTTCCTTTCGTTACGCCCGCGCGCTCGGCTATTTGATCGAGGGTTGTCGTCGCGTAGCCGTTACGCGAGAACTCAGTGAAGGCCGCTTCCAGGATCTCGTGCGGGCGCTCGGCCTTGCGGCGGCGTCTAGTTTCGGTGCGGGCTTCCATCAAATCGGTCATCGGATGACCTCGATTCCCAGACCAACTCAGCTTATTGACTAACCGGATAGTAAATAACTAATCTGCCTTTGTTAAGGGTGGGTTAAGTGCGAATTTGCGTGGGGTCTATCAGGTGGCGCCGAAGCCGGCCGGCTGGCGCCGGCAGGGCTAGATATTTGGCCCGCCTCGGCCGCTTTATGCCGAGGGCTGCTGGTTTGGTGGTGTCGCTGTCGGTGTTGGCGGCTTGCGCTGTCGGTCCAGATTTTGCGCCCCCGCCGGCGCCACCCGTCGCCGGTTATACGCCTGAGACCGTGCTCGCGCCGACGGCGGCCGCTCCTGTTGCCGGTGGCGCGGGGCAAATGTTCGTCAACGGCCGCGACATCCCGGGCGAGTGGTGGAGGGTGTTCCATTCGAAAGAGATCGACGCTCTGATTGCCGAAGCGCTTCGCGCCAATCCGAACCTGCAGGCGGCACAAGCCGCCTTGTGGCAGGCAAAGGAAACTTTGTATGCGCAGGCCGGCACCATGCTGCCGAGCGTCAACGCAGCCGGCTCCTTTACGCGTCAAGCATTCTCGCCGGCGGAGTTCGGCCTTACTGGACCTTCCGAGACGTTCAATCTCTGGCAGGCTTCCGTGAATGTCTCTTACACTCCCGATGTTTTCGGCGGCCAGCGGCGGGCGATCGAAGCGAGCGCGGCGCTTACCGAATATCAGCGCTTCGCGCTTGAAGCGACCTACCTGACGCTGACCGCAAACGTGGTTACCGCCGCCATTCAAGAAGCCTCGCTGCGCGGCCAGATCGTGGCGACACTGGAGATCATCAAGGCGGAAAGCGATCAACTCGTGGTCGTGCGCAATCAGTTTCAAGCCGGGGCCGCCACCCGCGCCGACGTGCTACAGCAGGAATCGGAGGTGGCCACGACCGAGGCCACGTTACCGCCGCTGCAGAAGCAACTCGAACAGCAGCGTCACGTTTTGCTGGCCTTGATTGGCCGCTTCCCGAATGAAGCGCTGCGCGAGCATCTCACGCTGGCGGCATTCCATCTGCCGACAAAACTACCCGTGAGCCTGCCGTCGAAGCTTGTCCAGCAACGGCCTGATGTGCGCGCCGCGCAGGCCCAGTTGCAGCAGGCGAGCGCGCAGATCGGTATCGCCATCGCCAACAGGCTGCCGCAATTCACCATCACCGGAGATGTCGGCAGCGCGGCGCTGACAGCGGCGACGCTGTTCACGCCGGCGACCGCGGTCTGGACCATCGCGCCCGCCGTTACGCAACCGATTTTCCATGGCTTTACCCTTCTGCACCAGCAGCGCGCCGTGCAAGCCGGGTTTGAACAGGCTGATGCACAATATCGCAACACCGTGATTACCGCTTTTCAGAATGTCGCCGACGTGCTCCGCGCACTGCAATTGGATGCCGCAACGCTCAAGGCGCAGCAGCGCGCCGTGCGTGCCGCGTCCGATACGTTCGATCTTACGCGCGGTCAATATCGTCTTGGCGCCATCACCTACGTGGTTCTGCTCAACGCGCAGCGCAGCTATCAGCAGGCCCTGCTTGCTCTGGTGCAGGCGCAGGCCGCGCGGTTTGCCGACACCGCCGCGTTGTTCCAGGCGCTGGGCGGCGGCTGGTGGAATCGTGTCGATGTCGCACCCGATCCTTACAGTCCCGAGCCGCAGATCGTCCAAGCCGCGAGCGACAGGCCGCCGCCGCTAAGACTGGAGTCCAATAAATGATCAAGCGCATGGTGATCATGCTCGTGGCGGTCGCCATCGTGTTCGGCGGAATCTTCGGATTCCAGGTGTTCAAGGGCATCATGATCAAGAAGTTCATCACCGCCCTGAGCAACCCGCCGCAGACCATCTCGGTCGCCAAAGCCGCTAACAGCGAATGGCAGACGAAGATCGAAGCGATCGGCAGCTTGCGGGCGGTAAAAGGGGCCGATTTGTCGCTGGAAGTTTCCGGCGTCGTCGAATCGATCTCATTCAATTCCGGCGACGATGTCGAGGAGGGCGCGCCGTTGCTCAAGCTGCGGACGGCGGACGATATCGCAAGACTTCATTCGCTTGAGGCGATGGCGGAGTTGAGCGATATCACGTACGAGCGCGACCAGAAGCAATTCAAGATGCAGGCGGTCAGCCAGGCGACGCTTGATGCCGATTCGGCCAACCTGAAGAACGCGCAGGCGCAGGTGGCTCAGCAGCAAGCCATCATCGACAAGAAGCTTTTACGTGCGCCCTTTTCCGGGCACCTTGGCATTCGCGCCGTAGACCTCGGACAATATCTCGGGCCCGGGACCGTGATCGTGACGCTCCAGGCGCTCGATCCGATTTTTGCGGATTTCTTCGTGCCGCAGCAGGCAGTCGCTCAGGTGCACCTCGGGCAAACAGTGACCGTAAAGATCGATGCGTTTAAGGACCAGATCTTTGTCGGCGAAATTTCCGCGATTAATCCGAAAGTCGATACCGGAAGTCGTAACGTGCTGATCCGCGCGACGCTCAAAAATCACGAGCACAAGCTGCTGCCGGGCATGTACGCCACGGTCGATATCACGACCGGGTCGCCACAAAGTTTCATTACGCTGCCGCAGACCGCCATCACCTACAATCCGTACGGCGACACGGTCTATGTCGTTGAGTCAAAGGGCAACGACGCCGACGGCAAGCCGCAGCTGACGGCGCGGCAGACCTTCGTCACCGTCGGGCAGACGCGCGGCGATCAAGTGGCCGTGCTAAAGGGCGTTGAGGACGGCGACAGGGTCGTGACCGCCGGCCAGATCAAGCTTCACAACGGCTCGGTGGTTTTGATCGACAATTCAGTTACGCCGACGGCGGACGCGGCGCCCGTTCCGATCGACCGGTAGCCAGGCGGCCATCATGAACTTCACCGACATCTTTATTCGCCGGCCAGTCCTCGCTTCGACAATCAGCCTTTTGCTCCTCGTCCTGGGCGTTCGCGCCTATTACGCGCTGCCGGTGCTGCAATATCCGCGCACCGAGAATGCGGTCGTGACCGTTACCACGACCTATTACGGCGCCGATCCCGACCTCGTGGCGGGCTTCATCACCACGCCGCTCGAGATCGCGATCGCTCAAGCCTATGGCATCGACTACATGACGTCGACCAGCCAGAGCAGCACCTCGACAATCACGATCTACCTGCGGCTCAACTACGATGCCGACAAGGCGCTCACCGAGATCAACACCAAAATCGCCTCGGTGCTCAATCAGCTGCCGGTCGGAACGCAGCAGCCGGTGCTCACCGTCAAGATCGGTCAAACCATCGACGCGATGTATCTCGGTTTCGACAGCGATACGCTCGCGCCAAATCAGATCACCGACTATCTGACGCGGGTCGTACAGCCCAAGCTGCAGACAGTACCGGGCGTGCAGACCGCGGAGCTGCTCGGCCAAAAGGTGTTCGCCCTGCGGGCCTGGCTCGATCCGCAAAAGCTTGCGGCGTTTGGACTGACCGCGACCGACGTCAGCCAGGCGTTGACCGCGAACGACTACATTTCCGGCATCGGCACTACCAAAGGCCAGATGGTGCAGGTCAACCTCACCGCGTCGACCGGGCTGCACACAGCGGAAGAATTCCGCAACCTGGTGATCAAGCAGACCAACGGAGCCGTGGTCCGGCTGAAGGATGTCGCCAACGTCTCACTAGGCGCCGAGGACTACGAATCGGAGGTAGGCTTCGACGGCAAGCAAGCGGTCTATATTGGCGTCCAGGTCGCGCCCGCGGCCAATCTTCTTGAAGTCGTTCACGGCGTTCGCCGCATCTGGCCCGACATTCACCAGCAACTGCCCCGCGGGCTCGATGGCGCGATCGTCTATGACTCCACCCAATTCGTGAACTCCGCGATCTACGAGGTTGTGCTGAGCCTGGTCGAGGCTCTGGTCATCGTTACGCTGGTCGTGTTCCTGTTTCTGGGCTCGGTGCGGTCGTCGCTGATACCGACTGTCGCGATCCCGCTGTCGCTCGTCGGCACGCTGATTATTCTTCTGGCGCTGGGCTATTCGATCAATCTTCTGACGTTGCTGGCGTTGGTGCTCGCCATCGGGCTCGTTGTGGACGACGCGATCATCGTGGTTGAGAATGTTAGCCGCCACCTTGAGGAAGGCGTGGCGCCGGTCCCGGCAGCCGTTGCGGCAGCGCGCGAACTGGGCTGGCCGATCATCGCGATGACGGTGGTGTTGGGTGCGGTCTACGTACCCATCGGGTTTCAAAGCGGCCTGACCGGCGCGCTCTTTGCGGAATTCGCGTTTGCCCTGGTCGGCGCCGTAACGGTTTCCGGTGTTGTCGCGCTGACGCTATCGCCGATGTTGTGCTCACGGCTCCTTAAAGCGCCCGACCCGGAGCACCGCGGCTGGGAGGATAAGTTCACCTACTACATCGACCGCGGCTTTAATTGGCTGCGTGCTTCATATGAGCGGCGCCTGCACCGGAGCTTGAACTATCTGCCGGTGACGATCATATTTGCGCTAGTGGTGCTGTCGAGCATCTACTTTCTTTTCATTACCGCACATACCGAGCTTGCGCCGCAGGAGGACCAGGGCGTCATCCTGTCGCAATCGATTGCGGCGCCAAACGCCACGCTCAAGCAGCGGCAGCTCTATTCGCATGAAGTCTATGAGATTTTCACGCACCATCCGGAAACCGAGCATGTTTTCCAGATCGACATGCCCGGCCAATCGATTTCGGGCATGGCGCTCAGGCCCTGGGATGCCCGATCCAAGTCAACCAACGCTCTGCAGCCGGTGGTGCAACAGGAGCTGAGCAAGATTGCGGGCATTCGGGTGGTCGCCTTTCAGCCGCCGCCGCTGCCGGGCAGCATCGGGCTGCCCGTTCAATTTGTCATCGGCACCACGGAGCCGTTCGAGCAGTTGTTCGATGTTGCGCAACAGTTCCTTCGTGAGGCGCAGCAGAGCGGTAACTTCATCTTTCTTGATTCCGATTTGAAGATCGACAATCCGCAATCGAATATCTCGATCGATCGCGACAAGACCGCGCAGCTTGGGTTGAAAATGAGCGACGTCGGTGGCGCGCTCGCCTCGATGCTCGGCGGCGGGTATATCAACTATTTCAGCATGAGCGGACGCTCATACAAAGTGATACCGCAGGTGCAGCAGCGATTTCGGCTGAATCCGAAGCAGTTGCTCGACTATCACATCCGCACTGCCGACGGGACGCTAGTGCCATTGTCGACTATCGCGACCGTCACCACCAAGACGGTTCCGGAATCGCTCAACCATTTCCAGCAGCTCAACAGCGCGACCATCCAGGGCGTCGCCATGCCGGGCGTTCCGCAGGGCGACGCGCTCGCCTACCTGCAGAATTTGGCGGCGCGCATGCTACCCCGGGACTATTCGATCGATTACGGCGGCTTGAGCCGTCAGTACATTCAGGAGAGCAGCGGTTTCGTCGCCACCTTCGGCTTCGCGCTGATCATCATTTTCCTCGCGCTGGCGGCGTTGTTCGAAAGTTTCCGCGACCCGGTCATCATCCTGGTGTCGGTGCCGATGTCGATCGCCGGCGCTTTAATCTTCGTGAGCCTCGGATTCGGCGGCGCGTCCCTCAACATTTACACCGAGGTCGGATTGGTGACGCTGATGGGCTTGATCAGCAAACACGGCATCCTGATCGTGCAGTTCGCCAATGATCTGCAGGCCGAGGGCCGAGGCAAGCGCGAGGCGGTCGAGATGGCCGCGGCGATAAGGCTGCGCCCGATCTTGATGACGACGGCGGCCATGGTTCTCGGCGTAGTGCCATTGATTACAGCAGGCGGCGCTGGCGCTGTCTCCCGCGTTCAGATGGGCATCGTCATCGCAGCGGGACTCTCTATCGGCACGCTGTTCACACTGTTCGTGGTCCCGGCGGCTTACGTGCTTTTGGCGACCGATCGCGCCAAGCAAAAAGCATTTGCGGCGGAGCGCCCCGCACCTGCCGAGTAATGTGAACAGCCACGATGGAAGATTGGAACGCGCGTCAATATCTCAAGTTCGAGGATGAACGCACCCGTCCGCCGCGCGATCTCCTGGCGCAGGTGCCGTTGCAACGCCCGCGGCTTGCGGTCGATCTCGGCTGCGGGCCAGGCAACTCGACTGATCTGCTGATCGAACGCTTTCCGCAATGCGAAGTTATCGGTCTCGATTCTTCCCCCGACATGCTGCGCAAGGCGCGTGAACGGCTGCCGAAATGCAAATTCATCGAGGCTGACATCGCGACGTGGGTACCGGAGGAACGCACCGACCTCCTGTTCGCCAACGCCGCCTTGCAGTGGGTGCCCGACCATTCGCGGGTGTTGCGGCGGTTGCTTGAAGCGTTGCCGGCCGGCGGCGTGCTTGCAGTGCAGATGCCCGACAACACCCAGCGAGCCGGCGAACGTGCTGCAGCGTGAGGTGGCCGGCAGCGGACCGTGGGCGGCCAAACTGGCGGCGGCCGTCCCTCGCGCCGACATGTTGCCGCCTGACGCCTATTACGACCTGCTCAAGCCCGTTAGTGCGCACATTGATATCTGGCACAGCGTTTACAATCACGCGATGGCGAACCCGCAAGCCATTGTTGAATGGTTCAAGGGTTCTTCGTTGCAGCCTTATTTGTCGCTGCTCGATGCAGGCATGCGCGAGCAGTTTCTCTGCCGCCTATACGGAAAAAGTTGTCGAAGTCTACAAACCGCGTGTCGATGGCAAGGTGCTGTTGAAATTTCCGCGGCTGTTCATTGTGGCCGTGCGATAAGCTTGAGTTAGGTGCGCCGTCGCGGTGGCCGCTTGACTCATTTCGCCGGATCACTATACTTAACCTCTTGGTAAAGTAATTAAGCGCCCGAAGCGATCGCGTCCGCTGCAAGTTTGCAGGCTCGCGCCGACGGTCCGGGCTCAATCGGGGAGTAGAATATGTCAAATGTTGAAATCATCGGCCCGGCACCATCCACCTACACCCGGGCCGTCCGCATGGTCTGCGAGGAAAAGTCGATCCCGTATGATTTGACGCAATCGCCGCCACATTCGACCGACGTCGACGCAATTCATCCGTTCGGCAAGGTTCCGGTGATGCGCCACGGCGACTTCGAATTGTGCGAGTCGAAGGCAATTGCCACCTATCTCGATCTCGCGTTTCCCGGAAAAAAATTGATCCCAACCGAGCCGCGTCACGCCGCGCTCACCGAGCAATGGGTCTCGCTGGTCAACACCAAGATCGACGGCACGCTGGTCCGCACCTATCTGCTGAATTACATCTTCCCGAAAGGGGCCGACGGTTCGCCGGATCGAAAAACGATCGACGCCGTCGTGCCCGCCGTCAAGCAAGAGATTGATCTCCTCGACCGCGCTGTTGCCAAAGGCGGGTTCCTTGCCGGCGACAGTTTCACCTTTGCCGACATCAACGTGATGCCGATCCTGTCGTACCTGAAGAATTTTCCCGAATCCGGAAGCGCCATAGCCGCGGCGAAGTCGCTTTCCGCCTACTTCGAGCGGCTCTCGGCACGGCCGAGCTTTCAGAATACGGCGCCGCCAAGGCCCCAAGCTAAAGCGTCGTAAGCGATTGCATTCCGTCGTCACTGCGATGACAGTGCGAGGCGATGAGAATCGCCTCGTACTTTTTTTATGCCGCCTTGCTGAGCGCACTGGTTTCCGCCAATGCCGCGTTTGCGGCGGACGCAGCCTTCCAAACCTGGCTGCAATCGCTATGGCCGCAAGCGCAGGAACTCGGTGTTTCCCGTGCGACGTTCGATATGGCGACGCGGGGGCTTGAGCCGGACCTGTCACTGCCGGAACTTGTTCTGCCCGGACGGTCGGAACAGGCAGCGCCCGGCCAGGCCGAATTCGTCCAGACGCCGGCAGATTACCTGAAGGAAACTTCGATCGAGCGCCTTGCAGCCGAAGGCCGCAAGCTCCTTGATCAATACCATGCGCAGCTAACGGCGATCGAGCGTCAGTTTGGCGTTCCGCCAACTATCCTGCTCGCGATCTTTGGACGCGAAACCGATTATGGGCGGGCACGCGACTCGCGCAACGCCATCCGCGTCCTGGCGACTCAAGCCTATTTCGGCAAACGCAAGGATAAGTTTCGCGGCGAATTTCTGCTCGCGCTCAAGATGCTGGAGGACGGCTACGTCAAACTCGCCGACATGAAGAGCTCGTGGGCGGGCGCAATGGGACTGACGCAATTCCTGCCGTCGGACTTTTACAAATATGCTGTCGATTTTGACGGCGATGGTCGCCGCGACATCTGGCACTCGGTGCCCGATGCGCTCGCCTCGGCGGCCAAGCAGCTCGTTGACAAGGGTTGGCAACGCGGCGTGCGCTGGTCCTACGAGGTGCGCGCGCCCAGCAACGTCGACTGCACGACCGGCGTTCCGGAGAACACGAGGTCGATCGGCGAGTGGCTCAAGCTCGGCTTCGTTCCGGCTTATGGCCGCGATATCTCAGCAACTGAGCGTGCCCAGCCGGCCTCGCTCCTGCAGCCGGCCGGCCTTTACGGCCCGGCTTTCCTGGCCACGCCAAACTATTTCGTCATCAAGGAGTACAATTTTTCCGACCTGTACGTTCTTTTTGTCGGTCATCTCAGCAATCGGATGGTCGATCCGCGGCCGTTCGAGACGCCCTGGGGTAAGGTCGCGCAGCTTCCCACCCGTGATCTCGATCGCATGCAGGAAATTCTCACTGCACGCGGCTTCTACCATGACAAGATTGACGGCAAGGCCGGGATGAAAACACGTGCTGCGCTCGGCGAATATCAGAAGCGCAATGGGCTCAAAGTCGATTGCTGGCCAACTGCCGCGCTGCTCGCGCACATGGAACAGGCCGAACACAAATAGGCGTTACAGCTATAACGGCGAAGCCACGCTCCAGTCATAACTGGAGCGTGGCTTTGTCCGATCACAGTTCGATTTTATTAGTAGTACCAGCGGCGTCCGTACCAGCCGTAAGGGCGGTAGCCGTAGTAGTATCCGTAGCGGGGGCCAACTCGCGCGCAGCGATAATACCCACAGACTACGGCGGCCTTTTGAACCAGACCGTTGTCGGCGGCCGCCACACCGAGCGCCGACGGCGTCGCGAGAGTCATCGCGCCGGCTTGATTGGCAAATGCTCCGGCAGAGAGAAGGGCAACCCCACCGAGGGCAGCAAGAAGTGTCTTACGCATCGTCATTCTCCTAAGGAACGATTTCAGTATTTGAGACCTAATCTGAAATGGGCTGGACCTCTGTGACCAAGGTCACAGGATGGCTGTTTGATAGGGTTTCTCGAACATTAACAAAGCGAAAGGAAAGTCTAATCCTCGCCTGGAACGGCGAGCGGCAAACCGTCGTCGCTGGAATATCCGAGCGCACCCGAATAGGTTTTGTTTCTGATCGAACCGGTCACGCTCGGATCGTACGGATGCTGGGAGGCATACCGCGCCCGCGCGCGCTCGGCGACGATTTCGCCCGGAACGGCAGCGGGCTGACAGATGTGACGTCCGCTGGAGCGGTGCATCAGGTCAACGTGGATGTGATTGTAGTGATAAACATTGGCGCCCGGCGCGAGCACGGTGGTGAATTCACGGCATGCTGCCAGTTGGACGTCGTGCAGGAAACCTTGTTCCTCCGGCGAGCCGCGCCAGCCGTATTGCACGCTGATCCGGTGACCGTCCGCGAGCTTAAACTCGGCAATGTCGAGCGCGTTGCCGAAAGCGTGCTCGGAAATATGCGCGTTCGGATCCCCGTTCATGCCGCGGCACGAGTACGCTGAAATTTGTTTGATCTCGACGACCGGCTGCCGGAACCAGCGGAGCGCGGCCGGTTGCACCGCCGCCGTAATCCATTGATCGAGCGCCGAGACGATTGGGCACGCAAGCGTCGCCGCCGGTTTTACTTCGACCGGTCCAACCGCTCCAGTGACGATTGGTGCACGCGGCGGGCCGAGCAGAACTGATTGCTCTGGTCCTGGTGGTAGCGGCTGGGCGCGCGGTGAGTAGTTCGGCGGCGCATCACTTTGCTGCGGGTAATTTGGAGGAGGGTAACCAGGCGGCGGATAGTTGCGCGGTGGGTACGCCGGCGGCGGAGCGCTTGCGTGCGGAGCGGGTGCGGCGCCGTACGGCCGCGGCGGACTGGGCTGAAAATCGAAATCGTCTTGTTCCGGTGGCGCGACGCCCGGAGGATAGAGCGACATCGGTGCCCCAGCTTGCTGCGAAGCGGGAAGCGGGTAACTTTGCGCTTGCGCCGGGCCAGACTGCGCGGGCAGAGTTTGCGCCCTCCTGTATTGAGGCAGTGGTCCGGACGGTGCGGGATATTGCGGTGAACGGTATTGTGGTTGTCCCGGTTGCGGCGGACCGTATTGCGGCGGACCGTACTGTGCCTGAGGGGGTGGCGGCAGCGCATTGGATTGAACTGGCCATCGCGGTGGAAGCGCGGCATCCGGGATTGCACCCGGTGGACGCATTGGCTCGTCGTCGTAGCCGAGCGGCCCGCTCTCCCCGAGAGCCGACACCCGCAACGGATAATCCGCACCGCACATTCCGGGCCCGGCGATGGCCGAGATGCGTACGCGTTCCGGGCTTTCCTTCGCCGCGCCGGAATTGAGACAGGCAACTTCGGCCTCGCCCCGCCACGCTTCTCGCTCGCCGCTGAAGTAGTGGCTGCAGCCGGCGAGCGCGATCAACGCGGCAACGACGGCGGAGCCCAACAGCGACCACTGAACGCCACGCGACATAATGCGGAGAATGCGAGATAGTGCGTTAAGGACTGTTCAATGATGTCGGTGCGTCAGGCCCGAACGCCGTGTTAACCATGACGCGATGGCGGGAGCCGTGATTGGGCGCTGTCACTTGGGCCACATCACCAAAGCGACGGGGAGGGTGGTAATGGAAGGCAAGGCGAGGTTTGTTTTTCCCATTCTCGCCACCGGCGTTGTCGTCTTCGCCGCCAGTGCCGCAGTGACCTATGTGAACATAGGCTTTCATGTTGATTTCGTGCGCCGCTGGCTTTCTGCCTATATCGTCGGTTGGCCGGTCGCCGCGGTGACGGCTTACATTGCATTCCCTTTGGTGCGCGGCGCCACGATGCGCATCGTCGCGCTGATCGAGCGCCAATGATGCTCGCCGCGCTCGATCTTGCCCGTCGTATCGAGGCCGGTGAACTAACGCCGCGTGCGTGTTGTAGAACTCTGCGCCGAAGCGATCGCGGCCAATGAGTCCAAAATCGGAGCGTTCGTCACGCTCGATCTCGATGCGGCACGGGGCGCGGCCGACGAAACTCGCCTCGTGACCACGCCGCTGCGTGGCCTGCCGGTCGGTATCAAGGACATCTACGATACCGCCGACCTGCCGACACAATATGGCTCGCCGATTTATTCCGGATTCCGGCCGCGCGCCGACTCGGTTGCGGTCGCGCTGGTTCGTCGCGCCGGGGGTTTGATCCTCGGCAAGACCGTGACCACGCAATTCGCGTTTATGGTGCCGGCCGGCACGCGCAATCCACGCAATCTCGCGCATACGCCTGGCGGCTCGTCGTCCGGCTCGGCAGCGGCCGTCGCGGCCGGGATGGTGCCGATTGCGCTCGGCAGTCAAACTGCGGGTTCTGTGATCCGGCCAGCGGCATTTTGCGGCGTCGCGGGCTTCAAGCCGTCGTACCGCTTAATCCCGACGGCAGGCATGAAATGTTTGGCTTGGCACCTCGATACGGTGGGCCTTTACGGAGCCGGAGTTGCCGATGTCGCTTTCGCCGCGGCCGCGATCACCGGTCGCGATTTGCGCGTCGATCGCACGGCGCCGGCGGCGCCGCGAGTAGGTTTCGCCCGGACCCATCTCTGGCCGCAAGCAAGCGCCGCGATGCAGGGCGCGGTCGAAACCGCTGCCCGGGCGGCGCAGCGAGCCGGCGCTTCGGTAATTGAACTGACGCTGCCGCCGATGCTTGAAGAAGCTTATCGCGCTCAGTTCATCATTCAAGACTATGAAGCCTTTCGCTCGCTGGCCTTTGAATATGATCGCCAACGTGACCAGGTGGCGCGGCTGTTGCGCGAGCACCTCGATCGCGCCGCGGCAATCAAGGTCGAAGACTACGATGCGGCGCGACGGACCGCCTCGCGCGGACGGCGGGCGCTCGCGGACCTTATGAGCGAGATAGACGTGATGCTGGTGCCATCGGCGCCCGGCGCAGCGCCGCACGGACTGGGCTCGACGGGCGACGCGGCGTTCAATCGGCTATGGACCCTGATGGGCACGCCGTGCGTCAACGTCCCGGGGCTCGACGACGGCGACTTGCCGCTCGGCGTTCAGATCGTAGGCCGCTTTGGCGGTGACCGCGAAGCGCTGCAGGCAGCGCTGTTTGTCGAACGCGCTATCGTGCAAATGTAGAGTGCCGCCATTGGCGCGCCGTTATTCCGCGGCGCTCCGTACGGCGGCAAGCGGATCGTAATTGACGATCGGCGCCAGCCATCTCTCGGCTTCAGCGACAGTCCAACTTTTGCGCCTCGCGTAATCCTCGACCTGATCACGTTCGATCTTGCCGACGCCGAAGTAATAGCTGTCGGGGTGGCTGAAGTAGAAGCCGCAGACCGAAGCGCCGGGCCACATGGCGAAGCTTTCGGTCAGTCGCACGCCGGTGTGCCGCTCGCCGTCAAGCAACGTGAACAATGTCGCTTTTTCCGTATGATCGGGTTGCGCTGGATAGCCCGGTGCCGGGCGGATGCCGCGATATTTTTCGGCGATCAAATCGCTGCTGGCAAATTTCTCGTCCGGAGCGTAGGCCCAGAGCTCCTTTCGCACGCGCTCGTGCAGATACTCGGCTAGGGCTTCGGCCAGCCGGTCGGCGAGCGCCTTGGCCATGATCGCGGAATAGTCGTCGTTAGCGTGTTTGAATCGTTCGGCGACTGCTTCCTCGCCGATGCCAGCGGTGACAGCGAAGGCGCCGATGTAGTCGGCAAGGCCGCTCGCGCGCGGGGCGACGAAATCGGCGAGCGCGACGTTGGGGCGGCCCTCGCGTCGCGGCAGCTGCTGGCGAAGCGTGTGCAGCACTGCCATCGGTACGCTCCGCGCTTCGCTTCCGAACACGAGGATGTCGTCGCCTTCACCGTTAGCCGGCCATAAGCCGATCACGGCATTCGCGCGGAACCAACGCTCGCCAATGATCCGCCGCAACATCTCCTGGGCGTCGGTGAACAGGCTGCGCGCGGCTTCGCCGACGGTAACGTCGTCAAGGATGGCCGGGAACTTGCCGTTGAGTTCCCACGTCGCGAAGAATGGCGTCCAATCGATGAAATCCGTGAGCCCGGAGATTGGAATGTCTCGAAGCGGATGCGTGCCAAGCTGCCGCGGCACCGGAGGGACGTAACTCCCGGACCAATTGAGCTTCAAAGCATTCTGACGTGCGTCGGCAAGCGGCAGGCGGTGCTTACCCTCTTCGCCACGGGCATGCGCCGCGGCAATGCGGGCATATTCAGCGCGGACTTCAGTGATGGTGCGCGCCCGCGTTTCGGGCGAGAGCAGCGCAGCGACCACGCCGACGGCGCGGCTCGCATCGTTCACATAGACAGTTTGCCCGCGCCGGTAGTTCGGGTGGATCTTGACCGCGGTGTGGACGCGGCTCGTGGTCGCGCCGCCGATCAGCAGCGGCACTTCGAAACCTTGGCGCTCCATCTCAGACGCGACATGACACATTTCGTCCAGAGACGGCGTGATGAGGCCGGAAAGGCCGATGATATCGGCGTGTTCGGAGATTGCCGCTTGCAGGATTTTTTCTGCCGGCGCCATCACGCCAAGATCGATGATGTCGTAGTTGTTGCAGGCAAGGACAACGCCGACGATGTTCTTGCCGATGTCATGCACGTCGCCTTTGACGGTGGCGAGCACGATCTTGCCGTTCGACGACGAATGAGTCCGGCCGTCCCTCTGTTGCTCCATATAGGGCATGAGATGCGCTACGGCCTGCTTCATCACTCGCGCCGACTTCACGACCTGCGGCAGGAACATGCGGCCCGAGCCGAACAGATCGCCAACGACATTCATGCCGTCCATGAGCGGGCCCTCGATCACGGCGAGCGGGCGGGGCGCCCTCAGGCGCGCCTCTTCGACGTCTGCAGCAATAAAATCGGTGATGCCATGGACGAGCGCGTGCGACAGTCGTCGCTCCACCGGCCATTCGCGCCACGCGAGATCGGCTTCCTTTTTCTCCTTGCCGTGCCCGCGGTGGCGTTCAGCGAGCGTAAGCAGTTGTTCGGCCGCGTCCGCGCGGCGGTTGAGCACAACGTCCTCGCACGCCGCGCGCAAGCCGAGATCAAGGTCGTCATAGACCGCGATCTGACCGGCATTGACGATGCCCATGTCCATCCCGGCGGCGATCGCGTGATAGAGAAAGACTGCGTGCATTGCCTCGCGGACCAGCTCATTGCCGCGAAATGAGAAAGACAGATTCGACACGCCGCCGGAAACGTGCGCGTGCGGCAGGTTCTGCCTGATCCAGCGCGCTGCTTCGATGAAGGCGACTCCGTAGCCGTTGTGCTCCTCCATTCCGGTGGCCACGGCGAAGATATTCGGATCAAAGATGATGTCCTGCGGCGGAAAGCCGACCCGGTCGACCAGGATGTCGTAGGCGCGCGCGGTGACTGCGGTCTTGCGCTCGAGCGTGTCAGCTTGGCCGGCTTCGTCAAACGCCATCACGACGACCGCGGCGCCGTAGCGCCGGACAATCTCGGCGTGGCGGATAAAGGCTTCTTCGCCCTCCTTGAGCGAAATCGAATTCACAACAGATTTGCCTTGTACGCACTTCAATCCGGCCTCGATCACCGAGAACTTCGAGGAGTTGATCATCACCGGTACGCGGGCGATGTCCGGCTCGGCGGCGATGAGATTAAGAAAAGTGGTCATCGCCTCTTCGGAATCGAGCAGGCCTTCGTCCATGTTGACGTCGAGAATTTGCGCGCCGTTCTCCACCTGGTCACGGGCGACCGTGAGCGCGGCGGCGTAATCGCCGGCGGTAATAAGTTTTCGAAAGCGCGCCGAACCGGTGACGTTGGTCCGCTCGCCTACATTCACGAACGGTATCGCCGGCGTCAGCGTGAAGGCTTCGAGGCCGGATAGCCGCAAACGCGGTAGGATCGTCGGAATTTGTCGCGGCTTCTTGCCGGCGATGGCCGCGGCGATGGCCCGAATGTGATCCGGCGTGGTGCCGCAGCAACCGCCGACGATGTTGACGAGCCCAGCGGCGGCAAACTCGCCAAGCTGTCCGGCCATGGTCTGTGGGCTTTCATCGTAGTGACCGAATTCGTTAGGCAATCCGGCGTTGGGATAAGCGCAAATCAGCGTATCGGCGACGCGACCCAGTTCGGCGATATGCGCTCGCATCTGGCGGGCCCCAAGCGCGCAATTCAGTCCGATTGAAAGCGGCAGAGCGTGGGCGACCGAATTCCAGAATGCCTCGGGTGTTTGTCCGGAGAGGAGCCGTCCGGCGCGATCAGTGATGGTGCCTGAAATCATCACTGGCAAGCGAATGCCGCGCGCCTTCAAGACTTCGGCGCAGGCGAAGATCGCAGCCTTGGCGTTGAGCGTGTCGAAGATCGTTTCGATCAGGAGAATGTCGACGCCGCCGTCGATCAGGCCGCCAACCTGCTCGGCGTATGCGGTGCGCAGCTCGTCGAACGTGACGGCGCGAAAGCTCGGATTCAACACATCTGGCGAGATCGAAGCGGTGCGGTTGGTTGGGCCGATGGCGCCGGCGACGAAGCGTGGCCGGCTGTCCTCATCCTGGGCGATGCTGGCGGCTTCGCGCGCCAGCCGTGCGCCTTCCACGTTCAGTTCGTGAGCGATCTCCGCCATACCGTAGTCGGCTTGCGCGATGCGGGTCGAAGAGAATGTGTTGGTTGAGACGATATCGGCGCCGGCGCGGAAGTAGGCGAGGTGGATCGCGCGTACCGCGTCTGGCCGGCTCAGATTGAGTAGATCATTGTTGCCGCGCACCTCGCGGTTCCAGGCGTCGAAACGGGCGCCGCGATAACCTTCTTCATCAAGCCCGAGTGCCTGGATCATGGTGCCCATGGCGCCGTCTAGGACGAGAATTCGCTCAGCCGCGAGGCGCCGAAGCGTCGTTTCCCTTGTCAGTTCAGTCACCGACGGGTTCACTATTGACCTCAAGCTCGTTCGCTTTCGACATCAGAAAGAGCGCGCGTCGATTGCTCCTTGTCTGGGCGCAGCCCGAGCAAATGACAGATCGCGTAGACCAGATCGGCACGATTCATGGTGTAGAAGTGGAAGTCGGTGACGCCGTGGTCGACCAGATCGAGCACCTGCTCGGCGGCGACCGCGGCGGCGATCAGCTTCCGCGTCGCTGCATCGTCATCAAGTCCGTCGAATCGCGCGGCGAGCCAGTCTGGGATCGAAGCACCGGTGCGCGCGGCGAAATTCTTGGTTTGCTTGAAATTTTGCACCGGGAGAATGCCCGGCACGATCGGAATGTGAATCCCGGCTGCCCGCACGCGTTCGAGATAGCGCAGATAAAGGCTGTTTTCGAAAAAGAACTGGGTGATCGCGCGGGTCGCACCGGCATCCACTTTGGCCTTGAGCATGTCGATGTCGGCGGCGACGCTGGTGCTGTCGGGGTGCTTTTCCGGATAGGCGGAGACCGAAACCTCGATATCGGCGAGGCGCGTGATCCCGGCGACAAGATCGGCGGCATTGCGGTAGCCGCCCGGATGCGGTGCGTAGCTTTCTCCAATACCGCCAAGCGGATCGCCGCGCAGTGCGACGATATGGCGTACGCCCGCCCGCGCGTACGCCGCGATCACTGCGTCGACCTCGCTGCGGGTGGCAGCGACGCAAGTCAGATGAGCCGCCGGCGTCAACATCGTCTCAGCGAGAATGCGTTTGACCGTTGCATGGGTGCGCTCACGCGTCGACCCGCCGGCGCCATAAGTGACGGAAACGAAATGCGGCAGAAGCGGCGCCAACCGCCCGATCGCCTCCCACAGACTGCGTTCCATATCCGCGGTCTTGGGAGGAAAGAATTCAAACGAGACGCGGATGGCGCGCTCTGGGCTTGTGTGGGTAAAGCGGCTCAATCGGCTGTCCATCAAGCCACCTCGCGTGACTCTTGTGTGGCGATTGCAATGCGCGGATCGCGCCCAAGCCAAAGCGAAACCGCGATCTTGCCCTCGGGTCCCGGCGGCAGCGTTTGCTGGCGCACGAAATCGAGCCCAGCGGCTTCGAGCCATTGCGTGACGGTCTCGGCGGCGAAGCCAAGCCGGCGATGCGCGTGCACGTCGCGCAGGAATTCGAGGTCGTGTGGCGCAAAATCAATCACGAGCAGGCGTCCGCCCGGACGCAGAACGCGCGCCGCTTCGCGGATCGCGCGGCCGCTGTCGTCGAGGAAGTGCAGGACCTGATGAATGATGACGACATCGAATGAATCTCGCGGCAGGGTGAGAGCGTAAATGTCGCCGTAGCGCACGCTACAGTTCTTGAGACCGGCTTGGTCGAGGCGCTCGCGGGCTAGCGCCAGCATGTCCAGCGACAGATCGAGGCCAAGGCCGCGTTCGATTTTGGCGGCGAAAAGCTCGAGCATGCGCCCGGTGCCGGTGCCGAGATCGAGTAGCGAACGGATCGGTGCGCCGTCGAGCACGGCGCAAATGGCTTCCTCGACCTCAGCCTCAGCGACATGCAGCTTGCGGATGCGATCCCACTCCGCGGCGTGGCGGCGGAAGTAGTTCTGCGCAGCCGCCGTGCGGGCAGCGCGCACGGCGGCCAGCCGCTCGCGATCACGCATAATGATGGAGTCGTTGGGATCGAGGCGTGCGATCAAGGCTCGGGCAATGTCGGCGGCGCCGCCGCGTTCTCCGAGGCGGAAGAACGCCCATGCTCCTTCGCGATGCCGCTGCACCAGCCCGGCTTCGGCCAGGAGCCGCAAATGGCGGGAAAGCCGCGGTTGCGATTGGCGCAGGATGGCGGTGAGATCGGTGACTGTCAGTTCAGCCTCGGCAATCAGCATCAGCAGCCGCAGCCGGGTCGATTCCGCCGCCGCCTTGAGCGTCGCGGTTAGGTCGGAAAAACCGAGTTGGGCAGTATTCATCTAGAAAGCCTTATCGGGAACACCTTATCATGACATAAAGATATCTTTATGCGGACAAATTGGCAAGTGCCGGTGGGAAATTTCCCACACTCGGAGAGATTCGCCGGCCTGTAACGGCCTTGGCGCTCTTACAAGCGGCGTGCGAATCTCCGCTGATGTCCGAAATCAAGGCCAGCGGTCAAAGCGACTTGCGCGAGGGCGAAATCGCAGTCGAACTGCCGAACCAGTTTGACGCTTCGCTCTATTACATTGGGCGCATTCGCACGCCTTGGAAAAGGCGCGAAGACTGCCCGAAAAATCCGCGGGAAACCGACGCGGAATGCACAGTTGTACTCGAGCCGCGGTGGATCGAGGGGCTTCATGGCCTCGAAACCGTCAGCCATGTGGTCGTACTTTACTGGATGGACCACGCGCGGCGCGACCTCGTATTGCAGGCGCCACGCCACTACGCCGAGCGCCGCGGTACGTTTGCGCTGCGATCGCCGGTGCGCCCAAATCCGATTGCCGTGTCGGTCGCGCGATTGGTTCGGATCGAAGGCAACAGGCTCACACTCGTCGGTCTGGATTGCGTCGACGACACGCCGCTTCTTGATATCAAGCCGTATTTCGCTTCGACGGACTCCGTTCCTGATGCTTCCGTTGGCTGGCACGCAGGACGAAAAAGTTAGCCTCAAAACAGCGGCGGCAGCTCGCCGACCCGCAGCATGCCGAGATAAATTGAGCCGTCGGCAAAGCGCAGCGGCAGAACGATCGCCGGCTGTTTGTCGATCGATGACGGCTGCCCCATCTTTTTGAGGTTCTCGACCACGCTGGCATTTGCGGTTTGGCGAAGAGCCCCGCCCAATCCCGGTATCAGGCGATCGAGCGCGGTGGCTCCTTGGGCAGCCGAGCCGTTCGTACCGGCCAGGCGATCTATACCTTGCCCGATCAACCGGTCGACGCCGAGGAGCGGTACGAGATATTCGATGCCGACGATGGCGACGCGGACGAGACCGTCGAGCTTGCCTTGTGCATTCAGGCCGAGCTTTCCGGCACCGACGACAATGACGTTGGCTTTCGCCAGGCGCAGCGACTTGATTTCGATCCCGCCGTCTTCGGCAGTCTGCATCTCGCGTAACCGCTCGGCCCATGGCTTGGGCGACAAATCCTTGAAGCCGCGAAGCACGGCGTCGACTTCACCCTCGATCGGCTCCGCAAGCAGGGGATGGAGCGTGGGCGCGGTCGCTCCAACCACATGCAGGGTGATTTCGATCACCGGATGGTCGTGCGGCGAACCGCCGATAACACGGCCTTCCAGGCCCACGGTTTTGGCGCCGAAAAGTGTACCGGCGCTGGCCCCGGCGCGGTCGAGATGCGATCCGTCAAGGCGAATGGAGACACCTTCGGGATCTTGTGGCAGCCCATGTAGGGTTAGCCGCGCGAGCCCCCAGTCCGCAATCCAACTCGGTGGCTGGTCCGGAATTGCCACCGTCGCGGGGCCGCTGATTTTGCCGACCAGCTGAGTTGGGTGCCAGACCTCCGCCGCAAAGCTGATGGCCTTCGCCTTGACAGCGTACGGCGGCTGGTTGTCGCCGATCTGCGCGGTGGCATCCATGCAATTGGCTTCGATCCGGAACGGAAATCCGCCGATGGATTGTGAGCCGCAGGAATAGACGCGGCCGGCCGCGGCCTCGCGCTCCACCCAGCCGGCTAGCGTACGATCGGCGATGGAAGACGCGTAGTACCAAAGCCAGACCCACACCAGCGCGAGCACAATGAGAATCGCGATGGGCGCCAGAATCGGCCACCACCGACGCCGGACGCGGCGCATCGCAGGCTTTCTCGGCCGCCGTTCCAGCGAGTGCATCATGCTGAGCGGAGATTCACCTGGCATTGTTCCTCTTCGCCTGCCGAGTGCGGCGTTTCAAAGACCGGCCATTGCGCCGCCGTGAATGGATTGTTATGCGCAATCGCATCATCAGGCGAGCGGAACTTCCGGGTGGAGTCAACGAGGGCGATGCAAGCGGTCGACAAAAACAATAGCGGAGACCTTTGGGTGTTTGGTTATGGCTCCCTGATGTGGCGTCCCGGCTTCGATTTCGTCGAGCGGGTGCCGGCGCGGCTGATCGGACTGCACCGCGCGCTCTGCGTCTATTCGTTTGTTCATCGCGGTACGCCGGAGCGGCCGGGGCTGGTGCTCGGACTTGACCGCGGCGGCATGTGCCGCGGCATTGCGTTTCGGGTAACCGCCGCGGCACGCGCCGCAACGGTAGCTTATCTGCGAGCACGCGAGCAGGTTACCACCGTCTATCTGGAAACCATGCGGCGCATCGAACTTGAGGAAAAAGCACGGCGGCAGGTGAGGGCGCTCTGCTTCATCGTCGACCGCAGTCACGTGCAATATGCCGGACGGCTGACGCTGGACGAATGCCTGCATCACGTTCGCGTTGGTCACGGCAGTTCCGGCCCCAATCGCGACTACGTCGTCGAGACTGTTCGCGCGTTGGAAGCATTGGGCTATCGCGAAACCGATCTACATCTCATCGCTGAGCGCCTCGGCGGTCTGGTGGTCGGCAAACCTCAATCCGGTATCGGACGGCAGGCATCAGCGCCTCTCGATTCCTGATTCCTGACCTTCCGCAACGAGGCGTGCGGTTGCTTCTTCCAAAACGGCTTGCAGGCGTGCCAGGAACGCGCGCTTGTCGAGGCCCGGCTCGATCGGGTCAAGGACTTCAACCAACACCGTGCCGGGATAACGATGTAGCGTGCGGCGCGGCCAGAACAATCCGGAATTGAGCGCAATCGGTACGCAGGGCAGACCGGTCTGGTCATAGAGATAGGCGACACCGGGCAGATAACGCGGCTCGGCGCTCGGGGCACGCCTTGTGCCTTCGGGAAAGATAACGATCTGGCGCCCTTGCGGAATCTCCTCACGTACCCGTGCCGCCGTGCCGGTAAGCGCCGCGGCGCGCGCACCGCGATCGATGGGGATCATGCGTGCTTTGGAGGCAAGCCATCCGAACAAAGGAATCCACATCAATTCGCGCTTGAGAATGTAGGTCGGATCAGGAAGCAGCATGAAGAGCGCGAACGTCTCCCACAGCGATTGATGTTTGCAGGCGACGAGATATGCGCCTTGCGGCAATTTCTCCCGGCCGCGCCACTCGACATCGACTTTGCAGACGATCCGCAGAAGCCAGAGGGTGCTATGGCTGTAGCGCCGCAAGACGCCCAACATAAAGCGTCGCGGCAGCGCGAGCGTCGGCAGCGCGACGATCATCCGCACGATGATGTTTACATAGAACAGCACATTAAAGAGGAGCGACCGAGCCAATACTGCGTGAGAGTGAGACAAAGCGGCCTGGCTCAGTGCGACCGGTCGAGTGGACGAGCGTTGGAAATTCGCGTGATGCCGGCTTCGACCGTCACCGAGTCGAAGCGCATGCGCAGCCGGGCGAAAAGGTATTTCAAATATTCCGATAGCACCAGTTTCGTGGTGGCGCCGCTCGCCCACCACGGCTCGACGCGCAAGCGGTCTGATACAACGGGGAACGGAATGAGCGTGACTTCCGGAAGCTGGTGCGCGATTTCCGCAAGCGCACGCGGCATGTGATAGGCGGACGTCACGATAATGAGCGAGTGGAAACCGCGATTGATCGCCCAGCGGCGCGCTTGCACCGCGTTGCCCAGCGTATTGATCGCCGAATAATCGAGGTCGACGCAGCAGGCGAGGATGCGGCCGTAACCGGTGACCTGGCGCGAGATATCGTTCGTCGTGGTGCCGGGATTGACGCCGGTGATGAGGAGACGCTTGCCGCGATGTGCGGCAAGCAGTTCGAGGGCGTCGGTGACCCGCGAGGTGCCGCCCGTCAGCACCACGATGCCGTCGGCGTTGCGATTAAGCGCGACTTCTTCGCTCGGCAATAATCGGAGGAAGAACCCGAAAGCCAATAACGATTGCGATGCCGGCGAGGATGGCAAGTCTGACGGCAAAATAGGTGATCCGCCGCGTTTCGACCGCGGCCTTAAGGCTAAGCATCGCCGCGCGCGTCCCCCGCGCCAAGTGTCGTTTTGCCGGCCCCCATCGGCCCGTATCATAACAATTCGGGCGGCAAATTGATCCCGTTTCTGCGTTCAGTCGATGGCCTTCAAGGTGCGGTTGACAGTGTGGCGCGAGGCGAACGCCGTGACCAGCGCCATCAGCACGATCTGCAGAAGGATGGCGAAATAGCCGGAAACTCCGGTAGTGAGACTCCCGAATAACGCGGCGATTTCGTCGCCGCCGGCTGTTCCCGCCAGCCAGGAATTTGCCGCCTCGACGATGGCGAACAGCAGGATCGCTGCCCCACCCCCGATCGCGCCGCCCTTGAAGCCCAGCACCAGAAAATGACGCTGGAATTGGTCGGCAATGAACGCGTCCGTCGCGCCGACGTAATGCAGCACTTCTATGATTGGGCGGTTGGCCGCCATAGTGCCGCGCGTGGCGAACGTAACCGACAGGACAGTTGCCGCCAGCACCAGAGCCAGGACCGCGAGGCCGCCTGCGACAGCTGTTCCGGCCATGGTGCGCATGCGATTGATCCAGCGGCGATGATCGTCGAGGCTGGCGGTCACGACTTGAGCAGCAAGCAGCTGGCGCAACGCCGCCAAATCAGGCCGTGCGCCGGTGCCCAGCTTGATGACAATCAGGCGCGGGATAGGGAGGTCTTCCAGCGCAAAACCCGAACCAAGCCAGGGCTCGACCAGCCGTGCGGATTCCTCCTTGGTGTAGACCCGCACGTCGGCGGTGCCGACCGCCGCGCGCGCAAGGTCGGCTGCCTTGCGCAAATCCGCCTCGACGTCGCGTCCGGGCGTAGGCCGCACCTGAATAGTGACCTCGCGACCCACTTCCGACTGCCAGTCGCTCGCCGCGTTCAGCACGACCATCGCGGCTCCAGTCGTCAGCGCGGCGAGGAAGGTCATGATGGCGACAACGGCAGTCAGAGAACGCCCGGCGATCGAGTTCTTGGGCACGATCGGCGCTGCGGCCGGCATGGAGCGTACAAGTGCGGGAGACGCGTCCAGGTCGTCCCACGGCTCCGTCATAGTTTCGACCGGTTCAATCATAGACATGCAGGCGTCCCTCATGCAGAACCAGTCGGCGCGCGTCGTACTCGTCCATGAGTGCAATGTCGTGGGTGGCGATGACGACCGCGGTGCCGGACTTGTTGAGCTCGATGAACAGCCGCAGCAACCGCTGGCCGAGATTGGGGTCGACATTGCCGGTTGGTTCGTCGGCGAGCAAAAGCTGAGGACGCGCGATCACGGCGCGCGCTATGGCCGCGCGCTGCTTTTCGCCGCCCGAGAGAATGGCCGGCAAGGCCTCCAACCGCTCGCCGAGCCCCACCCATTGCAGCAGTTCGACAACTTCCGCCCGATAGTCGGACTCCTCCTTGCCGAGCACACGAAGCGGCAAGGCCACGTTTTCATACGTCGTCATGTGATCGAGGAGTCGAAAATCCTGGAACACGATTCCGATACGCCGCCGCAGGTTGGCGCGATCATCCTTGCTTACCGTCGCGGCGTCCTGATCGAACATGCTGATGAGGCCGCGCGTCGGTCGCAGCGACAACAGCATTAAACGCAGCAGTGAGGTTTTGCCGGCGCCCGACGGTCCAGTCAGGAACTGGAACGAGTGCCAGTCGATGCCGAAGTTGAGGTCACGCAACACCTCCGAGCCAAGCCCGTAGCGCAGGCCGACATTCTCAAACCGGATCACGCCATCCTCCGAACGTCCCGGGATACTGGCAAATCTATGATCTAGTGTGGTTTTTTGATGTGAGCTTCATCGTGTGAGCTTCGAGCGAGCGGTCGAAACCAAAATGCATTGCTAGCACCGGTTAGTCGCGCTGATTCGCCGTCTCCTGTGAGCGTCATAGCACGATGCTCCAGTGCCGGCCGGCATGGTTTCCAATCCGTTAACGGATCGACCGGTAGGATTGCAGCGGTAAAGCGCGCTTCCTGATTCGTGCCATGCTCATCGTCTGCCCATCTTGCGGTACCTCCTATGACGTGAAGTCGGCAAGCATGCCGTCGGAGGGACGGCAGGTTCGCTGCCTACGTTGCCGGACCGTTTGGCACGCCGAGCCGAGCCGCGCGGACAAGGTTCTTGCTGCCGCCGCGGCCATCGGTCCAGATCGTGATGGCGCAGGGGAGGTCTCAGGTCTCGTTGCCGAGCGGGCGCCATCTCAGGTCGCCTCCGACACATTTGCGTCAGGTGACAACGCGCAACCGGCGGAAGATGAATCGTTCGCTTCGGCAATGGTGGGCGAGGGCGGCTCTGAAGGATTTCCGGATGAGCCGGACGATGCTGCGGAAGTGCAAGCACCACCAATCGCACCCAACGATTTCGACGGCCGTCCCCCAATCGACGTTGACCACGATCATCATGCTGACCGCCGTGCCGCGCCGCGGGAAAACATCGAAACGGTTGCCGCACGCCAGCAACTGCGCGGCGCGGTGCGCGCGCTGCCGCTTTGGCCGCTGTCGCTCTTGCAGACCGGAATCCTGGCGCTGGTCCTTGTCGACGCTGTTCTTATTGGTTGGCGCCATGACGTTGTGCGCTTGCTACCGCAGACCGCCTCCTTCTACGCTTCGCTTGGAATGCCGGTGAACCTGCGCGGTCTCACCTTTGATGGCATCGCCACGTCGACCGAACAGCACGAAGGTGTGCCGATCCTCGTAGTCGAGGGAAACATCGTCAACACGGCTCGCAAAGCAGTAGACGTACCGCGCCTCAAGTTCATCGTTCGAAACGGCGCCCGGCAGGAGATCTATTCCTGGATCGCGGTCCCGTCGCGGACGTCGCTGCCTGCGGGCGAAGCCGTCCCGTTCCGCACACGTCTCGCCTCGCCGCCGCCGGACGCACGCGACGTTGTCGTTCGCTTCGTCAGCCGCCGCGACATCGTCGCGGGAGCGCGATAACGCCATGGCGCGAATTCTCATTGCCGAAGACGAGGAAACGCTGCGGGCGCTGTGTGCGCGCGCGCTGATGACCGACGGTCATGAGGTCAAGACCGCATGCGACGGCACCGATGCGATCGACCTGCTTGGGCGCGAGAATGGGCGTTTCGATCTCCTGCTTACCGATATCCGCATGCCGATGATGGACGGGATCGCGCTCGCGCTCACCGCCGCGCGCGATCATCCCGACATCACGATCTTGCTGATGACCGGCTACGCCGACCAGAGGGAACGCGCCCACGGCCTTGACGCCATCATCCACGACGTCATCTCCAAGCCGTTTACGGTCGCGGAGCTGCGCGCCGCGATCAACGAAGCGCTGACGGTTCGCGGGCGCTAGTCGTCGCTGGAGACGGCGTAAGGCCGCGGTAGCGACTCGACGGGGAGATCGGGATGTGGCCGGCCGAAATCGGGAGCCGGCGAGTCCTGCCCGATCTGCACGATGCCACGGCGAATGGCGCGGGTGCGGGTGAAATGCGCGAACAAGGCTTCGCCGTCGCCGCGGCGAATGGCGCGGGTAAGCTGCGAGAGGTCTTCATTGAAGGTGCCTAGCATTTCCAGCACCGCGTCCTTGTTGGCGAGGAAGACATCCCGCCACATGGTCGGATCGGACGCGGCGATGCGGGTGAAATCGCGGAAACCACCGGCCGAGAATTTGAGCACTTCGGAGCGCGTCACTTCGGCGAGCTCGTCGGCGGTGCCGACGATCGTATAGGCGATAAGGTGCGGCAAATGGCTCGTGATCGCCAGCACGAGGTCGTGATGCTCCGGCGGCATGGTCTCAACGTTGGCGCCGAGCGCGCTCCAGAACATGGCGAGCCTTTCCACTGCAGCAGTATCGGTTCCTTGGGGCGGCGTCAGAATGCACCAGCGGCCGACGAACAAAGTTGCAAAGCCAGCATCAGGACCGGAATGCTCGGTGCCGGCGACCGGATGCGCCGGCACGAAGTGGACACCGTTGGGCAGATGCCGCCCCATCTCGCGCACCACGGCTCCCTTCACCGAGCCGACATCAGAAACAATCGCTCCGGGCGATAGATGCGGGCCGATTTCGGCGGCGACAGCGCCGCAAACGCCGACCGGAACACAGACAATGACAAGGTCTGCGCCGGCGACCGCGGCGGCGTTGCCTTCGACCACCTGATCGGCGAGCCCGAGTTCCGCGACGCGTCGGCGGGTGGCTGCCGACTGAGCTGTGGCCACGATCTCGCGCACGGCGTTCTGGGCACGCGCCGCCCGCGCGATCGAAGAGCCGATGAGGCCTGCACCAATCAGCGCGAGGCGATTAAACAAAGGTGCCGATTGCGCCACAACATCACGCCGCTTTAGCCAAAAATTCCTTGAGCGCAGCGGCGACAAGCCGATTGGCTTCCTCCGTGCCGACGGTCATGCGCAGAGCGTTTGGTAGCTTGTAGACGCCAACCTGCCGCAAGACGAGCCCGCGCGCAGTGAGGAAGGCATCAGCCTCCTTGGCGGAACGCCCCTTGGCTTCGGGAAAATGGATCAGCAGGAAATTTGCAACGCTCGGAGTCACTTTAAGGCCGAGTTTCTCGATCTCCCGCGTTAGCCAGGCGAGCCAGTGTGCATTGTGCTCGCGCGCGCGTTGCTGATGCGCCAAATCTTCGATCGCGGCTATGCCCGCGGCGATCGCCGGTGCGTTGACGTTGAAGGGCCCGCGAATGCGATTGATCGCGGCGATCACGTGGGCTGGGCCGAACATCCAACCGAGACGCACGGCCGCCAGCCCGTGAATTTTGGAGAATGTACGAGTCATGACGACATTGTCGCTGGTGGCGACCAACTCGATGCCGGACTCGTAATCGTTCCGCTGCACGTATTCTGCGTAAGCGGCGTCAAGCACGAGCAGCACCCGCGGCGGCAGCCCCTGATGTAACCGCTTGACCTCGTCGAACGAGATGTAGGTTCCGGTCGGATTATTTGGATTGGCGAGGAAGACCATTTTGGTGTTCTTCGTTACCGCCGCGAGGATCGCATCCACGTTGGCGGTGTGGTTAGTCTCCGCCGCGACCACCGGCCGTGCGCCGGTGCCCAACGTGGCGATCGGGTAGACAACAAAGCCGTGTCTGGTGTGGATCGCTTCGTCGCCGTCGGCGAGATAGGCGCGCGCTAACAGATTCAACAAATCGTCGGAGCCGGCGCCACAAACAATACGGTCCGGATCGAGTCCAAAGATGCGTCCGATTGCCTCGCGCAATTCGCTGGCGGATCCGTCAGGATAATCCTGCAAATGCGTGGCGACTGACACATAGGCCGCGATTGCGCGTGGGCTCGGCCCAAGCGGTGTTTCGTTCGACGATAGCTTGAACACCTTGGCGACGCCGGGCGCGCTGCTCTTACCGGGCACGTAGACCTCGATATCCAGCACGCCGGCCCGAGGTTGGGGCTGCATCAGTGTCATTGTCTACTCAGTCGTTTTTCGTTCGCCCATGGACGGAATTAGCTTTTGCGCGGAACCGTATAGCGGGTCGCGTGGCTGCCGACGAGGGCCCTCGAGCGGATCGAGGCGCCGACTCCGAGCAAGGCATCGGCGACAGCGCCGATGCCGTCGCGCTCGACGGAAATTAGCAGGGCGGCGCCATCGAAAGCGCGGTCGGGAACAGCGATTGCTTCGGCAAGCCCGGCGAGCTTGTCGGCATAAGACGCGTTCCATCCGGATACTCGCAAGCTCCAGACTTCAGTTTCAGTCACCATCGCGTCCGCCGCCACCCGCGAAATGACGAAAACCGGCATAGCGGCAGGATGATCCGCACGCTCGACGAATGGCAGCCGTGCGATGATCTTCGGCGAGGCCTCAAATTCGAGCGCCGTCCACCAGGGGCCGGCGCCCGCAGTGGCAAAGGCGGGGACCAGGCCAAGATCGCCTTTCGATGCGGTGACCGCTTGGACGACATTCGCTGCCCCCATGTGGGGCACGAACGGCACCGTGAAGCCGAAATGGAATCGCGCGGAATCGCGCATGAGCGCATCGCCCGCGGAAAGATCAGCGTGCACGGCGAAGGGCGCCTGGACGTAAGTGAAGGTCGAAATGATAACGCGCCAAATGCTCTCGGCGGTATCGAGCGGGAGATTGCCGTGATGACGTTTGACGAGCCGCCGCATCATGTCCGCTTCGCGCGCCGGACGGAACGCCGAACCAGATTCTTCGGTCTTTTTTACTGCGATCAGCCGGTCAATGATCTCGCCGCGCTCGATCAGAAGCGCATGCATGGCCTCGTCGATGCGATCGATCTCGCGGCGTAGCTCGGCGAGCGGGGGCTCCTGGCGGTGCGGCGGTTTCATGCTTTGCCCGGGACAACGCGTGGATTGATAGGTGCCGCCGGGGCTGAAAGCAAAGAAAAATCAAACACCAAGCTAAGAAAACATTGACTCCTTTGGCCAGCGGCCTATTTACGCCCCTTTGACCGCCCTTGAGGCGGGCGCAAGAAAGTTAAAGTATTAGTCCGGGACGTAACTTATGGCCGAGGCCAGCGCAACGCTCGATCGCGCCGACCGTGCGCGCGAGGCGGATCACCCGCACTCGCTGGTCGTGCGCTTTTCCGCCAACAATCCGTTGCGGCTTGATGCCGGGATTGACTTCAGTCCGCTGCAGATTGCTTACCAGACTTACGGCGCACTCAACGCCGAGCGCAGCAACGCCATCCTGGTGTGCCACGCGCTCACCGGCGATCAGCACGTGGTCAACGATCATCCGGTGACCGGCAAGCCGGGCTGGTGGGAGACCATGGTAGGGCCGGGCCGGCCGATCGACACGGATCGTTATTTCATCATTTGCCCCAACGTCGTCGGTGGCTGCATGGGGACTTCCGGGCCGGCCTCGACCAATCCTGCCACCGGCATGCCCTGGGGCCTCGACTTTCCTGTCGTCACCGTGCGCGATATGGTGCGCGCCCAGGCGATGCTGCTTGATTACCTCGGCATTGAATCGCTGTTTGCGGTAACCGGCGGCTCTATGGGTGGCATGCAGGTGCTGCAATGGGCCGCAAGTTATCCGCACCGCGTGTACGCGGCGCTCCCGATCGCCGCATCGATGCGCCATTCGGCGCAAAACATCGCCTTCCACGAAGTAGGCCGCCAGGCGGTGATGGCGGATCCCGAATGGCTCGGCGGCCGGTATTTTGCGGACGGCACCAATCCGCGGCGCGGGCTCGCGGTCGCGCGCATGGGCGCACACATTACGTACTTATCTGACGCCGCGCTGCACCGAAAGTTCGGTCGCCGCTTTCAAGATCGTGCGAATCCGACATTTTCGTTTGATGCCGATTTTCAGGTCGAGTCCTACCTGCGCCATCAGGGGATCACTTTCGTCGAACGTTTTGACGCCAATTCCTATCTCTATCTTACCCGCGCGATGGACTATTTTGATCTCGCCGCCGATTACGACGGCGTCGCCGCCAATGCCTTCCGCGGCGCGCCGACGCGCTTCTGCGTTATTTCTTTCACCAGCGACTGGCTGTTCCCGACGCCGGAATCGCGCGCCACCGTGCATGCGCTGAATGCGGCGGGCGCCCGCGTTTCGTTCGCCGAGATCACAACTGACAAAGGCCACGACGCCTTTCTGTTGGACGAGCCGGAATTGTTTACAATCGTCCGCGGCTTCCTCGATGGGGCGGCGACAGCGCGTGGCTTGCCGCCGGCGCGGAGATAGCGATGCTCACCCGGCTCACGCACGACCTCACCATGGCGGAAGCTGCGCGCGGGCCGGGCGGCTCGCGCGTCGACCTGCTGGTCGTCGCCGACATGGTGGAGCCCGGTGCACGGGTGCTCGACGTCGGCTGCGGCGACGGCGAACTGTTACGTCTTCTGGAAACGCGCGGCGTCGACGGCCGCGGTATCGAGCTGTCGCGTGAGGGCGTGAACGAATGCGTCGCCAAGGGCCTTGCGGTAGTGCAGGGCGACGCCGACACAGACCTCGTAGACTATCCCGACGACGCCTTCGACTTCGTCATCCTGTCGCAGACTTTGCAGGCGACCCGCCAGCCTCGCGTTGTGCTTGAACATATGCTGCGCATCGGCCGTTATGCGATTGTCTCGTTTCCGAATTTTGGGCACTGGCGAATCCGCCTGCAAGTCGCACTCGGCGGCCACATGCCGCATACCGACAATTTGCCGTATGCTTGGTACGAGACGCCCAACATCCACTTCTGCAGCATCAAAGATTTCCGCCAGCTCTGCCGCGTCGCCGGCACCAAGATTGAAGAAGCGGTCGCCCTCAATGCGTGGGGCAGCCGGATGCGACTGAAAATGCCCTGGTGGTTCTGGAACCTTTTCGGCGAGCAGGCGGTCTTTCTGTTAAGCCGACGGGGATAATATCTTCGCAAGAGGCGAAGGCTGTGGAGCGATCCTGACGCCGTATCCGGCAGAATGGATTGTTTCGCGGTGTTTGAAATGACGTTTTTCGACCTGTGTAATACTCGCCTCTACACCTGACGCCTGCCACTGGCGCGGGCCCGTAGCTCAATGGTCAGAGCTAGCGGCTCATAACCGCTTGGTTGGAGGTTCGAGTCCTCCCGGGCCCACCACGCATTGCCGAGGTCGCAGAGATTTCCTCGATCGATGAGCAAAGCCCGCGAATGGCGGGCTTTGCTACCGGTCCGTAGGTCTCAGCGGGACTGTGACTGTTGCCTGCACGCGATTTGGGCACCCTAGTCTCTGGCCTCAAATTCCCGTTTCCTGGGAAACGGAGACTTCTAGTTCGAGAGACACGGTTCGAATGTTGCATTCACCAAGGGTTTGCAGGCCTGCCGCTCTGCGGCGTCACCGTTCGAAAAGACAGGGCAGACACGATGACCGGCCAATTGGGGAAAACATCAGCCACGTGAGTTGAGAGATAATCCGATACTGAAGGCCTTTTGCCGAGTCGCCCCTTCGGTTCGCTTTAGTGCTTTGGCGATTTTCCGCGCGCTAGTCTTCTTGCGAGCAAGGGATTTCAAGGTCCCCACGTCTGTAGAGGTCCACGTTCGGCGTTTCGATTTCTTAGCCATTCAAATAACTCCGATTTTTAAGAAGCGCGACGTTCTAGATGAAAGTTCGAGCAAAGGCAAAGTCTCGAAGGCTTCAGACACCCTCGTCGGATGTGACGCTACTGCGCTGGAATTCCCAGCACATGCCGCTGCCGAGACCATTCGGCCGGCAAATCGGCGAGACGCGTCACTCCCATGCCATGTGGAAGCCGACCCTCAATGGCAGCTTTGACGAGATCTGGCGCGAGAAAAGCAAGCGAGATCGTCATGTTGACTTTGCGAACGCTGCATCCTTCGCGCTCGGCAATATTCTCTGAGCTTGCCGTGGCATCGGTGGTTAGCTCATCAAGCCAACGGCGCCCGCGAGCAATCGAAGCCACCAGCGTCGCGCGGTTTTCGGAACGGATGGGGCGCACCTTCTCCGACGGTGTCCCTTCGGGCACAAGGATCTCGCGTCGCCGCTTCAGTATCGCCTTCTGCCATGCCACGCGAAGCGAAGCTTGGGTGTCAGCGGTTTCGTGATCGGGATTCTGAACTTGAGCAAGTTGGATGTGCAACTGCTGCGGATGGACCTCGACGCGGGCGACATGAAGGTCGACGAGGCTGCGATCATCAATGGCCGGCGATGCTTTGAGATGCTCTCGAACCGCTGTAACGACAGTCGCTTCGACTTCCATTGCCGGCACGCGGCAAATCGATCCGGCCTGCTCGGCGGCGCCATTAAGCAATGCGGAGGACAGGTAATATCGATATTTGATGTTACCTTTGCGGCTATGACTAGGGCTCATGCGATTGCCGGCGTCGTCATAGATGCGACCGGCCAGCAGAGCCTCAGACTTCATTCCCGAAGCGGCATGATTATTTGCCTGCTCATCCAACTTGGCCTGCACGCTCTCGAACAGGTCCCGCTCAAGAATGGCCCGTTGCTCGCCTGGCAGCACTTCGCCCTTGAAGCTGACCTCGCCGATGTAGAAACGATTGCGTAAGAGGTGCGCGAGCGGCCCGCGGGTAAGCGGGATGCCGCCGATCGTTTTTCCGGTCTTGAGTTTGCGGAGCTTGCCAACGATGCCTCGCTTGCGAAGCTCGGCCATCAGCAGATTTAGGCTGCCAAGCTTTAGGTAGCTGCGAAAGATAGTTCGAACACGCTCAGCCTCAACTTCATTGACGGTGATCTTCCGGTCTTTGGTGTCGTAGCCAAGCGGGACCATCCCTCCAACCCATAGGCCCTTACGCTTGGAGGCCGCGATTTTGTCACGAATCCGCTCCGAAGTGACCTCTCGTTCGAACTGAGCGAAGGACAGCAGCACGTTAAGCGTCAAGCGGCCCATCGAGGTGGTGGTATTGAACTGCTGGGTGACCGAGACGAACGAGACATTGTGCTTGTCAAACAACTCGACGAGCTTGGCGAAATCCGCCAACGATCGGGTTAGGCGGTCAACCTTGTAGACGACGACGATGTTGATCTTGCCGACCCGGACGTCCTCAAGAAGCCGCTGTAGGGCTGGCCGGTCCGTATTGCCGCCTGAAAAGCCGCCATCGTCGTATTTGGCTCGCAGCATCGTCCAGCCGGCGTGGGCCTGGCTTCGGATATAGGATTGCGAGGCATCGTACTGGGCATCAAGTGAGTTGAAGTCCTGGTCGAGCCCCTGGTCAGTCGAGACGCGGGTATAGATCGCGCAGCGGACCGATTTTGCCGAACCGGGTTTCATAGCGATACCTGTTTCTCCCGTTTGTCCCTGAGGCCGAAGAACCGTGGCCCGTTCCACCGTGTGCCGGTGATCGCGAAGGCGATTTGCGACAGGCTCGGATAGTTCTTGCCGTTCCAGGCAAAGCCATCGGCAAGTACTACGACCCGTTGCATGTGCCCGTTCCATTCGCGGCCTAAAACGGTGCCGGGACGCAGTTCCGCGATGCGCCGAATTACGGCCCTTTGACCGGCTTTCTCAGGTGATCCGGAGTGATCGAGCAGGCTCTTAGCCTCCTTGTTCAAGTCACCCAGCTGAACGGCCTGCAGTCGGTATGCCAAAGTCCGAAACAACAAGTGGCGGGGCAGGTGAGGGGGCGCCCGTCGGCCGAAGACGCCGTGCCAACGATTACGAAGGCCGCCGACGTCGAGATCACGTAATTGCGCGATCTCGACGTCGAGGTGCACCCGGTCCGGTAATGGCGGGCCGATTTTTACGCGCGGCACGGCGTTTAGGCAGCGCGACTATTGGGCTGCCGCGTAGAAGAGGCCTTCCCAGCGCTGTTGCTTGTCACCTGGTAGACCCGATTGCCATCCATCTTCTTTGATTCGAGCTTCAGCTTAAGCCGCTTGCGCACCACACCGGCGAGAAAGCCACGCACTGAGTGCTGCTGCCAGCCCGTTGCCTTCATGATCGCGTCCAGGGTCACTCCTGTAGATGATCGCAACATCGCAATGACCCGCGCTTGTTTTGAACCGGAATCAGTATCCTTGGGCTTCGCAACGGTGCCAGTTCGCTTGGGCGACTTATCCGACGCTGATTTTGCGGCTGGTCGCTTCTTTGCGGACTTTGACATTGAGATCCTCCGTTCGGTTGAAGACGGCTTGGCGCCGCACCACCGAAGCCCCACCTCGGCGATTAAGCCGGCGGGGCAGGACCTCAGAGCGCCATCGGCGCCCGGGATTGACACAGTACCGCTCCTTTCGCAGCCGATTGCCAGTCCTTTTTTCGAGGGTTATTTTGGCGCCCGTCGGCGGGCCTTTGTCGCGGAAAATCGCCCTACCTCTCGTGCTGCCAGAGGACCGAGCGCGCAACTGGCTAGGAAACTACAATTTGCTTATCAGTTGCTGCTTGGCCTCAAGCGGATGAAGGAAGCATTTTCTTCAACGAGTGTAGACCACGCCTGTCAAAAAAAGGGGCAGTACGACGTATCTTGTTTTGAACAGCTGAGTCAAAGTCCGCTGTTCTACCGTTGAACTATTCCCCAAAACCTTTGCGGAACAAGTGCTTCTCATTCCGCTTCAACTTCCTAGCCTCGCTATAGCCTCGGGTGAAAATGTACCGGGCAGCAGCCCAGGCAGGGTGTAATCCACCACCCGAACTTGGGCAAGCACACACACTATATAATGACTTGCATTGGGGGCTGGTTGCGGCGCGGATGGTTGTGGCTACTCCCTTAAGGGTTGCCGGGCAATGAGTGAGCGCGGGAAGAACTCACAGTATTTCTCCTCGTTGAACCAAGCACACTTGATATCGAAGAGCCTTAGTCCTGCCAGGCGCGTCAGCGCGAGCGCGTATAGGGTGAGCTGCGCGATCGGCTTGTTGGTGCGTGCGTCGGGCTTGTAGTCGAGTATGTGCACGGCGCCGTTGCGCACTTGGAGAAAGTCGATGTGACCGGTAAGGACGCGCGGCTCGTGTGCTTCGGGAAGTAGGCGAATGCCATGTTCGATCTCAAGTGCGTCGATGTCAGTCGCTGTGAGCCAGATCGGGATTTCAACCGCGACGGTGACACTGTCGTTGGCGAGGATGAAGCGCTGTAGCGTTTCGTGCCGCAGGCGGTTGTCGCCTACAGCAGGTATGACAAGCGCGGCTGTACGGGTCGCGAAGTTCTCTTTCTCGGCAACGATGAGGTGATTGCGCTCCACAAAGTTGCCCAGCTGGGAGGCGCGCGAGCTGCCGGTGAAGAGATTGTGCGGGCAAATCCGCGCCACGCGCTCCAGAAAATCGGCGAGCGGCGCGAAGCGCTTGTCCTGCTGATTTTCACGCAAGAGAGCAAGCTTGGGAAGGTGATAGGCGAAGCTGTAGACTTGGCGATGATAGAGTTTGACCGAGCGAATAGTCTGCGCGGGCGTTAGTTTGATAAGGGGAGTGGCCGCGAAGCCGGCGGTAGGTGGTTAGCTCGCGGTGTTCCGTCATCCAGCTCGCAAGGGTGGAGGGCGGAATGTTGTACCCATGCTTTGCTTTGAGCTTCTTGCGGCGGGTGCCTTTGTGAATGAGGCGCTTACTGCCACAGTGTGGGCAGCGGCCTGGGGGTTTGACAGTATGCGGAACGCGATGCGCAGCTGGAAGTCGGGAGGCCATATCAGAGGGAATGGCAGCACTTTACCACGCCTCGGCACGTCACGAATTTTGCATGGCGCAGGGGTCTTTGGCGTTGTCGTCGGGCGGTGGAAGTACGTCTGTTGCCGAACTGATGGGATTGCCTAGCGGCCGCGCCTCCGCCTCTCGCCGCTGATCCACCGACAGGAAGCCCGCCCGCAGGGTCAATTAGTGCGGTGCAGGGAACTAGCGGGGTGCTGGGCCCTTTGCATGTCAGTGGTCCCTTTTGGCTCTCGCCGTGGCCCACTTTGAAAAAAAAGCGCACGCCTTGGTTGCAAAAATCGTTTTTGATACTACCTAGGAGGTCGGGCTCCAGAGGATTTACCGATGGGCGCTTCGAATACTGACAAGCCGAAGTCGTCGATAGCGGTCCGAAGGCATTCACGCAGTTCGAGCCAGCAACCGGCAATGATCATTGTTGCACCTAATCTCCCGCCCATCAGGTGCACGGTCATTGATATATCGGTGGCAGGCGCTGGTCTTTGGGTCGGCAGCACGTTCGGTATTCCCGACAACTTCGACCTGTTAATCGACGGTGATTCAACGAGGCGCATTTGCGGGGTGGTATGGAAAGAGCCGCACAAGCTTGGCGTCCAATTTAAACAAATTGGCAGCCTCAGTTGGTGGCCTTGCTGAATGCGGGCTGTACGGAGCCTCGGCCTTGAAAGGCATGAGGAGGTGTTCCGCGACAACAAGATCGACGATACGATCCTGCCGAGCCTGACGACGGAGGCGCTCTCGGACGGGCCCTGCTGTCCCAGATAAGATAAGCCAAGGAACCGCGAACATGGAAGACCACGAGACGCGCCGAAAAATCATTCGCGAATGGATGGCGCTTCCGAAGGATAAGCGACACACCGAAGAACAGGTTGTGGCATTCGCCAAAAAGGCGACCTAGCAAAACGAGTTCCATCGCAGTCGACGCGATCCGGACCAAAAATTTCGGCGCGATCCGTACCAGAAAGTTATGGGATGGCTCTTACCTCGCGCTGGCAAGTCGTGATCGGCGGCACGGCGCCGTTGGAACCGCTGACATGCTTCATGGCGTTCGCGCCGACGCAGAAGGCCACGAGCTTCAACCTCAGTGCTGTAAAGGACGCGCTTGAGGTTTCGACAAGACCAGGCCAGCCTCACCAACCGACGAACGTCAGCGAGAAGGTCAACATCAAGCGACTCAATGACCTCACAATCGAGAATGTCAAAAAGCTAATCTTGGGCGCGATCGAGGAATACCGGAACGACCGCGACGCACCTGGGGTGCGGATATCAACGATCACCTGAAGTAAAGATGGGCCAGGCGCGAGCGCCCCGTCCCGGCGACCGTGGCAAGATCAAGCGCATTGGCACAACAAGCACGTCCATTCTTACCCCCGATATCCTGGGAATCATTTTTTAGATCGAACTACATCCCGCTTTCCGGGCCGCCCCAATCCTGGGAATCCCGGCAAAACGCGGTGCTGCCCCTGAAGCGCATCGAGGTAGAGGCGCAACTGCCACATACCGGTGCGGCCGTGCTCGATTCCCATGGAGGGGGGCGAAACGACCCCCCTTGACGGGGCCATTTGCCATCCATATACCATCCATATAGATGTTGTACGGATGGTCGAACATGACAGAGAATGTACATCAACTGCGCCCTAAACCGAGTGACAGCGAAAAGATCACGATCAATCTCGGCTACGTCGATCTTGGCCATATCGATCTGATGGTTCAGGACGGCTTTTACTCCAACCGGACCGATTTCATTCGCACGGCAATTCGAAACCAACTCGAACGCCATGCCGAGGTCGTCAAACAGTCCACCGCTCGAAAGAGTCTAGATCTTGGTCTGCGGAATTACAGCCGCGAGGATCTTGAGGAGGCGCGTCGCACCGGGCGGATGCTGGAGATCAACGTATTGGGCCTCGCCACTATCGCGGCCGATGTCACCCCTGAACTCGCCCGCGCCACCATCGCTTCCGTCGTCGTGCTGGGAGCGTTGCACGCCAGTCCAGAGGTCAAGGCCGCTCTCGCCGATAGAATGCGATGACAAAGAAACGCGTCGCGAAAGAAATTTGATGCGGACTAACAGTGTCCGACGTGGTGGCTCCGAACAAAAAGGTAGCTTTCGATATGAATGACATGATGCTCCAGGCAACGCGGCTTACGCGTGCAAACCGACTCATCGAAGCCACGGCGCTCATTCAGCGCATGCTTCAAGGCGAGACCGATTCCGAGATTGCTGGTCCCGGAAACAGGCCACCAACCATTGACGGGTATCTAGAGGCAATCGATGAAACCAAGCCTTCCCACTTCAACGCGGCGCCTTCCGCTACGCCGCATTATTTCCGGACGCTGCGCGATCCAACATATCGCTTCAAATACCCCTCAAGGCATGGACTGCAGGGGTGGATGCGGCCCGTACCGGCATCCACGCCGGACATTCTGCCGGAGGGTGGAAAGTTTATTGAATCGTTTTATACCAACTCGGCGGGAAGCCGCGCCTACAAGCTGTACATCCCCAGCCGCTATCAGGGCCAAGCGGTTCCTTTGGTCGTCATGCTGCACGGCGGCACTCAAACGCCTGACGATTTCGCCGCCGGGACGAGAATGAACGTGATCGCGGAGCAAGAGACCTGTCTCGTGGTCTATCCCGCACAGCCCAGTCACGCGAACCCGGCGAAGTGTTGGAATTGGTTTCGCCCGAACGACCAGCGCCGGGATCGCGGTGAACCTTCACTCATCGCGGGCATCACGCGCCAAGTCATGCACGACTATTCCGTCGATCCGCGACGCGTCTACGTTGGGGGATTGTCAGCCGGAGCGGCTGCGGCCGCCGTGATGGGGGCAACTTACCCGGATCTATATGCCGCAATCGCAGTGCATTCAGGTCTGGCTTGTGGAGTCGCCGACGATCTTATTTCTGCATTCGCCGCCATGCGACAAGGCAATTCACGATGCTCTTCCGCGTCCGGTGAAGCTACGGACATTCTTGAAGACCAGCAGCCGTTTGTCCCGACCATCGTTTTCCATGGAGATCGTGACACCATAGTGCACCCCCGAAACGCCGATCATGTCATCACCCGTTCTATGAGAACCACCAACTTGCAGAAGAAAGTGTATCGCGGGCAAGTACCTGGTGGCCATGCCTACACCTGCACGATCCATACCGATGCGAATGGGCAGGCAGTGCTGGAGCAATGGTGCATCCATGGAGCTGGCCACGCTTGGTCGGGTGGAAGTCCTGCCGCTTCCTACACCGATCCGCGAGGACCGGATGCGGCTAAGGAAATGCTGCGGTTCTTTCGCGATCATCCTGCCGTCGAACGCGATGCAGAAGCTGCGCATTGTGAGAGCTCTCGATGAGTTAGTCGGCATGCTCCTCGATTGTTCATGACCCGAAAAGCGACGAGCCTGGTTGGTCAGCGGGTCGATGATCACTGCCGCTCGCACCGGGTATGCGTCACTGCCCGCGCGCTCGACCATGCGGGCGAAGCCAGCGGTAGTGAACGGCGTGCCGCGCTCGAAGGGGTGATCACGAAGGGTGACTTGGGCTCCTGCTGGCGCTGGAGCCGCCGCCGCAGCCCGCCTTGTTCAACCGCAACCGCTTCTACCCTAAGATCAGGCAACCTTACGGGATTCTTTGGTGTCGCCGTGCCGCCAGTCTTTAGCAGCGATCTCGGTCGTCACCTTCTGGGCGAGCTCCGTGAGCTCCTTGATCTGCGCGGTCATGGCCTCGAACTGCTTGCGTGCGTGCGCGCTTGACAACTCCATGAACTCAGACGGGGATTTCACCCCCAACAGTTCATGGGCATAGTTAAAGGCGGCTTGCGCATTGGCACTGGCGATCTCGATGACCTTGCGGTTGTAGTCTGCGGTGCCCATGGCGGCGGTCGTATAGGTGCTTTTGAGGAGCTCGGTTGCTTCCTCTGCGGCGGCCTGAATCTTTTCATAATTGTCCTTGGCCTGAGCGACGCCCTTCTCGGCCATTTCACGAAATGCCTCCGGCATCTCCATCTTCGGCAGGTCGAATTTCGGCATCTCAAAGTTCGGCACGCCATACGGGGAGGCGGCATGCTTTGTTGTCTTAGCTTCGTTGGCGCCAATGGCGGTTTCTGTCATGACACTCATTCCTCTAGAGGACGGTTCCTGTTGGACCCCCGACCCGCCGCCCTCAACGCGGGTCGGATGTCGAAAGGCATGCGCGCTGCACGCAGCGTGCCGATGCCTCGCCTCGGTGCGGGTGCTGATAGGGCCTACGCGAACGCAACTCTACGCGGAGAGTTAATTTTACCTGGAATGTTATTGTGCCTGCCGACGACACTTGCGCTGCCACCTAAAGAGAACGGAGACTTCGGTATGTCCCCGATTTACGGGCAGCTCTGAACAAGTTTTTATCACTAAGTTCGTGACGAGTCGATGTCAGGTGGTGGCCCTTTGCGTCGCTCCGGAAAGTCCGCAGTTTGGTCCGCAGTAGAAGTGACAGCTGACGTTGGCGCGGCCGCGGATCAGGGCTGCCGGGCAATCAGCGAGCGGGGAAAGAACTCGCAATACTGGTCCTCGTTGAACCAGGCACACTTGATATCGCAGAACCTCAGTCCCGCCAGGCGTGTGAGCGCGAGCGGACTGCGCAAAACAAAGTTGTCTACCCGAAGGGTTCGCGCCCGCGAAACAAACTCGGCCGGCGTTCGGCGAAGCGCCGGTGATCCGTTGATGGTGATGGTCGGCGGGGTCGCGGCCGGGCTCGTGGAGGCTAAGGTCCGCGTCACGGATACTGGAAGGGAAGAGGTGGCCGCGGAGCTCGGTTGAGCCACGGATGGGGATTGGTTGTAAGATAAGCCGATGAGCTACCTGACCCCGCACTCCAAAGAATGGTTCGACGCGCTTAACCGGATTAACCCCGAACAAGCAGCGGCGACGAAAAAGATCATTTCGCTAGCACGAAGTGCAGAGGTCTGCGGGGTGTGCGGTGACGATCCAGCTCACGATTACGAAGTTGTCGGTGTAGCGTTCGCGGCCGGGATACCGGCTACGATTCGCCTTTGCGGTGATTGCAAATCGATCCGGGAACACATACACAGCGAACAGTTCAAAGCAATTTAGCAAATTAAGGAAAATGCTCGCGGTAGTAGAAGCCGTAAGCGATTTGCGCGCCATATCGCGTCGACAGCTACAGGCGGTCGGGCCAGCGGCGCGAGCTGTGGTAGACGCGGGCGATCTCAATTCGCGAGCCGCGCACGCGGTAGGGGACGATGTAGGACGTTTTGGGTATCACAAGTTCGCGGGTGCCGGGGACGCGGCCGGGCGCGCCAAGTTTCGGGTTTTCCGACAGCAAATATTCGATGCAGTAGAGGATGTGCAGGGCGACGCGCTTTGCGGCGGCCGGATCGTGCTCGGCAATGTGTGCGCGAAGAACGAGAAGGTCGTCGATGGATTCCGGAGACCACAGGAGCGTCATGCCCCTTTCGGAGATCGGCGTTCCTTTCGTGTCTCCCAGGAACGGACCCATCCGCTGACGCGTTCGTGCGCGACTCCTTTACCGCGATCGAGCGATGAGAGTGCTTTGGTGATCCCGGCGATCTGCCACTCGTTGATGTCGAGATAGGCGACGATCGCTTCAGCCGCGAGAAAAGAACGCGAGCGCCCTGTGCTGTTGGCGAGCTTCTCAAGCCTTGTTTTAGTCGAGCGGCCCACACGAACTGAAAACGTGTCGGTATTCATATATATACAGTATAACGACAGCCTGGGCTCTCAGCTGGTTGTCAGTCGAAGGCGCCGCGCCGTTAAGCCGGCGCGGCGCTATATCGGTAAGATCACCAGCCGGAATAGCAGCCGTCGAAGCCGTAGTAAAATGGCCCGCAATACGGCAACAAACCGCCGTAACCATACAAGCCACCTAAGCCCCAACCGCGGTGGAAGCGACCAACGTGATCGTCGAAGTCTCGACGGGCGAAGCCGCGACCAACGCGGCCGAAATCGCGGCCAGCGAAGCCCCGGTCAAAATGGCCGACGCCTCCTCTGAACCCGCCAAAACCTCCGTGACCCATCGCAATTCCGTTGCCTCCGAAGCCTCCACCAACGTGAGCGGCGCCTCCGCCGAAATGTCCGCCGCCGCCGAAGCCTCCGTGGCCGCCACCGCCGCCATGCCCGAAGGCCATTGCGCCGGTCGTCATCGTCGCCGTGCCGATCGCGACGGCTGCGGCGAGTGCAAGGATCGTCTTCCGCATTGAAGTCTCTCCTTCTGTTTCCAGGCCGCCCAACGATGCGCAGGACGAGGCCCGGTTGGTTTTTTGGAATCTATGCATGTGTTTTCGGCGGCACGAATTACAAATGAGTAATAAAAGGGGGAGCGTGCGGGTTCTTCTGCATTTCCACATAACGCGATCAGGCAGTCACGCGGTGTTGATTATTGACCGGTTCGATGACTCCTTTTCCCGCCGAATATTGCGGTGCGGCGGAATATCGACCCCCTTCCTACGACTCTGCTAAAGTAGAGGAGCGGAGGAATCCTGTTTTCAAGGAGGCGCACATGAGAAGGGCGCTTTGCTCCTGCTTGCCAATCTTGTTTGCGATCATGGCTGTCGCAATTCCGGCAGGCGCGCAGGCGCTTGCACTCGTCTATACGGCCTCGGGAAGCTGCCTCAACTCGCCGGAAGGGTTTAATTCGAAGTTGGAACCGGTGAACGCGGGTGTGGCTTGGACGATGACGTTCAATTCAATGGGGCAGCGTTGACGCGAACGGCAATGTTACGGAAGTCGGTCAATCCGTGGACACTGCGTCCTTTGGCGTTGGCCCACGCATGCATGCTCCTGCGGCGAGCGCCTATAAAGTTGAGTTCACCTCTACCGTCACGGAAAATTCGGACGGCAGTCACACCGTTGTATTAGGGACGCTAAGCGGCAGATTTACTGATGGGCCGTACGCCGGGCAGACGTTCACGGCTGCTCCCGGCGGCCTGCTGAAGCAGTGGCAGGGCCAAAACGGAGTTTTCCTCCAGGCCACTGCTGGGGCACCGGCAATTCAGGTGTTGTCGTTGTCGAATGGGATCAGCTTTCAGCGGATTTGCACCGTGAGGACCGAGGTAGCATCTCCTCTGTAGGGCGCGCGCATAGTCACTCAGAAGTGACGCAGAAAGGATTACCTTATGAAGCGCGACGTGCACATCTGTCGCGCGACAAATGAAAGTGCGGAAATGGAGTTCGACTCCATGAAGACGTTTTACCCCCTTTTGAAGCTCATGGTACCCCTCCTGGTCGTCACGGTAACGACCGCTGCATATGCGCAACCAGGATTGAGCTGTGCTGACTGGCGGCTAGAGCCGAATGGGTGGTGGCATCCGACGCATGAAGTGACTATTGGCAACGTTCTACTGGGCACTAACTATTTTATTGATCAGAACGCGATTTACATTATTTCGGGCACCAACATCATCGCTGCTTTGAACCGGAACTGTAGACGGCACAGTCGCTGAGTTTGAACGCAGGCTGAGCGCGGAGCTGTTACCTCGCCCAGGCGCACCGACGCGACGAAATTTACGTCACGGATAGTGGAAGGTTTGACCGTCCTGTGGGGCTTGGTTGAGCTGCGCACGGGTGTTGGTTGGTGGACGACGAAGTCTGACCATGGCCGATTTCACGGCATTACCCTCAGGCACACGCAGTGATATCCTAGCGTCCAGCGCCACGCGCCATCGGGAGGGCTGCCGAGGCGCCCATACCGACATCGGAAGCTCTCTCATTCATCGCGGAAGGAAAACGTCATGGCAACCTATATCAGCCTTTGTAATTTCACCGAAAAGGGCGCTCGTGAGATCAAGGACACGTTGAAAAGAACTGAGGCGGCCAAAGCTGCGGCCAAGCAAATTGGAATGACGATAAAGGAGGTTCTCTGGCTCCAAGGCCAATACGACCTCATAGTAATCAGTGAGGGGTCTGACGAGATTGCGATGACAGCGTTCATTTTGAACACGCTCAAAGCCGGCAATATTCACATGCAGACCTTGCGCGCCTTCACCGCTAGCGAAATGGCGAAGGTTCTGGAGAAGGTGGCTTAGCTAGAATAAGAGCCGCCTCGTTGCTCTCCTCAAGGTGAACCGACGCAAAGCTCCTGCGTGTTCACGGCTCCGCCCTTAGCGGTCTTTCTGCCGATATTGCTGGGTGCGAGTGGAGCGTAGGCCGGGAAGGCCGTGCTGCTCGATCGTGCGTTGCCAGGAGAGGAATTCGTCGACTGAGAGGGTATAGCGGCTGCAGGCTTCCTCCAGCGAAAGCAGGCCGCCGCGGACGGCGGCTACCACCTCTGCCTTGCGTCGTATGACCCAGCGTTTTGTTCCCGGCGCCGGCAAATCTGCGATCGTGAGTGGGGTGCCGTCCGGCCCGGTGACGTATGTGGCTTTCGGTCGAAGGGGCTCCAACATGAACGCGCTCACACGTTCAACTAGACAGCCCCACACAATACTACGCGCCGACGTCTAAAATTATTCTGAGTGAATCTGATCAATCAATTTGAAATTGGTAACAATGTATCGGCTGAGTATACGGTCGGCGGGGACGGGTGAGACTTCCCGTTTAGAAATTGCCTTCGGAGCGCTGCCCGTCATCCGGCATTCGATAGGTGCCGAGAAATCTTATCCCAGAAGAAGTGAATGACGCCAAAATTACTATTCGCGTGACGGTGATGAACAAAGTGCAGTTCCTGTTGCCGTCTGAACCATGCAAAGCTTTGAAGGCACGATCCCTCTACGTGATATTCCTTATCGAAAAAGACGTGCGCGTAAAACGACGCCGCACTTGCGACTACCATCACCACAAAAAGAGTTAGTGGCAATAAAAAATATGCGCACCCTCCAACCAGAAATACCGGAAAAAGGAAGTAGGGTGTAATGTTGCCTTCGCCACCGAGGTATGTCCGAGAGACGAGATGATCGTCGGCGTAATGCGTGTGATGGAAGTTGATGTGGTTGCGAAACAACTTGCCGCCAATTCGATGGTGGGCGACCTTATAATGTAGGAACGTCTGCCCAAATGACATGGCCAAATGCGTGGCGACAGCGGTCATGAGAAATAGCGAAAGGTTCAGAATGAACGGCAACACTGTCTGGAGCACGAGCGCATCCTCGAGCTTAAAAAACCAATTGTAGCACCGCAGCTGCTTCCCGTCAGATGCGTCATTGCGATTTTTTACCGCGTGGGCTTGTGAGGTGTGTCGGGTGTCGTTGAGGCCACAGTCCACGTCACGGATTCTGGAAGGGAAGAGGTGGCCGCGGGTTGCTTTGAAAGTAGAAGAATGAAACGCAGGGACTGCTTACTGCTTCTAACCGGGCTTTTAGGGTTTAGCGGCACCGTCGCCCGCGCCGATGACCAACCTTTAAATCCGACTGAGCCATCCGCAGAAAGGAGCTCGTCAATGTCCGAAGAGTCCGTGATGCGCGACCTATTCGACCGATGGGAGCGTGTTTGGCATGAAGGTCGATACGACCTAGTGCCGAGCTGCGTCGTGGAAAACTACGTCCGGCATGACGAGAAAGGCGATCGGACGGTCACACGCGATGCCTACGCGGTAGAGATCGCCGCAATACGGGAGGAGCGGCCACGCATACGTGTCGTTGTGTACGATCACTCGTTTGCAGGCGACCGCGCGTGGTTCCGCTTTGCTTTCAAGTGGCCCGATCAAAAGACCAGCGAGTCGCGAAGCAGGGCGGGCATGCAGTCCTACCGGATCGAGAGCGGCAAGCTCGCGGAGACTTGGCTTATGCTTCAACCGCTCGGCTCGGCATGGTCAGATGCCGTTGCGCAAGAGCACTGGACCAGCCCGCCGCCAACCAAGTAACGGCGAAAGTACCAAGAGGCCGCGGCTTTTTCATTTCTCGGAATCTCGCCGCAGCGCGTCACGGATTTGGAAGGATGGTGGGCGGTTGGTTTGATTGGCGGCTAACGGGATCGGTTTAAGTCGTTTTGGGAGGACAAAGGCGTGCATCGCGGGTGCACTGTTCTTCTGTTCCTGCTCGCCGATCTGTCTCATCCGGCGCTAGCCCGCACGTACCTCAATTGCACGACCAAAGAAGTGGTCATTGTGAACGGGTCGAACGAAGGGTCGTCATCGACCAAGGAGACAAATATGAGCTTTTTGGTCGATGACGTAGCAAAGACCATCCTGTTCGCCGATGGTACGGCGCTGACGGTCAGGCGTTTCGATGACAACTGGCTCAGCGCAAGCCACGATGATAGTTCGTACGAGTTCGATCGCAGAAATGGAACTTTGAGCTACGCAACTTCGACGACGAATGGACGCGTCACAACGGTGATTATAGGATCAGGTCGGTGCGAGAGCGGTCCAGCGCCGGCGCGGTGAAATTCACGTCACGGATTCTGGAGGGGAAGAGGTGGCCGCAGGGCTCTGTTGAGCCGCGGCGGCGCCGCTGTTGTGGCTGTTGCGAGAAACGGCCCGATACGGGACGAACCGTTCCACACGAACCTATTTAAGCTGTGTCGAAATACTCGAAAAAGTCGTGTTCAGTTGGGTGCCAAGACCGTTAACAACCGCGATAATTGCCACTGAGATGCCGGCCGCGATTAGCCCATACTCAATCGCCGTGGCAGCCGATTGATCATTCACAAAACGCAAAACGAGAGCGCGCATCGAACAGCCCCTTTGCAGCATCAAGTCGCCCGCTAGACAATCACCTGCAATTTGAGGACCGGTGAATACAATCAGTAAATGTTTAAAGAGATATCGGGCGGGTCTATTGAACGGTCGAGGTGGCCGTGGGCTCTGTTGAGCCGGGGAGGGGACTGGATGGTGCGCTGACCGTGGAAGAGGGGACTGGCGGGGTTTTAAGACAATTTTAATTAATGCGGTTCGGAATCCGTTGCAGTCGTAATCCACTCAACGGTGAAGAACATGTTTGAGGTTACGCAATACGAGCCCCCGTACATTTTTGTGAGAAGCCGGCGAACCGCCGAGACCTATCGGTTTTTGGTCGGGAACGACGGAGCTCTTGTACACGAGGGGATGCGCTTCGATCAGGGGGACGCGCTGCGAACCGCGATCGAGTATCTCTTCCAAAGAAGAAGACAGGCGGAGCCGCAGACGCTATTGAGCGCTTGAGGTTGCGACCGCTTCGATAAAGACGGTTCTTGTTGAGGTTGAGGTGAGGCCGTTTTGGTCGGTGGCGACGTAGTCGATGGTGTCGGTGGCCGGTAGTGGTACAGTTACTTGCCATGCCGCATCCCGAAGATTCCAGCAAAGACCAAGCCGCTGTCGCACTCGGCCGCAAAGGCGGCTTGAAGGGCCTTTGGGAAATCGGTGATATTGTGGACGTGCTGGAAGCGTGGGAAGCCGTCTAGTGATCAAGAGCGCCATCGCAACAACATTGCTGTCCTCAGCCCTTCTTGGCCTTCTTTTCTCTGCCTCTTATGCGCATGAGCGGCATTCGGCTTTCTCGGCTGGCGAGCCCGGCGATCCGAATAAGCCTGCTCGGACAATTAAGATTGCGATGCAGGAGGCAGGAAAGAAAATGATGTTTGATCCCGCTGTAATCACGGTTCGCAAGGGGGAACAAATTCGTTTTGCGCTGTTCAATGAGGGAACCGAACGTCACGAGTTCGTCCTTGCCACCGCTGCGGAAAACCGCAAGCACGCTCGGCTTATGAAGAAATTTCCCCACATGGTGCACGATGATCCGAATGCAAAACGACTGGACGCTTTTATTGAGTGGCAACTTCTATGGAATTTTACAAAAGTCGGTGAATTTGAGTTTGCTTGCCTCATCCCCGGTCACTATGAGGCCGGAATGCACGGCAAGCTAATCGTGCTGCCTTAATCAAAGGAGCCCACTACCGGCCAAACTGTACCACTACCCGGTGGCCACCTGCCTTGTGTCGAGAAGGATGTTTGAGACGAGGGGTGCCGTTCAGGAATGTTTTGAGGCCGAGGTTGCTGTCGCCGGCCTGGCCGGCGAATTTAAACTGACATCGCCCTGTCAACGTGGCACAATGAAATGGCTCCGAGCATAGAGAATTCGCGATGCCGCTACAGCAGGGCGAGGTGCAGGGCTACGACTTCGATCGAATGGTCGTTGCGTTCACAATGCTCAATCAGGGCAAGGTGATTCTTTGCGCGATCAGCACTGCAGCGATGGACGATCTTGAAGGCAGGCGTGACGTGAAGCCGGAGGAGCGCGTGGCTCAGTTTATGCGATTGCGCGAAGTAATAGAAGAGCGTGCATCACGTAAGTTTTTCGAGCAGCAGGTCCAGGCCGACCGGCCCGTGGTGTTGCGATCTAATGATTTCTGAAGATAGTCGTTTCGACCGCTGCAATTTTCACTATCAGGTTACGGCTTAGTTGATGTCGCGGCGGATGACGCGGCACGTCACGGATTCTGGACGGTTTGGTGGCGTGACGGGGCTTGGGAAATAAATGAGCTTATTTAAGCTGTGTCAAAATACTCGAAAATGTCGTGTTCAGTTGAGTACCAAGACCGTTAACGACCGCGATAATTGCGACCGCAATGCCAGCCGCAATTAGCCCATACTCAATCGCCGTGGCGGCAGATTTGTTGAGCGGAAGTGAGATGCTGTCCATGATTTCAAACTGAGGCACTTCCCAACGTGTCGGCATCAATCATTCGCAGCCTTGATCGATTAGCGTCAGCTAATCCCGCCATGCGGGAGACAAAGAGTTGCTGTGATCGCAGGATGGGTAAGACATCCTGGTTCCTGTAGATATTCCACCCATACGTTTCGTTCGGCGTGGTGCCGCTATTTTCCATCTTCACACGGTAAGTCGGTTTTTTCTCGTTCATGCGATAGGAACGCGAGCGGTGAGCGAAGGGTCCGCCCAATCAGGCGGTGTGGCTGTCAAAGTCGCCCGTCTTGGAAGGAAGCTTTTTGAGAACGGCGGGGCTGTTGATGGCGCGAAGGTCGAGGTCAGCGTACGCTCCCGGAGCCTTATTCTGAGCATGCAGTCCATTGATAGCTGTAGCTACAAAGGCTGAGCCTACGACCATTGCCAGTCCTAGTGCCATAGATCGGTTCATGGTGTTTTCCTTTGAGCTGTTTGCGAATCTTATTAGTCCACATGCAACCAACGTCGCTCCCACGGCCGATCTGCGGCGCCGAGTAATCAATACTGCTTTGGTTGCCCCAGCCATGGTCGGGGGGACGGGGGCTGGGGCTTCCATCTTCGGGACGGCCACGCAACAAACGGTCACGTTACGCACTATCCCGGTCACGAACTGTTTCAGCTGCGACTTAGGCCGCCGCCGCGAAACGGATGGTGGGTGAGCCTAGTACGCCGCTGTTTTGCAGCGCCGACTTCATTTCATCCGAGCCCAGCCAGGTGCGAGCCTTTGCCACGTCGGCAACATCCTGGAGGATGACCACGTCGTTCGGGTCGTTCTTGCTGCAGAATACCCTCCCGTTCGTGATGCCGGCAGCCGTGCAATTCTTCTCGTTCCCATTGTAACTCGTCTGCCATGCGTTGAAGTCCTTGACCTTGAAGTGGATAGTCAGGTTTTCGTTATTCATGGGTAGTCTCCTTTGGGAAAATCCATTTAAGTACGCACGCAACCGGAGGCGCGCGCGTGGCCGATCTGCGCGTGCCAACGGCACTCGCAATGCAGCCAATATCAACTTGTTAGATCAGAACTGTGCCTGCCGATGGGCACTGGCGCTGCTAATTATGTGAGCGGAGACTTCGGTACGTCGCCGTTTTTTGAGCAGCTCAAGGGCAAGCCGCAGCCTGCCACTACCTATGCATGTGTGGTACCGATATCAAAGCACAAGGGTACGTCGAGACTTTAATTTGCGGTGGAGGTCGCTGCCGTCGTCGCGGCGGCGGGATGACTGCGGTCGCCGACTCGATAATGACGGTTTTCGTGCGCGTGGCGGTGTGGCCGTTTTGGTCGGTGGCGACGTAGTCGATGGTAATGGTCGGCGGGGTCGCGGCCGGGGTCGTGGAGGCCAACGTCCACGTCACGGATTCTGGAAGGGAAGAGGTGGCGGCAGCAGTATCCCTTTGATCACGTGGCGCAAGTGCGACAATTCGGTAGCGATCGCAGAGGGACAGCGCACGTTCCCGGCATACACCCCCTTTTGGTTGCCTGTGCACGCTCCCAATATATAACGAGACGAAAGAGACAAAGGCTCGAAGTTATGCTTATTGCGAAAAATGCCCAGAAACTCGATCTAGCCGCGAGATCACATCTGAGCGAACTGCTTGACGAGGCGCTGGAAGAAACGTTTCCAGCTAGCGATCCGATCGCTATCCAGGTTGAGTTGAATCGCCCGAGCACGGGTCAGTCGCAACGCCCGAGTTTCGCTCTTCGTTCAGAAGCACGCGCGAGGCGATAAGACTGTGATGGATTCCGGAGACCAAGGGAGCGTCACGCCTGTGCAGATCGGCGTTTCGATCGCCAAGATCAGCATAGCTGTCGCCACGTGGATAATCGCCGGATTGTCGCCGTTGAGGGTAACGAATAACTCAGCCTGAGGTCTTGTAGCCTTTATCAGTAAGCGTCGGGTCACCCGAAGCGGTGTCAGTGATCAGGCCGGCCGATTTTAATTCCGGAATGCCCTTCTTAACAGTCTTCGCGCTGCCAACCCTCATATTCAATTGAATTAGCGGAATACCAGCGCCAGGCAATCGGTTAAACGACTTGATCTTTTGAAAAACATCTTGAGCTTCCCAACTGAGCCCGCCGCTATCGTTGAGTGGACGCCGCCCAATTAAAGCGCGCCGTCGAAGCGCAGCGATAGTCCAAGAACATAAGCCGTCCGCAGAATAGCCATGTCTGAAACGCCACACATGGTTGAATGCTTCCTATGCAAGTGGTCGTTTCAATTCGGCCCACACATTTACGTAGGCAAGCGCATTCCGCCTTGGGGTATGATGGTGTGCAACGAATGCCATCGAGGTAACCGGGACGGGATCGTTCCCGCCAATCACCCGCACTTGGTGCCCTACCTTCAATCGCGCGGGATACAGGTTAGGTATAACGTCAAAGGCTCGATTGACTGGCCTACTGACGAAACCTCAAATTAGAACACTACCGGTTATTGGGCGGTGGAGGTGGTGTTGGTTGCACTGGTGCGCCGTCGTACATTCGGGCGGTTGAATTGTGAGGACACCATGCGGAAGAGCATCGGAGAAAAGAAAAAGCCGTGCAAAAATTGCGAGGGCAGGGGGCACGCTCAAGAAGGGAGATAAGATTGTGAGATGTCAGAGGTGCGGCGGCACGGGGATCAAGCCGTCATAATTCGTCCAAGTTCTTGGGCACCTCGCCGAATGATTTCAAAATTGTGGCGTCGTCGAAATTTCCCATGTTCGGGTCACCGCTACGTTTGAACGCGAGCGCGCCGGCGTTGGCCGGGTCCCGCGACATCGATTCGGCCCGCCGGATCGCGGCCCCTTCGTTGGGCATCTCTTGTGCTTGGCCAGGCGCCACGCCCTCTTCCGTCCTCACAAATGGCAGGGCAACGTAGTATGTGACGGCCATTGCTGCCTCCTATGCGACCTCGTCTTACCGTCGATTGTGGAAATTTCGATTATTGCGTTGGTATGGTTGAAGCCGAAGTTGCGGCAGTTGTCGATGCATCGTCGGGTGAAACGGTTGAGGGTGCGGCGGCTGCTTCGATGAGGACGGTTCGCGTGCTCGTGGACGTGAGACCGTTTTGGTCGGTGGCGACGTAGTTGATGGTGTCGGTAGCTGGCTGGCTCGTGTCGATGACGATGTTGGACACCAGTGTGGCGTTGAGGAACGTTTTGAGGCCGAGGTTGGTGTCGCCGGCCTGGCCTGGGCCGGTGTCGTTCACGGTCGCACCAAGATCAGCGTAGCTGTCGGCGATCTGGATAATGGCCGGATTGTCGCCGTTGATGGTGATGGTCGGCGGGGTCGCAGCCGGGCTCGTGGAGGCCAAACTCCACGTCACGGATTCTGGAAGGTCGGCGGGCGTTTGGTGGCTTGGTTGGGCCACGAAGGCCGATCTGTTGTGGTTGTTTGGGCGGTATACGCAGGCGAACGGCCAAGCGTTAAGGGCGCTGGGCCCTTTTGAATTTGAGAATGACCCGTTTTACTTTTCTGCCAATTCTTCGATTGTCGGCGGCAGAATTCCGTACCAGTCAAATTCCCAAACCCGTTCTTGCTCGCGAGGAATCTCGTCTTTGCTGACCGCCGAGAAACCTGGAGCGGGCAGCCCCGTCGCCTGCTCAACTACCAAGGAAGCGATCGCCGGCACGCTGTGGTGCTGACACCATCGCGTGATCAGCTCCAACGGCCTAGCCAATAGATTTGGACCGCCACGCCTTATCCGGCGAGCAAGATCATCATATGTAACCGTTTGACGATCCGCGGCGCATCCCATCAAGACGAGATAAGCCCGTAGGCCCCACGCTGGCTCAGTACGCGGAAATGGGTTTGCCATCAGGTCCCCAAGTGCAGCCTTAGTTGGCGGCCTCGTCTTTCCACGGCAATTTATCAAATGGCGGCTGGTAGCCCCGAGCGCGGTAGCGATCTTCCGACACGTCTAGTTCCTGATGATACTCATCGTATTTGACGCGGGCGCTAGGTTGAGTGCCCCATCCGTTCCGCTCTCTATAAATTCCATGCGCTTCCATAAGTGCAGAATATAGATACGCGCGCCCTAGCACCACCCACACTGCTGGCGGCCTCGTCCTCAATCTGCAACCAGTCGCGGCGTATCTTACGGGATAAGCGGAAGTGACACGCTGCCCATGATTTCAAACTGAAGCACTTCTAATGTGTCGGTATCAATTAGTCGCAGTCTTTGCCCTCGGTCGGCTCGGCCGCAAAGCGCGCGCCAGACGATGAAATTCACGTCACGGATTTTTTTGGGGTGTGCTGACGTGGCAGGGAATACGGCGGAACGTCTCGGCTTTTTTACTTCCTGAAATCCTGCGACGGCAAAAAGAGCCCCGCATAGAAGCGGGGCCAAGGTACGTGGAAAGGTGCAGCCACAGTCGAAAACGCAAGACTTGCCGTGGCCGCCGGGCGAGGCCCGGGTAGCCCTCGCACAACACCCTTATAACATCCCGAGGCCAAAGAGTCTTGAAAGAGATGAAAGTCGGGGGAGGGGCGTCCGCCGTGGCGCGGTACGGATAAGACTTGGCGGCTGAAAATGGCTTGGCGTAGCTGGTTGTTTGGGATGTGTGGTGTCGGGCTGGGTGGTTGCGAGGTTAGTCGCCGCGCAGGGCGGCGGCCCTGTTGCGCAACCAAGCTTCTGATTTCGTGCTGATCCAGCGCTGCGCCTCATCGGCAGAACGGAAGGCGCTTACATACTCCACCTGACCGTAGGGCCACAAGACGCGGACATACCAGGAGGGCGCCGATGCAAGTTGCCGCACCTCAAAGGTCGGCGGACGTTTGTCTTGTAGTGTTGGAGCGGTTAGGCGGCGCTTGCGGGACATCGTCTTGGCGCTGGTTGCAGTTATTTTTCGTCGCCAGCGACCTGCTCGACCAGGTGAACAATACAACGCCGAAGGTCTGTCTCTTTGATCTGCATGAACGCCTTGGTGAGCGACAATCCGTCGGACGTGGCGAGGAAGTCGGTGACATAGGTGGGGGAAGGCGCGTCCGGCGCTTTCTTTGATCCTTTCGTCGGGTTGGGCAAGCCTTCGAAGAAAAAGGGGATTGGTACCTGGAGGAATTGTGAGATTTGCTGAAGTCGGCTGGCGCTGATGCGGTTCGCACCGGTTTCGTACTTCTGCACTTGCTGGTATGTGATGCCAAGCGCGTCCGCGAGCCGTGTTTGGCTGAAGTTCAACATGAGCCGGCGCATGCGCACGCGGCTGCCGACATGTTTGTCAGTTGGGTTCGACGCGTTGGTCACCAAAATTCTCCCGGTCTAAAAATCAGCACGTCATACCACGACATCCGAGGGTACTATCGGGTAGGGCAACCCCGATGGTGTCTCAGTTAATTTCCGGGATTCTGAGATGTGGTAGTTAGCCGTTGCGGGAAAGCAGAGCACGTCGCGGATTCTGAAAGGTTTGACCCTGCTGTGGCGTTCTGTTGGAGGTCGGATGAAGCGTCGGTCGTGGAGGCGCTCCCGAGCTGTAACGTTAATCTCAGATCGTGGTGGCATGCTGGGAAGTGGCGTGGTCCGGTTTTGCCGGGGCAGCGCGTCTTTGTTCTGCGTAGTGATGCCTGCCTTGGGCCCCAAGCGTTGTGCCGTGCCATAAGCCGCGCTTGGGGTTCCTGCTTTTGCAGTGTACCGACGACGTAGCGGCGACTTGTTTGCGGCGGTGGCGACCGTCACGCACACAAATCGTGCAGCGGGGGTGGTCGGTTGGGAGGTAGCAGTTCTGCGAACTCGTGTGCAGTTATCAGGTTTGCGTCAGCCCCAGTCGTCCTCCAACCACAAAACCTTTCCGGTCTTCGGAATCACTAGATGCACTTGTCGGCATGCCGTGCAAGTCACTGCTGTGTAGGTCTCAAGCTCCTTCGGAGAAGAATCGCCGGCAATTTGGCCCTGCACCGTAAGGCCCGTGATTGGGCAGCGATATACGAACCGATTTATTTGTTTGCGGCGTGCGGAGCGACGCTTGGTCGGCTGCACCGGCCGGTCCTCGTTCTGGGCCTGGGCTTCCTTAGCTAATCGAAGCGCTTTCAAGCGCGCGGTTTTTTCGCGGATGACGACAGCCTGGGCTTCGTACTCAGTCATCGCCGCGCGACCATGCCGCGCGCGCTTTCTCTGCCTGAAGCTCTTTTCAGCCCGTTGTCGGGCCTGATCCGAATTCATCGTGGATCTTCTCGTACGCGGCGCCGACGCCAAACATGCGCAGCGTCACGGCTATTTCTTCACCAGTTCTTTGTTCGTGGGATGCCGCAACAGGTAGCCGCGGCCCCACAGGGTTTCGATGTAGCTCTTGCCGCCCGACGCGTCGGCAAGTTTTTTTCGCAGCTTGCAAATGAACACGTCGATGATCTTCAACACCGGCTCGTCGATGCCGCCGTACAAATGATTGAGGAACATTTCCTTGGTGAGCGTTGTCCCCTTCCGCTGCGCAAGGAGTTCCAGAATTTGGTACTCTTTTGGGCTAAGATGCACGCGCGTGCCGTTGATCTCGACTATCTTGGTGTCAAGATTAACGAGGAGGTCGCCGCACTGCACCACGGACATACAAATCACAAATAGTCGCGGTCCCCGACCTAAGGTTGGAGAGCCAAGGCGATCGGGAGCCGCCACGTTCGTTAAGCGTCAGAAGATAACGTTGGGTTTATAAAAATCCATGTGGCAACTCACCCAGCCTTGTCCAGATCTCGAGATCGTTGTGGATGCGGATGTGGTCGAGGAATTGCGTAGTTGAGTCGACCTGATCGTCGTAACGCGATCCGGGGAAGCTGGTTAGCTCATGGACATAGTCCGCGAGCCACGGCGCGGTACGAGCCAAAAACACGCGGCCATTTTCGAACATCGCAGTCTGCGCATGCAAACGCATAGCTTTGTCGGTACCAGGGGGCGGTTTGTATTCGGTAACGCCATCTAGAAATTCGGATTTGAGATCTTGGATGAGTTGCGTGCCGGACGCCTTGTCCTCGATCAGGACGGTTCGGGCATTATGTGTCTTCGCCAGCTCAATGACTTTTCGTTTTAGGTCGGGATAGTTCAGCTTCTGCCGGAACACATGGAGAAGATAGTAGTGTTTATAGTCGACGCCCCATGTGGTGCAGACGCTATAATCGCTGAATTCCGTCAACTTGTTGGCAGTGTCCCAGCTCTGAACGATACGGCTGAACTTCGCCGGCTGCTCGCCGGACTCATAAGATCTAAGCCATTCGGTTTTCACCAGGGCGCCGCCAGGAGGGGCGGGATTTTGTTGATACTGGCTTAGAAAATTGTACTCGCCGACGCTCCTGCGAATATCGGCGTAAATGGCGAGCGGCTCGCGTTCGGGATAGAGCGCGTCGCCGATTTTACGGGTAAATGGGCGGGTGCCGAAGGGATTCACGATTACGTGCGTTTCGTCCCTCTCCGCGATCGCAGGAAAAGACAGGACATCCCAATCCTCCTTTCCGAGCACGTGACCTACCAGGTCATCCTGGTGCAATCGTTGCATAATGATAATGATGCGGCCGTTGGTCTTGTCGTTGAGCCGGCTGAGCAGCGTGTTGTCGTACCAATCGTTCACGGCTTTGCGTTGCGTTTGCGAGAGCGCCTCATCCGGTTTGAGCGGGTCATCGATGATGATCAGGTCGGCACCTCTTCCTGTGAGAACGCCTCCCACCGACGTCGACATGCGCACGCCTTGTTCTGTCGTCGTGAAATCCGCTACGGCCTGCCGGTTCGCCAACCGCGTTCTAAATATTCGCCGATACCATTCAGCCATCATGATTGTGCGGCAATCGCGTGCAAACTTGTCCGCAAGGTCTTGGCCATAGCTCGCACAGATGATTTGTCCGGTCGGATCATGCCCGAGGTACCAGGCTGGAAAGACGATGCTTGCGCAATGCGATTTGAGTCCGCGCGGCGGAAGATTGATGATCAGACGTTTGATGAGGCCCTTCCGGACCGCCTCCAATTTCGTCGCAATCATCTCGATGTGGTGACCGAGCAAAAACGGAGTTTGCGGATTGAGCTCATAGAATGCTCGTTCAATGAAGCTCGGCAAGTCTTGTCGCAGGACGTACGCGTACTCGGCGGGGGACAGCCTCATGAAGCGCCTCCGATCTCAGGCGCCGGAACGTCATTGCTCCCGTTGTCAGCCGTGGGCGTAGTTTCAGGCTCCGGAAGCGCGGTCTCCCGAATGCGCTTCACAATGTTGGCCATGACCAGATGGTCCTCTGGCCGGCAAAGGACCTCCGATCCAGGGCCAACGCCAGGTCCGGTTTCATGCTGACGCACTTCATTCAAAAGCACCGGAATTGCTTTTGGATCACCCGTCACCGCGTTGTTGACCAGCCGTTTGGCGACAGCTTTGCGCTTAGTGATTTTCTTGCGCGTGCCGTTTTCCGTGACGGGGACGCGGGTATTCAACTCGGCTTGGATCTCGGTCGCAAAGTTTCTCACCCCCTTGCCGCGCCCTTTGGGATTGCCCGACTTACCCTTGACGAATTGCGTATTTTTTGGCGGTTTGCCGTAACCAACCTCGAATGACCGATCAGGGTTTTCTGGATCAGTCATGATGCGCCTCCGCCTCGCTGACGAGGTCGTCAAAGCATTTGCCGGAAACGGCATGGATGGCTTTGTCGCCGGTTAAGGCCTGCCAGCGCCGGACTATGGTGTCGACGTAGTGCGGATCGATCTCCATGCCGCAGCAGTTGCGACCAACACGCTCAGCGGCGATCAGCGTAGTGCCGCTGCCTAAGAATGGGTCGAGTACGATGTCGCCGCGAGCTGAGCAATCCAGGATTGCGTCAGCCACCATGGCGACAGGCTTTACGGTCGGATGCAGCGCCGCCAAATAGCCCTCGTCGGATTGGCGACTGAAGGTGTTGGCGCACGGGTATTGCCAGACGTTGGTCCGGTTCCGACCGTATCGCCCGAGCTGCACGTTGTTGCGATGTGCCGCGGTGCCGTGTTTGAAAACGAACACTAATTCGTGCTTGCTGCGATAGAGCGAGCCCATGCCCCCATTGTCCTTGACCCACACGCAGATGTTTTTGAGCTCGGTGTAGGTGAGCTGTCCCGCTTCGCGAAGTTCGCCGATGTGGCGCCAATCGATGCACACGAAGTGTATGGAGCCGTCGATACTGTGCTTGACCATCAGCGAGCAGCAACGCGTCAGGAATGACGTATATTCCAACGCGTCCATTTCGCCGGTTGCCATGGCAAAGTCGCGGTGCTGGATTAGGCCCTTGCCGGAGGCGTGCCCTGGGATACGAACGTTAAACGGCGGGTCCGTGAAAACGATGTGCGCGCGTTTCGGACCCAACAGTGAATGAAACGACTCGGCGGACAGCGCGCTGCCGCATAAGAGCCCGTGTCGCCCCAGGTGCCAAAGATCGCCTGCTCTGCTGACCGTTGAATGATTGCAGGGCGTTGGCAGTCGATCGGCGGGATCGGCCGTCTCGTCGCCGCCAGCGGAGAACCCTTCGATCCGGAGATCGATCTCGCCCATCGTGAAGCCTGTTGCCTCGACGTTGAAATTGAGTTCCAACAGTTCTTTCAGCGTTTCGGCTAGCAGCTGATCGTCCCAGCTCGACAACTCTGTCAGTCGGTTGTCGGCAATTCGGAAGGCTTTGGCCTGCGCATCCGTCAGATGCTCGAGCCTTATGACTGGCACGACGTCCATTCCCAGCAACTGGGCGGCAAAGTAGCGGCCATGACCTGCCACGATCCTATTGTGGCGATCGATCAAGATGGGAACGGCGAAGCCGAACAGCTCGATACTTCGCGCAATCTGTTTGATTTGCCTTGCGCTGTGCTGCTTGGGGTTCCTCGGATCGAGGAGAAGGGCGCTTAACGCCAAGTACATTACGGCGAGGCGGCCAAAGGCAAGAATTTCCGCCATGGGTGCTCCTGATAAGAGTCCGCCGGGAATGCCCGCGGATCAGGAGCTGATGACTAGCGTAGGCTAGTCTCGGTAGCTGGTTAGCGAGACCGATTTTTCTCTCCGATTTTCTTTCGGGCGCGCGTCAGGCGATGTTTTAGGCCCGAAATTGGCGTGGAAACTGATATCACACTAGTCTCGATGACCTCATCCCCGTGCCGGGGTGCTGTCTTGCCGGCGTGTCTGAAGTGAATATACGTCTCGTCGATCTCATCAATGATCCCGTCACCTTGTCGGTGCCGGAGTTCTTCCAGCAGTCCGGCGGCATCGATTTCCGGATTTTGCCGAACAATATCAATGATAATCTTTCGCAACGGACCGGCCTTAGCGGCCTTTCCGCCGGATCGAGCCTGCTGCCCAATAAACCGCCGCTTCGCCTTTGCAGCATCCTCGAGCGCCTTCTCAAACGATATTTGGCTCCGGACCGAAACCCGTCGTTTCGCCTCAGAGGCTATCGTTTCAACTGCAGTTTCGAGAATAGCTCCGTCGGCCATGCGCTGGTCCATTAGCGACTTTTGATTGGCCCAAAACTCCCGGTTCCTTCGGTTGAATTCCACGAGCGCAGGGTTTGGTGCGTTCATGATAGCGCGTCCTTCAAGAATGCTTTTCCCCAGCAACTATGCAGGGTAAATCGCGGCGGAATTTTGCGAACGGCTACTCGCAATTAAACGCGCCCGGTTGGTTGCTCGATTCGCATAATGACAGATTATGGAACCGTCACGTCAGTTGAGGCCTTGTTGCCGCGAGGAGGACGCGCCTGTGCGGCGCCGGTTGGCAGCTTGGTGCAGATGGGGAAGATCAGACCGATGCGAGTCCGCTTTTGCTCCAAAAGCGGACTCTCGACGGCGATTGCGGCACGTCCGCTCAGGGCCATGTATGGACGGTGCCCGCGGTGCAAGAGCAAATCTGACTTTCTGCGAAGCGTTCGGGTGCAGCCATGTATCCGGCCTGTTTTCGCTTGGAGGATTACCTCTGTCGCGATGCAGCCACATTGGCTGCTGGCCCTGATGTGATCCGCTGATCGGTCCCAGACACAAACACGCGCTCAACTATCGCGTCGGCCCAAAGCGGGTTTTCCGATCGACGGTCTCGACCGTTTCGCATCAATGTCGTCATCACCCCTGCAGTTCGTGAACGCACATACGCAAACTCATCCTTCCATCGCCAGTCCCCTTAGGCCGCTGCCACCAGCGCACGCGCCCGATACGGACCGCCCTTGACCAGCAACGCCCAGGCGATGCGTGCCATCTTGTTGGCCAGCGCGATCGCCACGACCTTGAACGGTTTGCGGGCGAGAAGCTGCGTGAGCCAGGGATACTTCTCCGGCTTTTGCCGCGCGAGCTTCAACACCGCATGGGCTCCGACCACCAGGATGCGTCGCAAATATCGATCTCCCTGTTTCGAGATCGGCCCGAGCTTCTGCTTGCCGCCAGTCGAATCCTGCCGTGGCACTAGCCCGATCCAGGCCGCCAAATCACGGCCCGACCGGAATGCCTTTGGGTCCGTGACCGTGGCCACAATGGCGGTCGCGCCCACCAGACCAATCCCAGGGATGCTCCGCAGCCGCTTGCTTGCTTCGTCCAAGCGATGATGAGCAATAATCCGCTTCTCGATCGATGCGATCAGCGTCTGCATTGCCTGAAGTTCCGCTGCCAGCACGATCAGGCTCGCATGAGCCTCTGCCGGCAAGCGCTCATCTGCACTGCCTGCAATGATCGTCAGCAACTCCGTGAGCCCTGCTTTCCCTTGTGCCGCCGTTATGCCGAGCTCGCCCAAGTGCGCGCGCAACGCATTGATCACCTGGGTTCGTTGCCGCATCAGCAGATCGCGTGTCCGATGCAGCATCAATTGGCTTTGCTGCTCGGCCGACTTGACCTGCACAAAACGCATGGTCGGCCGCCGTACCGCCTCGCAGATTGCCTCGGCATCGGCAGCGTCGTTCTTGTTGCGCTTGACGTAGGCCTTCACGTTTTTCGCCGGCATCAGACGAACCTGGTGGCCACGCTTCGTGAGTTCACGCGCCCAATAGTGGGCTGTGGCGCAGGCCTCCATGCCGACCAGGCACGGCGGCAGTGCCTCGAAAAATGCCAGCACCTGGCTGCGCCGACGCTGGTTGCGAACCACGACCTTCTCGGCCGCGTCGATCCCGTGAACTTGAAACACGTTCTTGGCGATATCCAAACCGATCGTGGTGACTTGCATGTCGATGGCTCCCTGATGTGATTCGATCGCAACGATCACCCTAGGGCACCTCGTTGCTGGGAGCGGGCACCGTCCACCACATCACTAACAGACTGATGCACTGCGGCAAAATCTGCCTTACACTCGCTTAGTCGGCAGCCGGTTTCGCGGACCAGGATTTTCGAACCGATCACCTCGTCGTTCGAACTTTGTAGATTCCGCCGGGGAATGCCTCGAAACACGTTCACGCGCGAATAGACGGAGCAATTGCGCTGATTCCCCTTTTGGCGATAGCAGCTCTTCTGTTCGTGTTTGGCTCCGTTGCTCTGGACGTGGCTACACGCAAACCCTCCGGTTTTGATCACCGCGTCATGCTTGCGCTTCGCAAATCTGCGAGCGAACCGATCCCTATCGGGCCACCGTGGTTACAAGAAGCGGCCCGGGACCTAACAAGCCTCGGCAGCATCATTGTTCTCTTGATCATCACATTTGCGGTTGCGGGATATCTGTTCCTGGCTCGCAAGCCGGCAGTGGCTTGGCTGATGCTGATTGCCGTGCTTGGCGGTCTTGTGCTCAACAATCTTCTAAAAATCGTGTTCGCGCGCCCTCGGCCAGATGTCGTCAGCCATGCGCCACGCGTTTTCACGACAAGCTTCCCGAGCGGGCACGCGACATTGTCTGCGATCACCTATCTGACGATCGCCGCCCTTCTCGCGCGAGCCTACCCTTCACCAATATTGGACCTCTACTTCATGTTACTCGCGGCCCTTCTAACGGTGCTCATCGGCCTGAGCCGAATTTATCTTGGCGTTCATTTTCCAACGGATATTCTTGGAGGCTGGTGCATCGGAACGGCCTGGGCCATAGGTTGCTCGGTGCTGATGGCGTTACTTCAGCAAGGAGGCCAGGTCGAACCGCCCGGTCCAGTTTGACAATTCAATAGAAACTCATGTCACACGATTGACCGCCGAAGCCGTTGCCTAGGCCGCTCACGGCAATATTGATTGCATCGTGGCTGGCGGCGGTGATGGCAACCCGACTTGCCCGGACACGATTCCAAAGTTGGGGGCTTTGTTTGGGTTACGAGCATGCCCGAGAAATTCTTCATTAAGAGCTAGTATTGGTGCCGTCCCATGCGAGATCAGACCGCGAAGGATAATCAAAAAGGTGCGCCGCTATACTTTTTGGCGATCGCCTTTTTGCTGTTCGTCTTTGGCCTGGTTGCCGAAGCTGTCGTCGAAGGGAAATCATCTGCGTTCGATCGAAGCATCATTCTTGCTTTTCGTGACCACACTAACCCGTCGGCTCCCATCGGCCCGGCATGGGTTCAGGAGGCGGCTCGCGATCTGACAAGTCTCGGCAGTATCATAGTGCTGCTAATCATAACGCTGGCAGTCGCAGGCTATCTGTTTCTGGCGCGCAAGCAGGCAGCGGCCTGGTTGATGCTCATCGGCGTGTTCGGCGGTATAGCGTTGAGCGATTTGCTCAAGTTCTTTTTCGCGCGGCCGCGTCCCAATATAGTCTCTCCGGCAGCGCGGGTTTTTACAAGTAGCTTCCCAAGCGGGCACGCCGCGCTATCGGCCATAACCTATCTGACCATCGCGGCGCTTCTGGCGCGAAGCCAATCCTCACCCAGGATTGGTGTGTATTTCATCGTCCTGGCGGCGCTTCTGACGATGCTGATAGGCGTCAGCCGGGTTTACCTTGGTGTTCACTATCCGACGGATGTGCTTGGCGGCTGGTGCATCGGTGCGGCCTGGGCGCTGGGTTGCTGGGTGCTGATGACTTGGCTTCAGCATGGCGGCCGGATCGGATCGGCCGGTTCGGCGTAAGCAGCTCAACAGAAGCTCGCAGCTTGGTTAGCGGGATAATCAATCATGACTTTCCAGCCGCCAGCAATTCTAAGCCCCCCATTCACTCGGCATCGTCGTGCCGAACTAAGCCGCAACATGGCAGCCGCCGCTGTTGCCGTCTTATGGGCAGGAATTACCGTGGTTGCTTTCGTGTTCCTGATCGCCTTCTGGGCGATTTTGACCGGCATACTGGAGTTGGTCGCGGCCTTTCGGATCGACTTTATCGGTGGCCGCGGCTGGCTGATTTTTGATGGCATCCTCTCCGTGCTTTACGGGATATTGCTCATCGTGGCGCCAAATGGCCGGAGCGTTGGTGCTGACCTGGTGGCTCGGCGCCTATGCATTGGTGTTCGGCGTCTGTCTGGTCCTGCTGGCGTTTAGGTTGCGGGCTCAACTCGGTACACAGCAGCACGGCGCGGCGGCGCGGACGGCAGCCTAGAGCCACCGTCCCATTAACTCGCTTTGAGCGGCCGTCGGACATCCTGTTTCGAACCACCGAGTCGGGGGTTGTCGCGTGCGGACGGCAAGATGCTCTCAGACCGAATTCTGCCGAGGAGGCGGAATACCCGGCATGATTCGGGAAACGGATACGCCGGACCGCAAGTTACGGGATCAAGCAGCAAACGCATGTCTGCGGAGTCCGACGATGTCGACACTTGCGCGAGAGACTTGACGCCGAGTATCCGGGCTCCCCGTTCACTGGTTTGACGCGTGCTCCGCAAGCGGCCGCGGTTTTCCAAATTCATCCATTGCCGTTTCTGAGGAGAATTGTCGAAAGTGCAGCATCGCTTGACGGATGACAATCACGAAGGGCGTCGCCACCGCGACACCGACGATGCCGAAAAGAGTGCCAAAGAGCGTAACGCTAGCCACCGCCAATGCCGGCGGCAGATCGAGCGTCTGTTTTTGGATCAGTGGGACGAAGACGGTTCCCACCAGGATATGAAGGATCGCATAGAGTCCCAGCGCGACCACCACCGTGAAGGTGCCGAGCGGAAGCGCCATGAGAAAAACCGGCACGGCTGCGATGACCGAGCCGAGATAAGGGATAAATTCGAGCAACCCTGTCTGAATGCCAAGGACAAACGAGCTGGGCACCCCCAGTGCCAGCAGCGCAATCCAGGTCGACACTGCCAAAAGCAGCATCGCCGCGAGCTGTCCTATCAACCATCGTCGCAAAGTCTTGGAGACTTCATCAAGCAGCAAGGCTACGGACTGGCGCTGGCTCAGTGGCAGAAACTCCAAAACTCGCTCTCGGTAGACGGCCGGATCGGCGGCGACCAACACTCCGATCAGCACGAAAATGGCGGCATCGCCGACGCCGCCGAGCGTTTGACTAAATGCGCTTTGGGCTTGGCCGAAGAGTTGATTGGGATTGGGGAACAGGAAGCGAAACAGATCACCGATGGATGCGGTGCCGCCGCTCGCAGTCGCGGGAGCGAACCCAAAGTCGGTCATTTTTTGCTCAAGAAAATGAAGTTCCTGATTGAGTGCGTCCAATAGCTGGTCGAACTGTAAAGCGATGCTGTAGCCGCTCCAGAAGAGCAATCCGAGAACGGCAACAGCGAAGACAAGGCAGACGATCGCCAAATTCCAGCCGCGGCCGATCGGCAACACGCTGCCAAGTCCGCGCGTGCACGCATCGAGCAGCGCCGCGAACAGCAATCCCACAAAGATCAGGAAGAGAGTGTTTGCAGCCATCCAGGCGAGAAAGAGCCCGGCCCCGCCCGCCAGCCCAACCAGCACTGCGTGCACGGTCCCGTCGCCGAATGGCCGAGAATGCACAGAGGTTGCCTGAGGCCTGGAAGTGGTCATGGGCTGTCCCTCACTCCCGCAAGCACGAGGGTCCGCCGTTTGCCGACCCGGCTGTCCTCGTGGAGGAAAGCAAACGCCCCTTGGTGATACATGCGCAAGCCAAATGTCGTGCCGTTAGTGTATCTTAGTGGAGGCACAGCAGAGAGGTCTAGGAGCTTCGCCGCTTCGGACGGCCCAGAGCGACGTACAGCTCGAGACATGTTGGCTGTTTCATTTGCCCTATGGTGAGTCATGGCATCTCAGCCGCAACCGCTTTTGAACCCGACCTGCATCCTAAACGGCAAGTCCGTTCATTTGCAGGTGGCTCTTATGCACATTGCGCGCATTTCTCGGGAAATCGGTGTGGAGGCGCAGGTCGTGGTGACCAAGCGTGGCGATGACGTTTCGTCGTTAGCGGCGCGGGCCCTGAATGAGCGCCGTCGGCCGGTGGTGGCCGGAGGCGGCGACGGAACGGTCAACGCCGTCGCCGGTCAACTAGCCGGCACCGAGACACCTCTTGGCGTTCTCCCGATGGGGACGTTGAACCACTTTGCCAAAGATGTCGGTATTCCGCTAAAACTTGAACAGGCCGTCCAAAATGTTTTCACCGGCCACATCCGAAAAGTGGACGTCGGCGAGGTCAACGGCCGAGTATTCGTCAACAACTCGGGGATCGGCTTTTATCCGCACTTCGTGCGCCATCGGGAACAACTGGAGCGCCGCGGACGCGTCAAGCGCGTTGCTGCCCTGCTCGCGTTGAGAGCAATGCTTCGCCGTTATTTTCGACTGCGCATCAAGTTACATATGGAGCACGCGGAGGCGCTGGACCGCCTTACGCCGTTCCTTTTCGTTGGCAACAACCCGTATCAGACTTCCGGGTTGGAAATTGGAAGGCGACTGAGAATTGATTCAGGGCGCCTTTGGGTCTGCACCGCGCCGAAGGCAGGTCGCGAAATAAATTGGCGTCCCGCGCTGCGGACCCTCATGGGTCGCCCGACCGACCAGGATCTGAGTACGTTCGAGGCGGAAGAGATCTGGGTGGAACCTGGTAGCGCGCGTATCAACGTCTCCACCGACGGCGAGGTCAGCGTGATGGATGCACCGCTGCATTACAGGATTCGCCCGCGAGCACTCGGCGTTGTCGTGCCGGCGTAGCGGGCTGACTCAATGTCGTTTCCGGCCAAGAATGTTTTGCTATCGGAATGCACGAGTCGAACTTGGCTCCTTGATTATTTTGGGCGCAAATAGCCAATGAAAATGTTTCGATCTCGCCTTGTTTCCAAGCCATTCTAGCGAATGGAAAAATTTTCCTCCTGCTCTCCGGCGGTTTAATTCAGTTCTTGACGTTTCAGCATTTCGATTATGCGCTTTGACGGTAATTTTGATCTAGATCAATTGATCAAATAATTTCGTTTGGTAGTAAACGCATGTTTTCATCCGAGGAGACATTCAAATGAGCACCTCGCAACCGACCATCAACGACATTCAGAGCTCAGTTCGGGATACCGTGCGGCTGCACTGGCACTTTTTTCTGGCTCAGGGCGTCATCATGACCATTCTGGGCGTCCTCGCGGTCGTCTGGCCGCAGCTCTCGACCGTCGCCGTAGATGTGTACGTCGGCTGGCTTTTCTTGCTGAGCGGAGTGGTGGGGCTTGTCACCATATTCTTCGCGCGGAGCGCGTCTGCATTCTTCTGGTCACTATTTACGGCAGCCCTTTCGTTGTTCGTAGGCATCTTGCTGCTATGGCATCCGATCGAAGGCGTCATATCGCTGACGCTCGTGCTGATTGCTTTCTTCATCGCTGAAGGCGTTTTCCAAATCGCCGCGTCCCTGAGCTATCGCGACGCATTCCCTGACTCCTGGGGCTGGATGCTGGCAAGCGGTATCGCCGACCTGATCTTGGCCGGCCTGATCGTCTCGGGATGGCCTGGTACAGCGAGCTGGACCTTAGGGCTGATCGTCGGTGTGAACCTCATCAGCTCAGGCGTAGCCATCACGATGGTGGCGATCACAGCGCGACACCTCGTCAGGACGGCAGAGAAAGCGTTCCGATAGTCCTGTTCAAAACACGCGAGTTCACATGCTTTGCGACGCTTTGCTTGGAAGAGTGAAAGGAGAGTGTCATGAACAAGATGCTACTTGCAGTGTTCGACAGCGAGGCCGCTGCGTTTGAGGGGTTGAAGGCTCTAAAGGATCTGCACGAGACGGGCGATATTTCGCTTTATTCGTGGGCGGTGGTCGCGAGAGATAAGGCCGGCAAGATCGAGCTCAAACAACAGGCTGACCGGGGGCCCGTCGGCACCGCGCTTGGAATGCTCACCGGTAGTGTGATTGGCCTTTTGGCGGGACCGGCGGGCGCAGTCCTGGGCGCTTCGCTCGGCAGCTTGAGCGGGCTCTTATTCGATCTGGATAACTCCGACGTCGGCGTCGCCTTCTACGGCGATGTTGTGAAAACGCTGACGCCAGGTACGACGGCGGTATTGGCGGATGTGGACGAGAGTTGGACTACCCCGGTGGATGCCCGGATGCGTGAGCATGGCGGCACGGTTTCCAGGCGCTTCCGCTCTGAAGTCGCCGAAGATCAGCTCGTCCGTGAAAGCGCTGCTTTGGAAGCGAGCCTGAATGCTCTTGACGAAGAGTTCAGGCAAGCCAACGCCGAGAGCCGCGCCGCAATTCAAAAAGAAATCGAAGACACGAAGAAGCAGCTCAAAGCGATCCAGGATCAATCGAAAGCCAGGCTTGATCAGGCAAAGGCGGAAATGGAGGCCAAGATCAAGACGCTTCAGGCCCAGGCCAAAGGAGCGAGCGACCGGGCCAAGGCGCGGATCGACAAACGCATCGCCGCGGCGAAGGCGGATTTCGATGTGCGGTCGAAAAAACTCAATCAGGCTTGGCAACTGACCAAAGAGGCGCTGGCGGCGTAAAGTGCTCGCGCCTTTGACAAAGACCTTTCCGCAACAGTTCGAAAGGCAGTGCTGTTCTATCTGAAAGGAGAACTGAGTGAGCAGATAGGCGACCGTGCGTGATGCGCTTGATCATGCCCGGACCGCGGCGCAGGAATTCCACCAAGCCATCGGCGTGCTGGCCAAACGCCCCGATGCAAAGAAGGCCGAGATCGAGGGCGCGATTCAGAAAGCCAAGACGGCCGCCGAGTCGATCAGGTCGGCTAAAGCCTTCGATCGGGCATCCGAAGTTTTGCGGACACGCCGGACCGATCTTGACGAGGGTGCCCGGTTGCTGCTCGCGCAGGAAACAGTAACGGCGGATCAATTTCCCGCGTTACGCTTAGCCGGTAGGGAGATTAAGTCGGCCGCGTGAAAGGCTGACGGGCAAATCTTATCTGGGGCTCGCCGTGTACTGATTGCGTGGTTCGCCCGCAATCTGGATGGGGCCCGAGCGGATTTCCATTGTTGCTCTCGCGATTAGGCGCCCTTTCTTGCGAGATCGAGCAGCGCATGGGCAATTTTTCTCATTTCTTCAGCGCTCGCGCTCTCCTTGCAAGAGTGTGAAAGTTGAAGTAGCACGCGTGCGTGGCCTTCAAGGCCGTCGCCCCAGGGCTGGGTTGCCGCGCCACCTGTTCTTTTGGCGTGCTGACGTCCCGTTTCGATTTCGACAGCCTTCGCCATTAATTCGTGGCCCGCAACTTCCAAGCCCTCTGCGATCTCGCTCTTCAGTCCCGGTAGGCGTGCGAAACGAAAGCAATCCTCCGCTTCGCGCACCAAACGTGCAGCATCAGCGCTATCAAGTGGTCGGTGTGTTACTGACTCCACCGCGATCTTGCGGAGTAGGGTGGCATTCATCGACTCCACTAACGTGCGAAGTTGCCAATTCTCTTCCCGCAGTTCCCTTATCGTGGGTTCGTTCATGGTCGCAATAATCTCAAGGGCTCCGGTGATACTGTTGGGCAAATGGAGGACAAAACGGCACTTGTCCAACATGCGGGAATGGCGTCTTCCATATTTTTTCGGTATGGCTGCCTTCAGCGAAATGCCAAATTGGCGCTCTGATAGCTCCCTGAGCCGGGAGGCGGCAAATGGAACTGCGACATCTGCGGTACTTTGTTGCTGTCGCCGAGGAGCTGAATTTCACTCGTGCAGCAACGAAACTGGGCATCAATCAACCGCCACTAAGCGCGCAGATTCGGCAGCTGGAAAAGGAATTGGGAACGCCGTTGTTCCGTCGCCTTCCAAGAGGCGTCGAGCTAACGGATGCAGGAAGGCTCTTGCTTGAGCAGAGCCCGCATCATCCTTAAGCAGGTCGAGGACGCCGCAACTGGCGTACGCTCCCGCGGTCGGGGGGAAACCGGACGCATTATAGTTGGCTCAAGCGGCTCTTATTTCCATCCCCTCATCATCAAAATACTTTACGAATGCAAGACGCGTTACCCGAATCTAATAATTGCTCCGGAGGTGGAGGTGACCAGCATCCCACTGCTGATCGGGTGGCTACGTACCGGGCGGATTGACGCCTGCCTCGTCCCACTACCGGTCGATGACGCTGAAGGTCTCGCGATCGAACCATTGATTGACGAGGATTGTGTGATTGTCTTGCCGCATAACCATGTACTGGCCAATTCCGCGTCTGTGTCCCTGGCAAGTCTCGCCAAGGAGAAATTCGTCCTCTGTCATCGTGCGTTCAGCCCTGGCATGTATGATTCAATATTAGCCGCTTGCGCCCGTGCGGGCTTTAGCCCAAAGGTCAGCCAAGAAGCGCCGCAAATCGTCACCATCATACCGATGGTGGCGGCGGGCTTCGGCGTATCGATCGTGCCGCGATCCTTTAGCGTGATCCACTTTGATGGGGCCAGCTACGTTGACATTGAGGGAGACGGGCCGCGCTCGGCCATCGCCTTGGCCTTTCGACGCGACGAGCGTTCCCCCGCCATCAAAAATGCAGCCAAGGCGGCTCGTCTTGCTAAGCTAAACGCCTGAGTAACTTGACGAGGAGATCGGTCGCGCCCTTTCGGCAAGTCGGTAGGACTATCTACCGCCGCGTGTTAGTTCTAGCTATAAACCGCCTGATCATTGGCGGCGCCTGCTCAACGCATCGCCTGTCTTCGACGATAGCTTCTTTGGCGCGATTGAATTCCATGGGGCTGATTTGGCGCGCTGCGCGGCGTTGAGGGGTGTCGTCACTGCTCCTTGTCGCTAGCCCAGTTCACGTCACGGCCGTAAAGCGGGATCGTCGCAATGCTCATCTTCGCGCTCGCATCCTTCACCTGCCGGCTGTAGATGACGTAAATCAGCGTCATGTTCTTCTTGTCGTAAATGCGTCGTACGGCAAGCGATTTGAAAATCAAGCTTAGCCGCTCGGAAAACACCTCCTCGCCGCTCATGCTGGTGTCGATGTCGCTGATTGTCATCGGCCCGGTCTGATGACAGGCGATAGACGAGTTGGATGGATCGACGAACCAGCCGCCCTTGGCGAGCCTGTCGATCACGCTACGGCTGAACCGGCTGATATGGCAGGTCACACCCTGGACCTTCGGGTCCGCCACAGCCTCAACGACGATGCCGTTGCCGGTCCAATCGTTCCGGAACCTGCCAACGTCATCGGCGTCCGCTTGGGACATCGCGGCGAAGAGGGTGAGGCAGCTGACGATTAATCTACGCATAACAATATTCTCGATGGCGGCGGCGTATTGATCATTGATTTCGCTCAATGTCCCGGGATCAACAGAGCTCGCCCTGGCCGCCCTTTCTTGACGTGATCGAATGCCTCGGCCGCCTCCCCCAAAGGTTTGCAGATGCCGATGGGGAGGCTGAGACGACGCTGCGCGACCAATTGGGCTAGCTCGGACAATGCTTGGCCATCCGGCCGGAACAGCGTCCACGCGTAATTCCGCGTGCCCGTCGGCAGTGCGGCGCGGTGATTTTTCTTTTCGGAGAACGATCTCAAGGCACCGCGCACCCAGCCGTAGCTGTCGATATTACCCAACAGGGGATGCACGGTCGTGGCATGGCCGAGCGCACCGTCCCGCAGACAGCCGATGAGCGCAACGTCATCGCCCCAAGCGGCAAAATTGAGAGTCGCATCGAACACGCGCCCGAGCGAGGACAACGGTGTTTTGCTGCCGTCAACAACTTCGGCAGCGCCGGCTTGCAAACATCCGTCGAGCGTTGGCGGCAGGGCGACGGCGGTGATTTTGGCGCCCCACGCCGACAGCGTCTGCAGCGCCAGCGTGCCGAGTCCGCCGCCGGCCCCGTGCACCAGCACTTTCTTTCCGGCGGCGTTTTCCCGCGTAAGCCCCGCGCCGCGGACCGCGAGCCACATCGTTACGAAGCTATAGGGAAGCGCTGCCAGCGCCTGAAGATCTCCGCCGGGAGGGGCGCGCAATACATAAGCCGACTTGACCAGAACGTGACTCGCATGCGTGCCGTCGGCCGATGTCGGTTTCAATCCGTAAACGCGGTCACCGGGCTTGAGCGCGGAGACCCGCGCTCCCGTGGTCGCGATGGTGCCGGCAAAATCGTTGCCGAGAACCAGCGGAAACTTGCCCGTGCCAAGGAGCGACAATAGCCGCTTGCCATAGCCTTCGGCGCGCCGCACGTCGATCGGATTGACGGAGGCAGCCTCCACGACGATCTCGACTTCGTCGGCCGCCGGATTTCGCCGCGGCACTTGCCGCACCTCGAGCGCGCCCTTGGTGGCCGGCCCGAGGCAAAACAATGCGGTTTTTGTTTCCATTTTTGTTTCCTTTTTTGTTTCCATGGGATTGGGATTGCCCTCTGCGGTGCGCCAGCGAGGACGCTGGCATCATGCAACAGTTATTCTCTGCTCGCCGAGGTCGAGCCGTCCGTCGACGCTGCGGATCGTTGCCGTCACGCTGTCGCCGGGCTTGAGATATTCCGGGCGCCGGCGCTGCGACGAAACGAACAATTCCCAGAACTTCCGTTCGGGGAGGAGCTGAAGAACGCGCCGGACCATCGGCGGCGGTACCCGCAACGCACACCCGTTGGGCGTTCCGGTCAGAAGCACGTCGCCGGGAGCAATGTTGGCGAACGTTGACAATTCCGAAATCGTCTCCCACGGCTTGAACACAAGATTTGCTGTGGTGTCGTTCTGCCGCACTGCGTCGTTGACGCGAAGCTGCAGGTCAAGATTGTCGAGAAGCGCAAATTCGTTTGGCTCCAGCATTGTCAGCCACGGGCCAAGCGGACAGAAACCGCGGTAGCTCTTGCCCTTGAAGAATTGCATCTGCGGCAGCTGCACGTCGCGAGCGCTGATGTCGTTGGCGATTGCCGCGGCGAACACATAGTCCTTTAGTGCTTCGCGCGTGACGGTAACCGGCGACTGGATCGCCCGGCGAAACACGAGCGCCAGTTCGATCTCATAGTCGAGCAGCGCAACATGCGCCGGACGCTGGACGGTGCCGACCGGCGGCCCCACCGACGCGTCGGATTTGGTGAAAAACATATTGAACGTTTTGGCGTCGGGATCCAGGCCGGATTCGATCATGTGCTGGCGATAATTGGCGCCCTGGCAAAAGACCCGACACGGCGTGGTGACGGGCGAGAGCAATTCGAGCCCGTCGAGCGTAATCGATGACCCTTCCGCGTTGCGCCAGTCGCTTTCGCCGTATTCAATCAGCGCCGCCGTGGTTGGATAGTCGCCGCCGAGCGGCACCACTGCCCTGCCGCGTACGACGCCCCAGCGCGGACCAGTCGCAGTCGCAGATGTGAAACGCACCAGATTGACCGCCATGTCTCTGTCCCTTCGCGACGCTAGCTTTGTCTGCGCGCGGTCGCGCGCCGCGCCACCGCCGCAGCCTTTGCGGGCGCAACGCCGATCGCGCGCAGAATGCCGGCCACCACGTCGGGCGCCTGCTCAGGCGAAAGCCTTTTTTCTGATGCGGTCTGCATCGCGTGCAGCACAATGCCGTTGGTAAAGTCGAAGGCCAGGTCGGGCGACACGCCATTAAGCTGTCCGTCGCGCGCGGCGCGGTCGATATCCTCTTTGAGCCGCTTGCGCGCGACGCCGGCCACGCTGGGCATTGCGGCGGCGCTGTGAGCGACGAGGGAGCCCCAGGCGGGATTGCGCAGCGCCTGGGCAATGAAGGCCCCGCAGCCGGCGGCGATGCGCTCGATCGGATCGTCGAGCGCCAAGCGGCGCGGTTGCAAGAGTTCGTCGAATTCGCGCGCCAAGTCGTCGGCGACCAAGTTTTGCAGGTCGCCGAGGCGGTCAAAGTGCACATAAAAAGTGCCCTTGGCCAAGCCGGCGGCCGCGACCACGTCGTCCACCGTCACCTGATCGAACGGTCGTGCCGCATACAGCCTGCGCGCTGCGACGACCAGTTCCGCGCGGGTACGGGCGCTGCGGTCGCGGCCGATCTGTGCGCGGCGGGCAAGGTCCACTCTGGCCATTTGCCTTTTTCCTCTTCTTTGCTTTTCGTATTGACTATATAGTCAAAATGACTATAGAGTGCAATATGAAAAGTAGACCCATCGAGGTTCGTGCAATGGGAGGGTGGCAAATGAGTGCGGGGAGCGGCACCAGTTGCGAGCTGCCGTCGCAGTGTGACGTGGCGATCATCGGTGCCGGTCCGATCGGCCTGATGCTCGCCAATTTGCTCGGTGCGGCCGGCGTCGATGTCGCGGTCATTGAACGCAATAGCGGTCTGGTCGGATTGCCGCGCGCCATCGCCTACGATGCTGAGACCTTGCGGCTGTTCGCCCAGGTCGGCCTTTTCGACGAGATCGCGACCGGACTCATTCAGGATCCGGAAATCGTGTATTTCAACGCCCGCGGCGGGCGGCTCATGGAGATGAACCCGCCGAGGAGCCTATTTGGCCATTCGCCCATCGGGACCTTTTATCAGCCGCATTTCGAAAGGGTGTTGCTCGGCGGCTTAGACCGGTTTGCGTCAGCGCGGGCGTTGTTCGGCCATACGGTGACAGCGCTGGGGCAGGACCACAGTGGCGTCGATGTTCGAATCGAGACGCCGCGCGGGCAGCGGACACTGCGTGCCCAGTTCGTGGTCGGCTGCGACGGCGGCGCCAGCATGACGCGCGACGCGATCGGCGCGCGCCTCGTCGGGGCAACTTACGCCGAGCGCTGGCTGGTTATCGATGCGCTGATCGACAATCACGATGTCGACAAGATCACGTTCTTTTGCGACCCACGCCGGCCGACGGTGCGGCTGCCGGCGGTCGGCTCGCGCGTGCGGTTCGAGTTCATGCAGCTGACCGGCGAGAATCCGGATGAGCTTGCCAGCGACGACCGCGTCAAAGAGTTCATGGAGCCGTACGTCGATTTCTCCCGTGTCAAAATCGAGCGTCGTGTCGTCTACACCTTCCATGCCCGCGTTGCCGATGCGTGGCGCAAGGGCCGCATCCTCCTTGCCGGCGACGCCGCGCATTTGATGCCGCCGTTTGCCGGGCAGGGCATGAACGGCGGCATCAAAGATTGCGCCAACCTTGCCTGGAAACTTGCCGCGGTGATCGCGGGCAAGGCCGGTGCCGACATCCTCGATACCTACGAAGAAGAGCGCGCCCAAAGCGTGCGCACCATGGTCAATCTGTCGCGCCGGTTGGGAGCCATCATCATGCCGACCAACCGCGTCATCGCCGGCCTGCGCGATGCAGCGTTCGCGCTGCTCAACCTGTCAAACAGCTTTCGCGCGTTTGTCCGCCGCGGCGGCGTGCTGCCACCGCCGGGTATTTCGCGCAGCGCGCTGACCGGCATCGGCCGCGACGCCGTCATCGGCCAGATGCTGCCGCAACCCGAAGTGTCGGCCGGTGGCGAGACCCGCCCGCTCGACAGCTTCCTTAGCTGCCATCAATGGCTGGTGCTCAGTGTCGGCGCCGATCCATCCGCCGCTCTATCCGCGCGCGACCACACCATCCTCGACAATCTTGGCGCGGCTTTTGTTGCCATCAACGCGCCAAGCGCCGATCGCTCGGTGCTGCGGCTACAATGTCGCGAGCAGTCGTTTCTCGACTGGGTCAGCCGTCACCGGCTCGGTGGGGTGCTGGTTCGCCCGGACCGGTTCATCGCCGAAAGACTAGCTTCGCGCGTCGAGCTGCGCAGCCTGGATGCCTTCGCCGCAACGGCGCGCGCGCCGGCCGTCGATTCACTTATTTCCGCAACGGCGGCATAACAAGGGAGCCACCGCCATGAATGCCTCCGCTGAAAAAGCCAATCATCGCCGCCAAATTGCAGCACCATGTCATCTACGTGAGCGACCTCAGCCGCTCGAAGGACTTCTATATGAAGCTCTTTGACCTGCAGTTTTCCGCACTCAACCATCCCGACTCGAGCGCGGCCATGCGGCTGTCCAATCAGGAAATGCATTTCTTCAGCTTCGGCTTCTATCACCACGATCTTTGTCTGGTGAAACATCACAAGCTGAAGATGGACAACAATTCCATGCTGCACTTCACACTGGTGGCGCGCGACAAGGCGGCATTCGACGGGATACGGGCCCGCGCAGCCGCGATGGGCATTCCGATCCGCGACGGCCGTCTCATCGCCTCGGCGAAACGCTCGCCCGGCCAGCGTGCCTTTTGTCTGCAGGATCCCGACAAACACTGGATCGAGATCATCGAGGAGCAACGCCAATGACCGCCGTCGCTTACGTTCCGCCGAATGCTTTGCCGCCGCTGCTGCAGAAATTTGCGCCGCTCCTGAAACGCAAATGGTTCCGCGAATTCGTGCTGTTGCCGCCGACGCTGACCCGCCGGCGCTTCTCCAATAAGACCGAAGATTACGGCGTGTTCAAACCGTCGCAGATCGACCATATCGGGCAGGTGTCGATCTATGTGCAGGACATCGATCGCTCGCGCCGCTGGTACGAGCAGCTCGGCAGTTTGCGCCATAGCCGAACCTGCGAACAGGAATCGCATCCATCCAAACCCGGATGGAGTATCCGCTGCTGCTATATGAGCGCCGTCGCGCATGACGAATGTCTGGTGCTGGTCGAAGAGCGCGATCCTGACGGCAAGATCACCGTGCCTTCGGGCATGAGCTTCTTCCATACCGCGTTCGAGCTAGAGGGCAATCGCCTCGAGGATGTGTTCGCTTTCGCTGACCAGGCGAAAAAGGCCGGCTTCGCCCGCAATTACGGACCCGTCCGCCACAACAGCGAGCCCCCGCTTGGTGACGGGGAAACTGGCGGCAATGTCGCTTGCTACTTCTACGACCCCGACTATCACAACGTTGAATTCTGCGGAGCAATGGACACGATTGAGAACTATCGCGCGCGCTACGGTGAGACCAAGGGATCGGCGCGGGCGTAACCGGTAAATTTCATACAAACGCCTGAGAGGACGCCAACATGGCTCGCAAGGGGCTGACTGCACTCACTTTGTTCTTCGTCTCGGTTCGATAGTCGTCTCTGCTCTTGCCTCGCGCGCGTCAGGATTGTGGCGCACGGCAAGACTAAGACTTAGTCGAGATTAAGATAGCGGGCGGTACGCAGCTTAGCGAGCATGACGTGGTTCTTTTGGAGCAAGTAAGCCTACTCTGGTCGAAGCCGAGAGAAACAGCTGTTGCGCAAGTACACCCGGCGCTCGATTGGTCGCGGATATTTCGCAGGCCTTTCCAGCCTTATCGCGCGGCGTTGCCGTCAAGCGCCGCTGAATGCGGACGCGCTATGAATCCAGGGGTCAGCGGGCCGAGCCGTTACGTTGTGCATAACACCCATATTTTGCCACCGACGGCAGAGATGGTTTATCGTCGCCGCGCAGTTCCATCAGTTGGAAGTGTAACATAATCAGCGACGAGGCGGACGGGGTCTGCGAGGAGAATGAGAGGCGTGGCGAGGCGTAGAATAATTTGGATCGCTTGGTTGAGCCTAATAGAGCATGGTCGAGCCTAATAGAGCATTGTGCGATCGCCCCTTTATTTGCTTTCAAGTGTCAATAGTCCGAGTTCTCTCAGACAAACCACCATCTGGCGTGCGAAATTTAGTGACTCAGCCGCTTCTCTCCATATGTGCTCAGGCTCCTTCTGGTGCCTCAACAAAGCTTTTGTGCATTTCTCAATAGCTTCGTTTTCGGTCATCCGATTGCTCCTTGATGTGCGGCCATTTAGGCTTGCGTCAGGGGGGCCTGAAACCAGTCGCAATCAGTGCGCGGCCCAGCCGACGCCTCACGCGGCGATCCACAACAGGGGAGCGGGATCAGGATAAAGACCCACGCTCCCAATTTTGATTAATCTGCCCGCTCTGGAAAACCGTCAAATTGATCTAAATCAACTCGCGGCCCCGTTTGGAGCTGCCACGGCCCCGTGGACTTTCGCCGGCGTGTTAGCCAAGTGCAGGGCGAGTTCACTTGCAGCTTCCGCGGCTACGCCCCCTCTCTCCTAGTTCCGGGTATTTCGATAAAGTAGATATCCCAATCATCTCAACTTACCCAGGCCCCAATCCGAGACGGCGTTGAACCAGTCAACCGCAATCAGTCTCGGTAGCGCGCGTGTTTCACGCCGGCGATGTTTCGGTCTTGATCCGACCAGTAGCTGCCGCGTGGCGGAAGGATTCAAAATCCTGTTCTGTCTTGTCGGCATAGGCGATAGCGTACTTGCTAAGCGCGGCGTCGAAAGTATCCGACTTGCCGAGATACCCGGCAATGCGGGGGGCGCCACCGGCCTTGGCATGTGCGCGAGCAAGCGTTCCACCGCAAAGGCCGGCATAAAGGTCGAGTTCGTGGGCGTTCATCGACGCTATATCGAGCGAAGCTTTCATGTCGCGAAGCTGGCGAACGTAGTAGTGCTGTCCTTCTGGCCCCTTCGTCCAGCCAAGGAAGATGTCCGAAGCCGCCTGTAACAGGAGCTGACCAACGACCACTCGTTCGCCCTTGTCGCGCCAAGGCGAGGGGCCGGCGGGGCCTGCGAGCACCGAGTTGCCGGCCTCTTTGATTTGCAAAAACACTGGCTCGTTCTGCTCGCCCATCATTAGAGCGACATAGCAGCGCGTGCCGACGCTGCCGATGCCGACGACCTTAATGGCGGCGTCAACGAACCGGAGCCGGGCGAACAACACCTGGTGGCTCCGCCGGAGTGTCTTGACGTAGTTCTTGGAGAAGAGCGCGGCGATGGCGGGTATCTCGGTGCCTGGGAGATGATAGATCAGCGGCGGCTGGTCGAGTAGGCGGACGCGCCCGCTTTTGTGAGTCGTGAGCTTATAGAAGACATGCTCGGAGGTGTGACGCTTGGCTGCGACGGCGACTTTCTTGAGGCGCCGAGAAACGGCGGGGTCGTTCTTCACGTCGGCCAAGATGCCCTTCCATGTGACGGCAGCATACCAAGCATCTAGCGTGTTCTCCTTGGCCGCGATTGTAATCACAGTGCGGTAGGCCAGAGCGGCGGCGGTGGCGATGTCCCGCGCACGGGCATCGGAGATGCCCCGCCAGCGAGCCGCGAGAACAAAGCTGGCGACCAACCGTTTGAGGTCCCACTCAAACGGCGCCCGAAAGGTCTCATCAAAATCATTGATGTCGAATATAAATTTGCGCTCTGGTGTGGCGAAACCGCCGAAGTTCAACAGGTGCGCATCGCCGCAGCACTGGGTCACGATACCGGACGACGGCGCGTAGGCAAGGTCGTTCGCCTGGACGATGGCGGCACCCCGGTAAAAGGTTAAGGGGGATTCGAGCATCCGTGAATGGCGGACAGGCACCAGGTTCTCAAGCCGGTCCTTATTAGAGGCGACGATGAATGCCACCGGATCGCGGCGTTGGGGTAGCTCGCCAATCGCGGCGTGGCTTTGGTGGGGTGTGCGCTCGCGCAGAGCTTTGCCGGCCGCTCGGTCCCTATCTGCGAGAGATTGGCCCGGGAGATGAACCCCGTCTTTGCCCCTAACAACCGAAGAGACGAATTGCGGAGGTTGGGTCGTATTTCTGGCCATGGAATTAACGGCAAGCGTGGGTACGCAGAGCAAGCAAACATTCTTTGCTCTCGGCTGCACCAGTCGTGCCATGACATAGATCAACTGCATATCAGTCGGCGAAGACGGATCTAGTCGATGGAGTAAGGGAATCAGCGGCAATGTCCGTTCAGGGTCAATCGCGTCACATTCGCGATGTCCGCGCAATGTCCGTTTCGCTGCCAACTCCGGACATTTTGCTGTCTCGCAGCAAACGATATTCAGGGCCAAACGCAGACATGGTATTCGGTCCAAGCGATCTTGGCCTTGACGTTGCACGCCAGATCACAAGGTCCGGCTCCCGTTGGCGGCCGACTATGGCCAGAACCAAGGTCGGGCAAGTCCACAACCTCTCTTCGAGCTATTTCTCCGGCCGCGTGGCAGCCGCGCTCGGCCGCGCGAGCAACCGCTGGCTCCACGCCGCAACGGCTCTTGGAGGAGCGACTTCCATTAATGGCAGAAACTCCAGAAACGGCATGTAGCATACGTCGGCAAGCGAGAACTGATCGGCAACCAGATAGGTCTTACCAGCAAGATGCTTGTCGAGTGTCGCGAAGTGCTTCTCGATCTCTGCCTTTGCCTCGGCCATTGCGGCAGTGTTCCATCGTTCCTTGGGCAGGAAGCGCTTGGGAAAAATGATGGTTCCGGAGTGGCGGGTAAGCTGCAAGTCACACAGCTTCATGTGCATGTCGACCAGCGCACGGCCGCGCGCATCGGCCGGCACCAAGGGTGGGGCCGGCCGTATCGCCTCTAGATAGTTGAGGATCGCGGTCGAACTCGAAGAGTACTAAATCATCCCCCTCTAGCGTCGGCACGCGACCATAGGGGTTGAGCGACAAATAGGGTTGCTGGCGATGTTGGCCCGCCGCCATGTCGACGACGACGAGCTCGTGCGGGATCTGCTTTTCGGCTAGTGCGATGAGGACTCTGCGCGAATATGTTGAAAGCGGATGATAGTGCAGTTTGATTCCCATAGGGGCGTTTCCTCAAAAGCACGTGCCATGCAATCGCCGAAAAGCCTAAACCCTCCGACGTTGTCAACCCAGTTGCCCGAAGAAACGAGTAACGCCGAGGCCATCACCTGCCTTGACAATCCAATCTTACCATCCGGCGCAGCGCTCGTGCTCGCGCAATCATCTGCTCGGGTTCAAGATGGGGCTCAGGTACCGGCAGGGCCACTATGAGACATTACGCCGCCTTCCTAAGATTACTTTGTCGCCTTTGATCATTGTCAAAGGGAAGCACACGAGGGGTGGCTGATGCGAACAGAGTATGCGGACCTAGGCTGCAATCGGCGCAGCATTCCCTATGGTCAATGAACCAAATCTCTTGCCTTCTGCACTGCGCACCTCAATCGACCAACCAACCCAATCGCCAGATAGACTGTTTGTCAAAACCTGCGCAGTCGCTTGTGCAAACTCGATCGCACTCTCGGGCCTTTCGAACTCGTCCCCGCGGTAGTCGTATAGCGATCGATCTTTCGTCCTGTAATCGAAGAAAAAGCGCGCCATGTGCACCTGCCGATAGTTGTGACAGCCCGACATTTAGCCAGCCCCGGCTTTGACCGGCTTAAAGCAAACAATAAAAACATAAATGAAATTTCGGACTATTGCGTGGCCCACGCTTGATCAGTGGGGCTACTGATCCGGTCTGGCTGGCATTAAAGTTTTGGTCTGACTGTTCGTGACGCAGAGTTACTGTGCCGCTGCACCGAGGGTAGTCGGGTGCGCGTCATGGCCGCAATGATTATCCTAACATCGCACTTTTGGCACCGCTCCGTGGTCTCCTCGCTAATATCGAGTTGGAGTATCGTCTGCATTGTGCAGCAGTTTGGGACGCGCATATTAATAACTCGCTAGTGCACTTGCGCGACCAGACACCCGTTCGCGAGCAGCCACGACTTCCGCTGAGGGTCAACCGCACGTTTCGAGCGCAAGTCACGCACTTCCGCTTTAGCCCCGATTTCAGACGTATTGCTGTCTCGCAGCAAATGACGTTCAGGGCCACAAGGCGACATCGGTGACCGGGAGTATAGGCGCACGATATCGCTCGATATTATGTAAATTTAGGATGCGGAGACGGAGCTGAGAAACCGGCGTAGGTCAAGTAAAGCCCGATAATCAAGGCCGGTAAGAGATAGAGCGAGGAATGTTCACTGTATCGCATCCGTTCGAGAAGCAGGGCCCAGGTTTCAGCGGGTACCAGCAAGAGCGCCAGACCTTTCGCGAAGATCAACCATCCGACCAAGGTGACTATCACCGGTAAGGTACCGCCGGACCAGACATTGTGCCCGACTATAATTGCGAGTCCCGCTGCGAGACTGAAACTTGCATAGACGAGTATGACTGGGCCATCGGCAACCGTAGCCATTATCAATGCGTTTCCGCGCACCAGAATGCCGGCTGCGAGCAGGGCTGCCGACAAACCGATGAGCCGCGCAAGGTAAGTGGTAAGCGTGGACATAAAAGCCTCCGCCAATTAGATTCTTTGCGACATATGCGGGATCGCAGCGGGTAATCGTTGATTTATATCAACGGGTGAAGCGATGTTCGCTGCGGGTCAGATGCTTCACTTCCGCGATGTCCGAGTTGTGTCTGCTTTCCCCCCAACAACGGACCAAATAGCGCACGTTTAAGCACTTCGGTTTGGGCCCATAAAGTGAACGTCGTACGCGGTTGTGTCACCTCTGTTTCGGGCCACGAGGCGACATTTGCGAGGTCCGCGAGTGATGTATCTGAAGCGAAAGGTCGCGCATGGATTGGGTTTATTTGTTCGGTTTGGCGCTGGCGCTTTGGGGTGGGTGCGGCGCTGTGATGGCGGTTGGACGCCGCCTTTGGACTCTCGACACCGCGTTGCGCGTCCATCTGGTTGCTGCCCCGCTCATTGCGTTCTTGCTATCGGCGCTTCACGAATGGTTGGCTCCTGAGTTTAGCTCACTGCTGCGCGCAACGGTGATGACATGGATTGTGGTCATACTCGACGCTCTTGTTGTCGCGCCAGTGTTCGAGCGCAGTTACGCAATGTTCCGAAGCGTCATCGGCACCTGGCTGCCATTCGTGGCGATTTTCGTGGCGAGCTTTGCGGCGGGAACAGTGGTCCCACGATAATTTCAGTAGCTATTGAAACATCTCTCGACGTCTTGCGCGCCGCGCGCTGGTCTTGGCGCTAGGATGTCTGCTGTGGGTCCAATCGCATCGCTTCAAGTGCGCTTTGGACCACTTCCGGTTTGCGCCCAACAACAGGCGTATTGTTGCACCGCGTTAGGTGATGCTCTGGGCAACGTTTGGATTCGAGCTGTCCGGGACCGGTGGACTCTACACTTAGGCGGCTGCTTGACATGGCGATCGTCTAAATGCTGTCAGATGCGTACACGGCCACGCCGACCGAGGGATCGATCTTGTTTTCCCAAGGGCGCTGCGCGATCACGCGGCGTGTGTCCGCGTGACCAGCTTGCCAGCGCGCTTCGATAGTAGCCTTGGTGAAGTCGTATTCCCGAGAATTAGTCTCGCCGTCGAGCGGTTCAGCGTTGATTTCCATCAGATGCATCACACTCGTACAGCCGTAGCCCGCGAGCTCTTGGACTTCGAGCGTATTCCGCTGCTCTTCGGGCAGCATCTGGACCAAAGTACGAACGACATGCCGCATGCGGTGAAGTTCGGCTTGCCGCGCGATATGGCTCTTCGAGCGGCTACCAAACATGATGTCCTTTTGGCGAGCGAAGACCTGGGCAACGGATTCGGGCTCCGGGCCGCGTGTGTGCCAGATCTGCACGGCGAAAATGACTGAGCTTTGCCGCGGAGAGTTGTCGAAGACGGCTTCAACCGGTGTGTTCGAATAAATGCCGCCGTCCCAGTACGCTTTGCCGTCGATCCTTACCGCTGGAAAGGTCGGCGGTACGGCGCTTGATCCAAGTATGTGATCGAGACGAATTTTGCCGTAGGTGCTGTCGAAGTATCGCATCTGGCTGTCCGGAACGCCGACCAGCCCAAGGGTGAATCGCGGGTTCCCCGAATTGAGACGATCGAAGTCAACAAGCTCTGGCAAGAACTTCCGAAGTGGATCGACGGAATAGATGGCGGCACGTTCGACACCGACCGGCGCATCGATGCCTTTTAGGAACGCGGCGTTGGGTGAAAAAAAGCCCGGCACGCCGCTAAGCAGGGTGGCGAGGTCGGTTGCCGGGCTCCCGAACACTGGCGCGACCATCCCTAATATCCCGGGCGGCGGGCTTTCGACGTGCGACCAGAATTGCCGTAACCGCTCTAGCCGGTTCGCTATCGCGTTCCCGGCGATGATTGATCCGTTGATTGCGCCAATCGATGTGCCAATGACCCAATCAGGCTCGATCCCGGCTTCGTGCAGCGCCTGGTAGACGCCTCCCTGATAGGCCCCCTGAGCGCCGCCACCCTGCATGACAAGTACGATCTGGCCGGGAAGCCTCGGTGCCTTCGCGGTTGATCTGGCGTCACCCGAAGTCATGAATGGACAATAGCCGATGATTTACGCGCCGTGGTCGCCATACTGACAGATTGCAGAATATTGGTGGTGGGCTAGAGATGCACATCGTTTCGAACCAGCTATAAATACCGACCCATCACCGCCTCGCCCCCGAATGCGGACTCAACTTGGACATCGCGTCGTGTCTGCTTTGAGCCATCAGCGACATCCGCCAGCACAAAGCCTATGTCTCCTCATCAGTAATCGGAGCGTGGCGGTGGCTTGTACGGGCGAGCGCCTTGGAAGAACAACAGACGATCAATTAAGTAGTCGCCGGCGGAGACTGCTGAATATGACCGCGCCAGAGCAGCCACGCTGTCACATATCCCCAGAGTCCAAACATGCGTTCAATGAGTGAAACGAACGAGAGATCCGTCAGCGCAGATCCATTCGTTGCCGCCAGCATCGCCCCGATGCCGAGCATTGCTCCAGCCCCGACTGCGAGATGCCCTGCAATCAATAACGTAAGTGCAGCAACGCTTCCTACAATACCCACCGTTCCGAGAACTTTCAGCGTTTGCTCCCTGTGAAGAAATGCAACAGACCACAGCAAGATCGCTGACAACATAAAGGTTGTATACAGCAGATAGTACCGGGCCAGAACCTCGTTTGAGACACCAATAATAGTCTGTGTCCTAGCAAGGATTGCGAGTGTGAAGAAGACAAAGCCGGCGCGATTGAGCGGCTTATGTATGCCCATCTCGTCGCAAAAAGCCCAGATCGCGAAGGCGACCAATGCCAGGGACAGAAGCCGCAGTGGCGATAATTGGGCCGCAAAATGCGACAATAGCAGAATTACGAATGAGGCCGCTGCCAAGGCAATCGCCGCGACCTTCGCATTGAGAGTCCTGGCCCGTGCGCTTAACAATGAAGTCACGATGTTGTCCTCGCTCAAAGAGGTGACACGCCACCAGGGCCAATCTCGGAGCAACTTATGGCTCGGCCAGCAGTGCGTCCATTGCGGAACCGACGTCGCTCATGGGTCATTTGCACAGGGCGGCTCGTTTGCTCCCAACATGAGGGCGCGGCGGAGCCGACAAACAGAGATACGCGATGTCCTGCTATAGCCATCGACGCACGTGTGATTTGTACTGACGGTACGCGTCACCAAACTTTTGCTCAAGATACCCTTCTTCCCGGAAAATGACACCGACGTGCATTAGAACCAGCAGCGGGATGAGAAGCGCGATTGCCCAAGCGCTTCCCGCCGCAATGGCAAGCCCGAGATAGACGAGCGTCATCGCGAGATAGAGCGGGTTGCGCGAGCGTCTGTAGATGCCGTCGACTGCAAGCGCCGTCGTAGGTAGGTCCGTCGAGATATTGGTGGTAACAGCACGCAGGCCGCGCCGGCGATACCAACGAGAAATCCGATGATGGAGAGTACCGTGCCGGCAACATACCGGGCATAAGGAAACGAAGTGGCCGTCGGGCTCGGAACCAGAGCCTCGAGAACCGCCGCAAGTGCGAGAAAGCCTAGGAAGATCACCGGCGGCGGGGCGACGACGCCAGCATTGCCACGCGAGGCTTCCGGATTCGATGCTGGGCCGTCTGATGAAGTCGCCGACGTCTCTCCGAGGATCCGGCGTATTGCGAATAACAGCCCCAGGGCGGCGACGGCGATTGTGAGGATCAGTACCGGTTCCCGAAGCCACATGATTGATCCCTCCGGCGCCTATAACCAGTCAATTTCATTCGTTTGCAGACCTGACTATACAATATCGACTGTACTGAGGCTGGCGGTGCTTACCGAGGGGCAAGCGAGTATCGCTTTGGCGCCGCTCGTGCCGACTTCCGCTTTGGGTCATCAACGTCGTTTACAGCGAGCGCCGGGCAGGTCCGGTTTACGCCCAACTCTGGACATATCGTTGCACCGCACCGAGTGACGCGACGGGGCCAGCAGATGACATTGAGCGACAGCAAAGCGACATTACCAGTTGCTGGCCTCAAGAGGGACTTGGGGACCTTGGATGGGTTGAAGGCGAAAATAGAATACAAAAATGCAGGAGTGGCCGGCGCCCCCTTTGGGCGCATAAGGGACAAAAACGAACGAGGAGGCAACGTCCATGAAATCCAGCACAGACGGCATCATTACGACCCACGCAGGTAGCCTGCCGCGTCCGCCGGAATTGCTCAAGCTGATCAAGGCGAAGGCCGCCGGACAACCTTTCGACGAAAAAGAGCTGAGCGCCGAAGTGAAGCGCTCGGTCGAAGCGATTGCAAAGCGTCAAGCTGATCTGGGCCTCGACGTGATCAGCGACGGCGAAATGTCGAAACCGAGCTTTTTAAGCTACATCGTCGAACGGCTAGGCGGCGTAACTATCACGGCAGAGCCTGTCGGCAATCCGTGGAAAGACTCCCGCGAGAATAAATCGTTTCCTGAATACTATGCATGGGAAGCTTCACTAAATCTTAGTCCGGCATCAGGCGCCAAGCGCGTCGTTTGCGATGGACCCCTCACCTACAAGGGACGCCAAAAAGTCGCGGACGACATCGGGACTTTCAAAGCGGCGCTCGCCAAGTTGACCGTCCGCGAGGCATTCCTTCCCGCTATTTCACCATCCAATGTCGAATTCTGGATCAGGAACAGGCACTACAAAACGGACGAGGAATATCTCTTTGCGATCGCCGACGCATTGCATGAAGAGTATAAAGCGATCGCGGACGCGGGGTTACTCCTGCAAATCGACGATCCGCGGCTCGTGACTCAGTATGTCATTGATGCAACTATGTCGATCGAGGATTGCCGCAAATGGGCCGAAGTGCGCGTCGAAGCTCTCAATAGGGCATTGCGCGGTATTCCGGAGGAACAAATCCGGTTCCACACCTGCTACTCGATCGACATGGGCCCGCGCATCAATGACATGGAGCTGAAAGACATCATCGACATCATTCTCAAAATTCGAGCCGGCGCTTATTCGTTTGAAGGAGCCAATCCGCGCCATGAGCACGAATGGAAGGTGTGGAAACACGTCGATCTGCCGCGAAATAAAATCCTGATCCCGGGTGTCATCACCCATTCGACTGTCCTAGTCGAACACCCCGAGCTCGTGTGCGAGCGCATCCTGCGCTACGCCAGCGTGGTTGGACGTGAACGGGTGATCGCCGGTGCAGACTGTGGCTTCGGGACCTTTGCTGGCAGTATGATGATCCATCCCACCATCGCCTGGGCGAAACTCGGCGCGTTAGTTGAGGGCGCGCGGCTAGCCAGCGTGCAATTGTGGGGCGCTGGAGCGAGGGCGGCCTGATGTCCGCTCCGGGTCAAGATTAGCGGACCACACCAGACATTGCAGCTAGTCCGCTACCGAGGTCCAGGCGAAGTCCCGAATCGGATTCTGACAGAAGGACAGCAACGCATGTTCACACACGTAATGGTCGGCGCCATCGATCTCGCCGCCTCCAAGAAGTTCTACGACGCCGTGCTAGGCGCCATCGGACTCCCGGCGGGCCAAGCCGATCCGAAGGGCCGCATCTTTTATCGCACGAAGACTGGCGTGTTCGGCATCACCAAGCCTATCGACGGCCGGCCGGCGACGCACGCCAATGGCGGTACCATCGGCTTCGCGTGCGTCAGCCCTGAGGAGGCGAGGGCTTTCCACGACGCCGGCGTCGCCAACGGTGGCAAGAGCATCGAAGACCCGCCCGGCTGGCGCGAAGGCACCGCGGGCAAGCTCTATCTTGCTTACCTGCGTGATCCATCGGGCAACAAGATTTGCGCGCTGCATCGCGGCTGATGCCTGGCACAGACACGGTAATCTGACCAGGGTAATCGGCCGCTGGTCATTCAAGATTAAGCGCGGCCTTGTGGTGGGCGGATGTCGCTTGTGGGTCACTCGCGTCACTTTCGCGATGTCTGCGTTACGTCTGCTTTGCACCCAATTGCGATCATAGCGGACGCTTAGGCACTTCGGTTTCGGGCCGAGACTGGAAATTTTTTCGGATCAAACAAGTTACCAGCCCGGTGTTTACCACCCGATGTCAGACGGATTGTTCCGCCGGTTGCGCAAGGGCTAAGATGCGGCGCAGGGGCGGATGGGACACAGCTGCAAATGATCCGTTGCGGATTTATAGCCGCGTGGGCCACATTGGCCGCTGGGCTATCGCTCGCGGCCTGTACGAGCGGCTCAACGGCCCAAGACCTACTGGGGTTGAGCCACATGCAGGACGCTAGTGGCATCCCTACGCGCGAGCTTCTGCCAGAGGAAAAGGCGGTCATCAGCCATGCCGTGGGCCTGTCGGTTG
>CAWHPC010000021.1:0-269444 GCA_963831165.1 uncultured Alphaproteobacteria bacterium
GAGAGGGTTGGGGTGGTCCAAACCGGCGACATGGGTAACAGAATAGACCGGCGAGATGGGTAACAGGTCAACTGATCGGCGGGGAGGGCCCTGCCGATGGTTTGGAGAAAGACCTGTGCCATGGAAGAGCGGATGCGCTTTGTGATGGCGGTTGAGCACGAGGGTGAGGCGTTTGCGGCGATCTGTCGGAGCTTTGGGGTGAGCCGGCGGATTGGTTACAAATGGCTTGAGCGCTATCGAGAAGAAGGCATCGAGGGGCTGCGGGACCGTTCGCGGGCGCCGCGGCATCATCCGCAAGCGCTGCCGGAGCAGATCGCCGAACAGTGCATTGCGGTGCGCCGGGCGCATCCGACTTGGGGGCCGCTGAAGGTACGCAGTTGGCTTGAGGAGCACCGGCCGCGAACGCGGTGGCCGGCATCGAGCAGCATCGGAGAGCTGTTTGATCGCGAGGGCCTGACGGTCAAGCGCCGTCTGCGCCGCCGCAGCCCGCCCTCGAGCGCGCCGTTTGCGCAATGCGCAGCAGCCAATGACGTGTGGTGCATCGACTTCAAGGGCTGGTTCGTCACCGGCGACGGTGCGCGTTGCGAGCCGTTGACGCTGAGCGATGCCCATAGCCGCTATTTGTTGCGCTGCCAGGCGATGGCGCGCCCCGATGCCGAGCATGTGTGGCCGGTGCTTGACGCGGCGTTCCGCGAGTTCGGCCTGCCGCAGCGGCTGCGCTCCGACAACGGCTCGCCGTTTGCCTCGTGCGGCGCCGGCGGACTGTCGCGGCTCTCCGTCAAGGTGATCAAGGCCGGCGTTGTGCCCGAGCGCATCGCGCCCGGCAAGCCGCAGCAGAACGGCCGCCTGGAGCGGCTGCATCTGACGCTGTTGCAGGACACGGCCACGCCGCCGGCGCGTAGCCTGCGCGAACAGCTTCAGCGCTTGCGCTGCTTCCAGCACCTCTACAACAACGAACGGCCGCACCAGGCGCTCGGCAATGACACGCCGGCCAAGCATTACGCCGCCTCGCCGCGACGCTTCGACGGAATCCTGCGGGAGCCGAACTATGGAGCCGATCATGCGGTCCGGCGGGTGCGCCATAACGGCGAGATCAGATGGCAGGGCAATACGGTCTACGTCAGCGCGGCGCTGATCGGCGAGCCGGTTGGACTGATTGAAAACGACGAGGCCAGCTGGACCGTCTGTTACGGACCGATCATGCTTGGCGTCATCGCGCATCGTGGCGATCGCCTGCGCAAACCCAAACAAACAGTCTGTGGACTTGTGGACAACGCTGCGCGTTGCCCACAGGGTCCACAGTCGCAACAGCAACAACAGAGCTGAACAAAACCAGAAATGTGTTACCCATGTCGCCCGTCAGAACTGTTACCTATGTCGCCGGTTGCTCAGGTGAGGGGGCCTCTCCGCCGGGCTCAGAATTGCAGCGCTCAGAACTCGCTGAGAGGCCCCCTCACCCTCGCTCCGCTCGACCTCTCCCCGCGCGCGGGGAGAGGTGAACATGCAACATCGTTCCCGCGACGCGCTCGCGCCCGAGTTTTGCGAAACATAGGGTGGGTTAGCCGCCAACGGGTCCGGCCCGAAGTGGCCGGCCCGATGACAAGCTCCGCAGCGTAACCCACCATGCTGAGCGGTGGGTTTCGCTTCGCTCTACCCACCCTACGAAGCGCAATGACGAAAGAAAAAAGGAAGCGGAACGCCGACAGACGTGTTCTCCAACCTCCGCATCTTCGCGATGCGCGGCGCGCACCAGCGGGTGCGCTCGCCTATCGGCGTTCCACCACGGCTCTTACCGTCAGGGCTTTCGGCCCTTGGGCGCAGCTCCAGGCCAGGCTTCCTGGGACGTGGCAGGACGTTCGATCCTGAACGGTCGCTCCAACCGGGGAGCAAAGGACCTCGCGTTCTTACACGGGCGTTACCCGCGCCCGCCTGTCCCAGTCCAGGGAACGCACCTCCCGGACCGGTCGTAGTGCCGGTCAGATGATGCCCGAAGCTGCCCGAGAGCGGAGTGTATCGTTCCGCGCGCGGGCACCGCACTCGCTCCACCTCTCGGAATACCTTCGCGACAGGCGTCCTCGGTGAGCGAGATTCTTTGAATCATATACCCGAAATGGAGACGAAAGTCAAGAGCGATTGTCCCGTCACCGGTGACGGCCTGTGGTGCGGCTTACGCGATGTCCGCAGTTGCCCCGATAGCGACCGGAATCTGCGGCGCATCGAAATGTCGCTATGGGCCATTTCCGGACCAAGTGCGTCGCAGCAAAAATCGCGGGCTATTCGATCACCTCGTCGGCGCGAGTGAGCAACGTCTGCGGCACGTTGAGGCCGAGTGCTTTAGCGGTTTTCAGGTTGATGACCAACTCATACTTGGTAGGGACCTGCACCGGTAGGTCGGCCGGCCTCTCCCCTTTTAGGATGCGATCAACATAACCGGCGGCGGGCGGGTAATACTCAGTCGGCTTCGGCCCGTATGAGGAAAGACCGCCGCCCGTGGGGTAGTATTTGAACGGGTAGACATTCGGTAATCGGTACCGCGTCAGCAACGAAATAATAAAGTTACGATGAGTTACTGACGCGGAACTTGCCGTTATAATCACGCCGCCATTTGGCTCCCGTGCGAATGCAGTAATTGCGCGTTCGATCTCGCCGGCGTCGCGTTCATCGACTGCGCTTAACTCCACGCCGGAAGACGATATTGCCGATTGAATTGCGGCGAATTGACCGATGCAGGCTGCGTAGCTCGGATCGCGAAGAACAGCTGCTCGCTTCACCGCAGGTGCAAGTTCTCTAAGCAAATCGAGCCACTTTCCGGCGATGCTGTACTCGAATGCGACAAAGCCGGTAGTGTTGCCTCCCGGTCGTGACAGACTAGTAATGAAGCCCTCGCCAACTGGGTCAATGACATTTGCGAATATGATTGGCATACTGCGAGTGACGCGCTGCAATGCCTCCACGCTCTGACCGCCTGACGCTAAGATAACGTCTGGCGTCAGAGCGACCAACTCCTCTGCATATCGGCGATAAAGATCAGGATTGTCACCTGCCCACCGAATTTCGGTGTGCAAGTTTCCGCCTTCAATCCATCCTAGCTTTGATAATGCCTGCTTGAACGCAGCCATACGCGCCTGACCTTCCGGGTCGGCCGAAGGAAAATTCATAAGCACGCCAACCCGGCGTATCTGCGAAGATTGCTGTGCTAGTGCGGCGAGCGGCCACGCAATGGCTGAACCAGCAAGGCCTTTGATGAAATCGCGTCGTCGCATTGTTCCCCCAAAGGTTCAGAACCACGCCGACGATGTTTGTGATTACAGCAGAGATCGGCGGTTAGGGAAATGGGGTAAACAATCATGTTGCGCCACGGGAGACTTCAATCGCGCATGCCCGCTTCGGGCCACTGAATGACGACTAGCTACGAGATTAAGTGCAGCTGACAATTCGCTCCGGGTCAGCAAAGGAAGAGATCGACGCGAACGAGCCCAGCCCCTCGATTAATAGCCGCGTAGTGAGCTAGATTATGGTCGATGCTGAACGAGCCGGCTCTAACCTTCAATGCGTACCACTTAGGCGGGCCAGGACAGGGCTCACGAGAGGAACTCGATGAACACGGTCAAAGACGCTCTGGCCCAGAAGAGTGGCGCCCTGATCCATGTTCGTTCCGGCGACATGGTCGTCGAAGCCTTGCGCCAGATGCGCGACAACCGGGTCCGGTCGGTGCTGGTCATCGACGACGACGTACTGGTCGGTATCGTGACCCAGGGTGACTGCGCCATAAAAGTGCTGCTGCCCGGGCTCGATGCGAAGCAAACTCCGGTGGGCCAAGTGATGACGGGCGACCCGGTGACGGTCAAGCCGGACGACCAACTGGAAGGCTGCATGGCAATGATGTCTGCGCGCGGCTTTCGCCATCTACCAGTGCTGGACGCGGGCAAGGTCGTGGGCGTGATCTCGATTGGAGACCTCGTCAAGGACATCATCCGAGATTTGGAGCACAACGTGGGCGACCTGATGGGCTACATCATGACGGACGGCCCCGGGGGCTGACAGACGAACCGCGATGCTGTCGCCGGCGTCCGGGAGGGAAAACGGAGGGGCACCGTTAACGGGCCACCCTCCTGCTGCCGAGGAGACTGCATCGTACCGGCTCAAGCAAATGTTTTGATAGAGCTGAGAACTCGCTTCGCGCTGCAACATAAAACGCCGGACAATGTCGCTGCTGGGTCAATCGCTACCGAGCCATTAGGTGCTGGTGCGATTCAATGTCTGCTATTCCCCGCAAGCGACCAAATCGCCGACAGGTCGCGAATGACGCAAAGGGCCATGTGTGGACGGCTCCGTGCCGCCGAGCCACTCGTCGGCCTCGACTTTGCTTTTGAAGCCCTTGATGTAGCGAATCTCGGCGCCGGGATAGTTGGCTTCGAATTGCCAATCATCCTCGGCGATCCGCTTAATCTTGAAAGTTACGCGAAATCTTGGCGGATTTGCTCATGCGGCAAGATAGTCTCGGATTGCGACGTGGCCTAGCCGTTTTTCGGCGCGCCTTAGTTGACTGGCCAACTACCCAAAAGCACCGATGAAAGCCCTGTCGTTATGCCAGCCTCGCCAACCGCGGCCCGGCTACCAAAAGCCAGGGAAAAAGAACGGCGGCCAGTGGTTGTAAGTGCAGTATTGATCCGGAAAGTAAGAACATCCGTATGTTTGGTAATAGTTGTAATAGCCATAGCTGGGCCGGTAAAACCCATCGTAGACATATGGCCGATAATAGTCGTAGCGCGCACCAGGCTGAAAGTAATAGCCCCAGTAGTAGTATCCGGCTCTTTCAACGCGTGAGCTCGCCGAAGCTGGTGCTTTGAGTGCGCCGGTCGCCATCGTCGGCATCGCCGACGACCGATCAAGCGCACTTGCAGTCAGCGCCACGACGACCGCGACCGTCAAAACACCCTTATGCATTTCTTTCTCCTCATGTCAGTGTCGGAAAGAAGCGCGAACTAAGAAAATCACCGCGGAGCCAGTTCGTCCGAACTTACATGACGCCCTCTATTTAACGACGGCTGTTGCGAAAACTCCAATGGCGCGGATCACGACCAAAGTCTCTTGATGATCTAGAGCTAATGAACGCTTTAGATTCATAACTGCTTTTTGCACACGCTCGCAGGCCTTAACGGCGCCGCGCCCCGAACTGACCCAACAGGCAGCCTCGGAAAACAGTCGCCACTGCTGCAAAGCGGGTTCCGTCGCCTGTAACCAGAGTGCCGAGAAACATCGCCGACAATTTTGGAACTGACGTATTTGTCAGAAACTGACTTATTTGTCAGGAAAGTAAAAAAGATGTCAGTTGTAAATCCGGCGGCGACGGAGTTTACATCGGCGATCTCGGCGTTTTGCTGGCGCGGACGCATACGCGTGATCAGGTGATCGCGTGATCAGGTGATACGGAGGAGAATTTATGCTCATTCGCATCTCGTTTGCTGCCGTCGCGGTTGCCTTTGGCGTAACCGTTGCGGGCGCACATCAGGCTTACAAGGCCGACCATAGGCAGCTCGATCTTGCTGTGGCGGAGAAGCTGCTGTCGAGCCACCAGGGTTCGGCGATACCGACTGTTTTCCCGGACAGTCCGAAGAGCGGGCAGGATGCGGATAACATCAGGCTTGCGATGCCCGGCATGGGGCACCACTGCCACCATTGCCATTTGTGATAACGGGTAGAAATCGGTTTGAAGGATGCACTGGGTCGCGGTTGGATGTCCGCGGACGCCCTCGCTCTGTGCCGGTCCTCTTCTCGACGCTAACGGGCGATCTTCTCCAATCGTCAACTTGACAGAGCTTGCCAGTCGCGACTTCTCGCCCCGGCTCGGCCGCGGGGCTGATGAAAAATTTAGATCGCGGAGGGCGGCCTTTGGGGGCCAGTTAGCCCCCAATCGCTGACCAGATAACGCGCACCTCTACGGTCGGGCGAAGCGCCCGCAACAGCAACTCGAATAAGGCGCGCCACCGCGTCAGATATGGACGCGAATAACAACGCGGTCTCTAAGGAAGGCCCGGTGGCGCCGGAAGAAAAACGGCCGATGGAATGCGAAGTGGCGTCGGAAGAAAAAATGCCGATGGAAGGCGAAGTGGCCTCGGAACGCGAAACAGCACCGGTGCCACCCGCCCCACCGCGCGTCCTGCAGCGGCTCGCTCGCAGCAGTCGCGGCTTTGATCATGTTCATGTCGGCAGGCATGGCCGAAGCACCTACCGTACTGATAACGGTCGCAGCGATGACGGCAATGAGGGTTCTACGGATCATTACAAGCCTCCAACCACAAAGGCGCAACAGCGCTTCCAACGTGCCCTGAAATCGCGATAGACGATCAAATCAGAACACTCAAATGAATACGGCGCCAGTTTCTGACAGAGAAGTCAGTGTCGAGTTCTGACATGTGAGTCAGTTTTTAAACTTTCAGTTTGTGCTATTGATGCCTCCCCGGAAATCGATTGGGAGATCGAGAGCATGACGGGAGCCCGGCGCCGGATCCTCGTCATCGAGGATGATCCTGAAACAGCGCGGCAACTCGTAGAATTCCTTGGGACGCGCGGCTACCACGCCGACCTGGCTCTCAATGGCAACGACGGGCTGCAGCTTGGTCTTTCCGAGGAGTACGCCGTGATGACGATTGATCGCATGCTTCCCGGTATCGACGGCCTTGGCATCATTCGGCATTTGCGTGAGGCCGGGATTGGCACGCCCGCCCTGATCCTGAGCGCTCTTGGGGAGCTCGACGATCGTGTGCGCGGCCTTCGCAGCGGCGGAGACGACTATCTGGTCAAACCGTTTGCATTCGCGGAGCTGTTGGCGCGTATCGAGGCTCTGGCCCGACGCAGCACGACCGTCGTCAAAGAGACCGTGCTGCGGGTCGGCGATCTTGAGCTCGATCTCGTGTTGCGAAAGGTTAATCGCGGTGGAAAGGAAATCGAACTATTGCCGCGGGAGTTCCAGGTTCTCGAATACCTCGTTCGCAACGAAGGTCAGGTTGTGCCGCGCGCAATGCTGCTTCAACACGTCTGGGAACTCAACTTCGATCCGACGACCAACGTAATTGACGTCTATGTCGGGCGTGTTCGCCGCAAGGTCGACAGTCAGCGCTCTTATCCGCTGATCCATACAATTCGCGGCGTGGGATTTTGCGTCCGTGCTCCTCGCTGAGACCTTACGCTCATCCACGTTCAAACGAGCGCTGATCTTCATTGCGGTTTTCGGCGCGATCGTTTTTGCCCTCTTCGGTTACGTCTATTTCTCGACGGCGTCGTATTTCATAAAGCGGCTCGATCGCGCTATCGAAACTGACCGGGCAGTTCTAGTGTCGGCGTACGAAACCTCCGGGCGCGACGGGCTGATTGCTGCGATCAAAAAATTCGTCGCCGATAAGCGTTTCGAAGACAGCGTAGTTCTGTTGGTGGACCCATCGTTCGCTCCAGTCGTTGGCAACCTGGCGCGTTGGCCGCCACTATTGGTAGACCGCGGCAGGGTGGCGCAGCTTCGAGGCCGAGCCGCATCCGGAGACGGCCGATCGAACTTCGTTGCGGGCGGCTTACGCGACACTGCCGGACGGCTCTCATTTGCTGGTCGGAAAAGACGTCAGCGAATTGGATCAAGTTGCGAGACGGATCTATCTTGCGCTGGCGCTGGTCAGCTCGCTCATACTCGTTATTGCGGTTGCCGTGGCGCTCACCATCACCCGACGCACGGTAGGGCGGATCGAATCGATCAATGCCACGAGCCGCGGCATCATGCAGAGCGGTCTGGGCGAGCGCGTACCGCTGCGCGGCTCACGAGACGAATGGGATCGATTGGCCGAGAATCTCAATTCGATGTTTGACCGGATTGAACTGCTGATGGAAGAGGTAAAGCAAGCGACCGACAATGTCGCACACGATCTGCGCACCCCGCTGACGCGGATGCGTGGCCGGTTGGAGCAGGCTTATGCCGGAGCCCGCGAATCCGGGTCCGACCAACTCCTTATTGCCGATACGATGGCGGATCTCGATGACGTCTTGCGCATGTTTTCGTCGTTGATACGCATCTCACAGATAGAGACTGCTACGCGTGCCGCGGCATTCCGCGCCGCGGATTTGGTGGAGATCGCCGAATCAGTCGTGGAGCTTTTCGACGCAACGGCTGAAAGCAAGAATGTACGCGTCAAGGTGACGGGGGACCGGCCGGTGCGCATTACCGGGGACCGCGACCTGTTGTTCGACGCGGTTGCCAATCTCGTGGACAATGCGATCAAACACGGCCGCGAAGCGGGGCAGGTGGCGGTCGAGCTCAATCAAAGCGATAGCGGCGCCATGATCTCGGTCTCCGATGACGGCCCGGGAATTCCCGAGGATGAGCATCAGCGCGTTTTCAGGCGTTTTTATCGGCTCGAGCGCAGCCGACGTACTCCCGGCAACGGGCTGGGGCTCAGTCTGGTCGCCGCTGTGGCGCGGGTTCATCACGCGCGCGTCAAATTATTTGACAACGCGCCGGGTCTCAAGGTGGAACTGCAATTTCCAGCGGACTGAAGGCAGCATTTTTCCGCTAGTGGGATGTCGGAGATGCCGAGCCTCCAATTTCGCGCGGCGAACAGGTGGCATTGCGTGTGGCCAGTTCGCGTTCGAGCCGCGCAATGTTCTCGAATAGCCGTCGGCTGATCAGCTGGAGAAAATAGAATCCAAATTGCGAATTCTGGTAGTAAAGCTGCTTCACCTGTTCATAGCTGATTTTCATTAATTCGCCATCCTCGGTGCACTCCAGCGTGAATGTCCGCGACTTGTCCAGCGCAAACAGGCCGAGCTCGCCGACGAGTTCTCCCGACAAAATATCCGTTCCGAGCTCGGTCAGACGATAGCGGCCTGAAACGACAAGAAACATCGCATCGGCGGCTTCGCTTTTGCGAAACAGCACATCGCCGCTCTTGACCAGCTGCGCTGAGGTAAATGGTTTGAGCCAGTCCATATTAAGATCACTCTGGGCGGCCCGGCGCACCTCCTTCGTCAGTCGCAGGATCTCGCGCAAGCGCAGGCCGTTAAGCGGCAGCAGTATTAAATGCAGGACCAAGACCGGATACAGGCCGTCGAGGGCCCCGTATAAAATGAACATGCAATTGCTGCAGATTCCGATCACTCGCAAGGGAATCATCGTCTTCATATAGAAAGTCAGGAAGACCAAGCCGGCGGCGAGATATCCAGCCATTTCTGCAATACTCATGACGCGTCACCTTCCATTTCGCTGCACGAGTTGTTGTTTGGTGTCGGTCCGTTGCGAGAAGGCCGGGTTGCGTGGCCGAATCTTATAAATATCCCGTTCCCGCTTCCGCCGCGAAACGTGTCGGCTCGCCTTCCCAGACGATGCGGGCGTGTTCGAGGACGTAGACGCGGTCGGCGTGCGGCAGCGCGAAGGTGACGTTCTGCTCGCCGAGCAAGAGCGTGATGTCGGTGGTCAGCCGTAAGCTTTCTAGCGCCTTGGACAGCTGCTCGAGGATAACGGGCGCGAGCCCGAGCGTCGGCTCGTCGAGGATAAGGAGTTTTGGTTTCATCATCAGCGCACGCGCGATGGTCAGCATTTGCTGCTCGCCGCCGGACAGCGTGCCGGCCGCCTGCTTCTGGCGCTCGCGCAGGATCGGAAACAGGTCGAACAGCCAGCCGATCTGTTTGGCGCTGTCGCCGGGCGGCAGATGCTGGCCGCCGAGATCGAGGTTCTCGCGCACCGTCATATCGGTGAACAATTCGCGGCCTTCGGGGCATTGCACGATGCCGCCGCGGGCGATCGCGGCGGCGGTCGAGGTGCGCAGCGTTGCGCCCTCGCGGCGGATGTCGCCGGAATAGGGCACGAAGCCCGAGATCGCGTTGAACAATGTGGTCTTGCCGGCGCCGTTGAGCCCGACGACTGAGACGAATTCGCCGGCGTGGACGTGGATCGACACGTCCTGGAGAGCCTGCGCCTTGCCGTATTGCACGCTGACCTTGTCGACGGCGAGAAACGGCGTCGCGGCATCGCGGAACGAGGCTTCCGGCCGCGCCGTGGTCTCGATGCTGCCGCCGAGATAGACGCGGCGGACTTTCTCGTCGCGCATCACTTCTTCGGCGGTGCCTTCGGCGATGCGCTCGCCGACATACATGGCGATAACCCGGTCGACGAGGCGGGCGACGCTCTTGACGTTGTGGTCGACGAGCAGCACGGCGCGGCCGTCGTCGCGCTGCTCGCAGATCAGATCGGAAAAGGCTTCGGTCTCCTTCGCGGTCAGGCCGGCGAACGGCTCGTCGATCAGCAACACTTGCGGATCGCGCGCAATCGCCTTGGCGATTTCGATCTTGCGCAGATCGGCGAACGGCAGGGTGGCGGGGCGGCGGTCGAGTACGTCGCCAAGGCCGACGCGTGCCGCGATGGCGCGGGCGCGCGCATCGGTTTGCGGGTCGGCGAACAAATGCGTGAGTTTGTCGGGCAGCAGCGCGAGCTTGATGTTTTCCAGCACGGTCTGCCGGTGCAGCGGCCGCGAATGCTGGAACACGATGCCGGCGCCGAGCCGGGCGATCTTGTGCGACGGCCAGCCGGCGACGTCGGTGCCGTTGATGCGGACCGCGCCGGCATCGGGGCGCTCGATCCCCATGATGAGCTTCATCACCGTGGACTTGCCGGAGCCGTTCGGGCCGATCAGGCCGAGGATTTCGCCGGCGTGGACGTTGCAGCGCCATGTCCTTGACGGCGACCAGGCCGCCATAGCGCTTGGTGAGGCCGCTGACGTCGAGGAGGGCAGCGGCGGCCGGCTCGGTCACGCGCTTTCCTTCGTGCGAGTAATGAGGCCGAAGAAGCCGCTCGGGAAGAACAGCACCACGCCGAGCGCGAGCGCGAAGACGATGAAGTTCGAGAGATCCCCAAGCGGGCGAAGCAGTTCGCTCATGGCGATCAGAAAGATCGCGCCGAGCACGGCGCCGAGGATGGTGCGGCGGCCGCCGATCACCGCGGCGATGATGATCTGCACGCCGACGGTGATGTCGACCAGCGTCGTCACCGAGGCGGTGCCGAGATAGAAGATCAGCAGCGCGCCGGCCAATCCGGAGAAGAAGGCGCTGATGATGAAGGCGGCGAGCTTGTGCTTGGTGACGTTGAAGCCGAGCGCGCCGGCCTGCACCGCATCCTGGCCGCTCGCCTGCAGGATCATCCCGACCGGCGAGCGCGCCAGCGCGAACAGGATCGCGCCGCTCCCGGCCATAAACCACAGCGCGATCTCGTAATTGACCTTGTCGCTGATCGAAATCACGTCGGGCACGGTGAGGCCGATTTCACCGCCGGTCAGCCCGGCGGCGACGACGATGAAGTTTTGCAGCATCAGCACGGCAACGAGCGTCGTCAGCCCGAAATAGGGCCCGCGCACGCGCAGCGCCGGCAGCGCCAGCACGACGCCGCCGATGACGGCTGCGAGCGCGCCGGCAACGAGGCAGAGCCAGATCGGCGGCTGATAGAGATTATCGAGAATGCCTGCGGTGTAGGCGCCGACGCCGATCAGGAAGGTCGGCCCGAAATTGACTTCGCCGGCGAAGCCGAAGAGCAGATCCCAGGCCATCGCGAACACGCCGAAATAATACGCGACGGTGAGGAGGCCGAGAATGTAACCGGAGACGCCGAGCGGCAGGAACGACGCCAGCACCACGACGCCGAGCGAAATCAGCAGCACGCGTGCGGTGGAGAGCGAATGCATCTAGCGGCGTCCCAGGAGACCGCGCGGGCTCACATACATTACCGCTACCAGGAGTAGGAGCGCGGGAATGGTGCGATACGCCGGCGAAATCAGATAGGCGGTGATGGTTTCCAGATAACCGACCACGTAGGCGGCGATCAGCGCACCGGAGACGCTGCCGAGGCCGCCGAGCACGACGATGGCGAACGCGCTCGCGGTCAGCGGCCCGACGCTGTAGGACGAGACGCCGAGAAACATGCCGAGCAGCACGCCGGCAATGCCGGCGAGGATGCCGTAAATCGCCCAGATGGCGATGTAGACCTGCGAGAGTTCGACACCAAGGAGCGTCACGCCGCGCGGATTCATCGACGCGGCCAGCAGCACCTTGCCGGCGCGGGTCCGGTTGACCAGGAGCCACAGGAGCCCGATCGTGAGCCAGCACACGACTGCAGTGAAAATTTCGTTGGCGGGCGTACGGACTCCGACAATCGAGACCACGCCGGCGACGATCGGGGCCACCGTCTTGGCATTGTTGGTGTAGAGGTACGCGATCAGCTCCTGGATCATTATGCCCCAAAGGAGCGTCGCCGTGAGGATGAAGATTTCTTTCTCTTCCTCGCGGATTTTGCGCGAGCCCTGCAGCGGCCGCACTACGACGAAGTAGGTGACGAGGGCTGCAACAAATCCCGCCGCCACGCCGATCGCCGCGCCGGTATAGGCGCCGACATGCAGATCGTTGCCGGCGGCCCAGGCGGCGACCACCGCGGTGACCATCAGCGCGCCGTGGGAGAGGTTGAGAACGCCGGAAACGCCAAAGATGAGAGCAAAACCGGTCGCGCCGAGCGCGTACAGCGAACTGATTGCAAAACCGTCGATCAGGATTTGCCAGAACAGCATCGGGCGCATCCAAACAATCTTCCGGCCCGCGGGCGCGGGCCGGAAAGAACGCGAACGAGCGGCCGATCAGGTTTGATCAATTGGCCGCGCCGAGCTTGATGAAGTTCGGAAATTTCAGCTTGCCATTGGCGACATTCGCCGGCCACAGATTGACCTGCTTGCCGTTCTGCCATTGCAGCATCAAGCCGGTGATGGTGTCGGGGCCGATTTTGAGCGCGTGCGGATAGGGCGTCTCCCTGCCTTTGAACTGCACGCGGCCGATGGTGCCGACGTAATCGGTCTTCTCCAGCGCTTCGACGAGCTTGTCGGGATCGTCCGAGCCGGCGCGCTTGAACGCCTCGGCGAGATAGTAGACCTCGTCATAGGCGGTGTAGCCGCAATAGGACGGGAAATTGCCGAAGCGCTTCTTGAACGCCGCGACGAACGGCAGCGTCTTTGGTGTGACCGCCACATCGGGCCCCGAGAAGGCCTGATAGAGCACGCCCTCGACCGCGCCGTTGGTGTCCTGCCAGAAGCTGGAATTGGACGCCTGCGAGGACACCCCGAACATTGGGATCGGCACTTCCTGCTGCTTCCACTGTACCGTCGGCTGCACGCCGACATGCGAGATGCCCGTGATCATCACGTCCGGCTTCTGGCCCTCGATCTTGTTGAAGATCGGCGTGAAGTCGGTGGTATCCGGCGAGACGCGGATGTGATCGAGCACCTTGAGCCCGATCTGCGGCAGGCATTTCAGATATTCGACATCGAGCGGTGTGGTCCAGGCGGCGTCTTCGCTGATGACGACGGCGCTCTTCATTTTCAGGTCTTTGACGAGAAGATCTTTGGCCGCGTCGCAGGCGGCATCGGCGATGCTGGTCGAGGTCGAATAGCCGTGGAAAGTGTATTTGAGGTGGTCGTAATCCTTGGCGATGTTCTGGGTGATGACGTCGGAAGCGGCGCCCGGCGTAACCATCACCGTCTTCAGCCGGCCGGTCCACGGCTCGAGTGCGAGCACGACTTCGCTGACGTAGCTCGCGATCACGGCGTTGACGTGATCTTCGTTGACGGCGCGCTGGAACGCCCGCACCGATTCCGCGGCGGACGAGTGGTTGTCGTAGGACACGATCTCGATCTTGCGCCCGTCGACGCCGCCGGCGGCGTTGATCTCGTCGGCGGCAAGCTGCGCGGCGAGCGGGATCGATGAGCCGGCGACCGCCTGTGCCTCAGCAATGATTCCGATCTTGATCGGCCCGTTCGATTGCGCGCAAGCGGGCGTCGCGAATGCGGCGGCGGCAAGAACGACAGCAGAGGTCAGCGCCGTGATCGCTGGCGCGCTGTTCTCAAGCCTTTTCATTATGTTCCTCCCTGGGAGATTTGGGCCCGCTCGCGTTTTACGAGCATTGTCATCAGTCTATCTCAATGTCCCGGGGCGGCAAGCCTGCGACGACGGCTACGACCGCGGGCGTTTGAGCGGGTCGAGCCAGGGCTTGGCCGCCTTCTCGCCGGCGGCGCGGGTCGCCGGATCGAGACTATTTACAAAATCGTCGAGCGGCAGATCGGTTTCGCCGCGCGCTTTGGAAATGAGGTGCCACTTCGTCGCTTCGGTCGGATTCTTCGGCGCGCCGCGACCGTCGGCGAGGATGCGGGCAAGGCGGTCCTGGGCGATGGCGCTGCCGTGCAGCGCCGCCTTGCGGAACAATGCCGCCGCGGCTTCTTCGTTCTTGGCGACGCCGTCGCCGTTGAACAGCGCGATAGCGTACTCGACCTCGGCGTCGACATTGTCGGCAAGCGCGGCCAAGGACCACAGCCGCGCCGCTTCGCGCGGGTCTTTGGGAACGCCGCGTCCCTGTTTGTAGAAGGTGCCCAGCGCGTATTGTGCTTCCGGGCTGCCGGCGTCAGCCGCCTGGCGAAGGAGTTCGGCGGCCCGATTGAAATCCTGCGGAAACAATTGGCCTTCCATGTAAAGGAGCGCCAGATTGTAGGCGGCGACCGCATGACCGAGCTTGGCGGCGGCGGCAAGCCATTTGGCGCTCGCCTCGCGGTCGCGCGGACCGGCGCGGCCGCGCAACCGGAACATTGCCAGCGCGAACATCGCCTCGCGGTCGCCGCGGGCGGCCGCGAGCCGATACCATTCTTCCGCCCGCTTATCGTCCTGCGGCACGCCTAAACCGGCGGCATAAAGTTCGCCGAGCAGCGTCATCGCCTTCACGTCGCTCTTCTGATTGACGCGATCGGTCGCTAGCGAAAACGCAGTCAGAAAATAGCCGCGCTGGAATGCGCCGTAAGCGAGATCAAGCGGGGCGCCGCTGGCGCGGGACTTGCCGCTCGGAGGTGTCTGCGCCGGCGTCGTCTGCGGGCCGCTTTTTGTTGCCGCCGGCTTGTCGGCCTTGTCATGCGGCTTGTGGTGAGCAGGTCCGGACTGTGCCGGCGGCGTCTCCGAGCTCTGTGCCGATGCCGGCCACGGCGCGGCGAGGATCGCTGCAAACGCCAGTGCCGCAGGGATCCTAAGCGCCATGGGGATCATTGGCCCGCTCCCGTGCCGGCGCGGCAAGCGCAGTACTTGCCGTTTCGAGCGCGCCAACCGGTCCTGTCGGGTGCGTCCATATCCAATCACCAAGCGCAACGAAATCGACGCCGGCCTGTGCGAGCAGGGCGACCTCGTCGGGACTTGCGGCATAACCCGCACATGGCGGCTCGAACACTTCCGCCCACCATCTGACGCGCTCCAGTATGGCTTCGAATGGCGCGCGGTTGCCTCGGCGGTCCGGCTCGCCAAACATGACGTAGTCGGCGCCAGATTCGCCCGCGAGCATGGCATCATGACGGCTGCGCAAACCCCCAGCGCCGGCGATGCGATCGGGCTTGAGCGTGCCGATCGCGGCGATCAGCGCTTCGGTACCGGTCAAATGCGCGCCGTCGACGCCGGCGCGGGCGGCGACCTCCGGACGGCCGTCGAGCAGCAGCGCGATGTCGCGGCGCTGGACGATGGCGGCGATGGTCTTGGCGCGGTTGATCAGCGTGCGTTCGTCGCTGTCTTCAAGACGAAGCAGCACCGCCGCGACATCGCCGGCCGCCAGCACCGCATCGAGGTCGCGCATGAATGCGGCCACATCGCCGAGGACGGGCGTGACCAGATAAAACCGCGGGCGGGGCGCGTTTGTCCGCCCCCGCTTCGCGGGGGAGGATTTCACGCGGCTTTCCGTTCGAGATCGACCTTCCACTGCCCGAGCGAGGCGAGGCCGTTCATTCTGGCGCGATGGCCAAACGCCCGTTGGGCGGCGGCGACGTTCTCGGATTTGCCCGACCACGTCTTTTGCGGCGCCGCCTGCAAGGCGCGGCCATAGGAGAAGGTCACGCGCCACGGCAGCGGGCCCATCTTGTTGATAGCGTTGAGATGCGCGGTCGCCTCCTCATCGGTCTGGCCCCCGGACAAGAACGCGATCCCCGGAACGGCCGCCGGCACGCAGGCTTTGAGCACGCGCAGCGTCTTCTCCGCGACTTCCTCGACCGAGGCGCGCTTCGCCGACTTTTTACCGGGCACCACCATGTTGGGCTTGAGCACCATGCCTTCGAGCGGAACGCGCTGATAGAACAGCTGCTCGAACACGGTGTTGAGCAGCCATTCGGTGACCATGGCGCAGCGATCGATGTCGTGGTCGCCGTCCATCAGAACCTCAGGTTCGACGATCGGCACGATATCTTCGTCCTCGCACAGCGCGGCATAGCGTGCGAGCGCGTGTGCGTTCGCCAACAGGCAGCCGAAGCTCGGAATGCCGGGGCCAATATCGATCACCGCGCGCCATTTGGCGAACCGGGCGCCGAGGCCGCGATATTCCACGAGCCGCTCGCGCAGCCCGTCGAGTCCTTCGGTGATGACTTCATTCGGACAGAACGGCAGCGGCTTGGTGCCCTTGTCTACTTTTATTCCCGGGATCGAACCAGCTTGCTCGATGACCTTGACGATGGGCGTGCCGTCCTTTGCGTTCTGCCGGATGGTCTCGTCGTAAAGAATGACGCCGGAAATGTACTTCGACATCGCTTCCTTGCTGCGAAACAGCATTTCGCGGTAATCGCGCCGCGTGATCGGCGTCGACTCCGTGCCGATGGCGTCGAAGCGCTTCTTGATGGTGCCGGTCGATTCATCGGTGGCCAGGATGCCGCGGCCGGGGGCGACCATCGCCTCCGCTATTCTGTTCAGTTCGGCGAGGTTCATCGCACTCTCCTCAACTTAGTTTCGAGCCTGTACTTATTATGCCTCATCCGCGGGGCATTGCGGGAGTGGGGGAGACTTTCAACACCTCGACGCCCGGCAGCGTCTTGCCTTCGAGCGACTCAAGAAACGCGCCGCCCGCGGTTGACACGTAAGTCAGTCGCAGTGCCACCCCGGCCTTGTTCAGCGCCGCCACCGTATCCCCCCCGCCGGCAAAGCTGACAAGTTTACCGATTGCGGTAAGTTCCGCCGCCGCCTCGGCAACTTCGATCGTGCCGTTGTCGAACGGTTCGACTTCGAAGGCGCCGAACGGCCCGTTCCAGACCAGCGTCTTGGCGCGGGCCAAAGCAGACACGACGTGTTCAATGCTGCGCGGGCCGATGTCGAAAATCATCTCGTCCGGTCCGACCTCATCGACCGAGACTGCGCGCGAAGGCGCATATGCCGTCAACTTTTGCGCCACGATGACGTCTACCGGCAGCACGATCTCGCGATGAAGCGATTTGGCCTTGGCCAGGACATCGCGGGCCGCCGGGATCAAATCGTTTTCGCAGAGCGACTTGCCGACCGGCTTGCCCTGCGCCGCGAGAAAGGTGTTGGCCATGCCGCCGCCGATGATCAGGGTGTCCACTTTCTCAAGAAGGTGACCAAGGAGCTCGAGCTTGGTGGAAATCTTGGCACCGCCGACGATCGCCGCTACCGGATGCTGCGGCGTTTCAAACGCCTTCTTGAGCGCGTCAAGCTCGGCCTGCATGGCGCGCCCGGGATAGGCGATCAAATTTGACGTGGTCACAATCGAAGTGTTGGCCGCATGCGCGCGGTGCGCGACCGAGAAGGCTTCGTCGACGAAGATGTCGCCCAAAGCGGCAAGCCGCCTGGCGAATTCCGGGTCGTTGTTTTCCTCCTCGGGATGGAACCGCGTATTCTCCAAACAGAGAATGTCGCCGTTCTTCATGACGGCGATCGCGGTTTCCGCTTTCGGGCCCACGCAATCTTCAGCAAAGGCCACTGGCCGCTTCACCACCCGCGCCACCTCGGCGGCGACCGGCCGTAGCGAATATTTCGGGTCCGGCCCTTTCGGCCGGCCAAAATGCGACAGCAGGATCACCTTGCCGCCCTTGCCGGCGATTTCGGTGATGGTCGGTGCGGCTTCCTCGATGCGGGTCGCATCGGTGACTTTGCCGTCGTGCATCGGCACGTTGAGATCAACGCGCACGAGGACGCGTTTGCCCTTCACGTCGGCGTCATCGAGGCTGCGGAACGACATAGCCGATGAAGATATGGCCGATGCAGACATGACTGAAGCAGACATGGCCGGCGAGTTCAGCTTAGCTTACCCATCGCTACCGCGGTGTCGATCATACGATTGGAGAAGCCCCACTCGTTATCGTACCAGGACATGACCCGCACCAGCGTGCCGTCCATCACCTTGGTCTGATCCATGTGGAAGACCGAGGAATGCGGATCGTGGTTGAAGTCAGTCGAGACATTGGGCGCGTCGGTGTAGCCGAGAATGCCCTTGAGCTGCTGCTCGGCGGCGCGCTTGACCGCGGCGTTGATCTCGTCCTTTGAAGTCGCGCGCTTGGCGACGAACTTGAAGTCGATGACCGAGACATTCGGCGTCGGCACGCGGATCGCAACGCCGTCCAGTCTGCCCGCGAGTTCCGGCAGCACCAGGCCGACAGCCTTCGCCGCGCCGGTCGAGGTCGGGATGATGTTCAGCGCCGCGGCACGCGAGCGATAGAGATCCTTATGCACCTGATCGAGCGAGGGCTGATCGTTGGTGTAGGAGTGCACCGTGGTCATGAAGCCTTTGTCGATACCGACCGCGTCGTTGAGAACCTTGACGACCGGTGCGAGACAATTGGTGGTGCACGAGGCGTTGGACACGACCGTATGTGTCTTTGCCAGTTTATCGTGGTTGACGCCGTAAACCACCGTGAGGTCGACGCCTTCGCCAGGCGCGGAGATCAGGACGCGCTTGGCGCCGGCAGTCAGATGCGCGGCCGCTTTTTCCTTCGAGGTGAAGATGCCGGTGCATTCGAGCGCAATGTCGATGCCGAGCTCTTTCCACGGCAACTGCGCCGGATCCCTGTGGGCGGTGACCTTGATCGGGCCGTTGCCGCAGTTGAGGGTGTCGCCTTTGACCGTCACCTCGCCGGGAAAGCGGCCGTGCACTGAATCGAAGCGAAGGAGGTGCGCGTTGGTCTCGACCGGAGCCAGATCGTTGATGGCTAGGACTTCGAATTCAGTGCGTCCTGCTTCTACCGCCGCCCGCAAGATGTTGCGGCCAATGCGGCCGAACCCGTTGATGGCTACGCGTACCGACATGCCGGTCTCCCTGTAACTTTATAAACGCGCCATCGCCGCTTCGGCCACCTTCTCGGGCGTAATACCAAAATGTTGGTAAAGCTCCTTGTAAGGCGCACTGGCGCCGAAGCTGCTCATGCCGACGAAAGCGCCATCCGAGCCGATGATGGCGTCCCAGCCTTGGCGAATGCCCGCCTCGACGGCGACATTGATCTTGGCATTGCCGATCAGCGCCGCCCGCCGGTCTTTCGGCGCGGCGAGGAAAAGTTCAAAGCATGGCACCGATACAACGCGCGCAGAGACGTTGCGTTCGGCCAAAAGTTTTTGCGCTGCGACCGCTATGGCGACTTCGGAGCCGGTCGCGAACAGCGATACCGTGGCGGCGCCGCCTTTGGCTGCGATCAGCTCGTATGCGCCGTGGAGCGCAATGATTGGTCGCGTCAAAGCCTTGCCGCAACTGCGGCACATTCTGCCGTGTCAAAGCGAGCACGCTTGGTCCGTTGTTCGTTTCCAGAGCGAGCTGCCAGCACTCGATCGTCTCGACCGTATCGCACGGCCGGAACACTTTAAGATTGGGGATGGCGCGCAACGCAGCCAAGTGTTCGACCGGCTGATGCGTCGGCCCGTCTTCGCCGAGGCCGATGGAGTCGTGCGTCATGACGTGGATGACGCGCTGGCCCATGAGCGCGGCGAGCCGGATCGCCGGCCGGCAATAGTCGGAGAACACCAGGAACGTGCCGGAGTAAGGAATAATCCCGCCGTGCAGCGCCATGCCGTTCATGGCCGCCGCCATCCCGTGCTCGCGCACGCCGTAATGGATGAAGCGGCCCCCGTAGTCCGCCGCGCTCATCGCCTTCATCGCCTTGGTGCGGGTATTGTTGGAGCCGGTGAGGTCGGCCGAGCCGCCGATCATTTCCGGCAGCGCCGGCGTCAGAGTTTCGAGCGCAAATTCCGAAGCGGCGCGGGTCGCGATCTCCTTCGGAGCCTCGGCGAGTTTTTGCTTCACCGCGGCGACTGCCGCCGCAAGTTTGTCCGCCGGCAACTCGCCGTTGATGCGACGTTCGAACTCGGCGCGCTGTTGCGGATCAATTGCCGCAAGTCGCCGCTGCCAGGCCAGCCGCGCCGGACGGCTGCGCTCGCCGGCGGCGCGCCATTGGCCGCGGATAGCTGCGGGAATTTCGAACGCCGGTGACGTCCAATTGAGCTTTTGCCGCGTCGCCGCGATTTCCTCGGCGCCAAGTGGCGAGCCGTGGGTCTTTTCGCTGCCGGCCTTGGTCGGTGCGCCGTAGCCGATGATGGTGCGACAGGCGATCAGCGACGGCCGGTCGGATTTCTTCGCCGCTTCGATCGCCGCGGCGATGGCTGCCGGGTCATGGCCGTCGATGCGCGTCGCTGACCAGCCGGCCGCTTCGAAGCGTTTGACCTGATCGACGCTGTCGGTAAGCGTCAGCGGTCCGTCGATCGAGATGCCGTTGTCGTCGAACAGCACGATGAGCTTTCTCAGCTTCAGGTGCCCGGCGAGTGCAATGGCTTCCTGGCTGATGCCTTCCATCAGGTCGCCGTCGGAGGCGAGCACGTAGGTGGTGTGATCGACAATGGCGTCGCCGAACAGTGCCGCAAGGTGGCGTTCGGCAATCGCCATTCCCACCGCGTTGGCAATGCCCTGGCCGAGCGGGCCGGTTGTGGTCTCGATGCCCGGCGTATGTCCGTGCTCCGGATGACCGGGCGTCAGCGCGCCGAACTGGCGGAAGCGTTTGAGCTCTGCGATCGTCATCTTCTCGTAGCCCAGCAGATGCAGCAGCGCATAGATGAGCATCGAGCCGTGGCCGGCCGAGAGCACGAAGCGGTCGCGGTCTGGCCAGGCGGGATCGGCCGGATCGAATTTCAGGAAGCGCGCAAACAATACAGTCGCGACGTCGGCCGCGCCCATCGGCAGACCCGGATGGCCGGACTTCGCCTGCTCGACCGCATCCATTGCCAGCGCGCGAATGGCGTTCGCCATCGACGTGTGTTCCGCGCGCGCTATTGGGCCAGCGCCGGCGGCGGGAAAGCGGGGTGCTTGGGCGAGGGTTGCGCTCGCCGCGAGAAGACGGTCCGGCATCGTCCTTAAATCGGCCAATTGCGGCGTGGAGGCGTCTGGCCGCGGTCACGAGATAGCATGGGGGGGATCGAAGTCAAATGCGCGCCGGAACCTGTAATGCGTCATGCACAGGGGCGGACATCAAAGCGCTTTCGGCGTTGACGCTTCTCCTCGATGCGACGTAAGCTTCTGTTGATAAATAATTGCCGGTGCTCAGTTTTCACCGTGCGACGGAGTATGATGGCCGCAACCGGATGGCCACATGAGCGAAACCGATTCCGTTGAGACTGCGAGCCGCCGCCTGGCGCTTGCACTCGATGCGCTCGAAGCCGCCGCCGAGCGGCGCGACGAGACCGTTCGCAACGAGCAGGTCCTGGCAATGCAGATCCAGGCTCTCGACAACGACCGTGCCCGGCTCGCCAGCGAGCTTGATCAGACAACAGCCCGCTGGCGCGGGCTCGAAGCGGCAAATCGGGAAGTCGCGCAACGCATCGTGCAGGCGATCGAAACGATTAACGGCGTTCTGACCAGCGAAGACTGAAAAAGCTCGGGCAGGAAAACCGAGCTTGAAAAGTCTTGGTCAACGTCTTGGTGAAAGTCGTGGTCAATGTCTGGAGTTGCAATGGCTCAAGTCAGCGTCACCATCAATGGCCGGCAGTTCCGCATGGCCTGCGAGGATGGTCAGGAGGACCATCTAAGCGATCTCGCGCGTGAGCTTGATGCGCGCATCGCCGATCTGCGCGGCAAATTCGGCGAGATCGGCAACTCGCGCCTTACCGTCATGGCGGCACTCACCATCGCCGATGAGTTGACCGAGATGGGCTCGCGGATCAAAACGCTCGAGCAGGAACTCGCGGTTGCGCAGGATGCCCAGGCTGTCGCTGCCGATCGCAACGAGGTCGTGCAGGCCGCTGTCGCGGCCGCGCTTTCGAGTGCCGCCGAGCGCATCGAAAGCGTCGCCAGAAAGCTCAATCAGAGCCTCGGTGGCGGCAACGTCGCGCTGGGGGAGGCATAGGCAGTTTCACTCCGACAGGCGCGCGCCGTTCCCAAGCCACTGCTTGATCAGGGCGGCTATCGTGCCGTCCGCCATCAGCGCCGCCTGAGCCTTGCCGATCGCTTGGCGCAACGCCGTGTTCTTCTTGGCAACGCAGATCCCCAGGCGCTCGCGCGTGATGCCGACCTCGACGACCTTAAGTTTAGGGCGGTCGCGCACGAACCACTCCGTGACCGGCGCGAGTTTCATGAAGGCGTCGCAGCCGCCGGTCGACAGATCGTCGAGCGCTTGCTCGATCTGATCGTAAGCGTAGACCCGTACGCGCGCGGCGCGATGCTCGGCAACGAGTTTGTCAGCGACCGGCTGGCTGGTGTTGCCCCGCTGCACGCCGATCACCAGACCGCGGAGATCGGCGATCCCGTGCACGTTAGGATGCCGGTCGGTGTCGACCACGAGCGATTGGCCGGACACCACGTATGGCGCGCAGAAATCAGCGATCTTTTTGCGTTCGGGGGTGATGGTGGTGCCCGATGCAATGCAGTCATAAGCGCCGGCATCGAGACCAGCGAAGATGCCGTTGAAGTCGGAGCCCTTGTACGGCACTAGTTGCCATTCGCGGCCGAGCTTCTCGGCGATCCGCTGCATCAGGCTGACGTCGAAGCCCGCCGGCCCGTTCTCGGCCATAAACTCGAACGGCGGATCGGGAAGGGCCGCGCCCACGCGCAACGGCGCCGCACTTCTGGCGAGGCCCGCGCCGAGCGCGCTGGTCGCCAGCAGCGGCAAGGCGGCGAGCAGGTGGCGGCGTTTCATTTTCGGCTCTTTCCTGAATGTCTCGGGACCAACGTAGCGTCCGGCGCCGCTAAGCACTAGATTGCTGAAGCGGGGCTGCCTGGTGCGTAAGGAGACAACACCTCGGGGCCTTACGATCCTAACGGGAGCTGTCCCTACCGGGCTCTTGGGCTCGGATACATGGCGCCCACCTACTTATGTAGGTTCCCGGGATCGCGCTCCTACGGCCGGTGCGGCTCCGCACTTATCGACTATGACCTCGTCAACCTGCATGGATGATCCCAAGGTGGTTCTGCGCCGCGAGGCGATCGCGCGGCGCGACGCGCTGCCGGCGGACGCGCGGCAGGCGGCCGCCGAAGCCATCGCGGCGCGGCGGTTTCCGCTGCCGCTTGCGCCGGGCGTTATCGTCTCGGGCTTCATGCCGCTTGGGAACGAAATCAATCCGCTGCCATTGATGCGCACGCTCGCAGCGGAGGGCGCGCAGCTTGCTCTGCCGGTCGTTGCCGCACGTGGCAAAGCGCTGGTTATGCGCGCATGGACCTTTGGCGCGCCGCTCACCGCGGGTGTCTGGGGCATCCGCGAGCCGACGCCGGAGGCGGCGGAAGTGGAGCTCGATATTCTCCTGGTGCCGCTGCTCGCTTTCGACCGCACCGGGCATCGCCTCGGCTACGGCGGCGGCTATTACGACCGCACCATCGCGCAGCTCCGCGCGCGCAAGTCCGTTGTTGCGCTGGGGCTCGCCTATTCCGCCCAGGAAGTTCCCAAGGTACCGGTCACGCCCCGCGACGCGCGTCTTGATCTTGTGCTAACCGAGCGCGAAGTCATCGATTTGCGAGGCCAGTAAAGCATGCGCATTCTGTTCGTCGGCGACGTCGTCGGCCGCAGTGGGCGGACGATTGTCACCGAACGGCTTCCCGGCCTCATCCGCGACTGGAAACTCGAGCTCGTCGTGGTCAATGGCGAGAACTCGGCCGGCGGCTTCGGCATCACCGAAGCCATCTATAACGAATTGCTCGAAGCCGGCGCCGACGCCATCACGCTCGGCAATCACGCCTGGGATCAAAAAGAGGCGCTGGTCTTCATCGAGCGCGCGCCGCGTCTCATTCGGCCGATCAATTATCCAGCCGGCACGCCGGGACGCGGTGCGGCTCTGTGCGAGGCGAAAAGCGGCGCGCATGTTCTCGTCATCAACGCGATGGGGCGCACCTTCATGGATCCGCTCGACGACCCGTTCGCCGCCGTCGATCGCGAATTGACCGCTTGTCCGCTGGCGAAGCGGGCCGACGCTATCGTGGTGGATATGCACGCCGAGACCACCAGCGAGAAGCAGTCGATGGGCTACTTCTGCGATGGCCGCGCCAGCATCGTGGTCGGCACCCATACCCACGCGCCGACCGCCGACGCGCGCATCCTGCCCGGCGGCACCGCCTTCATCAGCGACGTCGGCATGACCGGCGACTACAATTCGGTGATCGGCATGACCAAGGAAGAGCCGCTGCAACGGTTCACCCGCAAGATTTCATCGTCGCGTTTTGAGGCGGCATCCGGCCCGGCGACGTTATGCGGCATCGCAGTCGAGACCGACCCGGCGACCGGGCTTGCCGCGCGGGTCGGCGCGGTGCGCCTCGGCGGCTGCCTGGAACCGGCGGTGCCCGCTTTTTGGTCTTAGGTTCGTTTCGGGCCCATCTTTATTTCCTCCTTAAGCAGCACTATTAGGTTCGTCATTGCGAGGAGCGAAACGACGAAGCAATCCGGCTTCGCGGTACGGCTGGATTGCTTCGCGGAGCTTGTCGGGCCGGCCACTTCGGGCCGGACCCGTTGGCTCGCCATGACGGAGAAGACGAGAGACGAAAGCGATGGCCGGACATTCCCAGTTCAAGAACATCATGCACCGCAAGGGGCGGCAGGATAAGGTGAAATCGAAGCTGTTCGGCAAGCTCGCGCGTGAAATCACCGTCTCGGCCAAGATTGGTCTGCCTGATCCGGCGATGAACCCGCGTCTGCGCGCTGCGATTATCGCCGCCCGCGCGGAAAACATGCCGAAAGACAATATCGACCGCGCCATCAAGAAGGCGATGGGCGGCGATGCCGAAAACTACGAGGAAATCCGCTACGAAGGCTATGGCCCGGGTGGTGTTGCCGTCATCGTCGAGGTGCTGACCGACAACCGCAATCGCACCGCCGGCGAGGTGCGCGCGACCTTCACCAAGAGTGGCGGCAACCTTGCCGAGACCGGCGCGGTCTCGTTCATGTTCGACCATGTCGGCGTCATCGAGTACGACGCCAAGGCGGCGAGCGCGGAAGCGATGTTCGAGGCGGCGCTCGAAGCCGGCGCCGACGATGTCGTGTCGAGCGAGAGCGGCCACGAGATTTATGCCGCGCCGGACAGTTTTGGCTCAGTCGCAAAGGCGCTGGAAGCAAAGTTCGGAGAGCCGCGCAGGGCTTCGCTGGTCTGGCGCCCGCAAAATACCGTCGCGATCGACGACGAGCAGGGCGAAAAGCTGTTGAAGCTTATCGAGAACCTCAACGACCACGACGACGTCCAGAACGTCTACGCTAATTTCGAGGTTTCCGATGCGCTGGTAAACCGGATGAGCGCCTAGCAGTAAGTTAGAATTTCAGTTCTAAGACGTCACCCGGTCGAAGTGCATTGATAGGCGCCGTGATCTGCGCTTCGTGCGTGCGAAGGTCCGGCCAATTCGCAGTCGGCAATACCAAGATTGCTAAGCGTCGTTGGGTTAGATTCTGCTGATGGCGAAGATTTTGATCGGTCGTCACCAGCGCATCGAATTTTGCTTCGATCGCTGTCAGGAGCTCGCCGTTATCAAGCTGGTGCCATCCCATTTCATAGGCCGTTGATACAGTATGTTCCTTCAGTGCACGACGGAGCGGTACGGGCGTGCCCTGGTCAAACAATATTTTCATGCAGACGAAATGGTCGCATCTTCAGGCAACCAGGCTCTGTTCGGCGTGGCGAAGTACCAGCTCCACCTGTTCGCGAGTCACGCCCGGGAACCACTCCAGGAAATCATCGATGCGAGCGCCGCCTTCGAGATTCTCAAATAAAGCCCTCACCGGCACGCGCGTGGCTTTGAACAGCCACTCGCCACTGACTTTGCCGGGAACACGTTCTACCGCGGGGCAGGTGCTCCAATCCAACATGCAACCGAATTCTACGGGTGGCGCTGCATATCCGCAAGGTTGCGGGCGCCGACGACAAATCGCCGAGGGCGCTTTGCCGGCGGCAATGGCGGGTCTATCACCAAGCCATAATGACGCGCCCGATTCGCATTATCGGCATCGATCCGGGGCTCCGCCGCACCGGCTGGGGCATGGTGGAGATTGCCGGCAACCGGCTCGGCTTTCTCGGCTGCGGCTCGGTAATGACGCGCGATGACGACGCGCTCGCGGCACGGCTTCTCACCATCTATGAAGGCCTCATGCGCATCCTCGACGAGTTTCGACCTGACGAGGCGGCGGTCGAGGCGACTTTCGTCAACCGCGACGCCAAGGCGACGCTGAAGCTCGGCCAGGCGCGCGGTATTGCCATGGTGGTGCCGGCGAAGGCCGGCGTGCCGGTTGCCGAATACGCCCCGAACCTGGTGAAGAAGAGCATTGTCGGCGCCGGCCACGGTGATAAGGCGCAAGTCCGCATGATGATCGGTGTGCTGCTGCCCAAGGCCGATCCATCCTCCGATGATGCCGCCGATGCACTCGCCATCGCCGTGACGCATGCGCATTATCGGCAGAGTGCGGTGCTTCACGCGGCGCTGAAGGTCGCAGTGCGATGATCGGCAAGCTTAAAGGCGTGATCGACTCCTATAGCGAGGATTCCGTCATCCTCGACGTTAACGGTGTCGGTTATCTGGTGCATTGCTCGGCTCGCACTTTGCAGGAACTGCCGCGGATCGGCGAACCGGCAACCTTGGCGATCGAAACGCATGTACGTGAGGACCAGATTCGCCTGTTCGGGTTTTTGAGCGACGTCGAGCGCGAATGGTTCCGGCTGCTGCAGACCGTGCAAGGCGTCGGCACCAAGGTCGCGCTCGCGGTGCTCGGCACGCTCAAACCGTCCGAGCTCGCTTCCGCCATCGCGATGCGCGACAAGGCGATGGTGGCGCGTACGCCAGGCGTCGGGCCGAAAGTCGCCGAGCGCATCGTCACCGAGCTGAAAGACAAGGCGCCGGCGTACACCGATATCGATCCGGCGCTGGTGCGGCTCTCCGGTGCGCTGGACGAGAAGCGCGCGCCGCGACCGATTTCCGACGCCGTATCGGCGCTGGTCAACCTCGGCTATGCGCAGCCGCAGGCTGCGGCCGCCATTGCGGCTGCGGCGCGCAATGCCGGCGACGGCGCCGAGGTGAGGACGCTGATCCGGCTCGGCCTAAAGGAGCTGGCGAAGTGAAACGCCAAGCCAAACGACAAGCCAAACGCCGCCCAGCGAAACTAACCAAATCAGATCGCGACCTGATTGCGGCCGCGACTGCGGCGATCAGGCAACGCTACCGTGACGACTGGCAGGAGGTTGGTGCGGCGTTGCGAACCCGCTCGGGAACGATTTTCACCGGCGTCAATCTCGACGCCTATCTCGGCCGCATGGCAGTCTGTGCCGAAGCGGTCGCGCTTGGCCGTGCCGTGGTCGATAGCGGTGATGCCGGCATCGACACGATTGTGGCAGTCCGTCATCCGCCGCCGGGCGAAAAGGATCAAACAATTGCCGTGGTATCGCCGTGCGGCGCGTGCCGCGAACTGATTTTCGACTACGATCCGCAAGCGCGCGTGATCGTGCCGAACGGCAAGGCCCCCGCGGCCGTGTCGATCAGCGAACTCTTGCCGAACAAATACAGCCGGGGGTCGGAGGGGTGAGCACCAGCCCCGGACAAAGCCTCGTAACGCCCGAACGCCGCGACGAAGACGCGGCGGAGGCGACATTGCGCCCGCAGCGGCTCTCGGAATTCATCGGTCAGGAACAGGCGCGAAAGAATCTGAGTGTGTTCATCGAAGCAGCCCGCGCGCGGCGCGAGGCGCTCGATCATGTCTTGTTTGTTGGCCCGCCCGGGTTAGGCAAAACCACCCTGGCGCAGATCGTGGCGCGCGAACTCGGCGTGAATTTCCGCGCCACGTCCGGGCCGGTGATCGCCAAGGCCGGCGATCTCGCTGCGCTCCTCACCAACCTCGAAGAGCGCGATGTGCTGTTTATCGACGAGATGCATCGGCTCAATCCGGCGGTCGAGGAAATCCTCTATCCGGCCATGGAGGATTTTCAGCTCGACCTCATCATCGGCGCGGGGCCGGCGGCGCGTTCGGTGAAGATCGATCTCGCCAAATTTACCCTGGTCGGCGCCACCACCCGCGCCGGCCTCCTCACCAATCCGCTGCGCGACCGCTTCGGCATTCCGGTGCGGCTCAACTTTTATTCCGAGCCGGAGCTCGAACAGATCGTCAATCGCGGCGCACGGGTGCTCGGCATCAGCGTGACCGCGGACGGCGCCAACGAGATCGCCCGCCGCGCGCGCGGCACGCCGCGCATCGCCGGACGGCTCTTGCGCCGGGTGCGCGATTTCGCCGCCGTTGATGGCGCGCCTGCGATCGACCGTGCCGTCGCCGACAAGGCGCTCGCCGCACTCGAAGTCGATGCCGCCGGTCTCGATGCCATGGACCGGCGCTATCTGACGACAATCGCGATGAACTACGGCGGCGGCCCGGTCGGCGTCGAGACGCTGGCCGCTGCGTTGTCGGAACCGCGCGACGCCATCGAAGACATCATCGAGCCTTATCTGATCCAGTGCGGCTTCCTGCAACGCACGCCGCGCGGCCGGCTGATCACCGGCCACGCGTTCCGTCATCTTGGCCTCGCCGAGCCGGCACGCGATCCGGCGCAGTTCGGGTTGTTCGCGCAAGAGGACGAATAATATCTCCAAGCGCGCGGCCCACCGTGACGGCCGGCATCCAACAAGCGAACGAAAGTAATCCGGCGCGTTGTGCGCGTGACCCTTGGTCACGCGACGATGTTGCTCGCAACGTCAGTGGTAACGGCGGACGTTGTTCCGACGCTCAATAGCAAGGTGGATACGGCGCATACCCGCATTGGGTGCTATTGTAGTAATAATTGTAGTAGGGGGCGCCGGCAGCGGCCCCGACGGCGGCGGCACCAAGGCCGACAGCTGCGCCAACACCTGGGGCCCAGCCCCTGCGATAAACGCCGCCGCGATAAGCTACGCTGCAATTCACTCCGCCGCGATAAACTCCGCCCACGCGGACGCCGCCTGCGCGGACCGCGCCGGCGTGGACACCGCCAGCGCGGACGCCGCCGCCGCGGAACGCGGAAGCATCAGTGGAAACGCATGCGATACAAAGAGCAGCAGCAGCGATGGAAATGATGGCTCGATACGACATGGCATGTCCTTTTTCAGGTCAGCCCTCGGCAGATGGAAAGTCAATGCCAAGCGAGAACTGTCCGATTGCCCCTCAACAGCGACGGTAAATCACGGTTGGTAGCGCCAATGTTTCTTTACGAAAATAAACCGCCAGCGATTATTGCGATCGATTTAGACAATATGTCCAATCAAGCATCAAAAATCGGCGCGAATTGTATGATCCGTTCCAGACGGAAAAAGTAAATTGCCGAAGCGCGGCTGACGTGCTGTGGCTTGCCGCGGGACGGCGCTGGAAGAAATAGCGCGGAGCGACGCGTAGAGCGGGAGCAAACATGCCGGAAACGATGTCAGGCGGGTGTCATTGCGGCCGGGTGCGGTTTCGCGTGACTGCGGACCTTGCGCGCGTCACCGACTGCAATTGTTCGATCTGTACCAAGAAAGGCTTCTTGCATCTGATCGTGGCGCCGGAGCAGTTCGAACTTTTGAGCGGCGCCGATGCACTGACCACTTATCGGTTCAACACCGGCACGGCGCGGCACACCTTCTGCGCCACCTGCGGCATTCATCCCTTCTACGTCCCCCGCTCGGACCCCGATAAGATCGATGTCAATGTCCGCTGCCTCGACGGCGTCGATATCGCAGCGCTCAAGGTGCATCGCTTCGACGGCCAAAACTGGGAGCACGCAATGACGGAGCGGGTGCCGTGGCGATAGGTCCGAATAGCCGGAGCCACTGGGGCGAAAAGCCGGGACTCTTCCGAAGAGCCCTGCCATTGGCTTGGATACGTCTCCGATGCTAAAATCATGAATCCATGAAAACAACCACTGAAAAGGCCGCCGCCGCACTCGATCTTCTTCCTGAAGAAATGCGGGAGCCGGCCGTCGCATATTTGCTCGAACAGGCGGAAAAGTTTCGTACCCTCAGGGAACAGATTTCCGAGGGTCTGGAGGATGTTGCCGCCGGGCGCGTCTCAGAGTGGAGCTTTGAGGATTTTCTACGCGAAGCCCGGTCTGCGAAAGTTAAATAGCGGGCGGGATGCGGATCGTCCTCTCGGACAAAGCCAGGGCTGATCTGCTTCGAATCCATCAGTACATCAACGCACGCAACCCGAAAGCCGCCGATGGTTTCGTACAGAGGATTGACGCGAACTTTGGGAACTTGGCTCAATTTCCTTTCATTGGTCGCGAGCGCTCAAGTCTCGCTCCGGCACTGCGTTGCCTGGTCGTCGGACTCCACCTGATCTTTTATAGGGTCGATGCCGAACAGATTACCGTGATCCGGGTGATCGACAGCCGCATGGATGTTGATGAAGAATTTCACCGATGAATGATCTGACCCGCATTCCGCTCGATGGCGAAATCCGTGAGGGCCGGCACTACCTGATCGTGCGGGTCTATTACGAGGACACCGACTTCACCGGCATCGTCTATCACGCCAATTATCTGCGCTATATGGAGCGCGGGCGAACCAATTATCTGCGCCTGATCGGCGCCGACCATCGCGCGCTATTTGAGGCGGCCGAAAAGGAGGCGCCGGGATTCGCTTTCGTCGTGCGCTCGATGACGCTCGACTTCCTGCGGCCTGCACGCATGGACGACGTGCTCGAGGTCGTCACCGAGCCGGCGGACGTCAAAGGCGCCTCCATCACCTTGCGCCAGCGCGTCATGCGCGGCGGCGAGCTTCTGGTCGAGGCCCACGTGCGCGTGGCTTTCATCAGCGGCGGTCGCGCGCGCCCGATTCCAAAGCCGTTGCGTCTCGCCATGAAGGCCGATCACGAGGCATTGAACTCCTGAAACGCTTGTTACAGCGGCTCCCTCCTGTCGCGAAGGTCGACGGCGCGGCTAGACTCATGTAAAGGGTATTAACATGAGCTGGTCGAAGGAAGATAGGGAAGGCCCGCGCGCCTACCACCACGGCAATCTGAAAGAAGCGCTGCTTCGCGCCGCGCTGGAACTGATCGCGCAGAAGGGACCGGCCGGCTTCACCTTTGCTGAAGCGGCGCGCTGGGCGGGGGTCAGCCCGGCCGCGCCCTATCGTCATTTTCGCGACCGCGACGAGCTTTTGGCGAGCGTAGCGCTGCGTGGCTTCAATCAATTTGAGGCAGTGCTGGCGCGGGCGTGGGACGACGGCCGTCCCGACGCATTTACGGCGCTCGATCGGCTGGGCAGAGCGTATTTGGATTTTGCCAGGGCTGAACCGGCCTATTATTCAGCGATGTTCGAGGCCGGTGTCCCGCTCGCTACCAACTCCGAACTGCGCGAAGCGGGGGATCGGGCGTTTGCCGTGCTCCGCGGGGCGGCGGAAAAGGTGTGCAGCCATATGCCTCCGAGTGGGCGGCCTCCGGCATTGATGGTCGCACTTCATATCTGGGCGATGGCGCACGGCATCGCCTCCTTGTTCGGACGCGGCGACGCGGCGAGACGCACTTTGCCGATGTCGCCGGAAGAACTTTTAGAGGCCGAAGTGCTGGTTTATTTGCGCGGGCTCGGTGTGCGGGAAGCCAAAGCCGGGCGCCCGGCCTAGCCCGCAAGAAGCATTCTTCACGAAACCGCGAGGCTCTTGACAGCCCGAAGCGGTGATGTAAATGTTATTTACATTCACACCTAGGAGGGTCCTTCATGGTCCTCGTCGACAAACTCGATGAACTCGGAAAGCCGGCCTGGATCGCGCTTGCGGTCCTCGGCTTCATCGCCTGGTGGCCGGTCGGCCTTGCCGTGCTGGCCTTTTCGATCTTCAGCGGAAGATTTAGGAGCGCAGGAATGGGATGCTGGCATCGTGACGACAGTGGCCGGTGGGAGCACCACATGGGCCGTTGGCAATCGAAGATGGAGCGCATGCAGGAGAAGATGGATCGCATGCGCAGCAAAATGGATGGCGCGCGCGGCGCCGGCGGCAATTGGTGGGGCACTCCGCCGTCAAGCGGCAACCGCGCCTTCGACGACTACCGCACCGAGACGCTGCAGCGGCTCGAAGAAGAGCAGCGCGAGTTCAAGGAATTCCTGGAGCGGCTGCGCTTTGCCAAGGACCGCGCGGAGTTCGACCAGTTCATGAACGAGCGCCGCGATCGCCCGCGCGACGAAAATCAACAGCAACCGCAGCCGCAGGCGTAACGATTATCTCGCAGTAGCCGTGCCTGTTGTTGTCAGGGCCGTCCATTTTCCCGAATGGACGGCCCTCTACTTTTTACGAAGGCGTATCCGCCCGCCAGATCGTACGCGGCCTCAAAGATGCTTACTGGTCTTTGCCGCTGGGGGGCGATCCACCGGGCGGAGGGCCACCGGCCGGCGGCGTGCCCGTTGCTCCCGCGGCACGTCGCGCCTTTGCCTCCTCGAGAAACGCCGTGCATCCAGCTGAGATTTGGGCGTGATACGCTCGTAAACACAGTCTAGCGTCCTTTCCTTTCAGGCCCGGGCAGAATCTTTGCATGTCTGCACCACAGGCAACACGCAGGCTTGGGCCCTGTCCAGGAGGCGGCGCCGCGGTCTGGGCGCTCGCCGTCTGCATCTCCGCCGCCGACACGACACAGATCGCAGCGCCAATCAGAGCGAATTTGCTAAAGCGATGTTTCATGTGCTGTCCTCCTTGTCGCCCGAACCAACTATAGTGACACTCAAGCCGCAATTTGGCGACGGAATTAGGACATCATCCGACATTCCATGCTCCCCGAGCATCCGACATTGAGCCAGTCCGCGGCGTCCGAAAATACTCTGCGAGTCAAAATCAGAGAGTTGGAAGGGCCGATGAATACACGGACAGCGGCCGTTGCGGCGGAAAGTTTTCGCGCATGTTGGTCTAACCTGATAGCTTCGATCGTCAGATTTTTGGCCCGCGCTGAAACCGGACTTTTTCAATTCACGCCTGAAAATGCAGGTCCGTGACCTGCTTCGCACCCATCCTGAGTTCCGATGTCGCGCCTGTTTCCGGTAGCTACGTCGTCAGTTAACCTCCCATTAAGCACAACCGGGCTTCGTTAGGCGCGGACGACCGGTGTTGCGCCCTAGTTTGGACAAGTTTCGCGATGATTTCGGTCCGGCCGGTGGCGGGTCCGGCTTGGGTCCTCGCGAAATATTTCAGGTTTTGGTCGGCGCACGTGATGCGGCCGACTGCTGCCTTTGGTCCCGGCGCCGGCGCGCCGCTCGGTCATCGCCCGGTCGGATCGCCGAAAGGACGCGCCTATGAACCCTGCCGACATTGCCGCGTCGGCCTTGCCGTTGACCTCCTCCGATCTGTCGCTGTTCCACCTGTTTTGGCAGTCCCACTGGCTGGTCAAGACGGTGATGTGCGGCCTGATCGTCTGCTCGGTCTGGGTATGGGCGATCGCCATCGACAAGACGATCATGTTCTCGCGCTTCCGCAGATCTGCGGATCGGTTCGAACAGGCCTTCTGGTCCGGCCAATCGCTCGAGGAGCTGTACGCCTCGCTGGCGGCTGAACCGGGCCATTCAACCGGCGCGCTGTTCGTCGCTGCGATGCGGGAGTGGAAAAAAAGCTTCGAGAGTCACGTCCGTTCGCTTGCCGGTCTGCAGATGCGCATCGAGAAAGTGATGGATGTCGCCATCGCCCGCGAGGTCGAGCGCATGGAGCGCTGGCTCTTGGTGCTGGCGACGGTCGGCTCGGCTGGCCCCTTCATTGGTCTGTTCGGCACCATTTGGGGCATTATGACGGCCTTTCAGTCGATCGCGGCGTCGAAAAACACCTCGCTTGCGGTGGTCGCCCCCGGCATTGCCGAGGCATTGTTTGCGACCGCGATCGGTCTCATTGCCGCCATTCCGGCGACGATTTTCTACAATAAGTTCATCACTGAGGTGAACCGGCAGGCGCAGCGCCTGGAGGGGTTTGCCGACGAGTTCTCGGCGATCCTGTCGCGGCAGATCGACGAGCGCGGCTGAGGGGCGGATATGGCGGCGAACGTCATCAGCGGGGCGTCGGGGGGCCGGCACAGGCGCCGCCGGCGCGGCGTCATGAGCGAGATCAACGTCACCCCGTTCGTTGACGTGATGCTGGTGCTCCTCATCGTGTTCATGGTGTCGGCGCCGTTGCTCACGGTTGGTGTGCCGCTCGACCTGCCGCAGAGCCAAGCCAAGTCGCTCGATCAGGATCGTGAACCGCTTACGATCTCGGTGAACAATCAGGGCCAGGTTTTTCTGCAGAACAACGAGATCAAGGTCGAAGACCTAGTGCAAAAGCTCAAAGCCATCACCGACGCACGCGGCGGCCTGGACGAGCGCATCTACGTGCGCGGCGACAAAAAAGTTGATTACGGTACTATGATGCGGGTGATGGGCCGCCTGTCGGCGGCCGGCTATCATCGGGTGGCTCTGGTCACCGAGGTCGAGCAAGGCGGAGGATGAGGCGTAGTCTGATCATATCGGGCATCGCCCATGTCGTGGTGTTGGGCTGGGGGCTGGTCGCTTTCGCCGCGCGGCCGAACGACGCGCCGCCGACCGAGCCGCTGCCGGTCGAATTTATTTCCTCGACCGATTTCACGCAGCTGACAAACGGCGTGAAGAACGCGCCGAAGCCGGTCCACGATGCAAGACCGCTTGCCGACAAGGTTGGCGAGCCGAAGCCGGTGAAAGAGCTTGCGGCCAAAGTGGTCGACAAGCCTGAGGTCAAGACTGACGCCGCGCCGCAGCCCAAGCCGGAAGCGAAAACCGAGACCAAAGCCGCCGAGAAGATTGAGAAACCTGAGCCCAAACCGACGGACACCAAACCAAAAACCGATCAGATCGCCGAGGCCTTGAAAAAGGAAGAAGTGAAAAAGCCGCCGAAGAAACAGCCTGAGTTCAAGCCCGATCAGATCGCCGCGGAACTGAAAAAGGAAGAAGCGAAGAAGCCGCGCCCGGCGCCCAAATTCGATGCCGATCAGGTCGCGGCGCTGCTCGACAAGCGCGATCCGCAGCGGCAACTCGCGAGCGCCGAAACTTTAAGCAATGCGGCTTCGCTCGGAGCGCCCACGGCGCATGCTGCGCAATTGTCGGCTTCGGAAATGGACGCTTTGCGCGCGCGCCTCATCCAATGCTGGAGTCCGCCTCCAGGACTAGACCCAAACTCCAAACTCTATGTCGTAGTCGGCGTTCAATTTAAGCAGGATGCGTACGTGGCCCAGGAGCCGGCCGTTATCGAAGATGCGGCGGCTTCGCTTGGTCCTGCACTTGCGGAGAGCGCCAAGCGCGCGGTGTTATCATGCCAACCGTTTACGATGCTCAGGCCCGAGCATTACGACCTGTGGAAGTACATTGAAATCAAATTTAACAACGAGCTGCTCGGTGGGTGACCGGACGCGTTCGAAAGATATCACGCGCCGACGCGTGATCACCTTCAGCGCGCTCGCCGCAGGCTTAAGCCTGTTTAGTCGGCGCGCCGCCGCCGTGCTTCAACTCGACGTCACCCAAGGCAATTTCCAGCCGATGCCGATTGCGATCGCGGATTTTCTCGGCGGCGCTGCGAGCGACAACGAAACCGCCGTGGGCGTGTCGCAGATCATCACCGGCAACCTCAAGCGCAGCGGCCTGTTTGCACCGATCGATCCGGCGGCTTTCCTTGAAAAGATCGGCAATGTTGACGCCGTGCCGCGGTTTGCCGATTGGCGCACCATCAATGCCCAGGCACTGGCGACCGGACGCGTTACCCGCCAGGCCGACGGGCGTCTGAAGGCCGAATTCCGCCTTTGGGATGTTCTCGCCGGGCAGCAGCTGGCCGGCCAGCAATATTTCACCACGCCGGACAATTGGCGCCGCATCGCGCATATCATTTCGGATGCCATTTACGAACGGCTGACCGGCGAGAAAGGCTACTTCGACAGCCGCGTCGTGTTCGTCGACGAGACTGGTCCGAAGGAGCGGCGCATCAAGCGGCTCGCCATTATGGATCAGGACGGCGCCAACGTGCGCTATCTTACCCGCGGCGACGAACTTGTGCTCACGCCGCGCTTTTCGCCGTCGACGCAGGAAATCACTTACATGGCCTACGGCGAGGGCGACCCGCGCGTCTATCTGCTCAACATCGAGACCGGTCAGCGCGAAATCGTCGGCAACTTTCCCGGCATGAGCTTCTCGCCGCGGTTCTCACCGGACGGACAGCGGGTGGTCATGAGCCTACAGGAGGGCTCCAACGCCAACATCTTTGTCATGGACCTCCGCTCAAAAGCCATGACGCGGTTGACCGACACACCGGCGATCGACACCGCGCCATCCTATTCGCCCGATGGCGCGAAGATTTGTTTCGAGTCCGACCGCGGCGGTCATCCGCAAATCTACGTCATGGCGGCAACCGGCGGCCAAGCGCAGCGCATCAGTTTCGGCGAAGGCACTTATTCCACTCCGGTATGGTCGCCGCGCGGCGACTACATCGCCTTTACACGTCAGGCTGAGGGCAAGTTCGCGATCGGGGTAATGAAGCCGGATGGAACCGGTGAGCGCGTTCTCACCGAAGGCTTCCACAATGAGGGACCGACCTTTGCACCCAACGGCCGCGTGATCATGTTTTTCCGCGATCCGGGCGGCAACGCCGGACCTTCGCTGTTCACGATCGACACTGGCGGGCGTAACGAACAACGCGTGCCCACTCCGAGTTTCGCCTCGGATCCCGCGTGGTCGCCGCTACTGTCGTAGGCCGGTCGTCGGGCAGTTATCGGGTGGTCAAGAGACCGTCAGCAAACCCACATCGTCGCCGCATTTACGGCCTATTAACCATTGCAAAAGCTTTCCGGGTGACATGCCGACTGCAGCCTTCTTTGCAAGGCTCCATCAAGGTTGATGGAACGTTCGTTTAACGAAGGCGCGGCTAGATCGCTCCAGGCACCAGCCATGTCCGATGACGACGGAACAATGGAGGCACCGCTATGAATTTGGTCAGTATTGTCCGCGGCGCCAAATTCGCGCTTCTCGTGTTGGGCGCGATCGCGATCGCGGGCTGCGCCAAGCAGCAGCCCGAACCGACCGCGATGGCCGGCGCGGCTGCGCCCGGCAGCCAGCAGGATTTCATCGTCAATGTCGGCGACCGCGTGTTCTTCGACACCGATTCAACGGAGCTCTCCGGGCAGGCGCGGGCGACGCTCGACAAGCAGGCGCAATGGCTCAACCAGTACGGCCGCTATGCCTTCCTGATTGAAGGCCATGCCGACGAGCGCGGCACGCGTGAGTACAACATTGCGCTCGGCGCCCGCCGTGCGCAGACCGTGCGCGAATATCTCGTCTCGCGCGGTGTATCGGCGCAGCGCATGCGCACCATCTCGTACGGTAAGGAACGGCCGGTCGCAGTGTGTAACGACATTTCCTGCTGGTCGCAGAACCGCCGCGCGGTGACGGTGCTCAATCAGAGCTCTTAGGCGCGACCTGTTACAGAGTTAAGACTGTATTGCAGCGATCGGCGCCGCTTCGGCGCTGATCGGTTTTCTGGCGCGGTGTTTCAACTTGCCAAAGTGCTCCTGAAATCGGATCGTGACGTTATTGATCTTTGCGGCTCCGTCGGTGTTTTGCGAAAATTCGACGAGGTTCATGTATGATCATGGCCGGCTTCGCTCGCGCGGTGCTTCCGCTTGCCGTGGCGGCCGGCGTTGCCGGCTGCGGCCAGGACAATCGGTACGCCGCGCCGCCGCCGCCGAAAGTCACTGTGACTGCTCCGGTCGAGCAGGAAGTCATCCGGTACTTCGAGGCAACCGGCAACACCGCTGCGGTCAACACCGTCGACCTCGTCGCCCGTGTGCAAGGCTTTGTGCAGGCGATCAACTATACCGACGGCGATTACGTCAAAAAGGGCACGTCGCTATTCACCATCGAACCCGAACCCTACAAGCTCAAGGTCGAGTCCGCGCGGGCGTCAGTCGCCAGCGCCAAGGCCAACTTGAAGCAGTCGGAAGCCGAGTATCAGCGCCAGGCCGATCTGGTGACGCGGCAGGTTTCGACCCAGGCTAACTACGATAAGGCGCTGGCGCAGCGCGACGCCAATCTGGCGGACTTGCAGTCGGCGGAGGCCAACGAACAACAGGCGGAAATCAATCTCAGTTACACCAACGTTGTCGCGCCGTTCGACGGCATCGTAACCGCGCGGCAGGTGTCGATCGGTCAGCTCGTTGGTGCGAATACAACGACGGTCCTCTCCACGATTGTCCAGATCGATCCGATCTATGTGAATTTCACCGCCAGCGAGCGCGACGTGCTGGAAGTGCGGGCGAACCTCGCGAAAGCCGGGCGCACGACGGCGGATTTGTTGGGTCTGCCGGTTGAAATCGGGCTGCAGACCGAGAGCGACTATCCGCACGAAGGCAAGCTCGATTACGTCGCGCCGACGGTCGATCCCTCGACCGGGACGTTGGCGGCACGCGCGACCTTGCAGAATGTTGATCGCATTTTGCTGCCCGGTTATTTCGTACGCGTGCGCATACCATCGCGGCCGCAACCGGCGCTGCTGGTTCCCGATGTCGCGCTCGGCAGCGATCAGGGCGGGCTTTATGTGCTTGTGGTCAACAAGGACAATATGGTCGAGCAGCGCCGGGTCGAACCTGGCCCGCTGCGCGGCGAATTGCGTGTGATCGAGAAGGGCGTCACCAAGGACGACCGCGTTATCGTCGGCGGCATCATGCGCGCGATCCCGGGACAAAAGGTTGACGCCGAACTGCGTACTGCGTCGGCGAAGTAGGGCGCGAGCTTAAAACCGGATCGCACCATGATCTCGAAATTCTTCATCGAGCATCCGGTACTTGCGAACGTTATCGCCGTCCTGATGATCTTGATCGGCGCCGTCGCGCTCTATGGCCTGCCGGTTTCGCAATATCCCGACGTCGTGCCGCCGACCGTGCAGGTAACGACGCGCTATCCCGGCGCCAGTGCCCGCACGCTGATGGACACCGTCGCGCTGCCGATCGAGCAGCAGGTCAACGGCGTCGAGAACATGCTGTACATGCAATCGACCAACGCCAGCGACGGCTCGTATTCGCTCGAGGTCACTTTCCGGATCGGCACCGATCTCAACGTGGCGCAAATCCTGGTGCAGAATCGGGTCGCGAGCGCGGTGTCGTCGCTGCCGGCCGCGGTGCAGTCGCAGGGCGTCACGGTCAAGAAGCGCTCGACCGCGCCGCTTCTGTTTGTGATCCTGACATCGCCCGACAACCGTTACGACGGCCTCTACCTCGCCAATTACGCCACCATCAATCTGGTCGACGAGCTGTCGCGCCTTCCGGGGGTCGGCGAAGTCAGGACCCTTGGCGCCGGGCAGTATTCGATGCGCATCTGGCTCGACCCGGAGAAGCTCAAAGCGCGCAGCCTCAACGCGCAGGACGTCGTCCAGGCGCTGCAACAGCAGAGCGAGGAAGTGACGGCCGGGCAGGTCGGCATCCCGCCGACGCCGCCGGGCGTCAATTTTCAGTACACGATCGACGTGCAAGGCCGACTCTCCGACGTCAGCGAGTTCGCTAACGTGATCGTCAAGACCGGCAATTCCGGCGAGGTCACCCGCATTCGCGATATCGGACGCGTCGAACTCGGAGCGCAGACCTATAGTCAGGCATTTACACTCGACGGCAAGCCCGGCGCGGGCATGGGTATCTTTCAGACGCCCGGCGCCAATGCGCTCGAGGTCGAGCGCGAGATTCTGGCGAAGATGCAGACCTTGGCGCTCAAGTTTCCGCAGGGCGTTACTTATTCGACGCCGTACGACACCACGGTGTTTGTTCATGCCTCGATCGAGGAAGTATACAAGACGCTGATCGGCGCCGCCGTTTTGGTGCTGATCGTGATCCTCGTTTTTCTGCAGGACTGGCGCGCCATGCTGGTGCCGGCAACCACGGTCCCGGTCACCATCGTCGGCGCCTTCGCGGCAATGTGGGCGCTCGGCTTCGGCGTGAATTTTTCGACGCTGTTTGCGATCGTGCTCGCGATCGGCATCGTGGTCGACGACGCCATCATCGTGGTGGAGGGCGCTGCGCACAATATCGAACAGGGCATGAGCGGCCATGACGCCGCGATCCGCGCCATGAACGTGCTGTTGGCGCCGATCATCGGCATCACGCTGGTGTTAATGTCGGTGTTTCTGCCCGCGGCGTTTCTGCCCGGCCTGACCGGCCGCATCTATGCGCAGTTTGCTTTGGTCATTGCCGCTACTGCGCTTCTGTCCGCCATCAATGCGGTGACGCTCAAGCCGACGCAAGCCGCGCTGTGGCTGCGTCCCGCGGTACCGCTTGAGCGGCGCAATTTTTTCTATCGCGGCTTTAACGTCGTCTATGCGCGCGCCGAGCGCGGCTACGCCAATCTGATACGCCGCATGGTGTCCCGCGCCGGATTGATGACGGCCATTGCCCTGATTGTCGTCGCGCTTGCCGGTTGGGGTCTCGCGCGTGTGCCGACGGGTTTCCTGCCGATTGAAGATCAGGGCTACCTCCTCGTCGTCGTCCAGCTTCCCGACGGGGCGTCACTGGCGCGCACGCAGAAGGCGCTGGAACAGGTTTCCGCCGCCGCGGGAGCCGACAAAGCCGTCGATCACGTCGTTGCCATCGCCGGCGTCTCCGCGCTGGACGACAGCGCGCCGCTTGCCAATGCCGGTGTCGCTTACGTTGTGCTCAAGCCTTGGAATGCGCGCGAAGATCTGCGCACGCTGTTTGGCCGCCTGTCGCAAGAACTATCCACCATAGACGCGCGCGTGATCGCACTGCCACCGCCGCCGATCCAGGGCATCGGCAATGTCGGCGGCTTTACCATGCAAGTCGAGCTGCGCGACGGCAGCGCCGACTTCGCCAAGCTTCAAAGCATCACCAACACGATCGTCGCCAACGGCCAATCGCAGAGCGCGTTGCAGCGGGTCTCGACCACCTTCCGCGCGGCCGCGCCGCAAATTCGCGTCGAAGTCAACCGCGTGAAAGCGCAGACGCTGCATGTCTCGGTCGATCAGGTGTTTGCGACGCTCGCGACCTATCTCGGCTCGACCTACATCGAGCAGTTCAACAAATTTGGTCGCGTGTTCCAGGTTTATGCGCAAGCTGACGCGCCGTTCCGGCTGCGGCCCGGCGATATCGACAAGCTCGAGGTGCGCAATCAGACAGGGCCACATGATCCCGCTGGGAACGGTGGTCGATATCAGCCCGACGGTCGGCCCATCGCTGATCTCGCTCTACAATCTCTATCCGTCCGCGAGCGTGCTTGGGCTTCCGGCGACCGGGTTCAGTTCCGGCGAGGCACTGCGTTTGATGGATGAAAATGCGGCGCGCACACTGCCGCCCGGCGCTGCGGCCGAATGGACCGCGATGTCCTATCAGGAGAAAGTTGTCGGCAATCAGATGTATTTCGTATTCGCGATGGCCTTGCTGCTGGTTTATCTGGTGCTGGCCGGCCAGTACGAAAGCTGGTACATGCCGCTGTCGGTGATCCTCTCGGTGCCGCTGGCGCTCGTGGGTCCGGTGTTGGTGCTGTCGATCCTGCGGATCGACAACAATCTTTATGTGCAGATCGGCATCATTCTACTGATGGCGTTGTCGGCGAAGAACGCCATCCTGATCGTTGAGATGGCGCGGGTCGGTCGGGTGAGCGAGGGCAAGGCCATACTTGAAGCGGCGATCGAGGCGGCGAGGGCGCGGTTCCGGCCGATCATCATGACCTCGTTTGCGTTCATCCTCGGCGTCGTGCCGCTGGTGCTGGCCACCGGAGCCGGCGCCAGCGCGAGAAAGTCGATCGGCATCACCGTGTTCAGCGGCATGATCGCATCCACCTGTCTTGCGGTTCTGTTCGTGCCGTCGCTGTTCGTCGTCGTGCAGCGGCTTCGAGGAGTGGCGCGCGAGCCGTAAGCGTTCTCGCGCGCAGCCCGCGTGATGAACGGACATGGTAGGAACCCGGTTACCGTTATCACAATGAAGACTCCCGTGTGGCGGCCAGTCATAATTTAGACGTAGGATTTGCTATGTTAACCGCCGCCCGTTCACCGAAATTGTTACCGGCGATGATCCGCTCCGCTTTCCTGCCCGTGGCCGTATTTGCGTGCATGCTGTGTGCAACCGCCGCCAGCGCTCAAGATTCTTCCTCGGAGCTGGTGACGCGCATCGATCGCCTCGAGGCCGTGATCCGCAACCTCACCGGCAACATCGAGCAACTGCAGTACCGCAACCAACAGCTCGAGCAGCAGGTGCAGCGCCTGCAAGCGGAAGTGCAGGGCGGAACGCCGGTCACGTCAGCCGCGCCACCGCGGCCGACGACTCAGTATTCGCCACCTCCCGCCGCTGCAATGCCGCCGGCCGTGGCCGCGGCGCCGATCCCTTCGGCCGCTTCGCCGATGTCGCCGCGGCCGCAATATTCGCCACCGTCGCCGGTCGTCGCGGCGGCACCGATTGCTCCGCCGGCGTCGATCGAGACGGCGCCACCGCCGTCGACGACCCGCCGCGGCGATGCGTTCGACCCGACGCTGAACCCGAACGCGCCCGGCGCGCCGCGCCCACTTGGCGCCAGCACCGCGGCAACCGAACCGCCGCCTCCGGTCGGCGAGGCTCCGGGATCGCGTCAAAATACTTCGCCGCTTGATCTCACAACGCCGCGAGGTGAATTGCCGGCGCCGCCGCCGGCCAACACCAGCGCCACCGGCGCGATGCAGGCGACGCTGCCGCCAAGCAACACCGCCAGGGACGAATACGATCTCGCTTACGGTTATGTGCTGCGCCGCGACTACGCGCAGGCGGCCGACGCGTTCCGCGTTTTCCTGCGTCAATATCCGAGCGATCGTTTGGCGCCCGAAGCGTTGTACTGGCTCGGCGAGAGTCTTTTCCAGCAGCAACGCTACCGCGACGCCGCCGAATTGTTCCTCGCCGTCTCGACGAAGTACGACACCACGGCGAGAGCGCCGGAGGCGCTGTTGCGGCTCGGCGAGTCGCTTGCGGCGTTGGGCGAAAAGGAAGCGGCCTGCGCTTCGCTCGGCGAGGTACTGCGCAAGTATCCGCGCGCCCCGCAGAACATCAAGCAGACCGTGGAGCGGGACCAAAAGCGTGGGCGATGCTGAGGAAGCGGTTCGCGACGAAGAAGCGAACGCGCTGTTCAGTGGTCTTGAAGGTCTGGGCGGGCTGCTGCTTGCTGTCTCGGGCGGCTCCGACTCCACCGCGCTTCTCGTCCTTGCCGCGCGTTGGGCCAACGGACTTAAAAAGCGGCTAAAACATCCGCCGAAACTCGCCGCGGTCACGATCGATCACCAGCTCCGGCCGGAATCGCGACGCGAAGCCTCGGCGGTGAAGCGGCTGGCGCGGCGCCTCGGCGTACCTCATCGTACGTTGCACTGGCGCGGCACGAAGCCGAAAACCGGCTTGCAGGAAGCGGCGCGCAACGCCCGCTATCAGCTGCTGGCCAAGGAGGCCGTGCGCGCCGGGTTCGAACATATCCTGACGGCACACACGCTCGACGACCAGGCGGAGACTGTGCTGTTTCGCCTCGCTCGCGGCAGCGGTCTGACCGGGCTCACCGGGATGGCGCACGCCGCACCGATTCCTGCCGGCCGCGATACGGCGATTTTTCTGGTACGTCCGCTGCTCCGCGTTTCCAAGGCGCGGCTGGTTGCTACGCTTCGTGCCGCCGGCATCGCGCATAGCGAAGATCCAAGTAACCAGGATCCGCGCTTTACCCGCACGCGGCTGCGTGCGCTGCTGCCCGACCTCGCGCGCGAGGGGCTCGATGCGCGGAGCCTGGCGCGCTTGGCGTTGCGGATGCGACGTGCGGAAGCCACGATCGAGTTCGCCGTCGCCGCTGCCCGCGCGGCGCTGGCGCCGGGCCCCTGGCGCGAGCGCGGCCCGATCGTGTTCGAAACGCTGCGCTTTGCCGACCTGCCGGCCGAGGTCGCGCTGCGGCTCCTCGGCCGCGCCATCGCCGACGCCGGAAACGAAGGGCCGGTCGAACTCGGCAAGCTTGAATTGCTTTACGATGCGTTGCGCACCGCGCGCGCTCCGTTACGTCGAACACTTGCTGGTGCGCTGATCACGCTTGGCACAGAGCGCCTTACCGTCGAACGGGCGCCTGCTCGCCGTCCGTCAACCATACGCCGAACCGGCAACAGGCGCTTTACGAAATGAGGCGTATATTCGCCGGGCTGCGCATTCTGGGCTTCCCTTGGCAGGGGGCGAGTCGGCCCCTACATTGCTATAGTTACTCAGACGTGAGGCCGCCACGATCGCGGCGCTGGTAGGCCGTCGGGCGCCGCGGGTCGCCGGCCGAGGACATGCGATGAACGCCAATCTTCGGAATTTCGCGCTGTGGGTCATCATTGTCCTGCTGCTGCTTGCATTGTTCACGCTGTTCCAGAATCCCGGCACGCATACCACCTCGCAAGACGTCTCGTTCTCGCAGCTGCTCAGCGAAGTCGATCAAGGTCGCGTGCGCGACGTGCTGATCCAGGGGCCGGAAATCCACGGCACCTTCACGGACGGCCGCAGCTTCCAGACCTATTCGCCGAGCGATCCGAGTCTCATTCAGCGTCTTTATAATAAGGGCGTCTCGATCACGGCGCGGCCGCAGACCGAGAACGTGCCCTGGTTCGTGTCGCTCTTGATTTCCTGGCTGCCGTTCGTCGCGCTGATCGGCGTTTGGATTTTCTTGTCGCGCCAGATGCAGGGCGCTGGCGGCAAGGCGCTTGGTTTCGGTAAGTCGCGCGCCAAGCTTCTGACCGAAGCGCACGGCCGCGTTACCTTCGAGGACGTAGCCGGCGTCGACGAGGCCAAGCTCGACCTGCAGGAGATCGTCGAATTCCTGCGCGACCCCGGTAAATTCCAGCGGCTCGGCGGGCGCATTCCGCGCGGCCTGTTGCTGGTCGGCCCGCCCGGCACCGGCAAGACGCTGCTTGCGCGCGCCATCGCCGGCGAAGCCAACGTGCCGTTCTTCACCATTTCCGGCTCCGACTTCGTCGAGATGTTCGTCGGCGTCGGCGCCAGCCGCGTGCGCGACATGTTCGAGCAGGCCAAGAAGAACGCGCCCTGCATCATCTTCATCGACGAGATCGATGCCGTCGGCCGCCACCGTGGCGCTGGCCTCGGCGGCGGCAACGACGAGCGCGAGCAGACGCTGAACCAACTGCTCGTCGAGATGGATGGCTTCGAAGCTAATGAAGGCATTATTTTGATTGCCGCCACCAACCGCCCGGACGTGCTCGACCCGGCGCTGCTGCGTCCGGGCCGTTTCGACCGTCAGGTTGTGGTGCCCAATCCGGACGTGGTCGGCCGCGAGCAGATCCTGAAAGTGCACGTGCGCAAGGTGCCGCTGGCGCCGGATGTGAATCTGAAGACTATTGCACGCGGCACGCCGGGATTCTCCGGCGCCGATCTGATGAACCTGGTCAACGAGGCTGCCTTGATGGCGGCCCGGCGCAACAAGCGCATGGTGACGCAGGTCGAGTTCGAGGACGCCAAGGACAAGGTGATGATGGGCGCCGAGCGCAAGTCGCTGGTGATGACGGAGGAGGAGAAGCTCCTCACCGCCTATCACGAGGGCGGCCATGCCATCGTCGCGCTCAACGTCAAAGCGACCGACCCGGTGCACAAGGCGACTATCATCCCGCGCGGCCGCGCGCTCGGCATGGTCATGCAACTGCCGGAGCGCGACAAGCTGTCGATGAGCCTCGAACAGATGACCTCGCGTCTTGCGATCATGATGGGCGGCCGCGTCGCCGAAGAGCTGGTATTCGGGCGCGAGAAGGTGACTTCGGGCGCCGCCTCCGACATCGAGCAGGCGACTAAGCTCGCGCGCATGATGGTCACGCGTTGGGGCTTGTCCGACGCGCTCGGCACTGTCGCTTATGGGGAGAACCAGGAAGAAGTCTTCCTCGGCTACTCGGTGGCGCGCCAGCAGAACATTTCCGAGTTGACCGTGCAGAAGATCGACGCCGAAATCCGGCGGCTGGTCGAGGCCGGTTATCTGGAAGCGCAGCAGATCCTGACCGACAAGCGCGACGAGCTTGAGACGCTGGCCAAGGGTCTGCTGGAATTCGAGACCTTGAGCGGCGACGAGATCAAGGACCTGCTCGTGGGCAAGCGTCCGAACCGTGAATTGATCATCGAGCCGACCACGCCGCGCAACACCACCGTGCCGACCGCCGGCGCCGGCCGCAATCGCCCGCGTCCCGAAGGCCCGATGGAGCCCCAGCCGCAGGCGTAACTGCCTCCCGCGCGTTGCGGTCAGTTCGCGTCGGGTAGCGCGAACACCAACAACGTTGAACCGCGGCTGGGCACCGCAATCTCCGGCGTCAATGCCCGCACGACCCGGTTGCCGATCAGGCTCAAGCCGGTGGGGATGGCGACATACTGTTTGCCGCCCACCATGTAGGTCATAGGAAATCCGCCGGGCTGACTGTTCAGCGGCATCTCCCAGAGCGTTTTTCCGGTAGCGGCGTCGAATGCCGTGATACGGCGGTTGGTGTCGCCGCCGAAGACTATTCCTCCAGCTGTGGCAAGGAGCGAGCTCGACCAGTAGGGACGGCGCTCATGCTTCCATTGCGTCTGCTTGTTGTCGAGGTTGACGGCTTCGACGCGCCCGATGTTTTGGTCATCGCCGGGGACATGGCGAAATACCATGCGGCCGCGGCCATAGTCCTCGCCGATCAATGGTTTTTGCTCGACCACTTTGTAGTCCATGCACAAATTGTTCAACGGCACGAACAGGGTCTTTGACGTGGGATTGTACGCCGTCGCCATCCATAATTTGCCGCCGTAATTCGACGGGCAGACAAATTTGCTTTCGGCCAGTTCCCGGGGAATCAGGCTTTCGTTAAGCGCGACGTGTCCGGTTTCCGGATCTATGCTCTTGTAGAGCGTCTGCTGCACGGTCTCGCGGGCCCAGAGAAACTCGCCGGTGCGCCGATCGAGCGCCCAGATGATGCCGGGCTTGCCAATCGCCAGCAATGCCTGTCGCGGACGATTATCGACGTTGATGTCAACCAGAACCTGCTCGAATACGTGGTCGAAGTTCCAATTATCGCGGGGCAGAAATTGGCGGTACCAGACGATGTTCCCGGTGTCGGCATCAAGTGCCAACGTCGAATCGGTATACAAGACGGCGCCGTCACCGGTTCCTCGTATGAACTCGGCGTGTGGAATAGGCCCTCCGGTGCCCCAGTACAACAAGTTGAGTGCGGGATCATAGCTCCCCGAGGTCCACACCGAACCGCCGTTTCTCTGCTCGCGGGGCAATCCATGCCAGCTCTCGTCACCGGGTGAACCGGGCTGAGCGATGGTGTGCGTCCGCCACAGTTCCGCTCCCGTATTCACGTCAAGGGCGACGATGAAGCAACCGCCGGCGGTGGTGGGGTTGGTGCAACCGGAAATGCCCGCGATGACTTTGCCTTTGGCCACCATGGGTCCGCCGGTGAACGTGTAGCCTTGGCGATAATCGGCAACCAGTGTGTCCCAGACGACTTTGCCGGTCTTTGCGTCGAGCGCCAGGACGTGCGCGTCGGCTGTCGCCAGCAAGACCTTGTCGGCATAAAGCGCGATGGTGCCACGCGCGCGATTGAGAAGATCGTTGTGGTAACCGCCCTCGATCTTGGGAAGATCACGCCGATATTCCCAGAGTAGATCGCCGGTGCGGCCATCCAGCGCTTGGACGACGTTGTTTGGATTACCTAAAAATATGATGCCGTCGTGAGCGAGCGGAGCCTCCTCCTGATATCCAGGCTCCATGTTCCAGGCCCAGGCGAGCCTTAACCGGCCGACATTGTCTGCCCGGATTTGGTTGAGCGCGCTGTAACCCCACGCCCGATAGTCGCCACGCCGCATCAGCCAGTCGCCGGGAGCGGGCTCTTTGAGATTCTCGTCGGTTATTGGTTTGAGCTGCTGCAGCAGCGTTTCGCCGGCCATTGCGCGCGGCAGATCAGCCAGTGCCCCGATCACTCCGAGCACAATCGGCAGGGCGCCAAGCAGCTTGACGCTCAACCCGGTGCGCGCAAAATATTCCATTGGCCGCATGACGTTTCTCCCGATGGTCTGAACCGGGCAAAACTAGAAGGCGGCGATGACAGAGAAATGAAACTGTGAGGATGACGCTGCTCGCGCGTGAACAGCGCCATAAGACGAGCGCGCTACACGTCCAAAACGATCGTCGGCAACGACTCTTGTCCGCGGCGGGCGACTTCGACTTCCAGCATTGTGCCGCAGTCGCGGCAAATAAATTCCCGCAGCTCCAGTTCCGCGTGAAGCGTGAGGTGCGGCCCGCAGGCTTGCGGCGGCACCGCGCGGCGGCGGGCACGCGCTTTCCAGTCTTCGCTTGCCGGACCGAGATCGGCGCCGCATAGGCAGCGAAAGCGCTTGTTATTCTCGATGCGCGGGCAAACCGCGGCTAGGCCGTCGCCTTGCGGCGGCTCGACTTTCGGCGCACTTCCGCCGAGACGCTCGGCGCGGATCGCGCGCCGGCGGGCGGCGGTTGCCTCGGCGTCAACGGCGCCGTCGTGCAGCACCACGCCGTAGAGCGCTGACGCCCAATGCGGCGTGACGAAGCTGTTATTCACGTCGCGAGCGACGCGCGCGGGATCGCGGCGGATTGGGTCGCCGTAGCCGCCGCCACCCTGAAAAGAGTAGGCAAACACATCGCCGCGATGAAGCTGGAAATGGCCGGGTTTGGAATCGAACCGCTGCACGCTGGCGCCGGCCTCCAGCAAATCGTGCATGTGGGCGTTGGCCTCGATCAAGTCGCCGATGGCGCCATTCGACTTGCGCAACAGATGATAGGCGCAGGCGCCTGGCATGCCGCCGAACTGGCCGGCCGAATTCGGCACTTGCACGCCGTGGCCGACCACCATCGTATGCAGTTCGTCGGCATCGTGTGGCGTCACCGCAAGGCCCATGGTCACGCCGCCGCGCATGGTGCCGGCGCCTTCGGTATCGGGCATGAACGAGCGGAACAGATAAAGAAACGGCCCCGAGGCTTCGTTCGATTCGACATTGCCGATGCGCGGGCGCGGGATCGAGTGATCGCCGGAGCCGTCGAGGCCGTCGTGGTCGATGTAGGCGCCGCCGCCGCCGGCCATCGCGTCCATCAGCAGCATGCCGAACGGGCCGCCGTCGCGGTCGGGCCCGGCCATGGTCAGTACCGAGAATTGCCCCTTGGTGACGGCCTGGCCTTCCTGCACCAGAGACGGCACGCACGCCACCATGCGCGACATGGCGGCGACCGCAACGTTCTGCACTACCCATGCGGTCGAGACGGTGGCGCCCGACACCGGCGTCGGCCAGCGCGCGTTGCAGATATTGGCCTCCGGCACCTTGATCGTCACCGGCTTGAGCACGCCTTCGTTCCAGCGGATGTCGGGCGCGAGGATCGGCAACAGTCCGGTGAACAGTGCGCCGCGCAGACCTGAGCGCGTGCAGTTAATAAAGCCCGGCGCCTGCGGCGACGAACCTTCCATATCGAGAGTGAGCGCGTTGCCCTTTTTAATGACTGCGACTTCGATCTGATAAAGCCGATTGGTGTGGCCGTCGTGGTCGAGAAAATCGCGCGCGCGATAGGTGCCGTCGGGAATGAGCTTGAGACGCTCGCGCAGGCGTGCCTCCGACGTGTCGATCTCGGTGCGCATCACCTGATCGACGGTCTCGACGCCGTAGCGGTCCATCAATTGGTGAAAGCGGCGGCTAGCGACATTGTTGGCGGCGATCATGGCCTTGAAGTCGAGGCCGACGACATGCGGCAGCCGCGTCATGCCCATGATCATTTGCCAGATGTCTTCGCGCAGCACGCCGTTCTCGACGAGCTTCACGCCGGGGAGCAGCATGGCTTCCTGTTGCACGTCGGTGGCGGCGAACGACCAGCTGCCGAAGGTCATGCCGCCGGTATCGAGTTCGTGCGCGCACGAGCCGGTCCAGGCGATGCGCCGGCCCTGATGAAAGATCGGCATCACGATCGAGACGTCGGGCTGATGAATGGCGCCGCGATAGGGATCGTTGAGGATGAACATGTCGCCCTCATTGATTCCCGGATTGTCGCTGAAATGCTCGATGATCGAGTAGATCACCGTCGACATGGTGCCGGCGTGGAAAATCACCTGCGGGCCCATGTTCACGATGTCGCCGTCGGCGAGATAGATGCCGACGTTGAAATCGGTCGCCTCGGTCACCACCGGCGAGCCCGACACGTTTTTGAGCGTGATCGCCTGCTCCTCGGTGATGGCTTCGAGCTTGTGGCGGATCACTTCGAAGGTGATCGGATCGATCGCGGCGTTGCTGCGGGATTGGCCGGGGAGGGGAGTGTTCATCGCTGCTATCTCAGGTGAGATCGATGGAGAGATTGCCGGCGTTGTCCAGCTGCGCAATCTGGCCGGGCCCGACATAGACGGTGGTTTCGGGATGTTCGACGACGGCCGGGCCGCTGACGCCGAATCCGGCGGGCATGTCGAGCCACTGGAACACGTCAGCCTCGGTCCACTTCAGCGTCGCCGGCTCGAAGATGCGGCGCGTTCCCGGCCTTCGGCGCCGCGATTGCGCTCGGCTTGCGGATCGAGGGTTTCACTGTGCGGCCGACGGCGACTACGCGGAAGGTGGTCAGCTCGATACCGGCGAAACGAAAACCCGCGCCCTTGCCGTACACCGCCTCGTAGGATTCTTCGAACAACTCGACGAGCTTCCGCGCCGTCTCAGGCGTGACCGGACCGTCCGGCACCGGCACCATCAGATCGTGGGTCTGGCGGCGGTAGCGCATGTCGATCGAGCGCGCGAGCTCGGATTGCGCGGGCGTGAAACCGGATTGCTCCATCGCCGCAAGGCAGCGCTCTTGCAATTCGGCAAACACCGCATTGATGCCATCGCAATCAAGACCGTCCCAGGGATCGCGCGTGCCGCCGCCGGCGCGCAGCACTAGCGAGCGCTCCGCCGATTGTTGAATGTCGGAGGCGAGCGCGCCGTAAGCGGAGTGCGCCATGCTGGTGGCGGGAATGAGAATGCGCGGCACGCCGAGTTCGGCGCCGTAGCCGATGCAGTGCGCCGGGCCCGCTCCGCCATAGGCGAGCAGCACGAAGTCGCGTGGATCGTGGCCGCGCCCGATCGTCACTTCGCGCAGGGTGTCGGCCATGTGTCCATCGACGACGCGGCGGATGCCGGCCGCGGCCTGCTCGACGCTCATGCCGAGCGGGCCGGCGATCTGCTCGCGGATCACCGCGGTCGCGGCGGCGAAGGTCGAGCTTCATGCGGCCGCCGAGAAAATTGCCGGAAGAGAGAATGCCGAGCACCAGGTCGGCATCGGTGACGGTGGCGAGCTTGCCGCCGCGGCCGTAGCAGACCGGACCGGGCACGGCGCCGGCGCTGTCCGGTCCGACCCGCAGCAGGCCGGCCTCGACACGAGCGATCGAACCGCCGCCGGCGCCGATGGCGCGAATGTCGATGACCGGCGTGTTGAGATGGAAGCCGCCAACCTCGTGGGTGCCGGAGACGAGCGGCTTGCCGTCCACGACCAGAGCAACGTCGAAACTCGTGCCGCCCATGTCGGTGGTAATGACGTTGTTGTGGCCGATCTCCTGCGCCAGTTGCAGCGAGCCCATGACGCCGCCGGCCGGGCCGCTCGCGACCAGCAATACCGGCCTGCGCGCCGCTTCGCTTGCCGGGACGACGCCGCCGGCGGAATTGAGCACGTTGAACTTGCCGCGAAAGCCGCGCTCGCGCAGCAGGCTTTCGATGCGGTTGAGATAGTCGGCGACTTTGGGCGCGAGGTAGGAGTTGAGCACCGTCGTTGCGGTGCGCTCATATTCGCCGATGATCGGCGACACTTCGCAGGACAAACTGACGTAGGCAGCCGGGCGCCAGTTCGCGGATGATTTCGCCGACGCGCTGCTCGTGCGCCGGATTGCGGAACGACCACAACAGAGCCACCGCGAACGTCTTGGCGCCGGCGTCGATCAAATCGCGCACCGCGGTGCGGACGCTGTTCTCGTCGAGCGGCACCAGCACGTTGCCGGCCTGATCGACGCGCTCGCGCACTTCGCGGACCAGGCGCCGCGGCACGATCGGGACCGGGTAACGCCGCCGGCTGTAATGGCCGAGGTTTTCAACCGGAATGCCGGCGGTGAAACCCATCAGACGCTGCAGCGCGAGCGTGTCGCCAAAGCCGCGCGTTGCAATCAGCCCGGTGGTTGCTCCGGTGCGTTCGATCAGCGCGTTGGTCGCCTGCGTGGTGCCATGGCCGAAAGCGTTGACGCGGCTGAGCAGGTCTTCCGGGCTTAGCCCGCGAATATTGGCGGCGACGGCAACGGCGTCGAACACGCCTTTTTCCAGCTCGCCGGGTGTGGTGGGGGCCTTGGCGGTACTTATATTCCCGTCCTCGTCCATCAGGACGAGATCGGTAAACGTGCCGCCGATATCGATACCAAGATACATGTTCGTAACGGCTATGATGTTATGTCCCGGGGGGTGGCGGTGAGCGAACCTTACGGTATCACAGCACCGAAGCCTTCGCGTTGGACGGCATCTGGTCCAAATGCCGCCACAGCGATAGCATATTCACTTAAGAAGCGAGGGCGAGTCGTGCGGATCAGTTTTATCGTTGGCGTCGTATTCGCCCTGGCGACAGGGCCCGCGCTAGCGCAGGCGCAGGGCCCGGGTCAACCGACCTTGCTCGATCCGAATCCAGCCATCCCGCATCCGCGGCTGTCACCCCCACCGGCGCAAAACGCGCCGCCGCCCGCAGCCACACGGCCGGCACCGGCCGCCGCAGCCGCCAAGCCGACACACCCGCCGGCGAAAACCCCCCGCGCCACTGCCAAGGCGCCGTCGACACCCGAGTCGCGTTCGGCGGCCGCGCTGGCGCTTTCCGCAGAACCGGTGTTCGACGAAGGCACCTATCAGCGCATCAAAGAGGCGCTGTTCAGTTACTCCGCGATCCAGGTGCGCGGCGGCTGGCCGGCGCTGCCCGCGGACGCAAAGCTGTCCCCCGAATCCACCGGCCCTACGGTCGCCCTGCTGCGCCAGCGTCTGGTCATTTCCGACGATCTCGCGCCGGATCAGGAGAAGGGCGATACCTATGACGCGGCTGTCGTCGAGGCGGTCAAGCGCTTCCAGACCCGGCACGGACTTGAAGCCAGCGGCAACGTCGATGCCAAGACGCTGAAGGCGATGAACGTGCCGGTCGCCGAGCGCATCAAGCAGCTCGAAGCTTCGCTGGAGCGGCTCCTCGGCATGGATTTCGTTTTCGCCGAACGCTACGTGGTGGTGAATATTCCGGCGGCGTTCGTCGAGGCCGTGAGCCACGACAAGGTCGAACGGCGCTACCGCGTCATCGTCGGCAAGGTCGACAAGCCGTCGCCGACGCTGACCGCCTTCATCACCGCGGTCAATCTCAATCCGACCTGGACGGTGCCGCTCTCGATCACCAAGAACGAGATCGTCACCCACATGCGCCGGGATCCGACCTATCTGAGCCGCATGCATATGCGCGTGCTCGGCGGCCGCGACGAGGAGATCGATCCGCAAACCGTCGACTGGTCGTCGGGCCGCTCGCCCAACTTCACCATCCGCCAGGATTCCGGCGGCTTCAACGCGCTGGGCAATCTCAAGATCGACATGCCGAATCCGTATTCGGTGTACATGCACGACACCACGACGCGGAATCTGTTCGCCAATGATTACCGCTTCGACTCGCACGGCTGCACGCGGGTCGACAACGTGCGCGATCTCGCCGCCTGGATTCTCGATGACGTGCCGCCGTGGAATCGCGCCGCGATTGATGCCGGCATCGCCGCGGGCGGGCTCAAAGTCATCAACCTGCCGCACAAGATGCCGGTCGCTTGGGTCTACCTGACCGGCTGGGTGACGCGTGACGGCACCGTCCAGTTCCGCGAGGATGTCTACAAGCACGATCAGGAACTCGACCGCGAGAAGCTCGACGAGACGGTGCGCGCCGGCGGCTTCGTGGCGCCGATGCCGCGCGAGGCAGCGGCGCGTGAGGCAGCGCCGCGCGAGGTGAAGCAGGTTTCCAACCTCGACAGCCGTTGACCCTTCGTCATTGCGAGCGGAGCGAAACAATCCAGTCCGGCCGTGAGGTCTGGATTGCTTCGTCGCTTCGCTCCTCGCAATAACGAAGGCTCAGAACATCGCCGATGCGCCTGGCACTGAAACTTCATCCGGACTCGGTCTGCGCTGCGGTGACGGGCGTTGACGTTGATGTCGCGCGCCAGCACGACGGCAGTCTCTCGTTGTCCTATGTCGTGACGGGCAAGATCGGCGATCTGCGCCTGCCACCGGTGGCGACACCTGAGCGGGCCGATGAGCTTTGGCGGAGTACCTGCTTCGAGGCTTTCGTCCGTGCTGCACCGGGCGAGGCGTATTACGAATTCAACTTCGCGCCCTCGACGCGTTGGGCGGCCTATCGGTTCGATGGTTACCGCGCCGGCATGCGGACCGCGACCGAGATCGCCGCGCCCCGGATCGAGGTGCGATCGGTGCCCGAGCGCTACACGTTGCAAGCCACGCTCGATTTATCGAGCGTGCCTAGAAGCGGGGGAGAAAAGGGAAGAGGATTGCGATTCGGCCTCTCAGCGGTGATCGAAGAAATCAACGCCCGGAAATCATATTGGGCGCTGGCGCATCCGCCGGGCAAGCCTGATTTCCATCATGCCAATTGCTTTGCCCATGAATTTTCACCAGCGTAGCGGTAATTTCCCCTCCCCCTTGTGGGGAGGGGCAGGGGTGGGGGTCAGGAGGTTGCGCGCCAGCGGCGACGTTAGCACGTTGCCTCTCGACCCCCCTCCCCACCCTCCCCCACAAGGGGGGAGGGAGCAGATCGGACTTGCCGCTTACTGAATTCACTTCGCCGAGATTTGCTCAGGCCACCATGAAATTCGGCATCGATCGCCTTATCGCCGAACCCGCGTTGCGCGCGCCGCTTCACGGCCGGCGCGTTGCGCTGCTCGCGCATCCGGCTTCTGTCACGGCCGACCTCGGGCACACGCTCGACGCGCTGGCCGCGTGCGGTGATATCAAGCTCACCGCCGCGTTCGGGCCGCAACATGGGCTGCGCGGCGACAAGCAGGACAACATGATGGAGTCGCCGGACTTCAACGATCCGGTGCACGGCATCCCGGTGTTCAGTTTGTACGGCGACGTGCGCAGGCCGACCGACGCGATGCTGGACACCTGCGACCTCATTCTCGTCGACCTCCAGGATCTCGGCTGCCGGATCTACACATTCATCACTACGCTACGCTACGTCCTCGAAGCGGCGGCGCAACGCGGCAAGGCGGTTTGGGTGCTGGATCGGCCTAACCCGGTCGGCCGGCCGGTCGAAGGCCTGACGCTGCGCGCCGGCTGGGAAAGTTTTGTCGGCGCCGGGCCATTGCCTATGCGCCATGGGCTCACGCTCGGCGAATTGGGTTCGTGGTTTGTCGGAACGCTAAAGCTCGATGTCGAGTATCGCGTCATCGAGATGGCAGGCTGGCGGCCCGACGCCGCGCCGGGTTTCGGCTGGCCGCTCGGCGAGCGCGCCTGGATCAATCCCAGCCCGAACGCGGCGAATTTATGGATGGCGCGCGCCTACGCCGGCACGGTGATGGTCGAAGGCACGACGCTCTCGGAAGGCCGCGGCACGACGCGGCCGCTCGAACTGTTCGGCGCCCCCAATATCGACGCGCGGGCGGTGCTCAGGGAGATGCACGCGTTCGCGCCGCATTGGCTCCAGGGCTGCCGCCTGCGCGAGTGCTGGTTCGAGCCGACGTTCCACAAGCACGCCGGCAAGCTCTGCAACGGCGTGCAGATTCACACCGAAGGTCCCGGCTACGACCACTTAGCGTTCAAGCCCTGGCGCATCCAGGCGCTCGCCTTCAAGGCGATCCGGCGCCTTTATCCCGACTATCCGCTCTGGCGCGATTTCGCCTACGAATACGAACGCGGCAAACTCGCCATCGATGTCATCAACGGCGGCCCATTGCTGCGGGAGTGGGTGGACGATGCGGCCGCGACGCCTCAGGAGTTGGATGCGTTGGCCGTTGCGGACGAGCAGGCTTGGATGAGCGGGCGGCAGGGACACTTGCGGTACTGAACACGACAGACGCAAACAGCCTGTAGGATGGGTAGAGCGCAGCGAAACCCATCATGTCAGCGAGACAGAAGGTGATGGGTTTCGCAAGTGCTCAACCCATCCTACACAACGCATCAATACCGCGCATGCCCCGGCGTCCGCGGAAACGGGATCGCGTCGCGCACATTGGCAAGCCCGGTGACGTAGGCGAGCGTGCGCTCGAAGCCGAGGCCGAAGCCGGCGTGGGGAACGGTGCCATAGCGGCGCAGATCGCGGTACCAGCCGTAATGTTCTTTGTCGATTGCGCGCTCGGTCATGCGGGCGTCGAGCACGTCGAGCCGTTCCTCGCGCTGGCTGCCGCCGATGATCTCGCCGATGCCGGGCGCGAGCACGTCCATCGCCGCGACGGTTTTGCCGTCGTCGTTGACCCGCATGTAAAACGCCTTGATGTCCTTCGGGTAGTTCATCACCACGACGGGCTTCTTGGCGTAGGTCTCGGTCAGATAGCGCTCATGCTCGGATTGCAGGTCGATGCCCCACTTTACCGGGAACTCGAACTTCTCTTTCTTCTCCTGCGCCCGCTCGAGCACCGCGATCGCTTCGCTGTAATCCATGCGGACGAACTCGGACGTGACAATGCCGGAGAGCTTCGCCACCAGGCCCTTCTCGATCCGCTCGTCGAAGAAGGCAAGGTCGTCCGGCCGTTCCTTCAGCAAGGTCTCGAAGGTGAATTTCAGGAGCCGCTCCGCCAGCGTCGCATCGTCCGAAAGGTCGGCGAAGGCGATTTCCGGCTCAATCATCCAAAATTCCGCAAGATGCCGGCTGGTGTTGGAATTCTCGGCCCGGAACGTCGGCCCGAAAGTGTAGACCTTGCTGAGCGCGAGGCAGTAGGCCTCGACGTTGAGCTGGCCCGAGACCGTGAGGAACGCCTCGCGGCCGAAGAAATCCTTGGCGTAATCGATGCCGCCCTGCGGCGTGCGCGGCAGGTTGGCGAGATCGAGCGTTGACACCCGGAACAACGACCCCGCCCCCTCCGCGTCGGACGACGTGATGATTGGCGTGTTGATCCAGAAGAAGCCGTTGTCGTCGAAGAAGCGGTGGATCGCCTGCGCCAGCGTGTGCCGCACTCGCGTCGCCGCGCCGATCACGTTGGTACGCGGCCGCAGATGGGCGACTTCACGCAGATACTCCATGGTGTGGTGTTTCGGCGAGATCGGATAGGTGTCCGGGTCGTCGACCCAGCCGATCACCTTGATGGCGCTTGCCTGCATCTCGAACGGCTGGCCCTTCGCCGGCGACGGCACGATCGTCCCGGTAGCCGCCACGGCGCAGCCGGCGGTGAGTTTCAAAATCTCGTCAGTGTAGTTCGGCAGCGTGTTCGGCGCGACTACCTGCAACGGATGGAACGCCGAACCGTCGGAGAGGTGCACGAAGGAAATGCCGGCCTTGGAGTCGCGGCGGGTGCGCACCCAGCCTTTGACCGTGACCGGCGCATCTTGCGGCGCCTGCCCGGCGAGAATCGCGCGCACGTCGAACACATTCTGGTCCATCGGCGGGAGAGTTATCATAGTCGCCGGTTACGGCAAACCGAGCGAAAGCAGCGGCCAGCGCCGGGCGATTCAGGCGTAACGACCGCCGGCAACCCCCTTGAAAGAATTGTTAACGGTCAGTGCGTACACTTTGTGCGGGACATTTCCTCATATTGATCTTCTGGCATGTCGCTGGCGTATGAGAGTAATCAGGGCGCTGGCGCCGACCGTCCGCAGGACGTTCGCGTCATCACCAGTATTCCCGGATCGTTCTCGATTTCGAGAAAGGGGCTCGGCGGCGCGCGAGCCGTGTTTGCTTGCCGAGCCGTGAACCTTTCGACCACGACGGTCGCGTTTACCGCGGCAGCCGTCGACGTCAAGATCGGGGATCAGATCCTTGCGACCGTCGAGCAGATTGGAACCCTGGAGGGTGCTGTTGCGCAGCTCCTCAAGGGCGGCTTCGTCGTGAACATTACGGCGAGCGAGGAGGAAAGGGACAAGCTTCGGCGCAAAATTACTTGGCTCGAACGACACAAAAATTTCGATGTTCTTGATGCACGCACCAAGCCGCGCCTCATACCAAGGAATCCGCGCGCCAAGATGATCTTGCCAGATGGCAAGGTTGAAAGTTGCACGATGCTTGATTTGTCCGTGTCTGGCACGGCGGTGTCGGCCAAGATAATTCCGGAGATTGGCGGCGTTCTAGCGATCAACAATGTGGTTGGTCGGGTGGTACGTCACTTTGAGCACGGCTTTGCCGTGAGGTTTATCGAAGACATGTCCGATGAAGACGTTCACGCGATGGTGACGAGCAACTGACCAGGCCGCCGGCCGATACGCAGGTTCGCCAAGGTCTCCCCAGCGTCCTCAACTGCCGCCACAGACCTGCTGCCAGTGTCCGGGCCCTCGCTTGCCTTCCGGCATCGGCCATCGCCCGCGAGCGATTCCGGCCGTCCGACACCGCAAACCCCGGCTTTCCAATTGCGACCTTCGCCACCATCTAGAAGGCGGACAACTGGGCTCATCATTCCAAAGAAGGCCGCGAGGAATTTTCCCATGCCAAAGCGTTTTTGCCTCTTCGTATCGCTTCTGCTCGGCGCCAGCGTGGTTGTGCCGGCGCGCGCCGCCGACGAGCCGGATCTGATCTTCAAGCGCTCGACCGTGTTCAAGTTCCTCACGCCGAACGACAAGCTTGCGACCTACGGCCTCGACGATCCCGAGGTTGAAGGCGTCGCCTGCCACTTCACCGTTCCCGAGAAGGGCGGCGTGAAAGGCTGGATCGGCGTTGCCGAACAGGTCTCGGACATTTCGCTGTCGTGCCGGCAGATCGGTCAAATCCGGTTCAAGGCCAAGTTCGAACAGGGCGAGGACGTATTCCGCAAGCGCCGCTCGCTGTTCTTCAAGAAGATGCAGATCGTGCGCGGCTGCGACACCAAGCGCAACGTGCTGGTCTATATGGTCTACTCCGACCGCCTGATCGAAGGCTCGCCGAAGAATTCAACGTCGTCGGTGCCGATCATGCCGTGGGGCCAGGACGACCAGATCCAGAAGTGCGCGGACTTCGTCGAAAAGTAGTCTGCCTAGTCGTCACTAAGCGACGCCACGGCCACAGGCGGCGGACGCAAACGGTTAGTAAGTAGGGAAGCTGTTGCCCTTTGTGGGCGCGGTTCGCTGGAACCGTTCGTTAGCCGGTTTTCGCTGCCGACAGTGCACGCGGTTGGCGCAGCGCAGGCGTCGCCCGTATCCAACCGTCGGCGAATCTTAATTCGTGCGGCTCGCCGCATTCCGGGCAACGGGCGCGCATCTGCGCGCTCGGGGTAACGGCAGCCAACTCGCTTGCGTGGGCGACGAAACCACTTTTGAAATCACGTCCGGTTTTCGGACAACGAAACATCAGGTCACCGCTGTTCGCCAATACCATCAGACTGTCCCCGTCCTTGCTCGCGTCGTTGAGTTCGACGAACGTCACGCAACGAAGGCGTTATAAACGTATTCGGGGCGGATATCGGGCGCGGCGATGACTGCGGGCTGTGAGAGTTTTCCCGACGCGCTAAGGTTTTATTATTATTTTTTGCGAGTTTTGCTCAAATATCCGCTAGCCATCCCTGGGCCGCGGCGTAGCGGATGAGCTCGGCGCGGGTCTTGAGTCCGAGTTTCTCTGATCCCCGCGCTTTGTAGGTCTCGATTGATTTGACGCCAACGTCAAGCTTTCGGGCGATCTCTTTAGTCATAAAACCCAATGCCGCGAGCTTGAGAACTTCGCTTTCGCGCTCAGTCAATGTCGCAACACCCGCCTCGCCCTTTTGCCGTCCGGCGCGCTTGGGGCTGGTATCGAAAATCCGATGGGCAATCGCGGGATCGACATACAGGCCGCCAATCATGACGGCGCGTATCCCCTGGACAAGATTTTCGGCGGCCGAACGCTTGAGAACGTAGCCTCGTATTCCGGCGTCAAGCGCTTGCTTCAGATAGGCCCGCTCCTCGTGCAACGTGAGCACGAGAAGCTTTACCGACGGCATTTCATCCGCCAGACGCCGAGCCACCACGATGCCGTTCAACTCCGGCATCGAAATGTCGATTACCGCCACATCCGGTTGCTGTTCCCGGATGACCTTCAATGCCGCGGATCCGTTCGATGCTTCCCCGACTAGTTCAAAGTCGTGTTCGGCCTGGATCAGATTGCGCAAGCCGTTCAAAACGATCGGATGATCGTCGGCGAGGACGATCCGCGACTTTCGGGTCACGCCGCAATCCTCTTTGGCTCTAGCGGAATGCGGGCGAAAATCGTGGTGCCCACGCCAATGAACGATTCGATTTCAAATTCACCGCCGATCAACACCAGCCGTTCGCGCATGCCGGCAACGCCAAGACCTCCGCCCCGGCTGCCCTTGGCGTCAGATGAGGAATTGACTTTGAATCCGCACCCGTTGTCCTCAATCGTCAGTCGCAGCTTCTCGCCCGTCTGCTCGATGACCACGCTCACGCTGGTCGCCTGCGCGTGTTTGACGATGTTGGTGAGCGCCTCCTGTGCGACGCGGTACATGGTGGTGCAGATCTCTTCCGAAACTGCGTCGGTCTTGAAATCGCCGCAGTAGAAGTCCGCTTCGATGCGATATTGCTCGCTCCATTCCGCAACGTAGTTGGCCAGAGCGACTTGCAAGCCAAGCTCATCGATTGATGCGGGCCGCAATTCCCAGGCGACGTGATGCAGCGTTCGCCCGACCTGCTCTAATTGCAGGCGAAGCAGACGAAGGCGGGTTCGGCCTGGTTCAGCGACTGAATCTTCCACGCCTTTTAGTTCCAACATCACCGCAGTCAGGCTCTGGCCGGTCTGATCATGCAACTCGTGGGCCAGGCGCAGACGCTCTTGCTCCTGCGCATTGATGAAACGACGGCGCAAATCGTCGCGTTCGGCAACGGCGGCGGTTAACCGCTCGGCGGCCCGCTGCCGCGCGGATATGTCAACCACAGTAACCATTGCCAGTTTATCCGCGTTTGAATTGATCGGATTGAGCCCAATCTCAACAGGGAATTCCGTGCCGTCCTTGCGGCGGCCGTGAAGGTCACGTCCAGCCCCCATAAGCCGCGCGGAAGGCTTAAGCGCAAACGCCCGCCTGAGCCCCAAATGTGCATCGCGGAATCGTTCAGGCACAAGGATTTCGACTGATTTTCCGATCAACTCATCCGCGGGGTAGCCAAATTTCTTTCGCGTTAGCGCGTTTAGCAGGACGATGCGGCCTTGACTGTCGATAACCATCACGCCGTTTGGCGATGAATCAAAAAGGATCTCGAATTCCTCGCGCGTCGGTCGGCGATCGATGCCGAGTGTTCCCAGCGATTGCGAGATTCGACCACCCCAATGGTGCGCCAAAGCGAGCGCAACACCCAACGCCAAGCTGGCGACCCCGGCGAAGATGGCCATGGCGCGGACCAACGGGCCGTCGAGCACCCGGTCGGGAACGCCTGCGAATACGACCCAACCGAGCACGTCAGATTGGCGAACGAACCAATGAAATGCGACGCCTTCGCGGTCTTTGCCGGTGACGACGCTGTGCCGGTCAGGGGGTAATGGATACTTGGCCCGGGTGCCCGCGTACTCCGTATGATTGACGGACCGGGCAACATACGCCCCGTTCCGATCAAGCGCGCCGACGACTTGTTGGTGACGGATGTTCAAGCTCCACAGAAGTTCGGCAAAACGGATGAGCGGAACGCCGGCTGAGAGAATAAAGGCGAAGTCACTGCCGCGAAATACCGGAACCGCGACCGCCACAAGATTCTGACTTGTCGATCTCCCAAAGAAGACGTTTGTGACGACACTCTTGCCAGACCGCAGCGATTCCTTCTGCGTCTCGGAAAACGGTGAGTGTGCCCCAATGGGCGGCCGAATTCCCCAAGGACGGGCCGTATTGACGATCTGCTGATCGAGATGCGTATCGCGCAATGTGATCACTACGCCAACCTGACGCGAGACATCTGCCGCCTGTTTATAAAACGCCTCAATGTCACCAACCTGCAGAAAATGCGAGCCCGCCAATGTCATCAGCACGTTCTGAATCGCCGCAATGTCACGCTCGGTTGCCGTAGCGGCTTCGCGCGTCTGATCGCTCGCGCTCTGTTCTATTCGCATGCGCTCCGAACGCGCAAAACTTAGCCCCAGCAGACCACCTGCAATTAAGGCGGGTATGAAGATCACAACAACGACCGCTATCAAGTATGTGCGGGCTGAATAGCGACTGCGCGTCGCCGTCGCGGTTTGCAAGAGTGTTGCCAACGAGGTGAACTTTCCGCCCCAGCGCGCCGGTCCTTCGCCAATGCCGCCGGAGGGACAATATTACATGAGCGGAGGGGCTGTATTTCCGGCAACAACAAACGAATCAAATACTCAATTCAACTTATCATTTGGGTGAAAGGCGCGCCACGACGTTGCCGGCGATCATTCCGGCTTTTTGACGATGCGGCAGCGGGCTCTGCCGACGTTTCGACATAATGCAAAAAGGCTCCGGCAGCAGCGCCGGAGCCTCTCTGCAACGTGCCGAGGCTCAGACATGTCCCGGCGCGCGCGCAACCTTGGAACGTCGCGCTTACCAGATCATAAACGCAGCCTGAATAATCCAACCGAAGTTATCATCGCCAAGACGCGCTTTTTGTACGAGCGGCGATGAGGGAGCACTAAGTGACCTTGTATGTTGGGCAAATTATCTCTGCCAGCGATGCTGTGCACGTCGCCAAAAACTTAACTTGTCAGGAAAATGCCGACGCGGAACGTGGGCTGATCTGTCCACTTTCTTACCACGAATCACGCGATGATTAAGTAATCAGATTTACTGAATGATGGCTCCGACCGGCGGCGGCCAAACAACGGAACGGGATGGCATCAACATGCGGCTCGACTTGTCACTCCCGGTCCTTGTCGTCGATGATTTTACGACGATGACCAGGATCATCGGCAATATCCTCAAACAGATAGGCTTTGAGAACGTTGAAATGGTGCACAGCGGCAACGAGGCGCTGGCAAAATTGCGCGCGGAAAAATACTCAATCGTGATCTCGGATTGGAACATGGAGTCCATGAGCGGATACGATTTGCTCAAGGAAATCCGTTCCGATGAGCGGCTCGCAAATGTTTGTTTCATTATGATCTCCGCCGAAGCCTCGATTTCGCATGTGGTGGGGGCGAAGAAGGCGCATGCCGACAGCTATCTTGTAAAACCGTTTAACGCGCTATCGCTCAAGGCGAAGATCGAGGAGGCTTTTGCGAACCGAAGGATAGGCGGCGGCTCCTTTCATCAACCTGTAACGAAACCGGCCGCGGCCGGCGCAGCATAGAAATGAATTTTCTGAGAGAGCTTATTGACACCGGTTTCGCGCGGTCCGCCACAGGTCGGGTTGCCGCGTGAATCCGGACGCGTGGCGTTGAGCAATATCGGCGCGGTCTTGCGATCGTCTACTTAGGATTCGCTCCAGTCAGCGTCTGCAATTCCAGTTTGTCGGCCTTGTCGTAATCGGCCTGCGCCCGTTTGGTGTCGCCCTTGGCGTCGTAGACGATGCCGCGTTTGCGGTAGGCGCCGCCGTCTTTCGGATTAAGCTCGATCGACTTGTTGAAATCCGCGAGCGCCCAATCGAGCTGGCCCTTGAGCTGGAAGATGGTGCCGCGGTTGAAGTGGTCTTCAGCGTCGTTCGGATTGAGCTCGACGGCCTTGTCGTAATCCCGCAGCGCCCCGTCGAGGTCGCCCTTGGCCTGATAGACCAATCCGCGGCCGTTGTAGGCCCGGGGATCTATCGGGTCGAGTTCGATGGCTTTGCCGGTGTCGGACAGCGCCTGGTCGAAATCGCCCTTGTCCCAGTTCAACAGGCCGCGGCTGTTATAGGCAAACGACAGTTTCGGATTGAGCTCGATCGCCTTGTTGTAGTCGGCGAGCGCCCGCGCGAGGTCGCCCTTCTGCTTATAGGCGTTGCCGCGGATGACGTAGGCGTCGGCGTCGGTCGGAATGATCTCAATCGCTTTGCTGTAGTCGGCAAGCGCCAGATCAAACTCGCCCTTTGTCAGATAAATGCCGGCGCGGTCGTTGTAGGCGCCGGCGTATTGCGGATCGAGTTCAATCGCCTTGGTGAAATCCGCAAGCGCCTGATCGGTTTCGCTCCTGGCCCTGTGGGCGATGCCGCGGCCGTCATAAGCGAGAGAATTTTTCGGATCGAGCTCGATTGCTCGGGTGTAGTCCGAAATCGCCAAGTCGAGTTCGCCCTTGGCCCGATAGACGTCGCCGCGGGCATCGTAGGTGAAGGATTTGTTCGGATCGAGCGAGATGGCCTTGGTGAAATCGGCGAGCGCCAGGTCGAAGTCGCCCTTGCTCTTGTAGACACTGCCGCGACCGTCGTATGGCCGATAATCTTTTGGACTAAGCTCGATCGCCTTGTCGTAGTCGGCGAGAGCCAAGTCCAGGTTCCCCTTGATGTAATATTGCAGGCCGCGAACGTTATACAGTGCACCATTATCGGGAGTGAGCCGAATGGCCGCGGTGTAATCGGCGATAGCCGGTTCTCGTTCCTGCTTGGCGGTATAAACATTGCCGCGATTCCAAAACGCTGTCGCGTAGTTCGGATTAAGCCGGATGGCCTGGTCAAAGTCGGCGATGGCGCGGTCGAAGTTCCTCTTTAAGCCATACGCGAAGCCGCGGTTGTTGAAGGCGACTGCAAAGCCGGGATTTAAGGTTATCGCCTGGTCGTAATCGCCGACGGCATGATCGAGGTCGGCTTTCATCAGGTAGGCGGTGCCGCGGCTGTTGAGGATCGCGGCGAGGTCCGTTCCGGTGAATTTTGCCGAGTTGATCGCACCGGTACAGCCGGCGATCTGTTCATCCCACGGAATGCCGCCTCTGCCGGTGCACTTCCAGTCGTCCGTCGTTTGCGCGCGGGCAGGTTCCGGCATCGCCACCGTCAGAGCAACGATTGTCGAAAGCGTCGCCGCGGCTGCAAACCCGTGCCGCTTCTTTAGCCTCATGACATGCCTCTGCACTTCGCTCCGGCGATAGAAATTATAGCTAACTGTTCTGCCGTGTGGGGGCGATGGTCAGTGACGGAAATCACGCAGTTCACTTAATATTGGCCGTGCTGACTGGCGGGCTGTTAATTCCCAAGCGGAGTGCGAACCGACGGGGCAGGGGGAGAAGAGCTGGACGGTACTTGAGATCGTCCGGCTAGGCGCGCGCCGGCCAGTGCCGCTCACGGAACCAGTTGCGGTACGATGTCATCTTCGCGCGCTGCGCCGCCGGCGCATGCCGCTTGCACGTCGATGCCTCGTCACTCGTTTCCGCCGCGCCCCAGCGCAATTCGACGCAGTCGTTGAGGTTGTACGCCATTTCCAGATCCGCAGAGCGGTCGATCACGTCCTTGAGCGAGAGTGTCCATTGCGAACCGTCGCTGCGCGTATAGGAGAACTTGCGGGTCGAAAGCTCCGAAGCGAGCACGCGCTGTAATTCGGCCTTCACGTCCGCTGCGCTCCTCCCGAATGGAATGGCGTACCGCTCGGTCCGCCGGATGACATGGTCCGGATACCCGCGCACCACGTCAATGGCGATCAACAGACGAAAATCGCGTGCCGGCGTCGCGAAATCTTCCCAGGCTCCGGTGGTCGCGAAGATCGACGGGCCGTCCGGCATGGTCGCATCGCCGTGCCCGCTGTTTTGATACTTCCGGCCGTTTTCGACCGAGCCGACGCGGGTCTTCACCTGCTCCTCGAGCGAGGCGATAGCGTCTTCCATCGCGCGCACCGGATCGAGCGGCTCGGGCGACATCACGTCGTCCATACGGTCGTAAAAGTCCTCGACCGCGAGCTGCGACTGCTGCGGGGAAAAATCGCCGTAGTCCGGATTTTTCGCGATTTCGGCGTTGGTCAGCCGCCGCAAGCCGCCGCTCTGATCGCGCATGATCGCCCGGAAACGCTTAAAGCCGGGGCTGCCGAGCGTAGGCTCGTGCGCGAACAGGAAATTGCCGCGCCAAAAACGCTTGCGCGCCACCGTTCCATCGGGCTCGCCATCGACGGCGAGGAAAACGCCGGGCGCGCCGCCGGACGGCGCCACGCGCCGCACCAGCACCATCACGTGCCCGTACGGATCGGCGTAGACGGTGCCCGGCCGCAACGTCTCCTGCGTCAGCGGTACGGTGTAAAAATCGGTGTTGTCGTCGTTGGCGAGCGTCCGCACCGATCCGGATTGAACGACGTCGCCGACGGTGTGCAAATAACGCCCGAACGTCTGTGCGAGCCCGAGTTGCTTCGGCGGCTCGCTCTCGCCGACCGTCGTCGAACCAGTAGTCGGCACGGGTTCGGCTGGCTCTTGTCTTGCCGACGGCGCGCTCGCGCTCTGAATGCTCACCCACGCGTAACACTTCGGCGGCTTGCCGCCGCCACCGCGCGAGCAGGTCGAATAGCCGAACGGCAGCCCCATCTTGAAGGCGAAATAGGCGCGCAGGAAATAAACAAGATCGGCGCAGTCGGGACGAAGCACCATGGCCACTTCGTCTTCGCGCAGACCCAAATGGTTGAACAGAAGATTGCGCGATCGATCGCGCAGCACCTCGTGGAGCGCCTTCCACGACGGCGCCGCGTCAAGCGGCGCGTCGAACAGCTTCTCGATCCACGCCGAATATAAATTTTCCGTCGCGCGATTCCAGGAATTGCGCACCGGCCATACGCTTCCCGAGGTCGCGTGTGGGCGCGGCGGCGTGTCGTCACGCACCGCGATTTCGCGCGTGATCGTGCGGCACTCGGCCGGCGCGCGGTCGCGCGCGAGTTGCGCATGCCACGTTCCGGCAGCGGGCGACGCGACCTCGGCAAACCAGAAATACGGCGGCCCGCCGTGGCGCTCGCGGGATTTGGCAGCAACGCTGCCGTCAGGTGCGATCAGCGACAGCTCACCCTCGAACGGCTTCTCGGCGGTGACGAGAACGCGCAACGGCGCCCCCCGCCAAGGCGCGATCGGGGACGAGAGAACCGCGAGCCCGGCTGCGTCCTCACAGGCGCCGGATAGACCTTGGGCCCGTGATGGCGCTGTTGAGGAGACGAAAAATGCGCCCGCGATCAGCAATAACGCCGTCGCAGTGGCAGCAAGCTGGCGTGCTGGATTCAATGGAGCCCTGTTCCCGGTGAGCGCGATGAGACCATATTGCGAAAGGTTTGACTGAATCATGGCAAAGGGGCCCGCCAATGAACCGGACGGCGGAGCCGCAGAACAAGATACCGAATTCGAGGTGGTCAGTCAGCGGGTTTGACCGCGAATTTCGTCGCGGGCGACCGCTGGCCGCGATGACCTAAGCGGCCGATGCCTTGGCCTCCGTCGGCAAAGACTTCGCGCGTGCCTTGGGGCCGGTGATCCCTTCACGCGCCAGATGCGCTTCTAAGGCTGATGCGGCGCGATAGAGCAGCCGCTCATCGAAGTTACGCCCGGTCAGCATCAGGCCGACGGGCAGTCCGTCGATCCAGCCGCAGGGCATGCTCATCGAGGGATGCCCGGTGGCGTTAAAAGGTGCGGTGTTAATCGTGACGCCGAAAGCGGTGGCGACTGCCTCTTCACGCGGTGCATCCGCGGCCGGTCGCAGAGGCGGCGGGAACGGCACCGTCGGCGAGGCGAGAATATCGACGCGCTTGAGCGCTTCGTTGTAGTGCTCCGCAAGGAGCCGCGCCAAATTTTGCGCGCGGCCGTAATAGCGGCCGCTGTAAGCGGTGAACATGTATTGGCCGACCAGCGCGGCGAGCTTGACGGTGTCGGGCAAAAGATCGGCCTGATGCCGCCACATGGCCTGATGCTGCATGGCCGAGGGCAGATAGACACCCTTCGGGCCGAAGCCGGAGCCGTTGCCATGAAACATGGTCATGAGACAGCCTTCGGCCGCCAATGGCATCCAGATCGCGCCAGCATAGCGATGCAGCGGCACGGACACCACTTCAACTTCAGCTCCGAGTTTTTTGAAGCCCGAAATTGCAGCGCGCACCGCCGCGTCGGTCCGCTTGTCGGACTGCGGCAACCCGAACGTTTCTTCGAGGATGCCGACGCGCAAGCCCTTTACGCCGGTGCCGAGGTCGGCGGTGTAGCGGTCGATCTTGATATTGTTTTGTCGGCTGTCGAGACCGTCGGGACCGGCGATGACTTCGAGCAGCAGTGCGTTGTCGGCAACATTGCGCGTGATCGGCCCGAGATGGTCGAGCGAATATTCCATGCCCAGATTGCCGGTGCAGGGCACCAGGCCGAACGTCGCCTTCATGCCCACTGCTCCGCAGAAGGATGCAGGCTGGCGTACCGATCCCCCTTGATCGGTGCCGAGCGCCATGTCGACGATTCCGCCGCCGACCAGAGCGCCGGATCCCGATGAAGAGCCGCCGGAGGTGAAACCGGGGCGATGCGGATTATCGACCGGCCCGCGCGCGTTGGTGTGGCTGCCGCCGGAATAACAATAGTCCTCATTGGCGGACTTGCCGACAATGATGCCGCCGGCGTCGAGTATTCGCGTGACGACCGTGGCGTCGACTTCCGGTGTGTAGCCGTCGAAGATCGCCGAGCCGTTCATCATCGGTACGCCAGCGACACAGGTGCAGTCCTTCACGACAATGCGCTTGCCGGATAGCGGCCCGCTGGCGGCGCCGGGAATTTCGGTGATCCGCGCAAAGGCGCCGAACGGATTATCCTCCGCGGCGGGGATGGTTCCGGGCAGGCGGGCGTAACGCGGTTGGGGCAGCGCGTCCGGCAGGCGATCCAGCGCAGCATAAGCGTCGAGCGCGCCTCGCATCATCTCCCGGAACATCGCGATATCCGCCGGGTCGAAATGAAAACCGAGATCCGCGGCGATCTTGCCGAGCTCCGTTGACGATGGACCGGCGATAGGCATTCGCCCTCCTTCAAGATTGAGCGCAAAACTTGAATTTTTAAATCTAACTGACGCTGCGATTAAGCAAAGGCATATTTGTCTTGCAATCGCCGGTAGCAGGCACCTGCTTGGCCGATGCGATTTTTTGAATTGCGTGGGAGGATTTAGAAGGCAGCGCCGGCATGGCCGCGCAACGCGACGGTTGCGTTGCGTCAGTTCAGCCGCAGCTCGGTAATGTGCCCCGGATCGGGCGTCAGCTCGCCGCGCTCGACGCGCTTGACGATATCGGTGAGCGCGGCATTGGCCCGGCAGGGCAGTCCGATCTTCTCCCCCTCGCGCACAATCAGCCCGTTGAGAAATTCGATCTCGGTGCGCCGGCCTTTTTGCATGTCCTGGCCCATCGACGGGCGCTGCCCGGCCACGGTGCGGCCGGCGTCTTTGAATCGCTGGGCATCACAGGCTTGCATTGCGGCTTCGTCACCTTCGCCCGCGCGGGCGATCGTTTCGGGCGGCATGCGCAGGATGTCCTCAAGCTGATAGCCGAGCGCCTGGCCGACCCGGATTGCTTCACTGCCGAGGCGCGTCGAGAAGCGGCGGATCGGATCGCTCTTCAACATCTCCGCATCGTCGAGCCCGGTGCAGGCACTCAAGCCGTTGCCCATGGCGTTGGCAACGAGCTTCGACCAGCGTTCGCCCCACAGATTGCCGGTTACCTTGGCGCTGTCCGCATGGCCGACCAGTCGGCAGACTTCCTCGGCGCGCGGCGTGATCCGGCCATGCACCTCGCCGGCACGAAACACGGTGTGCGTCGCGCCGCGCTTGCCGGCGCCACGTGTGACCAGGCCCGGTTCCGGGAGGTTGACCATGATGCTGCTAGCGATACAGCCGACCGTTTTGCCCCAGCCGACGACGCCGGCGATCGTCTCCTCGTTGATGCAATTCTGCAGCGAGACCACGTAACCGTCCAGCGCCAGATATTGGCGGATCAGCGTCGCCGCCCACGCAGTGTCGTACGACTTCATGCAGACGAAGGCGATGTCGATCGGCTTTTCTTTGGCAAGCTGCTGCACATCGGTCACGTGCAGGGCGCGCACCGCCACGTTGAATTCCGGCACGTCCAAGGCGTGGATCACGCGCAAGCCGTGTTTGCGCATTTGCTCGACGTGCGCAGGCCAGGGGTCGATGAACGTTACGTCTTCGCCGGCCCGCACCATGTGGGCGCCGGTGTATCCGCCGACCGCGCCCGCTCCGACAATGGCAATCTTGCGGCCCATGCTCTCCTCCGGGCGTCCTTGGGTGCGGAGCGTAGCGCACTCGGCCTCTGACCGCAGCTTTGATGCCGCCAGCCCGCCAGGCGGTCATCCGGCCTTCCTTTTAAATCTGCCGGTGGCTGGTATGCTTCATTCAAGAGCTGCCGGCGCACGTGGCAGCTATTTTTTGCTTCGGCCGGTGCTGCGCCATGGAATTGACGACCTGGAATCCGGAGCAACTCGAACGCAGCTGCTTCGTGCGGTTCCGTACGGCCTATACGTTCGACCGGCTTGTCGATGTGGCGCGCGACAAACCTTATCGAATCCTCGATTTCGGTTGTGGCGAAGGCCATTCGGTCCAGCCGTTACTGGACATTTTCCCGAATGCGCGGGTTGTTGGCGCGGATATTTCCGGCGGCGCGCTGTCCACCTTTGTCGCTCATTTCGGCAAAAATCCGCGCGTCACGGTCGTGCCAATGGACAACCCCGTCGAGCTCGATAGTATTGACGGTCTATTTGACATTATCCATCTAAACGCCGTCTTCGAGCACCTTCTTCCGGACGAACGGAAAAAGGTTATGCCCGATCTGTGGCGGAAGCTGGCGATCAACGGTTACTTCGTCATCACCGAGACGCCATGGCGCTGGTTTCCGATCGAAACCCACACGACCAGTCTGCCGCTGGTGAACTACCTGCCCGACCGGCTCGCGCTTATGGCGGCACGGTATCGTCACGGCAAGACCATGACCTGGGACGAAGCGCTCAGGGGCGGCGTGCGCGGCGGAACCGTGGCCGAAATTGTGTCGAGTCTCGGCGCTGCCAGCGGGCGCGTGCGGCATGTCAGATCGCTTGAGCCTGACGCGCGCGATATGCTCGAAATATGGTGGCACGGCGAATGCCGGCGGACGCCGCAAAAGGCCTTCGCCTACCAGACGCTTGCCTGGTTGCGACGCCTGACCGGCGTTGTCGTATCACCCTGGATTAACATCGTCCTGCAAAAGGTTGAGTGATCAACTCGCGCGCAGCAAGTTCGCGCCGATCGTCGGTTGAAAGCGCGCCTCACTTAGCCGCGAAGTCGCGCAGCCCCGCCTGTTTGACGAGCGGCAGCGTGACGTCGCGGAATTCGCGCATGCCGGCTTCAAAACGCGGCCACGATAGCAATACGCCGTCGAGGCCCATGCGCGAGAGCAACGCAAGTCCATCGACGATCTGCTCTTTGGTGCCGATCAGCGGATAACCGCCCCAGCCGGCGACGAACAGCTCGGCGATGGCGCGTTTGCGTTCCGGCGAGTAGCTGCGCTCGTTGATCTCGGCCGACATAGCGTCGACCACGTTTCTGGCGGCGCCCCAGTCGCCTTTCTCATGCACATAATAATCGTAAAATCTCCTGGCTTCCTTTTCGGTCTCGGCCTGCACGATCGTGGCGAGCGTCCAGACGCGGACCGTGCGGCCATATTCCTCGCGCGCCAGCCGATGGTAGCCGGCGACATGGGCGGTGAGAGCATCGAAATCGTCGTTGCGCAGAATCGTATAGACGAGGTCGCAATTCTTCGCAGCGAAATGGCGGCCGCGCTCTGACGAGCCGGCGTTCATGATCGCCGGATAGGGCTTCTGAATTGGCTTCGGCTTCAGGTAGCCCTTGTTGATGCGGTAGAAGCGGCCGTCGTGGTCGAAGTCGTCGTCCTCCGTCCACAGCCGCTTGACGATGTCGAGCCATTCCTGGGCGCGCGCGTAGCGGTCCTCATGACGCGTCAGCGCGAGGTCGAACATTTCCATTTCCGGGCCATTCCAGCCGCACACCACATTGAGTGTAAAGCGCCCATTGGCGATGTGGTCGATCGCGGCGCATTGCTTGGCGGCAACGATCGGATGATTGAGCGCCACGTGCGAGGTGGAGACCACGCCGGTCACCGACGTCGATGCCGCGATACCTGCGGCCCAGGTGTAGGCTTCGAACCCCGGTCCTTGCGGATCGTGCGCGCCGCCAAAGCCGCGCCAGCGCGCCACCGGCACGAGCGCCTCGAACTCCATCTCGTCGGCGAGTTTGGCGAGCGCGACGGTATTCGGCCAAGTGATCTCCAGCCGGCCTTCGAGGCCGGACATGACGCAGCCGGAGTCGAGATTGGTCTGAAAGGTCCCCAATTTCAGCTTGCGGGTGCTGAATGCCGGGTTGGTTTCAAGTCGATCCTGCTGCATGCTGTCAGCTTATCCGGCGCGGACATTAAATCCGCGGCCGCTCCCAGGCGAACGCGACTATTACGGCCATGATGGCCTGGACGGCGATGATGGCGGCCACGCAGCCGGCCCAGCCGGTCGCGTGCCAGATCAGTCCGACAAGGAACGCGCCAGCGCTGCCGCCGATGTAAAACGACGAGGCATAAAGGCCGGCGGCCGACGAGCGCCCCTCCTTGGCGGTGGTGACGACATAGCCGGTCGATACCGCCTGGCATACCATGCCGCAGATCGCGCAGATTGTAAGTCCGGCAATGATCACGCTGGCCGGCGGCGCGAGCAGGATGAGCGCGCCGCAAATCCAGACGGCGATGACGCCGAGGATGAGGCGGCGGCGGCCGAACAGCACAATGGCACGCCCGACCCACGGCACAGCCACGCTGCCGGCAAGGTAAGTGGCGAACAGCGCGCCAAGGAGGGTGGACGAAAAGAAATAGGGCGGCCCGGCCAGATGAAAGTTTACGTAAGTGAACGCGGCGACGAAATTGAACAACACGCCGAAGCCGACGGCAAAGATCGCCAAGAGCCGCGGATTGCGCAGGTGGGCGAGCATTTGGCGCCCTGAGACGAGGAGGCCGCCCGAACGGACGAATTGCCGCTCGCGCGGCAGAGCGAATGTGACGATCAGTGCACCGGCGAGCGTGAATAAAGCCACGCTGGCAAAAGCAGCGCGCCAGCCGGCCAGATCGGCGATAACGCCCGTGAAGAAGCGGCCGCAGAAACCGCCGACGCTCGATCCGGAAATAAAAAGTCCGACCACGCGAGGCACCTCGGCAGGCGGCCATTCGTCGCCGACATAGGCCACGGCGACGGTAAAGATCGGCGGCAGCAGCAGCCCCTGCACGAAGCGCCAGAACACGAGTTGCAACACGCTCGTCGACAGCGCGATGATGAGGGTTGGGATCACGACGGCGAAAGCGGCGGCGGTGATGAGCCGTTTGCGCCCAAGGACATCGGCGAGCGCGCCGGTAAACGGGGCGGTGAGCGCGATCGCTGCGGTGCTTGCGGTGATAAGCGCGCTGATCTCGCCGGCGCCGACGCCGAACTCGCGAGCGAGCCCGGGCAACAGCGCCTGCGGCGAGTAGAGATTGACGAAGGCGGAAAAGCCGGCCGTGGCAATAGCCAGCGCGCGAACATCGAAAGCCATGCCGCATTATGGGCAAGGCTGCGAGCGAAAGCATCCCTCGTTACCGATGAGCACTTGTGCGGCGCTGCATATCGGGTGGTTTTTAGACGCTCACTCCCGCGCTCCAATTGCCAACACTTTGCTTAGCCAGACGCGGCGAGGCGAGCATTTGGCCGCCAATTGTGGTCATCTTATAATGCGGGAGCGTATTTGAATCGGTCGAGGGATATGGCTTTTCGGCTTCCACCATTGAGTTCGCTGCGGGTGTTCGAAGCCGCCGCGCGTCACAAGAGTTTCCGCAAGGCGGCCGACGAACTTAACCTGACCGCAAGTGCCGTCAGTCACGGCATCCAGACGCTGGAAAACTGGCTCGGCGTCGAGCTATTCCACCGCCAGTCGCGGGGCTTGCGGTTGACCGGCGCCGGCGAAGTTTATGCGCCGCTGGTCAATCAGGCGCTGAGCATGATCGCCAAGGCCACCGAACAGCTGCCGGGCCGCAAATCGACCGGAACGTTGTCGCTAAGCAGCGCGCCGACCTTCGCCAACAAAATCCTGCTGCCGCGTCTCGAGAAGTTTGCCGTTCAGCACCCCGATATCCGGGTGACGATCGATACTTCGCTTCGCCCGGTGGATCTCACCCTCGACGATTTCGACATCGCGATCCGGTTCTCGACAACCAAACAACCGGCGCCGAACTGGACCTTCCTGGCGGCGGAAACATTGCTGCCGGTTTGCAGTCCCGGACTGAAGAAGGATTTCGGTGGTTCGGAAGCGAAGATACTGGCGCAGGCACCGCTCATTCACGTCACCTCGGTGCCGACCGACTGGGCGCACTGGTTTCGGACTTGCGAAGCCGAAGCGCCATCGTCAATTGATGGCGGACTTCGTGTCGACACCGTGCAGATGGCGTTCGATGCCGCCGTGCGCGGCCTCGGTGTCGTGTTGGGCCGGCGGCCGCTGGTTGACGATGACGTTGAAACCGGCCGGCTGGTGCCGCTGGGCGGCCGCTCGATCCCGAGCGGCGCCAGTTATTGGCTTGTCACCGGGCAGACCGACTTTCAGAAGCCCGAAGTCAAATTGTTCAGGCAATGGCTGCTATCCGAGCTCGGCGCCGGGCAGCGTAAGGCGCAAGCCCCGGGCTCACGGGCAATGCGCAGCCGCTGACGGCGGCATCCGGTGGGCGTGGACGGCTGCCGGACCCGCGGAATGAAAATTACTAATCCGGAGAAAAGTTTTTCTCGTTTGCGCCGCGGTTTGCAACCCGCTGATGGTGGCGGGGCCGAGATCGGTATTCTTCCTTTTGAAGCCGAAGGTAGCAATGATTTGCTCAAGATGCGGAACGTCTCGCAGGCCGTTTGGTCCGCACCGGCGCGTGGACGGATGGGGCCGGGCGTGCTTGCGTTACGGCTGCAACGAATGCGGCTATAGCTGGAACGAACCGGCGCCGGACGACGCTTGGTCCGACCGGCTTGCTCTCGTTCCACAATCAAGCAGCGGCGCTTTGGATAACAATGACGGGCTTGACAGTGATTTCCAAGCGACCGGCCGAAATCGAGTTCTGGTTCGAATTCGCGAGCAACTATAGCTACCTCAGCGTCATGCGTATTGAGGACGCGGCGCGGCTGCACGGCGTGCGCGTCGCGTGGAGGCCGTTTTTGCTGGGGCCGATCTTTCGCGCTTTAGGCTTCGAGACGTCTCCCTTCCTGCTGCAAAAAGAGAAGGGCGCACACATGTGGCAGGATATGGTGCGTCAGTGCCGCAAGTACGGGCTGAGATGGACGAAACCCAGCGGATTTCCTCGACCAAGCGTATTGCCCGCGCGCGTGGCACTGCTCGGAGCGCAGGAGCCCTGGATCGGCGCCTTCTGCCGTGAGGTGATGGAGCTAAACTTTGTGCATGATGAGGATATCAACAAGGCAGAGCGCCTTGCCCCGATACTGACGCAGCTTGGCCTTCCGGCCGCTGAAATACTCGAACAGGCCCAAACCGACGCAGCGAAAGCTTCACTACGCGACCAGACCGACGAGGCGCGCCGCCGCGGGATTTTCGGTGCTCCGACGTTCTTTGTCGGCACCGAAATGTTCTGGGGCAACGATCGCCTGGATGACGCGCTGCTGTTGGCCGCCGAGCAAAAGGGTGACCCGATCGCTGCCGGGTAGTGCGCTGACGATCGGATTGCAGTTCTTTTGGCACAGCCGTTTGTCTCCCTCTCCGCGCACGCGGGGGGTATAGTGACATCCGGAAAAGTAGGTCACTTGGCAGCCCGAGATAAGGGTGCCGCACGGCCGAGCCAATCACAGCGGCATGGACGAGAGACCTTGCTACGGTGTTTTTGGATTTCCGGTTATGGGCGCATATCGGACTTGGTCGATCAAAATTTTGTCGTGAATGACCCGTAGCGTCGGTTCATCAGCGACAATTGCCGCATTGCGAAAGGTTCATTCGATCACCTCGTCGGCGCGGCCAAGCAGCGTGAGCGGGAAGTTGAGGCCAAGCGCCTTCGCAGTCCTAAGGTTGATGACCAATTCGATTTTACTCGGCGCTACGACGGGCAGATCGCCCACCCTCTCGCCCTTGAGGACACGGCTGGCATAAACGCCCGCTTGCTGATAGATGGCCTCGAAGTCGCTCCCATAGCTGATGAGACCGCCCTCGTCGACGAAGGTGCGCCATGCGTACAGCATCGGCACCGACGCCCGCGCGGCAAGGGCGATGACCCGTTCGCGATTATCGAAAAGGACAGGACCGGTCTCGACCAGGGCGCCAGCTCCGTCTCGAAGCAGCGACGCGAAGGCGGCTTCAAGTTCGCTGTCCCGCCCCACCCGCGCGATGACAAGCTCAAGGCCGAACGCCAGCGCGGCGCTTTGCGTGCCGTGCAGCTGGTCGTCGTAATCGAGGATGTTGGCGTCGACGAGCCATCCGAGCGTCGCGACTTTCGGCACCAGCTCGTGCATGATCTCCACGCGTTTCGCGACCAGCGCGTTGTTGCTGGAGGTGAAGAGGCTGACCACGGTCAGGTTGCCGCCGGGGTGATTTATGCTTGCGACGAGACCGCGCTGGATGGGATCGCCGGGAACGACGGCGACGATCGGGATCGTCGCGGTTGCCTCCTTGGCCGCGCGCGTCACCTTCTCGCTGCCGACGGTCACGATCACCGACACCTGCCGACGAACGAGATCGCCGGCGAGCGCGGGCAGGAGATCATAGTTTCCACGGGCCCAGCGGAACTCGATCGCGACGCTCCGGCGCTCGATGAACCCCGTGTCGGAAAGTCCGCGCTTGAAGGCGGCGACCCACGGTGCTTCCCCCTCGGGGGTACCGCCGGCAAGAAAGCCGACCACCGGCATTGTCGGCTGCTGCGCGCGCGCCGCGAGCGGCCACGCGAGTGCCGTGCCGCCAAGTGCGGCAACGAATTTCCGTCTCGCGATGTTGATCGCCATCGGACCCTCCATTGGGGGTCACACGGACTGGAATGCCGGGAACAATAGTACGCTCAAATCAGAGTTCTGCGCACTACTTCACGGTGCTCCGAGCGCAAATGCTTGCTGCTTTTTCTGCAATGCAAAATGTCGAAGCTGGCCCTTAACGCCGTCAGCAAAATGTCCGTTTTCGGGGCGGACCGGGCTTCAAGACGGTGAGCGCACACATCGCCCGCCGCCAATGTAGCCTCACGTCCTAGGCCAACTAGCCCAAAAGCTAACCCCGCACGCGGGAGAGGGAGTCGCTAGGAGCCCACTAGCTGCTTCCGCGATCGCTCTCTAAGGCGCGATTTCAAGAATGAGCTTGCCCGCTGCCTGGCGCGACTCGATGTAGCGATGCATGCCGGCAGCATCGGCCATCGGGAACACTCCGGCGAGCGGCACCTTCAGCCAGCCGTCCCGGGCGCCGCCGACGACATGCGTCACGCCGTCCTTCCAGGCTTTCGAGTCGGCGTCGACGTGGCCGAGATGCATGCGCGTGAAGGTTTGCGACCGCGGCAGGATGCGTTCGCGGATATTCTTGAACGGCGGACCTTCCGCCTCGCCGATGCTGACGATGTGCCCGAGCTTGCGCACCACGTTGAAGGTGCGGTCGAGCATGGTCGCGCCGAGTGAATCAATGGCGAGATCGACGCCGCGGCCGCCGGTGAAGGCAAGCACTGCCGCTTCGAAATCCTCATCCCGCGTGACCACGACGCGCTCGGCACCGTATTCCAATGCCAGTTTTTCCTTGCCCGGCGTCCCGGTGGTGCCGATCACGCGCGCGCCCGCTTTGACCGCAAGCTGGGTTGTGAACAGCCCCACGCCGCCGCCGATGGCGTTGATCAGGACCGTTTCGCCCGGTTCGATGCCGTAGATGGTGTAGAGCATGTGGTAGCCGGTCAGCGGCTGGATCGGCAGCGCTGCGGCCACATCGAAGCCGACTGAGTCGGGCAGCGGCATCAGAATATTGGCGGGAGCAACCGCCTTCTCCGCATAACCGCCGCCCTGCTCGAGGAAGGCGGCGACCCGGTCGCCGATCTTCACGCCGCTCACGCCCGGTCCGAGTTTCGCGACCCTGCCGGAAACTTCCAGGCCAAGGACCAGCGGATAGGAGCGCGCGTGCGGGTAGATACCGGTGCGGATCTGCGTATCGGCCCAGTTGCAGCCGGCATAAGCGACGTCGATCAATACCTCGCCGGGGCCGGGGTTTGGCGCCGGCACATCGGCCATGACGAGCTGATCGGGCGCGCCGGGCGCGTGGATGACGACGGCTTTCACGGTTGCCTCGTAAACCTTTTGCCTTTTAAAACTTGACCGCTGATGATGCGGGGCCCCGCCGGGAACGCGCAATGTATCAAGCGAGTGCTACGAGCGGCAACATGCGGGCGGGAGCGTTATGAAAACAATCGGCGTCGATGTCGGCGGCACGTTCACCGACATCGTGTATTGCGATCTGGATTCCGGCGAGCTCGCGATCCACAAAGTCTCGACCACCCCGGACGACCCGTCCCGCGCCATCATTCAGGGCATCGGCGAGATCTGCCGCGACAACGGCGTCGCTGCGCGCGACATCGACTACGTGCTGCACGGCACCACGACCGCGACCAATGCCGTGCTCGAGAACAAAGGCGCCCGCGCCGGCATGGTGACCAACGAAGGCTTCCGCGACATTATTCACATCGCGCGGCACCAGCGGGCCGAGCACTACTCGATCATGCAGGAGCTGCCGTGGCAGAACCGGCCGCTGGTCAAGCGCCGTCACCGCAAGGTGGTGAAGGGGAGGCTCGTTCCGCCGCATGGCGACGAGCTTGAGCCGCTTGATGAAGCTGGCGTGGTCGAAGCGGCGCGCGCCTTGAAGACGGAAGCAGTCGAAGCGGTCGCGGTCTGTTTTCTGTTCTCCTATCTCAATCCGGCGCACGAGGAGCGGGCGAAAGCGATTCTCGAACGCGAATTGCCGGGCGTTTTTGTCGTGACCTCCTCGTCGATCTCGCCGCAATTCCGCGAATACGAGCGGTTCACGATTGCGTGCCTGTGCGCCTTCATCGGACCGACGATGCGCGGTTACGTCGGCCGCCTGGAGGCGACGCTGCGCGACGCCGGATTGCGCTCCGAACTGCGCGTCATGGCCTCGAACGGCGGCGTTGCTACCCCGGCGATGGTCAGCGACAAGCCGGCGATGACGCTGCTCTCGGGTCTTGCTGCTGGCGTTCTCGGCGGCGCCTGGATCGGGAGCGCGAGCGGGCGACGCAAGCTCGTCACCTTCGACATCGGCGGCACCAGCGCCGACATCGGCATCGTCGTCGACGGCCGCTTTGTCGAAACCGACGCGCGCAGCACTTCGATCGCCGGCTTTCCGCTGCTGCTGCCGATGATCGACATTCACACCATCGGCGCCGGCGGCGGTTCGATCGCCTATATCGATCGCGGCGGCGCCTTCCGCGTCGGCCCGCGCAGCGCTGGCGCAGTGCCGGGCCCCGCCGCTTATGGCCGCGGCGGCACCGAGCCGACGGTGACGGATGCCAATCTTGTGCTTGGCCGGCTCGACAAGAATGATTTCCTCGGCGGCAGCATGCAGCTCGATGAAGCCGCGGCGCATCGTGCCATCGGGGGGCTCGCCGATGCGCTCGGCCTGAACAAGCTCGACGCAGCCGAAGGCGTGCTCACCGTCATCAACAGCAACATGGCGAACGCAATCCGCTCGCGCACGGTGCAGAAGGGCATCGATCCGCGTGAGTTCGCCTTGGTCGCGTTCGGCGGTGCCGGGCCGCTGCACGCCGTCGAGGTCGCCGGCATGCTCGGTTTTCCGGAAGTGATTGTGCCGCCTTACCCCGGCATCACGTCGGCGATGGGCCTCCTTACGACCGATCTGAAATACGACATCATCCGCACCGAGTTCCAGGTCAGCGGCAGCGTCGATCTCGATCGGCTCAACGCCGATCTCGCCGCTATGGAGTCGCAACTCAAGAAACAATTCGCGGCCGACCATTTGGAATCCGGCAATTTGTCGTTCGTGCGCGACGGGGATCTGCGTTACGTCGGCCAGGGCTACGAATTGAAGATCCCGTTTCCCGCCGGCACGATTGGCAAATCCGAGCTGGAGCAAATCTGGACGCGATTTCACGAAGCGCATAAGCGCGAATACGGCCATTTCTTTGCTGAGAGTCAGATCGAAATCGTCAACATTCGGGTCGTAGGCCTCGGCCATCTGCCGAAGATTGCCAAGCTGACGGCGCCTTCGGGTTCGACGCTCGCGAAGGCGCGGGTCAAGACCGGCCAGTGCGTGTTCCGCGTCGATGGGGAGCTGCGGCCGTTCGAAACCGTGTTCTACCGCCGCCATCTCTTGCCGGTTGGGAAATCGTTCGCCGGCCCCGCCATCGTGCTGCAAAAAGACTCAACGACGGTCATTCCGCCGGGCTGCAATGCCATCAACGACGCCGCCGGCAATCTCATTCTGAAAGTCTGAAGGGGAGGGCGATGAACCAAGCGAGCCTGTCCAACCGCCGCCCGCAGCCGGCGACGCGAGTCGATCCGATCACCGGCGCCGTCATCCAGGGCGCGCTGGAGAACATCGCCATCGAAATGGGCCACAAGCTTATGCGCATGAGCTATTCGAGCATCATCCGCGAGTCGGAGGATTTCGGCGCCGCCCTGACCGACGCCGAAGGGCGGCAATTGTGCGAATGCAAGATGTCGACGCCACTGCAATCCGGTCCGATCCCCGGCTATATCCGCGGCATCCGCAAGAGGTTTGCGGCCCGCGGCGACGTGTTCCGCCCCGGCGACGTCATCATGCACAACGATCCCTATGGCGGGGCGTCGCACGGTCCCGACGTGGCGTTCTGCGTGCCGGTGTTCGATGGCGACGATCTGATCGGCTTCTCGGTCACGACCGCGCACCATCTGGACATCGGCGCACACACGCCGGGAAGCTGCGGCATTGTCGATGCGGTCGACACCTATGCCGAGGGGCTGCAGTTCAAGGCGATCAAAGTCATCGACCAGGGAAAGCCCAACGAAGCGGTTTGGCAGATCGTCCGCGACAACATACGCATTCCGGATTTGGTGGTCGGCGACATGAATGCGCAGATCGCCGCCGCTCAGATCGGCGCGCAGCGTTATCTCGATCTTGTGCACCGCTACGGCCAGGGCATCGTTCATGGCGCATACGAAGACCTGATGGACTATTCCGAACGGATGATGCGCAAAGCCATCAGCGACATTCCGGACGGCGTATACCGCGCCGAGACCTTCATCGACGGCTATCTGGACGATCCGGATCCCGCGCGGCGCGACCTGAAATTTTCCGTCGCCATTACCGTGCGCGGCGACGAGCTTACCGTCGATCTCGCGGGCACATCGCCCCAGGTTTCCGACCGGCCGATCAATCTGCCGTTCGAGGGCACGGTCGACTGCGCGATTTGGCTGACGCTGCGCTCCATCCTGCTCGACACCGCGGTCTACGGCAACATTCCGCAGAACGACGGTATCACTCGGCCGATCACCATCGTTGCGCCGAAAGGGACGCTCGCCAATCCGATCTTCCCAGCACCGGTGATCGCGCGGTTTTCGCCGGGTAATCAGCTCGCCGATACGGTGATGAAGGCCTTGGCGCCGGCGGTGCCGCGTCAGGTCAGCGCCGGCATCGGCAATCTCCGCGTCATCGCCTTCAGCGGCGTCGTACAGGAGCGGCCCTGGGTGCACATGGAAATTTTCGAGGGGAGCTACGGCGGCCGCTATGGGCTCGACGGTATGGATACCGTCGATACGCTCTACGCCAACACCCGCAACAATCCGATCGAGGACATTGAATCGCATCTCCCGCTGCGCGTCGATCGCTACGAGTTGCGCGAGAACGTGGTGGCGGCGGGCGAGTGGCGCGGCGGTGTCGGCTCGGTGCGTGTCTTTACTTATCTCTCCGAGGGCGGATTTTCAGTCGAGGGCGACGGCCAAAAGTATCGCCCTTGGGGTTTTGCCGGCGGAGAGGACGGCTATCCCGGCGATCTGACCATGGAGACCAAGACCGGCGCGCGCAGGACGCTGCCGTCGAAGGTGCCGTATCAGAAAGTCGGGCCGGGCGACCGGCTTATCACCTACGGTCCGAGCGGCGGCGGCTACGGCGATCCGTTCCGCCGCGATCCGGCGGCGGTGCTGGATAACGTGCTTGACGGACTGTTCTCGCCTGAGATCGCTCGAGAGCACTACGGTGTTGCGATCGTCGATGGAGCGGTGGATGCGGCGGCGACCAAGCAGCTGCGAAAGGCTGTGAAGCGATAGACGCGCGTCGTTCTACCCGTATTGGGGCGCTGCCTCGTCGGAGTTGATGCAAGACTTGAACAGATATGTCGGCGGCCCGAAGTGATTTTCGTTCGCCGTTCCGGGGATGAACAGCATCACCAGCGCGGCCAGCGTGCCCAGCAGCGGAACGAAGACCAGCAGACATAAGGCGCCGGATGCGCCCACGTCGTGAAATCGTTTTGCCAATGCGGCTAACGCCACCCACTTGCAGGCGACGACGAACCCGATGACGGAAAAAATAACTGTGGTGCCGGCGGAGCTGTCATCGAGTTTGCTGTACAGAGCCACGGCGAGCCCGCATCCGGTCACGATCGCAAGCATCGAACCGAAAAACATGATGGCGTATTCGCTGCGGTTCATCCGTCCGGAAAAGCCAAAGCAAAGTCTCAGGAACGGCATCGGAGCCTCCGGGTAAAAAAGGACAGACGTTGCCGTTAGTCGCTGGTGTCCGGGCAAAGGTTCAAAAGCGGGACCGGCTGCGACCGGGCCGCCTTGCTGACCGGTTTGGACAGGCTTCGGCCCGGGAGGCTCGGACGCGCCGCCCAGCAGAGCAAAACACCGCCCCAGCTGATTTGGTCCAACGATCGGCGCTCAATTTTAGAGCGATTCAGCCCCTTTTTACGGCGCCGAGCCAGCAACCCGCGGTTCCAAGATGGGCATCCCGGTGCCGTTTGCACGGCATTGCCAGCCCCATGAACCTTTCCGCCAGCCCGCGCGACAAACCCATAACGGCGAACCGATGGAGTCTCAAATGAGCACCCAGGTGATGTCCTCAGGCCCGACACGATTTCCAAGCCGCACCAGGTTCGTTCTGGTCAACGACCGGGTCCCGCGCACGGATGCGTATTGTGCGCTGTGCTGCGAGCCAATCGAACAGGGCTACGTCCGCGAACCGCAAACCCGCTTGCTCTATTGCGACGTGCAGTGCTTCGCCGGACACGAAAAGCTGGCCATTCTCTCTCTCGAAAAACGCGCGAGGCAGGTGTCATGAACTACGCCAATCTCAACAGCGCACCGGCTCTTGATCTGGTGTCCCCGCAGCGAAGCTCCTTCGACCGACGGCGCTTCGCTTCAAGGAAATGCCGCAACGACTTCGCGCAGCGTCTGACCCGGTTCCGACGCGAGCAGCCCGCGGCGAGTTACTTCGAATTGCTAATGTCGCTTCCCGCACGGACGACTTTGCCGCAACTGATGCAGGTTTCGGCTTCGTAGCGAAACTGGCTATTTGCGGTGTGGATCAGGCGAACGGCTTGATGCTTTCGGCGACGGAATCGGCGATGTGCTCCTTGGAGATGACGCCGATGATTTCGAACCGACTGCCCCGCCCTTGACCAGGACAGCCATACCGAGATCGCTGCGCTCTATACGCTGTACCACATTGATCATAATGACGGGTCATCTGAGCGTTGTGGTAACGGGCCGCCGAAACCCTTAGGATTTTGCGGCTGAGCGGATGGAGAGCGCAGTTTTGGACGAAGCGCGGCTTGAGCGACATCTTGCGGCTATTCTTGCCGCCGACGTGGCTGGATACAGTCGTCTTATGGGCGCCGACGAGGAAGGAACTCTCACCCAATTGAAGGGCCACCGAACTCAGCTCTGGGATCCTGCGATTGCACGGTTTCGCGGCCACATTGCCAATACTGCCGGCGACAGCATTCTGGCGGAATTCGGCAGCGTATTGGATGCCGTGAATTGCGCCGTTGCCGTTCAGCGCAACATGCTTGAACGAAACTCGGAAGTATTGCCGGACCAGCGCATAGAATTCCGCATCGGCATCAATCTCGGCGACGTCATCACCGACGGCGGCGACATTTTTGGCGACGGGGTCAACGTCGCCGCCCGGCTCGAAAGCATCGCCGATCGCGGCGGCATCTGCATTTCCCGCCAAGTGTTGGATCAGGTTGAGGGCAAGCTCAAACTGAACTTTCGTGAACTCGGCCGGCAGAACCTCAAGAACATTGCCAGGCCGGTTGAGGTTTACGCCATCCAGCTCGAAGGCGCGGTCTCGCCCGGCTCGCGCGTTCTTGCTGCCGCGGACCTCAAGCAGGACATTCGTTATTGCAAGGCGCCGGACGGCGTTCGGCTCGCGTATGCGACAGTCGGCAGCGGGCCGCCGCTGCTGAAGTCTGCGCATTGGCTCGGGCATCTCGAATATGACTGGGAGTTCCCGATTTTGCGGCCATTCCTGCTTGGGCTTGCCAAGGATCACACCTTGGTCAGATACGACGCCCGCGGCAACGGCCTGTCGGATTGGGATGTTAGGGAGCTTTCGCTGGAGGCCTGGGTGAGCGATATGGAGGCGATCGTCGACGCGGCCGGGTTCAGCCGGTTTCCCCTTGTCGGTTTCTCGCAAGGCTGCGCCGTATCGATCGCATACGCCGTGCTGCACCCGGAGCGAGTATCGCATTTGATCCTGTTCGGCGGCTTTCCGGTTGGGCAGATGAAGCGGCCGGACATAACGGCGGAGGCCCGCGAACGGTTCGCCGCGATGAAGACGCTCGTCAAACAAGGCTGGGGCGCCGACAATCCGGTATTCCGCCAGATGTTCACCTCCTTGATGATGCCCACCGCCACGAAGGACCAGGCAGAGAGTTTCAACGAGCTGGAACGCCTGAGCGCGTCGCCCGAATGCGCCGTGCGCTATATGGAGACCGTGGCCGATCTCGATGTGCGCGAACTCTTGCCACACGTGAAGGCACGTACACTCGTTATGCATGTTCGCGACGACCCGATGGTCCCCGCCGATCGAGGCCGCGAATTGGCGGCCGGAATACCCGGTGCACGTTTCGTGGCGCTGCCAGGCAAGAATCATGTCCTGCTGGAGCAGGACCCGGGCCTGCAGCGCTTTTTCGAGGAATTCAGAGCCTTCGTGAAGGACGCGAATTAGCCGCCGTACCGCCGTCAGCCGAACGGCTTGATGCTTTCGGCGACGGAATCGGCGATGTGCTCTTTCGAGATGATGCCGATGATTTCAGAAGGACGCCCGCGGCCGCGGCCTTTGACGACGACAGCCATGGCGGCGTCATGGCGCCCCATGCGCTGGACCACGTCGAACATGATATCGGCTTCGCGCGCGATGGTGAAATTGCGCTGCGCGACGTCGCCGAGGTGAACGCCACTGTACGCATCTTCGACACCACGGCGCAGCCCGATATTGACCCGCACGACGCCGGCGATGTGATTGCCCCGCGTCACCACTACGTGCTTGAACCCGCCTCCGGCTCCTTGCTCGCGCAGAAACGCATCGAAGTCGGCATCGGCGCCGAGGATCGTTACGTCCTTCTCCATAACTTCGCCGGCGCGGCGCACCAGGAACATGTTGGCGTGCAGCGCCTTCGGCACGAAATGGCCGCGGCCGACGAGCTTGATGGTATAGATGTTCTCCTGCGACAGCAGGCGCCGGACGCCGATCGCAAGTGCAACCGCGATGATGCTCGGCATCACCAGATCGTAGTCGCGTGTCATCTCGAAGATCATGGTGACCGCGGTCATGGCCGCGCCGGTGCCGCCACCGACCATGGCGGCCATGCCGATGATCGCGCAGGTCGTGATCCCGAAGCTCTCGACCGGCGCGACCGAGTTGACCACAAGGCCGAAGGCGCCGCCGATGGTCGCGCCCATGAACAGCGAGGGCGAGAAAATGCCGCCCGAGGCTCCAGAGCCAAGGCTTACCGATGTCGCGACGAGTTTGGCGGCAAACAGCAACAACAGCAGCGCCGGCAGCGCGAGATCGCCCGAAAGCACCGCCTGAATTGTGGAATAGCCGACACCCTCGACATAGTAGTGCCCCGCGGTGCGAAACAGAACGTAGATCAGAACGCCGATCAGCAGCATCCCGGCGACATTGCGCAAATACGGATTGCTGATGCGCTCAAAAATATTCTCGGCGAGGCTCAGGCCCCGGATAAAGGCCGTGGCCGCGAGCCCGATGAGCGCGCCGAGTAGCGCATAGAGCAACAACGCGGTCAGCGACGCGGGCGCTTGCGACGCGAGCAGTGCGTTGGGAATTGCGAAGGCGGGATGGATGCCGAAGAAGATGCGGCCGATGAACGTGGCCGTGCCGGTAGCGAGTGCGACCGGGAGAAATGTGCGCGCGCTCAATTCCGGCATCATCAACTCGATGGCGAACATCACTCCGCCGATCGGCGTGTTGAAGGTCGCGGCAATGCCGGCGCCGGCGCCGGCGGCAACCAGCGTAATGCGCTGCCATGGCGCCATGTGGATCATTTGTCCGAGTGTGGAGCCGATGGCGGACCCGATCTGGATAATCGGTCCTTCACGGCCGACGGCGGCACCGGTGCCGATCGACAGCGCCGAGGCGAGCGACTTGATCACAGCGACCACCGGCCGGATCACACCATCTTTGTAATAGATGGCATCCATCACCTCGGGCACGCCGTGGCCGCGGGCTTCCGGAGCAAAGTTAGTGATCAGAAAGGTGACGATGATGCCGCCGATGACCGGGACAAGAATGATGAACGCGCCCCAGGGTCCCGGCGGCGTAAAGACGCTGGCGTCGTAGTCGATCGCGAACAAGCCAAGAAAGGCGATGTTGTGGATAATTCCGATCAGCGCCCGAAACAGCACCGCACCAAAGCCGGTGATGATGCCGACGATGATCGCCAACAGCGACAGGCGAAACAGCCCGAGTCGCGATGGCAGTCTGAGTTTCATTCCACGCTATCGCGGATAGACGTTTAGAGCTGGCGGATCGAGCCGAAATCCCAGGCGGAGCCGCCTGGATTCTCGCCAATGCGGATCGTCGTATCGCTGACGAAAGTGTATGGCGGCACCGGCAGATTATAAGGCGCCGGCACGCCGCTATAGACCCGTCCGGCCGGATCGTACTTGGAGCCGTGACAGGGGCAGAAATAGCCGCCCAGCCAGCCGGTGACCGGCGTCGAGGCGCTCGGTTGCGGATAGAACATCGGGATACAGCCGAGATGCGTACAAATACCGACGAGAACGCCCAATTCCGGCTTGATCGAGCGGTGCCAATTGGTCGCGTAGGGCGCCTGCTGGATTTGCTGCGAGTTCGGGTCGGACAGCTGTGACGTCAGCTTGGGGTCTTCCAGTACTTTGATCTGCTCAGGCGTGCGGTGGAACACGAAGATCGGGCGTTCGCGCCAGCGAACCACGATCTGCTGGCCTGGCTCGATCTTCGAAATATCGAGATCGACCGGCCCGCCGGCAGCCAGTGTCGAAGCGTCCGGATTCATCTGGGCGATCAGCGGTACCAGGACCGCGACGCCGCCGACCGTGGCGACCGTGCCGGTAGCGATGTAGAGGAAATCGCGGCGCGACGGCTCTTCCGGGTGTTCAATGCCTGTCGCTGTCGCTGCACCACTCGCCATAGTCGCGCCTTTCGTAAGCCCGGTTTCACCGCGCTTATATTGGCGCGGGCGGGCGTCCGTCAATCAATCACTTGCGAGCGCGACTTTTGCGCGCGCCAGGGTATCTTCGGGTGTCCCGGAGGCGTCCACCGCGCTCCATTCGAGCGGACCGAGGTCGTAGCGCTCCTGCGCTTGGGCGACCTCGGAGTCGGCATCGGACGCGTCGTGCGCGCGCCTACCAACGCGGGCGAGTCGGGTCTTGAGGTCCGCCGTGAGGAACAGCCCGCGCAGGCGGAAGATTTGCCGATTTTGCCGCTGTGACTAAGGCTGCCCGCTCGCGCGGCTGTGCCAATACCGCGTCGACGATCGACAGAATGCCCGGCCGCAAGAATGCGACGCGCCTTATCGGTGAGCGTCGCGTACACGCGGACAGTCACTTCGTCGGTGTATGCGTCGGTCGGCAGTTTTTCAGTCTCGCCGACGCCGAACAGCGCTTTGCGCTCCACGTCCGAGCGCACGATGACGGCGCCGGGCATCGGCTTTAATTCCGGCGCCAAGGCTCGCGCGAGCTTCGTCTTTCCCGTGCCGGACAGGCCGCCGACGGCGACGAATTTCGGTACCGGCGGCGCGATCGCTTGCAGTGCGAAATCAAAATACGCCCGCGCCGAACGCGCGATGGACGGTTGCTCCGGAGCCTTCGCCCGCTCCAGTCGCGCCGCGGTCACCCTGGCGCGGATCGCCGCGCGCATCGACAGGAAGAAGGGCAGCGTCGCAAGGGCCTCGAGGTCTCTCGATCCGCCGCGTCTGCGTGAGGTAGCGGTTGAGCACCACATTGGCGGCGAACGCGAGCCCGCGTTCCAGGAGGTCCATGAGCAAAAAGGCGAGGTCGTAAAACACGTCGCCAGACGCAATAATGTCGCTGAATTCGATGGCGTCGAACAACACCGGCTTGCCGCCAATGAGCACAATGTTGCCGAGATGAAGGTCGCCGTGAATGCGCCGCACGAAACCGCGACGGCTGCGCTCGTGCAGCAGCGGGACAATGCGTTGATAGGCGGTGCGGCTTAAGCGCGAGAGCGCTTCGCTTTCGTCGGCGGGAAAAATTTCCGGATGTTGCCGGAAGGCTTCGACATGCTCGTCAATATAACCGCCGAGCGCCGCGATCCACTGTTCCGCCTCTACGACAGGCGCCTTAGCGTGGGCGGCGGCGACAGCCCGGCCGAGCGCATCGGCCAATGCTTCGTCGATTTCGCCGGCGAGGTGGTCGAGCGTGCGCTTCTCGTCGAAGCGTTGCATCTCGACCGCCCACTCGACCGGCGTGCCTGAGCCGCCAATCGCGAACTTCCCATTTGCTTCCCGGGTGATTGGCACGACGCCACGATAGATTTCCGGCGCGTAGGGCGCGTTCACCGACAGCTCGGCTTCGCAGGCGGCTTTGCGTTTTTCCAGCGTGGAATAGTCGAGAAACGGAAACCGCACTGCGCGCTTGACCTTGAGCGCGCGATCGCCGGCGAGAAACACCGATGCTGCATGGGTGTCGATGCGCTGCACCTTGGCGCCGCCGTGGGTTGCCGGATCGGCGAGGAAGGCGAACACGGCCTCCTGACTGTTCGCTGCGTCGCTCATGCGGTCCAAACTCATCGCCGGTATGCTACCGGACGTTAACCCGCCACCCAAAAGACTGGACTACCGCCGCCGGTCGCGGCAATCAAAGTTTAATGACGCCCGGCGTAGCGAATCGGCTGCGCCAACATCGCGGAGACGCCGATGCGCGGTAAGGACAATAATCGTACGGCCGCAGAGGTTCTGGTCGATCAATTGCGCATTCACGGCGTCGAGCACGTGTTCTGCGTGCCGGGCGAAAGCTATCTCGCTGCGATCGACGCGTTCCACGACAGCGACATTGCCGTTACCGTGTGCCGGCAGGAGGGCGGCGCCGCGATGATGGCGGAGGCGGTGGGCAAGGCGACCGGCCGCCCGGGCGTCTGTTTCGTCACCCGCGGGCCGGGCGCCACCAACGCCTCGCCCGGCATCCACATCGCCCGCCAGGATTCGACCCCGCTGGTGGTGTTCGTAGGCCAGGTCGCACGCGACATGACCGACCGCGAAGCGTTTCAGGAACTCGACTACCGCGCCGTGTTTGGCTCGATGACCAAATGGGCGACCGAGATCGACGATCCGGCGCGGGTGCCGGAAATCGTATCGCGCGCGTTCCACACCGCCGCTAACGGACGGCCGGGTCCGGTGGTCGTGAGCTTGCCCGAAGACATGCTCACCGAGCGGGTAGCGGTCGATGATGCGCCGCCCTTTACGCCGGTCGAGACCTCGCCGGGTGCAGCCGAGATGGCGAAGTTCGCACAGCTTCTCGCCGCGGCACGCACGCCGATCGTTATCCTCGGCGGCAGCCGCTGGTCGCAGGAAGCCTCGAACCGCGTCGCGCGCTTCGCGCAAAAATACGCGCTGCCGGTGTGCACGACATTCCGCCGCCTGCACCTCTTCGATGCGCTGCATCCCTGCTACGCCGGCGATCTCGGCATCGGTCCGAACCCGAAGCTGCTCGAGCGCATCAAATCCGCCGATCTCGTCGTCCTGATCGGCGGGCGGATGGGGGAATTGCCGTCACAGAGTTACACGTTGTTCGATATTCCGCGGCCGCAGATGACGTTCGTGCACGTCCATCCCGGCGCCGAAGAACTCGGCCGCGTCTATAGCCCGCATCTGCCGATCCACGCGACGCCGACGGCATTTGCGGCCGCGCTCGACGCATCTCGAAGTCGCGGGCGGCGCGCGCGGGCAGGCCGAGGCGGCGCACGCCGATTATCTTGCCTGGACGGAGAAACCGACCGAGCAGCCGGGCGGGGTCAATCTCGGCGCCGTCATGGTGTGGCTGCGCGACAACCTTCCGGCCGACGCCATCCTGTGCAACGGCGCCGGCAATTACGCCGCATGGATCCATCGCTTCTTCCGTTTCCGGCGGTTCGGCCAGCACGTCGCGCCGACCTCGGGCTCGATGGGTTACGGCGTACCGGCCGCGGTGGCGATGAAGCGGCTTTATCCGGAGCGGCAGATTGTCTGCATCGCCGGCGACGGCGACTTCCTGATGAACGGGCAGGAATTTGCCACCGCGGTGCAGTACGGACTGCCGCTGATCGTCGTGATCGCCGACAACGGCATCTACGGCACCATCCGCATGCACCAGGAGCGCGAATATCCCGGCCGCGTCATCGCCACCGAGTTGCGCAATCCGGATTTTGCCGCCTATGCCCGCGCGTTCGGCGGCTTCGGCGTCAGCGTTGAGCGAACGGCCGATTTTCCGGCGGCGTTCAAGGAAGCGCAGGCGTCCGGCAAGCCGGCCATCATCCGCCTCGCCATCGATCCGGAAGCGATCACGCCGGTGACAACGCTCGCGAAAATTCGCGCCAAGTCGCTGGCGGAGCGGCGCGAATAGCCTCGCCGAATCTAGGTTCATTTTTTGCTATGGTTGCCTCCTGATTCGGAGGCTCGCCTTCGGCCCATGCCCTACCGCCGCACCGAGAATGTCAATCGCCGTCTGGCCGCGCGCCGTGATGCACATCATTGCCGCGGCGCGAAGTCTGGCCAGCGAAAGCGGCATGGCGGCGGTGCAGATCGCGGCGGTCGCGACCCGCGCCGGGATCGCGACCGGAACGGTGTATCGCTACTTCCCGGCCAAGACCGACCTGGTTGCGGCCCTGCTCACGGAGATCAGCGAGCGCGAGATTGGCGCGTTGCAGCGCGCGGCCGCTGGCGCGCCCGGTCCGCTGTCGGCGCTTTCGGCCGCGATCATAACTTTTGCGGCGCGCGCCTTGCGCGACCGCCGGCTGCTGTTCGCGGCGATCGCCGAACCGATTGACGCCGAAGTTGACGCCGTCCGTACCGCCTTTCGCAAATCTCTGGCGGCGGAATTCGCCGTTCGGATCGCGGCGACAATGGCCGTGCGTCACTTACCCGAGCAGGATGCGGCATTGGCGGCAGCGGCGCTGACCGGCCTTCTCGTAGAAGGCTTGATCGGCCCGCTTGCACCGGATCCTTCCGGCCGCGAACGCGACATCGCGCAGTCGCTGACACTAGTCGCCCTGCGCGCGCTTGGTGTCGCCGACGCCCGCGCGCGCGGACTTGTCGTGCAGACGGCGATGCCGGCCGGGTAGCGCCTTAGCTGCCCGAACCCGAGATCACTTCGCCGAACAACTTCCAGGTTTCACCCTCGAATTTTTGCAGTTGCATCTGCCTGATCGGAGCGAAATCGGTGGCGCTGGTCGAGACGGTGATGCCCGGCAGCAGCATTGGCAGTTTCAGCTCGTGAATGCGCGGCCGCCTGTTTCATGATGTTCTCACGAGTGAGGTTGTCACCGCTCGCCTTGAGTACATGCACCAGGGTCTCGGCCACCGAGTAGGCGTAGACGTTGTTCACGTCGGCCAGGCTGCCGGCCGGGTAATATTTCTTCATAAACTCAAGCCAGCCCTTGTACTCCGCCGAATTTTGCCACTGCGGATCGTTTGGATCCTTGAGATAGCCGGCGGTGATGATGCCTTGCGACTTGTCGAATCCGGCGGGCTGCATCACCGCTTTGACCGAGGCCGAGACGTTGGTGATGAAGAAATGCGGCTTCCAGCCGAGATCGGCGACCTTGCGGATGGCCTGGGCCGCGAACTTCGGAATCGCCGCCACCAGCAGCGTATCGGCGCCGCTTCCCTGCAACGCAACGATTTGCGAATCGATGGTCGGATCGGTCGTTTCGTAGGTATTGCTGGAGACGATCATCTTGTCCGCCTTGTCGCCCAGCCCCTCGCGCAGGCCGACCAGGTAGTCCTTACCGAAGTCGTCGTTCTGGTAGACCACCGCGATCTTGGCGTTCGGCAGATTCTTGAGGATGTAGCGGCCGTAGATACGCGCTTCGATCCGGTAGCTGGGCTGCCAGCCCATCGTCCAGGGGAACTTCTTCGGATCGTTCCACTTGTCGGCGCCGGTGGCGACGAACAATTGCGGCACCTTGTTGTCGTTCAAATAGCCCTGCACCGCCGTATTGGGGGGCGTACCGAGTATTTGAAACGTCAGCAGCACCTGGTCTTGCTCGACCAATTGCCGCACCAGCTCGACGGTCTTCGGCGGGCTGTAGGCGTCGTCGCGGCTGATGAAGTTGATCTTGCGGTCATTGATGCCGCCCTGCTCGTTGATCATGGCGAAGTAGGCGGTCTCCGCCTTGCCGATGGTGCCGTAGGCCGAAGCCGGGCCGCTATACGGCATCGTTGTGCCGATCTTGATCTCGGTGTCGCTCGCGCCCGGTCCGTACTGGCCGGCGGCGTATGCCAACCCGGTCGCTAGCGCCAAAGTGACGGCCGCCAGGCTCGTCATCAGGGTCTGTTTGTTGGTCATGACGTTTGTTCCTTTTCCTTGGGCTTCTTATCAGTTGGGTTTCAGTCGGACCGGTTCAACTGCCGGAAGCCGAGATCACGTCGCCGAACAGCTTCCAGGTGGTGCCATCGAACTTCTCCAATTGCATCTGTTTGATCGGCGCAAAATCGGTCGCGCTGGTCGAAAGCATGATGCCGGGAAGCATCATCGGCAGCTTCAAATCGTGGATGCTCGCCGCCTGTTTCACGACGTTCTCGCGGGTGAGATTGTCGCCGCAAGCCTTGAGCACCGCGACCAAGGTTTGTGCATACGAGTAACCGATCGCGCCCTGTACGTCGGCCAGATTAGCTGATGCGTTGTATTTCTTCATAAACGCCAGCCACTCTTTGTATTCCGGCGTGTTCTCCCATTGCGGGTCGGTCGGGTCCTTGGCGAACGCCGCCGAGATGATGCCGACGCCTTTCTCAAATCCGGCGTTCTTCATCACCGTTCCAACCGAATTGGCCACGGAGTTAAGGAAATTGGTCGGCTTCCAACCGATATCGTAGACCTTGCGGATCGCCTGCGCGGCGAATTTGGGAATGGCAACCGTGAAGAGCACATCAGCCCCGCTTGCTTGCAGCGCCACGATCTGTGAATCCACGGTCGGATCGGTGGTCTCATAAGACTGAGCGGCGACAATCATTTTGCCCGCTTTGTCGCCGAGTCCGTCGCGCAAGCCGTTGAAATAGTCCTTGCCGTAATCGTCGTTCTGATAGAGCACCGCGATCTTTGCGTTCGGCAGATTCTTGAGAATGTAACGGGCGTAGATGTGCGCCTCGGTGCCGTAACTCGGGATCAAGCCGATCGTCCATGGAAAGTGCTTGGGATCGTTCCACTGGTCGGCGCCGGTGGCGACGAACAATTGCGGCACTTTGTTGTCGTTCAGGTAGCTGTGAATGGCGACGTTGGTCGGCGTGCCGAGCGTTGAGAACAGAAACAGCACCTGGTCTTGCTCGACCAATTGCCGCACTTGCTCGACGGTCTTCGGCGGGCTGTAGCCGTCGTCGCGGCTGATGAAGTTGATCTTGCGGCCGTTGATGCCGCCCTGTTCGTTGATCATGTTGAAGTAGGCGGCCTCGGTCTTGCCGATGATGCCGTAGGCTGAAGCCGGGCCGCTATAGGGCATGGTGTTGCCGATCTTGATCTCGCTGTCGCTGGCGCCGGGTCCGTATTGACCGCGCGGCGAAGGCAAGAGTGCTTGCGACAATGAAACCGGCCGCTGACAGGCTTTCGCGATGCTGCGTTTGATTGTCATGATGTCCTCCCTTTGCACTTATTCAGGCCCATTCTAGCCCTTTCCGGATCAGGCGCCTAACCGCTGGCTCCGGAAATGATGCGACGACTTATCGGCGTCTTCTCCCTTCCTTCGGCTCTCCCAAAAAATCGTCCGGGAGTTAACTGCCGGAACCCTTCATCACCTCGCCGAACACTTTCCAGGTGTTGCCGTCAAATTTTTGCAGCTGCATCTGCTTGATCGGGGCGTAGTCGTCGGCGGCGGTCGAGATGGTAATACCGGGCAGCAGCATTGGCAGCTTCAAATCGTGCAGGCGGGTGGCTTCTTTCATCACGTTCTCGCGGGTGAGATTGTCGCCGCAGGCTTTCAGCACCGCGACCAGGGTCTGGGCCGTGGAGTAGCCGTAGACCGTGAAGGCGTCGGCAACATTGCCCGACGAATTGTATTTCTTCATCCAGGCCAGCCATTCCTTATATTCCGGCGTGTCCTGCCATTGCGGGTCGGTGGGGTCCTTGGTGTAGGCCGCCGAGATGATGCCGACGCCTTTCTCCAACCCGGCCGGCTTCATCACCGATCCGACCGAAGTCGAGACCGAATTGATGAATTGGGTTGGCCGCCAGCCGACGTCGTAGACCTTGCGGATCGCGAGCGTGGTGAATTTCGGGATCGCCGCGGTTAGCAGGATATCGGCGCCGCTGCCTCGCAGAGCCACGACCTGGGAGTCGACGGTCGGATCGGTGGTCTCGTAGGACTGGGTGGCGACGACCATCTTGCGGGCTTTGTCGCCCAGCCCGGCGCGCATGCCCTTAACGTAGTCCTTGCCGAAATCGTCGTTCTGATAGAGCACGGCGATGGTGGCGTTCGGCAGATTCTTGAGCACGTAGCGGGCGAAAATGCGCGCCTCGGTGCCGTAGCTCGGCTGCCAGCCGATGGTCCACGGATAGTGCGCTGGATCGTTCCACTGATCGGCGCCGGAGCCGACGAATAATTGCGGGACCTTGTTGTCGTTGAGATAGCCGCGGATCGCGATGTTGGTCGGCGTGCCGAGCGACTGGAAGATCAGTAGCACCTGATCTTCCTCGACCAGTTTGCGCACCTGCTCGACGGTTTTCGGCGGGCTATAGCCGTCGTCGCGGCTGATGAAGTTGATCTTGCGGCCATTGATGCCACCTTGCTCGTTGATCATGGCGAAGTAGGCGGACAGCGACTTGCCGATGGCGCTATAGCCCGATCCGGGCCCGCTATACGGCATGGTGTTGCCGATTTTGATCTCGGTGTCGGTGACGCCGGGGCCGTATTGTCCTGCTGAGGCGGCGAGCGCACTAGCAAGGACGAAACTCAACGCCGACAGCCCACGTGCGATCGCCAGCTGCGCCTTCATGACGTTCTCCCTGTTTGTTCTTCCGCGCGTTTGGCGCTGGCCACGCGATACGGCGCAATTTTCTGGACCACCCGGTTGATCAAGGGCCCGAGCGAGCCGACGACGCCGCGCGGCATCAGATACATGAACAACAACATCGCCAGTCCGTAAATCGCCCACGGTGCCGCATCGGAAATGTCGTTGGCCAGATTCGGCACGAATTGGATGAAAAACCCGCCGACAATCGCGCCGCCGATGGTGGCAATGCCGCCGACCGCGGAGCCGACCAGGAACGAAATCGACAAAAACAGGCTGTAACCCTCAGGGGAGACGTAGCCTATGACAATGGCGGACAGTGCACCGGCTACGCCGGTGAACAGCGTGGAGGTGCCAAAAGCCAGCGTCTTGTAGCGCGCGGTGTGGATGCCCATGGCGGCTGCCGCGATCGGATGGTCGCGGATGGCGACAAAGGCGCGGCCGGTCCGCCCGTGCAGTATGTTGGCGGCGACCCGCATCGCTATCAGCAGGACAACCAGAACGATGAGATACAGCCAGCGATCGCGATCGATGCCGAGTTCAGGCGGCGGCATGGGTTTGGCGAGGTTGATGCCCTGCTGTCCGCCGGTCCAGGTGTCGAAATATTTGAGCAATTGCGGCGTCGCCAGCGCCATTGCCAGCGTCACCAGCGCCAGATACGGACCCTCGAAGCGCAGCGCCGGCAGCCCGAACAGCACACCGAGCACGAAGCAGATCAAAGCCGCCGGCGGCAGCGTCGCCCAGTAGGGGACGCCATAGCGATGCATGAGGATGGCGGCGGTGTAAGCGCCCGCAGCAAAGAAGCCGCCATGGCCGAGCGAGATCTGGCCATTGTAGCCGGTGAGGATGTTGAGGCCGAGCACGGCGACGGCGTAGATCATCACCATCGTCAGCTCGAACACGTGATATTTGCTCAGGCCGAACGGCAGCGCGGCGGCAAACGCGATCGCCACCAGCGCGGCGATCCATCGCCACGCACCGGCGGTCAGCCCGGCATAGCGGTCGGCCGGAAAGCGCGTCGGGAGCGATGACGGTGACGCTTTTGTCCATGCTCATACCCGCCGCACGATCGCGGTGCCAAACAGGCCGTTCGGCCGGAACACCAGCACGAGGATGATCAAGGCAAACGCGACCGTTAGCTTGAGCTGGCTCGCGATCAGATAAGTGCCAACCAGATTCTCAGTGACACCGACGATCAGGCCGCCCGCCACGGCGCCCACCGGACTGGTGATGCCGCCGAGCAGCGCACCGGCGAAAGCGTAAATCAGCACGCCGCCCATCATGTTCGGATCGAGGAACAGGACCGGCGCCACCATGACGCCGGCGGTCGCCCCAATGGCCGCCGCCAGACCCCAGCCGATCGCCAGCATGCGTCCGACCGGGATGCCGCAAAGCCGCGCCGATTCCGGATTTTGTGCGGCGGCACGCATCGCCAGTCCGGTCGAGGTGAAGCGGAAGAATGCAAACAACAGAACGAGCATGAATAGCGTCACCGCGATCACACCCAGATCCCGCGTGGTCATCAGCGCACCAAACACCGGTCGGTCCGGGAAGGGGCTGGGGAAGTCCTGGACGGTGTAGCTATAGATCCAGCCGGCAACGGAATTGAAGATCAGCAACAGGCCGATGGTTACGACCACCGCGGCCAGAACCGGCGCGTTTTCGACCGGCCGGATGACAACCCGCTCGATCACCATGCCGCCGATGAATGAAACCACCAGAGTAATGAGGAACGCGGCCCAGAACGGTAGTCCGGCATTCACCAGCGTCCAGGCGATGTAAGTGGAGAACATCGCCATCTCGCCCTGGGCGAAGTTCACGAGATCGGTTGCCCGGTAGATCATCACCAGCGCCAGCGCCACGCTGGCGTAGATCGCGCCGGCGGCGAGGCCCGAGAAGATCTGTTGCAAAAACTGATGCATCGCTGCCCCGTCAATAGCCGAGATAGGAGCGGCGGATTTGCGGATCGTCGGCGAGCGATTTCGCGGTGCCCGAGGCGACGACGTAGCCGGTTTCGATCAGATAGGCGTGGTCGGCGAGCTCCAGGGCGAGGCTCGCATTCTGCTCGACCAGCAACACGCTGACGCGTTCCTCGCGCTGGATCCGTTCGACGATCTTAAAAATGTCCTCGACAATCCTTGGAGCAAGTCCGAACGAGGGTTCATCAAGCACCAGAAGCCGTGGCGCCATCATCAAAGCGCGGGCGATGGCCAGCATCTGCTGCTCGCCGCCGGACAACGATCCCGCCTGTTGCCGCCGGCGCTGGGCAAGGATCGGAAAATATCCGTACATGCGCTGCATGTTTTCGAGCTGCCGCCCGCGCGTATAGCCGCCCAGCCGCAGGTTTTCCTCGACGGTGAGGCCGATGAACGTGCCGCGTCCGTCCGGCACATGGGCAACGCCAAGGCTCGCGATCGCTTCGGTCGAGCGGCGATCGACACGCTTTCCGGCAAAGATGATTTCGCCCTCGCTTCGCACCATGCCGCAGATGGCGCGAAGCGTGGTGGTCTTGCCGGCGCCGTTGGCGCCGAGGAGCACGGTCATGCCGCCTTCCTCAACCGCGAGATCGATGCCGTGGACGACTTCGGATTGGCCATAGAAGGCCTTGACGGTGCGAAGCTCCAGGATCGGCGCCATCAGTGTCGCGTTCCCAAATAGGCTTCGGTAACGGCCGGATTGCAGCGCACGTCTTCCGGCGGGCCGTCGGCAATGACGCGGCCGAAGTTCAACACCACCACCTGATCCGAAAGGCTCATCACCAGGCCCATGTGATGCTCGACCAAGAGCACAGTGATCCCGAGCTTGTCGCGGATCGAACGGATCAGCGTGCTCAAGTCCGCCACTTCTTCGTGATTAAGTCCGCCGGCAGGCTCATCGAGCAGCAGCAGCACCGGTCGAGCGGCGAGCGCGCGGGCCAGCTCCACGCGCTTGCGCGCGCCCAGCGACAGATTTACTGCGGGCCGGCGCGCCAGCTTCTCGAGGCCGACGAAGGCCAGCATTTCGCGGGCCGTTTCATCGAACTTGTGTTCCTCGCTGCGCGTCGATGGCAGCGTCAGCGCGTCGGTAAGCGGACCGTTGCGGCCGCGCGCGTGCGAGCCGACTTTCACGTTGTCGAGCACGGACATCGAGGCGAACAACGTTGGGGCCTGAAACGTGCGACCGACGCCGAGCGCGGCAATATCGGACGGTGCGCAGCGGCGCAACGACTGCCCGTTCAGCCTGATATCGCCGCGCCCCTGCCGATAAAGCCGACTCAGGCAGTTGAAGAGGGTGGTCTTGCCGGCGCCGTTTGGGCCGATCAGGCCGACGATGCGTCCTTTATCGACTGAGAAGGTGACGGCTTCGAGCGCGACAATGCCGCCGAAGCGCATGGTTACCTCCGCGATCTCCAGCAAATGCGGAGACGCGCCATTGTTCGGGTCGGCCGGCATCAGCGGCGGGTTTTCGGTCATGCAGATCGAGCCGCCATTGGGACCTAATCCTCCTCTGCCCCTATTTGCTGATTTTTTGACGCGTTTCGGCGTCACACCCTTACGAGCCAGCTCCGGCAAAGCCGGCGCTCGTCGGGTGTGACGAGGGTCGATGAAAACGTGACACGCCCACTGTTCGCGCGTCAACGACGCGGGCGAGTATATTTTGGGCAGGGAGATTTTGCCGCGCTGCAGCGCGGCATGCGCTGCTTAGTGCGACATCAGCACCGGGGCCGTCATCGAGCGGAAAATGCTGCGAGTGACGCCGCCGAGCACAAATTCGCGCAACCGCGAATGGCCGTAGCCGCCCATGACAATGAAATCGGCGCCGGCGTCTGCAGCGTGCGAGAGGATCACGTCCGCAACGTCGATGTCGCCGAGGACGGTGCGCTTGACCTCTACTTTGAGCCCGTGCCGCGCGAGGTGTTGCGCTATATCGGCGCCTTCGATCTCGTCCCGCTTGCCGCGTTCGTTGCTGACGATGACGATCTCGACTTGGCCCGCTTTCTTAAGCAACGGCATGGCGTCGGCAATGGCGCGCGTGGCTGCGCGGCTGCCGTCCCAGCACAGCATGACGCGGTCGAGCTTGAGCGGATCCTTCTGAATATAGGGTACCACGATCACCGGCCGGCCGGACTCGAACAAAGCGGCTTCGGCGATCACCTCTTCAACAGCGCTCCTCTCCGGCTCGGCTTGCCCGACAATCGCCAAATCGAAGCGTCGCGCGAGATGGCTAAACTGATCGCCAACACCGGAGAGGCTGGCGCCCAGCGTGAGCGGCTCGGCGGTGATTCCGGCGCGCGTGCATGCGGCGGCAAAGCGATCGAGTGCGGCCTTGCTCGCGGCAGCGTTCTCCCGCTCCTGCATCTCGATCACGTCGGCGGGGATATATCCCGCGCCCGACACCGGCACGATCGGATCGTAGACAAAAGCGATGCCGGAGAGGTGGGCGTCGAACGCAGCGGCGACCGAGATCGCATAATCACCGGCGGGGTTGGGCCGGTCGCCGACGCTGAGATTGACGAGAATGTCTTTGATCATTGGGGGTACTCCTTCGGCCGGCGGCGTGTAGCGGACGACTATTCAATATAAATGACACAGCCGAAATAAATGACACAGCCGAAACCGGCAGATTTGCGCAAGATCAAGATCAAGCCGGCGTTTGCTACTTTTTTATATTCCCCTCGGCATCGAACTGCTTGAGGTAGGCCCACAGATCGTTGGCCTCCGGCTCGTTCTTGATGCCGGCAAAAATCATCTTGGTGCCCGGAATCTTAGCTCTCGGGTCCTTGATGTATTCCTTGAAGATCGCCTCGCCCCAGACAATGCCAGAATTCTTGTTGCCGTCGCTGTAGCTGAAGTTCGGAGCCTGGCCGGAGTGCCGGCCGTCGAGGCCATTCAGCTCCGGCCCGACTTTATTCGTGGCCCCGGGGCCGATGGCGTGGCAGGGCAGACATTTCTTGAATGAGTTCGCGCCCTTCTCGACGTCCTGGGCAAATCCGGTCCCGATCGACGCGGCGGTCAATACGGCGGCGGTCATGAGCGTCCTCAGCATCCTGGTGTCTTTCCTTTTGATGGGGTGCGGCGTTCAGAATCGGCGGGCGGGCAATGCAAGCGAGGGCGGTTCCGGGGTCACCGGCAAGGTCAGTATCTTCCCTTTTGGGTTTTGCGCGTCAATAGGACTTAGCAGCGCATAAAGTCGCTTCATCAGCGGCCCTTCGACAGAGCCGCGCTGGTCAACAATGGACAGTTCGGCCTAAGCGACAGAGCAGGGTGGGATTTACCATTCGCGCCGCGATATCCACGGCATCTTGCTCAGCGCCTTGAGCGTATCGGCGTTCGGGCAATAATCCTCCCACACCGGATTTTCGGCATCGTGCGCAAGGTCCCGCGTGCACCGCCGGTGGCTTTCGCACATCGCGCAGACCCGTTGCAGATCCTGGAATGTGCGCCGTTCGGTTCCGCCGACCTCCTTTGGATCAAGGTCGAGCGCTTCCATGCGGCGTAGCAAAAGGTCGGCGCCCTCGGGGCCCAAGCGCGAGAGTTTGCGGAATTCAGCGGCAGAGACGCCAGCATCCTGCGCCATGCGCGCAATCTCGTCCTCGGCGCAGCATCTCAACTCCGATGAGGAACCCCATCCGGCGAAATTTCGCCACCACTGTGAAATGGCCTCGATCGGCGACCAGGTTTTTCCGGTGTTCGGCGGGGCTAACATGCGGCCCTCCTCTTCATAGCAGGGAATTCTCTTTTGTGAGGCTAGGACGCCCCATTGGCGGGGCCTTGACCTAGATCAACGACGTGCGGCCGCCATGCGTTTCCGTACGGTCGGCTAGGCTTTTTCGCCGTTGATCTAGGTCAATGCGCTGCGCCTCGGATGGTCGAACTTTGTGAATTCAAGGCGGAGGCTGACCATGTGCGTTCAAGTAGACCGCACGCTCGTAACAGCCGATTCAAATCGCGGCGAAACCGCAGAACTGCCACGCCAGTTTTATGACGCGAGCCTGTTGTTTTCCTGCATGGACATGCTCCAGGTCGACCAGCGCGCTCTCGCCGCGGATGACCCACTGCTGTTTCGCGAACTGCAGGGCAGGTGCTCACTGTGCCGTCACAAACATGAGTGCGCGGAGGATCGTGCGCACCCATTCGATGACGCCAAATGGCAACAATGGCAGCAGTACTGTCCGAATTCGGCAGTGCTCACGATGATCGGCGCCATACATAATTGCGGGTACGCCGCGCAACGCCTCAAGATGCCGCAGTCGTCCTCAGAAATCGGCTGAGTCGCGCCCGCAGTCTTGCGGCAGTCGGATTTATTTGACGAAACTGAGATAAGACGCCAGCGCCTCAATCTGGTCGCGCGACAGCCTGCTCGCAATCCGCGGCATCGGCGCCCGGGCGGTTGCATGATAGCCCTCACCCCATTGTTGCAGACGTCTCTTCAGATAAGTGTAGGCCAGGCCACCCAGGCGAGGAATCTCCGCCACGCCCTCGGCGTTCGGTCCGTGACAGGCGACGCAGGCGGCAATGTTCGCATCTGGAAGCCCCTGTTGATAGATGGTTCTTCCGAAAGCGGTGAGTTCATGGTCTCCATCATTGGCAGCGTCGGCAGGCAGTGAAGAAAAATAAATGGCCAGATCGCGCACGGTCTGCGGACTAAGGCTCGCTGCCGCGCCCCACATGTACTGTTTCGAAAACGGATTATTCCGCTTATGGGTGCGGAAGCTTATCAGCTGGTTCTCCATGTAGAGGACGCGCTGTCCGGCCAATCGGGGCGCCGGCGTGTAACCTTGCGACGAGGAGCCGTGGCACCAGGTGCAATTGCGGATCGCCAGGCTCTCGGCGTGCGCCAATAATACCGAAGCGGCAATGGACAGGATTGCCAAGGCCGCTGTTTTTAGCGGGATGTATCTCATCGTCCGAATTCCACGCTTTCTGCTTTCGTAAGCGGCGGCGTATCAAACAGAGGCGTCATTTCAGGTAACTGAGATAGGCAGCGACGGCTTCGACTTCCGATCTGGTCAGGCTGTGTGCGACCGGCGCCATGATGAATGACGTATCCGGATGAGCCGGGAGCTGTCCGCGTTCCTTGCCCCAGTTGGTCAATTCCTTGACCAGATAGGGATAGAGCTGTCCGGCCAGGCGCGGAATTTGATCGCGGCCGGTCGCATCCGGGCCGTGGCAGGCGGCGCAGGCGGCGACATTGGCGTCGGGCACGCCGCCCTCGAAGATTCTTCTTCCCTCGGCCACGAGTTGCTTGGGCGCGCCGCTGATCGGCGCGGGGTTCAACGACCGGAAATGGATCGCGAGCGCGTTTATCATCGCCGGGCTGAGCACGTGCGCAACATTCGCCATAATGTTGTTCGGCCGCCGGCGTTCAACAAACGCGCGCAGCTGATTCTCGATGTATTGCGTTTGCTGTCCGGCCAGCCGCGGGATCGGATAAAAGCCGCGATAGCCCTGTCCCGAAGGGCCGTGACAGTCCTGGCAATATTGCAGTTTTGCTTCGAACCCGCCCTTGGGAACGGTGGGCCCGTCGATGCTGTCGGCGCGTCCGGGCGCCGAGAGAACCAGCGCCAGGATCGCGGCTTGCAGCGGCAATCGCAGGCCGATGCGCCGCATCATCCGGCGCGCACGACCTCGACCGCAAGTCGTGCCGGCGTTAACACTCGGATGTAATTTCATCAGCTTCATGATCCCGACCAAAAAGTCACTCCAGATAGCTGACGTAAGCCGCGACGGCTTCGATCTGTGGCTTGCTCAAGCCGTGCGCAATCGGCTCCATAATCGCGGAAGCATCCGGATTAGATGGACTCTGACCGCGTTCTTTGCTCCAGTTGCTCAATTTGTTGAGGATGTAGTCGTTGAGCTGGCCCGCTAAGCGCGGAAATTGCCCGTCACCCTTAGCCTCTGGACCGTGACAGGACGCGCACGCGGGAACGTCGGCGGAAGGAATTCCGTCCTGATAGATTTTCTTGCCGGTCTCTATCAGGTCCTTCGGCGCGCCGCCCAGCGGCTTGGGATTGAAGTCGTGGAAGTTCGCGGCAAGCGACGCAAGCATTGCCGGGCTGAGGACATGCGCCACGTTGAACATAATGACGTTGGTTCGCCGACGCTCGATGAAAGCCTGCAGCTGGTTTTCGAAGTACTCGGGCTGCTGCCCAGCGAGCCGCGGTATCGGATAATATCCGCGAAAGCCCTGGCCGGACGGCCCGTGGCAGACTTGGCAATACGCCAGCTTGGCTTGAAGCTCCGGCTTCGGAACTTCCGCTTTCGTGTCGTCTGCAAGAGCAGCCGTGGCGACAACCGTTGCCGCGATGGCCGACGCCAATCGTATGCCGACATTCTTCATTGTGCGCCGTCCGCGCCGTTCGGCTTGAGATTTCGCGGGCGCAGGCCAAAAACCTATGGTCATGCCCGCCTCACCACCGCAACGGGGCGCCCGGCCCCGTGACAACATGAAAATTCAGACCGAGTTTGATGGTCTGAATGGTCTGGGCGATGTCCTCGGGACCGATGTTGCCGGTGTTGGCGTCGATCAGTGTGACGCTGCGGCGGCCGAAGCCGTAGTAATCGTATTCGAACCTGAGCGACCATTCGTTCAAGAACGCCCACTCGATGCCGACGCCCGCGGTCCAGCCGATGCGATTCTCTGTTCCTTCAAGATCGTAGGGCACGCCGCCGAATATTCCGGTCGCAGAGTATTTGTCACTGGCCCACGCGGCGCCGCCTTTTGCGTACACGAGCCAGCGATCCCACGCGTAGCCGACGCGCCCGGTTACGCTGGTCAGTAAGTCCGTCGTCTCTTTGAAGTTCGCGCTGTCGCCGGGGATGCCGAGCGGTTGGGCGACGCCGATATTGCCGCCGATATTTCCGCCCGCAGCCGCACCCTCAATGCCGGCAACCCAATTCGGTGCGAATTGATAGTCGCATCCGAATTGGCCGCCGAGCATGTAGCCGCTGATGTTGAGGTTGGCGGAAGAAAATCCGGTAATAGGAGAAAGCACGCCGGCGCTATCGTTGAGGTTCTTTTGGCCCAAGCCGCCGCCGGCTTGACCGCCGCCATAGCAACTCGTCCACGAGAAGGGCAGCGGCAATTCCGGGGGCGGCACCGCGAGATCGGCAGCAAACGCCGAGACGCTCAACAGCGAAAGTGCGGCGCCTGCGCCTACTAGCAGTGTTGCTTTCATTGAACGTCCCCAACACATCGTGCAATCCAGCTACATCGCCACCCACGCATAGAGGAACAGCGTATTGTTGGCACTGGCGCCGGCAGTCGTTCCGTTGAATTCGTTGTACCAGGTGTATTGCAGACCAAGACGCAGGTTGAACCACGGCCACCCGACCGCCTGGCTGCTTATGAACGGGATGTAGGCGATCTCGGCGATCCAGCCGTTGCTGTTCGGACTGCCGCCATACAGAATTGCGTCAGGGCTGCCCCAGCTGGTGAAATATTGGCCGGTGAGCACGATCCGATTGTCGTTGCCATAGGCGAGCGAGGCATAAGCCCGCGCCTCGTTCAGGTTGTTGACCTGATTGCCAGCGAGCCCGTTGGCGAAGCTCGCATTCAGATTTTGAAATTCATGAATGAAGGTGCCGCGCACCGTCACCCAGTAATTGTCGCCCTGAAACTGGTACTGCGTATCAAAGCCGATATCGGTGTAGTTGTCGGTCTGCGAGAATGTCGAGGTCGTGGTGGTGCCGGCCATGGTCCATGGATGGACTCCCGCATACATGCCGAACGTGCCGACCTCGAGCCAATGATTACCCCAGTGCGGCTCATAGGCGATGCGCCAGTAGGGCGCCGCGTCGAATAGCCCGGGTGCCCCGAACGGATCGGTTCCCAGATTATTCTGAACGTTGGGGCTCAGCGTGGTGTAGACCGATGCCTCAAGATAGAGCGCATCATTGATGAACGTGTACGCGCCGATGCTCGCGACATGCGCGGCAAAGGCGCCGTCGAGGATTGTGGTCGGTCCGAATCCGCTGCCCAACGTCGAGACTGCGTAGGGAAACGCCCAGGCCGGAGTCGTATTCCAGGGATCCTGGACGGTTGGATTGTTGTTCGCCGTGAGTCCGTAGATGACGTTGATGCCGCTGATCCGCGTCGAATCCGCAAACCGGATGTCGGTATTGTCCCACGTCCACGTGTGTCCGAACGGATCGGTGCCGAAGCCTCCGGGCGGCGGGGCGTTGTAGGTCACCTGCTGGAATGCACCGATATGATCGGTGATGGCACCGCCCCAGAAAAAGCTGATGGGCGAAACCACGATGTTGTTGTTGCCGTTGTACGGCGCAGTCGGCGGCGCCATCGCTGCTTGCGTGTTGGTAAAGCCGGCGATCGCCATCATCGAGATCGGCGGCACCCAAGTTTTCTGATTGTTGGCGGTATCGTCAGTCGGAAACAGCGTCGTGCGGTATTGGCCGCCGCCGAGCGTATAAGCCCCGATCTTGAAGCGGCGGCCGTAAGGCGTGAGCCCGGCAAAGTCGGTGTGACAGGTGCCGCAAGGTTGCCCGGTCTGCCGGGCGTAGCTTGGCAGAGCCTCGGCGGGCGGCGCGTTGGTGGCGGTGAAAAAAACTGCGAGTAACGCCGCTGCGACAACGGATACAAGTCCGCGACGCCACGGCGCCAATGCCCAACGACGAGTGTCCCCCCTCATCGCACGCCATCCCTTGCACTCCATGCCAAAGGACACGGAGTGACTCCACCTACCGGGGGCAAATTCAGGTTAGGAGAAAATCAAGTGGCCGCCAATCAAAAACTGGCCAGACGCCAAATTCCACTGATTTGATGTTTTTAGGCAACACGGCTGTCGGCGACAGCCTTGCTACGTTGTCGCAAACGTCAACACAGGACAGCGTTTCCCGCTATAGTGACCGCGAAGCATTTCTTAAGACGCCGGAGAAGTCTCCATGCCCGTGGCAATGCCGGAATCCGACAGCGCCGTGCTCGCGCGCCGCGCCGAGATCGTGGCGGCGCTCAAGCGCTTGGTGCCGGGCGAGGGCGTCATCGATTCCGAGCAGGCGATGCGGCCGTACGAAAGCGACGGCCTCACCGCCTATCGGGCGCTCCCCATGGTGGTCGTGCTGCCGGATACCACGGAGCAGGTTTCCGAAGTGCTCGCTTATTGCCACCGCGAAGGCATCAAGGTCGTGCCTCGCGGGGCTGGGACCTCGCTCTCGGGCGGAGCGCTGCCGCTCGGCGACGGCGTTCTTCTCGGCATGGCCAAATTCAATCGCATTCGCGCCATCGATTTCGATAACCGCGTCGCCGTGGTCGAGCCGGGCGTGACCAACCTTGCGGTCTCGCAAGCGGTGGAAAGCGCCGGCTTCTACTACGCACCCGATCCGTCGTCGCAGATCGCCTGCACCATCGGCGGCAATGTGGCTGAGAATTCCGGCGGCGTGCATTGCCTGAAATACGGCGTCACCACCAACAACGTGCTCGGCTGTGAGCTGGTGCTGATCACCGGCGAGGTGGTGCGGCTCGGCGGCAGTCATCTCGATGCCGCGGGCTACGATCTTCTCGGCATCGTCACCGGATCGGAGGGGCTTCTCGGCGTCGTCACCGAAGTCACGGTGCGCCTGCTCAAGAAACCGGAAACAGCGCGCGCCGCGCTCATCGGGTTTGTTGCGTCCGAAGACGGCGGCGAATGTGTCGCGCGCATCATCGGCGCCGGCATCATCCCGGGCGGCATGGAGATGATGGACCGGCCCGCGATCCGCGCCGCGGAAGACTTCGTCCACGCCGGCTATCCGCTCGACGTCGAAGCGCTCCTGATCGTTGAACTCGACGGCCCGCGCGCCGAGGTCGATCATCTGCTGGACCGTGTGCAGGAGATTGCCCGGGAATGCCGCGCCGTAACCTGCCGCATATCCAATTCCGAGGAAGAACGGCTGCTGTTCTGGGCCGGACGCAAGGCGGCGTTTCCGGCGGTCGGCCGAATCTCGCCGGATTACTACTGCATGGACGGCACCATTCCGCGTGCTCAGCTGCCGCTGGTGCTGCGCCGCATGAAGGAATTGTCGGCGAAATATGATTTGCGCGTCGCCAATGTATTTCACGCCGGCGACGGCAATTTGCATCCGCTGATCCTCTATGACGCCAACAAGCCCGGCGAGCTCGAACGCGCCGAAGAATTTGGCGCCGACATCCTGCGGCTATGCGTCGAGGTCGGCGGCGTGCTGACCGGCGAACATGGTGTCGGCGTCGAGAAGCGCGATCTGATGCCGGTGATGTTTTCCGAGACCGATCTCAACCATCAGCAGCGGGTCAAATGCGCGTTCGACGACAAGAGCCTGCTCAATCCGGGAAAAGTATTTCCGACGCTGCACCGCTGCGCCGAGCTTGGCCGGATGCATGTGCACGCCGGCCGCGTCGCGTTCCCCGATATTCCGCGCTTCTAGGGGATGAACGAGAATCTCAAACCGCGCGATGCGGCGGAGGTCGAACAGGCGGTCCAATGGGCGCTGGCTGGCGGCAAGGCGCTCGAAATCGTCGGGCGCGGCTCGAAGCGCGCGATCGGCCGGGCTGCGCAATGGGATGCCACGCTCGATCTTTCCGGCCTATCCGGCGTGTCGCTGTACGAGCCGGCGGAGCTGGTGCTTTCCGCGAAGGCCGGCACACCGCTTGCCGAGATTGAGACGCTGGTCGATGCGAGCAAGCAGGAGCTTGCGTTCGAGCCCATGGACTATGGACCGCTGCTCGGCACGACGGCCGACGGCGGCACCATCGGCGGCGCGCTTGCGGCAAATTTGTCCGGCCCGCGGCGCATCAGGGCGGGTGCCGCGCGCGACCATTTCCTCGGTTTCACCGCCGTGTCCGGGCGCGGTGAGACGTTCAAATCCGGTGGCCGGGTGGTGAAGAACGTCACCGGCTACGACCTCTGCAAGCTTCTCGCCGGCTCCTGGGGCACGCTCGCGGCCATGACCGAGGTGACGATCAAGACGCTGCCGCGGGCGGAGACCGAAGGGACGGTCTTGGTGCTCGGCCTCGACGACAAGGCGGCCGGAAAAGCCATGACGGGGGCCATGGGCTCGTCCGCCGATGTCTCGGCGGCTGCCCATCTGCCAGCAACCGTGGCGGCGCGCATCGTTGCCATCGCTGGCGCTGGTGGCGCTGTGACTGCCTTCCGGCTTGAAGGAGTTGCCCCGTCGGTGGCCCACCGCAAAGGCTTGCTGGAACACCTCATGACTCCATTCGGCAGCTTGAGCACGCTGGGTGATGCGGCCTCGCGCGCACTGTGGCGCACGATTCGCGATGTCGAACCATTTGCTGCGGGCGGGCCCGCCGGCGAGCGTATGATCTGGCGCATCTCGACCGCGCCGTCGCGCGGCGCGGAGGTTGGGCACGGTCTCGCGGAGAAGCTATCGGCGGACGTCCTCTATGATTGGGCCGGCGGCTTGATCTGGGCGGCCTTGCCGCCGGCGGACGATGCTGCCGCGGGACGCGTGCGCACGATCGTCGCGGCGGTCGGCGGACACGCGACGCTTATTCGCGCGCCGGCCGCGGTGCGCGCGGCGGTTGATGTGTTTACTCCGGAGACCGCGGCACTTTCGGCGCTGACGAAGCGGCTCCATGACAGCTTCGATCCGCGCGGCGTGCTCAATGCCGGACGCATGTGGGCGGGCATATAGTGTTTGATCGGCTGACCACATTGCTTTTCCCGGGTGCAGCGCAGCACGAAGTGATGCGCTGCAGACCCGGGATCGTTAAGGTCCCGGATCAGCGGTGCACCGTTTTACGCTGCACCGCGTCCGGGACACGAATCTGAGATGCAGACCTCATTCACGCTCGCGCAGCTGGCCGATCCGGACGTCGCGGAATCGGAGAAAATCCTGCGCGCCTGTGTCCATTGCGGCTTTTGCACCGCGACCTGCCCGACTTACGTGCTTGACGGCAACGAGCTCAATTCGCCGCGCGGGCGCATCTACTTGATTAAGGACATGCTGGAGAACGACCGGCCGGCGACGGCGGAAGTCACGCTGCATATCGATCGCTGCCTGTCCTGCCTTGCCTGCATGACGACATGTCCGTCTGGAGTCCACTACATGCACTTGGTGGACCATGCCCGCGCTCACATCGAGCGCACCTACGACCGACCGCTTGGCGATCGGCTGCTGCGGACGATACTTGCCAAGCTGATGCCGTACCCACAGCGCTTCCGGCTGGCGCTCGGTGCGGCATTGATCGGTAAGCCATTCGCCGGCCTTGCCGAGGCGATCGGCCTCAAGCGCCTCGGTGCCATGGTGCGCCTGGCCCCTTGGCGTCCCCCGCACCAGCCGTTGGCGCCACGCACCTATCCGGCGGTGGGGGCCGAGCGCAAGGGCCGCGTGGCGCTGCTTGCCGGCTGCGTCAATGACCTGTTGGCGCCGCAAATCAACGCCGCGGCGATTCGCGTGCTGACGCGCCTTGGCATCGAAGTGGTGGTGGCGGGGGGTGCAGGCTGCTGCGGCTCGCTGGTCCATCACATGGGCCGCGAGCAAGAGGCCTTGGCGCAGGCGCGCGCCAATATCGATGCCTGGATGGCGGCGGGTAACATCAATGCCATCGTGATCACGACGTCCGGCTGCGGCACTACGGTCAAGGACTACGGCTTCATGCTGCGCACCGATCCGGCCTACGCAGAACGGGCCCGGAAAGTGGCCGCTCTCGCCAAGGACATCAGCGAATATCTTGCTACGGTACCGCTGCCGGCGGAGCATAGCGCTCCGCGCCTCGTCGTGGCCTATCACTCGGCTTGTTCCCTGCAGCACGGCCAACACGTCACGCGCCAGCCGAAGGACCTGCTGCTCAAGCTTGGCTTTGCGGTGAAGGACGTGCCGGACGGCCACCTGTGTTGTGGCTCGGCGGGAACGTACAATATTTTGCAGCCGGATATCGCAAGAAGGTTGCGCGAGCGCAAAGTCGGGACTATCGAGAGATTGCGACCTGATGTTATCGCAGCCGGGAATATCGGCTGCATGACGCAGATCGCTGCGGGCACCAAGCTTCCGGCCGTCCACACGGTCGAGTTGATTGATTGGGCTACCGGCGGGCCTTGTCCGCCTGCGCTTTTGGAGCATCGGCAGCGTTGGTCGATGCATCCGTCTGCGGCCGCGGGCTGACGGGGGCTCGGTCGTTTGTTGTAGCGTGAACCCGGTCTCCCACGGGGGCCGATGGGAATATTGTTCCGAGCTTGGATCGGGAGGACGATCATGGCGAAGAAGTCGAAGGCGAAGAAGTCGAAGAAGAAAGCAGCAAAGAAAAAGGCCGCTCCGGCGCGCAAAAAGAAAAAAACAATGAAGTCGGCGGCGAAGAAGGCGCCGAAGAAAATGGCAAAGAAGGCCGCTCCGAAGCGTAAAGCGCCGGCGAAGAAGCCGGCTCCGGCGCCGATGCCGGTTGCAGCGGAACCGGCTCCGGCCCCGTCTTGGCCACCGCCTCTTGGCGGCTCCGGTTTCGGCGACAACACCTAGGACTACCTCGGCCTCAATGGGAGCATGGAACGCGGGCCGCGCCGATTGCGCGGGCCGCGTTTCCATGTCTGCCACCGCGGTCTGCCATCGCGCCTTCGGCAGGGCCGTGCGCTGACGGCTTCCGGCCAGCATTGCATCGCGGGGGCGGGGCCCATAGCATTGGCGGGACCAACTTCGGCAAGCAAGTGCCGGCGCTGAGCTGGATGTCAGCGGCGCGGTCGACGCGGGAGGTGCGCGATGGCGAGTTACAACATCCTGATCATGGGCGCCTCCTATGGCTCGCTGTTGGCCTCGAAGCTCCTGTTCGGCGGCCACACCATCAAGCTTGTGTGCCTTCCCGCGGAGGCCGACCTCATCAATGCTGAAGGGTTTCGGGTGCGCCTGCCGGTACGTGGGCGCAAAGCGCCGGTCGAGCTCGACTCGCGCAAGCTGCCGGGCAAGGTGAGCGCCAGTGGCACGTCCGGTATCGACCCGAAGGATTACGATCTTGTCGGGCTCGCGATGCAGGAGCCGCAATACCGTTCCCCGGGGGTGCGCGAACTCCTAGATGCTGTGGCGCGGGCGAAGGTGCCTTGCATGTCGATTATGAACATGCCGCCGCTCGCCTATCTGCGCCGCATCCCCGGTCTCGATACGGCGTCGCTCAGGGCCGCCTATACCGATGCTTCGGTCTGGGACAATTTCGATCCGGCGTGCATCACGCTGTGCAGCCCGGACCCGCAGGCGATCAGGCCGCCCGAGGAAAAGGTCAACGTCCTGCAAGTCACGCTGCCGACCAATTTCAAGGTCGCGCGCTTTGCTTCTGAACGGCACACCGCAGTTCTTACCCAGTTGCAGGACGAGATCGAGGCGATCCGGTTCGACACGCCGGAAGGCAAGACCGAACTTCCCGTCAAGCTCAGGGTTTATGATTCGATTTTCGTGCCGCTGGCCAAATGGGCGATGCTGCTCGCCGGCAATTATCGCTGCGTGACCAAGGACGGCATGCGCACCGCGCAAGAGGCCGTGCATAGCGACATCGAGACCTCGCGGTCGGTTTACAATTTTGTCGTCGACGTCTGCGTCAGGCTTGGCGCCAACCCGGGCGACATGGTGCCGTTCGAGAAATATGCCGCCGCGGCGCAATCACTCACCCGTCCGGCGTCCGCTGCGCGCGCGCTGCAGAACGGCGCGCCGAACATCGAGCGCGCCGACAAGCTCGTACAGCTCATCGCCGCGCAGCGGGGCATGCATCATCCGGCAGTCGATGCACAGGTCGCGCTGGTCGACGCACGGCTCGAAGCTAATCGCAAGAAGGCAGCGGCATAGCGGGCGAGGGTCGGCTCAAGCGACTACGACATCCTCCCAGAAGCCGAAACGTCCGCCGACCTTCGCCATCTGCGGCTGCGGCTTTTCGTACGACCAGGCGGCGCGGCTGTGGCGCTTGCCGTCAATGACAACGTCGTAGAATTGAACGCCGTGTGGACAGGCTAGGTCGCCCTTGGTCTTTTCGACCTTTTCCAGCCAGTCCATTCGAACCGTCGAGTGCGGGAAGTAGTCGTAGCCGTGGGCCGAAACGATGTCGTTGCTCTCGGCCACGACGTGGCCATCGACGCTTGCCTTCATTGTCGTCTCCCTGGAACCTATATGCACTATCTATTCATTCCGCGGCCGAGGCCAATGGCACTTGCCGTAATTGCGCGAAGCCCACAGCTGGCACCACCTCAACCCGGCGGTGGTGAAAGACATTGAGCGTAGAGCGGTGGCCGATGGAAATGATGGCGGTGCCTCTGAGCCGATCCTGCAGCAAGCGGTACAACACCGCCTCGGCGGCTTCATCGAGCGCCGCCGTCGCTTCGTCGAGGAACAGATAGTCCGGTGCGGCCAACAGCGCCCGCGCGATCGCAAGCCGCTGCTGCTCGCCTTGCGAAAGGATGTGGTTCCAATGGGCTTCTTCGTGGAGCCGCGCGACTAATTCCGGAAGCCCGACGGCGGCCAGGACTTCTGCAATCTTGGCGTCGCTGAATGTGCCGGCCTCCGCCGGATAGGAGACGGACGTCGAAAGCATCGCCACGGGGAAATACGGCCGCTGCGGCAGCAGCATGACGTTCGCTCCCTCCGGCGCCATCACGCGGCCCGATCCAAATGGCCAGATCCCGGCGATGACGCGGAACAGTGTCGATTTACCAACGCCGGAAGGTCCCGTGATGAGAACGCGTTCGCCGGGCTGAAACGCAACATGCTCGGCTGCGATAATCGGCTTGCCGTCGGGCAGGCGCACGTTGAGACGGTCTGCGGCGAACATGGCGCCTTCGCCGCGTGGCACGACTTCGATCGCAGGCGGTGTCACGGCAGCCGCGCGGCCCGCGGCAATCGCGTCCTCGAACCCGGTCAGGCGCGCGATCACCGAGCGGTATTCCGCGAGTTCGATGTAGATGTTGATGAAGTAGGACAGGGCATTCTGGACGCTGTTGAAGGCCGAAGCCGTCTGCATCAGGCCGCCAAGCTGCATGGCGCCTGAGAAGTAGGCGGGGCTGACGACCAGATAGGGGAAGATCAGCGCCGTCTGCGTATAGCCTTGCGTGAAGTAGGTCAGTTGCTTCTGCCGGCGCATAATCGCAATCCAGTTGCTGAACACGTGCCCGAAGCGGGTGAGGTGGCGCGCGCGTTCGGCCGGCTCGCCGCGAAGCGAAGCGATCTGCTCCGCGTTCTCGCGGGTACGTACGAGATTGAAGCGGAAATCGGCCTCGACCCGCTGCCGCTGAAAATTGAGCGGAGTGAGCGGCCAGCCGATCAGATGCGTCAGCACACTGCCGATGACCGCGTAAATCAGCGCCGCCCAAACCAGATATCCCGGGATGGTCAAGCCGGTCCCGAACAATTCGAGCGGCGCCTCCTCCGACAGCGTCCACAAAATGACGATAAAGGCGGCGAGTGTGCCCAGGGCGTTGAGCAGCCGGGAGCCGATCGAGAGCGTGCTCTCGACAAACATTCGCAGATCTTCGGCGATGCGCTGATCCGGATTGTCGGCGGCGTCGCCAAGAAGCTGCATGCGGTAGTGATTGGCGGCATGAAGCCATTGCCGCAGATAGTTTTCCGTCATCCAGCGCCGCCACCGGATTTGCAGCCACTGACCGAGGTAGACCTGATAGACCGCGATGACGGTATTGGCCGCTGCGATGATGCAGAAGAAAAGGATGGCGCTGACGAATGCGTTCCAGTCGCGATCCTGTAAAGTGTTGTAGAAGCGATTGTACCAAAGATTGAGGATGACCTGGAGCGCCACAAGAGCAAGCTCCATCCCGACCACCGCGAAGAGCAAAACGCAGCCGGCGTTGCGGTCGTCGGAGCGGAAGTACGGAAGGGACAGCCGCCAGATCGTGGCGATCGTCGAGACGAGGCTTTTCACGTAGGACCTCCGGTGATTAGCGGCCTTGGACTTCAATCAGTACCGGGCGCGCGACATGCGCCAGAACGAAAAAGCCGCAGGCATTGCTCCGAATTCCGAAGTTTGCCGCAGGGCCAAGTTGCCGCTTGCAAACATTGGAATCGGAAGACTAGTCTGTCTTGGGGCGTGACAAAAAATCTCGTTCGTTCGATGTCCTTACGGCGTAGCATGACAATCCTGAGGCATCGCGCCAATACGTCGAAGCGATAGACGCCAACGCAAGGCGTTATTGGGGGGAACCGTCGATGTTTACGCAAATCCTAGATCCCACCGGGAATCTGTTCGTGACCTGGCTGGTCGCGCTGGTTCCGGTTCTGCTGTTGCTGTTCCTGCTTGCCGGGCTGCGCATGTCCGCCTGGCTTGCCGTGCTGATCGGCTCGATCGTCACCTTTCTGCTCGGGCTTTGGGTCTGGAAGATGCCGCTGGCCGACGGGGCGCGCGCCTATCTCTACGGCTCGGCCACGGGGATATGGAATGTCGACTGGATCACTTTTTGGGGAGTGATGCTGTTCAACACCCTGGTCACGACCGGATCGTTCGACCGGCTGCGGCGCTGGCTCGTCCAGCAGGGAACCCGCGATGTGCGGGTGCAGACCATCCTGTTCGCCTGGGCGTTCGGTGCGCTGCTCGAAGGTCTGGTCGGCTTCGGCTATCCTTGGGCCTTTGTTGCTCCGATCCTGATCGCGATCGGGATACCGGATCTTGATGCTATTCGAGTGGCGGCCATCGCCAATAACGCGCCGGTTTCCTACGGCGCTTTGGGAGCGCCGATCATCGCGCTTGCCACGGTGACCGCCGGCACGCTCGGCATGACGTTCGCCGAGCTGTTGCCGATCTACTCGGCCTCGGTCGGCAAGATCGTCGCCATTCTCGCGCTGCTGCCGCCATGGATCCTGCTCTATCTGGTGTCGGGCAGCAAAGGCATGTGGTCGGCTTGGCCGCTCGCGATCGTCGGCTCGCTGGGCTATATCGCCGGGCAGTTGCCGACCGCGGTTTATCTCGGGCCGTATTTGCCGGATGTCATTGGCTCGATCATCTGCTTTGCCGTCCTGCTGCTCCTGCTTAAGGTATGGCGGCCGGCGCAGGTGCTGGCTTACGGCGGTGCGCCCGTGACTGGCGACACCCAGGCGGAAGCGCATGGCCTAACTGCCGGCGCCGTAGGAATGGCTTGGTTGCCGATCGCAATCCTGATCGTGATCGTCGTCGCCTGGACCGGGCCTTGGTCGAAGCTGCCTTCAATCGTTGCGCTTCATCTCGACGTTACCGCCACCTCGGGCTTGCCCGGCGGGGGGCCGATCCGCGCTATCTTTAACTGGACGCCGTTTGTCGGCGGTTCGGCGATCTTGGCGTCCTGGATCATCACGGTGATTGTGCTGCGCGTCAGCTTCGCGCAGATCGGCGCGATCTTCGCCAAGACCTGGTCGCAGATGTGGGGCGCCTGTCTTGTAGGCGTCTTCATCTTTGGTCTCGCCTATGTCTTCAACTATTCAGGCATGGCGGGATCGCTGGCGAGCGCCTTCTCCAAGCTCGGCGTCGCCTTTATCATTGTCGCGCCGCTCCTTGGTTTTATCGGCGTGGCACTGTCGGGCAGCAATACCTCGACCAACGCCATGTTCGGCGCATTCCAGGCGCTGGTCGGCAAGTTGCTCGGCTTTCCCTTGCTGCTGCTGCCGACGTTGAACTCGGTCGGCGCGGAAATCGGAAAGCCGATCGCGCCGCAGACGGCGAGCGTCGGCGTTTCCACCAGCCGGTATGTCCGCAACGAAGGTCAGGTGATCCGGCACAATTTTGGCTGGACCATCGTGCTGCTGGTCTATCTCGTCATCATCGGCGTCGCCTGCTACCTGTTCTTCCCGAACATCGCGGCGCTACCGCACTAAAAGGTCGCAAAGAGCGAGTGGCGAATAGCAAAGGGGTACGAAGTTTGCTATTCGCTCACTCTCCATTCGTTGCGCCCCATTCCCCATCTTTCACTCAAATATCCGGGAAGACAAAAAATGCTTCGCCTGCGCCGGCGTCTCGTCCGCTACGTCGTCTTGACGATTTTGGCGGTTCCGTTCGGTCCGGCGCTCACCACCGAGGGCGAATTCCCGTTCGACCGCGAGCTTATTCTCGACGCAGCACCGATGCGGGGATCCAAGCGCATCCCGATCCTCGAAATCGCTGAAAGCGGGGCGGCTTCGATCCAGTTGTGGTGTACGAGCGTGCGCGGTCAGGCCAATGTCGCGGCCGATTCAATCACCATTGTCGCCGGCGATGCTCCGGCCGCGCAATGCGCACCGGAGCGCCAGAGCAGCGACGCAAACCTCCTGGCCGCGCTCGCACAAGTGACTAACTGGCGGCGCAACGGCGACGTCATCGAACTTCTCGGCGCGACGACGCTGCGGTTCCGATTGATGACGAACTGAAGGCTTAGCAAAGCGCTGTCCGCTTCGGCGATCACAGCTTTGTCGCGCGCGACATCAGGTACGGCATGCGCACCGTGTTGTCTTCGAAGATGTCGGCGGCCATGACGTCGAATTCGGCGCGCACCTGCGCAAGCTTACCTGCATCGTTTGCCAGCGAGGCGATCAGCTTGGTGAGCGGGCCAATCGTCGCCTCCTGCGCGGCGCGAAAGTGCGCAACGCTGAGCGCCGGCGCTACCAGCGTTTCGCGGGCAAACGTGAGGTCCGTCACCGTAGCGCCGAGCCGCTCTCGCACGATGTTCGGGTCGCCCCATAGCGGCGGCGGCGCCGGCGCATCCGCGCCAGGCGCGGGTCGCGGCAGATGGCGCGCGATCAACGCGAACAAGCGTCCAGTGAAGTGCTCCGGCGGCCAGGTCGAGAATACAATGCGCCCGCCAGGTTTGAGCACTCGCAGCATTTCCTTGGTCACAACGGCCGGGCGCGGCGCGAAAATATGCCCGAATTGGCTGAGCACGACGTCGAACGAAGCATCCGGATAAGGCAGCGCCTCGGCGTCGCCTTCGATGAAATCGATTTCGACGCCGGCGATGCTGGCGTTCTTGCGTGCACGCTCGACGAGGACCGGCGTCAAATCGAGACCCGACACCTTGGCGCCGCGCCGTGCGGCGGTCACCGCGACGACGCCGGTTCCGCAGGCGACATCGAGCACGCGCTGTCCGTTGCCGACTGCCGCGAATTTCACGAGCTTCGCGGCGGGCGGAGTGGTTGTGATTTCGACCGGCACAAATGACGCCCAGGTTTCGCGCTGCGCGGCTTTGAATGCCGCGAGCGGGTCGGTCGTTTCAGTCGTCATCGGACATTCCTTCCCGCTTCTCGTTCGGCGCCGCGTTCATTCGCGCAACGGTAACAAAAAAGGAGCGCGGTTTGCACCGCGCTCTTTCAATCCCGGGATGACGCTTTGGCGTCAGAAACCCATCCCGCCCATGCCGCCCATGCCACCGCCGGGCGGCATTGCCGGCATGGCCGGCTGATCCTTCGGCGTTTCAGCGACCATGGCTTCGGTCGTGACCAGAAGGCCGGCGACGGAGGCCGCGTCCTGCAGCGCCGCGCGCACCACCTTGGCCGGGTCGACGATGCCCTTCTCGACCATGTCGACGTATTCCTCGCTCTGCGCGTCGAAGCCGAACGTCTCCGACTTGTTCTCGAGGATCTTGTTGACGACGATCGAGCCTTCGAAGCCTGAATTCTCCGCGATCTGGCGGAGCGGCGTCTCCAAGGCCTTGAGCACGATGTTGATGCCGGCCTGCACGTCGGCATTGTCGCTGTGCAGTTTGCCGACCGATTTCTTGGCGCGAAGAAGGGTGACGCCGCCGCCGGGCACGATGCCTTCCTCGACCGCGGCGCGGGTGGCGTTCAGCGCGTCTTCGACGCGATCCTTCTTCTCCTTGACTTCGACTTCGGTGGCGCCGCCGACGCGGATCACTGCGACGCCGCCGGCGAGCTTGGCCAGCCGCTCCTGCAGCTTCTCGCGATCGTAGTCGGAGGTGGTTTCCTCGATCTGCGACTTGATCTGCGCCACGCGCCCTTCGATGTCCTTCTTCTTGCCGGCGCCGTCGATGATCGTGGTCTTCTCTTTCTCGATCACGACCTTCTTCGCGCGACCGAGCATCGCCACTGTGACGGTTTCGAGCTTGATGCCAAGGTCCTCGGAGATCAGTTGACCCCCGGTCAGGACGGCGATGTCCTCCAACATGGCCTTGCGGCGATCGCCGAAACCCGGCGCCTTCACCGCCGCGACCTTCAGGCCGCCGCGCAGCTTGTTGACCACCAGCGTCGCCAGCGCTTCACCCTCGACGTCTTCGGCGATGATAAGAAGCGGCTTACCCGATTGCACCACCGCTTCGAGCACGGGGAGGAGTTGCTGCAATCCGGGCAGCTTCTTTTCGTGGAGGAGTACGTAGGCGTCCTCGAGTTCCGCGAGCATTTTCTCGGCGTTGGTGATGAAGTAGGGCGAGAGATAGCCGCGATCGAATTGCATGCCTTCGACGATCTCGACGTCGGTCTCAAGGGACTTCGCCTCCTCGACCGTGATCACACCTTCGTTGCCGACTTTCTGCATCGCCTCGGCAATCATCTTGCCGATCGTTGCGTCGCCGTTCGACGAAATGGTGCCGACCTGAGCGACTTCCGACGACGAGCCGACTTTCTTCGAGCGTTTCTTGATGTCGGCGACGACGGCCGTGACGGCAAGATCGATGCCGCGCTTGAGATCCATCGGATTCATTCCGGCGGCGACCGACTTGACGCCTTCCTTGACGATAGTAGCCGCAAGCACTGTCGCGGTCGTGGTGCCGTCGCCGGCCTCGTCGTTGGTCTTCTGCGCCACCTCGCGCACCATCTGGGCGCCCATGTTCTCGAACTTGTCTTCGAGCTCGATTTCCTTGGCGACAGTGACACCATCCTTGGTGATGCGGGGCGCGCCAAAGCTCTTCTCGATCACGACGTTGCGGCCCTTGGGACCGAGCGTCACCTTCACTGCATTGGCAAGCGTTTCGACGCCGTGCAGCATGCGGTCGCGGGCGTCGCCGGAAAATCGTACGTCTTTCGCAGCCATTTTTGTTCTCTCCTTGAGATTTGTGTTTACTGTCTCGTCACGACGGAGCAGTGAATCTTCAGGCGATCACGCCCATGACGTCGGACTCCTTCATGATCAGGAGTTCGTCGCCGTCGAGCTTGACTTCGGTGCCCGACCATTTGCCGAACAGCACGCGGTCGCCGGCTTTAAGATCCATGGTGATGAGCTTGCCGTTCTCGTCGCGGCCACCGGGACCAACGGCCACGACCTCGCCCTCCTGCGGCTTCTCCTTGACGGTGTCCGGAATGATGATGCCGCCCTTGGACTTTTCCTCGGCCTTGATGCGCTTGACGACCACGCGGTCGTGGAGAGGACGGAATTTGAGCTTTGCCATGATCACCTCATTGCCGCTTGTCGAGCGGGTTCCCGTTAATGAGAAAGTATATGGATTGCAGATACTTAGCACTCATGAAAGACGAGTGCCAAGAGTACGTCCGGGAGATAAGGCCTGACGACGAAGCTGTCAAGACACGGCCGTGGACGCGAGCGGGCGGTTCCGAAATGTTTGCCGTCGGACAAAGTGCAGCGAACCGGGAAGCTCTGGCTCTTGCCGTGAAAACTCGTCACCATACCGGCTAAATGTTTGGTCAAGACGGGGGCCACGGCCGGTATTGTTGTTTGCGTTCGCGGTATGGTCGTCTGGGTTGTTAGAGGAGGGGCTTAATGAGCGCGGCGCTCCGGGGATTGCGTCTGCTTGCTGGTGCCGCGTTGTGCGCAGCCGTGCTCTCCGCCTGCACAACCAATCCGTTCTCCTCTCCCGAGCCCGCGCCAGTCATGGCGCCGCCGCCCGTTGCGGACATTCCGGCCTCGATCCGGTCCGAGGAACTCGTCGGCCGCTGGGGTTACGGCGCCTATCATAACGACACCGACCGGGTGCGCACGGAAGCCGCCGCCCGCGCCCAGTGCGGCCAGCCGGTGGTCATCAATCGCGGTCCAAATGGCGGCGTCATGATGTACCTTGCCGACAGTGCCCAATTGCAGGAACTCAGCCTTAAGGGCAGCCCGAGCGGCAAGAACTATATTGGCCCGCCGGGGCCCGCCGGCGGCCCGCAGGACCGCGAGATCGTGGTGTTCGATGGCCGCAGCGTCGTGATGCGCTGGATGAATCCCGAAGTCGCCAACCGCTATGGCATGGGCGTTTACGTGCGATGCGGACCGGAAGGTGTCGCTCGCTCCAAGCGGGCGCCTGCAGTCCACTAAGGCAACGCCATCACGCGGATTTAACGTCGCGGCCGGTGAACAGCGAATCGACCTCGCTCTGCGAGGCGTGGCCGTGATCGTCATCAAGGCGTGGACCATGCATCGGCGGCTCGCCCTCGCGAGCGAGCTCTCCGAGCGTGCGGGTGATCTGCTGCTCGATGCGTCCGAGCGACGCCATCACCTTGGCGACGCGCTGGCTGGTCAGATCCTGAAAATTGCAGGCCTCGAAGATCGCAATCACGCGGTCGCGGATGTCTTGGGCGAGTCCTTGTTCGCTGTTGTCCTTGAGCGCGGCCGACAGATTGTTCGCCGCCTGATCGATTTCTTCGGCTGCGGCGAGAATTTTTTGCGTCGCCTGTTCGCTGTCTTGCATCACCGCTTCCAGCTCGTTGGCGATGCGCGTCGCGGGAGCTCCCGGCGAACGCGACCCGTTCGAGCCGGCCCGCTCGTGCGCGCCTCCGGTGATGGTTGAACGAATGAGCCGAAGCTTCGCAGTGAGCCGGTCGACTTCATCGCGCGGCAACGCGCTCGATCCGGACGGTTGCCGGGGCGACGGCCCCGTCAGCATCGCGCGCAGCGTGCCAAGCTCGCGCATGATCTCGGCGAGGCCCGCCGCCCGCGCGTCGTCAACCTGCGCAGGGCGCTGCGGTGCAGCCATTTCTTCGATGCGGAAAACCTTGCGCGGCGCGGCCATAATCACCGACCAATTTCGCGCGGGACATTAGAGGCCGACGCTTAATGTCACGTTCACTTCGGCCGACTGTTGGGATCGAAGCCGGCGGTCAATCGCAGCGCCGCGCGATTTACGCAAAATAAACTATAACTTGCTGAACAATGTACGAATAAGCGCCCGGCAAACGCACGCCGAAAAAAATTAACCAAACAGTCGGCGTTTGCGCCTGTACTCGTTGCGGCAGTGCGTGAGTTGTTCGGCCCGCTGGCCGGACGCAAGTGCGAGTACAGGGTGCGGCATGCGGCGTATGTCTGTCTTTGCGTGGGTGGTGGTCGCCGTTTCGGCCGCAGGCGCGGCCCCGCTATTGGCCGCATCCGAGGCCCGCGCGCAGACCCCGCTCCTCGATCCCGGCTGGCAGATTTATTCTGGAAACCAGAATAGTGGCGTCAATAGCGGCTTCATTGCCCGCACCTTCGGCGACGCATCCGGACAGTACGCCTATCAGCCGGCGGCGCCGAGATATCGGGCGCCTGGCTATGCCGCGCCCAGGTATTCGGCTCCCGCCTATTCGGGTCCGGCGTATTCGGCGCCGGCTTACTACCAGCAAGCACCCGTGCAATCGCGCGCCTATCAATCCGCGCCGCAATACTATGCGGTCGCGCCGTCACAAGCGCCTCGTGGCTACCAGCAGCCAATGCCGCAATACTACGCTGTCGCACCCGCTCAGCGAGCCGGCGTCTATCAGCAGCCGCAACCGCAGCCGTATTATGCGGCCGCCGCTCAACAGCCCGGCGCCTATCAGCCGCCCGCCGCGCAATATTATGCATCGGCTCCGGCGCAGCAGGGTCGTGGCTTGCAGTCTTCGCGGGTTTATTATCAGCAGCCTATCGCCGCGCCACCCCCCGGCGCCTTTCAGCCGATGCCGCAGCCGGCCGCAACTCAGCCGCCGCCGCAGTACAATCAGCCGACGCAGTACAATCAGCTGCCGCCGCTCCTGCCACAATTCTTCGCGCGCGTTGATTGGTCGCCGAGCTATGCGCCTTCGAGCAGTGGCGACATGGCACGGCCGATCGTCGTCGATCCGAAATACGATCGTCAGATCGTTGACTATCCGAATGGCCAGCCGCCGGGCACGATCATCATCGATACCCCGCACTACTTTCTCTACCTGGTGCTGGACGGCGGCAAAGCGTTGCGCTACGGCATCGGAGTCGGCCGCCCGGGCTTCACCTGGGCTGGGATCAAGGAAGTTTCGGCGATGCGCGAGTGGCCGGACTGGCGGCCGCCGGACGACATGCTCAGGCGGCGGCCCGACCTGCCGCGCTTCATGCCCGGCGGGCCGGAAAATCCGCTCGGCGCACGCGCCATCTATCTCGGCTCGACGCTCTATCGCATCCATGGTTCCAACGAGCCGTGGACCATTGGCACGCAGGTGTCGTCAGGCTGCATCCGCTTGCGCAACGAGGATGTCATCGATCTTTACGGCCGCGTGAAGGTCGGCACCAAGGTCATCGTGATCTGATCGATTAATGCGACTTGTTTTCCGTCATCCTGAGGTGGCCGCGGAGCGGCCCTCGAAGGATGCGGCCGAAGCGCTCCGGCCGTCGTCCTTCGAGGCTCGCTGCGCTCGCACCTCAGGATGACGGTGAACTACGAGGGTTACTCCGCCGCTGTACGGGCATCACTCGCGGGCTGTTTTTCTTCCTCATGCAACTTCACTGCGTGCTCGGCGACGAAATAAACCGGCCGTCCTTTCAGCTCGTAGAGGATCGCGGCGATATATTCGCCGACTACACCGAGCATGATGAGTTGCACGCCGCCGAGCACCATGACGCCGACGAATAAGGAGGGATAGCCCGGAACTCTCTGGCCATAGACCAGGGTTTCGTAAACGATCTGTCCGCCGTAGAGGAACGCGATGAGCGCGAGAATGAGACCAAGGATGGTGGCGACCCGCAGCGGCGCCACTGAAAACGCGGTCAACCCATCGATCGACAATCCGATCAGTGAACGCAGATTCCAGGTGGTGCGGCCCTCGGCGCGCGGGTCGGGCTGATAATCGATGCGGATTTGGCGAAAGCCGATCCAGCTCGACAAGCCTTTGAAGAAGCGGTTGCGCTCGGGAAGTTGCCGCAGCGCGTCCGCAGCGCGCGGCGACAAGAGCCGAAAGTCGCCGGCATCCTCGGGGATCCTGGTGCGCGCGCCCCAATTGAGCAGCACATAAAAACTCTTCACCAGCAGGCGCCGGGCCACGAACTCATTGGCGCGATGCGCTTTCGCCGTATAAACGACGTCGTAGCCGTCATCGAGCCAACGAGCGACCAGCGTCTCGATCAATGCCGGCGGATGCTGGCCGTCACCGTCGATGAAGATCACCGCGCCAAGCCGCGCGTGATCGAGGCCGGCCAATAATGCCGCCTCTTTGCCGAAATTGCGCGACAGCGACACCACCTGCACGTCGAGCGCGCTCGCCGGCAGCGCCCGCGCAATCGAAAGCGTATCGTCGCGGCTGCCGTCGTCGACATAAATCACTTCACAGGCAAGTCCGCGGTTGGCGCCAAGAGACCGCGCGATCTCGACCAGCCTGGTGTGCAGACGCGCAAGCGAGGCCGCTTCGTTGTGCAACGGAACAACGATCGAAAGTCCCCGCGCAGCACCCGCAGTCCGCGCGTCTGCGGTCATGCTGCGCGCGCCGTCCGCCGATCTTGGTTCGGATGTCGCGTTAACCACCTGGGCCTTTCCTTATGCGGGTGATGTATAGCGTAATCGAATGCTGCTGTCGTCGCAGGCGTAGCGTCGCAGGCGCGGCGTACGTCCGGCTGGCGGATCGCGCCGGACGTGATATGCGAAGGCCGAAATGACCCACATTTCCCGCTACAACCGGGCGCGCGCCAGGCTTCTTGCCGGTTGGCAGAACCGCGCGTTCGGATTCAAGGCGATCGCCTTCGGGCTCGTCGGCGTGGTCAACACCGCGATCGACTACGGCGTGTTTCTCTTGGCGCGGGCGGGGTTGAACGATTGGGCGACGGCGCTCGCCGGTTTCGATTCGCTGTCAGCGTTCTGCCGATGCGGCAGCGCCGCGACGCTGTTGTTGATCGCGGCGAACACGATCTCCTGGATTGTCGCCGTCACCGGCTCCTACATTATGAACTCGTCGATTACGTTCGCTGCGGAATCCGGCCGCAAGTTGAAGTGGAGCGCTTACTTCGCCTTCGTTCTCTCCGGCGTCGCCGGATGGCTCGCGAATACGACGACGCTTCTGGTCGCCGCCGAAGTTCTGCTGCTGCCGGTCTGGCTCGCCAAGGCGGTCGCGGTTCTGGCGAGCTTCGTCGTGAATTTCTCGCTCTCGCATTTCGTGGTGTTCCGGGTACGCGCCAAAACTGGCGAGTGAAACCCAAAGGGACGTTTGAACTCAAACTTGGCGCTTGCGCGCCTTCTGCGCAGCGAGAAATTCGCGCATGGCGATGGCGGGCTCGTCGCTGCGATAAGCTTCGGCGAAGGCATCGATGCCGGCTTGCACGGCGGCCGCGAGCGGCAGGTCCTCCCATCGCCGGATCAGCCGCTTTTGCAGCCGTACCGCACGCGGTTCCGAGGTCAGAAGCTTGCCGATCCAGCGCTCGACCGCGTCATCGAGCGCGGAAGCGGGAACGACGTGCTCGACCAATCGCCACGCCAGCGCGTCGGCGGCGGTGAAGGTCTCGCCGAGCAGCATGATCTCGCGTGCCCGTCCCCAGCCGACCAGCGTCGGCAACAGCGCTGCTTCGATAACAGACGGAATGCCGAGCTTGACCTCCTGCATGCCGAACAACGCCGCCTCCGACGCAATGCGCACGTCGCACGCCGCCGCCATTTCGAGCCCGCCGCCGAAGCAATAGCCGTGGATGCGCGCGATCACAGGCACCGGAAGATCGCGGATCGCCTCGCAGCATTGATGCAGCCGGGTGATGAACGCTATCGCCTGCGCCGGGTCTTTGATGTCGGCCATTTCGTTGATGTCGGCGCCGACGATGAACGCTTTCGGCCCTGCGCCGGTCAGCACCATCGCGCGCAAGCGCTCGTCCGCGGCAAGCTGCCCCATCGTCTCGATGAAAGCATCCATCAGCGCGCTGTTCATCGCGTTGAGACGGCGAGCGTTGTTGATCGTCAGATAAGCGACGACGCCTTGCTCGCGTTCGTCGCGACGCAGCAGAATCTGTTTCTCGGCAGCGCTGTCCAAGCCGGCTTCCTCCTTGACCGCCTCAGCCCGGCGTTCGATGCTCACCAATGTCCAGCAGCGACGGGAGTATCGACATGGCCGAAGGTCCCATCGACTTCTGGTTCACCATGGGCAGCACGTATTCTTATTTGAGCGTAATGCGGCTTGCCGACGTGGAGCGGTCGAGCGGCATCGCGTTCCGATGGCGGCCTTTTCATCTGCTTCTGATCCTGCAAGAGATGAAGCATATTCCATTCGCCGACAAGCCCGCGAAAATCCGGTACATGTGGCGCGACGTCGAACGCCGCGCGGCGATGCACGGTTTGCCGGCGAAGCTGCCCGCGCCTTATCCTGCCAAACAATCGGTGACGGCCAATCTCGTCGCCATTGTCGGCATGCGCGAGGGCTGGGGCGCCGACTTCGTGCGCGCGGCCTATCGGCGCTGGTTTCAGGCCGGAGAGGAGACCGGCAGCGAGCCCAATCTGTCCTCAAGTCTGCGCGACGTCGGACAGGACCCCGCGCGCGTGCTGGCGCTTGCGAATTCGCCCGCAGCGAACGAAACCATGCTGGCCGAAACCGACGCCGCCAGATCGCTGGGAATTTTCGGTTCGCCGACCTTTGTTGTCGGCGAAGAATTGTTTTGGGGCGACGATCGCCTCGACGATGCGATCGGCTGGTATCGGGACGGCCGGGTGCGGCGCAGCTAGTTGGCGGCCGGACCGTTGCGGTCGAGCTCTGCCGTCAGGCGCGTGTAAAGCAGATTGTCGCGCGAGTAGACGTATTCCAGTGCGGCGACCGACACCGCTTCGGCGCCGTGTTCGCGCAGGAAGCTCGCCAGCGCGTGCACGTGCTTAGGCGGACAGTGCAGCGTCAGCATGCCCGACGAAGTCGGGCCGCCGAACGGCGCGGCGACGCCGAATTTTTCGCGCGCAGTCTTGAGCAGCGTGTCATTCAATCCGGCAAAGCGCGTACGCACTTCGCGGTAGGCGTGGGCGCGCTTTTGCGCGTCGATCCGGTCGAGCAGGAGCCGCGCGGTTTCGCGATGCGCGCCGTCCCATTGCGCGGTGCGCGCCGCGACCAGGTTCGCCTGTGAGCGAAGGATAATGCCGTCCTCGATCACCTTGAGCCCGTTGGCGGCAAGGGTCGAGCCGGTGGTGGTGATGTCGACGATCAGTTCGGCGGTACCGGCCGCCGGCGCACCTTCCGTCGCGCCCGAACTTTCGACGATGCGGTAGTCGACGACGCCGTGCTCGGCAAAGAAGCCGCGCGTCAGGTTGGCGTATTTGGTGGCGAGCCGCATCTTGCGCTCGTGCTTGAGCCGGAACGCGGTTGCGACGTCGTCGAGATCGGCCATGCTGCGCACGTCGATCCAGGCCTGCGGCACGGCAACGGCGACATTGGCGAAGCCGAAGCCGAGCTGGTCGATGAACACGACCTCGCGATCGGCGTCGGGAATCATCTCGCGCACCAGATCCTCGCCGGTGATGCCGAGGTGCACGGCGCCCAGGCCGAGCTGCGCGGTGATTTCCGCAGCCGACAGATAGGCGATTTCCACGCCATCGAGGCCGGCAATGGCGCCGCGATAATCGCGGGCGCCGCGCGGCTTGACCAGTTCGAGCCCGGAGCGCGCGAAGAAATTTTCGGTGTTCTGCTGCAGCCGTCCCTTGGACGGCACGGCGAGGATCAGCGGCGCGCTCATGGCGCGCCTCCGCACGCGGCGAGTTCTTCGATCGAAGCGGCAAAACCTACCGCCGGAATTGCCTCCCGCGCGCCGAGCCGCGTCAACAACCCGTCGTAGCGTCCGCCGGCGATCAACGGGCCTTTGGTGCGAGCGTCGTGAAGTTCGAACACGAAGCCGGTGTAGTAATCAAAGCCGCGGCCGAACGCGGTGGAAAAATGCATGGCGCTGACGTCAACGCCGCGGGCGGCGAGAAAGCCGGTGCGCGTCTCGAACAGTTCGATCGCCGGCTCGAGCGAGAGGTTGGCGTCGGCCGAAAGTGTGCGCAGTTCGCCGGCGGCGTCGTCCGGGCTTCCGCGCACGGCGAGGAAGCGCTCGATCAGCGCGCGGGTTTCGTGCGGCAGTCGCGTGCCGGCGCCGAGCGCCGATTGTTCGAGAAAGCGTTCGGCGATTTCGTCGACCGAGCGGCCGCCGACCGCGGCAATGCCGGCGATGGACAGAAGATCGGTGATGAGGTGATGCGCAGCCTTCGGATCGGAGCCGGCGAGCGCCGAGAGCACGCCCTGGTATTCCGGCGGCCGGTTCGCGGCGGTCAGCGCCAGCTGATCGAGATCATGCGCCAGCGACCACTTTCTGTTGAAATCCTTGACCAGCCGCCGCTTCCAGGCCGGCGCAAGATCGAGCGCGGCGACGAAAGCAGCAAACAGCCCGACGTCGCCGACACGGACGTCCGGCGCGGTCAAGCCATAGAGCGTGGTCGCTTCCAGTCCGAGCGCGAGCATTTCCGCGTCCGCCGCCGCCTTGTCCTGGCGGCCGAAGGATTCGATCCCGGCCTGAACGAATTCGGCCGGCAATCCCTCGCGGTGGCGAAACACCGAGCCGTGGTAGCAGAAGCCGGCCGGCTTGCCGGCCGCCGGCGATTGCAGATAGGCGCGCGACACCGGAATGGTGAGGTCGGGCCGCAGGCATAGTTCGCGCCCGTGCGGATCGCTGGTGAGATACATGCGGCGGCGGATGTCCTCGCCGGAAAGGTCGAGGAACGGTTCCGCCGGCTGCAATACCGGCGGCTCGATCGGGGTGTAGCCGGCGCGCACGTAGGAGGCGACGAGCCTCTGCGCACGCTGGTCCGGTCCGTTGGTTGCCAAGCCCGACATGTCAGCCACATTCACGCCGGCGTATGGTTAACCGATCCAGGTGCGCGCGACGATAGGGTCAATTCGGCGGCCCTTTAGCATGGCGGTCGTCGCCATTCGATGAAGATTGGTTCGTGCCGTTAACTCAGGGCTTTCCGGACGCACCCCGCACGGCGGCGATGATCGCTGGGACGGCGCTAGGGTCTGTGGTCAGCTCCGTATGACTGAGCCCGGGAACGACGGTCACCGGGATTTCCGGCTTGATCGCATCCAAAGTGGGCGCAAACTTTTCGGCATCGAAAAGCTCGTCTTTCTCCCCGACCACGACGGCAAGCGGGGTTTGCGCATTGCGGACGTCTTCGGCGTAGTCGCGCGTGCCAAACGCCCGCATCAGCAGCCACGAATAATGACCAACGAGGATGTCGGTCCGCGCCGGATCGATGGCGAGGAGGAGCGTGGTCAAATGATCGAAGGCATGAATCCCAACGCGGTCGAGTAACAGGAGCGCAAAGATGCGCGGGATGTATGGCCGCGCGTACTTCTGGTCTTGTCGATAGGTCGGCGCAAAAGGTCCGAGCATCGGCGACAGCATCACCGTGCGCACGAACATTTTTCCGAGCGGACTTGCCGCGATATGGAGCGCAAAACCGCCGCCGGAGGAGAAGCCCATCAAGACGAGCTTCGCGTTCGGGTGCTTGGCGCGCACCGCGGCGACGAAATCGGCCATGTCGTCGTCGAGCTGGCCCGCATAGTCGATGTCGCCGCGCGTGCCGGTGTCGCCGTGGCCACGAATGTCGGGTGCGTAGACCGGAATGCCGGCGGCGCTCAGCGCTTTGCCAAGCGGATGAATGCTCGCGCTCTGCGCCGAGGAGCCGTGGATGGCAATGACCACGAGCGTCGGCGTCGCGCGCGCGGGTTTGCCGGCCAGACGCGGTACGCAATCGGCGTGCCGTGGCTCGTTTGAATTTTTTCCGGCTGGGGCAAATCGCTGAAATTCACTTTGCGGAACGGCGCGCCGAGCGAGGCGAGCGGGACCGGGGGCTCGCTGGTGCCGAACGCGAGCATGCCCGCGAGCGCGGCGACGATCGCGACGACGAGAACGCACACGACGATGATGACAATCTTTGCCGCGCGGTTCATGGCTTCGGCTCCCAGTCCGTGCCGCGCCAGCATCGCGCGCACGGCGTCAACGAGGTTCGCTTCCGGCACGGATTGTCTGGGCCTCGGCCTGCTTCTGCAAATGTTCCTCGCGGCCTTTTTCCAGTTTCGCCGAGTTCGGCGCCGACGATCAAATCCTTGATCGTGACTTCGCCTTTGGCCTTTTCGTCGCCGCCCTGAATGACGACGCACGGTGAGTTGCGCTTGTCGGCGTATTTGAGCTGATTGCCGAGGTTGCGCGGATTGCCGAGATAAAGTTCGGCGCGGATTTTTGCCGCGCGCAGCTTCGCGACCATGTTCTGATAATCGGCGAGGCGATCCTTGTCGAACACGGTGACGACGACCGGACCCGGCTCGGGTTTGCTGTCGAGCTTGCCAAGGTGTTGCAGCGCGGCCGCGAGCCGCGACACGCCGATGGAAAATCCGGTCGCCGGCACCGGCTCGCCGCGAAAGCGCGACACGAGTCCGTCGTAACGCCCGCCGCCGCCGACCGAACCGAAGCGCGACGAACCATCCTTGCCGTCGGTGGAGAATGTCAGCTCAACTTCGAAGACAGGGCCAGTGTAATATTCGAGACCGCGGACGACAGAGCGATCTATCCAATACACGCGTTTCGTCGTAGCCTGCGACTCGCACGAATTCCGCAATATCTCGTAACTCTCGGTCGCCTTGTTCTCCGAGCGGCCCGTATTCGACATTGGCTTTCATCCAGTCAGAGCCAGGCGCAACATTGTCTTTAGCTTCTTCGTTCAGGCGTCGGATCAGACGCGGTAAATTCCATGCGCCGGATGTGTCGTCCCGTGAATAGTCCGCAGAAATCTCATCACATTGTCTGTTTGGGCGGGTGAGAGGTCGGCACCCTTGGTAAAGTCGCCACTTTCGTCTTTTCGACCCTTCGCAAGCAAGCTGAGAGACCCCCTGCGGACCTAAGCGATCTAACTTGTCTATGGCGCGCAGTACGGTCAGCCATTTTTCGCGTTCACTAATCGGACCGACGACACTCAGCGACTCCATTAGCCCTTCGAGCACTTTCCGATTACTCACCTTCACTACATAACCGCCGCGCGGAATTCCCAACTCCTCCATCGTATCCGCCGCCATCATGCACATCTCGGCGTCGGCGGCGGGGGAGGCTGAGCCGACCGTGTCGGCATCGAACTGCATGAACTGGCGGAAGCGGCCGGGGCCCGGCTTCTCGTTGCGGAACACCCAGCCGAACCGATAGCTCCGATACGGCTTCGGCAGCGCGTCGAAATTTTCCGCGACATAGCGCGCGAGCGGCGCGGTCAGGTCGTAGCGCAGCGACAGCCATTGCTCGTCGTCGTCCTGGAACGAGAACACGCCTTCGTTCGGCCGGTCCTGATCGGGCAGAAACTTGCCGAGTGCGTCGGTGTATTCGATCGCCGGAGTCTCGACCGGCTCGAAGCCATAGCGCTCGTAGACCACACGGATCTTTTCGATCATCGCGCGGGTCGCGGCGATCTCCGCCGGCCCGCGGTCGGCGAGGCCGCGCGGCAGGCGGGCTTTCAGCTTGTTGTTTTCTTTGCGCTTCTCGGCCATCTGCCGGCCTGATCTCGTCGGGCTAAGGGAACGCGCGGTTGGTAGCAGCGGCAGGGCAGGGCGGCAAGCAACGGCGCGATCGTGTATAACAGCGACCCGGACCGATTTTGCTGCAAGGTGGTTGCACAGTCAGTCGACGAACGCCCGCCCCTCAAGTACGCCGAACTGCAGGAAAGAAAGCGCCATGTCACCTCCCACCGCCACGGCATCGGCCCGTCAAACCAACGATCTTGATGCCTACTGGATTCCGTTTACGCCGAATCGGGCGTTCAAGCGCGCGCCGCGGCTCATCGCCCGCGCCAAGGAACTGCATTATTTCACGCCCGACGGCCGCGCCGTATTCGATGGCCTCGCCGGGCTGTGGTGCACCAATGCCGGCCACAACCGCGATCCGATCGTCGCGGCGATTTCAAATCAGGCGGCGGAACTGGACTACGTGGCGGCGTTCCACTTTGCCCATCCCAAATCATTCGAACTGGCGAGCCGGATCGCAGCGCTGGCGCCGGCCGATCTCAATCGGGTGTTCTTCTGCAATTCGGGCTCGGAGGCGATCGATACCGCGCTCAAGATCGCGCTCGCCTACCACAATGTGCGCGGCGACGGCGCGCGCACGCGCTTGATCGGCCGCGAGCGCGGCTATCACGGCGTCGGCTTCGGCGGCATTTCGGTCGGCGGCATTGTCAACAACCGCAAATTCTTCGGCACGCTACTCGCCGGTGTCGACCATCTGCCGGCGACCTATAGCCGCGAGCATCAGGCCTTCACCAAGGGCGAGCCGGAATGGGGCGCGCATCTTGCCGACGAGCTTGAACGCATTGTCGCGCTGCACGGCGCTTCGACGATCGCCGCCGTGATCGTCGAGCCCATGGCCGGATCGACCGGTGTGCTGCCGGCGCCAAAGGGATATCTGCAGCGGCTGCGGGCGATCTGCGACCGGCACGGCATCCTGCTGATCTTCGACGAGGTGATCACCGGTTTCGGCCGCCTCGGTCATGCCTTCGCCGCGGAACGCTACGGCGTCACGCCGGACCTTCTGTGCTTCGCCAAAGGCGTCACGTCCGGCACCGTGCCGATGGGCGGCGTGATCGCGCGCGAGAGCATCTACGACGCCTTCATGCGCGGGCCCGAGCATACGATCGAATTGTTCCACGGCTACACCTATTCGGCGCATCCGCTCGCCTGCGCCGCCGGTCTTGCGACGCTCGATCTCTACCGTGACGAAAATCTGTTCGACCGCGCCAAGCGGCTGGAGCCGGTCTATGCCGACGCGGCGATGACGCTGAAAGGCCTGCCGAACGTCCTCGACGTCCGCACCGTCGGGCTTGCCGCCGGCATCGATCTCGCCGCGCGGCCCGATGCCGTCGGCGAGCGCGGCTACGAGGCGATGGAGCGCGCGTTCCACGACGAGGACCTTGTCATCCGCATCGCCGGCGACACGCTCGCGATCGCCCCGCCCCTGATCGTGACCGAGGCGGATATCGCCCAGGTTTTTGAGAAAGCCGCGCGGGTCATCCGAGCGGTGGCGTAAGCCTTAACCCCCTTCGATCGGAGCGGCGGCCACTGCGCGCCTTTGTTCCTACATCGCCCTACGTTGTTACGCGGATAGAGGCGCCGCGTCGCGACGGTTCGAATGGCCGCCTTAGGACTTTGCCCTTTCCACTGGCGAGGACACTCCGATGCGTTGGCTCCGAGGCTTTGAGGCCCACCGCCGATCGATCGCAAAGGCGGTCACTTGGCGAGTGATGGCTTCGCTCGACACCTTTGTGATCAGCTTCCTCGTAACCGGCCGGGTGGGGATTGCCGGATCCATTGCCGGGATCGAGATGCTGACCAAGATCGCCTTCTATTATTTGCATGAGCGCATTTGGGCGGTGGTTCCATGGGGCCGACGTTAACGAAGCTCCTTGAAAAGCCGGGCCGTGCCTTTGACGCAATAAAACCAGGCTTGCGGCGGTTTAGGGCTTGTGGACACTGGCAGCGCCCGGATACGAATCGATTTCCGGTTCTAGCGCGCGCGGAGTCATTGAATGGTGCGCATCAGCGCCATTTTCATCGCCGGCTGCATGGTACTCATCGCCGCCTCGCTTGGTGCTGTGCTGTTCCTTCGCTTTGGGCTCAGCCTCACCAATGCGGCGCTCGCGGCAGTTGGGGTTCTCACCGTGCTCGCGGTCTACAATGCCATCGCCGGGAGGAAGCAGGACCGCGCCGAGGTGAGCAATCAGGTTTCCAACATCGCGCGCGGATCGGGCGATCTCGCTCGCCAGCTCGCGGAGTTCGACCGCCGGCTTGGTTTCATGGAGAGCAAGGTCGAGACTGTGCTCGAGCGGGCACTGTCGACTGCGCGCCCGCTTGCCAACGAACTCGAGGAGCTTTCGCGGCTGGTCAACCAGCTGGCCGACACCGTGGCCCAGCACGACGCCGCGCTGGCTGCGCCGCGCGACAACGACCACGCTGTGCCGCCGTATGCCGCCGCCGAGTTGCTGCCGGCGGCGAGAGGCGCTGCGGCCAAGCCTGGCGATGCGGCGGGGCCGGCGGCTTAGCTGGACGCCAAATTCCGGCCTTCAGCGGCCTCGACAGCGACGGTATCATCGCCGCTATTCGCGCCGGCATCGAAGCGCAGCGGATCGATCTGCATCTGCAGCCGATTGTAACCTTGCCGCAGCGCAAGGTTCGCTATTACGAGTCGGTGTCGCGGCTCAATGCCGGCAACGGCGAGATGGTCGCCGCCGAGGATTTTCTTCCCTTTGCCGAAGCGGGCTCGCTGTTGCCGAAGCTCGACAGCCTCTCGGTGTTGCGCTGCGTGCAGGTGGTCAGGCGTCTCTTGCTCAAGAACCGCGACATCGGCCTGTTCTGTAATCTCTCGGTCGCGACCCTGACCGATGCGGGGTTCGCCCAACTGCTCGAATTTCTCGAGGCCAATCGCGCGATCGCACCGTCCCTGGTGTTCGAATTCACTCAGACGGCAGTCCGCTCCATGGGGCCGATCGAGCACGAAAGTCTGGCGGCGCTTGCCGAGCGTGGATTTCGGTTTTCCATGGATAATCTCACCGATCTTCGTCTTGAGCCGCGTGAACTGACCGAACGCGGCTTCCGCTTCATCAAGGCGTCCGCGACGCTGTTGCTCAACCGCGCCTCCGGCAGCACCACCAATATCCATCCGGCGGATTTTTCCGACCTGCTCGGCCGTTTCGGCATCGATCTCATCGCCGACCGCATCGAGACCGAATCCACCGTGGTCGATTTGTTGGACTACGACGTCCGGTTTGGGCAGGGCTTTTTGTTCTCTCCGCCGCGCCCGGTGCGGCCGGAGGCGTTGCAGGGTCCCGGGGGCGACGCCGGCAGGGGCGAACCGGGAAGGATGGGAGCTGCGGCTCCGAGCGAAGCCGGTCCCGGCGGACTAGGCGGCCTCGCCAAACTTGCCCGCACGGGCAGCGGCAACTGAGGCGGCGAAACCTCCTTGCCTGAAATCATCGAGCGATTTGCACCGCTGGCGCGCGGCTACGACGTGCTGCTTTGCGACGTTTGGGGCGTGGTGCACAACGGCGTTGCCGCCTTCGCGCCGGCTTGCGAAGCGCTGATACGCTTTCGCGCCGGACGCGGCACGGTCGTCCTCATCACCAACGCGCCGCGGCCGGGCGCATCGGTGCAGCGAATTCTCGACCGGCTCAATGTGCCGCGCGACGCCTACGACGCGATCGTGAGCTCGGGCGACGTCACCCGCGGCATCGTCGAGACCAGGTTGCGCGAACGCGTGTTCCATCTTGGGCCGCAACGCGACCTGTCGATCTTTGCCGGCCTCGACGTCACCTTCGCGCCGGTCGAAACCGCCGACTACGTCGTGTGCTCGGGCCTGTTCGACGACGCCCGAGAGACGCCGGACAGCTACCGCGAGCTCCTTGCTACCATGCGCGCCCGCTCGCTGTTCATGGTCTGCGCCAATCCCGACATTGTCGTTGAACGCGGCGACGAGTTGGTCTACTGCGCCGGCGCCTTGGCCGATGTCTACGCCACACTGGGGGGCGAGGTGCTCTATTGCGGCAAGCCGCACGCGCCGATCTACGAGGCGGCGCTCGGCAAGGCCGCCGCCTTTCGCGGCGGCGAGGTGCCACCGCTGCGTCGGGTGTTGGCGATCGGCGATTCGGTCAGAACCGACCTAAAAGGCGCCGCCGCTTTTGGTGTCGATTGTCTGTTTGTCATTTCCGGCATCCACGCTGAGGATCTGGGTGGACGCGAGGTTCCGGACCTTGCCGGCTTGAACACGGTTTTCGGCGCTGCCGAAGTGGCGCCAAGAGCCGTCACGCGCGCACTGGCATGGTAGCCGCCGTTGCGAGGAGCAGCGCGACGAAACAAGCTGGGACTTCGGCAGTAAGGCTCGATCGCTTCGCCTTGCTCGCAATGACGAGCGCTACCGAACTGTAGATTCAAAGTCCAGCGGAGCCTCGGGGAAAACCGCCTCGATCTTGGCCTTCAGCGTCTGCGCGTTGAACGGCTTGACGATGTAATTGTTCACGCCCGCCTTTCGCGCCGCGATCACGTTCTCGGTCTTCAATTCGGCCGTGACCATGATGAAGGGCGTGTCGCTTAAGTCGGGGTCGGCGCGGACTTGGCGCAGCAGGTCAAAACCGGTCATTGGCTCCATATTCCAGTCTGAAATCACCAGGCCGTAGCGCTTGGCGTGCATCTTGGCGATTGCCTCGAGGCCGTCGCTGGCATCGTCGACGTCGGCGAAGCCGAGCTGACGCAACAGATTGCGGATAATGCGGACCATGGTGCTGTAGTCGTCGACCACGAGCACGGGCATTGTCGGATCGAGAGCCATTGCTCTGCTCCTCGGCGTGGCCTCTGCAAGGAGAGAAGTTGGCCGGCTCCTCATGACGAGGTGACGCTGCCCCCAAAGCGCTCCTTCAAAGCGCGGTGATCTAGCATCGCTGGTTGAACATCGGGTTAACCGTGACGTCCCCGGCTTTCCCAGGCTTCCCTCCGGTTAACCTCCCTCCGCTTGACTTCCCGAGCTTGACTTGGGCTTGCCGCGGCGGCACCTACGGGCCCCACAGCTTTTCTTAACCATTGCAGGCCGATGGCGCCGAAACGCTTCCTCGTCGTGCGCGATGTAGCGCCCGATGGCGCGCTCCGCGGCGCCGTCCTCGCCATGGGCAATTTCGATGGCGTCCACCGCGGCCACCAGGCCGTGATCGCGGCCGTCATCGAGCGCGCCCGCGGCCTTGGCGAGCCGGCGGGGGTCCTGACTTTCGAGCCGCATCCGCGCGACTTCTTCAATCCGGGCGAGCCGCTGTTCCGGCTCACCGACGAGGCCGCGAAATTGCGACTCCTGGCTGCGAACGGCCTCGACGGCACAGTCGTGCTGACGTTCGACGCCGCGCTGGCGAGCCTGACAGCGGAGAATTTCGTCGCCGGTATTCTGGTCGAGCGGTTCGCCGTCAGCGGTGTCGTCATTGGCTTCAATTTCCACTTCGGCAAAAACCGCACCGGCTCGCCCGACTTTCTGGCGGCGCAGGGCCGTAAGTACGGCTTTGCCGTCGACGTCGTCGCCCCGTTCGAACTCAATGGACGTCCGGTTTCCTCTGGGCCGATTCGGGACGCGCTCGCGGAGGCGCGGCTTGACGACGCCGCAGCGCTGCTCGGTTTTCCCTGGTTTGTGTCCGGCGAGGTGCGGCACGGCGACAAGCGCGGGCGCGAACTCGGTTTCCCGACCGCGAACTTAAGTCTCGACGCCGCCTGCGGGCTGCGCCACGGCGTTTACGCGGTGCGGGTCGGGCTCGGCGAACGCCGTTACGATGGCGTGGCGAATTTTGGCCGGCGTCCGATGTTCGACAGCGGCGTGGTTCTGCTGGAAGTCTTTTTGTTTGATTTTGCCGGCGACCTCTACGGCCGGCGGATCGATGTCGCCTTCATCGATTGGATCCGTGACGAAGCAGTGTTTGGTTCGGTGGACGAGTTGGTGCGCGCCATGAATGACGATGCCGCGACAGCGCGGGCGGCGCTTGAGCGCGCCGGCGATATTTTTCCGCCAATCTGAGGCAAACGAATTAGCCGGCGTCGTCGGGCTTCTGCTCGCCGCGCTCGCGCAGCCATTGTGCAGCCAGGAAAGCAAGCAGCGCCACCGGGATGATGCGTTGCCAGCCGAGCGTGCGGCCGGCTTGCAGGGCGGCGCCGAAAATCTTCGGATCGAGCAGCCATGACGATGAGCCTTGCGCCCGCGCGGCGCGTTCAAGGATCGCGCGCTCCCTGGCGCGGCGGCGCGCTATTGACGCAACGAGCGCCCCGATCAGCGCGACCAAAATAAAGAAGCCCGCTATCGCCAGCGCAGCGTAGATCGAGCCCAATTGCAGCGACAGCCAGTCGTAGGCGGCGACGCACAGAAACGCGAACGCGGTAAGCGCGGCCAGCAGGATGATCGCCAGCCAAACGAAGAAGCCGCCGGTCAAGCCGCTCCGCGCCTGCATTGCAAGCGCGATGTCGTGCATCCAGTTCTTGAGCATCAAGACCTCAGCGGCGCCAGGTCGCCCCGAACAGGAATGCGATGCCGGCGACGATGGCGAGCGTGGTGTAGGGCCGGGTCTTGATCGATTCGTCGATTGCGTCGACGAAATGGCCGGAGACCTCGCGCACGGCGCTGGCTGCCTCGCGGCCTTTGTCCTCCGCCTCGGCAACGGCGTCGTCGATGCTCGCTTTGGCGCGACGCCAGGCGGCGTTGCCGGGGCCGGCGACGATGCCGGCGACTTGGTCGGCGAGCTTGGCGAATTCGTCGCGCAGCGCCTGCAAATCGGCTTCCAGGTTGCCCGAGGCAGCGGACGCGGCTTTGCGGGCTTCGCGTATGGCCTCTTTGGCCGTCTCGCCAGCGTTATTCGCCGCCGTCGACGCGGTGCTCATGACTGGTCTCCGAAGACTGAAATGGCCCGAAATACCGTGCCTATGATATAGGCGGCGGAAAACCCCATTCAATCGGGAAATTTCGCGCGGCGCCGGGAACAAACGGGTGAATACCGTTCGCGCCGCAAACGGGGCCTTTGCGCGGTGCCGGTGGCTTGTTAGAAGGCGCGCCATGAACGAGCAGCCGGCGAAAGCGCGCGATTACAGCGAAACGCTCTTCCTGCCCAAGACCGACTTCCCGATGCGCGCCGGCCTCCCGCAGAAAGAGCCGGAGCTCCTCAAGCGCTGGCGGGACCTCGATCTCTACGGCCGGCTGCGCGCCGCCGCCAAGGGGCGGCCGCGCTTCGTCCTGCACGACGGCCCGCCCTACGCCAACGGCAACATCCATATCGGCCACGCGCTCAACAAAATCCTCAAGGACGTGGTGACCAGAAGCCAGCAGATGCTCGGCTTCAACTCCAACTACGTGCCCGGCTGGGACTGTCACGGCCTGCCGATCGAATGGAAGATCGAGGAGGAGAACTACCGCGCCAAGGGCAAGCCGAAGCCGGACTTGTCGAACCCGGCCGCGCTGGTGGGATTCCGCCAGGAGTGCCGGCGTTTCGCCGAGCACTGGGTCAACGTGCAGAGCGAGGAGTTCCAGCGCCTCGGCGTCGTCGGCGACTGGGCGCATCCCTACACCACGATGGACGCTTTCGCCGAGGCGCAGATCGCGCGTGAGATCATGAAATTCGCGGCCAACGGCACGCTCTATCGCGGCTCAAAGCCGGTGATGTGGTCGGTGGTCGAGAAGACCGCGCTCGCCGAAGCCGAAGTCGAGTACGAGGATTACACGTCGGATACGGTGTGGGTGAAGTTTCCAATTGCTGAAGTAAAGCCTGATTTTCATGAGCAGGCGACAGCAAAAGACATCGAGCCAAAGCAACAACTTCTCCACGATCTTCGCCGAAGCAGTATTGTTATTTGGACCACGACTCCATGGACTATTCCCGGAAATCGCGCGATCAGTTTTTCGCCTGACATTGAATACGGTGTGTACGATGTGATTGATGCGCCCGCCGGCAATTGGGCAAAACCCGGCGACCGTTTTGTAGTGGCAGCCAAACTACACTTGGACGTGTTCAGGCAGGCGCGCGTTACGGCGTTCAAGGAGCTACACAGATTTTATTTTCAAGACGGTCCACTGACGTTAGTTGTGATCTGCGATCATCCGCTGAAAAAGCTTGGTTATGATTTCCCTGTCCCGCTGTTACCCGGCGATCACGTTACCGACGAAACAGGGACTGGCTTCGTGCACACCGCACCAGGACACGGGCGCGAGGATTTCGAAGTCTGGATGGCAAACGGTCATATGTTGCGGGAGCTGGGGATCGACAGCCCCATTAAAGCCATTCCTTACACCGTAGACGCCGACGGCCGCTTCACCGAGCAGGCGCCGGGTTTTACCGGTAAGCGCGTGCTCACGGAAAAAGGCGAGAAGGGCGACGCCAACGAGGCGGTGATCAAGGCACTGATCGAAGCGGGCATGCTGCTCGCGCGCGGCCGGCTCAAGCATCAATACCCGCATTCGTGGCGCTCCAAGAAGCCGGTGATCTTCCGCAACACGCCGCAATGGTTCATTGCGATGGATCAGCCGATCGCGCTGTTGAGCGGCACTGCACACCACGGCGCGACGCTCCGGCAGCTGGCCGAGCATGCGATCCGGGCGACACGCTGGGTGCCGGAGCAGGGCGAGAAGCGTATCACCGGCATGATCGAAAGCCGTCCTGACTGGGTGATCTCGCGCCAGCGCGCCTGGGGCGTGCCGATCGCGGTCTTCATCAAAGAGACGCCGGACGGCTCGGTCGAGATTTTGAACGACCCCGAGGTCAATGTCCGCATCATCGAAGCATTCGAGCAGGAAGGCGCGGACGCGTGGTACGCGCCGGGCGCGCGCGAGCGCTTCCTCGGCAAGCTCGGCAATGAGGGCTGGCGGAAAGTCGACGACATCCTCGACGTCTGGTTCGACTCCGGTTCGACGCACGCGTTCGTGCTGGAAGACACCGAACACTTCCCGGCGCTTTCGCATGTCCGGCGCCAAGCCGACGGCGGCGACGAGGTGGTGATGTATCTGGAAGGCTCCGATCAGCACCGCGGCTGGTTTCAGTCATCGCTCCTTGAATCCTGCGGGACGCGCGGCCGCGCGCCGTTCGACATCGTGCTCACTCACGGATTCGTGCTCGACGAGAACGGGCGCAAAATGTCGAAATCGTTCGGCAACGTTACCGCGCCGCAGGATGTGATCAAACAGGCCGGCGCCGACATCCTGCGCATGTGGGTCTGTGCCGCCGACTATGCCGACGATCTGCGCATCGGGCCGGAAATCCTGAAAACCACTGTCGAGACCTACCGAAAACTGCGCAACACGCTGCGCTGGATGCTCGGCAATCTCGCCCATCTCCACGGCGCCGAGCGCGTGGCTTTGGCGCACATGCCGGAGCTTGAGCGGCTGATGCTGCATCGGCTCGCCGAAGTCGATGCTGTTATTCGGAAAGCCTATGCCGATTTCGACTACAAGCGGATTTTCGCGGCGCTGAACACATTCATGACCGTCGATCTGTCGGCGTTCTATTTCGACATCCGCAAAGATGCGCTCTATTGCGATCCGTATTCCTCGGTTACCCGCAAAGCCTGCCTCACTGTCCTCGACCATTTGTTCCGCTGCACGGTGACCTGGCTCGCGCCGATCCTGTGTTTCACCGCCGAAGAGGCGTGGCTCGCGCGCGATCCGTCGGGAACGTCGGTCCATCTCCAGCTGTTTCCCGAGGTGCCGGTTGAGTGGCGCGATGAAGCGCTGGCGGAAAAATGGCGCAAGGTGCGCCAGGTGCGCCGGGTCGTGACCGGTGCGCTCGAGATCGAACGCGCGCACAAACGCATCGGCTCTTCGCTCGAGGCGCATCCTGTTGTGTATGTCGCCGATCCCGATCTTTTCTCGGCGGTGGTCGATGTCGACCTCGCCGAAGTTTGCATCACCTCAGGCCTGGCGCTGGTCGAAGGCGACGGCCCGCCAGACGCGTTCCGGTTGGCGGATGTGGCGGGCGTCGCCGTCGTCCCCGAACTGGCCGCGGGGCGCAAATGCGCGCGCTCGTGGAAGATTTCGCCGGCCGTCGGTCTCGATCCGCAATATCCCGATGTGACGCCCCGCGATGCGCAGGCGCTGCGTGAGTGGGACGCGATGCGCAAGGCCGCCGAGTAGGGCCGGGGACATGGCTGAGGCGACGCACGGAAAGGCGGACCGCGCCATCGCCTGGGGGCCGCTGAGCGCGTTCGGCCTGACCATCGCCGTGGTTACCGGCATCCTCGACCAAGCGTCCAAGTTATGGCTTTTGGATGTGTTCGGCCTTGCCGATCGCGCCCGCGTGGCTCTCACACCCTTTCTTGATCTCGTCGTGATCTGGAATACCGGCATCAGCTATGGGCTGTTCCAGCAAGAAGGGTTCTCGGCGCTGTGGGCGCTGCTCGCCTTCAAAGTTGCGGCGGTGGTGTTGCTCTGGATCTGGCTGGCGCGCGCGTCCTCGCGGCTGACCGCGGCGGCGCTTGGACTCATTATTGGCGGGGCGATCGGCAACGCCATTGACCGGCTACATTGGCCGGGAGTCATGGATTTCGTGCTATTTCACATCGAGACCGCCAGCTGGCGCTTTAGCTGGTATGTCTTTAACCTTGCTGATCTGGCCATCGTAGCGGGCGTCGTCGCGCTGCTGTACGATTCGCTGTGGGCTAGGGGTGCCGTAAAAGCGCCCTGATCCGGGATAAAAGGTCTTGAAAGTTTAGGCCATGCTCGGCGTACCGCCGTCTTGGGTGAGGGCATGCATCAGGTTCAAAGTCGCGGCCGCAATGTGGGGCGCAGGTCGGAGAGGCGCGCGGGCCTTCTGCGCGCCGCTATAGGGGCCGCTTTGGCCGGTGTCGTCGCGAGCACCGGCGCGTCGGCCGTCCGCGCCCAAACCTATGGCAGCGACAACGGCAACGTCTTTGACAGCATGCTGCAGACGATCGGTATCAAGCATGAGACCGATCCCGAGGCCGCCATCAACTACACCGAGCGATCGCCGCTTGTTGTACCGCCCACCCGCGACCTGCCTGCGCCCGGCGACGACGGCGGCAGTGCCGACGTCGGACTGGCCGACCGATCGGGCCAAGCGGCCCAAGAACAACAAAGCCAAGCAGGCGGTCGTTCCCGAGACGGCTGTTCAAACCCCAAATCCGCCGGTGCAGAAGAAGCCTTGGTACAATCCGATGGGTTGGTTCGACAAAGAGGAATACGCCAACTTTGCCGGCGAACCGGTGCGCAGGAATCTTACCGATCCACCTGCCGGATACCGGGTTCCGTCGCCGGAACAGCCTTACGGCATCGCTCCTGATAAGAAGCCGGGCAAAGCGGCGGCGTCCGCAAGCGACTTCAACCTGGGCTCGGCTACCCCCCCGGCGAGCGGGACCGGACACTAGCTGCGAGTGTGTGCTGGCCGACGATGCCGTGTGTTGGCATCGTTGAGAGTTTCGTTGCCGTTTTGCAGCCGAGATCATGTCCGCTGCTTGCTGCGGCGCCGATAGTGGGGCATGACCCAACCGACTGGAGATTAATCGTGCCGAAAGCTCTGCTGCTGACGTTGGCGTTGATGGCGGTTTTGCCGGCTGCCGCCAATGCCGAGACCGGACCCAAAGTCGAGCACTTCACTCTGAGTAATGGGCTTGAAGTCGTGGTCATCCCGGATCATCGCGCTCCGGTCGTCACCCATATGATCTGGTACAAGGTCGGGGCCGCCGACGAAACCCCTGGAAACTCCGGCCTCGCCCATTTCCTCGAACACCTGATGTTCAAGGGTACGGCGCAGAATCCGGGCAACCGGTTCTCGCTGGCAGTGGCCGCGATCGGCGGCCAGGAGAACGCCTTCACCTCCGACGACTACACTGGCTTCTTTCAAAGGGTGCCGCGCGAGCACCTCAAAGAAATGATGGCGCTCGAGGCAGACCGCATTACCGGTCTTGTGCTCACCGACGACGTCGTGCGTCCCGAGCTCAACGTCGTGCTCGAAGAACAGAACATGCGGGTCGCGAACAATCCAAACAGCCGGCTGACGGAGCAGATGGACGCCGCGCTCTATCTCAACCATCCCTATGGCCGCCCGGTCATCGGCTGGCGGCCGGAAATCGAAAAGTTGACCCGTGACGACGCGCTCGCCTTCTACCGGCGCTTCTATACACCGAATAACGCGATCGTCGTCATCGCCGGCGACGTCACCGCCGATGAGGTCAAGGCCGACGCCGAGGCGACCTACGGCAAAATTGCTCCGCGCGCCGAGATCGGGCCACGCCACCGGCCGATGGAGCCGACGCAGGAAGCGCCGCGCACCGTTACGCTCGCCGACCCCAAGGTCGAGCAGCCGAGCGTCAGCCGCGTTTATCTGGTGCCGTCGCGGATCACCGCTAAGCCTGGCGAGAGCCAGGCGCTCGAAGTTTTGGCCCACGTGCTCGGTGGCGGCGTGAACGGCCGTCTCTACAAAACGCTCGTCGTCGAGCAAAACCTTGCGCTCAATGCCGGCGCCTATTATTCGAGTACCGCGCTCGACTACGGGAAGTTCGGCGTCTACGGCGTGCCGGCGCCGGGGAAGACCCTGCACGACATCGAAACGGCGATCGACGCCATCATCGCCGACGTCAGCGAGCACGGCATCACCGCCGACGAACTTGCTCTTGCCAAGAACCGGCTGATCGCCGACGCCGTCTATGCGCAGGACAACCAGGCGACGCTGGCGCGCTGGTACGGCGCAGCGCTGGCGACCGGCGAGACCGTCGACATGGTCCGCAATTGGCCCGAAGAAATTCGCGCAATGACGCCAGAGGCCGTGCGTGACGCGGCGCGTACCTGGTGCAACCGTCGTGCGTCGGTCACCGGCTATCTGGTAAGCAGCTTTCAGGCGAAGGAGAAGCACTCGTGAACGCCATGATTTCACTTCGCCTGCCGCGACGCCTTGCCGTCGCGATTGTAGTGCTCGTTGGCTTCGCCGCGCCGGCCTGCGCCACCACCATCGAGCGGGTGGTAAGTCCCGGCGGCATCGAAGCCTGGCTCGTGCACGAGCCGGCGGTTCCGTTGATCGCCGTCGATTTCGCTTTCGCCGGCGGCGCCACTCAGGATCCAGCCGGCAAGGCCGGCACTGCGCACCTGGTCGCTTCTTTGCTCGACGACGGCGTCGGCGAGTACGATTCGAAGACATTTCACGATCGCCTGGAGCGCAAGGCGATCGAGTTGAATTACGAGGCGGAGCGCGACACGCTGCGCGGCTCGCTGCGCACGCTGACGGAGAATCGCGACGAGGCGTTCGAAGCGCTGCGGCTCGGACTGACGGCGGCGCATTTCGACCCGACCGATGTCGAACTGAACCGCGCGCAGATCATGTCGACGCTGCGGCGCGCCACGACCAACCCGACGGAAATCGCAAGTCTGAGCTGGTGGCAGGCCGCGTTTGCCGACCATCCTTACGGCCGCCCCGTCGCCGGCACGCTGGAATCGGTGCCGACGATCACCGTCGACGACCTTAAAGACTATACGCGGCGGGTGCTGGCCCGCGGCAACCTGAAAGTCGCCGTGGTCGGGGATATCGACGCTGAAGCGGTCAAGGTGATGCTCGACCGCGTTTTCGGCTCGCTTCCCGCGCAACCGCAGCTCAAGCCGGTGGCAAACGTTACGCCGCACGGCCTTGGACGACGCATCGTGATCAAGCTCGACGTGCCGCAGGCCGTCGTGACCTTCGGCGGCCCCGGCATCGCCCGCAAGGATCCGGATTTCATGGCCGCCTATATCGTCAACCACATTCTCGGCGGCGGCTCATTCTCATCGCGGCTGTACCAGGAAGTGCGTGAAAAGCGCGGCCTTGCCTATTCGGTCTATGACAGCCTGGTCTGGCTCAATCACAGCGCCTTGTTCCTTGGCGGTACCGCCACGCGTGCCGATCGCACCGGCGAAACCCTCGATCTCATCCAGAAGGAAATCCACCGTCTGGCCGAGGATGGCCCGACGGCGGACGAACTCGCCAAGGCCAAGGCCTATCTCAATGGCTCGTTCGCGCTCAATCTCGATACGTCGAGCAAGATCGCGGCGCTACTCGTGCAGTTGCAGCGCGACGGTCTCGGTATCGACTATTTCTCCCGCCGGCCTGAGATGATCAACGCGGTTACGCTCGATGACGCACGGCGCGTGGCCAAGCGGCTGCTCGATGGCGGACTCCTCGTGACCGTCGTGGGCCGCCCCGAGGGGGTCGCTTCGACACCTCAATCGAGGCGCCGACGCCTCGGTAGAGGTCTGGAGCTCCGCGTCGTCCCGAGTTGATATGGACGACGCGACTGTACGTCTAGCGAGGCGCGGATTTCGTTGCCGCTCAATCTGGGCTACGCTTCGCGGCCATGATCCGCGTCAACGCCCAGATCAGTCTCGACGAGCGCGACATCGAAGAAAGTTTCATCCGCGCTTCGGGGCCGGGCGGGCAGAACGTCAACAAGCTGTCGACTGCCGTGCAGCTTCGCTTCGATGTGCGGGGGTCGCCGTCGTTGCCGGTGCAAGTGAAGGAGCGGCTCGAGCGGTTGGCCGGCGCGCGGCTCACTCGCGACGGCGTGCTGGTGATCACCGCGCAAAGCCATCGCACCCAGGCGCGCAATCGTGAGGATGCACTCGATCGCCTCATCGACCTGATCCGCCGTGCGGCGATTGCGCCGCGGGCGAGGCGGCCGACCAAGCCCACCAAAGCGTCGCGCGAACGCCGTATCGAGACAAAAAAGCGCCACGCCGGGCTCAAGCGCCTGCGCCGCGTCAAGCCATCGTTCGACTGATCGTGGTACCCTAGCCGCCGACGTCGAGATCGATCGCTTTCTCGTCACTGCCGTCGCCGGGGTCGAAAATCCACTTCGTCTCGCCACCGCGCCGCCGCCAGATCAGAGCAGGATCCCAGCCGAGCCTGCGCCATAGTTCGCAGGCCTCAGGGTCGCTGTCAGCCGCGGAGTACCACCAACCCGTGACCGCATTGGCCTCGCGAAATTCGGTTTGGCCGTTGCGCAACGTGGTGATCAAGTTCGATGGCAGACCAGCGCGTACTTCCGCCAGATCGGTATCGTTCGGCCCGGGGCAACGTCCGTGCGCTTTGTAGTAGCGATTGATCGATTGAATGATTGGGGCCGCCTCACGGGCAATCGGGGTGAGTCTCGCATCGCGGTTGACGGCCCGATGGCTCGCCCGCATGCCGCCGGGGTACTCGAACACCACCATCAACACGATCAACGAAACCGCTGCGAGCACTAGCAGTATTGCAAATGCAAGAACTGCGATCACAATACGTTTGATCAAATTTTTCATGGCGCTAAAACAGGCGTCAAATTCCCAGACTGACATTAACTTGAGGAGCCACTTTGGCATAGCGCTGCGGCGGCTTCCGTCGCCTGTGTGCGACAGCTGCGACAGCGCAAGTGAACAAGGATGAGGCGCTTAATCGAATCGCTGATTTTTTAATCGCGTCGCGTCGGAAAGCTTCTCGGCAATTTTGCGGCGTCCACGTTAATTTTGCGACAGGTGAATCATTTTTGTGACCCGCAAATCAACTTTGCCACTGCGTCGATCAAATATCTGTATTGCACCGGCGAAGGCTTGCGGAGGTGGCGCATCGCTCTTAGTTCCAGTTTGGGGAGATGCCTGCTGGACGAGCGGTTCATCGAAGGCCGACGTCCGAGCTACCGTTTAAAATCCGACTAATTCGGGAGGGAATAGCAAGCAGTGGCGGACGAGATTTTCGCCGGCTGCCTGAAAGTTTGTTGGCAATGCAGGAGACGTTATGAATCAGACCCCCTCTCCCGAACTTATGATCAAAGGCGCAACGCGCATGCTCCCGTTCGAGCGCGTCGCGCTGGTCTTGCAAGGCGGCGGCGCGCTGGGCGCGTATCAGGCCGGCGTTTACCAAGCGATCCATGAAGCAAAGATCGACGTGCACTGGTTGTGCGGCACGTCCATCGGTGCCATCAACGGCGCGCTGATCGCAGGCAATCCGCCCGAGAAGCGCGTTGAGCGGTTGCGCGAGTTCTGGGAAACGGTGACCAAGCCGCCGCTGCGGATTCCCAATGTGCCGTGGTTTACCGAATTGCCCTGGAACGGCAACGGTCACGCGCGTTTCTGGACCAACAAGATCAGCGCCTTCGCGACCATGGTGCACGGAGCGCCGGGCTTCTTTTCGCCGCGGCCTTTTCCGCCGGTGAATTCCACGGCCGACAGTCCGGAGATGGTGAGCTACTACGACATCTCGCCGCTGAAGGAGACGCTGGCGCGCCTGGTCGATTTTGATCGCATCAACGCCAACGCGGAGCCGATGCGGTTTACCGCTCTCGCCACCAATGTCCGCACCGGCGTACCGGCCTATTTCGACAATCGCGAGCAGAAGATCACGGCAGCGCACATCCTGGCGAGTTCTTCGCTGCCGCCGAGCTTCCCACCGACGGAAATCGACGGCGAATATTACTGGGACGGCGGCGTGGTCTCGAACTCGCCGATGCAGTTCGTGGTCGACAATCGCGGCGGCCACACTGCGCTGGTCTTCCAGGTCGATCTTTGGGATGCAGACGGCGAGGTGCCGCTCGACGTTCCGTCCGCCAATCTGCGGGCCATGGAAATTCACAGCGCGAGCCGCATCAATATTTCGCTCGACCAGCACAAGAGAATGCAGAAATTCCGCCACGCGCTGCGGCGATTTCTGGATCAGCTTCCGGAGCAATGCCAGAATGATCCGGAAGTGCGATTTCTCTCCGAGCAGGCTCGGGTGAAAGTCGCGACCATCGTGCAATTGAAGTATCAATCGAACAAATTCGAGACCGCCGGGAAGATGTTCGAGTTTTCCCGGCTGGCGATGGAGGAGCACTGGCAGGCGGGCTACGAAGACACCAGGGTCGCGCTGGTCGAGCCCGGGGTCCTCGAGTTGCCCCACGCATCGGAAGCGGCGCGCATCTTCGATGTGCACCACGGTTGGGCGACGTAGAGCTGCCGTATCTTCCGGCGCCGTGGGCAAGACCGCAATGGCGAGTGGCAATGGCGCACCAGCCATTCGCTGCTCGCCATTCGCTATTCGCTCAAGCTAGACTCGATCGTTTCAAAGCGAGTCGCCGATGCCTGTACGTCAGCTTTCCGAGGCCGTCGTCAACCGCATCGCCGCCGGCGAAGTGGTGGAGCGCCCGGCGAGCGTCGTGAAGGAGCTGGTGGAAAACGCGCTCGATGCCGGCGCCCGCCGTATCGATGTGTTGACTGACGGCGGCGGCCGGCGGCTCATTGCCGTCACCGACGACGGCGAAGGGATGACGCGGGCCGATCTCGCGCTGGCGGTCGAGCGTCATGCCACATCGAAGCTGGCCGATGACGATCTGGTGTCGATCAGCACGCTTGGCTTCCGCGGCGAAGCGTTGCCTTCGATCGGCGCGGTGGCGCGGCTTTCGATCGCCTCGCATCATCGCTCCGAGCCGCATGCCTGGTCGATCGAAGTCGATGCCGGCGTAAAGTCGGAGCTTAAACCGGCGGCGCTGGGGGAGGGGACGCGCGTCGAGGTGCGCGATCTGTTCTACGCCACTCCGGCGCGGTTGAAATTCCTCAAGCTTGATCGCACCGAGGCCGAGGCCGTGCGCGACGTCGTGCGCCGGCTGGCCATGAGCCGGCCCGATGTCGCCTTCACGATCGCGGGCGAAGAGCGCTCGCCGGTTACGTTTGCAGCCGCGCTTCCTGGCTTGACCGGCCGCCTCACACGGCTCGGCGACATCCTTGGCGCGGATTTTCGCGCCAACGCAGTCGAGATCGCCGCCGAGCGCGAGGGCGTCCAGGTCGAAGGCTATGCGGCACTGCCGACGCTAACGCGCGCCAATGCGCTCGGCCAATATCTGTTCGTCAACGGACGGCCGGTGCGCGACAAGCTTCTCATCGGCGCCGTGCGGGCGGCCTATTCCGACTATCTGCCGCGCGACCGCCATCCGCTGGTCGCGTTGTTTGTCGAGCTTCCGGCGCGCGAGGTCGATGTCAACGTGCACCCGGCCAAGGCGGAAGTGCGCTTCCGCAACGCCGGTCTGGTGCGCGCCTTGATCGTGCACGCGCTGAAAGCGGCACTCGCCCGCGACGGCACGCGTGCCGCGACGACCGGCGGCCACGCAACGATTGCAGCATTTCGTCCGCGGCGGGAAAGTCCGCGGCCGGCATGGGCGCTGCAGCGCGGCGGCGGTTTCGCCGAAGCCGCGCAGGCCGCGTTCGACGTCGGCGCGCCGGAGGTCGATCTCGGCACCGGGCTCGATCCGCACCTCGCCAACGAAGCCGCAGCCGGTTTGGCCGATGCGTTCGATCACCCGCTCGGGGCCGCGCGCGCGCAGGTGCATGAAACCTATATCGTGGCGCAAACGCGGGATGGTCTCGTGATCGTCGATCAGCACGCCGCCCATGAACGTATCGTCTACGAAAAGCTCAAAGCTGCCATCGCCAAGACCGGCGTGGCGCGACAGATCCTGCTCATTCCCGACGTCGTCGAACTCGACGAGACGGACGTCGGACGGCTGCTCGCCCACACCCAAGAGCTGGCGCGATACGGCCTGGTGATCGAATCATTCGGCCCTGGCGCGGTGGCGTTGCGCGAGACGCCGGCACTCCTTGGCGAGATTGACGGCGGCGGTCTGCTGCGCGATCTGGCCGATCATATCGGTGAATGGGATGAAACCTTGCCGCTGGAGCGCCGCCTGATGCACGTCGCCGCGACCATGGCTTGTCACGGCTCGGTCCGCGCCGGGCGCAGGCTCAAAGCGCCGGAAATGAACGCCCTGCTGCGTGAGATGGAAGTGACGCCAAATTCCGGCCAATGCAATCACGGCCGCCCGACTTACGTTGAACTGAAGCTTACCGATATCGAGCGGCTGTTCGGGCGAAGGTAACGTTACGACGACCGCAGGAAGACGAACTCGGTATCGTCATAGTCCCGCCTTTCGAGCTCGGTGAACCCCTCAGGCGCGGCGAACTGCGCCTTTTTGGCCTCCTCAACGATGATCACTGTATTTGGCATGAACCAGCCGCCAACGCGCGCCGAGGCGAGCGACTGTTGTGCGAGTCCGTGTCCGTAAGGCGGATCGAGAAACGCGAGCGAGAACGGCTCGACCGGATGGGCCGGGCCGAGCTTGGTCGCGTCGCGCCGAAAGATCCGCGACACACCGCCGAGGCCGAGCGCGGCTACGTTCTCGCGCAGCAGCGCACGAGCCTCCGCGCCTTCGTCGACGAACAAGGCGAACGCAGCGCCGCGTGACAACGCCTCAATGCCGAGCGCGCCGGTGCCGGCAAAAAGATCAAGCACGCGCGCACCAGTGATGGGATCGCCGTAGGCGTGGACAAGGATGTTGAATAATGATTCGCGCAGCCGGTCGGCGGTCGGCCGGATGGCTGGCGATTTCGGGCTGGCGAGCGTGCGCCCGCGCAGGCGTCCGCCGACGACTCGCATCAACGGGGCCGCGGCCGGCGGGGCCGAGCGCCGAAGGCACGATCCGGCGCACGACGCCGGCGATGCTCCCGCTGGGATGAAGCCCTTGCGGGTTCTTGCGGAGGCCTCGGCTGGCCGAGGCGTTCGACATGGAAGGCACGGCCCTTGCGGTCACTGAGCACTTCGGCACGCACAGGTCCCGCGGGTTTCTCGCGGGCTTCGGAACTATCGCGGCGCGTGCCGTGGAATTTTCGCTTGAACTTTTTTGCCGAACGTTCCTGTTCGTGCGCGCGCCAGGAATGAGAGCTCGATTTGCCATGCGTCGCTTTTGGCCGCACATTGCCCCGAGCTTCCGCCTTTTTGTCGGGTGCAGAAAGCACCGGAGGAGGTGCCGCAATCGGGCTGGAAAAATCCGCGCTTGAAATCGCGACCACGCGCTCGCCGAGTTGTTCACGCAACGTGCGCGTCGGCACCTCCTCGACCGCGCCTTCGGCAAGACCGTCAAGCTGGAACGGTCCGAACGAAATACGGATCAATCGTGCGACCGTTAAGCCGAGATGACCAAGCACATTGCGCACTTCGCGGTTCTTGCCTTCGCGGATGGCGAACGTGAGCCACACGTTGGAGGCCTGCACGCGCTCAAGCGTCGCTTCGATCGCGCCATAGTGGATGCCGTCGATGGTCGCGCCGGCGCCTAGTCCGTCGAGCTTGGCCTGCGTCACGGACCCGTGCGCGCGCACGCGATAGCAGCGCAGCCACCCGGTCGCCGGCAATTCCAGCACCCGGGCAAGCGCCCCGTCGTTGGTGAGAAGGATCAGGCCTTCGGTGTTGAAGTCGAGCCGGCCGACGCTGATCAGGCGTGGGAGGTGCTTTGGCAGATGCTGAAAAATCGTTGGCCGGCCTCGCGGGTCGGTATGTGAGGTCAACAGTCCACGCGGCTTGTGATAGAGAAACAGCCGCGTGCGCTCACGCCCGTGCAACGGTTCGCCATCCACCGCGACGCGGTCGCGGGCGGTGATATTGAGCGCCGGCGAGCGGACCACTGTGCCATTGACGGCAACGCGTCCCGCGGCGATCCACTCCTCGGCTTCGCGACGCGAAGTCAGCCCGGCGCGGGCGATCACCTTGGCGATGCGTTCGCCGGCTTGGTCCAATTTGCCCTTGTCGATCATGATGCGTCCGGCAATAACGCCCGGGGAACCAACAGGCAATCGCCGATAGCAGCGTTTATGGCATCGTTTATGGTATCGTTTATGGATCTAGCGCTCACCGAAGCCCGCGCTGCCGGCGAGCGCGGCGAAGTCCCGATCGGCTGCGTCATCGTGCGCGATGGCGCTGTTGTCGCGCGCTCCGGCAATCGCACTCTTGCAGACCAGGACCCGACTGCGCATGCCGAGATCGTCGCCATCCGCGCCGCTTCGGTTGGGCTCGGCTCCGAGCGGCTCACCGATTGCGACCTCTACGTCACGCTCGAGCCCTGCACAATGTGCGCCGGCGCGGTCGCATTTGCCCGCATTCGCCGCCTCTATTATGGCGCTGCCGACCCAAAAGGCGGTGCGGTCGATAACGGCGTGAAATTCTTCGCTTCACCTGCCTGCCATCATCGCCCCGAAGTTTATGGCGGGCTGGCGGAAGCGGAAACGTCAGCACTGCTGAAAAGCTTTTTCCAGGAGCGACGATAGGGCTTGGGGCGCGGTCTAATGTCCGCGTTCGGGGCAGTAACACCTCGGGCGTGGATCAGCACTTGCCGTGAAGTTCTTGGGGCTGGCAATCATCAGCGCCAGCCGAGGCCAGGGGCGACATGTTTAAGGATCGCCTCGATGACGTGGGCGTTATAGTCGACACCGAGCTGATTAGGGACGGTCAAGAGCAGTGTGTCAGCCTCCGCGATGGCTTCGTCTTTCGCCAGTTGCTCGATGAGAGTGTCCGGCTCGGCGGCGTAGCTGCGGCCGAAAATGGCCCGGGTGTTGTCGCCGAGGAAGCCGATCGTGTCATCCTCGTCGTTGCCGCGCCCGAAATAGGCACGATCGCGGTCGTCGACGAGTGCAAAGATGCTGCGACTGACCGACACCCGCGGCTCGCGCGCGTGACCGGCCGCCTTCCAGGCGTCGCGGAACATCCGGATCTGCTCAGCCTGCTGGACGTGGAACGGACGTCCGCTCTCGTCAGTTTTGAGCGTTGAACTTTGCAGATTCATTCCGAGCTTCGCTGCCCACTCTCCCGTGCCATTCGAAGCGGCGCCCCACCAGATTCGATCGCGCAGGCCCTGCGAGTAGGGCTCTACGCGCAGGAGGCCAGGAGGGTTGGGGAACATCGGCTGCGGGTTTGGCCGCGCGAAGCCCTCGCCGCGCAGCACCTCAAGCAACACCTCCGTATGACGTCTGGCCATGTCGGCATCGGTCTTCCCCTCAGGCGGGGCGTAACCGAAGTAGCGCCATCCATCGATCACCTGCTCGGGTGACCCACGGCTGATGCCCAGTTGCAGGCGTCCGCCGGCGATGACGTCGGCCGCACCGGCATCCTCTGCCATGTACAGAGGGTTCTCATACCGCATATCGATGACCGCCGTACCAATCTCAATCCGCTTGGTCTTCGCGCCGGCGGCGGCCAGCAACGGGAACGGCGAGCCGAGCTGGCGGGCGAAGTGATGCACGCGGAAATAAGCTCCGTCCGCGCCGAGTTCCTCGGCAGCGACGGCCAAATCGATCGATTGCAGGAGCGCGTCGGAAGCCGATCGCGTCTGCGACTGCGGCGAAGCAGTCCAATGGCCAAATGACAGGAATCCGATCTTCTTCATGGACATGTATCTCGGGGAAGCTTGCGATTCTCGCTCTTCTAGCCTGAAAAATCTTCAGAGTATCGGCCTGAGCCGATACGATGCCGTTTTGCAAGCTTGGGGTGGCGGCAATGCGACGACGCGAGTTCATAAAGGCACTCGGTCTAGTGACAGCCGGGTGGCCTCTTGGAGCGGGCGCCCAAACTCAACCCGAACAGTTACGTGCGGAGACTGCTTCGCCGACCGCACAGAGTAACCCGTCCGCGCTCACGAAATCACAGTCGGATGCGCTCAGTACGTACAACAATGCAGTGAACGACTTTAAGTCGATCTTGGGCCAGCGGCGTGCACAGATAAATTCGAATCAAGGGCTGCCGGGCTTACCGGGACAAGCGCTCTACCTTGCTCGTATTAACATGATGAGCGCATACAAAGACCTCACCGACGCGCTTCCGTTCAAAATTGGCAGACCCAATAAATTCGGAATTCCTCCGGCATACTTTGATGCCGCCAGTGAGCCGCTGATCGATGACTATCGGCATCTGTTCGATATCATGGAGGCGCCGCCCGTCAATGCGCAAAAATCGGACTACTCCATTCAAAGACGTTGTCGACCTGGGGCTCGCGATAGCGCGATCCAAGGGCCTTGATGCGATAAATGCTCAAGCCGCAGGCCGTATCAGCCTGGGGCTTTTCTTTGCGGAGACAAACGGCAAGCAAAACGTAGGGAATGCGCGCTCGAATACGTACAAAGGAAGTCTGCAAACAGGTCCATCTGAAGACCGAAGTGGTCAAAGGAAATGGGCAGCCATCAAGAATTCGATAAGAGCCTTTGATCCTGCACTGATCGCTCGCGACGAGATGGAAGAGGCAAGGGTCGGCAATTTAGATCATCGTCTCAATCATTGGACCGCCGTGAGAGATGCCCTCGCGGGCGCACATGCCGATCTTTTCCCGCAAATACCGGCGATCGTGAAAACGCTTCCGGATCCGATCGATCAAATGAAATTTTTCGAACTCATCCAGATTATCCCGACTCCGACCAGGGCCGCACTTAAGTCGGGCAACTTGACAAACTATAAAATATCCGACCCGAGGGTCATGGGCTATCTGCGAAACAATAGTATCTTTACTTTTGGACGGGCTGACAGAGCAAAAACAACTGCAAAGCTCCGCGAAATTCTTGATGCGATGTGGCTCTTCAACAACAAATTTGAACGAGCGCTGTCCAACTACAACGAGATCAGGGTTGGGCGCTAAGGGTAAAAATCACCACCTGCCCTGATAACGCAGACACGGACTCATGGCCGGTTGCGGAATGCAGAAGCGAATGCGCCGCCGACAGACCGCTAGGTTGGTTGTGCCGAGTTGACCCGGCTCGGTCTTAGCGTCACTATCGTCAACAACGTTGGAGGGAGGTGAACTATGAGCCGGCTTTTCGTGGCTGCACTTGTCGGATTAACGATCGCTTCAGCGGCGACAACCCCAGCGTCAGCATTTCACTGCGTAGCCCGTAGCCCGAATGGAGCTGTGGGTTCTGCCTCCGGCCTCCTCATACTTGAAAGGGCCCGGGCGATTGCACTGCGCAGGTGCATACTCGCTGGAGGAAATCTCCACGGCTCCTTTTGTCATATCGCGTACTGTCGGTGAGTGAGAACGTCCGCGGATAACTGCCGACAAAGCGTCGAACCGCGCCGGATTGGGCAGCGTCGCTGTTCTCGCCCTTGGGCTTCCAAGGGTCGGTCGGAGTCGCATACCTCTATCGACTTTCCCACCGCACTAATGGCCTCTGTCCGGCCTCTTGCGTCACCCGCCGACTAAGTTCGACCCAGTAGTCAACCTCAAGACCGCGACGGCGCTCGGACTCACGATTTTGGGCGAATCCTGACGTTAGTTGCCTTACGGAGGCCACCTGCTACACATAACGCGATTTCCGAAAAAGTCTCACGGTCTGGGGGTATAGCATTGATCCGCGCCACGCTGGTCCGCGCGCTTGTGCTATCAGCGGCTTTCGCCGGCTGTTTAACGCCGGTCCGGTGCCTTGGTGAGGACGGCAATCAGTTGCCGGCCCAGGCAACGAAGGAGCTCTCGCCCGAGCTACTTTCGCTGCTCCAACAAAAGAACATGCCGAAGCATTCACCGATCCTCGTGCGCATTTTCAAGGAGGAATCGGAACTCGAAGTCTGGAAGGAGGACACCACCGGCCATTTCCAGTTCCTCAAGATCTATCCGATCTGTCGGTGGTCGGGCGATCTCGGACCGAAAATCCGTGAAGGCGACCGTCAGACTCCCGAGGGGTTCTATACGATTACGTCCGAGTTGATGAATCCGAATTCCAACTACTATCTCGCGATCAACACCGGTTTTCCCAACACCTTCGACAAGGCGAACAACCGCGACGGCACCTTTCTCATGATCCACGGCGACTGCTCGTCGAGCGGCTGCTATGCCATGACCGACGAGCAGATCGCCGAGATCTATTCGCTGGCGCGCGAGTCACTCCTCGGGGGCAAGCCGTCGTTCCAGATCCAGGCCTATCCATTCCGCTTGACGCCGGCGAATCTGGCGCGGCATCGCACCAATCCGCACATGGCCTTCTGGAAGATTCTCAAGATCGGCAACGACCATTTCGAGGCGACGCATCTCGAACCCAAGGTGGAGGTGTGCGATCGCCGTTATGTGTTCGATGCGCAGCACCCCTCGAATTCGTCGAAGCCCCTTGTGTTCGATCCGAACGGTAAATGCCCCGCCTTTGTCGTCAACCCAAAAATCGCGTCGCCGGCAGGGGAGAAGCAACATGCCGACGACGTCGAATACGCGCAACTGGTTAAAGCTGACGTGCCGGTCGCTCCAATCTACAGCGGACTCGACGGCGGAATGAACAAAGTTTTCCTCGCCCAGTTCCCGGGCAAAATAATTCCACTTGCGAGAGTGCTGACGACTGGATCTCAACTGCCGCAACTGCCACCCGTCCCTTGGGCCGACAACGATGGTTCGTTGGCGAGTAAGTTGTTTGGTGCTCCGTTCGGATCGAAGCCCGTCCCGCAGGCGCAAGTCGCCTCGACCGATTCAGCTACGCAGGAACGCGGCGCGAATTCGGCGACGCCCGGATCGACTGCCACGCCGACGGCAAAGCCCGCGCCGCAGCTTGAGGCCATCGCCGCTGCGAAGCCGGTGTCCCGCGAGCCGCTTAAGAAGGAATTGGCCAAGAACGACGTGCCCAAGAACGACGTGCCTGAGAGCGAACCACAACAGACCGCCGCGTTGCAGCCGAGACCTGCGCCACAGCACGAAGCCACCGCAGCCCCGCCGACCGTGAGCGACAACACAAGAAGCGCGCTACCGATAATGCCGGCCGCCTCATTCGATTACCGCTGGGGCGGCTTGCAATAGAGCGACATTCGCACCCGCTAAACTGTTAGTTTCGCAATCGTGCGGTCAAGCCACCGACTTTTTGCCGTCGGGCGGATGGGCATTCGCGCGGTCGGCGCTGACGCGCCGCCGCTTTACGCGAACTGGCCGACGCTCGCTGTTATCACGCGTCCGGCGCGTCGCGATCGATTCGATATTCCTCGATCGCACGCATGATTAACTTTTTGACATTCTCGATTGTGAGGTCCTCGCGTCGCTGGATACCGACCTCCTCGCTTACGTTCTTGGGTCGCTTCGGCTGGCCTGTGACGTCGAAACCGTCACCGCTCGTGATGCTTACCATTCCCTGGCGCGGAGCAATCAAATAGGCGCGGCTTTGCCGAACTCTTTCCATAGCTCGGCTGATCTTGGTGATCCTGCTGATCCACTATGCGGAAACCGACCGACGCCGGCCGTAGCCTGTTCCCACTGCGGCCATATTGCCGAATTTCGACGTTGCCGCCGAGCGGTTCTAATTTCTGAGCAGCGGTTTGTAGCTGAGGCAGCACCACATTGCTCAACACCGTGGCGTCCGCGTCGGCTTCCGCCTGCAAACGGTTCGCCTCTGTGGGAGCTGCTCGTTGTTGGTCGTGTTCAAGCTTCGCTTTCTTGAACGCGTCACTGTAGTCGTCGTCACCGCCGGCCATATTGAAACCTTTCCTCGCGCGCGATTGAACTCACCTTGAGTTTTTCGGCCGACATCTTCCCTTTAGTTTGCTGTCTCTTCGAACTGAATTTGCTGACCGTCGAGAAAGTGCGCAATAGCGAACGATACGACCGTCATGGCCGCCCGAACCGAGAGCCTGCCGGTCTTGTCCTTCGCGATGAACGGCGCCTCGTGCTCCTCAATCGACCAAGGCGGTGGGAATCGACGCGGGGTGTCACGCTGGTTTCGGTTCGTAGTGGAGCCGCTCAATCTCATGTGCCGTATAGACCGGTCCGCCGATAACCTTGACGGTCGCTCGTATCTTTTGCTCAGGCGCCAACCGGTGCCAGGCCAATACAGCTTCTCGCAATGTGGCGCAATCAGTCTGAACGCCGGCTCCGTTGTTGAAGGTCGCGGGTTGCCCGGCATCGATATAGATTTTGTGGTCGTCTCCCATCAGCATCCTCAAAGGCCGGGCGTCCGCTGTCTACTCGGCGACGAATTTGTAGCTTGCGGGACGATGCTCGGACGCTTCCGTGGAGAGCATCCGTGTCCGTGATCCGTGCATCGGCCACACGACCGCAATAATGAAGAGCGCGAGCACAAGCGGTGTAAACACGCTCGCGGCCTGATACGCGGCAACGCAGACCGCCACCGTTGCCAATATAATAGCACTAACCCGTAGTTCGAGACCGGCTTCCATTCAACACTCTCTTCATCATGCTGCTACCCGGACGGGAAGGAATGCGGCGAACACATACCGCCGCGTAGAGCAGCAACAAGAATTATCGAACCGATAGAAACGGCTGACGGCTTCACCGGTTCACCGCGATGTTGCCGCCGGCGGATGCTCCGAACGTCGATGTGGCGTGGCGCGCCAGCTCTGCAATACGCACATTTTTAGAAATAATAGCGGTCTTCTCGTAACCGGAAAATGTAAGCGTGAAATGTAATTTTTCGATTAGCTGACGGAGTTATCGGCATGTCCACCATGGCGGGTTCTCCACAATCTATCGACGGCGCGTCCGGACTTGAGCCGCTGCGTGCCAAATCAGGCTGGATCGTCGCATTGGGGGTTGTCTACGTCATTGCGGGAATCATTGCCCTGGGCAGTGTCGTTATGGCGACCGTTGCGACTGTGTTTTTGGTGGGCATCATGATGTTGATTGCCGGCGCAGCCCAGGTGATTAACGCGTTTCAGATCAAGACTTGGGGCAAGTTCTTGCTCTGGATTCTCCTTGGCGTTCTTTACATCGTCGCCGGTTTCGTCACGTTCGAGAATCCGCTTCTTGCCGCGGCGATGCTGACGCTTTTGCTGGGAATAGCGCTGCTTGCGTCAGGTATCACGCGGATCGTGTTGGCCTTCAGCATGAAAGCGGCGATGCCCTGGATTTGGGTGCTCCTCTCCGGCGTCGTGACGCTTCTATTGGGTCTGGTGATTTTGGCGCATTGGCCGGTCTCCGGCCTTTACATCCTCGGGCTCTTCCTGGGCATCGATCTCGTGCTGGCGGGAGCAAGCTGGATCGGTATCGGGCTCGGCCTCAAGAGGCTCAGTTAGACGATTGCGAGGACCGCGGCGACGTCATCACGGCTCTCGCGGTCCCCGCCCTTCCAATCTGTAAAATGGGATTGCCATGCGCTGGGTCTACCTGATCATCATCGTCGTGTTCGTGGTTGCAGTGGTGCTCTTCACCATCCAAAACCTCGGCATGGTAACGATGGCCTTCCTGGGATTCAGCGTGCGTGCGCCGCTGGCGGTTCTGACCGTCATTGTCTACATCCTCGGCGCGGCGAGCGGCGCCAGCGTGCTGGCCCTGTTGCGCAAATCGGTCCGCGGATCAAGAGCGCGCTAGACAGCGTGACGTCGACAGGCGGATGTAATGCAACGCGAGCCGTTGCTGATCGATCTTGCGCTTCAGGGCGGCGGCTCCCATGGGGCTTTCACCTGGGGCGTGCTGGAACGCCTGATCGAGGAACCGTGGCTTCACATCGCGGCGATTTCCGGCACGTCGGCGGGCGCGATGAACGCCGCGGTACTGGCGGACGGATGGACCGAAGGAGGAGCCGAAGGGGCGCGTGCGGCGCTCGCCAGATATTGGCAGCAGGTCTCGCGAGCCGCAGCGTTTAGTCCGCTGCAACGCACGCCCTTCGATCGTTTGATGGGCCGCTGGACCCTCGACACATCTCCCGCCTATCTGGCAATGGACCTGATGTCGCGGGTATTGTCGCCCTACAATCTCAATCCGCTTGGCTTAAACCCGCTGCGCACCATCCTCGCTGCGAGCATCGACTTCGACCGTTTGGCTCGTGCGCCGATCAAGCTTTTCATCACCGCGACAAGCGTGCGAACTGGCCGGGGCCGAATTTTCCGCAATGCGGAGATCACGGCCGATGTTTTGCTCGCCTCGGCTTGTCTGCCGACGATGTTCCGCGCGGTCGAAATCGATGGCGAATCGTATTGGGACGGCGGTTACGCCGGCAATCCGACGATCACGCCGCTGGTTCGCGAAAGCGACGCCCACGATACGATCCTCGTACAAATCAATCCGCGCGAACGGCCGGAAACGCCGCGCTCCGCCGGCGACATCCTCAATCGTCTCAACGAGATTTCCTTCAATTCGCCGCTGATGAAGGAACTTAGGATGATCGCGCTTTTGCACCAAGTCGCCGATCCCGGCACGGGTGAAGGCGCCCGTTGGGCGCAGATGCGCACGCACAGGATCATGACGGACGCATTGGCCGAATTCGGCGCTTCCTCGAAGCTCAATGCCGAGTGGGAATTCATCGCCGTGCTGCGGGCGGAGGGTCGCCGGGCCGCGAGCGAATTTCTGGAAGCGCATGCCGACGACCTCGGCAAGCGCTCCACCGCCGATTTGAACCTGCTCCTGGAGGAGTGCTGATTGGGCCTGCTTGGCATCCTCTTGGGACTTGGCTTCATGATCTGGCTCGCCTTTCGTGGGTGGAGCGTGCTGTTGATTGCCCCAGCTGCCGCGCTCATCGCCGCCGCCTTTGGCCGGGAACCGCTGCTCGCCAACTGGACGCAGATATTCATGGGCAACGGCGCTCACTTTCTGGCCCAGTTCTTTCCGCTGTTTCTTCTCGGCGCCGTGTTCGGCAAGCTCATGAACGACAGCGGTTCGGTGTCGGCCGTTGCCGAGTACATGACCAAAACGTTGGGTGAACGCCGCGCGGTGCTTGCGGTCGTGCTCGCAGGCACTGTCGTTACCTACGGCGGCGTCAGCCTGTTCGTCGCCTTCTTCGTGCTTGCTCCGATGGCACAAGCGCTGTTCCGCGTGGCGGCGGTTCCCAGCCGGTTGATGCCCGCCGCAATCGTGCTGGGCACCTCGACCTTCACTATGTCGGCTTTGCCGGGCACGCCGTCGATTCAGAACGCAATCCCGATGCCATTCTTCGGTACGACGCCATTCGCTGCGCCGGGCCTTGGCATCGTCGCCTCGGCGATCATGCTTGGTTTCGGTATCTGGTGGCTCGGTCGCGCTGAAGAGGCGGCGCGCAGGGCCGGCGAAGGCTACGGAGCGGCAACGTCCGTACGCGCTGACGCCGCAGCGGACGATGAGACGGTGCGGGAGCGCGCCACCACTGCCCGGGAGTTCGATCCAGCGGAAATGCACCGCGGACACCACAGCGATACCGCCCCATCCGTCGTACTGGCTGCCCTGCCGCTCGTCGTGGTCGTAGTCGTCAATTTGCTGATGTCGTTCGTCATTCTGCCCCGCCTCGACTTTTCATTTCTAGCCGAACAACACTGGGGCAGCACCTCTCTCTCGGCGGTAGCCGGTGTTTGGTCCGTCGTCGTCGCACTCGCGGCCTCGATCGCAGCGGTCATCCTTTTCAACCGCAGCCGCCTACCGGCGCTGCGCCAAAGCATGGATGCGGGTGCCAACGCGTCCGTTCTACCGGCGCTGAGTGTTGCGAGCCTCGTCGGCTTCGGAGCCGTGGTCGCTGCGCTACCGTCCTTCGCCATCGTCCGCGATTGGGTGCTCGCGCTCGCGGGCGGGCCGCTTGTCTCACTGGCTGTGGCCACGAATGTGCTTGCGGCGCTGACCGGCTCGGCCTCCGGCGGGCTAACGATCGCGCTCGACGCACTCGGCGACACCTACATGGCGATCGCCGCGCAAACCGGCATCAATCCCGCACTGATGCACCGGGTTGCGGTCATTAGCTCCGGTACGCTGGATATTCTACCCCATAACGGCGCGGTGGTAACACTTCTCGCCGTTTGCGGGACGACACATCGCGAGAGCTATTTCGACATCGTGATGGTCGGCATCGTCGGCGCGATTGTCGCTCTAGTCGTGGTTATCTTTCTTGGAGGCGCATTTGGATCATTCTGAGCACGGCGTTTGTGGCCTAAAGCCTGCAATCGATCTTAAGTCAGTGCCTATCGGCCGCACAGCAGGTCGACGAAGCATTCGGCGGCGGGTGTTAGCAACAGCCCGGCCCGGTGCACCAGGACGATCGGTGAAGCCGGCAGCAGTTCGTTGATGCGAATTTGCACCAGCGCTTTCTTGATAAGCTCGAACTCGGTAAATTGAATCGGTAGCATGCAAAGCGCATCACTATACGCAACGGCCATTATCACGCTGAGCGCCGATTGGGTCTGCATCACCAGCCGCGGGGGCGGGAGGCGTTTGCGAGCAAATACCGCACCGAGTTCTTCAGTCGCCCGATGAGTGATCGAGGTCGTGACCCACTCGGCTCCGGCGAGTTCGTCAAGTGAGGTCGCGTTTGCAAGCGGATGTCCGATGCGCGCCATGACGGCGCGGGTGTTATCGAATAGCTTTTCAACCACCAATTCCTTTGGCACCGCGCGCTCGGGTTTGGGCCCAATGTAAAAGTCGACGCTGCCATCCTTGAGACCGAGACTCGAGCGTCGGATACAGGCCCTCGATCATCCGCAACTGCACATCGGGGTATCGGTCGCGAAACCGCGTGAGCGCACGCGGCAACATCGCGACATGCGCGGCGCCTGATAGCCCCGCCGCAACGGTTCCATAAGCGGCGCTGGCGCTACTTATCTGTTCGGCCTCTTCGCGAGCGCGCTGAATGTCGTTCATGATCGCGCGCGCTCGCTGTAAGAACGCCGCACCGACCGCGGTCGGTGTCATACCGCGTGAGCGTCGCTCGAACAGTGGAGCGCCGAGCTCGTGTTCGAGGTCGTGGACACTCCGTGTCAGCGCCGGCTGGGCGAGCCCCAGGTTGCGGGCGGCCGCACGGAGGCTGCCATGCTCGGCAATCGCCGTGATGTCGCGGAGCTGATGCAACTTCATGCTGAATATTAGAGCGATCCATTTCGGGTATCAACTTGATCAATTTGATAGCTATTAGTCATCGCTGGCGCCGGGATAAAGTCCGGGCGGCCGACGTTGAAAGCTGTGCCTTTTGACGCTGTGACCCCCGCGCCCGAATAGCGCCAGAAAAAGGCGCGTGCGCGCTTACGCAGGTGAGGACGCGCGGATGCCGGGCGAGGATGCGGAAACGGACGTCATCGTCGTCGGCGCCGGGCCGACCGGACTCTCGCTCGCGATTGAGCTTGGTCTTCGCGGGGTGCGGGCCGTCATTGTCGAGCGACATGCCCGCACCGGTTCGCAGCCGCGCGCCAAGACCACCAATATCCGCTCGATGCAGCATTTGCGCCGGTGGGGCATCGCCGACCAGTTGCGTGCAGCGGCGCCGCTGCCGTACGACTATCCGACCGACATCGTATTCTCGACCAGGCTCTTCGGCCGCACGTTGGCCGTCATCGAAAATGCGTTCGAAGGCGCCAAACGTCGCGACCCGCGGTTTCCAGAGCCCGCGCAATGGGTGCCCCAATATACGGTCGAGGCGATCCTGCGCGAGCGCGTCGCAACGCTGCCCTCGGTCGAGCTGCACTTCAACACTGAGCTTGAGGACGCGGAGCATTCGGCAAATGCGGTAACCGCGACCGTCCGCAATCTTGCCAACGACGAGCGTCGCGCCATCCGCGCCAAATATCTGATCGGCGCTGACGGAGCCCGCAGTCGCGTTCGGGAGATTGCCGGCGCGCGGATGCAAGGCGAGCACGCTTACGCGCTCAACTACAATCTCATTCTCCGCATCCCCGAGCTGTTGCGCGCACCACCCGGCCGGCGCGCCATTATGTACTGGCTGATCAACAAGGAAGCGCCGGCGGTCATGGGTCCGATGGACACCGACGGCCGTTGGCATTTCGGCATCACGCTGCCGCCAGGCGTAACCGAGATTGACGACGACACCATCCGCGCCCGGGTTTGCGCGGCGGTTGGCCACGATGTCGAGATCGAGATCCTTGAGCGCGACATTTGGGCCGCACACCGCCTGATTGCCGACCGCTATCGCGACCGCCGCGTCTTTCTCGCCGGCGATGCCTGCCATTTGCATCCGCCGTTCGGCGGCTACGGCATGAACCTCGGGATTGCCGACGGCGTCGATCTCGGCTGGAAGCTCGCGGCGATGCTGGAAGGCTGGGGTGGTCCCGAACTTCTCGATTCCTACGAGCAGGAGCGCCGCTCGGTTCATCAGCGCACCATTGCAGAAGCGGTCGAAAACTATCGCACGCTGAGCGCGCAACTCCTCAAGGACGACCTCGATGACGATACCGAAGAAGGAGAACGGGCGCGACGCGAGGTCGGCGATGAGATCGTGCGTACCAAGACGCGCGAGTTCAAGACTCTCGGAGTGGTGCTTGGCTCCCGCTACCTGGAATCGCCGATCATTGTCGGCGACGGCAGTGCGCCGCCTCGCGAACATTACGCGAATTTTGAGCCGTCGGCCCATCCCGGTTGCCTTGCGCCGCACGCCTGGCTGCCGGATGGCAGCTCGCTCTACGACCATTTCGGCCGCGGCTACACATTGGTCGCATTCGATGACGCGACCGCGAAGGAAGAGCTTGTGCAAGCCGCGGAGCGTGCACGCGTTCCGCTGACCGTCCTGAGTTTTCCCGATCGGGAATTGCGGGCGCTGTACGGCGCGCCATTGGCCCTGATCCGCCCGGATCAGTATGTCGCGTGGCGCGGCGATCGCGTCGAAGATGCCGACGCCGTCATCGCGGCGGTCGCGCGGCGCACCTATCCGCGATGCAGTCGCCAAAAAGAAAGAGAGAACGGCATGAGCGGGGAAAGCAAAAACGTCATCAACATCACCCAAGCGATCGACGCGGGCTCGTTCAGCGCGTTTCAGATCGGCGCGATCATCCTCTGCTCGCTGGTCGCGTTCCTCGACGGTCTCGACAGCCAATCCATCGCCGTTGCCGCGCCACTGATTGCGGACGAACTGGCCATCGGCAGGTCGGCTTTGGGACCGATCTTTTCGGCGGCGGTGCTCGGCGCCATGATCGGCGCGCTGACCTTTGGGCCGCTTGGCGACCGCTTCGGACGCAAGCGTTGCCTGGTGGCGGCCGCAATCATCTTCGGCGTCTGTACGATCCTGACCGCCACGGCCGATTCCTACAACACGCTGCTCGTGGTGCGTTTCGTCGCCGGTATCGGGCTCGGCGGTGCGACGCCCTGTTTCATCGCACTGGCTTCCGAATATGCGCCGCAACGGCGGCGCGCGATGATTGCCAGTCTGATCTGGTCGGCGTTCCCGCTCGGCGGCACGGTCGGCGGCTTTCTCAATGGATACATCCTCGCGCACTTCGGCTGGCCGGTCATTTTCATGGTTGGCGGCGTGCTTCCGCTCATCGTTGCGGGTGCGCTGTTGATCTGGCTACCGGAATCGATCCGCTTCCTGCTCGCGGAGGATCGCGATCCCGAGAAGGCGCGCGCCATCGCGCGACGGATTGTGCCCGCGGTTGCGCCGACGGCGCGGATCGTTGCCGACGAGGAACATATTAAAGGCGTGGCGCTGAAGCATTTGTTCACCGAGGGCCGCGGCTTCGGCACCGTGTTCCTCTGGGGAGCGTTCATCATGGCGTTCGGCACGCTGGCAATCACAGTGCTTTGGACTCCCACCTTGTTGCGCACCAACGGCATCGCGCCGTCGCAAGCGGCCGTTGTCCTCGGCTTTCACGGCATCGGCGCGCTGATCGGCATGGGCAGCGCCGGACGGCTGATCGAGCGCTTCGGAGCGGCTGCGACGCTGGTGCCGGCTCTCATTTTGGGAACGATCGCGACCGGCGCCGTTGGCTTCGCGGCGACTTCGGTAACCTCGATGTCGATCGTTCTCGCGCTCATTGGCGTGTTCGTCGGCATGGGCGCCTCGGGAGGGATCGCGCTTGCGGCGCTGAATTATCCGACCGCCATCAGATCCACCGGCGTCGGCTGGGCCATGGGGATGGGGCGCGGCGGTCAGGTCATTGCGCCCCTAACGACCAGCCTGATGCTGGGGCTCGGCTGGGGGACGACGCCGGTGTTCCTGGTGACAGCAATCGCCCCGTTTATAGCCGCGCTCTTCATCCTCGCTTTCACCTTGCATGCCGACTGGACCAAGGTCGTCGCGGCGGCGGCGCCGAGCCCGAAAATTTCTTGAGGGATGCTCGACCGCCGGCCCGGCAGCTCGGCTGAGCTATTTAGAAAAGGAACCTTGAAATGATGCGGAGCGTGGATCGCATTTTGACGACGCATGCCGGCAGCCTGCCGCGACCGGACGAACTTCGCGAGGCTTGGGCGCGGCCGATCAACGATCCGCGGGATGAGGCGGCGCTTCAGGCGCTGTTGCAGAAATCGGTCGTGAACGTCGTCGGCGAGCAAAAGAAGTTCGGTGTCGATATTCCAAACGACGGCGAGTTCGGCAAGCCGATGCGCTCGGCCGCCGATCTTGCGGCTTGGGGAGCGTATATTTTTGGCCGCATGTCCGGCTTCGGGCCGACGCCGGCCGGCACCGAAGCACCGGACAAGGCGGTGGCCGGCCAACCCACGCGCATCGTCGGACTGCGATGGGAGCAAAGAGAATTTCCAGGATTTTACGCCGAGTATGTCTCGGGCATTACTCGTCCCGGCGGACGGCCGACTTGCCTCGCCCCACTGGCCTATAGCGGCGGAGATGCACTGGACCACGACATCGCCAACCTCACGGTCGCCGCCGATGCCGCAGGCGTAAAGGAGGCCTTTGTCACATCCATCGCCGTAGGGAGCCTCGAAATGTTCTGCCGCGCGCAGAATCGCCATTATCCGACCGCGGAAAAATTTCTCGAGGCCATCGCCTTGGCGCTTCGTGTTGAATATCGAGCAATCGTCGACGCGGGCTTCGTCCTGCAACTCGACGATCCGGGCCTTCGGACACCTGGGATATGCTCGATCCGCAGCCGAGCATTGAAGAATACAAACGTTACGCGATGCTGCGTGTCGACGCACTCAACCATGCGCTTGAGGGCATTCCTGAGGATCGCGTCCGTTATCACATCTGCTGGGCAGCTGGCACGGGCCCCACACCACCGACATTGCCTTACGCGACATCGTCGATGTGATGCTCCGGGTCAAAGCGCAGGCGTATTCGCTTGAGGCTGGGAACGTCCGCCACGAGCACGAGCTTTGGAAAGAGGTCAATCTGCCCGAAGGAAAGATCCTCATTCCCGGCGTGGTCAGCCACGCCACCAACGTTGTCGAACATCCGGAGCTCGTTGCCGATCGGATCCTCGCCTACGCGAACGCGGTCGGCCGCGAGAACGTGATTGCCGGGACCGATTGCGGTCTCGGCGGGCGGGTGCATCCGGAGATCGCGTGGTCGAAGCTCAAAGCGCTTGAGGAAGGCGCGCGGCTTGCGAGCAGAACGCTTTGGCGACGGACTTAAAGGCGGAAGGCTGGCTGTCGTTCAAACAATTCAACGTTGCCGCGTCTAAAGCCGCCAGCATCAAATCGAAAGGAGCAAAGGATGAACAAGAGCACCGATCAGACTTATTTACCGGTTTTCCATCACGTCAATTTGAAGACGACGCGCCTGAAGGAAATGATTGATTGGTATGGAAAGGTGGTCGGAACCAAGGCGACGTTCCAGTTTCCGGGCGGAGCCTGGTTGACGAATGACGGCGCCAATCACCGGATTGCGTTGATCACATCGTCGAAAATGAGCGACGATCCCGACAAGCTGATGCACACGGGAATGCATCACCTGGCCTTCGAGTACAAGTCATGCGACGAACTCCTTGACACCTACGCGCGCCTTAGGGCGCTCGGAATCGTGCCGCACATGTCGCTCGATCACGGCATGACGATGTCCATTTATTACGTCGATCCGGACGGCAACAGCGTCGAGCTGCAGTACGATAATTTTGGCGATTGGAAGCGATCGTCAGAATGGATGCGAACCTCGGAGGCGTTCGCGCGAAATCCGATCGGGATGATGGTCGATCCGGGCAAAATGGTGCAGGCACGCGGGGCAGGCGCTTCGCCGGAGGAGTTGCACCGGCGCGCTTACGCCGGTGAGTTTCAGCCGACCGAGCCGGTCGATATTCGTATCCCGCTGGACTAGGCATCGAAGCCTTCGAACTCAATCGTGCATGAAGCGATACGGCTGCCGGTGAAAAAAACCGGTAAGTTGTGCCGCCGGTCACATGACACGTGGCGGACCTGCGCTACATTACATGTAGCCTGTTCCCGCTACGCGCTAGGCATCCTCGCTGACTGCGAGACCTGGGATAGCGGTTGATAGGCACAATCGATTGGCACATCGGACAATTCAACATTCGGGAGGAAACGCAATGCTACGGAAGCTCACTCTCATTGTCGCAGTGGCGGCTGCGCTCGCAATCCCGGCCGACGCGATGGCTAAAGGGCATGGCGGCGGAGGACACGCTGGCGGACACAAAGGCGGCGGCGGCCACGCCGCGCACGCTGGCGGCCACGCCGTAGCACATGGTGGGCATGGCGGAACTCACGTCAGAGTATCGGTACATGCCGGCGTCGGTGTACACGCCGGAGCTAGGGTTGGCGTACGCGGCGGGGCTCGCGTGGGCGGCCGCTACTACGGCGGCGTCTGGTATGGCACCGGACGACGTTGGTACGGCGGTCGGTGGTGGGCTTACGGCGTCGGCAGTTGCTGGAGGGCCTCTCCCATCGGCTACGTTTGGGTCTGCGGTTGAGGGCAAAATCTACATCGGGGCGGTTTTGCATTGCACCGCAAAAGAAACCGCCCCGTCATGCATAGCCGAGAACAAGGCGGCCCGCGCCGGATCCTCGCCTTCGTGAAACCTTCGCAATATGTCAGCGGCGTTCGAGGCGGCGTGCGATTGGCTCGGGCTCGCTTCTTGGGATGTTGGCCGCCAAGACTGTTGTTAAACTTACTGTTGTTAAACTCGCACAATGCGGCGTGCCGTCAGATCAGGAACACGCCGCCCTATTGACGGTGGCCCGGCTCATACTCATGGCCGGACGGCGCTAACGCCCCTAGATTGAAGCGTCCTCGCGCCATTTGACAGGCGTCATCTCCCGGCAAACAAGCTTTGCAAACGTCTGGCCTCATGGCGTAGATCGCACACGCCGTCGAGACGCCGACCTTCCCCATAAGGGCTGCACAGCGATTGCCGCTGCATCGCATGCGTCCTTGTTCGTTATCGATATAAACGGGAGGGATTCGATCAAGATCGGCGTCACTTTCCGTCGAGAACCGCGGCCACTCCGCAGAAAACGAGCAGCACGCACCACAGGTCCGACAGTCAGCTGCGGCGCGTTCGGCCGGGCGCGCCGATAAAACCCTCACTTGACCTTGAGCCTGACTGCTGACTCTTTCCCCCGGTTGCTCTCGATCTCGTATTCGACGGTCTGTCCCTCGTTGAGGGAACGCAGGCCGGCCTGTTCAACGGCCGAGATGTGGACGAACACGTCCTTGCCGCCACCGCCGCCTGACGGCTGAATGAACCCATATCCCTTGGTCGGATTGAACCATTTCACGGTACCTGTAGCCATTTCAGTCTCCAATGTTGACGGCGCACAATATAGACTGCGCCCTTGCGCGACAAGGATCGCGATCGATTTACTCAGAGGGGCGCAGCCAACGCAGTCTGCTTGTCGCGCCTCACGCCGCGAGCAACGCGCCGAGCCGCTCTTTGACTTCCGCCTTCACAGCCTCAGAGGCCCGCAGGATCGCGGTCGCCTGATAGAAATCCAGCGTGCGAAAGATCGCGACGTTGGGCCGGATCACCAGGTCGGGCGCGCCCTGCGCCAGCTTTCCGGCAATGATGGCGCTGCCCATGATGTTGAGCGTAACGATCACGCTCTCCCAGGCGCCGGGGATATCGCCGCGCTCGGTCGGTGGAACGGTAAGTACGTCGACGGCGACGATGCGATCGGCGCGGCCGCGCAATCGATCGAAGGGCAGGGGATTGGTGGTGCCGCCGTCGATCAGGACGCTGCCATCAATGGCGACCGGTCGGAGCAAACCGGGAATGGCGATTGAGGCGGCGAGCGCCGGCCGGAGCGGCCCGGACGTCAGCGGCACTTCCTGGCGGCGATGCAGATCGGTTGCCGTGACCGCGAGCGGCACCTGCAACTCGGAAAACTCGGCCGGGATCGCCTCAGGCAAAAACTGCGCGCAGAATTTCTCGGCGTCGATCTGGGTGGCTTGGCCGAACGCGCCAGCGAACAAATCGGCGAGCGTACCGGCGCGCGACGCAATCAGGCGGCGGGTAGTTTCACTCCGGTCGTGCGCGAAGCGAATGACATGGCGGTGGATGTCCTTGCCGCGCATCCCGGCGGCATAGGCAGCGCCGATCAGCGCGCCAATCGACGTGCCGGCAATCGCCACCGGTTTCACGCCCATTTCGTCGAGCGCTTCGATCACCGCGATGTGGGCGAGCCCGCGTGCGCCGCCGCCGCCAAGCGCGAGGGCGAAGGTCTTCATCCGGCTCGCCGTGTCACGCCGCCCCGGCCTGGCGGGCAAACTCCCAGGCTTTGGCGGCAAGCGGGCCCACGAGTTCGGTCTTAGCGTCCGCGAAGGCGCCGGTTGCGGTGCCGTCGCGGACGCGCCCAACGATGCCTTGCAAGATCGCTGCGAGGCGGAAGAAATTGTAAGCAGAGTAGACGGACAGATAAGGCCGGGGATCGAGACCGGTGCGCCTTACATATGCCGCGACATAATCCTCAAGCGGGGGAATGCCGAGCGCGGCCAGATCGAAGCCGACTAGCGACCCGGTGCCGGCTTCCGACTGCGGCATGTGCCATTGCATCAGGTGATAGGAGAAATCCGCGAGCGGGTCGCCGAGTGTTGATAACTCCCAGTCGAGCACCGCGGCAACTTTGGGCACGTCTGGCGCCAGGATCATATTGTCCAGGCGATAGTCGCCGTGCACCAGCCGTGTCGGTTGTGGCGGCGGCAGATGCGCGGGCAACCAGGCGATCAGCCGTTCCATGTCTTCGATCTTTGTTGTTTCGGAAGCGCGGTATTGTCTCGACCAGCGCTCGATCTGCCGCGCAACGTAGTTCTCGCCGCGCCCATAATCGGAGAGCCCGATCGCGGCCGGATCGAAGCTGTGCAGCCGCGCCAGCGTCGCATTCATCGCGTCGTAGACCTGCGCGCGCTCGGCCGGATTGGAAGCAGGCATATCCGGTTCCCAAAACACCCGGCCCTCGACATGCGACATGATGAAGAACGCCGTACCGATCACATTTTCGTCTGCGCAATAAAGGATCGGCTCGGCAACCGGAAACCCCTGCGGATAAAGCGCATTGATGACCCGAAACTCGCGATCCACCGCATGCGCGGACGGCAACAGCTTGCCCGGCGGTTTGCGCCGCAACACGTAGCGCCGCTGTGGCGTCGCGATGAGATAGGTCGGGTTCGATTGGCCACCTTTGAACTGCGAGAGCGTGATCGGGCCGGCAAAGCCTTTCACATGGTCGTGCAGATACGCTTCGAGCCGTCCGACGTCGAAGCGCAGCCTTTCGGCCACTTCCTTGATGCCGGAAAAAGTGCTTTGGCGGTCGCTCGCACTCATGCTTTCCCGTTATCTCTAATCATCGGCCAACGCCAGCGTGGGCCTCGCTTATTTTTCCCGCTCCATCGCCCGCCAGCCGATGTCATGCCGGCAGAAGCCCTCGGGCCAGCGGATGCGTGAGATCGCGTCATAGGCGCGCCCGCGGGCCTCGTGAACGTCCTTGCCGAGCGCTGAGACGTTGAGCACGCGCCCGCCATTGGCGAGAATCTGTCCACCCTCGGCCTTTGTGCCGGCATGGAAAATTTCGACCCCTTCGACCGCGGCGGCATCGTCCAGACCCTCAATGACCGACCCTTTCTCATAAGAGCCGGGATAGCCCCGTGCGGCCATCACCACGGTGAGCGCGGCGTCCGGATACCAGCGCAGGTCCAGCGATTTCAGCATGCCGTCGCGGCTTGCGAGCAAGGCGGGCACGAGGTCCGACATCAGGCGCGGCATCAGTACCTGGCATTCCGGGTCGCCGAAGCGCACGTTGTATTCGATCAGCTTTGGTCCGCCGGCAGTCAGTATCAGACCGGCGTAGAGCACACCCTTATAGGGCGCACCCATTGCCTCCATCGCCCGCAATGTCGGCAATACGATTTCGTCCATCACGCGCGCGCTCATCGCCGGATCGATGATTGGCGCTGGCGAATAAGCGCCCATGCCGCCCGTATTGGGCCCTTTGTCGCCATCAAAGGCGCGCTTGTGATCTTGCGCGGAGGCAAGCGGCAGCGCGGTCGTGCCGTCGCAGAGCGCGAAGAACGAGGCCTCTTCGCCGTGCAGAAATTCCTCAATGACAAGTTCGGCGCCGGCCTCACCGAGGGTGCCGCCGAGAATCATGTCGATCGCTGCTTCCGCCTCCGCCAGGGTTTCCGCGACGATTACACCTTTGCCGGCGGCAAGTCCGTCGGCCTTGACGACAATCGGCGCACCGCGGCTGCGGGCGTAGGCCTTGGCCGAAGCTACTGCGCTAAAGCGCTCATACGCCGCTGTTGGAATCTGGTTGGCGCGACAGAGGTCTTTGGTGAAGCCTTTGGAACCCTCGAGCTGTGCCGCGATGCGGTTTGGCCCAAAGGCCTTGAAGCCCGCTGCTTCAAGGTCGTCGACGATACCGGCGCAGAGCGGCGCCTCTGGTCCAACAACCACGAGATCAATGCCATTTGAGCGGCAAAACGCGATCACCGCCGAGTGATCGGCGACGTCGAGCGCAACACACTCCGCTTCGCGCGCGATTCCAGCATTGCCCGGAGCACAGAACAGCCGGTCAGTCAGCGGGCTCGCCGCCATCTTCCACGCTAATGCATGCTCGCGTCCACCGGAGCCGAGGAGCAGAATATTCATATGTTCCAAAGGTAAGTTGCCGCCGCCCCTTTAGCATGGGAGCGCGTTGGCGCAAGATCACGCCGGAAGTAGTCCAGGGGTCTTGACCCCACCGGCGACGCGCAGCACTTACGGCCCTGATGAACGAACCACGGCTCAACCTGCCGGAACTGACGGTCTCCGAACTCTCGGCCGCGCTCAAGCGCACGATCGAGGAGTCCTACGGTTACGTGCGCGTCCGCGGCGAGCTTGGCAAAGTCAGCTATCACGGCAACGGCCACGTTTACTTCGATCTCAAAGACGACCGCGCCAGCATCGCCGGCGTGATCTGGCGGACCACGGCCGCACGCATCAAGCTTAAGCTTGAAGCCGGTCTCGAGGTGGTGATCACCGGGCGGCTCACCACCTATCCCGGCCGCTCGCAATACCAGATCGTGGTCGAGACGCTGGAGCCGGCCGGCCTCGGCGCGCTGATGGCGCTGCTGGAGGAGCGCAAACGGCGATTGACAGCGGAAGGATTGTTCGACGAAGCGCGCAAGCAGCTGTTGCCGTATCTGCCGGCGGTGATCGGCGTCATCACCTCGCCGAGCGGCGCGGTCATTCGCGACATTCTGCATCGGCTCGCCGACCGCTTCCCGCGCCGGGTGCTGGTTTGGCCGGTTAAGGTACAGGGCGATGGCTCGGCCGCGGAGGTTGCCGCCGCTATTCTGGGATTTAACGCGCTAACGGAACAAGGAGCGCTGCCGCGGCCTGATCTGATCATTGTCGCCCGCGGCGGCGGCTCGCTGGAAGATTTGTGGTCGTTCAACGAAGAAATCGTGGTGCGCGCGGCAGCAGCTAGCTTCATTCCGCTCATCTCCGCGGTCGGCCACGAGACCGACGTGACGCTGATCGACTTTGCCGCCGACCGGCGGGCGCCGACCCCGACCGCCGCCGCCGAAATGGCGGTGCCAGTGCGCGCGGAGCTTTTAATCGACGTCGAAAATTTTGAACGGCGCGCGCTGACGGCGTGGCTGCGCAATCAGGAAGCGCGGCGCAACGCGGTGCGATCGGCGGCGCGCGCGCTGCCGGATGCCGATGAGGTCTTGGCCATTCCGAGACAGCGGCTCGATCACGCCGCCGCAAGGCTGGCGCGTGCGTTGCGGGCCAATGCGCACATCCATCGCGTCAGCTTCTCCCGCATCGGCGGTCGGCTGAGCGCGCACCTTTTGCGCATGCAGGTCGAGCGCCGCCGCGACCGTTACGCCGCTGCTGCGCTACGGCTACGGGCCAGCGTCGCGGCGAATGTCGCGGCCCATCGCATGCGTATTGCGCGAGAAGGCGAGCGCGTCGGCGCGCTAGCCCAGCGTGCCGGGCGCGCCATGGACAATCTGCTCGACGCGCGCTGGGCGCGGTGCGAGCGCGATGCCCAGCTGCTGGCCGCGTTCTCCTATCGCGGCGTTCTGGCGCGCGGCTTTGCGCTGGTGCGCGATCGCGGAGGCCGGCCCTTGCGCACCGCTGCGGCAGTTTCGACCGGCATGCAGATGGACATCGAGTTTTCCGATGGCCGCGTCGGCGCCCGCGCCGAGGTAGTACAGACCTCGACGGCGCCGCGCGCAGAGCGGCCACGCCGGCGCCGCCGCCGCGACGACGATCCCGGACAGGGAAATTTATTCGGCTAGTTTTTTCGAACCTGCTGATACGAAACATCGGTTCATGAAGCTGACTATTTGTTCAGTTCCATGCGGCGTTCTGAAATCTTTTTTCGTTGCTCACAGAGGAATGTCCACGCGGTGCGGAACCGACATCACCTACCCGCATTATGATTTCGATGAACTCATTCGCGCCAAGGAGGAAAAAATGATTCGAACGGCGTGTGCGATTGCGGTAGCGACTGTGCTCGTCGCTGGTGTCTCTGGAGTGTCACAGGCGGCGCCGATAGCGCCGCTGCCAACCGGGGTTGCGAGCGATGCCGCGTCTGGCAACGTCGTCCAGGCATGGTGCCGCGGGCGTTGCGGGCGTTGGGGTTGGGGCCACCGCCGCTATTACGGATATGCCCCGGGCTGGCGCGGCGGCTGGTGCCGGTGGCATCCGGCTCGCTGCTGGTAAAACCACCAAGCGCAGGATCTCCCGGACGACGAGAGTGTGTGATTGTGCCGCGCCCGCCTAAGGTCGGCGCGGCATAATCTATTTTTTTTGCGGATATAGTTTGCGGGATTTTGAAATCGGGTGGGTTTCGTCCGCCCCACGGAATGACTATCTTGCCGCGTATGCCGGCCATGGAAGGAAGGCCGCTCCGACGGAGGTCCATTTGCTCAATCGCACCGATCGCCCATCGCCGACGCCCGGTGAGGCCGAGGTCAAATACCTGGATGGCGATTTCCGCGTCGTGCGGCCGGGCGCGTTCGTGCGTTGCGCCGTGACCGGTGCGGCAATTCCGCTCGAAGAACTCAGATACTGGAGCGTCGATTTGCAGGAAGCGTACGCCACGCCCGAGGCGGTGCTGCAGCGACACAGCGCCGCCTACTCGCACAAGCGGTAAGCGGCTCTAGCGCTGCTTCAAAACGTCCAACACCATTTGCTGAAATTGTTCCTGCTCGTCGATCACGAGCCGCACCGGGAGCGCACTGGCGCGCGCGGCAAGCTCGGCGAGGGGCGCATCGCCGGTTAGCCGCGCAAGATCTTTTTCGGTGGTGACCAATATCAAGTTTCCGGCGTCGGCGCGCGCGATCAGTGCCTGCGCCTCTGCCGCCGTGTAGCGATGGTGATCGGGAAAGCTTGCGCGTTCGGCGATCGCAATGCCGCCTTCGGCAAGGGTGGTGAAAAATTTCTCCGGATCGGCGATGCCGGCGAAGGCCAACACCTTGCGCCCTTTCAGTGCTGCGAGCGTGTCGGGATCCGGCTCGAGACGGCCGCGGAACAGCGCAACGTTATGCCGGGACGCGCACTGCATCACCGCTTCGGGAGCGGGACCGGAGCCGACAATAACAACGGCCTGCGCGCGTGCAATCTGCATCTCAAGCGGCGCTCGCAGCGGGCCCGCGGGAATGATGCGGCCGTTGCCGATGCCGCGGCGGCTATCGACCAGTAGGATTGAAAGCTCCTTGGTGAGCGCCGGGTTCTGATACCCGTCATCCATGACGATGACAGTCGCGCCGGCGCGCCGCGCGGCTTTGGCACCCTCCAGGCGGTCGCGTGCGACGATGGTGGGTGCAAGGCGGGCCAAGAGGAGCGGTTCGTCACCGACCGCGGCGGCTGAATCGGATACCGGATCGACCCGCACCGGGCCTGCCAGTTGCCCGCCATAACCGCGTGTCAAAAAAAACGGGTGTTGGTGTGCGGCGAGCAGCAGCCGCGCGACCGCGAGTGCGGCCGGCGTCTTGCCCGACCCGCCGACCGTCAGGTTGCCGAGGCAAATGACCGGCACACCGACGCTCCGTCCCGGCGACTGCATCCGCCGCGCCGCGACTGCACCGTAGAGCGCGGCGAGCGGACGGAGCAGGGCGCCGCCGCCAGGCTGCCACCAAAAGGCCGGCTCACGCATCCAAGCAGGATCCCGAAAAATCCCGGCGCCGCAAGGCCTTCAAATCCGCCAAACTAAGAAGCCCGCTGTTCGAGCCGAAGCTGCATCAAATAGGGCTCGAGCGCGATCAGCGTCCGGTCAAGTGCGCCGCTTAGCTTGCCGACAGTGATGAGCGCTGCATCGGCCACCGCCTTGCGGGCCGCAGGATGAGCGAGCCAATCGGCGAGACATGCCGTCAGCCCTTCCTCGTCGGCAATGCTTTCGGCGCCGTGTGCCGCATCGAGCGTGGCGTAAATCTCGTCAAAGTTCCACACATTCGGACCGTGGACGACCGCGGCGCCGAGCCGTATGGCCTCGATCGGATTCTGGCCGCCATGGCTGGCGAGCGAGCCGCCCATGAACACGATCGGCGCCAGCCGATAGATCAAACCGAGTTCGCCAAGCGTGTCGGCGATGAAGATGTCGACATCGGCGCTCGGCAGATCGCCGCGCGAGCGCAGCGCGACCGAAAGGCCGGTAGCTTGTGCGCTCTCGACAATGCCGGAACCGCGGTCGGGATGACGTGGCGCGATGACCGTCAGCAAAGACGGACATTTGGCGCGCAGCTGCTGATGCGCGGCGATGATGGCCGCTTCCTCTCCGGCGTGCGTGGAAGCCGCGGCAACGACAGCCCGCGTGCCGATGATCGACTTTAGTTTGCGGAGCGTGGTTTGATCGGCCGGCGGAGCCGGTACATCGAGCTTGAGATTGCCGCTGCTGCTGATGCGGGGCGCTCCGAGCTGCGCGTAACGCTGCGTGTCGGCGCCGGATTGGGTCAAACAGAGATCGAAGCAGCCGAGCAGCGCCGCGATCACGCCTGGCAGTCGGCGCCAGCGGTTGAATGAGCGTTCTGACACGCGGCCGTTGACGAGGATCATTGGGATGGCGCGGTCAGCACAGCTCAAGATCAAATTAGGCCACAAGTCGGATTCAACGAATAGCGCCAGATCCGGCCGCCAGTGATCGAGAAATCGGCCGACAAATCGCGGCGCGTCGAGCGGAATGAACTGGTGTATGGCGCCCGCCGGCAGGCGCTGCTCGGCGAGTGCAGCCGAGGTGACGGTGCCGGAGGTAACGAGCACGGCGAAATTCATCGCACGGATGCGCTCGATCAACGGAATGACCGCCAGCATTTCGCCGACGCTGGCGCCGTGCAGCCAAATCAATGGGCCATCCGGACGCGGCACGTTTGTTACGCCGTAGCGTTCGTTGAGGCGCACGGGATTTTCCTTCCCGCGTTTCAAACGCCACGCCAATAGGCTCGAAGCCACCGCCGGCGCCGCCGCGATAGAAGCAAACCGGTACAGACGCAAGGCGAGCGGCAATCGAACACGCACGTTCAGACCCTTCGACGCGGCCGAACGGCGCGTGGATTGTTTACCCGGTTCAGACGATCACGCCGTGACCGCCCGGTACGTCGTCCCAGCATTCGTACTCTCAACGCTACGCCGCTTCGCTTCCTGGATCGAGCAACCGGTGCATATGGACAATGAAATACCGCATCTGCGCATTGTCGACCGTGCCCTGTGCTTTTGCCTTCCACGCCGCGTATGCGGTCGCGTAGTTCGGAAAGACGCCGACGATGTCGAGCTTGTCGAGGTCTTTGAACTCCGTGGTCGCTACGCTGCTCAGCTCGCCGCCGAAGACAAGGTGGAGTAACTGTTTGGACGTCGGTTTGAGGGTGTCCGCCATGATGTTTGATCCGCGCGATACGCGATTCATGAAGACGCCAGGCGTTCATCCCTAAACAGTTCGACGAGAGCCGCATGCCTGTCCCGACCGGCCGCGACGAGCATCCCGTGCCGCAACACGGGAAGATTATAGATGACTGTTCCGCCCCCGACGGCGGTTAGCGCCCCGCCCGCTTCGTGCACCAAAAGATCAGCCGCCGCAAGGTCCCAGTCGTGACTGTCGACGCCGGCAATGGCGACGTCGTAGTCGCCCTGCGCCACGCGGGCGAGCCGCAGCGCGAGCGAGCGCATGCGCGGCATCACGGTGAATGGCGGCGCCGACTTGGCAAGCCGCTCAAGGAAGCTTTTCGGACCGGCGACACGCGCTTGCGCGAGCGACGTTCCGGGTGTCGCTGCGATCGCGGCATTGTTGCGCGTGGCACCTTGCCCGAGGATCGCCGCGAAGAACTCGTCCGTTACCGGGGCGTAGAGGCATGCCACGATCGGCCGGCCATTCTCCACCAATGCCGCCGACACCGTCCAATCCGGCTGGCCGGCAAGATAGGCGCGCGTGCCGTCAATCGGGTCGACGATCCAGACATACCGCGCCGCGAGCCGGGCAGGATCGTCGACGCTTTCCTCCGAAAGCCAGGCGATTCCCGATCCGTAGCCGGCCAGCCGTTCGTAGAGCAATCGATCGACGGCAATGTCGGCCTCGGAGACCGGCGAAGACTCGCCCTTGGTCCAATTCTTGATGGGAGTCCCAAACATCGATCGGGCCAGCAAGCCCGCTTCCCGCACGCACGCGGCAAGCCGCGCGGCTACTTGGGCAAGGTCAACGGCCTCACTGGCCGGCAACGGTCATGCCCTCAACGCGCACCGTCGGCGCATTGGTGCCGTAGCGGAAAACCAGATCGTTCGCGGGCGTCATGCTCGCGAATATGTCGAACAGGTGTCCGGCGATGGTGACTTCGCTGACCGCATAGGTGCATTCGCCGTTCTCGATCCAGAAACCGGACGCGCCGCGGCTATAGTCGCCGGTCACCAGATTGACGCCCATGCCGATCATGTCGGTGATGTAGAAACCGTCCTCGATGTCGGCGATCAGTTCGCCCGGGCTTTTGGCTCCAGGGGCGAGATGCAGATTGCTGGCGCCGGGTGACGGCGTCGAGGAGACGCCGCGTTGCGCGTGACCGGTAGTTTGCAGGTCAAGTTCGCGCGCAGTTGCACTGTCGAGCAGCCAGGTCTTGAGCACGCCGTCTTCCACCAGCTTACGGCTGCGCCCGGCAATGCCTTCGGCATCGAACGGCCGCGATCGTAACCCGCGCGGCCGCAGCGGGTCGTCGATAATGTCGATGCCTGATGCAAAAATCTTCGCGCCGAGTTTCTCGCGCAGAAAACTCGTCTTGCGCGCAATCGAACTGCCATTGGCGGCGCTGGCAAGATGACCGACCAGCGAACCTGAGATCCGGGAATCGAACACGACCGGAACACGGCGCGTTGCGACCTTGCGTGGGTTGAGACGCTTGACCGCGCGCTCGCCGGCGTGACGTCCGATCGCGTGCGCGTTTTCCAGATCGGCGGCGTGCAGCGTCGAGGAGAAATCGTAATCGCGTTCCATGCCGGTGCCTTCGCCGGCGATGGCGGTCATGGCAACGCCATGGCGCGAGCCAATCGTGGCGCCATGGAAGCCATGGCTCGTCACCAGCACCATGCCGCCAATTCCGGCCGACGCCGAGGCGCCGCCTGACTTGGTCACGCCGGCGACGGCTAGCGCCGCCGCTTCCGCCTCGCGGGCCCGCGTTTCGAGCACGCTCGACATCCGGCATTTCCGGATCGAGGAGGTCGAGATCCGGCAATTTGCTCGCCAGCAGCGACGGATCGGCCAATCCGGCGAAGCGGTCATCCGGTGCCGCCCGCGCCATCGCCACCGCACGCTCGGCCAGCGCATCGAAGCCGTCGCCCCTGAGATCATTGGTCGAAACGACAGCCTGCTTGTGGCCGACGATGACGCGCAGCCCGAGATCGTCGCCCTCGGAGCGCTGCAATTCCTCGACGTCGCCGTCGCGCACGTCGACCGAAAGCGAGATCGAACGCACGGCTATAGCGTCGGCCTGATCGGCCCCGGCACGCCGAGCGGCGCTCACGAGACGTTCGGCGAGATCGGCAAGGTCGGATTGGTCGAGGAGTGAAGGCATGGAACTAGCACGATTGGTTTATGCGTGGTGACCGGGGAAGACAAGGCGAAGATGTGGCCCACTATCGCGCTATTCAACCCAGTCCTCCGCGTGAAAAGCCGACCGGAAAGCGCGAATTGCATTAGCTGCGGCAACGGCTCGTCAAGCATGGATGTCTTTGGCGGGCTGGAGAGGGGGAATTAACCAGGGTTCTTAAGCCGATTGCGACCGCACGCTGGCATCCTCGCGGCAACCGGGCGGCAACAGCCCGGCGGGAGACCGAGTTTTCGGGGCGTCAAATGGAAGCCGGCAGGTTTGCTGCCGGGTCGAGCCGCGCGTTGCGGCTCGACCCCTTCTCTTTGCCCGTGCGTTTCGAAGCCGCAGATGAAGCGGCCGATGAGCGCCGGCGCGTCGTCGATCTGCATCGTGAGCGCGTCGTTGTACGCCGTTGCGTCGGCGGCATGCGCATGGCGTTGAATTTGCCGGTCGCAGCATTCCGCGGTGTTGCCATTCGCCTTACCGGCGCGGTCAATGAGCCGCCGACCGCCATCGCGGTGGTGCTTGAGCACGCCGATCCGGCGTTGTCGCTGCCGCTGTTTTCTTCCAGTACGTGCGACGACATCTTGGCTGAATGGCAGTCCTGGGGCCGCGTGCTGGGTTTGCCGCTCCTCGTTGCCGAGCAAGACGGCAGCCTGCGCGAGCCGTTCGCGCGGCTCGGCGCAGTCCGCATCGAAGCGCCGACCTGGCGTCGCCGCCGTCGCGGCGCCATCGCGCGTCGGCGGCCTTCCATCCTGCTGCGGCGCCGTGTTGGCGTGCCGTCAACCACGCCGACGCTCCATCGCGGCGAGCACGAGATCATCGCTCGAAACTAACGAGCAGCCGGTCTAGGACATTAGAAACGCCGTCAGCATGCGGCGCGCGTCCGCGCCGCGATCGGCGCGCCAAGCGGATGCGTACAAATCGCGGCCGAAGATCATCGACAAGGTGTGCCCATTCGACAGATGAAACTGCGAGAGTGCGACCATTAGAACGTAGAGCCGCAGGCCGTCGAGCCCGCGGCGCAATTGTCCGGCTTTGGTGCCGCGTGCGATCAGCTGTTTAATCATGTCGAGCACCGGCGATGACATTTCCGGAATCCGCGACGATTTGCGCATGTATTTGGCTTTGAGCAAATTTTCCGCCGAGAGCAGGCGCACCAGGTGCCGGTTATTTTCGAAATAGCTCGCCATGAAATCGAACAGTTGCAGCAGCCCCTCGCGCGGATCGAGATGTTCAATGTCGATCTGAAGCTCACGGCGCCGCAGTCCGCCGAGCGCTTCCTCAAGCACCGCGATATAGAGCCCTGATTTGCTGCCGAAGTAATGATAGATCATGCGCGGGTTACTGCCCGCCTTCTTGACGATGCGGTTGACGCGCGCGCCGGCAAAACCGTGGGTGACGAATTCGCGGGTGGCGGCGCGCAGGATCTGTTCGCGGCTTTCCGCCGGCTTGCGGCGCGGCCGCCGGCGCGGGCGCGCTGGTAGCGCACGAAGTCGCCGCGTATCGGTATCACCATAAGTCATGCTGGGGCCATTGCGGCCGCCGCAGCGGCAATCGTCGTCGCCAATTGCAGCAACGCGCGATCGCTGCCGCGCGCGCCGAGGATGGAGAGCCCGATGGGGCATTCGTGCCATCGACCGAGCGGCAACGCGACTTGCGGCGCGCCGCAATGACCGGCGAGCGAAGTCAGCGTCAACGCGCGTTGATAGAAGGAGCCGATGGTGTCATCCGGCGCATTCTCGATCAAAGCCGGACACGGCGTGATCGGCATGACGATGGCAGTGTCATGCGCGACTAGCAGGTCGAATTTGTTTCGGATGGCGGCACGGACGGGCTCATAGCGCGCGACCTCGGCGGGCGTTATTGCTGCCGCGCCGGCAAAGCGCTGCGCGATATCGTCGGCGAAACGAGGCTTATTGCGGGTGATCCAGGAGCCGAGGCGTTGCCAGATTTCTGCGCCTTGCAGGACGCGATAGCACTCAAAATAGTCTGCCTCTTTGCCATCAAAGACGCTGACGCTCGCGGTCGGGCCAAGCCTCGCGGCTTTTGTTTTGAGCTCCGCAGAAAGCAGCGGATCGACTAGCGCGAAGGCGTCGTCGGCCAGTCTGAGATTCGTGATCGGCGGGCGCTGTTGAGGGGGCAGGACGGCATCACCAACCCGAGCCAATGTATCGGCGTCGCGCGCAAACCAACCAACCGTGTCGTAAGACGGTGCAAACGGGACGACGCCATCAAGAGAGATGGCCCCATGACTCGGGCGAAAACCGAACAGGCCGAGAAAATTCGCCGGCACGCGCACCGAACCGCCCGTGTCCGTGCCGAGCGCGAAGTCGACCAGGCGAGCAGCCACGGCAACCGCCGACCCGCTCGAGGACCCACCAGGAAGCCGGCCGGGACAGACCGGATTGATGAGGCGGTGATGAACATTTCGTCCTTCAAGGCTGAAGGCAAGTTCATCAGTTACAGTCTTGCCGATCAGTGTGGCGCCGGCGGCGAGCGCCCGCTCGACAACGGGCGCGGAACGTGAGGCTGGTTTCTGATGCGCAAGCCAGTCCGGATTGCCACCGCCGGTGCGGTATCCCTCCACATCGATCAGATCCTTGACGGCAAAAGCCAGACCGTCGAGCGCACCCCGCGCGGTGGCTTCGCGCCGGCACATTCCGTCCGGAACGAAGGCGCCGAAATCGGCGGGCGCTGCTGTCGATGCCGAGACCATTCCCACCTCAGCGGGCCGTGACCGCCGCGAGCGATTTGATAATGGCCTCGGAGCTGGTGACAAAGCCGAAGCATTTCTTGACGTTCCAGATCGTTGCCTCGGTGCAGAAATCAGGCGACGTGGTGGCGCAGCAATCGTCGACCAGGATGCAACCGTAGCCGAGGAAGTTCGCGTCGGTGAGCGAATGCAGGACGCACTGATCGGTGTTTACGCCGGCGAACAGGATAGATTTGGTACCGAGATTGCGCAGAATGCTGTCAAGCGGCGTGTCCCAGAAGCCGCTGATCCGGTATTTATCGACCTTGATGTCGTGCGGCTCCTGCTTGAGTTCGTCAACGATTGCAGCGGCCCAGGAATCCTTTTCCAGCACATGGCGCGCCGCTGCCCGGCAATGGATCGCCCAGCCCGATGCCGACGCCGTGCGGCTTGTAGAGATGAATCTGGTTGGGCGGCATGTTGGCGAGATCGGGTCGGTTGCCCCAGTTGACCCAGATAACCGGCACGCCGGCTCTGCGCAGCAACGGCAACAGCCGCTGTAACGGCGCGATCGGGGCGCGATCCGGCCGGTAGTCGGCACCGAGATGATCGACCCAGCCGCCCTTGGCGCAGAAGTCGTTCTGCATGTCGATCACGATGATGGCGGTGCGGTGCAGGTCGAGGGTCACGTTCTGCGGCTGGCAGGCGATCGACACCGGGACCGGCGGCGGAGCCGGCATTGCCATGTCGATCGTCTCGGCGGACGCGTGCCACACATATTGCGAGCCGAACCCGAGTGGACCTCCGGAGGAAACTTCCTTGCGCTTTTCCACGGCTGACATTGTCCGTTCTCCTTCGTCAAAAGCAGCGGAGCGGCTTTAGTCCGCGGAAATTCCTTTGCAATTTTGCTGCCAACGAAAACGCCTTTGAAATCGGCTGGAATTTCTCATTCCGCTTCAAAGGGTGCTCACCGTCATTCGCGCTAAGTGCCTTCAATATTGGCAATTTTTGCGTAACTAGTAAGCATATACTTATTCAACGCGCCGACTTTACGAGATTATTTCCAGTCGTTTCAACGTCTTAAGTCAGTGGCATGGCCTTTGCTCGCGCTAGCGAGGTTGCACGTTGTCGTTCACCTCTAGCGAAGGACCAATGTCCATGTTCTCCCGACGCCTCGTACTGGCCGGTGCTGCAATTGCGATTGCTCTCGGCTTCGGTCTTGCCGATCCGCACGCCGTGCGCGCGGCCGGACCATTGAAGGTTGGCATCCTGATTCCGGGATCAAAATCAGACAAAGGCTGGATGGAATCCGGCTACGACGGCCTTGTCGCCTCGGAGAAAAAGTACGGCGACAAGATCAAGGTCCAGATGATCGAAAACATCAATTACGCCGATATGGACCAGGCGCTGACCAATCTCGCCACCAGCAATGATCTGGTGATCGGCGTTGGCGGTCAGACCCAGGCCTCGGTCTACAAGATCGCCAAGCGCTTCCCGAAAGTGAAGTTCTCCATCGTCGGCGGCAACGAAGCCGAAGCGCTGCCGAACGTCGCCGGCTATGACGTTAAGCAGGCCGAGATCGCTTTCGCCGCTGGTGCGGCCGCCGCGATGCTGTCCAAAAACGGCGCCGTCAGTTACGTCGGCGGCCTGGAAATTCCCTCGATCGTCAACGCCGGGAAAGAATTCGGCAACGGCGCGAAATATGTCAACGCCAACATCAAATATTTCGAGAACTACACCGGCGATTTCGACGACGTCGCCAAGTCGAAGGAAGCCACGCTGGCTGCAATCGCGCAGGGCGCCGACGTCCACTACCACATCCTCAATCTCGGCCTGCGCGGCATGGAACAGGCGGCGAAGGACAAGAGCACTCACATCATCGGCAGCTACACCGATCGGTGCGGCAGCGATCCGCTTTACGTCGCCTATTCGATCACCGGCGTCGGATATCAGGTGCAATACGCGATCGATCAGGCTGTGAGCGGCGAATGGAAGCCCGGCTACAAGGAGTTCGGCCTGAAAATGGGTCCGCAAGCTTCGGATATGATCATCTGCGGCGGCACTCCGGAGCAGAAGGCCAAGCTTGACGCGATCAAGAAGGACATCCTCGCGGGCAAGATCAAAGTGCTTAAGGGCTAACGCGGCAATACGCGGCTTGCTGGATCGCTCGCGGTGAGGGATCCCACGCAAACTTTGGCCGAACCGCTGCTGGCGCTGCAAGGCATCAGCAAGCGGTTTGGTGCCTTGTTGGCGGTTTCCGACGCCTCGCTCGACATCATGCCGGGCGAGGTGCACTGCATTCTCGGCGAGAACGGCGCCGGCAAATCCACCCTGTGCAATCTGATTTTCGGCGTGCACGTGCCGGACCAAGGCACCATGCGCTTTCGCGGCGAAATTTATCGCCCGGCCGGCCCTTCGGATGCGCTCGCCAGCGGCATCGCCATGGTGCACCAGCATTTCAGTTTGGTGCATGACATGACCGTGGTCGACAATGTCATCCTCGGTCAGCAGCGCGGCTTCGTGAATACCAAAGCCTGGGCGCGGCGGCTCGAGCGTTTGGCCAGTGATTACGGTTTCAAGCTCGATCCTTACGCCAAGATTGACGATCTTTCGGTCGGCGAGCGGCAGCGCGTGGAAATCGTCAAGTGTCTGATCCGCGAGCCGCGCCTGTTCGTGCTCGATGAGCCGACGGCAGTCCTGCTGCCGGACGAAATCGCCGCACTGCTCGACGTGTGCCGGCGTGTTGCCGCCAGCGGTGCCGCGGTGGTCCTGGTCACGCACAAACTTGCCGAGATCAAGAAGGCTGCGGACCGTGTGACCGTGCTGCGCGGCGGCCGCGTGGTCGCGCGCTCCAACCATCCCGCCGAGGAAATCGACGCGCTGGTGCGCGCGATGATCCAGGGCGACGTCAAGTCGCTCGACAAATCCGCTGCCTCGACGCTCGGCGTGACCGAGCCCGAGCGCGGCCGGCCAGAACCGGTGCACAGCGAAACGCCGCCGCACGAAGCGGTGCAGATCGACGGGCTGACGGTGATCGACAATCAGGGCGTAACGCGTCTCGACCATTTCACGCTTGCGATCGGGCCGGGCGAAATCGTCGGCGTCGCCGGCGTTGAAGGCAACGGGCAAAGCGAGCTTGCTGCGGTCCTTTCCGGCATGTTGGCGCCGACTGAAGGCCGGGCCTTTCTCGGCGACACTGAGACTACGCACCTCAGCCCGAAACAGATCACCGCTGCCGGCATCGGCGTCGTGCCCGAAGACCGGCATGCGGTCGGCTGCGTCGTGGAGATGAGCGTCGCGGAGAACATCTTTCTCAACCGTCTCGACGGCTTCACATCCTTTGGCTTTCTGCGACGCAGGGAACTGGTGCAGGCGGCCCGCGATCTGATGACGCGTTTCGACGTGCGCGCCGCAGGTCCCGATATCGCCTTCTCTTCGCTCTCCGGCGGGAACCAACAAAAGGCGGTGCTGGCGCGGGAGATAACGCTCCCCAAACTCACGTTCCTCATCGCCGCCCAGCCGACGCGCGGGCTCGACGTCGGCGCGGTAGCCGCGGTCTACGGCCACATTCGCTCTGCCTGCGAGCGCGGCGCGGCGGTTCTGCTGATTTCCTCCGAGCTCGACGAACTGATCGCGGTGGCCGATCGCATCGTCGTCCTTTACCGCGGCCGGATCATGGGCAACTGCGCCGCCGATCCGAGCGAGCGCGAACGGATCGGCGCGATGATGGCGGGGCAAGCGCAATGACCGACGCTACCGTGAACGCCAAACGCAACATCAGCGCATGGCTGCGGCCTTCGATAGTGATTTCCATCTCCGCGGTGGTGGTCGCGGGCCTGCTCGGCCTTGCTTTGATCTTCGCCATCGGTGTTTCGGTGCCGGACGCCTTGTCTGCCTTTGTCGCCGGCACTGTCGGCTCGCCTTACGCGATTGCAGCCTCGATCAACCGCAGCATCGCCTTTGCCCTGGTCGGTATCGGCTTCGTCATCGCCAACCGGGCCAATCTGGTGAACGTCGGCGGCGAGGGCCAGATCGCGGTTGGCGGGATTGTCGCCACGGCGGTCGCTCTCTACGGCGACGTCGCCGGCTTGCCGGCGGGTTTGCCCTTCGTCATTCCGCTGATTGCCGCCGCAGTGGCAGGCATGCTTTGGGGATCGATTGCCGGCATCCTGAAAATCAAAGTCGGCACCAACGAAGTCATCAGCACGCTGTTGCTGTCGTTTATCGCGGTCTGGCTGCTGTACTGGTGCGTTCAGTCGCCAGCGCTGCTGCGCAAGCCGATGACCAGTTCGGCGACGTTGCCGGAGTCGTTGGAAATTCCTGAATCGACCCAGCTGCCGCTTTTGACCGGCGATTATTCCTTTCCCGTGCACATTGGTTTGCCGATTACAATTATTATCGCGATCATAGCCGCGATCGTGCTGGGCAAGACCTTGTTCGGCGTGCAACTGCGCGCGGTCGGCTTCAATCCTGTCGCCGCCAACCGCGCCGGTATTTCCTACCAGCGCATGGTCATGCTGGCGCTTGCGATTGCTGGCGCGCTCGGCGGACTTGCCGGCGGCTTCATGCTGCTCGGCGACCAATACGTGCTCAAGGATGGTTTTTCCTCGGGCTATGGCTTTGACGGCTTGGTCGCCGGCCTCTTGGCACGCGGTTCTATCGTCGGCGTGATCGCGGCGGCGCTGTTGTTCGGCTTTCTTCGTTCCGGCGGCATCAACATGGAAATGGTCGCCGGGGTGCCGACCGCTTTGGTGATGGTGATCCAGGGACTGATCGTCGTGACGCTCGCGGGCGCGTCATTTTTCATCGGGCGGCGGGCATGACCTGGGAACTGTTCGCGGTTTTCATCGGCTCGTCGCTGCGGCTCGCGGTGCCGCTGTTGCTTGCCGGGACCGGCGAACTGGTCAGCGAGCGCGCCGGCGTGCTCAACATGAGCATCGAAGGCATGATGCTGACCGGTGCATTCGGCGCTGCGGTCGGCGCCTGGGCAACCGGCAGCCCGGTCGCGGGTCTTTTGATCGGCATCGTCGGGGTGTTTCCGGTCGCGCTGTTGCAGGCGTTGCTGAGCAATACGCTCCGCGCCAACCAGATCGTCACCGGCATCGGCATCAACATTTTGGTGCTGGGCGCGACAACGCTCGCTTATCGGGAAATCTTCGGCGCGCGCTCGCGCGAGCAAATACCCGGCCTTGCGAAATGGAGCCCGCCGTTCTTCGGCGACATTCCGGTCTTCGGCGAGGCCGTGTTCCAGCAGGTATGGCTCCTCTACGCCGGGGTCGCCATCATCGTCCTGACCGCGATCGTGTTGCGCTACACGTCGCTCGGCATTGCCATCCACGCCGCCGGAGCGGAGCCGCGCGCGGTCGACAAATCCGGCGTGTCGGTGACCTGGATTCGCTACATGGGCGTGATCTTTGCCGGCTTCATGTCGGCGCTGGCGGGTGCGTTCCTGTCGATCGGCGACATCCATACCTTCACCGAAGGTATGACTCGCGGCGCCGGCTACCTCGCCATCGCCGCGGTCATTTTCGGCAAGTGGACGGTGACGGGCACGGTGCTGGCGTGTCTCCTCTTCGGCGCGGCGACCGCCTTGCAGTTTCAGCTGCCGACGCTCGGCGTCAACGTGCCGAATGCCTTCCTGATCATGCTGCCCTATCTGTTGGCGCTGCTTGCGGTCGGTGGCTTGGCCGGCCGGCAAACCGCGCCGCGGGCGCTCGGCGAGCCTTATCTCCGCAGGTAATCACTACCTCACATCATCGCGGTTCTGAGCACTTCAACAAACGTAGCGGCGGCAATCGGCAACACCCGCCCGCGGCGCGTCGCCAGAAAGAGCCGTGCGTGCAGGAGCGGCGGATCGATCAGCGGCAGCGCGACCATGTCGCCCGGCGGGACGACCGCCTTGCCCGGCGTCCGGAATTGAAAGCAGACGCCGCGATTCATCCGTGCGAACGCCTTCATGGTTTCGACCGAATCCGAGACAAGGCGCGGATCGAGATCGAATGACGCCTGCGCCAGCACTTGCTCGATGAGGGCGCGTCCCGCCAAGGTCGCGTCGCCGAGCGCCAGCGGATAGGCCAAGCAGTCGCGCAAATGCAGCTCGCTGCGCTTAGCGAGCGGATGGTCGTGGACCATCAGCGCGCATAGCGCCTGCTGCGCGGCGGCGGCGATGGCGATGTGTTTCCGCGGCGGCGGATGGTGGGTCAGGATCAGATCGACCTGATCGGCGATCAGCGCGGAAACGAGTTCCTCTGGTGCGCCGATGCGCACATTGAAGCGGACGTTGGGATGCTCGACCTGGAATTTGGTAATCGCCGACGGCAGCAATTCACCCGCGACCAATTCGACCGCCGCAATGCCAACCTGCCCGCGCACCAGCCCGCGCAGTTGTTCGACCTGCGACTCGACTGCTTTGAGTTCTGAAATCGCCTGTCGCACATAGGCGAGAAAAACTTCGCCGGCGGCGGTCAGGCGGACGCCGCGCGGCAAACGTTCAAACAACGCCGCGCCCAAGTCCGTTTCCAGATCGAGGATTTGCCGATTCAACGCAGAGGAGGCGACGTTGAGCGCGTCCGCCGCCTTGCGGATCGAGCCGTGGCGGGCCACCGCGTCGACGTAGGTCAAAAGCCGCGGCGGCCGCAGCCGCTTGCGCGGATTAGCGACTTTGCGCGTCGCGGGTCGCGCATGTGGCGTCCGCGTTCGCTGTCCGCTCTTTCCAGCCAGCCGGCTCAAAATCGCCTCCGGCAGCGGCGTTTCGTGCCGCCTACGGCGCGTATTCTAAACGGTTTTCCGGCGAGCGAGCGGATTTTTCGCTCGCTGCGGCCAGAAATTGCTTCTAGTGACGCTCACTCGTCCGAACGCATAGTCGCGCTTGCCGGGCTCCTACAGGAGGGCAGCGACCATGCGCGTTATGGCATCCATTCTCTTGCTGGCTTTGAGCGGTCTGTTCGCCACCGCGTACGCCGACGAGGCGGTTACGCTTCGCCTGAAGTGGCTCAATCAGGCGCAGTTCGCCGGCTTCTATGTGGCGAAGGAAAAGGCCTTCTACAAATCCGAAGGCCTTGACGTGAACATCCAGCCCGGCGGTCCCGACTTCCCCGCGGTGCAGATGGTGACCGGCGGCAACGAACAGTTCGGCGTCACCGGCGCCGATCAGATCCTGATTGCGCGAAGCAAAGGCGTTCCCGTCGTCGCGCTGGCGGTGATCTACCGCCGCAATCCGTTTGTGCTGTTCTCGCTTGCCAAGTCCGGCATCAAGGCGCCGACCGATTATGTCGGCAAGAATGTCGGCGTGAAGATCGGCGGCAACGAGGAACTGATCTATCGGGCCGTTCTCGCCAAGTCCGAGATCGACAAATCGAAGCTCACCGAAATTCCGGTCAAATTCGACATCACGCCGCTTTTGACCGGCACTGTCGACGTCTGGCCGGGCTACCTCATCAACGAAGTGCTGGCGGCCAAGGAAAAAGGCTTCGAGGTCAACGTCATCTACCCGTCCGACTACGGCATCGACCTTTATGCCGACACGCTGTTCACGACGGAGAAGATGCTCAAGGAGAAGCCGGAACTGGTCAAAAAGTTTGTCGCGGCGACGTTGAAAGGCTGGAACACCGCGATTGCAGCGCCGGAAGAGGCGGCCAAGATCACGGTCAAGTACGGCAACAAGCTCACATACGACCATGAACTGGCGATGATGAAAGCGAGCCTGCCGCTGCTCACACGCGACAGCAAGCCGGTCGGTTACATGGATGAGGCCGGCTGGAGTTCAGCGCAAAAGCTGCTACTCGCTGCCGGCTTTCAGAAACAAGCAGTCGACGTCGCCAAGGCCTTCACCACCCAAGCGATGCCGACCAACTGACGTCATGAACGCGATCGTCTTGACCGATCGATTGGACGGCGCCCCGCTCGCGCCGTCCAAGCCAGTTCTCTCGATCGAGAACCTCGACGTCCGCTTCGGCAGCGTGGTCGCGGTCGAGAGTCTCCGCCTGACGGTGCGGCGCGGCGAGTTCGTATCGCTGCTGGGACCGTCGGGTTGCGGCAAGTCGACATTGCTCAAGGCGATCGCCGGCCTGGTCAAGCCGAGTGGCGGACAAATCACGCGGGGGGAGCCGGATTTGCGGACTGGCTTCATGTTTCAGAAGCCGCTGCTGCTACCGTGGCGGACCACGCTCGATAACGTACTGCTGCCGATCGAGATTCAGTTCGGCGGCAATACCGCGGGCTCGGCCGAACGGCAGAATGCGTTACGCATGCTCGACCTGGTGCGGCTTGGCGACTTTGCGGAAGCCTATCCGCACCAGTTATCCGGCGGCATGCAGCAGCGCGCGGCTTTGGCCCGCGCGCTGATGTGCGATCCGGACGTTCTTCTGCTCGACGAGCCGTTCGGTGCGCTCGACGAATTGACGCGCGACGTTCTCAACGAGGAACTGCTCCGCATCTGGCAGAGCAAGGAGACCCGGTTGACCACCGTGCTGATGGTGACCCATTCCATCCCCGAGGCCGTCACCATGTCGGATCGGGTCATCGTACTGTCGCGCCGGCCGGCCCGGCTCGTCGAAGACGTAGCCGTGCCGTGCGCGCATCCGCGTGAGCCGGAAGATGCCGACACCGGCGCCATCATCCGCCGCATTCGCACCATGGTGAGGGGAGACCGATGATGTCGCGGGCGCTCGCGCCGATTGCTTTCGGCTTGCTCCTGCTCGTCGCCTGGCAGGCAATCGTTGTGGTCGCCCAGATTCCCGAGTATCTGCTGCCGTCGCCAGCCGCGATCATCGCGACCGTCGACCGCTCGCTCGCCGTGCAATTCGGGGTCACGTTCATCGAGGCGTTCGCCGGATTTCTCATTGCCAGCGTGCTTGCCTTCGCCATCGCCACCCTGTTCGTCCGTTTCCACACCCTCGAAGACGGGCTTTTCCCCATCGCGATTGCGGTGAAGACCACGCCGATCGTGGCGATTGCGCCGCTGCTGGTGATCTGGCTCGGCACCGGCTGGTGGTCGAAGATCGTGGCCGCGATCCTGATCTGCTTCTTTCCGGTTCTGGTGAACACCGTCAAAGGCCTCAAGGCCGCCGATCTCGAATACCGCGAACTGTTCGAAACCTTGGGCGCGAGCCGCGCCCAGGAGTTCCGCAAGCTCCGCGTTCCTTATTGCCTGCCGTACCTGTTCTCGGCGCTGAAAATATCGTCTTCGCTTGCCGTTGTCGGCGCCATCGTCGGCGAGTTCGTCGGCGCCACACAGGGGCTCGGCTATCTGATCATTATTTCCTCTGCACACCTTGAAACCGCGACGCTGTTTTCCGCGATCTTTGCCGCGGCTTTGGCGGGCATTACTATGTTTTACGCAATCAGCTGGACCGAGCGGCGGCTGATCTTCTGGTCGAGCGGGGACGCGGAATGAGTGAGCGGGCAATTTCGGTTGATGTAGTTCGCATTCCGACCAAAGGCCCCGGCGACGTTTCCGGACTCATGCGCTTGATCGAGACCGGAAAGATCGCGCCGGCGGCGATCCTCGCGGTGCTCGGCAAGACCGAAGGCAACGGCGGGGTCAACGATTTCACCCGCGAATACGCAATGGCCGCCTTATGCGAAGCGCTGTCGCCGCAGCTCGGACTCACCCCGCGCGCGGTCGAAGACAAGATCGCCTTCGTCATGTCGGGGGGCACCGAAGGAGTTCTGTCTCCGCACCTGACAGTGTTCACTCGCACGATAACTGACACCGCTAACGGAACAGCGAGTGAGAAACGCCTGAGCATCGGTATCGCCCACACCCGCGAGTTCCTGCCGGAAGAAATCGGCCGCAAGGTCCAGATCGAGGAGACGATCAAGGCGGTGCATCTTGCTATGCGCGACGCCGGCATTGACGATCCGCATGACGTGCATTTCGTGCAGATCAAATGTCCGTTGCTGACCAGCGAACGGATCGAGGCGGCGTTGCATCGCGGCCACAAGACGGTGACGACCAGCGCTTACGGCTCGATGGGCTATTCGCGCGGCGCGTCGGCACTTGGCGTGGCGCGGGCCTTGGGCGAGATCGAGGCCGAGATCGAAGAAGACCAGGTGTTGAAGAATTGGGATTTGTATTCGTCCGTCGCCTCTGCCTCCGCCGGCATCGAGCTGATGCACAACGTGGTGATCGTCATGGGCAATTCACGTTTGTCGAAAAGCCCGTTCGTGATCGGTCATGCCGTGATGCGGGATTCGATCGATCTTTCGTCGGTGATTGAGGTGCTCAAGAGCGTCGGCCTCGGCTTGGCGGATGCGCGGATGCAGGATCGGCTAGTGAACATCTTCGCTAAGGCGGAGGCTTCGCCGGACGGCGTGGTGCGCGGCTTCCGCCACACCATGCTGGATGATTCCGATGTCGGCTCGACGCGGCACGCACGCGCCGCCGTCGGCGGCTTGATCGGCGGCTTGTCGGGAACCGGCGCCGTCTATGTCTCCGGCGGCGCCGAGCACCAAGGGCCGCCCGGCGGCGGCCCGGTGGCGGTGATCGCGCGGGTTGACCGCGGCCCATCCGAACACGGCGCCGCTTAAGCGCAGTCTAAGCAGCAAACACTTGTATCGGCCGGGTTTGCGCGATTAGCTTCCTCGAAACAGCGTCGCAAGCCCGCAATTATCGGCGCTCACATTGCCGCAAAAGAGAGGAAGGGATCATGAGCGCTGAGGAGTTGAAGGCCCTTATCGGAATAATGGGCGAGGGCGGCCCGGACTTGGCGGCGCCACCGGCGCAAGTGCGCAGCGATTTCGAAGGTTTGCTGAGCACTGTGCCGGTCGCTCCCGACCTTAAAATCGAAACCGCGAACGCTGGCGGCGTGGCGGGTCTTTCGATCGACGCACCAGGCGTGCGGCAGGATCGCGTTCTGCTGTACCTACACGGCGGCGGCTACGTGGCGGGCTCCGCCAATGGGTACCGATCGTTGGTGGGGGAGCTCGGCCGCGCCGCTAAGGCGCGTGCTGTAGCGATCGACTACCGGCTGGCGCCTGAGCATCCGTTCCCGGCGGCGGTCGACGATGCCGTGACGGCATATCGATGGCTCCTCGATGGCGGCGCTCCCGCCAAATCCATTGTTCTCGCAGGCAATTCGGCGGGCGGCGGCCTGATTGTTGCGACGATGATGGCGGTTCGTGACGGCGGTTTGCCGTTGCCGGCTGCCGGTCTTTCGATCTCGCCGTGGATTGATCTCGACTGTACAGGCGGGTCGATGAAGAGCAAGGCGGCGTCTGATCTCGCGCTCACTCAGGACGGACTGCTGCACGTCGGCCGACTGTATCGCGGCGCGACGAAAGGCGACGGACGCGGCGGGCAATTGGCGCCGCTCACCGGCAATCTTTCCGGCTTGCCGCCGCTGCTCATTCAGGTTGGCTCAGCGGAAATCCTGTTCGACGACGCGACGCGGCTCGCGGAGCGCGCGGGCGCTGCGGATGTGTCAACGCGCCTCGAAATCTGGCCGAACATGCCGCATGTCTGGCATCTGTTCGGCTTCATGCTGAGCGAGGGACGTGACGCGATCCGCAGCGCCGGCACGTTCCTCGAAAAACACCTGGATGGCGCTTAAAATCTGACTCCCCTTGGCGCTATCAACTAGTCGGCCATGCCGAGCAATACGCCGCCGTCGATAACCATTTGCGATCCGGTCACGTAGCTGGCCGCGGGCGATGCAAGGAATAGCGCGACGCCCTGGATTTCGTCGGTCGAGGCGATGCGATGCAGCGGCACGAAGCGCGCGAACGCCGCGACGGTGGTTGGGTCGCGCATGTGCCCGCCGGCGATGTTAGTGACGAATGGCCCGGGTGCGATCGCATTGACGAGGATATTGTGTTTGGCGAGTTCCAGTGCGGCTTGCCTGACCAGATGCGCGGCGCCGGCCTTGGCCGGCATATAGGGCATACCGACAATCGCTTCGCCGCGAATCGCCGCGACCGACGTCGTAACGACGATGCGCCCGCCTTTCGCATTCTTTTTCATGTGCGGGACGCAGGCCTTGATCGTCGAGTAGATGGAGGTCAGGTTGGTCGCTATGACCTGGTCCCAGCGCTCGTCCGAAACATTCTCGAACGCGCCGTCGGGCACTCGTTCGCCAGTCAGGCCGAGAAAGCCCGGTGGTGAATCAATGCCGACGTTAGCAAAGGCGACATCGAGCTTGCCGTAATGGCTGGCTGCGGCATCGACGGCTTTGCGTAACGCTGGCCGATCGGTGACATCGAGAACCTGGGCGCGTGCGTCGCCGCCCCGGTCGGCCAGCCGGCGCACCGCGGCGTCAAGCGAAGCCTTGTCTTTGTCCAATAACGTTACCCGCGCGCCGTTGTCGGCCATGACCTCCGCATAGGCCAAGCCGATCCCGCTGGCCGCGCCGGTGACGATCGTCGCGAGCCCGCTCACGTCGAACAGTTGCGCCGATTTCATTGTGCCTCCTCCCCCTTCTCGTTTGTCGCGAGAGGATAGCACTGTGGCAGGGAATGCGGTGAGGCTGCTTGGTTGCGAGCCGTGTCCGTTCGATTACCGAACACCTCGCGGCTTATCTGAAAGATGCGCCTCGCTGCGCCGCGCGATACTCGCGCGGGGGAACGCCGAATGCATCTTTGAAGCGCCGGCTGAAATGACCAAAATCGGTGAAGCCGCAGGCGAGCGCGATTTGCGCAATGCTGTCGTACGCCCGCATCGGGTCGGCCAAATCCCGCCGGCTCTTTTCAAGCCGCCGCTTCCAGATCCAGTCGCTCACCGTTGTTTGCTCGGCATGGAACAGGTCCTGCAAATAGCGCGGCGAAATAAACAAAAACGCGGCGATCTTTTCTGTATTCAGGCCGTGGTCGTGCAGGTTGCTCTCGATGACCGCCTTGGCTCGGAAGGTCAACGCCGTGCGCCCAGAGCTTTGACCCGCGGTCCCATCGCCCAGCCGTTCGCCGAGGGCGGCCGTTACCAGCGACAGGCAGGTCTCCGAGAGCCGGCTCGCGGTCGCCGGCGCCACGTCCGAAACCACGGCAGCGGTCCGGCGGACGAACGGCAGCACCAGCGATCCGACCGGGCTGGCGGCCTCGACGCGCCGCGCGGTCCACGCTTCGGTTCGGCCGATCCGCCGCACCATGGCGTCGCGCGGCATGTGCAGCACGAGCTGCTCGAATTCGGAATTAAAACGCAACGTGTAAGGCCGCGTACTGTCGTAGCAGGCGAAGTCGCCCGGCTCGAGCCTCGCCTCGCGGCCGTCCTGCGCGATCACACCAATGCCGCTTACCTGCAAACTGATAAGCATGACTTCTTCGCGCGCACGGCGGATGCGCGTACGCGTCCGCTTGACGATCTGACCCTCGGACCGGACGTTGGAGAAATGCAGGCCGTCGCACTGCGTCGTCGCCAGCTCGCCGAAAAACGGCCGGTCCGCGCGGACCTGGCAGTCGAGTTCGACAAACGTGTCGCAGACGGCGTCTTGCCAGAACTGGGCGCGCTTGCGCCCAGGGATCTCGGTCGTTGTCAGGACGGTTTTCATTCACCGCACCCGCTTTCCGAACTGACCGGCAGTCGAAACTATCACGTCGCACCGTCCTGAGATACGCCTGTCTTTCCGATTGCGCCGCCAGCCAATTTTTACTGCGCGTCCAGCCAAGAGCATGAGGGTGAGGGGGCCTAGCCTCGCCGTTGCTAAGTTTTCGCGTGCCGCGACCAGTCCCGGACCGGCAAGGGAGGCAGACCATGGCAGCAACGCATCCGAAGTTCAAAGTGGCGGCGGTGCAGGCGGCGCCGGCTTTTCTCGACCTCGATGCCTCGATTGAAAAGGCCGTGCGGCTGATCGACGAGGCCGGCGCCGCCGGCGCGCGGCTCATCGCTTTTCCTGAGACCTGGATCCCCGGTTATCCGTGGTGGATCTGGCTCGGTGCGCCGGCCTGGGCGATCATGCGCGGTTTCGTCTCGCGCTATTTCGATAACTCGCTGCAATACGACACGCCGGAAGCCGACCGGCTGCGCGCTGCCGCCAAGCGCAACAAGATGTTTGTCGCGCTCGGGCTCTCGGAGCGCGACGGCGGCAGTCTTTATATTGCCCAATGGATCATCGGGCCGGATGGCGAGACCATCGCAAAGCGCCGGAAGCTGAAACCCACGCACGCCGAACGAACGGTGTTCGGCGAAGGCGATGGCTCGCACCTTGCGGTTCATCAGCTCGATATCGGCCGGCTCGGCGCACTGTGCTGTTGGGAGCACCTGCAGCCGCTGTCGAAGTACGCGATGTACGCCCAGAACGAGCAGGTTCACATCGCGGCCTGGCCGAGCTTCTCGCTCTACGATCCGTTTGCCCACGCGCTTGGCCCCGAGGTCAACAATGCGGCGAGCAAAATCTACGCGGTGGAGGGATCGTGCTTCGTGATCGCGCCGTGCGCGACCGTCTCGCAGGCGATGATCGATGAATTGTGCGACTCGCCCGAGAAGCATCAATTCCTTCACGTCGGCGGCGGCTTCGCGGTGATCTACGGTCCCGATGGCGCACCGCTCGCGAAGCCGTTGCCGCCCGATCAGGAGGGTTTGCTCTACGCCGATATCGACCTCGGCATGATTTCGGTGGCGAAAGCCGCGGCCGATCCGGCCGGACACTACGCCCGTCCGGACGTGACGCGGCTTTTGTTCAACAATCGCCCGGCGAACCGCGTTGAGACATTGGCGCTGCCGGTCGATCAGGAGGCGGAGGCGGGAGCCCGCGACCAAACCTTCCGCATCGCCAAGTCTTGCCGCCTTCACGCTGACGCAAGCTGCTGCGGAGTGAGCCAGGCCGTGGAATCGGCAATCCCGGCGCATCTCCAGGTAACGCGGACCCGTCATCGGCGCGTGCCGGACGACTACAAGCCGCCTTATCCATCGTTCGTCGCGCGGCACCGACCCGCGGTCGAACAGGTGGTGATGGCCTATTTCGGCCTCCAATACGCCGGCGCCGCCCCGCCGACTGCGGGCGAGGCGATGGATTGGCTCGCGACAAGTTTCGCTCGCGCCAACGGTCCACGACATTGGGACCGCGCCAGCTATCTGGACGAGGCCGGCTTTTCCAACACGGTGATCGTCGCCTATTGGGACGAGCGCACCGCCTTCGAGGCCTGGATTCCGGCGGCGCGCGAGGGTTGGACCGGCGGCAATCACCATCGCGCCGGGATCGGCACGTTCCTCGAAGTGCTCAGTCCTTCGGTCGACAATTACGAAACGCTGTTCTCGTCGCTCGGCCGCCCAGAAGGTGTGGCGGTACTTGCCGACGCGTTGAGCGGCGAGGTGATGGAGCACGCCTATTGGGGCGGCATGCGCGACCGCATTCCGGCTTCGCAAACGAACCCAATGGCGCCCGCCGGGACGCCGAGCCTCATTCGCGATGGTGCGCGCGTGCGGGTGAAGCCGCACGAGAATATTTGTCTGATCCGCTCCGGCCAGGACTGGAGCGACACCGACGCCGCCGAGCGGCGGATGTATCTCGACGACGTCGAACCGGTGCTGCGCGCCGGCATGGAATTCCTGCGCGACGAAGGTCTGGCAATCGGATGCTTTGCCAACCGCTACATGACGGTTCTCGACCGGGACGGACAGCCAATTGAAAAGAGCTACGGCATGAGCTGGTGGAACAGCCTCGCTGCGCTCGAGCGCTGGGCGGAATCGCATCCGACCCACGTGCGCATCTTCGGCGCGGCGATGCAGTACCTGTCACGCCTGGGGCCGGCCGCCAAACTTCGCCTCTATCACGAAGTTACCGTGGCGCCCACGGCCGATCAGTTTTTCGAATATCTGAACTGTCACGCGCGAACCGGCATGCTCAAGGTCGTTGCCTAGATGGAGTGTTACGTGCACTCTCGTCCGGTACTGTTCCGGTCCGATCCAGAGCCTTTCGCCGCAACAGGCGGCCAACGCTATTCAAGTTCGCTTTGCGAACAAAAACATCTAAGTTCGCTTTGCGAACAAAAAGCGGCGGCCATCGTGTCCGCGCTTTGCCGCTTTCTTAGTCAGCTTCGGCCATCCCGACTGCGCTCAAACGCTTCGCGCGAGCGAAAGCCGGTGATAATGTTGCTCGCGCGTCGCGCACGTAGTACGCGTAAATCGTGCTTGCGAAAAAATGCGCGCACGAAAAAGGGAGGGGAGCTTTCAATGCAACGGACAATGACGGTGTTGCTTGCCTTGGCTGTTACCGGGCTTGCATCGGCGCTGGCGACAGCGCCGGCCTCGGCGGCGGATGCGCCGAAATGCGGCCTCAACAACGGCAAGGCCGCAACCGGCCAGCCGATCGAAATTGGCGCGATCGTCGGCAAAACCGGCCCGGCCGATTTCAGCGGCTCGGCGCAGGCCGCTGCCGCGTACTTTGCGTGTGTGAATTCCAATGGCGGTATTAACGGCCGCCCGATCCATTACAGCATCGAAGACGACCAGTGGAATCCGGAGACCGCGGCTCAGCTTGCCGCCAAGCTCGTCAACGATACTAAAGTGGTCGGCATGGTCGGCAATTCCAGCTTCGTCGATTGCGCCGCCAATGCCAAGTTCTACGAAACCAACAACGTGCTCGTCATCGCGGGCGTCGGCGTGCCGCGCGACTGCTTCCACGCCAAGAACATCGCACCGACCAATGGCGGGCCGCGCATGAGCAACATCGGCGCCGCGCAATACCTGCACGACGAATTGAAGGTGAAGCGCATGGTGTGCCTCAGCCTCAACATTCCGAATGTCGGCGACTGGTCGTGCGACGGCATCGCCGCGTATGGCAAGTCGGTCGGCATGGAAGTGAAGACCATTCTGTTTGATCCGGCCTCGATGGATGCAACCTCGCTGATCCTTCAGGCGATGGCGTTCAAGCCGGATGCGATCGACTTCAACACGCCGAAAGAAGGTGGCATTCCGCTCTACGCGGCGGCCGAGCAGCAGCAGCTGGGCGGCAAGGTTTATATCACCGCTCCGACGTCGCATTATGACGTGAGCTTGCCGAAGGCGATCGGTCCCTATTGGAACCAGGGCGGGCGCGTGTTCATCCAGCTCGAACTCGAGCCGCTCGACAAGCACGGCGGCGATGTCGACAACTGGCACGCCGTGCTCGACAAATACGGCAAGCCCAGCGATCAGCGTAACACGTTCTCGCAGGCCGGCTATCTGGCGGCTGTGGCGGCAACCAACGCGCTCTTAAAACTGGATCCCGCCAAGATCGACCGGGCCTCGGTTACCGAAGCGTTCCGCAACATCAAGGATCTCAAGACCGACGTGTCGTGCAGTCCGTGGTATTTTGGTCCCGGCGAAGAGCACAACGCGATTCACGCCGGCTCGGTGGCGGAAATCAAGGACGGCGCGTTCGTGACGCGGAAGTCATGTTTCCAGAGCCTACGATCCCGACTTGGCCGGTATCGTGAAGATGGAGAAGGACCTTCATCTAGCTGATTGAGCCGGGCGTTCGTTCATAGCAAGTTGAAGTAATGCCCGATCTCAGTCCGTTCGTTATTGCAGGCCTCAGCACCGGCGCGGTTTATGTCCTCGCCGGTGTTGGTCTTGTTGTGCTCTACCGGGCGTCCGGAGTCCTCAATCTGGCTCAGGGCGCTCTTGGCGCATTGAGCGCGATGATCGCCTGGCAGATTGCGGATTCCGGCGGCCCGCAATGGATCGGCTGGATTGCCGCCGTCGCCGCTTCGACGGCGCTGGCGCTGTTTTACGGGCGCCTTATCGCGCCCCGTCTCGCGACCAGCGATCCGATCGTGCGAGCGGTGGCGACGCTGGGCTTTGCGCTGATCATTCTCGGCTTTTGCGAGTTCATCTGGGGTGAATGGCCGCGCGCGCTGCGCTTGCCGTCCGACAATTTGGGCTTCGAGCTGTTCGGCGTGCGCGTGACCGCGACGCGGGCGATCGCTTTCGGCTTAGGTCTCGCCGTCACTGTCGGGATGATCCTGTTCCTCAATCTTACGCGCCTTGGCCTCTCGATGCGGGCGCTTGCCAACGACCGTGAGATCAGCGGCCTGGTCGGCGTTCCGGTTCTTCGCGTTGATGCCTGGGCGTGGGTGATCTCCGGCGTCCTCTCCGGCGTCAGCGGGATTTTTCTCGCCAACATGGTGCGGCTGCAGATCATTCCGCTGACCTACATGGTCATTCCCGCGGTTGCGGCCGCAATCCTCGGACGATTGACATCGCTGACCGCCGTCGTCATTGGCGGTCTCGTGATCGGCGTTCTCGAAGCGGTCGCGTCGCCCTTTTCTGAAGTGTCGGCGTTCCGCTCGGCCACGCCTTTCGTCGTCGCTGGGCTGGCGCTGCTGTGGTACCAGCGCGGCGGCCTGACGTTGAGCCGCATGGACCAGTTCCGGTCGGTGGCCAACAGCCACCAGCCGCCGAGCACGCTGTGGCAGGAACTGCGCGTCGGCATAGTCCTGGCCGTCATTGTCGCCATTGCCGTTCCATATTTGGCGTCGGCCTATTGGCTCAAGACATTCACCGGCGTCGTGATCATCGCGTTGTGCAGCTTGAGCGTCGCCGTGCTTTATGCCCAGCTCGGGATGGTGTCGCTGTGCCAGTACGCCTTGTTTGGCGTCGGCGGCTGGGTCACGTTGCGGCTTTACCACGGATTTCACATTCCGTTTGAGTTCGATCTTCTGGCAGGTGGCATCGCTGCTGCAATCTTCGGCGTGATTTTCGGTCTGCCGGCGCTGCGCATGCGCGGGCTCTATTTTGCGCTGATTACGTTGATGATAGCTGGCGGCTTTCAGGTCTTCATCAATGCGATCGGCTTCCCCGACGGCGGTCCCGGCTTTACTGGCAAAGTATATGCGGGCGTGCGGCAGTATATGCCGCACCCGCCGCTGGCGCCGAGCGATGGCGCCTATTTCCGTTACGTGGTGGCTGTGGTCGCGGTCGGCTTCGTCATTGTGATGTTGATCCAGCGCTCACGCGCCGGCCGCGCCTGGGCTCTAATTCGCCGCAGCGAGCCGGTGGCGGTGGCGATGGGCGTCAACATCGTCGCCTACAAAGTCGTGGCGTTCGCCATTGCCGGCTTCTTCGCTGGCGTCGCCGGCGGGTTGATGGCTGCCAATGTCGGTCAACTTAGACGGCCGCGCCTTTCCGGCAAGCGACTCGATCATGATGTTCGCGCTGACTGTGATCGGCGGCGCGTTCCACTGGTCGGGGCCGATCTTTGCCGGCCTGTTGTTGCGGGCGGTTCCGGGTCTGCTCACCGATTGGCATATCGACGGCAATCTCGCGACCATGGTCTTTGGCGCCGGCCTTCTCCATGCACTCATCACCGCGCCGCAAGGCGTTTCCGGTCAGGTCGTCAGCCTCGGACGCCTCATCGGCGCGAAGCTTTCCGCTGCGATGCCCAGCATGATGGAGCGGAAACTGTGATCGAAATCCGCAATCTCACCGTTGAGTTCGGCGGCGTGCGCGGCTTGAACGATGTCACCGCCGACATCGGCGCCAAAATCACCGGCCTCGTCGGGCCGAACGGCGCCGGCAAAACCACGCTGCTCAACGTCATGAGCGGCTTCGTCAAACGGTCGGCCGGAACCGTGATGATGGATGGCCAGGATCTGCTGCGCATCCCGATGAGCCGCCGTGCGGCGTTCGGCGTGCGGCGCACGTTTCAGACCGAGCAGGTGGTCGAAAATTTGACGGTCTGGAATAACGTCGCCGCGGCGCTCGACAATATTCCGACCGGGGGCCGCGCGCGCCGCGATCTCCTCGCCGAAGCCCTGGGGTACGTCGGCATGACTCGTCAGGCGGAGCGGGTCGGCGCTTCACTCAACGCCAGCGAGCGCCGCTTGGTCGAGATTGCGCGCTGCATTCTGGCGCGGCCGAGGCTGGTCATGATGGATGAGCCGGGAGCGGGATTAAGCGAGAGCGAAGCGGATCATTTGCGCAAGGTGATCGTGGGTATTCCCGATTTTTGCGGCGCCCAGGTGCTGCTGGTCGATCACGACGTAGATCTGATCTCAACGACTTGCCACGAGACGCTGGTGCTCGATTTCGGCAGCAAGATCGCGTTTGGTCCGACCGCGCAAGTCCTCAAAGACCCCAAGGTCCGCGCCGCCTATCTCGGCACCCTCGTCGAAGAGGCCGCATGAGCCAGGCGCTGTCAGTTTCCGGGTTGACGGTCGCGCGCGGCGGCAAGCCGGTCATCCACGGCGTGGACGTGGAGATTCCGCCGGGCAAGATCACGGCGCTTCTCGGCGCCAACGGCGCCGGCAAGAGCTCATTGGTTCTTTCGATCGCGGGCGCTTTGCCGGCGGAGCGCGGCCAGATCGTCCTCGATGGCAAGCCGATCAACGGGCTCCGCCCGGAGAATGTGCGCCGTCTTGGCGTCGTGGCCGTGCCCGAAGGACATCGCGTTCTCACCGAGCTTACGGTTGAGGAAAATCTGCGCGTCGCCGGCACCTCGCTGAACCGCCGCGAGCTCGACGACGCGGTCCACGGTGCGCTGGAGACGTTTCCAGAATTGAAGCCGCGCATTGCAGCGCGCGCGGGCACATTGTCCGGCGGACAACAGCAAATGTTAGTGTTGGCGCAGGCCATCGTTAGCCGGCCGCGCTACATTCTCGCCGACGAGCTTTCCTTTGGCTTAGCGCCCGTGATCGTTGCGCGGTTGGTGCCGGTGCTGGAAAGTTTTGCTGCCAACGGCGTCGGCGTTCTGCTCATCGAACAGTTCACGCATATCGCGCTTCGGATTTCCCAACATGCCTACGTCATGGAACGCGGCCGAATTCGCTTCTCTGGCGAGCCCGACGAGCTGCGGCGAAATCCCGACATTTTGCACAGCGCCTACCTCGCCAACTAAATGAGACAGCGTCCATGAGCGGCCGTTTTGTTGATCGCACCGTGCTCGTCACCGGCGCCGGTTCCGGCATAGGCAGAGCAACAGCGCAACTGTTCGCCGCCGAGGGCGGGCGCGTGGTGGTCGTAGATCAAAACGAGGCGGACGCGGAGAAAACGGTCGCGCTCATCAAGGACGCCGGCGGCGAGGCTTTCGCTGTCGGCGCCGACGTGAGCCAAGAAGCCAATTGCCGCGCCATGGTCGAGCGCGCCGTCGCGGCATATGGCAAGTTGAATGTGGCGTTCAACAATGCCGGAGTCGGCGCCAGCGGGTTTGCCGTCGCCGACGAGGAGGAAGTCGCCTGGAGCCGCCTCATCGACGTCAATCTGAAGGGCATCTTCCTGTCCATGAAGTATGAGATTCCGGCCATGCTGGCGGCCGGCGGCGGCGCTATCGTCAACACCGCGTCGGTTGCGGGTCTCGTCGGCGAGCGCGGCATCGGCGCGTACGCGGCGAGCAAACACGGCGTCGTTGGCCTTACTCGCACCGCCGCGCTCGACTACATCGGCCAGGGCATTCGCATCAACGCCGTCTGCCCTGGAGCCACGCGCACCCGAATCCTGGCGGACTGGTTTCAGGACCCGAAAGTCGAGGAGTTCATCCTTTCACGGCATCCGATTGGGCGAATTGCCGAACCGGAAGAGATCGGACGTGCGGTTTTATTTCTGGCGTCCGACGACGCGTCTTTTGTTGTCGGCCAGGCGCTCGCCGTGGACGGCGGTTTGACCGCGCAATAGCAATCGGCCCCACTGGCGATCAAATAAACCGGCGCAGCGCCGCATCGAGCAGCAATCCGGCAAACAGGATCAAACCCGCGTCGCGGTCGGATTTGAACAACGCCAGGCAGCGGTCGGGATCGGCGATGTCGAGCCGCACGATCTGCCACGCCAGGTGCGCGCCAAAGGCGATAAGGCCGATGGCGAACACCAATCCGGCGCCGGCCGCAAAGCCCGCCGCGCCGAGCAGAATGACGGCGAGCGCATAGAAGAGCGCGAGCATCGGTTTGGTGCGCTCGCCGAATAACAGCGCGGTCGATTTGATGCCAATCAGCGCATCGTCTTCGCGATCCTGATGAGCGTAGATTGTGTCGTAGCCGATCACCCAGGCGATGGAGCCGGCATAAAGCAGGAATGCCGGTGCATCGAGACGGCCGAACACGGCGGCCCAGCCCATCAGCGCGCCCCAGGAGAACGCCAAGCCAAGCACGATCTGCGGCCAATAGGTGATCCGCTTCATAAACGGATACACCGCCACGATCGCCAGCGAGGCGACACCGAGTCCAATGGTGAAAGCGTTGAACGAGATCAGCACAGCAAAGCCGATCAGTGCCTGCAGCACCAAAAAGATCGCGGCCCGGACAACACTGACCTGGCCGGACGGGATCGGCCGCGATCGCGTCCGCTCGACGCTGCGGTCGAGGTCGCGATCGACGATGTCGTTCCAGGTACAACCGGCGCCGCGCATTGCAAACGCACCGATGAAGAACAGCACCAGATGGAGCAGGCTTGGGATCGGTTTGTCGGCTGCGACCGCGGCGAGGGCGGACGACCACCAGCACGGTAACAGCAGCAGCCACGAGCCGATCAGGCGATCGAGCCGGGCAAGCCGCAGATAAGGACGGGACCAGGCTGGTGCGAGGGTGTCGACCCAATTGCCCGTCGCATCCGCGACCGAACCGGCCGCCGGGCTCATTTTGCCAACGGATTACCGTTGAGAGAGTCCAACGTGCCGCGGCCGGTCTTGGTGTTGTTGCCGGTGTCGACCGATGGGGTGCCGATAGCGTCACTGAGCGTTGGCACCCGCGGTTTGGCGGCTGGCGCCTCAGTGCAAGCCGCGGTGCGGAATTTCAAGGTCCGTTCGTGATTGGTTTTTGCAGCCGTGATCGCCTGCTCCGGAATGCCACACCAGGATTTGTTCTGTTCGAGGAACTTGACGACGGTCTCTTCGGCGGCGGCGAAGCGTTGCACCAGCGAGCAGATGTCCTTGCGCTCGGCTTTGTGCTCGAGGGCGGTGCGCACTGCGATCGCCCTCTTCTCCGCGTCGTCTTTTAGGCCGCCAAATGCGTTGCACTGCACCGGAGACGTCTGCGCCAACGCAGAATGAGATCCCATGGCAATGACAAGTAGCGCCAGCGCCGCGAGGCTCCGCGTCATGTCAAGTCCTTTCCCGCTTCCCGTGACTCGCACCTTCGATCCTCGCGCTTAAAGGCTCGTTGATTTCGGCAACAAGGCGGCAGAGCCTTCGCAATCCGGCCGCTGCGACACTGCGCTCCGCAGGCCGACGACGCCTGCTGGCGCGGCAAAGCGGCTCATATTATTCATATTTTCCCATGGCCGGATATGACTTTCGCAGTCCGCGTTTGTACGTCAAGGCTCCGCTGGAGGAGGGCGCGAGTGTAGCGCTCGACCGGGCTCAGGCGCACTACCTCGGTACGGTGTTGCGCCTGAAATCAGGGGACCGGGTTCTCGTCTTCAACGGTAGTGACGGCGAGTGGAGCGCAACCCTCACGGCGGAACGGCGCGCGGCCGCTCTTGCCGTCGGTGCCAAGACCCGTGCCCAGACCATTCCGGCGGATTTGCACTACCTGTTTGCCCCCCTCAAGGCCGCGCGGCTCGATTACATGGTGCAGAAAGCGGTCGAAATGGGGGTCTCACGGTTGCAGCCCGTGCTTACCCGGCATGGCCAGGTTGCGCGCGTCAACACCGAGCGAATGGCGGCCAATGCCGTCGAAGCCGCCGAACAATGCGGCATTCTTTCGGTGCCGTCCGTCGAGGCACCCTTGTCGCTCGCTCGTCTTCTCGACGCGTGGGATCCCGCGCGCTGCTTGGTGTTTTGCGATGAAGATGCCGAGGTAAAGAGCCCCCTCGACGCGCTTAACGGAGTGCCGCACTCTCCGCTTGCGGTGCTGATTGGGCCGGAGGGCGGATTTGCCGAGGACGAGCGTACCGCGTTGCTCACGCTGCCGAAAGTAGTGCGTGTCTCGCTCGGTCCCCGCATTCTGCGCGCCGACACCGCCGCCGTGGCGGGGCTTGCGCTCGTTCAGGCCCTGATCGGCGACTGGCGTTGAGCGCGACTGCGCCCTAGTGAATAACGTGCGGGCGATCCATGCAAACGAAGGTGATGTAATCGCCATATTTGGGATGCACGCTTGTCACTTGCGACAGGCGGCCCCAGTGGGCGCAATAGCTGGCGGCCAATTCGCGGTAAATGCCCCTGATTTCCGGCCTGTAGGGGATGATTCCGCCGGTATCGTTGCCGTACGGCCATGGGTAGCCGAACCAGGGGCCCGGGCCGAACAGGCCGGCGAGCGCGACACCGCCGGTGCAGCAGCTGAACGCCACGCTCAGTGCAACTGCGATCAAGGTATTTCTGGGCATTGCGCAAGCCTCCGCAGCACGGACAATGATCTTAGAGGCCTGCGGCAATATTGGAAAGCGGTCGCAACCAGCTCACAGCATCGAATAGGCGCTGGCGACCATGCCGACCGGCCGCTTGTCGGAGGCGCTCAGCAGCATCACGCGGCCGAAGCTCGTACTGCTGCCGATACGAACCACCCGCGCGTCGGCGACCACGTCGGAATTGACTGGCCGCAGGAAATGGGTGGTCTGATCGATCGTGCTCATCGGACGGTAGCCATTCCAGGCAGCCGAGCAGGCGATCACCATGGCGCTGTCCGCGAGCGCCATCAGCGCTTGGCTGCAGACGGTCTCGCCGTCCGCGCAAATCTTTCTGGAGAACGGCAGCCGTACTACGGCGCCCGGTTGCCAATCGGGTAAGGCTCCGGGAGGCCGCATTGCCTCCACGTTCTCTACCAGCAACGCCAAATCCTGTACCCAGGGCGGGAAAATCCCGGTCAGCAGCCGTCCTGCAGCCAGCAGGCCGAACGCCGCTTCAGAAGCTACGAGCTGGCGCACTTCGCCCATGTCCACCCTTCCCGGAGGATCTCAGCCGCCCACTCGCCTGAGCCAAGAGACTGTTGTGTTCCAAACGCCGGCGAAACTCAGGTTTTGCAGCCCATCATGACCCCCCTCCTGGCTGTCAGTTCACCCACTCGGCGGGACAGACAGACGGCAAGGCCACACAAACCGACAAATTCCGATTGATCGCTCTGCGCATGCGCCCAACGAATCAGACGCGACAACATACGAACGTTAGCATAATGCCGATGGATTCCGCGCACGGCGTGATTGCGAAAATCTGCGATCAAAAGAAATCGAGATTTAAAATCTTGCCATTCCGCAGAATTTCGCCCAGCGCTGCCGTCGCGATGCGCCGTCCGCGTTGGCCTGCCTTCGTCCGTTTTCGCGTTCCGTCACTCTTGACCGGCAAACGCAGGCGCGGCACGGTTGCGGGGTTCTGCGCGGGTGGCAGGCGCTGGAGGGTTTATGTCAGTTCGGATTGCGTCATTAGCGCTGGGGCTGGTACTCAGCGTCATCTCGCTGTCGCAGCCACGGGCAGCAAATTGGTTCGAAAAGAATTTTTGGCTGCCGGGCCCGGAATATTTTCGCGACATGCCGGCGTGCGATTATCGCCCGGCGCTCGACCGCATTATCGGCAATTTCCTCACCAAAGAGACAAGGTTCTGGAACTCGGAGCTCAAGATCGTCGGTATCGAGAATATCCGCGAAACCGCGGTGTTGGCTTGGGCGGCGCAATCCATTCCGCGGCGTTTCTGCAGCGGCACGGCGCTGGTCAGCGACGGAGCAAGGCACCCGATCTACTACTCGATCGGGGAAGACACCGGCATGATCGGCATGGATTTCGGCGTCAATTTCTGCGTCGTCGGGCTCGATCGCAATTGGGCGTACGGACCAGCCTGCCGCGCCGCGCGGCCCTGAGGCCCCGTTCGTGTTGCTCTTGCGTCAGCGCACGCCGTGCCTGGGATCGTATTGCTTGTCCGGCAAATTCTTGAGCACTGCGTTGTAGGCCTTGCCGTTGGCCTTCACTTTTTGTTCGGTTGAGCCGCCCGCTTTTGACGCTGCCCACGCGCCCTGACCGATCGCCGTAGCATCCTGCATTAATTTGTTCTTGATTTGTTCGCTTGGCTCGCATATTGTGGCGGCGTGTCAACGGCAGTCGTGCGAGGGTATCATGGTCCCGTTCGTCGTTCGCGCCACCTTGATTGCGTTCATTGTTGTCGCCGCTGCACTCCGGCAAACATCGGCTCAGGATGCGCGGCAGAACGAGGCGGGCCAGTTCGATTTCTACGTTCTCTCGCTGTCTTGGTCGCCGTCATTCTGCGCCGCAGCCGCCGACCGGGAACGGGAGCGTGCACCCACGTCACAGTGTGGTGCGCGGCCCTACGCATTTGTCGTCCACGGCCTGTGGCCGCAATACGACCGCGGATTCCCGGAATATTGTCAGGTGCCGGCGCCGCGGCTCGATCGTGGCATCGTGTCTTCGATGCTTGATCTGATGCCGGCGCCGCATCTCATTTTCAACGAGTGGGACAAGCACGGGACTTGCTCTGGGCTGGCGCCGCGTGCCTATTTTGAAACGATACGCAAGGCGCGTGCGGTGGTGAAAATCCCGCCCGAATATATCAATCTGCAGGAACCGCTGAGCGTTACGCCGGCCGCGGTCGAGGAGGCTTTCAAGGCATCAAATCCTGGGCTCTCGCCGAACGGCATGGCAATCGGCTGCGACAAGAAACGGTTGACCGAGGTCAGAATTTGCCTGTCAAAGGAATTGCAATTTCGTGATTGCGCTGAAATCGCAAGACGCAGCTGCAGCAGGGACCAAGTGCTGATGCCGCCGCTGCGCGGGAGCTGATGAACTATCGCCATGCGTTTCACGCCGGCAATTTCGCCGACGTGCACAAGCACGCCGTCTTGGTGCAGATCCTCGGCCATTTGCGGCTGAAGCCTGCGGCTTTTCGCGTGATCGACACCCATGCTGGCGCTGGCCGCTATGATCTTTTGGGTCCGGAGCCGAGCCGCAGCGGCGAATGGCGCGATGGGATCGAGCGGCTCTGGAATATGCGGAGGCAGGGAGCACCGGCCACTCTGCTGGCGCCCTATCTTAAAGCCGTCGAAGCGCTCAATCCGGACGGCGGGTTACGGTTCTATCCCGGCTCGCCACTGATCGCGGCAGGTTTGTTGCGGTCGCAGGACCGCCTCATCGCCTGTGAATTCGAGCCGAACGCGGCCAGGTTGCTCGCCGCTGCGCTGCGTGGCAACCGCCGCGCCAAAGCGGTGACTATCGACGGCTGGATCGCGCTCGGCGCGTATGTGCCGGCAAAGGAGCGCCGCGGTCTTGTCCTCATCGATCCGCCGTTTGAGGAAACGGGCGACTTCGAGCGGTTATCGAACGCGTTTTCAGACGCGTACCGCAAATGGCCGACCGGTATCTACATGATGTGGTATCCGATCAAGGAGCGTAGCGGGCCGGACGTGCTGGCACGTCGGCTGCAGCGGCTTGGCGTGCCGGATATTCTGCGTTGCGAGTTGACGCTCGGCCCGCCGCGCGGCGACGCCGGTCTGGTCGGCTCGGGGGTGATCGTCGTCAATCCGCCGCACACGTTACAGCCCGATTTGCGGCGCTTTATGCCTGCGATTGCCTGGACGTTGTCGGCGTCGGCGGCCAGCAGGATCGATTGGTTGGCCCAAGAAACCGTGCCACCTCGCTGACCGGGCGGCAGCGGGACGGTAGTCAACGGTCAGCGCCCACTTTTCCACACGCTAAAAATGTGGCTAATTGAAGCGTTGCTGGCTTAGACGTTCCGCCTCCTGTGGGGGCCGGCGGAGAAACTGAGGCCGTACGCGGCCCAAGCCTTGCCTGTGTGGATGTCCAGCCAAGCCGTCGCGCCGTGGGGGCCGGCGGCGAAGCAACCACGGGGAAGGAGTTGCTCGATGGCAATGGCCGGTACGGTCAAATTTTTCAATGGCGAGCGTGGCTACGGCTTCATCAAGCCTGATGACGGCGGGCGCGACGTGTTTGTTCACATCACCGCGGTGGAACGCGCGGGGTTGAAGTCGCTGATCGAGGGGCAGCGCATCAGCTTCGATGTCGAACCTGACAAGAAGGGCAAGGGCCCCAAAGCGGTCAATCTGGTGGTGACCGGCTAGTCGCACGATCCGGAAACGTGGAAACCCGGTTTTCCCAAAGGATCATGCTTCACTAATGACGACGAGGCAGTCAGTGCCGCGCGAGTGCGTCGCTGGTTGAGCGCGGCTTACGGCCGCTGCAACAGACTATTGTCCTTTCAACATTGTTTTTTCTGCGCTACGGCTCTAACCACGAACCGAGTGATGCCGTCATGATGATCTTGCGTTCTGCCGCGCCGTCTCCATTTGGCCGCAAGGTGCAGATCGCGCTGTCGTTGCTCGGCTTCAACGACGTTAAGCTCGAACCAACCGACACCATGGATCCGCGCGACTCCGTCCGTGAGCAAAATCCGCTTGGCAAGATTCCGGTGCTGATCGCCGAAGACGGCGGCTGCTACTACGACTCGCGGGTGATCCTCGAATATCTCGACGACAAGAGTGGTGGCGGCAAGATCATTCCGCGCCAGTCGAAGGAACGCTTCGCCGCGTTGCGACTGCAGGCGCTGTGTGACGGCTTGATCGATGCTTCGATCCTGACGGTTTACGAAGGCCGCTGGCGATCGCCGGAGCACCACGAAACGAAATGGCTGGACCATCAAGCCGGCAAAGTGAAGCGCGCACTTGCAGCGCTTGAAGCCGCGCCGCCTGCGCTTCCCCCCGTCCCCGCGCTTCCCAATGTCGGCCAGATCGCGCTCGCCTGTGCGCTCGGTTACCGCGATCTGCGGTTTGGCGGCGATTGGCGTGCCGAGCATCAGCGGCTCGTCGCCTGGCTCGATAGCTTCGCCGCCGGCGTTCCGGCTTTCGCCGCGACCGCGGTGAAGGCCTAAACGGGAAGCAGCAAAAAGCCCCGGGACTTTCATCCCGGGGCTTCGGCAAAATGTGTCGCGGGCGGCGGCGACGAAGTGCGATCAGAACCGGTAGTTGATGCCGCCACGAACCAGACTGGTGGTGAACGATACGTTGTCGGACGGCGCGCCGCAGCCGGCTCCGCAATTGAATTTGCCCAGGTCGACGTAGAGATATTCCGCCTTCGCCGACCAATGACCGGCGATCGCGAATTCGAGACCGGCGCCGACCGTCCAGCCGACATTCGTCGCGCCGCCGCCGACAAGGCCCGGCGTTGCGGCATTAATGTTCCCGAACGCACCGCCGCCGGTCACATAGGGCATGAAGCGGTCGGCCGCATAGCCAAGGCGCGCCCGTAGGGTGGATAGCCATGAATCGCTGGTCGTACAGCCGGCCGGGCAAGCGCCCGTCGTAGTCGTACCCTTAATGTTGCTCCAATCGATATCGCCTTCGGCGCCGAGCACGGCCGGACCCATCTGATAGTTGTAGCCGATCGTGCCGCCGACCAAGCCGCCGGTGGTGCTAAACGAGCTGGTTGTGTCCCACGCCGAGTTTCCAAACCCGCCGCCGCCGTTCACGCCGATGTAGAATCCGGTCCAATTGAACGCCGGCAGTGCGTAGGGCGCCCTGTAATAATAGGGCGATCCGCCCGGGGGCAGATCGGCCGCCAATGCCGCACCGGTGAGCGCGACCAAGGCTACGCCCGCAACAAACAAACGCGTCATCTGTGGATCTCCATCGCACGTAGGTCCACGAATAGTATTCCCGGCGAGCATTGCGTCTAGTGTAGAAAAGACACACAGCGTTTCTTCATATGGACAATATTGTGGCAAAATTAGACTGTGAATTGTCATCATTATAGCTAATTATGTTTTAACATCGTTCTCGTCATGGTTAAATTACTTATAATTTTCGAAGAACGAACAATATAGCGACTTCGTGCACCTCGCCGCGCGCGCTTTTCCAGGCACACCACATCGAGGCGTTGCTTGCCGCCGCCGCTGGTTCTAGACCGCTGCAAACCTTACGTTTCCCAGAATGGGGATTGCGAATGGGATCGGCCCTAGCGGCACCCGCCACGCAAACTTCCTGAATCAACCAAAACGCGGCCAGGCACCGAAAGCGTAAACCGCAGCCAGCTGAATGTTCGAGCGACCAAGCGGATGAACGTTCCGAAAAAAGACGTCGAGCCGGAAATCGAGAGCACCGAGGAGGACGAGGAGGCGTCGCTTCCTCAATCGGACGAAATCGATCTGGCCAACGATAGCGCGGAGGCGGCCGATAGTTCGCTGGCTGCGGGCCGCGCCGCCATCCTGCATTACGCCAAGCTCGCTCCATCCCGGCCCGGCGTGTACCGCATGATCGACGCGCGCGGTGACGTGCTCTACGTCGGCAAGGCAAAGAACGTCCGTAATCGCGTTCGCGCCTATGCGCGCCCAGCCGGCCTCGACACCCGCATCGAGCGTATGATCGGGGCGACCCGGGTGCTCGAATTCGTCGTTACCCGCACCGAGACCGAGGCGCTGCTGCTTGAAGCCAATCTGATCAAGCGGCTGCGGCCGCGCTTCAATGTGCTGCTGCGCGACGACAAGTCGTTCCCCTATATCCTGATCACTTCGGATCACTGGGCTCCGCAAATCCTCAAGCATCGCGGCGCGCGCACGCGGTCCGGCCATTACTACGGTCCGTTCGCGTCGGTATGGGCCGTCAACCGCACCGTCAACGCGCTGCAGCGCGCATTTCTGCTGCGCTCGTGCACGGATCCATTTTTCGAGAGCCGCACCCGGCCGTGCCTGTTGCATCAGATCAAGCGATGCTCGGCGCCGTGCACTAACGAGATCGACTTCAACGAGTATGCGGTGCTGGTGCGCGAAGCCAATGCGTTTCTGTCCGGCCGCAGTAAGGCCGTGAAAGACGAGCTTGCCGGCGAGATGGAGAAGGCCTCGGCCGCGCTCGATTTCGAGCGCGCCGCGATTTACCGCGACCGCCTGGCGGCGCTTTCAGCCATCCAAGCCCACCAGGGCGTGAACCCGCGCGGGGTCGAGGAAGCCGACGTTTTTGCTCTCCATCAGCAGGGCGGGTTTGCCTGCGTCGAGGTGTTTTTCTTCCGCACCGGACAGAACTGGGGCAACCGCGCCTATTTCCCCAAAGCGGACCGCTCGATCTCGCCAGGCGAAATCCTTGGCGCATTCCTCGCGCAATTCTATGACGACAAGCCGTGCCCCCGGCTGATCCTGATCTCCCACGACATTGACGATCACGAACTGTTGGCTGAAGCGCTTGGCACCAAGGGCGGTCACAAGGTTGAAGTTATCGTGCCGCGGCGTGGCGAACGAAAAGATTTGATCGAGCACGCGCTTGCCAATGCGCGGGAGGCGTCTGGGCCGCAAGCTCGCCGAGACCTCCACGCAACAAAAGCTGCTGCGCCAACTCGCCGAGACATTTGGGTTGCCGCGGGTGCCGCGGCGCATCGAGGTCTACGACAACAGTCACATCCAGGGTTCAAATGCGGTCGGCGCGATGATCGTCGCCGGCGCGGAGGGATTTCGTAAAAAAGAGTACCGCAAGTTCAATATCCGCTCGACCGATCTTAGTCCCGGCGACGACTTTGCCATGATGCGCGAGGTCCTGGGGCGCCGCTTCAAACGGCTGGTAGCTGAGGCGCCGCGTTCCACCGCCATTGCCGAGCTTGCGGCGTTAACCGGTGCTGCGACCTCCGAGCCGGCTCTTCCGCAGGAAGAGATTGAAATCCTGCAGTCCCAGCCGGAGCCCGATGATCTAGAATCGCCCTGGCCCGATCTCGTGGTGATCGATGGCGGGCAGGGGCAGCTCAATGCGGCGCGGGAGGTGCTGGCCCAATTTGGCGTCGAGGTTCCGCTCGTCGCCATCGCCAAAGGGCCGGATCGCGACGCCGGCCGCGAAACCTTCTTTCTTCCGGGGCGCAACTCGTTCAAGCTGCCGCCGCGCGATCCGGTGCTTTATTTCGTCGAGCGGCTTCGCGATGAGGCGCACCGCTTCGCGATCGGTTCGCATCGCGCCCGCCGTATGCGCGATCTCCGCGAGGCCGGCCTCCAGGAAATCGCAGGCATCGGGCCGACGCGAAAGCGCGCGTTGCTGCATCATTTCGGCACGCTCAAAGCGATCGAGCGCGCCTCGGTCACGGACTTGATGCAGGTCGATGGTATCAGTGCGGAAACGGCGCGGCGCATTTACGAGTTTTTCCACGAGGGGCCGGCGTGATCAGCACTCCTAGAGACCGGCGGGCAGGGGCATCCGGTGCGCAAGCCGTAAAGCAGGCATGCGAGGAAGGGCTCTGTCAGCCGTGGCGCGGCGGCGTTAAGGTGCAGGCATGAATTCGACAACCACGACGACAGGCCGGCTGCGCAGGGGACCGCTTGCGCTTCCCAATGTGCTGACCTACGGCCGCATCGTTGCGATACCGATCGTCGTCGGCTGCATGTTCTGGCAAAGCATCCTGGACGGCGCGCTTTGGCTGCGGTGGATCGCACTCGCCTTTTTCATCGCCGCCGCGATCAGTGATTTCCTGGATGGCTATCTTGCCCGCATGTGGCATCAGCAATCTTCGCTCGGCCGCATGCTCGATCCGATCGCCGACAAACTCCTGGTGTCGTCGTGTCTGTTGATGCTTGCCGCTGAGGACACCATCCACGGCTGGTCGCTGTTCGCCGCGATCGTCATCCTCTGCCGCGAGATCCTGGTCTCGGGCTTGCGCGAATATCTCGCCGAGTTGCGCGTCAGCGTCCCGGTGACACGGCTCGCCAAGTGGAAGACGACTCTTCAGCTTGTTGCCGTCGGGTTTTTGATTGCCGGCGATGCGGGCGATGCCGTCTTCCCGGCGATCACGTCCATCGGCGTCATGCTGTTGTGGCTCTCGGCCTTGCTGACCATCTACACCGGGTGGGATTATCTGCAGGCGGGGCTGCATCACCTGAGCCGGGAGGATGCGTGAAGCTACTCTATTTCGCCTGGGTGCGTGAGCGCGTGGGCAGGGCGGACGAGCAGATCGATCCGCCCGCGGGAGTAACCACGGTCGGTGAGCTTGATGGCGTGGCTTGCGGGCCGCGATGAGCAATACGCCTACGCTTTCGAGAATGCCAAGGTGATCCGCGCCGCCATCGACCACCGCCATGTCCGGCCCGAAACGGGGATCGCTGGCGCAAGCGAGATTGCATTTTTTCCGCCGATGACCGGCGGCTGAGCCATGGCGTCGGTGACCACGACCATCCGCCTGCAACGCGAAGCCTTCGACGTTGCCGCCGAAGCCGCGGCGATGACGCGCGGTCGGACCGATATCGGTGCGGTCGTGACCTTTACCGGGATCTGTCGCGCCGACGAGGACGGCGCGCCGATCGCGGCGCTAACGCTCGAACATTATCCGGGCATGGCCGAAGCGGAGATCGCGCGGCACGTTGAAGAAGCGTATGCGCGCTGGCCGCTCCTCGGCGTGACTGTGATCCATCGCTATGGGCGGATCGAGCCCGGCGAGGTCATCGTCGCGGTGGCGACGGCCTCGAGCCATCGCCAGGCAGCGTTTTCGGCGGCTTCTTTCCTGATGGACTACCTGAAAACGCGGGCGCCGTTCTGGAAACAGGTGGAGGCGCCCACCGGCACGGCATGGGTCGAAGCCAAAACGGCCGATGACGCCGCGGCGGAGCGCTGGTCGCCGCTATCGCGCAAAGCCGCGAAGTAGTTCAGATACCAGACGATTTGTTGAATATGTCCGCCCTCCGGCGTTGGCAGGGCGCGATGAGTTGGGTACCTATTCGGGAAGGAGATTCCCGATGGCGCGAAGCCCGACGAAAAGCGTAGGCATTCAGTCGGTTGAAGTCAGCGCGGCGTTGTTGCGAGCGCTCGCCGAAACGTCCGGTCCGATGACGCTCACCAGCCTCGCCAAGCAGGCGCGGATGAGTCTCAGCAAAGCGCACAAATATCTGGCCAGCTTTATTCGGATCGGACTGGTTCGGCAAGACAGCGTCTCCGGCCGCTACATGCTGGGCCGCTTTGCCGCCGAGCTTGGCTTTGCCGCCATGCGCAATATTGACGTTGTGGAGATTGCGCAGGAGACGCTCGACAGTCTGCGCGACCGGCTCGATACCACCGCGGCGCTGTCGGTCTGGGGCTCGCAGGGGCCGACCGTGGTGCGCAAGGCGCTCAATCTGCAGCCGGTATCGCTGTTGGTTCAGCTCGGTACGGTGACGCCGTTGCTGACCTCGTCGACCGGCCGCGTGTTTGCCGCTTATCTTGATCGCCGCAAGACTAAAGCGATGATCGACCGGGAACTGGCGGACCGCAAAGGTGCGGCGGCGCGGTCCGGCTTGCGCTCGATGGCCGACGTCGAAAAGCTGTTGGCCAAAGTCAAAAAGGACGGCATGGCGGTCGCCGTCGGGTTGATGCATCCGGGAGTCATCGGTATGAGCGCGCCGGTGTTCGACATCGACGGCGACGTTATCGCTACCGTCAATTTGGCGGGTATGGACGGAATCATGGACACGCGGCCGAACAGCGCCGCGCGCCGCGCCTTGCGCGCTGCTGCCGCGGATTTAAGTCATCAGCTCGGCCGCAATTCGACCGATTGAAACCGGGATGGCGGGCGTCGCGGCTCGGTGACAGCTCACGCTTCTCCGCGTTTTAGCTTTTCGAACGCCGCCTTGATCTGTGGCGCCAGGCAAACGATCTCCATCAGCGTGCCGATTGGATGATCGACATCGAAATAGGCAAAGCGCGTTTCGCCGTTGCGTCCACTCTGGACAAGCTTGAAGCCGCGGCCGGTCATGTCGGCAACGCCGGCATTGTAGTCGTCGGACAGGATGCCAAGGTGATGGACGCCGCCCTTCGGATTTTGTTCGAGAAACTCTGAATATGTGCTCGCGCCGGAGAGGGTCTGGATCAGCTCGATCTGGACGTCGCCGGCATAGCCAAAGGCAATACTGTGCCGAAAATCGCCGGGCTTGCCGCGATAGGTCTGCTCCTGGCCCTGGATGTCTTCCTTGACCAGAAAGTTGGGTACGCCGAGCTTATCCTTGAAGAAGCGGACCGACGCGTGGATATCGGGAACCACATAGCCGATCTGAAAGACATTGCCGGCCAGCGTCTGAGCCAGTTGCATTGTTTTTGCCTCCCGTTGGTTTCCTGAAGTGTAGAGTGCGAGGTCAAGTTTCTCAATAGTAAAGTACTTTCCAACTGGTCAGAGCTCTGTCAGATCGTTCCCAAATAGGACTGCCGGATAATGTCCGATTGCAACAAACGCTCGCCCGAGCCTTCGGCCGCGATCGATCCCCGCTCCAGCACGTAGCTGTAGCTGGCGATCCGCATTGCCTGGCGGACGTTCTGTTCGACCAGCAGAACGGATGTTCCGGACGCGTTGATATCGCGGACGATTTTGAACAGTTCGGCGACGATCTTTGGCGCCAGGCCGAGCGAAGGCTCGTCGAGCATCAATAGCCTCGGCGCGCTGACCAACGCGCGGCCGATGGCCAGCATCTGCTGCTCGCCGCCGCTCATGGTGCCGGCAAACTGCCGGCGGCGCTCGGCAAGGCGTGGAAACAGCTGCATGACCTTGTCGATGCCGCGGCGCCGGTCGCCGCGGCCAACAAGGAAGCCGCCAAGCTCGATGTTTTCCTCGACCGTCATATCCGGAAACAAATGCCGGCCTTCGGGCACGAGCGCGAGACCCTTTGCCACCCGATCGGACACCGAGGCGCGGGTAATGTCCTCGCCGTCGAATTCGACGGCGCCGCAATTGGCGATAACACCGGCGATCGCCTTCAGGAGCGTGGTTTTGCCCGCGCCGTTTGCGCCGACCAGAACAGTCAGCGAGCCCGGCTCAACCGCGAGGTCGACGCCGTGGACCACCGCGAGACCATCATAGCCGGCGCTCAATTGCGTGACCTTCAGCACGGCTTACTCCGCACTCGTCTCGCCGAGATAGGCATCGATTACGGCGCGATCTTGCGCGACCTCGGCAGGTAGGCCGTCGGCCAGCACCTCGCCGTGGTGCAACACCATCACCCGGTCCACTGCGCGCATCAGGGTGCTGACGTTGTGCTCGATCCAGATGACGGAGATGTCCCGCTCCCGGCGGATGGATTGGATCAGAGACGCCATCGCTTCCGCCTCGCTGTGCGTCAGACCGGCCGCCACCTCGTCGAGCAACAGGAGGCGGGGGTTGGTGGCGAGCGCCATGGCGACCTCCAGGAGCCGCTGGCGAGTCGGCGGCAAGCTGCCCGCCGCCGCCTGCGCCTGTTCGAGAAGTCCAAGGCGCGCCATCAGGCCGTCGGTCTCAGCCAGTGCATCCGCCGCGCGTCCGCCGCGGCGCCACGGAAACCGGAGGCCGAATTGCACGTTTTCCCGGACCGTCAAGTTGCGGAACACTCGCGCTGTTTGAAAGGTGCGCGCAATGCCCAGGCGATTGAAGATATGTGCGGGCCGCCCCGTCAGCTCGGCGCCGTCGAAGCTGATGGCGCCTGCGGTCGGTGGCGCGATCCCGCTCATGACGTTGAAAAGCGTGGTCTTGCCGGCACCGTTTGGACCGATGATGCCGACAAGCTCGGATGGCGCGGCCTTGAAGTTTACGCGCGACAGCGCGGAGATGCCGCCGAAGCGAATGGTCAGGTCGCTTAGCTCGACCAGCGCGTCAGGCATGCTTGCTGCTCGCGCCCCGGAGCGAGCGCGCCCGGTTTGAATTGAAGACACTCACGAGGCCGTTGGGGATGTACAGCACCGACAAGATCAGGAGCACGCCGAGCAGGATCAGGTAGTAGTTCGCGAAGTTCAGCCGCAACGTTTCCTGCAACAGCCCAAATACGACCGCGCCGAGGATTGGTCCGATCAACCGGGTCGGGCCACCGATCGTGGCAACAAGCACGGTCTGAAATACGATGAACGGGTTGAACACGATCTGCGGCTCGATGTAGGTCCAGCGCACCGACATTGCCGCGCCGATGGCGCCGGGAATGAGCGCGCTCAGGCAAAATCCCGCGATCTTCGCATTCCTGACGTTAAGACCGAGCGTCGACGCGCGGCCTTCGTCGCTGCCGATCGCACGCAAGGCGGCGCCGAAATCACTCCGGGCGACGAGCCAGTAGAGAGCGGCGGCGAGCACTGCCAGCGCCAGCACAGTCCAATAGATCACGGACAGCGGCGGCGCGCCCATCATCAGCCGGCCGACCGTGCCGAACTCGGACTTCTCGATGTACATGATCAGGTTTTTCAAGAGCTCGCTGATCCCGAAGGTCAGGATCGCGAAATAGGTGCCGCGTAAATGAAGCACACACAGGCCGAGAACCAGCGCCAGCAGCGCGGCGACCAGCGCGCCTGCGGCTATCACGAAGGGCCAGGGCCATGAACCCAGCAGGATGGCGCAGGTGTAGGCGCCGATACCGAAAAACGCCGACGTCGATAGCGCGACGTAACCGGTCGCGCCGCTGAACATCGACCAGCTCAGCGCCAGACCCGCAAACATTGCGATCGATAGCGTCAACGACAGTACGAAGGTCGAGGCGATCAGCGGCAATGCCGCAAGGCAGGCAATCAGCACCGCGCTCAAGATCAAGGCTGCTCTCATCGCGCGAACAAGCCTCTCGGCCGCAACAGCAGAACCATGACGAACACCGAATAGGACAAAAGGATCTTGAGTGACGGGTCGGTGAAGTAGACGCCGAAGCTCTCGACCAGCCCGAGGAGAACGCCGCCGATCATACTGCCGGTCAGGCTGCCGAGACCGCCGAGCGTGATGACAATGAGTGCGGTGATCAGATACGGCGTGCCCATGTCCGGCGATATCAGATAGATCATCGACAGTAGCGAGCCCGAAAGCCCGGCGAGCGCCAGGCCGAGCCCGAAGCACAGCGGATGCAGGGTTCTGGTGTTGATGCCGACCAGCATGGCGCCGAGCGGCGCCTGCACCATGCCGCGAATGGCGCGGCCGAGCAGCGTGAAGCGCAGGCCGAAAATCAAGCCGGCGCTGAACAGGATGGCGAGCAGCAGCACCAGCAGCCGGTTGGCGGTGAATATGACGCCGCCGAAATGCAGACTGTCGGTCATGAAGTCATAGCCGTGCAGGTCGGCGCCCCAGATCAGCACCGCGGCATTCTGCAGGATGAACAGCAGGCCGAAGCCGACGATCAGGCTCTTTTCCTCCATCACATCGAGGTTGGGGGAAATCGCCGACAGCCGCCGGAAAATGGTGGCGTGCAGCAGAAGGCCCAGCGCGAACATCGCTGCCGCCGAGACCGGGAGAAACCACAATGGGCTGGCGCTGGTTGCAACTTTGAGCGTGTAGGTGATGAAGGCGCCGATCATCAGGAACTCGCCGTGCGCGATGTTCAGGATGCGCAGCATGCCGTATTGCAGGTTCAGCCCCATCGCGATGATCGCGTAGAGGCCGCCGAGGAGAAGGCCGTTTACAACGAGGTCGGCAAACAGCGAGGGAGAAGCGAATAGGGCCGCCATGCCTCGCCTCGCCTTTTTGCTCTGCTCGGAGAAGATTCTTGGTCGCTAGGCGCCAAGCCGCGATCCGCCGGTGGCCGGCGGATCGCGCCCTGGCTAGTCTTTATACGCTTGCGCGATACGATGCCGCGAAACCGGAATTATTTCCACTCCGGCTTCGGGTAAAGCGGCGGCTTGGTCGCACTCGCAACCGGCCAGATCAGCTCGTAGCTGCCGTTTTGCCACTGACTGACCGTGCCGCTATTTCGAGCCAGCATGCCATCCTTATAGGATATCTTGCCGAGCAACGTTGTGAACTCGTGCGAGGCGATGTAGTCGCGGATCGCCTTGCGATCGAGCCCGGCATTTTCCACCGCCTCTTGCAGAACCTGCAAGCTCGACCAGACAAACCCGGTGGTGTCGCGGTCAGGTTCCTTGTTGAAGCGCTTCATGTAAGCGTCGCGGTAGTTCTGCTGCATCGGCCCCTCGCTTGGGGTCCAGGTGCCGAAACCGATCATGCCGTCCGCGGCGTCGCCGAAGCGCTGCTTGAAGAACGGAAATGCCGGGCCGATGGCGACGTAGAACAGTTTCGGATTAAAGCCGATTTCCTTCGTCTGCGTCGTCATCAGGAAGCTTTCGGCGGGATAGGTCAGGCCGACGAGGGCATCCGGTTCCTTGGCCTTGAAGTCCTTGAGCACCACCGAGAGATCTTTGGTGTTCGCCGGGAAGCTTTTTTCGCCGACCACGGTGATGCCGCGCTCCTTGAGCATCGGCACCATCAGGTTATACCGCTCGAGGCCGAACAGGTCGTCCATGTAGCCGATGGCGACGGTCTTGACATGCTGCGCTGCCATCAGATCGACCAGCGCTCTGGTCGATTGCTCGGACGTCCAGGACGCACCGAAGAAGTAGGGCATCTTCATGTCGAGCAGCTTCTTCGGGCTGCCTGTGGTCGACAGGAACGGATAGCCGTATTTGTTCGCCAGCGGCCCGATGGCAAACGCGAAGTTCGATCCCCACGGCGGCAGGATCAAATCGACCTTGTCGTCGGCCATCAGCTTTTCGTAGGTGCGCACTGACGTCTCGACGTCGCTCTGGTCGTCGTAGCCGATCAGTTCGACTTTGCGTTTTTGTCCTTTGACGTTGAGGCCGCCGGCGGCGTTGGCTTGCTCGGACCACAAGGTGTAGTTGGCTTCGACGCTGCCTTGCGCGGCGACTGCATTTGGCCCGGTGCGCGCCATCGAAAAGCCGATGCGAACCGGAGCATCTTCGGCGCGAAGCGGCAGGGCGGTGAGTGCCAGCAGCAAAACAAGGCCGCTGCCGAGAGCGAGGATTGGCGACCAGATAAACGATGCCGCACGGGGGGCGAACGTGGACATTGCGAATTCCTCCCTTGGAAACAAGTTTCTTAGGTGAAGACTAGACGCTTCGGGGGGCAAGTTCAATGGACCGCGAAGGTGTCCGCTGTGTGTGACTTTTGGGCGCGGTCAGCTCCGCGGCAGCCGCATGGCGTCGCCGACTTGCAAATAACGAGATCCCCCGGGCTCGGCATCGCCGCCCCGGGGTTGAAACGCGGCTTACTCGGCGCAATCAGCGCGAAGCCGGCACCTGCCACTTGTCGTAATAGAGTTCGTCGACGTTCACAGTCCGGCCGTGGCCGCGTGCCGGTCCGCGCGGCAGCTTGTCGGCGCCCTTGAAGCCTTTTTCGCAGTAGAGCTCGATCAAGTTGCCCGAGGGATCGCGGAAGAACATCAGCGCCTCGACACCCATGCGGGTCCAGAAAATCGTGCTCGGTATGCCGCAGCGCTTTAGCCATTCCTTCATTTGCAACAATTCCTCGCCGCCGGCATGGAACGCAAAATGCGGATATTCGGCGCTGCGTTCAACGTATGAACAACCCTCCGCGCCGATGCCGATGGCCGCGTCGGCGACCTGGATTGAGGCGAAATACGGCTCTTTCACCCGAACCCTGCCGCCCATCACTTCGGTATAGAACCGAATGCCTTCCTCAAGATCGCGGCACGGAATGCTGACGTGATGAAACGACTCGAACTTGGGCGGCGCATCGACGCCGGCGGTCTTGGTGGCGGTCTCGGACATGTATTCCTCCATAGGAAATCGCTTTATTCTTTCAGTCTGGGCCAGCGCGGCCGAATTTTCAAGGGCCGCGCGGGAACGATGGCGAGTGCGTGACGTCGTTTCCGTGAAGTTCCGTGCGCAGCCATCGCACCCGCCGGTTATGAGTTTATGTGGGCGGGCCGGCCGCGGTCGAGCGGCCTCCGAATGGATCCGGCCCCAGGCTAGCGAACATTGAGATATATCAAGGCGCTGGTGCCCATCGGCAAATAGTAGGGTTTCTCGTCCGGGTACTCGTTTACGAAGGGTTCGAACCTGCATACCCCCGTCGCTGAAATATCTGCGAAACATGTCGGGGCGCCGTCGCATGCGCCGCGCGGCAGTTTTGCTGCGCTGAGTATCGGCGCACTCGGCATTGTGTACGGCGACATCGGGACCTCGCCGCTTTATGCGATGGACCAGCTCTTCCTCGGTCGCGCCGGCGCCGGGCAAACGCCGGCCGATGTCCTTGGCGGCGTGTCGCTGGTGATATGGACGATCACGGTCATTGTGGCGATCAAATACGCCATTCTAGTGTTGCGTGCGCGGAACGACGGCGAGGGTGGCCTGTTCGCACTTTACGGCTTGCTCCACGGCGACAAGAAACGCGGCACAACGGTCGTGCTGTGGGCGCTGATGCTTGGCGCGGGGCTGCTGTTCGGCGACGGCATGATCACGCCCGCGATCAGCGTGCTTTCTGCGGTCGAAGGGCTGCAGGTCGCGACCCCGGCTTTGGCCGGTGTCGTCATCCCGGTCACGGTCGGACTGCTGGCTGCGCTATTTGCGATTCAGTTCAAGGGAACCTCGGGCATCGGGATTGTGTTCGGTCCGATCCTCGTCGTTTGGTTCGTCGTTATCGCCGTAATGGGAGCGTGGCAGATCGCGCAGCACCCGGAAATCCTCGCCGCGTTCAGTCCCGTTCATGGCGTGAAATTCCTGGCGCACGCCGGCTGGTTTGAAGATCTACTGATACTGAGCGCGCTGATGCTCGTGGTCACCGGCGGCGAGGCGATGTACGCGGACGTCGGCCATTTCGGCGCACAGCCGATCCGGGCGAGCTGGTTTGGAGTGGTCTATCCCGCGCTGCTGCTCAACTATCTGGGGCAGGGCGCGTATCTTTTGACCGGAGCGCCGATTGCCGGCGGCAAGCTGTTCTACAATCTGGCGCCGCAATCGCTGTTGTTTCCGACCATTCTTCTGGCCACCGTCGCGACCGTCATCGCTTCGCAGGCGCTGATTTCAGGGGCGTTCTCGCTGATGTCGCAGGCGATCCATTTGGGCCTGTTTCCGCGTCTCAAGCTGATGCACACCCATGAGCGGCACGCGGGTCAAATTTACATCCCGTTCGTCAATTGGTCGCTCCTGGTCGGATGCGTTCTGCTGGTCGTGGCATTTGGGTCGAGTTCGGCGCTGGCGGCAGCCTATGGTCTCGCCGTCTCCGGCGTCATGGTCATCACGTCGGCGGCGATGTTTCGCATCGCCCGGGTTTACTGGAAGTGGGGTCCGGTCACGACCAACGTGGTGTGGGGGGTGCTGCTGGCGGTCAATGCCGCGTTTCTGGTCGCGTGCTCGCTCAAATTCCTCGAAGGCGGCTTCGTGCCGCTTTCGATTGGCGCGGTCCTGTTCCTCGTGATGGCGACCTGGCGTTGGGGCCGCAAGGCCACCTTTGCCGCGTACGCCGCCAAATCCACCATGACCATGGCCGAGCTGGTCGCACTCCACCGCAAGTGCAAGATTTTCATGGAACGCAACGCCGTGGTGATGGCAGCGCGGCCGGTGCACGCGATGGCCGATCGCGTGCCGGCAATCGTCGAAATGTTATGGGAGCGACACGGCATTCTGCCGCGAAATTTGCTTCTGGTCGAAGTCACGCACCGCAAGGTTCCCTACATCAACGACGGCCGGTATCGGGTGACGGTTTTCGATCGCGAACATAACCGCGGCAGCATCATCGCCGTCGAACTGAGCTTCGGCTTCATGGAAGAGCCGAATGTCGAAAAATTGCTGGAGGAGATGGCGCAGCATAAGGAGATCGCGCTGCCGACCGACCGCCACCGATGGATCGTGCACGCCTCGCAGGAGAACCTTCTGCCATCGCGGCGGATGGGCTTGCTCAGGCGCCTGCGATTCCGGCTTTTCCTGTTCCTGCGCCTGGTTTCGCAACCCGCTTATTACTATTACGGGCTGGGCGACGAGCAGAAGCTTTCGGTCGAGATCATCCCGGTGCGCGTGCGCTAGAACGGCCTGTTTGCGACGTGCCGGCCCGGCTACTTGGGATATGGTGCTCGCTCGATGAGTGAGCCTTCCTGACAAGCCATGCCCGATCTCGATGCCGTCATAATCGGAGCCGGTCACAACGGGCTCGTTTGCGCGGCCTATCTCGGCATGGCGGGACTGCGCGTGCGCGTTCTTGAGCGGCGCGGAGTAGTCGGGGGCGCAGCAGTAACCGAGGAATTCCATCCCGGCTTTCGCAACTCGACGGCGGCCTACACCGTGAGTTTGCTGCAGCCGAAAGTCATCCGCGACCTCAACTTGCACCAACACGGTCTGCGCATCGTCGAGCGTCGCGCGCAGAATTTTCTGCCGCTGCCAGAGGGGGGTTATCTCCTCACCGGCGAGGGGCGCACCGAACGCGAGGTCGCAAAATTCAGCGCTGCGGATGCTGCACGCTACCCGGCCTACCAAACCGAGATGGGCCGCGTCGCTGGTGTCTTGCGCGATCTTGTGCTCAAGGCCCCGCCGAACGTGAGGATGGACAGTTTCGGCGACGCCGGGCGCGAACTCGGCAAGGTCGTAGCAATCGGCAAACGGCTCTGGCGGGAGGATAGTCTCAAGTCGGCGTTACACCTGTTCCGCCAATCGGCCGGCAATGCGTTGGACGGCTGGTTCGAGTCCGATCCGATTAAGGCTGTGCTCGGCTTCGACGCGGTCGTCGGCAACCTGGCTAGTCCGTACACGCCGGGCTCGGCCTATGTGCTGCTGCATCACGCCTTCGGCGAAGTGAACGGCAAGCGGGGCGTATGGGGGCACGCAATCGGCGGCATGGGCGCGATCACCCAGGCGATGGCAAAGGCCGCCACCGAGCACGGCGTGGACATTACTGTGGGTGCAGCCGTGCGCGAAATCATCATCGAGCGCGGCCGCGCCGCAGGAATTGTGCTGGAGGATGGAACGCCAATCCGGGCGCGCTCGGTCATTGCCAACGTCAATCCGAAACATCTCTTTCAGGCGCTGGTCCCGCGTGAGGCCGTTCCGCGGACGATGGCGGAGCGCATGAAGGCGTGGAAGGCAGGCTCAGGGACATTCCGCATGAATGTCGCCCTGTCGAAGCTGCCGACCTTCTCCGCACTGCCCGAGGCCGGCGACCATCATACTGCCGGTATCATCCTGGCGCCCAGCCTGTCCTACATGGATCAGGCCTACCGCGATTGCATGCAATACGGCTGGAGCCGCAGGCCCATCGTCGAGATGCTGATTCCGTCGGTGCTCGACGACAGTCTGGCCCCGCGCGGCGCGCATGTTGCGAGCCTGTTCTGCCAGCACGTCACGCCGCAATTTGCCGACGGCTCGTCCTGGGATCAGCATCGCGAAGCCGTCGCCGATCTGATGATCGATACGGTCGAGGCTTACGCGCCGGGTTTCAGGGAAAGCGTGGTCGGCCGGCAGAGTCTTTCGCCGTTCGATCTGGAGCGCATCTTCGGCCTGCCCAAGGGCGATATCTTCCATGGGGCGCTGACGCTCGATCAGCTTTTTTCCGCGCGCCCGATGCTCGGCTACGCCGACTACCGCATGCCGGTTCCGGGGCTCTATCTGTGCGGCTCCGGCGCCCATCCCGGCGGCGGCGTGACCGGCGCGCCAGGGCACAACGCCGCGCACGCGGTGATCGCCGATCTCTTGCGAAAATGAATGTGTGTCAGTTATCTGAGAATTGTTGGATGACATCACGCGAATCTGCCGCTAATCGCAAGCAATGCCTTCACGGTTCTATCGTATCGCCCGCTCGACGACAGGGCTCGGCCTGTTCGCCATCAAACCGATCAAACGAGGCGGGTATATCGCGACCTATCGCGGCCGGATCATAACCACCAAGGAAGCCGACCGGCGCGAAGCGCGCGGCGCCCGCTACATGTTCGAGCTGAACAGCCGCTGGACCATCGACGGTTCGCCGCGATGGAATATCGCGCGTTACATCAACCATTCATGCCGGCCTAATGCGAAGCCGGTGGGCCGCAACGGCGGCATCGTCATCGTTGCCGAGCGCCGGATCGAGCCGGGGGAGGAGATTACCTACAGCTACGGCAAGGAATATCTGGAATACTTCTTGAGCAATGGTGGCTGCCGCTGCGCGGCTTGCAACGCAAAAGCGTCCCGTCGCCGGCGAAAAGCGCGCCTTGCCAGGGCAGCACAGGCTTCGCCAAGAACGCGCCGCAAGAAGACCGCTGGCCGCGTGTAACTTATTCGGCGGCGATCTGGGTGGCCTCGGCTTTGAGCTTCGGATTGAGTTCGCAGGCTTCTTCCCAGCTCAGCACGTTGAGCGATTTGACGAACTTGCCGACGCCGTCGACCTGGGAACAGAACAGGCCAAGCTCGAGGATTTCTTCGTCGCTGAAATGCTTGCCGAGCTCGGCGTAGACCTCATCCTTGTCGATGGCGTGCTCGCCCTGCTTGAACAGGTCGGCGTAATGCAGCGCCGCCTTCTCGCGCGCACTGAAATATTTGCTGCCCGAATAATCGAACAAATCGTCGATCATGGCTTCGGTCAGCCCCTCCGCCTTGGCGACGTTCGACCGTACCGTCGAGCAATAGCCGCACTGGTGCGCAACGGAAATCTTGATGCGGCACATCTCCTTGAGCTTATGCGGCAGCAGACCCTGATACAGCAGCGCATTCCAGTACTCGACCCAGGCGGTGCCGAGCTTGCTCCGCGTCATCAAGCTGACCACGCGCGGGTCGGGGGCGCCGGTGCGCTTGGCCAATTCAATCAGTTCGCGGGTATGAGGGGTCTTTTCGCTCTCTTCGATGTAACGGAGCCTGGGCATGTTTCCTCACTTGCTTGACTTAAAGGTCAGCTCGCCAGTTTTCTCAGCCAAACCTTGTTGTCGTGGAAGGCCGCGCCGCCGAATGGCGCGATCGGGTCGGCCCCGGTTAGGGTGTTGATGCCGCGGCCGTCGGCGTAAGCGGAATTGGGCCAGAGCAATTCCGCAATCAGCACGCCGCGCCGGACGCCGTCGAACAGCCGGGCATGCAGACGCACCTTGCCGCGGCGATTACCGAGCTACGACTTCTTCGCCGTTGACCACGGCAAGTGCGGCGGCGTCCTCGGGGTGGACCATGACTTCGGGCCGTCGCTCGCCGGCGAGCGACGTTGGCGTTTCGGTGAAGCTCGAATTGAGAAAGCCGCGCGCCGGCGAAGTCGCGAGACGGAACGGATGTTCCGGCTCGGCTTCCTCGATCACTTCCCAATGGTCGGGCAGCTTCGGAATTGACGGCGGCGCGTGATTGCGATGCCAGCGCCTGAACGGGACGGCCGGCCAATCCGGCTTGAAGCGGAATTTGCCGTCGGGATAGGCAAACCCGTTGAGATAATGCGCAGTGACAAAGTCCGGCTGGCAATCGATCCAGCGGTTGGCTTCCAGCTCCGCCAGTGTGCCCCAGCCGGATTTCCGCAGCGTCGCGTCGATCAACTCGCGCGGCGTCATGTCGAAGCCGGGATGCTCGGCGCCGAGACGCTTGGCCAGGCCGCAAATCACCTCGTGGTTCGATCGGCACTCGCCGGGCGGCTCAATCAGTTGTGGACCAAGCAGAATGTATTGGCTGCCGCCCGCCGTGTAGAAGTCGTCGTGCTCGACGAACATGGTGGCGGGCAGCACAACGTCGGCCATCTTGGCCGTATCGGTCATGAACTGCTCGTGCACGCAGACGAACAGATCGTCGCGGGCGAAGCCGCGCTTGACCGTTTCCTGATCGGGCGCGACCGAAACCGGATTGGTGTTCTGTATGAGCATCGCGGTGACCGGCGGCCCGTCGAGCAACGCGTCGTGATCGCCGGTCAGGATGGCGCCGATGCGCGACTGGTCGAGCATGCGGATCGACGCATCGCGCAGGTCGGTGCCCTCGATCAGAGTGGCGTCGAGGTGAAAGATGGCGCCGTTGTTGTGGAACGCTCCGCCGCCCTCGTAGCGCCACGCACCGATGACCGCCGCGATGCAACTCGCCGCATGCATGTTGGTTGCGCCGTTGCGCGAGCGCGAAAAACCGTAGCCGAGCCGGAAATAGGCGCGCTTGTTGTCGCCGACCAGGCGGGCGAAGGCTTCGATCGTTTCCACCGACGCGCCGGTAATCCGCGACGCCCATTGCGGGTCGCGCGCCCGCAAATGCTCGGCGAGTTCGTGCGGCGCATCGGTGTAGCGCTCGAGGTAATCCCAGTCGGCCTTGTTGTCGCGGAACAGACAATGCATCACCGCGCAGGCGAGCGCGCCGTCGGTACCGGGCCGGATCAGCACCGGCAGATCGGCCTGCCGCATGGTGCCGTTCATGTACACGTCGATGGCGACGACCTTGGCGCCGCGTGCCTTCCGGGCGCGCGTCGCATGGGTCATGACGTTGACCTGAGTGTTGACCGCGTTGGTGCCCCAGATCACCACCAAGTCGGATTTCGCCATTTCGCGCGGATCGGCGCCGGCGAGCTTTCCGGTGCCGGCAATAAAGCCGGTCCACGCCGGATTGACGCAGATGGTCGAGAAGAATCCGGAATATTTCTTGGCGTGCCGCAGCCGATGGATGCCGTCGCGCATGACGTAGCCCATCGTGCCGGCATAGAGATACGGCCACACCGTCTCCGAGCCGTGCTTTGCTTCGGCGCGGAGGAACTGTTCGGCGACCAGATCGAGCGCGTCATCCCACGAGATCGGCGCGAATTCGCCGCTGCCTTTGGCGCCGACGCGGCGCAGCGGCTGCTTCAAGCGATCGGGATGATGCACGCGTTCGGCGTAGCGCGCGACCTTGGCGCAGATTACGCCGGCGGTGTAGCTGTTGTCCTCGGCGCCGCGGACGCGACCGATCGCGTCTCTGCCGAACACTTCGACCTCAAGCGCGCAGGTCGACGGACAGTCGTGCGGGCAGGCCGAAGCCAGGATTTTGGGGCGGAGAGCCTGATTCATTGCAACCGCAACCTACCGCGTCCACGCGGCGCCGAACAGTGTGTGACCCGGCTGAATAAGAACGTCTAGTAAGTTGCCATAACGCCCAACAGCGGCGGCCCTACGTGAAGCAAGCCTATGCCGCGACGGCTTTGCCCTTCGGCTGCACCTCGGCGGTGTAGTCGGCCATCAATTGCTGGGTGATGCGGCCGGGCGTGAACGACCAGTCGGCGATTTGCGACACCGGAGTCACCTCGGCAGCTGTGCCGGTGATGAAGCACTCGGAGAAATCCGCGAGCTCTTCCGGCATGATGCGGCGCTCGATCACTTCGATGTTGTGGCGCCTCGCCAGCGCGATGGCGGTCGCCCGCGTGATGCCGGCAAGGAAACAATCGGCGGTCGGGGTGTGGATCTTGCCGTCCTTGATGAAGAAGATGTTGGCGCCGGTGCATTCGGCGACGCGGCCCAACCAGTCGAGCATCATGGCGTCGGCGAAACCGCGGCGCTCGGCGCGATGTTTGGAGATGGTGCAGATCGCGTAGAGGCCGGCTGCCTTGGCCAGCGCCGGCGCCGTCCTCGGATCGGGACGCCGATACTCGGCGAGGTCGAGCCGAAGGCCCTTTAGTCGCTGCGCCGGATCGAAATAGCTCGGCCATTCCCAGGTCGCGACCGCGAGATGAATTTTGTTGTTTTGTGCCGAGACGCCAAGCTGCTCGGAGCCGCGCCACGCGATCGCCCGCACATAGGCTTCGGTCTGATTGTTTCGTTCCAGAACGACGCGCTTGGCCGAATCGATCTCCGCAACGCTGTAGGGGATTTCGAAATCCATCAGCTGCGCCGAGCGCTTGAGCCGCTCGGAATGCTCGGTGCCTTTGAAGATCGCGCCGCCATAGGCGCGCTCGCCCTCGAACACGGTGCTCGCGTAATGCAGGCCGTGGGTCAGCACACTGATCTTGCAATCGGCGGTGGGAATGAGTTTGCCGTCGAACCAGATCAGGTCGGGACGTTGGTCGAAGGGCACTGCCATGACCCTGCCTCCCTCGGCACGGATGGCCCGTTCCCTGCCGGAATTCTGCCGCGCACCATGGGCCTTTGCGCTCGGCCGAGACTTTGCGTCGGGAGCGGACTCCCAGTAAGGTCTCGTTCACCCTAAAAGAGCGCGCTTTGGCGCTCGGGCAATCTCGGGCTTCGGCTAAACCGGGCACGATATTGCCATGAACATTGCGCTTTGGGGGTAACAATCAAACCGAAATATGTCAATATGGCTGACATAATGACATGACTGACAAAAGGCATGGCTGACCTAATGGCCGACATCAGTCTCACCGCGCCGAGCAAAGCCCGGTCCACCGCCGAGCCGGGCAACACTGCGGCCGCAACGCGAGAGCCGTACTGGGATCTCATCGAGTTGTTGTTCTTTGCCTACCGCGACTTCGTCGGTGACCCGGACCAAGTGCTGGAAAGGCTTCGCTTCGGGCGCGCCCATCACCGCGTCCTTCATTTCGTCAACCGCAACCCTGGTATGAAGGTTGCCGAGCTGCTCGATGTCCTCAAGATCACCAAGCAATCACTGGGACGGGTGCTCAAGCAGCTGATCGATGAAGGCTACGTCGTGCAAAAGGCCGGCCCCGACGATCGCCGCCAACGCTTGCTCTACGCCAGCCCGGCCGGCTCGGCGCTAGCGATGAAGCTTGCAGGCTTGCAGACCGAGCGCATCGGGCGTGTGCTCGATGAGCTCGGGCCAGGCGCCCACGAGACGGCGCGTCGCTTTCTCGCCGGCATGATCAACGCCGAAGACCGCGAACGCGTCCTGCGTCTGATTGCCGACGCTGACCGGGTTCGATCGAACGGTCGAGACGGAGCGTCATGACGACGCTCGCCGCGAACCCGGCCGACGACGCACCCCACCTGCTCGTCGTCGACGACGATCGCCGTATCCGCGCTCTGCTGTCACGCTTTCTAGTGGGGGAGGGTTATCGCGTCACCACCGCGGAATCCTCGCGCGAGGCAAGAGCCAAGCTCGAAGGGCTCAACTTCGATCTCCTCATCCTCGACGTCATGATGCCGGGCGAGAACGGATTCGACCTGGCGAGCGCGATCCGCGCTGGATCGGCGGTGCCGATCCTCATGCTCACGGCGCGGGACGAGAAAGAAAGCCGTATCAAGGGCCTCGAAATCGGCGCCGACGACTATCTTGCTAAGCCGTTCGAGCCCCGCGAACTATCGCTGCGCGTCGCCAGCATCCTCCGCCGCGTCCGGCCGCCGAGCGCCGCGGCGCCGGAATCCGTGCGTTTCGGTCCGTTCGTCTTCCACCTCGCCCGCGGCGAACTGCGCCGCGGTGAGGAGGTGATCCGGCTCACCGATCGCGAGCGCGAGATGCTCCGGGTACTGTCAACGAGCGTCGGCGAGACGGTTCTGCGGCAGGCGCTTGCCGGCAACGGCGAGAGCGTTAGCGAGCGCACCGTCGACGTGCAGGTCAACCGGTTGCGCCGCAAGGTCGAAACCGATCCGGCCAATCCCCTGTTTGTTCAGACCGTCCGCGGCGTCGGCTACCGGCTGGTGGCGGCGCCATGAGTAGCTCCATGACGAACTTTGATGGCGGCGCCGGACGTTTACGCGGCGCTGCAAGTCACCTCTTGGCCGCCGCGAACGTTGCCGCCACGACGGCCGGTGCCATGGCGACCCCGATCACCGGCCCCTGGGATCGCTTCACCCAGTGGCTCAAACTCGTGATGCCGAAAGGGCTGTATGCCCGGGCCCTCCTCATCATCATCGTGCCCATGGTGGTGGTGCAGTCGGTGGTCGCGTTCATGTTCGTTGAGCGGCAATGGAACCTGGTGAACTACTACCTTGCGTCGGCGGTGACGCGCGAGATCGCGACGCTGATCGACGTCTACAAGACCTATCCGCAGGGCGCCGACCGCGCCCAGCTCCGCCGCATCGCTCAGGACCGGCTTGGGCTCGTGGTCGATTTCCTCCCCGAGACGCAATTGCCGCCGCCGGGGCCGAAGCCGTTCTTCTCGCAGCTTGACGCGGCGCTGTCGGATGAGATCCGCAAGCTTGGGCTGCCGTTCTGGATCGACACGCTCGGGCGTTCTTCGATCGTCGAAATCCGCATCCAACTCGACGACACGATCATGCGCGTATTTGCGCGCCGCGCTGACGTCTACGACGCCAATTCGTGGATCTTCCTGCTGTGGATGGTGGCGACGTCGCTGATCGTGCTCGGCATCGCCATTCTGTTTCTCCGCAATCAGATCCGGCCGATCCTGCGGCTGGCCGACGCGGCCGAGGCCTTCGGTAAGGGCCGTGAGGCGCCGAACTTCCGTCCGCGCGGCGCGCGCGAAGTCCGGCGTGCAGCCGCGGCGTTCCTGGAAATGAAAATCCGCATTGAACGCGCCATCGAGCAGCGCACCACCATGCTCGCCGGCGTGTCGCACGATCTGCGGACCATCCTGACGCGGTTCAAGCTCGAGCTCGCCTTGCTCGGCGACAGTCCGGAAGTCGAGGCGATCAAGAAGGACGTCGATGAAATGGCGGCCATGCTCGAAGCTTACCTCGCCTTTGCGCGCGGAGATTTGGGCGAGCAGTCGGCGTCGACCGATATCGCCGCCATGCTCGAAGAGCTCAAGGCCGACGCCGAGCGCCATGGGCATCGGGCGACCGCCGCATTCCACGGCCAGTCCGAAGTCGCGGTGCGGCCGGCGGCGTTCAAACGCTGCCTCGCCAATCTTGTTTCCAACGCGGGGCGGTTTGCATCGACAGTCGCGATCACCGGTCATCGCGATCATCGCTGGCTTACCGTGACGGTGGACGATGACGGTCCGGGCATCCCGGCGCCGCTGCGCGAGGATGTATTCAAGCCGTTCCTGCGGCTCGACGATGCGCGCAATCAGGACGAAGGCGGCACCGGGCTTGGTCTCGCTATCGCACGCGACATCGCGCGGTCCCACGGCGGCGATATCGCGCTCGGCGATGCGCCGATCGGCGGCTTGCGGGCTACCGTTCGCGTGCCGGTGTAATCGACGCTCTTACTTGCGCTGCAAATCCGCCGCCGCGCGCGCGAGGATTTCAACGAGCTGCGCTTCGAGGTCCGCGTCACCTTCGAGGCGCTTGGCGACAGTGTCTCGCAAGTGGGCGAGCGCCGCATCGACCAGCGGCGGCAGCGAGCGGCGGCGGTTACGCTCATCGTCCGCGGCACGCTGCATGCGGGCTGTGCGTTCACCCACGGCGCTGAGGCGGGCGAGCACGATGTCGGCAATCGGTCGATTGGCGGCGAGGTAAGCGCGGCCTTCGTCGGTGATGGTGTAAAGCCTTTTGCTGCCCTCCGCGGCGACGGTCACGTAGCCCGCTTCCTCGAGATAGGTCAGCGTCGGATAGACCGTGCCGGGGCTCGGGCTGTACCAATCCGCGGTTTTTTCTTCGACCAGCTTGATGATTTCGTAGCCGTGGCGCGGTGCCTCGGCGATGAAAGCCAATGCAATCAGCCGCAGATCGCCCTGCGCCAGCATGCGTCCGGCGCGGATATCGTCCGGCCCCATGCTGTCCGACCCGCCATAACCGTGACGGCTGCTATAGCCGTGACTGCGATGGCGACCGCCGCGATGACGGCTTCCGCAGTGTCTTTCACTTCGTGATTCGTAATGTCCGTGCATATTTGTCTCCTAGTTACGATATATCGTTAGATAGATCACGATAAGATGTAACGCAAGATATATCTTTATAGTCGAGTGGACAATTATAGCCTTGCAGGTATATTCGTGTACGAATAATCGCAGTGTGTCGATGGCTCGTCAGTCCCATCCCTCAAATCCGCTGGCTTTGGCGGTGCTTGCATTGCTGTTCGAGCGGCCGATGCATCCGTACGAGATGGGGGTGCTGCTGAAACAGCGCCGCAAAGAGGAAAGCATCAAGTTTCGCTACGGCTCGCTTTATACGGTCATCGATCTGCTTCTTCAGCGCGGTTACATCGCGGCGCGCGAAACCGCGCGCGAGGGCAGGCGGCCCGAGCGCACGGTCTATGAGATCACGCCGTCGGGCCGCGCCGAGTTGCATGCCTGGATGGTCGATCTCATCGGCCAGCCGGCCAAGGAATATGCGCAGTTCGAGGCGGCGCTATGTTTGCTGCCGGTCCTGCCGCCCGACGAGGCCCTCGCGCTGTTGCGCCGGCGGCTGGAACTGATCGAAGACAACGCCGCCGTGCTAGCGCGGCAAATCGAACAAGTCAGCGTGGCAAATTTCCCAGCGCTGTTTCTCATCGAAAGCGAATACCGGCTGGCGATGTTGAAAGCCGAACAGCTTTTCGTCGCCGAACTCGTTCGGCGAATCGAAAACGGCTGGGGCCCGCTCGATCTGTGGCGCGGATTTCACCAGGACCGCGAGGCGACCATCGCCAAATTCTACAAGCAATATGGAGACACGCCGATGACTTAACGACACAGCACAAGCAGCCCCGACGATGCTGGAAACATCGCCGGGGCCTCGAACCCAAAACCGACCGCGCGGAGCGCGCTGGCTTCAGGCACGCAAAGTGAAGCTACCAGCCGAATCTCCGCGAGAACAGTCACGCCGCCGATGCGGTGAGAAACCCTTTATTTTGAACGGAGAACATCATGATCGTGGAAACGGAGCGGCATGCGAACACCTGGACGTCCGGCAAGGCAGTACGGGGCCACAAGGGCGTCGGCATGGAAGGCTTCATCGCCTCCTGGTATGCGCGGCAAACCGCCAAGGATATGGATCGATTCAAAAACCTGGCGCGTCGGCTTGCGTCGCAGATCGGGCGCGACTCGCGCGTGCTCGAAATCGCGCCCGGACCCGGCTATCTCGCGATCGAATTGGCGAAGCTTACCCGCTGCCGCATGGTCGGAGTCGATATCAGCCGCACCTTCGTGCGCATCGCGAGCGAAAACGCGGAGAAAGCCGGCGTCGACATCGCCTTTGACGAGGGCGACGCCGCCGATCTCGATCTGCCTTCCGGCGTGTTTGATTTCGTCGTCTGCTGCGCGGCGTTCAAGAATTTCGCGCGGCCGCTCGCGGCGCTGGACGAAATGCACCGCGTGCTGAAGGCAGGCGGCACGGCGCTGATCATCGATCTGCGCAAGGATTTTTCGCCGCAGGAGGTGAACGATTATGTGCGCGACAAGGGCGTCATCAGCGGTGCGCTGATCAAGCTCACCTTCAACACCATGCTCAAGAAGCGCGCCTACACGCGGGAGGCCATTGCACAGCTCGCGTCGCAGTCGCGATTTGGGCAAGGCGAAGTGCGCCTGGACGCGCTCGCTTTCGAACTCTGGCTGCGCAAGCCCTCGCACGACGTCGGATGACCGCCCAGGTCCGCGCCGATTTGATTTGTAGCCGTTCGGCCGGCGGCTCGACGGCTGCCGGCCGGACGATTACATTGGCGGCGATGTTCGCGACCTTCTTCCATGAGCTGAAAGACGCCGGTGTCCCGGTGACGCTGCGCGAATATCTCACGCTCATGGAGGCGATGGAGAGGGACCTGGCCGGCCGGCGCATCGAGGACTTCTACTATCTGTCGCGCGCGGCCTTGGTGAAAGACGAACGCAATCTCGATCGCTTCGACCGCGTCTTCGGCCATGTGTTCAAAGGCCTCGATTTCATCGAGGACGCTCTGACCGCGGAAATCCCGCTCGAGTGGCTCAAGAAGCTGACGGAGAAACACCTCACCGAGGAAGAGAAGCAACAGATCGAAGCGATGGGCGGCCTCGACAAGCTTCTGGAAACGCTGCGCCAGCGGCTCGCCGAGCAGAAGGGCCGTCACCAGGGCGGCAAGAAATGGATCGGCACGGCGGGGACCTCGCCGTTCGGCGCTTACGGCTACAATCCCGAAGGCGTGCGCATCGGCCAGGACGGAAACCGCAATTTCCGCGCCGTGAAGGTGTGGGACAAGCGCGAGTTCAGGGATCTCGCCGGCGATGTTGAACTCGGCACACGCAACATCAAGATCGCGCTGCGACGGCTGCGCAAGTTTGCCCGCACCGGCGCGGAGGATGAGCTCGATCTCGACGGCACCATCAAGGGCACCGCGCACAAGGGCTATCTCGACATCCTGATGCGCCCGGAGCGGCACAACACCATCAAGGTGCTGTTGTTCTTCGACATCGGCGGCTCGATGGATTGGCACGTCAAGGCGACCGAGGAATTGTTCTCAGCCGCCAAGACCGAGTTCAAACATATGGTGCATCTCTACTTCCACAATTGTTTGTACGAAAAAGTGTGGAAGGAGAACGCGCGGCGCTGGACGCAGACGACGCCGACCTGGGACGTGCTGCACACCTATCCACACGACTATAAGGTCATCTTCGTCGGCGACGCTTCGATGTCGCCCTACGAGATCGCAGCTCCCGGCGGCTCGGTCGAGCACTTCAACGAGGAAGCCGGCAGCGTCTGGATGCAGCGCCTCATCTCAACCTATCCGTCCTGCGTCTGGCTCAATCCGGTGCGCGAGCGCGAATGGGAGATGACGGAATCGATCAAGATGATGCGCCAGCTGCTCGGCGGCCGGATGTATCCGCTGACGCTCGAGGGGCTCGATGGGGCGATGCGGGAGCTCGGGCGCTAACGACGCCGTCAATTGCGGCGAAGCGTCACAAAAACGCACTTCCGAATCTCGGCGGCGGCTCTATATTGGGCATCGTTAACAACCGAAAGGAGGTGATCCAGTGTCTCATTGTCTATCGCCGCGGTCGCCGGCATTCATGAACTGGATCCTCGCCTCTGCCGAGGCTCCTGCCAGGTGATTTAAATCCGTCACCGGCTCATGAGTGCGCGGCGGGAGATCGCCGCGCGCAACCGGGCCACGGCCTGACAGCGGAAGGGCTGCCGTTGCGGGTGGCCCTTCTTTGTTTTCCATCATGGCGCGGCACGAGTGCGGGAAATTGGCGTACGTTGGCACGCAGGAGGTGCCGATGCCGGCCGAACGGTTCGATTTTCCTAACGCCCAGGGCCAAAAGCTTGCCGCGCTGCTCGACCGGCCGGATGGTCCACGCGCGCGATCGCGTTGTTCGCGCATTGCTTTACGTGCGGCAAGAACAACAGAGCTGCACACTACATTGCCGAGGGCCTGAAACTTCACGGCATCGCCGTGCTGCGTTTCGATTTCACCGGGCTTGGCGCCAGCGAAGGCGAGTTCGCCAACACCACCTTCTCGTCGAATGTCGACGATCTGGTCGCTGCCGCCGATCATCTGCGGCAAACGCTGACGGCGCCGGCGATCCTGATTGGGCACAGTCTCGGCGGCGCCGCGGTGCTCGCGGCCGCCCACCGCATCCCCGAGGCGCGCGCCGTGGTGACGATCGGCGCGCCGTTCGATCCGGCGCACGTCATCGGCCTGTTCGGCGACCGTGTCGCCGAGATCGCCACGCAGGGCGAGGTTGAGGTGACGCTGGCCGGACGGCCGTTTCGCGTTCGCCGTGCGCTGCTCGACGACATTGCGCAACAGAATCTCGCCGGGCACATCGCGGGCTTGCGCAAGGCGTTGCTGATCTTTCATTCGCCGACGGACGACACGGTCGGCATCGATAACGCCAGCCACATCTTTACGACCGCGAAGCATCCGAAGAGTTTCATTTCTCTCACCGGCGCCGACCACCTCGTCAGTCGTCCCGGCGACGCCGCCTATGTGGCGCGGGTCATTTCGGCGTGGGCCGATCGCTACCTCGACATGATGGTGGACGACCCAACCGACCGACGACACCGCGGACGGTACCGTCGTGGTGCGCGAGACGCGCCGGGGGCAGTTTCAGCAGGAAATCGTCACCGGCGCGCATCGCCTGTTGGCCGACGAACCTGTGAAGGCGGGCGGGCTCGACAGCGGGCCGGGCCCGTATGATCTCCTCCTGGCCGCGCTCGGCGCCTGCACGTCGATGACGGTGCGGCTTTACGCCGACCACAAGCAGATCCCGTTGACGCGGACGCACGTTCGTCTTCGACCACGAAAAAATCTACGCCACGGATTGCGCCGAATGTGAAACCAAAGAAGGGAAGATCGACCATATCGAGCGTGCGATCACGTTCGAAGGCGATCTGACCGCGGAACAGCGCGCGCGGCTGATGGAAATCGCCGACAAGTGTCCGGTGCACCGGACGCTGACGTCAGAAGTGCGCATCCGCACCGTCGAATGGCCGGCCGGATAGTACGGCGGACGTTCTCAGGCCGCTTTGCGGACTCCCGATCGGCCCTCGCCGGTAGCACGTGGCGGCGGTTTCCCCGCCGAACCATCGCGCTCAATGACGAAGATGCTGACTTCCTCGTCCATGGTCTTGGCCTGGGCTTCCAGCGTCTTGGCGGTTGCCGCATTCTCCTCGACCAGGGCCGAATTCTGCTGCGTGACTTCGTCCATTTGCGACAGCGCCCTGTTGACCTGCTCAAGGCCGGTCGCCTGTTCGGCGCTGGCTGCCGCAATGTCGGAAACGATACCGGCGACCTTGTTGATCGATGCGACGATATCGGCCAGCGATTTGCCGGCGCGATTGACATGTTCGGCGCCGTCTTTCACCTCCGTCGAACTCTCGGTGATCAGGTTGGCGATGTCCTTGGCGGCCTGCGAGGCGCGTTGCGCCAGGCTGCGGACTTCACTGGCGACCACGGCGAAGCCGCGGCCGGCCTCGCCGGCGCGCGCCGCCTCGACCGCGGCATTGAGCGCCAGCAGGTTGGTCTGCCGGGCGATCTCGTCGATCACGCCAATAATGTCGGATATCCGTTTCGACGATCCCTCGATCCGTGTCATGGCGTTGACCGCATCGCCCACCACCGCGCCGCCGCGTTCGGCAACCTCGCGCATCTCGGCGGCGAATTGGTTGGCCTCCTGAGCGTTCTCGGCGTTCTTCTTCACGGTTGCGGAGATCTGCTCCATGGAAGCCGAAGTCTCTTCCAACGCGGCCGCCTGCTCTTCGGTCCGTTGCGACAAATCGGTCGTGCTTGCCGAGATTTCGGCCGAGGCGTTGCTCACGTCACCGGCCAACTGCTTGATCTGAGTGATCGTTGAATTGATCGCTTCGGCGGTCTCGTTGGCACTCTCCTTCAGGGTGGCAAAATGGCCCTGGTATTCGTTGGCGATGCGCTTGGTGAGGTCGCCGGTGGCCAGCGCCGTCAGCATACCGGCGAGGTCGGTCAGGGCGTTCTCGACATTTTCACATAATGTATTGATGCCGCTGCCGACATTGCGAATAAGGTCGGATTTGCCTTCGACGGCAACGCGCTGAGAAAAATCGCCGGCGACCGCGGCGCGTACAATTCCGCCGACGGCATCTTCGAACGCGCGCGCCATCTCGGCTGCCGCCGCTTCGCGGTCGACCGCCGCGCGCTTCTCCGCTTCCTGCCGTTGCCGTTCCATCTCGGCCTTGGCTGCAGCGGCTTTTTCGCGCTCCTCCGCCATCTGCCGCTCCGTGTCCTTCTGTTCCTTCTCCATCCGGAGCCTGGCGAGTCCGTTCTCTTTGAAGACGACGGCGGTTTTGGCGACATCGCCGATTTCGTCCTTGCGGTCCGAACCGTCGACCTCGACGCCGTATTCGCCTCCGGCGAGCTTTTGCAAGAGCGCGACGAGCGACAGCAGTGGGTTGCTGATGCTGCGGGAGATAAAGAACGCAAAGACGAGGCCGACGGCGAAGGCCGCCGCGACGACGCCGCCCAACACCATGAGCGCGTTCGTGGCGTTAGCTTTTATCTTGTTCGCCAGGGCGACGAGGTCGACCGCGATCCGATCTTCAATGGTTTTCAGAAGCTCGATGCGAGAGGTCGCGGCATCGAACCATGAATTGCTGTCGAGCCCCTGAAGGTCACCGGACAATCCGCCGTCGGTGATGAGGTCGCGCATTTTCGCAACGGTCTCGGGTGCTTTCCCTGACATCGCCTGCTCGAAAAAGCGTCGCTGCGCGGGCGTTGCGGCGGCAGCAAATGTTTTGAAATAGGTGTCCTGCGCCTCTTGGAATTTGTGGACGCGCACGTAACGGGATGGATCGAATTTGCCCTGCGACAGTCCGGCGGCGCCGACGGCACGCTCTTGCCCGGCATATTCTTTGCCGCGCAACAGACTGACGTAGGCGGATATTGCGGTCGAGGTTTCGCCCAGGCTGCTGATTTTTGCCAATTCGCCGGCTACAGCGAGCAGTTTCGAGATCGTCTCGGTATAGTAGGCGAACAACTCCAGCGGGCCGAGACTGAAGTCGTCGATTGCTTTGCGTTTGTCGTCGAGCTGAGCGACCGCCGCGCGCGACGCCGCGATGGCATTCCTGAAGTCATCGGAGCTTGCATTCGCTTCCGCCGACGTAAGGAACGCCACCGCGGCCTGTCGCTGTTCGTCCGAATGCTTACGCTCCGCGGGCAACTCGGCGCGCTGTTGTGCGCCTTTGCTGCTGAGGAAGACGGCGGACGCGCCGCGTTCACGCTGGAGGTGATGAACCAAGAGACTGATTTTGGTGGCACCCTGCGTGATCTCGCCGAGCTCAACCATCTCGGCGCGGACACGCCACGTGTTAAACAGGTCGTATCCGGCGAGAACGGCGAAGAAGACCAAAGGAACGGCGATCGCAATCACAAGCCGAGTGGTGATGCGGATATCGGACAAGCGGATCATGGTGAGCGCCCCGGTTAAGCAAGAAAATTCGGCGCGAGGTGGCTGCTGGGCAGCATACGACGCAGATTGAGTAAAAGTGTATTGAGTCGATTAAAAAAATATATAAACGCGGCATGTTTTAGATTGATAAAATACGCCAACAATTCGCAGAAGTTGTTGGTTTGCGATGACCTGTGCGCGCTCCTGCCCGTTTTAAGAACAGAGCGAGCGCAAGACGGGGCCAGCGGAGCACGTTGAGGAACGCGACTCAGCGGGTGGAGCGCCGCTCGACTAACCCGCCGCCTTCTGCACCCGCTCGCGCGCCTCGGCGATGACTTCCGGAATGGCCGCATCATTACCCGGCGCCATGACGTGGACGCCGGCGACGCCGGGAATGGTGGCAAAGTCTTCAATCAGCTCCATGCAAATGCGCGTACCCTCGCGGACCGGGTTAGTGGCCTTCTCCATGCGCGCGATGAACGCATCGGGAATAATGGTGCCGTGGAGGTGGCTTTTCATCCATTGTGCCGACTTGGCCGAACGGAGCGGATTGATGCCGATCAGAATGGCAAGCTGCGGTGTGAGGCCGGCTTGGGCGAGTACCCCGACGTAGCGGCGCACCAGTGCCGCATCCATGCAGAACTGGGTCTGCACGAACTGAGCGCCGGCGGCGATTTTGCCGCGGAGACTGTTCGGCTGCCAATCGGCGGGCGGATCGATCGGCAGGTCGGCAGCGCCAAGGAAGAAAGCGGGCTTGCCGCCGACGTCGCGGCCGGTCGGCAGTTTGCCTTCGTCGCGCAGCCGGCGCGCGGTCTCGAGCAGCGTTTTTGAATCAATATCGAACACCGGCTTGGTTTCGGGCTGATCGCCGGCTTTCGGATCGTCGCCGGTAAGCACCATGACGTTGCGGATGCCGAGAGCGGCAGCCCCCATCAGTTCGCTTTGCAGCGCAATGCGGTTCTTGTCGCGGCAGGTAATCTGCAGGATCGGCTCAATACCGGCGCCAAGAAGAATGTTCGCGGCAGCGAGCGCGCCCATATGGGCGCGCGCGCCGGCGCCGTCGGTGACGTTGACCGCGTCGGCGAGCCCCCGCAGCGGCGTGGCTTTGCGCAGCAGGTCCTGTGCGTCGCAAGAGACCGGCGGAGCGACCTCCGCGGTCATGACAAAGCGGCCTGCCCGCAACCGCTCGGCAAAGGTGCGGGGGAGGTGAGCACTTCCATCGCTCATGGCAAGCTCGCTTGCGCGGATACGCGTCCGGGAACAGAGCGCTTATATCCTTTGCGGACGGACCGCAATTGGGCGTTTCAGCGCGCGTTTTGTGGACAGCCAAACCCCGCCCCGCTAGAGAGTTAACGCAATGAGCGGCGTCAACGAAATCAGGTCGAACTTCCTCGCCTATTTTGCGCGCGAGGGCCACGAGGTCCTGCCCTCGTCGCCGCTCGTGCCGCGCAACGACCCGACATTGATGTTCACCAACGCCGGCATGGTGCAGTTCAAGAATGTCTTCACCGGCCTGGAAAAACGCCCCTATGCGCGTGCAGCCACCGCGCAGAAATGCGTACGCGCCGGCGGCAAGCACAACGACCTCGACAATGTCGGCTACACCGCGCGCCATCACACTTTCTTCGAAATGCTCGGCAATTTCTCGTTCGGCGATTATTTCAAGGAACGCGCCATCGAGCTTGCCTGGAAGCTGGTGACCAAAGAGTTCGGCGTGCCGGCCGACAAGCTGGTGGTCACGGTCTATATCGACGACGACGAGGCCTTCAATCTTTGGAAAAAAATCGCCGGGCTGCCGGACAGCAGGATCGGCCGCATTGCCGGTTCCGACAATTTCTGGGCGATGGGTGAAACCGGGCCATGCGGTCCGTGCTCGGAGATTTTCTACGATCACGGGCCGCATATCTGGGGCGGCCCGCCGGGGAGCCCGGAAGCCGACGGCGATCGCTTCGTCGAAATCTGGAATCTGGTGTTCATGCAGTACGAGCAGCTTGCCGACGGCGGCGGTCGCGTCGACCTGCCGCGGCCGTCGATCGATACCGGCATGGGCCTCGAACGCATGGCGGCGGTGCTGCAAGGCACGCACGACAATTACAAGATCGACCTGTTTGCGAGGTTGATTGACCACATCGCCGATCTAACGGGGGTCGACCCAAACGGCCCTCAGAAGGCCTCGCACCGAGTGATCGCCGATCATTTGCGCGCTTCCGCTTTCCTCATCGCCGATGGCGTGTTGCCATCGAACGAGGGCCGCGGCTACGTGCTCCGCCGTATCATGCGTCGGGCCATGCGCCACGCCGAACTGCTCGGAGCTAAAGAACCACTGATGTGGAAGCTAGTTTCTGATCTTACCCATGAAATGGGCCAAGCGTATCCAGAGCTAATTCGGGCCGATAAACAGATCACTGAAACACTTGGTCTGGAAGAGGAGCAGTTTAGCCGCACTTTAGCGCGTGGGCTGGCCATTCTTAACGACTCGATCTCGAACATCGAAGCCCAGCAGGCGGCCGGGCTTCTTCGGCAAAATCCGAAGTTGCCCGGCAATATCGCCTTCACGCTTTATGACACATACGGCTTTCCACTAGATTTGACTCAGGATGTGCTTAAGACGCGCAACATTGTCGTTGATGTGGATGGCTTCAACCAGGAGATGGATCGCCAGCGCCAAAGAGCCCGCGCAGCTTGGGCGGGGTCAGGCGAGGTGGCGACCGAGGTGGTCTGGTTCAATCTGCGCGAAAGGATAGGTGGTACCAAATTTCTTGGGTACGAGACGGAAGCTGCCGAAGGCAGGGTCGCAGCGCTTGTGCGTGGCGGCCAACAAGTTCCCGAACTTATGGTTGGCGATACGGGTGCTGTGATTCTCAATCAAACCCCGTTTTATGCAGAGTCAGGCGGCCAAGTCGGCGACACTGGTGTGATGAGCGGTCAACATGGCCGCTTTCAAGTCAATGAAACCAAAAAAATGGCCGGCGACTTGATCGTCCATTTTGGCGTGGTCGAGGCGGGCACGCTGCAAGTTGGCGCTGAACTCAGTCTTGAGGTCGATCACGCACGGCGCGGCGCGATCCGGCAAAATCACTCGGCCACTCATCTTTTGCACGAGGCGCTCCGTCAGGTACTCGGTGACCACGTTGCGCAGAAAGGCTCGCTGGTCGCGCCCGACCGCCTGCGCTTCGACTTCTCTTACCCCAAGCCCATGACCAGCGATGAGATCGACCGGGTCGAAGATATCGCTAACGACATCGTGTTGCAGAACGCGCCTGTGATTACACGGCTCCTGAGCCGTGACGACGCTATTGCCTCGGGCGCGCGGGCGCTGTTTGGCGAAAAGTATGGCGACGAGGTGCGCGTGGTTGCCATGGGCGAGGGCGGCGGCAACACGATGGGCTGGTCGGTCGAATTGTGTGGCGGCACGCATGTCGGTCGCACTGGCGATATCGGCCTCATATCTGTTGTCGGCGAAAGTGGCGTTGCTGCAGGCATACGCCGTATAGAGGCCGTTACAGGGAGGATCGCGCGCCAGGAGCTGAACAAATACCGCAGCGAGCTAAAGGTCGTAGCAGCGGAAATGAACGCGCCGCTGAATGAAACTACGGCGCGCGCGGCGGCGATCGTTGCCGAGCGGAAGCGTCTGGAACGTGAGCTTTCGGATGCGAAGAAGAAGCTCGCCATGGGCGGAGGCGCCAAAGCCGACGGCGCCGATGGGCTTCGCACGGTCGGCGATGTCAAGCTCATGGCCCGCGCAGTGGAAGGCATCGATCTCAAGGATCTGCGGAGCCTTGCCGACGAAGGCAAGAAGACTGTTGGTTCCGGCATTGTCGCCATCGTGGGTGTGACTGGCGACGGCAAAGCGGGGATTGTCGTCGGCGTCACCAGCGATCTCGTGCCGCGCTTTAATGCGGTCGAACTCGTGCGCAAAGGCGCCGAGGCGCTGGGTGGAAAGGGTGGCGGCGGGCGGCCCGACATGGCGCAGGCTGGCGGGCCGGATGGCTCAAAAGCTGACGCGGCGCTGGCGGCGATCGCGGCTGCGCTCGGCGGCTAACGTAAATTAAGGCTGCGTCACACCTCGACGATCATTCCGTCCTCGGCCGTTTCGAACGGCACCTCGGCGCGGCGCGCCAGCATGTCGTCGCTCATATGGCTGAGGATCAGGCGCTTGGGACGAATCTTGTCGAGATGGCGCTCAAGTAAGGACAGCGCCATGTGGGTCGCGACCGGCTTATCGCGGGTATAGGCTTCACAGATGAAGAGGTCGGCCTGGTACCCGATGTCGATGATCGAATTGGTCCATTCGCTGTCGCCGGAAAAGGCGATCACCTTGCCCTCGGCTTCGAAGCGGAAGCCGAGACAAGGTCCGGCGCGGTCATCATGCACGACGTGGAACGGAGTCACCCGCAGGCCGCCGATGTCGGCTCGCTTACCGATGTCCAGTTCCCGCAGCAGCAAAGGAAATCTCAGGTCGAGATCTTTCGTACCGGGAAATCCGGCTTCCATGATGCCGGCAAAACGTGATTTGAGACTGGGCGGCCCGGCGATCGTCAGCGGCTGATCGCGCTTGCGGACATAGTTCGCCTCCAGAAGATAAAACGGCACGCCGCCGACATGATCAGCATGAAAATGCGTGAGGAAGATGACGTTGACGTTGTTGCGATTGATAGCGAGCCTGTTCATCGAAACAAGCGAGCTCGCGCCGCAGTCGATCAATACGTTTATGTTTCGTCCGGTGAGGTGGAAGCAGGTATTAAATCGTCCGCCGGAGCCGAAGGCGTCGCCGCAGCCGACGAATTGCAATCGCATCGATCCTCCCCGGGCAGTTGTGAGATCGTCTTATGAGACGGTCAGGCTTAGTAGGCAGTGTCACGCCGGCCCAACGAAGAGTCCGTGATGACGGTCACATTGCAAAACCGCCCGGCTGGATCATAGGATGCGCTCAAACGCCTGTCCTCTCATCGTTTTTTTACCTTTAGCCAATTCACTCTATAATCTGCAATGTGCCTGGGGAAGGAGCGTGGGCCGGGGCTTGCGCCACGATCACACCACAAACTGGCGCATGCTGCCATGATGGCTGGCCGCGAGGAGGGGGACGCCCCGGTGTTCGAGGGTGTAAAGCGTGCTGTTGGAGTGGTGCCGCGAGCGTTGCCGCTGGCGTTGGCCGTTGCGCTGTGCGGCTGCTCCGATTTCGACACCAGCGGCTCCTGGTTTGCCAAGCCGCTTAGGCTTTACGGATCAAATCTCGGCTACACCTACACGCAATTTAATGATGCGAAGATGGATCGTCCGATCATGGCGAACGATCTAGTCGACGCCAACGGCGCCTGCCCAAGGTACGTCGTGCCGTCGCCGCCGCCAGCGGCTGGAGCGGGACCAGCCGTCCCAACAGATGCAGCCTCGCTGCTTGGCGCTGGCGTCGCCATCGGCATGAGCGAATGCGATGTTGTTGCGCGCCTGGGTCAGCCCACCGCCGTCAACGTCGGCCGCGGTCCAGGCGGCGATCGGGCCGCGGCATTGACCTTCAACAGCGGTCCGCGACCCGGGGTCTATCGTTTCGCCGGCGGCCGACTTACGGAAATGGACCGCGTAGAAGTTCCGCAAGCGCTGGCGCCCGAGCCGGCGAAGAAAAAAATGGTCAAAAAGAAGCCGGACAAAACCAAGAGACCGCCGAAGCCCGACAACAATAGCTGATCGGCGTCGCGTCAGCGATCTTAAAAGACACCGATGTGAAAGATGGCTGCTTAATAATGCGATTAGCGCAGTAGCCAGTCGTGCTATCGTCTAAGAACGATGGATAGCGCCATCATTCAACGCACGATCGAAACCAACGGCATTCATCTGCACATCGCTGAACAGGGCGAGGGACCGCTGGTTGTTTTATGTCACGGCTTTCCTGAATCCTGGTATTCGTGGCGCCATCAGATCGCTGCGCTGTCGGCAGCGGGATTCCATGTTGTCGCGCCAGATATGCGCGGCTACGGGCGGTCCGACCGGCCTGAAGCAATCGACCAATACACTTTATTCCACCTCGTTGGTGACATGGTGGGGTTGCTTGACGCGATCGGTGCCGAGCAGGCGGTGATTGCGGGACACGATTGGGGCGCCCCGGTTGCCTGGCATGCAGCTTTGCTGCGGTCCGATCGCTTTCGCGCCGTCATTGCGCTGAGCGTTCCATTCTGGCCACGGCGGCCTATTAGACCCACATCGGTGATGCCGCGTCGCGACGATGCGATGTTCTACCAACTCTACTTCCAGGAGCCGGGTGTCGCGGAGGCAGAACTCGAGCGCGACCCGCGGCAAACAATTCTCAAGCTGATGTTTGCGGTCTCCGGCGACATGCCGCGCGGCGGTGGGGGCGGAGGCGGCGTTGGGATGGTGGCGCGCGACCGCGGCTTTCTTGCCGGTGTGCCAAGTCCGGCTGCTTTGCCCGCCTGGCTGACTGAGGCCGACGTCGATTTCTACGCCGGGGAATTTAAGCGCAGCGGATTTCGCGGGGGCCTGAACTGGTACCGCAACATCGACCGGAATTGGGAGCTTATGGCGCCGTTTGCGGGAGCGAAGGTTACGGTCCCCGCGCTTTACATCGCAGGCGACCGCGACCTCGTGGTCGCGTTTCGCGGTATGGATCAGGTCATCGCCAATCTTGCGCACAACGTGCCCGGCTTGCGCGGCACCCTGATGCTGCCCGGGTGCGGTCACTGGACGCAGCAGGAGCGTGCATCGGAGGTCAACGCGGCGATGATCGACTTTCTGCGCCGATTGTAGTTCGGCCGTCCTCGGCCGCTTGCCGTTCTGGCGGGCGGCGGTTATAAGCCGCGCACTTCTGCGTCATACCGGGATTTCCGAGGACAATTTCAAGGACAATTTGATGGCCATCGAGCGTACATTTTCCATCCTCAAACCCGATGCAACAGCCCGCAACATTACCGGCGCGATCAATGCGATGATCGAGAAGGCCGGGCTGCGCATTATCGCGCAGAAGCGGGTGGTGATCAGCCGCGCTCAAGCGGAGCAGTTCTACGCGGTCCACCGCCAGCGGCCGTTTTTTGGTGAGCTCGTCGACTTTATGATTTCGGGGCCGGTGGTCGTGCAGGTTCTCGAAGGCGAGAACGCGATCGCGGCCTATCGCGACCTGATGGGCGCCACCGATCCCGCCAAAGCCGCGCCGGGCACCATTCGCAAAGAGTTGGCGAAATCAATCAGCGAAAACTCGGTGCACGGTTCGGACGCGCCCGATACCGCGCAAAAGGAAATCTCGCAGTTCTTCGCCGGCAAGGAAATCGTCGGCTGACGTAAGCGGTGTCTCGCCGGTTGCACCCGACAGAGGCGCTGCGTTCGGAGACAAAGCCGGATAGGTGCTTTCCTGCACGCAATGGACAAGCTGTTCATCGCGCTTCTCGTCTTCGTGCCGCTGGCTACGGGCGCCACTTTTTCGGGCGTCTCGCCAGTCGTAGTCTTTTTCCTGGCCGCGCTGGCCATCGTGCCGCTTGCAAAATATATCGGCCAATCGACGGAAGAACTGGCGACACGAACCTCGCCGGCGGTTGGCGCGCTGCTCAGCGCCAGCTTCGGCAATGCAACTGAACTGATCATCGGCATACTTGCGCTCAAAGCCGGACTCATCGAGGTAGTGAAGGCTGCCATCACCGGGTCGATCATTTGCAACCTGCTCTTGGTTTTAGGCTTTGCCATGTTCGTCGGCGGATGGCGGCGCGACAAGCAAACATTCAACAAGACCGGCATCCTGGCGCAGAGCTCGACCCTTTTTCTTGCGACCATCGCGCTTGTCGTGCCGGCGATTTTTTTCGAGACCTCCGGCGAGACCGCCGGCATTGCGGTCGAGGGCTTGAGCGTGCTGGTCTCCCTGGTGCTCATCGGCATGTACGGCGCCAGCCTTTTCTTTTCGCTCTACACCCACAAGCACCTCTATCTGGAAGAGGCGGGGAAATTTCAGCCGCACTGGAGTGTCGCGCGTGCGGTTGCCACGCTCCTCATCGCCACGCTCGCCGTGGCGTGGGTCAGCGATGTTCTGGTCCACTCCATTGAACCGCTGGTGGCGCAGCTCGGATGGTCGCAGCTGTTTATCGGTGTCATTTTCATAGCGATCGTCGGCAACGCCGCCGAGCATCTGTCGGCCGTGCTGGTCGCGCGCAAGGATCGAATGGACCTTGCGCTGCAAATCTCCATCGGCTCGGCGACGCAGATCGTGCTGATCGTCGCGCCGCTCCTGGTCATACTGGGACTGTTTTTAGGCCAGCCGATGAATCTCGTCTTCAACACCTTCGAGCTTGTCGCGATGGCGCTTGCGGTTCTCATCGTCAACATCATTGTCCAGGACGGCGAGAGCAATTGGCTTGAGGGCCTGCAGTTGTTGGCTGCCTACGCCATCATGGCGATCGCGTTCTTTCTGCATCAGTAGTCGCGCCGTATTTTCGAGGAAGATTGAGATTATACTTTTTGCGCGAGACGCCGGTTCGTCACGGCGATCGCCGCCATCGACAAGCGGGTGATGGCAGCCATGCTTGCGCCGTATTTCTCGGCTTGTTTTTGCGCGCAATCGGATTGGGGCTGTCCGGCGGTGCTGTCTTGCGACGCGATCGTTTCGGAATTTTCCCCACAATCTGGCTTGTGGCGCGGAGCGCAGTCTGCACGCGGCGTGCGGCTGTGTTCGGTGTCTGCGCTGGCATACGCATTGACTAGGAGACAGACGATGCAGAAGGGCACCGTCAAGTGGTTCAACCCGACCAAGGGCTACGGGTTCATCAAGCCCTCAACCGGCGACAAGGACGTGTTCGTGCACATTTCGGCTGTCGAGCGCGCTGGCTTACGTACGCTCAACGACGGCCAAGAGGTTGAGTACGAATTGGTGACCAATCGCGGCAGGACGTCCGCGGAGAATCTCAAGGTCGCATAGCAGGAACCGGAACCCCGGTTTCATATAGCCCCGGTTTCGTACCAGGGTTGTTGTTTAGCGCATTTCTCCGTCCTCGCCCAAGGACGCAATGCTGACGCGGCCTTCGGCCAGCGCTCGCAGTGCGCGCGGGTAAATCCGATGCTCGATCTCCAGCACGCGCGCAGCGAGCGCGTCTTCGGTATCGTCTTCGCGCACCGCAACCGAATCCTGTTCCACGATGGGCCCGGCGTCCACTTCCGGTACGACGAAGTGGACGGTGGCGCCATGTCGCTTGACGCCGGCTTCGAGCGCACGGCGGTGCGTGTGCAGGCCCTTGAATTGCGGCAGCAGCGCGGGATGGATGTTGAGCATCTTGCCGCTCCAGCGTCGCACGAACCATGGTGACAAGAGCCGCATGAAACCCGCGAGGCATACGAGGTCGATCCGATGTGCCACAAGCGCAGCATCAAGGGCGCGTTCGAACGCCTCGCCGTCTTCACCAAACAACTTGTGATCGACGACTGCCGTGGTGATGCCTTCCTCGCGGGCGCGGGTCAGGCCTGGCGCCTCGGGCCGGTTTGAGACGACGAGCGCGATTTCGGCTGGATAGTCGCCGGCGCTGGCCGCTTCGATCAGTGCCGTCATGTTGGATCCGCGGCCGGAAATGAGGACGGCGACGCGCTTCTTGCTCATCGTCTACCAGGAAAGGTCGAGGCTGCCGGCAAAATCGACGCGCGGGTCGCTGCTGCCGACTACGACCTCGCCAAGCCGCACAACCGTCTCGCCGTTCGCGCGCAATTGCTCGCTGGCTGCGTCGGCTGCGTTCGGTTCCAGCACGGCGATCATGCCGATGCCGCAGTTGAAGGTGCGCAGCATTTCCTGCTCGCCGACATCACCCGCGGCCGCGAGCCATTTGAAGACCGGAAGAACCGGCACGCGATCCAATTCCAACGCGGCGGCGAGCCCCTTCGGCAATACCCGCGGAATGTTGTCAACGAACCCGCCGCCGGTGACGTGAGCCAGCGCCTTGACCGCTTTGGTTCCGCGGATCGCGGCGAGGCACGATCGCACGTAGAGCCGTGTCGGCGTCAGCAGCACTTCGCCCAAGCTTCGCGCCGGCGCAAATGGAGCTGGTGCGTCCCAAGAAAGCCCCGATGCGGCGACGATGCGCCGTACCAAAGAATAGCCGTTGGCATGCACACCGGAAGATGTGAGCCCGATCACCACGTCGCCCGGCGCAATATCGCGGCGCGGCAGCACATCGTCGCGTTCCACCGCGCCGACAGCGAAGCCGGCAAGGTCGTAATCGCCGAGCTGATACATGCCGGGCATTTCCGCGGTCTCACCGCCGATCAGGGCGCAACGCGCTTCGCGGCATCCTGCGGCGATGCCTTCGACCACCTTGGCTCCCACCGCCGGATCGAGCTTGCTGCAGGCAAAGTAGTCCAGAAAGAAAAGCGGCTCGGCCCCTTGCACCACGAGGTCATTGACAGACATGGCGACGAGATCGATGCCGATCGTATCGTGACGCGCGGTTTCGACCGCGATCTTGACCTTGGTGCCGACGCCGTCGGTCGCAGCGACCAGGATCGCATCGCGAAAGCCGGCAGCCTTGAGATCGAACAGGCCGCCGAAGCCGCCGATCTCGGCATCCGCGCCCGCTCGTGCGGTTCCGCGCACCAGCGGCTTGATCAGTTCCACCATGCGGTTACCGGCATCGATATCGACGCCGGCGGCCGCGTAGCGCGCCTTTTTCACGGACCCACCAATCGGCAGATTAGCCTTCCCCCGGGCGCGGGAGAATTACTCGGCGGCTCCTACGTCGGAATCGCCGGGTGCGCAAGCGAGCGGCACAGTTATATAGTGGGGGCAAGACGGCGAATCGAGGCTGGATGTTTCCGGTTTCGGCGCGCCGGCAGCCGGGGCTAGCGTTTTTGAGTATTCCGAACCTTATTACTCTGGCGCGGATCATTCTCGTGCCGATCGTGGTCTGGGCGATTACGTCGGGCGAGATGCTCGTTGCCTTTGCGCTGTTCCTGGCGGCCGGGATCACCGACGCCGTCGACGGCTTCCTTGCCAAGCGCTTCCACATGGCGAGCGAGCTTGGCGCCTACCTCGATCCGCTGGCCGACAAGGCCCTGATCGTTTCGATCTACGTCGCCCTCGGGATCGCGGGTACGCTGGCAATCCCGCTGGTGATCCTCGTCGTGTCACGCGATATCATGATCATCTCCGGCTTCATGCTCTCCTGGCTGGTCGGCAAGCCGATGCCGGTGCGGCCGCTGCCAGTGTCGAAAGTAAACACGGTGGCGCAAATCTTGCTGGCCACTTTGGTGCTGGCCGAGCATGGTTTTGGCTTCGATGCCAAGCTGATCGTGACGGTTGTCGCCGGATTGGTCGCCGTGCTGACGCTGCTCTCGATCGCCTTTTATCTTGCCGAGTGGCTTCGCCACATGAACTCGTTCGGCACCGGACACTGAGCAGGCGCAAGAGCGACATGCGGATTGAGCGGCACATCGTGTTTTGGGTTGTCGCGTTGTTGGTCTTTGTCGGCCTGCTGTGGTTGTTACATCACATTCTGCTGCCGTTCGTCGTCGGCGCTGCGCTGGCATATCTGCTTGATCCGCTGGCCAACAAGCTGACCAGGCACGGCATGAGCCGGCTCATTGCCGCGTTGCTCATTCTCGGCGGCTTCGTGCTGATCGTCATCGGGCTGTTCATTGTCATCGCGCCAGTGCTGGCAAAGCAATTCGCGGGCTTCGTCGCGCACGTCCCGGAATATGTGAAACATCTGCAAACCTTGGTCAGTGATCCGAGCCATCCGTGGCTCAACGCAGTCTTCGGCAACGCTCCGGGCAATGAATGGTCCCTCAGCGTTATCCTGAACAAGGCCGTCGGCTACTTGACGGATGTGCTGCCGACATTGTGGACCAAGGGCGAGGCGCTCCTTTCATTGCTGTCGCTGTTGGTCATCACGCCGGTCGTGGCTTTCTACCTGCTCAGCGATTGGGGGCGGGTCGTGAATACCTTCGACAGCCTCATCCCGTTGCGCCAGCGTCACACGGTGCGAGGTCTGGCGCGCCAGATCGACAAGGCGATCACCGGCTATCTGCGCGGGCAGCTTACGGTGTGCGTCATCCTCGGCTGCTACTACGCATTCGGGCTTACGCTGGCCGGCTTGAGCTTTGGGTTGCTGATCGGTGCGGTTTCCGGGCTGCTGACCTTCGTTCCGTATGTCGGTTCGCTGACTGCCCTTGTCGTCTCGTTTGGCGTAGCGCTGGCACAATTCTTTCCGGACTGGTCGCGGATTCTCATCGTGCTGGGTGTCGTCTTGTTCGGGCAGTTTCTTGAAGGCAATGTCCTGTCGCCCAAACTCGTCGGCGGCAGCGCCGGCTTGCACCCGGTCTGGCTGATCTTCGCGCTGCTCACCTTCGGGACTTTGTTCGGCTTTGTCGGTCTACTCCTCGCGGTACCGGTTGCGGCGGCGGCCGGCGTATTGACACGCTTTGCCGTCAGCCGTTACCGGGCAAGCCCGCTGTACACTGGAAACCCGCCACCCAACGCACCATGACTGTCCGCCCCCGGCAACTCGCGCTCGTGCTCGATCACGCCGAAAGCTACGCGCGGGAGGATTTTCTGTCGGGGCCGTGCAATGAGAACGCGCTCCGGCTCGTCGACTGCTGGCCGGATTGGCCGGCGAATCCGGTGGCTTTGGTTGGACCCGAGGGATCTGGCAAGACCCATCTGGCAATGATCTGGGCGCAAGCGGCGGGGGCGCGCGTTATTTCAGCTCATGCGCTCGGTGCCGCCGAAATCCCGACAGCGCTCGCGACCGGTGCGCTGGTGGTCGAGGATGCCGCGATGCCGGCGGACGAACGGGCGCTGTTTCATCTCATCAATCTTGCGCGCGAAGAGAACGCCTACCTGCTTTTTACTGCGCGCACCGCGCCGACGACTTGGCCGGTCGCGATCCCCGACCTTGTCTCGCGACTGCGGGCGCTGCCGCTCGCGACGCTGGCGGCGCCGGACGATGCAATGCTGCGCGCGGTGATCGTCAAGCTCGCGGCCGATCGCCAACTCGCACTCGACGAGGCCGTGGTGGCGTACCTTTCGACCCATATCGAGCGCTCTTTTGTCGCCGCACGTTCGGCAGTCGTTGCCCTCGACGGCGAGGCATTACGTCTGCGCCGCCCGGCCACGCGCGCGCTCGCCGCCGAGATATTTCGCGACACCCGCCTTCCTCGCTGAAGCGCCCAGCGTTTCGGTGACGATCCCGCCGAGCGCGGCAAAATCGTTCCTGCGCGGCGAGGTCCGCCGCCAGGCGAGCCCGATCGTACGCGCCGGCTCGGGTCCGGCAAAACGCAACAGCTTCACGCGATGATCGCGCAGTTCGACGCTGGCGGCGACTTCCGGCAACAGCGTCACTCCGTAGCCATTCGCCACCATTTGCATAACGGTAGCGAGCGAGGTGGCGCCGAGACTGGCGGGCGCGTCGCCGCTCGAAGCTCCACAGAACGCCAAAGCCTGATCGCGCAAGCAATGTCCTTCCTCAAGGAGAATAAGCCGGCGCTGGTCCACGTCCGCGACGGCGACACGCCGGTGTCCACGCAAAGGATCGGCCGCCGGCACGGCCAGCAGGAACGGATCGTTGAACAGCCGCCGCGTTTCGATATCGGTACCGTCCACCGGCATGGCCAACATCACCGTGTCGAGTTCGCCGGTCGCGAGTTCATTGAGCAATGTCTTGGTCTGGGTCTCGCGCACTTCCAGACGAAGCTGTGGATATGTGACTTGCAGTCGCGGCAGCACGCGCGGCAAAACGTAGGGTGCCAACGTCGGAATGATGCCAAGACGAAGCTTGCCGGTGAGCACGCCGCGGTGGCGGGCGAAGTCGACAAGGTCGCGGGTTGCGGCCAGGACGTGCTCGGCTCGCCGCGCCACTTCGAGGCCGGTTTCGGTGAGCGCGATGTCGCCTGGCCGCCGCTCCACTAGTTCCGCACCGATCTCGCGCTCGAGTTCCCGCACCTGCATGGACAGCGCCGGCTGGGTTATCGCGCAGTCCTCAGCCGCCCGGCCGAAATGCCGGTGGCGTGCAAGTGCGGCCAAATAGCGGAGCTGACGCAGGGTGATCATGTCGATAAGATATTCTTATCGAACACTGCAAGCAATACGATTAGACGTAATCGCCTGGCGAGCCTAGATTCCGCATAACCCCCGACCCGCATACGGACAGCCCGAAGAAGATTACCGAAAACAATGGGAGACAGACATGGACGCAAAGACTGACGAAAAGAGCGCCGGCAAGTGCCCGTTCACGGCCCGCGGACCTGTGAATCGCGACTGGTGGCCGAACCAACTGGACATTCACGTTCTCCATGGGAACTCGTCTCTGTCCAATCCAATGGGCGAGAAGTTCGACTACGCCAAGGAGTTCAAGAGCCTCGACCTGAAAGTCGTGATCAAGGACCTGCGTGCCTTGATGACGAACTCGCAGGACTGGTGGCCGGCCGACTTCGGCCATTACGGCGGACTGATGATCCGCATGGCGTGGCACTCCGCCGGCACGTACCGCATCGCCGATGGCCGCGGCGGCGCCGGCGCTGGGCAACAGCGCTTTGCGCCGCTCAACAGCTGGCCGGACAACGCGAGCCTGGACAAGGCGCGCCGGCTGCTGTGGCCGATCAAGCAAAAATACGGCCGGAAACTCTCCTGGGCCGACCTGATCATTCTCGCCGGCAACGTCGCCCTCGACTCGATGGGCTTCAAGACGTTCGGTTTCGGCGGTGGCCGTGCCGATGTCTGGGAGCCTGAACAGCTTTACTGGGGTCCCGAAGGGACATGGCTGGGCGACGAACGCTATAGCGGCGAACGCCAGCTGCAGAATCCGCTCGCCGCCGTGCAGATGGGCCTGATCTACGTCAATCCGGAAGGGCCGAACGGCAAGCCGGATCCGGTCGCTGCGGCAAAAGACATCCGCGAGACGTTCTTCCGCATGGCGATGGACGACGAGGAGACCGTAGCGCTGATTGCCGGCGGTCATACCTTCGGTAAGACCCACGGCGCCGGCGATCCGTCGCTGCTCGGCCCGGCACCGGAAGGCGGGGCCATCGAAGAGCAGGGCCTCGGCTGGAAGAGCAAGTTTGGCACAGGCGTGGGCGCCGACGCGATCACCGGCGGCCCGGAAGTCACCTGGTCGCAGACCCCGACGAAGTGGAGCAACCACTTCTTCGACAATCTGTTCAATAATGAATGGGAGCTGACGAAGAGCCCGGCCGGCGCCTATCAGTGGAAGGCGAAAGGCGGCGCCGCCACGATCCCGGACGCGTATGATAAGGCGAAGAAGCATGTGCCGACCATGCTGACCACGGACCTGTCGCTGCGGATGGACCCGATCTACGAGAAGATTTCGCGGCGCTTCTATGAGCATCCGGATCAGTTCGCCGACGCGTTCGCCCGGGCGTGGTTCAAGCTGACACACCGCGATATGGGGCCGATTCATCGCTATCTCGGCCCGCTCGTCCCGAAGGAGATCCTGATCTGGCAGGACCCGATCCCCACGGTGAATCACCCGCTGATCGGGGCGAAGGAGATTGCCGCTCTGAAGGCGAAAATCCTCGCGTCGGGCCTGTCTGTGTCCCAGCTGGTGTCGACGGCTTGGGCGTCGGCCTCGACGTTCCGAGGCTCCGACAAGCGCGGCGGCGCGAACGGCGCGCGCATTCGCCTTGCGCCGCAAAAGGACTGGGACGTCAACCACCCGGCTCAGTTGGCGAAGGTTCTGCGCAAGCTCGAAGCGATCCAACAAGAATTCAATGCTTCGCAGCCCAAGAGTAAGTCCAAGGGCAAGAAAGTTTCGCTTGCTGACCTGATCGTTCTCGGCGGCTGCGCAGCCGTCGAGGAAGCGGCGAACAAGGCCGGGGTCGCCCTGAAGGTTCCGTTCACGCCGGGGCGCATGGACGCGTCGCAGGATCAGACCGACGTCGACTCGTTCAAGCCGCTCGAACCGGTCGCTGACGGTTTCCGCAACTATTACCGCAGCGGGCACCTCATGTCGCCGGAGGAGGCGTTGGTCGACAAGGCGCAGTTGCTGAGTCTCACGGCGCCTGAGATGACGGTTCTTCTCGGCGGCCTGCGCGTATTGGGCGCCGATGCCGGGCGGTCCAAGCACGGCGTCTTCACCAAGCAGCCCGGCAAGCTGACGAATGACTTCTTCGTCAACCTGCTCGGCATGAACACGCAATGGCAGCCCGCCGGCTCCGATGGCGTGTACGAGGGCCGCGACCGCAAGACGAATGCCGTCAAGTGGACCGGCACCCGCGTCGACCTGATCTTCGGTTCGCACTCGCAGCTACGCGCTCTCGCGGAAGTCTATGCGTGCGCGGACTCTAAGGAGAAGTTCGTGAAAGACTTCGTGGCGGCGTGGACCAAGGTGATGAACGCTGATCGCTTCGACCTTGCCTGATCTCAGCTGAGCCGCAGCGCCAGGTGCGGGACTAAGGAAACGGCCGGGATATCCCCGGCCGTTTCTGTGTCGTTGAACGCGCGGCCTCGCAGCCCCGCTGCCAAGGCTCCGGCATCAAGCTTGAAGGTGTCGTAACCCTTTGATCTTTCAGGCCGGTAACGGTGTCTATCGCTAGCTTTTCACGCGCTGGCGAGGAAGGCTTGACGGACCGACACCGCGACGCCTTATCTCGGTGTAAGCAAAGTCATCGAATCGTTACAGAGGACGGCGAGGGTGAGGCACGAGGGACAAGGAGTAGCCATGGCGGATCGCGGCCAAGCCACTGCCGTCGCACTCGAATCCGGTAAAGCGCAGCGGCTGGATGCGCCCGTGCGTCTTGCCGAACCGGCGGAACGGCACGACGCATCGGATCTCGCTTCGAGTCCGGAGCGCTTTATCAATCGGGAACTGTCCTGGCTCAATTTCAATCGCCGCGTTCTCGAAGAATCCGCCAATCGCGGGCATCCGCTATTGGAGCGACTGAAATTCCTCTCGATCTCGGCGAACAACCTCGATGAATTCTTCATGGTGCGGGTCGCCGGTCTACGCGCGCAGGTGCGCGCCGGCATCGGCACCAAGAGCCCGGAAGGATTGACCCCGGCTGAACAGCTTGTGCGCATCGCCGAAGCGGTGGTGTTGCTGGTGCAGGACCAGCAGGCGCAGTGGCGCGAACTACGGGCGGCGCTAGCGCAAGCCGGCATCGTGCTGATCGATGCTTCCGAGGTCACCAAAGCGGAAAAGTCCTGGCTGGAAGATTATTTCCTGTCCCACATTTTCCCGTTGCTGACCCCGCTCGCGGTCGATCCGGCGCATCCGTTCCCGTTTATTCCGAATCTGGGTTTCTCGATCGCCTTGCAGCTCGCGCGGGCCAAAGACGGCAAGGCGATGAACGCGCTGATCCGCATGCCGAACCGCATCGAGAGATTCGCGCGGCTGCCGCAAACCGGGGAGGGTGGGGAAGTTCGCCTGATCTCGGTCGAAGGCGCGACCAGCCTGTTCATCGGCAAATTGTTTCCCGGCTACGCGGTGAAGGGAGTGGGCGCGTTCCGCGTCATCCGCGACTCCGAGCTGGAGATCCTCGAAGAGGCCGAAGACCTGGTGCGGCTGTTCGAAACCGCTCTCAAGCGGCGCCGGCGCGGTTTGGTGATCAGGCTCGACATCGAGGCCAACATGCCGGCCGAGTTGCAGCGCTTCGTGCAGCGCGCGCTCGACGCCACGGATGACGGTGTGTTCAAGGTCGACGGCGTGCTCGCGCTCGACGAGATGTCGCAGATTGCCAAGCTTGACCGGCCTGATCTCGAATTCGTGCCCTATACTCCGCGCTATCCCGATCGCATCCGGGACCATGGCGGCGATTGCTTTGCCGCGATCCGGCAGAAGGATCTGATCGTCCACCATCCTTACGAGTCATTCGACGTCGTGGTGGATTTTCTGCATCAGGCCACGCGCGATCCGGATGTCGTGGCGATCAAGCAGACGCTCTATCGCACCTCGGCCGACTCGCCGATCGTCAAGACGCTGGCGGAGGCCGCCGAAGCCGGCAAATCGGTCACCGCGGTCGTCGAGCTTAAAGCGCGCTTCGACGAGGAGGCCAATATCCGCTGGGCGCGCGATCTCGAACGTGCCGGCGTGCAGGTCGTCTATGGATTTATCGAACTCAAGACGCATGCGAAGCTCTCGCTGGTGGTGCGCCGCGAAGGCGCGGCTCTTGCCTCCTATGTGCACGTCGGCACCGGCAATTATCATCCGGTGACGGCCCGCATTTATACCGATCTGTCGTTTTTCACCGCCGATCCCGTCATCGCTCAGGACGTCGCCCGCGTGTTCAACTACGTGACCGGCTATGCGGAGCCGGCCGAGCTCGAGCGCATGGCGGTGTCGCCGCTGACTTTGCGCAAGCGGATTGTCGATCACATCGACCAGGAGGTTGCGCACGCCAAAGCCGGCCGTCCGGCGGCCATCTGGATGAAGATGAATTCGCTGGTCGATCCCGACATCATCGACGCTCTCTATCGCGCGTCGAGCGCCGGTGTGGCGATCGAACTTGTGGTGCGCGGCATTTGCTGCCTGCGGCCAGGGGTCGAAGGCCTGTCGGAAAATATCCGCGTCAAATCGATCGTCGGGCGCTTCCTCGAACACGGCCGCATCTATTGCTTCGGCACCGGTCATGGTCTGCCGCACGCCAAGGCCGCGATTTATATCTCGTCCGCCGACATGATGCCGCGCAACCTCGATCGCCGCGTCGAAGTGCTTTGCCCGATTCTCAATCCCACCGTGCACGAGCAGGTGCTCGATCAGATCATGGTGGCCAACTTCAAGGACAACGAGCAAAGTTGGCAGCTTCTTGCCGACGGCTCCTCGTCCCGCATCAGGCCTGCGGCCGACGAGGAGAGGTTCAATGCCCATACCTATTTCATGACCAATCCAAGCCTTTCGGGGCGCGGCAAGTCGCCAAAGGATTCCATTCCCCGATTGCCGCATCGCTCGGAACGGGCGTGAGGACGGCGCAACGCCCATTGGTGGCTTTGCGCAGATTTCAAAGATGATCCGCGCCCAGACTGACGCACCCGGACGCCTCGACCACGGTCCGCCGCTTGCGGTCATCGACATCGGCTCGAACTCGGTGCGTCTCGTGGTCTACGAGGCGTTGACCCGCAGCCCGACGGCGCTGTTCAACGAAAAAGCGTTGTGCGGGCTCGGCCGCGAGGTGCAATCGACCGGGCTCCTTGCCGCCGACGCGGTCGAGCAGGCGCTGTCGGCGCTCAAGCGCTACCGCGCGCTGTGCACCACCATGGGAGTGAAAAAAGTTTTGGCGATCGCGACCGCCGCCTGCCGCGACGCCAAGAACGGCCACGCCTTCATCAAATTCGCCGAGCGCATCATACGGACGGAAATCACGATCCTCTCAGGCTCGCAAGAGGCGGAGTTGACCGCCCTTGGCGTGATCTCGGGAGTGCATGAGGCAGACGGCGTGGTGGGCGATCTCGGCGGTGGTTCGCTTGAACTCGTCGATATTCACGGCACGCGCGTACGGCGCGGCCTGACCCGGCCGCTCGGCGGCCTCGCTCTGGCCGATATTTCGGCGAAGTCGCTCAAGAAGGCGGAGAAATTCGTCAAGAAGACGCTCGGCGCGCTGCCGGTGCTCAAGGGATGCGAGGATCGCACGTTCTATGCCGTCGGCGGCACGTGGCGGGCGCTGGCGCGGCTGCACATGTGGCAGACCGGATATCCGCTGCACGTGATGCATGGCTATGCCATTGCAGCGGACGACGCGCTCGAATTTGCCCGTCTGGTGCACCGGGTCGATGTCGAGACACTGTCCAACATCGAAGTGGTGAATAACGCGCGCCGGCCACTGCTCGCCTATGCGGCGCTGGTGCTCGAATATGTGTTGCGCATCGGCAAGCCGCGCAAGGTTGTGTTCTCCGCGCTCGGTGTGCGCGAGGGGCTGCTCTATTCGCTGCTCAAGCAAAAAGACAAAGAGAAGGATGCGCTGATCGAAGCGGCCCGCGGCCTCAACCAGTTGCGCTCGCGCTCGCCGCGGCACGGCGAAGAGCTGATCGGCTGGACCGATCGTTTCATGGCCTCCTCGAGCCTCGACGAGACCGGCGAGGAACGCCGCCTTCGTCACGCCGCGTGCCTGCTGGCCGACATCGGCTGGCGCGCCCATCCGGATTATCGCGGCGAGCAGTCGCTCAATATCATCGCCCATGGCGGCTTCACCGCGATCGACCATCCGGGCCGCGCTTATCTCGCACTATCGGTGTTCTACCGTCACGTGGGTTTGGTGATGGACGACGAGCTGTCGCCGCGGCTGCGCGAACTTGCCTCGACGCGCATGATCGATCGGGCGCGTGTGCTGGGCGCCGCGCTGCGGCTCGCTTACGTCGTGTCCGCGGCGATGCCCGGCGTGCTGCCGCGAACACCGCTCGCGGTGGAGCGGCAGCGACTCGCGCTCCATCTGCCCGGCGAATACGCCGCGTTGGCCGGCGAACGCGTGGTGAGCCGCCTGCGCTCGCTGGCGAGGCTTATTGGCCGCGAGCCGGTGATGCTGATGGGCTGAACGAAGCTGCACCGGCGTTGCCAAGGCCGCGGCAGTGCTATTGAATGATTTGCTGAAACCAGAGGGCGAGTTGCGCTCGTGACGAGCAGCAACAGAAGGGGATGACATGGAGAATCTCAAGCGCTTCTTCGCGGTGATTGCGGTGATTTCCGTCTTGAACGGACTCGGGCTCCTCCTGACCCCGAACGTTGTGATCGCCACCTATGGCATTGAACCCGGCGCCGGCGCGGCGCTGGGTTTCAGGCTGCTGGGCCTGACCTTGATAGAGTTCGGACTCATCAACTGGTTCGTCAGGTATTCTCACGACTGGATCGCGTTGCGCGGACTATTGATCGGCGGCACCGTCGGCTACATCCTCGGCCTTGTGGTTTCGCTCTGGGCGACGCTCACCCATCTCATGAACCCGGCAGGCTGGGTGCTGGTTGGGACCTATGCCGTGCTGCTGCTCGGCTATTTGTATTCGCTTTGGGCGGGTACCAAGAAGTTTGCCGCCAAGTAGAGCCGCGGCAGATCAGCGGCCGTTCCGCAAGGGAGCACGGCTTAGCCGCGTTCGACCGCGGCGACTTTGCCCCGTTCGATGGCAAGCGCCAGCTCGCCGCGCTTTAGCGCCAGCGCCTTTTCGCCGAACAGTTCGCGGCGCCAGCCGGCAAGCGCCGGAACGTCGGCGGTATCGTCGGCGGCGATCCGCTCGAGGTCGTCGACGGTTGCGATGACCTTGGCGGCAACGTGATGGCGCTCGGAGATCATCCGCAACAGCACCTTCAGCAATTCGACGACGGCGGTACCGTTGGCGTTGGGTGGCATTCGTACCGGGCGCGGCAGGTTTTTCAGGTCGCTCGCCAGTCCGCGCTCCACGGCGGCGACGATGGCTTCGCCCCAGCGCGAACGCTCGAAGCCCTTGGGCAGCGATCGCAGGTTCTTAAGCTTGTCGACGGTGGTGGGAGCGTGAACCGCGATATCCGCGATGACGTCGTCCTTGAGCACCCGCGAGCGCGGCACGTCGCGCGTTTGTGCCTCGCTTTCGCGCCAGGCGGCGACCTCGATGAGAATCGCAAGCTCCTTCGGTTTGCGCACCCTCGTCTTCAGCCGCTGCCAGGCATTCTCCGGTTCCATCCGGTAGGTGTCGGGCGAGGTCAGGATCTGCATTTCCTCCTGCACCCAGTCGGCGCGGCCGCGCCGTGCCAAGATCGTCCACGAGCGCGACATAGACGTCCCGCAAATGCGTTACGTCGGAGATGGCGTACGTAAGCTGCGCCTCCGACAGCGGCCGCCGCGTCCAATCGGTAAAGCGGTGCGATTTGTCGAGCGTGTCGCCGGTGATGCGCTGCACGAGCTGGTCGTAGGAAATGGAATCGCCATAGCCCAGCACCATGGCGGCGACTTGGGTGTCGAAGATCGGGCGCGGAATAAGCTTGGCGCGATGCCAGACGATTTCGATGTCCTGACGCGCGGCATGAAAGACTTTCATCATCTTTTCGTCCGCCATCAGCGAGAAGAACGGCGCCAGATCGATGTGCGGCGCCAGCGCGTCGACGACCACGGCTTCGTCCGCCGAGGCCATCTGCGCCACGCACAGCAGCGGATAATACGTGGTCTCGCGCAGGAACTCGGTATCGACGGTGACGAAAGGGTGGGACGCCATCCGTCGGCACACGGCGGCAAGTTCGGACGTTGTGGTGATGGGATGCATTGGCAAAGTGATAGCTTTCAACCGAGGTTCAGTCCACGCCAGGTCGCGAGCCTAGCTGCCGCGCACCCGCCGCATCACGATGAACTCCCATGGGCTCGGCATGGTGCCGACCGGAACTTCGATCAGCGTGGGACCGTCGCGGCGGGCGAAGGCGCGCCGCAGCGCCTGCCGCAAATCATCCGGGTCCTTCACGCGCATGGCCGCGGCGCCGAAGCTTTCGGCGAAGGCAACGAAATCGGGATTGGCGAGGTCGCTGGCGATCAGGCGGTTGCCGTAGCGTTCCTCCTGGATGCGGCGGACGTTGCCGAAGGCGCCGTCGTTGAACACGATCGTCACCAGCGGAATGCGGTGACGCGCAGCCGTGGCCATCTCGTTTGCCGTGAACAGGAAACCGCCGTCGCCGCTGATCGATAACACCGGCACGTCGCGCCGCGCGTCCTGGGCGCCGAGCGCGGTGGCGAAGCCATAGCCGAGATTGTCCTGATATCCCGGCGAAACGTAAGTGCGCGGGCGATGAACCGGAAACGCCAGCCGTGAGACAAACCCGACTTGCGTCACCTCGTCGATGAAGATGCCGTCCTCGGGCAGTTCGGCGCGGATCGCCGCGAGGTACGACAGTTGCGGCTCGAGTTTGGCAAGGCGTTTGCGCATCCGGGCTTGGCGCTCGCGCATGTCGTCGGCGCGCGAGGGCCGCCGCGCATTGTTCGCCGGCAAGACGTCGAGCAGCCGTTGCAATATTGGCGCCGCCTGGCCGATCAGCGCGACCTTGGGCTTCGCGATGCGCGCGGGTTCGTCCGGATCGGCATCGACCCGGACAATCGCCAGATCGCGGTCAACGCCCCAGTGCAGCAGCGGCATGTGCAAATGGGTGCCGACAGCGAGCACCGCGTCGGCTTCCGCCCATAGTTCGTGACCGAGCGGCAGATTGACTGAAAGCGGGTCGCGATCGTCCATGACGCCGCGCCCGCGCCGATAGGACAGGACCGGCGCTTGCAGCATCTGCGCGAGCCGTCTGACTTCGGCCGAAGCATCCTGGGCGCCGCCGCCACAGACAATCAGCGGCCTTTTGGCGGCGCCGAGGCGCTTCGCGGCAGACTTGATTGCATCTTCGTCGATCCGTGTTTTTGGTAGCGGCAACGGCGCTTGCGGGGTCACCGGGCCGGAGCGCCCCCACACGTCGATCGCGCACTCAAGCGCCGCCGGGCCGGGACGGCCGGTGAACATCGACTGCATCGCTTTGGCAATCAGCCGCGGCGCCTCGCGCGGAGCATCGATGCGCGCCGACCAGTCCACCAGCCGCGAAATGATTCCGGCCTGATCGCGGATTTCGTGGAGATAGGCAAAGCCGCGGCCGATTGCCTTCTGCGGTATCTGTCCGATCAGCGCCAGCACCGGCGCGTTCATGCCGTAGGCCGTGAGCAGCGCCGCGGCGGAATTCAGCAACCCCGGTCCGGGGACGACGCAATAGGCCTGCGGCTTGCCGGTCGCCAATGCGGCGCCGAGCGCCATATAGGCCGCGCCTTGCTCGTGGCGGGTATGGACGGTGCGGATCTTGTCTGAGTTCTTCGCCAGCGCGTCGAAAAAGTCGTCGTTATGGACGCCGGGCAGCGCGTAGACGGTGTCAAGTCCATGGGCCAGGAGGGCGGCAACGGCGGCCTCCCCGGTGGTCATGGAGCGCGCGCCGGCGCTGACTTCTTTGCTTCGTTGCTTGGCCATCCGGACCCGATCCTGGTGTGCGTTTCGCAACATGCGTTGCCGGGGCCAACCCGGCAACGAGGAACTTGCTGCGCGCCTTGACAAAGCCGCCCCTGCATGCGCTTTCCGCGTTCCGGTCGGACATCCACAGCGAGAATGCAAGCGCCAATGCACCGCTATCGCAGCCATAACTGCGGCGCGCTCAGGTCGAGCGACATCGGCAACGAGGTGCGCCTTTCCGGCTGGTGCCATCGCATCCGCGACCATGGCGGCGTGCTGTTCATCGATCTGCGCGACCATTACGGCCTCACGCAAGTCGTCGCCGATCCCGACAGCCCGGCTTTCAAGATCGCCGAAACGTTGCGCTCGGAATGGGTGGTGCGCATCGACGGCAAGGTGCGGCTCGCGTCCCGACGGCACCGAGAATGCCGAACTGCCGACCGGCGCGGTCGAAGTCTACATCCGCGAGATCGAGGTTCTGGGGCGCGCCGCCGAGCTGCCGATGCCGGTGTTCGGCGAGCACGATTATCCCGAAGACATCAGGCTCCGCTATCGCTTCCTCGATCTGCGCCGCGAGCATCTGCACAACAACATTATGAAGCGCGGCGCGATTATTGATTCGCTGCGGCGGCGGATGAAGGAGCAGGGCTTCTTCGAATTTCAGACGCCGATCCTTACCGCCTCTTCGCCGGAAGGCGCGCGCGATTATCTCGTGCCGTCGCGGCTGCATCCGGGAAAGTTCTATGCCCTGCCGCAGGCGCCGCAGCAGTTCAAACAGCTGATCATGATCTCGGGCTTCGACCGCTACTTCCAGATCGCGCCGTGCTTTCGCGACGAGGACGCGCGCGCCGACCGCTCGCCCGGCGAGTTCTATCAGCTCGACCTGGAAATGAGCTTCGTTACCCAGGATGACGTGTTCGAAGCGGTCGAGCCGGTCATTCGCGGCGTGTTCGAGGAGTTCGGTGACGGCAAGCCGGTGACCAAGGAGCTGCCGCGCATTCCTTACGGCGAGGCGATACGAAAATACGGCACCGACAAGCCGGACTTGCGCAACCCGATCGAGATGCAGGACGTCTCGGAGATTTTTCGCGGCTCCGGGTTTCAAGGTTTTTGCCCGCATCCTTGAGACCAGCGCCAAGGCCGCGGTGTGGGCGATCCCGGCGCCGGGCGGCGGCTCGCGCGCGTTTTGCGACCGGATGAATTCGTGGGCGCAGGGCGAGGGCCAGCCGGGCCTTGGCTATATTTTCTTTGCGCTCGACGGCGGCGCCATCGTCGGCCGCGGTCCCGTCGCCAACAATCTGGGCCCAGAGCGCACCGAGCGATTGCGGGCTCAACTGGCGTTGAATGACGGCGATGCCGTGTTCTTTGTTGCCGGCGAGCCGCAGACGTTTTTCAAATTCGCTGGCACAGCGCGGACGAAAGTCGCCGACGATCTTGATTTGATCGACAAAGATCGCTTCGAGCTGTGCTGGATCGTCGACTTTCCGATGTACGAATGGAATGAGGAGGAGAAGAAAATCGACTTCTCCCACAATCCGTTCTCGATGCCGAATTTGCCGGCGGACGAATTTCTCGCGCTCGATGCCGGCGACCGCGACAAGATACTCGGCCTCAAGGCGATCCAGTACGACATCGTCTGCAACGGCATCGAGCTGTCCTCCGGCGCCATCCGTAATCACCGCCCCGAGGTGATGAAGAAGGCCTTCGCCATCGCCGGCTATGACGAGAGCGTGCTCGAACAGAAATTCGGCGGCATGCTGCACGCGTTGTCGCTCGGCGCACCGCCGCACGGCGGTATCGCGCCCGGCATTGACCGCATCGTCATGCTGCTGTGCGGTGAGGAGAATCTGCGCGAGGTCGTGCTGTTCCCGATGAACCAGCGCGCCGAAGACCTGATGATGGGCGCGCCATCGGAGGCCACACCCAAGCAGTTGCGCGAACTGCATATCCGGGTCGTCAATACCGGGTCCTCTTGAGTCATCCGGCGTGATTTGATTCGCAACCATGCTCTGAATCACTCCGCGGCGGCCGCAAAAGGCGCGTCGCGCAATGTCGCGATGATCGAATCATACTCGGCCTCCATCCGCTTGTAGCGCAGGAGTTGAAGTATCAGGCGGAGTTCGCCCAAGATTTCGAGTGACAGCCGAGTGGCGCGGCCGAAGGCGCTGGCGATCTGGAATGCCTTGCGTTCGTCTTGCCACCAGCGCTCGACGACGGCGATCGCGCCGTCGAGACCGCGGCCAGACAACATGGAAGCTCGTGCGCCGAATCTAGCGCGTACCACGGGATGATCGGGTCCGAGCCGCATCAGCCGCTCAATTCTCATCTTGAAGCCGTTGATGGCAGCAGCTTTATCGAAGGCGGTGCCGATTTGCGCCAGTGCAGCGTCCATCGCCGGCGCGGTTTCGCTGCCCAGCGTTTCGACGGCACGGCGCATGCGTCGACCATCGCGCGCGCTGCGCGGTGTGTACGCCATCGGGGCCCTTTTCAGCGAAGATTGGGTGTCCGCGTATGTTACATAAACGGGGACTGATGTCAAGCCTAAGTTGCGATATCAGAGACGCGCAGCTCAGGGCAAGCGCTGTCACGAATCACGCCTTGATCGGCGGCGAGCGGTTTCGCCCGTTCGCCGGCGGCTTCGATCTAGGAGGGGGGAGGAGCGCTTATCTCAAATCAGCTTGAGGCAGCAAAGCACTTTGCCGACGATTTCCAGCTCGCCGAGCGAGGTCTCTTCGCTTGGATGATTGGTATTGTCGGAAATGATCTTCACCCGTGGCGGCCGCGACGACCGGACCACCTGCAGGCGCTTGATGACAATGCTGTTGAGCGTGTCGCGGATGGCATAAAGCCCGTCCGGCGTCGGCGTCTTGTGGCTCGTGTCTACGATCACGCGTTCGCCGGAGACGATGGTCGGCGCCATGCTGTCGCCGGTGGTATCAATGACAAGGAGCCGGCTAGGCGAGCTGTGCAGCTGTTCACGCACAAAACTCCCTGGAAACAGCCATCCTTCGCTTTTGAGCGGATCGGCGTGGCGGCCGTCCCTGCGCAGCTCGCGAGCCGGCACGCCGCCGCCGCCAAGGCCCGCGCGGGTGTCGAGTTCGGGCACCTGGCCGGGCGAGGGGCCCAGCGGCTCATCGTGGGCCGCCTCTTCGCGCAGCACGTCGCTTGATTCGATGTGGCTCCCGCTGGTGCCGGGGTATCGCCCCCAAAGCAAAATCTGCTCCACCGTATAGCCGAGCGGTCCGGCGAACGGCTTTAAGTGATCGAGGCGCAGCCGGATCAGGCCGTTTTCGAGACGCGACAATTGCTGCTTGGAGACGCCGGAAAGCCGCACCAATTCCGAGCGCGACATGCGGCGCGCTTCCCGCGCGTGGTACAGCCCGCTCTTTGGCGGGACGCTTCGAATCCGTCGTGCCATCAATGGATTGTCACCAATTCGGTACAAGCCGCCTAGCATCTAAACTGGTGACTTGACTGTCTCAATTAAAGAGACTATAGCACATAAACGGTGACGATGACAACCATGCACGGCCGCGGGCCGGGCGCCCTGTACGCGAACCCCTTACCCCGATCCTGGACGGCTGCGGCGCACTGATAGCGCCACAGCTTAGCGGAGCTGTCAGCATGCGAGGTGAATTGTGGACCCCGGAGCGCGTGGAAATGTTGCGCAAACTCTGGAGCGAGGGTGAGACGGCGGCAGCCATTGCCGATCGCCTTGGCGTGATGTCGCGGTCGGCGGTGCTTGGAAAGATTTTTCGCCTTC
>CAWHPC010000022.1:0-88724 GCA_963831165.1 uncultured Alphaproteobacteria bacterium
CGCCGATACGCTGGTGCGCTCCGGCGCAGTCGATGTGCTGGTGATCAATTCGGTCGCGGCGCTGGTGCCGCGCGCCGAGCTTGAAGGCGAGATGGGCGACCAGCAGCCCGGCCTGCAGGCGCGGCTGATGAGTCAGGCGCTGCGCAAGCTCACCGCCTCGATCAACCGCTCGAACACCATGGTGATCTTCATCAACCAGATCCGCATGAAGATCGGCGTCATGTACGGCTCGCCGGAAACCACCAGCGGCGGCCAGGCGCTAAAATTCTACGCCTCGATCCGTCTCGATATCCGAAGGATCGGCGCCATCAAAGACCGCGACGAGGTGGTTGGGAATCAGACGCGGGTCAAAGTAGTAAAAAACAAGCTAGCTCCGCCGTTCAAGCAGGTCGAGTTCGACATCATGTACGGCGAGGGCGTTTCCAAGACCGGCGAATTGATCGATCTCGGCGTCAAGGCTGGCGTCGTGGAAAAGTCCGGCGCCTGGTTCTCCTATGATAGTCAAAGGATCGGCCAGGGCCGCGAGAACGCCAAAAGTTTTCTCAAGGCCAATCCCGACGTCGCCGGAAAGATCGAGGCGGCCGTCCGCCAGAATGCCGGTCTCATCGCCGAAAAAATTCTCGCCGGTGAGGAAGCTGGCGCCGACGATGACGCTGCGGAAGCATAAGCGCTCCTTTGGTAGTGCGTATCCCGGACGCAGCGCAGCGTGAAACGCTGCGCTGCTGATCCGGGATCTTTGCGATCTCTGAGCCTAAAACGATCCCGGGTCTGCAGCGCACCACTGCGTGCTGCGCTGCGCCCGGGAAACGCGCTCCAATAACGTTGGAAGTGTTACGAGCTCCGGCGCTCGGCTGTCCAGGAGCCCGAGCACGAGGCGGCTTTCCAGGAGCCGCCGCCGGTATTGCCGGCGAGCCTGCCGTAGCCGGTGGCGCTCTTGTCGCCGGCTGAGACGGTGACCTTGACGGCGCCGCTCGAGGCCACCCGGCCGCTGACGCTGATCGCTATCGCGCCGCCATTGGCAAGCACGCCATGGTCGATCAGCATTGGATAGCGGTAGCTGGCGGGGCAGTCGCCTTTCTTGGTGACGATCGACACACTCCACATGCCGTCGTAGCTCGGCACGGCGAAGCCTGGCGTTGCGGTAAAAGCGGCGGACGCAGCGATCAATGCGATGGCGGTCCACCTGGTTTGCTTGCGGGAGAAAATCATTGCTGCCTCCGAACTAATTCGCGCAGATGCTGCGCTTCCTGAATTCGCTCGCTGTCGGGAGATACGCTTAACAAGCTCTCCTCTTGCATCTGTTAGTAGGAGCAAATTGCTTAAATTGAGTTGATGATCATCACACAATTGCTTATTGGCGCGGCCTTACTCGCGCGGCCACTGCCTAATCGCGGTCGTCGCCGTCGGCCCGGTATGGCTCATCGTAGCCATGGCGGCTTGAGTAGAACAAAAGTGCCATCAGCCCGCAGCCGACGATGAGCGAAAAGACGACGCCAAAAATCATGGCGACATAACCGCTTGCCGGCATCGGCGGGCCGCCGAGCGACACCCAGGCACCGGCGGCAAACCACAACGCAGCGGCCAGAATGACAAGGAGCGGCACGACGACCGCAAGAGTTGCGACCACGTTTAGCTTTCGCTTAGCCATAAACGTGAGATAGGCGGGCTGGGTTGCCGCCGCCAGCCCGGGCCGATCAGTTATGGCGTTTAGCCGCCGCGGCGCAGAAAAACGTAGTCCGCAGAATAGGGGACGCTGCGCAAGGCACCGGCCGGGTTGCACGCACCGGAGAGTGCGCCGCCTGATGTGTTGATGCGCTGCACAATGGTAGCAGCGCCGAGCGCTCCACTCCCGCGCCGGCCGACGACCTCAAGTTTCAGCCAGGCAACGTCGTTTGTTGTCGCGCCCGGCGCATTGGCGACGACCTTTCCGGTCACGGCGCTGCCGTCGGCGTGCTCCCAGGTGGGGCCGGCATAATGACGCCCGACGGTTTGGCCGTCGGCGATCAGCGTCGCGATCGGCTCGCGAAAGGCCCACGTAGGCTTGCCGTCGCTACCCGCCTTGCATTGGTAAATCTGTGCGCCCTCGGCATGAAGCGTAACGATCGGCGTTGCGTCCGGCGCGGCGACCGCCGCCGGCATCTGTGCAAGGGCAGCGTCGGCTTGAACGACGAGCAACGCAATCGGCAATGACAGCAGGACCCAGGCGCCGCGCACCGCGTTCGGCGTCATGACGCTGACACCATCGCTTTTTTCAAATTCTCGTCGACCCTGTCGAGAAAGCCGGTGGTCGAAAGCCATTTCTGGTCCGGGCCGATGAGGAGCGCGAGGTCCTTGGTCATGAAGCCACTTTCCACCGTGGCGACCGTGACGTGCTCCAAGGTTGTGGCGAATTTCGCCAACGTGGCATTGTTGTCGAGCTTGGCGCGATGGGCGAGCCCGCGCGTCCAGGCGTAGATCGAGGCGATGGAATTGGTCGAGGTTTCGTGGCCCTTCTGATGCTCGCGGTAATGCCGCGTCACCGTGCCGTGGGCAGCCTCTGCTTCGACGATCTTGCCGTCAGGCGTCGTTAGCACCGAAGTCATCAGGCCGAGCGAGCCGTACCCCTGCGCCACCGTATCCGATTGCACGTCGCCATCGTAATTCTTGCAGGCCCAGACGTAGCCGCCCGACCATTTGAGCGCCGCCGCCACCATGTCGTCGATCAGGCGATGCTCGTAGGTGAGCTTCTTCTCCGCGAACTTGTCCTTGAATTCCTTGTCGAACACTTCCTGGAAAATATCTTTGAAGCGCCCGTCATAGACTTTGACAATGGTGTTCTTGGTCGAGAGATAGAGCGGATAGCCGCGGTCGAGCGCATAGTTCATCGAGGCGCGGGCGAAATCGTAGATCGAGCTGTCGAGGTTATACATCGCCATGGTGACGCCGGCGCCGGGGAACTGGAAAACCTCGCGTTTGATTTCCTTGCCGTCGTCGCCGATGAAGGTGAGGTAGAGCTTACCCTTGCCGGGGACCTTGAAATCGGTAGCGCGATACTGATCGCCATAGGCGTGACGGCCGATGATGATCGGCTTGGTCCAGCCGGGAACGAGCCGCGGCACGTTCTTGCAGATGATCGGCTCACGGAAGATGACACCGCCGAGAATGTTGCGGATGGTGCCGTTCGGCGAACGGTACATCTCATGCAGGTTGAACTCCTTCACGCGGGCCTCGTCCGGCGTGATGGTCGCGCACTTCACCGCCACGCCGACCTTCTTGGTCGCCTCGGCGGCATCGATGGTGATCTGATCGCGGGTCTCGTCGCGCTTCCCGATGCCGAGATCGAAGTACATCAGGTTGATGTCGAGATACGGGAAGATCAGCTTGTCCTTGATGGACTGCCAGATGATCCGGGTCATCTCATCGCCGTCCATTTCGACGACCGGATTGGCCACTTTGATTTTCGCCATGGAAATGAGACCTTTGCAGCGCGGAATGGATGGGGAAGCGGCAGGGACGGTGCGCCTGGAGAAGACGCCCCCACCGCGCCGGCGGCGTCGCTATACCACCGGCGCGGAAGGGGCGGAAGTCGGCGATTTGCTTATTCCGGCGGCGTGTTGCAGTTTTTCAGCGCTTTGAACCGAGCCCAACCGAAGCCCTGACAATGGTCGCCGGAGCTCGACTTATCCCCTGTGACTTATGGCGGAAACGACTCAACGCGGGATGGGCGACGAGCCGCCGGCGCGATTTCCCCTGCCGGCCGGCCAGGTCGTGGCCGCGATTTATCGGATCGTCTTCAGCCGGCGTGGTGACCACGACGTGTTTGCCAATGCCGCGGTCAAATCGCTCGATTTCATTGTCCCCGTCATCCTCTTTACCGGCTTCCACCTTGTCTACGAGGTGGTACGCGACGCCCGCTTGCAGCATGCCATTGCGACAAGTGCCCGCGCAGCCGCGATCATTCTCGGAGTTCTTGCCGCGGGGACGCTGTTGCGCCTTCTCGTGGCTGCTGCGGTGACCGGAGCGCTTGCGCGCGGCTTCGCTGAACCGGGGCGCATCAAGCCGGGGCTGTTGGGCTTCGTGTGGATGGAGGCGGTTCTGGTATCGCCCTGGATCATTATCCTGCGCAGCGGCGTGAGCGGTCACAATCCGGTGTGGATGATCGTGACTTTCGGCTTCGTTCCCATGCTGTTTCTGATTTACGGAGCGGCGCGCGTGATGCGTGTCGCCTTTGGCCTGTCTAATCTCGGACTGGGGTTCCTGTTCGCGCTCGCAGGCAGCATAATTTCCTATCTGATCGATAATTTGATCCCATGGTGAGCATTGACCTGAAACGGTGTCGATGCGGTGTTGAGGTCGCCAATTGTTCGTGGTTGCGCTAGGCCAGCGCGACACGGAGCATAAAGATGCCGGGCGCCGGCACTGATAAAACCAAGCATTGGGTTGCGGCGGCAGGGCCGGTCGTCGTGCTGGTCGAGCCGCAGCTCGGCGAGAACATCGGCGCCGCCGCCCGCGCCATGGCCAATTTCGGCCTGTCGCGGCTGCGGCTCGTCGCGCCGCGGCAAGCGTGGCCCAATGACAAAGCCCGCATGATGGCGGCGGGCGCCGATCGCATTCTGGAAAGCGCGGAGCTTTACGACACGCTCGCAGCAGCAATCGCCGATTGCACGTTCGTCGTCGCCGCAACGGCGCGCGGCCATGACCAGGCCAAGGCGGTTGTCGGTGCTGGGGAAGCGGCGGTCTTGATGGCGCCACGCATTGCCGCTGCGGAAATAGTTGGTGTCGTCTTTGGCCGTGAGCGCAATGGGCTCGAGAACGATGAGATCGCGCTCGCCGACCACATCCTCACTCTGCCGGTCAATCCGGCGTTTGCCTCGCTCAATCTGGCGCAGGCGGTGGCGATCGTGGCCTACGAATGGTTCAAAGTTTTAAGCGGCGGCAAGCTGCCGTTCACCATGCCGGATAAATCCGCGCCCGCCCCCAAACAACAGCTGCTGGCTTTCTTCGCGGCGCTCGAACGCGAGCTGGAAACCGTCGAATTCTTCCGTCCACCCGACAAGCGCGCGACCATGCAGATCAATCTGCGCAACATCTTTACCCGCATGCAGCCGACGCAGCAGGACATCCAGACGCTGCACGGGGTGATCATGGCGATCGCCGAGGGCCGCAAGGGACCGGCACGGGGCGGTGTACTCGACGGCGAGGAAGCCGAGCTGTTGCGGGCGCTCCTTGCTGAGCATTGCGGCGGCCGCGTGCCGAACGAGCGCGGTCCGGTCCGTGGGCTCTCGCGGCTTCTGCGCCGCAATCCGACCGAGGCCGAGCGCGCGCTATGGCAGGCGCTCGTCAACGACCGCCGCTTCGCCGGCCGGGGCTTCAAGCGGCAGACCCCGATCGGACAACACATCTGCGACTTGGTCTCGTTTCCACTGCGCGTAGTCATCGACCTTGTTCCGATCGAAGAAAGCACCGAGGCCGCAACAGCGCGCGCCGCAAAACGCGCATGGCTGATAGCGCGGGAGTATCGCGTGATTGAAATCGCCGCGCAGGACGTCGTATCGGATGTCGGTCCGGTGCTCGATCGGCTTGATCGGGCGATTACGAGCCTTTGAGCACCTTGAGCGCCGCAGACGCGCCGGCGCGCAGCATTGCGATGTCGCTCATGACGGCGAGGAAGCGCACGCCGCGCTTGTCGAGCGCCGCGGCGCGCTCGGCGGTGTGGCAGAAGGCGCCGGGAATTTTGCCGGCCTTCTGGGAGGCTGCGACCATGCGGTCGAGTTCGCGATCGACCTCCTTCGCCGTGGGGTCGAGACTCTTGCCATCGGAAAGCGCGATCGAGAGATCGGATGGCCCGAGAAAAAGTCCATCGATGCCGGGCGTGTCGATGATCGCGTCGAGATTGTCGAGCGCGGTGCGGGTTTCGATCATCGCCAGCGTAATCACATGATCGTTGGCTTCGCGCAGATAGATCGACTGGTCGGCGAGCCCGGCAAGGGCGGTCACGCGGTGCGGCCCCCAGCTTCGTTCGCCGACTGGCGGGTATTTGGCGGATGCCGCGAAGGCGCGCGCGTCGGCGGCGGTATTGATCATCGGCGCGATAACGCCTTCGGCGCCGAAGTCGAGCACGCGGGAGACGAGGGCAAAATCGCCGACCGGCACCCGCACCACCGGCGCCGCGCCGCCTTGTCGCACCGCGGCGATGCCGGTGAGCATCGCACCTACATCCCACAGCCCGTGTTGCCCTTCGATCGTCACCGCGGGAAATCCTTCGCGGCCGATGGTCTCGGCAACCAGCGGATAGGGAAGGCTGCACCAGCCGCTAAATACCGTTTCTCCGGCGCGCAGCCGGCGGGCAAGAGTGAACGCGGGTATAGCCATGATGCTCGCTGCGCAACGTTTGCTGGAAATGGAGGCTCGTAACCGCGTCAGTTATTTCCCGGCTTTGATGTCGGCGATCGCCTTTTCCATCAGCTCGGTCATGACCCGGCCGATCTGGTGATCGGATTGCACGACGCCCTTGGCCTCGAAATCCTTACGGATCTTGCCCATTACATCGTGCGCCCCAGCTTCGATTTCGCTCATCACCACAGACTTTGCATAGCTCTCCGCCTCAGTGCCGCTGAACCCAAGTTTTTCCGCGGCCCACAAGCCGAGGAGCTTGTTGCGGCGCGCGGTCGCCTTAAAGCGCAGTTCTTCGTTGTGCGCGAATTGCTGCTCGAAGCCTTCTTCGCGCTTGTCGAACGTGGTCATGCTGTTACGTCCTGATGCCTGTAATGGAACTGCCAGAAGCGCCGCCGCCTTGCATATCGAGGGTGCCCCGTCAAGGCAACCGTCACGCGGACGAACGTGGCCTTAACATGATCGTTGCGGCTTGGCCCGCGCGGGTCTATGTCGATTGTGCTCCGCGTCGCGTTCAGTTAGCCTTCCCGTCGTGGAGGGGCAGCGTTTGAGTCGCATGCCCTTGCCGCCGCCGCGGACCTCGACACGAAAACTGGAGCCACGGCCAATCCAATGGATTTCACCAAGCCACGGTACACTCCGATGAGCCGCCGTCGCCGCATCTATGAAGGCAAGGCGAAAGTCCTGTACGAAGGACCCGAGCCGGGAACTCTGATCCAACACTTCAAGGACGATGCGACCGCCTTCAATGCCAAGAAGCATCAGGTGATCGAAGGTAAGGGGGTCCTGAACAACAGGATTTCCGAATACGTCTTCCAGCACCTCAACGACATCGGGGTTCCGACGCACTTCATCCGCCGGCTGAACATGCGCGAGCAGCTCATTCGCGAGGTCGAGATCATTCCGCTCGAAGTCGTGGTGCGCAACGTCGCTGCGGGTTCGCTGTCGCAACGGCTCGGCATCGAGGAAGGCACGCAGCTGCCGCGCTCGATCATCGAGTTCTACTACAAGAACGATCAGCTCAACGACCCGATGGTGTCGGAAGAGCACATCACCGCGTTCGGCTGGGCGACGCCGCAGGAAATCGACGACATCATGTCGCTCGCCATCCGCGTCAATGACTTCCTCTCCGGGCTGTTCCTCGGCGTCGGCATCCGTCTGGTCGATTTCAAGATGGAGACCGGCCGGCTGTGGGAAAACGACTTGATGCGCATTGTCGTTGCCGACGAAATTTCTCCGGATTCCTGCCGGCTGTGGGACATCAAGTCGAACGAGAAGCTGGACAAGGACCGTTTCCGGCGCGATCTCGGCGGGCTTGTCGAGGCCTACACTGAGGTCGCCAAGCGCCTCGGCATCATGAGCGAAGGCGAGCGGCCGCAAGGCGCCGGTCCGGTCCTCGTCAAGGGCTAAGACGCGGCGAAAGCGCGCGTCGGAGCTGTTGCGGCCGCAACGACTCCTCCATATTGAGGACGCGAAGCTGGAGCCTCGGTCATGAAAGCCCGCGTCACCGTCACGCTCAAATCCGGCATTCTCGATCCGCAGGGTAAGGCCATCGAAGGCGCGCTGCGCTCGCTGGGGGTAAGTGGGGTCGCCAGCGTCCGTCAGGGCAAGGTGTTCGACATCGAGATCGAAGGCGCCGACCGCGCCGGCGCCGAGGCCGCGCTCAAGGGCGCCGCGGAGAAACTCCTGGCCAACACCGTGATCGAAAATTACCGCGTTGAGGTCACGGGGTGATGGCACCGTATTAGGGATCGCAATGAAGTCGGCCATACTCGTCTTTCCGGGAATCAATCGCGAGCGCGACATGGCGCGGGCGCTGCGGCTGATCTCAGGGCGGGAGCCAGCGATGGTCTGGCATGCTGAAGCCGCGCTGCCTCCCGGCACTGATCTCGTCGTCATTCCGGGCGGCTTTTCCTATGGCGATTACCTGCGCTGCGGCGCGATTGCAGCGCGCGCACCGATCATGGCGGCGGTGCGCGCTTTCGCCCAACAAGGCGGCCTCGTACTCGCGGTGTGCAACGGCTTTCAGATCGCCTGCGAGGCTGGGCTTCTTCCCGGCGTGCTGATGCGCAACACGCAGCTGCGCTTTATCTGTCGCGACGTCTATCTGCGCGTCGAGCGCTCGGATACGCCGTTCACCCGCGGCTATAATGCCGGCCAGGTCATCCGCGTCCCGGTGGCACATGGCGAAGGCAACTACATCGCCGACGGCGAGACTATCGCCCGGCTCGAAGGCGAGGGCAGGGTGGTCTTCCGCTATGCGTCGCCGGACGGCATGGTCGACCCGGATTGGAACCACAACGGCGCGATGAACGCGATCGCCGGCATCATCAACGAGCGCGGCAACGTGCTCGGTATGATGCCGCACCCCGAAAACCACGTCGAAGCATCCATGGGCCGGACTGACGGGCGTGGACTATTCGCGGGGTTGATGGATCACTTTAAATTGGCCGCGTGAGCGGTGCCGTTGCCCGGACTTGTCCTGGGCATCTACGTCTTTACATGCACAAATTAAGGCGTGGATGGCCGGGACAAGCCCGGCCATGACGGATGAAATCGGTATCGCGGCGGACTAGAACAATCGCGTGATTTCCAACGAACCTGCAATTACCGCCGAGCTGATCGCCCAGCACGGGCTCAGGCCCGACGAGTACGAGCGCATCGTCAAGCTCATCGGCCGCACGCCGAGTTTCACCGAGCTCGGGATTTTTTCGGCGATGTGGAACGAGCACTGCTCGTACAAATCCTCGAAGGTCCACTTGCGCACGCTGCCGACCAAGGCGCCGTGGGTGATCCAGGGGCCAGGCGAGAACGCCGGCGTCATCGACATCGGCGACGGACTGGCCGTCGTCTTCAAGATGGAGAGCCACAACCACCCGAGCTACATCGAGCCCTACCAGGGCGCGGCGACCGGCGTCGGCGGCATTTTGCGCGATGTGTTCACCATGGGGGCGCGGCCGATCGCCTGCCTCAATGCGCTTTCTTTCGGTGACCCGAAACATCCGAAAACGCGCCATCTCGTTTCCGGCGTGGTTGCCGGCATCGGCGGATACGGCAATTCGTTCGGCGTGCCGACGGTCGGCGGTGAGGTGCGCTTCCATCGCCGCTACGACGGCAATTGCCTGGTTAATGCCATGGCGGTCGGGATCGCCGAAAAGGACAAGATTTTCTATTCCGCCGCGTCAGGCGTCGGTATGCCGATTGTCTACCTCGGCTCGAAGACCGGACGCGACGGCATCCATGGCGCCACCATGGCCTCGGCCGAGTTCGGCGCCGACGCCGAGGAGAAGCGACCGACGGTACAGGTCGGCGATCCGTTCTCGGAAAAACTTCTCCTCGAAGCCTGTCTGGAAATCATGGCCAAGGGCGGCGTCATCGCCATTCAGGACATGGGCGCTGCCGGGCTGACCTGCTCCGCGGTTGAGATGGGGGCCAAGGGCGATCTCGGCGTCACGCTTGATCTCGACCGGGTGCCGTGCCGCGAGATTGGCATGAGCGCGTACGAAATGATGCTGTCCGAGAGCCAGGAGCGCATGCTCATGGTGCTCAAGCCGGAGAAGGAGAAGGAAGCCGAAGCAATCTTCCGCAAATGGGGGCTCGATTTTGCCGTGATCGGCGAAACCACGCCGACCAAGCGTTTTTTGATCCGGCATGGCGGCGCGGTCATGGGCGACCTGCCGATCAAAGAGCTCGGTGACGAGGCGCCGGTCTACGATCGTCCCTTTGCCGACGGTGCCCGGTTGCCTTTTATCGATGCGGCGTCGATGCAACCGCCGATGAACATCCCCGACGCCTTGGACAAACTCATCGCTTCGCCGGATCTGTGCTCCAAGCGGTGGGTGTTCGAGCAATATGATCACGTCATCCTCGGCAATACGGTGCAGCGGCCGGGCGGGGATTCTGCGGTCGTGCGCGTTCAGGAAGGACCCAAGGCGTTGGCGCTGACGTCCGACGTCACCCCGCGTTATTGCGAGGCCGATCCGTTCGAGGGCGGCAAGCAGGCGGTGGCGGAAGCGTGGCGTAATCTCACCGCCGTCGGCGCGCGCCCGCTGGCGCTGACCGACAATCTGAATTTCGGCAACCCGGAGCGGCCGGACATAATGGGGCAATTGGTCGGCTGCGTTCGCGGGATTGGCACGGCTGCTCGCGCGCTCGATTTCCCGATCGTTTCCGGCAACGTCTCGCTCTACAATGAAACCAACGGCAAGGCGATCTTGCCGACGCCCACTATCGGCGGCGTCGGCATCCTCGATGACTTCACCAAGTCGATGACGCTCGCATTCAAGGCCGAGGGTGAAGCGATCCTGCTGATCGGCGAAACCCAAGGCTGGCTCGGTCAGTCGCTTTATCTGCGCGAAATCTGCGGGCGGGAGGAGGGCGCGCCGCCTCCGGTCGATCTCGAGGCCGAACGCCGCCACGGTGACTTCGTGCGTGCGCTCATCAGCGACGGTCTGGTCACGGCGGTACACGACGTTTCCGACGGCGGGCTTCTAGTTGCGCTTGCCGAAATGGCGATGGCCTCGCGTCTTGGCGCCGTCCTCGAAGCACCTTTGGACGTTCCCGCGCACGCCTTCTGGTTCGGCGAAGATCAGGCGCGCTACGTGGTTACCGCGAAGGATGCGGACCGGGTCATGCAGCTTGCAAAGGTCGCAGAAGTCCCAATCACGCGTCTTGGCGCGACCGGCGGTCGCGTGCTGGCCTTCGGCGACGAGCGGCCATTGCCGGTCGCCGATCTCCACCAGCGCTTCGAGGCATGGCTGCCGGCCTATATGGCGGGGGCGAACTGACGCCTGCCCACTCGCGAAGCCGGATCGCCATTTCGGCATGGCGGGATCGACCATCAACGGGTTGTGAGACGGCTCGGGTTGTATGACAGTGCGCCCTCCAAGGGAGGCACCAAATACATGAAACGCAGTACCGATCGCATTCTCACCACCCACTCCGGCAGTCTATCGCGGCCGGCGGATCTGATCGCAATGAACCGGGCGCGCGCGCAGGGTGAGAAGGTCGACGACGCGGCTTACGCGAAATGCGTGGGCGCGGCCGTCGCCGACGTCGTGCGCAAGCAGCGCGAGGTCGGCATCGACATTCCCGATGACGGCGAGTTCGGCAAGCCGATGGCGGCAAACTATGACTACGGCGTTTGGTGGAATTACGCCTTCGCGCGCATGGAAGGGTTTGTCCCGGCCGACTCGGTTCTCGAGTTACAGCACAAAAAATCCAGCGTCGCCGATATGGCGTTGACGACGATGACCAATCGTCGCGATTGGCAGAAGTTCAGCGATTTTTATCAAGATCCAGAATCGACCGGCACATTGCTCGGCAGCGCGGCGCGGCGGCGCCCGCGGCGCCCGGTTTGCACCGCCCCGATCAAATACATCGGGCACGCCGCGATTGCCGCCGATATCGCCAACCTGAAGAAAGCGATGGCGGCGGTCGGCGCGGACGAGGGTTTCATGTGCTCGATCGGGCCGGGAAGCTTCGCTCGCGGCGAGGACCTCTACTACAAGACCGAAGAGGAATTCGTCTTCGCTGCCGCCGATGCGATGCACGAAGAATATAAAGCGATCGTCGATGCCGGAATCGTTTTGCAGATCGACGATCCAAGCCTTCCGGACAACTGGGACATGATCAATCCGGAACCGCCGCTCGCCGAATTCAAAAAATTCGAGCGGGTGCGCATCGAGGCGCTCAATCATGCTTTACGCGGCTTGCCGGCCGGCCGCATCCGCTTTCATATCTGCTGGGGCAGCTGGCACGGCCCGCACACCACCGACATTCCATTGCAGGACATTGTCGACCTCGTGCTCAGCGTCAATGCCGCGGCCTATTCGGTGGAAGCGGGTAATGTTCGCCATGAGCACGAATGGCGCGTCTGGAAGGACGTCAAGCTCCCGGATGGCAAGTTGCTCATCCCCGGCGTCGTCAGTCACGCGACCAACATCGTCGAACATCCCCAGGTCGTCGCCGACCGGATCGTGCGCTACGCCAACATCGTCGGCCGGGAGAACGTCATCGCCGGCACCGATTGCGGCTTTGGCGGCCGGATCCATCCCCAGATTGCCTGGGCAAAACTTGAGGCGTTGGCTGCCGGCGCACGGCTCGCGACCAAGGAGCTTTGGCGTTAGGCAGGCTGCGTCGTTGCGCGGGCTTTCCTGTGGAAGGAGGAATCTGGTAAGTCGCAGATGCGCTCGGGACGGCAAGGAGATGGTCCATGGCTATGGCTGCGGGCGATATCGAGCGGCTGATCCGGGCCAGCATTCCGGACGCCGAGGTGACCATCCGCGATCTGGCGGGTGACGGTGACCATTACTCCGCGACGGTCATTGCCGAGTCGTTCCGCGGCAAATCGCGCGTGCAGCAGCACCAGATCGTCTATGCCGCGCTCAAGGGCGAAATGGGCGGCAAACTGCATGCGCTGGCATTGCAGACCGGCACGCCGCAGTCGTAGTGCCGCCTCCGTCAGCTGACGGTATAGCCTTCTTTCCCTTTCGGTTCGGTTGGAAGTCCATCCCCCTGGCAGGGGTCGAGATGGCCATTTCTTTCCAGTCGAAATTGACCATCCGGGCTGAATTCACGGCATGGGCTTTGCTGGCGTTTTGAGTTACATATATTGAGGTTCGGGACCGAAGAGAGAGTTGACGCTCGGCGCGTCGGCCGCACCAACAAGGAAGACTGCGATGTCCATCGAGCAATTCATTGACAACGAGGTGAAGGCAAACGAGGTCGTGCTGTTTATGAAGGGTACGCCGCAGTTCCCGATGTGCGGGTTCTCCGGCCAAGTCGTGCAAATTCTCGATCACCTCGGCGTCCCCTATAAGGGCCTCAATGTGCTCGAGAACGACGATCTGCGCGGCGCGATCAAATCCTACTCCAACTGGCCGACTATCCCGCAGCTTTACGTCAAGGGCGAGTTTGTTGGCGGCTGCGACATCATTCGCGAGATGTTCCAGGCCGGCGAACTGCAGTCGCTGCTCAAGGACAAGGGCATTGCGTTGAAGGAGAGCGCTCAGGTCTAGGAGCGCCGCCTACATAACTAAAGTTGATTGTGGCCGGGCATGTCCCGGCCAAGTCATTTCTGAGCCGGTTCAGAGCGCAGTCAGCGCATGCGATTGGCGATCAGGAACACGATCGCCAGCACTATGGCGAGCCCTACCAGGCTCTGCGAGGGAATAGCTGCGGCGAACTTGATCACGTTGTCGGCGACGCCGGAAACAAACACACCTGAATTGGCGCCGAGGATCAGATAGAGCAGGACGACGGCCAGCACCGTCAGAAATCCGATCTCGACGAACGCCCAGAGGTATTGTTTGGCCTTTTGCAGATGGTCCAGCATCGCACGCCCTCACGAACGCGTTCGCTTCAGGCACGAAGCGATCGGCGCCCTAGAATTTTCCGGAGCGGGACTTCAATTCAAGGCGTTGGGTGGGAGATTTCTCGCCACCCAACGTTGGCACACGTGTGTTGCAACTGGGCCGCGGCGTTAGGCCATCCGCCGCGAAGAGAACAGCCAGATGATCACGCCAAGCGCGATCAAGCCGACGAGGCCGGCATCACCGAGGCTCTTGACGAGAGCCATGATGTTGGCCGTGACGTTGCCGAAGAACGGCAAATTCGCACCGACGAGCAGCGCCGCCACGATCGCCAGCGCCAACAGCATCAGCCCGATTTCCGTCAACGCGCCGATCCAGCTTTTTACCCTTCCTAACGCATCCATGTACGTTCTCCCCTTCGATTGTTAAGCAGCCCCGTGCGAACGCATCACGATAGATGCACAGCTTGCGGGTCGGAAGGTACGCGGGAGAAATTGATTGTTCAAGTTGTGACCAAAGAAGAGGTGCATAACTCGGCGCTGCGCTGCATCGCGGTCGGAGATGCCGCAGTGCAGCACGGGTCACTTCGATTCGCTGAAGGCGCTGGAAATCGCCCACGCCGCTTGCTTAGCGTGAGTAGTACTCGACGACGAGGTGCGGTTCCATCACGACCGGATACGGCACGTCGCCGATGATCGGCACGCGTGACAGCTTCGCCGTCATCTTCGAGTGATCGACCTCGATGTAATCGGGCACATCGCGCTCGGCGAGTGCGGTCGCTTCCAGCACCAAAGCCAGCTGCTTCGACTTGTCCTTGACCTCGATTAGATCGCCGACCTTCACGCGAAAGCTCGGCACCGTCACGCGCCGCCCATTTACTTTGACGTGGCCGTGGTTGACGAACTGGCGCGCCGCGAACACCGTCGGCACAAACTTCGCCCGGTAGATCATGGTGTCGAGCCGGCGCTCAAGGAGCCCGATCATGTGGGCGCCGGTGTCGCCTTTGAGCCGCCGCGCTTCTTCGTAAATCCCGCGAAAGTGTCGCTCGGACATGTTGGCGTAATAGCCCTTGAGCTTCTGTTTGGCGCGCAGCTGCACTCCGTAGTCGGAAAGCTTGCCTTTGCGGCGCTGGCCATGCTGGCCCGGGCCGTATTCGCGTTTGTTGATCGGTGACTTGGGGCGGCCCCAGATATTTTGGCCTAACCGACGGTCGATCTTGTACTTCGCCTCATGGCGCTTGGTCATTCGCGTCCTCGCTGATTGCGTTAGGGCATGACCTTGTCCGAGAGCCGGAAGTGCTGTTCGGGAATCATGCCGCTTGGCTGAGGATCGCGCCCTCCTCCTGTCTCTCCGCCTCCTTAACCTCCCCCGCATGCGGGGGAAGGAGGGGGGAAACCGACAGGTTTGCCGCCGAAGCGCCGGCGCAAACCGCGGGTCGCGAAACACAGCGCGGGCCGTCTTGGCCCGCGCCACGCCCGGTATTTAGGTGCAAACCGCCACGGTGTCAAACCAGTGGTCAGGGCGGAGCGGGGGTTACTAGCTGGCAAAATGGTTCTGCCGCAGCGTCCGCAGCGCCGTGATCGCGAGGAGGGCGGTCAGCGCGTCGAGCACGGCGACGATGATGAATACGGCGGTCCAGCTTCCCGTGGTTTGCTTGAGAAACGCCGCCGCCGGCCCGCCGAGGATCGAGCCGACGCCTTGGGCGATGTAGAGAAACCCATAGTTGGTCGCTGCGTATTTCGGACCGAAGGTGTCGGTCAGCGTCGACGGAAACAGCGAAAAGATTTCGCCCCAGCCGAAGAAGACCAGCCCCGTCAGCACCACAAACAGTGCCGGTTGGTTGATGAAGGCAAACAGGATCAGGATGGCGATGGCTTCGAGCGAAAACGCGAGCGCCATGGTCACTTCACGGCCAATATGGTCGGAAACCCAGCCGAAGAATGGGCGGGTCAGCCCGTTGGTGACGCGCGAGAGCGTCAGCGACAACGGCAGTGCTGCCATGCCGAGGACCAACATGTCGGCGACGCCGAACTCCTTGGCGAATGGCCCGACATTGGAGACGACCATCAGGCCTGAAGTCGACATCATGCTCATCATCAGGAACAAGAGATAGAACACCGGGTTCTGCAGCATTTCACGCGGCGAATAGCTGCGGCGGGTCTGCTGGGCGGCGATTGCGGCGGCGGGTGCCGCGCCGGGAACCTGATAATTTTCCGGCGGCACGCGCAGCCCTTGCGCCGCGAGGATTCCGATCACGCCTTGGACAATCCCCCAAACCACCAGCGTCTGCGCGTAGCCGGCGCTTTTGATCATGCTGTCGATCGGAAAGCTGGTGAAGACGGCGCCGAAGCCGTATCCGGCCGCGGCAAGCCCGGTCGCGAGCCCGCGGCGGTCGGGAAACCAGCGCACCATCAGACCGATGATGCCGACGTAGATGATGCCGGTGCCAAATCCGCCGAGCACCCCGTAAGTGAAGTAGAGCGCCCAGAGGTTATCCACGTAGGCGGAGGCGACCCAACTGGCGCCTGACAGCAGGGCACCTATGGCGATCAGCGCGCGCGGACCGAAGCGATCGACCAGATGAGCCTGCAACGGCGACAGCCAGGTTTGCAAAATGATCAGAAGCGAAAACGTCCACTGCAATTGCGCCAGGGTCGTTCCAAGCTTTTGATTGAGCGGGCCGGTAAACAGCGTCCAGACGTATTGCGGACTGGAGATCGCCATCATGGCGATAACGCCGAGGATCAGCTGGTTCCAGCGATTGAGATACCAAACGGTACGCCCGGTTTGGACGGCAACGGTCATGGTGGCGGCCTCGCGTCCCGGCGAGATCACGGAAACGAAAGGGTATCGGCGTCGCGATCAAACGACAAGCGAGCAAGCCCGCAGGCACGGTTAGCCGACGCCGGTTGAGGCCGACAGTTCCGAACGAATGCTAAAGCGGGCGAGCGCCGTTCGTGGCGCGCGCCCTGAGGTGAAAATGGCGCGGGTCGTGCCGGGAGGCTCGGGAGAGGGTGCAGGGCCCAGAAGCTCGTTGACGCGCCGTGCTATTGCCGGCGCCGGATCGACAAAGGCCACTGGCCACGGGGCAAGCTGCCGCAGGCGATCAAACAACAATGGATAATGGGTGCAGGCTAGCACGACGGTATCCGTCCGCGCGCCATCATCGCGAAAGCAGGGGGCGATCTCCGCGTAAATCGCTTCGTCACTGACCGGCGTTCCGGCAAGCTCCGCCTCGGCGTAGGCGGCGAGCGTTTTCGACCCGACCAGGGTCACCCGGCAATCTCCGGCGTAGTCGCGGATCAATGCGCGAGTATATTCGCGTGCGACCGTTGCATCGGTGCCGAGCACGGCAACATGCCTGGTGAAAGAGTTTGTGCAGGCGGGCTTGATTGCCGGCACGGTACCGACGAAGGGCAGCGAGAATTTTTTGCGCAGATCGGGCAGCACAATGGTCGAAGCGGTGTTGCAGGCGATGACAATGAGGTCGGGCCGATGCGCCGCGATCAATTCATCCATCAGCGCGACGACCCGGGCCACGAGCGCGGGCTCGGGCATCGCTCCATAGGGAAAGGCCGCATCGTCGGCGACGTAAATGAAGTCGGTTCCGGGGCGAGCCGCTGCGATCTCACGATAGACCGTGAGCCCACCGAGCCCGGAGTCAAATACCAAAATCGTTTCGGCGGCTGCCATCACGGGAGTCATGACATAAGGAATTGGCGGCCTGCAATCAGGGCCAGCCGCGGCCCAGTGTTTACTTTAACGCCAACGTTCAGCCGAAGACCCGATGGAAGATCGTTTCGACCTGCGCGAAGTGAAAGTCGAGATCGAAATTGGCGCTGAGCTCTTTTTCGCTAAGGTATTTGCGCACCTCGGCATCCGCCTTGAGAAGCGCGAGAAAATCGCCTTCGCCGCGCCAGGTCTTCATGGCGTTGCGTTGGACCATGGCGTAGGCGTCTTCGCGGGTTACGCCCTTCTGCGTCAGTGCGAGCAACACGCGCTGCGAGTGAACGAGACCGCCGAGCAAGTCGAGGTTCTTGCGCATGTTGTCGGGATAGACGATCAGCTTGTCGACGATCCCGGCGAGGCGATTGAGCGCAAAATCGAGCGTCACCGTTGCGTCGGGTCCGATCATGCGCTCGACCGAGGAATGCGAGATGTCGCGTTCGTGCCACAGCGCGACATCTTCGAACGCGGGCGTCACATAGGCGCGGACCATGCGCGCCAGCCCGACCAGGTTCTCCGACAGTACCGGGTTGCGCTTATGCGGCATGGCGGAGGAGCCTTTTTGCCCCTTCGAGAAATACTCCTCCGCTTCCAGAACTTCCGTGCGCTGCAGGTGGCGGATTTCGGTCGCCAGCCGTTCGACCGAGGAGGCAACGACGCCGAGCGTAGCGAAATACATCGCATGGCGGTCGCGCGGGATAACCTGGGTCGAGATTGGCTCGACCTTAAGTCCCATTTTCTCCGCGACATACGTTTCGACGCGCGGATCGACCTGCGCAAACGTGCCGACGGCTCCGGAAATCGCGCAGGTCGCGACTTCGCTGCGCGCCGCGATCAGGCGCTCCCTGGCGCGCGCGAACTCAGCATAGGCATAAGCGAGCTTGAGACCAAACGTCGTCGGTTCCGCATGGATGCCGTGCGAGCGGCCGATGGTAGGTGTGAACTTGTGCTCGAACGCCCGGCGTTTGAGCGCGGCGTTGAGTTTTTCAACGTCAGCGATCAGGAGGTCGGCGGCGCGGACGAGTTGCACGTTCAGGCAAGTGTCGAGCACGTCTGACGACGTCATGCCTTGATGCACAAAGCGCGCTTCGGGGCCGACGATCTCGGCCAGGTGGGTCAGGAAGGCGACGACGTCGTGTTTGGTCTCGCGTTCGATTTCCTCGATCCGTGCGATATCGAACTTGGCGTTCTTGCCCGTTGCCCAGATTTTCGCCGCCGCCGCCGGCGGAATAATCCCGAGTTCGGCCATGGCGCTGGCGGCATGCGCCTCGATCTCGAACCAAATGCGAAAGCGCGTTTCCGGCGACCAGATCGCCGCCATTTCCGGCCTGGTGTAACGCGGGATCATCGCCACCTCGCTGGGAAGGCAGCGCTTTAGCAGATCGGACGATGCGCAACAATTGCGCTACGTTGTACAATGAGTGGAAAGCGAATCATGGGAGGTACCATGAAATTGCTTCAGATCGTCCCCCGCGACGGCACGCGCCTCTACGGCGCTATGGTCAAAAAACAGGCCGAGATCCGCAAAAGCGGCCGTGGCACTTTTTCCCGGGCGGGAGCCAAAAGGCGCAACGCCGCGCGCTGGACCCACGTGCGCTACAAAGGGTCAATCAATCTCGAACCGGGTCTTTCGGAGGCCGTCGAGGTCGCGATCAAGTCGCCCGAACCGGGCGACGAAGCACGGCTGCTGTCGTCGTTCCTGGGCTGGCTCGACCGGCATTTCGGCGAGAACCTGTCGTCGGTGAACATTCAATATCAACGCGCCGCCGGCCGCGGCCGCGAGCGATAAGGCCGTATCGTTGCTTCGTATTGGCCGGCTACGCCGCGAAGCGGGCGCGGTCGTGCGGCTTCCGGAAGTCGACCGGCGTTCCCTTCGGAATGATGCCAGTCGGATTAACGCGTGTGATCGAGTAGTAACCCATGACGTAATAGCGCGGCTTGACGGTCTCGGCGACGCCCGGCACCGCATACAGCTCACGCATGTAGTTCAGAAGATTTGGATAATCAGCGATCCGGTTCCTGTTGCATTTGAACAGGGAAAAATAGGCGACGTCGAAACGCACCAGCGTGGGCAATAGTCGCCAGTCGGCCTCGGTGATCTGATTGCCGACCAGATAACGCTGACGTCCGAGCCGGGCCTCGATCTCATCCAGCGTGGCGAACAACCCGTCGTAAGCTTCGTCGTAGGCGGCTTGCGAGCGGGCAAAACCGCAGCGATAGACGCCGTTGTTGACGGTAGCATAAACTTGAGCGTTGATGCGATCGATCTCGGCACGCAAATGCGGCGGATAGAGATCCGTTGGGTCGGCGCCGATCCCGGCGAACTCCGAGTTGAGCATGCGGATGATTTCTGAGGACTCGTTGTTGACGATCCGCTTGGTCTTTTTGTCCCACAACGTCGGCACGGTGACCTTGCCCGTATAGTGCGGATTGCTCGCGCTATAGGCCTCATGCAGATAGTGGAAGCCGTTGACGTGGTCGGGCGGGCAGTCGGGAAACGCCGGATTGTCTTCGAACGTCCAGCCCTCTTGGCGCAGCCCCGGAACCGCGATCGCCACACTGATCGCGCCGGTAAGCTTCTTCAGCGCCAGGTATATCTGCGTGCGATGCGCCCACGGGCAGGTGTAAGCAACGTAGAGGTGATAGCGCCCGGCTTCGGCCTTAAAACCGGATGAGCCGTCCACGGTGACCCGGTCGCGGAAGACGCTGTCGATCCGCTGGAAATTGCCAGCCGTGCCCGTCTCCTGCGGCAGGTCCTCGTCGCGCCATTTGCCGTCAACCAAAATACCCATCACGCAGCCTCCCCGCGGACGAGCGCCGCCGCCTGGCGGATCGCCGCGATATTTGAACGGTAGGACTGAGGCGTCCGGTCCTTGAACACGGCAGCGCCGGCGACGAGGGCATTGGCCCCGGCGCGCACCACTTCGGGTGCGATCTCGGGCGTGATGCCGCCGTCAATCTCAATGTCGATCGGCCGCCCGGCGGCGAGTGCGCGTAACTTCCGGATCTTGTCGATAGCTGTTGGAATGAATTTTTGTCCGCCAAAGCCGGGATTGACCGACATCACCAGAATGAGGTCGACGAGGTCGATGACCGGCGCGACCGCTTCCGCCGGCGTGCCGGGATTCATGGTCACGCCGACCTTTTTGCCCAGCGCGCGGATCGTTTGCAGCGAGCGGTGGATATGGGGGCCGGCTTCGACGTGCACGGTAATGATGTCAGCGCCGGCCTTGGCGAAAGCTTCGAGATACGGGTCGCACGGCGCGATCATCAGGTGCACGTCGAACACCTTTTTGCTGTGCGGGCGTAGCGCCTTCACCACGTCAGGCCCAATGGTAATGTTGGGCACGAAATGCCCGTCCATGACGTCGACATGGATCCAGTCGGCGCCGGCAGCATCGACCGCGCGGACTTCCTCGCCCAGTTTTGCGAAATCGGCTGATAGGATCGACGGTGCGATAATTAGCGGGCGATTCACCAGGGCCTCATCGAACCGAGCAAGGTTCTCCAACTGCGGTTCGCCTAACACGCCATGCTTGGACGGGCAACGCGCCGTGCCGCACCCGGCAACATTTGCCCGGGGGGGCGGGTAAAAACGCGCAGTTTTAGCTCTGCGCCAACGTGCGTTCTACGGGAAACGCATTGCCTTATCGGTACTTACGCGACGGCCTCGGTCTTGCATCGCCATTCGCGGGTAACTGCATCCATCGGCGCATCCAGTGGTGCATCCGATGGCTTCGAGGAGCGTGCCATGTCCACGGTTGGCGCATCGAATAGCAACAATCCTTACGCCCAGCTTCAAGCGTTGTGGAAGCGGGGACAATCGCAGAGCAGCGCGGCGGAGGGCGATGCCCCATCGCAATCATTTGCCCCAACAAGCTCGCAAAGTACGAATGTGCCTGCTGCGGCGACCGCCGCTTCTTCTCCCGGCGCCAAGACGCCTACCTCCGCTGGCACCTTCCCGCGGTTCGAACCGCAGACCCTGCAAACGCTGCTGGCGCTTCAAGCATCCAACAACAATCGTTGACGGGTCGCGCGTGGTGAGGGCGGGGGACGCAGTTCGCGTCGTCATACCAGCGCAGGATTTTTATCGGCGATGATTGGCGCCGGGCCTTGTGGTCCGGCCGCCACCTGCGCATACGATTACGCGCGCACGATTAGAATTCAGCCACAGCGGAGGATCCCCTGGCGCGCACCGATGTCATCGTGCTCGGGGCTGGCATCGTCGGCACCTCCATCGCGGTCCAGCTCGCCAAGCGCGGCCTGTCGGTCGCGCTGATCGACCGCGGCGGGCCGGGGGAGGGCACGTCCTACGGCAATGCCGGCATTATCGAGGGCAACACCGTTTTTCCGGCAGCGTTTCCGTCGAGTTTAGCCGAGCTTGCGCGGATCGCGCTGAAGCGCTCCCCTGTTGCCAACTATCACTTGTCGTATCTGCCGCGGATTGCGCCCTGGCTGGCGGCTTTTCGCGCTGCCTCGCAGCCGCAGCGCCTGATCGAGACGGCGCAGCTGATGCGGCCCTTGTTTGCGCGGGCGGTCGGCGAACACGAGCAACTGGCCGCTGAAGCCAGCGCGGAGCGCTATCTCAGCCATCGCGGCTGGCTCAAGCTTTACCGCACCGACGGCGCGTTCGCGGCGTTGGCGCCGGAGCTCGAACTTGCCGCGCGGTTCGGTATCGCCAACGTGCCGCTGGATGCCGACGCCGCGCTTGCGCTCGAGCCGGCGCTGGCACGAGCGTTCCGACACGCGGTGCATTGGATCGGCGCTGTCAGCGTCAGTAATCCGCTGGCGTTGACCCGCGCCTACGCGGCGCGCTTTGCCGAACTTGGCGGCCTTGCGTTGTCTGGCGATGCCCGGACGCTGCATCGGGCGGACTCTCATTGGCGTGTCGAGACCGCTTCCGGGCCAATTGATACTGGCGACGTTGTGATCGCGCTCGGGCCGTGGGCGCAGGACATGCTTGGCCCGCTGGGCATCCGCCTGCCGCTTGCGGTTAAGCGTGGCTATCACCGCCACTATCGGCCGCATGGCAACGCCACGCTCAGCCGTCCGGTGCTCGACGCCGAGAACGGCTACGTGCTCGCCCCGATGGAACGGGGTATCCGCATCACCACCGGCGCCGAGTTCGCCGCGCGCGATGCGCCGCCCACGCCAGTGCAATTCGATCGGCTGCTGCCGGCGGCGCGCGCCTTGTTTCCACTTGGAGACTCTGTAGAAGCCCAGCCGTGGCTAGGGGCGCGGCCCTGCTTCCCCAACTCGCGGCCTGTGATCGGACGGGCGCCCGGCCAGCGTGGTCTCTGGCTCGCTATCGGTCATGCCCATTGGGGCTTGACGCTTGGGCCGGCAACTGGCCGGCTCATTGCTGAGATGATGACAGGCGCAGCGCCATTCTGCGATCCAAAACCCTACAGCGCGGATCGCTTCATGCGCTAGCAGCTGCGCGAGGTCGGCGGTGGCCGGCCGATCAGTCGTGCACTGCCGATGCCGGAGCGGGCGACCCCTTGTACTCGCCGATCGTATGCAACACGCTGCTTTCGGGCCGCGTGTTGTTAACCGACATCTTGTCCTGCTGCATGAGCATTTCGTCGTACTTCGGCAGCGTCGTCACCGGCTGATGCGGCACCACATGCACGACCTTATAGCCGGCCGCCTTGAGCTGGCGGAGGAGTTCCGGCATCGCTTCGCCGGTCGCCTTCTGGAAGTCATGCATCAGGATGATGCCCTTGCCGTGCTTTTCCAGCTTGGTCATCACCGATTTGATCACTTGATCCGGCTTGTGGATCTTGAAGTCGAACGAGTCGATGTCGGTCGAAAACGACGCGATATTGCGCTCGGCCAAATACGACAGCAGCTGCGGTGGGTGTTGCAACGCCGGGAAGCGGAAGAACGGCGCAATCGGGGCGTCGGCGGCCATATGCACCGCGCTGATACCCATTTCGATTTCCTTTTTGGCCAGTTCAAGGTCGGCGGCGTAAGGATTCTTTGCGAGATCCTTGTGCGACCAAGTGTGCGAGCCGACCGTCATTCCGGCCGCGATCACCCGCTTGGTGATCTCCGGATGCCAGGTCGCGTGCTCGCCGATCTCAAAGAAGGTGGCTTTCAAACAATTGTCGGTCAGCGCCTTGACGACCGCCATCGTGTTCTCCGGCCACGGGCCGTCATCGAATGTCAGCACGATCTCTTTGTCGCGAAGGAAATCGTACTGCTTGAAGTGTTCGAAGCCGAACCCGGGGCCGCCGGTGGTGTCGATTTCGACGATGCGCGAAAGGCCCATCCCGCCCGGCTTGTCGCAGGCCGCTATGCCACTGGCCGGAGGAGCAGCTGCGGCGGCCTTGGCCGTATTCGCGGAAGGCGCTCCAGCCGCGGCTTGGTTGGAGTTACTCGGTGCCGGCGTGGTCTGTGCAACACGCGCTGGCGCAACGATTGCAGGCTCGGCCGGCGCCTGTGCCTGCACAGTGCCGATCGTCTTCGGCGCCGACATCTCGGACTCTGCCGATTGGGCAAGCTGATGAAACGGCGTCAGCGCCGGAACCGCTTTATCATTCGATGCAAGGCGTGTAAGTGGTGCGGGCGCTGAATGCGCGGTGACTGACGCAGTGATTGACTGTGTCGCGGCCGCCAATTGCGGCAAACCGATCCCGAAGGCTGCGAGACCGCCAAACGCCGCGAGCCCCAAGCCTACCAATACGGCTACGCTAATGAATACGAAACGCATGGTCCCTCACAACAAATCCGACGCCACTTGGTTCCGAGTGAAAGCGCAATCGGCGAACGTGTCAACGCCAGCGCATGACGATCGCATGAAAGATGCAGGTTGTGGTTTCCGCGACCGGCTTCACGGTTGGAAGGTACTCGATAACCCCGGTTCATCGCTCGAAATCGATCCTTCCAGCTTGGCAGCGCGCCCCTGAGTTGCAACGCCGTTGCGGTATAAACGCCGCCGGCGACTGCGCGGGCCACGACATTAGCCGCTATCGTGCCAACAACGGTTAACCCCAAAAGTGCGTCCGCAAGAGGGCAGCGGCCAGTCGAAGCAGCAAACACCACATCGCCGTCAAGCGGGGTGTGAACAGGGTAGATGGCGCGTGACAAGCCCGATTGCGCCATGACGGCAAGCCTTTTTGCCTGTGCTTTGGTTAAAATTGCGTCTGTGGCCACAACGACCAGAGTGGTATTTTCCCGCGTGCTGCCCTTGGTAAGCGGATAGAGCGCATCAGCTGGCACCACGGACGGGAACCCTCGGCCACCGAACTCCCCGTCGCGCTCGAATGGGGCCGCCCAGAACCAGGGACCGTCGCCGATCACCACGCTACCGGCAGCATTGGTGACGGCGAGAGCTCCGATGACGTGGCCATCTGGCGTTTGCGCCGAGGCCGAGCCGATCCCGCCTTTATAGTTGACGGTGGTCGCTCCGGTCCCGGCGCCGACGCTGCCCAGGGCGAAATCCTTGCTGGCTGCGGCCGCCGCCGCATAACCAAGCTCGCGGTAGGGCGGGAACCGGCCCCAGTTCTTGTCGCCGGCGGCGAGAAGATCAAAGAGGATCGCAGCCGGTACGATTGGAACCCGCGCGGTGCGCACGGCAAAGCCGCGGCCCTGTTCCCGCAGCCAAGCCTGTACGCCGGACGCAGCATCGAGGCCGAAGGCCGAGCCGCCGGAAAGGGTGATGGCGTCGATGCCCTCGACGGTTTGCGCCGGGTCGAGCAGTGCGGTTTCGCGCGTGCCCGGCCCGCCGCCACGCACATCGATCGAGGCGACCGCCGGTTCGTCGAACACGATGGCTGTCGCGCCCGATCCGAGGCGCGCATCCTCGGCGTGACCGATTTCGAGTCCGGGGACGTCGGTGATGAGGTTGCGCACGATGCTGCCTTGTTAACGGTGAGCGGAAACGATTTTGCCTTCGCGGTCAACGATCACATCCTCGCGGGCACGGTGCTACTGCGCTTGCGCGGCGGGAAACCGCCGGGCATGAGTTCGCCCATGCCAAACGTCACCATCGCCGCTGCGCTCGTTGCCGGCATGTTGAGCTTTCTCTCGCCGTGCGTCCTGCCGCTCGTGCCGCCTTATCTGGTCTATCTCACTGGCGCCTCGATCGAGCGTTTTGCCGACAAGGAACTCGAGCCGCGGGTGCGGCGCGAGACGCTCGCCGCTGCGCTCCTCTTCGTGCTCGGCTTCTCCACCGTGTTCGTTGCGCTCGGCGCCAGCGCGAGCGCAATCGGCTCGCTGGTGCGCGCCTATTCGGGCACGCTCGCCATCGTTGCCGGTCTTGTCATTATTGCTATGGGCCTGCACTTCCTCGGGCTTACGCCGATCAAAATGTTGATGCGCGAGAAGCGCTTCGGGATGACCAAGCCGGTCGGACTGTGGGGCGCCTATCTGATGGGGCTGGCGTTTGCGCTCGGCTGGACGCCTTGCATTGGCCCGATCCTCGCGGCGATCCTCGCGGTGGCCGCATCAGAGGAAACCGTGGCGAGAGGCGCCGGCATGCTCGCGATCTATTCGCTCGGCCTTGGGATTCCCTTCATCGCCGCCGCTCTTGCGATCGAGCCGTTCGCCGCCTTCCTTTCGCGCTTTCGCGCTCATCTTGGTTTGGTGGAGAAGGCGATGGGCGGGTTGCTGGTGCTCACCGGCATCGCCTTCCTCACCGGCGCGGTGACGCAGGCGAGCTTCTGGCTGCTCGATGCCTTCCCGATGCTGGGCAAGATCGGCTAGGCGCGACGGCTGCCTACGTCCGCCCGGCCTCGGTGATCTCGTCGTAATTGCCATCTTTGTCCCAGCGAAACACTGCCCAGCCGACAGCTGTGATGTCGCCTTTTTTGTCGAACGAGAGCGGACCCAGCACCGTATCCCAGGTGCCGGCGTGGATGGCGGCGGCGACCTTTTGCCCGTCGACGGCGCCGGCCTTGGCAACAGCCTGCGCCCAAACCTGATAGGCGGCGTAGGTGTAGAGCGTGTAGCCCTCGGGATCGATGCCCTTGGCTTTAAATTTGTCAACGATAGCGGCGGCGGTCGCGCGCTTGCGCGGATCGGGTCCAAAGGTGAACAACACGCCTTCAGCAGCCGGGCCGGCGATTGATGCAAACTCGCGGTCGGCGAGCGCATCGCCTGCCATCAGGATCGTCTTGAGCCCCTGGTCATGCATCTGCCGCACGATCAGTCCGGCTTCCTGATGGTAGCCGCCGTCATAGACAATATCGATGGCGTTGAGTTTGAGCTTGGAGACGAGCGCGGTGAAATCCTTGTCGCCCTGATTGTACGACTCGTAAAGCTTCTCCTTCACGCCGGCGGCGTTGAGCGCTTTCTTGACCTCATCGGCGAGGCCTTTGCCGTAGGTCGTCTTGTCGTTGATGATGGCGATATTCTTGCCTTTGAAGTTCTTAGCCAGATAGGCCGCGGCAAACCCGCCCTGCTGATCGTCGCGGCCGCAGGTGCGGAACGTGTTCCACATTTTGCGATCGGTGAAGAGCGGATTGGTCGACGCCGGCGTGATCTGCAGAACGCCGCTGTCGAGATAAGCGTCCGAAGCCGGAATCGATGAGGACGAACAATAATGGCCGACGACCACGGCCACTCCCGCGCCGGCGAGTTTTTCCGCGACCGAGCGCGCCTGCTTCGGATCGCAGGCGTCGTCGCCGATCTGCAGCGTGAGCTTCTTGCCAAGCACGCCGCCCGCGGCATTGAGGTCGGCGATCGCCTGTTCGGCGCCGTTGCGCATTTGTCGTCCGAAAGTAGCTTGCCCGCCGGTCATCGGTCCGGCCGCGGCAACGGCGATCTCATCGGCTTTGGCCGCGCCGGCCAAGGAGACCAACAGGAGCGCAACGGCGCTGAGCCACAGCTTGTTCATGACTATCCCTCGTTGAGGAGAGTGACGGGTTAGCGCAAAATACCACTTCTAGTGCGCAGTTTCTTGCCCGATTTCGCGCCAGTTAAGCGGGCCGGCGCGGGCATAGAGCCAGGGATATTGCCGCACCATCTGCGCAGCGCGGGTCGCGCGCCATGCGATCAGTCCGACGATGAGAAAGATCACCGTATCGCAGCAATACGAGGCAAGCGATAGCAACTCGCCGTCGAACAAGGCGAAATGAAAGAACCGCGCGGCGGCGCCAAGAAGCAACGCCGTGACGACGACTTGCCATTGCGGGGCCCAGGCGCGGGCAATGGCGCGGCCGGAAAGTGCAGCGGTGCCGCTGCCGAGCACAAGGGTAACGAGCAGGATCGGCGCGACGCTCTCACCGGAATAGAGGCTGAACATATCCCTCACATATTCGTCGTGGTCAGCGCGTGCCGCCTTCGAGATAAGCGGCGCGGATTTCCGGCCGCTGCAACAATCCGCGGCCGCTGCCCTGCAGGGTAATCTCGCCGTTGACCATGATGTAACCGCGGTGCGCCAGCTTGAGCGCGTGATAGGCGTTTTGCTCGACCAGAAACACGGTGAGCTTGTCGCGCTCGTTGAGCGCGCGAATGGCGGCGAAAATTTGCTGCGCGAGCAAGGGCGCCAAGCCAAGCGATGGCTCGTCGAGCAGGATCAACCGCGGCCGACCCATGAGCGCGCGGCCGATCGCCAGCATCTGCTGCTCGCCACCCGATAGCGTGCCGCCGCGCTGATATCTGCGGTCCCGTAGGCGAGGAAACAGGGCAAACACCCGCTCGAGGTCGGCGTCGAAGTCGGCTGCGTCAGTTACGGTGGCGCCGATCTGCAGGTTCTCCAGCACCGTCATGCGTGGAAAAATGCGCCGGCCTTCTGGCGATTGGGCGATGCGGAGCTTGGCAACCTCGTGCGTCGGCAGGCCGGTGATATCGCGGCCGGCAAAACAGATACTGCCTTCGCGGGCGCGGGGGTTGCCGAACACCGTCATCATCAGCGTCGATTTACCGGCGCCGTTGGCACCGATCAGCGCAACGATCTCGCCTTCGTTGACGTCGACATCGACACCCTTGAGTGCGATGACGCTGCCGTAATAGGCTTTGACGCCGCGCAGCGACAGCAGTGGCTCGCTCGCCGCGCTCACAGTCCGACCTCCGCGCCGGCCTGCTCAAATTCCTCTTCAGGCACGCCGAGATAGGCGGCGATCACTTTGGAGTCGTTGCGCACGTTGTGCGGAGCGCCATCGGCGATTTTCAAGCCGTAATCGAGCACGACGATGTGATCTGAAATCTCCATCACCACGCCCATGTCGTGCTCGATGAGAAGGATCGAGATGCCATGCTCGTCCCGAAGGGTGCGCAGGAAAGCATTGAGTTCGGCGCTCTCGCGATTGTTCAGCCCGGCGGCCGGTTCATCTAGGCACAGCAGCACTGGGTCGGTGCACATGGCGCGAGCGATTTCGAGCCGCCGTTGCGCGCCGTAGGGGAGCGCGCCAGCGGGATCGTCGGCGCGGTCGACGAGGCCAACGCGATCCAGCCAATAGCGCGCCTTTGCGATGGCGTCCGCTTCGGCACGTGCGTAGGTGCGCAAGCCGAGCAGGCCGAGCACCGTGAAGCCGGAGGCGACCATCAGGGTGTTGTGCTGCGCGACCAGCAGATTTTCGAGCAGCGTCATGCCGGCGAACAGCCGTACATTCTGAAATGTGCGCGCGACCCGCGCCTCCTTGGCGATGCGAAACTCCGGCAACCGCTCGAGCAAAAACGTGGCGCCGTCGGGATGAGCGAGCAGCAATCGGCCAACCGTCGGCTTGTAGAAGCCGGTGATGCAGTTGAACAACGTTGTCTTGCCGGCACCATTCGGTCCGATCAGTGCGGTGATCTGGCGCGGGTGTGCGGAGAAGGAGAGGTCGCTGACGGCAACGAGCCCGCCGAAACGCATGGTCAGGTGCTCGACCGTGAGAATCGGCGCCGCATTCATGCCGGCGTCTCCGTGCGCGCACCCTGCACGATGGCGGCGGGAATGTCCTTGCGCGTACGCAGCGACACCGAGGGCGCCCGCGTTGAGACCAGGCCCCGCGGCCGATAGATCACAATGGCCACCATGGCGGCGCCGAACACCAGCATGCGGTATTGATCGAACTCGCGGAACAATTCGAACCCGCCAAGCATGACGGTGGCGGCAACGGCAACGCCGAGCTGCGAGCCCATGCCGCCGAGGACGACGATTGCGAGTACCAGGGCGGATTCGCCGAAAGTGAAAGACTCCGGACTGATGAAGCCCTGCCGCGTAGCGAAGAACGCTCCGGCGAAGCCGCCGAACATTGCGCCCATGGCGAACGCGGTGAGCTTGGTATTGGTGGTATTGATGCCAAGCGCGCGGCAAGCGATCTCATCCTCGCGCAACGCTTCCCACGCGCGGCCAATCGGCAACCGCCGCAGCTGCAGCGTCACCCAGTTGGTCAGAAGCGCAAGCGCGAGAATGACATAATAGAGAAACACCACACGGTGCGTCGGTGAGTATTGCAGGCCGAACGTCGCGGCAAACCCTTCGCTCGAAGTATTGAACGGCAAGCCGAAGAATGATGGGCGCGGAACTCCGGAAATGCCGTTCGGCCCGCCGGTGAGACTTTGCCAATTCAGCAGGATGAGTCGGATGATCTCGCCGAAGCCGAGCGTGACGATGGCGAGATAGTCGCCGCGCAAGCGCAGCACCGGAAAGCCCAGCAATATGCCCGCAAATGCGGCGAGGATACCGGCGAGCGGCAGGCAGATCCAGAACGACAGGCCGAAGGTTTGCGCGATCAGCGCGTAGGAATAGGCGCCGACCGCGTAGAACGCGACATAACCAAGATCGAGCAGGCCGGCGAGGCCAACGACGATGTTCAGCCCGAAGCCGAGCATTGTATAGGTGACGATCAGAATGCCGAGATCGAGCAAATAGCGGTTGGAGTAAAAGATAACCGGAAGGATCAGCGCAAAGATCAGAAAGGCGATCGCCGCGTAGCCGGAGACACCTGAAAGTCCCGTCCTCACCTTAGCGGGCACAAGACGTTCGATCGCAACGGCCACTTCCCGCCAGATCGTTGCGCGCAGGAGCGCGGCAACAAAAACGGCCGCAACGATTGCGGCGAGCGCGCCGAAGCGCATCGTCAGTACCAGCGCCCCAGTCGGTCCTTGATCTGTTCGGATGCCGATCATTAAAACGAACAGGCCGAATGCCACGAGCGCCGCGATGGCGGCTTCCTTTACCGCAGCAGTGAGATCAAGCCGCTGATCTGCTGGGTCGGTGTCCTGCGGCACGGGCGCCCGCTCGCTCACACCTTCTCGACTTCAGGGCGGCCTAAAATGCCGGTCGGCAGGAATATCAGCACCACAATGAGGATCGCGAATGCGGCGACGTCCTTATATTCGATGGAAAAATACGCCGACCACATCGTCTCGATCAGCCCGATGAGGATGCCGCCAATCATCGCGCCGGGCAGCGAGCCGATGCCGCCGAGGACGGCGGCGGTAAACGCTTTCACGCCGGCGAGAAAGCCGATGAAGAAATCGACGACCCCGTAATAGAGGAGAAACATCAGGCCGGCGACCGCCGCCAGCGCCGCGCCGATGACGAAGGTCAGCGAGATCGTGCGGTCGACGTCAATGCCGAGAAGCGCCGCCATTTTAAGGTCTTGCTCGCAGGCGCGCATGTTGCGTCCAAGCCTTGTGCGCGCGACGAGGAACGAGAAGCCGGCCATTAAGAGCAGCGTGGTGACCACCACGATGATCTGAATGTTGGAGAGGCGCACGGCGAAATCGTTGCCCTCGAAGAGTGTGTAGCCGCCTTGCACGAGCGGCGGCAGCGGTTTGACCCGGGCGCCCTGCGCCACCTGCACGTAGTTCTGCAGCACGATCGACATGCCGATGGCCGAGATCAGCGGCGCGAGCCGAAACGAATGCCGCAGCGGCCGGTAGGCGATGCGCTCGACGGTCCAGCCATAGAGTGCGGTCAGCGCCATGGCGACGAGCAGCACAAGAAACAGCGCCAGCGGTACGGCGGTTATGCCGATCGCGACCAGCACCAGGAAAGCAATGAGGGCCAGGAACGCGCCGACCATGAAAATGTCGCCGTGCGCGAAATTGATCATGCCGATAATGCCGTAGACCATCGTGTAGCCGATGGCGATCAGGCCATAGATCGAACCGAGCGTAATGCCGTTGATCAGCTGCTGGACGAAGTATTCCATGCGTCCGCCGCGTTGCGATTCCCCGCCCAGTACTAACAGGGGCATCCGTATGCGGCAAAGCCAACGACTGCCGTCATTGTGGGCATTTACGGAAACTTTTCGCCCGCGCCAAAATAGGCATTTTTACGTGTTCTTCCAAATAGTTGCTTAAAATAATTGCAATGGAACCAGGAACCCCGATTGGAATTGCGGATTGTCCTTGTGCCGGGCGGGGCTTTTTCGAACAACACCGGAGAGCGTCCAAAATGGCTAACCAACAGCAGAATCCGCAGCGCGACCAGCAAAGTCAGAACAATCCGCAGCAGGGCGGCCAGAACAAGCCCGGCCAGCAACAGCAGGGTGGCCAAGGCGGCCAGCAGGGCGGTCAGACAAAGCCGGGTCAGCAGCATCAGGGCGGCGAAGGCGGGCAGGGCGGCCAGAACAAACCTGGTCAGCAAGGCACTACGAACCGCTAACTTTTCCGTTGCAACGCGGCAGTCCGCTTAACCGGCGGGCTGCCGCTTTGTTGTGAAAGTCCTCTAAACGCGGCTTCATCCCGGGCGCAATCGGCCTATGCTTGGCCATGGCCAACGCGTTGCCGTTGTTTCATCTTTACGGCGATCCTCCGGACGATCAGGCGTTCGACTTTATTCACGTCGAAACCGTTGCATCGCGCTCATCGATTCACGACTGGACCATTCGCGCGCACCGGCACCGCAATCTGTTTCAGATACTTTTGATCGAGGTCGGCGGCGGCGAAATGACCTTTGAAGCCGCGCGACTGCCGTTCTCGGCGCCCGCCGCCATTCTGGTTCCGGCCGCGATCGCCCACGGCTTCCGCTTCGAGCCGGACGTCACCCAAGGCTGGGTGCTCACGTTCACGGAAGACGCAGCCGTTGCTCTCGCGGACCGGGCGGGCGAAGCCCTGTCGCGGCTGCGCGCGCTTGCCGAGCATCCGATCATTCCCATTGCGGATGATGCAGAACGAGCGCGGCTTTCGGCGCTGTGCACCGAGTTGTCCGAAGAAAGCAGTCTGGGGCGAGAGGGCTATCGTGTGGCAATGCGCGGGCTTCTGGCGCTGATCGCAGTTGGCGTAGCGCGGCTCGCCGCGAGCCGCGCACGCACTGGCAGCGTGACGCTACAGCCGGCGGACGCCACGGTCGCGCGGTTGCGGGCGCTGGTCGATGAATTCTTCCGCGGCGAACATCAGCTTGGCTTCTACGCGGAAAAACTCGGCATGACGGTCGATCGGCTCAACGACCATGTCAAACGCGCCACCGGCGTCACTGCCGGTCATCTGATTCGCCAGCGCATACTGACCGAAGCCAAGCGGCAGCTCGTCTTCACCACACAACCGATCCAGGAGATTGCCGAAGAGCTGGCGTTTTCCGATCCCTCGCATTTTGCCCGGTTTTTCCGCAAGCACACCGGCACGACGCCGCACCATTTTCGCGATCAGCGCGGGTGAACACAGCCTCGTCATTGCGAGCCGAAGACGAAGCAATCCAGCAGCAGTACCGGGATCTTGCGGAGCAATGTGTAACGATTCGTCGCTTTGCTCCGTTCGCAATGACGCGTCCGTGTGGCACGTGCCCAGCAAAAATTCCAGCACCGTGTCGGCGTAGAGCTTCCGGCTGCTCCATGTTGGCGATGTGGGCGGTTTCAAGCACAACAAGCTTGGCGCCGGGAATGTGCTGGGCGAGAAACTCGCCGGCTTCTAGCGTCGTGGCCGGATCGTGCCGGCCGGCTATGACCAGGGTCGGTCTTGTGATCTTGGCGAGCAGCACACGGTGGTCCATGTCGCGGATCGCCTCGCCGCAGGCGATATAGCCTTCGGGGTTGGTGGCCAGAAACATGTCGCGAATGCGCGCCATCGCTTGCGGCGAGCGCTCGCGAAATGATTTGGTGAACCAGCGTTCCATATTGGCATCGACGATTGCCGCGAGCCCTTTTTCGCGCACGAGCTTGAGGCGGCCGTCCCACATGGTCCGGTCGTGAAAGTAGCTGGACGTATTGGAGAGGATCAGTTTGTCGATCCGGTCCGGTGCACGTGCGCCGAGCCACTGACCGACCATGCCGCCCATCGAAAGCCCGCACCAGTTGGTCCGCTCGATGCCGAGCTCGTCAAGGATGGCGAGCGCGTCGCGGCCGAGCCGCTCCATGGAATAGGGCCCCTTCGGTACGTCCGATTGGCCATGGCCGCGGCGGTCGTAACGCACCAACCGGAAGTGCTGCGTGAACGGCGCTACCTGCTCGTCCCACATATGCAGATTGGTGCCGAGTGAGTTCGACAGCATCAGCACAGGCGCCCGCTCCGGCCCTTCGACCTCCACATGAATGGCGCAGCCGTCCGCGTCGATTTTCGGCATGAAGTTTTCTCCGCACTCGCACCGCCTGTTAGCCTAAGCGGTGCACGACGGTCTTTCCAGCCGTCGCGCGAGGGGGTAAGCGATACATATAAGCCGAGCTTGGTAAGCTAGACTTGGCGCGACGATGTGATTGCGCCGGCAGGAGTGACACGACATGGCTATGACAATGAGCGGGGAGTATCAGCTCGCGGTCCCGCGGGAAACGGTCTGGGAGAAGCTCAACGACACCGAGACCCTCAAGGCCTGCATTCCCGGCTGCGAGCAACTCGACAAGTTGTCGGATACCGAATTCCAGGCGGTTGCCACGACCAAGATCGGCCCGGTGAAGGCGAAGTTCAAAGGCAAGGTCACGCTATCCGACCTCGACCCGCCGAACGGTTACACGATCTCGGGTCAGGGCGACGGCGGTGTCGCGGGGTTCGCCAAGGGTGGCGCGACCGTCAAGCTCTCTGCCCAAGGATGGCGGCACGCTGCTGAGCTACGCGGTCGAGGCGCAGATCGGCGGCAAGCTCGCCCAGCTCGGCCAACGCTTGATCAACGGCGCCGCCAAGAAGGTAGCTGATGAATTTTTTCAGAATTTTGCCGCGGCAGTAAATCCCAAGCCCACCTGAGCTGCCCAATCTCCGGCCATCCGTCGTTCGCGCAACTTCCCAGCGCACGATTAATCCTTGACCGGCGCCCGCGCAGCGGGTCAGATTGTTACTGTTCCAAGGTCGGAATCCGGGAAAACGTCACGATTTTGACCTTAAAGGCAGGCCGACGGCCGCGAGCCGTCCTGCAAACAAGACGTTTTTTGAGAATCTGAGGAGGCGCGTATGGCAGCCGTATCCCTCACTGTGAACGGCAAATCCGTCACCGTCGATGTCGATCCGCGCACGCTGTTGGTGCAATTGTTGCGTGAAAATCTGCGGCTAACCGGGACCCATGTCGGTTGCGACACGTCGCAGTGCGGCGCCTGCGTCGTGCTGGTGAACGGCAAGGCGGTGAAGTCCTGCACCGTGCTCGCCCTGCAGCTCGAAGGCGCCGACGTGCTCTCGATCGAGGGTCTGGCGCCGGCCGACGGTCCGCTGCATCCGATGCAGGAAGCTTTCCGCGAAAATCACGGATTGCAGTGCGGTTATTGCACGCCCGGCATGATTTTGACCGCCGTCGATATGGTCCGCCGCAAGGGCAACGAGCTCGATGACCACACCATTCGTGAGGAGCTGGAGGGCAACATCTGCCGCTGCACCGGCTATCACAATATCGTCAAGGCGATCGCGGCCGGCGCTCGCGCGATGGGCAGCGGCGCTGCTACAAAAGCCGCCGAATAAAACACATGGCAATAGGGGTAGGGGCGTCCAAAATATAACCGCGGGAGGAAACCGTCTATGACAGCAACCGGGATCGGCGCGGCGGTGCGCCGGAAGGAAGATCACCGCTTCATCACCGGTAAAGGTCATTACACCGACGACATCAACCGGCCGGGCCAAGCCTACGCTTATTTCGTCCGTTCTCCGCACGCCCACGCAACCATAAAATCGATCGATACCAAAGCTGCCTCCCGCATGCCGGCCGTGGTCGCGGTGCTCACCGGCGCTGAGCTTGCTGCCGACAAAATCGGCAATCTCATCTGTGGTTGGATGATCCACTCCAAAGACGGCTCACCTATGAACATGGCGCCGCATCCGGCGCTCGCCAGCGGCAAGGCTTGCCACGTCGGCGATCCGGTCGCTGTGGTCGTTGCCGACACTTTGGCGCAAGCGCGCGATGCCGCCGAAAAGGTCAAAGTGGATTACGTGGTATTGCGGCGGTCGCCGATCCGGCCAAAGCGCAGAAACAAGGGACAGCGCAGATCCACGAAGTTGCTCCCAACAATACGATTTACCGGTGGCATCTAGGCGATTCCAAAGCGGTCGATGGTGTGTTTAGAAACGCCAAGCACATCACCAAGCTGGACATCGTCAATAATCGCTTGGTGCCTAACGCCATGGAGCCGCGTGCTGCGATCGGGGAATTCGATACCGGGGCAGGGACGTTCACATTGTGGAACACCACGCAAAATCCGCATGTGGCCCGGCTCGTCATCGCCGCCTTTGTCGGTATGGCGCCGGAACATAAGCTGCGCGTAATCGCGCCGGACGTTGGCGGCGGCTTCGGCTCGAAAATCTTCATCTATCCCGAGGAGGTCGTCGCGCTTTGGGCGTCAAAGCGCGTCGGCCGGCCGGTTAAATGGGTTTCCGACCGCTCGGAGGCGTTCCTCGCTGACGCGCACGGGCGTGATCATGTGACCCACGCAGAAATGGCATTCGATGCCGACGGCAAGATTCTCGGTCTTCGCGCCAAAACGATCGCCAACCTCGGCGCTTATATGTCGACGTTCTCGTCATCGGTGCCGACCTATCTCTACGCCACGCTACTTTCAGGCCAGTACGCTATTCCTCAGATCTACTGCGAGGTCGACGCGGTCTACACCAACACCGTGCCTGTCGACGCCTACCGCGGTGCCGGCCGTCCGGAAGCCACCTTCGTCGTCGAGCGGCTGGTCGAAGTCGGCGCGCGCGAAATGGGGAAGGACCCTGCTGAACTGCGGCACAAGAATTTTGTGAAGAGCTTTCCGCATCAGACCCCGGTGATCATGACCTATGACGCGGGCGACTATGACGCCTCGCTCAAGAAGGCGATGGAGCTTGCCGATTGCAAAGGCTTTGCCAAGCGCAAACGCGAATCTGTAAGGCACGGCAAGCTGCGCGGTATAGGCTTCTCGACCTACATCGAAGCTTGCGGCATTGCGCCGTCGCAAGCGGTCGGCTCGCTAGGCGCTGGCGTCGGTCTTTGGGAATCCGCCGAGGTGCGGGTCAATCCGACCGGTTCGGTCGAAGTCCTCACCGGCTCCCATTCCCACGGCCAGGGGCACGAGACCACTTTCGCGCAGCTCGTATCGGACCGACTTGGCATTCCGATCGAGAATGTCGCCATCGTCCACGGCGACACTGACAAGGTGCAGTTTGGCATGGGCACCTACGGCTCGCGCTCCGGCGCGGTCGGCATGTCAGCCCTCGTGAAGGCGCTCGATAAGATCGAAGCAAAAGCCAAAAAAGTCGCTGCGCACATGCTGGAAGCGGCCGAGGGCGACATCGAGTTCAAGGATGGAAAATTCAGCGTCGCCGGCACCGACAAGACCGCGGCCTGGGGCGATGTCACCCTCAACGCATACATTGCCCACAAATTCTCCGGCCAGGAGCTCGAGCCCGGCTTGAAGGAGGGCGCGTTCTACGACCCGGTCAATTTCACCTTCCCAGCCGGCTGCCACATCTGCGAAGTTGAGGTCGATCCCGAAACCGGCATCACCGAGATCGTCGCCTGGACCGCTGTCGATGACTTCGGCGTCGTCATCAATCCGATGATTGTGGAGGGCCAGGTTCACGGCGGCATTGCCCAGGGTGTCGGTCAGGCGCTGTGCGAAGGTGCGGTCTACGACAAGGAGGGGCAACTCGTGACGGGCTCCTTTATGGACTATGCCATGCCGCGCGCCGATTACTTTCCGGCGCTCACCGTCGCAACGACGATGACTAAATGCCCGTCAAATCCGCTCGGCATCAAAGGCTGCGGCGAAGCCGGGGCGATCGCGTCGCCCGCCGCGCTGATCAACGCCATCACCGACGCCATCGGCACCGAAGCCGTTGCCATGCCGGCAACACCGGCTACGGTATGGGCGGCGCTGCAGAAGGCCAGCCGTTCACTGCCGCACGCGGCCTGACCCGCACGAGATAAACGGAGAACTGAAGATGTATAGCTTCACCTTCCATCGTCCCGAGACATTGCGGCAGGCGATCAATCTGCTGAGCAAGAACGAAGATGCGAAACTGCTCGCCGGCGGCCATACGCTGTTGCCGACGATGAAGCTCCGTCTCGCCAGTCCGCCGCAATTGATCGACTTGTCGCGGGTCGAGGGCTTGTCCGGGATTGAGCTTAAGGGACGTGCCCTCGTGATTGGCGCCATGACCAGGCACGTCGACGTGCACACCTCTCCGGTGGTGCAGCAGGCCGCGCCGGTTATCGCCAAGCTCGCCGGGATGATCGGCGACCCGGCGGTGCGCCACATGGGCACAATCGGCGGCTCGGTGGCTAACAACGACCCGACCGCGGATTATCCGGCGGCGTGTCTTGGTCTCGGCGCCACCATCATCACCAACAAACGCCGGATCGCGGCTGACGATTTCTTCACCGGCATGTTCTCGACTGCGCTGGAGCCTGCGGAAATCATCACCAAGATCAGCTTTCCGCTGCCGAAGAAAGCGGCCTACCAGAAATTCCGCAACCAGGCGTCACGCTACGCGCTGGTCGGCGTCTTCGTCGGCAAGCGCGCCAGCGATATTCGCGTCGCAGTCACCGGCGCCGGGCGCAACGGCGTGTTCCGCGTGCCGTCGTTCGAGGAGGCGCTGAAAAAGCGATTTTCGCCGAAGTCGCTCGAAGGCCTCACTATCCCCGCGGACGGCCTGAACAGCGACATCCACGGCAGCGCCGAATACCGCGCCCACCTCGTCGGCGTGATGGCACGGCGGGCGGTGGCGGAGGCGATTGGGAAGTAAGCCGGCCGGGATTGATCAGCCATCAGCTCTTTGGCTAATCAGAGGGCGTGACATTTCATCGTCACATCGCGCCCCATCGCGTCATGCCCAACCGCTCGGCCATCGGCGTCTGATGTGGAAAGTCGTTAGTTCGACTAAATAATCGTCGCTGCTCTGGCGCTGCTGTCGAACGTTTGCGCTCCTGCGGCCCTTGTGGCGCTTGTGCCTAGGATCGCTAGCCTCGGCCGCTTGGGCGGGCTTTTTGCCCATTCGGCCGACAACAAGACGCATGTAGTGACGTTCCACAGGCGGGCTTTGGATAGGCACATCCACGGTAACGCCTTTGCGCAATGAGACGGCACCCGCCTACGCGGGCGCAGCCAATTAAAACCCCGCTACGACCGCTGGTTTGGCTTTGGCCGTGTATGAGTCGATCGTACTACAGTCCGAAACAATCATGACAAGACCCCCACAGCGGGCCAAGGCATTGGATGCACGAGGCGGGCGATGTCGCGCATGCGACGCCGCACTTAAGAATCGCCGCTCCGCAGGCAAGGATATCGCAGCTCTGGGTCAAGGATTGGACCTGATAGGTGCGAGCTTGTCCCCGCATTACAGGCGCTGACTGTATCGGCGAATTCATGTATTTCTCCTGTGGTTGGACGCTCTCATTTTCACTTCACTAAAGCCCCGACGATTAGGTGAACCGGCAAGTCTGATGAGGAACGGCCGTTAGCACTGGCCGAGATTCGGCACGCACACTCCCGCGCAATGGCTGACGCCGAAGGGACCGCTTATGCATGCTCCCGCGCAGCAGTTGGCACCGCAACACGCGTCGGATTGACGGACGCCCTTGTTGTCCGCGCAATGCGCAACGGATTGACGCTGGACGGGCTTGGCTTGGACTGGGCTTCTCATTTCGTATCCTCCTGCCGGAACATAGTGAAATCGTGTATGCATTCTTGGGCGCTTGCGGTCACAGCGCGCCTGTCCGCACGGCCCACGAGCGGACTTGACCGACCGTGACGGGAAGCACTTCGCTCACGTCCACGGTATAGCGATAGACGCGGCTCGCGCGCCGTTCATTCTCGGGGTCGAACATCTGAAGCTGAACGTCCCAGCAATCTGAGTCGGGCCGACAGATCGGACTCTTCACGACATTGATGCTGTCGAGAGCAAGTTGCCGTCCGGCGGATTCCGCAAATGCTTGGCGAGTCTGGAACGCGTTGGTCGCCGCGAAGTTGATGGCACGCTCTTGCGGTGCAATGCCGAGATTGCGAAGCTCGTAATAGACGCGATTGAGGAAGTTCAGGATTTCGTCGTCATCGGCGACCTCGTCGCCCACGGCGGCCTTAGCCGCTGCGATCAATTCGTTCGATTGCCATTTGTACATACCGCGCAAGTCGGGAAAAACCACCGGCACTGCCATTCCATTCAGCAGTCGCGTCGATCCGCTGATGATGCCGGGTATGGATACGCGTTGCTCCCGATTGCGGGCAGCATCAAGCGAGGATTCGAGCGCGTCCAGCATCGCGTTGTAAGTCTGCAACGCAAAAGGCCCGGCCGGCTGAATCGCATACAGTGGGATTTGCTCCTGCATTAGGATGAAAGTGATGCCCGCTACGAAATGCGGACTTTGTCGCAGAAAAGCGAAAAGTTCGGCGGGATTGTTGGCGCGGACGGGGTCGCCGAGTTGTTGAACGAGCGCGTCGTAACGCGCCTCGGTACCGAAATCGAACCACAAAGCGCCAAGGGCAAAGACAAGTTGCGGCAATTGACTTCCGCCGCACGTGCAAGTTCCCTCGCTCTTGCCGCAGGAGCAGGCCTGCTGTTTCACGCCGTTCGCCAATGCGCCGTCTTGCGCTATTGGAGCAAGCGGCGGCGTCGCGGAGGGCGCGAAGCCGGCGCTTTGCGGGGAAAGCCCAGCTTTTGGATCGTCTTCTTGCTGTTTGCAATTGCAGGCCGAAGCCGTGAGGACCGATGGCTCGACGACCATCGCATCGCTTGAGTTTGTACCGGACATTACGGCAGACATCACAACACCCCCCATCCCTGAACGCGTGCGCGCGAACTGTTGTTGATTGCTATCGTCTCCTAAGACTGCCGCCAGTTCGACAGGCTGGATTGGCACGAAGGAAATCCGCGAAGTGCCGGCGCGATGGACCGCCGCGAGTGCTGCAGCGGCATCGAGAGTCCCGGCAAGATACCGGTCACAGGCACCGTCGCCCTCCAGTTCGCAAGGCGCTGCGGTGTCAATGAGGATTTGCCGGATATCAAGCGGATCAAGGCGATAACCTTCTCGATGCACAATTGACAACAACAACGCTGCGACCGCCGACCCAACGGCAGTTGAGAAACTGGTCCCGCTGCCCGCGGTCACGCCTCCGCCAGGAACGGCGACAGGCAAATTCTCCCCCGGCGCCAGCAGCCCGTTCCGCCGGTAAGCCTCTGCCCAATTGCTGGTGACGACAGGTTTTCCGTCAACACCGAGCGCCCCGACCGACAAAACGGATTCTACCCCAGCGGGTAAATGAATGCAAGCACAACCATCGTTGCCTGCCGCCGCAACGATCAGCACGCGCCGCTCGACGCATTGCTGAATGACTTGCTCAAGGTGCGCTTCTGGTTCGGTGGTGAAGGACTTTTGGCCAGCGCTGATGTTGAAGATGGAGACCCCGCGTTCCAACCCAAAAGCGATCGCGCGCGCGAGGTCCAATTGCGAAACCGGTCGCGAGTGCTTCTCGCCGGAGTTGCGAAAAAACAGTGGCAGCACTAGGCCGGAACACCCCGGCGCGAGTCCACGCACCGGATCACCGCGTCCAAAGATCAGACTGCAAATGCCGGTGCCATGAGGGTCGGCGTCTACCGACCCCGGAGGAATCATCTCGGCAACAATGTCAATAGAAGCCCCGGCCAAGGCGGGGTGAGACAAGTCCGGAATCCCGTCGATGATGCCGAGCTTTACCGACGGCGATCCTGCCCCGCAGGATGCAAGCGAAGCTCGAAAGGCCGATAAAGGATCGGATGGTTGTGTATTCACAAAATACAATCATAGAGAGCAGTTGAAGCGTGGTCTAGTGTCTCGATGTGGCCGACGCGGTTTCCGGGCGAGGGGTGGAAGTTTATGTATGATGCGAAGGTCCAACCGAGGTTCGCTGTGAAGTCATCTGTTCCCCGCTCGTTGCCCGCCTCTATCGATGCCACCGTCGCGATGCTCGCCGAAGCCGAGTATCTCGGCGACCGCTCGCTCGGCACGGTGCTCTACCTGGCGCTGAAGATGGGCCGGCCGATTTTCCTCGAAGGCGAGGCTGGCGTCGGCAAGACCGAGATCGCCAAGGTCCTCTCCGCGACGCTCGGCCGGCGCCTGATCCGCCTGCAATGTTACGAAGGTCTCGACGTCGCCGCCGCTGTCTACGAGTGGAACTACGCCGCCCAGATGATCGCGATCCGTGTCGCCGAGGCGGAGGGCGAACATGATCGTACACGGCTCGAGCGCGACATTTTCTCCGAGCGTTTTTTGATCAAGCGGCCGCTTCTCCAGGCGCTGGAGCCCGACGCCGCCGGCGCGCCGGTATTGCTGATCGACGAGATTGACCGGACCGACGAGGCTTTCGAGGCATTCTTGCTGGAAGTGTTGAGCGATTTTCAGGTCACGATCCCGGAAATGGGCACGGTCAAGGCCGCGCACCCGCCGGTCGTTGTCATCACTTCGAACCGTACCCGCGAGGTGCACGACGCGCTCAAGCGCCGCTGCCTCTATCACTGGGTCGGCTACCCGAGCGCCGAGCGCGAATTGGCGATCGTGCGGACCAAAGTGCCGGGCGTCGGCAAAAAACTGTCCGAGCAGGTGGTCGCGTTCGTGCAGGCGCTGCGCAAGCAGGAACTGTTCAAATCGCCCGGCGTCGCCGAGACGCTCGATTGGGCCACCGCGCTGTCCGAACTTGACGTGGTCGCGCTCGATCCGGCGACCGTTTCCGATACGCTCGGCGTGCTGCTGAAATATCAGGACGACATCGCCCGGCTTGAAGGCAGCAAAGTCAAGGAATTGCTCGACGAGATGAAGTCGGACCTGCGCGCGGCGGAGTGACCCCGGCAATGGCAGAGCAATCCGGGCGGCTCGCTGAAAACATCGTCTACTTCGCCCGCGCGCTGCGCGCAGCGGGCATACCCGTCGGTCCCGGCGCGGTGCTCGATGCGCTGGAAGCGGTGAAAGCTGCGGGCGTCGGCACCCGCGAGGATTTTTATTGGACGCTGCATGCAGTGTTCGTGAAGCGGCACGAACATACGGTCCTGTTCGACCAGGCGTTCCGCATTTTCTTCCGCCGCCGCGGCTATATCGATCAGCTCATGGTGATGATGCTGCCGGCGGCGCGGAGCGCGCCGCGGCCACCGGAGGCCGGCGCAACGCGCATCCAGGAGGCTCTGTTCTCGGGCCTCGAGGACAAGCTCAAACAAGAACGCGAGATCGAGCTCGATACGCGGATGACCGTCTCCGAGCGCGAGGTGCTGCAGCGCAAGGATTTCGCGCAAATGTCGAACGCCGAGATCACCGCCGCCAAGGAAGCGATGAAGCGGCTCATCCTCCCGATGGCAGAAGTGCGCACGCGGCGCCTTGCGCCGCACCCGCGCGGCCATCTCATCGATATCCGCCGCACGTTGCGCTCAAGCTTCAAGGGCGGCGGCGATTTCATCGATCTGCGCTTCGTCGGTCCAAAAGTGAAGCCACCGCCGATCGTCGCTTTGCTCGACATCTCCGGCTCGATGACGCAGTACAGCAGGATTTTTCTGCACTTCCTGCATTCGCTGACGGAAAAGCGCCGGCGGGTGAGCACGTTTCTGTTCGGCACGCGGCTCACCAACATCACCCGCGCTTTGCGCCAGCGCGATCCCGACGACGCGCTGGCCGCCTGCTCGGCAAGCGTTCCCGACTGGTCGGGCGGGACGCGGATTGCATCATCTCTGCATGCCTTCAACAAGCAGTGGGCGCGCCGCGTACTCACCCAGGGCGCCATCGTGCTCCTGATCACAGACGGTCTCGAGCGCGATGCCGATGACTCACTTGCCTTCGAGATCGACCGCCTGCATCGTTCGTGCCGGCGGCTGATCTGGCTCAATCCGCTGTTGCGCTTCGAAGGCTTCGAGGCGCGCGCGCGCGGCATCAAGACGATGTTGCCGCATGTCGACGAATTCCGGCCGATCCACAGTCTCAACTCGATCACGGAGCTGGTGGCTGCATTGCAGCCCCGGCGCGGCGGCTCCGGCGACCCGAAAGCCTGGATGCAAAAGGTGGCCTAAGCGCCTATATTCAAACCAATATAGCGAAGCGCGGAGTTAAGCCATGCTGTCAACCGACAACGATATTCTCAAAGCTGCCGAGGACTGGCGCAAAAAAGGCCGGTCCGTGGCGCTAGCGACCGTAGTCGAAACCTGGGGTTCAGCGCCCCGGCCGGTCGGGTCCAATCTCGTGATCGACGAGGAGGGTAATTTCCTGGGCTCGGTCTCCGGCGGTTGTGTCGAAGGCGCCGTTGTTACCGAGGCGCTCGACGTGATCGAAAGCGGCAAGCCGAAAATGCTAGAATTCGGCGTGGCCGACGAAACCGCCTGGAAGGTCGGTCTCTCCTGCGGCGGGACGATCCGCGTGTTTGTCGAGAAAGTGGACTAGCGGCCACGCGAACGGCAAACGGCAAACGAAGGAAATACTCGGCTCGCTATTCGCTACTCGCGGCCTGCTATTCGCGGTATGATTTAACATGCAGCTCAACCTTCTTACCGCCCTCAACGCCGAGCGTGCCGCGCGGCGCGCGGCAATTGTCGTCACCGATACTGCCAGCGGTCAGCAGCGGCTGGCGAAGGCCGCCGATATTGGCAAGGATCCGCTCAAGGCGGAGCTTGCCGAGCGATTGCGCAGCGGACGGAGCGGCATGGAGGAGACCGCGCAGGGCCGCGTGTTCTTCACTGTGTACGTGCCGGCGCCGCAACTCGTGATCACGGGCGCCGTGCACATCAGCCAGGCGCTGGCGCCGATCGCCAGGCTGCTCGGCTACGACGTCACCATTGTCGATCCGCGGACCGCGTTTGCGTCGCCCGAGCGTTTTCCGGACGTGAAAGTCATCGCCGAATGGCCGGACAAGGCGCTGCCGCCGCTCGGCATCGACCGTTACACCGCGTTCGTCGCGCTGACCCACGATCCGAAAATCGACGATCCCGCGCTGCTGCATGCGTTGTCGCGCGACTGCTTCTATCTCGGCGCACTTGGCTCGCGAAAGACCCATGCGCGGCGTGTCGAGCGGCTCAAGCAGCAGGGCGTAAGCGAAGCCGATATTGCCCGTATTCATGCGCCGATTGGTCTCGACATCGGCGCGGTGTCGCCTGCGGAGATCGCGGTCTCAGTCATCGCGCAGATTACCGAACGCCGCCGAGAAGAGCCCGAAGCCGAAGCGCCTCTCGTCAAGGCGGCGTCATGAAGTTTGGAGCCGTAGCGCCCAACGAGGCGATCGGCGCCACGGCGGTGCACACGATCCGCAAAGATGCGCTCGTGCTCAAGAAAGGCACGCTGATCGGCCCGATCGAGGCCGCTGCGCTTGAAGCCGCCGGTATCAAAGACATCGTCGTCGCGCGGCTCGAGCCAGGTGATGTCTCCGAGGATGTGGCGGCGGCTGAGATCGCCGAAGCGATTGCCGGCGAAGGCGTGCACGTCGATCGCGCCTTTACCGGCCGCGCCAACCTGTTCGCGCAGGCGGCGGGTGTGCTGGTGGTCGACAAGGATACGGTCGACGGCATCAACCGCGTCGACGAAGCGATTACGGTGGCGACATTGCCGGCCTACAAGCCGGTTGTCGCCGGCGAGATGATCGCGACGGTGAAGATCATTCCGTTCGCTGTCGCCGCGTCGGCGCGGGATTCGGCGCTGGCGGCGGCGAAGCAGCCGCTGGTTCGCATTGCACCGTACCGCATCCGTAAAGTCGGTATCGTATCGACACTTCTGCCCGGGCTGTCGCCGAAGGTGATCGACAAGACGTTGAAGATCACCGCCGAGCGGCTGGCTCCCGCCAATGCCTCGATCATCGCCGAACGGCGCGTGCCGCATGAACGGGCCGCACTGGCCCGCGCTCTCAACGAAGTGCTCCGGGAAGGGGCCGAGCTTGTCATCGTGTTCGGGGCCTCCGCGATCGCCGATCGGCGCGACGTCATCCCGGCGGCGCTGGAAGCGATCGGCGGCCGTATCGAACATTTCGGCATGCCGGTCGATCCGGGCAATCTGTTGCTGATCGGTTCGGCGAACGGGCATCCGGTGCTCGGCGCGCCCGGTTGCGCCCGCAGTCCGAAGGAGAATGGTTTTGACTGGGTGCTGATGCGGCTTCTCGCCGGTCTGCCAGTGCCGCGCGAGGACATTACCGGCATGGGCGTCGGCGGCCTGCTGATGGAAATCGTCACGCGTCCGCAGCCGCGCGACGAACCGGTACATCCCGCCAGCAATATCGCGGCGCTGGTGCTGGCAGCCGGCCGCTCGAGCCGCATGGGCGGACCGAATAAGCTCCTGGCCGAAATCGGCGGCCGCGCGCTGGTGCGCATCGCCGTCGAGGAAGCGCTCGCCTCGCAGGCACGGCCGGTCATCGTCGTCACCGGGCATCAGGGCGAGCGCGTCGAGGCGGCGCTGGCAGGACTGCCGGTCGATTTCGTCCATAATCCGAAGTTCGCCGATGGTCTCGGCTCTTCGCTGCGCGCCGGCATCGCCGCGCTGCCGGTGCAGGCGGACGCCGTCATCGTCTGTCTCGGCGACATGCCGCAAGTCGACGCGGCGATGATCGACCGCCTGATCGGCGCTTTGGATCCCGACAAAGGAGCGCTAATCGCAATTCCCACCATCGACGGTCAGCGCGGCAACCCGGTGGTCTGGTCGCGGCGATTTTTCTCCGATCTCATGAACGTCGAGGGCGACGTCGGCGCCCGCCACCTGATCAGCCGCTACAGCGAAGCGGTGGTCGAGGTGCCGCTGACCGGCAGCGCGGCGCTGACCGACGTCGACACGCCGGAAGCGCTCGAAGCCGTCAGGGCTGAATTGGAAGGGACTTAGGCGTTCTACGCGTCCAGCAGTCGCAATCTGCTCGCCTCACCTAGCTCTTAGAGCCCACCGCGCAGCGCGGTTTCGTGGCTAGTACGATTTTCGGAGCAAGCCCCGGCGCATCCAAAGTACGTACGCAATCAAAATTTGCGTCACGCAGCCATCGATCGATCTCATCAAGGGAGAAAGTGTCTCCCTGTTCCGAGTTCACAAGCATATTGACCGCGAACAATAGCGCGGAAAGCGGGGCTCTGCGGTCCTGGTCGACCAAGATTTCTGCAATTGCGATGTTACCGCCCGGTGCAAGTGCGTCGAACGTCTTTTTCAACAGCCGCCGGCTTCTTTCTTCGCCTTCACTATGCAGAATGTGCCCAAGGGTCGCGATCGAGTGACCCGAGCCGAAATCGACCGCGAGCAGATCGCCACCTACGAAGTGATATTGGGAAGCGACCCCCTCGCGACGGGTAACTCGCTCGGTGATTGGAATGATGCCCGTCCAATCGATCGCCGTAACCTGAACAAACGGCGACTGTTTGGCCATCGCGATGCTCCAGACACCGGAGCCGGCGGCGACATCGAGGACGGACAGCGGCGCAATCGCGCCTGTTAGGTCGAAACACTCGGCCAGGCGCCGGGCCGCGGGCAGATGTATGGGAAAAATATCTTCCACGAATTGCTGGAAGAATTTGGTGCCGTCCGCTTCCTGGTTGACCCGATGAGATGGGTGGCCATTGCGTACAACGGAGCAGAGATTGCTCCACGCGCCGAGCATCCGCTCGCTCGTCAGCAGAAAGAAAGCGCCATGAAAACTTTGCTTGCCGCTAACGAGAAATGCGCTGCTTTCGCTCGTCAGCGAATAGTGCCCCCGCGGCTCTTTGGCGAGCAAGTCGAGACCGACCAATGCATTCAGAACGATACGCAATCCGCGGGCGGACGCACCGGTTATGGCGGCGATTTGTTCGGCGGTCTTCGCACCCTCATCAAGCAGATCAAAGATGCGAAGGCGAATTCCCGCTTCAATGATCACCGGCGGTGCAAAACCGAAGGTAAACCCCAGCAGGCGTTCTGGGGTGATCGGGGTTGGCGCAGCAAGACTCATCTGGGCGTTTTCCCGCCCCGCACCGCGCGCTGCGCCATGAATTGCCGAAGCGCTCCGAGCCACTTCGCGAAACCCTGCTGCTCAAAGTGCTGGACCCATTTGTCTCGTTCTTCCGCGGCGCAGTCGAAGGTCGCCCACCATTCGACGAACGATTTGTTGTCGGCGGTCACCGGACTGACGCGCAACGTCGCTTCGTAATCTTGCACCGGGAACGGGGCCGTTCCGCAGAAACAATAGCTGTAGGAACGATCGACGTCGGAATGCGCCAACAGACGCTGTCGGATGACGTTTCCGCCGAAGCTCACACGCCGCACCGCGCCGACTTGATCTCCCGACTTGTCGTCTTCGATCGTGGTCGTGCTCTCAACTCCCGCCCAAGCGTAGTGGTCGAACGGGCGGATCACGCCCCACACTTCGGTTGCCGGGTGATCAAGCACCATACTGGAATAGGACTTCGCCATCGGTTCTGAAACCTTCGCTGTCTCTGACACGGATATGATCTCGGTAGTTGCGGTGCGGCCACCCGTTTCCTGTAGTTTCGTTGGCCAATTCACTAACTGGAAACCCTTCCCCGCTAGCCTCGGCAACACCCTTTGGGGAGGGGCCTTCATGATCTGCATTACGCGGAGTTCCGCGCTCGCCGCAGCGGCGGGATGTATCCTGATCGCGGCGGTTGGTGTTGCCCATGGCGCAGGCGCGTTTGCCGTCGGCGCGTGCGGCGCTTTTGGCTATGGCTACGATTACCGCAAGCCGGCGGATGCGCGCGCTGCGGCCATCAAGCAATGCTCGGGCAGCGACTGCAAAATTATCGGTGAGATCCACAAGGGATGCGCGGCGCTCGCGATCGACGTCAAGCATCCTTGCGGCTCGTTCGGCTGGGCGATCAATCCGCACCTCGGCAAAGCCGAGAATGCCTCGCTCCGCCGCTGCTATGATTTCGGCGGCCACGATTGCGTGGTGCGCGCCTGGGCCTGCGACGAAAAGGGCTGAGCGGCTTTTGCAGTGCTGTTGAACGCGGCGCTTACGCGTCGGTAGCTTCCTTGACGAGCGCGGCAATCGTGTTAGCCAGCGTGTTCGCGACCGTGGCGCCTTGCTCGGCAACGCCATGCCGCGCTGCGAGCCATGCCGGCTCATTGTACGACAGCCAGGTTTTCCCGCCTGCGTCTTCCCAAGCGAGCGCCTTGAGCGGCAGATCGATGCCGATGGTCTGGGCTAGCTGCATCAGCGGGGTGCCGCCCCGGGCATTGCCGAAAATGAGAAGCTCCGTCGGCCGCAAAGGCAAGCCGACGGATGTCGCTCCCGCAGCGTGATCGACGCGGGCGAAGATGATCATGCCTTTTGCCTTTGCTGCAGTTTCCAGCCGATCCAGCGTGGTTTTGACGCGATGCTGGCTTGCAACCGTCACCAGCCCGTTATCGGCCATTGGCTTATCCTCCTGATCCATGAACTCGGTCTTTGGCGTATTTCGCAATCTTGCAACGCGCATGAATTGCCGATTGTGCCGAGGTTAAGCGCCTCATTCAGCCCGGCGTAAAACCGGAGCTATGCGGGAGCGGCTGTCGATTGGTGTCAAGGCGGCCGGAGCGTTTAGCCGGAATACCTATCGCCATGGATGCGTAGCGGTGTCGGTTGCCGGACGCGCAACCAACTCAATGTCAGCTTGATTATGACTGACCAGTCAGTCATAATATGTACATGGCTACCTCTTCGAAATCCCGATTGCCCGCCGACGCGCGCAGTATGAGCGGCGGCGCTGTGCTCGCCTCTCGGCAGAGCGCGCGGGTCGCCAAGGCTGCCGCCCGCCGCACCGCGATCCTTGATGCAGCGCTCGATGAGTTTTCGGCGCGGGGCTTTGCCGCGGCACGGCTCGATGACGTGGCGCGCCGGGCCGATGTCGCCAAGGGCACGATCTACCTTCACTTCAAGGACAAGGAAGCCCTGTTTCAGGAGCTGATCCGGTTTCAGATGAACCCGGTGGTCGGCACCTTCGAAGCCGCGCTGGCGGGCGACCTGCCGCTGCGTGTGATCGTCGATCAGGCGATTGAGATTTTTGTTCGCGAAATTTACGGCACCCACCGCAAAGAGGTGATGCGACTTATCATCACCGAAGGGCCGCGGTTTCCCGCGCTCGCCGAATTCTATTATCGCGAGGTGCTGGCGCGCCTGCTCAAAGCGTTGCGCGCGCGACTAATGCGCGCGCTCGAGCGCGGCGAGATCGCCGACGATACGCTGATCCGCTTCCCGCAATTGCTCGGCGCGGTGTCCGTCATTGCCATCGTCTGGCACGGCCTGTTCGATCGCTTCGAGCCGCTCGACGTACGCGCGATGATGCGCGCGTATTTCGACCGGCTGTTTCCGCAGCGGGGGAGGCCGGCTTGAGCGCGCGGCTGCTTTTGGTCATAGCTGGCTTGCTGGCGGTTTCGCTCGCCGCTTGCGACAGCCGCGACAATCCCTACCAGGGCTGGGTCGAAGCTAACCTCATCTTCGTTGCACCCGATGAAGTCGGCCGCGTGCAAACGCTGTCAGTTCGTGAAGGCGACGTAGTCAAAGCAGGCGACGAATTGTTCACCGTCGACGACGATCTGCAGCGCGCCGACTTTGCCCAGGTCAAAGCCTCGCTGACCAACGCGCAGCAGACCCATGACCGCGCCACGTCATTGCTGAAAACCGGCGCCGGCACGCAGAAGGACTACGATGCCGCCGACGCGATTTTGCGCGATGCGCAGGCGCGGCTCAATTCCGCGCAGACGCGGCTGTCGCGGCGGCGCATTTTCAGCGCGGTCGGTGGCACCGTGCAGCAAATTTATTTCCGGCCCGGCGAGATGGTCCCCGCCGGGCGGCCCGTGCTTTCTTTGCTGCCGCCGGGCAACGTCAAAGTGCGGTTTTACGTGCCTGAGACCGGGCTCCCGAATATCGCCTATGGCGACGAAATCAAGGTCGCTTGCGATGGCTGCGCCGGCGGCCTTACCGCGCGCGTCAGCTTCATCGCCAGACAGTCGGAGTTCACGCCGCCGGTCATCTACAGCCTCGACGAACGCGCCAAGCTTGTCTTCCTGATCGAGGCACTGCCGGAGAAGCCCGGCGAGCTGCGCGTCGGCCAGCCGGTCGACGTGACGCTGGCGCGCCAGATAAATCCTGCACCACAACCGCAAGCGTCGCGATGAGCGCCGCGGCTGAACCGGCAACCGTCGCCGCACCCGGCGCGACGCCGGATATCGTCATCGACGTGCACGGTCTGACCAAATCTTTCGGCGGCCGTCAGGTCGTGCGCAACCTTTCCATGCAGGTCAAGCGCGGCACGATTTTCGGCTTTCTCGGACCCAACGGATCGGGAAAGACTACGACAATTCGCATGCTGTGCGGACTGCTCACACCCGACGAGGGTAGTGGCACCTGTCTCGGGTACGACATCCGCACCGAGGCTGTGAAAATCAAGAACCGCGTCGGCTACATGACGCAGCGCTTCAGTCTCTACGAAGACCTTTCGGTACGCGAAAATCTTGAGTTCGTCGCGCGCATTTACGGCATGCCGCGTCCGACTTCGGCGGCGAAGGCAATGGTCGAACGGCTCGGTCTGCAAGGCCGCGAGGAGCAGATCGCTGGCAAGCTCTCCGGCGGCTGGAAACAGCGGCTGGCGCTTGGCGCCTGCACGCTGCCGAATCCCAGTCTGCTTCTGCTCGATGAACCGACCGCCGGCGTCGATCCCAAAGCGCGCCGGGATTTCTGGAGCGAGATTCATCATCTCGCGGCGGAAGGTCTCACCGTTCTCGTCTCCACCCATTACATGGACGAAGCGGAACGCTGTCACGAGATCGCCTACATCGCTTTCGGTGAAGTGTTGACGCGCGGCACCGTCCAGGACGTGATCGTCAATTCGCATCTCGTGACGTTTACGGTGAACGTGCCGCGCGGTGAAAATCTTTCGCACCTGGCGGGCGAGCTGGCGGCACTTCCCGGTGTCGACATGGTGGCCCCGTTCGGCACCAGCCTGCACGTGTCCGTCCGCGACGGCGCCGCGCTCGAGGCTGCAATCGCGCCTTATCGCGAGCGTCCCGGACTATATTGGGAGCGGGCCTCGCCTTCGCTTGAAGACGTCTTTATCGATCTCATGGGCCGCGCCCGGGACAATTTCCAATGAGCGTGTTGGAGGAGGTCCATAATGGCGGATTCTTCCGCCGCGCCGGCGCCATGCTGCTCAAGGAGTTTTTGCAGCTGCGCCGCGACCGCGTGACCTTCGCCACCATGATCACGATTCCGCTGTTGCAGCTGACGCTGTTCGGCTACGCGATCAACACGACGCCACGCTATTTGCCGACGGCCGTACTGCTCCAGGAATCGAGCGACGTCGGCCGCTCGATCCTCGCGGCGATGCAGAACACCAAATTCTTCAAGGTCACGCGGCAATTGCGCGACGAAGCCGAGCTCGATCAGGCGCTGGCTTCGGGCACCGTGCTGTTTGCGGTGGAAATACCCGCGGGCTTCGAGCGTTCACTGCGGCGCGGTGACGATCCAGCGCTGCTGGTAGCGGCCGACGCCACCGACCCGGTGGCGACCGGTCCGGCGATCGCGGCACTGTCAGCCATCGTCCAGACGGCGCTGATCAACGACCGCTGGATTCCCGACAGCGGCCAACCGCCGTTCGAGATCCGCTCGCACGAACGTTACAACCCCGCCGCTTCGACGCCGCTCAACATCGTGCCCGGACTGCTCGGCACCATTCTGACTTTGACGATGCTGATCTTCACCGCGCTCTCGGTCACCCGCGAGATCGAGCGGGGCACGATGGAAAGCCTGCTGGCCATGCCGATCACGCCGTTCGAAATCATGATCGGCAAGATCGCACCCTATGTGCTGGTCGGGTTCGTGCAGGCGGCGCTGATCCTCGGTGCCGGCGTGTTGATGTTCGGCGTGCCGATCGTCGGCAACCTGACGCTGCTGGCGGCTCTTACGACGCTGTTCATCGCTACCAATCTGTCATTCGGCTACACGTTTTCGACGCTGGCGCAGAACCAGCTGCAGGCGATCCAGATGTCGATGATGTTCTTTTTGCCAAACATGCTGCTGTCGGGCTTCGTCTTTCCTTTTCTCGGCATGCCGCGCTGGGCGCAAGCTATTGGCGAGTGGCTGCCGCTGACCCACTACATCCGCATCGTGCGCGCCATCATGCTCAAGGGTTCAACGCTTTCCCAACTGGAATACGACACAGCGGCGCTCGCCGGCTTGATGGCGTTCGCGATGATTGTCGCCGTGACGCGCTTCCGCCGCACGCTGGATTGATGCGCAGGCGCAGCCTCAAAACCGCGTGTTCACGCCGAGACGCAAGTAGGGGCCGTAACGGTGGAAGGACTCGTACGCCCATCCGGCGCTGGCCGACCAATCGAGCCCATCGATGCGATAACCGGTGACGTGGGCGCCGAGGCGCCATTGTTGATAGTCGATGCACCACAGCGCCTGGGCCTCGGGACCGACAAAGAACGGCTCGGACAATTGCCAGCCTACTGCGGCGCGCATCGTTCCGATGAGAGCGATCGACGCAATAGACGCGTTGAGAGCGATCATGCTCGTCGGCGTCGGCTGATACCAGACGTCGCCTGCGAGCTGCCCGCCTGAATAAAAGCCGTGCAGGAGACTGCCGGGGTCGTACGGCGACAGCCGATAATCTTGGACGATTGGTCCAGCGTAGAGAGCGATGGTGATGCCGTCGCTTGTCACCCGCCAGCCGGGCAGCATGGAGGCGGACTGAAGCGTTCCGTCAACGTCGGTGTGCAAACCGCCGGATGGGTAGGTGTACAGGCCGCCGGCGAGGAGGAGCTTCAGCGTGAAGCCGTCAACATCAAAACCGGCGGGCGACCATAGCAAGCCGCCGTGAAGGAACGCGCCATCGCGCCAGATATCCGTCCCGGCAAACACGAGAAAAGGGCGCGTGTCCGGCCCTCCGCTGTCAGCGCGGGCCGGGGCAACGCAAAGCAACATCGATGCGGCCGCGGCCGCCCCAAACCGCCACGCAACGCCCACGAGGCCGCCCCCCAATGCGCCTCACCATCCCGATTGTAGTAGAATACCGGCATTGGGCGTTAAGTCGAGTTGCGTTTTCGGGTCAAAGCGCGCCTCGATGGCACTTGCATCGTTGCATCATGTCATCAGATGATTTAGTGTATCCAATGCGAACCACCCTCTCGATCGACGATGACGTGCTCCACGCCGCAAAGGAAATCGCGGCGGTCCAGGGGACGACGGCGGGTAAGATCATCTCAGAGCTCGCCCGCCGCGCCCTCACTCAGCCGGTTGATGGACCGCTAATCCACCGCAACGGCTTTTGGGTGTTGCCCAAGCGCGGCGGTGTAGTGACTTCGGATTTGGTCAAGCGGCTGGCCGAAGACGATCGCTAACAGCCGTGCGTGCGTTGTTCGATGTCAACGTGCTCATCGCGATGTTGGACGAGCAACATGTTCATCACGGCGCCGCGCATCAATGGTGGCTCGCGAATCAACACCACGGTTGGGCGTCGTGCCCGCTCACGCAGAACGGATTTGTGCGGATCGTCTCGCAACCGGGCTATGCCAATCCAGTGCCAGTGAGTTTTGCCATCGACCTGCTTGGGCGGCAGATGACGGAGACCGACCACGCTTTTTGGCCTGATAGCATTTCGATAGTGGACCCTGATCTTTTCCACCACGGCCGCATCGTCAGTCCCGGCCAACTCACCGATATCTACTTGCTCGCTTTAGCCATCACCAATGAAGGACGGCTGGTGACGTTCGATCGGTCGGTGCCTCTAACGGCCGTGCGCAGTGCCCAAGCGCGGCATATCGCGGTCATTTGACGGGCAGAAGTTGGGGCAGATCTGCAAAATCGCGGTAGGTCGCGGCTTTCGCCCGCGGTATATGACTGTGTAGCAACCCCCGGGACTGACCATGACCACTGAGGCTTCCACGGCCGATCGATTTGCCCGCCCAGCCGAGATTTCGGAGCGGCGGCTGGCGATCGGTTTCATGAATGTTGCCCACGGGCTCGATCACTTTGTGATGCTGATCTTCCCGATGGTGGTGATCGAACTCCAGGCCTTTTATGGCCTGTCCTATTCCGAGCTGATTGTGTTCGGCACGGCTTCCTTCATCGCGTTCGGGTTATTCTCGCTGCCGGCCGGCTGGCTCGCAGATCGTTGGAGCCGCCGCAATATGATGGTGGCGTTCTATATCGGCTGCGGGGCGTCGCTCGTCGGCGCCGCGTTCGCGCCGTCGCTCTACGCGCTCGCGGCCGCCTTGTTCGCGCTCGGCATCTTCGCGGCGATCTATCATCCGGTCGGCACGGCGCTGGTGCTGGAAAACGCCACCCAGCGCGGCCGGACGCTCGCGTTCAACGGCGTCTGCGGCAATCTCGGTATCTCGCTTGCCGCGGCGGTCACAGCAGTGTTGACGGCGGCGTTCTCCTGGCGCGGTGCCTTCCTGGTGCCGGGCATCGTCTGCATCGCCACGGGCCTCGCGTATCTCCGTTTCGTGCCTAACGAAGCGCGGCATGCAGCGTCGCGCAGCGCGGCGCCGGACGTTGCGCTGTCGGCCGTAGCGGCCGCGGCGATCTTCGGCCTCTTTGTCGTAGTCGCGCTGTGCGCCGGGCTCGTTTTCAACACCATCTCGATTGCGCTGCCGAAGATCATCGACGAGCGCGCCGGCGGCGATATTTCGCTCATGGTGATCGGCGGCCTGACCACGGCGGTCTTCCTCTGCGGAGCGATCGCGCAGATGGCCGTCGGCCGCATCGTCGAGCACGTCCGGCTGCACATCCTATTCGCAATCCTTGCCGTGATGCAGTTCGCGAGCGTGGTGTGGGCGGCGTTCGCAACCGGCAAAATGCTGCTCGTCGCTTTGGCGTGCGTGATGACCGCGATCTACGGACAGATCACGGTGAACGATCTCGTCATCGCCCGTTATACCGCCGATGCCTGGCGAGGCCGCGTCTATGCGGTGCGCTACTTCCTCACCTTCATGATCTCGGGCGTGGCGGTGTCGATGATCGCCTTGCTGTATACCCGGGGCGGTTTCAATCTTATCCTCGGCACCACCGCGGTCGTGGCGCTGGGCTTTTTGCTCGCGGTGCTGGCCATTGCGCTGATCGCGGCGAACGTCGAAAAGGTGCGGGTGCCGCAGCCGGTTCCGGCGGAGTAAATGCCGCCTTCCACCGCCCCCATGCAGTGCAACGCGTTGGCCGCGTAGGTCTTCCGAAGTTCCCGGGTCTGCAGCGCACCACGGCGTGCTGCGCTGCAGACCCGGGATACGCGGCGCTCTTAAGCCGGGTGTCGCGCCGCCATCGCCATTCCGATCAGCGCCACGCCGCCGAACACCATATTGATCCCGACCAGCAGGCCGAGCGCCCAAACCGCCGTTCCCGGTAGCCCGGAAAAAATGATGGCGGCGAGGATCAGGTCGATGATGCCGCTGACCAGCATCCAGCCCCAGCGTCCGCTCAATTGGTTGCGGTGCTCGATCGCGTACAGGATCGAGGCAATGCCTTCGACGACGAAGAACGCGATCAGCACCAGCGTCAGCGACACCGCCCCGCTGATCGGCCAAAGCAGCAGCACAACGCCGGCGGCGATGGCGATGATCGCCGAGATCAGCGCCCACCAGAAGCCAGGCGCCTGGCGGGCCCAAAACGTCGTGATCAAGCCGAGGATGCCGCTGACCAGAAAGATCCAGCCGATGATGATGGTAAAGGCAATCGTGGCGATCGGCGGCAGTACGATCGCGATAATGCCGAGGATGACCAGTATGATCCCTTCGATCAGGAACATGACCCAATGCTCGTGGATCGCGCTGGCAACGGCTCGCCCGATGCTCTCTGCCTGTGTTTGATTCATCGTCATTATCGTCTCCCTTGCAGTATAGGCGCCGATTGTTGGGTTCCGCCGGAACCGGCCGGCGCATCGGAGAAACAGGAGGCTTTCCGGTTACGAAATCGTTGCACGGATGGTTTGATGAGCCGTCCTTGGAGTAGCATCGGTAGTCTGCCACAAAAGCAGCCCTTGCATAATAGCGATGGCGCCCCCATCTATCGCGGAGCAACGTCGAGTCCTTTACCGGGTTCCGTTGTGGGACGGCCACGGTTACGACGGGTGACGCCGGATGTACGCGCACCTGATCGTTTCGTGGCCGTTAGCATTTTTGGCGGTTGCCAAGAGCGCTTAGGCGTTCGAGCGCACGCTATGCCCCATGCTGTTTTGTGTCATAAAACTGCAATCGAGCACCGTCATGAGATTGAAATAATTGGACGAACAGCAGGGGGAGCTATGCCGGACACGAATATCGATTTCGGCCTGTTGGCCGGGGCAGGGGCGCCGGTGCGAAGTTTCAAGGCCGGCGAAGTCATCTTCAAAGAGGGCGATCCGGCTGAGGAACTGTTCGTTGTCAAAACCGGCAGCGTCGAGATCCGCCTCGGCAATCGCCTCCTCAACACCCTGCCGGAGCGCAGCATTTTCGGCGAGATGGCGATCATTGACCACGGTCCGCGCAGCGCGACCGCGATCGCCGCGACCGACGCCGAGCTGGTTCCCGTTGGGGAAAAGCAGTTTCTTTTTTTGGTGAGCCGTACACCATACTTCGCGATCAATGTGATGCGCGTCCTGGTCCAGCGGCTGCGTACATCCAACACTGTGATCTATTAGGCCGTCTCTAGTCTTTCAATCGCTCGATCAATGCCATCGCTGCGGTGGGTGCGCGGATTTTACCTTCATGAATCACGTAGGCGAAGACGTCTCGCGGCGCGTCTTTTTTTGGCCGGTAAGCCGGATCGACCGGCGGTAGGTCGTCCGGCATTTGGCCTAATGCCCAGGTTCGCAAACGTTGAGCCCATGCGTCGAGAACTTTCGGGGGATAGGCAGTCGGTATCGTGTCCAATCCCTTTTGCAGGCGCGCATAGACGAAATCGCCGGGCAGGTCGGCGAGCGAAGGATAGGTCGCATGGTCGGTGAACACGACCGGCGTGCCGAACTCGCGCAATAAGGCCACGAAATCCGGCGTGCCAAAGCTTGGGTGCCGCACTTCCACCACGTGGCGCAGACGCGTTCCGTTCGTCTTCGCCGGCAAAAGTTCGAGGAATTTTCCGAAGTCGACAGCATCGAATTTTTTGGTCGGCGCGAATTGCCACAGCATCGGTCCGAGCCGATTGCCGAGCTCTAGCACGCCGGAGTTTAGAAACCGCTTGATGGCGTCGCCGGCTTCGGCAAGCACGCGCCGGTTGGTGGCAAAGCGCGGCCCCTTGACGGAAAACACAAAGTCATCGGGCACCGTGCTCGCCCATTTGCGGAAGCTCTCCGGTTTTTGCGAGCCGTAGAAGGTGGAGTTGATCTCGATCGAAGTCAGCCGGCTCGCGGCGTATTCCAGTTCCTTCGCCTGTGCGAGACCCTTGGGATAAAATACGCCGCGCCACGGTTCATAATTCCAGCCGCCGATGCCGACGTAGATGTGACCGCTTTTCGTTGCCATGACGGTGGTTTCTATGGCGGACCGTATCACGCGTGGCGGCCAGTCATACCGCCGTCACGCGCCATCGCCATAGTATTAACGTATCGGGCGGCGGGTTTCGACCCGGTGCCGGTCGCGGCCACGGTGAGCCGGTGACGCCGGACGAACGCGCACCGTTCATTAGCGGTCGTTCTTTTGATAGTACTGCGTATTTTATTGTATCGCGTAATTGTCCCTGTTTGAGTACCAGACACGCAGGAAGGCCCGGGATTTCCGGGCCTTCTCAGTTTTTGCCGCGCGGTGTGGCGGGCGGCTCGCGCCACGCCAATGCCAGCGCCAACCACGACCCCGTCCACGACTGCCGGGGAAATCCGGCGAACGGCTTTGAACCTTTTCCCGGACAGCTCCGACCAATGGGTACCGAAACCCATACCCTGGAGAACAGTCATGTCACGCACTCTCATCCTTACCCTTGCAGCCGCGGCTACGATCACCGTTGCCTCGTTTGCGTCTAGCGCCTCCTATGCCCGCGGCTTCAGCGGCGGCGGTCATGTTGGTGGCGGCGGCCACGTTAGCGTCGGTGGCCATGTTGGCGGCGGTGCCCGTATGGGCGGTGGCCGTATTGGTGGCCGCGTCGCTGTGAACCGCGGTCGGATCGATCGCCCCGGTCGCGGCTTTGCCGGTCGTCCTGGCTGGGCCTTCAATCATCACGGACACTGGATATTCCGTGGCGGGCGCTGGATCGTCGTCGACCAGTTGGCCGATGCAGTTCCGGACGTGGCGCCTCTGGCTCCGGTCGTGGCTCCGGTCGCGAGCTCTGGCCCTTGCACCTGCCTGACCAAGACCTATACGCAGGACGGCCTTGTGATGTTCGCGGACGTCTGCACCAAGGAAGCGGCCTCGGCGCCGCAAAACTAAAGATACCAACGACCTGACTTTCCTGTTGCATCGAAATCAGAACCGCCTGCGGCACCACCGCAGGCGGTTTCCTTCTTCGCTCGCCATGTACGCGATCGCAGCGCTGACTTTGGAAGCACCAAGCTATTCCTGCCGAAAATATGGCTTCGAGCGCAGAAGAAGCATCACGATTGGGAACGCCATCGCCAAGGCTCCGCCGCCCACGGCGATGATGATGGTCGCCGGGTCGAGCGCGCCATCGTCGGTGGCGCGCTTCCACATTGCGATTGCGACCGGCAGGAACAATACGACCGCGGTCGCCACGCCCGGAGAATACCGTCCCTTGAAACGCACGACCGGAACAATGTGAAAGAACACCGCATTGATCAGCATCACTGAAGCAAACAGCAGCGGGGCCCAGGGTAGCGTCGGCGACAGCATTGCCTGCGCTATGCCAACGGCGATAACAACCGCATTGGTGACGTAAAAGTCGCTCCATTCCACGGGCAGCTTCAGGACGGCACGCGCCCAGTCGCGCCAGTTGAACGTATATTCTTCCAGGATGTGCAGGGCGTAACCGGCCATCGCCAGCCACGCCAGAGTTGCGAGGTTCATGAGAATTTGCTTCGCTCGGCGAGGAGCTGGGTAGCAGGTGACCTCGCCACACGCCTTTACCCCTCAGCGTCCGTCGATAGAAGTGGGGACATGCGCTGGCGGGGAAGGTGTGCGCCTGTCCTATTAGATTTTGGATCCCTGTCACGTGCGATGGTGCGAAGACGGCGGGCGGCTGCTAAGTCGGCCACGTAAACCGAGAGTTCAGTGACCGGTCTGGTGTGCAGATCGCTGCCAGTCGCGGGCTTCGGCGCGTGCTTCGCCTGGCGTTCGGCCAAAACGTCGCTTGTAGTGTCGGCAGAATTGCGGCTGGTCCGAGAACCCAAACTGCTGAGCGACGGCCGCAAGTGAGCCTCGATATCGCGGATTTCGCAAGGCGCGATCGCTCGCAAGTAATCTTTCCTCCCGGATCCAGCGTCCAACCGTTGTTCCGGTCGCTGCAAACAGCCGATGCAGATAGCTGACCGACAATCCGCAGTGTGCCGCTATGCGGGATGAAGTTATGCCGGGCTCGAACAGCCGGTTGCGGATCACAGCCTTTATGCGACGAAGGTGCGTTTCCTGCACAGACGTTTCCGTACTCTCAAATCCGTTGTCCCTCGACGTTAGCGTCAATACCAACAGATCGAGGATTTGGCGGCTCACGCCGGCGTAGTCAAAAGGCTCGATTTCGCGGCCGTGGGCGATTGAGGATCGAATGAGGTCGACGAATAAGCCCGCCAGCCCGAGTGGCGCGAACGTCTGACCTTTGAACACGGTCCCGTGCGGCAATTGCGCGTCGAGCAGAGACTGAGGGACTTTCACAACGACCAGTTCGTTCTTGCTCGGCTGATGGAGTTCGTAGGGAAGGTCGCCGCGCTCCATCAGAAAGCTGTTCGTCGGACAGCGAAACCTGGAGTCCTGTTGGTCGAACACCAGCTCACCGGCCAACGGGATGGTGACAAGATGATAACTCTCCGTACCGGCCGAAATCTGTGCGGTCCGCCGCCGATAAACGACCGGGGATGAAACGATGCGGGATAGCGAAATGCCGCCGAGGTCGATCACTGAAATCGCGGCCTCAAAAGGCCGGTCAGGCGGCGCACGAACATCCTGCTGGTAATAGGTGTCGGAGATGGTGCGTTGCCAGGCTTTCAGGCTGGAGACATTCTTCTCCGGGGTCACCGCCTCCTCCCGCGTTGGCCGGGGCACATCTCTGCCAAGCGATTTTAAGCAAGTCGCATGCCATTTTGGCGAGATTTAAGCTGAGCAGCAACCAGGTTTCCGCCACGCACACCGCCATGGCTTGCCCGTGTGCCATCAAAGACGACGGCTGCTGCAGGATACGCAGAAGCAAAACGTTGTAGACGGAACGGCAAGACCCTCAAGTTTGCCGCTGTAATGCTCTCCCGGAGCAAAGCAGGGAGGGGTGCCCCATGGCGGCAAATCTGGAGAAGGTGATCGATACCGGAAAGGGCATTCGCTTCAAGCGCAACACCAGCGATGTCATTCCCGTTATCGACTTCAGTCCGATGCTGTCCAGCAAGCCAGAGGAGCGCCGAAGGATCGCGCCGGAAATTCGCAAGGCGTGCATGGAGGTCGGATTTTTCTATCTAAAAAATCACGGAATCCCGGACGCGGTGACACGGCGCGCCTATCAGGCAATGCAACGCTACTTTGCTCTGCCGAGAGACGAAAAAGTGAAGCAGCACTACATGACCACTCCGAACCATCGCGGCTATGTCGCACTCGGGGATATCAAGGCCGATCACGAACTCAAAGGCGAAGACATGCACGAAGCCTTCGAATCTGCGCACGATCTTCCGGCAGACGATCCGGATTACCTGAAGGGGATCAAGTTTTATGGTCCGAACGCGTGGCCGGATCAGCCCTCCGATTTTCGTTGGGCGTTGGGAACGTACTTCGACACGCAACTCGAATTCGGCAAAGTGATGCTGCGCGCCTTCGCGTTGGCGCTCGACCTGCCGGAGATTTATTTCGACGAGATCTACACAAAACCTTTGTCGCGGTTGCGCGCATGCTACTACCCCCCGCAGAAACCGGACTGGGACATACGCAAGATCGGCATCGGCGCCCATCGTGACTATGAAATTTTCACCACGGTATGGCAGTCGCCCCAGCCCGGCCTGCAAGTGAAAGGCGTTGGCGGCGACTGGATCGAAGTCACTCCGATCGAGGGAACCTTCGTCATCAATCTGGGGAATTTGATGCAGCGCTGGAGCAACGATCTTTTTCTGTCGAGGCCGCACCGGGTGGTCAATTTGACCCAGGAGCATCGTTATTCACTGGTGCAGTTTTTTGGCGTCAATTACGATGCATCGATGGATGCCTTTCCGACGTGCAAATCGGAGCAGAACCCCGCGCGGTATACCGTTATTTCGTGCGGCAAAAATACCGACGACCAAGTTGCGCAAACGTATTACCAGGGTTGAGCAGCATTGAGCCAATGACGGAAAGAAGCGGACGTCTCGCGGGCCGCATTGCGGTTATTACAGGTGCGGCCGGCGGTATCGGATCGGGCATCGCCAAAGCGTACGCCGCGGAAGACGCCGTGCTGGCGCTGGTCGACCGTGATGCGAAAAAACTGTCTGAGGTCGTCGACGCCATCGCGGCGGACGGCGGCAGTGTTCAGGCTTTTACGACCGAACTGCGGGACCCCGCCTCGATAGCGTCGACTTTTTCCCGGATCAAGCAACAGGTCGGTTCGCCCGACATCCTTGTGAACAATGCGGGCATCGACACCACGAGCAATGTCGTCGATATGCCGATCGCGCTCTGGGATGAAATGCTGGAGATCAATCTCCGCAGCGTGTTCCTTTGCACGCAACAGGTCTTGAGAGACATGATCGCCCGGAAATGGGGCCGCATCATCAATACGGCTTCGCAACTGGGACATAAAGGAGCGCCCCAGATGGCGCATTATGCCGCGGCGAAGGCCGGCGTCATCGCCTTCACCCGGTCGCTTGCTTATGAGGTCGCGGCTCACGGGATCACTGTCAACGCGGTCTGCCCGGGGCCGATCGAAACTCCGCTGTTGTTTGATCTGCCTCGGGATTGGCTGGAGCGAAAGCGGGCTGAACTTCCGATCGGGCGGTTTGGCAAAATTGACGAAGTGGTGCCGACTTACGTCCTGCTGGCTTCGCAGGACGGCTCGTATTTCGTTGGCAGCACCCTCAATATGAATGGCGGCGACGTGATGATTTAGTCCGCCCGGGCGACGATCGGCACGCGACCGGTGCCGGCGCCGACGCCGTGGGCAATCCCTCCACCACGCCGGCATTCACACGGTGCACTGAGTCCAAGCACCGCAGGGTCAGGCCGGGGAGAGCTCGCGCTCTTTCCTTGACAGCGACATGTTATGCGGCAGCAGGTTCTGCCAGTGATCGCCGACCGCCACATTGGTATCCGCAAGGCTCCGCACCTTCGAATAGTCCGCGATGTTGAGCCCGAACGGATCCTGTCCCGCCTCGTGACGGCGCACCGACTCGAGCAGGCGATGTCGGAGGCGAACCACCGCGGCGTCGGCCGCCACCAGCATCTCCTTGTGCCGCTCGACAATCGGGCCCATCGAGACGCCGATGCTCGCGTCTTCCGGCACGAGCCCGCTTAAGCCCGACCAGGCCACGTCCATCTTCGAGCGGTCCTGGCCGAACAGGTTCTCCTCGGTGGCGCGGTACTCGCAGTCCTTCTCGTTCCATAGCCGCTCGTTGTCGAGCCCGAGCACGCCCCGCATTTTCTTGCGGTCGAACGATTGCGGGCCGTGCGCGACGACGTAGGTGCTGGTGCGCACGTCATCCTGCGGCACTTCGAATACAAAAAACTGATAGCGCGTCAGCGGGATGATGCGGCATGTCGGCAGGATCACGGCGGTGACGCGCACGCTGTGGGTGTCGCGGCCATTTTCCGTGCGCGGGCCGGCGCGCTTGGCGGCGTAGTGATAGCCGTATTCGGTGTTCTCGATTTCGATGTCGGGCGCATTGTCGTCAACGGCCAGCGCCACCGAGGTGTAGTCGGAACTGTCGGGTACGTGCTCCGGCTTGGTCTTCCATGACGGGTTGGCGAGATTGCAGTGCAGGATACCGACGTGCGAGGAGTCGGTGCCGCCCTCGAACAGCTGCAGATAGTTGGCCGGCGTGTTGATGCGAAACACCAGCCGGTTCTCCGCCGGGCCGTCGAAGAACTCGTATTTCTGAAATGGCGGCTCCTTGTCAGCCGGCCCGACATAGGCCCACACCATGCCGCCCGCTTCGCGCACCGGGAATGCCGGCGCCTTGAAGCGCGTTGCGAAAGCGATCATCGCAATGGTTCGGGGTCTCCTGGATGGTGCCGTCGACCCCGAATTTCCAGCCGTGATAGAGGCAGCGAATGCCGTTGTCCTCGACGCGCCCCAGGGCGAGCGAGGCCCGCCGGTGCATGCAGTATTCTTCGAGGAATCCTGGCCGGCCCGAGGTGTCGCGAAAGGCGACGAAGCGCTCGCCCAACAGCCGGATTCGGAGCGGGTCACAATCCGGCTTGGGCAATTGCTCCGACGTGCAGACCGGAAGCCAGTAGCGGCGCATCATGCGTCCCATCGGCGTTTCGGGTCCAACTCTGGTGAGGATTTCATTCTCTTGCGCACTCATCATGGCTCTGGTCCCTTCCCGCCCCGCTGGCGGTGCTGGTTGAAAAATGGCTCCGCCGGCGCCGGCGGTAATCGCGGCCGCTCGTCACTCGATGAATGTTGGCTTCACCGCCGGATAGGTCTCGACGATTACATTCTCGAGCCTACCGTTCACGCGCTCGACGCGGCGGATGTACATGTTCTCGACAATGTCGCGGCTGTCCGGGTCGATCATCATCGGACCGCGCGGGCCGTTCCACTTGTAGCCCTTCATCGCCTCGACCGCGGCGGCGGCATCGAACGATTTGCCGGCCAGTGTCTCGATCAGGCGATGAACTGCGTGCATGCCATCGTAGCCCTGAACCACGAAGGCATCAGCCGCCACTTTGTCGCCGAACTTCGCCGCCAGCTGCTGCTTGAATTGCTCATTTGCTTTGTTGTCGAGGAGCCGGGAGTAGTGGAACGACGAGTAGATGCCGACCACTGAATCGTCGTAGCTCCCGAGAAAAGCTTCATCGGTTTCGCCGATGCCCATGATGAGCGTGCCCTTCTCGCGCACCCCTTGCGCTAATAGCCCGCGGGTGAACGACACGGCGGCAGGTCCTGGCGGAATGAAGACCTGCACCACGTCGGCGTCGGAGCGTGCCACGCGCTCGGCGAACGGTGCGTAATCGACCGTGTTGAGCGGGATGCGGTCCTCGCCGACGATCGTGCCGCCGAGCTCGGTGAATTTGCGCTTGAACGCGGCCTGCACTTGGTGGCCCGGCGCGTAGTCGGACACCGCGATATAGGCGCGCTTCTTGCCGTTCTTCGCCGCCCAATCGGCGCCGGGCCAGACCGTCGATTGCATGTTGTTGGAGACGCGCAGGAAGTACGGCGACATCTTCATCAGCGCCGGCGTCGACGGAATCTGGATCACGGTCGGGATCTTGGCCTGGTTCGCCACCGAGGCCACCGCCGCGACCTGCGGGGTCAGGTCAAAGCCGGTAAGGATCGACACCTTGTCGCGCACGATCAGCTCTTCGGCTACCTGCTTGGCAACCACTGGATTTTGGTTGCCGACGTCGCGCCAGACGATCTCGATCTCCCTGTCACCGACCTTGGCGCCGGCAGCCGACAGATAGGTTTCCATCCCTTGGCGCAGCATCGTTCCGGACAAAGCGAATGGGCCGGTGAAATCCGCGATCATGCCAACTTTGATTTTCTCCTGCGCGCTGACTGCGCCGCTCGCGGCCACTGCCGCGATCGCAAGAATGCCGCCTAGGATGGGTCTGCGGCGCATTGAATCTCCTCCCTCTTGGTAGAAGCCAACTGGTCGCGCTATGCAGCGGCCGTGGTCTTTTCGATCATAATATCGGGACCGGCGACATTGGCAAGATATCTTCCGTGGAAGAAATCGCTTGCCTTACCGGGTCGCCCCGGAACATTCTCGCCGCAGCGCCCATGCAGAGGCGCCTGAGCTAACGGGCTGGCGGGAGGACCGTTGAACGACTTCGCGGCATCCCTGATCTTTATCGTCTTGTACGGCCTGTCATTCGGCATGGTGCTGTTCGCCATTTCCATTGGTCTCGTCATCACGATGGGCCTGATGCGGGTCGTGAACATGGCGCACGGTTTCTTTGCTGCGCTCGGCGCCTATGTGACGGTGTGGCTGATGTTCCAGCGCGGCGCGCCGATGTGGCTGTCCGTGGTGGCGGCCTGCGTCGTCGTGACGTTGCTGAGCGTCTTGATCGAGCGGACTTTGATCCGTCGGCTCTATACCGCTGCGCAGCTTGACCAGGTCCTGCTTACGATCGGGCTCGCGTTCCTCGGGGCCGCTTTCCTCAACCTGTTGTTTGGACCGGATCCGCAGCCGAGCGCGCTGCCGCCTTCGCTCGCCGCCAATGTCGACCTCGGCATCCGCACCATCCAGATTTACCGGCTGTTCGTGGTGGTGCTCGGCGCATGTCTCATGCTCGGACTGTGGTGGCTGTTTGATAAGACCGACTTCGGTGCGCGCGTCCGCGCGGCAGTGGACAACCGGCGGATGGCCGAGGCGGTCGGCATCGACGTCGACCGTCTGTTCGCGATCACCTTTGCGATCGGTTGCTGCCTGGCCGCGCTCGGTGGCGCGGTCGGATACGCCATGCTGCCGCCGGAACCGATGTATCCGTTCAAATATCTGATCATCATCCTGATCGTCGTTGCACTGACCGGATTCGGCAACATCAAGTCGGGGGCTTTCATCGCCGCCGCGGTCGGCATCGTCGATACCGGAGCGCGCTTCCTCACGCCGACCTATGGCAGTTTCGTCGTTTATGTCTTTCTGATCGCAATGATGGTCTCGCAGCAGCTCCGAACGGCCGAACCTTGAATGTCGAGGCGCTCTTCCACGTCCGCGCAAGCGACCGCGGGATGACCGGCAACGCGACCGCGTCGTGGCTGCGGAAGTTTGGCCGCTTCCCTGAAGTTTGGGTCGCGCTCGTCGCCTCGCTGTGCTTCGTTCTATTCCCGGATCAGTTGTCGTTCGCCACGTCCGTCCTGGTGACGGCGATCTTCGTGATGTCGCTCGATCTGGTGCTCGGCTACGCCGGCGTGGTGACGCTCGGTCACGCGCTTTTTTTCGGCTTCGGCGCCTACGCGGCGGGATTGATCTCGATCTACGGCTGGAATGAGCCGATCTCGGTTGCGGTCGCCGCCGCTTTGGTCGGAGCCATCGTGGCGCTGGCGACCGGGCCCTTCGTACTGCGGCTCCGCGAGCTGCCGCTCCTGATGGTGACGCTTGCGCTCGGTGCGATCGCCTTCGAGGCCGCCAACAAAGCCACCTGGCTGACCGGCGGGGACGATGGCCTCGTCGGCATCGAGTTCAAGCCGGTGCTTGGCATCTTCGAATGGACGCTGTCGTCCGATACCGCGTACTTCTATGCGCTCTGCTGGCTCTGCGTCTGTCTCTATCTCGCCCGCCGTATCGTGAACTCACCCTTTGGGCTTGCCGTCGTCGGCGTGCGTGAGAATTTCCGGCGCATGGCGCTGCTCGGTGCGCCGGTGCACAGCCATCTGCTGCGCATCTATGTGATCGGTGGCGCGATGGCGGCGCTTGCTGGAGCCCTGTCGGTAGAATCGGCCCGCTTCGTCGGGCTCTCGGTGCTGAGCGTTGAGACCTCAATCGCCGCATTGGTGATGCTGGTGGTCGGCGGCGTCGGGCGGCTCTATGGCGCGCTGATCGGCACGGTCGCCTACATGCTGGTCCATCACGTCGCCGCGCAGATCAATCCTTATCACTGGATGTTCGTGATCGGAGCGCTCTTGGTCGCGGTGGTGATGTATGCGCGGGGCGGACTTTTGGGCCTTGTCGAGACGCTTGCTGCGTCGGTAGCCCGCAAGCGAGGCGCGCGATGAGCGCCGAACCCGTGCTGTCGACCCGTGCTCTGAGCAAGCGCTTCGGGACCGTCGTCGTTGCCGACAATATCGATTTCGATCTGCACGCCGGCGAGCGTCGCGCCCTGATCGGACCAAACGGCGCAGGCAAAACGAGCTTCGTTGGCCTTGTTTCCGGTACCGTCCGCCCCGACGACGGCGAAGTGCACCTCGCCGGGCAGGATATCACCCGATTGCGCAGCAACCAGCGGGTCAAGGCCGGGCTGGTGCGCACCTTCCAGATCACCAGCCTGTTCAACAATCTCACCGTGCAGCAGAATCTTTACCTGCCGATCAGCGAGCGCACCGGAGCAAGTAACGAGATCTGGTCATCGGCCGTGGCGCAGATCGCGATCATCGAGGAGATCGACGACATTCTCGTCCAGCTGGGGCTGATCGAGGATCGCCACCGCACCATCACCGAACTGCCTTACGGGAGGCGGCGGCTCCTTGAGATCGGCATCGCGCTGAGCTTGCGCCCCAAGGTCTTGATTCTCGACGAGCCCGCCGCCGGCCTGCGCGCCGAGGACGTCGCCCGCATGCTGGACGTGATTGGCCGCTTGCCGGCCGACATGGCGATGATAATGGTCGAGCATGATATGCAGGTGGTGAAGCGGTTTGCGTCGCGCGTGACCGTGCTGGTCAGGGGGGCCGTTCTGATGACCGGATCGCCGTCGGAGGTCATGGCGGCCGACGCCGTGCGCTCGGTTTATCTCGGCCGCACCGGGCATGCCCGTTTCCACGGCGGCGCCCATGCTTGAAGTGCGCGAACTGAGCGGCGGCTGGGGCGAGACCACGGTGGTCGAGAATCTCGACCTTACAATCGCCGACGGGGAGAGCGTCGCCCTGATCGGCTGCAACGGCGTCGGCAAGACGACGACGCTCGAGCTGATCACCGGTCGCGCCCAGCGCCATTCCGGCACCATCCGTCTCGACGGAGAAGACTTGTCGGCCGCCCGCACCTTCGCCCGTTCACGGGCCGGCATCGGCTATGTGCCGCAGGAACGCGAAGTGTTTGGCAGCCTGACCGTGCGGGAGAATCTGTCGGTGGCGCGCCGGCCCGGGCGCTGGACGGAGGAACGGCTGTTCGCGCTGTTTCCGGCGCTCGCGGAGCGGGCTTCGAGTCTGAGCGGGCGGCTCTCCGGCGGCGAGCAGCAGATGCTGTCGATTGCGCGTGCGCTGCGCGGCAACCCCAACCTACTGCTGATGGACGAGCCGACCGAAGGGCTGGCTCCCGTCGTTGTCGAGCAACTCACCGAGACGATCCGGCAGATCACGCGCAGCGGCGAACTCGCCGTCCTCATCGTCGAGCAGCGGGTCGACCTTGCTCTCGAACTGACCGATCGCTGCCTGGTGATGGATCGCGGCCGGATCACCGCCGATGCTCCGAGCGCGCAATTGGCGGAACAGGATGCGATGCTGTCGGCGATCATCGGCATCGAGCCGGCCGCCGCAGCGGCGCAACCGTCATGAGCGGCCGCGCTTTAAGCCGCGGCCGTACCGCGGCGCCGTCCAAGGCGAACGCTCCGGCGTCGGTAGCGTCCCGGCGGGCCGAGTCGGCCATTCCCGACGAATGGCTCGTTCGCAAACCGTATCTCGACACTTCGATTATCCGCGCGATCGTGCTCATCTACAGCCTGTCGCAGCAGATGGAGAACGAATTCCGCGATCTGGCGCAATCGCGGTTCGCGCTGCGCGTCGGCGATCTGCGGATCTTGTTTGCGCTGCTGCGCTCGGGCGAGCGTGACGGTTTGCGGCCGACCGAGCTGTTCCGCTTTCTGTTAATTACTTCCAGCGCCGTGACCAAACAGGTCGATCGTCTGATCGCCCGCGGCCTGGTCAAGCGCTGTCCGGACCCCGACACGCGCAAGAGCTTCCGTGTAAAGTTGACGCCGGCGGGCCGTCGTATAGCCGACGCAGCCATTCAGGAGATCATGGAATCGTTTGCGCTCGCCGCGGCGATCAAGGAATTACCCGCCGAGCTGCGCACCACGGGCCTCGAATTTCTTCGCATGCTCAGCACTGGCGTGCGCGAACGCTGCGCTTAACGCGGTGCTTCGGATACACAAATAAAAGGGGCGTCTCACGACGCCCCTTTTAACTTCGTCAGGTGTTAGCGATCACCACCACGGGCCGAATTTGTAGTTGATGCCGACCAGCACGAGGTTGATCACGCGGTTGTTGGTCGAGATCACGTCTTGGTTGAACGGCCCACCCGCCCCCGCCGCGGTAAAGGATGCGCTGTTCAGCCGGACATAATCGTATTCGGCCTTCGCCGACCAACCGCCCCAGAATGCGTATTCAAGCCCAACGCCCGCGTTCCAGCCCATATTGTTGGCCGGGCCGGAAAGAGGCAAAAACGTGTTCCCCGGATTGACGTTCAGCGAAGAATTGTTCGCGCCGACAAAAGCGCCGCCGCCCTTGCCGTAAACCAGCAGACGGTCCCACGCATAGCCGAGCCTGGCGTCGACCAGCGTCAGCCAGCGACTGTTGATGGTCGCCGTAGCTGTAGACCCGGCATTTAGGCCTGTACCAGTGGCGGTAACGGTGTTCTTGGTATTGGGAAGCCAGTCGAAGTCGGCCTCGGCGCCGATCACGACGCCTGGCCCGAACTCCCAATTAACGCCGACCTGGCCACCGCCGAGGAACGCGTTACTGGTCGTGCTGGTAAAAGTGCTTTTCTGCGAGTCCGAAAGAGTGCTGGAGCTTGTGAAGCCATACCCCACGTTGCCGCCGATATAGAAGCCGGTCCAATTGTAATAAGGAATCGGAGCCGGAACGTAGGTCGCAGGAGCTCGCGGCGGCGGCGCCATTGGCGGCGGAAGATCGGCTGCCAGCGCGGCGGATCCCGCGCCAACGCTCAACGTAACTGCCAGCACTAACCGCTTCATGGAAGTCCCTTTCAACTTTGCCGAATTCTCAATCGGCCGAATTCTCGATCGCACGCCTATCTAACGGATTGACCTGAGAAACACTGTAGCCGAAGTACAACAGCGGCCGGAAACAAGTCGGCTAAATCTAGGCAAAGCTGGGGCGCGCGCCAAGATTCAGAAGTGAAATCAGCATCATAGCTCGCTGTATCCAGCTCGGGGTCAAGCGGTTTTTCGAGACCTTGAAGGTCCAAAATGGTTAAAGTTCCGGAAAACGCTCGAGCAGGGTGATTTGCCTCAAGGAGACGCTCGTGTCGAAGACACGCGGCAGGGCCGAAATCGCCGAGCCTTCGGTATTTTTTCGATGAATTCAGAAGCGCTGGGGCCACGAGCAGAGCGCATCGGCAAGGCGCATCGGTCATCGGATCAGGCGAGCAATCGTAAAATATTCGACGGAGCGAAGAATTCGCGGCGCTGGAATCAATACTGATTACGCCGCCGCCACATCTTCGAGAAATTGATTGATGGTACTGCGCAATTGAGCTGTTTGAGCAACCACGTTGGACGACGCCCGCTCGACCATCATTGCCGAATCCGAAGTTGCTCTGACGGCAGACGTGACGCCGGTCATGTTCACGGCAACCTTCTGCGTCTCCGATGCGGCCTGTTGCACGTTATCGGATATTGCCGCCGTCGCAATGCCTTGCCTTTCAACCGCCTTTGCGATTGACGATGCGTAGGAGTTCACCTGTTCCATTTTTCCGGCCAGCGTCTTGATCGCGTCGACCGACGACGTGGTCGACGCTTGTATTGCTGCAATCTGCGCAGCGATGTCTCCGGTTGCATTCGCGGTCTGCTGCGCGAGCGATTTTACTTCCGTCGCGACAACGGCAAAACCCCTTCCCATGTCGCCGGCCCGCGCGGCCTCGATCGTCGCGTTGAGCGCAAGCAAATTCGTCTGCTCGGCGACGTCGCGGATCAGGTCAACGATTTCGCCAATAGTTTGCGCCGACTTGGCAAGACCCGCTACCGACGCGTTCGTCGCCCGCGCGCCCTCTGTTGCATCAAGAACAACACTTGTGGTGTCGCGAACCTGGCGATTGATCTCGTCGATCGAAACGGCGAGCGCTTCGGCCGCCGATGCGACGGCCCGAGCTTTCGCAGAAGCCTGATCGGATGCTGTCGCTGCGCCCGTCGCACGGTTGGAGGTCTCCCCGGCAGACTGCGCGAGGCTCTCCGCGGTCGTCTGCATTTCCTCCATGTTAGCGACCACTTCTGCTAATAGCTCTTGGACGCGGCCGCGAAAATTCGCGATCTGAACTTCCATTTGCTTCTGCCGTATTGCGCGCGCCGTTATCTCGGTCCTTGCCGCCGCTTCGAGCCTGTTCTTTTCGACCGCATTATCCCGAAACACCCTCAATGCCGCATACAATTGCCCGGCCTCGGTGCGCGCATTAACGCTCGGAATCACGATGTCGGACTTCCCGTCCGCGATGGTTGAATTGATCCGGATCACCTCGGCAAATGTACGCTTGATGTGCATGATGATCAGGTAACCCAAGCCGCCGACGACCAAAGAACCCGCGCAGATCAACGCGATCAGGCCCTCAAAATTCGATTCGCTGCCGGCGAGCAAATTATCCCACTCGGCTTTACGCCCTTCGCCTGCAATCGCGACCAGGAGGCCCATCGTTTGCGACGCGGTGTCAAGGCCGTGTCGGAGTTTGTCGAGATCGGTGGTGGGGCCGGCCAGCGCAGCCTCGACGAGTCTCGCTCCGGCAACGACCGGTTCGAGCTTAGATTTGAGTGCCGGGACTTTGTTCGCGTCAGATGCAGCCAGCGCGGCGTCGACAAAGTCGGCGGCGGCCGATCGCAGCGTTTCCTCCGATAGTGCCGGGGAACCCGTCGCGGCAAACGAGGCCACTTGAAGGCTCATTGCCGCCGATCGCAGGTAATCCTCAAATTCTATGTAGGTTGAATTGTTCTTGAGAAGCGCTCGATGCGCTCTTTCGATCAAATAATATTCGACGCCGAACACCGCGTAACCGGACAGTGTGACGCCCACAAGCAACAGCATGGACGTCGATATCGACACGTTCGATATCAACTTGCCACCGCTCGCGATCGCTAATCGAAATGCCGACGACAAAGCGTGCAGGCCGCGACGCATTTCCTTTTGGCCGATTGAAATTAACTGGAATTAAACCCTTGTCAGAGCATGGTTACGGATTGCTTAACGCCTCAGCCGCTGCGTCACGTCCTGTGCGTAAACCGCACGTCAACACGAGGCCCGTTGTCCTGGTAGTCGCCGGTCGCGGTACCCAATCGGAAGAGACTCGCCGATCCGTAAGAGGCTTTGAGAATCCCCAACCAATCGACTTCCGATTCAAATCGACCGGATTATGTTCTAAGCGGCCGCGATCTCCTTAAGAAAGGTATTGATGGCAGCGCGCAACGCATCGGTTTGTGCGCACAAGCCGGCCAACTCATGCGGGTCAGCATTAATTAATAATGCGGGATTAAGATTGCTGGTTGCCTAACTCGAAAACAACGGATGGCAAGCTCAATTCCTTGCTCTGGCGGTCATCAGGCCGCGGACGCAAAATCCAATTGGAGAAAAAAGGAATGTCAAATCGAACGTTATCCATCCTGGTCGCCGGCGCCTTCGCGACCGCGCTCGGCTCGCTCGCGGCAACAACGCCGACGACGCCTGCCGGTGCCCAGGAGACCAGGCCGATGACAGAGGCTGAGGCCGAGCAGAGGCAAAAGGCAGCTACCAAGGCCCTGAAGACAGGCAAGTTCGAGAGATGTTTCGGCATAGCAATGAAAGGGCAGAATGACTGTGAAGCCGCGGCAGGTACGACCTGCGCGGGGACCAGCACGGTCGATTACCAGGGCAACGCCTGGAAGTTCGTGCCAAAGGGTACCTGCACCGCCATGCGGACGCCGAAAGGGCCGGCCAGCCTCACGCCGAAGAGCTGACGGCAATCCCGACGCGTTCGAGCGCGCGCTCCTCGAACGCGGCGGGGCTCATCGCGCCCGTCCTCGCGGCACCATCGCCGGTCCGCCGGTGTGAGGACATCAACAATGGCATCCATCGCGCCGCAATCCGGCTGGCAACGCCCACGCCCACAAGCAATCCCGCCTCGCGCTGGCGTCGGGCTGAAGCCAGAGCACTACAAGACCATTCTCGAAGCGAATCCGGACATTGGATTCTTCGAGGTTCACGCCGAAAACTATATGGGAGCGGGCGGCCCACCGCATCGTTATCTCACCGAAATCCGCAGCCGCTATCCTCTGTCGCTGCACGGTGTCGGCCTGTCGATCGGGGCTGACCGGCCGCTCGATCGCGATCATCTGGGACGCCTCAAAGGACTGATTGAGCGCTACCACCCCGGACTATTCTCGGAGCATCTCGCCTGGTCGACGCATAACGGGATGTTCTTCGATGATCTGCTCCCGGTGCCGTACACGGCGCAAACGCTCGCGCGCGTGACCGATCACATCGATGAGGTGCAGGCGACCCTCAGCCGGCACATGCTCCTTGAGAACCCTTCCACCTATCTCGCTTTTGCCGAGAGCACCTATTCGGAGGTCGACTTCATCGCTGAGATCGTGCGACGGACCGGCTGTGGTCTCCTCCTAGACGTGACCAACGTCCATGTTGCGTCAACAAATCAGCAGTGGGACCCAGTGAGTTATATCGACGGCTACCCCCTGGCAGCAGTGCAAGAGATCCACGTGGCCGGCTATACGACGGAGGAGGATGACAAGGGCCGACCGCTCCTGATCGATACCCACGACCAGCCGGCCGACGGGACGGTTTGGGGTCTGTTCGCGCACGCAATCGCCCGCCTTGGTGCGGTGCCGACATTGATCGAGTGGGACGCCAGCGTACCGGCGTGGCCGGCGCTCAAGGCCGAAGCCGATCGGGCGGAATCGATCATGTATGCGGCAGAGCGCAAGAAGCGGCGACATGCAGCGCTTGGCTGATCGGCAGCGCGAGTTTGCCGCGGCGCTGCTTGATCCAGCTCTCGCGGCTCCGCCCGGCCTGCTCGGGCCGGACCGCGAGCCCAGCCCGAGGCGATTCGCCGTCTACCGCAACAACGTCGTCGCCGGTTTGACGAAGGCGCTGGCGGCCGCATATCCGGCCGTCTGCCGGATCGTGGGGGAGGAATTCTTCCGTGCCATGGCCCGCGTATATGTGCGGTTCGAGCCGCCAGCGTCACCTGTACTGCTCAACTACGGAGCCGGATTTGCAACCTTCATAGCGCACTTCGAACCGGCCGGATCGCTGCCCTACCTCCCCGACGTCGCACGGATCGAACGAGGCTGGACCGAGGCCTATCATGCGCCCGAAGCAGCGGCACTCGCGCCACAGGCATTCGCGGCCGTCCCCAACGATCGAGCTGCGGAGATTCGTCTCGATCTTCACCCGTCGCTTCGCGTCGTGCGTTCTGCCTTCCCTGCGCTGACGATCTGGCGCATGAATGTCGGCGACAGCGTGCCAGGCCCCGTCGACCTCGAATCCGGCGGAGAAGATGTGCTTGTGGTCCGGCCGGCGGCCGACGTGGAGGTGCGTTCAGTGCCACACGGCGGAGCCGAGTTCATAGCTTCATTGGCGAACGGGCAATCGCTGACCGAGGCCACGATGTCCGCAATCAGCGCCGATCAGTCTTTCGACCTTTCTGCCAGTCTCGCCACGCTCATAGGCGCCGGCGTCTTTGTCGGCTACAGCCTTGTCGCGGCTGCGCGCCGGCCTGAAGCGGAGGGACATAGGCCATGAGTGCGCGAGGAATCGGTTTGGCCGCCGTAGAGCAAGCCATTTGCTCCGTCACCGAGGGGCTGGCTTGGCACTCACGGGTGGCATCGCCACTTCTGCGCGTCGCGTTGGCGCGCCCTTCTTCCGATCGGGACTGACAAAGCAAGTTTTGAACTGGTCATCAACCTCAAGACCGCAAAATTACTCGGCCTCGGCATTCCGCAGATGTGGATGGCCGCCGCCGACAAGGTGATCGAGTAGCGCGCTTCGCGTGCTGCGTTGCACTGAAGTCTCGCAGCCAATGTCGCAGCTGGGTCGTTCACGACTGGGCCGAACCGGCGGCAGGTTCGGCCATGTCCGTTGTGCCCCCGAAAGCGCTAGTAGAAATCAGGGCAATGGCGTCTGCCGCGATGGTGTGCCGATCGTTGGGCACTACCGGATCGGCTTGTGGGTAGCCGCCCTGGCAGGACTGCGCTTTAAAAACGCGTCGTTAGATCGGTTAACCATTCCGGCGATGCTGCGACTAGGGCCGCTTCAAACGACCTGTCAACGCCGGTCAGCACGAGTGCGCCGATTGCAATGAGCCCAACGCCGAGTCCAGCCTTAGTGACTTGACCTGCCGACAGGATTCGACCGCGCCATCGCGCCATGGCTTCGCGGGACACGAGACCGAGCAATAGCAATGGCAGCGCTGCGCCAATACCAAAGACCACCATTGTGACGGCCACTTGCGGGAGATTTCGGCCCTGCGCCGCCAGCAGCGAGGCCGCTCCGAGCGTCGGCCCGACACACGGGCTCCAAACGGCGCCCAGCAGCACACCAATCCAGAATTGGCCGGATAACCCGCTGCCCCGCCGCGAGCCAAAATGCTGATCGGTCCAGTTGGCGATCGGGCCACTCGCGGCGGCAAGCTGGGCTTGCAGTCGCGGAAGCATGAGAACAACGCCGATCGCGACGATCAGCGAGGCCGCTACGTTGCGAAACACGTCGGCATCGAGGCCGAGAGAATAGCCAACGGTGGCGACGAACAGACCGACGCTCACAAACGAAATCGAGAGCCCGGCAGCGAGCGCGACCGGTCCTGCTTTCCGATCCGAGGCCGCAGCGCCAAGGACGATTGGAAGAATCGGCAAAACGCAGGGCGAAAGCACCGAGAGCACACCCGCTGTAAAGGCGAGAGCGAGGGTGCCGATCAACATCACAACAGGCCGGTCACAGTGCCTTTTCCAACAAAGCCGCAATTGACGCGCGTTGCGTATCTCCGACGGACCGGCCTTGTTCCTTGTCGCCCTTGAAAGCGATCAGCGTAGACTGCGTCCGTGCCCCGAACCGCGTCACCAGATTCTTCTGGCTGTCAAAATCGACGACGAAGTAGACCAGATTCTTGAATTTTGGATCGGTCATCAGTTCGCCGAGGATCGGCTTCTGGGCTTTGCAGGTGGGGCACCAGGAAGCATGAATAGCGACGAGAATCGGCTTACCCGCCTTTTGCGCCTCGGCGAACCCTTTGTCGTCAAAGGGCAGAGGGCCGGCCGCGAATGCGGCTGGCACCGCGGCGCAACTTGTCACCAGTACGGCGATCAGAACCGAGCGGCGTGAAATCATGGCGAGCTCCAGGGCAAGTTGTTGCGAGGTACTTGTAGGATTTGTCGGCTGTCAAGTTCACATCACAACTCAAGCGTCGATTTCACGTTTCAGTCATCGGGGTGAACGGACATCAGAGCGTCGGGCCGGTCGGCCTGAACTGGAGGGTCGGCTGCCGCGGATGCACGTATCGCCTTGATGGCGCCCGCCCGGGCGTCCTGCTATTAAGCTGCCCGTCGGTTGGACCCAACCGAACACCTCGTCATCGGCACAAAGGACATTGAATTGGTTGCGTTAGGCGCCACCACGTTGCCGGAGCGACGCTACGAAGTCGTGGTCGTCGCGACGATCCTCGTTCTCGTCGCCGTGCGTCTCGTTTGCGCGGCGCTGACGCCGCTGAGCTTTGACGAAAGTCTCTATTGGCTTTGGTCGAAGCATATTGCCGGCGGTTACTACAGTCATCCGCCGGTCAATCCAATTCTGATCAGGCTGGGCACCGAGCTGTTCGGCAACACCGAATTTGGCGTCCGCGTATTCAACGTGCTCCTTGCGCTGCCGGCGAGCTGGGCAATCTGGCGGTCTGCCGCAATCCTCTTCAATGACGAGAAAGTGGGCGCGACCGCGGCGCTCTATTTCAATCTGACGCTGGTTATGGCGGCGGGATCGATCATTGCCACGCCCGATAACGCTGTGGTCGCGGCAGCCGCTTTCCTGCTGTTGACGCTGGTCAAAGTTTTCGAAACCGGTCGCGCCGCGTGGTGGCTTGCGATCGGCGTGGCGTTCGGGATCGGCATGCTGTCGAAATACACCACGATCTTCTTTGCCGTCAGCATTCTCGCGTGGTTGGTGCTGGTGCCGCAGCAGCGCAAATGGCTGTTGACGCCGTGGCCTTACCTCGCTGGCGTGCTTGCGCTGGTGGTGTTTTCGCCGACCCTGATCTGGAATGCACAACACGGCTGGGCTTCGGTTCTGTACCAATTCCACCGGCTGGTCGTTGACGAATGGTCATTGCGCTATTTCGGCGAATTCTTCGTCACCCAAATGGGACTTGCGACACCGCCTGTCTTCATCCTCGGCGTGATGGGTCTCGTCGCCATGCTGCGAGGCGAGGGCGGGCCGCTCGGCGCGCGCGTTCTTCTCAACGCGATGGTCTGGCCGATCGTGCTCTATTTCGTCTGGCACACTTTTCATGGGCGGGTCGAGGGCAACTGGCCGGAGCCGATCTATGCTGCATTCGTGATCGCGGCTGCTGTTGCGGCGGAACTGATCAAATGGGACGGCGCCTGGGCGAGCATCGCGCGCTGGTCGCGGCAGCTTGCGGTGCCGGTTGGTCTTGTTATCGCTGCCTGCCTTTATCTGCAGGCGGTGTTCGCCATCGTTCCGCTTGGTCCGGTCGACCCCACCGCGCGCGCTCTCGGCGCCGGATGGAAGGAATTGGGTGTCCAACTGGACGACGTGCGCCAAAAACTCGGCGCGCCGATCGTGCTGACAAGAAATTATGGATTGACCTCCTGGCTTTCGTTCTATCTGCCGTCGCATCCGCCGGTCGCCCAGATCAACGAGCGCTTGTGGTGGGTCAACTCTCCCGAACCGGACCCGGCGCTGTTCGCCGGCAACATAATGTATGTCTGCATCGTCAATTGCGACGAACTCCCGCTCGTTCGCGCGCGCTTCGCGAGCGTCGAGCCGGTGACGAAACTGGCGCGCACCCGGCGCGGCGTGCCGATCCAGGAATATGAGGTTTACCGGCTGTCCGGTCCGATCGGGCCGCCGCTTGACCCGCCGTAGCGGGTCTAATCCGATTGACAGCGCAACCTGACAATGCAACGGCAAACCGTTTGCGAACGCGGTCTGGAGAATTGTCGATGCCGGTGCCGACCGACAGGCGCGCCAGTCCGCGGCTCTCTATCGTTGCGCCTTGCTACAATGAAGAGGCAGGGCTCGAGGAATTTCACCGGCGCATGACCGCGGCCGCGCAGGACACCGCTGGCGCGGACTATGAACTGATCCTGTTGAACGACGGCTCGAGCGATCGGACCTGGCCGATCATGACCGATCTGGTGCGGCGCGATCCGCATCTGGTGGCCGTCAATCTTTCCCGCCGACACGGTCATCAGCTGGCGATGACGGCCGGCCTCTACACCTGCCGCGGCGACCGCATCCTCACCATCGACGCCGATTTGCAGGATCCGCCGGAACTCCTCGGCGAGATGTGGCGGCTGATGGATCGCGCCGAAGCGGATGTGGTCTACGGGTTGCGCCGCGAGCGGCAGGGCGAGTCCGTGCTCAAGCGCGGCACGGCGGCGCTGTTTTATCGGTTGATGCGGCGCGTCGGCTACGCCGATCTGCCGGTCGACGCCGGCGACTTCCGGCTGATGACGCCGCCGCGTGCTCGACATTCTCAACAGCATGCCGGAGCAGCATCGTTTCATTCGCGGCATGGTGAGCTGGATCGGGCTGCGGCAGGTGCCGCTCGCCTACGACCGCGCGGCGCGGCATTCGGGCTCGAGCAACTACTCGCTCGCCAAAATGATGGGGCTTGCGTTCGACGCGCTGACCTCGTTCTCGATCATGCCGCTGCGGCTGGCGTCCTATCTCGGGCTGCTGCTCGGCTGCTTGAGTCTGCTGATGCTCGGCTACACCTTCGGCAGCTGGGCGCTCGGCCATGTGGTGACCGGCTGGACCAGCCTGCTGACGGTCGTGCTGATCCTCGGCTCGGCGCAGCTCATCCTGTTCGGGCTGTTCGGCGAATATGTCGGGCGGCTTTATTTGGAAACCAAGCGCCGGCCGCTGTTCGTCATCGATCAGGTGGTGACGCAAAACGCTCCGACATCGGCCGAACATCGCGCGCCGCGCGAACACGCGACCGTTCCCGGCGACGTCTGAGGGGCTGTTTAGCTTAGCGAAACCGGCAGGCTGTTATTTCGGGATCTCAGCGACGGCGCTGACGCGCCATCTCGTGCCGGCAAAGGACGACGCCGCCTTTTGCCGCGCAAACTCAATGTCAGGCGCCAGCAGAACAGTATGACGGTCAGTGACGCCGTCACTGACGCGAACCAGATATCCCCGCACGTCCACGTCCGACCCCGTAGTCTGATGGTGCAAGATTATGATCGGGCCGCGGTGGTTAATTTTTTGCGTACAGGCAGTGCCTGCGAAAAAAATCACTTCAGGCGCACGCGGGCATAAGCCTCCGCAAACGGCAGATCGATCCCCAGCCGCTCGATATTAATGACAGCCTCGCGGCCTTCCAGCACATTGGCGCTTACCGCAAAATCTCTCACGCCTCGCGTCGACGCCCACGCCTTCATCTCGTCCTGGGCGAAGACAAGGTAGGCCAAGAGACTCGGAATTCGCAGGTACTCTGCGGCCTTGTCACCGAGGTCAATTCGCTCCGATGATGGGGAAAGCACCTCGACGATCAGCACAGGCGCAGTGGCCGTTAGATCGCCGGGAGTCTGTCCCGCAACGTCCACAACAATGTCCGGAAATCGGATCGACTTTGATCCCAGGTCGACGCCGAACTCGGGAAGGACCGTGAAACGCTCTGGATCAAGACGGGCATCGAGCGCCTTCAAGAGGTTGGCAGTGATCTGCCAATGCGCCCGCGAGCCGCCGGTCATCATAATCACGCGCCCCCGATCAAGTTCGTAGCGTTCCTCGCGCCCCTGCACCCACGCGAGAAATGCTTGCCGGTCCATATGCGCCGGAAGTTGGACGTTCATTTCGACAGGCCTCGGCTCATCACAAGCAAGTGTAGCCCTATCCACGGCACGAAAAAAGGGCGCGGCTCGCGCCGCGCCCTCGTTCAGATTTGCCGTGAGTGGACTTTATTAGAAGTCCATCCCGCCGCCGCATCGAAGTCGGCTGTTGCCGACTTCGATCACCTAAGAAGTAGGTGGCGGCTTTCCGATGGACTTCCTTTAGAAGTCCATCCCGCCGCCACCGGGCGGCATGGCCGGCATGCTGTCCTTCTTCTTCGGCAGCTCGGCGACCATCGCCTCGGTGGTGATGAGCAAGCCGGCGACCGAGGAAGCGCCCTGCAGAGCCTGGCGCACGACCTTGGTCGGGTCGATGATGCCCTTTTTCACCATGTCGACGTAGTCACCGCCCTGGGCGTCGAAGCCGAAGGAGTAATTGGAGTTCTCCAGGATCTTGCCGACGATGACCGAGCCGTCTTCACCGGCGTTGGTCGCGATCTGCCGAGCCGGAGCCTGCAGCGCCTTGCGCACGATGTCGACGCCGGTCTTCTGGTCGTCGTTGTGCGTGCGCACCTTCTTGAGCTGCTCGGTGGCGCGCAACAGCGCAACGCCGCCGCCGGGCAGGATGCCTTCCTCGACCGCGGCGCGGGTCGCATGCATCGCGTCGTCGACGCGATCCTTGCGTTCCTTCACCTCGACCTCGGTGGCGCCGCCGACGCGGATCACCGCGACGCCGCCGGCGAGCTTGGCCAGCCGCTCCTGCAGCTTCTCGCGGTCGTAGTCGGAGGTGGTCTCCTCGATCTGGGCCTTGATCTGGGAGATGCGGCCTTCGATGTCGGCCTTCTTGCCGCCGCCGTTGACGATCGTGGTGTTCTCCTTGTCGATCATCACTTTCTTGGCCTTGCCGAGCATGGCGATCGTGACGTTCTCGAGCTTGATGCCGAGATCTTCACTGATCGCCTGGCCGCCGGTGAGGACCGCGATGTCCTGCAGCATGGCCTTGCGGCGATCGCCGAAGCCCGGAGCCTTCACGGCCGCGACCTTCAAACCGCCGCGCAGCTTGTTGACCACAAGCGTAGCCAGCGCTTCGCCTTCCACGTCCTCGGCGACGATCAGCAGCGGCTTGCCGGTCTGCACCACTGCCTCAAGCAGCGGCAACAGCTCGTTCAGCGCCGAAAGCTTCTTCTCGTTGATGAGGATGTAGGGGTCTTCCATCTCCACGCGCATCTTGTCGGCGTTGGTGATGAAGTACGGCGAGATGTAGCCGCGGTCGAACTGCATGCCCTCGACCACGTCGAGCTCGGTCTCGAGGCTCTTGGCCTCTTCCACCGTGATCACGCCCTCGTTGCCGACCTTCTTCATCGCCTCGGCGAGGAAGCGGCCGATCTCGTGGTCGCCGTTGGCCGAAATGGTGCCGACCTGGGCGATCTCGTCGTTGGAGGTGACTTTCTTGGAGTTTTTCTTCAGCTCCTCGACCACGGTCTCGACCGCGAGGTCGATGCCGCGTTTCAGATCCATCGGGTTCATGCCCGCGGCGACCGCCTTCGAGCCTTCCTTGACGATGGCCGCGGCGAGCACGGTCGCCGTGGTGGTGCCGTCACCGGCGATGTCGGAGGTCTTGGAAGCGACCTCGCGGACCATCTGCGCGCCCATGTTCTCGAACTTGTCTTCGAGTTCGATCTCCTTGGCGACGGTGACGCCGTCCTTGGTGATGCGGGGAGCGCCGAACGACTTGTCGAGCACGACGTTGCGGCCTTTCGGGCCGAGCGTCACGCGCACCGCGTTATTGAGAATGTCGACGCCGCGCAGCATCTTGTCGCGCGCATCGACGGAAAATCTGACTTCCTTGGCAGCCATGTGATTTCTCTCCTGGAACGAATGTTCGTGTTGGTTACGCGGCCTTCTTCTTGGCCACCGGCTCGTCGAGCACGCCCATGATGTCGGACTCCTTCATGATCAGGAGTTCCTGGCCATCGATCTTGACTTCGGTGCCCGACCACTTGCCGAACAGCACGCGGTCGCCGACTTTGATGTCGATCGGGATCAGCTTGCCGGCCTCGTCGCGGCCACCAGGGCCGACGGCGGTGACTTCGCCCTGCGAGGGCTTTTCCTTGGCGGTGTCGGGAATGATGATGCCGCCGGTAGTCTTTTCCTCGGCATCGATGCGCTTGACGACGACGCGGTCGTGAAGCGGGCGAAACTTCATGGTGTCCTCCTAGGATGTTGAAAACGCAAAGAATTCAGGTTTTTGGCGGCCCCCGTTAGGTCCCTCGGCGGCCGCATGACGGCGACATAGGGAGATGTTTTTGGCCCGCAAGAGGCGCCTGGAAATTTTTTAGCACTCACTTTAGCGGATTGCCAACAGGAGGATTGTTCGCCTGTTGGTTAACGCGGGTTCCGCGGGTCGCGAAAGTTCCACCTCAGCCCGGAAATATAGCGGCTGCGAGCGCGGAAATTCTTCCCAAAAGTTCCGTTGAATCTAAATGCAAGCTAGTCGCAATCGGGCTGTTAGCACGAGCGCATTAATGCTGCTAGTGCCTTGAAAATAAACAGCTTCTTCATTTTTCAGGCTTGCAATAAGGACGCGAGTCTCGAAACATTCCCGAGGGACGGACGGAGGGCACTTATGGTTTCGAAAGACTTTCACCGCCAGCTCGAAGGCTACGGATTGACCACCGCCAACATCCTTTACCGGCGGCCGGATCACCCTTGGCTGCTGCAGACTTACGTCTGGCAGGACTACGACCTTTGCCCGAAATTTCCCGAGCTGAACAAATTCCTCAATTTCTGGCTGGAGAAGCTCGAAGGCCCGCTCCATTCGGTCACGGTGGCGCACGCGCGCCTGATCAAGCCAGCCGAGATCCGCGCGGTCGATGGCGAGTTTCGGCTGCACTGAAAGCACGGTCGTCTGTCCTTGGTCGTCTGTCCCCGATCAGCCGATCCCCACCAGCCGAATGAGCCCGTAGCTCATCATGCCGAGCACGATCAGCGAAGCCGTCACCGCGAGCGTCACGCGGACGCCGGTGCGCGCTACCGCGCGGACATCGACACCCAGTCCGAGCGCCGCCATGGCGATGGTCGTCAGGATCGCGGCCGCGCGCGTGATCGGCGGCAGCAAGATTCTGCGGAATGAGGCCGAGCGAGCGCACAATCAGCACGACCAGAAAGCCGACAATAAACCACGGCACGAGTTCCTGCAGACGCGGTCCGCGCTTCGCCGGCGCAGGGCGAGCGGAAGCCGTCCGCAATCTCCCGGCCAACAGAGAAAAGACCAGTACGACTGGCCCGAGCATCAAGACGCGCACGAGCTTGATGACGGTGCCGACCTGATTGCTCAGTTCGCCGATCGGCAAGGTCGCGGCCAGAACTTGCGGCACCGCGTAGACCGTCAAGCCGGCCAGCACGCCGTATTGCGTCAGCGACAATTGCAGAACGGGAACGAGCAGCGGCAGGCCGAGCACGACCACGACGCCGAGCACGGCGGTGAACGAAATCGAGGATGCGACGTCGTCGCTGTCGGCGCCGATCACCGGCGCGATCGCCGCAATCGCCGAGTTGCCGCAGATCGAATTGCCGCAGGCGATCAGAATGCTCATGCGCTGCGGCAGGCCGAGCGCGCCGCCGATCAGATAGCTGCACGCGATCGCCACGGCGACGATGCAGGCGATGCCGACAATCAGGATCGGGCCAAGCGCCAGGATCGTCGCCGCGCTCACCGAAGCGCCAAGCATGACGATCGCGATTTCAAGCAGAAGCTTCGCGGAAAAATCGATGCCCGGCGTCCAGCGCGGCCCTGGCTTCCAGGCGCTGCGGATCGCGACGCCGATCAGAATCGCGAGCACCAGCGCTTCGAGATAGGGCTGACCGACCAGCCCGACTTCAATCGTTTGCAGAACCAGCGCGACGATGGTGATCGCAACGCACAGCGCAATGCCGGGCAGCAGCCGTTGCAGATAATCGATCAAAGTCATCGGCAGCTAGCCCGGCGGTTGGCGACCCGGCGTCATCGTCTCGCGACGATTCGCCGGAGTCGGGTTGGTCGCGTTATCGTGGCGTCTTGTTATCGCGACGTCTAGGCGCGGTGCCCGTTATCTCGCCCTCAGGTTCGCTGCTGAGCCAGCGATAAATGACGCCGCCGATAATTCCACCGATCAAGAGGGGCAACCCAGAACAGCCAGAGCTGCGTCAGCGCCGCGCCGCCTTCGAACAAAGCGGGTCCCGTACTGCGCGCCGGATTGACCGACGTGTTGGTGACCGGGATGCTCACGAGATGGATCAGCGTGAGCGCGAGCCCAATGGCGAGCGGCGCGAATCCCGCCGGCGCCTTGCCATGCGTCGCCCCCATGATGATGAACAAAAACATCATCGTCATCACGACTTCGGTTACGAATGCCGAAAGCAGGCTGTAGTGGCCGGGCGAATGCTCGCCGTAGCCGTTGGTGGCGAAACCTTTCGCCAGATCAAAACCTGGCGCCCCGCTGGCAATCAGATAGAGCAGCGCCGCGGCGACGATCGCACCGATGAGTTGTGCAATCACATACGGAATGACCTGGCTTGCCGGGAAGCGGCCGCCGGCCATGAGGCCTACCGTCACGGCGGGATTGATATGACATCCCGAGACGTGCCCGATGGCGTAAGCCATGGTCACAAGAGTAAGCCCGAACGCCAGCGCAACGCCGAGAAACCCAATTCCAAGCTGAGGAAAACCGGCGGCAATGACGGCGCTGCCGCATCCGCCAAAGGTCAGCCAGAAAGTTCCGATCGCCTCCGCAGCATATGATTTTGCATTCATTTCCCGGTACCTCTCTGTATGCGGAGCGGGCTCTTGCCGCTGGCCGCGTGGTCAACGCAACGCCGACCATAGCGCCGAGCAGGCACGTCGTCAGGGCGCCCGACTTCAGCCGGACGAACCCCCTCATCGCGCTGCTCCGGGCACATGGTGGTGGTACGCGATTGTAGCGCGCTGAGAGAGGCGCAAGTTGCCTGAATATTTGTTGCCGGAAGAGCGCAAATCCGCCTTGACGCGGCTCTAATTCCGCCGCCGCGCTTCGATCTGATGTGCGATCGTTTCTGGTATCGATTGAAAGGCAAAGCTGATGCGAATGTTTGTGAAACTGTTGTTGGCCGCCGCTCTTGGCGCAGGCGCGCTCGGCGCCGCCGGACTTGCGCCGGCCAAAGCCGCCGACATGCCGATGCCGCAGGCGCAGATGCCGCCGCCCGGCTACGAGGGGCAGCCGCCAATGCAAGAAGGCTACGCTTATCCGCCGCCTCCGGCCGTCTATGGCTATCCACCGCCGCGCGTCGGCTATGCGTACCCGGCGCGGCGTTTTGTTGGTCCCTACTGGTACGGACGCGGACCCTATTGGCGCGGCTATTACGGGCCGCGTTACGGCTACCGCTACGCGCGCTGGCGCCGTTACTACTGGCGCTGACCGAGTCGTTGCGGCGAATAGCGAATCAGTCTGCTTCGGGAATCGGAAGTCGTCGCGCACGATCACGATTGCTTCGCCAGCCCGTCGCGACAGCGGAAAATCTGTATCATTTTGCGACAGCGCGATCTTCAGGCGGCATTAACGGAAATGCCGCCTTAATGTTGCACCGTTTTTGCGGTTGTTTGTTCGGACGCGATCTCGCACCGGGTGGGGTGAGGGCTCGCGGGCTTGTCCGGCTCGATGCGCCATAGCGCGGCTCATCGAACGCTTCTCCGGACAAGGCAACTTGAACTTGGTGCGGGGGACTTTCGAGGGGAATGACAGACACTTTCGGGTGGCGTGACTTTGTCGCGGAATACGATCGTCAGGTTTTGTCCAGGAATGCGCGCCTGCATCGATTCGCCGGCGCGGCGCTTCTGTGCATCGGGTTTGCCTGCGCGTGGACTCTCTGGACCAATCTTGCCGGCAGCGGCGACGAGCAGATCGCAGACCAGGAGCCGTTGTCTGAGGCGGCTTCGTCGCCGGCGTCGTCGACGCACGCGAAGCTGCCGCCGCGCGCGGTCGCTTATGCCAAGCTCGCGGATGCATTGAATCGCACGCGGCACGCGGCGGCATCGCGCATCATGGCTTCGCTGTTTGATTCGCATCCGTTGGGCTTTCCGCCCGGGATGTTTGCCAGGTTCGCCGCGGTTGAAGATGGCGCACCGGCGCCGGCTCCAGCGAAGGCGCAGGACAGTTCGGCCGCGCCGCGGAGCGATCGCGCCGTGTCGGCGGCGCAGCAGCCGCGCCACCGCAACGCGCCGCTCGACGTTGCGCATCTTGATGTTGCGCATGCGGGCTCGGATTTCGCCGCCGCGCCGGCTGAGAAGCCGTCGCTCTTCCAACGTCTGTTCGGCAGGCACTCACCGCCGGCGCTGGCTTATGCGGCGCCGGAGGACGACGGAGCGGGCGTGGGGCAGGGCGCCTCGGGCGGCTACGACCGCTACACCGCCGTCTACGATATCTCCGCGCGCACGGTTTACCTGCCGGACGGCACGCGGCTCGAAGCGCATTCCGGCTTCGGCCCGTGGCTCGACGATCCGCGGCATACGGAAATAAAAATGCGCGGCGCCACGCCGGTTGCGCTCTACGACCTGCAACCGCGCGAAAGCCTGTTCCACGGCGTGCGGGCGCTCCGCCTCATTCCGCTCGACGAGAGCAAGGTCTTCGGCCGCACCGGGCTCCTCGCCCACACCTACATGCTCGGCGGCAACGGCCAGTCGAACGGCTGCGTGTCGTTCCGCAACTACGAAGCCTTCCTGCGCGCCTACCAGAGCGGCGAGATCAAACGCCTCGCCGTGGTGTCGCAGCTCGATTGAGCGGGCCAACGTCCTCGCTGCATTTCATGCGTCATTGCCGGACAAAAAGCGCCAACGGGTCCGGCCTGAAGTGGCCGGCCCGATGACGAGCTCCGCGCCGTCTTCGTGTCAGAAGTTCCGGCAATCCCTGCGGCTGCGAAGCTCTATCAATTCCTGGTAGGTTTTCGGAACCGTGCATTGGTTTGCCGTCGCCCTGAGGCGCACGGAAGGGCGCCAAGAGCGAGGGCGCGCTCGACACGGCACAGTCGCGGCCGACGTCTGCTGTTGGAGGGAATCTTGTTGCAAAACCTGGCTGCTTTTTCTAGCTGGACCTGAATTGAGCGATGCTCAGCTTGCCGTGTTCTCCACCGTGCCTGTCTGACGGCGTTATCGACAGACACGCTTGGCTGACCGGCTACGCGACACAGGGGACTGCCGGCGCTGGCGGCGGGCGGCAGAGGAATTTGACGAGGCGCCGCAGGTTCTGAGCGGTTGCAGTCAGCAGCACCTCATCTTTGACCCCGCTCAAGCCTCGCAGCCGCAGCCGGTCGAGCTTGAAGATGCGCTTCATGTGTGCAAACCGCATCTCGACCTTTTTGCGCTCCCGGCGTGATTGATGGAAGGCGTCTGTGTTGGCCAACGCGCGGACGCGATCTCGCACCTCCTCATCAAGATCGCGGGTCACCTTGCGCGCGACCGCAGTCGTGCACTTCGGCTTCAGCGAGCAGGCGGAGCAATCCTTCTTGCTGGCCCGGTAATAGATCGTATGGCCTTGATCGATATTGCCGGTGCTGGTCAGCACCGATCCACCCGGACAGATATAGACGTTGCGCTCTCGATCGAAGACGAAGTCGGCGCGGCTGAAGGTGCCATCAGAACGCGTCGACTTGTCCCACACCGGGATGTGCGGGGTTATCTTGCGATCGACCAGCCACTTGAGCAGCCTGACTGCGCCATAAACAGTGTCGCCTGCGAGCCGCTGTGGTCGAAGGTGGAAGCGCCGCCCGACCCGGTCCAGCATGGTCCTTGTAATGGCGATCTCAGCGATCCGGTTGGCGCGCGTGCCCTCGGCGTCGACGATGATCCCGGCTTTGTTGTCGATGAGATAATTGGCATCGTAGGCGAAAAACGGATCAGTGTTCTTCCTTGCAACCCATGCTGCCTGCGGATCGGTCAGCGACACCTCTTTAGGAGGTTTGCGTCTGCTGCCCCCATCGAAATTGTCGTCATCTTCGCGGTTCTCATCACGGTTTTGGGCGGCGTCTAATGCCGTCAGATACTCGCGGACCGCGCGGGACGCTTCCTCAGTCTTCGGCCAACTAATTGGTTGATCGCCAGGCATTCGCTTCTTCTTGTCCACGTCGGCCTTGATCAGGCTCGCATCGATTGAAAATCCCTCGCCACCAACCAGGCCAGCCGCAATGCACTTCGCCACCACGCCCTCAAACACCTGGCGTAACGCCTCGCTCTGGCGAAAGCGTTCGTGTCGGGCACGGCTGAACACCGAATGGTCGGG
>CAWHPC010000023.1:0-215456 GCA_963831165.1 uncultured Alphaproteobacteria bacterium
GAGTCATGGCTAGCCTGAAAGACCTGCGCAACCGCATCGCCTCCACCAAGGCGACGCAGAAGATCACCAAGGCCATGCAGATGGTCGCGGCCTCGAAGCTGCGCCGTGCGCAGGCCGCGGCGGAAGCGGCACGCCCCTATGCGACGCAGATGGATAAGGTGCTCGGCAACATCGCAGCGTCGGTGGCGGGAAGTGAAACCGCGCCGCGGCTGTTGCGCGGGACCGGCGGCAGCGACCGCCATCTCCTCCTCGTTTGCACCGCCGAGCGCGGCCTGTGCGGCCCGTTCAATACGGCTATCGTGCGCCTTGCGCGCGAGCACGCCGGCGCGCTCACGCGCGAAGGCAAGGAAGTCAAGTTCTTCTGCGTCGGCCGCAAGGGCTACGATCAGCTGCGCCGGCTCTACGCCTCCCAGATTGTCGAGATGGTCGATCTGCGCGCCGAGCGGACGCTGCGCTTCGACCACGCGCAGATGATCGCGGAAAAGATCATCACGCGCTTCGACAATTTCGAATTCGACATCTGCGCGCTGTTCTTCTCGCGCTTCCGCTCGGTGATCGCGCAGGTTCCGACCGCACAGCAGATCATTCCGCCGGTATTCGACGACAAAGCCGCCGATGCTCTCAGTGGCGCCGCTTATGAGTTCGAACCGGAAGCCGAAGACATCCTTCACGACCTTTTGCCGCGCAACCTGGCGGTCCAGATTTTCCGCGCGCTGATGGAGAACGCCGCGTCGTTCTACGGCGCGCAGATGTCGGCGATGGACAATGCCACCCGCAACGCCGGCGAAATGATCCGCAAGCAGACGCTCACCTACAACCGTACCCGCCAGGCAATGATCACCAAGGAACTGATCGAGATCATTTCCGGCGCCGAGGCGCTGTGAACAAATTCTGAAGAGGACCAAGATGGCCAACGCGATCGGACACATCACCCAAGTCATCGGCGCTGTCGTCGACGTGCAGTTCGAGGGTTACCTGCCCGCGATCCTCAACGCGCTGGAGACCAAGAACCAGGGCAACCGTCTGGTGCTCGAAGTCGCCCAACATCTCGGCGAATCGACGGTGCGCACCATCGCCATGGATACCAGCGAAGGCTTGGTGCGCGGCCAGGAGGTAAGCGACACCGGCCAGCCGATCTCGGTGCCGGTTGGCGACGGCACGCTCGGCCGCATCATCAACGTGATCGGCGATCCGGTCGATGAGGCGGGCCCGGTGCCGCACAAGGAGACGCGCCCGATCCATCAGGACGCGCCGTCCTACACCGATCAGTCGACCGAGGCGGCGATCCTGGTCACCGGCATCAAGGTCGTCGACTTGCTCGCGCCTTACGCCAAGGGCGGCAAGGTCGGCCTGTTCGGCGGCGCCGGCGTCGGCAAGACCGTGATCATCATGGAACTGATCAACAACATCGCCAAGGCGCACGGCGGCTATTCGGTGTTCGCCGGCGTCGGCGAACGCACCCGCGAGGGCAACGATCTCTATCACGAGATGATCGAGTCTCGGCGTCAACAAGGACCCGCACAAGGGTTCGGTCGAAGGCTCGAAGTGCGCGCTGGTCTACGGCCAGATGAACGAGCCGCCGGGAGCGCGCGCCCGCGTCGGACTTTCGGGACTGACGGTCGCCGAGTATTTCCGCGACCAGGGCCAGGACGTGCTGTTCTTCGTCGATAACATCTTCCGCTTCACCCAGGCCGGTTCGGAAATGTCGGCGCTCCTTGGCCGCATTCCTTCGGCGGTCGGCTATCAGCCGACGCTCTCCACCGACATGGGCGCGCTGCAGGAGCGCATCACCACCACCACCAAGGGCTCGATCACGTCGGTGCAGGCGATCTACGTGCCGGCTGACGATCTCACCGATCCGGCGCCTGCGACCTCGTTCGCGCATCTTGACGCCACCACGGTGCTGTCGCGCTCGATCGCGGAGAAGGGCATCTATCCGGCGGTCGATCCGCTCGATTCGACCTCGCGCATGCTGTCCGCGAATATCGTCGGCGATGAACATTACCAGGTCGCTCGCCGCGTGCAGCAGATCCTGCAACGCTACAAGGCGCTGCAGGACATCATCGCCATTCTCGGCATGGATGAGCTTTCCGAAGAGGACAAGCTGACGGTGTCGCGGGCGCGGAAAATCGAACGCTTCCTGTCGCAGCCGTTCCACGTCGCCGAAGTGTTCACCGGCTCGCCCGGCGTGTTCGTCGAACTCGCCGATACGATCCGCGGTTTTCAGGGACTGTGCGAAGGCAAATACGATCACTTGCCTGAAGCGGCCTTCTATATGGTCGGCACCATCGACCAGGCGGTCGAAAAGGGCAAAAAGCTCGCCGAGGCGGCGTAGCAAAGAGAGCCCGTTGTAGGAACAAATGGCCGACGCACTTCATTTCGAATTCGTCTCGCCGGAAAGCGTGCTGTTTTCCGGCGACGTCGATCAGGTCGACCTGCCCGGCGCCGAGGGCGACATGGGCATTCTCGCCGGCCATGCGCCGCTCGTCACCACTGTGCGGCCCGGCATCGTGACCATCTACCGCGGCGGCGCGCGCGAGCCGGTTGTGGTCACCGGCGGCTTCGCCGAAGTCGGTCCCGCCGGTTTGACCGTGCTGGCCAATCGCGCCGTGGCGCGCGAGACGTTCGACACCGCGACGCTTGCAGCGGAAATCAAGGACACCGAAGAAGACATTGCCGACACCGCGGATCAGGCGGAACGCGACAAGCTCACGCGCCATCTCGATCAATTGAAGGCGTTGCAGGCGGCGCTGGCGCAATAGCGTCGCGCGTTTCTTACTTTCGCCGTTAAAGCCCTCGGTTCAAAGCGACGAACGCGGAGTTTTGCGCTTACCATTTGCCGGTTTCGCACCAGGGCTGACTAATTCTCCCGCGCCGGCACTTGCGGCCATTGGCCGGCTTCGATCTTGCCGGCGGCGATGACGGCCTGGGTGCGGCTCTCGACGCCAAGCTTTTGCAGGATGGCGGAGACGTGCGCCTTCACGGTCGCCTCAGACACGCCGAGTTCGTAGGCGATCTGTTTGTTGAGCAAGCCCCCCGAAAGCATCATCAGCACCCGGACCTGCTGCGGTGTCAGTGTTGACAGCCGCGCAATCAACGCCTCGGTTTCGGCGTCGGAGCGGCGGGTGAGATCGACATCGGGCGGCGTCCACACTTCGCCTCGCAGCACGCGCGCGATCGCTGCGCGAAGCGCCTCAATGCCGAGCGTCTTGGGGATAAAGCCCGACGCGCCGAACTCCATGCAGCGGCGGATGACGGCCGGATCGTCATTCGCCGAGACCACGACGATCGGCAGGCTTGGATATTGCGCGCGCAGGTACATCAGGCCGGAAAAGCCGCGCACGCCGGGCATGGACAGATCGAGCAGGATCAGATCGATGTCGCCGCCGCGGTCGAGGATTTCGCTGACCTCCTCGAAAGTCCCGGCTTCGGCGATTTCGGCGCGAGCAAATAATCCGGTCACCGCTTCCCGCAGCGCGCCGCGGAACAGCGGGTGATCGTCGGCGATCAACAGATGGTGGGATTGCGTCTCGCTCAACGGGGATGACCCAGCAGATCACGCGCGGGGGACCCGCATATGTGACCTTACCGCCGATCGCCCGGCATCGTCCACCATGCGGCTCTGCGGGCATGGCATGCCGCAGGTCTCTCGTTCAAGGTTGTGCTATGCCTTAACTTGCCTGGCAAGGTTCTCAGCACGGGAAGGAAGTCAACTTGAAGACGGCGAAATTGATCGGCCTTGAACTGCCGGCGAACCTGCTCGCGCTCGCCGACTCAGGGTCTGATTCCTTCCTCCCCCGTGTCGACGAAGTGTTAGAATGAGCGCCTGCGTCCAAATGTGCCACCCCCGCAGGGGTAGAGAAGACTATCAGATCTTCGGATGAGAGCGCCTACTGACGATCATGGCGAACAGATAGGGCCTCCGGCGGAAAGCCCCGGCGGCTCCGTAGCGGCGGCCATGACTTCGATTGTCCGCACTCGGCTGTTTCTCAAATATATCGCGCTGTTTGTCGCCGTGGTTAGCCTCGCGCTCATCGCCAATAGCGCGTTCGAGGTATGGTTTTCGTATCAGGAGCAAAAAACCTCGCTGGTGCGCATTCAGCGCGAGCAGGCGCAGGCCGCCGCCGGCAAGATCGGGCAGTTCATCCAGGAAATCGAAAGCCAGGTCGGCTGGACCACGCAACTGCCGTGGTCGGCCGGCACGCTGGAACAGCGGCGTTTCGATGCGTTGCGTCTGCTGCGGCAAGTGCCCGCCATCACCGAACTCGCAGAAATCGACGCCACCGGCCACGAGCAATTGCGGGTATCGCGCCTTGCCATGGACGTCGTCGGCAGCGGCGCCGACGTCTCCAAAGAGCCGGCGTTCACGGAGGCCGTTGCGCATAAAGTCTATTTCGGTCCGGTCTATTTCCGCCGCGAATCCGAGCCGTACATGACGCTCTCATTGGCCGGCACGCGCCGCGACGCCGGGGTGAGCATCGCGCAGGTCAATCTGAAGCTCATCGAAGATGTACTCTCGCAGATAAAATCCGTTGGGCATGCGCGAGCCTATGTGGTCGATGCCCAAGGCCGGCTCATCGCTCATCCCGACATCAGTCTGGTCCTGCGCAATACCGACATGTCGCGGCTGGCGCAGGTCCAAGCTGCGCGTGCAGCAGTCGCCAACAACTCCACAGAGCAGGTGCAAGAAGCGACCGACATTGCCGGCCAGGAAGTCCTGACCGCTTACGCGCCGGTCGTTCCGCTCGGCTGGCTGGTCTTTGTCGAAACGCCGATCGAGGAGGCTTACGCGCCGCTTTACGCTTCGATCGAACGGACCGGGCTGGTGCTCCTTGGTGCGCTCGCGCTGGCGTTCATTGCAGGGATGTTCCTTGCCGGGCATATGGTGGTGCCAATCCAGGCGTTGCGCGCGGGTGCAGCGCGCATCGGCTCGGGCGATCTCAGCCAGCGCATCGCCATCAAGACCGGTGACGAGGTCGAGGCGCTGGCCGATCAGTTCAATGACATGGCCGGACGGCTCCAGGAATCCTACGCCGGCCTCGAGCGCAAGGTTGAGCAGCGCACTCATGAACTGAGCGAAGCTCTGGAGCAGCAGACCGCGACAGCCGACGTTCTCAAGGTCATCAGCCGCTCAACCTTCGACTTGCAGACCGTGCTCGATACGCTGACCGAGTTGGCTGCGCGGCTGTGCGGGGCCGACAAGGGCGTCATCTTTCAGCGGGACGGTGACTTGTTTCGGTTCGGCGCAAACTATGGGTTTTCGCGTGAGGTGGAGCAGTACGCGCGCGAGCACCCGCTAGGGGCGGACCAAGGTAGCGTTACCGGGCGAGCCGCCTTGGAGGGAAGAGCCATCCATGTTCCCGACGTGTTGGCCGATCCCGAGTACCGCGCGACCGGACATCAGCAGGGGGCGGGTTTCCGAACCAGCCTCGGCGTGCCGCTCCTGCGTGAAGGAACGACGATTGGCGTCTTCTCACTTACCCGCGACAAGGTGATCCCATTTACTGAGAAGCAGATAGAGCTCGCGACGACTTTCGCCGACCAGGCCGTGATTGCTATCGAGAACGCGCGGCTGTTCGAAGCGGAGCAGCAGCGCACCCACGAATTGACGGAGTTGCTGGCGCAGCAGACCGCGACCGCCGACGTGCTGCGCGTCATCAGTTCGTCGCCGGGCGATTTGGGGCCTGTCTTTACTTCCATTTTGGACAACGCGACCCGGATTTGCCAAGCCAAGTTCGGCAGCTTGTTCCTGCGCCAAGGCGAAGCGCTGCGGGTAGCGGCGCATCATGGTTCGTTGACCAAGGCCTGGGACGAACAATGGCGCGTTGGAACGATGTTCGAGCCGGGCACGGGGTTGCAGGCATTCCAGACCGTCGCCGCGCGCCAGCCAATCCAGGTCTTGGACCTGAGTACAGCTCCGTCCTATCTCGCCCGCAATCCCAAGGCCGTCAACTCGGTTGAGGTCGGCGGCATTCGTACGATGCTCACCGTACCGATGCTCAAGGACGACGAGGCGATCGGCGTCATCACCGTCTTTCGTACCGAAGTACACGAATTCACCGACAAGCAAATTGCGCTCGTGACGAACTTCGCCGCGCAAGCGGTGATCGCCATCGAGAATACCCGGCTGCTCACCGAACTGCGCGAATTGCTGGCGCAGCAGACCGCGACCTCAGACGTGCTTAGCGTTATCTCGAGTTCGCCCGGCGATCTGAAGCCGGTCTTTGACGCCATGCTGGGGAACGCCGCTCGTCTTTGCGAGGCTCAGTTCGGCAACTTGATCCTCCACGAAGATGGCGTGTTCCGCATCACGGCGATGCACAACATGGCGCCGGCGTTCGCCGCGCGCTATGGCCGCGATACCGTGTTTCGACCCAGTCCACTGGCGCCGGTGTCGCGCGCCGCCGCTACCAGGGATTTCGTCCATATCGTCGACCTCACCCAGGATCGGGCTTATCTGGAGCGCGATCCCCCCGTTGTTTCTGTTGTCGAGCTTGGCGGGGCGCGCAGCATGCTCGTCGTCCCGATGCTCAAGGAGGGCGAAACGGTCGGCGCGCTCAGCATCTTCCGCCAGGAAGTTCGTCCGTTTACCGATAAGCAGATCGACCTTGTCAAAAATTTTGCCGCGCAGGCCGTTATCGCCATCGAGAATACGCGGCTCCTCACCGAACTCCGCGAGTTGCTGGAGCAGCAGACGGCGACTGCCGAAGTGCTCAGCGTCATCAATTCGTCGCCGGGTGATCTTACTCCCGTCTTCGATGCAATGGTCGAAAAGGCGCTGCGGTTGTGCCAGGCTAAGTGTGGCGCGCTGGCGATTTTCGAGGGCGATCACTATCGCACAATTTCGGCGCAAGGTCCGCCAGAGTTGGCGGCAGCGATCGCATATAGGCCAATTCAGATTCACCCTGAGAGCGCGCCCGCTCGGCTTCGCCGCGGCGAGGATGTTGTCCACGTTCAAGACATTGCCAACACTTCCGCCTTGCCGCAAACGCCTGGCCTGCAAGCGATGATCGATCTTGGCAAGGCCCGCACGGCGCTGTGGGTAAGCCTGCGTAAGGATGACGCCGCCGTCGGGTTCTTTTCCATCTATCGGCAGGAGGTGCGTCCGTTCTCCGAGCGGGAGATTGACCTTGTCCGCAACTTTGCCGCCCAGGCGGTGATCGCCATCGAGAATACCCGACTGCTGACTGAACTGCGCGAGTCGCTGGCGCAGCAAACCGCGACCTCTGAAGTGCTCAGTGTCATTTCGAGTTCGCCCGGCGATCTAAAGCCTGTCTTCGACGCTATGCTGGCGAATGCTGCTCGCCTGTGTGAGGCTCAGTTCGGCAACCTGTTGCTCTATGAAGGCGATGCCTTCCGCTTCGTCGCCATGCACAATGTGCCCGCGGTCTACGCCGAGCGTTGGCAACGCGAGCCGCTGTTTCGGCCGAGTCCGTTGGCGCCCATCGCGCGTGCGGTCGCCGCCAAAGATTTCGTCCACGTCGTCAACCTCAAGGATGACCCGGCATATTTGCAGCGCGACCCGCCCGTCGTTTCTTTGGTTGATGTTGGTGGGGCACGCACGCTCCTGATCGTACCGATGATCAAGGACATGGAAGTAATCGGTACGCTGGGTATTTTCCGGCAGGAAGTTCGCCCCTTCACCGACAAGCAGATCGCGCTGGTCGAAAGCTTCGCCAGCCAGGCGGTGATCGCCATTGAAAATGCGCGGCTGCTCTCTGCGCTACGTGAGCGCACCGATGAGCTGGGCCAGCTGGTTGAGGAGCTGCGTGCGCTCGGCGAGATCAGCCAGGCGGTCAATTCCACGCTCGATCTGCAAACCGTGCTCGCTACCATCGTCGCCAAGGCGGTGCAGCTCTCCGGCACCGAAGCCGGTGCGATTTACGTATTCGACGAGGCGCAACGCGAGTTTCGGCTGCGGTCCACTTACGGCATGGAACAGGAGTTGATCGACGCGTTGGCCGGCCAGCATATCAACCTGGACGAGCCGAATGTGGCTCTGGCTCTCCAGCAAACCGAACCCATTCAGGTCGCCGATCTACAGGATGCAGTCCATAACGAATTGAACGAGATTTCGCTTCGCGCCGGCTATCGCGCGCGATTGGTGGCGCCGCTCACCCGCGGGGAAGACGTCGTCGGCATGCTGGTGGTGCGCCGCCGGGCGCCCGGCGCCTTCTCGCAAAACACCGTCGAGCTGGTAAAGACTTTTGCCGCGCAATCGGCATTGGCGATCCAGAACGCGCGGCTGTTCCACGAGATCGAGGACAAGGGCCGCGAGCTCGAAATTGCCAGCAGGCACAAGTCGCAGTTCCTCGCCAATATGAGCCACGAGCTGCGCACGCCGCTTAATGCGATCCTCGGTTACACCGAGCTGATCCTCGACGAGATCTACGGCGAGGTGCCGGAGAAGATGCGCGGCGTGTTGGAGCGGGTGCAGACCAACGGCAAGCATCTGCTCGGGCTTATCAACGATGTGCTCGATCTGTCGAAGATCGAAGCCGGCCAGCTAACGCTGTCGCTGTCCGAATATTCGCTCGCCGATCTGGTGCACGGCGTGTACGCGGCGGTCGAGCCGCTGGCGGCAAAGAAGAATCTCGCGCTGACAACAAAGATTGCACCAAGCTTGCCGGCAGGGCATGGCGACGAGCGCCGGCTTTCCCAGGTACTGCTTAACCTGGTCGGCAATGCGATCAAATTCACCGACAAAGGCGAGGTCGCGATCGAAGCTTCGCTCACCGACGGCTCATTCCGGTTGGCGGTGCGCGACAGCGGGCCCGGCATCGCCGCAGCGGATCAGGTGAAAATCTTCGAGGAATTTCAGCAGGTCGATAATACGCTGACCAAGCAAAAAGGCGGCACCGGATTGGGACTCGCCATCTCCAAGCGCATTGTCGAAATGCACGGCGGCCGCATCGTGGTGGATTCCGAGCTCGGCAAAGGCTCGACCTTCACCATCAAGCTGCCGGTGAATGTTCGCGCCGAAGCACGAGTGTGACGGGCATCACGGCTTTCGTGGCCGATTGCGATATCTTTGAGTAGTCAAATAAGGAGAAGCTGCCGTCGCAGCAGCGCACCGCGCCGGTGCGGGAACGCAATCTTGCGGGTAGGCTGGAAAGACGCCACTATTCATCGCCGATCGGGGAGCTGAAAAATGTCGATCAAATTAGGGATTGCCGTTTTTGTCCTAGCAACTGCACTGGCGACCACAACATACGCCGCCAGCAAATCGGGTGGTAGCAAAGGCGGTGGCAGCAGCCACGGTAGTAGTCATAGCTCGGGCGGGCATAGTTCCGGCGGCCACAGCGGCCACAGCGGGGGGCACGAAGCAAAAGCCGGCCACGAAGGCAAAGGTGGCCATGGCGGTCACGCCGGCCGCGGCGGCCATGGCGGTTCGGCGCACGCTGGTTTCGCCGGCGCATTTCGCAATCCGCTGTTCTGGCTGTACTGGCCGTTCGCCTACTACGCGGGGCCGGATCAGCTGGCGCTGACTTGCGGCGAGGACGTCATCGACATCGCCAGCATGCCCCTCGACCAATTCCGCGATGCGATCCATCCGACCGAGGAACTGGCTGCCGCACTTGACGATCTCGGGCTCGCTGTCGTGAAGGCGACGCAGGACATCAAAATTGCCTGCCCGGCCGAGGTGGCGCTGACGGCCCCCGGCCGGATGGCGGCCATGCAGCGACGCATCGAGGCCATGATCGCGGCGGTGGAGATCGTGCAGCCGGCGCTGGAGAAGTTCTACGGCCTCCTCAACGACGAGCAGAAGGCGCGGGTGAACGCCCTTGCCAGCGCGGCGCGAGAAAGTCCGCCCGGAGATAAGCCTGAGGAAATGGCCGCTGAGAATTGCGGTCCTTCACAGCTCGGCGGGATGGAGCTGCCGGCGGGCGAGATCGACAAAGCGGTGCACCTGACCGATCCGGAGCGAACCGGTCTGGTAGCGTTGCAGAACACCGACACCCAGGCGGCGGCGGATCTGCTGAAGGCCTCCTGCGGAGCAGAACCCGCGATCACGCCGCCGGGACGGCTCGCCGCGGTCCACAAGCGGCTCGACGTTATGCTCGCCGCCGTCAAGACGGTGAGCGGTTCGCTCAACGATTTCTATGGAACGCTATCCGACGAGCAGAAGGCGAAGTTCGAAGCGATCGGTCCGATAGCCGACAGCGAGCCCGAGGTGGTTCATGCCCCGGTGCGCAGAGTCTATGGCCCGCCGCCTATCGGCGCCGTCATTAGGAGTTTTGTGCCGTTTAGATGATTAAATCGTTGCGGAAGGCAGCAACTCGAGCGGCGCCCCGTCTGACCGGCGGGGCGTCGTTCTTATGGCACGCGAAAGAAAAACTCTTCGTGAGATTAGAAACTTTCATTCGGCCCGGTGAAGCCTAGACCGTATAGTGCACGCCCTTTCGCGTGACCTTCTGCACCGGACTGAAATGACCAGCATCAATCATCGGCCCCCCACAACTTCGTCGCGACCCAGCGCCGGCGCATTTGTGGGCATTTGGCGCACGCCATTCCTGATCATCGGCTTCGGCTGCCTGATCTCACTGATGTCCTTTGGGCCGCGTTCGTCTCTCGGCTTTTTTCTGACGCCGATGTCGTCGGCTAATCACTGGGGCCGCGATGTATTCGCCTTTGCATTGGCGTTGCAAAACCTGCTGTGGGGCATCGGCCAGCCGCTCGCGGGCATCATCGCCGACCGGTTTGGCGCGGGTCGGGTGCTGTGCGTCGGCGGGATCATGTACGCCGCCGGCCTCGCGCTGATGTCGCACGTGACCAGCGCTGCGGCGCTCGATGTTTCGGCCGGCGTGCTGATTGGATTTGGCCTTTCCGGCACTTCGTTCATGATCGTGCTGGCGGCGTTCGGCAAACTGTTGCCGCAGGAGTGGCGTTCGCGCGCCTTCGGATTTGGCACGGCGGCGGGTTCATTCGGACAATTCCTCTATTCGCCGGTCGCTGTCGGGCTGATGGACGCGTTCGGCTGGCAGCAGACGCTGGTGATCTTCGCCGTCGGCTCAATTGTCATCCTGCCGCTCTCACTGGCGCTGGCCACGCGGGCGGCTGAGGTGACCAAAGGACCCGCGCCGCAATCGCTGCGGCAAGCGCTCGGCGAGGCGTTCGCCAACCGCTCCTATGTACTTCTGGTGCTGGGCTTCTTTACCTGCGGATTTCAGCTCGCCTTCATTACCGTGCACATGCCGGCCTATCTCGTCGACCGCGGCTTGTCCGCGACTGTCGGCGGCTGGACGCTGGCGACGATCGGGCTGTTTAACATCGTCGGGTCGGTCACCTCCGGCTGGCTCGGCGACCGGATGCCGAAGCGCTATCTGCTGTCATTCATCTATCTGGTCCGCGCGGCGGCGATCGGCGCCTTCATCTGGTTTCCGGTCACTCCGTTCTCTTGCATCGTGTTTGGCGCGACCATGGGCCTGATGTGGCTGTCGACGGTGCCACCGACCAACGGCATTATCGCTGTCATGTTCGGCACGCGGTGGCTGGCGACGCTGGGCGGCTTCGCCTTCTTCAGCCATCAGGTCGGTGGTTTCCTCGGCGTCTGGCTCGGCGGCATCGTGTTCGACCGCACCGGTTCCTACGATCTGGTGTGGTGGCTGGCGATCTTGTTTGGTGTTCTGTCAGCGGTGATCAATATGCCGATTGTCGAGAAACCGGTTGCGCGCGCCGTTGCCGCGCCGGCGTAATGAGCGCCGATGCGCGAGACCATCGCCCCAGGTTCAACATCGCGGGTACTCATTTTGGCCGGTGCGGCGATTGTTATTGCGCTGGCGGGAACGGATTGGCTCTGGGTCCATTACGGCACGGCGGTTTTCTTCGAGACTATCCGGGCCGGCTTTATCGCCTGTTTCGGCTAAGAGGAAACCGACCCGAGAAATTGTAGCGTCACCTCGCGCCGGTGCGGACGCTGACGGTGCTCAGCGACATAAATGCCCTGCCACGTGCCGAGAGCGAGCGCGCCGCTAACAACCGGAATAACGAGCGAAACGCCGTTGACCATTGACTTGATATGGGCCGGCATATCGTCCGGTCCCTCGACCTCATGGATCCAGCCGGCATCGGTGGGCGCCAGGCGGTTAAGTGCAGTGACAAGATCGCGGCGCACGTCAGGGTCGGCGTTCTCCTGGATCACGAGCGACGCAGAAGTGTGGCGGAGAAAAAGCGTGAGCGCGCCGTCGCGCGCTTTGCTTTCTTTCAGAAATCGCGCGACCTCGCCGGTAATCTCAAAGAACCCTTCGCCGGGGGTTTCGATCATAAGGGCCGCGGTGGCGATGGTTTCCACCCGCGTCGTGCGAACCGCCGAGAGAGTGTGACGCACGTAACGATCAGCTCTTGTTCAGCACTTGCTTTTGCGCGCGAACGATGGCGTCGACCAGTTGATGCCACATCCGGCCGACCAGGGCGACCATGCGGTCGACATCGGGATTGCTTCCCAGTCGTGGCAAGCGGTCGCCGTTGTGCACGCTCGGCGGCTCAGGCATCGCGCCTGACGGCAAGGGAAGACCGCGGGCAAGCATATCCTTCTTGAGCGCGGCGTTGTCTTTCCGCAGCCGCGCGATCTCATTCTCGAGTACGGCTCGATCTTCCGGCACCGCCTGACACGCCCAGCCCACGGTGCGCTGGCTGCACACCGCAACCTCGCCGGTGTCGGTATCGAGCCGCAAGAAACCTTCGGCCACTTTGTTGAATGTGTATCGGCCACCGCCGCTGTCCGGTGTCGCATCATCGGCCAGCGCCGGTGCGATCAAACAAAACCCGGCGAAGACGGTAGCAAAGGCCGTGTTGGTCATGATTTCCTCACCGGGCCAAACGGAAGGCGGCGACATTTGTTGACCAGCTCAGACCCCGACGCCATCCGCCCTCAGGTATTTTAGCGGTAATCGCTTCGCGCTGCACAATCGAGCTTCAGAAGGGTATCAGAAGTGGGCCATATCTCTCATTGTTTCAAGGTGTTAGCATTAACGACGGTTTCTTGACTTGGCGGAACCCAATCAGTAAGGTCCGCGCGGCTTCAGGGGGCGGGCCCGTCTCGATTGCCGCGAGCCGCGAGTGTCGAACAGATGAGCGACGGCACGCGCGAGAACGGCGATGGTGACAAGGCGCACACCGATGAAGCCGCCCTCTCCGCGAGACTCCAGCGTCTCGGCGAAGGTCTCGGCCAGGCGCGCGGGCGTGCAGGGCCGACGTCTTCCGATGGTCCTGGTGGAGATCGGGCCGCGACTGCATCGGGCTACGCCAGGGGCTTCCGGCTCTCGAGCGAACTCGTTGGAGGCGTGCTGGTCGGCGCCGGCCTCGGCTGGCTGATCGACCGGTTGCTCGGTATCTCGCCGTGGGGGTTTATCGTATTTCTCTTGCTTGGCTTCGTCGCCGGCGTACTCAACGTGATGCGCTCTGCGGGAGTCGTCCCCGGTCCTACCTCCGGCGACGACGCAACTGGAAGCCGGAAACAGTGACGGCGAGATTACGCCCGGCGGCGATGCAACCATGACTGTCGACCCGATCCATCAGTTTCAGATTCACAACATGGCGCCGTTGTTCACCATCGGCAGTCATCCGATCTATTTCACCAATTCCGCGTTGTTCATGCTGATCATCGTTCTGCTGGTTTCGGCGCTGCTGATCGGCGCGACGACACCGCGCGCGGTGGTGCCGGGCCGGCTGCAATCGGTCGCGGAGATGTCCTACGAATTTGTCGCCAACACGGTGCGCAGCTCGGCGGGCACCGAGGGAATGAAGTTCTTTCCGTTCGTGTTCACCCTGTTCATGTTTGTGCTGTTCGCCAACTTGATCGGGCTCATTCCCTATTCATTCACGGTGACGAGCCAGCTGATCGTCACTGCGACGCTGGCGCTGGCGGTGTTCTTCATCGTCGTCATCTACGGCTTCTGGCGCAACGGGCTGGGATTCCTCAAGCTTTTCGTCCCCAAAGGCGTGCCGATCTACATCCTTCCAGCGATCGTCGTCATCGAGGTGCTGTCGTTTATCTCGCGCCCGATCTCCCACAGCGTGCGGCTGTTCGCCAACATGCTCGCCGGCCACATCACGCTCCAGGTCTTCGCCGGCTTCATCATTATGCTTGCCGGTTTCGGCGTCGCCGGCTGGTTCGGCGCGGCGCTGCCGCTGATCCTCGTGATCATGCTCACCGCGCTCGAGTTTCTGGTGGCCTTCCTGCAAGCCTACGTATTCGCCATTCTCACCTGCATCTATCTCAACGATGCGATACACCCGAGCCACTGACGGCTCGATTTTGTAACCTCGAAAAGGAGCTTTGTTATGGATCCGACTGCCGCAAAATACATTGGTGCCGGTATTGCCTGTATCGGCATGGGCGGCGCCGGCGTCGGCGTGGGTATCATCTTCGGCAATTATCTGGCCGCGGCGCTGCGGAATCCTTCGGCGGCGCAGGGTCAGTTCGGCAATCTGATATTCGGCTTCGCCATCACCGAGGCGCTCGGCATCTTCTCGCTCTTGATTGCGCTTCTGCTCCTGTTCGGGCTCTGACGTTCGCATGGCCGAGCCGACCGCCCATACCGAGGCGCCTGCGGAAGAGCACGCGTTTCCGCCGTTTCAGTCGCAACACTTTCCCTCGCAGCTGCTCTGGCTGGTGCTGACGTTTCTGCTGCTCTATGCGCTGATGTCGCGGATCGCATTGCCACGCATCGGCGCGATCTTCGCCGAGCGGAGTAAGCGCATCGCCGACGATCTCGCAGCGGCCAATCGGTTTAAGGAGCAGTCGGAAGCGGCCAGTGCCGCCTACCAGAAGGCGCTCGCCGACGCGCGTGGCCGCGCGCAGGGGATTGCCGGCGAGACGCGCGAAAAGCAGGCGGCCGAAGCCGATGCGACCAACAAGCGGCTTGAGGCGCAGCTTCACGACAAGCTCGCGGCGGCCGAGCAATCGATTGCCGCCACCCGCACGGCCGCCATGCAAAACGTGGGCAGCATCGCGACGGAGACCGCCGCGGCGATCGTCGAGCGTCTGATCGGAACGGTGCCGAGCGCGCAGGATGTCGCTGCCGCCGTCAGCGACGCAACCAAGCATTAAGGTCAGGGTCCGCCATGCCTGAAGCCGAAGCCTGGGTCGCCGTTGCCTTCGTCCTCTTTCTTGGCTTGCTTGTTTATCTCGGTGCTCACCGCCGGGTGATCGACGGCATCGATGCCCGGCAGGCGCGCATCAGGGCCGAACTCGACGAGGCGGTGCGATTGCGCCAAGAGGCGCAGGCGGTGCTCGCCGAATTCGAGCGCAAGGGCCGCGAGGCGGAAGGCGAAGCCGCCGCCATTATCGCCAGCGCCAAGGGAGAGGCCGAGCGCCTTGCCGCCGAGGCAAAGACGCGGATGGAAGATTTCGTCGTGCGCCGAACCAAGATGGCGGAGGCCAAGATCGCCCAGGCCGAGGCGCAGGCGCTCGCGGACGTTCGCGCCGCCGCGGCTGACACTGCGGTCGCAGCCGCCGAGAAAATCCTCAGCGCTGCAGCCAAGGGCAGAGTCGCTGAAGATTTGCTTGCCCAGGGCATCGAAGACGTGAAGAAGAAGTTCAATTGAGCGCCGCGGGCGGGCTCTAGTCCGGGCGCTCCGGCTCCGGAACAAAGCCGGCCAAACCCACAAACCCATCAAGACCCATGCTGCCGCCGCTTCGCGCCGGTACAGGATACTTTTGTGAATAATCTTGGGGGTAGCGCGCCGACGGTCTTTGCTTACCTCCACCGCCGCGTATGTTGCTGAGGGTGATTCGATCAGGGCGGTAGGGTGGCCGATCCCACGCGGCCTGTGCATCGGGGGGCCTGTGGTCATTTTCGATTGTAACGGTGTGCTTGTCGACAGCGAGCCGATTGCCAATGCCGTGCTGGCCGATGCATTCCAGCAGGCCGGCGTAGCAGTAACCGCCGATGCTCTGGCGCGCCGCTTTCATGGGCGACGGTTGTCGGATATTTGCACCGTTGTCGAAGCTGCGACGAAGCGCAAACTTCCATCCGATTTTGCAGCGACAGTTGCGGCCGCGACGCGCGAGCGCCTGCGCGCGGAGTTGCGCGCCGTTCCGCACGCAGCTCACGCGCTCGCCTGGATCCGCGGGCCGAAGGCCGTGGCATCGTCCTCTGCGCTCGACCGCATCCGATTGAGCCTGGAAGTCACGGATCTTATGCGGTTCTTTGAACCGCGCCTGTTTTCCGGGGATTTCGTCAGCGAAGGGAAACCGGCCCCGCACTTGTTCCTGCTCGCGGCACAGCGTCTTGAGGTCGATCCGGCAGACTGCATTGTCGTTGAGGATTCGGCTGCCGGCGTTGCCGCGGCCAATGCGGCGGGCATGAAGCCGATTGGTTTCGTCGGACGCAGCCGGACCGAGGGCCGCCTCGCCCGTGACCTCCTCGCGGTGGGCGCCCGCGCCGTGGTCGCCGACTTGCGCGCGCTAAAGGGGGCGATCATCGACCTGCGCGGCTGGTGAACCGGTGCATCCTCACCCTGACGCGTGCGCCTCGAGATGACGGTAGTTGCTGGCGAGCGACCGACTCAGTTCGCGCTCGCCGACGGTGCGGCTTTGGGTCTGCTACGCGCGCGGGGTGCTAGCTTTTCTTTTGGTTTGTCCTGCGCCTGCGCCGTAAACGGATCGAAGCCGACATAAGCGATGTAGTCGTCGAGCGAAGACGTCGGCGTCGGCACCGGGAAAGTCACGCCCTCCTCGACATGGGTGAAGACCGGATTACTGTCATTGCTCGCGACCGTCACCGGAATGCGGATGAACTTGGTCGTTATCGGCCGAGCGCCACCGGGCGTTTCCTGCACGACGGCAATGCGTAATGGGACCTCAACCTGACCGGGGCCGCCCGCGGGCCCAAGGATGACGCGCCCTTGTATGCCGATCCGCATCACCATATTGCCGCTGACGACCGCGCAGTCGCGCGCTTCGCGGCTGAATTCGCCCTGGTACCTTACCGCCATTGCCGACTGGTTGCCGTTTGATCCGATGGTCAGTGTCGACGCGCCCTGGCGAACTTCAACCGGCGGGCAATTAACGTCGGGCTGCGCACCGGCAACTGTCTGTGCCCCTTTTGCCGATGAGCCGGCGAAGACATCGTAGAGCGAGCCTGTGCCGGAGAATCCGTTCCCGCCGCCTGCGGGCGCTGCGCCAGGTATGCCGGGGCCGCCGCCACCGGAGCAGGCCCCAGCGAGAAGCGCAAAAATCAGCGCGCCCGCGATCCACGCGTGCCTGCGCCAAAGCCTCTGACGGTTAGTCCCCGGCATTCCCCCATTACTCTTCGCTACACCCACCGATCCCGTTGTTATATCAAGCGAACCGTGGCCATCCCAAGGCGGTGCCCGTCGCGTGGTTAAGGCTGATTCCGCCGCGACTCCGGAAAAACTCTGCGCGCCTTAAGGTTTCGAATCCCTCAACCGCGCGTAGAGCAGGTGATCCTGCCAGATGCCATTGATGCACAGATATTCCCGCGCATAGCCTTCGCGCACGAAGCCGGTGTTCTCCAACAGCCGGATCGAGCCATTGTTGGTGGGGATGCATGCCGCTTCCATGCGATGCAGCCGCAGCGTGCCGAAGGCGAACGGAATAACCGCGCGCACCGCCGCCGTCATGTAGCCATGGCGGGCGAACGGCTGGCCCATCCAGTAGCCCAGGCTGCCAGCCTGCGCGACGCCGCGGCGGATATTGGCAAGCGTCAATCCGCCAAGCAACGCATTGTCCGAGCTGCGAAAGATCAGGAACGCATAGCCCTGGTCGGTCCGCAGATCCTCGGCATAGCGCCTGATCCGGCGGCGAAAAGCGCCGCGGCTCAAGTCATCGGCCGGCCATGTCGGTTCCCAAGGCGTCAGAAATTCGCGGCTTTGCTCGCGCAGCGCCGCCCATTCGCCGTAGTCCGTGGTTTGTGGGGTCCGCAATATGACGCCGTCGCCGACAACGGAAGGTATCGGCTCGGCGAAGTTGATGGTGCGGAAGAACGCCATCGCGCCATCATGCGGCCCGGCGGGTCAGAAGTCTCGGCAATGGCTGCCGCGCTTTCAAGTCCCGACCCCAACCCGAGCACGGCAATGGCCGGCTTGCCGCGAGCGATCAGGGCTCGTCCGGCAGCGCGTGCGCTTTCGACCGTCACCGCTTCGATCTTCTGCACCACTTCGTCGAGCGGTATGGGTCGGCCCCAAACGATCATCTGCCGCGCCAGTTGGCCGATACGCTCGCCGGAGCTCTCCAGCGCCATGAGGAGCCCGGCCTTCATCTGTGCCTTCGAGCGCGCGATTTCCGCTTCCGAAATAGTATCGACCGCATTGACGATCTCCTCGACGATGAGCCGCATCAGCTCCGAGGTGTCGGCGGCGTCGGTGCCGGCATAGAGCCCGAACATACCGACGTCCGAGTAGGGCGCATGAAACGAATAGATCGAGTAACAAAGACCGCGCTTCTCGCGCGCCTCCTGGAAGAGCCGGGACGACATTCCGCCGCCGAGGATGTTGGTGAAGGTCTGCAAGCTGTAAAGCGTCGGGTCGGTCTGTGGCAGGCCGGGCAGGGCCAGGGCGAGGTGTACCTGTTCAAGCTCGCGCTTCTCGACATGAGCGCCGCCGCCGAACCGCGCCGGCGCCGGCGCCGGGCTGGCGGGTCCATTGAAACTGGCGAAGTGCTTTTCCACCGCAGCGACCACGGCGGCATGATCGATGGCGCCTGCGGCGGCGATGACGACGTCCGGACCGCGATAGTGCCGGGCGAGGTAGTCGCGTAATTTGGCGCCATCAAATGAACGCACCGTCTTCGCAGTGCCGAGGATCGAGCGGCCGAGCGGTTGGTCGGGAAACGCGATCGCCTGCAGATGCTCGAAAATAAGATCGTCGGGCGTGTCGGCGACGGCGCCGATCTCCTGGATGATGACGTTCTGTTCAAGCGTGAGTTCGTCTCGGGCGAAGGCCGGTTCGGACAGGATGTCGGCCAACACATCGAGCGCGAGCGGCACGTCGGCCTTGAGGACGCGCGCGTAGTAGGCCGTGCTCTCGGCGCTGGTCGCCGCGTTCAGATCACCGCCAACCGCCTCGATCTCTTCAGCAATCTGTCGCGCAGTGCGGCGTCGTGTGCCCTTAAACGCCATGTGTTCGAGGAAATGGGAGATGCCGTGCTCATCGTTGCGTTCGTCGCGGCTGCCTGAATTGACCCAGACGCCCAGCGAGGCGGTCTCGAGATGCGGCATCGTATCGGTCACCACGTTGATGCCGGATTTCAAGGTCGTCACCGCTACGCTCATGCTGCCGCTCCTTCCTGCGCGGCTCGACTTGTCGCGAGGACGAAACGCTCGACCGCTAATTGATCCGCCGGCAGCACCGTGACGCGCTCCGGCCGTTGGTTGAGATCGGAAAGCCAGTCCGGCAGCGACGGCTCGACGCCGCAGGCCGCTTTGACTGCCTCGGGGAATTTGGCGGGATGCGCGGTCGCCAGCACCACCATCGGCACGGCGGGATCGCGCGGTTCTTTCTCGGCGACCGCAATGCCGACCGCAGTGTGCGGGTCGACAAAATTACCGGTTTCGCGCTTGACCGTGCGCATGGTCGCGGCGACTTCCTCCTCGTCGGCGCGATCCGCCGTAAACAGAGCGCGAATCTCCGACAGTGCCCGCGCCGACAGCGTGAACCGCCGCGATTGCGCCAGAGAGTCCATCAGCGCCCGCACCGCGCTGCTATCGCGATCGTAGGCATCGAACAACAGCCGCTCGAAATTCGACGCTACCTGGATGTCCATGGACGGCGACGTCGTCGGCACCACGTCGCGCAACTCGTAGGTTCCAGTCGCAAGCGTCCGCGGCACGATGTCGTTGAGGTTGGTGGCGATCACCAGCCGTTCGATCGGCAAGCCCAGGCGCTGCGCCACGTAACCGGCGTAAATGTCGCCGAAGTTTCCGGTTGGAACGGTGAACGCGACCTTGCGGTGGGGTGCGCCCAGCGACACGGCGGCGGTGAAGTAATAAACCGCCTGCGCGACGATGCGCGCCCAGTTGATCGAATTGACTCCGGAAAGCCGTACCCGTTCGCGGAAGGCGGCATGATTGAACAGCCCCTTCACGATCGCCTGGCAGTCGTCGAAGGTGCCGTCGACGGCGATGGCGTAGATGTTGCCGGCCGCCGCAGTCGTCATCATGCGCCGCTGCACGGCGGAAATCCGCCCCTGCGGGAACAGCACGATCAGATCGACCTGACTTCGATCGCGGAACGCTTCGACGGCAGCGCCTCCGGTATCGCCTGAGGTCGCGACCACGATGGTCCGGCGTTCGCCGCGCGCGGCAAGAGTATGATCCATCAGCCGCGCCAAAAGCTGCATCGCCACGTCTTTGAAGGCGAGCGTCGGGCCGTGAAACAGTTCGAGTGCGAAGGTATTCACACCGAGCTGGGTAAGCGGCGCGACTGCGGGATGGCGGAAGTTGCCGTAGGCTTCGCGCGCTATCCGGGCGAGATCGGCGTCGCGGACGGAATTGCCGGTAAAAAGCCGGATCACCTCGACGGCGACTTCGGCATAGGGCCGGCCGGCAAAGCCGAGGATGCTCGCATGATCCAGCCGCGGCCAGGATTCCGGCACATAAAGACCGCCGTCGCGGGCAAGGCCCGCGAGCATCGTCTCGGCAAATCCAAGTGCCGGGGCCTCGCCCCTGGTTGAGATGTGGCGCAACCGATAGCTTCCCTGCTGCCCCGGGCCGCCCGGGACACGCTTAACTTATTGATTTTCCGAGATGTTCGCTGCGGGAGGCAAGGCGCCGCCCGTCCCGGACCAGAGCCACAATTATAGAAGGGCGGGGCGTTTCACAAGGAAGACGAAAGCGCTCTATTCGGCTGCAGTATCGCCTTCGCCCGGTCGCTCGCGCGCGGATTTGACGGCCCAGACCACGAAAACCACGACAAGAACGAGCGCCAAGCCGTACCAAGTCACAGCGTATTGCAGGTGATTGTTAGGCAGCTTGGGGACGAGCCTGCCTGGCTGCGGCCATCCACCGGGCGGCACCGGAGATTCCTGCTCCACATAGAAGGGAGGGACAGGACCCCAGCCCTTGGCCGCGGCGATGGCGGCCGGGTCGCGAACGAACCACATGTTCTGAGCGGGATTGGCCTTTGGAGTGAACCAATGCGCTGCTTCCGGCCAGCGCATCACCCCCATGATAGCGACTATTCCTGTGTTCGCCCGATTCGGCGGCGTCTTCGTGTCCGCCAGCGGCACGAAGCCACGATTGACGACCACGACGCCGCCATCCGCAAGCCGCGCCGGGGTGAATATCCAGAAGCCCGGCCCCGTTACGTCCGGGCGAAAGGCGGCACCGCTCGCCAAAACAAACGCCTGCTCGGCAGTCTCGAATTCGGCGTTGAATGTCACGCGTCGGTATTCGTTGCTGGCCTGATCGAGAGCAGGCCAAACTGCTGGCGACGGCAACGGAACGGGCGTGGCTCCCAGCCGCGCAGCCAGCGTCGCGATCAAACCCTCTTTCCAGGTCTTGCGTTCGATTTGCCAGGTGCCAAGCGCAACAAGGACCGCAAAGGCGAGCACTGCCGGAATGAGCAGGCTGCGCCAGGATCGCAATTTCTTTGCTTTTGCCGTTCGTCCTGCTGCGCTCAAGGCTCGCCCGCGCCAAAGCGGCTTTCCGCCGCCTTGTGATGGTATTGCAGCGCGATCATGAGCCCCTTCATCGGCCGCAGCGGCCCAAGCGTGACGATGAGAATGAGCGGCAGCCACAGCACCGCGTGCACCCAGTACGGCGGTTGATATACGACCTCGGTAATCAGCGCGGCGCCGACGACAATAAAGCCGGCCAGGAATATGATGAAGACCGCCGGCCCGTCGCCTGCATCGGCGAAGTTGTAATCAAGCCCGCAAACCTCGCAGCGCGGCCGCAAGCTCAAAAATCCGCGAAATAGCTTGCCCTTGCCGCAACGCGGACACGCGCACGTCAATCCGGCGAGGATCGATCCTGAAAGCGTGTCGATTGTCTTTTCCATATCAGTGATTTCGTGATCCGCTCGTCCCCGCGCAAGCGGGGACGAGCGGACTGCATGTACGGGATTCCCGCTTTCGCGGGAATGAGCGGAGACTGGCCGTTGCTATTCAGGCAGCGGCGCGCCAGAGCCCCACACGTAGATGCAGGCGAACAGGAACAGCCACACCACGTCGACGAAGTGCCAGTACCAGGCCGCGAATTCGAAGCCGAGGTGCTGTGTCGGCTTGAATTGCCCTGCGACCGCCCGGAACAAACAGACGATCAGGAAGATCGTGCCGATGATGACGTGGGCGCCATGGAATCCTGTCGCCATGAAGAATGTGGCGCCATAGATGTTGCCGGAATAGTGGAACGCGGCGTGTGCGTACTCGTAAGCCTGCACGCAGGTGAAGGTGAGACCGAGAACGATGGTGCAGACGAGGCCCCAAATCAGTCCCTTGCGGTTGTTCTCGAGCAGTGCGTGATGCGCCCACGTCACTGTGGTGCCGGAGGTGAGCAGGATCAGCGTATTCAGAAGCGGCAGGTGCCATGGATCGAAGGTGTGAATGTCCTTCGGCGGCCAAACGCCGCCGAGAAATGCGGTCCGGGCCACGTCCTTCAGTTCTGCCGGGAACAAGGCGGTGTTGAAGTAGGCCCAGAACCAGGCGACGAAGAACATTACTTCCGAGGCGATGAACAGGATCATCCCGTAACGGTGCGAGATCTGTACCACGCGGGTATGGTCGTGCTCGACTTCGGCTTCGAAGATCACATCACGCCACCAGACGATCATAGTGTAGGCGATGCCGATGCCACCGATGCCGAAAATGATCGGTGCGTACGCGACAACGTGGTGCATCCACAGGATCAGCCCGAAAGCGGTGATGAATGCCGAAGTGGCACCGACCGCCGGCCACGGACTGGGATTGACCAGGTGGTAATCGTGGTGCGGTTTGGCGTGTGCAGCATCAGCCATAGTCGTCATCTCCACGTTGGCGCGACCTTAAGGATCGGGCGCGCCGCTTTGTTGCCTCTAGATACGGCCGGACTTTACCGGCGTTTCCGCCGCCGCCTGATCCGGGACACGCACCGGATAGAAGGTGTAGGATAGAGTGATGAGTTTGACGCCGTCCTGCTCCGCATCGTCGGCAAGCTTCGGATCGACGTAGAAAACCACCGCCATGTCGCGCTTCTCGCCCGGTTTCATGATCTGTTCGGTGAAGCAGAAGCAGTTGATCTTCTCGAAATAGATGCCGGCAGTCGTGGGAGTGACATTGTAGCCGGCCTGGCCGGCGGTCACACGCGCGGCCTCGTTGGTGACGGCATAGTAGACCGTGACGACCTGGCCGAGTTTGACGTCGATGGTCCGGCGTTCGGGTTCGAACCGCCACGGCAGTCCGGCGGCGACATTGGAGTTGAACCGTACCGTGATGGTACGGTCGGAAATCTGTGTCGGTGCGGCCTTCGCCACCTGCGTGGTGCCGCCGTACCCGGTGGTGCGGCAAAACCACGAATAGAACGGCACCGCGGCGAACGACAGGCCAACCATCGCCGCCACCAGGCCGCCGCAGCTGAAGGCGACGAGAACGTCGCGGCGCAGCTTGGGCGGCGTATCCGGAGTTTCCGTTCTCATTGGGCTGTTGATTTCATAGCGGGCGAACCAGCACTCCCGGCCCCTTCACCAGCGTCACGATGTAGAACAGCACCACGAGCACGCCAAGCGAGACCGCAATCGCGATTGAGCGCGCGCGGCGGGCGCGCAACTGTTGTTCGGTGAGCCTGATCCCCACCTCACCTTTCCCCGCAGGCGGGGGAGCGGAAGGAGGGGGGCTGTTTTCGTTCATAGCCGCACTCGTTGTCATGCCACGAACCGGCCGATCAGCTCTGCGGACAATCGGTCGACCAGCAGCATCGCGAACAACAGGAACAGATAAAGGATCGAGAAGGCGAACATCTGTTTAGAGGCAACGTGGCCGTTTTGTTCGGCGTGAACTCGAAACGCCAAGGCGACGATGGCGGCTCCGGTTGTGACCGCCACAATCCCGAAGATCGCGCCGGCATAGCCGAGAAACCACGGCGCAGCGCCGAGCGGCGCCAGGATGAGGGAGTAGAACAAGATCTGGCGCCGCGTTGCCGCCTCGCCGGCGACGACCGGCAACATCGGCACGCCGGCGCGCGCGTAATCCTCGGAGCGGAACAGCGACAGCGCCCAGAAGTGCGGCGGCGTCCAGAAGAAGATGATGAGGAAGAGCAAGACCGGCTCGATCGCGATGCCGCCGGTCGCCGCCGCCCAGCCGATCATTGGCGGCAGCGCACCCGCCGCGCCGCCGATCACGATATTCTGCGGCGTCGAGCGCTTGAGCCACATCGTGTAGATGAGGACATAGAAACCAATCGACACCGCGAGCAGGGCGGCAGCGATCACGTTGACCAGAAGCCCGAGCACGACCACCGCGCCGACGGCAAGCGTGACGCCGAAAGCCAAAGCCTCGCCCGGCGCCACGCGCCCGGCCGGAACCGGACGCGCCGCAGTGCGGGACATGCGCGCGTCGATATCGGCATCGTACCACATGTTGAGGGCGCCTGCGGCGCCGGCTCCCACCGCAATGCAAATGAGCGCCGTGAATGCAATAACCGGATGCAGGTGGGTCGGCGCGATCAGCAGGCCGACGAACGCCGTGAACACCGCAAGCGACATCACCCGCGGCTTCATCAACTCCAGATAATCGCCGACACCCGCGATGCTGGGCTCGACGCGCGAAACCGTGACGCTCATCGGATCAGGGGCAGCGTGTCAAATTGGTGGAAGGGCGGCGGCGACGGCAGCGTCCATTCGAGAGTGGTCGCGCCCGCGCCCCAGGGGTTGGCGCCTGCAGGCACCTTGCGGGCAAAGGCCTGTGCCAGGCCGAAGAAGAACACCAGCGCGCCGAGGCCGGAAATGTACGAGCCGATCGAGGAGATGAAATTCCAGTCGGCGAACGCGTCGGGATAATCGGCGATGCGGCGCGGCATGCCGGCGAGCCCGAGGAAGTGCTGCGGGAAGAACACCAGGTTGACGCCGATGAAGGTAAGCCAGAAGTGCAGCTTGCCGACGAACTCGCTGTACATGTAGCCGCTCATCTTCGGGAACCAGTAGTACCAGCCGCCGAAAATGGCGAACACGGCGCCGAGCGACAGCACGTAGTGGAAGTGAGCGACGACGTAATAGGTGTCCTGCAACACCCGATCGACGCCGGCGTTGGCCAGCACCACGCCGGTGACGCCGCCGATGGTGAACAAAAAGATGAATCCCATAGCCCACAGCATCGGCGTCTTGAATTCGATTGAACCGCCCCACATCGTGGCGATCCAGGAGAAAATCTTCACCCCGGTTGGCACCGCGATCACCATCGTGGCGGCGATGAAGTACGCCTGCACGCTCGCCGACATGCCGACAGTGTACATGTGGTGCGCCCAGACGACGAAGCCGATGCCGCCGATCGCCACCATGGCGTAGGCCATGCCCAGATAGCCGAACACCGGCTTACGCGAGAACGTCGCCACGATCTGGCTGACCATGCCGAAGCCCGGAAGGATAAGAATGTAAACTTCCGGGTGACCGAAGAACCAGAACAGATGCTGGAACAGGAGCGGATCGCCGCCGCCATGCGGATCGAAGAACGTGGTGCCGAAGTTTCGGTCGGTCAGCAGCATGGTGATGGCACCGGCAAGCACCGGCAGCGCCAACAACAGCAGGAATACGGTGACCAGAATTGACCACACGAACAACGGCATTTTGTGCATGGTCATGCCGGGCGCGCGCATGTTGAAGATGGTGGTGATGAAGTTGATGGCGCCCAGGATCGACGACGCGCCGGCGAGATGGATCGACAGAATAACGAAATCCATCGCGGGGCCGGGATGGCCGTAGGTCGACAACGGAGCGTAGATTGTCCACCCGGTCCCGGCGCCGTTGGCGCCCGGCTCGCCCTCGAAGAACATCGACGCCACCAGCAGAGCGAACGAAGCGGGCAACAGCCAGAACGAAATGTTGTTCATGCGCGGGAACGCCATGTCCGGCGCGCCGATCATCAGCGGGACCATCCAGTTGCCGAAGCCGCCGATCATCGCCGGCATGACCATGAAGAAGATCATGATCAAACCGTGGGCGGTAACGATGACGTCGAAATAATGCGTCTCGTGGAAAATCTGCAGACCGGGATACATCAGCTCGATGCGGATCAGGATCGAGAAGATACCGCCGATCACGCCGGCAATGAGCGCGAACACCAGGTACATCGTGCCGATGTCCTTGTGGTTCGTCGAATAGACGAAACGGCGCCAGCCGTGCGGAATGGCGTGTCCGCTATCGTCGCCGCGTGCCGCGTGTGTCATCGTATCCATTGTCGGGTCCTGAGTTGGCGCGTGTTCTTTTCGGCTATTAGTCTAATGCGCCGGCGCGCTGCTCGCCGCCAGTGCGGTCGGAGGGGCGCGATCGAGCCCGGCATTCTTCTTTTCCTTCGCGACCCAGTCGTTGAACTCAGGCTCGCTGACGACCTTAACCGTGATCGGCATGAAGGCGTGGTCCTTGCCGCACAGTTCGGAACATTGGCCGTGAAACAGGCCCTCGCTCGTCGCCTTGAACCAGGTGTCGTTGAGCCGCCCCGGCACGGCGTCGATCTTGATGCCGAATGACGGCACGGCGAAGGAGTGGATCACATCAGCGCCGGTAACCAGCACATGCACCACCTTGTTCACCGGCACCACCAATTCATTGTCGACGGTGAGGAGCCGCGGCTGGCCGGGCTTGAGATCCTTGTCGGCAACGAGGAGCGAGTCGAATTCGAAATCTCCGTTATCCGGATAGCTATAGCTCCAGAACCACTGCTTGCCGGTAGCTTTCACGGTCACGTCCGGTTTTGGTTCGTCGAGCTGGAGGAAGAGCAGCCGGAAAGAGGGGACCGCAATCGCCACCAGAATAACGACGGGCAGAATGGTCCACGCGACCTCAAGCAGCGAATTGTGGGTGGTGCGGGAGGGAGTCGGATTGGCGCGGGCGTTGAAACGCAGCACGATGATGGCAAGCAGAACCAGGACGAAGAGCGCGATGGCGCTGATGACCCAAAGCAGGAAATCATGAAACCAGACGATATCCACCATGACCGGGGAGGCTGCGTCCTGCAGACCGAGCTGCCAGGGCGACGGCTGGCCGACGCCGGCGAGCGCCGGTCCCGCGCTCGCGAGCACAGCGCCCGTGGTCAATGCAGAGGCAGTCAGGCGTGCGAATTGCGGCATCGTTTCTCGGCTCCTCGTTCCTTCAGTCAGTCTCGTCATCGGGCTTCGCCAAACGGCGCCGCGCGATCCGAAACATGCAAGAAGTGCGTGTCTGCAGCGCGACGGCGCCGGCCCGACGCTGCCTGCTGCCGACGGGTTGTGCCACGGTCTGGTCCTTGACGGGCATCGGCGGGGGTCAAACCCCTCAAACCACAAATCGCGCTGTACCGCAATGCACTCTTGACCATCTGTGCGAGTCTATCCGCAGCGCATCCGAGGGCTGCGCGGCGGTTGAGTTTGGCTTCCTTCGCGCGGCCACAATGGCTTGATTTTCATCGACCTTGACAGCGTGGGCTCGCCATGTAGGCAGGCCCGATGGCAACCGGCCTGCGGTTCCTGATTCGCGCCGAACAAGCCGGCCGGTGGCGGGGCGGCGGGCGCAGCCTAGGGAAGACGATCATGTTCTTTCGCAAGGTCGAGCGCGTGCTGCGGCCAATGGCCACGGCGCTCGGCGGAGCCGCTATCGTGATTGCAGTCCTTGCAGCGGGCCGCAGCGAAGGCTTCGCGCAAGGCGCGGTCCGCGCCGTTCATGGCGACTGGCAAATCCGCTGCGATACGCCGCCCGGTGCACAGAACGAGCAATGCGCGCTGATGCAGAGCGTGACCGCCGAAGACCGGCCCAACGTCGGACTGACTGTGATCGTGCTCAAGACCACCGACCAGAAGAGCCGGCTGATGCGCGTTGTCGCTCCGCTCGGCGTGTTGCTCCCTTCGGGTCTCGGCTTGAAGATCGACAACAACGACGTTGGCCGGGCCGGCTTCGTACGCTGCCTCCCCAATGGCTGCGTCGCCGAAGTGATCATGGACGACAAGCTGATCGATCAGCTGCGCAACGGCCAGACCTCGACCTTCATCATTTTCCAGACGCCCGAGGAAGGCATCGGCTTCCCGATGAGCCTGAAGGGCTTCGGCGAAGGCTTCGACAAGCTGCCGTAACGCGCCTGTGCCCATCCTTCGCAGTCGGGCAGTGCGATTGCGCTTTGCCTTTTATTGATTACGTTTGACGGTGTGGAATTATCCCACCCACCAGCAGACGGGCCGCACAGCCATGGATACCAAACTGGACAGCAAACAATATCCCGTGACCCATACCGACGCGGAATGGCGCAAGCTCCTCACGCCAGAGCAGTTTCAGATCATGCGCGCCCACGGCACCGAGCCGCCGGGGAGCTGTGCGCTCAATTACGAGAAGCGCGCCGGTGCATTTTATTGCGCTGGCTGCGGCCAAGAGCTGTTCGCATCCAAAAAGAAATTCGAGAGCGGCACCGGATGGCCGAGCTTTAATGATCCGGTCGACGGGTCGGTCGAAACCTCGACCGACAATGCCTACGGCATGGTGCGCACCGAAGTACATTGCAGCCGCTGCGGCAGCCACCTCGGTCACGTCTTCGATGACGGGCCGCCGCCGACGCATCTGCGCTACTGCATCAACGGCGTGGCGATGAATTTCAAGCCGGAGTAAGCGCGGCCACTCTCGCCACTGCGAAGAATAGCGGCGAAGCAATCCAGACCTGGTGCCTCGCGGAGCATGTGATCGGCTCAGCCGCTAAATGACGTTCGCGCGGGGGAACTCGCGGCCCGTTAAATGCGGCCGTTTTCGGGCCTTGCCGTGGCATTGTCCTCACGAAATTGCAATCGGCCGCGGCCAAATCGTGCCTCGTTTACGTCGGCAAAATGTGGAACACTCCGATACCACTAAATCGCCGGAGCTTGGCTCAACCAGCCGGGACTTGGCAGTCAATGAGCAGCGCACGGGAATCGGCCACTCGCCTGCTGCAATCGATGATGGTCGCCTCGGTGGTCTTACCGGCGGCCCTGTTTGGTTACGCCTGTTGGTCGGGTTACAGAGACATCCACAGCGTCGCCGACGAGCGCGTCGTTCGCTCGCTCGATGTGATGCAGGAGCAGGCGCTTAAGGTCCTGCAGACGGTCGATCGCACGTTTGCAGAAGTCAACGAGATCGTGCGCGGTATGTCGGATGAGGACATTCGCGTCGATCAACCGCGCCTGCACGAACGGCTCGCCAGCATTGTCGCCACCATGCCGCAGCTGCAGGGCATTTTGCTGATCGGCCGCGATGGCCGGCCATTGGCGACGAGCGCGCTTGCATCCGTCCCTGCCGACAAGAACTTCAGCGATCGGGATTATTTCCAGGTTCAGCGCGACAATGATTCCGGGACCTATGTCAGCGACGTGCGCGCGCCGCGCCTGCCGGGTATCGTCACCGACATTTTCGATCTTTCGCATCGCCTGGAGTCGCCTGATGGCTCGTTCAACGGCGTGATCGCGGTGGCGGTGCGGCCGAGTTACTTCGAGGACTTCTACGAGCTGATCGGCCAGACGCCCGGCAGCTTCTACGCTCTGATCCGCGACGACGGCGCATATCTTGCCCGTTTTCCCGCGCTCGAGGATCGCTCGCGCCGGCTTCGTCCGGCGGGTACGTTCCGAAGCACCATCGCCCAGGGTATCGGCCAAGGTCTCTATACGGCCAATTCGGAAATCGATGGCGTTTCGCGCCGCGTCGGTTTTCGTAAGCTTCCGGGATTCCCGGTCTACGCTCTTGCCGGGGTCACCACCGAGGCGCTGCGCGCCGAGTGGCTATCGGGCGCGGCGGTGCATTTGGTCTTCGGCCTGCCCGCCACCCTTCTAATCTTCGCCGTGCTCTGGGTGGCGCTGCGCCGCACGCGCCGGCTTTACGAAGAGGCGGAGCGCCGCGAAATGGCCGAGGGCGCGCTGCGGCAGGCGCAACGGCTCGAAGCAATCGGGCAATTGACCGGCGGCGTCGCCCACGACTTCAACAACCTGCTGATGGTCGTGAGCGGCAGCGTGCACCGCCTGCGCCGGGATATCAGCGACGAGAAGCAGGTCCGGCTGTTGGATGCCATCACCAGCGCCACCCAGCGCGGCGAAAGCCTGACCCGGCAACTGCTGTCGTTCTCGCGGCGGCAGACGTTGCAGCCGAGCGTCATCGATCTGACCGAGTGGCTGTCGGAACTCAAGGACATGCTGAGCCGCTCGTTGCGCGGCGACATCGAAATCCGCGTGCTCACGTCGAGGCGCCCCTGCTTGGTCAAGGTTGACCCGAGCGAGCTTGAGCTCGCTTTACTCAATCTCGCCTTCAATGCACGCGATGCCATGCCATCGGGCGGAACGCTGACCATCACCGCCAAGCTGATCGTGTTGCGCGGCAAATCCGGTGAAGAGGGCTTGAGCGGCGACTTCGTCGCCATCAGGATCGCCGATACCGGGGAGGGCATCCCGCCGGATGTGCTGTCGCGGGTGTTCGAGCCGTTCTTCACCACCAAGGACGTCGGCAAGGGCACCGGGCTCGGGCTTTCCCAGGTTTATGGATTCGCCAGGCAGTCCGGCGGCGCCGCCACCATCACCAGCACCGTCAAGCGCGGCACCGCGATTACTCTGTTCCTGCCGCGCAGCTTCGAGGCGCCGGCGCAGCTGCAAGAACCGTCTCCCGCCATTGCGGCGGGGCTGCCGGCGGCTACGGTGTTGTTGGTCGAGGACAATGCCGAAGTCATCGAGGTTGCTCGCGGCTATTTCGCCGACCTTGGCTTCACGGTGAAGGAGGCGATGAGCGCGCAGGATGGTCTCGATCGTATCGAGCGCGAAGGCGATATCGATCTCGTCTTCTCCGATATTTTGATGCCCGGCAGTCTCACTGGCCTTGAGCTGGCGAAACTCCTGCGCTCGCGCTTTCCACGCATCATAGTGCTGTTGACCACCGGTTATAGTTCGAGCGCGCAGGACGCGGTGCGCGAGGGCTTCGAAGTGCTGCAGAAACCCTACGACCTTACCGCCCTGCAGCGCGCGCTGCTGGCGGCGTTCAAGGCGGCGGGCCGTGCTCCGGGCACAGCGGCAGGTCGGTATCACACGCCGGCGGCGGCACGGATCGTGGGATGAGGCTGTTGTTACGCCGGCCGCCATCAGCAGATGACGGGCCCTATATTGTTTCACCGCGGCGGTTCACCAACACCAAGCCCAAGGCGACCAGTGTCACCGCCGCGGCGAAGGGTAGGGTCAGCGGTTCGTTGAGAACCAGGTGGCCGGCAGCGACGCCAAATAGCGGGGTCAGAAAGGTGAACACCGACAACCGCGTGGCCGAATAGCGCACGATGAGCGCAAACCAGAGCACGTAGGTGACGCTCACGACCCAAATGATCTGATAAGCCAACGCGCCGAGCGCGAGCGCCGACGGCATTGCGTTGATGCGTTCGCCGAATACGAGGGCTCCGACGGCAAGCAGCGGCGCCGAGACCACCAGTTGATAGAGCATGGTCTTCTCGGGGCTGACGCGGTTGAGCGCGCTCGCCTTGATCAGGAGCGTTGTCGCGGCCCAAGCCGCCGCGGCGCCGACCATCATAACATCGCCGAGTATCTGGTGCGGATCGGCGGCCGGGGTCGGCAAGCCGAAGGCGATGACGATGCCGACGAAGGACAGCAGCAGGCCCAGCCATTGCGAGACATGAAAACGATCGCCGGGGATGAACCAGCGTGACCCGACTACGACGAAGAACGGCGACAGGTAGATGAACAACACGCCGCGGGTCGCCGTCGTCCAAATGAGACCGCGATAGACCAGCAGAAATTGAAGCGCGAACAGCACGCCGACGACTATCCCGGCCGGCAAAGTGCCGTCGCGTTTGAACAGAGCGATCCCTCGCAGCCGGGCCCATGTCGCGACCAGAAGTGCGGCAATGAATGAACGGGCCGTCGACTGGAGTAACGGCGGGATGTCGTGGATAGCGAGCTTGACCGCAACCTGGTCGAAACCCCAGGACAGGCATAGCGCGACGATCAGCGCAATCGCGGGCGCATCGAGTGGACGAAATTCTGCGGGATAGGTCGTTGACATTCAGCTCGTTACCGCCGCTTCGGGGCTGGCATCGGACTACGACGATAAGGCCCGGCGACGGCCGAAAAAGCAAACAGACATCGCTCGCGGGATAGCCTACTTTACGAGTCCACAGCCTGGTCGGCATGTCCGCGTAGTTGCAAATCCGGCCGCCGTCGGCCATCGCCTGTGTGTTCGTGGGCTACGACCAAGGAGTGCGGGCGGTGCTCGACTTCATGATCGCGCACCCGCGAGCAGCGGATCTGCGAGCACAATACGTTTGCGGGAGGCGCTAAGTCATGCAGGTGCTGGGCGTTAAGATCGGCGAGACCGAGACCGAGAAGAAGGTCTTGTTTGACGTGCGCGAGGACTGGCTCGCCAAGCGCCGGGAAGAGCCGATCGATCCGGCGATGCCGATCATCGATCCGCATCATCATCTGTGGGAGCGCGGCGGCGCGCGCTATCTGTTCGACGACGTCAAGGCCGATATCGATGCCGGCGGCCACAACGTCCGCGCCACCGTCTTCCTGCAATGCGATTCGATGTATCGCGCCGACGGCGATCCGAATTTCGCGCCGATCGGCGAGACCGAATTCGTCAACGGCATCGCGGCGATGAGCGCAAGCGGCGTTTACGGCCCGGCGCGGATCTGCGCCGGCATCGTCAGCTTTGCCAATCTGTTCATGGGCGCCGCGGTCGACGCCGTGCTTGAGGCGCATCTGCGCGCCGGCGGCGAGCGCTTCAAGGGCATTCGTTATTGCTCGGTGTGGGATGCCGACAAGTCGATCAAATCGACGCCTATGGATTTTCCGAAAGGCCTGCTGCTCGATGCCAAGTTCCGCTCGGGCTTCGCGCGGCTTTCCCGCTACATACTTTCCTTCGACGCCTTACTCTACCACACGCAAATTCCCGAGCTTGCCGACCTGGCGCGCACCTTTCCCGATACGCTGATCGTGCTCAATCATATCGGCGCGCCGCTTGGCATTGGCGTCTATGCCGGCCGCAGCGACGAAGTCTTCAAGGACTGGCGGCGCAACATCCGTGACCTCGGCAAATGCCCGAATGTTGTTGTGAAGCTCGGCGGCATGGGAATGCACTTCCTCGGCTTCGGCTTTGAGAAGCTTGAGGTGCCGCCGTCCTCCGACGATCTGGTCAAGGCCTGGCAGCCGTACGTCGAAACCTGCATCGAGGCGTTCGGTGTCCGGCGCGCGATGTTCGAGAGCAATTTCCCGGTCGACAAGCGCTATTACGGCTATGGCGTGATGTGGAACGCGTTCAAGAAGCTCGCGGCTTCCTACAGTGCCGACGAGAAAGCGGAGCTGTTCTTCAATGCCGCGAAGCGTGCCTACCGGCTGCCAATAACGAGCTAGGCGGTATCTCATCAAGCAAGCGGTGCCCAGCTCCGGTTTACGTCAGCTTCGTCGAAAACCGTCCTTGAACCAAATTCGCCGACGATACGCGAAGCAAACCTGTTCGCAAATGATAGGGGGGTCGAAATGCGAGCTGGGAGGTGTGGCCGGATTGGGCCTGCCGTGCTGCTTTTTGCGGTCCTGACAGCAGGATCGGCGTCGGCGTACGACCCTGACGATCCACACAATTGCATCGGCTTCGAATGGGACGACAAGCGGGCGGTGGTCGTCCAGAAGGTGATGGCCAAGCCGCGCGTCAACTTCGTCAAGAGCCGGTACGACGATGATTTCAAGGCAGAAACCTGCCCGGCGGCGACCGAGGCTTGCCGGAAGAAGTCCTACCTCGTCACCGGCGACCTCGTGCTCACCGGCAAGACGCTGGGCGCGTTCACCTGCATCTCCTACCAGGTGAAAAAGAATATTTGGGCCACGGGCTGGCTGCCGCGCGCGGCGCTGACGCCGGTCGCGCCGATGGCGTCACCGAAGATTTCGGACTGGCTCGGCACTTGGCACCACCCTGGTGGCGGCGTTGAGATCACGCCCGGTGACGGCGGAAAATTGCACATTGAAGGCGTGATGCTCATACCGGTCGGGCAAGCTACCAATAACGGCGTAGTCGAGGCCCAGGCGACACCGCAGAACGACACCATCGCCTTCGTCAACGACGGCAGCGTCGCGCTCGATAACATGGAAGAACAAGGCTGCCGCGTGCGCATGCAGCGCATCGGCCCGTGGCTGCTGGTCGAAGACAACAACGGTTGCGGCGGCGCTGGGGTGACGTTCAGCGGGCTTTATCGGCGGAAGAAATAAGACGCTCGCTCCACAGACTGCACGACGATGTATGCTCCCAATCTCGCTTCCGAGATAGAGAGCCCACAGATGAAGTTGTCTCCGGACTTGATGCGCTACGTCGTTTGGGCAGCAATCGTCGTGATCGGCGCTCTACTTGCGGCCGTTGATCGGCGACAGATTGGACGCCCCATGTTCGGACTGCTTCTCGTAGCGGGTATCGGCGGCGGCTTTATCGTCGAGAAAGTCAGTCCTTTCAGTTTTGGCGCCGGAGATCACTACATGGAAGGTGTCATCCTTTCCGCCGGGTCGGCGCTGGGTTTAATCGGCTATGTTTTCGCAGTCGGCTGGCATTTCGTGAGTCGAAGTATCGGCGGTCCAAGTCCCAAGTAACTTTGCCGATCTCAGGGCCGGCATAACAATCAAGCCTGACAGTGGCCGATTGATTGGAGGATGGCTCGCAGCCTAACGAGACCCGGAACGCTTATGGCTGAGCGTCCAGGACCGGCATTCCGGGCGGGAACTCGACCCAGCGGAGCTTATGCGCCGCCCAAATTACTCGCGTCGGCGCGGGGAACGTCGGGTCGGCGAAACAGCCAACCGCGATCGCAGCAAGCTCGGGTGCCGCGTCCAGATACCAAAATACCGTCGAGCCGCATTCGGGACAGAAGTGATATTCGAGATTGCGCCCGGCGTCGGATGAACGCGGCACCGCTTTGTGCGCGCCTTCGATGGCTGAAACCTGACTTTTCGGGAAAAACGCGCCGACCGCAAAGGCCGCGCCCGTCCGCCTTTGACATTGGGTGCAGTTGCAAATGCCGACCCGAGCCGGCTCGCCGCCGACAGTCACCCGCAGTTGCCCGCATGCACATGAAGCAGTCCGTGAGGTGGTCATAATAATCTCGCCCGGCCGGGCGAGGAAGCTGCGCTCCAATCCTGTCTCGGTCAAGCGACCGGCCTGGAAACGGCGCCGGTTCCGAACAATGTCGCTGTACGGGTCCAACTCCGGAAGTATTTCTAGCGCTCAAAAGTGCAACGCAACCTCGGCCGTTAGTTCGGCAATCCGGCTTTGGTGAGACCCTCGGCAACCGTTGCGACATCCTCTTGCCGGAAGGGTCGGCGGCTGAAATGTTCTCTGAATGAGTAATTCGGATTGATTTCTTTGAGCTCGTGCCAGACGCGACGGGCCTCATCGACATCGCCGAGATGACCAAGAGCGGAAGCGAGTATGGCGCGGCTAAAATCCGTGCCGGGCACCAGCAAGACCCGCCGCCTGAGCAGAGCTGCCGCAGTCTCGTAGTTGCCGGCAAGCAGATACGCCGTGCCGAGGAAGTGGAGATAGTGCTTGCTCGCGGCGGGATCGAGACGCGTGGCACGCTCGATCATCGCGATCGCTTCCAGCGGCCGTCCCAAGTAGGTGTGAATGGTGCCGAGAACGGCGTAGGCGGAGGCGTAATTCGGGTTGCAGGATAATCCTGTCTCTGCCTCGGACTTCGCCCGATCGAGATCCTTTTCGAAGATCGCCGCCCACGACGTGCAAAGCCGCGCAAACGGTTCTTTCGGGTTCTTTTCGACCGCCAGTTCCGCGTACCGCTTGGAAAGCGGCAGCGAGCTATCAGGATCGTCACTCCACCGATTCTGGTAGTCGAGATTGTACGCCATACTTAGCCCTGCATAGGCTTGCGAATAGCTGGGGTCGAGTTCCACTGCCCTCATGAAGAACTTTGTCGACTGTGTAAGCACCTCACGGTTCTTGGTCTTCCCAATTCCTGCTGGCGCGCTAAGCAATTCGCGGCCGCGAAGATAACAATCGTAGGCCTCGATGTTGGACGTTCCGCTGTCGGCAAGCCGCGCGTTCTCGGCCGGGCTGAGAGTCACTTTCAGCGCCTGCACGATGCGCTGCGTGACGTCGTCCTGAACCGCAAAGATGTCGGTTAAGTCGCGGTCGTAGCGCTCGGCCCAGACATGCCCGCCGGTGGCGGCGTCGACGAGCTGCGCAGTGATGCGCACGCGCTGTCCGGCACGGCGGATCGAGCCTTCGAGCACCGATCGCACGGCAAGCTCGCGGCCGACAGTGCGGACGTCGACCGCGCGTCCCTTGTAGGTGAAGCTCGAATTACGCGCGATGACCGTCAGCCCGGCGATCTTCGACAGATCGGTGATGATGTCATCGCTGATGCCGTCGGAGAAGTATTCCTGCTCTGGATCGCCGGACATGTTGGTGAACGGCAACACGGCGATCGACGGCCTGTCGTCGGGCTGTAGCGGAGGCGCCGGCTGCGCGGCTGCGGGCTGTGCCGGAGCAGCGTCAAGGCGGATGCCGTACGCCCGCACCGGCCGGGCAATGTTCTTGAGCTGGCGGTCGCCGAGATCCTGATAGGCAAAATTCATCTTTGCCGTCGATTTCGTCGCGCACCTTGGCGGAAACGCAAATGCCGCCCGGTTCGGCGATGCCCTCGAGCCGCGCCGCGATGTTGATGCCGTCGCCGAAAATGCGCTCGCTGTCGTAGATGATATCGCCGAGGTTGATGCCGATGCGAAACTGCATGCGCCGCGCCGGCTCGACGACGGTATTGCGTTCGGCCATCGTTTGCTGGATGGCGACCGCGCATTCGACCGCGTTCACGACACTGGAAAACTCGGCCAAGATGCCGTCACCCGCAGTATCGATAATCCGTCCGCCGAAGTCGCCTACCATCGGCAGCACCACGGCCTGGTGACCTTTTAAGTCGCTTACAGTGCGCGCTTCGTCAGCGCCCATCAGGGCGCTGTAGCCGGCGATATCGGCGGCCAAGATCGCTGCGAGCCTGCGCGAATGGCTATCCGCCATAGCGGTTCTCCGGACGGAATTGCCGAGGCGATGCAAGGCATATGGTGCGCCGCAAAATGATTGCCAGTCCCGTCGGCGGTGTTCTAACCCGGTCAAGGATTCACAACCAGCTTTTCATCTTTTTGTTCGTCAGCAGATCAATCGGATAGGGGCGCGAGAGCGGCGCTCGCAGGTGAAGACGTTCGAGGCGCGTCAAAGGAGCCACGGCGATCGCGGCGTCTCGCGAGCCAGGGTGACTCTTTCCCGCGGCCCCGAACGTTCTAGGTCCAGGAGGTCGATTGAGCCTCGCTGGTCCCACGCTCGCGAAAGAGTGGAACCCAAGGAGAGATCACATGGTCGATATTTTACACAAAGTCGGAATCAAATCGTCGTCACTGAATGATGTCTATAAGGCATTGACCACGCGCGAAGGTCTTTCCGGCTGGTGGACAACCGACACAGAAGGCGAAAGCAAAGTCGGCGGCGTGCTGAAATTCCGCTTCGGCAATGGCGGCTTCGACATGAAGGTTCTCGAGCTTGCCCCCGCCACCCACGTGCTCTGGCAAGTGGTCGACGGGCCGGAAGAATGGATCGGCACCAAAATAAGCTTTGACCTCAAACAGCAAGGCGAGTGGACCATCATCCTGTTCAAACACCAGGGTTGGAAGGAGCCGGTCGAGTTCATGCACCATTGCAGCACCAAGTGGGCGGTTTTTCTGCTGAGCCTGAAGTCGCTGCTCGAAACCGGCAAAGGCGCGCCCTGGCCAAACGAAATCAAGCTCGATTCTTGGGAATAAGCGCGCTGGCCACGCCGCGGCTTGAGACCGAGACGTTCGGCGAAAATTGGACGCACGAGACATTCAACACCAGACATGGGAGCAGACCGATGAGCCTCAGGGACAAGATCGTCGTAGTGACCGGCGGCAGCCGAGGCTTGGGCCTCGGGGCCGTCGAGGCGCTGGTGGACCAGGGCGCCAAGGTGACCGTTGTGGCGCGCGACCAGACGGCGCTCACGGCGGTGAAGCAAAGGCTCGGCGTCGCCACGATCTCTGCCGACGTGACGGATGAGACGGCGGCCCAGCGCGTCCTTGCTGACGTCCACCCCGATATCCTGGTGCTGAACGCCGGCGCGATCCCGCGCATGGGGCCGCTCGACCAGATAAGCTGGGCCGATTTCACCGCGACGTGGGAAACCGATGTCAAGGCCGGACTCTATTGGCTTCAGGCGGCGCTCAACCTGCCGCTAAAGCCGGGAAGCCGCGTCCTGGTCGGATCGAGCGGCGCGGCGCACAACGGTTCGCCGCTTTCGGGCGGGTATGCCGGCGCCAAGCGCATGCTCTGGTTCATGGCCAAGTATGCCAACGGCATTTCGAAGCGGAAGGACCTTGGTATCCGCTTCCAAGCGATCCTGCCTCTGCAGATCATTGGCGGGACCGGGGTCGGCGACGAGGGGTTGAGCGGATACGCCCGGTTGCTGGGCGTCGAACGCGATGTGTACCTCGCCCGCTTTGGCGCGCCGCTGCCGCCCCGCCGGTTCGGCGATCACCTGGTTGCGGTTTTGGACGATCCGCAATACGCCACGGGCTTGGCCTTCGGGCTGAAGGGCGATACGGGGATCACGGTCCTGGAGGGAGAGGCGGCTTGAGCGGAGACCCATCCTCGCCACCAACGGCGCGCCAAGCCCAGCTCAGGGCGCTCGCCGACGAACTGCGGCCGCAGCTTCACCGCTACTGCGCGCGTCTGATGGGCTCGGTGATCGATGGCGAGGATGTGGTGCAGGACACCTTCGCCCGGGCCTTCGTCGCCTTAGACGAGCTGGAGGAGACGGCGCCACTGCGCGCCTGGTTGTTCCGCATCGCGCACAATCGCGCGCTGGACTTGCTGCGCAGCCGCGCGATCCGCGCGGCCGACCCGATCGAGGCGGCCCACGAGGTTGCCGATCCGGAAAGCCCAGATCCTGTGGAGGTGTTGATGCGGCGGGAGGCGGTGGAGACGGCGGTGTCGCGGTTCGTGGAGCTTCCGACCATGCAGCGCAGCGTGTTGATCCTCAAGGACGTGCTCGACCAGTCGCTGGAAGAAATCGCCGCCATGCTCGATCTCACGGTCAACGCGGTGAAAGCTCACCTCGCCCGCGGCCGCACCCGGCTCAAGGCGATCAACGCCGAGGCACTGGCAAAGCCCGCGCCGCGCGCGCCGTCACCCGCCGTCACCCGCTATATTGCCATGTTCAACCGGCACGACTGGGACGGCCTGCGCGCGATGCTGGCCGACGATGTGCGGCTGAACCAGTCGACCTACCCAACGCGCGCCGGCGCCGAAGTGGGCAGGTTCTTCGGGTTCTATGCGGGCTTTGCCCCGGTGCGGCTCGCCCCGGCCTGGCTCGATGGCCGCGAGGTGATCGCGGTCTACGACGGTCCTCAGGCGGTAAAGCCGAGCTACTTCATGTGGCTGGAGTGGACGGACGGACGGATCAGCTTCATCCACGACTATCGCTACGTCCGTTACGTCGTCGACGACGCGGAGCTGGTCCTGGCGCCGGACCCCGCGCCTCCGGGCGAGGGAACCGCCCGCGGATGAGCCGCGCTCTACGCCTGGCCGCCGCCCTATTGGCTAACTAACGCGACGGGCCATAAGCAGCCGTCCGCCGCGGGCGCCGTGTCACAGCCGCATTGAGCTAGATCAAAACCGCGTATCCGGGAGGGCGTAAATTTTAACATCAAATCCGAGACGCGCCAAAAGTTCGGACCAGGAGAAAGGGGCGCGATATGACCGTAAAATATCTGCTTGAACAGAAGGGCCGGAATCTTTGGACCATTGATCCAGATGCCACAGTGCTTGATGCAGTGGCAAGAATGGCTGAAAAAGACATCGGTTCTCTAGTTGTGATGGATGGTGACGAATTGATCGGCATCATAACCGAGAGACACTATTCGCGGAATGTCATTCTCAAAGGCAAAACTTCGCCCACCACGCTCGTCAGGGACATCATGGAGCGAAACGTAGTCCATGTCAGGCCGGAACATTCGGTCGAGCAATGCATGGCGCTGATGACCGACAAGCGTGTGCGTCATCTGCCGGTACTCGAAGGCAAAAAAGTCATCGGCATAATCTCCATCGGCGATTTGCTTAAGAGTATAATTTCAAAACAGGAATTCGTTATCGATCAACTTGAGCACTACATTCATGGTTAGCGCGGGAGCGCCGCACAATACGCTAATGACGATGCGGCGCTCTATTCTGACGGCTGCTGTTGCCGCGCTCGCGCTCGTTGCCCACAGCGCGTCGGGATTCTCGGCGGATGCCCGGCGCGGCGAGCAATTCGCCCGTCACGTGTGTGCGACGTGTCACGTTGTTGCGAGAGAGTCTTCGAGCGATGCAAATGCGCCTTCGTTCCGCGCGATCGCGGTGAGCGAGCAATTTCACAAAAAGGGCATAGCGTGGCTGTGGGAAAGGCATCCGAAAATGCCAAATCTCGCGACGACACGAGAGGAGTTGGACGACGTCGAGGCCTACATCAAATCACTCGCCCAGTAACCGATAGCACTTCGTTCAGATCACCGGCACCAATAGGTAGGATTCATGCTCGCCGCCGCAATGGATGATGTGCCGCCCCCGATTGGCGCTGGCTTCGTGGCGGAAGTAGACTGGCACTTTGTCTTTCGGATAGCGGTTGATATCGGTACCTTGAACAGTCAAGCGCAACGTCTCGCCTGATCTGAAACTCGTTGCAGACGGCCAGATTTCGATGTCGAGCCGAACAATTTCGCCGGGCGCGATTTTCTGGATGCGCGTGTGGGTATGGATCGGCTGCCATTCTGTCGATTTTTCCAGGTCAAGCTCGCGGTGCGAAGCGCGTAGCCACCCAAGCGCTACCGGTCCATCGTCGAACTGCGCGTAGTAGGCAAAAGGGACAACTGCGCCGGCAGCGTCGAGCTTGTGCAAGCCAACGAAGACGTCCATGTCGTCGCCTTCGGTGCACGACATGAAAACCCGCAGCTTCATGTAGCCGGTCAGTTCGGTGTTGCGATCGAAGGTTATCTCAAATGTCGCGCGTTCCGCCTCGGCCAATTCGGGAACCGCCGCGCCGTAAGAGACTGAGGCAGTTTGCGCGACTGGCGCCGGTTGGAGCCGGCCATTGGCCGCGTTCAAATACAGCTTGGTATATTGCGTGCGCGCGATCGGCCATTCGTTTTCAGCGCGCACGCTTGCGACGCCGTTCCTCTCGCGCACTTCAATCTGCACCTTCGGCCAGTTCTTTACGTCATTGTCGACGCCCTTGAGCACGTGATCGAAGAAATCGCGCAGGCGCCGCATGTTTTCCCGCACGTAATAGTGCGCCCATTTCTTCTGACCGTGGGCAAGCAGATATTTCTGTTTCGAGGCGATGTGCTTGAAGCCCTCGAACGTGCCGCGCGTGTGCAGGCCCTGGTCGGTCCAACTCGCCACCACAAAAGCGGGCGTTTTGATTTTTGAGAAATCCGCGGCCTTCGAGCGCCAGAAATCGTCGTAGAGCGGGTGTTCTTTGGTCTCCGCCTCAAGATCTTCGATCTGGCCCCTGGCGGCACCCCATCGATTCCAGAGAGTCGGCCAAAAATGCGTGTCTGGAACGCCGCCATGCGTCGCCGTCTCCCGATAGGTATCGGTCCAGCCCTCCCAGGGGTTGATGGCGGCAAGATGCGGCGGATTAAGTTCGGCGACCCGCCACTGCATTTGTGCGAGGTATGAAACCCCCGATAACCCGACTTTTCCGCTGCTCCAGGACTGCGTACCCGCCCATTCAACGGCGTCATAGAAATCCTGCGCCTCTTCCGGAGCCAGATAATGCGCGACGCCCTCGGAATACCACGTGCCCCGGATATCAATAACAATGACGGCATATCCGCTCGGGACCCAAAACACCGGATCGGGTGCCTCGAACGCCGTGTATTCGGAAGTATCGCCCTCTTTCACACCGGCATTGAGAAACCGTCGCGGATCGAATGGAACGTGCTTGCCATAAGGCGTCCAGGCGATGATCGGCGGAACCGGACGCTCGTCGGCGGGGCGAAAGATATCCGCGTAAAGGGTGACGCCGTCGCGCATTCGAATTGCGACATCGCGTTCGATGATCATCGCATGTTCGTTTTCGAGGATGCGGCGATAAACTGGCGGTTTCCCGCCGCGCTCCTCGGGCGCACTGCGCGGTTTGCGATAGCGATATTGATAGTTTTTCGTCGTCATTTGCATCCGTCCCGTAGCGACGCGCCGCTGACAGGTTCTATTTCTCGCGCGGAGTCAGCACGGTTGGCAAGGCACGTCACGGCCTTATCAGATTCACGTCCGGATCGGGTCCATTAGCAGCTAACGTCGCTGACAAGACCGCACGCTCAAGCGCCTAAGCGGCTCGCGACGTGAGGCCGGCGTCAAGCCGAATTGGTTGGGGGGTGTTCGCTGCGAGGCTCGACTTGTCCCCGCCCGACCCGCGTTGTTGCAACCCGCCTACGAAGCCGTCCGCCATCTCCGCGCCATCACCCCGGCAAGCCGCCGCACAACCTTTTGCCGTGACTGGCGATTTGTGACAGAACGACTACAACTAAACGTCAGTTCGGTTACACGCGGAGTGGCCCATGGGTTTGCAATGGCGAGCGCGGCCGAGTTCCCTCGCCTGGTCAAACCCCCTGGCCTGGTGGTGGGGTCTATTGACCCTGGTCAGCGGCGCAAATATCGCGGTCTGGTTCCTGCTGTACCGCCAGCTCCACGAACAGCCGGCCGGCGGCCCCGGCAGCGCGCCTGGCATCGAGCTTATGCTGTTCCTCTGTGCGGCCTATGTTTTTGGCTGCGCATTTCGGTCGTTCCTTCCGCGCGCGGATGTTCAGCGGATCTGCCTATTCGACACGTGGCTGTCGAGCGTTCTCGTCGGCCGGTCGGTAGCCACCGTGGCCGAAATCTGCTTCGCGGCGCAGTGGGCGATCATCTTGCACCGGCTGGGCACGATGACCGGAGCTGACACCACCTTGAATGCCGCGTGGATGATCGTGCCGTTGATCCTCATCGCGGAATGCTTCTCATGGTACGCCGTGCTGACCACCAACTATCTGGGCAACGCCATCGAAAATTCGATTTGGGCCCTTGCCTTTTTCTTCGTTGGAACTGGCATTTGTCGGTTGCTGGCGGAGTTCGATGGTCCGGTTCGCGTGGGCCTCGCCGTGTCGATCGTCGGGATTGCCGGCTATCTGGCGTTTCTTATAACCATCGATGTCCCGATGTACCTGAGCCGGTGGCGGACCGAGGGAGCCGGCGGCGGCAAGCTTCTGAGACCGTTCGAGGGTCTCCGCGACGCGAGCACGCGCTGGGTTGTGACGCACGAGCTTACTGAGTGGAAGAACGAGATTCCCTGGATGTCGCTGTATTTCAGTTTTGCGGTATGGGCCAGCCTCGCGCTTTGCGTCTTCTGCTCGCTCGAGGATCACCTCCCTCGCTATCGTACTGAATCGGCGGCCGCAAGCTGGATGTCAAACGCATTGGCAATTACCAGGCAGCACGGTGAAACGCGTTGAACGATTGATACTGCGCATAAGCAATCCGAGGCTGAACAAAAGCCCCGGCACGCTCTAGCCGGCTAGTACCTGGGTGGGATCCTGAGACAGACGTTTGTGCATCTCCCTTCGCCCGACCCCGGCTAGTCACTCCTCGTCGATCTCGCGCAAGATTTCCGCGGTGTGTTCGCCAAGCCGCGGGGAGGGCCGCTCCGCCGCCATCGGTGCGCCGTCGAGCATGATCGGCGTGCGAACCCCGGGAATTTTTCCGCCCTTGGCGGCAGCGCTCGGCCGTTCGATCTTCATGCCGCGATGGATGACCTGCGGATCGGAGAACACTTGTGCGAGATCGTTGATCGGGCCAGCGGGTACGCCGACGGCTTCGAGCTTGCTGAGCAGATCGGCGCTCGGCGTGCGCGCGGTCTGCGCGCACAGGCGCCCGATGAGTTCGGCGCGATGGGCGAGCCGCGCTTTGTTGTCGATGTAATTCGGGTCCTTGGCGAGCTCCGGCATACCCAGCACGCCGCACAGCTTCGCGAACTGCCCGTCGTTACCGCTGGCGATGATGATGTGACCATCGGCGACCGGAAAGACCTGATAAGGCGTGATGTTGGGATGCGCGTTGCCCATACGGTGCGGCACTTTGCCGGAGACCAAATAGTTGAGCGCTTGATTGGCAAGCACTGCGACGGTGGAATCGACCAGCGCGGTGTCGACATAGCCGCCGCTGCCGGTTTTTTCTCGCCGCGCCAACGCGGCGAGGACACCGACCGCGGAATAAACGCCGGTGAAGATATCCGACACCGGCACGCCGGCGCGCAGCGGCTCGCCGTCGGAATTGCCGGTGAGATCCATGAAGCCGCCGATGCCTTGCGCCATGAGATCGTAGCCGGGGCGGGCGGCATAGGGTCCATCCTGGCCGAAGCCGGTCACGGAACAATAAATCAGCCGCGGCATTTCCGGCGCGAGGCTCTTGTAGTCGAGGCCGAACTTGGCGAGGCCGCCGACCTTGAAATTCTCAATCAGAACATCGGATCGCGCCGCGAGTTTTTTGACGATGCGCCGGCCTTCTTCGCTCTCGAAGTCGAGCTCGATGGAGCGCTTGCCGCGGTTGGTGCCGTGAAAATAGGCGGCGCCGAGATGGCTGCCGTCGGCGGCCGGGACAAAAGGCGGGCCCCAGGAACGGGTGTCGTCGCCGGCGCCCTTGCGCTCAACCTTGATCACGTCGGCGCCGAGATCGGCCAGAATTTGCCCGGCCCAGGGTCCGGCGAGGATTCGGGCAAGCTCCAAGACGCGCAGACCAGCCAATGGACCCGGCATGCAAAACTCCTTAATGTGTCCAGCGGCATTTCCAGGGGCCTTGCCGCGCCGCATTTAACTGACAAAGCGGGGCGATTTTGTCTACGGGCCTGCCGCAAATCCGCACCGTCCGCGGAGCAGGCAGAACGACGTCCGCTTGTCATAACCTCCGGCAATCATTAGCTCTATGGTTCTGCCGGGTCGGATGGATCGACTGATGGTTGCGGTGAACGCGTCGTTCTTCAGCGACATGCTGCAAAGCATTGCCGAGAGGAGCCGCGCCCTGATCCGGCGGGAGCGCCGTGAGCCCGCGCGGGATCGCTCGGACGGTCTTGTGGAGCTGTGCGAGGCGCTGCTGTCCGGTCGCGGTGAAGCGTCGGGAGTAGCGCTGGCGAACGAAATTCTCTCCGACTATGCGGCGCTGACAGTCGGGCCGCGCATCGCGTTCTTCGAGACGCTGGCGCAGACGTTCGGCCATGATCCCGCGCGAATTGATGCGGCGATCGCGGCCTGGCGTCAGTCGCCGTCTGCGGACGCCGCGGCGGAACTGCATCGCGTCAGCGAACCGCGCCGGCTTGAGCTGTTGCGCCGGCTAAATCTCGCGCCCGGCGGCACCGCAGCTTTGGTGCGCATGCGCGAGCAACTGCTCGACGCCATGGATCACCGCGACGATCTTGCGGTCATCGACAACGATTTCATCCATCTGTTCGTTTCCTGGTTCAACCGCGGCTTTCTGGTCCTGCGCCGCATCGACTGGTCGACCTCGGCGTCCATTCTCGAGAAAATCATCCGCTACGAAGCCGTGCACGAGATTCGCGACTGGGACGATTTGCGGCGGCGCATCGATCTGCCGGACCGGCGCTGCTACGCCTTCTTTCACCCGGCGCTGGTCGACGAGCCGCTAATTTTCGTCGAGGTGGCGCTGACCCGCGAAATTCCGGATGCCATCGCGCCGATCCTGTCCGACCGGCGCGAAGAGGTCGATCCGGAACGCGCGACGACGGCGGTGTTCTACTCGATCACCAACTGCCAGCGCGGGCTTGCTGGCGTGACCTTCGGGCACTTCCTTATCAAGCAGGTGGTGGAAGAAGTCCGTCGCGAATGGCCGCGGATCTCGACTTTCGTCACGCTGTCGCCGGCGCCGAATTTCGCCGAATGGCTCAACCGCGAACGCGCCAACGAGGCCTCGCTCGCGCTCGACATCGGGGATCGCGAGGCACTCGGCGCACTCGACCGCGCCAATTGGTGGCTCGACGATCAGCTCGTCGAAACGATTGGCGAGCCGATGATGCGCACCGCGGCCTGGTATTACGTGCGCGCCCGCAATCGCCGGGGCTTGCCGGTCGATGCCGTCGCCCGCTTCCATCTCGGCAACGGCGCGCGGCTGCAACGGCTCAACTGGATCGCCGATACCTCCGAGCGGGCGCTTGAGCAGTCGTTCGGTCTGATGGTCAATTACCTTTACGATCTCGACTATATCGAGCAGAACCACGAGGCCTATGCGCAGCAGCACGCCATTGTCGCCTCGACCGGAGTGACTCGCCTGGTACGCTCGCCCGCGCGCGAAATCGTGCCGGTCTCGGGGTAGGCGTTCCCCCGCCGTCATTCCGGATCGCGGCGAAGCGGCGAGTCCGGTATCCATATTCACAGACCGTGGTTATGGATTCTCTCTTTGCACGGCCCCGGAATGACGGAATAGGTGCTGTCATGCCCAACCTGCTCGGCGTTCTGGAAACTTCGCTCTATGTTGATGAGTTCGAGCGCGCCTGTCCGTTTTACGAGCAACTTCTCGGACTCAACAGCATCTACCGCGATCAGCGACTGTGCGCGTATGACGTCGGCGGGCGCGGCGTGCTGCTTCTGTTTCTGCGCGGCGCTTCGCTGGAGACCACGCACCTGCACGGCGGCACCCTTCCGCCGCACGACGGAAGCGGGCCGGTGCACATCGCCTTCTCCATCGCCGCCGACGAGCTTGCGGCCTGGGAGGCGCGCTTTGCGGACGCCGGCGTGCGCATCGACGGACGGGTCAAATGGCCGCGCGGCGGCGAAAGCATCTATTTCCGCGATCCTGACGGCCACGTGCTTGAGCTGGCGACACCGGGTCTGTGGCCGGGATACTAGGACTTCCCATAAACCGGCACGACAGCGCCGCGGGTGACGCGATTTTCGGGCGAAGCGAGGAAGAGAATCGTGGCAGTGACTTCCTCGACCTTCGGCCACAGGCTGTAATCGGCCTTCGGCATCGAGTTGCGATTGGCCTGTGTGTCCATGATCGAGGGTGCGACGGCATTGACGAGGATGCCGTCCCTGGCGACTTCCTCGGCGAGCGAAGCGGTGAGCGCAGCGACGGCCGCCTTGCTCGCCGTGTAGGCCACCATGCCGGCGCCGCTTCGCCACTCGACGCCGGCGCGGGCGCTGACGCTGACGATCCGTCCGCCTTGGCCTGCGGGCATCGCGTGCAGCGCGGCGCGGCAGCAAAGGAGGCAGCTGAAGAAGTTCATGTCGATCTGCTGCTTGAGCGTCGCGGTGGTCGCTTCGCGCAACGGGCCGGCGGCAAAACCCCCGGCGATGTGAATCGAAGCCCAGAGCGGCGCTAGGTCCTGATAGAGCCGTGCCACCGCGGTTTCGTCAGCGAGACTGCCGGTGACCGTGAGCTTCACCTGTTTGTTGTCGCGGAGCTTGAAGCGCTGTGCTTCCGCCTCGTTGAAGCACGGTACGTGACACAGCGCGCCGCGCCCGATCAGGGCCTCGACCAAAGCGGTGCCGAGCGCGCCGGCGCCGCCAGTGACGACGATGGAACGATCGCTGAAGTCCATGATGCATGTCCTTTTTTTGCCCGTTGTGCCGCCGCCATCATCGCCGATCCGCGGATGGAGGCAAGATTATCAGCATGATTTGATATGGTGCCGCCGGAAGGAGAATCAGTGGCCGATTTCGACCTTGCCATCATCGGCGGCGGCATCAACGGCGCCGGCATCGCCCGCGACGCCGCCGGACGCGGATTGAAGGTCGCGCTGTTCGAGCAAAACGATCTTGCCTCGGGCACCTCCTCGGCATCCTCGAAGCTGATCCACGGCGGTCTGCGCTATCTCGAGCACGGCGCGCTGCGGCTGGTGCGCGCCGCGCTCAATGAGCGCGAGGTGCTGCTGCGGACCGCGCCGCACCTCATTCGTCCGCTGCGCTTCGTTCTGCCGGTTGATGCGGCGAGCCGCTCGCCGATCGTTTTGCGACTCGGCCTCTTCATCTATGACCTGATCGGGCACCGCGCGATCTTGCCCGGCACGCGTCCGCTCGATCTTGTCACCGGCGAAGCGGGCCTTCCGCTCAAGCGCCGCTTCCACAACGGCTACGAATACTCTGATTGCTTTGCCGACGATGCGCGTCTGGTCGTGGTCAACGCGCTCGATGCCGCCGAACGCGGCGCGGTGATCCGCACCCGGACGCGCTGCGTGCGCGCCGAGCGCGCCGACGTGTGGCGCTTAATTCTCAATGCGCGCGGTGAGCGCGACGTCGTGACCGCGCGGGTTCTGGTCAACGCCGCAGGCGCCTGGGTTGAGACGGTCGCCGAAACCGTGCTGCGACAGGCGCCGCAGCGGCGGCTTCGCCTCGACAAAGGCAGCCACATCGTGGTGCGGCGTCTTTACGATCATGACCGCGCTTATATTTTGCAGGCAGCCGACGGCAGGGTGGTATTCGCCATTCCGTTTCAGCACGACTACACGCTGATCGGCACGACCGATCAGAGTTTTTCCGGGGATCCGGCTGCGGTCGCGGCGTCGAAGCAAGAGATCGACTATCTCTGCGGCGTCATCAACGAGTATTTCCGCGCCGCAATCGGTGCCGCTGATGTAGTGTGGGCCTATGCCGGGGTGCGCTCGCTCTATGACGACGGCGCGCGTCAGCCGCAGGACATCGGGCGCGACTACGCGCTCATCCTCGACAAAACCTTCGGCCAGGCGCCGCTGCTGACGGTCTACGGCGGCAAGCTCACGACTTACCGGCGCCTCGCCGAGGATGCGCTTCTTCGGCTGTCGCATTTCTTTCCGCGCTCGCGGCCCTGGACCGCGAACAGCTCATTGCCGGGCGGCGACTTCGTCTACGACGGCGTGTCGGTTCTCGTCGCGCGCACGAAGCGGCAATGGCCGTTCTTGACCGACGACTATGCGCGCCGGCTGGTCGACGCCTACGGTACACGCGTCGAGAATGTGCTCGGCAAGGCCGTTCGACTTGACGATCTCGGCGTCCGCTTCGGTGCCGATCTCACTGCTGCGGAAGTGCGTTATCTGATGACGAAGGAATGGGCGCAGACGGCCGATGACGTGCTCTGGCGCCGCTCCAAGCTCGGCCTGCGTTTTTCAGAGGACGAGCGGAGCGCGCTCGAACATTTCATGGCACAGCCGAACGGCTGATGCGCCAGCCGGACCGGATGCGCTTATTAACGGAACGCTCACCACGTCGGCAGGTGTGAGGCGTTTGGGTGCCAAAAGCACTGCCAATCAGCGAGGTCAATTTTACCAACCCGCAAGGCGTCCCATGATCTGATGGCCCTGGTCCGACTCAACCGCTGAAGAACGCCAAGGCAGTCATGTCCTCCAAGCTGTCCAAGAAAGAGATTGCCGACCTCATTGCCGCGCTCTGTATTCTCGTCGTCGACGACAACCAGTACATGCGCAAGACGGTCCGTAATCTGCTGGTCAATTGCGGCATCAAGGACATTTACGAAGCGTCTGACGGCATCTCAGCGCTCGACACCATTCGCACCGTCAGCCCCGACGTTGTGATCCTCGACTGGGAGATGCCGCTGTTGAGCGGCGCCGAACTCGTGCGCATCGTGCGATCGCCGGGCGTATTTCCGGTGCCAAACGTGCCGATCATCATGCTCAGCGGGCACGGCGAGCGCTGGCGGGTTGTCGAAGCAGTGCGGCTTGGCGTCAACGAGTATCTGGTCAAGCCGGTTTCGGCAAAGTCGCTCTATGACCGTCTGGTCGCGATCATCACGCAGCCGCGGCCTGTGGTTCAGTTGGGCGATTACTATGGTCCCGAGCCCCGCAAGCTTGCCGGTGATGGCGGCGACGACACGCTGCTGACGTCACTCTCCGGAGCAGTGGCCGAGTGACATCCGGCTGCCGGCGTCGAGGGGGTCCCGAGATGCCGCTCCGTTTGTTCGATCGTTCCGAATAGTCTTAACAAAAACTCTTGCAGTTTCGTTCCGGCTGCGGCTGTTTGTGGCAATGCAGAGCGCCGGATTGAAGCGAGACTTTGCGCCGTGGACCGACCCGAAGGCGCGTCCGGTGCTGCGCATCGAAAACCTGACCAAGCGCTTCGGCGATGTCGCGGTCGTCGATCATCTGTCGCTCGATATTTATGACGGCGAGTTCTTTGCTTTGCTCGGTCCTTCGGGTTGCGGCAAGACCACGCTGTTGCGTCTGATCGCGGGCTTCGAACGGCCCAACTCCGGCCGTATGCTGCTCGACGGGATCGATCTCGCCGCGGTGCCGCCGCATCGCCGCCCCGTCAACATGATGTTCCAAAGCTACGCGTTGTTTCCGCACCTTACCGTCGATGCCAACATCAGCTTCGGCCTCAAGCAGGAGGGCTTGCCCAAGGAAGAGATCAGGCGGCGCCTGGCCGACATGCTCGCTTTGGTCAAACTCGAAAGTTTCGGCGGTCGCAAACCGCACCAGCTTTCGGGCGGCCAGCGCCAGCGTGTGGCGCTGGCGCGGTCGCTGGTGAAGCGGCCGCGGGTTTTGCTGCTCGATGAGCCGATGGCGGCCCTCGACAAGAAATTACGCGGCGAGACGCAGTTCGAATTGATGGAGCTGCAGCGCAAGCTTGGGCTCACGTTCATCATCGTCACCCACGACCAGAGCGAAGCTATGACGGTCGCCGACCGCATCGCCGTGATGGATCGCGGCCGGCTGATGCAGGTCGCACCGCCCGCCGTGATCTACGAGCAGCCGAACTCACGCTGGGTCGCCGACTTCATCGGCGAGGTCAACGTGTTTGAGGGCCATCTCGGTGCTGACGGTCTCAGTATCGAGGGAACGCCGGCCGGCCGCTTGCATGTGGCAGTCAAAGCCGACGCCGTCCCTGGTGCAGCCGTTTGCGTGGCGGTGCGGCCGGAAAAGGTCCGCATCACCCGCGAGCCGCCGTTGCCGGGTGCCGACAATTGCGTCGCCGGCACCGTCGTCGATATCGGCTATCTCGGCGATACCTCGATCTACAAGCTGCGGCTGCGCGACGGCTCGGTAGTGAAAGCAGCGACCGCCAACGCTGGCGGTCGCGCCGAGCGCGGGCTCGCCTTCGGCGACGAAGTTTGGCTGATCTGGCCGCCCGAGAATGGAATGCTACTCACGCGCTAAGGACCATCATGGGGCGAAAGCAGGGAAGTTCTTTTTGGCGGAAGCTTATGGTGCGCATTCCCTACGCGTGGCTGCTGGCGTTTTTTCTTTTGCCGTTTCTGATCGTGCTCAAGATCAGCCTGTCGCAGACGGCGATCGCGCAGCCGCCTTACAGCCCGGTCCTCGACTTTGCGGCCGGTTGGCACGGCCTTGTGGCTTTTTTCTCCGGGCTTTCGTTCGACAATTACGGTCTGCTCGGCTCGGATCCGCTTTATCTTTTGTCCTATATAAAGAGCCTTGAGATTGCCGCGCTATCCACGCTCTTGCTTCTGGTCATCGGCTTTCCCATTGCTTACGCGATCGCGCGTACGCCGCGGCGCTGGCAGGCAATCCTTGTACTTCTCACGGTGTTGCCGTTCTGGACGTCGCTGCTCATTCGCATTTATGCGTGGATGAACATCCTGCAGCACGACGGGCCGCTGAACCAATTCCTCGTCGCGCTGTCGATTGTGAGGGAACCGCCGGTCTGGCTCTCGACCGATACGGCCGTCTATATCGGCATTGTCTATTCCTATCTGCCGTTCATGGTGCTGCCGCTCTATGCGACGCTCGAGAAGTTGGATGAGTCGCTCCTCGAGGCGGCGGCCGATCTCGGTGCGCCGCGCTGGAAGACTTTTTGGCTGGTGACTTTACCGCTATCGATGTCCGGCGTCGTCGCGGGCGTGCTCCTGTGTTTCATCCCGATCGTCGGAGAATTTGTCATTCCCGATCTGCTCGGCGGTTCGCAGTCGCCGATGATCGGACAAACCATCTGGCTGGAATTCTTCGGCAACAAGGATTGGCCGGCCGCCTCCGCGGTTGCGGTTGTGCTCGTTTGCCTGCTGGTGACGCCGATCGTGGTTTATCAGAACCAGGCATTGCGGCCGGCGGAGCGGGATTAACGATGCGCCGACTTTCCGCTTTCAACCTCGGAGCTATCTTGCTCGGGATTGGCTTTCTTTACCTGCCGATCGCGGTTCTGGTGATCTATTCGTTCAACGCCTCGCGTTTGGTGGCGGTTTGGGGCGGCTGGTCGACGCATTGGTACGCTGAGCTCATCAACGATGCGCCGCTTATCGAATCAGCCTTTATCAGCATCCGACTGGCGCTGGTTTCAGCAAGCGCCGCGACCATACTGGGAACGCTTGCGGCGCTGGCGCTGGTCCGCTTCGGCCGTTTCCGCGGCCGGCTTCTCTTTGCCGCGATGATCTACGCGCCGCTGGTGATGCCGGAGGTGATCACCGGCCTGTCGCTGCTGCTGCTTTTCGTGGCTATTGCGGTCGACCGCGGATTTTGGACCGTCGCCATCGCGCATACCACGATGGCGATGTGCTTTGTGACGGTAATCGTGCAGTCGCGGCTCGCCGACTTCGATCTAAGCCTCGAGGAAGCGGCGATGGATCTGGGCGCCACGCCGCTGCGAACGTTCATGTCCGTGACCTTGCCGTTGATCGTTCCGGCTATCGCCGCAGCTTGGATGCTTGCGTTCGCGCTTTCGCTCGATGATCTCGTCATCGCGAGCTTCACCACCGGTCCGGGCGCGACTACGCTACCGATCCGCATCTATTCGGAAGTGCGCCTCGGGGTGAAGCCGGAAATGAATGCCGTTTGCAGCATCATGGTTGCCGTGGTTGGCGTCGCGGTGATCGCTGCGTCGCTGCTTGCCAAAGTTACCGGTGCGAGAGGCGCGGGGCGGATTTGATCTGCTATCTGTTCCGGCCTTCGTTGGGCGACCGGAACGGCGACGCCGGTGCACTCCAATACGGGCGAGCGTAAGCTAGTCTCGGGTCTTCGCTGGCGGAGCCTGGCCGGTGGACGCGCCGGGAGACGCGAACAGCTTGTCGATCACGGAGCGGACGGCGGCGCCGGCGTTACGAGCCTTGATAGCGTCGAGGAGGGGAGCGGCGGCGCCGGAGCGGCGGATTAGGCTCTGTGCGTCCGGCAGCATAATCGGGTCATCCCACTGCCCCTGTACGACGAACGGCAGATCAAACTGGTTACTGGTCTCGTTGGACACGAGGGTGGCAACGCCTTTGAGGTCAAGATCGCGGGTGGGCACCGACACTTGACCGTTGACCGCGAGCCGCACGCTCGGCCCCTCCAGATGCATATCGTCGACCGACACCTCTCCTTGCTCGATCTTTAGCCCGAGCGCGAACTTGTCGAACGGGGTGCGTCCGGTGCGAAAGTCGCCGTTGCCGGACAAAGGTCGGCGCTCAAGCCGGCGCAGCAGCTGCTCAACATTGATGCCGGCGATTGCGCCGTTGTGGGCGGTAAGGCTTGCCGTGCCGTGAAGCGTGTTGGTCACGGCCAACACCGACGAACCGGAGCCCTCGATATTGAGGGACATGTTGCCGCGGCCCTCGAGCTTGTGCACGCCGAATATCTGGCTGAGACAGCTTTCGATATCGACATCAACGAACTGCACATGCGATTTCACCGCAACGCCATCGGCGGCGCTGGCAAGACCTACCGAGCCTTTGGCGATGCCGCCGAAAGCTTGCAACTCGCCAATCGCTACGTCGAGCTTGCCGTTCCGCATCGTGGCCGCGACCGCCGTTCGGCCCAATTGCGCAGTCGCGATCTTGATGTTGGCGGCCGAGAGCCGCAGGTCGAGGTCGAAGTCGGCGAGGCCATCGAGCGCAATGGGTAGCCGATCCCAGGTGCGCTCGTTCGCGGCCAGGATGTGAATTCCGGATACGTACGGGGTCAGATCCAGTGCGTCGGCCGCGAGCGTGCCCTGGACCGTTCGCTGGTCGGTCGAAAGCGTGATCACGCCTTCCGCCATGTTGCCGTCAAGTTCGACGTTGACGCCGGACAGCGAAGCTACGCCGGAAGCGAGGCTGCTTTGCGCCCGCAGCGCGAAGCGTCCAAAGCCGCCGAACGGCAAGTCGCTGGTGTGAGCCCAACGCAGCGCGTCGCGCAGCGAGGGAGACTCCACGCTCAGGGTGCCGTCGACCTTGAGTGTCGGTTGATTGCTCGCGGCGCCGTCGAAAGCCACTTTCAGCGGCGCGCCGGTGAGCCTGAGCTTGACGCCGGAGCGATCGCCGTTGAGCGCGGCGAGAAAGTCGCTCAGCGTGAGACTAGCCTCGACCGGCTCATCGTGCCAAATGAAGTGGCCGTTGGCGCCGAAACTCCGCGAGATCGATGGCCAGGCAAGCTGGAATTCCACGCCTTCGAGGCGGTCGGTGGTTTCCTTCCCGGCCTGACGCCTGTGGACGATAACGACGCCGTCGCGGATGCCGATCTCCGAGAATGACGCCGTGCGAGTAGGATTGGGCTCGAGCGCGCTGGACAGCGATCGGGTCAAGCCCGACCAGTTCGACCGGCCGTCCGACTGGAAACTCACGGTGATGGTCGGCCGCACCAGCGTTACGTCGGCGATTTCGATCCGGCCGGCGAGCAGTGGGAAGTACCGCAGATGAGCGGTCAACTCGTCGGCGACGACGGCCGGTTGACCAGTACGATCATTGCCAAGCAACACGTCGTGGAAGCTTGCCGTTCCGGAAGGGAATAGTGAGACTGAAACAGCGCCTCGCAACACCGGATCGAGTCCGGTGACGGCGCGAATTTCGCGGGCGACCGCATCCCGCACGGATGAAGCCGGAATAAGGAACGACAGCCCGACCAACGTGAGAAAGACCGCCGCGATCACGGCAGCAACGGCAATCGCAAGGCGCTTCAAGCCAGTAGCCGCGGTCACGGGATGCGTTTTCCGAGTGGTTCGCTTGTATCGTCGGATAATACGGTTTGACAGGTGAGCTGCAAACATGGCCGGCATCTGTGTCGCTTTCGTGGCCGGCGCTCGGCCCAAATGGTTGCCGCATCAGGCGAAAACCCGCAAGGCTACGGGCGATGCCGGTCCGAAAATGGCCCTTAACGCGACCCTCAGAGGCGGCAGCGTCCGATTTCGGCTATCGCGACGATGTGCGAAATGTTGGCTTTGCGTGCGCCTGCGCCACTTCCGCGATCATCTTCTTGACGATGGCCTGGCCGAACGAATTGAAATCTTGCGCCACCTGCACAAAGGCGCCTGGACCGCCGATGACGTTGTTGCGGTAATAATTGTCGAGACCGCCGGGTGGATTGGTGTGGTCCGGATTCCAGGCGAGGGGAGTCTCGCTGAGGATAACGAGACCATTGATGGTGATGCCTTTCGCCAGCGCTTCGTCGCGGGCCGAAGTAACGTCGCGACCGGCATTGTTGGTGCCGTCGCCAGAGACGTCGATGGTGCGGCGGGGCGCGTCATAGGGTGAGCGAGCGAACTGCCCCATTGCAAATTCGATCGCGCCGGAAATCGAAGTTCGATCTGCGAACGAGCGCGGCGCTTCCAGCAGGCGGTCGCCGAAGCCCTTCGCCGAGTCCGCGTCGCTGATGGTCACCCAATCGATCACGACGCGCTGCGAGCCGACGCCCGACCATTCAACGAACGTCAGTCCAATGCGACCGACGCGACCGGAGCGAATGGCGTCGAGCACGCGCGGATCCGAAATCGCGGCAGCATAGCCCTCACGCTGCAGCTGAAATTTTGCGCTGTCGATGCTGCGCGACACGTCGGCTGCCAATATCAGCAGAAGATCGACTTGCTCGGCTGCCGATGCAGCAGCCGGAACTACCGCCATGCCGCCGCAGATCAGCAGCAAAAGAGTTGTGATCGTACGTACAAACTTCATCGAGCGTCACGCACTGGCCGCCGCGTGGATCGCGGCGCGTATCCTTTGGTAAGTTCCGCAGCGGCAGATATTGGTGATCGCTGCGTCGATGTCGGCATCCGTCGGCTTCGGCTTTTGCGCCAGCAGTGCCGCTGCGGCCATGAGCATACCGCTCTGACAGTAGCCGCATTGTGGCACGTCATGCTCTACCCAGGCTTTTTGCAGCGGGTGCAGTCTGCCATTTTGCGCCAGCGCCTCGATCGTCTTCACCTGTTTGCTGCCCAGAGTGCCGACCTGGATTTGGCACGAACGCATGGCAACGCCGTCGATATGCACCGTGCAGGCGCCGCATTGGGCGATGCCGCATCCGTACTTCGTACCGGTAAGCCCAATCGTATCGCGAAGCACCCAGAGTAACGGCGTATCGGGTTCGACGTCGACCTCGTAGGTATTCCCGTTAACGGAGAGTGCCTGCATGTTTGGTGTGTAGGCCCGCGCCAGTGTCGTCACGCACGCCAAGTTTAGCCGGTTGCGGTGCGAAGAGAAATCGCAAATGCGCGATGCTCAAAAGACGGGCAGCGTCCGGCCGTTAATGTTAGCCTTGTTGACAGCGAGCCGACCGTTAGCCGGGGCAGATTGCCACGCTCCCCCGTTCGCGCCCTTTTCACGACCGTGGAAGCAGGGCATTCTCCCGGGCGACACTACCGCGCAAGGCCCAAAAACGGGCGGCCGGTCAGGGTGCGTAAAATCGAAAAAGCTATTTGGGAGGAAAAGGCCATGAGTTATCGCAATTACCGCGTGACGCGACGCGGTGTTGCCGGAGGGATCGGCGCAGCGGTGCTTGCTGCCGGACTCGCTACCGGACCGGCACCCGCATTTGCGCAGAGTGGCGAGCCGATCAAAATCGGCTTCAGTTTGGCGCTGACCGGCCCGCTGGCGCCGAATGGAAAACAGGCGCTGTTGGGCGCCCAAATCTGGCAAGAGGAAATCAACGCCAAGGGCGGTCTACTCGGCCGTAAGGTCGAGTTGGTCAACTACGACGACCAGTCCAAGCCCGACAACGTTCCGGGGATTTATACGAAGCTGCTTGACGTCGACAAAGTCGACATCGTGATGGGTCCCTATGGGACCAACCTGAACGCGCCGGCGATGCCGATCGTGATGCAGAAGGGCAAGGTGTTCGTCGGCTTTTTCGCGCTGGATATCAACGCCGAGTTCCATTACCCGAAATACTTCTCGATGCTGCCGACCGGCGAAAAACCGCGGGAAGCGTTTACCGAGGGATTCTTCCAGGCAGCGGCAGCGCAGAACCCTAAGCCGCAAACATTGTCATTGGTATCCGAGGACGCCGAGTTCGCGCGCAACGCCTGCGAAGGCGCCCGCGAAAATGGCAAAACCTACGGCTTCAAGATCGTCTACGACAAGACCTTCCCGCCGGGCACGACCGATTTCTCGCCGGTCATCCGCGCCCTGCAAGCCGCCAATGCCGATCTTGTCGTGGCATGCTCGTATCCGCTCAGCTCGGTCGGACTGGTGCAATCCGCGAACGAACTTGGTCTTAACCCGAAGATGTTGGGCGGCGCCATGGTCGGGTTGCAGGCGACCGTGTTCAAGGACCGGCTCAAGTCCAAGCTCAACGGCATCGTCAACTACGAGACCTGGGTACCTTCGCCCAAATTGATGGCGCCGGCGAAAGCGTTCTTCGAAAAATACCAGGCCCGCGCCAAGGCCGCCGGCGTCGATCCGCTTGGCTATTATCTCGGCGGTTGGGGCTATGCGGACTTCCAGTTGATTGGCGAGGCCATCGAAGGCGCCAAGAGCGTCAATGACGACAAGCTCGCCGACTACCTGCGAACCCACGAGTTCAAGACCATCATGGGCGACATCAGGTTCGGCAAGAACGGCGAGTGGACCAAGTCCGGCATGCTGCAAGTGCAGTATCACGGTATCACCGACGCCGCGAATCTCGAGACCTGGCGCGGCATGAGCTATCAGACTGTTGTGAGCCCGGCCGATCAGAAAACCGGCGGACTGATCTATCCGTACGAAAAAGCGAAGTGAGGCTATTTCAGCCAGTCACATCGAGCGCGGGCCGGTATGCCCGCGTTCTTACGTTTTGCTGAACGCTTCAAGCGTTCTTCGTCATAGCGCTACGGGTGTCTCAACCGATATCGCGTCGGCGGGTCAAAAAAACTGACACGAGGGGGAAACCATGTTTCATTGTCCGAGACGGCATACTGTGATCGCCGCGATCGGTGCCGCGGCTTTTGTCATCGCACAAGCCGCGTTGCCGGCGCCGGCCTTGGCGCAGAGCCATGAACCAATCAAGATCGGCTTTTCGCTGGCGCTCACCGGTCCGCTGGCGCCAAACGGCAAACAGGCGCTGCTCGGGGCCAAGATCTGGCAGGAGGAAATCAACGCCAAGGGCGGCTTGCTTGGCCGCAAAGTCGAGTTCGTGAATTACGATGATCAGTCCAACCCGGCGAATATACCGGGCATTTATACGAAGCTGCTGGACGTCGACAAAGTTGACCTCATCAACGGGCCGTATGGAACCAATCTCGTTGCGCCGGCGATTCCGGTCGCGATGCAAAAAGGAAAGCTCCTCATCGGGTTGTTCGCGCTCGACGGTAACAGGGAGTTCCACTACTCGCGCTACTTCTCGGTCATCGGAGCTGGGCCGAAGCCAAGTGAGGCTTTTACCGACGGCTATTTCGAGATGGCGGCGCAGCAAAAGCCAAAGCCGCAGACCGTTGCGCTGGCGTCCGAGGACGCGGAGTTCGCCCGCAATGCCTGCAGCGGCGCCCGCGAAAACGCTAAGACCTACGGCTTCAACGTCATCTACGACAAAACTTTCCCGCCGGGTACGACCGATTTCTCGCCGGTTATTCGGGCGTTGCAGGCAGCCAATGCCGACCTTGTGGTCATTTGCTCCTATCCGCTGAGCTCGGTCGGCATCGTGGTGGCAGCAAACGAACTTAACTTCACGCCGAAAATGCTCGGCGGCGCCATGGTCGGACTGCAGGCGACCGTATTTAAGGCAAAGCTGAAGGCGAAGCTTAACGGCATCGTCAATTACGAAACCTGGGTGCCGTCGCCGAAGTTGATGGCGCCGGCGGCGGCGTTCTTCAAGATCTATCAGGAACGCGCCAAGACCGAAGGAGTCGATCCCCTCGGCTATTATCTCGGCGGCTGGGGCTATGCCTATTTCCAGTTGCTCGGAGAAGCGGTTGAGGGAGCCAAAACGCTGGACGACGGAAAACTCGCCGACTACATGCACAGTCACAGCTTCTCGACCATCATGACCGACAACTTCAAGTTTAACGCGACTGGCGAATGGACCAAAGGCACCACGTTACAGGTCCAGTATCACGGCATCACCGACGCCGCGGACCTCGAAACCTGGCGCGGCATGAGCTATCAGACGGTGCTGACGCCGGCCGATCAGAAAACCGGCGATCTGATTTACCCGTACGAAAAGGCCAAGTAGCTTAGCCCCGCGTCATGGGGGCGTCACGAGGTGGCGAGCCTGGGATCCAAATCCGCGAGCGTTGGGGTCATGGATTCCGGACTTGATTGATCGCGGCAGCTCTCCAAGCAAGTGCCGCGGGCGGCGCCGACCTTACGGCGCAATTATCTCAATCACGATGCCCGAGTTCATGAGCTCCGCTAAGCTCCGACTGAGATCAAACTGCGGGTAGTCAGCAAATGCAGCCTCTGCCGCCTCGCCAACCGGACGTCCGGCACTTAGCGCGAGCAGGAATGCTGCGCCGCCCGTAGGCAGCAGCCGCACTTCTACATCGAGGCGCGGACGCACTACGAGTGCGTCTTCACCATGCCAATCCTCGATCGGCGCCAGCTCCCGCTCGCCGGAGTTCATCGCCCAGATCGTCACGATCGGGTGCGGGGAGCAAACGGTTTCGGCGGACGGGTGCAGGCTGACGCGAATCTCACTTACCGCGTCGGGATCGAGTGCAGCAAACCGGCGGGTGTCGACCGGTACGGCGTCGGCCGCGTGATAAGCGCGCGTGCGTGCGGCTTCGAGCCGAGCGACGTCCGCAAGATAGGCAAGCTCACGCGCCGGCTCGAATGCAGCGATGAAATCGGCAAACTCATCGCCATAAGTCGTCAGGATTGGCGTGCGCGGCGGTGCCCGCGCGACGAAGACACGCGCCATTGCCGCGAAGAACTCTTGGCCGACGATTTTTTCCACTACGGGAAATCGCGCCTGCAGCGTTTTGATCAGGCCCGCGACCACATTGTTGCGATGGACGGCAAAGTGCTGCACCGGCGTCGCGCCATTTTCAATAGCGACGCTGAAGGGAATGGGCGCTTGCGGGTCGAGCAATGCCCGCGCAAACGAAACCTCAAACGGTGCGGGCACCATCGCTCTCATGCCGCCGACGCGCGCGACGTTGCGATGAGGATATTCGCCGCCACAAGCGCTTGATCGCGCAATATCGGCCAGTCCGGAACGTCATTATCCCACTCGATCAGAGTGGGTATCGGCCCGGTCCGACCGACGACGTGTTGGTAAAGCGTCCACACCGCGTCAGCGACCGGTGAGCCGTGATCGTCGATCAACAGTACAGCGCCGCCTTGATCGGTTTCTTCCTGATGCCCGCCAAGGTGAATTTCCTTCACTTGATTGAACGGAAACGACTCCAGATAAGATAGCGGCGAGGTATGGTGGTTCTTTGCCGAAACGAAAACATTGTTGATATCGAGCAGCAGGCCGCATCCGGTACGCCGCGAAATTTCAGCGAGGAACTCGACTTCAGGGATCATGCTGTCGGCAAGACGAATATAGCTCGACGGATTTTCGAGCAACATTGTACGTCCGAGCGCGCTCTGGACTTCGTCAATGTGCTGCGCCACGCGGGCGAGCGTGTTCAATGTGTAAGGCAACGGCAGGAGATCGTTGAAGTAGATGCCGTTGTGCGACGACCAGGCGAGATGTTCGGAAAAGCTCTCCGGCTGATAGCGATCGCATAGAACTTTAAGCCGCGCGAGATGGTCGCGATCGAGCGGCTGCATCGAGCCAATCGACAGTCCGACGCCATGGATCGACAGCGCGTAACGCGCGCGCAAGGCGCCAAGCTGGGCATGCGGCGGTCCACCGGCGCCCATGTAGTTCTCGGCGTGCACCTCGAAGAAGCCGATCGGCTGCGGTGCCGCAATGATGTCCTTGAAATGCTGAGGCTTGAAGCCAACCCCGGCGCTCGCCGGCAGGCACGAAGCGGCAAGCATGGTGGTGCTATGAAGGGTCGGACTTATTCGGCTCAAGGGAGCCTTTGCCTTTGGGGGTTACCATCGTCGCGCAGGTACCCTTCGGGACGTACTTCCAGGCATTGGACTGATAATCCGCGCCCGCTGTGCCGGCACACGTGGTGCCGGGGCCGGCGGCGCAGTCGTTGTCGCCCTTCAAGGCAATGCCGAAACACTTGTCCATGGTTGGCTGCGGCGGCTTAGGTGCGGCCGATGCCGGCGTGGCAAGCATGGTGAGCGCGGCGGCGAACGAAGTGGCGACAGCGGCAGCGAGGGCGCTTTTTGTTTTCATGGCGAATTCTTTCCGAACCGATCGGCATTGGCAGCCGAGCACATTCCTGCTTCATAGCATAATTGTGTCGGTCCGCTCTCGACGAAATGGTTTTGATGTGCACAAAAGGCTCGCGACTATTTTACCTTCATGGCGTTGGTGGCTTCCCATTCCGTATCCGGCGGACAATCGACGAATTTCTGGCACCGCTCCAGCATGATACGCGCGGGCGAATCGCTAGGGCGCACGGCCAGGAGTTTTTGGAAAAACATCACGGCCGCATCAAAATCGCGTGCCCGGTAAGCGGCTAGGCCGGACTCATAAAGCTCGACCCAGTTCGGCGGCTTGGCGCCGGGCTCGGCGATGGCGAGCAACTCATAGATCGCCAGTCCGCCGCCGCGGCCATAGACCATCAGCCGGTCAAGCTCGCGCACATGAATGCGATCGCCGGCCAGGCGGCGCGTTTCCTCGCCGATAATGATGTCGGTACCGTACTCCTTGTTGGCGCCCTCAAGACGGCTGGCGACGTTCACCGCATCGCCGATAACGGTGTAGTTGAGCCTGAACTCCGATCCGATATTGCCAACCAGCATATCGCCGGAATTGATGCCGATCCGTGTCTTGAGCGGCCGGCCGGTATCGTCCGCCAGTCCGGATGCTTGCAGCGAGCGCTGACAGGCAAGTGCCGCCCGGCAGGCGTCGACCGCGTGATCGGCATTGCTGAGAGGTGCACCCCAGAAGGCCATCACCGCATCGCCGATAAATTTATCGATAGTACCGCCGTTGGCGCTAACCTCGCGGGACATCATGTCGAGATAGCCGGACAACAGCGGAATGATCCTGTCGCCCATCCGCTCAGACAGGCCGGTAAAGCCGGCAATATCGGTGAACATCACCGTCAGTAGGCGAACCGCGCCGCCGGGGCGCGGCTCGACACCCTCGCGCAACAGCATCCTGACGAGGTCGGCAGGGATGTACTTGCGAAACGCGGCAAGGCCGCCGGCCATTTCGGCGATAGCTTTCGACAAATTTTCAAGTTCGACGACGCGTGAGGGGTGCCGCCGCACCTGATCGAGTTCGAAGCGCTCAACGCGTTTGATCTCGTCGACCACCGTAATCAGCGGAGCGGCGATAATCCGCCTTGCCAGCCACGCCGACAGAATCCCGGCGCCGATGATGAGGATCGCCAGACCGATAAACAGATACCGTATCGTCGTTTCGATCGGCCCCAAAAACTCCGCTTCCGGGATGACAGTCGCAAGCGTCCAGCCGGGGAAATCGAGCGGCGTCAGCGTGACGGCGTAGGCGTTCTCGCCGGCGACGTACCGCATCGGATGCGCGGTCTTTCCGGCGCTGCTGTATGAACTACCGGCCTCCTTCATCGCGCCCTGGGCGATCGGCAGCAGCGGTTGATCCGCTCGCTGCATTTTGACTTCGTCGGCGTCAGGATCTGGCGCGGCGACGACTTTGCCGTTTTGGCCGAGAATAAACGCAGCGCCGGTCTTCCCCACTGATAATTGCGATAGGAATTGCGCAAGCCGGGTGTTTTCGATGATGACGGCGAGCACGCCCTGTCGTTTTTGATAAACGTCCACCGGGCCGGCATAGGCGATCGACGGACGCCGGCCTACGGGAAGGTCCGTGACTTCGAACCAGCCCGGTTCCTCGCTCTCGATGCCTTTGCGGTACCATTCCTGATCGGTGACGACGTAGTTGGTGTCTTCGAACCGCCGCTTCTCGAATTGAATGTCGCCAACCACGACCTGATAGGTGTCGACGCGGCGTTTGACCGCGCCCTTGACCGGCGCGATCTCCATCATTTCCAGGCTCAGGTCGCCAAGCTTATGCGCGGCAAAGAAATCGCCGTTCGGAAAGCCGAAAGCGACCCACGAGATGCTCGGCTGTGATTGCAGCTGCGATAGAAAGACAAACTCTCGTTTGTCGGCCTCGCGCGTTCCCAGCACGTTCTGTACGAACAGCGTGCGGATTGCGATCTGCGCCGCGGTTGCCTGCGTCGTAATGGTGTTGAGTTCTTTCCGCACTGCAGAGACGATCTGCTCGTCGATCGTCGCCGCAAGCGTATGGCTGTTGGTCTCCGCCGTCCGCCACCACAGCAAATGCACGCCGATCGCGCTGACCACGATCGACGCCAGCACCAGGCTGGAAATCGCAAGGCGGATGCCTATTCGCATGACGATCTCAGCTCATGTGTGCAGGTCGCTTTTGCCGCGCTCCAGCGCCTTGCGGTCCCATTTCGCCAGATTTGCGGCGGCCTCGTAGGTTTCCTGGAAGAATCCGAGCAGCAGTGCATCGGGGTCGTTGGACTGCCTGACAGCGTCATAGGGCAGGATGAACTGCCCCACATCCTTGTTGTAGGAGGCCTCCGCCGTGCGAAGCCTTGTGTCGCCGTAGCCTTCGGGTTCCGGATAGGCATACACGTAAAACGCAGCTTGGCCGAAACCGCCATTGCCCGGCCAGAAGCCGCAGCTCGAAACTTCGTGCGAATACGCTTCCGCCATCACCCAGGGGGCGACGTTCGGAGTAGTTCGTTGAGGCGGCGGCGCGGTGCGGCCGGAAAAGCGCGTGACCGCGAGATCGAAACTGCCCCAGAAGAAATGCACCGGGCTTACTTTGCCGATGAAGCGGGCGCGGAATTCGTTCATCACGCGGGTGCTCTGAACAATGGCCTGGCGAAAGCGCGATACAAATTCCGGATCGTACTGGGAATGCGCGCGGTCCTGGTCGAACGGCACCGCGTTCTCGATTTCGGACGGCATTGTCCAGATGTGGACGTCGATATCCAGGCGGTGCAGCCGCCGCATGAATTCGGCATAGAAGTCGGCGACCGACATCGGCACCAGCGCGAAACTCTCGACGCGGCCGTCGCTGGTTGCGATGCGAACCAGATGATCGACGAAATCGAAAATGATGTCGAAGCTGCGCCCATCATGGACATTCGCCGGCGCGACGAGCCCGCGCGAATTCAAATGGAAGGTCGCGTTCCACCAATGATTGACAAGCGGGGTGGACTTGATGCCGCACCTTGCCCGCGACCTGTGTCCAACGGTGCAGGGTCTCGCAGGTGTCGGCCCATGCCGCAAGCGGCAGGTCCGGCCAAGACGAATGGGCGCTCATCGCAGTCCCTCGGCGTGCCGGATAGCCAGCCCGAACGGCGCGCCGTCAACTGTTTACCGCGCCGCGTAGCGTCGTGGGAAGAAGCGCTACCTCAATCGCGCCCGCGGACTGGTTGATCAACCGTGATATCGCCCCCGCCAGCGCCCGATTTGCTCGGGTTTGAGATGGTTGCCTGCGACACGATGGAATGTCGAGCGCAAGAACGGCATCGGGTCATCCCATGACAAAGCTGACTTGGCTTCGCAGCCCAGCGCCCATGGTAACCACGCGGCGAACGGCATGCCGCTGGCGCGCGCGGCCGGGAGATCCTTCCACATCCGGCACCAGCGGACGCCGGCTTTCGTCAGCATGACCGGCGGACGAGGCAATCCCGCGAGATCGGCATAGACCAGCGCCGGAATGTTGACGCCGGCGATGGCGGCGGCGTGATGCCACAGATTGAAGCGGGGGTTGATTTCCAGGAGACGGAGGTTGCCGTGAGGATCGCGCTTGAAGTCGAGCTTGGCTACGCCGGTGAGCGCCAGGCGTTCCACAATCGTGCGGCCCTGACGGCGGACATCGTCAGTCTCGGTGATTTCGAGCGCGGTGGTGTGGCCGTAGCACAATGGATAGGTGCGGATCTTTCGGCCGGTGAATTCCGCGGCTATGTCGCCGCGCTGATCGACGTAGCAATGATAGCTTTCGATGCGGCCTTCCGTGCCCGGGATGAACTCCTGAGCCAGCAGATCGAGGGTAACTTCGCGCAATTGCGGCCAGAGGCTTCGCAACGCTTCGGCGTTTTCAACGTAAATGGCCTTGCGCAATCCGAACGTGTTGTTCCAGCGTTCGAGCCGCGTCAGCGGCTTGACGATGAGGGGGAAGGCAAGGCCGAGGTCGGCGGACTCAATCGCCGCTGGATCGAAGCGTCGTCCCGGCTGAACCGGCAGACCGTGGCGTTCGGCGAGGAGCTGGAAGCGTGCTTTGTCGAGCAGATCCTCGACCAGTGCTTTGTCGGCAATGACAAAGCGGAACGCCTGTCCCAAACGCTCGCGAAACCGCGAGACCAGGAGCACCTGCCCATCTTCTTCGTAGAACAGAACCGGGGGCTCGGACTGGGCCTTGCCGAAGTTCACCAAGGCGTCGACCAAGACCTCGCTGTTTTTCGAATAATCATCCCAAACCAGACGAGATTGCGCGTAGCGGGAGTAGAGCGAAGGAACGCCCGCTCGCGTAACAACCGCGCAGGGCGCGCCGGCCAGTACCAGCGGCCGCAACAGATCCATGTCGCCCATGACACAAGCGACAGCTGGCGGCGGCGCCGCAATACGTGAAGCGACGGCATTGTTAGCGTTCGATCGCGACGGCAGCGGATGCGCCAGCGGGCCAATCGCAGACCGGGCGCGAGAGGCTAGACGCCATGCCCAAGGCGTCTGCTTGATAAAGCGCTTAACGCGGCGCCGAACCATTGAAGCGGTTCGCGCCGGCAAGCCGCGCCAGGTCGCGGTAGCGGCGAAGTCGTATAATTTAAGCGTCGTATCGGACCATTCCAGCTTGTACGGCTCGTCGCCGATGGTGAAATCGAAGCGCTTTAAGCCCATGCCGATCGCGTGAGCCATGAGCTCGCGTAAATGCAGCGCCCCGGGACCGTAGTGTGAGATGTCGCTGTCGCGATAACTTGCCAGCACGTGGTAGTAGCAATCTCCGAACACGATGCCGAAGTTGGCGGCGGCGCACGCCCCTCCGATGTCCACGCGGCTGATGTGAAACAGCGGCCGGTGTTCCGGATTGGACGCGAGGTCGAGAAAGAATTCGCGGTGTCCCGGCCGGGCAAAGATGTCGGCAATTCCTTTGCGCGGCCAGCGATCGGCTTTTTTGCTCCATCAGCGTCTCGAGCGTGCGCCGGGTGTCGTCCGGCGCCAGCGCGGTAACGAAGCGGATTTCGCCGTACGCCGACATATGCCGTCGCTTGGTGCGGTCGCGGCGCCGCGTCGCAGAAGAGCGCTTGGCGGTGTAGAATTTTTCCCAGCTCTCAGCCAGATGCGTCAAATGTGCGCCGCTGGGGTTGGGCGTAACCCGCAGATAAGTGAATGGATTGACTTGGATGCCGATTTTTTGCGGCATCTTCTCAAACTCGATCCAGTCGTAGCGGAGCAATGGATCGCATTGCATCTGCGCCTGCAGCTCTCGCCAAAGAGCGAGAAAGCCTTCGCGCATGACACGTTGCGAAAAGTCAGTTGCCAACAGCGGCGCGTTGTAATCACATAGTTCCTGGCCGAGCCAGCACAGCCGTCGCGCTAAATGCTCCGGCGTTATGCAGAGCGGCATTATGAAAGCAATTTCATCGTCGCTATAGCGGCCGACGATGATGGCCGGGCGGACGCCTTCGCGCGCTCCGACATGTCGGTGCCATGACGCGAGCCAATCGAATGTTTGGAACGCCGTACAATCAGCGCGGCGCTCAAAGCCCCGCCAGCCGCTCTCGACCGCCGCCAAGTCGCCGTAGATCTGAAAACTCAGTTTCTGCGGCAGTTCGCTGCGATGCCCGGCCCGCGGCGCGACCGCCGCTTGGCCCAAGTTCGGCGGCGAAGGCACGTTCCTGAGCACCGTCAATGTCGTCGCGCGGGTCACGGCATTCGCTGCAATGAATGGGAGCGCATGGGCGCCTCATAGTCGAGAATAGCTAAGGTTGCCTCGCCGCTGGCTGGCGCCGTCGCGTTAAGGTAAAGCAGCCGTGAATTGCGGAGCCGCCCCGGAACAAATCCCTGGGCTGTCAAACAATGACGGGTATCGGAGGGGCCGCGTCCGTTTTTTCAGCTGGTGCTTGGTACAGCTGGGTGGATTCGAACCACCGACCTCCTGATCCACAGTCAGGCGCTCTAACCAACTGAGCTACAGCTGCACGGCCCCGCGCGGTCGGTAGGCGCGGAAGCTAGGGGGAACGCCCGGTTTTGGCAAGACGATTAGCGGAAGCGGAGTAAGCAAAAGCCCGGGCCAGGCCCGGGCTTTTGCCCCATCGCACGATGGGACGATTGGCAAAACGAGCTTCGCCGGGCCGATCAAGCGACCTTGCTTAAGGCCTTGTTCATGCCGGTCTTCATCGGCTCGGCCGTCTCGGTTGCAACCTTCTGCGCCAGCGCGCCGAGCTCTTTGCTCTGTTGCGACAGCGACTCGAACTGCTTGCGCGCATGGGCGCTGGTAAGCTCGACGACTTCCGACAGCGTCTTTGCTGCCATGATCTCGCCGGCGAAATCGAATGCTGCATTGGTATTGGCGCGGGCCACTTCGATCACCTTGAGGCCGTAGTCGGAGGCACCCTTGGTAGCGGTCGAATAGGTGGTCTCGAGCACGTCGGTCGCCTCTTCGGCGGCGGCCTTCATCTTCTCGTAGGTGTCCTTGGCCTGAGCGACGCCACGCTCCGCCATTTCGCGGAAGGCCGCAGGCATCTCTACCTTCGGCATGTCAAACTTCGGCATTTCGAACTTGGGCATTTCAAACGCGGCCATCGCCGGCTTGGCCGGTTTGGCTTTGGGGGCAGCAGTTGCGGCTTCTGCCATGACACTCGTCCTTGTTGTCTGAAGTCCTTTGGGCTGTTTGATCGGAGAATTCTCCTAAGCCTCGCCGCCCGTCACGCGAGGCGTCACATTTCACTGAGCCCACGGCAGAACGCAGCACACTTCAAGACCGGGGCTTCCATCAGCATACATAGCAAGCAATTTGATGCATTGCAATAGACTATATTGCATTGCACAAAATAAATACTCACGTGTTTGATTTTATTTGAGAAAACGCCGCGGCCTCGCGCAAGTATCACGGCTTTCTAGGCTTGGCAGCATCCATGACTATTTTGGCGGCACTTTGTCCGAGCTCCTGCGCTTGGGTCGAAAGTGTCTTCATTTGGTTGGCGAGGTATTCAGATTGCAACCGGACGACCTCGGTTGGATCCTTGGCGTGCATCAGCTTTTGCGCAAACTCGAAAGTCGACGCCATGTTGTGTTCCACATAACCCATCGACTTGTGTGCAATTTCGCTGGCGCCGGCACGTGCCGCTTCGGCTTGGCCTTGCCACTGGGCGACCGCCTGGTTCGCCGCCTGGACAATGCCATCGAAAGCTGTCCGCGCCTGGGAAACACTCTGCTCGACGAAAGCGCGAACCTCATTGGGCATGGCAAATTGTTCGAACGGTTCCTTGGCCATCGTCAAACTCCTCACCCCCTGACAATCGTCATCCTAAGCCAATTAACCTTCGGCTGGCACCCCCGGTCTTTGTGCCGGGCCGACGCCGTGACGTGATTAAGGTTATCCTACCTTGTTCGGTAGGAGTCGAGTGCCCGCCATGGACGGCACCGGCGGTCCGCATTATTAAGAATTCCTTTACGGCGATGAGTTTTGTCGCATGTCGATTGTGGAGTCAGAGTTCGCCAAGTCGCTTGACCCGCGACTTGCAGCCCAGCTCGTTGACCATGCGACGAGCGCCACACCGGCTTGGCTGTGGAGCGCCGATGGGTCCCGCATCCTCTGGGCGAATGCTGTCGGGGGCGCAGTCTTTGGCGCCGGAAGCGCGAGCGCGCGCGACACCCTCCGTTTCGACGCAAAACAACCCGCGGCTGCGGAGACTATACGCCTCGCAGGAACTCTGCCGTCAACGGGGCAAGCACGGCTTGAGCGCTTGCGTGGATTTGGCGCCAGCTTTGGCCGCACGCTGACTTGTGTCTGTTCGCGTTTTCTGTTGGCCGACGGTTCGGTGGCAGTCCTGGTCATCGCCAACGAGCCCGCAGGACCATCGCTGGCGCTCGGCGAACGGGTCAAGCGCCTGTTCTCCGACCAGACCCAGCCGCTGGCGGCATTTGCTCCCGACGGCACGTTGCTAGCTGCCACTTCGGCAGCGCAATCGCGCGTTACAGGCACGCCAACATTACCGGGGCTTGGGCTCGCCGCGATCGCGTCTCAGGCTCTCGCGGCTGGCAGCGCCAGCGCTGCAACTGATCATGGCCAAGTTACCCTCCGGCGCCTCGGTAGCGGCGCATCAGCCGTCCTGCTGGCGACGTTCGGCGCTGAACCGAGCAGCGCCCGCGCCGTCGCAAATGCCCCTTCAGACATCGAGCCCAAGCCGGTTGCTGAGCCAGAGCAGCAGCGCATCGAACGACCGACGCAATCGCCATTGGCTGAACCTGCTGCTTCCGCCGCGGTACCGTTGGCACCGCAGCCGACACGCAGTCCCGCGCCGGCTGAGCCGGTTGCCGAGCGCCGTCATCCATTGCGGTTCGTCTGGCAGATGGATGCCGATGGCCGGTTTGTCGTCGGTTCGGACGAGTTTATCGAACTAACGGGACCGCAAACCACGGCTGCGTTCGGCCGATTGTGGAGCGAGATCGCGGATGAGCTGAAGCTCGATCCGGAACAGCAGGTGGCGCGCGCGGTAGCCACGCGCGAAACCTGGAGCGGCATCACGCTGTCCTGGCCGGTGGATGAGGGCGACGAACGACTCCCGGTCGAGCTGTCGGGGCTGCCGGTGTTTGATCGTGAGCGGCATTTTCGCGGCTATCGCGGGTTCGGCGTGTGTCGTGATATCGCCCGCATCAACCAATTGGCCCATGAACGTCGCGAACGCCCGATCGGCTTCATCGCTCGGCCTGAACCGCCGGCCGAAACCGACCGCGCCATTCCGGCGCCGCTGCTACAGGCGGCCGCCGCCGACACCAGAGCTGAAGCTCGCGCCGCACCAACAACAGAAGAAGCTGACACCAGGGCAGAGGCTCGCTCGGCGCTAACAACAGCGGAAGCCGACACCAGACCTGAGGCCCCGCCAGCGCCAACAACAGAAGAAGCAGACAGCGAGATCGCGCCGCGTTCTCATCGCCCGTCGCCAAGCGTGCCGACTGCCGCCAACGTTGTGCTGTTTCGGCCGGGGACGTCGGAACCGAAGGCCCCCAGTCTCAGTCCGATTGAGCGCAGGGCGTTCCGCGAATTGGCGCAAGAGCTGACGGCTCGCTTGCAAGGAGGGCGCGACGCTCCGGTTGCTGAAGGCGTAGCCAACAGCCTGCCAGCCGAAACCATGCCGGCCGAACCGGCCGAGGCCGCTCTTGCTTCGCCTGCCGCTGAAACCGTTCCGAGCGAAGCCGCCGCCGCTCTTCTTTCGCCTGCCGCCGAAACAATTCCGGCTGAGGCCGCTCCGGCAGCCATTGCTCCTCCTCCCGCCGAGGTAATCCCGCCGCCGGCTACCGAACCAACGCAAACTGCGGCGCAGAGCGCCTCAGTTGCCGGGACGGAAGCGCGTAAGGAGCTGACACAAGCGACCGAAGTTCAACCGCAAGCCCAGCCGGCTGAGGCGGCGCAAAGTGCGGCCGCGCAAAATTCAGCCGCTCCGGCTTTCGAGTCGGGCCTCCTCGACCGCATTGCAATCGGGGTATTGATCTACCGAAACAACTCGCTCCTTTACGCCAATCGTCATTTCCTTGAATTGACCGGCTATCAGAGCCTGGAGGCTTTAACGGAAGCCGGCTGGCTGAAAACTCTCGTCGCCGAAACGGATGCCGGCTCGCTTGCGGTCGGCGGCACGCCGAACGCGCTGTCGCTGACTACGAACAGTGGCCAGCGCTGCGAGATCGAGGCCCGCCTGTTCGCCGTTCCCTGGGGCGACGGCTCAGCGCTCGCGCTCATTCTGACGAACGGTAAAACCGCGGAGCAACAGCGGGCGATGGCGCTTTCGCTAAGCGCCGCCGAGAGCGAGATCCGCGAGCTCGCGGCCAAGCTCGCCGCGGCTAAAAAAAGCGAGGAGGAGCTGCGCTCTGCGGCGCGTGAAGCGCAAAAGGCGGCGTCAGCGAAAGCTGAATTCGTTGGTAGAGTAAGCCACGAAATTCGCACGCCGCTCAATGCGATCACAGGTTTCACCGAAGTGATCATGGCGGAGCGCTTCGGCCCGATCGGGAACGAGCGCTATCGCGAGTATCTCAAGGACGTGCACGCCGCCGGAATGCACATTGTCGCGCTGTTGAACGATCTGCTCGATCTTTCCAAGATTGAGAGCGGCCAGCTCAACCTCAACTTCGCCAACGTCAGCCTCAACGACCTCACGCAGCAATGCGTTGGGATCATGCAGCCGCAGGCGAGCCGCGCGCGCATAATCATCCGCACCTCGCTTACGCCCGGATTGCCGCAAGTTGTTGCCGACGAGCGATCGCTGCGCCAGATCGTGCTGAACCTCCTGTCGAACTCGATCAAGTTCACCGGTCCTGGCGGCCAAGTGATCGTATCGACCGCCTTCGCCGACAACGGCGAGGCGGTGCTGCGGGTGCGCGATACTGGCGTCGGCATGAGCGAAAAAGACGTCGAGGCCGCGCTCGAACCATTTCGGCAGACGGCGACTGCCGGAAGCTGGGGCTCGGGCGGGACTGGTCTCGGCCTGCCGCTGACCAGAGCGCTGGCGGAAGCCAATCGCGCGCATTTTTCCATCAAGAGCGCACCCAATGCCGGCACGCTCATTGAGGTCGCATTCCCGCCGACCGGCGTGATCGCCCAATAATTCCTTGTCGCAAAATCCTCGTCTTAACCGCTCCGCGCGGCCGCGCTCTACGCCACCCGGATAACGATTTTGCCGAAATGCGCGCCGGCCGCCATGTGATGGAAGGCGGCTTTCACCTCGTCAAAGCCAAAAACGCGATCGATCACCGGCTTGAGTTTCGTCGCCGAAATCGCGGCGTTCATCTGTTCGAACGTCTCCGTTGAACCAACGGAGATGCCCTGCACGTTCGCGCGCTTGGCAAAGATCAGTCCGGGGTTGAGCTCGCTCGCCCTGCCGCTCAAGCCCCCGATGATGCTGACCCTGCCGTTGACGCGGATGGCGCCGAACGAGCGGGTGAGTGTGTCTTTGCCACCGACCTCGAGCACATGATCGACGCCGTGGCCGCCGTTGAGCTCGACCGCCGCTTTGTCCCATTCCGGCGTGGTCTTGTAGTTGATGCCGTGGGCGGCGCCGAGCGCCTTGGCCCGTTTGAGCTTCTCATCGCTCGACGAGGTGATGATGGCGGTGATGCCCATCGCGCGGGCGAATTGCAGCCCAAACATCGACACGCCGCCGGTGCCTTGCAAGAGCACCGTCTGTCCGGCGATCAGTTTGGCGTGGTGGAACATGGCGTGCCATGCGGTGACGGCGGCGCAGGGGAGCGCGGCGCCTTCCTCGAGCGACAGATGCGCTGGCAGTTTGACGACACCGTCTTCCTCCAGCACGACGTATTCCGCCAGCATGCCGTCGATGCTGCCGCCGAGCGCGAACGCTTGCAGGTGCGGACCGGGTTCGCCGCCTGGCCAGCGCTGGAAGAAACAGCCGGCGACCTTATCGCCGGCCTTCACCCGCAGGACGCCCGGCCCAATTTCCACCACTTCGCCGGCGCCGTCGGATAGCGGGACGAGGTTCTCGCGCACCGCCATAGGGTAGCTGCCGCACACCATCATGTGGTCGCGGAAATTGAGCGAGCAGGCGGTGACCTTGACCAGCACTTGCCGATACTGCGGTTTCGGCATCGGCCGGTCGAAAACATGAAGCGCGTCGATTCCGGCGCCCCCTTTCGGCAGTTGATAGGCACGCATGTGTTTGCTCCGGTGCTGATGGCCGGCTTCTTTCTAGCCTTAACGGAACAATGAAGGATAGTCAGGCGGCCTTGGTGCGGGCACCGGCCTCTTGCATAGCTTCCCATGCCGAGAGCGCACCGCCGAACATCGCGCCGGTAAAGCCGCCGCTTCCTGCATAGGCCGAGGCGAGCCATAGGCCTTTGACTGTGGTGCGCGGTCCTTGTTTGAGCGCGTCCGACAGGGTGCCTTCCGGTGCGAAGCCATAAACCGAGCCGCGCGGCGTGTTGAGGTAATGCTGCATGGTCTGCGCCGTCGCCATTTCGCGATAGGTAATCGTATTGGCTAGTCCGGGAAAGCGTCGGTCGAGATCGGCGATGATGCAGTCCATCCACTGCCCCTTGCGTATCTTGATCGTCTCAGCGCTAAGCGAGACCCAGTTTTCAAGGCGATCGCAGCTGCATAGACTCAGCACCGAGGATCCCGTCTCGTTAAGTCCGCTGTGGATCCGACTGAAGTCGACCAGCACGTAGTAGGGGACGCGTGCGCCCGGCGCTTCGGCCATCAAAGCGGACGCTTCGCGCATTTGCGAAAGGCTGTGCATCCAGTCGGGAACAACGAAGGTGGAGTAATTGCGAACACCGCACTCGCGCGGCGGCCGATTCACCCCGAGCGATATCGTCCACAACGAACTCGACGATGGGCAATTCGCATAAGGTGAAAGAAACGCACCTTGCCGATCCTCGGGCAGCATGGCAGCAAGCACTTGCGGGGCCGCATTGCCGAAGATCATAGCCGCCGCTTCTTCGCGCACATCGCCGCCGCCGCGCGCGTGGTGGCCGACGCCAACGATTTTGCCATCCGCAAACAGCAAACGGTCTGCTTCGCGACCGGCCTCCATCGTGCCGCCGGCTTCCTTGATCAAGGCGACAAGCCGGTCGGTAAGTGCCTGCGAGCCGCCGCGCACATAGTGGCCGCCGCCGGCGAGATAAGATGCTTGCGGAATGGCATAGCGCAGGAACAGCATGCGCTCGGGATCATCGTGATAATATCCGATGTTTGCGGCGAGCGCGAATTTTACGGCTTCGTCGGAGCCGAACAATTCGCGCATCACCTCGCCTACAGTTGCGCGGCCGTAACGATAGAGCGGCCATAACTTCCCTGCGGCTTGCAGCGCGTGCGTCAGCCACCATGCCCGATCGAGCCGATGGCGTGCAGCCAAGGATACCGCACCGCGCAGGTCCGCCAGCCGTTTGAAATATTCTTCGAGGCCGGATTTGTGTCGCGGAAAACGCGCGATGGCGGCAGTGAGTGCATTCTCGTTGCCATGAGGCAGCACGAAGGGCTCGCCAACGGGGCCGCCGCGCACCTCGTACAGATCGCCGACGTCGATGAACTCAAGGTCGCGGTCGAGGCCCAGGGATCGGATCAGCTCGGTCTTCGGATCGTCCTCGTCAAGACCGTCGATCTCGTGCAGCGATGCTTCGATGGCAAGTCCATTGTGGCGGTACACCGTGGCGGCGCCGCCGAAGGAGTCGTTACGTTCGAGAACGAGCACGCCAAGACCGGCGCGCGCGCACAGTGCAGCTGCGGTAAGGCCGCCCAGGCCTGAACCAATCACGATCGCGTCAAATCGTCGAGGCATGCGAGTGCCCTGAAATTATCAGAACGCAGCATGGAATGTCTGGATGATCCAGGCCTTGATCTAGATCATTCATATGGCTGTCATAAGTGGCAATGCTGCAACGCGTGCAGCATTCGATGCAGATAGTGTGGCCGATTTTCTAGTTCGCGGCTGGCGTGACGTTCACAGCCACGTCGATGTGCTGTCCGCCCGAGCCCACAATCACGCCATCCATCGGCGCGACATCGGTATAGTCGCGGCCGACGGCGAGCACCACATGCTGGTCGGAGGCAATGACCGCGTTGGTCGGATCGAGTCCGATCCACCCCCACCCTACCCTCCCCCGCTCGCGGGGGAGGGTAGGGTGGGGGCTGCCGCACCACACCAGGACCCAGGCGTGCATGGCGTCGGCGCCTTGCAATCGCGTTGGGTCGGTTCGCGGCATAGTTCGCAGATAGCCACTCACGTAGGCCGCAGGTAAGCCGATGCCGCGCAGTCCGGAAATCATAATGTGCGCGAAGTCCTGGCAAACGCCGCGGCGCAGCGCGAACGACATTGGCGGCATGGTGGTGACTGTCGTCGCCCCAATCTCGTAGGTCATATCAGCTTTGAGACGATTCATCAGTTCGGTCGCGGCGTCGAGCACGGGCCGATTGGCGGGAAAACTCTCCCGCGTATAGTCGCGTATCTCCGGATCTAGCGAGACCATGCGGCTCGGAAACAGGAAATGCGCCGGCGACAGTGGGCCAATGTCACTCGCGGCAAACGCCTCTTCGCGGACCGCTTCCCAGGCGGGCGTCGCCAACGCAGCGGGTTCGTTGGCTGCATCGACCGTGACGCGCGCCGCCAATTTGATCGTGAGGGTCCGATGCGGCTCTTCGATCTCGATCCAGGTCAGGCGGTTGCCGAAAAAATCCTGTCCTTCGCGCCGGTGCAGCGGTTCCGGTAGAATTTGCAATGCCGCAACATGCACCCGTTGGCCGGGGTGGGGAATCGGCGTCAGGCGCAAGACGTGGCGCGCGTGCGCGACCGGCAAAGCGTACGCGCATGTGGTCGTCTGGCGCACATCATAGATCACGCCAGCGCCTCCCAGACCGCTTCGGAGCGTTCGTTGTTGCTGAGATAGGCCGCGGTAATCGCGTCGGAGAGCTTCATCAGCGACTGCTCGATGTCGACGATCAGGGCCTCGTCGATCGCGGCGGCTTCGACGGTGCGCAAGCGCGTTGCGATCGAGGCGACGATCTGCTGGACCGGCGACAGCCGGCCGGTTGCGCTCCGTCCCGGCAACGCTGAAAGGTGCGTCTCAATGCGGTCGAGCTGAAACGCGACCGAGCGCGGGTTGTTCGGATCGAGCAAGACAAGATCCAAGACGGGAGCGCGCGCCGCGACCATGACGTAGCGCTGCCGATAGGTGATCTGGCTGTCGGCCAGTTCGAGCAGCAATTCGAGACCGCCCTCGGGCGCCCCCGCGCGCGCAAAGCAACGTACCAGCCGGCCGGTCAGGATGGCACGTTCGATACGGCGGCCGAGTTCGAGAAAGCGCCAACCCGCTAGTTGGGTCATGTTTTCCTGCGCCAGCCCCGAGAGCGACGAAATGATCCGTAACGCGGCTTCGACTCGCTCGATGATGGCACTCTCTGAAGGACCGACGGTAAGCGGCAGCGTGATCATTGTCGCGAGGTCATTGAGCGCGCGCCAGGCGTCCGGCGAGAAGCGATCGCGGATAACAGAGGCTGCCGATCGCGCGGCGCCGGTGAGCGCGGGAAGCGATCCGCTCAAATCGGCGCGCGTGAGCACCGCGCGGGTGATAAAACCGACCGGCGCTGCGAGTGCGTCTTTCGGCGCCGCATCCCAAGCATCGAGCAACGAAACGATGCCGGCGATGACCGGTGCGGCGGTCTCGTCGGCCTCGGCGGCGCGATTGATCATGGCGCGCATCAGGCGCAGCGTTCCTTCCGCGCGTTCGACGTAGCGTCCGACCCAGAACAGATTGTCGGCGGCTCGGCTCGGCAACAGACCGGTCGCGCGCTGGACCTGAATGCGCTCCGGAGTTGGTAGCATAGTCGTTTCGGCGACCGGACCGTGCGCGAGCACCCAGGCGTCGGCGGTGGCGGCGCCGCGCTGCAAGCTTACCGCTCGAGCGTCCGCACTATCCGCGATACGCACGAATCCGGCAGGCATCACCTGCCATCGCTCGCCGACCTTGGTCAGAAACAGCCGCAGCGTGAAGGGACGCGGCTGCAAATGGCCATCGCGCCACACCGGCATGCTCGAAAGCGTCACTGCTTCCTGCGCCACATAGTCGACGCCGCGATCGCGGATCGAAAGGATCAACGCCTCGCGCTGCGCGTCGTCGAGCTTCGCGCCGAGCACTTCGTTGGTACTGCTGGCGTCGGTCTGCAATTCGAAGGCCGGAGCGATGACCATGCGGTCGAGTTCTCCGATCATCTCTTCGCGCATGTCGGCGCGGCCGAGCCACCAGGTCGCGACGTTCTGGATCGCCAGATCGGCGCCGAGCACGATCGGCGCCAGTGCCGGCAGAAATGCCAGCATCGCCCGCGCTTCGACCAACCCGGCACCCAGCGAATTGATGATGACGATCTTGCCGTCGCGAACGGCCTGCAACAGTCCCGGCGCACCGAGACGGGAAGCGGCATTGAGTTCGAGAGGATCGGCGAAATCAGCATCGATCCGGCGCAGCAGGACTTCAGTGCGGCGCAGACCGGAAACCGTGCGCACAAAGACGCCATCGTCGCGCACGCTCAGGTCCTCGCCCTCGACCAGGAGCAGCCCCAGATAGCGTGCGAGGTACGCGTGCTCGAAATAAGTTTCGCTCATCGGCCCGGGCGTAAGCAGGCAGATTTGGGGATCGTCCTGCCGGCTCAGCGCCAACAGTTCGGCCTGGAACGCCTGGAAAAACGGCGCGACGCGCTCGACGCGCGTAGTGCGATAAATGTCCGGAATGGCGCGCGACAGCGCGAGACGGTTCTCGATGGCGTAGCCAGCGCCCGAGGGCGCCTGCGCGCGGTCGCTCAACACCCACCAGCGGCCATCGGCGCCGCGGCCGACGTCGACCGCATAGAAGCGCAAGTGTGCGCCGCCGGGCGGCGATACGCCCACCATTGGACGCAAGAATTCCGGATTGCCAGCGATCAGTGCCGCAGGCAAGCGGCTGTCGCGGCTGAGCAACGCCGGGCCGTAGGCATCGGCAAGGACCGCTTCGAGAAGCTCGGCGCGCTGGATCAGCCCCGCTTCCAGCTGCTCCCATTCGGAAGGTTCGATGATCAGCGGCACATGGCTGAGCGGCCACGGGCGCTCGATGCCGGCTGCATCCTCGTAGACGCGATAGAAAACACCGGAGCCGCGTAGATAACGGTCGGCGGCGGCGAAGCGGCGATTGATTTCGTCGGCGCCGAGCGCCGCCAGCATGCTGAGGAACGGCTGCCAGTGTGCGCGCACGCGCCCGTCGGCATCCATCATCTCGTCGAAAATGCCCGGAAGCGGCCGGTACGCAGCAACAAATTGCTCCAAGCCTCCGGTCGCTTTTTCGACAATCGTCTCGAGATGGGCTGACATCGGCGATTGTTTGTCAGACCGAACGCCGCAGATCGAGCGTTGTCGGATATTCGAGCGAGATTTCGCGCGCTGGAACGTCGATCTGCCCGCCGGTGTAGCCGTGCTCCTGGAAGCGCGCGCGGCGGCGGGCCTCCGCCTCGTAGGAGTTGACCGGATAGGTCTCGTAGTTGCGTCCACCAGGATGGGCAACGTGATAGACGCACCCGCCGAGCGAGCGGCGGCTCCAGGTATCGACGATGTCGAACGTGAGCGGCGCCTGGACGCCGACAGTCGGATGCAGGCCCGACGCCAGATCCCAGGCCTTAAAGCGCACGCCGGCGACAAATTCGCCCGAACGGCCCGTCGAGGTCAGCGGGATACGGGCGCCGTTGCAGGTCACGACGTGGCGGTCGCCGTTCAGGCCCTCAACTCTGATCTGCAGCCGCTCGACGGAGGAATCGACAAGACGCGCGGTGCCGCCGCCGACGGTTTCTTCGCCGAGCACGTACCAAGGCTCGATCGCCTGACGGAGTTCGAGCCGAACGCCTGCGTGCTGCACCGAACCGCAGACCGGGAAACGGAATTGCCGTTGCGCTTCGAACCAGGCCGGGTCGAACGTGTAACCGGCGTGCTTCAGATCTTCGAGCACTTCCAGAAAATCGTTCCAGACAAAATGTTCGAGCATGTAACGGTCGTGCAACGCGGTTCCCCAGCGCACCGGTTTGCCGTCGAGCGGCGTGCGCCAGAACCAGGCAATGAGCGCACGCAGCAACAATTGCTGAGCTAGACTCATGCGCGCGTCGGGCGGCATTTCGAACGACCGGAATTCGACTAGGCCGAGCCGTCCAGTCGGCCCGTCCGGCGAAAACAGTTTGTCGATGCAGAGCTCGGTGCGATGGGTGTTGCCGGTCACATCGGCCAGGATGTTGCGGAACAAACGATCGACGAGCCACGGCGGCACCTTGTCCGCACTAAAGGGCGGGACTTTGCCGAGCGCGATTTCCAGCTCATAGAGCATGTCCTGGCGCGCTTCATCGATCCGCGGCGCCTGGCTGGTCGGTCCGATGAACAAACCGGAAAAGAAGTAAGACAGCGACGGCCGCCTGTTCCAATACAGCACCAGGCTTTTGAGCAGATCGGGCCGGCGCAGGAAGGGACTGTCGGCGGCATTGCGGCCGCCAAGCACAACGTGATTACCGCCGCCGGTGCCGCTGTGCCGGCCATCGAGCATGAACTTGTCGGTGCCGAGCCGCGAGAGGTGCGCCTCCTCGTAAAGCGCCTTGGTGATCGCCACCGCTTCGCGCCATGATCCGGCCGGATGGATGTTGACCTCAATCACGCCCGGGTCCGGCGTCACCTTGATGACTGCGAGCCGCGGATCGGGCGGCGGCTCGTAGCCTTCGACATGCACCGTGAGTGCGAGTTCGGCGGCGGCTGTCTCGACGACGGCGAGGAGTTCAAGATAATTGGCGAGGGTCTCGACCGGCGGCATGAAGACGCACAGGCGCCCGTCGCGCACTTCCACCGTCAGAGCGGTGCGAACCGGCTTGGCGGAGCGGTCACGCGCGGCGCTTGCAGCCGGGGCTTCCTGCATAACCAATGTGTCGGGAGCAAGCGGCGGCGAGGCTTGCTCGCCCGTTGTAGCCCGGAAGACTTTAGTCCCGATCGGATGAGTGACGCGAGGATCGGGCAGCGGAGTGCGTTCGGCGAACGGGTCGGCCGGTACTAAATGCGGATAATCGACCGGATCGACATCGGGCAACGATTGCAGCGGCAGGCGAAAACCGAGCGGCGCGTCTCCCGGCATCAGAAACAAACGTCCGCGTCGCGTTTGCCAGACCTCGCTCAACCATCCCGGTTTCGCCTGCGCGGTCCAGCGCTGCAGCGGCAGCACGAAGCCGGCCGGCTTGCCCGCGTGACCATCGAACAAGCTCAAGATGCGCGCTCGCTCGCGCGGATCGTCGATCTTGGGATCGCTCGGATCGATATTCTCGGGGATCAGGCCTTGCTTGAGCATCCGGTCGGCCGGGTCCTCGTAGGCGGGTTGAACATAGTCCGCCGTGATTCCAACGCGCGCGGCAATCCCCTCGGCGAGACGCTGTGAATCGTCGGCGGTCGGCTTGTGATCCACCGCCTCACGCGCGATCAGATTATCGTCGCGCCAGATCGGCACGCCGTCGCGACGCCAGTAGAGCGAAAAAGCCCAGCGCGGCAGCGGCTCGCCGGGATACCACTTGCCCTGGCCGTAATGCAGGAGACCGCCGGGAGCAAAACGCTGGCGCAGACGCCGGATCAATTCGTCAGCCCGCACGCGCTTCATCGGACCAACGGCGGCGGTGTTCCATTCCGCCGACTGGTAATCGTCAACCGACACGAATGTCGGCTCGCCGCCCATGGTCAGACGGACGTCGTGCGCCACGAGATCGGCGTCGACCTTTTCGCCGAGCGCGTCGAGGGCAGCCCAGGCTTCTTCGGAGAACGGCGCCGTAACGCGCGGCTGCTCGGCGATCCGCTTCACGTTCATCTCAAACGCAAAGCGGACTTCAGCCGGTTCAACGAGACCGCTAATCGGCGCCGCGGAATGGTAGTGCGGCGTCGCTGCGACCGGCAGGTGGCCTTCGCCGCACAGCAGGCCGGATGTCGGATCGAGTCCGACCCAGCCGGCACCCGGCAGATAAACTTCAGTCCAGGCGTGCAGATCGGTGAAATCTCGCTCGGCGCCGGCCGCACCTTCGAGCGGTTTTATGTCGGGACGCAACTGAATCAGATAACCGGAGACGAAACGCGCAGGGAGACCGATGTGGCGCAGCAGCTGCACCAGGAGCCAGGCGCTGTCGCGGCAGGAGCCGGCGGCGGAGCTCAACGTTTCTTCCGGCGTCTGCACGCCGGGCTCGAGGCGAATGAGATAACGGATCATTCGCTGCAGGCGTTGATTGAGCTCGACCAGAAAATCGACGGTGTTGCGCTTCTCGCGCGAGATCGATTGAATCAACTCTTGCAGATGCGGTCCCGCAGGTTCCGGTTCGTCAAAAGCGGCAAGGTCCTCACGCAGGTCCACCGGAAATGCAAACGGCCATTGGTCCGCATATGGCTCGACGAAAAAGTCGAACGGATTGATCACCGCCAGGTCGGCGATGAGATCGACCGTGATGGAAAATTCTTTGGTCTTCTCCGGGAAGACGAAGCGGGCAAGCCAATTGCCGTGCGGATCCTGCTGCCAGTTCACAAAATGCTGGCTGGGCGTCACCGTCAGCGAATAGCTCGGAATATGGGTGCGGCAGTGCGGTCCCGGCCGCAGCCGCACGATCTGCGGACCGAGACTTATCGGCCGGTCGTAATCGTACCGTGTTGAGTGATGAAGCCCGACGAGGATCGACATGCTGCTACGCGGTACCGATCGATTTTGCCCCGAGAATAGGCCATTTCCATGCAAATTCCGGGCCGCCGTCAATCGGCCATGGCGCGCGGGATTGGGGCTGCGCAATCGGGGCGTAAAGCTGCAAGGCGAAAGAAAAAGCGGCGCGGTACCCCCGTATCCGCGCCGCTACCTGCAGTAAGCACGTTTCCGAGCTTTGCCGCAAGCGTGCATCAATTGACCCGATAGGCGTTCGGCAAACCTTGATCTCGATCAAAGTCCAAACAAACGACGTTTCGCGCAATCAATCGCCAACGACGCCACGTACGATGTGGCCGGTCTCCGGCCCGCCCGCCGGTAACGTGCCGGCCGGTTGCCCTTGCGGTTTATCGCCGAGACGAAGGAGCGGCACGAGCACGAATGCGAACGCCGTGAACGCCGCCGATACCAGCACAAGCGGCGGCAGGTGGTGATTGAATAAATGCTGGAAGAAAAACGATCCGACGATATCGGCCGATGCGGTCGCGAGGTTGATCACCGACATCATCACCGCGAAACTGAATCCTTCCGAACGCTGCGGGCAATAATCGGCGGCGAGCGTAACCGTTGCGACGGTCGCGAGCATGGCGGAGAAGCCGCCGCAAAAACTGATAATCGCCGCGGTCGTCTCGTTGAAGAGCAACAGATATGCCGCCGTGGCTACGGTGCCGAGCGCGATGCTCAGCTGAAGGAAGCGTTTGGTCGACATGGCGTCAAACAGCCGCCGATAAAGCAGCGCACCCACGATCCAGCCGGCCGATGCAATCGACCCGAGAATGCCGATGTAACCTTGGGAAAATTTAAGTTCGTCGGTCATGACGTAATAGAGCGGCGTGCTCAAACCGGGACTGAAGTAGTAGAGAAACAGGAACGCCCCGACGATCCACAGCTCGCGCTTTTTAAAGGCCCCGAATACACCGCGGGACGTCTCGCGCAGCGCCGCGACATCGATCCGCGTCTTGCGCTCCGAAATTAGAAAAACTGTACCGAATAAGACCGCAAACGGCGCGACGGCGACAATGCCGGCGGCCGTGTGGAGGGCGGAGGTTGGCGAGAGACGTTGCGCGAGCTGGCCGCCCAAGATCGAGGCGATCATCGCCGCCAAATTGAACCACAGCCACTGCTGATTGACGAAGCGGCCGCTCTCACCGAGCCTTTGCCCATTCTCCACCAGCACGGCCCCGCAAACCGTGCTCGATATCGCCATGGCGTAAGCGGTAAGTTGCAGCGCCCAGACCAGCTGCCCCGGCATTGCGAGCTGAGTGATCCAAAAAAATCCGGCTATGGCGCAGACATTGGCTGCCAGAAGATAACTTTTGCGGCGATAGCCAAACAGTGGAACGAAGTCGGAGAAGGCTCCGTAGATTGGCTTGATGATCCAGGGGAAGTTGAAAATGGTCAGATACGCCGTGACTTGCAGCGGCGTCCAGCCGTGCACCTCCTTCAAAAAGTAACTGAGCGGCTGCGCGATCAGGCCGCCGACTTGGCCGACGCCTTCGACGACGTAGACCAGAGCAAAAAATACTAACAAACGGTTGGTCAGCGCCCGGTCGCGCGACGGAGCGACAGGAGACGGCGGTGCGAGCTGCTCATTCATCGGATCGCGGTCAACGGCTCTGGGCGCGCAGCCGTCTCAATCCGCAACGCGCCAATCATCACTTCCGATCCTATCGGTTAGTGAAGACGCTGTCGCAGCTGCTTTGTTATTGATCCACCCGCTCGCAGGAATGAGCAATTGAGTGGGAGGCTATTGCCGCGGCAGCGGCATCTGTGAGGCGGCTGGTCCGACGATATGGCCGCGAGCGAACGATCGCTCGCCCATCGAAACGGCGGTCGCAGCGACGATCAGCGAAACGGCCAGCGTGCCGGTGGCGATCATTTCGAGCGCGACCACTCGTCGCCTCGTTGCCGTCCGGCCGGCTCTCGGCGCCGCGAATCCGGGTCTGCCGGTCAGCTCAGTCATGGTCGTCATCCTTCGAATCATTCTGCGCCACAATCACGATTGAAGCCGGCACCGGTTCGGCCGGATTTGGGCGCGGGCATTGAAGAACAAAGGCGATTCCGTGAAATATGGTTAAGCAACGGTTAACGCGGCAGGCGGTTACCACCCTTCGCGCAGCGCGTTTTATGGGAGTGAGCCTCGGCCGCCTCACGCCCCCGCGGTTGCGGGCGTGACGTCGGCCGGATTGAACTCCATCGCCACGTGATCCGGCTCGGCGGTGACACGCGCAAGCCAGGCGCGCACGGCAGGGAACGGTCGGAGATCGAAGTCGCAAAGATGCGCCACGTGCGTGTACGCATAGAGCGCAATGTCGGCGATGGTGTACCGATCCGCCGCGAAGTAGTCGTGCAACGCGAGGTGATTTTCCATCACGCCAAGCGCGCGATGACCTTCCTCCATCCAGTCCTCGAATGCGTGGCTCTGCAATTCGCGTCCGCCCTTGACCAGCGTCAGCCAAAAGTACGCCGCTCCCAGATTTGGCTCGAGGCTGTGCTGCTCGAAGAACATCCACTGCAACGCCTCTGCCCGTTCGATGCGGTCGTCGGGCGCGAGCGGCGAGCCGCCGGCGATGTACCAGAGGATGGCGTTGGACTCGGCGAGAAACCGGCCCGGCGCGACTTCCAGAAGCGGCACCTGACCGTTCGGATTCTTCAGCAGGAATTCCGGCGTATGACTTTCGCCTTTGAGAATATCGACCTCGACCAGCCGATAGGGAATGTTGAGCTGCGCCAAGGCGAGCCGCGCCTTGTAGCTGTTTCCCGAACGCTGCATCGAGTAGAGCGTGAACATGATCGCTCCCCAACCTTCCGTGCGGCAGGATCGTCCTTTGCAGACGTATTGCTCGAACGCGGCGATGTCGTGGCCGCGCCATGCTCCGCATGGGTCTGTTGCTATTTTAGAATAAATGCGCCGGAAGATGCCATCGGAAAGGCGAGCTGAATTGTGCTGCGCCGCAACAGCAGAATGAAAATCGCGAGCATTATCGGGACCCCGAGGGGGATCAGCGTCACATGCGCGACCGAACGTGCGACCAGCGGCACCAGCCAAAGGGCCGCGAGCGCGGTCTTTTCCCAGGGGCCGAAGCCGCGTGCCAGGCCATCCACCGCGACAAAAGCGATCGCCGGCGCCAGCACCATCATGTCGTAATCGAACGTGTAGGGAGTGGCGAGGATGGCGGCGAGGCAGAGCGCCGCTGCCTTGAGCGGATAAGGGGCTGTGCTCCGCCACAACCAGATCAGCGCCGCGCCAAGCGCGACGATCAATGCGGCTTGCAGGGCGTAGGCAACCGTGACGCTCGCGCCCCACATGCGCGCCCAGGCAAACAAGCTTTGAATCTTGTACCAGCCGGTATCGCCCTGTTCGAGCGCGACGACCCGGGTGAAGCGGGTCGAATCCGAGAACGCCTGCCATACGTGCGGACCGAATGCGAACGTGGTCGCGAGCGCAAGCAGAGCAACCGTCACCGCCGCTGTTGCAAACGAGCGCCAGCGGCCGGTCGCCGCCAGCACGACGGGGATCAGGAGACCGAACTGTGGCTTGTAGGCGAGAAGTCCAAACAGAATCCCGGCCAAGATCGGACGTCGGTCGAGTTGCAGCAGCGCAGCGCCCAGCAGGGCGGCGGTGAGGAAGCCGTTTTGGCCGTGGCCGACATTGATGAGGACGGCCGGGAAAGCGAGAGCCAGCAAAATCCAGTCCGCGCGTTGGAAAGCCAGGTTGTCCTGCAAGGGCGATCGAACAATCGCGCGGATGGTGAGGAGGTAAAGGCCAAGCGTGACCGCCTGCCATGCGGCAAGCGCGATCCCATACGGCATCAGCGCCAGTGCGGCGGCGGCAAACAGAAAGAATGGCGGATAGTGCCAACCGTAGAATGGCGTCGCTTCCCCGAAAATTTGTTGCTCGCGCGCGTGCTGCCGGGCCGGATCGAAAGGCGCCTCGGGGTCGCCGTCGAGTACATAGGTGCCGGCTGCGTAGACGTCAGAGAAGTCCGTTCCCAGCGGCCGTCCTTGCCGGTCAACGAGCCCATTCGCGGTCACGACCAGATAGAGAAAGCCGGCTGCGGAGGCGATGAGGACGGCGGCCGCTATAAGCCGGATACGCTCGCGCGTAAGCCAGGCGCCGCTGCGCAGAAGCTCCCGTGGCCGGCCCATGGCGGTTCCTCATTTCGGATGGCAGTCCTGCGCATTAGGCCAGCGGAGCCTTAACGGAGAATTGAGCGCCGCTCCAAAGCGTGCCCTTGCCTGAGCGGCATTGCCGCTTTAGGAAACACCCGCCTTTACGGGAGATTTGCAATGGCCTTTCTTGCCGACCGACTCGCGCGCATCAAGCCGTCCGCCACCATCGCGGTGACGGATAAAGCGCGCGCGCTCAAGGCGGCGGGCCGCGACGTCATCGGCCTCGGCGCCGGCGAGCCCGATTTCGACACACCGGAGAACATTAAAGAGGCGGCGATCAAGGCGATCCGCGATGGCAAGGCGTCGAAGTACACGGCCGTCGACGGGATTCCCGAGCTTAAGGCGGCGATCGCGCGCAAGTTCAAGCGCGAGAACGAGCTGACCTACAAGCCGTCGCAGATCATCGTCGGCACCGGCGGCAAGCAGGTGCTCTACAACGCGCTGGTCGCCACCATCAATCCCGGCGACGAGGTGATCATTCCGGCACCCTATTGGGTGAGTTATCCGGACATGGTGCTGCTCGCCGGTGGCGAGCCGGTCGAGGTCGTGACCACGATGGAATCGGGCTTCAAGATGAAGCCTGAAGCACTTGAGCGGGCGATCACCTCAAAGACCAAGTGGATCATCTTCAACTCGCCGTCGAACCCGACCGGTGCCGCCTATACTCGCGCCGAGCTCAAGGCGGTGACGGATGTACTCGTGCGTCACCCGCACGTCCACGTCATGTCCGACGATATGTACGAGCACCTGGTCTATGACGACTTTAAGTTCTTCTCGCCGGCGCAGCTTGAGCCGCGACTGTACGAGCGCACGCTGACAGTGAATGGCATGTCCAAGGCCTATTGCATGACCGGTTGGCGCATCGGCTATGCGGGCGGGCCCGAGCCGCTGATCAAGGCGATGGCCGCGATCCAGTCGCAGTCGACTTCGAACCCGACCGCGGTATCGCAATGGGCTGCAGTCGAAGCGCTCGACGGCCCGCAGGATTTCATCCCCAAGCACAACAAGATCTTCAAGGAGCGGCGCGACCTCTGCGTCTCGATGCTCAATCAAGCGAATGGCATCCGCTGTCCAAAGCCGGAAGGCGCGTTCTACGTTTACCCGTCTTGCGCGGGCACCATTGGGAAGACCGCGCCCACCGGCAAGAAGCTGGCGACAGACGAGGATTTCGTCACCGAACTGCTGGAGGCTGAAGGCGTCGCGGTCGTGCAGGGTACGCCGTTCGGTGTTGGACCGGCGTTCCGCATTTCCTACGCCACCGCAACAACCGCGCTGGAGGAAGCCTGTACCCGCATCCAGCGTTTTTGCGGAAATCTGAAATAGTTAATTCATCAGCCAGCGTTCGCGACCGCACTTCCTCCGGAATGACAAGACGGCGGTGTCATTCTCGCCTACAATCCGCCGCTGACGGCCGCATCGGGCGGACCGGGGGAGAATATTTATGCTTCGCAACTTGTTTGCTGCGACCGTCATTGCGGCCGTGTCGCTTGCGCTGACAGCATGGCCGTCGGATGCGCAGCCGCGGCAAGTCCAGGTCGGCACACTAACGTGCTCGCTTTCCGCCAGTATCGGTCTGATCGTCGCCTCGCAGAAGAACGTGAACTGCGTTTTCAGGGGCGGGCCGGGCGAGCCCGAGGAAGCCTATACCGGCACGATGACGACTATTGGCATCGATATCGGAGTAACCAGCGGCGGTGTTATCATTTGGGCGGTGTTTGCTGACACCAATCGGTACTTTGGCATGCTCGCCGGCACCTATGCCGGTGCTACGGCAGAGGTTTCAGTCGCCGCTGGCCTCGGCGCCAATGTGCTTGTCGGCGGATCACACCGCAGCGTCGCCTTGCAGCCGTTGTCGGTGCAGGGGCAGATCGGTCTCGACATCGCCGGAGGCATAGGCGCACTGGAGCTTCATCCGGTGCGATAAGGTCGGCCGCGACCCGGTAGAGCAGGGCAGACTACCAAGGGGCGCGAATGTCGCGCCCCTTGACCAGCCCCGCCGACGCCTGAAACGATGGCGTACGCGATCCGCGACCTAACGACGGATCTACTGGGAGGCAGTCATGGCGGCAAATGGAAATGCCTCGCGCGCAACAGGCCCCCGCTGCGTCGCGCTGGTCGGCCCCTTTCAGAGCGGCAAGACCACGCTGCTTGAAGCAATCCTCGCTCGCACCGGCGTCATCCCGCGCCAGGGGACGATCGAGGGCGGCAACACTGTCGGCGATAGCAGCAACGAAGCGCGTCACCATCGCATGAGCGTCGAGCTTACGGTCGCCACCACGAATTTCATGGGCGACAGCTACACTTTTCTTGACTGTCCCGGCTCGGTCGAGTTCGTCCATGATATGCGCGCCGTGCTGCCGGCGGTCGATGCCGCCGTCGTCGTATGCGAACTGGACGAAAAGAAGATCCCGCAGCTTCAGCTGATTTTGCGCGAGCTGGAAGACCGGAAAATTCCTCGCATTCTTTTCCTCAACAAGATCGACAAGGCCAATGCCGGCGTGCATGACGTGCTCGCGCTGCTGCAGCCGGCCTCGCGCACCAAGCTGATCCTGCGCCAGATCCCGACTTTCTCCGGCGATCTCATCTCCGGCTTCGTCGATCTCGCGCTCGAGCGCGCCTTTGTCTACAAAGAGCACGCTCCTTCCGAAGTCGTGGCACTGGAAGCCGACGCCGCGGATCGCGAGAAGACCGCGCGCTTCTCCATGCTGGAAACGCTCGCCGACCATGACGACGAGCTGATGGAGCAGCTGCTCGAAGACATCCAGCCGCCGCGCGACAAGGTTTTTGACGATCTGACGCTCGAATTGCGCGAAGGTCTCGTCTGCCCGGTGCTTTTGGGAACCTCGGCGCGTGCTAATGGCGTGTTACGGCTGTTGAAAGCGCTGCGCCATGAGTTGCCGGGCATCGCGGAAACGGCGAAGCGCCTCGGCGTGAAGGGCGGCGCCGACGCCGTCGCGTACGTGCTCAAAACGCAAAACACCACGCACGGCGGTCGGATGTCGATCGCGCGGATGCTCGCCGGACAGGCGGGCGACGGCACGACATTCTTGTCGCTCGAGGAAGAAGCCGGCCGCGTCGCCGGCGTGTTCAAGCTCGTCGGCCAATCGAGCGAGAAGCGCGGACCGGCTACCCTCGGCGAGACTGTAGCGTTCGCCAAGCTCGACAAGGCAAAGACTGGCGACACGCTGACTGCGGGCAAACAAGCCCATCCCGCCGTCGCTAAAATCGAGCCCTACCCACCGGTGCTGGCCATTGCGATCTCGGCGAAGGAGCGGAAGGACGACGTCAAACTCGGCCAGGCGCTCAACAAGCTCGCCGAGGAAGACCCTTCAGTCACCATCGTGCACAATCCCGAGACGCATGAGGTGGTCTTGTGGGGGCAGGGCGAGATGCACCTGCGCGTCACCACCGAGCGTCTCGGCGACCGTTACGGCGTTGCCATCGAGCGGCGCCAGCCGAGCGTCGGCTACCGCGAGACCATCCGCAAAGGCGTTACCCAGCGCGGCCGGCATAAAAAGCAATCGGGCGGCCACGGCCAGTACGGCGACGTCGTGCTGGAGATCAAGCCGATGCCGCGCGGCGCCGGCTTTTCCTTCGAGGACAAGATCACCGGCGGCGTAGTGCCGCGCAACTACATTCCCTCGGTCGAAGAGGGCATTATCGACGCACTCAAGCATGGCCCGCTCGGTTTCCCGGTGGTCGACCTCCACGTTGCATTGATCGACGGCTCCTTTCATACGGTCGATTCCTCAGACATGGCGTTCCGCATTGCCGGCCGCATCGGCATCGTCGAAGGGCTGCCGCAATGCCAGCCGGTACTGCTCGAGCCGATTCATCTCGTGGAGATCGTCTGCCCGAACGAGGCTACCGCGAAGATCAATGCGCTGATGTCGGGACGCCGCGGCCAAATCCTCGGCTTCGATACCCGCGAGGGCTGGGAGGGCTGGGACGTGGTGCGCGCCAAGATGCCGGAGGCGGAGATCGGCGACCTTATTGTCGAAATCCGTTCGGCGACCGCCGGCGCCGGCACTTTCACCTTCAAGTTCGACCACATGGCTGAGCTGACCGGGCGAACCGCTGATCAGATCGTTGCCGCGCGCCGCGCCGCGGAGTGATACAATAACCAACTCAATCGGCGACTTTGATGCCCGCGCTGGTCGCGGGCATTACGCATCTTGAAAATGGAGCAAGTACCGATGCCGGCTTACTGGGTTGCGCGTGCCAAGGTCAACGATCCGGTCGAGTACAAGAAATACGCCGATCAAGTACCCGCGATTCTCGCCAAGTACGGCGGCAAGCCGTTGGCGCGCGGCGGCCGCTTCCAGATCATGGAAGGCCCCGAGAAGTTTCAACGTTTCGCGGTGATTGAGTTTCCAACTTTCGAGCAGGGCGTCGCCTGCTTCAATTCGGATGAGTACAAGACGGCCGCCGCATTCCGGCGCAATGGCGCGGGCGAGGTGGAGACGGTGATCGTCGAGGCGATCTGAGGCTGCGAAGCAGCCTACGCCGCCACGCGCGGTTCGCCGCCGCCGGGGGGCGGCACCGGCGAACCGTCGGCTGCATACTCGTTCAGTTTGTTACGCAGCGTGCGGATCGATATGCCGAGCACGTTGGCTGCGTGGGTGCGGTTGCCGAGACAATGCTTGAGCGTCTCCAGGATCAAATCGCGCTCGACCTCGGCGACGGTGCGCCCGACGAGCGCGCGCGAAACCTGCTCGGCGGCGAGCGCGGCATGAGCGACCGAAGGCGGGTTGCGCTGCTGATCGAGGCGGCCGCCATCCGGCGTGAGAATCGCCTCTGCGCCGATCTCCGCGCCGGTCGCCATCAGCACGGCGCGGTGCATGGTATTTTCCAGCTCGCGCACATTGCCGGGCCAAGAATTTACCGTCAGGGTGCGCCGGGCATCCTGCGACAATTGCCGCACCGGCACGCCGTTTGCCGTCGCGTATTTCTTGATGAAATACTGCGCCAGCTCGAACACGTCGGCCGGCCGCTCGCGTAGCGGCGGGACTTTCAGATTGACGACGTTGAGGCGGAACAGCAAATCTTCGCGGAAGGCGTTTTCGCGAACCGCTTCGGCAAGATTGCGGTTGGAGGTGGCGATAATGCGGATGTTGATGGGTACCGGCCGGTTGCCGCCGACGCGGTCGATGACGCGCTCCTGAATGGCCCGCAACAGCTTGGCTTGCAGCCGCACATCCATCTCGGAGATTTCGTCAAGCAGCAGAGTGCCGCCGTTGGCTTCCTCGAACTTGCCGACGCGACGCGCCACGGCGCCGGTGAAGGCGCCCTTCTCGTGGCCGAACAGCTCGGATTCGAGCAAAGTTTCCGGAATCGCGGCGCAATTGACGCAGATGAAGGGTTTCTTCGCCCGGCTCGATCGCGCGTGCACATAGCGCGCGAGCACCTCCTTGCCGGTCCCGGATTCGCCGGTGATCAGCACTGAAGCGTCGCTCGGCGCCACCTGCAGCGCCAGTTTGACGACCCGCGCCATGGCCTCGTCGCGGTAGATCAGTTCGCGCCGGTCGTCGGCGACCGCGGCGAGAACGGCAGCGATCAATTCCGGATCGGGCGGCAGCGGGATGTATTCCTTGGCGCCGGCGTGAATCGCGGCGACGGCTGCTCGTGCATCCGTAGCAATGCCGCAGGCGACGATCGGCGCGTGGATATGCTCGGCTTCGAGTGCAGTTACCAGATCGCGAATAGCGATGGCGACATCGACCATCAAGAGATCAGCGCCGCGGCCGGAACGGAGCACCGCGAGCGCCTGGACGATATCGGCAGCGTGCGTAACCGTTGCACCTTTGTCCATCGCAATCTTGGTCGCGGTGGTGAGCTGGCCGTTGAGCGTGCCGACGATCAGGAGCCGCATAGTGTCATTCCTTCTTCGCTATCCGCCGCCCGCATCACGACCGCTCCGCCTTGATGATCTCCGTCATCGTTACGCCGAGCTTTTCTTCGACCAGAACGACTTCGCCGCGGGCCACCAGGCGGTTATTGACGTAGATGTCGATCGCTTCGCCGACCTTGCGGTCGAGTTCGAGCACCGTGCCGGGGCCGAGCTTGAGGAGATCGTTGATTTCCATCCGCGCCCGACCGAGCACTGCGGAGACCTGAACCGGAACGTCGAATACCGCTTCGAGGTCGCCGGCGATGCGCGTCGTCGGCCCGTCGGGCTCCGGTGCCAGCGGCACATCGGCTTCCGGACCGCGGTCTTCCAGATTGGGCAGTGACACCTTGCCATCTTCACTCATGATCACATCTCCTGAGCATTGCGCGTGCCGTCGGCCAAACCGCGGCGCGCGCTCACGTAACGCGCAACCGCTTCGCCGATTGCCGCATCGGTTGCGGTTTTGTCGCGGTTGATACCGCCGTCCGCCCATTCGATCCGGCAGTCGCTCATGGCGACGCCGGGTTCGCCGAGCACCACCAGGCGGCCTTCGAAGCCGTGCGCCCGCGCAGCATCATCGAGCTTCTCGCGCGCTTCCGCGTACAGCGCGTCGTTGACGCGGACGACAATGTGGGGCGAAGCGACCAGCTCCCGGAAGCAATCGCTCGCGAGCGCGGAGATTTCGGCGAACGGCTCGCGCCCGATCAAAGCCGCTGCGAGCTTGCGGGCAACCGCCACCGCCACCTCAACCGCTTCACTTTCGAGTCGCGCTTCCACCGCCTGCAGCGCGTTGGTCGCTTGGCCGAGGCTGACGGCGATCCGCTCAAGGGCTTCGGAGATGCGGCGGCCGGCGGTGACGGCAGCGTCGTTTTGCGCGTCCGTATAACCTCTGCGGTGCGCGGCGGTCTCTGTCTCGGCGAGCTTCACTTGGTGCTCGGCGAGCGTGATCATCGGTTCCCGCTCGGCGCCGGCCGCGAAATCCACATCGAACAGAAATTTGGCTGGCGCGGTCATGATGCTTTGCTCAGTAGATCAGCTCTTCTTCGCCGCGCGTCTTGGAAATGACGATCTCGCCCTTGGCCGCCAGATCCTTGGCGAGATTGACAAGAAGCACCTGAGCATCGTCGACTTCGCGCAGCCGGACCGGGCCCATAGCCGACATGTCGTCGACCAGCATTTTGGCGGCGCGGGTCGACATGTTGGACATGAAGAACTGGCGCACCGGCTCTGCGGCGCCCTTGAGCGCGACCGCGAGCTTGTCCTTTTCGATGTGGCGCATCAGCGTTTGCGCCGAGGCCGGGTCGAGCTTTATCAGATCGTCGAACGTGAACATCAGCGTCTTGATACGCTCGGCGCTCTCGCGGTTGTCCTCCTCGAGCGCGGTGAGGAACCGAATCTCGGTTTGCCGATCGAAGTTATTGAAGATCTCCGCCATCACCTCGTGAGCATCGCGCCGGCGAGTCTGCGAGAGGTTCGACATGAATTCCGTGCGCAGTGTCGTCTCGACCCGCTCCAGCACCTCCTTCTGTACTGCCTCCATTCGCAGCATGCGGTTGACGACGTCGAGCGCCAGCTCCTCGGGGAGGATGGCGAGCACCCGCGCCGCATGGTCGGGTCCGATCTTCGAAAGCACGACGGCCACGGTCTGCGGGTATTCGTTCTTGAGATAGTTGGCGAGCACTTCCTCCTGAACGTTCGACAGTTTCTCCCACATGTTTCGGCCGGCTGGACCGCGGATTTCGTCCATGATGTTGCCGACGCGTTCAGGCGGCAGATATTGCTGCAGCAGACGCTCGGTCGCGTCATAGGTGCCCATCAGGGCGCCCGAGGCTGACATGCGCGACACAAAATCAAGCAGAAGGTTTTCGACGAGTTCGGCCTCGATCGTGCCGATCGTGGACATCACGATCGAAATCTCCCGCAGTTCATCGTCGTCGAGCAGGCTCCAGATCTTGGCGCCATGTTGGTCGCCAAGCGCAAGCATCAATATGGCGGCGCGCTGCGGTCCGGTGAGCACCCGCCTTTCGGACGGCGCACCGTGCTGGCCAGTGAGACTGGTCAAAGGATTGCTGGTTACGTCCCGGCGGCTAGCATCAAGTTGTTGATAGTTTGAGGGCATGGCTTTAAGCGGCGGCGCTCTCGCTCATCCACTGGCGGATGATGGAAACGGCTTCATTCGGATTCCGGTCGGCGAGATCTCCGACCTTTTGCACGGATTGGGCATGCACCTGGCCCTGGACCTGGGCGATATCGATCATCTTGGCTGTCTGACTAGGCTCGGGTATCGGGGTATCTGCGCCCGCCGCGGCCGAGGCGGAGCTTGCCTCACGACCGTCGCCGGCAACGCCCATGGGCAGCGCCAGCGGCGCCGGTTCCTCCGGCGTGAGGACGCGGCGGACCAGCGGCCGCACCACCATCAGCATTACGACCAGGCCAAGGAGCCCCATGACGGCCATTTCGATCGCGCGCATAATGTCGTCTTTGGTGAACTGCAGCGCCGCAAGCCAGCCGCTAGGCTCGTTGATCGGATTGGCCGGCATCTCGGCGAAGCGTAAATTGACCACTTCGACCTGGTCGCCGCGCTTTTGGTCGAAGCCGATCGCGGTGCGCACCAGCGCCGTTATCTGATCGATCTCTTCCTTGCTGCGCGGCTGATAGGTGACTTCGCCTTTGTCATTCTTGCTGTAGGTGCCATCGACAAGGACGGCGAGCGAGATGCGGTTGACGCGGCCGCCTTCGATTACTTCGGTCTTGGTGATCTTCGAAATCTCGTAATTGACAATTTCCTCCGACTTCCGGCTCTGGTCGCGCGGCGTGGCGTTGGCCTCGGCGCCCCCCGCCCCCGGTTGCTGCCGCTGCTGATTGGCGCCGCCGCCAGGTATCTCGTTGCCCACTGTGACTTGATTTTCCCGGTCGTTGGTTGCGGAGGTTTCCTCCCGGGTCTGGCTCGAACGCACCACCCGACCCTCGGGGTCGTATTTATCCGACGTCTGTGTGATGCGGTTGAAATCGAAATCGGCGGTGACCTCGACGCGGGCGCGCCCCGGGCCCACAACGGAAGAGACGATTGCTTCGATCTGGTCGTGCAGCCGCTTCTCGAACGCCATTCGCCGCTCGTCGGCGGTAACTTCGCCGCCGTTCCCGTCGTCACTGGCGCCATCGGCCAGAAGGTGACCCGCTTCATCGACGATCGATACCCGCTGCGGCTTTAAGCCGTTGACGGCCGAGGCCACGAGGTGACGGATGGCGCGCACCTGCTGCGGCTCTAGCGTGCCGCGCACTTTAAGCACGATGGAAGCGGATGGCTCGATCTTGTCGCGCGAAAACAGCGGCCGTTCGGGCATCACCAGATGCACACGCGCTGCCTGCACCCGGTCGATGGCGCGAATGGTACGGGACAGTTCGCCTTCAAGGGCGCGCAGATTGTTTACATTCTGCACGAAGCTGGTCGTGCCCAGCGCGTCCGACTTGTCGAAAATCTCGTAACCGACGCCGCCGCCTTTGGGCAGGCCGTTGCCCGCCAGCGCCATGCGCAAGCGCGCGACCCTATCGTGCGGGACCATGACGATGTTGCCGTCGTTCCGCAGCTCGTAAGGGACGCCTTGCCGCTCCAATTCCTTCACGATGGCGGCGGAGTTGTCGTAGTTGAGGTCGGTGAAGAGCGGGGTCATCTGCGGCGATGTCACACGCAGGATGAGAAAGGCGAAGAAGCCGACGAGCGCGATCGTGACCGCGCCCATGGCGGCGATCCGTGCAGCGCCAATCGTCTTGACGAACTCAAGCAGACCTTGCACCGCGCCTGATCTCCCCCGAGCGAAGCATTCGCGCCTTGCCCGGCAAGATTTGCCCGGTTGATGGTTAGCAGCGAGTTAATAGAAGGCGGTTGACCGCGCTTAAACTTAGCGTCGCGTCACCCGGACGCGCATGAATCAAAGCGCCGGCATCATGCCGGCGTTCACGGATCGGTAAGATCGCCTAACTGCGCGTTACTGGCGGTACTGCTGGATGCGCGTTGTGCGCAAGCCGGCGAGGCCATGCTGGTCGATTGAATATTGCCAGGAGAGAAATTCTTCCACCGTTAGCGTGTAACGGGCGCAGGCTTCTTCAAGCGAAAGAAGTCCGCCGCGAACGGCGGCGACCACTTCCGCCTTTCGGCGAATCACCCAACGTTTCGTTCCCGGGGCCGGCAAATCGGCGATCGTCAGGGGCGAACCGTCCGGCCCGATGACATACTTGACCCTCGGGCGATGGGGCTCGGTCATTGGAACTCTCACGGACTCAACACACCAGGCCTGGACCTTACCCACGGCGGCTTAAAATTTGGCTAAGCAGGCAAATAATTTGCTTTGGTTTTCGGAACCCGACAGCATGTCGCACTCGGCGATGCCGGTGCGGTCACAGGCGGCCACGGTAGTGCGTAACGGGCGCAATTATGCAGGCGCCGTTACAGCTTCTGGATCAGGCTGGTGATACTGGTGTTGAGATTGCTGATGCCGCTACTGAGACTGCTGAGCGTGCCGTTGCTGAGCGATTGGACCTGGCTGATCGGAACGGTTTGTCCGCTCACCGTGAGGGTCGGCGGGTTCTGATTGATGTTGACGGCCGTGACGACGCCTTGAACCTGCGTGGACACGGTGACTGGCTGGCCGTTGGCTCCGGTCGCGCTGATCGTCATGGTGTAAGTGCCGTCAGGCCAGGTCTGGCCGTTGCTGCCGCCACCGCTCCAGCTGTAGTTCTGCGTCCCGGCGTTAAGCGCGACCGTTCCGCTATAGACCGTCGTTCCTGCCTGGCTGGTAATCGTGACAGTGCCCGTTGCCGGGGCGGAAGAGTTAATGCTCCACGTGGCGGGGCTGTTCGTTGCGTTGGAGAGTGCCGCGGTATTGCCGTTGATCGTGACGGTGTTGCCGACGAGTTGCAGCGCCGATGTCGCCTCCGAAGTCTGCTGCATCGAGATCAGAGTTTGCAGGTTGGTGTTCATGTTAATCTGCTGCTCGACGGAGGCGAACTCGACGAGTTGTTGGGTGAACTGACTGGTGTCCATTGGGGACAGCGGGTCCTGGTTCTGCAACTGCGTAGTCAGGAGCTGCAGAAAGGTATCGAAATTGCCGGCGATCGTTTGCATTCCCGTCGAGGCAGTGGATCCGGTGGAAGACGTAGACCCGGTGGAGCCGGTCGACGTTGTGCCGGTAAGCGAGGACAGCGCATTCGACGCGCTAGTACCAAGCTGTGATGCCGCGTTCGAAGCAGTCGTGCCGATCTGGGATGCCGCCGACGATGCGGCGGAATTGACCTGCGATGCTGCCGACGAGACCGCGTTAGAGAGGATGCTCATGACCCTGGTCCTTTGTTAGGCGATTGCTGCTCAAACACGGATGTCGAGCCCGCTTCCGAGGCCCACACGCGCGTAAATCTGCGTTGCGGCAATGGGCGCGAGTTCCGGCTCGGGAATGACAAGCTGTGTCGGCGTCGACTGCGAGCCGGAGCCGTTGTTCTGCCCGCTGAAAGATTGATCTCGCAGCGTGAACTGGAGGCCGTTATCGGCGGTCGTTAACCCCGCTTGCTCGAGCGCGTTTTGCAGTTGCGGCTGCTGGCTCTGCAGCAGTTGAAGCGTTTCCGGTCGCTCGACGGTCATGTGTGAGGTCACTTGGCCATTGCTGTCGACATTGAGTTGCACATCGATGCGGCCGAGTTCCGGAGGAGAGAGCTTGATGTCGAACTGGTTGGAGCCCTGCTGGGCCCGGGCGGCGATCGCGACGGCGAGGCCGGCTATGGGTACGCCGGTTGTGGAAGCTGTGTCCGAAGCTGCGGCGGCCGCAGACGTCGAAGAAGCCGAAGCAGTCGATGCTGTGAAGCCGAAATTCGGTAAGCCGTCGATGCCGCTCGCGTTAGCGGTCTCGTGGCCTTGAGTATTCGGTGCGGTGGCAGCGATCTCAGATGTCGAGGCCTGGGATGGCGGTGTTGCCGGCGCGGCGGAGTGATCCGCATTCGCGGACGCTGGTCCGGAGGTCGGCGCCGATACGCTCGGATCGTTGGCCGGTTGGGTTGGGGTTTGCTCGGGAGCACGACCCGACCCGGCTTGCGCCTTGGCCGCGTCGTTGGCAGAGCCCGCTCCTGCGCTCGCTGTGTTGTCCGCCGGTGTGGTCGAAGACGCTTCCTTAGCTGAGGCGGCGTCTGTTGGATCTTGTGCCGGCGGCGCGTTCTGGCTGGCAACCGTCGTCACGGCGGTGAACCTTCCTCGCGCCTTGGTTTGCTCACCGACGGTCAGGTTTGTGGCGGAACCGTTAGCCGGCGCTGGCGCGGCGTTTTCGGCGGTGTTGACGGTGATTGCCGTTGCGACCGGTTGCGCTGGACTGGCTGCCGCTTGCGACTGGGTCGGCGCGGCCGGCGTTGCCGTCGCGGCGGCGCTATCTGTCGCATCGCTATCCTTGCTATCATCAGCTTTGCCGTCGTTCGAAGATGTTTTGATTACTGATGCCGGCACGCCAGGCTGTTGCACTGCGGGCGGGCTGCCATTCGCAGGCGCAGTAGTATCGGCGTTGTTTGCCGTTGCAGCCGTCCCGGCAGTCTGGAGTTTCGCGCCGCTCGCTGCGTTTGCATTCGGCGGGACGCTTGGCGCGGCCTGAGGGGCCACGCTACCGCCGGTTACAGTCGGCGGGTTGGAGCCCAAGTTCGCGTTGGTCTTAAGGCTGCTGCCGCTGCCCCCCGTTGCTGTTGGTGCGTTGGAGCCGGCGTTTGCGCTTGACCGGGGATTGAAGGCCGTCCGTGCGTTCGGGGTTGAGCCCGCAGCGTTGGCGTTGGACGCCGTGCTCGCACTACCGGTCGAGTTAGACGCCGCGCTTGCACTGCCGGTCGAGTTGGACGCCGCGCTCGCGCTGCCGGTCGAGGCGGGGCCGGAAGAAATCCCGCTCTGAGCGTTTCCAGTTGTCGACGGGGGCGCTTGGTTGGACGCTTGGTTGGCGGGTTGGGGTGGGGGGTTTGCCGGCGGCGGCGGCGGAGTTGGCGCGGCGGTCGTGGCGTCTAGCATGGCCGCGAACGGCTGGCCGTCGGTTTGTTGCGCTTGAGAAGGCCCCGGCTGCCACTGCGGGGACGTGATCGAGAGTGTGGTACTAACGTCTGACACTATACTCGGCACCGCGGAACCCCTGCCGTCGAGATGACCCGAGCGCTCACTTGCAACCGCCGGGCCAGCACAGGCGATCGCGGAAATCCTCTGAAATTCAATAAGATAAGAAAAACAGGCTGGATCAGCGTACGGCAGCCTCTGCGCGCACTAGGCAAGTTTTGCCCCGTGACCGAGGCAGGATATCTGCCGCCGCGGCCGTGGCAGAGCAGGCCGTCCGCGCCTATAGTAGTGTGTGAGCCTCAAACCGTTCGTGTGTCTATGGCAGCCGCGCGATCGGCGGCCGGGAAGGAATAGGCTCCGTTACCATGCGGAACAGTCTCGATCTCGAGGGCAAGCCGTCAGCCACCCGGGTCGTCGTCGCCATGTCGGGCGGGGTCGATTCCTCGGTTACCGCGGCGCTTCTGGCTGACGCCGGCTACGACGTGGTGGGGATCACACTGCAGCTCTACGACCATGGCGCGGCTTCCCATCGCAAGGGGGCCTGTTGCGCCGGCCGCGACATTCACGACGCCCGCGCAGTCGCTGAACGCATCGGCATTCCGCATTACGTGCTGGACTACGAGAGCCGCTTCAAGGAAGCGGTGATCGATCGCTTTGCCGATAGCTACGTCGCCGGCGAAACACCGGTGCCGTGCCTCGAGTGCAACCAGTCGATCAAGTTCCGCGACCTTCTCGGAACCGCGCGCGAGCTCGGCGCCGGCGTTCTGGCCACGGGCCATTATGTTGCGACCCGGGCGCTGCCGGAAGGCGGCCGCGCACTCTATCGCGCGCGCGAGGCTGAGCGCGATCAGAGCTATTTTTTGTTCGCGACCACGCGCGATCAGCTCGACCTGCTGCGCTTTCCGCTCGGCGAGCAGACCAAAGCCGAGACGCGGGAGCTGGCGCGGCGCTTCGGTTTGCCGGTCGCCGACAAAGCGGACAGCCAGGACATCTGCTTCGTGCCAAGCGGACACTACGCCGATATGATCGAGCGGCTGCGGCCGGGGGCGGCGGCGCCCGGCGAAATCATCGATCTCGACGGCCGGGTCATCGGCCGGCATGACGGCATCATTCATTTCACCGTCGGCCAAAGGCGCGGGCTCGGCGTCGCGACCGGCGCGCCGCTTTACGTCGTGCGGCTCGACGCCGCTTCGCGCCGCGTCGTGGTCGGTCCGCGCGAGGCGCTGCGCACCAGCCGCATCCGCTTGCGCGAAATCAATTGGCTTGGCGATGGGACGATCCGACAAGCGCTGCAAAGCCATCCCGAGGTTTTCGTGAAGATCCGCTCGACCCGGCCGCCGCAACCCGCGTGGCTGCGCGAGGGCGCCGATGGCGGCATCGATGTTGAGTTGATCGCGAGCGAGGACGGCGTGTCGCCGGGCCAGGCTTGCGCTTTCTACGATTCTATCCAGGGCCAGGCGCGCGTACTGGGCGGCGGAATTATCGCCAGCACGGTGGCAGCGCCGAGGGCGAAGGAAGCGCATCGCGCAGATTTAGCCGCGGCGCACTGATCAAGACGTGGCGAACGCGCCGGGGCGGTGGGCGTCATGGCGGCTGAGCTGGACAAGGATACGGTCGCCAAAGCCTATGCCCGGTGGGCGCCGATCTATGATCTCGTCTTCGGCGCAGTGTTCGATCGCGGCCGCAAAGCTTCGATTGCCGCCGCCGAGCGCACCGGCGGGCACATCCTCGAAGTCGGCGTCGGCACCGGCCTGTCGCTCCCCGACTATGCGCGGACCAACCGCCTCACCGGCATCGACCTCTCCGCGCCGATGCTGCGCAAGGCGAAGGCGCGCGCTGCGGAACACCGCCTGACCAATGTCGACGGGCTCGCGGTGATGGATGCGCAGCACCTCGGTTTTCGCGACGGCGTATTCGACGTCGTGGTCGCGCAATACGTCATCACCGCGGTGCCGGATCCCGAGGCGACGCTGGACGAATTCGTGCGCGTCGTGAAACCCGGCGGCGAGATTATTCTGGTCAACCATCTCGGTGCCGAGGGCGGTTTGCGCTCGTCGTTCGAACAGGGGTTCGCGCCGCTCGCTCGCCGGCTCGGCTGGCGCCCGGAATTCCGCTGGGAACGGCTGGCGCGATGGGCTGTGCGCCATGGCGGTGTCAACGTCGTCGAGCGGCGCCCCATGCCGCCGCTCGGGCATTTCTCGCTGATCCGTTTCGCCCGTTTAGGCAGCCCCGCCAGCGAGCCTCTCGCCGCCGCGGCGGGCGCGGCGCGGTCATAATCCGCGCGGGTTTTGCCTCTTGGAAACCATCGTGAACTAGCCTAAATGTCGCCCGCGACCGGCCTGCAAAATTTGACGGTTTGGCGGAGTAGCTCAGCTGGTTAGAGCAGCGGAATCATAATCCGTGTGTCGGCGGTTCAAATCCGTCCTCCGCTACCAACAAATCAAGCACTTAACGATACTGGCCCAAAATTTTTGCTCCCTTTTTGCTCTCCCCCCGTCAATTCGCTCAACAAGGGGCGTGCGACGCTCGCGACTTCGCAACGAAGGGCGACACGCCGCGCCTTTACCGTATTCCAGGGATGCGACGCCGGGGACTTTTGGATCAGCATCTGCGGCATGTCGCGCCTCGAAAATAACGAGGGCTTTGAACTTAAGCTGGTCTGTTTCCCCGACGATGGGGTGATCATATGCCTTCCGGTGACTGCGGGGAACGAGTTGTCTACCCGAAGCGTTGGCGCCCGCGAAACAAAGTCGGGCAGCGTTCGGCGAAGCGACGGTGATCGGTCGGCGATATCGGGCAGCTCCGCTCTTAGCGGTCTTTCTGCCGATATTGCTGGGTGCGAGTGGCGCGTAGGCCGGGAAGGCCGTGCTGCTCGATCGAGCGTTGCCAGGAGAGGAATTCGTCGACCGAGAGTGTGTAGCGGCTGCAGGCCTCCTCGAGCGAAAGCAGGCCGCCGCGGACGGCGGCGACCACCTCTGCCTTGCGCCGCATGACCCAGCGTTTTGTTCCCGGCGGCGGCAAATCGGCGACCGTCAGTGGGCTGCCATCCGGCCCGGCGACGTATGTGGCTTTCGGTCGAAGGGGCTCCAACATGAACGCGCTCACACGTTCGACTAAACAGCCCCACACAATACTACGCGCCAACGCCTAAAATTATGCTAAGTGCATCTGATCAATCTATTTGAAATTGGTAACAACGTAATCGGCTGAATGTACGGCCGACGGGGACGGGTGAGACTTCTCCGTTTAGAAATTGCCTTTGGCGCGGTGCCCGTCAGCGCGCTGACATTCACCAGGCGGAATACAAAGCGCCTTTAGCAGTGCTTCGATAAGGTCTGGTTTGCTCACCGTTCCTTCGCGCTCTTTTTCAATTCGGCAATCGCGCGGCCGGCGAGGCGGCCAAGTTTGGTCGCAGTGGAGTCGAGCTCCTTGACGTGGTCGGTGCGGCCCGCCTCGAGTGCAGTAAACCAGCGGCGAAAGCGGACGAGTTGATCCGGCGGCAGCTTGACAATAGCTTCGGCGATTTCTTCGACTTTCATACGGCGCACTATAGCACCGCCGCGGCTTTTTTCATTTCTCGGAATCTCGAGACTGCAAAGAAAAGCCCCGCGCGCGGGGCGGGGCCAAGACATGCGGAAAGGCGCGGCCACAGTCATTACGCGAAACTTTGCCGTGGCCGGGCGAGACTGGGGAGCCTCGCACGCACCCTTATAACAACCCGAGGCGGAAAAGTCTTGAAAGGGATCAAAGTGGGGGAGGGAACGTACGCTGCAGCGCGTCGCGGATTTCGGAAGGTTGGGTAACCTGCTGCGGCTTGGTTGAGCCGCGAAATGAAATCTGCTCGTCTGCGCTGAGGGTGCTACGCACAAGTGGGGGATGGATCGACGGGCGTCGGTGGCCTTTGTTTTTGTCCCCTTTGGGTATGACGACTGAGGCCCGTGAGGTTGTGCGTGGTGCGAGCGGTTTGCTACGTTGGCGAAACTTCTGCACATCGGCCGCGTACCTGCGATCAGGCGATCGCACTCGTGAGGGACACTATGCGGGTCATATCCGTTGTGTCGGTATGGGCGGTAGAGCTCATACGGCTCCTAGGAAAACGGCGGCTTCACCCGCTTACAGCGGAATGTCCGTTCTGTCACCGGATGGTTCGCCTGCACTACAACCAGGCGGGTCGCCAGCACATGTTCGCGCACGCTCGCGCGTTGTATGAGGGCTCTCGGTACGGTGAGCATCGCGTCGCCAAGGCGCGGTGCGTCGGCTCGGGCAGGCACACAAAATTTGACCCGCGCCCCAACGAAACACAACACTTCGGTGTGCCAAAATCGCTGCTTGAAGACTGACGTGAGATCCCCGTCGGTGGGGTAACCCTTGAGGTTGGATCGGCGATTGCAGCAAGCGGCGAGGCGCGAGCGGAGGCGTTCCGAATGTCAGACGATGAAATGAGGAGGCAGATCGAAGAGCTGGACCGAGAACTTATTGCTATCTCGCAGGACTTGCAAAGGGCGATCGACGTCGCCAGCGCAAACGTCTTTGTGAAGAACGGCCAAATAGTCCCAGGGCTCGCAGCCTTGCATCATCGGGTAACGACGCGAAGTGACGAAATTATTTCTCTGATTTTGGAATTGCGGCGCAAACTGTTCGGGAATTCGCAAACGTGAAAATCGGCGTCGCCAATATCGCGGTCGGTCGGCGGAAGGGGGCCGAATTTGCGTCATGGATTTTGGTAGGTTGGGTAACCCGCCCTGGCTTGGTTGAGCCGCGCTGAGTGCTGTGTTGGTAAGCCGCACCGCGGCTGCGCCGTGTTGTAGCCACTCTGGGAATGGTGTAGTTTTCTTTCGCGAGCTGCCAGTCGAACCGTGCCGAGGTTCTATTATTTTGTTTTAGTGGCAGCGCCATGCCGCCGGCAGGCATCACCCTGGACCTGTATTTTCTGGTCTTAATCTGATCACTGTCGAAGGACCGTGCGCAACCGCGCATGGCCGGATCTGCATGGGAGGAAGTCATGAACAGCAAGCACAAAGTTGCGCTGGCAATGGCCGGAAGTTTTGCGCTCGGCGCTGCGGCGGTCCAAGAACTCCACGCGCAGGCCAAGCCGGCCGGCTACTACGTCACCGAAATCACCGTGAAGGACCAGGGCGGCTACACTAAGGATTTTGTGCCGCTCGCGGTAAAATCGCTTCAGGATTCCGGCGGCAAGTTCCTTGTACGCGGCGGTAAGACGATCGCGACACAAGGCGCGGCGCCTGCGCCGCGCGTGGTGATTCTCCAATTCGAGAACTTGAATAAGGCGGAGGCTTGGTGGAATTCACCGGCTCAGAAAGCCGCCGAGGCCGTCGGCGACAAATATGCTACCTTCCGCTCCTTCTTGGTGGAAGGGCTCGCGCCATAGATTGAGCAAATCGTACGTAGCAATCAGTTCGGGCCCCTTGAAGGGCCCGAATTCACGTCATGGATTTTGGAAGGAAAGATGTGGGGGAGGGGCTTGGTTGGGCCGGGGAAGGGAATTTGGTTGTTACCACCGATGGCGTGGTTTTGGAGAAGGTCGCTTAGCTCAAACAAGATTGACCTCGGCGCTCTGCTTATTGACAGGCCGGACGGCGCGCCGGGCACTGAGGTTGCTAGCCGCAGGCCATTGGCATGGTCACGGATTCGGGGAAGCGAAGAACGTGGTAAGAAGAGTTGGGACTGTAGGAGGATTGGGGACATGCCACGGTACTGTTTTAGTCTCGATGACGGGAAGTTTCTGGACGACGTGGCTGGAACGCATTTGTCCGACCGGACAGCGGCTCTTTTGCACGCCGAGAAGCTTGCTCGCGATCTGGCAAAGCGACATGGCAGCGAGCACAAGCGGCGGCAGATGAGAAGCGTAGTTGTTGTGGATCAGCGCGGACACCTGGTGTGCGCGGTGCCGCTGCGTGGTGTGAGTGCGCGGTAGCGCTTACTTAATCACTGCGCAGCGCAGCAATCCTATTGCGCGACCACTCCTTCGATTTCTCGTCGATCCAACGCTCCGCGTCGTGCTCGCCTATGAACCCGATAACATCGTCCACCTGGCCATAGCGCCACGACACTCGCACGTACCATCCGGATGCTGATTTGAGCAGACGCGCCTCGAAGGTTGGAGGCAATCTAGCTCCACCAATGCGGCCGATCGCGCGCCGCTTCTTGGTCATCGCAGAAACATTTCAGTTTTTAGAGGGCGCTGGTACTAATCCGTCTCGCGCGACACTGCGACAACACAGTCGGCGGCCGGGACGTTGCACTGCGTCAGCTGTTTCTCGACCTTTTCTGCTTCTTCCTCCATTCCCATCCAGCGCAATTTGCGGATCAGTTTGACGAGTTCATTTGAAGCTCGTTGCTCTGCTAGCGCTTCAGGAGTATATTGTTTAAAGGGCATCTCCGATCGTTCTCCCATATGTTTGTTCTTGATTGCACCGGGCGTGATTGGAGCGATTTGTTGTTGCTCCGACTCGCCGACGCTCCTGATAGTCTCTACCTCTGGGACTTTCTTCGCAAGGCGGCGTGAGTGCGCTGCAACATAGTTCGGCGACGCACCAGACAAAAATAGCGGGGAGATTTTTTCAGCACTCCTTGATCTAGATCAAAGCCGAGCGCCGGACTGCTGCATTGACATCGGTCATGGCCGGAGAGCGAGCACAGGACTTGGCTCAGCTATGCACTGAGCTGATGCGGAAGGGAAATGATTTTCCGACCGTGTGGAACACGGTACTTAAAGGCAACGCCCTCGTTGACGGCATTCCGGGGTCCACACTTGAAGGCGCGAGATCCGTGCTGGAGATACGGCTGATCACGGGGGAGAGGCTTGTGTTTGATGGCGACGCCAAAAAATTCAGCGTCAAATAGCTGAGGTAATGCAACGCGCCGCATATTCCGCGCCACAGATTCTGGAGGGGAAAAACTGGCCGCGAATATAGCGGAACGTCCCCGCTTTTTCTACTTCTTGGAAACAAGGCCCCGCATAGAGGGCGGGGCCAAGATACGTGGAAAGGTGCGGCCACAGTCGAAAACGCAAAACTTGCCGTGGCCGTCGGGCGAGGCCCGGGTAGCTCTCGTACAACGCCCTTATAACATCTCGAGGCCCAAGAGTCTTGAAGGAGATCAAATTCGGGGGAGGGCATCCGCTGCGGCACGTCACGGATGCTGGAAGGGAAGAGGTGGCGGCGGAGCTTTGTTGAGCGGCGGAGATCGAGGTGTTGTCGCCGCGGGGCGAGTACGCGCCCACGGGCTCTACGCGCGAGCTGTAAGCTGGTACGTCACCGAGTGGGCGGATTGACGGTAGCGGGCCCCCGCTACCAACCCTGACGCGTTCAGATATTCTTGCCGGCTTGCACTCACCGCGCGCGTGTAAACACCGGCACGCTGGTCGGGCGCCGGCTGGCGGTGCGGTCCATATAGACAATCTTGTCGCAGGCGAGACGGTAGTCCGGAAAACGCTTCAAAAAGCTCGATACGGCGACGCGCAATTCGAGCCGAGCCAGCGCCGCGCCGAGACAATAATGCACGCCGTGGCCGAGCGTCACGTGGCGGTTGGGATCGCGGGTGATGTCGATCCGGTCCGGGTCCGCGAACTGGGCCGGATCGCGGTTCGCCGCACCGATCATGATATGCAGAAGCTGGCCCTTGCGGATTTGCTTGCCGCCCATTTCGAAATCTTCGCGCGCCGTGCGGATGCCGCGCTGGGTCGGCGCGTCGTAACGCAGGAACTCCTCAGCGGCGAAATTTATCAGGCTCGGATCGGCCTTGAGTTTGGCGAGCTGGTCGGCGAATTGGTGCAGCCACCATAACGACATGGCGATCGCGCTGCGCGACGTTCCGCCGCCGGCGGTCGCCATCATGTTGCACGTGGCCAATATTTCGAGGTCGGTGAGCCGTTCGCCGCCGGCTTCTGCCTGCGCCATGGCCGAGATCATATCCTCGCCGGGACGGCGCCGGCGCTCTTCGATGCGCGGCATGAAATAGGCCTGCTGGGCGTCGAGAATTTCGCGCTGCTCCCGCGCCATTGCTTCCTTGTCGGGAGCAACCGGCTGGAACAAAAAATTGGAGCAGCGGTCGCTCCAGTGCCGCATCAGTGCTTCGTCGGAATCCGGCAGGCCGAGAAGATCGAGCATCACCTGGGTCGGTATCCGCGCGGCGAAGTCGAGATAGGCGTCGAACGCGTCGCGCGTCGCCAGCTCGTCGAGCAGGACATCGACGCGGCGCTGCAGCATCGGCCGCAGGCGTTCGACCGCGCGCGGCGTCATCGCTTTCAGGAATAGCGCTTTGAGGCGATCGTGATAGGCGTCGTCGCGGTAGAGGAGCCAGCGATGATAGTGCTCGACAATATCGCTGAACCGCTCGGGATTGGTCCGCGGCAGGTAGGAATAGAGCGTCTCGATGCGATCGACGCTCAAGTCGGGCCGATCCTGCAATTCGTAGACGTCGGGGTAATGCGTGAAGTACCACGCCTGGGCCCGTTCCGACCAATGTACGCGTTCGCGTTCGCGCAGCGCCTTGTAGTACGGATAGGGATCCTGGACAGCCTCGGCGGTGAACAGTCCGTAGCTGTCCAGTTCGGTCAGCGCCTGCATCACACGTGGCCCCATGCGCGGCGGCCGACGTCGACCAGGAGCTCGATCTTGAGCGTCTGAATGTCGGTTGTGACCTTGCTGGGCATAACGGCGAACTTCGACATCGCCGCGCTGGCAAAGCCGCATTGCGGGCAGATGCCAAGCCGATCCATCGGCGCATAGCGCGCCGCTTCCTCGATGCGATGCATGAGATCGTCCGGCGTTTCGAGCGCCGGATTTTTGGTGCTGATGATGCCGAGGTAGGCGCGCTTGCCCGCCGGTAAATGGCGTAGCGGCGCGAAATCTCCCGCGCGGCGCGAATCATATTCCAGCAGAAAGGCATCCACATCGCAGTCCTTGAAGAGGGCTTCGCCGATCGGGGCATAACCGCCATCGCCCATCCACATGCTTTCCATATTGCCGCGGCACAGATGCATGCCGATGGTGAGATCGGCGGGCCGGCCGGCGACCGCGCGGTTGAGCACGTCGATGTAGAGCGCAACCAGTTTGTCGGGATCGTCGCCCTCGCTTTTCGCCAGTGCGCGGATTTTGTTGTCGCACAGGAGCGCCAGGGGCACCTCGTCGAGCTGCAAATAACGGCAGCCCGCGGCATAGAGCTCTTTGATTTCCTGTTGAAACACCGCGACCATGTCGTTCCAATACGCTTCGACGTCCGGATAGACCGTACGATCGACGGCATCCTTGAACTGGCCGAAGTGCATGTGCGATGGCGTCGGCATCGTCACCTTCGCGGGATTCTTCGCGACCGACTGAAGGAACTTGAAGTCCTCGGTGACGATCGGTCTGGCGCGGCGAACCTTCTTGGTCGCCATCGGCGCTGGAGAGGGTGTGGTAACGCCCTCATCATTACGGAACACGAGCTTCGATGCACGGAAATCGAAGCCCTCGACGGCGTTGAGAAAGCCCCGCGACCAGCCGCCGCGGCGAAATTCGCCGTCGGTGACAATGGGCAGCCCCATTCTCTCCTGCATCGCGACGGCTTCGCGGATTGCCTTGTCCTGGACTTCGCGAAGCTTTTCCGGCGGCAGCTTGCCGGCTTCCCATTCGCGCCACGCCGTAACCAGCTCAGGCGGCCTTTTCAGGCTGCCGACATGATCGACCGAATTCGACGGAACGCGCGACGAAGCCATGACAAAATCCTCCCGGTTTTCTAGATCGCGGCCGCCGTTTTCGGCGCCCGCTTTGGAACGTTCTCGGCTTGGGCGCGCCACATCCGGCGTGCCAGCACTGCGTCAAGTTCTGCCGGCGTGGATGCAACACCCAAAATGTGCCGGTCCGGACGGATGACCACGGCTTCGGCGCGAAGCTCTGCCAGATAACCGGCGACTTCGCCCTCGGCGACGACCAAGGCCACGTCGCTGGCGTCGAGCTTCGCGCGGGTCGCCGGCGGCAGCCGGTCTGCCAGCTTCTGCGTCGCCAGCACCGCGAAGCGGTAACCGACGCGATCGTCGAGCAGGGTGCCGTCGGCCAAGCGCGGCTGCGCTGCGCGGGTTGCGGCTGGCGGCGGAGCGTCGCCGTGCAGGCCTGGGCCAAGCCGCGGTGTGATCGGCCGCAGCATGGTCGGATTGGCGATCAGGTCGTGATCGCGCTGGCGTGCCTTGTCGGGATCTGTGGTCTGGATCACGCCGGCGAGTTCGACGCAAAGTTCGATGAAAGCGCGCACGTGCTCCATGCGCTCGGTTTCGTAAGTATCGAGGAGCCTCTCGGGAGCACTGCTGGCGAGCACGTCGAGGAGTTTCCACGCCAGATTGGCGGCATCGCGCAGCCCCGAGCACATGCCTTGCCCGAGAAAAGGCGGCATCTGGTGCGCCGCATCGCCGGCGAGGAGGAGCCGCCCGCATCGCCACCGCGTCGACAGCGCGGAGTGGAATGTGTAAACCACCGCGCGCTCGATCTTCGATTTCGCCGGATCGATGCTCCACGGCTTGAGCATCTGATAGATGGATTCCGGCCGCGTGATTGTCGCCGGGTCGTCTTGCGGCATCAGCATGAATTCCCAGCGGTGGCGCTTGCCAGGCATCGGCACGAATGTGGTCGGCCGCGCCGGATCGCAATACTGGATCGCGTCGATTACCCGGCCAGTTTCGTCGGCGGCTTCCGGCACGCCGTCGGGCGGCTTGTCGAGAATCATGTCGAGCACGATCCAGCGCTCGTGCGAACGCAGGTCCTGCAACTCGGCACCCATGAAGCGCCGCACGGTTGAGCGCGCGCCGTCGCAACCGATCACATAGCGGGCCGCCACCTCGGAGAGCGCCCCCGACTTGAGGTCTTCGTAGCGAATCCGGACCTGATCGCGCGTTTCGTCGAGTGCGAAGGCATCGCTGCGCAGCCGCGCGTCGACCGAAGGAAACCTGGAAACGCCGTTGCGCAGAACTGTCTCAAGCTCCGGCTGGTAGAAGCGATAGGCGTTATGCCAGCCCTCGGGCCCGGTGCCGCTGCGCGCGATCAACAGCAACAGCTTGCCGTCGGCACTGACGTGGCGGATGTTGCGGCTGACGTTAAGCCGCGGCAGCAATTCTCCAGCGAGCCCCATGGTCTGAAACAGACGCATGCCTTCGCCGTCCAACGCTACCGCGCGCGGCAGGTGATAAACCGACGGCTCGCGTTCCAGAACAACGGTCTTGATGCCGCGCTGGCCAAGCAGATTGGCCAAAGTCGCGCCTACCGGCCCGTAGCCGATAATGCCGACATCGAAGTCCGGCGACGCCATGACCCGGCTCACGTCGTCGTCAGGATTTCTTCAGACCCATCTTCGCCGCAATTTCCGCCTGGTATTCGGCAATCGGCCGAAAGCCCGGCGCCTTGCGGCAAAACGCGTCGGACTTGGCGCGAATCTGGTCGGCCGGCTGCGACAGATCGAGGTCTTCAATGCAAGGCTGTTCAATGTACCATTGCGTGTCGCAGAACACTTCCAGCCGGTTGCCTTCGGGATCGCGGAAGTACAGCGACCACGCATTGCCGTGATCCATCGGCCGCATGTCGCTCACGCCCGGCTCGTCTTTCACCCGCCGCCAGATCGCTTGCAGGTCTTCGACCGCCGCGACCCGGAACGAGATTTGATTGATGTGGTTGAACGCAAGTTCCTTTGGCCGGCCGGTGACCAGAGCGACCTGATGATGGTCCTTCGGATCCCAGCTGGTGAACACGATGTCGGCGCCGCGGACCTTGCCGCGGTCGGTCACGGTGAAACCGAGTACGCGGGTGTAGAAGTCTTCCATTTTCGGAAGGTCGTAAACGTAGAGCCCGATATGGCTCATGCTCAGCGGCACCCGCTGGGCGGTGGCGGTGCGGGACGCTAAAGCCGCGTCGGACATGGCGAGTTCCTCCATTGCAAATCTTTCGGCAACGCTAAAGCGCAGCGCTTGCAGCGGCCAGCAATCTTAACTCACTGTCCGCACAGTGGACAATCCGGCCAACCGGGACTGTGAACCATGGCGCACAGCAGCAAAAAAGCGCGGGGCGGGAGCGTACGATCGCTGGAACGCGGTCTCGCCGTTTTGGCGGCGATGAATCGCCGCAAGCTGCCGTCGGTCATGGAGCTCGCTCGCGACACGCGTCTGCCGCGTCCCACCGTTTACCGTTTGCTGGAAACGCTGAGCCGCGCCGGATTCGTGACCCGAACGAGCCCGCACGATCGGTACTGTCTCGCGCGCGGGGTGCGGACCTTGAGCGACGGTTTCGTCGAGGACGACTGGATTGCCGATATCGCGGCGCCGTTGATGACCCAATTTACGCGCGATCTGGTCTGGCCGGTGGCGCTCCTGACCTTCGAGGAAGGCCGCATGCTGGTGCGCGAGACGACGCACGAGGCCAGCACTTTGTCGATCGATCACGGCATGGTTGGCCGGAGCCTGCCGATGTTGCGAACCGCCGCCGGGCGATGTTATCTCGCCTTTTCCCCCGGCAAGGAGCGGCGCGCAATCCTGGAAATGCTTTCGCGGTCGAAGGCGCTGGAAGATCGCTGGGCGCGCGAGCCGCAACGCCTGACCAAGCTTCTGGATGCGATCAAGGCGAAGGGCTATGCGATCCAAGATCGCGAGATCAATCCGAAGACGACAGGCATCGCCGTTCCAGTTCGTCTCGGTGCGCGGGTGCTCGGGAGCCTGTCGTCGATCTGGATATCGTCGGCGTTGACGATCGAGAACGCGGAGGCGGAGCTTTACACGCCACTGGCAACGACCGCAGAGCGCATTGCCGACGCCATCCGCGAACGTGCCCTCAAACAGGCAAGTCTCATCGCCAACGGCAATGCCCCGATCCCGGCCTGAGCGCAGCGCTCAATGAATCAGCGTGTGCGGCAGCCACAGCACGATCCCCGGCAATAGAATCAGAACAATCAGCACGGCGAAGTCGGCGACCAGAAATGGCACCACGCCGCGATAGATCGTTCCCATCGAAATCTTCGGCGCAATCGCGTGCAGCAGGAACACGATGATGCCAAGCGGCGGATGGATCAAGGCCATCTCGACCTGAATGAGACAGATCACGCCCCACCACAACGGGTCGTAGCCAAGACTGACAACGATCGGCAGCACCAGCGGCAGCGTGATCAGGATCGACGACATCTCCTCGAAGAATGTTCCGAGCAGGATGTAGACCGCCGTCAACGTGAAGATCACGCCAAGCGGCGGAAACTGATGGCCTTCGATCCAGTGCACCAGCGTCTCGGGTACGTGCGCCAAATTGATGAAGTAGGTGAAGATCGGCGCGGCCATGAGGATAAGGTACAGCATCGCGGTGACCGATCCCGCTTCGTACATGCCGCGAACGAGCCCGCTCCACGACAATCGGCGCCGCGCCAGCGCAAACAGCAGCGCGAGGATCGCGGCGGCCGACGCCGCCTCGTTGACCGTGAAGATGCCGCTATAGATGCCGACGAAAACCCCGAGCAGGAGAGCGAGCGATGGCGCAGCTTGTCGCGCCGCGTCGAAACGCTCCGGCCACGACACCCGCGCCGTGACGGGCGCGATCTGCGGCCGCCGGCGCACGACAATTCCGATGGCGATCAGATTGAGCGCGATCGTGATCAACGCCGGCACGATGGCGGCAACAAACATGTCGAGGATGAAAGTCTTCGCAACCACGCAATAGATGATCATCACCAGCGACGGCGGGATCAGCGATTTGAGCGTGCCGCCGGCGGCGATTACTCCGGTCGAGAAGGCTGGCGAATAGCCGCGTTCCAGCATTTGCGGCAGGGCGACTTTGGCAAACGTCGCGGCAGTTGCGGTGCTCGAGCCGCAGATCGCGCCAAAGGCCGCCGACCCGCTGATCGTGGCGTAAGCGAGCCCGCCGCGGCGGTGACCCAGAAACGCCGCAGCGGCGCGATAGACGTCTTCGGAAAAGCCGGCCATGCTCGCAAACACGCCCATGAGCAAAAACAGCGGCACCGCGGCAAGGTCCGTGCTGGCGAGCACGTAAGAAGGTTCCTGGGCGAGGAACGAGAACGCCGGCAGCCAGCCACCGCCTTGCAGGGCGAATCCGACGACGCCGACAGTCATCATCGCAAAGCCGATCGGAACCTGCAGCAGGATAAGCGCGAATAGCGCGGCGATCCCCAATGCGCCGATCACCGCCGGTGCCAATTCATCCCCCTGTCCTTTAGACGGCTGTTTCCGGACGTTCGTCCCGATGATCGCCGTGCAGGATTTTGAAGCCGACTACGATCTGCAGCAACGCGCTGATCCCCAGGATGACGGCGACGGCGCCCCAAAACGGCGCGCTTGGAATGCGGAGCATCCACGTCGCGGTGGCGGTCGCCTGCGCCTGCTTCGCGAACACCACGAACTGCCAGGTCATCAGGATAAGCACGATCTCGACCAGGATAGCGGCAGCCGCATCGGCTATTCGCCCGGCGCGCGGGCCAATAAGGCTCGAAACAAACCGGATGGTGATGTTGCTGCGTTCGACGATCGCGACCGGAATGCAGCAGGCGACCGCAAAGGCGGCCACTAGTCCGCCGACGTCACGTACCGCATCAATCGGACGCGCGAAGAAAAAGCGCAGCAGCCCGTCCGCCATCGTCATGACGGCAAAGCAGAGCAGGGCGCCGAGGCCCGCTACGACAAGCGCTTGTGCCAGCAATTTGCTCGCCCGCTCGATTCGCGCCATATGCGTGACCGTCTCCAGCTGAGCCCGCCGCCAGGCAGCACAATAATGCGCAGAATAAGCCGGCGCGGCGCTAGGCCGTGCCGGCGTCTTTTGGGTTCTTTACAGGTCGAAAGATGGAACGGGTTCGTCTCGGGGGTAATGCACCGGAAGAGCCTGTGCCTTAGCCCTTCTGCTCTGCCCGCACTTTAGCAAGCTCGGTGTCCAAAGCGGCTTTCAATTCCTTGTGTCGATCGCTGGCCGCGACCCACTCCTCGCGGACAGGAGTCAGCAGCTTTTGTGCCTCGTCGAGTTGGGCTTGATCCGGAAAGACGATCTTGTTTTTAGGGTTGCTCTTGAGCTTCTCGAGATTGGCAGCGTTGTAGCTGGTAATCGAATCGATCCATTTTTTGGTCAGCGGGTATCCGGCATTGCGTTCGATCACAGCACGCGAAGTTTCGGGCAATGCGTCGAACTTCTTTTTATTCATGAGCACGGCGAGCGGGACTACGCCGAGCCCGATGAAGAAGTGATTGTTGGTAACCCGATCGAGCCCGAAGTCGAAGAAGGGGGACAAATGCGACGTTGTGCCGCTGATGGTGCCGCGGCTGACCGCCTCCGGGATTTCGGTGACCGGCATGCCGATCGGAACAGCGCCGAACGCGCGTAACGCCGCGCTCTCGTTCTTGCTCGATGCCCGGATTGTCTTCCCTTTGAGATCGGCAATCGAATTCACCGGGAAATTCGTGTGGATGGAATAAGGCGCCGTTCCCCACAATCCCACGATGTAATAGTCGCCGTAATCCTTGAGCACGCTGTTTTTGGCAAGTCCCGTCGCCACCAGCGACGATTCGCGAATGTCCTTGAACATTCCCGGAAGCTCAAGAACCTCGGTATCCGGGAAGCGTCCGGGCGAATAGGACTGCACCACCCAGGCGAGATCGGCGACGCCGTCGATCAGCATTTGCGGCTGCTGGCCGGGATTGCGGCCCAGCGCTCCGTTCGGAAACAGATCGAACACCACGGCATTGTTGGTTTCGCGCTGTACCGTTTCCGCGTACGGTTTCATCACCGTGCGGAACGTTACCTCGCTATCCGGGGTGAACACCGCCCATTTGAGGTGATCCTCTGCATGGGCGAGCTTGCTGCCGAGTATCGCGGCCGCGGGCGTTGCCGCGGCACTAGCCAGAAACCTGCGCCGGTCCATTCTGTCCTCCCTGTTTGTCGTTATAGCTCTTATGCGGTGCGAGCATCTTCTTGGGCCGGCTCGCCCATGCCAGACTGCCGCTGACGGCACCAGGTTACAATCATAGCACAGGGGGAGTCCGAGGAGTGGACATGTCGAGTCGTATGGTCACCGTCGCGGGGATCGAACTCGAACTCGCCGAGGACGGCGCCGGGCCGCCGTTGCTGATGCTCCACGGCGCCGGCGGTTTCGATCGGCGGCAGCCGGTTAATGCGCTCCTCGCCCGCAGTCGCCGCCTGATTTGCCCGTCACATCCCGGCTTTGGCAAGTCCGCGCTCCCCGACTGGCTCGATAGCGTCGACGACATCGCGCACGTTTATCTGGAGCTGATGGACCTGCTCAGTCTTCCGACCGTCGATCTGATCGGCTGCTCGGTTGGCGGTTGGATCGCGGCCGAAATGGCGACAAAGGCGCCCGAGCGATTCACCAAACTGGTGCTGGTCGGCCCGGTCGGCGTGAAGACCGGTAGTCCGGACCGGCTTGATGTCCCGGATATCTTCGCCCTTCCGGCGGATGAGCTCAACAATCTAATCTACCACGATCCAAGGAAGATGGTGCGCGATCCGGCTTCGCTCAGCGATGACGAATTGACAATCGTCGTGCGAAATCGGGAGACCTTGGCGCTGATTGCCTGGGAACCGTACATGCACAATCCGAAGCTTAACCACCGGCTGCATCGGGTGACCGCGCCGGCGTTGTTTCTTCGCGGCGACAGTGACGGTCTGATCTCGGACGAATACATCCGCGCCTATGCGCGCCTGTTGCCGAAGGTGCAGGTGGCGACCATTGGCGATGCCGGGCACGTCCCGCATCTTGAACAACCCGAAAAGTTCGCTGCCGCGGCGCTCGCTTTCCTAGATAACTGATCATGCACAAGCATCGGCTGCGATGGTTGTGAGGAGTAACCGGAAATGAAAGCCTGGCATTTCAGTGAAACGGCCTACCCGTACTTGCCGCCGGTCGATACCTACTCCTCCATTCGCGTGACCCTTCCGAACAAATACTACGATCCGGAGAAGGGTGCCGCGCTCTGGGACCGCTACCTCGACGAGTGGTGCGTTGCCGACGATGAAGGCGTCGAGGTGATGCTCAACGAACATCATCAGACGGCGACCTGCGTCGATCCCGCAGCTCCACTCGTGCTCGCCGCGCTGGCGCGCGTCACCAAGAAAGCGCGCCTGTTGATCCTCGGCAATCCCATCGCCAACCGGCGGCAGCCAGTGCGGGTCGCCGAAGAGATGGCAATGGCTGACGTACTATCGCGCGGCCGCGTTGAGGTCGGTTTCGTGCGCGGCGTGCCGTGGGAAGTGGCCGCCGCCAACAGCAATCCGGTGCGCATGAACGAACGACACTGGGAAGCGCTCGATCTCATCATCAAGGCTTGGACGGCGCATGACGGACCGGTGAGCCATGAGGGCCGTTTCTTTCACCACCGCATGATCAACATCTGGCCGCGGCCCTACCAACAACCGCATCCGCCGATTTGGGTCAGCACCACGAGTGCGAGCGGCGCGGCGCGCGTCGGCGGCCGCGGCTTTGTCCAGGCGACCTTTCTCACCGGTTACGACGGCACGCGCGCGGTTTTCGATGGTTATCGCAAAGGCTGGCGCGAAGCGGGCCGCGGCAACGCCGTGCCGCTCGATCGCCTTGCTTATGCCGCGCTCGTTTACACCGCGCCGAGCGAAGCCGAAGCGCGAAACGGCGCGGAAAAGCTGATGTGGTACATCACCGCGAACAAGATCGTGCCGCAGTTCACTTATCCACCGGGCTATGTGCCGATCCGCACTGCGGTCGACGTCATGCGCGGCAGGGCGAGCCCGCTCAGCCATTTTGGCGAAGCGCCGACCGTCGATATTGCCATCAAGTCGGGTTTGATGATGGCGGGGACGCCGGACCAGGTCGTAACGCAGATCAAAAAAATCTACGACTACGTCGGCGGCTTTGGCCATATTTTGTTGATGGGACAGGCCGGCTTTCTCGATCATAAAGAGACCGTGCTGGGGATCAAAACCTTCGCGCGCGAAGTCTACCCGCGACTCAAGGCTGAGTTCGGGATCGCTCCACCCGATGTTGCATTGGAAAGGCAGGCCAAGGCAGCAATCAGCCGCTAAGCGGGATTGCAGGAGCATCCGTCATGACCCGCGCAAATTCGGCATCGGCCGGCGCTGCGACTGCGCTCCTTGCGAAGGCGCAGTCATTATCCGATCTGCTCAGCAAGGAAGCGCCGGCGGGCGACGCGCGCGGCGCGTTGACCGACCGCACCATGGCGGCGCTGCGCAGCGGCGATTTTTTCTCGCTGATGCTTCCGCAATGCTTTGGCGGAGCTGAGGCCGACCCGATCGCGGCGCTGCGCGTGATCGAGGAATTGAGTCGCGCCGACGGCTCGACCGGCTGGGTGGTTATGGCTGCTGGTCTCTGCATCGGAACTGGCGCGGCCTTCCTCGACGAGAGGGCGGCGAAAGAGATATTCGGCGGCGATACCGTACCGATCATCGCCGGCCACGGCGGTCCGAATGGCACCGCAATCGTCGAACGCGGCGGCTTTCGCTTAAGCGGCAACTGGCGCTACGGCAGCGGCACTAAACATGCGGACTACATCCACTCCGGTGCCGTTGTGGTCGAAAACGGCGTGCCCCGCCGCGGCCCGGATGGGCAGCCGGAGGTCCGCATATTCGTCACGCCGCGCCGCGACGCCACTCTCGCCGACGACTGGAACGTTCTCGGCCTGCGCGCGACCGGCAGCGTCGATTACACGATTACCGGTCTGTTCGTGCCGGAAGAATTCACGCATCCGCCGGGCGTTCTGCAACCGCATCGCGGCGGCAATGTTTATCTGATTGGGCTCCTCGGTGTTGCCGTCATCGGTCATACCGGTTTTGCCTTGGGCGTGGGCCGTCGCGCGCTCGACGAAGTCGCAGCCTTTGCGCGGGAGCAATCTGGCCCGACCGGCCGCCTGCGCGACAGCGACAGTTTCCGCGAGCATTACGGAGCGGCCGAAGCGCAGTTTCGCGCAGCGCGTGCGCTGGTCTATGAAACGTGGGCGGACATCGAGACATCGATTGTGCGCGGCGAGGTCATGTCCACGCGGCAGATCACGCTCGCCCGGCTGTCGATGAGCCACATCACTTCGACGGTGGCGGATATCTGTAATTTCGCCTATCGCGCCGGTGGTGGCGTCGCCTTGCGGGACGGACCGATCCAGCGCTGCTTTCGCGATATACACGCCGGCACGCAGCATCTGCACGCGCATCCGTTGATCGTGCGCGAGTGTGGCCGCGAATTGGCCGGGATGGCGGCGGGCCAGGTCTGGGGCCGTTTTGGCTTGCTCGATCCGAGCTGATTGCCGGGAGCACAGTCGCCGCGCCGCATTGACAGCCGCTGCCGAATGCAGTCGCATGGCGAAATAAAAAGGGAGGAGAACATGGCAAAATCCGCGGGAATTTCGCGCCGGACCTTCATTTCTCGCAGCGCCGGCGCGGGCGCGGTTCTCACCTCGAATTTCGCCGCGCCGGCCATTTTGGCGCAGACCGACAAGCCAGTCCGCATCGGCGTTCTCAATTCCTTCACCGGCGCCATCGCCTATGCGGGCGTGAATAATTTGAACGGCATGTCGCTTTATTTCGACAGCATCAACTGGACCGCCGGCGGGCGAAAAATCGAGTTGATCAAAGAAGACGATCAGTTCAATCCGCAGGTCGGCTTGCAAAAAGCCAAGAAACTGGTCGAAAGCGACAACGTCGACATGGTTGTCGGCGTGCAGGCGAGCAATGTCGCGCTTGCAGTGTTGAACTACATGAAGCAGCAGAAGGCGTTCTACCTCGTCTCCGGCGCCGGTACCGATGCCATCACCTGGGATCGCTACCCTTATCTGTTCCGCACCTCGATTTCGGCTTATCAGCTGAGCGCGCCCATGGCGGAATGGGTTTACGACAATCTCGGCAAGGAAATCGTTTTGACCGGCTCTGACTACGCCGGCGGCCGCGACGTCATCGCGGAATTCAAGGGGACTTACGTCAAGAAGGGCGGCAAGGTGCTGAAGGAAATATTTCCGCCCTTGGGGACCACCGATTTCAGCGCCTACCTCACCGACATTAAATCGCTCAATCCGCCGGTGACCTACAATTTCATGCCCGGCACCGACGCCGTGCGCTTTATTCAGCAATACGGCGAATACGGCTTGATGCAAAAGATGCCGCTGACCGGCTTCACCATCATCGATTCTCTGATGCTGAATACGCTGGGCAAGGCGATGGTCGGCGTGATCTCGGCCACGACGTACATCCCGGCCGTGGACAATCCGGCAAGCAAGCGTTTTGTCGCCGCGTATCAAACGAAATACAACGCGTTGCCGGACATTTTTTCCGACTACGGATACGTTGCCGGCGTAACGATTGCGGAAACCTTGAAGGCAACCAGCGGCGACACCGCCAAAGACAAGCTGGCCGAGGCCATGGTGAAGGTCAAATTCGATGCGCCGCGGGGGCCATTCCGGTTCGATCCGGAAACCCACAACCCGATTCAGGATATCTACATCTGCAAGGTGATCGAAAGCGACGGCAAGGCCGCCGGCACGGTGATTTACACGGCTAAACAAGTGCAGGACCCCGGGAAGAAGATATATTGATTGCCGCGGTCGTCGCGCCGCGGGTGGATCATTTATGGAACTGATCATTGCCCAGCTCCTCAACGGGCTGGTCTACGGGGTACTGCTGTTTTTGATGGCGGCGGGCCTGTCGCTCATTTTCGGCTTGATGAATGTCGTCAGCCTCGCGCACGGCTCGTTCTTCATGCTTGGCGCCTTTTTTGGGCTGAGCGTCTTTCAAGCGACGCACAGTTTCTGGGTGGCGATGGCGATTGCGCCAATTGCGGTGGCGATCATCGGAATCGTCATGGAGCGACTGTTCATGCGGCCGCTCTACCGCCGCGGCCACATGGACCAGGTGCTGCTGACGTTCGGCTTCACGTTCGTGTTTTTCGATATCGTACAATCGATCTGGGGCCGCACGGTGTTGAACCTGCCGGCGCCCGCCGCCTTGCAGCAGGCCATTCAGATCGGCGACGGCGTGTTTTCCACGTATCGGTTGTTCCTGATCGCGCTCGGGCTGGCGCTGGCGCTGCTGCTTTGGCTGTTCCTTGAAAGGAGCCGCCTTGGCGCCATGGTGCGCGCCGGCGTGGACGACGCCGCCATGGCGGCGGGGCTCGGCGCGAACGTCCCGGCGTTGTTTAGCGGCGTGTTCGGCGCCGGCGTTGCTCTTGCGGGACTCGGCGGAATGGCGGCCGCCCCGATCATCGGGCTTTATCCCGGGATGGACGCCGAGATCATGATTCCGGCCTTCATCGTCATCGTCATCGGCGGCATGGGCAGCCTGCGCGGCGCTTTCATCGGCAGTATGTTGATCGGCGAGGCCGACACCTTCGGCAAGGCCTACCTGCCGAGCATGGCGATGTTTCTGATCTACCTCGTGATGGCGCTCGTGCTGCTGGTGCGGCCGCAGGGCTTGTTCGGCATCAAATACACCGGCGTCTCGGCAGCGCCTGCCGTTACTACGACCAGTGCGCCGACGACAACTCGGGCGCGGATCGTCGGTGTTATCGTGTTGGCGGCAATGCTGATCTTTCCGTTCGTGGTGTCAAACTATCCCCGCGCGCTGCTTTCGGAGATCTATATCTTCGGCATTTTCGCCATGAGCCTTGATCTTCTCCTCGGCTTTACCGGCCTGATGTCGCTCGGTCACGCCGCGTTCTTCGGCTGTGGCGCCTATGCCGTCGCAGTCCTTAGTACCTTGTTTGGTCTCAATGCGTGGCTCGGGGTTGTCGCCGGCGTGCTGTTCGCCGGCCTCGCGGCGCTGGTCATCGGCTTTTTCTGCGTCCGCATTGCCGGCATTCCGTTTCTGATGCTGACTCTGGCGTTTGCGCAGCTGGTGTTCTCAGTCGCCTTCAAATGGCGCGATCTCACCGGCGGCTCGGACGGCATGGCGATTGCCGACAAGCCGGGTTTCTTCGGCTTTGATCTGTCGAACACGACGCCGATGTATTTCATGACGTTGATTTTCTTTTTGTTGAGCTATTGGGGATTGCGGCGGCTGCTCAATGCGCCGCTTGGTCACGTCTTCGTCGGCATTCGCGAGAACGAGCCGCGGATGATGGCCATCGGCTATCCGACTCGCGCGTACAAGCTGTTGGCCTTTACCATCGCCGGTGCACTCGCCGGTTTTGCCGGCGGCCTCTACGCCATCTTCAACAGCTTCATCTCGCCGGAAGCGGTCTATTGGACCGCATCGGGCGACATTTTGATTATGACCATACTAGGGGGTGCTGGCACCCTGATCGGGCCCGCGATTGGCGCCGGCCTATTTCTGCTGATGAAGAACGTAGTGAGCTCTTATAGCGAGCATTGGCTGATGATTATCGGCATTGTCTTCATCGCCTGCGTTCTGTTCTTCCCGGGCGGAATTTGGGGCACGCTGCGACAAGTTCGGGCGCGAAAGCCGATGGCATGAGCGTGCTGCGCACCGATCAATTATGCCGGTCGTTCGGCAGCCTCGTCGTGACCAATTGCGTCAACCTTGCCGTTGAGCCGGGCGAACGCCATGTCATCATCGGTCCCAACGGTGCCGGCAAGACCAGCCTGATCAATCAGATCGGCGGCCAGCTGCCGCCGACCGCGGGTCGTATTTTCCTCGATGAAACCGACATCACCGGCTGGTCGCCGCACCGCGTTTGCCGTTCCGGAATTGCGCGCACGTTCCAGCGCAATAATCTGTTCGTGAATTTGAGCGTCATCGAAAATCTTCGACTTGCAGTCGAAGCGCGACGCGGTCATCCGCTGAACTTTTTTTCGCCAATTCAGCGCTTCCGTCCCTTGATCCAACGCGCTGAGGAACTCATGCAGCGCGTGCATCTAGACGGCAACGGTGCCCGGCCGGCGCGCAGCCTTTCCTATGGCGAGCAGCGTCAGCTTGAGATCGGCGTCGCGCTCGCCGGCGAGCCCAAGCTTCTGCTGCTCGATGAGCCGACCTCGGGAATGTCACCCGCCGAGACATCCCGGATGATCGATTTGATCGCGAGCCTGCCGCGGACGCTGGCGATCCTGATGATCGAGCACGACATGGACGTGGTGTTCTCGGTGGCGGACCGGATCACAGTGCTTTGCTACGGCGAGGTGCTCGCCACCGGTAGTCCGGCCGAAATCCAGGCGAACCATCGCGTTCGTGAGGTCTATCTCGGAACCGCGGCCTGACCATGCTCGACCTGCACGACGTCAATACCTACTACGGGGACAGTCACATCCTGCACGGCGTGTCGCTGTCGGTGGGTGAGGGGGAAGTCGTCTGCCTCCTCGGCCGCAACGGAGCGGGGAAGACCACAACGATTCTCACCGTCATGGGTTACCTGCGCCCGCGTCCCGGCCGCGTTGTTTTTCGCGGCCGCGATATCTCGGCGTTGCCGCCCTATGCGGTGGCGCGGCTCGGAATTGGCTTCGTGCCGCAGGAGCGCGGCATTTTCCCGAGCCTGACGGTGCGCGAGAACCTCACCGTGTTCGCGCGTTCCGGCGACGGGTCATGGACGCTCGATCGCATCTTTGCGATGTTTCCGAGCCTCCAGGCGCGCGCCCACAATCTCGGCTTTCAGCTGTCGGGCGGCGAACAGCAGATGCTGTCGATTGCGCGGGCGTTGATGTTAAACCCGAGCCTGCTTTTGCTTGACGAACCGTCGGAGGGGTTGGCCCCGCTCATCGTACAGACGATCATTGAGACAATAATGTCCCTGAAGAGCGCAGGGCTGGCGATCCTGTTAATCGAGCAAAATCTGCGCGCGGCGCTCGCGGTTGGCGACCGCCATCATGTCATCAACAAGGGTCAGATCTGCTTCACCGGCAGTTCAGCCGAGCTCGAAGGCAACGACTTCGTGTTGCGCAACTATCTGAGCGTGTGACCCGCCGTCAAGCGGCCAATGCTTGCGCGAGTCGATGCAGCTGCTGTACAAGAAAACGTATCAGTTGCGATAGGAAGCCAGCGTGCTCGTTAAGCGCGGCGGCGCATCGCTGGCGGTCTCGACCTTGGAGTTGTCCATTCTGGCCAGAATATCGGCGATCGGATAGTCGGCCCAGGCACGGTTCACAAAGTCGCGGTGTGAGATGTCGCCTGTCGGCAGGAACGCAACCATGCCCTGCAGGTGATTCCTCCGCAGCTCCGAGCTGAAAGGCACCGAATCTTCGCTGAGCAGCTGTTCGAGATCGACATTGTGCCGCGCCGTATGCGGCGTGTACGAGCTGACGAAGAAAGCGGATCGGTTGTCGGCGATCCAATCTGCGAACTTGTCGATCCCGGCGTAAAGCGCATCCAGGAGGACGACGCCATGCACGCGCGATCTTACGCCGCCGCGCTCCAGCACCGCCAAGGTCGGCCCAAAGCCGCCGCTGTACGCGACGATTACGATCGGCATTTTGGCAAACGCCGCCGCGCGCCTCGGATCGCCATATAGTCTGGCGAGCTTGACCGCGGCTTCATCGAGGAAATGCTTGAAGCCGTTCGGCTCCCAGAATTTCCCGGCGCTCGAATCGGCAGCGTCGACGGCAAATTGCGGCGCCACCAGTACGGCATTGACACCGGCTGCGGAGATTTGGGCCGGGACCTGCTGCCGATCGCGGACGTCGCGGGCGAGATTGGCGCCATGGCCGTGGAAGAACACAACCATCACTGCGGGAAGTGTGGGATCGAAGCCCGGCGGAATGTGCAGCAGCACGCGGTCGTCGCTGAAGGTCTCCGACTCCCAGAAAACGTGGCCGCGGAAACTGACATGGCCGCGATGACTTTCTTCGCCGGCGTTCAGAAACGGCCGGCCCGAATCGCCCATCATGCCGTGATACGGGAAGGGCGCCGTTTCGAAGTCGACCAGCGCTGTCTGCTCGCCAATCGGCGGCCGGACGTGCGACGGTACGGCCTCGGTGGGCGCGTGGAACGCCGGGATGGATTGAGGAGCGCCCTCCAGCGAAGCAAGGTGCACAGCCGGCTTTAAATTCGCTGCTTTCGTTGCGTGCCTTGCCGGCATGCTGCCGCGGTCGGCAACCTTCGGGAGAGTGAAGAGCTTCCATTCCCGAGCCACGATATGCGCCGGACTTTCATTGCTGCTGAGATAATTGTCGGTTAGCGGGGCTGGCGGATGATCGATGCGCTCGTAACTCGACATACCAAACGAGCCGGATTTGCCGACCTCAGAATCGGTCTTTGCCGCAACCGTATAAGCTGCGGTCGCCGGCTCGACCAAAACCGGCGAAGCGAAATGGTTCCAGATAAGCCAGCACCAGCCGGCGCAACCTACCAAGAACAGGGCGGCGGAGACGTGGAGCAGGTTGTGCTGCAGCTGATCCTTCAGCAGGACCAATCGCGGGGAAAGCGTGCTGCCGGAGTTGGAACGGGTGCGAACGATACCGGTCCGAACGATATCGAAGGGCTTAGGCGCCGGCGCAATCCACGGGGCTGGATGTTCAAGCCGCCGCGCCTTCGAATCCGAGGCGAAATGGCGCGCGCGAACAACTATGACCGGCCCTGGGGCCGGCCTGCGAATCGCATGCAGCTTTGGTCCTCGGACCGTATTAGGCAATGTCCCCGTCCCCGACGAGTGCCCAGTCTCCGCGACGACTATGTCCCCATTTTGACGCGTTACTGGCTTGCTTTAGTCTCGGGAGCCGAACAAAACGAGAAGATTCCGGGAATCCCGCAGCCCACTACCCCCCTAGGCGCGGTTTCGACCTGCTTTCGGGGCGGCTGCTGCTGTTGTGATCGGGCCGTGTTTCGAGGGTAGTGGTCCGGTGGTAAACGGGGCGCTAACACGCTGCCGTTAGTTCCGTAGGCAACCTTTTGGGCCAGCACCAGGTTCGATTCATTTGTCCGCCACCGGTATCCAACGCCGAAATCGATCGGGATGGCATTGCGGAACAGTTCCCCCATCCGCGCCTGGTAAGTGGCGCCGGATATATTAAGCGGACCTACATAACGGCCGAACGCCTGGAACCGCCAGACCTTCGGATCGAAATAGGCGATCGGAATTCCGGTGTCGTCCTGCAGGATCGTGGCGCTATGGTCGAGCAGGAAATTGCGCAGTTTGTTGAAACGGCCGGTCTGCAGCAGATAAGAGGCGCTCTTGATGAAGCTGTCGGCGGGACCGAGGCTGGCGCAGAACTGCAAGAAACCGGTTCGACCGATGCTGTCGTCGGCAAGATTCGTGGCGAAGTAATAGAGCGTCTTCTTCGTCCCACCGCCGTCCGAAAAGATGATCTTGACGCCTCTGCTGGCGCCAAACTTTGCGCTCGGCGACACCAGATTTCCTGCCTCATCAAGACCGACGAAGCTCACCTCGTGGATCGTCTTGCCGGTGCGTGCCAGGAATACGTAAAGGATCGGCAGAGTTCCGCTGACCGGAGCGCCGTACAATTGCGTCTTCATATTCTTGGTGATGAAGAAGCTGTAGTTAAGGATTGTCCCGAGCGAAGCCTCGACGCTCTGCAATGATTGGTCGAGGCTGCCACGCGACAAGTTGGTCAATGACGGAACGTCGCCAACCTGCTCGAGGCCAGCAAGAACGTACGTTGACGCATTTGGAAAAAACGTGGTCGCGTAGAGAAAATCCGGGCCCGCGAACATATAAAGCATCGTGTCGTGCTTCCCGGGCAGGCGCTCCTGCGCAAAGGCCCGAATCTTCGAAAGCTTTGTGCTCTCCTCACGCCCGAACAACCCATCGAAGCGGTGCGAATGCTGCTGCCAGTAGGGGTCCGAGGTCAGCCCTGCGAGCGGTGACATCGGGGCAGGCCGCATACCCGCGAGGAAGCGCGCGGTATCGTTTGCGGTTGCAGAATCGGCGCTGCGCGCCGGCGGCGCACTCAGGCTCAGCATGACCGCTAGTGCGGCGGCTGCCGTGACTTTAGGCATTGTTGCAGACATCAATCTACGACACCGTTTGTGAAACATCGGAGGAAGGGACATTCGAAGCGAGGCGGGATGCATAATAAATGACAAGCCCGGCTAACATCATAGCGAAGCCAGCGAGAGATTGCAGGGGTCGATTGACCACAAGATAATACATGATGAACAGCGTCACGCCGAGGAAAATAAGCGGGGTAACCGGGTAACCCCAGGCGCGGTAAGGCCGCGCCAGATTGGGGTGGGTGATACGCATCTTGATCACGCCAAGCACAGCGAAAAATGAACAGAAAGTCAGGCTGAACTGAATGAAATCCAAAACCGCTTCGAAGCTTTGGGTCAGCAACAGAAGGTTGGAGATCACGAGCTGAAAGATAATGGCGACGGCCGGCGCGTCGCGTTTCGATTTGCGCGAGAACAGCCGCAGAAACGGCACGTCTTCCCCCATCGTCATTGTTACCCGGGGACCAATCCAGGTCATGGCGCTGATCGAAGATACCAGTCCGAGCGAGATCACCGCTCCGACAATGCGGCCGCCAATTCCGCCGAACACATGCTTGCCGGCGACGATGGCGACATCAATTTGGCCTGCTAATTCCTTTATCGGGGTGGTGATCAGAAAGACGGCGTTGAGCGCCACGTAGAGAACAACAACGATCGCCGTTCCGGCGAAAAGTGCGCGCGGCAGGTTGCGGGCGGGCTCGCGTACCTCGCCGACGATATAGGTCGCGGCATTCCAGCCGGAATAAGAATACATGACGAAAACGAGGCTGATCGCGAATGGCGCGCCAGCGATGTAGGTGAGATCGACGGCGCTCGGGGCAAATGATATCGACTGCACGTCGCCAAATGCGAAACCGGCGCCGATGAATACGAGAATCAGCGCAAGCTTGAGCGCCGTCCAGATGTTGTGATAGGCGCCGCCGAACTTAACGCCGCCGAGATGAACGAGCGCCGCGAGCCACGTGATGCCCAGCCCGAGTTGCAGTGGCGGATCTATGGGAAGTCCAAACAAGCGCTCCGGCAAATACGGCATAAAATTTGGGAGGCTCGATGCGAAGTACTTGCTAAACGCCATCCCAGCGAGCGCGATCGGTGCCGCAAAGCCGACGGTTGCCGACAGCCAGCCGGCCACAAAACCGAAGGCCGGATGATAGATGCGGCGGAGAAAATTGTACTCCCCGCTCGAGCGGGGAAACATTGTAGCTAGTTCTGCGTAGCAGAATGCTCCGCATATCGCTACGACGCCGCCGACGATCCAGAGCAGTAACAAAGAGAATCCGGACGGTATATCACTGACCTGAAATCCGAGGCTGGTGAAGACGCCGACGCCTACCATGTCGGCGACAACGATAGCCGTTGCGGTCACCCACGACACCGTGCCGGCAGTTGTGCCGCGCGATGTGGAATCGGTCATAAATGAGCTTTCTTTGCCCCGTCCGGCTTTGCCCCGTCCGGCACCATTACAGATGGCGGCTGGTTAAAATTCAAGAAGCGCTTTGGTTTTTCGTTAAGCACAATGACTTGAACAGTGACACTACGCTTCTATGGCAGGCCTATGTCCTCGGAACCACGATTTTGGGGGTTGATCGGCCCCGAAAAAAATATCAATTATGTGGTTTCGGACCGCGGCAAACGACCCAATACGCTTTTTCGTAAGCCGCCGTCTCGGACACCCTTGGCTGTGGGTCTGGACACCGCCCGGATCCGTTGCTGAACGAAAGTCAGCTTTTCCACCGCCAAAGGGCCAAGCACGAACGGATAAAGATCGCGCAAACCCATGCTGCGATTGATTGAATTTACCGCAAACGTGAGCGCCAGCCACGCTTCGACGAGGCGGTCCATGCCGGTGTTGAGCGGGTGGAAATCGAAAACCGCACCAGGACTTTGCGGTAACTTCGGACTGACCGCGAGGCCCGCGACATGCGCAGTTTCGAGTGTGTCGATCATGTGAAAGTAATGCGCCCAGGTCTCGGCGAAATCCTCCCAGGGATGTGCGCTCGCATACGGAGAAATGAAATGCTCCGACCAGTCGGCGACTGGTCCGTTCGCATAATAGTTCCGCAGCGCCTGATCGTAGTCCTGGCGTTCGTCGCCGAAGATGCAGCGAAACTCTTCGAGCTGCGGCGTGTCCGCGATGAGCCGGTCCCAGAAGTAATGCCCGATCTCGTGACGAAAATGACCGAGCAGCGTGCGGTACAATTCGCCCATCCGCTGCCGGAGTTGTTCGCGCTCTGCATCATCGGCTTCGGCAAGATTGATAGTTATCACGCCGTCAGTGTGACCGGTCATGATCGGGGATCCCGCTGTCCCGACATTGGCTAGAAACTGAAATGTCAAGCCATTGGGAGATTCCGCCTGAGTCTCCACCGGCAGCCGCAGCTGAAACAGCGTGTAAAACAAGCGGTGTTTGGCGCCTTCGAGGGCGCGCCATTTGTCGACGTTTTCGGCGAACGAAAGGTCGGGAATCATGCTGTTGTGGCGGCAGGCAGCACAATACGCGTCGGGCATCGATGCCCGAATGAGCCAGTTGCAGACGCCGTAGGCGGCATTGGCGCAATAGCGGTAAGTCTTGCCGTCAGCGAGCGCCCGCCACACCTGCCCTGTTGAATTGGGTGCGGTCGCGTCCGGCTTCAGCGCAGTGACTGTTTCCCGCTCCGGCAAATAGCCGAGCGCCAACCCGCAGCGTTCGCAACGCGTGTTCTCGAAATAGAGCGGCTGGCCGCAATTCTGGCACTGAAATAGCTTCACTGCATTCCCACTGGAGCTGCGCCCCAAGCGCAGCGGCCAAGGTCGCGAATCACCTAACAAGGATATAGCGGAAGGGTTCAATACGGTCCGGTTGCAGCCTCCTCAAGCTTGAGCGCAGCCGCCGATTGGACCGCGTACAACAGCCGGGTAACGGCACGGAATTGGAGAATTTCGTGGTCTCACCCAACGACATGGCCGGCTACAGCGATGCGCTCGTCGTCCTCGGCACCGCCGGCGTCGTGGTGCCGGTGGTGCGGCGATGGGGAATAAGCCCTGTGCTCGGCTACCTGGCGGCGGGCGCCGTTCTCGGGCCGCTCGGACTCGGTTCGATCGGCAAAGGGACGCCCGTGCTGTCCTGGTTCACGATCAGCGACGCCCAGAACGTTGCGGGCATCGCCGAACTGGGAATTGTTTTTCTGCTGTTCCTGATCGGTCTCGAACTGTCGCTGCCCAGGCTGTCGACAATGCGCCGTCTGGTGATCGGCCTTGGCGGCTCGCAGGTCATTCTGACCAGCGCATTGATCGCCGGCGCCGCGTTCGCGGCCGGAAAGAATCCGTCGGAAGCGATCGTCCTGGGCGCAAGCCTGTCGCTGTCCTCGACCGCGATTGTGCTTGAGCTTCTTTCCAGCCAGGAGCGTCTCACCACCGGCGTCGGCCGTGCGAGCTTCTCCGTTTTGCTCGCGCAAGACCTCGCCGTCATTCCGATCCTGTTGTTCGTCTCGATCGCTACCGCGCAGTCTGGCCGCTCGGTTTTTGCCAGTCTCGCCAGCGCGTTGCTGCAGGCGGCGATGGCGCTTACCGTCATTGTTGCGTTCGGCCGTGTGCTGTTGCGGCCGTTGTTTCGGCTGGTTGCGACCGCACGCTCCAGCGAACTTTTCATCGCCGCAGTACTGTTCGTGATCGTCGCGGCCGGGGTGATCGCCGAACAGGCCCGCTTGTCGATGGCGCTTGGCGCGTTTGTTGCCGGATTGCTTCTCGCGGAGACGGAATACCGCAAGGCAATCGAAGCGACCGTGGCGCCCTTCAAGGGTTTGTTGCTCGGCATCTTCTTTTTCACCGTCGGCATGAACATCGATTTCCGCGAACTGCTGCGCGAGCCGCTTTTGCTCCTTGGCAGCGTCGTCAGCTTGATTGCGCTGAAGGCAATGCTGCTCACGGCGCTCGGCAAGCTTTTCCGCCTGTCGTGGCCGGTTGCTACCGAGACCGGTCTGCTGCTTGGTCCTGGAGGGGAATTTGCTTTCGTCGGCATCGGCATGGCCGCGGCTGCCGGGCTCATCGAGCCGCGCCTCGCGAGCTTCAGCCTCGCCGTGACTTCAGTCACTATGGCGCTGACGCCGCTTCTCTCAATCGGCGGACGGCACCTTGCGGCACGGCTTACCTCGAGCAAGGCCGTCGATCCCGAGCTGACGGCCCGACCGGCCGGCGGACAGCTGCATGCCATTGTGGTCGGCTATGGCCGCGTCGGTAAGGTCGTTTGTGCGCTCCTCAAGGAGCACGGCATCCCCTATATCGCGGCCGATTCCGACGCTCTGACCGTCACTCGCGATCGCCGCGACAATCATGACGTTTATTATGGCGACGCGGCCGATCCGCGCTTTCTTGAGACTTGCGGTCTCGCCAAGGCAGCGGGAGTTATCATCACCATCCACACTGCGCGCATCATCGACGACATTGTCGAACACGTACGCGAGCTTCGGCCCGATGTACTTATCGTGTCGCGCGCGAGAGACGAGGGTCACGCTCGGCATCTTTACAGTCTCGGCGCCACAGATGCCGTACCGGAAACAACCGAAGCGAGCCTCCAGCTCTCCGAAGCGGCGCTGGTCGGCTTGGGCGTGGCGGCAGGGCTTGCGATCGCGTCGATCCACGAAAAACGCGACGAGATCCGGCACGCCTTGCAGCAAGCCGCGCGCGAAGCCGGACGGGACAGCATTCATTCGGTAAAGGCGAAGACACCGAAGATCCAGGGCGCGGCATAGAGCTGCCGTGTCGTTCGGCAAAAAACTCCGCGGCGAAAGAATGCTCAGGCGTCCGCGTACGCGGTCGTCGACATCAAGGTGACTTCGGCGCGGCGGGAATCGAGGCGGGTGTGTTGAACGATGATCGGGACGTCTGACTCAAATACTGAGGAGAAATCGGTATCGGGCGGAACGGTTTCCGGGTCTTTCAGATCGTTGAATCGCAAATGCAGCGTGCGGCGCGCAGGGACCGTGATGCGATAGACGGCCGGCTCGCGGTCGGCGAAAAACACCGTAATGCTGATATGCGCGTCTCGGTCGCCAGCGTTAAGAATGCAAGCGGTCTCATGAGAGACCAAAGCTCGGTCTGAAAACGAGCTTTGTGAGGGAATATATCCCTCGGCGATGGACCAGCGTTTGCGTCCGATGGGTTGCATGGTCGATCTCCTCCCCGTCGGCGCAAAAAAGACGCCACTATCGGCAATCGGCACCAAGAACCGTCAAGCCACGCTTTGGGTTCCGTCAGATGGAACTTTTCCAGCGACCAGGCGCTTAGTTCGTTGACTGCCGTGCGCACCCGTGCGCACGAGCACGGCCCATTGCGGACTTGCCGGAAACAGCATGCGCGCTCTCACTATCGCGCCGGGCGTTGTCGAGTCGGCGCAAGTTGAAGACGTTCCTGAGCCACCCGCCTCTGACGGCGCGGTGCTAGTGCGTACGCTCGCGCTTGGCGTCTGCGGGACCGACCGGGAAATCGTATCCGGGCACTACGGCTGGGCGCCGCCCGGAGCGCAAAGGTTGGTGATTGGTCATGAGTCGCTCGGCAAGGTGGAAGAGGCGCCTGCCGGTTGCGGCGTGGAAGTCGGTGACATGATTGTAGGCATTGTGCGCCGGCCGGACCCCGTTCCCTGTCCCGCTTGCGCGGTCGGCGAATGGGATATGTGCCGCAACGGCCGCTACACCGAGCGCGGCATCAAGCAGCGGAACGGTTTTGGCTCCGAGTTCTTCCGGATCGAGCCGGATTTCCTGGTTAAGGTCGATCCAGCACTCGGCATCGCCGGCGTGCTGCTCGAGCCGACGAGCGTTGTTGCCAAGGCTTGGGATCACACCGAACGCATCGGCAATCGCTCGCGGTCATGGCGGCCGAAGACGCTGCTGGTGACGGGGGCCGGTCCGGTTGGACTCCTTGCCGCACTGATGGGTGTGCAACGCGGTCTCGACGTGCACGTGCTCGACCATCGCGACAGTCTGCAGAAGCGGCGGCTGTTGGAGCGCCTCGGAGCGACTTATCACATCGAGAAGTCTTGAAAATCTCAACGGCTTCCAGCCGGATATTCTGATGGAATGCAGCGGTGCACCGAGCGTTGTGCGCGACGCGCTGGGGCGAACGGCGGCAAGCGGCATCGTGTGTCTGGTCGGGGTGACTGCTCCCGGCCATGACTTCGATATCGACGTCGGCGCGCTCAACCGGACCATGGTGCTCGATAACGACACGGTGTTCGGCACGGTCAACGCCAACCGTCTGCACTACCAGATGGCGCACGAGGCGCTGGTGCAGGCCGACAAGTCCTGGCTCAACGGCCTCATCACCCGGCGTGAGCCGGTCGAGCAATGGACCCTATCGCTCGAACGGCAGCGGGACGACATTAAAGTCATCGTCGACTTCTCCTGAGCGCAATGGCCCCCCGCATCGAAGACTATGCGATCATAGGCGACTGCCACACCGCGGCGCTCGTCTCCCGCGACGGCTCGATCGACTGGTTCTGCTGCCCGCGGTTCGATTCTGAAGCGTGCTTTGCCGCGCTGCTTGGCACGAATGAACACGGGCGATGGTCGATTGCGCCGCGCGGGGAAGCCCGCATCACGCGCCGATATCGGTCGAATACCTTAATACTGGAAACCCATTTCGAGACTGATGACGGCGCGGCCACTTTGATCGACTTCATGCCGGTGGGCGTCCGGCATTCGATTATCGTGCGTCTCCTGGTCGGCGCCAGCGGCAAAGTGGCGATGGGCACCGAGCTCATTCTGCGGTTCGGCTACGGCGCGATCGTACCCTGGGTGACGCGACTGGAGGATGGCGCGCTGCGCGCCATTGCCGGGCCGGACATGGTCATCCTGCGCACGCCGGTGCATCTGTCCGGCAAGGACATGACCACGGTCGGCGAATTCACAATCAACAAGGACGATACGATTCCCTTCGTTCTGACTTATTTGCCGTCACATCGGCCGTTAGATGCGCCCTTCGATCCAACGACGGCGCTGCACGATACCGAAACATTCTGGCGTGACTGGTCGGCAAAATGTCGTCCGGCAGGGAAGTGGTCGGACGTCGTCCTCCGTTCGATGATTACGCTTAAGGCTCTGACTTACGCGCCGACCGGCGGCATGGTTGCGGCTCCGACAACGTCTTTGCCAGAACAGCTTGGTGGTCAGCGCAATTGGGATTACCGCTTCTGCTGGCTGCGCGATGCGACGCTGGTTTTGCTCGGCGCCATGAATGCCGGTTACTACGAAGAGGCTCAGGCGTGGCGCGATTGGTTGTTGCGCGCCGTCGCCGGGAGTCCGGGACAACTGCAAATCATGTACGGCATCGCCGGCGAGCGCCGGCTGACCGAATGGACTGCACCTTGGCTGCCCGGGTACGAAAACTCTGGGCCGGTGCGCATCGGCAATGCGGCTCACAGTCAACTTCAGCTCGACGTCTTCGGCGAGATCATGGACGTGCAGCATCAGGCGCGCCGCAGCGGGTTGTCGACCAGCGAATCCGGATGGGAAACGCAGCTTAAGTTCCTCGAGCACTTGAAGACGATTTGGAACGAGCCTGACGAAGGCATCTGGGAAGTGCGTGGCTCGCGGCGGCATTTCACCCACTCCAAGGTCATGGCCTGGTTAGCGTTCGACCGCTCGATCAAGAGCGCGGAAACATTCGGCCTGGAAGGCCCGCTCGACGAATGGCGCCAATTGCGCGCGGAGATTTTTGACGAGGTATGTGCGAAGGGCTTCGATCGGGAGCTTGGCGCCTTTGTGCAATCTTTTGGCTCGAAACAGCTCGATGCCAGCTTCTTGCTGCTGCCGAGCGTCGGCTTTTTGCCGGTGTCGGATCCACGCGTCGAAGGTACCATAGCCGCGATCGAACGGCGCTTGCTGCGCGACGGCTTTGTCATGCGCTATGACACGGGTCAGGTCGACGATGGCTTGCCGCCCGGCGAGGGCGCGTTCCTCGCGTGCAGCTTTTGGCTCGCCGACGTCTACGCGTTGCAAGGGCGTATTGCCGACGCCGAGCGATTGTTCACGCGGCTCATCGGCGTGCGCAACGATGTCGGTCTGTTGAGCGAAGAATACGATCCCCGCGTCAAACGCCTGGTCGGTAATTTCCCGCAGGCCTTTTCCCATATGGCGCTGGTTAACAGCGCTTATAACCTGACGCGAGCGGAGAAGCCGGTCGAGCAGCGCGCGCAGCCCGAGTACACGCCGCCGGAGGCCGTGGCGGTGGTTTGATGCTTGAATTGCGGGTGGCCGCGGCGGCTATAAGATAATGCTTGGATTGCGGATCGATTGATCACATTCGATCAGGTTCACCTGCTTGGCCTGGATTTTCCAGCCGCCATGGCTGCGCAACACGCGATGCCCGGCCCAGCCGGTCAGCTGCCGGGTTTCGTCGCCCCAGAACTCGCTGATCAGGAAATTCGAGCGCACCATTCGCGCATCATCGCGGGCGGTGGCGAACACTTCGACGTTGCTGACAAGGCGGACTGTGCGCGATGCGGGCGCCTGCGACCAGGCAAAGCCGGTGCGCATACGATAAATGCGGTCTTCGAGCCGGCGGCGATCGTCGAACATGATCGCGATCTCGCGCCGGGGGTCGCCGGCGTTCGGCGTCGACGGCACCCAATAGACGCACTCGGACGCGTACATCGCGAGCCAGTCGTCGTAGCGCAGCTGGTCGAGAAAGCGCGCCTCGCGCTCCAACAGCCGGCGAAATTCATCGCGAACGGCAACGTCGGTAACGGCGCGCGTGTCGTCCTGCCAATCGGAAAAGTTCTCGATCAGCTCGCGATAGAGCGAATCGGTGACATAGTACGAATTGCGCGACGGATCGGGCGGCGGGGTAGGCGCGTTCACGCTACGGCTCCCGCTGGATCGCGAAGTTGGCACGGGTCTTCATAAGGCGCTTCCATTCCTTGAAGTGTTCGCGCATGAACGCCTCGTCCGTCGCCGGCGCGGTGATCGAGCCGTCCGCATGGGTCTTGATGCGATCGGGAATGCCGAGGCCACGATTCATGTAGACCCATTCGTCTTCGATCGCCATCAAACCGCGCTGGATCTGCTCGAAGTTGGCGATGTCGTCGACTTCGCCGAAATTCGGGAAGCCTTCCTGGGTGCGCATGCGCAGCGCATTGATGTCGGTGACGGCGTCATTGCCGAGCTTGCCGTCTTCATCGACAATCATGGTGCCGTACCAGATCGCGTTCGTCTCCTCGACGCTGACCGGCTCAAACACCTGGATGTGGTTGCCAAGCAGCGACAGGTTCGGAAACACATTGATGTTGATCGGCTCGGAGCCTGCAAGATCAAGGAGCGCAAAGGCGCGGTCGCCGTAACGTTTGATGAATTCGGATTCGTAGTGCTCCATGCCGGGATGCGCGCTCTCCAGCGCCCATAACCCGCCCGGCCGCTTCTCCAGGTTCGGCCGCTTGTCCTTGAAATGATTGCCGTGGCCGGTGTATCGCATGTACATCGCCAGCGCATCGGGCGAGTTGCGATAATACGCCATGCCCTTGGCGTTCTCGCCGGCAAAGCGATTCTCGGTTTCCAGCAATGAACGATGCGAATAGGCGACGTGATAGCCATCGCACGAATTGTCGTAAGCGAGCTTCCAATTGCCCTTGTACCTGAATCGGTTCGCCTCACACACCACGACTTTGCCGCCGGGATTGCGATCGAGCCACTCGTCGATGACGGTGCTGATGGGTCCGAGATGCTCGACCAGCGGCAAAGCGTCAAGGTTAAGCGTGCCGAAGATGAAACCGCGATAGGACTCAACGCGCGGCACTTGCGCGAGGTTGTATTTCGGGTCGCGCAGATCGGCGGCGTAACCCTCGGGCCACGGCACTCCGCGCAGCCGGCCGGTGTTGAGGAAATTCCAGCCGTGATACGGGCATTGGAATGACTTGCTGTTGCCTTTCTCCCAGCGGCACAAGGTCGTGCCGCGATGCGTGCAGCGGTTATACAGCGCGCGGATTTTGCCCTCGCCGTCGCGCACGATGATGAGCGGACGCAAGCCCATGCGCCTGGTGATGAAGTCGTTCGCCTGCGGGATCTCACTTTCGTGCGCGAGATAGGTCCAGGTGCCACCGAAGATGTGGGTCATCTCAGCTTCAAAAATGGCGGGGTCGGTATAGATCAGCCGGTGCGCGCGATCTTCCTGCACCAGATAATCCCAATCGTACAGCGCCGTGCTGCCAAGCCGGGTCGGTGGCGATCCGATCTTCTCCAGCGCGGTCATTGGCTTCTCCTTTTCTATTGCGTTAGCCAGGCTCGTGCACGACGGCAGGCTCAGAAAAAATCGAAATACTCGTTCTGCTCCCATGCGCTCGGCTCATCGCTTGGCACAGAGGTTCCGTCCTCCTCCAGCGAACGCAAGTAACGGCCGGCCTCGCTTCGCTTGAGCTTGACGAAATACTCGATGAAAGTATCGCCCAGCGTGTGGCGGAACAACGGCTCTCTATCGAGAGCATGCAGCGCCTCCGGTAGGCTTTTTGGCAGCAATGGACGTTCGGCCACGTAAGGCTCGTCGCTTGGCGGCGGCAGCGCGGCATCGTTTTCGATGCCGGCCAGCCCGGCGACGATTTGCGAAAGAATATAGAGGTAGGGGTTAGCCGCCGGCTCACCGATGCGGTTTTCCAGCCGCGTTGCCGGATCGCCTGGTCCGCCGAGCACCCGGATCATGGCGCCGCGATTGTCGTAAGCCCACGTTGCGCGATCCGGCGCCAGCGAGTTCGGGCGGAAACGGCGATAGCCGTTGACCGTTGGCGTGGCAAAGACGGTGCCGGGCACCGCGTATTGCAGCAGACCCGCGAGATACGATCGGCCGAGCGGTGAAAGAACCTTGCCGGGTTGCTGCGGCGCGAACAGGTTGGCCCCGGTCGACGCGTCGATGAGCGATTGATGCAAGTGCCAGCCACTCGAATAAAAGCCTTTGAGGGCCGGCCGGCTCATGAACGTGGCAAAGTACCCGAGCCGCCGGCAGATTTGACGCGTGGCGGTACGGAACAGCAGCACGTTGTCGGCTGCTTCAAGCGCGGTTCGGGGGGCGAACGTGCATTCCACCTGACCCGGGCCCCACTCGTTTTCGATCGAGCGCAATCCGAGCCCCAGTTGCTCGAAGGCATCGCCCAGCGCGTCGAACGCCGGCTGCATCAGATCCATATTGGATTCAGAGTGGTAGTGGTAACCGGGCTCCACGGGCCAGGTCGCGATCGGGCGGCCGCGGACGCCGGGACTGCCGATATTGTCTTCGCTCAGGTGCGTGTCGGCGACGCGCAGCAGATACCACTCGATCTCCGGGCCAATGACGCTGACGAAGCCGTGTTCCTGCAGCCGGTCGAGGGCTTTGCGCAGAAGCTGGCGCGGCGAGAAATGAAACGGTCTGCCATCGTTGAAATATTCGTCGCCGAGGATCCATGCCACGCCTTGCGCCCAGGGCAGCGTGCGAAAGGTCGACGGATCGGCCACGATAGTGAGATTGGGGGAGCCCGTCATCTCGTCGAGCCCCATGCCGCCGCCGCGTGTAAACGAAGAGAACACGCGCGCGCCCGCGGAATCGAGCGTCGTGGTGGCAACGCCGATGTTATAGCCGTTGGTCAGGGCCGAGAGGAAGGCGGGCGCCGTCAATGTCTTTGCCCGCGAATAGCCGTGGGTATCGCCCCAGGCGAGCCGGACAAAACGTAATTGTTCAGTTTGGACGACCTGCGCGATCTCGGCGGCGAGCCGTTGCTGCTCGTCGCTCCAAAGTCCGTACTTTTCAATGAACGTAGTTGCCCCGCTCATGCCCGGTATTCTGGCTGGGACTCGCGGGAAGGCGGGAGAAAGCGGCGCATGATGTTATTTATTATAGCAATGTCGGGCTGCAAAATGTTTTCGATTGAGCGCGACTCAGCCGGCGAGCAGAGGCGCGACGGCGCAACTCAGGTAGTGTCCGGGCCGTCAGCCGCGCCTGAGAAATTTCAGCATCAGATCGGTAATGCGGCCGAACGGCGGATAGAGAAAACGCGTGCCATTGACGCGGCTCTGCAGGAAAACGCCTTTGCGATGCGAGAAGGTTTGGAAGCCAAATTCGCCGTGATAAGCGCCGATCCCGGAGGGGCCAATGCCGCCGAACGGAAGATTTTCCGCTACGAAGTGAAAGAGTGTCGTGTTGATTGAGGCGCCGCCGGATACGGTTTTGCGCAGAACCTCGTCTCGGCTGCCCGCATCGGCGCCGAAATAATAAAGCGCAAGCGGGCGAGGGTGGCTGTTGACATAATCGATGGCCTGGTCGAGCCCTCGATAGGTCTTGATCGGCAGTACCGGCCCAAAGATCTCCTCGCGCATGACGGCGAGGTTTTCGCCTGGCTCGATCACCAGCGTCGGCGGCAGCTTGCGCGCTTCCGGCGGCAGCGCCTCGTGCCGCGGATTGATCTCGACGACGCGGGCCCCGCTCGCCTTGGCTTCCGCGACATACTGCGGCGACGCGTCGATAGTGCCGATCATTGACAAGCGAGGTGTAATCCGGATTGCCGGCGAGCTTCGGATAGAATTGTCTCCGTCGTGTCGACGGTCAGCTTGACGAAGTCGTCGAGGCTGCGCTCCGGCACCAGAACATAGTCCGGCGCGATGCAGGTCTGGCCGGCGTTGAGAAGCTTGCCATAGACGATGCTCTTAACAGCGCTCGGCAATGCTGCGTCCTGGCCCAGGATGCACGGCGATTTGCCGCCAAGCTCAAGCGTGACCGGCGTCAAATTCTCGGCGGCGGCCTGCATCACCATTCGGCCGACCGCAGTCGAACCGGTGTAGAGCAGATGATCGAACGGAAGCCGCGCAAACGCCTGGCCGGTTTCGGTTCCGCCGACGATGGTTGCGACCTTGTCGGATGGAAACAGGCCGGCGAGGAGGGTGGACAGAAAATCCGACGTGCGCGGCGTGATCTCCGACGGCTTTAACATTGCACGATTGCCGGCGGCGAGAGCTGCGACCAGCGGCACGATCGCGAGATTGAACGGATAGTTCCACGGACTGATGATGCCGACCACGCCGACCGGCTGATAAAGAATGCGGGCGGTGGCGGGCAATAGCTCGAGACTGACCGATACCCGCTTTGGCCGCATCCAGCCCGCCAGGTGACGAAGCGTATGGCGGATCGTCGATTGCACGGGAACGATCTCGCCCAGCTCGGTCTCGTGACGCGAGCGATTGCCGAAATCCGCCGAAATCGCTTCAGCGAGACCGCCGACGTTGCGGCCAATCGCGTCGCTGAGCGTGGTCAAATCCGCGCGCCGCTCTTGCAGCGAAGGCGCTCCCGCGCGCAAGAATGCCGCGCGCTGCGCGTCAAAAATGTCGCGCATTGTTGCGGAAGCTTGGGGTCGCGCGTCGTTCATAATGGCGGCCGCGCCGGATAGTCGGGCTGTTTTCGCGCGGCGGCTTCGATCGCCGCCATGGCGGCGAGCGCGACGTGGTCGCACCAGGGCCGCGCAAGCACTTGCACTGCGATCGGCAGGCCGGCGCTCCCTCGCTCGGTTTCGCGCGCGGTCCGGTCGACCGGATCGCGGCTTGGCGGGCGGTCGCTTTCCTCGCCGGCGCGGACACGCGTCACCGGTACGATGCCGGCGGGGAAGCCGCTGACATTGGCAAGCGGGACATAGGAGCCGGGCATCGGCATCAGCTCTGTCGCGCCGTGCCGGATCGCCGGTACCGGATAAGCGGGACAAACAACAAAATCGATCGGACCGCCTTCCGCCTGATCGAGCGAACGCAGCAGCTCGAGGCGGAAATTCCCGATCGCCTCGACCGTCTGCCAATAATCGTCGACGCTTCCGGAAGCAAACCGCCGCATCGTGGTGGCAGCGCGCCGCTGCCCGATGGCTTCGAGTGCGGAACTCAGAGGGCGGCGCAGCCACGCCGGAAGTCCCGCTATCAAAAGCAATGGACGGATGCGCCGGTCAACTTGGTTGCCGCGGAGAAGACGCCGAAACGCCTTAGCGTTGTCGGCGGAGAGGCAGGCGAAGAAAAGATCGGTCGCGCGGCTTAGCGACGGATGCTGCCAGGCGACAAGTTTGGCTCCCGCCGCCGTCAGCGTCTGGGTGGCTTCGGCTACGGCGCGGCGCACTGCTGGTGCGACCGGAAACTCGCCATCGTCGGTGAATTCGGCAAAACGCAAGCGGCCAAGGTCGACGGTAGCCGGATCGCCCAATTCCGGTCCCGGATAAACGAACGGATCGCGGGCGCGATCCAGCACGCGGAGTCCCATTGCAACGTCGGCAACGTGTCTCGCCATGGGCCCGGCCTGGGCTGTGATCCCCTGCTGCCCGATCGGTAAGCCGTGGTTGCAATGATCGAGAATACGCCCGGCGGTCGGTTTGATCGAAGCGATCCCGCAGAAGGCCGCGGGAATCCGCAACGAGCCGCCGATATCATTGCCTAGGCCAAGCGGCGAGGCGCCGGCGGCGATGACAGCGCCTTCCCCGCCGCTGCTGCCGCCGCACGATCTTTCTAGGTCCCACGGATTGTTGGTTCGGCCATAGAGCGGGTTGTCGCTCTCGGTGTAGATCATGAGTTGCGGGAGATTGGTCTTGGCGATCGGGATGGCGCCTGCCGCAAGCAGCGCCGCAACATGAGGATCGTTATTAGTTTCGATCTCGTTCCGGCGCGACGACAGCCCGTAGGTCGATGCCGTACCGGCAAGATCGAAACATTCCTTGATCGTTACCGGCAGGCCGGCGAGCGGTCCCAATTTCTCGCCGCGCGACAGCGCTTGATCGACCTCCGCGGCTTTCTTTCGTGCGCTCTCGTACAGGTCGACCGTGACTGCGTTGAGCTTGGGATTGACGGCGTTCAGCCGCGCAATGAAGTGTTCCACGGCTTCGGCGGCGGAGAGCTCGCGGGCAGCGATGCGCCGAGCGATCTCACCGGCGGACATATCCTGCAACGCGTCAGCCTCTGCCGGCGTCCGTAAGGTGTCGGTGAGCGTCATGATGTAAGCCTTGGAAGTCTGCGCAAAAGCGGATCGAGTTGAGGTAACGTCGATCCAACACACCTCATTGTCAATTAGTGCTTGGTGACCGTCGGCTGTAGTCGGGGTCGCTTCGCAACGCACAATCGCGCTTCCAACTTCGGCGCGGCCTTCATTTCAGAATCGTGTCAGGCCTCGACGAGGCTTTAAGTTTTCGCCCGCTAGACGGGATTATAGTGTCAGCCCGGTCTGTTCGCGCCAAAGCCGCTGACCACTTTTTGATCAGAATGCTTCATGCTAATTTTTCCAGCAGGAAGTATTTGATTCTTGCACGATTCAGAAACGCGGATCATACTCCCGTTCAAAGGACGGTAAAAAGCGTCCGATGAGGAAACGAGTGACGCAAACGGAGGTATCCATGTCCAAGAGTCTTCTTGTGATGGCGGTTACACTCGCGATCGTTTCACTGGGGTCGCCCGGCGCCCAAGCCGGCGGCGCAACGAGCGCACCGTCGAAGTACAACAATGCGATCGACGGCGCGAAGCAAGCGCAGCTCCAAACTCGTTGGGTGGTCCGGGCCGCGGACGTCAGAATTACAGAATTCTCTTCTTCTTCGGCAAAGAGTACCGCTTCAAAGCGCTGAGTAGAAACACGGCGGTGGTTTGACGCGCCGTTTGACACCCGTAAGGTCAAACAGACGGTGTAACGTTTGCGTCAGGGTCGACCGGTGTTCGAGCCTTCGCGGGGTCCCTCGTTTTTTGGCACGTTGGTATTTGCTATCCACGCCCGCACCGTCGGCAACACGTCCGGGAAAAGCTTGTCGATCTCGGTCTTGGTCATGCCCGGCTGAACGCGCGGGTCATACAGAATATTGACGAGAAACTGATCGTAGACGTCAAAGAAACCCATCTGGACGCCGTCATTGAACATGGTCCAGGGAACGGAGCTGTCGTCGTTGATGAGCCCGAGCCCCTGCAGCAATTCTTCGTAAGCGCAATCGAAGAACTGAAACTCACCCGCATCGACCGGCAGGATGACCTCTGCGCGCCGGATTCGATAAGTCTTGTCCTTGCCGATGCCTGACAGGCATTCCGGGTGCAGCGAGTTTTGAATCCGTGTCGCCTGGCGCTCTCCGTAACGGGAACGGATGGTCTGAACAAAGTCGCGCCTTCGCACCAGTATCACAATGAAATTCGCGGCTTGGCGGTCGGACGTGATCGCCATGTCGAGATGATTCACACGGGCGCGGATGTCCGCGACAATGGCTGCGATTTCGGCGCCGCGACCGGATGGCCTGCGGTTATCAATAAAGACGCGGACCGGCTCGTCGAACTTGCGGATGCGCTCGACCCGCTTGTCGAATTGCAGTTCGGCATGGAACGCCGTCTTGAAGAAGCCTTCCCTGATCTCGTCGTTGCTGAAGCTTATCCGTTCGGCCGAGCGCCGCACACTGATGTCGATATTCTCCGCAGGCACAGCGCTGATCAGCAAGCCGACAGCGACGGCCGCTGAGGCGAGAGTAACAATCGATCTTGCCAATCCACGGTGCATGAACGCTGCCGGACGTTCGCTTTGGAGTGTTCCCAAAGCCTCTAGTCACAACAGTGAATATGGCGGGCGGCGGCGTATAAATTCGATATGGAATGCAGGCCGTTAAAATATAAATAAGATAATAAATCCGTGGCCGCCAGGATTCGGAAGTCGCGCCCCCATCAGGTTCGCGGCGCTTAGCCGTGCAGCTTGCGCAACTCGGTCTTCAATACCTTGCCGTAATTGTTCTTGGGCAAAGCATCGAGGAAGACATAACCGCGTGGCCGTTTGAAGCGTGCAATCGCGGATAAGCATAGCTGATCCAGTTCTTCCGGCGACACCGGCCGTTCCGTTCGCGCCACCACGCAGGCGACGACTTCCTCGCCCCAGTCGGCGTTCGGCCGACCGATCACCGAAACCTCCAGCACGCCGGGATGGCGGAGCAGCACTTCCTCGACTTCGCGCGGATAGATGTTGCTGCCGCCGCTGATGATCAGATCCTTGGAGCGGTCCTTGAGCGTCAGGAACCCTTCCTCGTCGAATGCGCCCATATCGCCCGTGTGCAGCCAGCCGCCGCGCAGCGTTTCAGCGGTCGCCAGCGGATTTTTCCAGTAGCCGTTCATCACCACTTCGCCGCGGACCAGTACCTCGCCGATCTCGCCGATAGGCAACGGACGGTCTTCGTCGTCGGCGACGCGCACTTCGACATTGGTGCGGGGAAGTCCGACCGAGCCCATGATCTCGCGCCAGCGCGGCCGCGAGCGGTCGGCGTGCATGTCCTTTGTCAGTGCGGTGATCGTCATGGGGACTTCGCCCTGGCCGTAGATTTGCGCGAGTTTGGGTCCCAGCAAATCCATGGCGCTCGACAGGGTTTCGAAATGCATCGGCGCGCCGCCGTAAATGATGGTCCGCAATCCGCGATGATCTGCGGCGGCAAAGCCCGAATGATTGATGAGGCGGCTCACCATGGTCGGTGCGGCGAAAAAACTGACATTGCCGTGGACCGGCAACAGCGCCGCGATTTCTTCCGGATCGAACCCCGCACTCTCTGGCACGATGGTGTTGGCGCCCATGGCAACATAGGGCAGGCCGTAACAGCCGGAGCCGTGCGACATCGGCGCCGCGTGCAGAACGCAATCTCCGGCACTCACCGGCTCAATCTCGGCGAAGTAGCCAAGCGTCTGCTCCATCAGATTGCGATGCGTGAGCATGGCGCCCTTGGGGCGGCCGGTGGTGCCGCTCGTATAAAACAGCCACGCCAGATCGTCGGGCGCGCGCGCGGCTACGTCGACGCCGTCGCTCTTATAAAGTTTACGCCATTCGGCGCTGCCGGTCGCAATGGTGCGGCCATGCGCGGCGACATCGTCGGCTCGGTCTGGGCTTGCGAGAATGAGCGAAGCCTCGGTGTCGCCGACGATGTAACCAAATTCCTCGCTATGGAGCTTGGCGTTCATCGGCACCGCGACCAGTCCGGCATGCCAGATCGCAAACAAAGCTTCGAGAAATTCCGGCCGGTTGGTCATGGCAATCGCCACCCGGGCCTCCGGCCCGCACAAGGCGCGCAGACTGCCCGCCAGCGCACGCGAGCGCGCCGCCCATTGCCGGTAGGTCGCGTATGTCGATCTGCCGAGCGCAATCGCCGGGCGATCCGGCGCGGCGCGTCCCCATTTTTCGACCCAGTTCGCGAGGTTCATCGCCCGCCTCGGCGCGGCGCCGGATCAGGGGGCGGGCTTGGCGTCGATGAGAACCGCCGCGAGCAGACAAGGTTTGCCGCTGCGATTGACCCACGCATGATTGGTGCCGCGCTGGACGATGCAGTCTCCGGCATGCAGTTCGACCTCGCCCTCTTCCATGAGCATATGCATCGAGCCCGAGATTACCACCAGATAGTCGATCGAATTGGTCTTGTGCATGGTCGGATGCTTGGCCGAGTCCGCGGCGCTGGGCTTATTCGTGCTGCCGAGATGGCCGAAAGCTGCGTCGGTGTCGATTTTGATGCTGGCGCTCTCCGGGGGAATTTCGACGACGCGGAAGATGGTGCCCGACGGCGTCGGATCGTGACGCATCGGCCGCAACGAACGGTCTTTGGCGCCGTGATTGTCCACCGGCATTTCATCGGTGACCCAAACTTCGGTGACGCCGAGGCCCGGCCAGCCCTTGATCTCGGTGGCGTTCGGCGCGTGATCGTTGATCATGACGATCGCTTTGCCGGCTGCGTTATGACCGGTGACGAAGCGGCGAATTTTCTGCACCATGATTTGTCCTCCCGGATTGTTGGTTCTCTCAAGCGCGTACAATGCGATTGCGCAGCACCCCGATTTTTTCGACTTCGAGCTCGACGACCTCGCCGGGCTCGACATAGCGCCCGGTCTCAAGCCCGGAGCCGTTGCCGACCGTACCTGAGCAGAACATTTCGCCAGGGTGGACGGTCTCGCCGCGTGAAACGAACGCGATGCAATCCTCGTATTTCCAGTGCATTTCGCGCGAATTGCCGCGGCCGCGTTCCTCGCCGTTAACGCGGACGATCATCTCCAGCGCATAAGGGTCGGGGATTTCGTCAGCGGTGACGATGCAGGGGCCCACCGGATTCGAATTGTCGAAGTCCTTGCCCTTGCCCGGCCCGAGATTGCTCAGCATCTCCAGGCTTTGCTCGTCGCGGGCGGAAAGATCGTTGAAGATGGTGTAGCCAAAGATGTGAGCGCGGGCTTTCTCCTTGGGGATGTCGCGGCCGGGCGCGCCGATCACGCAGGCGAATTCCAGCTCGTAATCGATCGTCTTCGAATAGTCGGGCCAGGTCACATCCTGACCGGTGCCGCAGACGGCGAAACGGCTCGGTTTGTAGAAGCTCGGCCGCTCGTACCAGATTTTCGGCGGCTTAAAGGCCCCCTGTTTTTCCAGTTCGCGCAGCGCCTTTTCCGGATCGGGCGCGGTGGCGGTCCGCATCCGCTGTATCTGTGTGAAGGCCTGAATCAGATGTTTCTCAAAGCACAGGAAGTCGCGCATCTGTGGCGGCGCCGGTAGCGGCGCCAGCAACTTGACCGAGGCGGTGTCGATCATCCCGCGCCCAGTGCGTTGTGCGTCGCCAGCGATCTCACGGGCGCGATCGAGGACGGTGGCACCGGCGTCGATTAGTGCCTGCATGCTCGCGAACGCCAGACCGGCATTGTCCCGTGCGGCGATGAAATCGACGATCCGGCGGTCGCCGTCGGCCAGCGCCCCGACCCGTTGCATCCCGGAGGCGGCAAAAGTGACGAGCCTCATTGGTCATCCTCCCGGCATTCGATCGCGGTTGCTGCGATCTTCATCGTCTGTATTATTGTAGTTCATTGAATGTTGAAATTGGGATAGAGTCAAGAACGTGCGGGGTCGCCCCAGGGTGACGCCGCGCTTTACGGTTGTGGAGATGCGCTCGGCATGAAAACCAAGAATGCTCTGGCGCGAAAGGTGGCCCGCGCGGCGGTGCCGCGAAATAAGCCAACACCGCGCGCTGCTCGCCGCATTGAGCGATCACCGCGCCGGCGTGGCGATACGACACGCCTCGCGATCCTCAATGCCGCCGAGCGTTGCTTCGGCGAAGCCGGCTTCGACGGCGTGTCGCTGCGCACGATCACCGAAGTCGCCGGCGTCGATCTGGCGCTTGCCAACTATCATTTCGGCAGCAAGGACAATCTGCTCCGCGAAGTGATTGCGCGGCGGGCGCGCATTGTGCACGACGAGCGCGTTCGCGCGCTTGAAGCGGCGCGGCACGAAGCCGGCGCACGGTCGCCTTCGGTCGAGGCGATTGTAGCGGCATTTCTCGAGCCGCTGCTTCGCCGGCTGATGGGTGGCGACCGTGGCTGGCGCCACTACGGCAGACTCGCCTCACAGCTCGACGTGCTGCCGCAGTTCGTCGGTCTCACTAGTGAAGTGCTCGACCCTACGGCGTTGCATTTCATCAACGCGCTTCGCCTTGCTCTCCCCAAAGCGCCGCCGCGATCGATCTATTGGGGCTACATGTTTTTGATCGGCTCGATGGTCCAGGTGATGTCGGCAACGGGCCGCATCGAGCGGCTATCGCGCGGGCTTTGCCGGTCGGACGACATTGAGGGCGCGCTGCGCGAGTTGGTCCCGTTCGTCAGCGCCGGGCTGCGGGCTTTGCAATCCAACCCGGACAACAGGAATGCCGGGCGTAAGGCCGCCGTCAATAGTTGACGGCCCGCGGTTCGGGCCGTTAGCCTCACCCAGCATGATCACTTATGCCAATGCGGCGGTTGCCGTTCGCGACGACATCATCGGGGCCCACAATGTCGCGTGGGGCCGCATCGCCCGTGCCGGCACGTGGTTCGACGGCGCGACCCGCGTTGCCATTGCCGCCGAGACCCGTCACGCGCCGCAATGCGCGTTGTGCAAACGGCGGAAAGAAGCGCTGTCGCCTTATGCGATCAGCGGCCGGCATGACAGCCTTGGAATCTTGCCGGAGCGGGTCGTTGAGCAGATTCATCGCATTGTCAGCGATCCGGGCCGGCTGACGCGGACGTGGTTCGACGGGATTATCGCGTCGGGTACGTCGGACGCCGAATATGTCGAGATCGTCGGCGTAGTCGCGACGATCGTCTCGATCGATACGTTTTGCCGCGCCATCGGCGTGCCGCCGCATCCTTTGCCGCAGCCGGTGCCCGGAGAGCCGCACCGCAGGCGCCCGCGAACGGCGCATCAGCGCGGCGAGGCTTGGGTGCCGATGATACACCCCAAGGACCTGGAGGGAGAACTCGACACCGAAGAAGAAAGGGTACTTGCCAAATACTGGGGCGGCGTCCTCGCCAACATCAGGCGGGCGCTCTCGCTGGTTCCCGAAGAGGCTTATGCCTGGTTCCAGTTGGTCGAGATCCAATACTTGCTCGGCAAATGGATGCGCGACTTCGCCAACGAGTATCGCGCCATCACCCATGCGCAGATCGAATTGATTGCGGGCCGTGTCTCGGTCCTCAATCAATGTTTTTATTGAACCACCTCGCATGCGGTCTTGCTCCGTGAGAGCAGTAAAACAACAGGCGGGAATTACGATTTGAAGCTGCTCACCGGGGGGAGCGGCGACGGCAACATCCCGAACGGCGCACTGCTGGTTCAATTCGCCGAAGCTGCGCTTGGCGGCGACGATGCGCGGCTGGCTGCTATCCAATCCGAGATTCGCAGCAAGATGGGCGACGCCGCGCTGGTCGATGCCGCAGCGATCGCGGCGACCTTCAACGCCATCGATCGCGTCGCTGATTCGACCGGCATCCCAATCGAGGACAACAAGGCGGAGGTGACGGCCGACTTTCGTGCTGCACTCGGCATCAACGCGTTCGCCGAAAATCGCGGTGAAATCGCCGATCCGCGCGATCGCAGCGCTGGAGCTTAGGGCTTGTAAATCGACGTCGGTCAGCTACGGCTGGTCAATGTCCGCTTTGCGCCGGCGATTCAACCGATCAGCGCAACACCTTGTAGTCTTGCGGGTGAGGAGGTGTGGAGCCCATGGTGACGTTCGCGGATGTTGGTTCAGCGGCAGCGCAGAAGGCCGAGCTGTGGGAGCGATGAGAGAACGGGCGAGAAGTCTGCGGCCATCTCGCGGGCGCTGGAAAGGAAGAACAAGACCGGCGTTGAGCGGATCGTTGGTACTCCTGGAGGGATCTGCGCGGCGCCGCGCCGGAGAGCCTGGGCAGCGCTAAGGTTTGAGGAACGCGAAGAGCTTTCCGCGTGGCATTGCGTGGGCCGGTCGATCCGGCAGATCGCAGGGCCTCGGACGGGCGCCTCGGCAGCTTAGCCGGGAGATGGCAGGCGCAACGGCGGCAGTCGGCCTGTCGTGCAACCGGGACTGATCGGCGTGCCTGGAGCGGGCGTTGCGCCGCCAAGGGGCCATGTGCGTGTTGGTCGCTGCACAGGGAGCTACGAAGGTCGCGTGGCGCAGAAGCTCGCGCTGCAAGGTCGGCGCAGCAGATCCCGGCTGGCTGAAGCGGGCCACTCGCGACATGCAGACATATCGAGGATATGCTCTTGTCCAGTCTCGCGGCGTGGCTCATGGAGGAGCTCCGGCGCAGTCGCGACTGCGCCGGCGGAGCGTCGCTCCTACAGCCACGCCGCGGGAGTGGATCAAGAGGCTGCGATAGATCGCTTCGTGAGATGGTCTGCATGTCTTGGCGGGTTCGGAACTCCTGCTTCAGCCAGCCGGAGGATCCGCTGCGGGGACCATTGGGCAGCGCGACCTTCTCGCCGGCGCGATCGTAGCTCACGCACATCGCCACGACCAGGCTTCGAGCGCAACACCCGCTCCACGCACGCTCGTCAGATCCCGGCCGCACGGACACGCCGACTGCCGTCGCTGCGCTTGCAAGCACTCGGCTAAGCTGCCGAGGCGCCGTCCGACGCCCTGGGCGACCTGCGGATCGACGGCCCAACGCAGATGCCACGCCACAAGCGCTTCACGGTTCCTCAAACCTTAGCGCGCCCAGGTCTCTCCGGCGCGGCGCGGCAGATCCCTGGCAGCGCGGCCAAACGATCACACCAACGCCGGCTTGTCGTCATTTCCAGCGCCCGCGAGATGGACCGCAGCACTTCTGCGCGCTCTTCCAGCGCTACCCGACAGCCGGCGATTGCTCTGCGGCTCAATCAACGTCCGCGAACGTACCTTGGACCTTCCAAACGCCGCGATAGACTACAAGCGGTGTTGCACTGACCGGTTGAACGCACAGCCCGGAAGCGGTCATTCCATTGCATCGCACTATGTGACGAAAAGAGCCAACAGCCGACATGGCTGTGAAAATTTGTGCTAGTCTCGCCTGTGGTGAACCACCGTCATGGCCGAAACACGGAAGCTCGCGGCGATTTTGGCCGCCGACGTGGTCGGCTTCAGCCGGCTAGCCGGCGCCGATGAAGATCGCACTCTGGCGCGGTTACGCGCACTCCGCAGTGACCTGATCGATCCCACCATGGCCATCCATAACGGTCGCGTCTTCAAGCGCACCGGAGATGGCATCCTTATTGAATTTCGCAGCGTGGTCGATGCTGTGCGATGCGCCATCGAGGTGCAGACCGGAATGATCGAACGTAACGCCGGCCTTCCTCCCGAGCGCCGCATCGAGTTCCGTATTGGCATTCATCTCGGCGATGTGGTCGAGGAAAGCGACGGCGACCTGATGGGGGATGGCGTAAATATCGCGGCGCGACTCGAAGGCGTCGCCGAGCCTAACGGCCTCTGTCTCTCCGGCGCGGCCTATGAGCAGGTGCGGGATAAATTGAAACAGGAGTTTATCGATGCCGGCGAGAAGGAGCTAAAAAACATCGCTCGGCCAGTGCGCGTCTATCGCCTAGCGGCGTTGGATGGCGGCGAGGCGGCGGGCGGCGCATCCACGCTGGAAGTACGCACGACGCGCCTCGCGCTTCCCGAAAAGCCCTCAATCGCTGTGCTGGCGTTCCAGAACATGAGCGGCGACCCCGAGCAGGAATATTTCGCCGACGGCATCGTTGACGACATCATCACCGGGTTAGCGCGGATCAAGTGGCTGTTCGTCATCGCGCGCAATTCGAGCTTCGTGTACAAGGGCAAGGCGATTGACGTGCGCCAGGTAGGGCGCGAACTTGGCGTGCGATATGTCTTGGAAGGCGGCGTTCGTAAGGCCGGAAACCGAGTCCGCATCACCACGCAATTGCTCGAGGCCGAAATCGGCGCGCATCTCTGGGCTGATCGATATGACGGTGAGCTGCAGGATATCTTCGACTTTCAAGACCGGATCACAGAGACTATCGTTGGCGTCATCGAGCCCAATGTTCGGCGCGCGGAGATCGAACGCGCCCGGCGCAAGCGGCCGGAAAGTCTCGGCGCCTACGACCTTTACCTTCGCGCCCTACCGCACTTCGCGTCCGACATGCCGGAGGACGCCAAAATCGGTATGGAATTTCTCGAAGAGGCGCTGAAGATTGATGCAAATTACGCCCCCGCTCATGCTCATCTGGCGTGGGGGTTGGAAATGCGGGTTGTGCGGGGCGGTTTCAATGTGGTCGACGCTGAAGCTGGCCTACGCCATGCGCGGGCGGCCCTGGATCACGGGGGCGATGACGCCACGGCGCTCGGAATTGCGAGCTTCGTTATTCTCCACCTAGGCCATGATTTTGTAGCAGCGTCGGGTGCGATCGCCCGCTCTCTCTCGTTGAATGGTTCTTGCGCGATCGCGCTTTATTTCGGCGCGCATATTCATTCCTTGAGCGGCGATCCGACGCAGGCTGAGAACTATGCGTTGCAAGCGTTGCGGCTGAGTCCGTTCGATCCGTTGTGCTTCGTTGCTCATTTCGCATTAGGCAATGTCCGCTTTCGAGAGCGGCGTTACGACGACGCGGCCTCATCCTACGCCGAGGGAGTGCGGGCCAATCCGCGCTTTAGCACGCTCTACGCCTTGCAAGCAGCGGCTCTGGGGATGGCTGACCGCATCGATGCGACGAAGTCGATCTCTCGGCGGCTGTTCGAACTGGAGCCGACCTTTCGGATCGAGCCGTTTATGGCCTTCATAAGCGCATTTGCCGCGCCGGAGATTGTGAGCAATTGGCCCGCTGGTATGCGGAAGGCCGGCCTCCCCGAGTAGAACGAGTGGCCCTTGGCACGCCCTAGTCCCGCCACCTTTCGGCGGGCGTGGCGCCGTTTGATCTGCTCAGATAAACTTTGGTCACGGCGACATCCTCTGCGAGAGCTGGGAGGAAATCATGAAGCGTTTGGTCTTGATCGCGTTGACCGTCATGACGGCATTCGGCGGGTTGATCGCCGGAACACTGATAGGATCTCATTCCATGAGCAAAGAGCCGCGCTTTCCACAACTGACAATGGAACAGCTCACCGAGGAGCAAAAGCCGCTCGGCGAGCAGATCATGAAGATTTCCAGTGTCGGTCTCGGCGGCCCGTACAACCCGATGCTGCGCAGCCCGGTGTTCGGCCAACGCATGTTCGACCTGCTGCATTATCTGCGCTGGGAAACTTCGGTGCCGCTGAAGCTCAACGAGTTGGCGATCCTGATCATCGGACGGCAGTGGCGCTCGCAGGTGGAGTGGTACGCGCATGCGCCGCTTGCGATCAAGGCCGGGCTGTCGCCGGACATCGTCGCCGAACTCAAGGCCAACAAGCGGCCGTCGAACATGCCGCCGCAGGAGGCCGTCGTTTATGACTTTGTCACCGAGCTGACCACCGAGCACGCACTCTCGGACGAGACCTTCAAGCGTGCGAAAGAGTTGCTTGGCGAGCAGCAGGTGGTCGATCTGGCGGCGGTCGCCGGCACCTACATCGCCGTCGCGATGCAGCTCGCGATGGCCGAGCAGAGCGTGCCGTCCGGCAAGGAGGAGCCGTTTAAGCCGGGTGAGCCATAAAAATATCCTCGGTGGGAACCGCGATGCTTGAAATTGCGGACTGGCTCGAAAAGCTCGGCATGTCCGAGTACGCCGAGCGCTTTAGCGAGAACGACGTCGATATCGCCGTCCTGCCTCACTTGACCGATCAAGACTTGAGGGAGCTGGGCATTTCGCTCGGGCATCGGCGCAAGCTGCTGGCGGCGATTGCGGAGGTTGCTGGCGCCGGTCGGGCATCGCCGCAGCCGGTGCTGGTTAAGTCAAAACCGCAAGACTCTGCTGAGCGCCGCCAGGTCACGGTGATGTTCTCGGACTTGGTCGGTTCGACGGCGCTGTCCGCCCGCATGGACCCGGAGGATTTGCGCGAAGTCATCTCGGCCTATCAACAATGCGTCGCCGAGACGGTGCGTCGCTTTGGCGGGTTTGTGGCTAAATATATGGGCGACGGCGTGCTCGTCTATTTCGGCTATCCGCAGGCGCACGAAGACGACGCCGAGCGCTCGGTGCGTGCGGGGCTGGAATTGATCGCGGCGGTGGCCGCCCTGAAGTTGCCCGTTTCGCTGCAAACCCGCGTCGGCATTGCGACCGGGCTTGTCATCGTTGGAGACCTGATCGGATCAGGCGAGGCGCAGGAGCGCGCTATTGTCGGCGAGACTCCGAATCTCGCGGCGCGCCTGCAAAGTATTGCCGAGCCGGATATGATGGTCATCGCAGAGAGCACGCGAAAACTTCTCGGCAATCTCTTTGAACTCGCCGACCTCGGCGCCAAGGACCTCAAGGGCCTCGCTGCGCCGGTGCGCGCGTTTGCGGTTCTACGGCCAAGTTCGGTGGAAGGCCGCTTCGAGGCGCTGCACACCAGCGGTCTAATTGCTCTGGTCGGGCGAGAAGAAGAACTGGAACTGCTGCTGCGACGTTGGGCGAGGGTTAAAAACGGCGAAGGCCAAGTGGTGCTGCTCTCCGGCGAGGCCGGCATCGGCAAATCACGTCTCACCGCAGCACTGTTGGAAGCCGTCGCTCCCGAGCCGCATATACGCTTGCGCTATTTCTGCTCGCCGCAGCACACCGACAGCGCGCTCTATCCGGTCATCGGCCAGATGGAACGCGCCGCCGGACTGGCGCATGACGACACGCCGCAGGCGAGGCTCGATAAGCTCGATACGGTGCTGGCGCGGACCTCGACGTCCAGACAGGACGCCGCGCTCCTTGCCGAGATGCTGTCGTTGCCGAACGACGGACGCTATCCCGCGCTCGAACTGACCCCGCAGGAGCGCCGACAGAAAACTATGGAAGCGCTGGGATCGCAGATGGAAGCGCTGGCACGGCAAAATCCGGTGTTGATGATTTTCGAGGATGCGCATTGGACCGATCCCACGAGCCTGGAACTGTTTGGCCAGACGGTGGATAGGATCGCCAATCTTCGTGTGCTGCTGATCGTGACGTTCCGGCCGGAATTCGCGCCGCCGTGGATCGGACGGCCGCACGTTACCTCCCTGACCATTAATCGGCTGGCGCAGCGCGACGTCGATGCCATGATCGACCGCGTCGTCGGCAACAAATCGCTGTTGGCGAGCATCCGGCAGGACATCATCGAACGCACCGACGGCATCCCCTTGTTCGTGGAGGAAATGACCAAGGCGGTGCTGGAAGGCGACAACGAGGATGCCGCGCGGCAAACTGCGGCAATCCCCTCACCGGCTCTCGCGGTTCCGGCAAGCCTGCATGCTTCGCTGATGGCTCGGCTCGATCGGCTTGGCCCGGCCAAAGAGACAGCGCAGATCGGCGCGGCGATCGGCCGGGAATTCTCTCACGCCCTGTTGGCGGCCGTAGTGCGCAAACCGGAAGCGGAACTGGAAACGGCGCTAGACCGTCTTATTCAATCCGGCTTGCTCTTCCGGCAGGGCATCCCGCCACATGCGAGCTACCTCTTCAAGCACGCCTTGGTGCAAGACGCGGCCTATGGCACTCTGCTGCGCGCGCCACGTCGCGCGCTGCATGCCCGCATTGCCGAAATTCTCGACACCCAGTTTCCGGAACTCGCCGAGAGCCAGCCGGAGCTGCTGGCTCGTCATTGTAGCGAAGCCGGTTTGGTCGAGAAGGCCGCCGGCCAGTGGGCCAAGGCCGGACGGCGGTCGCTGGCGCGCTCGGCGCTGGTCGAAGCCGCTGACCAGCTTGCGCGTGCGCTCGGTCAGATCGCCACCTTGCCCGCTACCTCAGCGCTGCGCCGCGAGCAGATCAAGCTGCAGATCGAACTTTCAAATGCGCTGATTCACACCAAGGGCCATGCGTCCCCGGAGACCCAAGGGTCGTTCGAACGGGCACGCGCATTTATCGAGGAAGCGGAGGCGTTGGGAGAACCACCGGAAGATCCGTTGCTGCTGTTTTCCGTGCTTTATGGTTTTTGGGTCCGAAGCCGGATGGCGTTCAAAGGCGACATGGCCTGTGAACTTGCGGAGCAGTTCCACAGGCTCGCCCAGAAGCAGAACTCCACAGTACCACCCATGATCGGGCATATGCTTATGGGCATTTCGTTAGTTCTCGTGGGTAGCCTCGCGGACGGGCGAAAACATCTTGATCAGGTAATCGGACTGTATGATGCAGCCGAGCATCGTCCGCTCGCGACGCGATTTGGTCACGACGTGAGGATGTCGGCCCTATGCTGGCGTGCGCTGGCGGTGTGGATGCTGGGCTATCCCGACGCAGCGCTTGCCGATGCCGAACACGCGCTCAAAGACGCGCGTGAGATCGGTCATGCCGCCACGTCAATGTTCGCGTTGTCGCACACGTCGATGGCTTTTATTCATTTCGGAAATTGTGAGGTTGCAAACGCTCTGATCAATGAACTTATCGCGCTGGCGGACGAGATAGGTAGCCTGTACTGGAAATCGTATGGAGCGTTGCTGCAAGGTGGGCTCTTCGCGCTGAATGGCGACGCCTCTGGCGCGGTCGCGACGGCGACTCCTGCAATCGGGGCAGCTCGATCGACAGGCGCGACGGCCTATGCGCCTTGGTATTGCTCCTTTCTGGCAAAGGCGTATGCAGAGCTTGTGCAATTTGACGATGCTTGGCGCTGCATCGGCGAAGCCATGACGGCGGTGGAAACAACAAAGGAAATGTGGTTCGAGGCCGAGGTCCATCGCATGGCCGGCGAGATCGCGCTGAAATCCGAGGAGCCGGATGCGGCGAAAGCGGAAGCGTATTTCGTACGCGCGCTTGAGGTTGCGCGACAGCAGCAGGCAAAATCCTGGGAGTTGCGCGCGGCGACGAGCGTGGCGCGGCTTCTCCGCGGTCAGGGTAAAGGCGACGAAGCCCGAAATTTACTCGCTCCGGTCTACAATTGGTTCACCGAAGGCTTCGACACCCTCGATTTGAAAGAGGCTAAGGCCTTGCTCTCCGAATTGGTGTGAGCGGTCCTAAATGGAGAGCACGATCTTGCCGAAGTGTTGATTGGCTTTCATCAGTGCGAGCGCCTCGGCGATATTGGTCCAGCGGATAGGTCTTGTAGATCGGCAGCGACAGCTTGCCGGCCTCGACCGCCGGCCACAGGTCGGCGCGCAGCAGGCGGTTGATCTCGCCGATTTCGTCGAGCGAACGGGTGCGAAAAGTCACGCCGATATAGTCGATGCGCTTGAGCGCATGGACGTCGAAGTTGAATTCGCCCTTGTTGCCGCCGAGACGACCGACATTGACGATGCGGCCGAGCACCGCCGCGGCTTCGAGATTCTGATTGACGACGCTGCCCGATATCATGTCGACGGTGACATCGACGCCTCTGTCGCCGGTCGCCTTCCTGGCTTCCTGCGGCCATTTCGGGTCGCTGGAATCGAGCGCGAGATCGCAGCCAAATTCCTTGAGCCGCGCTCGGCGTTGCGGATTGGTCGACGTTCCGATCACGAGCGACGCACCCATCAGCTTGCCGATCTGCATGCCCATCAGTCCGACACCGGAACTTGCGCCCTGCATCAGCAGCGTTTCGCCGCGCTTGAGGCGTCCTGCGGTAATAATGGCATTGTGCATGGTCTGCAGCGCGACCGGCAGGCAGGCCGCCTGCTCGTAGGTCATGTTGTTAGCCGGCATCCGGTGCACGCGCCGCGCATCAGTAACGACGTACTCCGCGAATCCGCCCGCGGCTGAAGCCAGCACGCGGTCGCCCGGTTTCACTTCGGTCACGCCGCTGCCGACGGTCTCGACTTCACCGGCGCATTCGAGGCCTAGACGGGCACCGCCGCCGCGCGAAGCCGCCAACAGATCGGCCCGGTTGAGGCTCGAGGCGCGCGCTCGGATCACCACTTCGTTTGGGCCCGGCTCAGGTTTCGGCAGATCCCGGATTTCTGCGCCTTTGTCACCGGCAACTGCTGCTTTCACGGCGTTACTCCATTTGCAGAGTGAGCAGGCTACTGCCGAAGCCACAGCAACAGTGCAAACAACAATGCCGCGGCGAACAGCCAGCCAAAGATCACCTTGTTATAGCGTGCAAGCCAGAGCGGTAGATAGATATCGAAATTGTCGGCGCGGTCGTCGGTGTAGCGTGCGGCCACGCCGGTCAGTGGGCAGCGCCATCCGTTGGCGACGAGTATCGCGATCTCGATCAGCACAAGGATCGCGAGAATGCCGACGCCCCGGAACTGACGCGACCAGGCCAACACCGGTATGGCCAGGATGCAGCCGGCGAAGAAAGCCCAAGCCACCGTATGGACGATCTTGATGGCGCGAAGCGTGACAGCACCGCTGAGAGGAGGCGCCATACAATCGCCTGTGATGCTACGCCCGTGTTGATTCTGTGTCGCGGCGCTCTCGCCTTGGAAAGTTTGTCAGCATGGGCATGGCTGCGAACATGATGAGCAATAAAACATAAACCAGACCTGCAGGCCGGGCGAGATGGGCGATCTGTTGCGCCGGCGTCAGACCGCGCAGGAAGCCGCCGACAGCGAAGTCAGCAAGCTGCTGAAGAAACAAAGCGCCCAGTCCCATCCCGGCAAGCGATCCCGACGTCGGCATTCAATCTCAGTCTTTTCGGAAGCCAGCGGGCGGCCAGCACGATCGCAACGAGAAGAAACGGCGCCTCGCACAGGACCGCCAAGGTTTCTCCAAGTCTCGGCTCCAGCCAGAACACCCGAATGGGCCCGAGCAAAAAGCCAACGCCAAACACGATCAGAAAATAAAACACCGCTGCCGCGACAATCCGCATATTCCGATGCCCCTTCGGTTGTCGATCTGCGCTGCGTACCGGCCAGCGACTTGCGGGTTCAACGATGCCGTCGAACCCATCAGGCAGAGCCCCACACCTCACGTGCGGTATCGACCACGAGCTGTAGTTTCGCGACCTCGTCGTTCACTGTCATCGTCTGGCCGCCGATGCCGCTGGAAAATCCGCATTGCGGTGACAACGCGAGCTGCTCCAGCGGCGTGTAGCGGCTCGCCTCGTCGATGCGCCGCTTAATCTCGTCTTTGGTTTCCAGCGCCGGACTCTTGGTCGTAACCAGGCCAAGCACTGCAATCTTCCCTTTCGGCAGGAACCGCAACGGCGCGAAACTCCCGGCCCGCGGCGAATCGTATTCGAGGAAATAGCCGTCGACCGCGATCTCATTGAAGAGCAGTTCCGCGACCGGATCGTAGCCGCCCTCGGCAACCCAGGCGCCGGCGAAATTGCCCCGGCATAGATGCATGCAGACCACCATGTCGGCGGGCCGCCCGGCGATGGTGTCGTTGAGGAGCCGCGCGTAGGTCTTCGGCAGCGTGTCGGGGTCTTCGCCGATATTGCGTACCTGCTTCCGCAGTTCGGGGTCGCACAAATAGGCGAAATTGACCTCGTCGATCTGCAAGTAGCGGCAGCCCGCTGCGGCAAGGTCATGGATCTCCTCACGGTAGACGCGAGCCAGATCGGCGTAGAACTCTTCCATGTGCGGATAGGCCTTGGCGTCGACCGCTCCGCGGCCGCCGCGGAAATGCATCGTCGTCGGCGACGGAATAGTGATTTTCGCCGCGCCATGCGCGACCGATTGAAGAAATTTAAAATCCTCGACGAAGATGCCGGCCGGCCGGGCAAGCTTGCCGGTCACCTGAAGCGATGGCGGCGAATGGTCACGCGAGCCGGCCGCTGAATGAAAGCGCACCGTGAGTTTGGCTTCGACCTGCTCCACGCTCTGGAACTTCAGCAAAAAGTCACGCTGCCAGAACGTGCGGTTATATTCGCCGTCGGTAATGAGTTTGAACCCGATGTCCTCCTGCAGGCGCACCACGTTGCGGATCGCGTCATGCTGGATGCGTGCGAGTTCAACCCCTGAGATTTCGCCCTTCTCCGCGCTTTCCCGGGCGCTGATCAGCGTATCGGGACGGATCAGGCTGCCGACGTGGTCGGCTCGGAACGGCGGTCTTGTACGCGCAAGCATGGATCATATGCCTTTTTGAGCGGTTTAAACGGTCATGCCATCGGTGTAAAAGGAAGGCAACGCATGAGAGGTTTGCCATGGTCGCAGACATTGTCCCGCAAGCTCTAGGTTACGTCGGCGTGCGCGCCAAGGATTTGGGCGATTGGGCGAGCTATGGCTCGGGCCTTCTAGGCTTGCAACGCATCGACAAATCGCACTCGACACTTGCCTTCCGCATGGACGACCGCAAGCAGCGCATCATCGTTGACGCCGACGGCGGCGAGGGAATCGGCTTTTTCGGCTGGGAAGTCGCGGATGCCGCTGCGCTCGATGGGCTCGGGGCGCATCTGGAAAACGCGGGGATCAAAGTGGCGCATGGCGCGCGCGCGCTCGCCGATGAGCGGCATGTGAAAGACCTGATCGTGTTCAACGATCCGCAAGGCAATCGGCTGGAGATTTTTCACGGCGCCGAAACGACGGCTGAGCCGTTCAAGCCCGGGCGTTCGATCTCCGGCTTCCGCACCGGCCCGCTTGGGCTCGGGCACGTGGTGCTCAACGTCGACACCGCGGATACGATCGAGCGGATGACATCGTTCTATCGTGACACGCTCGGTTTCCGGCTGACCGACTACTATTCGCATCCGTTTATCGCGCGCTTCCTGCATCTCAATCCCCGCCACCACAGCCTTGCCTTCGTTCAATCCGGCAAGAACGCGGTCCATCACGTCATGATGGAGTTGTTCAGCTTCGACGATGTCGGGCAGGGTTACGATCTTGCGCTGAACCAGGACCGCGTGGCGGTTACGCTAGGCCGCCATACCAGCGACTTTCTCACCTCATTTTACAGCTTAACGCCGTCGGCTTTCATGGTCGAATACGGCTGGGGCGGGCGCTTGATCGACGTCGACACCTGGCAGGCCTACGAGCGCATGGAAGGGCCGAGCATGTGGGGCCATGATCGCAAATGGCTCTCGGCTGAAGATCAGTCCAAGGCCAGGGCGTTGCGGCTGTCGAACGCGGCGAACGGTTTTCGTCGGCCGGTGCAGGTGATGGAAGGCAATTACGACGTCATGTCCGGTGTGTGTCCGTGGTGGGATAGCGTCAAGGCCCGAACCGCCGCGCAATAAGATCCTCCATGGGGAAGGATCGTCTGGCCGCCTTCAGCGATGGCGTCATTGCCATCCTGATCACCATCATGGTGCTGGAATTGAAAGTGCCGAGCGGCGCCGACTGGACGGCGCTGCAAGGACTGGCCCCGAGCTTGCTCGCTTACGTTCTGAGCTTCGTCTACCTGGCGATCTACTGGAACAACCATCACCACCTGCTGCACACGGTCGTGCACGTCAACGGACTGATTCTCTGGGCCAATTCTCATTTGCTGTTCTGGCTTTCGCTCGTTCCAGCGGCGACGGCGTGGATGGGTCAGAACCTTTCGGCGCCGCTGCCGACCGCGGTCTACGGCGCCTCGTTGCTGATGCCGGCTATCGCCTATTACCTCTTGCAGCTGGCAATCATCCACAAACAGGGATCGCAGTCAGTGCTTGCCAAAGCGCTCGGCAGCGACATTAAAGGCAAGATCTCGCCGCTGCTTTACCTTACCGGCATTGTGCTGGCGTTTGTCAGCCCCTGGGTGTCCGTTGCGATTTACGGACTGGTCGCGATCATGTGGCTCGTTCCCGACCGGCGTATCGAGAACGCTATCAGCCGCGAGTAGACGGCCGTCAGCTTAATTGGCGACCGGAAAGATTAGGCGATGCCTCGGAGTTCATTATTGCTGCGGGCGATTTTGCTGGTTGCGATTGCAATGAGCGGAACAGGCACGGCCTTCGCCGAAACCTGGCGCACCTATTACAACGATCGCTACGGCACCACGATCGAACACCCGGACTACTTTCAGCCCGGAAATCTGCCGGACGCCAATGACGGATTGGCGTTTACGTGCCCGGACGGCGCCAGGTTCTCGGTGTTTGCGTCATACAACGCGCTCGACTTCGATCTGGCCGGCTATCAGGATTTTATCGTCAAGAATTTGGAGGCCGGCAAAGTCATTACTTACAGGGCGCACGGCCGCGACTGGTTTGTCATTTCGGGAACGGCCGGCGCCGGCGGCGTGTTCTATGAGCGGTATCGCCTGTCGCATCGGGGCGAGATGACTGAAGGCTTCGTGATGTCTTATCCGCTCCGCCTGAAGCAAAAATACGACCCGGTCGTCGCGCGGATGGCGAAGTCGTTTCGCTCGGGATCCGGGTATCAGACGCCGGACGAGCATTGATGGCTCGCCGCGTGCCATCAGCGAACCAGGACGTTGCTGAACTGCCAGGGGTCGTCCTGATCGATGTTCTCCGGGAACAGGCCGGGCCGGCCGTCTAACGGCGTCCACTCGGTATAGCGGCCGATCACCGGCCCAAGATAGGGCCGCTGAACTTCCAGGCAGCGGCGGAAGTCCATCTCGTCGGCTTCGACGATGCCGCGGTCGGGATTTTCCAGCATCCAGACAATGCCGGCGAGCACGGCCGAGGTGACCTGCAATCCGGTCGCGTTCTGATAAGGCGCGAGCCGCCGCGTTTCCTCGATGGAAAGCTGCGAACCGAACCAATAGGCGTTCTTCGCGTGTCCGTAGAGCAGCACGCCAAGCTCGTCGATGCCGTCGACAATTTCGTGCTCGTCGAGGATCTTCCACTCCGATTGCGGTTGCCAGGCGGCGCCGGCCATCTCGTGCAGCGACAGCACCGCATCGTCGCACGGGTGATAGGCGTAGTGGCAGGTCGGTCGATAGACGACGTTGCCGTTCTCGCGCAACGTGAAGTAGTCCGCAATCGAGATCGAACTCGTTGTGGGTGATCATGAATGCATGCTGCGCCTGCGCCGTCGGCGTCCAGGACCGCACGCGCGTGCCGGCGCCCGGCTGCGTCAGATAGATGGCGGCATCGCAGCCGAAGTCGTGCCGGCGGGCGTTCGCCGGCATCAGCTTCTCATGCGTGCCCCAGCCGAGCTCCGACGGCTGCAGGCCTTCGGAGCAAAACCCCTCGACCGACCAGGTGTTGACGAACATGCCGCGCGGCTTTGGCTCGCGCGCGCGCTGGGTATCGCGCTCGGCGATGTGGATGCCCTTGACGCCGGCGCGTTGCATCAGCCGCGCCCAGTCGTCGCGGGTCTTGGGCTCCTCGACCTTCAGGCCGACCTCGGCGGCGACGTCAAGCAGCGCCTGCTTGACGAACCACGAGACCATTCCGGGATTGGCGCCGCAGCAGCTCACGGCGGTGATGCCGCCGGGACGGCGGCGGCGCAGATCCAGAAGCCCTTCGCGCAACGCATAGTTCGAGCGCTGCGAGATCGACAGCTTGCGGTCGGTGTAAAGCCCGGGCCACGGCTCGACCACGGTGTCGATGTAGAACGACGTCGAGGTCCTTGGCGAACTCGATGAGATCGACCGAGGAGGTATCGACCGAGAGGTTGACGATCATGCCGCGGCCCGGCCCCGCAGTGAGAAGCGGGGTGAGCAGCGTCGCGGTAGTTTTCCTTGGTGATCGACGTGTGGACGAAACGAAGGTGCCGATCGTCGAGCAAACGGCGGTCCTCGTCTTCCGGCGCGATCACGACGAACTTCTTGCGGTCGAACCCGATGTGCCGCTCCAGCAGCGGCAGCGTTCCCCTGCCGATCGAGCCGAATCCGATCATCGACGATCGGACCGTCGAAGGTTGCGTGCAGCGGCCAGGCGGTTTCGGTCTTGGTCATCGCGTTCATATTCATTGTTCCTTCTACAATTCGAAAGACATTTAAGCGGCGCGCTGCGCGCGGCGGCCTATCGCCGGCGAGGCCGGCAATGAGGGCATCGAAGCTCGGCTTCGGCGTTGCGCGGCCGGTTGCGCCGATCAGTCCGCGCGCGCCGTCGAGCGCGCCCGACGTCGAGCTCGCAGCCGAGCAGACGATGCCGCTCGCAGGGTCCGGGCAGCCACAGCGCGCCCATCTTCTCGGCCGAGAAGCCGAAGCGCCCGTAATACGGTGCGTCGCCGACCAGGATGATGGCGCGATGTCCGCGCCGCCGGGCTGCCGCCATGGCGCGCCGCATCAACGCGGCGCCGACGCCGCGGCTGCGCCCGCCTCGTCGACGGCGAGCGGACCGAGCAGCAAAGCCGGCCGTCCCGGACCGGCGCAGACGTGCCAAAGCCGCACCGTGCCGACGAGCTGTTCGTCTTGCTCGGCGACGAGCGAAAGTCCCGCAGCGGGGCTGCGGCCATCGCGCAGCCGCTCGGCGGTCTTTTCAAAGCGCGCCGCGACCCCAGACGCGGTCGAGCAAATTGCTCTCGCGCATCGACATCGCCATGCATTTCGTTGCGGATCGTCACCATGGCCAATTTCCTTCCTGCCCTTGAACGGGCGTGATCAGTCCAGGCGTTGAGGAAGCGGAGCCGGCAATGCCGGCTCCCGGCGAGGTTAGATGTGAAACGTCTTCAGCGGCGCGAAGCCGTTGAAGGCGACGGCCGAGTAGGTCGCCGTATAGGCGCCGGTGCCTTCGATCAGCAGCTTGTCGCCGATCTCGAGGCTTACCGGCAGCGGATACGGCACCTTCTCGTACATCACGTCCGCCGAGTCGCAGGTCGGCCCGGCAAGCACGCACGGGCCGAGTTCGCCGTCGCGCGGCGTGCGGATCGGGTAACGGATCAACTCGTCCATGGTTTCGGCGAGACCGCCGAATTTGCCGATGTCGAGGTAGACCCAACGCACGTCGTCGTTCTCGCTCTTCTTCGAGACCAGCACGACCTCGGTCTCGATGACGCCGGCATTGCCGACCATGCCGCGGCCCGGTTCGACGATTGTCTCCGGGATACGGTTGCCGAAATGCCGCCGCAGCGCGCGGAAGATCGCCGCGCCGTAGGCTTTCACCGTCGGCACGTTCTTGAGGTACTTGGTCGGAAAGCCGCCGCCCAAATTGACCATCGACAACGTCATGCCGCGGTCGCCGCAGTCGCGGAACACCGCGGCCGCGGACGCGAGCGCCCGGTCCCAGGCATGCGGGTTGCGTTGCTGGGAACCGACGTGGAACGAGATGCCGTAGGCTTCCAGTCCCAGCTTGTGCGCGTGCTCGAGCACGTCAGCCGCCATCGCCGGCTCGCAGCCGAACTTGCGCGACAGCGGCCATTCCGCCCCGACGCAGTCGGAGAGGATGCGGCAGAACACCCGGCTGCCCGGCGCCGCGCGGTCGATCTTCTCGACCTCGGCCTGGCAATCGACCGCGAACAGGCGCACGCCGAGCGCATAGGCTCGCGCGATGTCGCGCTCCTTCTTGATCGTGTTGCCGTAGGAGATGCGGTCCGCGGTTGCGCCGGCGGCGAGCACCATCTCGATCTCCGGGACCGAGGCGGTATCGAAGCAGGAGCCGAGCCCGGCCAAGAGCGACAGCACCTCGGGCGCCGGGTTCGCCTTCACGGCGTAGAACACGCGCGTGTCGGGCAGCGCCTTGGCAAAGCCGAGGTAGTTCTCGCGGATGACATCGAGGTCGACGATGAGGCAGGGGCCGTCGTCGAGACGATTACGCAGAAAATCGCGGATGCGCGCGGTCATGGGCGCTCTCCTCACCAGGTTCAATGAGCCTCGCGGCTCGGATTGAAATTCAGGCGACATCAGTCGCCCGGCGTCAGCGGGTGAGGGTCGGCGCCGCGCCGTGCGGTGGAGACACGGACAGGGCGACGGGCTCTACACCCGAAGATGCTGCCTTGGCTTGGAGTGGAATGATCCGCTCCGCACGGCCGGCAAGGATGGACAAGCCTCTATTGGTGTCGACCTTTGGAGGGCCGACGAGACCAGAGAAGCCCGCTCCGTCGTTGCTTTAAGCCGCGTCCCCCGTTGAGCGCGGGGTGCGCCGGTTTCGCCTCCGGCTGCCGGTTAAGTGGTTCGGAGCTCAGGCGGCCGAGAGTGTCTCGGCGTTTGCTCCGGGCGGCTGTCCGGCCTCTTGTCCGGATGCCCACCAACCGGCACGCGGCCACAGGCACGTGCGAAATTGGGCGAGCGCGACATAATCTCGTTGAGTGAGCGATGCAAGAGTTTTTTTCGTCGGCGCCGATTTTTTTCGCGCGCGCGATCAGAAATGGTTAGGCGAGCGTTGCGTCAGCGCGCTTGGCGATCAGTTCGCCGCGCTATTCGCGCCGACGCGCGAGCGCCGCGCCACCACAACGGCGGCGGCTGCGCCGAGTGCGCCGATCGCAAACACGGATGGGTAGCCGAAGCCGCCCGCCATCACTCCAGTTGTTGGTCCGGCGAGGCCGAAGCCGACGTCGAAGAATGCGACGTAAGCGCCGAGCGCGGCGCCGCGGCTCGCCGGCGGCACCCGCTTCACCGCTTCAATGCCGAACGAAGGAAACACCAGCGCGTAGCCGATGCCGGTGAGGACGGTGCCGGCAAAGGCCACTGATGGATGCGGCGCGAGCCACAACATGACTTGACCCAGGCATTCGATCAGAAGCGACCACGTCGCGACGCGAGCGCCGCCAAACCGGTCCGGCCATCCGCCGAACACGAGCCGGGTCAGCACATATGACGTGCCGAATCCGGTCAGCGCGAAATCCCGCGCCGCTCCAGCCTTGGTGCTGAAAGTCGAGCGCGGCGAACGCGCCGATGGCGCCGAACGCGAGTGTCGCCAGGGCGAGGCCGGCGCCGAACGGTGCGATGTGACCGACCACCTTGAGGAACGGCAAGCGCTCGCCGCCTAGAGGCGCCACCGCCGGAATGAAGGCAGCCGCTGCCGTCGTCAGGACTGAAAACGCGATCATGCCGAGCGAAACTGCGGCGAAGCCGCCGAAGGCGCCTTGCGCCGCCATCAGCGCGATGCCGATGGGTGCGCCGGCAGCGATGGCGGCGTAAAGGCCGATGCCGACCCACACCATGACCTTGCCGGTGTTCTGGATGCCGACAACGCCAATGGCCCACGCGAGCGCGCCGGTCATCAGCAGGCTTTCGGCAAGCCCCGAAGCCACCCGAGCGGCGACAAGCAGGGCGAGGGAGGAGTACGGACCGAACAGCGACATAGTCGAGGCGAGATAAATTGTGCTGGCGACAATCGACATGGCTCCGCCAAGCATGACGCCAAACTTGGCGCCGCGGCGATCGCAGAAGTTGCCCGCGAATTGCCGCGTCAGGAGCGTGACCAGAGACTGGCAGCCGATGGTGATGCCGACTGTCACATTGCCGAACCCGAGCGTGTCGTGAATTTGCAGCGGCAGGGCGGCGAGCGGCATTCCCACCGGCAGGTAGCCGCAGAAGATGATGACGGTGAAAGGCAGGATCCGCAGCAGGATATTGCGCGTCGGCGGAACAATTATGGCGGGTGAGTTCATGAGATGTGAACTGGTCGGCACTGGCAATGTGACCGACCCGGACCACCATCGCCAGCGGCGATTAAGGCACCCACCCATGCAGGGATGAAGGAGTGCCAACTCGTCTGGCGTTTGTACCGCTAGGAATCGACGAAGGACAAAGGCCGGCTCACTTCCTCGAGCGGCTTGCGCTCGGCGGCGATGCCCCACAGCGCTTCAACAACCGCCGCGCCAATCATAAGTGCCGCGCCGATGAAATAGCCGATGGCGACGCTGCCGCGCGATCCCGTGCTGATGAGAATGCCCAACAACAGCGGGCCGATCACGCCGCCGACGCCGGTGCCAATCGCATAGAAAAAGGCAATGGCGAGCGCCCGAATTTCCAGGGGGAAAATTTCGCTGACGGTCAGATAGGCGGAGCTTGCCGCCGCCGAGGCGAAGAAGAACACAACCATCCAGGCGACGGTCAAAGCCGACGCGGACAGGAGGTTGTGGCTGAACAGATATGCAGTTACGGCGAGTAACACTCCAGAGACGCCATATGTCAGTGCGATCATTACCTTGCGTCCGATAGTGTCGAACAGGCGGCCGAGGACAATTGGACCGAGAACATTGCCGGCAGCAAAGGGCAGGATGTACCAGCCAATCTGGTCGGCGGGCGTGTTGTAGAAATTGCCGAGAACGACCGCGTAAGTGAAGAAGATCGCGTTGTAGAAGAATGCCTGCGCAGCCATCAGCGTGAGGCCGACCAGCGTGCGCGACCGGTAGGTTTTGAAGAGGACGCGGGCGACCTCGGTGAGGGGCGTGTGGTCCCGTATACGGAGCCGTACGCGCTTTAGCCTTTGCGCGTCGCCATGACGCGCGTGTGGAAAGCGGGCTTCGATGTCGGAGACGATTGCGTCGGCCTCCTTGACGAAGCCATGGGTCATCAGCCAGCGGGGGCTTTCCGGAACCCAGTGACGCATGAACAGAATGACTAGACCAATAATCGTGCCGATCAGGAACGCCAGCCGCCAACCGAATTCCGGGTCGATCACGTTCGGATTGAGCAGAATAATCGAGCCGCCTGCGCCCATCGCCGCGCCGATCCAGAAGCTGCCGTTGATGAGAAGATCGGTCCAGCCGCGCAGCCGGGCCGGGATCAGCTCCTGAATGGTCGAGTTGATAGCCGCGTACTCGCCGCCGATGCCGGCGCCGGTGAGGAGCCGAAACGCGGCGAAGCTCCATGCGTCCCAGGACAGGCCCGTTGCGGCCGTTGCAATCAGATAGAGTGCGAGTGTGATCGAGAACAATTTCTTGCGCCCCAGGCGGTCGGTCAGCCAGCCGAAGACAAAGGCGCCCAACACCGCTCCGCATAGATAGGCACTGCCGGCCAGGCCGATTTGCGCGTTGCTCAAATTCAGGCCGGAGCTTGCTTGGAGCTGGCCGGACAGTGCGCCGGCGAGCGTCACTTCAAGCCCATCAAGGATCCACGTGATGCCAAGCGTGCCGATGACCAGCAGATGAAATCGCCCGAACGGAAGCGCATCGAGCCGGGAAGGGATGTCGGTCTCGACGATTTCGGATGGCGCAGTGTCCGCATCGCCAGCCTGGTGCGCAGGGCGCCTGCTCGATCGCGGATCCGGCGTGCGCACGGCTGCATCCGAATGATACAATGCGTCGGGCGCGGATCGATTCATACCTGATCGCCCCGGCGCTGCCCTCCTCGGCAACGCCTAAAGTGATCAAGCGTTCCGGACGCGCCGCGGTTCTAGTGAGCCTGCGCGGCCTTGCCCGAATAGCTGATGCGCCAGATGGTGCCGCTCGCGTCTTCTGAGACAAGCAGGGCGCCTTCCTTGTCGACGGCGACCCCGACCGGGCGGCCCCAGACTTCGGTATCGCTGATCACGAAACCGGTGGCGAAATCCTCGTACTCGCCCGTCGGCACGCCGTCTTTCACGATGACGCGGATGACTTTGTAGCCGGTGCGTTTGCTGCGGTTCCAGGAGCCGTGTTCGGCGGCGAAGATGTTGCCGCGATAGTCAGCGGGAAATTGCGTCGCCTCGTAGAAGGTCATTTCGAGCGACGCCGAATGGGCTTGGATGAGTACGTCCGGAACAGTGATCTTGTCCTTGAGGTCGGGCCGCTCGTCCTTGTGCCGCGGGTCTTCGTTGGCGCCGATGTAATACCAGGGCCAGCCGTAGAACGCGCCCTCGCGCACGCGGGTAATGTAATCGGGAGGAAGATTGTCGCCGATCCGGTCGCGTTCGTTGGTCGAGCACCAAAGCGTGCCGTTCGACGGATCGATCGCCAAGCCGACGCAATTACGGATTCCGGTGGCGAAAATTCTTTTGTTCTTGCCCTGCGGGTCGAAGGCGAGCACGTCAGCGCGATCCGTCTCATCTCCCCAGGCAGCGCCCAGCGGATGATCAGACTGCCACTTCTGAAGTTCAGTGGCGCTCAGCTTTCCCATCGAGTCGGCGACGTTGGAGCTTGAGCCGACCGACACGTACATCGTCTGTCCGTTGGGCGAGAACACTACGTCGCGGGTGCGATGACCGCCGCCCGAGGGCAGCTTTGGCACGATGGTTTCGGCCGGGCCGCGTGCTTGGAGATCGCCGTTGCGGTACGGGAAGCGCACGACGGAATCTGTGTTGCCAACGTAGACCCATTCCGGGTTCGGTCCGGGCGGATAGAACGCAATACCAAACGGACCGAAAAGACCCTCGGCGAAAACCGTCGTCTCGGAGGCCCGCTGGCCGTTGGGCCGCAGAACCCGGATGCGCCCGGCCCCGCTCTCGGCAGCGAACACATCGCCGTTCGGCGCCACACGGATGAGTCGAGGTGACTTCAGTCCAGAGGCGAACAGGCTGACCTCAAAGCCTTTCGGCGCATTTGGCTTTTGCATGTCGGTGCGGGCAACACTTCTGACAAAATTTTGCGCCGACGCAGCGGGTTCGGGCGCCGGGAGGTCCTTTGGCGTGATAAGACGGCGCGTTCCCGGACTGTCGGTGTGCCAATCGCCAAATGCTGCCTTACCCTGAAGGAGTGGGCGAGCGGTCTGGGCCAACAGCGGCCGAGCGCCGGTGAGAACGGCCGCCGTGACCACAGCCGCAACGATCATTGAGACGGGATGAGGCATGGCGAACTCCTGGATTAAAGTCCCGGCCGGTCCGCGACCTGAACAAGCCAGCGTCGCCGCAGTTCCATGTATGGCGCCACCTGCAAAAGGCCATGCCGTCGTGACCGGTCTTGATCGATAAAATTACCAATCAATTGGAGATACCGCGGCGTCTGCGCGCCTTCGTGCGGGCGCGGGAATCTAGCCTGATCGTGCTGGCGGCGCTGGTCGGCGCAGCCGCCGGCGTGGTCGTGGCGGCGATGGGCGCGGGCGTCGACTTTCTGCATCGCGTGTTGTTTCAACTTGATGACGGCGTGCGACTGTCGGGATTGCTGCGGCTCGATCCCGTGGTGGCGATCTCGGTACCGCTCGCCGGCGGCGTCGTATTCGGCATCGCGCGAGAGTTGATCGTGCGTTGGCGGCCGGAACGGGAGATCGACCCGATCGAGGCGAATGCACTGCATGGCGGCCGCATGTCGCTTCTCGGCAGCATTATCGTCGCGGTTGAAACTGTTTGGTCAAGCGGCGTGGGCGCCTCGGTCGGGATCGAGGCGGGGTACACCCAGTTGGCCGGCGGCATTGCTTCGCGGCTCGGCATGGCGTTTCGGATGCGGCGCGCCGACTTGCGCATCCTCGTGGGTTGCGGTGCCGCCGGTGGCATTGCCGGCGCGTTCGGCGCACCGCTCGCCGGCGCGTTTTACGGCTTCGAACTGATCATCGGCGGCTATTCGCCGAACAGCCTGGCGCCGGTCGCCGTCGCCGCGCTGCTCGGCCATCTCGTGGCGCGCGCGCTGGGGCCGGGCGAAGTCGGCCTCGTCGCGCCCGACACGATGACTATCGCCGCGCACGACCTCGTCATTGCCGCGATCATCGGTCTTCTTTGCGCCACCGCGGGAATTTTGATGATGCGTGGCGTAGCACTGTGCGAGGCGTTGTTTGTTCGCCTCAATCTGCGGCTCGTGTTCCGCACCATGATTGGCGGGCTTCTCGTCGGGCTTTTGGCGATTGTTGCTCCGCAGGTGATGTCATCCGGGCATGGCGCGCTGCATTTCGCCGGAATGCTGCGCCTTTCGCTGTGGACGGTAGCGATGCTGTTTGTGCTCAAGATCGTCGCCTCCGTTATCTCGCTGGGCTCAGGCTTCCGCGGCGGAATGTTTTTCTCGTCGTTGTTGATTGGTGCGCTAGGCGGTCAGCTTTTAGCGGCCGCGCTTACCACTGTTTGGCCAAGCTGGCAGTTCGACTCCAATGCCTACGCCGTCATCAGCATGAGCGGGCTGTCGGCCGCGGTTATCGGCGGTCCGCTGACCATGACGTTCATTGCGCTCGAAACCACCGGCGACCTCTGGCTGACGACCGCGGTGCTGATCGCCGTGATTATCGCCTCGCAGGTGACGCGCGAAATGTTCGGCTATTCATTTGCCACCTGGCGCTTCCATTTGCGCGGCGAGACCATCCGCAGTGCCGCGGACGTCGGCTGGATGCGCGATCTCACGGTCGGCAAGATGATGCGGCACGATGTGAAAACCGTTGCCGCCACCTCGACAATCGCCGCCTTTCGCGAGACCTTTCCGGTCGGCTCCTCGGCTTCGGTGATCGCGGTAGACGAACATGGCCGCTATGCCGGCATGGTACAGGTGGCCGATGCCCACGCCGCCGAAGTGTCCCCCGATAAATCGGTCAAGGAGATTGTGCGCTATACCGAGGGGATCCTGCTGCCGGGCATGGCCATCAAGGAAGCGGTGCTGGCATTCGATCGGGCTGAGGCCGAGGCGCTCGCCGTCGTCGATTCCTACTCTGACCGGCGCGTTATCGGGCTGCTCACCGAAGCCTTTGCGCTACGCCGCTATGCGGCCGAGCTGGAGCGGCGGCGAAAGGAGCTGGTCGGCGGCGAGTAAGAACGGCTCAGGGGTTCTTAACTCATAAATTTCCATAAATTACGAGTTTTGGAATAACAATGACAGCGGATCGACCTTTGTTGGGGCCGGATGAATGCGCGCTGCCACAAGCTTTGAAGGGAAGGACCCATGGTGACTGCTGGAAAGCCGCCCACCACTACCGAAGAGATCGTGCACGAACTGTGGGACCGGCAGCAGATCAGTGATGTCATGCTTCGTTTCGGTCGCGGCCTGGACCTGCACGATTGGGACATGTACGCGGCGACACTGACCGACCCTTTCGAAGTGAATTTCTTTGACCTGACAGGCCGCCCTCCAGCAAAGACGACTCCGGCGGTATGGGCGCGGTTCGCCAGTGCGTGCCTCGAGCGGCTCGTCGTCATGCACCAATATTCCAACTTCCACATCAATTTGCACGGCGATCAGGCCGACGGCATCTTCTATCATGTGTCGCGGCACCGCTTGCCAAATCGGCACGGCGACGACCACTACACCCAGTACGGCTGGTACGAGAACTCCTTTCGGCGCACTGCCGATGGCTGGAAGATCAGCAAACTCAAGCATTGTTTCCAGTGGTGCGACGGTAACCCGACTTTGATCGATCTGAACGATCCAGATTGGAAGGTGGCTGCCGCTGCGGTTTTTGGAAACGCCTGAACGATCGGCAGATCGGCGCCGTCTGACGCCGTTCGGGGACCTAAAAGGAGTACCGAACGCCAGCCGGCTATCTAAAAACTGCAATCGGGCCGGATTGCCGATGACAAAAGGATACAAGCGCTCTTTCTAAAATTGATGGTGTTTCTCAACAGCATGTTATAATTTCCAAAATTAGGTGCTGGCGTTCGGAGACTAAGGGGCCGCCATATGAAACGCACAGTCGCTGAGGCGCTTGCGCCACAGCCGGATCACAGTGGTCTGCCTCGCACCATTGCAGAATCGATCTATCGGCGTCTGCGGCAAGATATTCTGTGGGGCCGTTTCGCGCCGGGATCGCCGCTTCGCTCTGATCAATTGCGGGCGCGATATGAGGTCGGCATCAGCCCGCTGCGCGAGGCGCTGACCCGGCTTGCCTCGGAACGTCTGGTCACCGTGGTTGGGCAGCGGGGTTTTCGGGTCGCACCGCTAACGGAATATGATGTCCAAGATACGATGGCTACCCGCCTTGTGATCGAAGGAGAGGCGCTCGCCCGCTCAATCGAGCGCGGCGATATTGCTTGGGAAACATCGGTGGTAGCGGCATTTCATGCGCTGTCCCGCAATCCCATACCTAAAGAACCGGGTCCATCGACCGAGCTCTGGGCGATCCATCATCGCCAGTTCCACATGGCGTTGCTGTCTGCCTGCGGATCGCGGTGGCACATGGAGCTTGCCGGTCTGTTGTTCGATCAGGCGGAACGCCATCGGATATTGCGGTCAAAATTCGGATCGCAAAAAATACTGAAACGGGACACGGCGCGCGAGCATAAGCAGATCTTCGACGCAGCGTTGTCGCGCGACGTCAAGACGGCAGTCCGCGCACTCGGGAGACACTATCAGGCCACCGCCGAACAGGTCGTTTCGGTGCTGTCCCGCGTCCCGAGAATTGTCGCCAAACGCGGCTGACGCGGCGGGCCTTCGCGACTGCTTGACACGCCGTTATCCACAATTTACAAATTTTGGAAAATATCAAGATCGCCGATTGGCTCGGTCCAATTGGGCGATCAGTGAGCGGCTGCGACAACAGAGCGGCACGTGCCTGGGAGACGACGCAAAAATCTGATTTGCAGATTTTTTTCCGGTGACGCCACCGGCATCGGATAGGGAGATGGCCATGTATCAATTGAGCAGAACTGTTCCCGTCAATGAGCCCAAGAAATCATTCTTGAGCCGGCACGACGTCTGGACCGGCTTGCTGATGAAGGCGAACAACGCGCTGCCTTACGTTCCGGAAATGAAGCAGTGCAAAGTGGTGGAGCAGGGCGATGGCTGGCTCGTCCGCGACATCATGCTCAAGGATGTGCCGCTCCGCGAGAAAGTCACGTTCGAGCCGGAGCAGCGCGTGATCTTCGAGCGTACGCGCGGATCGGAGCTAGGCCGGATCGAAAACATCATCGGTGAGGACGACAAGGGAAATCTGACACTGACTTTCGCCTTCAGTCTGAAAAAGGACGGGGTGCCCGAGGGGAGCGACGCCGAGAAGGCGCACTTTGCTCCGATGGAAAGCGCCTACCTCAACGCGGTTGCCTCAACGCTCGCCGCGGTCAGGCGGACTGTCGACGAAAAAGGCCGCGAACACCTGCCGCCAAAAACGTCGACCGATGCCGCGGGCGATACCAAGTGGATCTACGATTACTACCGCGCGGTCGACGCGATGGATATGGATCGCACGCTCGCCCAGCACACCGACGACACGACGCTGACCTTTGCCAACCATCCAACCGTGCACGGCAAGGAAGGCTACAAGGCCGCGATCGGTCACTTGTGGGGCAGCATAAAAGGCCTGTCGCACAGCATGACCGGCGCTTGGTCGCTTCACAACGGACAGGTGGGAGTTGCCGAGGCGATCGTGCAATACACCCGGCTCGACGAAACTCTCGTTGCCATCAAATTCTGCACTGTGCTGCGCCGCCGCGGCGACAAGATTGCGGACATCCGCATCTACGGCGACGCGTCTCCGCTCTAGCCAACGCCGGCCGTGCTTCGCCGGGCGAGAGCGCCCGCGGGGCACGACTTCGGTTCGCTTCCTGACAAACGCGAGATGCCCGAGCCATGTCGGATCGTCCCCTGCCGGGCAAGTTCTTTCAGATCGGGTACGTGGTGCCCAAGCTCGACGCAGCTCTGGCGCATCTGAACGCCAAGCTCGGCGCGCCGCGCTTCATGGTCCTGCGTGAGATCATCGTTGAAAATGGCTGGTTCAGGGGCTCTCAAGCCCCAATCAACCACAGCATGGCCTTCGGCTATGTCGGCGACGTGCAGTTCGAAATCATCGAGCCCGTTTCCGGCAAAAGCACCTATTCGGAGTTTCTCGAGCGCGTTCCCGAAGGCGGCGTGCATCATCTCGGCTATTCCGTCGAGAACTACGACGCGGCCACGGCTGACCTGCTGGCTCGCGGCTACAAGCCAGTCCAGCGTGGCACGTTTGGAGACACCAAGTTCGGCTACTTCGAGACCAGTGACGATCCGGGAACGGTGACCGAGATTGTTTATCTCGACGCGAACGTACAGGGCATGTTCGCCAGCATCAAAGCGCAAACCTTCTAGGAGATGGTCACGACACCAGTTCCTGTAATCTTCCAGGTTTCAGCTTGGACGTTGTCATGACCGCTTCGAATGCCGCTCATGAACCCAAGGTGACGTTGATTGGGCGTTATGTGCCCGGCTTTCGCTGGCGCTTGTCGGAAGATACTGGGCTGATCGTCGTGTTCTTGCTGATGCTTCTCGCCATCGGCATACCGTACCCCGATTTTTTCAGCTTCGGTTCGATGAAGACCATTTTGCGCCAGTCGGCGCTGGTCGGCATCATCGCCTTTGGCATGGTCTACTTGGTGGCGATGGTTGAGATTGATCTTTCCGTCGGAGGAATTTTCGCCGTAGCGGGCTCGCTGCCCGCATTGCTGATCAAGTTTTATCATATCGACACGTGGCTCGCGGTGCCGATCGCACTCGCAGCCGGTGTGGTTCTTGGCGCCGTGAACGGCATCCTCACAAGCCTGTTGAGGGTCCCGCTGATCATCGTGTCACTCGGAACCTTGTCGGCCTATTTCGGTCTGCATCTGATCTTGTCCGACGGCAAGGCGATTTACGGCCTGCCGAAAGATCATCCCTTTTTCCGCATCTTTGGCAGCGATTTTCTGCAAATCCCGGCATCGGTTTGGACCGCGATCGTTTGCGCCATTGTGTTGTATTTTGTGTTCGGTCATACGCGGTTCGGCGCGACCGTTCGCGCCATCGGCTCAAATCCGGCCGCCGCGGAATTCATTGGCGTACGGACCGGCCTCATCCGCATCTACACAACGGCGCTGGTCGGCTTTCTGGCGGCGCTGTCGGGCCTCATGACGCTGGCCTATTTCAAGGCGGTCGACACTTCCTCGGGCCGAAGCCTCGGGCTTCAAGTTATTGCGGCGGTAGTTATCGGAGGGACGTCGCTCGCCGGCGGCTCCGGTACGATCATCGGGGCGGCGCTGGGTGTGCTGATCATTACCACCATAGACAGCGGTCTCGTGTTCTACGGCGTCAATCTCAACTACTCCGAGTTTGTCACCGGCGTTGTGATCATCGGCGCAATCGCTCTCGATCGAATCCTCAAGCGCCGGCGCGCGCAGTGAGAAACGAGTGGTGGCGCAGGTGATGCACGCGTCTGACAGAGCCGGCGGTGTCCGCAGCGGACCTGCTTACGCCACAATCTGAATCGTCAACCGAGCAACAAAGGGAGGAAGAATATGGAATCGAAAGTAGTGGGGAGCTGTTTGCTCCGGCTATCCAGAATCACGCTGCTAGGCGGTGCCATAATGGTGCCGATGGCAATGACGCCGGCCGATGCCGCGCCAAAGGACAAAGTGACAATATCGGTCGTACAGGCGTTGGCGGCCGGAGAATGGAGCACTGAAATTATGGCCGGCGCGAATGCCGCTGCCAAGGATCTTGGCGGCAAGGTCCGCATCCGGGCGAGCGGTCCGACAACGTTCGATCCGCAGCGGCAGGTGCAGATGTTTCAAGCCGAGCTGGAAACAAAGCCGGACGCCTTGGTCGTCGTGAACGTAGCGCCGCCTCTGTTCACGCAGCCCGCGCTCGACGCACAAGCCAGGGGCGCTACCGTCGTCTGGATCAACGTTCCGCCGATGCCTGAGGTCAAAAACGCGCTGTTCGTCGCGACCGATGCTTTCGGCATGGGACAGACCGGCGGTGCGATCCTCGTCTCCGAGCTCGAGAAGAGCCTCAAAAAGCCGGCGGCTGATATTACCGGCGACGTCGTCGGCGCCGTCGAAGTGCCCGGCCTGTCGGTTCTGGAAAATCGCATGGCGGGCCAGGTCAGCTACCTGAAGAAAAAAATGCCGAAGATTAACGTACTTCCGGAGTTCGAACTCCAAGCCGGATCGCCAGCAGAATTTTGCGCTATGGGATCAGGCAATCCGCAAGACGCCGAACGCGCTGGTTTATTTGGACACCGGCGAAGAGGGTGAAGAAAATATTCCGAAGATCCTGGACACCGATAAAGCCAAGCGACCCTTCGTGTCTTACGACACCCCGGAAGAAGTGCGCGAAGACATTGCGCAAGGTCTGATCACGGCGGCGGTGCCGGCGAACTTCTTCACGCAGGCCTACGTCGCCGTCTACGTCACGGCGACGGCTCTGCTGGAGGGCAAGCCGCTGCCCGTCGGCTGGGTGAAAGTGCCGCACGTCACCATCGATAAGGCCAACATCGCGGCCTATCAAAAAGCCTGGGAGAAACCGGAATCCGGCCTCCGCGGCTTCTACAGTGCGCAGATCGAGGCGACGCGGGATCACCTGCCTGCGACTTTAGCGGATCCGGATTTGTACACTCATCCGAAGCAATGATTGCCCGTGGGTACCGCTCGGCTGCGGGCGGTACCCACGCCATTTCTGTCTTTGCGGTGATCGACTACCCGACCGATAATTGAGAGCGACCGTGTCAGTCATCTATTCCGCCAGAGGCATCAACAAGCGCTTCGGGGCGGTGCACGCTCTGAGCGAAGTCGATTTCGACGTCATCGAAGGCAAGGTCAATGGACTGGTCGGCGCCAATGGCGCCGGCAAGTCGACGCTGTTGAAGATCGTCGCCGGCGCGTTACCGCCCGACTCCGGCGAATTGAAATTGGACGGCCGACCGCTTGCGATGGCTTCGATTATCGATGCTGCACGGGCGGGCATCGCCATCGTCTCGCAGGAGCTGAGCCTATTTCCGGTGCTTAATGTTGAGGAAAATCTTCTGCTGACGCCGATTGGCGGCGATTGGAAGGCGCGCCGGGCGTTCGGTCGCCGAGCGCACGAAGTTTTGGAACGGCTCGGCCTAAGTGTCGGTCTTAAAGAGCCCCTTTATCGGCTACCGCTGGCGGATCGCCAGTTGATAGAGATTGCACGGGCGCTCTTGCAAAATCCCCGTGTTCTTATTCTCGATGAGCCGACATCATCTCTGCACACCGCGGATGTGGAACGTCTGCACGAGATCATCCGCGGCTTGCGCGATGTCGGGATCGGTATCGTTTACGTCAGTCATTTTCTCGAGGAGCTCCTTGAGATATCCGACAATTTGGTCGTTCTGCGCAACGGTAGGCGAGTCCCGGTGGATATCGCGCCCGCGGCCGAGCAGTTGAAGGCAGTCGTTGCTGCCATGCTGGGCGAGTCCCCGAAGTCTGCCGGGGTTCGCGCACAACGAACCGATGACCGACGCCATGCAGATGAACAAATCCCTGAAATCAAGGTCGGTCCGCTCCGCATCGACGATCTGAAAGGACCGGCCGATCTCGTCATAGACAACCTCGAAGTCCAGCCGGGGGCCATCGTCGGCGTTGCCGGCTTGGCCGGATCGGGCGTCGAGGAATTATTCGCGGTACTGTTCGGCCTCGCCAAGCCAAAATCGGGCACCGTGATGCTGCCGACCGGTGTGCGGTTGCCGGGCAATACCGCCGGCGCCGTCAAGGCCGGAATTGCCTACACGCCGGCGGATCGCAAGCAATACGGCCTGATGCTGCGGCAGAGCATTGCCGAGAACGTTGTCAGCGTCCGCTCGCTCACCCTCGGCCGGGACGGATTTGTGTTGCACGCCGAAAAGCTGCGGCGCGTTGCGATCGAACGCTGCCGGCAGCTTGGGGTTGTCGCCGGCTCGATGCAGCAGCCGGTCGGAGCGCTGTCGGGCGGCAATCAGCAGAAAGTTGTCTTTGCCAAGTGGATCGAGGCATCTCCGTCCATGCTCGTGCTCGACGATCCGACGCGCGGCATCGACATCGGCGCCAAGCGGGAAATGCACCGCATCATGCGGCGTCTTGCCGAGTCGGGAAGGGTTGTTCTGTTCTACTCGAGCGATCCCGGCGAAATCGTAGCGGTGTCGGATCGCGTCATCGTTTTTGTTGATGGCGTTCTGACGCAGGAACTCGATGGCGAGACCCTCACCGAGCATCAATTGGTGACGGCGATAAACACCGGCGTGAAGCCGGCCGTCAAACCGGCTGCCTAGCGGCGGAATACGTCGCAGTCCGAAGGCTGCCGAGCAGACAATTTAGCTGTGAGGAGGACGCTGCAAATGTGGGATTTACGTGGAAAGGTCGCGATCGTCACCGGTGGCGGGCTTGGAATCGGTGCCGCCATTTCGGAAGTGCTCGCCGCGGCTGGCGCCAAGGTCGCGATCGCCGACATCAATCCCGCAACCGCCGCCGGAACGCTCAAACGCATCACGGATGCCGGCAACCAGGCCAAGATTTTCGAGCATGACGTGACGAGCTGGGAGTCCTCGTTCGCGCTTGTCGACTCGGTCGAGAAACAATTCGGTCCGATCGACATTTTGGTGAACAATGCCGGCGTCACGAAATGGCAGCCATTCGTCGAAATAACGGAAGCCGACTGGGACCGGGTGCTCGATATCAATTTGAAGGGACAATTTCTTGCCGCCCGCGCGGTCGTGCCGGGAATGATTGGCCGTCGCCGCGGACGGATCATCAATCTCGGCTCGGTGACCTCGAAGAAGGGATACGCAAACGCGATCCCCTACTGCATCTCCAAATTTGGCGTGATGGGATTCTCGCAAGGCCTGGCCATGGAACTCGCGCCGTTCGACATAACGGTCAACACCGTGTGTCCGGGGATCGTGATGACTCCGCTCCACGACGGCCTGGTCGAAGACATGGCCAAGCAGCGCGGTGTCTCGTTCAATCAGGCAAAGGACGACTTCGTCAGCTGGGTTCCGCTGAAGCGGCCGCAGGAGCCCGTCGATATCGCCAACATGGTCGCATATCTCGCGTCGGATTTTGCGCGGAACCTGACTGGCGGCACGTACCATGTCGACGGCGGCATGGTCATGGACTGAGTTCTGTTGGAAAAAACTGAAATGCCGGTGAGCGGAGGAAACAGATGGCAGGGCTTGTCGCAGGAAAATCGATCATTGTCACCGGCGGTGGCGGCGGCATCGGTGAAGGAATAGCGCGCGATCTCGCCGCGGAAGGCGGACGCGTCGTCGTCGCCGACATCAAGCTTGACGCCGCAGAGCGTGTCGCCGCGGCGATCCGCAAAGACGGCGGTGAAGCGACCGCCGTTCAGGTCGATGTTGTGGATCGAAAAAGCGTGCAGTCCATGATCAAGGCGGCCGTCCGCGCCTACGGCAGGCTCGACGTCATGTTCAACAATGCCGGGATCAGCAAAGCCGGCCAGTTTCTGGAAGCGACCGAGGCGGATTTTACGCGGATCATGAGTATCAATGCTCTCGGCGTTCTGATCGGCATGCAGGAAGCCGCTAAACAAATGATCGCGCAGAACAGCGGCGGCAAAATCATCAATACCGCGTCGATCGCCGGAAAAGTCGGCGAGCAGATCGCCACGATCTATTGCGCCAGCAAGGCCTGTGTCATCTCGCTCTCGCAGGCCGGCGCCGAGGCGCTCGGCAAGCACAACATCACGGTCAATTGTTTTAGCCCCGGCTTCGTCAAGACCCAGATGTGGGATGGATTGGACAAGGATCTCATCAAGGCCGGTTATCGGGACGAGCCGAACGCGGTCGACGAGCTTGCCAAGAACCGGGCGATCTTGGGCCGGGTCTCGACGCCGCACGACCTGGTGGGTGCCACGACCTTTCTCGCTTCGGAAAGATCCAACTACATCACCGGCCAGAATCTCATGGTCGATGGCGGCGTGAGGATGGTTTAGCCCGGTCGTTGTTTCTGTTGGCTTTGCGGCGCGAGGAAAAGACGATGTATTTGGCCTCCAGGAGTGATCCAGCCAAATCGAATTTCGCCAACGCGATCGGCGGCGGCGATATCGCAGCTCGCTGGTTGATCAATGATGAGCGCGGCGGGGCCTTACGCGGCAAAGTGGGTCTGATTGAAATCGGATCGGGCGGCACGGCGACGCTCGCGTCCGAGCCAAATCACGAACGCCTGTTGTTTGCGCTCGACGGGCGTGGCTCAGTGCGAGCTGACAACGTGAGCGCCAATCTTCGCCACGGATCGGTGATCTTTGTGCCAGGCGGCAGTGCTGCTGAGGTGCGGGCGCGCGACGACGGTTTGCAACTGTTGCTGATCCAGGGAAGCATTGCGGTCGAGCGAGCTGCCGGCCCGCCGAACGCTGAATTGTTGATCACGCATTTGGAGAAAGTGGAAAACGTCCCGTTCCATCGCCCCGAACTCGGCTTCCTGCACGTCGCTGCCCGATGGCTGGTGGACGCGAAGGCCGCGAAAGCCCGATCGCTGGTTGTCGGGCAAAGCACGTTCGTGCCCGGCGCCGCCCATCTCCTGCACAAACATCATCACGGCGATGAGTTTTTTTATGTGTTCGAGGGTCATGGCTGTCATCTGATAGAGGGCCGCGAAATCCCCATGAAGCCAGGCGATGTGGTGTTTGCCCCCCGCGAGGAATGGCATGGATTTCGGAACACCGGCGACCAGCCGGTCCGGGCCGTCTTTGGTTATTTCGGGGTCGCTTCGCTAGAAGACGCCGGATACGAGGTCCACGAACAAGGCAAACGGCCGGGCGAAGAGCGACCGGGCAAGTCGGTCGCCTAGAAGGTCTCGCTATGTCGCTCCCAGCATGACACTGCGCAACCAACAGAACCCCGCGTCATAGGCAAATCGCGAATGCCAGATCAGATGTTCAGTGAACGACGGCATTTCGAACGCCACGGCGAGCGTGCGCAAACCCGACCAGCCGAGCGCCATCTCCATCATGCGGCTCGGCAAAATGCCGACCGAACTCGTGCCGCGCACCAGCGCCGGAATGACGTTGAAGCTCGAAACATTCATCACCGGATTGGCGCGCTTTCTTGTGCTGCCGACTCGCAGTTCGCTCGTTTGCATCGTCACGCCGGTAAATTGGGCCATTATGTGCGGGAATTCGAACAGCTGGTCCAACGTGACGATGCCGCGCAGCGGATGATCCTCGTCCACGACGCAGCTATAGACTTCCGAAAACAGCAGATCGGAACGCAGCAGTTCGTCGCCTGCCGCCTCGACCTGGCTGTACGGATTGCCGGTTACGCACAGATCAACCGCGCCACTGCGTACATGATCGAGCGGCGAATTGATCGGCACGATGTCGTAGCTGAGATAGGGCGCCTGTTTCTCGATGCGCCGGAATACCGCCGACAGGTAAACCATCGTGCTGTAATCGGACGCCATGATCCGGAAGCGGCGGCGATCCTTCTGCGGTTCGAACAGCGGCTTTGCCGAGATCGTCGAATCGATTTGCAGGATCGTCTGACGGACCGATATCGCCAGCGATTGCGCAAACGGCGACAGATCGTAGCGGCGGCCGTTGCGCACCAGGAGTTCGTCGTCGAATTGCTCGCGCAGCCGCCGCAAGATGCCACTCATCGTCGACTGGGTGACGTGCATCTTTTTTGCCGCGCGCGTCACGTTCTTTTCCGCGAGCAGCGCATCGAGCGACGTGAGCAGATTGAGGTCGAAATTCTGCATAAATATCAATTATTTAATTCGCGGCCCCAACCATCGGCCTGGCCGATACTTCAAGTCGGAAAACTCAATTTGTCAACACTGGGTCGAGGTGGGAGCGTCGCGTCAGAACAACATCTGATGGAGGAAAACGTGCAGTTAGCAGCCAAGACTGTGCCTTTTGCCGCCAAGCAGGACAGAACCGAATTTTCGGTCTTGCTCGATCGGGCCCGCCAACTGAAGCCGATCTTCCGCGATGCCGCGCGGGATACCGAGATGAACCGGCGGGTCTCGAAGAAGACCATGGACCATTTGCGCGACGCCGAGCTCACCAAGCTGGTGCGGCCGGCACGGTTCGGCGGGTTCGAATACGGTCTCACAGAATTGGCGCAAGTCGCATTCGAGCTGGGTTCGGTCTGCGGCAGTACTGGTTGGTGCGGCTCGCTGGCGATGTGTTACCAGTGGATGATGTCGTACTTTCCGCTCGAAGCGCAGCGGGATGTGTGGAGCGACCCTGACGATTTGGTCGCCGGTTCTTATCTTCCGAGCAAAGAGTGCGAAATCGTCCCGGGCGGCATCAAACTCGCTGGCACGTGGCCCTACGCGAGCAATTGCGAGAACAGCCAGTGGCTGATGCTCGGCGCAGTGCTGCAAAACGCCAAGGGTCCGCCGGACGTCATGTGGTGTCTGGTGCCGATCGGCGACATGGTGGTCGATCAGGACACCTGGTTCACCAGCGGACTGCAGGGCACCGGCAGCAAGAGCGTGCGCATCGAAAAGCCGGTCTTTGTTCCGGACCACCGGATGATCCGATTTGCCGACATTGTTGCCGGAACGGTGCCGGGCAAAGAGATCGACGACAACAACATGAGCAAGTTCGGCTTCACGACGTTCGGGCCGACCGCGCTGGTCTCGCCGGTCCTCGGCATGGCGCAGGGTGCGCTCGATGCCTTCGTTCAGATGGCACAGACCAAGGTGCGTGCGGCGAAGCCGGGCATGATCGTGCCGATGGCGAACTCGCCGCTGATCCAGAGCAAGATTGGCGCAGCGTCGGCGACCATCGAGTCGGCGTTCACGCTGCTGCTCACGAGCGTTACCGCCGCCGAAGACAAAGTCCGCCGCGGGGTCCCGTTGGAACTCGGCGAGCGCATCTCCATCCGCCGCAACCAGGGCTTTGCCGCCAAACAGTCGGTCTCCGTCGTCAACGACCTGTTCGCAAAGGAAGGCGCGGCTGGGAGCGACCTTGCCGCGCCGCTGCAACGCTTCTGGCGCGACGCCAATGCCGCGGCTCTCCATCTTAGTCTCGACTGGGAACCGATCGCGTCGATGTACGGCCAGCAACGGCTCGGGCTCGATCCGGTCGGTCTTTATTGAGTGCGCAGCCGATGATGAACGCTCAGCTTCAAGGCAGGAGTTTAAGCGGCACTGGACGCGCGGGCGACGACGGTCGCCAAGGCGAGCGGCTCATGGCCAATGCGAAGCTCGCGCTCCGCCGCCTGGCAAGCTCGGTGAGCGTAGTGACCTGCCGTTACGACGGACGAAATTATGCAATGACCGCTACCGCCGTCAGCGCGCTCAGCATGGAGCCGCCTTCCATGCTGGTTTGCGTCAATCGGTCGGCAGCGTTCCACCAAGCGCTCAACGGGGCGAACGAATTTGCGATCAATATCCTTAGCCGCGCGCACGTGGATATTTCGCGGACTTGCAGTGGTGGCGCCAGCCCGGAAAGCCGCTTCAATGTCGGTAACTGGGACACGAACGCTCCGGCCCCAATCCTGATCGATGCCCAGGCTGCGATTATCTGCCGCAAGGATAAGGCGCTGGAATACGGGAGCCATACCATCTTCATGGGCCGGATCATCTCCACGGCTATGAATGGCGATGTGGATCCGCTTATCTACGTCGACGGACAATATGCCGGCCATGCAGCCTGACGGTTGTGATATGCTTTCTTACTCGCGGCTTTAAGGGCCGATACGCACTTGAATTCCCGATGAAGAAAGCAACTTCATAATAGTAAATCCGGCATGTTGACAGAGCGCGCCGGAACAGCAAACCATGCGGCCAAATAAGTCTGTCAGGGAGGACCGGGAACACGATGAATGTGGATGAGCGCATCGCCCGGCTCACGCAGAAAATGTTGCGGCGAAAGTTCTACGCCGTCATCTCGAAGCCTTCGCCAACGCCCGAGAAGCTAAAGGCGCTCCTCCCCGAGCATCTGGAATACATGATCGGGCTGGAACAGCGTGGTTTCTTGTTTGCCTCGGGCCCCTTGGCCGACGGCGCCGGGCCGCCGACCGGGGCCGGGTTAACTATCTTAAGAACGGCGAGCATGGAAGAGGCGCGCGCGTTGGCGGAAGCGGACCCGTTCGTAAAAAACGGGCTGCGAACTTTTGACTTGAAGGAATGGACGATCATGGAGGGGACGTTGGGTTTGCGGGTCAACCTGTCCGATCAGTCCGTTGAGGTCGCGTAAGGATTGGATACCGACATGCAGACGGTTGGCTTCGTCGGGGTCGGCAAGATTGGAATGCCGATCTCGCAAAACCTGATCAAGAGCGGTTACCGCGTGGTCGGCTTTCGGCGCGGTTCGCTCGCCGAATTCGAGCAGATCGGCGGCGTGCCGGCGCGCTCGCCGGCGGAAGTCGGCGAACAGGCTGACGTAGTGTTCTCCTGCCTGCCCTCAGATGAAGCGCTTGAGGAAGTCGTCCAAGGGCCCCGCGGTCTGGTGCAGACGGCACGGCCGGGTCAGGTCGTGGTCGAACTCGGTTCCTATCCGGTTCCAGTCAAGGCGCGGCAGATTGGGCCGCTCGCGCACAAGGGCGCGGCCTTTATCGATGGTGAAGTTTCCGGCACGCCGGGCATGGTGTCGGCGCGAAAAGCCGTGGTCTATCTCGCGGGCGATGAGCAGGCCAGTAAAAAGATCGAGCCGGTGGTGGCCGGGTTTGCCGATTCGTGCATCTATTTCGGCCCATTCGGTGCGGCCAGCCGGGTCAAGCTGATCAACAACCTGCTGGTGGCGATCCACATCGCGGCGACGGCGGAAGCGATGGCGCTCGGTGTCAAAGCCGGCGTGGACGTGCCGCTGATGATCAAGGCGATCGCGACCGGCAGCGGCGGCTCGACCCAGTTCGGCATTCGCGCGCCGTGGATGGCGGAGCGCCGTTTCAAACCGGTGCAGGGAACGATACCGGGGCTGCAACACTACATCGACATGATCGGCAGTTTTGCCGACGAGGTCGGCGTGGCAACGCCGCTGCTGGATCGCACCGCCGAACTATTCGAGCGCTTTGTAGCGATGGGGCTGTCCGACTGCGACGGCACCGCTATGATCGACGTCATCAGCTCGCTGCCACGCGAGTCAAACAACGGTAAAGGGTCAAAAGGGCCCGCTAATTGAAAGAGGAGAGTAAGATGATCCGCGTCAGCAAGATCGCGCACGCCAGCTATGAGACTCCCGATCTCGACCAGCAGATCGAGTACTACACCGACATCATCGGGCTCACGCTCGCCGCCAAGGAAAAGGACAAGGCTTATCTGGCGTCCACTATCGATCACCATTCCGTGGTGCTGCAGCGCGGCCCGAAGGCCGAGTGCCTGCGTCTGGGTTTCCAGATCGCGACCGATGCCGATCTTGGCGAGTTTGAGAAGCAGGTCGCGGCCCATGGCGTCAAGACAACCCGCAAAAAGGATCCGGAGCCGTCGATCGCCGACATGGTCACCTTCGCCGACCCGAAGGGCACGATCATGGAGGTGTTCAAGCGCGACGCCTTCTCGCATCAGAAGTTCCAAAGCAAGGGCATCGTGCCGCACAAGCTCGGCCACGTTGCCTTCCACGTTGCCGACGTGAAGCACGTCACCAAGTTCTATTGCGACGTGCTCGGCTTTCGCGAATCCGACTGGATGGCCGACTTCTTCTCGTTCCTGCGCTGCGGGCCGGATCATCACTCCATCAACCTGATGGAGACCGGTTCGAACCGCCACTTCCACACGGCCTTCGAGCTGCGCGATTGGGGTCACATGCATGAGGCCTGCGACTTCCTCAGTCTGCACGGCTACAAGCTCCTGTGGGGACCTGGCCGGCACGGCATCGGCCACAATCTCTTTGCCTATCATCGCGCGCCCAACGGTCTCATCACCGAGACCTTCGCCGAGCTCGATCAGGTCAATGAGGCGCTCGGCTATTTCGAGCCGCGGCCCTGGCACCGCGACAATCCGCAGCGGCCGAAAGTCTGGGAGAAGGATCCCTCTGCCTCTAACCTGTGGGGCGTCATGCCGGGCGACGAGATGATGCATTAAGAATTCTCCGCGTCAGGCGGAGAGCGAGAAAGTCCGGGAGAACGTCCATGCTGGCCATTTGGCGCGCAGCTTTTGCAGCTGTCGCCGCTCTTTGTGCTGGTCTCCGCGCCGGCGATGGCGGCCGATCCGATCAAGGTCGGCTTCAGCATGGCTCTGACCGGCGGGGTGGCGCAGAACGGCAAGCAGCTGCTGCTCGCGCTGCAGCTGTGGCGCGACGACGTCAACGCCAAAGGCGGCCTTCTCGGTCGCCCGGTCGATCTGGTCTTCTACGACGACCAGAGCAACCCGTCGAACGTGCCCGGCATCTACAACAAGCTCATCAACATCGACAAAGTCGATTTGCTGCTCGGTCCCTACGCCACCAACATGGTTGCGGCGGCAATGCCGGTCATTGTTGAAAACAACAGACTGACCATCAGCATGATGGCGGTCAGCATCAACCGCCATTTCAACTATCCAAAATATTTCTCGATGCTGTCGACCGGCCCGGACGGAGTGAGAGCGTTCACAAAGGGCTTTTTCGCTCTTGCCGCGGCGCAGAAGCCGAAGCCGCAGACGGTCGCGATGCTGTCGGGCGACGCCGAGTTCGCGCGCACCTCGGCAGACGGCGCGCGCGAGAACGCCACGGCCGACGGTTTCAAGATTGTTTATGACAAGAGCTATCCGCCGGCGACCACGGATTTTGCGCCGACCGTGCGCGCCATTCAGGCCGTGAATCCCGACGTCGTGTTCATAGCCGCGTATCCGCCCGACACGGTCGGCATTGTCCGGGCCGCGCACGAGATCGGGCTCAAGCCGAAAATGTTCGGCGGCACCATGATTGGATTGCTGATCACGCCGATCAAGACACAGCTTGGTCCGATTCTTGACGGTGTCGTCATCATGCAAAGCTTCGTGCCCGCGCCGGCTTTCAATTTCCCGGGTGTCGCCGATGTGCTCAAGCGTTATCGCGCCATCGCGGTAGGCGAGAAAATCGATCCGCTCGGTTATGGCTTTGTGCCGTTTGGCTATGCCGCCGGGACAGGTGCTGGCGCAGGCGGTTGAAGGAACCAAGAGCCTCGATCCCGACAAGCTCGGCGCCTACATCCACAGCCACAAATTTGAGACCGTCGTCGGCGAAGTCCAATTCGGTGCCGACGGGGAATGGACGCGGGGGCGCACCATGTTCACGCAATTCCAGAACGTGGCGCCAAACGATTTCCAGCAGTTCGCCAACGGCAAGGTTGAGCCCGTCCTCTGGCCGCCGGAATACAAGACCGGCGACATGATCTACCCCTACGCCGACGCGCAGAAGTAAAGACGGCCCCTGATCACTCGCTCTTGCCGCCGAGCTGCTTGAGCTTGGCGAACACGGCCTCGACGTTGAGGTCCTCCGACTTTTTCGCCGCGGCGGCCGCGACGGCAGGCTCCGGCTCCGGCTCTTCTTTTGGCGCCGTGGTGACTGACGCTGGAAGCAGCGTCGCACCGTGGGTTTCGACTGGCACCGGCTTCTCCTTCGCAGCGCGCTGAACTTCGAGATCGAGATCTATCTGCGAGCAAAGCCCGAGCGTGACCGGGTCGAGCGGGGTGAGGTTCGCCGAGTTCCAGTGGGTGCGTTCGCGGATCGCCGCGATAGTCGATTTGGTGGTGCCGACGAGCCGCATGATCTGGCTGTCTTTCAACTCCGGATGATTGCGCACCAGCCAGAGGATGGCGTTGGGCCGGTCCTGCCGGCGCGACACCGGCGTATAGCGCGGGCCTTTCTTCTGTTTCGCCTCGGGCAGCCGGACTTTCGGGTCGGCGATGTGCAGGTGGTGGTCCGGATGGGCTTCGGCATCGGCAATCTCCTCGCGGGTGAGTTGCCCGGTCAGGATCGGATCCAGACCCTTGATGCCCTGCGCGGCATCGCCATCGGCGATCGCTTTCACCTCCAGCGGATGCAGATTGCAGAACTGCGCGATCTGGTCGAACGACAAAGCGGTGTTTTCGACCAGCCACACTGCCGTCGCTTTCGGCATCAAGGGCGCGATAGCCATGACCAAATCTCCTCTGCGCCCCGCCCGCCCGTCCGGGCGAAGCCACTTACGTCATCAAAGATGACCGGAAAACGCCCGGAATATAGGCGGCCCGGCGGCCACGTGCAACCGGCGTGACTTGCAGAACCGCCACGATTTGTCACAAAAGGAGCGGCAAACGCGGTTCCCGCGCCAAAACGGAGCATCCTGTGGCCGAGACGGCCGCCGAAATCCTTAACGCTTATCGCGACCGAGCCGCTACCCCCGAGGAAATTGTCGCCCGGAGTTTCGCGCGCATTCGCGGACACGGCGACCCGGCGATCTTCATCGCGCTGCGCGAGGAAGCCGAGGTCATCGCCGAGGCGCGTCAGCTTGCGCAGAACGGCGACAGGACGCTGCCGCTGTTTGGCATTCCGGTAGCCGTCAAGGACAATATCGACGTCAAGGGATTGCCGACGACGGCGGCGTGTCCCGCTTACAGCTATCGCCCGAACCGGGACGCCGCGTGCGTGGCGCGGCTGCGCGAGGCGGGAGCGATCATTCTCGGCAAAACCAATCTCGATCAGTTCGCAACCGGTCTTGTCGGCGTGCGTACGCCTTACGGAATCTGCCGCAATCTGTTTGATCCGAAGCTTATCCCCGGCGGATCAAGCACAGGTTCCGCGATCGCGGTCGCGGCGGGCTTGACGCCGCTCGCGCTCGGTACCGACACTGCCGGATCGGGCCGGGTGCCAGCCGGATTCAACAACATCGTCGGATTAAAACCGAGCCGCGGTCTTATTTCCACGGCCGGCGTCGTGCCGGCATGCCGCACGCTCGATTGCGTTTCGGTTCTCGCGCTGACGGTCGATGACGCGACGGCAATGCTAAACGTGGTCGCCGGGTTCGACGTCGCCGATCCATTTTCGCGCGCACGCCCGATGCATGCTGTTGGGCCAATGCCGAGCGGCGTCAGGCTCGGCGTGCCGCTTTCGGGTCAACGCCTGTTCTTCGGCGATCGCGCCTCGGAAGCGGCGTATCAAGCGGCCGTGGCGCGATTTGCCGAGCTCGGCGCGAACGTCGTTGAGTTCGACATCGAACCGTTCTACGCGGCGGCGCGGTTGCTCTACGAAGGACCGTGGGTCGCCGAGCGGTATCTGACCGTGCGCGCACTGATCGCGTCAGCGCCGGAATCGCTCCATCCGGTGACGCGGCAGGTGCTGCTCGCGGGCGCCCACGGCACGGCGGCAGAAGCGTTCGCCGCCTTCTATCAACTCGAGGAATTGCGACGCGTGCGCGATCACACGTTCGGTGCCATCGATGCGATGGTGCTGCCGACGGCGCCGACGATCTACACTATCGAGCAGGTGCTGGCCGATCCGATCGGGCTCAACAGCCGGCTCGGGACCTATACTAACTTCGTCAATCTGCTCGATATGTGCGGCCTTGCCGTGCCGGCCAGCATGCGGCCCGACGGCACGCCATTCGGCGTCACGCTGCTCGCGCCGGCGGGCGGGGACGCAGCGCTGGCCGCGATGGGTCGCGAATTTCACCGGGCCGGCGGTTTGCCGCTCGGCGCCCTCAAACAGCCGCAGCCGAAGTCGGTGCCGCCGGTCGCAATGCCAGCAGAGGGCGAAGTGCCGATCGCGGTGGTCGGCGCGCACCTTTCCGGGATGCCGCTCAACAGCGAATTGCGTTCGGTCGGCGGCCGGCTCATTGAGCGCACCAAGACCGCGCCGCATTACCGGCTCTATGCGTTGTCCGGCACTAAACCGGCTAAGCCCGGTTTGCTGCGAGTCAAAAACGGCGCTGGCGCCGCGATCGAAGTCGAAGTCTGGGCGCTATCAGAGATCGCTTTCGGCCGTTTCGTCGCCGCCGTGCCGCCGCCGCTCTCGATCGGTACGCTCGAACTCGACCAAGGCCGTCCGGTCAAAGGCTTTTTGGTCGAGGCCGAAGCGGTCGCGGATGCGCGCGATATTTCCAGCTTCGGCGGCTGGCGCGCCTTCATGGCGCAGCAAGATTTGCCGGTGTGATTAGGCAGCGCTGAACTCCGGCATGGGGATTCTTTCTCCCCACTACTCCGCCGCATTGGCGCGTTCTTCCCGCTCGATGATCCGTTTTAGGACGCGGCGCATGACAATTCCAGGTTCGTCAGAGGCCATATGCCGTTCGGCGCGCGGATCGAGCGGCACGTCGGGGTCGGTCGTCTCCAGAACGCCCTTGTCTTCAAGGGTCACTGCACGATCGAAGGCTACCACCTTATCGGCATCGATGCCCCGGTTCTGCTCGATCAGGCAAAATTGCACGAACTGGGTGCGGTCGTTGGCGATCGGCACCTGACAATTGACGATGAGATGCGGCGGGCCGCCGTCGGTGTAGTTGATGCGGATGCGCACCGTGAACGGCGCATACCAGGTGCAATCGAGGACGCGCTCATTCGCCGTCTCTTGCGCGTGGTGCGCGACGCTGACCCCTATGCGGCTTGTATAGGTCATGCCGCCGTCGAATTCCTGGACCACGGTATCGCGCGCGAGCAGATGGTCGGGCGTGCCAAACGTGCCGAGATGCACGAACCCGGGATGTGCCATGTCGAGTTCGTTCTCCATCACGCGTAACCCGGCGACGTTCCAGGTCTCGTAGAATTCGTGCACGATGGCGAAAGCGCCGCTCTCCGCTTCCGGAATGCGCGGGATATCGTAAAGCGGCTCGTCCAAGGCGACCCAAGCATAGCCATAGCGCTCCTGGCAGTGGAAGGCCTTAACGCGAATCGATGGGCCCGGCACGCGTTCGGGGAATTGCGGCATCAGCACGCATTGACCGTCGCGCCGGTATTGCCAGCCGTGGTAAGGGCAGGCGACGTAGCCAGCACCGATCTTGCCGAGCGACAAGTGCGCCGAGCGGTGGCAGCAACGATCCTCGAGGGCCGCCGGCGCACCTTGCTCATCGAGGAACAGAGCGAGCGCCTGGCCGAGAAGCTCGAACCGCTGGGGGCCAGTCTTGAGGTGCTCGATCGGGATTACCGGATACCAGAACCGGCGAAATACCGGATGATTCATGACCAGCATGGCGATCTCCTGTCGTCGCGCCGGATTTTCGTGCAAGCACCGTGCCGTATTTCTTCGATCATTTCGGCTCGTCGATGAGGCTCACATGGGCTGCGACGACTCGCCAGCCCTCCGGAAAACGCACCCAGGTCTGCATCTGCCGGCCGACCTTCCCCGGCACAGCGGCGCGATGGAAGAGCGTCGAGGCGACGGCGTGGTCGCGGCCGTAAGTGCTGATCACCGTCTTTGATATCGTGCGCCGGCCAGGCGGCGTGCGGGCAACACGAAACGCTTCGATTTCCTCATAGCCGTAAAGATTCTCGGTGCCGCCGTAGCGGATTGTCCGCGGATCATTGCGGAATGTCGAATTGAGTGTGGCGACGTCGTTCTCATCCAGCGCTTTTTCATAGCGATCGAACGCGGCTTGCACTTCGGCGACGACCTCCGGCAGGTCAATCTCCATTTTTTTCTCCATCGCAAATGCGGCAGGTATTTCCAGTCGGGCGGGGCGTTCGATCAAAATTCCACGGGTCGCATTGCGGTGGCGATGCCTTGCATTTCCAGCGCATGGGCGATGCGCAGCGCTACATCCTCGCGCCACGGCGCCGCGATGACCTGCACCGCGATCGGCAGCGGTGTCAGCGGCACCGGCACGGCGACGACTGGCAGTCCGATGAAGGAGATCGGCTGCGTGTAGAGCCCGAGGTTGGGCCGTACCGGCATTTCGACATCGCCGAGCATGAAGGTCTGTTGCCCGATCAGCGGGGCCGTGCATGGCGTTGCCGGTGCCAAAATTGCGTCGACTTCACTGAACAGCTTGAGCACCTCGCTGCGATACCAGCGGCGGAATTTTTGCGCCTTTACCACCAGCGAGCCCGGCACCATGGAGCCCGCAATCAGCCGGTCGCGCACGGCGGGATCGAAGTCTTCGGCGCGACTGCGGAGACGATCGAGGTGCAGGCTTGCTCCTTCACTCGCGGTGATGACGAATGCCGCCGAGCGGGCACGCTCAACTTCCGGAAGCTCGATGTCGCGGTTGGCGCCGAGCGCCACCGCCGCGCGATCGATGGCGTAGACCGGCTCTGCCGCCAGGCCTTTGAAATAGCCACCGGCCACGGCGATGCGCAGTCCGTCGATGCCGCGGTCGAGGAGGGGAGTGACCGGCTCAGGCGCGCGCTCGGCGCAAACCGGGTCGCGCGGGTCGTAGCCCTGCATAGTGTCGTAAGCGAGAGCGAGATCGCGCGCCGAGCGCGCCAGCGGGCCGACATGATCCAAGCTCGTTACGAAGGGAAAAGCGCCCGCACAGCTCAGCCGGCCGTACGTCGGCTTGAGCCCGAACACGCCGCAGAGCGAAGCCGGCACCCGGATCGAACCGTTGGTGTCGGATCCAAGCGCCAACGGCACGAGACCGCCGGCGACCGCCGCGGCCGATCCGCCGGATGAACCCGCCGGTCATGTGGTTGAGATCGTGCGGATTGCGCGACGGGCCGTCGTGCACGTTCTCGCCGGTGAAATCGTAAGCGTACTCACCCATGTTCAGCGCGCCGACCAGGATGGCGCCGGCCGCTTCGAGGCGCTCGATCAGTGTCGCGTCGCGGATCGCGGGTGTTAGCGTCGCGATTGATCTTCGAGCCGGCGATGGTCGCGAGGCCAGCGATGTCGAACAAATTTTTGACCGCAAATGGCACGCCGGCGAGCGGTGGCGGCGGCTCGCCGCGCGCCAGCGCATCGTCAAGCGCTTGGGCGCGGAGGAGGGCGCGCTGCTCGGTAATTGCGGTGAAGGAATTGAGCAGCGGATCGCAGGAGCGGATACGCGAGAGCGTCGCCTCGACGATGCTCAGTGCGCTGGCGCGGCCGGCATCAAGCGCTGCGACGATTTCAGCGGCCGTGTTCCAGGTGAAATCGCGTGCCGCTGTCTCAAGCACGGAACACCGGCGCCGGCTCGACGTCGTCGGGCAGCGAAAACTGGTCGACCAGCGCCGCATGCTTAAGGATCACGTGCAGATTGCGCTTGACACTGGCGCGCCACGCCGGATCGATCGGTAGCGAAAGCGCCTGCGCGCTTGCCGCGACCAGCGTGTCGATGACATCCGCCCGTTTCGCGGCGGTGGCCGTGCGATTTTTTCGCGATGTCTTGCGCGATGTCTTGGGTGATGTCTTGGCCGCGCTTTTTAGACGGGCGGGCGGTTTGGCGTATCGGGAAAGCCTAACCGGTTTTGCCGACCGATTCTTGTTCTGCTTCTGGTTTATCTTCCGGGCCATGCTCTGACTTATGCTGCGGCAGAAATTCCTCGGCGAAATGACACGCAACCTGGCGCTCGCCGAACCGGCGCAACGCCGGCATCGCAGTTTCGCACGTTTCGGTCCCGCGAGAACAGCGGCTGTAGAAGCGGCATACATTCGGATCGGGATCGATCGGGCTCATCGGCTCGCCGGTCAGCCGCAGCCGCTCCTTGCCGTTGGCGTCGAACCGCGGCACGGCGGCGACCAGCGCCTGGGTATAGGGGTGCAGCGGGTGCTCGAAGACCTCGGCGGCAGGGCCGGATTCGACGATCTTGCCGAGGTACATCACCAGCACGCGATCGCAAATCAGCCGCACCACGGAAAGGTCGTGGGAAACGAACAGATAGCTCATGCCGAATTCGTGCTTCAGCCGCTGCAGGAGCTGAAGAATGACCACCTGAACGGAAACGTCGAGCGCCGCCGTCGGCTCATCGAGCACCAGGAGGTCAGGCTCGACGGCGATAGCGCGGGCGATGCCGACGCGGGCGCGCTGGCCGCCCGATAGCTGATGTGGGAAGCGGTACAAGAGCTGCAGCGGCAGGCCACATTGAGACGCCACCGCTTCGACTTTTTTCGTGAGCGCTTCGCCGCGCAATTTGCGCAGGCGGCGCAGCGGATCGGCGATGGCGTCGAAGGCGGTGAAGCGTGGATTGACGCTGTCGCCGGCGTCCTGGAACACCATCTGAATGCGGGCGCGATCGGGATCGCGGGCAAACTCGCGCGCCGGGGTGAGCGACAGCTCGCGGGTTCCAAGCTTTACGCTGCCGTCGCTGGCGTCGATCAGGCGGGTCAGGGCGCGTACTAACGTCGACTTGCCGCAGCCTGACTCGCCGACCAATCCGACCGTTTCGCCTTTGTTGATGACGAAGCTCACGTCATCGACCGCGTGCACTTTGGGTAATTTCTCCGCGCCGCCGGCAAACCGGCGCCGCAGTGACGCCCAGCGCTCCAGCAGTTCCGCCAACGGGAAATAGCTTGGAAAATTCGACGACGTCGAGGAGGGCGGTCATGACGGGCTCATCGGCAGCGGATTCCAGCAGGCGACATTATGCGCGGCCTCTGCTTCCGGCCGCGGCAGCGGCTGGTCGCACGCACTGATCTTGCGCGGACAGCGTTCGGAATAGCGGCACGGCGGCAGATCGGTCCGGCGCAGATCGGGCAGCGAGCCCGGGATTGACGCCAGTTCATCGAGGCTCGCGGCGGAGTCAGGCGTAGCGGCGATCAGCTCCGCGGTATAAGGATGACGCGGACGCGCAAACAGCTCTCGGGTCGGCGCGCTCTCGACCACATGGCCGGCGTGCATGACGACAATGCGTGCGGCGCGCTGGCCGGCGAGCGCGAGATCGTGGGTGATGAAGATCGTTGCCATCCCGAGTTCGGTCGCGAGGTCGGAAATCAGATCCATGATGACGGCCTGCGTGGTCACGTCGAGACCCGTCGTCGGCTCGTCGGCGATCAACAACGACGGCTTGGCGGCCAGCGCAATCGCGATCATGACGCGCTGGCACATGCCGCCGGACATTTCGAACGGATAGGCCTTGGCGCGGCGCGCCGGATCGGTGATGCCGACCGCGCGCAGCATCTCGATGGCCTGGGCCGGCGCTTCCCGGCCCGGCACATTGCCGTGGCGAATGAGCACGTCGGCGATCTGGCGTCCGACCGGACGAATCGGATTGAGCGCGGTGCGCGGATTCTGAAAGATCATCGCGATTTCGCGTCCCCGTATTTCGGCGAGCTGGCTGGGCTTTGCCGAAATGAGGTCGAGACTGCCGAGCATGGCTTTTCCGCCGGTGACGCGTCCGGCGGGATCGAGGATACCCATGACCGCATAAGCGGTAACCGATTTGCCCGATCCCGACTCCCCGACGAGCGCGATCGTCTCGCCCTTGGCGACGGCGAAGCTTGCGTTATCGATCGCACGGACGATTCCGGAGCGGGTGCGGAACTCGATCGACAAATTTTCGACGCTCAGCGCCGGCGCCACGGTCATGTCCGCCTCCGCGGATCGACGATGTCGCGCATCCCGTCGCCGAGCAGGTTGAAGCAGAACACGGCGACCATCAGCGCGACGCCGGGGAAGAATGCGATCCACCATTCGCCGGAGATGATATTGGCGGCGCCTTCCGCCACCATGATCCCCCATTCCGGCGTCGGCGGCCGAACGCCGAACCCGATGAAGGACAATCCTGCGGCGTTGAGAATGGCGTAGCCCATGGTGAGCGACATCTGCACCACCAGGATGGGAAAGACATTCGGCAGAATCTGAAACGCGACGATTCGCCATTCGCTGTTGCCGGAAAGCCGCGCGGCTTCGACGAAGCCGGCTTCGCGGCGCACGTTGGCCTCGGCGCGGGCGACCCGTACATAAAGCGGGAAGTTGATGATCGCGGTCGCCAGCACGATGTTCTGCACCGTGTTGCCGAGCGCCGCGACGATCCCCATGGCGAGCACGAACAGCGGAAACGCCATGATGGTATCGGCGATGCGGCCGACGATGCGGTCGGTCCAGCCGCCGAAATAGCCCGCGGCGACGCCCGCAAGTCCGCCCATGAGAAACACCAGCACAACCGAAGCCACGGCAATGGTGAAATCGAGCCGCGTGGCGACGACGACGCGGCTGAAAATATCGCGACCGAGCTGGTCGGTGCCGAACCAGTGTCCGGCCGAGGGCGGCTTGAGGGCGGCGGCGGTGTCGCTCGCGAGCGGATCGTGCGGAACGATCCACGGACCGATCAGCGCCGCGACTATGATCAGCACGAACAGGCCGAAGGCAAGTCCGGTGACCGGGTTCTCGCCGATGACGTAGCGCGCATGACGGAGCAGCGCGCCAAAGCCGGTCGCCGGCCGGGTCGTTGCCGCGATGTCGGTCATGCTTCGAGCCTCACGCGCGGGTCGACGACGCCGTAAAGAATGTCGATGATGAGATTAAGCGTGACGTACAGCACCGCCATGGTGAGCACGAAGCCCTGCACCGGTGCGAAATCGGATGCGATCAGCGCTTCAACTGCAAACGAGCCGATGCCGGGCCAGGCGAAGACCTTCTCCACCAGCACGTTGGCGCCAAGCAGAAACGAGAACACCATGCCGAGCGTGGTGATGACCGGCAGCATCGCGTTGCGGAACGCGTAGGTGATGATGACGGTGTAGGACGACAAGCCGCTGGCGCGAGCGGTGCGCACGTAATCGGAGGCGAGCACTTCAAGCATTGACGCGCGGGTCATGCGGGCGATCGGCGCCAGCGAAAAGATCGCGAGCGTCGCTCCGGGCAGTATGAGTTGACTGAGCGACGCGCGGAACGTCTGGAAATCGCCGGCGATCAGGCTGTCGATCAGATAAAAACCCGTGACCTGGGGCGGCGCCGAAAAGAACACGTCGAGGCGGCCGAGCGGCGCCGGCGCCCATCCGAGCAGGAAATAGAACACGTAGACCAGCAGCAGACCGGTGAAGAATACCGGCAGCGAAACGCCGGCAGTCGCCACCACGCGGCAAGTGTGGTCGATCCAGGAGCCCTGCTTTACGGCGGCCAGAATGCCGAGCGGAACGGCGATCAGGATGGAAATGATCAGACCGAACAGCGTGAGCTCCGCCGACGCCGGCAGCCGGGAGACGATCTCGGTCACGACCGGTTGGCCGGTGGCGAGTGAATTACCGAGATTGCCGTGCCCGAGATCGTCAACGTAACGCAGGAACTGCACCGGCAGCGGCTGGTCGAGGCCGAGCGATTTTCGGATATCCGCAATCGATTCAGGCGTCGCCGCTGGTCCGGCGAAATACACCGCCGGATCGCCGGGCAGCACACGGGTCAGCAGGAACGTCACGATGATGACCCCGATCAGCGTCGGGATCACGGTGACGAAGCGGCGCAAGATGCTAACGAGCATGGCGCCAGCGTTGTTTCGCCCGACTTCGGGTCATCACGCTTTGACGAGCGAGCGGTAGTCGACTTGACGGTGAAACCAGTAACAGTAGCCGGAGATGTTCTGCTGGGTTGCGACTTTGAGATGCGGCTGGAACAGCGGAATACGCGGCACCTCATGCCAGGCTTTGGAAATGAAACCTTCGACGTCGGTGTCGTATTTGCTCTTCGCATCGGCGGCGGCCGCTTCGCGGGCGCCGTCGATCAGCGCGTCCATGTCCTTGTTCACGTAGCTCGGCGTGTTGAAGATCGCGTTTTGACCGGAGTAGCACCAGAAGAAGAAGTATTCCGGGTAGTCCAGCCAGCCGGAGAAGAAGTTGACCATCATCGGCATCGACTTCTTCGCCATCTCGCTCCGCCAGTTCGAGCCCGGAATCTTGTTGATGGTCGTCTTGATGCCGATTTGGCCGAGGCTTTCCTGGATCAGCGTGGCGATCGGCTCGGAGTTTACGGCGTCGCCGAGATCGAATGAGATTGTGGTATCGATGCCGCTGGCGCCCGCTTCCTGCATCAGCGCCTTAGCCTTTTCCATATCGGTGACGTAAGCGGTGGGTTGCGGCCAGTCGATTGTCGAAACATCGTTTGATTTGCCGCCGAACAGCGGATTGGCAATCCCGAACATCGCCGCATCGATGATCTTCTGATAGGGGATCGCGTAAGCTACCGCTTGCCGAACCTTCTCGTTATTGAATGGCGGGTTCACCACGTTCAGGTCGACGCTGTACATGCCGTTGCTGATCGGATTTGCGATCAGCTTAAGCTTGGTCTCCTTCTTCATCTCGGAGAAATCTTTCGCCGGCAGGTCGAATGAGATGTCGGCGTCGCCGCGCTCCATCAGCGCACGGCGATTGCCGGCCGCCGGAATGGTGCGCCAGATGATCTTCCTGAGCTGAGGCAGCTTGCCGCCAACCCAGCCGTCGAAGCGCTCATAGACGGTCTCGACCCCGGGCTTCCAGCTTGTCACTTTGTAGGCGCCGCTGCCGGCAGTGTTGCTCTTGGTGTAGTCGAGCGCCCAAGGGTCTTTCTCGGTGACGTGCTTCTTAAGAAGTTCCGAATTGTAGACGCCCGGCACGATCACAGCGAGATCGGGCATAGTCAGCCGGTCCTTCTTGATGAAATCGACTCGAAACGTGGTGTCGTCGACGGCGACGAACTGCTCGGGCTTGACCAGCCAGCCCGCTTTCATCTGAACGGTCGGAAATCCGCCGACGGTGACGGCGCGGTCGAATGACCATTTCACGTCTTTGGCCGTGACCGAAGTGCCGTCCTGAAATTTCGCGTCCTTGCGGAGCTTGAACGTCACCGACATATCGCCGACGTTCATGTCTTCGGCGAGTTCAGGCTTTAGCTTGTCGCGATCGTACGACTGCGAGCCGTCGGGAAGCGTTTTCTTCTCGTGAGTGATCAACCGGTCATAACAATTCCACGAGGCCTCGTAGCCCGGCCGGTTAGTGCCCACGCCGTGAATGTCGAGATTGTTGGGGCCGTTTTCGGTGATCAACAGCAGCGTCTCGCCGCGCGATTGGGCTTTCGCCGGGGACCAGATCGCAGGCGCTGAAACGGCGCTGGCGGCGGTAAGTGCGGTCACGGATTTCAGAAACTCGCGGCGCTTCATTCGAAGCCTCCCGACCCGGCTGGCGCGGTGTTGTGTCAGGAGTGTTTCCGCAAGCCGCGTGCCACAACGCGGCGCCCCCACGTCGCACGTTAAGTCATTGAATCCATGAAGCATGCTCCGGACGCCGGGCAGACGACGTCGGGCGGGAAGCGCTTCAAAGCAAAATAAGCTCAAAAATTGAGCACAGGCTCGCTCTGGCCCCAATCTTGCACCAGCCAACCATATCCTTCGCCGATGCGATTGCAGGGAGGCCCGAGATGCCGAAAGTAACTTTTGATGCCGAGCCGGCGCCGCTTTCCGTTGATCTCGACCGCGCCGCGCTCGTGATCATCGACATGCAGCGGGATTTTCTCGAGCCCGGCGGCTTCGGTGAGGCCCTTGGCAACGACGTTTCACGGCTGCAAGCGGCCGTTGCGCCGCTTCGCCAAGTTCTCGCGGCCGCTCGCCAACATGACATGCTGGTGATTCATACGCGGGAAGGGCACCGGCCCGATCTTTCCGACGCGCCGCCGCACAAAGTCGAACGCGGCGATCCGTCGACGCGGATCGGCGCGCCCGGTCCGATGGGCCGTATCCTGGTGCGCGGCGAACCCGGGCACGACATCATTCCGGAGCTTTATCCGCTGCAGGACGAGCCGGTGATCGATAAGCCCGGCAAAGGCGCCTTCTATCAGACCGACCTCGAACTCATGCTGCGCAACCGCGGCATCGACACGCTGTTTGTTTGCGGCGTGACCACGGAAGTGTGCGTGAATACCACGGTGCGCGAAGCCAACGACCGCGGCTTCCGTTGCATCGTGCTGTCGGATTGCTGCGGCTCGTACTTCCCGGAATTCCACGCCGCCGGGCTCGCCATGATCAAGGCGCAGGGCGGCATTTTCGGCTCAGTCGCCGCGTCGACGCCGTTGCTGAACTCGCTGGCGTCAATCGGCTATCCGGTCCGAGCTGCCGTCTGATTGCGGCATCGCGCGTCTTCCAACGCGCTTCGGTGCGCAACGGTAGGTGCTGTTTTTTTGACAGGCACTGACCGTTATTTGGTCGCCGCTGTGGATTCGCAATTTGCACGTTTGCGATGCAGCAAGCGACAAACCATTGCGCAGTCCATACGCGGGAGCGCTAATTCTTCTGCACACTCATCGGTTTCTCGATCGCACTCGTCGTCCCAAACGCTCCCGCCACGGTTGGCACGCGGCTTGCGAGGTTGAGAACGCAATCAGGGACGATTGCGGACAACGTCGATTTTGGGGGGCGGGGCGCTTCTCACCAAAAACTCTTTGCCGATGCAACGGCACGGGTGCCGGGCCCGTGGGCATTGACTGGCGCTTTTGGATGCGGCTCGCCATGAAAAGGAGCCTGCGATGACCATGACGTCGACTTCGGCGTTTCGCCCACGCCTGTTTACGCCCGGCGACTGGAATGCCTTCTTCGGCTTCGGCACCAACATTCTCACCAACATGCTGACGCTCACGATCCTGTTGCGGTTCGTGATCAAGATGCCGGACTCGATCGTATTCGGCCGTATCCTGCCGGCGGTCGGCCTGATGCTGTGTCTGTCGACGTTTTACTATGCGTACCTGGCTTACCGACTCGCCAAGCAAACCGGCCGCAGCGACGTCTGCGCGCTGCCGTCCGGCATCAGCGTGCCCCACATGTTCATCGTCACCTTCGTGATCATGCTGCCGATCACGCTGGCGACCAAAGATCCGATCAAGGGTTGGGAAGCCGGACTGACATGGGTGTTCTTCCAGAGCTTCATCCTGATGATCGGCGGCTTCATCGCTCCGCTGATCCGCAAGATCACGCCGCGCGCGGCCTTGCTCGGCACGCTGGCCGGTGTATCGATCACGTTCATCTCCATGCGTCCGGCGTTGGAAATGTACATGACGCCGGTGATCGGCCTGAGCTGCTTTGCCGTCATCCTGGTGAGCTGGTTCGGCGGATTTCGCTATCCCAAAGGCATTCCTGCCGGACTTGTGGCCATCGCGGTGGGAATGATCATTGCGTGGGGCTCCAACCTCTTCGGCCTCAACTACGGCGGGCTGAGCACCACGGGTGTTACCAGCGCTTTCACGAATTTCGGCTTCTCGGTGCCGCTGCCTGCCGTGAACCACATCTTCTCCGGCTTTGAATATCTCGGCGTCATCCTGATTACCGCCATCCCGTTCGGCATTTACGATCTGGTCGAAGCGATGGACAACGTCGAGAGCGCGGAGGCCGCCGGCGATGCGTTTCCGACGACGCGCGTGCTGACCGCCGACGGCGTCATCAGCTTGATTGGCTGCCTCATGGGCAATCCTTTCATCAACGCAGTCTACATCGGTCATCCCGGCTGGAAGGCGATGGGCGGCCGCATCGGCTACTCCGCGGCGACCGGCATCATGGTGATCGTGTTGTCCTGGTTCGGCGTGATCTCGCTGCTGCTGGCCATCATACCGGTCGTGGCGATTTACCCGATCCTGCTCTACATCGGCATGCTGATCGGTGCGCAAGCGTTCCAAAGCACGCCGAAGGTCCACGCGCCCGCTATCGTACTGGCGCTGACGCCGCATCTTGCCGCTTGGGGCTCGGTGCAGCTGGACGGGGTGCTGCATGCGGCGGGCACCGACGCGGCGACCGTCGGTTTGGACAAAATGGCCAATAACGGCGTTCTCTATGCGGGTCTCAAGGTCATGGGCGGCGGCTCTATCTTGACCGGACTGGTCCTTGCCGCGATCGGCGCCTTCGTCATCGACAAGAAGTTCATCAACGCCTCGGCGTTCGCGCTTGCCGGTGCCATCCTCACCTTCTTCGGCTTCATGCACGGTGAACAGGTCGGTATCGCGGTCACTCCAATCGTTGCTATCGCGTATTTAATCGTGGCGGTCTTCCTGTTCGGGTTGAGCCGCGCTCCGGTTACCTTGCTGGATCGCACGGCGCCGCATGAGGCGCTACCAGAGCCTGCCGAGTAACAGGTCGACGCCGCCTGTCGCGCTTTAAACGATGTTTTTTGATCTACTCGGCGGCTACTTTCGCGCCGTTGCGGGCGTGGATCGCGTGCCAGATGCGGTTCGGGGTTGCCGGCATGTCGATCTGATCGATGCCGAGCGGCCGGAGCGCATCGAGAATGGCGCTGATAACGGCCGGCGGTGCGCCGGTTGCGCCGGCCTCGCCTGCGCCCTTGATGCCGAGCGGATTGGTCGTCGCCGGCACTTCAGTCAGTTCCGAGACGAGCGTCGGAAAATCGTCGGCGCGCGGCATCGCATAGTCCTGGAAGCTTCCAGTAACGAGTTGCCCGTCGGCATCGAACACGATCGATTCCATCAGCGCCTGGCCGACGCCCTGCGCTACGCCGCCGTGGATCTGGCCTTCGCACAGGAGCTTGTTCACGATCTTGCCGACGTCGCCGACCGAAGCGTAACGCACCAGCGTGACGACACCGGTCTCCGGATCGATCTCGACTTCGCAGATGTGGCAGCCATTGGGATAGTTCGAGGGTTCGGCCGCGAACGTGCCCGAAGCTTCGAGGCCAACGTCGAACTGAGGCGGCAGGAACATTGGCCGGTGCAGCGACTGGGCCACCGCGGTCAGCGGCAGCGCGCGGTCGGTGCCGACGATGTGGAAACTGCCATCCTTGAATTCGATATCGCCGACGGCCGCTTCCATCATCATTGCTGCCATCGGTTTGGCCTTGTCGATGATGGCGTCGGCGGCGCGTTTAAGCGCGTTGCCGCCAACATGCATGCTGCGCGAACCATAGGTGCCGCGCCCGACCGCGACCTCGCTCGTATCGCCCTGGATGAAGCTGATCGATTCGAACGGCACGCCGAGCCATTCGTGCACCATTTGCGCGTACACGGTTTGATGGCCCTGGCCGTGCGAATGCGTGCCGGCGATGACGGTGACCGTGCCGCTCGGGTCGAAGCGGATCACCATGCGTTCGTTGAAGATCGCGGCTTCCTCGACGAAATAGCCGATGCCGCGGCCGCGCAGCTTGCCATGCTTCTTCGACTCCGCTGCGCGTTTCGGAAAGCTTTTCCAGTCGGCGAGCTTCAGGCAATCGTCCATGATGCGGGTGAAGTCGCCGCTGTCATAGGCGATTCCAGAATGAAGTTTATGCGGCATTGCCGAGGCGGGAACGAAGTTGCGCCGCCGGATCTCGATCGGATCGATGCCGATGACCTGCGCCGCGCGGTCCATCAACTGCTCGATGAGGAAAGTTGCCTCGGGCCGGCCGGCGCCGCGATAAGGCGCCATCGGCGCGGTGTTGGTCAAAACCGCCTGGGCAGAAGCGTGAACCGCCGGAATGTTGTAGACGCCGGGCGCGAGCTTGAGCGCGAACAGCGGCACCACAATCGAAGCTTCGAACAGGTGCGAGCCCATGGCATGCAGCGCATTCATCCGCATGCCGAGGATCTTGCCGTTTTCGTCGAGCGCCAGTTCGCCGGTCACCACCTGATCGCGGCCATGGGCGTCGCCAAGGAGAGACTCCGAGCGGGTTGCGGTCCACTTGACCGGGCGGCCGCTGCAGCGCTTGGACGCCCAGCACACTAGCGCGTCCTCGGGATAGTTGCCGTTCTTCATCCCGAAGCCGCCGCCGACGTCCGGCGAAATCACGCGCAGCTTGTTTTCGGGGAGTTTCAGGACATTGCCGGCGACATGGGCTCGGGTGCCGTGCGGATTTTGCGACGTCGAGTACAACGTGTAGCCGCCGCTATCCGGATGATATTGGCCGATCGCCGCCCGCGGCTCGATGGTGTTGGCGCTGACGCGGCTGTTGTTGAGCTTGAGCGTCACCACATGCTTGGCCTTGGCGAAGGCCGCGTCGGTGGCTTCTTTATTGCCCATCATCAATCCGACCGAGACGTTGTTGGGTGCTTCGTCCCACACCGCCGGCGCGCCGGGCTTCACGGCCTGTTCCATCGAGATGACCGCCGGCAACGGTTCGTATTCGATCTCGACCAGTTCCGCCGCGCTCCTGGCCTGAGCCAAGGTTTCGGCAACGACAAAGGCGACGCGCTCACCGACCGAGCGCACCTTGCCGATCGAAAGGATCGACCGCATCGTCCGATACCCCTTCGGGCCGCCCATATCCTCGGGCATGACCGGAGAAAAACTGCCGAGCTTGTCGGCTTCGACGTCGGCGCCGGTCAGCACGGCGATGATCCCGTCGGCGGCCTTGGCCTTGGCGGTGTCGATCCGCTTGATCTTCGCATGGGCATGCGGCGACATGATCACCGCCCCGTAGCACTGCTGCGGCAGGTTGATGTCGTCGACATAGCGGCCGCGGCCGGTGATGAAACGGGGATCCTCAAGCCGCGAAACCGGCTGACCGATACCGAATTTTGTCACAAGCTGTCTCCTCGATGCGGTGCGATCGACATGCCGCCCGCTGCCCCGGGCGCGCATGCTATCGCTGGACGTGACGGATTTATACTGTCGATTGGTGGCGATGAGAATGATGGGCCGCCGCCAGGGCGAGCACACCAGGGCGAACACATGGCCGAACCGGTTTCGTCTGCCTATCAGCCCACGCGCCACGGCCGGGTCCGCGCCACGGGCGACTTGTTCGGCCACCCAAAGGGCCTGGCCTTTCTGTTCACCACCGAAATGTGGGAGCGCTTTTCCTATTACGGGATGCGCGCGCTGCTTGTTCTCTACATGACGAAATATTTGCTGGTGTCGGACCATGCCGGCACGGTGCTTGGCCTTGCCGGGATCAAAAGTGCACTTGAGGCATCTTTCGGCCCGCTCGACGTCCAGCCGCTGTCGTCGCAGATCTACGGTCTCTATACGGCGCTGGTCTATCTGACCCCGATCTTTGGCGGCCTGCTGGCCGACCGCGTACTTGGCCAGCGCCGCACCGTCGTCATCGGCGCAACGCTCATGGCGATCGGTCATTTCATGATGGCGGTCGAGCAGCTTTTCCTGCTGGCGCTGTTGGCTCTCATCCTCGGCAATGGCGCATTCAAGCCCAATATCTCGACCCAAGTCGGCGGTCTCTATGCGCCGGGAGATCACCGCCGCGACCGCGCTTATTCGATCTTCTATGTCGGCATCAATGTCGGCGCGTTCCTGGCGCCGCTGGTCTGCGGCACGCTCGGGGAAAAAGCGGGATGGCATTACGGCTTTGCCGCCGCCGGCGTCGGTATGCTGATCGGCCTCGCCATTTATCTGTACGCCATGCCTCTCCTGCCGGCGGACGAGTTGCAGAAGGCAAAGGCGATGCGTAGCGAGGCGGCGCCACTTGGACGCCAAGATTGGCGGGCCATCGTCGCTATTCTCGTGCTGTTCATTCCGGTCGCGTTGTTCTGGGCCACCTACGAGCAGCAAGGCAACACGATCGCCTTGTGGGCCGATGCGTATACTGATCGCACCGTCGATCTGTTTGGCGGCAATGCCGAAATCCCGACAACCTGGTTTCAGGCCTTCAATCCGTTCATGATCTTTGCGTTCACGCCATTCGTCATCGCGCTATGGACGCGGCAGGCGGCGCGCGGGTCAGAGCCTTCGACCGTCACCAAGATGTCGCTCGGCTGCTTTGGCGTCGCGCTGTCGTATTGCATCATGGCTGCTGCTGCCTGGCACGCAGGCGGCGGCAAGGCGAGCTGGTCTTGGTTATTCGCTTACTTTGTCGTGATTACAGTTGGTGAGCTGTACCTGTCGCCGGTCGGGCTTTCGTTAATCACCAAGATCGCTCCGGTCCGCATCCTGTCGATGATGATGGGCGTGTGGCTCGCTACGAGCTTCGTCGGCGGCTTCCTCGCCGGTTGGCTCGGCAGCTTCTGGAGCCGGATGGAGAAGCCTGAGTTTTTCCTCATGATCGCGGCTGTCGCCGCGGTCGCCGGCGCAGCAATCTTCGCGTGCCGTTGGCTGCTACACGGAATGCTTGACGAATAACGCGGCCTATATCCAAACCTGATATAGACAGCGCAAAGTGAGGTGCGTGTCGTCGACGATGGAACTTTGGGTATGAACAAACTCCGCGAATGGCTCCGCCGGAACAACTTCGGGCAATATGCGGATGCGTTCGAGGCGAACGATATCGGCCTCGATATCCTGCCGGAGCTGAGCGAGCACGATCTCGAACAGCTCGGTGTTTCGCTGGGCAATCGCCGGCGCCTGCTCAAAGCGATTGCCGAAGAAGCTGCCACCACTGCGCAACCAAAGGCGGCTGAGGCCAAGGTCCCGGAAAGTTCGGCGGATGCTGAGCGCCGTCAGGTTACGGTGCTGTTCTGCGACATGGTGGGATCCACGGCGTTATCGGGCGCGGTTGATCCGGAGGTGCTCGGCAATTTGATCCGGCGTTATCAGGATGCCGCTGCCGGCGCGATCGGACGGTTCGGCGGCTTCGTCGCCAAGTTCATGGGCGACGGCGTTCTCGCCTATTTCGGCTTCCCGCATGCCTTCGAGGACGCGGCCGAACGCGCCGTCCGTGCCGCAATCGGCATCCTGACCGAAGTCGGCGGCATCGAGCGCCCGGACGGGACCCGGCTGCAGGCACGCGTCGGCATCGCCACGGGACTGGTTGTCGTCGGCGAGATCGTCGGCACCGGTACCGCGCAAGAGCGCACCATCGTCGGCGAAACCCCTAACCTCGCCGCGCGGCTTCAGGCACTGGCAGCGCCAGACACTATTCTCATCAGCGAGACAACACAGAATTTGCTGGGCGGCTTGTTCAAGCTTGAGCCCACCGGCGCGCACGACTTGAAAGGCTTCGCTCGCCCGATGCCGGCTTGGCGCGTGGTTGGCGAAGCGGCGGTCGTGACGCGCTTTGCAGCGGGCCGCAGCGGCAGCAGCATTCCGCTCGTCGGGCGCGCTCACGAAATGGGGCTGATGATCGATCGCTGGCGGCTGTCGCGCGGCGGCGAAGGTCAGATCATTACGCTGATCGGCGAGGCCGGAATCGGCAAATCGCGCTCCGTCGAGGCGTTGCAAGAAGACATTGCACGCGAGCCGCATGGCCGCATCTATTTGCAGTGTTCGCCGCATCATAGCGACAGCGCGCTCTATCCGGTCATCCAGCACATATCGCGCGCGGCGGGCTTTGCTACAGCCGATTCGCCAGACGCGCGAATTGAAAAGCTCGGTGCGCTGTTCTCGTATCGGGCGGCAGCGGATGCGTCGGCACTTCCGTTGCTGGCGGAACTGCTTTCGATTCCACATGCGCTGCCGGCCCCAACGTCGTTCACTCCGGCGCAACGGAAAGCCGCGACGATTGCGCTGCTGGTCGACGAGATCGTCCGCTTGGGCGAAGCGAGGCCCATGCTTCTGATCGTGGAAGACGCGCACTGGATCGACGCCACCACGCTCGAAATGTTGACGTGCATATCCGACAGCATTGGGCAGGCGCGGTTGCTTACGCTCGTCACGGCGCGGCCGGACTTCGCACCGCCTTGGTCCGCGCGGCCGCATTCAACGTTGCTGACGCTCGGGCGTCTCGGCCGCGCCGAATGTGCCGAGCTGGTCACTGGTGTCGCCGCCTCGCACGGCCTTTCGGCGGAAACGGTCGCCGCGATCGTCGCCAAGACTGACGGCGTTCCGCTGTTCGCCGAGGAATTGACCAAAAGCGTGATGGAAGCTGCGGGGCAAGACAGCGCGGCGGTGCCGGCAACACTCAAGGATTCGCTGATGGCGCGCCTCGATCGCCTCGGTGAAGCGCGCGAGGTGGCGCAGATCGCCGCCGTCGTTGGTCGGCAATTTCCGTTTTTGCTGCTTGAGACCGTGGTCTCAAAGAGGGGCGGCGACCTTGAAGCCGCACTGGCGAAACTGGTCGCCGCGGGCATCGTCTTTCCCGAAGGCCGCGGTCTGGAACGCAGCTTCAGTTTCAAGCACGCACTCATGCGCGACGCCGCTTACGAAAGTTTGCTGTTGGCCCGCCGGCGGGATTGGCACGAGCGCATTGCTCGGGCTCTTGAAGAGCGTTTCCTCGAACAGACGGCGAATGAGCCGGAATTGCTCGCACATCATTTCGGCGAGGCCGGATTGGCCGAACCGGCGTGCGACTACCGCATGCGGGCCGGAGACCGCGCGCTCGGCCGGTCGGCATATCCGGAAGCTATCGCGCATTTCTCGGCGGGTCTCAAAATCGCCGACGGTCTGCCGGATCTGATGGACCGCATGCGCCGTCAGCTCGATTTTCTGCTGAAGCTCGGGCCTGCCTTGGGGGTGACCCGCGGCATGCAGAGCCGCGACACCGAGGAGGTCTATCGCCGTGCGGCCGAAATCGCCGAGAAGTCTGGAGGATGGCAACGCTGTCTTTCGAGCGAAATGGGGCCTTTGGCTCAACGCCAATCTTGGGCGCAGGACCGCCCTGGCGCGAGATCGGGCGCAAGAGCTGGTGGGGTTAGCGCAGCGCTCCGGCGACAGCGACCTCTTGCTCGAGGCCTATCATTGCCGCTGGTCGACTGCCGTTTTTCGCGGCGATGTCGCGGCCGCGATCACCGACGGCAGCCATCGGAGTTGCATCCTACGATCTGAGCCGCCATCGCCATCTGGGCGCGGCCTTCGGCGGCCACGATCCGGGCGTTTGCGCGTACGTTTGTTCTGCGCTGCGCGCTGCAGATGTCCGGCGAGCGCGCACGATCGAACGACCTCGCAGGCGCGCGGACTTGCGCTCGCCGAAACTCTCGGCCATCCAAATACCGTCGCCCATGCCCTGTCCAACATCGCCATGTGCCATCAGCTCGTGCGCGACCGCGAAGCAACGGCTGACTACGCGCAACGCGCATTAACGTTGGCGGAAAAATTTGGACTGCAGGCATGGCGCGCCAGCAGTTTAGTGCTTTTGGGGTGGGCGAGCGCGACCGGGACGGGAACCGCGGAGGCGGCGAGATTGATCGACGCCGAGATTGACAGCGCGACGCGAGTCGGGCCGGTGCCGCAAGTCTATCTCGGCCTGGCAGGCGAGATCCTGCTCGCCGCCGGCCGACCGGGCGACGGTCTCGCTCATCTCGACCGCGCTATCGCCGCAATCGACGAGCCTGGCGTTGGCCTTTATCTGCCGGAAATTTATCGCCTGCGCGGCGAATGCTTGCTGGCGCTCAACCGCGCCAACAAGGATGAGGCGAAGCGCGCCTTTGCGGCGGCGCGCGATATCGCCCACCGCCAAGGCGCGATCATTTTTGAACGCCGCGCGGAAACGTCACTTTCGGAGGTTGAGGGCGCTTAGTGCACCGCGGCGACGGCGGCACTTGCCGCCGCCGGAGTCTCCATGGCGGTGATATGGCTCTTCACCGCCTTCTGCACCTTTTCGAAGGCGCGCACTTCGATCTGCCGGACGCGTTCGCGCGACACGCCGAATTCGTCGGCGAGTTCCTCCAGCGTGATCGGCTCGTCGGCCAACCGCCGTGCTTCGAAGATGCGCCGCTCGCGATCGTTGAGCACCGTGAGCGCTTCACCCAGCGCCTTGTGCCGGTTGTCCGACTGTTCGGCTTCGGCGAGGCGGCTTTCCTGGCTGGTGCTGTCGTCGACCAGCCAATCCATCCACTCGCCGGAATCGCCGTCCTCGCGGATCGGTGCATTCAGCGAAGCGTCGCCGCCGAGGCGGCGGTTCATGTCGATGACGTCCTGCTCGGTCACGCCCAGGCGTTTGGCGATGAGCTTGACCTGATCGGGCCGCATGTCGCCTTCGTCGAGCGCGGAAATCCGGCTCTTGGCTTTACGCAGATTGAAGAACAGCTTCTTCTGATTGGCGGTGGTGCCCATTTTAACGAGCGACCATGAGCGCAGGATATATTCCTGGATCGCCGCCTTGATCCACCACATGGCGTAAGTCGCCAGCCGAAAGCCTTTATCGGGCTCGAAGCGTTTTACCGCCTGCATCAGACCGACATTGCCTTCGGAGATCACTTCCGAGATCGGCAGGCCATAGCCGCGATACCCCATGGCAATCTTGGCCACGAGCCGCAAATGGCTGGTGACGAGCCGATGCGCCGCTTCGCGATCTTCGTGCTCGCGCCAGCGCTTCGCCAACATAAATTCTTCCTGCGGCTCCAACATTGGGAACCGCCGGATTTCTTCCAGATACCTGGTCAGGCCGGTTTCACCCGACAGAACCGGCAAGGCTGCAGTTTGGGCCATGATTGCGCCCTTTCCTAGTTATCACCCCCGCTACGCGGCAGGCCTTAGTGCCACCGCTTCCCGAGCCGACGGCACAAGTTCCTTATCTCGCACCTGCAACATACACGGTCTAACCCGGCGAACGGTAGTAAGGAGGCATCACTTCAGCGCGACACTGCGTTGATCTGGGCTCAATAGGCGGAATTCGCCCGAGCTTGGTTAGCCTCTATTTATCGCTAGAATCAGCCGATATAGCCGCCAGCATACCATGCAAACGGGCCAGATCGGGTGGCAGTTCCGAGCGGAACCGCAGGATTTTATCGGTAATTGGGTGCGTGATCGACAGTATATGGGCATGCAAAGCCTGTCTGCCAAGGGCCGCGAGGGCGATTTGGGCTGGCTCGGGCAATAAAGCCGTTTTGGTCCGAAAACCCGCTCCATAGGCCTGATCGCCGAGAAGCGGGTGGCCGATCGAGGCCAAATGGACACGAATCTGGTGGGTTCGGCCGGTTTCCAGCCGACAAGCAAGCAGGCTAGCGACGGGTTCGGTGGATTTCCCACCACGGCGGGTCGCTTTATCGGCTCCATATCGCTCGAGGACTTGCCAGTGGGTAACGGCTTCGCGGCCACCTTCGCGGACCGCCATGCGGTCCCGCGCGACCTGATGCCGGTCGATCGGCTTGTCGATGATCCCCCGAGGCCGGTCCGGAGCGCCCCACGCGAAAGCGAGATAGCTGCGCTCGAACGGTCCGCCATTGCGGCCGTGGCTGGCAAATTGCGCTGCAAGCGCTTTATGAGCGCGGTCGTTCTTTGCGACCACCATCAAGCCGGTGGTGTCCTTGTCGAGCCGGTGGACGATGCCCGGTCGCCGTTCGCCGCCAATGCCGGAGAGACTCTCGCCGCAATGCGCGATCAGTGCGTTGACCAGAGTTCCGGATGAATGCCCCGCCGCAGGATGCACCACCAGCCCCTTGGGCTTGTCGATCACTATAATGTCGGCGTCCTCGTAAACCACCGCGAGCGGAATCGGCTCGGCTGCCGGCTTGGCGGCCACGGGGGCCGGAATGTCGATCACGATCGACGCGCCCGAATTGACGCGATGGCCGGGATCACGGATCGTGCGCCCGTCGACGGCGACCGCACCGGCTTCGATCAGCGCCTTGAGCCGCGTGCGTGACAGCTCGCCGACATGAACGGCAAGCAGACGGTCGAGCCGTCCGCCGGCCTCATCAGGCGAAATGCCGATCGATTTCTGCGTTGACGTCATCCGCTCTCATCTGGGTACGCATGGACAAGTTAGCCGCTGGCAAAGCGCAGAGCGAATGGTCAGAAGCGAGCGCCGATCAGGGGCCGGCGTCCGCGGCCGAAGCCATGGCGTCGCGTATGGTTGGTCGCGTTCGCTGGTTGATGATCATTTCCGGGTTTACCACGCTCATTGCGATCGCCGCGGTTGTCGGTGTGATTGGTTATCGAATCTCCCGCAGCAGCGGGACCGGCGCCACGACCACCGACGGGATCGTCGTGCTGCCAAAAGGGGCACGCGTCATCGCCAGCAGCGCCACCGACGACCGCCTGGTGGTGACGCTCGATATCGCCGGCGCGACCGAAATCCGCACCTTCGACCTCAAGACACTGAAGGAAATCGGCCGGATCAGGTTTGCCACCGAACCGTGAGTTTTCGTCTGCCCGGGGCGCTTGCGCGTCTGCGCCATATCGGGTCTATTCCGGCGCTGCTGCTCCCTTCGTCTAGCGGTCTAGGACGCGGCCCTCTCAAGGCTGAAACACGGGTTCGATTCCCGTAGGGAGCGCCATGAATGCCACACGATATCTTCCCTTTGCGGGTTGCCTGTTGATCGGACTTCCATTCGCTATGAGTGGGTTCGGCAAACTCGCCGCTTACGGTCCGACTACAGAGATGATCGGCGCGGTGGGCCTGCCGGCGCCTTGGCTCGCCTTCATCGTAGCCGTTGTCGTGGAGCTCGGCGGGGGACCCTTGTTGATCGCGGGCTTTCAGACTCTGTGCTTAGCCAACACTGGGCTCATTCTTCTGCGTTGCGACGCCCGTAGTTGACGCCCGCAGTTTATGAGAGGGTCATGTGCTAAACTTGCATATACCCCAAGACCTACCCTGAGCCTCGGTCAAGCGCCGAGGTTCTTTTTTGGTGCCTCAGTTGGCGGCCTGTTTCGTTTCTGAAATTGGCACGTCGCTGCCGAGCGCATGCCACCCTTGAAATTGAGGGATCAACAGACGCGCATCCAGAGTTTCCCCAGCCACGCAAAACCGGTTAGCGGCCTGACGCACGGGAAGCTGTGCCTCTGAACAACAAGTGGCCCCGCGGAATTAGCCGCGGGGCCGGCGCAAACCGTTGTTAGGTTGTGCTTAGCTTAGTTCTTGGCCACCAGTGGATGCGGAGCTTCCGGTCCCCAAATCCTAAAGCCAAGGCGGGTAAAGATGTCGATACTGCCGGGGCTCGTAGGATAATTCTGCGCCTCGACATAATCAACGACCCACAACTGCAGATCGACGGGGCCGAAGTCGTAGCCTACCAAACCACCGACGGCGACGCCCGACCCCTTCGCGCAGACGGTGATACCCTTGGTGGAACAGTTTAATCCCGTCGCTGTACCGCCGCTATCTGCCGTCGTCTGGACGACGAAATTGGCAACCGGACCGACTGACCATTTGCCGAACTTATACAGCGCGTGCAGATCGCCGTAGAGGAGGTTGCCGCTGGTTATGGTGCTTTGAATGCAACAAGTGCCCGCGGAGGCCAAGTTGATGTCGTAGAAGAAGTTCGCGGCTATGTTCCAGCTGCTAGCCAAGTATGCAACCGCGAACGTCGGTTCCAATGTCCAGTAATCGGGATTGACCGTTCCCGCAACATGAGTACCGATCGGCGCCATGAAGTTGAAGCCGGCCGACACGAACCAGCCGCCACCCAGATTCCACGACAGGACGATCGGGTTAAATGTGGGGTTGGCAAACACATAGGATCCGGTCAGGACATTGCCGCCGCCGCCGGTGCCGTTTCCGTTATAGTTGTTACCCAGCATGCAGGGCGCGGTGCCGCAGTTGTTGGCATTATAGAATGCCACCACCGTCGACATTGCGTAGCTGGCGCCGAGGAAATTCCAGCCAGGCACATAGAGAAGCGGCACCGCTTGGGCTATGGCAGGCAGGAACAGTTTCGCCCCAAGCGCCGCGTTTCCCGTGCTGGCCCCCGAGTTCCCAACCATGCCAAGATAAGCCGTCTCCAGGCCCGTATAGAGCCCGGGCGGCGGCAGCGCGCCCAACGGCAGGCCGATGGTGGCGCCCGACAAACGATTGGTGAAGTCTACGGGTTCTGTCGCCGAAGCCGAACTTGCCGCACCGCCAATGGCGAGCGCCGCAAGACCGCCCAGCACTATATTTCTCAGTCGGGTCATTTGCCCCTCCTCGTGATTTTGTCCCCAAGACGATCTTTTTTTTAGTTTGATTGCACGACGTTCCGCGCAGTTGGCGCGGCGCCGACGCGACAAGTGTCCTGCGCCATTTCACGCAGAGCAACGGCTGACGACCGTCAAATGGATGGAAATGTCATTTAGGAGTACGCATCCGGTGAGGGCCACAGGTGGGATCGGTTTTGGAGGGGCGGCCGAGGAGCTCAGCAGCTCAGCAGCAACGTTTTGCCGGTGCCAGTTCCAGGGCAGCAGTTCGTGAATGCGCTTGGCGGGGTGATCTGGCAAGCGGGCCAGCACGTCGGCAAGCCAAGCCTGCGGATCGACATCGTTGAGCTTGGCGGTGGCGATTAGCGTGTAGATCGCAGCGGCGCGCCGGCCGCCTTCGTCGGAGCCGGCGAAGGTCCAGTTCTTTCGTCCGAGGGCAACGGCCCGCAGCTCGCGTTCGGCGGCGTTGTTCGACATGCAAAGGCGCCCATCATCGAGGAAGCGGGTGAAGGCGTCCCAGCGGTTAAGGCTGTAATTGATCGCTTTGGTCGTGTCGCTGTTTTTGGAGAGACGCGCGCGCTGTTCGCGCAACCAAGTCTGTAGTTCGATGACCAGTGGCCGGCTTCGCTCCTGGCGCACGCGCAGGCGCTCCTGTGGCATGAGGCCGTTGATGTCGCGCTCGATGGCGAACAGGACATCGATGCGCTTGACCGCCTCGGTGGCGATCGGCGCCTTGCTGATCCGGGCCAGGTCAAAGAACTTGCGCCTCCCGTGTGCCCAGCACGCGGCTTCGATAATCGGGCCGGCTTTGCGGTTGGCCTCGTAGAGCTTGGTAAAGCCGGCGTAGGCGTCCGCCTGCATCAATCCGGCGTAGCCCGCCAAGTGTTGCTCGGGATGCTCGCCGCCACGATCACGCGAATAGAAGAACACCGCCGCCGGCGGATCTGGACCGGCGAACGGGCGGTCATCGCGCACATAGGTCCATAGTCGGCCGATGCGGGTCTTGCCCTTGGCCAGGACCGGGACTGTGGTGTCGTCAGCGTGGATGCGCTCGGCGGCGAAGACGTGGGTGCGGATCACATCAACCAGCGGCATCAGGGTTGCCGCGGCGGCGCCCACCCAATCTGCCAGCGTCGAGACATCGAGATCGACGCCTTCGCGTTCATAGACGTCGCTCTGGCGATTGAGCGGCAGGTGCAGGCCGTACTTGGCGAACAGGACATGAGCGAGCAGCTTGGGACCGGCGCGCCCGCGCGCGATCGGATGGGACGGCGCCGGCGGCTGGGTGATCGCTTCGCAGGCCCGGCAGGACAACTTCTCGCGGACGTGCTGGATCACCTTCCACTGCCGCGGAATGAGCTCCAGTGTCTCGGTCACGTCCTCGCCGATCTTGCGCAATCGGCTGTCACCACAGCATGGGCAGGTCGAAGGCGCCGGATAGACGATGCGCTCGCGCGGCAAATGCGCGGGAAGCGGACGGCGCGCCGGCCTGCGCCGCTCGAACGATGGAACCGTGATCGTCTCGGCTGCCGCCAGCTGCGCCGCGGTCTCGGCTTGCGCCGCATTCTCTTCCAGGTCGGCAAGTTGCAGTTCGAGCTGATCGAGCAGCGCGCCGCGCTCCGAGGATTGTCCAAACTGTTCGTGCCGCAGCTTCTTGATCGTGAGCTTGAGCTTCTCGATCAGCAATGTCCGCGCCTGGGCTTCGGCTTCCGCAGCCAAGCGGGCGGCGCGCTCCGCACGCAGCATCACCTTCAGAGTGATCACATCATCGGGGAGAGAATCGTCAAGGGATCGATCCAGTGAGATATTTACAACTCGATGACGCTGCGAACTGTCGATTGCGTGATCGATTTAAATTGCCGCGATCAGCCCTCTGCTCGTGGGTCGCCACGTCCGTTGCGGGATTCGCCAGTCATGCCTTCGAGGAGGTAGCGAGCTGCCGGTGCGATCGTCACCACGCCATCAGCGGTGACGGCCCACCCAGCGGCCCCGTTCCAACCGCTTTGGAGAACAGGGACATGCCTTGCCCATCGTGCCAGAGCACCTTGATCAAGCCGCCGCGCCGGCCCCTGAAAGACGAACAGCTGCCCGCCGTGCGGATCACGCCGCAGCGTCTCCTGAACCATGAGCGCCAGGCCATCAAATCCCTTACGCATGTCGGTGTGGCCGGTCGCAAGCCAAACTCGCGCATCGCTTGGCACCGGGATCATCGCCGCCGCTTGCCTTTCGCCAACGCCTTCATCAGCGCCGTCACCGTCGGCGCATCGACCGCTCCAGTGATCCGCATCCGGCCGCCGGTCGCAAACTCGATCTCAATCACGCCGGCTCTCTCGGCCACAGGCGGCGCAGATGCCGCTTCAGGCTCCGGTGCGATTGCGACCGGATTGAACGCCGCCGGAACTTGGGTCCGCTCACACAGCTGTTGGCGCCAGCGAAACAACTGGCTGGTATGGATCCCAGCCGCCCGGGCGACCTCCGAGCGACCGCGCCTGGCTCATGGCCGCGATAAATCGACCGCTTCTTCTCCGCTCGCGACCAACTTCGTGTCGTTGCACCGACGCGATCACTTCAACTTGCGTCTTGGTCATAGGAGTAGTCCTAGGATTACTCCTAGGACTTGCCCCAATGACTTAGCTCCGCAAGGCGGTCCTCACCGGGCGCTTACATTTAGGACGCGATAGTTGCAAAAAAGCCACGAACATAAGCGCGAGAGTCGGCGTAGAGAAAAACGTAGCTGGCAGAATAAGTTAGCGGCGGCCCGCCCTACTCAAGCGTGGACTTACGTGGACTTAAACGTCACGGAGCCACGAACTTGGCCACGGAAGCAAGCTTAGGGGGGGTTGCGTCTCCAGTCGTTGAGACGAATACGATGAGGAGATCAAGCGTTAAACCGATTCCTACGACGCTGCGTTACTCGCGAGGTGCATCGTACACAACATCGGCGCTCGCAACTGCATCGCTCCGTCCGGCTCTTTGTGATCGCAGAGGGCTTCATGAGCGGGCTTTGCTCGGCAGCTGAAGCAACCTGTCGCGAGCTTTGCATCTAAGCCGAGCGCGTCGCGGTGTCCGCTTCGGGGCCGATGTCCGAGTCGTGTCGGCTTT
>CAWHPC010000024.1:0-37182 GCA_963831165.1 uncultured Alphaproteobacteria bacterium
GATGATGGAGGTCGCCGACAATTCCAGCGCACGTTTGACCACCTCGCGCGGATAGACCGGGGTGTGGTCGACCGTACCGACCTGTTGGATCTCATCGGCAATGAGCTGGTTGCGCTTGTCCAGAAACAGCACGCGGAATTGCTCGCGGTCGGCAAAGGCCTGTGCAGTGCGGCAATAGTCCAGCACTGCGGACCAGGATGAGAGCACCGGCCGCTTTTTCACTTCGCCACGCACCAGCCGGCTGGCTGCGGCCTGCACGAGCTTAAGCTCGGTGATCGCGGCATCGCCGAGCCCCTTGACGGCGCCGAGCCGGGCGACTGGCGCGGAGATCGCTTCCGCGAATGAGCCGAAGGTGGCGATCAGCTCTTTGGCGAGTGGCTTGACGTCGCGCCGTGGCAGCGCGCGAAATAGCACCAATTCGAGTAGCTCGTAGTCCGACAGCGCCTCGGCGCCGGCTTCGCGAAACCGCTCGCGCAGCCGCTCGCGGTGGCCGTAATAATGCGGTGGCGCCTCGGCGAGGCCGCGTTCGCGCTCGCGCTTTTTTTCCAGCATCGGAAACTGGACGCAACTCCAGGGTCGCGGTCAAACATCCGCCTCGACCGCACCCCAAGCATGACCGGATTGCGTTATTTTGCAATCGGGTTGCGAAGCCCTACCTTGACCGCGCCCGCGAGAGGGTCGAACGGGCAGATCGCGGGCAGGGAAGTGGAAACGCGATGCAAACGGCCGGCAGCTATGCCTATCTTGCCGCTGGAACGGGTTGTGTTCGGCCGTCCCGCAGCCGAGGCCGCGGTAGAGGAGGCGGCGCGCGTCGGCGCGACGCGCGTTTTCATCGTCGCGTCAAAGAGCCTTGCGCGGAATACGCCGGTCATCGGCACCATCGCCGATGCGCTCGGCTCACGGTATGTCGGATTGTTTGATGGCTGCGTGCAGCACAGTCCGCGGGCCAGTGTTATCGCGGCAGCGCGTGCGGCGCGCGCAGCTAGGCCCGATCTCATCCTGACCGTCGGCGGCGGGACCGCCCTCGACACGGTAAAGGTCCTGCAAATCTGCCTTGCCCATGATGTCGACAGCACCGAAGCGCTCGACGGCCTGCACGTTTCGGTCGGGCCCGACGGCAAGCGGGTCGTGCCGGACATCAAGCCCTCGCCGGTGCGCCAGGTCGCGGTGCCGACGACGTTGTCCGGGGCCGAGTTCTCGAACCTCGCTGGTATTACCGACGAACGTATTCGTCAAAAGCACTCGTTCATCGGTCCCGATGTCGGCGCGCTTGCCGTGATCCTCGATCCCGAGGTGACGCTCCACACGCCCGAGTGGCTGTGGCTCTCGACCGGCGTGCGCGGCGTCGATCATGCGGTGGAAACACTGTGCTCGATCGACGCGCATCCTTACTGCGATGGTCTGGCGTTGCACGCCTTGCGCCTGTTCGCCGAAGCGCTGCCACGTCCGGACAATCTTGCCGCCCGGCTCACTTGCCAGCAGGCGTCCTGGCTCGCGGCGTCATCGATCGCGCGGGTCAATTACGGGGCGAGCCATGGGATCGGCCACATGCTTGGAGCATTTGCCGACGTGCCGCACGGTCATACATCTTGTGTCATGCTGCCGCACGTCATGCGTTACAACGAACGCGCAACGGCGGCCAAGCAGCGGCTGATTGCGGACGCGATGGGCCACCCCGGTATTGCGGCGGCCGACGTGATCGCCGAGCTGATCGCGGCGCTCAAACAGCCGACGACGCTGCGCGCGGTCGGCGTCAAGCGCGAGCAATTGCCGAAGATCGCCGAAGCGTCGATGAACAACATCTGGGTGCGCACCAACCCGCAGCCGATCCGCTCGGTTGACGACGTGATGCAGATACTCGAAGCAGCGTGGTGAAGCTGCGCCTTACGCCCGATAGGGCGGCTTGGTAAAGCCCTTCGGCGAAAGGGTGAAGACCTCAACGCCGGCATCGGTCACGCCGACGGAATGCTCGAATTGCGCCGACAGCGAGCGATCGCGGGTCACCGCCGTCCAGCCGTCGGACAGCACCTTCACGTGCGGTCGGCCGAGATTGATCATCGGCTCGACCGTGAAGAACATGCCGGGCTCGCAGCACGATGCCTTCGCCGGGCCGGCCGACGTGCACGATGTTCGGCTCGTCGTGAAACAGGCGGCCGAGACCATGGCCGCAGAAATCGCGCACCACGCTCATGTGCTGCGCTTCGACGAAAGTCTGGATGGCGTAGCCGATGTCGCCGGTCGTGGCGCCCGGCTTGATCACGGCAATGCCGCGCATCATCGCTTCGTAGGTCACTTCGATCAGCCGCTCGGCGCGGCGCGGGATTTCGCCGATGGCATACATGCGGCTGGAATCGCCATGCCAGCCGTCGAGAATGAGCGTCACGTCGACATTGACGATATCGCCTTCGCGGAGCGGCTTTTCCGAAGGAATGCCGTGGCAGACCACGTGATTGACGGACGTGCAGGTCGACTTCCGGTAACCGCGATACATCAAAGTCGCGGGCGCGGCGCGGTGATCCATGCCGAATTCGTAGACCAGTTCGTCGATGTGCTCGGTGGTGACGCCGGGTCCGATTTCGTCGGCCAGCATATCGAGGCACTCGGCCGCGAGCCGGCCCGCTTTCCGCATGCCCTCGAAGGCCGCGGGGCCATGGATCTTGATCTGTCCGGTTTTGCGCAGCGGCGCGACGGTCGCGTCGACGTAGGTCATGGTGGTGGAGCTTTAGGCCGCGATGAAAGCGGCCGCAAGCCGCTGTTTGACCTGAAATGTAGGCATGCGCGCGGACAACGCAAGCAATCGGCGGCCGGCCGGCTGGCTGCCTTCAGCCCTCCACGATCGGAACGGGCGCCACAATCTCGATCCCGTCGACGGTCGACCTTGCAGCGCCACGCCAGCATCTCGACGCCTCGCGCGCGCGCCTGGTCGAAGGCGGTCGCATAGGCCGGGTCGATGTCGCGGGCGACGGCGAAGCGGTCCGCCGAGGGTATCTGAATGACGAAAAGCATCACGGCGCGGGCGCCGGTTCGCCGCACTGCGGCAAGCTCGCGGAGATGCTTGGCGCCGCGTTGGGTGACGCTGTCCGGAAATTCAGCCAGTCCCGGCGTGCGCATCAGATGGACATTTTTGATCTCGAGGTAACAGGGCGGCCGTGACGGGTTTTCGAGCAAAAAATCAATCCGCGAAGCCTCGCCGTATTTCACTTCCCGGCGGATCGTCGGATAGTCGCGCAGTTCCGGAATGAGCCCGGCCTCAAGCGCCTCGGCGACGAGCTGATGCGGATGCCCGGTGTTGACGCCGACGAGTTCCGGTCCGCTGCCGAGATCGGTCTCGACGAGTTCCCAGCTCAGCGGCAGCTTGCGCAACGGATTGCCGGAGTCGGACAGCCACACTCGCGACAGTGGCCGGTCGAGGCCGGTCATGGCGCCCGGATTGGCGACGTGAACGGTTATGACCTCGCCGGATTCAAGCACCACGTCGGCGAGAAAGCGCTTGTAGCGGCGGGCAAGCGTTGCCGGAATCAGCGTCGAGACGAATTGCATGTCGCACTTAAGCCATCGGCTACGCGCGGTGGAAGAGTCTTCTGTGCAACATCAGGCTGCGATCCGGCCGCCCAACTCGTCGTCGATGTGGGCGCGAATGATTTCGTCGAAGGACGACTCGGCCTTAAAGCCGAGTGCGTTCGCTCGCCGGGTATCGAAGCGGTTCGGCCAGCCGGCGACGATGCGAATGATCAGCGGGTCCGGTGCATGGCGGATGCGGGCGACAACCTTATCGCCGGCAACGCGTCGCAGCGCCGCGATTTGTTCGGCCACGGTGCAGCAGAAACCGGGCATGGTGAGACTAATGCGGGGACCGATCACGTTGCTGTCGAGGCCGGCGGCGTGGATTAGAAAGCCGACAGCAGCGCGCGGGCTGGCGTGCCAGCTGCGGACGCCGTCATCGACGGGGAGCGACACCTCCTCGCCATTGAGTGGCTCGCGGATGATCGACGAAAAGAAGCCCGAGGCGGCTTTGTTGGGCTTGCCCGGCCGGACCACGATGTTGGGCAGCCTGATGCCGACGCCGTCGAGAAAACCGCGCCGCGTGTAGTCGGCGAGCATCGCTTCGACCATCGCCTTCTGCGATCCATAGGAAGTCAGCGGTGTCAGCGCGAAATCGTCCGGGATTGCGTCCGGGAACGGCGCGCCGAACACCGCGATCGACGAGGAGAACACAACGCGCGGCCGATAGTCGTCGCCGGACGCGCGGATGGCTTCGAGGAGCGAGCGCGAGCCGTCGAAATTGACGTGCATGCCTTTCTCGAAATCGAGCTCGGCCTCGCCGGATACGATCGCGGCGAGATGGAAAACGACGTCGGGCCGACCCGCGACTGCCGTACGTCCGGCGGCGGGATCGGCGATGTCGGCGCCGATTGTTTCGACGCTCGCGGCGAATTTCTCCGGCCGCTCCGGGGCGCTTACGTCGAGGAGGGTAAGCTTCTCGATCGGCCGACCGTTGAGCGCGCCGTCAGCGACCAGGCGCGCCGTCAGCTTGCGCCCGATCATCCCTGCGGCGCCGGTGATGAGGATGTGCATTGCGTTACGAGCTGAAACGGTTACAGCGCCATGCCGCCGTCGACGAGATGCGCCTGCCCGGTAATGTAGCTCGCCTCGTCGCTGGCGAGGAAGAGGGCGAGGTTGGCGACCTCTTCGGGCGTGCCCAGCCGGCCCATCGGCTGGCGGGCGACGAAGTCCTGCCGCACGGCGTCGAGCGACTTCCCGGTCTCCTGCGAAACCGCCGTGATGCGTTCGCCGAGCGACGGCGATTCGATCGTGCCCGGACAAACGGCGTTGCAGCGGATGCCTTGCTTGATGAAATCGGCGGCGACGGCTTTGGTCAGTCCGATCACCGCGGCTTTGGTCGCGCCGTAGACGTAGCGGTTGGGAACGCCACGGATCGAGGAAACCGCCGAGGCGATGTTGACGATCGAGCCCGACTTCTTCTCCAGCATGCCGGGCAAGAATGTCTTGAGCATCCGGTGCATGGATTTGACGTTCAGATCGAACGAGAAATCCCAGTCCTTGTCGGTGCAGTCGAGGACCGTGCCCTGGTGCACGTAGCCGGCGCAATTGACCAGAATGTCGAGCGGGCCGAACTCGCGGGAAACGTCCTTGCCGAAACCTCTCGATGTCACTCTGCGAGCGGACGTCGAGCTTGTGCAGCTTGCCTTTCAACCCGGAGAGCTTGCCCGCGTCGAGATCGGTCGCGATCAACTTCGCGCCTTCGGCAGCAAACCTTTCCGCGATCGCGCGGCCGATGCCTTGGCCCGCGGCCGTGACCAGGGCGACTTTGCCTTGCAGTCTGTTGCTCATGCTTGCATCTCACATTCAGTTCTCGAGCTGCCGCGGTAGAATTCGCGGGACCAACGCGCCAACCTGTGTAGCGTTCAAAACTATCGGCGTTTCGCGAAGCGGCGGTTCGGCCCGTCATGACAATTTTCGGCGATCCTCGCTAAAGAATTTGTTCAGCTCGGCATTGGTGACGAGCCCGGCAAAGCCGTCGAACTTGCCGTCATTGGCGATTTCGGTCGCAGTGCGGATGAACGCGTGCATCGCCACGCGTGCGAGCGAGCCGCCGACGCTGATCCGGCGCACGCCCATGGCCGCAAGGTCGCTCACCGTGAAGCCGAAGGCGCCGCCGCCGAGGAAGTTCACCGGCTTCGGCGCCACCGCCTTCACCACCGCTTCGATCTGCTCGCGCGTCTTGATCCCCGGCGCGTAGAGGCAGTCTGCTCCCGCCGCGGCATAGGCCTTGAGGCGCCTGATAACGTCATTGAGATCGGGCACGCCGCGAATGAAATTCTCGGCGCGCGCGGTGAATACGACATCGCTGCCGGCGCGGTCGACTGCCGCTCGTGCGGCTTTGACGCGCGCCACCGACAAGTCGAAATCGTAAAGCGGGGTGTTACTCTTGGGCGAGTCCTCAATCGACAGACCGGCTACGCCGGTTGCGATGCAACGCGTCACGCTCTCCGCCACGCCATCGGGATTGTCGGCGAAGCCGTTCTCAAAATCGGCATTGAGCGGTACGTCGGTCGCCTCGACCAGCTCGCGATAGTGCGCGAGCACCGTGTCGCGGCTCTGGGCGCCGTCCGGGTATCCCAGAGAGTGCGCGTGACCGGCGCTCGTGGTTGCGAGCGCCTTGAAACCCAGCCCCTGAAGATAGCGGGCGGTGCCGATGTTCCAGGGATTCGGAATGACGAAGCAGCCGGCTTCGTGCAGCTTCCGAAAGGTCTTGCGCTTGTCGGCAATGGCCGGACGGGGATTGCTCATGTTGCACCCAGCATCTAGACAACAGGCTTTGGTCAGTGATTGTTTCGCGGCACGAATTTCTGTGCCACGCGCTGAAATCTGACGGCCGGCTCAAGCACCATTCCATCGCTTAGCTGATCGACAATCTCGCGTTGGATTTCCTGCCACGGCGTCTGGCTCGGCGGGTAGTGATAGCCGCCATTTTTCTTCAGCGCCGCACGACGCTCCGCCAGTTCCTCCGCCGAAATCAGCAGGTCGCCGGTGCCTTTTTTGAGGTCGATGCGCACGCGATCCCCGGTCTTGAGCAGTGCCAAGCCGCCGCCCGCCGCAGCCTCGGGCGAGGCGTTGAGGATCGACGGCGAACCTGAAGTGCCGGACTGGCGGCCGTCGCCAAGACACGGGAGCGAAGTAATGCCGCGTTTGATCAGCGCCGCCGGCGGCTGCATGTTGACGACCTCGGCCGAGCCCGGATAGCCGATTGGCCCGGCGCCGCGCATGAACAAAATAGTGTGCTCATCAATGCCGAGCGCGGGATCCTCGATGCGCCGGTGATAATCCTCCGGTCCGTCGAACACGACGGCGGGACCTTCGAACGCATCAGGGTCCTTCGGATCGCTGAGATAACGCTTGCGAAACTCGTCAGAGATCACGCTCGTCTTCATGATAGCGGAATCGAACAGATTGCCGTGCAGGACCCGAAAGCCGGCTTCAGCCTTCAGCGGTTTTTTGTACGGCCGGATAACGGCGGGATTGGTCGCCTTGGCGCGGGCGATATTGTCGGCGACCGTCTTGCCGCTGATTGTCAGCGTGTTGCCATGGATCCGTCCGGCCTCAAGCAGTTCATGCATCACCGCCGGCAGTCCGCCAGCGCGATAATAATCTTCGCCGAGATATTCCCCGGCCGGCTGCATGTTGACGAGGAGCGGCACGTCGAAGCCGATCTTCTCCCAGTCGCCGATCGATAGCGGAACGCCGATGTGCTTGGCGATGGCGTTGAGATGAATCGGCGCGTTGGTCGAACCGCCGATCGCCGAGCAGGCGACGATGGCGTTCTCGAACGCGGCGCGCGTGAGGATGTCCGACGGTTTGAGGTCCTCGTTGACGATTTCGACGGCGCGCACGCCGGTCGCATAAGCCATTTGCCCGCGCTCGCGATACGGCGCCGGGATTGCAGCGCAGCCGGGGAGCGACATACCCAGTGCCTCGGCCATTGCGTTCATGGTCGAAGCCGTGCCCATGGTGTTGCAGTGTCCGATGGACGGCGCCGACGAGGCGACGAATTCGATAAATTCCTTGTAGGTGATCTTGCCGGCCGCGACGTCTTCCCGCGCCTGCCAGACGGCCGTGCCCGAGCCGGCGAGCTTGCCCTTGTAGTAGCCGTCGAGCATCGGCCCGCCGGAGAGCACGATCGCCGGCGAGTTGACCGTTGCCGCCGCCATCAGACAAGCCGGCGTGGTCTTGTCGCAACCCGTCATCAGCACCACGCCGTCCAGCGGATAGCCGAAGAGCACCTCGACAAGACCGAGATAGGCAAGATTGCGATCGAGCGCCGCGGTCGGACGCCTGCCGGTTTCCTGAATCGGGTGGGTAGGAAATTCCAGCGGGACGCCGCCGGCGTCACGGATGCCGGCGCGGACGCGCTGCGCCAGTTCGAGGTGATGACGGTTGCAGGGGCTGAGATCCGAGCCGGATTGGGCGATGCCGATGATCGGTCTGCCGGACGTCAGTTCAGCAAGCGTCAGGCCGAAATTGAGATACCGTTCGAGATAGACCGCGGTCATCCCCGGATCATCGGGATTGTCGAACCACAATTGTGAGCGCAGGCGGCGCTGCTGTGAACCGTTTGAACCGTCGCTCTTCGCCATTACGATCTCCCGACCTACTCACCCGCAACGCATAGATAGTCCGAATTGCCCTTGGCGCGAACCCGGCGCGTGGCAATGCAGACCGGTAAATTTGCCCCGGTCATATTGCGGCGCAGCATCGCGGAACTGCGTTTGCGTTTGCCGCGCAATTGAGGTTCAAAGTTCCGGCCATGTTGAAGACCGTAGCCGCCTTCGATCGTATCGGCGAGGAGAACGCCTTCGCGGTTCTCGCGCGCGCCACTCAGGTTGCGGCGCAAGGCCGCGACATCATCAATCTTGGCATCGGCCAGCCCGATTTCCGAACGCCGGATTTCATTGTCGAAGCGGCGGTCAAGGCGCTGCGCGACGGCCAGCACGGCTACACGCCCGCGGTCGGCATTTTGCCGCTGCGCGAGGCGGTCGCCGCCGACCTGGATAAGAGATTCAAAGTCAGCGTGTCGCCGGACGCGGTGATGATCTTTCCCGGCGGCAAGCCGACCATGTTCATGTCGATTTTGATGTTCGGCGAGCCGGGCGCCGACATCCTGTATCCGGATCCCGGTTTTCCGATCTATCGCTCGATGATCGAGTTCACCGGGGCGCGGCCGATACCGGTGCCGATCCGCGAGGAAAACAATTTCGCCTTCTCCGCCGAGGAAACCCTCAGCCTGATCACGCCGCAGACCCGGCTCATCATTCTCAACTCGCCGGCAAATCCCACCGGCGGCGTTACGCCGAGGGGGGAAGTCGACGAGCTCGTTGCCGGACTGGAGCGTTATCCCGACGTGGCGCTGATGTCGGACGAAATCTACGACCACATGCTCTACGACGGCGAGACGCACGTCTGTCTGTTGCAATATCCGTCGATCCGCGACCGGCTCATTCTGCTGAACGGCTGGTCAAAGACTTACGCCATGACCGGCTGGCGGCTCGGCTACGCGGTCTGGCCGGGCAAGCTTTACGACTACGCCCGCAAGCTCGCGGTCAACCTGCATTCCTGTGTCAACGCCGCCGCGCAATATGCCGGGCTCGCGGCCCTGACGGGACCGCAGGACGAGGTGGCGAAAATGGTCGCCGAGTTCGACAGGCGGCGCAAAGTGGTGGTCGACGGCCTTAACCGGCTGCCGGGTACATCGTGTGCTACACCGAAGGGCGCGTTCTATGCGTTCCCCAATATCAAGCATACCGGCTGGAAGGCGAAGGCGCTCGCTACCGCACTGCTCGAAGATTCCGGCGTCGCGCTAATCGGCGGACCGGATTTCGGCGTGCTCGGCGAAGGCTATATGCGAATATCGTACGCCAATTCGACGGAAAATATTTTGCGCGCGCTCAATCGCATCGGCGAGTTTCTGCAAACGCGCAAGGTTGCGTAACTTCAGCCACGTTGCGTCAGCCGAAAGCCGACCACGACAATTACCAGCCCGACGAGCTGAGAAACGCTCGGTACGATTCCGAGTGCAATAAATCCGATCAGCAGCACGAATGGCGAAACCAGCGAGGGAAAAAGTGCCGCGCGCGAGACGCCAAGCAACACCACGGCGCGGGTGAACAGATACGTGGCGCCCGCTCCCGTTAATGCGCCCTGGACGACGGCCTGCAGCAGATTTTCGCGGAAGCCCGCGGCAATCATGTTATCGAAGCTAAACAGCAGGATTGGCAGGCCTACGAGCGACAGGACGCTGGTAATAGCCGCCGCTTGCATCGCTGCGATCCGCCACCGCCGCACCAGCGTGCCGAAGGTGGCGAAGAAACACCCGGCCGCAACAAACAGAAGATCGCCACCGACGCCGTGCGCTCCTATGGTCCGAAGCGCTTCGGCGCCGATCACCACGAGGCCGAGAACAATGATGAGGGCTCCGACAACGCGCCGCGCAGGTAACGGCTCTTTCAACACCACGCGCGCCAGCGTCATTCCGCCCAGCGCCGCGCAGGATGGCTGGATGATGCCGCCGTGGCCGAGCGGAACAAACAAATAGCCGAGATAGCTGAGCAGCGCGAGCGGCAACCCGCCAAAAACCGCGAGCGCGAATCCGCGGCTCCATCCCAACCCGCCAAGATCGCGCAGGCCGCTGCGGGCGAGGAAAGGAAGCAGCACCAGCCCTGGCCATACATAACGGTGTAGCGCGAGGACGAGGGGCGAGACGCCGACATCGATGCCATGACGGGCAGCGACGAAACCGAGCGCCCAGCACAAGGCCGCGCCGGCGCCGCAGGCAACGCCCAGCGCCTTTGCATGTTTGACCGGCGGAGGAGCGAGTTCCATTCAGGCGCGGCAATGATGAGGATCGGCGGGCACGGCGCAGCGTCCAATTCTTTTGCGCCAAAATCCGTTCGTCATCGGCGATCCGCAATCACGACTCACGCGAACATAATCGGTTGCCGGGGCGCGCGACAGTGTATGATTTGTCAGGGCAGGCTTCGCCAAACGCGAAGCTCATTCCAGCTCATGCGCGTCGGCATCCTTGAGAAGCTCAAGCCCGCCTGTGGCCACCACGCGGCCGGCGGCGACCAGAACTACCTTGGTCGCGATCCGCCGGAGTTCAGCCGCGGTGTGGCTGACATAAACCATGGGCACCCCGGCATCGTCGCGGAGCCGCACAAGATAGGGAAGGATTTCGCGCTTGTGTCCGGCATCAAGCGAGGCCAGCGGCTCATCGAGCAGAAGCAGCCGCGGACGCGTCAGCAGTGCGCGGCCGACCGCGACACGCTGGCGCTCGCCACCGGACAACAGGCGCGGCCGGCGATCGAGCAAGGCGCTGAGATCGAGCAAAGTGACGATGCGGTGAAACTGGTCCGCGTCGTGCGGGTGGCCGCTCATCCGCCGCCCATAGTCGAGATTTTGACGCACGCTCAGATGCGGAAACAGCCGGCCCTCCTGGAACACGTAGCCGATGCCGCGCCGATGCGGCGGCACGTTGATCCCCGCGGCGGCATCGAACAGCAACGTACCGTCAAAGCTGATCGATCCGCGATCGGGAGTGAGCAGGCCGGCGATCATGTTGACGATCGTCGTCTTCCCCGCACCGGATGGCCCGAACAAAGCAGTGACGCCGGCCGCAGCCTCAAAGCGTGCGACAAGGGTGAAACTGCCGAGCCGCTTCTCGACATTCACGGCCAGCACGATCATTCCCCTCGAAAGCGCATGCCGGCCCGGCGGGCGAACCATTCCGAAGCGATCAGCGCAGCGAGCGCGATGACAATCGCGATCAGCACAAGGCGTCCCGCCGCCGCGTCGCCGTCGGGGACTTGCAACAAGGTATAGATCGCAGCTGAAATCGTCTGCGTTTCGCCTGGGATGTTGGAGACGAAGGTGATGGTGGCGCCGAATTCTCCCAAAGCTCTGGCGAAGCACAGGACCACGCCGGCGATCACGCCCGGCAAGGCTAATGGCAAGGTCACCGTCAGGAAAACAAGCGCGCGATTGGCTCCGAGCGTCGCAGCGGCGTCCTCGAGCCGGCGGTCGATCGCCTCGAGAGCGAGCCTGATGGGGCGGACCATCAACGGAAAACCCATGACCCCGCAGGAGAGCGCGGCGCCGGTCCAGCGGAAAGAAAAAACGATGCCGAAGTAGTCGGCAAGGAATGCGCCAATCGGCCCTCGGCGGCCGAACGATATCAGCAACAAATAGCCGGTAACGACTGGCGGTAGCACGAGCGGCGAGTAAACGAGCCCGTCCAGCAGCGTCTTGCCCCAAAACTCCTTCCGCGCCAACAGCCAGCCGATCGCGATGCCGAACGGGAGCGCGCAGGCGGTAGCAACGAGCGCGATACGCAGCGACAGCTCGATCGCGGTCCATTCGGTGGTGGAGAGGCCAAGCACCCGACTACCCGGCAATGAGGGGCCAAAGCTTTATCACGATGCCGGCTTTACCAAAAAACGAAAGCCATAGCGTTCGAAAATCGATTTTGCCGCTTCCGTTTGCAGAAACGCCAGGTATTCCCCGGCCCCAGGCTGTGCAGTCAGGGTCAGCGCCACGGGATAAATTATGGAGGGATGAGAGTCTTCGGGAAATACGCCGACGATTTTCACGCCACGCTCGATCTTGGCATCAGTCTCGTAGACGATGCCAAGGGGTGCCTCGCCGCGCGCAACGAGGACGAGCGCTGCGCGTACATTTTCAGCCATCGCCAATTTCGGCTCGACTGCGGTCCAGGCGCGGAGCTTCTCCAGAGCCGCTTTGGCATAAAGCCCGGCGGGCACCGCGCGGACATCGCCCACCGCAATCCGGCCGCTGCCGGCAAGTGCGGCGAGATTGAAGCCCGTGCCAATTGCCACGTTGTCGAGTTTGGAATCTTTTGGCGCGATCAGCACCAGCCGGTTGCCAAGCAGATTGAAACGCGTGTCGTCCTTTATCAGCTTCTTCCTGGCTCCGAAGTCCATCCAATCGACGTCGGCGGACAGGAACACGTCGGCCGGCGCGCCTTGCTCGATTTGTTTCATCAACGCCGAGCTGGCGGCATAGCTGGCCACGACCTTGATGCCGTCTTTCTTGGTAAACGCCGCGTCGACCTCGTCGAGCGCGTTCTTCATCGAGGCGGCGGCGAAAACGACGATGGATTTTTCCTGCGGCAGTGCAGGGAGCGACGCTGCGACCGTAACAACGGCTGCAGCAAGCGTCACCAGAACATGCCTTCTTATGAGCACGGCGGTTCTCCGGCGCGTTCGGTCGTTCACGGGTCATCAATGGCCACGCGAACACGAGATCGATACGACTGCCTTAGGGGAACCGTCGTTCCAGGCCCGAGCGGTACACGCACAGCGCACCGCTCGTCGCCCCCGCAGAATAGGCGCTCAGCAAAGCGCGGACAAGCCGCGGCCAGGGCGCAAAAACAATGCATGCCGTGGTATGATTTCAGCAAGATTCGAGGAGGGGCTGATGCAAGAGCTGTGGATCGGCATTTTAGGCACGGTCGGCACGATATTATCGACGGTTTCGCTGATGCCACAGGTCGTGCGGACGTGGCGGACGCGTTCGGCAAACGACATTTCCGCCGCCTGGCTGGTGGCGGCGATGGCGTCAATGATGGTCTGGGTCGGGTATGGCAGTTTGATCAACGCGCCGGCGCTGGTGCTGGTCAACATTCTGTGTTTCTTCCAGTGCGCTTATATCCTCTTCATCAAGCTGCATAGCGAGCGTGTGTCGGTGGCCAAGCGTCCCTGATGCCGCCGCGTTTGCGTGGTGCGCGACATGGCAGAAGCAACGGTGATCGACGGCGAATACGATTACATCATCGTCGGCGCGGGATCGGCTGGCTGCCTGCTGGCTAATCGGCTGTCGGCCGATCCGGCAAGTCGCGTGCTCCTGCTCGAAGCGGGCGGTCGCGATAACTGGATCTGGTTTCACATCCCCGTCGGCTATTTGTTTGCGATCGGCAACCCGCGTTCGGATTGGTGCTTCAAGACCGAACCTGAAGAAGGCCTCAATGGCCGCAGCCTCAGCTATCCGCGCGGCAAGGTGATTGGCGGTTCATCCGCCATCAACGCCATGGTCTACATGCGCGGGCAGGCCGCCGACTACGATCATTGGCGCCAGCTAGGGCTGACCGGCTGGGGCTGGGACGATGTGCTGCCTTTTTTCAAGCGGCACGAGGATCATTTCCTTGGCGAAAGCGATCTGCATGGGAGCGGCGGCGAATTGCCGGTCCAGGAGCCGCGCGTGCGCTGGGACGTGCTCGATGCGTTTCGCGCCGCCGCCGAACAGGCCAGCATCAAATCCGTCACGGATTTCAACACCGGCGACAACGAAGGCTGTTGCGCCTTTCACGTGAATCAGAAGCGCGGCCGGCGCTGGTCCGCGGCGACCGCCTTCCTCAAGCCGGTGCTGCGTCGCCCGAACCTGCGGCTGGAAACCGGATGCCTCGTCGAAGGCATTGTGTTCGACGCCAAGCGCGCCGCCGGCGTGCGCTGGCGACAGAGCGGTGAAACGCGAATGGCGCGGTGTCGCGGGGAAGTGATCCTCGCTGCCGGCTCGATTGGCTCGACGCAGATCATGCTGCTGTCCGGTGTCGGGCCGGCGCAGCATCTTGCGGAGCACGGCATAGCGGTCGTGGCCGATCGGCCGGGCGTGGGTGCGAACTTGCAGGATCACCTGCAACTTCGCCTCATCTACAAAGTCGACGGGATCCGCACCCTTAACGAGCGCTATCACACGCCGTTGGGCCTAGCCGGCATGCTCGCCGAATACATTCTGTTTCGCCGCGGGCCGCTGACCATGGCGCCCTCGCAGCTCGGGCTATTTACGCGCTCCGACGCCGATCAGGCGCGTGCCAATCTGCAATATCATATCCAACCCTTATCTCTCGACCGGTTCGGCGAGCCGCTGCATACATTTCCCGCCTTCACCGCCAGCGTCGCAAATTTGCAGCCGACCAGCCGCGGACATATCCGGTTGCGCTCGCGCAATCCGGCCGACGCGCCGGCGATCAAGCCGAATTATCTGTCCACCGATCAGGACCGCCGCATCGCGGCGCAATCCATCCGCGTGACGCGCCGCATCGTGGCGCAGCCGGCGCTGGCGCCGTTTCATCCGGCCGAATATCTGCCCGGCGTTTCGGTGGGCGATGACGATGAGCAGGCACTGATGAAGGCCGCAGGCGATATCGGCACCACCATCTTTCATCCGGTCGGTACCGCGAAGATGGGGCTCGCAAGCGACCCAATGATGGTGGTCGACGGCGAACTGCGCGTGGCCGGGGTTGAGCGGTTGCGCGTCGTCGATGCGTCCGTCATGCCAACGATTACCTCGGGCAACACCAACGCGCCGACCATGATGATCGCCGAAAAGGGCGCGGCATTCATTCGCGCGGCCGCCAAAGGGTTGCACGCGTGAACGCGGCGTCGCGCGCGAAAGCAATGCTTGCTGATCCCTCCACCGAGTGGACGCAGATCGAGAAGGAGCCCGGCGACGCGGCCTATTTGTTGACGAGCTACGTCGCGTTGCTCGCGCTCGTGCCGGCTATCTTCGGCTTCATCGGCGCCTGTGTGGTCGGCGCTGTTGCGCCCGTCGTCGGCCTGGTGCGTGCATCGATCGTGGACGGATTGTTCGGCGCGGTTTTTGGCTACGTGGTGACGTGTGCCATAGTGCTCGTGCTCGGGCTTCTGATCAACTTGCTTGCGCCGGCGTTCGGCGGGCGCAGGGATTTTGACAGCGCGTTCAAGCTCGCGGTCTATGCGTATACGCCGGTCTGGCTTGCCGGGATCTTTTTATTGGCGCCGGGTCTGCGATTCCTCGGACTCACCGCCTTCTACGGTGCGTATATTCTATGGACCGGCCTGCCGCGGCTGATCAAAGCACCTGAGAGTAAAGTCCTGGGTTTTACTGCGGTGATCGTCGCGTGTGCCTTCGTGCTCACGCTTGTTGGCGGTACCGCGCAACGCGCGCTGTTCGGTCCGGCCGTGTTCTAACGACACTCTTCCGCGAACTCCCGCGAAAGTGCAGAAAATTTCCGTGCAAGACATGGTCACGGCGCCATCAGCACTTGGCGGCAGGCGGGCGGCAAATTGGCCATCGTCATGAATGACCTGGGCTTACCCACCTCTGTAGACGGAGGCGGATGCAACGCCGCTTCGGTGAACCAGTGATCCAGCTCGTGCCCGCAGCCGTCTTCCGGACCAGGCGGCGGCTGTGGCTCGCATGTCGGGCTGTCGGCGGGACAATAGATGCGGACATGGAAGTGATAATCGTGCCCCCACCACGGCCGTACCTTGGATAGCCAGCCGCGATCTTTACCGGCTTCGCGGCACAATGCCTTCTTGATCGCCGCATTGACGAAGATGCGCTCGACATCGGGATCCTCGGCCGCAGTACGGATCAACTCGGTGCGGGTGTGCGTCCAAACCTTCGGATCGACGTCGAGACGATTGTCCGCGACCATGTTGACGGCGGACATGAACTCGCGCTCTTCCGTCGAAAGCGTGCGGTCGGGCATCGGCGTCAACCAGATATCGGCATCGAGCCCGACCTGATGGCTGGCGTGGCCGGTGAGCATAGGTCCGCCACGCGGCTGCGAGAGGTCGCCGACCAGCAATCCATTCCAGCCGACCTTTTTCGCGCTTTGGGCCAGGCGCTCGAGGAAAGCGATCAGGCGCGGATGACCCCAATTGCGGTTGCGCGACAGCCGCATCACCTGCCACGTCGACCCGTTGATCGGCAGTGCGACCGCGCCGGCAAGGCAACCTTTGGCATATCCGCCGATCGACCGCGCAGCGAGCGGAACCGGCTTGGTCTCGCGCCCGAACAGTTCCTTTGCCGGCGTCGACGCTGCGTCGGGATGTTCGAGCGGCGGCAGCGGCTTCTTATCCAGCGTGCCGACATCCTGAGCCAGCGCCGGGGAGGCGCCGGCGAGCAAAAGCACCAGAGTGAGGCGAAGCGAAATGCGCATCATCCATTCTCCGCTGCGGCATGCGGCGTCGGAACTTTTTGCCGGAACGCGACGCTGCGTGCCCGGTGCCGATACGCTGCCGCGATTAGTTCGCGCTGTCCAGACGCGAACAGGTCGCAGTCCTTTCCATCCCAAGCCAGCAGCCGCCGTTCGGTCGCTCCATGCGCCTCTATGGTGCCATCGTGCAGGATGTGGCCGACGGCAAGTCCGCGCTCAGTAAGGCTGCGCGCTACGAGCAGGCAGCGATGACAATCGAGCGGCTCGCGTTCTGCGCACATCAGGCAGACCCGTGAGCGGGCTGCGGCATCGATCAAGCGATCGATGCCTGCTTGATATTGGGGTTCCCGCGCCATCGCCTCGTAATCGGCGATGCCGTCGCGATAGAGCCTGTCGTCACGCGGTCGACCGCCGAGCGCGTCACCCATCGCCGTGTAGGCGATGCCTTCGCGTGCAAGGCGTACTTCCAGATTCTTTTTAGAGAACCACGGAAATCGGCGTGAGCTCGGTATCGACCGCACATCGACGACGGTATTCACCCCGGCTTCGCGCAGTATGGTCACGAAGCGGTCTACAGGAATGTTCGAATGCCCGATGCTGAAGAAATCGAATGCATGCATCTTCAGTAGAATCTCCAGGCTGTTGTTACCGCATCTGCCCGTCCACAATACGCTTCTCGCTTTACAATAGCGTGCGCGAAAAGGGGCCCCCCGTGCGTCGTGTTATTGCCACCATTGCGGTTCTGTCAGTTGCTCTCGCGCTTACTACGGAACGCGCCCAAGCCGATGTGCTGGTGCGGGTCGATCGTGCCAGCCAAACCATGGAGGTTAGCGCCGACGGCGCCTACCTCTATGTCTGGAGGGTTTCGACCGGCAGGCCGGGCTATGGCACGCCGGCCGGTATCTTCCATCCACAGTGGATGGCCGCACGCTGGTTCTCGCGCGTCTATTACAACTCACCGATGCCGCACTCCATCTTCTTCTACGGCGGCTTCGCGATTCATGGCAGCTACGATATCGCACGGCTCGGCGGACCAGCGTCTCACGGCTGCATCCGCCTGCATCCAAACGACGCGGCCGTGCTTTACAACTTGATTCAAAGAAACGGAATGCGGAACTCCACGATTGTCGTGCAGTAGGCGCCGTCGAGGCATCGCACTCAACAACACCCGCAACCCCGTTCAGCCAAACGCTCGCTGGCGAATGGCGTCGGTGTAGAACGATGCATTCGGCATCGGCTCGATAATCTTGGCCTTGACCATCAGATCGTAAGCCGACGTCCAGCCGGCGGGGTCCGAAGCAAATTTGTCTCGATAGACCGGCCGAAAGGCGTCAATGGTCAGTGCCAAAATGCCTTCGCCGCCGTCCGGCTTGTTGCGCTCGACGATTTGGTATGACCCGTCCATCGATTCGATGATCGGTTTCAGCTCCTTCGCAGCGGTCAAAACGGCGAGCGCGTCGTAGACGCCGCGCAGGAAATTCGCCAACACCTCCGGGCGCTCGGCGACCGACTTCCTCGATGCGATGTAGATCTGTCCGGGCGAGGGCGCGACTTTATCGACGCTCCAGGCAACGAACGGCCTTTTGTCGGCTTTCAGCTGTGCCACGGTGGAGTAGGTCGCTATGTAAGCGTCGATGCGGCCCTGACCGATAAGTTCGAACGGACCGGGGCCTTCGCCGGTCGGCTCGCGTTTGACGCTGTCGCCGCCAATTCCCTCTTTCGCCAGTATCATATTGAGAATGTTCTCGGTGGCGCCGCCAACGGAGACGACGCCGATGGTCTTGCCGACAAATTGCTGCGGCTCGGTCAGCGGCTTTTCCGCGGAGCTGATGACAAAGAAGATATCGCGCTGAAAAACCTCGCCGAAGGCGACAATGTTGGGGTCCTTCGCCACGGCCTTGATCATGTCAGTGCCGCCGGTGCGCGATATCAGCACGTTGCCGGCGGCGATCTGCTGGACCGCCATGGCCGAGCCGCGCCCGCCGCGGATCTCGACGTCAAGGCCGTGTTTGGCGAAGAAGCCGCCGGTCTCCGCGTACATGGTCTCGGCAAAACCCATGAGAAAGCCGAACGGCGTGAGATAGACGATCTTTTCCGCCGCTACGGCGCTTCTCGACCAAACCGGAGCGCCGGCCAGCGCTATTCCCAAACCGGCGGTCCGCTTCAAGAGCCGCCGCCGGTCCATTGGCGAATTCGGAAATCGAATAGGCAAAGTCATGCTCCCTCAAGAAGTCCGTTGCGGATCGAGGCGGTGCAAGCATTCGGCCAGGCTCTCGACCGACGCGAAACCGAAGGCCATTGCCTCGAGTGAGGCATTATGCCGGCCTTCGTCGAAATCGCCACAGGCTTCGCGCGCAACAATCACCTCGTAATCGCGCTGACCGAGATCGCGGACCGTCGATTCCACGCACATCGAGGTGGTGACGCCGCCGACGACAATGCAATCGATCTTGAGGGCCCGCAGCGATACTTCAAGCGCGGTGCCATACAGCGCGGAATAGCGCGCTTTTTCGATGAGGGTGTCGCCCGGCGCGTAGCCAATTCCGCCAGCCAGCGCGGCGTCGAATGTTCCGGCCTGGAGCGCTCCGATCTTCGCCAGATTTGGGCGAATGTCGTGGGTCAACCGGCCGCCGTCGGCATAGTCCGCACGGAACTGCATACGCGTCCAGATGACCGGAATACCGGCGCGATGCGCTGTGTCGGCCAGGCGAGCGCAGCACCGTGCCGCTTCCTGCATCGCCGCGATCGGGCGTCCCTGCTTCGCCATTGCGCCCGCGCTGTCGCAAAAAGAATTTTGCAGATCGATCAGGAGAAGGGCTGTCCCACTCGCAGGCGTGCCCATCAGACCTCCGCGGGCAAAAGAGCCAACAGTTCGCTCTTGCTCGCCTTGCCGGCACTGTTGCGGGGCATTGCCTCGATCACGGTTACCACCTTCGGCCGTTTGTAGGGCGCGAGCTTGCCCTCGCACCATTGACGCAGCTCGGACACCTCGACCGCGCTGCGCAATTGCACGAAAGCCGCAACCTCTTCGCCAAGCTCCACCGATGGAACGGCGAAAACCGCCGCCTCGGCGACCGCGGGATGAAGCATCAGCGTGGCCTCGATTTCAGCCGGATAAATGTTGACGCCGCCGCGCAGTATCATGTCCTTGCTGCGGCCGCGCAGAAAAATGTAACCGCGCGCATCGAGTGCGGCGAGGTCACCCGGATAAAACCATCCGTCGCGAAACGCCTCGCGCGAGGCTTCCTCATCCCGGTAATAGCCCTCGGCGACGCCCGGACCGCGATAGCGCAAAAGCCCGACGCCGCCCGACGGCAGTGCGTGGCCGGCATCGTCCACGACTTCCACGTCAACCGCGAATATCGGTCGCCCTACGGAATCGAGGTGGAGCGCGTGGTCCTCGGGGGCAAGCAGGGAGATTCCTCCGCCTTCGGTCGAGGCGTAGTACTCAAAGAAGTTGCGGCACAGCCGCTGTTTGATGTCGCGCCGCTCCGGCGGCGTCAGCGGGGCTCCGCTCGAAATCAGCAAATCTAGCTTCTGCAACGGCGCAAGAGCAGCGTCGTTCTGCTCCAGCAAGCGCCGTAATGTCGTCGGCACAAGAAACAGGCTGGTGGCGGCGGTCTGTTCAATCGCAGCGATCAGTTCAAGCGGCTGGTACGGCGGTGGATTCATGATGACCGTTCCGCCACTGAACAAGATCGACATCGCGAACGTGCGGCCGCCGCCGAAATAAAGCGGCGTCGCCGACATGAAGCGCTGCCGGCCATTCAAGCCAAGATTGATCCAGTGGGTCATGAAGCGCCGGAAAAAATGTTTATGCGCAATCAGCGGCCCTTTGGGACGTCCGGTGGTGCCGGACGACAGCGAAAGCAGCAACGGCGCGTCGCCGCTGGAAGGAAAGCTGTGCGTCGCCTGCAGCCGTTCGATCCTTGAGAGCCAATCCCGATCGACGATTTCCGTTGCGATATCCGGCGCCAGCGTGTCGCCGCTTTCGCACAGCACCAAGCTTGCGCCGAAGTGACGCGCAACGCGTTCCTTCTCGACGGCGGTCCACCGGCAGTCCATCGGCAAAATAACGAACCCGGCCCGTGCGAGGCCGTAGAGGATGCCCAAATGCAGGCCGGTATCGCGCAACGCGACGCCGATGATGGCGTGAGGCGGCAGCGCCTTCGCCGAAAAGTACGTCGCGATCTTTAATACCCGCTCGGCCAACGCACCGTAGCCGAGCGACGTTCCGCGTTCGACGATCGCCTGACGATCAGGAATGTTCCGCGCGTGGCTCTCCAGCGCATCGGCGAGGTTTAGCACTCCAAGACTCCTTTGATCGCGAGAATGCGCGGCAGCGCGACTGTCGCGCAATAGGCCGGGCGTTATCCTGCTCTGCGAAGCGCGAAGGGCGTGCCTCCCCATTCCTCAGGATGACGCGCAATATGAAGCGTTCTCGCGACGCCGACGCGCCCGAGTTATGCCTCGTCATTGCGAGGAGCCACCGGATCAAGTCCGGTGGCAGGCTCCGCGACGAAGCAATCCAGCGGGGCAATGACGGCTAGCTTCGTTGTCCTAACTAAGCGGGACCGCCGTACTGGATTGCTTCGCCTTCGGCTCGCAATGACGACCAAGGAAAAAAGGGAAGCGGAACGCCGACAAACGTGTGTCCAACCTCCGCATCTCGCGATGCGGCGCGCACCGTGGGGTGCGCTCGCCTGTCGGCGTTCCACCGCGGCTCTTGCGTCAGCGAGCGAACGCCAACGCTCAGCTCCAGGCCAGGCTTCCTGGGACTCGGCAGGACGCTTCATCCTGTAAGCGCGTCTCAACCGGGAGACACGGACGTTGCGCTGTTCCACGGGCGTTACCCGCGCCCGCCTGTCCCAGTCCAGGGAACGCACCTCCCAGACCGGTCATAGTGCCGGCCGGATGATGCCCAAAGCCGCTCCGGCGCGGAGTGCAAAACCGCGCGGGAGCACCGCACTCGCTCCGTGTTCAGGTGTGCCTCGAGAACACGACCCTTTAAGTGAGCGAGATGTTTTGCCTTTAGCATAGCGTCGTCACCATGTCAAGGACTTTCCGTCTCTTGATCGGCGACGCTGTTAGCTGGCGCGAGCTGGGTCGAGGCGAAAGTTTTTCAGTTCCGAAGGTGCAATTCCGTTAGCCTGCAATTTTCGAATAATCTCCTGCTGTTTGCATCGAAACGCATCTGCCGCTGCGGTGGTCAGTCGTCCTTCGGCTTCGGCGTAATAAATATAACCACCGATTGATGCGGTCTCACCGGTTGATCCTTTGTGTTTAGGCTCATGCAAGCGCGTGGCCACGAGTATGACTTGGCGGGCAAGGAGACCGCGCAGAAAAAGAGCGACCGTCTGTCGGTCACCCTGCATCGTGGGGATCGCCCGTGAATGTATCAGCGGATTGCCTAATCCAACGCTCGCGATCAATTCGACGGCATCATCAAGCACGTGCTTTTCGACGTCTTTGAGGCTTGTCATTTCGCTTCTCGATTCAGCCAGCGAACCGACGCCGACCACGAGACCGAATAGCAATGCACCCGCGACCGCACCGGTGAGAACTTCACGATCGCGAAAAAAGCCAATCACCGCGCCGAAGGCGACAAAGAGCGCGCCTAGCTGTGCTGCGGTTCTAAAGTCCTCTTTGGTCCATCTGGAGGCGCGCATACTTTGCGTCTAATGAGCTTTCGATTGAGCGACTTTGTGAGGCCGTCTATAGGTCAGCAAGTACATAATGCCCGAAAAGTCTGGTGTTAACTGGCCAGGCCGAGAACGAGCAGTAACGCGCTGTCTAAGCGGTCGCTGGTCAAGTTATCGATGATTCCGATCACCGCTCGTATCCGATCGCGAGGGACCGCCAGCATTCTATCCGTCATGATTTGGGAACGGATGCGAAGTCCATTGCTGTCCGCGGCCTCAACGATTGGTCTGATGGGTAGCCTTTCAACGATTTCGGATGTTATCGGACAAGCAAGCACCGTTGTGGTGGCACCGCCCAATTCATCAGCTTGAACAACCACCGCTGGACGAGGTCTGCCGAGTTCGCCATAAGCGACGATGACGACATCGCCTCGTTTCACCGCCACTCGCTCGTATCGTAGATCGCCTCAATCCAAGCATCGATCCGATCGTTTTTTGGATGCCGAGCGAGTAACTTGCCCTGCCGCCGAAGATCGGCCCGTACCTGCGGATCGCGCAGGTCGGGTACCCAATGTTGGATCGGCCGCAGGCCTTGCGCACGCAACCGCTTGCGCCGGGCGGTCATCCGCTCCTTGGCGGTCATAGGTCCATTCTTTGGTCGCGGCGTGGTCGCCATGACTCTCCGTAACATGTTACGGAGAGTCTTGCAACGCTCGGCAGTGTCCTAATTTGATTTTGAATCAATTCGCGGACAAGCGCGTTCGCCGGCGTTAGCACGCGTCGATTAAACGCTGGTGCTTGAACCCTTAGCTCAAACGAAGTTGACGGTGCGACCGCCCTTCCATGAACAGCCTCAGATGCTCTATTTCGCGAAGAACCCTCCTATCGGCTGGACTGGCCGGCAGCGGTTCAATTGTGTTAAGCGGCAGCTTTCCGAACAATTTTTCGGCCGCCGCCGTAGAACAGGCCGGCTCGGGCCGGCCAAATCTCAGCACCCTCAAATCCCAGTTTGGATTCAGAGGAGGCGTGCTGGATTCTTCCGATCCTGGTTTTGAGCAAACGGCATTCGGAGGCCTTTGGAACAAGCTGCAGCCCAAACGGCACCCGCAAATTATCGCGCAGGCGGGAGACGAGCAGGACGTGGTAGCTGCGGTGAAATTTGCCCGGGCCAAGAAATTGAAGGTCACAGTGCGCGGGGGAGGTCACACCTGGTGCAACCCATCACTGCGCGACAACGGATTACTGATCGACCTCACCAACTTGAACAGAGTGCTTTCAATTGACACGGGCGCACGAAGAGCTGTCGTGCAACCCGTCGTCAGTAACAGGCAGGTCCAAACAGTACTAAATTCTCACGGAATGTCCTTCCCGACCGGCCACTGCCCGGAGGTCAAGCTAAGCGGTTACCTGTTAAGTGGCGGCATGTCCTGGAACCATGGCGTTTGGGGTCCGGGCGTCGCAAATGTTGAGGCAATTGAAATCGTCAATGCGAAGGGGAAAGTAATTACCGCAAGTGCGACCGAAAATCCGGATTATTTTTGGGCAGCGCGTGGATGTGGGCCAGGATTCTTTGGAGTTGCCCTGCGCTACCACTTGAAACTTTATCCGCTGCCACGAGCGATCATTAGTAGCGTTTATTACTACCCCTATGAGCACTTGGTGCAGTTAGCGGAATGGCTCGATCAGCTGGCAAGCCAGTTACCCAGCAGTATTGAGCTCAGCTTGTTCGCTGTCCAGGCGCCGCCCGGTCTGGTCGACAAAACCAACGCCAGTAACCGCAGGGTAGCCTTGGTAAGCGCGGTCATGTTCGCCGATTTCGGCAGACACGGCCAGATCAACACTGAGCGCGCTCGACAGCTATCCGTCACTCAACCAATGCCTGTCGCGATCTGTGGCCAAGCAGACCAACTTTACGGAACTCTTTGATGCTTCCGGTGCGCTTTGGCCCGCCAATCTTCGTTCCAAAGTAGACGCGTTGTTTTTCAATGCCCCGCTGGCGGACCTGTGCCGCGCTGTAAAGGACCACGTTTCGGTGGCACCGTCTCCCATGACCGTGTTCATGTTTGCAGTATACACCGGCAAAAATCGCCCTCCAGCAACGCCTTCCGACGCCGCATTCTCAGTTACCGGAAAATTGTATGGCGGCCCGTGGACGATGTGGGCGGGTCCGGATCAGGACGCCGCGAATAGTTCCTGGCACGACAAGTGCGTTGAGTTGCTGAAACCACACGTCGCTGGGCATTACATTGGGGAGACTGATTTTGCCGGCCACCCTGAGTTCGCTAGACTTTCTTATAGTCCAGCAGCGTGGGAGAAAATCAATAAGCTCTGCAAGAAATTTGATCCTGAGGGGCTATTTTTTGACTTTAGCGATGGACTAAGCACGTGATCTAGGACCGGGACGAGGCTGGCTCAGGTCTCGCCATGTCGGCTGTTCTCCCGAAAGGCGAAGTAAAAATCAGGGTATTGAGCGGCCGATCGGTAAGACTGCAACAAATGTCCTGACGGATGTCACGGGCATTTAGGCCGCTCGCTTCGCGCTCTGGATCGCCTGCCACACGCGGCTCGGCGTCGCGGGCATATCGATGCGATCGATGCCGAGTGGACCAAGCGCATCAATGATCGCATTGATGACGACCGGGGGAGCCCCGATGGTGCCGGATTCGCCGATGCCCTTCACGCCGATCGGATTGGTCTTGCAGCGAACTTCTTCCAGCGCGATCTCGAAATTCGGCAGCATGTCCGCCCGCGGCATCGTGTAGTCCATCAAGCTGCCGGTGACGAGTTGCGCCGTCGAGGGGTCGTAGACGGCATGCTCGTAAAGCGCCTGCCCGATGCCTTGCGCAACGCCGCCATGCTGCTGGCCGTTGACGATCATCGGATTCAGCACCTGCCCGAGATCATCGACCATCACGTAGCGGTCGACCACGACCTCACCGGTCTCGGGGTCGATCTCAACCTCGACCGCATGCGCGCCGTTCGGATGGCTTGGCGGCTCGGGCGAATGACTGCCGGAGCCTTCGAGCCCGATGCCGAATTGGGTCATCGGCCCCATCGGCGCGAAGGATGCCTTCGCTACTTCGACAAGCGGGATGGCCTTGTCCGTGCCGGCAACCGTGAAGTTGCCGTCCTTGAATTCGATGTCACGCGCATCCGCCTCCAACATGGCGGCCGCCATCGACTTTGCCTTCTCGATGATCGCATCCGCGGCTCGGCGAAGCGCACTGCCTCCAACCACCGCGCTGCGCGCTCCGTAGGTGCCGCGCCCGAATTGCACTTGGGCGGTGTCGCCTTGCACATAGCGGATCTGGTCGAACGGCACGCCGAGGAATTCATGGACGAGTTGCGCGAACACCGTCGCGTGCCCCTGACCGTGCGAGTGCGTGCCGCCGAACACCGTGACGGTGCCACCCGGATCGAAGCGGATATCCATGCGGTCGTTGAAGATGCCGCCAAACTCGATGTAGTAGCAGACCGAGCGACCGCGGAGCTTGCCGGCTTTTTCCGAGGCCATTTTGCGTTTCGCGTAACCCTTCCAGTCGGCCATATCGACGCACTTGTCGAGCAAGCGAACGAACTCGCCGGAATTGTAGGAGAACCAGGTCGGCGTGTTGTAGGGGAATTTGTCCGGAGCAATGAGATTAACGCGGCGAATTTCGGCCACATCCATGCCGATCTGCTTCGCCGCATGCTCGATCATGCGCTCGGTAAAATAGGCGGCCTCCGGACGTCCGGCGCCGCGATAGGGACCGGCCTGCGGCGTGTTCGTGAACAGGCCTTTGCACATGACGTGGATCGCCTGCACATCATAGGCTTCCGGAATGAAGCGCATCGAGAATAGACCGCTCACCATGCCCGGGCCGACGAAATACGCCCCGATCTGGAATAGCGCTTGCGAGCGGATCGCCAGGATTTTTCCCTTTTCGTCGAGCGCGAGCTCTCCGTAGCTTACAAGATCGCGGCCGGTGTGATCCGTCATCATCGCTTCGGAGCGCGTCGCCACCCACTTCACCGGGCGACGGAGCTTCTTTGACGCCCACACCACCAGCGCATCGTCCGGAAACGCGCCGCCCTTCAGGCCGAAACCACCGCCGACGTCGGGCGATACCACGCGCAGCTGATTTTCAGCGATGTGGAGGATGTGCGCGATCTCGGTGCGCGCGCCATGAGGATTCTGCGACGAGGTGTAGAGCGTGTAACTGTCCTCAGCCGTATTGTAATCGCCGATCGCGGTGCGCGGCTCCATCGACACCGGCGCCAGCCGGTTGTTCTCGATGCGCAGCTTCACGTGATGCTTCGCCTTCGCGAACGCCGCATCGGTCGCCGCCTGGTCGCCGATCATCAGTTGAAACGCGACGTTGCCGTTCGGATTGTCGTCCCACACTTTCGGCGCCCCATCCTTAGCGGCGTCTTCGAGCAGCGCCACCGCCGGCAGCGGCTCATAGTCGACCTCGACCATTTCGGCCGCATCGCGCGCCTGCGCGAGCGTTTCGGCGACGACGAAGGCGATGCGGTCGCCCACGAAGCGCGCTTTGTCGGATTGCAGAAGCTGCTGATGAATGCGGTGACCTTTCGGTGCGCCGAGATCCTCCGGCATCATTGCGGCCGTGAACCCGCCGAGGTGATCATGCGCGACGTCGGCGCCAGTCAGCACCAGCAGCACTCCCGGCGCGGCCCTCGCCTTCGATGCATCGACCTTCTTGATGCGCGCATGCGCATGTGGGGAAAGCACGTTCACACCGTGGCACATACCTGGCAGCGCGATATCATCGACGTAGCGCCCCTGGCCGGTAAGGAAGCGTTGATCTTCCACCCGCCGCACCGCCTGCCCAATTCCGAATTTGATCATTTGTCGGAGACCTCACGATTTGAGATTTGCACCCTCCGGCACGACGATACGTTCGCCATACTCGGAGAGTTGGTTGACACCGGAGTGCTGCGTTGTTCGGCCGCGCTCCTATGCCAGCGACGCCAGCGAATTGCAAAATATCAAATTGGCAGGGATCAGTCAGCAGGCATGGCGGCGATTATGCAATCTTGGCATCTATCCAATCGGCCTTTATCGGGCACCTCAGACATCCACCTTCAGCGCCGCGATAAACGCTTCCTGTGGAATGTCGACCTTGCCGAATTGGCGCATGCGCTTCTTGCCTTCTTTTTGCTTCTCGAGAAGCTTGCGCTTGCGCGTCACGTCGCCACCGTAGCACTTCGCCGTTACGTCCTTGCGGAATGCGCGCACGGTTTCGCGGGCGATGATCTTGCCGCCAATCGCGGCCTGGATCGGCACCTGGAACATGTGCGGCGGGATGAGCTCTTTGAGCTTCTCCGCCATGGCGCGCCCGCGCTGCTCGGCGCGCGTCCGGTGCACCAGCATCGCCAGCGCGTCGACCGGCTCGCCGTTGACCAGCATCTGCAGCTTCACCAGATCGGCCGGCTTGTAATCGGTGAGGTGATAGTCGAACGAGGCGTAGCCGCGCGAGACCGATTTCAGGCGATCATAGAAATCGAACACCACCTCGTTGAGCGGCAGGTTGTACTTCACCAGCGCGCGGTTGCCGACATAGGTCAGCTCCTTCTGCTCGCCGCGGCGGTCCTGGCAAAGCTTGAGCACCGAACCGAGATATTCGTCGGGGGTCAAAATAGTCGCCTCGATCCACGGCTCCTGCATCTCCTCGATGTGGTTCGGATCCGGCATGTCGACCGGATTGTGAATCTCGAGCTGCTGGCCGTTGCGCAATTTGATCTTGTAGATCACCGACGGCGCGGTCGCGATCAGGTTGAGATTGAACTCGCGCTCGAGCCGCTCCTGGATGATCTCAAGGTGGAGAAGGCCGAGGAAGCCGCAGCGGAAGCCGAAGCCGAGCGCCGCCGAGGTCTCCATCTCATAGGAAAAACTGGCGTCATTGAGCCGGAGCCTGCCCATGGCGGCGCGGAGCGCTTCGAAGTCGGCGGCATCGACAGGGAACAACCCGCAAAACACGACAGGAATGGCGGGTCGGAAGCCGGGTAGCGGCGCAGCGACCGGCCTGCGCTCGTCGGTGATGGTGTCGCCGACGCGGGTGTCCGCCACTTCCTTGATCGAGGCGGTGAGGAAGCCGATCTCGCCTGGTCCCAACTCCTCAAGCTCGACGCGCTTGGGCGTGAACACACCAACGCGATCGACTTCGTAGGCGGCGTCGGTCCCCATCATGCGGATGCGCTGGCCCTTTTTCAGTACGCCGTCGACGACGCGGAAGAGAACGACCACGCCGAGATAGGCGTCGTACCAGCTGTCGACGAGCAGCGCCTTGAGCTGCGCCGCGGCGTCGCCCTTTGGCGGCGGCAGGCGCCGGACGATCGCCTCCAGCACCTCCGGGACGTTCAATCCGGTCTTGGCGGAGATCAGGATTGCGTCCGAGGCGTCGAGCCCGATCACGTCCTCGATCTGCTGCTTGACCTTGTCGGGCTCGGCGGCCGGCAGGTCGACCTTGTTGAGCACCGGCACGATCTCATGGTTGTTGTCGATCGCCTGATAGACGTTGGCCAGCGTCTGCGCCTCAACGCCCTGGCTCGCATCGACGACGAGAAGCGAGCCTTCGCAGGCGGCGAGAGAGCGGTTGACCTCATAGGCGAAATCGACGTGGCCGGGCGTGTCGATCAGGTTGAGCACGTAGTCCTTGCCGTCGCGGGCGCGATACTTGAGCCGCACGGTCTGCGCCTTGATGGTGATGCCGCGCTCGCGCTCGATATCCATCGAATTGAGCACCTGCTCAACCATTTCGCGCGCTTCGAGCCCGCCCGTGAGCTGGATCAGCCGGTCGGCGAGCGTCGATTTGCCGTGGTCGATATGGGCAATGATCGCGAAATTGCGGATGTTTTCGATGGGCACTGCGGTCATGTGGCGCAGATAACACCCACATTCCGCAGCGGCAAGCGGTGGACGGCATCGTCACTCGTCATGGCCGGGACGAAGCCCGGCCATGACGATAAAGGGCGCCCGGATTACCGCTGCCGCCAGACGAAGGCGGCACTGACCACGAAATTCCAGACCGTTCCGATCACAGCCCCGCCGAGGCCGGCGATCCACCACACGTTGTCGTAGTCGTAGATCCAGGTGGCGATGCCAACATTGGAGATCGCGCCAATGGCACAGATTACCTGGAACCAGATGAGGCCGGTGACGAAGCGCCAGCCGGTGAGCCGCTGGTCGCGGTAGGTGAAGAGATTATTGAGCACGAAATTCCAGGCGATGGCGCCGACGGTCGCAAGCGCCTGCGCCGCGCCGAACGACAGCGCGCCTGCGAGCAAGGTACTCAACAGGATCAGGTGCACCGCAATGCCGGTCAGCCCGACAAGACAGAACAAAATGAAGCGTGCGGAAATCGCATCCTTGGTGAGCTTCGCCGTCACCAGCGCCGCGAAATCGAGCGCGATCTTCGAGTCGAGCTTGCTTTCGCCGTGCTGACGCTCGCGAAACGTTGACGGCAGCTCGATCGTACGCACACGGCCGCGGCCCGTCGCCAGAATGTCGAGCAGGATCTTGAAGCCCTGCGAGGAGAGGCCAGGGGCGAGCGTTTCGAACACATCGCGCCGGATCATGAAGTGGCCGCTCATCGGGTCGGTGAGATCGATCCCGAGCAGATGCCGCACCAGCGCATTGGACCAGCGGCTGACGCGCGAGCGCTGCTTCGAGAGGCCCGCGGCGGAGCCGCCATAGAGATACCGGCTGGCGACGGCGAGGTCGGCGCCGCCGCTGCGCAGACAATCGAGCATGCCGACGAGGAGGCTTTCGTCGTGCTGCAGGTCGGCATCCATCACTGCGACGTAGCGCGCCTGGCTCGAGAGCATGCCTTCGAGGCAGGCGCCGGCGAGGCCGCGGCGGCCGATGCGGCGGATGCAGCGCACCCGGCCGTCGGTCTCGCCAATGGCGCGCGCGGCCGCAGCCGTGCCGTCGGGAGAATTGTCGTCGACGAACACCACCTCCCAGTCGCAGGCGACGAGAAGACGTGACAGCCGTTCGACCAGGATCGGGATATTGGCCCGCTCATTGAAAGTCGGTACGACGATGCTGAGTTCAGGCGCCGGGTGCACGCCTGCAGCCTCTTCGGCGTGCGTAGCTGTCGCCGCGTTTCCCGGTGGCATCTCACTTGTCGCCGACTGAGACAAATCCGCTCGCCTCCGATTTCCGCGCCTTTATTGCTCTATCCGCAGGCCCACGCTAGTAGCTTTCGCAAGTTTCGGAGCATGGTTCCGCTATCCTTCTTAGATCGGCCGACAATGGCTGCTCGTCGAGAGTGATTATGTCGACCGTCGGGCGTGATCTCACCAGCCGGACACCTTCGGGGTTCGCCGGTTTCGTCGACCGGCTTAGCCGACCGGGCCGGCAGTTTGTTGCGGAACATGACGAAGGCACGATTGTCCTTTCGGCGCTTGCCGCGTTTGTCGTGCTGTGGATGGTCTTCGACGCCGTCTCGTTGGCGTCGGTGGACTTGCATCCCGATTGGAGTGAAGCCGCGCTTTGGGCGCACCACTTTGCATTTGGCTACAAGCATCCGCCGATGACGGCCTGGGTGTTCATGCTGTGGTTTGCGATCTTTCCGCGCCAGGACTGGGCAGCGGATCTTTTGAATGTGTTGGTCGTCGCGATCGGTCTCGGCGTTACCTGGCGCTTGTTGCGTGATCATCTTGACAAGAATCGCGCACTGTTGGGCCTGATCGCGCTGGTTCTGATTCCGCTCTACGACATCAAGACGGCGATTCTGAACGCCAACACCGTCATGATTCCGTTTTGGGCGGCGGCGCTGTTGTTTTACCTGCGGGCTCGGCGCGGCCTGGGCATTCTCGATGCCTTTCTTGCTGGAGCATTCGCCAGTCTCACGGTTTTCGGCAAGTACTGGGCGCTCTTTTTGGTTGCCGGCATGGCGGTCGCCTCAGTTGGCGGCCCGGGGACGCGACGCTTCTGGCGTTCGCCGGCGCCCTACGTCATGGCGTTGGGGGCTGCAATCGTCATAGCGCCTCACGTCTGGTGGTTTGTGAGCGAGCGCGGCGGCACCAGTTACGCGTTCATGCGCGATACCGTCGTAGTCAGTCAGTCATTCGGAGCGGCGCTACTGCGTTCGGCGCGCTACCTCGTCAACTGCGTCGCCTATGCCATCGTGCCGATTATTTTTCTCGCCGCGCTTCGGCCAAGCAGGGCGGCGCTCGTTGAAATGATCTGGCCGCGCGACGACGATCGCCTGCAGGCCTTGTTGTTGTTGTTGATCCCGCTGGTGTTGCCGGCCTTGGTCAATCTGGCGATTCCGTATCGGTTAACCGCGGATTGGACCTATCCGAACTGGGCTCTACTGCCAGTCGTCCTCTACGCCTCGCCCGACATCATCGTTGATGAACGGGCGGTTGCGCGTGCCGGCCTCGTGGCGCTGGCGGTAACTTTGGCAGCTATCGTTGTGTCACCAGTGGTCGCTTACGCCAGGCTGACGCGGCACGACGACCAATATCGGGCGCATTTCCGGCAAATCGCAAGGCTCGCGGATGGCCTGGCAGGCGAGCCCGTACGTCTGTTCTGGGGCTCCCCAAATATCACCGCAGGGCTGCCGTTCTATTTGCCTGAGGCCAATCCTCTGACGGTCGCCCCATTATCGGCCGAGGGCCGCGCAGCGATTGGCGCCCACGGACTTGTCGTGGTTTGCGTAAGCACCGACGCGCCGTGCCGAGAGATCGGCGCGGCGCTCGCGAACGTTGGTGGACACGCGGCAGACGCGATGTTTACGCGCAGCTTCCTGGGCGTCTCGGGCGAGCCGATGAATTTTGAGATCACCGTGGTGCCGCCGACTTCGGTGCCAGCGCGCACCACTGAGCAATCTCAATAGCGGTATTGATCGGTCTTAAAGGGCCCGGCGATCGGGAGACCGATATAGGTCGACTGCTTTTGCGACAGCTGCGTAAGCTTCACCCCGATCTTGTCGAGATGTAGTCGCGCGACTTTCTCGTCGAGCTGCTTCGGCAGCGTGTAGACCTTCTTATGATACTTGCCGGGATTGGCCCACAATTCGATCTGCGCCAGCGTCTGATTGGTGAACGACGACGACATCACGAAGCTCGGATGACCCATCGCGTTACCGAGATTTACCAGCCGGCCTTCCGACAAGAGAATGATGCGCTTGCCGTCGGGGAACTCGATCTCGTCCACTTGCGGCTTGATGTTCTGCCATTTCATGTTCTTCAGCGCCGCAACCTGAATCTCGCTGTCGAAGTGGCCGATATTGCAGACGATGGCGCGGTGCTTCATCTTGCGCATGTGGTCGATGGTGATGACGTCGACGTTGCCGGTGGCGGTGCAGAAGATGTCGGCGCGCGGCGCGGCCTCTTCCATGGTCACCACTTCGTAGCCTTCCATCGCCGCTTGCAGCGCGCAGATCGGATCGATCTCGGAGACCAGGACGCGGCAGCCGGCTTGACGCAGCGATGCCGCCGAGCCCTTGCCGACGTCGCCGAAGCCGGCAACCATTGCTACCTTGCCCGCCATCATCACGTCGGTGCCGCGGCGGATGCCGTCGACCAGCGATTCGCGGCAGCCGTAGAGATTGTCGAACTTCGACTTGGTGACGCTGTCGTTGACGTTGATGGCCGGGAACAGAAGCTTGCCTTCCTTCTCCATCTGATAGAGGCGATGCACGCCGGTCGTGGTCTCTTCGGTCACGCCGCGAATTTCCTTGGCGGTCTTGCTGTACCAGCCGGGCTTCTTGACCAGCCGCTCCTTGATCGCGGCGAACAGCACCTCTTCTTCCTCGTTGTTCGGATGATGCAGCACAGTCGGGGTCATTTCCGCCTGTGAGCCTAGATGCATCAGCAGTGTGGCGTCGCCGCCGTCATCGAGGATCATGTTCGGCGCGCCGCCATCGGACCATTCGAAGATGCGGTGGGTGTATTCCCAGTAGTCGTGGAGCGACTCGCCCTTGACCGCGAATACCGGCGTGCCGCCGGCAGCGACGGCCGCGGCAGCGTGGTCCTGCGTCGAGTAAATGTTGCAGGAGGCCCAGCGTACGTCGGCGCCGAGCGCCTTGAGCGTGTCAATCAGCACGGCGGTCTGGATGGTCATGTGCAGCGAGCCGGCGATCCGCGCGCCGCGCAGTGGCTGCTCGGGACCATACTCCTCGCGAGTCGCCATCAAGCCGGGCATCTCCGTCTCGGCGATGGAAAGTTCCTTTTGGCCCCATTCCGCGAGGCTGAGGTCCTTGACGACATAATCGGCAGGCGAAGCTTTGGTCTTGGTCGCGGTGCTCATGATGCTCCTTTGGCGGATCCTGTAGTAATTCCAAAGCGCTCTGGGAAGTAGCCGCTGGGCTGATGCTCACAGCCGCGCCCTGGCGGGCGGCACTAAAGACATAAAGATACCTTTATGTCTATCCTCAACCGTCACCGAGGTCTGTGCACTTCGGACCGTGCCGGCAGTGTGTCCAATGTGGTGAGAAAAATTCTATCTGCGAACAGCGGCGCGGGCCGCGGTGCGGCAATTATTTTTGCTAATGACCGCTTCCGATTTGCACAAGGACGACGAATTGCAATCGAGATCTGTATCTTTATCGATGCAATGTTTTAGACAGAGTAGCTGGCCGCCGTCCAATTGGGAAAAACGCTTTCCGTGAAGCTTAGTCTCAGACCCAAATCCCCGAACGAACCGTGGCGGTGGATGCTCGCGATCGATTTCATCATCGCGATATGCGGAATTCTTTACACCATTTTTGTCGATTCGCCGCGGCTTCCCTCCTACATGCAGTTGCTGGTCAGCTATCATTTCGGCTTCATCCGGCGCGCCCTCGTCGGCACGATCGTCTCGGGCTTCGTCGATGTCGTTCCGTTCTGGTATCTGCACGCCATCACCATCGCAGCCTGGATCGTTGCACTCATTCTGTTTGTCGCCGTTTTCCGGAAGATATTCGGGTTTACCGAAAGAAATTTGCCGCTTTTTGTTTTCGTCTTCGGATCGCCTTTCTTTCTCAAGAACTTCGCAATCTCACTCGGCTTTTTTGACATTTTTGGCTGCATTTGGGCGCTCGTCGCGCTCCTGATGCCGGTCGGCTGGATTTATCCGCTGCTCGTAACAGCGGGCTGCGTCGGGTTGATCCTGATGCACAATCTCCATTTTCTGCTGTACGTGACGACGATCGGTTTCATCGTCTTCGTGCGCTACGGTATGTTGACTGGTGTTTCGACCGGCAAGGTCATTTACGGTGCCGCCTGGTCTGTTCTGGTGTCGGGCGTTTTTACCGCCACCGTTTTCTTTGGCAGGCCGTCTGTCCCGCGGGAAGTATTCTTAGCTTACGTCAGCTCCCGCGCGTCGATCCCACTCGATCCGCAAAACGTCTGGATGTGGTACTCGACTATTTCTGACGAGATAAAATCAACCGCGGATCACGCTTACATCACGATGATCCGGCTGCCGGTTTATGCGATCCTGATCGCGCTTCATCTGCCGATTGCGCGTTACATCAAATCCATGATCGTCGACCTGCCGACGACGTTTCTGCGGACTGTTACGGTCGCATGGCTCATCGGCATATCGGTCGGCTATGTCGCGATCTTCGTCGTCGCGTACGATTATTCGCGGTGGGTTTCGAGCTGGGGCGTCTGCATGTTTCTGACGATGCACGCGATTCGGTTGCTGCCGACGAAAGGAAGCGATCCGCCGATTCGTGCTGACGCCCCGGAAACCTGGTGCTGGGCTGGATCGTTACAATGATACCGCGGGTCGGAGTGACAATCCCATTTTGATCGACCCGGTGCCGCATGAAAGCGGAGATGCAACCGCTCATCAAATCGCTCCGCGAGCTCGCCGTGGCCGAACAGGATTGCACGCGCTGTCCACTTTATCGCGACGCCACCCAGGCGGTGCCCGGGGAGGGTCCAAGCCATGCCGCGCTCATGCTGGTCGGCGAGCAGCCCGGTGACAAAGAGGATCTCGCCGGCAAGCCGTTTGTCGGTCCCTCCGGCCGGGTTCTCGACCAAGCGCTGAAAGACGCCGGAATAGACCGCGACCAGGCGTTTGTCACCGGTGCGGTCAAGCACTTCAAACACGAAATGCGCGGCAAGCGCCGCCTGCACAAACGTCCTAACAATTACGAGATCGAACGCTGTAAACTCTGGCTCGATTTCGAGCGGCGTCTGGTCAAACCCTTGGTCATCGTTGCGCTGGGTGTGACAGCCGCGCGCGGAGTCCTGATCGGGCGCACGGTGACGATCGCCAAGGTACGTGGCAAGCCGATGGAACTGACGAACGGAGCAAACCTGATTGTCACCGTGCATCCATCGTCGCTGCTGCGCATCAAGGACGAGGGCGAACGGCACAAAGCCTATCGATTGTTTGTCGCCGATCTCAAAGCCGCGGCGGCGTGCAGCTGGGCGGTGAGGTCGAAGCAGGTGCGTCGGCGGCGTCCCCCGCGCTGCGGATCGCGCCACCCCGGCCTGCGTGAGCGCCGCCCCGATCTGTTGCATGCGGTTGATCAGATCCGCCGCAGCCGCCGGCGGCAACACCAGACGGCAGGCCGGATAACGGCGGCCCGTAATCGGCATATTGGGCTTGACCTCATCGATGCGCGTCACGGCGAATTCGATCCGCAGCGACTGGCCGTCAAAGATAAGACCGCTGACCGAGTCAGCAAAGGTCTCCGGAATATCGGGGCGATCGACGTACCGAATGGTCGCGGGCTGCCGTTGCCCTGCGGATGCCGGCGTGCCCGCCGGCGCAGCTGGAGTGGTCTGTTCGTCTGCCATCAGTTTCCCCTTGGTCGTTTCCTTTGAGTGATCCGGGTCAATCGTCTTCGCCAAAACGCGTCTCGATGAGAGTCGTCAGTGCATCGACGACTTCGGCGGCTTGTCGGCCTGTTGCTTCCACGGTGATCGAAGTTCCTGGCGACGCCGCAAGCATCATCAGGCCCATGATCGAAGTACCGCCGACGGTTTCACCGCCGCGCATGACGCGGACGTCGGCGTCGAATTTTTCCACCGTTTGCACGAACTTGGCCGACGCTCGCGCATGCAGCCCCTTGCGATTGCAGATGCAAAGTTTGCGGATTATCGCGCCATCGCGAAACGCCTGCTCATCGAGCAAGTTCTCGTCGCCGCGGTGAGCGGGTGCGCTCATTTTCCGCTCAGAACCCGGCTGGCGATGGTCACATATTTTCGTCCGGCGTCCTGGGCGGCGGCGACCGCCTCGGCGAGCGGACACTCATCGCGAACCTTGGCGAGTTTGACCAGCATTGGCAGATTGATGCCGGCGAGCACTTCGACTTTCGGCCGGCTCATGACCGAGATTGCGAGGTTTGATGGTGTGCCGCCGAACATGTCGGTCAGAATGGCCACACCGTCACCGCTGTCGACGCGCTTGACCGCTTCGATGATGTCCTTCCGGCGCTCCTCGACGTCGTCGTCGGGTCCGATGGTGACCGCCTCAATCTGGTCCTGCGGGCCTACCACGTGCTCCAAGGCCGCGCGGAACTCGACAGCCAACCGCCCGTGGGTGACAAGCACAAGACCAATCATGGAACACCCCGCGGGCGCGTCCCGGTTGCACCGCACGAAAGGGTGCTCATCTTGACCATCCAAAGCCCAAGCGCAAGAGGCATTTTCGGCGGAATTTTGCGGCTGCTGCATTGCGGTAGCTCAAAGTCGAATTCAGATTAATGCGGCCACCAGGGACCCGCTTCGGCGCGGCCCACTACAGCAAGCGGCCCAAGGGAATTCTAACGGCCTTAGGGTTAACCAATCTCAAATCAAACCGGTGCCGCCGCTAACTCAAGCTATGTTGGGTTGAACCGAGCAGCGCCAGCAGGCCCGGCAGAGCCCCGAAGTCCTTTGCAACGGGCAACCGCGGTAATGAGATACCGTTAATTTCAATGCTTCGCACTTCGGGCGCCGGCAATCGTTGCGCGTCCGGTGCATCCAGGTCGATCACCAGTCCGATAACTGCCCGTGGCTCGTGCGTCACGCGCAGCAGTCCGCAGCCGCGCACCTCGATCAGTCCGGCAAGCGCTTCGGGGGCGCTAGCCAGCA
>CAWHPC010000025.1:0-68430 GCA_963831165.1 uncultured Alphaproteobacteria bacterium
GGCGAGAACCGCGGCAAGCGCATGGTGCAAGTCTGAACGCGAGGTTCGCCGGTGGTTGAATGTGTGCGTTTCGCGAATGTCTGGTTATCGGGAGTGAAGCAGACATCAAAAACGAGAGGGGCCACGTCTGCTCATGACGTAACGGGTGACTGGCTGCATTACCAATGGTTCCAGCAAACCAGCAGTACTGCGGTAGAATTCCGGAACTGGAGGGAACGATAACAATGATTTGGGTCGCGCGGGGCTATGAGACAAATGCGCAAGTGCTATTGATATTGGGGGTTTGAAGCACAATTCGGCCTACGACTCCACGTCTCTTATTGGCACTGCGCGACATTTTGCTGGACCGCAGAATTGGGTCGCTATCGGGGCGTAGCGGACATCAAGTAAGTCGCGTCAATCAAGCTCGATTTATGAGTACGCGCCCTAATCCCGCTCGCTCGCGCAATTCGCTATTTCGCTGTTTGCGATTTCAGTATTTTCGCCAGGCTGCGCCATCGGCATGGCAGCTCGTGGCGAACCATCATGCTCGACAACCTTAAACCCGTCTCTGCCGCGCCTTCACCCTGCAAGATCCTCGGGGAGGCGGCGGAGCTTTTCGGGGTCGTCGAACGTGAATAGAAGGCAAAGCGGTATGGAATAGACGTCAGCGCGACGGGTTCCCGTCGCTATTCGACCAACCTCCGCCATTGATCAAATCCGCCTTCTTTCGCTACGCTCAAATTGGGGAGCAAGGAACGGCCATGACGGCTTACGATACAGACCTCGGGCGCAACGCGGCGAATTTCCAGCCGCTGACGCCGCTTTCGTTCCTCGAACGCGCCGCGGCTGTCTATCCGGACCAAAACGCAATCGTGCATGGCGCGCGGTCGTGGAACTACCGGCAGTTCTATTCGCGCGCTCGGCAATTGGCCTCGGCGCTCGCGCGCCGCGGCATCAAGCGCGGCGACACTGTCACGGTGCTGCTCGCCAATACGCCGGCAATGATTGAGGCGCACTACGGAGTGCCGATGGCCGGCGCCGTGCTCAACACGCTGAACACGCGCCTCGACGCCGCTATTCTCGCGTTCACGTTGGATCACGCCGAAAGCAAGGTGCTCATCGTCGATCGCGAATATTCCAAGGTGATGAGGGAGGCGCTCGCGGGCGCCAAAGCCAAGCCCCTGATCATTGACTACGACGACCCGGAATTCACCGGCGCCGGCGAGCGGCTTGGCGCGCTCGAATACGAGGCGTTTCTCCGCGAAGGCGATCCCGATTTCGCCTGGCAAATGCCGCGCGACGAATGGGACGCGATTTCGCTGAACTACACATCAGGCACCACCGGCGACCCCAAGGGCGTCGTCTATCATCATCGCGGCGCCTATCTGCTCGCCATGGGTAATGTCCTCACCTGCGCGATGGCCAAGCATCCGGTGTATCTGTGGACGCTGCCGATGTTTCATTGCAACGGCTGGTGTTTCCCCTGGACGCTGTCGATCGTCGCCGGCACGCATGTCTGCCTGCGGGCGGTGCGTGCGGCGCCGATCTTCGATGCCATCGCGACGCACAAGGTGACCCATCTGTGCGGCGCACCGATCGTGATGTCGACGCTGCTCAATGCCGCAACGCAGGAGAAGAAGCCGCTGCCGCATGTGGTCCAGTTCGCGACGGCCGCCGCGCCGCCGCCCGAAGCGGTGCTGGCGGCGATGAAGGCCGCCGGCTTCAACGTCACGCATCTCTATGGTCTTACCGAGACCTACGGTCCGGCCAGCATCAACGACTGGCATCGCGAGTGGGACGCGCTTTCTTCGGACGAGCAGGCGGAGAAGAAGGCGCGGCAGGGCGTGCGCTATCCGGTGCTGGAAGGGCTCGACGTGCTCGATCCGGATTCGATGCAGCCGGTGCCGCGCGACGGCCAGACGCTCGGCGAAGTGATGTTTCGCGGCAACGTGGTGATGAAAGGCTATCTGAAGAACAAACCATCGACCGATGCGGCGTTTGCCGGCGGCTGGTTTCACTCCGGCGATCTCGGCGTCGTCCATCCCGACGGCTATATCCAGCTTAAGGACCGCTCCAAGGACATCATCATTTCCGGCGGCGAAAATATTTCGTCGATCGAAGTCGAAGACGCGCTCTACAAGCATCCGGCGGTCGCGGCAGTCGCCGTGGTCGCCAAGCCCGACGAAAAATGGGGCGAGACGCCGTGCGCGTTCGTCGAACTGAAACCCGGTGCCGAGGCTGCGCCTGAAGAGTTGATCGCCTGGTGCCGCTCGCACCTCGCCGCCTACAAATGCCCGCGCTTCGTGGTGTTCTCCGACATCCCGAAAACCAGCACCGGGAAGATTCAGAAATTCAAGCTGCGCGGCGTGGCGAAGGAGGTCTAGGGCGGGAACTCATGAACGCTCAGGCGTGTCCGGTTTCGGCCAAACCGGACATATGACCCGAAGCAGATATTTGCATCTTGCTCACAGATGGCGAGAGCACACCTGCTCCCGCCATCTGTTATTTCCGTCGAGGCGTATTATGGCGTCAGGCCGTACATGGCCGCCAGCCGGCCGTGCGCGTAGGCGAGGGCCGGCGGCATGTCCATTTTGCCGCCGATGATTTCGATATAGGCTCCAGATTTGCTGGCGCGGGCCGACTTCATCGCTTCATCGAGCTCGCCAAGCGTGGTCACCCGCGCCGAGTACCAATCCGCGCATCCGAGCGCCTTCGGCAGTTGGGCGTAGTTCCAAGGCGCGAGATCGTTGTAGGTCCAGTTCGGGTTTTCTTCCAGCGACCGCTCGATGAGATAGCCATCATTGTTGAGGACGAAGACAATGACTTTGGCGCCGAATCGTCCCATGGCGCCGATGTCGTTTGCCGTCAGCTGATGGGAGCCTTCGCCAGTGATCAGCACTATGCGCCGGTCGGGATCGGCAAGCGCGACGCCGAACGCAGCAGGGGTAGCCCAACCGATCGATCCCCACAGAACCTGGGCCTCGACGCGCACGCCATCGGGGAGGATCATTGGCGTAACGCCCGAACTCGTGCTGCCAGTTTCGAGAACGACCGTGTCGCCCGCGCGCAGAAACGCCGCATAGCGGGGATAAAGCGCGGCCATTGTGATCTTGTCGGATGACTTGCCGTTCACTGGAGCCAGACCCTGCGGAGCCCCCCGGTAGCGGGACGATGGCGGTTTGAGTTTGGCCAGTTGCGCCAGCACGTCAGCAAGCCGCACACCGGGGATGATATCGTCTCCGACCCTGACGTCGTTGAGACCGACGGTTATGAAGCGGGACGGATCAAGCTTGGCGGAATACGCTGCCGTGGTGATATCGTTCAGATTGACGCCGCCCAGATCGAGAACGAGGTCAGCGCCTTCGACGAGTTGCCGCGTTTTGGGATCCGACGCCGCGCCGGCATACATGCCGGCAAACTGTGGGTGGCTCTCGTCGATGATGCACTTTTCCATGAGCGTTGTAGCGAACGGACAGCCCAGCGCTTCAATCGCCTTTTGCACCTCTTTCTGCAAGCCGAGCCGCAGAACTGTGAAGGCCGGAAGCGCGACAACGGACTTCGCCTTGCTGATACGCTCGGCGATGACCGCCATGGCCTTCTGCAGCGCCGCCTCGTTTGATCGAAGCTCGATCGGTTTGACGTCGGCCGGCAGCACTGGCGACAGGGCATAGTCCCCAGGCACCGCGATGTAGGCTGGCCGATTGTCGCGGCGGGCCTCGGCGATCACGCGCTCCATTTCAACGACGCAGTTCTCGGGGGTGATGACGGCGTCACAGCACGCGGCACCGGCGGACAGATCAACGAAATTGCCGAAAACGCCATCGCCGAGTGTGTGATGGGTGATCTTGTGCACGCGCTGGTGCTGATAGGACGGCATACCGACGACGTGAAAGACCAGCGAACGTTCCGCCTTCGCGCCCATCACACCGTTCATGGCTGACAGTTCTCCGACGCCGTAGGTCGTCGCCAGCATCGCTGCGCCGCGGATGCGTGCATAGCCGTCCGCGGCGTAGGACGCATTCAGCTCGTTGGCGCACCCGATCCACTTCACCTTCGTGCTGCTATCGACCGCATCGCAGATTGGAAACAAATAATCGCCGGCAACACCAAAGCAGTGACTGATGCCTTCCGCAGCGAGGCGCTCGACGATGTAATCGGCAGCACTCATCGCCTTTGCCGTTCTTGACGGCGCGTGGGACTGTCGAACCGACTTGTTCATGGCGTTCTCCTTTTCGTTTGCTGACGTCGTTGATTGGGCGAAAAGTTCCCTCAGCGTCCCGCGGCTGAGGCTCGACGGGGCGTAAGTCGCCCGGAGCATCAAGTTTGGCTGCTGGAACTTCTAGCCCCGCGGACATAGCGCGGGTTGCGCCGCGTGAACGCCACTCAGCTTCGGCAGTTCCAGCGAGCGCCCGGATTTTTTCGATATGGCCGCGATCGCATGGAACCGCATGCCGATCCGACAGTAATTCAGTTGTCGTTAAGGCTATCTGGCGAAAGCGACGTGCGAGGTGACAGCAATTGGAATCACCGCGACCAGCAGACAGGAACTTCGCATGCAGTGATGCGTTGGCGGCCGCACGCTAGCGAAGGAGAGCACCTATGCGCGGCAATATGACGATTGTAGTTGCGACAGCAATGTTGTTGGGAACCACTGCCCTTGCTGGCGCGCAGAACGACGCTTCTCAGAAGAGCAAAACCCGCCATCTGCAAAATGCAGCGCCGCAACGCACGTACCGACCTTATGCGGGATACTACAACAGAGCTCCTTACGGAAGGATTGCGCCGGGAGCCGGGCTCTACAATTATGCGCCCGGCCAGAGAAACTACTACAACCGTGATTATTGGTTGGGAGTGTGGAACGTGGCGCCTGTCTTCAGCCCCGGTTCGGATCAGTATATAGGAACGCCTTTCGACGAGGTTGCTCCGTACTGACGCACTTTCTTTCGAGGTTCACGACCGGGCACGTAGCGATCCAGTCGAGCCATTCTGCGTTGGACTTGGCGGCCTCGCCTCGATCGCGTCCGACATCGCCGGGCGCACGACCAAACGCATCACCGTCCCTGATGGGCGGCCAGGCCGACCTGCTGACAGGCCTGTTGCAAACTTCTAGGCGCGGCGACTTCCCGTGCTCGCGGGAACTAAATTTCGCAGCGTGACTTTCTGTTTCACAACACCCCCAGTTTCATCGAAGGAGCAACACATGACCAAGCGACTCTCTGAACAACTCGCTGATTTGTCAGTCCGCGCCAAAAGCGCCGAACAGGCAATGGATGCGGCCGAGAAGGAAGCGCACGACAAGATCGAGGCGCGCAAGCAACAAGCGCATGCCGCCGCGACCAAGGCCGTCGAAAAAGTCAATCAAGACGTCAAGTCGGCGAACCAATCGGCGACCAGAAACTGGTCCGCCGTGAAGGCGAAGATCGCCGACGACATGAACCACTTGAAGACCGACATTGCTCACGCAAAGCACGAGCACGATGTGAAACGCGCCGGAAGCCGCGCCGACCGGTTGGAATGGGAAGCGGGGTTCGCCGTTGACTACGCCATCGCGTCTGTCGAGCAGGCCAAGCTCGCCGTGCTCGACGCCGTCGACGGCCGGCTGGCCGCCGAAGAAGCCAAGCAAGCGTAAGAGCACTGCCAATTGTAATCGGCAACCGATCATGAGCCACTTGCGTAGGGCGGCCACAGCTAGGGACCGAAGGGAACGATCTTGTTATTGGCGTCATGCCCGATGTCGGCGCGTCCCAACCAGGGAATCCCGGCCCTCCGGCACCAATATTGGGCGATCTCCTCTTCGTTCATTCCGAAGTCCGGTTCATTCGGAGTGATGTTGCTGCAACGGCCGAGCATGATGCCTGACACGCGTCGGACGTTGGCGTTGCTGGTGATATGAAATAGCGATCGATCGATTCTGTACATCGCCTCCCCCACCTCCTCCAACATGAGCACATGTCCGTCGAGGTCGGGTTCCAGCGGTGTACCAAGCAGGTGGCTGAACACCGTCATGTTGAACGCCGCGGTCTTTTTCGCGCCGTCGACAGTTGGCTCGAGCGCCTCCGGCGCCCGATCAATCATCCAGGCGAGTGCCCTCGCAACCGCTGCATCCCCTCCGTCCCGAAGGATGTCCTGCGCGACGGGGCCGTGTGCCACGGCCGTGAATCCGCCCCGGTACAGAGCGGCAAGCAGCATGCCAGCATCGCTGTAGCCCACATAGGCGATTCGCCGGGACGCCGGCATCAACCGGGACATGATCGACTCGACCACGCGGCATGATCCGTATCCGCCGCGCGCGAACCAGACCGCGTCGTAGCTTCCGTCGTTGGCGATATCGAGGAAGGCCTGCGCACGCGCTTCGTCATCGCCCGCGAAATGTCCGTGCGACGCAAAGCACTGCGGGTGGAAGACGATCTCGGGCGTCCGTTCCGGATAGAGACGCTCAGCCAAGGCCGGCACGCTTGTAGCGACGTCGGGAGACATGCGCGAGGCCGGCGCGACCACGCCAATCTTGCATCTCTCCCTGCTCATGCGAGCGCCCCGATCGAGTTGTCCCCCATGGGCAACGCTTGTAGATTTCGCCGATGTCCCAACATGGAGATTACTTTTTCTGTGGCATCGGCGGTAGCGGCATGACTCCGCTTGCATTGATCATCCAGGCGAGGGGTGGACGTGTCGAGGGTTCTGACCGCGCGCTCGACCAGGGACGCAACGGCGAACGATTTGATTTCCTGCGCGCGCGTGGCGTGCCGCTCCATCCGCAAGATGGCAGCGGAATTCGAAGCGACAGTCAGATTCTGGTCACCTCCGCCGCAGTCGAGGAGACGGTCCCCGATGTTCAGGCTGCGCGCCGCGCCGGTGCCGCCGTCATGACACGCGCACAACTTCTCGCCCAGCTCTTCAACCACGCCGCCCTTGGCGTCGGCGTCGCCGGTACAAGCGGCAAGTCCACCACCGTCGGTATGATCGGGTGGATTCTGCACCGCGCAGGAAAAAGCCCAACGATTATGAACGGCGCCGATATGAAAAACTTCATCGACCCAGGCTCGCCGTTTGCCAGCGCCCGGATCGGCGATGGCGATATCTTCGTCAGCGAAGTCGACGAGAGCGACGGCTCGATTGCACTTTTCAAGCCAAACGCGGCGGTCGTGAACAATATCTCGCTGGACCACAAGTCGCTCGACGAGCTGCGTAGCCTTTTCCGGGACTTCATCGCCAGTGCGCAAACGGCGGTACTGAACCTGGACAATGCCGAAACTGCGGCGCTTGCCGGCAGTCTAAAGCCGGGACAAGCAGTGACCTACAGTCTGCGCGCAGCGCCCGCTGATCTTTTCGCCTCAGCGGTGGTTCCCGGGCCGACCGGAATCGCGTTCCAGGTGAAAGCGCGCGATACCAGTGAGACCGTCACGGTCGAGCTAAAAGTGCCGGGGCTACACAACGTTTCCAACGCCCTTGCGGCATTGTGTGTCGCGAAGGTTTGCGGCGTTGGCCCGGCGGAGGCCGCGTCCTATCTGGGCGAGTTTAGCGGTATCCGCCGACGAATGGAGGTCGTGGGCACCGCCAACGAGATCACCGTGATCGACGACTTTGCCCATAACCCCGACAAGATTGCTGCTACGCTCCAGACCCTGCACGCGTTTCCCGGCCGCCTGCTGCTGATGTTTCAACCTCACGGCTACGGCCCGATTCGTTTGATGAAAAACGCCTTGGTGGATTGCTTTGTGAGCGGGTTGAACGATGAGGACGTTCTGGTCATGCCGGAGCCCGTATATTTCGGCGGAACCGTCGACCGCAGCGTTGGAAGTCGCGAGATTATTTGCGAAATTCAACGGCATGGTCGCAATGCCTTTTCGTTTCCAGACCGTGGCAGCTGCGGCGATGCTCTGGTTAGGCTGGCCCGTCGTAGCGATCGAATTGTGATCATGGGAGCGCGCGACGATTCGCTTTCGCATTTCGCCCATGAAGTCCTTCGGCGGATAGACAAGAACTAGAATCTCACCGGAGCAGCACGGGAGCAGACAATGACGTTCGGTGCCCGGGGCCGTTGGCTGTGGTTCCACGGCGCGTTGGCGGTTTATCTGCTGGCGGCCAACACGAACGCATCCGCCTCCTGCGCGGTCATGAAAGTGTTGGCTCAAGAACACTCCGACGACATGGCGCGACGCAATTCAATGGATCACGACGGCTTCTTTGAACGCCGGGTACCGCGCGGCGCCAGGGCCGAGAATGTGATGGCTGGCGTTAAGACCGAACGCGAAGCAATAGCCGCTTGGCGGTCGTCACCGCCGCACGCCGCGAACATGGCGTTGCCGGGTTGCAAGGGCGTGGCTCACGCCTGCAACAAGAATGGCCGTTGTTTCTGGACAATGGAGATTGGTCGCTACCGGGGCCACCAATGAACGGTTCGTTCCCGCCACCGCCGTTAGGCCGGAACGGCAGCAAGCCGATGGCAAATTTGTGAGTACGCGGCCTAAGTACGCTTAAAACAAATAACTCTCGCGTCCGCGCTTTCCGCGGCGCCGCGCCAACTCTGATAAGCTTGAAACTAACCGATCAATGCACGCTGGCTTCCTGCCGGAGCCGAGCGATCTCATCCTTGACGTGCAACTTGCGTCGCTTGAGTTCCGCGATTTTCAGACCGTCAGTTGACGGGTGGGCTAACGCTTCGCTGATTTCCACATCGAGTGCTTGGTGCCGCTTCTCTAGCTCAACAAGATGCGCTTCAATCGCCATCTGGCTGCCTCCTTGCGTCGATTACCCCTGCCCCTGCTAAGCGGGATGCTACACAAGTATGACCGGACCGAAACATACTCCTTTTTGCCGACCGCGAAAATCCCCGCTGTGCACTGCTGCGCTGTGCACTTGTGGGATATTGATCGAAACGCGATAATCCAGAACGACTTACGGCCGTTAGCCCGTGCCAAAGGGCGTCCAAAACGTAACCAAGGCGCGACCAAGGCGGCGATGACACGAGAGGAAGAACGCGAGCTTCGCGCGCAACTTGCGCGCCTGCAGCAGGAGCATCGCGACCTCGACGCCGCGATTGCGGCGCTGCAGGGCTCGCCGGGCGCCGACATCATCCAGGTTCAGCGCCTGAAGAAGCGCAAGCTACAACTGCGTGACCGCATCACCTTCATCGAAGATCAGCTGACGCCGGATATCATCGCGTAACGGTCCTGGCGGGTTCAGGGCGGCGCGCGGCCTTTGAATTCCGCTGCGCCTTGCGGGCGTACATGGCCGCATCCGCGCGCGCCAAGAGATCGGCGGGCCTATCGAGCGGGCCGATCTGTGCAACGCCTGCGGAAGCGCCGACGACCAACGTCGAAGTTTTCCACCGCACCGGCGTTGCGTACACGGCGGCCTCGATCGCGGCCGCCTTGGCCGCGGCCTCATCCTCGGTGACGTTCCATAACAACACGACGAATTCGTCACCGCCGACGCGCGCGACGACGTCCGAAGTGCGCACCTTACGGGCAAGCGCCGCAGCAACGGCCTTAAGGACGGCGTCGCCCGCCGCATGTCCGTGACGATCGTTGACCGGCTTGAATCCGTCGAGATCGAGATAGATGAGCGCCGCGCTCACGGCGTAGCGTTTTACATACGCGAGCGAGCGCTTCAGTTCGCGTTCGAAACCGCGGCGATTGAGCGTTTCGGTGAGGGGATCGACGTCGATCCTTGCCTCGAGTTCGCTGATGCGGGTTTGCGAGGCGTTAAGTTCCGCGGCCAGCCGCTCTACTTCGGCCGCAAGTCGCGCGCTGACCGCGCGCGAGTGCGGCTTGGAAGGTCCAGGCTGCGCAGAAGGAGCGGATTGCCTTTGTCCAACGATCTGCCGCTGTTGCCGCGATCGCAACAACAGCGGTTTTTCGCGCGGCTTGGCCGATTTGTGTCTCACCGAGGCCCCAGTTCGAATCGTCCGAGAACATTAGCCCGGCGGGCGAACGCGGACAGCCACAGCGATCGTCAGTCGTAGTGCTCTGCGACGGATTGACGCAGCCTGGCGGCCAAAAGGCCCTGGTTCAGTCGACCTGAACAAATGCGAGGGGTTTGATTTCCGTGTCGCCAAAGACCGCCGCGGTCAACGGGCCGCCAAAAACAGCGCCAGTGTCGATGTTGAGCCGGTTCGCCCGCAAATCCGGCTTCCGGGTCATCAGTGGGGTGTGGCCGTGCACAATCAGCCGTCCATGATCGCGCCGGTCCGACAGGAACGGCTCCCTGATCCAGAACAGATCGGTATCCTGCTGGGCATCGAGGGGCTTTTCCGGGTCGATGCCGGCATGGACGAAGAAGCGGCGCCCATCGTCGTAGCTTAGCCGCAGTGAACGCAGCCAATCGATATGTTGGTCTGGCAGTTCGCCGGCGTCTGCGGCGCCATAGCTATGCAGCGTCTCAGCTCCACCCTGTGCGAGCCAGTAGTCGGCAGGGATGATGCCATCGAGGACCCCGACCACCATCGCCTCATGGTTTCCCTTGAGCGCGATGACACGCTCCGGCATTCGGGATTGCAGATCGAGCACGCAGTCTACAACGCCTGCACTCTCCGGCCCCCGGTCGATGTAGTCGCCGAGGAAGATAAAGCTCAGCGGCCGACCATCGGCATAAAGCTCGCAGCGCGCTATCAGGCTGCGGAGTTTGCGGAGCGAGCCATGGACATCGCCGATGGCGAAAACCAGGGACATTAGGGCCTGCTTAACGATGGTTTTCGCGCTTCAAATGATGGCCATAATCGGGCAGCATTGTTCAGTCACCGTTCAACCCGCAAGTGGGAACCTAGGTCTTGGGGTCGGTTAGACATCGTACAAGGGATGGAAGTTGAGGTGATGCCATGAAAAAGATTTTGACTGCTCTCGCTTTGGTCGCAACGCTTGGCGTGACGGCGGTGGCGACGTCGAGCCCAGCAGACGCGTGGTGGCGCGGTGGTTGGGGCGGCGGTTGGGGCTGGCGTGGCGGCTGGGGCTGGCGCGGTGGCTGCTGCTGGGGTCCCGGCCCTTGGGTTGCTGGCGCAGTAGTTGGCGGCGCTGCCGTCGGCGCGGCGGTGGCGGCTTCCAGGCCGTATTACTACAACGGCTACTACCCTTACGGCCCATATGCCTATGGGCCTGGTGGCTGCCATCGCGTGTGGAACGGTTATTACTGGGTGCGCGCCTGCTACTGAGCACGTCGCTCGCGCACGTTTCCAAAATGTAACCTGTCGCCCGGCGGCGATCTTGTTTGATCTGCCGCCGGCGACGGATTCCGCGAACACGGCATCTAACTTCCGCCAAAGACCTAGCTGCTTGATATCGCCGGTGGCGACGAGGAATTCGGGATTTACGGGTCCGTGCGGTTGCTTGCACTTGCCATCAGTGCCCGTTTGAACATGAGGAGAACACATGCATAGGTCGCTCATCGCGCTTGCCGGCGCAGCGAGCATTGGACTGGTGTCGGTCACCGCGGCGCCGACCCCGGCAAACGCCTGGTGCGTCGGTTGCGCCATAGGGGCGGGAATTATCGGTGGCGTTGCTGCTGGCGCCATCGTCGGCAGCGCCGTAGCAAACAGTCCGTATTACTACCCGCCTCCGCCCGGCTACTATTATCCGCCACCCCCGCCCGGTTATTATCCGCCGCCACCCGACGGGTATTACCCGCCGCCTCCGCAGGCCTACTACCCGCCGCCCGCTGGGCCTCCCGCCGCGGCGCCTGCGCCTGCACCAACCTATGCGCAAGTGGCGCCCGGCTGTCATTGGGCAAAGCGGAAAGTCTGGGTCGAGGGTACGGGCTATCAGGTGCGAACCGTTCAGGTCTGTCCCTGATCGTGCTGCGTAACGAAGTAATTAACCGGCCGGCTTGCATAAGCCGGCCGGTTTGTTTCTGTGCTTGTGCAATTCGTCGGCTGGGCCGCGAGGCTTGATGGCACGCTCTCTACCATTCTGGCGCGATGCCTGGACTGGCAATGCGCAACGACTCAGCGGCCTTGCGTATCGTGAATTCACGGACGCGGCGCGTGATTTTGGGCGGCGCACAGTCGTTACCTCGCGCGACCTCAGCGCGCGCGCGCGCAATTTTGCGCGGCCCGCCGTCATTACGGTGCATGACCATGCCGTCCGCGTCTGGTCGAACAAGCCGGCGTGGATGATGACGGCTCTGGTGTGCGCGGCGATCGTGCTGGTTTGCCTCTACGTCGGGCTCGCCGCGATCCTCTATTTCTCGCAGCGTTCGATGATGTATTTCCCGGAAACGGTCCACACCACGCCGGCGCAAGCCGGCCTGCCCGAGGCGCGGGAGGTTAACCTGACGGCGTCAGACGGCGCGCGGATCACCGCTTGGCATGTCGCGCCGCATCAGGGGAAACCGGTCATCGTGTATTTTCACGGCAATGGCGGTGCGCTGCGCTACCGCGTTGAGCGCTTCCGAAAGTTTGTCGCCGACGGTATCGGTTTGGTCGGCGTCGAATATCGCGGCTTCGGCGGTTCGGGCGGCAGCCCAAGCGAAGCTGGCCTGATGGCCGATGCAGAAGCCGGTTACGCTTTTGCGGTCGCGCGGTATTGGCCACAAGAGCTCGTGCTCTGGGGCGAGTCGCTCGGCTCCGGGCTTGCGGTTGCGTTAGCGGCTGAGAAGCCGGTCGGCCGCGTGATACTGGAAGCGCCATTCACGTCGGCCGCCGCCGTCGCCGCCATCAACTATTGGTACCTGCCGGTGCGGCTCTTGATGAAGGATCAATACCGCTCCGACGAGCGCATCGGAAAAATCACCGCGCCGGTTCTCATTCTGCACGGCTTGAAGGACCAGACCGTTCCTTATGCTATGGGCGAGCGGATGTTCGACCTGACGAAAGCACGTAAGCACATCGTGCGGTTTCTCGACGGCGGCCACGAAGATCTCGATAAGAACGGCGCGCTGCACGCCGTCGGCCGATTTCTCGCCGGCGATTTGGATTAGACCGCAATCGTTATTGCGGCACTGTCATCAGCTCGAACACGTGTCCGTTCGGATCGCGAAAATACACCCCGCGGCCGCCACCCCAATCGTTCAGCTTGCCGTCATCGAGACTCCACGGTGCGCTGCCGAAAGCGATTTTCGCCGCTTTAATGCGGCCGAAGATGGCGTCGAATTCGCGGTTACTGACGTGAAAGGCAAGATGATGGCTCTCGAACTCGTTGTCCTCGTCGAACAGAATCGTCAGCGACTTGTTCACCTTGACTGGCGCGAAGTAGGTCGCGCGCCCGCGTTTGAGACCGAAGATGTCGGCGAAGAACTTCGCCGACGCGGCTTTGTTACGCGCCGGGACAATGGTGTGATTGAGTGTAATCGTCATGCGGCTACCTCGCTCGGCTTCATGTCTCAGAAGGTTTGGTAGGATTGTCCGACCTTGCCGCCCACACGCGCAAAGCCGGCGCGCGCCGGCTCGTATTTTTCGTTGATATTGAGAGCCTTGGCATAGGAGCCGGCCGCCTTATCCTTCTGGCCGAGACGCTCGTAGGCGAGGCCGCGGCTAGTCCACGCCTGCAGGCTTCCCGGATCGATTTGCACCGCCTCGTCGAGATCGGAAGCGGCCGATTTGGCATCGCCAACCGCGAGATAACTAAGCGCCCGCGCTACGTGCGGCTCGGCCTTGCGCGGGGTAAGGCCCATGGAGGTGGAGAAATCGTCGATGGCGAATTGGTGCTGACGCTGGCTCTGATAGAGCAGCCCGCGCTGATAATACGCCTGTGCGTTGTCCGGCTTGAGCGCGATTGCTTTGTTCAGGTCGGCGAGCGCCTGCGTGCTGCGACCCTGTTCACGGTGGACGATGCCGCGACCAAGCAGAGCGGGCGCATAGGCGCCATCGATTGAGAGCGCCTTGTTGTAGTCGGCGAGTGCCAAGTCGAGTTTGCTGGTCTGCCGGTAAAGCAGAGCGCGGTTGGCGTAGGCTTGGGGGTAATTGGCATCGAGGCTGATTGCCTTGTTGAAATCGGCAAGCGCCTCCTCAGTGTGCCCGGCCTCGGCCAAAACCGAGCCGCGCACATTGTAGGCTTGGGGATCGTCCGGATGCTTTTCGACGACCGCAGAGAGCGACGTGAGGTTGGATTGCGAGGGCGTAAGGGTAGTGTCGTCCTTTTCGGCTGACGACAAACCGCTGAATGACTCGCATCCCGCCAGCGCTAGTGCTCCGAGCATAGGCAGCGCCAGCATTCCGATCCGCCTGCTCAGGCGCCGGGTTTGTCGCTCGGTTCCTGCAACCCTTGATCCAGGCATCCGCCGCTCGTGGCACCGCAGCGCCCCCTTTTACCGCAACCGTAAATCACGGATGAGTAAGGCGAAAGTCCCGCTGGAGCGCAATCGCTTCAGATTGAAGCGATTGACGCTCTATTATCTTTGCTGGAGCATGATCTTTTCGGAAAACCGGCGTCCACTTTTCCGGATCATGCTCTAAAACAAAGGCGCGGGCCGAGAAGCCCGCGCCATCAGCAAAACTGGCATTAAATCTTAGCCGAAGCGCGGCGGGCGCGGTGGTCCAGACCTGCCGGGAGCCGCACCGTTAGTGGGCTTCGGCTTCATCGGCAACAGGCCTTCGCGCTGCAATCGCTTGCGCGCGAGCTTGCGGGCGCGGCGGATGGCTTCCGCCTTTTCTCGAGCTTTTCTCTCGGATGGTTTTTCGTAATGGCCGCGGAGCTTCATCTCGCGGAAAATGCCTTCGCGCTGCATCTTTTTCTTCAGCGCCTTGAGGGCCTGGTCGACGTTATTGTCGCGAACGAGAACCTGCACGCATCCTCCTTTTCAGAGCGCTCGGTGTGGTGCGCTTGGGGAATGGGATAGTGGTGCCGACGCAGACGCCGGTGCCACCGCTGCGGCGCCCTGTAGCAGAAGGCCGCTGGAAAGTCCACCGGTAGCGGCTTTCCTGAGAGAGCGAGACTCTAGGCCGCCACGACACGCGCTTTCGCAAAGTCGTTCCGCAGGCGCCGGAAATCGCTACTCGGAGAACACCCGCGTGACGTGACCCATTTTGCGGCCAGGACGGATTGCGGCCTTGCCGTAGAGATGGACTGCAGCGCCCGGAACGGTGAGCCAGGCGCGATAGTCCTCAACCTCACTGCCGATGAGATTGATCATCTCGACGCGGCCGTGGCGAACCGGTTTTGCCAGCGGCCAGCCGGCCACCGCCCGGATGTGCTGCTCGAATTGCGACACCGACGCGCCGTCGAGTGTCCAATGCCCGGAATTGTGGACCCGCGGCGCTATCTCGTTGACCAGAAGTCCGCCGTCGGCCAGCACAAACATCTCCACCGCCAGCACGCCGACATAAGCGAATTTCTGCGCGATCGTTTCGGCGATCCGACGCGCCTCCCGCGCTGCGTCTTCCGGCAAAGCGGCCGGGACGCGCGAAATCTTCAATATGCTGTCGCGATGCTCATTCTCGGTGACGTCGAAACATTCGACGGTGCCATCCCGCGCCCGCGCGGCAATAACGGACGCCTCGCGCGTGAACGGCACGAAGGCTTCGAGGATCGCGGGCTGGCCTCCGACTTCGCGCCAGGCCGCTTCGGAAGCGGTGCCGTTCTGAATGGTTATCTGGCCTTTGCCGTCATAGCCAAAGCGGCGGGTTTTCAACACCGCCGGACGGCCGATCCGGGCCAATGCGTGCGCCAATTGATCCGGGGCATCGATGGAGGCATAGGGTGCGGTGCCGATGCCGAGCGCAGCGATGAAGTTCTTCTCGGCGAGGCGATCCTGCGTCGTCGCCAAAACATTTTGATCCGGCAGCACCGGAACCCGCGCGGCGAGAAACGTCGCGGCCTCCGCCGGCACGTTCTCGAACTCGTAAGTCACCACGTCGGCATCGGCGGCGAAGCGGTCGAGTGCCTGAGTGTCGCCGTAGTCGGCGCAGGTGACGCGGTGCACAACGTCGAAAGCGGGCGAATCCGGATTGGGAGCAAAGATGTGGCACTTGAAACCGAGCCGCGCCGCCGCCTGCGCCAGCATGCGGCCGAGTTGGCCGCCGCCCAGGATGCCAATCGTGGCTCCAGGCGCAAGCGCAGGCGCCATAGCGCTCACGCGCCGGAATCCTTGGGTACTTCAGCGACGCTGGCGGTCTGGCGTTGGCGCCAGGCTTCGAGCCGATCGTCCAACGCCGGATCGCTGAGCGCAAGCACGCTCGCCGCCAGCAGCGCAGCGTTAATGGCGCCGGCTTGCCCGATCGCCAGCGTCCCGACCGGGACGCCCGGCGGCATCTGCACGATGGAATAGAGTGAGTCCTGTCCGGACAGTGCCTTCGATTCGACCGGGACGCCGAAGACCGGCAGGCTGGTGAGCGCAGCGGTCATGCCCGGCAAATGCGCCGCACCGCCGGCGCCGGCGATGATCACCTTAAAGCCGGCACCCTTTGCGCCCTTGGCGAACGCATAGAGACGCTCCGGTGTGCGGTGAGCGGAAACGATGCGCGCGTCGTAGGGTACGCCCAGCGCATCAAGCGTGTCGGCGGCATGCCTCATGGTCTGCCAATCGGATTGGCTGCCCATGATAATGGCTACGGATTTCGCTCCCGGCGGCGCCAAGAAAACCCCCTGCGCGAAGGAAGCGGCGCATTATACGGTCGGTCCCTGGAGTAGCAAGGTGGTGCATTGTTTTGCCGTTAACGTCGCGCGACCGGGACGAAACTTCGGATTGCCGCTTCCGCGCTTTTTGAGAATTTACGGTCCGCCGTCGCCAGCACTTTACCCATTGGCAAAATCCAAGAAGCAATGCGGATCGGCCGGTAAGAACTCTTTTACCAAGCCCCAAGTTCTGCAATGCTTGGGTCTGCAACTCGATGAGTGACGACATCGGAAATTTCGTGCGCGAGCGTCGCAAAACGCGGAGGAAAGCGTAAAGCGGCTTTTTGCTTCCGGTTTTTCAAGCTACGATTGGTAATGATTTCGCCCGCGTAGGGGGTTCGCGTGGGATCGATTCTTTCGTTCATTGCGAGGGGCGTGTTCGACGATGCCACCACCCGCATCATGGGTGAGGCTTTTGATGAAGCATGCAAGGAACTGCACGACACCGGACAGCAGGCCGTGGTTCGGGAGGCTATGGCGAAACGGATCGTTGCGGCCGCCCGCAGAGGCGAGCGTGACGTGACCCGATTACGCAACGCCGCGCTGGGTGCGCGCCGGAAAGACCGGCTTACGTCGCGAGTAGACAGAGGATCCTATAGGACGAGAAAACCCGCCGCCTCTCATCACTGGCGGCGGTTGCTCCTTGCGGGCACATACCTCCGCCCGCTCGGAACGCAGTCGCGGATTTCACTTTATCGGCTCTCACGAGGTTGCGCCGCGCTTTAATATCCGCGGCGGAAGCCTGAGCCGGCAACGAAACGCGGATGTTGCGCGTTACTGACACGCACCCGATGTTCTGGATATTCTCAGTGCGCGGTGAAAGTGTATGGCGTCGTGGCGAACAACGATAACGTAGACAGTCGCGGACGACCTGCGCACAAGCGCGAGCCGGCGCGGCGGCTGAAACAAGATCTCGAGCCGAACCAGGGCAGGCCGCATTTCGTGCGCGAGGAATCCGACGCCGCCTACGGGGAACTGCGCGCCACCAACGAAGAGCTGCAGACCGTCAACAACGAACTGAAACTCAAGCTTGAGCAGGCGCTACGCGGGCACGAAGAGCTGCTGCGGCAGCAAAAGCATCTCATCGATCTGTCGCGTGACCCGATATTCGTTTGGGACTTCGATGACGGAATCGTCGCCTGGAACCGCGGCAGCGAAGAGCTTTACGGCTATAGCCGCGACGAAGCGCTCGGCAAGGACAAGGAGCAATTGCTCGGCACGACGGTCCCCGGCTCCTCATTCGCCGCATTAAAGGCGAAGCTGCTGCAAGACCGAAGTTGGGCCGGCGAGTTGCGGCAGAAAACCAAAAGCGGAGACGAGCTGACGGTCGAAAGCCGCCTCCAGCTGGAAAATTTCAACGGCCGCCGGCTGGTGCTCGAAAGCACCCGTGACGTCACGGCCCGCCGGGCTTCGGAGCGGCGCCTGCAGCTGCTGCTGGGCGAATTGACGCATCGCGTCCGCAATACGCTCGCGGTCATCCAGGCCATCGCGCGCCATACCATGCGCAACAGCAAGTCGAAGGAGGATTTCGCCGAGCGTTTCGAGGCCCGTCTCTCGGCGCTGGCGAGTGCGCACAGCTTGCTGGTCAGCTCCGACTGGCAGGGCGCCGATTTCGCCGAACTCGCGCGCCAGCAGCTTGCGCCCTACATCACCGACAATCCCAATCGGTTGCGCTTGCAGGGCCCACCGGTGTCGCTGTCGGCGGATCTCGCCACGCCGTTCGGCCTGGTGCTGCACGAGCTCGCAACCAATGCCGCCAAACACGGTTCGCTTTCGGTTGGTGCCGGCACGGTGACACTGAGTTGGACGATCGGCGAAACGAACCAGCAGCGGTCTTTGAAGGTCGTCTGGGAAGAAGGCGGCGCTCCGAACGCAACCGAGACTTGGTCGGAAGGCATGGGCTCAGCCCTGATCGACCGCGTTATCCCCGGCGCGCAGGTCGAACGCGAGTATCAGCCGGGCGGATTGGTCTGCACCATCGAGTTGCCGATGCCGGAGCCGACAAAGGATGCAGGCGCTCCGAACTAGGGCGCGGTCTCATTGACGCGCAGCCGCATGGCCTCCCGTCACGCCGGTTGCTTCAGCAATGCCATCGCTGGGAGATTCAGCGGGCCGTTTCGTCGCGCAGCTCCGCGACGTCCTTCTCCGTCAGATTGGATGGCGCGCTGCCAAAGCGCCCGGTGACATAATTTGCGACAGCTGCGATCTCGGCGTCGGAATAGGCGCTGCCGAAGGCTGGCATCGAGATAATGCCTTTCGGCGCATGCCGCATGGTGCCGGAGATCACGATCTGGGCGACATTGGTCGCGTCGGGTCGTTGACCGCACGGGCGCCGGCGATCGTGGCGAAGGGCGAGATCGGGCTCACCCCCGTCCAGTCGTGGCAACTGGCGCAGGCCTCTTCAAATACTTTCCTGCCGGCAACGTTAGCGGTCGCGCCGCCTTCCTTGGGCGACGCCGGCGCCGGCGGTGCAATCCTCGTTGGCTCGGATGACGTCACCGGCGAAACGCTGCGCACATAACTGACCACCGCGTGGATGTCGTCCGGCACCATCAGGCTGAAGCTCTGGTCGACGGCTTCGCCCATCGGTCCCGCCGCCGTGCCGCGGCCCAGCGCGTGACCTTTCGCGAGATAGGCGAATATTTCATCGTCAGTCCAGCCGCCGATGCCGGTATTTTTGTCGGAGCTGATATTGAAAGCGTGCCATCCGGCGGCAATCGCGCCTGCGAATTTCTTCCGATTGTTGAGGGCGAACGCGAGATTGCGCGGCGTGTGACACTCGCCGCAATGGGCAAGTGCCTCGGCAAGATAGGCGCCCCTGTTCCACTTGGGGTCTCGCGCGGTGTTGGGCTGGAAGCGGACGTTTTCATTGAAGAAGAACGACCAGAAGCTCATCAGCCAGCGTTGATTGAACGGGAATTCCAGCGTGTCCGCCCGATTGGGCGAGGGCGCCGGAGCAAGATTGAACAAATAGGCCTTGATCGCCAAGGCGTCCGCATCGGTCATGTAGGTGTAGGAGGGATACGGCATCGCCGGGTACAGACGCGTGCCGTCGCGGCGAACGCCATGCTGCACGGCGTTGAGGAAATCCGCATCGCTATAGTTGCCGATGCCGACGGCTCTATCGGGCGTGATGTTGGTCGAATAGAGCGTGCCGAACGGCAGCGGAATTGCGAGCCCGCCAGCATATTGCTTGCCGCCCGGGCTGGTATGACAGACCATGCAATCGGCGGCGCGCGCCAGATACTCGCCACGCTTCACGACGTCCGCGTTTTTAAGGTCGGTAGGCACACCGGTCGGATCAGCGCCGTGATAATCCGGTAGCGCGACCGTCGTCCCTCCCGCGAACGCCATCGGTCCGGGATTGAAAACGCGCCAAAAGATGGCGCCGGCAATCACAACAACGATCGCGGCGGCAACGAGTGCGACGATCGTTTTGCGCACAGTTCGGCTCCGCATGGCGCTTACACCTTGTGCCCGACCGCGATCGCTGCGCGATCGATCGGCAGTCGGCGCAATGCGACGCCGGTCGCGGCATAAATCGCATTGCGCAGCGCCGGCGGGCCGGCGGTGCATCCGGTTTCGCCGATGCCGCCCGGATCCTCACCGCTTTTGACGACGTGCACCTCGATCGGCGGTACCTCGTCGATGCGCAACATGCGGTAATCGTTGAAATTGGATTGCCGCACGCGACCCTTGTCGATGGTAATCTCGCCGAACAGCGCCGCCGTCAGGCCAAAGATCAGCCCACCCTGGAGCTGCGCGATGATAATGTCGGGATTGACCGCAATCCCAGTGTCGACGACCGACGTGACTTTGCGTAGCTGCACCTCGCCGCGATCGTCCACTTGCGCCTCGACGACGGTGGCGATGAAGCTGGCGAACGACGGTTGCACGCTTACGCCACGTCCGGTGCGCGCCGGCAGTGGCGCTCCCCACCCGGATTTTTCCGCAACGAGGTCGAGCGCCGCTCGCAGCCGGGGTGTCCTTCCCAGCATGCCGCGGCGGAAGGCGATCGGATCGGCTCCGGCCTTGCGCGCCAACTCGTCCATAAAGCACTCGATGGCAAAAACATTGTTGTTCGGCCCGACACCGCGCCAGAAACCGGTCGGTACCGCGGGCGGCTCGGCGCGGACATACTCGACCCGCAGGTTGGGAATGTCGTAGGGGATGTCGACCGCGCTATCGACCGCATCGATATCGATGCCGTTCTGAAAGCCCGGGGGAAACCAGCGGGCCATGATTGACGAACCGGTCACGCGATATTTCCAGGCGACGATTTTCCCGCTGGACAGCGTCGCCGATATGACGTCGCGATAGGCCGGGCGATAGATATCGTGCTGGATGTCTTCTTCACGCGTCCACACAACCTTGATCGGCGCATCGACATGTTTGGCGATGCGCACCGCGCTGTCGATCATGTCCGCTTCGAGCCGGCGCCCAAAACCGCCGCCGAGCAGATGATTGTGCACGGTGACCTTGTCGATGGGAACGCCCGCCGCTTTCGCCGCGGTTGCCTGCACGCGCGTCATGACCTGCGTGCCGGTCCAAATTTCACAAGCGCCAGGCGTAAGGCGAACGGTACAATTCATCGGCTCCATCGGCGCGTGCGCCAAAAATGGCAGCTCATACTCACCGTCGACTTTTTCGCCCTGCGATAATCCCTTCGCGACGTCACCGACGGTTTTCGCGACCACGCCGTCCTTTTTGCTCGCGGTGCGCAGGTCTTCCCAAATCTCGGCCGAGTTGAGTTGCGCGTGCGGACCTTCGTCCCATGTGATGACGAGAGCGTCGAGGCCTTTCTTGGCCGCCCACATATGATCGCCGATAACGGCGACCACATCGTCCAATACAACGACCTGACGCATGCCGGGGACCGTTTTGGCGGCGCTGTCGTCGACGTGTTTGACCTTGCCGCCGAACACCGGACTCGCGGCCAGCGTGGCGAACTTCATCCCGGGCAGCATGGCGTCAATGCCGTAGACGACGCTGCCATTGCTCTTGCCGGGCGTGTCGAGGCGCTTGAGCGGCTTACCGATCAGCGCGAAATCTTTCGGATCCTTGAGCGGCGGAGCCGGCGGGACCGGCAGCCGGCCCGCTTCCTCCAGCCAGATCGCCGTAAGCCAGCGTGCGGCCGCTGGCCGCGTGCGTCACCGTTCCGTTCGAGGCGGAACAGCTTGCCGGATCGACCTGCCACTGCTCGGCGGCTGCGCGCACCAGCATCGCGCGCGCCGTCGCGCCAGCAATGCGCAGCGGCTTCCAGAAAGCGCGGATCGAATTGGAATTGCCGGTGGCCTGAATGCCAAAAAGCGGATTGCCGTAGAGCTTGTCACTCGGCGGCGCGTGCTCCAGCGCGACCTTCGCAAAGTCGGCGTCGAGCTCGTCGGCCAGTATCTGGGGGATCGCCGTGTAGACGCCTTGCCCCATCTCTACCTGGGGCATGACCAGCGTCGTTTTGCCCGTATGATCGATGCGGATGAAGGCATCGGGGGCGAACTGGCCGGCGGTGTCGTCGGGTGGCTGCTCCGGCTCGTTGACCGGCGCAGCCCTCAGCGGAAGACGAAAGGCCAGGACGAAACCGCCGGTCAGACCGATTTTGATCAGCGCGCGGCGCGACGGAACGAACGGGAGATTTTCGAAAACGCGCATCGCCGCCTCCTATGCCGCGGCTGCGGCGCGCTTGATTGCCGCGCGGATACGCACATAGGTGCCACAGCGGCAAATGTTTCCCGCCATGGCTGCGTCGATATCGGAATCGTCGGGCGCCGAATTGCCGGCAAGCAGCGCCGCGGCGGACATGATCTGGCCGGACTGACAATAGCCGCACTGGATGACTTCTACCTCGAGCCACGCTTTTTGCACTTTCGCGCCTGCGGGTGTGGCGCCAACGCCTTCAATCGTGGTGACGGCGCGATTGCCAATCGAACCGACCGCCAACAAACAGGAGCGCACGGGGGTGCCGTCAATGTGCACGGTGCAAGCGCCGCATTGCGCGATGCCGCAGCCGAATTTCGTGCCGGTCATCCCGAGCACGTCGCGCAACACCCAGAGCAGCGGAGTATCGCCGTCGACATCGACGCTGTGGGTGTTCCCGTTGACCTTGATAGCGAAGGCCATGGCATCCTCTCCTTTTCTGTCAATGGCGTTCGGGCGGGGCGCAAGATCTTACTATCTATGCTGCGAGTAAGCGCAGCGGGAACATCACCTGGAACCCAGCGTTAAACGCCTGTTGGCTACTGCTGTTCCAACCAGCTGACGAATTAATTTAGTGCGCTGGGAGCCGGTTGGTATGTCTCCTCATCGGAGTGATGCATCACAATTTGAGAATGTCACGTCGCCTTTTGACCCCGAAGCCGACCTACACGTCACGGATTTGACGCTCGAGGAGCGTCATTCAAGGCCCTTAGCGGACATTTCATTTTCGCCTACGAATGTCCATTTTAGGTGTAAACGGCATGCCCTGCAGTGCGACGTGAGAGAAGACAATGAATGAAGACCAGAACATTCGAGCGGCGTTGGATCGCCACTGGGCAGCCTCGGACACGAATGATTTCGAGGCAGAGCACGAGATTTACCAGGATGATGCAGTGCTTGAGTACCCGCAGTCCGGGGAACGGATCCGCGGCCGGCGCAATATTCAAGCGTCTCGTTCCGCGCAGCCGAGCAAGAAGCGCTTTACGGTGCAGCGCGTACTCGGTGCTGCCGACCTTTGGGTCACTGAACTCATCCTTACATACGATGCCGCGCCGACTTACACAGTGAGCATCATGGAGTTCAGAGACGGGAAGGTTGCCCGTGAGAGCCAGTACTTCGGCGATCCCTTCGAGCCGGGGCCCTCGCGCGCGCAATGGGTCGAGCGGATGCGCTGAAATGTTCGCTATAAAATCGAGGCCATCAAGTACGCGGCTTCCGCGTCTCTTGGTGATCGCCAGCTGCGAACTCGGGTCGCCGCACCGGGGCCGACAGGAGCGGCGCGGGAAAGAACAGCAACAATGATGGATATACTGTTCAATGGTGTCGGATGGACCGACATCGCACTCACGCTGAACCGCATCGCGGTTGGGCTATTCTTTATGTTGTCGGGATATCACAAGCTGTTCAACGCAGAGCGCCATCGCGCGCTGGTCGACCAGCTCAAGGAACTTGGCGTTCATGCAGTGGGCTTTAATCAATGGTGGGTGCCGTTGGTCGAGTTCAGCGCCGGCGGCGCTGTCGTCATTGGGCTTCTTGCACCGCTGGCCGCGCTTGGCCTGCTGGTACTCATCCTCGTCGCCACCGTAACGTCGGGACCGCAGCGAATCAAACTCTACAAGCCGATCGATGAAGCAGACCGGATCGACGATTGGCTCTATCTGCCCGAGGTCCTCTATGCCTTCATGCTCATCGTGGTCGTCTCGGCCGGCGCCGGACCTTACAGCCTTGATGCCTTGATCTTGGGCCTGATCAACAAAGGCGGCGCGTGAGTTCTCAATGATGAAATTTCCATTGATGTGTGACTGCTTGCAGATTCCGTAATCGTTGCCAACGGGAGCGCCCCTGTGATTGTCACGACGTTTCCAAGGACCGTGCGTGTCATCGAGCATACTTTGATACCGTTGAAAGACGGTACGACGCTGGCGGCTCGCATCTGGCTGCCGGAGGATGCTGAGCAGAATCCAGTTCCTGCAATCCTGGAGTATCTGCCGTATCGCAAGCGCGACGGGACTTACGAACGAGATGCGCTCACTCATCCTTATCTCGCAGGTCACGGCTACGCGGGCGTCCGCGTCGACATTCGAGGCAGCGGTGAATCGACGGGCTTGCTGTTCGACGAGTACGCCAAGCAGGAACAAGACGATGGCGTGGAGCTGATCGCCTGGCTCGCGGCACAACCCTGGTGCAATGGCGCCGTTGGAATGATGGGAATCTCCTGGGGTGGGTTCAATGGACTTCAGATCGCGGCGCGCCGTCCCCCGGCACTCAAAGCAATCGTAACCATTTGTTCAACCGACGACCGGTACGCCGACGACGCGCACTACATGGGCGGCACGTTTCTTACTACCGCCGGACTTGAGTGGGCCTTTTTCTTTTTCAGCTTGATGTGCCTTCCGCCCGATCCGGCGCTGGTCGGCGACAGCTGGCGGGCGATGTGGTTGGAGCGGCTGCAGAACATATCGCTGTTCCAGGACAATTGGCTGCAGCACCAGCGGCGCGATGCGTATTGGAAGCGCGGATCGGTATGCGAGGACTACGCAGCGATCCAATGCCCGGTCTATGCCGTCGGTGGCTGGACCGATGGTTATAAGAACGCAATCCCGCGGCTTCTTGAGCGGCTGAAGGTGCCCCGCAAGGGTCTCATCGGGCCGTGGGGACACGCCTATCCGCATTTTGCCTTTCCCGGACCGCAGATCGGGTTCCTCCAGGAAATTCTGCGTTGGTGGGATCATTGGCTGAAAGGCATCGATACCGGCGTGATGGATGAACCGATGCTGCGGGCGTGGATGACGGAAAGTGTGAAACCGGCGACCCATCACGACACGCTGCCGGGCCGGTGGATTGCAGAACCTTCGTGGCCATCGCCAGGAATAATGCCGCGGCGGCTGTTCTTGACCGATGACGGGCTGCGAGAAGCCGCGGCACCTTTGACGGCTCGCGCCGTATGCTCGCCGCAGACGGTTGGCAAGTGTGGGGGCTATTGGGTTCCATTCGGTCGTGGGCATGATCAGGCCGGCGACCAGCAAGAAGACGACGCCCGCTCGCTGACTTTCGAGACGCCGCCACTCGAAGGGCCGATCGAGATCCTTGGCGCTCCGATCGTCACGCTCGATGTCGCTTCCGACCGGCCGATTGCGAATCTGGTGGTCCGCTTATGCGATGTGCACCCGTCCGGTGAATCGCTGCGTGTCAGCTATGGTGTGCTTAACCTCACTCATCGCGAGAGCCACGAACAGCCCGCGCTGCTGACGCCAGGTGAGCGCTACCGCGTGCGCATCCAGCTCAATGATGCAGGCTCGGTATTTCCAGCCGGCCACAAGGTGAGGCTTGCGATATCTACAGCTTACTGGCCGATGATCTGGCCCAGTCCGGAGACGGCGACGCTGCAGATCTTTGCCGGCACGCTCGATCTGCCGCAACGCCCGCCCAACGCCGCAGACGCCAGGCTCCCGCCTTTTCCCGAACCGGAGACGGCGCCACCCGAGAAGCCAACCATCTCTCGTCGCGATGATGTGCGGGTTGAACGCATCGACCGCATCGGTCTGGAATCGGGCACGCAGGACAAGACGGAGTATCATGTCGAGGAGAACGATCCGCTCAGCGCCGTTGCCGAACTGCGCCATACCCAGACTCTGTCGCGAAACGAATGGCAAATCCGGGTCGAGACGCAGCTGCGGATGTCATCCACGCGCGATGCCTTCCTGCTGCAGGGAAGTTTGCGCGCCTGGGATGGCGCGAACGAAGTGTGTCGTCGCGACTGGGATCGCTCTATTCCTCGGGATTTCTCATGATCGATCTGAATAAAGCATGTTTGTGAACGGCATCAACGATGAGCTCATTCTCGCGGCGCGTCTTCTTCTCGCCACGCTGTTTCTGATTTTCGGCTGGAGAAAGCTGACGGACTTTTCAGGCACGGTCAATCAGATGGCGCAGCTTGGCGTTCCAGTGCCGGTACTGGCTGCTGGCGTATCGACTTTCATGGAGCTTCCGGTCGCGTTCGCGGTCGCTGTCGGCGCGTTCGCACGTCCCTCGGCTTTACTTATGTTCTTATACACCTTGGGAACCGCGCTTATTGGGCATCGTTATTGGACAATGACAGGTGCGGATTACGTCGACAGCATGGACAGCTTCTACAAAAATCTCAGCATTATGGGAGGCTTCTTGCTGTTGTACGTTACCGGTGCGGGAAAATATTCGATCGATGCATTGTACAGCATCGCCGCGCCATAACGACCGTCATCGTTCGTTGCTCTATGTCACTGAGCTTTTGCGCCGGGTCCAAAATGAAAGGAGTCGCCTATGAGCCAAGTACAAGTCGAGCAGAAAAGCTATCAGATGCCGCCGAAGGACGGCATTACCGTGGCACACTTTCTCACCGTCGCCGACGTTGAACGATCGCTTCGATTTTACGAAACGGTCTTCGGAGGTCGCATTGCGAGCAGGGGCGACAGCAAAGGCGCGCCGGGCTACATCCAGATCGCCAACACGTGGCTCATCGTCAACGTCGGGGGCGGTCCGACACCCGACAAACCAACGGTAACGCTGCACGTCCCCGCCGACCCCGATAAAGTCAGCAGCTTTATGAATATCCGCGTTGCAGATATTCAGGCGTGCTATGAACTATGGCGAAAGCGAGGAGCCGAGTTTATCACGGAGCCAAAGCCCAAGTACGGCGAGACGCGCTGCTACATTCGCGATCCTGACGGCTATATTATAGAAGTCGGGCAAAGCAACCCGGGCATCGCTTACGGCTAAACGGCACCACACATGCTGTCGAATAGCGTCTCTTTGGTCCGCCCGTCGATGAGGAGCAACTGAAGCAAACGGAAGTCAGAGAGGAGCCTATGAAGTCCGAGAGGGATGGTATCAACCCAGCGGCCAAGCCAAGCGGAACAGGTTGCGTCGAATGCTCGGCTCAGGGCGGATGGTGGTTGCATCTTCGCAGATGCGCCGAATGCGGTCACATCGGCTGCTGTGATAGTTCACCAAATCAGCATGCATCGAAACATAGCGCCGCTACGGGTCACCCGATAATCACGAGCTTCGAGCCGGGCGAGGAGTGGTTTTACGACTATCGTACAGAAGAATCCTTCACCGGCCCGAAGCTTCACGCTCCTCACTGTCATCCGCTGGATCAACCGGTGCCCGGACCGTCCGGAACGGTGCCTTCAAACTGGCAGACGCTGCTTCACGAATAGCAAAGCGGAAATTCGGCAAGCCGCGCTTGCAGAACCGGATTTATGAGTACGCGCCCTAAAATCGCAGACTGAATTCGCCGCGCGGTTTTTCCCGACGCTAAGCGGCCGTCTTTGTCTTTTGGCACGCTTCCCACAACCGCGCCGACGTCACCGGCATGTCGAGATGTGCTCCCGCGCCGCCGGGCAATGCATCGGCGACCGCGTTCATCACCGCCGCGAGCGAAGCGGTAGTGCCGGCCTCGCCGATGCCCTTGACGCCAAGCGGATTGGTCGTCGCCGGCACATTGTGAAGCGCGTCACGGATGTCGGGCGGGATGTCGGCCGCCCGCGGCATGGCGTAGTCCTGGAATGAGCCGGAAACGAGCTGGCCGTTTTCGTCGTAGAAAATCTGCTCCATTAACGCCTGTCCGAGCCCTTGCCTCATCAACTTACAAAATCCCGACGCGGCAAATGCCGCGACGATAGCCTGATTTTACTTCCGCTTTCAGTGGCACTGGCGACATGGCGGGACCTGCTGCTGGCATTGTCCCGGTCGAAAATGACCCTTCACTGACATGGGGCTCTCCAAGGCTTTTGCATTGCACACCGATCATCCAAATGCGTTAAACGCTTGCCGAGTGACGGCGATTTTGGCTTAATGGGATTGGAGACGTGTGAGCCAGAGGGACCGCCATGGCAGCGGATGCCGTACGCGCCGGACCATCAACCCGAAGCTAAAATCTTCATCTCCTATTCGCGCAAGGACATGGCCTTCGCGGATCGGCTTGACGCCGCGCTCACACGATGCGAACTCCGAATGAGGCGCCATCAAAAGGGAGGTTTGCGATGCCCTACCGCATAGACAACATCGACCCAAGGACGACAGTCATGATCGTCGTCGACATGCAGAACGACTTTGTCGCCGAAGGCGCGAAGCTGCAGTCGGCGCAAGCGCACGCCATGGTGCCAAAACTCGCCGCGACACTCAGATTTTGTCGGGAGAAGGGCATCCGCGTTGTCTACACGGCACATGTCCATCGCCGCGACGGCTCCGATATGGGACTATACGACGATCTTTATTCGGTGGTCGCGGATCGCTCGGTGTTGGTCGATGGATCGCCGGGGGCCGAGATCTACAAAGACCTGGCGCCGGCGCCGGGCGAGCACGTCATCAAAAAACACCGCTATAGCGCGTTCTTCGCGACCGACCTTGATTTGATATTGCGGGAATGGGGCGTCAAAACCGTAATCATATCCGGCACGACGACGGAAAACTGCTGTCACGCAACGGCACGCGACGCCATGTTCCGCAATTATCAAGTCGCGTTCCTTTCGGATGCGACGGGAACATTCGATTATCCGGACGTCGGTCAGGGCGCACTGTCGGCGGCCGATGTCCATCGGGCCACATTGACTATACTCGCGTTCTCGACAGCCGACGTTATGACCGTTGACGAATTCAAAGCGCGCGTGGTCGGCGCCAATGTCGCCGCGGCGAACAAGGCGGCGTAACCGGCAGAGCAAGCGGCAGAAGATCGCTGGCGAAAGCGTCGAGCCGATCGCGCGCAGTCTCGACCAGGGGCTCAAGAAAGCCTCTTGACCATTCGCCGGTCCTAGGGACCGGCATTTCCCGGCGATAGATACTGCCGGCGAAACTCTGCTTTTCCCAACGTCGTCCGGCCACGCGGCGGTTGCGGACGAAGCGATCAATCAAATCGCTACGCTGTTTGCTGCGGTGCATAAGCCTCTTGCTGGCCCTGTACGTCGTTTGCCGCGGGACAACAAAATGTCTGGAGTTGGGAGGCGGATTCAACCGATCAGCGCAACACCTTCTAATCTTGCGAGGTGAGGAGGTGTGCCATGGTGACGTCGCGGATTTGGTTCACGGCAGCGCAGAAGGCCGAGCTGTGGGAGCGATGGAAGAACGGGCAAAGTGCTGCGGCCATCTCGCGGGCGCTGGAAAGGAAGAACAAGACCGGCGTTGAGCGGATCGTGGTACTCCATGGAGGGATCGTGCCGGCGCCGCGCCGGAGAGCCTGGGCAGCGCTAAGGTTTGAGGAACGCGAAGAGATTTCCCGTGGCATTGCGGTGGGCCGGTCGATCCGGCAGATCGCCCAGGGCCTCGGACGGGCGCCATCGACAGTAAGCCGGGAGATCAGGCGCAACGGCGGCAGTCAGGCCTATCGTGCAAACCGGGCTGATCGGCGTGCCTGGGAGCGGGCGTTGCGCCCCAAGCCTTGTCGTTTGGCGCTGCACAGGGAGCTACGATGGCGCGTGGCGCAGAAGCTCGCGCTGCAATGGTCGCCGCAGCAGATCTCCGGCTGGCTGAAGCAGGAGTTCCCAACCCGCCAAGACATGCAGATATCTCACGAAGCGATCTATCGCAGCCTCTTCATCCAGACCCGCGGCGTGCTGAAGAAGGAGCTGACGGCGCAGTTGCGTACTGCGCGGCGGATGCGTCGCCCCAAGAGCCACAACGCGAAGAGTGGACAAGGGCATATCCTCGATATGGTCTCCATCCGCGAGCGGCCCGCTGAGATTGAGGATCGCGCCGTGCCGGGGCATTGGGAAGGAGACCTTCTTACCGGAGCGAACGACACGCACATCGCCACCCTGGTCGAGCGCAATACCCGCTTCACGATGCTCGTCAAGATCCCCCGCAAGGACACGACGACTGTTGTTGCTGCGCTTGCCAAGCACATCGGCAAGCTGCCTGAGGAGTTGCGACGCTCCCTGACCTGGGATCAAGGCAAAGAGATGCATGCCCACAAGCGCTTCACGGTTGCCACCAACGTCCAGGTCTACTTCTGTGATCCGCGCAGTCCCTGGCAGCGCGGCTCAAACGAGAACACCAACGGCCTGCTGCGTCAGTACTTCCCGAGAGGAACCAACTTCTCGCGCATCTCTCAGAGTTATCTGAACGCGATTGCTCTGCGGCTCAATCAACGTCCGCGAAAGACCTTGGGCTTCCAAACGCCAGCCGATAGACTACAAGCGGTGTTGCACTGACCGGTTGAACGCACAGGAGCGAAGTAGACATTGCGCGGACGTCGCGAATGTGTCGCTCTGCGACATGGGCCCGAGTGTGAAAGCGGTATCTTCGGCGCGCGAAACACACTAGGTTCCCATGGCTGCCCTTGAAGCCGGACATGGCGAAATCGTCGCGCGGCAGCGACTAGCGAACGCACCTTCGGCGACGACGCACTTTGGTAGCTGACGGACTTTTTTCCGAGGTGTTCAAGGTCGGCAACAGGAGGCAATCCATGAGACGCCGCGACGTCGTCAAATTGCTTGCCGGAGCTGCCGTAGCCGCACCTTACGGCGCTGCTGCGCAGACGAATACAAGGACCTATCGTCTCGGTACGCTGACCATCGGGCCACCGCTCGCGCCCACTGAGGGCCCCGGGGCATTATCATCACCGGGCTTGCGAAGCGGGGCTACACGCTCGGGCAGAATTTCGCTTACGAGGCTCGCGGTGCCGCCGGCAATGTAAGCCAGATGGCCAATCTGATGCGGGAATTGAAAACCGCCAAGGTCGACGTGGTCGTGACCATCGGCTACCCGTCCGCTGCGGCCGCCAAAGCCTCGGGCGTGGCCACCGTGATCGGCAGTGGCATTGGCGATCCGGTTGTGACCGGACTCGTCGCCAGCTGGGCGCGGCCGGGCGGCAACGTAACCGGAATATCTGACGACGTCGCGGCGCTCTCCACCAAACGCCTTGGGATCCTGAAAGCAATGTCGCCGCAGCTTAGCCGGGTCGCGATGCTGTGGAATAAGGACGACCTCGGCATGTCGCAGCGTTACGACGCGTCGGCGAAAGCCGCGCGGGATATCGACGTCACGGTGTTGCCGCTGGGCGTGCGTGAGCCCGAAGATTTCAACGAGGCGTTCGCGACGATGGATAGTTTGCCGCCGGACGCCATTCTGATGGTCACCAACTCGCTCACCCTTCTCAATCGCAAGCGGGTTTTCGATTATGCGGCCGCCCACCGCTTGCCAGCAATCTATGAGCAGGACTTCATGGCTCGCGCTGGCGGCCTGATGTCCTACGGCGCGGACGCCTACGAAACCTTTGATCGGGCCGCCGCGCTGGTGGCGCGCATTTTTCAAGGCGCCAAGCCCGCCGACCTGCCATTCGAGATTCCGACGCGTTACCTGTTTGTCATCAACCTGAAAACCGCCAAAGCGATGAACTTTACCGTGCCGAACAACGTGCTCGCGCTCGCCGACGAGGTGATCGAGTGAGATGCCCACTTCCGTTGTTGGCCCATCACGACATTTCACGCCGACGCGCGATTTAGTCGCTTTCGGAGGATTGTGTTGCAAAACCCGGCTGATTTTTGCAGCTGGGCCGGATTTGAGTATTGGTCAGCTTGTGGCGTTCTCCGCTGAGAGCGTCTAACAACGCTATCGGTACACACGCTTTGCAGACCGGCTACGCCGCACAGGTGACTGCGCCCGATGGCGGCGGGCGGCAGAGGAACTTAACGAGGCGCCGCAGGTTTTGAGCGGTTGCGGTCAATAGCACCTCGTCTTTGGCCCCACTTAAGCCTCGCAGTCGAAGTCGGTCGAGCTTGAAGATCCGCTTCATGTGAGCAAAACACATCTCGACCTTTTTGCGCTCTCGGCGTGATTGCGCGAAGGCCTCGGTTTTGGCCAGTGCGCGAGCGACATCGCGGGCGTCCTCATCAAGATCGCGGGGAATCTGCCGTGCAGGCGTGTGGGGGCAGCACTGCATTTTGAACGCGCAGAGATCGCAATCGCGCTTTGAGGCACGATAGCGAAGCGTACTGCCGTCGATGACTGTTCCGGTGGTGTGCAGCAGCTTTCCATTCGGGCAGATGTAGATGTTGCGCGATCGGTCGAAGACGAAGTCGGCCCGGCTGAAGGTGCCATCGGAGCGTGCCGACTTGTCCCAGACCGGGATGTGCGGCGTGATCTGACGATCCACCAACCACTTGAGCAGCCTGACCGCGCCATAAACGGTGTCACCTGCCAACCGCCGTGGCTGAAGATCGAAGCGGTCCTTGACACGCTCGATCATCGTCCCGGTGATGGCAATCTCGGCTATACGATTGGCGCGTGTGCCCTCGGCGTCGACGATGATCCCGGCTTTGTTGTCGATGAGATAGTTGGCGTCGTAAGCGAAAAAGGGATCAGTGTTCTTCCTTGCAACCCATGCCGCCTGTGGATCGGTCAGCGAGACCTCTTTTGGCGGCTTGCGTCTGTTACCGCCCCCGCTCAAACCATCGTCATCACCGCCGCTCTCCTCATCATTGCGGGCCTCATCGAGAGCAGCGAGGTACTCGCGAACCGCGCGCGACGCCTCCTCGGCCCGCGGCCAGGCAATGGGCTGGTCGCCAGGCGCTCGCTTCTTCTTCCCTGCGTCGGCCCTGATCAGGCTCGCATCGATCGAAAATCCCTCGCCGCCAACCAGGCCAGCCGCAATGCACTTCGCCACCACGCGCTCAAATACCCGGCGTAACGCGTCGCTCTGACGAAAGCGCTCGTGCCGGGCACGGCTGAACACCGAATGGTCGGGTATCCCATCCTCGATGCCGAGCTTGCAAAACCACCGATATGCCAGATTGACCTGCAGCTCAGAGCACAGCCGCCGCTCCGAGCGGATCGCAAACACGTATCCCACAATCAGCATCCGGATCATCAGCACCGGATCGATCGAAGCTCGACCTGTGTGCGAATAGTAGGGCGCAAGCTCGCTGTGCACCCAATCAAGATCGAGAACGCGGTCGATCTGCCTGACCAAATGATCCGCCGGCACCGCCTTGTCGAGATCGAACGCGTAAAAGAATTGACCTTGTCCGCGCTCTCGCCGCCCCATCATCGACCGCTCCCCGCGAATCGCAGTCCTGATCCACGGAATCACAGGTCAACTGCAGTCTCAACGAGAGTTTTGCAACACAATCGGAGCAAAGCGGACATTCAACAAGCCGCGCTTACAGAACCGGATTTGTGAGTAGCGTCCTAAATCGCAAACCGATTTCCCGCACGCTTTCTCCCGGCGCTAAACGGCCGTCTTTGCCTTTTGGCACGCTTCCCACAACCGCGCTGCCGTCACCGGCATGTCGAGGTGCGCTCCCGCGCCGCCGGGCAGAGCATCGGCGACGGCGTTCATCACCGCCGCGAGCGAAGCGGTCGTGCCGGCTTCGCCGACACCTTTGACGCCAAGTGGATTGGTCTTCGCCGGCACATTGTGAAGCGCGTCGCGGATGTCGGGCGGCATGTCGGCGGCCCGCGGCATGGCGTAGTCCTGGAACGAGCCGGAAACGAGCTGGCCGTTTTCGTCGTAGAAAATCTGCTCCATCAATGCCTGTCCGATTCCCTGCGCTAACGCGCCGTGCAGCTGGCCTTCGACGATCATGGCGTCGAGCGTGTTGCCGCAATCGTCGATCGCGGTGTAGGCGACGATATCCATGTGCCCGGTGTCGGGATCGATCTCGACTTCGGCGATGTGAACGCCGTTCGGAAACGACAGCGGCGTTTCCGTCGTGGTCTTGGTGTCGAGGTCCTCCTCGATCGCGCCGCGTTTTTTCAGCTCGGCCGCTTGCGCCGCGAGATCGAACAGCGAAATGCGGCGGTCGGTGCCGATCACGCCAAACTGGCCGGCTTCGTAGGCGATGTCGCCTTCTGATGCCTCAAGCACCATCGCCGCGATCCGCTTGCCTTTTTCGATGATCAAGCCGATGCATTTGACGATCGAGGCTCCCGCGGTCATCGCCGAGCGCGAGCCGACCGAAGCGTAGCCCGCGATGTCCAGTGCTGAATCGCCTTGCCTGTGCGTCACCTTTTCGCGCGCGATGCCGAGCCGTTCGGCCACCAGGCGCGGGAAGACCGAGGCGTGACCCTGGCCCGTTGATTGCACGTTGAGATTGACGACAAGGGTGCCGTCGCCCGGAAACGTGAGCAGTGCCCCTTCAATCGGCGCGCCGCCGGCATGCTCGACCATGCACGAAAGCCCGATGCCGCGATACTTGCCGCGCTTTCGTGCTTCGCGCCGGCGCGCTTTGATGCCGTCGTAGTCGGCAAGCGCCAGCGCTTTGTCGAGAATCGGCGCGAAATCGCCGCTGTCGTAGGTCGTGCCGATGGCCGTCTTGTACGGCATGGCGGCAGCGGGAATGAGATTGCGCCGCCGCAGCTTGGCCGGGTCGATGCCGGTGATGCGCGCCGCCTCTTCAACGACTCGCTCCAGCACGTAATTCGCTTCCGGCCGCCCGGCGCCGCGATAGGGCGCCGTCGTAATCGTATTGGTGAAGGCACAGCGCGCGCTTACGTCGATATGTTTGATGTCGTACATTCCCGGCAGGCAGCGGGTAAAATTCCACGTTGGAATATTGGCGCCCACCGGACCGACATAGGCGCCGAGATTTCCGGTGTTGCGGATGCGCAGCGCCAGGAAGCGTCCCTTGTCGTCGAGCGCCAGTTCAGCTTCTGAAAAAATATCGCGCGCCTGGTTGTCGCTCAGGAACGCTTCCGAGCGGCCCGACATCCAATGGACCGGCCGCCCGAGTTTCTTGGCCGCGACCATCTGCACGATGTACTCCGGATACGGTCCGGTCTTCAGACCGAACGCGCCGCCGACATCGTCGGTCAGGATGCGCACCCGCTCTTTCGGCAATTGCATGACGGCAACGACCGGATCGCGCATGGCGGTGGTGCCCTGCGAGCAGACGCGCAGCGTGTAAAGGTCGGCGGCGGCGTCGTAGCTCGCGGTCGCGCCGCGCGGCTCCATCGACGCGACCGCCATGCGCTGATTCTTCACCGCGATCCGCGCAACGAATTTCGCGCTGGCGAAGATTTCCTCGACTTGCCGCGCATTGGCTTCTGGATCGGATGCCGGCCCGGGCCAGTCAACCGCGAGGTTTCCGGGCGCTTGCGGCCAGACTTGCGGCGCGCCCGGAGCAAGCGCTTCGCGCGCGTCGGTCACTGGCGTCAGCGTCTCGTATTCGATCGCAACAAGCTCGGCTGCATCCTGCGCCGCCGATGCGCTCTCGGCGACGATCATCGCCACCGGCTCGCCGATATGCACAACCCGCTCGGCGGCAAGCGCAGGGCGGTGCGGCAGCACCAGCCCCTTGCCGCCGCGTCCGGGAAGCGGCGGATGGCGGCCGAGGCTACCGGTCCCTTCCATGTCTTTTGCGGTCAACACGCCGACGACGCCGGGCGCATTTTGCGCCGCTGTCACATCAACGCTCATGATGCGGGCAAAGGCGTGCGGCGAGCGCACAAAATATGCATAGGCCTGATGCGGCAACGGGACGTCGGCGGCATAGCGGCCCTTGCCGCGGACCAAAACGTCGTCTTCGACGCGCGGCTCGTGCGCCGCGCGGCCATCTGTTTTTGCATCCATGCTCTGTTCCGGAACACTCTATTGGGTTCGGGGAGGGCCCTTTATAACGCAAAAGAAGTGCTGCAAAAGGCAGCTTTCTTCCGGGTATTCGTTCGTATCTGTTACTACGGTCTCGGGCACGCGCAAACACAGCCTGCGCGGCCGATCAAGCGAGACCGGCCTCCTGGATTCTTGTTGATGCTCCGCCCCGGCACGTTCGCACTCACTTTGCTGCTGGCCGCGCTCACTGCGCTCGGCCCGTTGTCGATCGACATGTATCTGCCGTCGCTGCCGGATATCGCCCATGTCCTCGGCGCTCCGCAAGCGCGCGTTCAGCTGACGGTGTCGTATTATCTGATCGGCTTCGCCGTCGGGCAGATTTTCTATGGTCCCCTGTCCGACCGCTACGGCCGGCGTCCGGTGCTGCTCGCCGCGCTTGCGATTTATGTGACCGGCACCGGCGTCTGCGCCGCGGCGCAGTCCATCGATCCGCTGCTGGCAGCGCGTTTTCTTCAAGGTATCGGCGGGGCGGGCTCGATTGTGCTGGCACGCGCCATCGTCCGCGACCTTTACGCCGGCGTACGGGCGGCGCGCGAACTCTCGCTGATGGGATCGATCAGCGCGTTCGCCCCGATCGTGGCGCCGATGATCGGCGGTGTCCTGCAAATAGCATTCGGCTGGCGCGCCAGCTTCATCCTTATGGGACTGGCTGCCGTTGTTGCCTTTCTGCTGGCCGGACGATTGCTGCCGGAGACGTTGCGCCGGCGCACCGACGAGCCGTTTTCGCTGGCGTTTTTGTTCAAGTCTTATGGCGCGGTGCTGCGGCATCGCGGCTTTCTCGCTTATCTCGGCATCATCTCTGTAAGCTTTGCCGGATTGTTCGCCTGGATATCCGGCGGCGCCGTGGTGCTGGAAGAGGTGTATGGTTTCTCGCCGGTAAAATTCGGCTTCACCTTTTCGCTCGGTGCGGCCGGATACATGGTCGGAGCGACAATCGCGAGCCGGATGGTGGTGCGGCTCGGCCTCGACCGCATGATGGCGCTGGGCGTTGCCGCAATCGCGATCGGCGGCCTGATCTTCGCGGCGGCGGTCGCCGTGCACGTCGACGGTATCTGGCTGGTGATCGCGATGGCGGTCTATCTCGCCGGGATGGGGCTTGCCATTCCCCAGGCCATGGCCGGAGCCCTGACGCCGTTTCCCGATCGGGCTGGCACGGCAGCCTCGCTGATGGGTCTGGTGCAGCAAACCGCCGCCGCCATTGTAGCGGCCGCCGTTGGCGATTACCTCGGCCGTTCGGCGTGGCCGGTCGCCGGCGTTGTGGTTTCGATGAGCTGTCTGACCTTCCTTATTTGGGCGCTGACGCGCCACCTCCGCGCTCACCCGGCCAACGGTGGACGGATCTGAACTACGGCCTTGCCTGCGACATCATGTTTGTTAGGATTAATTGGGGGCGAGCAATTTATGTGCGATTGACCACTGATATTGTCCGTCAGCGCCCCACAACGGACTAACCCGCCCTGCGTTGCGATTGAAGAGAACGAGATGATATCGGGCTATCCGCTTAGCCGCCGTTCCTTCCTTGCCGGGATCAGCGCCGTCGGCGGCGGCGTTACGCTTGCCTTGAGGATTCCGTTTAGCCCCGCGCGTGCGGTCGGGACGTTTCCGGAAATCACTGCGTGGCTCGTGATTCATCCGGACGATTCGATTGTCATTCGCGTCGCGCATGCCGAGATGGGGCAAGGCGCGCAGACCGGTCTCGCCATGCTGGTCGCGGAGGAACTGGAATGCGACTGGGCGAAGGTCCGCACCGAGTTTGTCTCTCCGGTTGAGAATCTGCGCCGCCATGAAATCTGGGGCGATATGTCGACCGGCGCCAGCCGCTCGATCTCGAACTCGCAGCTTTATCTGCGCCAAGCCGGCGCCACCGCGCGCGAGATGCTGATCGCTGCCGCCGCGGCGCGATGGAATGTGCCGGCGTCGGAATGTTTCGCTCGCATGAGCACGATCACGCACCGACCGAGCGACCGTAAGCTGACGTTCGGCGCCGTCGCCGAAGACGCGGCGAAGATCGCGCCGCCGGAGGAGGTTAAGCTCAAGGAGCCTGGCGAATGGACGCTGGCCGGCACGCCGCAACGGCGGCTCGATGTGCCCGACAAGGTGACGGCACAGCCGGTCTACGCGATCGACGTGCGGCTGCCCGGCATGCTCTACGCCGCGATCGCACAATGTCCGGTTTACGGCGGCAGGCCCAAGTCGGTCGACGAAGGTGCCATCGCGGCGATGAAAGGCGTTCGCAGCGTGGTGCGGATGCCCGACGCTGTTGCGGTGGTGGCCGATTCCTGGTGGCGCGCAAAATGCGCGCTCGAAGCTCTGCCGATCGTCTGGGACGATCGCGGCAACGGCGGCCTCTCGTCCGCTTCGATCGCCGACCGCGTGCGCGCCGCACTCGACGCCGATGATGCCCAGATCGGCCAGGCCGACGGCGATGTCACCGCGGCGCTCGCCCGCGCGGCGCAGCGCATCGAAGCGGAATACACCGTCCCGTACCTGGCGCACGCGACCATGGAGCCGCAGAACTGCACCGCTCACGTTACGCCAAATGGGGTCGAGGTCTGGGCGCCCACGCAAGGCGCCTCCACCGCGCTGGTGACGGCCGCCGTGGCCGCCGGCGTGCCGAACGAAAAGGTCGTGATCCACAGTACGATGCTCGGCGGGGGCTTTGGCCGCCGCGCGCCGATCCAGGAATATGTGCGCCAGGCCGTAGTCATCGCCAAGCAGTTCGATCAGCCGGTCAAGCTTGTTTGGACTCGCGAGGAAGATATCCGGCACGATTTCTACCGGCCTTGCGGCATGGCGCGCCTCGTCGCCGGCCTCGATGCGGATGGCATGCCGATCGCGTTGCGGGTGCGGCTTGCCGGCCCTTCATTCGTTGCCGTGTTCGTCGCCGGCTTCGGTCCACGCATTGTCGACCATACGTTTCTCAGCGGTCTGACGGAGGAGATGCCGTACGACTTGCCGAACTATCTGGTCGATTACGTGATCCGCCAGACGCCGGTGCCGGTCGGCGTCTGGCGCGCGATCAACTACACGCAGAATGCGTTCTACAAAGAGTGCTTCATCGACGAGATGGCGCATGCCGCCGGAATCGACCCTTACCTCTACCGGCGGCGGATCCTGCGCAGCGACTCCAAATGCGTCGCGGTGCTCGATGCCGCGGCAAAGAAAGCCGATTGGTTCGGCCCGCTGCCAAAAGGCGTATTTCGCGGCATTGCGGTCAACGAGGCCTGCGGCAGCTATGTTGCCCAGGTGGTAGAGGCTTCGGTCGACGGCGGCAGCGTGCGCGTGCACCGTGTCGTCTCCGCGATCGACTCCGGCCACGTGGTCAATCCGCTTTCGGTCGAAATGCAGACCCAAGGCGCCGTCATCTATGCGCTGACCGCCGCGCTCTACGGCGAGATCACCATCAAAGGCGGCGCTGCCGAGCAGGCGAACTTCGACGATTACGAGATGCTGCGCCTTGCCGATGCACCCAAGGTCGAGACCGTGATGGTGCCAAGCGGCGACTTCTGGGGCGGCGTCGGCGAGCCGCCGGTGCCGCCGCTCGCGCCGGCTTTGTGCAACGCCATCTTCGCCGCCACCGGCAAGCGCATCCGCTCGCTGCCGCTCAAGAACCAGGATTTGACCAAGGCGATCTGACCGGCGCCGCTCAAGCTGGGTTCCGCTCATTCCCGCGCAAGCGGGGATCCAGACGGGAATTGCGGTGGGGCGGCGGAATTTACCGGGTCCCCGCTTGCGCGGGGATGAGCGCCGAGCGTTCCGGCTGGTTTCGCCGTCTCGCCCCTTGGGTCGCGAGGTAGTATGCTTCAACAAAACTCGGCGTAGTCGGACGACTCTGGCGAGGCTCGATGCAGCGGCGCGGCAAGGCAATCAAACAGCGGACCAAGGTCGCGCGACGCGTTGCAGCGGCAAAGGTCCGGCGTGCGCAGCCGCCGGGCAAGGCTCAGGCCTTCTTCCGCTCCCGATCTGCAGCGCGAGTTAGACGCCGCGCTCGAACAGCTGACCGCCACTTCGGAAATACTGCGTATCATTTCAAGCTCGCCCGGCGAGTTGCAGCCGGTTTTCCAAGCCATATTGGCTAACGCAACGCGCATCTGCGAAGCCAAATTTGGCAATCTGTGGCTCCGGGAGGGTGACAGCTTCCGCATCGCAGCGACACATGGCGCGCCGCCCAAATATCGCGAATTTATCGACCGCCATCCGGTAATTTTTCCCGACCCGAGAAGTGGCCTCGGCACGATGGTTAGAACGAAAAAGTTCGTCCACGTCACGGATGTAAAGTCGGCGCCGATAGGCAAAATTCGGAATGCCTTCGTCAAGCTTGCCAATGGGCGCAGCCTGGTCGGTGTCCCGCTGCTCAAAGATAAAGAGCTTGTCGGCGCGATCTTCATCTACCGCCAGGAGGTGCGGCGGTTTACCGGCAAAGCAAATCGCGCTGCTGACGAACTTCGCCGCCCAGGCCGTCATCGCTATTGAGAATGCGCGGCTGCTTGGCGAGCTGCGCCAGCGCACGACCGATCTCACCGAGTTGCTGGGGCGGCAGACCGCTACGTCAGAGGTGCTGCAGGTCATCTCCAGCTCGCCAGGCGACCTGCAGCCGGTGTTTGCGGCCATGCTGGAGAATGCCGTGCGAATCTGCGGCGCCAAGTTCGGCAATATCTACAGCCGCGACGGTGACGCACTGCGCCTTGTCGCGTCGCATAATACGCCGCCTGCGTTCGCCGAGGCTCGCAAACGTGCCTTGTCTCGCCCGGGACCCAAAACGGTTATTGGCCGCGCGCTGGCGACGAAAACGATGGTTCACATCACCGATGCTGCCGCGGATGAGGGCTACGCTGAGCGCGATCCCTGGGCTGTTGCGGCCGTCGAACTCGGCGGCATAAGGACGCTCCTGGCCGTTCCGATGTTGAAGGAGGGCGAGCTGATTGGTGCGCTGACCGTGTACCGCCAGGAAGTTCTGCCGTTTACTAACAAACAGATCGAGCTGGTGCAAAATTTCGCCGCCCAGGCCGTCATTGCTATCGAGAATTCGCGGCTGTTGAACGAACTGCGCCAGCGCACTACCGACCTTACCGAATCGCTGGCTAGGCAAACCGCCACATCCGAGATCCTCCGCGTCATCAGTCAATCGCCAACCGACGTGCGGCCCGTATTCGACAGCATCGTCCTCACAGCCGTGCGCCTGCTCCGCTGCGACTTGGTGTTTGTGATTCTTCGCGACGGCGCTACCTTTTCGCCCGCGGCAGTGGCCGCACCGCACGGCCCGCTCGCGGACGTCGGGCCCACGAATTTGCCGATCGATCCCAGCGCCAACTTTCCCTCGCGCGCGATCGTCAACAAAAAAATGCTGCACCTGCCGGACTGGTCGCTGATCAAACTGCCCGAGCACGAGCGCATAATCCACCAGAAGTTCGGCGTGAACTCGGCGCTGTACCTGCCGCTGCTGCGCGAGGGAGAGTGCATTGGCCTGCTCACGCTGGTGGGAAAGCGGCCTAATATTTTCGGAACCACCGAAATTGCCCAGGCGGAATCCTTCCGCGATCAGGCCCTGATCGCGATCGAAAACGCCCGGCTGTTCAACGAGACCAAGGAGGCGCTGGAGCAGCAGACCGCGACGTCGGATGTGCTGCAGGTTATTTCAAGTTCGCCAGGGGAGCTTGAACCGGTGTTCCAGACCATGTTGGCGAACGCAGTGCGAATTTGCGGCGCAAAATATGGCACCCTGTGGCGGCGCGACAATGAAACGTTCACCGCGGTGGCAGCGTTCGGCGCGCCGCTGGCCCTCGCCGAGTTTCATCAGAAACGCGGTTCGTTTCGACCGGCGGCCGGAACCGGCCTTGATCATGTGGTACGGACAAAAGACGTGGCTCGAATTGCCGACGAGGCAGCCGAGCCGACCCCGAGCGTCTCGGCGAGGCTCGGCGGCGCGCGGTCGCTTATTGTCGTGCCGATGCTCAAAGGGAATGATCTGATCGGCGCTATCAGCATTTATCGTCAGGAAGTTCGGCCGTTCACTGACAAGCAGATCGAGCTGGTACAGAATTTTGCGGCGCAGGCGGTCATCGCTATCGAGAACACGCGCCTGCTGAACGAGTTGCGTCATCGCACGACCGACCTCACCGAATTGCTGGAGCAGCAGACAGCGACCGCGAAGGTCCTCGAAGTTATCAGCCGTTCGGCGTTCGATCTTCATGCGGTTTTCGAAACCGTGGCCGAAAGTTCGGCCAAGCTCTGCGCGGCCGATAGGGCGCTGATCCATCGGTTCGACGGCGAGCTGCTGCGGGTAGCAGCCTCATTCAATACGTCGCCCGACGAGAACGATTGGCTGGACCACCATCCAATTCGGCCCGGTTCGGACAGCGGTGCGGGGCGCGCTGCACGCGAACGCCGTACGATCCACAATCCTGATATCTTGGCCGATCCGGAAGGTACGCTCGCGGCTCAGTACACGCAGGCAATCCGCACAGTTTTGACTGTCCGCACGGTTCTCTGGGTGCCGATACTCAAAGGCGACGACTTGCTGGGCGTCATAACGCTTTGGCGTTCGCAGGTCAGCCGCTTCACGGACAAGCAGATCGCTTTAGTCGAGACCTTCGCCGATCAAGCGGCCATCGCCATCGAAAACGTGCGGCTGCTTGAAGCCGAGCAGCAGCGCACGCAGGAGCTGACCGAATCTCTGGCCCAGCAGACGGCAGCTGCGGATGTGCTGGGCGTCATCTCACGTTCGCCCGGCGATCTTGAGCCGGTATTCGCGGCGATGCTGGAGAACGCGACCCGGCTTTGCGAAGCTCCTTTCGGCACCATGCTCCTTCGCGACGGAGATGTTCTTCGCATCGTTGCCAGGCACGTCCCGCCCGCCTCCACCGCGATGTTCGAACGAGGCTCGGAACTCGTCATATCCGACAATTCAACCCACCCGCTGGTCCGCGTCGTCGAATCGAAAGAAGTCATTCACATCGCCGATTTGCGGACAGACCCGTCTTACATCGCCGGCAATTCCCGCGTCGTGGCGTTCGTCGAACTCATCGGTACGCGTACCGGTCTCTGCGTGCCGATGCTGAAGGACAATGAGTGCATTGGAGCGTTCGTCGCTTGCAGGCTGGAAGTGCGCCCGTTCGCAGAGAAGCAGATCGACTTGGTAAAGAACTTTGCCAGCCAAGCCGTCATTGCCATCGAGAACACTCGGCTCTTGGGCGAATTGCGCGAGTTGCTTGAACGGCAGACCGCTACTTCCGAGGTTCTCGGCGTCATCAGCCGATCCAAGTTCGAACTTCAACCAATCTTGCAAAGCGTTGTCGATACGGCGGCGCGCCTGTGCCGTGCCGATGCGGGTGTGATCTTTCGGCTGGAGAACGACCTCTATCGTTTTGCGGCCGGGTACAGTCTCGATCCGGCTTATCTGGAAATCGAACGGCAAAATCCGATCGCGCCAGGCCAGGGCACCGTCATCGGTCGCGCCGCCATGACCCGGCAAGTCGCTCGCATCGACGATGCCTGGAACGATCCGCTGTACGAGAAAAAGGAGGCCGCCAAGATCGGCAAGGGTCGCTCGATGATCGGCGTGCCGCTCATGCGCGAAGGCGAGCCGATCGGAGTCATCGGACTGGCGCGCGGCCAGGTCGACCCGTTTATCGAGCGCGAGATCGAGTTGGTGACAACCTTCGCCGACCAAGCGGTGATCGCGATCGAGAACGTCCGGCTGTTCGAGGCCGAGCAGCAGCGCACCCGCGAGCTATCCGAATCGCTGGAGCAGCAAACCGCGACATCGGAGGTTTTGCAGGTCATCTCAAGCTCGCCCGGCGATCTTGAGCGCGTGTTTGAAACGATGCTGGCGGAAGCCGTTCGCATCTGCGATGCCAAGTTTGGAAATATCTTTCGCCGGGACAGCGAAGGTATGCACCTCGTCGCGAGGCATAATACGCCGCCTGCCTTCGCCGAGTTTCGCCGGCGTTCGCCGGACACTCGTCTTATTCCGGAAACCTTCCTAGGTCGCATGTCAGCGACAAAAGCGGTGGTTCATGTCGCCGATATTGCAGCCGACCGGGGCTACACTGAACGCGTTCCCGAAATCGTGGCAGCCGTTGAGCTCGGAGGCGTACGGACGCTTCTCGCCGTACCCATGCTGAAGGAGAACGGACTGATCGGAGCGTTTACCTTGTTACGCCAGGAAATTCGTCCTTTTACTGACAAGCAGATCGCGCTAGTCGAGAACTTCGCCGCCCAAGCCGTCATCGCTATCGAGAATGCTCGGCTGCTTGGCGAATTGCGGCAGCGCACCGACGATCTCAGCCGCTCGGTCGGTGAATTGCGCGCACTCGGCGAAGTCTCGCAGGCAGTCAATTCGACGCTCGATCTTGAGACCGTGCTTTCGACCATTGTCGCCAAGGCGGTGCAGCTCTCCGGCACCGAGGCCGGCGCGATCTATGTGTTTGACGATCTGCAACGCGAATTTCATCTGCGCGCCACCTACGGCATGGATCAAGAGTTGATCGATGCGCTCTCGCATCGGCACATCGACTTGGACGAGCCGAATGTTGCAGAGGTCATGGCTAAAGGCGAGCCGATTCAGGTCGCCGACTTGAAGGAAATCGGTGGCGGCTCAGAGATCAACGAGATCACCTTGCGCGCCGGATACCGCGCGCGGCTGGTGGCGCCGCTGCTTCGCGGCGAAGAGGAGATTGTCGGCATGCTGGTGGTGCGCCGCAAGACGCCCGGCGCCTTTCCGCAGAATACCGTAGATCTGATGAAGACCTTCGCGGCGCAATCGGTGCTGACGATTCAGAACGCCCGGCTATTCCACGAAATTGAGGACAAGGGCCACCAGCTCGAAGTCGCCAGCCGCCACAAGTCGCAGTTCCTCGCCAACATGAGCCACGAGCTGCGCACGCCGCTCAACGCCATCCTCGGCTACACCGAATTGATGCTCGACAGCATCTATGGCGAGGCGCCGGAGAAGATGCGGGACGTGCTTGAACGCGTGCAAACCAACGGCAGGCATCTGCTGGGTTTGATCAATGACGTCCTCGATCTATCGAAGATCGAAGCTGGCCAGCTGACGTTGTCACTGTCCGATTATTCGCTCACCAATCTGGTGCAGGGCGTTTACGTTGCGGTCGAACCGCTGGCGGCGAAGAAGAACCTCGCGTTGACGACCAAGATCGCTCCGAGTTTGCCGGCCGGGCGTGGCGACGAGCGCCGGCTTTCTCAAGTCTTACTCAACCTCGTCGGCAATGCGATCAAATTCACGGATAAAGGCGAGGTGGCGATCGAGGCCTCGGTTTCAAACGGCTCGTTCCGCGTCGCGGTGCGTGACAGCGGCCCAGGCATTGCCGCCGCTGATCAGGCGAAAATATTCGAGGAATTCCAGCAGGTCGACAACACCTCGACCCGGGAGAAGGGCGGGACCGGATTGGGGCTCGCGATCTCCAAGCGCATCGTCGAGATGCATGGCGGTCATATTTTGGTTGAGTCCCAGCTTGGCAAAGGTTCGACTTTCACGATTAAGCTTCCGGTCAATGCCGGCGGCGAGGGGCAAGTGGCATGAGCAAGCGCATTCTGGTGGTGGAAGACCAAGAGGATAACCGGCGCATCCTGCGCGATCTGCTCACCAGCGTCGGCTATGAGATTATGGAAGCCGAGGATGGCGCGCGCGGCGTCACCGCCGCCGAGGCCGAGCTACCGGATTTGATCCTCATGGATATCCAGCTGCCGATCATGGATGGCTATGAAGCGACCCGACGCATCAAGGCTAATCCGCAGCTCAAAGCCATCCCTATCATCGTCGTGACCTCCTACGCGCTCTCCGGCGATGAGGACAAAGCCCGCGCCGCGGGCTGCGACGATTACATCACCAAGCCCTATAGCCCGAGGCAGTTGCTCGCGAAGATCAAAGAGCACTTACACTAGCAGCAATCCGGTGTGCGCTCATGCATAACCCCCCGCGTATTCTCATCGTTGATGACAATGAGACCAATCGCGACATTCTGCTCGCGCGATTGGGACCGCAAGGCTATGACCTGCTGCAGGCTTGCGACGGCGAAGAGGCGCTTGCAGTCGCCCGCGAGAAGCTCCCCGACCTGATTTTGCTCGATGTCATGATGCCGAAGCTGGACGGCTTCGAAGTGTGCCGCCAGCTCAAGGCGGACAGCAATCTGCCGTTCATGGCCATCATTCTGGTGACGGCGAAAGCCGATTCCAGGGACGTGGTCACGGGGCTTGAGGCCGGCGCTGATGAATATCTGACCAAGCCGGTCGATCAGGCGGCGCTGGTCGCCCGCGTCAAGTCGATGCTGCGGATGAAGGAGCTGACCGACCGGGTGACCGCGCAGGCTGCCGATCTCGCCAGCTGGAATCGCACGCTCGAGGAGCGCGTGACGCAGCAGCTGGAACAGATCGGACGCATGGATCGCCTGAAGCGGTTTTTGTCCCCGCAGGTAGCGGAGCTGATCCTGACATCGGGGGATGATCGCGTTCTCGACAGTCACCGCCGCGAGGTCACGGTGGTGTTTTGCGACCTCCGCGGATTTACTTCATTTGCCGAGACCGCCGAGCCGGAAGAGATCATGAACACGCTGCGCGAATATCACACCGCCGTCGGCGCCATCATTCATAAGTTCGAGGGCACGATCGAGCGTTTCGCCGGCGACGGCCTGATGGCGATGCTCAACGATCCGGTACCGTGCGCCGATCCCTGCGGCCAGGCCGTGCGTATGGCCGCCGAGATGCGTGCCGCAGTCGGCGACTTGAGCGCCAAATGGCGCAAGCACGGCTTTGAGCTCGGCTTCGGTGTCGGCATCGCGCACGGTTATGCCACGCTCGGCCGCATCGGCTTCGAGGGCCGTTTCGACTATGCCGCCATCGGCTCGGTTACAAATCTGGCGGCGCGGCTGTGCGCGGAAGCGAAGGATGGACAAATTCTGATCGACAACAAGGTCGGTGTGGCCGTCGAAGAAATCGCCGAGCTTGAGCCGCTGGACGCACTGACCCTCAAGGGTTTTCACCGGCCGGTCAGAGCCTCTAACGTTCGGGCGATTTCAGCTTAATTTCGGGGCGATTTAGGACGCTTTTGAGAATTGCGTTTCGTCGTTCGAGACATAGGCATCGAACACAGCGCACACCGCGCGGACAAATCCTCTGGCATGCTCCGGCACTTTGATCTCGTAGCCGGTGCGCTCGACGATGCCATCGTTTGCGAGCTCGTCGATTTTGCCAAGCTCCTCGGCAAACTGATCCGCACGGGCATCATGCGCCGCACATAGCTCCGCGATGTTCACCCGAAGATCGCACATCAGACGTTCGATGATGGCGCCGCGCAATCGATCCCCCGGGGTCAAGGTGAGGCCGCGCGCCGTCGCCGGGCGACCCGCTGTGATCGACTCGCGGTAAGCGACCATGCTCGCCGCGTTCTGGACATATCCGTCGGGCAATGAGCCGATAGCCGAGGGACCAAAGCCGATGAGATTCGGCGATTCGTCGGTCGTGTAGCCCTGGAAATTGCGATGCAGCCTGCCTTCGCACTGGCGCTGGGAAAGCGGGTCGTTGCGGCTCGCAAAATGATCAAGGCCGATCCGCCGATAGCCGGCGCCGACGAATATTTTGGCCGCCGCGCAACTTTGCTCAAACCGTTCGCTGCTGCCGGGCAACGCGTCTTCCGGAATGAGCTTTTGGTGACGTTTCATCCACGGCACGTGGGCGTAGCCGAACAGCGCCATCCGGTCCGGTTCGAGCGCGAGCGCCTGCTGTGATGTCTTCGCAATCGTTGCGACCGTCTGATGCGGCAGCCCGTACATCAGGTCGAGATTGATGCCGGTAATGCCGGCCTCGCGGAGACCATCCGCAGCGCGGGCAGTCTGTTCCAAGCTCTGTGCCCGCCTAATGGCCTGTTGCACGCGCGGCTCGAAATCCTGCACGCCCAGGCTTGCGCGCGTGACGCCCATATCCACTAGCGCGCCGATATGCTCGCGGGTTAGCGAACGGGGATCAATTTCGATCGCCGTTTCGGTTGCGGGTGTGATGGTAAAATTTGCCCGGAGCACTGCGGTGATGCGCAGCAGGTCCTGCGGCGACAATATCGTCGGGGTCCCTCCGCCCCAGTGAATCTCGGTCACCACCGGCCGCGCCAATAACCGGCCGACCAGCGCGATTTCGCGTACCAGTAGTTCAACATAAGCTGCGACTGGCTCGTAGCGTCGGGCGACCGCGGTGTGGCAGCCACAATAGAGGCAGAGCTCGGCGCAAAACGGGACGTGAAGGTAGAGCGAGACCAATGCCCGGTTCGGCAACGCGTTGAGCCAGCGCCCGTAGACCTGCGCATCGACACCGGGGCCGAATTGCACGGCGGTCGGATAGCTGGTGTAGCGCGGCAACCGCCGGTCGAGATGTTTGAGTAAATTCGCTTGCATGGCTGCCCCTTAACCCCGAAGTTTTCCGTCAACAGAAGAATTGCATCGGGGCCGCAAGCGAATTGATCTAGATCAAAGCACCGTTCGAGTGCGATGGCAAATTTGTTGCGCTCGCAACGATTAGGCCTTGTGGCTTCATCTTTGCGAGTGGCGGCGCGGCTACGGGGGTAACGCGCCGCCTTATTTGCGCCCCAGCGCTGAGCGTGGACGCCTCGAACCCTAAAGCGGGTCGCAATTGCCGGGAACGCCATGGGTCAGATTGTACTCGCGGCCAAAGTAACACACGTCCCCTCGCTGCTGCTGTCGGAGCGCGAAGGCGCGCTCAAAGGCCGGCGGAAGCTGCCAATCGAATCGCTGAAGGAAATCGGCAAGCGTGCGCACCAGCGCGGCGCCGACACGTTCCTCATTTTCGATACTCATTGGCTTTCGAATTTCGGCTTTCACATTAACGCCAACGAACGGCACACCGGCAACTACACCAGCCACGAAGCGCCGCACATGATCCAGGATCTCACCTACGACTATCCAGGCAATCCGGTGTTGGCCGATCTGATTGTCGAAGAAGCGGCCGGCCAAGGTCTTGACGTCCTCGCTCACCGCGTCCGCAGCCTGGCGCTCGAATATGGCAGCATCGTTCCGATGCGGTACATGAATGCGGATTGCCGCCTCAAAGTTCTGCCCGTTGCATCTCCGTTATTTGCCAGCGTCGAAGAGAACCGCAAATTCGGCGAAGCCTGCTGCCGTGCGATTTTACGGTCAGACTCAAACGTCGCCGTCCTGGCGAGCGGCTCACTGTCGCACAAGGTCATAAGCAATCGGGATGTCGGTGAGGGCCAGTGGGATATCGTCTCCAGCGAGTTTAACCGCCAGATGGATCTTCGCGTGCTCGAACTGTGGCGCGACGGCCGCTATCGGGAATTTGTCGGCTTGCTGCCGGAATATTCCACCAAATGCAGCGGCGAAGCCTTGATGGCCGATACCGCGATGCTGTTTGGTCTTCTCGGCTGGGAAAACTACGGCGGAAAAGTCGAGCAGCTTTGCGACTACTTTTCGTCCAGCGGCACCGGCCAGGTGAATGTCGAGTTTCACCTGAACTGAGCACGGCCTTTTGGCCGCGTAGCCATCACCGCCGCCCGAACAGCTTATCGAGCAGCCAGGAATCGAGAGTGGGAGGCGAGGGCGGCGCGGCGGTGGCGCCCGCATTGCCGGCGTCCGCCCGCGGCAACGCCATCCATCCTCCGCCGCTAACGCCCGGTAAACCAGCGGGCGTTACGCCCTGATGCGCGGTCTTCATGAAGCGGCTCCAGATTTCCACCGGCAGCCCTCCGCCGGTCGCCTTGCGCGTCGGCGTGTTGTCGTCGTTGCCAAGCCAGACTCCGGCGACGAGGTGTGCGGTGTAGCCGATGAACCAGGCATCGCGGAAATCCTGGCTGGTGCCGGTCTTGCCGGCGGCAGGCCAGCCGGGAAGGTCAGCCTTGCGCGCGGTGCCGTTCGCCAGCGTCTCGTGCATCATCGCGTTCATCATCGCCACGTAGCGGGGATCGACGATGCGGCCAAGATTTTGCGTCGAGCGCGCATAGAGCGTCTTACCGTCTGTTCCCCGCACTCGCTCGACCACGTGCGGCGAGATAGCGAACCCGCCGTTGGCGAATGTGGCGTAGGCGGTGACCAGCTCCAGCACCGAAACCTCCGAGGTCCCGAGCGCAATCGAGGCGTTGGGCTCGAGCATCGAGTTGATGCCGAGCCGATAGGCGGTGCGGATCACGGCGGCCGGACCGAACTCCAGCGTCAGGCGCACCGACACGGTATTCAGCGAATTGGCGAGCGCCTGCGTCAGCGTCACCGGGCCCATGTACTCGTGCTCGTAATTTTCCGGCTTCCATCCTTTCACTGCAATCGGGGCGTCTTCGCGTACGGTGTCGGGCGTCAATCCGTGTTCAAGCGCGGTGAGATAGACGAACGGCTTGAACGCCGAGCCCGGCTGGCGCTTTGCGGCGATGGCGCGGTTGAACTGACTGTCGGCGTAGCTCTTGCCTCCGACCAGCGCGCGCACCACGCCGTCGGGCGTCATGGCGACGACCGCGCCTTCGCCTATGCCGAGCTTCTCGCCTTTTTGCGCCAGCGCCTCCGCCAGCGCCCGTTCGGCGGCGCCTTGCAGCGCCGGATCGATCGAGGTCTCGACCACGATATCCTGATCGAAACGGCCGACGAGGTCGTCGACCGCGTCCATGATCCAGTCTGCGACATAGTTGACGGAGTCGGCCCCGGCCGGTTTCACCGCGCGGGCGGGATGGGCGAGCGCAAAGCGCGCTGCGTCCTCGCCGGCCAACTTTTGCTGCGCCATATCGGTGAGGACGACCCGCGCCCGGCGTTCGGCTCCGTCAGGGTTACGGGTCGGCGCCAGCCGCGACGGCGATTGCACCAGGCCGGCAAGGAGCGCCGCTTCGGCCAGCGTCAGTTGCCGCGCCGATTTTCCGAAGTAGCGTTGTGCAGCGCCTTCCACGCCGTAAGCGCCGGAACCGAAATAGACGCGGTTGAGATAAAGCTCGAGAATCTGCGCTTTGGAAAATCTGTGTTCGAGCCAGAACGCCAGCACCATTTCCTGCAGCTTGCGCGAGACGGTGCGTTCCTGGGTCAGGAACAGATTTTTGGCGAGCTGCTGGGTGATCGTCGATGCGCCTTGCGAAGCGCCGCGACGCATCACGTCGGCGATGACGGCGCGCGAGATTCCGAACGGATCGACGCCGTGGTGTGAATAAAAGCGGCGATCCTCGATGGCGATGAAAGCTTTCGGCACATAGTCCGGTAATTCGTGCAGCGGCACCGCGGCGCCGCCCATGTCGCCGCGCGTCGCGAGTGTAGCGCCGTTGGCGCTGACGATGAGCACCGAGGGCGGGCGCTTGGGAATTTCCAGCGACTGGATCGGCGGAAGGCGGATGCCGACCCAAACCAGCGTGCCGATCGCCGCGATGACCGCCCAGAGCGTCAGCACCACGCCCCAATAGAACAGACGGCCAAGAGCGGACCGGCCTTTGCCGCCGCCGCCGCGCCGCCGTCTGGTCTTTTGCTGCGGTGAAGCGTCATTCCGCCGCCGGCGGCTGCCATCGCCGCGCGCCTTGAGCGGGCCGCCGGTGCGGTCTTGGGGGCGCAGCCGCAGGTCAAGGCGGGCGGCGTCGAGCGCACGCTTCCATCCGGCCTGTCGCGACGCCATGTCCATCCCCGCACGAGGAACGCGCAGTGGCGAAGCTAGACAGTGCGGTTTAAGGGCGCGTTACCGGTCCGCGGTCTCGGAACAGCGGTTCACCGCTTTGCGCGGCGTCGCATCGGCGACACGGTCACATTTTATTCAGCCGCGCTGTCCCGCCCGGTTTTGTTTTCGCTTCCGGGCGAGGTGAACAGTGCGATCAGCGGACGCTTAATCGCGGCCTGGCGGGTCGGCGTGGTGATTTGCGCGCCGAGGAGATCGGTGACGTAGAAGACGTCGACCGCGCGTTCGCCGAAGGTCGCGACATGCGCCGAGGCGATGTTCAGGTTGAGCTTGGATAGCGTCGTGGTCAGCTCGTAGAGCAGGCCGGGCCGATCGAGGCCGGTGACTTCCACCACCGTATAGCGCTGCGACCATTGATTGTTGATGGTCACCTCGGGCTCGATGGCGAAAGCCTTCAGCCGTCCTTTCGGCGGCGCGCGCTTGGGCACGACGTCCGGCAGCTTGATCTGTCCACGCACCGCCTTCTCGATGACGTCGCCAATACGCGCAGCACGGCGCGCTTCGTCCTGGTCAAGGTCGAATTCGCGCGACACGGCGATGGTGTCGAGCGCGAGCCCGTCGGCGGTGGTGTAAATCTGCGCGTCGACGATGTTGGCGCCGGCGAGCGCACAGGCTCCGGCAATGATCGAAAGCAGCCACGGATGGTCGGGCGCAAACACCGTGAGCTCGGTGACGCCGCGGGCCGTATCGAAGCCGACGCTGGTTGCTAGCCGCTTGCCCGCGGCCTCGGCCTCGCGCACGAAACGGGCCTGCGCGAGCTTGTGCGGCAAGTCGACCTTGAGCCAGTAAGCCGGATAATGGCGTCCGACATAGGCTTCGAGCACGTCGGGCGGCCAGTCGCCAATTTGGGCGCGGAACTCGGCCTTGGCGGCGGCCACGCGCTCGGCGCGGTTGACCTCGGAGAAGCCGCCGGTAAGCACTGGCTCGGTTTCGTAATAAAGCGTCCGCACGAGCTGCGCCTTCCATCCGTTCCAGACACCGGGGCCGACGGCGCGGATATCCGCAGTCGTCAGGATGGCAAGAAGCTTCATGCGTTCGAGTGATTGAACGACCGCGGCGAAGTTCTCGATGGTCTTGCGGTCCGAAAGATCGCGCGACTGCGCCACGGTCGACATGACGAGGTGCACCTCGACCAGCCAGGCGACCAGCTCGGTGTCGGCAGTGTTGAAGCCCAGCCGCGGACACAGCCGGCGGGCGATGCGCGCGCCGGCGATCGAGTGATCCTCGATGCGTCCCTTGGCGATGTCGTGCAGGAACAGCGTGACATAAAGCACGGTGCGATGCTGCGGCTGGATCGTCTTGAACAGCTCGCTCGCCAACACTACCTCGCGGCTGTCGCCCTGCTCGATCTCGTTGAGCACGCCGATGCAGCGAAGTAGATGCTCGTCCACCGTATAATGGTGGTACATGTTGAACTGCATCATCGCCACGATACGGCCGAATGCCCGCACGAACTCGCCAAGCACGCCGGCCTCGTTCATGCGGCGCAGCACGGTTTCGGCCTCGTTTCTCGACGTCAGAATCTCGAGGAAAAGCCGGTTCGCTTCCTTGTCGCCCCGGACCTTGGCGTCGATTAGCTTGAGCGAGCGGCTCGCGGTGCGCATCGCTTCCGGATGAATCGCCAGATTGTGTTTCTGCGCCAGATAAAACAATCTGATCAGATTGACCGGATCGCGCTTGAAGACATTGGCGCGGGCGAGGTTGATGCGGTTGTTGTCAATGATGAAATCGTCAGTTTCGGTCAGCGTGCGCCGACTCCGTGCGGGACGGAGCCGCGCGATCACGCGGCTCAACACCGGCGCCGGTTTGGCCTGAAGTTCCTCCAAGCCGGCACAGAGGAAGGCGGTGAGATCGCCGACGTGCTTGGCAGTGAGGAAGTAATGCTTCATGAACCGCTCGACGTCCTGCAGTCCGGGATGCTCGGTGTAACCGAGCCGCACCGCGATATCGCGCTGGATGTCGAACGATAGGCGCTCCTCCGCACGGCCGCAGAGGAAATGCATGTTGCAGCGGACCGACCACAGGAAGTCCTCGCAGCGGCGGAACATATTGTATTCGTCGCGATCGAACACGCCGCGCGCGATCAATTCCTCGGGCTCGCGGACGCGATAGACGTACTTGGCAATCCAGAACAGCGTGTGCAGGTCGCGCAAACCGCCCTTGCCGTCTTTGACGTTGGGCTCGACGAGGTAGCGCGACTGACCAGCACGGCGGTGCCGCTCCTCGCGTTCGGCGAGCTTGGCGGCCACGAACTCCGCGGACGTTCCCTGCACCACCTCTTTTTCAAAGCGCGTGGTCAATTCGCTGTAGAGCTTGGCGTCGCCGAACAGATGGCGCGATTCAAGGAGCGCCGTGCGGATGGTCATATCCGCCTTGGCCTGGCGGATGCATTCGTTGATCGAACGCGTCGCGTAGCCGACCTTCTGGCCCATGTCCCAGAGGCAATAGAGCAGCGTCTCGGCGACCGATTCTCCCCACGCGGTCTGCTTATACGGCAGGACAAAAAGCAGATCGATGTCGGATCCCGGGGCCAGCAGGCCGCGGCCATATCCGCCGGTCGCGATCACGGCCATCCGTTCGGCCTGCGAACGCACCTGCGGCGGATAAAGTGCGCCGGCGGCAAACTCGAACAGGATGCGAATGATCTCATCTTGAGTTTGGCACAACCGCTCGGCGCACCGCCGGCCGTGACGATCCTTCAGCAGCAATTGTTCGGCCTGCGCGCGCGCCTCGGTGAGCGATGCTTTGAGGCGTCGTGCGACTGCGGCGCGCAATTCCCGCTCGCGCCCGGCATGGCTCTCGGCAAGGGCCGTGAGGTCGGCGGCGATCGCTGCGCTGTCGAGAAGTTCTGAGGCGGGGCGGGGGCCGCGTTGGATGTCCAGCATCGGAGCACGTCATAACTGAGCCGCCAGCCGCTGTCATCGGCGGTCTCTGGCGATGATGCACAAGCTATTGCTGCGGCGCACCCGGAAGCCGCATCGGTCACGGAGGTTGGACAGAAATACCTATGCTGCCATTATCCCCAACGAGAGCAGAAACGTCGCGGGGAGGACAGGTCCGATGAAAAGCTACGATGTTTGCGAGTGCGGAGCGCCGCTGCGGCTAATGGAGCGGCCCACCCCCAAGCCGACCGGGACCGAGGTCCTGCTCAAGGTCGTCGCTGCCGGTGTCTGCCACAGCGATTTGCATATCTGGGAAGGCTTTTACGACATCGGCGGTGGCAAGCGGCTAAAGCTCACTGATCGGGGGGTGAAACTCCCGCTGACCATGGGCCACGAGAATGTCGGCGAAGTCGTCGCGGTCGGTCCGGATGCCAAAGGCGTCAAGATCGGCGACCGGCGGCTGGTGCATCCGTGGCTTGGCTGTGGGGAATGCGGCGTATGCCGCCGCGGCGACGAGCAGCTGTGCCGTACGCCGTCCAGTATCGGCGTGTTCCGCGCCGGCGGTTATGCCGACCATTTGCTGGTTCCGCATCCGCGTTATCTGTTCGGGATCGGCAACATCCCGCCGGAACGGGCGGCGCCGCTCGCATGCTCCGGCATTACGACGTATGGCGCGTTGAAGAAGGTCGGACCGTCGTTGCAGGAGGAGCCGGTGGTCATCATCGGCGCCGGCGGTCTTGGACTCATGTGCCTCGCATTGCACCGGGCGATGGGCGGCAAGGGCGCCATTGTTGTCGACATCGATCCGGTCAAGCGTGAAGCCGCGCTGAAGGCCGGCGCGCAGGCAGCGATTGATCCCAGCGCGGCGGACGCCGCCAAACAGATCATCGAAATGACTAAGGGAGGCGCCTGGGCGGTGATCGATCTGGTCGGCGCTACACGTACAGTGCAGCTCGCGCTCGATTCTCTCGTTAAAGGCGGCAAGCTGATCATTGTCGGCCTGTTCGGCGGCGACATCACGATCCCGACGCCGTCGTTTCCGCTGCGCGCGATGACCATCCAAGGCTCCTATGTCGGCAGCTTGACCGAAATGGCCGAATTGCTCGATCTCGTGCGCCGCAAAGGCGTGCCCGATCTTCCCGTCGGCACCCGGCCGCTCGCTGCGGTCAACGAGGCGCTTAACGAACTCAAGGCCGGCAAAGTCATCGGCCGGCTCGTGCTCACGCCGGCGGAATAGCGATAATAGTCGCGAGAAGTTTGGAGCAGAGAGGATTGAACATGGACTCCGCCGGGTTGCGGGCGCTGCAAGTGCCGATCAAGGATCGCTACAAGACGGCTCCGGAAGCCGCTTTTGTTACCTTGAAGGCAAAAGGTGCGCTCGACGATGCCAACATCGCCTGCAAGGTCGAGACCGGCCGCGCACTTGCGGTCGCGGGCCTGCATCCCGCCACCGGCGGGTCCGGGCTCGAATTGTGCTCGGGCGACATGCTGCTCGAAGCGCTGGTGGCCTGCGCCGGCGTGACGCTCAAGGCAGTCGCGACCGCACTCGATATTCCGCTCAGGTCCGGTGCAGTGGCCGCCGAGGGCGATCTCGATTTCCGCGGCACGCTCGGCGTTGCCAAGGATGCGCCGGTCGGTTTCGCGCAAATCCGTCTCTCCTTCGATCTCGACACCGATGCGTCGCAGGACAAGCTCGATCAGCTGCTCAAGCTCACCGAACGCTACTGCGTCGTTTATCAAACGATCAAGAACGGCCCGCCGGTCGAAATTCGACTCAATCGCACGTGACCCCCGTCGAGCTTTTCTGGTACGGCCTCGCCTTCAAAATGGTGCTGACGGCGGCCGTCGTCGTTATCACGTCCCTGGCGGTCGAGCGGAGCGGTCCGTTCGTCGGTGCGCTGATCGGCGCGCTGCCCACCGCTGCAGGCGCGGCTTACACCATCCTCGCCCTGGAACATCCGCCGAGCTTCATTGCGGCCAGCGCAGTCGGCAGCGTTGCCATCAACGCAGCCGTTGCCGTCTTCGCCGCCGCCTACGCCGCAATGGCGCAGCGCCACGGTCTGTTTGTAAGTTTGGGGGTAGCGAGCGCCGTGTGGTTCGCGGCAGCAGCCGCGCTCCGCATGGTCGATTGGACGCCGCTCAGCGCCGTCTTGCTCAACGTCGTGGTGTTCGCCGTGACTATTCCGTTCTGCTGGCGCTACCGCGCTGGCGGAGCACCGGCGAAGTTCCGGCGCACGCGCTTTGATATTCCGCTCCGCGCTCTCGCCGCCGCGATCGTGGTCGCCGTCGTGACCACGGCCAGTTCCAGCATCGGGTCGTTCACTTCAGGCATGTTCGCGCTGTTTCCGATCATTCTTGGCAGCTCGATTGTCATCATGCATCCGCGCATCGGCGGCAAGATCACTGCAAGCATGCTGGCGCACGCGCAGCTTCCGCTGATCGGCCTCGGGCTCGGCTTCCTTGTGGTGCACTATCTGGTCGCGCCGCTCGGCGTGTGGTGGGCGCTCGTTGTCGGCTTGGTTGTTTGCCTGGCGTGGAGCGGCGGACTTCTGATGATCCGCGTGCGGGCGCGGAAGCGTGCGGTTACTTCTTCGGCAGCCGCCCCTTGAGTGCGTATAGCGCTTCGAGCGCGTCGCGCGGCGACATTTCATCCGGATTGAGCAGAGCCAGCGCTTCGACCAGCGCGGCGAGGACGGCGTCGGCTTGCGTCGGTGCCGCCGGCGGTGCTGCACGGCGCGTCGCTGCGAACAGCGGCAGGTCGTCGATCAATTTGTGCGCCGGCGAGATGCGATCTTCGGCTTCGAGCTGCGCCAGCACGAGCTTGGCGCGTTCGATCACGCTCTCCGGCAGGCCCGCAAGCTTCGCTACCTGGATGCCGTAGGAGCGGTCGGCGGCGCCTGGCACGACCTCGTGCAGGAACACGACTTCGCCCTGCCATTCCTTCACCCGCATGGTGGCGTTGTGCAGCCGCGCCAGCTTTGCCGCGAGCGCGGTCATCTCGTGAAAGTGCGTGGCGAACAGCGCGCGGCAGCGGTTGTTCTCGTGCAGATGCTCGATCGTTGCCCAGGCGATGGACAGCCCGTCGAAGGTTGCGGTGCCGCGGCCGATTTCATCCAAGATAACCAGCGCGCGTTCGCCGGCCTGATTGAGGATCGCGGCGGTCTCGACCATTTCCACCATGAAGGTGGAGCGTCCGCGGGCCAAATCGTCAGCGGCGCCGACGCGTGAAAACAGGCGATCGACCACGCCGATATGGGCGGTCCGCGCCGGCACGAAGCTGCCGGTCTGCGCCAGAACGGCAATGAGCGCGTTCTGGCGCAGGAAAGTCGATTTGCCGGCCATGTTCGGGCCGGTAATCAGCCAGATGCGTCCGGCCTCCGCCTCCTTATCTTTCCCCGCCTGCGGGGGAGAGTGGGGAGAGTGCGGCGGGGGTGAAAGGTCGCAATCGTTGGCGATGAACGGCCCGCCATCGTGCGCGAGCGCTTGCTCGACGACCGGATGACGCCCGCCCTTGATCACGAACGCGAGGCTGCCATCGACGACTGGGCGCACATAGTTGCACTCGACCGCGAGGCTCGCCAGCGCAGCGGCGACGTCAATGACAGCAAGCGCGTCGGCGGCCGCTTTAATCGCGGCGCTGGCCGTTGTCACCGCGGCCGCGAGCCGATCGAAAATCTCCAGCTCGAGCGCCAGCGCGCGGTCGGTGGCGTTGGCGATCTTCGCTTCCAGCTCGCCAAGTTCGGTCGTGGTGAAGCGCACTTGTCCGGCCAGTGTCTGCCGATGAATAAAGGTGGCATTAAGCGGCGCGTTCATCAGCTTGTCGCCGTGCTGGGCGGTGACGTCGACGAAGTAGCCGAGCACGTTGTTGTGCCGGACTTTCAGCGAACGGATGCCGGTTGTCTCGCTGTAGCGTACCTGAAGCGCGGCGATGAAGCGGCGGGATTCGTCGCGCAACGCTCGGGCTTCGTCGAGCGCCGCCTCGTAGCCAGCGCACACGAAGCCGCCGTCGCGGCGGAACGCCGGCAGCTCTTCGGCCAGCGCCCGCTCAAGCTCAACGGCGAGCGTACCATCGGGACGGCGCAGCGCGGCCGCCGCCTGCGCCACTTCATGGGGAACATCCGCCAGCGCAGAAACGCGCTCGGCAATTCGCGCCGCGGCAAAGATCCCGTCGCGGATGGCGGCGAGGTCGCGCGGTCCGCCACGGTCGACCACGATCCGCGACAGCGCGCGAGCAAGATCGGGGGCCGCTTTCATCTGCTCGCGCAAGCTGGCGCGTGTGGCGGCGTCCTCGACTAGCGCCGCAACCGCATCGAGCCGGTGCGCGATTTCCGCCGGATCGGTCAGCGGCGCGGCCAGTCGCTGCGCCAACAGCCGTGAACCCGCCGCCGTCACCGTGCGGTCGCTGGCGGCGAGGAGCGAGCCGCGCCGCTCGCCGGTGAGGGCGCGGATGAGTTCGAGATTGCTGCGCGTTGCCTGGTCGATCGCAAGCGTCGCGCCGGCGGCTTCCCGCATTGGCGGCGACAACGGCGGGCGCTTGCCGATCTGCGTGCGCTCGACGTAAGTAACGGCGGCCGCGGCCGCAGTCAGCTCGAGGCGCGAGAATGCGCCGAACGATGCCGTCGTCGCTACGCCGAAGAACGATGCCAGACGCCGCTCTGCGGTCGCGCCGTCGAATACGTCGCGGGTGAGAGGCGTCACTGCCGGCAGCGTGCGCAGATATGGCGAGAATTCGGTATCGGAATAAAACGCATCGGAAACGATGATTTCGCCCGGCTCGATGCGGGCGATTTCCGCCGCAAGCGTGGTGCGCTCGCATTCGCCGACGTGGAATTCGCCGGTCGAGATGTCGATCCAGGCAAGCGCGAACCGATCTTCATCCGAGGACGCGCGGACCCGCGCCAGCGCCAGCAGATAGTTATTGCTCTTGGCGTCGAGGAGCGAGTCTTCCGTGAGCGTGCCGGGCGTCACCAGCCGCACCACGTCGCGGCGCACGACACTCTTGGCGCCGCGCTTTCGCGCCTCGGCGGGGTCTTCGAGCTGTTCGCACACGGCGACGCGGTGGCCGAGTGCGATGAGCCGATGCAGATATTCGTCGGCACGCTCGATCGGCACGCCGCACATCGGAATGTCGCGGCCGAGATGCTTGCCGCGCTTGGTCAGTACGATGCCCAGCGCACGCGAGGCGATTTCGGCGTCGTCGAAGAACAGCTCGTAGAAATCGCCCATCCGATAGAACAACAGGCAATCGGGATTGGCCGCCTTGATCTCGATGTATTGCTCCATCATCGGCGTGACGCGCGCCGGCTCCGGCGCAGGACCGGGTTCGTCAAGGCCAATGGGGCGCGCGGCGTCCATAACGGCAGGACGCTAGCAGAGGCGGGCTAGCGGCAAAAGCGCGGCGCGCCGGAGCAATCGCCACAGGTGTTATAAAAGACAACAGCCGCACTCTGACGGTGCGGCTGTTGTGTCGTCGACGGTCTGCTTGGGGCTAATTACCAGCCCCAGCCATTATACCCCCAGCTCGCACCGTTGTAGTAATAACCCGGCGCATAGGCGCGGTAACCCGGTGCGTAGTTATAGTAGCTTGGCGCAAACAGCACTGGGGGCACCATGTAACTATACATGGGGGCGCCATAGTAACCCCATCCGCCATAATAACGATCTTGCGGGTAGGCCCACTGCTGCGCCGACGCAAAAGCGGTCGTTGCAAGAAGCAGCGCGCCCGCGGCGGCCACCGTCATCAACTTATCGGACATATTCGGTCTCCTAAGTTTCGCGGTCGCATAAGCCCTCTTGCGCGACCGATGACGGACAATTCATCCGGCTACCGCTCCGTTCCCGGATGACATGCTCACACATATGAGAGCATCGAAGGTTAAAGGTGACGGAACTTGCACCAAGTTCAGAACGGATAGGGATTGGGCTTTTGCTTGATCGTCACCCACTGCCATTGAGTAAACTCGTCCCGATTGGCCGGGCCGCCAACGCGCGTGCCGTTGCCGGAGGCGCCCGATCCGCCGAACGGCACATGGGGTTCGTCGGCGACGGTCTGATCGTTGATGTGCAGCAGACCGGTATTGAGGCGATTGCCGATCGCGGGCGCGCGCCCGAGATCCGCCGAGAACACGCCGGCCGAGAGGCCGTACTCGTTCTGATTGGCAAGCTTTACCGCCTCGTCGTCGCTGGCGACCGAGTGATCGCGACCACCGCGCCGTCACTTCTCGGTTTTCTTCTCCTCTATGCCAGTGTTCGCGACAATCAGGGTGCGCCGGACCGGAAACAGACTGATGCCGAAGCGGTGTGAGATCACGCCCCAGACGCCCGCGGGAGCAAACAACATCAGGAGAATGGCGAGTGCGCCGAGGATGATCAGGTACCAGGAACCGAGCGATGCCAGGTAGTATTGCAGCAGATAGAAAATTGCGACGCCAATGATCGGCCCTTCCATCGTTCCAATGCCGCCAATGACCACGATGAAAATGACGTAGGCGGTCCAGTCGATCAGCGAGAAGGCGGCGTCGGGCGAAATTCTGGCCTTCTGGAAAAAGATCAGCGCGCCCACCATCCCGGTAGCGACAGCGGTCACAACGTAGATGAAAAACTTGGTGCGGAACACGTCGACGCCGACGCTCTCGGCGGCGGGCTCGGCGTCGCCAACTGCCGAAAGGGCGAGCCCGTAGCGCGACCGCAGCAGGCGGTGGATCAGCACGAATGTGCCGATTGCGAGCACGAGTGCGAGCCAATAGGACAGGATATCGCGCGCCGCCGGGCCGCGGACCTGGAACAGGTTACGGACAAAATCAATGCCGACGATGGAGCCGGCGACGTCCGGCGGCAGCGAGGTTCCAGTACCGCCGCCGAGTTGTTTGACCTGGGCCAGAATGAGCCGGCACACTTCGGCGACTACCCAGGTGCCGATGGCGAAATAGGCGCCGCGCAGGCGGAAGACAATCAGCGCCGCCGGAACGGCAACGAGACCGGCGATGGCCCCGGCCAGCACGATCGACGTAACGAGGTCGAGACCGCTCACTACGGCGAACGCAAACAGCGCATAGGCGCCGATGCCGACGAAGGCCTGCTGACCGACGGAAATCAGCCCGGCGCTGCCGGCGAGCAAATTCCACAGCTGCGCCAAAGCCAGCATCGTGAAAACGTAGAACAGCTCCTGCAGCAGCGAACGACTGGCGAAAGCCGGTAGCGCCAGCAGAACCAGGATCGCGGGGACGCCAAGCAGCATGGTGATGGTCGATGCGCGCGTCGCCGTCGTCACCACAAAACGTGCATCGCGCTGACGCCCTGCGCTGCGTCCGGTCTCCACGATTTCGGTGATGCGCATGACCGTCAGCCTTAATCGATGGCGCGGGGAAACAAGCCGCGCGGCCGGATCACCAGGACGATCAGGAACGCGACGTGTCCGGAGAGAATTTGCCATTCCGGATCGATGTGGGCGCCGATAGTCTGCGCCAGCCCGACAACGATGCCGCCGGCAAGCGTGCCCCAAAGGCTGCCCAGCCCACCGATGATGACCGCTTCGAAGGCGTAGAGCAGCCGAGCCGGCCCGATACTCGGATCGAAATTGGCGCGCGCGCCGAGGAAAAATCCGGCAATGGCGCAAACGGCGAGCGCGATACCCATGGTCAGCGCGTAAATGGTTTTGTTGTTGATGCCCATGAGCTGCGCGATTTCCACGTCATCGGACGTAGCGCGGAACGCACGTCCGACGGCGGTCCGATAGAACAGGCCGTTGAGCAGCACGATCACGGCGATTGCCGCCACGAGGCAGATCAGCGGCATGACGCCGATCGCGATCCCGCCGCCGAGCGGGAGCGATGCGCCTTGCAGCGTGCCGACATTGAGAAAGCGGGTGTCCGCCGAGAAGGTTTCGAGCAAGCCGTTCTGAACGATGATCGACAGCCCGAAGGTGATCAGCAAAGGCGGCAGGATGTTGCGGCCCAAGGCTCGATTGAGCAGCACGGATTGAAGTGCGTAGCCCGCTGCAAACATCAGCGGCAGGACGATGGCGAGCGCGAGAACAAGCGGCACTCCCAGCGACGAAAGCGCCAGCGTCAGAAATGCCCCGAGCACGATCAGATCGCCGTGCGCCAAATTGACGAGACGCATGATGCCGAAGATGACCGAAAGGCCGGTCGCATAGAGCGAATAGAGCCCGCCCAACAGCACGCCTTGCAATATGGTGTCGACCCAGCCGAGCATGCGCTCACAATCCGAAATACGCGGCGTGAATTTCGTCACGGCTGAGGTCCTGCGGCCGGCCGCTGAGGCTGACGCGTCCCTCCATGAAACAATAGGCGCGGTCCGCAACCGACATGGCGTGGACAAGATCCTGCTCGACCAGTACGACGCTGGTGCCGCGTGTCTTGATCTCGGCGAGCGCGGCATAGATGTCGCGGATCACGATCGGCGCCAGACCAAGACTGAGTTCGTCGCATAACAGGATGCGCGGGTTCGACATCAGGCTTCGGCCGACGGCGACCATTTGCTGCTGTCCGCCGGACAAGGCCGTTGACGGCGTGTTGCGCCGCTCCCGCAGCATCGGGAACAGCTGATAGACGGCGTTAAGATTCCACTGACCGTCGATGTGCCGGCCGTAGGCCCCGACAAGCAGATTCTCCTCGACCGATAACGAGGAGAACAGCCGCCGGCCTTCAGGCACAAGCGCAATGCCGAGCTTGACGATCTCGTAGGCCGGGATCGCCCCGATATCGCTGCCATCGAGGCGGACGGAAGCGGCCTCGCGCGGTAGCAACCCAGTGATCGCCTTCAGGAAAGTTGACTTGCCCGCGCCGTTGGCACCGATGATGGCGACGGTTTCGCCCTCGTTGAGCGAGAACGTAATGCCAAAGAGCGCCTGAAAGTCGCCGTAGAAAGCAGTGAGTTCGCGGGTTTCCAGGACAGCCAAGTGTTAGTGCCTCAAGTCTCAGTGCCTCACGCCCATCATCTCACGCTGCAATACCCATGTAGATCTCCCTGACTTCGTCAGAGGCCATGACGCTGCGCGGCTCGCCCTCGATGATCTTGCGTCCGAAGTTCAGCACTATCAATCGCGACACGACCGCCAGCAGCGCATGCACGATGTGCTCGATCCACACAATGGTCACGCCGGTTTTTTGGATGTGCCGAATCAACTCGATGAGTTCCGCGCACTCGGCCTCGGTCAGGCCGCCGGCAATCTCATCGAGCAGGAGGAGCCGCGGTGCGCTCGCCAGCGCGCGTGCGAGTTCAAGGCGCTTGCGCCCCAGCAGATTGAGGGTGCCGGCGCGGCGATTGGCGAGGCCGATGAGGCCGGTGCGTTCAAGAATTTCGCCGCAGGCATCGGCAACCTGTGCTTCGCGCTGCTTGCGGCCATGGATGGCGGCGACCAGCAGATTTTCAAATACGGTGAGGTTCTCAAACGGCTGCGGAACCTGGAACGAACGGCCTATGCCGGCGATGCAGCGGACGCGCGGCGGCGCGTGAGTGATGTCTTGGCCGTTGAACTGGACACTGCCGGTATCCGGCTTTTGCAGCCCGGTGATCAGATTGAACAACGTGGATTTGCCGGCGCCATTCGGCCCGATAATGCCGAGCGCCTCGCCTGGCGCGACTTCAAGCTCGACGCTGTCAACGGCTTTGAGTGAGCCGAACGATCGCGTCAGATTGTCCAATTTCAGGATCACGTGATGGCCGCCTAGACGAACGCCGGCCCCTGATGGGACCGGCGTTTTGAGTTTATCTCACCCGAATTATTTCACGCTATCGAATGTAAGTCGCCCGAAGAGTCAGCCGACGCTCACGCGATCGGCTGCATCTGACCGCCGACCGGAATGGCCGGTGCGGTTTTGTTGTCGGTGATGACGATGTCGTATTTGTTTCCATTACGCAACCGCCACTGGCCACCGACCAGCGGCGTCTTGGCGATGTTCTTGGCTGCGAACGGCGGCAAGTTCTTGCCGTTCCAGGCAATGGGTCCAACCACGGTGGCAAGGTTGGTCGAAGCGATCGCCTGCACGACGGCTTTGTTGCTGCCGACATCGCCCGAGCGCTTCGCCACATCGACGGCGAGTTCGAACAGCGCATGCACGAAGCCGATCGGCTGCGTCCATTGCTTGCCCGAGGACTTTTCATAGGCGTCGGCAATCTGCCTGGCCGATTGCCCGGTCAGCGACGACTTGAATGGATGGTTCGGCGACCACCACACCTCGGAGGACAGGTTGTTGCCGTTCTTGCCCAGCGCTTCGACCGCCACCGGGAATAGGATCGCCTTGCCGATGGAGGCAACTTTCGGCTTGAAACCTTGTTGCGACGCCTGGTTCCAGAATGTTGTGAAGTCCGGCGGAATCATCACGCCGGTGATGATGTCGCAATTCCCCTTTTTGAAGGCTGCGATTTGCGCGCTGAAATCGTCGGTGAGATTCTGATAACGGCCTGGATCGGTCAGTGTGTAGCCGAGCTTGTCGAGCACCGGCGGGAAGCCGACTTGTTTGCTGCCCCATGCGTTGCCGTCGCCGTCGTTGGGAAACAGACCGCCGACGGATTTGTCGGTCTTAACCTGCCCCCACATGTCGGTATAGACGGCGATGACATCCTCGAGACCCCAGAAGAAGTGGTAGGTGTAGTTAAAGGGCTTCCAAGCGGGTGGACCGCCGCCCGGGTCGGCCTGCCGCCCAATGAAATACGGCTGCCACGGCGCGACAGTAGAGATGCACGGTACCTCCTCGATCTCGCATTGCGTCGAAACCGGATTGGTGGTTTCCGGCGTTGAGGCGACAAGCATCAGATCGATCTTGTTTGATACGATCAGCTCCTTGGCGACTTCCGCGGCGCGGTTCGGATTGGACTGGCTGTCCTTGACGGTGACTTCGACCGGAAGGGTCGCGCTGCCGACTTTGACGCCGCCTTTCACCGTGTCAAGGAAGCTGGAAATGACAAACTTGTCGGCTTCGGCGAACGGAGCGAGCGGACCGGTCTGCGGACTGACATAGCCGAGCTTGAGGGTCTGAGCGGCCCGCACCGAGGGCGCGAACACCGAGCCCGTTGCAAGCGCCGCGCCTGTTGCCGCCGACGCCTTCATGAAGCCGCGCCGGTTCACGCGAATGGCGTCTGATTTTCTAGCCATGCCTTCCCTCCCTGCCCATGCGCATAGCGCCCGCTGCCGGGGGCCGCGCGGTTGCCGTTTCACTCCCATGCGAGCCTTCGACTTGCACCATTCGGTGTCGGTTGGTATGTTCGATTATCGAACGAAGGTTCGCCTATGAGCCATGTTAGCGAGCGGCGCATTTCTGTCAATCGCAAGAGCGACGCGAGCGAAGTTGAGTCGCACGAAGACGCGAAGGCTCACGACAAAGAGTTCATGGCGACGCTCGCCAAGGGCCTAGCCGTGCTCGGCACCTTCAGCAGAGAACGGCCGACCATGACATTGTCGCAGGCGGCGCTTGCGGCCGGACTGTCGCGGGCAACTGCACGGCGCATTCTGCGCACGTTGACGGAGCTCGGATACGTCGAACAAAGCGGACGGCAATTCTCATTGTCGTCCGGCATTCTCAAGCTCGGCTTTGCTTATCTCGCGACCCAGAATTGGATCGAGCATGCTGCGCCCGGGATGCGGCAGTTGAGCGAGCAATTTCACGAATCGTGCTCGGCGGCGATTTTGCAGGGAACCGAGATTGTCTACGTCGCACGGATCCCAGCAAGCCGCATCATGTCGGTTGCGCTTGCAGTTGGTACGCGGCTGCCGGCCTTTCATACTGCACTCGGGCGAATTCAACTCGGCTTTCTCGACGATGCCGAGCTGTGGCGGCGTTTGCGGTCGTTCCGTATAGAAGCGCACACGCCATCGACAATCATCGACATCCAGGCACTGTTCGATCGTGTGCGGGAAGATCGTGCCCAAGGTTTCTCTATCGTCGACGAGGAACTCGAGCGCGGCCTGCGCGCCATCGCGGTACCGATCATGGACCGCAGCGGCCAGGTGGTCGCCGCTCTTAATCTCAGTACCCACTCGACGCGGACAACGCGCAACGAGTTGCGCGAACGGTTTCTGCCGAGCTTGCGCGCGACCGCCGAGACGATCTCCGCTTCTGTGGTCTGACACGCGCCTCGCCTTGCTTGGCGGCGATTGCCAGAGTATCGTTTTGTTGCGGTCGAATACCGCACGATAGTTCGATAATCGAACACGGATCAAGGGGTGAGCGCCATGAGTGTAGCCGCGAAGGGCGATAAGGGAGCGGCATCCAAGCCGGCGACCGCGGGAAAAGCAGGCGTGACAACGCCGCAGACTGGCGCGGAATACCTCGACTCGCTACGCGACGACCGCACCGTTTTCATCTACGGCGAACGCGTGAAGGACGTAACCACGCATCCGGCCTTCCGAAACACCGCCCGCATGGTGGCCCGCCTCTACGACGCGATGCACAACCCGAAACACGCCGACAAAATCATGGTGCCGACCGACACCGGCAACGGCGGTAAAACGCATGCGTTCTTCAAGGCGCCGAAAACGCTCGAGGATCTTTTGGCCGGACGAAGCGCGATCGCCGAATGGGCCAAGATCACTTACGGCTGGCTCGGCCGTTCACCCGATTACAAGGCCTCGTTCTTGGCGACGCTCGGCGCCAATGCCGAGTTCTACGATCCGTACACCGACAACGCGCGGCATTGGTACAAGTACAGTCAGGAGCGCGTGCCGTTCGTCAATCACGCCATCATCCATCCGCCGGTCGACCGCGACCGGCCGCCGAATGAAGTGGCCGACATTTGCTGTCACGTGGAAAAAGAGACCGACGCCGGCCTCATCGTATCCGGCGCTAAAGTGGTGGCTACGGGTTCGGTGCTGACCAACTACACATTCGTCGCCCACCACGGTCTCATCCCGGTTCAGGACAAGAAATTCGCCGTGGTGTTCATGGTGCCGACCAGCGCACCGGGCGTGAAGTTTATCTGCCGCACCTCCTACGAGATGACCTCGACTGCGATGGGCAGTCCGTTCGATTATCCGTTATCGAGCCGCATCGACGAGAACGATGCGGTCTTCATTCTCGACAAGGTTTTGGTGCCTTGGGAAAATGTCTTCGTCTACGGCGATATCGAGCGGGCCAACAATTTCTTTCCCCGCACCGGATTCCTGCCGCGCTTTGTCGTGCACGGCTGCACGCGGCTCGCTGTGAAGCTCGATTTCATCGCCGGCTTGTTGCTCAAGGCGGTCGAAGCAGCCGGGACCAAGGATTACCGCGGCGTGCAAGCCAACGTCGGCGAGGTGATCGCCTGGCGTAATCTGTTCTGGGCGCTGTCGGATGCGATGGTCCGCGACCCGAAGCCGTGGATTGGCGACTATGTGTTGCCCAATATGGACCCAGGCAATGCGTATGCGATCATCGCCACAATAGCGTATACCAAAGTCAAATACATCATCGAGCAGACTGTGGCTTCGGGCCTGATTTATCTCAACTCGCACGCGCGCGATTTCAAGAGCCCCGAAATCCGGCCGTATCTGGAGCGCTATATGCGCGGCTCCAACGGCTACAAGGCCGAGGAACGCGTCAAGCTGATGAAGCTTCTATGGGACTGCATTGCGACCGAGTTTGGCGGCCGCCACGAGCTGTATGAAATCAACTACGGCGGCTCGACCGAAGAGATCCGGCGCTATTGTCTGTTCGGCGCGCAGGCCTCGGGCAACGCCGACCGTTTCAAAGGCTTCGCCGAAGACTGCATGGCCGAATACGATCTCGACGGCTGGAAGGTGCCTGACCTCACCGATCCGGGCGAGCTCAGCTATCACGTCATGCGCGGCAAGCACTAAGCCAAGCCGGCTAGCTCATCGGCGAAAGCCCGAGCCGGTCCATCAGCGCCCGGTCGCGGCTTTGCTCGGAATTGGGCGTGGTCAGGAGCTTCGGCCCGTAGAAAATCGAATTGGCACCGGCGAGGAAGCACAACGCCTGCGTCTCCTCGCTCATGTCTTCGCGGCCGGCCGAAAGCCGCACCATCGATCGCGGCATGGCGATGCGGGCGACGGCGATTGTCCGCACGAATTCTATCGGCTCCAGCGTCGGCGCATCGCTCAAGCGGCGTGCCGGCGACGCGAACC
>CAWHPC010000026.1:0-26671 GCA_963831165.1 uncultured Alphaproteobacteria bacterium
ACGTCGGTTTCGCGACGGCCGCTATTGGTCCGCTAATGCCCCAAGAGCAGAAGTAAATTGGACTGTGCGGTACTTCGGGTAGCGACGTTAAACTAAGTTGAAGGAACCGAGTGCTATCAGGCCGCTTTGGCAAAGCCATCCAGCACGCTTCTCTCGAATGCGAGGAGCTTCTGCACGCTCGACCGGATGCTCATTCGGTCGAAATGTGCGGTGCAATGTTTAAACGGCGAAAGGTCGACCTCAAGCTGCTTAGCGCGCCTTACGCACCAGAAAAAATGAGCGTCAGGAGCCGTGAAATGCTCAAAAAAGAATTCGCGGTCAGCGAGCAAATCGTCGGCGATCTTGAAATTTTCAAGCAGCGGCACTTTTGCCAGTCGGCGCACGCTTTCCGTCGTATTTGGCGTGTCACAGACGTTAGCCGGCGCAAAGATCCGAAAGAGAAACGGGTGGATTCCAGACGCGCACCAAGACATCAGCGACAACGCCTTCAGCTCCTGCCAGGGGTCGGCGGGCAGCAGTTTTGCCTGCGGAAAGGTGCGCGCGATCCAGGTTTGGATCGCGAGACTTTCCGATAGCACCTGGCCGCCGACGACAAGGAGCGGAACCTTGTGTTTGGGGTTGAGTTGCAAGTATTCCGGCGAATTATGCTGATTTTTTTGCATATTGAGAGGGCGAGCTTCAAACGTGGCACCTGCCTCGGTCAGCGTGATGTAGGGCGCAAGCGCGCAAGTGAACGGTGCATAGTACAAAATGATATTCATGGGGTTCTCCTTGGAAGTTCGCGCCTGCGCGTTACGCTCAATGGTTGTTCGACCGACGTGGAAAGAAGACTTGGAGAGGGAGAATCGGTGACCAGACGGATCGGGTCAAGTGCGCATGCTTCGTGTCCTCCTCGCGCTTTAGGGTGAGGCTTCAGGGACGAGCTGCGCCGGGATGTCCGAAGAGGCCACGGATAGAGAAGGGGTCACGGATACACATGGCGGCCCGAATCTGTGACGTCTGCTGTTTCCCCCGAAACCAGACCTTGCCAGCGCGTTCATGAGTGCGCGGCCTAAGCCCTCCCGGTGTGCTTTCGCGCCGCTTCGAGGTGGCCGAAACTCTGCATCGGCGCGCACATCAGGAAGCGATAGCCTTCCTTGACGATGCGCTCGGCGTTGCCCTGCTCGACGTGCGGATGGCCGACCACGACGCTGTGCTTTTTGCAGGTATCGACGACGCGCTTCATCCATTCCAGCACGACCTTGTGTTCGTATTGCCGCGGATAGCCCAGTTCCTGCGACAGATCGCCTTCGCCGATCAGAATACAGCCGATGCCCGGCACGTTCTTGAGAATATCGTCGAGGTTCTCGACGCCTCGGGTATCTTCGATCTGCAGGATGCAGAAGATCTCGCCCTGCGGAATGAGCGGCCAGACGTCGGCCTTCTGGTAGTATTCCTGTTGCGTCAGCCCCCAATAACGCGCCGCCGTGGTCGGGCCGTCGCCGCGGATACCGGCCGGATGAAAGAATGAAGCGTCGCTGAGCCGCGGATACCGGCAGGCGCCGACAGCATTAGCCGCTTCCTCGACCGTCGAAATGTGCGGAAACACGACGCCATAGCAGCCCATATCAAGCGCCTGCTTGGCGTGCCATTGCGCCATCTCGACGCCGTTCACCGGCACGCGCGCCAGCGGCGTCACACCCGGCACCACCGAAGCGGCTTTGGCGATCTGCGCGCGGTTGAGCATGTATTGCAGGCAATCGCGCAGCAGGCGGCCGTCCCACGGCTGATGTTCCATCTCGAAGACGCAGCCGTCGAATTTCGATGTGGCCATCGCCACCGCGCTGGTGATTTCGGCGGGCGCAAAGCACGTCAGTGCGTGCTGGCCGGCTTCCAGTGCGCGGATGATGCCGTTAAGGCGCGGTAGGTCAGCCATTTCCTCTCTCCCGTGATCCCGGCGGCATCCTAGCGCATGACCCCGAAAAGTGGATGCCGGTTTTCGGGTAAGGTCATGCGCAAATAGAATGAGCGCCATTCCCCTTTGACAATCGCGCGGCGCCCCGTAGCATCGGCCGCGCCAAAAAAACCCGGAAACGACGTAGTCATGATCATCGATTGTCACGGCCACTACACCACCGAGCCCAAGGACCTGCACCGCTTCCGCAAGGAGCAGACCGCGGCGGCCAATGCCAAGGACAAGGCGGCGATGCCGTCGCGTGCGACGCTCAAAATGCCCGACGACGAAATCCGCGAGAGCATCGAGCAGAACCAGCTGAAACTGCAGCGCGAGCGCGGCACCAATCTGACGATCTTCTCGCCGCGCGCGTCCGGCATGGGCCATCATGTCGGCGACGAGAGCGTCAGCCTCGAATGGTCGCAGATCTGCAATGATCTGATTGCGCGGGTCGTCTCGCTCTACCCGCAGAACTTCATCGGCGTCTGCCAGCTGCCGCAGTCGCAGGGCGTGCCGCCGAAGCATTCGATCGGCGAACTCGAACGCTGCATCAAGGAGCTCGGCTTCGTCGGCTGCAATCTCAATCCCGATCCTTCGGGAGGCTATTTCAACGCGCCGCCGCTCACCGACAAGTGGTGGTATCCGTTCTACGAGAAGATGGTCGAGCTCGACGTGCCGGCGATGATCCACGTGTCCGGATGCTGCAATCCGGCGATGCACACCACCGGATCGTATTATCTCAACGCCGACACTATGGCGTTCATGCAGCTTATCCTGTCCGATCTGTTCAGGGATCTCCCGACGCTCAAGCTGATCATCCCGCACGGCGGCGGCGCGGTGCCGTTCCACTGGGGCCGGTTCCGCGGACTGGCGCTGAACAACGGCCGGCCCGAGCTGGTCGACATCATCAAGAACAACATTTTCTTCGATACCTGCGTCTATCACCAGCCGGGCATCAATCTGCTCGCGGAAGTCGTACCGGCCGACAACATTCTGTTCGCCTCGGAGATGGTCGGCGCGGTCAAGGGCATCGACCCGAAGACCGGCTTTAATTTCGACGACACCAAGCGCTACGTCGACAACTCACCCAAATTGAACGAGGCCGACCGGCAAAAGATTTTCGAGGGCAATGCCCGCCGGGTTTTCAGTCGTCTCAAGACCAAGGCGCCGGCGCAGGCGGCCGTCTAGGACTTCATCGCGTTGGCAAAGTCGCGACGAAAGCGGTCGAGCGGAAGATCCCAACTCGTCAGGTTCGGTCACCGCGAGATCGAGACGCTGGGCTTAAGCCAGGGCTTCTGGACCGATCTCTATCACCGGGCGATGACGGTCTACTGGCCGGTGTTTTTTGGCAGCGCCGCGCTCGTTTTCGTCCTGCTGAACACCGTATTTGCCTTCCTGTATTTCCTCGGCAACGAGCCCATCGCTAACGCCGGCCACAGTCCGCTGGAGTTTTTCTATTTCTCCATCGAGACCCTGGCGACCGTCGGCTATGGCGACATGCATCCGCAGACCAATTACGGCCACCTCATTGCCACTGTCGAAATCTTCACCGGCATGTGCTTCCTCGCGGTGCTGACCGGATTGGTCTTTGCAAGATTCTCGCGACCGCGCGCCCGCTTTGTGTTCGCCAGCCATCCGGTCGTTACCCGGCACGAGGGCGAAACCACCTTGATGATCCGGATGGCCAACGCGCGGCATAATACGATCTCCCGGGCAACCGCACGGCTTTGGCTCATTCGCGCCGAACGCACCAAAGAGGGCGATCAATTGCGCCGCTTCTACGAGCTGAAGCTCGACCGCGGCGACCATCCGATGTTCGTGCTGAGCTGGATGCTGTTTCACGTCATCGACAAGGATAGCCCTCTATATGGAACGACCTCGGCCGATCTCGAGCAAGCTGACGGTTTGCTGGTACTCAACGTCGGCGGTCTAGACGACAGTTCGGCGCAGCAACTCTACGCCCGGCACGTCTATTCCTGGCACGATATCCGCTGGCGCCATCGCTACCGGGATATCACCAGCATCTCGGCGCAAGGCCGTTTCCTGCTCGATTACACCAAGTTCCACGACGTGGTGCCCGACGAGGCGTGACGATCGCCGGGCGGACGCGGTATCACCGGTGTAACTTCTTGCTTCGACCGGGCGGTTACCCATCTTTCCTAGGGATAAAAGGTTCACCACGTCGGCCGGGGATGGCCGGCTGGCAGCAAGTTCGTGAGGGATGAAAGCCATGTCCATTCGACCCGTGAAACGCATTGTTGCATCGAAGCCGACGATGGAAGGGGCAGGCGTGCATTTGCGCCGCGCATTCGGCTTCGGCGACACCACCGAGTTCGATCCGTTTCTGCTGCTCGACGATTTCCGCAACGACCGGCCGGACGAATATCTGGCCGGCTTTCCGTGGCATCCGCACCGCGGCATCGAGACAATTACTTATGTACTGGCCGGTAACGTCGAGCACGGTGACAGCCTTGGCAATCGCGGCAATCTCGGCTCCGGCGACGTGCAGTGGATGACGGCCGGGCGCGGCATCATGCATCAGGAAATGCCGCAGGGCGATGCGCAGGGCCGCATGCACGGCTTCCAGCTCTGGGCCAACCTGCCGTCGTCGCTGAAGATGACGGCGCCGCGCTATCAGGACATCAAGGGCGGCGAAATTCCGGAAGTCACCGACGACGACGGCACGCGCGTACGCGTTGTCTGCGGCGACTTCTGGGGCAAGCGCGGCCCGGTCGAGGGGGTCGCCGCCGACCCGCGCTATCTCGACGTCTGGGTGCCGCCGGGCAAGCGCAAGACGCTGCCGGTCGAGCTGGAGCGCCACGCCTTCGCCTATGTGTTCGAAGGCTCCGGCAATTTCCGCGCGTCGTCGCAGCCGTTCGGCGTGCTGACCGAAAAGACCGATGGCGAGAACGATATCCTGGTCCGCGAGCAGACCGGCAATCGTTCGCTGGTGCTGTTCGACTCCGGCGACGAGGTCACGGTGCAGGCCGGCGACGAAGGCATCCGCTTCCTGCTGGTGTCCGGCAAACCGATCGAGCAGCCGGTCGCCTGGTACGGCCCGATCGTGATGAACACGCAGGCCGAGCTGCGTCAGGCCGTCGCCGAACTGCGCGACGGGACGTTTATCAAGTAATCTGTTCCGTCATCCTGAGGTGGCCGCGCGTAGCGCGGCCCTCGAAGGGCGACGGCCGGGGCGCTTGAGCAGCATCCTTCGAGGCCCGCGCTGGCGCGGGCACCTCAGGATGAGGACGTTTAATGGCGTCAATCCTGCATCGCCTTCAGGTGTTGCATCAGCTTGGCGCGTAACGCCGCCTGCTCCTCCGGACTCCACTTGCGGAACCCCTCGCCGGATTTGAAACCTAGTTTCCTGTCGGCCACGAGCTTTTGCAGATAGGGCGACGGCCCGGGCCGGCCGTCGATCGCGGGCAGAACGATATTGTGAATGGCGAGCGTCAGATCGGTGCCGACGAGGTCAGCGTTTTCCAGCGGACCCAGAACCGGCAGGCGGCGGCCGAATGAGGCCTTTACCACGGCGTCGATCGTTTCAGCGTCGCAGACGCCTTGCTCGACCAGCGAAATCGCCTCGCGCCAGAGCGCATGCTGCAGCCGGTTGCCGATGAAGCCGGGGACATCCTTCTTCACGTGCGCGGGCTTTTTGCCGGCCGTTTCGTGCAGCTTCATGGTCCATGAAACTGCCTGCGGCGCGGTCCATCGCGTCTCGATCACTTCGACCAGCGGCACCAGGAACGGCGGATTCCACCAGTGAGTGCCAAGCGCGCGCTCGCGCTTGACGAGCCCCTGCATGATCGAGGTGATCGGAATCACCGAGGTGTTGCTGGCGAGAATGGTGTCAGCGCGCACATGGCGTTCGATTTCGCCGAACAGTTTTTGCTTCAGCGGCAAATCCTCCGATACCGCTTCGACGACATAATCGGCATCGTGCACCGCCTGCGCGAGGTCGGAGCAGGGCTGCACGCGCGTCACTGCCGTCTCGTCTTGGCCGAGATCGCGCAGATTGGCGGAGATGCGTGACTTCGACGCGTCGAACTCGCCGCAACCGAGTCGGTGATGGTCACCGCGTGGCCGGCGAGCGCAAACACTTGGGCGATGCCATGTCCCATAAGCCCCGCGCCAATGACGGCGATTTTTGCTTTGGTTACTTCTTCCATTTCGACCTCGTTTCCCGGATGCGGTGCAGCACGAAGTGATGCACCGCTGATCCGGGATCTTCCCAAGCTCCGTGTTCGGAACGATCCCGGTTCTGCCGCGCATCACTTCGCTGCGTTACGTGCTGCACCGCGCCCGGGAAAAGTGTCTAACCCGCCGTGTAGCCGCCGTCGGCGTAGAGGATGTGGCCGGTATAGAAGTCGGACGCTTTCGAGGCGAGGAACAGGAGCGGGCCGGCAAGGTCCTCCGGCTCGCCGAGGCGGCCCTTCGGCACGCGGGTAAGGAAGCCCGCACGGACGGTCTTGCCGCGCTCGTCGTCGGCAAACATCCACTCAGTGAGTGGCGAGCGGAAAACCGTCGGGCCAAGCGCGTTGACGGTGATGCCGGCCGCGCCGAGCTCGCAACCCAGCGCTTTGGTGATGCCGTCGACTGCCGACTTCGATGCGCAATACGCGCTGTAACCCGCCGGATGGCCGAGCAGACCGCGCGCCGATGACATAAGAATGATCTTGCCGCCGCGGCCCTGTTTGGTCATCTGCCGCGCCGCGGCGCGCGCCATCAGCCACGATTGCGTAACGTTGGCATCCATCACGTCCAGAAAGTCTTCGGGTTTCTGATCGACGATCTTCGCAACCTTGTTCTGGCCTGACGCGACCACCAGAATGTCGAGGCCGCCGAATTTCTCGACCGCGGCGGCGACGATTGCATCGCAATTGGCTTCCGAGCTCGGCCGCTTGGCGATGATCTCGGCCTTGCCGCCAAGCTTGGCGCATTCGGCCGCGATTTTTTTCAATCCGTCGGCGTTGTTCGCGGTGATGACCACGTTGGCGCCGGATGCCGCGAGCGTCTTTGCCGCAATTGCGCCGAACGCGCCGGTCGCGCCGGTCACGATCGCGGTCTTGCCTTTAACGTCAAACAGCGAGAGCGGGTTTTTCAGGAAATCTTCGGACATGATTTCTCCCTTTCGTCATGCTCGGCCATAGCCGTTCGAAGAACGGCGTCGCTTCGCTCGCTTATGTGCCGGGTATCCACGTCATCCCAAAACTTAAGACGTGGATGGCCGGGTCAAGCCCGGCCATGACGCCTTCGGCGTCACTTCGGCGCCGGTGCAATGGCGACCAGGATCGAACACACGGCGTTGGTTCGATTGACGATCTCGCGGCTCTCGTTCGGGCCGATGAAGCAGCAATCGTGTTGCTTCAGCACCGTCTCTTTGCCTTCGACGATCACGGTCAGTTCGCCTTCGAGCACGAAGTAGACCTTCTCCGGCGGCGAGGCGTCGGGGCCGGCGCCGCCGCCCGGCAGGAAATGCGAAATGCCGACAATCAGGCTCTTGGAGCCCCCGGCCTCGGCGCCGAACAGCCGCAGTCCCGTGAAGTCGCGGTGATTTGGCGCCTCGTAAGTCTTGGCCTCGGAGAAGCGTTTCACCTGCATCAGAACTTCTCCCCCTTCTCGATCCGGTAGCCGCCCTTCGGGTCGGTCATGGCGACCAGGCGGATGATGCAGCCGTCGCCACGATCCCAATTCCACGGAAAGAACGCGAAGGTGCAGCGCCGGCCGGTGACCTTGTCGATGTCGCCGCCAACGTTCTCGATGCCGAGGATGCCGTTCTTGAACAGGATGCGGTGCACCGGCTCCCAGTCGGGAAAGTCGTCCTTCCAGTCGCGGCCGCCGGACCATTTTTTGTATTCCGCGGCGAGATGCGGATGCAGCGGCCCGTTGCGCTGCGGACCGATCGCGGTCGCCAGCGGATGATCGTTGGCCTGAGTATCGTGGCCGACGACTTTCACTTTCTTTTCCACGAACCATTCGCCGGCCGACGGCACGAAGCCCGGCGCGTAGCAGAAATAGTCTTCGCTATCCTCGTACTTCTTATGCCAGCCGGTATTGACGATCACCACGTCGCGGGGCCGCACTACCTTGCCGGCGGCCTTTTCGAGGTCGTCATAGGTGATCTGTTCCCATTTCTTCTTCGGGATCGAGACCACGATGCCGGAGCCGAAAAAATGCGGCAGCGGCACCTCGTCGATGAACGGCGTGCCCTGAACCACGTGCGCCGGCGCGTCGATGTGGGTGGTGTTATGCATCGATGTCGTGATGCGCTGCGACAGCACGCCCGACTTCGCCATGTAATGGATGCGTTCGATCTTGACGTCTTCGAAGTACGGCCAGTTCGGCGACTGATAGCCGAAGCGATGGGACAAATTGTAGAACGACAACCCCATCGCGTTGTTCTCGTTCTCCTCGAACGAGACCCCGCGTATTTTCTTCACCGCTCACTCCTCCCTGTACGCGCCCACTGGGGCGTCGCTTATAGCATTGGGCCATATACCATTGCACCGAATATCGGTTATAGACCTTTGTCGCGCCGCCGGAATCACGCTCCGGACGCATGGGGAGAGACGAGAAACGCATGGTCAAGAAGATTGCGCTCGAAGAGCATTTCCTGGCACCCGGTTACGAAGAGTACTGGCGGCCGACGGTTGGCAACGTCGATCCGAAGGTGGCGGGCGGCATCCTCGCCCGCCTAACCGATTTCGGTGACATGCGGCTTGAGGCGATGGATCGCGCGGGCATTGCCCGCTCGGTCCTTTCGATCGCCGGGCCCGGTGTCCAGAGCGAACGCGACCCGGCAACGGCGCAACGCCGGGCGCGCGAAGCCAACGACTTTCTGGCGCGCGAAATCGGCAAGCGGCCGGACCGCTATTACGGCTTCGCACACCTTGCCATGCAGGACGCCCGCAGCGCGGCGGACGAGCTGGAGCGCTGCGTGCGCGAGCTCAAATTCTACGGGGCCATGATCAACGGCCACACCAACGGCCAGTATCTCGATCATCCCTCGCTCTACCCGTTCTGGGAACGGGCCGAGGAATTGCTGGCGCCGATCTATATCCATCCCGCCGATCCGATCGCGCCGTCGCCGGCGCTCAACGGCTACGAGGGGTTGCGCCGCTCAACCTGGGAGTGGGGCTTCGAAACCGGCTCGCACGCGCTGCGCCTTGTCTTCAGCGGCCTGTTCGACCGCTACCCGCGGGCGCGCGTTATGCTCGGCCATCTTGGCGAGACCTTACCGTACCTGCTCTGGCGCTTCGACAGCCGCGCCAAGCTCTACGGCGTCAAGCTGGGCCAAAAGCCGTCCGACTACATCAAACAGAATTTCGTGGTCACGACGTCCGGCATGTGCTCGGCGGAGCCGCTCAACTGCGCGATCGCCGCTCTCGGCGCGGATCGCGTCATGTTCGCCGCCGACTATCCGTTCGAACAGGCAGAGGAAGCCGGTAAGTTCATGGACGAAACCCCGCTCGACGAGGGCTTACGCAAGGATATCGCTTTCAGTAACGCCTTTTCACATCTCGGACTGCCGAGCTAGTCGTGCGGCTCCCGTGAGCTGCGACCCGCTGAGCAAATAGAGCTCGCTGCACCGAAGCACTCATGAACTGCAAAGTCCTTATTCTCGATCAGCACGCTGAAATTTATCGTGACCGGCTGAAGGCGGATTTTCCCGGGCTGGAGATTGCGACAGCGAGCGGACTTTCCGATCTGCCGGCAGACTTGTCCGGTATCGACGTGCTGATCTCGTTCGCGATCGAATTGACGGACGACTTTTATAAGCGCGCGATCCGGTTGAAATGGATACAGTGTCTGGCGACAGGCGTGGATCACGTGCTGCGCTGTCCGTCGCTCCGGCCGGAGACGATCCTGACCAGCGGGCGCGGCGTTCACGGCGCGCCGATGCGCGAGACCGTGGTTTATCTGATGATGGCGGTGAGCCGCGACGTGAAAAGCCTCGTCGAGGAGCAGAAGGCGCATGTCTGGAACCGGCGCTTCTATAGTCTTTTCACCGGCAAGACCGCCGTTCGTCGTCGGTGTCGGTGTCGTCGGCATCGCCATCGGCCAGCTGCTCAAGGCCTTTGGCATGCACGTCGTCGGCGTCACCCGCACGCCACGCGCGGTCGAAGGTTTTGACGAAATGGTGCCGACGGACCGTCTTCACGAGGCGGTGCGCGACGCCGATTTTTTGATCAACGTTCTGCCGGCGAACGCGGACAATGCGTTATTGTTCGACCGCGCGTTGTTCGCCGCGATGAAGCCCTCGGCCTACTACATCAGTGCCGGGCGCGGGCAGACGGTCGACGAAGCGGCGCTCATGACTGCGCTGCGCGAAGGCTGGATCGCCGGCGCCGGCCTCGACGTGTTCCAGACCGAGCCGCTGCCCGCCGACAGTCCGTTCTGGGAACTGCCGAACGTCTTCGTCACACCGCATCTCGGCGGCTACACGAGCGAATACGAGGACTTGATCATGCCGCTTATCATCGAGAACATGCGGCGCTTTCTCGCCGGCCGGCACGACGAGATGCGGAATATCGTCGCGCACTGACCCGGTGGAACATGATCCCTTCGGAAAAAGCGGTTACTATCCCGGATCAAGTCCAGGGGCAGGCTTTTTCCGGATCAGCTTTAAGCCCACGGCAGGACGACGATTCGACCGACCAGGTCGGATGAATTGACCAAGAGCTCGTGCGCCTCGCCGACGCGAGCCAGCGGGAAGCGTGCGGCGATCCGGGTTTGGATGCGGTGCTCGCCTAATAGCTTGAGCACCGTGAGCATGTCGTTCATTCGGGCGCCGCGAATGCCGAGCAGGTTGAGCTCCAGCCGGATCATGTCGGCTGCGGTGAACGGCATCGGCTCGCGGCCCTGCTCGCTGCTGACGACGATGCTGCCGCCAAGGCGCATGACGCTGCCGAGGAAGCGCAGCATCTCAGGGCTGCCGGTATAGTCGACGGCGTGATCGACGCCTTCGCCGCCGGTCAACGCCAACACCTCGGCGCGGGCGCGCTCGACGTCGGCGATCACGACGGCCGCGTCGGCGCCAAGTTCGCGCAATGCCGCGGCCTTCCCGGCGTGGCGCGTTGTCGCGATGACGCGCGCGCCCGCGAGCGTGCACAACTGCATCGTCGCCTGGCCCATCCCGCCCGAGGCGCCGGCGATCAGTACGGTGTCGCCGACCCGCACGCCTAGCCGATTGCGCACCACCCGGTGCGACGACGAGAACGGCCAGAGCGCGACGCCGGCCTGTTCGTAATCGACGCCTTCCGGCAGCGGCAGCCACATCCGCTCATCACGCACCAGATATTGCGCGTAGGAGCCAAACGCCTGGTGGCCCGGTATGGCGAGATTGCTGCGACAGGTTGCCGAGCCCGCGCGCGGTCTCGATCGCATCGGGGTCCTCCGGATGGGTAACGCCGACGACGCGGTCGCGCGGCTTGAAGCGCGTTACCGCGGGACCTGCCGCGATGACCTCGCCCGCCACCTCGCGTCCCAATTGCTGCGGCAGCGGGAAGGCGGCACGGCCGGGAATCTGGTAGCGGATCAGGTCGCCGGCCCGGTATTTCACGTCCCAGCGCGACACCGAACCCGCGAAGTTCTTGACCAGCAGGTCGCGTTCGCTGAGCGGCGGCAGATCGTATTCGTCATAGATAAGTTTGTCCGGCCCGCCGTATTCGAACAGGCGGACCGCCATGGTTTTGGTCGGTATCGATCATCCCAACAGAATACCGCGATCGCTCGGCCGGCGCGACGCACCGAATGCCGGCAATCCCGATCGAGAAGTGCGATGGACCGTCGCTCCTCAGTCCGGCGGTGTACCATTAGCGGCCAGAACCTCTCCGGCCAGATAGAGCGAGCCGGTGATGAGGATGCGCGGCGGCGGATGAAGTTCAAGTTTGCCGGCGATTGCGAGCGCGCTTTCGATATCGTCGGACATCAGTGCCGGAATGCCGATGTTACGGGCAATGTCGGCGAGCTTGGCCGGCGGGGTCGACTGGTCCTGATGGATCGGCACCGTGATGACGCGGCGCGCTAGGCCGGAAAAATTGCGCAAAAAGCCCTCGCTGTCCTTGGTCGACAGCATGCCGACGATCAGAACCAGCGGCCGCGACACACGTTCCTCAAGGTCGGCCAGCGCCGCTGCAATAGCGCGCCCGCCGTCGGCATTGTGGCCGCCGTCGAGCCAGAGTTCGCTCTCCGGGGTAAGCAATGCTGCGAGCCGGCCTTGCGACAGGCGCTGCATGCGCGCCGGCCAATCGACGCGGATCATGCCGGCTTCGAATGCCGGGCCGGGCAGTTTCAAACCCGCCAAGCGCACAGCCGCAATCGCCGCGCCGGCGTTCTCGAACTGATGACGCCCGTAAAGTTTCGGCGCCGGCAGATCGAGGAGCCCGTCGTCGTCCTGATAGACGAGGCGTCCGCGCTCTTCGGTTGCGGTCCAGTTCTCGCCGGCGATGGCAAGCGGTGCTTGGACCCGCGCCGCCTGCCGCTCGATGACCGAAAGCGCATCGCGCATCTGGCTCGCCACGACGGCGGGCACACCGCGTTTGAGAATGCCGGCCTTCTCAGTGGCGATCGCAGCGAGCGTATCGCCAAGGAAATCGCGATGATCGAGCGACAGCCGGGTGATCACACTGGCCAGCGGGCGTTCGACCACGTTGGTCGCGTCAAGGCGGCCGCCGAGCCCCACTTCGAGAAGCAGAACGTCAGCGGGGTGGCGGGAGAAGAGCAAAAATGCTGCCGCGGTCTCGATCTCAAACACTGTAATTGGCGCGTCGCCGTTGTTGGCCTCGCATTCGGTGAGCGCATCAGCGAGTTCAGCGTCGCCGACGAACCGGCCGCCGCCCGCTTGCGCGATGCGGAAACGTTCGTTGAGGCGAACCAAATTAGGGGAGGTGTAGACGTGCACGCGTTGATCGGCCGCTTCCAGGATCGCGCGCATGAACGCGATGGTGGATCCTTTGCCGTTGGTGCCGGCTACGTGGATGAGCGGAGGCAGACGCCGTTCGGGATGACCGAGCGCGGCAAGGAGGTGCTCGATGCGCGCAAGCGACAAATCGATGCGCTTTGGATGCAGCGCCAGCAATCGCGCGTGGATAGTCTCCCACCCTTCCCTCCCCCGCTCGCGGGGGAGGGAGGGGTGGGGGTCGCCGGAACGCGGCGTGGTCACGCCGGCGCCGGCAGGCTGAAGCGCGGCTTCGCCGGGCCGGCCGGCGCCTTCAGCAACAGCCGGCAAAGCCGCGCAATGGTCGCCCGCAAATTGTGGCGATGCACCACCATGTCGACCATGCCGTGGGCCAGAAGGTACTCGGACTTCTGAAAGCCCTCCGGCAGTTTCTCGCGGATCGTTTGTTCGATGACGCGCGGGCCGGCAAAACCGATCAGCGCGCCCGGCTCGGCGATATGCACGTCGCCAAGCATGGCGTAAGAGGCGGTGACGCCGCCGGTCGTCGGATTGGTGAGAACGACGACGTAGGGCTTGCGCGTCTCCTGCAACTTTTGCACGGCGATGGTGGTGCGCGGCATTTGCATCAGGGAGAGAATCCCCTCCTGCATGCGCGCGCCGCCGGAAGCCGCAAACAACACGAACGGGCAGCCTTTCTCCACGGCGGTGTCGAGGCCCTTGATGATCGCCTCGCCCGCCGCCATGCCGAGCGAACCGCCCATGAAATCGAAATCCTGCACGGCCAATACCACGGCAAGACCGTCGAGCTTGCCGTAGCCAAGCTTCACCGCATCATTGAGTCCGGTTTTGCTGCGCGCGTCCTTGAGGCGATCGGCATAGCGGCGCTCGTCGCGAAATCGCAGCGGATCCGACGGCACTTCGGGGAGGGCGATGTCGAACCATGTCTCGTTGTCGAACATCGACTTCAGGCGCACGGATGCGCTCATGCGCATGTGATAGTTGGAGCCGGGGATGACAAACTGGTTCGCCTCGACGTCCTTGTAGAACACAAGCTGGCCGGTCTCCGGACACTTGATCCAGAGATTCTCCGGCACCTCGCGCCGCAGCATGCCGCGGATTTTCGGACGTACGACGTTGGAGATCCAGTTCATGTCGTCTCTTTAGACCTGAAAGGCGGCTTTTTTCTTGTGCGTCTATACCGCATCTTGCCGAGATGCAGCTACGTGGTTGTTTTTCGCACATCCCGCCACGCTTGTCTGGAATGGGCGGCAAAGTTTGCTATTCTGTTTCGCTGTCTTCCTCACCGATGTGGGGCGTCGGTGCCGTTATTCCAAGCGACGGGTTAACCTAAATGCGCAGTGGGTATTTGCTAGTGCTGGGGGCACTGTTGTTGGCGCTGGCCGGCTGCGGCCAGGCTCCCAAGGGCGATCCGGGCCCGGCGGGGCCGGCTGGGCCGAAGGGCGATCCAGGAACGCCGGGCGCGACGGGTCCGGTCGGTCCGCCTGGTCCGCCCGGGCCCACGGGTCCGCAGGGGCCGCCGAGCCCGACCATTCGCGTGATCCGATCCGATTGTTTGGCGGGGTATTGCTCCGTAATGTGCCGCGGCGACGAAGTTCTGGTCAGCGCCTACTGCGGACCGTCGCGAAGTCCCGCCACATTTCTGGGCGAACGTCAGGCATCATGCGGTATTGACGCAAGTGTAGCCAACAAGCCGCTTGTTGCCGTCTGCGCCGCGGCGCCGCCGCAGTAACCCAACGGGCCGTCAACGCGCCACCAGGGAAACGCCGGCTGCTACGAATGCGGCCGCGATGCCCTTCTGCGCCAAGTCGCGCCGTGACAGTGACTCGTTCGACAGGCGCGGATAGAACGCGCTGAGCGCTACGCCGAAGGCGAAGACGAACAAAGTGGTGGTCGAGCCGATGGCCTGGACCAGGCTCAATGGCGCCAGCATCAGCGCATAGCGGCTTCCAAGTGAGCCGCCGAGATTGATCAGTTCATTCGATCCGTTGATCGTCAGCAGCGCAGTCGTATTAGCGCGCAGCATGGCGACGAGCTGCCGGCGATAATTGCCGACGGTCAGAAGGGTGATGCCGAAGACGGCCTCGCCGACGAACATCCAGAATGTCGTCGTCCAGAACGCCACTTCGATTGCAAAAATCTTGAAGATCAGTCCCGACAGGGCCGCAGCCAATCCGCAGGCCAGCATCAGTAGCGCCAGCCGCAACTTGAACGTTCGAACGCCGCCGCGAAGGCGCACCGAAACGAACAACGTTCCCACCACGATCAGCGCACCGCCCGCCATTTGCCGGAGCGACAGCGTTTCGCCGAGAACGAAATAGCCCAGCACGTAACCGAACAGCGGCACCGATTGGAAGAACGGCGCCACGACTGATGCTTCTTCGAATTGTAGGGCTCGCAAATAGAACAGGATCGCCCCCATGTAGAGGATGCCGGAAAGCACGATCAGCGCGATACTGCCGGGATCGATGCTGGCGAATGCCGGCTCAAAATAGGCGATGAACGGCAGCGTCAAAGCGCCCATCAATGCGGTGAACAGCAGCAGCAGCGCGACGTCGGTGTGCTTGAAAAACCGCTCGACCAGATATTTGTCCAGATGCGTAGAAATGGCCCACAGCACCGGGCCGGAAAATGCAAACACAAGCCAGGACATCGTTCATCTTTCAAAGGATCGTTGAGAGGACTGCAACCGGTTCGATCGAAATCATTTTGCTGAAGTTCCGCGCGCGAACTCTGCCGCTGCACGCGGCAAACTGCAAATGCGCATGATCGCGGGGCACGAAGCCGCGGTTTCGGCCCTCATGACGCCCACCGGGAGACTCAATTCTGCCCTGCTGGCCGATAGAGTCGGGCGCGGCAACCGCGGCGGGCGCTTCGGCGTTAATCATGTCGGTAAGGCCGGGGTAACGAACGCGTGCGCAGTATCGTATTGGCTGCAAGCGCGAATCTAAGCGCTCGGCAGTCTCGGGAAGGCGAAATGAAGCGGATTGTGGCCGGATGTCTTGCGGTGGGGGCGCTCGTGACCGCGCATTGCGCGGCTGCGGCCGACCTGTCGCTCGCTCCGCTCTACAAGGCGCCGCCCCGGTGCAGCAGCCGCAGCCGTACGACTGGAGCGGCTTTTATTTCGGCGCCAATGGCGGCGGCGGTTGGGGCCATTCCTGGTGGAATTCCAACACGACCGGGATCAATCTGTCGGGAGCGCAAGCCGGCGGCACCGCCGGTTATAATTTCCAGATCGGCAGAGCCGTGCTCGGCGTCGAAAGCGACGTCGACTGGTCCGGGTTGAGAGGCAGCAGCACGTCGCCGGGCTGTCCGGCAGGCTGCAGCACGAGCGACAGCTGGCTTTCGACGGTACGCGGTCGCGTCGGCTATACGTTCGACCGCTTCATGCCGTACGTCACCGGCGGCCTCGCGGTCGGCGACATTCGCGCCGCTGCGCCTGGCTTCTCCGGCGGTGACGCTACCAATGCCGGCTGGACGGTTGGCGCCGGCCTTGAAATCGCGCTGCCCGGCAACTGGAGCGCCAAGGCGGAGTATTTGCGCGTCGATCTTGGCAGCTTCAATTGCACCGGCTGTGGCGCCTTGCCGCCAGACAATGTGTCGCTGCAGGAGAACGTCTTTCGCGCTGGCGTGAACTATCATTTCGGCTGGGGCAAATAGCTGAAATTCTCGCGCGTAGCTACCGCGTCGTCGTGCGCCACATTCCTGTCGCAACGAAATCTTTATCCTAACAAAGCGCGACGATCGCGCCGTTGCCGGCGCCAAATCCATTGCGCGACAGGCGGCGCGGCAAATGCCTACAATTTTAAGCAAAGCCGCAACAGCAGCGCAGGATCGGGGTGGTATTAACACGTATGCCTCGCTGGGGGATTTGCGTGCCTACCCTTCCTGTTTCGCACTTTGTCATCGACCTGCAAACGCTGTTTGTCATCACCGTCTTTCTGTCGGTGACCGGCGGTCTGCTGCTGCTTTTTGCCTGGCTGCAAAACCGTCGCACGACGGCGCTGGCGTTCTGGGGCATCGGTTATCTGTTCGGCGCTTCGGCGGCAGCGCTGCTCGGGTCGCCCGGCCTGATGCCGAATTGGTGGTCGGTCTGCATTGCCAACACGTTCATGTGTATCGCGTACGGCATGATGTGGTCCGGCGCGCGCTCGTTCGAAGGCCGGCGCGTCCATATCACCCTGATCGGTTTCGGCGCTGCGATCTGGATTGCCGCGTTTCAGTTCGAGAGTTTCGCCGACTCGCTGCCGGCACGCGTGCAGCTGGTGTCGGCAATCATGGGCTCCTACGCGCTCTTGAGTGCCCGTGAGCTTTGGTATGCGCGCGACCGCGAACTGATCTCACGCTGGCCGACATTGGCGCTCGTTGCCACCCACGCAGGTTTTCTGCTGGTACGCATCCCGTTCGCGGGTACGTTGGCGACGGCAGCCGCCACCGGTCAGCCGCACGGCACGATTGTCACGGTGGTGGCTTTCCAGGCGCTGTTTACAACGTTCTGCCTGCCGTTCCTGCGCGTCGCCATGTCGAAGGAGCGGGCGGAACTGGAGCAAAGGCGGGCGGCGCTGACCGATTCGCTGACCGGCGTCGCCAATCGCCGCGCCTTTTTCGATCGCGGCGTGCCGCTGCTCGAGGACGTGTTTGCCGATCGCCGGTCCGCCGCGTTGTTGTTGTTCGATCTCGATCGTTTCAAGGACGTCAACGATACCGGCGGACATCAGGCCGGCGACCGCGTGCTCAAGGCGTTCTGCGAACTGATCGTCACTTCGATTACGCCGCGCGATCTGTTCGGCCGCCTCGGCGGCGAGGAATTCGCCTGCCTGCTGGCGGATGTTTCCATGGCGCAAGCGCTGCAAACCGCGGAGCGGTTGCGCCGCGAGTTCGCGAAGATGCGCTTTCCGGGGCTGGAGATAAACGCCACGGTCAGCGTCGGGGTTGCCATGGCAAGCGAAGCCGGCCGAAGTCTGCCGGCGCTGCTGGCGACGGCGGATCGGGCGCTCTATCGCGCCAAGGCCGACGGCCGCAATCGCGTCGCCTCGGCGCCGCCGGTCCTGGTCGATGCCGGCGCCGAGAGAGCGCGTCGGACGGTGGAAAGGTCGGCTGCAATCCCGGCGCCCATCGCCGGGTAACGCTTCACTTCCTTCACCTAACCGCGACGCACCCGTTGAACCCCGCGGGCAAGTGATAAGCTCGATCCGAGTATGCTCGGGGAACCGGATCGACCATGTCCGACATTGGCAGCGCACCCGCGCCGCAACCGTCATCGCCGCCGAAACCACACCCCTACGAGCCGATTCGGGCGCTGCTGCGCACCGGCCGGAACGACGAAGCGATCGTAAAATTGTGCGCGATTGCGGTCGTGCGGCCGGACGATCTTGCTGCCAAGGAATTGCTGTTCGATGCGTTTTTTCAGAAGCGCGATTGGCCGCCCGCGCATGCGCTGGCGGCGGAACTGCTCCGCCGCCATCCGGAGAATGCGCGACTGCAAAAAGCTCTGATCGCGACGCTGGCAAACATGAAGCGCTACCAGGAGGCGATCGCGGAGGGCGCCGGCTTCGTCGAACGGCACGGCGAAGATCTGACGGTCCTCGACGCGCTCAAGGTCGCCCACTTCTATACCGGGAATGTCGCCGAGGCGATCCGCTACGGGCAGCGCGGGATCGAGTTGCGCGACGCGGAAGCCGGCCGGCTTCCGGCGTCTGCCGTCATGACCGAGCCGAAGCATCCGCCGTCGGGGCAAAACGTCATTTCGTTTTCGCTGTGGGGAACGGCGCCGTTTTACGGCTACGGCGCCATGATCAATCTCGTGCTGAGCCGAACCGTCTATCCGGGCTGGAGCTGCCGTTTCTATGTCGACGCGGCCGTGCCCCGCGCGTGCGTAGCCTTTCTCGCCGCCAACGGCGCCGATGTGCGCAAGATCGAAGACGAGTATCCCGGCGTCGGCCTGTTCCAGCGCTTCCTGGTGATGAACGATCCAACCGTCGCGCGATTTCTAGTGCGCGATTGCGACGCCCGGCTGTCGGCTGCGGAAGCCGATCTCGTCCAACAATGGATCGACAGCGGCTATCCTTTTCACGCGGTGCGCGACCACGTGCTGCACAACGAGCTGATGATCGGCTGCCTGTGGGGCGGGCGCACCGACTGCGGCATCGATATCATCGCACTGATGCGTCGCTATTTTACCCATGGGCCGTCGGCGAAATACGGGCACGACCAGCGCATGCTCGGCCTCATGCTGTGGCCGCTTATTCGCAGCCGCTGCCTGGTCCACGATAAATATTACCGGCTTCCGGGAGTGCAAACGGTCGCGCTGAGCGATCCGCAAAGCCGTTTCGGCGCCGGCCATCAGAATCTTGCTGCCGTGCTCGGCGAGGCCGAGCGCCTCGGGGTTCCCCGCATGCTTTGACGCGAGGCAAGCGACAACGCATGTACGTCAGTTCAGGTGCACAAGGTTGTGCAGGTGCGCCTGCAAGTAGCTCGCCGTCGTGCCTGGCAGCGTGATGCTGTCGTGATGGCCGAGCGCGAGCACGGCGTCGCCTTGGGCGTCCGTGGTGATAAGCGAAGCCAATTGCTGGACCGACTCGATATTGGCGAAGTGGTCGAGCTCGATGCTGTCGGCTTTCGGATTGAAGTTGGTCGCCGTCTCGGCGCCCATGCCGGGATGGAAGATGAACGTGTCGTTGCCGGCTCCGTCAACGGCCACCGATGAGCTGGTAGAGCCAGCCTTGGGCGGATCAGTAATGAGCGTGCCGGTGCCTCCGTCACTTCCGACGTTTAGCGTTCCGCTAAAGTCAGTAAAAGTAAATGTTACCGCATCGCCGTGTCCATCCGTCAAACCCACGACGAGATTTCCCCCAGTGCCAGTCAGCGACGAGCTGGTCGTCCACGTCCCAGCCAGATCGATACCGTCCGAGGCGGTGAGGATCGGATGCATCCCGTTGAAACCGTTGACAGTAGCGCTGTAGCTGTTCTGCGGATCGCCGAGAACAAGCTCGCCATATTTTGGCGTGCTCCCGTTATTGAACGTTATTTCGTCAACGGTCGTCGCATTCACAAAATCCAGAATGCCCCCTTCGATGAGCGCATTCCCACCGCCGGAATTGCTCACAGAATCATTGATCAGCAGCGTACCGCCGTTCGATGCCTCCAGCGTTCCCGCGTTGCTTAGTAGGTTGCCCGTATTGATGGTGAGCGTCTCACCACTGACGTTCGCGTTGATAACACCGCAGGACGTGTTGATGAGCGTCAGATCCGAGCTGCAGTCGCCGATTTGACCAGCACCCGAAATGTCGTTGTAATTGATAAGAACGTTGCAGTTATCGCTCCACGTCGCGCCGATGATATTGTCGCCCGAGCCCGACAGGACAATATTTCCAGTTCCTTCCAGGCAAACCTCACCATCGATTACGAGGTCCGGATCGCCAGAGCCGACGGTGATTGTACCGGCGTTGTCGATCATTCCCTGTAGCGTCAGCGACGTATGATCGTTGACCTGCACCTCGCTGCCGGTCGAGATCGTCAGGTCATCAAAGGTGCTGTTGCTACAGACTGTTTCGATCAGGCCGCAGTCGCTCGTCTCAAGCGAGCCGCCAAAAATCGCCGTGTTGGAAAGTTCGACAACAGAGCCGGCGCCGTACGCCGCGATCGTGCCGCCGGTGTTGTCAATTGTGCCGACGAGCTGGAGATTGGCGCCCGCATCCACTTGCACGAAAGCGTCGACGGTCACCGTGCAGTCGGAGCCATCGAACACGGTCGTGTTGGCGCCCCCCTCCCCCGGCGTCACAATGGCGATGATGCCGCACGTGCCGCCTGCGGGGTCGCCGGTGGCGAGCGTGCCGCCGGAGATCGTTGTGCTGGAGAGATCGACCTCAGAACCGGAGCCGTAGGCGGCGATGGTGGATGCGTTGTAGACGGTCGCGTCGGAGAACTCGACCGCGCCGCCGTGCATTGCGTCGATGATCGCGCCGTCGAGGTTCCAGACCGTGGCGCCATCGAATTTCACCGTAGCGCCATCGTTTGCGCCGATCTCGCCCGCGTTGCCGACCGCATCTTGATGGAAGTCGACCGTCGCGCCACTGCCGCAGGCGTCGATGCCAGCGCCGCTTTCCACGCGCGCCGGACCGTCGACCTGGAGATACGCGCTGGCGTCAGTCCCGTCGACCTTGATCGTCCCGCCATCGTCGAGGGCATTGAGGACCGTGAGCGAGCCGCTGGCGGCGATGTCGAGTTGCCCGCTCTCCCAGCTGTTTCCGATCACCAGGTTGCCGACGGTTTCCGAATCGTCGACGGTTACGTACGTGCCTGAAGTGACGATAACTGCGGTATTATTCTCATCCGGTCCATGCTCATCGTTCCAGTTCGAGCTGTCGGACCAGTCGCCATTCGATTCGCCGGTCCAAACAACCTCGGTCCCGAACACCACGTCGGTGCCGCCCCAGGGGTCGCTGATCGCCGTCAAATTGTGTGAGTTGTAAGAGCCGCCCGTGAGCGTGAAGCTTTCGCTCGCATCGCCGTCCGTGACAGTCAGTGTAACGACATCGCCGCTGGTAACCGTGAAGTGCTCGGTGTCCGCATTTGCCGTGTAGGGCAGATTCTTCAGATCGAGGGTGTCGCCGACGCCGAAATCAGCAAGGGAGATCGTCGAGCCCGACGTCGTCGTTTGATCGAGTGCAAAGGTGCCGGAACCGTGGCTGTCGCCGCTGCCGAACCCGACGCTGACCGCTGAGCCAACCTGGCTCTCGATATCGACGAGCCCACCGCCGGTGATCGAGACATCGATGGAGCCGGCAACCGCAGAGCCGCCGCTGACAAAAATCGCGCCGCCGTCGGCTTGCAGCGTGCCGCCGTCGAGTGTGGAGTCATCGATCGAAACGAGGCCGCGATGCTCTGCGGCAATGATGCCGGCGTTGCTGATATGCGAATCCGAGATGGTCACGAGCGAACCGAACCCGGCGGCCTCTATAGTGCCGCTGCTTTCGTTGTTGATATCTCCAATAATGCAAACCGTGCCGCTGGCGAGAGCTTCGATCGTGCTGTAATTGCCGCCCGGCGTGCCGCTGGGGTCGTGGTCGGCATTTTGAAGGTTGAGGACATACGTTCCGCCGTGATCGGCTTCGGCAAGCCCTGAATTGCCGGTGTCGATGCCGAAAATATTGACGATGAGGGTGCCGCCGTCGGTAGCTTCGTTGGTGCCGTAATTCCAGCTGTAATTGTCAAGATTGGCGACGATCGTGCCGCCGTCCGCCGTGAGCGTGCCGCCAGGCTCGGTGTGAAGCACAACGTCATTCATCACCATCGTGCCGCCGTCCGTGGCGGTCATGTTGCCGGAATCGTAGATGGTGACCGAATCAAACGACATCGTGCCTTGGTGCGTGGCAAGCATGCTGCCGTCGTTGGTGACGACCGTGAAGTAATCTCCACCGGAAAACTCGGCTGTCGAACCAAGCCCGTCGGCCTTGATCGTCGCGCCGCCGGCATTGAACATGTCGCCGACGACTGCGAGCGTGCCGCCGGAAATCGCCTCCATGAGGCCGCCCTCATGATTTCCGCCATCTCCGGTGAAATTCGTATCGGCGATGTTGATCGTGACCGTCCCGCCGAAGGCGGCTTTCACGATGCCGTCGTTCGCGACGCCCAAGTTGTTGTTGAGGATCAGCGTGCTGCCGTCGCCGCAGGCCTCGATCGTACCCTTACTCTCGTTCGTGGCCCCGACCGTATCGCCGCGATCGATCGTGAGCGATCCGCCGTCGAGGGCTGCGATCGTGCCGAAATTCTCGCTGCCGTTGGCAAGCTCGGTGATCGTAAGCGAGCTGCCGCTGCCAACCGATTCGATCGTGGCGCCGGACTTGTTTATCACCGCGTTCGCCGTGATCGACAGTGTCGGGTCAACCGTGACGGCAATAGTTCCGGAATTGTCGATCGTATCGGCCGCGAGCGTTCCGCCGCCGGTCAAAGTAGCATCGGCATCGCTGATGGTCAGCGAATGTGCCGTATTTCCGTTGCCCGACAGCGTGACCGCATAGGTGCCGGGAACGCCGATCACCGCGTCCGTCGTTGAGACGGGAACGCCGTTGCTCCAGCTGTTTTGATCGGACCAGGAGCCGCCCGCCGGGTTGATCCACTCATCGCCGGTGGGGGACGCCGTCTGGTAGGCCACCTCAGTGTTTCCAGAGGAGTCTCTCTCCAGCGCGAAATTGCCCGGAACGTAACTGCCCGCGAGCTTGATCGTTTCTTCCAACGTCGAGCCATTGTAGATCGCAAGAGTGCCGCCGCCGACGCCTTGCTGCCACACGACATGTTCGCCCGGCGAGAAGCCGAGATTGGTCAGATCAAGCAGATCGTTCGCGCCGAAATTGCTGATCGTGCCGCCATAGCTCTGCGCGAGCTCCAGCGTGCCGGCGCCCGGCTGACCGCTCACTCCGAACGTGACATTCTCATTGAAAATCTTGGTGAAATCGGCGATCCCGCCGCCGGTGATCGCGACCGCGCCGCCGCCGCTCACGTCGTTCTCGACCTTGAGCGTGCCCGCCGTGACGTCGAGGGCGCCGGAATTATCGAGCGTGCCCGGATCGATGGTCAGCGCGCCGGCCGTAACTTCGAGCGTGCCGGTGACGGTGATTGCCGCGGCGGCGATGGCGCTGGTCCCAGTCGAATCCAGTATGCCAGCGACAATCAAACTGCCGCCGGTGAACGCCGTACCCGAGACATCGAGCTGCGAGCCTTGTTCGATGCTGAACGCGCCCGCATTGCTAACCGTTGCGTCGTAGACGGCGCTGATCGCGTTGCCGGTCACATCGATCAGTCCGGCCGCATCAGTGTTAGTCGCCGCAGCGGTTGTCACATTGCCGCCGACAATACTGGTGCCAACGAGATCGACCGTGGCGCCGCTATCGGCGAAGATCGAGCCCGAAGTGGGTGATTGCGCCGGGGTGGCGAGAAAACCGGCGACGTCGAAGCCGCCGCCGACGTAGTAGCCGGAGACCTGACCGGCATTATTGATCGCAAATGCAAATGTGCCTTCACCCACGCCCGTACCGGCCGCCGAGTTGTCGAATTTGAAGTATGTTCCGTTGCTGTAGACAAAGCCGTGCGCGACGTCGGACGAGTTCAGATAATAGCCGACGACCTGGCCAGCATCGTTGATCCCTTCGGCAAAAGTGCCGTTGGCGGCCAAGGGGTCGTTCAGCGTCGTGTAGGTGCCGTTGTTGTAGAGGAAGCCGTGCGCGCCGGTGGCGTCGGTGTAGGTGCCTACGACCTCGCCGGCATCGTTGATGCCATTCGCGGACGTGCCGAAGGTACCCAGCGGATCATCCAGGGTGATGTAGGTGCTGCCGCTGCGCAGGAAGCCGTGCGAGCTTCCGCTGGCGTCATAATGGCCGACGACCTGGCCGGCATCGTTGATGCCCTCGGCAAAAGTGCCGTTAGTGGCCGAGGGATCGTTCAACGTGGAGTAGCTGCCGTTGCTGAAGAGGAAGCCGTGCGCGCCGGTGGCGTCGGTGTAGGTGCCTACGACTTCGCCGGCATCGTTGATGGCGTTGGCGGACGTGCCGCCAGTCGCCGCGGGGTCGTCAAGGGTGATGTAGTTGCCGCCATCGTAAAGAAAGCCACTCGACTTTCCGCTGGAGATGTAAGTGCCGACGATCTGGTCTGCATCATTGATGCCGCTGGCGCCGGTGTTGCTGGGGGCAGCCGGATCGGTGAGCGTGCTGAAAGAGTAGGGGACGTTACTGACGGTCGTGTCGCTGATTACCAGCGTGCCGCCGCCGGTCGCTTCCAACGTGCCGGTGTTGGTTAACGACATTGGATCGAGCGTCAGCGCCGCATTCTGTTGATTGGCATTGATGACGCTGTCGTTGACCAGAACCATGCCGCCGGTGCCGATGGTGCCGGCGCCGGAGATGGTGTTGTCGAAATTGGTTAGCTGATCGCCGCTTTGCGTGACGGCGATGATGTTTGCGGTGCTGTCGGACAGAATAATATGCCCACCGCCATTGATGCCCGCGTCCGCCTGGTCGAAGTAGAGGTACGTGGCGTCGCCAGTCGAGCTGAGTGTAATTGTGCCGGAATTATCAATCGCGTCCGGGCTTGCCAGCGTTAGCGAACTGTTGTCGTTGACGAGAAGCGTGCCGGCATTGATGAGTGTAGGCGTCGAAAGATTGTCCTGACCTTCCGCGGTATCGATCGTATTGGTGGTCCCGCTCGCTGTCTGCATCTCGCCGCTGGCGGCGATTGTCACCGACCCGTGCAGGATGGTCGCGTTGTCGAGAGTGATCTGCGAGCCCGCGGCAACTTCGACGATGCCGGTGTTATGCGCCGCGTCGCTGGCGTTGCTGATCGTCGTGTTGACGATTGCCAGTCCGCCGATCCCGGTCGCCTCGATCGTTCCCGTGTTGATGACGGCGTTGCTCGGCTGCGTGTCGGCGCTGCCTGGGCTGTCATTGTCGATGGTGAGGGTCAGCTGGCCGTTGGCGTCGATCGTGCCGGATTGCTCGTTGACCAGCACGAAATGCTGGTCGTCGCCACCGATATTGCCGGCGCCGGTGATGGTGCCGAAATTGTCCAGTTCGACGGTGCGCGCTTGTCCGACGATCGTCCGCGCCCCTGAAGCTCAAACGTGCCGTCGCCTTTGAACGTTACCGTTCCGTCGAGCGTCGTCGTACCGCGCAGGTCCAACGAACGTGAACTGATCGGGTGTCAATGGTGCTTCCGTCGGCAATGCAGACATTCAAAAAGGTGCTTTGACGCCTGGTAGTCTCAATGACGCCTCCGTCGTTGGTTTCCAGCGTGCCGTGGCGGATGAGCGCCGTTTCGAGGTCGACCGTGCGCTCCCGCCCCGCTGGCGCTCGATGACGCCGCCGTGGGTGCTGCCGTTGTTGACGCGTGTCTTCGAGAAGAACCAATCCGCCGGCAAGAGCCGCGATGGCCGCGCCAAACTCGTTGATGACATGACCCTTGAGGGAAACCTCTGCGCCGCCGCGTCTGCCACGATGGTGTTGGCGTTGATGCGGTCGGACGAGGACAGAACGTGCCGCACCCAGGGCCTGGATGAGGCCGAAATTGGTGACGTGGTCCGCAATCTGCAGCGTGCCGCCGGCCGCCGCCGTAATCACGCCGGAGTTGGTGTCATCGTTGCCGGTATCAATGACGAGCAGTCCGGAATCGCCCGCAAACGGCTTTGCTTCGATGGTTCCGTTCGCACCGTTGATCAAGGTCAGCAAACCGTCGCCTTGACCGATCGTGCCGCTGCCGATGATGGTATTGTCGACATTAACGAGCGTCGAGCCTGTGCCGGCCACGCCGACGATCAGGTTCTCGGCGGTCGGGCCCTTCAGAGCGATCTCGCCGCCGTCCAGCAGATACACCGTTCCGTTGATCGCCAGCGTCGGATCGGCGCCGGAGGAATTGAGCTGGAACGTGCCGAAATTGGAAATCCCGTTCGACAACTCGAGCGCGCCGCCGGAAACGATGTTGAGGATGGCGCCAGCGCCGATGAGCAGACCGGAAACGTTCTCAGCCGCTTTGATTGTCACCTTGATTGGCAGAGTGATGTCGACAGTTTCCGGCGCAGTCGGTACGCCGTTGCCACTCCAGTTTGCGGGCGTTTCCCAGGTTCCACTGGATTGGGCAACCCAGTTCACGACTGTTGAACTCGAAACACCTGTCTCCGGATTGGCGCTGATGGTCACCGTGCCGGGCGTGGCGGTTGGCCCGTTGGGACCGTTGACCGGAACACTAATCGTAAATGGCGTGCCGCTGTTCTGCTGAAGTAGCTGCTGAAAGTTGATCAGCTCGAAATTCGGCGGCGTCGAACTGCCGGGGTTGTT
>CAWHPC010000027.1:0-11504 GCA_963831165.1 uncultured Alphaproteobacteria bacterium
GAGTGATCTTTCGTGGCCGAAAAAGTAGTGGCGGCGGTGCGTACCGGGCCGAGCAAGACCGAAATCCGCGAATATCCCATGCCGGATATCCCCGAAGACTCGGCGCTCATGAAAATGGAGGTCGGCGGCATCTGCGGCACCGACGTCAAGCTCTACAAACACCCGCCGTCGGGGGCGCCGGTCATCATGGGGCATGAGAACATCGGCATCATCGCCAAAGCCGGCCGCGAATTCACCCGACGCAAGGGTTTCAAGGAAGGCGACCTCGTGTTTGTCGAACACTATGTCAGTTGCGGCAAATGCGAGTGGTGCCATGCCGGCCAGTACCGGCACTGCGAGAACACCAACTGGCGCACCAATCCCGACGCGATCCGCTACGGCTATACCTCGGCGGAAAAGGCGCCGCATTTATGGGGCGGCTTCGCGCAATACGTCTATCTGCCGTGGAACGCCGTGCTGCATCACGTGCCCGACGGCGTGTCCGCCGAGCTTGCCGGCCTGGTGACGCCGATGGCGAACGGCGTCGAATGGTCGCTGTTCGACGGCGGCGTCGGCTACAATTCGACCGTGCTGATCCAAGGCCCCGGCCAGCAGGGCCTGTCGCAAACGGTGATCTGCAAGCAGGCCGGCGCCTCGCTGATCGTCGTCACCGGCACGGCGAATGACCGGGCACGCCTTTCGGTCGCCAAGAAACTCGGCGCCGACCACGTCATCGACGTGACCAAGGAAGATCCGCTGGCGCGCATCATGGCGATCACCGGCGGCAAAGGCGTCGACGTTTCGCTCGATTGCACCGCCGGCGCCGGCACCATTCCGATGCTGCTCGGCATCGAGGCGCTCAAGCGCAAGGGCGGCGTGATCGTGGCGCAGGGCGAAATGGCGCAGTTTCCCAATTTTCCGCTGGAAAAATTCACGGTGAAATTCATCACCATGAAGAGCGCGCGCGGCCACAGCTACAAAGCCTGCGAGCTGGCGCTGGCGCAATTGGCCTCGAAACGCTTCCCGCTGGAGCTGGTCACCACCCACCGCTTCGGATTAAACGACGTCGACCTCGCCATCCGCTCGGTCGGCGGCGAGGGCCTGCCCGACGTGATCCACGCCTCGCTGCTGCCGTGGCTGTGAATGTTTCCTGCGCTCACGTGGGCAAAGCGAAGCGTGCCCACGGTTAACTTATAGTTTGCGTTGACGCCGACGTGGGCCACGGTGCTTTGCGTCTTTGCCTGCCCTACGCTTGCTATTTGGTCGCGAGCGTCGGCGGAATGGTCGAATAATCTGGTGTTGGCTAAGACAGAGGACATTCCATTAGTTCGTGAAAAGGGTTTTCCCCACGTCGTAAAGGATGGCCACCACAAGCGGCGCCATAATCGCTAGCCATGCATTTCTGTGACGAAGCGGCGATGACAATCCTTGTGTCTCTAGTTCCACCTTCGGAAAAACCCACCTTGAATACGAGAACAACACCCGAAAAATATACAAAGAAAGCAGAAAGACATAAATATAGATCGCGGAGCTTATTATTGATGGCATTTTTGGTGCACGCACCAACGCCTCGCTTAAGCGGTAAACAGCCCAAATGGAAAGCGGAAGACCCAAGAGCACTAGCAACAGGTCATACATCGCAGCGCGATGAAGCCAGTTAAGTGTTGTTTTTCTCGCATCAAAAAACTCAGTGAGTATAGCGTTGGATGCAGCGAACCATGAATGGTTATCGGCGACGATCTCAAAATTACTCTCGTTCGGGGTTGGTAACGTCGGCAGTCTGCTGAAATCTAGGAGAGGCGGTGTTGTGAAGTCGAGGAACACGATAATTCTACATGGGGGTATGATGCCTAAAACCCCTTGGGGTACCGAGGCGGTGCTAAAGAAAATAGACCGAATGCGATCTGGAAGGTTCGCCTCTTCAAGAAATGGCTCATTGTTACCGTGTAACATTGCGTCACTCGTTGTATGGATAGTCATCGACGTGACAAACGAGTTGTAGACTCGTTTCTTTCGCGCCTCAAACACTTCTAAGGTTTCGTTCGGCTGCTGTTGCAGAACTGGCATAAACTTGTCTCGGTATTCAATCTGTTTGTCATTAATGAGCTTATACAGTCGCCTAAGGTCTCCGCGCCTTAAGCGCGATGCTGCAATTGGATGTTTGGTCGAATGGTTGCGCCACTCTTCCGGAACTTTTTCGATATTGTCGTTCACATGAACCTCACAATCGTCCGCGCGCTGACATTGCAGCGGCTAGAGGATATCTAGAGCATCCGGCATTTGTCCTCCGGGATACCCGTGGATTGTGCAACAATCTTCGCCCACAGCTTCGCACTGTCTGAATCCCGCTCAATTGGCATCATGCTCAGTATGCCAAGGGGCATGTCCATAGTCGCTGTCACGAAAATTCCTTGGGTCGCCCGTTCCACTTGAATGGTAAATCTCTGTACTCCACCTAAGCGCAATTCGCCTTCGGTTCCGTTCGCGGTCACGTCGAAGCGGAAGCCATAAGGTATCTGATTAAAGACCAGCGACAAACCCAAGGCATTCCCAAAAATATCCGCGCTTCTTTTGATATCCGCGATGATGGCCTCGGGGCCTCGCGGATCGGCTGGCACCGTTGGAGATTCGCACAAGAACATCGCCTTTCCCCACTTGGATAGCGGCGGTCCTGGAAGGTTCAGGGGTGGCATGTCAGGCGGGTTCGACGGCAATGCGGGCGGCGGAAGCGCAGGATTCAGCGTGATTGGCCAATTGAGCGCAATTCTTGGATAGTCTTTGTGGAAGCTAGTCCAGATCGGTCGCCAGATGAGCGCGATAAAGATGCCGACGACGCCAACGGCGACCAATGTTCGCAAGATTGAATGCGAGGGATGGCGGAGCGCCGCAAAAGTGACCAGCGCAATCGCAACGAATACGAGAAATCCGCCGATCTTCCAATCGGGTTGAGTCAGATACACGACCACGCCCATGACGATTGCGATGATCGCCATAAGATCGCCGATTGATGGCTGCCAGCGGGTAGCGTTAGGTGCCCCCTCACCTTCGGACATATTGAAAGCCTTTCTCTCCGGGAATTTACCCGGAGAGGATGCCTTGTGCACGGGTCCAAATCTGACGGGGACGGGCGTTCTCGAAGTGGCGGGATTACGGTGACACTGCATTTAACTGCCTTGTCCGCGCCGGGCCGATCCTCAGCACGGGTACGCGGGCCAAGCCCGGGCACGACGACTTTGGAATCCGTCACGGTAACGGAGACGTGATCTTGACATCTGTCCCCGCTTCAGTTACATTGGGTGAATCTCGCTCACCTGAAGGGCGTTTCTAGAGACGATCCTTGAAACGGAGCGAGTGCGGTTCCCGCGGGCGCGGTTCGTGACCACGCTCCCGGGCGGCTCCGGACACCGCCCGGCCGGCAGAATGGACCGGCCTGCGAGGAGCTCGCTGGACTGGGATAGGGGAAGATGCGGGTGACACCCGATGACGCCGAACCCAGGAAGCGCGGCTGGAGCTGAGCTGAGGCGTTAATTCGCCAAAGCGAGACCGCGGTGGAGCGCCGATAGGCGCGCGCGCCCGAAGCGCGGGCGAGTGGCAACATTCGTTCGCGTGGCGCGCGGCCGCATCCGCTGATGCGGCCTGGACTACTGCGCCTTTCGGCGCTCCGCCTCCCTTCTTGGGGAGGCGCTTGGAAAGGGCTTGCTTGGGACTAGCGTGGCAAAGCTCGGGCGCACATGCGTCGCGAGAACGGATTTCTATTCTCACCTCTCCCCGCCGCGCGGGGAGAGGTCGACCCCCGACTTGATCGGGGGAGGGTGAGGGGGCCTCTCCGCAATTCTGAGCGCCGCAATTCTGCGCCTGGCGGCGAGGCCCCCTCACCCTGAGCAACCGGCGACATAGGTAACAGTTCTGACCGGCGACATGGGTTACACATTTCTCGTTTTGTTCAGCTGTGCTGCTGTTGCTGTTGGGGCTGTGGACCCTGTGGGCAACGCGCAGCGTTGTCCACAAGTCCACGGGCTGTTTGTTGGGGTTTGCGCAGTCGGTCGCCGCCATGTGCGATGACGCCAAGGACGATCGGTCCATAACAGACTGTCCAGCCGTCGGCGGCATTTTCGATGAGGCCCACTGGCTCGCCGAGCAACGCGGCGCTGATGTAGACCGTGTTGCCCTGCCATCTGATCTCGCCGTTGTAGCGCACGCGCCGGATCGCATGATCGGCTCCATAGTTCGGCTCCCGAAGGATTCCGTCGAAAGCCCGCGGCGAGGCGGCGTAATGCTTGGCCGGGGTGTCGTTGCCGAGCGCCTGGTGCGGCCGTTCGTCGTTGTAGATGCGCTGGAAGCGGCGCAAGCGCTGAAGCTGCTCGCGCCAGCTAGGCGCCGGCGGCGTGGCGGTGTCCTGCAACAGCGTCAGATGCAGCCGCTCCAAGCGACCGTTCTGCTGCGGCTTGCCGGGGGCGATACGCTCGGGCACGACGCCGGCCTTGATCACCTTGACGGAGAGCTGCGACAGGCCGCCGGCGCCGCACGACGCAAACGGCGGGCCGTTGTCGGAGCGCAGCCTAAGCGGCAGGCCGAACTCGCGGAACGCCGCATAGAGCACCGGCCACACATGCTCGGCATCGGTGTGCGCCATCGCCTGGCAGCGCAACAAATAGCGGCTATGGGCATCGCTCAGCGTCAGCGGCTCGCAACGCGCACCGTCGCCGGTGACGAACCAGCCTTTGAAGTCGATGCACCAGGTATCGTTGGCTGCGGCGCATTGCGCAAACGGCGCGCTCGACGGCGGGCTGTGCCGGCGCAGACGGCGCTTGACCGTCAAGCCTTCGCGATCGAACAACTCTCCGATCGTGCTCGATGCCGGCCACCGTGTCCGCGGCCTGCGCTCCTCAAGCCAACTGCGCACCTTCACCGGACCCCAGGTCGGATTGGCACGCCGCACCGCAATGCATTGCGCGGCGATCCGCTCCGTCAGCGCTTGCTGATGATGCAGCGGCGCCCGCGAGCGCTCCCTCAGGCCTTCGACGCCTGCTTCTCGATAGCGCGCAAGCCATTTGTAACCGATCCGCCGGCTCACCCCGAAGCGTCGACACAAAGCCGCAAATGCCTCCGCGTTTTCCACAGCCGCCACCACAAATCGCATCCGCTCTTCCATGGCACAGGTCTTTCTCCAAACCATCGGCAAGGTCCTCCCCGCCGATCAGTTGACCTGTTACCCATGTCGCCGGTCTATTCTGTTACCCATGTAGCCGGTTTGGACCACCCCACCCTCTCCCCGCACGCGGGGAGAGGGAGCGCGCTGTGCTTTCCGACCCCCAACCGACATGCTAGCAGGACGCAGCTTTTTAAAAGCGCAGGCCAGTCGATGGACTCCATCTTCGTTGCGCGCGCTACGGCGGACGCGGTGCCGATCTGGTTCGTCACCGCGGCGAGCTATCCGGATGTGCGCAAAACGCTCGGCACGGAGGCTTGCGCTTTCGCCGATGCCGCCGGCTTCGAGCCGAAGGCCGGCCGCCATCTCATGCTGCCCGCCAAGCCCGGCAAGAAAGGGCTCGGCGGCGTGCTGTTCGGGCTCGAAGGCGGCGACGAAGCCAAGGACCCGTTTCTGCCCGGCCGCTTGGCGCAGCAATTGCCGGACGGCGTTTACCGCTTCGCCAACGAGCCGCACGATGCGCGGCTCGCCGCGCTCGCCTTCGCGCTCGGCGCCTATCGTTACACGCGCTACCGCAAGGCCGAAGCGCGCGCGGTCAAGCTCGATCTGCCGCAGAGCCTCGACCGTGACGATCTGCAACGCGTCGTCGACGGCGTGACGCTGGCGCGCGACCTGATCAACACGCCGGCAAACGACATGGGCCCGGCGCAACTCGAACAGGCGGCGCGCAAGCTCGCCGCGCGCCACTCCGCCACGGTCGGCGCCGTGGTCGGCGACGAGCTGTTGGAGAAAAATTTTCCGCTCATTCACGCGGTCGGCCGCGCCGCAGCCGGCTCGCCGCGGCTGATCGATATGTCGTGGGGTGACGACAAGCATCCGCGCGTGACGCTGGTCGGCAAGGGCGTCTGCTTCGATACCGGCGGGCTCGACATCAAGCCCGACACCGGCATGCTCAATATGAAAAAGGACATGGGCGGCGCGGCCACCGCGCTGGCGCTGGCACATATGATCATGGCGCGCGGGTTGAAGGTGCGGTTGCGCGTCCTCATTCCGGCGGTGGAGAATTCCATCGCGGGGGCAAGTTTCCGCCCGCGCGACATCTATACCTCGCGCAAGGGAATTACGGTGGAGATCGGCAATACCGATGCCGAGGGCCGGCTCATCCTCGCCGACGCGCTGGCGCTCGCCGACGAGGACAAGCCCGAGCTGATCGCCGACTTCGCAACGCTGACCGGCGCCGCCCGGGTTGCGCTCGGCCCCGACGTGGCGGCCTTTTTCACCGACGACGATGCGCTCGCCGCCGAGCTGATGCGCCGTGCCGGCGCCGAGAACGATCCGCTGTGGCGGCTGCCGCTGTGGCGGCCCTACGAGACGATGCTCGAATCGAAGACGGCCGACATCAACAATGTCGGCGGCAGCCAAGGCGGCGCCATCACCGCGGCCTTGTTCATGCGCCGCTTCGTCACCGCCAAATCCTGGCTGCATGTCGATCTGTTCGCCTGGACGCCGACCGCCAAAGCCGGGCGGCCCGAAGGCGGCGAGTGCCAGGCGGCGCGCGCGCTCTATGCGCTGCTCGCCGCGCGCCACGGCTGAGCCGAACGCGATGCGCGCCTTCGATCCCCGCATCACGCCGGCCCGCGCCGATGTCGCGGCGAAATTTCTCGAAGGCAAGGTGGCGGCACAGCGTTACGTCGAAGGCCGTATGATGGAAGTCGTCGCGCCGCAGGCCCCGCTACATCGCGAGCCGCGGCACGATGCGACGCTCTTGACCGAAGCGCTCAAGGGCGAGCGCGTCGCGGTCTACGATATGGATGCGGAAGGCTGGGCCTGGGGCCAGCTTGCCGCCGACAATTACGTCGGCTGGCTGCCGTTGAACGCGCTCGCGCTGGCAGGCGCTCTGCCGACGCACAAAGTCGCGGTGCCGCGCACACTTACGTTTCCCGGATCGTCGATCAAACTGCCGCCCATCGAAGCGCTGCCGTTCGGCGCCAAGCTTGTCATCGTCCGCACCCGCGATCGCATGGCGATGACGCAAAGCGGCGCGCATGTGCCGGCGGCCCATCTCAAACCGGTCGGCGAAAACGAATCCGACTTCGTCGCGGTGGCGGAGCGCTTTTTGGGCGTGCCGTATCTGTGGGGCGGCAAGACCGCGCTCGGGCTCGACTGTTCGGGCCTGGTGCAGATCGCGCTTTCGGCTTGCGGCATATCGTGCCCGCGCGACAGCGACATGCAGGAAGCGACGTTCGGAACACTGGTCCAGGAGCGTCCCGATGATTTGGGTGTGGAGCGCGGCGATCTCGTGTTCTGGCAGGGCCACGTCGCCATCGTCCGCGACGATGCAACGCTTCTCCACGCCAACGCCTATCATATGGCGGTCGCCATCGAGCCGATCGCCGAGGCCATCGACCGCATCGGGGCAGCCGGCAGCGAAATCACCAGCGTGCGGCGGATCGCATGATCTGCCTCCGCCCCCGCGAAGCGAATGCGGAGCGGGGGAGGGGGACCATGCGAAGCATGGTGGAGGGGGCGTACAGCAAAGAGATAACCTCGCAGCCGAGGCCCCTTCCACCGCCCTTCGGGCGGTCCCCCTTCCCCGCTTCGCGGGGCAGGATGGAAAATGCGCCGCTTCATTCGATCACCTCATCGGCGAGCACGAGCAAGTTGTGCGGAACAGTGAGACCAAGCGCCTTGGCGGTCGTGAGATTGATGACGAGATCGAACTTGGTCGGCTGCTCGACCGGGATGTCGCCAGGCTTCGTCCCGCGCAGAATTTTGTCGACTAACTCGGCGGTGCGCCGGAACAAATCCGAGTAGTTTGCTCCGTAGGACATGAGGCCACCGACTTGGACATACTCGCGGACATTGAAGATCGTCGGCAGCCGTGCGCCGAGCGCAGAAGTGATGATGCGCGTGCGGTTGGTGGAGACGAGATTATCGACCACGACGTAAAGCGCGTCCGGATGGGCCTTAAGCGCTTCGAAGGCGGATGCAATATCCTCGGCTCGTCGGATTTCAAGTGGCGCGACTTCGAGCCCGAGCGTGCGAGCCGCAGCCTGAACCTCACCCGCCTCCTGCACGGCTGAGGGATAGCCACCATCAAACATGATTGCCAGCCGGTGGAGACGAGGGACAACCTCGCGCAATAGTTCGAGCCGCTTGCCGGCAGTATCGGTCTCCTGGACCGACAATCCAGTGACGTTACCGCCCGGTCGTGCCAAACTTGCGACCAGGCCGCCGCCGACCGGATCGACCGCGATTGCAAAGACGATGGGGATGTCCGATGTCGCCTGCTTTACTGCGGGGACGGCGCTTCCGTTCGTGACAATGAGGTCGACCTTAAGGCGGACAAATTCGGCCGCGATCTCGGCCTCGCGCTCGTGGCGGCCCTCCGCCCAACGATACTCGATCTCAACGGTGCGACCCTCGATCCAGCCGAGTTCGCGCAATCGCCTCGCAAAAGCGTCCGTCCATGGACTCCAGACTGAAGCGTCTCCGCCCAGGAGCCCGATGGTCGGCAGCTTGCCCGGCTGCTGCGCGCTTGCCCGACTGGCCGCTAATAACCCCGACCACCGGCAGCGCCGGCTGCTGTGCACGCGCTGGGAGGGGCCACGTCGCAGCCGCGCCGCCCAGTATTGCGATGAAATCCCGCCGCTTCACCGGCCGCCCTCAAAGCTCATGACCAGCCTGCACGCGCCGCGGAACGTAGCAGATTTCGCGGCAAGTTGTGCGTTGCATCGCAGCCGAACCAGCGTGCGGCGGATCGCGCGGCAGCGCGGGCGGTGGCATTGCCGCTGCACGTGATCTACTCTGAGCGGTAAGAGCATTCGCTGGAAGCCCGGAGCAGGCGCGATGAGCAATGCAGAGCCAGGTCCGACCGTCCCATCAGTCGGTTCGCATGCCGCGCCATATCGCCATCTGCTGCACTTGAGTTTTTGGATCAGAGAGCTGCCGTTCAGCCTGGTATTGATCCTGACGACGGTCGGCGTCGCCTATACGAGTTTTTCGAAACAACCGATTACCGGTTACTGGGAAATTCTTGCGCCGCTGATTGCGCTGGTCTGTGTCGGCGCCGGTTGGCAGAGCGCGAGCGACAGCGCTGCGCGAATACGGCTGGTCGCGACGCAGGCGCTGCACTGGTTCGCGTTCCTGCTGGTGATGAACATGATGCTGCTGGCCAGCGTGCAGAGGAATTTCAGTGCCAGCGCCACCGGGCTCGCCATTTTCACCTTGCTGACGCTGGGCACCTTCACGGCGGGTGTGCACGTCCTGTCATGGCAAGTTTGTCTGCTTGGCCTCATCATGGCGCTTGGCATTCCCGCGATTGCCTGGATCGAAAACTCGGCTTTGATTCTTGTGCTGATCGTCGGCGCGGTGCTTGGAATTGGCATCGTGATCTGGTGGCATTTCCACGAAAGACGCGTTCGCAAGGCTTAAGGTCGGGAGCGCGCATTGCAGCGCATGTCATCCTGCCGTCTCCGATTGACCCGGATGCCGGCCCGCCCGCTGCGGCAGCACGATAATGCAGGCGATAATAAAGGCCCCGATCACCGCCGAGGCGATCGGCCGGCTCAAGGCCAAGCCGCCGTCGCTCACCGGCTTGTCGAGGAAATCGCCGACGGTGGCGCCGAGCGGCCGCGTCAGGATAAACGCGGCCCAGAACAAAAACACCCGCGACGCGTTCGTCCAAAAATAGATCGCAGCAATCACCGCCAAAGCGGCTGCGAAGACGAGTGCGCCGCCGTCATAGCCGAGGCCGGTATCGTCGGCCGTCCAATCGCCGAGCGCCGTCCCCAGCGTCTGCGAAAACGTGATCGCGGCCCAGTAGAAGACTTCGACTTTTGGCGTGGCGACGGTGGCCACCGAGATCGAGCCCACCGACCGGTACCAGGCGCCGAGCACGGCGATCAGGCAGACAAACAGGATCGACGTTCCTCCGGCATAACCCACGCCCAGAGAGCGGTCGGCAAAATCGGCCATGGTGGTGCCGGCGGTGGTCGAAGCGACGATCGTTAACCAGTACAGCGACGGATGAAATTTATTCGCCGCGATCTGGCCGACCACCAGCACGACAAGCAGCGAGAAGAATATGGCGGTGCCGACGAGGTAGCCCCAGTTCAACGTCATCGTCACGGTGTCGCCGCCGGTCTCGCCGAGCGTCGTTGCCGCGATCTTGATGACCCAGAAGACGAGCGTGACTTCGGGAACCTTGCTCGCGGATCGCACGGCCGTTGCCGTCACCCGGTCACCCGTTCACTGCGCCGTCTTGAGGCCGAGCGTCTTGGCGATGGCGGTGAGTTGATCGTTTTGCTCCTTGATGCTTTTGGCGAATTCGGTCGGGCCGCGCAGCGTCATGATCTGGCCGGTGTCGGCGAGCCGTTGTTTGATCACCGGATCCTGCTCGGCGATGTTGCGCCAGTCGGCGGCGATGCTTTCGCGTAAATTGTCCGGCATGCTCTTGGGTCCGTACAGGCCGCCGGCGGTTTCCATGGTCAGCGCCGGATAGCCGGCCTCGGCGGCGGTCGGGATTTCCGGCGCGCCTTGCGCGCGTTGCTTGCTGGTGACGATCAAGACCTTGATGCGCCCGGCCTGCTTCAGCGGCTGCGTCACCGCCAGCGAAGTCGACAGCACCTGGATACGGTTTTCGGCAAGATCGTTCGGCGCCTGCATGATGTCGCGGTAAGGGACCTTGACGATCTGCAAGTCCATGCTCTTGAAGAAGCCGAATATCAAAAAGTCGGAATTGCCGGAGGCGGCCGCGACATTGAGCTTGCCCGGCTCGGCGCGCGCCAGCGCCACCAGTTCGCCGATGGTGTTGACATTGAGCGATGCCGGCACCGAGATCGCCAGCACGGTGACATAAATCTGGACGATCGGGACGATATCGCTCAAATCGTAGGGCGGCGCGTCCGGGTCGTAGAGATGAACCAGGAATGCGCCGGCCGGCCCGAAGAAGAGCGTGTGGTCGTCATGGGCGTCGACGAAGGTCTTGAGCGAAACCAGGCCGTCGCCGCCGGGACGATTTTCAACCACGACCGACTTGCCCCAGCGTTGGGTCAACCGGTCCGCGAACAGCCGCGCGGTGATGTCGGTCGCGCTGGCGGGACCGAACGGCAGGATCAGCCGAACCGTGCGCGTCGGATAGGCTTGTTGCGCCTGCGCGGCGCCGGTGAATTGCAAGGCGGCGGCGATGGCCGCAATAGCGAAGAACCGTCGCATCGATATCCTCCCGGCAGTCTTGCGGACATCATAGCAAGAGTTGCCGGGCAGGGCACGCGCGTCCGGTTGAATTCACGTCGCGGCCCGATCGCGCTGGCGCAGGTGCCGGCGCTCCACTAACATTCGAACGGATTGAATACGGGCGCCGGGATCATGAAAC
>CAWHPC010000028.1:0-3098 GCA_963831165.1 uncultured Alphaproteobacteria bacterium
AATTATGTGAGTATTTTGGAGCGGCTGCGCTGAGGCGCAAATCTGCACCAGCGACTTCGGCTTGACAAAAGGGTTCTGGCGCCTGTATTAAACCATTCGGTTATTTAACCGGATGGTCAAGTTGAACCTCGATACCACCTTCGCCGCCCTCGCCGACCCCACCCGCCGCGCCATCCTCGCCCGGCTTGCGCTCGGCGAAACGGCCGTGACGGAGCTGGCAAAACCCTTCGCCATGAGCCTGCCGGCGGTCTCCAAGCATCTCAAGGTGCTGGAACGCGCTGGCCTCATCGCGCGCAGCCGCGCGGCGCAATGGCGGCCCTGCCGGATCGAGCCGCGCGCGCTCAAGGATATCGACGATTGGCTCGAACATTATCGCCGCTTTTTCGACGAGAGCTTCGATCGCCTCGACGACTATCTGAAAAAGCTGCAAACCAAAGCGCCTGAGCCAAAGGACAAGAAACATGGCCGCAAGAAATAGCCTCGACATCGAAAGCGAACCGCGGTCGATTATCGGCATCCGCGAGTTCGACGCGCGGCGCGATCTCGTGTTTTCGGTCTGGACCGACCCTAAGCACCTTGCGCAATGGTGGGGACCCAACGAATTCACGACGACGACGTCGAGCTTCGACATCCGCCCGGGCGGCATCTGGCGCTTCGTCATGCACGGCCCCGACGGCCGGGATTACCAGAACAGGATCACCTACGAAGAAATCGTGCCACCCGAACGCATCGTCTACCGCCACGGCGGCGGCGAGGACGTCGAGCCGGTGCGTTTTACGACCACCGTCACGTTCGACGATCTCGGCGCCTGGACCCGCATCACCATGCGCATGGATTTCCCGTCGGCGGCGGAGCGCGAGCGCGTGATCAAGGAATACGGCGCCGACAAGGGCCTGACCGAGACATTGGGACGCCTCGAACGGCATGTCGCGGGCATGGTAGAAGCCGAGACCCCACGAAAGAGGAGTCAGCGATGAACGTGCAACCGTATCTGTTCTTCGATGGCAAATGCGAGGAAGCGCTGGCGTTCTACAAGAAGGCGGTCGGCGCCGAGCCCACGATGCTGATGCGTTTCAAGGACGCGCCCGACCAGTCGATGATGACGCCCGGCGCCGAGAACAAAGTCATGCACGCGCAGGTGCGGATCGGCGACACCGCGGTCCTGATGTCGGACGGACGCTGTCAGGGCAAAATGAACTTCCAGGGCTTTGCCTTGACGATCACCGCGAAGGACGAAGCCGAAGCCGACAAGATATTCGGCGCGCTGGCGGATGGCGGGCAAGTGACGATGCCGATGGCCAAGACGTTCTTCTCGCCGCGCTTCGGCATGCTCGCCGACAAATTCGGCGTCGGCTGGATGGTTCTCGTCGAGCAACACATGCAGTGAACGGCGTGCGATTGGTGAGGACACGATGGCCGTAGCTACGAAAAGTGCCGACTTCGTCATTTCGCGGGAGTTCGATGCGCCGCGCGAGCTGCTGTGGCAGTGCTTCACCGAGCCTGACCGCATGAAGCAATGGTGGGGGCCGAAGGGCTCCACCATTGTCGCCGCGAAAATGGATTTCCGTATTGGTGGAACCTATCATGGCACGATGCGCGATCCCGGCGGCCGGGTGATGTGGGCCAAATTCGTCTATCGCGAGATCGCAGCGCCGGAACGCCTGGTCTGGGTGCACTCGTTCTCTGACGAAGCCGGCGGCCTGGCGCGCCACCCGCTCAGTCCGACATGGCCGCTCGAAATGCTGACCACCGTGACCTTCGAGGTGCAGCCGGACGGCAAAACAAAAGTCACGCTGCGCTGGTCGCCCATCAATGCCACAGCGGAGGAACAAAAGACCTTCGATGCGGCGCACGGCGGTATGACGCAAGGCTGGACCGGCACGTTCGATCGGCTGGACGCCTGTCTGGCGAAGGCGAAGTAACGCAGCCCGAGAGCCTCAACCCGACGTGGAGTGTGAGATGCCGGCCATCAAGCAGAAGATCGCGCCCTGTCTGTGGTTCGACACGCAAGCCGAAGAGGCGGCGAAATTCTATACGGCGGTGTTTCCGAATTCCCGGATCAACAAGATCAGCCGTTACGGCAAGGCAGGCTGCGACGTGCACGGCAAAGAGCCCGGCTCGGTGCTGACCGTCGAATTCGAAATCGAAGGACAGACTTTTACTGCGCTCAACGGCGGGCCGTTGTTCAAATTCAACGAAGCAGTTTCGTTCCAGGTGTTTTGCGACACGCAAAACGAGATCGACTACTTTTGGAGCAAACTCACCGCGGGCGGCCGGGAGAGCCGGTGCGGCTGGTTGAAAGACAAATACGGCCTCTCCTGGCAGGTCGTCCCCTCGATCCTGCCGGCACTCTTGACCGGCGCCGACGGCGCCAAGTCGGAGCGCGTGATGGCGGCGCTGATGACAATGACGAAGTTCGACCTTGCCGCGCTCAAGCGCGCGCATGCCGGCTGAAGTGACTGGAGAATTAAATGGCCGCCACTCAATCGAAACCGCTCGCCGAACGCGAAATCACCATTACGCGCATCTTTGATGCGCCGCGCACGCTGGTATTCAAGGCCTGGACCGACGCCCAGATGCTGGCGCAATGGTGGGGGCCGAAGGGCTTCACTAATCCGCGCTGCGAGATCGATTCGCGGGTCGGCGGCGTGATCCGCATCGATATGCGTTCACCCGACGGCGTCATCTATCCGATGAGGGGCGAAATCCGCGAGATCGTTCCGCCGGAGCGGCTCGTCTTCACCAACATGGCGCTGGACGCGAACGGCAATGCCATGACCGCGGGGCTTACCACCGTGACCTTCGCCGAAGAGGGCGGCAAGACCAAGTTGACCTTGCACACACGCGGCAGCGCCTTGGTCGAGAAGGCGATCCCGTATCTGCAAGGCATGGAATACGGCTGGGGCCAGAGCATCGACAAGCTCGAAGCGCTGCTGACGGGCCGCGCCTAATCCGCCCCCGCGGAGCGAAGCGCAGCGGGGGAGGGGGACCATGCGAAGCATGGTGGAGGGGGCGTGCAGCAGAGAGGTTCACGTTACCGCCGAGGCCCCTTCCACCGCGCTTACGCGCGGTCCCCCTTCCCCGCTGCGCGGGGCAGG
>CAWHPC010000029.1:0-412637 GCA_963831165.1 uncultured Alphaproteobacteria bacterium
TGAATTTGGCACGACCGGAAACTTTCTCTGGACCGTCCACCAGCGGTACGTAGTCACCGATCGTATGGGCCGGCACGATCTCGTTCATTTTAGTTTCCCCCCCCGCTCAAGTTTGACTTTTCGCCCCGCTCAGGGTGACCCACCAACTGCATGTAAATCGGCAGCATGTTTCACCGCCTCGATGATTTTCACATAGCCGGTACAGCGACAGATGTTGCTGCCAAGCGCTTCGCGGATTTCAGCTTCGCTGGGCGCGGGTTACGCCGCAGCAGACCGGCGGAAGCCATAATAAATCCCGGCGTGCAATAGCCGCACTGCGAACCGAGCTTTTCATGAAAGCCGCGCTGCACGGCCGACAAACGTCCGTCGGTCACGAGCGAATCCACTGTGTCCACGCGCTTTCCGTCAACCACAGCCGCGAGTGTCAGGCAGGACAACCGTGGTTGATCGTCAACAAGTACGGTACACGCGCCGCACTCGCCGCCATCGCACCCCGTTTTCGTTCCGGTAAGGCCGACGGTTTCCCGCAAATAATCCAGCAGCAACAAATTCTCAGAAACCGCATCGCTGCGAGCGCGGCCATTGAGCGTAAGCTGAAGAATACGCGTCATGCGGGCCCTTAATCGCTTTTCTCTATTTGTGCGGACTTTCATATCAGCATGCGTGGCACTGTTCAAATCGGACGCGTCATTTCAGATGCCGCTTAGCCGGAGTCACTGTTTCGAAAACGCGCGATAACGGCATCCGGTATCGGTTCAGGTCGGACCACCCGAGCATCGTTCGCATTGACCGGTCCACACGCGCGTCGCGGCCCTCGACGGCGACGGCTCCGCGCACAGACAAACTGTGCTCGACGTCGAAGCTTGTACGGCGGAACTCCTTCACCTTCGACGAGTGCACCACCACTTCGCCAAATCGCGCCGGCGAGAAAACGTGCGCTGGCGTCGACCAGCGGAATGCCGGCGATTTCGAAGACGCTTGCCAATTCGGACGACTTTACGCCCTGGGCCGCTTCGAACAGCGTCCACGTGCCCAATCGAAGAACTCGAAGAAACGGCCGTTAAAGACGATACCGGCCGCGTCGCAATGGGCCCATTCAACAGAAAAAACACGCGCCGGCTGACGAAATCAGTCATGGTATTGTCACAAACCGCTTTTGCTGTCTGCCTATTTTTTCATCACAATTTCCCGATCATTTTTATTGTGCTGCCTAGCTAATAGGCGGTGCGCTCACGCGATTCGGATTTAATGGGCGCGACTAGCGTCGGTTGCATGGGTCACATGCGAATTGTGCCTTGAAAGCAAGGGTTTAGCGCCGATCATTGATTCCACGCTCCTTGCGATTTTCTCCGCGGGACGGCGTCCGGCCGGTGCGCGCGTCAAACAGAGGAAATCGCGATGCTCAATTCCATAGGCGCGGTCGCCGAGCGACCGCCGGGACGCCGCTGGCTTGCCGCCGCGGCGGGTCTTGCCTTGGGCCTCACGGCGGCGCTGCCCGCTCGGGCCGAGGATACGATCAAGGTCGGCGTTCTCCATTCGAGGTATTCGGGCACCATGGCCATCAGCGAGACGACGCTGAAGGACGTCGTGCTCATGCTCATCGACGAGCAGAACAAGAAGGGCGGCGTGCTCGGCAAGAAGCTCGAGGCCGTCGTGGTCGATCCGGCCTCGAACTGGCCGTTGTTCGCGGAAAAAGCCCGCGAGCTGATCAGCAAGGACAAAGTCGCCGTCGTGTTCGGCTGCTGGACATCGGTGTCGCGCAAATCGGTGCTGCCGGTGTTCAAGGAGCTGAACAGCCTGCTGTTCTATCCGGTGCAGTACGAGGGTGAGGAGAGTGAGCGCAACGTGATCTACACCGGCGCCGCACCGAACCAGCAGGCGATTCCGGCGGTTGATTATCTCGCGGGCGCGGAAGGCGGCAATGTGAAGCGCTGGGTGCTGGAAGGCACCGACTACGTCTATCCGCGCACCACCAACAGAATCCTCGAAGCTTACCTCAAGGACGTGCTCAAGGTTGCCCCCGCGGACATCCTGATCAACTACACGCCGTTCGGCTTCGCCGACTGGCAGACCGAAGTCTCCAAAATCAAGGCGTTCGGCTCGGCCTGCGGGCAAGACGGCGGTGGTGTCCACCATTAACGGCGACGCCAATGTTCCCTTCTACAAGGAACTCGGCAACCAAGGCATCAAAGCAACCGACATTCCCGTCGTCGCATTCTCGGTCGGCGAAGAGGAACTTGCCGGTCTCGATACCAAGCCGCTGGTCGGCCACCTCGCCGCCTGGAACTACTTCGAGTCGATCAAGGATCCGAAGAACGAGGCCTTCATCAAAGAGTGGCACGCGTTCACCAAGAACCCAAAAACGCACCACCAATGATCCAATGGAGGCCCACTACATCGGCTTCACACATGCGGGGGGTCAAGGCGGTCGGAAACGAAACGACCGACGCCGACAAGGTGATCGAAGCGCTGCCCGGCACCAAAGCGCCGAACCTCACCGGCGGCATCTCGGAGTTGCTGCCGAACCATCACATCACCAAGCCGGTGTTCATCGGCGAGGTCAGAGGCGATGGTCAGTTCGACGTGGTGTGGAAGACCAAGGGGCTAGTACCCGGCGCCGCCTGGTCGGCCTACCTGCCCGGATCGAAAGATCTCATTGGCGATTGGGTTACGCTCAAGTGCGGCAACTACAACACCGTAACCAAGAAGTGCGGCGGGGCCTCGTAAACGACGACGCTGCTATAGTGACCTCGCGGGAAGGCAGCGTATCGCCTTCCCGCATCATCAAGGCCGGGAACCTTGCGATGCGTCTTTACCGAGCTTGCCTCGTCGCTTTGCTATTGGCCTTGAGCTGTGCGCTCGGCTGCGCGAGCGCGCACGCCGCAAGCCTTGACGAAGCACTCGCTCATTTTACCGCCGACGATTTCAGCGAGACCAGTACCGGCATCAACGATGTTGCCGCCAGCGGCGATCCGCGGGCTGAAACCATTATTCGCGCCTTGCAGGACGGCACGTTGGCGTTCAGCGCCGAGCGCAAGGCGGTCTATATCAAAGATGATTTCGGCAAGCTGATCGATGCCGCCACCGGACAGCCGCTCGCGGGTGCGGCGCCGGCCGACGTTGATGTAGTCCGCCTCAACAATCGACTCGAGGCGCCCTTGAGGCTGCGATTGGCGGGCTTACCCTCCTCGCCAAGGATCCCGGCGCGCGATACGACGCCGCCCAGTCTGTATTGAGTCGCGCAGGGCAAGCGCGCTGGCGACTTTGGAGATTGCACTCGCCAAGGAACAAGATCCGGCCATCAAGCGCGCGATGACGGAAGCGCGTGCCGGACGATTCTATCCGGCGGCAAGGCGAGCGACGAAGAAAAGCTCGCTGCCGTCGACATCCTTCGTCAGCGCGCCGACCAGGAAGCTTTCGGGGCTGCTCTCCAGCCTGCCAGCGGACACCTCCGCGCCGGTCATGAGCAGCGCGTCCACAGCAATCGCGGCGATCAAGAATTGTCTCGTGTTGTGGGAGGCGGTACAGAACGCCTGGTACGGTATTTCTCTCGGCTCGGTTCTGCTGCTCGCCGCCATTGGTCTTGCGATCACCTTCGGCGTGATGGGCGTCATCAATATGGCGCACGGCGAGATGGTCATGCTCGGTGCCTATGCGACCTTTGTGGTGCAGGATCGATATCGCACCCATATCCGGCGTTGTTCGATACTTCGCTTGCATTGCTATTCCGCTCTCCTTCCTGGTCGCCGGCCTGATCGGCATTGCCATCGAGCGATCGATCATCCGCTTCCTCTATGGACGGCCGCTCGAGACATTGCTGGCGACGTGCGGTCTTTCCTTGATCCTGCAGCAGGCGGTGCGACCTTATTCGGCGCTGAATAATCGTGAGGTCGGCAATCCGTCGTGGATGAGCGGCGTGTTCGATGTCGGCGGCATTACTATCACCTATAACCGCCTGTGGATCATCTGCTTTGCTCTCGCGGTGTTCGTCGCGCTACTGGCGCTGCTTCGCTTCACGCGCTTCGGACTCAGACGCGTGCGGTCACGCAAAATCGTCCGATGGCTGCCTCGACGGGCATCCGCACCAGCCGCGTCGACGCACTCACCTTCGGGCTCGGCTGGCATCGCCGGCATGGCCGGCGTGGCGCTGTCGCAGATCGATAACGTTAGCCCCAATCTCGGCCAGGGCTATATTATCGACAGTTTCATGGTCGTAGTATTTGGTGGTGTCGGCAACTTGTGGGGCACGCTTGTTGGCTCCTTCTACTCGGGATCGCCAACAAATTCCTCGAACCCTACGCCGGCGCAGTGCTTGGCAAGATCGCGATACTTGTGCTCATAATTCTGTTCATTCAGAAGCGTCCACGCGCGGATGTTCGCGCTGAAGGGTCGAGCGGTTGAGGCATGACCACGCACATCCTCATTCGCTCCATCGATCGCGGCGCGACGATCTTCCTGATCGTCGTCGCGCTGATTGCCATCGGCGTACCCATACTCAATCTGCACTGCCGCCATCCTCCGACTTTCATGTTCCGCTTGATCGGTCGCGCTGTTCGGGAAGAACACTCTGCTATGCGCTGCTGGCACTGTCGATCGACCTGATCTGGGATTTTGTACTTCTTTCGCTTGGCCACGGCGCGTTCTTCGCGCTCGGCGGCTACGCCATGGGCATGTATCTGATGCGCCAGATCGGCACCCGCGGCGTCTATGCCGATCCGATCCTGCCGGATTTCATGGTGTGCCTGAACTGGAAGGAGCTGCCGATCTACTGGTATGGCTTCCAGTTTTTCCCGTACGCGCTCCTCATGGTCGTGCTGGTACCCGGCGTGCTCGCCTTTGTCTTCGGCTGGTTTGTTTTTCGCAGCCGCGTCACCGGCGTCTATCTCTCGATCATCACCCAGGCGCTGACGTTCGCGCTCATGCTCGGCTTCTTCCGTAACAACTTCGGTTTCGGCGGCAATAACGGTCTTACCGATTTCAAAGACATTCTTGGCTTCAACGTGCAGGCGGAGGCGACCCGCAACGCGCTGTTCTCGGTCTCCTGCGTGGCGCTGATGATCGCCTTTCTCCTCTGCCGGGCCATCGTCACGTCGAAATTCGGTAAGGTGCTGATCGCGATCCGCGACGCCGAAGCGCGGACACGGTTTCTCGGTTACCGCGCTCGATTCCCAAACTGTTCGTGTTCACGCTGTCGGCCTGCATGGCAGGCGTCGCCGGCGCGCTTTACGTCCCGCAGGTCGGCATCATCAATCCGAGCGAATTGGCTCCCGGCAATTCCATCGAGGCTGTGATCTGGGTCGCGGTCGGGGGCCGCGGAACGTTCCACCGGCGCCGCACTCGGAGCGGTCCTCGTCAACTACGCCAGTACGTATTGCACCTCTCTGGCTTTCTCGCCGTATTGGCTGTTCACCGTGTCGGGCGCACTCTTTATCGCGGTGACACTGCTGTTGCCGCGCGGCATCGTTGGCACGCTCTATCATTGGACCGCACTGCGCCGCGATCGCGCGTCGGCCGCTGCCGAGGATGGCGTGACCGAGCCGCTGCCGGCGGAATGAGCTTCAAGCCATGGAAGCGCTGACGACCTCACTGCTTATCTGAACGGCGTCACCGTCTCGTTCGACGGCTTTCGGGCGCTTAATAATCGTTCCTTCGCCATCGTATCCGGCGAGATGCGCGCCATCATCGGCCCGAATGGCGCCGGCAGACGACGATGATGGACGTCGTCACCGGCAAGACTCGGCCGGATCTCGGCGACGTTCTGTTCGATGGCTCCTACAATCTCACGAAGCTCGATGAAGCCGAGATTGCGGAACTCGGCATCGGCCGGAAGTTCCAGAAGCCGACGGTGTTCGAGAGCCACACTGTCAACGACTAATCTCGAACTTGCGCTCAAAGCCGACCGGCGCGCCCGCGCTACCTTGTGGTGGCAGGAAAGCCCGGCCGAGCGGCGCCGCATTGACGAGCTGTTGCAGATCATTCGCCTGACGGCGGTGCGCGACCGTTTGGCCGCCAGCCTTTCGCACGGCCAAAGGCAATGGCTCGAAATCGGCATGCTGCTGGCGCAGGAGCCGAAACTGCTGCTGGTGGATGAGCCGGTCGCCGGCATGACCGATGTGGAGACGCAACAGACCGCCGAGTTGCTCAAAGAGATCAACCGCGATCGCACGGTCGTCGTGGTCGAGCATGACATGGCGTTCGTGCGCGAGCTTGGCGTCAAGGTCACGTGCCTGCACGAAGGCTCGGTGCTCGCCGAAGGCACGATCGATCAGGTGTCGGCGAACGAGCGGGTGGTCGAAGTATATTTGGGGCGATAGCGAATGCTCGACGTCAATGGCATCGACCTCCACTACGGCGCGGCGCAGGCGCTGCGCACGGTTTCGCTTAAGGCGGAGCCCGGCAAAGTGACCTGCGTGCTGGGCAGAAATGGCGTAGGCAAAACCAGCCTCCTCGACGCGCTCGCCGGCCAGCATTCGGTCACGCGGGGAACGATTACCTGGGAAGGCGAAAACATCACGGCGCTGCGGCCGCCGGAGCGGGCGCGGCGCGGCATCTCCTATGTTCCGCAAGGCCGCGAAATCTTTCCGCTGCTGACGGTGGAGGAAAACCTGCGCACCGGCTTTGCGCCGCTCAAGCGCGACGAACGCACCATACCGGCCGACGTCTTCACGCTGTTTCCGATCCTCAAGGACATGCTGCGGCGGCGCGGCGGCGACCTCTCCGGCGGCCAGCAGCAGCAGCTTGCCATCGGGCGGGCGCTGGTGATGCGGCCGCGGCTCCTGCTGCTCGACGAGCCGACCGAGGGCATTCAGCCTTCGATCATCAAGGACATCGGCCGCGCCATTTCGTATCTGCGCTCGCTCGGCAAAATCGCGATCGTGCTGGTCGAACAATATCTCGACTTTGCCCGCGAACTCGGCGACCATTTCGCGGTCATGGAGCGTGGCGCCATTGTCTATTCCTGCGACCGCGACAACCTCGACGAGGGCGCGCTGCTGCGGGCGATGTCCATTTGATTTTGGACTAACCGACTTTTTGGGGGGGAGCTAACGTGTTGGCGCCGGCGCCGGCTGACAGCGAAGTTTTCGCCGGCAATCGTGCGCGCGGCCGCATTGCGCTCGCGGTCACAGCGGCCTCCGGCGAAAGCCGTCGCCGGAAGGTGCATGAAGCGGGCTCCTTGCGGGTCCGCTTCCCGAACACGCCAACCAAGGACACGCTCGAGGCCGTCATCGTCAACACTGCCGGCGGAATGACGGGGGGCGATCGGTTCGATATCGATGTGACGGTCGGCACGGGCGCGCGGTTGAGCGTGACAACAGCCGCCGCAGAGAAGGTCTATCGCTCCATGGGGCCGGACACGAAGCTCGACGTCAGGCTCGATGTCGGGCCCGGCGGCGCACTCGCGTGGCTGCCGCAGGAGACGATACTGTTCGATCAGGTGCGGCTTCGCCGCACGATCGAAGTCGACCTCGCGCCTGACGCTAATCTCATTCTCGCCGAGGCCGTGGTATTCGGCCGCTCGGCCATGGGCGAAACGGTACTCCAAGGCCATTTGTTTGACCGATGGCGCGTGCGCGTCGGCGGCGTGCTAATGTTTGCCGAGACGCTGCGCCTCGATGGCGCGATTGCGCAGCAATTGGCGCGGCGCGCGGTTGCTGGTGATGGCGTCGCCATTGCCAGCGTGATCAAGTTTCCCGGCGACGAATCCGGCGCCGCGGCGGTCTGTGACACCGAGAAAGACTTCGTCGGCGAAGTTGGCGTATCGGCGTGGAACGGCCTTCTCGTCGCCCGCCTTGTTGCGCCCGATGGTGCTGCGCTACATCGCGATCTCACCTGTGTGCTGACGGCCTTGAATGCAACGCCGCTGCCCCGGCTTTGGTTGAACTAGGGACGAGCGATGAATCTCACCCCGCGCGAGAAGGACAAACTCTTGATCGCCATGGCGGCGATGGTGGCGCGGCGCCGGCTTGAGCGCGGCGTGAAGCTCAACCACCCTGAGGCGGTCGCGTTGATCTCCGATTTCATTCTCGAAGGTGCGCGCGACGGGCGCACGGTCGCCGAGCTGATGGAGCAAGGCGCCCACGTGGTGACGCGCTCCCAGGTCATGGACGGGATCGCCGCGATGATCCCGGAGATTCAGGTCGAGGCGACGTTTCCAGACGGCACCAAGCTCGTGACGGTGCACGAACCGATACGATAAGGCGGCAACAACGAACGACAGGGAGGAAATCATGGGCAGTTTTTCAATTTTCCATTGGCTCATCGTCATCGTGTTGCTGGCGTTGTATTTCGTTCCCATCGTCAGAATTCTGCAAAAGGCAGGCTATAGCGGCTGGTGGTGCCTGATCGTGTTCGTTCCGCTCGTAAACATCATCATGTTTTACGTGTTCGCATTTGCGAATTGGCCGGCCCTGCGCGACAAACAAGCAACGTGAGAGACTTCAGGAGGTCAGGCGGATGATCCCCGGCGAATATTTCATCAAAGACGGCGAGATCGAGCTCAACAAAGGCCGCAAGGGCATTACCCTTTCGGTCTCGAACACCGGCGACCGGCCAATTCAAGTCGGGTCGCATTATCATTTTTTCGAAACCAATCCGGCGCTGAAGTTCGATCGCAAGAAAGCCCGCGGCATGCGCCTCGACATTGCTGCCGGCACGGCGGTGCGTTTCGAGCCCGGCCAGACCCGCGACGTGAAACTCGTGGCGCTCGCGGGCAGCCGCACGGTGTACGGCTTCCGCCAGGAGGTCATGGGCAAGCTGGAAAAATCAGGGTCGAAAGAATCATGACGAGCGAGCTTGCGCAAGCCCGCCCGTCACGTTCTCAGCGCTGCTACCGCGTCTGGGACCAGGACCACATCAGCACATGGTGCGACACCGGTAGCGGCTTCGGCACCAGGCCAACCTGACCTTGGCGATCTCCCTCATTCGGCAGAACCAAACGCGAGTGATCTGGACGTGAAGATACCGCAGAAGCTGCGCGATGCAAGCAAAAGCGTGCAACAAAACGCTTGTGCAATGCAGTGGGGATAATATTGGGGATTAAAACATGATCCGGAAAAGTGCGCACCGGTTTTCCGAACCGATCGTGTTTCACTAACAGGAACCGGAGGACATTATGCCTGCGCAAATCAGCCGCGCCGTTTACGCCGACATGTTCGGCCCCACCACCGGCGACCGCGTACGGCTCGCCGATACCGATCTGATCATCGAGGTCGAGAAGGATTTCACCACCTACGGCGAAGAAGTGAAATTCGGCGGCGGCAAAGTCATCCGCGACGGCATGGGGCAAAGCCAGATCACCAACAAACAAGGCGCCGTCGACACCGTCATCACCAATGCGCTCATTCTCGACCATTGGGGCATCGTCAAAGCCGACATCGGCATCAAGGACGGCTACATTCACGCCATCGGCAAGGCCGGCAATCCCGACATTCAGCCCGGCGTCACCATCATCATCGGCCCCGGTACCGAAGTAATCGCGGGCGAAGGCAAGATCCTCACCGCCGGCGGCTTCGACACCCACATTCACTTCATCTGCCCGCAGCAGGTCGACGAGGCGCTGATGTCCGGCGTGACTTCGATGCTCGGCGGCGGCACCGGGCCGGCACACGGCACGTTTGCGACCACCTGCACGCCCGGGCCGTGGCATATCGCGCGGATGATCCAGGCGGCCGATGATTTCCCGGTCAATCTCGGCTTCGCCGGCAAAGGCAACGCCTCGCGGCCCGCGGCGCTCGAGGAAATGATCAAGGCCGGCGCCTGCGCGCTGAAGCTGCACGAAGACTGGGGCACGACGCCGGCCGCCATCGATTGCTGCCTCTCCGTCGCCGACGACTACGACATCCAGGTGATGATCCATTCCGACACGCTCAACGAATCCGGCTTCGTCGAAGACACCATCAAGGCCTTCAAAGGCCGCACCATCCATGCCTTCCATACCGAAGGCGCCGGCGGCGGGCACGCGCCGGACATCATCAAGATCGCAGGATTGAAGAACGTGCTGCCGTCCTCGACCAATCCGACGCGGCCTTATACGCGCAACACCATCGACGAACACCTCGACATGCTGATGGTGTGCCACCATCTCGATCCGTCGATCGCCGAAGACCTCGCGTTTGCCGAAAGCCGCATCCGCAAGGAGACCATCGCGGCGGAAGACATTCTGCACGACATCGGCGCGCTCTCGATGATGTCGTCGGACTCTCAAGCGATGGGGCGGCTCGGCGAAGTCATCATCCGCACCTGGCAGACCGCGGACAAGATGAAGAAGCAGCGCGGGCGCCTTAAACAGGAAAAAGGCGACAACGACAATGCGCGGGTCAAGCGCTACGTCGCCAAATACACCATCAATCCGGCCATCGCCCACGGCGTCTCGAAACTGATCGGCTCGATCGAAAAGGGCAAGCTTGCCGACCTGGTGGTGTGGTCGCCGGCATTCTTTGGCGTCAAGCCCGACTGCATCATCAAGGGCGGCTCGATTGTCGCCGCGTTGATGGGCGATCCCAACGCTTCGATCCCGACGCCGCAACCGATTCATTACCGGCCAATGTTCGGCGCCTACGGCCGCGCCCGCACCGCGTCGTCCGTGGTGTTCGCCTCGAAGGCGGCGGTGAAGGCGGGGCTTGGCAAGAAACTCGGCATCCAGAAAGAACTGGTCGCCGTACAGAACACGCGCGGCAAAATCTCCAAGAAGAGCATGATCCACAACGATGCCACGCCCGACATCGAAGTCGATCCGGAAACCTACGAAGTCCGCGCCGACGGTGAGCTTCTCACCTGCGCGCCGGCCGAGACGCTGCCGATGGCGCAGCGGTATTTTCTGTTCTGACCGATCTCCTTTCCCGCCAAAGCAGAAAGCTTCAGCGCGCCCGTTTGATTTCGCTACAGCTTACGACACTGGACGGCGTCTTGCCGCCGGCCTGCGTGTAGCAGAAGGAGATCACGTTGCCGTTGAGCTGACCGTTCAGGTAGCCGTCGGTATCGACGATGACGACGGTTCTGTTGCCCTTGCCCGTGAGCTCGCCAATCATCGGTTCCTGAGTACTCTCACCCATGCCGGAAATGGTCTGCATGCCCCAAAAACGGCGGCCCTCCTGCCCGGTTATCTCGATCATCAGGTCCTTCTCGAACATTCCCGGCTTGTCGAAGGTCCCCTTGTTCGTCGGCCAATGGCCGCCGCTGCCGGCCACGATGGTGAAGGTCCTGCCGACCCACTTGCCTTTCAGGTCCGGAGTTTTATCAGCAGCAATTGCGGACGATGAAAGGATTGCAACCAGTGCCAGCCCAAAAAGAGCCGGCGCTTTACTGCACATGCTCGGTGTCATTTTTCCCTCCATGTCATTTCCCTCAATCTTATGCACGCCGGATGCCGGAATGAGACAATCTATCAGACTACTACACAGTCCTTGTGACGAGACCTGGCGGCGCCCTTCGCTCGCCAGGCCCGGTGGTGAGCCGCCCCTTCCGCTGCAGCGCTCCGCGCGGCGCGGCCGCGTAAATACTCACCCGAACCCCCACGACACCAACGTCGCCAGCGCAGTGCGGCGCACCTGCCATTCGACGTGCGTCGCCGGCGGAATGCGCCGCGGCCCTCCCGCGATCACTTCGGCTTGCGCCCGCAACCGCTCCGCTTCCGGCACCGACGGCAAGCCGCGCATCAGGCATCCGGTCGGCTCGCCCACGCATCGCCGATGCCGCTTGCACGGCCGCTTCGGAACAGCGGCGCCAGAACGCCAGCACGTCGCAGTAAAGCCGATGGGTCGCAATGTGCGCCGCATCGACCAACGCCCGGCCTTCTTCGAACGAGCGCCGCTTGTCGTAGTTCGGCGCGCCTGGCGATGTGTTGCGCGTGGACGGCATGTGAAAGGTCTCCGCGTTGTTTGTTGCGCGCCTCCCTCTCCCCGCACGCGGGGAGAGGGTCGGGGTGGTCCAAACCGGCGACATGGGTAACAGAATAGACCGGCGAGATGGGTAACAGGTCAACTGATCGGCGGGGAGGGCCCTGCCGATGGTTTGGAGAAAGACCTGTGCCATGGAAGAGCGGATGCGCTTTGTGATGGCGGTTGAGCACGAGGGTGAGGCGTTTGCGGCGATCTGTCGGAGCTTTGGGGTGAGCCGGCGGATTGGTTACAAATGGCTTGAGCGCTATCGAGAAGAAGGCATCGAGGGCTTGCGGGACCGCTCGCGGGCGCCGCGGCATCATCCGCAAGCGCTGCCGGAGAAGATCGCCGAACAGTGCATTGCGGTGCGCCGGGCGCATCCGACTTGGGGGCCGCTGAAGGTACGCAGTTGGCTTGAGGAGCACCGGCCGCGAACGCGGTGGCCGGCATCGAGCAGCATCGGAGAGCTGTTTGATCGCGAGGGCCTGACGGTCAAGCGCCGTCTGCGCCGCCGCAGCCCGCCCTCGAGCGCGCCGTTTGCGCAATGCGCAGCAGCCAATGACGTGTGGTGCATCGACTTCAAGGGCTGGTTTGTCACCGGCGACGGTGCGCGTTGCGAGCCGTTGACGCTGAGCGATGCCCACAGCCGCTATTTGTTGCGCTGCCAGGCGATGGCGCGCCCCGATGCCGAGCATGTGTGGCCGGTGCTTGACGCGGCGTTCCGCGAGTTCGGCCTGCCGCAGCGGCTGCGCTCCGACAACGGCTCGCCGTTTGCCTCGTGCGGCGCCGGCGGGCTGTCGCGGCTCTCCGTCAAGGTGATCAAGGCCGGCGTCGTGCCCGAGCGCATCGCGCCCGGCAAGCCGCAGCAGAACGGCCGCCTGGAGCGGCTGCATCTGACGCTGTTGCAGGACACGGCCACGCCGCCGGCGCGTAGCCTGCGCGAACAGCTTCAGCGCTTGCGCTGCTTCCAGCACCTCTACAACAACGAACGGCCGCATCAGGCGCTCGGCAATGACACGCCGGCCAAGCATTACGCGGCCTCGCCGCGACGCTTCGACGGAATCCTGCGGGAGCCGAACTATGGAGCCGATCATGCGGTCCGGCGGGTGCGCCATAACGGCGAGATCAGATGGCAGGGCAATACGGTCTACGTCAGCGCGGCGCTGATCGGCGAGCCGGTTGGACTGATTGAAAACGACGAGGCCAGCTGGACCGTCTGTTACGGACCGATCATGCTTGGCGTCATCGCGCATCGTGGCGATCGCCTGCGCAAACCCAAACAAACAGTCTGTGGACTTGTGGACAACGCTGCGCGTTGCCCACAGGGTCCACAGTCGCAACAGCAACAACAGAGCTGAACAAAACCAGAAATGTGTTACCCATGTCGCCCGTCAGAACTGTTACCTATGTCGCCGGTTGCTCAGGGGTGAGGGGACCTAACCGCCGGGCTCAGAATTGCAGCGCTCAGAATCGCGGAGAAGCCCCCTCACCCTCGCTGCGCATAGCCGATGCATGGCATCGGCGTTCTTACGCCAAGTACGGCGTCCAAAAGACGCCTATGCTCTCCCCGCACGCGGGGAGAGGCAAATAAAATCCCGTTCTCGCGACGCGCAACGCGCCCGAGCTATGCCACGCCATTCCCGAAACCGTCGTTGCGAGGAGCCAACGGGTCCGGCCCGAAGTGGCCGGCCCGATGACAGGCTCCGCGACGAAGCAATCCAGCGGGGCAGTGCGCGCTAGCTTCGTTGTCCAACGAAACGGCACCGCTGAACTGGATTGCTTCGCTGCGCTCGCAGTGACGAAAGAAAAAAGGAAGCAGAACGCCGACAGTCGCGTGATCCTACCGTCCGCATCTCGCGATGCGGCGCGCGCCCTTTGTCTCTTCCCCTCCCCCAACGTGCGAGGGAGGGTTGGGAGCGGGCGCGCTCGCCTGTCGGCGTTCCACCACGGCGCTTGCTGCGGCGAACGAACGCCACAGCTCAACTCCAGATACGCGCTTCCTGGGACTTGGTCGGGGCGCACGATCCCAAATGTTCGAACAACCTGGTTCGAAAGACCGCGCGCTGTTCAACGCCTGATCCGGAAAAGTGGTTGCCGGTTTTCCGGCAAGATCATGCGTCAACTTAACGGGCGTTACCCGCTCCTTCCTGTCCCAGTCCAGCGAGCTTCTCGCAGACCGGTCATCGTGCCGGCCGGGCGTATATCCCCGGAGCCGCCCGGGAGCGGAGGTGACGAGCCACCACCCGCGGGAACCGCTCTCGCTCCGCCAGCCGGGGTCGCCGGTTGGCGTCCTTTACATGAGCGAGATTGTTTGGCTAGTAACGTAAACAGAGACCAAAGTCAAGAGATAGTCGCGCTGTCAGCGACTCGCGGTGAGGTCGCGTTGACTGGAACGAAAAGTGAACATACGGTATTTATCGAATGGATGTGTGACGGAAATCGCCCATGAGCACGTTTCACGAACTCCGCTCCGCAGCCGGCTTGACGATTTCGGATGCAAGTCAGCTACTTGGAATCGATGTTGCAAAAATCGCGGCCTATGAAAATGGCGAATTAGTCCTGCGTCCGAGAGAACTGCAAATACTAAAAGGGCTAGCGAGGTTCGCGCCAAAGAATACTGGTAGACCCGGAAGGGAATCCGCGGTCAGGTCTGCCGTTCCCATAGATGCCGCTAGCGGCGTGACTAATGCCAGATCGAATTCTCCCGGAAAGCAGCCGTTGAAAAAAACTGTGATCAGCAGGAGCAATCGCTTGGCTGAAGCACAGATAGCGAATTTCGCTGATGCTCAATCCGCGCTAAGCTCGCCGATCGAGCGGAAGGATGTAGCGGCTGTGCGGCAAATGCGAAATGATTCCCTCATGGCGATGATTCGCTCAAAAAATAATCGCCATTCCAGACAGGCCATCCTATCGAGTCCTGTGCGGTGACGCGCTCGACTTGTTGAAAGGGCTGCCAACAGCAAGCGTCGACATGTGTATGACCTCGCCCCCGTACTGGGGACACCGCGAATACGAGTTGCCGGCATCGGCCAAGAGCTAACCTATGAGGCATACGTCAACCGGCTGCTGCGATGTTTTGCAACAAGTGAAGCGCGTCTTAAAGACAAAAGGCTCATTGTGGCTCAATATTGGCGATAGCTACGACGCAAAAAGCCTTATTGGTATTCCGCGGCGCGTCGCTTGTATATCGACCACCACGGTTGGATTTTGCGTAACGATGTAATCTGGAACAAAGTGAAAGGTTCGCCCGACAATTCCCGCGATAAATTGCGCAACATACATGAGCACATCTTCCATTTCGTGAAGCAAAAGAATTACTTCTATGATGCTGATGCAATCCGGTCGAAGCCTCAAGAAGCAAAAGTCGTTAACGGTTCGATAGTCTCAGCCACCGGCGTTTCGGGCGTTCGCTATCAAACGCCAAATTGAGCTTTCCACAGCGCTCACCCCCGCAGAAAAGATCGAAGCGCTAAAAGCACTAAACTCGATGTTGCGCGCCGCGGCTCGAGATTGTGACAGTTGTGCGACAAACAAATAAGGGAGTTGTTCATCTAATCGTCCGAAACTGCCTGAGCAGAAAACTGCCGCGATACGGGCGTCGCCGCGGTTTACTCCTTCACCCAATGTGTTTGGACTGCATCGATGAACGTAGTTGCGTTTGCGTCGCGCAAAGGAGGAGCCGGCAAAAGCACTTTGGCAGCGCATCTTGCCGTTCATGTGCACTGGCTGGCGCGGCCGTGTCTGCTCATTGACGATGACCCGCAAGGCTCGCTGACGCTTTGGAACGAACTGCGCGCCGAGCGCGCTCTGCCGCTGAAGATCGTCAAGCGCGGCATTGCCGATATCGTCAAAAAGGCCAAGCGCAACGGCTTCGAATGGATCTTGATCGACACGCCGCCAAACAGCTCGGTGAGCGTGGTCGAAGCCATCGAAGCGGCAACGCTCGTTGTTATTCCCTGCCGGCCCGGCCTGTTCGATATTGACGCCGTGCAGGAAACCATTGCGCTGGCGCGGCAGGTCCGCACACCCTACGCCGTGGTGTTCAACGCGGCGCCGCCAAAACGTCAGGACGTGGAAGCGCAGGCGGTCACGTTGGCGCGCAGATGCCTGGCGCAGCTCGAAGTCCCGGTCTGGCGCGGTCAGATCACACATCGGGCAAGCTTCTCGCTTGCCCTGTCGGAAGGCGAAGGCGTTAAAGAATACGATTCCGACCCGTGCTCGGCCGCTGAAATCCGTGGCTTGTGGTCGGCCATCGACAAGTCGTTCAAAGTCATCCACGGCGCGCGTGACCAAGCCGCCATGCATCGCATCGCGGCTTAGAGCGCAAGCGTATCGACCGATGGTGCGCTAAGCCCGTTTCGGCAATCGCCTGATTTCCGCACCTGTCGTTTTCTCCGCGACGCGAATGTCGTAGGCGCTCTGCAGATTGAGCCAGAACTGCGCGCTGGTGCCGAACCAATGACCGAGCCGCAAAGCCGTGTCCCCGGTGATCGCCCTTTTGCCGTGCACGATCTGCGTGATGCGGTTTGCCGGCACGCGCAACTGCCGTGCCAGGCCGCTCGGCGTGACCGCGATCTCGGCAAGCTCCTCGGCGAGGATTTCCCCTGGATGAATGGCGGGTCTGGTCATGGTTTCCTCAATGGTAATCGATGATTTCGACATCCGAAGGGCCGCGCGCCCCTCGCGGCCATGTGAAGCAGATTCGCCATTGCGCGTTGATCCGTATGCTGAACCGACTGGTACGATCACCCTTCAACGCCTCGAGGCGATTGCTTCGTAACGCGCGCAGTTCATCCAAAGCAGTCGCGGCGTCGAGGATTTCGAGGCGACGATAGGCTTGCCGGGCAAAGCCGTGAAATTCGCGAACGAAACGCCCGTCAGCGAACGCTTGGGTACGCGCGTCCCGATAGCTTAGGATCATCGCGGGATCAGTTAGACACCTTGACGAGTTACGTCAAGCGTACAAAGCACGCGCCTCAGGATGAAGGCGCATTGGTGGTCTTTCCCGGCCACTTGCACAGATCGGCGATCAAGCACTTCTCACACAGCGGCCGGCGGGCGAGGCAGGTGTAGCGGCCGTGAAGGATGAGCCAGTGGTGGGCGTGCAAACGATAACGTTCCGGCACGACTTCCATCAGCTTCATCTCGACGTCGAGCGGGGTCTTGCCGGGCGCCAGGCCAGTGCGGTTGCTGACGCGGAAGATGTGGGTGTCGACGGCGATGGTCGGCTCACCGAACGCGACATTGAGCACCACGTTCGCGGTCTTCCTTCCGACGCCGGGCAGCGCTTCGAGCGCCTCGCGATCGTGCGGGACCTTGCCGCCGTGCTCGGCAATGAGCTGCCGGGACAGCGCGATCACGTTCTTCGCCTTGGTGCGATAAAGGCCGATGGTCTTGATCAGCGCGCGCACCCGCGGCTCGCCGAGCTTCGCCATCTTCTCCGGCGTGTCGGCGAGCTTGAACAAAGCCGGCGTCGCCTTGTTGACGCCGGCATCGGTCGCCTGCGCCGAGAGCACGACCGCGACCAGAAGCGTAAACGGATTGATGTACTGCAACTCGCCGCGCGGTTCCGGGTTGGCGGCGGCAAAGCGGCGGAACGCTTCCTCGACCTCAGCTTTGGTCCATTGCGGGATTTCGCCGTGCGCGGCCTTGGTGTCGGCTTTGACCTGAGCCTTGCCGCTTTTGAGGCGCGCGGGCTTGCTGCCGCGCATGCCTCCTGCCTTCCCTCTCCCGCGAGCGGCGGAGGATAAGGAGGGAGCCGCCTTCGGGCTTGGCCGCGTCGGCTTGTGAACGGTCTTGTGAGTGGTTTTGCGCGCCATGGTTCCCCTATAGTCAGCGCCATGAACGCCGACAACAGCCGCCGTGATCACGGCACGGTCGCCGAGCCCACGATCTTTTCGGCGGTGATCACACCGCACCGCTCGCTCGGCTCGACCGGCTTCCTCATCCTGATGCTGTGCATCGGGGGCGTCAGCTTCGTCTCCGGAATGGTGTTTCTGCTGCTCGGCGCGTGGCCGGTGTTCGGATTTCTCGGCCTCGACGTGGTGCTGATCTACGTCGCGTTCCGCGCCAATTTCCGCGCGGCGCGGGCCTACGAAGTGGTGACCGTCACCGCTTCCGAGCTCACCGTGCGCAAGGTCAATCAGCGCGGCGGCGTGCGCGAATGGACGCTCAATCCGGTCTGGGTACAGCTCGACCGCATTGTGCACGAGGAGTTCGGCATCGAGCGCCTGTTCCTCGTCTCGCGCGGCCGGCGGCTGTCGATTGCCGCTTTCCTGGGGCCCGACGAGAAGGCGAGCTTCGCGCGGGCGCTGTCATCGGCGATCGGCGAGGCCAAGCGCGGGCCGACACGGACGGTGTTGGAATGACGCCGTCCATCAGCGCGTCATTCCGGGGCGCGGGCATTTGCGCGCAAAGCCGGAATCCATAATCACCATCCGTGGTTATGGATACCGGCGCTCGCCGCTGCGCGGCTCGGCCGGAATGACGAAAGTGGACAGAAATCGGGTGGTTTAGGCGCTACCAGCGGCCTAGATGGGAGTCAGAATGATGGAGGCACCCATGCTGTCACCCGATCGCATTCCCGATCTCACGCCGCTCGATGACGCCGCCGCCGATTACGACGTGGTGCGCCGCGCCATCGGCTATATCCGCAAGCACTGGCGCGAGCAGCCCGAGATCGAAGCCATTGCCGAAGCGGCGAGCGTCACGCCGACCGAGCTGCATCATTTGTTCCGTCGCTGGGCTGGGCTGACGCCGAAGGCTTTTGTGCAGGCGCTGACGCTCGATGGCGCGCGGCAATTGCTGCGCGATTCCGCGAGCGTGCTCGACGCCACCTACGAAGTCGGCCTGTCCGGGCCGGGCCGGCTGCACGATCTGTTCGTGACCCACGAAGCGATGTCGCCGGGCGAGTGGAAGTCCGGCGGCGAGGGTTTGACCGTGCGGTTCGGCTTTCATCCGTCGCCGTTCGGCAAGGCTCTGGTGATGGCGACCGAACGCGGCCTCGCTGGGCTTGCCTTCGCCGACCCGGGCCAGGAAGAAACCACGCTCGCCGACATGCAGCGGCGCTGGCCCAAAGCGAGCTACGTCGCCGACCCCGCCCGCACCGCGCCGATCGCGCAGCGCATTTTCGATCCCACACAGTGGCGAGAAGACCGGCCGCTCCGCGTGGTGCTGATCGGCACCGACTGGGAAGTGCGGGTGTGGGAGACGCTGCTGAAAATCCCGATGGGCAAGGTCGCGACCTATTCCGGCATCGCCGGCAAGGTCTGCACGCCGAACGCCGCCCGCGCCGTCGGCGCTGCAGTCGGCAAGAACCCGGTGTCATTCGTGGTGCCGTGTCACCGCGTCATCGGCAAAGCCGGTGCGCTCACCGGCTATCACTGGGGCATCACCCGCAAGCAGGCGATGCTCGGCTGGGAGGCGGGAAGAGTCAGTGCGTCGGCGTAGAGCTTTCTCCCTCGTCATGCGAGGAGCGAAGCGACGAAGCAATCCAGAGCCGTGAGGCCGGACTGGATTGCTTCGCTTCGCTCGCAATAACGCGGTGATTACGCCGCCAGATCCCGTTTTTCCGCCACCGTCGAGTCGGCATTGAGCCGGTAGATCAGCGGCACGCCCGTTGCGATCTCTCGCGCGACGATCTTCTCCGGCGACAAGTGCTCCAGCACCATCACCAGCGCGCGCAGCGAATTGCCGTGGGCGGAGACGATCACGTTATCGCCGCGCAGCACCAGCGGCAGAATTTCCTGGATGTAGTACGGAAGGACGCGCGCGGCGGTGTCTTTCAGGCTCTCGCCGCCGGGCGGCGCGACATCATAAGAGCGGCGCCAGACGTGGACCTGCTCGGCGCCCCATTTGGCGCGGGCGTCGTCCTTGTTAAGACCCGACAGGTCGCCATAGTCGCGCTCGTTGAGCGCCTGGTCCTTGAACATCGGAATGCCCTGTTGCCCCATCTCCTCGAGCACGAGGTCGAGCGAGTGCTGGGCGCGAACAAGCGCCGAGGTGAACGCGACATCGAACTGGAAGCCTTGCGCTTTGAGCTTGCGCCCGGCCGCCCGCGCTTCGGCAATGCCTTTTTCAGTGAGGCCGACGTCGCGCCAGCCGGTGAACAGATTTTTTTTATTCCACTCGCTCTCGCCGTGGCGCACGAGCACGAGAAGCCGGTCACTCATTTGTTTGTTCCCACGTGCGCCGGTCAGATATCACTTAGCCCCAACACATCCGCCATCGAATACAGTCCGGGTTTTTGGTCACGCGCCCACAGCGCCGCATGCAACGCGCCGCGCGCAAAGATCATCCGATCCTCAGCGCGGTGAGTGAGCTCGATGCGCTCGGCCGGCCCGGCAAAGATCACCGTGTGATCGCCGACGACGGTGCCGCCGCGCAATGACGCAAAACCGATATCCACCGCGCGGCGCGGGCCGGTCATGCCATCGCGTCCACGCACCGAATGCGCGGCAAGATTGATGCCTCGGCCGGCCGCCGCGGCACGGCCGAGCATCAGCGCGGTGCCGGACGGCGCGTCGATTTTCCTGTTGTGGTGCATTTCCAGAATCTCGATGTCGTAATTCTCATCGAGAGTCCGCGCGACGCGCTTGGTCAACGCAACGAGCAGATTGACGCCGAGGCTCATATTGCCGGATTTGACGATGCGGGCGCGTTCCGCCGCCTTGGCGATCACCGCCTCCTCCTCGCCGGAATGGCCGGTCGTGCCGATGATATGGACAATGCCGGCGGCCGCCGGTGAACTCGGCGAGCGCGAGCGTCGCAGCCGGTATGGTGAACTCGATCAGTCCGTCGGCGTCTTTCAGGAGCGGCGCAACATCGCTGACGACCTTGACGCCGTTCGCGCCTAAGCCCGCGAGTTCGCCGGCATCGCGGCCGATCACCGCGGAATCCGCAGCCTCGACCGCTCCCGCAAGCGTGACGCCCTTGGTTGCGGCGATAGCATGGATCAGCGTGCGCCCCATGCGCCCGCCGGCGCCGGCGATCACCAATCGCATATCGGAATTTGCTGCCGCCATTGCTTCGGGGCTCGTCTCCAGTTGCCGCCGATATACCGGGGCGCCGCTGCGGCAGCAACTTTGGCACTTTATCCTCCCCCGCTGGCGGGGGAGGTGGCGAGCAAAGCTCGCCGGAAGGGGTAAGTCGAACGCGCGCTGCGCGAGCCAACCCCCTCCACCGCGCTCCACGCGGTCCCCCTCCCCCGCTTTGCGGGGGAGGAAATTTTACGGCTGCGGGCCGTCGTAACCCTCGACGATGATCATATCGACCGTCGAGTGCGGCTGGCGAACCTTGATATTGGCCTGGTATTCCGGCGAGTGATAACAGGCGACTGCCGCTGCATAGTCGGGAAACTCGATCACCACGTTGCGCGGCCTGCTCGACCCTTCCATGCATTCGAATTTGCCGGCGCGGACGACAAAGCGGCCGCCGTATTTGCGGAAGATCGCGGCGTTGGCAGCGGCATAAGGCTTGTAACCTTCGTCGTTGCGCACATCGACCCGACCGATCCAGTAGCCTTTAGCCATCGCATATGTCCTTGGCTACTTGCTGCGCTATCTCGGCAATGATCGCCTGTGCCGCCGCCTTCGGATCGGCGGCAGCGATGATCGGCCGGCCGACCACGAGATAGTCGGCACCCGCAGCGATCGCGGCGGAAGGCGTCATGATCCGCTTCTGGTCGCCACTCTCGGCGCCAGCCGGCCTGATACCCGGTGTCACCAGCGCCAGGCGCGGACCGACAATCGAGCGCAAATTCGCGGCCTCTTTGGCGGAGCAAACGAGGCCGTCCACGCCGATCTCAAGCGCCTGCGCAGCGCGTTCGGCAGCAAGCGTTGGTACCGTGCGGTCATATCCGGCGGCGGCGAGATCGCCATCGTCGTAGGACGTCAGCACGGTGACGCCGAGGATTCGCAAGCCGCCGCGGCGGGCCTCGACCGCGGCCTTCATAGTCTGCGGATAGGCATGCACAGTGAGGAACGTGGCGCCGAGCGGCGCCAGGCTTTTGACGCCGTGCGCAACCGTGTTGGCGATGTCATGGAGCTTGAGATCGAGAAACACCCGCTTGCCGGAAGCGGAGAGCGTCTGCGCATAAGCAAGACCGCCGGCGAAGGCGAGCTGGTAGCCGATCTTGTAGAACGAAACCGCGTCGCCCAACCGGGCGACCAGGGCTTGCGCCGCTTCGACTGACGATACATCGAGCGCGACGATCAGTCGGTCGCGCGGCTCGATCGGCATTGCCTATCCCTTCATGCCGCTCCGTGCGGCATCATGCCCGCCATGTCAATGAGGCGGCGCGCCAGCGTTTTCAAGGTCGCGGCCTGAGCTTCTTCCTTGAGGTTGTCCATGTCGTCGAACGCCTGGGTGGCGCGCCCGACCGTGATCTGCTCCGGCAGCACCAACGCGCCGCAGCCCAGCTCCAGGACTTGCCGCAGCGCCATCAGTCCGCGCAAGCCCCCGGCCGAGCCGTTGGCCGCCGCGCCGATGGCAAAGACGCGGCCCTTGAAGACGGCGTAGTTGGGCTCGGTGCGGTCACGGCCGCGCGACACCCAGTCGATGGCGTTCTTGATCAGCGGCGGTACCGAGGCGCTGTATTCGGGACTGGCGATGAACACGCCCTGATGCGCGCCAAGCATTTGCTTGAGGTCAAGCGCATACCGGGGCAGACCGCTATCGGTTGCGAGATCGGCGTCAAACAACGGCAACGGATAGTCGGAAAACGAGATCCGCGTCACGTCGGCGCCTGCGAGCGCCAGCTCCTTGGCGGCGAGCGCGGCAAGCCGCGCATTGTGCGAGCCCGAGCGCAGTGAACCCGCCATCACCAGGATTTTTGGAGTGACCATGAGCGAAAACGTCAAGCCCTGCGATAAACCCACACCCGGGCGGGCGGCAGGTTCATCCAGATCCGTTCGGACGCCTCGACCGAAAAGCCGCCGAGGCGGCGCGGCAAAGGCGACGCGACCGAATAGGTGAACTGCACAAAAGGCGCGCCGGGCAGCATCAGATCGAACGCGTCACGAATGAGCCGCAACCGCATCTTGATCGGCTTCGTCACCAGCGGCAGGCCGGAGACAACCGCGGCGGCGGGCTGCAGCAGCAGCGTTTCGAGCAGGCGGCGCATGCTGTAGGCGTCGCCTTGCACCAAAGTCGCATCGGGGTAGCGTGAACGCAGCAGCCGGCAGAACGTCGGATTGAATTCGACCAGCACCAGCCGCGAGGGCGCCACACCCGCCTTCACCAGCGCTTCGGTCACTGGCCCAGTGCCCGGTCCCAACTCGACCACCGGACCGTCGCTGTCGGGATCGACATAACGAGCCATAGTGCGCGCAAGAATCTTTCCGGACGGCGTAACCGCGCCGACGGTCAGCGGCCGTTCGATCCAGGAGCGGATGAAGCGGACTTCGTCGTCGAGCCGGATGCCGCGCTTGCGCTCAAACTGACGAATTTGTTCGTCGATCTTTTTGCCGATGCCGTCCCGTCTTTGTTCAAGCAGCCGGAACTGGCGTCCGATCTTGCGCTCGATAAGAGCCTTGCTCAGCTCCAAAATCCGGAGCTGTCGCTCGACCTTCTGTTCAAACCTTAGCAGACCCGGAACCGGCATGGCTTCCCACAACGCAATGTCGCCGTTCTAGAACATTCGTTAACTTATGACCAGCGGAGCGCCGCCTCCGCGTGCCGACTAATGCACGCCAAAATTCGCAAGTGCTTGGAGGGACAATACATTCACGCGGAAGTCGCGCTTTTGCCGCCGAACAGCTCTTTGACTTTGCCGAAAAAGCCCGCGGATTCAGGCTGCGTCTCCGACGACGAGAGGCGGTCGAACTCGGCCAGGAGCTCACGCTGCTTCTTGGTGAGCTTCTGCGGGGTCTCGACGACAACCTGCACGTACATGTCGCCGCTCTGCCGCGAGCGCAGCACCGGCATTCCCTTGCCGGCCAGGCGAAAACGCTGACCAGTCTGCATGCCCTCCGGCACTTTCACCCGGGTCTTGCCGCCGTCGATCGTCGGTACTTCGAACTCGCCGCCGAGAGACGCAGTCACCATCGAAACCGGCACGCGGCAATGCAGGTCGGCGCCGTCGCGCTGAAAGAACTCATGCGCCCCGATCGACAGAAAGATGTAGAGATCGCCCGCCGGCCCGCCGCGCACGCCAGCTTCGCCCTCGCCCGCGAGCCGGATGCGGGTGCCATCCTCGACACCGGCGGGAATATTCACCGACAATGTCCGCTCGCGCATTACGCGGCCTGAGCCGGTGCACGACACGCACGGATTCTCGATAACCTGACCGCGGCCGTGGCAGTTCGGGCAGGTGCGCTCGAGCGTAAAGAAGCCCTGAGCATGGCGGACCTTGCCCTGCCCGCCGCACATCGGACAGGCCTTCGGCTTGGTGCCCGGTTTGGCGCCGGTGCCGGAGCACGCTTCGCAGGTGACTGAAGTTGGGATGCGGACCGACGCCGCCTTGCCGGCATAGGCTTCCAGCAGCGAGATCTCCATGTTGTAGCGCAAGTCCGCGCCGCGCTCGCGTCCGGAGCCGCGGCCGCGGCGGCCGCTCATGCCGAAGAGATCGTCGAATATATCGGAGAAGGTGGTGGCGAAGTCGGCGCCGAAACCGTGAGCGGTGCCTACGCCGCCGTGCTCGAATGCGGCATGGCCGAAACGGTCGTAGGCCGCCCGCTTGTCGGGGTCTTTGAGGATCTCGTAGGCCTCGTTGATCTCCTTGAAGCGATGCTCGGCGCCATTATCCCCGGGGTTTCGGTCCGGATGACAGTGCATCGCCTGCTTGCGAAAGGCGGCCTTGATGTCGCCGTCACTCGCAGTGCGCTCGACCGATAGCGTTTCGTAGTAGCAGCGTTTGGCCATTCCCATTCCAACCCTGCATTACACTCACAGCGTCCCAGCCCGGCCCCGCCGGCTATACGTCTTTCGCTCTTGAACGGATGCACCCCCGAGTCGACCCCGGGGGTGCAGACTTTTGCAGTGTATTGTTGATTAGAGCCGGCATAGACGTCCCGCCGGATCAAGCGGACTTCTTGTTCTTCTTGTCGTCGTCGACTTCGGTGAACTCGGCGTCGACGACGTCATCCTTTTTGGCTTCGGCATCGGCGCCGCCGCTGCCGCCCGGTTGCTCGGCCGACTGCTTGTACATCGCCTCGCCGAGCTTCATGGAAGCTTGCGCAAGTGCGTTGGTCTTGGCCGTGATCGCGTCGGCGTCATCGCCCTTCAAGGCTTCCTTGAGGTCGGCCATGGCGTTCTCGATCGCCCGCCGATCGCCCTCGCCGACCTTCGATCCGTGCTCGGCGAGCGTCTTCTCGGTCGAGTGGACCAGAGCCTCGGCGTGGTTCTTCGCTTCAACCTGCGCCTTGCGCTTCTTGTCGTCCTCGGCGTGAGCTTCGGCGTCCTTGACCATCTTCTGGATGTCGGCCTCGCTGAGGCCGCCCGAAGCCTGGATGCGGATCTGCTGCTCCTTGCCGGTGCCCTTGTCCTTGGCGGAGACGTTGACGATGCCGTTGGCGTCGATGTCGAACGTGACCTCGACCTGCGGCACGCCGCGCGGCGCCGGCGGAAGGCCGACCAGATCGAACTGGCCGAGCATTTTGTTATCCGCCGCCATTTCGCGCTCGCCCTGGAACACGCGGATGGTGACCGCGGTCTGCCCGTCTTCGGCCGTGGAGAACACCTGGCTCTTCTTGGTCGGGATCGTGGTGTTGCGATCAATCAACCGCGTGAACACGCCGCCCAGCGTCTCGATGCCGAGTGAGAGGGGCGTGACGTCGAGCAACAGCACGTCCTTGACGTCGCCTTGCAGCACGCCGGCCTGGATCGCGGCGCCGACCGCGACGACCTCGTCGGGATTGACGCCCTTGTGCGGCTCCTTGCCGAACAGCTGCTTAACGACTTCCTGCACCTTCGGCATGCGGGTCATGCCGCCGACCAGGACGACCTCGTTGATCTCGGCCGCGGACAGACCGGCGTCCTTCAACGCTTGCTTGCAGGGATCCATCGTCTTCTGCACCAGGTCATCGACCAGCGCCTCGAACTTGGCGCGGGTGAGCTTCATGGTCAGATGCTTCGGACCGGAGGCATCCGCCGTGATGAACGGCAGGTTGATCTCGGTCTGCGTCGTGGAGGACAGCTCGATCTTGGCTTTCTCGGCGGCATTCCTTGAGCCGTTGCAGCGCGAGCTTGTCGCGGCGCAGATCGATGCCCTGCTCCTTCTGGAACTCGTCGGCCAGATAATTGACGAGCCGCATGTCGAAGTCTTCGCCGCCAAGGAAGGTGTCGCCGTTGGTCGACTTCACCTCGAACACGCCGTCGCCGATTTCGAGAATGGAAATATCGAACGTGCCGCCGCCGAGGTCATAGACCGCGATCGTACCGGTCTTGTTCTTGTCGAGCCCGTAGGCGAGCGCGGCCGCCGTCGGCTCGTTGATGATGCGCAGCACTTCCAGGCCGGCAATTTTGCCGGCGTCCTTGGTCGCCTGACGCTGGGCGTCGTTGAAGTATGCCGGAACGGTGATCACGGCCTGCTCGACCTTGCTGCCGAGATAGGCCTCTGCCGTCTCCTTCATCTTCTGCAGGATGAAGGCGGAAATCTGCGACGGCGAATAGCTCTTGCCTTCGGCCTCGACCCACGCGTCGCCGTTGGAGGCGCGGACGATCTTGTAAGGGACAAGCTTCTTGTCCTTCTCCACCATCGGATCGTCATAGCGCCGGCCGATGAGCCGCTTGACTGCAAAAATCGTGCGCTCGGGGTTGGTGACCGCCTGACGCTTGGCCGGCTGACCGACGAGCCGCTCGCCCTCGTCCGTAAAAGCGACGATGGACGGCGTGGTGCGCATTCCCTCTGCGTTCTCGATGACTTTAGGCGTCTTGCCTTCCATCACCGCGACGCAAGAATTCGTGGTTCCTAGATCAATGCCAATGACCTTGGCCATGGTGTTAACCCTCTCTTTAGCGGCAGGTCGGGCAGGCCCTAGCGGCGCCCTTCGTCCGACCCCCTTTTAGTCGCCCGGCCCATTTCCAGGCGGCATCCTTGGGTCATATAGGAGAGCATGATCAGGCCGCAAGACAGCTTCGTTCAAGCGATCGCACCATGACCGCGGGAGATGCGGACGGCGGAATGAGCAAGCAGATGAACCCGCCGACATACCTTTCCGGGCTCCGCATCTATCCCGGATATCTCGACCGCGACGAACAAGCGGATTTGCTGGCCGCAGTATGCAGCGTGTTCGCATCGGCACCGCAGTACACGCCGCGCATGCCGAAGTCGGGACGGCCGTTTACTGTGCGCATGTCGAATTGCGGGCCGCTTGGATGGGTGTCGGACGAGAGCGGGTACCGGTATCAGCCGACGCATCCCGAAACCGGCCAGCCCTGGCCATCGATGCCGGCCGCGCTCATCAGAATATGGAATGAGCTCGGCCAATACCCGGAGCCACCCGAAGCTTGCCTTATCAACTGCTACGGTCCCATTGCCAAAATGGGTCTGCACCAGGATCGGGACGAGGCGGACTTCGACGCACCTGTGATCTCGATCTCGCTCGGCGATTGCTGCCGGTTTCGCGTCGGCGGCTTAAAACGCAGCGCGGCCACACGCGCCTTCCGCCTAAGCTCCGGCGATGTGCTCGTTCTCGGCGGCGCTTCCCGGCTCGCCTTCCACGGCGTCGACCGGATCTACCCGGGAACATCGAGCTTGCTCGCCGAGGGCGGACGGATCAATCTAACCTTGCGCCGGGTGACGCGCGTCGCGCCCGGCAGCTCCAGTTTCCGCTCACCAGAGGCTTCGGTATGACCGGCCATGCCACCCACGGCTCTATTCGCGCTTTTTGTCTCGTTGCCGCGCTGGCGATTTTCGCCTCAGCAACACCTGCCCGGGCGGCCGACGCGATTTTCCCGCCCGGTTCGCGCATCGGGCTGGTACCGCCGTCAGGCATGACGCCGAGCAATACGTTCGATGGCTTTGCCGATCCCGCCAAGGATGCAGCGATCCTGATCACCATCCTGCCGGCGGCGGCTTACACCCAGTTCCAGAAGACCATGGATGCCGATGTTCTCAAGAAGCAGGGCGTCAGCCTGGAGAAACGCGAGCCGATCAAGTTCGAGGCCGGCAGCGGCTTTCTGTTCATCGGTCGCCAGGTGGCCGATAAGACGCGTTACCGCAAGTGGTTGCTGGTCGCCGCAATCGACGATCTTACCGCGCTGGTCACCGTCCAGGCTCCGGAGGACGACGCCGTCTATTCGGATCGCGTTGTCCGCGCTGCTCTGGCAACGCTGTCGGTGCGCGCCAAAGTGCCGGAAGCCGAAGAGCTCGGCCTGTTGCCGTTTTCCGTCAGCGACCTTGCCGGCTTCCATATTGCCGGCGTGCTTCGCGGACGCGCGCTGATGTTGAGCGATGCGCCGAGCGCAAGTCCTGAGGACGCCGCCAAGAGCGCGCTTCAAGTTGGCGGTCCCGATGCGCGTCTGCTCATCGCCGCCTTGCCGGGCGGTCCTATAGAGCCGAGTGACCACGCGAATTTTGCCCGGTTGTCCTTCAACGAAATCGGCGGCATCAGAGACGTCCGCGTGACGATGTCCGAGCCGCTTCGTTTCGGCGGTCAGTCCGGTTATCAGACCATGGCGGAAGCCAAGGACGCCCGCAGCGGCGTCGATATCATGGTGGTGCAGTGGCTGCGCTTCGGTGGCGGCGGGTTTATGCAGATGATCGGCGTCGGACGCACCAATTCATGGACCAGCACTTTGTCCCGATTGCGAACGGTTCGCGATAGCGTCGAGCTGAAGTGAGACTTCAGCGGTCGCTCGGGACCGTCCTCAGGATTTTCCCGAACCAGCCGTGGCGTTGTCGTTGGCCGATCGGGACGGGGGCGTAGACGATGGGGGCGCGGACTTGGGACCGCCCTTCGACACTCCGACCATAGCCGGCCGCAGGACGCGCTCGCCGATCATGTAGCCGGGCTGCACGACCTCGACGATGCTGCCGGCCGGCACCGACGCATTCGGCACTTCGTACATCGCCTGATGGACATTGGGATCGAATTTCTCACCTTTCGGGGTGAACTGGCTCACGCCACTCTTCTCCAGTGCCTTCAACAGTTCGCGCTCGGTCAGTTCGACGCCCTCAATCAGTGATTTCACGCCGGCTTCGGCGCTGGCGCGGAGCGCAGGCGACACCGCATCGAGCGCGCGGCGCATGTTGTCGGCAACGGCAAGCATGTCGCGCGCAAACGACGTGACGCCGTAAACGCGAGCCTCGGTGACTTCGCGGGCGGTCCGCTTGCGCAGGTTTTCCATCTCGGCGAGCGTCCGCAAGAGCTTATCCTTGAGGTCGGCGGCAAGGGCTGCCGCATCGGCCTCGGGAGCCGCGGCCGATCCCGGCGAGCTGGCCTCCCGCGGTGTGCCCGCTGCGTCCTCGGCGCGCGCGGTTTGTTCCGTCATATCGATACCCATCCGTTGCTGCCCCGGCATATCAGGGCTCAATTGGCAAAAATCAAGCGTGCCGGCCGAGCGGTGCGGCGCTCGCGTTAACCGGATCAGCCCCCGAGCAGCTTGCTCACGACCTTGGCAGTGTAGTCCACCATCGGGATAATGCGGGCGTAGTTCAACCGGGTCGGCCCGATGACGCCGAGGACGCCGACAATTTGACCCGAAGCATCATGATACGGCGCAACAATCGTTGACGAACCCGAGAGCGAGAACAATTTGTTCTCAGAGCCGATAAAAATCCGGACGCCATCGCCCTGTTCCGCGCGACCGAGCAGATCGACCACCTCGCGCCGGGTCTCAAGGTCATCGAACAACAGGCGTACCCGTTCCAGATCCGCCAGCACCTTGAGGTCTTCGAGCAGATGGGCTTGGCCGCGCACGATCAGCTTGCGCTCGTCACGCTCGCCGCCTGACCAGCTGGCAAGGCCGGCGGCAACAATCTTCTTGGTCAGCTCATCGAGTTCGGCCTGACCCTCCGTTACCCGCAGCTCGATCTCAGAGCGGACCTCGGCCAGGGTGCGGCCACGAATGCGCGCGTTGAGGAAATTGGCGGCCTCGACGAGTGCCGAGGTCGGCAAGCCGATCGGAATATTAAGAACGCGATTCTCAACCTGACCATCCTCGGCGACCAGAACAACGAGCGCGCGCTCGGGCTCGAGCCGCACAAACTCGATATGCTTCAGCCGCTGGTTCTGCTTCGCCGTGAGCACCACGCCGGCGGCGCGGCTTAAGCCCGATAACAGACCTGAGGCCTCGGTCAGCACGGCTTCGAGCGACTTCGACTGACCGCTGCCCGCGACTTGCGCCTCGATCGCGTTGCGGTCGTTTTCGGTGAGATCGCCGATCTGCATCAGCGCATCGACAAAAAATCGCAGGCCGATCTCGGTCGGTAACCGGCCCGCGGAAGTGTGGGGCGCGTAGACCAGACCAAGCTGTTCGAGGTCGGACATCACATTGCGCACCGAGGCCGGCGACAACGTCATCGGCAAGATGCGCGACAGATTACGCGAGCCGACCGGTTCGCCGGTCGCGAGATAGCTCTCGACGATCAGGCGGAAGATCTCGCGCGAACGCTCATTGAGCTGAGCAAGGCTCAGTTGGCTTGCGGCAAGCGGAAGATCGTGGCTGGCCAAGGTTAACTCCGGACGCTGGCGCAGGACTTACTTTGCATACGACTTACTTTGGATACTTGTTTGCAAGACTTGTCCACCTGCACCGGTTGTTTCAAGCCAAACCTATCGGCAAGACGATGACCAATGCAATCAGGCCAGGGCGTGTACTCATCAATGTAGGGCAATGTCCATTTTCGAGGCAGGAGCAGACATTACAAGTTCGAGCTGCATCGTCCGCTTGACCCTTCTCAGACATTAGCAGTCCGAATTTGCTGTGACGCACAACATCGCTCTCAATCAACAATCCAGTAAACTGTATTCCCCAAGGCCTGGAGGATCGACCCATGAGGCGGAGGGAATTCATCACCGTAGGCGGCACGCGCTTTGCAGCCGCTTTGTGCCTCGGTCTGCTCACCGCCACGATGCCGAGCCGCGCACAGCAGCATGTCGGCTTTGACGGTTTCAGCATCTGCCCGTTTGCAAATTCTGCTCTCGGCATCATGCATTCCACCATCGGCCCTTGCCAGCCGCTGACCGACCGAGCCATGGAGAGCTTCGGCCTCTCGGCCAGCCAGATCGCCATTGTCACGACGTTGCAGAGTTTCGCCGTCAAGCCCAGCTTCGATCTGTTCCAACAGATGGCGAAGGCGAAATCGCTCGCGGCGCCGAAGCAGTTTGCCGCCGCCGGCGAATATTCCGACTACTGGTTTCCCGATGCGACGGATCCGAGCAACGTACAGCTGGGCATCCACCTGCGCTACATCAGGCAAAACGAGAAACCAGATCTGTACCAAATGACCTATACGGTTGACGGCAGCGAAGGCCATTTCACGGTGCTGTGGAATCGCATCGCGCTGACAACGCCGCCGCGATAGCAGCTGGGCCGCATCGGCACCTATCGTGCAAGGCGTCGCGCGCTGCGGCGTGAGGCTCGCGTCGCCGCTCGTGGCGCGCGATCATCTCCGGGTAATCGTCCAGATTTCGCGCGGGCCCATTGCGACAGGTCGCCGACGACTTGCTTCAAAGTATCATCGTCCAGTTTGTTCGACGACAGCGCAAACCCGAGATAACACCAGTTGATAATGCGAGCGCGCGTTCCCGCTACGCTTGGCGCAATGCCCGCGTCGATCAACAATTTCCGCAAATAACGTATCCGCTCCGCGTCCACCGCTTCGACCGCAGCCCTAGCCCGCCCGTCGGCCGTGGCCCAGGCCCGCACTGCGCGTTCAATGCCCGCGTCGCGGGCAAATGCACGAGCGGCAAGCGCTTCCAGGCGATCGTCAGCGGTCTCCTCGATCTCATCAATGATGTTCTCCAGCGCGATCTCGCGCCAGCGCCGCAGGATCGCGGTATGGAATGCCGATACATCCGCGAAGTGCCAATAGAAGCTGCCGCGCGAGATGCCGAGCCGGTTGGCGAGCGTGTCCGCCTTGAGTGCGGAAAATCCGGATTTTGCCAGCGCTTTGAGTCCCGCGTTGACCCATTCTGCCGGCCTTAGGCGATTGTCAGCCATTACCATACACTTCTGTATTGACGATCAATGATCGGAATGGTATCGCAACCATACACTGATGTATGGAGTGGAGCAATGCGCGATCTCGCGGTGCAGTTGGCTGGAATATTGGCCGTGGCCGCGGCCGTACTGCACGGAGTGCTGGGCGAGACCAAAGTCTTTGCTCGCGCCCGCATCGAGCCGGAGTGGGTGCGCCGGTTGATCCGCCTGGTCTGGCTATGGGGCACGATCGCGTGTGTGAGTCTTGCGATTCTCCTCATTGCCGCGCCCAGGCTCGGTTCCGATGCCGCACGCAATTGGATCATTGCAACGAGCATCGTCACGTTTGGCTTCGGCGCCGTCGGCAACGCCTGGGCGACACGCGGACGGCATTTTGGCTGGATTGTATTGATCGTTGTAGTCGCCCTAGCCGCCATTGGGCTCTGAGTCGCTCGCGCGACCGGTGCCCTGCCCTTGTCGGTTCTACCTCCCGCCCCTAAAACACTGGGCCAATAATCGCCGGCGCGGCACGGCCACCGCCGGCAGGGAGGCTAAGATATGCGGCCGAGCCGCCGACAACCCGACGAATTGCGGCCCGTGTCGCTCGAGCGCGGCGTGGTGAAATATGCCGAAGGTTCGTGTTTCGTCAAATTCGGCGATACCCATGTTCTGGTCACCGCGACGCTTGAAGATCGCCTGCCGCCGTGGCTCAAGGGCCAGGCCCGCGGCTGGATCACCGCGGAATACGGCATGCTGCCGCGCGCCACGCTGGAACGGACCCGCCGCGAGGCTGCCGCCGGTAAGCAAAACGGACGCACCGTCGAAATCCAACGGCTGATCGGTAGAAGCCTGCGCTCGATCGTCGATCTGAAAGCGCTCGGCGAGCGCCAGATCACAATCGACTGCGACGTCATCCAGGCCGACGGCGGCACCCGCACCGCCTCGATCACCGGGGCCTGGATCGCGCTCTACGACTGCCTCGCCTGGATGAAAACGCGGCAGATGATCGAACAGGAGGTTTTGCGCGACCATATCGCAGCAATTTCCTGCGGCGTGTGCGGCGGCGTGGCGGTGCTCGACCTCGACTACGCGGAAGACTCGAAAGCCGAAACCGACGCCAATTTCGTCCTCACCGGTTCCGGCAATATCGTCGAAGTGCAGGCCACCGCGGAAAAAGTGCCGTTCTCCGAGGAGCAGCTCACCACGCTGCTCGCGCTCGCGCGCAAAGGCGTCACCAAGCTGATCGATTTGCAGAAGATGGCGGTGATGTGAGCCACGGAGATCATCGCCACATTACCGGACGCCTCGTCATCGCCACGCATAACCCGGGTAAGCTGAAAGAAATGCGCGAACTGCTGGCGCCGTATCAGATCGGGGCCATATCAGCAGCACAGATGGACCTTGGCGAACCCGAAGAAACCGGAACGACCTTTCGCGCCAACGCGCGAGTTAAAGCGCAAGCGGCCGCGCGTGCATCCGGCTTGCCGGCGTTCGCCGACAATTCCGGGCTTGCGGTCGATGCACTCGCCGGCGAGCCGGGGGTTTATTCCGCGCGCTGGGCGGGCCCGGAGCGGAATTTTGGCTTGGCGATGCAGACGATCGAAGACAAGCTCCGCGAGCTCCACGCGATGACGCCGCAGCAACGCAAGGCGCATTTCGTCTCGGCGCTCTGCGTCGCGTGGCCGGACGATCATGTCGAAGAGTTCGAAGGACGCATCGACGGTACGCTGGTCTGGCCGCCGCGCGGCGACAAAGGCTTTGGTTACGATCCGATGTTCCTGCCGGACGGACACGGCCGCACCTTCGGCGAAATGACCGGCGAGGAAAAGCACGGCCTGCCCCCGCGCGGAACCGGCTTGTCGCATCGCGCCCGCGCCTTCCTCAAGCTTGCGGAGGCGTGCCTTGAACGATGAAGTCGGAGATTTTGGCGTCTACATCCATTGGCCGTTCTGTTTGTCGAAATGTCCGTATTGCGATTTCAACAGCCATGTCCGCCATGCCGCGATCGACGAAGAGCGCTTCGCCCGCGCCTTCGCAGCCGAGATCGCGGCGACGGCGCAGCGCGTACCCGGCCGCACCGTGTCCACGATCTTTTTTGGCGGCGGCACACCCTCGCTGATGCAGCCGGCGACGATCGCCGCGGTGCTCGATGCGGTCGCACGGCATTGGCAAGTCGCCCCTGATGCCGAAATCACGCTCGAAGCCAATCCTACCAGCGTCGAAGCCGCGCGCTTTCGCGGCTATCGCACAGCCGGGGTCAACCGCGTGTCGCTTGGCGTGCAGGCGCTTGACGATCAGGCGCTTGGCGCGCTCGGACGCCTGCATTCAGCGCGCGAGGCGCTGGATGCCGTCGCGATCGCGCGCAGCGTGTTCGAACGCTATTCGTTCGATCTCATTTACGCTCGGCCGCAGCAAACACCGCAACAATGGGCGGAGGAGTTGACGCGGGCGCTTGCCGAAGCTGGCGAGCACCTTTCGCTTTATCAGCTGACGATCGAAGCGGAGACGCCATTTGCCACGCTTCATGCCGCGGGCAAGCTCATCACTCCGAACGACGACACCGCCCGCGCCCTCTACGACACCACACAGGAGGTGTGCGCCGCGCACGGTCTGCCGGCCTACGAGATTTCCAACCACGCACGGCCTGGCAGCGAATGCCGGCACAATCTGGTCTACTGGCGCGCGCAGGAATACGCCGGCGTTGGGCCCGGCGCCCATGGTCGCCTTGATATCAACGGCTCGCGGCGCGCGACCGCGACGGAAAAGCGCCCCGAGGCATGGCTGCTGCGCGTCGAGCGCGACGGGCACGGCCTGATTACCGATGACGAGCTGACGCGCGAAGAAATGGCCGACGAGTTTCTGCTGATGGGGCTGCGGCTCGCCGAGGGCATCGATCCAGCGCGCTACGCCGAACTGATGGACCGCCCGCTCGATCCAGCGCGCATCGCAGCACTCCGCGAGCACGGTCTGGTCGAGATCACGGCCGAAGGCCGGCTCCGCGTCAGCATGCCCGGCTTCCCGGTGCTTGACGCTGTGGTCGCCGATCTGGCGGCGTGAAAGTCTCGGCCCGGGACGCTTTAGCGCGCAGCGTTAACCGCGAGGTAGACACTAATGGCTCTTATTTTGTGTCCGCTTTCAGGGGCCAGGCCGACATAGCAGGAACCATTGCCGGGTTCGTCAGGGTCGAAAATGGACCCGACACGGACATTGACCCAGCGGAGCCCAAGCCAGGTTCATCGCGAGGCCGCTTGGGGGGCCAAAGATGATAATGATGTCGGTCCGGTTCTCGATCGTTGGCAAAAGTTCCGTTGTTATTCCGCTAACGACGGCTTAAGGCTTTGGCCGAGGAGCAGGTGGCGCGGTATGTCGGTGGGATTCAATAGCGCCGTTCTCACTGAGACCGCCTATGCGGGCATACCCCTAGTTCTCCAGCCCAATTCGGCTGATGGATCCTTCCCAGGCGAGGCGAGCGATGGGCAGCCTCTTTACCGCGCTGGGGCTGGAGAAACGGAGTCCCTCGAATTTTCCGTGGCCATCACCAGCGGTGGTAACGACGGAACTTTTGTGACGAAAATTTTACACGGAGCTTCGCTCCAGCTTTTTCACGGAACTTTTTTGCTGGGCTGCTGTGCGGAACAATTTGACGCACCCTTTCTTGATTACATTTGGAAGATTCTCGATAAGCGCTCTAGCAATCAAGTCGCGCCGTATGATGTCATTGCGTGCGGCAATAGCAGAACAGGAAAAGGATGGGAGATAAATTCATGAAGCGCGGTCTCTTGCCCTTTACCTTGTTCGCCTCATTCGTTGCCGCCGCGATAGCGTCCTCGCCCGCTGCGAAGGCGCAAACCGTCGAAGTTCCGGGCGGCGCAACCGGGTCCAATGTGGCCTGTATCCAGGCCGGTGAACTCAAAGGTGGCACTTTCGTCGGTACGTTCCTGCAGACCGCGCCCGGCACCTGGGAGGAGCGGCTAAAGGCCGGCACTTTCAAGCTGCAAGAGAAGGATCGCAATGATCTGGCGGTGAGTCTCGTCGACGACACGCGGGCCGCGGCGATTGAATTCGATTTCGTCAATAAGACGATCAAGTACAAGCCGGCAAGCTCGAAGGAGAAAAGCGGCCGCGATCGCTATTACATATTGAATGCCACCGATAAAGAGCACTCCGAAGATTGCGCGGCCCTAGCGCAGCAAAGTGCTGCGGCCGGCCCGAACGGCGAAAAGCCGCCCACCAGCGGCCCCGGCAGCAGCCCGGTGCAGATGATCCAGGTTCCGCCCCGGATGCAGATCGATATCCCGCCCGGCACGGAGTTCACGGCAATCGCGGGTCCGCCGTGTCCTAGCCATCCCGGCTTCTTCATCTGTCCCAACCAGTTCGACTGCGCCCCCATCGGGGGGGTGTGCTGCCCCGGCGCTGGTACCTGTAATCCGGGGATGTTCTGCGATCACTTTCTGGCCGGCGCCTGCATCGGCCCCGGAAACCCGAGATTCTGCTTCGCCAACAACGACGGTACCGCCACGCACTGCGACCTCACATCCACGTGTGTCGGCAACAATCGCTGCCAGTGACGGCGGCGAGCGCGCAACGCGGCATCAGGAGGCTACGGTGAAGACACTTGGCATTCCAATTGCAGCTCTGCTGTTCGGCGCCAGCGTAGCGTTGCCCATAAGCGCGAACGCCGCCGCGATCGGCGGCGCCGGACTTCGCGCTGCGGCTGTCGATGCAGGTGTTTTGGGGGACGTGGGCGCCGGCGGCCGTTTGCACACTCTCCCGGGCGGCGTTGTACTTGTTCAGTATAACGAAGGCGGCGGTGGCGGCGGTGGCGGTGGCTACGCGCCGCAGGGCGGAGGCGGCTACAGCCGGCCCTATAACGGTAACGGCGGCTACGCACCGCAGGGCGGGGGTGGCTACAACCGGCGCTATAACGGTAACGGCGGCAACTCATTCAATAACATCGGTGCCGGCGCTGCGATCATCTACAGCATCATCCGGCAGCACCAAATGGAGCAGCAATACAAGCAACAACAGCAACAGCAGCAATATAATAATCAGCTGCAAAAGCGGAGAGAGCAGACGAAGTATCGTGAGGAGCTAGAGCACCAGCGCAAGTTCGATATCGAAAAGGCCAGACTGGAAGAACAGCGGCAGGAGCAACTGGACGAGCTCAAAAAGCAATTAAACGAAGAGAGAAAGGCCCGGCTTAATCAGCCGCAATCGAATACGCCCCAACCGAATCCGTCATATTCGCCGCAACCGAATACGCCCCTACCAAATCCGGCGTATTTGCCGCAACCGAATGGGCCGGCGCCGACGGTGGAAAATGACCCTTATCACGACGGCCCTCATCACGACCGTGTCGGCGACATTGTCATCAATATCATTCCTGCTCCGGACAATTGCCCCGACAATTTCCAGGAATTGAAAGTCGGCGCCACGGTGCTATATCCGCGCCGTACTGACTACCCGGCCGACCCCAGCTTGTGCGCCGGCACGACGGGAAAAGGGTGCTACCTCAAGGTCGAGCCCACCCCTGCGACGTGTGGAGGCAGCAGGCAGGTCTGCGTCGAGCGTTGTCCGACGCCGCTACCGCCCAAAGTGGTCGACATACGCCCGCCATACGTTCAGCCGACGCCCCCTTACCAGCCTCCGCCGGTCACCTGTAATGGCGGCAATTGCGCACCCCCACCGGTCGCTTGCCCCGGCGGCAATTGCGCGCCCCCGCCAGTCGCCTGTAGCGGCGGCAATTGCGCACCCCTGCCGCAAATTAACCGGGCCTGCCCCGGCGGCAATTGCGCACCCCTGCCGCAAATTAACCGGGCCTGCCCCGGCGGCAATTGCGAACCCCTGCCGCAGATTAACCGGGCCTGCACCGGCGGCAATTGCGGGCAACAGTTCGAACCGTCCCAGAAGCCGATCAAGCAGGCGAGCCTCACGGACGAGTCGCACAAGTACGTCGAGCCCGAGCATCGGAAGCCGATCAAGCAAGCGAGCCTCACCGACAAGTCACACAAGTACGTCGAGCCCGAGCACCGGAAGCCGATCAAGCAAGCGAGCCTCACCGACAAGTCGCACAATTACATCCAGCCGAAGCCGGCCAAGAAGATCAAGCAGGCGCTGCGGACCGACACGGCGAACAAATACGTCCAGCCGAAGCCGGCCACGAAGATCAAGCAGGCGCTGCGGACCGACACGGCGAACAAATACGTCCAGCCGAAGCCGGCCAAGAAGATCAAGCAGGCGCTGCGGACCGACACGGCAAACAAGTATGTCCAGCAGAAGCCGACCAAGCAGGCCCAGCGGACGGACAAGGCGAACAAGTATATCCAGCCCAACGGGAAGCTGACCAAGCAGGCCAAGCGGAAGCTGCAAAAGGTTGTGGACCTTATCCACCTGGCCAAGCAAGACGACGACGAGAAAAAGGAAGCCGACGAAAAGAAGAAGCAGGACGAGGCGAAGGAGAGGCAGGAGCAAGCCGAAGCAAAGAGCCAACAGGAGGGGGCGAAGGAGAGGCAGGAGCAAGCCTACGAAGACCAGCTTGACCAGCACCCGGACAGTAAGGGGTGCTCGAAGCACGGCGGAGTGCCGAAGGCCTGGTTGAGAAACAGCAAGACTTACGAGGGCTTAATGCAATGCCTTACGAACGGCTGCAAGCCATCGACCGGCGATATTCCTAACGCCTCATTCATCGCTCCCAATACTGCGCTCAGGGACGCGCTGACGGAGACGTTGTCGAATGTTCCCGAAGTCGGCGGTCTGCTCAGCGGCGTGGCCCAGGAACTCTGGGGGGATCCTACGACGCCTGCGCTGTTCGACCAGATGCAAGACTATGTCAAAGGCGTGGTGCCCGAGATGATTGAGGACGCGGAAACTCAGGATCTGAAAAAACGCTTGATCATACTGAGGGACAAGCTCGCCGATTACGCCACCACCCAGAATTTGTTGGATAGGGGCGAAAAACTCACCAACCTGATAGGGGACCTTGCGAATCTTCAAAGAGAGTTCGTCGACCCCGCTCATCCGGAAAAGCGGCTAGCGTATTTTGTCGGCTTTGCCACACTGAGGCTCGCTGCGTTGCGCGAAAAGTACCTGCACACCAAGGACTATTGGGGCAACAATCTCGACCTTGACAAAAATTCGCACGCCTTGAACGCCGCCATAGACGAGTTCCAGAAGCAAGCGCAGGAGATCAAGGACAGTGCTCTAGCGGAGCGGTTGAGCCATATATACGTGGACCGGCATGTGGCTAGACAAGGTGGGGGATGGGGACCGAACTATAAGGTTTGGGCGGCCACTGCGAAAGACGACCGTTGCGACTGGCCTGCTCACACCTATGAGCACGATGAGTTCGCGCACTGCTTTTCTGACATGATCAATTCCCACTGTGACCCGACTGACCAAACAATTAATGCCGATAAACAAGCCGCACGACGCAAGGAAATTGTAGCGAAAGCGTATGGTGAGGATCTCGACCTCATCCTTGCGCCGATCACCCATTGGGCTCATGCCACCGACATGGCGCACAAGGTCGTGGCGCAAGCCGCGCCGGCGGGCGGCGGCGCCAACCAGCGGTGACTTCAGCGCAGCGAGCGATGATTGAGGAGCGCTGAATTCGGCCCTATCGCGGCGGCTGAGCGCAACATGGGGAACGGAGATAACTAATGATCGGGCGTATGGTTTTTTGTTTGGCGCTGGTATGCGGCGCCGGAATTGCGTCGGCGCAGGAATCGAATTGCACGCTGTACAAGGTGAATACCAGCATGCTCAACGTCAGCAAGGACGCTGGCGGCCAGATCTACAATGATGCGCTGTTCGACGGCGACGTCGGCTGCGTCACCCGCTTGAAGAACGTCGCCGGCGTGGACTGGGCGTTCATTTCCTACAAGCTCGACAACGGCAATGCTCATACGCCGGTCGAGGGCTGGGCGGCGCTGCAATATCTGCAGCAAACCGATGCCGCCGCGGCGAGCGAACCGCCAGCCGGCGCTCCCGCCTCGCCGCCGCCGACCGCGGCTGCGCCGCCCGCGGCGGCTCCGGCGCCGCCTGTCGCCACAGCGCCGCCGGCGCCGGTCTCCCCAAGCGGCGCCAAGGTCGCAAGCCGTCCGGAGGACGTGCTGCGGTTTTCGCAGCCGATTCCGTTCGGAGCCTTCCCGGTGAACGGTCATTCGATCCAGGAAATGATCAACTCCACCCCGCTGTTCTCCCCGGTCGAAGGCCTCGATGAACCGCTGTGGAAGAAGAAGTGCACGTCGTGCCACCAGTGGAACCAGGCGCGGATGTGCGAGCAGGCAGCGACCTATGTGAAGGCGCCCAAGTTCGTGCTGCGGGTTCAGCATCCGTTCGGCGGCACCTTCAAGCTCGCTTTGATGCGATGGGCGATCAGCGGCTGCCAGTAATGGCCACGTTATCGCGTTGTCGTTGGGCGAGGCAGAGCCTCGCCAAGCTGGAGAAATTGGTATGCGGATGAGCGGGGTCGGCGTCGGTGTCCGCGTTTGTGTCGCGTTCGTGCTTTTTGCCGCGGCGACCGGTGGGCGCAGCGCTAACGCCCAGGATTTGCTGAACGAGGACTGGATACTCAATCCGGCGCTCTCGCACATGTATTTGCAGACCGAGAAGCTTCAGGGCGTCATCGAGAAGCACGAATTCACCGCGGTGCAAGGCGCCGTCAGCAAGGACGGCGATGCAACCGTCAAAATCGATCTGAACTCAATCGAGACACATATCGACCTGCGTAACGTGCGGATGCGTTTCGTGCTGTTCGAAACCTTCAAGTTTCCTTATGCGGAAATCACCACGAGGCTCGACAAAAGCAAATTGCGGGAGCTGATAACCAGGGGGACGATGAATTATCCGCTCACGCTCAACGTCAATCTGCATGGCATCACCAACCAGATCCAAACCAATGTTTTGATCAGGCGCATCAACGATACCAGCGTCTCGGTCGCGACCACCGCGCCGATCGTCGTGACCGCGGAAAGCTTCGGGCTAACCAAAAATATCGGCAAACTCTCCGACGCGATGGGCGGCATACGCATCGTGCCCGACGCGCAGATAACCTTCGATCTGGTGTTCGGAACGGGCAGCCAGAAACCCGCACTGGAAGCAGCCCAGGCCACGCGCGAAAAGAGCCGCGCCGAACAGGCGGCCGCGACCATCACGACGGAGGGTTGCGAGACCCGGTTGACCGTGATTTCGGAAACCAACGCTATCTATTTCAAAACCGGGAGCGCCGAGCTTGACCGGGAAAGCGAGCCGCTCCTTAACACCGGAGCCGACATCGCCAAACGCTGTCCATCGGTCAAATTTGACGTCGACGGCCATACCGACAGCACCGGCACCAAAAGCTTCAATCAGAAACTCTCCGAAGAGCGGGCAAAGTCCGTCGTCGACTACCTGGCGGCCAAGGGCGTCGCACCCACGCGCATCCGATCGGCCGGATACGGCGACACTCGTCCCGTTGCGCCAAATAATTCAGAAGCGAATCGGGCCAAGAACCGCCGGATCGAGTTTAAGGTCGAGAAGGAATAGTTGGCCCTGCGGCGCATGCTGCCGGCGGCGGGAAGTAGTCCAGCAGCGCCGACGCTTTGACGGCCAGCATACTGGATCGATTGTTACCGCAGATAGTTCAGAGCCAAGACGGAGTCATGTCATGAACAGGCGCGAGACCTTCAAACTGGTGCTAGGCACGGCGGCCCTGGCGACGACCACCGGCATTGTTGATGCTGCGCAAGCCGACGACAAGCCTGCGGCGTTTACGTTGCCGCCGCTCGGATATCCTTACGACGCGCTCGAGCCGAATATTGACGCCAAAACGATGCAAATTCATCACGACGTTCATCATGGCGGATACGTCAAGAACCTCAACGGCCTGGTGGAAAAATGGCCGGAACTGGCAACCCGGCCGATGGAGGCAATTCTTTCCAATCTTTCCGTCGTCCCGGAAAACATACGCACAGCGGTCCGCAACAATCTCGGTGGTCACTGGAACCACACTTATTTCTGGGACCTGATGACGCCCGGGGGCGGAATCAGCCCGACCCAGGATGTGAAAGCGGCCATCGACGCAGCGTTCGGCGACTTCGACAAGATGAAGGCAGCAGTGAAGCAGGCCGGTCTCGCACGCTTCGGGTCAGGCTGGGCGTGGCTTGGCATCGACAAGGACAAAAAACTGACGATCTTCAGCACCGCCAATCAGGACAGCCCGCATATTTATGTCGGCGCCAAGCCGATCCTTGCCGTCGACGTGTGGGAGCACGCCTATTACCTCAAGCACCAGGCTAAGCGGGGCGACTACATCGATATTTGGTGGAATACGGTGAACTGGGACAAGGTTGCCGCTAATTTCAAGAAGGCGATGGCATAGAGACTTAGCCAACGTCCGTCATGCTGCGGTATGCGCCGCTCCAAGGCGATCCGCGTTCGGGATCAACATCGCGCGACTCGGCAATTTCAAGGCAGCCAAGCGTCCAATCCAAACCACCAGCCAATAGGCGAGGTGATAGAGGAAGTCAGCCGAGGTCGCCTATCGGCTCTTCGCGTCATTTTGCGCGATGCAATGACTTGTCGGTTTTCGGGGCAAAGCGGACTCTCGCGACCTCCGCCCCGAGCGAAGTTCATGAGTTCGCGCCCTAGATTCCCGAGCCGGTGAAGCTCCGCGGCGCCGGAGAAATGATCTGCCCGCCCGATGGTGTGACGCGCAGCACCGCAAGCCCGCGCTCATTGGTGCCGTCAGCGCGGAATCTGAATAGCCCGTTGATGCCGGAAAAACCGGACGGGTTGGTCAAAACCACAGGCGAGAACCGCTGCGCGCCTTGGGTCTTCACCAGCGCCGCAATCAGCGCGACCGCATCATAGGCGAGCGTCGCGGTACGCTGCGGCTCCTGTTTAAAGCGGGCGCGATACCGCGCGGCGAAATTCCGGTAGCCGGTCGGATCCGGTGCGACATACCACGCACCGCCCAGCACTGTAGTCGAGGAGATCCTCTGATCGTCTTCCCACAAGCCGCTGCCCAGGAGCTGGGCCTTTTTGGTGTTGACGCCGTTGGTAACCAGCCCCTGCGCGACATCGGGTGCGGCGTCGCCGCCGTCGGGAATGAAAATGGCATCGGCGTGAACCGCCGCCTGCGCGACAGTCTTGATCGGCGCCGCCATCGCCACCTTGTCGTGTGGGTAGCGTTCGAGTGCGATGATCTTGCCGCCGTGGCGCGCCACGTCCCGCTTGAAAGAAGCTTCAACAACGGTGCCATAAGCATTGTCGGGGATGAGCGCCGCAAACGAGCGTTTCCCGACCGACGCTGCATATTGCACGATGCGTTGCACATCGGATTCCGGCAGAAAGCTTAAGAGGTAGACCCCCTGCGTCGCGACATTGGTATCAGTCGAAAAGGCGATCACCGGAATGTTGCGCGAGCGTGCGATCTGTCCAACGATGCCGACCGACTGCGCGAACAGCGGACCAACAATGATCTCGGCGCCTTCGTTGAGCGCCTGCTCCGCGGCCGCCCGCGCGCCTTCCGGCGTGCCGGCGTCGTCTTTCATCAGCAACTGGAGATTGGCGTTGGCGTTGAATTCCGCGAACGCCATTTCCGCCGCGTTGCGCATAGCCTGACCGGCAAGGCCGGCGTTGCCGGCGGCCGACAACGGCAGAATGACCGCCACCCTGACCTGGCCGGTACCGATCGTCGCTCCGGGCGCCGGCGCGGCGCCTGGCGTAGATGACAGGGGCGGAAACGAAGAGAAGTAATTTGAGTTGTTGGTACAGCCCGCCAAAACGGCGCTTGCTGCAACCCATAAACCGCCCAGCGCGCGGCGCCGTGTTGGCATGGCGGCCGACCCCCTCACCGGCAACTCCGCGGACAATCGGTTCTCCTCCCCAGCGGCCGAAACGCGCAGGTAATAAGGTAGCCCCAATCTGTCATTCTGGCGGCGAATGGTTAACTAAATGAAAAAGATAGAGAATCCGGCGTAGCATGACGGCTGCAGAGGGCGGCGATAGGCTGCGAAGATGAGCAATCCGTCCGGTCGAGAGGAGCGCGCACCACGGCGCTACGCTATTGGCGGCCATGCTTTCAATGCAGATTCGGTCGCGCCCGGATTGCATATCGTTGCTACCCCCATAGGCAATCTCGGCGATATTACGCTGCGCGCGCTGGCGACGCTGGCAGGCGCCGACCTGATCGCGTGTGAGGATACAAGGGTGACGCGGAAGCTGCTCGACCGCTACGGCATCGCGACGCCGTTGACCCCCTACCACGACCACAATGCGGCGACGGCGCGACCCAAATTGCTGCAGCGGCTTGCCGAAGGCGAAGCGATCGCACTGGTGTCGGATGCCGGTACGCCGCTGGTGTCCGATCCGGGATTCAAGCTGGTTCGTGCTGCGCAGGAAGCGGGATACGCAGTGACGGCGCTTCCCGGAGCTTCAGCGCCGCTCGCGGCATTGGCTAGCGCCGGGTTGCCGACCGATCAGTTCTTCTTCGCCGGCTTCCTGCCGCCCAAGCAAACGGCGCGGCGCGCGCGCATTGCTGAACTTGCCCGCATCCCGGCGACCTTGCTGTTGTTCGAAACCGGGCCCCGCATCGCCGCCGCGCTCGCTGACCTTGCCACCGCGCTTGGGCCGCGCGAAGCAGCGCTGTGCCGCGAGCTCACCAAATTGCACGAGGAAGTTCGGCGCGGCGATCTTGTTACTCTGGCACAGAACTTGGCGGTGTTAAGCGAACCGCGCGGCGAAATCGTTCTGGTCATCGCACCGCCGACCGCGCTGGAGCAGCCGAGTGCCGACGATGCCGATGCGCTGCTGCGCCAAGCCCTCGCCCGGGTTTCGCTCAAGGATGCCGTAGGCGAAGTCGCGTTGGCCACCGGGCTTTCCCGTCGCGACCTCTACCAGCGCGCGCTCGCGCTTGCGAAGGAGCAGGATCATCGCCCGCCGCGCAAAACCGTCTGAGCGAGTTGAACAAGGCCCGCGCCGTGAGCGCGTCGCCGCGTTCCGGCTTGGGCTCTCCGCCGAAAGCCGGGCCGCCGTGCTGCTTGTCGCCAAGGGCTACCGGATCGCCGCCCGGCGCTGGAAAACCCCGTTCGGCGAGATCGACATTGTCGCCCGCCGCCGCCGAACCCTGGTCTTTGTCGAGGTCAAGGCCCGCATGCGCGCAGACGACGCCGCGGAAGCCGTAACCGAACGGACGCAACGCCGGATCATTGCCGCAGCCGAGCTCTGGCTCGCGCACCACCCGGACGACGTTCAACACAATATCCGCTTCGACGTCATGCTGGTAGCTCCTGGCCGGATGCCGCAGCATATTGCCAACGCTTTCGATGCCAGCCGCTGAACGTCCCTCCGCGTCTATCGCCGTAGCGGTCGCCTCAGAAATTGCGTAGACGTTGGCGCCCCGCCCTTCAGGCCCGATCACGCTCATGCCCTTGAACGTCGCCGTACAGATGGACCCGATCGAGCGGATTAATGTCCGCGGCGATTCGACGTTCGCGCTGCTGCTGGAAGCGCAGCGGCGCGGCCACGCGCTGTCCTACTACACGCCCGACCGGCTGGCGCTGCGCGACCGCAAACTGACCGCTTCAGTGCAGCCGCTTCAGGTCCGCGATCAGGTTGGCGACCATTTCACGCTCGGCGAGCCGCGGCTCGTCGATCTTGCGTCCTTGGATGTGGTGCTGCTGCGTCAGGACCCGCCCTTTGACCTCGCATACATCTCGACGACGCATATGCTCGAGCGCATTCACCCGCGAACGCTCGTCGTCAACGATCCCGCCCACGTCCGCAACGCCCCAGAGAAAGTGTTCGTCACCGAATTTCCCGAGCTGATGCCGCCGACGCTGATTACCCGCGATCTGGAAGCGATCAAGGCGTTTCGCGCCGAGCAAGGCGACATCGTCATGAAGCCGCTTTACGGCAAAGGCGGCGAGGCGGTGTTTCGTTTGGAGCGCGAAGATCTCAACTTCGGTTCGCTCTACGACCTGTTCGCCACGATGTTCCGCGAACCGTGGGTGGTGCAAAAATTCCTGCCCGCGGTGAAGGACGGCGACAAACGCATCATTTTGGTCGACGGCGAATTCGCCGGCGCGGTCAATCGCGTGCCGGCGCCGGACGATCTGCGCTCCAACATGGTGCGCGGCGGCGTGCCGAAGGCGACCGACCTCAGCGTCCGCGAGCAGGAAATCTGTGCGCGGCTTGGGCCGGCGCTGCGCGAGCGCGGCCTTTTGTTTGTCGGCATCGACGTGATCGATGGTTTCCTCACCGAGATCAACGTCACCTCTCCAACCGGCATTCGCGCCGTGAAGAATCTCGGCGGCCCCGACATCGCGGCGCTGATCTGGGACAAGATCGAGAAGAAACGCGCCAGCCGCTAACGTCGCGGGTCCGCGGCGGGCTTAGCCTCGTTTTTCAATCGTGCGAGGGCCGCGCGGATTGGCGCAAACGGTCCGTATTTGTGTTGTTGCGCACTGAAGCCGTCGAGATAGGGGCCGTACGGCGTATCGACCGGCTTCAATGCGAGATCGGGAAAATCCTTCTCAAGTCCCGGCTTGATCGGCCGCGGCTGCGACACCATGAAAGCCGCGACGTCCCACGCATCGACGGTTGAGAGTACCGGATTCAAATAATCCGCGCCCTCCGGCATGTTGGAGTGGATGAAATTCGCCGCGGTGATCAGACGATTCATGCCGGCGCCATTGTTGAACGAGTCCGAACCCCACAACGGCGGCACAACGTAGCCGAGATCGGTCGTCGGCAGGCTGCGGCGGATGCCCGATCCATCGGTGTTGTGGCAACCTTGGCATTTCGCGACATAGACCGCGCGGCCGCGCACCGGATCCGCGGCACGGCGAAGCTCGGGAATGTTCCCGGCGCCAAGCCCCGGGATGCGCTGACCGGGCGGCACGCCGGTGGACAGGAATTTGATGTACACGACCAAGGCCTGCAGCTCCGGCGCATCGGCCGGCATGGCGCGGCCGTTCATGCTGCGGGTCATGCAGGAGTTGACCCGATCTTCGATAGTGATCTCGGCGCCCGCCCGCGCGCTGTATTTTGGGAAGTCGCCGTAGAGGCCGAAGACCGGCAGGCCAAACCTTTTTGTCCCGGCCTCAAGGTGGCAATCGTTGCAAGCAAGATTGTTGCCGGCATAGCGCTTTGCCGGATCGCTGACCTCCGGCCCGATATGAGCGTAGGTTGCGGTGACAAGATCGCGGCCTCGCCGCACCAGGCGGCCGAAATCGTTGTCAGGCAGCGCGCCGACCTCGGGCACAGTCCAGATCGTCCCGCCCGAAGAACCCGCGGTCTGGGCGTGGCAATGCCCCGACAACAGCATCAGCGTTACGACGGCGGCTAGCGGCAGCCCCGCGTGGCGATTTTGCCTGAGCGTCTGCGTCAGCGTGCGCATGAGCGAGCAGCTTGTACGACATTTCGCCGAATGTCGCTCAAGGGCCGCTCTTTCGTATGCGCGACAATGCAACTTCCGTCGCGCGGACGGCTGCCGCTGATTTCAGCCGCGCACCGGTTGCGGCGTGGCCGCGCCGAAGCCCGTCGACGATGGTTTGGCGATGGTCAGCACGAGCCCCGCGGCGATGATGCACATGGCGCCGGCGACAAAGAACGCCGGCAGGTAGCTCGCAAACTCCGTACGCGAAAAGCCGGCGCCGTAGGCGGCAGTCGCGGCGCCGATCTGGTGGCCGGCGAAAACCCAGCCGAATATCATGCCAGCGCGTTCGCGGCCGAAACGGTCAGCAGTCAGCTTGACGGTGGGCGGCACCGTCGCGATCCAGTCGAGCCCGTAGAACACGGCAAACAGCGAAAGCCCGTAGAACGAAAAGTCGGTGAACGGCAGAAACAGCAGCGAAAGCCCGCGCAGCCCGTAGTACCAGAACAAGAGCCAGCGATTGTCGAAGCGGTCGGACAACCAGCCCGAGCCGATTGTGCCGACAAAATCGAACACGCCCATCATGGCGAGCACGCTCGCTGCGGTTACTGCGGTCAGCCCGTAATCGCCGCACAACGTGATGAAATGCGTCTGGATCAGGCCGTTGGTGCTCAAACCGCAAATGAAGAAGGTCGCGAACAAGACCCAGAACAGCGGCACCCGCGCCGCGTCCGCAAGCACCATGAGCGGAGACGACAGCAGAGACAAAAGGCCGGCGCCGACTTGGGGTGGCGGCGTTACCGCGGTTTCGCCATACGGCGGCAGGTTCAGATCGCTTGGCCGATCACGCATCAGCGCGAACGCAGTGGCGGCAGCAAGCGCCAGGAGGCCGCAGACGAAAATAATCGCAATGCGCCAGCCGAAGCGCGTGGTCAGTTCTGCGATCAACGGCAGGAACACCAGCTGCCCCGTCGCCGAACTTGCCGAAAGGAGCCCTACGACCAGACCGCGACGTTGCGTGAACCAGCGTGTCGCCACCGTCGCCGCCAGAACGATGGCGGTGAGACCGGTACCGATACCGACGACGAAGCCCCAGAGCAGTATCAGTTGCCAAACCTGTGTCATCGCCAGCGAGACGACGAGACCGGCCACGATCAAAGCCGCCGCCGAGATCATGACGCGGCGCAGGCCGAAGCGGTTCATGAAAGCCGCGGCGAACGGGCCGAACAATCCGAACAGCAGGAGGCGTATCGCCAGCGCCGAGGAAATCTGCGCGTTGTCCCAGCCAAACTCGCGCTCCAGCGGCACGATCAGCACGCCGGGCGCTCCCATCGCGCCGGCGGTCACCAGCATGGTGAGGAAGGTGACGCCGACGACGACCCAGCCGTAATGAATATCGCGGCGACCGAGAAACCCTGCGAGCGCAGAAGAGACCATGGTTTCTTGACCTCAAATGCTTAGATGATGATCATCATGTTTCGCTTGCGTATTGATGACGTTCGTCATATAATTTGTCAATTGCTTCTTGATGCATGGCTGGACCTCGCATGAGAGTAAGCCGGGAAAAGGCAGCCGAAAACCGCGAACGCATCCTCGATGCGGCCAGCGGGCTGTTTCGCACCAAAGGCTTCGGCGGCATCGGCGTCGCCGATATCATGAAGGCCGCCGACCTCACGCACGGCGGCTTTTACGGCCACTTCGCCTCGAAAGACGATCTGGTCGCCGAAGCAAGCCGGCGATCGATGGGGCGTGCTGCCACCAACTGGTCGCGCATCGTGGCCGCTGCGCCGGACAAACCTTACGCCGCGCTCCTTGAACACTACCTGTCGTCAAGTCATCGCGACGAACCGGGCCGCGGTTGCGCATTCGCCGCGCTGAGCGGGGATGCGGCGCGGGGCGGCACCGCCGTGCGCAAAACCTTCGCCGAAGGCATACGACCGCTCCTCGATATCCTCACTAACGCGCTCCCTGGATTCTCGAAGCCGGCCCGGCGGCGTAAGGCGGTTGCCGCCATGGCCGCGCTTGTTGGTGCGCTGACACTTGCGCGCGCGGTCGAGGACGAAGCGCTCTCCAACGAAATCCTCGAAGCGGTGCGGCACGAACTGCGGGATGCAGCCTACCGCTGAGGCGGGGGCGCGATCTTTTCAGTTTGTTCCCTAAATGTTCTTGCAGGTCGGAATTGGTTCCGCTACGCTGCCGTTCGGGCAGGGGCGGACATGGTCCAGCGCGTATCCACGGTGGCATTCGAGGGCATCGAGGTCAGGCCCGTCGATGTTCAGGTGCAGGTCGCACCCGGGATGCCAGCATTCACCATCGTCGGCCTTCCCGACAAAGCGGTCTCCGAGGCGCGCGAACGGGTACGCTCGGCGATGATCGCGTCGGGGCTGGCGCTGCCGGCCCGCCGCATCACCGTCAATCTGGCGCCAGCCGATGTGCCCAAGGAAGGCAGCCACTACGATCTGCCGATTGCACTTGGCCTGATGGCGGCGATTGGCGCCATTCCGCACGATGCGCTTTCGGGTTTCACCGTGCTTGGTGAGCTCGGTCTCGACGGCTCGATCGCCGCCGTCGCCGGAGTCCTGCCTGCTGCAATCGGCGCCAATGCGCGCGGCGAAGGACTGATTTGCCCGGCGCGGTGCGGCCCGGAAGCCGCCTGGGCGAGCCCCGAGATTGAGATCATCGCGGCGTCCTCGCTCATTCAACTCGCCAACCATTTCAAGGGCACGCAGGTGCTGTCGCGGCCGCAGCCGAAGATCCTCGAAGCACAAGGTTCGATGCTCGATCTCGCCGACATTAAGGGTCAGGAAAGCGCCAAGCGAGCGCTCGAAGTCGCGGCCGCGGGCGGTCATAATCTCCTAATGGTCGGACCGCCCGGCGCCGGCAAGTCGATGCTCGCGGCGCGGTTACCCTCGATTCTGCCGTCGCTGGCGCCCGCCGAGCTTCTGGAAGTTTCTATGGTGGCCTCGGTCGCCGGCCAGATCCAAGGCGGCGCGCTCACCAATCGGCGCCCGTTCCGCGCGCCGCATCATTCCGCCAGCATGCCGGCGCTGGTCGGTGGCGGCTTGCACGCGCGGCCGGGCGAAGTCTCGCTCGCGCATCATGGCGTGCTGTTTCTCGACGAACTGCCGGAATTCCAGCCGCAAGCACTCGACTCGCTGCGCCAGCCGCTCGAAACCGGCGAGGTCGCGATCGCGCGCGCCAATCATCGCGTCACCTATCCCGCGCGTTTCATGCTGGTCGCGGCGATGAATCCGTGCCGCTGCGGCCGCGCCGACGAGCCGGGTTACGCCTGCCGCCGCGGCGCCAATGCGCGTTGCGCGGCGGATTACCAGGCCCGCATTTCCGGTCCGTTGATCGATCGCATCGACCTGCATATCGAGGTGCCGGCGGTGACTGCCGCCGACCTGATCCTGCCGCCACCGACCGAAGGAAGCCGCGAGATCGCCGAGCGCGTCGCGCTCGCTCGCGAGCGCCAGGTGGCACGCTATGCCGCGATCGGGCTGCCGCACATCCGCAGCAACGCGGCTGTGTCCGGCGCAGTACTGGAGGACGTGGCGAAGCCTGACGCCAGTGGACTTTCGCTGTTACGCGAAGCAGCCGACGCGATGCGGCTGTCCGCCCGCGGCTATCATCGGGTGCTGCGCGTTGCGCGCACACTCGCCGATCTCGACGGCGCCGAAAAAGTCGGCCGCGTGCATCTTGCCGAAGCTTTGTCGTACCGGGCGCTGGCCGACGAAATCCGCCGAGCGGCGTAGGCGTAAATGCTCGACCAGTCTCCTACCCGCCCCCGTTGACCACATTGACGGCGCCTCGCATCCCGATCGCGGACAAAAACTCCTGACGGGTCTCGGCGTGATCACGGAACACGCCGAGCATCCGGCTCGTCACCATGGTGACGCCGGTCTTGTGTATGCCGCGCGTGGTCATGCATTGATGCGTCGCTTCGGCGACGATGGCCACGCCGTGCGGCTTGAGCACCTCGTCGATACAGGTCGCAATCTCGGCGGTCATCTTCTCCTGGATCTGCAGCCGCCGCGCGTACACCTCGACCAGCCGCGCCAGCTTGGAAATGCCGACGACGCGGTTGCGCGGCAGATAGCCGATGTGCACCCGCCCGATGATCGGCGCCATGTGATGTTCGCAAAACGACTCGAAGCGAATGTCGCGCAGCACGACGACCTCGTCGTAACCGCCGGTCTCCTCGAACGTCCGCTTGAGGTAGTCGCGCGGATGATCCTTGTAGCCGGAAAACCATTCCTCATAGGCGCGCACGACGCGTCCGGGCGTGGCGCGAAGTCCCTCGCGGTTAGGATCGTCTCCCGCCCAGCGGATCAGGGTGCGGACCGCATCCTCGGCCTGCTCGCGCGACGGCCGCGCGGACTGGGCCGGCGCGGCCGATTTCGCCCGCGAGCGCTTTGAATTCACAATACTGTCCATTCCAGCTCTCCCGGCCGCGCCATCGTTTTCGCAATGTTCAATCGATGATCCAGCACGATGTTAACAAAGCATTAACTCTCGCTCCAATCGTCGTCACCCGTGGCAAGGGATGCGCAAGGGTTCCCGAGCCAAGATACGCATCGCAGCATCGATAACAACGGGCAGCGCGCGGATTTTGAGCCATCCCTGCGCCGCGTTTGCCGAGCGGGACAGGGACCATGGGCCCTCGCGCCACCCTTCGTAAGCCCGCCATTCTCGGCCGCAGGTTGTATTCGCTTGTCATCCGGGCGGTCGTTGTCACGACGATGTCGTTTGCGGTCGCGTTCGGCTTCCTCTCGGGAGCGACGTCGCCTTCGGCCCACTACGATCCGTACATGTTCGCGATCGGCGTCTCTTCGCTGTTCGGCGCGGCGTGCGGGGCGATCGGGATCCTGATCTCCCGCATCCGCCAGATGAAGGCCGAGTTGCGGGCCCTTGAGGCCGGCCTCGACGAGGCGGCGGACCGCAATTGGGAAATCCGGGAAGCCCAGGAACGCACCACCAGCTTTTTTGAAGCCCAGGACGACGTGATCGTGCGCCGGAACAGCCTCGGTGCGGTCACCTACGCCAACGATGCCTTCTGCGCCCTTGCCGGCCGCCACCGTGAAACCATTCTCAGCACAAATTTTACGCTGCCGGTATTGGAGCAAGGCCAAACCAGCATTCTTGCCGATGGCACGCGCGCCCACGACCAGAAGATTGCCGCCCCTGACGGTTCACGCTGGATCGCCTGGCGCGAAGTCAACGTTCGCTCCGACGCCGGCAGCGAGATGCAAAGCGTCGGGCGCGACGTCACCAACCGCGTCAACGCCGAGCGCGCGCTCGCCGAAGCGCGCGATCAGGCAGAGGCGGCCAATCGCGCCAAGTCGCGCTTTTTGGCCATGGTGTCGCATGAGATCCGCACGCCGCTGAACGGCATTCTTGGCATGGCCGACCTCCTCGGCGACACGCCGCTTTCGCCCGAGCAGTCGACCTATCTAAAAGCGGTGAAGACATCGGGCGACACGCTGCTGTCGCTGATCGAAGAGGTGCTCGATTTTTCCAAGATCGAAGCCGGCAGGCTTGACCTCGCGGCGCGGCCATTTGCGCTTGCTGACTTTGTCGAAGAGGCGGTCGAGCTTCTGGGACCCCGAGCGCAAGCAAAGGGCCTGGAAATTTGCTGCTATGTCGACGAGCGCTTGCCCGCGCACGTCGTCGGCGATGCCGCTCGGCTGCGCCAGGTGCTGTTCAACCTCGCCGGCAACGCCATCAAGTTTACCGAGCAAGGCGGCGTCTCGATCATTGTCGAGCCGAGTGGGGAGCACAGCGCGCCCGACGGGATCGCCATATCCGTGCACGACACGGGTATGGGCATCACGGCGGAGGATCAGGCGCGCATATTTCTCGAATTCGAGCAGGCCGACAGCGGGTCGACCCGAAAGTTCGCCGGCACCGGCCTCGGTCTCAGCATCTCGAAAAGAATCATCGAGAGCATGGGCGGCTCGATTGCTGTCGAGAGCGCGTCAGGTCAGGGCGCTACGTTCCGCGTGACCGTGCCGCTGCCGCGCACCAACGATACCGACGAACCGGCTCTCGCGGTGCCCGATCTCACCGGACAGGACATTTTGATCGTAGCCCCGGCTGCGATCGAAGCTTCCTTGATCGCCCGACGCCTGCAGCGCTGGGGCGCGCGCACAAAAATCGTCCCTGACGATCAAGTCGCGGCGGCGTTAGTGCCGGAGCAATTGTGGAGCGCCGTTGTCGTCGACCACACGCTCGGCACGGCCGCGAGTGAAGCACTCGCACGCATGGCGAAGGCGATCCCGCGGCGCCTCATCATGATCACACCGGCCATGCGCGGCGAACTTGCCGGCCTCAAGCTGGCCGGCTTCACCGGCTATCTGATAAAACCGGTCCGCGCTGTTTCGCTCGCCGCGCGTTTCTCGACCGATGACGCGTTCGATCCTGGCGCTGCGATCGAACCTGCTGAAACCACGGCCGTCGTACGCGCAGGCGGAGCCGGGCTTTCGATCCTCGTCGCCGAGGATAACGAAATCAACGCGCTGCTCTCGCGCGCGCTCTTGGTGAAGCTTGGGCACCACCCGACGATGGCGGAAAACGGCAAAGCGGCGATCGAGTCGTGGCTCGCGGCGCGCGCCGCCAGCATGCCTTTCGACCGCGTGCTCATGGACCTGCACATGCCGGGCATGGACGGCATGGAAGCGACGCGCCGGATCAGGACCATCGAAGCCGAAACCGGCGCACCGCGAACGCCGATTCTCGCTCTGACCGCGAATGCCTCGGCCGAGGATCGCGATGCCTGTCTCGAAGCTGGCATGGATGGTTTTCTGGTCAAGCCGCTCGATCGCGAACGCCTCGCCGCGGCACTGACGGCATCGGGAACAGCGGCGCTCGCCGCTTAGTACGGACTTATTCTCCCGCGCTTCAGCTTTGGTTTGTGACAGTCTCGTGAATGATCTAGCTCAATAAGCGCGTCATCTAAACCTGCTTTCGTAACTTCCGACGATTGCAGGTGCTGATGCTATGAAATCCGAAATTATCGAGCAGCTAGGCCAGGTCGATTTGCTGCTGCCTTCTCTGATCGCCGAGGGCCTGGCCGCCAACGACAGTGTAAAACTGCGGCTGAGTATTTTGCAGGCAGCCGCGCACCGTGCGCGCGATCCGAAGACCGCACGTTTCGAGCTGGCGCGCGAATGTCGGGATACTGGCCTCGATCCCGTTGCAACAGAAACCCTGGTCAACCAGGCAACACTGGTGCGCGGCGACCGAATCTCGGCGCCCGGCCTGGCAAATCTTGGCGCCGGCATTTGGCACGACATGGAAGCCATGCTGCGCGCGGTGAAGGCCGGTGACGGCACTGCGGCGGAGGCAGCGGTCACGCGCCTTGCAGCGATCCGGGCATCAGCGTCGTTCGATGCTTCCGACGACGTCGCGCTTGAGCAGATCATCCGATTGACCGGGCTTTCCGACCGTAACGGCAGCGACAGCCTGCATGGGCTGATCATGGATCTGCACAAGGCGCTCAATCGGTTGGCCGCGGCGCACGCGGAAGAAGTGCTCGCCGGCGCGCATGTTCACGCGTTGCTGCCGCAGGATCGGCCGGCCGTCGAAGCATTCATGCGCGGCATCGACGCGACCAAGAAACTCAAATTCGGCCATCCCGGACTGGCGACGACGGCGGCGCGCGCCAACGGCCGCCTTTCGATCCAGAACGATATTGGCGAGACCGACGCTCATGTCGTCGTCATCGCGGTCGAGACGGATGCCGTAACCGTCACCTATACCGACGTGCACTTGGCGCGCGCAAAGTTCTTCATCGGGCTGTTTCGCAACTTCGCCGTCGACTGGAGCGGCCTTGAGCGCAAGAGCGCAACCGGCCTTGGCGACGATGGTGCGTTTTTTCTTGTCAGCGGACGTTTCCAGTTCAACGACGACGCTCGGCGCGACGCCTTTCTGGAAAGCCTCGGCGCTTCGCTGGTCTTTCTGATCGACTGGAATAAGGCGCGCAAGATCCTGAAGGAATGGGTTTCCAAGACCGACGCCGTGCACGTGCTGTCTTGGGCGGCGCTGCATCGCGTCGGCCACCGTGCCTTCCTCGAACTCGGCGGCGGCGAGTTGGTCGCGTCGGCGGTTCATCGTGCCACGCCGACGCGGATCGGATTCGGCGAGCGGCTCGATCGCGCGCTCGGACGCGATGCCGCCGTCGATTTCCTCAAGACGGTCATGCGCGTCTCCGCCGAAGCGCTGCTGCAAGGCAGTTCGGTCAGGCTGGCGCGCGATCGCATCGAAGCCGCTCTGGTCGCGCACCTGCAACGGGTCGATCGCGCGCTGTTGACCATCATCATTCGACAGGCTGGCCTGGCCCGCGAGATCGCCTCGGGCATTTCGCGTTTTACGTCCGATCGGCAAGCGCGCCGCTCTTGTGATACGGCGGCGCTGGCGGAGCGGGCATGTCGCATTGAAGAAAAGGCCGATAGAATCGCGATCGAGGCGCGAAGTGAAGTGGCGCGGTTCGGCGCCGACCGGGGCATCGAACAGTTGATCAATCAAGTCGAAGACGCAATCGACGAGCTTGAGCAGGCAGCGTTTGTCGCTTCGCTCGCGCCACCGGAGATCCCACCCGAATTGCTTGAGCCGCTGGCCGATCTTTGCACCGCCACGGTTATGGGCACCGAAGCCGCAGCGATCGGTGTTGCCGCCGCGGCGGAAGTGCCGGACGGGCACCGCGTCGATACGGAAGACGCCCTGGCGGCGGTCGGCCGGCTCATCGATATCGAACATCAGGCGGACGCGGCCGAACGCGCGGTAACGGCGAGAATCCTGACCGGCGAACTGGATCTCAAAACCGCACTGTCGGTTCTCGAACTCGCCCGCGCGCTGGAACGCTCCACCGACCGAATGGCGGCGTTCGGGCATCTGTTGCGCGAGCATGTGCTCGCCGACTTGTCGTCATAGGAGCCCGCCGCAAATGCAGATCGCGCGCATTGGTGATGGAGCGACCGAACCCTATTCGGCCGACCTGGTCGGCGGCAAAGCGGCCAATTTGTCGCGCATGGCAGCACTCGGTCTGCCGGTGCCGCCCGCGTTTGTATTGCCGATCAGCCTTTGTGCCGCGACGCTGATTGGCGAAGCCGGGGCCGTGCGGGATTTGCTGGACGGACTGACCGAGGGCATTGAGTTCCTCGAAAACGCCACCGGCAGGCGGTTCGGCGACCGGCGCCGCCCGCTATTGGTGTCGGTGCGTTCGGGCGCTGCGCGCTCAATGCCGGGTATGCTGGATACCGTGCTCAATGTCGGCTGCACGTCCATTGCGGCTCGCGGCCTGGTGCGCATGACCGGCGACCCTCGTTTTGCCCACGACTGCCGGCGGCGTTTTCTCGAAAGCTATGGCAGCGTGGTGCTTGGCCTTGACCCCGGCGCCTTCACGCGCAAGCGCGACGCACTGATCTCGGCCGAAGGCGCTAGCGGCGAACGCACGCTCGATTCCGAAGCTCTGGAACGTCTCGCCGCATCCTACGAGCAGGTCATCGAGGACGAAGATCATGTACTCAGCGATGATCCAACCGAACAGTTGCGGTCGGCGGCAGAGGCGGTGTTTCGCTCGTGGATGAGCGAGCGCGCCCGCACTTATCGGAAGCTCGAACAGCTTGATTATTTGCAGGGCACGGCCGTGACGGTTCAGGCCATGGTGTTCGGCAACGCCGGAATATCGTCGGGCGCCGGCGTTGCCTTTTCCCGCGATCCTTCAACCGGAGCTGATAAACCCGTCATCGACGTTCTGTTCGAATCTCAGGGCGAGGACGTGGTGTCCGGGGGACACAATCCAGAAACCGAAGAGGCCATCGCCCGCTCGCTTCCCGAAGTCGCAGCGCAATTACGCGACGCGCTGCGCCGTCTCGAACGGGATTTCGCCGACGTCCAAGACGTTGAATTCACCATCGAGAACGGCAAGCTGTGGATGTTGCAGACCCGCGCGGCAAAGCGAACGCCGCAAGCGGCACTGCGATTGGCGATAGAGTTCGTGAGGGAAAACCGCATTACGCACAGCGAAGCGCTGCAGCGCCTTATAGGCGTGGACTTAAGCGCGCTCGTCAATAAACGGCTGGTCGCGACGGAGGCGCCGGCGTTGCGTGGAATTTGCGCCTCAGCCGGCATTGCGGTTGGACGCGCTGCGTTCGATTCGCAAAGCGCGGCCCGCCAGGCGGCAGGCGGCGAAGCGGTCATACTCGTGCGCCCCGATACCACGACGGCTGACGTCAGCGGCTTTGCTGCCGCCGCCGGCATCGTCACGGCCATCGGCGGCCGAACGGCTCATGCGGCGTTGGTCGCGCGGCAAATGGGAAAACCGTGCATTGTCGGCTGCAGCGGATTGTCGATTGACGTCGCCGCTCATTGCGCGCAGCTCGGCGGCGCCGCGATCAAAGAGGGTGATTGGCTCTCGATCGACGGCGAAACGGGCGCAATCTATCTTGGCCGCAGCGAGGTCGTTACCGAGCGGCCGGAAGCCGAGCTGGCGGAAATTGAAAGTTGGCGTCGCGCCGCGGCGTAAAGCATGATCCGGAAAAGTGGCAGCCGGTTTTCCGAAAAGATCATGCTCCAGCAAAATGATAGAGCGCCGGTGTTACAATCTCCGCAGCGCTACTTCCTCGACTTCGTGACTTTCGCCCTTCTTGAGGATCAGGTCGGCGCGCGGCCGCGTCGGCAGAATGTTTTCGTGGAGATTGACGAGGTTGATGCGATTCCAAATCGACGTCGCCATGGCAATCGCCTCATCGTCGGACAATCGCGCGTAGCGATGAAAGTAAGATTGCGGATCGGCGAACGCGGTGCCACGCAACGCCAGGAAGCGATGGACGTACCACGACAGCAGCACCTCCTCGTCGGCGTCGAGATAGACTGAGAAATCGAAAAAGTCGGAAACGAATGGGACAGCCTTGCCGTCCTTCGGCAGGCGGCCGGCCTGCAACACATTTAGGCCCTCGACAATCAGAATTTCCGGCCGGTCGATTTCGATCCATTTGTTCGGGATCACGTCATAGACCAGGTGCGAATAGACCGGTGCAAGCACAGGGCGGCGGCCGGCTTTGATGTCGGACAGAAAACGCAGCAGCGCCGGCAGATCGTAGCTTTCCGGAAAGCCCTTCTTCTCCATGAGGCCTTCACGTTCGAGCACCGCGTTGGGGTAGAGAAACCCGTCAGTGGTGATGAGATCGACCTTGGGCACGTTCGGCCAGCGCGCCAGCAGCGCCTGCAGCACGCGTGCCGTGGTCGACTTGCCGGCTGCGACTGAACCGCCGACCCCGATAATGTACGGCATCTTGGCGTCTTCGGTGCCGAGGAAGCCCTGCTGCGCGCGAAACAACCTCTGGGTCGCGGCGACGTAGAGCGAGAGCAGTCGCGACAGCGGCAGATAGATTTCCTCGACCTCCGATATGTCGAGCCGGTCATGCAACGAGCGCAGCCGGGCAATCTCCTCGGGCTCAAGCGTCATCGGCGTGTCGGCGCGCAAGTTCGCCCATTCCGCCCGCGAGAACACGCGATACGGCGAAACCTCCGGCTCGGTACGCTGTTCCATGCGGATCGCCCTCAGCCGCCCTTGCGCGCGGCCTTCTCGTCGAGGCCGGTCTGGCGCGTGCGCGCCGCCAACTCGGCCTCGACTTCGGCCAGCGAAACACCACGCGCGTGGAGCAAGACGATGAGGTGATAGAGCAGGTCCGCGGCCTCTGCGGTCATCCGATCCCGATCCTCGGCTACGGCCGCAATAGCCGCTTCGACGGCTTCTTCGCCCAATTTCTTGGCGCAATGGACCACGCCGCGATCAATGAGTTTGCGCGTATACGACACATCGGCGCTTGCCTTGGCACGTTCCTGAACGCGTTTTTCCAGGTCGTGAATGGTGAACGGGGCCATGGCTGATCCTTATCATCTCTCCGGCTATGCGGGGAGAGGCCGGGACGCATGCGCGTCCTGTTCATTTGGTTCGATTAACGTCCACGCGCTAGGGATCTAGCCGCATCGGCAAACCGGCACGCGCCATATAGACCTTGGCCTCGCGCACAGAGTGCTCGCCAAAGTGAAAAATCGAGGCGGCAAGCACGGCGCTAGCGTGGCCGTCGCGAATGCCCTCAACCATGTGCTCAAGCGTGCCGACGCCGCCCGAGGCGATGACCGGGACGGTGACGGCGTCGGCTATGGCGCGGGTTAGCGTGATGTCGAACCCCGTCCGCGTTCCGTCGCGATCCATCGACGTCAGCAGGATTTCGCCGGCGCCAAGCGCGACAACTTCGCGCGCGTAAGCAATCGCATCGAGGCCGGTCGGGTTGCGCCCGCCATGGGTGAAGATTTCCCAGCGGTCCGTTTCCGCCGGCTTCGAGACCTTCTTGGCGTCGATCGCAACCACGATGCATTGGTCGCCGAATTTTTCCGCGGCCTCCTTGACAAAGCCCCGCCGCGCCACCGCCGCGGTGTTGATCGACACCTTGTCGGCACCGGAAGAGAGCAGCGCGCGGATGTCTTCGATGGTGCGCACGCCGCCGCCAACTGTCAGCGGCATGAAGCAGGCTTCCGCGGTGCGCTGCACCACGTCGAGCATGATGTCGCGATCTTCGTGGCTTGCGGTGATGTCGAGGAAAGTCAGTTCGTCGGCGCCGGCCTCGTCATAAGCAATCGCCGCCGCGACCGGATCGCCGGCGTCACGCAGATTGACGAAATTGACGCCCTTGACGACGCGGCCGTCCTTGACGTCGAGGCAGGGAATGACACGGACCTTGAACACGTCAGGCTGCCCGCGCCGCCCGGATCAGCTGCAGTGCCGCCGCCGCATCGAGCCTGCCGTCATAGAGCGCGCGGCCGATGATCGCGCCGCCGAGCTTGTGCGCGCGCGGCGCGAGCAGTGCGTGGACGTCGTCGAGCGAAGCAAAGCCCCCCGAGGCAATGACCGGGATCGACACCGCATCGGCGAGCGCGACCGTAGCATCGAGGTTGAGACCGCGCAGCATGCCGTCGCGAGCAATATCGGTATAGATGATGGCGGCGACGCCGGCGTCCTCGAAGCGCCGCGCGATATCGAGCGCGGTGAGTTCGGAGGTCTTGGCCCAGCCCTCGACCGCGACTTTGCCGTCACGGGCATCGAGGCCGACGGCAATGCGGCCGGGAAACGTTTTCGCCGCTTCCTTCACCAGCGACGGATCGCGGACTGCGGCGGTGCCGATGATGACGCGGGCGACGCCTTTGCCGAGCCAGCCTTCGATGCCCGTGCGATCGCGGATACCACCGCCAAGCTGAACCGGAATCTTCACCGCGGCGAGGATGCGCTCCACGGCGGTGGCGTTGCGCGGCCCGCCGGCGAAAGCGCCGTCGAGGTCGACAATGTGAAGGTATTCGAAGCCCTGGGCCGCAAACAGACGCGCCTGTTCGGCCGGGTCGCGATTAAAAATCGTCGCCCGCGCCATGTCGCCTTGCTGCAGGCGCACCGCTTCGCCGTTTTTCAGATCGATCGCAGGGAAGAGGATCACGGCTTCCACTGCAGAAAATTTGCAATCAGCGCCAGTCCGAGCTTCTGACTCTTCTCCGGATGGAATTGTGTGCCGACAATGTTGTCCCGGCCGACGATCGCGGTGATGGCGCCGCCATAGTCGGCGTCGGCAACAAGTTCATCGCGGCGCGCCGGATTGAGCTGGTAGGAGTGCACGAAATAAGCGTGCAGGCCTTGCGGTCCCAGCGGCAGCCCTTCGACCAGCTTGTGCGGCCGGGAAATATTGAGCGTGTTCCAGCCCATGTGCGGAATTTTCAGCTGCGGATCGTCGGGCGTAATGCGATCGACTTCACCGGCAATCCAACCCAGCCCATCGGTCACTTCGTATTCGCGGCCGCGGTCGGCCAGGAGCTGCATGCCAACGCAGATGCCAAAGAACGGCCGGCCTTTCTCGATCACCACTTCTTCAAGCGCTTCCACCATGCCTTCGACCGCATCGAGCCCGCGGCGGCAGTCGGCAAAGGCGCCGACGCCCGGCAGCACCACGCGGTCAGCCGATGCGACTGTGTGCGGATCGTTGGTCACGACGATCGCTTGATCGAGGCCGGCGTCACGGGCAGCGCGCTCGAACGCCTTCGCCGCCGAGTGCAGATTGCCCGAGCCGTAGTCGACGATCGCGACGCTCACCGGTTTACTCCGGGCTCGGGAAACAGGCCGATCACATCGGCTGCCGGAGGGGTCCGCGGCATCGGCGAAGGCGGCGGCGGTGGCGGCCCGGGAGGCGCGGCTGACGGCTCCGCACGAACGCCCGAAGCGCGGCGGACCCAAGCGTCAAAGAACCGCCGCTCGGCGTCTTCAAGATTGTCGCCGCTGACGACACCGACGTTGTTCCAACCGCGTCGCGCGAGCTTAAAGCGCCGCAAGGTCGCCGCCTCGATGCCGACCAACAAAGCGATCAGCAGGCCGACGAACGCGAGCAGCGGACGGGAAGTTCCGGCATAACGCAGCGCCGTTTCGAGGCCAACGACGACAGCTACGTAGACCAACAAGATCACCCACATCCGGTGCCACAACATCCACAGCACCGAAAACAGAAACGCCCAGAAATAGAAGCCATCGCGGACGAAAATGAAGCGCTCCGGTTTGGGCGCGGCTTCACTGGCGCGCAACGGCGGTTGGTGGACGGTGTAAACGGACATGGCTCATTCCATTGTGTTGGCCGCGACGGCAGCACCGACGGCTGCGCCTCAGCCGCCGAGCGTGCCCTTGGTCGAAGGCACTTCATGCGCGGCGCGCGCATCGATCGCGACCGCCGCCCGTAACGCGCGGGCCAAACCCTTGAAGCACGATTCGGCAATATGATGGTCGTTGGTGCCGTAAAGCGTGGCGACGTGCAGCGTCATGGCGGCGTTGATGGCGAAGGCCTGGAACCATTCCTGCACCAATTCAGTGTCGAACGAACCAACCTTGTCGCGCGCGAACTCGGCGCTGAACACCAGGAACGGCCGGCCCGAAATATCGATGGCGACGCGGGTCAGCGCCTCGTCCATGGGTACGTGCACGTCGGCGTAGCGGGTAATGCCCTTCATGTCGCCGAGTGCCTGCTTTACCGCCTGGCCGAGAGCGATACCGACATCCTCTGTGGTGTGATGATGATCGATGTGCAGATCGCCCTTGGCCTTGATGTCGAGATCGATCCGCGAATGACGCGCCAAGAGATCCAGCATGTGATCGAGAAAGCCGATGCCGGTCGCAATCGACGCGCGGCCTTCGCCGTCGAGATCGACGGCGACCTCGACGCTGGTCTCCTTAGTGGTCCGTTTCACGGACGCCTTACGCATAGTGCTCTCCGCGGCGCGCGGCGCTTTTTATCAGGGCTTTGTCCGCTTCGCCATCTTGGCGTGGCGGATTTGCAATACCGGCAACCAAGTCATAAATCATGCACTGAACAAAGGCTTTTCAGCACATGTTACCCGCCGAATCCGGCCAATCCGCCCTCTGGCACGGCACGACCATCCTGACTGTCCGCAAGGACGGCGTTGTCGCCGTCGGCGGCGACGGCCAGGTGTCGATCGGCCAGACCATCGTCAAAGCCAATGCGCGCAAGGTACGCCGTCTTGGCGGCGGCGAGGTGATCGGCGGCTTTGCCGGCGCCACCGCCGACGCCTTTACCTTGTTCGAACGGCTGGAGTCGAAGCTTGAACAGTACCGCGGCCAGCTGATGCGCGCCGCCGTCGAGCTCGCCAAGGATTGGCGCACCGACCGCTACCTTCGCCGCCTCGAAGCGATGATGATCGTTGCCGACAAGGATGTGTCGTTGGTGCTCACCGGCACCGGCGACGTGCTTGAGCCGGAAGCCGGCATTGCTGGCATCGGCTCGGGCGGGAATTACGCGCTTGCCGCCGCTCGCGCGCTGGTCGACGGTCCGCTCGACGCTGAAGCAATCGTTCGCCGATCGCTCGACATCGCCGCCGACATCTGTGTCTACACCAACAGGAACGTCACCGTCGAAACGTTGAAAAACCCCTGACCCATGGCGCCTGGTTCTTACAGTTTTCGTCCGATGGCGGCGGCCGATTTGCCAAAAATTCGGCGTTGGCTTGCAGCTCCGCATGTTTCGGAATGGTGGGGCGATCCGGATGAGCAATTCGCGCTGGTGAGCGGCGATCTCGATCATCCGTCGATGCAACAGTTCATCGTCGCAATCGACGATCGTCCCTTCGCCTATCTGCAGTGGTACGATCCGGCGGCATGGCCCGATCACGGCTTCGACCCGCTTGCAGACGATGCGCGTGGGGTCGATCAATTCATCGGCGAGCCGGACTTCATCGAGCATGGCCATGGCTCGGGCTTTATCCGGGCTTTTGCCGATGACCTGCTGAAGGCCGGCACTCGTCGAGTTCTGACCGATCCCAGTCCTGACAATACGCGCGCCATCCGGGCTTACGAAAAAGCCGGGTTCCACAAACACGGCCCAGTGCAGACGCCCGACGGCAGCGCAGTCTTGATGGTACGCAACGCATGAGTGACTTTTCTCCCCGTGAAATCGTCTCCGAGCTCGATCGCTTTATTGTTGGACAGGGCGACGCCAAACGCGCCGTCGCGATCGCGCTGCGCAACCGCTGGCGCCGGCTGCAGCTGGACGAGCGGCTGCGCGAAGAAGTGCTGCCGAAGAATATTCTGATGATCGGTCCTACCGGCGTCGGCAAGACCGAAATTTCCCGCCGTCTCGCCAAGCTCGCCACCGCGCCGTTCCTCAAGGTGGAAGCTACGAAATTCACCGAGGTCGGTTACGTCGGCCGCGATGTCGAGCAGATCATCCGCGACCTGGTCGAGGTCGCCATCACCTTGACGCGGGAGAAGAAACGCAAGGACGTCCACGCCAGAGCCCAGCAGGCCGCCGAGGCCCGCGTCATTGATGCACTGGTCGGCGCCAATGCCACCGCGTCGACCAAGGAAGCATTCCGCCGCAAGCTGCGCACCGGCGAGCTCAACGACAAGGAAATCGAGATCGAGGTGCAGTCGTCCGGCGGCATGCCGATGTTCGAAATTCCCGGCATGCCCGGCGCCCAGATGGGCGCCATCTCGATCGGCGATATTTTCGGCAAACTCGGCGGCGGGCGCACCAAGACTCGGCGCGTGACCGTGCACGATTCTCACGAAATCCTGCTCAATGAAGAATCCGACAAGCTGCTCGACACCGAGCAGCTCACCCAGGAGGCCATCCGGTCGGTGGAGAATAACGGCATCGTTTTTCTCGACGAGATCGACAAGATTTGTGCGCGTGATGGACGCATCGGCGCCGATGTTTCGCGCGAGGGCGTGCAGCGCGATCTGTTGCCGCTGATCGAAGGCACCACTGTCGCGACCAAACACGGCTCGGTCAAAACCGATCACGTCCTGTTTATTGCGTCAGGCGCCTTCCACACCGCGAAGCCTTCCGATCTCCTGCCCGAGTTGCAAGGCCGGCTGCCGATCCGGGTCGAATTGAAGCCGCTGACCCGCGACGACATGAGACGAATTCTGACCGAGCCCGAAGCCTCGCTGATCAAGCAATACATCGCGCTGATGGGCACCGAAGGCGTAACGCTGGAGTTCTCCGAGGACGCCATCGACGCCGTCGCCGACACGGCGGTGGCGGTGAATTCGAGTGTGGAGAATATCGGCGCACGGCGGCTGCAGACGGTGATGGAGCGCGTGCTCGACGAGGTCTCGTTCGCGGCGCCTGACCGCTCCGGCGAGACGGTCAAGATCGATGCTGCCTACGTGCAAAAGCATGTCGGCGATCTGGCCAAGAACGCCGATCTCAGCCGGTTTATTCTGTAAGCTACCCGCGGGCTTCAGCCGCGGAGGTAGGCCGGTCCCTGCCGCTCGCGGCTGATTTCGCGGATGATCGCCATCCACCTCTCGACTTGAGCAAAGGCTCGTTTGTCGGCGTCATCGCCGCGCGTTGCGTTGGGCTTTGACTGAGTATCGGCGGTATCGGACATGGCGCGCGTCACTCCAAACAAGGACGCAATGTTCGTCGATTTCCGTGGACGTTTTTTGTATTCGCTCCGATATTCCGATTGTTATGGTTAAGAAACGGCTCTAGCGAGCGCGCCGTAACCGCACATACAACGCGCCCTGCCCGCCGTGACCAAGATGCGCATCCTCAAAGCCGACGACGAGAGGCCGAAATTCCGGCAGCGATAGCCAGATCGGCACCTGCTGCTTGAGTACGCCCCGTTCCATTGCGCCATCGGCCCGGTCCGCTCCTCTACCGGTGCCCTTGCCGGTCACGACCAGCGCTATTTTGACACCGTCAGCCTGGGCACGCCGGAGAAAGCGCAACAGCGCCGCGTGCGCCTGCGTTTGCGTGAAGCCATGAAGATCGAGCCGCGCATCGATTGGCTCCCGGCCGCGGGCCACGCGTTTCTTGAGCCGCCGGTCGAGTGGCGCGAGCGGCGGCGGCTTCTTCGGGGATGCTGGCGCCTCGTGACGCGCCGCCGGGCGCGGTGCCGACACGGGTTCGCCGCCGTGACCGGTTGCCGGTGGCTCGGCGGTCACCTTTTTCGCATGAGGCAATGGCTTGATCGCGCGCGCTATACCGTCCCACAGCTCGCGTTCTTCGTCGCTCAAAGAACGCCGCCGCGTCATCGTTTTCGCTGTGCGATTGCTTTCTGATCCGGCTCGATAGCCGGCTTTGCCTCGGGAAGCGGGACTTCCTCCGCGGTCGGATCGATCATCGTCGTGGCATTAAACCGTGCAAAGAAGCCGGTTTCCCGTTCGGGCGGCAGCGGCACATTGCTCGCGGCTGCAAGTGGATCGAGTTCGCGCGGCAACAGCATGACGAATTGGCCGGGGTGGCGAATGCGTCCGGCGATCTGCGCCGCTTCATCGCCCGCGCCGAAATAGATGTCAGCGCGCGCCGGCCCGACGATGGCCGAGCCGGTATCCTGTGCAAACATCAGTCGGCGAAACTTCGTACCCGCCTTTTCGTTGGCGATCGGCAGATCGGCCGAGATGAAGAACGGCGTGCCGTAGGTATGCAGCGAACGATCGACCGCGATCGAGCGGCCAGGCACCAGCGGCACACCCTGCGCGCCGATTGCTTCATCTTCAGTCGACAGATCGGTAATGCGGAAGAAGACGTAGGATTTGTTCTGCCGCCGCACGTCCTTCGCCGCATCCGGATTTGCTTCCATCCACTCGCGGATACGCTGCATCGTCACTTCTTCCTTCGGAACGAGCTTGCGTTCGACGAGCACGCGGCCGACCGGCACGTAGGGCCAGCCATTATGTGAATCGTAGTTAAGGCGCAGGATGGTGCGATCTTCTAGCCTGATCCGCGCCGATCCTTGAATTTGTGCGAACAGGACATCGACCTGGCTGCGCAGCCAGCAAATCTCGAGATGCCAACCGTCGAGCGCGCCGTCCTCGATCTCGCCGCGGTCGTAATACGCCACGATCTTGCGGCGGCCGAAACGGCGGCCGACTTTGACGCCCTTGCTCGGGAACACATCACCGAGCTTGCGCCGTCCGGAAACGACAAGATTGGGCGGCCGGCGATAGAGCGGAACGGTGAATTCGCCGGTGGGCACGCGCGAGCCCTCGATAATCGGCTCGTAATATCCGGTGAGAAAGCCGTCCGTATCGCCGAGCTTGTTGATGCGCAGCGGCCGAAAATTATCCTCAAAGAATTTCCGCGCGCCGTCCTCTTCAAGCGGAATAGCGGCAACGGCACGCTCGCAAACGGCTTTGAGCGCTTCGCTGATCGCCGTGGAATCGCGGCCGGGCTGCCGATGTTTCAGCGCCCGGCAACTTTCGAGAAACGAAGCAAAGGCCGTAGCGTGGTCGTCGTTCGCCCAGCCGTCAAGATTGCTCCACTCCATGGGTTCATATTGTGCATCCGGGAATTTGATCGGCCATTGCTCGCCGCTATGGGCCGCGGTCAATCCGCCTACACTGGCGAACACGATGGCGATGAACGAAACGCAACAACGTGACGCCATTGGCCTTACTGTCCGGCTTCGGTTGCCACAACCTTCCAGTTGGGATCGCGCGATGAAACGTCGCGCGCAAACGTCCAGACGTCAGTGACATCGGTCACTTTCTCGGCGTTGCCCTCGATCACATTGCCGGATCGATCGCGCGTCGCGGAAACGAGCTTGGAGACGAAGCGGAGCGTGATCTGAGCGGTACGGGCGCGCAACTCGGCGGCGGTGATGGTCGAGCCATCGATCGAAACGAATCGCGTCTCGGCGGTTTCGCCGCGGCCTTCGCGCTCACTAATGGCGGCGTCGAAACCGTCGTAGACCTCGCGCGACAATAGGCTGCGCAATTGACGACGATCGCCCTCGGCGAAAGCCGTGACAATCATTTCATAGGCGGCGCGTGCGCCGGTGATGAAGTGGTTGGCGTCAAAACTCGGCTCCGCTGCCGCAATGGCGTCCAGTCCCGAAGCGATGCTCGACCCGGTTTCAGCAACGCCCTTCCAGCGATCCACCGGCGGCGGCGTCACCTCGACCGGCCGCGATGGCGCCGGGTCGGCGGCCGGGCGTGGCGGCAAGGTCACGACCTTGTCGGTCGCCGGACTGCGCACGGCATCGCGGGTCGAATAGGGATCATAGGGCGGCCGCTCACGGCCGGTGCGTTGGCCCAAAACGCTGCGAAGCCGCAGGAAAATGAATACTGCGAGCGCCAGGAAGATGATGGTGTAAATGTCGAACAAGTCTCAATTCTCTCGGCGTCGGGACTGGCGGAACGCTAGATCCTAATCGCGGCTCCCAAGTGGCAAATCCGCGGGAGGCAGCTGGTCCCCGCACTATGTAGGCACGCAGGGGGAACCATCCAGTGGCCGTTAGCCGAATACGCGCGCCTAGCCAAACTTTAAACGATCGCTGCCGCCGCGCCAACATCGTAAGCGCATGACCCATTCCCGTTCATATTGGGTCTCGGCGATCGCTGCCGAAGGCAAGCGGTACTCGGATGACATGCTTTTAGGCACCGCGCGGTGGCGACCGCGCCGCCGCGCCATTGTTCGGCCCCTTTGGCTGTGTTAGCGAAACGCGACGCCTGCGCCCGGGATAGTAAGAGCATGTCAACCACGAACGGGGGTCCTCAACCGCAGGCGGCGATGCCTCACATCGGCGTCCTCGCTCAATACGTGAAAGATTTGTCGTTCGAAAATCCGAACGCTCCCCGTTCGATGGCAGGCGCGCAGCAACCGACCATTAACATCCAGGTCAATGTCGACGCCGTGCCCATGAATGCCGGACCCGGCGCCGGAACTGACTTCGAGGTTACGCTCCGCCTCGAAGGCAAAGCCGAAGCCCAGGGCATGATGCTGTTCAACTTCGAACTGGTTTTTGCCGGCGTTTTCCGCATCCAGAATGTGCCGCCCGAGAGCATCCAGGCCGTCGTTCTCATTGAATGCCCGCGCCTGTTGTTTCCGTTCGCCCGAGAGATCGTCGCGACTTCGGTGCGCAACGGTGGGTTCGCACCGCTGCTGCTCGACCCGATTGATTTTGTCGCGCTCTACCGGCAACGCCTCGCGGCCGCTCAGGCCGCGCCGCCATCGCAACCGCTCAATCCGGGCTGACGTAGTCCCGCCAGATTGCGCTGTCGCCGAGGCTAGCGATGAACGCCCGATGCGCCACGCGCTCTTCGTCGGTGATCGCCACGACGAGCGGCACCAGACGTTCGCGCACGATGATCGGCTCGCCGAAGGCCCGCTCCGGCATGGCGGCTTGCGAAAGCACGAGCTGCGCCTGGCGGGCGCCGATCAGTTCAACGTAGACCTCGGCGAGAAGTTCGGCATCGAGCAGTGCACCATGCTTGGTGCGGCGGGAATTATCGATCGCATAGCGCGCGCAGAGATCGTCGAGCCGATTTGATCCGCCTGGATGCTTGCGGCGGGCAATGAGCAGCGTATCGACCATTCGCTCCCGCCCGATGAGCGGGCGGCCGGCACGCTCCAACTCGGCATTGATGAAACCGATATCGAACACCGCGTTGTGGATGACGAGCGGCGCATCGCCGAGAAAAGCGATCAGATCGTCGGCAATTTCCGCGAAAAAGAATTTGTCCTTCAGGAACTCATCGCTGAGGCCGTGGACCGCGAACGCCTCCGCGGGCATGCCGCGCTCCGGATTAAAATAGCGATGAAACGTTTGCCCGGACGGTATGCGGTTGATCAGCTCGACACAGCCGATCTCGACCAGACGATGCCCGTCCAGCGGATCAAGACCCGTCGTTTCAGTATCGAGCACAATCTCGCGCATGGAAGCTCTTGCGTCGCCGCCGCGACGCGCCGAGGTCACGAATCACCCGCGCGTTCGCGCATTTTAGTCACCGTCTGCAGGATGTCGCGTACTTGCGCGCGGGCATAATCGAACGATTGCGAGCTATCCACGATAAAGTCGGCCCGCCGCCGTTTTTCCGCATCGGGCGTCTGCTTGGCCAGGAGCGCGGTAAATTTTTCCTCGGTCATGCCGGGTCGTTCGAACGCGCGCTGGCGCTGGATCTCTGCGGGCGCCGATACCACGACGACCGCATCGCAGCCGCGCTCGCCCCCGGTTTCGAACAGGAGCGGAATATCGAGCACTACCACGGGCGCGCCGCGGGCCTGCGCATCGGCCAGGAACTTGTCTCGCGCGGCGGCGACCAACGGATGCACGATCGCTTCCAGGCGGGTGAGCGCCTCATTGTTGCCGAGAACTATTTTGGCAAGCTTGGCGCGGTCGACCTTGCCGCCTTCGGTCGCGCCCGGAAAGGCAGTCTCGATGGCGGGCACAGCTTCGCTCTCATAAAGCGCGTGCACGACGGCATCGGAATCATGAACCGGCACGCCGAGCTCGGCAAAAAACTGCGCGGTCCGCGATTTGCCCATGCCGAGCGAACCGGTCAGGCAGAGAATGAAGGGCCGCGCGTCGCTCATGACGTGAGGCATCCGCGCCGGCGCAGAAAATCGAGCGCGGCCAGCAGCGGCAAGCCGAGGATAGTGAAATAGTCGCCTTCGACCCGTTCGAAGAGTTGCACACCAAGACCTTCGACCTGGTAGGCACCCACGCTCGCCGTCGCCGCTTTCCCGACCGTGTCGAGATACTGATCGAGGAACCGATCGGACAACGCGCGCATCGTCAGCCGTGCCGAGCCGACATATTCGAACAACACAGTTCCGTCCTGCACGAACGCGATCGCCGAATGGAGCTCATGGGTGCGGCCGGAAAGCGCGCGAAGCTGAGCACAGGCGGCGGCACGATCGGCGGGCTTGGCAAATCGCTCGGTGCCAAGAGCCAAGGTCTGATCGGCGCCGAGAACCAGCCGTCCAGGCCGCAATCCCGCAACGACTGAAGCTTTGGCGCGCGCAAGCAACGCAGCAACATCCTGCGGCACCGCTGATGCCGCGCCCGCCTCGAGACCGCGCTCGTCGATATCGGCCGGATGCAGCTCGACCGGAACGCCTGCGGCCTCAAGCAGCGTGCGGCGCGGCGCACTCCTCGATGCAAGCAGCAGCGGGTCGGAGGCAAGCCACAGCGACATCGCTCATGAGGCCATTTGCCGGCGGCGCTCGACAAGGAGCGCAAGAACTGCCGCCGCAGTTTCCTCAATCGAACGGCGCGTAACGTCGATCAGCGGCCAATTGTGCCGGGCACAGAGCCGCCGAGAGGCGGCAATTTCCTCGGCTACCGACTGCTGATCGATGTATTTATCGTCGTCGCGATGGGCTTTGAGGCCAAGCAGCCGGTTCTGGCGGATTTGTACGATCCGTTCGGGTGTCGCGTACAGGCCAACGACCAGCGGGCGCTTCAGCTGCTCGATGAGCGGAGGTAGCGGCACGCCGGGCACGAGCGGAACATTCGCCGTCTTCACGCCGCGGTTGGCGAGATAAATCGAGGTCGGTGTCTTCGAGGTTCGCGACACGCCGACCAACAGAACGTCGGCCTCCTCCAGGTCATCGGTCAACTGGCCGTCGTCATGCAGCATGGTGTAGTTGAGCGCATCGATGCGGCGAAAATATTCGGCATTGAGGGTGTGTTGAGCGCCGACCTTGTGCGTCGATTCAGCGCCGAGATAGGCCTGAAACAGGTGAAGAACCGGTCCGAGAATGGAAAGATACGGCAACCCTAGCGACCGGCACTTGTCTTCAAGTTTGGCGACCAGATTCTCCTGCAGCAGGGTATAAAGCACAATACCGGGCAATTCCTCGATATCGGCGAGCACGCGGTCAAGTTGCTTTTGGCTGCGCACAAGAGGGTGAATGTGCTCGACCGGCATGACCTTGGTGTATTGCGCCGCCGCCGCCCGCGCGACCGTTATCAAGGTCTCTCCGGTAGCGTCGGAGACCAGATGCAGGTGGAAATAACCGGCTGTAAGCGTCATCGGAACGAATGAATAAGCTGTCGATGACTGGGGAGAAGGCCACGGCTTTTGCGGTCACGCAAGGACCATAGCAGCCCTGGCACGCAAACCGTCCACATACGTGCCGTCCGGCATATAAAATCGAGGCTCGGGCCGAGTAGCGGTGAAATGTGGATAGAACACATGGAACGAGGCGCGAACTTGTCGGGAAAAGCCCACACAGCAACGCTCAAACGAACCAGACCAATCACGGGTGATTCACCGGTAATATGTGGGTAGACCGTGGATGGTGTGTGGGGACAAATGTATGAGTCCAATCAACCGTCCAAGTACTACAACAGATTCTATTAGATTTAAGTTTGGTTAGGACACAAGAGTGGGGACAGTTATCGCGAACAAAGCCTCTGCTCGGTGTTCTAGCGGGCATACGTGCACCTACGCCACCGATCTGGCTCATGCGTCAGGCCGGAAGGTATCTTCCCGAATACCGGGCGATTCGAGCGAAGGCGGAAAGCTTTCTCGATCTCTGCTTTGATCCGCAGCGTGCTGCGGAAGTGACCTTGCAGCCAATCCGTCGCTTCGGATTTGATGCGGCGATCCTGTTTTCCGACATCCTGGTTGTGCCGCACGCGTTAGGTCAGCGCGTGTCGTTCGAAGAAGGCGGAGGGCCGCGGCTCGATGCGATCAAGGCTCCTTCGGCGCTGAAAGGCCTTCAGAGAGACATCGAGCATGATCGGCTTGAGCCGGTCTACGAGACGATTGCCCGGGTGAAACAGGAGCTGCCTCGGGCGGTAGCATTGCTGGGTTTCTGCGGTGCGCCGTGGACGTTGGCGACCTACATGATTGCCGGGCACGGAACTGTGGATCAGCATCCGGCGCGGGTGTTTGCTTATCGGTTTCCGCAAGAATTTGCCGAGCTGATTGACATATTGGTGGAGGCTTCGGCGAGCTATCTGATCCGGCAGTTTGCTGCTGGCGTCGATGCTGTCCAGATTTTCGACACTTGGGCGGGCAATTTGCCGGCCGGTGAATTCCAAAAATGGTGTGTGGAACCGTGTGGGCGCATCGTTGCTAAAGTGCGGAAAGAAGTTCCTGGCGCGAAGATTATCGGCTTTCCACGCGGCGCTGGCACAGGGCTTGGAACGTATCTTGAAGCCACCGCAGTCGATGCCATCGGCTTGGATTGGACCACCGAGCTTGCCTTTGCGCGTGATCACATCCAATCGCGACGACCGATTCAGGGCAATCTCGATCCGCTAGCGCTGCTGGTCGGAGGCGAAGCACTCGATCGTTCGATTGACGCTATCATCGAGGCATTCTCGAAAGGACCGTTTATTTTCAATCTCGGGCACGGTGTATTGCCGGAGACGCCGATTGCACACGTTGAGCGCCTTGTCGCGCGAGTCCGCGGGACGTCGGCACACGCGTAACGCTCAGACCCTCGAAGGATTGAAAGTGCATGACCTTGTATCTCTGGCTCAAGGCGTTTCACATCATCGCCGTCATCGCCTGGATGGCGGGGATGCTCTATCTGCCGCGGTTGTTCGTCTATCACTGCGCCACTGAGAAGGGGTCGGTGCAATCGGAAACCTTCAAGATCATGGAGCGCCGCTTGCTCCGCGGCATCATCAATCCGGCGATGATCGCGACCTGGGTGCTGGGGCTTTCGCTGGCCTGGCTCGGGCCTGATTCTCGGTACGGTTGGTTCGATTCCGGGTGGCTGCAGACCAAGATCGTGCTGGTTCTGGGGCTCTCGGGGATGCACGGAATGTTCGCCCGCTGGGTGAAGGATTTTGCCGCCGATCGCAACCGGTATTCTCAAAAATTCTATAGATTTATCAATGAAGTACCGACGGTATTGTTGATCCTGATCGTGCTGCTTGCAGTGCTGAAACCGTTTTAGGCTGACGCGTTTTACAGTGCACAGTCTGTCTAACCCCTTGCCTGAAGGGCGATCTTTTCCTATCTTTGCGACATCCCACCGAACGTAGGCGGATGCGGTTTGAGTCTTTGGCTCCACGGAATGGAGCCGGCTTAAGCATCGGGTCGGGAGCTTAAACGCTCCTTCTTGCCCAAGACCTGCGGCTTCTTTCTTTCAGCCAGCGACGCTTTCGGTCCCCCTCCCCGCTGGCCCAATTTCCATAGGACATTCCTGCATGCGGGAAATGAAACTCCAAGAACTAAAAACCAAAACTCCGGCGGAGCTGGTCTCCTTTGCCGAAGAGCTTGAAGTCGAGAACGCCTCGACGATGCGCAAACAGGAGCTGATGTTCGGCATCCTCAAGCAGCTCTCCGCCCGCGAAACCGATATCGTCGGCGAAGGTGTTGTCGAAGTGCTGCCGGACGGCTTCGGCTTTTTGCGATCGCCTGAAGCGAACTACCTGCCAGGCCCGGACGACATCTACGTCTCGCCGTCGCAAATTCGGCGCTTCGGCTTGCGCACCGGCGATACCATCGACGGCCACATCCGCAGCCCCAAAGAGGGCGAGCGGTACTTCGCGCTGCTCAAGGTCAACTCGCTCAATTTCGAGGACCCCGAGAAAGCGCGCCACAAGGTCAACTTCGACAATCTGACACCGCTCTATCCGGACGAGTGGCTGAAGATGGAATACGAGGATCCGACCAAGAAGGATCTCTCCGCCCGCGTCATCGATATCGTGGCGCCGGTCGGCAAGGGCCAGCGCGCCTTGATCGTGTCGCCGCCGCGTACCGGCAAGACCGTGCTGCTCCAGAACATCGCGCACTCGATCACGCACAATCATCCGGAGTGCTATCTGATCGTGCTGCTGATCGACGAACGGCCGGAGGAAGTCACCGACATGCAGCGCTCGGTGAAGGGCGAGGTGATCTCCTCGACCTTCGACGAGCCGGCAGTGCGTCACGTCCAGGTCGCCGAGATGGTGATCGAAAAAGCCAAGCGTCTGGTTGAACACGGCCGTGACGTCGTGATCCTGCTCGACTCGATTACCCGGCTCGGCCGCGCCTACAACACCGTGGTGCCGTCATCCGGCAAGGTGCTCACCGGCGGCGTCGATGCCAATGCCCTACAACGTCCGAAGCGCTTCTTCGGTGCCGCGCGCAACATCGAGGAAGGCGGCTCGCTGACCATCATCGCCACCGCGCTGATCGATACCGGCAGCCGCATGGACGAAGTGATCTTCGAAGAGTTCAAGGGCACCGGCAATTCGGAGCTCATCCTCGACCGCAAGGTGGCCGACAAGCGCACCTTCCCGGCTATGGACATCACCCGCTCCGGCACCCGCAAGGAAGAACTCCTGGTGCCGCCGGATCAGCTCAAGAAGATGTACGTGCTGCGCCGGATCCTCAACCCGATGGGCACCATGGACGCCATGGACTTCCTGCTCGACAAGCTGCGCAACACCAAGAACAACGGCGAATTCTTCGAACTCGATGAACACGTGACGAGACAGTGACGCGGCGCTGGTCACGCCCGGCCTTAAGCCGGACGTTGAGGTTTCAGTTCTTCAGAGCAGCCAAAGTCGGAGATGGCCGGGACAAACCCGGCCATGACGGCGTGCTTTGTTTTTCATTGGCCGCATAATCCGGATCGACAAAACACGTGCCGCCTTTGCCGACCGCACTCTCGCAGTCGGCGATGCTCGAGTAGCCGCATTCGATGAGAGACTTAGCGTGCGAAGCGTAGCCGCACCATTCTGCGGCGTTGCCATCGCTCAGTGTAAGAACGCTTAGGGCCGCGGCAATAACGATTGCCCATTGCATCGGTCGATCTCCCTCGCTGGCGCACCCCGCGGATCCATAAAGCACAATCCGGTCCCGCTGAAACCGTACCGTCAACTATGTCGCACGCCGGCAATGGCGCGCAGGAGACCGTCTCGATCTGTGACCGGCAACGAGCAGGTCTCGCCACTGCAGACGAAAGCCTGCGGTGTGCCGCGCGACGCTTCGACCTGGGCGCGGGCCGGATGCGCCGGCGGCAAAGCATCTGCCGAGCGGGCGTGGAACACGATGCGGTCGAGCGGCGGCAGCGCGCGAGCTGCGGCGAGCAACGCGTCGGCGCCAGCGCCCTGCCCGGCCACCACAATCTCGGCGGCGCGGAGCCGCAGATCGACGGCGTTGAGCAGCGCCATGTGCATATAAAGATTTTCGACTGCCTGCGGTGCGATGGCTGCGATCAGCCGATCGGCTTTTTGCCGCCAGCCATCATCACCGGTCAGTAGCGCGAGGCGAATTAGGTTCTGCGCGGCGATGGCGTTGTGGTTCGGCGTTGCCTCGTCGGCAGTCGAAGCCGGGCGGATTACCAAGCCTTCGGCGTCCGCGGCGGTGAGATAATAGGTTCCCGTGTCGGCGTCGCCATAGTCGCGATCCAGTGCACGTTGCCAGAGTAGCGCCTGTTCGAGAAAAGCCTGTTCGCCCGTAGCCTCGTAGATCGCGAGTGCGGCGCGGATCATCGCAGCGAAATCTGACGCAAGGCCCGGAAACTTGAGCTGGCCCTGACGCCACGAATGACCGAGCCGATCGCCGCGCGTCATCGTCCGCGTGATGAATGAAAATGCGTGACGCGCGAGCGCGAGCCAAGACGGTTCGGCGAGCATCAGGCTGGTGTTGGCGAGCGCGGCAATCATCAGGCCGTTCCAGTCGGCCAACACCTTATCGTCGAGGCCGGGGCGCACGCGGCTTCCGCGCGCGGCGAGGAGTTTTGCGCGTAGCACCGCGAGCCGCGTCTCATCGTCGGCGGTGCTCGGCAGCGGCTTGAGCCGGTTGAGAATGTTGTGGCCTTCGAAATTGCCCGCCGGCGTCACATCGTAATGGCGGGCAAAGAACTCGCCGTCGTCGGTGCCCAATTCTCTGAGCACTTCGTCATAGGACCAGATATAGAACTTGCCCTCTTCGCCTTCCGAGTCGGCGTCGAGCGACGCGGAGAACGCGCCCTCGCCTGTCGTCATCTCGTGCTTGAGCCAAGCCACCGTCTCCTGCGCTCGCTGCCGATACAGCGGCTTGCCGGAACGCAGATGCGCGATGGCAAGGAGTTCGAGGAGCTGGGCGTTGTCGTAAAGCATTTTCTCGAAGTGCGGCACCAGCCAGCGCTCGTCGACCGAATAGCGCGAAAAGCCGCCGCCGAGATGATCGTAAATGCCGCCCTCGCAGATATGATCGAGCGTAATCTCGACGGCCGCGAAGTAGCGTGCTTCGCCGGTGCGCAGTCCGGCGCGCCACAGCAGTTCGAACAAAGCGGCTTGCGGGAATTTCGGCGCGCCGCGGGTGCCGCCGTTGACGGGGTCGACAATGCCGCCAAGCTGACGCGCGGCGTTGTCGAGTTCGGCCGCGCCAAGCGTGACGGTGCCGGGCTTTCGCGCCGCGCTGGCCAGCCGCGCCATCAGCGCCGCGCGATTGTTCTCGATCTTTTGCGGCTCTTCGCGAAACAGCCGCGCGATCTGGCGCAGCACGTCGACGAAGGCGGGTTTGCCGTAGCGGCTTGAGTTCGGAAAATACGTGCCGCCCCAAATCGGCTCGCCGTCGGGGGTAAGAAACATTGTCAGCGGCCAGCCGCCCTGCTCGCCGAGATGATGCAGCGCTGCCATGTAGATCTGATCGATGTCCGGCCGCTCTTCGCGATCGACTTTGATGTTCACGAACAGCTCGTTCATGACGCGCGCAGTGGCGTCGTCTTCAAAGCTTTCGTGCGCCATCACGTGGCACCAGTGACACGCCGCATAGCCGACCGAGAGCAGGATCGGCTTGTTGCTGCGCTTGGCCTCGGCGAGCGCCTCCGGTCCCCAGGCCCACCAGTCCACCGGGTTAGTTTGGTGTTGAAGCAGATACGGACTGGTCTCGCGCGCTAGGCGATTTTGCTGGGTCGATGGTGAGGTCATGAGCGCCGTGATACCCGCTTTTGGCCGACTTGTCCGCGGCGCGTATTCGTTCAACAAGATGCAAATGCAAAGCATTCGCCCGACCATTTTTGCCTTGTCGTCTGGCCGTCCGCCGGCGGCGATCGCGGTGGTGCGCGTCTGTGGACCAAAGGCGTCCAATGCGCTTGAGAAGTTGATCGGACGTGTGCCGTCGCCGCGGCAGGCGGCGCTGGCGCGGGTGCGCGAGCCTGCGAGCGGCGAAGTCATCGACGAGGCGCTGGCGCTATGGTTTCCAGGCCCGCACAGCGAGACCGGTGAGGACATGGCGGAGTTGCAGGTCCATGGCGGCCATTCGGTGGTCGCGGCAGTGCTCGATGCCTTGGGGGCGATAGAAGGCTGCAGACTTGCCGAGCCCGGCGAGTTCACGCGCCGCGCCTTCGAGAACGGGCGCCTCGATCTGACCGAAGTCGAGGGGTTGGCCGACTTGATCGCGGCAGAGACGCCCGCGCAGCGCCGGCACGCATTCCGTCAACTGAAGGGCCTCATTGGCGACCGCGCCGAGGAATGGCGGCGGAAAATCATCGAAGCGTTGGCGCTGGTGGAGGCGCGGATCGACTTTTCCGACGAAGCTGATGTGCCGGAGGATCTGATCGCTCCAGCCCTTCATGCTGCGCAGGAATTACGCAGCATGATCGCGGAGGTACTGGCGAATAGCGGTCGTGGCGAACGCCTGCGCGAGGGATTGGTCGTAGCGATTGCCGGGCCGCCGAATGCCGGAAAATCGACCCTGCTGAACCGGCTAGCGGGCCGGGAAGCGGCCATCGTGTCTCCGATCCCGGGCACAACGCGGGACGTCATTGAGGTTCACCTGAACCTCGGCGACTACCCGGTGATTTTGCTCGATACGGCCGGGATTCGTGAGAGCAGCGATGCGGTTGAGCAGGAGGGCGTGCGTCGCGCGTTGGCGCGGGCGGAGCAGGCCGATCTGGTGCTGTGGGTCATTGACGGATCAGCCACTGGAGGAGCGGCTGAGGAAAACCCAGAGAATCAAATTAAATCAGAGATTTGGGTGCTGCGAAACAAGCTGGATTTGGTTGTGGATAACCTGTGTATAAGTAGTGAATCACCGTCCGCTAAAGTTTTTGCAATTTCGGCGGCGACCGGAGCTGGAGTGGACGATCTGATTTCGGCCGTGACAGCTTATGCCGGCGGTTACTTTGCAGCGACCGAAAGCTCAATCGTCACGCGGACCCGGCATCGGCGGGCGCTAGAGACGACCGTTTCGGCGCTCGATCGCGCGGTTACGCATGGGGTGAGTGGACGAGAGGAGCTGATCGCCGAGGAATTGCGAGCGGCGACGACGACTTTGGGCCGGCTGACCGGCAGCGTCGATGTGGAGGACATTCTGGACGTGATTTTTCGGGATTTCTGCATTGGTAAATGAAACGTCAACGATGAATTGTTATGCTCAAGGCGCTTTTGCAGTGGCGAATGTTTCACGTGAAACGGCCGTTTTGACCGCGGATTTGTCGGCGGCTACAAGCTCGGATTTGTGAAGAACCCAGTGGAAGCGAACTTCGATGTCATTATCGTCGGTGGCGGCCATGCCGGCTGCGAAGCCGCGGCGGCGGCGGCACGCACGGGTGCCCGCACGGCACTGATTACGCAGCAATTTGCGACTATCGGCGCGATGTCGTGTAATCCCTCGATCGGCGGGCTCGGCAAGGGGCACTTGGTGCGCGAGATCGACGCGCTAGACGGCTTGATGGGGCGCGTGGCCGATGCCGGCGGCATCCAGTTTCGCCTGCTCAATCGCCGCAAAGGTCCGGCCGTCCGGGGTCCGCGCGCCCAGGCTGATCGAAAGCTTTACGCGGCAGCGATGAAGGAGGCTCTTCGTCTGACGGCGAACCTCACCGTCATCGAAGGGGAGGTTGACGACCTCGTTGTCGGTGACCGCGTTGAGGGCGTCCAGCTCGCCGATGGCCGGAGCTTTGGCGCAGGTGCGATCGTGCTCACGACTGGCACGTTTCTCCGTGGGCTCATCCATATCGGCGAACGCCAGATACCGGCCGGTCGCGCAGGCGAGGCGCCTTCCGCCGGGCTCTCGCGCACGCTGGAGCGAGGCGGATTTAAGCTTGGGCGGCTCAAGACCGGCACCCCGCCGCGGCTCGACGGCACCACCATCGACTGGCAGGCGCTGGAAATGCAGCCCGGCGATGACCCGCCGGAGCCGTTTTCTACGCTGACCGAGCGGATTTCAAATCCGCAGATCCAGTGTGCGATTACGCGGACGACCGCGGCGACCCACGCGGTCATCCGCGAAAATGTCCACCGATCGCCTATATATTCCGGTCAGATTCAGAGTCGGGGGCCGCGATATTGCCCGTCCATTGAGGACAAGATTGTCCGATTCGGCGACCGTGAAGGGCACCAGATTTTCCTCGAGCCGGAAGGCCTCGACGATACGACGGTCTATCCAAACGGCATATCGACGTCTCTGCCGGAAGACGTGCAGCTTGCCGTGGTAGCTTCCATTCCCGGATTGGAACGAGCCCGGGTCGTGCGGCCCGGATACGCCATCGAATACGACCACGTCGATCCGCGCGAGCTTCAGCCGACGCTGGAGACGAAACGGCTACCAGGCCTGTTCCTGGCCGGTCAGATCAACGGCACTACGGGATACGAAGAAGCCGCCGCGCAGGGGCTGATTGCCGGCTTGAATGCCGCGGCTAGGGCAGGCGGCATCGCTCCGATCGTGTTCGATCGGGCCGAGGGTTATTTCGGCGTCATGGTCGATGACCTGGTCACGCGGGGTGTCACCGAGCCCTACCGCATGTTCACCTCTCGGGCCGAGTACCGCTTGACCTTGCGTGCCGACAACGCGGATCAGCGGCTCACCGACAAGGGCATCGCCTTGGGCTGTGTCGGCCCCGAACGCGCGCACGCCCACCGGGCGAAAATGGCTGCGCTGCAGGCGGCGCGGGGAATGGCACAATCTCTCAATGTCACGCCGAACGAAGCTGCGCGGCACGGCCTGGAGCTGCGCAAGGACGGCCAACGCCGCACCGCCTTTGAGCTTCTATCCTATCCGGATGTCGGCATCGCCGAGCTGGCGCGGATCTGGCCGGGGTTTGGCGATCTTGCGCCTAGGATCGCGGAGCAGCTCGAAATCGACGCGAAATACGACGTATACCTAGCGCGCCAGGCGGCCGACGTGGAATCGTATCGCCGCGACGAGGCCGTGGTACTGCCTGACGACCTCGATTATGCCGCGTTACCCGGCTTGTCGAACGAGGTGCGGCACAAGTTGCAAGCCCATCGGCCGCGCACCATCGGCCATGCCGGCCGCATCGACGGCATCACGCCGGCGGCGCTGACGCTCTTGGTGGCTCACTTGACGCCGGCAAGGCCGGAAAGCCCGCCGCGGCGCGGCATGAGCCCCGAAGGCCATGGCGGACGGCAAGAGCCTCGCCGCAGCCGGATCGAAACATCCGCCGAAGAACTATCCCGCGACCGCGCTCGCGCGCTCGAACTGACCCCTGTTTCACGTGAAACAGCCGCCCGCCTCGACCGCTTTGTCGCGACGCTGCTCGATTGGCAGCAGCGGATGAATTTGATCTCGCACTCGACGAAGGCCACCGTCTGGACCCGCCACGTGGCGGATTCGTTGCAGCTTCTGCCGCTCGCGCCGGATGCCCGCATATGGATCGACCTGGGCGCCGGTGGCGGATTTCCTGGCCTCGTCATCGCGTGCGCGCTCGCGGACATGCCCGGTGCTCACGTGCATTTGGTCGAAAGCAACGGAAAAAAAGCTGCATTCCTCCGCGAAGCAGCAAAGGTCACCGGCGCGCCGGCGACGGTGCATGCGGTGCGTATCGAGGAGTTTGTGGAAAACACCGCGGAAAGCTTCGATGTCGTGACGGCGCGGGCGCTCGCTCCATTGCCGGCGCTGCTCACAATGGCTTATCCGTTACTACAGAAAGGCGCGCTTGGCCTGTTTCCGAAAGGTCAAGATGTAGGGTCTGAATTGACCGAAGCCGCTAAATGTTGGAGACTTCAGTCGAGTTTGGTCCAAAGCCGAACGGACGCCCGGGGCCAAATTGTTGTCGTGCGAAGTCTCGCGCCAAGATCGCGAGAGAAAGGAAGCCGGCGGCAATGAGCGAAACATCTACCGTCGCGGTACCACCGCATCAGGTTCATATGAACATCGCCCGAGCGCCTCGGGTGCTCGCGATCGCCAACCAGAAGGGCGGGGTTGGCAAGACCACGACCGCCATCAATCTCGGCACGGCACTTGCCGCGATCGGCGAAGAAGTCCTGATCATCGATCTCGACCCCCAAGGCAATGCCTCCACAGGCCTTGGTATTGATCGGCGTAGCCGCCGTTATTCCACCTACGACGTGCTCGCTGGTGAATCGACATTGCGCGATGCGATCGTCGCGACAGCGGTACCGCGGCTGCAACTTGCGCCGTCAACCCTCGATCTCACCGGCCTCGAACTTGAAATCGGCCAGGCTCGCGATCGCGCGTATCGCCTGCGCAACGCACTCGCGCCGCTCAAGACGGCCGCGGCGGGCCAAACCAATTTCACCTATGTGCTGGTCGATTGTCCGCCCTCGCTCAACTTGCTGACCGTCAACGCGATGGCCGCGGCTCATGCGATCCTGGTGCCGCTGCAATGCGAGTTCTTCGCGCTCGAAGGTCTTTCACAATTGCTGAAGACCGTTGATTCCGTGCGCGAGCAGCTCAATCCGGAACTCACCATCCACGGCATCGTGCTGACGATGTACGACTCGCGCAACAATCTCTCGACCCAGGTCGTCGCCGACGTGCGCGAATTCATGGGGCGCAAGGTCTACGACACCATCATCCCGCGCAACGTGCGGGTCTCGGAAGCACCGTCCTACGGCAAGCCGGTGCTGGTCTACGATCTCAAGTGCAGCGGCAGCGAAGCGTATCTGCGGCTCGCGACCGAGATCATCCAGCGCGAGAAAGAACTGTGCGCATGAGCGAAAGCTCGGGAGAAACCGCGATGGCGGAGGAGGGATCGCGATCGCGACTGGGGCGCGGCCTCGCCGCGCTGATCGGTGATGTCGGCACCGAGAGTTCAGCCGAGCGTCCTCGCGGGCAGCGCCGGTTGCCGACCGGCTCGCTGCGGCCGAACGCGCGCAATCCACGGCGGATGTTTGCTGCTGCCGAGCTCGATGAGCTCGCCGCTTCACTGCGCGAACGCGGCATCATTCAACCGATCATTGTGCGGCCATTGCGCGGCGTTGCCGACGGCCACGAAATCATCGCCGGCGAGCGACGCTGGCGTGCCGCGCAGCGCGCCGGCTTGCATGAAGTTCCGGTCGTCGTCATCGAAGCAACTGATGCTGAAGCGTTGCAGCTTGCGATCATCGAAAACGTGCAACGCGCCGATCTCAATCCGCTGGAGGAAGCGGAAGGCTACCGCGCGCTGGTGGAAGAGTTCGGCAACAGCCAGGAAGAAATCGCCAAGACTGTCGGCAAAAGCCGCAGCTATGTCGCCAATACGCTGCGGCTACTAAAACTCTCCGATCCGGTGAAGGCCTACATCCATAGTGGCAAACTGACGGCCGGGCACGCGCGCATGCTGGTCGGCGCGCCGAATGCCGAGGAGCTTGCCGAGCAAATCGTCGCTCGCGGTCTCAATGTGCGCCAGGTCGAAGCGATGGCGCGGGAAGCAAATGAGAAGAGCAAACCTCGCGGGGGCGGGCGCAAGGCGCGGAGCGGAGCGACAAAAACTGCCGACATGCTGGCGTTCGAACGCAAAGTTTCAGATGCGACGGGATTGGTGGTGAGCATCGATCATCGCGGCGATCACGGCACGCTGACGATCCGCTACAGCAGTCTCGAGCAGCTGGACGATCTGGTGCAGAAGCTGGTGCGCACGCCTTAGGTACTGCGCGCCTGGTCGACGCGATCGATCAAATCACTAATCACCGGGCTAGACGTCAACGGTATAAGGCGCACCGGCGCACAGAACGCGATCTGATCGCCGAAGGTCGTTTGCCGCCGCAACGACAGGGTGACGCGAGGTGGATTGAGAAACGGCGAGTAGTTGACGTTCTTGATGTCGGCCAATGCGATGCGCTCGGTCCGGCTACCGTTTTTCACCACCAGTGTTTGGCCATCATCCCAGACCGCATCAACGAGGTCGAAGATGAGCCTTTTCATCAGGAAATAACCAAAGCCCATCATCGCTAGCGGCACGATGAAGATTGGAAGTGGAGCCGAGCGCTGACTCCCGAAAACGCCAAAGCCGACGAACACAATGAGGAATCCGAACCAGATAACCGGGAAAATCCACTTGTAGAAAAAGGTCATGCTCGACGAGATGCGGCGCATGATGCGTCGTTCCATCCGGGGGCGATTTACTCCGCTGCCGTTCTTCCCGCGCCAGAACCAAACCGCCGCTCGATGTACTCGACGACAATCTTCTGGAAGTCGGCGGAGACTGACGGACCGCGGAGCGTCATGGCCTTCTTGCCGTCGATGAAGACCGGCGCCGTCGGCTGCTCGCCGGTGCCGGGAAGCGAGATGCCGATATCGGCGTGCTTGCTCTCGCCCGGACCGTTGACGATGCAGCCCATGACGGCGACGTTGAGGCCTTCGACGCCCGGATACCGCGCTTTCCATTCCGGCATGGAATCGCGAATGAAGCTCTGAATGCTGGAGGCAAGCTCCTGAAATGTCGTCGAGGTGGTGCGACCACAGCCGGGGCAGGCGGCGACCAGCGGAACGAAGGTGCGCAGCCCAAGCGTTTGCAACAGCTCTTGTGCGACTTTGACTTCGAGCGTGCGATCGCCGTTCGGCTCGGGCGTCAGCGAAACCCGGATGGTGTCGCCAATGCCTTGCTGCAGTAGAAAACCCATGGCTGCCGATGATGCGACGATGCCCTTCGAGCCCATGCCCGCTTCGGTAAGCCCAAGATGCAGGGCGTAGTTCGATCGCTCTGCGAGTTCGGTGTACACCGCGATCAAATCCTGCACTGCCGAGACTTTGCCCGAGATGATGATCTTCGAGCGCGACAGGCCGATCTCCTCAGCGCGCTCTGCGGACAACAGCGCCGACTGCACCATGGCTTCGCGGGTCACATCGCGCGCGTCGATCGGATGGTTGGAGCGCGCATTCTCATCCATCAGATGGGTGAGAAGTTCCTGATCGAGCGATCCCCAATTGGCGCCGATGCGAACCGGCTTGTTGTGACGAATTGCGGTTTCGACGATGGCGCCGAACTGCCGGTCTTTCTTTTCCTTAAAGCCGACGTTGCCGGGATTGATGCGATACTTGTCGAGCGCCTCGGCGCAGGCGGGGTGCTCGGCGAGCAGCTTGTGCCCGATGTAGTGAAAATCGCCGACGATCGGCACATCGACGTTCATGCGCAGCAGCCGCTCCTTGATGTGCGGCACGGCGGCAGCCGCCTCGTCACGATCGACGGTTATGCGGACCAGCTCCGAGCCCGCCCGCGCAAGCGCGGCTACCTGTTTGGTTGTCCCCTCGACGTCGGCGGTGTCGGTATTGGTCATCGACTGCACCACCACCGGGGCGCCACCGCCGACGGTGACGTTACCTACCTTCACGGCGACGGTTCGGTGCCTTTCCGCGGGGCCGGAAAATTGCATCATCGGGGAGTTCCTGTCTGGCCTTTCGCCTCCCGTGACGGGAGCGGGGATTTACGGGGGATATAGCCTTACCGGGGCCGGTTTACGAGCACCAAACCGATCGTAACCAGCGCCACCGCGACCGCAAAAGGCACCGTCAGTGGCTCGTTGAGTAACAGATGGCCGGCGGCCACGCCAAATAACGGTGTCAAAAAGGTGAATGCCGACAAGCGAGTAGCCGAATACCGCACCACCAGCGCAAACCAGACCAGGTAAGTGACGCTCACTACCCAAACGATCTGGTACGCCAGCGTGCCGAGCACGAGCGCAGACGGCATCGCCTCAATGTGTTCACCGAATATCGGGACGGCGACGGCGAGCAGCGGGAAAGAAACCACCAACTGATAGAGCAGGTTCTTCTCGGCGCTCGCGTGATTAAGCGCGCTGGTTTTGATCACCAGCGTGGTGGCCGCCCAAGCCGCCGCAGCACCCAGCAACATGAAATCGCCGAGCAGCTGATGTGGATCGGTGGCCGGCGTCGGCAGTCCGAACGCAATGACAATGCCGATGAACGAGAGCAGCAAGCCGAGCCATTGCGAGGCATGAAAATGATCGCTCGGGATGAACCAGCGCGATCCGATCACAACAAGAAATGGCGCCGAATAGAGAAACAAACTCGCCCGCGTCGCAGTTGTCCAAATCAGGCCGCGAGCAATCAGCAGAAACTCAAGCGCGAACAGATACACCGGCTACTATTCCCGCTAGCAAGGTGCCATCGCGCTTGAATAGCGGAACGCCGCGAGACAGCGCCCAGGCTCCGACGAACAGCGCCCCAAAAAACGAACGAAGCGCTGCTTGAATGATTGGCGGGATCTCGTGGATGGCGAATTTGATCGCCACCTGATTGAAGCCCCAGCACAGGCACAGCCCGACGACGGTTGCGATGGCAAGCGCGTCGAGCGGCCGGGTTTGCGAGGAATGAGTCACAGAGCTTTGGTTCAAGTTGGAGTGGGAAGGGGCGGAGCGTCGCGTCACGCCGAGACAGCGTGAGCGACGTCAGAAATGCGACACGTCATTGTTTGCGGCAGTGCGAGCAAGTGCCGGCGATTTCGATCACCGGCGTCTTTGATGCGAAGCCGACCGCGCGGCAGGATGCCTTGAGCGCCTCGGCGACGCCGCCGCCGGGCGCTTCGCCAACGGCGCCGCAGTGTTCGCAGATCAGGAACACCACAGGATCGTTGCCGGCGTGATTGTGAACGCAGGCGACGAACGCGTTGCGGCTCTCGATGCGGTGGACCAGATTGTTGGTGCGCAAAAAATCGAGCGCGCGATAGACGGTAATGGGTGCGGGGCGCCCGTTGTCGGCCAACTGCTCCATGATCTCATAGGCGCCGAGCGGCTTGTGGCTTGCAAGCAAGGTTTCGAGCACGTGCCGGCGGATCGGCGTGAGCCGCTGGGCGCGAGCGGCGCAGAGCTCTTCGGCGTGCGTGATTGCCGCGCTCGTGCAGGAGCCGTGATCGTGGTCGGGGGCCGGAAAAACCAGCTTGCGACTTTGTCGTCATCGGCAGCCGACCGCTCCTTGCCACATTCTAGCGCTTCGTGCGGCGTCGCGAAAACGTGACGCGACCACCGATTTTCATGTTGCGTCGCAGCAAAAAGCGTCTCACATTGCCGCCGCTTCGCGCAAAAGTCACGCCGACAAAGGCGCTTCCCGGCGACGCGCAGTCGCGCAACCCCAAGAATTGGTGATCATCATGTTGAAAGGAAAGACCGCTCTGGTGACGGGTTCGACGTCCGGCATCGGTTTAGGCTACGCACGCGCTCTCGCGGCGGAAGGCGTGAATGTCACGATTAATGGCTTTGGCGACGCGGCGGCGATCGAAAAGGAGCGCGTCGCCATCGAGAAAGATTTCGGCGTGCGGGCATTTTATTCCGCAGCCGATATGACCAAGCCGGCCGAGATCGCCGACATGGTGCACACGGTCGAAAAAACCTTCGGTTCGCTCGATATCCTCATCAACAATGCCGGCATCCAATACGTGTCCCCAATCGAGGAATTTCCGATCGAGAAGTGGGACCAGATCATTGCGATCAATCTTTCGGCGGCGTTCCACGCCATTCGCGCCGCCGTGCCGGGCATGAAGTCGCGCAAATGGGGCCGCATTATCAGCACGGCTTCCGCGCATTCGCTGGTCGCTTCGCCGTTCAAGGTCGCTTATGTGTCTGCGAAGCACGGCATCGCCGGTCTCACCAAGACGGTTGCGCTCGAGCTCGCGACCTTCGGCGTCACGGTGAATTGCATCAGCCCCGGTTACGTGTGGACGCCGCTGGTCGAGAAGCAAATCCCCGACACCATGAAGGCGCGCAACATGACCGCAGAGCAGGTCAAGCGCGACGTGCTGCTCGCAGCGCAGCCGACCAAGGAGTTTGTCACCGTCGAAGAAGTCGCCTCGCTTGCGGTGTATCTTTGCTCCGACGCGGCAAAGGCCATTACCGGCTCGAACCTCTCGATCGACGGCGGCTGGACGGCCGAGTGAAAAATCCGCTCGCTTCGCTGTTGCCGGGCCGCGCAGCAAATCCGCAATCTTCGAAGCCGCAGCCTTCGCAGCCGGCCAAGCGCATCAACCTCGCGCTACAAGGCGGCGGCGCGCATGGCTCTTTTACCTGGGGTGTGTTGGAGCATCTCCTCAGCGATGAGCGGATTTCCTTCGAAGGGATTTCCGGCACCTCCGCTGGTGCCGTCAACGCGGTGATGCTCGCCGATGGGCTGGCGCGCGGCGGTCGCGCGGAAGCGCAAAAGCGGTTGGGGGATTTCTGGCGCGCGGTGAGCAACAACGGCAATCTGCCGCCATTACAGCGCGCCGTGGTGGAACGGTTGTTGTCGTTTATTCCGCTTGAGGGCACGCCGATGCAGGCGTGGCTCGATATGATGGCGCGCTATTTTTCGCCGTACGATTTCAATCCGCTGAACATCAATCCGCTAAAGGACCTGTTCGAGCGTTTCGTCGATTTCGAGGCGTTGCGCACGTCTTCCGATCTGCAGCTTTTCATTTCCGCAACCAACGTGCAGACCGGCCGGGTGCGCATCTTCGCGCGCGATAAGATCACCCCCGAAGCATTGATGGCGTCGGCCTGTCTGCCGCTTCTGTTCCGCGCGGTCGAGATCGACGGCGTGCCGTACTGGGACGGCGGCTATCTCGCCAATCCCGTCATATTCCCGTTCTTCGGCACGACCACGACCGAGGATGTTCTGGTGGTACAGATCAATCCGCTGGTGCGGCAGACAACGCCAACTTCGGCGAGCGAGATCATGAACCGGATCAACGAGGTTACGTTCAACTCCTCGCTGCTGGCGGAATATCGCGCGATCGAGTTCGTCGCCCGCCTGATCGATCAGGGCAAGCTGCCGCGCGGCACCGGTCCTGGCCAGTATCGCCGCATCAATGTTCATCGCATTTTGTTCGACCAGTTCGGCACCAGTTTCGATGCCTCCAGCAAGCTGATGACAGACTATGATTTCTTCAAGACACTGCATGTTAACGGCAAGCGCGCCGCCCGCCGGTTCCTCGATGACCATTTTGACGATATCGGCGTGAAAAGCACCGTCGACCTGGCCGCGGAAGCGCGGGCCGAGTGGGCGTGACACCGTTGTGGCGTGATATTGTTGCGCCCTCATATTATTGAGTCATGGCAAACGTGACGCCGCTTGTTTCCGCCGAGGTCGGCTCCGCACGGCTCGATGTCTGCGTTGCCGACATCACCACGCTTGCGCTCGATGCGATCGTGAATGCTGCTAATCGGTCGCTGCTCGGTGGCGGCGGCGTCGATGGCGCCATCCATCGCGCCGCTGGTCCTGAATTACTCGTTGAGTGCCGTAGTCTCGGCGGCTGCGAAACCGGCGGCGCGAAAATCACGCGCGGCTATCGGTTGCGGGCAAAGCATGTCATCCACGCCGTCGGCCCGGTCTGGAGCGGCGGCGCGGACAGCGAAGAGGAGCTGCTGGCATCCTGCTATCGGACCGCCCTCGACCTTGCCGCCAAACATCGGCTGGCGTCCGTTGCCTTTCCGGCGATCTCGACCGGCGTCTACCGGTTTCCAGCGGATCGCGCCGCGCGGATTGCTGTTGGGACGGTGACGAGTGAGTTGGCGTCGTCGCCGCACGGCCTGCAGAACGTGGTGTTTTGTTGCTTCGCCCGGGACGCCGCCGACCACCACATCAATGCTCTCGCCGAACTCGGTATCGCCTGAAGGGTGAAAACGGCCGCTTGAGCTATTCGCAATGCTGCTTTGCAGCATTGGCGCTAGATATTATTAAGCCTCCTTATATTATGCTGACTGTGTAACTGAGGCTGTGGGAATGCCCTCGCTCTCGCCAAATCGAGAATTCGCTTTTATGCTCAATGACGTAGCTCGGCTGCTGCGAACCTATGCCGACTACAAAGCCTCGCAATTCGGCATCACCCGCGCACAGTGGGCGGTGCTCGTGCGGGTTGATCGCTCTGAGGGGCTCAATCAGTCTGAGCTCGCCGAAGTTCTGGACCTGCAGCCGATCACGTTGACGCGCCTACTCGACAAGCTCTGCGACAGCGGCCTGATCGAACGGCGGCCCGATCCTGCTGACCGCCGCGCTAAGCGGCTATTCTTGACGCCGGCTGCCCGGCCCCTGCTCGAAAGGTTGAGCATACTGGGCGAGGAAACGGTCGCGGGTGCGCTTGCCGGCGTCGAAGGCGAGAGTGTCGCGCAGATGATTTCCGAGCTTTCGCTGGTAAAAGAAAATCTGCGCCGGCTCATTCAGCAACGCGACACCGATGGTACGGCAGGAGAGCGGCGCTATGGCTGAGGCCCTCCGCAAACCTGTACTCCGGGACGAAGCGCCGGAAGCGCCGCGTCCTCCCATCGCGCCGGTCGCTCCACCCGAAAAGCGCTCCCAGCAGCGGACCGCAGCCGCCGACAAGTTGCGCAAGTTGCGCCGCCGTGAACGCATTCGCTGGGTACTGTTCGCGCTGCTGCCGCTGGCGCTGATCGCCGGCGGCTATTGGTACTTTACTGGCGGGCAGGTGATGTCGACGGATGACGCCTACGTCAATGCCGAGAAGGTCGGCATCTCCACCGATGTCTCCGGGATCGTGCAGGAAGTGGCGGTGAAGGACAACGAGCACGTCGCGGCCGGACAGGTCCTCTACCGGCTCGATCCCCGGCAATTCCAGATCGCGCTCGACAACGCCAAAGCCAATCTCGCGCAGATCGCGCTGACGATCGAGTTGATGAAGCAGGATTACAAGCGCATGGTGAGCGATGCGGCAGCTCAGCAGGCGCAGGTCGATTTGGATCAGACCAATTACGACCGCGCCGCAATGCTGTTGAAGAGCGGCACGGCGACGCAAGCCGTTTTCGACCAAGCTCAGTACACGCTGCAAAATGACAAGAGCAAGCTCGCCGCGTTGCGTGAGCAGTCGCAGGTGCAACTTGCCAAGCTCGGCGGTCATCCGGACATCGTCGTCACCGAGCATCCGCAATACCGGCAGGCGCAGGCCCAGGTCGATGAGGCGCAGCGGCAGTTGGATCACACGGTAGTGACGGCGCCGTTCGCGGGCATTGTGACCGACGTGCCGTCGATTGCGCCTGGCAAATACCTCGCCGCTTCGACCACCGCCTTTTTCCTCGTCGACAATGATCACGTCTGGGTCGACGCCACGCCTAAAGAAACCGAATTGACCTACGTCCGGCCCGGGCAGCCGGTCGCGGTGACGGTGGACACGTTCCCCGATCTTGAGTGGCACGGCGTTGTCGAAAGTGTCAGCCCGGCCGCCGCGCAGGAATTCGCGTTACTGCCGGCGCAAAATACCAGCGGCAACTGGGTAAAGGTGGTGCAACGCGTGCCGATGCGCGTGCGCCTCGACAACAGCGACAAGACCTTGCCGCCGCTGCGCGCCGGCATGAGCGTCGTGGTCGATGTCGACACTGGACATGCGCGGGGTCTGCCGCACTTTCTCACGTCGCTGTTCAGCCGCGGTCACCATCAGGCGCCGTAATGGGCGGGGGGCTTACGGAGTCGGGCGGCAATCGCGCGGCGCTGACCGTCTGCGTGATCCTGGCGACGCTGATGCAGGCGCTCGATACGACGATCGCCAACGTCGCGTTGCCTTACATGCAGGGCAGTGTGGCAGCGAGTCAGGACCAGATAGCCTGGGTGCTGACGTCTTATATCGTCGCTGCCGCCATCATGACGCCGCCGACCGGATTTCTGGCCACCCGGTTCGGGCTCAAACGTCTTTTCCTGGTAGCGATCGCCGGCTTCACTGTCGCGTCGATGCTGTGCGGTATGGCGCAGACGCTCAACCAGATTGTGCTGTTCCGGATCTTGCAGGGCGCGTTCGGCGCGTCGTTGGTTCCGCTTTCGCAGACGGTTTTGTTCGCGAGTTATCCGCGCGAGCGCCAGGGCTTCGCGATGGCGCTGTTCGGCATCGGTGTGATGATCGGGCCGGTGCTCGGTCCCGTGCTCGGCGGCTGGCTGACGGAGAATTATAGTTGGCGCTATGTGTTCTATATCAACCTGCCGATTGGCATTCTCGACCTCGTAGGAATCATTATCTTTCTGCCGGAGACGTCACACAACGCCAGTTCGAAGCTCGATTGGTTCGGCTTTGGCACTTTGAGCGTCGGCATCGGCTCACTGCAATTGATGCTGGACCGTGGCGAGCAGCTGGACTGGTTTGGCTCCGGCGAGATTATCATCGAAGCGATTGTCGCCGCATCCGCAATTTATCTGTTTCTGGTCCACACGTTCACCGCCAAGAATCCCTTCGTGCGGCCGTCGCTGTTTCGCGATCGCAATTTCTCGGCCGGCGTGCTGTTCATTTCCATCGTCGGCCTCACCTATTACGCGTCGATGGCATTGCAGCCGCCCTATCTGCAGGAGCTCATGGACTATCCGGTCGTCACCGCGGGACTGGTCATGGGACCCCGAGGCGTTGGCACCATGGCGTCGATGCTGATTGTCGGCCGGCTGGTCGGCCGCGTCGACACCCGCATTCTGCTTGCGATCGGTCTCAGCCTGACAGCGTGGTCGTTCAACGCTATGACCGGGTGGACACCGGACGTCTCGCAAGCGTCGATCATCGGGATCACGATGGTGCAGGGCGCCGGTCTCGGATTCCTGTTCGTGCCGCTGAGTGCGGCGACGCTGTCGACGCTGCCGCTTGCGGAACGCACCGAAGGCGCCGGCTTTTTCAGTCTGTCGCGCAATATCGGCTCGAGCGTCGGCATTTCGGTGGTGAACAGCCTGCTGGTCCAGAACACGCAGGCCAATCACGCCGCCATCGTGCCTCACATCTCGGCGGTCAATCGGGCGCTAGACAATCCAATTATCGCGCACGCCTGGAATCCGATGACAGCCGCCGGCCGCGCGGCGCTCGACGCAGTGATCACCCGGCAAGCGCAGATTATCGCCTATATCGACGACTACAAGCTGTTGATGATCGCGACGCTTGCGGTGATCCCGCTGCTGATGGTTTTCCGACGGCCATCGCGGGGCCGCGCCGCGGCGCCCGTCGTCGTCGAATAAAGTATGTGGCCGCCAAGAATCCGCGGACTTAGCCCGCGCATTCACGCTGCGATCGACTACTGCCGATAGATCAATCGATACTTCGGTTCGTAATCGCCGATCGCCATTTCGCCGCGCCAAGTCGATTTCGTGGCGCTCGACGAAATCGCGGTCGAGGGCGTTGTCGGGTGTCGGCAATGAGCGGCCGCAGCACCTCAGTCCAAGTGATCGAGTGGCATCGGTGCGCTGGCTTTGTGTGCCTGTATGACGATGTTGCTTTTTACCTCCCGAACGATCCGCATGCCGAGCAAACGGTCGAGGAGGAACCGCTGGTAGTGAGCGAGGTCTGCCACCACGACCTCCAGAAAGTAGTCCGTCTCACCGGAGACAAGATGGAAGGCGATTACCTCTGGCATGGCGCGTACGGCGGCCACGAAGTCGTCGGCGCCCTCGCTCGCATGCCCCTCTATCTTCATGCTGACAAATACCGTCATGCCGAGACCCACCCGATCGCGGTTGAGCAGGGCGCGATAGCCTTCGATAACCCCTTCCCGTTCTAAGCGCTTCACACGCCGCAGGCACGGAGACGGTGACAGGCCGATTTTCCTGGCGAGCTCGACATTGGTGAGGCGCGCGTCGGCCTGGAGCTCGGCGATGATGCGACGGTCAAGCGCATCGAATTTATATTTTGGCATGACCATACAGCGGCAGGCGTCCACACAGGCAGTTCGTTGCGTCTTGGCGGCTCAATCTAGCACACTTCGCAAGGACGTGCCCGCTGGTTCGGTGCGATCTTGTCGGCGCAAGCGATCATCCACCGGAGTCCGAAGATGACCGAGAAGACCGCCTACGGCACACTGCTATCTGCCGTCAGCCAATACCTCGAAATGATGTATGACGGCGACCTGAGCCGGTTCGATGCCGTTTTTGCCCCGACAGCCCAATTGCACGGCGTACAGGAGGGTCAGGTCCGCGTGCTGCCGGCTGCAGAGTATCGTAAGCTGCTTTCTTCGCGTTCATCGCCGAAGTCAAAGAATGCGCCGCGCCAGCAGGAAATTCTCTTGCTCGACATCGCGTCGGCGTCGCAGGCGCTGGTCAAGGTCCGCGTTCGTATCGACGACGTGCTCTTCGTCGACTACCTCTCTTACCACCTGATCGGTGGAGCATGGCTGGTGACGGCGAAGTCGTTCCACATCGAGCGTCGCTTTGAGGCAACATTGACCTGATGGACGCTACTTGCGTTGTGAGTACGCGCCCTAGACCAACAAAAAAGGCGGCCTCGCGGGCCGCCTTTTGATTTTCGTGACTAGGCTTTTGCCGCCGGGAGTTATTCCGCGGCGCCACCTGCCGCGGCTTCGCGTCCCTGTTCGGTCTCGGCTTTTTGTTTCGCCTCGAGATCCTCGCCGCTCTCCTGATCGACGACCTTCATCGAAAGTCTGACCTTACCGCGCTCGTCGAAGCCAAGGAGCTTCACTTTGACTTTGTCGCCTTCCTTGACCACGTCGCTGGTCTTCTGCACACGACGCGGCGCCAGCTGGCTGATATGCACGAGGCCGTCCTTGGCGCCGAAGAAGTTCACGAAGGCGCCGAAGTCCATGACCTTGACGACCGTGCCTTCGTAGATGTGGCCGACTTCCGGCTCCGAGGCGATCGACTTGATCCAGTTGATCGCCGCCTTGATCGAGTTGGCGTTGGCGGATGCGACCTTGACCGAGCCATCATCCTCGATGTTGATCTTGGCGCCGGTCTTTTCGACGATCTCGCGGATCACCTTGCCGCCGCTGCCAATGACTTCGCGGATCTTGTCGACGGGAATCTTGAAGGACTCGATACGTGGAGCATGCTCGCCGAGTTCGGCGCGTGCCGTGTTGATGGCCTTCGCCATCTCACCAAGGATATGCAAGCGGCCATCCTTCGCCTGGGCCAACGCGACCTTCATGATCTCTTCGGTGATGCCGGCGATCTTGATGTCCATCTGCAGCGACGTGACGCCGCCGTCGGTACCGGCCACCTTGAAGTCCATATCGCCGAGATGATCCTCGTCGCCGAGGATGTCGGAGAGTACGGCGAAACGCGCGTCTTCCAGAATGAGGCCCATGGCGATGCCCGCCGTCGGCCGCTTCAGCGGTACGCCGGCATCCATCAGTGCGAGCGAGGAACCGCACACCGTCGCCATCGAAGACGAGCCGTTCGACTCCGTAATCTCGGAAACAAGACGGATAGTGTAGGGGAACTCTTCTTTTGACGGCAGCATCGGATGGATCGCGCGCCAGGCGAGTTTGCCGTGGCCGATTTCACGCCGGCCCGGCGCTCCGATGCGGCCGGTTTCGCCGACCGAGAAGGGCGGGAAATTGTAGTGCAGCAGGAAGGTTTCTTTATAGGTCCCCTGTAGTGCGTCGATGAACTGCTCATCCTCGCCGGTGCCGAGCGTCGCGACCACCAGCGCCTGGGTCTCGCCGCGGGTGAACAGGGCCGAACCGTGCGTGCGCGGCAATACGCCGACTTCGCAAACGATCTGCCGAACGGTTTTCACGTCGCGGCCGTCGATGCGTGTGCCGGTGTCGAGGATATTCCAGCGAACGATCTTGGCTTCGAGCTCTTTGAAAACAGCGGCGACCGCGAGCTTGTTATACTCCGGTTCGGCGCCTTCCGGGAAGAAGTGCTCCATCACGCGTTGTTTGATCGCGGCGACCGCATCCTGGCGATCCTGCTTGCGCACGATCGCATAAGCCGCGCGCAAATCCTTCTCGGCCAAGCCGAGAATTTCCTTTTCCAGCGCCGCATGATCGGAAACGGCAAGCTCGCGCGGTTCTTTCGCGGCTTTTTCGGCGAGCTTGACGATCGCCTCGATCACCGGCTGGAAATGCCGGTGCCCGAACATCACCGCGCCAAGCATGATTTCTTCGGATAGCTCTTTTGCTTCTGATTCCACCATCATCACCGCATCCTGCGTGCCTGCGACGACGAGGTCGAGCTGGCTTTCCGGCATCTCGTCCAGCGCCGGATTGAGCACGTATTCATTGTTGATGAAGGCAACGCGCGCAGCGCCGATCGGGCCCATGAACGGCGCGCCAGAGAGCGTGAGCGCCGCGGAGGCCGCAACCATCGCTACGATATCCGGATCGTTCTCCTGATCGTGCGACAGCACGGTGACGGTCACCTGCGTATCGCATCGCCAGCCTTCGGCAAACAGCGGACGGATCGGGCGATCGATCAGGCGCGACGTCAGCGTGTCCTTTTCGGTCGGGCCGCGCTCGCGCTTGAAGTAGCCGCCAGGAATCCGGCCAGCGGCGTAATATTTCTCGGTATAGTTGACAGTCAGCGGAAGGAAATCGGTTCCTTCCTTGGGCTGCTTGGCCGCGACGACGGCGGCGAGCACGGTGGTCTCGCCGTAGGTGGCCATGACGGCGCCGTCGGCTTGGCGCGCGACCTTTCCGGTTTCTAGCGTGAGCTTGCGGCCACCCCAGTCAAGTTGAACACGATGAATATTGAACATTTCGATTGTCTCTCATGGTTTTCGCGGTGGCGCGAAAGCCATGAGCAAGACGGCGAGAGGCTGTCGTTCGCAATCGACTTGCGAATCCAAACAGCATCCAGCGATCCTGCCATGGCCATCGGCCTTCCCGTGATATTGACGGGCATCGGCCCGTCGCTCTAATCGGCAGCTTATGCTGCCATACAAACAGCGGACGCATTTTGCAGTCCGCCACGACGCGCGCGGATCATCCCGCGCACGAATTCTTCAACGACGGATACCCAATCTCTCAATCAAGTCCTTGTAACGCCGCTCGTTCGTGCGCCGCAGATAATCGAGTATCTGACGCCGCTGCGACACTAGCTTAAGAAGCCCGCGCCGGGAGTGGTTGTCCTTGATGTGACTCTTGAAGTGATCGGTCAGGTTATTGATCCGCTCCGACAGCAGCGCTACCTGCACCTCGGGCGATCCGGTGTCGCCGGTTTTAACGGCATACGTACTGATAACCTCCGCCTTACGCGCGGTCGTAATCGACATCGTCACCAACCTTTTTGTCTGCCGGCGCGACCTGTCACGCCGTTTAAATTGAACACGCGTTTAGGGACGATCTCGCCGCGGTCGACCTCGGCGATGGCTACGAGCTGATCGCTCGAACCGACTTGGACCGTGCCGCGAACAATAGCGGCGTCCCGTCCACGCAACAAAACGGCTTGGCCCCTTTGGAGCCTTGCCGCATCTGCCGGGCTAACGGCCAGCGCCGGGATGTCGTCCAGCGCGGTCTCGACCGGCAGTAGCATGTCGGCGAGATTTCCCTCACCGGCGGCCGCTCTATGGCACAAAGATTCGAGCCGTTCCAGCGAAATCATGTCGCTCTCGGCGAACGGCCTGACCTGGCTCCGACGTAGCGCGCTGACGTGACCGAGCACGCCCAACGCGCGGCCAAGATCGCGAGCGACCGCTCGCACGTAGGTTCCTTTACCGCATTCGGCTGCAAGTACGGCGTGATCGGCGTCCGGCATTTCGACCAGATCGAGCCGGTGTATGGTTACCGCACGCGGCGCAATCTCGATTGCCTCGCCTTCGCGCGCTAGATCGTAGGCACGTTCGCCGTCGATCTTTATGGCGGAAAAGCGCGGTGGAACCTGCTCGATCGTGCCGACGAAACGCGGCAGCGACGCTTCGATCGCCGCCCGATCGGGGCGGAATTCGCTGGTGCCGACGACCCGGCCCTCGGCATCGTCGGTGTCGCGCTCCTCGCCCCAGCGCACAGTGAACAGATAGGTTTTGCGGCCGTCAACCACGAACGGCACGGTCTTGGTCGCCTCACCGAGCGCGATCGGCAGACAGCCCGATGCCAGCGGATCGAGCGTTCCGGCGTGACCGGCGCGTTTCGCCGCGAATAGACGCTTAATGACCGCCACCGCGTGCGTCGACGTCATGCCCACGGGCTTGTCGAGTACGACCCAGCCGTGCACATCGCGCTTTTGCCGCTTTTTGTTCGACTTTTTGTCCGGCGGTGAAGCATCAGCCTCTGCCGCCAGCGCAATCTCAGCGGCTCGGTCGGCTTCCTGTCCGTCGACCGATCGAATGGTGTTGATGACCGACATTAATCGTCCTTTTCGCCGCTCAGATCGCGATTTTGCGATTCGTCGTTGCGCAAGTCGCGCTGGACCGCGGGTGTTCGCAAAAGCTTCTCGATCCGTTCTGCTTCGTCGAATCGTTCGTCGACGCGAAAACGGATCTCGGGAGCAAACTTCAGGTTAACGCGCCGGGAAATTTCGCCGCGCAGGTATCGCTTGTTCTCTTCCAGCGCCGCGAGCACCGCTTCAGCATCGCGGCCGCCGAGCGGCATGACGTAGATTGTGGCGAGTTGCAGATCGGGGCTCATGCGAACTTCCGGCACCGTGATCAGATGCCCTTCCAGTACGGGATCGTGCACGTCGCCGCGTGCGAACAGTTCCGCGAGCGCGTGGCGAACAAGCTCGCCGACGCGCAACTGGCGCGCTGAGCCGCCGGCGGACTGATCACGATGGTGGTGGCGATGACGTGCCATGAGCTATTTCAGTTCTTGATTTCTTGTTCGTTATGGCCGGGCATTGTCCCCGACATCCACGTTTTTCCATTGATGCCATTTAAGACGTGGGTGCCCGGCACCGGGCCGGGCATGACGGCGTGTCACAGCGATCGCTGTACGCTCTCCACCCGGTAGCACTCGATTATGTCGCCTACCTTCATGTCCTGGTAGTTCTCGAACGCCATGCCGCATTCCTGGCCGGCGACGACCTCGCGCGCATCGTCCTTGAAGCGCTTGAGCTGCGACAGCTTGCCCTGGTGCACGACCACGCTGTCGCGAATGAGCCGAACATTGGCGCCGCGCTCCACGACGCCGTCGGTGACCCGGCAGCCGGCGATATTGCCGACTTTCGAGACCTTGAAGACTTCGAGAATGACCGCATTGCCCAGCATGGTCTCGCGCAGCGACGGCGCGAGCAATCCCGACATCGCTTTCTTCACGTCATCGACGAGATCGTAGATGATGTTGTAGTAGCGAATTTCGACGCCGGCCTGCTCGGCGGCTTCGCGGGCTTCCTTGTGCGCGCGAACATTGAAGCCGATGACCGCGGCTCCCGAGGCGCCCGCGAGCGTTACATCGGACTCGGTGATGCCGCCGGCGCCTGCGAAGATGATACGCGCGGCAACTTCTTCGGTCGAAAGCTTTTCCAGCGCGCCGACAATGGCTTCGATCGAGCCTTGAACGTCGCCCTTGATCACCAGTGGGAATTCCTTGCGGCCGGACGTCTTGAGCTGACTCATCATCTGCTCAAGCGAGCCGCGCATGCCGGTCTGCCGTGCGGCCGTGATGTCGCGCCGTTGCCGGGCGCGGTAATCGGCGATTTCGCGGGCGCGCGCTTCGGTCGCCACAGCGGCCAGCCGGTCGCTGGCCTCGGGCGTGCCGTTGAATCCCAGCACTTCGACCGGCATGGAAGGCCCGGCGGCGACGACTGAATGCCCGGTATCGGAAACGAGCGCGCGCACGCGGCCCCATTCGGAGCCGGCAACAACGATGTCACCCGGCTTGAGCGTACCGCGTTGCACCAGCACGGTTGCGACCGGGCCGCGGCCGCGATCAAGCCGCGCCTCAACCACTGTGCCTTCCGCCGCGCGGTTCGGGTTGGCCTTGAGCTCGAGCACTTCCGATTGCAACGCAATTATATCGAGCAGCTTGTCGAGATTGCGCTTTTCTTTCGCGGAGACCTCGACTTCGAGCACGTCGCCACCCAGCGACTCCACCTGGATCTCGTGTTGCAGCAACTCGGTGCGCACGCGCTCCGGTTTGGCGTCCGGTTTGTCGATTTTGTTGATGGCGACGATGATCGGAACTTTCGCCGCCTTGGCGTGCTGGATCGCTTCCACCGTTTGCGGCATCACGCCGTCGTCGGCGGCAACGACCAGCACGACAATGTCGGTAATCTTGGCGCCGCGTGCACGCATCGCCGTAAAGGCGGCGTGACCGGGAGTATCGATGAAGGTGACCCGGCCGCCGGATGGCGAGGTCACCTGATAAGCGCCGATGTGCTGGGTAATACCGCCGGCCTCGGCGGCCGCCACGTCGGTCGAGCGGATGGCGTCGAGCAGCGACGTCTTGCCGTGATCGACGTGACCCATGATCGTGACGACCGGCGCGCGCGGCAGCAGGTTCGCCGGATCGTCTGGAGCGTCGAACATGCCTTCTTCGACGTCGGATTCGGCGACGCGGCGCACAGTGTGGCCGAGTTCCTCGGCGATGAGCTGGGCGGTGTCGGCGTCGATCGTATCGGTGATCTTCGCCATGTGCCCTTGCTGCATCAGGATGCGGATTACGTCGACCGCGCGCTCGGCCATGCGGTTGGCCAGTTCCTGAATGGTGATCGTCTCCGGGACGGTCACTTCGCGGGCGATCTTTTCCTTTGGCTCGTTGTCGCGGTGCCCGCTGATGCGCTGGACGCGTCGGCGGAATGAAGCCACCGAGCGTTCGCGCACCTCGTCGGCGGTAAGGGCCGTCACGACAGTCAGCCGGCCGCGGCGTTTTTCGGCGCCGACACGGGGTGTCTTGGGCGCAGGCGCCGGACGCGCCGCTACGCCGCCACGGCGGGCGCTGCGCGGAGCCTCCTCTTCCTCGGCTTCGAGTGCGGGACGAGCGCCCGGTTTTGCCAGGGTTGTCTCAGCGCCGAAGCGCTTCTTGGCAACCTCGTCGGCTTTTCGCTTGGTTTCTTCGTCGTGTTTGCGGCGCTCTTCTTCGTCACGCTTGCGCGCTTCGGCTTTGGCGCGCTCCGTCTTGTCGGCTTCTTCGCGGCTTTGCCGGATGCGCGCTTCTTCCTCGGCGATCTTGCGCTCTTCCGCCTCGCGCAGCCGCGCATCGGCGAGCGCGTGAGCACGCGCGCTCCGTTCTTCCTCAGTGAGGGTGCGCAGCACGACACCGGATGGTTTCAGCGCGGCGCCGGGAGCAGCCGGCACCCCTGCGGGCGGAGCGGCCGCCGGTGCTCTGGCGGTGACGACGCGCTTCGGCGCTGCCGTAGCGCTGCGCTCCGGAGCCGCGACCGGCTCTGCTTTGCCTTCCGGAGCGCGGCGTTTCACCTTCTCGACCACGACCGCCTTGCTGCGGCCATGGCTGAAGCTCTGGCGCACGACGCCTTGCTCGACGCCGCCGCGTTTCAGGGTCAGCGTCTTGGTCGAACTTACGCTCAGCTTCTCGCCGCTATTTTTGGTCGTCTCGGTCATTACGCATCGTATCCTTGGCCGGCTTCACGTTCGGCGCAGCCTTCCGGCCTAATTGTTCTGATCACCGGTCCGAAACCGTTCGAGGCGCCGGCAACGCGCCAAAAAGGTCTCGCTCACTGGTCCGGCGAGCAGGGCTGCATGTATCACATTTGGGCGGTTCAATGCCAAATCCAATTGCGCCGAGGTCAGAAATCCGATCGCTACGGGCGGTCCGTCCTGCCGCCGGCGGCAGACCGCGTCGAGCTTCCGAGTTCCTTCGGATGAAGCTTCGGCGGCGTGCAAAATGGCGACGACGTCTTCGCTTTCCAAGGCCTTCTCGGCTTTGACGAACCCGGCCGCGACTAATCCGGCCTTTCCAGCCACTGCCAAAGCATCAAGCGCGGCCTGCTCGAGGAGCCGCTCGGTGCGTGCGACGAAGTCCAAGGGGAGGCGGACCTCCCGCTTGTAGCCGCGGGCAAAGGCTTTGCGCTTGATCGCTTCACCCAAGGCGTCCCGCGTGCCCGTTATCCAGATGCCGCGGCCGGGCAGCTTTCCCTTAACGTCCGGGACCGCCTCGCCCTGTGGCCCGACGACGAACCGGATCAGGTCAGATACCGGACGCACTGTACGGGTGGCGGCACACATGCGTTCGCGTTCCCGCATCCGCGGTCCGCCATCAAGTTCCGACGCTCGTTCGATTTCTTGAGCTTCGGCGATCATCCGCGCGTTGTGCTCCTTCAGGCCTGCGCTTCGGGGATTGCGGCCTCTTCGAGCGGGGGCGGAGCAAGCGCGGCCTCATCGACCCAGCCGGCCTTTAGCCGGGCCTGCATGACCAGACTCTCCGCTTCCTCGCGCGAAATATCGATGCCGTCGAGAATGCCGGCCTCACGCACGGTCTCGCCGTCCTTGCGCTCGGTCCAGCCGACGAGATCGTCGGTTGCACAGCCGGCAAGATCTTCGATGGTTTTGACGCCGTTCTCGCCGAAGCGGACCAGCATGGCAGTGGTGACGCCCGGCACCTCTTTCAGCACGTCTTCGACGCCGAGCTCCTTACGCTTGGCGTCCAGCTCACCCTCGATCTTGGCCAGATAATCCTGCGCGCGGGTTTGCAGTTCGCCGGCGGTGTCCTCATCGAAGCCTTCGATGCCGGCGATCTCCTTGGTGTCGACCATCGCCAGCTCTTCGACCGACGTGAAGCCTTCCGAGGCCAGCAATTGTCCGATAACCTCATCAACGTTGAGCGCATCGATGAACATGCGGGTGCGGTTCTCGAACTCAGCCTGGCGTCGTTCTGACTCTTCCTGCTCGGTCAGGATGTCGATATCCCAGCCGGTGAGCTGCGACGCGAGCCGCACGTTCTGGCCGCGCCGGCCGATGGCAAGCGAAAGCTGCTGGTCGGGGACCACGACTTCGATGCGCTCGCGTTCCTCGTCGAGCACTACTTTGGCGACTTCGGCGGGCGCCAGCGCGTTGACGACAAACGTGGCGATGTCCTGCGACCACGGAATAATGTCGATCTTCTCGCCTTGAAGCTCGTTGACGACCGCCTGGACGCGCGAACCGCGCATGCCGACGCAGGCGCCGACCGGATCGACCGAGGAATCGCGCGAGACGACGGCGATTTTGGCGCGCGAACCCGGATCGCGCGCCACCGCCTTCACCTCGACGATGCCGTCGTAGATTTCCGGCACTTCCTGGGCGAACAGCTTCGACATGAATTGCGGGTGGGTGCGTGACAGGAAGATCTGCGGCCCGCGCTGCTCGCGGCGCACGTCGTAGATGTAGGCGCGGATGCGATCGCCGTTGCGGAACACTTCGCGCGGCAGCATTTCATCGCGCCGCACGATGGCTTCGCCGCGGCCGAGATCGACCACCACGTTGCCGTACTCGACGCGCTTGACGATGCCGTTGACGATGTCGCCGATCCGATCCTTGTACTCGTCGTACTGCCGGTCGCGCTCGGCTTCGCGCACTTTTTGCACGATCACCTGCTTGGCAGACTGAGCGGCGATGCGTCCGTATTCGAGCGGCGGCAGCTTGTCGGCGATGGTGTCGCCGACCTGGGCCGCGGGATGATGGCGGCGGGCCTCGTCAAGGGTGATCTGGAACGCCGGGTTTTCCACCGTGTCGACCACCAGCATGTGGCGCGACAGATGAAGTTCGCCGCTCTTCGGATCGATCTCCGCGCGCACCTCGGTTTCGCTGCCATACCGCGAGCGCGCCGCTTTGGCGATCGCCTCCTCCATGGCGCCGAGCACAATCTTGCGATCGATCGCCTTTTCGCGGGCGACCGCGTCTGCGATCTGTAGCAGTTCGAGTTTATTGGCGCTTACGGTCGCCATTGTTTAGTCTCCCTTGCGTTGGTCGCCGCGCCGGTCTTGCTCCGGCGCGGCGTGAAGCTGTGGCCGTTGACGAGATTCCGGCCGGTTGTTTGGTCGCGCGCCGGCCGCGCGCTGTTCAAGTTTGCCGCCGTGCTTACTTCGGCGCAGCGACTCGGAAATGAGGACATCGGTGAGAACAAGCCTTGCTTCCATGATGTCGTCGATCGGCAGCAGGACATCGGTTGGCCCGTCGCAACGAAGCCGTACACATTCGCCTTCGCTGCCGACGAGTTCGCCGCGGAAGCGTTTGCGGCCGTCGACGGCGACGTTCATCTCTACGTTGGCAATGTGACCGGCATATCGGTCGAAGTCCGAGCGCCGCACCAGTGGCCGATCGATACCCGGCGACGAGAGCTCGAGCCGATAGGGGCCCTCAATCGGGTCGGCGACGTCGAACACCGGCGACAACGCGCGCGTAGCGGCCTCGCAGTCCTCGATCGCCATGCTGCCATCCGGCCGCTCGGCCATGATCTGTACCGTGCAGCCCGCGAATCCTGAAACGCGCACGCGCACCAGCCGATAACCCAGCTCGGCTAGCACCGGCTCCGCGAGCGCGGCGACGCGCGCTGCGCGCCCCGGCTCGGTGATGAGCCGCGGCTCCTCGGCAAAGGCTGTCGGCCTGTCGTCCATGCCGCTTGCGACCGCTATTCCTGCACCATACGTCCGTCAGTGGAACCGTCGGGCCTCAGGTAATAAAAAAGAGCGGGTCCCGGAGGGCCCACTCTCAAAACCGTTCGGATCAACCGACCGCTATGAGGTATCCAAAGATGGACGTGGCAAATATAGCGCCTTCCTGGCCCGTTGCAAGGGCCGCTCTTCAGGGATCAGTAATCAGTGATCGGTAACTAAGTGGATACGTAAAAGCTGATTACCAATTTCTGAAAACCAATACCTCAACCAGTACCTTGATGCGTGCCACCCTCTCGCTAATTCCGGAGCTTGAAGAGGTCGTTCAGCGCGGCTCGCGTGAAAAACGGGCCGAGACGCTGCAGCGCATTACTGCGCTCTTCCTCAGCGGCGCCGACAACTACAGCGACGGGCACGTCGATGTCTTCGATGAGGTGTTCGGCTTGCTCATCGACGAGATTGAGAGCAAGACGCGCGCCGAACTCTCGAACCGTCTCGCGCCCGTCAGCAACGCGCCGATCAAGGTGCTTCGCCGGCTTGCCAACGACGACGACATCGCCGTCGCTGGGCCGGTGCTGAAGCTGGCGCCGCGCTTGGCGGAATCCGATCTCATCGATGTCGCCGAAACTAAGGGCCAGGCTCATCTGCATGCGATCTCGGGACGCCGCGCGCTTGGCGAGGCGGTGACCGACGTGCTGGTGCGCCGCGGCAATCGCGATGTCGCCCGCCGCGTGGCCGACAATCGCGGCGCGCGAATTTCCAAGAAGGGCTTCCACCGCCTGGTCGAGCGCGCCGAAGAGGACGCCATCCTGGCCGAGAAGGTCGGGTTGCGGCCGGATATTCCCGCGCCGCTGTTCCGCGTTTTGCTGACCAAAGCGACCGCCGTTGTGCACAAGCGGCTCATCGCCTCGGCGACACCGGAGCTGAGAGCGGCGATCTGCGACATCCTGGCGAAAGTCTCGGGCGAGGTTGGCGCTCGCGTAGGTCCGCGGGATTATCGCGCGGCTCAGCGCACGATATTGAGTCTCGATCGGGCGAAGCGGTTGGACGAGGCCGCGTTGGCGGCGTTCTGTGCCCAGAACAAATACGAAGAGACGGTGGTTGCGCTTGCCGCGCTGGCCAAAGTGCCGGTCAAAATTGTCGATCGGCTGATGAGCGGCGACCGGCCCGATCCGGTCCTGATCCTGTGCAAAGCCGCCAATCTAAGCTGGCCGACGGTGAAGGCGCTCATCCTGGCGCGTCCCGACACCGGAGGAACGTCCACTCAGGGGCTCGACGCAACCTTTGCAAACTATAGACAGCTGTCAGCCTCGACTGCACACCGCGTCGTTCGTTTCTGGCAGGTGCGGCGGGGTGAATAATCGCCTGCTAAGAGGCCTTACTTAACCGCGGCGGAAGACCAGGAAGCACGGCGCACGCTCTTCGCGCGCGGCCTTCGCGTGGTAACGCGTGCCGATGAAATCCGGCCAGGACTTTCGCCAATCGTTGGCACAGTGTGCGGTCCATTCGAAGTCGGCGGATCGCAGCAGGCGTTGCAGCGTCCATGAGGCATAGTCGGCGATATCGGTGACAAAACGAAAATCGCCGCCGCTTCGCAAAACGCGGGCGAACTGCTTAATCGTCGCGTCCTGAACAAAGCGGCGCTTCCAATGACGCCGCTTCGGCCAGGGATCCGGATGGATCAATTCGATGCGCGCGAGCGACGCATCGGGAAGCCACGCCAAGAGTGTGGTCGCATCATCGAAATGCAGGCGGATGTTCTTTAGCCCCGCGGTGCTGATCGCCGTCAGCGCCTTGGCCATGCCGTTGACGAACGGCTCAACTCCGATGAACCCCGTCAGCGAATTCGCTTCTGCCTGCGCAACCATGTTCTCACCGCCGCCAAAGCCGATTTCGAGCTGAACGGTGCTCACCGGCACCGGGAAAAGCGCCCGCAGATCGGGGGAGGCAGAGCGGGAGAGATCGATCGACAGCCGCGGCAACAGCGTGTCGAACAGCTGCGCTTGCCGCGGGCGCAGCTTATGTCCCTTGCGGCGCCCGAAAAAGGCCCGCGCCTGGTCTTGTTCTGAAGTCATTTGCTGTCGCAGCCGCGCAGCGGTCCGATTAGTACGGTTCGATGAGGGCAGCGTAGCTCTAACGCGGCGAGTTCGGGCGAGGGGTTTTGCGTCGCCCTGTCGTGCTTTTTTGCCTCATGATGGCCGATGACGCAGCCAGCGGCCGCGCCTAACAGCCCGTGATGACTGGCGTAGTGTCCGGCGATGCCGCCGATCACCGCGCCCTTGATGCAGCCCTTTGCATTAGCGGGTACGGCCGCGCTTGCAACGGCGAGCGCCACCACAAGGCATGCAAGAATTGACTTCATCGCCCGCGATCTCCTCAGCTTCTGCCAATCCGCGCGCACGGGTTTCGTTCCGCGCAATGCCAGCAGAACCCGGCAATACGCCAGGCAATTCCGAGTGGCCGGAATCTGTGGTGGCGGTTAGCTTAGCGCAAGCTGCGCCTGAGCGTGTCAGCGAGGTCGGTCCGCTCCCAGGAGAAGCCGCCGTCCTTGTCCGGCGCGCGGCCAAAGTGGCCGTACGCGGAGGTGCGTCGGTAGATCGGCCGGTTCAGCTTGAGCGCGCGGCGAATATTGGTCGGCCGGAGTGGAAAAAGCTCGGGCAGAATCTTCTGCAGTTTCGCCTCTTCGACCTTGCCCGTGCCGTGAGTGTCCACGTACACCGACATCGGATCGGCCACACCGATCGCATAGGCGATCTGGATGGTGCAGCTGTCAGCCAAGCCTGCGGCGACCACGTTCTTGGCGAGATAACGCGCGGCATAGGCGGCCGAGCGATCGACCTTGGTAGGATCCTTGCCGGAGAAAGCGCCGCCGCCATGCGGCGCGTAGCCGCCGTAGGTATCGACAATGATCTTGCGGCCGGTGAGGCCGCAGTCGCCGTCGGGGCCGCCGATGACGAAATTGCCGGTCGGGTTGACCAGGAAATCGCTCGCTTTCGTCGGCATCCAGCCATCGGGCAAAGCCGATTCGACCGTATCGCCGATCATGTCCTTGACGATGCTCGGCGTGTATTTCTTGCCGTTGCGGCTTTCCGCCTTGTGCTGGGTCGACACCACAACCTTAGTGCAGCCGACCGGTTTGCCGTCGACATATTTCACCGTAACCTGGCTCTTGGCGTCGGGCTGCAAGTCGGCCAGCGAACCCGAGCGGCGCTTCTCGGACAGCACTTTCAGGATCTTGTGCGCGAAATAGATCGGCGCCGGCATGAACGAGCCCTTTTCATAGACCTCGCTCTCGGTGCAGGCGAAACCGAACATCATGCCCTGGTCGCCGGCACCTTCGTGCTCCTCGCCGCCCTTTTTCTTTTTGGCATCGACGCCCATGGCAATGTCCGGCGACTGGCCGTGCAACAACACTTCGACGTCGGCCCCGTAGTAGGAAAAACCATCCTGGTCGTAGCCGATGTCCTTGACCACCTGGCGCGCGGTCTCGGCGATCAGTTCACGATTAACGACCGCTTTGTCGCCATGCTTGTGGAACAGCGGCGACTGACCGCGTCCCTCGCCGGCGATGACAATCTTGTTCGTCGTGCACAGCGTCTCGCAGCCAAGCCGGGTGTTGACTTTGCTCTCGTCGGCAATTCCGAGCTTGATGTCGTTTTCCAGGAACGCATCAAGAATGGCGTCGGAGATTTGGTCGCAAACCTTGTCCGGATGTCCTTCCGACACAGATTCGCTGGTAAACAGATAATTTGTACGTTGCACTGCGAAAACACTCCCCTCGTCAAGCCGCGCCCGATTGCGTCGGAGCTTGTTTGGAACGAGCGCCGGCGAGACCCAGCGCTGTTTGATAGCATGGTTGTTGCAGCGACGCTCAGCGCGGTCAAGATGTGGGCTAAACGTGGGCGAAGTTGGGAGCTTGCCGCAGGAGCCGCCGGCGGTCTCAGCGCTTTTCGCCGACCGCGATCTGTTCAACAAGATCGACGATGCGGCGCCGCAGCTTGGAGTCGCCGATGCGCATGAACGCCTTGGTGAGCGCCAGACCATCAGACGTAGCGAGAAATTCGGAAACGTAAGCCGGTGAAGGGGCCTCGCTCATTCCATCGTGACGCGGCGAATTGCCAACGGCAGGCGCGCCTTCGAAAAAGAATGATACCGGCACCTGGACGATATGGGCAATTTGTTGCAGGCGGCTCGCGCCGATGCGGTTGGTGCCCTTTTCGTATTTTTGCACTTGCTGAAACGTCAGGCCAAGAGCATTGCCAAGTTTTTCCTGGCTCATGCCGAGCATCATGCGGCGCATGCGCACGCGGCTGCCGACATGTTTGTCAATGGGGTTGGGTGCCTTTTTGGCAATCATCATCTCAACTGGTTCTCCTTTGCTGCGCCTCTTTACCGTAATAGTTGCGGATATCAAATATCGCGCTGTTGAATACTAGCCATGCAGCATGATTGTAGGCCTATTTTACCGCCGGCAACAGAATTAACCGTAGCTAGACGAGTATAACAGGGCCGCATACGCGGTCTAGTTGCGATAGATATATGTTATGAGCCCCATAGTCGGCGCTTACGCCATCTCAATACGTGGACAACCGCCTATTCTTGGAACTTCAGGCGGCGAAATCGTCGGATTTGGAGGTATTGGGCTGCAGTCGGCGTCGAATAATCGCCAGCAGCGCGATCCCCACTATCATGGCCACAGGGACGTCGCCGACGCGGGCGTAGACCGGCGGCCCGATCGATCGCGGCAATCTTGAATTGAGCACGCCCTCGCTGCCGAGCGGCAATGCATCGATCGTTCGTCCGAGCGGATCGACGACTACGGAAATTCCCGTGTTGGCGGCGCGAACCAGCGGTAGTCCTTGCTCGATGGCCCGAACCCGCGCTTGCTGTAGATGCTGGAAAGGTCCGGTTGAAATACCAAACCAGCCATCATTAGTGACGTTGACCATCCAGCCGGGGCGCCGGCCTTTGGGCATCAGTTCGTCCGGAAAGATCGCCTCGTAGCAAATCAGAGGCAGCGCCAGCGGAGCGCCCGGAACGGAAATCAGCCGGCGCCGATCGCCGGCGGAGAAGCCGCCGGGCAGCTTGGTGAGCTGCTGCAGCCCGAGGCTTTCAAGCAACTGCTGAAACGGCAGATATTCGCCGAACGGCACCAGATGGACCTTGTCGTAGATCGAAACAATCGATCCGTCATGGTCGATCACGTAGATCGAATTGTAGACCGTCGGATTAGCAGGATTAACCGGTTCACCGAGCCGCACGGCGCCCGTGATCAGTACGGTATCTCGGCCCAGCAGCTGCGTGATCTGGGCAAGCGCGTCGGGTTCGCGCGTGAGGAAAAATGGAAAAGCCGATTCCGGCCAGATCAAAATGATCGTATCGCGGGCGCCGGACGACTCCGGAGTAGATGCCGGCTCGGACAGAGCAACATAGCTATCCATGACTTTCTGCTTGGCGGCGTAGTTGAACTTCACGTCCTGCTGGAGGTTCGGCTGCATGATGCGGAGTTCGACGCCATCAACAAACCGGGTCGGCGCGCGCGCCAGCCGTATCGCGCCGAAGCTCGCTATCGCGGCGAGGATTGCCAGACCGAGCGCCAGCGGCAGCCACGGCCGGCGGGTTTCGGCGCGGTCGTCGATCAGGGTCGCGGGGCTCGCACAGACGACAACAGCGATGAAAGTAAGCCCCCAGATGCCGATCAGCGCGGCGCCTTGCGCCAGCACCAGCGGCGCCGTGAGTGCATAACCGAAAGCATTCCAGGGAAAGCCGGTCAGGACGTGACCGCGCAGCCACTCAGTTGCGGTGAGCGCCACGCCCAAGGAGAGGATGCGCATGGCCCCGCGCGTCCACAACAACCGGGCCAGCGCGACGCCGAACGCGGTGAAGATGCTGAGCCCCGCGGGCAGGCCTATCACCGCGATCGGCAGTAGCCAGCCGAAGGTCGGAGCGTCGACCAGAAAGGCGTAACCGACCCAATAAAAGCCGGCCAGAAAATAGCCGAAGCCGAACCACCAGCCGGTCGCCGCGGCGGCCGTTACTCCGCGCCAGCGGCCGGTTCCGCTGCCGTCAATCAGCCAGACCAATGTCGGGAAGGTCAGGAATAGAACCGGCCAAACATTGAAAGGCGCCATTGCCAGCGCGGAGAGCGCGCCGGCGATGAAAGCGATCAGCCAGCGCCGCCATCCCCAGGACAATACGATTGCGTGGATCGCACGCTCCGGGTTCACGGCGCGGGCGATGCGTTTGGATTTTGCCGCGTTGCCTCTTCACGCGTAGCCATCGGTCGTGAAACCGCCGGCTTCACCAAGGTTGGCGCCGGCCCTGGGCGCCGGTCTTTGCTGCGATAGATCTTCACTCTCTTGACCCGGCGCGGATCGGCGTCGAGCACTTCCGCCTCGAATGTATCGGGTCCTGGTACCAGTTCGCCGCGGACTGGGACGTGACCCGCGCGCATGACCAAATATCCGCCGAGCGTATCGACCTCTTGCGCCGCTTCGCCGACGTCGAACTCTTCGCCAATAATTGCGCGCACATCGTCCAGGCTGGCGCGGCCGATCGCGAGGAATGAGCCATCGTTCTGGCGCGTCACCGCCGGCAGCTCGGCCTCGTCGTGTTCGTCGGCAATGTCGCCAACGATCAGCTCGACCAGATCTTCGATCGAGACCAGACCGTCGCTGCCGCCATATTCGTCGATAATGAGTGCCAGGTGGATTCGCGTCGCCTGCATCTTGGCCAGCAGATCGAGTGCCGGCATTGACGGCGGCGCGTAAAGCATTTCGCGGACGATCTTGGTCGCGGCCAACGGCATGGAGAGATCGATCTTGCCGAGATCGAGATCGGCGGCCCGCAGTTCTTTCTCAGTATTCGCTGCGCGGGGATCGATCACGGCGCGCTTCGCCATGAACGCCAACAGATCGCGGATGTGGACCAGACCGGTCGGATCATCGAGCGTGTCGTTGTAGACCACGAGCCGCGAATGGCCGGCGCCGGCGAATACCATCACCAGTTCGCCGATGGTGATGTCCTGCTGGACCGCGACAATGTCAGCGCGCGGCACCATGATGCTCTCGATCCGGCATTCGCGCAGACCGAGAATGTTTTTCAGCATCGCGGCTTCGGCAGGCGAGAAGCCTGATTCCGGCTGCTCGGCCGTCAGCACGAGCTCAAGGTCGGCGCGCGTTGCCGCGGCCTTCCAGCCGAACAGAATGCGGGTCACACGGGCGAACCAGCCCTCATGCAGTTCGCTGTGCTCCGGCACGACCATAGGCAAACCGCGATGCTCGGTATCGCTGGCTTCACTGCGGGTGGGGGATTGGCTCATGGTTGCTATATTAAAGCGTCAGACGCCCAGCGTGACGTCAGACTTCAGGCCCGGCCGGCCCGCCTGGTATGGGTCGGGAATAGCCAGCCGGTGCAAAATATCGCGCTCGAGGCGCTCCATGGCCTCGGCGTCTTTCTTCCGCTCGTGGTCGTAACCCAACAGATGCAGAAAACCGTGGACGGCGAGATGGGCAAGATGATGGGCGACGGGCTTGCCTTCGGCCCGGGCTTCCGTCGCAATGGTTTCATAGGCGAGCACGATATCGCCGATAAGCATGGGGTCGCCGCCATTGCGGCCGGTCGGGAACGACAGGACGTTCGTGGCCGTGTCCACGCCGCGCCAGGTGCGGTTGAGCAGGCGGATCGCCGAATCATCGGTCAGTACGATAGCAAGCTCCGCCCCTGGTGTTGACAGCGTTGCAGCGGCTTCCGCGATCGCCCGCCGGACCACGGATTTGGCGTCTGCGGCGTCGTTCCACAGACCGGATTCGACCAGCACATCGATCTTTGGGGCTGCCTGTGCCTTCCGCGCAGTTTGCGTCATTTAAGGTCGCCCGCGCCTTCACGACCGCTCGCGCTTGGCCGCCGCGGCGCGGTCATAGGCCTCGACGATGCGGGCGACGAGTTCGTGGCGGATGACGTCGACAGCCGAGAAAGTAACGTGACCGATCCCCTCAACGCCTTCAAGCAGCCGCACGGCCTCGGCGAGGCCAGACGTCTGTCCCGGCGGCAGGTCGACCTGGCTTGGATCGCCGGTCACGACCATGCGGCTGTTCTCGCCCAGTCTCGTCAGCAGCATCTTCATCTGCATGGCGGTCGTGTTCTGCGCCTCGTCGAGAATGATCGCCGCGTTCGAAAGCGTGCGGCCGCGCATGAAGGCAAGCGGGGCGATTTCTATTTCGGTGCTCTGCAGCGCCCGCTCGACGATGCGCGCGTCCATCAGGTCGTAGAGGGCGTCGTAGATCGGCCGCAGATAGGGATCGACCTTCTCGCGCATGTCGCCGGGCAAAAAGCCGAGCCGCTCGCCGGCTTCGACCGCCGGGCGTGACAGGACGATGCGATCGACCTCCTTGCGTTCGAACAATTGCACGGCGTGGGCGACGGCAAGCCAGGTCTTGCCGGTTCCGGCCGGGCCGGTGGAGAAAACCAGAGCGTGACGCTTGAGCGCGCGCAAATAAGCATCCTGCGCCGGCGTGCGGGCGCGCACGCGCCGTTTGCGCAGATTGATCTCTTCGAAATTTTCCCGCGCCTCGGCGGGATCGAAGTCGAACAGCGAGCCTTGCGATAGCGCAAGCCGAACAACGCCGTCGACGTCGCCCTGCGCCACTTCGTCGCCGCGGGTGAGGCGTTCGTAGAGCGTCTCCAGCACGCGACGCGCCTGCTCGCAGGCTTCACGCGGGCCTTCCAGCGTCACCTGATTGCCGCGCGACGTTGCGACCACGCCGAGCCGGCGCTCGATCAGCGCCAGGTTCTGTCCGTATTGGCCAAACAGCGACGAGGCGAGGCGATTGTCGTCAAAGGTGAGCGCGACCTGCGCGGTATTGTCCGGTGCGATGATCAGCGTTTCATCGGTCTTGGTTCGCATTCAGGCTCCTGCGGTGGCAAGCGCCGGCTCCCGCGCCAGCGCGCCGAATAGGCTGTTGCTAGAGACTTCGGTGATAGTGACGGACACGATCTGGCCGATCAGCGAGCTTGGCGCTTCGATTTGTACCGGTTGCAGATAGGGCGAGCGGCCGACGATCTGGCCAGGGTGCCGGCCGGGCCGTTCGAACAGCACATCGAAGGTGCGGCCGACGCAGCGATGATTGAAGGCCGCCTGCTGGTGATCGATCTCGTGCTGCAGCCGGTGCAGACGATCGGATTTCACGGCTTCATCCATCTGATCGGCCATCTCGGCGCCGCGCGTTCCGGGACGCGGCGAGTACTTGAACGAAAACGCCCCGGAATAGCCGATCTCGTTCACCAGACTATGCGTCGCCGCGAAATCGTCTTCCGTCTCGCCCGGAAAGCCGACGATGAAATCAGAAGTGAGCGCCATATCCGGTCGCGATTCGAGCAGCCGAGAGATTACGTCGAGATATTCTGCGCGCGTGTGACGGCGGTTCATGGCCGCGAGAATGCGATCGGAGCCGGATTGCACCGGCAGGTGCAATTGCGGCATCAGCGCCGGCAAATCGCGGTGTAGCGCGATAAGGTCGTCAGCCATGTCCAGGGGATGACTGGTGGTATAACGGAGCCGCTCGAGGCCGCGGACGCGGGCGAGACGTTCCAGCAGCCGCGCCAGCGACCAGGGCCGGCCGTCGGGTCCCGCGCCATGATAGGCGTTGACGTTCTGGCCGATGAGCGTGACTTCGCGCACGCCGGCGTCGGCAAGCCGCTCAACGTCGGCGCTGATCTTGTGCACCGCCCGCGACGTTTCCGCGCCACGCGTAAACGGCACCACGCAGAAGGTGCAGAACTTGTCGCAGCCTTCCTGCACCGTGACAAAGGCAGTGACGCCGCGCCCGCGCATCGCGGGACGGCTCGGCGCCGCAAGATGGTCGAACTTATCGTCGACCGGAAACTCGGTGTCGACGGCGTGACCCTCACGCTCGGCGCGCGCGATCAGGCCGGGCAGGTGATGATAGTTCTGCGATCCGACCACGACGTCGACCGCCGGCGCCCGGCGGACGATTTCTTGACCCTCGGCTTGCGCGACGCAGCCCGCCACCGCGATCAGAACACGCCGGTCGTTGGCGGCGGCATCTTCTTTCAGCCGGCGCATGCGGCCGAGTTCGGAGTAGACCTTTTCCGCCGCTTTCTCGCGGATGTGGCAGGTGTTGAGGATGATGAGATCGGCGTCTTCCGCCGTCGCGGTTTCGACATAGCCTTCCGGCGCCAAGGTGTCCGTCATACGCTGGGAGTCGTAGACGTTCATCTGGCAGCCGAAGGATTTGACGAAGAGCTTGCGAGTACCTTTCATTCCAGCCGTTTTCGAAGCCTTTCCGCTTCAGTTTGTATCATATCCTGTTTGCCGCGGCCCGTCAGCCGAGGTCGCGGCGCAGCACTAAAGCCGCGGCGCCGCTGTCATAATAGCCTTGGCGCTGGCCTACTTCGTAAAATCCAGCCCGGCGATAGAGCCGGCAGGCGGGCGCATTATTCTTGTCCACCTCAAGAAACACAGTGCGGGCGCCAAGCCCGGCCAACCGCCGCAGATGCAGATCCAGCAGCGGCCGCGAGAAGCCGCGCCCGCGCCAGGCCTGGCCGATGGCGACCGAGAGGATTTCCGCTTCGTCGGCGATCAGGCGGGACACAATGAATCCGATCAGCGTCCGGCCGATCATGGTGCGCTGGGCGAGGACATTACGGTCGGCCAGCATCCGGCGAAATTCATCTTCGCTCCAGCCGCGGCGGAACGAAGCCGCGTGCACGGCGGCGATGGCGGCAACGTCGTTCTTTGTCACCTCCGAGATAGCCGGCTCGGATCGCGTCAGCAGGTGGGCGACAAAGTTCATCATCGGCGCGGAAGTTGAGCGGCATATTGCGGCTGGGCGTCAGCGGCGCGCAAATATTGCGGCGCCGGCGGCGACTGGCCTTCGGGCACCACGGCACCCATCCGCGCGACCCAGGCAATATCGGGCGCATCGCGTGCGTCGACCATGACCGGCATCGCGTCGCCGTTGCTCAAAGCATCGGCGACGGCTTGCGCCGCCGAACCGACAATGCAGGCAGGCGCTTCGGCCGCCGCCGCGGCGGCTTCGCGCAAGCTCGCCAGCCGCGGTATGCTGATATCGCGGCCGCCTGGGCCGAAGACCTGCAAGTAAACATGCCCATGCCGCGCGTCGATGGCAGCGATGACCGGGAAGCTGTCGTCAGTCGCCATGTGGGGAGCGGCAAACACCGAAAGCGTGGATAGGCCAACGGCGGGCTTGTCGGCTGCCAGCGCAATGCCGCGCGCGGCGGCGAGACCGACGCGCAAACCGGTAAAGCTGCCAGGGCCGGTGGTTACCGCGATGCGATCAATGGCGGTGAATCCCATGCCCGCTTTGTCCATCACCCGTTTCACCAGCGGCATCAGCGCTTCGGCATGACCGCGGATCATCGGCAGGCTCTCGCTCGCGACAATGCCGCCGTGCTCGGTGTCGAGCACCGCCGCAGCGCAAGCCGCCAGCGCTGTGTCAATCGCCAATACGCGCATGAATGGTCACGGGCGGGAGGCCCGCGGAACTCGCCAAGTCAGCAATCGCCAGTCACATCGGCCGGACTTCAGTGACATCGGGCACGAAATGACGAAGCAGATTCTCGATGCCGTGGCGCAACGTCGCCGTCGAGGACGGGCAGCCCGAACAGGCGCCCTTCATGTGGAGATAGACGATGCCGTCCTTGAAGCCGCGGAACGTAATGTCGCCGCCGTCGTTGGCGACGGCCGGCCGCACCCGCGTTTCGATCAGTTCTTTGATCGTTGTAACCGTCTCGGTGTCGGCCGGGTCGAAAAACTCGTCGTCGGCGTCTTGCTCGCCGTTGGCATCGGTGAGCAACGGCGCCCCCGACATGAAGTGCTCCATGATCGCGCCGAGGATCATCGGCTTGAGCTGCTGCCATTCGCCGGTGTCTTTGGTGACTGCGATGAAGTCGGAGCCGAAAAACACGCCGCTGACGCCGCCGATGTCGAACAGCCGCTCGGCGAGTGGCGATTTCGCCGCTTCGTCCCGGTCGCGCAAATCGAGCGGTCCGCCTTCCAGCACCGTCCGGCCGGGCAGGAATTTCAGGGTCGCCGGGTTCGGCGTCGCTTCGGTCTGAATGAACATGCCGTCCTCCGTCACTTCGCGCCGCCTGATCGCAAGCGCCGTGACCTCTCGAATCTAGTCTAATACGTGGCGAATTCCTTTGGAAGTTCAAGTGGCCCGCAGAGTTAGTCGGTTTGGCCAGTAACAGCTAACCGCTTAGGGCGTCGATCTCTTCGTCGGTCAGGTGCCCCGGCACGATCGCCACTGGTATCGGGAAATCGCCTGCCTCCCGGCCAATGGTGGTCACCAGCGGGCCTGGCCCTTCCGATCCTATGCCCGCCGCCAGAACAAGAATGAAGATGTCTTCGTCCTCGTCGATCAGCTTGAGCACCTCCTCGGCCTTGTCGCCTTCGCGGATCGCCCGTTCGGGCGTAATGCCGGCGATGGCCTTGGCGCGGGCCGCGTACTTGCTGAGTTCGGTGTCGGCTTCTTCGTTGGCCTCGGCGCGCATGATGTCGGCGACGCCGAGCCATTGCTGGCTCTGATCGTGGGTTTCGTTCACCCGCAGCATGACGACGTTGCCGCCAATGCGCGCCGCGCGGCGGCTCGCGAAATAAACGGCGCGATCGCACTCCTCGGTCTCATCGATTACGACGAGAAGCTTCGGCTGGTGACCGACTTCGTAGCTGCGGCGCCTGCGAGGCATGAAGATTCTTCCGGCAGCGGAATGCTGCCATGACGGCCTGTGTTCGTACAAGTCGGAAAGAATTCTACGAACGCACGAAGCCGACGATGTCTTTGACCGCCTTCATGGTCTCGGCCGCGAGCTTTCGCGCGCGGGCGGAGCCTTCCGCGAGGATGGAGTCGATGGTGACCGGATCGCGCATCAGCCGCTTCATCTCGGCGCCGATTGGGCCGAGCTTGGCGACGGAAAGATCGACCAGCGCCGACTTGAAGGTTGAGAATTGGGCGTTGCCGAACTGCGCCAGCACGCCGGCGCGCGTGGTGCCTTCGAGCGCGGCATAAATGCCGACCAGATTGTCGGCCTCGGGCCGCGATTTCAGGCCCGCTTCCTCGCTCGGCAGAGGCTCCGGATCGGTTTTGGCCTTGCGGATTTTCTGCGCGATGGCGTCGGCATCGTCGGTGAGATTGATGCGCGAATAGTCGGACGCGTCCGACTTCGACATTTTTTTGGAGCCGTCGCGCAGCGACATGACGCGCGTCGCTTCGCCGGTGATCAGCGGCTCCGGCAGCGGAAAGAAAGTATCGCCGTAGCCGTGGTTGCTGATCGACTTGCTAAAGTCGTTGTTGAACTTTTGCGCAATATCGCGGGACAGTTCGAGGTGCTGTTTCTGATCCTCGCCGACCGGCACATGGGTGGCGCGATAAACCAGAATGTCGGCCGCCATCAGCGCCGGATAGGCGTAGAGGCCGATGGAAGCATTCTCGCGGTCCTTACCGGCTTTCTCCTTGAATTGGGTCATCCGGTTGAGCCAGCCGAGCCGGGCGACGCAATTGAACACCCAGGCGAGCTCGGCGTGTTCGGCCACTTGGCTCTGGTTGAACACGATGTGTTTCGCCGGATCGATGCCGCAGGCGATGAACGCCGCCGTGACTTCGCGGATGGCATGCGGCAGCTCGGCCGGATCCTGCCACACGGTGATCGCGTGCATGTCGACTACGCAATAAAGGCAGTCGTAACGGTCCTGCAGCTCGACGAAGCGCTTGATGGCGCCAAGATAGTTGCCGAGATGCAGGTTGCCGGTCGGCTGCACGCCGGAAAACACTCGCTCCTGAAACATCATGGGCGATCTCCCACCAACAAAAACGAACGCCACATGCCATGACGCCGCTCGCGGCGTCCATTGCCACGGCCTTGCCTTGCCCTGCAAGGGCTGGCCGCTATAGTGCGGCTCCCTCGCATCGGTTTTCTCAAAAAGAGTGTTGTATGGCATCCGCTCGTTACGACGTACTCGGCATCGGCAACGCAATCGTCGACGTCATCGCCCGGACCGAAGAAGATTTCCTGCTCAAGCAGGGCATGAACAAAGGCACCATGGCTCTGATCGACGCGCCGCGCGCCGAAGCGATCTACGAGGCGATGGGCCCTGCCATCGAGTTCATCCGGCGGTTCCGCGGCGAATACGATTGTCGGCGTGGCCGGTTTCGGTGCGCGTTCGGCCTTCATCGGCAAGGTCAGGGACGACGGTCTCGGCCGCGCCTTTACTCACGATATCCGCGCCGCGGGTGTGGCCTTCACCACGCCGCCGGCCGCCGATGGCGCTCCCACTGCGCGTTGCTACGTGCTGGTGACGCCGGACGGCGAGCGCACCATGAACACTTTCCTCGGCGCCGCGCAGAATCTGCATCCGTCCGACATCGATCCCGACATGATCGCCGCGGCCTCGATCATCTATCTTGAAGGCTATCTTTGGGATCCGAAGAACGCGAAGGACGCATTCGTCAAGGCAGCAGAGATTGCGCATCAGGCCGAGCGCCAGGTGGCACTCACATTATCGGACGCGTTCTGTGTCGATCGCTGGCGCGATGAGTTCCTGCATTTGATGCGCTCGCGCACCGTCGATCTCATTTTCGCCAACGAGGCGGAACTGCACAGTCTCTATCAGACGTCCGACTTCGACACGGCGCTCGTGGCTTTGCGCCGCGATGTCGTGGCCGCGGTGGTGACGCGCAGCGAAAAGGGCTGCGTCGTCGTCGGGCCCGACAGCACTGAGGCGGTGTCCGCGTTCCCGGTCGACAAGGTTGTCGACACGACCGGCGCCGGCGACCTGTTCGCAGCCGGCTTTCTCACCGGGCTGTCGCGCGGCGCCGACGATCGAACCTGCGGCCGGCTCGGAGCGCTTGCCGCAGCTGAGGTAATCCAGCACCTCGGCGCGCGTCCGGAGGCCTCACTCCGCGACCTTGCTTTCGAAAACGGCCTGATCGACTGAGTCGAAGACGGCTTCGCTAACGAATTGCTAACCCGAACGGGTCTACCGACGGATTATCCGCAATCCCGGAGATCCGACGATGAACGACGCGCAAGACGGCAAGCCGAGTGACGGAAGATCTGCCGGCAGCCAATTGCCGGTCGTCTGGTCGCCGAAGCTCGATGCCGGGGAGGGGATGGCGGAAGAATTCGCCGCCGCCGACCGGGCCGCGTCATCGTCTGCGGACGAGGTCATCAAAGACGCAGCCGGCAAACCGACGGATAGTTCCGGTGCAGCTTCGTCGCCATCGCAGCCATCGCGCTTCATGTTGCTGGCGGCCTCGGTTGCGATCGCTGCAGCCGTCGGCGCGTTGGCCGGATCGCTGTCGGCTTCGGGGTTTTCGTATTTCATGCCGGGTTCAGGCGCGCACGCTCACGTCGCGGATGCAAGGACGCTGCAAGCGGTTCAGGCGATCAAGGCGGAGCTTGCCGAGCTTTCCACGCTCAAGGCGAACCTCGATAACGCGACCAAGAGTGCCAACGGCCAGTTCGCCAAGCTGACCGACCGGCTCGATCGCGTCGAACGCGCCGAGGCTGAGCCGGCGACGAAACTTTCGCATATTGCCGAGGCGGTCGATCGGCTGGAAAAACGCAGCGCAGCGCCCGCGGCCGCGGCGGCGCTGGCTGCTCCCGAGACTACAGGCTCCATCGCATCGAACGAGCCAGCCGCGCCGGCGGCGCCTGAGATGAAGGTGCCCGACCGCGTGTTGCAGGACTGGATCGTGCAGGACGTCCGCGGCAATCGCGCGCTGGTCGCGAGCCGTTACGGCGGCATGTTTGCCGTCGCGGCCGGCAGCATTCTTCCCGGTCTCGGCCGCGTCGAGACGATCCGGCGGCAGGACGGCCGTTGGGTCGTCGTCACCGGGCGCGGGCTGATCACATCGGAACGCTGACGCGCTTTAGAGCGGGTGCAGCGCAGCCTTAGCGAGCATCAGCGGACAGCACAGCTCCAACTGCATTCCCGGATCAGCGGTGCACGTTTCACGCTGCACCGCATCGGGAAACGCGGCTTTAGCGGCTGAGCGCGACACGGCGGCAGCACTGCTACACGGCATTTCCGCTGCGTCTCAGATCGGCCGGCTGTAGTCGCCCGCCTCATTCCGTGCCAATTTGCCCCTTCCCATGCTCGCGCCGGGCGGCAGACAGGGAGTTGGCCAATTGAGCCTCTCGCGCATCGGGATTTTTGTCGCCTTCACGCGGCGTACGATCATAGCGCTCGGCTGCGTTACGTTTACCGGCCTTGCATCGGCGCATTCGCCCGAAGGACCGCCGTCGCCACTGGCGCAACCAGCCCAACCGGAAATGCAGATGAATTGTCCCGGTCTCGTCGCCGGGCATCGGCCGCCGGTGATCCCGGCGGCGTTGCGGCTTGCGGCGCTCAATCCCGATCAGGTGCGCATCACCTTCATCGGTCACGCCACGTTTCTGATCGAGAGCCCCGAGCTGGTGCGGATCGCGACCGACTACAACGACTATGTGCGGCCGCCGGTTCTGCCCGACATCGCCACCATGAACCACGCCCACGACACGCACTACACCGACAATCCCGATCCGGCGATCAAATACGTGCTGCGCGGCTGGGGAAAGACGCCGGAGGAGCCGGCGATCTGGGACCTGAAATATCGCGACGTGCGGGTGCGCAACGTGCCGACCAATATCCGCAATTGGCAGGGTGGCACCGAGCGCTACGGCAACTCGATCTTCATCTTCGAAATCGCGAACCTGTGCATCGCCCATCTTGGCCATCTGCATCACACCCTGACGCAGCAGCAGCTCAACGAAATCGGCCGCGTCGACGTGGTGATGGCGCCGGTCGACGGCAATTACACCCTCGATCTCGACGGCATGTTCGAGGTGCTCACTGCGCTCAAGGCGCAACTCATCATCCCGATGCACTTTTTCGGCTGGTACACGCTGGACCGTTTTGTCGAACGGGCGCGCGAGCAATGGCCGGTCGAAAAGGCCGAAGTGCCGTCGGTCGTGGTGTCGAAGACGACGCTGCCGACCAGTCCGAAGATTTTAGTCTTGCCGGGATTTTGATGCCGGTTATTCCCGCCTGTCTTTCGAGCGGCTAGTATGAGTGCCGGGATCGTTTCAGATTTCGGGGCTTTTGACGATCCCGGTTCTGCAGCGCATCACTTCGTGCTGCGCTGCGCCCGGGAAAAGTGAGGATTTATATGTTAAGCGCGGAACAGAACGATCTGATTACTCGCACCGGGCCCAACACTGCCGCCGGCACACTGATGCGGCGCTACTGGCAGCCAGCTGCGCTGGTCGATGAATTGTCGGGCAACCGGCCGGTCAAGCCGGTGCGGCTGCTCGGCGAGGACCTGGTCGCGTTCAAGGACGACAAGGGCCGCTACGGGCTGATCGGCCGCCACTGTCCGCATCGCGGCACCGATCTCGCCTACGGGCGGCTCGAAGACGGCGGCTTGCGGTGCGCGTTTCACGGCTGGCTATTCGACGTCAACGGTAAATGCCTGCAAACGCCGGCCGAGCCCGACGACAGCAATCTATGCGCCAACCTCAAGCAGAAGTCCTATCCGCTCGTCGAAAAGAGCGGCATCCTGTGGGCCTATCTCGGCTCAGGCGAGCCGCCGGCGTTTCCGGAGTTCGACTGCTTCGTCGCGCCGTCGACCCACACCTTTGCCTTCAAGGGCATGATCGACTGCAACTGGCTGCAATCGCTCGAAGTCGGCGTTGATCCGGTGCACACCTCGTTCCTGCACCGTTTCTTCGAGGATGAGGATCCGGACAAGGGCTACGGCCGGATGTTCCGGGACATATCCAAAGACTCCGACATGCCGATGACGCAGATCATGCGCGAGTTTCCGCGGCCGCGCATGGAGATCGAGCCGACCGATTACGGCTTTCGCCTGGTGACGCTGCGGCGGATCGGCCGCGAGAAAGCGCATGTGCGCGTGACTAACCTGATCTTCCCCAACGCCTTCATCATTCCGATGAGCCGCGAGATGACGATCTCGCAGTGGCACGTGCCGATCGACGACGTGAAGCATTATTGGTACGCGATCTTCACGTCGTTCGGCGCACCGGTCGATAAGGACGAGATGCGCCGGCAGCGGCTCGAACTCTACGAATTGCCGGACTACGTGCCGCGCAAAAACAAGAGCAACGACTACGGCTTCGATCCGCACGAGCAGGAGCACACGACCTATACGGGGATGGGCACCGACATCAACGTGCACGACCAATGGGCCTGCGAGTCGATGGGCGCCATCCAGGACCGCACCGAGGAGCATCTAGGCACGTCCGACAAGGCGATCAGCGCCTATCGCCGCCTGCTGCGGCAGGCGCTCGAGCAATCCGGCAAGGGCGGAAAGCCGATGATGGTGCTGGACAAGGCGGAGGCGGCGAAGATCACCGGCCCGGCCTGTGTCGACGGCATCGGCCCGGCCGCGGATTGGCAAGGCTATTGGCAGAGCACCAACCAGAACCGGCAGGAAACGAAAAGCTGGAACTAGCGCTCACCATTCGCTTTCCGGATGGCTCCTCGCAGACGACGACCACTGCCGCGAAGTTTGTCGAACGTCACCGGCTCTGGACCGACGAACAGGCGCGCCTGGCCAAGGCCGTCGCGCAAAAGATCAAGCGCGATAAACTCGAACTTGTTCGCTTCTCCTTCGCCGACCAGCACGGCGTACTGCGCGGCAAGACGTTGGTGGCGGCGGATGCACTCGAGCGCAATGACAAGCGGCGTCACGATGACGACGACGCTCCTTGCCAAGGACACCGCGCACAAGACCGTTTATCCGGTGTTCACCGCCGGCGGCGGTTTCGACATGGCGGAAATGCAGGGCGGCGGCGATTTCGTCATGGTTGCCGATCCTGCGACGTTCCAGGTACTGCCGTGGGCGCCGCATACCGGGTGGCTGCTCTGCGATATTGTCTTCACCAACGGCAAGCCGGTGCCGTTCTCGACACGGCAGATCTTGCGCGACGCGCTTGCGCATCTCGCTGCGCAAGGTTTCGATTTCCTCGCCGGGCTCGAGGTCGAATTTCATCTGTTCAAGCTGGAAAATCCACGGCTTTCCGCAGAAGACGCGACCTGGCCGCCGCGGGCGCCCGAAGTCAGTCTGCTCAATCAAGGCTACCAGTATTTGACCGAAACGCGCTTCGATCAGATCGACGCGGCGCTGGAGCCGATCCGGCGCGGCATCGAAGCGCTCGGCATGCCGCTTCGTTCGCTCGAAATCGAATTGGGCCCGAGCCAGTGCGAGTTCACCTTCCGCCCGCAGCTTGGACTTGCCGCCGCCGACACGATGATTTTGTTTCGCGCAACGGTGAAACAGATCGCGCGGCGCCATGGCTTGCTCGCAAGTTTCATGTGCCGGCCGGGCCTGCCAAATCTGTTTTCGAGCGGCTGGCATCTGCATCAATCGCTAATCGAAACCAAGAGGGGGCGTAATGTTTTTGTCGGCGATAAGGAGGGCGGGCTGTCCGAGATCGGCCGCAATTTTCTCGGCGGATTGCTGGCGCATGCTCGCGCGGCGGCTGCGTTCACGACGCCGACCGTCAACGGCTACAAACGCTATCGGCCGTTCACGCTCGCGCCCGATCGCGCGATCTGGGCGCGCGACAATCGCGGCGTCATGGTGCGCGTGCTCGGTCAGCCGGGCGATCCGTCGACGCATCTGGAAAACCGCGTCGGCGAGCCTGCCGCCAATCCCTATCTGTACATCGCCTCGCAAATCTATTCGGGCTGCGACGGCATCGCGCATAGGCGCGATCCAGGACCGGCGGCGGATACGCCCTACGAGACCGATGCGCCGCCTTTGCCGAAGAACCTCGGCGAAGCCGCCGCGGCACTACGCGCCGACAAGGTGTTTCGCCAAGGTTTCGGCGACGGCTTCGTCGACTACTACGTCCACATCAAAGAGGCCGAACTCGCCCGCTTCATGACCGAGGGCGGGAAAGAGGCCGACGTCACGGTCTGGGAGCAGAACGAGTATTTCGATCTGTTCTAGGCAGCTCGTCGTTTGCCACCGGACGATTGCTTGGCGAAGTGCGGGATCACGTGGTGCGCGAACATTTCCTGGGTTTTGATCGTCTTCCAGTGCTCGACGCCGCCTGGATTGACCGTGATCGCCACTTCAGTAAGCCCGGCGCACAGCTTCTGCACCGCCTCGATCCGCTCGATAATGTCTTGCGGCGTTCCGACCCAGACGATGTCGTTCTTGATCATTTCGTCGTAGGGCATGTCGGAGAAGTTCTCCATGATGCCGGAGGCGTAGAAGCCGTAACCGGCCGCTTCGAGCACTTCCTTCGGCGCCATTTCGTCCTTGTTCTCCAGCAGGACCGACGCATTGCCCTTGAGGAAGCCGCGCATCATCTTCTCGGCCTCGCGCTTGGCGGTGTCGCGATCGAAGTCGAGATGACAGGCGTGGATCCAGACGATGTCCGGCTTGTTGCCGTGCTTGGCGCACGACGCCCGGTAAATGTCGAGCTGCGCGCGCAGCGCCTCGTAAGGCAATAGCGGCGGCACTACCACGGAGTAGCCGCGCTCGCCGGCAAGCTCGTAGGTGTAGTCACTGGTTCCGCCGAGAAAGATGCGAAATTTCCGGCCGGGCGTCGGCCGCGGCACGATGTGAGAGTCCTTGACCTTGTAGTATTTGCCGTCGAACGAGAAGCGCTCCTTGTCGAGCGCATCCATCAAAATTTGCAGCGACTCTTCGTAACGCTGGCGCAATTCCTCGACCGGCACGCCACCCTTGAGCGGCAGCCAGCCATGGCCGCGGCCGAGGCCGAATTCATAGCGGCCGTCGACCAGCATGTCGAACTGCGAAATCTGCGAGGCGAGCACGGTAGGATTGTGATAGGGCAGCACGTGCACGAGCGTGCGGAATTTGATGTTTCGCGTCCGCTCGGAAGCCTTGGCGAAGAACGCGAACGGGTTTGGCGACGCCCCGAATTTCGGAAAAAAGAAGTGCTCGATGATCGAATACGTCGAGTAGCCGAGCCGGTCGGCATTGACGCACTGCTCAAGCGCTTCCGCATAGACCTGCTGCTGGGTCTTGCCCGGCCAAGTCTGAAGCTCCGAATAGATGCTGAATTCCATGACGCGCCACCCCTTTTCCGCGGAAGAATGGCGATTTTATCCCGCGTTTGCCCGCGGCGTCAAAAAATTTCACAGTTAAAGTAGTTTTCAGCCGCAGGCAGGGCGGATCCGCCGCCCCAGGTTGGCGAGGATAACGGCTTACACGTCCACGCTGGCGGTGAGCGCGTGCGCTTCGATGAACTCGCGGCGCGGCTCGACCTTGTCGCCCATGAGCTCGTCAAAGATGGTGTTGGCTTCGTCGATTTCCTTCACGTTCACGCACAAGAGCGAACGGGCGTTGCTGTCGAGCGTGGTTTCCCAGAGTTGGCTGGGGTTCATTTCGCCGAGGCCCTTGTAGCGTTGCAGGCCAACGCCCTTGCGGCCAGCGGCGGTCACCGCCTCGAACAGGCTGACCGGACCATGGATCGGGGTGTCCTCGTCCTTGCGCCGCAGCATCGCCGGCGGCGTCGGTCGCGGGTAAATCTGCTGCAGTGAGGCAGCGAATTCGTCGAGCTTGCGGGCATCGGCGGAGCCGAGCAGCGCCTGGTCGATCACCGCGACTTCCTTGACGCCGCGCAACGTGCGCTCGAACTCAAAGCCGACGCCTTCCGTGAATTGGCCGTGCCAGCCGCGCTCGGTTTCATCCGTCAAAGCATCAAGTCGTCTGGCGATATATTCGGCTGCGGCCGCGGCCTTCGCGGGATCGCTGGTGACACGTGTCTGCAGCACGCCGGCAATCGCGGCCTGTTCGATCACCTTGCGGTTATAGCGGCTGTGCAGGCCGTTCAGAAGATTGCGGATCGAGCGCGCTTCTTCGACCAACTTGCGCAGATCGTTGCCAGCGCGGACTTCGCCGGACGACAGTCGTAGTGAAGTCTCTTCAAGGCCGGTGTCGATCAGATAATCCTCCAGCGCCCGCTCGTCCTTGAGATATTGCTCGGATTTTCCGCGCGCGACCCGGTAGAGCGGCGGTTGCGCGATGAACAGATGGCCGCGATCGATGATCTCGCGCATCTGCCGGTAGAAGAACGTCAGCAGCAGCGTGCGGATGTGCGCGCCGTCGACGTCGGCGTCGGTCATGATGATGATCTTGTGGTAGCGCAGCTTGTCGATTGCAAATTCGTCGGTGCCGATGCCGGTGCCGAGCGCGGTGATCAGCGTGCCGATCTGCTCGGACGAGAGCATCTTGTCCATGCGCGCCCGCTCGACATTGAGAATCTTGCCGCGCAACGGCAGTACGGCCTGAAATTCACGATTACGGCCCTGCTTGGCGCTCCCGCCAGCGGAATCGCCCTCGACGATGAACAGCTCGGATTTTGCCGGATCGCGCTCCTGGCAGTCGGCGAGTTTGCCGGGGAGCGAGGTGATACCGAGCGCGCTTTTGCGCGTCATTTCCCGCGCCTTGCGCGCAGCCTCGCGGGCCGCTGCCGCCTGGATCACCTTGCCAACGATGGTCTTAGCCTCGGAGGGATGCTCTTCGAACCAGGCCTTGAGCATGTCGTTTATAATGCCCTCGACCGCCGGGCGGACTTCGGAGGAGACCAGCTTGTCTTTGGTCTGCGAGGAGAATTTCGGGTCGGCCACCTTGATCGACAGCACCGCGGTCAGTCCTTCGCGGCAATCGTCGCCGGTGAGCGCGACCTTCTCCTTGCGCGCGGCACCGCCGGATTCGGCGTAGCCGGTGACCTGGCGGGTGAGGGCGCCGCGGAAGCCGGCGAGATGGGTACCGCCGTCGCGTTGCGGAATGTTATTGGTGAAGCAGAGCACGGTCTCGTGGTAGCCGTCGTTCCACCACAGCGCGCAATCGATCATGACGCCGTCGCGCTCGGCCTTCATGACGATCGGCTGCGGGACCAGCGGGGTCTTGTTGCGGTCGAGATATTTGACGAAGGCCTCGACGCCGCCCTCGTAGCGCAACTCCTCGCGCTTCTCGACCGCGTGGCGCATGTCGGACAGCACGATGGTGACGCCGGAATTGAGGAACGCGAGTTCGCGCAACCGGTGCTCCAGCGTTGCGAAGTCGAACTCCGTCATGGTGAAGGTTTCTTTGGACGGCAGGAACGTCACCTCGGTGCCGCGCCGATCGTAGGCCGCGCCAACAACCGCGAGCGGGGCGACCGGCTCACCGTCACGGAACTCCACGAAATGCTCATGGCCGTCGCGCCAGATCGTGAGCTTAAGCCAGCTTGATAGCGCGTTGACTACCGATACGCCGACGCCGTGCAGGCCGCCGGAGACCTTGTAGGCATTCTGGTCGAATTTTCCGCCGGCGTGGAGCTGAGTCATGATGACTTCAGCCGCGGACACGCCTTCGCCCTTGTGCAGGTCGGTCGGGATGCCGCGGCCGTCGTCGCGCACGGTGCATGAGCCATCGGGATTGAGCGTTACGACGACTTCCTTGGCGAAGCCGGCGAGCGCTTCATCGATGGCGTTGTCGACGACCTCGTAGACCATGTGATGCAGGCCCGAGCCGTCATCGGTGTCGCCGATATACATGCCCGGCCGCTTGCGCACGGCGTCGAGCCCCTTGAGCACCTTGATGGACTCCGCCCCATAATCGGAAGGCGCATCAGGGGTGGTTTTACGAACGGCTTCGGCCATGCGAACGGCTTTCGAATCAGCAGAAAAAACGCTGGAGAATCGCTATTGTGTTGTACACGAAAATGAGGCCCGGTACAGGGCAAAGTGACTACGGGTAACATATTGTCAGATCGGTATTTTTCAAGGGTTTGGCGCGGCCAAAATGAGGCCGATTTTACACCGTCAGTGCACCGCGTTTGGAAGGCTTGGACCGCCGCATAACGAAGCCAATTTTCGCTAAACCCGCCGGCAAAAAAGTCCAGCGTTCTTCACAAGGATAGAGCGGGATCAAACGCCGTTGCGGAGAGCATTTATGCGTAAGGGTGCGCCGCTTTTCGGAGCGGCAAGAGGTATTCACTATCCGGCCGATATTCCGGCGGCGGTTGCTCAAAACTACTCAAGACAACAATCCATAGCTCCACACGATCCAAATCATCGTGCAGGCGATTTAACGCCTCGATGAGATTTCGGACAACCATATCTGCCGCGCGTTCCGGCATCGTCATCGGGCCTCAATCCCGCAAAGGACATTTTCCGCCTCCCCAATACTAAGAGGTTCTGCGGCCTGTTGTTCCCAATTTTCTTTCGCCCGGATGCGAACTTATCGGAGAGATGGAATCATTTCGCGCGAGCGCAACAACTTAACCGTTGCTCAATTGCAGATACCCGGAACGGACCTCGACCATAGTCGCGTTGTTCTTGTCGATCTCGGAAAACAGCGCTGGGTCGGCGCCGGTCATCCAGACCTGCGCACCGAGTTGCGCAAGTTCCTTGTGCAGCGCAGCGCGTCGTCCTGGGTCGAGGTGCGCGACAATTTCGTCGAGCAGGAGGACCGGCGCTGAACCGGTCATCTCGGCAATCAAGCTTGCGTGTGCCAGCACCAGGCCGATGAGGAGCGCCTTCTGCTCGCCGGTCGAAGCATCGCCAGCAGCGATGCCTTTTTGCGTATAGACGACTGAGAGATCGGTCAGGTGCGGCCCGTCGAGCGTGCGCCCCGCGGCGGCGTCGCGGCCACGGTTCTCCTGCAGCAGCGCGCGGTAGCGTTCTTCGATCTCGACGGCGGGATGGGCGGGGACGAGCTTCTCCATCCAGCCATCGAGCGTGATCTCGGCGACCGGGAACGCCGAGTCCCCGCGGCTTGAGAGTGCGGCAGCAAGCCGCCGCACCGTCTCTGCCCGCATTCCCGCAACTGCGACGGCGATTTCTGCGGTCTCATGCTCGACGGCGTCGAGCCAGTGCGGATCGGGCCGCGCCTCCTCCAACAGCCGGTTGCGCGAACGCAGTGCCCGCTCCAGTGCGTTGACGCGGCTGGCATGTTCGGCATCGACCGCCGCCGCCAGGCGATCAAGAAAACGCCGCCGCTCCGATGGCGGGCCAACGAACAACGAGTCCATCGCCGGCACCAGCCAGACGACGCGAAGGTGATCAGCGAAAGCGGAAGCTGACGCGACCGGTTCACGATCGATCCGACAGATGCGGTTACCGATGGCGCCGTCTTCGGGCCTGCGCTCGACGCCGGTGCCGAGCGTAGCGAGCCCCAACGCGCCTTCGATTTCGGCGGCGACAGCCCAGGAACCGTCCCCCTCATGGAACGCGACTTCCTCAAGCGTGGCGCGATGCAAGCCGCGGCCGGGGGCGAGAAACGAGATCGCCTCGATCAGGTTGGTTTTACCGGCGCCATTCGGCCCGTAGAGCACGATGACGCGGGCTTCGGTTTGCAGCGTCGCCGCATGGTAGTTGCGAAAATTGGTTAGCGTCAGACGGCGGATATGAGCTGGCATCAGTCGTTGGGATCCGGAATCAAACGCCCGGCGACCAAGATAATCCCGATCACCGCGATTCCAACGCTCGGATCCTCTGGTTACCGATCGCTGATGACTGACCGCTGATGACTGATCGCTGATACCCGTCACACCCGCATCGGCATCAGCACATAGAGCGCGCCCCGCGTCTCCTTGTCCTGGATCAGCGTCGGCGATCCGGGATCGGCGAGTTTCAGCACGGCGGCTTCGCTTTCGATCTGGGCGGCGATATCGAGCAGGTAGCGTGAGTTGAAGCCGACATCGATCGGCTCGGACTCGTATTCGACCTCGAGCTCTTCGGTGGCGCTGCCGGAGTCCGGATTGGTGACGGACAACAACAGCCGTCCGCCGGTGAGCGACAGCTTGACCGCCCGGCCGCGCTCGCTTGAGACCGTGGAAACGCGGTCGACCGCAGCCTCGAATTCTTTCTTGTCGACGATCAGCTCCTTGTCATTGCCCACCGGTATGACGCGAGCGTAATCCGGAAATGTGCCATCGATCAGCTTCGACGTGAGGATCACCTCACCGACAGTAAATCGAATCTTACCGGCGGAAAGCTCGACCGTGACCTCGGCCTCGCCGTCTTCCAGCAGACGCTGCACCTCTCCAACGGTCTTGCGCGGGACGATGATGCCGGGCATGCCGGCTGCGCCTTTCGGCAGATCGAGTTCCATCTGCGCCAGCCGGTGGCCATCGGTCGCCACCGCGCGCAGCATTTGCGTTTGCCCGGCGCCGGCGACGTGCAGATAGATGCCGTTGAGGTAGTAGCGGGTCTCCTCGGTCGAGATGGCGAACTGGGTCTTGTCGATCAGCCGCTTCAGGTCCGCGGCCTTGAGCATGAACTTGTGCGTCATTTCGCCGGGAGCGAGATCGGGAAAGTCGCTCTCCGGCAGCGTCTGCAGGGTGAAGCGCGAGCGGCCGGCGCGGATCGAGAGTGCGGCGCGGTCGCCGGAAGATTCCAGAACGATCTGTGTACCCTCCGGCAATTTGCGCACGATGTCGTAGAACATGTGCGCCGGCACCGTCGTCGACCCGCCGGGCCCTGCTTCGGCCGCGATCGTGTCCGTCACTTCGAGGTCGAGGTCGGTGGCCTTCAGGCTAAGCTTCGAACGGTCGGCGCGAATGAGTACATTGGCGAGGATCGGAATGGTGTTGCGCCGTTCCACCGCGCGATGGACGTGGCCAAGCGATTTCAGCAATTCGGAGCGCTCTACGGTGACTTTCATCGCGAAATCCGTTCCCGATAGGGGGTAACAAAGGTGGCGCGGCGGGCCGCCTTCGGCAAGACCGGGGGGCAAACGGACCGGCCTTTTCCCCTGCGTTTCACAGGGCTCGGACGAGGCTACATCAGTCCCGGACGTCAGTCTTGGACGTTAATCCTGGAGCTGGCGCTTAAGCGACTCAATCTCCTCGGCAAGCGTGGTGTCGGTGCCGGCCAGCGTCTCGATCTTGCGCACGGCGTGCAGCACCGTGGTGTGATCGCGGCCGCCGAACCGGCGGCCGATCTCAGGGAGGGAGCGTAACGTCAGCACCTTCGCAAGATACATGGCCACCTGGCGCGGCCGCACCACGTTGGCGGTACGGCGTGAAGACAATAGATCGGCGCGGCTGACATTGTACTGGCGGGCGACGATCCGCTGAATGTCCTCGATCCTCACCCGTTTCGGTTCGGCAGGCCTGATAAGGTCGCGCATTTCGCGCTCGGCCATTTCGAGCGTGACCTGCTGGCCGGTGAGCTTGTTATGGGCCAGCAACCGATTGACGGCGCCTTCAAGGTCGCGGCCGTTGTGCGTGATCGACTTGGCAATGAAGGCGAGCACCGGCGCCGGAACTTCGAAGCCCGGATGATGGCTGCATGCAGCCGCGATCCGGCTCTTGAGAATTTCGAACCGCAATTCTTCGCCGAGTGAGCCGATCTCGACCACAAGACCGCCGGCGAGGCGCGAGCGGACGCGGTCATCGAGGCTCTCGAGGTCCGCTGGCGGCCGGTCGCTGGCAATCACGACTTGGCGGCCGGCGTCGATGAGAGCGTTGAGGGTGTGACAGAACTCGGCCTGGGTAGAGCGGCCTTGCAGGAACTGCAGATCGTCGATGACGAGGACGTCGATGGCGCGCAGCGCTTCTTTAAATGCGATGGTGGTCTGCGAGCGCAACGCCGAGACAAAGCCGTACATGAACCGCTCGGCCGTGAGATAAAGCACCTTGCGTTCGTTGCCGTTGCCGGCCCAGGTGATTGCCTGCAGCAAATGCGTCTTACCGAGCCCTACGCCGGCGTGGATATAGAGCGGATTGAACATCAGCGGGTCGCCGCGGCGGCTGGTTGCCACCTGGCGGGCGGCAGCATGCGCCAGCGTGTTTGACCGGCCGACGATAAACGTATCGAACGCAAGCCGCGGATCGAGCGGCGAGCCGCCGAGGGCTTCGTGCACCGTCATGAAGGGCACACTGGTGCGCGACTCTGCACCGTTTAGCGCGCCCTCGCGCGCGTCGCGCGCGAGCAGAGGCGGCTCCAGCGCTTTGGGCTTTGCGACAATCGGCCGGATCGCAGCCGAGCGGACGCTCAGCTCCAGCCGCGTAACCGCAGGCTCCTCCGACTGCCACGTGCTCAACACGCGCTCGCTGTAGTGCGACTGGATCCAGTTGCGCAGGAAGCGCGTCGGCACTGACAGGCGCACGGCGCCTTTGTCGATGGCTTCGATTTCCATTCGCGCAAACCAACTCGAAAATACATCGTCACCAAGTTCAACGCGCAGCCGGTTCTTAACCCGCTGCCAGCAATCTTGATCCGCGCTCATCATTTTTGGCCTGCTTCTATCGTCGGAAAAAGGATTCAAACGAGCAACTCAAGGCGAAGTACAACTCACGACGCCCGACACAGGGCTAACGCTACCGGCTCTTCGACTGATGGGGTTTGACGGCGTGTGCGGAAAAACGAGATGCAGACGCCGATCGGATCGGCGGCGTTCAGCCGCTGGAGGTGATGGTCGGCACGCGATAGCGGCGCGGCGCTGACGACACAGCGAGCGCGATGGGCCGGGACGCGGTGGACGATGAGACGCTAGTTGATCGGTTGGTTGTCTGATTTGCTGTTTTCATGCCCCACTCCATCGCTCCCAAATTCGATGGCAATCGCTGATGTCTCGCTTCCGTTTTCTTGCGAGACTGTCAGGTCTTCCCCTTCCCCTTGCGCATTTCACTCGGCTTACAAGTCGTAACCGGCCGACGTACCCGGAACTCGACTTAAAAAACGCGGCACAAAGCTGCACCGGACACAACTCTTCCGCGCCCATTCCTCGATGAGTTTGCCGAGACTCATATTTTCCAAATGACACCTTCGGAAACCGAAGGACCGTTCACGCTACCACGCCATTTTCAGCCCGCAACCGCAAAATCGCGATTACGAATGTTGGCCGCGCGGGAGCAAACGTGCAAACGCTGCAGCGAGGTGCAGCTCAAGACTTTGACGCAACGTGCTGAATCGACGACCAGCTAATAATTACGCGGGCCGTCAAATTGGCGAAATAGCGCACCGGAGCAAATAGACTTGCCCCCACCGAAATTTCATACGACTCGAAACCCCTCGGGTGGCATGCGCAATAACCCGTTCTCGGCACGTCAATTATTTTGATCGAGATGGAAGGGTAACCCCACGCTTGGTCATGCGGACCAAATAAAAACTTCACACTCCTGACACGTGAATCCGCGGGAAGCGGCGCAATTGCGATGTTTTAGGTATGACGTGACAATTCTGCAACAGATTGATCGCAGTCCACACAAATCTCGCGCACGCCAATGTGGGTTGCGTGAGGTGGAATGATACCTCGCCGCGCAAAAGCAGGTCCAGGGAGCAATCGCTAGGCGATCAGCTTAAACAACAAGAAATCGTGAGCAGCATCGGAAGCGCGGTTATTTGCCGAGCGCGGCGATCCGATGAGCCAGCCGCGACACTTTGCGGCGAGCGGCGTTGCGGTGCACGATGCTCTTTTGCGCTGCACGAACAATGACCGGTTCGGCTTCCGCCATAGCAGCGAGCGCGCGTGATCGATCACCGGCGGCGATCGCCTCCTCGACCTTACGGACGGCGCTGCGCAAACGGGAGCGCCGCGCCCGATTAATCACCGTGCGGCGCTCAATTTGGCGAGCGGCCTTCTTTGCGGACTTCGTATTAGCCATGATGTACGCGTGAGCTTTGCGAAGGGGCGCTTATAGGGGTGCGGCGGCCCCCCGTCAACGCTCGCATATTGCCATTGCCGGCCACATGCATCACGATGCCGTAAGCTGAGATCTGCCCTCTAAAATCGTGTTAGCAACCAAATGAGGGGGATGCGGATGTCCGTTGCGTCGTGGGGCCGGCGGTGGCGTCGAGTAGTGCGAAACGGGCTGCCGTACGCCGCGTTAAAGCGGACGAGCGGCTAACGAGGGCTACGCCCGGCGCGTTTGTCGCACGCGCCCGGGAGCGTATGCGGGCGAAAGCAGCGCCGCAGAACTGCCCGGAAATTGACTGTGTTCGCAATGTTTTGCCCCGCTGGGTCGTTGCTGCTGCGGAAAAACGCGCGCGATCAATCGGCTTTGGCGCCGATAGTGTGCTCACTTGCGCCGATGCAATAACCGAAGAAGCCTACGTCACCGCTCTTGCGGCGTCTCTCGGCACAAATTTCGAACCGCTTGACCGTATCGCCCGGCAGAACTGCCCGCTCGACGACAATGAGCCTGATTCAGGCAGCCGCCGTGGGGTTGTTGCCGCTGTGGGAGGGCCGCGAGCTGGTCTGGATTATTGCTCCGCGTGACTTGACGGCGCGTCACCTCGCCGATCCGCGGCAGTCCCTGCCGAGTGTGCTGCGTTCATTCCGGTTGACGTCATCCGAGCGGCTTTTGCGCTTCGTCGCGCGTCATAGTCAAAAGGCGCTAGCGCTGCGCGCCGCCGACGGGCTTCGGCGCTCCAGGCCGTCGCTGTCGAACGCGCCGCGGCCGCACGGCATGGCGCGGCTGGCGACTGTGGCATTTGCACTGCTCGTCGTCGGCATTCTAGCCCTCGTTCCCGGGGCGATCGACTTCTGTGCCGCGCTGTTGTGTGCGGTGTTCCTGGCTGCCGCTGCTTTGCGGCTGTTGAGCGTCGGTTTCGCTCCGCGGCAACCGGATCGCGCGGTTCGCATCCCCGACCATGAACTGCCGATCTACACCATCATGTGCCCGCTCTATCGCGAGGCCAGCGTCGTCGGGAACCTTGTCGCTGCAATTCGCGCGCTCGATTATCCGCCCGAGAAACTCGACGTGAAGCTGGTGCTCGAAGCCGACGATCACGAGACCAGGCGCGCCCTTGCGCAACTCGAACTGGGTCCGCCTTTCACGATCATCGCCGCGCCGCCATTCGGACCGCGAACCAAACCGAAGGCCCTCAATGTCGCGCTGCCGTTTGCACGCGGCTCGTTCACCGTAGTCTATGACGCCGAAGACGTGCCGGAGCCCGATCAGCTTCGGCGCGCTTTCGCTGCCTTCACAGCAGCGGACGAGCGGCTCGCGTGCGTACAGGCGTCACTCACTATCGACAACACCACCGACAGCTGGATCGCGCGCATGTTTACGGCAAACTACGCCGGCCAGTTCGATGCTTTCCTGCCCGGGCTCGCGGCGCTGCGGTTGCCGTTTCCGCTCGGTGGTTCGTCAAATCATTTTAGGACCGCGGTGCTGCGGCGCGTCGGCGGCTGGGATCCCTATAACGTTACCGAAGACGCCGATCTCGGCATTCGTCTGCATCGCCTGGGCTATCGCTGCGCGGCGTTGTCGTCAGCCACCTATGAAGAGGCCCCGGCGCGCTTCCGGCCTTGGCTGAAGCAACGCACCCGCTGGTACAAAGGCTGGATGCAAACCTGGCTGGTGCACATGCGCCGTCCCGTGCGTCTGGTGCGGGAGCTTAGTTTCGGCGGCGCACTCGCGTTTCAACTCTTCCTCGCCTGCAATGTGTTAGCGGCCCTGGTCCACCCGATCTTCATGGCCGGGCTTTGTTATTCGCTGCTGGCCAGGGCGCCGCTGCAGGCGGTCGGCACGATGGGTTCCGCGCCGGTGTTTGCGGCGACGCTCCTCTGCGGATATCTCTCGACCATCGCTCTTGATATCATCGGGCTCAAGCGGCGGCGTTTGCTCGCCCATGCCTGGGTGCTGGTGCTGACGCCACTTTATTGGTTTCTCCTGTCACTCGCCGCTTGGCGCGCGCTGTTCCAACTGCTTTATGATCCGCAGCGCTGGGAGAAAACCGAGCACGGACTAGCGCGAACGTCGCGTCTGTTCGACGCGGGCTATCGGTATAACTGACATCGCAAACAAGCTCATGGTGTGATCATGCTGGGTGACGCTTTCGACGGTCGGGGCAAGTGGACACTGCTGCATGTGGCGGCGGCTGTTGGCGCCCTGTTCATGCTGGTTACGGCGGTGTCGGCCCAGTCGCAAGTTCCGTCCGATAGTCGCCTGAAATCCATTATCGCCAAAAAGGTCATGCGGATCGCTTATCGTGCCGATGCGCGGCCGTTTTCGTTCGTCAATGATGCGAAGGAGCCGCTTGGCTATACGATCGATCTCTGCAAGCAGGTGACGGACTCGATCGCGCGTCAGTTCGGAGTACCGGAACTGAAGATCGAATGGGTGCCGGTCACGGTGGATACCCGGTTTTCCGCAGTCGCCAGCGGCAAAGCCGATATGGAGTGCGGCTCATCGACAGTCACGCTCGGCCGTATGAAAGAGGTCGACTTTTCCATCTTCGTCTTTGTGGAATCGACCGGCGTGCTGGTGACGCGCGCATCGAACCTTCACAACTTCGCCGAGATGAACGGGAAGAAGATCGCCGTCGTCTCCAGCACGACGAACGCCCGCGCTGTCGCCGAACAAATTCGCCAGCAAAAGCTCGACATAACTCTGGTCCTGGTGAAAGACCGCGACGAAGGTGTCGACGCCCTTGAGGCCGGAAGGGTCGACGGCTTCGCCAGCGACAAGCTGCTGTTGGCCGGCGCGCAAGTCAAAAAGCCCGAGGCCTTGGCACTGCTGCCGGACGATCTATCAATCGAGCAGTATGCGATCGTGGTTCCCCGCGGCGACTGGGCGATGCGGCTCGCCGTTAACACGGGACTTGCCCAGGTCTTCCGCAGCGGACGGACGCGCGGATTGTTCGAGCGATGGTTCTTCGGCGGGAATCCCGGCCTGCTGTTGGAGGCGGTCTATGCGCTCGGTCGGATTGCGGATTGATCGAGCGTTACAGGTAACGCCGAAGCTGCGCGGCAGCTTCGTCGGCGGTTTGCTTTAAGTTGAACGGCGCAACGAAGCGGCCGTCCTTGTCCATCAGGTAAACGACGGCGGTGTGGTCCATTGTGTAGTCGCCGTTCTGCAGCGGAACTTTCTTGGCATAAACGCGATATGCCTTGATCGCTGCATTAACTGCGGCCGGGTCGCCGGTCAGACCGCGCAGGTGCGGATCGAAGCTTGACAGATAATCCTTGATCGCGGCCGGCGTGTCGCGTTCCGGATCGACGGTGATGAACAGCGCGCCGGCACGGTCGGCGTCTTTGCCGAGCTTCTGCATGATCTGCGAAATCTCAAACAAGGTCGTCGGGCAGATATCGGGGCAATGGGTGAAGCCGAAGAACACCAGGAACGGGCGGCCCTTCATGTCTGCATCGCTGACCGCATTGCCGTTCTGGTCCTCGAGATGAAACGGACCGCCGACTGCGGCCGCCGCCGAGCCGATCGGCGACGGATAGCGGCCGGTGACGTAGACGATGGCGGCGAATACCAGCACGAGCCCGCAGATGAACGCACCCAGCATAGGCAGCAGGCGGGAAGCTCGTATGTCGCGGCTCAACGCATTCTCCTCAACCGACGCGTACCCCAGGCCGGCGCGAACGGTTCGAGGAACCCTCGCGCCCTGCTGCGGCAAGGCACAGTCTGCTAGCGAGCGAAGTATAGCCGCTTCGGCCTGCGTGCAGCAGGGCCGCGACATCAAGTGCCATGCGGCAGTGTCACGCGGCAGTGTCACGCGGCGGCCGGCCAGCTTTCGTTAGATAAGCTGCAATGCCGCGGCGGCAACCGCGTCCAGACTTAGCAAAACACCTTAGCGGCAGGTGTTGTAGAGCGCCGCAAGTTCGCGGCCGCGCATCGCAATAATTCGCGGCGTAAGCCCGCCGTGCCGCTCGATCCAGTTCCGGATCGCCGCCGGATAGAGCCCCAACACCAGCCGGGTGCCGGCGCGCGTCGGCACCAGCGAACGCCGAGCGTCGTCATAGTAAGACGCGGCGTGGAACCCGAGCACCGCCCGCGGTGTCACACAGACCTGATTGTGAGGAAGAAAAGCTGTGAACAACGTGCAGGCCGAAAGGCAAGGCCCGTCGATCACCAGACGTTCGCCGGACTGGCGCAGATCGTGGAACCTGCTGACATAGGCTGATATTTCTCCGCCTGGATCGTTGGTAACCCGCACCTCTGCGGAAGCCACAGTCGTGATGAGGGCCGACGCCAAAGCGCCGGCCACGGCTGCCTGCCATTTCATGTTTGACCCTTTCCCCGTTCCGACCGCGACCTTCTTTTGGCATTGTGGCGATAGTTCGGAAAGTGGGATTTATTCGATCGCGTCGTAAACGCGCACCAAGGGGAACTTTCTGACCCGCTTATCTGCGGCGGCTGTGTGATACTGGCCCGAACGAAAGCTCGAACCGGACACGCGCGCGGGGCGGGGTAATGCTATAGTGCGCGGATTGAAACGGGCGGAATCTGAAACCAAAGGACGGTCGGTTGCAGCAATGGATACATCAGTCGGGCGGAAGACCAACGTTACTGATTTCTCGACGGCCTATTATTTTCTCGAAGGCTTAAACGAGATCGGCATAGAGTATTTGTTTTGTAATCTCGGCACCGATCATGCGCCGATCATCGAGGAAATGGCGCATCGCCGCCAGCGCGGCGAGGTGATGCCGAAAGTGGTGCGCTGTCCGCACGAGAATACCGCGGCGCACATGGCCGCCGGCTACGCTCTGGTCACCGGGCGCGGCCAGGGCGTACTGGTGCACGTCGACGTCGGCACTGCCAATGCCGCCAATGGCATGCACAACATGTATCGCAGCCGCTTGCCGGTGCTGTTGATGGCCGGCAAGGCGCCGTACACGACCCACGGCGAACTGGTCGGTTCCCGCGACACTCACGTGCACTTCGTGCAGGAGCCGTTCGACCAGGGCAGTCTGGTACGCCCGTATACCAAGTGGGAGTGGACGCTTCCCTCCGGCGTGGTCGTCAAGGAAGTGCTGCGGCGCGCGCATTCGATCATGCAAAGCGAGCCGCGCGGTCCGGTTTATCTGATGATGCAGCGCGAGACATTGACCGAGCACTGGGACGTCGACGAAGTTCATCGCTATGCCGCCGACCGCTTTGGTCCGCTCGCCGGCGGCGGCGCCGATCCGGCGCTGATCGCTACGCTCGCCGACCGGCTGCTGGCCGCGGAGAATCCGATCCTGATCACGGGCTATGGCGGCACCGATGCGTTGGCCGCGCATAAGATCGTCGAGCTCGGCGAATTCGCCGGCATCCCCGTCTACGAAGCGAACTCGAAGAACAACATCTCGTATGAGAGTCCGTGCTTCGCCGGCTTCTCCGCTGACGACGCCTTACCGGACGTCGACGTCGGGATACTCGCCGACGTCGAAGTGCCATGGTTCCCCGCCGAAGTGCAACCGAACGAGAAGTCGTTCTGGGCGCACATCGACGTGGATGTGCTCAAAGTCGGTTCGCCGATGTGGACGTTCCCGGGCCATCTGCGCATGCAGGGCAGTACCGGCCGCATTCTCGATCAGCTTTTGACCGAGCTGAAGGCGAAGGCGACGCCGCGCTTTAAGGCGGCGGCTGCGGCGCGGCTCGATAAGCTGAAAGCTGTCCGCGAGCAGCGCCGTTCTCGCGCCGCAAAACTCGCCGCCGACAAGGGCAAGCCCGGCGCCATCAACCCGCATTATCTGATGGCCGAACTCGGCAAGGTGCTCGACGATGAGGACATCGTCTTCAACGAAGCGGTGACCAACACCGGCGCCGTGCTGATGCAGATTCCGCGCCGGCTGCCAAACACGGCGTTCAATACCAACGGCGCCGGGCTCGGCTGGTCGGCCGGCATGGCGCTTGGCGCCAAGCTTGCGGCGCCCAACCGCATGATGGTGCAAGTGGCGGGTGATGGCAGTTTCTATTTCAACAATCCGACCTCGATCTTTGCGGTCGCGCAGCAATACAAGGTGCCGATCCTGTCGATCGTGCTGGACAATTCCGGGTGGGGCGCGGTGAAGGCCTCGACCTTGCGCGTGTTCCCCGAAGGCGAGGCACATGCCGCCAACGAGTTCGAGGCTGTGCTCGCGCCCAAAGTCGAGTTCACCAAGATCGCCGAAGCGTTCGGCGCCTACGCGGAAAAGGTGGCCGACCCGGCCGACGTGCCGGCGGCGATCGCGCGCTGCGCCAAGGAGGTGCGCGGCGGCCGGGCGGCGCTGCTGCACGTACCGGTGACGCGGCTCTAACGAATTTGCCGCTCATTCCCGCTGTAGCGGGAATCCAGTTCAGCCACGCTAGAAAGACCTGGGTCTCCGCTTTCGCGGGAACGAGCGGAAATTATAGCCTGTTACGACCGATAATCCGCTGCGGCGGTGGCATCGATCGGCGCCGGGCCGCTGCGCATGGCGTTGAAAACCGGCGTCAGCACGATCGCGATGACCAGATTGAGGATCACGGTGTAGAACGCGGTGTAGCCCGGGAAGGTGAAGCCGCCGAGCGCAAGCGGATAATTCGGAGAATTCACCGCGACGAACATCCCGGTTCCGACGCCGATCCCTACGGCCCAGCCGACGAACAGGGCCCAATCGTTGAACCAGCGGGTGTAAGCGCCGAGCAGCACCGCCGGCAGCGTCTGGATGATCAAGATGCCGCCGAGCAGCTGCAGGTAGATCGCAAATTGCGTCGGCACGAACACGATGAAAACCAGCGCGCCGAATTTGACGATCAGCGACACCCATTTCGCCATCTGCGCTTCCTGCTTGTCGGTCGGGTTGTGGTTGATGAATTCGCGATGGATGTTGCGGGTGTAGAGGTTGGCCGCGGCGATCGACATGATCGCCGCCGGCACCAGCGCGCCGATCCCGACCGCCGCGAACGCGATGCCGACGAACCAAGACGGAAAGCTGTGCAGGAACAGCGCCGGCACCGCGAAGTTCGAGCCGAACTGCTTGAACCCGGCCGCGTATTCGGGAAGCCCGGCAACGCCGGCGGCAATGGCGAAGAAGCCGACCAGCGCCAACAGTCCCAGCATGAACGAGTAGCCCGGCAGCAGCGCCGCATTGCGGCGGATCGCACGGCCGCTATTGGCGCTCAAGATGCCAGTGATGGAATGCGGATAGAGAAAGAGGGCAAGCGCCGATCCGAGCGCCAGCGTGACGTAATAGCCGTAGAGGCCGGTCGTGTTGGGGCCGGGTGTGGCCAACAACAATTTCGCCGGCGGTACCGCGGCAAAAATCTTGCCGAAGCCGCCCAGCTGAATCGGCACGACGATCACGGCGGCAAACGCGGTCAGGTAGATCAGGAGATCCTTGACGATCGCGATCGAGGCGGGTGCGCGCAGTCCGCTCGAATAGGTGAACGCGGCAAGAATAATGAAGGCGATGACGAGCGGCACATCGCCGCTATAGCCGGAGCCGGAAACCCCCATCGCGGCGATCACCACCTGCAGGCCGACCAGCTGCAAAGCGATGTACGGCATGGTCGCGACGATCCCGGTGACGGTCACGGCAAGCGCCAGCCAGCGATTGCCGAAGCGGCCGCGCACGAAATCCGCCGCGGTGACGTAATTGTGCTTGTTGCAGACGTACCAGAGTCGCGGAAACACCATGAACAGGATCGGATAGATCAGGATGGTGTAGGGCACCGCGAAGAACGCGACCGCGCCGGCGCCGAACGCCAGCGCCGGAACGGCGATGAACGTATAGGCGGTGTAGAGGTCGCCGCCGACCAGGAACCAGGTGACGATGGTGCCGAAGCGCCGGCCGCCGAGCCCCCATTCGTGCAGCATGTCGAGGTCGCCCTTGCGCCAACGGGCGGCGGCAAAGCCGAGCCAGGTGATGAAGCCGAACAGCAGAATGAAGATGATCAGCGCGGTCCAGTTCACGTCCTGCATGGCACGCCCCCCGATTTAAGTTTTTTCATTATCGACTTGGCACATCATCGACTCGGCGCGCCGACCCGCCGCCGCGCGCCCTTGGGGTTAGTCGTCAGTGGCGAAGTAGACGATGGCGGTGAGAATGGCGCCGACGATCACGGCGGCCATCTGGTACCAGTAGAAGAACGGCACGCCGATCCAGGACGGCTCGACCTTGTTGTAGAACGGCGGCCAGATCACCGCGATGAGCTGAATGAGGAAAAGCAGGTACCACCAGCTCCATCCGCTTCGCCGTTCGCCGCCCGGATCCATGGTGTCCCCCCGCGTTGAATTTATCAGGTCGATTTTATCGGCCTGTATTGGAGCGGGCGATGGGAATCGAACCCACGACACTCAGCTTGGGAAGCTGATGTTCTACCACTGAACTACGCCCGCAGAATCCTTATTCCTTCGGCGTTTCTTGCATTTCGCTCCCAAAATTTGGTCGGCATTTGGTCACCAACCATTCGAAACGATAGCCCGCCAACGTGCCGACCAAACGCGAGTTTAAGCGCACGCGGGGCAGCCCGCCAAGGCAAAAAAGGGCCGGCGTTCGCCACACCGCGCCCTGCGGCGCATACTCACAAATCGAAAACTTGATCGGTGCGGCTTACTCGATGTTCTCAGAGGGCTTGATGTTGGTGAGCAGGTCGCCATCGACAACTGGTAAAATCGGCGAGTCAATTGCGAACTCGGCGTGAGCCGATATTCAGGCACGAAGGCTTGACAGTTCGTGGAAAATCGGCGGACCTTCCGCACAATAGCGGAAAGAGGGAGGAGACCATGCGCCACGTCGCCGGCTTTTTATGCGCGTTCCTGTTGCTCGTTCCCACTGCACGGGCCGAAATTTCGGGCGGCAAGGTCAAGATCGGCGTACTGACCGATCTTTCCGGGCCCTACGAGGCCGGCGCTGGCGCGGGCGCGGTCGAAGCCGCCAAGATCGCTGCCGAAGAATTCGGTTACAAAATCAACGGCGTGCCGATTGAGATCATTTCCGCGGACCACCAGAACAAGCCCGACATCGGAGCGGGCATAGCGCGGCGCTGGTTCGATCTCGAAGGCGTCGATGCGATCACCGATCTCGTCAACTCGGGCGTAGCGTTTGCCACGCTCGAGGTGGCCAAAGCCGCCAATAAGGCGGTCTTGCTGACCAGCGCCGGCTCCGCCGATTTTACCGGCAAGGCGTGCGCGCCCAACAATTTGGTGCACTGGGTTTACGATACTTATCAGCTTGGTGCATCCATTGGCCAAGCCTTGCCGCAGCTCGGCAAGACCTGGTTCTTCATCACTGTCGACTACACCTTCGGCCGGGCGCTGCAGGACGGCACGACCGCTGCCATTGAAAAGAACGGCGGCAAGGTTTTGGGTTCGGTGCGGCATCCGCTCGGCACCAGCGACTATTCCTCATATATGGTGCAAGCGCAGGCGTCGGGCGCCGAGGTGGTGGCACTTGCCAATGGCGGCGACGATACCATCAACGCCGTGAAAAGTGCGCGTGAATTCGGCATCGCTCAGAAACAGAAGGTGGTGCCGTTCGGGCTCGACTCGCTCACCACCATCCGTGCCGCGAGTTTGGAGCAGGCTCAGGGCATGATGTTCGTTTCGGTATGGCTGCCGGATCGCGACGATGCGGCGAAGGCGTTCTTCGCCAAGTTTCTGAAGCGCCGCAACACCGCTCCGGGAAGCTTCCAGGTCGGCACCTACTCGGTCGTGCGCAGTTACCTCAAGGCGGTACAAGCGACCAATTCGGACGATCCGAAAACCGTCATCGCCAAGATGCGAGAGACCAAGGTCGACGACGCATTCACTTCGAACGGGAAACTACGGCCCGACGGCCGCATGGTGCATGACGTCTATCTCGTGCAGGTCAAGTCGCCAGCCGAGTCGAAGGGTGAGTGGGACCTTTTGAAACTCGTGGCGACGATCCCCGGGGACAAGGCGTTCAGGCCGCTGGAGGACGGTGCGTGCCCCGCGATCGCCCACTAGCCTTTGTGGAACATTGGCGCAGCAAAGCTAACACACCTTTGGGGTCTGAGGGGGCGCTTCAAGCGTTCAAAATGGCGGGCGGAGGTCGCCCATCGGTTATCTACGCCATTTCGAGCGCAGACGTCCGGCCGATCCCGGATTTCGCTGACGCGCAATCCAGGCTACTCGGCTTCAAGCCGCACAGACGGCGGCGAGGAATTTTTCCATTTCCGCGGCCAGCCGGCTGCCGTCCTGCGACAGCGTCTGCGCCGAGGACAGGAGCTGCGACGACGCCGTGCTGATGGCAGTCGCGCTGTCGTTGACTTCGCCGATGTTGGCGGCGACGTGGGCGGCGCCGCCGGCGGCGGCGTGGACATTTTCGGCGATGTGCTGGGTCGTCGCCGCCTGCTCGTCGACGGCGCCAGTGATTACAGCGGCGATTTCGGAAATGCGTCCGATGGTGGCGCCGATCTCCTTGATGGTTGCCACCGAGTCCCGGGTCGCCGCCTGGACGCCGGCAATCTGCACGCCAATCTCTTCGGTTGCCTTCGAGGTCTGCGACGCGAGCGCCTTGACCTCCTGCGCGACCACGGCAAAGCCGCGGCCGGCGTCGCCGGCCCGCGCCGCTTCGATGGTGGCATTGAGCGCCAAGAGGTTGGTCTGCTCGGCGATGTCGGTGATCAGTCTGACGACGTCGCCGATGCGGCCGGCTGCGCGCGTGAGTTCGGCGATCCGCCCATCGGTCTGCTCGGCCTGGGCCACGGCTTCAAGCGCGATCCGGGCCGATTCCTGCACCTGTCGGCTGATCTCGCCGACCGACGCGATCAGTTCTTCGGTCGCAAGCGAAACCGAATGCACACTCTCCGAGGCTTGCGCGGACGCCGACAGTACTTTGCCCGACAGATCCCGCGTCGTTTCGGCGGTCGCGCTCAAAGCTTCGGCCGCCGCTTCAAGCTCGACCGACGAAGACGATACCGATCGCACCACGCTCGCGACCGTCCCCTCGAAGGCGCCGGCGAGCGCCTGCATGTCGGCCTGGCGCTGTTCCGCGGTGCGCCGCGCAGTTTCCTTTTCCGCCGCTTCCAATTCTTCGATGCGGATGAGTTTTTGCTTGAATGCCAGCGCACCGCGGGCGGCATCGCCAACCTCGTCGCGGCGCTCGATATAGGGCACCTCGAGGTTTTTGTTGCCGCCGGCGAGCTGTAACAGCACGCCGCCAATGCGATTGATCGGCCTTGAGATCACGAGCGCGCCAAACACCGCGACGAGACCGAGCAAGGCGGTGATGAACAGGCCCATGCCGAGATCGAGCCGGTTCACAAACACGGTTTCGGCGTCCGCTTGCTCCTTGCGCTCCTGCGCTGCTCCGATTAGCGCGGCCGTCGTCCTTTCGATCAGGGCATTCATCCCGTCGCCCAACCCGCCGATGCGGTTCACTGTGTCGGCGGTATCGCCGTGATCCTTTGCGGCCCTGGCGAGTTGGCCGCCGACGGCCGCATAAGCCTTGACCAGTTCGGCGAGCCGGTGGAGCCGTTCTTTGTCGGCCGGCTCGTTGGTCAAATTGAGCGCGGTCTCGATGTGCCCAGCCGCCGAGGCATGATCGGCCTGGAATCTGTGCAGGGCGTAATCGACCTCGCTTGGCGTGATGGCGAGACGGATCTCGCGCGTCTCGACCTGCATCATGCGCAGATCGTCGGCTGCGCGCAGCGCCTCCACAGCGGTGAGTTGCTTGCTGTCGGCGTCAGCGCCTTGCTGCGCGGCGTATCGGTCGCCGATTTGCTCGTTGACGAGCATTGCGGCAACCAGGAGTACACCGGCGCTGGCGCAGAGGGCGAGCTTGTTGCGAATGGATAGATCGAAATTGGCCATCGAGGGGCCCTGTTGGAATTAGGGCATCATTAACGGCGGTGGTTAATTCGCAGTAAAATCGGCCGCTCGCCGCGGGCAAAATCATTGGTTCAGCACAGGAAATTCAAAACGACGGTCGCGCAAAAATACGGACCGCTGAAATTGTTTGAGCCAAGCGTCTAGGCAACCCTACGGTCGCCTGGCTTGGATTTCCCGGATTTTGCGACGTCGGCCAGCGACTTGATCGCCACGACTTTGTCGGTGTCGCTGCGGAAATAGCTGACGCGTTCGTCCATCTGCGATGCCTGGTGCTCCAGCGTCTTGGCGGTGGCGGCGTTTTCCTCGACCAGGGCTGAGTTTTGCTGAGTGACCTCGTCCATCTGGGTCAGCGCTTTGTTGACCTGCTCGATGCCGGCGGCCTGTTCGGTGCTGGCGTTGGCAATCTCGGCGACGATGTCGGCAACGGTCTCGATCGATCCCACGATCTCTTTGAGCGCCGCGCCGGCCCGGCTGACCAGTTCGACGCCGTCCTTAACTTGCGCGCTGGAGTTGGTGATCAAGTCCTTGATGGTTTTTGCGGCTTCGGAGGAGCGCTGCGCCAGGTTGCGGACCTCAGCTGCCACCACGGCAAAGCCGCGGCCGGCGTCGCCGGCGCGGGCGGCCTCGACCGCGGCGTTGAGCGCCAGGAGATTGGTCTGGTGGGCAATCTCATCAATGACGCTGATGATGTTGGCAATCTTGCCGGAAGAACTCCTCGATCCGCGACATCGCGTCCACCGCCTGCGCCACGACGGTGCCGCCGCGACTGCCGACATCGCGGGTTGCCGTGGTCGATTGGCTGGCGTGCTGGGCATTCTCCGCGTTCTTCTTCACCGTGGCCGAGATTTGCTCCATCGACGCCGACGTCTGTTCGAGACTGGCGGCCTGTTCCTCGGTGCGTTGCGACAAGTCAGTGGTTGCGCCCGAAATCTCCAGCGCGGCGTTCGCAACCTCCCTGGCCGCCGCCTTGATCTCGGCAATGGTCTCCAACAGGCGCTGCGCTGTGGCGTTGGCGTTGTCCTTTAGACTGGCAAAGGCGCCCTGATACTCAGCGGTGATGCGGGAGGTGAGGTCGCCCTGCGCCAGCGCGCCCAGCATGCGCACCAGGTCTTCGAATACTTTGCCGACGTTGTCGCACATCGTGTTCATCGATTCCGCGAGATTGCGGATGACGCCGTCCTTGCCGTCCAACGACACGCGCTGCGAGAAATCGCCGGCCATCGCCGCTTTGACAATGCCGCCGACCGCGGCATCGAACTCGTTCATCACCTTGGCCGCGGCGGCCTCCCGCTCGGCGGCGGCCCGGCGATCGGCTTCGGCCTTCTCCTCCATCGCCCGGCGCTCCCGCTCGGCCTTCTCGGCGGCCTCCCGCCGCTCGCGCTCGGCGTTCTCCGTCTCCAGCCGCGTCTTCTCAATCGCGGCGTCGCGGAACACCAATACCGCTTGCGCCATCGTCCCAATCTCGTCGCCACGATCCGTCCCGGGGACCTCAATGGAGGTATCGCCGCCGGCGAGAATGCCCATTGCGCTGACCAGCTGTCCGACCGGCCGGGTGATCGACAACGCCACGAAGACACTTAATCCGGCTGCGGCCGCCAGCATCGCCACGAACAGCGCGAGAATTGCCCAAAAGCTCCAGCGCGCTTCATTGGCAACATTGCGCGCCGTCGCGACCAGGTCATCCGACAGCCGCGCTTCGACGGGTCTGAGCGCATCGATATACTTGGTTGTGGCATCGAACCATTGTGCGGCGCCGACGCCGCCCGCATTGCCCTTGAACGGAGAATCGGCCGCCGCTGCGCGCATGCGCGCGAGCTCATCCATGCCGGCGGCCTGCAAAGCCTGTGTGGCAATTTCGATTTCGGCCGGCGTCGCGCTGTTTTCGAACGCCGCCATTTGCGCGTCCTGCATCGCGTTCAAGCGAACGAAATTGCGATGAACGTCCGGCGCGAACGCGCCCTTGGTGAATCCGACCACTCCGGTCGCGCGTTCCTGGCCGGCAAATTCCTTACGCTTGAGCATGGAGGACAACGCGGCCGATGCGCGCATGATCCGTGCGTCATCGCTCATGCCGCTGATCGACTCGATCATGCTGACCAAATGACCGATAGCGCCGGTATAATAACCGGACGTCGCCTGCGCGGTCGTGCTGAATCGATCGGCGCTGGTGCGGGTATCGTTCAACGCGTCGAATGCAGAGCGGACGCTGTCGAGATCGGCTTTGAACTTTGCGCTCAGCGCGGACGGATCAAGCGCGTCCATCGTCTGCCGCCAATCCGCATTTGCTTTGTCCGTCAGTGCACGTTGCGCTGGCAAAGTATCGGCAAACGCCGCGCCTTTGGAGTTGACGAAGCCTGCAGTAGCGCCCCGCTCCTTTTGCAATTCGTGAATTAGACCGGAAATTTTGGGCGCGGTATTTGCAATCGCGACGATTCGATCCGCCGTTGAATAGACCGAATGTTTTTCGACGATGTCTTTCAGCGCAAACGCGACAAATGCCAGCATCGGAACCAAACATGCAATCGCAATCCGAACTGGAATTTTGATGTTGTTCAAGCGCAACATGGTCCTCTCCCCAAACTATCGATCGCACGTGTCGGGGGAAGTAAATGCAAGCCCGGTCAGGCGAAGCGTCCACCAATGTGGACGAACTACCGAGCGGTCCCCCATGCATAAGAATTGAGCATTTCGATTTACGGACCGTTAAGCCGGTTGAGTGACCGAGTGACGCGGTTGAACTGTTGGGAAGACCTGCCGGCGGCACACGCAATCAGGCGTGCTTAATCCCGGTCAAACTGTCTGCGCAGCGCGCTTTTAGCCCGTTTCAGCCGCGGTCGGCTTGCGCTTTGCCCGGAGCTGCCGTTCGCGGCAAGGTCAAATCTCCGCTGCGGACACAAAAGAACGACCTTCGGGGGGTTTATTTGCTCCGGCAACAGTTACGTCGCCGCGGCCTTTCAGCTCGCTTTTTCCAGAGTATTGGGAAGATCCGGCGCGTCGGAATCGTGCACGGCGACGCCGACCATCGGATCGATTGGCACTTCCCACGGCCGGCGATCAAGCATGCGCACGGTGTCTTCGTAACCGGCGCGCCAGCGCCGGCGAATGCCCTCGGCGGAGAAATCGATCTCGCGCAGATAGTCTTCGTTCTTGCCGGGCGTGGCGTTGATCCGCACGATGTGCATGTACGTGCCGCAGCCGTAGCCCGCCATCTCCCTGACCTCCGGAGACTCGCGAAGGTTTTCCGGCAGCATGCGCACCAGTTCGCGCACCATGTGCCGGAGCTGATGGATATGCTCCTGTCGGGGAATGTGGCTGTCGGCGCGGCTGGCATATTGAATGTCCAGCTGCCGGCTCATGACCTGCCACACCGATTCCGGCTCCGGTCCGGCAATCGGAAATATCTGCACCGAGAACACAACGGAATCGCGCCGCGGATTATCGTCAAACACCACCTCGATGGGCGTGTTGGAATAGAGACCGCCGTCCCAATAAGCATCACCGTCGATCCGGATCGCCGGAAATCCCGGCGGCAAAGCGCCGGAGGCAAGTACGTGATCGAGCGTGATGGGAAGGCTGCGGCTGTCGAAGTAGTGCATCTTGCCGGTTCGCACATTCACCGCACCGACGGTCAGGCGCATGTGCTTGGCATTGAGGCGCCCGAAGTCGACCAGATTGCCGACGGTCTTGCGCAGGTCGTCGAGCGTATAGAAGGCCGCCTTGTCAACGCCGACCAGGGCGTTGAGTCCGCCCCATGCGATCGCCCCGTTGGGGGCGTAATATCCGGAGATGCCGTTGAAGATCGAAAGCAGATACGAGGCGGTATTTCCCGCCAGCTGGCCGAACGGCGTTCCATCCCAGAGCGGCTTCCGCCCGACCCGGTCCCAGAACTGGCGCAGGCGGTCGAGCCGCGAACCGACGTCGTTGCCGGCAATAATGGCGCCATTGATCGCGCCGATCGACGTGCCGACCACCCAATCCGGTTCTATGCCGGCTTGGTGCAGCGCCTGATAGACGCCGCCCTGATAGGCGCCGAGCGCACCGCCGCCCTGGAAAACCAGGACCACCTGGCCCGGCAGCTTGGACGGCTCTTTCAGCGCGCCTGCGGGTTGGTGCTTGACGTAAATCTGATCCATGACCTTACCCCGCGCAAACGATAGGTCTGTCGCGAACGAACGAGCTTCTAATTTGTGTATGACCGCGCCCGAAGGCAACGGCAGGTGGAGGGCGAGCTAACAGATCAGGCCGGGCTCGCCAGCGCCCGCTCGACCAGAGTGCCGAGCAGCGCACGCCGATAGGCGCCGCTGGCGTGGATGTCATCGGGTGGATCGACGGCAGTGCTTGCCGCCTCGGCCACCGCGGCGATAGTCGTACCATCGATCAGCCTGCCGTTGAGCGCGTTCTCCGCGGCGGTGAGACGCAGCGGCCGGTCGGCAACGCCAATGGCGCCGATATGTGCGTCGCGGGCTTTGCCGCCGTCATCGTGATCATAAAACAAAGCGACACCCGCAATCGCAAAGTCGCCCTTGCGGCGCGCGAATTCCGCAAAACCGAAACGGCGGCGCGCCGGCCATGGCGGCAGCCGGATTTCAGTAATGATTTCGTCGGGCTTGAGCGCCGTCATCAGCGGGCCTTGAAAGAAATCGGCGGCCGCGATGGTGCGTGTCGCGGCTTTGCTGGCAACGATGATCTCGGCGTCGCAGGTGACGGCGATGCCGGGCATTTCTGCTGCGGGATCGGCATGTGCGAGACTGCCGCCGACCGTGCCGCGATTGCGGATCTGATAGTGCGCCACGTGGGAGATGGCTTCGACTAGCAGCGGATGCGCGGTGCGCAGCCGCGCATCGTCGAGGATGTCGCGCCAGCGCACCATGGCGCCAAGCGTGACGGCTTCCCTGGAAATCGTGATCTGCCGCAGCTCTTCGACCTTGCGCAGATCGATGACGAGCGAAGGCGAAGCGACGCGGAACGCCAGCATCGGCACGAGACTCTGGCCGCCGGCGAGCGGCTTTGCGTCGCCGCCGTGCACCGCGAGCAACGCGATCGCCTCAGACAGGGTGGCCGGACAGGAGTATTCGAAGGGTGGCAATTTCATAGCCGGAAGGTCCGCTTCGAAGAAACAATAGCAAAGGCCGCGCTCCATTTCGTAACATTGGCGCAATCGCGCGGTCAACGCACCGCGCCTCGGGATGCCCGCGCAAGCATTCCGCAGCGCCGCGATTACTGATATTTTGCCGCCTGGCCGGAGGCGCGGCTACGCGCCCGCTCCGGATCGGAGGAAACCATGCCGAAGCCGGCGCCGCGCAATGGCAAGAATGGCAAGCGCGCTCCGCACGTGCGCGAGCTGCCCAAGATCAACACCCAAACCGACACGCGCGACATTCTTGCGCACGCCGCCAAGGAAGCGCGGCTCGACGATTATTTCATCGTCGACGTCGATGCCCATGTCACCGAGACGGCGTTCTGGTCGGAAATCGTCGACCGCATGGACAGCGACGTCTACCGGCAGATGGCGAGCGCGTTCAAGGATCGGGGCGGCTCGCCGCCGGGCCTTCTCAATGCGACGCCCGGCTTTCTGCACCAGGACGTCTTCGGCCGCATCCCGCACCAGCAGCGATTGGCGGAAGCGGTTCCTGGTGGGCGCACCCACGCGCAGGTGACACTGGTGCAGCGGGCGATGGATTCGATGGGGATCGACTACATGGTCGTATTCCCAACGCCGATGCTGGTGCTCGGCATGCACCCGCAGGTCGATGTTGAAGTCATGATCGGCAATGCCTTCAATCGCTGGCTGGTCGAAGAGATCATGCCGCAGGACGACCGCATCAAGGCGATGCTCTATCTTCCCTTCAACCACCCGGAAGCGTGCGTCAAAGTCGTCGAGCAATATGCCGATACGCCGTCCGTCATCGGCTTTACCGTGACTTCGACGCGTTACCGGCCGGTGCACCACGACAGCTACATGCCGCTTTATGCGGCCATCCAGGCAACCGGCAAGCCGCTCGGCTTCCATTCCGGGTTTCATTGGGGCGATCAGTCGATGCAGCAGTGCAATCGATTCATCTCCATGCACGCGATCTCGTTCGTCTATTTCAACATGATCCATCTCACCAACTGGATCATCAACGGCATCCCCGAGCGCTTTCCGAAGCTGAAAGTGATTTGGATCGAGAGCGGGCTCGCCTGGGCGCCGTTCCTGATGCAGCGGCTGGATTCCGAATACATGATGCGCTCGTCGGAGGCGCCGCTCTTGCGCCGCCGGCCGAGCGAGTACATCGCCGACATGTACTTCACCAGCCAGCCGCTGGAACGCTCGAACCTGAAACTCACCGAAGCGACGTTCGACGCGATCAGAGCCGAAACGCAGCTCCTCTTCGCCTCCGATTGGCCGCACTGGGATTTCGATTTGCCGAGCGCGATCACGACGCTGCCGTTCCTCGGCGAGAAGGCAAAGCGCAACATTCTCGGGCTCAATGCGGCGCGCCTGTTCGGTTTGCCGGTTCCGCCGCACAAACAGATCAGGCAAGCGCCGGTGCGGCGCGTGCCGGTTCCGGCTTAAGCCGTCAAACAAGGGACGTCACGCATGACGCGAGCACTGGCGCGTAAGACTGCCAAACCAATAAAAGCGCATCGGGCGCTGATCCGAGCGCGCGGCGATCCGCCGGCGACCGATTTCCCCGCGCGCGTGCAGGCCGCGCTTGACCTCGGCGAGCCTGATGCGATCGCGGATGACGTCTTGCAGAAGGTTATGGCGGCGGCGGTGAAATGTTACGCGGCGAAAGTGGAGCAGCGCGGCGTCGGACTGGAACCCTTTCCGGCAGGCGTCATCACGGCGACGGAAACGGTGGTGGCGGCATGCGCCATGATCCGGGCGGCGGATCTCAACATCTTCGACGTGGCGATGTGGTTTCATCGCCCGGCGACTTAAACGCGGCAGCAGGCGGAGTACGGAAACGGTCATGGACGAAATCGCGGTCGCCAAGCTCGCCGACGTCCCCAATGGGGATTACCGCATCTTCGCGCTCGATGCTCTCGAAGTCGGCATCTTCCGCTTCGGCGACCGGGTGGTGGCGTATGAGAATGTGTGCCCGCATGCCGGCGGGCCGGTGTGCCAGGGCAAGATCTTCCATCAGGTCGAAGAGCTGATCACCGCCGACAAAAAGAGCGCGGGCCTGCGGTTCGGCAAGCAGCGCCATATTGTGTGTCCATGGCACGGTTACGAATTCGACCTGGAGACCGGCTGCCATCCGGGCGATGCCTCGGTGCGGCTGACGCCGGTGAAAGTCGCGGTGCGCGACGGCCAGGTGTTTGTCAGCTTGCCGCGATAGCGTGCCGTTTCAGTCCAGGGGGTAACTAAATCAAGCTGCAAAACGCCGCTCGCCTCGACTTTTACCCGCTTCCCCGCTAAGCGGGCCGCGGTAACCAGCGCCCGGGCATGTCAACAGGTCACACATTATCGTTGGGCAAAACCGCCACTTTCTGGCTGGCCGCAGCCTTTGCCGTCGCGTGCCTCGTGATGCTACGCGGGACGCATCCGGCCGCGGCGGCAGGCGAGGGCGTGGCGCCGCCGCGCGCCGTCGCGGTTCCCGGCTTCTGGGACCCGCGCCGCCGGCCGGAACGGCCCGACCTGTCCCGCGTCGGCAGCATCCGTTTTCTCACTGAGCTCGATTATCCGCCGTTCGATTATACCGGCGCGGACGGCAATCCGGCCGGCTTCAACGTCGATCTCGCCCGGCTGATCTGCGACGAAATCAAAGTCAGCTGCACCATCCAGGCGCGGCCGTTCGCCGGCCTGCTCGACGCGCTCAATGAGGGCCGCGGCGACGCCGTGATCGCCTCGATCGCGCCGACTGCCGAAACCCGCCGCCGCGCCGATTTCACCGATCCGTATTACCGCACGCCGGCCCGCTTCGTGGCGCGGATCGACAGCCCGATCGTCGACGTGCTGCCGGAGCGGCTCGAGGGCAAAAAGATCGCCGTGATCGCCGGCACTGCGCACGAGGCTTTCCTCAAGGCGATGTTCACCGAAGCCGAGGTGCGGCCCTATCCGAACGCGGAAGCCGCGCGCGAGGCTTTGCGCAAGAAGGAAGTCGATCTCCTGTTCGGCGATGGCATTGCGCTGGCGTTCTGGCTCAACGGCACCGATTCCGGCGGCTGCTGCGCGTTTCGCGGCGGGCCGTTTCTGGAAAGCCGCTATTTCGGCGAAGGCATCGGCATTGCGGTCCGTCGCGGCAACGATCTGCTGCGCCTGGCGATGAATTGGGCGCTGTTCCAGCTGTGGGAGAAGGGCAGCTACACCGATCTGTGGCTGCGCTATTTTCCGATCAGTCCATTTTGATTTGATCTGAACAGCTAAGCGTTTAAAAACCTGCACGATGACGACCGCGACCATTGAACATGCATCGGACCTGCGCGCCGTCGCGGAGCAGTCGCATGCCTGGCCGTTCGAGGAGGCGCGCAAGATCGTCGCGCGGCTGAAGCGAAATCCGAAGCCGGCGGTGATCTTCGAGACCGGCTACGGCCCGTCCGGCCTGCCCCATATCGGCACCTTCGGCGAAGTAGCCCGCACCACCATGGTGCGCCATGCCTTCCGCGTCCTCACCGACGACAATATCAAGACCCGCCTGATCGCGTTCTCCGACGACATGGACGCGCTGCGCAAGGTTCCGGACAACGTTCCCAACAGAGACAAATTGGCGCAACATCTCGGCCAGCCGCTGACCAAGATACCCGACCCGTTCGGCACCCACGACAGCTTCGCCGCGCACAACAACGCACGGCTGCGCGCGTTCCTCGATCAGTTCGGTTTCGATTACGAGTTTATGTCGTCCACTGCCTGCTACACATCCGGGCTGTTCGACACGGCGTTGCTGAAGGTGCTCGAGCGTTTCGAGGCGGTGATGAATATCATGCTGCCGTCGCTGCGCGAGGAGCGTGCCGAAACCTACTCGCCGTTTCTGCCGATCTCGCCGCGCACCGGCATAGTGCTGCAAGTGCCGGTGGTCGGGCACGACGCCAAAGCGGGCACCATCACCTACGACGACCCGGATACGGCTGAGCGCGTGACCACGCTCGTCACCGGCGGGCGCTGCAAGCTGCAATGGAAGCCGGACTGGGCGATGCGCTGGGTTGCGCTCGGCGTCGACTACGAAATGGCCGGCAAGGACCTGATCGATTCCGTCAAGCTGTCGAGCGAAATCTGCCGTGCGCTCGGCGGCTCGCCGCCGGAGGGCTTCAACTACGAGCTTTTTCTCGACGAGAACGGCCAGAAGATTTCCAAGTCGAAGGGCAACGGCCTGACCATCGAAGAGTGGTTGCGCTACGCCAGCCCGGAGAGCCTGTCGTTGTTCATGTACCGCGAGCCGAAGGCCGCCAAGCGGCTCTATTTCGACGTCATCCCGCGTCACGTCGACGAGTATCAGCAATCTCTGGAAGCCTACGAGCGGCAGGCGCCCAAGGAGCGGCTGGCGAATCCGGTCTGGCACATTCACAGCGGCGCGCCGCCGAAGGCGGACAACCCGGTGACGTTTGCGATGCTGCTCTCGCTCGTGACCGCATCAAACGCCGAAAACGCCGACACTTTGTGGGGCTTCATCGGTCGCTACCGGCCCGGTGTGACGCGGCAGACGCATCCGCGGCTCGCCGCACTGGTCGGCTATGCGATCCATTACTTCCGCGATTTCGTGCTGCCGGCGAAGAAATTCCGCGAACCGGGTCCGGGCGAACGCGCCGCGCTGATGGATCTGCGCGATGCGTTGTCGCAACTCCCGCCCGACGCGCCGGCGGAAACCATCCAGAACGTGGTCTATGAGGTCGGGCGGCGCGAGCCGTTTCTCGACGAAAAGAAGCGAGCGAAGGACGGCAAGCCCGGCGTGTCGCTTGACTGGTTCAATATGCTCTATCAGGTGTTGCTCGGCCAGGAGAAGGGCCCGCGCTTCGGCTCCTTCGTCGCCGCGTACGGGATTTAGAACACCATCGACATGATCGACGGCGCGCTGGCGCGGAGTGCGTGAACTAAAAGACCTCGTCATTGCGATGAGCCAACGGGTCCGGCCCGCAGTGGCCGGCCCGATGACAGGCTTCGCTTCGCTCGCGATGACGAGGACGCCTACTGACTCGCCCACAAAATCCGCGCGATCCACAACACATCCGCCGCCGCGAGCGTGCGGTCGGTGTGCTCGGGATTGAGCGAGCGCAGTTCGATCGATTTCGCGGTGCGGCGCTTGAGCTCTTTCGCCATGACTTCGCCGCTTCGCGTTCGCACTACGACGCGATCGCCGCGGCGGATCGGTGCTGCCGGCGAAACCAGGATCACGTCGCCGTCCCGATAGGCTGGCTCCATCGACTGGCCGGACACTTCAAGGGCATAGGCGTGCTCGTCGCTGACCGCGGGAAATGCGATCTCGTCCCAGCCTTCGCCGACCGGATAGCCGCCGTCGTCGAAATAACCACCGGCGCCGGCTTCGGCAAAGCCGAGCAGCGGCACCGCCCGGGTCGAGGGACCGCCGCTCACGTTGATCAGCTCGACGAACACGTCAATGGGCGTGCCGGTCGCGGCGAGCGCTTTGGCAATCGACTCGGTCGACGGCCAGCGGGCGCGGCCCTGCGGCGTGACGCGCTTCGATCGGTTGAACGTAGTCGGATCAAGTCCGGCACGCTTGGCGAGGCCCGAAGCCGACAAACCCGCGCGGGTCGCCAGACGATCGATCGCTGACCAGACCTGCGCGTGGGTGAGCATCCCTACCCCTCAACGTCCGGGGGATGGTAGGGAATTATTCCTGCACGCTCAAGTCCAGGTACGGGAAGGCTTTGTTGGTGGACATTTGGCGAAGCCGGCGCTGGTCGCCTTGAACAGGCGAATCCGCGCCGATAGGGTCGCGGTGGAGCGCGTGCACAGGTGACGACAGTCTACAAAATCTGCGAACGGGCCGTGTGGCGCACGGCCGAGGCCGGTGAGCACTTTTTCGGAACCGAGGCCGACGATCGCGACGGCTTCATCCATTTCTCGACCGCCGGACAGCTTGCCGAGACGCTGGCCAAGCACTACGCCGGAAAGACCGATCTCGTCCTCGTCGCCGTCGATGCCGAGGCCCTCGCCATGACGCTCGTCTGGGAGCGATCGCGCGGCGACGGTATGTTCCCGCATCTCTATGCCCCATTGCCACTCGCGGCGGTGAAATGGGCTCGGCCGCTGGCCGACGAGGTCGATGGCCGCCGTGTGCTTCCGGAGCTGGAATCGTGATCGGCCTGTTCGACGGGCTCATTCGGCCGCTGTTAAGAACACTGGACCCGGAAGCCGCCCACGGCCTGACGCTGAAAATGCTTAAATTCGCGCCGCGGCTCGGAACCGTTGCCGATGACAAGCGGCTAGCAGTGCGCGCTTTCGCGCTGAATTTTCCGAATCCGGTCGGGATGGCGGCGGGTTTCGACAAGAACGCTGAGGTGCCCGACGCGCTCCTTCGCGTCGGCTTTGGCTTTGTCGAAGTCGGCACCATCACGCCACTACCGCAAGCGGGCAATCCGCGCCCGCGGGTCTTCCGTCTTGAAGCCGATGGCGGCGTGATCAACCGGCTTGGCTTTAATTCGCAGGGCGCGGATGCGGTGCTCAAACGGCTCGCCGCGCGCGCCGTAACCTCCTCCGTTGCCTCCGCCGCACGCGGGGGAGGGTGGGGCGGAGGAATTGTCGGCATCAATGTTGGAGCAAACAAAGATGCGCCGGATCGCGTCGCCGATTACGTGCGGCTGATCGAGCGCTTCGCTTCGGTCGCAAGCTACGTCGCCGTCAACGTCTCGTCGCCCAACACGCCGGGCCTGCGCGATCTGCAGCAGGCGGCCGTCCTCGACGATCTCCTCGCCCGGGTGGTCGATGCTCGCGAGCGGGTGGCTGAGAACGCCGGGCCGACGCCAGTGCTGCTGAAAATTGCGCCCGATTTGTCGCTGTCCGACCTCGACGACATTGTCGGCATCGCGCGCTCACGCCGGGTCGACGGCATGATCGTCAGCAACACCACATTGTCGCGGCCGCCGAGCTTGCGCGAAACCGAGATCGCCAAACAGGCGGGCGGTCTGTCGGGCCGGCCGTTATTCCCGCTCGCCACCCGCATGCTGGCCGAAACCTATGTGCGGGTGGAAGGTGTGTTCCCCTTGATCGGCGCCGGCGGGATCGATTCGGGCGCCACCGCGCACGCCAAATTTCGCGCCGGCGCGAGTTTGATTCAGCTGTATTCGGCGCTGGTGTTTCGCGGCCTCAGCCTGGTCGCTGAAATCAAGGCTACGCTGATCGCCGCGCTCGATCACGACCGCCTTGACAATCTCAACGATCTCGTCGGCACCGATGCTGCCGCAGTCACCGCCGAGCCGTGGCCGGAGTGACATTGCGGCACCGGCACTGCTCGCACTAGCGTTGCCGGGCGGAACTTGACCGCGCCGTTGCAGCGGGAGCCAACGCGACGGCCGCCTCTGTCGTGAGCAAGAGGAAGGTGAATGTCTCCTGGAGGTACAGGCGGACGGCCGCGTCGGTATGGCTCAAATAGCCGATAGATATGTCCTGGCCGATATGCAGGCCGAAATCGCCACCGCGGGTCGTAAGCACGAATGCGCCGGCGATCGCCGGGGCCCAGATAATCTCGCCGTCCATCAGGCGCTTGATATGCTCCAGCACGGGATAGCCGTAATCGCTGGTCTCGCTCAGCGCGGTATAAGCATCGGCACTCAGCAACACGGAGTAGGGACCGTTTACGCCGACGAGACGCAATTGGCTCAGCGCCTGGGCGATGGCGTCGGGATAGTCGGTGACATCGGCCGGAAGGGTCATCAGCGGATTGCTGGTGCCCTGACGGACGCCCTGAATGCCTGCGGCGGCATAGCCGTCGAACACGGCCCGATCTTCGGCGAAGGCGAGCTTTCGGGCGGCATCCTTCGCGGGCTGCCAGTCCGAGTCTTCAGCGCCGCGCTCGACGTCGTCGATCTGTTGGCGATCGAGGTCGAACGGCACGCGCAGCTCGACCAGCGCTTTCACCTCACGCTGCCGCGCGAGTATGTCGTCTCCCGACGCTTTGATGGTGCGGAGGTGGCCGGTGCCGACCGCCGAGAGAGCGACGCCGCCAGGTCCCTGGACGTCGACGACGCGCCGCGCTGCGAGGTAGCGCTTCAGCGTGCGCGAGGTTTCCTCCTCGATGTCTGACCATGCCGCGTCAGAGATCGGGGCAAGCTCGCGGTGAAGGTTATTCATGAGACGGGTCTCCTTTGAGCGAACCGATGTTGAGCGAGCCGTCGCGCACCGGGGTCTCTGACCGCGCTGGGGCGGCAATGGACTTGGCGGGAGGCGCCGCTGCCGCCGCGGGCTCGTCGTCACCGACGTTCTCCAGGAACGTCAATGACGGCACAAAGAAGAGGTTGCCGGTTACGGCGTGGCTGAAATCCAGCAAACGATCGTAATTGCCGGGCGGCCGGCCAACGAACATGTTCACCAGCATCTGCTCGATGGTTCGCGGCGAACGCGCATAGCCGATGAAATAGGTGCCGAATTCGCCCTGTGCGGCGCGCCCGAATGGCATGTTGTCGCGGAGGATCTTTATCTCTTTGCCGTCCTCCACGATCGTGGTCAGCGCATTATGGGCCGAGGTCGGCTTGACCGCGTCGTTAAGCTCGATGTCGGAAAGCTTGGTGCGGCCGATGATGCGTTCCTGGGCTTCGGTGGAAAGTCCGTTCCAGCCTGTCAAATCATGCAGGTATTTTTGCACGATGACATAGCTGCTGCCGGCGAACGCCGCGTCCTCCGGGCCCACGAGCACGGCGTCGATCGCGGTTTGACCGGTCGGGTTCTCCGTCCCGTCGACGAAGCCGATGAGGTCGCGGTCGTCGAAATAGCGAAAGCCGTGCACCTCGTCGACCGGCGAGACCGCGTCTCCCAAGCGCGTCATGATCTGCGTCGCCAGCTCGAAGCAGAGATCCATGCGCTTGGCCCGGATGTGGAAGATAAGGTCGCCCGGCGTCGAGACCGCGTGACGCGGTCCGGCCTGGATTTCGCGGAATGGATGCAGTTCAGCGGGCCGCGGCGGGCCGAACAACTTATCCCACGCGTCCGACCCAAACCCCATCACGCAAGAAAGGTTTGCCTCAATATCGCGGAAACCCACAGCACGCAGCAGCGTCGGCAGGTCCCCACAGAATGATCGCGCAACGCCGCGACTGGTGGCGCCGGCGTTCATCGCTACGACCAGAAAGATCGCAGCCCGCGTCAGCGATTGCGCCACCGGTTGCGGGACAACCGGCGAGCCGTCATCTGTGGTGGGGGTGGTCAATGAACAGGACTCCACTTCGGGCATGTCGCCCGGCAAGCGCGCGGAAATTCATGCTATGAAATCCGTTCACATATTACGACGCATAGACGGTTGAGAGTAGGGCTGTCGAAGGCCATTTCTCCACGGCATCCCTCGCGTGAAGACGGAGAAGGTCATGACAGAGGCAATCCAGAAACCGCGACTTACCGGAAGTTCAGGACGGCTGCGGGACAAAGCCGCCATTGTCACCGGCGCCGCCCGCGGGATCGGGCGAGCGACCGCAGTCGCCTTTGCTCGCGAGGGCGCCGATGTGATGGGCATCGACATTGCCGGACCAGTGAGTTCGACGCTTGAGGTCGTGCCAGCGACGCCGGACGAACTGGCCGAAACCGGCCGTTTGGTCGAAGCCGCAGGCACGCGCTGGTGCGAAGCGCGCCTTGACCAGCGCGATCTCGCCGCTCTGCGTGCCGCGGCCGAGAAGGCGCGCGCCACCTTTGGTCGCCTCGACATTCTGTTCGCGAACGCCGGCATCCAGGCGTTCAAGCCGATCTTGGAAATGGAAGATGCGGACTGGCACGATCAGATCGACGTCAACCTGACCGGCACCTGCAACGCCATTCGCGCCGTCGCGCCGCATCTGGTTGAGAATGGCGGCGGACGCATCATTGTTACTTCATCTACGCAAGGCAGACACGGCACCAAATATGGCGCCGCCTATTGCGCTTCAAAATGGGGCATTATCGGCCTGATGAAGTCGGCGGCGCTGGAACTGGGCGAGCACAACATCACCGTCAACGCCGTTATTCCGGGCCTCATCGACACGCCTCTTACCCGGCACCGGCAGCGTTATGAACAGGCCGTCGACGATCTTGAATCCAAAGCACCGACTTCTCTTCTGGAAGCCGAAGCTAAAAAGAAGCTGATGGCAAAGACGCCGCTTGGCGTTCCCTGGATTGAGCCTGAGGCGATCGTGCCGGCGGTTGTGTTCCTGGCTTCAGACGACGCCTCGATGGTGAGTGGCGCGACTTACGATGTAACCGGAGGGGACAGCGCTAATTACAACGCTTAGCGATCCTTCGGCGGCGGCCGATCATCAGGCTGGGTTCCGGGTGCCCGAGACGGCAGCTCGGCGTTGGGCGCGTCAGCGCAGTGCGGCGGCGCCGGGCGACGGAGCGAGCACCGGCTGCAGCGCCGGCACCAGGCGGCGGCGTTCGCGCCGCGCCGGGATGGCGCGGTAGACCTGCTTGGTTGCTTCCACAATATGCACGCCGGCGAACGGCGCCGAGAGCGTGGCGCCGGTGCGCTCCCACGCGACCGCCGAGCGCAGGAACCAGCCGCGCGAGATCGGCGGCACGTACAAAGCTTCGCCCCAGCCGGTCGGGGTGAACCAGGTCTCGCGCAGGAGGTGCGTGATCTGCGGGCGCGAATAGGGGCGGCCGTGGCCGAACGGCGTCGTGTCCATGCGTGCCCAGAGCCCGCGCCGGTTCGGCACCACTGCGAGTAACCGGCCGCCGCCGGCCAGCACGCGCCAGACTTCGCGCAGCAGGCTGACCGGGTCGGTCGAATTTTCCAGCGCGTGCACGAGCAGCACGCGATCGACGGCGGAATCGGTCAGCGGCAGGTCATCCTCCTCGACCAAAGCCGCCAGCGCCGGCTTGCTTGACGGCCAGCGCACCACGCCTTGGGGCGCCGGCATCAAAGCGAGGCAGCGGTCCGCTTCCTCGCGGAATAAACCGAGATACGGGGTTGCGTAGCCGATCCCAACAACGCGCAGCGACGTCGTATCGGTCCAGTGCGCGCGAATCCCGCGGCTGATGAAGCGCCGCGCCACAGTGCCGAGCCGCTGGGCGTAGAAATTGCGTAGATCGACCACGTCCATGACGGCAAAATAGCACGTTTCTCCGTCATTCCGGGGTGCGCTGACAGCGCGAACCCGGATACCATAGCCGCTGATCTTGCGGCTAAGGGTAAGGAATACCTAACTTCATTCGACGGGGGTTATGGATTCCTCGGCCCCGGAATGACGGAAAGAACCCATGCCCGCGCAGACCTACCTGTTCCCCTGCCTGAAGGACAATTTCGGCGTTCTCCTGCACGATCCGGAGAGCGGCGCGACCGCCGCCATCGACGCACCCGAGGCCGCGCCGGTCGAGGCGGCGCTCGCCAAAACCGGCTGGCGCCTCACCGACATCCTGGTGACCCATCATCACGGCGATCACACCGCCGGCATTCCGGAATTGAAGCGCAAGCACAAATGCCGGGTGATAGCGCCGCGCAACGAAGCCCAACGGATCGCCGACGTCGACCAGACCGTGGGCGAAAATGATGTGGTCCGCGTCGGCGCGCTCGATGGCCGCGTGCTCGAGACGCCGGGCCACACCGCCGGCCACATCTCCTATTTCTTTCCGGCCGACAAGCTCGCTTTCGTCGGCGACACCTTGTTCTCGATCGGCTGCGGCCGCGTTATCGAGGGCAATCCGGAAATGATGTGGCAGTCGCTTATCAAGCTTCGCAATCTGCCCGACGACACCAAGTTCTACTGCGGCCACGAATACACCGACGCCAACATCCGTTTCGCCAAGACCATCGAGCCGGACAACAAGGCACTGGCGGCGCGCGCCGAAGAGGTCAAGCGCCAGCTCGCGGCCGGCCAGCCGACTATTCCGGCGACCATCGGCGCAGAGAAAGCTGAAAATCCGTTCCTGCGCGCTGATGTGCCTGAAGTTGCCAAGTCGGTCGGGCTTTCCGGCAGCCCGGCCTGGAAAGTGTTCGCGGAAATCCGCGAACGCAAAAATAGATTCTAAGAGTATTCGCTCATGACCAAGAAAGCGAACATTCCGAACTAGTCAGAACTTTTCATTCTTTTCGGGGGACATTTCTGGCTTCTTGGCAAGTGGGCAGGGTTGTGTCACGAACGCCGTCACTTTAGCTGTGTTTTTAGAGAGTTGAAACAGAAGGGTGTTTTGAGAAAACTTCCCTCTAATGCGGACCGCGAGTTCGCGCCCGTCCGGAATTTCTTTGATTATCTCTGCGGCTCCGTCGGCTACCTCGATAAAATCACTTCCGATCGCTGTGCCGCTCGTCTCTACGACCGGCTGCCGATCTATGCGTAGATCGACTTCAAAAATGTCTCCCTCAGTATATTTTGTGCGGGCCTGAGTGAGAGCAAGGGAAAGGTTGCCAGCAAGACAACGCATTGCAACCGCCCCATCATTGCTAAAATGGATCGCTACTACATTGGTCTTATCGGTAAATCGGTCCCGATCGACGCTGACTATCCAATCTCCGAACGTTTTTGATTCTGCATATGCCGCGCCGGTAAGCAGAAAGGAGACTAGAATTGAATACAACAAACGCATCGACGCCCCCGTACAATCGACTCCGATCCTTGTCCCCTTGTGTAGGCTAGACTAAAAAATCATGAGGGTAAATTGGACGGATTCACCTGCTGAGCTTTCGCGGGGAGGGGTGAAAAAAGAGGTATGATCAACCCGCCAATCAATAACTTGAAGACATCGCTCACCGCCCAGGATGTGATCAAGCTTCTCGATCTGAAGCCGCATCCGGAAGGCGGACATTTTCGCGAAACCTTTCGCGACACGCAGCAGGTCGACGGCGGTCGCGCGGCTTCGACCGCGATTTATTTTCTGCTGGCACGCGGCGAGCGTTCGCACTGGCACCGCGTCGATGCCGCCGAAGCCTGGCATTGGCACGCCGGTGCGGCGCTTGAACTTGAAATCGCGCAAGGTTCCGGCGCGCGCGAGCGGATCACGCTCGGTAACGAGCTCGCCGCCGGCGAACGGCCACAGGCGATTGTCCCGGCTCACGCCTGGCAGGCCGCGCAAAGCCTCGGCGACTGGACGCTAGTCGGCTGTACGGTGGCGCCGGGTTTTGAGTTTGCGAAGTTCGAGCTGGCGCCTAAAGGCTGGGAGCCGGCACGGAACGATTGATACAAGCTATTCCGGCTTTGCGCCGTTGCCGCCCTTCTTGGCAAACTGAGCGCTCGCCATGAGGTTGACGCCTGTCTCGATGAATTTTTGTGCATCCGCAAGCAAGCGTTTGCCGTCCTGCGCCGCCATTTCGAACCGCCGGGTGCTCAATTCCTTGTAAGCCGCCAGCACCTCGGGGATCGAGCGCATCGCCGACAATTTGGATGTGAACTCGGACGCGAGGTTCATTTCCGACTGCCAGCGGTCCAGCCATTGGCGGTTCGATTCCTGGAGCGTCTCGAAAAGCTCGCTCCGCGCATTGGCGAAATCCTCGATGCGCTTTCCACCGAGCGCAGCGAACCCCGCCGGCGTCAAATTGAACAAAGAGAAGCTCTCCGTCTGTTCGCCGCGCGATTCAGTTTTTGTCACAGCACGTCTCCTCCGTTGTTTTGCCGCCATCCAGTCCGCTCCGCAGCCAAGCGGTTCGGAGCAGAAGCGGCATTGATATAAATGCATCCATGTGTCGCCTACCTCTCGCCGCTCTTTTCCGCTAGGAGCTTCGCAAGTTTGCTCTCTTCCTCGGTGAGCAGCTTGGCAATCGTTTGCCGCTTCGAAGCGTCCGTCTCGCTTAGCAGCATTTCCCGGTAATGCTTGATGTTCAGCTCCACGATCGTGCGGGCTGCGACGGTCATGCAATCAACGTCAGGCGTGGGCGAAGTTGAGCCCGAACGCTAACACCGACATCCGGAACCGCCAATTGCTTCGTCCGGCAAAAGTTTGATCGTGATCAAACTTCGCAATCTTTACGCGGCGTGCCATTATGGCGGTCTCGGGGGATGTAAGAAAAATGCCGAAAACGCCAGCTCCGGCGGGCGGCCGCGGGCCGGCCATTCGCGCCCTCGATCCCTGGCGTGTCTCCTCCGGGCGAATGCGTCAGCTTCTGAGCGACGACGAACGTGCCCGCCTTGCCGGCATGGCATCGATCGCCCGGTTCAAGAAAGGCGAGATCATCTACCGGGAAGGCGATATCGCCGAGGCGATTTTCAACATCGTCACAGGCGTCGTGGCGGCTTATCAGGAAGCATCCGACAGCGGCGAGCGCATCGTCGCATTTCTGCTTCCCGACGATCTTTTCGGCCTTTCCGCGGAGCAAAGATACACAAACTCGACCAAGGCGATAACCGCTGTTACCGCGTATCGCATTCCGGTTGCCGTGCTGCAGCGCCGTCTTCCGAAAGACGCCGAGCTGGAATTTCACGTCATTTGCAAGCTATGTCAGGAATTGCGGCAGGCGCAACGTCACGCTTTTCTGTTGAGCGAGCGCAGCGCCGTCACCAAGCTCGCGATGTTTCTGCAACTGATCGAGCAAATTCAGGCTTCAAGGGGAGATCAAACAACCGAAATCTATCTGCCGATGGACCGTTCCGACATCGGCGAATATATCGGCGTTACGCTTGCGGCCGTAAGCCGGGCGTTTCGAAACCTGACCGCGCGCGGCATCATCAAGGTCCGAAACCGGCGTCATGTCGCCGTCATCGACCGCGGCGCTTTCGAGAAGATCGCGGGCAACCCGATCGAACCGCCGGTCCTTCAATCTTAGAGCGAAATCGGCTCAGCCGGAATTGGTAGCCTCTACGTCATCGTCATCTTCGCCCAGCACTTTGCCGGTCCTGACGTTCACCATGTGAGCCTGCTTGCACTTTTCGCAGTACATCGACTCATAAGGACCATCTTCGGGCTCAAAATTGAAGCTCTCCGGAATCTCTTCGACGACGAATGAAGCCCTGCACCATGGCTCCCGTGTTCGGACAGCGGTACATGAAGGATGTCATTTGCGTTGTGACCTAATGCGAAACCGGCAGTTTTGAATCTGCGGCGGCGACGGCCCGGCGCGACATCCGGTGCCGGCATCATCGCTCGGACTGAACGTCCTCCGCTCAGGCAGCCGGGCGACTCAGCTGCGATTTCGCGAGCCACTTCAGACCAGCGAAAGCCTTCCAAATCAGGGGCCGGATGGGTCGATCCGCAGTGGCGGCACGTGCGCAGCGATGCGTCGGCGGCAAAATGGGAAGTAACCTCCTCGTATTTCAGTTGCGACACTGTCGTGGCGGTATCCCATACCTCTCGATGGATTTCCGCATCGCAATCGTCGCAATACCACGCTATGCCCTCAAGCCCCGCGTGCATCTGCTTATAACGCATCATGACGTGCTCCCGGTGGGAACGATGCGGTGCGGAGCGCCCGCGGGCACGTAAACAAAACTTCCCGGCGTCAGCGCAAAGTGATCGACCGCGGTGCCCTTGAACTCGACCTTCGCGGCGCCGGAGATGAGTGAAAGCAAGCTGTCCTTGCCGCAGATGAGGTAAAATGGCTGCGGCCGGTCGTTATTGCTGAGATGGACTTGGACCTGCTTGTCGTCCGGCAACATCGGCATCTCGTCGTACGGACCGAGCTTTGCCGCCTCACGCCACGCTTGAAATGTTTTTTTCCGCATCGTCGCGCCGACTTTTAAGCGGGGCGTGCCGCGTCCATCAGAGTCCGCCGGGCGGCCATCGCCGCCGCGCTTTGATCCGCGTATTTGTCCCAGCCCCAGGCGGCGACGGGAAATTCACGGTTTACATGGCCGCATTTTGAGCAGACGTGTTTCGCCGGATCGTTGTTGTACTCCCCGAAAAGCCCCGGCAACACTGCGACCGATACAAAGGGGAAATTAGCTTCGGTTGAATCGGGCTGCGGAGTGGCATCGAATTCCTTGAAGAAGATTTGTTCGTGGCACTTCTCGCAGCGCAAACTGCAGGCTTCAGTCTGCACGCCAGATTCGGCCTGCATTTGCGTAATAACAAAAGTGGCGAATGACTTAGGGTCTTTTTCGTTCTTCAAAAACGAATTGACGCCATGGATCAGCGCGCCGACGAAGAGCTGACCGGTTGTCAGCATCGCGCCGTTCGCGGCCAGCGTTAATACGATTTCGTGCTGGGTATTGTGATGGAAGAAATGCCCGTAATCGGCGGCGGGGCCGCCAATCAGCAGCGCTGAAGCCGGCACCATCGCGCCCGGATGCAGATAGGGGAACAGCGGCTTAAGCTGGGTATTGCTCCCTTGAGCCACGTCGAACGCGTTGCTGTGCATCGGCGGCCGGTCGGGCCGCGGCGGCGGGATGTCGAGTTTGTCATTCGACATGGTAGTGCCTCCCTGGATCATTTGCCGTGTTGTTTGACCATCTGCTCCAGTTCGCCGCGCGACGCAGCAAAGTGTATCTCATGAGTTTCGTCGATTGGGAAGCCGAGCACTTCCATCTGTTCCTCAAGCTTTTCTTTGGAGTCGGCTTCGAACACCGAGACGATAAGTCCCGACGCGATGTTGGCGTAGATTTGCTTGAACGTCGCGATCTTGGCGCCGAGCACATGAGGCGCGTTTTGCGCCAGCTCGTCACGCTTTAATCCCGGCGACCGGTGAATGGTGATGAATTGCGGCATGTTTGTTCCACCCTTTTAGTGTTCTGGAATCCAACGTCTGTTTTCGATCCCGCTTCTTTTAAAGTCCGACCTCCTCGGCCAATCCCTGCGTGCGCCGCGCGGACCAGTCGTTACGGCTTCCGCTTTCCGCATCGAGCGTTCGCTGGATGCGGACGATGAGGCGTTTGAAGGTTAGAATTTCACTCTTCGCCAGATCGCCCATCGCCAGATCGTTGACGTCCCGGATCAGCGGCGACATGGTTGCCGCCAGCTTTTGTCCGCGCCGCGTCAGATGGATGTGACTTTTGCGGCGATCCTCGTCGGACTTGGCGACCGTCACGAGTCCCGCCTTTTCGAGGAGCTGAACGGCAACCACCGTCGTCGGACCCTGACGACCGACCCGCCGCGTCAGTTCGCCCGTCGAAAGGCCGTCTTCTTCCCAAAGCTCGCGCAGGTAGCGCCACTGACTGATGGTGACGCCGTGCGCTGCCGCACATTGATCCATCGCATCCTGCCAAGTCTCGGCCAGCTGGCGCACGTGATAGCCAACGCTGCGCTCCAACGGGACCAGCGCGCCATCAGGAGCCGGCGCGGTCGCGCGAGGTAGGGTGCGAACATTCCGCATGGGCAAATTACGCGATGGCATTTCGGTAGATATCTACTAATCTCAGTCTAAACCCGACAGCCACCCCTGTCAAAGGACCGAAAATGGAAGCCCGGCTGGAACGTCCGATCACGCTGCACATGATGGGTGACTGGGGGATCGCCAATCTCCATCGCATCTGCGGCTGGATCGGCGCCGAGCTGTGGCGGCGGTCGCCGGCCGGCTCGAAGTTCGCGACCTGGGCGGGACGCGGCGGCACCGATGCGATCACGGCCGTGCTCGACGGCGAAGTGCAGACCGCTTTGTTCGTGCCGGCGGGTTTCGCGCGCACGATCTTTGAAGGGCGCGGCATTTGCCGGCGCAGCGACGTCGGCCGGCTGCGCGCGCTCGGTACGCTGCCGCAGGATGACCGGCTGGTGTTCGCCATCGACGCAAGCTTCGGCGTCGCCAGTTTCGCCGAGCTGCGGGCGAAGCGTCCGTCGTTTCGGCTTGCGACCGCGTTCGACGACGGCGTCAACATGGCGGGGTTCGGCGCGCACCGCATGCTGGAGGCCTCGGGAATTGCCCCGGCGACGATTGAATCCTGGGGCGGCAAGCTGCTCCTCGGTGAAGCCCCATGGGATATCGTTCCGCTCGTCACCCGTGGCGAGGCCGACGCGGTTTTGTTTGAAGCGGTAATGACGCCGTACTGGCGCGACATGTGCGCCGCCAGAACAATGAATTTCCTTCCGTTCGAGGACTCGGCGTTGCGCGAAGTCGAAAGCAAATTTGCCTGGCGCCGGGCGGAAGTGCCGGCTGACAGATTTGCCGGTCTAAAGGGGCCGTTCCAGGCGCTCGACTTCTCGGATTTTCTGCTGTTCTGCCGCGACGATTTCCCCGACGACGTCGCTTACGTCATTGCGTCCTTGCTGTGTGAGACGCCGGAAATCCTGGAAAGTCAGTACCGCCATATACCGCCGAAAGACAGTCCGGTGACTTATCCGTTGCAGCCGCGCAAGATCGCGGCAACGCCAATTCCGTTGGCCGCCGGCGCCGAACGATATTATCGGGAACGCAATTATTTGTAGACGCTCGTCACGTCGTTGCGCGGAGTGTGCCGCCGCTACGCTTACGTAATGTATTGCCCGCCGTTTGCGGTCAGCGTCGAGCCGGTGATCAGGCCCGCATCATCGGAGGCGAGAAAAACCACACAGCGCCCGATCTCTTCCGGCTCGCCGAGCCGGCCGATGGGGATCGTCGGCAGGATGCTCTTCTCCAGTACGTCCTTCGGCACCGCCTGCACCATCTCGGTGTTGATGTATCCGGGCGCAATCGCGTTGACGGTGATACCGGACCGCGCACCCTCTTGCGCCAGCGCTTTGGTGAAACCGATCTCGCCGGCCTTGGCGGCCGAGTAGTTGGTTTGGCCGAACTGACCCTTCTGTCCGTTGATCGACGAGATGTTGATGACGCGGCCGAACTTGCGCGTCCGCATGCCCTCGATGACCTGACGCGTCATGTTGAACAGCGAGCCGAGATTGGTGTTGATCACCTCGGTCCACTGCTCGGGCTTCATGCGGTGGAGCTGGGCGTCGCGGGTGATGCCGGCATTGTTGACCAGAACGTCGACCGGCCCGAGCTCGGCCTCGACCTGCTTCACCCCGGCAGCACAGGCGTCGAACGAGGACACGTCCCATTTGTAGACGCTGATGCCGGTTTCAGCCTTGAACTTCTGCGCCGCCTCGTCGTTGCCGTGATAGACCGCGGCGACGTTGTAGCTCGCCGCCTTGAGCGCCTTGGCAATCGCTGCGCCGATACCGCGTGTTCCCCCCGTGACCAACGCAACGCGAGGCATGACTTCCTCCCTGTCCTCTATCGCGTCATGCCCGGCCTGTGCCGGGCATCCACGTCTTGATTTTGAAGATAGCTTAAAGACGTGGATGGCCGGGACAAGCCCGCCATGACGCCGTTCAATGCCACGCACGGTGGCTCGATCATCGCTCCACGCACATGGCGATGCCCATGCCGCCGCCGATGCACAAGGTAGCGAGGCCCTTTTTCGCGTTGCGCTTTTGCATTTCGTACAGCAGCGTCACCAGCACGCGCGCGCCCGAGGCGCCGATCGGATGACCGATGGCAATGGCGCCGCCGTTGACGTTGACCTTGCCGGTGTCCCAGCCGAGGTCCTTGTTGACCGCGCAGGCTTGTGCGGCGAACGCCTCGTTGGCCTCAATCAGGTCCAGATCGCCGACGCTCCATCCCGCCTTCTTGAGCGCGGCGCGCGAAGCCGGGATCGGTCCAGTGCCCATGATCTTCGGATCAACGCCGGCCTGAGCCCACGACACGATACGCGCCAGCGGGGTCTGGCCGAGCTTGGCCGCTTCGCTCGCTTTCATCAGCACCATGGCGGCGGCGCCGTCATTGATGCCCGAGGCGCTTGCGGCGGTGACGGTGCCTTCTTTGTCGAAAGCCGGCCGCAACTTGCTGATCCCTTCCAGCGTGGTGCCGTGCTTCGGATACTCGTCGCTATCGACGATGATGTCGCCCTTCCGGCCCTTCACTGTGACAGGAACGATTTCGTCCTTGAACTTTCCGGCCTTTTGGGCCGCTTCAGCCTTTTGCTGCGAGGCGACGGCGAATTCGTCCTGCTGCTGCCGGGTAATCTGCCACTGGCGCGCGACGTTTTCCGCGGTATTGCCCATGTGATAGCCGTTGAAGGCGTCCCACAGGCCGTCCTTGATCATGGTGTCGACCATGTCGAAATTGCCCATCTTCACGCCGCTGCGCAGATAGGCACAGTGCGGGGCCATGCTCATCGACTCCTGGCCGCCGACGACCGCGATCTCGGAATCGCCGTTGACGATGCCCTGGTAGCCAAGCGCAACCGCGCGCAGTCCGGAGCCGCAGAGCTGGTTGACGCTCCACGCCGGCACCTCGACCGGTATGCCGGCATTGATCGACGCCTGTCTGGCCGGGCCCTGGCCCTGGCCGGCCTGCAGAATTTGACCCAGGATCACTTCCGACACCCGTGGCGGTTCGACGCCGGCGCGGTCGATGGCCGCTTTGATCGCGACCTTGCCGAGATCGTGGGCGGGGACCGTTCCGAACGCCCCGTTGAATGCGCCGACCGGCGTGCGTACCGCGCCGACAATGACAATGTCGTCCTTCATGGGATGTCCTTTCGGGGTCAGGTTCGGGTCAGAGGTTATGGCGCGGGGTAGCCGCGGCGATATTGATATATGTCATATTGAAACATTTCATAAGGATGTGACCGCCCATCGACAAGGCGAAAGCATACCGCAAGGCTGCCATGCCGCACCGGCCCGTGTTCCCCCGCTCACAAAACGGTAGCCCAGCCGCAGGAAACCGCCTACTTTATTTGACAGTGAACCGCGGTCCCAGCCTCATGCCCGAGCCCATGTCCACGATCATGCCAACGACCAAGACCGTAGAACCGGTCACCATCAAAAAATACGCCAACCGCCGCCTCTACAATACCGGCACCAGCGCCTACGTCACGCTCGAGGACCTCGCCGGCATGGTCAAGAGCGGCGAGGATTTCGTCGTCTACGATGCCAAGAGCGGTGAAGACATTACCCGTTCGGTGCTGGCGCAAATCATCTTCGAGCAGGAAAACAAAGAAGGGCAAAACCTGCTGCCGATCGCGTTTCTTCGCCAGCTGATCCGGTTCTACGGCGATAGCATGCAGATGCTGGTGCCGCGCTACCTTGAGGTCTCGATCGAGTCGCTGACGCGCGAGCAGGAAAAATTCCGGCACCAGATGGCGCAAGCATTTGGGGTCGGCGGGTTTCCTTCGCTGGAAGACCAGGTGCGGCGGAATATGGAAATGTTCGAACGGGCCTTCACCATGTTTGCGCCGTTTGCCCGGCGCGAGAGTCAGGCCGCTGAGGCTGCTGAAGCGGAAGCCAACAAGACGCCGACCAAGACCGGCGATATCGACGATCTCAAGCGTCAGCTTGATGAAATGCAGAAGAAGGTCGATCGCCTGTCTGAACGCGGCGGCGGCGAGTTCGGGATCATAACTTGGATCCTGCTAGTCAGGTTCGAACATCAGCAAATGCGTGCCGTTCGCAAGCGGCGCCCAGAACGGCTTGACGCGCAGACCGATTTTCAGCCGGTCGCGGCCGCAATGCACGATATTGGCCATCACGTTCACACCTTCATCGAGCGTAACGAGGCCGATCGCAAACGGCTCATGACCCTCGAATGGCTTCCGCGCACGATGCGCAATCGTGTAAGAAAACACCTCGCCCATTCCGGAGACCTCGCGCCACTCAAGATCCCTGTGGCCATCGTAGATGCTCGTTGCGCGCGGGAAGAATTGATACTTTCCGCTGCGCTTGTCGTACTGGACGATCAATCGCTTCTCGCGCGTGGCGTCCCAATAGGCCTTTGAGAAGCTGCGCGGCCTGGGCGGCTCGCGGGGGACGGTCAGGGTGTCGTTCAAGGCGTTCATCATCGCCACTCACGCATCGGGGGTCAGGATCATTACCACGCTGCTGCTCCAGTTCCGTCCATAGGGAATGCCGCCAATTCCCGTGACCAGCGCATTCTTGGTGTTTTTCACTTGCCGCTTGCCGCCTTCACCGAGGAGCTGTCGGACCGCCTCAACGAGATTGGTGCCGCCGCCGGCGAGCCCGCATTGACCTGCCGAAATCTGCCCGCCGCCGGTGTTGAGCGGCAAGTCGCCGGAATGGGTAAAATCGTGCTCGTTGATAAAACCGCAGCCCTGCCCGCGCTTGCAGAATCCGAGCATCTCCAGCTGCAGCATGATTGCGATGATGAAATCGTCATACGGATGGAACGATGCGATGTCAGCCGGTTTCAGGCCGGATTGCGCGAACGCGCGCTGGCCGGCGATGTAGTGTCCGCTCTCGGTCACGTCGACGATCGCCTCATCTGCGCGGTAATTGGTGCGCTCGCCATAGCCAATCGGTACGACGATTTTCGAAAATCCTCTTTTCTCCGCCGCATTGCGGCCGGTCACGAGCAGTCCGGTCGCGCCGTCGCAGACCATGACGCTGTCGAGCAATCGGACGGGATCCGCGATCATGCGTGAATTGAGATAGTCGTCGATGCTGATCGGTTTGCGCAATTTCGCGACCGCAAGCTCGTTGAGAACAGCGTGGCCGCGCTGCGCCACTGCGAGCTTGCCGAGCGAGGCGTAGTCGAGGCCGAACTGGTGCTCGTAACGCCGGCTGAGGAGACCAAAGGCCGCAGGTGGACCAATATATCCCAATGGTGTCGTCCACTCGTTTTGGAACGACCGCATGCGTTGGTTGTTTTCTGCAGCCTGGGTGTCGGCATACAGACACAGCACTGTGCTGCACAGGCCAGCATCGATCGCCGCCGCGGCGCGCGCAAGCGCACCGAGCGGCGAACAGCCGCCAATATCAACGGTCTGGCAATGATCCACCTCCAACGCGAGCTGATCCGCCGTCGTTTGCGACCAGAAGCAATTGCCGGCACCGGTCATGGATGAAGACAGAATGAGTCCGTCGATTTCACCTTTTTCGAAACCGGTCTTGTCGAGGAGGGTTTCGAGGATTTCGGCACCGAGTTCCCACACGTCCCGGTCGCTTTTTTCGACGATCTTGGTTTCGGCGTAGCCGACGATCGCCGCGTCACTCAATGCCATACCCTGTGCTCCTGCCGTCTGGCGCTTTTGTACCGCGTGCGCGCTTTGTTGTCTTTCGGTCCTTGTCAAAACCGGGGGATGGTAGACAAAGGCGTCCACTCCGGAGTTTCCGCTCAAGTGGAAGAACCCTTGGCTTGATCGCCTTCGATGCTTCGCACAAACTGAAGCCGCCGAGGAGCCATCACCGCTGAGGAAAAACGTTGCGCGTTTTCAATGTTGAGGAAGACGCACGTAAAGCCTTTGATGCGATGAAGGCCGGCGGTATCGCCATCGTGCCAAATGACGTCGGCTATTCCATCCTAGGCGGCTCGGGTTCCGCGTTGCGGCTTATATTCCAGACTAAAGGCCGCGCGCCTTCTAAGCTCAATGCCATGGTCGGAAATATGCAAATCCACCGCGAGTTGCACATCTGCAGTCAGAGAGGTCGCGACATCGTCCAAGCCATCACCGAAGATTACGATTTGCCGTTAGGCTGCATCGCCCCTTGTCGCATGGAACATCCGCTGCTGCGAAAGCTCGATGCAGAAACCCTAGCGGCGAGCACTCTCAACAATACGGTCGTAATGCTCATGAATGCCGGAAGATTCCACGCGGCGATTACGCGGCTGAGTTTCGAGGAAGGGCATCTACTGGTGGGCTCGTCTGCCAATCGCAGCTTAAACGGAACCAAATTTAAGGTCGAGGATATCGAGCCGGAAATCAGCTCGATAGCCGATGTCATCATCGATCATGGGCTGCTGAAATATCACGCATACAAGGCATCGTCGACGTTGATCAACGTGGAATCCTTGCAGGTTGTTCGTGCGGGTTCTTGCTACGAGAACATTCGGTACGTGATTGAGCGGCACTTCGGCGTCACATTGCCGCGCGGGCGCTAGCGCCCGCTACCGTGGTACTGATTAGGCGCCCGCCACGGCCGCTCGACTGAGGCGAGGCCGACAAAGGCGCCTTGCAGGTAATCGCAGCCCCAGGCTTCCAGCGTCTTTGCCGATTGTTCGTCCTGGACCCATTCGGCGACCGTGGCGAGCTTGAGCCGTTTGGCGAGATCAATGAGCGTGCGCACGAAGGCGCGATCGTCTTCGGAACGCACGATGTTCTCTACAAACGCGCCGTCGATTTTCACGATATCCACGCCGAGCTTGCGCAGATTGCGAAATGAGGTGTAGCCGGCGCCGAAATCGTCGATCGCGATCCGGCAGCCGAGATCCTTGACGCGGGCAACAAAGCCGCGCGTTTCGTCGATGTCGTGGATCGCGGCGCTTTCGGTGATCTCGACAATCAGGCGTTCCGCCACTCCGGCACTGGCGCGAAGCAGCGAGTCCAGTCCGGCCCACCAGTCCGGATCGGTCGTCGAGCCCGGCGAGACATTCACGCTCGCCTGCAACGAAGGCGCGGCGACCAATTCCTCGACCACCAGTTCGAGGACCCGGTGGTCAAGCAAGCGCACCAGTCCGAGCCGTTCGGCGACCGGCACGATATCGTTCGCTCCGAGCATGCTGCCGTCGGTGTGGCGCACCCGCATCAGGCACTCGTAAAAAGCCGGCGCCCGATTGACGGCAGTCACGACTGTCTCAAAGGCGAGAAAAATCCGGCGTTCATTGAGGGCGGCTACGATCGCGTCGGTCGCGCGCACGCTTTCGCGACGCAGCGCTTCGCGCTCCATATTCGGCCGATAGGCGAAGAACGAGCCGCGCCGCTTGGCTTTTGCGGTGTCGAGCGCGTCCTGGGCGCGGGCCAGCACTTCAGCCAGGGTGCGGGCATGGCGTGGCGCCGTTACGCCGCCGATCGTCACCGTCACCGCAATCGCGCTGGTTGCGGTCGGCACTATTTCGTCGCGTACGCCCGCGAGCATTCGATCGGCGGCGATCGCCAAGTCGTCCGGCGTGCAGTCCCGCAGAACGATGCCGAACTTGTTGCCGGAAAAACGGCCCAGCGTGTCTTTGCCTCGCATCAGCTTGTGGATGCGCCCGCCGACTGCGCCGATCAGCTGGTCGGCAGTTTCGAATCCATAGGACTCATTGATCCGCGCCAGGTTGTCGATCGCGACCAGGAGAAAGCCGCAGGACGAACGAAATCGTATGGCGTCGTCGAGGGCCTTTTCCAGGACTTCGGTCAGGTGGGGCCGGTTGAGCTCGCCAGTGAGGCTGTCGTAACGGGCGAGGTAGTTGAGCCGGCGTTCGCTTTCGTAACGCTCGTTGATGACGCGCACGATGCCATGCGCGCGTGCCGGTTTTCCGTCGTGTCCGGCAAACCAGCGGCCGGTGTCCTCGATCCAAAGATTTTTGTCCGAGCCGGCATCGGGCCGGATGCAATATTGGATGCGATAGCTGACGCCGCGGCCGCCGTCGCGCTGCTCGGATCGCATGACCGCGTCAAAGCGCGCTTGCGAACTGTCTTTCTCGACCAGCTGCGCATAGGCGCGGCCGGTGGCGATAGCCGCGGGATCACGGATCAGCAGGACCTCGCCGGCGTTTGCGCTCCAGCTCAGAACGTCGCTCTCGATGTCCCAGCGATAGAGCGCATCACCCACCGAGGCGAGGATATCGTTCGCCTCAGTGCCGGCGACGGCCGTTATGCCCGCGGCAGCCTTGCTTTCAGCGGCGGTCCGATCAAGCGGCGCGCCGTGATATTTCGGATGCGACGGGCGGTTGCTGCTCACGGTCGCCTCATTGTTTTGTTGCAGTCCGCGAAGTGGCGACAGCAGACGGCCGGCATGCTGCAAAGTAGCGGAACAATTTAAAGAATTCGAAAATTCGCACGCCGAATTGATGCAACCGGCGCCGCGGCACGCCGTTTGCGATGTGGGGCTGTAGGAAGCTCGACCGTCCCATTTCGGGACAGGAGCGTGGCCGATGAGCACAGCCCTGGTTCCCCTGGCGCCGCGTGAGCGCCGAGCGCTTTCACGGTTCACGAGCATCCGGCCTCGGGCCGACTTTCTTGCGCAGCTGATCGCGACGTCGGCACAACTACCGCAGACGCGGCTGCGCCGCCGCGCCGAGCCGGACGTGGCGATCACGGCTTATTGCTCAAGCGATCGAGTGCCGGTGTCGGCGGGTAGCGCGCTGCGGCGCTCGCTGTAACGGCGTCGGCTTTTCTGGGGCCTCCAGCGCCTCGCGGTTCGATCCGACCTGAACAAGCAATCTCCGTGGCCGTTAGGCCCGGAGTTCGAAGGATGGCCGGCTTTATCTGGTCTATCAACACGGCGCGCGCTGCTCACCCGCAGCGCCGAGTTAAAGGCTCGCTACATGCACGTGTAGTACCCACTCGGGAGTGGACCCGTGCACTTTTGATATGATGGTCTGGTCGTAGGCGGCGGTGGGATCGGACAGCCCGAAGGCGCCACACCGTCGGTCAGTCCCTGCCCATTTGCCTGCAAGCACGCGAAGTGTGCATCAGCATTGAAGCTGTTCACTCCGAACCGCCCGCTAAAATAGCTCGCATCGCTCACCTGGAATTGTCTCACTCCGTCGACAAGAACGGTGAAAGTCGTGGATAACGGATAGGACGGTACAGAATTCGCCCAGGTCGTAAAAGTAGAGACGGTGAGCTGGTAGGTTTGACCCGCAGAGACCGGGTAAGGTGCGCTCTGCAAAGGCGTCAGGATTGGTGGGCCGCCGCCGCCCGATTGCGGCTGCCGTTTATACATAGTCACGGAGCCCGTATCGGTTCCCATCGGCTTATTTGTCAACACAAGGTCATAACCCTGGTTTCCGGCGTCGGGCGGCGTTACTTGGTTGTCGCTGAGCCTGAAACTCAGGCCCGCTCCTCCAGTCTTGCCTGGAGCAAAGGATTCAACGGTTACCTGACCGCTGTAGTCGAAGTAGAGGCCACCCCCGAAGTTGTCATAAAAAAGCAGGGAGCGATCGTTTGGACTTTGCACGCGAAGAATACTGGCGGATACGTAGTCAGTGCCTGAGAAGTAGCCTTCCTGCACCGTGGTCCAGCGCCCACTGGGCGCGGTGGTTGTGCCCGATACGATCCAGTCAATCCAATTGCCGGCCGGAGCTGGTCCATTGGCGGCGAACGAAAATGTTTCGTTCATGAGCGGAACTTCAGTCGTCATTGGGTAGGTTCGTGGGGCGGCGCAAGCGTAAGGTGAAGTGCGAGGCAGCGTTGGGCAAGAACGTTGCAAAATCACCAAACCCATTTGAGGGATGCTACCGGTTGTCGGCGTCGGCCGTGAAGTCGGCACGGGCAAAACGTTCGTGAGAGTCACCTCTCCGCTAGATGATTCGGAAATGATGACCGGGCTCGACGACGTCGAAGGCAATATCTGGGTCCATTCTTTCGTGCCGTAGCTCGGGTCCAGCTTAACTGTAACCGATCCTACCGTGGCGCTTCCGTAGTTTACGATGGTCACGATCTGATTGGTTTGGCCCTGATACATGTACGCCACGATATCGGGCGAAGTCGTTGCGGGCATCGGCAGCTGGGTTCCAGAAACCAGCGCGTCTGCGTAGGTTTTGCGGATGTTCATCAGCGAACCGATGTAGCTGGATACGATCGAGTTCGGTTGCGGTACCGGCCACGAAAACTTGGCTGAGACAGAGGCCGTCTCGGTCGCCTTTTGCGACAGCGTGACCATCGTACCGGTGATCTTAGCAACTGTCGTGTCGGACGGCACAGAGGTGGCCGCGATAACAAAGCCGGCGGCAAGCCCTGTCATCGGCGTCACAGTGGCCGAACTCGGATCCGCTCATGGTTTTCAGCGTCCTAGTCGAGGTGTAGTTGCCGTATGGGGCGAATTGTGTAGCGGGAACGGTCGTTACGTCGAGTAGCCAAAAAGGACCGAGCGCCAAGTTGTGCCCGGCCGCGAAGACCTGATTAAGGCCGCTCAGATCACCGCCGTTGACGAAAAAGTTTGCGTTGGGCATCGCGTAACGAATGGGTGAAGCCAACAACATACCGGCGTCCTCTTTAAAGGTCGGGCCCCAGGGTGTCAGATCCGCTGCCGAGCCCCCGTCCCAGTGAAAGGGGAGCTGCCCGGTGTTGTTCTCGCCCATCACGATGGCATTAGAATTGCCTTGCTGAATCGCCATTCGAAAGCGATCCACGAAGCGCAGCGCTGCCGCGGTCCACTCCTTCGAGGTGTAGTCGACGTCCTCGGAAGAAGTTCCGACCGGCCAGTTCATCTGCCAGCCCCACGAATCGAGAAAGACGCCATCGACGCCGGTGGTTTTGACCAGATTTATCGAATTGCGTTCGAACGGATCCGTATTTATAGCGATGTTGATGAGATAGTCCTGCCACTGAGTGTTGGGCATGGCCATGCAATCGCCAGTCCCGGCGCAGATATCTGTTGGCCCGATTGCAGCCCCCGCACCGTTGACGGCCGGGATCGGCGGCCGCGGCAGTGACCGCCAAGTATTGCCTGGTCCCGTTGATACCAGGGCGGAGCTGGCAGCGGCTGCATAAGGCTCCATGTAGAGAATCACATAGCCAGGGTTAGGGAGGCTATGAATCTCGGTGACAGCCTCGGTAAGGCCCGTTTCGCCTCCCAAATCCGGATCGACGATGTAGTCGCCCTTGTTGTCGTAACCACCCGACCACCAGCTCGTGAGGTAGAGCACGTTCACCCCCAGCTTTTGAGCGTCGTTATAGACGTCCAGTAAGCAGCGATGTCCGGGCAAGTTGGGCGGCGTGCCGGTGGTCTTGGTCGCGCCGTTGACCATGACTGTGCTGGTGCAAGCGAACAATTCAATTCCAAAATACCTGTCGTTGATCGCCGTGAACGGGAAGGTATTGAAAAACGAGCCGCCGCCCGCAACACCAAGCAAGTAGATCCCTGCGGCTTCGCGAAACCAAGTCGGTGTGTTGGGAAAGGTCCAATTCGGCGAACGCTTGCTCACATAGTAATCGACGGCGTGATGCCAATCGCCTGAGGCGTGGGTGCCGATGGCGAGATTGGGTAGCGTCACCCACTGATTGAACCCCGTCTGATTGAGCTTCAGGAGAGCCGTCCAGTATCCTGTGATCTGATAAACGGTTCCTGATGTCGTTTCGGTACTCGTCAAATTGAACTGCAGTGGTGCGATATTATTGGCGTAGTCCCCACTGAGATCCATGAAATAGAGACCGCCGCCACCGCCGCCGTCATAGACCTCGGCGATTTCCATGACATTTTGATTGGTCGGCAACCCGAATGTGGAAGGCGGAACGGCGGTGCCGTCGCTGGCATAGGTCGCACCTAGGCCGCCCTTGGTGACGTTGGCGAGCGGCACCACGGTCCCGACCATCTGCGGCACCATGGCCATGGCGTTGCCCGGCAGCATCGCGGAATTCGGAACATTGAACTGGACGCTGGGGAACCGGGCTCTGAAAAACGCAGTCGGTGCGGCGGTGCCGGTCGAGGGGCCCTGGTACGTGACCTGCGTGCTCACGATCACGACGGGTTTGGCGCCATCGGGCGCAATACTGATCCAGAAAGCAAGGAGACCGTTGGATGAGTTTGCCGTTATGTTGAGAACGCTACCGCTCAAATTGCACGTGACGTTTGCAAACGTGCCATTGTAATAGTTGGTCGGATCGGAATTGTTGAGCCCGAACGACAGGAGGGAAGGCGTCCCGTTGAGGTATTCAAAATCCTTCTTGCCGGTCTTGCCCTTGATGCCGGTCAGCTGCACCTCGGTGGGCGAGCACTTCACGGTCACGGTCAGGCTCTCGCTGCTTATATCGAACGATTGAGCAGAAGCTGTCGAGGGGAGCAAAAAAACCGTTAGAAGAAAAGCGGCAGAGCCCGCGCCCAAACGCATCAAACCACTCACTAAGCGCTGAAAGCATCGCACTGTCTTCATGGCCCGTGGCTCCTTTTCTGAGTCGGACGCGCATAAAGCTGAGCATTTAATGGCTGGTGTGTCTGGGCCCCTCTTTATAGTGACTGCCTTGAGCCACCAGCGACCACAAGTGACATTGACGAAAGGGCCGCCCATCGCATCTAAGAATGACCTGCCTAGTTCGCGAACCGTCGCGCCGTGCGCAAGTCCGGAAGCTTGCTGCCGCACTTCAGCTTATGGTTGGTCTCATTTGCGGCGGTTTAGCGGCGTTCGCTAGCGGCGCACAGGCAAACTGCCGATGGCATGTCGAAAGATACAGTCAATCGGCCGGCCCTTAGCGGATGCGGAGATTGCGCCGGAGAGCGTTCACTTGCCGAGTAAAGCGGACATTGGGCAATCGGCACCCAAAGCTTCGATTCTTAAACTACGCGCCCTACCGCATGCGCATGAGCAGTTCGAACGTTGCCGAAGCAACGTGAAAAAAGGAATTGTCTCCAGGCAACATAATTTAGGTCGCCCGCCACCGGGGGCAGCCTGCAAAAGATGTGAGTCGAATTTGCCGGGAGTTGGCAGGAACGGCAGCGGTCGCTCAGGCCCGCTCAGTCTCGATTTCGACCTGGCGCTGCGAGCTACGGATACTGACGATAAAGCCGACCAGCACATCGACCAGGCCGATCATGGTCAGCAGAAAAAACGTCGAGGTGCCGGCCCGTTGCACCAGCAGAAACTCAACCAGCATGACGATGAAAAGCGCCATGGCGAGCACGTGATCGACGATCGAGCGCATCCCCATGCGGGTCGATTTGATGATCTCTACCGCGAGCAACAGGATTGCGAAGGCAAGCAGCATGTCCTCCCAGGTCAGCACCCAATCCTGGCCGGACATCATATGTACGGTCGTCACTGGGGTGGTCCAGCCGACGCCCGGGGTCAGAAATGCGACGATGTTGTAAATGGCGAAAGGAACAAGCAGCAGAGGAAAGCCCAAAATAAACATGGCGCTTCCGAAGCGCTATGCCTCGGCCTTCTTGTTGAGCACCTGACGGCCGCGATACATGCCGGTCTTCAGATCGATGTGGTGCGGACGGCGCAATTCGCCGGAATCCTTGTCCTCGACATAAGCCGGACGCTTCAGGGCGTCGGCGGACCGGCGCATGCCGCGCCTCGACGGTGATGTTTTTCGCTTCGGAACGGCCATGACGTCGCTCTCCTGTGCAGGTCACTGTGCCCGGAATTGGCGCGCTTATAGAAGAACGGCTGCCAGGAAGCTAGGGGGCGCGGGGGCGGATGCAAGCATCGAGCGCCGGGTGAGCCGCGGCACGGCTCTCATAAAGCGCGGCAAGCCGGCGCACGAGCCCGTTCGGCGTCCGCGCGCTGCGCCGGACCGGGTTCGGCAGGATGGCGGCAAGCTCGGCGGCTTCACGTGGGGTTAATTCGCGCGCCGACTTGCCGAAGGCCCAGCGCGCGCCGGCCTCGGCGCCAAACTCGCCGTTCGGGCCCCACTCGGCGATATTGAGGTAAATTTCCAGCACCCGCCGCTTCGGCAGAACAAGGTTGAGCCATATCGCCAGCGGGATTTCGAGCGCTTTGCGGACAAAACTGCGCCCGTTCCAAAGGAACAGGTTCTTGGCCGTCTGCTGGGTAATGGTCGAGCCGCCGCGGGCGCCGCCGATGTTGTCGTCCGCCTCTTCCACGGCTTCGCGGAGCGCGCCGAGATCGATGCCGCGATTACGGCAGAAAGTGCCGTCCTCGGCGACGATGACGGCAATCGGCAGCGTCGCCGCGATGCGCCCAATCGGTACGGCGATACGCTCGACGCGTTTGCCAGTCGCCCAGCGCCACAACATCGGTGTCGAAACCGGCTGCACGAACCGATAAAGCGGCGCGATCAGGTAAGGCAGCGCAAGCAGCAGGAGGACAATAATTGCCAAGGCGAAAAGTGCACGGCGCAATCCCGACGGGATGGAAATCGCGCGCGACGCGCGCTCAGTTGCGCGCATAGCCGATGAGCGGTCTCTTCTTGCGTCCAAGCACGAGCAGGATCATCGCCACGATCGCAAGGATGGCGCAAATCGGCAGATCGAATGCTTTTTGGATGAAGGGGTCCGCCCACGCCGCTTTCTGCTTCACCCAGTTCTGCACGAGATTGACGTCGCCCTGATCGACGATGGCCCACGCCTGCGCCAAGTTAGTGTAATTCAGACGCTGGTTGGCGATGGATCTGTTCCCGTCGTAAACAATAAAGAAAAAGGCCAGGGCCAATACGCCAATGCCGATGAGACGGAAAAGAAATCTGATCATAGGGTTGCCGGCTGGGTGCGACGGTCATGGCGCGCGGCAGGGAATTACTCTTCCGCGCGCTTGTTCAATGTGTCTAGCGTGCGAAGCTTTTACGATACCGCGACCGGGTAGGCCACCGCTCTCTTGAGCACAGGCGGTCGCTTCCGCTAACGTCCGGCTTGCCGCCTCGTTCGACCGGCGCGCCAGCAGCAAGGAATTGAAATGGCTTCTAAAACCGGCTCGAAACCGGGTGATCGCACGCACCGCCCGACATTCACCGACCAGGAGGCTCTGCTCTTTCACAGCCAGGGCCGGCCGGGAAAGCTCGAGGTGGTGGCGACCAAGCCGATGGCGACGCAGCGCGATCTGTCGCTCGCGTATTCGCCGGGCGTTGCCGTTCCGGTGCTGGCCATCGCCGAGGACGAAAGCCGCGCCTACGACTATACCACCAAGGGCAATTTCGTTGCCGTCATCACCAACGGCACCGCCATTCTCGGTCTTGGCAATCTCGGCGCGGTGGCGGCAAAGCCGGTGATGGAGGGCAAGTGCGTGCTCTTCAAGCGTTTCGCCGACATCGACTCAATCGACCTTGAAGTCTCGTCAGAGGACCCGGACGAAATCATCAATTGCGTGCGGCTGCTCGGCAAGAGCTGGGGCGGCATCAATCTCGAGGACATCAAGGCGCCGGAGTGCTTCATCATCGAGCAAAGATTGCGCGAGCTCCTTGATATCCCCGTCTTCCACGACGACCAGCACGGCACCTCCATCATCGCCGCAGCCGGTCTCATCAATGCGCTCGAACTCACCGGCCGCGAGATCAAAACCACCAAGCTCGTGTGCAACGGCGCCGGCGCCGCCGGGATCGCCTGCCTCGAACTTTTGCGCGCGATCGGCTTTCGGCCGGAAAACCTCATCCTCTGCGACACCAAGGGCGTGATCTACGAAGGCCGCACCGCGGGCATGAACCAATGGAAGTCGGGTTTTGCCGTCAAGACCAAGGCGCGCACGCTCGCCGACGCACTGGCCGGCGCCGACGTGTTCTTCGGGCTGTCGGCGAAGGGCGCGGTGACGCAGGAAATGGTGAAGGCGATGGCGGAGAAGCCGATCATCTTCGCTATGGCCAATCCCGATCCTGAGATCACGGTTGAGGATGTCGCCGCGGTGCGTTCGGACGCCATCATGGCGACCGGGCGGTCCGACTATCCCAACCAGATCAACAACGTGCTTGGCTTTCCCTACATTTTCCGCGGCGCGCTCGACGTCCGCGCGCGGGCGATCAACATGGAAATGAAGATCGCCGCGGCGCACGCGCTCGCCGAACTCGCCCGCGAGGACGTGCCCGACGAAGTCGCAGCAGCCTATGGCGCGCGGCCGAAATACGGGCCGGATTACATTATTCCGGTGCCGTTCGATCCGCGGCTGATCTCGTCCATTCCGCCGGCGGTAGCCAAGGCGGCGATGGATTCGAAGGTAGCGCGGCGTCCGATCGTCGACATGGACGAATACCGGCAGCAATTGCGCCGCCGCCGCGATCCGATCGCCGGCGTGTTGCAGCGGGTGTTCGAAGTGTTGCGGCGACAGCCGCGGCGCGTGGTTTTTGCCGAAGGCGAAGAAGAGCAGGTGATTCGCGCGGCGGCCTCGTTCGTGCAGCAGGGGCTCGGCACCGCGCTTTTGGTCGGCCGCGAGGAACGCGTCAAGGACAGCGCGCAGGCGCTCGGCGTCGAGCTTGGCGGCGGGATCGAGATCATCAACGCGCGCTTGTCTTCGCGTAACGCCACCTATGCCGCGTATCTCTACGAACGGCTGCAGCGTCACGGGTTCCTGCAGCGCGACTGCCAGCGCCTGGTCAACCAGGACCGCAATCATTTCGCCTCGTGCATGGTGGCGCTCGGCGATGCCGACGCCATGGTCACCGGCGTCACCCGCAATTTTTCGGTGGCGCTGGAAGATGTGCGGCGCTGCATCGACCCGAAGCCCGGTCATCGCGTAATCGGCGTCTCGCTGGTGCTGGCGCGCGGCCGCACGGTGCTGGTCGCCGATACGGCGGTCACCGAGATGCCGGACGCGGCCGATATTGCCGACATCGCCGTGGAAGCTGCTCGCGTTGCGCGTTCGCTCGGCTACGAGCCGCGGCTGGCGTTGCTCGCCTTTTCGACCTTCGGCCATCCGCCGGGCGAACGCTCCGAGCGGGTGCGGGAAGCGGTGGCGCTGCTCGACAAGCGCCGCGTTGACTTCGAATACGACGGCGAGATGGCGGCCGACGTGGCATTGAACATGGAGCTTCGCGAGGCCTATCCGTTCTGCCGGCTTTCGGGTCCCGCCAATGTGCTGATCATGCCGGCGTTTCACTCGGCTTCGATCTCGACCAAAATGCTGATGGAGCTTGGCGGCGCCACCGTGATCGGCCCGCTGCTGGTCGGTCTCGATCGCTCGGTCCAGATCGTGCCGCTGTCCGCCAACGACGCCCAGCTCGTCAACATGGCAGCGCTTGCGGCTTATAACGTGAGCGGTTGAAGCAAACGCGGCCCGCGGAACTCGCGGAACTCGATCGCATCACTGCTTAAGCGGTTTCGCGAAAAACGCGGCGGCGGATTCACCGGCCCGAAACCTCTCTCCAGTAAGCCATTTCCCACGTTTCCCGGGCGCGGCGCAGCACGAAGCGGAGCGAAGTGATGCGCTGCTGACCCGGGATCGTTGCGGACACGGAGTTTGCGAAGGTCCCGGAACAGCGGCGCACCGCGATAGTGCGTCGAAGACGCGCGTAAACGCGCGATGGTGCTGCACCGCATCCGGGAAATGATGTGAGAGCAAGCCGCGCGATGCATCCGCACAGCCCCCAATCAGAACACTCCCTCGAAATCCGCGGCCTGGTTAAGACTTTCGACCGCCCTGCGGTCGACCACCTCGACCTCGCAGTGCGGAGCGGCGAGTTCTACGCGCTCCTTGGCCCCAATGGCGCCGGCAAGACCACGACGCTGCGCATGATCGCGGGCTTGCTCCGCCCCGACGCCGGCTCGATCCATGTCACCGGCATCGATGCGCTCGCCGATCCGGTCGCGGCCAAGCGCGTGGTGGCGTGGATCTCCGACGAGCCGATGATCTACGACAAGCTGACGCCGGAGGAATATCTGGAATTCGTCGCCGGGCTGTGGAGCGTCGAGCCCGAGCTGGCGCAGGCCCGCGCCGCCGAATTGCTGGAATGGCTCGGGCTCGCCGCGCACGCGCGCGAGCGTTGCGAAACGTTTTCGAAAGGCATGCGCCAGAAAGTGGCGCTCGCCGGCGCGCTCATTCACGATCCGCGCCTGATTATTCTCGACGAGCCGCTCACCGGCCTCGATGCCGGCTCCGCCCGCCAGGTCAAAAGCGTCTTGCGCGAGCGCGTCCGCGACGGCGGCACCATCATCATGACCACGCACATTCTGGAAGTCGCCGAACGCATGGCCGACCGCATCGGCGTCATCGCCCATGGCCGGCTGGTCGCCGAAGGCACGCTCGACGAGCTGCGCCGGCAAGTCGGCAATGATGTCGGCGTCGCCATCGGCGGCGATGACGCGCCGATCGCCGCCAGTCTTGAGGATACCTTCCTCGCGCTCGTCGCCGAGGCGGCACAAGCGGCGTGAGTTTTTCGGCAACCATGCAGCCCGGCACCGCGGTCTGGTTCGCGCGGCATGAATCGCGGCTCGCGTGGCGCGACTGGCTGTCGATGATGACCGCCGGCCGCCGCGCCCGCGTGCGCAGCGTCATCATCGGCTTTGTCGCCTTCGTCGTCTTCATGCACGCGGTCGCTTACTTCGTCGTCGGCACGTCGGCCAATGCCGCGCCCGACCAGCACACCATGATCGCGATCACCGCGACGCTCCTGCTGTCGTGGCTGCTGATGGTATCGCAGGCGATGGAATCGATGACGCGCGCGTTCTACGCGCGCTCCGATCTCGATCTCATCCTCGCCTCGCCGGCGGCGGCGCATAAGCTGTTCGCCATCCGCATTTCGACGGTTGCACTGGCAGTCGCGATGATGGCGCTGCCGCTCGCCGGGCCGTTCATCGATATGCTGATCGTGCGCGGCGGTTGGCGCTGGCTCGGAGCCTATGGTGTGATTATCGCCATGGGCACGGCGGCGGCCGCGCTCGCCGTCGCGATGACGGTCGCGTTGTTTCGCGCCATCGGCCCGAAGCGCACGCGTCTTGTCGCCCAGGTGCTTGCCGCCGTGATCGGCGCGGCCTTCGTCATCGGGCTGCAAGTCGCGGCGATCCTGTCCTACGGGACGCTGTCGCAGGCGAGCGTTTTGCAGTCGGATACTTTGCTCGCGCACGCGCCCGGCATCGGCAGCGTCATCTGGTGGCCGGCCCGGGCGGTGCTCGGCGAAGCCGGTCCGCTCGCAGGCGTTCTCGTAATCAGCGTCGCCTTGCTGGCTGCGGCGGTCGCGCTGGTCGCGCCGCGCTTCGGCGAATATGCGGTTGCCGCGGCCGGCGCGGAGAATGCACCGACAAGACGTGCGCAGCGGGCGACCATCTTCCGCCTCACCTCGCCGCGCCGCGCGCTCCGCCGCAAGGAATGGCTGCTGCTGCGCCGCGATCCGTGGCTCGTGTCACAGACGCTGATGCAGATGCTTTATCTGGTGCCGCCGGCGGTGCTGCTGTGGCGGAGTTTCCAGGCCGGCGGCAGCGCGCTCAATCTGCTCGTCCCGGTGCTGGTGATGGCAGCGGGGCAGCTCTCCGGCGGTCTCGCCTGGCTCACCATCTCCGGCGAAGACGCGCCCGATCTCGTCGCAACCGCGCCGGTTCCGGCAGGCTTTATTCTCCGCGCCAAGATCGAGGCGGTGCTTGGCATCATCGCCGCAGTGTTTGCGCCGCTGGTCGCGGTGCTCGCCATCGCCTCGCCGTGGCACGCGCTGGTCACCGCCGCCGGCATCGTTATTGCCGCAGCGTCGGCGACCGCGATCCAGCTCTGGTTCCGCACCCAGGCCAAAAGGAGCCAGTTCCGCCGCCGCCAGGTCTCCTCGCGCGTCGCGACATTTGCCGAAGCGTTCTCGTCAATCGGCTGGGCCGCCACCGCCGCCGTCGCCGCCGCAAGCCTCGTCCTCGCCATCGCGCCGGCGCTGCTGACGCTCGCGCTCCTCGGCGGTGCGCGTTATTTGAGCCCGAGGAAATCCTGACACCCTCACCCTGAGGTGGCCGCGCGCAGCGCGGCCCTCGAAGGGCTGCAGCTTCAGCGCCTCGGCCGCATCCTTCGAGGCGCGCCGCTGGCGCGCACCTCAGGATGAGGAATTAAGCCGCCGCCACCAACAAAACGACAATCTCCCCCACCTGCTCCAGCGCGCCGAGCACATCGCCGGTCTGGCCGCCGATTTGCGCTGTGCTCAAGCGCGCTACTGCGACGGCTGCGATCGCGAGCAGGATTGCGGCAATCAGCGCTGACTCGAAGCCGAGGCAGATCAGAAGAATGAGAATGCCGAGCACCGCGCCGGCGATCGCCTGTTCGCGCGACGGCTGGCCGGCGGTGACCGACAAACCGTCGGCCCGCGCCGGCATGACGAAGAACATCAAAGCCGGGAGCGTGGCGCGGCCGGCGCCGTGCGCGGCGAGGAGCGCCCACGCCACCCATGCCGGATCGGCCAGGCTTGCGAGCGCGCCGGCGCGGATCAGGATCGAGACCGCGAGCGCGCAGACGCCGTAAACGCCGATACGGCTGTCGCGCATGATTTCGAGCTTGCGCTCGCGGGTCGCGCCGCCGCCGAAGCCGTCGGCGGTATCGGCGAGCCCGTCCTCGTGCAGGCAGCCGGTCACCGCGAGCGTCGCGGCGATGGTAAGCGCGGCGGCCGGCCAGGCTGGCGCGCCGAGCCGATGCGCCACCGCGTAGACGACTGCGCCAACGCCGCCGACTACGAGGCCGGCAAGCGGCAGCGCCCAGATCGCTGGCGCGATCGCGGCACCGCCGACCGGCGCGACACCCGGCAGCGGCAGCCGCGTCGAAAAAACTACAGCCGTTTTGATCTCGCCGGCGCGGTTGGCGAGCCAGGGAGCCCAATCGTCCCATGTGCCGCGGTTGATCATATTTCACCCTCGGGTTCAGGGCGCGCTGCCGCCATGTCATGTATCTGGCGTTTTAGGCATGGTAAAGTTCCCTCCAATCACACAGGAGGAGGGCATGAAAGCCAAGTACAAACTGGGTTTGACATTGCTTGCCGGCATCGCGCTCGGAGCCGCGGTCATCGAGGGGATACATGCCCAAGTGAAGCCGCCAACGTATGTTGTCATTGCGATTCGGAAAATTACCGACGCTGACACCTATAAGCAGGTTATGGTGAAAGGGCCCGCAGCGGCTGCGGCCAGCGGCGCTACTTTCGTCATTCGCACTGATAAAATAACAAGTCTCGACGGAACGCCGCCGGCGCGCTTTGTCCTCATCAAGTTCGACAGCGTCGAACAAGCCCAGGCGTGGCACAACTCGGCGGCCCAGAAAGAAGTCGATGCAATCCGCGCCAAGACCGCGGACTCGCTTTCGTTTATGGTCGAAGGGGTAGCGAAGTAGTTTCGACCGAGCCTGGATCCGGCACCATCGCGATCCAACGGGGCTGGCCCGCAGTGGCTGGCTCGTGCCAATATTGCCGGTCACACGTTGCTTCAGATTGAAGCGGCGATCGCGGTATTTGGTCCGTCATCCTGAGGCGGCCGCGGAGCGGCCCTCGAAGGGCGACGGCCACAGCACCTCGGCCCGCATCCTTCGAGGCTCGCTGCACTCGCACCTCAGGATGACGGGTGTTCACACCGGAAAGAATCACCAATGACCAGCTTTACCTCCTTCGCCGAACTGCGCGCCGTCTGCCTCGATCTGCCGAGCGGATATCCGGCCGCGAGCGCCGCGGTCGCGCAGCGCGAAGACACCCTGACCAAGCCGCCGAAAAGCCTCGGCCGGCTCGAGGAGCTGGTCGCCTTCCTAGCCCACTGGCAGGGCCACGCGCCGCCGCGGCTCGACCGCGTCGGCATTCTGGTGTTCGCCGGCAATCACGGCGTCACCCGGCAGGGCGTCTCGGCCTATCCGTCCGAGGTCACGGTGCAGATGGTGGCGAATTTCGCCGCCGGCGGCGCCGCCATCAACCAGCTCGCGCGCAATGCCGGCGCGAGCCTCAACGTCATTCCGCTTGCGCTCGACCGGCCGACCGAAGATTTCACGGAAAACCCCGCGCTGTCCGAAGCCGAATTCCTCGCCGCGGTGCAGACCGGCTTCGACGCGGTGTCGAGGGAGAGCGATCTCATTTGTCTCGGCGAAATGGGCATCGGCAACACCAGTGCGGCCGCGGCGCTGGCGGCGGCATTGTTCGGTGGCGGCGGTGCGCGCTGGGCCGGCCGCGGCACCGGCATCGACGACGATGGCCTCCAAAGAAAGCGCAGCGTCATCGACCGCGCGCTCTCCCGTCACGCCGCGATCCTCCACGATCCGCTCCGCATCGCGGCTGCGTTCGGCGGCCGCGAGCTTGCGGCCATTCTCGGCGCGGCTCTGGCGGCGCGGCGCTACGGCATTCCGGTTCTGCTCGACGGTTTCGTCTGCACGGCCGCGGTCGCGCCGCTCGCTAAGCTCCGCAGCGACACGCTCGCGCACGCGCTCGCCGGCCACGTCTCCGCCGAAGCCGGCCACCGCATGCTGCTAGACGAACTCGGCTTAAAACCGCTCCTCGACCTCAACATGCGCCTCGGCGAAGCCTCCGGCGCCGCAGTAGCGCTGCCGCTGCTCCGCGCCGCGCTCGCCTGCCACACCGGCATGGCGACGTTCGCGGAAGCGGGGGTGTCGGACAAGCCGGCGGATAATGCGGCGGAGCCGAAGGCGGCGGGGTAGCTGCGAGTGAACATCGTTGAACGTGTTCGCTCGTCGATCAGCAGTTGGAACTTGTCACCCGAGAAATCCGCGCAACTTTTGACTTACAACTCGCACCGCCGCGTTACTAAGGCGTCCTGCACGCCGTTCGATCCGTGCCGGTTCGATGCACGCGATTTTCGCCGGACGGACGACCGATGGAGCGGGTAGCCCCGCACGCCTGAGATCGCTGATTGCAACATCGCTCGACCACGGCTCGTTGTCGGCGCTCGTGATCATCGCGACCCAGACGAGTCCATAAAGTGCGAGTTTGCGGTTGGAGATGACGAGGGCAGGGCGGCGCTTTTCAGCAAGCCGGTCGGCATAAGGAAAGGGCACGACGACGACGTCAAATGGCTCGTATCGCTGCTCGTCAGAGGCGGCCATACGCTTTTTCGTCGGTCTCGCTTGACCATTCGGAGAATGCGGCAAACGGATCGTCGGCGTCGTTCGCGGGGGCCTTGTCAAGCAACACGCCGTCTTCCGTTACGCGATAACGCAACGTGTCGCCCGGCTTTAGCGCTAGGCGGTCGCGCACCTCGCGCGGGATCACGGTCTGGCTTTTGACCGAAACCTTGGAGAAAACAGAGGGCGTGCGGGTCGGGCGGTTCATGCGCGGTAGTATGCCTTACCGTCTTACGTCTTACAAGGCCCACCCGGCACCCTGCGCAGGTCACTCTTTCATTGGGGCCTCTCCGCGATTCTGAGCGTAGCAAGTCTGAACGCCCGTCCACGCCCCCTCATCCCGACCTTCTCCCCGCGTGCGGGGAGAAGGAGTGCAGCTTCTACGCCGCGCGCGGCAGGATCAGCGGCTTAACCTCGCGGAATTCGCTCATGGCTTTGAGCGCGTCGGTCAGTTTGTCGAGCGTGTAGGTGTTCGAAATGAGCTTCTTGAAGTCGAAAGGTTTGCCGCGGGTCGCGATGAATTCCACCGCCTGATAGAAATGCCGCGCTTCCGCCATCACCGTCGAGTGGATCTGCACGCCGCGGAAGAACAGCATCGGCGGCACGGCGACGTCGGCGCCGCCGGAGACGCCGACCTGCACCAGCCGCCCGCCCGGCCGCGCCATGCGAAGCCCCTCCGGCAGCGCATGCGAGTTGGCGCAGTTCATCACGATGTCAGCGCCGCGGCCGGAGGTGAGATCGCGAACCCAGGCGACGCGATCGGCGGATTTCTCCACCTTGGTGAGATCGAGCACGTGATCGGCGCCCCATTCCTTCGCCACCGCAAGCCGCGCCGCCGGCGCGCCGAGCACCAGGACTTTCTTCACGCCGCGATCCTTGGCGATGGCGAGCGCGTAGAGGCCGAGCGGCCCGCAGCCCTGGATCAGCATGTTCTCATGGCTGGCGATGAAGCCGAGCTGCTCGTAGCTGTGCATCATGGTGCGCAGCGCGCACGCCGCCGAGGCCGCGAGCTCCGGCGGCACAGTCTCCGGCACGCGGATGAAGGTGCCGCCCGGCGGAAAGTAATGATACTCGGCGCAGCCGCCCATGATCTTGCTCGGGTGCGAATGGCCGAAGCTGGTGTTCTGATTGCACAGCGTCGTCTGCCGCGTCACCCGGCAGTAATAGCAATGGCCGCAGTGCGAATAGGACGAGATGATGCGGTCGCCGGCTTTGAGCGGCTGATCGAGAATGTCGGTAACGGCGCCGCGGGTCTCGACGATGGTGCCGCAGGTTTCGTGGCCGGGCGTGTAGGGCAGTTTCAGCGGCTCGATGAACGGCTGATCGGGCCCGCCCTCCTCGCTGAGGTGGCCCATCCAGCGGTGAGCATCGGTGCCGCAGAGCGTCGCGGCGTCGACTTTGATCAGCACCGAACCCGGCGCCAGGTCCGGGATCGGCACTTTCCACAATTCGGTCGGATCGCGATATTTGGTGACGACGGCCGCGAGCACTTCGGTCATGTCGGATTTTCTCCTGGAGACTTTCAATTTCCTCCCCCGCTTGCGGGGGAGGGTAGGGTGGGGGCTTGCGGCGGCGAGGCTTGCGCAAGCGCGGAACACTCACCCCCACCTGCGAGCTTCGCTCGCTCCTCCCCCGCTTGCGGGGGAGGAAAATCTACATGAACGCCTGGATGCCGGTCTGGGCGCGGCCGAGGATCAAAGCGTGGATGTCGTGGGTGCCTTCGTAGGTGTTGACGGTCTCGAGATTGCAGAGAACGCGCATGACGTGGAATTCGTCGGCAATGCCGTTGCCGCCGTGCATGTCGCGCGCCAGCCGGGCGATGTCGAGCGCCTTGCCGCAATTGTTGCGCTTGAGCATTGAGATCGCCGGCGGCGATGCCTTGCCCTCGTCGATCAGCCGCGACAGGCGGAGCGCGGCGTGCAGGCCGAGCGTGATCTCGGTCTGCATGTCGGCGAGCTTCTTCTGGATCAGCTGATTGGCGGCGAGCGGCCGGCCGAATTGTTTGCGGGACAGCACGTAGTCGCGGGCGCGGTGCCAGCAGAACTCGGCGGCGCCGATCGCGCCCCAGGCGATGCCGGTGCGCGCGACGTTGAGGCAGCCGAACGGGCCGGCGAGGCCGGAGACGTTCGGCAGGAGATTCTCTTCGGGCACGACGGCGCCATCGAGCACGATTTCGCCGGTGATAGAGGCGCGGAGCGACAGCTTGCCTTCGATCTTCGGCGTCGAGAATCCCTTGGTGCCGCGTTCGACCACGAAGCCGCGGATCTTGCCGTCGAGCTTCGCCCAGACCACGGCGATGTCGGCGACCGGCGCGTTGGTGATCCACATCTTGGTGCCGGTGAGGCGATAGCCGCCGGCGACTTTCTCGGCGCGGGTGATCATCGAGCCGGGATCGGAGCCGTGGTCGGGCTCGGTGAGGCCGAAGCAGCCGACGAACTCGCCGCTGGCGAGCTTCGGCAGATATTTGCGGCGCTGCGCTTCCGAGCCGTAATAGTAGATCGGGTGCATGACGAGCGACGATTGCACCGACATCGCCGAGCGGTAGCCGGAATCGACCCGCTCGATCTCGCGCGCGATCAGGCCGTAGGCGACGTAGCCGAGGCCGGCGCCGCCGTATTCCTCCGGGATGGTCGAGCCGAGCAGGCCGAGCGCGCCCATCTCGCGGATGATCGCCGGATCGTAGCTTTCGTCGCGGAACGCCTTGAGCACGCGCGGGAACAGCTTGTCCTGCGCATAGTCGCGCGCGGTGTCGCGCACCATGCGCTCTTCCTCGGTCAGCTCGCTCTCAAGGTCGAGCGGGTCGTCCCATTTGAACGCGCCGTCCTTGATCTGGACCGTTTTCGTTTCGCGCTTTTCCGCCGGCTGCGCCATTTGCTCTTGCTCCTTGACTGCTTTGGCGAGCTCGATCCTGAGGCGCCCGCGCGAAACCGTGTCCGGCGCGGCGCAGGACCACAAGCGCGGTTACGCGCGTCTTCGGGCTAGCGATGCGCTTCAGGGCCGGGACCTTCGCGGCCGCCCAGGTGAGGAAGTCGGGCCGGATCTCGGAGCCCCGTTGGCAAGCGGCAAGCGTCCGGGAAACGCCGTTGCTGAACCATTGCCGCCGGCAGGCTTCCGCTATCTAACGGGCGACGCCGCGATTTTGCGCCCGTAGCTCAGCTGGATAGAGCGCTGCCCTCCGAAGGCAGAGGTCAGGGGTTCGAATCCCTTCGGGCGCGCCACCAGCTGGAGTCATTTATCCTATGCGTATTGTCGATCGTCTGTTCTCTTGCCTCGTTCTATTCCTTGCAATTGCAGCCGTTCCGGTACACCCCGTGCTCGCTGCCGAAACCTGCCCGTTCATCAGCCCCCAGGAGCTCGCCGGCGCGATGCCGACGCTCAAATGGTCACTGATTTCAAATCAGGACGGCCGCGGCTGCATCTACCAGGGCGGGCGCGGCGACACGATGATGATGACTGTGTTCCGCAATCCCGACAAGGACCGCGCCAGGGAATTGTACGCGACTTTCATCAAGACGCTTGGCGAGCGCATGCCGCTTAACGCAGTGTCCGGGATCGGCGACGAAGGCCAGGGCGGAACTAGCGCTGCCGGCGCGCAGCGCCAGGAAGCCTCTGTCGTCGCCTTGTCAGGCGATTACATTCTGCAGATCAGCGTCTATCCGATCGGCTCGCGTGCCGACGACACGCTGCTCCGACCGCTGACCGAAGTCGCGCGGGTTGCCATCGGTAATGTGAGCAAGACCAGCGAGCGGTTCGGCAATTGCGAATGGCTCACTGCCGCGGATGCCGACGGCTTTCTCGACAAGAGCACGCTGATGGTCCAGCGGACCGGCGCGGGAAGCTGCATGATGTTCGATCGCGCGGGCAACACCATGGTCGTCGCGGTGATCGCGATCTCGCGCGACACTGTCGTCAGCATGATGAAACGCACGGACTTGTGCAAACACGTGGCGATACCCGAGCTCGGCAATGAAGCGTTCGGCGAGCATTCCTGCACCAAGGGCAACGGCAACGCCGTCAACATCTTTGTCTGGAAGAACGGCAGGCAGGCTTCGATCCTGTTCGCGCCGGTCAAGCCGCATCCGGAGTCCGGCTCGGTCGAGCGCCTGAGGGCAGTCGCTGGGCGAGTTTATGAAAAACTGTAACGGTGCCGCGTTACTCCGGTACAAAAATCCACGAAGGCGGGAAAGCGTAGCGTAAGACCGCATCGCGGCGTAGATTAACCTTTTGAAGCGTCTGGTCGGCCGCGACATCGTGGCGCGAGGACGAACCAGCAGTGCCGATCCTCGCTGGCGGTGGCGCGCCAGCTTCTGCAAGCGTTCGTGCAGGAAGCGCTTGGTGAGAAAGACCGTTCATGGCCGATCAGGTGTTCGCGGGCACGGTGGTGTTGCCGGATCGGATTATCGAAGACGGTTATGTGTTGGTCGGCGATGGCATCGTGCAGCGGGTCGGTTCCGGCCCGCCGCCGGCCGGCGAGAAGCACGGCGGCGCCGGATTTTTCGTGCTCCCCGGCGCGATCGACGCGCAGGTCCATAGCCGCAGCCAGAAAGGCCAGGAGGATTTCATCTGGTCGACGCGGAGTGCCGCCGCCGGCGGCGTGACGACCATCGTCGACATGCCCTATGACGAGGGCGATCTGATCGCAAACGCGGAACGTTTCGAGCGCAAGAAGAGAGAAGCCGGCGCCCAGGCGCGCGTTGATTTTGCAATGTACGCAACGGTTGATCCGACGGAAGGGACGGCGCGCGTTGCGGAGTTGATCGAGGCCGGAGCGGCGGCGTTCAAGTTCTCGACCTTCGGCACGCACCCACAACGCTTCCCGCGCATTCCGCCGCAGCTTCTTTATGCGTGCTTCAGTCTGATCGGGCCGCGCGGGCTGATTGCCGGCATTCATAACGAAAACGACGAGATGGTCCGCGCCTTCACCGCGCAGATCGAAGCAAGCAACATTACCGACTATCGCGCCCACGGCCTGTCGCGGCCGCCGATTACGGAAGCCTTAGCGGATGTGGAAGTGTTCGAGCTTGGCGCCGGCGCCGGCTGCCCGGTGCATATCGTGCACTCGTCGATCGGGCGCGGCTACGAACTGGCGGCAGCGTACCGCGCGCAAGGCCACGCCGCGACCATCGAGGCGTGCATTCATTATCTGACGCTCGATGAGGAGAACGACGTGCGCCGCCTCGGCGGCAAGGCCAAGATCAATCCGCCGCTTCGCCCGCGGCGCGAAGTCGAAGCGATCTGGCATCATCTCGCCGCCGGCAACGTCACCATCGTGTCGACCGATCACGTGAGCTGGTCGGAGGATCGCAAGACCGATCAGATCATGCTCAAGAACGCATCCGGCGTGCCCGGACTCGAAGTGTTGTATGCTTTGCTGATGAAGGGACTGAGCGAGCGCAATTTGCCGCTGACCCACGCGGCGCGGCTGCTGGCGCATAACCCCGCCGCGTTGTTTCGCATCACCCATGCGAAGGGTGCGCTCGCCGTCGGCCGCGACGCCGACGTCGTGCTGATGCGGCGCGAACCTTATCGTTATCAGGCCGCCGCCAGCGGCAATAATTATGTGTCGTGGAGTCCGTACGACGGCATCGACTTGCCGTTCCGTGTTGTTGCGACGTTTGTGCGCGGCACCTGCGTGATGGCAGATGGACATGTAACCGGCGCGCCCGGCGCGGGAAAGTTCGTCGCGCCGTCGTTGCCGGCTCACTGAGCGGAACCGAACGTGCCCGCCGCGCTGCCGCTCGACGCCGATCGCCTCTGGGCCGACATCATGGCGCTGGCGGAAATCAGCGAACCCGAACGCCCCTACACGCGCCGCTCGTTCAGCCCGCTGTTTCTGAAAGGGCGCGCATGGCTCGCCGAGCGGTTCACGGAAGCGGGACTTTCAGTTCGCATTGATGCAGCCGGCAATCTAATCGGGCGTCGCGAAGGCAAAAATCCGGCGTCCGGAGTCATTGGGGTCGGATCGCATAGCGACACCGTACCGTCCGGCGGCCGCTTTGATGGGATTGCCGGCGTTGCCGCCGGTCTCGAAATCGCGCGCGCCTTGCGCGACGCGCAAGTGCGGCTCGACCATACGCTGGAAGTCATCGACTTTCTGGCCGAAGAGCCGAGCGATTATGGCTTATCCTGCATCGGCAGCCGCGGCATGGCAGGAGCGCTAGACGCAAAAATGCTCGACATGACAGAGTCTCACGGCGAAACGTTGCGTGCGGCGCTGCGCCGGGTCGGCGGCAATCCGGATTGCTTCGCGACCGCGCGCCGCGATGACATCACGGCGTTTCTGGAACTGCACATCGAGCAGGGCATCGTGCTGGAATCGCAGTCGCTCGATGTCGGCATCGTCACCTCCATTGCCGGCATCCGCCGCATTGAGATTACATTCGAAGGCGCGGCCGATCACGCCGGCACCACGCCGATGGCGTTGCGCCGCGACGCGCTGGTCGCTGCCGCCAACACCGTCGTTGCAATACGACGCGTCGCCGAGCGATTGGCCGCCGAAGGGCCGGATTATTTCGTCGCCACCGTCGGCATTCTGACCGTGGAGCCGGGCGGTGCGAATGTCGTGCCGGGGAAATGCCGGCTGGTCATCGATGCACGCACCACCAATCCGGCGCTGACGCAAAAGTTTGTCGATGAGATCGAGCGCGAGAGCAAGCTGCACGCGGAAACGGCGCGAGTGTCGCGCGCGCCGCTTGTCACTTTATCCGACGGGCCGCCCGCTGCATGCGATCCAACACTGCGCACCGAATTGCACCGGAACGCCGATGCACTCGGGCTTCGTGTTACCGATATCGCCAGCGGCGCTGGTCACGATACAGCGTTCATGTGTCGGATCTGCCCGTCGGCCATGGTTTTTGTTCCGTGCCGGAACGGCAAGAGTCATGCGCCGGAGGAATGGGCCGATCGCGATCAGATCGCGCGCGGCGCGGCAGTCATGCTGCAAACGGTCAAGTCGCTCGATCGGTCGTTGCCCGTCGCGGCTCGGGCGAGCCAAGGAGCGCACTAATGGGCCGCATTCTTGGATTGCGGGACGTTGAGGCCGCGATCCGCGGCGGCTCGGTGTTTGCTGCCGGGGGCGGCGGCTGGGCCGATCATGGCCGCATGCTCGGCACCGCCGCCGTCACCATCGGCCATCCCGAGCTGGTGAGTATGGATGAAGTCCCCGATGACGCCTTCATCGCCACCGCTGCCGCGATCGGCGCGCCGGCCGGCACCACCGAATGGCAAATGCTCGGCGTCGATTACGTAAAGGCAGTCGAGATGCTGCAGGACGCGCTCGGCGCGCCGATCTATGGCCTGATGATCGGCCAGAACGGCATGTCGAGCACCATGAATGCGTGGCTGCCGTCGGCGCTGCTCGGCACCAAAGTCGTCGACGCGGTCGGCGACATTCGCGCCCATCCGACCGGTGACATGGGCTCGATCGGCATGGCGAGCAGCCCGGAGGCGACCATCCAGGTCGCTGTCGGCGGCCATCGCGCCAGTCATTCGTATATTGAGCTCGTGGTGCGCGGCGCCACCGCCAAAATATCGCCGATCCTGCGCAAGGCGGCCGACATGTCCGGCGGCTTCATTGCCAGCTGCCGCAATCCGGTGCGCGCCGCTTACGTGAAACAGCACGCGGCGCTTGGCGGCATTTCGCGCGCGCTCGAGCTCGGGCATGCCATCATGGCCGCGGAAGCAAAGGGCGGCCGTGCCGTGATCGAAGCGGTCTGCCGCACGACCTCGGGAAAAATCCTCGGCGAAGGCAAGGTCACGCGCAAGGCCGTTACTTATACCGAAGGCGCGTTCGACGTCGGCACGATTACCATCCGCTGCGGGACGCACGATCTCGTGCTCCATGTCATGAACGAATACATGGCGGTGGAGGAAGGCAACTCACGTCTGGCGACATTTCCCGATGTGATTACGACGCTGGGCGCCGACGGCCGGCCGGTCAGCGTCGGGCATATCAAAGAAGGCGTCGAGCTTGCGGTCTTCCATATCGAGAAGTCGCACCTGCCGCTGAGTTCGTCGGTAAAAGACCCCGCCGTCTATCCGGTATGCGAAGCCGCGCTCGGCATTCCGATCGCGCGTTATGCTCTGGCTTAAGCGGCGATGAGCAAAAGCTTCACCGTTACGTCGGGATCGAACCTGCGCTGCCGCGGCTGGCGGCAGGAAGGATTGCTCCGGCTGCTGGAGAACGTGCTCGCGGTCGGCGAAGATCCGGCCAATCTTGTCGTCTACGCGGCGCTTGGCAAAGCCGCGCGCGACTGGCCTTCCCACGACAAGATCGTCGAAACGCTGATGACCATGTCCGAGGACGAGACGCTGGTCGTCCAATCGGGCAAGCCGATTGGCCTCCTCAAGACTCACGACAAGGCGCCGATTGTGATCATGGCCAACTGCAACATGGTCGGCCAATGGGCCAAGGCGGAGAACTTTTACGAGCTGCAGAAGCAAAACCTGATCTGTTGGGGCGGACTCACCGCCGGCGATTGGCAGTACATCGGCTCGCAAGGCGTTATTCAGGGCACCTACGAAATTTTCGTCCGCATCGCCGAGCGCCACTTTAATAATAGCCTGGCCGGACGCTTCATATTGACGGCGGGACTGGGCGGAATGGGCGGTTCGCAGCCGCTCGCGGGCCGGATGGCCGGCGCGGTAATTCTCTGCGTTGAGATCGACGACGAGCACATCGCCAAACGCCTGGCGAACGGTTACCTCGATCACCGCGCCCGCGATCTCGACGATGCTCTGGCGATGGTCGAAGCGGCGAAGCGTGAGCGCCGTGCTGCGTCGATCGCCGTTCAAGGTAACGCGGCCGACATCTACGAAACGCTGCTGGCGCGCGGCATTGTCCCGGACGTCGTCACCGACCAGACATCGGCGCACGATCTTCTGTACGGCTATGTGCCGTCGGGCACGAAGCCTCGCCGAGGTGCGGCGCATGCGGCAGGACGATCCAGACACTCTTATTAAGGAGAGCCGCGCCACGATCGTCCGCCATGTGCGGGCAATGCTCGGCTTCAAGCGCGCCGGCGCCGCCGTGTTCGACAATGGCAATCTGATCCGCACCCAGGCGCGCGACGGCGGCGTTGCCGATGCTTTCGATATCCCGATCTTTACCGAGGCGTATCTGCGTCCGCTGTTTGCCCGCGCCATCGGGCCGTTCCGCTGGATCTCGCTCGCCAACGATCGTGACGATATCCGCAAGATCGACGATTATCTGCTCGAGGCGTTTCCGGACAATCGCATCCTCGCCAATTGGGTGGCGCTGGCGCGGCGACATGTGCCGTTCGAGGGTCTGCCGGCGCGCATCGCCTGGCTCGGACATGGCGAGCGCACCGCGCTCGCGCTCGCGGTCAATCGCATGGTGCGCGAAGGCACGCTGTCCGGTCCGATCGCATTCACCCGCGATCATCTCGATGCCGGCGCGATGGCGCATCCCAACATCATGACGGAGCGAATGCGCGACGGCTCCGACGCCATTGCCGATTGGCCGCTGCTTGACGCCATGGCGATGTGTTCGTCGCAGGCCGATCTGGTCGCGATCCATTCCGGCGGCGGCGGCTATTCGGGCTATATGACCAGCGCCGGCGTGACGGTGATTGCCGATGGAACCAGTGAGGCCGAGCAGCGCCTTAGCCTGGCGCTGACCAACGATACCAGTCTTGGCTTGATGCGTTACGCCGACGCCGGCTACCCGGAGGCGATTGCCGAGGCCCGCGACAAAGGCGTCAACCACTTCCAATTGTCTTAAGCAGCGCCGGCGAGCACCATGTCAGTCCACCGATTGATCGGTTTCAGGTAGTCAGATGGACGACGTAACCGGCCGGGATGCGAAAGACGATAGGCGCCGAAGCGCGGCTGAGTCCCGGCAGTCGATGCGCGCGTTCCTGGCCGAGCTGGAAGCAGTGGGGCAGGTCGCCTCGATCGGGGAGCCGGTGAGCGCCGAGTTCGAGATCGCGGCCTGTTTGGCGGAGTCGGATGCGGGACCAGCACTGCGCTTCGAACAGGTCGGCGGACACCAGATGCCGATCGTCGGCAACTTACTGAATTCACTGCCGCGGTTCGCGATGGGGCTTCGGACGACGCGGGCGAAGCTGCAAAGCGCGATTATTGCGGCGATCGAAGCGCCACTGGCGCACCGCGTGCTGACATCGGCACCTTGTCAGGAGGAAGTCGTCGTCGATCCGGCGCTGATCGACGAACTGCCAATCCCGCGTTTCTTTGAGCACGAGCGCGGCCCTTACATCACCGCCGGCGCGATTGTCGCCAAGGACCGGCGCACCGGTCAGACGAACCTTTCGATTGCCCGCCTGATGCCGCTCGGCGGCAACCGCGCATTCGTTGGCATCGCGCCGAACCATCATTTGGCTGTGCTGGCGCGGCAAGCGCACGCGCGCGGCGAAACTCTCGATATCGCCGTCTGCATCGGCAATCATCCCGCGGTGCTGGTCGCTTCCTGTCTCTATCTCGGACTTGGGCGATGATGAACTGAAAGTCGCCGGTGCGCTCCTTGGCGAACCGCTTGAGGTCGTGTGTTGCCTCGGCTCCGGTCTGTTGGTGCCGGCGCATTGTGAGTGCGTGCTTGAAGGCACCCTCGATGCTGGCGAACATATCGAAGAAGGGCCGGTTAGCGAGTTTCACGGCCTTTACGAGAACTACGGCGCCGGCATCGTTGCGACGTTCAGCCGGTTAACGCGGCGGCATGACGCGTTGTTTCAGGTCGTGCTTCCCGGCTATCACCCGGAGCATTGTCTGCTCGGCGGCGTGGCGATTGCTGCCGGCCTGGCGCGTGCGGTCTGCCTCAGCGTGCCGGCGGTGCGCGAGGTCGCGGTTGGCATGGGCGGTGCCGGCCGTTTGCATGCAGTGGTGTCGTTGCGCCGGCCGCGACCGGGCGACGCCCGCAAGACGGCGTTTGCGATTTGGGCGGCGGTGAATTTGATCAAACAAGTCGTCGTGGTCGACGACGACATCGATCCTTGGGATCAGGCGCAGGTCGAATGGGCAATGGCGACGCGCATGAAGGCCGACCGCGATCTCGTTGTCGTCCCTGGCGTTCGCACCGACCGATCCGAGCCACTGGAATCCGGCGGCACCATTGCCAAGCTTGCTATCGACGCCACGCGGCGCGAGAGTGACCGGCCGGATTGGAAAAAGGCGCAGCCGCCCGAGCAGGCAACGCAGCGTGCCCGCGCGCTGCTGCACACCAATAGAGTTCTGCTGCGGGGCGACTTGCCGTCCTGATTTTCACTGATGGAGATAACGATGTGGCATCATTTTTCGAAGGCTCCGGCATTTGCCTCGCGGGCCGTCATCGGCCTGGCCGGTGTCGCAGCCTTCGGGTTTGTTGCTGTGAATACCGCGAATGCCGAGATCAAGCTCGGCTTTCAGGCACCGTTGACCGGGTTCGCCGCGACTGACGGCAAGTCCGCCAAGATCGCCGCCGAAATGGCGGTTGAGGAGATCAATGCCGCCGGCGGCGAAATCGGGCAGAAACTGCAGCTCATTTCCTATGACGATCAGGCCAAATCCGATCAAGCGATCTTCACCGCCAACAAGTTGATCGGTGAGGACGGCGTCAAGCTCGTGGTCAATGCCAGTTATTCGGCGTCCGGACGCGCCGCGGCGCCGGTGTTTCAAAATGCCGGCGTCGTCATGATCTCTGCCTATGGCGTGCATCCGGACATCACCCGCGCCGGCGATCTGATGTTCCGTCTTGTTCATCTGGGACCGCCGCAGGGACGCGCCACGGCCCTGTTCATTGGCAGGGATCTCAAACTGAAAAAGATATCCGCCATCACCATGGACAACGACTATGGGCAGGCAACGATGGACGGCTTCCTTGAAGCCGCGCCCAAGTACGGCATCGAAGTCCTGAACAAATACAGCTACTCGCTGACCGATCGCCAGTTCGGCTCGATCGTCGCCAGCGTCAAACGCGACAATCCGGACGGCGTTTACGCCACCGGTTATTTCTTCACCGGCGGACCGCTGGTCGCGCAATTGCGCGGCGGCGGCGTCACCGCGCCGGTCATCGGCTCGCAAGCCTTCGATTTACAGAAATTCATCGATATCGCCGGTCCCGCGTCCGAGGGCACCTACATCGTCGACAGCTTCGATCGCGCGCGCAATGACTGCGGCGTTGCAGCGTTTTTTCGCCGAGTTCACCAAACGCGCCGGCTATCCGCCGGAGAACGTTGCCGCCATCACCTATTCAGCGGTCGTGCTGATGGCGGATGCGATCAAACGCGCGGGCAGCGCCGATCCGGCCAAGGTGCGCGACGCGCTGGCGGCGACCAAGAACTATCCGCTGCTCACCGGCGATCTGATCGGCTTCAACAAGTTGCACGAAATCATTCAACCGATCAGCGTCAATGTCATCAAGGACGGTAAAATGACATTCTTCGCCAAACTCGGTGATCTCGAAGCGTTTGCGCCGCCTGAGAAGTAGGCACCGGCGCCGTTTGAGACGCGCCTCGCCTTTCCCACCCTAAGGACGGAGCGGTGTACTACGTCGATCTCGCGGTAACGGGCCTGAGTTTCGGCTGTATGTACGCCATGATGGCGGTGGGTCTGACCCTCGTCTACGGGCTGTTGCGCATTCTGCATGTCGCCCACGCCGCGGTGTTTGCGCTCGGCGCTTACATCACCGTCATTGTCGCTAATGCGTCCGGCAGCGTTGGCCTTGGGTTTCTCGCCGCGCTTATGGTGACACCACTGTTCGGCATGGCCATCTACCGCCTGCTCTACGAACCGCTGCTCGGCTATCGCCCGGACGTGCCGATGATCGCTTCGGTCGGGCTCTTGGTGCTGATGCAGGATGCGTTTCGCATTGCCTTCGGCGAGCAGGGCGTTACCTTCAAGAACAACGTCTACGCTTTCAAGATCTTCGACATCGAAGGCGTCCGGGTTAACGCCGTGCAGATCGCGATCGTGGTCTGCGCCGTTGTCGTATTTGCCGGACTGCATCTCTTCACCACCCGCACACGGATCGGCATTGCCTGGCGAGCCACGGTGTCGCGGCCGAAGATCGCCGCGAGCTTCGGTGTCGACGCCATCAAAGTGCGTTATCTGAACTTCGCGATCGGATCGGCGCTCGCGGCACTGGCCGGCGGCCTGGTTGGGCTCCTCAATAATCTGGTCGATCCGGTGATCGGCTACGTGGTCAGCTACAAGGCGCTGGCCATCATCGTGCTCGGCGGCCTGGGCAGCGTGCGTGGCACCTTGATCGCAAGCTTAGTGCTGGGAATGGTGGAAGCTTATGGCACCATTTTCATCGGCTCCTGGCTTAATCGCGACGCCATCGCGTTTCTCGCCCTGATCGCGCTCCTGATGATCAGGCCGCAGGGATTTACCGGAGCGCGCGCTGCATGAGCGCGTACGAGATCAGTCTGCTCTCGGTGATCGGTCTCAACGTGATGCTGGCGGTCAGCCTCAACATGATCAGCGGTTTTTGCGGCCAGATCAGCCTGGGCCATGGCGCGTTCTATGGCGCCGGCGCCTACGCGGCAGCACTGACGATGATCGCGACCCGGAATTTTCCGCTTTCGCTCATCTGCGCGACGGCAGTTGGAGCGCTAGCCGGCGTCGTGGTCGGCTTCGCGTCGTTGCGCGTGCGCAGCGATTTTCTCGCCGTGACTACAATCGGAGTGAATTTTCTGTTCACCGGCTTCGTGCGCAAGCAGGCTTGGCTCGGCGGCGAGATGGGCATCAGCGGCATCCCCCCTTCGGGGCTTGGCGCCGGCGGCAACATGCTGATGATCCTGTTGTTCGCTGGCGCGACCATCGGACTGAGCCTGTATATCAAGCAATCCTGGATGGGCTTTGCTTTTCGTGCGGTGAGCGAGGACGAAGACGCCGCGGCCACACTCGGCATCAATGCCGGCGCCTACAAGCTCGCGGCGTTCGGCATCGGCACGGCGCTCGCCGGGCTGGCAGGCGGCCTCTATGCCTTCTTCACGCAATTCATCACCGCCGACACGTTCGACTTCATTTTTTCAGTGCTGCTCATGGCGATGGTGGTGATCGGAGGGATCGGATCGACCTTCGGCGTGGTAGCAGCCGCCGCGGCGCTGACGCTGCTGCCGGAAGTGATCCGCTTCGTCAACGACTACCGCCTATTGGTATTCGGAGGCCTGTTGGTATTGGTCATTCGCCTGGCGCCCGGCGGCCTCGCGGGGCTGGCCCGAAAACTCACGCTGCGGCCGGCAAAGCCATGATTGCGGCCCTCCAAGTCGAGGATCTTGCGGTCCATTTCGGCGGCGTGCATGCGGTTGACGGCGTGACTGTCTCGATCGCGACCGGCGAATTTGTCGGACTGATCGGACCAAACGGCGCCGGCAAGACCACGCTCATTCGCATCGTCGCCGGTGCGGTCAAACCTGATCGCGGAAGGGTTGTACTGGCCGGCAACGACGTCACCCGAAATTCGACGGCGGCGCGGGTGCGTAAGGGACTGGCGCTGACGCACCAGACGGTGCGGCCGTTTCGCGAGATGACGGTGCTCGACAACGTCGTGCTCGCCGCCGGCTATCGCCGCACGGCAAATCCGTTGCGCGCCGCACTCAGTGTTGACCGTAAGCGCGAACGTGAGCGTGCTGCCGACATTCTCGTTCGTGTTGGCTTATCCGGAACCGAACGCAAGCTTTCCGGCTCGCTGCCGCTCGGTCAGATGAAGCGGCTCGAAATGGCGCGGGCGCTTGCGGTCGATCCGCAGATTGTTCTGTTCGACGAGCCGCTCGCCGGGCTCAATCAGACCGAAGCATCGCGACAGATGGAAACCATTGTCGCCGTGAACGCACAAGGCGTCACTGTCGTGCTGGTGGAGCATAATCTCGAGGAGGTCATGCGGTCCTGCCGGCGTCTGATCGTGCTCAACGACGGCCGCGTTATTGGCGATGGCGCGCCGCAAGAGGTAATGGGCAATGCCGTCGTCCGCGAGGCTTATGTCGGGAGCGGAAGCCATGCTCGGCATTGAGGGCCTCAACTGCGGCTATGGCTCAGTCCGCGCCGTGCATAATGTCTCGTTCGACGTACCGACCGGCTCGGTGTTTGCGCTGCTTGGTCCCAACGGTGCCGGCAAGACTTCGACCATCATGGCGATTATGGGCCATGTCGACATTTACGCCGGCCGCATTGTATTCGACGACGTCGACATTACGCGCCGGCGCGCGGTCGATCGCGTCGATTTCGGTATTGCACTGGTGCCGGAAGGCCGCCAGTTGTTTTCCGATCTTACCGTCGGCGAAAATCTCACCGTCGGCGGCTATGCCCGGCCGCTGGCGCACGATGCGGCCAAGCGCGATCGGGTGTTCGGTTATTTCCCGCGGCTTTACGAGCGGCGCAAACAGCAGGCCGGTTCGCTGTCGGGCGGCGAGCAGCAGATGCTCGCCATCGGCCGCGCTCTAATGGCGGAGCCGCGGCTGCTTCTGGTCGACGAACTCTCGCTCGGGCTGATGCCGAAAATGGTCGATCTTTGCCTCGACGTGCTGATGAAGCTGAAAGACGAGGGCCTGAGTATCCTTTTGGTCGAACAGAACACCGCGCGGGCGCTTGATGTTGCTGATCAGGTCTGTGTGCTGGCGTCGGGCGTGCAGGTTTTTTCAGGAACAGCACAGGAAGCGAAGGCGGCAGGCTCACTGTTCACTGCTTTTCTTAGTGCCGGCAACGAACAACAACTGTAACGGACGAGGCACCGGTTAACGTTCCGGTAACCATCTAACGTCCTAATTTGCTTGGGCGATTCGCCGCGCTTGGGCTTCCCATGGCTCTCATCGATCGATCGGTATTGCTGTTGATGCTGCTCGCATGCAGTGGCTGCGTCACGGATCAATTCGGCGCATCCACAGCGGCCACGCCCGGACAGCCCGCCATCACCATCACCCGATCGGACGATTTCACTTATAGGGCGGCGGCCGCGAGCGTCGAGATCAATGGCAAGCCGGTGGCAACGCTGTCGGCGGGCCGGACCTATACCGGAACGGTGCCCCCGGGACCCGCCGTACTCAAAGTCTCGGCCTGGTCGGCGCCGATCGGACTGGCGAACCATCGTCTGCCATCCGGCAGCACCAGCTACCGCTTTACCGTCGAGTCCGGAAAATCGTACAGTTTCGTGATTTCGCCGCGCGGAGAACCGGCGGCGATCGATATCACGCACGATGGCAGCAGCAGCAACAGCAGCAGCGGTGAGGCGGTCGAAGGCACTGGCGGCGCGTTCCAGATCGCCGCCGCGCAATAGCTGCTCAAGCGTAGCCTGTTCGTTCTGAAAGCGACTGATGCGCGCCGCGACGACGGCCGCGGTTGCGATTGCCGAACAAAGCAGTCACATTCCGGGCATGCGCCGGGACCCTCCCATCGTTGTCGGCATCAGCGGAGCTTCCGGCGCTATTTACGGCGTCCGGCTCCTGGAGGCTCTTCACGACAAGAAAATTCCCGCGCATCTCATCGTCTCGAAGTCGGCCGCGCTGACGTTAAAAGAAGAGACCGACGTCTCGATCGATCACGTCCGCGGGCTCGCGCAAGCCACCTATCAGAACACCGATATCGGTGCCGCGATTTCTTCAGGATCGTTTCGAACCCGTGGCATGGTGATCGTGCCATGTTCGATCCGCACGCTGTCCGACATTGCCTACGGCACGACTGACAGTTTGTTGAGCCGCGCGGCCGACGTCACGTTGAAAGAGCGGCGCCGTCTCGTCCTGGTCGTGCGTGAAGCGCCGCTGCATGCCGGCCATCTGCGCAGCATGCTTGCCGCCACCGAGAACGGCGCGGTGATCGTGCCGCCGGTGCCGGCTTTCTATCATCGGCCCATGACCATCGATGACATTGTCAACCAGACGGTCGGGCGCTGTCTCGACCTGTTCGATATCGACGTCGGGCTGGTTAAAAGGTGGCGCGCGGGGGACGACGAGTAGGATTGCGCCGTGAGCGAGCCGTCGTCGCGTTTCTGGTTGTTCTCGCTCGCGGTTTACAGCGACACGATCGTGCAGGCGGAGTGCCTCGATCTCCAGGATCGGCACGGCATCAACGTCAACATGCTCCTGTTCTGCGCCTATGTCGGCGCGGTTCATAGCGCCGTCGTGCCCGATGCCGACGTTGCGCGAGGCGGCAAGCCTCGTGCGACGAGTGGCACAAACATATCGTGCAGCAGTCTCCGTCGGGCCCGGCGTGCGCTTAAGCCGTTCGCGACTGTTCCGTCGGCGCATCGTCGCGTCGGCTGCGGCGCTGCGCACCGACGTCAAGACCGCAGAGCTCGAAAGCGAACGGATCGAGCAGACGATGCTTGAGGAACGTGGAGCACGCGCCGCATCGCCGGGTGGCTGCGCGCCGAACCGACAGCGGCCATTGCCGCCAACATTCGCAACCTGTTTGCAATCTACCGCGGATCGGTCGACGCACCGGAGATGCCGGATCACCTCGTCGCCGCTGCACTTGCCGCCACACGCTGACTGGTGCTTGACAGCGCGGTCCGGCTGTTGACTTGGTAAACCAGCATAATAAACTTACTTAGCTATCTGGAGGGATGTGATGCCGCCAGAGACGGCCGTAACAGCGGTCAAACCTGCGCCGCAGTCGAACGAGCAGCCACTCGATGCGAGCCTGCGCGGCTACCTTGAAACCAATGCGGATATCGTCACGCGGATCACCAAGCCGGTGCGCTTGGATGATATTGGCGCGCTCTCGGCGCAGAGCGATCTGCCGATCGTGTTCGAGAATATCATCGAGAAACCCGGCTTTCGGCTCTGCGACATGTTCGTGAAGAACCGCCGCGCCCAGGCGCGCGCCCTTGGCGTGACGCCGGAAAGCTATCTGAAGACGCTGGCGTTCCGCCTGCGCCAGCCGCCGCGCGGGTTGAAAAACGTCAAGACCGGGCCGGTGAAGGAAGTGGTCCGCACCGGCGGCGACGCCGATTGGACGATCCTGCCGATCCCGCGCCACAAGGACGTGGACGCCGCGCCCTACGTCACGGCGATGAACATCATCCGCGATCCGGAAACCGGCTTCTACAATTCATGCCACGCCGGCACCTACGCCGTCGGACCGCGGCGCGGCTTGATCAGCTTCATCACGCCGCACTCGCACATCATCATGAACAAGTACCGCGCGCTGGGCAAAACCAGGATGCCGATCGCGTTCGTGTTCGGCATTCCGCCGGCCTACGAAATCATGGGCAATTTTTCCGGCCTGCACATGGACATGTGGGGCGAAATGGAAATGGTCGGCACCATCATGGACCAGGATATCGAGATGGTGCCGTGCGAGACGATCGAACTCACAGTCCCGGCGCAAGCCGAAATCATCGTCGAGGGCTACGTGCACCTCGGCGAAAAATTTCCGGTCGGCGAGGTGACGTCGCCTTCGATGTATCACCTGCCGCATTCCGAACAGGTGCCGGAGGTCGAGATCACCGCGCTGACCATGCGCGGCGATCGGCCGATCTACCGCAATCATCAGACCACGCCCGACACCGATCACCAGACGCTGCCGCGCCTGTGCCACGAGGCGGTGCTGTACAACCGGCTCACCGAGATCGGTTTGACCGTCACCGACGTGCGCTTTCCCACCTGGGGCGCCGCGCTGTCCTGCATTTTGCAGTTCGACTATCCGCGCGAAGGCTTCGTCAATGACGCGCTGATGACGGCGATGGGCGCACCGTGGCTGAACACCAAAATGGTCGTTGCCGTCAGCCCCGATACCAATATCGACGATGCGCGCGAGGTCTATCATGCGATCGCCACGCGGGTCGATCCGGCGCGCGATATCATCATCGTGCCGCACACCCGCGGCTCGCCGTTCGATCCGTCGGGGAAGCCGCTCGAAGGACATGCGCCGCTGCGCACCGTCGGCAAGATCGGCATCGATGCCACCCGCAAGTCGCGCCACAACCCCGCCGACTTCGAGCGGGCGTGGCCGGTCAACTGGGGCAAGGTCCGCCTTGAGGATTTTCTTTAGAGGCATGATCCGGAAAAGTGGAGACCGGTTTTCCGGGAAGGTCATGCGACACCAAGAGGAGTAACAGCGATGAACAAGCCGGTAACGCCGCCCAAACCGCATGTGCTGGTCGAAGCCCAGCCGTTTATTCCATACGTGCGGGAGGAAGATTTCTCGCCGAAGCTCAGGCCGGTGCTCGACCCTTACAAAAAGCGCATGGGCTTTCTGCCGAACGCGCTGAAGCTTTATGCCCACCGTCCGGAGATCGCCGAGACACTGTGGAAGCTCAACAGCAATGTGATGCGCGATCCCTCGTCGACGCTCGATCAATTGCTCAAGCGCAAGCTTGCCGCCATCGCCTGCGCGACCAACGGCTGCGCCTATTGCACTGCGCACAGCTGCTCGATGCTGAAAAAGCCGCGCGGCGACGATTTCGAAGGCTGGGGCGTCAGCGAGGAAGAATTGCAGGCGCTGATTACCGGCGAGATCGAGCCGAAGGACGAATTCGAGCGCGTCTGCTTCGATTACGTGCGGGCGGCATCGGCCGACCCGACGTCCGTTCCCGACGAGCTCCTGCAGCGGCTGAAAAAGAGCCTGACGCCGCCGCAGATTGTCGAGCTCGCCTGCGTCGTCGGGTTCTGGAAATTCTACAACGCCGTGCACGACAGCTTGCATATCCCGGTCGAGAGCCAGCTGCTGCAAGACACGGGCTATGTCGATCTCTAAAGCGCGCAGCAAAACCGGTCGCGGGCGGCGCAATACGGCGGCCGCGCGCGAGATCAAAGGTGCAAGCCTTCATCTGCCGCCGACCGCGTCGCGGCCGGCGCTGCTGGAGAACCGCTCCGACGACCGTTTCCGCCGGCTGGTCTACGACCTGCTCACGATCGCAAACCGCATGGCGACGGTGCGCGAGCATCTGGGCGCACGCATGGGCATCAGCGCGCCGCAATACTCGCTCCTGATGGCAGTCGGACAATTTCAAGGCACGCGCGGCGTTGGCGTCACCGCAATCGCCAAAGTTCTGCACGTATCGAGCGCCTTCGTCGCGACCGAGAGCAACAAGCTCGCGCAGGCCGGGTTGCTCGCCAAACGCGCCAACCCGAAAGATGGCCGCGCGGTGCTGTTGAGACTCACGCGCGCGGGGCGGAGCCTAATCGCGCGCCACAGCGCCGAAATCCGGGCGATCAACGACATTTTTTTCGGAGCGCTGACGCCGCGGATGTTCGCCGCGGCCTCAGCCGCCATGGCCGCACTGGTGCGCGGGTCGGCGCGGGCAACGGGGTCGCTCACTCGCCCGGAACTTGAATGGCGGGAAGCTGCCGAATAGCGGTTGCGCAATGACTGCGCGCGTTGCCCGCGGGAGCGGTCTGCAGTGCCTGGAAAAACGCTTGTGAAATTTTACTGTGGTGACAAGCTCATCGGTTGCGGTGGCGCTCGCAGAGGGTGGTGAGGAGGTCGGCAGTTGCATCGCGAAGAAAAGCTCGATGTGCGCCGCGTGCGCGAACTCGTCGTTGCCGGCTGGACCGGCCGCGACGTCGTGGCGCTGGAAAAACACATCCGCGAGCTCGAGGCGATCGGCGTTAAACGGCCAAAGTCGACGCCGATTTTCTACCGTGTAGCCGCCTCGCTCCTGACCACCGACGACAGCATCGAAGTCCTGGGCGAGCATTCGAGCGGCGAGGTTGAATGCGTCGCCTATTCATTCGAGGACGGCGCCTACGTCGGTATCGGCTCGGATCACACCGATCGCAAAGCCGAAGCGGTCGGCGTGTCACTGTCCAAACAGATGTGCGCCAAGCCGGTCAGCCGCGATCTCTGGTGCTGGGAAGATGTGGCGCCGCATTGGGATGCGCTGGTGCTGCGTTCCTATGTCGGGGTTGACGGCGAGCGGCGGCTTTATCAGGAAGGCTCGGTGACGGCGATGCGATCGCTGCCGGAGCTGTTCAAGCTTGTACGGCAATCGCGAACAACTTGCCGGCCGGCACCGCCATGTTCTGCGGCACGCTCGCGGTCCACGGCGGCATCGCGCCGGCGGCGAAATTTGAAATGGAATTAGACGATCCGGTGCTGCACCGGAAAATCATGCACAGCTACCGGGTGCAAACGCTGCCCGACCAGGGCTAGGAGAAAAACCATGGGCTATCACAAGGGCCATAAGGAATTTCACGCGCTCGACATGGAGAAGGGCTGGCACACGCCGCCGGGCTATCCCGTGGGCATTCAGCAGAAGATCATCGCCGGCGAACTCGACGAAAAAGCACGGCGCGGCAATCGCACCCGGTTTCTGCGCTTCGCGCCCGGTGTCTACACCACCGCGCCGTTCGTGCACGAATATTGGGAGGAAGTGTTCCTGCTGTCCGGCGACCTGATTGTCGGCAACGACGCGCAAGGAAAAGGCGGCGAGAAATTCGAGGGCTACACCTATGCGGTGCGGCCGCCCGGCGTCCACCATGGGCCATTCAAGTCCGATACCGGCTGCCTGCTGCTGGAAACGCATTTCTATCCCGAAGCCTGAGCGTTTCATGCAACCAAATGCACCGCGTCAGCGGAACGCCGCCGAAACGCCGCCACATCATGCGTGCGATCCGACCACGGGAGGTCTCTGACATGTTGCGTACCGGCAAGGAACATCTCGAATCGATCCGCGATGGACGCGTCGTCTACATCGGATCGGAGCGGGTTGACGACGTCACCCGCCATCCAGCCTTCCGCAACGCCGCGCAGACGATGGCGGCGCTCTACGACATGAAGGCCGATCCGGCGCTACGCGATGAGATGACCTTCGAGGAGGATGGCAGCCGCCACTCGATCTATTACCTGCGCGCCCGCTCGCGCGACGACCTGCAGCGGCGCATGGTCGGTCATCGCCGCATCGCCGATTTCACCTACGGCATGTTCGGTCGGTCGCCGGATCACGTCTCGTCTTTCGTTACCGGTATGGCGATGAAGGCCGATGAGCTGAAAGCCCCGTGCGGCCATCCAGACAATCTCCTCGCCTATTATCGCCATATCCGCGACCACGACATCTACACGGTCTATGCAGTGATTCCGCCACAAGCGGCGCGCAACCCCGAGTTCTATCAGCGCCAGAACATTCCGATGCCGACGTTGCGCGTCGTCCGCGAGGACGATTCCGCTGTCGTCATTGCCGGCATGAAGATGCTTGCCACCGGTGCCGTGTTCGCCAACGAAATTTGGATCGGCAACGTGATCCCGCTGGCGCCCGACCAGAAGAAAGAGGCGATCACCTGCGCGATCCCCTGCAACGCGCCGGGCTTACAACTGTGGTCGCGCCAGCCGGCGGAGCTCGGCTGCATCTCCGAACTCGATTCGCCGCTCGCTTATCGCTACGACGAGAGCGACAGCATGCTGCTGTGCGACGAGGTCAAGGTGCCGTGGGAGCGCGTCTTCGTCCACGATGATGCGCTGCTCTCGCGCGACATCTACGTCAAGACGCCGAGCCATTGCTTCGGCAATCATCAATCGAACGTCCGCTATTGGTCGAAAATGCGTTTGCTGGCCGGGCTCGCCAGCAAGATCACGAACGCCACGGGCGCCGATCAGGTTCCGGCAGTGAAGGAGACGCTCGGCCGCATTTCGGCGCAGGAGGCGATGCTCGCCGGCATGATCAACGGGCAAATCAACGCTTACGAAAGCTGGCCCGGCGGTCCGGAAGGTTACGTGTGTTTCAATCGGCGGATGATGTATGGCGCGCTCGAATGGTGCACGCAGAATTACAGCAAATTCATCGACGACCTGCGCGAGCTATGCGGCGGTGGCGTGTTCCAGATGCCGGCAAATATTTCGGTCATGAACGATCCCGATCTGGCTAAAAACTTTCAGACCTATTGGCAAACACCGCAGGCCGACGCGCTTACGCGCATGAAGCTGTTCAAGCTCGCCTGGGACATGGTTGGGTCGGAGTTCGCCGGGCGGCATCAGCAATACGAGAAGTTCTATGCCGGTGCGTCGTTCATCATCCGCAACCATTCCTTCCGCGAGACCGACTGGGCCGCGTTCAACAAGATCGTCGAGGATTTGATGGCAAGTTACGGGCACGATCAGGCCAAGCCGGCCAAGATTGCCGTCGCCTGAGCAGCACAGGGCCGCCGCCGTCATGTTGATGACCGGAAAGGAATATCTGGAGAGTATCCGCGACGGTCGCACGCTTTATGTCGGCCGCGAGCGCATTGCTGATCAGACCCAACATCGCGGCCTTCGCTGGCGGTGCGCGCACCTATGCCGCGCTCTACGACATGAAATGCGATCCGGCGCTGCGCGACATCATGACGTTTGCCGATGGCGACGAACGCTACAGTATGTATTACCTGCAACCGCGCTCGCAGGAGGATCTGCGGCGGCGGACCCGCGCGCACCGCAAGATCGCCGAATTCTGCTTTGGCTTGATGGGCCGGACACCGGATGCGATCGCCGGCAACATTACCGGCCTGTCGATGAAGCCGGAAGTGTTCGACGCCGAACCGGGAGGCAACCGTGCCAATCTTCTGAACATTTACGAGCACATGCGGCGCGACGACATCTTTGCCACCTACGCGCTTCTCCCGCCGCCAGCCGCACGCAACAAGGACTACTATCAGGCGCAGGGGCTGCAGCAGCCGGCGCTACGCGTCACCGCCGAAGACGACAACGGCGTCACTCATCAACGGCATGAAGATGCTGGCAAGCGGCGCGGCCTATGCGCACGAGGTGCTGATCGGCAATGTCATGCCGCTCGCGCCTGACCAACGCAAAGAGTCGATCACCTGCGTCATCCCGCTCAATCTTCCCGGTCTGTCGTTATGGTCGCGGCGGCCGTTCAATCGGGCCGACACGGTCGAATTCGACAGTCCGCTGACCTATCACTTCGACGAATCCGACTGCATGCTGGTGTTTCAGGACGTCAAAGTGCCTTGGGAAAAGGTGATCGTGCACGACAATGCCGGGCTGAGCCGGAATATCTACATTCAGACGCCGTCTCACGTGATGGCCAATCATCAGTGCAACGTACGCTTTGGCATCAAGCTGCGTTTCATGGTGGCGATCGCGAGCCTTTTGGCGCAGGCAACCGGCGCCCGCGACATTCCCGCGGTGCGCGACACGCTTGGGCGATCTGGCCGCCATGGAGGCCGGCTACAACGCCATGATCGACGGACAAATCGAGGCCTATCTGCAAATCGATCATGGATTTGCGCTCTACAACCGGCGCTATCTCTACGCCGCGATCAATTGGGCGATGGAGAACCACTCCACGCTGATCGACATCATGCGCGAACTGATGGGCGGCGGGCAGTTCCAGTTCCCGGCGAGCATCGAGGTGGTAGACGATCCGGCGCTCGGCGAACTGTTTGCGACCTACTGGACCGCTGGCGAGCATGGCGCCGTCGACCGCATGAAGCTCTTCAAGCTTGCCTGGGACCTGATCGGCTCCGATCACGCCAGCCGCGCGACCTCCTACGAGAAATTCTTCGTCGGCCCCGCCTTCGCCGTGCGCAATTACAATTTCATCAATGCGCCCTGGGACGAACTGCACCAGATCGCCGAGGATTTCATGGCGACTTACGGCTATGAGAGCGGGGCATCACAGACAGTAACGGATCTGCGCGCGCCGCGCGGCGCCAAGCGCAGCAGTTAGGAGTTTGCCTATGGAGAGCTTCACCAAAGGGACCGCAATCGTGCTCGGACCGGACGACGGCGAGTCGTATTGGCAACCCCTGCCGTCCCGCGGCTACGTGGTCAACAAATTCAGCCCCTACACGTCGCCTTACGACAATTTCTCGATCGGGATTCAGGTGCTGGAGCCGGGCGCTCACATCCGCCGGCACGGCCACGAGCGCAGCCACGAAATTCTGTTCTGCTTCCGCGGCACTGGCACAGCGGAGATCGACGGCAAGACCTATGACGTCCGCGAAGAGACCATGATGCTGATCGGCCGCGGCTTGCAGCACAAAGTCACCAACACCGGGCCAGATCAGATGCGGCTGATTTGGTTCATCAGCCCGCCCGGCCTTGAAGACTGGTTCCGTGCGCTGGGCCGGCCCCGCAAAGCCGGAGAGCCGTTGCCGGCGGCGTTCGACCGGCCGACCAACATCAAAGAAATCCAGGTGCAGCAGCGTTTCATTCCTTCCGAGGAAGGCTAGACGCAGGCGGGCTTGCGCCGCGCAGCAGCTCGCGGATGGCTTGCGGCGACAGCGGTTGCCGTTCCACGGTCACGTTGAACGGCGCTAGCGCATCGTTGACCGCATTGGTGATCGCGCCGATGGCGCCCATGACGCCGCCTTCCGCCATGCCCTTGATGCCCGCCGGCGTTCGGCGGTTTGGCGTATGCATTGGGATGATTTCGAAATCCGGCAGTTCGCACGCGGTCGCCACCAGGTAGTCGGCCAGCGTGCTGGTCAGGTTTTGCCCGGTTTCCGGATGATATTGGACCTGCTCGAACATCGCGCCGCTTAAGCCCATGGCGATCGCGCCTTGCTGCTGTCCACGCATCAGAATTGGATTGAGCGCGGTACCGCAATCTTCAGCGACCAGATATCGTTCAATGCCGATCCGGCCGGTATCGACGTGCACTTCAACAATGCAAACGTGCGTCGAATTCGAATAGGTCATCGGCGGCGGATCGTAGCTCAGCGAAAAGTCGAGGCCGGGCGGTACGCCTTCAGGCAAAGTGCCCGGATCGAGATAGGCAGTGCGCGCGACGCTGCCGAGCGTCACACCGGTATCGGTCCATTTTCCCTCGATCCTGCGCTCGATCACGCCGTCGACCATGCGCAGCTCCGCGGGACTGTTGAGCTGCAACATCGCTGTGGCAATGGTGAGAACTCGTTCGCGCGCCTTGTCCGCACACAGATAAAGCGCGCCGCCGCCGGCCGTGGCGCCGCGGGCGCCCCGGCTCCCCATCCCGTAAGGCGCTACATCTGTATTGCCAAGCTGTATGCGAACCGCACCAGCATCGACGCCGAGGCCGTCGGCCACGGCCTGGGCGAGCGCAGTCTCATAGCCCTGACCGCTCGCCATGAGGCCGACGGAAGCGTTAACCGCGCCCGACGGCTCAATGCGCACCCACGCCGCCTCATGCCCGGAGCCTGGAATGCCGGCCGACTTGTAGAAGCGCGAACCGTAGGTCGTGGACTCAACGACCGTGCAAATCCCGAGGCCAAGATATTTCTGCTTGGTGCGCTCATCCGCCTGCAGGTTGCGAAACACGCGATAGTTGGCGGCGGCGACCGCGGCCTCGAGTGTTTCCGCGGGGGTGATGTCCTCGAGCACTTCGCCCGTCGCCATCGTGTAGGGCAGATCCTGGTGGCGCAGAGCATTGGCGCGGCGCACGTCGAGCGGGTCGAGACCGAGCTTTCGGGCAATGGCGTCGATGGTGCCTTCCATCACCCAGCTGGTGATCGACATCGGCGCGCGCATCGGACCGGCGCCGCATTTGTTGGTCAGCGCGACTTTTACGTCGAACGAATAATTCTCAACTCGATAGGGGCCGGTGAGAATCATCGCGACGACCCGCGCGAGATAGTTTGCAGGATAGAAACAGTACGCGCCGAAATCTTCCTCGATCGCCAGATCAAGCGCCAGGATATGGCCGCCATGGTCGACACCGGCACGCACCCGGCAAGTCTGCTCGCGGGCGTGGCTTGCGGCCTGGAGATTCTCCAGCCGGTCCTCTCGCCAGCGCACCGGTTGACCCAGCTGCCGCGCCAGCGCGGCGACCGTAAGCTCCTCGCGGTAAAGAGCGATCTTCTGGCCGAACGCGCCGCCGGCGTCGGCGGAAATGACTGTGATTTGCGACTCTGAAAGGCGCAGCCGCGCCGCAAGCTGGGTGCGCAGTGGATGCGGTACCTGGGTTCCGACATGGAAGGTCAGGTGCTCGCGGCCGCGATCCCAGATCGCGAGACAGCCTCGCGTCTCGATCGGCAAGTGAGTTTGTCGATGCTGCGAGAAGGCAGCTTCCACGACCGCGTGCGCCGCCTGCATGCGGGCCCTTACCTCGCCTTTCTGGAAAGATTGGTGGGAGATCAGATTGCTCGACAGGCTTTCGTCGACCAGCGGGGCCGTCTCCCGAACGGCATCTGCGAAATTGAGCACGTGCGGCAGGACGTCGTAGTCGATCTCGATCGCCTCGGCCGCGTCTTCTGCCAGATAGCGGTCGACGGCGACAATGGCGACCACCGGGTCGCCCTGGAAACGGACTTTATCGACCGGCAGCGTGGTGATTTCGGTCGGTTGGAGTCCTGCGATCGGCGGCGCCATCCGCATCGTGGTGGTCCACTGCAGCACATCGCGGCCGGTGACCACGGCGACCACGCCGGGCATCGCGCTAGCCCGATCGGCCGCGATCGCGCGGATGCGGGCGTGGGCGTGCGGCGAGCGCACGAAGTGCGCGTGCAGGGCGCCTAGCACGGCGATGTCATCGACGTAGCGGGCCTGTCCGGTGAGCAGCCGGTAGTCTTCCTTGCGCAGCAGCGGCCGCCCGATCTGCCGGAATTCCGATCCCGACGTGCCGCTCATGATTGGCCGTTCTGCATAGCCGCGGCTTTGCGGACGGCGGCAACAATGTTCTGGTAGCCGGTGCAGCGACAGAGATTGCCCGACAGGGCTTCGCGAATTTCCATGTCGCTTGGATCGGTGTTTTCCTTCAGAAACGCCTCGATCGTCATGATGATGCCCGGCGTGCAAAATCCGCATTGCAGGCCGTGCTCTTCATGCAGCGCCTGCTGGAGCGGGCTGTAATGGCCGTCCTTGGCGACCGCTTCGATGGTGGTGATCGCGTGGCCTTCCATCTGGATTGCGAACAGGAGGCAAGAGCGCGTCGGCTGTCCATCCACCAGCACGGTGCAGGCGCCACAAACGCCATGTTCGCAGCCGACGTGGGTGCCAGTCAGCCCTAGTGTCTCGCGCAGCACGTCCGACAATAGGCGGCGCGGTTCGAGCAGAACGTTGTGCGACCGTCCATTCACTTCGAGTGTGATTGTGTGCGTCGCCATCAATCTGCTGCCTTGCGCAAACGCCCGATAGCTGCTGACAGAGCCCGGTGCGTCAACGCCTGCGCAAGTTCCTTGCGGAACGCAGCCGGCATGTTTTCGTCGTCCTCGACGGCGCAGTTTTGCGCGATGGCCGCGCCTATGGCCTCCAGCCAGGTCTCGTCCGGGCGCTGGCCGAGAAATGCGTCCGTCACGGAATCAAAACGGATCGGGGTAGGGGATACGCCGCCGATCGCGAGCCGTAGATCGTAGACCCGGTCATGATTGTCCATGCCGAGCAGTGCCGCCGTTGCGACGATGGCGAAATCGCCTTGGCGACGGCTGAACAATTCGAATCCCCAACCCGTTCCCTGCTGGAGTTTCGAGAACCGCGTACTGACGAGCATCTCGTTCGCATCAAGCGCAGTGGTCATCAGCGACTTGAAGAACTCACGGCCGCGGACGATTCGCTGCCCGCCGCGGGAAACGCAGGTGAGCTCGGCATCGAACAGGACAGCCAGCAATGGAAGTTGCGCGGCAGGATCGGCATGCACCAGGCTGCCGCCCAGCGTTCCACGCTGGCGTATGGCGTAATGGCCGATCGTTTCCGCAGCCGCGGCAAGTATCGGCAGCGCGACTTTGATCTGCGGGTCGGTTGCGAGGCGATGATGCCGGGTTAATCCTCCGATTTCGATGGCCGTGTCGGTCTCGCGGACATAATCCAGCTCCGCGAGGTCGTTTACGTCGATCAAGTGGTCCGGCCGCGCTAGGCGCAGATTGAGCATCGGCACCAAACTCTGGCCGCCGGCGAGGAGCCTCACTTCTCCTTCGAGCTGATCGAAGCAGTCGAAAACTTCGGCAAGGCTTTGCGGCCGATGATATTCGAATGACGCGGGCTTCACGTGGGCAACTCTTTCAGCATTCAACGGAGCAGGGTTTGACCGCTGTCCGGATCAAACACGTGCAGGCGCTTCACGTCGACCGCCAATGCAACGGTTTCGCCTGCGGTATGGCGCAAATCCTTGCCAACCCGGAAGAACAATTCATTGCCTTCAAGTTCCAGCCCGAGGAACTGATCCGAGCCAATCGGGAGCACCGATGTCACCCGACCCCGGATCGTCTGTCCCGGCGGTATGGCACTGCGCTCACTGACATCTTCGGCGCGCAGGCCGACACAAACCGTGCGGGTCGCGAACGCCGCCAGCCGGGACGCCAAATCACCGGGCACCAGTAGGTCTAATTCGCCGTGCCGGAAATGCAATTCCTCGCCGCTTCGCATCAGCTCGCCCTTGAGGTAATTGATCGGCGGATTGCCCAGGAATGAGGCCACGAACATATTTACGGGCCGTTCATAGATTTCGTCCGGCGTGCCGATCTGCTGCACGATGCCGTCGTTCATGACCACGATGCGATCCGCCAAGGTCAGCGCCTCGGCCTGATCGTGCGTCACATAGACAAACGTTGTCTGCATCTGAGTGTGCAACTGCTTGATCTCGGCGCGCGTGGAAATTCGCAACGCGGCGTCGAGGTTGGACAACGGTTCGTCCATGAGAAAGACCGACGGCTGACGGACCATGGCCCGGCCGAGCGCTACGCGTTGCCGCTGGCCGCCCGACAGTTGGCTTGGGCGCCGCTGCAGCAGGTGGGTGATTGCAAGCTTACCCGCGGCGTCGCGGACCCGGCGGTCAACCTCGGCGCTCGTTACTTTTCGCATCCGCAACCCGAATGCAATGTTCTCGTATACGGTTTTGTGCGGATAGAGCGCATAGCTTTGGAACACCATCGCCACGTCGCGGCGATGGGGTGGCCGGTCGTTGACCATCAGCTCGTCGAACCAAAGCTCGCCGCTGGTAATCTCCTCCAGCCCGGCAATCATGTTCAGCGTCGTCGATTTGCCACAGCCGGAAGGGCCGAGCAGGACGACAAATTCCCGGTCGTGAATCTCCAGGTTGAGATTGGCAACCGCAATCACATCTCCGTAGCGCTTGGCGACATTTACGAAGCGAATTCGCGCCATTGCCGCGGCCTCGTCAACCTTTGACCGCGCCGGCGGTAAGACCGGAAATGATGTAGCGTTCGAAGATCAACGCCAGGATAACCGGCGGAATGATTGCCAGCACTCCAGCGGCATTGATGAAAGAGAAGCTGATGGTGAAGTCCGAGGTGAACGAAGCAACGATGATTGGCAGCGTCTGCGACTTCGGTGTTTGGGTAAACATCAGGGCAAGCAGGAACTCATTCCAGCTGGCGAGGAAGGCAAACAGAATGACGGCGACGATCGAAGGCAGCGCCAGAGGCAGAAAGACCATCGTCAGAGTCTGCAACCGCGAACAACCATCGACCCGGGCGGCCTTGTCGAGTTCATCGGGGAGCGACTCGAAATAGCTGACCAGAATGAAAACCGAAAACGGTACGGTGACGGCGAGATAGGTGATGATCAGCGACCAAAGACTGTCGAGCAGGCCCAACTGGCGGATAAACAGAAAGAACGGAACGACAAGGGCGATGTCGGGAATGACCCGCGTTGTTAGGATGGCGTAAATCGACGCTTGCCGGCCGCGAAAGCGGATCTTGGCCATTGCGTAGGCGGCGGGAACGCCGATCAGCAGGTTCAGGACCACGACGGCGGCAGCCACGATGAGGCTGTTTTCCATGGCCGGAACGAGATTGCTGGCGCTGGAGGGAATAAAGCCGCCGCTGGCCGGATCGGCGGCCCGCCGCGTTGCGTAGGTGACGGCCTTGTCGCGAGCCTGAAAGATGGCGGCAAAGTTTGCAAGGGTCAGTTCGTGCGGAATCCAGTGCGGCGGCTTCGAAACGATCTCGCGTTCATTCTGCAACGAAGAGGAAACCAGCCACACGATTGGCGAGAGCGCATAGACGAGAAACACCACGGATGCCGCGAATAAAAACAGCCGCCGCGGCATGTCAGATCCGCCGCGCTAAAGTGCGAATAACGATATACGCCAGCGCCAATGTGCCAAGCGACAGCAGATAGGACATCGCAGCGCCGATCCCGAACGACAGGTTGCGAAACGTCTCGACATAGATACGCCAGGCAACGACGTCGCTGGCGTTGGCCGGGCCGCCCTCGGTCAGAATGAAAAAGAGGTCAAAATGCCGGATTGCCATCATGGCTTCGTAGATAACCACAAGCGCGAAACTGGGCTTAAGCGCCGGCAGCGTGACATGAAAGAAGCGCTGCGCGAGATTGGCGCCGTCGACTTTCGCTGCGGCGTAGAGATCGGCCGGGATGGTCTTGAGGCCGACCAGCAGCAGGATCGCAGCCAGCGGCACTTCTTTCCAAACGAAGGCTTGGGCGATCAGCGCCAGCGTTTTCCTGGTATCGCCGAGCCAGACCATGTAGCTGTCAATGAAGCCAAGCTGGAGCAACAGGCCGTTCAGGACGCCATAGTTTGAATCATAAATCCATTTCCACATCAGGGCATCGGCGACATAAGGGATCGCCCATGGCACCAGCAGCACGGCGCCGAGCAACCGCCGGCCGCGGAAGTCTTCGTTGAGCAGCAACGCGACCAGCAGCGCGATGATAGCGATCGCGACGACCGACATCAGCGTAAACATCACTGTGCGCTCCACGGCGGCCCAAAACTGGGGATCGCTGAGGACGCTGAGATAATTATCGAAGAAGACAAACGGCGCGCGCCGCGGCCGGGTCAGCTTCAAGTCGAACAGGCTGATGTAGAACGAGTAGACGATCGGGAAAACGGCGACGGCAAACAGCACAATCGCAAGTGGCGCAATGAAAAGGAGCGCGCTCCGCTCGTCGTAAGGCAGGCGGATCGCCGCCAGCGGACGGCGAACTACAGCGGTGACGCTCGCGCTCATGACGGCCCCGCGCGGCGGAGAGCGTAAAAGCAGGACGTGGAGTTGCCGCGCCCGGGTAAATTAGCTCTGTTTCTTGAGCGCCGTCCACTTGGCCGCGGAAGTGTTCAGCGCGTCGAGCGCCGATGCCTTGCCGAGCAGCGCCTGCTGCCATGCCGCGCCGTTGGCATCCTGCCATTCGCCGAACCAGGGCGTCACCACGTCCTTCTTGCGCGCCAGATTCTGCTGTTCGCCAATCAGGTCGACGTCGCCGTAGGCGGCATAAGCCGCACGCATTTCGGGGTCCTGGAACAGCGACTTGACGCCGAATCCGGCGCCGACGTCCTTGAACAGCAGCTTCTGGAACTTGTATTCGCCGTCGGCTTTGCCGCCGAACCACTCCATCAGCTTTATCGTCTCCGCGGCGCGTTCTGCGTCGGCCTGGGCACGCGGCGTCATGCCGTAAAACCGCATCCAGCCGACGGTCGCATGCGATCCGTTTTCCCCTTTCGGCATCAGGGCCAGTTTGGCGTTGCCGCCAATCTGACTCTGCTTGGGATCGTTGAGCGTGCGCAGGCGATATTTGGGGAGCAGGGCAAACGCGTGCTGTCCGGCTGAAAAGCTCTTGAGCGCCGCGAGCTCACCGGTCTCGACGCATGAAGCTGACAGCGTCTTGTCCTTTTGTACCCGGTCGACCAGCCAGGTGAGCGCTGCTGCAGCGCCGCCGTTCGGCTGCTGCATAACCGCGTTGCCCTTGTCGTCGGTGAAGCGGCCGCCGTTTGAAAACACCAGCGCAGACATGAACTCGATGAGCCACGTTTCCTGCGCCATGCCGATGAGGATGGGATAGTCGCTAAGCCCCTTGGCCTTGATCGCCTTGGCCTGTTCGCTCACGTCCGACCAGGTTGCCGGTGCAGCGGAAATGCCAGCCTTTCGCAGCATGTCGTCGTTGACGATGAACGCCATGAAGTCGTCGTAATAGGTGATGCCGTATTGCTTGCCTTTGTAGCTCATCGAATCGACGCAGAACTGCTCGACGTCGGCATTGTATTTGGTCAGGTCCTTGTACTGATCGATCGGCACGATCCAGCCGGCTTCGGCCCATTCCGGCAGCCAGCTGTCCGATACCCAGAGCGTATCGATCGGCGCGCCGCCGACAAACTTGGTGATGAGGCTCTCGCGATATTGCGCCCAAGGCGTGTTTGCGTATTCGACCGCGATCCCGGTCTTGGCCTCGAACGCGGCGAGATGACTTTTGACGGTATCGACCGCGGCCGACCAGGTCGCAAAATGAATCGGCTCCTTGGCCGCGGCGCTGCGGTATCCCGCAAGCGACGTTGCTGCAGCAAGGCTGCCGGCGGACGATTTCAGAAACGATCGGCGGCTGAGTGCTTGAAGTCTGGTCACGGCATTGCTCCGTTCGCCCCGGGGCTGCGGTACGAAACAGCGATTTGTTCTCGTGGGCCGCAGCGAAACGAGCGCTCTTTGCCGTTTCTGCGGCCTCGCCATGGATACATCAGTTCGCGGTGCAACGGCAATAACTGCGTTGCCGCAGGTTCGTCCCGCCGCTACGTTTCCAGTCAGCTTAACAAACAGGAGACCAAGGTCAGTGATCTACGAACTGCGTACCTATCAGTTGCACGCCGGCAAGGCGCCCGAGTTTTTGAAAATCTATGAAGAGAACGGGCTCGCCATCATCAGCCGCTACGCCAAGCTCATTGGTTGCTGGACCAAGGAATCGGGAGTCTTGAACTCGGTGGTTTTCCTGTGGGCCTACGAAGATTTCGCGCATCGGACGCAGCAGCGCGGCAAGCTCGGCAAGGATCCGCAATGGCAGGCGTTCGTACCGTCGATCCTGCCATACCTGGTCCATCAGGAAAGCGTGTTCATGCTTCCAGCGCCGTTTTCACCCTCGCAGTAGCGCGCACGCGCCGCTTAGCCCGAATGGGCCTCAATGCGGTAGCCGTCCGGGTCGACGACAAAGGCGGCGTAGTAGTTGGGCCCGTAATCGTCGCGCAATCCCGGCTTGCCATTGTCGCGGCCACCAGTCTTTAGCGCTGCGGCGTGGAACGCTTCCACGCTGCGGCGGTCCGGAGCGGTGAAGCAGAAATGCAGGCCCGATTTCATGTCGGGCGGAACCGGACGATCCGCCGTACTGATCCAAAGCGCGACTGTCTCTGCTCCATAGCCGAGCGACCCGTCGCTTTTGCTCAGACACTGATAGCCAAGCGGCTTCAGTGCCGCGTCGTAGAATTGCTTGGACTTGGCAATATCGCGGACACCGATGGAAACGTGGTCGATCATCACATTTGCTCCTCGAAGGTTAAGTTGTTGAAGTTATTGCCCGCGCCGCGCGTCGAACTCAGCCTGCATCTGCCAGGTGTGCCCGTTGTCGCGTGAGCATTCGCCGATCCAGCGGAACGAGTCGGGCTTGATAGCGGTGAAACTCCAGCGAACCGGCTCGCCCGCATCGTTGTTGCCGAGCTGAACGATGTCGTTGCCCTGCGCGCGTCCGATCTGGCGCGTGTAGACTTGCCGCATCGGGTCGCTCCAGAGGATGTGCCAGGCATCGATGCCCGGGTCATACACGCGCAGCGTCGTACCGTAGAAAATGCCTGGCAAAATCCAGACGTCCTGGATCGCGCGGCCTTCAAGCACCCAAGCAAAGTAAATATCGCCCGGACCTTGATGCCGAGTACCGTCGTCGCGATAAACGGTCGCGTCCATCGTCCAGCGACCGATCAGCCAGCCGTAAAGCTTCATCTTGTCGGCGCGGTCCGCCGCCGCGGCCGTGCTGGAAAGGGCTTCGATGAATGTGTCGGCCGTCATAGTCGGAACACTCATTGGGTCGTATGATTGCTGGAGATAGCCTGCGGGATTCGCCGCCGCTTGGGAAAAATTGCTAATCTTCGCCATGGCGCTCACGTCACGAGTTTTGGCATCGGGCCCCGGCTGGCGCGCACAGGACGTGATCTGCAGCGCCGGGCCCCGCGACCGGACGTTCGAAGAAGAACACGACGTCGGATGCATCGCGATCGTGACCGCCGGTACGTTCCGGTATCGGTCGACGGTCGGGTCGGCGGTGCTGGCCCCGGGCGCGCTGCTGCTGGGCAGTCCTTGCCACGGGTTCGAATGCAGCCACGACCACAGCAGCGGCGACCGTTGCCTGTCCTTCAAGTTTGCGCCGGAGTTTCTGGAAGACGTTACGGCCGCCGTGCCCGGCGCACGGCAGACGGCGTTTGGGATGCCGCGCCTGCCGCCGCTGCCGGGTCTATTGCCGGTCGTCGCCGCGGCCGAGGCGGCGCGAGACGACGGCGATGCGGGGGAGCTTGCGGAAATTGCGCTCCGTCTTGCTGGTGCGGTTGTTACGATCCTCGCGGGACCGGCCCGCAGGCCGCCGGCACCAAGCCGATCCGATGAGCGCCGGATCAGTGCGGCGTTGCATCGGATTGAGCGCGATGCGCACGAGGCGCTCTCGCTTGCCGGCCTCGCCGGCGTGGCGGCGATGAGCCCGTATCACTTCTTGCGAACCTTCCGCGCCGTTGTCGGGATGACGCCGCACCAGTACATTCTGCATATGCGGCTTCATCGCGCCGCGGTGCAGCTGCGCCGCACGGCCGACAGCATTTCCGCTATCGCGTTCGCAGCTGGCTTCAACGATCTATCGACGTTCAATCGCCGATTTGCGCGCATCATGGGCGCGAGACCGAGCGCCTATCGTGCGTCGGCCGCGCCAATGTCAAAAAAAGGGGCGGCTTAAGATAGCCGCCCCGCACTTGTCACGAGAAGCGCCGGTTACTTGGGCCGGCCATAGGTCCAGTGAATCGCCGCTTTGGCTTTTGAGTGGAAATGGAGTTCAAAGCCGACCACGGCGGCTGACACCATATCGTCCTTGGCGAACTGCAGCTTGTCTTCGTCGACCGCGTAAACCGTCAAAGTATAGTGATGCGGCTTGTCGCCTTTCGGCGGGCACATGCCGCCATAACCGTCTGCGCCGTAGTCGGTGCGGCTCTGAATGGCGCCTTCGGGCATCAGCTTGGCCTTTACGTCACCGGCGTTCTTCGGGATCGACGTTGTTGACACCGGAATGTTGAAGACCACCCAGTGCCAGAAGCCGCTGCCGGTCGGCGCGTCGGGATCATATAAATTTATCGCGAAGCTCTTGGTGCCTTCCGGCGCCCCGGTCCATTTCAATGACGGCGAAGCATTACTGCCGTCGCATCCGAAGACGTTGGCCTCCATGGCCTTGGTACCGACGGCGCCATTCTTGATGTCATCGCTGGTTACTTTCATTTGCGCAAAAGCCGCCGACGCGCTCAACACGCCGAACGCCATAACCACCGCCCCTAGTGCCACTTTGTGCATCTCTTCCTCCCTTGGTTGGGCGGCGAAAACTAGCATGGGCAAGGAGGCTTGTCTTGGGGCTCCGCCCGCCCCGGGTTTTCAGACTTTCGATCTACCTTCATCCAAAAATGCCGCTATGCTGCACGCTGAAATAATCCACGCAGAACGCGGGACAGACAAATGACTGTGGCTTTCGCGGAACGGCGAACTGTGCGGACTCTATTGCCGGTCCCAGAGCCCGATCTCACACCGCAAGAACTGATCGCGCGCGCCTCGGCGCTCAAGCCGCTGCTGCGCCAACAGCAGGCGGAAAACGATGAACGCGGCTGCTATTCGCCCGAGCTGCACCAGGCGTTCTTGAACGCCGGTCTCTATCGGATCGTGCAGCCGCGCATGTTCGGCGGTTATGAGTTCGACATCGTAACCTTTTACCGCGCGATGCTTGAAATCTCGCATGGCCATCCGTCGGCCGGCTGGTGCCTTGCACTCTGTGCCTCGCATCCTTTTCTGATTGCGTCGCATTGGCCCGAACAGGCGCAGCGCGAATTGTTCGGAGCCGACGGGCACTTTGCCGCGCCCCACCGCGTACCGCCGAGCGGCGTGCTCACGCCGGTCGAAGGCGGTTATCGGCTCAGCGGCCTGTGGGATTTCTGTTCGGGCATACCGTACTCCACACATCTAGTCTGTGGCGCGCTGCTGCGCGCCGCCAACGGCCCGCCGGAAGTCTTTTGTGTTGCGGTGCCGCGCAACAAACTGCACATCCTCGACGATTGGGGCGGCGATCAAACGTTGGGCATGCGCGCCAGCGGCTCGCACAGCGTCGAAGTCAAGGACGCGTTCGTGCCGGCGCATCATGCGGTGCCGTTGCAGGGTATGTTTACTCGGCCGGAAGACATGCGCGACGGCACACCGGGAACGCGGCTCCACGGCAACCCGATGTATCTCGGGCGTGTCTCCGGTCCTTATCACATGTCGCTGATTACGCCGGTGATCGGCGCGGCCAAGGCGGCGCTCGACGAATATGAAGACCTCATCCGGAGCAAAAAGACGACCTTTCCGCCGATCATTCCGCGGGCCGAGCACGAGGATTTCCAGCGCGCGCTCGGGCAGGCGATGATTCTGGCGGATGCCGCCGAGAATCTGCTGATCCGCGGCGGCGAGGTCTATATGGAGATGTGCCAGCGCTGGGCGGCCGACGGCACGCTGATCACCGTCGAGCAGAACCTGCGGCTGTGGGCGATGATGCAGCAGGCCGGCCGCATGGCGTGCGATGCCGTCGAGCTTTTGTTCAAGAACGCCGGCACGTCGGTGACGCGCAAAGGCAGCCGGATGGAGCGCTACTTTCGCGATGTGCAGATGTATCGCGCGCATCCCTCGTCGCTGTTCGAGAACTTCTGGGCGCCGGTCGGCCGCGCGCATCTTGGATTGCCGATCCGGCATTTCAATTTCTGAACTTCACGATCGAAGAAGCGCGCTGAAGACGAGCGTTCGCCGCCAAACGAGGATCGGTTCGGGCAGGCGGTCAGGGTCAGGTTGGGCCGCGAGACCGACAGATCAGTGAAACGTGGCATCCTGCCCACATTATTACAAATGAAAGACGCTGATTGACCCCGCTCGCCTTCCACACATACAATTTCAACGTGGGGTCGCGGTGGATCGCAAGAGCGAACGCCGCACTAGAACAGCTCAAAAACAAAAAAAAACTCACAAAAACGAAGCCCAGGGAGGAAAGCAATGAAGCGGATTTTTCTGCTTTCGATTGGTGCACTTGCGTTTGGGCTCTGGCTCAGCGCAGCGCCGGCGTTCGCAAAACCGGATTGCGGTGAAAATACCGGACAGAAGGCCACCGGAAAGCCGATTCCGATCGGTGCAGTGACTTCAATGAGCGGCATCGGCAGCTTCAAGGAAGCTGACGACGCCGCGCGGGCCTATTTCGATTGCGTCAACGCCAACGGCGGCATTCACGGCCGGCCGATCACCTATCACGACGAAGACGACCAGAGTCAGCTCGACGTGGCGGCGCAGGCCGCCAAGAAACTGGTCGGCGACGAAGGCGTCTACGTGCTGATCGGGAGCACCAGCTTCATCGAGTGCATCCCCAATGCCAACTACTACCTCAAGGAAAATGTCCTCGAGATCGGCCTCGGCATTCCGTCGCAATGTTATCAGTCGAAGAACATCGCGGAGGTCAACGCCGGCCCGCGTCAAAGCGGAATTGGCGGCGCCGATTACGCGCGGCGTAAACTGGGAGCCAAGACCCTCGTCTGCTCGATACCGAAATTCCCCGGCTCCGACTATAGCTGCCGAGGATTGGAAGAGTGGGGCAAGAAATACGGCGTCAAGGTGACGAGCATCTATTCCGACCCGGTTTCCCCCGACTACAGTTCGCTGGTCTTGCAATTCCTGGCGACCGGCGCGGATGCCATCATGATTTACGGCACTGACGATACCGGCGCGAGAATCCTGGACGCCGTCCAACAACAGGATGGTGCCGCAAAGATGAAGTGGACCACGCCGACGTCATATTACACGGTTCGTTTCCCCCACGCGATCGATGCCAAATATTGGAACGATCGCTTGTGGGTGAACGCCGAGCTGGCGCCGCTCGACAGCAAAGGCAAGGATAATCAGAACTGGATCGCTGTCATGGACGCTTACGGCGGCAAGGTGCTGCGCGACAGCTTCTCGCAGGCTGGCTATATCGCGGCTCGAGTTGCGGTTAGGGCCATGCTGACGATCAAGAATCCGGACGACGTCAACCGCAACACGGTGACGGCCGCGATTCAAAACATGACGCCGTATGAGACCGACATTCTCTGCATGCCGTGGTATTGGGGCGGTCCGGAAGCGACCGAGCACAATCCCAACCATGTGACGCGCACGGTCACCCTTCATGACGGCAAATGGAAGAACCTGGAAGGTTGTGTGGCCGATGCCGATCCGGGTCTCGCCAACATCGAGGCCTTGGAAAAGAAGCTGGGAATCAAGATTTCCGACACGGCCCAGTAACCGGCGGCGGCAGTCGCTGTCATCGCTACGGCCGCTAAGACACGTATTGAGGGTTTCCGTTGCCGGCAACGGCTGTGGAAATCCTCGATGTTTTTGTACGTGTGTGTGTGCCGATGCGCCTTCGACACTAGGCCGGCGGCGCGTTCGCTGTTACCTGCGCTGACGCCAGATAGGCCCCGTGCAGGATTTCCGGGTGCAGCCGCAATTCCTCGCAGCTGCCCGCGAATGCGACGGTGCCGCGTTCCATGACGTAGGCGCGTTTGGTCAAGCTCAAGGCCAAGGTGGTGAATTGCTCGATCAGCAGAATGCCGATCCCGCGCTGGGCGATGGTCTGTATCGTCTCGGCGAACCGGCTGACGATTGACGGTGCAAGTCCGAAGGACAATTCGTCGATCAGAAGGTAGCGCGGCCGCGAGATCATCGCCTGGGCGATCACCACCATCTGTTTCTGGCCGCCGGACAGAAGCTGCGCCGGGGTCGAGAGGCGGTTTCGCAGCTCCGGAAAAATTTCCAGCGCCGCCTCGATTTCGCGATCGGCGTCGCGCCGCGTGTGCATCAAGGCGGCAGCGGCGAGATTATCGCGGACCGAGAGGCCGATGAGAACGGGATGACCCTCCAACACCAGGGCCACTCCGTGCCGCCGCACCGCATCGGGGGATTGCCCCAGCAATTGAAGGCCGCCGCAGGAAATATCGCCGCTCAGCGCCGGCAATATCCCAGCGATGGTCAGAACCAGTGTCGATTTGCCGGCCCCGTTGGCGCCCAGCAGCGCCGTGATTTCTCCGGGCGGAATACTGATCGAGACATCGCGCAGGACCGGACGGCCGCCGCGCGCAACAAACAGATTACGTACTGTCAGTTCCGACTCCGCCATCGGCCTACTCGCGTCCCAGATAGGCGTGGCGCACGACGGGATCGTCGAGCACCGCACGGGTTGGCCCCATCGCAAGGCGCTTACCGAAATCGAGCACCAGCGTCTCGACGCAGACCGAAGCGATGAGATCGGCGTCGTGGTCGATGAGCACAAGCTGGCAATCGAACGCCGAGGGAATTTCGACCAGCAGGCGGCGGAGCCGCTCGGTTTCGGTCTCGTTGAGGCCCGCGCCCGGCTCGTCCATCAGGATGACCTTGGGCCGGCCGATCAGGGTCTTGGCGATCTCGACCATGCGGCGTTCGAACAGATTGAGCTGACGGCCGAGCGCATTGCGTCGCTCGCCGAGACCGACAAACTCGATCGCCGAGTCGACCTCGCGCCGGGCACTGGCGCGGTCGGCAGAGACGTGATCCGCGATCGCCTGGATATTTTCTATCGCCGTCAATTCATCGACCACAACCTCCTGCTGAAAGGTTCGGCGCAGTCCGATGCCGACGCGGTGGCGCGGCGACAGCGGCAGCAACAAAGTGTCGTTCAACAGGATCGTGCCCTGGACCGGCGTGACGAAGCCTGAGAGCACGTTGACCAAAGTCGTCTTGCCCGCGCCATTGGGACCGATGAGCCCGCAAATTGGCGCGTCGAATTGGGCGTCGAGCGCATCAAGCGGCGTGATGCCGCCAAATTGCACGGTCAGCGCGTCGATCTCGATCATGGGGCGCGCCGACACGGAATTTGCCGTAGAGCCGCTCGGCCAGGATGGTCAGCTGGCCGCCGAGGCCAAGCGGATCGCGCAAGGCGAACAATAAGGCCGCGCCGAACAGCATGAAGCCGACATTGGTGTTGACGTTGAGGTCAATCAGCAGCGCCGGAATGAAGCGTGTCAAAAGGCCGCCTAAAAACGCGCCAAGCCAGACGTCATAGCCGCCCAACAACGTGCCGATGAAAATCACGATCGAGTTCGTCGTCGGGAAGGCCGAGGCGTCGAGCTGGCCGAACAGGCCGGCCAACAGCGCACCGGCGACGCCGGCGACGAAGCCTGAGAGTGCAAATGCCCATGCCTTGTAGAACACGATCCTGACGCCGGATGCGATCGCCATTTGTTCGCTCTTGCGGATCAAGGCCCAGGCGCGTCCAGGCTTGGTGCGGCGATGCGCCTCGACCAGAAAGATGCAGAGCACGGTCACCACGGCAACGAACAGAAAATAGGCGGTATCGCTGGAAGCAAAGATCGGGCGCGCCATGTTGATGCGGTCGTTGCCGCTGGCGCCAACTTGGCCGAGGAAATCGGGCCCGCCGACCGGAAAGCTGATGACGAAGACCAGAGTTTGAAACGCGCCCGCGAGCATCAGCGTGACTAGCGCCAGGTACAGCCCGCGCATGCGCAGCGCCGGCAATCCCCAGATCATGCCAATCACCGAGGCACCGACGCCGCCGGCCAGTATGGTCACGAAAAAAGGCGGATGAATGTAGTGATAGACACGCAGGCTCACCCAGCCGCCGACGCCGACCAGCGCCCACTGGCAAAGCGAGACCAGGCCGAGTTGTCCATAAAGCAGCGCGCAGCCGAGCACGGCCATCACCATGCAATAGGCTTGGGTGAAATTGGACAACCAATATCCGCCGCAGGTTGCCGCAATAATTCCCGAGACGATGCCGACCACCACCACGATCACAACGGCCCGCATGCCGGGTGTAAGTTCGGGCGGCAAGGCGAAGCGAATGACCTCGGTCTTGCCGATTTCAGTCTTGCCGCCTCCAACCTTGGCGATGTCGGTCTCGGCGATTTCGTTCATTCCCGCGCTCCAACGCCCTGACCCGCGCCGACGATCATCAAGAAAATCAAAGCGGCGACGTAAGGTCCGGCGCTGCGGAGGTTGGCTATCTCGGGCGAGGTGGCGATAAGCATGGCCTCGATAAGCCCGGAGACAATCCCGCCGATGAAAGCGCCCGGCAGCGACGACAAACGGGCCATGATCGCGGCGGCGATCGCGGGAATGACCAGAAAGGTCAAGGTGCCGGGGTCGAGCCGATTGATATTCGCCAACAGGATCCCGGCGATGCCGGCGAACATGCCATTGACCAGCCAGGCAATGGAATCGATCTGAACGACACGTACGCCGATGGCGGCACTGATATGGCGGTCGCTTGCCAGCGCGCGCATGCCGAGGCCGATGCGGGTGTGGCTCAACAGCAAACCGACGCCGGCGGCCATGGCCAGCGACAGCCCGAGCGCGATGAGGCGTGTCACTGTCAGCCTGACGCCGAACAGCACAACAAAATCCAGGTCGGTCGGCAAGACAAGACGTCGAGCCACGCCGACGCCCCAATAAAGCGCCATGCCGCCAAAAAGGAAGAGAGCCAAACCCAGCGTGGCGATCGCGCGCACCACCCGGTCACGATGCGCCAGGCGAGGGGCGAAAACGCGGCCATAGCCGTAGGCGATGCCGGTCGACACAGCGACGCCGACAATCCAGCTGATTGGCGCGGGAACATCGTCTTGCGTCAGCTGCCAGGCCAGGAACGCGGAGACGCCGCCAAACGCACCGAAGGCGAAATTCAACGTTCCCGATGCCCGGTACAGAATGACCAAGCCGACGCTCGATAGCGCGTAAACGGCGCCGAGCCCGATACCGGAGGCAATGAAAGGAAGCAAACTCATATCGAATGCCGACCAATCGTCATTGGTAGGGCACCCCGCCTGACGCTTGAACGTTTCCCCTGAGGGCGATCCTATAGGCGGTACTGCGCGGTGTCAGCAGCCATTAACATCGCGCCCACTTGTCTGCCGCCCACCCTTCAAGACGCCGCGCGCCCACTCTTGCAAACAGCGCGGCAGGCAATCTTACGTCCAACGTTCCGGCCAGCCTTATTTGTTCGATTCACGAACACTCGGATTTTGTTCGATTCACGAACAATCGATCATCAGTGCCAGCGCGCCTTAGCGCTTCCTATTTTTCTTCTCTCTGCGCCCCATCGTTCACATGACCTCGACGTTGTGCGCTTGAACTTCAACGTGCGACCTCATAACCTCTCGCTCAGAATAGACAGACGCTCGTCATCGCTCTTTGGCGCCTCAGCCAATCCCTGAGTGCGAGCGGTGTCGAGCAACAGGGAGGTGACGATGATCGGCAATGCCCGCTTCGATTTCATCCATTTCATGCACTACACGGCTTTGCCGGAGAATCAGAAAGAATACCCGTCGCTGTGGGTCGACTTCCCTAACAAATTTTTTGATCCCGAGCGCGGGCATGAACTCTATCAGCGCTATCTTTCGCAGCTCGTGCTTGCCGACAAGCTCGGCTTCGACGCCATCGTCGTCAACGAGCATCACAATACCGCTTACAGCATGATGCCGGCGCCGAATTTGATCGCGGCGACGCTCATCCCGCAGGTCAAGAACGCGAAGATTTGCGTGTGGGGGACGCCGCCAAACCTCGAACATCCCAATCGCCTGGCGGAAGAATACGCGATGCTTGACGTGCTCTCGCAAGGCCGCCTTGAAGTCGCGTTCCCGCTCGGCACCGGCATGGAATACTGGTCCAATTCGGTCAATCCGGCCACAGCGCGCGAGCGTCATCGGGAATCGATCGACATCATCTTGCAGGCTTGGACCCAGGATGGACCGACCAGCTATTACGGCGATTTCTACACCTACCGCTATCTCAATCCCTGGCCTCGTCCGATGCAGCGGCCGCACCCGCCTTGCTACATCGTCGGCACCGGCAGTCCGGAGACCGTCGATCTCGCGGCCAGGCTGGGCTTTGGTTACGCGTCGGTGTTCGTCACCAAAACTCGCGCACGCGAACTCAATGAAGAGCTGCGCCGCGGCGCGGCCGAGCATGGGCACCAGATCCGGCCGGAACAGCTGCCGCTGCAAGTGATCACGTACGTTGCCGAAACCGAGGCCAAAGCCAGGGAAGAAGGAATCGAGCACATCCAATATTTCTTCGAGGATGCGCTGCGCACCACGCCGACATTCCTTGCCCCGCCCGGCTATCTTTCGGTCGACCAGCTCAAGAAGCGCGCGGCGCTTGCCGACAAGCTCCACGGCGCCTTCAGCTTCGACAACATTAATGAATCGTTCTTCGTTGCGGTCGGCACCGCCGATCAGGTTGTCGAGCGTCTCGAGCAATGGGCCGAGCAGATGGGTACCAACCACTTCGTCATGTTTGGTGCGATCGGCAACATGCCGAATTGGAAGGTGGTGAAGAATCTGAGCTTGATTGCACAGGACGTCATTCCGCGCATGCGGACGCGGACGCCGGTGCACCACCGCGTGGCTGCCGAGTAAGGAGGACGCCCATGGCCAATCCCTTTCCCGCGCAGTTCAAGCGCGAAGTTCACACCATCAACGGCGTAAAGACCGTCGTGCTGACGGCCGGCCGCGGCGAGCCGCTGGTGTTTCTGCACGGGGCCGGTATCTGGCACGGCATCAATTTCACTACGCCGTGGACGGAGAAATTCCGGGTCATCGTGCCTTTCCATCCGGGCTTCGGCGAATCCGCCGACGATCCGTCGATCTCCGATATGCACGACTACGTCATGCACTATCTCGACCTGTTCGATACGCTCGGCATCGAGCGGATGCGGCTGGTCGGCTTCTCGCTCGGCGGCTGTATGGCCGCGAAATTCGCCGTCGAGCATGGCCACCGCGTCGAGCGGCTGGTTCTGGTCGGACCGGCCGGGCTGCGTGACAAAGCGCATCCCGGCCCCGATCTGTTCAAGCTGCCGCCCGATAAAATCCCGGCGATGCTGGTTTCCAATTTCGACGTCATCAAACCGTATCTGCCGGAAAAGCCCGATCTGGACTTTATGGGGGAGCGCTATCGCGAAGGGGCGACGCTAGCGCGGCTGTGGTGGGAGCACCCCTGGGACAAGAAGCTGCCGCGCTACCTGCACCGGCTGACGATGCCAACGCTGCTGGTCTGGGGCGAAGACGATCGTCTCATCCCGGTTCAGCAGTCCCAAATCTGGCGCCGATACATTCCGAAGGCCGACATTCAGATATTCAAGGGCGCCGGCCACCTGGTGCTTGACGAGAAACGGGAAGCAGTCGACGCGGTGCAGCGCTTCCTGTCCTGATCAGCCATCATCGGCTTACGCTTGGTGAATATCATTCGCGAGCACTCCGCTTTCGCGGGGCGCGGGAATATTTGGCCCTCCAACCGGAAGCGTCATTCGATTGTGGGCGTTCGAGTGCGCTGTACTCTTCCACTTGCGCTTGCGCGCAGGGAAATAGCAGCTGGGGAAACACCATGGATAGTCTGAAGACCTACTTGGCTGCGCTGGCGCGCCTGTTGATGTCGAGCCTTTTTATCTGGGCAGGCGTCGGCAATCTGAGGAATATGAGTGGAACAGTGGACTATCTCGCGCACGTGAATGTGCCGATTCCCGGCGTGACCGCTTGGATCGTCATGCTGATCCATCTTCTCGGCGGCCTGGCCATTCTTGTGGGCTTCAAAACCAGATGGGCCGCCATCGTCCTTGCGCTGTTCTGCCTTGTGACGGCCTTCGCCATCCATTTGCCGGTTGGAGATCTGACGAACATGATCATGTTCTATAAAAACCTCGTCATGGCCGGTGGTTTCATTTACGTCGTCGCTTATGGTCCCGGCGGCATCAGCATGGACCGCAGGATGGCGTAACAACGTCAACGCTCGGGATGGCAAAGGGGCGGAATTCTTCCGCCCCGTTAACTTTTTGCAGGTTGCGCCGTTCGACGATCCGTAAGACTTGGGGGCTAAACGCGGGTTACCCGGCGCTCGACAGCGAGCGCACGTTGCGCACAGGCCGCGTCATGGACGACAATCGTAGAGCCCTTCAGCGCACCCGGGTGTTGCGATGTGCCAAGATTATCGTGCCAAGCCGCACGCCGGTCATTCACTGCACCGTTCAGAACATCACCAACGACGGCGCCTGCCTGAAGGTGGCAAACACTTTCGGCGTGCCGGAAACCTTCGAACTGACATTCGAGCACGGGCGCACCCGCCGCTCTTGCCGCGTGACCTGGCGAACCAACGACATGCTCGGCGTGATGTTCGAGTCCTGTGCGGCGCTGGCGTGAGCGCGAAACGGGAATGACAGCGAGGCGAGCGCTAAAATTCCGCCACGGCGCGGATCAGCCGCTCGATGTCCTCGGGCCGCGACAGGCGGTGGTCGCCGTCCTTGACCAGCGTAAGAACGACGTCGTCGCTGGCCAACCGCGAAACCAGCTCCACCGCGTGGCGCCACGGTACGTCCGGGTCTTCGACGCCCTGCAGGATGCGCACCGGGCATCCGGTTTCGATCATGCCGCCCAACAGCAGGTGATTGCGGCCCTCTTCGATCAACCGACGGGTGACGAGATAGGGCTCGGGCGAATATTCGGATGGCCGCGCCCAAACACCGTTCTCTTCGAGCTCGCGCTTGATGTCCGGGGTAAATCGCTTCCACATCAGCTCCTCGGTGAAATCCACCGCCGGCGCGATCAACACCAGGCCCGCTACCGATGCCGGTCCCGCTTGCAGGCGCTGCCGCAGCGCGCGGACCAGCAGCAGCGCCAGCCAGCCGCCCATCGACGACCCGACGAAAATCTGCGGTCCCCGGCAGCAGGCGTCGAACACTCCAAGCGCGTCGCCGAGCCAGCGACCGATTGTACCGTCGGTGAATTCACCGCCCAATTCCCCGTGGCCGGAATAATCGAAGCGGATGCAGGCGCGGCCCGCTTGCTCGGCCCAATGCGCCAGTGCCTCCGCTTTGCTACCCCTCATGTCGGACTTGTAACCGGACAGCCAAAACAGCCCGGGAGACTGCCCCGAGCGCTCGCGCACCGCGATGCTGCGGCGTTCATCCGCCGTTCCAATTTCCAGAAATTTCAGGCTGTTATCGTTCATCGCAGTTTGCGTAACGTCGCCGTAAGGGCGCCCTGGAGTGACAGAACTTAATCACGTCACGCACCGGGTCGCCAACGATTCCGCGCGCAATGACGTTGACTTATGACGGGAAACTCCCGATCTTCTGCGCTCGCTGCAACAACCAAAGGAGCAACGTACCATTCGTCGACCAATCAGAACCGCGCAGCCTGCCGCCAAGGAAGGCCCGCGCATCAACGAGGAGATCCGCGTCCGCGAGGTCCAGCTCATTGACAAGGATGGCGCCAACCACGGCGTCACGGAAATTAGCGCCGCGATCGCCATGGCGCAGGAGGCGGGGCTCGATCTGGTTGAGATCGCGCCGAATTCGTCCCCTCCGGTGTGCAAGATTCTCGATTACGGCAAATATAAATATCAGGCCCAGAAGAAGGCTGCCGAGGCCCGCAAGAAACAAAAGGTCGTCGAGATCAAGGAGATCAAGCTCCGGCCGATGATCGACGATCACGATTATGAAGTGAAGATGCGGTCGATCCAGCAATTCTTCGAGGAAGGCGACAAAGTTAAGGTCACCCTGCGCTTTCGCGGCCGCGAAATGGCGCACCAGGAACTCGGCTATAAACTCCTCGATCGGGTCAAGGGCGACACGTCCAAAATCGCCAAGATCGAGCAGGAGCCCCGGTTCGAGGGCCGCCAGGTCGTGATGGTGCTGGCGCCGCGCTAAGGCTCGCGGCGGCATTTGCCAATTTCGGTCGCCTCTGCCATAACCGCGCCCTTCCACCGCCCGGCTCATCAGGGCTGCCGTGGCGGCGGATAAGTGCTTATCAGCACACGATCGTTAGATCGTCGGCGCTCGGGCCGGGGCCCGGGCGCGCTATCGTTAGGAGAGCCAAATGCCCAAGATCAAGACCAAATCGGGCGCTAAAAAGCGCTTCAAGGTGACAGCCGGGGGCAAGGTCCTCTACGCCCAGTCACGCAAACGCCACGGCATGATCAAGCGGACCAAGAAGCAGATCCGCCAGTTGCGCGGCACCAACGTGCTGTTCAAGACCGACGGCGACAACATCAAGAAATACTTTTTGCCGAACGGTTGATGACGGGCGGTTCGCCGCCATCGTCCATTCCAGCGTTTTGCGACTAAGAGGAGATCAGTCATGGCACGCGTTAAACGCGGCGTCACCGGTCATGCCAAGCACAAGAAAGTGCTTAAAGCCGCCAAGGGCTACTACGGCCGGCGCAAGAACACTATCCGGGTCGCCAAGCAGGCGGTGGAGAAGGCCAATCAGTACGCCTTTCGCGACCGCAAGCGAAAGAAGCGCACCTTCCGCGCCTTGTGGATCCAGCGCCTCAACGCGGCGGTGCGGCCGTTCGGCCTCAACTACAGCCGGTTTATCGCCGGCTTAAGCAAGGCCGGCATCGTGGTCGACCGCAAGGTGCTCTCGGACTTGGCGATCAGCGAGCCGGCGGCGTTCGAGGCGATCGTTGGGCAGGCCAAGTCCGCGCTCGCGTGACGTCATGACCGGCTGCGCCCAACATCGAGCGCGCCATGATTGACCGCGCATATGTGCAGCGCATGGCGCGCTATAATCACTGGCAGAACGAGAACCTCTACGGCGTTGCCGACCGGCTGTCCGCAGAGGAACGTGGCTGTGAGCGCGGCGCATTCTTCGGCTCGATCCACAAGACCTTGAGCCACATATTATGGGGCGACCGAATCTGGATGAGCCGTTTCACCGACGTACCGCGGCCGCAGGCGGGCATCCCCGAATCGGTTTCGCTCTATCCCGATTGGGACAACTTGAAGTCCGAACGCGCGAAGTTCGACCAGACCATTATTGACTGGGCAGACGCCATCGAACCTTCATGGCTTGCCGCGGAGCAAACCTACTATTCCGCCGCGACCAAGCGCGAGTGGACAAGACCGCGATGGATGCTTGTCACTCATATGTTCAATCACCAGACCCATCACCGCGGGCAGGTCCATTGCATGCTCACACAGGCCGGTGGGAAACCGTCCGACACCGATCTGCCGGTCATGCCAGAATGACCGCGGCCACAGCCGACTGATATGTCCGATACTGCCGAGCTTGAGCAACGCATACTGGCCGAAGTCGCCGCCGCCAGCGACGAAGCAGCCCTTGAAGCATTGCGCGTTGCGGCGCTCGGCAAGAGCGGCTCGATTACCGCGCTGTTGAAAACTCTCGGCACGTTGCCGCCCGAGGAGCGCAAGACCAAGGGACCGCTGATTAACGGTCTCAAGGACCGCGTTAATACGGCACTCACGGCGCGGCGTGAGGCACTTAAGAATGCAGGGCTCGAGGCCCGGCTCAACACCGAGAGCGTGGACGTAACGCTCCCGGTGCGCGAGGCGCCGGCCGAGATCGGCCGCGTTCATCCCATCACCCAGGTGATCGACGAACTCACCGCAATTTTCGCCGATATGGGCTTTGCCGTCGCCGACGGGCCGGACATCGAGACCGAAGATTACAACTTCACGCGGCTCAATTTTCCGGAAGGGCATCCGGCGCGCGACATGCACGACACGTTCTTCTTCAATCCGAAACCGGACGGCTCGCGCCTGTTGTTGCGTACCCACACCTCGCCGGTACAGGTGCGCACCATGCTTACCCAAAAGCCGCCGATCCGCGTGATCATTCCCGGGCGCACCTATCGCAGCGATTCCGATCAGACGCACACGCCGATGTTCCATCAGGTCGAGGGCCTGGTCATCGACAAAGGTTCGCATCTCGGTCACCTGAAGTGGATTCTGGAGGAATTCTGCAAAGCGTTCTTCGAGGTCGACAAGGTCAAGATGCGCTTCCGGCCTTCGTTCTTTCCGTTCACCGAGCCGTCGCTCGAAGTCGACATCCAGTGCCGGCGCGACAAGGGTGAAATCCGCTTCGGCGAGGGCGACGACTGGATGGAGATCCTCGGCTGCGGCATGGTGCATCCGAACGTGATGAAAAATTGCGGGCTCGATCCCGACGAATTCCAGGGCTTCGCTTGGGGCATGGGAATCGACCGCATCGCCATGCTCAAATACGGCATGCCGGATCTGCGCGCCTTCTTCGAGGCTGACGTCCGCTGGCTCTCGCACTACGGCTTCCGCCCGCTCGACCTGCCGACGCTGGCGGGGGGATTAAGCTCGTGACTCTGCTGCGCTCGCGCGGAGATACGCGCCGATGATGAAATTCACCCTGGCGTGGCTCAAGGAGCATCTCGACACCGATTATCCGCTCGGCGAGATCGCCGACAAGCTCACCATGATCGGTCTCGAAGTCGAGCGCATCGAGGACAAGGCCAAGCTGCTCGCGCCATTCGTCATCGCGCGCGTCGTGGAAGCAAAGCAGCACCCCAACGCCGATCGGCTGCGCGTGTGCATGGTCGATACTGGCATCGGCGATCCGATCCAGGTCGTGTGCGGCGCGCCGAACGCGCGCGCCGGCATGAAGGGTGTGTTCGTGCCGCCGGGCGCCTTCATCCCGGGCAAGGATATGACGCTGCAGGTCGGCACCATTCGCGGCGTCGAAAGCCGCGGCATGCTGGTCTCCGAATTCGAGCTGCAAATCTCCGACAATCACGAGGGCATCATCGAACTGCCCGACGATGCACCGGTCGGGGCGAACTATGCGCACTGGGCTGGCCTCGACGATCCGCTGATTGAGATCAACCTGACGCCGAACCGGTCCGATTGCACCGGCGTGCACGGCATCGCGCGCGACCTCGCCGCCGCCGACATGGGGAAATTCAAGGATGCGGCCGTCAAGCCGGTCAAGGGCGCGTTTCCCTGCCCGGTGAACGTCGCGCTGGAGTTCGGCAGCACGCCGTCGCTCTGTCCCGCTTTCGCGCTGCGTCTCGTTCGCGGGGTCAAGAACGGGCCGTCACCGGAATGGCTGCAGAAGCGGCTTATCGCGATAGGGCTCCGGCCGATCAATGCGCTCGTCGACATCACCAACTTCGTCACCTTCGACCGCGGCCGGCCGCTGCACGTGTTCGATGCCGCCAAAGTGCGTGGCAATCTTGTAGTTCGCCGCGCCCGCGTCGGCGAGACGCTGCTCGCGCTCGACGGCAAGACCTACACGCTCGATGACTCAGTTTGTGTCATCGCCGATGAAGAGGGTGTGGAGTCGCTTGCCGGCATCATGGGCGGCGAAAAAACCGGCTGCTCCGTGGCGACCACCGATGTGCTGATCGAGTCGGCGTTGTGGGACCCGGGCAACATTTCGCAAACCGGACGCAAGCTCGGCATCAATTCCGATGCGCGCTACCGCTTCGAGCGCGGCGTCGATCCGGCCTTCATGCTGCCGGGGCTGGAGCTGGCGACCCACATGATGCTTGATCTTTGCGGCGGCTCACCCTCGGAGGTTGTCGTCGCCGGCAGCGTCGAGCCGCCCGAGCGCGTCATCGACTTTCCAGTGTCCGAGGTCAAACGCCTGACCGGTCTCGCCGCGCAGCTACCGGAGATGCGCAGTGCGCTCGAGCGTCTGGGCTTTTTCGTCGCCGGCCACGGCGAGCGGGTGAAAGTCGCGACGCCGTCGTGGCGGCCCGATGTGCAAAACAAAGCCGACGTCGTCGAGGAAGTGGTGCGAATTCTCGGCGTCGACCGCGTGCCGCTGACGCCTTTCGAACGCGGCGACATACCGCGCAAGGCGGTGCTGACGCCGATTCAGCAGCGCACGCGCAAGGCCAAGCGAGCGCTCGCCGCGCGCAACCTCGTCGAAGCGGTGACCTGGTCTTTCATCGGTAAAAAACAGGCCGAGCAATTCGGCGGCGGCAAGCCGGAACTGTCGCTGGCCAATCCGATCGCGGCCGAACTTTCCGACATGCGGCCAAGTCTCATTCCCGGCCTTGTCGCTGCCGCGCAGAGGAATGCAGATCGCGGCTTTCCCGATGTCGCTCTGTTCGAAGTCGGTCAGGTGTTTCGCGGCGACGCTCCGGAGGATCAGCTTACGGCTGCGGCCGGAATCCGCCGCTCGCTTGCCAAACCTTCCGGCATCGGCCGCCACTGGACCAAACGCGACGGCGAGGTTGACGCGTTTGACGTCAAAGCCGACGCGCTCACGGTGCTGGCGGCGGCCGGAGCGTCGGCGCAGGCGATGCAGGTCGTGCCGGGCGGACCGGCGTGGTTTCACCCCGGTCGTTCGGGGACCATTCAAATCGGCCCGCAAAATGTGCTCGGCCATTTTGGCGAGTTGCATCCGCGCGCGCTCGAGGGGCTCGATGCCGAGGGCCCGCTGGTCGCGTTCGAGGTCATTCTGGAGCGCATCCCGGAACCCAAGGCGAAAGCCACGCGCGCCAAACCCGCGCTCGAGCTCTCGCCGTTCCAGCCGCTCGATCGCGACTTTGCTTTCGTGGTCGACCGCGGCGTCAAGGCGGCCGATCTCGTGCGCGCTGCGCAGGCCGCCGACCGCAAGCTGATCGTGGGCGTGAACGTGTTCGACGTCTACGAAGGTCCCGGCATCGAGCCCGGCAAAAAATCGATCGCCATTGCCGTCACGATCCAGCCGCGCGACAAGACCATGACCGACGCGGAGATCGAAGCGCTGGCGGCAAAAATCGTCGCCGAGGTCGCAAGCGCACCGGCGGCGCACTGCGGGCGTGACGTCAGGGATTGCTCGAAACGTCGGGCCGCCTCAAGCCAGAACAAGAAGATCGAGCGGCACTTTGAGCGCATCCGCTATCAGGCGAAGCGCGGCTGCAGTTCCTTTGCGTCGTCCGGTCTCTACGTCCGAGATGTAGCCTTGGCTGAGGTTTGTCTTAGAAGACAGATGCGACTGCGTAACGTCACGCCATTCGCGCATCACGCGCACCGGATTCTCCCCGTTGGCCAAACGTTCGACCACCCGCTTTGGCAGCAACGGAGCACCGACTGCAAGTTCGCTGCGTGCGCGGGCCACGACGCGCGCAGTGCCAGCATCTTCGTCCGCCTCAGCCGCTTTGAGAACCAGCGCTTCGTACTCTTTCCGCGGAAGGATGGCGACCTCTCCGCGCGCAGTCTTCTGAAAACGGACATTCATGACGATGCCTCAGTCGTATATCTCTCGACGGTGTCCGACCGCGACGACCACAATTGAACTGCCTTCTTCGTAAAAGATCACTCGCCAGTCACCTATTCTCAAGCGTGAACCCTTGCGGCCCTTGAGTCGCTTCACGTCACCCTTGCCGGTTTTTGCGAACTCCGTAAGGCGAGCATCGATCCGCCGCCGAATATCTGGCGAGAGTTTGACCCATTGCCGGGTGCTAGCAGTCGTGAACGCAATTTGCTTCACAGCGTAATATCGCGCATCGCGATAAAGAAATCAATGGCCGTTAGTGATAAGGCGACAGGCGCTTCTATGGCTGGAACTGCGCGCGCGCTTGACGGCGTGACTTTCGAGGCTCCTATTGCCGGATGATATTCGGCGAAGCCTGAAATCTTCGTCGCGGTTGGGGCGCTGCGGGTGCCGGCTGCGGCGGCTCTTTCGCGGGGCCGAGCCGATGCAAAATGGCGTCGGCCGCGCGCTCTCCCGATTCCCAGGCGCCGCCGACCGTGCCCCATAACGTCTCATGGACCGCTTCGCCGGCAAACCAGACTGCGTTCTGCACCGGCTCCATCAGAATGCGCCGGGCTCCCTGCCAACCCGGCGCCGCAGCCGAAAAGGCGCCAAGCGCCAACGGCTCGTTGTTCCAGCGCGTGGCGTGCGAACGCTTGATCGCCTTTTTCACGTCCGAACCGAACAGGCCGGCAAGCCACTCGGCAGCGAAATCGACCATGGCGGCTTCACCGTGCTCAGCGAGCTCGCGGCCGAACGGACCGGCAACCTCGACCAGACAAAGCGGCGTGCCGGAGACATTGGCGAGAATCGCGGCAGTGCGACCGTCGGCCGCTTTCTCGAAGATCAGATCGTCGCTTTCGGCGTCGAGCGGATTGCCCGCAAGTTCCAGCGCCACATGGTCGTAGCTGCCAAGCGACAGCTTGGCGAAGGCGTCGAGCTGCCGCTTGGAAAGTTCAGGCATGAACTTGATAGCGCCGGACATCATCACATTGGTCGAAACCGTCACGATCGCCGCGTGCGCCGAAATCGTTCCTTTCGGCGTTTCCACCGTAAGCCCGCGCCGGGTGTCGATCGCGGTCACGGGTGTCGACAGCCGCACCGAGGTCGCCTCGGCGAGCGAGGCAATCAACTTGCCAAAACCCTGACGACAGAAAACGTCGGCATTGCGCTCGGCGGATTTTGCAAAATCGGCGGCGGATACTTGCGCCAGTTCCTTGGCGCAGCCGAACGGGCCGAGCACGAATTCGACCGAAGGCCGCCAGTCCCCGAGATCGTTCGGCAACGCTTGCTCGCATGCGATATCGCCTTTGTGCGCAGCGTCGGCGATGGCGCGATTGGCCCTCGCTTGTATGGCTAAAAAATCCTCAAGCTCGCCCTCGCGGGCATAGCGTCGGCCGATGCGCACCTTCTGGCTGGGCGGCGCGGGATAAAGGTCGACGCCGCGGCGCGGCGGCAGCTTCGTCACCGGGTTGAGGTCGGGGGTGTGGATCCAGTGGGCGCCGCGGTCGTAGGGGACACCGAAACTGCGGGTTTCGGTGATGCAGCGGCCGCCGACATGGCCGGCAGCTTCGAGCAACACGAACTTTCGTCCGGCAGAGGCGACCCGGCGCGCCGCGGCGATGCCGGCCGCGCCCGCCCCGACAATCACAACGTCGAAATCGACGGCCAGCCGGTGTAGGTGCTGCAACGGCCGGTGTCGCAAGCGTTGCGGCCGAGGCAGCGAGGAATGAACGGCGGCTCAGTCGCGGCATGGTTTCCAGATGCTTTCAGTCAGCCGCCGAGAGTGCCCGAACGGTGTGGCCTGCGCAAACGTAGAGGCTTCATCAAGCATGCCGGCTTGATGTGAACCAAATTGCAAGGGCCTTCGAATAAAATGCCGCCAAAGAACGCCGCGACCAGGGCGCCGCTGGGAGGCCCAATTGAGTTGGATGCTCGATGGTATCGGGCGGGTCATCGCCCGTTATCTGGATCGGCCGGTACATGGCTATGAGCCGTTCACGCCGAGCGATCCGGACGCGCTGTGCCAATCGCTGGAACCCGGCGACGTGCTGCTGGTCGAGGGCAACAATCGCATCTCCGGCGTCATCAAATATCTGACTCAATCGACCTGGTCGCATTCGGCTTTATATGTCGGCCCAATCGCCGGATGTTCCGCGGGAGACGGCGAACCGCACGTGCTCATCGAAGCCAATGTTGACGAGGGTGTGGTGTCAGCGCCGCTCTCGAAATATTTTAACTTTCACACCCGCATCTGTCGGCCGGTCGGCCTTACCGAGGAAGATTGCACATCGGTATGCGCTTACGCTATTGCGCGGATCGGTTTCGCCTACGACTTGAAGAATATCCTCGACCTGATGCGCTACTTGTTTCCGCTTCCAGTGCCGCAGCGCTGGCGTCGGCGACTGATTACGCTTGGTTCAGGCGATCCGTCGCGGCTCATCTGTTCGGCGCTGATCGCGGAGGCGTTTCGCGCGGTGCATTATCCGATCCTGCCGAAGATTAGACTGACCCGCAGTCGACAGGCGCTGGAGCAGCTTCTGGAGATTCGTCATTCCTCGCTTTATTGCCCGCGCGATTTCGACATTTCGCCCTATTTCAACGTGGTGAAACCCACCATCGCCAGAGGTTTCAATTATAAGGCGTTGCCGTGGGCCGATCTGCCACAAGCAGACGAACCCGACGCTGCCAAGCTTCCTCAGCTGATCGACGACGTGCAAGTTCCGCTCGTTCCGCCGGTGGCCGCCGCGGACGAGAAGACCACCGTGATGGCGGCCTGAAAGCGACTTAAGGCCACTTGAGCTTGTGAGGCGCGCCCTCTACCTCTGCGCGGTGGTGCGGAGGAGTTCATGCTTAATGACGCCGCCAAAGCGCTCAGCCAGATGGTTTCGCCGTCCTTGCGTGCGGTGCTGTGGAAATCGATCGCGCTGGCGCTCGCACTGATCGTTGTTGTCGCCATCGTGCTCGACCGGCTGATCGTCTGGCTGGTCGGGGCTCTCAGCGCGTCGATGGAGACCGGTATCGGTTCGTCGGCGCACCTCCCGGTGAGCGCGATCGCCTGGCTGCTCTCGATCGCAGCCGCGTTGGGCATCATTGCCGGCAGTGTGTTGCTGATGCCGGCGGTGACCGCGTTTGTCGCGAGCTTCTTTGGCGACCAGATCGCGGCCGAGGTGGAGCGGGCGTCTTATCCTCAGGATCCGCCCGGCGTTGCGTCGCCGCTGCCACGGGCGATCCTTCAAGGCGGCAAGACAGCGCTGCTTGCGATCCTGGTCTACCTTTGTGCGGTAGCATTTTTGTTGTTTGCCGGAGCCGGCGCCGTGATCTTCTTTCTTGCCACCGCTTGGCTGCTCGGCCGCGAATACTTCGAACTCGCCGCCATGCGCTTTCACCCGCCGGATGACGCGAGGGCGTTGCGCAAGCGCAATGGCGCGACAGTTTATATGGGCGGGCTACTAATTGCCGCGTTCGTCTCGATCCCGATCGTCAATCTTGCCACGCCGCTGTTCGCCATGGCGCTGATGGTCCACGTCCACAAGCGGATAAGTGCGCGCACATTGATCGCTCAGCCGGCCCGATGACCTGCTGCCGCAACACCATTTCGTTGCAGGAAATATCCGCCACGGCCCGGAAATCGAGCCCGCAGAGCTTCAGCGGAATTCGCGGCTTAGCTGGTCGGCGGCGCAGCCGGAGTAGGCAGCGGCTCCAAGGCGGTCAGGCTAGGCTGTTTCGCAGGCCGGGAAGAATCCGATCTTGCCGCCGGTCTTCTGATCCTGCCTCGGATAGAGATCGACCTTGGCGGGCTTCTGTTCCGGCCGGTACTCGGTGGAGGAAAGTCCGCCGGCAATGCTGGCGCCCTGTTCGATCTGCAGGAGGCCGTAGCTTATATTGCCATCGACCCGGCCGGTCGAGCGCAGGATCAAGAGGCATTTGACTTCGAGCTTCTCGAACACCTTGCCGGAAATCTCGGCGTTTTCGGCAACGGTAATTCTGCCCTTGATCGCGCCGGTTTCGCCGACCACCAGATTGCCCACCGAGACGTCGCCCTCGAGGCTGCCGCACACTACCAGCGTATCGGGCACCGAAATCTCGCCTTTAATGGTGACGCCCTCGCCGATGTAGAGCCGGTTCGCATCCGGCATGGTGTGTTCCGTTGACGACATCTGAGGCCCCTTTCCCCGCAACTTTCCACAGGCTAACTGCCTTAATTAAGTATTACTTCACTGCAACCGTTTTGTCATCGTCGGTTTGCGATCGATCCCACGATTTCGGATTTGGTTTGGTTAACGGCGCCGGCGTCGGCTTAAATTCCTAGGAGATTCCGGGCTTGCCGGCGCCCGCGCACATCGGCGGATCAGCGCCACACCTCGTCTGCCACTTCGACCACCATGCGAAGCTTCGCCCATTGCTCGTCTTCGGCCAGCACGTTGCCTTCCTCGGTCGAAGCGAAGCCGCATTGCGGCGACAGGCACAGCTGATCGAGCGCGACATATTTGGTCGCTTCCTCGATACGTCGCTTCACGTCTTGCTTGTTCTCCAGCGCGCCGCTCTTGGTGGTGACAAGACCGAGGACAACGATCTTATTGCCCTTCGGCAAAAACCGCAGCGGTTCGAAGCCGCCGGCGCGCGCGCTGTCGTATTCGAGGAAATAGCCGTCGTACTTCAGTTCGCCGAGCATGATCTCGGCGATCGGCTCGTAACCGCCTTCGGAAATCCAGGTCGAGCGAAAATTGCCGCGGCACACATGGGTCGTGACCACCATGTCGGCCGGCTTGCCTTCCAGCGCCTGATTGATAATGCGGGCGTAGTCTTGCGCCAGGCGATCGGCATTAAGCCCGCGTTCCCGCGCCCGCTTCAACTCGGCTTGCGAGCACAAATAGGCCCAAGCCGTATCGTCGAACTGCAGATAGCGACATCCCGCATCGTAGAACGCACGGATGGCCTGGCGATAGGTTTTCGCAAGATCATCGAAGATGGCGTCGCGGTCGGCATATTCTTTGGTGAGGACGGCGTCCGGCTCCAGGCGGAAATGCAGGATCGCCGGGCTCGGAATGCACATTTTCGGCGTGACGCGGGTGTGCTCCTTGAGGAACTTGAAGTGCTCCAGCATCGGGTGCTTGGAAAAGCCGAGCTTGCCGTTGATGCGCGGTCTGCTGTGCCTGGTCTGTACGCCCTGGAATGGAAGGCCGTGATCCACCTCGTAGATTTCCACGCCGTCAAGCATGCCGAAAAAATCGAAATGCCACCACGAGCGGCGGAACTCGCCGTCGGTCGTGACTTTGAGCCCAACTTCCTCCTGCTTCTTGATGATCTTTTCGATCTCGCGGTCTTCGACCTCCTTGAGCTGAGCCGCGCTGAGCTCGCCCTTTTCCCGTTTCGCGCGCGCTTCTTTGAGCGGTGCGGTGCGCAACAGGCTGCCGACTACGTCGGCGCGAAACGGAGGCTTGGTTCTGGTCATCAGGCATTTCTCCTTGCAACAGTGCGCCAGTACCAAGCGGGGACTGCCTGGTTCGTCAACTCCAAAAACGCAGTGCTATCCGCAGGATGGGCAACGTCCCAAAGCCGCCATGACGCCGAGGCAAATGTTGACGACGTCATGAACAAAAATAGCCGGCGGCGAACGATGCATGAGGAAGTGGTCCATCGGCTCGCTCTTGCGCTGCGCGCCGTTCGCCTTTCGCGGGTGTGGCCAAACAGCGCGCCCAAACCCGGCGCGTGCCGTACTCGCGCCTGGACCCTACATCTGCTACTTGGAAGCGGCTTGCGCTGGGTGGGCGGGACGAACGGTCGATTGATGCACGAACAGCCGGTCTGGAGCGCGGGATGCTGACGAGATTGCGCACATCCGCGCACCTCTTCAACGGAAAAGTCAGCTTCAGTCGAATAGGCATCGCGCTCAGCCTCATCATCATCCTTGTCGCTGCGATAGTGCTCTATCGGATCTTGCGAGATATCGACGTCGACGAACTCGTTGATGCGCTCGAGGCCACCGATTGGCGAACCCTGGGCATTGCCGGCTCGTTCGTCGCCGCGGGCTATCTGACGCTCACCTTCTACGATTTGTTCGCACTGCGAACGATCGGCCGGTCGGAGATACCGTATCGCATCGCGGCGCTTGCCAGCTTCACCAGCTACGCGGTCGGACACAATGTGGGGGCGAGCGTCTTCTCTGGTGGCGCGGTGCGCTACCGCATCTATTCTTCCTGGGGTCTGAGCGTCATCGAAGTTACCAAGATCTGTTTTGTCGCCGGCCTGACCTTCTGGCTTGGCAACGCCACCGTGTTGGGGCTCGGCGTTCTGTATGCGGCGCAGCCAGCGAGCGACATCGATCAGTTGCCGATCGGGCTCAATCGCCTGCTGGCGCTCGCGGCGCTTGCGGTGCTTACCGCCTACGTGACGTGGGTTTGGGTAAAACCCCGCGTCATTGGCCGCGACGGTTGGCAGGTGACGCTCCCAGGGGGACCGCTGACACTTGTTCAGATCGTGATCGGGATTCTCGATCTGGGATGCTGCGCGATGGCGATGTACTGGCTGGTTCCCGACGAGCCGCATCTCGGCTTCATCCAGGTCGCGGTCATTTTTGTCGCCGCCACTCTCCTGGGCTTCGCCAGCCACGCGCCAGGCGGCCTTGGTGTCTTTGATGCGACCATGATGGTGGCGCTCTGGCAATTCGACAAAGAAGATCTGCTTGCGGGTCTCCTGCTGTTTCGTTTGCTCTATTATATCGTTCCATTCATGCTCTCACTGTTGATCCTTGGAGGGCGTGAAGCCCTGCTCGGTCGTACTGTGCGGCGGATCGCGCCACCGGTCACAGCGCAGATGCACTCTGTTGCAGGGCTGGTGCGGGAAAAATCGGACGTGACTTGATCCGTCTGACGGCCGGACAGCTGCGCGGGGCGGTTTCGATGAGCCTGAATGACGATCGCGTAGCGCTGCAACGGGGAGGATGGCGCCGGCTGCGCCTGATAATCATCACCGCGGCAGCGGTGTTCGCGGCGTTAACGGTCCTTGATGCGCTTACGGTCGGCTTCGCGGCCACCGGTTTCATCATTGTGGCTGCTGCTGCTTACGTCGCGCTGCGCGCCGGTCAGGACGTCAGTCCTCTGGCGCGCCCAGTCGCGGTGGCCGAACGCGGCAGCGATCCTCTCCACGCCGTTGTCGCCGGCTTGCCTGATCCCGTAATTGCACTCGACCGCAACGGGCGCGTGCTTACGCTCAACGAGCAGGCACGCTCCTTGGCGCCTGCGCTGCGGCAAGGCGAGCCGGTCTCGCTCGCGCTGCGGATGCCTGAGCTGATCGAAGCGATCGGCCGCGCCTACGCCACCGGAGAAGAGCAGCGCGTCGAATATTCCGAGCGCGTGCCGCTTGACCGCTGGTTCGAGACCATTGTGGTGCCGGTCAAGCGGCAGGCAAACCCGGGCCGGCCCGAACTGGTGCTGATGACGTTCCACGACCTCACGCCGCTGCGGCGTGTGGAAGAGATGCGGGCGGATTTCGTCGCCAATGCCAGCCACGAGCTGCGCACGCCGCTGGCGGCGCTTTCCGGGTTCATCGAAACCCTGCAAGGCCCGGCGCGCGACGATACCAAGGCGCGAGAGCGCTTTCTCGCCATCATGCAGGAGCAGGCCCGCCGCATGGCCCGGCTGATCGACGACCTGTTGTCGTTGTCGCGGATCGAGCTTAACGCCCATCGCCGCCCGGACGCGGAGGTCGACTTGGTGCCGATCGTCCGCCAGGTCGTCGACGGCCTCGAAACGCTGGCGCGCGACCGCGGCGTCACTGTCCACATCGAGGCGACGCGCGCGCTGACCGTTCCCGGCGATCGCGATGAACTGGTCCGGGTGTTCGAGAACCTGGTGGAAAACGCCCTCAAATACGGAGCCGCCGGCAAACGCGTCGACGTTACGCTCGCCCCCCATGAATCCGCCGAAGGCGAACCGGAGGCCCAAGTGGCCGTGCGCGATTACGGGCCTGGCATCGCGCCTGAGCATTTGCCGCGGCTGACCGAGCGCTTCTATCGCGTCGATGTCACTGAAAGCCGCGCCCAAGGGGGCACTGGGCTCGGTTTGGCGTTGGTCAAACACATCCTCAACCGCCATCGCGGCCGGTTATCGATCGAAAGTAAGCTCGGTGCGGGCGCCACTTTCACCGTTCAGCTGCCCACCAGGGTCACTCAGCCTGTCGAACAAATCGCTTTATAGATCAATCGGTTCGACTGTCATCTAGCTGTCATGTTGGCCTCATAGAACCTTGACGTGCTCAGCGTATGCAATCCGCAGCTGCGGTTCTGTTGGGAACGGACATTTCCTCGCCGCAGCGCGTTGCCGAAGGCGTCAAACCAAAGCGAAAAGGTCCCGAACGGGACCGAAGTCGGCGTCGGTCAAAGACCTGCGTCGCCCAAAATTCCGCTGACAGGAGAGATTTCAGTGAAACATCTGACAGCCATTGCCGTTGCGGGCTTCGTGGCCGCGACGGTGTTACCCGCTGCCGCCGTCGAGATTTCCGGCGCCGGCGCGACGTTCCCGTATCCGATCTATGCCAAGTGGGCGGATGCCTACAAGAAAGAGACTGGCATCGGGCTTAATTATCAATCGATCGGTTCCGGCGGCGGTATCAAACAAATCCAAAATAAGACTGTGACTTTCGGTGCCTCCGACATGCCACTGCAACCCGCGGAATTGAAGAAATGGAACATGGTTCAGTTCCCAACGGTGATTGGCGGTGACGTGCCGGTCGTCAATCTCGAGGGCATCAAGTCGAATGAACTGAAACTCGACGGGGATACCTTGGCCAAAATCTTTCTTGGCCAGATCACCAAGTGGGACGATCCGGCAATCAAGAAGCTTAACCCGGACGCCAAGCTTCCGGCGCAGGCTATTGTCGTTGTCCACAGGTCAGACGGTTCCGGCACCACGTTTATTTGGACGGACTATCTGTCGAAGGTGAATGCCAAATGGAAGTCCGACGTTGGCGCCAACACCTCGGTTGAATGGCCGACGGGCATTGGGGCCAAGGGGAACGAAGGCGTCGCGAATAACGTCGCCAACACAAAAAGTTCGATTGGTTATGTGGAATACGCATACGCCAAACAGAACAAGATGACGGCGGTCAGCATGATCAACAAGGACGGCAAGGTCGTTGCTCCAGACGCGGCGTCATTCCAGGCTGCCGGTGCTGACGCGGATTGGGAAAAAGCGGATAGCTTCTTTGTTATCCTGACCAATCAGCCGGGCGCCGCCTCGTGGCCGATCGCCGGGGCGACATTTATTCTCATTTACAAGAAACCGGCGGACCCGGCGGCCGCGTCCGAAGCGCTCAAGTTCTTCGCCTGGGCCTATGCCAAGGGCGACAAAATGGCCGAGGATCTCGATTACGTTCCCATGCCGAAAAAAGTTGTCGGGCTGATCGAGAATATGTGGGCCAAAGAGATCACGGACGAAAGCGGCAAGCCGCTCCACGTTACGATGGCGCAGTAGGTCCGACGCAAGGCTGGCGAGCCGCCGCCAGAAAGCTGGGGTGACACTGCCCGGTCTGCCGCACGCTCTTGTGCGGCGGCCGGATGATCGTTTGAGTGGGGCGCCTCATGGATTTCTGTGCAGGAGCGCCTCCATGGGGTCTGTCCGGGAGGCCGTCCTTGGTTGATTTGGCACTGCAGGAAGGAGCGGCGGTGTCGGTTGCCGGGACCACGCGCGCCAAAGTTCTCGATCGGCTGCGTCTGGGCGACGCTGTATTTCGCCATACGACGCGCGCCGCGGCTGCCGGTGTGCTTATTCTTCTCAGCGGCGTCATCGTCTCATTGATCGACGGCTCATTGCCGGCCTTGAAGGCCTTCGGCTTTGGCTTCCTGATCGGCGAGCGCTGGAATCCGGTCACCGAGAAGTTCGGGGCGCTCGCTCCAATCTACGGGACCCTCGTGACGTCGTTGATCGCCATGGTGATCGCGGTGCCGGTCGGCTTGATGATCGCGTTCTTCCTGACCGAACTGTGCCCGCAATGGCTGCGGCGGCCGATTGGCATCGCCATCGAACTGCTCGCCGGCATTCCCAGCATCATCTACGGCATTTGGGGACTTTTTATTTTCGCTCCGTTTCTGCAGGAAACGCTACAGCCGTTCCTGATCAACACGCTCGGTAACGTGCCGGGGATCGCACCGCTGTTCTCCGGACCACCCTACGGTATCGGCATGCTCACGGCGGGACTGATTTTGGCCATCATGGTGCTGCCGTTCGTGACCTCAATCTCCCGCGACGTATTCGAAGCGGTGCCGCCGGTACTCAAGGAGGCGGCCTACGGCATAGGCTGCACGACCTGGGAGGTAGTCCGCAACGTCGTGCTGCCGTATGCCAGGGTCGGCGTCATCGGCGGTGTGATGCTCGGCCTGGGCAGGGCCTTGGGCGAGACCATGGCGGTGACCTTCGTCATCGGCAATGCGCACCGAGTATCGGCGTCGTTGCTTGCGCCGGGCACCACGATCTCCGCTACCATCGCCAATGAGTTCACCGAAGCGGTCGGTGACCTCTACACGTCGTCACTGATCGCGCTCGGATTGATCCTGTTTGTGATTACGTTCATCGTGCTCGCAGTGGCCCGCTATATGTTGATGCGCATCGAGCGGCGGATCGGATGAATCCTATGGATGCCCGCTACAACGCTCGTCACCGGAGAAACACTATCGCGACGGTGCTGTCGCTGGCGGCTACAGCATTCGGCCTTGGCTGGTTGGTCCTGGTCCTGGGCGCGCTGCTCTGGCGCGGGTTTAGGGGGTTGTCGCTCGCAGTATTCACAGAGATGACGCCGCCGCCGGGTTCGGCCGGCGGGTTGCTCAATCCGATTGTTGGCAGTCTGATTCTCACCATCCTCGCGGTTGCGATCGGCACCCCGATTGGCGTCCTCGCCGGCACCTATATGGCCGAATATGGCCGCTACGATCGCCTGACCAGCGTGGTGCGCTTCATCAACGATATCCTCCTGAGTGCGCCGTCGATCGTGGTCGGCTTGTTCATCTACGAAGTGATGGTTGCACCGATGGGCCATTTTTCCGGCCTGGCCGGCGGCGTTGCGCTCGCCGTGCTGGTCATACCGGTGGTGGTGCGCACCACCGAGGACATGCTGACGCTCGTTCCCAACGCGCTGCGCGAGGCGGCGACCTCGATCGGCCTGCCGCGCTCGATGTCGATCACCCGGATTTGCTACCGCGCCGCGCGTGCCGGCATGGTGACAGGTGTGCTGCTGGCTGTGGCCCGGATCAGCGGCGAAACCGCGCCGCTGCTCTTCACCTCGCTTAACAACCAGTTCTGGAGCACGAACCTCAACGCGCCGATGGCGAGCCTGCCGGTGATTATTTTTCAATTCGCGCTCAGTCCGTACAAAGACTGGCAATCGCTGGCCTGGACCGGTGCACTCATCATTACCTTGGCTGTGTTGGTGTTGAGCATCACGGCACGCAGCCTTATCTCAACGGACAGACAATCATGAGCGTTGTGTCAGTCGCCGTTCCCTCCGTTTCTGCCGCGCCGACCGATCGATCGAGCCTCGCCGAAAAAGTTACGATCCGCGATCTCGATTTCTTCTACGGCGACAACAAAGCCCTCAAAGCGATCAGCCTGCCGCTTTATGAGCGCAAAGTCACTGCCTTCATCGGCCCCTCGGGCTGCGGCAAGTCGACCTTGTTGCGCGTGCTCAATCGGATGTACGACCTCTATCCGAACCAGCACGCGACCGGCGACGTCATGTTCGACGGCACGAATATTCTGTCGCCGAAGCAGGATCTCAATTTGCTGCGGGCGCGCATCGGCATGGTGTTTCAGAAGCCGACGCCATTTCCGATGACGATCTATGAGAACATCGCCTTCGGCATCAGGCTATATGAGCGGCTGCCCAAATCCGAGCTCGACGCGCGGGTGGAAACATCGTTGCGGCGCGCCGCGCTCTGGGAGGAAGTCAAAGACAAGCTCGGCACCAATGGACTAAGCCTGTCCGGCGGCCAGCAGCAGCGGCTGTGCATCGCGCGCACCGTCGCCGTGCGACCCGAGGTCATTTTGTTCGATGAGCCGTGTTCGGCGCTCGATCCGATTTCCACGGCAAAAATCGAGGAGCTGATCGACGAGCTGACGGACGATTATACCATCGTCATCGTCACCCATAACATGCAGCAGGCCGCGCGCGTCTCCGAATTCACCGCCTTTATGTACCTTGGAGAACTGATCGAATTCGATTCTACCAGCAAGATGTTCACGGCGCCGCAGGATCAGCGCACCCAAGACTACATAACCGGCCGCTTCGGGTGATCGCCATGACCGACATTAGCCCTCGAGTTGACCACACCGCAAAGGCGTTCGACACCGATCTGCAAGAGATCACGCGCAAGGTCGCCGAGATGGGCGGGCTCGCAGAACACCAGATCGCCGACGCTCTTCAGGCATTAACGGACCGCGATACCGATCTCGCGGAGCGAGTCATCACCACCGATCCCACCATCGACGCGATGCAACATGACATCGAGGAAAAGGCGATCCTCACGATTGCCCGGCGGCAGCCGATGGCCGTCGATCTGCGCGAGATCGTGGGCGCCATGCGGGTCTGCAACGATCTGGAACGGATCGGCGATCACGCCAAGCACGTCGCCAAACGGGTCGTGGCGCTCGATCTCGACTTGCACCCGCAACGGCTGATCCGTGGCGTCGAGCAAATGGCCTCGCTGGTGCTGACCTTGCTCAAGCAGGTGCTGGACGCGTACGCCAGCCGCGATCTGCCAACCGCGCTCGCGGTGTGGAACGGCGACGAGGAAGTCGACGCGCTGTGTACCGCGCTGTTCCGTGAGTTGCTGACCTACATGATGGAAGACCCGCGTAACATCACCTTCTGCATGCATCTCATGTTTTGTGCAAAGGACATCGAGCGTATTGGCGATCATGCCACCAACATCGCCGAGACTGTCTATTACATCATCGAGGGCCGCACGATCGCTGACCAGCGTCCAAAAGGCGACCCCACAAACTTTGGCGCAGCGCCGCTGCAAAAATAACAGGAGGCCCGCAATGGGCGCCAACATTTTGATCGTCGAAGACGAGGAACCGCTCACCACGCTGCTGCGCTACAACCTCGAAGCCGAAGGCTACGAAGTCGATGCCGTGGCCCGCGGCGACGAAGCCGACACGCGGCTCCGCGAAACCGCGCCCGATCTCATCGTGCTCGACTGGATGCTGCCCGGCCTGTCCGGCATCGAATTGTGCCGCCGGCTGCGGACTAGGCCGCAGACCCAGTCGCTGCCGATCATCATGCTCACCGCGCGCGGCGAGGAGAGCGAACGTGTGCGCGGACTTGCAACCGGCGCCGACGATTACATCGTCAAGCCCTTCTCGGTGCCGGAATTGCTGGCGCGCATCCGCGCCTTGCTGCGCCGGGCGAGCCCCGAACGGGTCGCTACCGTGCTGGCGATCGGCGATCTTGAACTTGATCGCGAGAAGAAGCGCGTGTCGCGCTCAAGCCGTCCGGTCGATCTCGGTCCGACGGAATTTCGTCTGCTCGAATTTCTGATGGAACGCCCCGGCCGGGTGTTCTCCCGCGAGCAGTTGCTCGACGGGGTGTGGGGTAGCGACGTCTACATCGATGAGCGTACGGTCGATGTGCATGTCGGTCGCCTGCGCAAGGCGCTCAACCGCGGCCAAGGCGCCGATCCGATCCGCACGGTCCGCGGCGCCGGCTATTCGCTCGACGATCGTTTCGGCAAGGCGAGCTGACGAAGTTCAGCGCGGCGGGGGACGTCGATCCCGGCGGCGATCACTGGCCGGCTGATACGCGACCCGCGAGTGATAGGCGCAATAGGGCAAGCCGGAGATGGTGTTGCCGCCGCAGAAGAAGAAGTCGCTGCTGCCAGGATCGCCGATCGGCCAGTGGCAGGTTTGCTCCGTCAGCTCAAGGATGTTCCGCCGCTGGCCGATCGGGATGATGTTCTCGATCAGCTCCGGCGTCGCCTCCGTTTCGAGTTCATAGGCGTGGGCGAGCGCGGTATTGCCGCGGATCGCGCCGCGTCCGATGCGGAGCATATGCGTGGTTGAGCGCGGCTTGCGCGGGCGCGGCGCGGCGCTCGACGCGCTCTTGGCGCGTCCCGACAATCCCAGCCGGTGCACCTTGCCGATCACGGCGTTGCGGGTGATGCCGCCAAGTTCGGCCGCGATCTGGCTCGCCGAAAGACCGTCGGCCCAGAGCTTTTTCAGCAACTCGACCCGCTCATCAGTCCACGACATGCTCAGTCCTCCTCAAGAACGTGGGCTTAAGCCCTGGCGGAATCCGCCATCGAGCCAGGCGGCGCTCGCCGCCCAACACACAACGCTGATCAACGCTTTAGAAAGGTGTCCGCCGCACGAGATGTCGTACTTGACAAGTAACAAGCTACAATATGGCGAGAGTCGGGCGCAAGAGTCGCCCGCCATGCTTCCACATATTCCCTTCCTGATGTGGACGATGTGGGGACAACCGGGGCGAAGCGCCCCGATTTTGCGCTGTTGACCAGCGCGGCAGGCGCAAATAAAATACCTAATCGTGCCGCCCGGAGAGGCGGCACATTTCGTTTCAGCAGCGCAGAGATTGTTGCTGCGCAGCGTGCGCATAAAGCCGTGATTTCACATCTGTTGCCGACCTATGCCCGTGCCAACCTTGCCTTCGAGCGGGGCGAGGGCGCTTGGCTGATCGCGACCAACGGCGAGCGTTATCTCGATTTTACCTCGGGCGTCGCGGTCAATGCGCTCGGCCACGCGCATCCGCATCTGGTCGCCGCGCTGACCGAGCAGGCGCAGAAGCTGTGGCACGTCTCCAACCTTTATCAGATTCCGGAGGCCGAGCGGGTTGCCGAGCGGCTGTGCGATGCGAGCTTTGCCGACGTGGTGTTCTTCTGCAATTCCGGCGCCGAGGCGATGGAATGCTCGATCAAGACCGCGCGTAAATATCAGTCGGCGAGCGGCCAGCCGGAGCGCTACCGCATCATCACCTTCGAGGGCGCCTTTCACGGCCGCACCTTGGCGACGCTCGCCGCCGGCGGACAAAAGAAATATCTTGAGGGCTTTGGCCCGGTCGTCGAAGGCTTCGATCAAGTGCCGTTCGGCGATCTTGAAGCGACCAAGCGTGCGATCACCGATGAGACTGCCGCAATACTGATTGAACCGATCATGGGCGAGGGCGGCGTGCGCGTCGTTGAGCCGTCGTTCCTGCGGGCGCTGCGCGAACTGTGCGACCGGAACGGCCTGCTGCTGATGTTCGACGAGGTGCAGACCGGGATGGGCCGTACCGGCGAACTGTTCGCCCATCAGCGCGTCGGCGTTGCGCCCGACATTATGGCGCTCGCCAAGGCGCTCGGCGGCGGATTTCCGGTGGGCGCATGCCTCGTCACGGCCGAAGCGGCCAAAGGCATGACTGCCGGCACTCACGGTTCCACGTTCGGCGGCAACCCGCTGGCGATGAGTGCCGCCAACGCGGTGCTCGATGTGATGCTCGCGCCGGGCTTCCTCGACGGCGTGCGCCAGAAGGCGCTGCTGTTTAAGCAACGGCTCGCGGAAATCAAAGATCGCTATCCGGCGGTCATCGCCGAAGTGCGCGGCGAGGGACTGCTGATCGGCTTGCGTGCCGTCGTGCCGGCAGCCGAGCTGGTCGACGCGCTGCGCGCCGAGAAGATGATCGCTGTATCGGCGGGCGACAATGTCGTGCGGCTGTTGCCGCCGCTCATTATCGGGGAGCCGGAAATCGCCGAGGGCATCGCGCGCCTCGACCGGGCCTGCGCACAAATCACCCGTTCTCATCAGGGGGCACCCAAGGAAGAGGTGGCCCGGTGAGCGCGGTGCGCCATTTCCTCGATCTGATCGATGTGCCGGCGGCGGATCTGCGCAAGATGATCGACGCGGCGCGCGCCATGAAGGCAAAACGTCAGCGCAACGATCGGCCGCTGGCCGGCAAGACCCTGGCTATGATCTTCGAGCGGCCCTCCACGCGCACGCGCGTGTCGTTCGAAGTCGGCATGCGCCAACTCGGCGGCGACGCCATCATGCTGACGGCCGAGGAGATGCAGCTCGGCCGCGGCGAGACGCTGGCCGATACCGCGCGGGTACTGTCGCGCTACGTCGACGCCATCATGATCCGGACGCTCAATCCCGGCGATGTCGAGGAACTGGCGCGCCACGCCACGGTACCGGTAATCAACGGCCTGACCCGGCGTTCGCATCCATGTCAGGTGCTGGCAGACGTCATGACATTTGAAGAGCATCGCGGCCCGATCCGGGGCCGCACCGTGGCCTGGACCGGCGACGCCAACAACGTGCTCACCTCGTGGATGCAGGCTGCCGAGCGGTTTGCATTCCGCTTGCGGGTCGCCACGCCACCGGAACTGGCGCCCAAGAAATCGCTGATCGACTGGGCCAAATCCTCAGGCGCAGCGATCACGATCGGCACCGATCCGGAAGAGGCGGTGAAGGGCGCCGACTGCGTGGTGACCGATACCTGGATTTCCATGGGCGACCGTAATGGCGCGCGCCGCCATAATCTGCTGCGCCCGTATCAGGTCAACGCGCGGCTGATGGCGCGAGCCAAGCCCGATGCCATCTTCATGCACTGCCTGCCCGCGCACCGCGGTGAAGAAGTGACCGACGAAGTCATGGACGGCCCGCATTCCGTGGTGTTTGACGAGGCCGAGAACCGGCTGCATGCGCAAAAGGGCATCCTGACGTGGTGCCTGGCGGATGCGAGGTGAGGAGACAGCGTCCGCCGGGGCTCACAATTCAACCGCTGCCGCCTATATTTGCTGGCGATGAACAATCCCAACCTGGACATTCCGGTTCGAGCGCCGGCGAAAACCGGCCTCGATGACACGATCCTGCCGTTCGAAGTGAGCGCGCTGGATCTGCGCGGCCGCATTGTGCGGCTTGGGCCGGCGGTTGATGCCATCCTGAGCAACCACGATTACCCCTTGCCGGTCGCCAAGCTGCTCGGCGAAGCGATCGTGCTCACGGTCATGCTTGGCTCGGCCCTCAAAATCGAAGGCCGTTTCATCCTGCAGACTCAGAGCGACGGGCCAGTGCGCATGCTCGTGGTCGATTTCACCTCGCCAAGCAAAGTGCGTGCTTGCGCGCGCTTTGACGCTGATCGTGTTGCCGCGGCGATCGCCGTCGGCGAGGCCAGGCCGGGTCAGCTGCTCGGCAAGGGCCACCTCGCCATGACGATCGATCAGGGCCCCGACACGAGCCGTTATCAGGGGCTCGTAGCGCTCGAAGGCAAAGATCTGGAACACGCCGCGCACGAATATTTTCTGCGTTCGGAACAGATTCCGACCCGCGTGCGGCTTGCGGTTGCTGAGGAATTTCGCGGCGGTGAAAACGGTGCGCGGCGGCGCTGGCGCGCGGGCGGCATATTGCTCCAGTTCTTGCCCAAATCGGTCGAGCGGGCCCGCCAGGCCGATCTCGATCCCGGCGACGCCCCGCCCGGTTCCGAGCCTCATCTTCATGCCGAAGACGACGCCTGGGTCGAAGGCCGTTCGCTCGTTGCTACTGTCGACGATATCGAGTTGATCGATCCGGACCTGTCGAGCGAGCGCCTGGCTTATCGCCTGTTCCACGAGCGCGGGGTGCGCGTGTTTCGAGCGGCGCCGGTTGAGGCGCAATGCTCGTGCTCGCGGCAAAGCGTCGAGAACATGCTGCGCAGCTTCCCGCAGGAAGACCGCGATGACATGGTCGAGGACGGCAAGATCACGGTGACCTGTGAGTTTTGCAGCTCCATGTATGTGTTCCAGCCGCAAGAGGTGGCGGTCGCCACGGCTGGCGCCTGAGTCCTGTTTGGTTCGGCTTTACTAAGCGGTGCGTCGGTTGCTGTTTGCCTGCGTGCGCAATCCAGTCAGCAATCGCCGCCACCGCAGTCTCTTGCCGTTTCGTATCGCGTTTTCACTGGCGGCAGTTCCTCGTTCCTGGGCAACGCTATCGCGGCTGCTCTCGTTCAGGAGCGCGCCGACGTTATTGTGGACCGGTTGATCGGGAGCGAGGAGAAGTTTGCGTGACATGACCGTTCTCCGTGCTAATGGGCTCGATACCCGTTGGTCACGGGGGCCCGGAGAAAGGTTCATCGGCCGAGCGAAAATTCGGCCAGGTCGCGATTCGGTTAACCGCCTCAATTAGTTGAGCGTCCGCTTGCTATCGCCGGAATCGAGGGAAAATGCGGGTATTTCGATATCGAAATGCTCGCCTCCGGCGCCTACCATGCCGTAGGTGCCCGTCATGAAGCCCGATGGAGTCTGCAGCGGCACACCGCTGGTATATTCGAACGATTCACCAGCCTTGAGCACCGGCTCCTCGCCGACGACGCCCGCGCCGCGTACTTCCTGGCGGCGGCCGGTTGCATCGGTAATGCGCCAGTGGCGGGTCTTCAGCTGTACCGTGTCGTCGCTGCGATTGGTGATGGCGATCGTATAGGCCCAGAAGAAATAGTTGTTCTCAGGCGAAGACCGGTCGGCGACAAAACGCGGGGTCACCACGACCTCAATATTGTGGGTGACGGCACGATACATGGCTTAAATCCCGTAGCCCCCGATCCCGCCGCTGTCGCTGGCCCGCGTCCACGCAAGTGAGCAGCGCCTAAGTCCAATGTTGCAATAAACGGGCTCAGGCGCTTTCTCAAGCCGCGGTCTGCAGGACCGGGCGCCAGTGGTGCGGCTTCGGTCCGACGAAGAAAAACGGGCAAGAACTTCAAGAAGCAAAAGGGCCGCATCGGGAATCGCGCCGATATCCTCGGCGCGCGCATCGGGAGTGTGCCACAATTGCATGCGAAATCTTGGGATCGGGACATAGTTAGAGGCCAGCTTTCGCGGAACCGGTCGCGCCGTCGTGCCGCCTACCGCAATCGCCGGCAACAGTAAGCAGACCTCATGGCGACGGCAGCTTCCGCTCAAGCGGTCACCAGCGAACGCGACCTGCGGCTCGATCTGTTCCGCGGCATCGCGCTATGGCTGATCTTCCTCGACCACATTCCGGAAAATATCCTGAACTGGTTCACCATCCGCAACTACGGCTTCAGCGACGCCACCGAAATCTTCATCTTCATTTCCGGGTATACCGCCGCGTTCGTTTACGGCCGTACCATGCGCGAGCGGGGCTTCCTGTTGTCCAGCGCCCGCATCCTGAGACGCGCCTGGCAGATCTATGTGGCGCATATTTTTCTGTTTACGATCTTCATGGCGGAGATCGCCTACGTCGCGGCGACTTTCGACAATCCGCTCTACGCCGAAGAAATGAAGATCCTCGATTTTCTCAAGCAGCCGGACGTCACGATCTTTCAGGCGCTGTTATTGAAGTTCAAGCCCGTCAACATGGACGTGCTGCCGCTGTACATCGTGCTGCTGCTGTTGTTTCCCCCGATACTCTATCTGTTGCTGCGGCGTCCGAATCTGGCGCTGGCGGGTTCGGCGGTGCTCTATGCGCTGACCTGGAAGCTCGATTTCAACCTGCCCGCTTACCCGAACGGCGTCTGGTTTTTCAATCCGTTCGCCTGGCAATTGTTGTTCGTGTTCGGCGCCTGGTGCGCGCTCGGCGGCGCGCAGCGGCTCGTCGCGGTGATGCGCTCGCCGATCGTACTTGGCGTTGCCATCGCCTATTTGATTTTTGCGTTCGCCATCACGCTGACGTGGCATTTCGAGTCGCTCGATCACTTCGTCCCCGCTTTGCTCAAAGATTGGATGTATCCGGTCGACAAGACCAATCTCGACGTGCTGCGCTTTGCGCATTTTCTGGCGCTTGCGGCGGTGACGGTGTACTTCGTTCCCCGCAACTGGTCCGGTCTGAAGTCGCCGATCCTGCAACCCGCTATCCGCTGCGGTCAGCACTCTCTGGAAGTTTTCTGCCTCGGCGTGTTTCTGGCCTTCGCCGGGCAATTCATCATCGCCGAATCGTCGGGCGGCCCGCTGCTGCAGACGGCGGTCAGCCTATTAGGCATTTTCATCATGATCGCCACGGCGTACCTGATATCGTGGTACAAGGGGATCGAAGGGAGAGGTTCCGTATCCCGCGTCAAAATTCCCGACGCAGACCTCGCGGGAGGCGAGGCATGACGCTTGTTATTGCCATTCTAGCCACCATCGCTCTGGTGAATGGCGCCGCTGCGGCGACCGCGGCGGAGGAATGCGACGTGCCCGAATCGCTCATTCCTGCGGAGAGCGATCTCACGCGCGCGGCCAGCGAAATCAACGATCGCCACCGGCTTGATATCAGCGTCGTCGGTTCGGGATCTTCGGTGCTCACCGGCCCGGACGGGCCGCGCTTTGCCTATCCGGCCCAATTGGAGCACGCGCTGAAGGAACGCTTGCCGGGCAACGAAATCAAGGTGACCGTACATATCCAGTCGAAGCAAACGACTGCGGATATGGCCGCGGTGTTGCCGGCAATCCTCGTGGAGGACAAGCCGGCTTTGGTGATCTGGCAGGCCGGAACGGTCGATGCGATGCGCGGCGTCGAGCTGGAGGATTTTCGCACCAGCCTCGACCAGGGTATCGGCGCGATCACGGCGGCGAACGCCGACCCCATTATGATGAACATGCAATATAGTCCGCGCACCGAAACCATGTTGAACGTTTCCGCCTATGCGGACGTGATGCGCTGGGTAGCCGAACAACGCGACGTTGTGTTGTTTGATCGATTAGCCATCATGCATTATTGGAGCGATGCGGGGGTATTCGACCTCTATGCGGCGACGACCGGGTATGCTATGGCCCGGCGAGTTCACGAATGCATTGGCAAGGCCCTGGCGTCACAGATCATCAATGCCGGTCATCTGGAAGCCGATAAAAACCAGACAACGCGATGATGGCCTCGCTCGATAAAATGGCTGTCGGCCGTGTCGCTTGCGCGGGTGCCTGGGTCCTGGCCCTGGCGGCATTCGCACCGGCGCACGGGCAAATGCTCGCGACGCATTCCACGGCCTCGTCGCCAGCTCGCACACCAAGCGACCTCGCGCAGCCCGCTGCGGCGCCACCAACGGTCACCTCTCCGGCAGCGTCGACGTTAACCTGTACCGCGACCGCGGAGTTCACGCGTTTCAGCAACCCGCTCCGCCACACGGCCAGGCGCATCGCCGCCGGCGAGCCGCTGACCATCGTCGCGGTCGGTTCGTCTTCGACGGCTGGCGCCGGCGCGAGTTCACCGGCGGCAAGCTATCCGAGCCGCCTTGCCGCCGAACTGAAACAACATTTCCCGGCGCTCGACATCACCGTCCTCAATCGCGGCGTCAACGGCGAGGAAACCGCGCAGATGTTAAAGCGGTTCGAGACCGGCGTGCTCGCGGCGCATCCCGATCTGGTGCTCTGGCAAGTCGGGACCAATTCCGTGCTGCGCGACCATCCGCTCAAGCCGCACTCCGTCATGCTCCACGAAGGCATCGCGCAGCTTACCGCGGGGGGCGCTGACGTTGTGCTGATTGATATGCAGTTTGCGCCGCGGGTGCTGTCCAAGTCCGAGACGCAAAGCATGGAAGATCAGATTGCGCTCGTCGCCAAGGAGGCGAATGTCGATCTGTTCAACCGCTTCGCGGTCATGCGCAACTGGCACGACGTCCAGCACATGCCGTTCGAGGCCTTTGTCGCGCCGGACGAGCTGCACATGAACGACTGGAGCTACGCCTGCGTAGCCAAGCTCCTCGCTAGTGCAATCACCGAAGCGGCCACCCGTCCGACCGCATCGGCCGCGGTGCACTCCGGGCACTAACGCTCTTTACCGCAGCTTCGGCATCACTTCGCCGGCGAACAGTTCCATGTTGCGCCGCGCCAGCGCGTCGGACATGACGCCAAACTGCAACAGCGTGATCAGAATGTCGAAGCCGGTCTGCTCGCGCACGCGTTCGATCTTTTCGCGCACCGTGGCGGCGCTGCCGACAACGACGGTACCGGCGGCAATAAGTTCTTCGATGGTCTGTTTGCGCGGCCAGGAGCCGAGCGACGATGCGCGCAGCTTCATGGTCACTTTGAGCGACGCGTTGGAGGTGTAACCGGGCGGCAAAAGCATTTCCCACGGCATGCGCAGGAAATTGTTGAACAGCGTCTCGATGCCGGCCCGCGCTTCGTCGCGGGCGCGCTCGTCGGTCTCGGCGACGTAGATCGGCACGGCCCAACCGAGCTGACTCCCGGCTGCCGTATAGCCGTGAGTCTCCGCAGCCTCGCGATACATATTGTGATAGCGCACCACTGCGCTCTCGGGACTGAAAGTGACCATGAACGGATATTTGCGTTCCGGCGCCGATGCCCAGACGACCGTCTCGCGTGAGCCCATTGACGGTATCCAGACCGGCGGATGCGGCGTCTGATACGGGCGCGGCCACAGATTGACGTAGCGCAAGCGATAGTGGTCGCCCTCGAACTCGAACGGGCCGGGTGTCGTCCACGCTTTGATGATCAGATCGTGTGCTTCGTGAAAGCGTTCGTGCGAGAACGCCGGGTTGACGCCAGTCGCGTGGTACTCCGAACCGATGCCGCGGACGAAACCGGTAATGATGCGGCCCTTCGACAGCACGTCGAGCATCGCGAATTCCTCGGCGATGTTGACCGGGTTGCTGACCAGCGGCAACGCGCGGCCGAGGATGGCGATCTTCACCGTCTTGGTGCGCTGAATAAGCGCGCTCGCGATCAAGTTCGGCGCCGGCATCAAACCGTAGGCGGTCTGATGATGTTCGTTGACGCCGATGGCGTCAAAGCCGAGTTGCTCGGCGTAAGCGAGCTGATCGAGGTAGGAATCGTACTCGGCTGCGCCTTTCTTCGGGTCGTAGAGGCTGTTGGGCAGAACCACCCATGCCGAACGATGGTCCTTCGCCGCATCGAAGTCGAGTGGCCGGTAGGGCATCAGGTGAAAGCAAACGAACTTCATGGACGCACGCCGTCGAGGAAGGCCAAGACCTTATCGGCGATCAGGTCGGATCGCTCCACGTGCGGGCTGTGGCCGCACGCTTCGATCATCGATACCAGCGCGCCCGGGCACGCGCTCGCCCCACAACGCGGCATAGGCGCTGGGAAGGATTTTATCATCGCGTCCCCATACGACTTGCGTCGGCACCGTGATCCGGTGGAGCCATTTTTCCAGGTCGGGATTGAGCCAGCGCGGCTCCCAGCCGAATTTTACCGCTGCGAGTTTGGTTTGCAGCTCGATGTCGAGTTGTTCTTCATTCGGTTGCGGCGCCTTGAGCAACGCTTCGGCGAAGCTTTGGTCGTGAAAGCGATTGTGCGCTCCTTCCTCGGGCGACCAGATGAAGTTGTCGCCGGGCGGAATGCCTTTGACTCGAACGCCGGCCGGGGCCAGCAGCGTCAGACTGGCGATGCGATTGACGTTGCGCACGGCCGCTTCGGCAGCGGTCCAGCCGCCGAGCGAATGGCCGATCACGTGGACCGGCGACGCATAAACCTGATCGAGGAGGTCGAGATAGTACATGGCGAGGTCGGCCACGCTGCGAAGCCATTGCGGATCGTCCGAGGCGCCGAAGCAAGGATGCTCAGGCACTGTCAGCGCGTAGTGCCGCGAGAGGCGCTCAAAGAAAGGCAGCCACGCCGGCCAGCCGCCGGCACCGTGGAGAAAAAGCAGCGGAAGCCCCGTGCCGGCGCGCCGAACGCGCACGGACACGCCGCGGGTCACCAGCCGATCCGTTTCCTCAGCCATGAAGGCAAGTCTACACCGCTTCGAGGGCGCCGAGCACGTCTTCGACGATGTCGTCGGGATGTTCAAGGCCGACGGAAACCCGGACGAACCCGTCGGTGATGCCAAGCTCGGCGCGCTGCGCCGGGGGCAGACGCTGGTGCGTTGTCGTCGCCGGATGGGTGATAAGGCTCTTCGCGTCGCCGAGATTGTTGCTGATGCGGATGAGCTTGAGCGTGTCCTGAAAGCGGAACGCGGCTTTCTTGCCGCCCTTGATGTCGAAGGCAACGAGAGTCGAGCCGCCGCGCATCTGCTTCTGCGCGATCTTGGCCTGCGGATGGTCGGGCCGGCCGGGATAGATCAGCCGCGCGATCTTCGGGTGCTCGGCCAAGGCGACCGCGAGCGTCGCGGCGCTGTCGGTCTGCCGCCGCACCCGTACCGGCAGGGTCTCGAGCCCCTTGAGCATGATCCAGGCATTGAACGGCGACAGCGACGGGCCGGTCTGGCGCAGCAGCGTGTGAACGTTCTTCTGGATGAAAGCTTCCGAGGCGAGAATGATGCCGCCGAGGCAGCGGCCTTGCCCGTCAATGTGCTTGGTGGCCGAATAGACCACGCAGTCGGCACCGAGCGCGAGCGGGCTCTGATAGATCGGCGTCGCGAACACATTGTCGACCACCGAGTGTCGCGCCAGCTTCGTGGGCGATCTGCGCGACCTCGGCGATGTCGATTACCTCAAGCGTCGGATTGGTCGGCGTCTCGAGAAAGAACGTCTTGGTGTTCGGCCGCACCGCGTCGCGCCATTGATCGAGATCGGTGCCGTCGACCAGCGTTGAGGCCACCCCGTATCGCGGCAGATAGTCCTCGACGATATAGCGGCACGAACCGAACAGCGCCTTCGCCGCCACCACATGATCGCCGGCTTTGAGCTGGCCGACCAACGCCAGCGTCACCGCGGCCATGCCGGTTGCGGTCGCACGTGCGGCCTCGGCGCCTTCGAACGCCGCCATGCGCTGTTCGAACATTGCGACCGTGGGATTGGCAAAGCGCGAATACTGGAACCCCGGCTCTTCGTTCTTGAAGCGGCGCTCGGCCTGGGCGGCGCTGTCGTAGACGTAGCCTTGCGTCAGAAACAGCGCTTCCGACGTCTCGGCGAATTGCGAGCGCATCGTGCCGGCATGCACAAGACGGGTTTCGGGGCGGTAACGATCAGGCGCGGACGCGGTCATGCGGCCCTCCTATTGGCCAAACAAAAACCCGGCCGGGAGGATTCATCCTCGGGCCGGGCTCACGCGTCCCCGGCCTTTTAGCAATTTGTTTTACGTGGCTGCAAGCCGGCCGGCTCAAATGACCACGGGATAAACCCGCTCATACGCCGCGTCCGTCTTTCCGTCAAGCCGGGCATCGGGTTAGATCGCGCCGCATTCGCCCGCCCGCCGAAATGGTGATCGCGTGCCGCTGTCGTTTACGCCTGCAGACAAAGGAATTCTGCCCGACCGTATGATTGCGGCGCTGGCCGAGGCCGGTGGGATCCGTCCATCTCAGCCGTTCGCTCCGGACCAAATCCAGCCGGCAAGTCTCGATCTGCGGCTTGGAGCAATAGCGTATCGCGTGCGCGCGAGTTTCCTGCCCGGCCCCGGCACGGCTGTGGTGCGGCGTATCGCCGAACTGAAACTGCACGAGTTCTCGCTCACCAACGGCGCGGTGCTGGAAACCGGTTGCGTCTACATTGTGCCGCTCATTGAGGGGCTCGCCCTGCCGGTGGGGATCGCCGCGTCAACTAATCCGAAGAGCTCCACCGGCCGTCTCGACGTGTTCACGCGCGTGATCGCCGACGAAACCCGTGGCTTCGATCGGGTCGAACCCGGTTATCGCGGCCCGCTCTATGCCGAGATCAGTCCGAAGACATTTCCGGTTCTGGTGCGCGAAGGCTCGCGGCTATCGCAAATCCGCTTTCGCCGCGGCGAGGCGGCGCTCAATGCCGAGGCCTTGCGCGCGCTGCACGCGCAGGAGCGGCTCGTCGACCGCACGGAGGCGGTGATGGGCGAGGGCGTCGCCGTAAGCGTCGACCTGTCCGGTGGCGGGAGCCGAAGCGCAGAGGGCGTCGTTGGTTACCGCGCCAAGCGTCATACCGCCGTTATTGAGGTCGAGCGCCGCGCTGCCTACGACGTCGCCGATTTCTGGGAGCCGATGGCGGCGCGCGCGGACGGAAGCCTGATCCTCGATCCTGATGAGTTTTACATCCTGGCTTCGACGGAAGCGGTGCAGGTGCCGCCGGACTACGCGGCTGAAATGGTGCCGTTCGATCCGCTAGTCGGCGAATTCCGCGTCCACTATGCGGGCTTCTTCGATCCCGGCTTCGGCTATGCCGGCGCCGGCGGCCTCGGCGCACGTGCCGTGCTGGAAGTGCGTTCGCGCGAGGTGCCGTTTATCCTCGAGCACGGCCAGATCGTCGGCCGCCTGATCTACGAGCGGATGCTGGCGCGTCCCGATCGGCTTTACGGTAGCGGCATCGGTTCAAACTATCAGGCGCAGGGCCTCAAATTATCGAAACACTTTCGCGGCTGAACCGACCGCTCGCGCGCGAACGAGTGCAATCCATCGCCAGACTGCAAGCGCCGCAGCAAAAACGGCGGTCCAGGCGATCCGCGAGCCGTAGCGATCGTGCGGATTGGAGATCACGCCGCAAACGGCGGCATTAGCGAGCAGAACGACAATGGCGACAAGCTCGGCAACGATCCGTGCAGCGCTGCGGGTCAGGGTAGCCATCGTTAAACCATAGTGGAGTTCGGCCGCCGGCTCGGGCAATGGGCGCGGAAGCCGGCTGATCTAGGCGGGTTTCATTGCGTTAGAAAGTCAAAGCCTCGCCACGCGGCGCAAAATTCTTGTGGTATTTCGTCAGTGAGCGCGTTTCCCTGTGCGGGAGGGCGAAATTGCGAGGCACGGTACGCGCATGCGCGCACTCATCACGGCCGTTGCCGCCCTCATCTTCGCCGCGGCTGCGAGCGCGGCCGGCATTGGGCCGGCCGTCGCGCAATTGGGCTTCGATCGGCCGGGTGGTGATTACGCCAGCGCCCCGGTCCTGACCGGCGATCCGGCAGTCTGTGCGGCCCGTTGCGAGCGCGAAAGAGGTTGCCGCGCTTGGAGTTTTTCTTATCCGTCGGTATCCGAGGAACGGGCCATGTGCTGGCTCAAGCGCGAAGTGATGCCGCGGGTCAAAGCGAGCTGCTGCGTGTCGGGCGTGCACGGCGCCGGTGTCATCGAGCCGCTGCTTGACGACGTCGAGTATTCGATTGATCGGGTCGGCGGCGATTACCGGTCGTTCGACACTACTGCCGATCCGCGCGGCTGGCTGTGCGCGATGGCTTGCCGGGCCGAGACGCATTGCCGCGCCTGGACCTATCGGCGGCTGGGCTACGGCACAGGCGGGGCGCGCTGCTACCTGAAGGACGCGATCAAACCGCCGCACCCGCGGCCCTGCTGCATTTCGGGAGTCGTTCGCTAGCGGCGCTTTGCTATCCTGTCCCGCCGACGGTAATGCGGTCCATCCGCAGCGTTGGCTGGCCGACGCCGACAGGCACACCCTGGCCGTTCTTGCCGCAAGTGCCGACACCTTCGTCGAGGCTGAGATCGTTGCCGACCATCGAGATGCGATTAAGATCGGTGGGGCCATTGCCGATGAGCATGGCGCCCTTGATCGGCGCGCCGCGCTTGCCGTTATCGATGCGATAGGCCTCGGTGCACTCGAACACGTATTTGCCCGAGGTGATATCGACTTGGCCGCCGCCGAAGTGCACGGCGTAGATGCCGTTCTTCACCGACGCAATGATTTCATCGGGATCGCGCGTGCCGGCGAGCATGTAGGTGTTGGTCATGCGCGGCATCGGTACATGGGCAAAACTCTCGCGCCGGCCATTGCCGGTCGGCTTCATGTCCATCAACCGCGCGTTCTGGCGGTCCTGCATGTAGCCGACGAGAATGCCGTCTTCGATCAGGACGGTGCGATTGGTCGGCGTGCCTTCATCGTCGATCGAGAGCGAACCGCGGCGCAGCGCCATGGTCCCGTCGTCGACGACGGTCACGCCCGGCGCCGCTACGCGCTGTCCCATCAGTCCGGCGAAAGCCGACGTCTTCTTGCGGTTGAAATCGCCTTCGAGGCCGTGGCCCACTGCTTCGTGCAGCATGACGCCCGGCCAGCCCGGGCCGAGCACCACGTCCATTTCGCCAGCCGGCGCCGGCACCGCTTCGAGATTGATCAGGCCTGGCGGACCGCATTGTCGGCGGCATGCTGCCATGTGTCGGTGACGATGAAGCGCTCATAGCCTTCGCGGCCGCCATATCCTGAACTGCCGGTTTCCTGCCGGTCGCCATCGCCAACGACGACCGAGACGTTGAGGCGCACCAGCGGACGGACGTCGCGATAGGTCTCGCCGTCGGCGCGCACGATCTCCACTGCCTGCCAGGTAGCGCCGAGGCTGACCGAAACCTGGCGGACGCGCGGGTCCTTCGCGCGGACATAGGCGTCGATGGTTTCAAGCAGTCGCGCCTTGGTTTCAAAGGTCGGGCTGGCGAGCGGACTGTCCTCGCTGTAGAGCTTGACGTTGGTGCGCGGCGGCGGGCCGGCATAATTGCCGGAATAGCCGCCTTTGACGGCGCGTACGGCGTCGGCGGCGCGGGCGATCGCGGCCTCTGACACGTCGGAGGCGTGCGCATAGCCGACCGCCTCGTCCTTGACGGCCCGCAGACCGAACCCCTGGGTTGTGTCGTAGGTCGCCTGCTTCAGCCGGCCGTTGTCGAACACCAGCATTTCGGCCTGGCGATATTCGAGGAACAATTCGCCGTCGTCGGCGCCTTCAAGGCCGCGCGACATGATCTTGGCGAGGCGCGGCCGATCGAGTCCGGCGCGATCGATCAGCGAGGTGGGGGCAGAAGCCATACGAATCTCCCACGTTCTTATTGGCTTAGGCGTTTCGCTTCAGAGATAAGCCATGCCGCGTGGTATTGCTACGTACTTGATCGGCGGATCTGGCCGGAGGCGCGCTAGCCCGACAGCCGCTCGATGGCGGCGCCGCAGCGTCCGAGCTTCTCTTCGAGCCGCTCGAAGCCGCGGTCGAGGTGATACACGCGATTGACCACGGTTTCGCCCTCGGCGGCGAGCGCGGCGATGACGAGCGAAACCGAAGCCCGCAGATCGGTGGCCATCACTTGCGCGCCCTTGAGCCGCTCGACGCCTTCGATGGTGGCCCGTTCGCCCTGGAGATGAATGCGCGCGCCGAGCCTGGCCAGCTCCTGCACGTGCATGAAACGATTCTCGAATACCGTCTCGACGATAAGCGAGGTGCCGCGCGCGCGGGTCATCAGCGCCATCAGTTGCGCCTGCAAGTCGGTGGGGAATTCCGGGAACGGTGCCGTCGTCACCTCGACCGGCGCTAGCCCCGCGCCGTTGCGCGCGACGCGGATGCCTTGATTGGTCGGCGTGATCGTGACGCCGGTTTTCGTCAGCACGTCGAGCGCGGCCTGGAGCAATTCCGGCCGCGCGTTCTGCAACAGCACATCGCCGCCGGCCATCGCGACCGCCATTGCATATGTGCCGGTCTCGATGCGGTCGGGCAGCACCGCGTGGCGCGCGCCGTTGAGTTTGGTGACGCCCTCGACAATGATGCGTTTGGTGCCGGCGCCGGAAATGCGCGCACCCATCTTGTTGAGGCACTCGGCGACGTCGACGATCTCCGGTTCGCGCGCAGCGTTCTCGATCACCGTCGCGCCGTTCGCGAGCACTGCTGCCATGAGGGCGGTGTGCGTGCCGCCGACCGTGACTTTGGGAAATACAATCTCGCCACCTTTAAGTCCGTGCGGCGCTTGCGCCACGACGTAGCCGCCGTCGATTTCGATGTCGGCGCCGAGCCGCGCCAGCGCCATGATCAGAAGATCGACCGGCCGCGTGCCGATGGCGCAGCCGCCCGGCATGGAGACCCGCGCCTTGCCCATACGCGCAACCAGCGGCGCGATCACCCAGAAGCTCGCGCGCATCTTTGACACCAGCTCGTAAGGCGCAGTGGTGTCGACGATACGGGCGGCGGAAATGTGCAGCGTCTGGCCGTGGTCGGCAGTCTCGCCGGAGCGCTTGCCGCCGACCATGATGTCGACGCCGTGATTGCCGAGAATCCGCTGCAGCAGCCCGACGTCGGCTAGGCGCGGCACGTTGTCGAGAATGAGCGTATCCTCGGTGAGGAGGCTCGCGATCATCAGGGGAAGCGTGGCGTTCTTTGCGCCCGAAATCGGGATCGTGCCGTTGAGACGCTGGCCGCCGACGATACGAATGCGATCCATCGTGTCCCCCGCGGTCCGTCTCAGGACCGAACTCGACCGTGACTTATGAGCCGCCCGCAACCCAGGCGCAAAGTGCAACGGCAATCACGGTTACTGGGTGCTTGCTGGACGCCTGTAACCAGCCCTAGTCGCGTCTTCGATTGCGGCGAAAGTCGGGAGCTTTCGATTGAGCGGCAGGTACTTCCGGCGAACTAACTGCCTCGCCCGTCGTGTGTTCCGCACGCCCTCGCGCCTGCGCCTTGCGCCGCTTGAGGTTTTCGCGCAACGCCGCGGACAGCCGCGCGTTGCGCGCCGCCTGCTGCTCAGCCTTGCCGCGCGAAACCATCAGCGCTGCCTTGCTTAGAGGAAATGCTCGACCGCGTGCGGTGCGAACAGGCCGAGCGCCGTTACGGCGATACCGGCAAGGCCAAGCACGCCCGCGAACCAGGCGAGCCCGATCACCTCGGTGATGACCGCCGCCGAGGCGAGCACGATGCCGATCTGAAACGCCGCCGAGGCGAGCTCGTAGTGGTGATATTTCGCCATGGCGAGGTCGCGTTCCTCCTCCTCGGCCTTGGCGCGAACCGCGAGTTCTTTGCGGCCCTCCCGCGTTTTTGGGATCGGACTCGTAGCGCGCGGCGGTCGCGCGCCAAGCCTCGACCTGTTTGTCGATGGCGGCCCTGGCGGCAGGATCGGTCAGGGTTGCTCCAAGCAGGGTCGTCTCCTCGGCGGCCGCATTGACGACGGTTCTGCGTATGTCCTTGGCCTGAAAAAACGCCCATGTGTCGCTCGACTTGACGTTGGCGCTGATCGCTTCGGTCTGGGCGGCTTTGCCGAGCGTCTCGGAGAAGGACAGAAACAACGCCAGCACCGCAATCACCAGGCCGATCCTGCGGTTCGTGTGCGACGCATGCTCGGCATGTATCGCGTGTTCCATCTGTTCCGTTGCTTCCGGCATGTTTGGCCCCCTCGCTGTTTTCCTCACCCTGAGGCGCGAGCGAAGCGAGCCTCGAAGGGCGACGGCCCGGGCCTGCATCCTTCGAGGGCCGCTTCGCGGCCACCTCAGGATGAGGTCAATGACCGATGCGGCTAACTAGCATGAATTGCCATCAGGCGCGCGGATGCGCGCTGCGGTAGGCCGCAATCAGGCGGTCGGCGTCGACTTCGGTGTAGATTTGCGTGGTCGCCAGCGAGGCGTGGCCGAGCAGTTCCTGGATGGCGCGCAGATCGCCGCCGCGGGCGAGGAGGTGGGTGGCGAAGGAATGCCGGAGCGCGTGCGGCGTCGCGGTCTCGGGAAGGCCGAGCGCGCCGCGCAGCCGCGCCATCGCCAACTGCACGACGCGCGGCGACAGCGGGCCGCCCCGCGCGCCGACAAACAGCGGACCGTCGTGCGGCAAATCGTAGGGGCAGAGCGCGAGATAATCGGCGACCAGTTTGGCGACCTGCGACAGCACCGGGACCATGCGCTGCTTGCGGCCCTTGCCGGTCACCGTGAGGGCATCGCCCCCGCCGGCGCCGAAATCGGCGCGCTTTGAGGCCCAGCGCCTCGGAAATGCGCAAGCCACTGCCGTAAAGCAACGCCAGCACGGCAGCGTCGCGCGCGTGGATCCACGGCTCGCGTTCGTCTCCGGCCGCAAGATCGGGGTCGGCCAGGCGTTTGGCGGCAGTGGCGGCAAGCGGCCGCGGCAGGGTCTTGCCGATTTTCGGCGCCCGGACCGCGGCCAGCGCCCCGATCTTGCCCTTGTCGCTGCGCTCCAGGTAGCGCGCGAAGCCGCGCACTCCGGCCAGCGTACGCATCAGCGAGCGGCTGCCAATGTCGGCGGCGCGCCGCGCCGCCAGGAAGGCGCGCACATCGGCGGGCGTAAGAACCGCGAGGGCTTTCAGCGATGGCGGCCCGCCAAGATGCTCGGCAAGAAAGGTGAGAAATTGCAGCACGTCGCGCCGGTAAGCTTCCAGCGTCTTCGGCGAATAGCGCCGCTCGTCGCCGAGATGCCGCAGCCATCCCTTGATTTCGGCGGCGACTTTGGGTGTCACGAAGTCCATCGGTACCTTCCGCCCCGGCGCAGCGGAGCAGGATAGAGGCGGCATCCTTTCCCCTTCCTAAACCCACTGGAATCGGCACACCCTGCATCATGATCCGGCGTGTCGTCGATGTCCTGGTCCCGGTCGCGCTTGACCGGGCCTATTCCTACCGGGTGCCCGAGGCGCTGGAGCTGGCGCCGGGCGACATCGTCAGCGTGCCGCTCGGCGCCCGCGAGGCCACGGCAGTGGTCTGGGCCGAGAACCCGAAGCCCAATCCGCGGCTCGACAACCGCCTCAAGGACGTCGAGGGAAAGCTCGAACTGCCGCCGCTGAAGCCTGAGCTGCGCAGCTTCGTCGACTGGGTCGCCAATTACACGATCGCCACCCGCGGCATGGTGCTGCGGATGTGCCTGCGCATGGGCGAGCACCTTGGCGCCGAGCGCGAACGGGTCGGCGTGCGCCTTGCCGGACCTGCCCCACAGCGGATGACCACGGCCCGGCAGCGGGTGCTGTCGCTTCTTGCCGACAAAATGCTGCGCAGCAAAGCCGATGCCGCCCGCGAAGCCGGCGTCAGCAGCGGCGTGATCGACGGCCTGATCGACGAGGGCACGCTGGAAACAGTGGTGCTGCCGCCGGAACCGGTCGCGGAACGGCCCGATCCCGATTTCGCGCAGCCCGATCTTACCCGAGACCAGAGCGCCGCCGCGGCCGAACTCAAGGCCACGGTCGCCAAGGGCGGCTATTCGGTGACGCTCGTCGACGGCGTCACCGGCTCGGGCAAGACCGAGGTTTATTTCGAGGCGGTGGCCGACACCATCCGCAGCGGCCGGCAGAGCCTGATCCTGATGCCGGAAATCGCGCTGACCGCCCAGTTCCTCGACCGCTTCGCCGCGCGCTTCGGTGTGCGTCCGGCGGAATGGCATTCGGAACTCACGCCGCGCCGGCGGGCGCGCACCTGGCGGGCCGTCGCCGACGGCGAGGTGTCGGTCGTGGTCGGCGCCCGCTCGGCGCTGTTCCTGCCTTACGCCGATCTCGGCCTCATCGTCGTCGATGAGGAGCACGACGCCGCCTACAAGCAGGAGGACGGCGTCCGCTACCACGCCCGCGACATGGCGGTGGTGCGCGGTCACATCGCCCGCATCCCGGTGGTGCTGTCGTCGGCGACGCCGTCGCTCGAGACCGAAGTCAACGCCCGGCGCGGCCGCTACCGGCGGCTGGCGCTGCCCGAGCGCTTCGGCGGCCAGCGTATGCCGTCGGTCGAGGCGATCGATCTGCGCCGCGAGCGCCCGCCGCCCGGCCGCTTCATCGCCCCGACGCTCGCGGGAGCCGTACAGACCGCGATCGAACGCGGCGAGCAGGCGCTGTTCTTCCTCAATCGCCGCGGCTACGCCCCGCTGACCTTGTGCCGCGCCTGCGGCTTCCGCTTCTCGTGCCCGAACTGCGACGCCTGGCTGGTCGATCACCGCTTCCGCCGGCAGCTGGTCTGCCATCATTGCGGCTTCGCCATGCCGCACCCGGCGGAATGCCCGAACTGCCAGGCGGCGAATTCGTTCGTCGCCATCGGGCCCGGCGTCGAACGGCTTGAGGAAGAAGTGCGCGAGCTGTTTCCGCAGGCGCGTATCCTCGTGCTCTCGTCCGATCTCGTCGCCACCGTCGAGCGGCTGCGCGAGGAACTCGACGACGTCGCCCAAGGCCGCTTCGACATTGTTATTGGGACGCAGCTTGTAGCGAAAGGCCATCACTTTCCGAAGCTCAACCTCGTCGGCATCGTCGACGCCGATCTCGGGCTCAACAACGGCGACCCGCGCGCCGCAGAGCGCACCTTCCAGCTGCTGCATCAGGTGGTCGGCCGCGCCGGCCGCGATGCCGGCATCGGTCGCGGGCTATCTGCAGACCCACCAGCCCGAGCACCCGGTGATGCGCGCGCTGATCGCGCAGGACCGCGAAGCGTTCTACGACGCCGAGATCGCAGCCCGCGAAAGCGCGCACTATCCGCCGTTCGGCCGGCTGGCGAGCCTCGTCGTCTCCGGGCCCGACCGGCACGAGACGACGGGCTACGCGCGCGCACTCGCCCGCGCCGCGCCGCCGGTCGATGACGTGCGCGTGCTCGGCCCCGCCGACGCGCCGCTCGCCCTGGTGCGCGGCCGCCATCGCTTGCGCTTGTTGGTCAAGGCGCCGCGCGGCTTTGATCTCTCGGCTTATCTGCGCGAATGGCTCGCGGGTGCACCGAAGGCGAAGGGTTCAATCAAGCTCGACATCGACGTCGACCCGCAGAGTTTTTTGTGAGCGGGCTGTGAAAAATCATTTTAGGAAAAGAGAGATCAGATATCATGGCACTACTTGATCGAGACATTAGCCGCCACATGAATCATTCGGGACGCACTAAATGTTGGGTTTTGGTGCATTAGGCGAGTTTGCCCTTGGCGAAGTAGGAGGTGCCAGAGCTGCGCTTACGTCGGACATTCTGCAGGAGGTCGTTACCCTTCTTATAAAAGAAAATCTTCTTCCGGAATTACCTCCTCAGCTTCATCACTTTACATCTTTGGAAACTGCGCACCAGATCATCAAGTACGATAATATTCGAACTCTCGCATTCGGAATATTCAAATGATCAAACCGAAATGGAACAAGCTAAGGACATCATTCGCAATGAATTGAAACGAAGAGCAGATCCTTTTTTCCAACAGGTGCTTTCTGAATATGAAAAGCTCGCCCCAAATCTTGATGCGTATATATTTTGTATGTCTACCGGAAGCCCAGCCCCCAGTTTGGCACAGGACATTCTTAGCCAGTGGCGGGCTTATGGACAAGACGGACGAGGCGTCAGTCTAACTTTAGACGCTCAGCATCTAGCCCGTTTAGTTCACAATACGCCGGGCCTCCGTATAAATCCCGTTATGTATCAGAGTGCCCTACAGGCCAGATTTGTTAGTGAAATACTAGACCGGGGACTAAGCGCGCATGCGAACGGTGTTCCAAGCGCTCGTCAAGCGACTATTGCTGCGCTCGTATTCGCTACTCCACTAATGAAAGCGCCTGGTTTTGAGGAAGAGCGCGAATGGCGTCTGATTTTTATGCCTCCACAAATTAATTTGCAGATGCAGTTCGGATTTCACGCGCGCCGCGATTTCTTGGCACCGTATATTGATCTTACGCATCTTTGGAATGACTTGCGGCTGACTTTGGTCGCGGTACCCGCACTCCGCGCCACGTTACCAACTCATCTTCCTATAGTGAACCTGCCGCTTGTCCCTATTAGTGAAATGATGGTTGGACCGTCTGGCCATCAATCACTTAACGTGAGAGCGTTCTCCAAGCTGCTAATTCAAGTAAATCGCCCCGCCGTGCCGGTGCGACATTCAGGTATTCCATATCGTAGCCTAAGCTGAGCGGCGGCGAAATACCGACTATTTGCAGCTTTGTGCTCAGCCCGTAGCCCGTGGGATCGGTTGAGTGAAACGATACCCATCGTTCCTTGCTGCGCGTTCGCTGATGGGTTTCGCTGCACTCTACCCATCCTACACGCCGCACTGTCACGCCAATTATCGCTTTTTCTTCTTCTTGTTCTTCTTCGCAAAAATCGCGTTCCAGTTTTCCTTGTAGGCCGCGGTGACCGGTTTCTGGCCTTCGCCGCGGCTATAGTTCGCAGGCGCCGCGGCGGCCGGCTCGCCGGCTTTGGACTTGGATGCGTCTTCAGCTGCGGGGCTCTTGACCTTCGCGGCGGCGTCATTCTTTACAGCCGTGTCGGCCTTTGGAGCCGTGTCGGCCTTTCGGGGCGTGTCGGTTTTGGCTTTTTTGTCGTCGATGGCCATTGTCTTTCCTAATGCAAGCAAGCAAGCGTAACCGGGATTAAGCAGTAGCGAAATCCGGTATCGCCGTCATAACGGCTTCATGCTAATCGAACAAATCTGAGGGCAACGCAATGTCTCCACCCATCCCGCCGCTGGCCGCAAATCAGCAGTATTGCCGCAGCTGCGGCCAGATCATTTCAAACCTGGCGCCGACTTGTCCGCACTGTGGCGCGCCGACCGGTTCAAGGCCGCCGGATGCCAGTCCCAAGAGCCGCCTTGCCGCGCTGTTATTGTGCTGGTTCCTGGGGATATTCGGCGCGCACCGGTTCTATGTCGGTAAGGTCGGCACCGGAGTACTCCAAATATTCACGCTTGGCGGGCTGGGCATCTGGACGCTTGTTGATTTTATTATGATCATCGTTGGAGCGTTCAAAGACATAGACGGCCGGCGCGTTATTGTTTGGACCGACTGACGCTCGCGATCGCAATGTGGCGAGATGGACCGGCCGCTGGGCCGCGCTGTTTCGTCAGACCGCGCACATTCAGAGACGGCTGATCACGGTGTAGGAAAGATACACGAACAGAGCGCATCCGAGCACAGTGAGGAGGCCGGCGAGCACAACGTCCGCGCGCTTACCCGGGCCGGGCACCGTCTGCTCGCTGTCGATCTCAATCGCGGTCTTGCGAAAGCGCACGATGGCCAAAACCATCATACCGGCGCCGAGGCCAATCAGGATCAGGCCGGAGATGTTGCCGACGAGCTGACCGGTCGGCGACAGCGCACGTCGCGCCATGCTCTGTCCGGCGATCTGCAGGAACAGATCGAACCGTTCGACCAGAAAGCCAAAGGCCATGACCGCGATTGCGGTGCGGACCCAGGCCAGAAAGGTCCGCTCGTTCGCGGCGTGGTCGGTATATCGCTGGATCATTGGTGCTGGTGTCCTCGTCGCTCGCGCCGCCGTCCGGACGGCCATTTCGCTTTCATCGGGGGAGACTATACTGCTCCGCATTGCGGCGAGCGCCGCCCCGCGCAGCGCAGTCACCCGCATTGGTCAAGACATTGTAGTTCCATTGAATAACGAAAGGTGCGGCGATGACCTGGGGAATTCCGACCGACATGTTTCTCAACATTCACGTTGCTCTCAGCCTGATTGCCCTCGTGCTCGGCTTGATCGTTCTGTACGGGCTGTTGAGCGGTGAAGTGCTCGGCGTGTGGACGGCGTTGTTCCTGGCGGGGATGATCCTGACCAGCGTCACCGGCTTTCCGCTGCCGCCATTCGGCCTCGATCCGCCGCGCATGGTCGGCATCCTTTCGCTGGTCCTGCTCGCGATCGCCGTGCTTGCGATCTACGTGTTCCGGCTGCGCGGCGCCTGGCGCTGGATTTATGTCGTCACCGCCATGGCGGCGCTTTATCTCGATGCGTTCGTCGGCGTCATCCAGGCATTCGCCAAGCTGACGTTCCTGCACACGCTGGCGCCGACCCAGTCGGAGCCGCCATTTGTGATCGTGCAGGTCATCGTGCTGGTGATTTTTGTCGCGCTCGGCTTTCTCGCGGTGCGCCGGTTTCATCCCGAGCGTGCGTGATCAAGGATCAGCGCGATGTACACCAACATTCTGATCGCAACGGATGGTTCGGAACTCGCCGGGAAAGCCGTCGAGCACGGTATCGCTTTGGCGAAGCGGGTTGGCGCCAAAGCCACCGGGCTTACGGTGGCGCCGCCTTTTCATATCCTGACGACCGACCCGCAGATGATCGAGGACACGCCGACCGCTTACCAGGCGCGCATGCAGAAGCACGCCGAGAAGACCCTCGCCGCCGTCACCCAGGCAGCGCAATTAGCCGGCGTCGCATGCGAGACGCTCCAGGTCGAGCATGAGCATCCCTACCGGGCGATCATCGATATCGCGGAGTTGAAAGGCTGCGATCTGATCGTCATGGCCTCGCACGGCCGCCACGGCGTCTCGGCGCTCATCCTCGGCAGCGAGACGGTCAAAGTGCTCACGCATTGCAAGATACCGGTGCTGGTCCATCGATGACCGGCCGGCGTTAATCGCGCTACGTCGCCTCTTTGAGGGCGCGGATCACGTCCTCGCGGGCGATCACCCCCACCAATTGGCGGTCTGGCCCGATAACCGGAAAGCTGCGGCTCTTAAGGTTCACCATCAACTGGAGAACGCGCGTCAACGGTGCGGCCGGTTCGACATGCACGACGGCTTCGGTCATCATTTCCGCCACTGGTCGGCGCATCAACTCGTCGTAATGCGGCACCATCTGACCGGTGGTGAACGCAAAGGCTCGAAGAAAATCGAACTTGGTCACGATGCCCAACATCTTTCCCTGCTCGACGACCGGGAAGGAATTGAAATCGTGTTTCTCGAATAATTTCTCCAGCTCACGCATGGTCGTTTGGCGTGTCACGGTCGTTACCGTACGCGTCATATATTGCTCGGCCGTGCCTTCGAGAAAGCGATACATGATTTGATCCGCATCGCGCTGACTGAAAACTCAAACATCATAACAAAATTTGCGGACGCTGCCGTTGATCTGCGTCAAAACCCCGAAACGCGCCAACGGCAGGCAATTGCGCGCTCGGCGCTTGTTCGTCGGCTCACGAAGCTGATCTGAAAATACTCGCCCCGCTACGGCTAGCACTTTCGCATTTCGATCATATATAGACGAGGTTACTTGGTGACGGCTATTCCAAGGATACTTCGCCGTTTTATTTGGAGATAATCAAATGACAGACGCTGCCATGGTTGAAGAAGACATGATCGCATTTGATTACAGCGCCGAGGCGGAGCTGTTCCCCAGCCGAAATCGGAAATCGAGGCGACAACCGATTGGGTACAAGCGTTTTGCACGCGCTGCGGACGCCGTCCGCTTCGCGATCGAGGAGCTGCCACCTGAATTTCTTCTCGGCGCGCATCTCCAAGTCGACGAAGAGCGCTACGACGGTCAGGGAATTCGTCGCCTGTACGAAAGCATGGACTATCCCTTGGTCCGCCGCGCGGCTTAAGCGATGCCCGCGCGTTCGCGCTGCACCGCCGTCGTCTTCAATCACCGATTTAAGCCGAGAGTTATGTGCAACGCGGCGTGCCGTGCAAACCTGATCGCCGCCGACTTTTGATTACACTTGCTCGGCGACTGCTGCGTGTTGCGCACTGCTCATAAGGTTTGGATAATTTTCTGCGAGCCATTCGCGATGCTCGCGAACAACGAGCAATAGGTTTTGATAATCGCGCGGGTTCTTAGTCAACCTGCTGGATACGTTTGGTTTCGCACTATATTGCCGGGGATCAAACACGTAGTTTTCCTTTTCGTAAAAGCGTCTTCGCTTATGCCGATCAGTTTCGATCATTCGATCGAGGAATGAGTTAAATATGGGGATGGCGAACTCGAAAAGCGAGCCCGGGTCAGAGAATTCGCCCAGGGTCTGCGAATAGCGGGTCTGCGAATAGCGATCGCGCTGAAGGGCGAGCGCTTGACGGTAACTTTCGCGTGGCTGCGGCGTTACTTCAATTGATCGGCCACCTTGTCGATCCCGGCCTTGATGCAGGCTTCGTCTTTCTCGCCGCCCGGTGCTCCCGATGCGCCGGCTGCGCCGATGGTTTCGTCGCCGATCTTGATCGGCAGCGCGCCCTGGAACGCAATGATGTTGCTGAGATGGATAAAGGGCAGCGTCGGTTCGGCTTTCACACGTTCGCCCAAGGTGCCCGAGGGACTGCGCAACGTGCGCGCGGTGTAGGCCTTGCGGAAGCTGTTTTCCATGGTGTGCGGCGGGGTGTTGTCGCCGCGCACCTGCGCGATAACCTCGCCGTTGCGGCCGACCACGGTCACCGACACGGCGTAGCCATTGGCCTTGCAAGTCCCAATCGCAGTTTCCGCGATGGTCATGGCGATGGCAGCGCTCAGGTCCTTGTGGTTGAGGAGTTGCGCATTCGCAGGTGCGGTCCACGCGCAGGTGCAGGTCGCGGCGATTGCGATGGCCGCAAGACGAAGCCCGGACGATGACATGACGATTCTCCCTGCTGTCTTTCGCCGTTGTTTGTGGCGACAGCACTGGAGAGAATAGCGCGTTCCCGCCGTGCCGTCTGCCACCCCAGCTTGACCGAGCCCGGATATCCGGCATCGTGTGACGCATGACAGGGACGATCGAGACGATCTTGTTGTTCTTCGCCGTGCTGGTGATCGTCGCGATTGTCGCGCGGCGGCTTAATACCGCGCCATCCGTCCTCCTGGTCGTCGCCGGCATTGCGCTTGCCGTCATCCCCGGCCTGCCGCGGATCGCGCTTGCGCCGGAACTGGTGCTGCTCGGCATCCTGCCGCCGCTGATCTATTCGGCGGGCGTCGCCATGAGCTGGCGCGAATTTCGTTTCAACCTGCGGCCGATCACGCTGCTCGCCTTCGGCTGCGTCATTTTCACCACCTGTGCGGTGGCGGTAGTGGCGCATTTCGTGCTCGGCATGCCGCTCGCCGTCGGCTTCGTGCTCGGCGCCATCGTGGCGCCGCCCGACGTCGTCGCTCCGCTCGCCATCGTCCGCAGTCTCGGCCTGCCGCGACGGCTCACCTTGGTGCTCGAGGGCGAAGGTCTCGCCAACGACGCCACGGCGTTGATCCTCTACCGCTTCGCGGTCGCCGCCGTGAGCACCGGCGTGTTCTCGCTCGGGGAAGCCGCCGGCACTTTTGTGCTCATCGTCGTCGGCGAGATCGGTTACGGCATCGGCGTCGGCTGGGTCAGCCTGCGGCTGCGCCGCTGGGCGCGCGACCCGCGCGTCGAGATCACGCTGTCGCTGATGACGCCGTACATTGCATTTCTGCTGCCGGCGCAGCTGGGCGGATCGGGGGTTCTTGCGACCATCGCAGCTGGTCTGTTCGTGAGCTGGAACGGGCCGCTGCTCATTCCGGCGGCGACGCGGCTCCAGGGCATCTTCTTCTGGGACCTGCTGGTCTATCTCCTGGAAGGATTCGTCTTCCTGGTGACCGGAATGCAGATGCGCACGCTGCTCGACGAGACCGATATGATCCGGCTGCGCGATCTGCCGCTCACGATATTCATCGTCCTCGCCGTGATTGTGGTTGCGCGATTCATCTGGGTCTTTCCGGCGACCTATCTGCCGCGCTGGCTGAGCCCGTCGCTGGCGCGCCGCGATCCGTCACCGCCTTGGCAGTGGACCTTCCTGTTGGCGTTTGTCGGCGTCCGCGGCGTGGTTTCGCTCGCCGCCGCGCTCGCCATTCCGCTGACGACGCTCGCCGCGGCGTCGTTTCCCGACCGCGATCTCATCCTGTTCGTCACCTTCGGCATCATCGTCATCACGCTGATCGGCCAGGGGCTGGTGCTGCCAAGCGTCGTCCGCTGGCTCGCCTTGCCGCACGACGCCGAAGACGAACGCCGGCGCGAGCGCGACGCCGAGATCACGGCGCGGCTGGAAAGCCTGAACGTGGCGCAAGGCCGGCTCGATCAGCTCGCCACTGACAGCAATTTGGCCCCGGAGGTGCTCGCGATCCTGCAGGCGCGGCATGACCATCGCGCCGTCCAGTTGCCGAAGAACGCGGCGGATCGGCACAAGGCCGTCGCGGCGGCGGCGGAGTTGCGGCTCCAGCTGATCGCCGCCGAGCGCGAATACATCTATCGGCTGCTGCAGGACGGCAAGATCACAGACGAAGCCCGGCGGCACATTGAGCGCGAGCTCGACTTGGAAGAGGCTAGTCTCGCATTCAAGAGAGAGGGCGGCGCCGAAACGCCGCTATGATCTGCAGCATGTAGGATTGAGTGACCGGCCTCCGTGCGCCCAACCCGACAAATCGCGGAAGCGGCCGAAGCGACGCGATTGAACGGTACGCGACGTCATGCACGGGATGATCGCCTGAGAAAACCATGCGTAAGCCGCTCTTGCCACCAGTCTACTTTCTCGCGGGGATCTGCGGGATGCTCGCCCTGCACTTTTTGCTTCCTGTGCACCAGGTCCTGCTATTCCCCTGGACGCTCGCCGGTATCATCCCGGCAATCATCGGCGCCACGCTGAATCTGCTGGCTGATCGTGCTTTCAAGCGGCACAGAACAACCGTCAAGCCGTTTGAGGTCCCGACCAGCCTAATGACGGACGGGGTGTTCGCACTTTCACGCAATCCGATGTATTTAGGTATGGTGTTGATCCTTTTTGGGCTAGCGCTCTTTCTCGGCACGCTCAGTCCTTTCCTGATCTGCGTCGGATTCGCCATATTGGTAGATTACCGATTCATTCGGGTCGAAGAGCGGATGCTAGCCGACCAATTCGGAACGGAGTGGCGAGCCTACAGCTCCAGAGTTCGACGCTGGATTTAGGAAGCGTAGCGCGGATTGAGCGGAGCGAAATCCAGGGTGGTCGGGCAGGCACGGCCGGGGTTGCTGCCTCAGTGAAACTTCTCACCTCGGGCCAACTTCTCAATGATCGCCTGCATTCGCTTCTCTCTGGTTTCTGGCTTCTTTGCCGTCTGGAGCCTGTAAGCGATCGAATACAGATTGGTTTTGTTGAGTGTTTCGAAGAAAGCTTTGGCCTTATTGTTTCGTGCGATTCTCTTTAGGAAATCATCCGGTACTGCAGCGCTGCCAAAGGAATCATAGGCCGCTTCCCAGCGGCCATCCGCCTTCGCGGCGTTTACTTCTCGCAATCCGGCGGGAGCCATTTCGCCGGTCGCGATCAGGCGTTCGGCATGCTGCGTATTGGTCTTGGACCAACCGCTGTTGCGCCGCCGTGGCGTAAATTGCTGCAGCCATGATTGTTTGTCATACGGTTTTTTCTGTCCATCGATCCAGCCAAAGCAAAGCGCTTGATCAAGGGCTTCTGTATACGTCACTGTGGGCAATCCAGAGTCCTTTTTGTAAATGCACAACAGGATGCCCTCCGATCGGCGGTGGTTTTTCGAAAGCCACGCCCGGAAGTCACCCGCGGATGCGAAACGCTTTATTTTCATCAAAGCAAAGGTACCACGGATTTCGCTCTGCTCAATCCGCGCTACGACGCCTAATGCGTCTTGACGACGACTTTCGCTTCGCCCGCTTCCGCGGCGCGAATTTCTTGTGCTGCGCGATCGCGAGCGCGCGTGCGGCCCAGACCGCAAGTTCTTCCGGATCGTCGTAGAGCCGCTCGGGCAGCCGCCAATACGACAGCGAAGCGCGGCCGACGCGGCCTTTGCTCTTGGCGCGGGTGTAGACGAATGGCCGGCTGCCTTCGCGCTCGAACTCCGGAATGCTGGTCTCATCGACTTTGAGAAAGATCGCGCCGTCGAACACCAGACCAAACATCAGGCCTTCGGACCAGATGCCGGCGCCGCCGAACATGCGCTTCACCGTCACCGGACCGAACGGCGAAAACAGTTCGCGGATGAATTCGTGGTCCACGGGCGAGATTCCGGAACGAAGCTTCAGCCGGCTTCGGCAAAGAATTGCCGAATAGCGTCGGCGCATTCAACGGGCGATTCGACCGGGGCCCAGTGGCCGGTTTGCGGAAGGTGCACGACCCGTCGCGCATTGAATCGCTCGGCAAAGTCCGGCGAGATGTATGGGTCCCTGTCGCCCCAAATCACCAGCGTCGGTTTTGCCGCGGTCAGCTCCAGGAGTTCGTTCTCCCAGGATTTGAAGTTTGCGGGATTGGCGGCGCGATAAAGCCGCAAAACTTCTTTCTTCATGCGCGGCGTGATCAGCGCCCAGGTTTGATCGATGTGCGCGTCGCTGATCCGGGCGGATCCTCGCTTGAGCTCTTGCGCGAACATCGGCCGGTTCATCACCGCCATCGACAGTTCGCCGAGCACCGGCGTGCGCCAGATATGCGCCCAGAAATGCCAGCGATAGTCGCTGAAGAACACGGTGTTGATCGCCACCATGCGGCGGACGCTGTCGGGGTGCCTGACCGCCCAGGCAAACGCAAACGGACCGCCGAAATCGTGCGCGATCAGATCGATCGGCGTGTTGATACTGGCGGCGCGCACAAATTGCTCGACGAAATCGGCCATTCCGTCGAGAGAAGGCTGGTAGCCGGCCGGCACTTCCGAATGGCCGAAGCCCGGCAGATCCGGCGCAACGCACCGGCACGTTCGCCCGAGGCGCTGAGCTACTTCTTCCCACATGATACCGCTATCGGGATTGCCGTGGAGCAGCAGCACCGTCCGCCCGTCGCCCCATTCGGTGACGTGGATATTGGCGCCGCCAACGCGAACCTCGCGCGTGGTTTGCCCCACGATTGCATCGTTTGCCATCGCTATACTCTAAACGAAGGAGCGAACGCTGTTGCCCGCGAGCGTAGCCCGGGTGAGCAATCGCGAAATTCGGGGCGACTTTCGGATATGGCAACGTTCCTCCCGGCGTTCGCGCCACGCAATCTAAAGTCATATTTCGGTAGTGGGCCAATAAATTAAGGCGTGCCGAAAAACGGCTAGGCCACGTCGTAATCTGAGACTATCTTGCCGCATGAGCAAATCCGCCAAGATTCGCGTCACTTTCAAGATTAAGCGGATCGCCGAGGACGATTGGCAATTCGAAGCCAACTATCCCGGAGCCGAGATTCGCTACATCAAGGGCTTCAAAAGCAAAGCCGAGGCCGACGAGTGGCTTGCAGGCACCGGCCGCATAGATTGGCTGCGGTCGCAGGGCTATGCAAAATGACCAAGTCCCCAAACGACGGCGCGACCTGAACCAGCGTCAGTATTGAGTTTCGCTTCCGAAGCGGCCAATCAATCCGCGCCCGCATGGCACTATTATGCAAACCGTAGGCTGGAAAATGGACGCCGAGGACGAGGGCAACTCCGCCACTTAAGCGGTATGATGGTGCAGGTGCCACAAGCCGCTTAGTAAGCGGTCCTTACCTGTCGGCCGGGAGTAAACCGGCCGTGATTGGTGCTCGCCTATCCCAAATCAGAGATTCCTATCGTGACCCGTGAATAGGCCAGTCCGGCTTTATGGCGCAAACGCAGGAACCGCGCCGATGCCGGACATGATAGGAGTCGAACGTGGCCGGTAAGATCGCTCCATATATTTTCACTGTCGTCATCCCCGTAGTGGTGGCGGCAAAGGACATTTATTCGAGTGAAACAAAAGCCATCCAAATAATAGGTGAATGGTTGCGCCGTTAAAATTTCTTTCAGAGCCACACCGTCTAACTGCGACGCCGCAAGACATACTAGGAAAAACGTCGCAGGGAATGAGCCGCGTTTGAGTTTGTTTGTGATCGAGGCCTCCGCGTTTCTCCCCGCATCCGCAGCGAATGAATAAGCCCACCGCTGATAGCCTTGGCCAGACCCACGAGGCGAATCTAGTAGGGTCGCCGTCAAGCCCCTTGTGGCGTTTACGTCATAATACCCCACTTAAGAGCGGCCACATTCGCCACGTTACTAATCGGGGGCGCGGCCTACTCACCGGAGCCGTCCCAAACTGCCGCAATTGGCTGGACCAGTGCCATCCGGTCGAGTATCCGCAATGCCTGCCTCATCTTGGAACGGTGATCGGCGACCAGCGTTACATTGGAGATGATGAGGCAAACGCTGGAAAGATCGCCTATCGGTTTGAGCCTGCCGCAAACGACGATGAGCCGCCCAAGCAACCAAGATTACGGCGGTGGCTTCTCGCTCGCCTTAGCGGGGGTAAGCATCATGCTCAGAAACTCTCTGGTCGAGATGGCACTCATCCTCTTCATCACCTTCACCCTGGGCGGAATGCTGTATTTTCTTTCGGCTACGCTGGTAGCCGCTCCGGTTTTTGACAACGCAGCTCCCGATGCGGATGCGATGAGGTATCCATAATCGTTGTGACGGCTGGGCCATAACAGTCGTCATTAAAAACTGTCCAAAAGTGCTCAAACTAGCTGGACCACTACCCCGATATCGCGTCCCAGTTATCGCGACCTTGCTCTTGACAACTGTCACCAGATTAGGTACACGGTGCCATCTCGCTCATCGAGGACGCCTTCGGCCGAGGGTACTCCGGAAGGTGGAGCGAGTGCGGTGCCCGCGGGCGGAACGATACACTCCGCTCTCGGGCAGCTTCGGGCATCATCTGACCGGCACTACGACCGGTCCGGGAGGTGCGTTCCCTGGACTGGGACAGGCGGGCGCGGGTAACGCCCGTGTAAGAACGTAAGATCTTTGCTCCCCGGTTGGAGCGAGCTTACAGGATCGAACGTCCTGCCACGTCCCAGGAAGCCTGGCCTGGAGTTGCGCCCAAGGGCCGAAAGCCCTGACGGTAAGAGCCGTAGTGGAACGCCGATAGGCGAGCGTGCCCCCTCCCAACCCTCCCCCGCAAGCGGGAGAGGGGAAGAGAACAGGGCGCGCGCCGCGCCCGTAAGGCGCGGAGGTTGGAGACAAACGTCTGTCGGCGTTCCGCTTCCTTTTTTCCTTAGTCGTCATTGCACTTTGTAGGGTGGGTAGAGCGAAGCGAAACCCACCGCTCAGCATGGTGGGTTACGCCGCGGAGCTTGTCATCGGGCCGGCCACTTCGGGCCGGACCCGTTGGCGGCTAACCCACCCTACATTTTAACAAAGCTCGGGCGCATCCGCGTCGCGAGACCGGCTTGCTTTTCCCGTCCTACTCGGCGGGGCAGAATGAATCTGGAGAAGGCCATGACGAAAATCTATCTCGCCGGCCCGTTGTTCACCCTGGCCGAGCAAGACTTCAATGTTGAACTCGCGCGATTTCTCGAAAGCGAGGGCTTTGAGGTCTGGCTGCCGCAGGAGCACGAGCCGCGCAGCAACACCGCCAAGTCGATCTTCGAGATGGACGTCGCGGCGCTCGATTGGGCCGACATGGTCGTGGCCTGCATGGACGGCCCCGATCCCGACAGCGGCACCGCCTGGGAGTGCGGCTACGCCTACGCCAAAGGCAAGCCGATTGTCTGCTTCCGGACCGATTTCCGCATTTCCGGCGACACCAAAGGTGCGCCGTATAATCTGATGCTGACCGAAAGCGCGACGGCGCGGTTCGAAGCTCCGTTTCGGACGAAAACTCCACAATTCCATCAGCGCTTGCTGGCGCAGATCAGGAAGGCTTTGCGGCCGCGGCGGGCCAAGCGCGCCACCGAAGCGAGCGGCGCCGGTGCCTCAGCCCACCTTCACCGGAATCGCGCCCATAAAGTCACGTTTGCCGATGTCGACGCCGCAATGCCGCAGAATCGCGTAAGCGGCGGTGAGATGGAAATAGAAGTTCGGCAGCACGAAGTGATTGAGGTAGTCGCTGCCCTTCATGCGGCCGGTCACGCCGCCGCCGATCGGAAACGCGATTTCGCGGTCGGCCGATGCCTCGATCTGCTTTGCGTCGAGGGTTTTCAGATACGCGATGGTCTTGGCGAGGCGCGCTTTAAGCTGATCGATGGTCGTCTCGCTGTCTTCGTAGCTTGGCGCTTCGGCGCCGGCGAGTCGGGCGGAGCCGCGGCGCGCCTGGTCGGTGACAACCTGCACCTGCCGGGTGAGGTCGAACATGTCAGGCGCGAGGCGCGTGTGCAGAAGGACGGCCGGATCGATCTTCTTGGCGGCTGCGAACGCGGTCGCTTTGTCGAGCACCGCCGACAGCGCATTGAGCCCGATTTCGAATACTGGAATGGCGGCCTGAGATAGCGATGACGGCACGGAAATCCTCCCTGGATGTTACGAAGTTTGCGGTCCGAAATGGTTTTATCAGGAACGCTGGCCACCGGCCTGACTTTGCTGATAACGCAGCCGGTAATCTTCGACGTCGACGATCATCTTGCCGATCGGCCACAGCGCAAGTCCAGCGAGTTTCAGGTTAGCCCATGCGAATGGGATGCCGATAATGGTCACAGCGAAGAAAATCGCGAGGATCAGGTGGCCGAGCGCCAGCCACCAGCCGGCGAGGACGAGCCACACGATATTGCCGAGGAAGCCGAGCGGCCCGGTGCCGATGTCGGTGGCGCCAAGATACTCGGCGCGCGATACCGCTCTGCGCCCGAAGGGCAGCAGCGTATAGGACGCGATGTTGAACGCCGCGCGCGCCCAGGGAATGCCGATGATGGAGATCGCCATGATGGCGGCAGCGAACAGCCAGCCGAACGCCATGCACAGGCCGCCGAGGACGATCCACAGGATGTTAAGCAGCAGAGCCAAGGGCGACATGGGAGACTTTCGATAGAGACCTTCGACCGCTTTAGACATTTGCCGGCGTGGCGGCAGAGCGTGTGCTGATCTAGGTATCCCGCGTCGTTTCCGCCAGCCCGGGCGTGAACGGCGGCTGTAGCGTATTGCCTAGCTACCGCGGCGGAGAGCGGCGATACTGGGGTGATCTGGAGAAGCCTCTGAGGCCGTCCGATGCGGAGGGAAACAAAAATCGCTGCGGTGGCGCTGGCGTGTACCGTCGGCATTGCCCAACTTCCGTCGCCCGGCAGGGCGCAATCGGCCGCCGATCAAATCCAGTCGACGCAAGAGGAATGGATCCGTTGCCTCAAGGACGCATATCCGTTTTATGCAAGAAAAACTCCTAGTCAAAATTACGCCGCGGACATGACCTTTCAGGCCTGTTCCGTCGACGAGGAAAAGCTTTGGACCTTTCTCTCGGAGACCGGCGTTTCACGGAGCGCCTTTGAGAAGATCAGGGCGGCCGCGAAGAAGTCGTTCGTGAGTGCGAAGTGAGCGGCGGCTTCGTCACGGCACCTGAAAGATCAGTTTGCCGCGGAAGTGGCGCCCTTCACTGAGCCGATGGGCCTCGATGGCTTGCGACAGACGAAAGAGCTTGACCTCAGGAGGACGCACGTCGCCGGCCGTCACTAATTGCGCGATCTGCTCGAGCGGCTCGCGACCGCGGGCCACGCTGGGCCGGAGCGACGTGACGTCGCTGCGTTGCGGCTGCGGCGCCTTCCAGCCCGACGCGATGAAGGCGGCGCGGCCGCCCGGCCTGAGCACTTCGAATGATTTGATCGCCACCTCGCCGCCGACGGTGTCGAACACGGCGTCACAATTGCTGACCACGCGCGTAAAGTCGGTGGCGTTGTAGTCGATGACTTCGTCGGCGCCGAGGCCGCGCACATAAGCAAGGTTCGCCGCGCTGGTGGTGGTAATCACGCGAGCGCCGATATGCTTGGCGAGCTGAATTGCGAAGCTCGCGACGCCGCCGGCGCCGCCTTGAATGAGGATCGTTTCGCCGCGCTGGAGCTTCAGCGTGTCTTCGAGGCTCCTGATCGCGGTCAGGCCGGCGAGCGCCAGCGCCGCTGCATCGATGTGTGACAGCGTGTCGGGTTTCTTTGCGACAATTGCCGACTTGATCGAGACCTTTTCGGCGTACGCACCCTCCTTGCCGACGTCGAAGACGCCAAACACCGCATCGCCGATCTTCAGGTCGTCGACGCCCGGGCCCGTCGCAGCAACCGTGCCGGAAAAATCCCGGCCGAGAATAAGGGGAAAAGTGGCCTGCGAATATTCGCCGGCGCGCACCTTCCAGTCGGCCGCGTTGACGCTCGCCGCGACCACATCGACGACCACTTCGCCTGCCTCGGCAACCGGATCGGGCATGTCGCCGTATTGCAGGACTTCGGGGCCGCCAAATTTTTCGATGAAGACTGCTTTCACTGGACTAACCTTGTGATCGTGGGTTGATTGGCAGAAGGAAACGCGGCGGCGCCACGGCGCGAAACCATAGTCTCAGATTTCGCGGCGCTCAATCCGGGATACACTCGTACAATCGTAAGCGCAGGAGGGATTGCAATGGCGCATGGGCTCTATGTCGACGGCGTGTGGAAGAGCGAATGGTACGACACCTCAACCACCGGCGGCCGCTTCGTGCCGACCGAGCCTGTCTTCCGTAGTTGGGTGACGCCGAACGGCAGCGCCGGGCCCTCCGGGGAGGGCGGTTTTCCCGCCGAGCGCGGCCGCTATCACCTCTACGTCTCGCTGGCCTGCCCCTACGCCCACCGCACCGTGATTTTCCGCAAGCTTAAGGAACTCGAGAGCGTGATCTCGATGTCGGTGCTCGATCCGGTTATGGGCGAGCAGGGCTGGCAATTCGGCGACGGCGCGTTGGCTGACAATGTCAACGGCAAGCACCGATTGGGCGAGATCTATCTGCTCGCCGATCCGCGCTACACCGGCCGGGTTTCAGTACCGGTGCTGTGGGACAAAGAACGCCGCACCATCGTCAACAACGAATTGCCCGAGATCATCCGCATGCTCAATTCGGCGTTCGCGGCTCTGACTAACGACCGCGCCGATTATTATCCGCAGGAACTACGCGCCGAGATCGATCGGATCAATGCGCGAGTCTATAACGACGTGAATATTGGCGTATATCGCGCCGGTTTCGCGACCAAGCAGGCGGCGTACGAAGATGGTTGCCGGATCGTATTTGCCGCGCTCGACTGGATCGAGGGCCTGCTTTCCCGCCAACGCTATCTGGTCGGACCGCGGCTGACCGAAGCCGATTGGCGGCTGTTCACTACGCTCGTTCGCTTCGATGCGGTCTATTACAGCCACTTCAAATGCAATGTGCGCCGGATTATCGACTATCCGAATCTTTCCAATTACCTGCGCGACCTCTATCAAACACCAGGCATCGCCGACACCGTGAATTTGGATCACATCAAGCGGCACTATTACATGAGCATGACCGCGATCAATCCGACGCGCATCGTACCGCTGGGACCGGCACTCGACTTTGCGGCGCCGCACGACCGCGGGAGATTCGAACGGCAGGCGTAGGCCTTGACGGAATGCTATGTGACAGTTTTGTGAGGCGCCGAAAACGGGGTTGCGCGCCAGCTTGCTTGACGAGTGACAAAAATATTTCGGATATGTTGCACAAGGATGGCGTGAACGCCGGTCTGAATCGGCGCAACGATGTCATTTCGTCAGAAAGAGCAGAATCGATATGTCTCAATTCGTCAATGCACTATCAGCCGGTATTGTTGGTGTGACGCTCGTCGTCGTCGGTGCGTCTGTTTCAACGCCCGCCGCGGCAGCTCCGATGTCCGACGCCGACAAGGCCGCAATGAAAAAAGCCAACGATACGTGTAAAGCGCAGGTCAAGGAGGAAGCCCATTTCCACGAGATGTCGTGGTGGGCGAGGCACAAGGCGGTCAAGAAATGTGTCAAGGACATGCTCGCCGGCCATTGAGCCGTCGCGGCAGCGACGTCTGCTCACGACACTAAACGCTGCCCCCATGCCGAATTAAATCCCGACGATCGCCTGGCCGCAATTGGGGCTAATGTTCTGACCCGTCACCGCGTCGGCCTCGCGGCTTGCGAGCCACGCAATGGCGTAGGAAATCTCCTCCGGCAGCACTTGGCGTTTCAGTGCCATTCCCTCCACGATCTCCTTGAATATTTCGGGCGTCGCGTCGGCGCGCGTCATCGGCGTGTCGGTAAAACCAGGCGACACCGTGTTGACCGTGATCTTGAAGGGTGCGAACTCGCGCGCCCATGCGCGCGCCAAAGCGGTGAGCGCGCCTTTGGCGCCGGTGTAGTGGCTCATGGCCGGCGAGCCGGTCATGGCGAATGTCGATCCGGTGTTGATGATTCGCCGAACTGGCGCTGCTTCATCCCCGGCACAACCGCTTGCACGGCGAAGAATGCGCCCTTCACATGGGTGTCAAACAGGCTGTCGAAGAACGCCTCGTCGATCTGTTCGATCGGCGCCATCATGCCGGTGATGCCGGCGTTGTTGACCAGAACATCGATCTTGCCGAACTCTGCTTCGGCTGCTGCGACTGCGCTCTTCACTTCGGCGACAACGCGGTTGTCTGCTTTGAGGCAAAGCGGGGCGACGCCGTCGCGCTTTAACTCGGATTTCGCTTGGTCGAGGTTGTCCTGTTTGAAATCGGTAATGGCCACCTTGGCGCCGCGCGTGCCCAACACCCGCGCGTGCGACAGACCTAATCCGGTCGTGCCTCCGGTAATAAGAACTGCGTATCCGGCGAGGCTATTCGTCATGCGTCCCTCCCCAAACGTTTGTGGACGCAATGACTACTAGTTCGACGCTAGGCCGCCAAGCGGGGCGGCGCGTTTCTTTACGGAAATCAAGGGAGAGATAGATTGGCGATGCGTGTACCGCCTGCGGCCACCGCGCCGTTCAGCTCACGCTTTCCGAAAGCAGCAACGCGTCATCGAATGGGTCGATGATTCCGGCAAGCTCGGCCTGGCATTCGGTGCATTGCAGCCGGTAGCTTTCGAAGCCGCATTCGTCGATGTGGGGCATCGTACTGCGCAAGAACGGCAGCGCCGCGCTGCAGCTCGGACACGCAACGGCCGGCGCGCTGGAAATAGCGAGTCTGTGTTCCTCACGCGGGGCGAGAAGCTGGGAGCTCATCGAATACTCTTGATGCGCCGGACATCGGCGGCTGCAATTCTTTATACGCTACGCCTGGAAAGAGCGGCTGAAAGCGAAGGCGCGGTTTTTATCGCGCTCGTTTAGGCGCCGGTAACCGTGACAACTGCGGGCCTCCGCGGCCACGATTGCGCAGAGCGGCTCCATCCACTCAAGAGAAGATCGGACAGAAGCCGGGGAAGGCCTAGCGGGGAACTACCGGAGCCGATTCAATAAAAGGCGAAATGGTTCCCAGTCGTTCCGACGGCCGCTGCGGCGACGCGGCTTCGAGGCTCTGCTGAGCGGCGGGACGCGGCGCCCGCTCGAACAGCATCCGCCGCTCGAAGAACGTGGAGCGGAAGAATGGATATCGGCGCTGCACATCGTCCGCAACGTTGCGGTAGTGGATCGTCATCAGGCAGATCGGCTTGTCCAATTGCGGATACGCCCGCGGTTCACAGATCAGCTGGTGCCGGAAGGTTCGCTGGTAAAATGCTTGATGTTCGGCCCGTACTGCGGCGAGAGAATAATCGGTATTGAAATATCTGCCGGTCAGCCAGCTCACGCGTAGCGTCGCGTATGCGAGGCCGCGGTAACGCCGCGATAGCTTCTCGTCGGCGACAAAACGTGTAGTATCGATAATAGTTTTGCCGGCGTCGAGATAAGGCTGGAGGACGTCGGCGAATGCGTGCAGTGACGGAAAGTCCGGGTGCTCGGGGCTCGCGACATGCATGCGAATCGAGCTCGCCAGCTCGCCGTCAATATACAGGCCAAATAAATAGGCATTCTCGCTGTTATCATACGGATCAGCGAACCTGCGGGTCGAGTTAGGCGAAATGGCTCCTTCGCGACGATAGGCTTGATAGCGAAGTCGCGCTATCGCCTCGCGGTCCTGGTCGGTGTCTGCCCGCCGGCAATCGATTCTGTCGAGAAGACGTGAAACGCTGTCTGAGAAGCTATTCGCAGAATGGGCGCGATCCGATGTCGAACGTGACTGACGCGACGACGAAACCGCAACCATGCTAATCCTCACATGGCGCTGCCGGCAGCGACGCCAATAAAACAAAAGTTAACATCCCCTTAAATAAATTACAATTTCAGCGGGTCAATAGAGTTAACCTGCGCCCGCCTGCGCTATCGATGACAAGAATATGACGATGCAGCGGTTTTTGGCCTACGCGGCGTCGCTGCGGAGGCCCGCAGGCCATGCCGTCGACGGGGCGGGTGCAACGTAGGAGGCGTAAAGGAGCCTGCGCAAATCGGCCGCCGGCATAGGCCTGGCCAGCAGGTATCCCTGCACCTCATCGATGCTGTCTTCCGCCGCCAGCAGTTCCAGCTGTTCGGGCGTTTCCACGCCTTCGACCACTACGCGCAACCCGAGCTGCGCGCTGAGCCGCGTCATACCCCGCAGCAGTGTCACTCTGCGTTCGTCGTCGCCGAGCCCCTGCAGAAACGACTGGTCGATTTTGACCTTGTGAAACGGGAAACTGTGCAGATAGCTGAGACTCGAATAAGCCGTGCCGAAATCGTCGAGCGAGATTTTGACGCCGAGCTCGGCAAGTTGATCCAGATCGGCACGCGTCCTGTTCGTATTCTGCAGCAAAGTCGATTCCGTGATCTCAAGTTCGAGCCGGCCGGCCGGCAAATTGGTGGCAGCGAGCGTCTCGCGAACTAACGCCGGGACGTTGGAACGATCGAACTGAATCGGAGAGAGGTTCACTGCCACAGCAGTGTCGCCCGGCCAGCGGCGGCACTCCAGACAGGCCTTATACAAGACCTGGTTGCCGATCTCGACGATGAGTTCCATTTCCTCGGCGACAGGAATGAACTCCGCGGGAGAGATCATGCCGCGTTCGCGGTGCGGCCATCGCAGCAGTGCCTCGCAAGCTTCGATGCGTCTCGTTTTTAAGTTGAATATCGGCTGATAGTAGAGTTCGAATTCCTCATTCTCGGTGGCTTTGCGCAGATCAAATTCGAGCACTCTGCGCGCCTGGGCGCTCGCTTCCATCTTTGCTTCAAACCAGCGCCAAATGCCGCGCCCCTCAGATTTCGCCTGATAGAGAGCGATGTCTGCGTTGCGCAGGAATTGTTCCGGATCTAGCGGACTCTTGGCAACCGCGATGCCGATGCTGGCGGTCACCACAACCTTATGGCCATCCAGCTCATAGGTGCCGCGAAGGACTTCGAGCACGCGATCGGCCAGGGCTTCACATTGCTCGAGCGTCTTAATCGGCGCTTGGAGGATGACGAACTCATCGCCGCCGAAGCGCGCAATGACATCAGCATCGCGAATGTTCTCGCGCAGCCGGCCCGCAACCGCTTCCAAAAGCAGGTCGCCGCGGGTATGCCCCAAGGTGTCATTGACCTGCTTGAATTGATCGAGATCGATGAAGTGAATGGCGCACATGTTGTCGGACGCCCATTCGCCGAGCGCCCGCTCCATACGGTCGCGCAATACGTTGCGATTCGGCAGACCGGTGAGAGGATCAAACCGCGCCAAGTGATTGATCTTGGCTTCGGCGATCCTTCGCGCCGTGATATCCTCCACCAGAACCACCATGCCGCCGTTTTCCATCGGCTGCACCGTAAACTCGAGCGTGCGGCTCTCCACCAAATCGGCGACAAACGGAACTTGGCTGCTTGAAAGCTGTGCGTGCAGGTGGTCAATCAGACGGTTGGCCTCGCACTCCCCGAGCGAACGTGCTTCGACGATCCGGTCTACCAGTTCGCGGATAGTCAGTCCCTTCAATTCAAATCCCGGCTCCAAGCCCAAAAGTTCATTGAGCTTCTGATTAGCCACGACGACGAGGCGCTGAGTATCGAACATGCACAATCCGTGCGGCATGTTGTTCAGCGCGGTGTCGAAGCGGTTTGCCAGGAGCGACATGTCGCGGGATGTCACTACCGCATCGAGCAGCGTACGGCGCAGTCTTTCGGCGATCAGCTTTAGGGTGAGGAAGAACGGAATCAGCAGTGCGGCGAAGAGCCAGTGATACAGATTTCCGAAAAGAATAAGCGCCGCCGTCATCGGCACCCATGCGCATAAGATTTGCACAATGACGAAGCGCGAGTTCCCGAAGTTGCGTCCAAAGATCCCCATCGCATATGCGATCGTCATCGAAAAGCTGACCAGATGGGCAAAAGCATCGTCGGTGGAGGCGAATGCGATGTAGCACCAGAGACCGAGCAGCGCCATAGATGCGGATGCGCCCGCCACGTAGCGGTTTTCCCAGCGCCGGCCGATTTCGATCGTGGTGACGGTAGCGCGCGCCCGCACGTAAGCGCGCATGACCAAGCCGCGTACAGAGCCGACGGCGACGACAGCGAACGCGCAATAGAGAAGGAGAATTTGACCGGTCTTCCAGTAGGTGAGCAAAACGGAAACCGTGACAAAGACACTCCCGGTCAAAAGACTGCGGGCGTCTTCAAATAACGAGTTGACCAGCGGAATGTAGATTTCCGGCGGCAGCGCTTCGTGAGCGGACTTGCGAGACGGGGGCTCGGAACTCATACTTCTTTGATACCGTAGACAATCCACACAACTTTAAATCGTGCTAATAAGTATCGCTTAAAGGTATCTCCGCCGGGTAAATTTAGATGGCGATATTTGCGCCGAGCGCCGAAATGTGGCGCCCGCCGGGCTGACTAAAATTTTTTGGGTACGGTTAGGATAAAATTATCTATACGGCTTTGGGGAAATGCTTGAAAAATGGCCGCTGTCGCTCGGCGTCGGCCGAAAGCCCGATTGCGGCCGGCTCCCGCCAAGTGCGGCAAGCTTTGTAAGCGCATTCAGCGAATTTTTTCGAAATCACCGTGACGGCCAAGACCTTCCTTAAAGCGGGTCGCACCGGCGACGCCATCCGTGATCAGCGCCTCGCGCCCATTGTACCATTCTTGGATCAGCGCCGCGCGCACACTGAGCCCGTGGCTCTTGATGGCGGAACGGCGGTCAGCGCGCACACAGACCTGCGGGAACCGGGCGATCTCTTGTGCCAGTTCTTCTGCCCTCTGCCGGGCGCCGCCTTTCGGTGTGACATATTCGCATAGACCGATATCCAGGCATTCCTCGGCGGGGACTTTGCGCCCCGTCAAAATAATCTCGAGCGCGCGCCCCTGGCCGACAATTCGCGGCAACCGAACGGTCCCGCCATCGATCAGCGGCACGCCCCAACGCCGGCAGTAGACGCCGAAATAGGATCCTTGCGCCATCACCCGGAAGTCGCACCACAGTCCGAGTTCCATGCCGCCGGCGACGGCGGGACCTTCGATCGCCGCGATAACAGGCTTGTCCAGTTCGAGCCGCGAAGGACCGAGCGGTCCGCGCGGAATTTCAGCACCATTGCCGCGAGGCCCTGCCGTAGGGATATCAAGTTCACCGAGCGGATATGCGGCGTTCAGTGTGCTGGCATATTTGAGATCCCAGCCGGCGCAAAACGCGCCACCGGCGCCATAGAAGACCGCAACCGATGCGTTTTTATCGGCGTCGAATTCAAGAAACGCCGCCGTTAACGCGTCCGCGCTCGCCGGGTCCATCGCGTTCCGGGCTTCGGGGCGATCGTGAACGACGGTCCACACCGATCCGTTCTTCTCAACTCTGACTGCCATTTTCGATGTCCTCTCCTTGACAAATCTTTGTGTTCAGAATTTGTGCGCCGTGGTGCCAGCTGATTATCGGCTGTTGAACGTAGGCAGGCGCCGCTCGGCCATCGCTTTCACGCCTTCCTTGAAATCTTCGGTTTGGCGCAAACGTGTTTGCTCGGCGAGTTCATGTTCAGTGGCCGCACGCACCTGGTCGGCCAGATCGCCGCGCATGCTGGCGCGCGTGGCGATCAGGCCAAGCGGCGAATTTTCTGCGATCTCGGCGGCGAACGACAGCGCGGCAGTGCGCACTTGATCCTGCGGCACCAGCACGTCCGCCAGGCCCATGGCGTGCGCTTCATCGCCCGGAACACGGCGGCTGGTGTAGAACATCATCGCCGCTTTGGTCGGGCCGATCACAGCCGGCAGCGCGACGGTCAGCCCGAAGCCGGGATGAAAACCAAGCCGGGTGAAGTTGGCGCAGAACCGGGCTTCGGGACAGGTCACGCGAAAATCGGCCACCATCGCCAGACCGAGACCGCCGCCAACCGCGGCGCCATGCACGGCGGCAACGATCGGCTTTTTGGTCCGGAACAGCCGGTTACCTTCGATATAGAGATGTGCGGCGCCCGGCCTCGGCCCACCCAGAAGTTCGGCGCTGTCGCGGTCGTCACTGCCGAAATTCGCTCCGGCGCAAAATGATTTTCCCTGCGCCGCCAGCACCAGAGCACGGCAATTGGAATCAGCGTCGAGCGCCTCGAAAGCTGTGGCGATTTCCTTAATCAGCGCCACGTCGAAATAGTTATTGGGCGGCCGTCTGATCTCTACGAGTGCAACGTGGGCGGTTTTCTCGACGCCAATATCCTTGAAGGGACCCATGACCCTGTCCTCGCAAATTGCTTACTCAGCCGCGCCGCGGCGTTCCGCGGTCGGGACATCGCGCTTCACGATTAACGCGTCCACGACGGAAACCCCTTCGCCCTCGCCGTGAACGATGACCGGATTAAGATCGATTGAGTCAATCTCGTCGGCATGATCGGCGGCGAATTGTGACAGCCGCACCATAAGATCGGCGAGCGCACCAATGTCCGCCGGTGGCAGTCCGCGATAGCGCCCGAATACAGCAACGGCCTTGAGGCGGCCGATGAGCGCGCGGGCGCCGTCGGCATCTAGCGGGACGGGCGCAAGCAACACATCGTCCAGCGCTTCAACCAGGAAGCCGCCGAGACCGACCATCAGCAGCAAGCTCCAGGTCGGATCGCGATTCGCGCCAAGGATGACTTCGCGCCCGGGCGGCGCCATGGGCTGGACCAGCACGCCGTCGATCTGCGCTGTCGGCACGTAACGTTTGGCTGCGGTGAGCACGCGATCGTAAGCGGCGCGCACCGCATTGGCGTCGGCCAGATTCAATGCGACGGCGCCGGCTTCGGTCTTATGCGGGATATCGGCGGATTGAACCTTGAGCGCGACCGGCCGCCCCATCGCCTGCGCTTTGGCGGCAGCTTCATCGCCGGAGTGCACCAACTCGCCTGCGTTTTGGGTTCCAATCCCGTAGGCTGCAAGGAGAGCGCGTGCCCGATATTCGCTCAGCACCAGGGGTGCCGCCGCAAGCAGCACCGCCACCTTTGCACGCGTCGGCGATGCCGGCGCGACGATGTTAGCCGGCTGCAGCGAACGTTCGCGCAGGGCGCGGTGGTCCGCCATCGCGCGCATAGTGCGGGCGCAGCCGGGCGCGCCCGTGAACAACGGATTGCCCGCTTCATTCAGGATCTCAATGGTGCGCTCGGCGGGCAGCGTGTAGGTCCACATGAATACCGGCTTCGGGCATTCGCGCGCGAGCTCCTTGAGCTTCGGCAGATCAGCTTCGAGGAAAGCCGAACGGCGCGCCGTGATCACGACGATGACGCCGTCAACTGAAGGCGATTGAGCGACCAATCGCGCGAACTGCGCATAGCCGAGCTTCTGGACGCCTTGCGCCGTTGAATTGACCGGGTTCTGCGTGCTGCCGTAGGAAGGCACATAAGCGTCAAGCGCGGTGCGGGTCGAGGCGTCGAGCACTGGCACATCGAGCCCCGCGGCCGCGCAAGCGTCGGCCATCCAGATGCCTGCGCCGCCAGAGGCGGTGCAGATGCCGACGCGGCGGCCGGCCGGCATCCGGTCGCCGCAGGCGAGAAAGGCAACAGCCATGTCAAGCATCTCGTCGAAATCGCGCGCTTCGATCAAACCGTAGTAGTCGAAAATTGCGCGATACGCGGCTTGCGAGCCCGCAAGCACGGCGGTGTGAGAAGCGGCCGCGCGGCGGCCCGGGTCGGTCTGGCCGATCTTGCCGACGATCAGCGGCTTTCCGGCCTTGAGCGCCTTCTCCGCTACGCGCTTGAATTTCTCCGGCGTCTTCACCGCTTCAATCAGCAACAAGAAAACGTCGGTCTCGCCTTCGTCGAGCATGTAGTCGACAAAATCGGAAATCTCGAGCGCGGCTTCATTGCCGGTCGTGGCGACGTAACGGAACTTGATATTGCGGGGGCGCGCGCGGTCAAGGAACGCAAAGCCGAGGCCGCCGCTTTGCGAGATCACCGACACCTGACCGCGCCCCAGCGGCCGTGCCGGGGTGAGCGGCCCCGCGCTCTTGTCCGAGGCGGGGCTGAAGTTCGCGCATAAGGCCGCGGCGATGTTGGCAAAGCCTTCGGAGTTAGGGCCGCTCACCGCCATGTCGTAGCGCTGCGCAATCGCGGCGATTTCGCGTTGCATACGGGTGCCGGTCTCGCCCTCCTCGGCAAAGCCGGAACTGAGAATAGCGGCGGCTTTGATGCCGGTGCGCCCGCAGCGTTCGAGCTCCGCCGGCACATAGGCGGCGGGAACGATCAGGATCGCCAGATCGACGACTTCGGGAACCGCCTCGACTGAAGGATAGGCTTTAACGCCTTGTACTTCGGCGGCGCTGCGGCTGATCGGATAGACATTCCCGGCGAATGGATGACTGCGGATGATCTCGAAAATCCGTCCGCGCAGCCCGCGCGTATCGGACGACGCACCGACCACCGCCACCGATTTCGGCCACAGCAATTTCCCGATATCCGGCACCGTGCGTCAGCCTCTCAACGCAAGCCGAGCCCGCGCGCGATAATGCCGCGCAGGATTTCGGTAGTGCCGCCCTGAATGGTGAGCTTGGGTGCGATCATGGTTGCGAACGCGAGCTGATCCTCGAGCGTAGCGCGGTTGAGGATTTCAGGTTCGAGGAACGCCGCGAGCTCGCGCACCCGGCCGGGCAGCTTCTGTTCCCAAATCGTGCCGAGGTCCTTGACGATCGACCCTTCGACCACCGGCTCCTTGCCGGCTTGCAGCATGCCCGCGACGGACACCGACATCCGCCGCAGCGTGTGCAGTTGCGCAACCAGCCGGCCGAGGCCCTCGGCGCTGCGCAGGTCGGGCGCTGGACCGAGCACGCGGATGAGTTCCAACAAGACATAAAAGGTCTCGAGAAAGCGCTCCGGTCCGCTGCGCTCGTAAGCGAGTTCGCTGGTCGCCTGCTTCCAGGCGCCGTCGATTTCTCCCATGACGTGGTCGTCGGGCGCGAAGGCATCGTCGAACACGACTTCATTGAAACCGGCTTTCCCCGTCATTTGATTGATCGGGTTCACCTTGATCCCCGGCGTTTTCATACCGACCAAAAACTGGGTCAAGCCGTGGCGGCGGTTTTCTTTGGTCCGCGGCGAAGTGCGAAACAGCGCCAGCATGTAGTCCGCGACCTGCGCGCTGGTCGTCCAGATCTTGCTGCCGTTGATACGCCAGCCGCCGTCGACCTTTGTTGCCTTGGTCTTGGCCGCAAACAGGTCCGAGCCCGAGCCCGGCTCGCTCATGCCGATGGAGAAGCACAATTCGCCGCGGCAAATGCGCGGCAGTACGTCGTTCTTGATGTGCTCGGGAGCGTATTTGAGCAGGATCGGGCCGCTCTGCCGGTCGGCGACAAAGTGCAGGTGCGACGGCGCATTGGCGACGCGAAACTCCTCCGTGACCACGTATCGCTCCAGTTGGGTGCGCTCGTGTCCGCCGTAGCGCTTCGGCCAGGTCATGCCGATCCAGCCTTTGGCGCCGACCCGCCGGCTGAAGGCGCGGTTGTAGGAATTGCCGTGCGCGGCTTGATGCGGATCGAATGTGCCGGCTGCAATCTCGTCAGCGAGAAAAGCTCGCACTTCCGTGCGAAGTGCTTCGCATTCCGGCGGCAGGCGAATTGGATCGAACTGCAGGTTGGCGGTCATCGCGACGCCACCATAGGCCAGAATTCGTCGGCCCCGCGGCGGGCGACGTGTTTGCCGAGCTCGGCCGCCCAATAGCTTTCGTTGCCGAAGTCGTCGCGCCAGGACAGCATCCGCAGCGTGAAGCGGTGCAGTACGTGCTCTTGCGTGAAGCCGATGGCGCCCAACACCTGATGTGCAATCGCCGCGCCTTCGGTGGCGGCTTCGGCGGTGCGAATCTTGGCGGATGCCGCTTCAAAGAACACCGCGTTATCGAACGCGCCGGCTTGCGCGATAGTGTCCGCCGCCGAACCCGCAACCGCAAGCGCGGCGGCAACCTCGCCGGCTAGCCGGGCCAAGTTCTGCTGCACCGCCTGAAATTTGCCGATCGGGCGCTCGAAGGCGACGCGTTCGCCGGCATAAGCGATGCTGAGCGACAGGATCGCTTCCAGCGCCCCGGCGGTTTCGACGCTACGAATGGTCGAGCCCATCAGCATCAAAGTGGACTGCACGAGTCCGTCCGACGCCGGTGCGCTGGCGACAGGCCGGACGCGATCGAAGGTCACAACATTGGCGGCGTCGCCGGCGAGGTTGCGGCCTTCACTTAAGCGGCAGTCTTTAGCACTGACCAGCGCGATCAGTTGCTGCTTGGCGCCGGCGGCAAGCACCGCGATGTGTTGCACGTCCCGGGCAAATGGAACGGCGAACGCGCGGCCGCTCAGCGTGCCGTCGGCGTCGATGGTGATGCGGTCATGCGGACGGACCGGTGCGAGCGTCATTGGCGTTGCCGGCGCTTTGATGCCCGCGTGCGTGAGGAGCCAGCCGGCAGCCAGCGTTTCCGCTAGCGGCACCGACAACGCGAAACGTCCGGCGACCGCGAGAATAGCGAAGCCCTCAGCCAGACCGGCGCCGGAGCCGCCTAATTCTTCAGGCACCCAGGCGAGTGGCAGGCCGGCTTCACTGAGCGCGTGCCACAGCGGTTCTTTCCATACGCCGTTAGCCGCTTTGTTGATGGTCTGCGGATCGGCGAGGTCGGCGAGAATTCGCGCCGCCGCGTTGGCTACGATATGTTCTCTTTCGTCCGGCACGATTTACTGAACCCCGATCTTTACGGCCTATGGTGATCGTAAGCTGGACACTTGGCAAGTTGACTCGATTGACGGTAAGTGCCTCAGTTTTAAAATCACGGCGCGCTTGCGCTTCGCGGGAACAACCATGCATGACCTAGGCAGCCTGTTGGAGGCCCTGTTTGTTGCTGCATTCGGCGCGTTCATCGTGTTCGCGCCAAAGCGTGCGGAACGTCTAAATCAGCAAATCCCTTTCATCAGGACGGGTGGTGCGTTGAGAGCTCCGTTTGGTTGGCTGGCTCTAACTATTGGAATCCTGTGGACCACTATTTGGCTGACCCGCCAAATTTCAAACTGAGGCACTACCCGATTGAGCCTCTTTGTTCCGCCAACTGGACAGGCGGCGCGAAATACTGGACGGTGTGGTCGCGCAAGTGTTGGCTGCCCAAACGTTGACTGCACAAGCGTTGGCGAAGCTGGAGGGCGCAGTTGGCGAAACGAAGCGCGTCCGTGGCCGTGATCGGTGCTGGTGACTTCATCGGCGCAGCGATCGCCAAAAAGTTTGCGGCCGAAGGTTTCGCAGTCTTCGCCGGCCGCCGGAACGCGGACAAGCTGCAACCGCTGGTCACAGACGTTGAAGCCGCCGGCGGCGAGATCGTGGCGTGCGGCCTTGATGCCCGCAAGGAGGACGACGTAGCGGCTTTTCTGCGCGCCGCCGACGCGCACGCTCCGCTCGAAGTCTGCGTGTTCAACATCGGTGCCAACGTCAACTTCCCGCTGCTGGAGACGACCGAACGGGTGTTTCGCAAGGTCTGGGAATTGGCCTGTTATGCTGGGTTTCTCAGCGGCCGCGAGGCCGCACGGCTGATGCTGCCGCGCGGCAAAGGTTGCATCTTTTTCACCGGCGCCACGGCAAGCGTGCGCGGTGGCATCGGCTACTCGGCATTCGCGGGCGCGAAGTTCGGGCTACGCGCGGTTGCGCAAAGCATGGCCCGCGAGCTTGGTCCGCAGAATATCCATGTTGCGCATCTGATCATCGATGCCGGCGTTGATACCGCATTCGTCCGCGATCGGATGAAACAGCGCGGCGGTGCGGAAGCGCTGGAGAATCTGGAGCCCGACCAGCTGATGAATCCGGCGTCGGTCGCGGAGGCGTATTGGCAGCTATACCAGCAGCCGCGCGACGCCTGGACCTTCGAACTCGATGTGCGCCCTTACCGTGAGGTCTGGTGACATGGCCAAAGTGGAATTTCACTTCGACTTCGGCAGTCCGAACGCCTATCTGGCGCATCTGGTCATTCCGCAAATCCAGGCGCGTACCGGCGCCAAATTCGAATACGTGCCGATCCTGCTCGGCGGCGTGTTCAAGCTGACCAATAATCGTTCGCCGGCGGAGAAGATGGCCGGCATCAAGAACCGCCTCGAATACGAACGCTTGGAGCTGCAACGTTTCGTCCGACGTTACGGCGTCCCGTTTAACTGGAATCCATTCTTTCCGGTCAACACATTGTTGATCATGCGCGGCGCCATAGCGGCCCAGCTTGCCGGCGTCTTTGAGCGATATGTGAATGAAGTGTTCCGCCACATGTGGGCGGAGCCGAAGGACATGGACGATCCGGCTGTGGTCGGCGCAGCGCTCACGGAATCCGGTTTCGATGCCGCTGCGTTGCTCGCGCGTGTCCAGGAGGCTGAGGTGAAGGACCGGCTCCTGAAAAATACCGAGGATTCAGTCTCGCGCGGCGCATTCGGGTCCCCGACTTTCTTTGTCGGCAACGAAATCTTTTTCGGCAAGGATCGGCTTCGCGACGTTGAAGAAGAGATCGCGCGCACCAAATAGCGGGGTTGCGAGGGCGGGCTGCAGGCATGCCGATTTTCGCCTAAATGGAGCCGTATCCGTGATAACCCGGGCGAAATCGTCGGTCATCGACACGCGGCACGACCAGATGTTTCCGGTTTTGGAAGCACCGGAAATCGAGCGCGTCCGGCGTTTTGGTACAGTGCGATCGTTCCCAACCGGTGAGGCTTTGGAGAAAGCCGGCGAGGTTGGCACCGGGTTGAGCATCATCCTCGAAGGACGGATCGAAGCCTTCCAGCGAAACGCCGCGGGGAGCCAGGTGCCCATTGTCACGCAAGGGCCCGGCGCGTTCCTCGGCGAAGTGGCGCAATTGGCGGGCCGGCCGGGGCTGGTCGATGCATATGCGACCGAGCCAGCGAAAGCTCTTATCATTCCGCCGGATCGGCTGCGGGCGCTGTTGATCGCGGAGGCTGAGCTTGGCGAGCGCATTATGCGCGCGCTCATTCTGCGCCGCATGGGCCTGATTGAGACCGGAGGCGGTGGACCGGTGATTGTCGGCCGCGCCGACAACGGCGACGTGCTACGGCTGGAATACTTTCTCCGCCGCAACTCGCATCCGAGCCAGACACTCGATCCGGACAGCGATCCGGGAGCAAAAGCGCTGATCGAGCGCTTTCACGTCGACCCGGGACAATTGCCAATTGTGTTGTGTCCGCAGGGACAATTGCTGCGCAATCCCACCGACGGCGAACTGGCGCGATGTCTCGGCTTGGTCAGTCCTATCAATCAGGATCGGATCTATGACGTGGCCATTGTTGGGGCGGGCCCCGCGGGTCTTGCGGCCTCGGTTTACGCTGGGTCGGAAGGTCTCTCGGTTCTCCTGCTCGACTGCCGCACCCGAGGCGGCCAAGCGGGCGCTTCCGCGCGGATCGAGAATTATCTCGGCTTTCCGACCGGCATTAGCGGCCAGGCCCTGATGGCGCGCGCCTCTAACCAGGCGGCGAAGTTCGGGGTTGAAATGGCAATCCCGGACGAAGTGGCGAGCCTCCAGGCGGCGGATGGTTCTCAGAAGCATTTCGTCCTGAATTTATCAAACAACGAACACGCGCGCGCCCGCGCAGTCATAATCGCGAGCGGTGCGCGATACCGCCGGTTGGCGCTGCCAAATCTTGAGGCGTTCGAGTTGTCGAGCGTGCATTATTGGGCATCTCCGCTGGAGGGAAAGCTTTGCGGCGGACAAGAGGTGGTCCTGGTAGGCGCCGGCAATTCGGCGGGCCAGGCGACGGTCTATCTGGCAAGTCAGGCGGCGAAGGTCTGGCTCATTGTTCGCGGAGCGGACCTGGAGACGAACATGTCGCGCTATTTGGTCGACCGCATTAGCGGACTCGCCAATGTCGAAGTGCTGACGCGCACTGAGATCGCCGCATTGGAAGGCAACGACGGCATTCTGCATTCGGTCCGCTGGCGCCATACGGTTTCGGGCGAGGAAATACGGCGCGATATCCGTCACCTCTTCCTTTTCATCGGCGCCGAGCCAAACACCGATTGGCTTGCCGGGTCGGGAGTGGCGCTGGACCCGCGAGGTTTCGTGCTCACCGGCCCAGATGCAGGCGCGGATCGCAGGCAGCTTGAGACGACACGCCCCGGCATATTCGCCATCGGCGATGTTCGCTCCGGCTCGGTCAAGCGGGTGGCCGCGGCAGTCGGTGAAGGAGCGCAGGTTATGTCGGCTCTGCACCGTTATTTGGCTGCGGCCGGCCAAGCGCCGGGGGTTGCGACAACTCCGGCGGCGGTGGCGACGCACTAAGACGGCCCGTCCGCGCGCAATAACCGGGGCGCGCGTTGGCCGAGTGCCGCGGGAACAGGACGCGACATGCCGAACGATGCACAAGCGGTTTGGTTAGCGGCAGGGTTGCGCACGCCGTTCGTCAACGTGGACGGGCCGTTTGCCAATCGCGATTCCCTGGGCTTGTCGGTGCCGGTGGTCCAGGCAATGGCGCGACAGGCGAACGGTTCGATCGACTTTGCGGTGTGGGGTTCCGTGGTGGTCAATCTCGCCTATGCCAATTTGGCGCGCGAGGTGTGGCTCGACAGTAAACTCGATCCCCATGTGCCGACATTCACCACCATCATGCAATGCAGCACCAGCATGGTCGGCGTGTTCGAAGCGGCCGGGATGCTCGGCGAGCGGGCGGCTTTGGCGATGGTCGGCGGCGTAGAGAGCATGAGCCGCGTGCAGATCGGGCTCGGACAGAATTTATCAGTTTGGCTCCGCCGCATGTTTCAAGCCCGCAGCGCGGCCGATCGCCTTCGCGTTCTTCGCCGGCTGCGCCCGTCCGACATCCGGCTGTTTGTGCCGGAAGTGAAGAACCGGGTGACTGGCCGCAGCATGGGCGAGCACACCGAGGATATGGCGAAGGACTGGAACATCAGCCGCCGCGAGCAGGATGAACTTGCGCTCGAAGGTCATCAAAGAGCGATCGCGGCGCACGATCGCGGTTTCTTTGGCGATTTGATCGTGCCGTTAGATGCAGTGAATAACGATCACTTCCCGCGCCGAGATACGTCGCTTGAAAAGCTCGCAAAACTCAAACCGGTATTTGACCGGACCAGCGGACGAGGCACGCTGACGGCCGGCAACAGCTCGCCTCTGACCGATGGCGCTTCCGCCATCTGGGTCGGCACCGAAGACGGCCTTGCGCGATTGCCTCAACAATTGCCGCGTGCGCGGTTGGTGGATTTTGAAATGGCGGCGGTCGATATCTTCACTGAGGGCCTGCTGATGGCGCCGGTCACCGCCATTCCGCGGCTGTTGGCGCGGCGCGGGCTGAAGTTCAACGACATCGCGCTGTGGGAAATCCACGAGGCGTTTTCGGCGCAGGTGCTTTGCCACATCAAAGGACTCGAGGATAAGGATTTCGTCCGCGCCAAAGCCGGCGTCGAGCACAACTTCGGCAATTTTCCGCGCGAGCGGATAAATCCGAACGGCGGCAGTGTCGCGCTCGGACATCCGTTCGCCGCGACCGGAGCGCGAATCCTGAGTCAGGCCGTCAAGGAACTCGCGGCGCTGCCGCAAGGCAGCCGAGCGATTGTCAGCATCTGCTCCGACGGCGGTCTCGGGACGGTCGCGCTTCTGGAGCGTTGATCGCTTTGTCAATCCGCCGTCGGCAATGGCGTGGAAAAACGTGCCGGTGACGCGGCCGCGCCGGCCGCCGGTTTTTTCCAGTGCACGGCCTTCGCCGTCGGCAATCTCTGCAAACGGCTCATCGTTTCCGGCACGCGTGAGCGAGGCATAGTGAAATTCATGACCGCGGATGAGCGATCCGCGGACGCCCAGCGGGTCGTCGGCGAGAAGCCGCGCGGTACGATAACCCAGATGCAGCTTGCGCTTGGCGAAGCTTGTGGTGTGGCCGAGCAATCCGGTCATGGCGTGATGCCTGCCGTTTGCGTCTTCGAGGCTCTCGCCGAGTACCATGTAGCCGCCGCATTCGCCGTGCACCGGGCGCGTGGCGGCGAACTGCCGTAGCCCCGCAACGAAACGGCCCGCATTGCTGAGCGCTTCGGCGTGCAGCTCCGGATAGCCGCCCGGCAGCCAGCAGCTGTCCGCGTTTGGCGGCGGCGGCTCGTTGGCAAGCGGCGAAAACGGCAGGATCTCGGCGCCCGCATTCCGCCACGCGTCGATCACGTGGGGATAGATGAAAGTGAAAGCGCGATCGCTGGCGAGCGCGATTCGCTGACCCGGCGGCGGCAGCGCCTGAGCCTGGCGCGAAGCTTCCGCAACCTGCAACGGTGCGGCGCAGGCCGTGATGGCGTCGAGATCGAAATGGCGCTCGGCCGTTTCCGCGAGGCAGTCGATCAGCGGCGCGAGGTCGGGATGTTCGCCGGCCTGAACGAGACCGAGGTGACGTTCCGGCAGCGCTAGTGCCGCTTCGCGTGTCAGTGCACCGAGGATCGGAATACCGAGCGCCGTGATTGCGCCCGCGACCAGCGCGCGGTGCCGTTCGCTGGCGACGCGGTTGAGAATTATTCCGGCGATACGAACGGCGGGATCGTGCGTTGCGAAGCCGCGCACTAACGCCGCCGCCGATTGCGCCTGCCGCGCAACATCGAGCACCAGCACGACCGGCAAATCGAAATGTGCGGCGAGGTCAGCGGTCGTGCCGCGTCTGCCAGGTGTTCCGGTACCCTCAGCCGCACCATCGAACAAACCCATAACGCCTTCGATGACGAGGATGTCCGCGCCGTCGGCCGCTTGCGCGGCGAGCGCGTCGAGAAGCGGTCGCGACATCGCCCAGGAATTGAGGTTGACGCTCGCGCAGCCGCCCACCGCAGCATGGAATGCCGGATCGATGTAGTCGGGCCCGGCTTTTGCCGCGCGCACTTTGATGCCGCGGCGTTTGAGCGCGGCGATGAGCGCGAGCGTCACCGTTGTTTTGCCGGCGCCGGAATGCGGCGCGGCGATAATGAGCCCGCGCGCCGTCACTTGTGCTCCTGTCCGTTTTCCGCGGCGGCCGCAGCTTCGCCAAGAAGCGCGCGCGCGCAGGTTCACGATCTCGCCGACCACGACGATCGCCGGCGGCTCGAAGTTTTGCTCGTACGCGTCGGCGGCTATTTTTTGCAGCGTCGAGACCAAGACGCGCTCTTTAGGAGTGGTCGCGGAGGTGATGATGGCCGCAGGCGTCCGTGCATCAAGACCGGCTGCGAGCAACGAAGCGGCGATCCGCTCCAGATTGTGCATCACCATGTAGAGCACAATCGGCTGTCCGGTGCGGGCAAGCGGCGCCCAGTCGAAATCCTCGTCGGCGCCGTGGCCGGCCGCGAAGATCACCGCCCGATTGACGCCGCGCAACGTTGCCGGGATCGCCGCCGTAGCCAGAGCCGCAAGGCCCGCCGTGACGCCGGGGATGACCCGGAAGGGAACGCCCGCGGCCGCAAGCGCCATTGCCTCTTCGCCGCCGCGCCCGAAGACAAACGGATCGCCGCCTTTCAGCCGCAGCACGCGCTGCCCGGCGCGCGCCAGGGTGACCAGGCGCAAACTAATGTCGGCTTGCGTCGCTGAAGGCTTGCCGCCCCGCTTACCGGCGAATTCAAGCCGCGCCTGGGGGCCGGCCAGCGCCAGCACCCGCTGATCGACCAGCGCATCGTGGACCACCACGTCGGCCTGCTGCAGGCCGGCGAGCGCATCGAGCGTAAGGAGCCCCGGGTCGCCCGGTCCGGCACCCGCGAGCCAGACGTGTCCCGGCGCAAACACCGGGACGCCGTCGCGCCGGACCGCCAGCGAGTCCCAAACCGTCATGACGGCGCGCTCTCGTGGTGACGATTGCAGGACGCAGGACTAAAGGAAGAAGCATGGAGCGGCAGGAACGCCCGTTGCGCCGGGGCTGGACCACCGGCACTTGCGCCGCTGCTGCGGCTAAGGCGGCGTTTGCCGCGCTCATAACCGGCGAATTTCCCGACCCGGTCGAGGTGACGCTGCCGCGCGGCGAACGTCCAAGCTTTGCGCTGGCGATGACGCGGAAGGATCACGCCAGTGCAAGCGCCGGGGTGATCAAGGACGCCGGCGACGATCCGGACGTAACTCACGGCGCGCTCATCGTCGCGACCGTGCGCGTCGGCGCGTCCGGAGCGGGTGTGACCTTCCGTGCCGGCGAGGGCGTCGGCACCGTGACGCGGCCGGGACTTCCCCTTCCGCCGGGTGAGCCGGCCATCAATCCGGTACCGCGCCTCATGATCCGCGACGCGATCGCCGAAGTCGCCGCTGCGGCCGGATTTCCGGCCGACGCCGAGGTCGAAATCGCCATTCCCGGCGGCGTGGAACTGGCGGCGAAAACGCTCAATGGGCGCCTCGGCATTGTCGGCGGCTTGTCGATCCTCGGTACGACCGGGATCGTCGTGCCTTATTCCTGCTCGGCGTGGATTCACTCGATCCATCGCGGCGTCGATGTCGCCCGCGCCGCCGGTCTTACGCACATCGCTGGCAGCACTGGCACCAATTCCGAAGCCGCCGTACAGAAGCTTTACGGCCTGCCGGACGTTGCGCTCATCGACATGGGCGATTTCGTCGGCGGCATGCTGAAATATCTGCGCCACCATCCGGTACCGCGTGTGACTATCGCTGGCGGCATCGGCAAAATGACCAAGCTCGCCCAAGGCCTCACCGATCTTCACTCCAAGCGCGGTGAAGTCGACCGCTCGCTGCTGGCGAGCTTTGCCGAGGCCGCGGGCGGCTCTGAGCAACTTCGTGCGCGTATCATTGCCGCGAACAATGCTGCCGAAAGTTTTGCGCTGGCGCAGTCCGAAGGTATTCCGCTCGGCGATGTAGTGGCGCGGGCGGCGCAGGAAACCGCTGAACGCGTAGTGGCAGGCCGCGGCATCGCGATCGAGATCGCGTTGTTTGATCGCGACGGCGCGCTGGTCGGTCAGGCAACGTTCAAGAACGCTTAGCAAGGCGGTCACGCTGCGCCTCCCCGGAACCGGCGGCGATAATCGGGATCGTAGAGCGCGCTCTCGCGAAAATCATGCGCGGCGATGGCGCGGCCGACAAGAATAAGCGCCGTGCGCTCGATACCCACAGCAGCCACTTGCGCGGCGATGTCGGCGAGCGTGCCGCGTAACACGCGCTCTGCCGCTCCGCTTGCCTGGACAACAACGGCGGCAGGACAGTCGGCGCCGTAGAACGGTGTCAATTCCTTGACGACCGTTTCAATTGCATGAATGGCAAGATGGATGACCAGCGTCGCGCCGCTTTCCGCAAACGTTGCGAGCTTTTCGGCTTCCGGCATCCGTGAAGCGCGGCCGGACACGCGGGTGAGCACCACGCTTTGCGCGATTTCCGGCACGGTCAGTTCGCACTGCAAAGCCGCCGCTGCCGCGGCGAACGCCGGCACGCCGGGCGTAAGCGTATACGGTATGCCGCGCCGATCGAGCCGGCGCAGTTGCTCGGCGAGCGCTGAGTAGATCGAGAGATCGCCGGAGTGAAGCCGCGCCACGTCGTGACCGGCGAAGTGGGCGGCGGCCAGCTCGGTCTCGATTTCGTCAAGCGACATCGGCGCGGTGTCGACGATGCGCGTGCCGGCTGGGCACAAGTCAAGCAATTCGCGCTGCACAATCGAGCCGGCATAGAGGCACACCGTGCAGCGGGCGATCAGATCGCGGCCTCGCACCGTGATGAGGTCCGCCGCGCCCGGCCCCGCGCCGATGAAATGCACGGTCACGGCGCCGGCTCCGAAGCCGCGAGCGCGCAGGTCGCAGTGGCCATCACCAGGCGGGGACTGATTAGGCGTGCCGATGGTCCGGCAGCGACAAGCGCGGCAGCCTCAGCGACTGACGACACTCCGATCAGCGCGCGCACGCGATCGGACCGTGTTTGCGTGCGAGGCTCAGCCGCCTGCGCATCAGCATCAGACACCAGCACAACTGATACGCCGAACTTTTTTGCTGCTGCTTGAACGCCGACCTCGGCACTCTTTGCCGCAATCGTGGCGATGGCATCGAGCGCGGCAGCTGCGATATTTGCGTGCGCAAGCGCGGCGCGGATCGCGGCCTCGATGTCGGAGGCGGGAGCGCCTCGTTTGCAGCCAACGCCGGCGACGATCACGGCTTCGTCCAAGCCCATTGGGTGACCGGCATCGCTGCTCGCCAGCCGGATTTTTCGCCGACTGTCCCAGCGCGCGCGATGGCGATGCGAGTGAGCTTGCCGCCAAGCGCCGCGTGCCGGTCGATCAGCAGCGCCTCGGTTGCGAGCGTAACTGCGTTGACCACGAGACGGCCTCCGGTTCGCAGCGCGGCGATGGTGGTGTCGAGCAACGCGGGCTCGCTGGCTCCGCCGCCAATGAAAATAGCGTCAGGCGACGAGAGGCCGGCGAATGCCGCCGGTGCAGTGTCCTCTACGATTTCAAGCCCTGGTACGCCGAAGGCTGCCGCATTGCGGCGGATGCGCGCAGCGCGGTCGGTACGTCGCTCGATGGCAATCGCGCGCATCGAAGGGTCTGCGAGCATCCATTCGATCGCCACCGATCCCGCCCCCGCGCCAACGTCCCACAACAACTCGCCGCGGCGCGGCGCCAGCGACGAGAGCGTTATCGCGCGGATCTCACGCTTGGTGATCTGACCGTCGTGCTCGAAAAGATCGTCCGAAAGGCCCGAAGCTCGCGCGATGACGCGCGCATCCGGTGAAGCTTCGACCTCGATCGCGATCGTGTTCAGGGCATCGACGGCGTCGAAATCATACGCTGCAGCGGTCGTCGTGCGTATGCACTCGCGCGGGCCGCCAAGGGCTTCGAGCACAGTCAGTCGCGACGCGCCGAAGCCCGATTGTGCAAGTAGCCGCGCCAAAGTCGCCGGCCCTTCGCCGTCGGAGGTCAACGCCAGAATGCGCGCACCGGGCTGCAAATGCGGGCGCACCAGATCGAGCGTGCGGCCATGTGCGGAGAGGAGCACCGTCTGCGGCAACGACCAGCCAAGCCGTGCCGCCGCCAGGCTGAAAGCTGAAGGCGCCGGCACCACGATCATCTCGCGCGCGTCGATGGCTCGCGCCAACACGGAACCGACGCCGTAATGAAACGGATCGCCGGACGCGAGCACGCAGATCTGCCGGCCGCGATGATGCAGCACCTCGTCTGTGGCGCCATCGAACGGGCTAGGCCATGGCCGCGCGGCCCCGCGGATCAATGGCGCCGCGAGACTGAGATGGCGCCGCCCGCCGAATACGATCTCCGCCGCACTGATTAATCCGCGTGCTGCTGCACTCAAGCCGTCGATGCCGTTTTCGCCGATGCCGACGATGGACAGCCAGCGCGGTGATGTTGCAGTGTCCCGCGCGATCGCATCAGGAAGCGGCATGAAGCGCGTCCTCATTCTCGGCGGCACCACAGAAGCGCGATTGCTGGCGGAGCGGCTGGCAGGCCGGCCCGAACTCGATGTGAGGCTTTCGCTCGCCGGCCGCACCGCTTCTCCGGCACGCCAGCCCGTGCCCGTGCGCAGCGGTGGCTTCGGCGGCGTCGCAGGGCTTGCGGACTATCTGGCGAGCGAGTGTGTCGACTTTTTGATCGACGCCACGCATCCCTATGCTGGCGTCATATCCAACAATGCCGTCGAAGCTGCCCGCCAGACCAGCGTCCCGTTGCTGGCGCTGCGGCGGCCGCCATGGGTCGCGACTGCTGGCGACCGATGGACCGAAGTAAGCGACGTGCGTGAGGCAGTGCGCGCGTTCGAGGCAACGCCGCGCCGCGTCTTTGTTGCGCTCGGCCGCAACGAGCTCGGCCCACTCAACGAGTTCCCGCAGCACTTTTATCTGATCCGTAGCGTCGATCCCGTCGATCCGCCGCTGCCTTTGCCGCAGGTGGCCTACGTGACTGGTCGCGGCCCATTCAGCGAAGCGGATGACCGGGCTCTGATGACGGAACATCGCATCGAGACCGTGATCGCCAAGAACAGCGGCGGCAGCGCCACCTACGGCAAGGTCGCTGCAGCGCGTGAATTGGGTATCGGCGTGACTATGCTGCGCCGTCCGCCGACGCCGGCAGCGCCTGCCATCGAAACTGTGCAGGATGCGCTCGACTGGCTCGATCATGCGCTCACCTCGGCGACGGCACGCGGCGTATAGACGAGCGGCGCCCGTCCGGGGCGCGAGACCACGCGCGTTTCGCGCGAGCCGACGATGATTAGTGTCGCCATATCCGCATTTGCCGTATCGGCGACAGCAAGCGTCGTAACACTGACATGCTCGTCCGGCCTCCCGACGGCGCGGCCAAAGACGACCGGTGTTGTTCCCGGCAGATGACGGCGCAGCCGTTCGATGGCGGCGCCGAATTGCCACGGGCGCGCGCGTGAGATCGGATTGTAAAGCGCCATTACGAGGCCGGCGCTCGCTACGGCGTCGAGCCGTTGCTCGACCAATTCCCATGGTTTGAGATTGTCAGAAAGCGAGAGCGCACAGAAATCGTGGCCGAGCGGAGCGCCGATCCGCGCCGCGACGGCCAGCATCGCGGTGATCCCGGGCACAATCACAAGATCGAGCGCGCGCCAGCTCTCCGGACCGACTTCGATCTCTTCGCAGACCGCGGCCGCCATTGCGAATACGCCCGGGTCGCCGCCGGAGACGACCGCGACGCGCGTCCCAGCAGCGGCGTCGCGGAGCGCGGCGACCGCACGGGCGCGTTCTCCCCGGTTGTCGGACGCATAGCGGCGCTGTCCGCCGCGCGCCGGCACGCGGTCAAGATACGGCCCATAGCCATAAAGCGACTTTGCGGCGCCGAGTGCCGCGTCGGCTTCCGGCGTGAGATAGCGCGCATCGCCGGGTCCGAGGCCGACGACGGCAAGGTGTCCGCTCATGGCCGCTGCTGCCAGCCGGGCACGAGTACGACGGCGAAATAGGGTGCGTCGTCGTCCGGCTTGTCGCTGAGCGGAATAAGCTTGGCGTTCGCCATGGTGCCGCGCTCAACATAAAAGGCGCGCGGCAAGCGACCGCTTGTTGCCAGCGCGCGGCGCAATTTCGGCAAATGGCGCCCGACCTTCATCACCACCGCTGCGTTGGCATCGGCGAGCCGCCGCGCCAGTTCGCCCTCTGGCAAGGTTGCCGGAAGGACGGTGAAGACATCATCGCCCTGCGCGATCGGCATTCCGGCCGCCGACCAGCAGCCCGACATGCCAGTGACGCCGGCAATAATTTCGGTCGGGAAGCGGGGCGAAAGCCGCGTGTGCAGATGCATGTAGGAACTGTAGAACAGCGGATCGCCTTCGCTGATCACGGCGACGATGCACCCGGCTTCAAGATGAGCGACAATCTTGGCGGCGGCTTCATCGTAGAAATCGCGGATCGCATCGCGATAGCCGGTGCTGCATTTCGGCAATTCGGTCGTAACCGGATAGAGGAGCGGTAATTCGATCACGTCTGCGCGCATATGCGCCGCGGCGATGGTGCGCGAATGGCTCGCATTGCCGGCCTTGGCGAAGTGCGCGATCACATCGGCCTCGGCGAGGGCTCGCACCGCCTTGAGCGTCATCAGCTCGGGATCGCCTGGCCCGACGCCGACACCCAGGAGCTTCCCGGTGCGGGTTACCGCGCTCACAGCCCGGCCCTCGCCAGCGCGTTGATGGCGGCGGCAGTTATGGCACTGCCGCCCATGCGCCCGCGCACGGTGAGAAACGGTACGCCCCGCGGATCGGCGGCGAGGGCGTCCTTGGATTCCGCGGCGCCGACGAAACCGACCGGGATTCCCAGGATCGCCGCCGGCTTCGGCGCGCTGGCGTCAAGGAGATCGAGCAGGCGGAACAGCGCGGTCGGGGCGTTGCCGATGGCAATGACGGCTCCGGCAAGGCGCTCGGTCCACAAATCCAGTGCCGCCGCTGAACGCGTGGTGGCTAGTCTTTGCGCGAGGTCCACGACGCGCGGATCATTCAGCGTGCAGATCACTTCGTTGCCCGCAGGCAAGCGCGCGCGGGTGATCCCGCGCCCTACCATTTCGGAGTTGCAGAGGATCGGCGCTCCACGGGCAAGCGCGCCTCGAGCCGCAGCGACCAGGCCGTTGCTGAATACGATGTGGGACGCCAATTCCACAACGCCGCAGGCATGGATCATCCGGACCGCGACATCGGTTTCTTCCGCGAAAAAGCGAGAGAGGTCAGCCTCGGCGCGGATGATGGCGAACGAGCGCTCGTAGATCGCCGCGCCATCGCGCAAATAGGCAGTGCGCTCAGACATAGCTGTCCTCGCGCGCCGCCTCCGGGAAGTGTCTGTCAATCGCGGCCAAAAGCTCGTTTGTTGCAATCACGGTAAAGGGAGCGTCACGCGCCGAACCATTGGCGATGAGCGTGCATCCGTCGGGCGACCCGACAATCGTGAGCGCTACACTGCCCCCGTGGGCGCAGCCCTTGGCGCAGCCGGAAATGTGCACCTGACGCGCGTCGCTGAGATGCGGCGCGGCGATCCTGGCGACCAGCGGCGCCAGCGCGCGCGAGGCGATGTGCGCTGACCCACAGATCGGCGCGCCGGCGCAGGCGATGACATGCCGGCGTCGATCGCCGGGGTCGACAATGAAGCCGAGACTTTCGGCGGCGGTGACAAAAGCGGGCGCCGCATCCTCCGTAAGCCCGATAGCCACAAGCGCGCGGTCCGCGGCTGCACGTATGCCGATCGCGCCGGCGGCGTCCGCGGCCTCAGCCAAGCGCTCGAGCGACTTCGAGTCCGCATGGCCGAACGCGAGACCGACCCCGACCGCAAGCGATCCGTCTCGCACGCTATGCGATCCAATTGGATCACGGCGTCCGGGCATGCATGCCGGCGCGACTTCCTTGTTCAAGAGACCGATCAGCGCTGATCGAAATGGTTCGTCGCCTTCAGCTGCAAGAATATCGCGTGCTCGCGCGGTATGTCCGTGTTGCGCAATGACTTCCAGAACCTTGATGGCCGCCTCGACACCATCGGCGAGCGCAACCGTGCCAATGTGCGTAGCAGTTGCATCGTCACCGGCCACCCCAATGCGAAGCACCAAGCCGTTGTCCGTCGGTTGGGCGCAGATACGCACCTCAGCCGACACGTTGCCGAGTTTGTGTGCGCCGCCGCCATCAACGACGACAGAGATCTTAGGTGCGAGCCTCGCGGCAAGCGGCGTTCCCGCCAGCGCTTGCCGCAAATCGGCCGCGAGGGCACTCGCATCCAGAATTTCCTCTGCATCGAGCCCGGCAAGCGCATTACTGTGAACCGGAATTCCATCTTCTGCCACGATACCAAGCGCAGCGATTGCTTCGGCGAAACGCGGTGCGGACGCGGCGTTTAAGCCCCTAACCTGGATGCTGCCCCGTCGGGTTACTTCGATGTTGCCGTTGCCGTGCCGGCGCGCCGCCGCGCACAGGTTCTTGAAGGCGGCGAGCGGGATTGTGCCGATCGGCATGAGCCGGACCAGCAATCCGTCGCCGGTCGGCATCGGCGCCGACAATCCGGGACAGGCGCCTCGGCGTTGGGAACGATTGAGGGCAAGCGCGGTCATGCTGCCGCCTCCGCACGCAGCGCCGCGAGGCCGGCATCCACATCGTTACGCCGCGGATGCCAAAAGCCGCGCTGCCGTGCGGCATCGAATCGCTCGGCAATCGCGGCGGCGGCTTCCGCGTTTTCGCGCAGCAAAAAAGCATGCACGTCAGGGTCGGCGACGTAGGCCGCGTGCAGGAGATCAAATAATTCGCTCGTAACGGCGTCGGTCGTTTCCGCAAAAGCGACCAGCCGGTCGACTGTTTCGGCAAGCTCAGCGGCGCCGCGTGGGCCGTGGCGCATTTGCCCGGCGATAAAGCGCGGATTGATCGCCCGCCCGCGCACGATGCGAGCCAGCGCCGCCGAGAGCGTTCGCGCCCGCGGCCGCTGCGGATCGGTTATATCGAGCATGACAAGGTCGGCCGTGCGGCCGAGCATCTTTGCCGCAGCGGCGAAACCGCCGACGAAAGCGACATCCTCGGCGCCTTCAAGCAGGTCGCGCGCTGGATCGTCGCTTGCATGCAAGAGGAGGTCGGCGTCGGCAATACGCTGTGTGAACGCGCCGAGCGCGGCGCTGCCATCTCCTCCAGCGCCGCCATAACTGTGCGAAGCCGCCGCAAGGTACGCCGCGCCGATCGCCTCGCCGTCGATGTCGCGGCCGAGCAAGTCTTCGATGCCGGAACCGTAAGTGCCGGGCGCCGTACCGAAGATACGACGGAGCCGTGTCGCGCCGGCAACGCGGCGTGCGTTTGCCAGCGGATTTTCGCCATCGTCTTCGTCGCGTGCGGCGACCGCTTGCACCGCGGCGTCGATGAGCGCGATTTGCGCGGGAAAGAGATCGCGAAACAGCCCGGAAATGCGCCAGGTGACGTCGACGCGAGCGCGCCCGATCGCGGCTGCTGGCAAAACCTCGATACCGGTGACCCGCCCCGTCGCGTGATCCCAGATCGGCTGGCAACCCATCAGCGCAAAGCCTTGCGCGATCTCTTCGCCGCCGGTGCGTAGAGTGGCGCTTCCCCACAGATCGATGACGATGTTGCGCGGCGGCTCACCGTGGGTTTGCAGATGTGCGCGAAGAACTTCGTCGGCGGCCAACCGGCCAAGATCCATCGCGGTGGGTGTCGGCAAAGTGCGCGGATCGGCGGTGAAAAGATTACGGCCAGTCGGGAGAACATCGCGGCGACCGCGTGTCGGTGAGCCAGCCGGGCCGGGCCCAACTCGGCGGCCGTCGAGCGCTGCAAGCAACGCCGTGCGCTCAACTTCAGCACTCGCCCGCCACAGCGGATCGTCGACGCCAAATGGCGCGCGGGCGAAGACGTGCAGTCCGTCTTTGACGGCGAGGTCTTTCACATCACACAGCCACGCGTCGATCCGGCGCAGCGCATCGTCCGGTGCCGCCGCGCCGTCGACGCCGGCTTCGCGCGCCAAGCCGGTCCGTTGCGCTGTCTCGACGATCAGCTTCGCCAGACGCTTGCGGCGACGGCGGTCGAGGCCGTCGGCCTGGGCATATTCGTCAACCAGGCGCTCAAGCTCGCGCGCATCGCCGGAAAGCCCACCGGCGATAAGCGGCGGCGGCAGGTGGCCAATGGTGACACCCGCGATGCGGCGTTTGGCTTGCGCCGCTTCGCCCGGATTGCTGACGATGAAGGGATAGATCACCGGCAGTGATCCGGTGACGATCTCCGGGAAGCACTCGGCGGTGAGCGCGACCGCCTTGCCCGGCAGCCATTCCAGCGTCCCGTGCGCGCCCATATGAACCAGTGCATCGGTCTGGACTACGCGCTGCAGCCACAACCCGAAAGCGACTAGCGCATGGCGCGGCGGTAGTTGCGGATCGTGATAGTCGGCGCGTCGCTCAGTTGAGCGCCCGCGGTCGGGCGGCAGCGCGACCAGAAGCTTGCCGAATTGCTGGGCGTGGAAATGAAATGCGCCATCGTGAAAATCGGGATCGGCCGCGGGCTCGCCCCAAGCCTCGCGCAAGCGAGCGGCTATTGTCGCTGGCAGTTTGGAAAGCAGAATTTCGTACTCCGACAACGGCAGCTTCGCGCGCCCCGCGCCATCTCCAAGCACATTGAGCAGATCACGCCGCGTTTTTGGAGCGCCGCTGACGCTGTATCCGGCGGCGGCGAGGTCATCAAACAACGCGAGCACGCTCGCCGGCACATCAAGTCCGACCGCATACCCGGTGCGGCCCGGTGCGCCGGAATAATCCGGCATCAACACAGCGACCCGCCGCTCACTCCGCGGCTTTGCCTGCAATCGGACCAGCGCGGCTATTCGATCCGCCACCATCGCGACCCGGTCGGCTTCGGGCCGGCTCGCGAGCGCCGCAAAGCCAAGTCCTTCTTGCTGCGGCAGCGGATCCTTGAATGCAATAGCGCCGGCGAGCACGCGACCATCAAGTTCGGGCAATACAACATGCATCGCCAGATCGGCGGCGCCGAGGCCGCGTGGGCTGTCCCGCCACGCCGCTCTCTGCGTCGTGGCGCTCACCACTTGCAGGACCGGGACGCCGGCAGCATCGAGCGGCGTCGGCTCGTCGACATTTGCCCCCGCAGCGAACGCCGTCATCGTAACGACAATTGCGGGATTTAACCGCGCGAATGCGCCGCGCAGAAACGCGGCAGCTTCGTTATCCTTCAAGCTCGTGACGACGAGAGGAGCCGGAGCCACGCCGCGCGCCGCAAGCGCCGCGCATAGCGCTTCGATAGGCGCGGTGTCGTTCGCAAGCAACGTCGCGCGGTAGAAAACAATCGGGACTACCGGTTCATTTGGTTCCAGCGAAACGACGAGCCGGTCGAGATCGACCGTACCTTGACCAGGTAAATAGCCAGCCGAGCGCGGTACTGGCGTGGGTTCGCGCGCTTGGAGATCGGAGCCAGCGTGGCGGGCGAGCCGCTGCAGCAAGGCGCGCAGATTTTCGCGGCCGCCTTCGCGGAAAAATTGCAGCAGCGCGTCGAGCTCGTGCGGCGGCAGCGTCGAAGCTCCTGCGAGGCGGGCGTCATCGCGGTCCTCGCCCGGCAACACCGCAAGCGCGATGCCGCGCTCGCGCGCCACCGCCGACAGACGCTCGACGCCGTATTTCCACCAATCGACGCCGCCGAGCAGGCGCACGACGATCACCTTGGCATGCGCGCCGACGCGATCGATCCATAGATCGACCGACATCGGATGGCGAAGATCGCGCAAATGGGCGAGGCGAACGCTTGGTATCGCAGTGCGTTCCGCTTCCCAGGCGGCGGCGAGACCGGCGAGGTCGCTGTCGGCGAAAGACAACACGACGATGTCGCCCGGCGACTGGCCGAGGTCCACGGCTTCGACAATCTCGTCGAGGCTGGTCGAAGTCGTGGTGAGCAGATGCATCACTCAACCCCGCTCTTACCCAACAAGCGCTTGGACCACCGCCGCGCGGTCGAGGCCTTTCAATCCGATCACCACAAGCTGGCCCTGGCGCGTCTCGGCAGCGGCCCAGGGGCGGTCGTACTGATGGCTGACGCGCGCTCCCACCGCCTGCACCAGTAGCCGCAGCGGCTTGCCGGTGACCGCAGCAAAGCCTTTGACGCGCAGCACATCGAAATTCTCCGCCAACGCGGTAACGCGCGCGGTCAGCGCGGAAGGATCGGCCACTTCGGCGACTGGTACAACGAATGAGTTGAAGTCGTCGTGGTCGTGATCTTCCTCGTCGTCGTGATGCGTGTGCCGGTTGGCAATGTCGTCCTCGGTACCGACGCCAAGCCCAAGGAGCAGCGACTGATCGACCTTGCCGCCGGCCGCGGTGATCACCTTCACGGTGCGCGGCAACACGTCGGCGATCGCGGCCTGCGCTCTCTCAAAGCCAGCCGCGTCAATAAGGTCGCGTTTGTTGAGGACGACGAGGTCGGCGCAGGCAATCTGATCTTCGAAAACTTCCTCGATCGGATCGTCGTGGGACAGCGCAATATCGGCCGCGCGTTGCTGCGCAAGGGCGTTGAGATCATTCGCCACGCGGCCCTCAGCGAGCGCCGCCCCGTCGACAACGACAACGACGCCGTCGACGGTGACGCGGCTCTTGATCGCGGGCCAAAGGAACGCTTGCACCAGCGGCTTCGGCAGCGCGAGGCCTGACGTTTCGATGACGATGTGCTCGACGCCTTCGCGAGCGAGGATGGCGTCCAGTGCCGGCACGAATTCATCGGCGACCGTGCAGCAGAGGCAGCCGTTAGCGAGCTCGACGATGTTCTCCTCGGGGCAGACGCTGTTGCCGCAGCCCTTGAGAATGTCGCCGTCGATACCGACATCGCCGAATTCATTGACGATGACCGCAAGCCGGCGGCCCTGCGCATTTGTCATCACGTGGCGAATGAGCGTGGTCTTGCCGGCGCCAAGAAAGCCGGTGACGATGGTGCAGGGAATGCGCGCGAGCGTGTCGTTCATAGATCGGCCTCTTGAAAATCCAGCGGCGGAACGCGTGCGATCAGGCCGCGTTTGAGCGGCGCCGGCCGTCCGCGCCACGGCAGAATGCCGTCCGCGGCGCCGGCAAGAAGACGCGCACCTTCGATCAGCGCTTCGGCGCATGTCACATCGAGTCCGCCGAAGACGTAGGTCCACGAGCCATTGCAGCGGAGCGCCGCGCTTGGACCGCGTGAACAGTTGGCGAGGCAGCGCATTGGGCGGACTTCGACTTCGGTTCCGGCGGCCGCCCGAGCAGTCGCCGTTGCGAGAAGCGCGCCTGGTCGCACCGGGCTGTCGGGTTCACCGACGGGCCTGCAGGTGACGCACACATAGACGATCGTCGCAGCGGACGGCGCCGGTTTGGTCGCGAAAGTCTCGTCGGCGGAAGTTGCCATCGCTTCCACCTAAGCGCGCTCGACCAGAGATCGGTCGAGGCCTTGCCAGCGGTACAGCAGGTAAGAGATCACCCAACTCGCGAGGAAAATGCCGACGACGATATAGCCGAAACTGGCAATGCCGCCGTTGATCTCACCAATCATGTCCCAGAATGCGCCTTCGAGGCCGAGCTTGCCCGCGACGAGACCGAGCGCTTCGATCCCGCCGATCAGCAACGCGACGACAACCGAAACGGCAGTGATGGTCAAATTGTACCAAATCTTGCGGATCGGATTGAGAAACGCCCAGCCATAGGCGCCGACCATCAGCACGCTGTCGGTGGTGTCGAACAACGTCATTCCGGCGGCGAACAGCGCCGGGAAGATCATGATCGTGCCGAAGGTCATGCCGCCCGAAGCCTGGCTCGCGGCCACGGTGAAGAGGCTGATCTCGGTTGCGGTATCGAAGCCGAGGCCAAACAAAAAGCCGACCGGGAACATCTGCCAGCTTCGCGAGACCATGCGGAACAGTGGCCGGAAAATACGGGCGAGGAAACCACGGCCGGAGAGGAGAAGGTTCAGTTCATCGTCGGCGACAGGCTCGCCGCGGCGCGCGCGGCGAAAACTGGCCCAGACGCCGCGCAGGACAACGAGATTGATGCCCGCGATGGCGAGCAGAAAGAACGCCGAAGCTCCGGTGCCAACGATGCTGCCGATCAATTTAAATTCGTGAAAGTGACTGCGCAGCGCGAACGCCGCCGTCGCGATGGCGGCGACAGCAAGCGCAACGACCAGCGAATGGCCAAGCGAGAAGAACAAACCTACCGAGACCGGCCGTTTGCCCTCCTGCATCAGCTTGCGCACGACGTTGTCGATCGCGGCAATGTGGTCGGCATCGACGGCGTGGCGCAGGCCAAGCACGTAAGCGAGGACAGCGGTACCGAGAAGCGTCGGCCGGTCGGCGAGTGCGATTGTCGCCCAGGTCCAGATCAGCGCATTGGCCGCCAGGAGGAACGCGTAGATCGCGCCGATCTTGGCTCGCTGATCGGACGAAGCGTCGTCAACCGCCGTTTTCAGGAAGGTGAGCAAGAAAATGAGTCCTCGCGTGACCAGCCGTCGGCGCGAGCGAGGACCAAAAGACTTTCGTCTTTCAAATCATCCACCGATGCACCCCGACCGGCGTTTGTCGCGTCGACTCACCCGACGGCAGGTCTCCTGGCTCGCGGATCGGCGCCTCGCCCTGCCTTCCCGACGGCAAGATGGCCGCCAGTGGCTTATCCGGACAAGACTACCCGCTTACAGTTGCGGGGGCAGCTGCGGATTAGGAACTTGCGTTCCGCACCGCATTCCCTGTTCGCTCTCTGACGAGAGACCGTCGATGGCGGCAGTTAGCGGTCGACCCAGCGCCTTTGTCAATGGCGCCCGGTTCCGTCATGCTGGTGCTGCCGCAAAATCGACCCTTGGATCGAAAAAAGCGGGAACGGACGGACGGCCTGCCGTGAATATCGTATCGATAGCCCAGGATATCCCTCGGTGAGCGTGCCGTTGACGTTTGTGCTCGGCGGTGCGCGCTCGGGTAAAAGCCGCTTTGCCGAGGGCGTTATCGCCGCTTTGTCGCCGACTTTTGAGCCACCTTGGGCGTATGTAGCAACCGCGGAAGCGGGCGATGAAGAAATGACCGCGCGCATCAAAGCTCACCGCGAGCGCCGCGGCTCGGCGTGGCGAACTATAGAGGCGCCGCGCGATCTTGCCTTTGCTCTCTCTGGGTGCTCGACAATCCCGGCGCTGGCGGATTGTCTGACCCTGTGGCTGTCGAACCTTATGCTCGCGGATGCCGATATCGAGAAAGAAATCCAGGGATTGGAAGCATCGTTAGCATCGAGGACAGCACCAACCGTACTGGTCGCGAATGAAGTAGGCTCCGGCATCGTGCCCGAATATCCGCTTGGCCGACGCTTCCGCGACTTACAGGGCGTTCTCAACCAGCGCATCGCCGCGCGCGCGGATCGTGTCGTCCTCATGGTCGCGGGCTTGCCGCTCGCGGTCAAAGGAACTTTGGAAACAGTGTCATGACTCAAGCGACCGATAAGGCCGAGGCGGAACGCCATCGCGCTAAAATGGCAAAGCGCAAGGCCGTTCAGGATGCCGAAGTCGCCGGCAAGACGGTCGAGAAGGGTTTGTTGATCGTGCACACTGGCGCTGGTAAGGGAAAATCGACCGCGGCGTTTGGGCTGGCGTTGCGCATGCTTGGCCGTGGCCAGCGCGTCGGCGTGGTGCAGTTCATCAAAGGCGCCTGGCATACCGCCGAACGCGACGCACTGGCGAAATTCGGCGATCAATTGGTTTGGCACACCATGGGCGAAGGCTTCACCTGGGAAACGCAGGATCGGGCACGCGATGTTATGGCGGCCGAACGGGCCTGGTCGAAGGCGCGCGAGCTGATGGAGGACCCGAGCTTTGGGCTTGTCATCCTCGACGAACTCAACATTGCGCTGCGTTACGACTACCTGAACCTCGACGACGTCGTCGCCGTCCTTGCCGGTCGTCGTGACGGTTTGCACGTGGTTGCGACCGGGCGCAACGCCAAACCGGAACTCCTAGCCGCGGCCGACCTCGTCACCGAGATGACGCTGGTGAAGCATCATTTCGCCGCCGGCGTGAAGGCGCAGCCCGGTATTGAGTTCTAAAAGCATGCCGGCGCGCGCGCTCATGTTTCAGGGCACGGGCTCGGACGTCGGCAAATCGTTGATCGTTGCGGGCCTGGCGCGCGCGTTCACGCTTCGCGGCTTGGCCGTGCGTCCATTCAAGCCGCAGAACATGTCGAACAACGCGGCCGTGACCGCGGAGGGCGGTGAGATCGGGCGGGCCCAGGCTCTGCAAGCACGCGCGGCGCGCACGCCGCCGAGCGTTCACATGAATCCGGTCCTGCTCAAGCCGCAGAGCGACATCGGCGCGCAGATCGTGGTGCAGGGCCGCGTTTATGGCAGCGCCAAAGCTGCCGCCTACCAGCATATGAAGCACGATCTTTTGCCGTGCGTGCTCGACAGCTTTGAGCGGCTGCGGCGTGAGGCCGACATCGTGCTCGTTGAAGGCGCCGGCAGCGCCACGGAAGTGAACCTGCGGTTCAACGACATCGCCAACATGGGATTTGCCGGCGCCGCCGAAGTCCCCGTAGTACTGATCGGCGACATCGACCGCGGCGGCGTGATCGCGAGCCTGGTCGGCACCAAAACCGTTCTCGCGCCTGAAGACGCGGCGCTGGTCTGCGGGTTCATCGTCAACAAATTTCGCGGCGATGCGGCGCTGTTTACTGCGGGAATGGAGCGCATCGCGCAGGCGACCGGATGGGAGGCTCTCGGTCTTGTGCCGTACTTTGCCGCCGCTCGCGCGCTGCCGGCGGAGGATGCGCTGGCTCTTGAGCAAAACCGGCCGCTGAAACCACAAGGGCGGGTGCGCATCGCCGTCCCGATCCTGCCGCACGTCGCCAATTTCGACGATCTCGATCCGCTCGATGCCGAGCCGGAGGTCGATCTCATGCGGGTGCGTCCGGGCGCGGCACTTCCCGGCGATGCAGATCTGATCGTATTACCCGGCTCGAAAGCGACGATCGCCGATCTTGCGGCGTTGCGCGCAGCCGGCTTCGATATCGACATTGCCGCGCATCGGCGGCGAGGCGGAATGATTCTCGGCCTTTGCGGCGGCTATCAAATGCTCGGACGCAGCATTGCCGATCCTGAAGGAATTGAAGGTCCGCCGGCAACGGTCGAAGGCCTTGGACTCGTTGACGTTACAACGACGCTGTCGGCAGAGAAACGCTTGGAGCCGGTGCGCGGCGCGACCAACGATGGCGCGCCGTTTGCCGGCTACGAGATGCACATCGGCGTGACGGAAGGCCCCGATCGTGCGCGGTCATTCGCGCGGCTGGCGGATGGATCGGCCGAGGGCGCCGTTTCAGCGGACGGCAGGGTGATCGGTACATACGTGCACGGCTTGTTTGCCGATGATCGCCAACGCGCGGCGTGGCTTGCGCGTTTCGGCGGCGCTGCGAATATCACCTATGATGCGTTGGTCGACGCTACGCTCGACGATCTTGCCGCGCACCTCGCCGCACATCTTGATCTTGATCGCTTGCTCACCTTGGCAAAATGAGCAAAGCCGCGATCACGGCGAGAACCGCGATCAGAATGGCGTCGGCGCAATGAAACAGCGCGAGCGCGCGGCGAATGTCGGCGGTATTGGCGTCGCGCCGCCCGTCACCCATCGGGGCATCGTCGACCTGCGCGCCGCGATAGCTGCGCGGGCCCGCGAGCGAGAGCCCAAGCGCTCCCGCTATCGCCGCCTCGGGATAGCCGGCGTTCGGCGAGCGGTGGCGCGCGGCATCGCGGCGCACAGCGCGCCAGGCTGCATTGGCGTCGGCATCCTTGATCAACGCCGCGGCTACGACGAGAACGAGCGCGGAGAAGCGCGACGCCGGCAGGTTGATCAGATCGTCGAGCCGTGCGGCGGCCCAACCGAAGGCTTCGTGGCGCGCCGTGCGGTGGCCAATCATACTGTCGGCAGTGTTGATTGCCTTGTAGAGTGCTGCGCCAGGAAGCCCGGCTATGACCATCCAGATCACCGGCGCGACGATCGCATCGGAGAAATTTTCGGCGAGGCTCTCGATGGCCGCGCGGGCGACACCGGCGGTGTCAAGTTCTGCCGTATCGCGGCCGACGATGCGCGACACGGCGATGCGGCCGGCTGCGATTCCGCTCCTCTCGAGCGCGACTGCGACATCGACCACGTGCCGATTGAGACTGCGTTGTGCGAGGAGGCTGCTGGCGACGAAACCCGCGGTAATAATCCCGAACGGCAGCCGCAACAGCTCATGCTGGATCACCAATGCGACCGCACCCACGACCACGACCAGGATCGCGACTGCAACGACGCCCGCTGCGCGGCGTTCACTTTGTCCGGCCGCATCGCGATTGAGCCAATTGTCGAGGCGGTCGATCAACCTGCCGATCCATGTGACCGGATGGCCGATCGCCTTCACCACAGCATCCGGGTAGCCGAAACAAAGCTCGACCAACATGGCGATGAGAGCTAGCGCGACAGACATGATCCCTTACGACGGCGAGGACGACCCGCTGCTGCATGGCGGCGACCTCGACGCCGCCCAGCGCCTGTTCTTGGGCGCACCCGAACCTTTCGTCGACCTGTCGACCGGGATCAATCCCAATCCCTATCAATTGCCACGCCTTTCGACCGATCTGTTTGTCCGCTTGCCGCAAGCGGCTGCCGCGGGCCGCCTCGCGGAGGCTGCCGCGCGTGCATATGGCGCTCCGAGTGCAGCGCACGTCGTGGCCGCACCCGGGACGCAGATTTTGCTGCCCTTGGTCGCCGGGTTAGTGCAGCCCGGGCACGCCGCTATTCTCGCGCCGACCTACAGCGAGTATCCGCGCGCCGCGGCGCTTGCCGGGCACAACGTCAAAATGGTGCCCCGTATCGACGGGTGCGGCGATGCCACGCTCGTCATTGTCGGCAATCCCAACAATCCGGACGGCAGACTCTTGCCGCGGGCGACATTGTTTACGCTCGCACAAGATCTGCGCCGCCGCGGCGGCGTGCTGGTGATTGATGAGGCGTTTATGGATGTTGGGCCCCCGGGCGCAAGCCTTGCCGCCGACGCACCATGCGGGAATGTCGTCGTGCTGCGATCCTTTGGCAAATTTTTCGGCCTTGCCGGAATCAGGCTCGGGTTTGCGCTCGCTGCACCAGCGCTGGCAGCGCGCCTCGGTGCCTCGCTTGGCCCTTGGGCCGTCTCAGGACCAGCGCTTGCCGTCGGCGCAAAAGCGCTCGCGGACGCGGACTGGATTGAGCGCACACGCAAGCGCCTTGAGAAAGCGGCAAAGAGACTCGATACGATGCTGACCGCCTCAGGTCTCGCGATCGTCGGCGGCACGAGTTTGTTTCGGCTCGCGCACAGTCCGGCCGCGAGCGCGTTGTTCCGCCATCTTGGACGTGCTGGCATTTTTGTGCGCGCTTTCCCTGACAATGCGAATTGGTTGCGCTTCGGCTTGCCGGCGAATGCGCGGCATTGGCAGAGACTGGACGCTGCACTGGCTTCTTTCCGTGACAGCTGACATCGCCATGCCAGGAAGCTCGATCGCGTTCGATGACGCGTTCCGCGCGCGGCTGCGCGATCTTCTGGTCTGGCGCCGGGACGTCCGGCGCTTCCGACGTGACCCGTTGCCGAGCGGTACGCTCGACACGCTGATTGAGTTGGCGTGCCTCGCTCCTTCGGTCGGACTTAGTCAGCCTTGGCGTTTCGTCATTGTCGACGACGCCGATACGAGGGCGTCGATCCGAGCAAATTTTGCGAGATGCAATGCCGAAGCGCTCAACGCCCAGGATCGCGAGCGCGCGGGGCGCTATGCGCGGCTCAAGCTCGCCGGCATGGAGGAAGCGCCATGCCACCTCGCTGTCTTTGCCGATCGTTCAACCGATCAGGGACGTGGCCTCGGACGCAAGACCATGCCGGAGATGATTGAATATTCCGCGGTGACCGCGGTGCACACAATCTGGCTCGCGGCGCGCGCTCAAGGCATTGGCATGGGTTGGGTTTCGATCCTTGATCCGGCGATGGTCGCCAAACTGCTCGACGTTCCTGCGGAATGGAAATTCATCGGCTATTTCTGTCTCGGCTACCCGGAACTCGACGACACAATACCCGAGCTCCAGCTGATGGGATGGGAAGAGCGAAGGCTCCCGGCGTCGGTGATTATTAAACGTTAAGAGGAGTGGGGCGCCGCGCCGCCGGATTTTCGCCCGGGTCTACGCCTGTGCCAAAACAGAGCAAATTCTCTGGCATTTCGCTTGCTCGTCTTCGGTCGACACTCGGCATCTGTTCGGTGGCGAACACATCCGTTGCCGAGGATCGCAGGGAGAGAGCGGTGTTAACCAGTCGTCCCGCAGAAGCGTCTTTGGCAGCGTTTCCCGCCGCGCAAGTCGGCGCGGCGATCGTACTTTGCGTCCTCACGTTAACCGTGGCCTATGCCGGCAATGTCGCCGACCAGAGCTGCGTTGGGACCGCGAGAAGCTTCAACTGCGTCGACAACTGGGCAACATCAGGCGATCCCTATGTCCGGATCGTGCCGGACGCTGTCAGCGAGGCGGAAAAGGCGCAAATGATGGAGCGCGATCACAGATGGCTCGCCCGCTGCCGGCCTCTCGTCCAGCGCGACAGCTATGGCGTCGCGCGTTACCATTACGCCTCGCCGGGCTGTGAATTTGGCATCGGCTCGGATTAACTACGACGCGGCTGCCTCAAACTGCCGCTTCCATGTTGCTCCAGATCGCGCCTTAGCGAACGGTATCCGCCGATCTCGTGCTTCCCGGATGCGGTCGCATCACAGATTTTGGCGCCAGCCCCGGCAAATACCGGGCGATGATCGTCGGATCGAGCGCCTTCGCCGCGCTGTCTGGCAGACGATGCCAAACCTCATCACGTCCGAGTAACGGTATGCCGAGATAGCCGCGCACCGTCAGCATTTGTCCGTCGGGGCTCAACGTCATCATTGCGTGGTAGATGTTGCCGTCGCGCGGGTCGAGAATATTCCCGTTTTGATACTTCAAACCGACCCGCTGCATGTTTCGGATAATTGGCAGCCCAAGCAGGGACGCATTCTTGCGGTCGTCCTGACAACGCGTGCAGAGCGGCGGGGTCGGGCCGTCCGTTGGCAGCGGAAACAGCCTAGCGGCTATGCCCTCATACGAGGCGCCATTTTCGAAGAACAGGAACCATATTACCGGCTTGCCGGTTTCAGCGTCGGTCTTCTGCCATAGCCCAGCGGCCGACGGCTCCGCTGCGGTTAAGGGTTGGGTCGCGGCCAAGAGCGCGACCACGCCGGCAATCGCCAGCCGTGTTAATCGCACTACCAATGCCTTCTCCATTCGTTGATCGGCCAGAATCAAAATCGTTGCCGTTGACGGCGTCGAACCCTTGTTTCGACAATGCGGTGATTTAACGACGTCACGGATGGGGAACCCAAAATTATGCCAGATCCGACACAATCAACGTTCGCCGGGCGGGGCAAGTTTCACACGCAAGCGAGAAATGAGGATCCGCCAAATCCATGTATATTATTTCATTTTCTCGCTTGCAACGGCGCTGTAGCGTTTCGATGATTGGCGGGGACGCCTGGGATCAAATCGGGCAGTCGGGGATTTGAATTCGTGCCACGACCCATCACGATGTCGCGCTCCAGCCTCGCACTCGACAATTTGCGCGCGGTCGTGATTCTCATCGTGCTCGCGTTCCATTCGGTGTTGGCATACGTCCAATCGATACCGCCGAGAACGGCGGGTTTTGATGATCCGCCCTACCAATGGCGCTCGTTTCCGATTTTAGACAGCCACCGCTGGTTCGGCTTCGATCTGTTCTGTGCATGGCAGGACGTCTATCTGATGTCGCTGATGTTCCTGCTATCGGGCCTGTTCGTGTGGCCCAGCCTTTCGCGCAAACGCAATTGGCGATTCGTTCGCGACCGCCTGCTTAGGCTCGGTGTTCCCTATGCCTTTGGTATCATCGTCCTGGTCCCAATCGCCATTTATCCGGTGTATCTCGTCTCGGCTGCAAACCCGACCGTACTCGACTATTTGCACCATTATCTGGCGCTGCCGTTCGCGCATAACGGACAGCTGTGGTTCTTGTGGCAACTGCTCGCCCTGAATGTCATCGCCGTCGGCATTAACTGGATCGCGCCCGCCGCGTTTCCGGCTTTGGGACGCTGGGCCGCCGCCGCGGGAAAGCGCCCCGGCTTTTTCTTTGCTGTGTTCCTCGCCGCCACGACAGTGGGGTATGTTCCGCTGGCGCTCGTCTTCACGCCTTGGGAGTGGACGGATACGGGCGTCTTTGCGCTGCAGCTGTCTCGGCCTTTGTTGTACGCCACCTACTTCTTGACCGGGCTCGCGATCGGGGTGGAGGGCATCGATTGCGGTCTCGTCGCCGCGGATGGCGCGCTCCCACGGCGCTGGGCGTGGTGGCTGGTGGCGGCTCTCGGTTCGCTTGTTCTGTGGATGGCCGCGACCTCCCTTACGCTGGACGGTCCGGCGCCTGTCGTCGTTCGGATCGCGGCGGGCCTGTGTTTTGTCATGGCCGACGCTTGCGGCTGCTTTTTCTTTCTTGCCGCCAGCCTGCGCTTTGGCACCAGGCGTTCGCCGATGCTCGCAAGTCTTTCGGTCAATGCCTATAGCCTTTATCTGCTCCATTACGTCTTCGACGTTTGGCTCCAATACGTGCTGCTGCCCTTGGCCCTGTTTGCCATCCTCAAGGGAGCAATTGTGTTCAGCTGCACGGTGATGCTGAGCTGGACAACGACACTAGTGGTTCAACGCACATCAATCGGCGCGCGCCTTATCGGCTCGACGCTGCCGGCTGCTATTGTGTTGCAGTCGCCGCGGTCGTCTTCTCCCGGCCTTTACGCCCGGCTCCGGCAGTTCGTTTCACAGTGGGGGCCGGCTTGATTGAGCTCAAAGCTGATTGAAGCGTATTATTGCAGCGCCCGCCGTAGCGCCTCGCCGATTGCGGCAAGGCCGTCATCGATATGGCCTCTAATATGCGCGTGCAGCGCTCGGCGGTCGCGCTCGGCCAGCACGCGGAAATCGCCCCGCGCTTGAGCTGCCTCGATCACACCGAAACTCGCCTTGCGTCCCGGAATGTCGAGATCGGGGTTGGGTTCGCCGGTGATTTGGAGGAAGACACCGGAATTCGGCCCGCCCTTGTAGGCCTGTCCGGTCGAGTGCAGAAAACGCGGCCCGAATTGCAGTGTGGTTGCAACGCGTTTGCGATCGCGCACCGCCACGCGCAGCCGCTGCAGTGATTGCGTCCGGTCTGCGGTAGCGTCCAAGTGAGCCAGCAGCGCAAAATAATCGCCGTCGTCAAGCCGCGCCAAATGCGCCTTGAGCCAGCTTTCCAGTGTTGAGTTTGCTCCCTTACGTCGTAACGCCTGCGCGTTGCGCTCGTCGGTGTAGAGCACGATGCCGTTATCCGTACATACTGGAGGCTCCGACGGGAGTGAGCCGGTCTTCTCGAATGCATCGGTCATGGCGCGGGTGGCGACCTTGCTCGCTTCAACATCGGGCTGATCGAACGGATTGATGCCAAGGACGGCGCCAGCGACGGCGGTCGCGATTTCGAACCGGAAAAACTCCTGCCCGAGAAGCCGGGGCGAGCCGACTTCAATGCGCACCATCGGATGACCGGCGCGTTCCAATGCGTTCACTGCGTTGTCTTGAGAGGGATCTGGATTGCCGGCGTCACGAATGAAAACAAACAGGCGATGCGAGTCATAAACGGACGGGTCGCCAAGCGGTTCATCGGCGAGGGGGATGATGCCCTTGCCATCCTTGCCGGTCGATTCGGCGATCAATTGCTCCGCCCATGCGCCGAACGAGCGGAGTGACGGCGAGGCTATGATCGTCAGTTTGTCGCGCCGATGCAGAGCAAGAACACCCATGGTCAATCCGAGCGCGACGCCCGGATTTTGCACAGGGGGCACATCCGGTCCGCAAGCCCGCGCCATCAGGCGCGCAACGTCAACAAACGCTCGCACGCCGTGACCACTCGCCGCCAGTGGCACCATGCCGAAATTGGAGAGGACCGAATAGCGTCCGCCAATGCTGGAAACGCCGAGGAAAACTTCGCGGAAGCCCCGATCCGCGGCGATCTTTTGCAACCGGCTACCGGGATCGGTGATGGCGGCAAAATGCCGGCCGGCATTGTCGCCGAGCATCGCTGATGCTTTGGCGAAGAAATAATCCATCAGGACGCTCGTCTCGAGCGTCGTACCCGACTTGCTGGAAACGAGGAACAACGTGCGCGCGAAATCGATGCGGCTCTCGAAACGCCGCACCTGCTGCGGATCGGTGGAGTCCAGGACATGCAGCTTTGGATAGGTCGGCGCCGATCCCAAGCTTTTCGCCAGCACCTCCGGTCCGAGGCTCGATCCGCCCATGCCCAGCAGCAGCACGTCGGCAAAGTTTTCGGCAAGCAACCGCCCCGCAAATTCCGCTAGAGCGTTGGCGTCCGGAGATTTGTTGCCGACGATGTCGAGCCAACCGAGCCAATCGCTCTCATCCTGGCCCGTCCACAGCGTGCTGTCCGCGTTCCAGAGGCGGCGCGAATTGCCGCTCGAAAGCCAGGCCTCCTGCGCTTGGGCCACCTCGCGCGTGAGATCTTGGGGCAACGTGATCGTTTGTTCGTTCAGTTTCCCGCCCAAAGGCCCCTCGATCGGTATTGAGATGGACTTATGGCGAAATTCGTCTCGGGGCCGCAACCGATTTCGAACGCGCTTCCCGGTGCGGAGTTCCACCTCATAATCTGGGGCTCCGCAATTTGGCATCGCCCGTGGCCATGAAAGGCTTGGGCGATGCCTTCAAGGGTGCGCTTATTATTGCTACTTCACCGGCGCAGGTGCAGCGTCGGTAAAGCCGGTAACGGTCTTGATCCGGCCGTCCGGCGCCAGGGTGGCGAAATCGGTACCGCCCAGATAGAGCGGCGCCTCGCTGGTTCCGCCGGCTTTCCAGGAAAAGCGCACGAAATTGTTGTGCGCGTCGATCCCGCTGATCAGGTTGAGGCGGTAGCCGGGGAATTGCGCCTGCGCTGCGGCGAGCATGGCGTCGATGGCGCCGTGCCCGCTGCCGTTACGATGCGCATCGATATAGCTGCCGTCATCTGCCCAGGTCTGGGCGACCAGATCGCGGCGACGCTTCGGATCGCGTTCGTTCCATGCGGCGAAATAGCGGACGACGGTTTCGTTGACGTGGGTCATGAGATTTCTCCTCGCTTTCAAGCAGCGGCCTTGATGGCCGTGCGTCCAATGTCGCTGCGGGGAAGCGGCAAAGCGATTACGCGACGGGTAAAGAAATGCAGTCTAATTAGCGCGACCTGAGGCTGCTGCCATCCGCCGCACCGTCTCGGTGGTTTCGTCATCGGCAGGGAAGAAAAGTTCGAGCGCTAGTTCGGACAGCATAACGTCGACCGCGGTGCCAAAAACGGTTGTCATGCTGAGGAAACACAGGATGTCGCCGGCGATTTTGATCCGAAATGGCACGGCGATTTCGTTTTCAAGCTGCGTCGTTTGAATCGGGGCAGTGCCGCCAGCAGGATAGCCGCTCACCTCGCGGAGAAGCTCTATCAGCGCCGCGTCGGCGGTCAGCTCAACTTGGCGGCGCAACCGATACAGAAGGTGCGCGCGCCATTCGGCGAGATTGACGATGCGCGGCGCGAGTCCGTTCGGATGCAGCGACAGCCGCATGGCATTGACCGGTGGCCGGAGCAGATCGGGCGCGATGCCGTCGTACAATTCCGGCAATGCCGCGTTGCTGGCGACGATGCGCCATTGCCGGTCGAGCGCGAACGCCGGATAGGGCAACTGCTGGTCCAGTATGAGGTCGATCGCGGCGCGCGCCGGGGCCAGTGCCGGGTCGGCCAACGGACGCTCGGGAAAAATAGGCGCGTATCCCGCGGCTACCAACAGTATGTTGCGCTCGCGGACCGGCACTTCGAGTTGCTCCGAAAGGTGTAACAGCATCTCGCGGCTCGGGTGCGAGCGGCCGGTTTCCACAAAGCTCAAATGCCTCGTCGAAATCCCGGCGTCGCAGGCGAGATCAAGTTGACTGAGGCGCCTGCGCTGCCGCCATTGGCGCAACAATCCGCCCACCGGCTGCGTACGATTGAGCATCCCGCAAACCTACTCGGGACCAAGGCCGAGTACAAATTACCTCGCAGGTAATGAGCGTAATAATGTTTGAATGACTCCGGGCGGGTGTTATGTGATCGCATCAATTCGCGGCCGGGGACGGGGATCGAGGCCGCGACTTTCATGACGATCGTGTGACGTATTTCAAGGGAATCGGGCAACGTGGCTACGCGACTGACCGTGCCAATTTCCGTCGGCGGGTGGCCCCGTATGTTCACCCGTTGGGACGTGCTGGCCGTCCTTTTAATTCTCGGGTTATTGGTGTTTTTCGCCGAGGCCAGCCGGCACCTGCTTCAGCCGTTGGCTGAACTGCGATTAAAGCCCGTCTCGCTCGATCCCGCCAACTTGCCCGAATACGCCGCGCGCACGACGCTCCGCATGCTCATTGCGATGGCATTGTCACTTCTGTTTACTTTCACCTATGCGACGCTCGCGGCCAAGAACAAACAGGCCGAACGGTTGCTGGTTCCACTTCTCGACATCCTCCAATCGGTGCCGATCCTCGGCTTCATCTCGATCACCGTCGTGTTCTTCATGGCGCTCGCGCCAGGTCGTGTCCTCGGCGCCGAATTTGCGGCCATCTTCGCGATTTTCACCAGCCAAGCCTGGAACATGGCATTCAGCTTCTACCAATCGCTACGCACGGTGCCGACCGAACTCGTTGAGGCGTCGCGCAACTTTGGGCTCAGTCCGTGGATGAGGTTCTGGCGGGTCGATGTACCATTCGCGACCCCGCAGCTCATCTGGAACATGATGCTGTCGATGTCCGGAAGCTGGTTCTTTGTCGTCGCTTCCGAGGCGATCAGCGTCGGTAACACGACGATCACGCTGCCGGGTGTCGGCTCCTACATCGCGCTCGCCATCGAGCATCGGAATCTTGCGGCGGTTGGCTATGCAATCCTGACCATGCTGATCGTGATCTTGATCTACGACCAGGTTTTGTTCCGGCCGCTGGTGGCTTGGGCGGACCGCTTCCGCTTCGAACAAGAGCCAGGCGCGCCGCTGCCGCATTCGTGGGTGCTCAGCGTCCTGCGCCGCTCACGGCTGGTCGACCGGCTCACACGGCCATTCGCTTCCGTGTGGCGGCACCTGCTGCTCGCGCGCTGGTCCAAAGGCGCCGCGCCGGTGATGCGCGAACCGCGGAAGCAGCACGGCTGGGTTACGTTCCAGTGGGCGGCGATCATCACGGCGCTGACTGCCGTCGCTCTCTGGCAGGTCGGTCGGTTTGTCGTTGAAGACATCACGCCCTCGGACGTCGCAACGGCGCTGCTTCTCGGGCTCGCGACCTTGACCCGCATTGTGGTCCTCATCGCCGTCGCCAGCGTGATCTGGGTTCCGATCGGCGTGTGGGTTGGCACGCGGCCGCATGTCGCCAACATCGTTCAGCCGGTGGCGCAATTTCTCGCTGCGTTTCCGGCAAATCTGTTATTTCCTATTGCGGTTTCGGGGATCGTCGCGTTTCGGCTCAACCCGGACATTTGGTTGAGCCCGCTGATGATCCTGGGCACGCAATGGTACATCCTCTTTAACGTCGTTGCCGGAGCGATGGCGATCCCGGCCGAGCTGCGCGCCGCCGGCGCCAATTTCCACGTCCGCGGCTGGCTGTGGTGGCGGCGGATCGCGCTTCCTGCCGTTCTTCCCTACTACGTGACCGGCGCGATCACCGCTTCCGGCGGATCGTGGAATGCGAGCATCGTTGCCGAAGTAGCGAGTTGGGGAAACGATCGCCTCGAAGCGCAGGGGCTCGGTGCTTATATTGCTCAACAGACCGAAGCCGGCGATTTCCATCGCATTGTGCTCGGCATCGCCGTCATGAGCTTGTTCGTCGTTCTGATCAATCGCACGTTCTGGCGTCCACTCTATCTCTACGCGGAACGCAAGTTCCGGCTTGGTTGAGGCCTACATGAGCACCGCGCTTCTTGACATTCATGCACTGCGTCAAACCTTTCCGCGCGCGGACGGCGGCGAGCTTCTTGTGCTCGATGGGATCGAGCTGCAGCTGACGCAGGGGCAGATCGTCGGCCTTCTCGGCCGCACTGGATCGGGTAAGTCGACATTGTTGCGCTCAATCGCCGGCCTGATGCCGCCATCAGGCGGTAGCATCACCTATCTCGGTCAGCCAGTAGTTGCGCCTGCGCCTGGCATCGCTATGGTGTTCCAGTCTTTTGCGCTGTTTCCCTGGCTGACAGTCCTGGAAAACGTTCAACTCGGTCTCGAGGCGCTTGGGCTTCCCGAAGTCGAAATCAGAAAGCGCGCGCTTGCGGCTATCGATCTCATCGGGCTCGATGGCTACGAATCCGCCTATCCGCGCGAATTATCCGGCGGCATGCGCCAACGTGTCGGCTTTGCCCGTGCGCTTGTCGTCCATCCCAATATCCTCCTCATGGATGAACCGTTCTCGGCGCTCGACGTGCTGACGGCGGAAACGCTGCGCACCGACTTTCTGGAGCTTTGGGGCGACGGCAAGCTGCCGATCAAGGGCGTCATTCTGGTCACCCATAACATCGAGGAAGCGGTGCTGATGTGCGACCGCATTCTCTTGTTCGCCTCGAATCCGGGGCGGATCATTCGCGAGATCGCCGTCGACCTCAAGCAACCGCGCAATCGCCTCGATCCTCACTTCCGCGATCTGGTCGAAAAAATTTATGTCGCGATGACCGCGCGAACGCAGACGCCGCCGCGGATCGAAACAACGCCGGGGACAGTAGCGACAAGCATCGACACCATTCTTCCGCGGGTTTCCGCCAATCTCCTGTCCGGTCTGTTGGAAGCGTTGGTCGCCGAACCTTTCAACGGCAAAGCCGACTTGCCGGTTCTCGCCGACGAATTGCACATGGAAGGGGACGATCTTTTTCCCGTCTCGGATGCGCTGCAAATGATGCACCTCGTGGAAGTCGAGGGCGGCGACATCAAGCTCACTGACGTCGGCAAGCAATTCGTGGACGCGGACACCGACGAACGCAAGAAAATCTTCCAGCGCCAGCTGCTGACCTATGTGCCGCTTGCCGCCCACATCCGGCGCATCCTGCAGGAGCGTGCCCATCACGGAGCACCCAAAAGCCGCTTCTTCGACGAACTGGAAGACCACATGAGCACCGAGGACGCGGAAGAGACTTTGCGCTCGGTCACCGCCTGGGCCCGCTACGCCGAAGCGTTCGCCTATGACGACGATACCCAGACCTTCAGCCTGGAAAACCCGACATAACCAACGTCGGCCGCTACGCCGCGCTGCGCCGCGCTTTCACCGCGATCGATAGCAAGGCGCGCTCGCCAATAGTGTCGGCGAGCGCCGCCGTTTTTCGTGAGGCCAGTACTGCGGCGGCGAGTTCCGCCATGGCATTAGCAAGCCGCGCGGCGGTCCACTGCTTGAGTGCGGCCTCGACCAGGTTCTTGCGGGTAAAGTGCAACGGCGGCTGTAGGCGATCGAGCGAGAACGGCGTCCCCTCTTCGATCATCGTGCGCCATCGGTGCAGTTGAGCAAGTTGACGCTGGGCGGCGAAAAAGATCGAGCCGATGGGTGTGCCGGCGGTGCGCACCTTCGCCAGCTGCGCCTCCAGATCGGCCGGCCTGCCGGCAAATGCCGCATCGATCACTTCGTCGAGCGCCAGTTCCGAGGCGTCGGAGACCACCGCAATCACATCGTCGACGCCGACTTCGGTGCGGCCGCGGGCATACAGCGCAAGCTTGCGGATCTCGTTGCGCGAGGCCACCCGGTCGCCGCCGAGAAGCGGAATCAGCATGGCGCGGGCGTCCGCCTTAAGCACGAGATCGGCGGCGCGCATTTCCGCATCGATGAGCCTTCCCAGCTCTTTCTCACCATCGGTGTAACAGGGCAACGCCGCGGCATTCTTGGCGCGCTCGACCAGGGCTCGCAGCGGCGCGGTGCGGCGCAGGTCGCCAGCCTCGATCACCACCCGGCATTCGCTCGCCGGCAAAGCGAGCAGCGCCTCCACTGCCGGTGCAATGTTGCGGCTTCCGGCCTTCACCCACACCGCCCGCCGCCCGCCGAACAGCGGGATCGTCTGCGCCTCTTCGACCAACCGGCCCGGATTGGCGGTCAGTTCTTCGCCCTCAAGACGGACCAGCGAGAACGGATCGTTCGGATCATCGACCGAAGCTTTGACGATGGCGTGGACCCGCTCGCTGACGAGGCCGGAATCCGGACCGAAGACGAGTATCGCCGGCCGCGCTGGATCGAGGCGGGCGATGAACGCATCAACTTCGGAATTTTTGACGGCAACCATGTTGGCGGCAGCCCTTAGCTAGGTTCGACAGGGTCAAATAGCTATTCGTTTTTCGCGGATAAAGCGCGACGCGCGGCAGACACTACGAAAGAGCAAACTGAATTCCCGCTTTCGCGGGAGGAGCGGAGCAAGTCTACGTCCCGGCGACGAAGTACGATGCCAGCCTGTTACGGATAGCTCCGGCGGCAACCGTAACCGCGCGGTCCTCGGCATCGCGCCGCGCGCGCTGCGCGGCGAACCGCTGTTGCGAACCGGGAATGTCGTAGTCGACGTGCATGGTAGTCGTGTCGGTGACGACGGCCTTGCCGGTCGCGATCTCAATCAGCTGGAAGCTCGCGGTGACGACCTCGATCGCCGCATCCGGCCGGCCGCTGGTTGGATTGATCACCGCGACGAATTGCGAACTGGAGACGTCCACATTGAGCCGATAGGTCGGCGGGGCTCCATTGCCGCCATTATGCAGGTTGTACGACAGCGCATTGTACATCCCGACAGCGATGCGCTCGGTGGGCGTGCCTTTCAGGGCTTTGATCGGCGGAATTTCGACCGCGGCAAATTTGTCCTGCACCCCTTCGCCGCCGACCGACGGGTGGCTCTGGTAAAGCGGCTCGAAACAGCCCGCGGTCAGGCCCGCGGCGGCGAGCACAACGACGAGCCGGACCGACCGGCGCCAGTTCAACAAATGCTCACGCCACCACATTGACGATCCGTTGCGGCACGACGATCACCTTTTTCGGCGCCTTGCCGTCAAGCGCCTTTCTGACCGCTTCGAGCGCGAGAACGGCAGCCTCGATCTCGGCATTCGCGGCGTCGCGCGCCACCGTCACGTCGGCGCGCTTTTTGCCGTTGATCTGCACCGGCAGGGTCACCGTGTTCTCGATCAACAATTCACGCTCGACCTGCGGCCACGCCGCCTCCGCGACCAGCGTATCATGGCCGAGCATCGCCCAGCATTCCTCGGCGAGGTGCGGCGTCATCGGGTGAAACAGTTGCACAAGAACATTAACCGCTTCGCGCATCGCCCAGCGAAAGTCCGGTCCGAGGTCGGAAGCGGCCCCCTCGATTTCCCCAATTATCGCACTGATCCCATTAGCAAATTCGTAGATGTGCGCCACACAAACATTGAAGTGTAGCTTTTCAATGTCATCGGTCACCCGGGCCAGCGCCCGGTGAGTCGCTTTACGCAGCGCCACGGCCGTGGGCGCGGATTGGCTGGGCCGCTCGGAGGGAGCTGTCGCCGCGATCTCGGCCGCTTCGCCGACCAATCGCCAGAGCCGCTGCATGAAGCGCCATGCGCCCTGCACGCCGCGCTCTGTCCATTCCACATCGCGTTCGGGCGGCGAGTCGGAAAGCATGAACCAGCGCGCGACGTCGGCGCCGTAGCTGCCGATGATGTCGTCGGGATCGACGGTGTTCCGTTTCGACTTCGACATTTTCTCGATCGGGCCGATCTCAATCGGCTCGCCAGTCGAGATCAGCGTGGCGCGCCGCGCGTCGCCCTGGGTTTCGATCTTGACGTCCGTCGGCGCCACCCATTCGCCATCCGCCCGGCGATAGGTCTCGTGCACGACCATGCCTTGGGTGAACAGGCCGGCGAACGGCTCGTCGAGGCCGACGTGCCCGGTCTTCTTCATCGCTCGGGTGAAGAAGCGGCTGTAGAGCAGATGCAAGATCGCGTGCTCGATGCCGCCGATATATTGGTCGACTGGCATCCAGGCGTCGGCGACCTTGCGATCGGTCGGTGCGGTTTTGATCCACGGATCGGTAAAGCGGATGAAATACCAGGACGAGTCCACGAACGTGTCCATGGTGTCGGTCTCGCGCGTTGCCGGCGCGCCGCATTGCGGACACTTCACGTGCTTCCAGGTCGGGTGCCGATCGAGCGGATTGCCCGGCCGGTCAAACGTCACGTCTTCAGGCAGAGTGATCGGCAGGCTCGCTTCCGGCGCCGGTACCACGCCGCACGCTTCGCAATGGATCACCGGGATCGGGCAGCCCCAGTAGCGCTGGCGCGAAATGCCCCAATCGCGCAGCCGGAAATTGACCTGCCGCTGCGCGACGGCCCCCACCCTTCCCTCCCCCGCTTGCGGGGGAGGGTTAGGGAGGGGGCGCTTCTCATTCTCCAGCCGCCGCGCCACTTCCTCTTTTGCCTCGGCGATCGTCATGCCGTCGAGGAAGCGCGAATTGATCATGTGGCCGTCGCCGTCATAGGCGGTGTCGGTGATGACGAATGTCTTCGGATCGACGCCCGGCGGACAGACGACCGGGGTGTTGCCGAGCCCGTATTTGTTGACGAAGTCGAGGTCGCGCTGGTCATGCGCCGGACAGCCAAAAATGGCGCCGGTGCCGTACTCCATCAAAATGAAATTGGCGACATAGACCGGCAGCTTCCACGATGGATCGAACGGGTGCACGGCCTTGATGCCGGTGTCGAAGCCCATCTTCTCGGCGGTGTCGATGTCGGCCTGGGCGGTGCTGTGGTGCCGGCACTCTTCGATGAAGGCGGCAAGCTTTGGATTACTTTTGGCCGCCGCCGCCGCCAGCGGATGGTCCGGCGCCATCGCCATGAATTTGGCGCCAAACAAAGTGTCCGGCCGCGTCGTGAAGACTTCCAGTTCGTTGGTGCCGTCCGGCGCCGTCGCCGGATCGAGCGCGAAGCGGACCAACAATCCTTCCGAGCGGCCGATCCAGTTCTTCTGCATCAGCCGGACTTTTTCCGGCCAGCGGTCGAGCGTATCGAGCGCGTCGAGCAAATCCTGCGAATAATCCGTGATCTTGAAGAACCATTGCGTCAGCTCGCGCTGCTCGACGACGGCGCCGGAACGCCAGCCGCGGCCGTCGATCACCTGCTCGTTGGCGAGCACGGTCTGGTCGACCGGGTCCCAGTTCACTTTCGATTTGCGCCGCTCGACCAGGCCGGTGCGCAGGAAATCGAGAAACATTTTCTGCTGATGCTTGTAGTAGGCCGGATCGCAGGTCGCGATCTCGCGACTCCAGTCGAGCGACAGCCCCATCGACTTGAGCTGCGCCTTCATCGCCGCGATGTTGTCGTAGGTCCACGCCTTGGGATGGATCTTGCGCTCGGCGGCGGCGTTCTCGGCCGGCAGTCCGAAGGCGTCCCAGCCCATCGGATGCAGCACGGCAAAGCCCATTGCCCGCTTCACCCGCGCGACCACGTCGCCCATGGTGTAGTTGCGCACATGCCCCATGTGGATGCGCCCCGACGGATAGGGGAACATCTCCAGCACGTAGTATTTGGGCTTGGCGTGCTGGTTCGGCGTGGCGAAGATACCGCGCTCGTCCCAAACCTTCTGCCAGCGGGCCTCCGCTTCGGCGGCGTTGTAACGTTCGTAGCCATTGGAATCGCAGTCGCTTTCCGGCGTTATTGAAGTCGCGCGACGTGACACGAAAGCGCGCAGCCGGTCAACGTCGGATTAATTCTTTAAGGCCTGCGACCGCCGAAATGTCCCGCGACGAACACAGCAAAAAATCGCCAAATCACGATCGGCCTTGCGCGGTTTGCGCCGCGCCGATCATATCAAGCCCGCAAATCTATTCCCTCCCGATCAATCAAGGACGCTTCGAGGCGGATGGCCAACGAAGGCAGCGCGCACGCGATCACTCTTCTCGACAATTCGACCCGTCCGAAGGCCCCCAGGATCGAGGGCGTAACGCCGGCGCAGCGCCGGCTCGGCAAGCGCCTGGCGATGATTCACGATCATCACCTCGAGCAGATCGACCAGGTGCGTTGGGTGATGGAGCAGGTTGAGGCCGGCGAACAAAGCGCGGCAAAGCTCGTTGACGCGATTTCCTCGCTGCAGATGACCGCCAATTACCGGCTGTTCGGCAATCTCTGCGGCCGCGAATGCCAGATGCTGACGCTGCATCACACCATCGAGGACCGGCACATGTTCCCGGCACTTCGCCAAGGCAGCGATGGGCTTAAGAAAGTCGTCGACCGGCTGAGCCAGGAGCATTTGATCATCCATCGGCTTCTCGAAGCACTGGAAGACAACGCCAGGAAAACCGTGACGCAGCCCGGCCGCGAAACCTTTTTAGAGCTGAAGGCTGCGTTCCTCGCGCTTGAGCGCTTCGTGCGCTCCCACTTCGGCTACGAGCAGGAAGAACTGGAAGAAGCCCTCGGCTTCTACGACGTGCCGCTGTAGCGCTTTATCCTGCCCCGCCGGGATTCGTTCCGCGGAGGAGGACAAAGGACACCGTTCTCGCGGCGCGATCAGCGCCCGAGCTTTGCGAAATGTAGGGTGGGTTAGCCGCAACGGGGGCCCGAAGTGGCCGGCCGATGACAAGCCCGCAGCGTAACCCACCATGCTGAGCGGTGGGTTTCGCTTCGCTCTACCCACCCTACAAAGGGCAATGACGACTAAGAAAAAGGAAGCGGAACGCCGACAGACGTGTGTCGTCCAACCTCCGCGCCTTACGGGCGCGGCGCGCGTCCAGCGGGACGCGCTCGCCTATCGGCGTTCCACTACGGCTCTTACCGTCAGGGCTTTCGGCCCTTGGGCGCAACTCCAGGCCAGGCTTCCTGGGACGTGGCAGGACGTTCGATCCTGTACGGTCGCTCCAACCGGGGAGCGAAGATCTTACGTTCTTACACGGGCGTTACCCGCGCCCGCCTGTCCCAGTCCAGGGAACGCACCTCCCGGACCGGTCATAGTGCCGGTCAGATGATGCCCGAAGCTGCCCGAGTGCGGAGTGTATCGTTCCGCGCGCGGGCACCGCACTCGCTCCGCATCGGGAGTACCCTCGGCCGAAGGCGTCCTCGATGAGCGAGATATTCGCTGGTAACTGAACTGAGGACCGTTGTCAAGTCCTCTCGTCACTAAAGAAAGGACCTGGGCCAGCCCTAATCCGAAAGGGCGGCGGCGCGTAATGCGCCCGCCTTATTGGCCCCGTAAACATCGAACAGATAGGTCCGGAGAAATCGGAGGATAATCTTGGAGGTCGTCATGAACGCAGTTTTGGCCGCATCGCGGCTTGCCGCAACATCCGTCGTTTGCACTGCCTCGCGCCGGTTTTCATTCGGCGCTGCGGTCCTCGCGGTGGCCGTCTTTGCCGGGACTGTCGGCGCGCAGGCGCAGCAGTTGCCGTCGCCGCCGGAGCGGCGAGTGATCGTGATCGGCGAAGGCAGCGTCAGCGTCGCGCCGGACTACGCGCAACTGCGAAGCGGCGTGATCACCACGGCCAAGACTGCCAAAGAGGCAACCGACGCCAACTCAAAGCTGATGGCAGCGATCACCGCGGTGCTGCTCAATTCCGGGATCGAGCAGAAGGACATCCAGACGGCGCGATTTTCGGTTCAGCCGGTTTATGTGCGGCAGCAAAACGTCGCACCGAAGCTGTCCGGCTTTACTGTCTCCAACCAGGTCAACGTGACGATCCGCCAGATCGACAAGGTTGGCGAGATTCTCGACCGGCTGCTGACGACCGGAGCGACGGACGTCGGCGACGTGGAATTTCTCCATGCCGACCCCGGCAAAGTGCTCGATCAGGCACGGGAGGCCGCAATAGCCGATGCGCGGCGCAAGGCGGAACTGTACGCGCACGCGTCCGGGCTGAGCCTCGGTGGTGTTACCTTCATCACGGAAGATTCCGGTTACGCCGCGCCCGGCCAGATGGCGGCAGTGCGCGTGTCAGGCGGGATGGGAGCACCGGTACCGATCGCCCCCGGCGAGGATACCTTGCGCGTGCGCATCACGGTCGGCTTCGAGTTGGAGCATTGACGGCAGGTGTCTTTGTTCGCCTCCGCTGCGCGGGCGGGATCAAATAACGGGTTCACAGGAGACGACTGATGTTCTCCTCCTGAAAAAGAAATCTGTCACGGATTGGTCATGCAAACCCGCAATGCCGGCAAGATATCTCTTGCGGAAGTCGCCCGGTTGGTGGTGATTGCGAGCGTTAACGCAACGGTCGGTGGCGAATGTTTCCCGTTCCCAAGAGCGTATTTCTGACCCGCGGCATCGGCGTTCACCGGCACCTGCTCAACGCCTTCGAATACGCGCTGCGCGACGCGGATATCGAACAGCAGAACCTGGTGAGTGTCTCCTCGATCCTGCCGCCGGGGTGTGAGCTCATTATGCCCGCGGCCGGGATCGCCACTTTGAGCCCCGGCGAGATTACGTTCTGCGTCATGGCGCGCGCCGAAACCAACGAGCCGGGCCGCCGGATCGCCGCCGGTATCGGCATGGCCCGTCCCAAGGATCCGGCTCATTATGGCTACATCTCGGAGCATCATTGCTTCGGCATGACCGAGGCGGAGATCAAGGACTACGTCGAGGATCTCGCGGCGACCATGCTGGCCTCAACGCTCGGCGTCGAGTTCGATCCCGGCGCTGCCTGGGATGAGCGCAAGCGCGTCTATGAACTGAGCAATCTCATTGTCGACAGTCTTTCGGTGACGGCTGCAGCAGAAGGCGCTCCCAATGGCGATTGGACTTGCGCCGTTGCAGCTGCGGTGTTCCGTTTCGCGATACCCGCAACGAACTCTGTGCGGCCGCAGCCATGACCGGGGTGGCGACCTACGCGGTTCCGCCGACATTTCTCGGCACCAGTCGCCGCGATCGTGCTGCTCCGATCTGCATCGCCGGAATTCCGCTCGACCTCGGCACGACCAATCGCAGCGGCGCCCGCTTCGGACCGGGCGCCATTCGGCAAGCGAGCCGGATGCTGGTGGATGGCGAGCATCCGCAGCATCGGGTCGATGCGACCAAGCTGCCGCTGGCCGACATCGGCGATTTTTCGATCGCACTCGGAGACCTTGTGGCCAGCATCGCGCTGATCGAAGAAGAGGCGCAGGAGCTCGAACACCTCGTCGCCTTGGGCGGGGATCACAGCATCACCCTTCCGCTGCTCCGCGCGCTGGCGAAAAGGCGGGGCCCGTCCGCGCTGGTTCACTTCGACGCGCACGTCGATACCTGGCCCGACAGTTTCGGGCAGAGTTACGGACACGGCTCGGTTTTCTACCATGCGATCGAGGAGGGCCTCATCGATCCGCGCCGGATGGTTCAGATCGGCATCCGATCTCCGGTGTCGCGCGAGGTTCATGATTGGACTGCCGCGCGCGGCGTGGTGACGATCAGCGCCCAGGATGTTCACGCAGCAGATCCGGCTGCCATTGCCGGGCGCATTGGTGAGATCGTGGGGGATGCGCCGGTCTATCTCAGCATGGATATCGACGTGCTCGATCCTGCCTTCGCGCCCGGCACGGGAACGCCGGAGATCGGCGGACTAGCAAGCTGGCAAGTGCAGGCGATTTTGCGGCGGCTGCAGCGGCTTCGATTTGTCGGTATGGACGTGGTTGAGGTCGCGCCAGCTTACGATGTAGCGGAGATCACCGCTCTGGCCGGCGCCACATTGGCCTGGGAATATCTCTGCCTGCTCGGCTTGCGCGGCTGACGCAGTCGTGGCGAACGTCGCGACAATTGGCGGGGCCGCCGCCGCGCCTCACGCCACCTTCGCCGCCGGCGTCGCGTCGTGGCCGAGCAGGCCGACCAGCCGCTCGCGGATCAGCCGTTCGGCGTCGGCCATGATGCGGTCGATCAACTCGGCGACGGTCGGGATGTCGTCGATGAGCCCGGCAACCATGCCGCAGCTCCAGGCGCCCGCGTCCATGTCGCCCTCCATCAAAATCCGCGGATAGACACCGGCGACCTGCTCCTCGATGTCGGCGAAGGTCAGCGCCGAGCCCTTCTCGCGTTCGAGCTCGACGATGCGGTCGACCGCGGCGTTTTTCAGGACGCGCTCGGTGTTGCGCAGCGCGCGCATGATCAGCCGGGTGTCGAGCTCGGAGGCGGCGACGATCGCCTGCTTGACGTTGTCGTGCACCGGCGCTTCTTTGGTAGCGATAAAACGCGTGCCCATGTTCATGCCGGCCGCGCCCATCGCCAGAGCCGCGACCAGGCTGCGCGCATCCGCCATGCCGCCCGAGGCCACGAATGGAATTTTCAGTTCGTCGGCGGCGCGCGGAAGCAGAATCATATTGGGCACGTCGTCTTCGCCGGGATGACCGCCGCATTCGAAGCCGTCGACACTGACTGCGTCGCAGCCGATCCGCTCGGCTTTGAGGGAGTGCCGCACCGACGTGCATTTGTGGATGATCTTGATGCCGGCGGCCTTGAGCGGCGGCAGATATTGCTCGGGGCTTCGTCCCGCGGTCTCAACGATCTTGACGCCGCCTTCGACGATCGCAGCGATGTATTCCGGATAAGGCGGCGCCTTGAGCGCTGGCAGGAAGGTGAGGTTCACGCCGAACGGCTTGTCGGTCATGTCGCGGCAGCGGGCGATTTCGCGCGCCAGCAGTTCCGGCGTCTTCTGCGTGAGGCCGGTGATGATGCCTAGTCCGCCAGCATTGGAAACCGCAGAAGCGAGCTCAGCAAAGCCGACATAATGCATCCCGCCCTGGATGATGGGATGGCGGATGCCGAACATTTCGGTGATGGCCGTTTTCAACTGAACCTCCAGGATGACGGAAAGGCACGCCGCGACGAGTATGTAGCCACTATTTCCGCACCGCGAAATCAGGACTACCGTCGTTCGTCCACCGGAAACAAACAGAATGCCGGAAACATCCGATCCACGGCTCTATCACGCCCACGTCGCCCGCAATCGCGAGCCGATTCTCGATGTGCTCAAACGCGTGCTGCCGCCGGCGGGACTGGTGATCGAAGTCGCGAGCGGCAGCGGCGAACATGCGGTCTTCTTCGCCAAATCTCTGCCCGGCATATCCTGGCAACCGACCGACATTGACGCAACGGCGCTTGCAAGCATCGCTGCGCACCGCGCCGCTACCGGAGCGATCAATCTGCTTGCGCCGTTGCGCCTCGATACTACTGTGCATCCTTGGCCAATCACGCATGCCGATGCGGTCGTGTGCAACAACATGATTCATATTTCGCCGTGGGCGGTGACCGAAGCCCTGATGCGCGGTGCGGCCCGCATTTTGCCGACCGGCGGCATTCTTTATCTTTACGGCCCTTACAAAATCGACGGCCGCCACATCGCGCCGAGCAACGAAGATTTTGACCATTCACTGCGCGCGCGAAATGCCGAATGGGGCATTCGCGATCTTGGCGACGTGACCGCTCTGGCTGCGCGTCACGGCTTTGCGCTGGCGGAAACCGTGCCGATGCCGGCCAATAATCTCAGCCTCATCTTTCGGCGCGGTGCGCAGCCGGCAGGGTAGGTCGTCGAGGTGCAACGGCGCCGCTTTGATCCCCGGATCATGCGCGCGTCGAACGCGGGGGCGCCCGGTCGAGTTCGTTGCGCAAACGATCGACCGTGCCGGTCCAATCGCCGAATCGTTGCTGCCGGAAAAGCCGTGCGGTCGGATACCAGGGACTGTCCTCGCGATCGAGCAACCAGCGGAAATCCGGTCCAGCCGGCACCAGGATCCAAACCGGCTTGCCCAGCGCTCCGGCCAGATGCGCGGTGGCGGTATCGACACAAATCACAAGATCGAGGAGCGAGATAACGGCTGCCGTATCGGCAAAGCTCTTGAAATTCCGCCCGACGTCATGAAGCCCGGGATGAGCGGCGAGCGTCGCTTCATCCTCTTCGCGGACATCTGGCTGCAGGCTGACGAACGCGACGTGTGTAGCCGCCAGCAGCGGCGCCAGGCCGGCAAGCGCGATTGAGCGCGCACGATCGTGCTTGTGGGTCGGGCGGCCGGACCACGCCAGCCCGACACGCGGCTCGCCGGGCGGCAGCAAATCGCGCCAGCGCGCGACATCGGCCGCGGACGCCAGCAAATACGGAACGTTCGCCGGAATGGTCCCGAGTTCCGTGCGCAAAGCGTGCGCAACGCTCATCAGCGGACAATGCAGATCGAACGGCGGTGGCGCCTCGCCGCGCGCGATGACCAAAGACGCTCCCTCGATCCTCGACAGCAGAGACTTCAGCTCCGGCTGCACTTCGAGAATGATCTTTGCGCCTCGTTGCGCCAGCAGCGGGACGTAGCGGGCGAACTGGAGCGTGTCGCCGAAACCTTGCTCCGCATGCAGCAGGATGGTCTTCCCGGCCGGGTCATCCTGACCAAACCACGCCGGCGCGGCTAAATTCCGCAGTTGCGGCAAGAATTCTTCCGTATCCCAGCGCAATTCGTAGACGGCAAGGCCTCTCCGCAAATCGCCGAGCGTCAAGAGCGCGAGGCTTTGCTCAAAGCGGGCGGCGGCGTAGTCCGGCTTGATCCGCAGCGCTTTTTCGGCACTGACGAGCGCTTCGCGCGGGCGGCCAAGGAGGCGCAGCGCATGCGCATGATTGTGCAGCATCGTAGGATCGTCCGGCGCAAAGCGCAGCGCCGACGTGTAGCTCTCAACCGCCTCCTCGACGCGGTTGAGCTTCACCAACGCATTGCCGCGATGGCAGAGCGTTTCCGCGTGGTTTGGCGCCAGCGCCAGCGCGGCGTCGAAGCAAGCCAGCGCATCGGCAACGCGTCCACGATCCAGGAGCGTGGTGCCGCGATTATGGTGCGCGATGACATAATCGGGCCGCGTCGCCAGCGCCTTGGCAAAGCTTTCGAGCGCGGCGTCATGCTGACCGAGGCGATGGAGCGCGTTGCCGCGATTGTTCAGCACGTCGGCGTGGCCGGGCTTTATCGCGAGCGCCTGATCGTAGCAGGTCAGGGCTTTCGCATGCTCCTCTTGAGCGTGGAACACCAGGCCGAGGTTCGACCAGGCGTCCACTGAACCCCCATCGGTTCGTAGCGCCGCTGCAATGAGGCGGAGCGCCTCGGCGAAGCGCCCGCGCTGATAGTTCAGCAGGCCAAGCATATGCAACGCATTAAATTCGTTCGGCCGAAGCCGCAGCACGGCGGCGTACAGCCGCTCCGCTTTGTCGATGTCGCCCGCCAGTTGCGCGGCGAACGCTTGGCGCAGTTTGGGCGCGAAGTTCGGCTGTGGCTGCGCGGGAATCCGGTTCGCGATAAAGCGGCGGGTCATGTCTCGTCGCCGGGGCAGCTCCGTCGCTGCCGATAAGTGATTCGCCGCGGTCAATATACGCGCGCCCCCCTCCACGGGAGAAATAAGGAAACACGCTACCGCGACCGCCCAGCCGGTCATAATCCAGTCAGGTCAGTCCATTAAGCCGCCACAAGCCATCGCGTGCCCTGACCGATTGCAGCGGAGGATTTAAGCCATGACTGCTTTAGGCGAAAGTTTCTCTGGCGACGATCTTAAGCCCTCGCGCCGCGACGTCGTGAAATATGGAACGGCCACTGTGCTCTCTGCTGCGGTTCTTCCGCTCGGCCGGGCCTTTGGCGCGGACAGTGGCACCGTCTCGGGTATCGTTTACGAAAACCGCTCCGGCGGTGTCCGTCGTCAGGCGAGCGATCCTGGTATTGCCGGCGTTCTGGTCTCGAACGGCCGCGACGTCGTCAAGACCGACGCGGATGGACGCTACACGCTTCCGCTGGAGGACCAGAGCGTCATCTTCGTCATCAAACCGACCGGCTACGCCGTGCCGGTTGATGCGGACATGCTGCCGCGTTTTTATTACATTTACCAGCCGGCCGGCACATCGCAAAATCTTAATCTGCGCTATCGCGGCATCGATCCAACCGGGCCGCTGCCGGATTCTGTGGACTTCCCGTTGCGCAAGGCCGCCGAGCCGCAAAAATTTGACGTCATGGTCTTTACCGATCCGCAGCCGGAGAGCCAAGTCGAAGTCAATTTCATCCGCGACGACGTGGTCAACGCGCTGATCGGCGCCAAGGCGGCATTCGGCATGACCACGGGCGACATCATGTTCGACGATTTGTCGCTTTATCCGCGCTTGAACCGCATCATCGGCCAGATCGGACTGCCGTGGTATAATATCGGCGGCAATCACGATCTGAATTACGAAGCGCCGGACGCGAAATATTCGCGCGAGACGTTCAAGCGGACCTACGGCCCGAACTATTACGCATTCGAATATGGCGGCGCGTTGTTCCTGATGCTCGATAATGTCAATTATCTAGGGTTTGATGCCGGAAAGCCGCGCGGCGGCGGTAAGTTCGAAGGTCGTTTCGACCAGAGGCAGCTGGCTTTCGTCGCCAACGTGCTCAAGGAATATCCGGCCGATAAACTGGTCGTGGCCTGCATGCACATTCCATTGCAGAATTATCTCGACGGCGCCGATCCGGCGACCAACACCGTCAATCGCGCCGACTTTTTGAAGCTGCTCGCGGGACGCCCAAATACCTTAAGTTTGTCGGGTCACACCCACACCACCGAGCATCATTATTTCGGTGGCGAAGACGGCTTTGCCGGAGCGTCGCCGCACCATCACCACGTGATGACAGCGGTGTCAGGCTCGTGGTGGAGCGGGCCATACGATCATCGCGGCATTGCGGTCGCCGACAGCCGCGACGGCAGCCCGAATGGCTTTCACATTCTTTCGATCGACGGGCGAAACTACACGACGCGGTTCCAGCCGGCCAATGAACCCCATGCGCGGCAAATGCGGATCGTGCTCGATGCTGAATTCCACCGCGACCGCAAGGAGCTTTACAACGAATTTCGCATGGGCGAGTTGCTAGGCTCGCCGATCCCGCAGGACAGCGCTTTTGCGACAAATGTCATCGTCAATTTCTTCGACGGCGGTCCGCGCACCTCAGTCGAGTATCGCGTCGGCGGGCGCACGCCGGTCAAGATGCAGCGCGTGGCACGACCAGACCCGTTCGTCGAGGAAGTGTTCGCCCGCAACGAGGCGACCAAGAAACCCTGGGTGAAGGCCGAGCCGTCGTCACATATCTGGTCGGCGCGGCTCCCGGGTGACATTGAAGCCGGCACCCGTTGCATTGCGGTCCGGGTGATCGACGAGTACGGCCGCGAGCACCGCGACCATCTTATCGTGGAATTGACCGCGGGTGAGGGAGCGGCGAAGGCGCGGGCGGGCTAACCTTGCCGGACGCTTCACGCCGCGATCAGGCCGCCGGCGGCGCCCAAGAGGCCGAGGTGGTAATCGGCGTCGCCGAACATGGTGTCGATCGTGGTGACGCGCTTGAAGTAGTGGCCGACCTTGGCCTCCATGGTCATGCCGATGCCGCCATGCAGCTGGATCGCCGCCTGGCCGACGATACGGCCGGAGCGGCCGATCTGCACCTTCGCCGCCGAAATCGCCGCCCGCCGCTCGCGCGCATCGTCTTCCGCCGCCATCATGGTCGCTAGTAGCGCCATGCTGCGCGCCTGTTCGACCGCGACCACCATTTCCGCCGCGCGATGTTGCAGCGCCTGGAAGCTGCCGATGGTGACGCCGAATTGCTTGCGCGTCTTCATATAGTCGACAGTGGTTTCCTGCATCGCCGCCATGGCGCCAACCGCTTCGGCGCACAGCGCGGCCATTGCCGTGTCGGCGATCCGCTCGATCAGCGGGAAGGCGGCGCCGGGCTCGCCGATCACGGCGCCGGTGTCGACACGCGCACCGCTCAAAGTGACTTCGGCGGCGCGCAGGCCGTCGACCGTACCGTAGCCGCGGATGGCGACGCCGTTCGCGGTGGCATCGACCAGAAAGAGCCCCACGCCATCGCGCTCGCGCTGGCCGCCTGAGAGTTCGCGCCGACACGATGAATTTTTCCGCGCTATCGCCGTGGAGAACCAGGCTTTTGGCGCCATCGAGCACATAGCCCGAGCCGTCGCGGCGGGCGGTCGCGGCGATGTCGGCAAGATCGTAACGGGCCTGCCGTTCGGTATGAGCGAAGGCAAGCCCAAGTTCGCCGCCCGCGATCTTCGGCAAGAGGTCGGCGCGCATCGCGTCAGTGCCGCCGAGCCGGATCAAGCCGCCGGCAAGAACGACAGTTGCGAGATAGGGCTCGAGCGCCAACGCCCGGCCGATCTGCTCCATCACGATCATGGTCTCGATCGGCCCACCGCCGGAGCCGCCGTGTTCTTCGTCGAACGGCAGCCCAAGCAGGCCAAGCTCGGCATAGCGCTTCCACATGCCAAGACTCCAGCCGCGCGGCTCCTGCATGTAGCGCTTGCGCGCTTCGAACGCGTAGTGATCGGCGAACAGCCGCTCGACGCTATGGCGCAAAATCTGCTGCTCTTCGGTCAGCGCGAAATCCATTTCAGAACCTCAATACTTCTTCGTCGCTTCGCTCCTCGCAATGACGAAGGTCACAGTCCCAAAATCGCCTTGGCGATGATGTTCTTCTGAATCTCGTTCGAGCCGCCATAGATCGTGGTCTTGCGGGTATTGAAATATTGCGGGGCCAGCGGGCCGCCCCAATCGGGCCCGATCGGCGGCTCGTTCCAGCGCTCGCTCTCGTCGTGCTGCGTCTGATCGGGCAGCGCGTAGGGGCCGACGACCTCAAGCAGCAACTCGGTGATGCTCTGCTGAATTTCCGAGCCCTTGATCTTGAGAATAGATGAGGCGGGATCGGGCTTGTTGCTTTTGGTGCGGGCGGCGACAACGCGCAGCTCGGTCATTTCCAGCGCCTTGAGCTCCACTTCAACCGCGGTGATCTTGGCGCGAAAGCGTTCGTCGGCCATCAGCGGCTTGCCGCCGGCCTGTTCGAGGCCGGCGAGCTCTTTCAGCCGGCGGACGCGTGCCTTCGAAGCGCCGACCCGGGCAATGCCGGTGCGCTCATTGCCCAGCAGGAATTTGGCGTAGTCCCAGCCCTTGTTCTCCTGGCCGACCAGATTCTCGGCCGGCACCTTCACGTCGTCGAAGAAGACTTCGTTGACTTCGCTGCCGCCGTCGATGGTCTGGATCGGGCGCACGGTGATGCCCGGCGTCTTCATGTCGATCATCAGAAACGAAATGCCTTCCTGCTTCTTGACGGCAGGATCGGTCCGGACCAGACAGAAAATCCAGTCGGCATATTGCGCCAGCGTCGTCCAGGTTTTCTGGCCGTTGACGACGTAGTGGCCGTCGACGCGCTTCGCCGAGGTCTTCAGCGAAGCAAGGTCGGAACCCGAGCCGGGCTCGGAGAAACCCTGACACCACCAATCGTCGAGATTGGCGATGCGCGGCAGAAATCTTTTCTTTTGCGCTTCATCGCCGAAGGCGATCAGCACGGGACCGAGCATGTTGACGCCGAATGGCAGCGGCTCAGGCGCCGGCGCCTGCTGCATCTCGTCACGGAACAGATAAATCTCGACCGAGCCCCAGCCGGTGCCGCCCCATTCTTTCGGCCAGTGCGGCACCGCCCAGCCCTTGGCGTTGAGGATGCGCTGCCAGTCGACCAGATCGTCCTTGCTGAGCCGTCGTCCCTCGATCAGCTTGTCGCGGATCGCGGGCGGCAGCTTTTCTTTCATGAACGCGCGCACCTCGTCGCGGAACGCGGTCTCTTCCGGCGTGAAGCGAAGGTCCATTACTTCCTCCTCATAATGGCGCTGTCCTCTAATTGATCTCAAACAAACCGGCGGCGCCCATGCCGCCGCCGATGCACATCGTAACGATGGCGAGCTTGGCTCCGCGGCGCTTGCCTTCGATCAAAGCGTGGCCGGTCATACGCGCGCCGCTCATGCCGTAAGGATGACCGATGGCGATGGCCCCGCCATCCACGTTGAGCCGTTCCTGAGCAATGCCGAGGCGGTCGCGGCAGTAGAGTACTTGGCTCGCGAAGGCTTCGTTGAGCTCCCACAACTCGATATCGCCGATTTTCAGTCCCTGACGATTAAGCAGTTTCGGCACCGCGAAAACCGGCCCGATGCCCATCTCGTCCGGCTCGCAGCCGACGACGGCGAAGCCGCGGAAAGTGCCGAGCGGTTTCAGCCCGCGCCGTTCGGCAAGCTTTGCGTCCATCACCACGCAGGCCGACGCGCCATCGGAGAGCTGGCTGGCGTTGCCGGCGGTGATCCACTTGCCCTCACGCACCGGCTTGAGCGCAGTCAATCCTTCGAGCGTGGTGTCGGGGCGATTACCTTCGTCGCTCTTGAGCGTGACCGGTTCGAAGCTCTCGGCCTTGGTGTCTTTGTCGACGATCTTTTTGGTCGTGGGCAGCGGCACAATCTCGCCGTCGAAACGTCTTGCCTGCTGCGCCGATGCTGTCCGGCGCTGGCTCTCGAGTGCGTAGGCGTCCTGCGCTTCGCGACTGACCTTGTAACGCTCCGCCACGTTGTCGGCGGTGTCAATCATCGGCATGTAGATTGCGGGCTTGTGCTCCTGTATCCACTGACTGGGCGCCTGCAAGCTTTTGCCATCCTGCACAAGACTGATGCTCTCGAGGCCGCCGGCGGCGATCACCGAAGCCTCGCCGGCGATGACCCGCTGCGCCGCAAGCGCAATCGCTTGCAGACCCGAGCTGCAAAAGCGGTTCACGGTCATGCCTGGAACGGTAACCGGCAAACCGGCGCGGATCGCGGCCTGGCGCGCGATGTTGCCGCCGGTCGCGCGCTCGGGCAGCGCGCAGCCGAGAATAACGTCTTCGACCTCGCCCGGCTCGACGCCGGCGCGCTCCACCGCGTGGCGGACGACGTGGCCGCCAAGGTCGGCGCCATGCGTCATGTTGAACGCGCCGCGATAGGCTTTGCCGATCGGCGTGCGGGCGGTGGAAACGATGACGGCGTCGGGCATTTTACGACCTCCCTGACCAGCGTTTTATTGCGGACCGGCAAGGCCCGTCCGGCCTTCTTCTTTGCAGGAGGATGGATTGCCGGGTCAAGCCCGCGCAACGCTCCGGAAAGAACGATGGAACGCGAACATTGATCGCGCCCCGAGTGCGGTGTTGTGCAGCTATGGGGTGACAAACGCTCCGATCATTCGAACCGGTGTCGCCGTTTGTTTGAGTTGCAACCAGCAGTCAATGTGAAAATCGTCATCGTTTGGTAATATAGTACAACACAGATGTCCGATCTTTAATACCGGGATTTGTAGTCTGCATGCCCTGTTCAGCCTCCATTCATTGCACCGGTTGTTTTTATCAGCCGCTACTTCCACCCCCGCGATAAGGGGCGGCATTCAATAGGAAGGAATGTATGCCCAACTAAAATCTGCTGGGCAGCATCAACAGCAAAAAAGGAGAAACTCATGGTTCGTTCAATTATCTTGAGCGGTGCACTGGCATTTGGTCTTGCGACTGCCGCCAACGCCGGCATCGCCCCCGCTCCGCTCGGCAACACCGACGGCGCGATCATCAAGGTCGCGGAAGGCTGCGGCGCGGGTTGGTGGCGCGGTCCGGGTGGACGTTGCCATCCGATGGCGCGCGGCCGTTGGTGCCCGAGGGGATATCATTTGGGTCCGGAAGGCGGCCGCTGCTGGCCTAATTGATCCAATAATTCTGATCGTTGCGGCGGCCGGGTCAGCTTTGTCCGGCCGCCGATTTTTTTCGTTCGTGCCGCGAACATTCAGGCATTGCGATATGTCAGACGGCGACGACCGCGCCTGCCGCGACGCATCGTCAATCTACCGGGTCGCGCTTTCATTTCTTGCGCATTAGCTTTAACTGAGCGGAAAGGCGTCTTGATTGAGAAGGCATCTTGGCGAATGCGGACGGCTTGCATGGCCTACGACGAAAAAACGGCTGAAAGAGTCCGCGCTGCGTTATCGGGGCGTCGCGGCGTTGTTGAAAAGAAGATGATGGGCGGATTGTGCTTTATCGCCGGTGGCGGCATGTGCTGTTCGGTGAGCGGCCGAGGCGGTCTGCTTGTCCGGGTCAGCGCCGAGGCGTACCAGCAGATGCTGCGCGAGCCGCATGCAACACCTGTGGACATGCGCGGTCGGGTGATGACCGGCTTTGTTCGCGTGGCGCCTGAAGGCTACAGCAGCGACGCTGCGCTCAAGAAATGGGTTGAGCGCGGCCTCGAAGGCGTAGCCGCGCGCGGCGCAAAGTCATCGGCCGTCCGCAAGCAGCGCACGGCGCCGAAGCCCCGCCGCGCCGGTTCCCTAAGAAAGCGACCCACATGACTGATCAGACATTCCAGACGAGAGTCGAACGGCTACTTGACCGCACGGAAATCTTCGACCTGGTGCGGTTCGAACGATTGTGCCGCGACCAGCGCGATTTCCCCGGCATGCTCGGATGCTTCGTGCCGAACGCACCCGTGCGCACCACCTGGTTCGACGGTACGGTCGAGGACTTCGCCGAGGCTTCGCGCAAGAAGATGACGTCCGGCAGCCAGGCCAAGCATTGGATCATGCCGGCGCGGCTCGAGATCAAGGACGGCCGCGCGCTGGTCGAAAGCCCGGCTTTGATCTTCGACCGCCTCACATTCGATGGCGTCGAGTTCGATACTTTTCAGTACTGCCGATTCGTCTCACGCGTCATCAAAACCGCCGGCGGCTGGAAGCTCGGTTCGTTCGAGGGCATCTATCAGCGCGATCAGATGCAGACGGTGGATCCGCGCCAGCCGCTGCCGGTGGACTGGGACGTCATCAAGTCGCTGCGGCCGTCCTACAAGTTCATCGGCTACACTCAGGTCAAGCGCGGCTACAAGGTGGACCCGGAACTGCTCGGCGACGACCGGCCCGATCTCCTTGAAGCGTTCTATGCGCGCGAGCAGAAGTGGCTGGAGACCGGCAAGTAATCCTTTGCGGCCAAACGAGGCTGCTGTGTCGTTTCGCGCCTTTATTCGTCCCGCAACGGGAGTTGTTCGTTCGGGCGACGAAGCGGCTCGATACTAGACGGTAACACGCGTTAGCCTGGGCGCGATTTGAATTGCTGCTATGCAAATGCGCGAGCGTTGTTTTGTTGCTGAGTTGTGAACGCAGTGCGGTCTTGGCGCTATCGCTTCGGTTGATAGAAAATCGTGCTGATTTTACGACAGATTGGCGCGCAATATTTTTGCTGGCTCTGCATCGACACTTGCATGCCGTGTTTTGCTCGATCACGCCGCACCGCTGCGTGCCGATCGCAACACTTGTCATTCTTGTGCGTCGCACCATGTACGCCTTCCGATCGCCGGGTCGGCTCACATTGGAGGGCATCGATGTCGTTACTGTTTTCACCGACTAAGCTTGGTCCGCTCGCGCTGCAGAATCGTCTTGTGATGTCGCCTCTCACCCGCAATCGGGCGACCGGCAATGTCCCGGGCGACTTGGCGGTGGAATATTACGGTCAGCGCGCATCCGTCGGCTTGATTGTCACCGAAGGTACTTCGCCTTCCCCGAACGGGCTGGGCTATCCGCGAATTCCCGGCGCCTTTTCCGCTGCGCAGACCGCAGGTTGGAAGCGCGTGACCGACGCCGTTCATGCCAAGGGTGCAAAGATATTCCTGCAATTGATGCACACCGGGCGGATTGGACATGCGGCGAACCTGCCGGCTGGCGCCAGCATCGTTGCGCCGTCGGCGGTTGCCGCGGCCGGCGAAATCTACACCGACGCGGAAGGCATGAAGCCGCACGGCACGCCAAAGGCGATGACCGAAGCGGACATCAAGACCGCCATCGGCGAATACGTGCAGGCGGCGAAGAACGCGGTGGCCGCCGGATTCGACGGCGTCGAGCTGCACGGCGCCAACGGTTATCTGATCGAGCAATTCATCCGCCCGAATTCCAATCAGCGCAAAGACGCTTACGGCGGTTCGATCGAGAACCGGGCGCGCTTCGGGCTTGAGGTCGCCAAGGCCGTGATTGCGGCGATCGGCAAGGACAAAGTCGGCATCCGCTTGTCGCCGTTCGGCGTGTTCAACGACATGCCGTTATATCCGGAGATGGAGGCGGACTACGCCTATCTGGCGCGTCAGCTCAACGCGCTTGGTTTAGCCTACGTCCATATTGTCGATCATTCGTCGATGGGCGCCCCGACCGTGCCGCAGTCGGTAAAGGATGCGTTCCGCAAGGAATTCAAGGGCGCGCTCATTCTCTCCGGCGGCTACGACGCCGCCCGCGCCGAAAGCGATCTCGCCGCCGGCAAGGCCGACCTGATCGCCGCTGGGCGTCCGGTTCTGGCGAATCCGGACCTCGTCGCGCGCTGGAAGGCCGGCGCGGAACTCAATGCGCCCGACCCCACTACGTTCTACACGCCCGGAGCAAAGGGTTACACGGACTATCCGGTGCTGGCCAAAGAACCGCAGCCGGCTTGATCGACCGGTAACAGTTGGCGGGTTACGCCTTCAGCTAACCCGCCAGACTTTTCTCTACTTCTTCCCGAACACCGAAATATCCGTGCCGTCCTGATAAGCCGGATGCTTCCAGCCATCTTCGTCGTAATCCGCCATGCATTGCTCGGCGAGCCCGACCATCTCCTTGAGTGCGCCGCTTCCTTGCGACTGCTGGAGCTGGAACACGCGAATGAGCTCGTGGCTGCCGGAATAGTTCATTTCGTACAGTTCGTGGCGAGCGCCGAATTCGGTGCCGATGGCGTCCCAGAGGAGCTTCATGGTCTTGATGCGCTCTTTGTAATCGATGCCATTCGAGCCGCGCACGTAGCGCGCCAGGTATTTGTCAATGTCCGGGTTCTTGAAGTCGCGCGCGTGGGAGGGAAGATAAATCAGCCCGGAAGCGATCACCTTTTCGACGATGTTACGCACCGCGGGATAGGCTTCAGTCATGAACAAGCGATAGGTCGCACCGGCGCGCACATTTGGCAGCACAGCGCCGCCGACCCAGGGATCGGGGTTGCAAGCCATGGCGTCGGTGAGGGACCAGAACAGATTGCGCCAGCCGATCACCTCGCCGATCTGCGCCTGCACACCGCGAAACGTTTCGACGCCGGTCGCGCGCGCGGCCTTGTAGAGCAGGCCGGCGATGAAATCGAGCTTCACCGCCAGCCGGGTGCAGCCTTGAAAGGTGAAGCCGTTGAAAAATCCCGATTGCGGATAGAAGTTCTTCAGCCGGTCCACGTCGCGATGAATGAGCACGTTCTCCCACGGGATGAACGCGTTGTCGAAAACGAAAATGGCGTCGTTCTCATCGAACCGCGATGTCAGCGGATAGTCCCAGGGCGAGCCGGTGGCCGCGGCAGCCATTTCATATGACGGCCGGCAGATCAGCTTGATGCCCGGCGTGTTCATCGGTGCGATGAACATCACCACCATGCTCGGGTCGGTGATCTCGACGCTCATGTTCTGGCCGAGAAAGTTGTAATGGGTGAGTGCCGAATTGGTGGCGACGACCTTGGCGCCGGAGACGTAAATGCCGGCGTCGGTTTCTTTCTGGATAGTGATGTAGACGTCCTTGACCTGCTCGATCGGCTTGTTGCGGTCGATCGGCGGATTGACCAGCGCGTGATTAAGAAACAGCACCGCCTCCTGGCCGCGCTTATGCCAAGCCCGCGCGTTGCCGGCGAACTTGCCGTAGAACTCAGCGTTGGCGCCGAGGGTGTTGAGAAATGCGGCTTTATAGTCGGGACTGCGCCCCAACCAGCCATAAGTGATCCGCGCCCAGGCGGCGATCGCGTCGCGCTGCGCCATCACTTCTTCGCGGGAGCGCGCCGCCTTGAAAAATTTGTGGGTGTAGCCGCCGGAGCCGGTATCGGTCGGTGCGGTAAGTACCTCCATGGATTGCTTGTCGTGCAGGGCGTCGTAAAGGAGCGCTACCGAGGCTGCGGCGTTCCGGAAGGCCGGATGCGCGGTGACGTCGTTGACGCGCTCGCCATAGATGTAGACCTCACGGCCGTCGCGGAGCGACTCCAAAAATTCTGCTCCGGTAAAAGGCCGTTTTTTGCCTGCGACGATCGCTTCGGGATGCTCCGGCATTTACTGCTCCATTCTTGATCTTCAACGATTTTCAACCCTGCCACTCGCGCCGCACCGACCAGAGCGTGAGCGAGCCGACAATTACGACGGCCAGCGGTGCGCCGGCCAGACCCGCCTTCGCATAGCTGATGGCGCCGAAAACAGCACCCAGCAAAAAACCTATCGCAATGGCGAGTACGATGAGCAACCGCGATTGCACCGCGGCGAATTCCTGCTCATTTTCGCGGTCATCCGGGTCCCGCGAGTGCCGGCGCCAGGCCAGCAGCAGCGCGGTGGTTTCAACGCCGAGCTGGGTCATATTGCCGGTCATCACGTTGGTCTGCGGGACGCCGCGCATCAAGAGCCGCACGATGACGCTCTGCGTGCCCATCGCCATGGCTCCGAACAGGCCGGCGAAGATGCCGCGCCAATCCTGGACGCTGGTGATCGGCGGGCCAATCAAAAGCAGGACCGTGAAGGCGGCGAGCAGCGCGGTCTCGAACGCGAGCATCCATGGTAACGGCGCACGGCCCTGGTCGCGGACCCATGCGATTAGTCCCGCCGTCAGCGCTGCAGCAAACAGGAAGGCGAGAATCGCCAGCACCTTGCCGGTGATGCCGAGGTCGTGGGTGACGAGTTCGGCGCCTGCGGTCACGAAGCTCCCCGTGACCTGAGCAACGAACAGCCCGAACAGCGCGAGGAATGTATACATATCGACATAGCCGGCAACGAAGCTCAACAGCGCCGGCACCAGGCGCGGCAGCGGAACCTCGCGGGCCGATGCGACTTCCGTCATTGGCAACCTCCGGCAACCTCCGCCCGCTTAAGCCGGGCATTTCCCGATTATGCCGGGCTCGGCAATCGCACGGCTCGCCACCGCGGATTTCGTGCTTAACTGTAATTTGGAGCAGCGCCGATGCAAATCAGCCACTTCCATTACTTGCCGCTCACGCCCGGCTTTTTCTCCATTCTGGTCGGCCTTTTCCTGATCCTGTTCGTTGTGCTTTTGGTGCTGCGTGCACTGCGCCATGCCTATCTCAGCCTTGGGATCAGTTCGTCGACCGCCATGCTGCTGCTGTTCGGCTCCTTGATCGGCAGCTATTTCAACATCCCGATCGCGGTGCTGCCGCACGAACCCGTCGTGTCCGATCGGGTCATCGATTTTTTCGGCATGCAGTATAACGTGCCGGTCGTCGAGAACTGGGCCGGCACGGTGATCGCGGTCAATGTTGGCGGTGCCGTCATTCCGACGTTGATGTCGATCTATCTGCTTGGGGTTCGGGGGTTGTGGATCAACGGTGGGATCGCGACCGCCGCCGTCGCGCTGGCGCTGCACTGGCTTGCCAACCCCGTACCCGGGATCGGGATCGCGGTGCCGGTGTTCTGGCCGGCGCTGATCACCGCGGTGGTCGCGCTGGTGCTATCACGCGAGAACGCCGCGCCGCTGGCCTATATCGCCGGCAGCTTGGGTACGCTCATTGGCGCCGACCTTACCAATCTCGACAAGGTGCGTGGGCTCGGCGCTCCGGTCGCCTCCATCGGCGGCGCCGGAACCTTTGACGGCATTTTCCTCACCGGCATTCTCGCCGTGCTGCTGGCGAGTCTTGTTCCGACAAAACGCCCGGCGGCGCAGCCCTGGGGATGATCAAGTACTCAGGCCGTGCCAATATCAAGCCAGAGCTCGGCGGCAGATCGGATTATAAGCTTAAGCGTCGCTGAGAATGTGGGACTCGCGGGGACATATTTAACTTGAAAGTTTAAACACCAAACAAGGGGAGCGACTGTCGTGCCGTGGTATTACTATCTCGCGCATTTCTTCGCCGGCGCATTCTTTGCCAACGGCGTGCCGCATTTTGTGCAGGGCATCTGCGGCAACAAATTCCAAACTCCGTTCGCGTCGCCGCGCGGTGTCGGTAAATCCTCAGCGATCGTCAACGTGATCTGGGGCTTTTTCAACTTCATCGTCGCTGCCTTTTTGATACGCTACTTCTTCGCGGCCCCGCCCCGCCCGGTTGGCATTGCCGTCGCGACCGGGCTCGGCATTTTCGCGATGGCGTTGTGGCTCGCCGGTTATTTCGGCAAGGTTCGCAATAGCGCGCCCCATCCGTGAGGAATCGCATGCATTTCCGGTCCGCTCACCTGTTCGCGGTCGTTGCCTTCACGATCGGCGCTGGCGATATCCTCGATTACTCGTATTGATGAGGCTCACCTCACATGCTCGACAAAACCGCCGGCGCGCCAGGCTCGATCGCGGCCTATCATGCTCACGTCTATTACGATCCGAAGCAGTCCCGCGATCGGGCGGAGCGGTTGCGTCAGCGGGTCGCCGTGGATTTTCCGGGCGCCAAGCTTGGCCGCTGGCATGACGAGCTGGTCGGGCCGCATACCCAATCGATGTATCAGATCGCCTTTCCGGCCGATCTCGTCGGAGCTTTCCTGCCCTGGCTGATGCTCCACCGCGACGGCTTGACAGTGCTGCTTCATCCCGAGACCGGTGACGACTATACCGATCATACCGCGCATGCCTGCTGGTTCGGCGCGGTGTTGCCGCTGCGGGTCGAGGTGCTGCGAAGGGGCGGCAAGCGAAAGCGTGCCAACATTGAGTGAGGCGCGACGTTATCGGCGCTCAACAACTCAAACGCGAAACTTGTGGAACCCGAAGCGATCGGATTAGTTGTTTACACATTAAATCAACGTGGAGGTATCGATGCGAAACACATTAACTGCCGTGGCCTTTGCCGCCGGCATCGGTTTCGTTTGTTGCCAGAGCGCCGGCGCCGCGCCGGCAAACGCAACGGCGGTACAGGAGGCCGCGGCCGCCGCCTCGCCGCTACAGCAGGCTCAATACGCGGAGCGCAGAACCCGCCACGGCATCGTGAAGTGCTACCGCGCTCTCGTCATTGGTCCGTATCGCTGCCACTACTATCCTGCGCCGCTCTGATAATCCGCGGCGCGATCGGCAAGCTAGTCTTCGCCAAGCCTGTCCCGGACCTGATCCGGGACAGAGCGGCGTGCTGAACGCTCCACTTAAAAGCTAACCGGTAAAAGCTAACGCGCGCTCGCTTCAAACCGGGAGCGGTCGCGCTTTGTTGGCTAGGCGCTGTCCTCGACGTCGGTTTCCGGCCGATCGTCGCCACGGGCAAGTTCAGAGTGCCACTTGCCGTTCGCGTCCTCATACTCGATGGCCTCGGTTCGCCCTGGGGCGCGTTGCTCGGCGGCAGCGCGGCGCGCCGCATCGAGCGCCTCCGCATGCGTCGGAAAACTCTCCGAGAAGACGCCGTTGGCCATGTAGGCCCAGCCGTCTTCGTGGCGAACGACTTTGTAAGTGACATGGACCATCGGGTTGGCTCTTCGTTGGCTGTGAGCACTCATCTGCCGTGATAGCAAAGCCCGTTGGCCAAGTGAAGTTCCTGCGCCGGCGCGCGCCCGCCGGCCAAAGTGCGCAGGAGATCGATAGGGTGTGGGCGCGCGGCGGCGAGTAGCGCGAGTTTTTTCTCCCTCTCCACGGCGGAGAGGGAGAAATAGGCTTGGAGCAAAGCTCCTCGGTACAATACTCAATACTCTTGGGCGCTAAATTTTGGGCGCCTAATTTTGGCGCGCCGCCGCCACTACTTCCAGCCGGCTTCTTTGTCGCACGCGGTACGCTCGGCGGCGTGTGTTTTCTCCCATTGAGTGATCGACTGGGTTTCGTTGTCGCTCATCTTGTTGTTCATGCAGGTGCAGTATTTGCGAACAACGTCATCGGCTGCACCACCCTTGTTGTCCGCCAAGCACTGATTGATCCACTTGACATCGTCGGCCGTCGCCGCGTTCGCTTGCCCCAAGGTAAATGCGGATCCTGCGAATGCGCAGCCGGCGGCAATCAGCACTGCTGCAGTAAGTTTCATGGGTCGTTTCCTCAGCGTTATACCGCCGCCCAGGATGAGCGGCGGCGCGTACTAATAGCTTAGCGCCCACCCATGGCAAGGTATGAAATGCACCGTCGTTAAACGCTGTGACGCTCGGATGACCTATGACGATGGGTCAAGCCCGCTCGATTCGCGCCGCATAGCAGCCGGGCGCAGCGAAGTGGACGTGCAGATAGGCGGCGCGGGGTTCCGCGAATAGCCGCGCAATCGTGTCCTCCAGTTTGGCGCCTTCGGCGAGTTCCCAGCCGACCATCATCGCATCGGCGTCGAAGGACCGGACGGCGAGGGTTCGCTTGCGCAACTGCTCGGGCACGTTGTCCACTTCGTCGAAGGTCTCCTCACCTTGGCGCACATAGATGGCGAAGCGCATCCGGTACGGCGAGGTGACAGCATGGTGTTCGTAGTTGACCAGGATCAGCTCGTCGCCCGGATTCGCATCGGTAAGGCTGATGCGGCAGGGACGGGGCCCGTCAGCAATCCGCCGCGCGGCGCCTTGCGCCGCAAGCGCCTCGTCGGAGAGCGCGAATAGGGGAGCAAATTGTTCGGCCGGCAAGCCACAAATGCGAAAGTGCATAATGTCCTCCTTGCTGTTGATGGACGACAATGGAATGACGCAAAGCGCAAACCCACCCGATTTCTGCGGCGGCGCTGCGGCCCAACCGGCGTTGACGGTCTGCGGGAAGCAAGGCGACGTTTCTGTAAAGGCTAATATGATCCAGAGCCAACAGCCACTTTCCGAGTGGAATTCATCGCTATACCTTGACGGCAATGCTCTGCGACATTCCCGTCGGCGGCACGGATGAACACACTTTTCAAGCTCAGCCTGATTGTGTCGCTTCTGCTGGCCTCGTCGGGCGTCGCGTTTTATTACGCCGTATACTTGCCGCACCGGGATGCGCAGCTTGATGAGGAACGCAGACTGGAAAAAGCGCAAGCTGATGCACGCAAGCGCGCCGCCCAAGAGCGGTCGCTTGCGGAGCAAAGGAAATTGGAACAACGGCAGGCCGAGGCGAAAGCCGGCGCCGAGGCCCGTTATCAGACGTGTCTGAAGCGAGCGAGCGCAACTCATGCCACGTCGTGGGCGGCAGAATGTAAACGGCTGGCCGAAAAAGCCCTTGCGGATCGCGCCGAATGCCTGACCAAGCCGAAGTTACCGAAGGGATATTGCGACGCGGCCTATAGACCGCGCGACGCCTCGCCCACCTGCGTACTTCCGTCGAAAGTCGCGACTGGTTTGGATGGCGACTTGAGTGAGGCTCGCGGTCGTTGCCAGCGGGAGCGCCGGGCGGCGCTGCAGTGACAGCTTCGCGGATTGAAACGTCGAGCCTGATGGCTCACTGCGTGAAACCAAACACCGACGGCGATGGGTTTCGCCAAGCGCTCAACCCATCCCGGAGGCGTTCAATGCGGATAGTGCGCGCTGCAATAAGCGGCGGTATCTGATGCTGAGTAGCCGAGAATTTTACCATTGCGGGCGCACTGCGCGTAATTCCTTGCCTCCTTGATGGGGACATTTTTGCCCTGCGCATTCGGGAAAAGGATGTAACCCGGCGGCAGTTTCTTACCGTCTTGAGCGCCGGCCGGTACCGCAAGCGCGAGAAGTGCAATGCCTAGAATGATCGTACGCATCGATTATGTTCCCCAGTTTATTACTTCCCGAGCGTATCTTGGGACATACTACAAAGAAAGGGTAGAGCCGTCGGTCGAGGTGCATCGTCCACTTGGTGTCACGGTTAGCGTACGCGTCGCGGGGAGCGGCTTTGGCCTCAAGGATCACCACGATCAGCAAGTTCGGTCCGGTCGCGGCGCTGTTCCTGGCGACGGCTGCGCAGGAGTTTGCAGCGCAGACGGCTTATGAGGCCTGTGTCAACAACGCCAGGGTTGTTCACGACACCTTACATGCGGCCGAATGCAAACGCCTTGCCGAGCAAACCGGGCAAGATCGCGTCGATTGCCTCGGCAAGCTCAAGCTGCCACCAACCTATTGCGATTTGTCCTATCCCGCTCGCGACGATTCGCCGAACTGCACGCTGCCCGCCGAAAACGCGACCGTGATCGACGCTGCACTGGAGCAGGCACGCTATCGCTGCGCGCGGGAGAACCGAGCGGCGCAGTGAGGCGTTGGATGGTTGTTAAACTGGGGCGTGAACTCATAAACACGTAGGTACGTCCGATGTGAAAACGCCGGCGGTGGCGGTCAATATCTCGAAGACATCGTGGGCCGTGACAGCCGAGTCGGGTTACGAAAGTTTAATGTCGCGTCCAGCCAGAGTTAAAGCTGCCGCGTTCAGAGTGCACGGAAGTAGCTTTGGCTGCTACGGCTAGACGTCTCATCACGGAGGTGACATGAAACGCCTGATCATTACATCTTTCGTACTGCCCGGCCGGGTCGCAACAGCGGTAGCCGGCACGCTATTGGACGATGAGTACGATCTTGTCAGGACGAACGGACATCTGCGAAGTGAGGCAACTTTTCAAGCTGGTCTCAACTATTGCTGCTATCAGACCGGCGCGGCGCGATGAAAATCCTTCAGGACCTCGTGCTTTCGGATGGCGGCAGGGTGGTTAGATACGATGCCCCTCTCGACGCACGCGGGCTGGTCGACAATCTCGCATGTTTCAATCCGAGTGGAAGTTTGAGATGGAGGAGCGCCCCGCCATGCAATGCGGCCGGGCAGCCGGATTTCTTTACTTTCGTCAGGCTGGACGGAGACTTCGTCGTGGCCAACACCTATCGATGTTGGGACGTATGGATCGACCCGCAGAGCGGTCACGACATCAGGTCCGAATTTATGATGTAACCAAACATCTTCATGGCCGACGATTTCGCTTATCCTGAAGACTGGCCGCGATTCTTCAAGAGGTGCAACCGGCAATCCTGAACTATTCCGTGAGCAATTGCCGCGTTCAGTAACCCGCATCGCACGGGGCAAACGAAAGCTGCGGACAGCTTTATAGTACACGGCCTTAAAGCGAGCTCACTATTGTTGGCCGCGGAAGCGGATGGGTCTCGCTCGCGCTCAACCCACCCTGCTTTGTGTTGCGGTTAGCTCGTTGCCGGCTTGTGATGCGGGTGGCGATAGGTATGCCGTATCCCATGGCGATGACGCGGTTCGCGGCTGGCCTTCGGAATAGGAGGCGTAGACCGGATGGATGCCGAACAGACCTTCAACGCCGCCGACGACGCCGCCAACCGCGCCACCGACAACCGCGCCAATCGGCCCCGCCGTATCCATGCCGACGGAACCGCCGTGCGCGACCCCTTCCGGAATGCTTTGCGCCTGTGCCGCAAGCGGTAAGGTGAGCGTTGCGGCGACAATGGCGGCACCTAAGATGTGAGGCTTCATAGCGAGACCTTTCCTTTTGTTTGGAATGCCGCGAGGTTGCCGCCAATCAAGGCGTCGACATGGCGATACCGCGCCGAAACGCGGCGATGCGTCGCAGCGGCGGCGATTAAGACAGAGTGCGGCAAAGCTGTCACACGTGGCTCGGCGCCGGGCCGAGGCCGCGGCAGCGTTCGGGCCGACCGCTTCCGGCCGGCCCGTTCGTGCGCAGGGCAGCAGTATCTTCCTACTTCGCTATCGCCTTCTCGTACGGATAGATCGCTTCGCCGCTTTTGAATTGCGGGGGATAGACGATCGCTTCCGTTTGGGTGTCGCGGAAGTTGTCGATGCTGTTGTTCTTGATGTTCTGGAATTGAGCGGCCAGCGTACGTTCCTCGGTCCATTCGCCAAGCGGCCCGAACTTCACGTCGCCGACCACGGTCTTGAATGTATTCTCGTGCATGTAGGCGGCGAGCACATCGTCCTTGAGACTTTTGGTCGCGGCGATCGCCTCGCCGAGTACTTGCAAATCGGCGTACGCCCAGACCGGCATGTAGTAACCGAGCGGATCGGTGCCGGCAGCGCCGGCGCGCTCCTGATATTTTTTCAGCAGCTCCATGGAGCCGGGGAATTCCATCGACTTCACGGGCAGCCAGGTCTCGTAGTTGACGACGCCGTTGAGCAGCGGCCCAAGCTGGGTTTTGAATGCGGTCGCCTGCAGGCCGACCATGGCGCCGCCCCACATCTTCGGCTTGAAGCCAAGCTCGTTGACCGTTTTGATCATGCCGACGGTGTCGAGCGGGTAGGAGCAGATCACCAGCAGGTCAGGGTTTCGGGCCTGTATCGCGCGCACGATCGGTGAGAAATCGACGGTCGCCGGCGGATAGCTCTTGTCGTAGACCACCTTTAATCCGGATGCCTTGGCGTTCTCGCGCGCGCCTTCGCAGGCGTTCTGCCCGAATTCCGCATCCGCATAGGCAAGTGCGATGGTCTCCGGCTTGGGGTTTTGCGCTTCGGCCAGCTTGAAGAAACCGCGCGTGAAGGCCGGCTTCGGGGTCGGGCCGTTCGGGATCATGGCGAAGTATTTGTTGTACTTGAAGGTGTCGTTGATGCCGGTCCCGAACAGGCTTACGAACAGCTTGTTTCGCCCTATCGCCACCGGCATGGCCGCGGCAATCTGCGTCGAAGCGTAGCCGCTAACGATCAGATCGACCTTGTCGACGTCGAGCAGCTTGGAATAGATGGCGGGGACTTCGGCGGGTTTGCTCTGGTCGTCGTAGTAGACCAGCTTGACCGGTCGCCCAAGCAAGCCGCCTTGAGCATTGATGTCGGCTTCCCAAACCTGCATCGCCACCAAAGACATCTTGCCGTTGGCGGCGAGCGGACCGGTGAGCGACATGCCAAAGCCGATCTTGATCGGCTCTTCGGCCTTGGCTGGCGCTGCGGCAGCCAGCAGCGATAAGGCGGTTACAGCCAAGCATGCTAGATGGGCAAGCCTTGGCAACGGCGACTTCACGGACATTTTGCGTGTTCCTTATTTATTTGAGCAACACGACGGCGCGAACGAGCCGCGGCCTGATAAGCAGATGTTCAAAGTTGGCGCTCTTCAAAGCCTTCAAAATTTGATTTGTGTCAAACAAGCCCGGTTCGCCGCGCAACGCACGCATGCAGAACACGCACGGTATGGGTCCGGTGGAGACTGGCTCCCAATTTCTTTCGCCCAACGTCGGCTCTGACTGCTATAGTTTGTGGCATGGCACGGCGCCCGATCGATAGCCGCACCGCAGCCGAGAAGGCCTTCAAAGCGGCGACCGCAAAGCCGGTGGAAGGCCCACCGAAGCCGCCGCCGTCGCTTCCCGGCGTGAAGGAGGCGGTGACGCTGCGCATCGACCGTGACGTGCTCGACTTTTTCCAGGAAGACGGTCCCGGCTGGCAGGACCGCATCAACGCGGCGCTCCGCAAAGCGGCGGGGAAGTAGACGCCGCGGCGCGCGCCTGCCTTTTTAAGCGTGCGGCGGGACACTGCCTAGATTGACGATATCGTACTTGTCGTTCAATGCCGCCATCAGCGTCTCGTCGGCCAGTTGCGCCGCGCTCAAGCCGGCGAGTTCTTCGAGAAATTGGTCGAAACCCGCCGGCTGGAAGATCATCAAGCAACGGCCGGTGCCGCCGGGCGGCAGATCGAGCGCATGCGGCACGCCCGGCGGAATATGCACGCAGGTGCCGGGAGCTGCGGCCATCCAATCGCCGTCGATGTAAAAATTTACCGTGCCATCGAGGATGTAAAATGTCTCAGCGTGATGACGGTGCAGATGCAGCCCGAGCGCAAACTCGCGCTTGAGATTGTCTTCCATCAGCGCGTAAGCCCCTCCGGAATCGGCCGCCGCGACTTTTACGAAGGTATGGTCACGCGTCCAGTCGTAGTTCGGTCCGCCGCCGGGCGGCACGAAGCGATAGCGCTTGGTGAGCATGGAAGCCTCTTTCAATAGTGTCCGGCCGGGTCAGCGGGCGAACAGAATAACAGCGGCGGCAAACAGAAGAATGAATATCGCGGGAAAGGCCAGCGCCAAAGCCAGCGCACTTCTCGGCGCGCGCCTCGCCAAGGCCGAGCGCGGCCTGTTTGCGCTTCGCTCCATTCGCGCTACGTTCGCGGCAGGGAGGATATGTCAATGCCGAATGCCGCGCCAAACTACAAATGGGACCACATCCACCTGCGCAGCCCCGATCCGGAGGCGACCGCGGCGTGGTTCGAGCGCATCTTGGACGCAAAGGTGATCCGCACCATGCAGCAGGGCAAGCCGCGCATCGATTTGAAACTCGGCGGAGCGGATATCTTCATCATGCCGGTCGGACCTGGCGACAAAGTGAACGCGCCGCCAGTGACGCCGTATCAGGGACTCGATCATTTCGGACTGCACGTGAACGACATCGACGCGGTGGCGGCCGCGCTGAAAGCCAAGGGCGCCGAGTTCACCATGGAGCCGAACACGATCCGTCCCGGCATCCGGGTCTGCTTCCTGCGCGGCCCGCAAGGCATCGCCATCGAGCTTCTGGAGCGGGATGAAAAATTCGTTTGACCAGCGGTTCGACTGACTGCTGCACCAATGCCGCAATCGGCTTTCGCGACCAATCCGCTTTTCAGCAACAGCCCGCTCAAGCTCGGCAGCTTCTCAACGAATTTGAGCGGCGGCGGCACCATTTCGAAAATGGAAGGTCTGCTCAAGGCCGAATGGCCGGCGACGCTGGAGCTGGCCCGTCTCGCCGACGAGATGAAGTTCGAAGCCATCGTTCCAGTCGGACGCTGGAAGGGGTTTGGCGGCGAGACCAACTTCAACGGCGAGGGCTTTGAGGTCTTTGCCTGGGCCGCCGGACTGACCTCCGCCACGCACTATTCAAGCGTCTTCGCGACGTCGCACATCCCAACCGTCCATCCGCTGTTCGCGGCCAAGCAGGCTGCGGCGATCGATCACATCGGCAATGGCCGCTTCACGCTCAATCTTGTGACCGGCTGGTACACTCCGGAAATGGACATGTTCGGCATCACGCTCCTCGATCATGACAGCCGCTACGAGATGGCAGAGGAGTGGGTGCAGATCGCGACGCGGCTATGGAGCGAACCCGAGCCGTTCGATTTTTCCGGCCGCTTCTATCAAATGAAACAGGCCGAGCTGGCGCCGAAGCCGATCCAGCGGCCGCGACCGCCGCTGATGAGTGCGGCCGGGTCGGATCGCGGCCGCCGCTTTGCCGCGCAATATTGCGACATCTGCTTCATCGCGCCTGAAAGCCACGAGCCCGGCGAACTCAAGGCCAAAGTCGACAAATACCGAAACTTCGCGCGGCTGGAATTCGGGCGCGAGATCCAGGTCTGGTCGAACGCTTACGTCTATCACGGCGACACGGAAGCGGACGGCAAAGCGCTGTGGCAACACGCTGTACAGGAATTGGGAGACTGGCAAGGCGTCACCAATATGCTCACCGTCATGGGCGTGACCTCGCAGCTGGTGCCGCCGCCGGTCCTCGACTTCCTCAAGCAGCACTTCATCGCCGGGTGGGCCGGATACCCGCTGGTTGGCGGCAAGGAACAGATTGTCGAAGGCTTGGCGGTGTTGAAAAACGTAGGCTTTGACGGGATCCTGCTGACCTGGCCGCGGTGGGTCGAGGGTATGACCCGCTTCCGGGATGAGGTAATACCGCTATTGGCGCAGGCTGGCCTGCGCTGAGGGGCCGAAACGATCAAACTTTCGCCAGATACTTGCGGTTTCTATCCTGCTAGGGCGAAGCGATTTTAACCACGCGATCCCAGGGGCGATTTTGGTGATGTCCGGGTCGGCTATGACTGCCTTCTTCAAACGGTTCGCCGTGAAGTTCATCGAGGTCGTCGGCGCGGGCATCGCTACCGCGCTCAGCGGCTACCTTCTCGCGCATTTCAGCGGGTATTGGACCTCGACGGCAAGGACACCGCCGGTAGTGCAAGTGGCTCCCGGCACCAGCGTCGTAACCAAGGGTCAGCGCGCCCCGCCCGTCTCTGCTGACGCCAAGGAGCAGCGCCCGGCGTCGGCGCAGGCGGTTAATCCTGCGTCGATCCAGCCGGCGCGGGTCACAGCGAATGCTAAGGATGCGGCGGCTTCGCGCAAGCAGCCGCCGACCGAAACCCATGCGGTCGAGAGTAAGCCGCGTGACGAAGAATTGGTCGAAGCCCAGGTGCGCGCCGCGCTCGCCAATGTCGATGCCAGCCGGCCGGCGTCGGCCGAAGCCCCGCCTCGTAAGATCGATGTGTCGCCGGTTGTACCTGCCGTCGCGGCGCAGCCGAAGCCTGCCGACAGTGCGCCTCCTGTAACCGCCATCGCGGTGGTGCCGCCTGCCGCCGAGACCTCGCCGCCGCCGGCGCAGATAGCGCCAAAAGAGCCCGAGCCGCTTACTGCGGTCGAGATAAAATCGCGGCCGGTTGCCGCCGTTGAAGCGACGCCGCCAGTAGCGCCGGTGTCGGCGGCGAAGGAAGAGGACAGGGATCTCTTGTCGATGATCAAAAAAATCCCTGATCTGTTGCGCCCCAGCGCGTCCGCGCCTGACGGCGAAGCGCCGCGTCCGCCGTTACCGGTTGGCAACTAGCACCAGACCGAATTTCAAGCCGCCGAATTTCGATCCGTCGTGCGGACGCTTTCGCGCCGAAACCAGGCTTAACGCGATTTGCGCTGGCGCGACTTGGCTCTGCGGTGCTCGGTTCCTTGCACAGATTTTAGTCGAAACGTCGGATCGGTGGGCAATTTCGTTGGCAAGTTTGTTGTTCCACGACTTTATTCCGCGCGAGCGTGCCGTGAATGCAAAAACTCCGACAAATGCGCGCGCGGTATTTCACGCTTTATTGAAGCGGCCACCGCGAGGATGACACAGAGGATCGGTATCAGGTTCCAGTTACAGCACGGAGGGTTTTGTCATGACGATCCAGGTCGCTGTGCCTCTGCATTACTTTCACGAGCGCTACTTCGGGCGCCCGTCTTGCCCGCGGTGCGGCGAACTATTGATGGCGCCAGAGCGTCCTGAATTCTCGGAGTGTCTCAGTGGCGTAGAGATCCGGCACTATTGGGTGTGTGACGGATGCGATCATCAGTTCGACACGTTGGTCAAGTTCGATCCAGCTGCCGCATGATGACGGCCCCATTGCATCGAATTTGTGTGGCGGATTAGTGCTGTCTAATCCGCCATTTCAACGTCGACGAGGGCCGCAGGCACCGTTTTGCCGCGAGGTCCGGAACGTCGTTCCTCCGCGCCGGCGGCACTTGGCGCCGACCCTCGCGCCTTAACCAGCCCAGCTGGCTACGCCCGCTTTGCCCCGATTAAGCCTCGCCAATCGGGGCTGCGAACTGATATGCCAATGGGCAAGCGAGCGATTCATCGAAAAGGATAGCGAATGGTGGAGAAATCCAGGAAGAATGAGGCGAACGCCCAATTTGCAAAGATAATGCGAGCTGAAGATGCCAAAAAGGCAACTTCCGAATACGAGTCCACGGCTGCGGCGCTACGCGCCAAGACCGAGCGGCTCAAGGCGCTCCGATTGGCCCGAGACGCCGCCGCTCCTGCGCAGGAGCCGGCCGCTCCGAAACGAAAAAGCAAGAAAAAAAGCACCGGCAGCTTGTCTGACTGGCTGGATGGACAAGCCAAGGACGGCCGCGGCGGTTGAACGGACGCGGCGTTGAGCGTTGAGCCCCGCCTTATGCGACGCGCGCTTCACCTCGCAGCGATCAAGGCGAAGAAACAGCAAGTAGCTCGCAGCCGCTGATGGTCGCCACTAGAGCTAACCGATAGCGCGCAATTCAGTCTGCTCCTAAGCCAGCACACCCGCAGACTGCTCACCCGGCTATTGCGTAGAACTGCCTACGCCGCGGTGGCATGATGCAGCGTTGATAGACGTTCGCGATCGGCGCGGCGGGAGCTGGCAATCCGGGAGGGGCAGGTGAGCAAGCCATTGCAGGACAAAGTCGCGATCATCACCGGCGCGAGCAACGGGATCGGCCGCGCCATTGCCGAGACGTTTGCGGCGGAGGGCGCAAAGACCGTGCTGGTCGCGCGCCGCGCCGCGTTGCTCGACGAGGTCGCCGCCGGCATCAAGTCGCGGGGCGGACAAGCGCTGCCGGCGCCCACCGATGTGACGAAAGAAGACGCGGTCGCCGCCTTGTTCGCCATGGTACAGAAAACATTCGGCCGGCTCGATGTGCTGGTCAACAATGCCGGCATTGCGACGCATAAAAACACCGAGGAGATTACGCTCGAATACTGGCGCGAGGCGCTCGACATCAACATCACGGCGCCGTTCCTGTGCAGCCGCGAGGCGATCCGCGTGATGAAGGCGCAGGTGCCGGCGGGCGGCCGCATCATCAACATGGGCAGCATCTCCTCGAAGACGCCGCGGCCGGATTCGCTGCCCTACACGACGACCAAATTCGCGCTGCAGGGCATGACGCATCAGCTGACGATGGATGGACGCAAGCACAATATCGTCGCCTCGATCATCCATCCGGGCGCGACGCTGTCGTCATTCACGACGCGCACCGGCCGCAGCAAAGCAGGCGCGGGCTCAACGCCCGAGGATTACGTCATGAGCGCCGAGGAAGTAGCGAAGGTCGCGGTCCTCATGGCCTCGCTGCCACCCGAAGTAAATTTGTACGAAGCGACGATTTTGCCGAACCACCAGCGCTCGTTCATCAGTCGCGGCTAGCCGTTTTCGCGCTACTTCATCGGTATCGTGTCGGCTACGCCTTCCGCGCCCATGAAGACGACGAGGATGCGCACCGGCTGCGCGCCCGTGTCGGCGCCGAAATGCGCCACGTCCATCGCTTCCATGATGGAGTCGGCCTTTCGATAAGTGCGCTTGCCGTGGCCGCCGTAGTCGACCGTGATCTCGCCGTCGAGAATGTAGGCGAACATCGGCACGCCGTGCTTGTGCAAGGCGGTCCTGCCGCCCGGCGGGAGGGTGACAATCTCCGCAGTCACGTGCGCGGCGCCGCTCGCCGGATAGTGCAGGGTTTCGCCGGCGACGGTGGTGCCGGTTGAAAGGAGCGGCGTCACCGTCGGGCTGTTGTCCTCCGCGGCGGTGGCGCGATTCGCCGATGCGAGCAGCGCCGGCAGGATCAGCGTGGCGAGACAAAACGGCCCGATCGGCAGCCGGTCATTTCCCCGCATAGGCCAGGCACTCGACTTCGACTTGGGCATTGCGCGCCAGCCCGCTGGCGCCGAAGGCGGAACGCGCCGGCAGCCGGCCGGGCTTGAAATAGGTCACGTAGGCTTTGTTGAAGTCGCCCCACTTAGCCATATCGGCGAGCATCACGGTGCATTTGACGACGTTGTCGAAGCTCAAATCGTTGGCTTTGAGCACCGCGCCGATGTTGTCCATCGCCTGCTTGGTCTCGCCTTCGATGCCGCCGGGCGCAAGCTCCGAAGTACCGGGCACGATGCCTATAGCGCCGGACATATAAAGCGTATCGCCGACCCGCACGGCCTGGCTGAAGGGCGGTTTCATCGCGGCCAAAGCCGGTGAATTGTAGAAACGCGGGCCCGACTCCTGCGCCTGTGCAGCTCGCGGCGCCGCGGCCAATGCGGCGAGTAAGCCTACACCGCTGAAAATTGCGAGGCCGATCGGTCTCATACGAGTGCGCATGCAGGTCTCTCCCATCTCACACGACTGTAGCTGGATCTGACGCCGGCAACAAACGCGGCCGGACTAAGCGACGCGATGCGGGTTTTCACGGCGCCAAACGATGCGCGGCGGACGTTTTGAGGCCAGTGTGAAACGGCGGATCTTCGAGGTCGCCCCGGCGCTCTGGCAAGCGACCCTAACAGGGTCAATTTTTCGGTCACAAAACAAAATCAAATTTTCCGGACAGTAAAAAACACCGGTTTAGAATAGCTCTGCAAATCGCCCGTTTGGCCGGCGCGGCATTTGCATCCGCGCCGCTTGCGCCGTTACGATCATCCCGGAAGCGGAACCCTTTGTGATGGACTAAGAATGCAAGAGCACAGAAGGTTTAGTCGGGTCAGGCCGACCGGAATGATGTCCAAGACCGGCACCATTTTTGTCGATCTGAAAAGCCCGGCGTCTGTTTGCAAAATCGTGGATCTCAGCGCCGGCGGCGCCTGCATCGAGGTGCAGGGCAGCGAAGCCATTCCGCAGCGGTTCACGCTGAACCACGGCGGGGTCAAAAAGACCTGTCACATCGTCTGGCAAAAGGGCCGTCGCGTCGGTATCGCGTTCTGAATAACGCGCGCTCGTTGTCTGGCCGTTTCCGGATGCGGCGCAGCGGAGGCGGCGGGCCGCTGTTCTAGTATCATCGCAAGCTCCGCGTTTCTCAGCCCTACGGCAGGCCTTGATCGAACGCCTCCGATGCCGCTAGCAGGAGCTTCGTCAAAACCTGCGGTGCGGCACGGACCGGAGCGAGCGCTTGCAGCGGCAGTGGATGGGATGGTTCATTCTGATCGTGCTTGCGGCGCTGATCGCCATGCAGCTCAGCTCCGGCTCGGTGTCGCTGCGCGGCGGCCACGCCATCAAACGCAATCAGAAACCGCAGGCCTTCTGGCTTTCGATCGCTTTTGAAATCGTTATGGCTGCAGTGCTGCTGGGCGGATTGATTCTGATCCCGTAGGCCGGGGCTCACGCCGTTGCGCTCCTGCTACCGCGATCAGCGCGTCACCGCTTCGTGGATCGCGGCGCAATGGCGCGTGAGGTTTGGCCGCGACGAGACGAATTCCTTCAGCGGCGTGTCGATGTCGTAGAAATAGATGTTGGCGATGAAGCCGTAGATGCCGGCGTCGACGCTGGTCGGGTTTGCGCCGTGTACATAACCGCCGTCCGCCACGAGATCGGCGAGCACGGCAAGGTCGGCGAGCCCGCGCGCGTAGGCGGCGTCCGGCGCGTAGCGGCCGATGCCCTGGAAATGATAGCGCTGAAAATTGAATTCGCGCGCTTTGTTCAAGCCCTCGTCGGTGAGACTCGGATGTTCCCGCATCAGCGCGGCGCGAAACGCCGGCCAGTAGCGCCCGTCCTTCCACCGCGAATACGACATTATCCAATAGAGATCGTCGAGCAGGCGGGTGATGAGAAGGCTTAGGTCGCGCTGGCGCGTATCGAGCGATGCGTCGATGGTCAGCCGGTATTTGGCGATCAGGTGGGCGATGATGGTCTCGCTGTCGCCGATCGTCTCGCCGTCGTCGACGATGTAAGGCAGCTGCGCCCGCGGGGCCGCCGAGGCGTCGAAAATATGTTCGTGCGTGAACGGGACTTTGGTCAGCCGGAGGAAGGCAAACACCTTCAGCCCGTAGCCATTGTTGTCGGCCACGCCGAACAGGGGCGGGTAAGAATAAAGCGTGATCATTGTCTTCAACTAGCGCGGTTTGAGCCGGCGTTAAATCCGGGATTTTTTGCGCCCCCGCTCCGCTCGCGATGACGAGCATGCGAATCCCGGCTACGAGCGTTCGCCATGGTTAGGTATCTTAGGCGCGTTCAAACCGAAAGGAATGCGCCAATGGTCGCCTACGTTGTGTTCACGCGCGAAAAGATGCGCAATCGCGATGAATATGAGCGCTATCGGGAAAAGGCGCGGCCTGCCGCCGCTGGCCATCCGTTGAAGCCGCTGGCGCTCTACGGCAAGTACGAAGTGCTCGAAGGCCCGGCGATCGAGGGCGCGGTGGTCCTCGAGTTTCCAACCATCGAGGCCGCCAAAACCTATTACAACAGCCCCGCGTATCAAGACGCCGTCCGGCATCGTTTCCTCGGCGCCGACTACCGGGTGTTTATAGTCGAAGGGGTGTGAGTGAGTAGGATGGGGCGAGCTCTTGCGAAACCCATCCTATACGCCACACGTCATTTCTTCAGCAGCGCATCGCGTTGCTTGGTCAGCCGGTCGAGCTCTTCGTTCTGCTGCGCGATCCGATCCGCGTTGCGGTCCTCGTCTTCGGCGCCGGAGAACGCAGCTGCCTGTTCGATAAGTTGCCGGATGTTGTCGCGCGTGATGGCGATGCGCTTTTCAAGTTCGGCGAGCGAAAGCGGACTGCTGCTGCTCATGATGCTCCTCAAAGGTCGCGCTCTCAGGGCGGTTGGCGCCGGACGAATAGCGCCAGCACGATAACATACTTGCGGGCGCCTTGCGGCAGCGGACTTTGCCGGGCGCGTCAGGCCGACGGGTCCGACCCGAACTGGCCGGCCCATCATAGGCAGAATGGGGAGCGGGTAATTGGTGGGTTTTTCCGAGAGCTCAGCCCACCTACGGATTACGGACGGCACTTCCGCTACGGCACCTCAAAAATTTTTTCCACCCGCCGATCCGTTCGGCGGCTTCGTTTCGTCTTGGAGTCATCGGCAACGGCTCAACAGTCTGATACGGAGACAAGCGATGGCCCGGATGGTCGTGATCTACAAAACCCCAAAGGACGTGGCGGCGTTCCAGCGCCACTATTTCGACACGCACGTTCCGCTCGCCAAAAAGCTTCCAGGGCTGCGGAAGTATGAGGTGAGCCAGGGCCCGATCGTGGCGCCACAAGGTGCCTCGGATTTTCATTTCGTGGCGATCTTGCATTTCGACGATCTGGCGGCGATCAAGCGGGCCTTCGCCACTCCCGAGGGACAGGCCTGCGCCGCCGACCGGCGCAACCTGGCGCCAGACCCAGCGGATTTTCTCATGCTTCTGTTCGATAGCCGCGACGTGTAAGCATACGCCAACTCCGCTTTACGCGTCGCCGCCGACGGAGGGTTTGTTGGAGCGGGAAGCGTTCGATCGCTTGATCGGCGAATTGCGGCCGAAGCTGCATCGTTATTGCGCCCGCATGACCGGCTCCGTAATCGACGGCGAAGATGTCGTGCAGGAAGCGCTGTTGAAAGCGCTTTCGGCCTTGGCTTCCACGGATCCGCTTGCCAACCCCGAGGGCTGGCTGTTCCGCATCGCCCACAACGCGGCGCTGGATTTCCTGCGCCGGCAGGCGCGTCACAAAGCCATGCATGCAACGGAGGACCTGGAGCAGGTGACCGCGCCGGCAAGCCCGATCGAGAACCGCGAGGCCACGCGCGCTGCGCTCCGGACTTTCATGAAGCTGCCGCCCGCCCAACGCAGCAGCGTGATCCTCAAGGACGTGCTCGGCTATTCCGTGGAGGAGATTTGCGACGTGACCGGCGGCCGCATCGCGGCGGTCAAGTCGGCGCTGCAGCGCGGTCGTGCGCGGGTGCGCGCGCTGGCGCAGGAGCCTGACGACGTCGTTGCGCCGGCTTTGGCGGACGCCGACCGCGAGCGTCTCACCAGATATGTCGCGCTGTTCAACGCGCGCGATTTCGACGCTGTCCGCGACATGCTCGCCGACGACGTGCGGCTCGACCTGGTCAACCGGCTTCAGGTGCGCGGGCGTAGTGCGGTGGGCGAGTATTTCCACCGCTATGCGCAGGCCGAGCAGTGGCGGTTCGCTCCCGGATTGGTCGAAGGCCGGGCGGCGATGCTGGTTTTCGACCGCCACGATCCGGACGGCCGGCCGGCTTATTTCGTCCTGCTGGAATGGGCGGACCACCGCGTCGCCGGGATTCGCGACTTCCTGCTCGCCCGCTACACGATGGAAAGCGCGGCCCTGTTCGTGCTTCGCTGAGCCGACCAAGGCCGCGCTCGCTCCATACATCGGCGCGGTTGATTGATGGGTTTCGCAAGAGCTCTACCCATCCTACGTTCTCGTCACCGCCCGCCGCGCGCTAAATGTTGGCGCCGCGATTGTACGCGTCGACCAGCTGATTGTAGTCGCGCAAGAGCCGCGGCGGGGAACCTTCGACCATCCAGCCGCTGGCGGCGTTGCCGAGCATCATCTTGTCGCCGGAGCTGTACGGCACGTTGTCGCGGATGCGGCGCATCAGTTGCTTTGCCGTGACCAGATACGACTTGGCATTGCTGAGGAAGATCGAGCCGATCTTGCGGCCGCCGTCGGTGCCCGAAGCCTGTTCGGCCGCCTTGACGGTGTCTTCGTACTCGGTCAGCGCCTGCGCGATTGCGGCGAGGTCGGGCTTGTCTCTTTCCTCGGCGCGCAGCACGCGCTTGGCGTGGATCATCAGCGCCTCGACGTAGTAGTGCGCCTTGCGGCCTTCGTCGCGCTCGATCGCGGCGAGTTTCTCGACCGCGCGCCGGTCGTTGATGGCTTCGACGTTGCCGCGCAGATTCTGGTCGGCGCTGGCAAACGCATCCCATGCCGCCACCAGACGGGGATGGAGCGCCTTGCCCTTGGCCATCCGGTCGTCCTTGTAGTCCTCACGCGTATAGTAGTCGTCGGCCTCCTTGAGCAGCGGCTCGAGCTTGGCCACCGCCTCTCCGTAGGCCGTGGCAGCGGCTTCGAGCGCGGCGTCGCGCGGCTCAAGCGCATTGGCCTTGTCGATGTTCGTCCGGCAAGGCGACGTGTCGTAGATGGTGTAGGTCCCGTAGATGATCCGCTCGTTGCCGGTCGGGCCGTTCCTGCCGGCCCAGCTGAAATAGCGCGCGCGCGAATCGTAGGCCCGCCCCGAAAGCCGGTTGATGCAGCCGATGTAGGCGTTGAGCTTCTCAGTCGGCGACGGCGCCTCCGCGGCCGCGTTGCCCGCGGCAAGCGGCGTAAGAATTGCGGCGCCGAAAGCAAGCACGAATGCATGAAACGGTCTCATGATCGTCAGCATATTACACGCCATGGCGCAGCGGCGAAGGTAAGCCCGTAGGATCGGAAGAGCGAAGCAACGTCGGGTCTTGACATTTATTGGGGGTACATTTAATTGCGGGTGACGTTCGATCCGGCGAAACGGGAACTGGCGCGCCGGCGTCGCGGGCTCGACTTTGCGCGGGCCGGCGAGGTGTTTGCCGGACGAACCGCGACGATCGTCGACGACCGGTTCGATTACGGCGAGACCCGCTTCGTCACCGCGGGCCAGCTCGAAAGTCGGGTCGTGGTGATGGTCTGGACGCAACGTGGCGACGCTCGCCACATCATCTCGATGAGGCATTGTCATGCCAAAGAGGAAGAAATCTGGCGCCGCCGCATGGGTTGATCCCGATGACGCTCCGAAGCTGACGGACGAATTCTTCGACCGCGCGGAAATCCGCCGCGGCGGGCGACTGGTCCGCCGAGGCCGGCCGCCATTGCCCAATCCAAAACAGGCGGTGAAGCTCAGGCTCGATGCCGACGTGCTCGCCGCGTATCGCAAGACCGGCATCGGCTGGCAGACGCGGATCAACGCGGACTTGCGCAAGGCGCGGAGGTTGAAGGCGGGGTGAGCAAGTAGCCAGGATGGAGCAGCGCGAAATCCGGGATTGCCCGCCAACGCTCGCTCTGGATTTCGTTTCACTCAATCCGGGCCACGTTTGCTACCAGAGCTGCCGCAGGATCAGCAGCAGGCCGATCACCGACACCGTCCAGACCGCCGTTCGCAGCCACGGCACGCCGGCGATATAAACGAGCGCGTAGGCGAGGCGGGCCCAGAAGAAGATCTGACAGCCCAAGAGCGTCATGGCATTGGTCTTGCCGGCAATCTGCGCCACCAGCACCAGGATGGCGAACAGCACGAGGTTTTCCAGCATGTTGAGTTGGGCGCGGCGCGCGCGCCCCGCCCAGCCGGCCATCGGCGGCAGGTTCTCGCGATTACCCACCAGCGGCGGCAAGCCGACTTGCAGCTGCGCGCCGACGAGGGCGACGAGCATCTGCACGAAGGCCAGAATGGCGGACCAAACAAGCAACGTGAGTTCAGGTGTCATGGAAGCCCCCTCCCTGTCGCGCCGGCCGTTGACGAGGCCGTGCGCCGCTACAAAATCCGGTGCGGAAACTGCGGAACGCCGCAGCATTTCATATTTTCTGCCGCGATGCTGCCGGGATTTCGCTGTGCTCCATCCGGGCTACGCTTGCTCCTCGCTCCGATCACCATGTCAAACAGCGGCACGAGTCTGATCGTTCTCGCGATGCGTTCTTCATCACCTCATCCTGAGGTGCGAGCCAACGGGTCCGGCCCGAAGTGGCCGGCCCGATGATAAACTCCGCGAGCCTCGAAGGATGAGGGCGAGGCGCCTTAGCTGCATCCTTCGAGGCTCAGCGCTGCGCGCTGAGCGCCTCAGGATGAGGTCAACAGCAATCGTTCTCGCGATGCGGCGCATCCGAGCTTTGGTCACGAACAAAAAGAATTCTGCACCACGACGAATGAATAAGGGAGGCGAAGCGCCGAAAAGCGCATGCCATCCACTGTCCGCCCCGTTCCTCCTGTTCCCCCGCTGTGAGAGAGGTGGGAGGGGGTCGGAAGCGGTCCCAACGGGGACCGCTCGCCTCTCGGCGCTCCGCCGCGGCGCTTGCCCCGGCGAGCGAACGCCAGGACTCAGCCCAGGCCGCGCTTCACGCGAAACACGATGCGAAGGCGTTACCTCCGCTTAGAATCGCGCTTAAGCGAAGCACCTCGCGCCCCGGTCTTGATGCCGGAGGGGCATAGCAGTTTGTATTGGCGCAAACTGCGTATACTTGTTTGCGCTGCCCGGATCGCCCGGGAGCGGGGGTGACGAACCCCCGCCCGCAGGAACCGCATCCCGCTCCGTCAGTCGGCGTCACCGGTTGACGTCCCTCAACGAAGAGCGAGACGGCGCGGTTATTGTCATCGCGGCGGCAAAGTCAAAGGGTTTGTATTTGTGCCGATGAATCAGGATGTTTCGCGCCACGCGTTTTTTCTGCAAAGACGCGCTGCGCGCATGATTCGTAGTTCTTCACCTCTCCCCGCGTGCGGGGAGAGGTCGAGCGGAGCGAGGGTGAGGGGGCCTCTCAGCGATTCTGAGCGCTGCAATTCTGAGCCCAGCGGTTAGGCCCCCTCATCCTGAGCAACCGGCGACATAGGTAACAGTTCTGACGGGCGACATGGGTAACACATTTCTGGTTTTGTTCAGCTCTGTTGTTGCTGTTGCGACTGTGGACCCTGTGGGCAACGCGCAGCGTTGTCCACAAGTCCACAGACTGTTTGTTTGGGTTTGCGCAGGCGATCGCCACGATGCGCGATGACGCCAAGCATGATCGGTCCGTAACAGACGGTCCAGCTGGCCTCGTCGTTTTCAATCAGTCCAACCGGCTCGCCGATCAGCGCCGCGCTGATGTAGACCATATTGCCCTGCCATCTGATCTCGCCGTTATGGCGCACCCGACGGACCGCATGATCGGCTCCATAGTTCGGCTCCCGCAGGATTCCGTCGAAGCGTCGCGGCGAGGCGGCGTAATGCTTGGCCGGCGGGTCATTGCCGAGCGCCTGGTGCGGCCGTTCGTTGTTGTAGAGGTGCTGGAAGCAGCGCAAGCGCTGAAGCTGTTCGCGCAGGCTACGCGCCGGCGGCGTGGCCGTGTCCTGCAACAGCGTCAGATGCAGCCGCTCCAGGCGGCCGTTCTGCTGCGGCTTGCCGGGCGCGATGCGCTCGGGCACAACGCCGGCCTTGATCACCTTGACGGAGAGCCGCGACAGTCCGCCGGCGCCGCACGAGGCAAACGGCGAGCCGTTGTCGGAGCGCAGCCGCTGCGGCAGGCCGAACTCGCGGAACGCCGCGTCAAGCACCGGCCACACATGCTCGACATCGGGGCGCGCCATCGCCTGGCAACGCAACAAATAGCGGCTATGGGCATCGCTCAGCGTCAACGGCTCGCAACGCGCACCGTCGCCGGTGACGAACCAGCCCTTGAAGTCGATGCACCACACGTCATTGGCTGCTGCGCATTGCGCAAACGGCGCGCTCGAGGGCGGGCTGCGGCGGCGCAGACGGCGCTTGACCGTCAGGCCCTCGCGATCAAACAGCTCTCCGATGCTGCTCGATGCCGGCCACCGCGTTCGCGGCCGGTGCTCCTCAAGCCAACTGCGTACCTTCAGCGGCCCCCAAGTCGGATGCGCCCGGCGCACCGCAATGCACTGTTCGGCGATCTGCTCCGGCAGCGCTTGCGGATGATGCCGCGGCGCCCGCGAACGGTCCCGCAGCCCCTCGATGCCTTCTTCTCGATAGCGCTCAAGCCATTTGTAACCAATCCGCCGGCTCACCCCAAAGCTCCGACAGATCGCCGCAAACGCCTCACCCTCGTGCTCAACCGCCATCACAAAGCGCATCCGCTCTTCCATGGCACAGGTCTTTCTCCAAACCATCGGCAGGGCCCTCCCCGCCGATCAGTTGACCTGTTACCCATCTCGCCGGTCTATTCTGTTACCCATGTCGCCGGTTTGGACCATCCCAACCTTCTCCCCGCACGCGGGGAGAAGGAGACGTGCGCCGTCATTGCGAGCGAAAGGCGCGCGCGCCGTCTTCGTCTCAAATGATCCGGCAATCCATGCGGCGACGACTACCCCGGATTTCGCTGTGCTGCATCCGGGCTACGCTTGCTGACGAAGAGTTCAGTGCTGTTCGTCTTCCTCATCTTCGAGGGCATCTTGCTCGGCGTTTTCCACGCCCTCCACATCCACCAAGTCCGGCACCGGCTTGACGTCTTCGGTCTGCTCGGCGTGGACCTTGCGCTCCGCAGCCTCCTCGATCGCGCCGATCATGAATTTGGTGAGATCGTCGATCGCGTCTGCGATCTCGTTCGCGGTGATGCCGTGTGTTCCCGCATCGGCGCGACAACGATCGGCGAGCGCCCTGGCGCGCGCCTGTTGGTCGTCCGACTTATCTTCGGCGCGGACGTGGTCGGACACCCATTGTTCGACAAAGGCCAGTGCGCGCTCGCTCATTTTTCCGGCTCCCGGTTTTGGCAAGTGTATCACAGCGGCGAAGCGCGAAGAACGCGCGACCGGTTCGCGCCGTAGCGTTTCTTTGGTCATTGCCGGCAAAAGGCGCGAAGCGCCGTCTTCGTGTAAAATGACCCGGCAATCCATGCGGCGAAGCTGTCCCGGATTTCGTGGAATACACACGAGCGCGCTCGCGCGGCCACGCCTACCTTATCCGGCTGTGCTTGCTACGCCCTGAGATATTCAACGATACGATCCCAAGTCACGACTTTTATTCCGTTTGGCTGATAGAAATATTTTGCTCGGATGTTGAGCGAGTTTGTTGCGCGCTCGACGTCGCCACTATTACTCGAACCTTTTAATATCCTATCTTTGGTGCCGATCACGATCCCACCCAATTTGATTCTATCTCGATCCATTATGTTCAGACGAACCCGATGGGCGTCATTGTTTTGGCTTTCGTGACCATAGTGCAAAAGCTGATTTTCGGCCTTTATTAGATCGAGAGTTGGACGACATCTCGTACTGCTCTCGTCAAACTCCATCAGGTAACACTGGGGCGCCTTTAATTCCCAGATAGACGCGTAGTCCAGAATTTGCATCGTCGCATTTAGCATGGATACGACCATCGTTACGTCGCTCGAACCAAAATAGTTTCGGTCTTGCCGGACAGCCCTAATGTCGCTCGGAGTTCCCGAAAGAAGCAGAGCTGCTGCGCTCGCGAGATATGCCTCGCATTCCCGCTCCGTATGTCTACCTTGTTCGAGGACTAGCGCTTCGAATTTCGCAAATGCTGCCGAATCCAACGCGAGCGCAGAATTCACGACGTGACTCTAATATGACGCGCGATAAGAAGGTCAAACAACTCGTCGCAATTTTCGATTGTTGTACGCGGGCCAAGACGAATGCAATACAGGGCTCCGACAATCGAATAATGGTTTTGTCGACCGCTTATTTGGACCGATGATAGTATCAGTCCCGCATCAGGCGGCAGATAAAATGCGCCGCCGCCCCTATCATGCAGTTCGACGCCGTGAAAAAAATGAACGCTCTGTTGATCGCTTAGTATGTTGGTTGCTTCATTCCTGTTGGCCGATAGAAGGTTCGGAAAAGGGTCACCATAAGACACCTGTCGTTCTCTGCTACGAATCAATTCCTCATAACTGCAAATCTGCAGGGTTAGACAGGCACCGTGAGACCACAGCTGATACTTTGGGTCCATGGTGCCATACATGGATTGACGCAGTTCGGGGGTTGCCCGTAAGACACGATTTTCTATTGTTTTTTCAAGTCGATCTTCGGCATCGTCGGGTAAAACAGCAACGTTATTGAGCTGCAGTGCTAACAAGTCTGAAAGAAATTCTTCAATGGGGCCGACATCAATCGCCCCTGAAAGCTGCGCCATGTCGGCAGCTTCCAATACCTTGTAATATCTGTCGCGATTTTGCGCGATTAAGGCCGGCAGCGTCGGGGTTCCGGGAAGAACAGCGCCTAGCTTTGCGCTAAGCACGAGATAGGAAAGTGCGCGGGCGACGCGCCCATTTCCGTCCGAAAAGGGATGTATCCAGAGAAGCCGCCAAAGTGTGTAAGCTGCAAGATGCAATGCAGATGCTTTGTCCCATGCACCGTTGACGTAATTGCAGAACTCTTCAATTAGCTCCGGGACGTGATCAGGGCTTGGGCCAACGTGGTTACTGCCAAAGACTATTAAAGCGGTGGGGCGATACTGGCCAGCATTTGGTGCGATGCCAGCCAGAGCTACCACGTGCGCCTCTTTAATAAGCTCGGGAGTAATATATAGTTGCCGCTCGGGCGAACTCAGTATTCGGTCGACCTTTGAAACAATGAAATCATAAAGCGCTCCGGAATTGCTGGCCTGGAGCTCAAACGCATTTGATGGTTTAACCTGGCTACTGATTGCTGCGATGGAAGATCTAGTTAACTTGCTATTCTCCAATTCAGCGCTGCCGATAGCAAAGCTGCCGCGTTGCGAAGCTGCATCACCTCGACCGAGCCGTATGCGCGCGCTCTCGATCAGGGAGAGCAAATTCGTATTGGCTATGCTTCGTCGCGCCACGAGTAGTCTTCCCCTAAGCAAGTACTCTTCGCACTAATGGAACGTGGTCGTCCCAAAGGGACCCACCGCTTCGCCGGCCGCTTCTTTGGCTGCATTGAGAAGTTGCTGAGCAAGCATGTCACCTAAAAGCCCCTCAAGCGCTGACACATCAATTTTCTCAGCCGTCCATGCCTTATCCGCCTCCTCAAGGGCCCTGTAATAGGGATCTTTATTCGAGGCGATTTGTTCTGGGATCGTCGGAGTGCCCGGCAATAAACTATCGAGCTTGATGCTTAGAACAACATACGATACGGCCCTTGCCGTACGACCGTTTCCATCTGCAAACGGATGAATCCAGTTCATCTTCCAGAGAACATAAGCAGCGAGATGAACCGCGCTTTTGTTCCAGTTGTCATTGATGTATTCGCATAGCACTTGTACTTCATCAGCAACAAACGCGGCCTCAGGCGGTTGATGGAGGCTTCCGTGAATCTTCACTGGCGTATTTCGAAACGTTCCGGCCAGCCGGTGCAAACCATCAAGGGCTGCTTGATGCAGTTGCAAAATCGGGCCAGCACGCAATTTGAAAGGCCGCTCCGCATCCTTTACGTGAGAGCGAATGATGTCGAGCGCCAGTGTAAATTGTCTGAGGCCGTTTTCCGCTTCCCGGCGGGCAATCTCGTCCGGGTCGCTTAGAAGCGCAGCATCTTCTGCTTCGCTGTGCCGATCGGCAGCCACGTCATTTGTCGCGCGTCTCTATTTTTTTGTCCGCTTCAGCAACCATCTCGCGAGTGATTCTGTCGTTCTCGATGTGAGTGTTGCCGTAAGCAAAGCTCTGCCGCTGCTCGCGCAGTTGAGCCGTTGTCATGGTGATCTTGCGGGCGCGAATGACCAATTCTTCTAGATTTTTCGTCATAGCTCTACTCCCCGCTGCGAATCCACCGAGTAGCAAACGCCCATCGTGCTGTAAAGTTTCTTAATACAGCATGAATGCTGCTTCACACTCTTACAACGCCTTATTGCTGTCCTTCACCTTATCCGCGTCGACGTAAACTTGCGCGCCCAGGTCGAGGAATTTCTTGGACATCTGCGCCATCCCCTGCTCGGCGATGAGCGTGTCGCCAGCGACGGCACGCTTCGCCGGATCATTCAGCGTCGCCGCATAGTCCCGCACGTCCTGGGTGATTTTCATCGAGCAGAATTTCGGGCCGCACATGGAGCAGAAATGCGCCACCTTGTGCGCCTCCTTGGGCAGCGTCTCGTCGTGGTAGGTGCGCGCGGTGTCGGGGTCGAGCGAGAGGTTGAACTGGTCGACCCAGCGGAACTCGAACCGAGCGCGGCTTAGCGCGTCGTCGCGGAGCTGTGCGGCCGGGTGGCCCTTGGCGAGGTCGGCGGCGTGGGCTGCGATCTTGTAGGCGATCACGCCGTCTTTCACGTCGTTCCTATCAGGGAGCCCGAGATGCTCTTTCGGCGTGACGTAGCAGAGCATGGCGGTGCCGAACCAGCCGATCATCGCCGCGCCGATCGCCGAGGTGATGTGGTCGTAGGCCGGCGCGATGTCGGTTACGAGCGGCCCCAGCGTATAGAACGGCGCCTCGCCGCATTCCTTGAGCTGCTTGTCGACGTTGATCTTGATCTTGTGCAGCGGCACGTGGCCGGGGCCTTCGATCATCACCTGGCAGCCCTTGGCCCAGGCGACTTTGGTGAGCTCGCCCAGCGTCTCCAGCTCGGCGAATTGGGCGCGGTCATTGGCGTCGCGGATCGAGCCGGGGCGCAAGCCGTCGCCCAGTGAAAACGACACGTCGTATTTGCGCATCAGGTCGCAAATCTCGTCGAAACGCTCGTAGAGGAAGCTCTCCTTGTGATGCGCCAAGCACCACTTCGCCATGATCGAGCCGCCGCGCGAGACTATTCCCGTGACTCTATTGGCGGTGAGGTGGATGTAGGCAAGCCGCACGCCGGCGTGGATGGTGAAATAATCGACGCCCTGCTCGCACTGCTCGATCAGCGTGTCCTTGTAGCACTCCCAGTCGAGCTTGACCGGGTCGCCGTTGACCTTCTCCAGCGCCTGGTAGATCGGCACTGTTCCAATGGGTACTGGCGCGTTGCGCAGGATCCATTCGCGGGTGTTGTGGATGTTCCTTCCGGTCGAGAGGTCCATCACCGTGTCGGCGCCCCAGCGGATCGCCCACACCATCTTTTCCACTTCCTCTTCGACCGACGACGTGACGGCGGAGTTGCCGATATTGGCATTTATTTTCGTGAGAAAGTTTCTCCCGATGATCATCGGCTCGAGTTCGCCGTGATTGATGTTGGCGGGAATGATGGCGCGGCCGCGGGCGACTTCGCTCCGCACGAATTCCGGCGTGACGAACAGCGGCACCGAAGCGCCGAAGCTTTCGCCGTCGTCGTGCGCGGCCTGCGCGGTCTCCAGCATTTTCTTGCGGCCGAGATTTTCGCGCTCGGCGATGTAGATCATTTCCTTGGTGATCACGCCGGCACGGGCCCATTCGAGCTGGGTGATGGGATGCAATTCCCCTCCCCCTTGCGGGGAGGGGTTAGGGGTGGGGGTCGGGAGGTTATTTGCGGACGAAGACGGGCGCACTGCTCCCGTCTGCGGCGAAGTATTCGCCTCCCGACCCCCCACCCCACCCTCCCCCGCAAGGGGGGAGGGAGAAATGCCGCGGAGCGGCTTCGGCGTATTCGGGAAATTACGCGCGAGGTGCTTGCCGGTGGCGTTGCCGTTGTCCACCGGCTTGATCGGGCGGCCTTCATATTCCTCCACGCCGCCGCGCTCCTTGACCCACTCGATGCGCGCGCGCGGCAGACCGCGCTCCACGTCGAGCCTCACATCGGGATCGGTGTAGGGGCCGGACGGATCGTAGACCGGGAACGGCGGCTCGCCGGACGAGGCATCGAGCACGATCTCGCGCAGCGGCACTTTCAGATCCGGCGCCGCGTCAGGCCGCGCGTAAATCTTGCGCGAGCCGGCGATCGGTCCGGTCGTGACCTTCGGCGTGGCGAGATCGGATTCGGCGAGATGTTTGTTGGCGATATGTTTGTTCATTGGGGTACTCCTAAAATTTCCATTTCCGCATGATCGCGATTCATGCATGCAGTATTGTTGCCGGTTATTTGCTCGCGGTCCGGTAGCCCTTGAAGCTGAGAAAGCCGCCGATGACGAGAACGATGATACCGACGATCGCCATCGCATAGCCGCCCGAATAGAGCGCGATGGCGGCGACGGCGGCTGCTCCCGGCAGCACGATGCGGATGATGCCGGCGATGACCAGGAGCCAGCCGAGAATGGTGATGATGATCCGCCAGTCTGCAGTCCAGGCGCGATAGCCGTTGAGCATGGCGACGCCGGCGAGAAACGCCATCAGGCCGGAGAGATAGATCACGACCGGGATCAGCACCGCCTGTCCGATCATGTCGGCATAGACCGTCTGGTTCATCAGGCAGCCGATGCCCAGCACCACAAACAGCGGGCCAACGAGTTTGGCGATGAAGACGACGGGTTGCATGCGTGCCTCCCACGGCGCTTGCCGCGATCGGATCGCGGCCGTGCTTAAATTTGCTGGTCTCGGGGCGTGCTGGGGGTGGAAATCATTCCTGTCCCTTCGCCGGTATGACCCGGATCAGGTTCAAAGGGTTTTTCGCGGTCGCGTCCCACTTGATCCTTCCCGCAAGCGGAAAGGTCGGTGGGGGCGGCGGTCTCTCAGCTCCCTCCTGGGAGCTCCCCTCGGAACACATTTAATGTAGGCCGATGGCGGGGCGTGTCAACGCGAGGTAAGCTGCCGCCGGGTGAGCCGCCGGGAGGTTGCGATGCCAAGCGACAAGCCGAGCCGGAAAGACGACCTGGAGAAAGCCCGCGTGATTGTCGGCGAATACGGCCTGCTCATCGGCCCGGCCGGCAAGCACAGCGAAACCGTCGCGCAAGCTGTCGCCGACGGTATTGCGCTGGGGCGGAAAGAAGCCCTGCAAGCAGCGGCCAAGCCGTCCGCCCGCGGTAAAGGCACACGCGGCGGTTGATCCACGTCAATGCAAGGCGGCGGCCGCACATTTGTATTGCTGGTTCAGTGCAGGCTCTTCTGCTTCGCCAGCGCGTCCGCCCAGATTTTCGTGCGATCGGCGTCGAAGACCAGCGCGGGATCCTCCGGAACCGTCAGCCAGACGCCATGCCTGAGTTCGTCCTCGAGCTGGGACGCTTCCCAGCCGACATAGCCGAAGACGATGAGACTTTTGTTCGGTCCCTTGCCGATCTCAATGTCGCGCAGCACGTCGGCTGCGGCGCTTAGCCCAAGGCGGCCGTCGATATCCAGCGTGTCGGGCCGGCGATAGTCGATGCTGTGGATCACGAGCGCGACGTTCCGCTCGACCGGACCGCCGAAGAACACCGGCACAGTACCGGTTGCCTTGCTCGCCTCGCCGCCGAATCCCTTCAGCATGCGAGCGAGCGAGCGTCTGCCGGCGGGCCGATTGACGATGATGCCGAACGCACCCTCGCGGGTATGCCGCACCAACAGAACAACCGCATGATAGAATGCCGCCTGACGCAGTTGCGGTGACGCGATCAGGAGCTGGCCGCTCAGCCAGGGCCGGATTGGAATATCGGTTTCGGTCGGCAGCGCAGCGTGAAGCAGTGTCGCCGGCAAAAAAATTGCCGCAGCGACCAGAATCCAGCGCTTGAGAAAATATGACAGCACGATCATCGCGCCCTCGGGCGCACGTCGCCCGCGAACATGATTCCTCTAAAGCCGCGGCGGTTCAATACACTGTTTTGTCATCCGGTGCCGAACGCACAGCTTGCCATTGTCGTGGTGTCTGGAATGCCAAGGACATCAAATAAACTGCACCGCAATACCGCCGAGCGCGCCGAAATCGGCGTGCAGGGTGTCGCCTTTTTTCGCGTGCACCACGCGCGTGAACGAACCGGCGAGGACGAGATGGCCGACTTCGAGCGTCACGCCGTGTTGGCCGAGCTTGTTGGCGAGCCAGGCGACGCCGAGCGCGGGATGGCCGAGCACGCCGGCGGCGACGCCGGTCTCTTCGATCTCGGAATTGCGGTACATGATGCCGCCGACCCAGCGCAGGTCGATGTCGAGCGGGCCGACCGGCCGGCCGCCGATGACAATGCCGGCGGCGGCGCCGTTGTCGGACACGGTGTCGAAAATCTTCCGCGGGTCCTGCAGCCGCGCATCGACGATCTCGATCGCCGGCACGACGTATTCGGTGGCGCGCAGCACTTCCGGCAGTCCCACGCCGGGGCCGCGCAGCGGCTTGCCGAGGATGAAGGCGAGCTCGATCTCGACCCGCGGCAGGCAATAATTCTCATGCGCGACGCGGGCGCCGTCGGCGACCATCATGTGGTCGAGCAGATGGCCGTAGTCCGGCTCGTCGATCTGCGAGGAGCGCTGCATCGCCTTCGAGGTCAGCCCGACCTTGTGGCCGATCAGTCTGGCGCCGGCCGCGATCTTGCGGTTGGCCACTTCGGTGGAGATCGCGTAGGCGTCCTCCATGGTGATATCCGGCCAGGTCTTGGACAGCTGCACCGCTTGTCTGCGCGCCTTCTCGGCGGCGATGAGGATATCGGCGGCCTTGTTGCGATCGGCTTCTGACATCATGGCCGAAAACACTCTCCCTGTTTGCTGAAGACTACGGATAGATCACTGACAGACGACGCGGAGCACGACGGTTTCGAGCGGGCATTCGCTTTTGACCGAAGGCTTGCTGGAGCGCAACGCCGTCTGCGGACACACCTCGTCGGTGCGCGAGTTTAGCGGTTGGCCGCCGTTGAAGCCTTTGCTGCGGCAGACGTTGGTCGCCGCGGCGGCGCAGTCCGGCGCGCCGTTCGCCGCGGTCGCGCAGCGCTCGCGCACTTCGACGACGCGCGTGTTCGGCAGCCGCCCGATCGCGGTCGCCGCATCTTTGCTCACGTCGAAGGTTTTTTTCATGCCCTCGCCGGTGGCGGCCGCCGCACCCTTGGCCGCGTCGCCGGATTTTTTGCCGATATCTTCGAAAGTGCCGGGCGCAGCTTTTATCTTGTCGCGAAAATAACCGATCGACCCATCCCACCAGCGTCCAACTTCTTGGAAGAAGCCCGGTTTGGCGGGGGCCGAGGGCTGCGGCGGCATTCGTGGCACAGCCGCCGTCGGCGGGTTAGGCGGTGCTGGAGCGGCGGGCGCCTGCACCGCACTGGTACCACCGGAAGGCGTTTGAGCATCTTCCGCAAGTGAGTGGCCGACGGCGGCGACTGAAAAAGCCGCCACGGCGAGCCAAAGCAGGGCGGCGCCGCAAAAGCCTTTTTGCCTGGCAAACGTCGTCATGGTCAGCATGTCTGCGCGGCAGCTGCACAAGCTGGCGCTCGCTGCCGTCAGAATACCCGCACGACGACGATAAAGCCAACGACGAGAGTCGCGCGCCCGCGGTTGCCACAATTTAAGCGCGGTGCTCGCGCCAGCGCGACCAGACGAACCAGATCAGCGCGGCGAGGAAAACCACGGCGATGACCGCATCAAAGTCGTGGAACAGCTTGCGCATCGTCGGGTCGCTTTCCCAGCGTGCGCCGAGCAGATAGCCGGCATAGGCGAGCGCGAAGCACCACGGCCAGGAGCCGAGGAAGGTGTAGATCTGAAATTTCATCATCGGCATCCGCGCGAGACCGGCGGGAAAGGCGATGAACGTCCGCACAACCGGAAGCAAGCGGCCGAAGAATACCGTCGCGGCGCCGTAACGGGCAAAAAACCGGTCGGTGCGTTCGAGTTCGGACCGGCTGATGAGGACGTATTTCCCCCAGCGTTCGAGGACCACCCTGCCGCCTTTGGCGGCTACGTAATAAGCGACCGTCGACCCGACATTGCAGCCCACCGCGCCCGCCGTTGCGACACCGATCAAGTTCGCCTTACCAATCGAGACCAGATAGCCGGCGAACGGCATGATGATCTCAGAGGGAAGCGGGATACATGCGGATTCGATCGCCATAAGAAAGACGACGCCGAAATATCCGGTGGAAGAAATGATTTCGACAATCCAGGAGGCGAGCGCTGAAATAACTTGGTCGATCATTGCGGGCTATGGGCCGGGAGCATGGGCAGTTCTGTTAGCGGGCGAGGAAGCGGTTGTCCAACCAAATACCGCGCCAAGCAGTGCGCTGATCTCAATTGCGCGTTGGGCTCACTTTTGACGAAAGGGGGGCGTGCATGGGGTATTATAATGAACAGCGTGAATAGGCAGACGGCCGGGTTTCCGGTAGGTTCGCTGCATACCGGTTGACGAAACCGAGCGGACCGTTACAAGCGCACGGTTTTCGATTGACCGAATCGTCGTCGCCAAATACAAAGCACGCGTTCATGCGAAAGCGGCGGACGTCACGGCAGCCGGCCGCCGCGGTTTGACAGCGGGCTGAACAATTCGCTCGGGGCAGGGTGAGGTTTGGGGGCGATCCACGTACCGCCATTGTCCGGTTTGGCTTTGTCGCTGGCTCAGGCTGGCCGACTTCGCGAATTCGTCGAAACCGGGACTTTTCAAGGGGCCTCGCTACCATGGGCCGCGCAACACTTCGAGCGCGTGTCCACGATTGAGATCAATGCCGACTATCAGCGCGTTGCGAAGCAAAAAGTCGGACCGCTAAGCAACGTCAATTTCGTGCTCGGCAACTCCACCGACCACATGAGTAAGGTTTGCGGAGAGTTGAATGGGCCGGCATTGTTCTGGCTGGACGCTCACGCCGGCGCGGGTTTCTTCGCGGCCCAGGACAATTGCCCGCTGCTTGCCGAACTCCGCATTGTGCTGGCCTCGTCGGAACTCCACTGCATCCTGGTCGACGACGCCCGCGCCTTCGTAGCACCGCCGCCGCCGCCGTTCGACTATCATAAATGGCCGGCGCTCGAAGAAATCATGGCGGTGGTCCTGGGTCGCAGCAATTATCACGTTGCTGTCGTCAGCGATGTCATGGTCGTTGTGCCGGCGACATTCCGTGATCTCGTGGCCAAATACACCTTCGCTGTACGCCCAAAAATTTAACAGCGAGACCGGACGAGCATCCGCCGTAAGGCTGCTATCGCGGACCAGCGTCCGCGGCACTCATATTTCCAACAAAATAAGTCACGAAAGGGTGCGCCGATACTCGTTAGTGCGGCTCCGGCCGTATCAAAGTAGGCGCCGCTTCGCGCTGTTTTAGGTACATTATACAAGATGGACCGGTCGCTCTTTCGTGATCTGAGCGCTGAAGGGCTGTGACGTTGACACGCAAGCGACGCAAGTCCGCCGCCAAAGACGGATCGCCCAAGAAGTCTGCTGGCGCATCGCCGAACGGACGGCCGCCGGACGCATCGCCCGGCTCGACCGAAAACGGCTTGCTGTCGAAGCGCAAGATTTGGATTGCGGCATCGCTCGCTGCGGTAGTCGTCGCCGCAATCGGTCTCGGTTTCTACCTCCTCAACGGCAGCGAGACCGCCTGGAATGCGCGCAGCGCATCTGTCGCAACGTTCGTCGGCAGCGATACCTGCGCGGGTTGCCACCGGGCCGAAGCTGAGCGGTGGCATAAATCGCAGCACAAGCATGCGATGGATCACGCAACCGACAAGTCGGTATTGGGCGATTTCTCCGATGCAACCTTCCAGTATTACGAAGTGAAATCGCGATTTTTTCGCAACGACGGCAAATTCCTGGTCGAAACCGACGGGCCGGACGGCAAGCTCGCCGTCTTCCAGGTGAAGTACACGTTCGGCATCGATCCACTGCAGCAATACCTGATCGAACTCCCCGGCGGACGAATTCAGGCATTATCGATCGCGTGGGACACTCGACCGAAGGAACAAGGCGGCCAGCGCTGGTTCCATCTCTACCCGAACGAGGAGATCAAGCACGACGATATCCTGCATTGGACCAAGCTCAATCAGAACTGGAATTTCATGTGCTCCGAGTGTCATTCGACCGGCGTGCGGAAAAATTACGACGCGGCCAATGACCGCTTTAACACCACGTTTGTCGAGATCAGCGTGGGCTGTGAGACCTGTCACGGCCAAGGCTCGCGCCACGTTGCCTGGGCGCGCGACCAGCAGAGCTGGTGGCCGTTCGGAAAACATGAGGACAGGTCGGAGGGCCTGGCGGTGCGCTTCGATGAGCGCACCGGTGTCACGTGGCGGCATGGTCCGAATACCGGCGATCCGCAGCGCAATTTCACGCCGCCGATTTTGCGCAAGGAGGTCGAGACTTGCGGGCTGTGCCACGCGCGCCGCGCCGAATTCTCCGGAGATTGGGTGCCCGGTCAGTGGCTGTCGGATACCCACGTCGTTTCGGGGCTCAGCCGCGGACTTTACTCCGCCGACGGGCAAATGCACGACGAAGTCTACAATTACGGCTCGTTCAAGCAGAGCAAGATGTTTGCGGCGGGCGTTACCTGCAGCGATTGCCACGACCCGCACGATGGCAAACTAAAAGTGTCTGGTGACGGCGTCTGTTTGCAATGTCACGCGCCGGAGAAATACGCCGCTGCGGCTCATAGCCACCACGTAACGGTAAATCAATCGGTCCGCTGTGCTTCCTGTCATATGCCGACACGCACCTACATGATCGTCGACCCGCGGCACGATCACAGTTTACGCGTTCCGCGACCGGACTTGTCGGTAAAGCTCGGCACGCCCAATGCCTGCAACGATTGCCATGAGGAGAAATCCGCCGCATGGGCGGCAGCGGCGGTCGAGAATTGGTATGGGCCGAACCGCGAGGGTTTTCAAAACTACGCCGATGCATTCCATGCGGCGTGGAGCGATCAACCGGACGCAGCGACGCTTCTTGCCGCCGTTGTTGCCGATGCAAACGCGCCTGCGTTCGCTCGCGCGAGCGCGCTGACCGATCTTGCCCCGAGCTTCTCGCCCGCCAATGGCAACGTGGCGCGGACAGGCCTGTTGGACCCCGATCCGATGGTGCGGATCGGCGCTCTCGACATGCTCGAAAGCGTCCCGGCCGCTCAGATTTGGCCGCTTGCTGCACCGCTTCTCTCCGATCCCAGCCGCGGCGTGCGCATCAGGGCGGCGTCGCTTCTTGCCGCGGTCCCGACCGCGAACCAGCCCGGTGCCGATCGCGAACGGTTCGAGCGCGCGGCGGCGGAGTTTATCAACGCTCAGCGCTTCAATGCCGATCGGCCGGAAGCGCGCGCGGCGCTCGGAAATTTCTTTGCAAAGCGCGGCCGTCCCGCAGATGCCGAGGCCGAATACAAAGCCGCGCTGCAGCTGAGCCCGCAATATGCGCCGGCCGCGGCCAACCTCGCTGATCTTTATCGGGGGCTGGGGCGCGAAGCTGATGGCGAGAATGTGTTGCGGGCAGCCCTCGTTGCTTCTCCGCAAGACGCGGGCCTGCATCACGCGCTGGGCCTTGCCCTCGTGCGGCTGAAACACATCGACCTGGCGCTTGCCGAACTACGCCGAGCCGCCGAACTGGATCGCAGCCAGGCGCGATATGGGTATGTCTACGCGGTCGCCCTGCATTCAACGGGCCGGATCGACGAGGCTATGACGGAACTCAAAGACAATTTAGCGCAGCATCCGAACGATCGCGACACTCTGTTGGCGCTTATTTCATTCAGTCGCGAAGGTGGGAATGCCGGTGCGGCGCTTGAATATGCGGAGCGCTTGGCCCGAATTGCGCCGCAGGATCGCGGATTAGCCGCGCTCATCGAGGAGCTCCGGCGCCGGACCGGGCAACCGACCGCCCAATGATCCGGCTGCTGATGCCGAAACGGCCGCCCAAAAAGCAAAATGCTTAGCCGAAAAACGTCCGGCGACGGTAACGTCACGGCATTTCAGCAATTCTATTGCTGTCATCACGAGAGTTTGTTAACGCATTTGCGGAATTTGCTGGCGCAGAAAGTTATTTGAAGTCTTAATCTTTCGGGGAAACGTCCGAACAAGTAATTGCGAAACCGCGAAAGCGCCTTCGACACGAATATCCGCCTCTTAATGCGCCGGGACCACGGGCTGCGAAGCAGTTCGATGGCGCGGTGATTGCGGCTCAATGTGGAGAATGTGGCGGCAGACTGATACCATCGTGGTCAATATGCTTGCCGAGGGATTGCTGTTCTCGCAGAAGCTGATGGTATTACCAAATGGAGGAAGGGCGATGCCAAGGAACCATCTCAGACGAAATTTCTTGCTCGCAATGCTGTCGATTGGAGCTCTCAGCATTGCTCCAGCGCTGGCGCAACCTCAATCGTAGGCGCAAGCCGGTATGCTGAGGTGCAATCTCAATCCAAGTATTGGCTTCGTCATATTTGGTCACCAATCGATGGAATGTAAATTTCAGCCGGTCTCGGGGCCCGTCCAAGCTTATGATGGTGCGATCAATACCGTCGGTCTAGACCTCGGGATCAGTGGCGGCGGCAGGTTCGCTTGGGCCGTCTTTGGCTCGGCGTCAGGAGTACCCAACGGCGCACTCGCGGGGGAATATGTCGGAGCCTCTGGCGATATCGGTTTAGGGGTTGGCGTCGGCGCCAACGTGCTTGTGGGCGGCTCAAATCGCAGCGTCGCTTTGCAGCCCGTCTCCCTTGAAGGGTCAATGGCGATCGACGCTGTTGCAGGCTTGTCGCAGCTAAAATTGCGCCCGGCGCTGTAGGACGAGCATGTGCTCCCATCCCGGAACGGACGCCATGTGGATGCGCTAAACTCTCCGCTTCTAAAAGATCGAGTTTGTTCACATTCTGCAGAGTGAAAGAGTGAACATGTCCGACCTTTCTAATATTATTTTTAACGCTCTGCCGAATTCGCGCAGCCAGAATAGTTCGTACGATCGAGCTTCGTCGCCAGCATCTTGACCACTGTTTGGATGTTGGCGTTTCGCCGATCTCGCAGTGGGATCGCTGTTGGGCGGAGGCCGCCGGCCCTCCACAGGTGGCTAGCAAGGAAGCTGATCATGAGTATGACCAGAAATATCTGCCTCGGTTTGCTTGCGGTGTTTTCTGCGATCGTGGCGGCGAGTTTGCCGGCTGCAGCGCAGCAACAAAAGCCCAACATCATCTTCATCATGGGCGACGACATCGGCTTTATGCAGCCGAGCATCTACCATCGCGGCCTGATGGTCGGCGAAACGCCGAATATCGATCGCATCGGGAACGAGGGCGCGATCTTCATGGACTATGTCGCCATGCAGAGCTGCACCTCCGGTCGCAATGCTTTCTTCACCGGCATGTATCCGCTGCGCACCGGCATGATCCCACCGCAACTGCCGGGCAGCCCGTCCTATTTGCAGCCTGGAACTCCGGCGCTGGCCAAGTTCCTGTTCGATCTCGGCTACACCACCGGCGAGTTCGGCAAGAACCATCTGGGCGATCACACCGCGTCGCTTCCGACGGCGCATGGCTTCCAGGAATACTGGGGCTACCTCTATCATCTCGACGCCATGCAGGGGGTGAGCTTCCCCGACCTCAACAAGACCCCGCTCGTGCAGAGTATCGCCCCTCCGTGCAAGAACACGCCGGTCCCGGGGCTGCCTGACGTCCCCGGCGCCGTGGATCAGAAAACGACGTTGTGCTTGATGCCTCCACGCCCGGTAATCTGGTGCCATTCCGCCGACGGCACGGAGAAAAATCAGACCTGCAGTGACGAGGGCCCGTTGACGCTGGACAGGTCCAGGACGGTGGATGAAGAAATATCCGCCAAGGTTGTCGACTTCCTCGATCGCAACGACCCGAAGAAGACCAACAAGCCGTTCTTTGTTTGGTACAACCCAGCGCGCATGCATGTCACGACGATGCTGTCGCCGAAATACCAGGCCATGGTGGGCGAGCCGGGCGGCAAGGACTGGGGCGTCAACGAAGCCGGCATGAAGCAGCTGGATGACAATATCGGCGTCGTCCTCAAGAAGTTGGAAGACATGGGCCAGCTCGACAACACCCTCGTCGTCTTCACCACTGACAACGGCGCCGAGGCGATCAGCTTCCCCGACGGCGGCGTTACCCCGTTCAAGGGTCAAAAAGGCGAAGCGTGGGAAGGCGGCTATCGTGCCCCGATGGTCGTTCGGTGGCCAGGCCACATCAAACCGGGCACGATCAAGAACCAACTGTTCGCGGCGCTGGACTGGCTACCGACGCTTGTCGACATCGGCGGTGGGCCCAAGGACAACGGGCTGCGAACGCAGATCGAGAACGGCCAGTATCCCGGCATCGTCAAGACAACGCTCGACGGCTTCGACCAGCGCGCTTATCTCGAAGGCACCTCGGATAAGTCGGCCCGGGACCACTTCTTTTACTACTCGGGCTCGACGCCGTCGGCGGTGCGCTACAAGAACTGGAAGATGTACTACACCATGTCGCAGCCTGGGCCGGCCGGTTGGATCATGCCGCTCGTCCCCTTCCATTTCACGTTAGTGCAGAACATCAAGCGCGATCCGTTCGAGCAATCGGTCGGCATCGACCAAAAGTCGGCGATGAGTATGGGCGGTGCGCTCGGCAGTCCGTCAACCGCCTTCATATACGATTGGAACATGCTGCCGATCGGCCAGCAGCTATGGCAGGGGCATTTGCTGTCGTACGAAAAATACCCGCCGCTGCAGGCTCCTGAAACCTACAACCTCAGTGGCATTTTAGAGCAGGTCAAAAAGGCCGCCGCCAGTCACGCGAGCGACTAACCGCGTCGACAACAACTGACACGAATGCGGGCGCCCCCGCGCTGGGGCGTCCACACATACAGCAGTCCGCCGTCTCACTCTTTTTTACGGTCGATAAGCGGGGTGACTTGCGACATGAACTGTCCCAGAGCATCAATACGAATCTCACGAGCCTTGGTAATTGGGCTGTGCCTCATCTTCCAGCCATTGATTATTGCCCCGTCGCTTTCTCAAGACAGGAAGCCGAATGTCGTATTTATTCTTGCTGATAACGTCGGCTATGGCGATCTCGGGTCCTATGGCGGCGGTGAGTTGCGTGGCGCACCGACACCACGGCTTGATGAACTAGCCCAAGAAGGATTGCGCTTAACCCAGTTCCTAGTCGAACCCGCCTGCACGCCGTCGCGTGCGGCGCTCATGACTGGGCAATATTCGATCCGCAACGGCTTATCGCTGATTGCCATCGAAGGCACCGCCTATACGCTCTCGGCCCGTGCTTTCACCATGGGTGAAATGTTCAAGGGGGCTGGTTACTCCACTGCGATTTTCGGAAAATGGCACCTGGGCAGTGCGCCGCAGAGCCTGCCGACCGCGCATGGGTTCGACGAATTCTATGGCATCCCTCCGGACATTTCTTGGGATGCGGCTACTTACGTCGAGACGATCGAGCTGACGCACTCCATTTCAGCGCCGTCCGGCGTCCTTCTGGCCCGCGGACCGCAGATTGTCGAGGCAACAGCCGGCGGGCCGTTGCGGACAGTAAAGCCATTCACTGCGGAGGTACGTGCCAACATCGACTATGAGTTGGTCGATAAATCTATCGATTTCATGCGGCGCCAGAAGGCGGCAGGGAAGTCCTTCTTTCTCTATCTGCCATTCTCCATGGGGCACGTGCCGAACCTGCCTTCCCCGCAGTTCAAGGGCAAATCGCAGATCGGCAATTACGGCGACAAACAGATGGAGGGCGACTACCACGTCGGTCAAATCCTCGACACGCTGAAGGAGCTTGGCGTTGACGATAACACCATCGTCGTCTTCGCCTCGGATAATGGACCATATGGTGAGGCTGCGCGCGAATTCGGAAATCAGGGTACGCCGGATATGGGCAATTCTGGCCCGTTTCGCGGGGAGCTCGGTGAAGTGACCGAGGGAGCGATTCGCACGGCAGCGATCATCCGTTGGCCCGGGCACGTTAAGCCCGGTACCACCTCTTACGCGATGTTCTCCATTATGGACTTTTTGCCGACCTTTTCCCAAATCGTCGGCGGACAGATGCCAACCGACCGGCCCATCGACGGCGTGGACCAGACTGACGTCTTGATCGGTAATAGCAAGCCAGGGCATCGCGACAGCCTCTTGAGCTTCATCGGTTCCGATCTGGTCGCGGTGCGCTGGAATCAATGGCGCATCTACTTCACCGACGTTCATCCAACCGGAAGCGGACCGCAGCGGGAGCCTGGTATTTTCTCGGCAAGTGCTCCGATGGCCGGCTACCCGAAGGTGTACAATATCCAGATGGACCCGCACGAGGATTTAGTCGTCGGCGGATTATTTGGCTGGGTGTCGGGACCCGCGCTTAAGGCGGTTGACGACTATTTGGCGTCGGTCAAGAAGTATCCGAATCCACTCGCGCCTAATATCACGCGGTTCGGTGGCGGTTAGTTAGAAGTCGAATTGTTTCGCTCTCGGCTGAGTCTGGTGGGTTAGTTTCGCCAACCACGAGGAACCAACTGATGAATTTGTTCAGGACAATCTGGCTCGTCGTGTTGGCGTGGTCTGCCGCGCTCACGTTGGCGGCCGCGCCTGCTTCCGCCCAGCAACAAAAACCAAACATCTTGGTCATCATGGCTGACGACATCGGTTACTGGAACATCAGTGCCTACAATCGCGGCATGATGGGCTACCGCACGCCGAACATCGACCGCATCGCCAACGAAGGCGCGATCTTCACCGACTATTACGGCCAACAATCGTGCACTGCTGGCCGCGCCGCGTTCATCACCGGCCAGAGCCCGCTGCGCACCGGGCTCCTGAAAGTGGGTCTGCCTGGCGCGAAGGAGGGGCTGTCGGACAAGGACCCGACGCTCGCCGACCTTCTCAAGCCGCAGGGCTATGTGACCGGACAATTCGGCAAGAACCATCTGGGCGACCGCAATGAATTTCTGCCGACGGTTCACGGTTTCGATGAATTCTTCGGCAATCTTTATCACTTGAACGCCGAGGACGAGCCCGAGCATCCCGACTATCCGAAGAATCTGCAGTTCAAGCTGCGTTTCGGCCCGCGCGGAGTACTGCGCTGTACGGCGACTATCGCCGAAACGCCGGGCGAGGATCCGCGTTTCGGCAAGTGGGGCAAGCAGAGCTGCACCGACACTGGCCCGCTCACCAAGAAGCGGATGGAAACGGTGGATGAGGAGTTTCTCAGCGCCACGATGGATTTCATCGATCGCGCGAACCGGGACAAGAAACCGTTCTTCGCCTGGTTCAATCCCAGCCGCATGCACATTTGGACCAGGCTCAAGCCAAAGTCGCAGGGCAAGACCGGACTCGGCGTGTACCCGGACGGGATGGTGGAGCATGACGCCCAGGTCGGCCAGCTTCTGAAAAAGCTCGACGATCTCGGCATCGCCAACAACACTATCGTGATTTACACGACCGACAACGGCGCCGAGACATTCACCTGGCCGGACGGCGGCACCACGCCATTCCGTGGCGAGAAGAATACGAACTGGGAAGGCAGCTATCGCGTGCCCGCGCTTGTGCGCTGGCCCGGCCTGGTGGCCCCGCGCACCGAGATCAACGGCATCTTCTCCGCGGAAGACTGGGTGCAGACCCTGATGGCAGCGACGGGCGAGCCCGACATCAAGAACAAGTTGCTGAAAGGCTACGACGCCGCCGGCAAAACCTTCAAGGTGCACCTCGACGGCTACGACCAGCGCGACACCCTCGCGGGCAACGGCCCCGATCCGCGCCGCGAGTTCTTTTACTGGACCGACGATGGCAACTTCGCCGGCCTGCGGTACGACCAATACAAGGCGGTGTTCATGGAACAGCAGGCGCACGGCCTGGAGGTCTGGATGCAGCCGCTGGTTCCGCTGCGGGCGCCGAAGATTTTCAACCTGCGCTCCGATCCGTTCGAGCGTGCGGAACACGAAGCCGGCGATTACGTCAAATGGTTCGTCGAGCACATCTTCGTGCTGGTTCCGGCGCAGGCGATCGTGGGGCAATACCTGGCGACGTTCCAGGAATTCCCGCCGCGACAGAAGCCGGGCAGCTTCTCGGTCGACCAAGCACTGCAAAAGCTCTCGAACCAGGAAGGCAGCAACTAGCTGCGGCTTCCGCGCAAGTGACAGGGCATCGGGCTGCCGGCCCCTTTCGGGCGGCCACGGGAAACAAAATCATGCATCTGATCAGATCGGTCTGGTCAAGCCTGTTGGCGCTATCTGGCGTGATGATACTCGCAGCCGCACCGGCTGCCGCGCAGAAGCAAAAGCCGAACATCATCGTGATCATGGGCGACGATATCGGCTACTGGAATATCGGCGCCTATCACCAGGGCATGATGGCCGGCAGGACGCCGAACATCGACAAGCTTGCCGCCGAGGGCATGCGCTTCACCGACTACTACGCTGAGGCGAGTTGCACGGCAGGTCGCGCCAACTTCATCACCGGCGAGCTGCCGATCCGCACCGGCATGACCACGGTCGGTCAAGCCGGTTCGCCCATTGGCATTCCGGCGCAAGCGGTGACCATAGCGACCGCGTTAAAGTCGATGGGATATGCCACGGGGCAGTTCGGTAAGAACCACCTCGGCGACCTCAATGAGTTCCTGCCGACCGTCCACGGCTTCGACGAGTTCTTCGGCTACCTCTATCACCTCGATGCGATGGAAGACCCTGCGCACCCCGGTTACCCGCAGGAATTGTTGAACGTCGTCGGCCCGCGCAACATGCTTCATAGCTGGGCGACCGAAACCGACGATCCAACGGTGATGCCGCGCTGGGGCAAGATCGGCAAACAGAAGATTGAAGACGCCGGGACTCTCTATCCGAAACGCATGGAGACCGTAGACGACGAAATCCGCGACCTGTCCTTCAAGTTCATGGACAAGGCGAAGGCCGACGGCAAGCCGTTCTTCGTGTGGCTCAACCCGACGCGCATGCACATCGTCACGCACCTGTCGCCCAAATACGAGGCGATGCGCAACTCGAAAAACGGCTGGACCATCCATGAGGCCGGCATGGCCCAGCTCGACGATGACGTCGGTTTGGTGATGCAGAAACTCAAGGACATGGGTGTCGACAACAACACCATCGTCGTATTCACCACCGACAACGGCACCGAAGTCTTCACCTGGCCGGACGGCGGACAAACGCCGTTCGCGCAAAGCAAGGGCACCGTCCTAGAAGGCGGTTTCCGCGTGCCGGCCATCATCCGCTGGCCGGGCAAGGTGCCGGCGGGCAAAGTCGAGAACGGCATTATCTCCGGACTCGACTGGTTCCCGACTTTCCTTGCCGCGGCCGGTGATCCGAACATCGGCGAAGAGCTCAAGCAGGGCAAGAAGCTCGGTGACACGACCTACAAGGTTTATCTGGACGGCTACAATCAGATGGACCTGATCACCGGCAAGGGACCGTCGAACAGGCACGAAGTCTGGTACTTCGGCGAAAGCGAACTTGGCGCCGTGCGCATCGACGACTTCAAATATCGCTTCATCGATCAGCCTGGCGGCTGGCTGGGTGAAAAAACCAAGCCTGACGTTCCCTACCTGATCAACCTGCGTCTTGATCCATTCGAGCGCACCGGCTGGCCCGATAGCGGGACCAAGATCGGAGCGCAGCAATATTTCGATTGGTTCAAGTATGAATTCTGGCGGTTCGTGTTTGTCCAGCAGCAGGTGGAGAAACTCGCGATGACTGCGATCGAGTTTCCGCCAATGCAAAAGGGCGCGAGCTTCAATCTCGATGCCATAAAGGCGAAAATCCAGGCAGCCAGGTCGGCGATGGGCAAGTAGGCAATCGCGGCCGCCGGAAGAGTGTGACGACAGCGCCCGCTCGGGCACGGCCCGGGCGGGCTTTCTAAACGCCGTTGGAGCGAATTATCGACGGCGAGATCATAAGCCCTTTAACATTGGATGATTGACGACGGCGTCGGTGCCCGACTGGATTAAAAGATCCACCTGTTCGGTCGGCAGCTTGAAGCGGGTCGGGATGGAAGACAATCTCGCGGCGCGCTGCGGGTCGAACTGGTCGAAACCCACTTCGGCAACTTCAAAGCTGATGATGCTGCAGCGCCAATCCCGCGGAGCCCCCAGCCGCCGGGCTTCGGCGGCCGGCAGGCTGCATCGCCATTTGCGTATTACCTCCTGCCATTCCCGAATACTCAACCGAAAGGCGTCAAAACCGCTGCGGACAGCGGAATCCAGCGCAGTGCTGGTCACGGCGCCGAGCAACTCTGCGCCTGCGGGTCCATCGACCGTGCGAGCCCAATTTCCGGCCGGTGCTTGACCCGCATTGACCACAACGAAGATCAAACGGCGCAATTGCACCGCCTTTTCCGGCGTGAGCGGCATGTATGGCTTCTCTGCCGCTGCCCGGGCGATCACCAGTCCCGAAAGGCCAAAATTGTCAGTAATGCCGCCGTCGGCGAGCTTCAAATATTTGATCTGCTCGGGATCCCGGTAGCGTTTGAGTGCTTCGGCGAAGGCCCGCACCTGCGCTCCCGCATTGCGATCCGCCAGGACGCGGTTGACCCACGGCGGCAGCGGTGCCGCGCAAGCCGCCGGAAAGCTCTCGAGCACAATGGGTACAAACGCGACCGGCACGGCGGCAGAAGCCGCAACGGCCTGCGACAAAGGGTAGTTTCGAATATCGCTGCACAGGGCTGCGAAGGTCACCGGGGAAAACAGAAACGGTGTCCTGTTGTAAAGGTCCGAGGCGTTGATCCAGACAATCGGCCTGCCTTGCTGAAATAGAGCGCCCAGGGTCGCGTGGTCGAACAGATTGCGATCGAGCCAGCCGGTCAATCTACTCGCATCGTTTACCCCACCGCCGAGGCCTTGCGCGATATTTCGCAAATTGACAGAGGTGTTCAGATCCTCTTCGGCATTGCGTATCAAAAAACGCTCGCGGAAGTCGGCAAGCGCCGCGCGGCCTTTGAGCCCGAAATAGGCGGCGGTGACCGATCCGCCCGAGACGCCCGAGACAAATACGAACTCGATCCAGATAGCTTTTACCGTCCCTGGTTGGAACACGATCGAGGCCCCGCAACACACCATAGGCAAAGGCGGCGGCGCGCGTTCCTCCGCCGGAAAATGCAAGCGCAATAGCGGTATCCCCGCCGACCTCCGGTGTTGTCAATTGCGCCATCGGATTTGAACCGGCGGCTACCGGCGTATTCACCGGCGGATCAAAAGTCGCGCAGCCCGCCAGCAGCAAAAGACAAAACCCGAATGGCGTCGCGTTAGGCCAGACGATAGCGCATCGCGCTGATAGCAATCGCTGGCAGATCATGAAGATACGCTGCAACGGCCAATGGGCATTGAGACTGTCGTGGCGGTTTCGTTTGCTGAGGGCTGTATCAATCACCAATGCAGTTCAGTGGTTGCTAACGACAGCATCCAACGGCGCCTATTGCCGGCACACACCGTCAAAGGTGTGGCAATATTGTCCGGCACGGCAAAGCTGACCATGGCCTGTTGCACCCGCGGCGTGACAGACGCACGTTACTCTGGTCATTCCCTCCGCACAGCGCGGAAAATATTTGTGGGGGTTGGCCGAACCTGCAACCCTCGCATGGGCCGATCCAGCGGATACGGCAATCGCGAGTAGCGCCGCGGTAAGGACCTTCAACATATTTCTCCTCCCCGTCCCGTCTATCTGTTGAACACTATATTGGCAGACAACGTGCTGCAATGTTGTTTGCACCGCTGCCGTGCCGCGCCGGCAGCAGCTCCCAAAGTCTGGTTGAATGAATCCAAAGTTGAGATGCGGTTGGCTGTCGCTGGTTTGAAACTTCCGCTTCCGCGGCATTCGAGGCGCGATTTTGCGCGCTCGTACTGGAATCGGCCGTTGCTATCCCTATTGCACCGCAGCTGACCCCTTTTTGGAGCTTGCGTGGTTTTTAGTGAACTACCGGGCGATGTTCGCGGGGCACTAAATTTAGAACGGCGCCGCTGTTACTGGCTCTCGGAGTGTGCTAGTCTTGGTTGAGATCAAGGCCGAGGCTGAAGGAATACGCGGTGTTTTAAACTAGCAGCACCACGTCGGGGAGGGGTGATATGAAGCGGATTTTGATTGCTGGGGCATTCGCGCTTGCAGTCGGTGGACCGGCACTTGCCGCCGATCTTCCGCCGGCGCCGCCTCCGCCGCCGCCGCGGGCCGCGGCGGCTTATATTCCCGCGCCGATCCCATACTACAATTGGACCGGCTTCTATATCGGCCCCAATGTTGGCTTCGGCTTCACCAGCTCCAGCACTCTTTCGAGCGACTCGCAGAAAAGCACTTTCACCAGCACGACCAGCAACGCGTTCCTCGGCGGCGGCCAGGTTGGCGTCAACTGGGAGTTCGGGGGTGGCGTCGTGATCGGCGCCGAGGCCGACTTCGAATGGCTGCCGAATACTAAGAACACAATTACCGCCACCCCCGGTGCAGGCGCGCCCATTGCCAATGTCGGGTCTACGGCTACGGCCACCCTCAACAGTCGCTGGCTGACGCTGGCCGACGCCAGGCTCGGCTATGCGTCGGGACCGTCTGCTGGTTTACGGCAAGGGCGGCGGCGCCTTCGTCGGGGCGAACAATTCTGCGCTGACCGTCAGTCCGTCTGGCGTGGTTTTGCCTCTTTCCGGCCCGGCTAACAATATGGGCTGGAACGCGGGCGTCGGGCTTCAGTACGTATTCTGGGGCACTTGGTCGGGGAAGGTCGAATACGATTATATCCGGCTGAACAGCGCATCCTTTACCGCGGCTGGGCCGGGAGGGGCGTTCAACCAAGATGTGATCTCGTCCAACAACCGCGTGATCAACCTCGTGACGGTCGGGCTGAACTATAAGTTCGGCGGCTGGTGATCGCTCACACGTGAGGATGTGCGGGGCGTTGTGAGACGTCCCCTCACAGGTTGGGTGTCCGCTCCGCACTCGCGGCTGATCGCGTGCTGCACTTCGGCGAATGGATGAGCGCGAGCGATCCTGCGTTTCACCCACACGATGGCCGCCGCATCGTTACAGGCTCCACCAGATTAAGAACTGCGAAGTCCGTTGTCGACTTCGTGCAGAGGCGGAGAACGCCCGAGCGATGACGATTGGCTTCTTGGTTTAATATAAGACGTGACGCATGAATGCCTTGGCGATCGGGGGATTGGTTTTTGTGCTCGCTTTTGGCGGGGCGTTGCTCGGGATGTATCTCCGCGCCGTTCTACCCGCGCATCACTTGAGCGAAGATTCGAAGGACATCGTCAGGATCTCCACGGCCATGCTCGCCACACTGGCGGCGCTGGTGGTGGGCTTGTTGATAGCCTCGGCCAAGAGCTCCTTCGATAACAAGAGCAGTGAATTGACGCGCTCCGCTACCCACTACGTCCTGCTGGATCGCACGCTGGCCGAATACGGGCCGGAAACGCGCGAGATCCGCAATCTGATTCGCCAGCTCATTGTGATGAGGCTCCATCAGATCTGGCCAGACGAGCAAACTGCCGGACATCTCAATCCGGAGATGGTCCATCAAGGTCCCGGCGTCGAAGGCATCCAACGCAAGCTTCTGGATCTCGCGCCGCAGAACGATGCCCAACGCTGGCTCAAGTCGACGGCCTTGCAGCTGAGTAGCGATATTGCAGAAGTGCGCTGGTCGGCTGTGGAGCAGATGGGAAGCAGTATCCCGTGGCCGTTTCTCACCATTCTGGTGTTTTGGTTCACCGTTATTTTTGCAAGCTTCGGTCTGTTTGCGCCGACCAATGGAAGCGTGATCGTTGCAATGTTTGTCAGCGCACTCTCCGTCGCCGCCGCGATCTATTTGATTGTGGAGATGGACCAACCCTATGGCGGGCTCATAAAGATTTCCAGTTCGCCGGTTCTCACCGCTTTGGATCAGATTGGCCGGCCATAATCGTCTCACTGAAATACGGATCTGAGCCGCGGCGCTGCAAGTATAGCATCCGATGGGTCACGGCTGGACCGGAGATCGGCAGTAGACGCGTGCGCAGAGTTTC
>CAWHPC010000030.1:0-63218 GCA_963831165.1 uncultured Alphaproteobacteria bacterium
CAGCTTCGCGCCTCGATCCTCACGCAAACGTCTTGGCGTAGCCCTCGACCGCCGCCTTGAGCTTGCCGGTGGTGCCGTCGTCGAGGTCGCGCGAGTCGCGGATGGTGCTGAGAATTTCCGGATGCTGCTGGCGGAGCGTACCAAGCAGGCCATCCTCGAACGCGCGCACGCGATCGACCGGCAGCGGGTCGAGATAACCGTTGACGCCGGCATAGATGACGCAGACCTGCTCCTCCATCTTCAGCGGCGAGAATTGCGGCTGCTTGAGGAGTTCGGTAAGCCGCGAGCCACGATTGAGCAGGCGCTGCGTGGTCGCGTCGAGGTCCGAACCGAACTGAGCAAAGGCCGCCATCTCGCGGTATTGCGCGAGCTCGCCCTTGATGCGGCCGGCGACCTTCTTCATCGCCTTGGTCTGCGCCGAGGAGCCGACGCGCGACACCGAGAGGCCGACGTTCACCGCCGGGCGGATGCCCTGATAGAACAAGTCGGTCTCGAGGAAGATCTGGCCGTCGGTGATGGAAATGACGTTGGTCGGGATATAGGCCGACACGTCGTTGGCCTGGGTTTCGATCACCGGCAGTGCGGTGAGCGAGCCGGCCTTGTGTTCGTCGTTCATCTTTGCCGCGCGCTCAAGGAGCCGCGAGTGCAGATAGAACACGTCGCCCGGATAGGCTTCGCGGCCCGGCGGCCGGCGCAGCAAGAGCGACATTTGCCGATAGGCGACGGCCTGCTTGGAAAGGTCGTCGTAGATGATGACCGCGTGCATGCCGTTGTCGCGGAAATATTCGCCCATGGCGCAGCCGGCGAACGGCGCCAGAAACTGCATCGGCGCCGGATCGGAAGCGGTCGCCGCGATCACGATCGAATAGTCGAGCGCGCCCTGCTCTTCCAAAACCTTCACGAACTGCGCGACCGTCGAACGCTTCTGCCCGATCGCCACATAGACGCAATAGAGCTTGATCTTCTCGTCGGTGGAGGCGTTAAGCGGCTTCTGGTTGAGGATGGTGTCAAGCGCGATCGCGGTCTTGCCGGTCTGGCGGTCGCCGATGATCAGTTCGCGCTGGCCGCGGCCGATCGGGATCAACGCGTCGATTGCTTTCAGGCCGGTCGCCATCGGCTCATGCACCGACTTGCGCGGAATGATGCCGGGCGCCTTCACGTCGACGCGCGCCCTGTGGTCGGCCTTGATCGGCCCCTTGCCGTCGATCGGATCGCCGAGCGCATCGACGACGCGGCCGAGCAGGCCCTTGCCGACCGGCACTTCGACGATGGCGCGGGTGCGCTTGACGGTCTGGCCTTCCTTGATCTCGCGATCGGTGCCGAAGATCACGATGCCGACATTGTCGATTTCCAGATTGAGCGCCATGCCTTTGACGCCGCCTTCGAACTCGACCATCTCGCCGGCCTGCACGTTGTCGAGGCCGTAGACGCGGGCGATGCCGTCGCCGACCGACAGCACCTGGCCGACTTCCGAAACCTCGGCTTCCTGGCCGAAATTCTTGATCTGGTCTCTGAGTATCGCGGAGATTTCTGCGGCGCGGATATCCATTAGCGGGCCTCTTTCATCGCGAGCCTGATGGCATTGAGTTTGGTGCGCAGCGAGCTGTCGACCATGCGGCTGCCGAGCTTGACGACGAGCCCGCCGATAATCGCGGGATCGACTTTGATGGCGAGATCGACGTCCTTGCCGCTGACCGCCTTGAGCGCACTGCGCAGCGCGGCGACATGATCGTCCTTGAGCGCTTCGGCGACCGTGACTTCGGCGGTCGCCTCGCCCTTGTGCTGGGCGACCAGCTTGCGGTAGCCGCGGACCATGTCGCGCACCGCAAACAGCCGGCGGTTCGACGCCACCAGCTTGAGGAATTTAGCCGCGAGGCCGGCGGCGATCCCGGCCCGGTCCAGCACGGCGGAGAGTGCGTGCAGCTGCTCGTCGGCGGAGAAGACGGGGCTGCGCACCAGCCGTTCGAGGTCGGCGCTTTCCGCGACCAGCGCGTCGAAGCGTTCCAGCTCCGCCTTCGTCATGTCGATGGTATTCGTCTCCTGGGCGAGATCGAACAGCGCCGTCGCGTAACGGCCGGCCATGCCGGACACAAGGTGTTCTTCGCCTGCCAAGATGATCGCTCGCTACTTCGCGTGCTCGCTTCGGGTTCTTTTGGAGCTTTTTCCGCAAGACCCGCAACCGGCGCAAACCGTCGGCGCAAGTCCTTGGGATTCAAGCGGGACTTGGATATCCGGAGACGCTGCGGAATACTCCGCGCACGGCCATCGAAAATCGCGCGTTTGCTAACATAGAGCGGAATGCGGTGCAACATGGCGGAAGCGGGAGAGAATCGGCGTTCCCCGGACGCGGTGCAGCGCGAAGCGGTGCGCCGCTGATCCGGGGCCTTCGCACACTCGGTTGGAGTTTCTAACGATCCCGGGTCTGCAGCGCATCACTTCGTGCTGCACTGCGCCCGGGAAAGGGCTAGCTTAAGCCGCCTGCGCCGCGTGCGAACGGATGACTTCGAGGAAAACGTTGCCGTATTGCTTGAGCTTGGCTGCGCCCACGCCGTGCACGGTGCTCATCTCGCCCACGTTCGCCGGTTTACGCCGGACCATGTCGATCAGCGTCTTGTCGGCAAAGACAACGTAAGCCGCGACCCGCTGCTCCTTGGCAAGCTCGGAACGGCGTTTCCTCAAGGCTTCGAACAAGGCCGTGTCGCCCACTGATCCATCGGCTAGAGCTGCGGCGTTTGCTGCACTCCGCGCAGCTTTCTTCGTCGCCGGCTTAAGCGTGTCCTTGCGCAGCGTGACCTTTTCGGCGCCTCTGAGCACGCGCCAGCCGGCATCGGTGACGGTCCAGCCGCCGTAGCCGTTGAGCTCCAGCGCAACGATGCCGGCGCCGTGGAGCTGGCGGAAAATCGAACGCCATTCCAGCTTGCAGTATTCCTTGCCGACCCCGAACGTCGATAGGATGTCGTGGCCGAATTTTTCGACCGCCTCGCTGTGCTCGCCGATCAGCACGTTGGTCAGGTGTTCGGTGCCGAACCGCTCGCCGGTGCGAACGACTGCGGAAAGCGCCTTCTGCGCGGCGATAGTGCCGTCGATTACCTCGGCGCCGTCGCAGCAGAAATCGCAATTGCCGCACGGCTCGGTGGTCTCGCCGAAGTAAGCAAGCAGGGTCTGCCTGCGGCAACGCGGCGACTCGCACAATGCTACCAGCGCATTGAGCCGTTGGCGGTCGACGCGCTTCTGTTCGTTGGCGGATTCGCTTTCGTCGATCTGCAAGCGGCGCAAGCGGATGTCGCCCATGCCGTAAAGCGTCAGTGTATCGGCGGGGAGCCCATCGCGGCCGGCGCGGCCGATCTCCTGGTAGTAGCTCTCGATATTGGACGGCATGTCGGCGTGGACGACGAAACGAATATCCGGCTTGTCGATCCCCATGCCGAACGCCACGGTCGCGACCATGACGATGCCGTCTTCTTGCAGGAAGACATCCTGGTTACGCGAGCGCTCCGTCGGCTCCAGGCCGGCGTGATAAGGGAGCGCGTTGACGCCGCTGCCGCGCAGGGCATCGGCGAGTTCCTCGGTCTTACGCCGAGAGGCGCAGTAGACGATGCCGCTCTGGCCGCGGCGCATGCCGATGAAATCCGCAATCTGCTTCCTTCCGCCGGCCTTGGCAGCCATCGCCAGCCGCAAATTGGGCCGATCGAAGCCGTGTACGAACACCGCAGGCGGGCGGCTGAAAAGCTTAACAACAATATCCGAACGCGTGGCGGCGTCGGCGGTCGCGGTAAATGCTACCGTCTGCACGTTGCCGAGTTCTGTCTGCACCGCACCGAGCGCCGCGTATTCGGGGCGGAAGTCGTGGCCCCATTGCGAAATGCAGTGCGCCTCGTCGACTGCAAGCAGCGCGATCTTGGCGCGCTTGAGTAGGTCGCGCGTTTCGGCTTTCACGAGGCGCTCGGGCGCGATGTAGAGGAGCCGCAAGTCGCCGCGCGCGACGCGATCGGAGATCGACCAGTTTTCAGCGGCGTCGTTGGCGGAGTTGAGCGCGGCGGCTGCGATCCCATAGCCGCGAAGCTGCGCCACTTGATTGCGCATCAGCGCGATCAGCGGCGATACAACAACGGTGAGGCCGTCGCGCAGCAGCGCCGGCAGCTGGTAACAAAGCGATTTGCCGCTTCCTGTCGGCATCACCGCCAGCACATCGCGGGCGTCCAGTATCGCCGCCACGATCTCCGCCTGCCCGGGCCGGAATCCTTCGAAGCCAAAGGTCGTGCGCAGGATTTGCTCTGCCGCAGCGCGCTCAGGCATGTGTCACTGTCCGGTCGGGCATATCGTGTCAGACATCCTGATACGGCAAGTTGTTCTATATTTGTTCTTTCGCCAGGGCAAGGGTCTTGGCAAGAGTGCCATGCAAGAAAAGCCCCTGACGCGCCGCCTCTTTTTGCAGCATGGTGCCGCCTGAAAATGCTTCCGTCCTAAACGCCTCCCGCACCCGATGCTTCAAGCCGTCAATCCCACGGTCAGCCCGACTGTCGGCCGCCTCATCAGGCTTCTGAGCCTGCTGTGGCTCGCCGGCGTCGCCATGCGGATGACGCTTCTGGTGGTGCCGCCGATCATTCCGCTGGTGCACCGGGACCTGCACATGTCGGAGACGCAGATCGGGCTCCTGATCGGCGTGCCGCTGGCGATGTTCGCCATCGCGGCCGTGCCCGGATCGCTATTGATCGCCCGCATCGGCGCCAAGCCGGCGCTGATCCTCGGCATGACGATCGCAGCGCTCGCCGGCGCGGCGCGCGGCGCCGCGATCGATGTCTGGACGCTGTACGCGGCCTCGATCGTGACCGGCTTCGGCATCGCCATCATGCAGCCGGGCATGCCGACCCTGACGCGCAACTGGCTGCCGGGCCGCGTCGGGCTCGGCACCGTCGCGTACTCGAACGGCATGGTGGTCGGCGCGCTATTGCCGCCGGTGCTGACGCTGCCGCTGATCTTGCCCTGGATCGACGGCTCGTGGCGGCTTGATTTTGTGGTGTGGGCGGCACCTGCCATCGTCATGGCGTTGGTGTTCGCACTCCTAAGCCCGAAGGACCAACAACACGACGACCGGCAACCCGGTGCCGCCATCAGCACGCTCGGCAGACTGTGGTGGCCGGACTGGAAAAATCCGCTGATCTGGCTCCTTGGCCTCACCTTCGGCAGCAACAACAGTCCGTTCTTCGGAGCTAATGCCTTCCTTGGCGATTACCTGGCAACGCAGGACAACACCGGCGTGCTCGCTCTCGCGCTCGGTTCGCTGAACGGGGCGCAAATCCTCGCCCTGGTTGTCCTTGTCCTGATGGCTGATCGCATGCAGCGGCGGGCATGGCCGTTCTTGCTGTTCGGCCCGATCATGCTGGCGGGTTTTCTCGGCCTGATTTTTCTTTCGTCTCCGGTCGCAATCGTCGTCAGCACCGGACTGATCGGCATCAGCACCGCGCTGACGATGACTCCGACCTTGGCATTGCCGGCGCTGCTGGTGGCGCCGCGTGATGTGCCACGCACGGCGGCCGGCATGTTCACCATCAGCTACACCTGCGCGATTGTCATTCCGACTATCTGCGGCGCGCTGTGGGACCTAACCGACAAACCGTGGACCGCCTTCGCGCCATTGGCCCTCTGCTCGGTAGCGCTCACGTTCATTGGTGCCATCACCGCGCGCTATCGCCCGCCAGCTGAGAGACTGACCGAGCAAACGGCGGTAGTGCGATGACCAAGCGACCGGCGAAATCCCTGGCAAAGGCGGAATCGAAGCGGCGCATGCTGCCGACCGATCGTTTTGCTTACTCGGCCATTGCCGAGCGTCCGGCGCTGAAGCTGCCGGATGGCGCCCGCATGGTGGTGTGGGTCGTCATCAATATCGAGGAATGGGACTTCACCCAGCCGATGCCGCGCACGGTGTTGACGCCGCCCGCGGGCGGTTCGCCGATGCCCGACGTGCCGAATTGGGCCTGGCACGAATACGGCAATCGCGTCGGCTTCTGGCGGTTTGTCGAGTTGTTCGACGAGTTCGCAATTCCGGCGGTGCTCGCCATCAACGGCTCGGCGATCGCCGCTTATCAGCCGATCGTGCGCGCGGCAGCTAAACGCAATTGGGAATTCATGGGCCACGGTTTTACCCAGCGCAACATGCAGAAGGTAAAGAACGAGCGCGAAGATATCCGCAAGGTCCGTGAAGTGATCACACGGGCCACGGGAAAGCCGCCGCGCGGCTGGCTCGGTCCCGGCCTCACCGAAACTTGGCAAACACCGGATCTCCTCGCCGAGGAAGGTTACGACTACGTCGCCGATTGGGTGCTCGACGACCAGCCGGTGTGGCTCAAGACGCGCGGTAAGCCGATTCTCAACGTGCCGTATACGCAGGAATGCAACGACGTCGCCATGATGCTTATCCAGCATCATTCGGCTTCGGAATATCGCGACCGCGCGCTCGATCAGTTCGAGCAGATTTACACGGATTCGGGGCAATCGGCGCGCGTCATGGCGCTTTCGGTTCACCCCTACATCATGGGCGTGCCGCACCGGCTCAAATATCTGCGGGCCGTGTTCGAAAGCATTCGCGCCAAACGCGACGTTAAATTCTGGACCGGCGCCCAAATCGCCGACTGGTATCGCGCTAGCGGACCAAAAGCGCCGTGACCGTCAGCGATAAGCATCAAGCACTGCCCAAGGCGAAGGACGCCGGTGACGTCAGTGCCCGGCTGATGCTCGTCGCGCTGTGCCTGATTTGGGGCAACACGTGGCCGATGATGAAGATCGCCCTCAACGAAATGCCGCCGCTGACCATGCGCACGTTGACGGGCCTGGTCGGCGCGCTTGGAATGCTGGCGATTTGCTGGATCCGGCGACGCAGCCTCCGCGTTCCCAACAACCGGGCATGGGCGCACATCGTTGCCGCGTCGTTTCTAAACGTGATCGCCTTCAGCCTGTTCAGCGCCTTCGCGCAAATCGCCGCCGCGACGTCCCGCGTGGCGATACTGACCTATACGATGCCGATCTGGACGCTGGTACTCGCTTGGGCGTTTCTCGGCGAGCGGCCGACGCGCGCGCAAACCATCGCAATCGTGCTTTGCAGCGTCGGCCTCGTCGTGCTGGTGGAGCCGTTGGCAACCAAGGGCGTACCGCTTGGCCTCGTGCTGGCCGTCCTTTCGGGGTTCAGCTGGGCGGCCGGCACGGTCTACCTCAAATGGGCGCGAATTCCGGGCGATCCCGTCGGCATGGCGACGTGGCAAATGGTCATCGCGTTTTTCGTCATCGCCGCCGCCACGCAGTTTGTCGATGGCGGACTCGATCTTCGCAACACCTATGTCGGCGGCTGGTTGGCTCTTCTCTTCGTCGGCGTAGCAGGTAACGCGGTTGCCTATGCGCTCTGGTTCGATATCGTGGAACGGGTATCGGCATTGACCGCGACACTCGGAATCGTCGGCATACCAGTTCTCGGCGTCCTTTCAACTATGCTCATCATCGGCGACCGGCTGACGGTCGCTGATAGCATCGGCTTCGCCTTCATCTTCGCCGCCTCGGTATGCGCGCAGATTCCGGTGTCGGTGCTGCGGCGCGCTATCGGTTGAGGCGCAACGCCAGTTCGGCGACGCGCGCCGTCATGGCGCTGTCGGGATCGGTGAGCGCGTCTATGACGGTGAAATGGTTGCCCGGAAATTCCGCGTAGCGCGTTTCCGCTTTTTCCTGCCGCCAGGCATCCGCCAGCGCACGGCTCTGGCGTTTGAACTCGCTGGTTTCAAGGTCGCCGACCGCGGCGTCGAGCGTGCGTCCGGAAGGAACCGGCCACAACAGCGGGGACACCCGCCGCGCGCCTTCGGCGTCGAGCCGCAAATCCTGGTTTATCGGCAAGCCGAGAAGCGGGGTGAGATCGAAGACGCCGGAAATCGCGTAACCCGCCGGCACCAGATCGGCCGGCGCTTTCGGATAGAGCGCCTGCCAATCGGTCGCCACCATCGCGGCACCGAGGTGCCCGCCGGCGGAATGCCCGGTAACCACCATCCGCCGGTCGAACCGCAGCCAGAGAAAGACGCAGGCACGGCGGATTTGCTCAATGATGTCGGCGACGGTGACGATCGGACAAAGATCGTAGCCGACCAGCGCCACGGCAACGCCGCGCCCGTTCAGGCCGCGCGCCATGTGACTGAACGAGCCCGGATCGAAGGCCCGCCAATAGCCGCCGTGGATGAACAGAGCGAGCGGGGCGTTCGCGCCGGCCTCCGGCAGGAACAGATCGATGATCTGCCGCGGCGTATCGCCGTAAGAGACACCGAGTTCGGCCCGCCCGGCTTTCAGCGTCTCGGCGCGATAATCCTCGGCGTCGCGCGCCAATCGCGCGAACAGCTCCGGATGCTCGGGCACCCGGGCGCGCATGTCGTATTCGAACTCGTAATCAATCGCAGCCATGCAATGTCTCCAGTTCCGCCGACATTGCGGCAACGGCGTTGCATGGGCAAGCCTCAACGGCATCGTCATTGCGAGGAGCGAATCGACGAATTCGAATCTTCAAAAGCATCTGAAATCTGCTAGGAGAGGCCCATGAAAGTCGACGGCAAGCCCATGCGTACTATCTGGCTCGAGTCGGATGGCTGGTCGGTGGGCATCGTCGATCAAACCGCGTTGCCGCACCGCCTGGTGACCAAGCGGCTCACCAGTCTTGAAGAAACCGCGCACGCGATCCGCGCCATGCTGATCCGCGGCGCGCCGCTGATCGGGGCAACCGCCGCCTACGGCATGTGTCTGGCGCTGCGCGCTGACGCTTCCGACGAGGGGCTGGAGCAGGCTTACGCGACGCTCCTTGCCACGCGCCCAACCGCGATCAATCTGAAGTGGGCGCTCGACGAGATGATGGCGGCCGTACGCAACCGGCCGCGCACCGAACGGACCGCGGCCGCCTACCACCGCGCTTTCGAAATCAACGAAGAAGACATCGCCATCAACAACGGCATTGCGCGCAGCGGCTTGCCGCTGATTGAGGCCGTTGCCGCGAAGAAAAAACCGGGCGAGCGCGTGAACGTGCTGACCCATTGCAACGCCGGCTGGCTCGCGGCGGTCGATGTCGGCACCGCGACCGCGCCGATTTACCTCGCCTACGACAACGGCGTCCCGATTCATGTGTTCGCCGACGAGACCCGGCCGCGCAATCAGGGCGCTTCGCTTACCGCCTGGGAACTCGGTCAGCACGGCGTGCCGCACACGCTGATTGCCGACAATACCGGCGGTCATCTGATGCAGCACGGCCTCGTCGATCTGGTGATCGTCGGGACCGATCGTGTTACGGCCAATGGCGACGTGTGCAACAAGATCGGGACTTATCTGAAAGCGCTCGCCGCGCGCGATAACAATGTCCCATTTTATGTCGCCTTGCCGTCGCCGACCATCGACTTCACGGTTTCCGACGGCGTCGCCGAGATCCCAATCGAGGAGCGGAGCGGCGACGAGGTGACGTTCATGACCGGGCGCGCCGCCGACGGCCGGATCGAGACTGTGCGCATCGCACCGGAAGGCTCGCCCGTTGCCAATTACGGTTTCGACGTGACCCCGGCCCGCCTGGTGACGGGCCTGATTACCGAGCGGGGGGTGCTCACGGCCTCGCGTGCCGCCCTCAAAGGGGCTTTCCCGGAACGCGCCGCGGCGGCAGAATGAACTGTTCGTAGGGTCGGTTGCGCAGTCGGAGTGATGTGCCGTGCGTAAGCTCGAAAGCCAGCGGGCATCCAGCCTGCCGCTTCCCGGAATTCTGACGATGAGCGTCAATTTGCTACCGGCGCCGCTGCCGGTCGACGGGCGGCAATCCCCGACCGCGCTCGCCATCGCGCGCGGCACCGCGCGTTACCTGCATGCGCTCGGCTATTCGGTGGTGAGCGAGCTGCCGCTGCCGTCGGGCCGCCGCGCCGACCTGGTCGCACTCGGCGGCGACGGCGAAATTCTGATCGTCGAGATCAAATCGTCGGTTGGGGATTTCCGCGCCGATCAAAAGTGGATGGAATACCGGCTGCATTGCGACCGGCTGTTTTTCGCCACCGTCGTCGACGTCCCGTGCGACATTTTTCCCGCCGATGCCGGCCTTATCATCGCCGATGCGTTCGGTGCGTCCATCATAAGCGAAGCGCCCGAGCATCGGCTCGCAAGCGCGCGGCGCAAGACCGTGATGCTGCGCTTTGCGCACGCGGCCGCGCTCCGCTTGCAGGCGCTGGCCGATCCGCAAGGCCCTTACGGCGGAGAGCTTTAAAAGCGTCATTGCGAGCAAAGCGAAGCAATCCAGCACGGTGGCACGGATTTTGGATTGCTTCGTCACTTCGCTCCTCGCAATGACGATATGAGGGAGGTCGTCATGCGCTCGACGCGTCGCCTACGATTATGCCTTGCGTTGCTCAGCCTCGCGCTCGGTATCGGCGCCGCTTCCGCCGAAGAAAAGACCTTCAATCTCAAGCTCTCTCATTGGGTGCCGCCGTCGCATCCGCTGCAGAAAGGGATGGAAGATTGGGGCGCCTCGATCGAGAAGGATTCCAGCGGCACCATCAAATACAAGGTTTATCCGTCCCAGCAGCTCGGCAAGGCGTTCGACCATTACGACATGGCGCGGGACGGTATCGCTGACGTGACCTATGTCAGCCCCGGCTATCAGCCCGGCCGCTTCCCGATCTTCGATGCCGCCAACCTGCCATTCATGTTCTCCAACGCCAAAAGCGGCTCAGAGGCGCTCGACGCGTGGTATCGGAAATACGCCGCGACCGAGATGAAGGACGTGAAGTTCTGCTTCGCCTTCGCGCACGACCCTGGCTCGTTTCATTCGCGCACCAAGAAAATAGTAGTGCCTGCCGACATCAAAGGTATGAAGATTCGTCCAGCGCATGCGACCATGGCGTCGCTGGTCACTTCGCTCGGCGGCACCAACGTGCAGGCCTCAGCGCCCGAAGTACGCGACGTTCTAGAGAAGGGCGTCGCCGAAGCCGGCACCTTTCCCTGGGGCTCGATTGTCCTCTTTGGCATCGACAAAGTGACGAAGTACCATATGGAAGCGGCGCTCTACACCACGGGCTTCGTCTGGATCATGAACAAGTCGACCTACGCGCAAATGTCGCCATCGCAGCAGAAGGTGATCGACGATCACTGCAACGCGGAATGGGCGGAACGAGTTGCCGCGCCTTGGGCGGATTTCGAGCATGACGGCATTGCCAAGCTCAAGGCCGAGCCCGGTCATGAGGTTTACCCGCTGACCGATGCACAGCTCGCCGAGTGGAAGAAGGCGGCCGGACCCGTGGTTCAGACCTGGGCGGATGCTGTGAAGAAAACCGGCGAGAATCCGGATGCTGTCTTGAAGGAGCTTAAGGCCGAGCTTGCAAGGTACAATGCAGCGTATTGATGGGTGTCATTGCAGGCGCAATGACAGCGCGCTCTAGTTTCTGAGTGACGACGGCGCGGGCGTTTTCGCAGCCTCCGAAGCCACGGCCGTCGGAGCGAATTGCTTGACGCCGTCGTGGCCAAGCACGAAAAGCGGCACCACGTGCGCAATCTCGACATCTTCAAGCAGCGTCAGGCGGCGGTTGTCGAGCACGATCCACTTTTGCTCGAGCCGCGCGGTGACCACAGCGTGATCTTCGCCGGTGGCGAGATCGTGCATGATGATAAGCTTTACCTCATCGGCGCTGACGCCGGCTTCCATGAGCGCAACGTATTTGGCGATGGCGTAATCTTCGCAATCACCGCGGCCGGTCGTAAGCGTGGCAAGCGGCGCGCTCCAGCGATCCACCACGCCCCATTGGGCGAGATCGCTGGTCGGCTTGATGGCGAGATTGATCGCGCGATTGATGACGCCGATACGGGCGCGGCCTTCATGCGCGCGGCCGTCGGCGATCACGGCAAGGAATTTTTGCGCCGCCTCGGGACAAGACCGCGCGGCCTCGCGGCAGCGCGTCAGAATGTCGCTCTCGGCGCGGACGTCGGCGACGACGCCGCTCCATTTGGCTAAAACTTCTCCGCCGATCACCGGCGAAGCGTCGAGACCAAACGGTTCGGGCACCGCGGGCGTTGGGCTCAACGCAACCCGCGCCTCGGAAGTGGCGACGTTCACCTGATACTGCGCAAAAGCGGCCGCCGGAGCGCCGCCGACGGATACCGATAGCGCAAGCAAAACTGCAAGGCGGTGCGCCGCAGCGTGACTGAACATCTGACGTCCCCGACGGCGGGACGTTGCACTTGTTGAAGTGCTCGCCCGGCTCTTTCGTTGTCAGAGACGCGATAACCCGGCCGCTGCTGCAGTCGCGTTAAAGGCTGAGCAGCTGCGGCGGAACAATCGGAAACAGCGTGCAGAAATTGTTACGCTGTCGCGGACAGTTTTAGTAAATGCTCGTTAAGGCCGCTGCTATACAGACCACGGCTTTTGCGATTAAATGGAAAAGTTGGGAATGTAACTAAATGATAAATGGGAGGATGCCATGCGCCGGGTGCAGCCGATGAAGCTTTGCGGGCTGACGATGCTGGGGCTCGCGCTCGGGATCGGGGCCGCATCGGCACAAGACAAAACCTTCGAGCTTAAGCTTTCGCACTGGGTGCCGCCGACGCATCCATTGCAGAAAGCGATCGACGAGTGGGGTGCCGACATCGAAAAGGCCTCGGGCGGCACGATCAAATACAAGATCTTCCCGTCGCAACAGCTTGGCAAGGCGTTCGACCATTACGACATGGCGCGCGACGGCATCGCCGATTTTGTCTACGTCAATCCTGGCTACCAGCCCGGCCGCTTCCCGATCATCGCCGCCGGCGAGTTGCCGTTCCTGGTCGGCGACGCCCATGGCGGCATTCGCGCCATCGACGCCTGGTACCGCAAATACGCGGCGACCGAGATGAAAGACGTGAAGTACTGCTTCTCGTTCATTCTCGATCCGCTGACGTGGCACTCCAAGACCAAAAAGATCATGGTGCCGGACGATATCAAAGGCATGAAGATCCGGCCGTCGCAGGCGACAGTTGCCGCCTGGGTGACGCTGCTTGGGGGCACCAATGTGCAGGCGAGCGCCACCGAAGTTCGCGATGTGCTCGCCAAAGGCGTCGCCGAGGCGGTGAATTTCCCGTGGGGATCGTTGCCGCTGCTTGGCGTCGACAAGGTCACGAAATATCACATGGACGCTCCCACCAACACGGTGACGTTCCAGTGGCTGATGAATCCGAACGTCTATGCCGCCATGTCGGCGTCGCAGAAAAAGGTGATCGACGATCACTGCACGACCGAATGGGCCGGTAAATTCGCCGACCCGTGGGCGGATTTCGAGCACTCCGGAATCGAAAAAATCCGGGCCGAGCCCGGCCACGAGGTCTATACAATAAGCGCAGAGCAGCTCGGCGAGTGGAAGAAGTCGGCTGAACCGCTGCACCAGAAGTGGGCCGCCGCCGTCCGCGACGCGGGCGGCGATCCCGACACGATCATGAAGGAATTGAAGGCGGCTTTGGTGCAATACCAGGCGGCCTACTGACTGACATGACTCGCGGCTGCCGACACACGCCCGACGGCCGGGATTAAACGCGGTCGATGGACGGCAGCGGACCATTCGCTGCCGTCATCACTGGAGCACACATGGCTGGGCCCACCGCGAACGAAGCACATCACTCAAGCGCGGCGCTGCACAGTACGCGCGGCCCGATGAACTGGCTGATCGACTTCATCGAGATTATCGCGGCGGGATTCGTCGGCATCGTCGCCGCCGACATCTTCATCTCCGTCATGCTGCGCTACTTTTTCAGCATACAGATTCCGGACGCCTACGACTTCGGACGATTGTTGCTCGGCATTTTGATCTTCTGGGGTATCGCGGCGACCAGTTACCGCGGCACCCACATCACCGTGGACCTCCTCTACGCCAGCGTCGGACCGCGGTTTCAGCGCTTTATCGACGTCTTTGCCACGCTGGTCCTTTTGTTTGTAGTGACGGTGCAGACCTACACGCTCTACGACAAGGTCTGGACCACGCGCGCCGATCACGTGCTGACCTTCGACCTGCGCCTGCCGACCTGGCCGTTCTTCTTTGTCGCCTGGCTGGGCGACGTTTCCGCCGTGCTGCTGATCGCAATCCGCACCTACCGGCTGATCTTCCAGCCCGGCGAATTCGGCGCGCGCTATCAGATCAAACCGGTCGAGTGATTGGCGTGAGCGGTGAAACCGTCGCCATAGTCGGTTTTTTGGTCTTGTTCGGCCTGATGCTGATGCGCGTGCCGGTCGGCATGGCGATGGGCCTCGTCGGCGTCTCCGGCTTTGCCTACCTAGTGAACGGCGAGGCGGCGTTGAAGATCATCGGCCACACCTCGATGCGGACGGTGACCGACTATACCTTTGGCGTCATCCCGATGTTTATTTTGATGGGCGCGTTCGTCACCAATTCCGGCATGAGTCAGGAGCTGTTTCGCGCCGCCAATACATTCCTCGGCCACCGACGCGGCGGCCTCGGCATCGCCACCATCGCCGCCTGCGGGGGCTTCGCGGCGATTTCCGGCTCATCGGTTGCGACCGCGGCGACGTTTTCGACCGTCGCCTATCCGGAGATGCGGCGTTTTGGCTATCCGCAATCGTTCGCGGCCGGCGTGATTGCCGCCGGCGGCACGCTCGGCGCCATGCTGCCGCCGTCCACCGTGCTCGCGGTCTATGGCATCATCACCGAGCAGGATATCGGCAAACTATTCATCGCCGGCATTCTGCCGGGCATCCTTGCTGCCGTGATGTATATGACGACAGTGGCTATCATCGGCTGGGCGCGCCCGAAATATCTGCCGGCCGGGCCGCGCAGCTCGTGGAAGCAACGCCTCGAAAGTGTCCGCGACGTCTGGGCGACGCTGCTCCTGTTCATCTTCGTCATCGGCGGCCTTTATGGCGGACTGTTCACCCCGACCGAGGCCGGCGGCGTCGGCGCCGGCGGCGCGCTGATTATCGGCGTGCTGCGCGGACGGCTGGGGCTGAGCGATATCCGCCGCTCGCTGTTGCAGGCAACCCGCACCGCCGCCGCCGTTTTTACCGTGCTGATCGGCGCGCTGTTGTTCGGTTATTTCCTGACCGTGACGCAGACGCCGCAGAACGTCACCGCCTTCCTGACCGGGCTCGGTATCGGGCGCTACGGCGTATTGGCGCTGATCATGGTGATGTACATCGTGCTCGGCTGTCTGATGGATTCGCTGGCCATGGTCATCCTGACCGTGCCGATCATTTTTCCCGTGATCAAGGAACTCGGGTTCGACCCGATCTGGTTCGGCGTCATCATTGTCATGACGGTGGAGCTTGGTCTCATTCATCCGCCGGTCGGAATGATCGTATTCGTGATCAAGAGCGTGATCGGAGACATCGATTTCTCGACCATCTTCAAGGGCGTCATTCCCTTTATCATCACCGACCTGTGCCGGCTGGTGATCCTGATTGCCTTTCCCGCAATCGCGCTTTACCTGCCGTCCCATATGTAACCAAGCCACAACGACCAGGGAGGTCGCCATGTTTCGTTTGCTCGTTGCCGTCGCACTGCTCGCAGCCGCACCGGCCGCTTACGCCGCCGACGCAAAACAGATGGAAGCAAACAAGAAGGCCGTGGTGGAGTTTTATGATCTTGCGATCAATCAGAAAAACTTTGACGCCTCGGTAAAATTCATCGGCTCACATTACACGCAGCACAATCCCCGGGCCGCCGACGGACCCGAAGGGCTGAAGGCCTTTCTCGCCTTCCTGCGCGAGAAATTCCCCGATTATCATAGCGACATCAAGCGCGTCTTCGCCGACGGCGACTACGTAATCCTGCACGTCCACAACGTGCCAACGCCCGGCAGCCGCGGCAATGCCATCGTCGACATTTTCAAGCTCGACAACGGCAAGATCGTCGAGCACTGGGATGTCCGTCAGGAAATCCCGGAGCAGCCGGCTAATTCGAATACGATGTTTTGAGTTTCGTCACTCCGGGGCCAAGCAGCCCGGAATCCATAATCCCGGACGGCCGGTCGGGTCGCGCCGAGTAGCGTCGGCACGGCTTGTTGCGGCGCGTTCCGGAATGACGAGGACTAACTCCGCCCGCTGCCGGCAAGCACGGCACGCGTGGGTCGATCCGGCCCGAAATCGTCAATGCTGTCGATCGCCAGCAGGTCGGCAAGACGCGTGCGGGCGCGATTGACGCGGCTCTTGATGGTGCCGACTGCGCAGCCGCAGATCGCTGCGGCCTCTTCATAAGAGAACCCGGAGGCGCCGACGAGGATCAATGCCTCGCGCTGCTCCGACGGCAATTTCGCGAGCGCCGAGCGGAATTCCGAGAATTCGACCCGGCCTGTCTGTTCGGGATGTGATTTCAACGTTTCGGCGTAGCGGCCGTCGGCATCCTCCACCTCGCGCCGGCGCTTGCGGTACTCGGAACGGAACAGGTTGCGCAAAATGGTGAACAGCCATGCCGGCATGTTGGTGCCGGGTTCGAACGAGTCGATGTGCGCGAGCGCGCGTAACAGCGTCTCCTGCACCAGATCGTCCGCGCGATCGATGTGTCCGCACAGCGAGATGGCGAAGGCGCGCAGGCTCGGGACGGTGGCGAGCACTTGGTCGCGTATGGCAGGATCCAGCTTCATGCCGCCCCATCATCTTGTTCGCTCAGGCGCCGAACCAGGTCGCCGATATGTTGCGGCACCCCTTCCTTGACGACTTCGTCGTACATGGCGCGAAGTTGCTGTCCGATGCGAGCCTGCACTTCGCGTCCGAGGCGGACTTCTCTTTTTGGTTGAGTAACCTGTGTGTCCACTGCCTGGTCTTCCCGCTCGTCCGATTCCGGGGCCGGCTCTTCAAGGTTAACTGGTTTGCCCGTATTCATTTCCGTCTTCCCCCGTCGCCGACCCTTCGATGCCATTTTGCATGGTGCCCGCACCGGTGTGGCTCAACGCGCCGTCCCGCCGTTGGTTCCTATGGGCGGAACAATTTAGGGAACCATGCTGGCCTCCTGACGTTCTAGGCAATAGCATTGGGAAACCGGGAGGGTGTGGCCGTGTCCACGTCGCAAGCCGTACTCCAGCATTTACCGTTCCTTCGCCGATACGCCCGCGCCCTCACGGGTAGTCAGAGTTCCGGCGACGCCTACGTCGCCGCCACGTTGGAATCGCTTATCGCCAGTCCGAAAATGCTGGAATCCGTTCCCAATCAACGGGTTGCGCTCTATCGTCTGTTCACCAAGATCTGGAATTCCGTGAAAGTGAACGGCAAAAGCGATATTGCGCAGCCGAATTCTACGCCGCAGCAGCACCTCACTCAGATCGCTCCCCTGCCGCGCCAGGCGTTCCTGCTGGTGGCGCTCGAAGGGTTTTCGGAGGAGGACGCGGCGCAAATCTTGGAATGCGATTTGCCGGCCCTCCGCGACTTGGTGGAGGAATCCGGCCGCGAACTCGCCGCCGAGATCGCAACCGACGTCCTTATCATCGAGGACGAGACCTTCATCGCCATGGACATTGAGGCCCTGGTGGAGAGCCTCGGTCATCGGGTGATCGGCGTTGCCCGCACCCACGCCGAAGCCATTGCGCTCGCCCGCAAAAAACCGCCCGGACTTATTCTGGCGGATATTCAGCTGGCCGACGGCAGTTCCGGGCTCGATGCCGTTAACGAGCTTCTCGATTCCTTTGAAGTGCCCGTGATCTTTATCACGGCCTACCCCGAGCAATTCCTGACCGGGAAGCGACCTGAGCCCGCGTTCCTGATCGCCAAGCCGTTCCAGCTTGCAGTGGTTTCCGCGGTCGCGAGTCAGGCGCTGTTCTTCGGACGCAAGGCGCGGCAGCGTGAACGGCAGGCGATCGCTTAATTCCAGCCTCGTCATTCCCAGGCGCGGGTTTTGGCCCGCGAACCCGCAATCCATAGTCACCGGCGGTGGGTTATGGGTTCCGGACAGTCGCGCTGCGTGCCGCCTTCGGAATGACCCTTGAAAGACCCGTGCAAAAAAATAGGGCGCAGCCGAACTCGGTCCAGTGGCTGCGCCCAAGACGACCGGCCAAGCACGGGGGGAAGGGGGGAAGGATGGCCGGTCCGACAGGACAAGCCGCAGACAGCCATTTGGTTCCTGCACAATCGGCTCAAAGCTCCATCGGCGAAACGCTCTTCACGCAGCTGTGAGCATCGCATCAACGACTTGGAAATCACCCGAACACATCTCGGGGAACCTCGCAGGGTGCAGACACGTTTCTGCTCGCGCCGGGCCAATCGGCTTGGTGAGATCGGGGACACGGGGAGTCGTTGTGTCGATGGTTCGGAGACGATCCGATGCGCGTGCCCTGCTTTGTTCGCTTCGCGAGCGTGGCGCTGGTCTTAACCCTGGCGAGTTTTGTTGCATTTCCCTCATTGCCAAACTCGGCCCCGTTGTGGCTGACCACAACTCCGCCGGTGAACGTCGACCGTATGCTTAAGGGCGATCGCCTCCCATTCGCCGCGCCGATCGACAAGTCGCATCCGCTTGGATCGCCGGCCGCGCCTGAACAAGCACGCTTCGAAAAGATTCCGGTCGGATGCGACCGTGCCTTCAGCCCGATTTCTGCGCCGCGGCTGGCGAATATTTTCCAGCGCTGCACGGTCTGAGAATTATTTGATCAAAACTGGTTCTTGATCCGGAGCACTTCGTCGGCTCCCGGATGAGCGCAATGAGACTTGCGGCTGCTGCCGATCTGCGACACTAGTTTGTTCCGTGCCGCGATCGTAAGCAGGGACCGCCATGAACGAGGACATCGTCACCATTCCCTCTGCTGGCTTGCGCCTTTACGGGGCGCTGGGTACGCCCGCACAGTTTCAATCCTCGGAGCGGCGGGCGGCGTTCCTTGTTCTTCACGGCTTCGGCAGCAATTGCGAATCCCCGGGCGTAACTCAGCCGACGCGCGTATTGAGCGAACTCGGCTACGTGACGCTCCGCTTCGATATGCGCGGCTGCGGCAAGAGCGAAGGCGAGTTCGGCCGGGTCATCTGTCTCGAACAAGTCGAGGATCTCGGCAATGCGCTGAGCTTTCTGGCCGGGCATCCTGGCGTCGACCCGGACCGTATCGCCGTGATCGGTTCAAGTTTCGGTGGCGCAGTTGCGGTCTATGCCGGCGGCACCAATGCACGCATTGCCGCGGTCATTTCCAACGGCGGCTGGGGCCACGGCGAGCGCAAATTTCGCGGCCAGCACCCTACTCCCGAAGCCTGGGTGAAGTTCACCAACATGCTCGCCGAGGGACGCGCCCATCGCGCCCGCACCGGCAAATCGCTGATGGTGCCTCGCGATCAGATCGTGCCGATACCGGCGCATGTGCGGGAGAACCTGGACAAGAAGAAGGTGCAGATGCTTTCCGCCAACTCGGTCGAGATGTTCCCGGCCGAAACTGCGCAGAGCATGTTCGATTTCCGCGCCCAGGAGGTGGTCGGCAAGATCGCCCCTCGTCCGCTTCTGCTCGTCCATGCCGCAAACAATTCGGTGACGCCGACCGAACAATCGATAGAGCTGTTCAAGCGCGCCGGTCAGCCGACGGAGCTGCACCTGTTCAGCGGCCTCGACCATTTTTTGTTTAACGAAAACTCCGCGCGCGTTTGGAACCTGCTGCGTAACTGGCTCGACGCCTATTTTCCCGCGCGCGCTTGATCCGGGAAAATGGAAGCCGGCTTCCGAAATAATCATGCTGCTGCAAAATTTTAAGCTGAGACGCGCGTGAGCGACAGCCGTATTGTCGTCGGACACGAGGAGCTTGCACGCTTCATCCGCGATGCGCTGATCGCCAAAGGCGCAAGCGCGACCGACGCTGCGGACGTGGCCGACGGGTTGGTATGGGCGAATTTACGCGGCGTCGATGGCCACGGCGTCGCCCGCCTGTCCTCGTATTTGACGCTGATCGAGCGCGGCGAGATCGATCCAAAAGCGCAGCCGCAGTTGATACAGGATCGCGGCGCGATGTTCGTGCTCGACGGCGGCTTCGGATTGGGGCCGCCGGCGATGATGCAGGCGATCGCGATTGCTACGGAGCGCGCGCGGACGCTGGGCGTCGGATTCGGGCTGGTGCGCGAAACCACACATACCGGCGCGGTCGGACGCTACGCGCAATGGATGGCGGAGCGCGGTAGTGCGGCCCTCATCATGGTGTCGGGTCCGGCGTTCGTCGCCTATCACGGCGCGCGGGTCGCCAGCATGGGCACAAGCCCGATCGCGATCGCGGTGCCGCGCGGCGGCGGCCCGATCGTTCTCGACATGGCCACCAGCACGATTTCAAATGGCACGATCATCCAGGCGCGCGCGAACGGCACCGCACTGCCGGCCGGCGCGGTGCTGACGGCGGCGGGCGAGCCGACGACCGATCCCCGCCACGCGGACATCCTGCTGCCGCTCGGCGGGCCGAAGGGATCGGGACTAGCGTTGATGTTCGAAATGCTGGCGAGCGTGCTTGCCGCCGCGCCGATCCAGGCGCGCGCGCTCGGGCCGGAGAAGCGGAAACGGCGCACGCAGAACTGCGCAATCCTCGCCATCGATGTCGCCGCCTTCCGGCCGCTTGCGGATTTTACCGACGACGCCGATACGCTGGCCGCGATCCTTAAAGCTCTGCCGCGGCAGGCGGGCTTTGACGAAATTCTTCTTCCCGGCGAGCGCTCCGGCCGTACCGAAACCACCCGCCGCAAATCCGGCATTCCAATTCCGGCAAAGCTTTGGGCGGACCTGGTGACGATTGCTGAAAAAAGCGAAATCGAGCTTCCGGGGACGCTTTAGCCAATTGCCTTCGTGCCACTCACGAGGAAGGCCGGGCACGAAATTTTCCCGTGACCCTCAGTCAAAGCCTTGGCGGCTTCGTCGGTGATGGCCTGTTCGATTCGCCGTTGGACATCCGCGGTCTGGCGCTCAAACACATAAGTCGCGCGCACCATGCTCTTGCGCATCATATCGAACACGGCGCTCGGCGACGCGGGCGCAAAGAAGCAAGAAATTTCGTCGATGCGCACATCCTTGAATTCCGCCGCATCCATCAATCCGGTGAGAATCCAGGGATCGCTTAACGTGAATGTCCCTGGACCGGCGGGAAGAGCAACGGAGCTGTCCGCATGTCGCTGCACCGCCTCGGCGACGATGGTGATGACCTTCGCCTTCGCGGGCCCGCACCACACGCTAAAGGCATAGCGGCCGCCGGGACAAAGCACGCGATGGGCTTCGGCCACCGCCCTCCCGGGCCGGGCAAAGTGCAGCATGCCGAACGCACACGTCACGGCGTCAAAACTTGAATCCGCGTAGGAAAGATTCTCCGCATCGGCGACCTCGTATTTCGTTCCAGGAAAGCGCCGCCGGGCTTCGTTGACCATGTCGTCTGCGATGTCGGTGCCGATCACTTCGAGGCCGCGACGCGTGGCTTCTGCCGCGACATAGCCGGGTCCGCTTGCGACATCCAGCAGCTTGGCCCCCGGCTTCGCGTTGACGGCGGCGAGCATCGGATCGACGGCCTGGCGCGTCATTTGGCCGACAAGAAAATCGTAGTGCTCGGCTTGTTTGGCCCAGCCGGTTCTCTCGAACTCCTTGAATGCCTGACTTTGTTGCTCGCTGATCGTCATCGGGTACTCGCGGCGAAAAAAGGGCGAAATGACAGAATGCAGAGCCGCGGCTTTGCGGTCAACAAAATGTCCGCCTCGCATCGCGCTTGCGGCATTGGGCACACACTCGTAGTGTGCGAGACAAATCGATGGTATTTCCGACGGGCAACTGCATGCTCCATCGGCTGATTGTCATTGCAGTGATGCTTCTGTCCGGTTTCGCGGGCAGTCAGGCCGCAGCGCAAGAAGCGATTGGCACGGTCAGCCGTATCCAGGGAGAAGCGAACGCTACCCATGGCAGCGTGGCACGAGCACTTAGCCTTAGTGCGCCTGTTTTTCGTAATGAGATTGTGTCAACCGGCGAAGCGGCGCGACTGGAAATCACGTTCGTAGACAATACGCGACTGACGCTCGCAGAGAAGACCAAGCTGACGCTCGATACATACGTCTTCAATCCCGCGGCGCGCCGGAGAACCATCAGGTTCGTAGTGGTCGGCGCGTTCCGGTTTCTAACCGGCCAATTGTCGAAGTTGGTGACCTCTCGCGTCAGCGTCACGACACCTGTCGCCGTTATCGGCATTCGCGGGACGGAATTCTGGGCCGGGCCGATCGACGATCAGGCGCTCGGCGTGTTGCTTATCGAAGGTGCCGTGAGCGTCTCGAACGCGGCTGGGCAGCGAATCCTGAACCAGCCCGGACAAGGCACCAATATCGCCAGGCCGGGCGTAGCGCCTGGGCCCGTCACTATCTGGCCGCCGGCCAAGGTCAACCGCGCGCTTGCGGCCGTGACGTTCCAATAAACGAGTTGACTTTATGCTTCCGCCAGCCGCAACCCGATCAGCCGGTCGAGCGCACCGTGATCGGATAACAATTGCGCTGAGCCGCCGCTGTGGACGATGCGACCGCGTTCGATAACGAGCGCGGATTGCGTCAGCGACAGAGCGATATCGGCGTGTTGCTCCACCAGGATAAAGGCGTTGGCGCCTTCGCTGGTCATGCGGCGGATGGCCGCGGCGAGTTCCTCGACGACGATCGGCGCCAGTCCTTCGAGCGGCTCGTCGAGCAACAGCAACGCCGGATTGGTCATGAGCGCGCGCGCGATCGCCAGCATTTGCTGTTCGCCGCCGGACAGTTGATTGCCGAAATTGCCTCTTCGCTCGGCGAGACGAGGAAACAGATCGTAGACCGCCGGAAGATCCCAGCGCCCTGCGCGGGCGGCGACAGTCAGGTTTTCCTCGACACTCAGCGAAGCGAAAATCTCCCGTTCCTGCGCCACCCAGCCGATGCCGGCGACCGCGCGGCGGTGCGGCGGACGGCGGGTGATGTCCTCGCCCCGCCAGACGACGCGTCCGCGAGCGACTTGCGTGTAACCCATGATGGTGAGAAGGAGCGTGGACTTCCCGACACCGTTCCTGCCGAGCACCGCGAGGCTGGCGCGTTCGGGCAGTGACAGGGATACGCCGTCGAGCACGACAGCGGGGCCGTAGCCGGCGCGCACATTCTCGAGCGAAAGCAGCGGCTCGGTCATGGGTCCACTCTCGCCGGCGTCTTGTCGAGTGCTTTGCCGAGATAGACCGCGCGCACTCGCGGATCGGAGGCGATCTCCTGCGGGCTGCCTTCGACCAGAACCCGCCCGCCGACCATCACGATGATGCGGGAGGCAAAGCGAAACACGAGCTCCATGTCGTGCTCGATGAACAGAACGGTGACTTCGCGCGAGAGCCCGGCGATGGCGGCAAACAATTCCTTGCTCTCTTCGCGCGGCACGCCCGCCGCCGGTTCATCGAGCAACAAAACCTTCGGACGGGTCGCGAGCGCCAGCGCGATCTCGAGCAGGCGCTGCTGCCCGTAGGCCAATTCGCGCGTCGTGCGGTTGCAGACCGCATCGAGATTGAGCGCCGAAAGAATGCCGTAAGCTTCATCGATTTCGTGGCTATAGGCGGGAAGCTGGCGCCACCAGGTTCGCGCCGCACGGCTGCGCTCGCACACCGCTAGCGTCACCGATTCGAGTGTCGTCAGATGCGGAAACAGCGAGTTGATCTGGTAGGTGCGAACCAGCCCGCGCCGTACCCGGTGATCCGGCGCCAACGCCGTGATGTCGGCGTCGTCGAGCAGGATGCGGCCGGCATCCGGACGCAGCATTCCGGTCATCAGATTGATCAGCGTGGTCTTCCCGGCGCCATTGGGTCCGATCAGTGCGTAGCGCACGCCTTGCGGCAACTCGATCTCGATGTTGCTCGCCACGACCAGCGAGCCAAAACTCTTCGCCAGGCCCCTGGTCGCAAGCGCCGGCAAACTCACGACCGACTCCAGCGCAACGTCAGCTTCGCCAGACCGCCGAGAATGCCGTTGGGAAGAAACATCACCACGGCAACCAGCAGAATGCCGATCCAGAAATACCAGAATTGCGGTTCGATGCCTGAAAACTGGTCGCGGGCGACCATGAAGATGATGGCGCCGACCAGTCCGCCGTAAAGCCTTCCGGCGCCGCCGAGCACGAGCATGACGACCACTTCGGCGGAGCGCTCGAAGCCGAGCGAATCCAGCGACACGGTTTCGGTGGTCTGCGCCAATAGCGCGCCGGCTACGCCGGCGATGCAGGCAGCGATGGTGTAGATGGTGCGCAGATGGGCTTGTCTCGGCGCGCCGATGGCGGGCATGCGCACATAATTTTCGCGGATGCCGCGCAGCGACAATCCAAACGGCGAATGAATGAGCCGCCGGGCAAACAAGAACAGGACGAACAGCACGGCAAGTGCGTAGCTGTATGCCGTGTAGCCATAGAGGTCGAAGTGGAAATAGCCCAACAGCTTCCAGGTATGGATGCCCTGCAGACCGTCCATGCCGCCGGTCAACCAACCCAAACTGTTAGCAAGTTCCGCCAGCAACAGCCCGAAACCGGTGGTGAGCATGATCAGCGCGAGATGCCGAAACCGGCAGATGACGAAACTCGTGGCATAGCCGACGATGCCAGCGGCAAGCGCCGCCATGGCAAGCCCGGTCAACGGCTCGCCCCAGCCATGTTTTGAAACGAGGCCGGCGGTGTAGGCGCCGACCCCGAAATAGGCGGCGTGGCCGAGCGAAACGATCCCGGCATAGCCGAGGATCAAATCCAGCGACAGCGCGAACAAAGCGGTAATGGCGATCTGACTGGCGAGCGAGAGATAATTCGGAAACAGCACGTAAGGCAGCAGCGCCGCCAGCCAGAACACGATCTCGATCGGCCGCCACCGGGTCTGCGCCTGCAGATAGGCGAGCGGACTCGTCACCTTCTCGGCGAGCGCCATTGCTTAGCGTCTCCCAAGGAGGCCGAGCGGGCGCCACATCAACAGCGTGATCATGACGAGATAGATGAGAAACGCACCGAGCTGGGGAACGTAGTACTTGCCGGCAACATCGCTGATGCCGAGCACGATAGCGGCGGCGAACGAACCTGCAATCGAGCCCAGGCCGCCGACCGAGACAACGATGAGAACATAGATCAGGTAGGTCAGCGCGAACGATGGATCGAGCCCGATGATCTCGATCGCCAATGCGCCGCCAAGCCCGGCAAGCCCGCTGCCAAGCGCAAAGGTGATGGCGAAGGTACGGTCGACGTCGATGCCGAGGCCGCGCGCCATGCGTTCGTTATCGACCGCGGCACGCACCCGGGCGCCGAACCGGGTGTATTCGATCCCCACCACGAGCGCCAAGGTTATGAGCAGCGCGAGCCCGACCAGAATGAGCCGATAGACGGCAAAGCGCAGGCCCATGAAGGTGAGCGAAGTGCGCAAGTAACCCGGCAGCTGCAACGGTTGCTGGTCGGTTCCGAAGACGTATGCGGCGACCGCCACTGAAATAAAGACAATGCCGATGGTGAGCAGCACTTGATCGAGCTCGCTGGCCCGATACAGCCGGCGGAAGAAAGTCTGCTCGAACGCGACGCTGACTACGGCCGCAACGACAAAGGCGCAGGGCAGCGTGGCGAAAAACGGCACGCCATAGCGGCTCATCAAGGCGACGGTGACGTAGCCGCCGAGCATCGCGAAACTGCAATGCGCGAGGTTGATGAAATTCATCATGCCCAGCGTCACCGACTGCCCGACCGACAGCAGGAACAGCAGCATGCCGTAGGCCAGGCCGTCGAACAGAACGCCGAAAACGGGAGGAAGCATAGCCGGTTAGCCTCGATGAATTGGCGGACAACGTAACGGACGACACGTCGGCCGGCCAACTAATTTCCGGCCCACCGCATCAGATTTAAAGGCAAGGACAGTAGGGTTACAGCCCAACAGCGACCTTACTGCTTCATCGCCGCCTTGAACGGGTCCTTGACGTTGGGGATGGCGGCAATCTCCACATTGAGCAGCTGGCCGTCGACCTTCTGCACCTTGCGGATATAGACGGTCTGAACGATGTCGCGCGTCTCCGGATCGATGGAGATTGGGCCACGCGGGCTTTGCCAGCTGGCTCCCTTAGCGGCAGTGATCAGCGAATCGCCGTCGGTCTTGCCGCCGGACTTTTGCAGCGCCAGGTCAATCAGGTGCATACCGTCGTAGCCGCCGACGGAAAAGAAGTCAGGATTGCGCTGGAACTCGGCCTTGTAGGCTCGCACGAACTCATCGTTCAGCTTCGAGTGATGATTGTAGTCGTAGTGGCTCGCGGTAATGATGCCGATCGCGACGTCGCCCATGCTGGCGAGCGCATGTTCGTCGGTGATTTCGGCCTGGCCGAAAATCTCGATCTTCTGTGGATCAATGCCGCGTTCGGCCAGCGCCTTACCGAACGCGCCGGGCTGGGCGCCGCCCGGGATCATGATGAAAATGCCTTGCGGATTGAGATCCTTGGCGCGCTGCACATAGGCCGAGAAGTCCGGGCTCTGCACCGCCATGCGCACGGCTCCGATAATATCGCCCCCGGCTCCCTTAAAGCCCTTCTGAAAAGCGGCCTCGGCGTCGATGCCCGGGCCGTAGTCCGTGACCATGATGTAGGCGTTCTTCAGCCCGTGCTGTTCCGCCGCCCAGGTAGCAAGAGTTTGGTTGAGCTGCGGAATGGTGAACGAGACGCGCGCCATATACGGCGACTTGGTGGTGATGATCGCGGTAGCCGCATTGGTGACCACCATGAACTTCTTGGCTTCGGCGGAAACATCGGCGGCGGCAAGTGCGTTCGGTGTCAGTTGGAAACCGGCGAGGAGATCGACGTTATCGCGAGTCACCAATTCCTGCGCCAGCCGTTTGGCAACCGGCGGATTGATGCCGCCATCATCCTTGCGGATCAGTTCGACATTTTTACCGCCAAGCTTGTTGCCATGCTGCTTGAGATAAAGCTTGATGCCATTGTCCCCCTGAGTCGTCGGATCGGCAAACTGGCCCGAGTACGGCATGACGATGCCGATCTTGACGGTGTCTTGCGCATGGCCGACGGTCGCCAAAAGGCTTGGCACGAAAGCGACGACGCCTGCGAACAGAAAACGCTTCATCGTATCCTCCCCTTTTGTTTGTTGACGTTGAGAATGCCCGACTTCTGACAACAAAGAAAAGCGCCGCGAAAAATCGACGCTTCGCGGCGCGAGGTTCGTAACTCCTTGCGAAGGGCGTTATTTGAGGCGGGCGGTCGCCGTCAGCCTAAAGTGTGCCGTATTGCCGCATCAGTTGCTTTTCATCCGCTCCTTCACCGGATCTTTGACGCGCTCGACTTTGTCGAACTCGACGTTGACCAGTTCGCCACCGACCTTCTCGACCCGACGAATATAGACCGTCTGAATGATGTCGCGCGTTTCCGGGTCAATGGAGATTGGGCCGCGCGGGCTTTCCCAGCTCATGCCCCTCGCGGCCGCGATCAGTGAATCCCCATCGGCGGCACCGCCTGTCTTTTTCAGGGCTTCATAGATCAGGTGCATGCCGTCGTAGCCACCAATCGAATAAATGTCCGGATTGCGGTGGAACTCCTCATTGTAAGCCTTCACGAATTCATGATTAAGCGGCGAACTGTGATTGTAATCGTAGTGGGCGACTGTGATGATGCCGAGTGCCATGTCCCCCATGCTCTTGAGCGTGCTCTCGAAGGTGAGCGCGTCCTGGCCCAACACTTTGACTTTCATTGGGTCGATGCCGCGTTCGGCCAGCGCTTTGCCGACCGCGGCCGGCTGTGCGCCGCCGGGAATCCAGATGTAGATGGCATCCGGGTTTACATCCTTGGCGCGTTGCACAAAGGCGGAGAAATCCGGATTGGCGACTGGGAAGCGAACCGAGCCGGCGATCGTGCCGCCGGCCTCCTTGAACCCAAGGTGGAAGGCAGTTTCGGCGTCTATGCCCGGACCGTAATCGGAGACCATCGTATACACCGTCTTGACCCCGTGCTTTGCCACCCAAGTGCCGAACGTCTGATTGAGCTGCGGCGGCGTCACCGACGTTCGGGCGATGTACGGCGACTTGGTGGTGATGATCGAGGTCGCGGCATTCATCACCACCATGAATTTCTTGGCTTCCGCTGAAACGTCGCCGGCGGCGAGTGCATTCGGCGTTAGCGCGAAACCGGCAATGATGTCGGCATGATCGCGAACGACGAGCTCCTGGGCGAGCCGCTTGGCGACATCGGGCGCGATACCGCCGGTATCCTTGCGGACAAATTCGATTTTCTTGCCGGCGACCATGTCGCCATGTTGCTTCACGTAGAGCTTGATGCCGTTGTCCATCTGCGCCGCGGTGTCGGCGAACTGCCCGGAATACGAGATGATCAGGCCAATCTTCACCGTGCTTTGGGCATGGCCCGCCGTTGCTGCGAGGCTTGCGGATGCAGCAACAAAACCGGCGAGCAAAAGACGCTTCATTGTATCCTCCAGTTTTCTTCGTTAAGGCTTCACTTTGCCTCACTTGACCAACAAAGCATAGCGCCACGAACGTTGTTGTCCGCGGCGTTTTGGCTTGGCAAACGCTGATTGAGATTTACCTCATTCTTTCTTCATGCGCTCTTTCACCGGATCCTTGACGTTCTCGACCTTGTCGAATTCGACGTTGTGCAACTCGCCGCCGATTTTCTCGACCCGGCCGATATAAACTGTCTGTACAATGTCACGCGTCTGCGGATCGATAAGGATGGGGCCGCGCGGACTTTCCCACTTCATCCCCTTGGCGGCGGCGATCAGCGCGTCGCCATCGGTGTTACCACCGGTCTTCGTTAGTGCCTCGTAGATGAGGTGCATGCCGTCATAGCCGCCGATGGAGAAGATGTCCGGATTGCGATTGTAGTCGGCCTTATAGGCGGTCACGAACTCATGGTTTAGGGCTGAATTGTGAGTGTAATTGTAAATCGCCACCGTCGTGATGCCGACCGACTGGTCGCCCAAGCTCTTGAGCACGTGGTCGTCCGTTAGCACATCCTGGCCCAGCACTTTCGTCTTGCGGGCATCGATTCCGCGTTCGGCCAAAGCCTTGCCAACGGCGGCGGGCTGCGCGCCGCCCGGGATCCAGATGTAGATCGCATCGGGACTCTCGTCCTTAGCGCGCTGGACGAACGCGGAGAAGTCCGGATTGGCGACCGGGAAGCGAACGGACCCGATAATCTCGCCCCCGGCCTCTTTGAAGCCGGTATGGAAGGCCGTTTCGGCGTCGATGCCTGGACCATAGTCGGAGACCATGGTGTAGATCCGCTTGATCCCTTGCTTGGCCGCCCAGGTGCCCAACGTCTGATTCAGTTGCGGCGTGGTCGCGGAGGTCCGGGCGATGTAGGGCGACTTGGTGGTGATGATCGACGTTGCCGCGTTCATGACCACCATGAATTTCTTCGCTTCCGCGGAGACGGCGCCGGCGGCCAGCGCGTTAGGTGTGAGATCGAAGCCGGCGAGGATGTCGACGTGGTCGCGCACGATGAGTTCCTGCGCTAGCCGCTTGGCAATATCCGGGGCGACCCCGCCGACATCCTTGCGGATGAGTTCGATCTTCTTGCCAGCAACCATATCGCCGTGCTGTTTGATGTAGAGCTTGATGGCATTGTCCATCTGTGCGGCGGTGTCCGCGAATTGGCCGGAATACGGATTGATGATCCCGATCTTCACGACGTCCTGGGCATGGCCCACGCTCGCTAGTGCGGCTGTGGCGAAAGCCAGGACGCTAGTAAGCAACAGACGTTTCATCACTTCCTCCCGTTTTTGTTTGATGCTGAGAGTGCCAACCTGCCGGCAACAAACGCCCCACGAAATCCACTATTGGCGGTTTTTGCCTTGGCCTCGCGACTGTTTGGATTTTAGCCGCCCGGTCGCCCGCGGCCTACACTCTAGTTGTCTTACTTCTTCATGCGCTCCTTAGCCGGATCCCTGACGTTTTCGACCTTGTCGAACTCGACGTAGCGGATAACGTCGCCCACTTTTGCGACCTTGCCGAGGTACACGGTCTGGACAATGTCGCGAGCCTCCGGGTCGATCAGGATCGGGCCGCGCGGGCTTTCCCAGGTCATTCCCTTGGCGGCGGCGATCAATGCGTCGCCATCGGTGTTGCCGCCGGTTTTCTTCAGCGCCTCGTAGATGAGGTGCATGCCGTCATATCCGCCAATAGAAAAGGTATCTGGAGGGCGTTTGTAGTCCGCCATGTAAGCGGTCACAAACTTACGGTTCAACGCCGATTCGTGATTGTAATTGTAGATCGTCCCCGTCGTCAGCCCGATCGAGAGTTCGCCCAGGCTCTTGATCGTGGTGTCGTCGGCGAGAGCGTCCTGGCCCAAAATGCGCGTCTTGCTGGCATCGATTCCGCGCTCGGCCAGCGCCTTGCCGACCGCGGCGGGCTGCACACCGCCTGGAACGAAGACGAAGATTCCATCGGGACTCTCATCCTTAGCGCGCTGAACGAACGCCGAAAAGTCGGGATTGGCGACCGGGAAGCGCACCGACCCGACGATCTGACCGCCGGTTTCCTTGAAGCCGTTGATGAACCACGTCTCGGCATCTGTTCCCGGACCGTAATCCGAGACCATCGTATACATCCTTTTGATGCCTTGCTTGGCGGCCCACACACCAAGCGTATAGTTCACTTGCGGACTCGCCTGCGAGGCGCGGGCGATATAGGGCGATTTCGCCGTGATGATCGAAGTCGCCGCGTTCATGATCACCATGAACTTCTTTGCTTCGGCGGAAACGTCGCCGGCCGCAAGCGCATTAGGGGTAAGATCAAAGCCCGTCAGAATGTCGGCATGGTCGCGGACAACCAGCTCTTGCGCCAGCCGTTTGGCAATGTCGGGCGCCACTCCGCCGGTGTCTTTGCGAATAAGTTCGATCTTCTTGCCCGCCACCGTATCGCCATGCTCCTTGATGTAGAGCTTGATGCCATTGTCCATCTGCGCGGCGGTGTCGGCGAACTGGCCGGAATAGGGATTGATGACTCCGATCTTCACGATCTCCTGGGCTTGGCCCGCGGTCGCCAACGCCGTTGCGGCGACAGCCAGCGTACAAATGAGAAAAACGCGCTTCATCGTTTCCTCCAGTTTGGCTGTTGAGTAAGCAATGCCTTGCCGCAAGGAAAACGCCGCGAACATAACTGTCCGCGGCGTTTTGTCTTGCTCATGCGTTTGGCCGTTGCCAAGGGTTTATTTCAGCGTCCCTGCTTTCTTCATGCGCTCCTTCACCGGATCCTTGACGTTTTCGACCTTGTCGAACTCGACGTTGCGCAGCTCGTCGCCGACTTTTTCGACGCGGCGGATGTAAACCGTCTGCACGACGTCGCGGGTTTCCGGGTCGATGCTCATTGGGCCGCGCGGGCTCATCCAGCTCATGCCCTTGGCGGCCGCGATCAATGCGTCGCCATCGGTGTTGCCTTTGGTCTTCTCCAAAGTCGCGTAGATCAGGTGCATGCCGTCATAGCCGCCGATTGAAAAGAAATCGGGATTGCGCTTGAACTCGGCATTGTAGGCCTTCACGAATTCATGGTTCAGCGGCAGATTGAGATTGTAGTCATATTCTCCACAGGTGATGATACCGAGAGCAGCATCCCCCATGGCTTTGACCGCGCTCTCACCGGCGAGCGCATCCTGGCCGAGGATTTTGACCTTGGAGGCGTCGATGCCGCGCTCAGCCAGCGCCTTGCCGATGGCGGCCGGCTGCGCACCGCCCGGGATCCAGATGTAGATTCCTTGCGGGTTCGTGTCTTTGGCGCGCTGGACGAAGGCAGAGAAGTCAGGATTTGCGACCGGGAAGCGAACGGAACCGACGATCTCGCCGCCCGCCTCCTTATAGCCAAGTTGAAAGGCCTGTTCGGCGTCAATCCCGGGACCGTAATCAGAGACCATCGTGTACACGGTCTTGATCCCGTGCGTTGCTGCCCAGGTGCCGAACGTTTGGTTGAGCTGCGGGGTGGTCGTTGATGTACGGACGAGGTAGGGGGATTTCAGCGTGATGATCGAGGTTGCCGCATTCATCACCACCATGAATTTCTTCGCTTCCGCGGACACATCGGCGGCCGCCAGTGCATTAGGCGTGAGCACGAAACCGCCGAGGATGTCGGCGTGATCGCGCACGATCAATTCCTGCGCGAGCCGCTTGGCGACGTCCGGAGCAATACCGCCGGTGTCTTTGCGGATCAGTTCGATCTTCTTGCCGGCGACCGTGTCGCCGTGCTGCTTCATATAGAGCTTGATGGCGTTGTCCATTTGCGCGGCGGTGTCGGCAAACTGGCCGGAATACGGCATGATGATGCCGATCTTGATGGTGTCCTGCGCGCTGGCCGAGCCGACAGCGCACAGCGCCAAGCCGGCAAAGCCATACAAGACTTTTTGCAAGAATCCTTGCGAGACCTTCCGCATATGCGTTCCTCCCGTTCTTGACATCTTCCCCGTGTGTTCGGCTTCTCATTTCACAATGCGGAGCCGATGTTGGCTAACATCCTCGTTCAAGCTGCAGACGAGCGCAACCCGCGCTCATTGTCGCGGTTAAGTGGGCCGGCGCCCCCGAAGGTGATTGAGCCGCCTCGCCTTGCGGCATAGAAAGAGGAGCAAAACCAACTGAAGGGACGCATGGTTCGAGAGATACCGGACAGCACCATCGACCCGGAAGAAGTCGCGCGCTTCTCACGCATCGCCCGGCAGTGGTGGGACCCGCACGGGCCAATGGCGGCGCTACACAAGTTCAATCCGGTGCGGCTTGCTTACATCCGCGACCGGGCCGCCGCATACTTCAACCGCGATCCGATGCGGCTCGACAGCCTCGCCGGCTTGCGGATCCTGGATATCGGCTGCGCCGGCGGCATTCTTTGCGAGCCGTTGGCGCGGCTCGGCGCATCCGTCGTCGGCGTCGATCCTTCGGAGAGCAACATTGCGGTAGCGCAACAGCACGCTGCCCGGTCGGGTCTGAACATCGACTATCGCAACACCACCGCGGAAGCGCTGGCGCAAGCGGGCGAAAGCTTCGACGTCGTTCTCGCGATGGAAGTGGTCGAGCATGTGACCGATGTCGGCCTGTTCGTTGAGCTTGCCGCCGAAACGGTAAAACCCGGCGGGCTGATGTTCCTCGCCACGCTCAATCGCACCGCCAAAAGCTACGCGCTGGCGATTGTCGGCGCCGAATACATCTTGCGTTGGCTGCCGCGCGGCACCCATCAATGGGACAAGTTTGTAACGCCGGACGAACTCGAGATCGCCGTCGAGCAGAGCGGATTGCGCATCACCGGCGAGACCGGCGTGATCTATAATTTGTTTGCCGACCGCTGGCAGCTCTCCACCGACATGGACGTCAACTACATGATCGTCGCGGAGAAAGCCGCGTAATGGCCGCGCCCTGGCTCTGGGCCGTCTTCACTGTCATCGCCGCCTTCGCTCAAACGTTACGCAACGCGATGCAGCGCGAGCTGACGGCGAGCCTCGGCACCGTCGGCGCGACCCATGTGCGTTTTCTGTTCGGCCTGCCCTTCGTGCTGATTTTTCTTGCCGGCGAACTTATTGCGACACATGCGGCGCTGCCGAAACCAGGGCTGATTTTTTGGCCGTGGGTGATCGATGGCGCTTGCGCGCAGGTCGCAGCCACTGCCCTGATGCTCGCGGCAATGGGCGAGCGTTCATTCGTCGTCACCATCGCCTACACCAAGACCGAACCAATTCAAGTTGCGGTGTTCGGCCTGGTTTTTCTCGGCGATACGCTGACCGGACCGATGATGATCGCGATCGTCATCGCCACCGCGGGCGTCGTGATCATGTCGACCAAGCCGGGAGGCATGGTCGGCGGCGTGAGGCCAACGCTCATCGGGCTTGCGTCGGGCGGGATGTTTGCGCTTTCGGCGATCGGCTTTCGCGGCGGCATTCTTAGCCTCCAGTCCACCAACTATATGGCCGCCGCCACATTCACGCTTGCCATCGGCATTGCCATGCAGGCGGTGTTGCTGTCGCTCTATCTCGGCGTTCGCAATCCTACGGTACTGCTTGCCATTGTCCGCGCCTGGAAGCCCTCGCTGCTCGCCGGATTGGCGGGCGCCGTCGCCTCGCAGTTCTGGTTTCTGGCGTTCGCGCTCGCTACTGCTGCGAGCGTGCGGACGCTCGCCTTGATCGAGGTGTTGTTCGCTCAAGTGATCGCGCGCTTTGCCTTCGGTCATCACACCACTGTGCGCGAAGCCCTGGGCATGCTGCTAGTGGTTTGTGGCGTCGGCCTGCTGCTGTGGGCGTACTAGAGCCGATCAATTAAATTCGTCGGGCAAAATCGGCAGCGGATGAAATTCAATGCCCTCTTCGTGCAGTTCCTTGGCTTCGTCCGGCGACGCTTCGCCGTAGATCGAGCGGTGCTCGATCTCGCCGTAATGGATCTTGCGCGCCTGCTCGGGAAAACGCCCGCCGACATAGTCCGAGTTCTTGGTGATGTGCTCGCGCAGCTCTTTCAGTTTCTTTCGCAGTTCACGCTCCGGCGGCGACATCACGCTGACCGGCGCTTTGGCTGGCATCGGTACCGGCAGCGCCGGAGTTGGCGGCATCGGCATTGGTGTTGGCATCGGAGGCGACGCGTCAGCCGGCTCGGCACGCGAGAGCCGCGGCGCCATGATCGCCTTCTCCACCTTGGCGGAGCCGCAGATCGGACAGGCGACCAGACCGCGCTTGGCTTGTTTGTCGTAGGCCGCCGAGTTCTGGAACCAGCTCTCGAACGTGTGGCCCTGCTCGCAGTTGAGCGCGTAGCGGATCATACCGGCTCTCGCACCGCGTGCAGGTAGGTCGGCTCGGCCAGGGGTTCGATCACCTCGAAGCGCCGGCCGTGAAGCAGCGACGGAATCCGCGAACGCGCCGCCGCGACCTCTGCCGGGTCGACATCGGCGAGGATCACGCCCGGTTCGCTGCCGCCCTCGGCAAGAATGCGGCCCCACGGATCGACGACGAGTGAATGACCAAAGGTCTCGCGCCCGTTCTCGTGCTTGCCGCCTTGCGCGGCAGCGAATACGAACGAACCGTTCTCGATCGCACGGGCGCGCATCAGAACGTGCCAGTGCGCCTCTCCGGTCTGCAGAGTGAAGGCTGACGGGATCGAGAAGAACGAAGCGCCGGCTTCCGCCAGCGCGCGATAAAGCGCCGGAAAACGCAAGTCGTAACAGATCGTCACGCCGAGCCGGCCCCACGGCAGATCGGCGACCAGGGCGAGTTCTCCGGGACGGTAAGTGCGCGACTCGCGGTAGCTTTCGCCGTTCGCCAAATCGACGTCGAACATGTGGATCTTGTCGTATCGCGCGACCACCTCGCCGCGCGGGTCGATCAGAAACGAGCGGTTCGCCGCCCGGTCCGGCGAGGCCTTGATGGCGAGCGAACCGATATGAACGTAAAGCGAAAGCCGGTGGGCAGCCTCGCGCAGCGCCGCAAGCGTGGGATCGCTTTCTTCATCGGTGATCGTGGCGAACAGGCGCTCGCGCTTGATCTCCATGATGTTGGTCATTTCCGGCGTGAGCACGTAGGCGGCGCCGGCGCGTTTTGCCTGTTCGATTGCGGCCAGCGTTGAAGCGAGGTTCGCCTGCGGATCGACGCCCGAACGCATTTGAACGAGACCGACTTTGAAAGCCGAGTGAGAAGCCGCGCTCATGCCGGCGGGCTTTCGCTTTGCCCGAGCAGCGGATCGAGTTTGCCGGCATCCTCTAGAGCGTAGAGGTCATCACAGCCGCCGACATAAGTCGCGCCGATAAAAATCTGCGGCACTGAAGTGCGACCGTTGGTACGCTCGAACATTTCGTGCCGCGTCTGCGCGTTTCCCGTGATGTCGATCTCACGGAAGGTTAAGCCCTTGCGCGAAAGCAGCTCTTTCGCCCAATGGCAGTATGGGCAGTATTTCTGAGTGTAGATGTCGACAGAAGTCATAACGGCGCGTTAAGTCTACCAAATCCCCATATGTTGCAAGTCTTTATATGGATGTTCGCACCGCATCGGCAACCCTGGCGAAGACCAGAACGTCGACGTTGGCGGCGCCCGCACGCAGCAGGGCTCGCGCGCAGCCCTCGGCGGTGGCGCCGGACGTCAACACATCGTCGATCAGAATGAGCCTGCGGCCGACAACTGCCACCTTCGCTTCCGCGGGTACGCGGAACGCGCCCTGAACATTTGCGGCGCGTTCGGTTCGGCTTAGGCCAACCTGTTGTACGGTCGCCTTCACGCGCTTGAGCGCGCCCGTTGCAATCGGCACGCCGCTGGTAGCGGAGACCGCGGCAGCCAGCATGGCCGATTGGTTGAAGCGCCGCGCCCAATTCCTCCGCCAATGCAGCGGCACCGGGATCAGGCCGTCGGCCTCGGCGAGCAGTTCGTGGCCAGCATGGCCGAGCCAGCGTCCCATCATCGGAGCGAGATCAAGCCGGTCGCCATATTTCAGCGCATGCACCAGCGCGCGGGAGATTTCGTCAAAGCGTACGGCGGCGCGGGCGCGGTTGTAAGCCGGCGGGTCGGCGATCGCCTCCATGGAGAGGATTCCGGGGCCGGGGTCATAGACGAAAGGGATGCCGAGCCGTTCGCAATAGGGCCGGCTGATGAACGAGAGCTTCGACCAGCACGTCGGGCAAAGGCCCTGCCCTTCGACGGGCGCCCGGCAAACGGCGCACAGGCGCGGTAAAGCCAGATCGAGCGCCGCGCGGAGGATTGCGCGCGCCGTATCCGCCGCCCGTTTGAACCGTTGCGCGGGTGCAATGCTCGGCGATTCTGCCGTTACGTCCCCCATGACGCCACGCTACCGCTCCGGCCTGGAATTGTCACCGCACCAGCATTCTTGGCCTGTAGTTGAGACACATGGCTGCCCACATAGCTGCTGACGTGAGACAATCGCCCATGGCCGAAGGCCCGATAGCTGACAGCCCGCTGATTTTCGACCGCCAGCTGCTTCGCATCCGTCGCCGACGCGCGGCGGCGATAGAGCCGGCGACGTTTTTGCTTGATCGCGTCGCCGCCGATCTTGCCGAACGCCTTGCCGCGGTACTGCGGCGGTTCGATTTGGCGCTCGATCTCGGCACACCCACTGATGCGGTGCTTAGAGCACTCGCCAGCCTCGGTTCGGTCGGAACGATTGTGCGCGCGGACAGAATGCCGCCAAGCGGGGGCGCGGCGGCATCTGCGCTCGTTGTCGCCGACGAGGAAGCGCTGCCTTTTACCGATGCCGCGTTCGATCTCGTGGTTTCGGCACTGGCGCTGCAGTTCGTCAACGATCTTCCCGGCGCGCTCGTGCAAATCCGTTGCGCGCTAAAGCCTGACGGATTGTTTCTCGGCGCGCTGATCGGTGGCGAGACGCTCACCGAACTACGGCAATCCTTCGCTGTAGCTGAAAGCGAGGTCGAAGCGGGCGCTTCGCCGCGGGTCGCCCCATTCGCTGATTTGCGCGATCTCGGCGCCTTGTTGCAGCGCGCGGGCTTTGCGCTTCCGGTCACCGATATCGACCGCGTCACGGTGCGATATGATTCTGTGTTTGCGCTGATGCGCGACCTGCGGCGCATGGGTGCGACCAACGCGCTGATCGATCGCCGCCGCGTGCCGCTTCGGCGCGCGACATTGATGCGGATGGCCGAAATTTACGGCCAGCGCTTCGGCGATTACGATGGCCGCATACGCGCGACCTTCGAGGTCGTCTGGCTGTCAGGATGGGCGCCGCATCCAAACCAGCAGCAGCCGCTGCGGCCAGGGTCGGCGAAAGTGCGGCTCGCCGACGCGCTCGGCACGCGCGAAATATCGACTGGCGAGAAGGCGGGGTGATAGCGGAGCGAGATCGCCTATTTCAGCGCGGTGGACACACTGTTGAACATGGTCTTCACGTTCGAACCGACGCCGCCGACGATGCCGACAATGGCAACGGAGACGCCGGAAGCAATCAGTGCGTATTCGATGGCGGTGGCGCCGCATTCGTCACTGGCGAAACGGCGGAGCGCTGTGCGAATTGCTTGAGTTGAACGCTTGAACATGGCTTCGAATCTCTTGTTCACACTATAACAACGTCATCAGGTGCGGGATCAGCGGTTCGTCGGCAGGCGGCATCGGATAGTTGCGCAGGTCGTGCGGCCGCACCCATTTCAGCCTTTGCGCCTCCTGGCCGGTGACGATTCCCTCCCACCGGCGACAGACATAGAGCGGCATCAGCAAGTGGAAGTCGGGATAAAGGTGGCTCGCGAATGTCAGCGGCGCGAGGCACTCTTCCCTGACGACGATTCCGAGTTCCTCCTTCAGCTCGCGGATCAGGCTATCTTCCGGCCGTTCGCCAGCCTCGATCTTCCCGCCAGGAAACTCCCAGAGACCCGCCATCGACTTGCCTTCCGGGCGCTGAGCGATGAGCACGCGGCCATCGGCGTCGATGAGGGCGCAGGCGGCGACAAGCACAACTTTGACGCTCACGACCGGGCCTCAATCTAGAGAATGCACGGTAAAGGCGCGCTTCAACACTATCAGTCCATTTACCGCTTTCGCCGCAATGGTTTAAGCAAAGTTAAGAGCGGTAATCTCCGTTGATGGCGATGTATTCCTTGGTGAGGTCGCAGGTCAGCACGCGGTCACGGCCCCTGCCGAGGCCAAGACCGACTTTGAGCGTGATCTCCGGTTTCTTCATCGCCTCGGAGACCGCAGCTTCGTCATAGCCCGGATCGCGGGCGCCTTTGTGCGCGACGCGGATGCCGTTGAACCAGATCGAAAGCCGGTCGCGGTTAGCGGGCTCGCCAGCCTTGCCAACCGCCATGACCACGCGGCCCCAATTGGCGTCCTCGCCGGCGATCGCGGTCTTGACCAGCGGCGAATTGGCAATCGAGAGCGCGATGCGCCGCGCTGATTTTTTTGAAACCGCGCCGTCGATCAGAATCTCGACCAGCTTGCGCGCGCCTTCGCCGTCACGCGCAACCTGCTCGGCGAGATCCGCAAGTACTGCATTAAAGCCCTTGCGGAACGCCGGCAGTCGCGGGTCGGACACGCGTGCGATCTTCGCGACGCCGTGGGCTTCGGCGGCGCCGGTGGCGAAGGCGAGCAGCGTGTCCGAGGTTGAGGTATCCCCGTCAATCGTCACCGCATTGAAGGTGTCCGCGACTCCGTCCTTGAGCAAAGATCTGAGCACTGCGGGCGCGATCGGCGCATCGGTGAAGACGAAAGACAGCATCGTCCCCATGTCCGGCGCGATCATACCGGCGCCTTTGGCGATGCCGCAGATGGTCACGGCGTGCGAGCCCATCCGCACCATGGCGGCGGCGCCCTTGGGAAACGTATCCGTCGTCATGATTGCCTTGGCCGCGTCGTGCCAGTTCCCCGGCGCGGCGTCGGCTACCAGGCGATCCATGACGGTAGCGAATTTCGTGGCGTCGAGCGGTTCGCCGATGACGCCAGTGGAGGCGAGGAACACATCGCCGGGCTTGCAATGTGCCGCCTCGGCGGCAATTTCGGCGGTCAGCTTGGTCGCCACACGTCCTGACTTGCCGGTGAACGCATTGGCGTTGCCGGAGTTAACGACGAGCGCGCTCGCAGCGCCGCCCTTGATGCGGTCGCGGCACCAATCAACCGCCGCCGACGGGCATTTCGACTGGGTGAAAACGCCGGAGACTGTCGTGCCCGGATCAAACAGAGCGATTAGCACGTCGGTACGTCCGGGGTAGCGAATGCCAGCTGCCCCCGTGGCCAGTCGCACTCCGGCGATCTGGGGCATTTCGGGAAAGGAAGCCGGTGCAAGCGGGGAAACCGGGGTGGGCACAGTATCCTCATGAAGCCGTCATGGCCGGGATTGTCCCGGCCATCTATTTCTGCATTCGACGAGGTGTATAAAGACGTGGATGCCCGGCAACAAGTTTACGGCCGGGCATGACGACTTTGGTTCATTCCTGTGTCGTCACTTCTTCGCCGGCGCGGCCGGATTGAGCGAAGGGTCCGGCGCCATCGGCTTGTCGAGGCGCTCGACGTTGGCGGCGCTGCGCAACTTCTCGACCAGCTGCGCTTGCGCACGGTGCGCGACGAAATTCTCGATCTGGCCTTTGACTTGATCGAAGGTCGGTGTCGGCTTCGTCCGCTTGTCCTCGACCTTGATGATGTGCCAGCCGAATTGGGTCTTCACCGGATCGGAAAGCTGACCCTTGTCCAGCTTGAACGCCACCGTGGCGAACTCGGGGACCATCTGCTCCTTAGTGAAGTAGCCGAGATCGCCACCGTCGGCCGCGCCCGGATCTTTCGATTTTTCCTTGGCGAGCGTCGCGAAATCGGCGCCGCCCTTCAGCTGGACGAGAATCGCCTTGGCCTCGTCTTCGGTCGGAACGAGAATATGTCGCGCGTGCACTTCCTCCTCGCTTTTCGCCTGCTTGATGGCCTCGTCGTAGACTTGGTGCTCGGCGGCGTCGGACAGGGCGGCGCGGCCGGCATCCTGCAGCATCGATTCCATCAGCAGCCTGTTACGGTCGAAGGTCAGCCGATGCTTCACCTCGGGGCGATCGGCAAGCTTTTGTTGTTCGGCCGCCTGTGACATCACCGCGACATCGACCAGATAGTTGATGAGGTAGTCGCGCTTTTGTGCCGGCGGCATATTCGGGATGTTGCCGCCGATCTCTTCTTCGGCGAACGCGATATCGCTCTGGCGAATGTCGACGCCATTGACCCGGGCGACCAGCGGATCGCTGTCCTGCGCGTATGAGGAACCAACTGGCACCGCAAGAAGCGCAGCAAATGCCAGCGCGCCGAACGCGTAGCAAACGGATGGGCGAGTGAAGGCCATGGAACGCGGTCCTTTGGGTAAATAGGCAAATCGCCTGTCTAAAACGGCAATTGGCGGCGCGGACACTCGCCGAAAACAGCACCCCTTGGCAATGGCAGAATCGGAAGGAATCCTAACGACCGCGTGAAGAGCCCGTCGCATTGACATAAAACCTACCCCCTCTTATGTGTCCCCGCAGTATTCACGCGCTCCATGCCGCCTTGTAGAAGCCCGAATAGCGCCGCATTTTCCGATGGTTGGACAAGCGTCGATTGCGAAGAGCAAAACCCCTGGGGCAGTCCGAGATTGAAAGGATATTGACGCGATGATCGGCGCCGTCGCCCGCAAGCTATTCGGTTCGGCCAACGACCGGCGCGTCCGCACTTATCGGACGCGGGTCGACGCCATCAACGCGCTGGAGGGAGAGATCGAAAAGCTCTCGGACGAGGCGCTGCGCGCCCGGACCGAGGACTTCAAAAAGCAGTTGGCCGCAGGAGCGTCACTCGACGACCTCCTGGTGCCGGCATTCGCCACCGTGCGCGAGGCCGGCAAGCGCGCGCTTGGCCAGCGCCACTTCGACGTTCAGCTGATCGGCGGCATGGTGCTGCACGAAGGCAAGATCTCCGAGATGAAGACCGGCGAAGGCAAGACGCTAGTCGCCACGCTTCCGGTTTACCTCAATGCGCTCGCCGGCCGCGGCGTCCACGTCGTCACGGTCAACGATTACCTCGCGAAGCGCGACGCCGAATGGATGGGACAGATCTACAAGTACCTCGGCCTCACGGTCGGCGTCATCGTTCATGGCATCGACGACGAGCAGCGCAAGAAGGAATACGAATGCGACGTCACCTATGGCACCAACAACGAGCTGGGCTTCGACTATCTGCGCGACAACATGAAGTACCGGCTCGAAGACATGGTGCAGCGCGGCCATGTCTACGCCATCGTCGACGAGGTCAACTCGATCCTGATCGATGAAGCGCGCACGCCGCTGATCATTTCCGGCCCGCTCGACGACCGCTCCGACTTCTACAACACGATCGACACCTACATTCCGAGCCTCGACAAGGCCGACTACGAGCTGGACGAGAAGCAGCGCACGGTCACGCTTACGGAAGTTGGTATGGAGAAGATGGAGCAAGCCCTGCGCGCTGCCGGCCTGCTCAAATCCAATTCACTCTACGACGTCGAGAACGTCTCGGTCGTCCATCACGTCAACCAGGCGCTGCGCGCGCACAAGCTGTTCCAGCGCGACAAGGACTATATCGTTCGCAACGGCGAGGTCGTCATCATCGACGAGTTCACGGGCCGCATGATGCCGGGGCGGCGCTATTCGGAAGGGCTTCACCAGGCGCTCGAGGCCAAGGAACGTCAGCCGGTCCAGCCGGAAAACCAGACGCTCGCCTCCATCACCTTCCAGAACTATTTCCGCATGTACGACAAGCTCGCCGGTATGACTGGAACGGCGGCAACCGAGGCGGACGAGTTCCTCGACATCTACAATCTCGAAGTCCTGGAAATTCCGACCAACATGCCGATGGTCCGTCTCGACGACGATGACGAGGTCTATCGCACGGCGGCGGAGAAGTTCCGCGCTATCCTGACTTTGATCGAAGACTGCAAAACCCGCGGCCAGCCAGTGCTGGTCGGCACCACCTCGATCGAGAAATCCGAGCAGCTTGCAGAAATGCTGCGCCAGCAGGGCTGGGAGGCGCACGATTTCACCGACCCTAACGCATTCGCCGCGCTTTATTCCGGCGACGAGGGTGCCTCGAAGGCCAAGGTATTTGCCATTCTCAACGCCCGCTACCATGAGCAGGAAGCGCTGATCATCGCCCAGGCCGGTGTGCCGGGCGCCATCACTATCGCCACCAACATGGCCGGCCGCGGTACCGACATTCAGCTCGGCGGCAATGCCGACATGCGCATTCGCCAGGAACTGGCCGACATCGACGACTGGCAGACGCGCGACAAATCCCCGCGCGCAGCGGAGATCCGTGCCCAGGTCGCGCGATTGAAGGAAACGGCGCTGGCCGCCGGCGGACTCTACGTACTCGGCACCGAACGGCACGAAAGTCGCCGTATTGATAACCAGCTCCGCGGCCGTTCCGGACGTCAGGGCGATCCCGGCCACTCGAAATTCTTCCTGTCGCTCGAAGACGATCTGATGCGCATCTTCGGCACTGACAAGCTCGACGGCATGCTGACGCGGCTCGGTCTCAAAGAGAACGAAGCGATCGTTCACCCGTGGATCAACAAGGCGCTGGAGAAGGCGCAGCAGAAGGTCGAGGCCCGCAACTTCGATATCCGCAAGAACATCCTCAAGTTCGACAACGTGATGAACGATCAGCGGAGGGTGATCTTCGACCAGCGCGTCGAGTGGATGAACGACCAGACCACGGCCGAGATCATCGCCGACATGCGCCACACCTCGATCGACGACCTGGTCGCCAAGCACGTGCCGGAGAACGCCTATCCGGAACAATGGGACACGGCCGGCCTGAAGGAAGAGCTCAAGCGCGTGCTCGGCCTCGATCTGCCGGTGGACGAATGGGCGAAGGAAGAAGGCATCGCCGACGAGGAGATTTTCACCCGCGTCGAGCGCCGCGCCGACGAGCACATGGCGGCAAAAGTCGCGCGCTGGGGCTCCGACGTCATCCGCTACATCGAAAAGTCGATCCTGCTGCAGACGCTCGACCATCTGTGGCGCGAGCATTTGGTCATGCTCGATCATCTGCGCCAGGTGATCGGGCTGCGCGGCTACGCCCAGCGCGACCCGCTCAACGAATACAAGGCGGAAGCCTTCAGCCTGTTCGAAGCGATGAGCCAAAGCCTGCGCGAAGCGGTAACCGCGCAGCTCATGCGCGTCGAGGTTATGGATTCGCCGCCGCCGGACCAACAGATGTCACCGCTGCCGATGATGGAAGCGCACAAACTCGATCCGATGACCGGCGAAGACGAGATGGCGCTGGCGCTGGCCGGCGCCGAAACGCTGGCGCGTCACGGCATCGGCGGAAGCGCTGCTGCCGCAGCGGCTGCGCTACCGCGCAACGCGCCGGCGCCGGAACGTAATCCAAAAGACCCGACGAGTTGGGGCAAGGTCGGCCGCAACGAGGCCTGCCCGTGCGGCTCAGGCAAGAAATTCAAGCATTGCCACGGGCGCTACGCGTAGCAGGAATCAGTACCAGTGGTTACTAGTCAGATGGCCTCGCTGGCACTCTGACTACTGATCACTGACTACCGATTCCTGATTACTGCAATCCGCCCCAGCGGCTGTCAAAGTTGCCGGACGGCACCACGGCTTGAGCGCCTTTCATCAGGCTGGCGGTGGCTGCAGAGGGCGCTGCGGCGTTGGCTTCTTGCTCCTGCGAAGCAGGCTTTGCTTTTGGCGCAGCGGCCGCCGCGGTCTGTTGAGGCTCTGTCTTGCGCGGTTCGGTGCTATGCGGCTCGGTCTTTGGCTTCGTTGTAGTCGCGGCGGTCTCATAACGTGGCGCAGGCTTGGTTTTTGGACGCTCGACCGTCGCAGTCGTCGTCGGCGCCGGGACCGCCGCCGGCTCGTGTTCCTTCGATGCGAACAGGCTGTTGAAGAAGCCGCCACCGTTAGCTTCGCCGCGCTCCACCGCTTGTGTGTTGGCGGCCGCGACTCGCGCCGGGTCCGCGGCCGCGGGCGATCCGAACAGGCCGCCGAGCATGCGGCTTGCGAACGTCGGCTGAGCGCCGCCATTGTCGACGACAACGGGCGGCGGCTGCGCCGGCAGCGGTGCGGTTTTTCTTGCCGGCGGGATGTTGCCGCCAACCTGCGCCAGGAAGACCCTGTTCATGCCGCCGTCGAGGCCGGTTCTGATCGGTGCGGTCGGAGTGTTGATTCTGACAAACTGGGCGTACTGGGCGTCGTCCTTATGCTCTTTGTCGAGAGCAAGGCTCGCGACTTCCGGCGCAAGGGTGTACGCCGGACAAGGGCCGGTCGGGATGAACACCACCGACTTCGATGCGTTGGCGGGCTGGGCGTCGAACACGTAGTGCCGATTGCACACGTCGATCTTAGGCTCGAGATGCGTCACCTCGAAATGGTCGTTGCCTTCCTTGATCATCTTCCAGAACGCCATGTTCGGGTTGGTGCGATGGCGGGCCATATTCAGCGGCGTCATGCGAAACGGGTACGCCTGGATCTGGAAGGACTGCTGGCCACCGAGGAAGGATTCGCGGGCGAGCGAATAGATTTCACCGATCTGTTCGTCGGTCATGGCGTAACAGCCGCGCGACGAACAATCGCCGTGGATCATCAGGAGCGCGCCGGTGCGCCCGTTGGCCTTGTCGTACGAATTGGGGAAGCCGGTATTGATCGCGAGGTAGTAATTGGAATTGGGATTCATCAGGTCGGGCGTGATGGAATAAAAGCCCTCGGGAGCCTGGCGATCGCCCTCGTAGACCTTCGGCCCGAGATCTCCCGACCAGCGGCAGATCGGATAGACCTTTAGAATTTGGAAGCGGCCCGTGGTATCCTGCTTCCAGACTTCGAGCTCCGATTCCTCCTTGAAGATCCGGACGAGGATCGGGGAGTCCTTCGGCATATTCTTCTTTTCGAGCAGCGCCAGCGTCTGCGGCGACAGCTCCTTCATGGCCCTGGTCGGAAGCTGGTAAGCGTCTTCACCGTAGCAGCCAGCAAGCGCCAATGCCCCGGCGAGTACCGCCGACGCCGTCAGCGCGCGGACTAAGCTGGCGCGGATCAAACCAATACTCCCCGACCGATGGAACCGTCCCCGTGCCATCACTGAAACAATGGTTATCCTTACGAGGGAGCTTAAGCAAGCCAAGCAAGACGCTGGTTTTGCAATGGACCATGAGGGCGCTGAATGAATGGTAAATTTTCCGCAAATTTGACCGCCAAACCAAGCATTTATACAGCATGCGCCGTCGTCCCGCTCGGTCGCATTAATCACGGCATGATTGCGGCGGATTGTGTCCTCGCAAGCGATCCGCTTAGGCTTTCGCAAAATCAGCTAAGCGTGCGGCCGATCGCCATGAACTTTTCGCGGCGCAGGCGAACGATGGTCGCGGGGTCGAGCCCGTGCAGTTCGGCCAGCGCCTCGGCGATTGCCGCACCGGCCGCGGCGATGGTCGCGGGAGGGTCGCGATGCGCACCTCCGGTCGGCTCCGGCACGACGGTATCGACGACGCCCAGACGAAGCAGATCTTGCGCCGTGATCTTCATGTTGGAAGCGGCGTCCTGGGCTTTGGCGGCGTCGCGCCAGAGGATCGAGGCGGCGCCTTCGGGCGAGATCACGCTGTAGATGGCGTGCTCCAGCATGATGACGCGGTTGGCGGTGGCAACGGCGATTGCTCCGCCCGAGCCACCCTCCCCGATGACGGTCGCGACGTTGGGCACTCCGATGCGTAGACAGACTTCCGTCGAGCGCGCGATGGCCTCGGCCTGTCCGCGCTCCTCGGCACCAATACCGGGATACGCGCCCGCGGTGTCGATCAGCGCGATGACCGGAACTTCAAAGTGGTCGGCCATGTCCATGAGCCGCGCCGCTTTGCGATAGCCTTCTGGGCGCGCCATGCCGAAATTGTGCTTGAGCCGGCTGTCGGTGTCCGAGCCTTTCTCGTGGCCGATGACGCAAACGCTCTCGCCTTGGAAGCGGCCGAAGCCGCCGACAATCGCGGCGTCATCGCCGTAGGTGCGGTCGCCGGCCAGCGGCGTGAAATCGACGATCAGCTGTGCGACGTAATCGATGCAATGCGGCCGCTGCGGATGCCGCGCTACTTGAGTCTTCTGCCACGGCGTCAACTCCGCATAGAGTTCCTTGAGCGCCTGAGCAGCTTTGCCTTCGATGCGATTGATTTCTTCAACGATAGTGATGGCGTCGCTGCCATTCTGCATCGCGCGCATTTCCTCGATCTTGGCCTCCAGTTCGGCCACCGGCTTTTCAAAGTCGAGATAAGAGCGCATTACAAAATGGTTCCAACTTTAACCGTCATGCGGTCGGGGCGTGGCGTTGTTCCTCGCGATGGCGCGGCGCGTTAGATGTAGGCCATCAAGTATTGACGTCTGCTAACGGATGCAAATCGCGGACGAGGCTTTTCAGCCGCTCTTCCAACACGTGGGTGTAAATCTGCGTCGTGGAAATGTCGGCGTGGCCGAGCAGCGTCTGGACTACGCGCAGGTCCGCGCCATTGTGCAGAAGGTGACTGGCGAAGGCGTGGCGCAGCACGTGGGGGCTAAGTTGCGCCGCACGCAGTCCGGAGGCGGCGGCCAGCGCTTTGAGCTCGCGGGCAAAATGCTGCCTGGTGAGATGCCCCGAATCGCCGAACGATGGAAAAAGCCATTTCGATCCGGCGACAGCGCCGTCTTGGCCGCGCACTTCGATCATAAGACCGAGGTATTGGGCCGTCGCGCGTTTGGCCGCATCGTTGAGCGGGACGAGGCGCTCCTTATTACCCTTGCCGCGTACAACAATAACTCGGGCATCACGGCGAGCGGCCGAAGCGGGCAACGCGACGAGTTCGGACACCCGCAAGCCTGTGGCGTAAAGCAGTTCGACCAAACAAACGAGCCGGGCTGCGCGCAGGCGCACCAATAGCGGCGCTGCCGGATCGCACTGGCCGGCAACGCGCAGCAAGCGATCAACTTCCGCAAGCGTAAGTGTTTTCGGCAGCGTGCGGACGCGTTTTGGACCTTCGAGTACGGCGGCAGGGTCGTCTTTGCGGCGGCCTTCGGCATAGAGAAAGCGATAGAGCTGTCGAATCGCGGAGAGGCGGCGGGCTACTGTCGCCGACCGCAAACCGCGCGTCGCCAGGTCGCCCAGATAGGCGCGCAAATCCTCGGTCGCGGCGCTTGCCACCGAGCGGCCAACAGCGCCGAGACAGGACGTGAAATCAGCCAGGTCGCGGCTGTAAGCAGCGAGCGTGTTTTTCTCCGCGCCGCGCTCCGCCGCCAGCATGTCGAGAAAAAGCGCGACCAGGCGTTGATCGGGAGGTTTTGCCGTCCGCACCGCTTCCGGGGCTGTCCGTCGAACCATGGCCTCGGCCTCAGCGGTTCTTGAAAAATCTGTCGGGTGGGACCGAAACGGTAATTTCCCGTGGTTTCGGCTGAACGAAGTGCGCGAGCGAGTAGAGGCCGCCATAAATGGCCAAACCCAGCACCGCAACGATGGTAAGAAACCGCATCAGGCTCGGCATCGTCAGGCGCTCGCGCTCATCCTATTGGTGCCGGCGAACGGGACCGAGTACGATCATGTTCGCCCGAAGCTGGCAAGTTATTCGGCAGGCGATCCGGATGTTCCAGGCTTGGGCCACAAGGCGTCCAGCTCTCGCTCACGGCTTTAACGATATATGACTGATATTGCTTTACAAAAAGACACCAGCGCGACCATTTCGCCGGCCGCCATTGTGGCCGCGCTTGGGCGGCGCTCGATTGTGCTGATCGGCATGATGGGGGTCGGCAAGTCGTCGGTGGGCCGACGATTATCCGCCAGGCTGGCGATCCCGTTTGTCGACGCCGATACGGAAATTGAGAAAGCCGCCGGTATGACCATCGCCGACATTTTTTCCCATCACGGTGAGGCGTACTTCCGCAGCGGCGAGGCGCGCGTCATCGCGCGGCTACTCGAGGGTGGCCCGCAGGTGCTGGCAACCGGCGGCGGCGCGGTCACGAATCCGACAACGCGCGACGCCATTCGGACGAAGGGCGTCTCCGTTTGGTTGAAAGCTGATCTTGACGTTCTGATGCGGCGGATCAACAAGCGCCGCAATGATCGGCCGTTGTTGCAAACCGCCGATCCCGGCGAAACCTTGCGCACGTTGCTGGTGGAGCGCGAGCCGATCTATGCGCAATCCGACCTCACCGTGCAGTCGCGCGAAGTGGCGCACGATGCCATCGTTGCCGACATCATGACCGCGCTTGCCTCGTGGCTGAAGGAGGCGGCACCGCCCGAGCGAAAGGCCGGTCCATGACGGCGCCGCTTCGCAACGATCCTGCAACCGTCACGGTCGCGCTCGGCGACCGCAGCTACGACATCGTCATCGGGCGCGGCCTAATCGCCTCGCTCGGCGCCCGCATTGCGGCGCTGCGCCCTGGTGCCAAAGTGGCGATTGTCACCGACGAGAATGTCGCACGTTATCACCTTGCCGCTGTCGAAACCGCGCTGGCCGAAGCCGGCGTGCCAACGAGCCGCGTTATCGTTCCTGTCGGGGAGGGCTCGAAGAGCTTTGGCGTATTCGAGCAAGTCTGCGAGGCGATCATTGCGGCGCGGACCGAGCGCGGCGATCTTGTTATCGCCCTCGGCGGCGGGGTGATCGGCGATCTCGCCGGCTTCGCCGCGTCCGTGGTGCGGCGTGGAATAGATTACGTACAAGTCCCGACCTCGCTGCTGGCGCAAGTCGATTCCTCTGTCGGCGGCAAGACCGCGATCAATTCCGCTCACGGCAAAAATCTCATCGGCGCGTTTTATCAGCCGATCCTGGTACTCGCCGACACCGCCGCGCTCGACACCTTGCCGCAGCGCGAATTTCGCGCCGGCTATGCCGAGGTCGCCAAATATGGCTTGCTCGGCGACGCCGCGTTCTTTTCCTGGCTGGAGGCGAACTGGCGCGACGTCTTTAAGGGCGGCCATTCTTCCAGAAATTCGGCGCGCGAGCACGCCATCGCCGTGAGCTGCCGCGCCAAGGCTGCAATCGTTGCGCGCGACGAGCGCGAAACCGGCGACCGGGCGCTCCTTAATCTCGGCCACACCTTCGGCCACGCGCTGGAGGCGGCCTGCGGCTTTTCCGAACGGCTTCTCCATGGCGAGGCTGTCGCCGCCGGTACGGCGCTCGCCTTCGGCTTTTCGGCGCGGTTGGGTGTTATTTCCGCTGCCGAAGCCGAGCGCGCGATCCGCCACCTGGACCAGGTCGGATTACCAACGCGGCCAACGGATATTCCCGGCGGGCCGCCTTCCGTCGATCGCCTGATGGATTTGATTGCGCAGGACAAGAAGGTGAAGCGCGGAATGCTTACATTTATTCTGGTGCGCGGGATCGGCTCCGCTTTCGTTGAGAGCGGCATCGATCCACAGGATGTGCGCGCGTTTCTCAGCGAAAAGCTCGCCGGGCAATGACGATTTACGATTGGTTGACCGTTGCGGCCGTTGTGATCTGCCTGCTGGTATCGGCGTTCTATTCCGCCAGCGAGACCGCGCTGACCGCGTCTTCGCGGGCCGCGATGATGCGGCTGGAAAAGCACGGCAATGTGGATGCGACCATAGTCAATCGGCTGTTGGCCACGCGTGAGCGGCTGCTGGGAGCCGTGCTGCTCGCCAACAACGTGACCAACATCGCGGCCTCGACTTTGGCGACAGGTCTCCTGCTCGCATTCTTCGGCCACGCCGGCGTAATCTACGCAACCATCGTGATGACGGTGCTGATCTTTGTGCTGTGCGAAGTGCTGCCGAAGACGGCCGCCTTCAACGCGCCAGACCGCATGGCGCTTGCGGTAGCGCAACCTATCGAGCGGACGGTCGCGACGTTCTTGCCGATCCTGAAAGCGGTCGAATGGCTGGTGCGGATCATCCTGCGTGGCATGGGCGTGCCGACCGGCAGAATTCAGTCGATCCTCTCGCCGCGCGAGGAACTGCGTGGCGCCGTCGATCTGATGCATCGCGCCGGCGTCGTCGAAAAGCTCGACCGCGACATGATGGGCGGCCTGCTCGATCTGCGCGAGCTCACCGTCTCGGATGTGATGATCCATCGGACCAAGATGGTCATGCTCGACGCCGACGAGCCGCCGCGGGAACTCGTCGACGCGGTTTTGGCCGCCGGCGTGACGCGGCTGCCGTTGTGGCGCGATTCACCGGACAACGTCATCGGCGTGCTGCACGCCAAGGAAGTGCTGCGCGCGCTGCACGCCGCCGGTGGCGATGCCGCCAAAGTCGATATTCCGGCGCTCGTCAAACCGGCGTGGTTCGTGCCGGATACCACGCCGCTCTACGAACAGCTCAAGGCGTTTCGCCACCGCAAAACCCCGTTCGCGCTGGTCGTCGACGAATACGGCGAACTCGAAGGCCTGGTGACGCTAGAGGACATCGTCGAGGAGATCGTCGGCGACATCACCGACGAGCACGACATCGCGGTTCCCGGCGTGCGCATGCTGCACGACGGCTCGGTCAACGTCGACGGCGCGGTGCCGGTGCGCGATCTCAACCGGGCCATGGACTGGAATATTCCCGACGACGAGGCGACGACGATCGCCGGCGTGGTTATTCATGAATCGCGTTCGATCCCGGAGCCCGGACAGAGCTTCACGTTCCACGGCTTCCGCTTTCAGGTTTTGCGCAAGACCCGAAATCGGATCACGGCTTTGCGCGTCACACCGCTGATCCGCAAAATGCCGGCGGCTAAAGCGAGCTAGCTACAGATTTTCGCCGGGCGCCGCCGCATGGATGGCGAGCGCGTGCACCCGGCCGGCGAGTTCGCCAGCAAGCGTCGCGTTGATCATGCGATGACGTTCGAGCCGGCTCTTTCCGCGAAAGGCCTCCGACACGATATAAAGACGAAAATGCGTCTCGCCGCCTGGCCGGTGTCCGGCGTGACCCTCATGACGATGCGATTCGTCCTCGACATGAAGGCTGTCGGGTGCGAAAGCCTTGCGCAACTTTTCCGTGATGAGATCGCGTGTTTGCATCGGCGACACATAGCGAGCAGGCGACGAGGGTCAATGCCCGCGCTCCGTGTTTTATCACCTGTCAAGTCTTGAAGGTGCCATCAACGCACCGGCATAATTGCAAAGATGAGTAACGACTCGCCACTGTTCGATCGGATTCGCGTCAAGCCGGACCAGGATCGCCGCGCTCGTACCGAGCTGCCGGCATGCCAGTGGCCGGACTGCGCGGCGCCAGCGACGCACCGTGCGCCGAAGGGCCGGCTGCGCGCCAGCGAATATTGGCGCTTCTGCCTCGAGCATGTTCGCGAATACAACAACTCCTACAATTTCTTCGCCGGCATGAGCGATGACGCAATCGCGAAATATCAGAAGGAAGACCTGACCGGCCACCGTCCGACCTGGAAGATGGGCTCGATCGGCGGCGACGGTGGCCGCCGCCGCGATGGCCGCCGCGGGTCAGACGACTTTCGCGCCTCTGGCTGGGCGGCCGATGACCCGTTCGGTCTGTTTGGCGGGGTCGGCGGGAACCGTTCGGGGCATGCACGGCCCGAGGCCGAGGCCCGCAAAATCTTCAATGCCCAGCGTCGCGCACTTGACGCGCTTGGGCTTGAAGCCGATGCCAAGCGCGCCGATATCAAGGCAAGGTTTAAGGTATTGGTAAAGCGGCATCATCCCGACGCCAATGGCGGCGACCGCACGTCAGAGGACCGGCTGCGGGAGATCATCCAGGCCTACAATTACCTGAAGTCGGCGGGATTCTGCTGACCAGTGGATAGCGGCTTTCGCGGCCTTGTGGGCTTCTGCTAAGTTTGACGCGATATCCGGCCGCAAATGATGGCCGATCGCGGCTAATCGGGACACTCGGACGTTCCGGGGTCACGGAGGTGGAATTGAGTCCTGCAACAGAAACGGAACCCGGCTTGCCGGATATGAAGGTTTCGATCCGGCAGCTGTTCGGCATCGATAGCGACATGGAAGTGCCGGCGTACTCCGAGCCGGACGAGCACGTTCCCGAACTCGATCCCGATTACCGGTTCGATAAGCCGACCACGCTTGCCATACTTGCGGGCTTTGCCAGGAACCGCCGGGTCATTGTGACCGGCTATCACGGCACTGGCAAATCGACCCATGTCGAGCAGGTCGCGGCGCGGCTTAATTGGCCCTGCGTGCGCGTCAACCTGGACAGCCACATCAGCCGGGTCGATCTGATCGGCAAGGATGCGATCGTGATCCGCGACGGCATGCAGGTGACTGAATTTCGCGACGGTATTCTGCCGTGGGCATTGCAGAACAATGTCGCGCTCTGCTTCGACGAATACGACGCCGGCCGTCCCGATGTGATGTTTGTGATTCAGCGGGTCCTGGAATCATCCGGGCGGTTGACGCTGCTTGACCAGAACAAGGTGATCAAGCCGCATCCGGCGTTCCGCCTGTTCGCGACCGCCAACACGGTCGGGCTCGGTGATACCTCCGGCCTCTACCATGGCACGCAACAGATCAACCAGGGCCAGATGGACCGCTGGTCGATCGTCACGACGCTGAACTATCTGCCGCACGATAACGAGGTCGAGATCGTACTCTCCAAGGCCAAGCACTATCGCACCGACCAGGGCCGCGACATCGTCGGCAAGATGGTGCGCGTGGCCGATCTCACCCGCAACGCTTTCATGAACGGCGATATCTCCACCGTCATGAGCCCGCGAACGGTGATCATCTGGGCGGAAAATGCCGAAATCTTCAGCGACATCGGCTTCGCGTTCCGGCTGACCTTCGTCAACAAGTGCGACGAACTCGAGCGTCCGCTGGTAGCGGAGTTTTATCAGCGGTGCTTCGGACAGGAATTGCCCGAGTCCGCCGTCAACGTCGCGCTGTCCTGAAAGTCACCTCTTCCCGCGCCGGGGGAGGGAAAAACATGACCTCGAACGTCGCGCTCCAAAGCTCGGTGCAGGACCAAGCGGTTGTTGACGCCGCCGACGTCTCCGTCGTTTCGCAATTGATCTTGCGCGAACGGCTCAGCCGCGACCTCGGACTGTGGGAGCAGATGAACGCCTGCTACCATGATGACTCGGTGGTGCGACTGAGCTGGATTAACGCCAGCGGGCCGGAATTTGTGCGCCGCTCCAAAGATATGGCCGCGCGAAACGTGAAAGCCACCCACCGGCTAGGCCCGGTTTTGGTCACGCTCGCGGGTGATCGCGCCATCGCGCAGCTTTCAGGAATCATCGATATTCCCTCAAAAGTACGAGGGATCGCTGTCGTATTTTCGACTTACGCGCGATTTCTGTTTCGCGCCGAACGCCGCGAAAATGTCTGGCGGCTCTCCGGGTTCGACGTGATCTATCAGCGTGACGAAATTACCCCGGTCATTCCGGGCCAGATCGTTATTATCGAGCCGCAGGAGCTGAAGAAATATCGCCCGTCATATCATCTGCTGGCGTTTTGCGTCATGTCCGCTGGGTTTCCCGTGCGCGACGACCTGGCCGGAGTTGACCGTCCCGATCTGGTCGATGCGCTGATCGGTGAAGTCTACGGCTGGGCCGGACTGACACCTCCGCGCTGAAGATCAAGAGCCACGCATCGATGACTTCGAACATCAAACCCAAGACTCCGGCGAAGGAAGCGCCGACCGAGCCGTTCAAGCGCGCGGTCGCGGTTTGCGTGCGCGCGATTGCCGGCAAGGGCGACATCGAGGTGGCGTTCGCCGCCGAGCGTCCCGGGCTTTCCGCCAACAAAGTGCGGCTGCCGGAGCCTGCACGCCGGCTCAACGAGCGGGAAGCGGCCATCGTGCGCGGCCATGCCGACTCGATCGCGCTGCGGCTCGCCTGTCACGACCCGGCGGTGCATCGCAAGCTCGTCCCCGGCGGACAGCAGGCGCGCGCGGTGTTCGAAGCAGTCGAGCAAGCCCGCGTCGAAGCGATCGGATCGCGGCGCATGGGCGGTGTTAAGAAGAATCTCGCCGCCATGCTCGATGATCGTTTTCATCGCGGCAAGTACGATGAGATCACCGACCGTGCCGATGCGCCGATCGAAGACGCCGTCGCCATGATCGTGCGCGAGCGGCTTACCGGCGAAACGCCGCCGGCGACTGCACGCAAAGTCGTCGACCTGTGGCGGCCGCTGATCGAAGACCGGGCCGGCCGCAGTCTCGATCGCCTCGAACGCGTACTCACCGATCAGCGGCGGTTCGGCGACGTGGTGCACGACCTGCTTGATTGCCTGGACATGGGCGAGGATCGCTCGAGCGAGTCCGAGGAGGAAGAGGGCGAAGACGGCGATCAACAGGATCGCGCGAGGAATCCGGTCAGGACGGCGAGGCCGCCGAGAGCGCCGACAGCGAGCGCATGAGCCTCGAAGAAGCCGAGGCCTCGGCCGATGAATTGCCCGACAGCGCCGCGGAGTCCGTCGATGCGCCGTCTGCCGACATGGCCGACGATGCCGAGATGGGCGATTCGGAGACTGCCGCCGAACCGTGGCGGCCGCGGCACAATCGCAACGAACCGCGCGGTCCCGATTATCGGCCCTTCACCAGCAAATTCGACGAGACCGTCGGCGCCGAGAATCTCTGCGATCCGGAGGAACTCGACCGGCTGCGCGGTTATCTCGACAAGCAATTGTCGCATCTACAAGGCGTGGTGGCGCGGCTCGCCAACCGGCTGCAGCGGCTGCTGCTGGCGCAGCAAAATCGAGCCTGGGAATTCGATCTCGAAGAAGGCTTGCTCGATCCGGCGCGGCTCTCGCGGGTTATTGTCGATCCGCTGCATCCGCTGTCGTTCAAGCGCGAGAAGGACACCGACTTCCGCGATACTGTGGTGACGCTGCTGCTCGATAATTCCGGCTCGATGCGCGGGCGCCCGATCACGGTCGCCGCAACCTGCGCCGACATCCTGGCGCGCACGCTGGAACGCTGCGGCGTCAAGGTAGAGATCCTGGGGTTCACCACACGGGCGTGGAAGGGCGGGCAGTCGCGCGAAGCCTGGCTCGCGCAAGGCAAACCGGCCAATCCGGGCCGGCTCAACGATCTGCGCCACATCATCTACAAGGCGGCTGATGCGCCATGGCGGCGCGCGCGCAAGAATCTCGGCCTGATGATGCGCGAGGGTCTGCTGAAGGAGAACATCGACGGCGAGGCGCTCGATTGGGCCCACAAGCGTCTGGTTGCCCGACCGGAGACGCGAAAGATCCTGATGATGATCTCCGACGGAGCGCCGGTCGACGATTCAACGCTTTCGGTCAATCCCGGCAATTATCTCGAACGTCACCTGCGCTGGGTGATCGAGGATATCGAGACCCGCTCTCCGGTCGAACTGATCGCCATCGGCATCGGCCACGACGTCACCCGCTATTATCGCCGCGCGGTGACCATCGTCGATGCTGAGGAGCTTGGCGGCGTCATGACCGAAAAACTCGCCGAACTGTTTGGGGAAAATCCGAGCGAGGAGCGTGCGCCGCGTCCGGTTCGGCCGCGCCGCGTGCAAGCGTAGTATTTCGTCCCCTCGTCCTGAGGGTGAAGGGAATTGCAAAACCGCGACCAAGTCGAAAACAGGCTCCTTCCATGGAACGGAAAACCGCGGCGGACTTTCCGCAAGAGCTTCTGAATTTGTTTGATCGCTACGTGCACGGCGACATCAGTCGGCGCAGTTTTTTCGACGGCGCGCAAAAATTTGCCGTGGGCGGCCTGACCGCAGCCGCGCTGTTCGAGATGCTCAGGCCAAACTCGCCTGGGCGCTGCAAATTCAAAAGGACGACAAGCGGATCGCCGCAGACACAGTCACCGTCCCGTCGCCACAGGGCGACGGCAGCATCAAAGGCTATCTGGTGCAGCCGGCGAACGCGGCAGGAAAAAAGCTGCCCGGGGTCTTGGTTGTGCGCGAGAACCGCGGCCTCAATCCGTATATCGAAGACGTCGCCCGGCGTCTGACGATTGCCGATTTCATGGCGTTCGCGCCCGATGGCTTGACGTCGGTCGGCGGTTATCCTGGCGATGACGAGAAAGGCGGACAGCTTTTTAAAGAAGTCGACGGCACCAAGATGATGGAGGATTTCCTTGCCGCGGCGATCTGGCTGAAGTCACGCCCGGATTGGACCGGCAAGATCGCCGCCATCGGCTTCTGCTACGGCGGCGGCGTCACCAATCGGCTCGCCGTGCGCATGGGTGCGGACCTGGCAGCGGCGGTGCCGTTCTATGGAATCCAACCCAACGCCACCGATGCGGCGAAAATCACGGCGCCGCTGCTGGCGCAGTACGGCGAGTTCGATACGCGCTTCACGCAAGGCTGACCGGCCTTCGATGCCGCCCTCACACAAGCGCACGTGACCCACGAAGGCTACATTTACGCCGGCGCCAATCACGGCTTCCACAACGACACGACGCCGCGCTACGACGAAGCCGCCGCCAAGCTTGCCTGGCAGCGAACGTTGGATTGGCTTAACAAATATCTGAGATAGACAGACTGGTGCTTACGCCGCTGCGGCGCGCTTCTTGGCGACCTGCCGTTTGATCTCAAGCGCCCGCGGCGACAGCTCGGCGTCCTTGGCCTTGAGCAGAAAGGCATCGAGCCCGCCGCGGTGATCGACGGTCTTCAGCGCATTGGCCGAAATGCGAAAGCGGAGCGAGCGGCCGAGCGAGTCGGACAGCAGCGTAACGTTCAGCAAGTTCGGCAAAAACCGCCGCTTGGTCTTACGGTTCGAGTGGCTCACCCGATGCCCGATCTGACGTGTCTTGCCGGTCAGTTCGCAGCGCCATGCCATAGTATAAAATCCTGTCAGCTCTCGGCGTGTCAGCGCCGAACCCTCAACATATGGGGGGAGAAGGTTGCGGACCTATAATGAGGGTGCCGAAAAGCGTCAAGCGCGGCGCCATAAAGGCTGCGGGCGGCCCCAACCCAAAGCCGACCAAAACCACAGAAACGACGCATTCTCCGACAAGACAAAGCGTCGCGCTTGCACTATCGCATAGGGCGGCTGATACGACATTCTGTCGTGACGGCCGCACGGTGCTAGCAAGCTTATTCCGCGCCTCCGAGGGATCCGTCGCCACCGTGTCTTCCATGCTCCGCCGGCTCGTTTGGACCGCACCCTGCGTCGCATTGGCCGCGGGGTGTTTCGTCATGATGACGGCGTTCTTGGCCGACGCCGGCCATGTCGCCGCAGCGCAGGGACGGCTCGAAGCCGAGTACACCGCGACCCTCTCCGGCATTCCCATTGGCCGCGGCAATTGGGTCATTGAGATTTCCGAAGACCAGTTCACCGCGGCGGCGAGCGGAGGCACTACCGGCATCCTGCGTTTCTTCAGCCACGGTCACGGCGTCAGCACGGTGCAGGGCACCGTAGCTGCCGGACAGCCAATGCCGACGAGCTATGTTTCCACCATCACCAACCAGGACCGGACCGACGATGTGCGCATGTCGTTCGCCGCCGGCAACGTCAAGGATTTCACCGTCGACCCTCCGCTAGGACCCAGCAAGGACCGCATTCCGGTGACGGATGGCGATCGCCGCAACGTTCTCGACCCGATGACCTCGACGCTCGACCCGGTGAGCGGCAGCGGTGACCCGCTATCGCCGCAGGCCTGCGGCCGCAGAGTGTCGGTGTTCGACGGCCGCATGCGCTTCGATCTGCACAGCGAATTCAAGCGCATGGACAGCGTCAAGGCCGAGAAAGGCTATCAAGGGCCGGTCGTGGTCTGTGCGGTGTTTTTCACGCCGATTTCCGGCTACGTGCCGGACCGCTTTGCCATCAAATACCTCGCCACGTTGCGCGACGCCGAGGTCTGGCTGGCGCCGATCACCGGTACGCGGGTGCTGGTGCCCTTCCGCTTCTCGCTGCCGACTCCGGTCGGCAACGGCGTGGTTCAGGCAACGCAATTCATCACGGTCGCGAAACCGCCGCGCGCCGCAGCAAACGTGAAAGTGCAATGACGGCTAGCGGCGTCCTGTGAGCGCTCTTGTCGTCGCCGCAACACCGGCGGCTACGCGGACCATGCTCGCAGGGCTGGCGCATACTCCCCCGGCCCGTCCCCGCTATTCACAGGGGGTTTCTCTTGACTCGACTGAAATTCTTGCTTGCGAAGGGTGTTAACTTTTCAGCCCTGAAAACCCTCTTCGAAAACCGCTTCAAACACCCCATCTTGTGTTGTGCAGCCATGGCAGCTCCATATGTCGCAGTGAACGAAGTCGAACGCGCTGGGAGTAGCCAATTCGGCCGCGTTTCGTTCCAGACTCGTTCCACACCTTAAGCACAGGGCTGTCCCAGCGAGCACAAGGGCTTCCCGTCGTGTTGTTGTGATACAGATGCCACCGGCCGCGCCTGCGCGGCAGTCCGGGCCTTCAATGCCAATATCATTTTCGCCTGCCACCAACAGAGATTTGCGCGCACGTGGCGCCGGCGTCACCGCCGTGCTCGGGCCGACCAATACCGGCAAAACCCATCTCGCCATCGAGCGGATGCTGGCGCATTCGTCCGGCGCGATCGGCTTGCCGCTGCGGCTCCTGGCGCGCGAGGTTTACAACCGCGCGGTCGAGCGGGTGGGCGCGGACGCGGTCGCACTCGTCACCGGCGAGGAGAAGATCAAGCCGCCCAACCCGCGCTTCTGGGTCTCGACCGTCGAGGCGATGCCCTCCGACCTCGATGTCGCGTTCCTGGCCGTCGACGAAGTCCAGCTGGCCGCCGATTTTGAGCGCGGCCACGTCTTCACCGACCGCATGCTGCACCGGCGCGGCCGCGAAGAGACGCTGGTGCTCGGCGCCGCCACGATGCGGCCGATCATCGAGCGGCTGCTGCCGGGCGTCAGCATCGTCAGCCGCCCGCGGCTGTCGCAGTTGAGCTTTGCCGGCGAAAAGAAACTGACGCGCTTGCCGCGCCGCTCGGCTATCGTCGCCTTCTCCGCCGACGAAGTTTACGCCATTGCGGAATTGATCCGCCGGCAGCGCGGCGGCGCCGCGGTCGTACTCGGCGCGCTGTCGCCGCGCACCCGCAACGCCCAGGTCGCGCTCTATCAGGCCGGCGAAGTCGACTACATGGTGGCGACCGACGCCATCGGCATGGGACTTAACCTCGACGTCGATCACATTGCGTTCGCCTCCGATCGCAAGTTCGACGGTTATCAGTTCCGCAAATTGAACCCGGCCGAGCTTGCGCAGATTGCAGGCCGCGCCGGCCGCGCTACCCGCGACGGCACCTTCGGCACCACTGGCCGCTGCCCGCCGTTCGAGACCGAATTGGCGCAGGCGCTTGAGTCCACAATTTCGAGCCAGTCAAGATCGTGCAATGGCGAAACAGCGATCTCGATTTTTCGTCGGTCGGCGCCTTGCAGGCATCGCTGGCGGCGGCGCCGACGGAAAATACCATGACACGCGCGCCGGTGGCGGAAGACATCCTCGTACTCGACCATGCCGCGCGCGATGACGAGGTGCGCGGGCTCATCGGCACCAGCGCCGACGTCGAACGGCTCTGGGAAGTCTGCCAGATTCCCGATTACCGCAAGATCGCGCCGGCAACGCACGCCGAACTCGCGGTCACGCTCTACGGCTTTCTCAGACGCGAAGGCAAAATTCCGATCGACTGGTTCGCCAAGCAGGTGGCGCTGGCGGATCGGACCGACGGCGATATCGATACGCTCTCGAACCGCATCGCCCATATCAGGACCTGGACGTTTGCGGCGAACCGGCCTGACTGGCTCGCCGATCCGGAGCACTGGCAGGGCGTCACCCGCGGCGTCGAGGACAAACTTTCCGACGCCCTGCACGAGCGCCTCGCCGAGCGTTTCATCGATCGCCGGACCAGCGTGCTGATGCGGCGGCTGCGCGAGAATGCGGAACTCGAGCCGGAGATGAGCAAGACCGGCGAGGTCGTGGTCGAAGGTCACACCATCGGCCGTCTCGACGGCTTCGTCTTCGTGCCCGATGCGTCGTCGGGTGGATCGGAAGCCAAGGCGTTGCAGAACGCCGCGCAGAAGGCCCTCGTCGGCGAGATCGCTGCCCGCGCCACGCGACTTGCCGAAGCGCCTGACCAGCAATTCGTGCTTGCGGCGGATGGCACTATCCGCTGGACCGGCGCCGCCGTCGGCAAGCTCGTCGCCGGCGAAGAGGCCTTGCGGCCACGTGTGCGCGTCATCGCCGACGAACATCTTTCCGGCGCGCCACGCGAAGCGGTCGAGGCGCGCCTCGAAACCTTTGTGAAATCCCACATTACCAAGCTGCTCGGTTCCCTGTTCGAGTTGTCAGCGGGTGCCGACATCAATGGCATTGCGCGCGGCGTGGCCTTTCAACTGGTCGAAGCGCTCGGCGTGCTCGAGCGGACGCGGGTCGCCGATGAGGTGAAAGGACTGGACCAGCCGGAACGGGCAAACTTGCGCAAATACGGCGTACGCTTCGGCGCCTATCACATCTACCTTCCGCTCTTGCTGAAACCCGCGCCGCGGGCGCTGGCGGTGCAGCTCTGGGCGCTTTCGCACGACGGCCCGCAGAGCAACGGACTCGACGACCTATTGCATCTGGCCGGCAGCGGCCGCACCTCGATCCCGGCCAACATAGAGATCGATGCCGCCCTCTATCGCACGGCCGGCTATCGCGTCTGTGGCGAACGCGCGGTGCGCGTCGATATTCTCGAGCGGCTTGCCGATCTGATCCGTCCTGCGCTCGCCTGGCGCGAAGGCGGCGCCGGGCAAAAACCACCGGGCGCGATCGCCGGCGGCGGTTTCACCGTGGTCAACACTATGACGTCGCTGACCGGCGCCTCAGGCGAGGATTTCGCTTCGATCCTACGCTCGCTCGGCTATCGGATGGAAAAGCGATCGAAACCCGCTGAGCCAGTGCCTGCGGCTGAAGCGCCCGTGACAGTGGCGGCCGAGAATGTGGACGCACCTCCGACCGATCCGGTGGCGGTTGCCCTTACGCCGTCGCCCAATTCACCGATGCTCGACGAAATTGGGGCAACCGGCGAAGAACACAGACGTTACAGCCGCACCGTCGGATGTGCCAAATCTGGAAGACCGACCGGTTATCGAGGATGTCGCTGGCGAAGTTGCGCGCAGCGAAGAAGAATCTGTTGCTCCGTCACTGTCGACCGCTTCGGTCGGCGCTCAAGCGCCAACCGAGCCGATCGAGACACCTCAGGAAACGGCGGGAACGGCCGAGCCCGAGTTGATCGAAGTGTGGCGGCCCGGCCGCTCCGAGCGGCGCCGCGAACGCCCGCGTTTTCGACATCGCGAGGCGCGCAAGCAAGCGCCGGGGGGCACCGTCGAACCGACGCAAGACGCGGCTGTGCAGGCGGCGGTCGCAACCAATGGCGCTTCCGAAGCGACCGCGCCGGCGGCCGACCGGACCCAGCAGTCCGAACCCGTACAGACCGAAACGCCAAAGCCTGAGCGGCACTCACGGCACCACCGTCGCCGGCATGGAGCGGATCAGCGTTTTGATCGTCCGCGGCGGGAACAGGACAGGCCCTCGGGTCCGCCGGCGCGGTACGAGCGGCGCGAAAAAGCGCCCGATCCAATTCACCGTTCGCCAAACTGGCCGCCCTGAAGGCTCAACTCGAAGCCGATGCCAAAGGCCGTCGCTAGTGCATGATCCGGAAAAGTCGAAGCCGGGTTTCCGAAAAGATCGTGCTTCAACACAGTGCGACGGCCGAGCCCGAACGCCAGCGCATCAACCGGTGGCTATGGCACGCCCGGCTGGTGCGTACGCGGAGCGCGGCTACGGCGCTCACGAGCGCGGGTTATGTGCGCGTCAACGGCGCGCGCATCGACACGCCAAGCCGCGTGGTACGAACCGGCGACGTGATCACTGTCGCGCTCGATCGCAACGTTCGGGTCGTTAAAGTGAAGGGATTTGCCGAGCGCAGGGGCCCCGCGCAAACGGGTCAGAACCTTTATGAAGAATTGACGTGAAATGACCGCCGACACCGCGCTCCAGCCGTGGAGGTCAAACTTGCGTGGTCAAGAGCCATGGGGTAGGAGCAACTGCTCCCAAAACCGGTTTAGAGTAAGCGGATGACATACATAGTAACCGAAAATTGTATCAAGTGCAAATACATGGACTGCGTGGAGGTCTGTCCGGTCGATTGCTTCTACGAGGGCGACAACATGCTGGTCATCCACCCCGACGAGTGCATCGATTGCGGCGTTTGCGAGCCCGAATGTCCGGTCGAGGCGATCAAGCCGGATACTGAGCCGGGCGTCGAGAAGTTGGCTTGGGATCAACGCGGATTTCGCCAAGACTGGCCCAATATTACGGCCAAGAAGGATCCGCCCGCCGACGCCAAGGATTTCGAGGGCGTAGCTGGCAAGTATGAGCAGTATTTCTCGCCGATCCGAGGGGGCAGGTGACTGATTTCAACCGTAAATTGGCGCCTTAACTGTCTCGTGGATGCGACCCTTTTGCGACGCCTTAACACTTTGATTCTGGCCGAAAATGTGTTATAGACGCGTCACATAATGAATAACACCCCCGATATGCCGCTCCCCGTGCTTGGGAGCTTATTTTCCGGGGCGTTTTCGAGGAACCGTCAGAAGAGGCGTGAGACCCACGCGAGAGCAGTGGCAAGAAAACTCGTCATCGTCGTTCGAAGAAGAGCGCGGCCGGCATGAGCCGGAAGGCAAGAAAACCCACCTCCGGCGCAAGCCGCAGGCCATCACAGTCCACGCGGCGACCGACCCGGGAAGGGTCAGCGTGGCGAAGCCCGCCCAGCGGCGCAAGCCTGAGGCGGAAGGAGTAACTTTGGGAATGAATGCGAAGAAGACTACGCAGCGGCAAGGTTTCAAGACCAGCGAATTCATCGTCTATCCGGCCCATGGCGTGGGCCAGATCGTGTCGATTGAGGAGCAGGAAGTCGCCGGCGTGCGCCTTGAGCTTTTCGTCATCAACTTCGTCAAAGACAAAATGACGCTGCGGGTGCCGACCTCGAAAATCGCCTCCGTTGGCATGCGCAAGCTTGCCGAAACCCCTATG
>CAWHPC010000031.1:0-140377 GCA_963831165.1 uncultured Alphaproteobacteria bacterium
GGCGTCTTCGAGCAGCGCCACTGCCGGCAGCGGCTCGTAGTCGACCTCGACCATTTCGGCCGCATCGCGCGCCTGCGTGAGCGTTTCGGCGACGACGAAGGCGATGCGGTCGCCCACGAAGCGTGCTTTGTCGGATTGCAGAAGCTGCTGATGAATACGATGACCTTTCGGTGCGCCGAGATCCTCCGGCATCATGGCGGCCGTGAACCCGCCGAGGTGATCGTGCACGACATCGGCGCCAGTCAGCACCAGTAGCACTCCCGGCGCAGCCTTCCGCCTTCGATGCATCGACCTTCTTGATGCGCGCATGCGCATGTGGGGAAAGCGCGTTCACACCATGGCACATACCTGGTAGCGCGATATCATCGACGTAACGCCCCTGGCCGGTAAGGAAGCGTTGATCTTCCACCCGCCGCACCGCCTGCCCAATTCCGAATTTGATCATTTGTCGGAGACCTCACGATTGAGATTTTGCACCCTCCGGCACGACGATACGTTCGCCATACTCGGAGAGTTGGTTGACACCGGAGTGCTGCGTTGTTCGGCCGCGCTCCTATGCCAGCGACGCCAGCGAATTGCAAAATATCAAATTGGCAGGGATCAGTCAGCAGGCATGGCGGCGATTATGCAATCTTGGCATCTATCCAATCGGCCTTTATCGGGCACCTCAGACATCCACCTTCAGCGCCGCGATAAACGCCTCCGTGGAGTGTCGACCTTGCCGAATTCGCGCATGGCTTCTTGCCTTCTCTTCTGCTTCTCGAGCAGCTTGGCTTGCGCGTCACGTCGCCACCGTAGCACTTGGCGGTGACGTCCTTGCGGAAGCGCGCACGGTCTCGCGGGCGATGATCTTGCCGCCGATCGCGGCCTGGATCGGCACCTCGAACATGTGCGGCGGGATGGGCTCGTTGAGCTTCTCGCCATGGCGCGCCCGCGCTCTTGGCGCGGGTACGTGCACCAGCATCGCCAGGCATCGACCGGCTCGCCGTTGACCAGGATTCGACTTCACCAGGTCGGCCGGGTTGTATCGGTGCGGTGCATAGTCGAACGACGCGTAGCCGCGCGAGACCGATTCAGCGCGATCGTAGAAATCGAACACCACCTCGTTGAGCGGCAGGTCGTACTGATCACCATGCGCCGGTGCCGACATAGGTCAGCTCCTGCTGCTCGCCGCGGCGGTCCTGGCAGAGTTCCAGCACCGCGCCGAGGTATTCGTCGGGCGTGAGGATCGTCGCCGCGATCCACGGCTCCTGTATCTCCGCGATCTCGCCGGATCGGGCATGTCGACCGGATTGTGAATTCGACGTATTGCCTTGCGTCAAGTGATCTTGTAGATCACCGAGGCGCCGTGACGATCCAGGTTGAGATTGAACTCGCGCTGCACCGCTCCTGGATGATCTCAGGTGCAGAGAGGCCAGAAGCCGCAGCGGAAGCCGAAGCCGAGCGCCGCCGAGGTCTCCATCTCGTACGGAAAAACTCACGTCGTTGAGCCGGGCCTGCCCATGGCGGCACGGAATCGCTTCGAAGTCGGCGGCATCGGCCGGGAACAACCCGCGAACACCACCGGCATGGCGGGCTGAAGCCGGGTAGCGCCGCGGCGACCGGCCTGCTCTCGTCGGTGATCGTGTCGCCGACGCGGGTGTCCGCGCACTTCCTTGATCGCGGCGGTGATGAAGCCGATCTCGCCTGGCCCAGAGCCTGCTCGAGCTCGACGCGCTTGGTCGTGAACACACCGCGCGATCCGACTTGGTCAGCGCGTCGAGTCCATCATGTCGATGCGCTGGTCGCTTTTCAGACGCCGTCGATGACGCGGACCAGCACGACCACGCCGGGATCGGCGTGGTGCACTGTCGACGAGCAGCGCCTTCAGCTGCGTCGGTCGTCGGCCTTTGGCGGCGGCAGGCGCTGACGATCGCCTCGAGCACCTCCGGGACGATCGACTCCGGTTTGGCCGGATCGGGATGGCGTCGGACGCCGTCGAGCCCGATCACGTCCTCGATCTGCTGCTTGACCTTGTCGGGCTCGGCGGCCGGCAGGTCGACCTTGTTGAGCACCGGCACGATCTCATGGTTGTTGTCGAGTCGCCTGATAGACGTTGGCGAGCGTCTGCGCCTCGACGCCCTGGCTCGCATCGACGACGAGCAGCGAGCCTTCGCAGGCGGCGAGAGAGCGGTTGACCTCATAGGCGAAATCGACGTGCGCCGGGCGTGTCGATCAGGTTGAGCACGTAGTCCTTGCCGTCGCGGGCGCGGTAGTTGAGCCGCACGGTCTGCGCCTTGATGGTGATGCCGCGCTCGCGCTCGATATCCATCGAATCGAGCACCTGCTCGACCATTTCGCGCGCTTCGAGCCCGCCCGTGAGCTGGATCAGCCGGTCGGCGAGCGTCGATTTGCCGTGGTCGATATGGGCAATGATCGCGAAATTGCGGATGTTTTCGATGGGCACTGCGGTCATGTGGCGCAGATAACACCCACGTTCCGCAGCGGCAAGCGGTGGACGGCATCGTCACTCGTCATGGCCGGGACGAAGCCCGGCCATGACGATAAAGGGCGCCCGGATTACCGCTGCCGCCAGACGAAGGCGGCACTGACCACGAAATTCCAGACCGTTCCGATCACAGCCCCGCCGAGGCCGGCGATCCACCACACGTTGTCGTAGTCGTAGATCCAGGTGGCGATGCCAACATTGGAGATCGCGCCAATGGCACAGATTACCTGGAACCAGATGAGGCCGGTGACGAAGCGCCAGCCGGTGAGCCGCTGGTCGCGGTAGGTGAAGTGATTATTGAGCACGAAATTCCAGGCGATTGCGCCGACGGTCGCAAGCGCCTGCGCCGCGCCGAACGACAGCGCGCCTGCGAGCAAGGTACTCAACAGGATCAGGTGCACCGCAATGCCGGTCAGCCCGACAAGACAGAACAAAATGAAGCGTGCGGAAATCGCATCCTTGGTGAGCTTCGCCGTCACCAGCGCCGCGAAATCGAGCGCGATCTTCGAGTTCGAGCTTGCTTTCGCCGTGCTGACGCTCGCGAAACGTTGACGGCAGCTCGATCGTACGCACACGGCCGCGGCCCGTCGCCAGAATGTCGAGCAGGATCTTGAAGCCCTGCGAGGAGAGGCCAGGGGCGAGCGTTTCGAACACATCGCGCCGGATCATGAAGTGGCCGCTCATCGGGTCGGTGAGATCGATCCCGAGCAGATGCCGCACCAGCGCATTGGACCAGCGGCTGACGCGCGAGCGCTGCTTCGAGAGGCCCGCGGCGGAGCCGCCATAGAGATACCGGCTGGCGACGGCGAGGTCGGCGCCGCCGCTGCGCAGACAATCGAGCATGCCGACGAGGAGGCTTTCGTCGTGCTGCAGGTCGGCATCCATCACTGCGACGTAGCGCGCCTGGCTCGAGAGCATGCCTTCGAGGCAGGCGCCGGCGAGGCCGCGGCGGCCGATGCGGCGGATGCAGCGCACCCGGCCGTCGGTCTCGCCAATGGCGCGCGCGGCCGCAGCCGTGCCGTCGGGAGAATTGTCGTCGACGAACACCACCTCCCAGTCGCAGGCGACGAGAAGACGTGACAGCCGTTCGACCAGGATCGGGATATTGGCCCGCTCATTGAAAGTCGGTACGACGATGCTGAGTTCAGGCGCCGGGTGCACGCCTGCAGCCTCTTCGGCGTGCGTAGCTGTCGCCGCGTTTCCCGGTGGCATCTCACTTGTCGCCGACTGAGACAAATCCGCTCGCCTCCGATTTCCGCGCCTTTATTGCTCTATCCGCAGGCCCACGCTAGTAGCTTTCGCAAGTTTCGGAGCATGGTTCCGCTATCCTTCTTAGATCGGCCGACAATGGCTGCTCGTCGAGAGTGATTATGTCGACCGTCGGGCGTGATCTCACCAGCCGGACACCTTCGGGGTTCGCCGGTTTCGTCGACCGGCTTAGCCGACCGGGCCGGCAGTTTGTTGCGGAACATGACGAAGGCACGATTGTCCTTTCGGCGCTTGCCGCGTTTGTCGTGCTGTGGATGGTCTTCGACGCCGTCTCGTTGGCGTCGGTGGACTTGCATCCCGATTGGAGTGAAGCCGCGCTTTGGGCGCACCACTTTGCATTTGGCTACAAGCATCCGCCGATGACGGCCTGGGTGTTCATGCTGTGGTTTGCGATCTTTCCGCGCCAGGACTGGGCAGCGGATCTTTTGAATGTGTTGGTCGTCGCGATCGGTCTCGGCGTTACCTGGCGCTTGTTGCGTGATCATCTTGACAAGAATCGCGCACTGTTGGGCCTGATCGCGCTGGTTCTGATTCCGCTCTACGACATCAAGACGGCGATTCTGAACGCCAACACCGTCATGATTCCGTTTTGGGCGGCGGCGCTGTTGTTTTACCTGCGGGCTCGGCGCGGCCTGGGCATTCTCGATGCCTTTCTTGCTGGAGCATTCGCCAGTCTCACGGTTTTCGGCAAGTACTGGGCGCTCTTTTTGGTTGCCGGCATGGCGGTCGCCTCAGTTGGCGGCCCGGGGACGCGACGCTTCTGGCGTTCGCCGGCGCCCTACGTCATGGCGTTGGGGGCTGCAATCGTCATAGCGCCTCACGTCTGGTGGTTTGTGAGCGAGCGCGGCGGCACCAGTTACGCGTTCATGCGCGATACCGTCGTAGTCAGTCAGTCATTCGGAGCGGCGCTACTGCGTTCGGCGCGCTACCTCGTCAACTGCGTCGCCTATGCCATCGTGCCGATTATTTTTCTCGCCGCGCTTCGGCCAAGCAGGGCGGCGCTCGTTGAAATGATCTGGCCGCGCGACGACGATCGCCTGCAGGCCTTGTTGTTGTTGTTGATCCCGCTGGTGTTGCCGGCCTTGGTCAATCTGGCGATTCCGTATCGGTTAACCGCGGATTGGACCTATCCGAACTGGGCTCTACTGCCAGTCGTCCTCTACGCCTCGCCCGACATCATCGTTGATGAACGGGCGGTTGCGCGTGCCGGCCTCGTGGCGCTGGCGGTAACTTTGGCAGCTATCGTTGTGTCACCAGTGGTCGCTTACGCCAGGCTGACGCGGCACGACGACCAATATCGGGCGCATTTCCGGCAAATCGCAAGGCTCGCGGATGGCCTGGCAGGCGAGCCCGTACGTCTGTTCTGGGGCTCCCCAAATATCACCGCAGGGCTGCCGTTCTATTTGCCTGAGGCCAATCCTCTGACGGTCGCCCCATTATCGGCCGAGGGCCGCGCAGCGATTGGCGCCCACGGACTTGTCGTGGTTTGCGTAAGCACCGACGCGCCGTGCCGAGAGATCGGCGCGGCGCTCGCGAACGTTGGTGGACACGCGGCAGACGCGATGTTTACGCGCAGCTTCCTGGGCGTCTCGGGCGAGCCGATGAATTTTGAGATCACCGTGGTGCCGCCGACTTCGGTGCCAGCGCGCACCACTGAGCAATCTCAATAGCGGTATTGATCGGTCTTAAAGGGCCCGGCGATCGGGAGACCGATATAGGTCGACTGCTTTTGCGACAGCTGCGTAAGCTTCACCCCGATCTTGTCGAGATGTAGTCGCGCGACTTTCTCATCGAGCTGCTTCGGCAGCGTGTAGACCTTCTTATGATACTTGCCGGGATTGGCCCACAATTCGATCTGCGCCAGCGTCTGATTGGTGAACGATGACGACATCACGAAGCTCGGATGGCCCATCGCGTTACCGAGATTTACCAGCCGGCCTTCCGACAAGAGAATGATGCGCTTGCCGTCGGGGAACTCGATCTCGTCCACTTGCGGCTTGATGTTCTGCCATTTCATGTTCTTCAGCGCCGCAACCTGAATCTCGCTGTCGAAGTGGCCGATATTGCAGACGATGGCGCGGTGCTTCATCTTGCGCATGTGGTCGATGGTAATGACGTCGACATTGCCGGTGGCGGTGCAGAAGATGTCGGCGCGCGGCGCGGCCTCTTCCATGGTCACCACTTCGTAGCCTTCCATCGCCGCTTGCAGCGCGCAGATCGGATCGATCTCGGAGACCAGGACGCGGCAGCCGGCTTGACGCAGCGATGCCGCAGAGCCCTTGCCGACATCGCCGAAGCCGGCAACCATTGCTACCTTGCCCGCCATCATCACGTCAGTGCCGCGGCGGATGCCGTCGACCAGCGATTCGCGGCAGCCGTAGAGATTGTCGAACTTCGACTTGGTGACGCTGTCGTTGACGTTGATAGCCGGGAACAGAAGCTTGCCTTCCTTCTCCATCTGATAGAGGCGATGCACGCCGGTCGTGGTCTCTTCGGTCACGCCGCGAATTTCCTTGGCGGTCTTGCTGTACCAGCCGGGCTTCTTGACCAGCCGCTCCTTGATCGCGGCGAACAGCACCTCTTCTTCCTCGTTGTTCGGATGATGCAGCACAGTCGGGGTCATTTCCGCCTGTGAGCCTAGATGCATCAGCAGTGTGGCGTCGCCGCCGTCATCGAGGATCATGTTCGGCGCGCCGCCATCGGACCATTCGAAGATGCGGTGGGTGTATTCCCAGTAGTCGTGGAGCGACTCGCCCTTGACCGCGAATACCGGCGTGCCGCCGGCAGCGACGGCCGCGGCAGCGTGGTCCTGCGTCGAGTAAATGTTGCAGGAGGCCCAGCGTACGTCGGCGCCGAGCGCCTTAAGCGTGTCAATCAGCACGGCGGTCTGGATGGTCATGTGCAGCGAGCCGGCGATCCGCGCGCCGCGCAGTGGCTGCTCGGGACCATACTCCTCGCGAGTTGCCATCAAGCCGGGCATCTCCGTCTCGGCGATGGAAAGTTCCTTTTGGCCCCATTCCGCGAGGCTGAGGTCCTTGACGACATAATCGGCAGGCGAAGCTTTGGTCTTGGTCGCGGTGCTCATGATGCTCCTTTGGCGGATCCTGTAGTAATTCCAAAGCGCTCTGGGAAGTAGCCGCTGGGCTGATGCTCACAGCCGCGCCCTGGCGGGCGGCACTAAAGACATAAAGATACCTTTATGTCTATCCTCAACCGTCACCGAGGTCTGTGCACTTCGGACCGTGCCGGCAGTGTGTCCAATGTGGTGAGAAAAATTCTATCTGCGAACAGCGGCGCGGGCCGCGGTGCGGCAATTATTTTTGCTAATGACCGCTTCCGATTTGCACAAGGACGACGAATTGCAATCGAGATCTGTATCTTTATCGATGCAATGTTTTAGACAGAGTAGCTGGCCGCCGTCCAATTGGGAAAAACGCTTTCCGTGAAGCTTAGTCTCAGACCCAAATCCCCGAACGAACCGTGGCGGTGGATGCTCGCGATCGATTTCATCATCGCGATATGCGGAATTCTTTACACCATTTTTGTCGATTCGCCGCGGCTTCCCTCCTACATGCAGTTGCTGGTCAGCTATCATTTCGGCTTCATCCGGCGCGCCCTCGTCGGCGCGATCATCTCGGGCTTCGTCGATGTCGTTCCGTTCTGGTATCTGCACGCCATCACCATGGGAGCCTGGATCGTTGCACTCATTCTGTTTGTCGCCGTTTTCCGGAAGATATTCGGGTTCACCGAAAGAAATCTGCCGCTTTTTGTTTTTGTCTTCGGATCGCCTTTCTTTCTCAAGAACTTCGCAATCTCACTCGGCTTTTTTGACATTTTTGGCTGCATTTGGGCGCTCGTCGCGCTCCTGCTGCCGGTCGGCTGGATTTATCCGCTGCTCATAACAGCGGGCTGCGTCGGGTTGATCCTGATGCACAATCTCCATTTTCTGCTGTACGTGACGACGATCGGTTTCATCGTCTTCGTGCGGTACGGTATCTTGACCGGCGTTTCGACCGGCAAAGTCATCTACGGTGCCGCGCTGGTCTGTTTGGTGGCTGGCGTTTTTACCGCCACCGTTTTCTTTGGCAGGCCGTCTGTCCCGCAGGAAGTATTCTTAGCTTACGTCAGCTCCCGCGCATCGATCCCACTCGATCCGCAAAATGTCTGGATGTGGTACTCGACTATTTCTGACGAGATAAAATCAACCGCGGATCACGGTTACATCACGCTGATCAGGCTCCCGGCTTATGCCATCCTGATCGCGCTTCATCTGCCGATTGCGCGCTACATCAAATCCATGATTGTCGACCTGCCCACGACGTTTCTGCGGGCCGCTACGGTTGCTTGGCTCATCGGCATATCGGCGGGCTATGTCGTGATCTTCGTCGTCGCTTACGATTACTCGCGGTGGGTTTCGAGCTGGGGAGTGTGCATGTTTCTGGCGATGCACGCGATCCGGTTGCTGCCGACGAAAGGAAGCGACCCGCCGATTCGTGCTGACGCCCCGGAAAACCTGGTCTTGGGATGGATTTTGACAATCATACCGCGGGTCGGAGTGACAATCCCGTTCTGACCAGACCCGGTGCCGCATGAATGCGGAGACGCAACCGCCCATCAAATCGCTCCGCGCGCTCGCCGCGGCGGAACAGGATTGTAGGCGGTGCCCGCTCTATCGCGATGCCACTCAGGCGGTGCCCGGGGAAGGTCCAAGCCATGCCGCCCTGATGCTGGTCGGCGAGCAGCCCGGTGACAAAGAGGATCTCGCCGGCAAGCCGTTTGTCGGTCCCTCCGGCCGGGTTCTCGACCAAGCGCTGAAAGACGCCGGAATTGACCGCGACCAGGCGTTTGTCACCGGTGCGGTCAAGCACTTCAAACACGAAATGCGCGGCAAGCGCCGCCTTCACAAGCGTCCGAACAATTACGAGATCGAACGCTGTAAATTCTGGCTTGATATCGAACGCGACCTCGTCAGACCCTTGGTCATCGTGGCGCTCGGCGTCACTGCCGCGCGCGGACTCCTTGGGCGAACCGTTACTATTGGCAAGGTGCGCGGCAAGCCGACCGATCTGACGGACGGAGCGAAGCTGGTCGTTACCATCCATCCCTCGTCGCTTTTGCGTATCGAGGACGCAGGCGAACGGCACAAAGCCTATCGATTGTTTGTCGCCGATCTCAAAGCAGCGGCGGCGTTGCAGCTGGGCAGTTAGGTCGAAGCAGGTGCGTCGGCGGCGCGGGCAGCGGTTCTGGCGACGCTGGCCTGCGTGAGCGCCGCCCCGATCTGCTGCATGCGGTTGATCAGATCCGCCGCCGCGGCCGGCGGCAGCACCAGACGGCAGGCCGGATAACGACGGCCGGTAATCGGCAGATTGGCTTTGACCTCATCGAGACGCGTCACGGCAAATTCAATCCGCAGCGACTGGCCGTCAAATATGAGACCGCTGACCGAGTCAGCAAAGGTCTCCGGAATATCGGGGCGATCGACGTACCGGATGGTCGCGGGCTGCCGTTGCCCTGCGGGTGCCGGTGTGCCCGCCAGCGTAGCTGGAGTAGTCTGCTCGTCCGCCATCAGTTTCCCCTTGGCCGTTTCCTTTGAGTGATCCGGATCAATCGTCTTCGCCAAAACGAGTCTCGATGAGGGTCGTCAGTGCATTGATGACTTCCGCCGCTTGCCGGCCTGTTGCCTCCACGGTGATGGATGTACCGGGAGAGGCCGCAAGCATCATCAGGCCCATGATCGAAGTGCCGCCCACCGTCTCACCGCCGCGCATGACGCGGACGTCGGCGTCGAATTTTTCCACCGTTTGTACAAACTTGGCCGAGGCTCGCGCATGCAGTCCCTTGCGATTGCAGATGCAGAGCTTGCGGATTGTTGCGCCATCGCGAAACGCCTGCTCATTGAGCAAGTTCTCGTCGCCACGCTGAGCGGGTGCGCTCATTTTCCGCTCAGAACCCGGCTGGCGATGGTCACGTATTTTCGTCCAGCGTCCTGCGCGGCGGCGACCGCCTCGGCGAGCGGACACTCATCGCGAACCTTGGCGAGTTTGACCAGCATTGGCAGATTGATGCCGGCCAGCACTTCGACTTTCGGGCGGCTCATGACCGAGATTGCGAGGTTTGATGGTGTGCCGCCGAACATGTCGGTCAGAATGGCCACACCGTCACCGCTGTCGACGCGCTTGACCGCTTCGATGATGTCCTTCCGGCGCTCCTCGACGTCGTCGTCGGGTCCGATGGTGACCGCCTCAATCTGGTCCTGCGGGCCTACCACGTGCTCCAAGGCCGCGCGGAACTCGACAGCCAACCGCCCGTGGGTGACAAGCACAAGACCAATCATGGAACACCCCGCGGGCGCGTCCCGGTTGCACCGCACGAAAGGGTGCTCATCTTGACCATCCAAAGCCCAAGCGCAAGAGGCATTTTCGGCGGAATCTTGCGGCTGCTGCATTGCGGTAGCTCAAAGTCGAATTCAGATTAATGCGGCCACCAGGGACCCGCTTCGGCGCGGCCCACTACAGCAAGCGGCCCAAGGGAGTCTAACGGCCTTAGGGTTAACCAATCTCAAATCAAACCGGTGCCGCCGCTAACTCAAGCTATGTTGGGTTGAACCGAGCAGCGCCAGCAGGCCCGGCAGAGCCCCGAAGTCCTTTGCAACGGGCAACCGCGGTAATGAGATACCGTTAATTTCAATGCTTCGCACTTCGGGCGCCGGCAATCGTTGCGCGTCCGGTGCATCCAGGTCGATCACCAGTCCGATAACCGCCCGTGGCTCGTGCGTCACGCGCAGCAGTCCGCAGCCGCGCACCTCGATCAGTCCGGCAAGCGCTTCGGGGGCGCTAGCCAGCAAGCGTCCGCCCACGGCTTCGAGATGGACGCGATCGTCGGCGACCAACCTCGCAAAGCGCAACGAGCCGGTCCGTGCCGCCTCGAGAAGTTCGAGCGCGAGCCGCGATTTTCCCGATGCTGAAGGTCCACGGATTAACACGGCTCGAGCACCGACGAGCACGGCCGAAGCGTGTACAGTCGCTGAATCAGCCGCCATCACATCGCCGGCAGGCGCACGATAAAGCGCGCGCCTGCAACCGTCGGAGCGCCGTCCGCATCTGGCGCGCTGATTCTGTTCTCTACCCAGATAGCGCCGCCGTGGGCGTCCACGATCTGCTTGGAGATCGAAAGCCCGAGGCCCGAGTTCTGGCCAAACCCGTGCTGCGGGCGATCGGTATAGAAGCGTTCAAACACTTTCTCGAAAGCGTCCGGCCGCACCCCGGGACCGTCATCGTCGACATAAATTTCGATGTTGCTCTTCAGCCGCCGGCAGGTGACGCGCACGGTTCCTCCGGCTGGAGAGAAGGAGCGGGCATTCTCGATCAGATTGTCGACGACCTGGCCCAGGCGGGAGTCGCGGCCGGGCGCCTGGAATGCGCGCGCACCGCCACCTTCGAAACGGAGGGTGACACGCACACCGTCGTCGCGCTTCACTTCGTTGGCGACTGCGACCACTGTGTTGAGGAGCTTGGCAATGTCGACCGGCGCCGCTTCCTGGCGTTGCAGTTCAGCATCCAGGCGGCTGGCGTCGGAAATGTCGGAGATCAGCCGATCGAGCCGTTTGACGTCGTGCTGGATAACGGCGAGCAGGCGACCGCGACTCTCGTCTGTTTTGGCAACGGGCAATGTCTCGACCGCTGAACGCAGCGACGTTAGCGGATTTTTCAATTCGTGCGCGACGTCGGCGGCAAAGCTCTCGATCGCTTCGATTCGGCTATAGAGCGCGCTGGTCATGTCGCGCAGCGTGCCCGAGAGATGTCCGATCTCATCGCGCCGCCGTGTGAAATCCGGGATCTCAACCCGCGAACGGATGCGGCGGCGCACGCTCTCCGCCGCGTCGGCCAGCCGCCGCACCGGCTCGGCAATGGTGCCGGCCAACAAGATCGAGAGCACGACCATGACGGCGGCGGCGACAATGAAGACCTTGAGAATGGCAAGCCTCTCGGCCTCCACCATGTCGTCGATGTCTGCTCCCTGGGTCGAGAGCATGAGTGCGCCGCGCACGGCGCGGAAGCGCTGCACCGGCACCGCGACCGACACGATGACGTCGCCGCGGTCATTGATGCGCACCATGCTGGCGTTCTGACCATTTAAGGCCTGCGCAACCTCGGGATAGCCGCGACCATTGTCGGCGCGGAGTTCCCGATAGAGCGGTAGATCACCCCGTCCGAGCCACATACGCACGGCAATAAAGGCGCGTTCGAAAAAGCTCGGCTTCTCCGCGTTCGGCGGCGGCAAGTCGAAGCGCAATACGTCGCCGCGTCCAAACAGATTGCGGCTGTCGACCAGAAGCACTCCGTCGCGATCGTAGATGCGCGCGCGCGTTTTTGTCGGCGAAACAAGGCGCCGCAATACCGGCGCAACGCGCTCCGGGTTGATCGGAAAATTGATTCCGTAAAGCGCGTCTTCGGATGGACCGTAGCTTTCGCCAGGCTGGAGTTCGAGCAGTTTGTCCGGATCGATCGTGATCGATGAATCGGTTTCGACCGTCGCCGAGGCCGCAATCGCGCCGGCAATGATTTGCCCCTGTACCAGGAGACTCTGCACCCGCGCGTCGATCAGGCCGGCGCGGAACTGAGACAGAAACGTGATGCCGATGGAGAGCGCCAGCAGTCCGGCGACGTTCAGAAAAACGATGCGACGGGTGAGGCTCGAAAAGCTCTGGTTGACGAAGAACTGCCACGCGCGCTGCAGCCAATGGGCAGCTCTAGCGAGGCCACGCGGACGGCCCGGCGCGGAGGCCTCATCGGGACCATCGGCCTCGATTTGGCCTTCGACCTGAGTCGATGGCGGGGCCTTCCTTTCGGCCCCTGCGATTTCTACGGTTCGATCGAGCACGTCGTCTGCCGGGGTTCCGATCAGTCCCCACCTACGGCGGGAGCCGGACGTTATTACTACCGCACGTCAGCCGCCCAGTCAGGTGCCAAGTCCTTGGAATGCCAAGTCCCTGGGCCATGGATCAACCTCGGCTGTCCACGGCATTTGCGCCAATATTGCGCTTATTCCTTAAAACGATAGCCGACGCCGTATAGTGTCTCAATCATATCAAATTCCACATCGCTCGCCTTGAACTTCTTGCGCAGCCGCTTGATGTGGCTGTCGATGGTGCGGTCGTCGACGTAAACCTGATCGTCGTAGGCGGCATCCATTAACGCGTTGCGGCTTTTCACCACGCCCGGCCGGCTCGCCAAGGCGTGGAGGATGAGAAATTCGGTGACCGTCAGGGTTACGGGCTCGTTCTTCCAGGTGCAGGTGTGGCGCTCGGGATCCATCCGCAGTAGCCCGCGTTCCAGCACCTTGCTGTCGGCTTCCTTCGGAGCAGCGCCATCCTTCGGCGAGGCCCGGCGCAGCACGGCCTTGACCCGCTCGACCAGGAGCCGCTGCGAAAACGGTTTGCGAATGAAGTCGTCGGCCCCCATTTTCAGGCCGAACAGTTCATCGATCTCCTCATCCTTTGAGGTGAGGAAGATCACCGGAAGGTCGGACTTTTGCCGCAGCCGACGCAACGTCTCCATGCCGTCCATGCGCGGCATCTTGATATCGAGGATCGCAAGGTCCGGCGGCGCCGTTTTGAAGCCATCGAGCGCAGAGGCGCCGTCGGTGTAGGTCGTGATGCGATAGCCTTCAGCCTCGAGCGCGATAGACACCGAGGTCAGGATATTGCGATCGTCATCGACCAGAGCGATTGTCGGCATGGCGGCCTTCTAACATGAGTCGGCCGCAAGCATGACTTAGCCCCGGCCCCGTAAGCCTTTGAAAACCCATGTAGGGGCGGAAGTGTGACCAGACAAGGCAGAATCGGGGCAATTGCAATGGCAGCCCGCGGAGCCGGAGAAGCGTAAAAGTGGCCGAAATCGATAAAGCTGCTCCGTTGCCGGGCTTTATGCCGAATCGCCTGCCTGAAAACGCTCCGGCGCCGGAATTTGATGCGCGCGCGATTGCAAAGGCGCTGCTGCGGACCGCACGAGCGGGGACGCTTGCGACCATCGACCGCAATACCGGGCATCCATTTGCGTCATTGGTTAACGTCGCCACCGATGTCGACGGTTCGCCTCTCATTTTAGTGTCCCGGCTCTCGACCCATACCGCGAATCTTGAAAACGACCGACGGGCATCGCTGCTCTTTGCGTCGGTCGGCCGTGGCGATCCGCTCGCTCATCCACGTCTGACTGTGCTCGGCACCTTTACGGCGGTCGCGCGCGGCGATCCTCAGGACCCCCGACTTCGCAGCCGGTTCCTCAGCCGTCATCCGAAGTCGGAGCTTTACGCCGGCTTTGCCGATTTCTCTTTTTGGCGGCTTGAAATTATTTCCGCTCACCTCAACGGTGGCTTTGGCCGCGCTGCCGATCTGAAGGCTTCAGACGTAATGACCGATCTTATCGGAGCAGAAAATTTGGTCGACGCGGAAGCGAGCGCCATCACGCATATGAACAACGACCATGCGGAAGCGGTACGGCTCTACGCCATCAAACTGCTTGGCGCCGAAGACGGCGCATGGCGCCTTACCGGGCTTGATCCCGAGGGCCTCGATCTTGCGCTCGGCGATACAACCTTACGCCTGCCATTTCCAGAACGTGTATCCACAGCCGAACACCTGCGAAGGGTGGTGGTCGATCTGGCAACGGCCGCGCGCGCTAAATAGGCGGCTAGTGCTTTTTCCAGCGGCAAGCGCGAGTCTGCTGCACTGCAATGCGGAACACCCGCGATATTGCACCGTTAGGCGTGCGATGGGAGTCCGTCTTGGCACGTGCTAGAATGCCGGATATAGGGTCGCATCCGCCGCAGCCCCCCGCGGCGGCGGCGACACTGGTGCAGATAGCGAGTGCGGAGGCGAGGGTGAAAGAATCAGGTCTGCGAAATCGTGCCCATGGGGCTGACAAATTCGGGCTGAAGGATCTCGCAGCAATTCACTGGAATTTACCCGACACAGCGCTCGTCGAGCACGCAATCGCCGACCGCGAAGGGTTCCTGGTTCAAGGCGGCGCATTCTGCGCCGAGACCGGCGTCCACACCGGCCGCAGCCCCAAAGACAAATTCGTCGTCGCCGACGGACAGACCGAGAAATCCATTTGGTGGGAAAAGAACGGCCGCCTTTCGGCCGAGAAATTCCAACTGCTGTTCGACGATTTCATCGCCCACGCCAGAGGCAAGACGCTGTTTGCGCAGGACCTCTACGGCGGCGCCGATCCAAAATATCGCATCAAGACCCGCGTCTATAACGAGCTTGCCTGGCATTCGTTGTTCATCCGCGCACTGCTGATCAGGCCCGAGCGCGCCGAGCTTGCCCACTACGTTCCAGACTTCACCATCCTGTCGCTGCCGTCATTCAAAGCCGATCCCAAACGCCACGGCGTGCGCAGCGAGACGGTCATTGCGCTCGACTTCACCCGGCGCATCATCCTGATTGGCGGCACTTCTTACGCCGGCGAGATGAAGAAATCGGTGTTCACCACACTCAACTATTATCTGCCGGCCGAGAGCGTGATGCCGATGCACTGCTCCGCCAATGTCGGACCGGATGGCGACGTTGCGCTGTTCTTCGGTCTTTCCGGTACCGGAAAGACCACGCTGTCGGCAGATCCTAAGCGCACGCTGATCGGCGACGATGAGCACGGCTGGGGCCCGCAGGGCGTGTTCAATTTCGAAGGCGGCTGTTACGCCAAGTGCATCAAGCTTTCCGCCGAAGCGGAGCCGGAGATTTATGCCACGACGAAACGCTTCGGTACCGTGCTTGAGAACGTGGTGTTCGATCCCGAAACGCGCATTTGCGATTTCGACGACGAGTCAAAAACTGAGAATACGCGCGCCGCGTATCCGCTCGAATTCATCCCCAACGCCTCGCGCACCGGCCGCGCCGGCATGCCAAAGAACATCGTGCTTCTTACCGCCGATGCGTTCGGCGTCATGCCGCCGATCGCCAAGCTGACGCCAGCACAGGCGATGTACCATTTCCTTTCCGGCTACACCGCCAAGGTCGCGGGCACCGAGAAAGGCCTCGTCGGCGTGCAGCCGGAATTCTCCACTTGCTTCGGCGCGCCGTTCCTGCCGCGCCACCCTTCTGTCTACGGCAATCTGCTGCGCGAGCTCATCAGCGCGCATGAGGTCGATTGCTGGCTGGTGAACACCGGGTGGACCGGGGGCATCTACGGTGTTGGCAGGCGCATGCCGATCAAGGTGACGCGGACACTGCTCACCGCGGCACTGAACGGCTCGCTGAAGACCGCTAAATTCCGCACCGATCCTTATTTCGGCTTTTCCGTGCCGACGCAGTTAACCGGGGTCGAGCCGCATCTGCTTTATCCGCAGAAGACCTGGCAGAACAAGCTCGAATTCGACCAGACCGCCCGCAAGCTGGTCGATATGTTCCAGAAGAACTTCGTTCAGTTCGAGGACCACGTCGAAGCCGACGTCCGCGCCGCCGCGCCGGAAGTGCGCATCGCCGCGGAGTAGACTGGCGCTAAGCTTGCCACGATCGCCAGGGTGTCTCCGGAACCGGAGTGGGCGGTGGCTTGCCGTTCGCCCAGGCGATGATGTTGTCGACCAGGAGCTGGTCCATCTTCTCGCGGGTAAACACCGACGCCGAGCCGAGATGCGGGAACAGCACCACGTTCTCCATCGTCAGTAATTCCTCGGGGACCTGCGGCTCGTTGACGAAGACATCCAGTCCGGCGGCCATGATCTTGCGCTCGCGCAGCGCGGCGATCAAAGCAGGCTCGTCGATCACCGAGCCGCGGGCGACATTGATCAGAATGCCGTCGGAGCCGAGCGCCTCCAGCACTTGCGAATTGATCATGTTTTTGGTCGCGGCCCCGCCCGGTACAATGACAACGAGCGTGTCCACAGCGCGCGCCATGTCGATTAGCTGCGGGTAGTGACGGTATGCGAGTTCCGGCCGCGCCCGCCGCGTGTGGTAGACGACCGGCACTCCGAACGCCTCAAGCCGGCGCGCGATCGCCATTCCAATACGGCCCATTCCGACTAGGCCGACGGTGCGATTGCGCAAGGTGGCGCGGCTGAGCGGATAGTTGCTCGCGGGCCATTTGCCTGCGCGGATATAACGCTCGGCTTGCGGCAATTCGCGCACGGTGCAGAGCAGGAGGCCGATTGCGGTATCGGCGACCTCTTCAGTCAGCACATCAGGCGTGTGGGTGACCATGATGCCGCGCCGCGCCGCCGCGCTCGCATCGATATGATCGTAGCCGACGCCGAAACTCGCGACGATCTGCAGCTTCGGCAAACGCGCGAACAGCGCGTCATTGACCGGTTCCACCGGTGCGCTCACGGCGGCGCCGCGCACGTGCGCGATGGAAGCGAAGAAGGCGTCCCGATCATTTGACGCGGGCAAGTTATGTACAATGAAATTGCCGAAGCCTTTGGCGATGACGGGTCGCACCGGCCCGATCAGCAATATCTCAGGTCGATCTTGCGGCAAAAAGTATCTCCTGAAACATCAAGCCCGCGGCGCTGCTGAATCAAACAATAAAGGGGATGAGGGCAGGCACCTCTGCACGGTATCGCGTGTACCGGTCGCCGAACGTTTCTTGCATGAATCGCTCTTCCATTCTTAGTTTCAGCACCAATGAGAGGCTCAATAGGCCGAACGCGATCAAGCCGCGCCATTCGCCGAAGGCGATCGCTGTTCCAAGGATTGCAAACAGCATGCCGGTATAGATCGGATGCCGGACTATACCGTAAGGGCCGCTCTGAATCAGTTCGTGATCTTCTTTGACAGTGACCCGGCCGCTCCAGTTGCGTCCGAGATGCACGCGCGCCCAGGCGGCAAAAGCGAGCCCCACCGCGACCATGAGCAGACCGAGCCAGTACGCCACCATTGTTTCCGGCAGAAAGCGGGCGTCGAGCCATTCGAACGGCTGCCGGTTAAAAGCTAAAAGAGCGGCGGCCAGGACGGTGAGCGCGGTGTGCCCGAGGCGCGATGCATAGGCTTCGCGGCGCTGGGTCGGTTTCACGTTCCGCGCGGCGACAATCCAGTAGGCGAGCCACGCCAGCCACAGGACAGCGAACGGCGCTGCATCGGGCGAATACGACACGCTTGCCTCAAGGGTTAGGGCGCAATCGCTGCGCTAGACCAGCATCGTCACCGGCGTCTCGATCAGCGCCTTGATGGTCGCCAGAAGCTCGGCGCCGAGCGCGCCGTCAACGACGCGATGGTCGCAGGACAGCGTCGCCGTGAGCATGCTGGCGAAGGCAACGCCGCCGTCGGGCTTTTCGACCGCCTGCCGACGTGCCGCGCCGACCGCAAGGATCGTGGCCTGCGGCGGATTGATGATGGCGGAAAACTCGCGCACGCCGTACATGCCGAGATTGGAGATCGCCGACGAGCCGCCCTGATAGTCGGCGGGTTTGAGTTTTTTGTCGCGGGCGCGCGCCGCCAGATCCTTCATTTCGGCAGAGATGGCGCTGAGCGATTTGGTTTCGGCACTGCGAATAATCGGCGCCATCAAGCCGCCGTCGAGCGCCACGGCAACGCCGACGTCGGAATGCAAAAAACGCAGGATGCGGTCGCCCGCCCAGGCTGCGTTTGCCGCCGGCACGCGTTGCAGTGCCAGCGCCAATGCACGGATGATAAAATCGTTCAGCGAGAGCTTGAACGCCGGATTGCCATCGCGATCCTTCGGCGCCGCGGCATTGGCCTCTTCGCGCACCGCCATCAGCCGATCGATGGTGATGTCGGCGGTGAGGTAGAAATGCGGGATGGTTTGTTTGGCTTGTTGCAGCCGCGCCGCGATCGTCTTGCGCATCCCGTCGAGCGGGATTTCTTCATAGCTTCCCGGAGCGTAGAAGGCCTTGACCTGCTCCGCGGTCGGGCCCTCGGCGAGGGCAACGCGTGCCGTGGGTCGCGGTGCACTTTCCACATCGCGGGCCATGATCCGGCCATGTGCGCCGGAGCCGCGCAAACGTGACAGATCGATGCCGGCGTCGCTCGCAAGCCGCCGCGCCAGTGGCGTGATCGTTACTCCGCCGGAGAGCCGCGCCGGTCCGAAATTGCGGGCAGGCGTGCGCACCTCGAAAAACGGATCGAGCTTGATTGGTGCTGCGGCAGGCGGCGGGGTTCGCTCTGATACAGATGCAGCCGTAACGGGAGCCGCCGGCGTCTTCGGTGCTTCCGCTGCGGGTGCTGACTTGGGCGCGCTTGAGACGGTGGCGCCTGCGCCGCCAATAATGCCGACCACAGCGCCGACCGGCGCAATCTCACCTTCGGGAACGCGGATTTCGCTCAGGACGCCGGCTTCGGTCGCCGGTACTTCCATCGATACCTTGTCGGTCTCGATCTCGAACAGATTATCGCCGGGCTGCACCGCGTCGCCGGCCGACTTGAACCACTTGGTGATCTTGCCCTCGGCGACGGTCTCGCCGAGCTGCGGCATCAGGATGTTCATGACCTGTCATTGCCGGGCCTGACCCGGCAATCCATGGGGCGACGAAGCTGCATGGAGGCCCGGGTCAAGCCCGGGCATGACGACGAATAAAGCTTCATTTCGTCCACTGCTTGGTCACCACGTAACCGAAATGTATTGCGTCTCCAAAAACTCCATCAGGCCTTCATGTGCGCCTTCGCGGCCGAGGCCGGACTGCTTCATGCCGCCGAACGGCGCTGCGGGGTCGGAGACGATGCCGCGATTTAATCCGACCATGCCGAAATCGAGTTTTTCCGACACGCGCAGGCCCTTGCTCAGATCCTTGGTGTAGAGGTAGGCGACCAGGCCGTACTCAGTGTGGTTGGCGCGCGTGACGACCTCGTCCTCCGATTTGAATGTCTGCAGCGACGCAACGGGCCCAAAGATTTCGTCGTTGAGCATTTTGGCGTCGTCCGACACGTTCGAGAGCACGGTTGCCGGATAGAAGAACCCCGGTCCGCCGGGCGCCTTGCCGCCGGTCAGCACTTTGGCGCCTTTCTGCACCGCGTCGTCGACCAACTCGATGACCTTGTCGCGTCCTTCCTTGTTGACCAGCGGTCCCAGCGCCACGCCATCATCGAGGCCGTTACCCATCTTCAACCCGGCCATCTTGGCGGTGAGCTTTTTGGCAAACTCGTCGTGCACTTTTTCATGCACGTAAAAGCGGTTCGCCGCGGTGCAGGCTTCGCCCATGTTGCGCATCTTCGCGATCATGGCGCCGTCGATCGCCGCGTCGATGTCGGCGTCGTCGAACACAATGAACGGCGCGTTGCCGCCGAGCTCCATGGCCGGCCTGATGATGTTGTCGGCGGCTTCGTGCAGAAGTTTCCGGCCGACTTCGGTCGAACCCGTGAACGAAACGACCCGTACGCGCGGATCGTGCAGCATTGCGCCCACGACCTTTCCCGACGAGCGCGATGGAATGACGTTAACGACGCCGGGCGGAACGCCTGCTTCCTCCAGGATCGGCATCAAAGCGAGCATGGTGAGCGGCGTATCGGAAGCGGGTTTGAGCACCACCGAACAGCCGGCGGCGAGCGCCGGGCCGATCTTACGGGTCGCCATCGCGGCTGGGAAATTCCACGGCGTCACCAGCACCGCGATGCCCGCGGGCTTGTGACGCACAAGAATGCGCGCGCCGGTCGAAGGCGCCACCGAATTTTGTCCGATATTGCGCACCGCCTCCTCGGCGAACCAGCGGAAGAATTCTGCGGAATAGGCGACCTCGCCACGCGAATCCGACAGCGCCTTGCCGTTCTCGATGGTGATGAGCTTCGCCAGACGCTCGGCGTCGCGCATGATGAGTTCAAACGCCTTGCGCAATATCTCGCCGCGTTCCCGCGGCTTTTTCGCGGCCCAGCCCGGGAACGCGGCGCTGGCGGCGTCAAGTGCGGCTTTGGCGTCCTCGACCGTGGCGCTCGCCACCGACGCGACTTTGTTCTCGGTCGCCGGATCGATCACGTCGAAACGGCCGCCGTCTGAGGATTTGCGCCACTTGCCGCCGATCCACAGGTCGGTCGGGACGTTGGCGAGCAGATTGTCGTACATGGCCATGATACTCAGTCCTGTTGCGGCGTTGCTTCTGACGGAGCTACTTGCCGTTTTTGAGCTCGACAAGGATGTTCTGATAGAGATCGCCGCTTAAGTTGCGCAGCTCGTGCTTCTCGCCGGCGTTGCGCCAGATCACGCCACCGACTTTGTCGTCCGCGATGATGGCGTGGCCATCGACGTTCTCAAGCTCGATCTTGCCGCCGGTGACGTTGATGATGACGTAGTCGAGCTTGTGGTGATGCCACGCCTTCTTGCCGCCGGCCGGGACTTTCATGTCCCACACCCGCACCTGATCGTTCTCGAACAGAACTTCGGTGCCGATCGGTCCGCTCGGATTTTCCCGGGTCGGTTCGTTAGCCATGATTTCCTCCACTTAGGCATTCATGCTGCGTTGTACGCGCTCGGCGATGCGATCGACGCTCGGCAGCGCGAGGTCCTCCAGAATGTCGGCTGCGGGTAGCGGGATGTGCGGCGTCGTAATGCGCACCGGCGGCCCGTCGAGATCGTAGAACGCCTCGTCGGCGACGATCGAGACCAGCTCGGCGCCCCAGCCGCATAGCCGCGGATTTTCCTCGACAGTGAACAGGCGATGGGTGCGCGCGACCGAGCCCAGGATGGTCTGCGTGTCGAGCGGAACCAGCGAGCGCACATCCACCACTTCGCAGTCGATGCCGTGTTCGCTCTTGAGCTTTTCCGCTGCCGCGAGCGCCCGCGGCACCATCAAAGCCAGCGCAAGGATGGTGGCGTCTTTTCCGGACCGCACGATCTTCGCGCTGCCGAGCGTGTCGACGATCTCGCCGTCCGGCACCTCGCCTTTGACAGCATAAAGCGATTTGTGCTCGAAAAAAATCACCGGATCGGGGTCGCGCACCGCCGCCGCCATCAACCCGATGACGTCGCGCGGGGTTGATGGCGCGACGACCTTCAAGCCGGGAATCATCATGCACCAGTTTTCGACGCTCTGCGAATGCTGGGCGCCGAAGCGTGCGCCGCCGCCGTTGCCTGTGCGCACGACGAGCGGACATTTGACTTGCCCGTTCGACATGTAGCGGCTCTTGGGAAACTCGTTGGCGATGTAGTCGAAGCACACGGCGATGAAGTCCGAGAACATGATCTCGGCGATCGGCTTTAGGCCTGTCATGGCGGCGCCCATGGCGGCGCCGAGAATAGCCTGTTCGGAAATGGGCGTGTCGCGCACGCGGACCGGGCCGAACTGCTCGAACAGCCCCACAGTTGCCTTGAACACGCCGCCGGCTTTGGCGACGTCCTCGCCAAGGAACACCACGTCGGGATCGCGCGTCATTTCCTGAGCGATGCCGCGGATGACGGCGTCGCGATAGGTCAGTTCCGCCATGCGAAACCTCCGTCGGCATAGACGTCGGTGGTGAGAATATCCAGCGCCGGCGGCGGCGCCGCCTTGCACGCTTCCGTCGCCTCGTCCACCTCCCGCTTCACCTCGGTGTCGATGCGCAGGATGGTGTCCTCGCCGACGCCGAATTGTTTGAGCCGTTCGCGATAGAGCTTGATCGGGTCGCGCGCTTTCCATTTATCCAGCTCGCCTTCGGGCCGGTACTTGGCGGGGTCGGCGCGTGAATGTCCGCTGTAGCGATAGGTCATGCATTCGATCAACGACGGTCCGTCGCCGGCACGCGCTTTGTCGTAAGCGGAGATCGCGGCGCGGTAGACGGCATCGGCGTCATTGCCGTCGACGACAATGCGCGGCAGCCCGTAGCTTCCGGCGCGATCGGCAGCCGGGTGCTGCACTGCCGTGACTTCGCTGATCGGCGTATATTCCATGTAGAGATTATTCTCGCAGACGAAGACTACCGGCAGCTTCCACACCACCGCGAAGTTCAGCGCCTCGTGAAAGGCGCCAATGTTCGTCGTGCCGTCGCCGAAGAAACAGACCGACACGTCCTTCGCGCCCTTGTACTGGGCGCGCCAGGCGGCGCCGCAGGCAATCGGAAGATGCGCGCCGATGATGGCGTACGAACCCATCACACCATGATCGACCGAGGTCAGGTGCATCGAGCCGCCCTTGCCGCGCATCAGCCCGATGTCGCGCTGCATCAGTTCGCCGAGCACTTTGGTAATCGGCACGCCGCGCGCAAGCGTGTGGGCGTGGCCGCGATAGGTGCAGAACGAAAGATCGCCCTTGCGCATCGCGACGGCGAAACCGGCGGCGACCGCCTCTTGACCTAGCGAAAGGTGGCTGGTGCCTTTTACGAGGTTTTGCAGAAACAGGTCATAGGCGCGCTGCTCGGCCTCGCGGATCACGACTTGCGTCCGATACATGGCAAGCCGCTTCTCCTCGCCGATATCGTCATTGAGGCTCGCCATCGCAGCCGGCACGCGGTCCTGAAGATTGGCCATGAAACATCCTTTGAGAGGTCGCAATATGATGCAGCGAGCGCGCGCAACTTAGCGCCACTTACAAAGCTGAGGCAACGTCTCCGGGGCCGGCAAAAGCGCGTGGGCGGCGTTCAATCAGGTGCGGGGCGCACTAACTCGGGCGGGCGTCGCGACCGCATATTGCGACGGCGTTGGTTAGGCCCAGAGCCGGCGCGGCAGGGCCTGACCGTGGAAACGGCCTTCAGCAACTAATCGTCGCTCGAGCGCGGACCGGAGGGCGCATCGCCTTCGCCCGGCATTGAATGATCGCGCGGGCCGCGGTGCCGTCGGCGTCGCCGATGCAGCGGGAAGCGGTCGGCCGTACCGTCGTAGCCGTTTTGACCATTCGGACCGCTAGGGCCGTTGCCGCTGTTGTGGCCCTGAGCCTCCGGCGGCTGCGGCTGTTGTTGTTGTGGCTGCCCGCCGCCGGTGATGAATGATGGCAGCCGCTCCACGTCCTCCTCGTTCACTGGGACGTGCTGCTGGGGGCGCGGCTGAAAGTGCTGCGGCTGGGATTGCGAGGGCTGCTCGCGCGGATAGAACGGCTGCTGCTCGCGCGGTGCGAACGGCTCGCCGCCGACGGGTGGCTGTTCGTCACCATCTTCGTAGCCGTCATCGCCAAGGTTGCCGCGCTGATCGCCGCCCTGCTGGTAACCGTAAGGCTGGCTCTGGCGAAACTGTTCTTGCGCCGCCGCGATCAGGCGAAAGTAATGTTCGGCGTGCTGATAATAGTTTTCCGCCGCGACTGGGTCGCCCGAGCTCTGTGCGTCCCGGGCAAGTTGGAGATACTTTTCGGCGACGTGGGACGCGGTTCCGCGAATCTTAATGTCCGGTCCATTGGACTCGTACATACGCGACAATGGATTTTGGTGATGATGATGGCCACCTTTGCGGTTGCGACCCCGCATGCGCTTGTTCTGACCGTTTCTCATGGTTTGCTATTCCGCCAACCCCCTTATGTCCGACGGCGCGAATGCCGTCCCTTAAACTCACGCAATGTCACTCCAACTCGACGCATATTATCGACAGCCCTATCGGTGTATCGACGGCGCAAACGCCATCGTCATCAGCCCTTAACCGCTGCGCGGCGCGTTAACCTTTTAAAACCTCAGCAATGCAGCCCTCACCGGCGGTTGCGCCGCGGTGTTGCGAACCCTTCTGGTGCGCGACATTCTTCAACAATGCGCGCCGAACCGATGGAACTTCTCGGTCTGAATCTGGCGATCCCGTCTGCCGTCTGATCCGGCCTTGGCTATCCCGGCTTTCGTTTCACCTGGCCTGCGCTGCCAATCCTCTAGGAGGGTCGCTCCGGGCGTTTGAGGCGGCGCGGCACCCAATCATCTCGGGCCGATTCCGTATCTGCAAGTTAGTCGGTTCCGGCCGACTTTCCAAGTGCTTTTTTGGTGCTTTTTTGCTGGGGTTCAATGCTGCAAATTCATGTCCCTTTTATGCAACTTTCTTCGCGGTTATCGCTCGGGGCAGACCCTGCAAGTCGTAGTGCGGCGGTGACGGTAGAAGCCCCATTCCTGAAAGCAATGCGGCGGCCGCCGGCGCCTGGCCGATACCGAGTTCGACAATGAGAGCGCCGCCAGCCTTAAGGAGCGGCGGCGCCGAGGTGGCAATCAATCGGTAAAAGTCGAGGCCGTCTGGTCCACCATCGAGCGCGGCATGCGGGTCGAAATCGCGCACCTCGGGCGCGAGCGTAGCGATAGCGGAGGAGGCGATATAGGGCGGATTGGACACGATCAGATCGAAGGGGCCGCCCAAAGCCGCCGCCAGATCGCACGCAACGAATGCTGCCCGCCCGAATTTAAGCCGTTGGGCATTGTCTTGTGCCACGAGGAGCGCAGCAGAGCTTATATCGGTGCCGACGCCGAAGGCGTTCGGCAGTTCGGCCAGCAAAGCCAACAGGAGCGCGCCTGATCCGGTGCCGAGATCGGCAATCCGGAGCGTCCGCGTGCGCGGGCCATCCGCGTCGATCGCGGCGAGCGCCGCTTCCACCACCGTTTCCGTCTCCGGTCGCGGCACGAGTGTCGAAGAATTAACGGCGAGCTTCAAGCTCCAGAACTCCTTGCTGCCGACAATGCGCGCCACCGGTTCTCGTGTTAGCCGCCGCCGCGCCAATTCTGCGATCGTGTTTTGCTCGCCGCTCTCAAGGAGCCGGGCGCCGGTTGCTGCCAGCGCGGCGTGATCGAGTGACAAGGCGTGGCCGACAAGAATACGCGCATCCAGCTCGGGCGATTCAATGCCGGCGGCGCGGAATTGCTCCGTCAGCGCCCGGCGCAGGTCGGCAATCGTGGGCATTTCCGCGCCGTCGGGCCGCCGCCAGGACTGCACCATCCGCGCCGGACATCACGCGTCCTCGGCCGCGAGCAGTTCGGCCTGATGCTCGGCGACCAGTGCGTCGATGACTTCGCCCAGTGCCTCGCCCTCCATGATCTGCGGCAGCTTGTAGAGCGTGAGATTGATGCGATGGTCGGACAAACGGCCTTGCGGAAAGTTGTATGTGCGGATGCGTTCCGAGCGGTCCCCGGTGCCGACCTGGCCGCGGCGCTCGGCGGCGCGCGCGGCCTCCTGTTTCTGCCGCTGGAAATCGTAGAGCCGGGTGCGCAGTACCGCGAGAGCCTTGGCGCGGTTGCGATGCTGCGAGCGGTCCTCTTGCATCATGACGACGATGCCGGTCGGCATGTGTGTGATCCGCACCGCCGACTCGGTTTTGTTCACGTGTTGGCCGCCCGCGCCGCTCGAGCGCAGCGTGTCAATCTTGAGGTCGATGTCGTTGATAGGGACATCAACCTCCTGGGCCTCGGGCAGCACGGCGACGGTCGCGGTCGAGGTATGAATGCGGCCGGAACCCTCGGTGTCGGGTACGCGCTGCACGCGGTGCACGCCTGATTCGTATTTAAGCTTGGCAAAGGCGCCGCGGCCGCGGATTTCGGCGACGATTTCTTTGTACCCGCCCATTGAGCCTTCGCTTGCGGTCACCATCTCGACTTTCCATCCCTGCGTGGCGGCGTAGCGCTCGTACATACGGAACAAATCGCCGGCAAACAGCGCGGCCTCGTCGCCGCCGGTCCCGGCGCGGATTTCCAGGATGACGTTGCGCTCGTCCATCGCATCCCGGGGGATGAGCGCGACCCGCAGTTGCTGCTCGAGCGCCGCGCGCCGCGCCTCAAGCTCCGGCCGTTCTTCCGCGGCGATCGAACGCATTTCCGGATCGGTAGCCGGATCTTCGATCAGGCTGGTGACGCCTTCGAGTTCGCGCTGCGCCGCGCGATAGGCTTTGACCGCCTCGACGACCGGCGCCAGTTCGGCGAATTCGCGCGAGAGCTTCACGTACGTTTCGGTCGGCATAGCGCCCGAGAGATCGCGTTCCAGTGCCGCGTGGCGGGAAAGAAGAGCCTCAAGTTTTTGATCGGGCAGCATGGAGGCTAAGTAAAAGACGCGGACGGCTGCGACAAGACCGGCCGCGACACCTTTCGGCGCTAAATTTGCAGACCACTGTCGGTTGCGAACTTTTGCAGCTGAGCACGGATCGGCACTGCACCGGTCGACTTCCCGATTAGTGGACAAAGGAACGCGGCCGCTTTGCGGCAATCGAGTTCGAGCAGCATGGCCTTGACCGGCCCCATTGCCGACGGCGTCAGCGAAAGCGAGCGATAGCCGATGGCGGCAAGCGCCAGCGCGCCGATCGGCTGGGACGCCAGTTCGCCGCACAAGGTTACCGGCTTGCCGTGCTCGCGGCACTTGTCGGCGATGTCCTTCAGCGCGCGCAAAACCGGCGCCGACAGCGGATCGAAGCGGTTGGCGACGCGCGGGTTGCCGCGATCGATCGCGTAGAGGAACTGCACAAGATCGTTCGAGCCAACCGAAAGGAAATCCACGCGCTCGAGCAATTCATCGAGCTGATAAAGCAGTGACGGGACTTCGACCATGCTGCCGACTTCGACCTGATCGGGCAGTTTGTGGCCGTGACGCCGAAGATGCGTGAGCTCGCGCTCAACCAGCTCCTTGGCCTGATCAAACTCGTCGACGGTGGCGATCATGGGAAACATGACCTTCAGCGCACGTCCCGCCGCAGCGCGAAGCAGCGCTCGTAGCTGCGTACGCAACAAGGCCGGCCGGTCGAGCCCGAGACGGATGGCGCGCCAGCCGAGCGCGGGGTTCTCCTCCTCGATATTGCGCATGTAGGGCAGCACCTTGTCGCCGCCGATATCGAGCGTGCGAAAGGTGACCGGCTTGTCGTCGGCGCTGTCGAGCACCGCGCGGTAAAGTGCGTATTGCTCGCTCGATCGCGGAAAATTCGGCGCCACCATGAACTGCAGCTCGGTACGGAACAGGCCGATGCCGGCGGCGCCGGTATCGGCGATGTGCGGCAAATCGACGTTCAACCCGGCATTGATCAACAGCGCTAGTTCTTCGCCATCCTTAGTCACGCACGGGATGTCCCGCAACGCCTGATATTGCTGTTGGCGGCGCGCGCGAAGCCGCACGCGCTCGGCGTAGGCGGCCTCCATGTCGGGCAACGGACGCAGGTGCAAATCGCCGGCCGAGCCGTCGACGATAATGGCGTCGCCCGGATCGGCGAGACCGGTTGCATTGTCGACGTCGCCGACGGCCGGGATGCCTAGAGCGCGCGCAATGATTGCAACGTGTGAATTCGGCCCGCCTTCCTCCAGCACCAGACCGCGCAGCCGCTTGCGGTCGTAATCGAGCAGCGCCGCGGGGCCCATGGAGCGGGCGACCAGGATCGCGTTCTCCGGAAGATTCTCACGCGACGGCGCGTGATCGCGGCCGGTGAGCTGCCGCATTAGGCGGTTGGCGAGATCGTCAAGGTCGTGCAGGCGCTCGCGCAGGTAAGGATCGGTCTGCCGCAACATGCGCGCGCGGGTGTCCGATTGAACGCGCTCGACCGCAGCTTCCGCGGTCAGCCCCGTCATAACCGCTTCCTCGAGCTTGTGCACCCAGCCGCGATCGTAAGCGAACATGCGGTAGGCTTCGAGAACGTCGCGATGCTCGCCGCCTTCGACGACGTCGCCGTGCTCAAGCATTTCATCAAGATGCGTGCGCAGAACTCTCGACCGCCGACTCCAGGTGCTTGAGTTCTTTTTGGACGTCGTCGGCGATGTAGTTGGTCACGACGACGCGCGGTTCGTGCAAGACCACATGGCCTAGTGCGATGCCTTCGGAGAGCGCCTTGCCGGTGAGATGAACCGAGCGTCGCGCCGCCGGTTCGGCGCCGGGTACCGCCAGCGCCGACAATTCGCCCGAGGCGATCATCTCCGCCAGCACCATAGCGGTAGTCTGCAGCGCCTCGACTTCTTCTTCGGAATAAGTGCGCCGCGCCCGGTTCTGCACGACCAGCACGCCGAGCGTGTTGCCGGCGCGCAAAACCGGCACGCCGAGGTAGGAGTGATAGATCTCTTCGCCGGTTTCCGGCCGATAGGAGTAAGCCGGATGCGCCTGCGCGTTGGAGAGGTTGATGGCGCTCGCCTGGCTCGCGACCAAGCCGACCAGGCCCTCGTCGGACCGCATGACCGTGCGGTGCACTGCGTCGCGATTCAGACCCTCGGTAGCGTAAAGCTCGAGGGTGGAATCGACGCGCAAGACATAGACGGAGCAGACCTCCGCAACCATGTTGGCGGCGATCAGCACCACGATCTTGTCAAGGCGTTCCTGCGCGCTGACCGGCTCCGCCATGACTTCGCGAAGCCGGCGCAACAGCACGCGCGGACCGCCGAGCGCGCCACGCATGACGTGAGGTCCCTCGGGCTTTCTTTGACCGGATGCGGCAACCCGCGTCGCCCCGGCCATCATCGAAGATGATTTCGCCCAGGCTGACGGCCCGTGGCGAGCATCCTCAAGGCTATATCGAATGCGGTATGCAAACTGCAAGCCAGAGACATGCATATGACGACAGAGGGAATTTGTGCGCCGCAGCGAGACTCTTTCGTCATTTCGCGGCGCCACGAACTGGCGTGCCCGAAATCCACAATCACAGGGCTAACGGCATAATCTGGGAATCTGGATTCTGGGCTGCCGGCTTCGCTCGGCCCCGGAATGACAGGTCACTACGACGCTTGGTCGAGGCCGTAGAGCGAATGCAGGGTCCGCACCGCGAGTTCGGTGTAGGCCGCGTCGATCAGAAGCGAAAATTTGATCTCAGAGGTCGTGATGGCGCGGATGTTGACGGCACGCTCGGCCAGCGCATGGAACGCCTGCGCCGCGACGCCGGCGTGACTGCGCATACCGATGCCGATGACAGAAACTTTGGCGACATCGGTGGCGCCATCGAGACGCGCATAGCCCACCGCTTTCTTTGCCTTGGCAAGGACATCGAGCGCGCGATGATAGTCCGCGGCCGGCACGGTGAACGTGAGATCGGTCGTCTTGCCGTCGGCCGAGACGTTCTGCACGATCATGTCGACGTTGATGTTGGCCTCGGCCAGCGGAACAAAAATAGCGGCGGCGACGCCCGGCTTGTCGGCGACTTCGCGGACCGAGATTTGCGCTTCGTCGCGGGAGAAGGCGATGCCGGTGACCACTTGCTGTTCCATGATCTCCTCCTCGTCGCAAATGAGAGTGCCCGGGGGTTTGCTGTGCGGATCGATATCCTCGGGCCGGTCGAAACTCGAGCGCACGAAAATCCGCACATTGTGTACCATACCGAGCTCGACCGAGCGCACCTGCATCACTTTGGCGCCCAGCGATGCAAGTTCCAGCATTTCCTCGAACGCGATCTTATCGAGCCGCCGCGCACGGGGCACCATGCGCGGGTCCGAGGTATAGATGCCGTCAACGTCGGTATAGATGTCGCACCGGTCTGCGCGGATCGCCGCCGCTACTGCGACCGCGGAGGTGTCGGAGCCGCCGCGCCCGAGCGTCGTTATGCGCGCGGTCTCCTCGTGCAGACCCTGGAAACCGGCGATGACCGCCACCTCCTTGCGCTCGTTAAAGCGGCGGATCATTTCGGCACCGTTGATCTCAAGAATGCGCGCGGAGGCGTGCACGTTCGACGTCAGGATCGGAAGTTGCCAGCCGAGCCATGAGCGGGCGTTGATGTCCATATCCTGAAGAGTGATCGCAAGCAGGCCAGCGGTGACTTGCTCGCCGGTCGCTATCACGGCATCGTATTCTCGCGCATCGAACAGTTGCCGCTTCTTCAGAGCGGCGTCGCACCAGCCGACAAGCTGATCAGTTACGCCGGACATGGCCGAGACCACGACCGCCACTTCATGACCGGCGTCGATCTCGCGCTTGACGTGGCGCGCAACGTTGCGGATGCGGTCGATATCGGCGACTGAGGTGCCGCCGAACTTCATAACAAGACGGGCCATGTCGTCTGCGCTTTTCCACGGCAAGCGCGCCGCCCTGCGGATGCTGCGGAGCGGCGCGAAAAGGCGCGTATAGATACCGGCGCAATCCGCGCCCTGCAAGGACTCGAATTCCCGGGAGTTTTGTTTGGAGAAACGGCTATTTTGCCGAACGATCGCGACGGTCTTTGGCCCTCACACGAATTGGCGAGACGGTTTCTTGCCAAACCGCCGCAATCCCGATCAGATTAGACCGAAACGCGATCCACGCGGGAGAGGCATGACAGACTCCATTGCGGATCAGAACAATCCATCAACGTTTCAGGCTGATGGGAAGTTCCTGTGTTTTGCGCCGCAGTACATCTGTGCGGACGGCGCACCGCTTAACTGTTTGCTGCGGCGGGATTCATGCGGGCCAAAGTTGCACGGGTGGCCATTGTTGGTCTTGTTTGCTGAGGCACAACGACAGTCCGCTGTTCCTGAAGCCTCTCGGCCGATTTCGGATCGTGCGCCGGCAAGTAGATAGTCGGACGCTGCGCACACCATGAGCGGATGTCCGCGAGTGTCGACTGCGCTATGGTCTCGTCGGCGCTGACCCCATCGATCGTGCCGCTCAACATCGTCCGTTCGAGATATGACGCATCACCGGCGAGCATGATCTGCTGATCGCCGTCGGTTACGACGACCGACAAGTGGTCCGGCGTGTGGCCCGGTGTTGGCACGGCGATGACATCGCCCGCGATCGTTATGCGTGCGCTGCACGGAAACGGCCCAAAGGACGACCGCTTCCAGGAAAGCGGTTCGGGATCGAACCATTTTGGCCACCGGTTCGGCAGATAGCCGAGGATTGCGCCGCGGACGCCGGACGCACGCGCGAGCTCCTCGCCGCTCGCGAGAATGCGGCTGTGGGGGAAGTGCGCGAGGCCGCCGTCGTGGTCGATGTGCAGATGTGTCAACACCACCGTCTTCACGTCGCGAGCCCCAATACCAAGGCTCAGCAATTGCGGGCCAAGCTCCTGCTCGGGCTCAATATCGAAACGAACGCTCAATTGAAAATATGGATGCCAGCGCGGCAACCTTTTCAGACCCGCATTGGCGCCAGTATCGACGACAATGACGCCTTCAGGATGCTCGATCGCAAAGGCATAGACTGGCGACCAATCCGCCCAATCGGGCGAAAGCATCGGCCGTAACTGCCGCCAAAGTCCATGGCCGCGACCTTCGATCTGCGCCTGTTTGATCCGAACGCGTCCGGTGGTGATGGCGTGAATGCGCACGGTGATTCTCCTTTTGAGGAAGGCTTAGCGGCGGCTGCCAACGCGGCCGAGATGGGTATCGCCGAAAGCGGTCTGGTATTTCAGACCGTAGCCAAGCGCCCGGTCGAACCCGATGTGTGCAATCCAAATAAGTCCGCCGGCCGCGGCGATTGGCACGCCAGCGAAAAAGCCGAAGCACACAAGCGCAAACGGCGGCACGTAAGAGTGCACGAGATTATAGCCAAGCGCGCCCGCCCGCGGTCCTGCGAGGTAGGCGAGCATCGAAAGGTCGGGTGCCAGGAAGAAAACGGCGAAGGCGGCCCACGAATAGTCGTTGTGCCCATACACCGCCAGTGCGGCGGCGAATGCCGCAAAACCTTCAAGTCGAAGCAGCAGACGCACGCCTCCAGTAACGAACCCGAGGTCCGTGGCGTTCGCCGCTGAAGAGGCGGAGCCGTTGGAGAGCGCAAGATGAAAAGCGGGCGTGGTCATAAGATCCCTCGTGCGTGGCGCCTGAGTGCAGCGTAGGTGCCTTAGATAGACCCTACTGCCAATATGCTGAATTGCATATTTTCGTGACTTTGATATACATTTTTGTATGATACGACATGCCCCAAGCTGGGACGAATTGCGCACTTTCGTTGAGGTCGCCCATGACGGCAGCCTTTCCGGCGCGGCAAGAAGGCTGGGGCTCTCTCAACCGACTGTCGGCCGTCACATCGATGGGCTCGAAGCGGCGCTCGGCCTAACGCTGTTTACGCGCTCACCGCGTGGGCTCACGCCGACGACGGCGGCATTGGCGTTGGCGCCGCACGTGGAAGCGATGGCCGCATCGGCCGCCGCGCTCTCGCGCACAGCGTCGGGCGAGGCCGCGGCCGACCGCGGGGTAGTACGGGTAACAGCAAGCGAAGTCGTCGGTTGCGAGGTGCTGCCACCGATCCTCGCGGCGTTTCGCGCCGAGCATCCCGGCATTGCCGTCGAACTCGCGCTGACCAACCGCAACGAGGATCTGGCACGCCGCGACGCCGACATCGCGGTGCGCATGGTGCGCCCGACGCAGAGTGGCCTGCTTGCGCGCCGCATCGGCGTCTCACGCATCGGCCTTTATGCCCATCGTGATTATCTGGCGCGCTTCGGCGAACCGCGCTCGCTGGCCGACCTGCCAAATCATTGCGTCATCGGTTTCGATCGAGACAATCGCTCATTTCGCACGGCCGGCGACTTCGCCAAGCGACTGACTCGCGACGATTTCGGCTTCCGTTGCGACAACGATCTCGCGCAATTGGCGGCGCTGCGTGCGGGCGTCGGCATCGGCGGCTGCCAGGAGAATATTGCGCGGCGCGCGCCTGAGCTGGTCGCGGTGCTGCCGAACGCCATTCAATATGCGCTGGAAATCTGGCTCGTCATGCACGAGGACTTGAAGGCAACCCGCCGCGTGCGCCTACTTTTCGATCGCCTTGCCGCCGGGCTGACGGATTACGTCAAAGGGCGTCCGCTCGCGGCCGGATCGCGGTGTGATCAGGGCAACCTATTTGGGCGCGCGCTTGGCGAGGATGCGCTGCAGCGTACGCCGATGCATGTTGAGGCGGCGCGCAGTTTCTGAAACGTTGCGGCCGCACAGTTCATAAATCCGCTGGATGTGTTCCCAGCGCACGCGATCGGCCGACATCGGATTTTCTGGCGGCTCGAGTTTTTTGTTATCCAGTGCCAGCAGCGCTGCAGCGACGTCATCGGCATCGACCGGCTTGGCGAGGTAGTCGACGGCGCCGAGTTTCACCGCATTCACTGCGGTCGCGATGTTGCCGTAGCCGGTAAGGATGATGGCGCGCGCTTCCGGTCGGCGCTTTTTCATGGCGGAAATAACGTCGAGCCCATTGCCGTCGCCGAGCCGCATGTCAACGACCGCGAAGGCCGGGGCGGCTTTCTCCACCTGTAGCAGTCCATCAGCGACCGATTCGGCCGTGGTAACCACGAAGCCGCGGCCCTCCATGGCGCGCGCCAGGCGTTGTAGGAACGATACATCGTCTTCAACGATCAGGAGCGACCGCTCATTGGGAAGCGCGGCGCTTATTGCGTGGATGGGGCTGATCATGGCGCTCGTTAAGCCGTGGGTCATGGCAATTTATACTCCGCAGCGCCCCCTTCGATGTCTGAATAATTAGGACGCAAACGCCGGCGACTCAAGGGGGCGCGAGGCGGAGGCGGCTGGCTGCTCGAAGTCTCTTCGGCTCCAGGTGACGGTGATAGTAGCGCCGTGCAGCGGCGGCGCCTGGTTTGTCAGCGTTAAGATTGCCCCGGAACGCTCCAGTAACGTTTTGGCAATGAAGAAACCGAGGCCGAGGCCGAATACCCCGTCGTCATCATCTTCCGGACCGCGCGTTTCCGGCCGCCGATGCGTGACATAGGGGGAGCCGATTCGGTCCAAAACTTCCGGAGCGAAGCCAGGTCCATCGTCGCTGATGGCGATGCTGACGTCGTCAGCGGTCCATCCCGCCAGAATTTCGACTCGGGCGTTGGCAAAGTCGACCGCATTCTCGATCAGATTGCCGAGGCCGTAGCGGATGGCCGGATTGCGTACACCGGCCGGCTCCGTTGTGCGATCGGGTGGCAGTTTCACCGTCAGCGAGACCCCAAAATTGCGATGCGGCGCTACGGCCTCCTCGATCAGTGCTGAGAGCGGGGTGTGGTCGAACGGCTCGGCGGTCGGCAGTTCGGTGATCTTGGAGAGGATCTCGCGACAGCGCCGCGCCTGCTCGCGCAACAATTTCACGTCCTCGGCATGCGGCGAGTTCGGATCAAGTGCGCGTTCAAGCTCGCGTGCAACTACGGTGATGGTTGCGAGCGGTGTGCCGAGTTCGTGCGCTGCCGCGGCAGCGAGGCCGTCGAGCTGGGACAGGTGCTGCTCGCGCGCCAATACCAGTTCGGTGGCGGCAAGCGCGTCTGAAAGCTGTCGGGCTTCCTCGGCGACCTGCCAGGTGTAGACGCCGATATAGCCGATCGCCAGCAGGATCGAGAGCCAGATGCCGACTACATAGGTTTCCGGCAGCTCCAGCGGCTCCTCGGCTTCCCAGGGAAGCTGATAGTGAAAGAACACCAGCAATGTCGTGCACACCACGGCGAAAACGCCGATGACCAAGGTCATGCGCGGCGGCAGTGCAGTCGCTGCGATCAAAACCGGTCCGAGCAGCATGAAACAAAATGGATTCTGCAGACCGCCGGTGAGAAACAGCAGCGCTGTCAGCTCGGCGATGTCGAAGGCCAGGACATAAGCGGCACGGTCCGGCTCCAGCCATTGTGTCTTCTGGAAGCTGAAGCGGAGCGCCACGTTGAGCAGCGCCGACAGCGCAATCACGGCGAAGCAGGGCCAAACCGGGACCGTGAATTCAAGGCCGAAATGCACCACGAGGATGCCGGCGACCTGACCAAAAATGGCAAGCCAGCGCAGCCGCACCAGCGTATCAAGCCGGACATTCCGCGGCCGATGAGTTGTTCGTGGCAAGCCAAACATGACGCTAATGTAGCGATTGCTGGCGGCTAAACCAAATTACCAAGCAAGGCGGTCTCGGCTTTGCCGTCAAGGGCGCCAGGCCGCTTCCGTCACGCTTTCCTCGACACTTTCGGTGCGCGCTTTTTGGATGATCTTCAATAACGCTCGCAGCACCTCAGCGACGCCTTCGCCGCTGACAGCCGAGACGACCAGCGGTGATTTCTTTGCCGCCCGCTTGAGCTGGCTCATTTGTTGTTTGATCTCATCGACACTTAACGCGTCACCCTTGCTGAGAGCGACAATTTCCGGTTTGTCGGCAAGACCGTGGCCGTAGGCGGACAGCTCCGCACGCACCGTTTTGTAAGCCGCGCCCGCATCGCCAGTCGTTCCGTCGACGAGATGCAGGAGAACGCGGCAACGCTCGACGTGACCGAGAAAACGGTCACCGAGGCCAACGCCTTCATGAGCGCCCTCGATCAGGCCGGGAAGATCAGCAAGCACGAATTCGCGCCCGTCGCTTTGGACGACGCCGAGCTGCGGCTGCAGCGTGGTGAAAGGATAATCGGCGATTTTCGGCTTGGCGGCGCTGACAGCAGCAAGGAATGTCGATTTTCCGGCATTCGGCAGTCCGACGAGACCGGCATCGGCAATCAGCTTGAGCCGCAGCCGGAGCGTGCGTTCCTCGCCCGGCAGGCCGGGATTGGCGCGGCGCGGCGCTCGATTGGTCGACGACTTGAAATGCGCATTGCCGAACCCGCCATTGCCGCCGTGGGCAAGCACGACGCGCTGACCGAGCTCGGTGAAATCGCCAATGAGCGTGTCGCCATCTTCCTCGTAGATTTGCGTGCCGACCGGCACCTTGAGCATGGCGTCGGCCCCGTTTGCGCCATGACGGTCCTTGCCCATGCCGGCGCGGCCATTCTTGGCAAAAAAGTGCTGCTGGTAGCGATAGTCGATCAGCGTGTTGAGACCGTCGACCGCTTCAGCGATCACGTCGCCGCCCTTGCCGCCATCGCCGCCATTCGGTCCGCCAAACTCGATGAATTTTTCGCGCCGGAATGACACGCAGCCGTTGCCGCCGTCGCCGGAGCGAATATAGACCTTGGCTTCGTCAAGAAACTTCATGCGCCGGCACCAATGCGGATAGCTGCTGCCGCAGCGTCCCCCTGATATAGTGCAGATCATAACAATGCGGCACTCGGATTTGTCGGCTTCCGCGGGGAATGGTGAGCGTGTGGTCGGTCGTTAAGCTTGCGTTGCGCGCGGCAATTTGGCGAACGACGCCCGATCCGCCGCCGGTCGGCCTACCAAGCCTTCTGATCTGGATCGTCGTCCTCGCTGCGCTTCGTATCGCCTTGCAGTTTGTCGCTGCTGGTCCCGGCGGCGGCTTTAATCCTTACGGCCTCAATGCCGTCGTCGCCTGGCTCGCGCTTGAGGCCGCCGTTGCCGCGCTGTTTATGCCGGCGGCGGCGCGCGCTAGCGCCCTGTCCGCGATGTTCGCGCTGCTCGTTGTCGCCGAACTCGCTGCTTACGGCGCCAAGATCGGCGTCACGTTGCTCCCGCCAGCCGCGGTCTCAAATGCCGTTTTGAGCGCCGCGTCATTTGCAATTTTTGCTGCTGTGTCGGTTTGGTGGGTCGGCGCAGTCGTGGCCGTGCTGCGCAGCTGCGCGCCGTTGCGATGGTTGCCGGCGCTCGGCCGGGTCGCGGCGCTTTGGGTGGCGCTGTTGGCAATAACCGTGATCGTGCCGCACGCGCCGGTCTTTGTTGGCCGCAATTTCGACATTCGCAGCGCCAACGGGTGGGAAGCGCTGAATGCCAGGATGGCGGCGCCGGCGGCCAACACTGGCGAAGCCCAAGGCGAAACAGCTCGCTTCGATCAAGCGCAACGCTCGCTTCTCCAGGCGGAGATTGCCGGTCTAGCTCCGCCAACGATCGGCGCGACCAACGTCTATGCGATCGGCGTCGCCGGTTGGGCGGGCCAGGACGTTTTTCTCAAGGAGCTCGACGGCGGGTTGGCGGTACTAGGCGATATCCTGCCGATCAAAGGGCATACGCTCCGTCTTGTTAATCAGAGCGAAACGATCGAGACCGTGCCGCTGGCGACGCCCCGGAATTTTGCCGCAGCAGTCCATGCGGTCGGCGAGACCATGAACAAAAACGAGGACGTCCTGCTCATCCTGATGACGTCACACGGCGAGCCAAGCGGGTTTGGTTTGCGCCTCCCCAACGAAGCCATCGCCGAACTGACGCCGAACGAACTCGCGACGACCCTCAATAACGAAGGCATCAAAAACCGCGTGGTCATCGTGTCGGCCTGCTTTGCCGGCGTATTCGTGCCGCCGCTCGCCAATGACAACACCATCGTGCTCACCGCCGCGGATGCCAAGAATACGTCGTTCGGTTGTGCGCCCGAACGCGATTGGACCTATTTCGGCGATGCGTTCTTTCGGCAGAGCGTGCGGCCGGGCCGGGATTTTCAGCGCGCGTTCGACAACGCCCGTTTGCTGATCCATGGCTGGGAGCTGATGGATCACGCGACGCCGTCAAATCCGCAGGGCCACTTTGGTCCGGCACTGGTCGGCAAGCTGGCGCCGTTCTTCGCGGCTTCGCCAGCCAGCAGTCAATAGCTAGGCCCCCTCCCGCACCCGTCCCCAAGCTCTTGAGCGACGCCCACAGGCCGCGATCGAGGCGAAAGCGATCGACAGGCGCCGCGGAGTTGATGGCGCGGATGCGGGTGAGCCGCACGCCGGTCCATTGGAAGGCGCATTTCTCCAGCACCCGCCGCGACGCCGGATTGCTGACGCGCGCACCGGCCTGCAGCGTTGCATGATCGAGTTCGCCAAACGCGTGGTCGATCAGCGCGCGCGCCGCTTCCGTCGCGAAGCCGCGGCCCCAGTAGGGCGCTCCAAGCCAGTACCCGAGCTCCGGTCCGTCGTCGTGCGGATCGAGTCCGCAGGCGCCGATCAGCCGGTCATCGAGCATGATGACAAAGCACGTTTCGCCGTCTCGCTTGTTGACCGACGCAATGAATTGCTCGGCGTCGGTGGCGCCGTAAGGATGCGGGATGCGAGCTGTGTTCGCGGCAATGCGGCGGTCGTTAGCTAGCGCCGCAATGGTTTTTACGTCCCCGCGACGCGGCGCGCGCAGCGTGAGCCGCTCGGTCTCGAGGACGGGAAGGATATGTTCCCGCCGGGTCTGATCGACGATGCCTTCCGACAAGGTCATAACGGGCTCCTGCAAAGAAAAACCGAAAGGGGGAGCCGGCAATCCGGTCTCCCCCTTTTCGAAGCCCATTGGGGCCCGCCGGTTCGACTGGATGCCGGCGGACTTCATGTGATCCGCCGTGTTACTGGACCGCAGCCTCCGTCATCGGAAGTACGGATACGAAGACGCGGCCTTTGACTCGGCTGCGGAACTCAACGCGACCGTTGATCAACGCAAACAGGGTATGGTCCCGGCCGACCCCAACATTGCGGCCGGCGTGCCACTTGGTGCCGCGTTGGCGCGCGATAATGTTGCCGGCGACGACCTCCTCGCCGCCGAAAATCTTGATCCCCAAGCGCTGACCGCCTGAGTCACGGCCGTTACGCGAGGATCCGCCTGCTTTCTTGTGAGCCATCGCTCAAACCTTTCTTGAACGTTACCTATACCGGATTCGTGACAAAAGCATCACCAGATCCGGTCATTTTTTGGTCTTACGCTTCGGCGCTGCGCCCTTCGCCTTGGCCGCCGGCTTTTTCGCTTTGTCCGCCTTGTTGCTTTGTCCGTCTTGGCTTTGGGCTTACGGGTCGCAGCACGACCCGGCTGTTCCGTGGCTTCGGAGGCGGCAGTTGCGATGGAAGCTTCGACCGAGGCATCTGCCGACGGCGCGGGCGCTGGAGCGCGCTTAGGTCTTGGCGGCGCGGTTTTGTTTGCCTTCTTGCCGTCGGTGAGAATCTCGGTGATGCGCAGCAGGGTAAATTCCTGCCGGAAGCCACGTTTGCGGCGCGAATTCTTTCTGCGCCGTTTCTTAAACGCAATGATTTTTGGACCCCGCGCCTGGTCCAGAACCTCGGCAGCCACGGTCGCGCCCGCAACAGTCGGGGCACCGAGCGTCACGCTATCGCCGCCGACGACCAGAACCTCGCCGAACTCGACAATCTCACCGGGCTCGCCCTTGACCTTGTCGATCTTGAGCACGTCCTCGGCAGCCACCCGGTATTGCTTGCCGCCCGTTTTGAAGACCGCGAACATCTTTTGTCCTCGTGTTCGATCCCAGTGCTCGGACACTCGTCCGGACCGGCTTTTTGCAGTCAATTCTGCTGGTGATTTTCGGATGCGCGCCGGCAAACCTTAACGTCCGCCGAGCGACCCCGCGTCCTTATGACGGGGCCGTAAATCCCTGTCAAGAAAAGCAAAGCGGACGCTTCCCCGGCATCAAGCCGGGCCGTTCCGCTCGCGGACAAGGTTTCGCATCCTGTGGTAAGAGAGCCCCGACAAAACAGGAGCTTGGCATGGCCACGAACGGTAAAGACAACAAACCGAAAATCGGGTGGATCGGCGCGGGCCGCATGGGAATCCCGATGGCTGAGCGGTTAATCAAGGCCGGCTACGACGTCACAGTCTGGAATCGCACCCGTGCCAAGGCCGAGCCGCTGGCAAAAACTGGCGGCAAGCTGGTCGATCACCTCTCGGAGCTGAAGAACGTCGATGTGTTGTTCTCCATCGTCGCCACCGGCAAAGACGTCCAGGACGTGCTGTATGGCAAGAACGGTGTCTGCAGTCAGGGCGGCAAGGTGCCCGCGACAGTGGTCGACTGTTCCACCATCGCGGTCGAGGAGTCGGCCGCGATCCGCGAGAAGCTCAAGCAGCTAGGGTCCAAGTTTGTCGCCGCTCCGGTCAGCGGCAACGCCAAGGTGATCAAGGCGGGGAAGCTTTCGGCGGTGGTCTCAGGGGAAGAGGCGGCCTGCAAGGCGGTGATGCCGCTGATCGAAGTGTTTGCCCCGCGCGGGGTTTCCTATGTTGGCGACGGCGAACTCGCGCGCGTGTGCAAGATCGCGCACAATGTCATGCTCGGTGTGATCATCGAGAATCTGATCGAGATGACGCTGCTTACCAACAAGATGGGCGTGCCGCGTCACGCCTGGCTTGCCTTCCTCAACAACAGCGCCATGGGTTCGATGTTCACCCGCTACAAGTCCCCGGCGCTGGTCAATCTGGATTGGACCACGACGTTCACGCCGGAGCTTTTGCGCAAAGACCTCGATCTCGGCCTCGAGCTCGGCCGGGAGATAGACGTTCCCCTGCCCGTGACCGCGGCAGCGCGTGAAGTGCTGCAAAGCCATTTCGGCGCCGCTACGTTGCAGAAAAATCCGGAGGAATATTTGCAGAAGGATTTTGCCGCGCTCGCTGAAACCATGGCGCTCGCCGCCGGCATGAAGCTCGAAAGCGAGAACAAGAACGTGCCGACGGGATTGGAGAGCTAAGTGAAGGGTATACTAGCTATTTGACATCGGTGTGGACGCTAATCGCCATTTGCCATTGGCCGTTGCGTCTCACCCAAATGCGTGCCGCACGATAGGGCGGCCGCGAATTATCCGGCATGGCCTGAAGCGCAGTCATCGCTGCGCCATCACCATAAACCGCTAGCCGCATTGTCTCGACCTCGCCGGTTGTTACTGCGGCGTTTGCTTCTTTTTGACGCTCGATGGCGGCGATCCGGTCAGATTTGGGCATCGGACTCTGGCCGGTCGCGTAGCGGACGAATTCGTCGGCGACACGCTTTCCCCATTCCGCAGCATCGTGAGCGATGACGGCCTTCTCAATCGCCTGGAAGGTCAGGACGATGTCCTGCTCGGCCGTAGAGCGCACGCGGTAGGGGATCGTCTGGCAGGGGTTCCTGCATTCCTGCTGCGGCAGGTCCGTTGCGGGCGCAGGATCTCTCGCAGCAGCGACCGGAGCGTCCGAACCAGCCGGCACGACCTCCTGTATCAGTAACGCGCGCCATCTGCCCTTCTGTTTCGCCCACACGTCGAGGAAGAACACTTCGGTGTCGCGCCCCGTATTGCGGTGACCGGTCACCATCGCCAGTAGACCATAGAGACGCACCTTCGCGTCGGCGGCCGGCGACGCCGCGACGCTATTGAGATCGGCAAGAAAGTCTCTGCGCACCCGGCTTTTGCCGTCGGCGTCGACGAAGTTGAATTGCAGTGCGAGCAGCCGGCGGGCCATGGTCCTGTCACCGGCGCGCATCGCTTCACCGAGCGCCATGTCAGTGGCAAGCACAGGTGCTTCATCGCTTGCAATCGCCTGTGCCTGTGATTGCGCTCTGGGGACTACGAAAGCAGCAACTAAAACGCCGGCGACGAACGCGCCGAGCCATGCCCACTTCACAGCCGGCCGCAGCTTCGCCGCTACGGCCGCCGACTTGCCCCTTTGTGTGGCCCCCGCCATAGCGACTTTTACAAACTCCGCCCCCGGCAACCAGGCTTCCCTCGCTGCCGCATAACACAATGCATTTTCCGGCAGAGACGCTCAAGCCGCGGGCGCGCGGCGACGCGGCGTTCAATGTTGCTGCGGCTTGGAAGCCAAGCAAACGGTCAGGTGCAACCCCAGCCCTCGCAAGTCGTCTTGTGCTTGTGGTGCCGATGGACGGTGTGCTTATGAGCCATCGCAACACGGCAGGGCTCGCTAAGTTGCTTGCGCTTGGCTTTCATGCACTTGGTGATTTTTTCAACGTCCGGGATGAAGTCGGAGCACAGTCGCATCGCATCGGGTGCGCAAGCCTGGCGCTGCTCCGGCGTGCCTTGAGCATGGGCACCGGCCAAACCGATGAGCAGCAGACCGAACGGCAACGTCAGCAAGCATGTGAGACGCACTGTGCGCGGCATACATTGTTTCCCTTTTGTGAAGACGGGCTCCCCCAGCGAGCGGGCCACCCTAGAGCAAGTTCTGCGAAAGGGGAAACCGGTTGTCCGAAAAGCGTGCGCCGCGGCGAAAAACTCCGCCGACAAGTCAATTCATCGGGAGGCAAACGCGTTGTTGTGAAGGGTAAGCGAGCTGGTGCGTTTCGAGCGACGGGGCGTCCGCTCCAGCGTACGTTAGGTTGTAATGGCGGTTAGGGAGATCTGCGACTCCTAGCGCGCGCCCCAGGCGAAGCCCGTTTTCTCGCGTCCGCGCCGCTTGCTGATATCCTGGTCGCACTGCGCGACCGTGCGTTCCGTGACCTCCCCGGTCACGTTATCAAAAGCAAGGTGCCGGCAAAAAGCGCCGTCGGGCATCGTGTAGACAATTTCGCCGACGCGGTTCGCCTCGCGGTCGTCCGAGGCAGTCTGCTGCAGCAGCGGTTCTATCACGGCACGCCCGCCGATCAACAGCGTTGCCGTCAGCAGTACACCAAACAATAACAGGACGATACCGGTGCGCACGGCTTTTGCGTGCTGTTCATCGCGACGCGCGCGCGTTGACCAGTGCTCAAGCTTGGGCCCGCTGACGTGGTTGACAGCCGCGGCCAACCACTCCGCTCTCGCCCCGCCATGTTGGTCTGCCCGCATGCCGCCATAAAACAAGAAAAATGTTGAATGGCCGATAAAAAATCATTTCGGATTTGATTGAAAACAGCCTTTGCCGGAGCCGGGTTTGAGGTGCCACGAAGGAGCGCCGCGTGCTCCCCGTAAGGTCCGCCAGTGCGGTGGCGAGCTGAAGTCTCGGCGATAGCCGCGGCAAACTGGTCAACTTATGGTCTCGTCCAGAGCCATCCATATAAGTTGTATAATGACAATAATGCTCTTGTAAGTAGTGTATTGCCGTTGCGTTCCCGGCCTTTGCGCCCAGCCCGCAAAATGCACGCAACATCCGCCGAATTTGCCTTCCATGCGCAATGCCTGGGGTGGAATAATCCTCGGCAAACACCAACCCCGCCTAACCAGGGAGCAAGGGTTTGCTGACAGCCGCGCGTAACGAAATGCTAACCCGGGTCGGCGCGGGCACGCCGATGGGTGAACTCCTCCGCCGTTATTGGCAGCCGATCGCAGGCGCGAGCGAGTTGGATATCAATCCGATCAAGCCCGTGCGCATTATGGGTGAGGACCTTGTCCTCTACCGAGACCGCGGCGGACGTTACGGTCTGATCGAACGCCACTGCCCGCACCGCCGCGCCGACATGGCCTATGGGTGGGTCGAAGAAACCGGCATCCGCTGCAGCTATCATGGCTGGTTGATGGATGAGACGGGCCGCTGTGTCGAGCAGCCCTACGAGGACCTTGCCAGCCCCAAGCCATCGCGGGCCGGCTGTGACGCCAAAGCCTATCCGGTCAAGGAATGCGCGGGGCTGATCTTCGCGTATCTCGGCCCGAAGCCGGCGCCCGAGCTGCCGGTGTGGGAACCGTTTACCTGGCCCAATGGCTTTCGCGAGATCGTGCTCGCAGACGTGCCTTGCAATTGGTTTCAGTGCCAGGAGAACTCAATTGATCCTGTGCACTTCGAGTGGATGCATGACAATTGGGGCAGCCGGCAGCGTGGCGGCGACGGCAATGCCGCGCCGAAACATCTCAAACTGAAATTCGAAGAATTCGAGCACGGTTTTGTCTACAAGCGCGTACGCGAAGGTCAGAGCGAGGAAGACCGCTATTGGACGGTTGGGCGGGTCGCGCTGTGGCCGAACGGTTTCTATCTTGGCAGCCATTTCGAATGGCGGGTGCCGGTCGACGATGAGAACACGCTGAGTGTGGCCTGGTTTTTCATGCGTGTGCCTAAGGGCCGTGAGCCCTACGTGCAGCCGCAAGTCCCAACCTGGGTGAGCCCGCTCAAGGACGAAAACGGCCGGCTCATTACCAGCCACATCATCAATCAGGACATCGTCGCCTGGACCGGCCAGGGCCGCATCGCGGACCGAACCAGGGAGAATCTGCGGTCGAGCGACATCGGCATCACCATGATGCGCAAACGCTTCTTTGCGGAGATGGAGGCGATGGCAGCTGGCAACGAACCCGGCGGCGTTATCCGCAGCGCCAATGCGGCGCAGTGCATCTCGTTGCCGAACATGGCCCGCGAGCTGAACACCGAAGGGGTCACGCTTGCCGAGTTTGACAAGCATCCGCTTCTCAACCTGCGCCTTAAGGAGTTCCGCTTCCACTACGGCCAACCGCCGGAAGTGCGGCGAGCCTTCGTCGAGGCGATGGGGATTACGGCCGGGTAGAACCGGGGTCGGTATAAAATCGGGAATTATTTCGCCGGTGCGTGACAAATCAGGTTGACCAAAATCAATTTTCAATTGCGCGCCGGCGATACTCTTCCCTTGCCCCCTGCCACTGCTAATAAGAAAACAAATGCGCACCCAAGTCGCCATCATCGGCGCCGGCCCGTCTGGTTTGCTGCTCGGCCAGCTCCTGCACAAGCACGGCATCGACAACGTCATTCTTGAACGGCAAACCGGCGAATATGTTCTTGGCCGTGTGCGCGCCGGTGTCATCGAGCAAGTCACCATGGATCTGCTCGACGAGGCGGGCGTCGGCGCGCGCATGCACCAAGACGGCCTTGTGCATGAGGGCGTGCAAATCTGCGTCAACGGCACCCGCCATCGCATCTCTTTTAAGGAGATGACCGGCAAGGCGGTCATGGTCTATGGGCAGACTGAAATCACCAAGGACCTGATGGACGGTCGCGCGGCGGTTGGCGCGCCGACAATCTATGCCGCGTACGATGTCAGCCTGCATGGCATCTTGAGCAACAGTCCGCGCGTGACTTTTCGCGCGGACGGCAAGGCGCAAGAGATCGCGTGCGATTTCATTGCCGGCTGCGACGGATTTCACGGCATCAGCCGCAAGAGTGTTCCCCACGCCGCAATCACGACGCACGAACGGGTCTATCCGCTCGGCTGGCTCGGCATCTTGTCCGATACGCCGCCGGTCTCAGAAGAGCTGATATACGTGCGCCATCCGCTCGGTTTCGCGCTTTGCTCGATGCGGACGCCGACGCGAAGCCGCTACTATTTGCAATGCAGTCTCGCCGAGGACATCGAGGCTTGGCCGGATGAACGTTTCTGGGAGGAGCTGAGACCCCGGCTGGACGAAGAGGCGCGCGATCGCCTCGTCACCGGCCCCTCGATCGAAAAGAGCATCGCGCCGTTACGCAGCTTCGTCGCCGAGCCGATGCGCTTCGGCCGGCTGTTTCTTGCCGGCGACGCCGCCCACATCGTGCCGCCGACCGGCGCGAAAGGCCTCAATCTTGCCGCAAGCGACGTGCGTTATCTCTCACGAGCATTGGTCGAGCACTATGCTGAGAAATCCGACGCGGGCCTCGATCACTATTCCGATCGCGCGTTGGCTCGGATCTGGAAGGCCGAACGGTTCTCATGGTGGATGACGATGCTGCTGCACCGGATCTCGGAAGATCCGTTCGATCAAAAAATTCAACTTGCCGAGCTTGACTACCTGTTCAAATCAAAGGCAGCCGCGACGGTGTTTGCGGAAAATTATGTCGGTCTGCCGTACTAGCCTTAAGCTTGCCCGAATTCTTGGTTTTTACGGAACTGTGGAAGCATCCGCTGTAATCGCGATTAAACCGGCGGTTCCAAATCGGAACTGAAGGTCGCCCCCGGCGTTCAGATGGAAGATCGAAAGCTCCGCAGGACCCCCCGCAGGACCCCAATGAAATTCCTTAGTTTCTGCAGCGCCTCAGCGCTCGCTCTTTCACTATTCGTCGGCTCCGCGCATGCTGACCCAAGAGGCCTTTGGCTGGCGCAGGATGGCGCAAGGGTGCGCGTAAACTCCTGTGGCCACGGGCTTTGCGCGGTGATGGTAAGCCCGAAGTCGCCGATTGATCCGGCAACCGGCGCGTCTTGGACTGACAAAAATAATCCCGACCCCAACAAGCGCGGCCGGCCACTCGTCGGCATCGAAGTCTTCGCGATGATGCCGGATGGCGCCGGGAAATGGTCGGGACCGCTTTACAATGTGGACAATGGCCAAACCTATCCGGGACATGTCCTCGAAGTCGATCATGATACGATCAGGGTCGAAGGCTGCGCCGCTATTTGCGGCGGTCAGAATATGAGACGCTTGGAATAGTCGCCTCGGTTTTGGCTCTCAGATAAGCACTCAATTACGGGAGCGGGCGCAATGGTATTGTGTCCCGGTCGATGGCGCTGACTAGAATTGCAATCGTCACATTCCGCCTCGTCCCCTAATCCTTTCACGCTTCTCAAAGACTGCACAAAATTTACGCCGCAGCGCGTACAAACGGCGCAGGTTTCCCCCGGCGGCCGGCAAAACTGCCAATTCTTCCAATTGCATAAGTTGGCACGTGCCTTGCGTGGTCGATGCGCGATTGGTTTTTGTGCAACGGCGCCTGAGCCCGCGGGAAACTTTCGATGAGCAAGCAGAATGCGACGTGGATTGCGGAATGGAATCCCGAGGATGAAAAGGTCTGGGAGTCCGGCGGCAAATTCGTGGCCCGACGCAACCTCATCTGGTCCATCGTCGCCGAGCATGTCGGCTTCTCGATCTGGCTGATCTGGAGCATTGTCGCGACCAAGCTGCCGCAAGCCGGATTTCACTATTCGACTGACGAACTGTTTCAGCTCGTGGCGCTGCCGGGACTGATCGGCTCGCTGATGCGGTTTCCTTATACGTTTGCGGTGACGACGTTCGGCGGCCGCAACTGGACCATCTTCAGCGCGTCAGTGTTGCTCATTCCGACAATCGCGCTCACGTATTTCGTCACGCAGCCTGACACTCCGTTCTGGCTGATGCTGGCGGTAGCGGCGACGGCGGGTCTTGGCGGCGGCAACTTTGCGTCGAGCATGACCAACATCTCCTTTTTCTATCCCGACCGCATGAAGGGCTGGGCGCTCGGCCTAAATGCCGCCGGCGGAAATATCGGCGTCAGCAGCGTTCAGTTGCTCACCCCTATTCTGATGGGCGTCGGCTTGTTCAATCTCTATCTGGCAAGTCCGGGACCGGGCGGCATCTATCTTCAGAACGCCGGGCTGATGTGGCTGCTGCCGATCCTCGTTGCGGTGATGGGCGCAACCTTCTTCATGAACAATCTCGCCACGGCGCGCTCCCCGTTCAAGGACCAGCTCGCCATCGTCGGCCGCAAGCACACCTGGATCATGTCCTACATCTACATCGGGACATTCGGCTCCTTCATCGGCTATTCGGCGGCGTTTCCGCTGCTGCTCAAGACCCAATTCCCGGCGATTACGGTAGGTGTTGCCTTTCTCGGACCGCTCGTCGGCTCGCTGTCGCGTCCGTTCGGCGGCTTGCTCGCTGACAAGGTCGGCGGCGCAATAGTGACCTTCTGGAATTTCGTTGCCATGGCTCTGGCGACGATTGGCGTCATGTATTTCGTAAACACCAGGGACTTTATCGGATTCCTGGCAATGTTCCTGATCCTCTTTGTTACGACCGGGGTCGGCAACGGCTCAACGTACCGCATGATCCCGTCGATTTTTCGCGAGCAAAAACTAGGAGAAGCAAAAGGCTCGGGTGACGCCGGACGGGCTCTCGCCGTGAAAGCCGCCAGCATTGAGAGCGCAGCGGCATTAGGTTTCATCGGCGCAATCGGCGCTTGCGGCGGCTACCTGATCCCACGCGGCTTTGGCGCTTCGATCGGCGCCACCGGCGGCCCCCATTTGGCGCTGGAAATCTTCCTGGCGTTCTACGCGACCTGCATCGCGCTGACGTGGTGGTACTACCTGCGCAAAAGCTTTTCGCTGCGCGCAGCGAGTGTCGCCGAAGTCCGCGTGTGAGAAAGGGATCAAAGACGGCCGCGCCGGCGACGGCGCGGACGCGATGTGATCATGGGGACCGGGTGAACGAGGAGAAGTTCGATGACACCTGAGCAGGTGAAGGAAATTCAGGAGAGCTTCAAAAAAGTCGCGCCCATCTCCGAGCAAGCCGCCGCTTTGTTCTACGGGCGACTGTTCGAAATCGCGCCGGCGGTGAAGCCGCTGTTTCGCGGTGATATGACGGAACAGGGCCGCAAGCTGATGGCAACGCTGGCCGTCGTCGTCAGCGGTCTAAGCAATCTCGAAGGGATATCTGCCGGCTGCGAGCGCACTCGCGAAGCGTCACGTCGGTTATGGCGTGAAGGCAGCCGATTACACACCGGTGGGAGCGGCACTGTTGTGGACATTGGAGCGTGGTCTTGGCGATGCGTGGACGCCTGACCTCGCCGCCGCTTGGGGCGCGGCCTACACGGTACTGTCCGGATACATGATCGGCGAGGCCTACGGCCATAGCGCCGCTGCCGAATAAGAGCCCGGCGTGAGCGAGCCTCTCGTCATCGTCGGCAACGGCATGGCTGCAGCGCGACTGTGCGACGAACTCGTTCAACATGCGCTCGGCCGCTACGCGATTGCAGTAATCGGCGCTGAGCCGCAGCTCGCTTACAATCGCATTTTGCTATCTTCGGTGCTTGCGGGCGATGTGCCGGCAAGCGAGACCTTGTTAAAGCCGGCAAGCTGGTGGCGAGATCGCGGCGTGACTTTGCGTTATGGCGCCGCGGCGACAGCAGTCGATACCGCGGCGCGCACGGTGACGCTCGACGACGGCAAGATGCTCGCGTTCGCCAAGCTCGTCTTCGCCACCGGCTCGCGCGCCATTCGCTTGCCGGTGGAAGGCAGCGACTTGCGCGGCGTCCTGACGTTCCGCGACTTGGCCGACGTGGAGTCAATTTCCGGGGCGGCGCGTCGCGGCACGCGTGTCGTTGTCGTCGGCGGCGGGCTGTTGGGCATCGAAGCGGCCTACGGCCTCGCTAAAGCCGGCGCCAAGGTCACGCTTGTTCACCTCATGGATCGCTTGATGGAGCGTCAGCTCGATGTGCGCGCCGCTTCGCTCCTTAAGCGTGCCGTCGAAGCCAAGGGCGTCGAGGTCCTGCTTGAAGTCGCAACCAGGCGTTTCATCGGCGATGGGCGGATAGAGGCGGTGGAGTTCAAGGACGGCCGTACGATCGAAGCGGAAATGGTCGTTGTCGCGGTCGGCATCAAACCGAACGCAGAGCTCGCGAACGCGGCCGGCCTCGCGGTGAATCGCGGCATCGTCGTGGATGACCATCTGTCGAGCAACACGGCCGATATCTTTGCGATCGGCGAATGCGCGGAGCATCGCGGCGTCTGCTACGGCTTGGTCGAGCCTGCTTACGAACAGGCGCGCGTGCTTGCCAAGCTGCTCGCCGGACGTAACGCGAAGTATGACGGCAGCGTCAATGCCACCAATCTCAAGGTTTCAGGGGTGCACCTCTTCTCTGCCGGCGATTTCCTCGGTGCGGCCGGCACGGAACCGATCGTGTTCGCCGATCCGGGCCTCGACACCTACAAGAAGCTGGTTGTTGCCGACGGACGCCTCGTTGGCACAGTGCTGTTTGGCGATACCGGCGATGCGCTTTGGTATCTCGATCTCATCCGCACCGGCGCTTCGATTGAGTCATTCCGCGAGGATCTCGTCTTCGGTCGGGTGCTGGCCGAGCGCCGTGCAGCGTGAGGCCGATATCCGCGAGCAATCGACGGACGGTGCACAACTGACATGAACGCGCTGCCTCCGCATTCACATGCCGTGCGCACGACTTGTCCATACTGTGGGGTCGGCTGCGGCGTATTGGCAGTGCCAGACGGCAGTGGCGGCGCGACGATTTCGGGCGATCCCCGGCATCCGGCTAACTCCGGACGGCTGTGCTCGAAGGGCGCCGCGCTCGGCGAGACGCTCTCGCTCGAGCAGCGCCTGCTGCATCCGATGCTGCGGCAGGCCGATGGTCCGCTCGTTCGCGTTAATTGGGACACCGCGCTGGACTCCGTAGCCGGGGGATTGCGCGCGATCGTCGATCGTGACGGGCCGGGCGCAATAGCGTTTTATCTGTCGGGGCAATTGCTCACGGAAGACTATTACGTCGCCAACAAGCTGATGAAAGGCTTCCTCGGCTCCGCCAACGTCGACACCAATTCGCGCTTGTGCATGGCGTCCTCGGTCGCCGGCCACCGCCGCGCCTTCGGCGCCGACACTGTCCCCGGCATCTACCGGGACCTCGATGAAGCGGACTTGGTTGTCTTGGTTGGGTCGAACGCGGCATGGTGCCATCCGGTTCTTTATCAGCGGATCGTGGCCACGAGGTCCGAGCGTGGCGCCAAGCTGATCGTCATCGATCCGCGCCGAACCGCGACAGCCGAGGACGCCGATCTGTTCTTGTCGATCGCGCCGGGCATGGACACCGCCTTGTTCTGCGGTCTGCTCGCGCACCTCGCCCAAACCCAGGCGCTCGATCGCAGCTACATCGATTCGTACACGACGGGTTTTGATGAAGCGCTCACGCGGGCCTGTGAAATTGCCGGCGATGTGGCGGCAACAGCGCGTGCGACCGCGCTCGACGCAGCTGATGTGGCGCGTTTCTTCGAGCTTTTCCGCTCCACGGAACGCGTCGTCACCTGCTACTCGCAGGGCGTTAATCAATCCGCGCAGGGCACGGACAAGGTGAACGCCATTATCAACGTTCATCTTGCGACCGGCCGCATCGGCCGCCCCGGCACGGGGCCGTTCTCGCTGACGGGGCAGCCGAATGCCATGGGTGGACGCGAAGTCGGCGGGCTCGCCAATCAGCTCGCGGCTCATATGGGCTTTTCGCCCGCCGAGCTCGACCGCGTCCGCCGGTTCTGGAACGCGCCCCGGCTCGCGACCGGCGAAGGCCTCAAAGCCGTCGATATGTTCGAAGCCATCGAGCGCGGAACAATCAAGGCGCTCTGGATCATGGCGACTAATCCGGCTGTATCGCTGCCGTGCGCTGGCGCGATGCGCGCCGCGCTGAAGAATCTCGATTTGTTCGTCGTCTCCGAGAACGTCTTGAGCAATGACACTGTCGATGCCGGAGCACAGGTGCTGCTGCCGGCCGCGGCGTGGGGCGAGAAAGACGGTACCGTCACCAACTCGGAACGGCGAATCTCGCGGCAGCGCACGTTCCTGCCGCCGCCGGGCGAGGCGCGGCCGGACTGGTGGATCGTCACTGAGGTGGCGCGGCGTCTCAATTTCGGCGCGGCATTTGACTATCTATCGCCGGCCGACGTTTTTCGCGAGCACGCAGCGCTATCCGCCTTTGAAAACGACGGGCAGCGCGACTTCGATATCGGTACGTTGGCGTCACTGTCCGATGAGGCCTATGACGCGCTCGACGCAGTGATGTGGCCGCTGCGCGCCGGCGAGCCGAGGTCTGAGCAGCGCTTCTTCGGCGCGGGCGGTTTTTTCACTCAAGACCGCCGCGCTCGCTTCGTCTCCCCACAATCGCCTCGGTTGCACGCCGCGACGAACGAAGCCTTTCCGCTGCGCCTCAACACCGGACGCGTCCGCGACCAGTGGCACACCATGACGCGCACTGGAACAAGTCCGCGTCTGTCCGCCCATTCGCCGGAACCGTTTGTTGAAGTACATCCGGCGGACGCCGAGAAGGCAAAGCTCGCCGACGGGGGATTCGCCAGGATTACGACGCCATACGGCAATGTGGTCCTCAAAGTCGCGCTGCGAACCGGCCAACAGCGCGGCTCGGTCTTTGCTCCGATTCACTGGAGCGATGCCACGGCCGCTTATGCACGCGTGGGTGACACAGTCTCGGCGACCAACGATCCCATTTCCGGCCAGCCCGAGGCCAAGGCCACCCCCGTGCGCATCGAGCCGATCGCGTATGCCTACCGCGGCTTCGTTCTGACTCGTCGATCGATCGGCCTGCCGGCCGGGACGTGGTACGCGCGCGTGGCTGTGGCCTGCGGCAATGGGCTTTTGCTTGCGACCAACGAGCCGCCTGCGTTCTGGCATCAACTTGCACCGCGCTTGATGCCGGACGGTGCAGAACTTGCCGAGTACATCGATCAGTCACGCGGCGTAATACGCATTGCCGCGTTCCGCTCCGGCCGCTTCGACGGCAGTATCTTCGTCGGACCGGAACACGCACCGCCGCAATGGGACGTAGTGCGCACGCTGTTTGAGTCCGGCACCTTGGCCGAGCGCGAGCGGCGGATGCTGCTTTCCGGCCGCAGCGCTGACGGAATAACCGAGACCGGGCCGGTGATCTGCGCCTGCTTCGGGGTCGGACTCGCCGCAATCCGCGAGACCATCGCGGCCGGCGCAGGCAATGTCGGGGATATCGGCCGCGCGTTGCGGGCCGGTACGAATTGCGGCTCCTGCGTGCCGGAGTTGCGCGCAATTATCGAGCGCTCTGCGCAAGCGGCCTGATCTGACGGCAGCGAAGATCTAGAGCATGATCCTGAAAAGTAGAAGCCGGTTTTCCGAAAAGATCGAGCTCCACGAAAATGATAGAGCGCTAATCGATTCAATCTGAAGCGACTGCGCTCTAAGCCGCCTTCCTGCCCCACAATTCCTGTGACGCCAGCCGCGCGCCTTCGGCGAGCGCCTCAAGCTTGGCCCACATGATGGACGGATGCACGCGGCGCACGTATGGCGACTGAGCGAAGCCGCAATCCGTGCCGCCCATGACATTCTCGCGTCCGACCAGCTTTGCTAGGCGGGTGAGGCGCTCGGCGACGAGCTGCGGATGCTCGACGACGTTGGTGACGTGGCTGATGACACCGGGAATGAGCTTGCGGCCGGCCGGCAATTTTACGTTTTCCCACACGCGCCACTCATGTTCGTGGCGCGGATTGCCCATTTCGATGCAGTACGCGCCAGCCTTCACTTTGAGCACCAGATCGACGATGTCTTTGAGCGGTACGTCGGTGACATGCGGCGTGTTAAAGCTGCCCCAACAGATGTGATAGCGGATCCGATCCTCCGGCAATCCGGCGATGGCGTGGTTGAGTGCGTCGATACGCACCGCCGCCCATTTCCGATATTGCGCCATTTGGTCGGCGGCGAATGCCACGTCATACATGTAAGGCAGGAACGCATCGTCGATCTGAACCATCAACCCGGCATCGACAATCGCCTTGTACTCTTCGCGCAGGGCTTCAGCGAGTTTGAACAGAAACTCCTCGTCGTCCTTGTAGTATTCGTTCTTGGAGCGGGGAACGGCGCTCGCGGGCGCAACCACCGGCAGAAAGGCATCGGCGACCGCCGCACCCTTCAATGCGGCCTTAAAAAGCGTGATGTCTTTCTGGACCGCGGCCTGGCCTTTATAGGCGATCGGGCCGACACAAACGGCGGTCCCCCGCTTCGGCAATTTTTGCGTCGGGAAGTACTCGGCGTAGAAGTCCGGAAATAATTGCTGATCGCGACCGGCGCCGCGCGCGGTTTCGATTGCCCGTTCTTCAATGCCGCCAAGTCGATCGAGGACGTAGAACGACCAGCTGCGGAATTTACCGAACTCGCCGTCGCTGACGATGTCGACGCCGGCTTGCTGCTGCCGCCTGACTACCTCGGCAATGCTATCGGCCAGGCACCGGTCGAAGGCGGCCTGATCGATTTTGACTCCGTCATCGATGGCCTCGATGTATCTGGTCAGCTCGGGCGGGCGCACCAAGCTGCCGACATGCGTGGTCAGGATTCGATCGTAACTTGTTGCCATAGAGCAGAACCTCCCACCGCGGCACACCGGCCGCATGCGACGTGACCGCGTAGCGTAAGTTATTTCGACTCGGCTTCGTAGACTCCGCCCCAGTCGGACGGCGGCGGGTCGATCTGATATGCCGCCATGCGCTCAATGTACATGTCATAAAGGCCGTTGACGCCGAAACCGTTGGCGACCTTGCGGCAGCGATCGATCAGTCGTTTGGCCTCGTCCCAATGCTGCTGGCGATAGGATGCGAGCATCTGCGCGTTGAGATCGCGCAGCTGCCCGCAGCGCGGATCCTGGTCGACTTCGGCCGGCCCGAGCACCGTGTACACGACCTCAGGCTGCTTCTTGCCCTTCACCTGAATGAGGTCGATTTCCATCGTAGCGTACTTGTTTTTCGCTCCCTCCGCCGTGCGGGAACCGATCACCATCGAGAGCCGATAGTCCTTGGTGCGCGATTCCAGCCGTGAGGCAAGATTGACGGTGTCGCCCAGCACCGAATAATTGAAGCGAAAGTCGGAGCCCATATTGCCGACCACACAGGGGCCGCTATTGAGCCCAATGCCGATGCGGAGCGGCATGTACACGCCGCCATTTGCCGCAGCCTCGCGCTTGAGTTCGACATTGAGATCTTCGGCGCGGGACAGCATTTCCAGCGCTGCGGCGCACGCATTTGCCTCATGCTCGTCGTCGTCGAGCGGCGCATTCCAGAACGCCATGATGGCGTCGCCGATATATTTGTCGATGGTCCCCTTGCGCTCGATGATGGCATTGGTCAGCGGCGTGAGGAAGCGGTTCATCAGCTGGGTAAGACCCTGCGGATCGTCCTTGTAGTGCTCGGAGATGGTGGTGAAGCCGCGCACGTCGCTGAACAGGATGGTCATGCGGCGTTCCTCGCCGCCCAGCACCAGTTTTTCCGGAGACTTCGCCAGCTGTTCGACTAGCGGCGGCGACAGGTAAAAGCCGAATGCCGAGCGGATCTGGTGGCGCTGGCGCTGTTCGCGGAAATAGTTGACGAACGTGAGCACCAGATAGATCAGCCAGCACGAGAACAACGGATAGGTGAAATCGATAAGCAGGCTGTGAGCGACGAAGAAGTACCATGCCAGGCCGACGAAACCGGCAATCAAGCCGGCGCCGAGCGCGACGACGATCGCGGCCGGCAACATTGGCGCGGCAATGATAATGGCGAGCCCGAATACCACAGCGGCGACCACTTCGGCGCCGATCGCCCAACTCGGCGACGAAAGCAGCGCATTACCCAAGATGCTCTCGATGACCTGAGCGTGCACCTCGACGCCGGGAATCACGGGATCGAGCGGCGTCGTCCGCAGATCCAGGAGGCCGATGGCCGACGTGCCCACCAGTACCAGTTTGCCGTTGATGCGGTCGGCATCGACGCGGCCATGCAAAACATCCCTGGCCGATACATAGCGCTCGGGATCACGGTGATTGAAATAGATCCACAATCGGCCCTGCCTGTCGGTTGGTAGCCGAAACCGGCTGAAGGCAACGCCCTGAATGCCGTTTTTGTCGGAGCGAATGACCGGCGAGTTGGAATTGGTCGCCACCCGCAGCATTTCCAGCGGCAGCGAGGGCACGAACGCGTCGCCAGCATGCATGATCACCGGGGCCCGCCGGACAATTCCGTCGCGCTCGTCGGCCTCGGTGAACACACCTCGGCCGGCAGCGGCTTTTTCAAGGATCGGAATATTGCGCACCAGGCTAGGAAACGAGGCCAGAAAGGTACGCGGGTCCGGGGCGCCTTTTGCGGTAATGACGCCGTAGCCGGACGCCTCGGGCGCTTCTTCGTCAGAACGGATGTCGGAAACGGATTCGCCGAGCACGACGCGCGAGCGTCGGATCGCCGCAGCGAAGATCTCGTCATTGGTGGGCAGGCTGCGTAAACGGGCACGTGTCGCATCGTCGAGATCCCGCAGCGTCAAAGCCACAAGATTGGGCGACAGTTGATCGGGCTCGGCGAAGACGACGTCAAAGCCGATGGCGACGGCGCCGAGCTCAGTAAGGCGGTTGACCAAGTCGGCCAAGATGGTGCGCGGCCACGGCCATTGCCCGATCTGCTTTAAGCTCGCCTCATTGATGTCGACAATGACGACCGGCCGGGTGGTCTGTTCGCGCGGGCGCAAAACCTGAAAGTGATCGAACGTCCGCAGCCGCGCTTCTTGCAGCAGCCGCGGGTCGGCGATGCGCAACGGAACCAGCGCGAACAAGAGCACAATGCATACCGCTCGCGCGATGCCGAACTGGCGCGCCCAGCGAGCAATTCGCTTCATGGTCTGACAGATCCGCTTTGCATAGGCCGATACTATAGCAATGAAGCGGCAGACGGGAGAATGCGGGCTCGCGGTGAGACGCCCGGGATACTGGCCTTATTTCTCCCGGAACGAACGCATCAGCTGATCGCGAAGCGGCTTGATCAGGTACGAGACCATGGTGCGCTGACCGGTCTGAATGAAGGCCTCGACCGGCATGCCCGGTGAGAGCTTGACGTCGCCGAGCCGGCCGATCTGGTCGGCCGTCATCGCGATGCGGACAAGATAGTAGCTCTGCCCGGTGCGCTGATCGGTGTTGATGTCCGCGGCGATACGCACCACGGTCCCGTTCAATTCCGGTGTCGTTCGCATATTAAACGCTGAGAAGCGTAATACGACGGCCTGACCAAATTGCACCTGATCGATGTCCTTGGGTTCGACCTTCGCCTCGACCAGAAGCGAGTCCGACTCGGGCACGATCAGCATGACCGGATCCCCGGCGGTGACGACGCCGCCGACGGTATTAACGTTCGACTGGAAGACAACACCGTCTTGCGGCGCGCGCAGATCCGTGCGCCTAAGCTGGTCCTCCGCCGTCACCTTGCGCTCGACATATTCGCCGATCTTGCTGTCGGTTTCGCGCAGTTCCTTGGCGACGTCGCTGCTCAGCTCACGATCGACTTGAATGATTTGCAGTTGCGTCTCGACAATCTTGCCCTTGGCCTCGGCGGCCGAGGCGACGAGCTGCCCGCGTTCGCCTTGCAGACGCGCGGCTTCACGTTCAAGCGACGTCAGCCGGTTGATCTGCACCAAATTCTTCGCCCACAGATCCCGCACGCCCTGGAGTTCTTGATCGATCAAGGAAATCTCTTTGGACTTGGCGTCCTGCTGCGCAGCGAGTCCGGTAATTTGCTCGTTCAATTGCTTGATGCGCTGCTCCAGCTGGTCTTTTTGCCCCAGCCGCGTTTTGCGCCGCAGGTCGAACAGCTTGCGCTCGCTTCCAAGCGCTTCTAGTACGTCGGGATCGTCGGCCTTGTTGGCGAGTTCCTTAGGGACAGGAACCGCATCGGCGCCGTCGCGCTCGGCAGCGAGCCGCGCTCGGCGTGCATAGAGTTCGGTGAGGCCCTTGGTGACAATCGCGAGATTGGCGCGCGTTACCGTCTCATCGAGGCGAACGAGAATGTCGCCCGCCTTTACGTGATCGCCGTCGCGCACGCGAACCTCGCCGACGACGCCGCCGGTCGGATGCTGCACTTTCTTGACGTTGGAATCGACGACCAGCGAACCAGACGCGATGAGCGCGCCGGAAATCTCGGCAGTCGAGGCCCAACCGCCAAGTCCGACGGCGAGGAACGCCACGACGGCACATCCCACTACGATGTGCCGGTGGATAGAAGCAGACCAGCCGGTTCGCGCTGGGCCGCTCATCCGACGCCTCCGCCCTGTTCGGGCACCACTTTCAGGGCGCGCGGTGGCGTGCTCGGCTGAATGACACGATTGAGGATTTCCTCTTTCGGTCCGAACTGCTGCTGGCGGCCCTTAGCCATCACTAGAATGTAGTCGACGCCGGCGATGGCGCTAGGGCGATGGGCGACCACGATTACGATACCGCCCCGTGCGCGAACGCCGAGAATAGCCCGGGTCAACGCTTCGTCGCCTTCGGCGTCGAGATTAGAGTTGGGCTCGTCGAGCACCACCAGGAACGGATCGCGGTAAAGTGCGCGCGCCAGTGCAATGCGCTGGGCCTGACCGGCAGATAACGCGCTGCCATGATCCCCGACGTTGGTCTCGTAGCCGTTTGGCAGATTGACGATAAGATCGTGAACACCCGCCGCCTTCGCGGCGGCAAGGACCGCCTCGGCATTGGGCGGATCCTCGAACCGCGCGATGTTCTGTGCAACGTTGCCGGGAAATAACTCGACGTCCTGCGGCAAATAGCCGACGTGCCGGCCGAGCGCCTCCGGCGACCATTGCTCAAGCGTAGCGCCGTCGAGGCGCACGCTGCCGCGTGCCGGCGTCCACACGCCAACCAGCATGCGCGCTAGTGACGACTTTCCAGAAGCCGTCGGACCGATCACGCCGAGCGCTTTGCCCGCCGCGAGCGTGAAGTTCACGTCCTGGCACACGATCTTCTGCTCGCCCGGCGGATTGACGGCGGCGTTTTGCACGAAGAGCGTTTTCGTCGGTGGCTGGAGCGCCATCGGTTCGGTGCGCGCCGGCAGGTGTCCGAGCAACTGTGACAGCCGATGCCAGCTCTGCCGCGCGGCCACGAAACCTCGCCAATTGGCGATGGCCAGGTCGACCGGCGCCAGCGCGCGCCCGCCCAGGATCGAGCCGGCGATAATGATGCCCGGCGTGGACTCTTGATGGATCACCAGCCAGGCGCCCACCGCCAGAATTGCTGACTGCAGCAATAGCCGCAAAACCTTGGAGAAGGCACCAAGCCCGCCGACAACGTCGCTTGCCTGGCCGCTCGAGGCGACGTAGTTGCGATTGAGGTTGTTCCAGCGGAGCGCGGTCCGGCCGACCATGCCCATCGCGGTAATAGCCTCGGCGTTGCGCCGGCTTGAATCCATCAGCGCGTTCCGCGCCGTGGCAAATTGCGTTGCGCTCCGGGTCGGTCGCCGCGTCTGAAATTCAGTCGCTACGGTCAGGATCACCAGCGTGATCGCACCGGCGAGTGCGGTCAGGCCGATATAGGTGTGAAACAGAAAACAGATGGCGAGGTAGACCGGCATCCACGGCAGATCAAACAATGCGACGGGGCCGATACCGGAAAGAAAGCCGCGCACGGTGTCGAGATCGCGGATTGGCTGCGCGCCGTCGCCCTTGCTGCCGATCTTCAGCGGCAACCGGACGATAATGTCAAAGACGCGAAGACTCATTGCTTCGTCGAGGCTATGCCCAACGCGCACGAGGATGCGGCTGCGAATGGCGTCGATGACGCCCTGCGCAGCGTAAAGCCCGCCAGCGAGGATCAAAAGCGCGACCAGGGTTGGCACACTGCGGCTCGGCAGCACCCGGTCGTAGATTTCAAGCATGAACAACGCGCCGGTGAGCATCAGGATGTTGCTCATACCGCTGAACAGCGCGACGGCGAGGAAGGCTCGCTTGCATGCGGCAAGCGCCACAGCGAGTTCGGAACTCGCTGGTTGCCGCGGCTGGCCCGAAAGCTGGTTCATCGTAGGGTGCCCATCACCGTAGCACGCGTGATATCACGATCCGGTCTACAAATTACTAGCAGCCGGGTGTTCCTACCCCATTTTTGAACAAGACCGGACCTGATTACCGCGGCAAGGCGCCTGGGTGTCGGCGCTAAACAGCACGCGAGGGGCGCGTGCCCGGACATCATTCCTAATTTAGATAGCTATAAGCCGCTAAGCGCCGCGACCAGCAGCTTGCCGCGCCTGCCGCCAACGGGGCGCCCGAACGCGAATACCCGAACGGCATCGCGCCGGGCCTGGAGTCCAGGCCGGCGTCGATCCGTATTTGGGAGATTGGCTGTTTTGGTGAGGGTCAGGAACGGGAGTTCGAGCGAAAGCCCGATGCTGAACGCCTTTTGGCGCGTCGCGCCTTCCGTCCTTTTCAACTTCTTGGCGATCTTAGCCGCGGCGGTCTTCTTCTTCGCCATCGACTTTAGCTCACGAACCTCGGTCGCCGTCCAGGCGCGCCGCTTCTTTGACTTCTTAGCCATAAATCCTCCCTTTCAGGAAAGGCAAACTTAATCCCATAACGGGGGTGAAAGAAACACAACAGATGGAGTACAGGTCGTGAGGGTCGCACTCATTGTCCGCAAACGAACCTCGCAGATACGGCAGGACTAGTTAACAAGCAGTGTTGTTAGGTTGGTCTTAGCAACCTATCGGGCTAGACGCAAATCCAACTTACATGACCAACTAGCCTTTGTTGATAGCTGAGTCGAGGTGACGCTTCGAACAATTTGGTGCGCCCCGCGGCGCGAACGTGGTCGGCGGTCGGTCGCGGTCGGCGCTTGACCACGGTGCACTGCACCGGAGGGGCCGGTGGCTATCAAACTGATTAGGATCAACCGATCGGTTCTTTTTCGTCCTGCCGGTCGCGGCGCGGGGCATCAGTGTCGGGAATTCGAGATGCGGTTACGGGTCTTGCGAGTGGGTTAGGTCCTTCCTAACTTCGCAGCAGAGAGACGCCGAGACCGGGGACGCAAATGGATGAACTCAAACTCGTTGCCCTCGACGAGGACGACATTGAGGTCGTTTCGGCCCATGTGCAGGATGCCCTTGTCCGGGTGGCTGATATTTTCTGGCGGCCGCGCGAACATCGGTTCGTGATGGCGCTGAAGCGCTTTGACTGGATGAATGCCGTCGACCTGAGCGGCAGCAAAGACGGCCACTCGCCGGACTACCGGCGCTGCAGAACAGCGTTGCGGTTTGAGCGGGTCACCGCCTGCAAGTGCCGCAACCTCGATCAGACCAACAAAGACACGACACTCAATCTGCTGGCGGTCAAATTTGATGCGCGCAATGGTCCTTCGGGCGCCATTACGCTGACCTTCTCAGGCGGCGGCGCCATTCGGCTTGACGTGGAATGCCTGGAGGCCGAACTCGCCGATCTCGGCGAGGTCTATGCGGCGGTGTCGTGTCCCGATCACTTCGCAACTGATGCGAAGACAGCGTAAGCCGACAGCAACTCAGACCGTTCGCGCGCTTGGCCCCGACGGCGCGGCAAACAGCTTCATCAGCAGCGCTATGACGGCGAGTGTCGCGGCATAGACAATGAGCTGCATCGCGGTCGGTTGGTCCACGTAGCCGATCAGCGTGTGCAACGCCCGTCCCGTAAAGCTTTCATCGCGCAGAATCCAGGATGTGTCCCACACCGTTTGATCGAATGCGGTGAGGATATCGGCCTGCTGCAAAAAAGCGATCGCCTGCGCTGCCATGCCTGCGGCCAGCAGCGCAATGAGTGTGCTGGTTACACCAAACAGGTACCGCATCGGTATCGTAATGAGACCGAGATAGGTCAGCAGACACACGAACGCGCCGAGAGCGAGCCCGATAGCGCCGCCGATCAGCATGCCCACGCTGGCGCCGCCTTCCGCGGCGGCTACGCCATAGAGAAACAGCACGACCTCCGAACCCTCGCGCAGCACTGCGATCATGACCACCAGCGACAGCGCGGCAAGCGACTTCGAGCCGGCAACGACGGCTTCGCCGGCGGCGCGCATGTCGGCGGCCATTTCGCGACCATGCCGCGACATCCACACGTTATGCCAACCAAGCATCAGGACCGCGAAGCCGAGAATGGCGGCATTGAACAGTTCCTGGCCGTTGCCGCCGAACAGTTGCGACAAGCCGCTGGCAAACAGCGCGATAACGCAGGCGCCGAGTACTCCCGCGACCACGCCGCCTGCGATCCAACGCCCACGTCCGGCCACGCCCGACGTGACGGCCATGACGATGCCGACAATCAGTCCGGCTTCGAAGACTTCGCGAAACACGATCAAGAGCGACGGAAGCACAGGCACCTCACGGCACGACAACTACAGTTCGGTGGCTCATTTTACGACCAGATATCCCTGCGTCTGGCGATGGAAGTCGTCGAAGAAATTATAACGCCCCGGTTCCAGCGGCCGGACGTGAACGATCGCTTCCCCGCCCGGCGGGATCACCTTCTCGACATGCAGCGCGCCGCTTTCAAACTCGGAGGCGATGGATCCAAGGTTCTTGATGGTGAACGTGATCGGCTTCCCCGCCGGCGCCTGTACTTCAGCCGGCACGAACTGATGATCCTTGATCGTAAGCGATAGCATCACCGGCTCATCCGCACGCACGGCACCCATGCTCAAAACAAATGCGCACGCGAGTATTGAGCAAAGCGTTGCAGGTGTGCTTTTTGTCATGACCCGGCACGGGGCTGTTGGTCGCCCCTAAATAACGTTGAACATACGAGGAATTGGTGAACGGTGCGCCTTTTGTCAATCAGAAAGCCCAACATTAGAATTGTTATAATAAAAGAGACGTTCTGCATCGCTGCATAGCAGCGCAAAAGGCATCAGGATGGCCATTCGCTTCGACATACGCGCCGCGGATTTTGCCGAAAAATTCCGCGCCTTTCTCAATACCAAACGTGAAGTGTCGGCCGACGTTGAGGCGACTGTGCGCACGATCGTCGCCGATGTGGCCGCTCGCGGCGACCAAGCGCTGTCAGACTACACCCGACAGTTTGATCGTTTCGACCTCAACAGCGTCGGCCTTCGGGTCGCGCCGCAGGAGGCCGACGAAGCGCTCCGGAGCTGCAAGCGCGATGTGCTCGATGCGCTCAAGTTCGCCCGTGATCGCATTGAGGTCTTTCACCGCCGGCAAATGCCGCAAGACGATCGCTTCATTGACCCGCTCGGCGTCGAGCTTGGTTCGCGCTGGACCGCGATCGAGGCGGTCGGGCTCTACGTGCCGGGCGGTACTGCCGCTTATCCTTCGTCCGTGCTGATGAATGCGGTGCCGGCCAAGGTTGCCGGCGTGCCGCGCATCGTCATGGTGGTGCCCGCTCCGGGAGGCATCATTTCGCCGCTCGTGCTTGCGGCGGCGAAACTCGCCGGCGTCGACGAGATCTATCGCGTCGGCGGCGCGCAAGCGATTGCCGCGCTGGCGTACGGCACCGAGACCATCGCTCCGGTCGCCAAGATCATCGGCCCCGGCAACGCTTACGTCGCCGCCGCCAAGCGCATCGTGTTCGGCAAGGTCGGTATCGATATGGTGGCCGGACCCTCGGAAGTGCTGATCATTGCGGACTCCAGCGGCAACGCCGACTGGATTGCGGCCGACCTGTTGGCCCAGGCCGAACACGACGAGAGCGCGCAGGCAATCCTCATCACCGACGATGCCGAGCTTGCCGACGCCGTCGAGCGCGCGGTCGGGAGCGCGCTTGGTCGGCTTCCCCGCGGCAAGGTCGCCGGCGTTTCGTGGCGCGATTTCGGCGCTGTCATCCTGGTGCGCGACCTCGATGAGGCGCCGTCGCTCGTCGACGCGATCGCGCCGGAGCATCTGGAAATTGTGACGGCCGGCGCCGAGGGCCTCGCGTGGCGCATCCGCAACGCCGGCGCGATCTTCATCGGCCCGCATACGCCCGAGGCGATCGGCGATTATGTTGCCGGTTCGAACCACGTTCTGCCGACGGCGCGTTCAGCGCGTTTTTCTTCCGGGCTTGGCGTGCTCGATTTCATGAAGCGCACCTCGATCCTCAAATGCGGACCGGAGCAATTGCGTGCCCTGGCTGACGCAGCGATCACGCTGGGCTCAGCGGAAGGGCTCGACGCGCACGCCCGCTCCATTGCCATCCGGCTCAACCGCTGATGCCGCGCGGCGGCCGGGACAAGGGCGAAATCTGCCGTCTGGTTGCGGTGACGCTCGACGAAAGTTCGATCGGGCGGGCGAGCCGCGACGTCGAACATGAGCGCGCGGTCGCGATCTACGATCTCATCGAAGAAAACTCGTTTCGGCCGCAGGACCATGACGGCGGGCCTTATGCCCTCAACCTCCGCATCGACGGCAACCGCCTCGTGTTCGATATCAGGCTGGCTAATGGTACGCCGGTGATCGCGCACCTTTTGTCGCTGGCGCCGTTCAGCCGCATCGTGAAGGACTACTTCACGGTGTGCGACAGCTACTACGCCGCGATCCGCGGTGCGACCCCGGATCGTATCGAGGCGCTCGATATGGCGCGCCGCTCGCTGCACGACGAAGGCTCCCGCGTCTTGATGGAGCGGCTTAAGCGCAAGGTCGAAGTCGACTTCGGCACGGCGCGGCGTCTGTTCACGCTGGTCACGGTGCTGCACTGGAAGGGGTAGGGAGCCGCAATGCCGGCGTCCGCGACGCAACCTTCCACGCGACCTTTGGCGGTACTGTTTGCTTGCGGCCTCAACACCGTACGCTCGCCGATTGCCGCCGGACTATTTGCGCAGATGTTCGGTCGCGCGATCTATGTCGGCTCGGCTGGCGTCCGCAAAGGGGAGCTCGACCCGTTTGCGGTCGCGGTAATGGACGAAATCGGGGTCGATATTTTGCGCCACAAGCCGATGACTTTCGAGGAACTCGACGACCTGGAGGGGCTCAATTTCGACCTCATCATTACGCTTGCGCCTGAAGCCCACCATCGCGCGCTCGAACTTACGCGCATGAATGCGGTCGACGTCGAGTATTGGCCGACCGCGGATCCGACCGATGTAGAAGGCAGCCGCGAGCAGCGGCTTGACGCTTATCGCGAAGTGCGAGACCAGTTGCTTAACCGGATTCGGGAACGCTTTGCCGGCCAACGCCCCGGCAACGAGTGACCGGATCATCCCGTCTCGCAGTCTTTAAGATGCCGGCAAAGATACCGGCTCGCCAGCGCACCCCTTTGTCGACGTTTGGGAAAAGCGATGAAAGTTGGCGTTGTGGAACCGCCCGTCATCCGCTAGTTTCCGCGCGAATTTCGGCCGGGGGCGAGCCAATGGCGCGGTCGATGTCAGCAAGTCCGGATGACGAATGGCGAAGGAAGAACTGCTGGAATTTCCAGGTGTCGTCACGGAATTGCTTCCGAACGCCACCTTTCGCGTCAAGCTCGAGAATGAGCACGAAATCATCGCCCACACCGCGGGCCGCATGCGCAAGAACCGCATTCGCGTGCTCGCCGGCGACAAAGTGCTGGTGGAGATGACGCCTTACGATCTGACCAAGGGCCGGATTACCTACCGGTTCAAATGATCGGGCGATCAAAATTCGTCCTTGCTTCCGGCTCGCCGCGCCGGCTCGCGCTCGTCAATCAGGCTGGTATCGAGCCCGACGCGCTGCGCCCCGCCGATATCGACGAGACCCCGAAACGCGGCGAACTGCCCCGAGCCTGCGCCACACGGTTGGCGCGAAGCAAGGCCGAAGCGGCCCTTGCCATGGTGCGGCTCGACGAGGAGTTGAAAGGATCTTTCATCCTTGCTGCTGACACCGTGGTCGCGGTCGGCCGCCGCATCCTGCCGAAGGCGGAGCTGCTCGATGAAGCCGCGCAGTGTCTGCGGCTCCTGTCGGGACGCAATCACCGCGTCCATACGGCTGTTTGTCTGGTAACGCCGAAGGAGACGTTTCGGCAACGGCACGTGGAAACGCGCGTGCGCTTCAAGCGGCTCTCGGAAGAGGATATCGAGGCTTACCTCGCGTCCGGCGAATGGCGCGGCAAGGCGGGCGGCTACGCCGCGCAAGGCATCGCCGGCACTTTTATCGTCAAGATCGTCGGTTCTTATTCCAACATCGTCGGGCTGCCGCTCTATGAAACCACGGCGCTCCTCGGCGGTGAAGGCTACCCGATCCATTTCGGCTGGCTTAACACGCTGTGACGACTGAGGCGGTTGGCGCAATCCCGAGCGTTGCCCATATTCCACTCATGCCCGACGCTCAACGCCGCAATGCCTGCCCGATTTGCGGCAAGCCTCCCGCCGAAGGGTTCCGTCCGTTCTGCTCGCGGCGCTGCGCCGATGTCGACCTCAATCGCTGGCTTTCCGGCGTCTATGCCGTCCCGGTGACGGAAGATGAAGAAGAAGACGAGCGACGCGACGAAGGCGACTCGGCGCACTGATTGGCGCGCCCAGGCCTATTCTGGACAGCCGGAAATCGAGCCTCTATAAAAACGGCGCTCGTGCGCGCCAGTTGTATGGTCGCGTCGGCGGGCGCCCAGGTAGCTCAGTTGGTAGAGCACTGCACTGAAAATGCAGGTGTCGGTGGTTCAATTCCGCCCCTGGGCACCAAAATTGCCAAACTACGACAGGTCGAATAGCTGCGCTGCCAGTTCGGCGATTTTCGGATCGAGCGTCCGCGGCTCCAGGCTTACTCCCGCTCCCAAGCGAGCAATGAGAATTTTGAACGCAGCAAGCCGCCCAAACAGCTTGTCGTTCGCTGGCACCAGGTACCAAGGCGCCCATTTGGTTGATGTTTGTTCCATCATATCTTCGATCGCCGCTTCGTAGTCCGCCCATCGCTCACGGTTGCGGAAGTCCTCGTAGGAGAGCTTCCACCGCTTAAGCGGATTGGTCACCCGGTCCTTGAACCGGCGAATTTGCTCGCCTGCCGAAATGTGCAGGAAGATCTTCACGATGCGAATCCCGTCCTCGACGAGCAAGCGTTCGAACTGATTGATCTCTTCGTAACCCCTCCGCCACTCACGCTTGGTGGCGAAACCCTCGACGCGCTCCACCAGGACGCGCCCATACCAGGAACGATCGAAAACAACGATCTGACCATGCTCTGGAAGCTTCTCCCAGAACCGCTGAAGATAATGCTTGCTGCGTTCGTGCGAGGATGGCGCGGAAATCGGATGAACTTTGAAGCTGCGGGGATCCAACGCCCATCCGAGGCGACGGACGATCCCGCCCTTGCCGGCGGTGTCCCAGCCCTCGAGCACCATTACGGCCCGCTCTCGGGTCCCCAGATAAGCCTGCTGGATCGCTTGAATGGTTGATTGCATCGACGCCAGCCGGCGCTCGTAGTCGTCCAGCGCGACTTTTCGATGCTTCGTTATTGAGCCAAGGCGAGGCTGTTTGGAAACAATAAAATCCTGGGCTTTCACGCCGCGCGATCCTCGGTCGTATCCTGTTGAAAAAAATAAGCACCTCAGCTCTCCCGGCACCATTGATCTAGGTCAAGCCGGCAACCAAAGAGTTCCCGATGGCAAACTTTCGCTTGTTCCTCCTGGAACGCGATCCAGGTCCGCCCGTATTTCGCGTCTGCCCGAAGATTTGTTTCGCGATCGAGCGTCCATTGCCGGTCGAACCGACCCGGCCTAAGCTGACGTTACGGCGCTGGCGCGCAGACCAGAAGGCGCTTCCCTCTTCAGGAGCCGTGCAATGGCAGACGCCCCCATCACTGATCAAGAAATTTCGGTGCTTTGCGAAGTATTGGCCGGAGCGGGCGCGAATTTGAATGCAGATAAAAGGAAAGTTCTTGATCAGCTTGTTGCGCAGGGATTAGTCGTGCGCTCTGGCCAAAAGTCGCCCGCAACATACGAACTTACCGACAAAGCTCAGCAACTTCTCGCCGAGCGCGGCGTCGGCCTAAGCGGCGGATGAGAAGCCCGAACATAGAAACGAATTTCGGTGAAAGTGAACTAACCGCTAGGGCCTACCCAGCCGTTGGTATCTGCTTGTTAAGACAATTTGACTTAAAATCGATCTGAAAATCGGTGGGTGCTTCTCTGCGGGCGGGGAAATGTCTTTCATCGGCTGCGCTAGAGATCCGTGGTCGGCGGATTTCCGCAATGTTGTTCGGCTTTTAGCCGTTGTTCTGGCCACAGCAGCCCTTGGCGCTTGCGCCCAGTCTGTCAGCAACAAATCCGCATTGTACGCCACGGGGCGGCCAACGTCGCTCGCGGCTGTTTACATTCACAGACACAACCTGCTCGCCAGACACAAAATCGCCACGAAGAATTACGGTCTCGCGAGTTTCTATGAAGAAGATACCGAAACGGCAAATGGCGAAAAATTTGATCCGCAGGCAATGACCGCCGCGCATCGCAGCTTGCCGTTTGGCACGAAGCTGCGTGTGACGAATGTGGCGACCGGCAATTCAGTAACAGTACGAGTCAATGATCGCGGCCCCTTCGTCCAGGGCAGAGTTGTCGATCTCTCTCGTTCCGCGGCCGAAACGTTAGGTATCGTTGAACAGGGCGTTGCGCAGGTCCGGCTCGAAGTCGTCCACTAGCTCAGCCTTTTGAGTTTGCCGCTCCGGTGCCGGCTGCCTGACTGCATCAGTTTCCGACGCACAATTCTTGTGGCAGGACGGGGAGCCGACCGACAGGTGGCATGTTATTTACGCGTGCGCCGCATGGTTGTGCCCGCAGGCGTCACGGTATCGTTTCATTCCAGCAAACAAGGTCATGCGGTCCAGTGGCGTTTTCGATCCTGAAAACTCCCGGTACAGCGCCGCAACGTTGATGACCATGCGCTCGGGATCGAGCCACGAGGCGAAGCGGTCGAGACTGATCTTCTGCGCGGCGATCTCGTAAGGCACGTCGTTGTCGAAATGCCGGCGCGCCTCGGCTGCTATGTATTCGAAATAAGACTTCAGCTCGCGAACGGCCGGCTTTTCAGCGATCGGCCCGTGGCCCGGCACGATGATGTCGACTTCGAGCCCCAAAATGTAATCGCAGGCCTTCGTCCAGTTTCCGATCGGGCCCGCCCAGATCACCGGATGCCCGCCGACGAACAGCAAATCGCCGGTGTAAAGAATGCGGTCGTCCGGCACATGGACGAGAACGTCGCCGCGGGTGTGCGCCGAGCCCAGATGAGTGAGGACCAGGCGCTTGTTGCCGACCGTGACTTCCATCGTTTGGTCGAACAAGGTAGTCGGCGGCGTATTGATCAAGCCACGCCAATCGAAGCGGCTGCCCATGATTTCCTGGAAAAACGCGCCGCCCTCGCCGGCGAGTTGCCACGCCGCCGCCCGCGCGGCGAAGGCTGCCGGCGGCGTCTCGGCATATTCTTCCGCGCAGGCCCGGCAGGCGATGATTTCGACGCCTTCCACCAGCTGGTTGCCGAACGTATGGTCGCCGTTGGCATGGGTGTTGATGAGCTTGCGGATCTTGCGCGCCGCCGGAACCGCATCACGCATGGACGTTAGCATTTCCGCGGTGAGCGGCAGGTCGAACAGCGTGTCGATGAGCACCGTCTGATCGCCGTCGACAACGAGACCCGCGTTACTCCAACCCCAGGAACCGTCGGGCTGCAAATAGGCAAAGCAGCTGCGTCCGAGATCATGCAGTCCCTTGGTGTATTGCCATTTGCTCATCACGATTCTTCCCGGCGTATGCACGATGCGGATGCCACTCGTCGGGCGACCCGCTCGCGAGGCTTGACCGAAGAAGGCGCGATCGCTCCATCGATGGGGTCGCTCCCGCGCTAAGTCTCCAGAATATCACATCCTCCAATGGCCTCGGACTAGGTAAAATTCTGCAGCATTGTTTCGCGCAGGAATTTCGGTAGCTCGGCGAGATCGCGGTCACCGTAATTTGCAGCAACTGCCGCCGACAACGAGGCAAGCGTGCCGGCCGATAACGGCATCGGCACGCCGCTGAGCGCGCCAGTCGCCACCGCCGACATGAGATCCTTTCGGAGGGTGCGAATGTCGAGCGTCATCTCCGCCTTCCCGCCTTTGAAGACCTCGAGTTTGCTCTTGAGCCAGCCGCTGGCGTAGGGCCCCTCCACAATAACATCCAGCATCTGCTCGAGCGTCAGGCCCTGCTTCAAACCAAGCGCTAGCGATTCCGCCAGCGCTTGCACGTAACTGCCAAGTCCGAGATTGGCTGCGAGCTTCATCGCATAGCCGGCGCCATTCGGACCCATATAGGCAATCCGGCCGGTTAGCTTTTCGAGCACCTGGCGCGCGCGCTCAAGATCCTCAGGGCGTCCGCCGACCATCGCCAAAAGCTTGCCCTCGCGCGCCTGCGGAATGGTCCCGAGCACCGGAGCTTCGACGAGCCGCGCCCCCTTCGCTTCGACCAGCGGCGCCAGTTCCCGGCCTGTCATTGGCTGGAGCGTGCTCATCTCGATGAACAGCTTGCCGCTGACGTCGCCGTCAAGGAAGCCTGCGGGACCGCTGAAAATTCGGCGCACGCCGTGGTCTTCGGTGATGCTGGAAATTACGATTGCGGCGTCGGCGGCAATGCTTCGGGCACTGGCGCCGATGCACAAGCCGTCCGCTGCGAGCTTTCGGTTTGCATCGGCGTTATGGTCCCAACCGGCTACGTCGAAGCCCTGCTGGCGCAGCCGTTGCGATATCGCCGCGCCCATTCGACCCAGCCCGACAATTCCAATCTTCATGACTTGCTCCCTATCGAGGCGACGCACGCGATCAAGCGGTCCGTCGCATCCTGGTCGGCACTATAGTTGAGAAGGAGCATTGCGCCGACACGGTCTGCGCCGTTAGGTTCGACGCCCGCGGGGGGAGGGAAAAAAATGGCGAAACAAATGCAAGGAAAGGTCTGCGTCGTCACCGGCGGCGCCGGCAGCATTGGACTGGCGTCGGCAAAGCTTCTTCTCGAAGAAGGCGCGAAGGTGATGCTCACGGATTTGAGCAAGGACGCGCTAAAGGAAGCCGCCACCAGGATCGGCTGCAGCTCGGACGCCGCCAACATCGCCTGGTGCGCGGCCGACGTGACCAAGTCGGATCAGGTCAAAAATGCAATTGCAGTTACGGTGCGCCGGTTCGGCAAAATCGACGTTCTCTTCAGCAATGCCGGTAACTTCGGCACGGTGGCGCCGATCAGCGACTATCCGGAGGAGGTTTTCGAACTCGGTTATCGCCGTGCATGTTAAAGGCGCATTCCTCGCCGCCAAACACGCGGTGCCGTACATGAACAATGGCGGCTCGATCATCATCACGTCCAGCATTGTCGGCGTGAAGGGCGACCCCGGCGTTTACGGCTACATCACCGCCAAGCACGCCCAAGTCGGCCTTATGCGGGTGTTGGCCAAGGAACTCGCTGGGCGAAACATCCGCGTCAACACCCTGCATCCCGGCCCGGTGGACAACGCGTTTCAACTGAACGTCGAACAGAAATTGGGCGCCATCATCGGCCGCGACGGTACGCAGTTCTTCAATGACATCATCCCGCTGCACCGTCACGTCCGCCCCGAGGAGGTAGCCCGTTCGGTGCTTTTTCTCGCCTCCGACGCCTCGAGTTTCACGACCGGCAGTCTGCTCATGGTCGACGGCGGCATGAGCATTTGAAGTTGATTAACGAAGCGTAAATTGATCTTGGCTAGGTAGTGGGGGAGTTGCGACGACCATGACACACGCACACGATCTCGCGCGATGTTTCGTACACTGACTTGTTTGACGACACAGCACGATTGGCGCTTGGTCGTCGTGGCGGGGATCGTCTGCTTTCTGTCGAGCCTCACGGCGATTACGCTGTTTTATCGCGCGCGTTCGACGGCCGGCCGTGCAAGCGCAATCTGGATCGCAGCCGCTGGGGTTGCAACCGGCTGCGGCATATGGGCCACGCACTTCCTGGCGATGCTCGCATACGATCCCGGCATTCCGATCGCCTATGACGTTAATCTAACGACATTGTCGCTGGTGGCCGCGGCATTGGTTACTGCGAGTGGGTTGGCCGTTGCGGTTATTTTCCCGGCCCGGTGGGGCGCGCCGATGGGCGGCGGCATCATCGGCGCGGGCGTTGCTTGCATGCACTATCTCGGGATGGCGGCAGTCGAACTGCCCGGCCACGTGGAGTGGGACCTTCCGCTCGTCATCGCCTCCATCGTTCTTGGCATGGTATTGGGTATGGCGGCACTTTCCGTCGCCGTGCGCTGGGATGGATGGCGCGCGCTTTTGGCCTCGGCTCTGCTTCTTACGCTTGCCATCGTTTCGCATCACTTCACGGCCATGGGAGCGATAGATATCGTCCCAGATCCGGCGCGTAGTTTCACGGCACTTTCGCTATCGCCAGGTTCCCTCGCTATCGCAGTTGCCAGCGTAGCGATGGCGATACTGGGGATGAGCTTGATCAGCGCCGCCGCCGATCGCCGGCTGGACGATAAAGGGCGCCTTCTCGGAATCGCCCTCGACAACATGACCCAGGGCGTCGTCATGTTCGACATCTCGGGTCGCCTTGTCGTTTGCAATGAGCAATACCTGACGATGTACGGGTTGTCGCCGAACGTGGTGAAGCCCGGCGCCGCACTGATCGACATCATCCGTAACAGAACGAGCGACGGCAACCTGCGGCGCGATCCGGAGGAATATTGCGCCGAGATCATGGGCCAAATCGCCGCCGGGAAGACATTGAGTTTCGTAAACGAAACCTCCGGCGGCCGCGCCATTTCAGTGGTCAATCGGCCAATACATGGTTCCATTTATTGGGTCGGAACGCATGACGACATCACCGAGCGGCGCGCTGCTGAAAGAAAAAGTACATTGCTTGGCGAGCAGGAGGCGCGGCGCGCCGTCATCGAAGAGGCCATCACGTGGTTTCGCGAAAGCGTCGAAGGAGTTCTAAAGACTGTCGCTGACAGCGTCGACACAATGAAGTCGACGGCGACCGCGCTGTCGGTCACCTCAAATGAAAGCACCGCGCATACGTCGGGTGCGGTGAAGACCTCCAACGAAGCGTTCGGCAGCGTTGAGGTGGCAGCTACCGCGACGGATGAACTGGCCAAATCGATTGCCGAGATCAACCGTCAGCTGTTCCGCGCCTCGGAGGTCGTGAAGGCCGCCGCCGCGGAAGCGCAATCGAGCAACAACGATATCGCCAATCTCGCGCAAGCAGCCCAAAAGATCGACGACGTCGTAAAGCTCATTCAAAGCGTCGCTGGCCAGACAAACTTGCTGGCGCTGAATGCGACGATCGAGGCGGCGCGCGCGGGAGCCGCCGGCAAGGGCTTTGCCGTCGTCGCTTCCGAAGTCAAAGCACTCGCCGTACAGACGGCCAAGGCGACCGACGACATCGCCGCTCAGATCGCGGCGGTTCAATCATCGACGCGCAGCGCGGTCGGCGCCATCGGCAACATTGCTGGCCGGATGCAGGAGATCAGCCAATTGACCGCCGCCATCGCGACGTCGCTCGAGCAGCAAAACTCTGCGACACGGGAGATTTCGATAAACGTCGGCGCCGCCGCGTCCGGAACGAAATCGGTCGTCGCGGTGCTGCAGCGCGTTTCCGGCGCGATTGCCAACATGCACTCGTCGGCGGACACGGTGTTGGCGGCCTCACACACCGTCGAGAAAGCCGCGGACTCGCTTCGCGGCAACGTTGACGGCTTTCTCCGTAAGGTCGCAATCTAACAGTCTGCGTGGCGGAAAACTAAGACGGCCCGCGCGCCGGCTCCATGGCGACACGCGCGAAGGTCGCAATAATGCGCGATCCGGCCTTGAGCGAGCCGCGTAAATTGCCGGCGACTTTGGATTCGCCGCCGCTACGGCAGCGATACGGGACCGGAAGTTCAAGGACCCGGAGACCGGCGCGGGCAACGCGCATCTGCATTTCAAGGTTCCAGCCGTAGGTGAGTTCGCGCATGCCGAGCCCCAGCAGCGTGTCGCGGCGCATCGCGCGATACGCACACATATCAGTGTAACGCACCCCGTAAAGTAAACCGATCAGAGCGCCGGCGGCGAGCCCAGCGAGAATCTGGTGGCGGGCCATGCTGCCAGGCTCGCGTTTTCCCCGCGCACGGGAGCCGATCACGAAGTCGTAGCTTCCAGAGGCAATAGCCTCGACCATCGCGGCGAGCGCATCGGGATCGTCGGCACCGTCGCCATCCATGAAGATGACGATGTCGGCGTCGTCCGCCGCTTGCGCGCCGGAAAGGCAGGCACGGCCATAGCCACGGCCGACGGTGATGACGTCTGCGCCCGCGCCGCGCGCAATCTCGGCGGTGCGGTCTGCGCTTCCGCCATCAACGACGATCACACGGCCGACGGTTTCGCGCGGAATCGAAGTAACCACAGCGCCGATCGATTCGGCTTCATTGAAGGTCGGGATGATAACGGCCACGCGGCTGGCCGGTGTCGGCATTGCTAGAGACTCCAACGCAAGCCGCAACTCGCACACGCAGCCGGCGGTTGCTCCGACATGAGCGCCCGGCGGAAGTCGCGGTACGCCGGTCCGCTCCAGATTTCACGCAGCGTCTGCTGTGTCGCGTCGCCGAGCGTGTAGTTCTCGTAGCCGCGCTGCGAGAACGGCGCGATACAGCACGGCAGCGCACGGCCGTTGGCGGTGATGTACATTAAGGTCCACGGCCGGCGGCATAGTGACCACGGCGAGCCGTTGTCGCTGCGTTTCAAACTCATGCCCGGCTCGGACGCGGCGCCTGACGCGCTGAACGTGATCCCGAGCGAGGCGGCGACAGCGGCGGCGCGATCGATGTGGATTGCCTCGTCGCGCGACAATTGTTCGTAGAGCGCCTGGTCCGGCCGCGCCATGCCGATGGCATTCTCGGTAAAGAACACCAGCCGTTGGAGATAGACTTCCTTGACGCCGGTCTCCGCAGCGACGCGCACGAAGTCCGGCAACTGCTCGATCGTCTCGCGCATTCCGGTTAGCCAGGCCGACACGCGCGGCTTAAGCGTGCCTTCGCGCTCCTGCAGATCGCGGAACGCGCGTACGTTTTTGAGGATGCGGTTGAAATAGTTCTTGCCGCGAATCGCGCGATAGGACTCTGCATTGGCGGCATCGAAGGACACCCGCAGTTCGTCCAGTTCGGCCTCGATCAGCGCCCGGCCGTTCTTCGCGTTGAGGACGGTGCCATTGGTGTTGAACAGGACATAGGTGCCCCGGTCCTTGAGGTAGCGCACCATGCGCGGCAGGTTCCTGACCAGCATCGGCTCGCCAACGCCGTGCAGCACCGCGCGTTGCAGGTTGGGAATCTGGTCGACGATCGAACGGAACAGGTCCCAGCTCATGTCTGCCGGCGGCTCGAGCTCCTCATAGGTGCGCGGGCAGGTCGTGCAGAGCAGGTTGCAGCGGTTCGTGATTTCCAGATAAAGGCAGATCGGCTCGTGCACCGGGACGTCGCTGTCGGTGCGCACGCTCTCAAAATAGCGCCGGGGATCGATCGCCGTTTTCGCTGGTGCCAACGTGTCCATAATTGGTCTCGGTGTTCAATATCCCGGATAAACGCGAAAGGCTCAAGCTTGGATTAGTTCCTGGCGACGACGTGAAAGTTCGCCGTCCGGCCACATGCTGCGGAACAGCGCCGCAGTAGCATTAGGGAAATTCGGCGCATGCAAATCGGGCTCGGTCGCTGACGCTCCTTGCCGGCGCAATTCGACGCTAAGCCTTCGCAGACCGTCGACATCATCCACATCGTACCACACTGGCAGCATATGAATCTCGAGTTTGATTTCGCGCGCCCGTTCGAGTGTCTGTTCGGCGACGTGCTCGGTGCTCCAGGCGATATCCTCGAACATGCGGCGATGCGCGGTTTTGAGGCCCAACAGATAGTAGCCGCCGTCACTCGATGGACCGAGAACAGCGCGCTCACCCGGCTGTGCCAGTGCTTCCGCGGTTTCGATCAGGAGCGCCGTCGGCAAAGTCGGACTGTCGGAATTGAGCACGACTGCGGAAGCATGTCCGCGCCGAAGAATCTCCTCGATCGTCCGCAGCAAACAATCGCCGAAATCCGGCAGACACGCGTCGATCAAGCCGATCCCTGGCGGAAGGATGCGGGTGAAAAAATCCTCGGCGCCCGCCGGTGCGAAGGCGGCATAGCCGGCGATGCCGGTGTGGCGGCCCGCGAGCAGGAGGTTCGCGGCAATGTCCTCGAGGAAGGCGGTGTTCAGCTCGGCGGCTTCTTCGAAGGTCAGCGGCGGCACCAAGCGGGTCTTGGTGCTTCCCGGAGACGAGGCTTTGGCCATGATGGCGATGCCGCAGGTTCCGCCAGCATTGAATTTGTCGTTAATGCCACTCGCACCGGTCATACGACGCTGCCCCCGCAAAATCCGGCTGAAAATCGAATCGCAACGAAACGAAACTAACCGGCAGTTTTTGGCAAAGTCGCCCGACGCGCCAATCACTTCCGGCTCAATGCCTTCAAGTCGTTGCGCACCAAAAAGTTATGGCCCTCACAAACTCGTGATGACACATACTACATCCTGCTTAGCGCCGGGACAGCGCGATCTTGATTATTGCGTTGCCGGGCAGGGCCTCGGCGTTAATGCCGCGCCACGTCGGGGCCTTTGCATAGTCGCTCGGCGACATATCAATCGACGCCACCTCCCGGCCTTGGATGCCGACGACTTCTATCGGAACGGCGACCGGACGCGTATACCAGCCGAGAAAGCCGCCATAGGCGACTATCAACTCGATCTTGTCGCCTTGCGTGCGCACGACTTCGCTGACATGGCCGAGCGTGCTCGAACTCTCGTCGAGGACGGGCAGCCCAATCAGATCGCCGACACGCACGTTCTGTGGAAACCGCGCTTGCATGCGCTGCTCGGGCGTCATCGGCTTCTTGGCATCTTCCATGCCGGTCGGCGGCACCATGGCTTGCGCTAGCACGAGCCGCGACTCCGCCGTGCCGATCAAGGCGATCACTAATCCGGCAGTTAACAGCTTTGCACGCATTCCCTGGCACCCCGATCAAGCATGCCACGCGGTTTCGTGAAACCACGTTATTTGCGAATAATTTTTTTCAACCCTAGTGTCGCGCGTCGCGAACCGGAAACAATGACGGGAAGAGATTGAATATGTCACCACCGTCCGTCAAATCACTTGCACGTCACGAACGCCGGCTTCACCCGCTACCCCTGCGCATTATGCACTGGACCAATGCGGTCGCCATTTTCATTATGATCGGCAGCGGCTGGAAGATTTACAACGACGACGTGCTTTTCGGCTGGCTGCATTTTCCCGACGCCGTGGTCATCGGCAAGTGGGCGCAACACGGACTGCAATGGCACTTTTTCGGCATGTGGATTTTCGTGCTCAACGGGCTCGCCTATCTCGCCTACGGCATAACGACCGGCCGCTTTCGGCAAAAGCTGCTTCCCATCTCGATACGCGAGGTCCTGGCGACCGTCGGCGATGCGCTGCGGTTCAAACTCGGCCACGACGATCTGACTCACTACAACGCCGTGCAGAAGATTTTGTACCTCGGCATCATCCTGATCGGCATTGTCATCGTCATCTCCGGCCTGGCGCTGTGGAAGCCGGTGCAATTCTCCGAATTGGCGGCCCTGTTCGGCAGTTTCCAGACCATCCGGCTTGTCCATTTCCTGTGCATGTCCGCGATTGTTCTCTTCCTGATCGTGCACGTGGCGCTCGCGCTCCTGGTGCCACAGAGCCTCGTCGCCATGCTTACCGGCGGCCCGATCGTCCGTGATGACGCGACGACGGTAGCCGACGCAGCGCCAACCCCTTCACAGTGATCTGATGTCGCTTCGCACCCGCACGGCGTCGATTTTTCGGCCGAACAAGCCGATCGACCAAAATATGCTCACGGCGAACCGTGAGTTGATCGAAACCATCAACCGGCGGAACGTGCTGCGCGGCGCCATCAGTCTGGGCGCGCTGACGTTATTGACTGGCTGCGACGTAACCGAAGAGGAGCCTGTGCAGCAATTTCTGCGCACGGTCTCATCGTGGAATGACCGTGTCCAAGCGGCGATCTTCCGGCCCGCTCACCTGGCGCCGACATTCAGCGCTGATAAGGTCGTCAAGCCACCGCGCTTCAATGCCCATTTCGACATTGAGGACTTAAAACCGGTCGATGGCGCGAGCTGGAAACTGGAACTGGCGGGTCTTATCAGCGACAAGCGCCCTTGGACCGCGCAACAGATTTACCAATTGCCCGAGCAGGAAATCATCATCCGGCATGTCTGCGTCGAGGGCTGGGATTACATCGGACAATGGTCGGGCCCAAATCTGCGCAGCTTCTTCGAACGGGTCGGCGCCGATTTGACCGCGAAGTACGTCTACTTCCACTGCGCCGACGATTACACCGAGAGCATCGATATGGCGACTGCTCTGCATCCGCAGACGATACTCGCGACGCGCTACGCCAACGAAACGATCACGGACCCCTTCGGCTTTCCGCTGCGGCTCCGCACTTCCACCAAACTCGGCTACAAGAACGCGAAATGGGTAAAGGCAATCGAGGTGACCAATACGTTCACCGAGACGTTCTGGAGCGAGCAGGGCTTCAATTGGTTCGCCGGGATTTGACGCCGTAGGAAATCATCGCCGCCGAACATAAATCCGCCAGCGATCGTCGCGGCTTTCCGCCAGGCGATAATCGGGACTTGGGGCGAATGGGTCGTCCTCCCAAGCCCCGTCCTGAGGAACGACAAGCACGACCTCGCAGTCGTATGTCGCCGCCATCTCATGCACATCTTCCGGCGTGCCTTCACCCGCGAATACGCGGACGAACTGGGCGTTGATCGCTTCGAGACGTGCTGGCGACAGCGGTGCGTAGGCTGCCGCCAAATCGCGGTTCGCGAAGCAGGAGTTGCGGTTGGATAGCAAAGCCCAGGAAATATTCACCGGCCACGGGGTCTCTTCTGCGAGGAACAGCGGATTGTTGGCGACGCGAACACTTGGCGCGGCGTAGCGGCGCACTGCCGCCCATATTTCCGGAGCTTTCGCGAAAATTTTCCCACCGGGTCTGGCGGTGCCAAACACGTTGTCTTGTAACATGGTGGCAGTGTCAGGCAGGCTGAGCACCAGCCCCGCCACCGCCGCGATTAGGGGTACGCGGCCAGGCATACTGGTCAGCACGGCAGCGACAATGACGATCAGGACGATCTCGGCGGGAATAATCGCCCGCAGTCCAAGATCATTGTTTTCCCCCAGCGTGGAAACGAGGAGCCATGAGGTGAGCAGGCCGGCTCCAGCCAGGCAGGCGAACATTGCGATTGCCAGTTTCTCCGGCCCATTTCTCCAGTGACGGAGCGCGGTCGGGAACGCGATCAGGCCGGCGATGTAAATTGCCGGCAGCTCGACCGGCAGGATGATGAGCCAATAGCCGGGGACATCCATGATGCGGCGGAGCCAATATGGGAATGCTTCGCCGAACACTGTGTAATGCTCGATGGCCAGCGGGCTGCCGCGGCCGCGCGCTGCCACAGTACCGAATTGATCACGCAAAAACGGTGCGATCAGGCAGACCACGAGCAACGCGGCGACCGCCAATCCAGCCGCGAAGCGCAGGCGTCGCCCCGGGGATGTGGCGGTGAAGAGGATAGGCGCCGCGACGAGACCGGCAATTGCAAATGTCACGCCGCCGACGAACGTCGAGCTTTCGAAACCGGCGACGATGACGAGGGCCAGCATCAAAACCAGCGTCAGGCTCGGCCGGCGCGCGTAGAAGGTCATCAGCAGCATGGCGGCGACAACGCACGACCCCGCCATCAGATGTTGCGGCACCCAGGTCGCCTGAAACAGCCAGCTGGACATCCCGATCGACGGCCAGAGCACCGGCCTGAAGTCGTCCGTGCCGAATATCCAGAACAGCGTCACCCACAGCGACGCGGCGGCGGCAAGCGCGACGACCCAGATCGCCGCGACTGGTCGCTTACTGAGCCAGACCGCAAGTCCCATCATCAAACAAAGTGACGCGAACGCGGTGAACCACGTTAATCCGATATCGGCTTCCCAACCGCTCGCGCCGAGTGTTAGCGCGACCTCGGCGGCGCTGAAATGCCAGAGGTAATAGTAGGCGAGACGATCCGACGTGCCGATTTGCCCAAACACCGGATTGACCGGCGGCAGGCCAAGCCGCGCCATCGCGTCGATAAGCGCGGCCTTCGCATGGTCGAAGATCGGGTCGGCAAGTTGCGCGGCATCGCCGGAAAATTTCGGCAGGATGGCAACGGCCGGGACGAGCGCCAGGATCGCTGCGGCGGCGAACGCCCATGGCGGAACGGCCAGGTCCCCTTCGGCCTCGCTTATCGGTGATGGGCGCGACAGCGAAAATCCTGCGGCGAGGAGGCAAATCAGCCCGCTCACGACCACCGTGGTTTGGGAAAATCCGATCAAGGTGAAAATCGGCAGCAACACGGCGCTGTGCGCCGCCCAACCGATCACACCAGCTCCGGCGATCGCGAGCGCGCGCGGAAACAGATGCCGGCCAATCGCGTAGCCCAGAAAAACCCAGAATGCGGTGGCAATCAGCGCACAGAGCGCGGCATTGACGGGCGACGCCATGGCGGAGTCCGGGCCCAAGCTCATTAAAGCTTGAGCGGATTCAAATGCTATTGAGCGGAAGCGACAGGAGCTGAAGCGGTTGCAAGTACCACAACTTTGGTTCCGACCAGCGTGCGGTCGTAAAGGTCGGTGATGTCGTCATTGGTCATGCGGATGCATCCGGCGGAGACGTTGTGGCCGATCGTCCAAGGCTCATTGGTGCCATGGATCCGGTACAAAGTATCCTTGTTGCCCTGCCAGAGATAGAGCGCGCGGGCGCCGATCGGATTTTCCGGTCCCCCGTGCATTCCGATACCACTTTGCAGCTGGACCATGCGCTCTTTGAGCTCCGGCTTTCGTTCCAGCATTTCCGCTGGCGGATACCAGTCCGGCCATTGCTGCTTGGTGTGCACGGTTGCTACGCCCGACCAGCCAAATCCTTCGCCGCCAACACCGACGCCGTACCGCACGGCCTGCCCGTTCTGCAGCAATAAATAGAGGTAACGGCTTCCCGGATCGACGACGATGGTGCCGGGCGCCTCGCGCGAGGCGTAGGCGACCAGCCGGCGCGCAAACGCCGGATCGGGCTCGCGGCTCTGTTGCTCCGATGTGGTGACGCAACCGGCCAGGCCGAGCGCAAATCCGGCAGAAAACACTGCCACTGCGACAATGCTGCGGTTCGACTTTGTTCGGTAGTTTGCCTTCATCGGCGGAACCCTCGGGCGTTAGTCTGAATCCTCATAGCCTGAGCAAACCAAAGATTAATCGAGAAAAGGTGAATTTTAGGGCACCGCCGATTGTTCGGCCCTGCCCCGTGACCCTTGAGACGCCTGCGGGTTCGAACGAAGGCCTGCCTGCCCGTCTTCTCGGCGGCTTGTTACGGGACTATTCTCAACTTCGAAGTTGCGCGGCACAGCCGCCGACTTGAATGGGAGGTCGATCGTGGTCCGATTGCGCATTTCGGCGCTAGCTACCGCGTGCCTGGTCGGCGCTGTGCCGAGTGCGGAGGCTGGGCCGTGCACGAAGCAGATTGCCGCCGTCGAAAACCAAGTCCGCCGCGCGGCGCCGGGGCCAGCCACCGGTCCGACCGGTCCGCAGACTGTCGGCGCCCAGCTTCACCACCAGCCGACGCCAAGTTCCGTGCAGAGCGCCGAAGCCAGAGCCCGAGCCGATGCCAAAGCCGCACTCGATCGCGCGCGTAACGCCGACGCAGCCGGCGACGCCAAGGCCTGCGCGAAGGCGCTCGACGAGGCGAAAGCAGTCTACGGCCTGTAGCTCCCGCGGCCGGACCCTTATGCGACGCCACGGATCAGGTCCGCGGCGCGTTCGGCAATCATGATCGTGGGCGCGTTGGTGTTGCCGCGCACGACGCTCGGCATTACCGAGGCATCGGCTACGCGTAGCCCGTCGGCGCCATGCACGCGCAATTGGTTGTCCACCACCGGCCCAATCGCACACGTACTGGTCGGATGATAGACGGACTGCGCATGCCGCTGGACATACTCCCAGACATCGGTTTCGGAGCCTGATTTCGGAGCGCGATGCGGCTCCTTGATGTGCGCGCGCATCGCAGGCCGAGCGGCAATTTCAAGGCCGATGCGGATGCCGTCGATGATGGTCCGCCGATCTTCGGATTCAGCAAGGTAGTTGTGCACGATCTGCGGTTTGGATGTCGGATCGGCGCTACGGAGAGAAACTTTGCCGCGGCTTTTGGGCTTCAGCACGCAGGGGCCGAACGAAACAGCGTGGGCCGTAGGCGGACTCAAACCTTGCTCGTGAAACATCAGCGCCGCGGTCAGGAATTGCACATCTGGCGCTTCCAATCCGGCGCGGGTGCGGAAAAACCCGCCAGTCTCGCCGCCATTCGAACTTAGCGGGCCGCGGCCCTCGCTCTCCAAAAGCGCCGCATCTTCAGCCGTTGGAGGGGTCAGCAGGCTTTCCGTATCGGTGTACCAGCTCATCATCACCAGCGGATGATCCTGGAGCCCGACACCAACAGGCAAATCGTAACGGACGGCAATCTGCAACGCCGCTAAGTCGGCTGCCGGACCGATACCGGATAACAAAAGCAATTGCGGGGAGTTATAGGCGCCAGCCGCCAGGATAACTTCGGTGTCGGCGCGAATCTGTTCGAGCTGTCCGTTGCGCGCGATCTCAACACCGGTCGCACGGTTGCCGTCGAACAGGATGCGCGTAGCGAGCGCGTGGGTCAGCACTTTGAGATTGGGGCGGCTCATCGCCGGATGCAAATACGCCACCGCCGCGCTGCAACGCTTTCCCTTGCGCTGGGTAACTTGATACAGCCCGACGCCATCCTGACTGGCGGCGTTGAAATCCGGATTGGCTTGATATCCGGCCTCAACGGCCGCCTGCATGAAAGCGTCCGTTAACGGATGGCGGGTCCGCGCATCGCACACCGAAAGCGGTCCGAGTTTGCCGTGAAATTGGTCTTCGCCGCGCTCGTTGGTTTCCGCTTTGCGAAAGTAGGGCAGGACCTCGTTGTAGCTCCATCCTTTCGCGCCGTCGGCGGCCCAGCCGTCATAATCGGCACGATTGCCGCGAATATAGATCATGGCGTTGATCGAACTCGATCCACCGAAGGTTTTACCGCGTGGCAGGTAAACGAACCGGCCGTCGAGCGCGGGTTCGGGCTGGCTCATATAGTCCCAATCGTATTGGTTTTTGCGAATGAGGCCCCAGGCCAAGGGAATCTGAATTTCAGGCGCATCGTCGGGGCCGCCGGCCTCGATCAAGGTCACCTGAGCCGCTGGGTCTTCCGTCAGCCGCGAAGCCAAGACACAACCGGCCGAGCCGGCGCCAACGATGACGTAATTGGTCATATATTTCCTCCCCTCTGCCGTTTCTTTGTTGTTGTGGACGAAGCGACCGGCTTGTCGCGATGTTAGCAGTTGAACCGGCGAAAGCGCATGCTTGCTCTGGACGCTGCCAGCCGGCCTACGCCAGTTCAGGTGGCGCGCAACGATCACGGCGCGAAGATGAAGACGCTATATGTTGTAATAAAAGGCGGGGCCCTAGTAGGACTCTTCCGCGTAGATCGGATCGACCGAGCCGCCCCACGGTCCGTGGAATTTCTCGAGCAGCTCTTGTGCTGGTGTCGTACCGCGGGCGAGGCGATCTTCCAGCACTTCGAGATACTTTCCTTCGTCTTCGCCACCAATGTCGAGATGTTTGCGGCGCGCCAATCCGGCCCGGGCAAGCTTAAGAACGTCAGTTGCGATTTCAAATACAGTGCGGCCGTGGACTTTAGCGGCGAGCCCCGCCTTCGGCACGGCGTCGCGAAGCCCCTGACGCTCGTCCGCGGTCCAGTTCTTGACCAGGTCCCAGGCGGCGTCGAGGCTAACGTCGTCATAGAGAATGCCGGTCCATAAGGCCGGCAGCGCGAGCAAATCCGGCAGTGGGCCTGAATCGGCGCCGCGCATTTCCAGATAACGCTTGAGCCTCACTTCCGGAAAAATCGTGGAGATGTGGTTCGCCCAATCGGAAATCGTCGCGCGCGCGCCGGCCATGCCGGGCACCTTGCCAGCCATCAAATCACGGAACGATTGGCCGGATACGTCGACGTACTCGTCGCCGTGCTTGACGAAGTACATCGGCACGTCGAGCGCGTAATCAACCCAGCGCTCGAAACCCATTCCGTCCTCGAACGCCCACGGCAACATGCCGGTACGGTCGTTGTCGGTATGGCGCCAGATTTCCGCGCGGAAAGAGAGAAAGCCGTTGGGCTTTCCTTCCGTGAACGGCGAGTTGGCGAATAAGGCGGTCGCAACCGGCTGCAAAGCGATCGACACCCGCAGCTTTTTGACCATGTCGGCTTCGGAGCAGAAGTCGAGATTGGTCTGCACCGTGCAGGTGCGATACATCATGTCGAGGCCGAGGGTGCCGACCTTCGGCATGTAGGCGGTCATGATCTTGTAGCGACCTTTCGGCATCTTCGGCATCTCGGCGCGCGTCCAGCTCGGCGTCATGCCGATGCCGAGAAATCCAATGTGCAGCGGCCGGGCGACCTCACGCACTTGTGCAAGGTGAGCCATCAGTTCGCTTGAGGTCTGGTGAACCGTCTCGACCTGCGCACCGGACAATTCGAACTGCCCCCCGGGCTCGAGCGAGATCGCGCCGCCGCCGGTAACATCGAACAGGCCAATGACGTTTTCGCCTTCCATAATGGGCTGCCAGCCCAGAAGATGCTGCATACCTTCAAGAAGGGCGCGAATACCGTGACGTCCCTCATAGGGGACCGGTTTGTGCCCCTCGAGCGTGAACGCGAATTTCTCGTGCTCGGTGCCGATGCGGAATTGCGACTTCGGCTTGACGCCCTGCGCAATCCAATCGACAAGCTCATCGCGCCGCTCGATCGGCCTCAGGTCGACTTGATCACGCGCCATGGGATCCAGCGTGACTGGCTGCGATGATCGTCAAGCAGCCTTGCGCTTCTCCGACGGGAATCGGTGATAGAAGGTGTCGCCCGTCTTCGCCATGTCGCGCAGCAGCTTGCCTGGTTTGAAGCGGGCGCCATATTTCTTTGCCAAGTCGTTGCACATATCGACGAAGGCCTTCGCGCCCATGCCGTCGATATAGGAGATGGTGCCGCCGGTAAACGGCGCGTAGCCGAAGCCGAGAATCGAGCCGACGTCGGCTTCCCGCATGTCGGTAACCACGCCCTCCTCGACGCAGCGCGCGGACTCGAGCGCCTGGATCGCCAGCAGCCGATGCTTGAGTTCCTCGACGTCGATGGTGTCCGGATCGAGCTTGGTCGGCTGCAACTCGGGGAGCCCCGGCCATAGCCGTTTCGCTCCAGACTGCGGGTAGTCGTAGAAGCCCTTGCTATTCTTGCGGCCGTAACGCCCACGCTTCTCGACCATATCTTCGAGCAGCGCCTTCTGCCGCGGATCGATCGCCTCGGCACCGAGATCGGCCTCTGTTGCCTTCAATACTTTCCAGGCGAGATCGACCGCGACTTCGTCGGTCAGAGAAAGCGGTCCGACCGGCATGCCAGCCATGCGGCCGACATTTTCAATCATCGCCGCCGGCACGCCTTCGGTCAGCATCAGATGACCTTCGCGAATATACGTGCCGACCACGCGCGAGGTGTAGAAGCCGCGCGAATCGTTGACCACGATCGGAGTCTTGCGGATCGCGCGCACGTAATCGAGCGCCGCCGCGAGCGCCGCGTCGCCGGTCTTCTTGCCCATAATGACTTCGACCAGCATCATACGATCGACCGGCGAGAAGAAGTGAATCCCGATGAACCGCGGTTGATCCTTGAAAGTCTTTGCCAGCGATGTGATCGGAAGCGTCGATGTGTTGGAGCCGAAGATTGTTTGACTGCCAATCGCCGCCTGCGCTTTGGCAATCACGTCTTCTTTGACTTTGCGATCCTCGAATACCGCTTCGATGATCAGGTCGCAGTCTTTCAGTGCCGCGTAGTCCGGTGTCGCGGTGATATGTCCGAGCAGTGCGTCGCGATCGGCGTTGGTGGCGCGGCCGCGATTGATTTGATCAGTGATCAGTTTCTGCGAATGCGCCTTGCCCTTGTCGGCGGTCTCCTGGTCGCGGTCGATGAGGACTACGTCGATGCCGGCCTGGGCGGTGACATAGGCGACGCCGGCGCCCATGAAGCCGGCGCCGAGCACGCCGATCTTCTTGATCGGCTTGGCCGGAACGTGCGCCGGACGGCGCGCGCCTTTGTTGAGTTCCTGCATGGAGACGAACAGCGAGCGGATCATGGCGGCGGCTTCGGGCGAGCGCAGGATCTTGGCGAAATAGCGGGATTCCACGCGCAGCGCCTGGTCCATCGGCAATTGCAGGCCCTCATAAACGACCTGCATGATGGCGCGCGCGGCAGGATAATTGTCGTAGGTCTCGCGGCGGTAGAGCGCGTTCGCCGGCGGGAACACCATCATCCCGGCCTTCGAATAAACAGCACCGCCGGGGAGCTTGAAGCCTTCGACGTCCCACGGCGCCGTTGCCTTGCCGCCGGCCTTGATCCAGTCCTTCGCCTTCTGGACAAGCTCGGCGGGCGGCACCACCTCGTCGATGAGCTTCATCGTCTTGGCGCGATTGAGCCGAAGCTGGTCGCCCTTAAGAAGAAATTGCAGTGCGTCCGCGGGCGGTATCATGCGTGCGATGCGTTGGGTGCCGCCGCCGCCCGGAAACAGGCCGACCTTGATTTCCGGCAGGCCGAGCCGCGTCTTATCGTTCTCGGAAGCGATGCGGTGATGGCAGGCAAGCGCCAGCTCGAAGCCGCCGCCCATGGCGGTGCCGTTGAGCGCCGCCACCCAGGGCTTGCCGCAGGTTTCCATACGGCGTGCGATTTGCGACAGCTTGCGGCTTTCCTCGAACAGGTGTTTGTTCGCGGCTTCCTCGCCTTGCGATTTCAACAGCGCGGCGAAGGTCCGGCTCTGGGTTTCCAGCATCGTGAGATCGGCGCCGGCGCAGAATGCATCTTTACCCGACGTCAGCACCGCGCCCTTGATGGCGGTGTCGGTCGCCACCTTCTCGACGATGGCCGTGAGTTCCTCCATCACCTTCGCGTCGATGACATTCATCGAACGGCCCGGCATGTTCCAGCTGACGAGCGCGATGCCGTCGGCGTCGATATCGAAGTTGAAATTCTGGTAGGTCATACTGATCTCCCGTCGCATCTCTTCGCCTCGCCCCAAGCGGGAGAGGGAGAATTACTTCGAATACGGCTTGCCGTCCTTGTGGGTGTAGCGCGCGCCTTGTTGGTCGCGGATTACCAGCAGATCGACGTCGGGGTATTCCGCGCGCTCGTGTTGCGCGCGGGTGCCGATCTCGAGATAGACCGCATCGCGGTTCGATTTGTTGACCAGATGATGACCATTGCGGACGTTGGCCTTGAAGCCTGCGGCGTCGCCGGACTTGAGCACGGTTTCGCCGTCGTCCTCAATCAGCACCACTTCGCCCTCGATGACGTAGACAAGCTCGTCTTCCTTCTCATGCCAGTGCCGCAGTGCCGAAGCAGCGCCCGGCTTGAGCGTCGTCAGGTTGACGCCGAACTGGTCGAGGCCGGCGGCATTGCCGAGCCGCTTGCGCGAACGGCCGGCGACCGCGCGGTTGAACGGTTCCGGATAATTCGTGCGGCTGTCTAGCGGAAGCTTGGCGATGTCGATCTTGGGCATGCAGGACGCGAGTAATTACACTCGCTCGATGATTGTGGCGGTTCCCATGCCAGCGCCGATGCAGAGCGTGACCAGCGCCGTCGACAGATCGCGCCGCTCCAGCTCGTCGAGCACCGTGCCCAGGATCATGGCGCCGGTGGCGCCGAGAGGATGGCCCATGGCAATAGCGCCGCCGTTGACATTGATCTTGTTCGGATCGATGTCGAACGCCTGCATGTAGCGCAGCACAACGGACGCAAACGCCTCGTTGAGTTCGAACAGGTCGATGTCGTTGAGCGTCATGCCGGACCGTTTCAGCACCTTCTTGGTGACGTCGACCGGGCCAGTCAGCATGATCGCCGGCTCCGAGCCGATATTGGCAAAGGCACGGACGCGCGCCCGCGGTTTGAGCCCTGCTTTCTTGCCCGCCCGCGCGTTGCCGAGAAGAACCGCGGCGGCTCCGTCGACGATGCCCGACGAATTGCCGGCATGATGGACGTGATTGACGAATTCGACGTCTGGATGTTTCTGAATGGCGACGGAATCGAAGCCACCCATTTCGCCCATCTGCACGAATGACGGCTTGAGCGCGCCAAGCGATTGCATGGTCGTGTCCGGCCGCATGTGTTCATCTTTGTCGAGCAGGGTGAGCCCGTTGACGTCCTTGACCTTCAGGACCGAACGGTTGAAGCGGCCATCCTGCCAAGCCGCCGCCGCGCGCTTCTGGCTTTCGACCGCATAAGCGTCGACATCGTCGCGCGAGAACCCGTATTTGGTCGCGATCAGATCGGCGGAAATGCCCTGCGGCACGAAATAGTGCGCGACCGCAATGGTCGGATCGACGGCCCAGGCGCCGCCGGAAGCCCCGATTCCAACCCGGCTCATCGAACTCGACACCGCCGCCGATCGCCATGTCCTGCTGTCCGGACATGATCTGCGCGGAGGCGAAATTCACCGCGTCGAGACCGGAAGCGCAGAAGCGATTGATCTGCACGCCAGCTACGCCGTCGCCATAACCGGCGACCAACGCCGCCGAGCGTGCGATGTCGGCACCGGCCTCGCCGACCGGATCGACGACGCCCATCACCACGTCATCGACCAAGGTCGGATCGAGATCGTTGCGGTCCTTAATCGCGCCCAGCGCCTGGCTTGCGAGATTCAGCGCGGTCACTTCGTGGAGCGAGCCATCGACTTTGCCGCGGCCGCGGGGGGTGCGCACGTGATCATAAATAAAGGCGTCCGGCATAACGTTTCCCTCCTGGCGCAGGCGCTTCGCGATAGGTTCGTGAAACCGAACCTCTCCCATATAGTCTACCCGGAAGGCAATTGCAGCCCAGCAGTGTCCGTCATTGCCGGCCAAGGAGCACCGAACGCCCGCAGCGTCGAAGCAACCCGGGACTGCTCGCCGCCTCCCTAGCCTCGTTACTATTGCCAGTCGAACCTGTACCACACAACCAGCGCAAAACCGGTTTGGATCGCACTGGGACCAGGCGTATGCTGAACTCTGCCCGCTCTCCATGAATTAGCGCGAGCCGCGGAGCGGCGAGGCGTGGGTAGGACGCGCGCCTAAATTCGTACCCACAAATTTATCCTTCCGGAGGGAAGCTCGATGGCAATTTCCAGAACATTGAACGTCAATGGCGGGCGGGTCACGACAACGGTCGATGATCCGGATATGCCGCTCCTTTATCTCCTGCGCGATAATCTCGAATTGCGCGGTCCGCGCTTCGGCTGCGGTCTGGCGCAATGCGGCGCGTGCACGGTGCACATCGACGGCATCGCAGTACGCTCGTGCGTGACCGCAATATCCTCGATTACCGATGACAACCGGATCGTGACGCTGGAAGGGCTGAGCACGCCGGAGAATTTGCACCCGGTACAGCGGGCATTCATCGATGAACAAGCGGTTCAGTGCGGCTACTGCATCAACGGCATGATTATGGAGGCGACCGCCTTCCTCGCCAGCAACAAGAAGCCGAGCGAAGCCGACATCAAAAATGCGCTCGCCGCGAATCTGTGCCGGTGCGGGACGCACGCTCGCATCGTCAAAGCGGTCAAACGCGCGGCGGAATTAGCGCGAGGGAGGTAGCCATGAGCAGGAATTTCACTCCCTCGCGCCGCGACATCCTCAAGAGCGGCGGCGCCCTCGTCGTCGGCTTCTCGCTGGCCGGGCAATCGAGCGAAGCAGTCGCGCAAGCGACTGTCACAGCTAAGCCGCTGGCGCTGACCTTGATCGACACTTTTCTCGCCATCGATGCCAAGGGCATGGTCACGGTCTATTCCGGCAAGGTCGACCTTGGCACCGGCGTGGAGACGGCACTGGCTCAGATCGTGGCCGAGGAACTCGACGTGCCGTTCCTGAGTGTCAGAATCGTACAGGGCGACACGGCGCTGACGCCGGATCAAGGGCCGACGTTCGGCAGCCTTTCGATCCAGAACGGCGGCGTGCAGATTCGCAACGCCGCAGCCGTGGCGAAGGGCGCGCTGCTCGAACTGGCGGCGACGTACCTGGCGGCCAAACCGGACGAGCTCAAGGCTGCAGACGGCATCGTCAGTGCCGGTGACAAACGCGTTAGCTATGGCAAGCTGATCGGCGGCAAGGCGTTTTCGCTGACCGTCGATCACCAGAAGCCGCCGGTGACCAAGGATGCCAAGGCCTACAAGATCGTCGGCACGCCAGTCCCGCGCATCGACATTCCCGACAAGGTTGCGGCCAGATTCACCTACATGCAGGACTTCCGGTTGCCCGGCATGCTGCATGGGCGCGTCGTGCGGCCGCCGGCGCTAGGGGCGCGGCTCGAGAGCGTCGATGACGCGTCGGTCAACGGCGTCGCTGGACTGGTAAAGGTGGTGCGCGAGGGCAGCTTCCTCGGTGTCGTTGCCGAGAATGAATGGGCCGCCATCAAAGCCGCGCGGCAGCTCAGGGCTACCTGGTCTGATTGGGACGGGCTGCCCGAGCAGGCGAAGCTGTTTGAGCATGTCCGCGCTTCCAAAGTGGCTAAGGACGACGTCACCGGCAACGTGGGGAATACGGCGGAGGCGATGAACAAAGAGGGCCTGAAAAAGCTCAACGCCACTTACGACTTCGCCATTCATACCCATGGTTCGATCGGCCCCTCCTGCGCGGTGGCCGAATTCAAAGACGGCAGGCTCACGTCGTGGTCGGCATCGCAAGCTACGCACAATCTGCAAAAGCAGCTGGCAAAGATGTTCGGTTTGCCGCTGGCCGGCGTGCGCTGCATCTATGTTGAAGGCGCCGGCTGCTACGGCCGCAATGGGCACGAGGATGCGGCAGCCGACGCGGCTCTGCTGGCGAAAGCGGTCGGTCGGCCGGTTCGTGTGCAGTGGTCACGTGCCGACGAGCACGGCTGGGACCCGAAAGGTCCGCCGACACTCATCGACCTGCGCGCCGCCATGGATGGTTCGGGGGCAGTCGTCGCCTGGGAGTCGGAGTTCTTCATCCCGCAACAGACACCAAATGCGTTTGTGGTGCCGCTCGTCGCGGCGACGCTGAGCGGCATGCCGGCGGATGACACCATCGCGCCGGGAAACGTTTTCCAGAACTCGAACATTCCCTACAAGTTCGCTAACATCAAAGCGGTCTGTCATCGGCTGGAGACCACACCCTTCCGCCCGTCCTGGATCAGGACGCCGGGCCGGATGCAGAACACGTTCGCCAACGAGTGTTTTATCGACGAGCTCGCGGCGGCGGCGGGCGTCGATCCGATCGATTTCCGCCTGCAGTACCTCGACCCCAACGACAAACGCGGGATCGAGGTGCTCAATCGCGTCGCCGCCTTGGCGAAATGGGAAAAACGGCCGTCGCCTAACAGCGGCTCAAAGAGCGGGCAAGGCGGCGACGTGGTAACCGGCCGCGGCGTCTCTTATTGCAAGTACGAGTTGGTGCGCACGTACATTGCTGCGATCGCCGAGGTCGAGGTCAAGCGTTCCACCGGCGAGATTCGGGCCACGCGATTCTACGTCGCCCACGATTGCGGCCAGATCATCAATCCGGACGGCGTCAGAAACCAGATTGAAGGCAACGTGATCCAGACCGTAAGCCGTACTCTCAAGGAGGAACTGAAGTTCAACCGGTCGACGGTGACGAGCCTCGATTGGGTGAACTATCCAATTCTGACCTTCCCTGAAGTGCCGGACGTTGTCATCGATCTCATCGATCATCCGGCGGAAAAGCCTTGGGGCGCCGGCGAACCGTCCGCGGCGGTGGTGCCGTCAGCGATTTCGAACGCCGTGTTCGACGCCACCGGTGCGCGGCTGCGCTCCGTGCCGTACACGCCCGACAAGGTCAGAAGCGCATTGCGCGGAAGCGCCTGAGCCGAGGCGTACGCCGGACCGGCTAGAACGCCTCCGCCGGCAAAGCCATGGTCGAGGCAGCGCCGACCTTGATGCGCGCGAGATGCGTTGTTGACGCCGGCAAGAGACGCTCGGCGAAGAAACGGCCGGTGGCGAGCTTCGCCGCCATGCGTTCCCCAGAACCGTTGGCGCCGTCGGCCGCCTTGACCTTCGCCGCCTCGGCGATCAGGCACCACATATAGCCGAGCGCAACCAGGCCGAAGAGGTGCATGTAATCGGTTGAGCCGGCGCCGGCATTGTCGGGGTTGCCGAGCGCGTTTTGCACGAACCACATCGTCGCTTGCTGCAATTCTCCGAGCGCCTGACTGAGCGGCTTGATGTAGGGAGCGAGACTTTCGTCGGCGCCTTTCTCTTTGATGAAGCCCGACACCTCGGCGAAGAACGCCTGCAAGGCGCGGCCGCCGTCTCGCGGCAGCTTGCGGCCGACCAGGTCGAGCGCCTGAATGCCGTTCGCGCCCTCGTAGATCATGGCGATGCGCGCATCGCGCACGAATTGCTCCATGCCGTGCTCGGCGATGTAGCCGTGGCCGCCGAACACCTGCTGCGCCATCACGGTGTTGGCAAAGCCTTGATCGGTGAGCACGCCTTTGATGACCGGCGTCATCAGGCCCATGTGATCGTCGGCGACCTGACGCTCTTTGGCATCGCCCGAACGATGCGCGACGTCGCTTTTGAGCGCGGTCCACAGCACCAGCGCGCGCGCCGCTTCGTTGAAGGCGCGCATGCTCATCAGCATGCGGCGGACATCCGGCTGCACGATGATCGGATCGGCCGGCTTGTCCTTGAACTTCGCACCGGTCAGCGCGCGGCCGGCGAGGCGCTCTTTCGCGTAGGCGGCGGCGTTCTGGTACGCGACTTCGGAGAGCGCGAGCCCCTGCACGCCGACACCGAGCCGCGCTTCGTTCATCATAACGAACATCGCGTTCAGGCCGCGGTTCGGTTCGGCGATCAGCCAGCCGGTGGCGCCGTCGTAATTCATGACGCAGGTGGAATTACCGTGAATGCCCATCTTCTCTTCGATCGATCCGCAGGCGACGGCGTTGCGCGCACCTGCGGCGCCGTCTTTGGTCGGCAGGAATTTGGGGACGATGAAAAGCGAAATTCCTTTGGTGCCTTCCGGCGCGCCTTCGATACGGGCCAGCGTGAGATGGACGATGTTCTCCGCAAGATCGTGCTCACCGGCCGAGATGAAAATCTTGGTGCCGGTGATCTTGTAGGTGCCGTCCGCCTGGGGCACCGCCCGAGTGCGCACGAGACCGAGATCAGTGCCGCATTGCGGCTCGGTCAAGTTCATCGTTCCGGTCCATTGACCGCTGATGAGCTTGGGCAGGTAAAGCGCTTTTTGCTCGGCCGAGCCGTGCGCGATGATCGCGGCTGCCGCCCCCAGCGTCAGGCCCGGATACATGGCAAACGCCATATTCGCCGAGCAGAGAAACTCGCTGATCGATTGGATGAGAACCATAGGCAGCCCCTGGCCGCCGAATTCGGCCGGCGCTGAGGCGCCCATCCAGCCGCCCTCCGCGAGTCGCTTATAGGCGTCCTTGAAGCCGGTCGGCGTCGTTACCGAGCCGTCGGCTTGACGCTTGCAGCCTTCCTTGTCGCCGACGCGGTTGAGCGGCGTCAGCACGTCCTCGGAGAACTTGCCGGCCTCGGCGAGGACTGCTTCGACCAGGTCGGGTGTGGCGTCGGCAAAGCCGGGCAGGTTGTTGTAGCGATCGATGTGGAACACATCGCTCAACAAGAACATCACGTCATCAACGGGAGCCTTGTAGGTCGGCATGATGTTTCCCTCCCCTGCCGCGTGCGCCGGTCGCCGGCTGACCATTAGGTATAGGGTAGCGAACTTGCGTCAACGGTAAGACAACGATTGTTGGGGCGTCCCAGGGCCCGCCGCCGTCCCGCCCGCTGCAACCAAGGGTGGCCGGGCGGGTACTCGCCGGATGAACAATCGGTGACTGGCTGGGCCAACTTTTAACGCCTTCTTTACCGTAATCCTGAACATTCGGTGCGAGGACAGAGAACCGCCCTCCGCGTCGTCTGTTCAGGGCATTGCTCGAGACAGGGGGCACATCCTGCTCCTCACGATGTGGTTTGGACGCTAGAATGAAATCGGGCGGTCCGTGGAATCTCAGAGGTCTCCGTCCGGAAGCGCGCGAGGCCGCGCGTGAAGCCGCGCGCCGCTCGGGCATGTCGGTCGGCGAATGGCTGAACTCCGTTATCCGGCCGGAGGATGAAGACGACAGCGACTGGTCGGCTGATTTCGATCGTGAGCCGGAGGAGCGATCGTCGCAGCGTCGCCGCCGTGATGAGCGGGAACGCGAGCCATACCGCGGCGTGGAACGGCGCCGGCGGGAGCGCGAACCGGACGATCAATGGCAGCAGAGCCGGCGCCTCGACGAGGGCGAGGTTGACAGGTACCGCGAAACCGATTGGCGCCGTCGCGATCGCAGTCGAGACAGCGAACTTTCGATCCGGCGGGAGGGTGCTACTTATCGCGAAGAATATCGCGGGTCGGGCAGTCCTTATTACGAAGAGCGGGTCCGTTACGAGGAGCCGCGTCGCGAACGCGTGAGCCGGCCCGGTCGCGAGCGCGACTACGTTCGCGAATCCGCCGATGAACGCGACGCTCGCAGACCGCGCTATGAACCTCCCGTTTTCGCACCACATGATGAACCTCCGGCGCCCAAGGCGCGCAGTGAGCGCGCTTCTCCTCGACCGCCGGAAGACGATCGCGACGCATTCGTCGACCAGGCCGTGGCCGAGATCACCGCGCGGCAGCGCGTCCTCGATAGCGGCGTCGGCGACAAGTCGCCATTGCGGCAGCCGACGCTCGACACCGATGTCGGCGCCGAGGTTACGGCGGCTCGACGCGCGGTCGATAACGCGACCGCGGAGATAGCTGCTCCGCAGCGTACGATCGACACGAACGTCGCCGCCGAGGCAACGGCGGCGCAGACCGCGCCCGGCGACGATCTGACCGCGCAGATCACGGCGCGGCAACGGGCGCTCGCGGGGGAGACTACCGAAACTACATTCAGCCAGCGCGAGCCGCTCCCGCTGTCGTCTCTTCCGCCGGAGGGCCGCCCGCCCAGCGGCGAGCATTCACGATCCGATGACGCATCGATCCAACCGATCGATCTTGGCGGTCTCGAACAGCAATTGCGCCAGATCACGCTGCGGATCGAGGCACTGCGGCCGTCGGCAGAACTCGAAACTGCGATCAACGCCGTGCGTGCCGATCTATCAGAGATTAGCCGTTCGTTGACCGAGGCGCTGCCGCGGCGAGCGTTGGAGTCGCTAGAGATCGAGATCAAAGCTCTTGCCCAGCGCATCGACCACAGCCGCCAATCCGGCGCGGATACGGCGGCGCTGGCCGGCCTCGAACGCGGCCTCGCGGAAGTGCGCGAGGCGTTGCGAACGCTGACGCCCGCCGAAAGCCTGGTCGGCTTCGATGAGGCGGTCAGGGGACTTGCAAAGAAAGTCGATGCGATCGTCGCCAGGGACGATCCAGCTACCCTACAGCAGCTTGAAACAGCGATCGGAGCGTTGCGCGGCATCGTTTCCCACGTCGCCTCCAACGACACACTGGCAAAGGTCGCGGAAGAAGTCCGCGCGCTCGCCGCCAAAATCGACGATCTCGCGAACAGCGCGGCAAGCGGACACGCGCTTTCGACGCTCGAGAATCGCATCAACGTCCTGGCCACCGCGCTCAACGCCTCGACGGATGCTGGCCATGCGGTGCCACGCGAACTCGAGAAGCTGCTTTCCGGGCTGATTGAGAAACTGGAATGGGTGCAGCTTACGCACACTGATCATACGGCGCTCGCCCATCTGGAGGATCGCATCGCGACTCTGGTCAAGCGTTTGGACGCCTCCGATTCGCGTCTGGGCCTGCTCGAAGGCGTGGAGCGCGGCCTTGCCGATTTGCTGGTGCACATGGAGCATCTCCGGGGTGCCAAAGGTGAGGCGGTCGATCTCGCCGGGAAACCCGTTGTCAGCGACGCCATCGAGCAAGAGGTCGCCCGCACTCAGGATTCTCTTGAAGCCGTGCAGGGCACCGTAGAGCACGTTGTCGATCGTCTCGCCATGATCGAAAGCGATATCCGTGTCGACAGAGCGAGGACCGCGCTCACGGAAGAACCGTGGCCGGTGGAAGCGGAAGGGCCGCCGCCATCGCCACCGCTCCCCGAACGGCTAGAAACCTTCATGCCACCTGACGTTTCTGAAGCTTCCTCTGACTTTCCCGCCGAACCGTCCGTTGAGGTGGCAAGCCCAGGTAGAACCCGCACCGCGCCGCCTGGCTGTTGCGCGCGCGCCGATCGACCCCAGCCTGCCACCCGATCATCCGCTCGAACCCGGCTTCACGGCCACAGGCCGCTCCCGCAATCTGCCCTCGGCCGCAATGCGGATCGCTGCGTCCGAAGCCGCCATCGACTCGAAACCGCCGGTGATTCCGGATCCGGGCGGCGGCAAATCAGATTTCATCGCGGCCGCCCGGCGCGCCGCGCGGGCGGCGGCCTTAGCCACGCCGCAGGAGAGCTCGAGCGTAATCTCCGGAGCTTCAGTTCAGCCGAAAAGGATGACCGACCGTCTGCGCACCTTGATGGTAGCGGCAGCCGTCGTCGTCATTGTCGTCGGCGGTTTCCACATTATCTCGCGCTTCCTTGAAGATGGCGGTTCGGGATCTGCGCCGCCTGCACCGACGGTCAGGCCCGGAGCGCCAACGGCGCCGCCGGCACAGCAAACCGAGCCGCATGGGCAGGCAGACCCCGCGCCTCTGGACATAACTCCGCCGCACGTACAGACCGAGACGCCGCTACCGCCGGCGAGCGCGGCATCAGATACAATTCCCGCTAATCCGCAGCCCAGTCCGACGCCGCTTCCGGGCGGAGACTCATCGCCGCATCCCGGTGCGTCGCTCTCGCCGGGGAGTGTGGAAAGCCCGACGCCACCGACGGGTTCTGAACACCAGTCTCAGTCGGATTCAAGCGGCTGGCCGCCAACAATAGTGGCGGGTGCGTCACCCAACAGGGCCATCGGCGGCTCGGCGCCCTGGTCCGCGTCTGACATTACCGGTTCGCTTCCGCACAGCCCGGCGCCGCACAGCGCGGCGTCATCCCCGGTAACGTCAGTGCCCGACAAGCTGCCGGCCGCTGTCGGGAGTTCCACCTTGCGTATGGCGGCGCTGGCGGGCGATCCCATGGCCGCTTACGAGGTAGCGGTCCGCCTTGCCGAAGGCCGCGCGGTTCCGGAGGACGATGAAGCCGCCGCCCACTGGTTCGAGCGCGCCGCTAAGAGGGGGCTGGCGCCGGCCCAGTTCCGGCTGGGAAGCCTCTATGAAAAAGGCATCGGCGTGAAGCGAAACCTCGGCATGGCGCGCGACCTGTACCGCGCCGCCGCGGACAAGGGTCACGGCAAGGCCATGCACAATCTGGCTGTCCTTTATGCTGAAGGCATCGATGGCCCGGGGGATTATCGGACTGCCGCGCGGTGGTTCCGCAAAGCTGCCGAACACGGCGTCGCCGACAGCCAATATAACCTTGCTGTCCTTTATGCGCGCGGCGTCGGGGTCGAGCAGGATTTTGCCGAATCCTTCAAATGGTTCTTCCTCGCGGCCAAAGAAGGCGACAAGGATGCGGCGCAGAAGCGCGACGAAATGGCCGCGCATCTCGAGGAGCAGTCGCTCGCGGCGGCGCGGATCGAGGTGGAAAAGTGGGCGCCGCTGCCGCAGCCTGCGGATGCGATCACTGTGAAAGGCGCGTGGGATCCGCCCGCGAACCTGACTTCGGGGGCAAAGCCGAAAGCGCGGTCCTCAGTTAAGGCTTCCGTGCCGGACGCGACCAAGACGAACTGACGGCCCAGCGCGATCAAATCTGCGCGCTGTTAGCAGCGGGATAGTTGTCACGCGGCGTTGCGGGCGTAGAACCGTCCAAACCGCAGACCCGAGCGCCGGTGCACCAGCCGTGCAGATTTATCTTCCGATCGCCGACATCCCCGTCAACGTCTTCCTTGTGCTGGCGATGGGTTTAGCGGTCGGGTTCATTTCCGGCATGTTTGGGATTGGCGGCGGCTTCCTGATGACGCCGCTGCTCATCTTCATCGGCGTGGAGCCGGCAGTTGCCGTGGCGAGCGTCACGACGCATGTGGCGGCTGCTTCGTTTTCGGGCGCGGCAGCCTACCGGCGCCGCAACGCCATCGACACGACGCTCGCACTCACACTCCTCGCCGGCGGCATCTTCGGCAGCGCCGGCGGGGTCGCGCTGTTCACTTGGCTGCGAGCACTTGACCAGCTCGATCTCGTCATCGGCCTGTCCTACGTGATCCTTCTGAGTATCGTCGGCGTACTGATGGTCGGCGAAAGCGCGCGCGCAATCGTCCGCAGCATTCAGGGCAAGCGGGTCGAACTGCGGCGGCCGGGCAGCCACATGTGGATACACGGGCTGCCGCTGAAGCTGCGCTTCAAACGCTCGAAAATCTACGTCTCGGCAATTCCGGTACTGGCGATCGGGTTCATCATCGGCTTTCTCGGCGCCATCATGGGCATCGGCGGCGGATTTTTGCTGGTGCCGATGCTGATCTATCTGCTGCGGGTGCCGACGGCGACAGTCATCGGCACGTCAATGGTATTGACGTTTCTCACCATGGTGGCGGCGACCATTCTGCACGCGGCGACCAATCACCTGGTGGATGCCGTGCTCGCGCTGATCCTCATGGTGGGTGGCGTCGTTGGCGCGCAGTTCGGCGCCCATGCCGGACAGCGCATTCGCGGCGAGTGGCTGCGGCTGTTGCTCGGCTTGCTGGTCCTCTCTGTCGGCTTGCGCTTTGCGGGCCAACTCGTGCTGCAACCGGACGATCCATATTCGATTCGGGTCATCGGCGGCGCGCCATGAGATCTGTGTTTGCCGCCGCGCTTATCCTGACAAGCCTGATTGTCTGCACAGGCGAGGCAGCAGCGGAGCGCCTTATCGTTTCCTTGACCAATCAAAGCGTGCTGATCACTTCGAACTACACTGGGGTGGAACTGGTGCTTTTCGGTACGGTTGAGCGGGACGCTGTCGATCCTGCGCGAAGCGGGCCTTACGATATCGTCGCGACGGTCACCGGCCCGCGGGAATCAATCCGGACGCGCCGCAAGCAGCGCGTTCTCGGCATCTGGGTGAATACGCAAGCGCGCACCTTTATTGACCCGCCCGCTTATCTCGCCGTTTTGGCGAGCCGTCAGCTCGACGCAATCACCGGCGCGGATAATCGTCGGCGGCTACAGCTCGGCATTGCCAATACGCCGCTGCCCGAACTGATCCACAACGATATCGGCGAGGTCAGCAACGACCCGTTCCGCGCCGCCTTTGTTCAGAACATGCGCGAACGCGACCTCTACAGCGAAGAGCCAAATGCAGTCGCATTCCTTACGCCGACGCTGTTCCGCACCACGATCGTACTGCCGGCGCAGGTGCCGACCGGCAATTACACGGTCGACGTCAAGCTGTTCGAAGGCGGCAATATGGTTGCGCACACGGATTCGGCCTTCGAGATCGTCAAGGTCGGCTTCGAGCAGTTTGTGGTCAACGCTGCGCGCGATCACGGCCTGCTCTACGGATTTGCCACCGCGCTGATGGCGTTGATGACCGGCTGGATCGCGAGCGTAGCGTTCCGGCGAGATTAACAACGACCTGGTCAATCCGGCAGACATCGCTCCGCGGCGATGGCAAAGAGCCGGCGCTCGCCGAGCATGTGCGCGGTGAAGGCGAGCGTGCCGAACAGGCCGAGGATCGCGCGGTCGCGCACGTTCAGGCCGCCGGCGTAGGCGCCGAAGGCCGGCATGATCAAGCGGCGGCCATCGCCGGCAAAGCACCGCCGGCTCACTGCCCGTCCGCGCTGCGTCACCCGCGCTACCGGATGCAGGTGGCCGGCGATCTCGCCGTTGCTTGCCTGTTCAGACGGCTCATGGCGAAACGTCAGCGGACCGAAGGCCAAAACATCGGCGAAATGTCCGCCAATGCCGTCGGAAGGATTGGGATCGTGGTTGCCCGCGATCCAAATCCAATCGCGGCCGTGCTGGAGGGCCTTTAGCGAGGCGCGATCGCCGCCCGACATGCGCAATGGGCCGTGGTCGTCGTGGAAGTTGTCGCCCAAGGCGACCACGAGACGTGGCGCAAAGCGTTCAACAAGGCGGGCAAGCCGTGCCAGAGTCGTTGCCGTGTCGTAAGGCGGCAGCAGCACGCCGCGTTTGGCAAAGGCTGAGCCTTTTTCCAGATGCAGGTCGGCGACAAGGAGCAGATGTTCGTCGGGCCAGTATAGTGCGCCGGCCGGATCGGCGACAAACGTCACGCCCGCGACAACTACCGAGCCAGATTGAGGCGCACGCGCTGTGTGCGGACCGTCGCCGGGGCGGGATTGAGCGGTCGAAGCGCGATCCCTCACTGCATGGCCTCCTTGATCAATTCGGCCTCCGCCTCGGCGAGGAGCGTATCCGATGCCTCGCCGTAAACCATCTCGCGGCCGATCTCCAGCATCACCGGCACAGCCAGCGGCGACACGTGGTCGAGGGCTTTATGGACGATTCGGCCCCTGATGCGCGAGAGCATTTCGGAAACGCGACGCACGTCGAGTAGCCCGGTTGCGGCGTCGGCGCGAGCGGCGCGCAGGAGAATGTGATCGGGTTGGTGGCTGCGCAGCACGTCGTAAACCAGGTCGGTCGAGATCGTGACCTGCCGGCGCGATTTTTCCTGTCCGGGGAAGCGCCGCTCGATCAGCCCGGCAATGATCGCGCAATTGCGGAACATGCGCTTCATCAGCGCGGATTCGGCAAGCCAGGCTTCAAGATCGTCGCCCAGCATGTCTTCATCGAACAGGGCGGCGAGCGACAGTTTCCCACGCTCGATCTGCTGCGCCACATTGCCGAGACCCCACACCGCGAGCGCGTATTCGTTGGCGACGAAGCCCATGGGGCGCAGCCGCGCGCGTTCAAGCCGCCGCGTCAGCAGCATGCCGAGCGTCTGATGTGCCAGCCGGCCTTCGAACGGGTAGCAGACGAGATAGTGTTTGTTGGCGCGCGGAAATGTTTCCACCAGCAGCTCATACTGGCCGGGCATGCGCGAACGCCATTCCTGGATTTCGAGCCATTCGCGGACTTGCGCGGGCAATGCGCGCCATTCCTGCGGATGCGCAATGATGCCGCGCACCCGTGCGGCGAGATAAGTTGAGAGCGGAAATTTTCCGCCCTCGTAAGCCGGCACCTTCGGATCTTCCGCGGTGGCGCGCGAGACATAAACCTCGTCCTCGACCAGAGTCTCGTATTTGAGAATCTCGCCCGCGAACACGAAGGTGTCGCCCGGCACCATGGTCTCGATGAAATATTCTTCAACCTCGCCCAGCAGCCGTCCGCCGCGTGGAATGACCTTTGAAGCGCGCGAGCGAACGAGGCGGACCTTCAGCATGTCGGCTTCGACGATGGTGCCGATATTCAGCCGGTAGCGTTGCGCAACGTTGGGATTGGTAATGCGCCAGCGCCCGTCTTTGCCTTCGCGAATGCGGGCGAAGCGGTCGTAGGCCTTGAGCGCATAGCCGCCGGTGGCGACGAAATCGACCACGGCGTCGAAATCGGCGCGTGTCAGCGCGGAGTAGGGGGCGGCAGTCGTCACCTCGGCATAGAGTTCGTCACTGAAGAACGGCTTCGCCGCAGGCGCAGCCGAGGACGTGCTGGGCCAGCACATCGAGCGCGCCGATGCGCAAGGGCGGCGTATCCTGCGCGTTCTCGGCGATAGCGTCGAGCGCGGCGCGGCATTCGAGCACTTCGAAACGGTTGGCGGGGATAAGCACGCCTTTCGACGGTTCGTCCATGCGGTGATTGGCGCGGCCGATGCGTTGGAGAATACGCGACGCGCCTTTCGGCGCGCCGACATTGATCACTAGATCGACGTTGCCCCAGTCGATGCCAAGATCGAGCGAAGAGGTGCAAACTACGGCGCGCAGCCGGCCGCCCGCCATCGCCGCTTCGACCTTGCGGCGTTGCGCAACGTCGAGCGAACCGTGATGCAGCGCGATGGCCAGATTGTCGTCGTTGATGTGCCAGAGTTGCTGAAAGATCGCTTCCGCTTGGCTGCGGGTGTTGACGAAAACGAGAGTGGTTTGATGCGCCATGATCAGCCGGTAGATTTCATCGAGCGCGTGCCGCGCCGAGTGCCCGGCCCAAGGGAGCCGCTCGCGGGTGTCGAGCATGGTGACGTTGGGCGGAGCGCCCGCTTCGGCAACGATGATATCGGCAGTCGCTGGTCCCGCTGCGCCAGCACGTTGCGGCACCATGAAACGCGCGAGCTCAGCGGGCTCGGCTACGGTCGCCGAGAGACCGATGCTGGTGAGATTTTCCGCAATGCGAAACAGGCGGGCGAGGCCGAGCGAAAGCAGGTCGCCGCGCTTCGATGTGACCAGCGCATGCAACTCGTCGAGGATCACGCGCTTGAGCGAGCCGAACAGATACGGCGCATCGGCGGAAGCGAGCAGCAGCGCCATCTGCTCTGGTGTCGTCAGCAAAATCTCCGGCGGATCGCGGCGCTGGCGCTGACGTTTTGAGGTCGGCGTGTCGCCGGTGCGCGTCTCAATGCGGATCGGCAGACGCATCTCGGCGACCGGCGTTTCAAGGTTGCGCGCGATGTCGACGGCAAGCGCCTTGAGCGGCGAGATGTAGAGCGTGTGCAGCCCGCCATCGCGGCGCACATCGCGGCCGATTGAAAAGAGTTTTCTTTTTTCCGCTGAGCTACCCGGAGCGGACGATGCAGCGCCGCTCAGTTCCACCAGGCTTGGCAGGAAACCGGCGAGCGTCTTGCCGCCGCCGGTTGGCGCAATCAACAGTACCGAGCGGTGCGCCTGCGCGCTCGCCAAAAGCTCAAGCTGATGCGCACGCGGAGCCCAGCCGCGGCTGGCGAACCAGTGCGCAAAAACGTCCGGCAGGAGTGCGGCGCGCTCGATAACGGTCACGCACCAGAACTAGCGGGCGGACACACTGTGGTCGAGGGCTGCGCAATCACGACAAGGCTATCGACCGGCACGCCCTTCTCACTTCGCACCGCCGCTTTGGCGATGGAAACAGGCGCAAGGCCGGCCTCGCTCAGCGTGCTGTCTTATGTAGGGCTCGCCGTGGGCGTAGCGCAGCGTCGGCAGCAGTTTCACGCCGTCGCCGGAATGGGTTTCGACGGTGAAGGCAAACAGTCCGTCGGACGAAAGCACGCGCGCGACGCCAGCCACGATCGGCGACAGCTCGTTCACATAGACGAAGACGTCGGCGGCAAGGACGAGGTCGTACGTGGCGGCGTTGGAAATCTCATCGCTGAGGAAAACGGTAAGGTCACCGGTGTGGAGGCGATCATAAATATCTTTCGCCGCCGCCTGCGCGATCATCGCCGGCGACAGGTCTACACCGACAATCCGATCAGCCACGGAGCGAAAGGCGGCGCCGGCGAGACCGGTGCCGCAACCAAGGTCGAGCATCGAACCGAAGCGAAGCGGGCGGTGCGATGCCTGTATCGCTTCTTCGACCGCTTGCCGCAGCAGTACCGGTCCGCGATAGGCGAGGCGTTCGGTGAGGGCAGTGTCGTAGCGGGCGGCATATTGGTCGAACAGCCGCCGCACATAGGTTTCGCTCATCGCCGGCGTCGTGTCGCCGGAGCCGAGCCGCGCCAGCTGGAGCCGCGCCCCGTGATAGTCCTGCGGGTCCGCGTCGCGCGCCTGCTCAAATGCAGCGACGGCGCCGCTTCGATCGCCGAGCCGGTCGCGGATCGCGCCCAGCGCGAACCAGGCGGTGGCGAAGTTGGGCGCCAGCGCAACGGTCTGTGCGAGAACATCGGCGGCGCCGGCAAAATCGCCGCGCGCCGCCTGGTCGAGGGCCCACTTGTAGCGCCGGTCGGCGATCAGATCGCCGGAAGAGACGAAAAGCGGGCCGGTGTCGGACATTGAGCGCTCGCGTCCTTTTTTCGGAATGACTATTTATGACTCTCCATGCGTCCTGAAGACATACTGGTGCCGACGCCTGCCGGCGTGTGCTGCAAGCTCGGTTCCTTCCATATCGATCCGACGCGGCCGGTCGAACGGGCGCTGATTACTCATGCCCATTCGGACCATGCGCGAGCCGGTCACGGTTCAGTGCTGGCGACGCAGGAAACGCTCGACCTGATGCGGTTGCGTTACGGCGATAATTTTGCCGGCACAACCCAAGCCATCCGCTATGGCGAAAGCGTCAATCTCGGTGGCGCTAAAGTCACGTTCCATCCCGCCGGCCATGTACTCGGCTCGGCGCAAATCGCGGTCGAGGCGAACAGTCTGCGCATTGTTGCCTCCGGCGACTACAAGGACGTCGCCGATCCGACATGCGCGCCGTTCGAACTCGTCCTGTGCGATGTGTTTATCACCGAGGCGACATTCGCTTTGCCGGTGTTCCGTCACGGCGATCCCAACGGCGAGATCGCCAAGCTTCTACAATCGGTCGCGCTGTTTCCGGAGCGCGCGCATCTCGTCGGCGCGTATTCGCTCGGCAAGGCGCAACGCGTGATCGCCCTGCTGCGCCAAACCGGCCACGCCGCGCCGATCTACTTGCACGGCGCCATGGAAAAAATCACCACCTATTACGCGGAACGCGGCGTTGCGCTTGGCGAACTTCGCGTCGTGCGGGGTGCCGAAAAGGCGGAACTCGCTGGCACCATCACACTCTGTCCGCCTTCGGCGCTCAGCGATCTGTGGACTCGCCGATTTCCCGATCCGCTGACGGCGTTCGCATCGGGCTGGATGCGCATTCGCGCGCGGGCACGGCAATATGGCGTGGCGCTGCCGCTGGTGATTTCCGATCATGCTGACTGGAACGGTCTCACCACGACGATCGCCGCGACCGGCGCCGGCGAGATCTGGGTCACGCACGGCCAGGAGGACGCGCTGGTACATTGGTGCGCGACCCGCGGCCTCAAAGCGCGACCGCTCGATATTGTCGGTTACGGCGATGAGGATGATGAAACAACTTCCCCCGCGCGGGGGAGCGGTGAAAGCGACAGCGGTTCTCAAGCATGAACCGGTTCGCCGAACTCCTGGACCGCCTCACCTATGAGCCGGCGCGGAATGCCAAGCTGCGGCTGCTGACGGACTACTTCCGCTCTACGCCAGATCCCGAGCGGGGTTGGGCGCTTGCGGCACTGACGGGGGCGCTGAGCTTTCCTCACGCTAAGCCGGGCCTCATTCGCAATCTGATCGCCGAGCGCACTGATCCGGCGTTGTTTGAACTGTCCTACGATTATGTCGGCGACCTTTCCGAAACCATCGCGCTGATGTGGCCTGCGCCGATTGCTTCGCGAACTCCCTCCCCCCTTGTGGGGGAGGGTTGGGGTGGGGGGTCGGGAGGTGATGCGCGTGCGTTGACGACTGCAATCCGCCTCCCGACCCCCACCCCTATCCCCTTCCCACAAGGGGGAGGGGAACAGCAAGCCGGAGCGGGAGAACTTTCGCTCACCGCCGTCATCGAGACGCTCGCCACCCTCGGCAAGACCGAGCTACCAGCCCGGCTTGCACGCTGGCTCGACGCGCTCGACGAAACCGGACGCTGGGCGCTAATCAAACTTGTTACCGGCGGCCTGCGCATCGGCGTCTCGGCGCGGCTCGCCAAAGCCGCAGTGGCCGCGCTTGGCGCCACCAACGCGCAGGACATCGAGCTACTCTGGCCTGGATTGTCGCCGCCTTATGTCGAGCTGTTCGCCTGGCTCGAAGGCCGCGGGGACAAACCGGCCAGCAGCGACCCGGCGCCGTTCCGGCCGCCGATGCTCGCGCACGCCCTCGATGAGCCAGACCTCGCAATTCTTGCGCCAACAGATTTCATGGCTGAATGGAAATGGGACGGCATCCGCGTCCAGGCTGTTGCCGCGCCGCACGATGGCGGCACGATCGCACGGCTCTATTCGCGGACCGGCGAGAATATTTCCAGGAGCTTTCCCGACCTTACCGACGCGCTGCGGTTGCCCGGCGCCATCGACGGCGAACTCCTGATCATGCGCGATCAACGTGTGCAGACGTTCAACGTGTTGCAGCAGCGGCTCAATCGCAAGAGCGTCACGCCGAAACTCATGGCCGAGTTTCCCGCACATCTGCGCGCCTACGATCTGCTCGCCGACGGCGACGAAGATTTACGCGAGCTTCCGTTTGTTGCACGCCGCGCGCGGCTCGAAGCGTTTATCGTTCGGCTCGAGGAACCCCGCGTCGACCTTTCTCCCCTTATTAGTTTCGCAAGCTGGGCCGATCTCACTGCTGCGCGAAAAGATCCGGCGGCGGCCGGCGCCGGTGCCGATGCGGATGCGGTGGAAGGCATCATGCTCAAGCGGCGCGACGCGGTCTACGTTCCCGGCCGGCCAAAGGGGCCGTGGTGGAAATGGAAGCGCGATCCGTTCATCGTCGACGCCGTGCTGATGTATGCCCAGCGCGGCCACGGCAAGCGGTCCTCGTTTTATTCAGATTACACGTTCGGCGTCTGGACGCGCGGCGACCAAGGGGACGAACTGGTGCCGGTCGGCAAAGCCTATTTCGGCTTCACCGACGAGGAATTATTGCAGATCGACCGCTTCGTGCGCCGCAACACCATCGATCGGTTCGGCCCGGTGCGCGAGGTGGTGCACGAGCCGGGTGACGGGTTGGTGCTCGAAGTCGCTTTCGAAGGGCTGCAGCGTTCGAGCCGGCACAAATCTGGGCTGGCGATGCGATTTCCGCGGATCAATCGGCTGCGTTGGGATAAACCCCCGGGCGAAGCCGACCGGCTGGAGCGGCTTGGAGACGATACTGGCGGGAATCGAAGCCGGGCGTCCGGCTTGAATCAATTGCCTCGGCGGCTATCAAGCGGCTTTGGTGACTTCCTCGAGCGGCCAGCGGGCGCGCGGAGCGGTATCGAGCGGATCGGTCAGTCCAAGCGCCAGCCGCTCGGCGCCGGCCCACGCGATCATCGCGCCGTTGTCGGTGCACAACGCCGGCGGGGGCGCGACGAGCGTGACGCCGACTTCGAAGGCGACGCGGTGCAGAACTTTGCGAATGGCCTGGTTTGCTGCCACGCCGCCGGCGCAGACGAGCGCCGTGGGTGTGCCGACGCGCTCGCGGAATATCCGCAGCCCGATGCGCAGCCGGTCCATAATCACGTCGCTCACCGCTTGCTGAAACGACGCACAGAGGTCGGCGACATCCTGGTCGCTCAAGGGCGCGATTTTTTGTGCTTCCAGGCGCAGCGCGGTTTTGAGCCCGGATAGCGAGAAGTTGGCGTCATCGCGTCCAGCCATGGGGCGCGGCAGGGCGAAACGCTTGGGGTCGCCGTTCGCGGCCTCCTTTTCGACCAGCGGCCCGCCAGGAAAGCCCAGACCAAGCAGTTTGGCCGTCTTGTCGAAAGCCTCGCCGATCGCGTCGTCGACGGTGCCGCCGAGACGCACATAGTCGCCGACGCCGAGCACGCCGAGGATTTGAGTGTGGCCGCCGGAGGCGAGGAACAGGCAATAGGGGAACAGCGTAGCGTCAGTGAGCCGCGCGGTCAGCGCATGCGCTTCCAGGTGGTTGACCGCGATCAGCGGCTTGTCGTTGACGAGCGCGATGGCTTTCGCCGTGGTCAGGCCAACGATGACGCCGCCGATCAAACCCGGCCCCGCGGCCGCCGCAACACCATCCAGCGAGCCGAAGGGTACCTGCGCCTCGCGCATCGCCGCGCCGATAATCGAATCCAGCGCCTCGACGTGGGCGCGGGCGGCGATTTCCGGCACCACGCCGCCGAATGCCGCATGTTCGGCGATCTGCGAAAGCACCACGTTGGACAGGATGCGGCCTTGCCCGTCGTCGGTCCGTTCGACCAGGGCGGCGGCGGTTTCGTCGCAGGTGGTTTCGATGCCGAGGATGACCATCGGTGTATTATGACATGACGCCGCGCTTCGCCGTTGCGCTTCTCGGCGCGGCCTAGCATCTGAAGGTCCGATGGCACAATCCGCAAGCCTGCAAACCGCGCTGCGCATCGGTTCGCGCGGCTCACCGCTGGCACTGGTGCAGGCGAACGAGGTGAAAAACCGCCTCGTCCGCAGCGGCCGGCCTCGATGCCGGCCGGATCGCCATCGAAATCATCCGCACCACCGGCGATGTGGTTCAGGATCGGCCGTTGGCCGAGGCGGGCGGTAAGGGCCTGTTCACCAAGGAGATCGAGGCCGCGCTGCTCGCCGGCAAGATCGACCTCGCCGTACATTCGGCCAAAGATTTGCCGACCGAACTGCCGGCGGGTCTGATGCTGGCGAGCTTTCTGCCGCGCGAGGACCCGCGCGACGCCTTCATCAGCCGCAAGGCCAAGAGGTTCCACGACCTATCGCCCGGTGCGGTGGTCGGCACCGCCTCGCCACGGCGGCAGGCGCTGGTCAAGCGGCTGCGGCCCGACGTCGGCGTGGTAACGCTGCGCGGCAATGTCGAAACGCGGCTGCGCAAGCTCGAAGCCGGCGAAGTCGACGCGACGCTGCTTGCCGTCGCGGGCTTAAAACGGCTCGGACTGCTTTCAGTGGCGACCGCGATTTTCGATCCCGACGAGTTTCTGCCGGCGGTCGGGCAGGGCGCAATTGCCATTGAGACGCGAGCCGGCGACACGAGGACGCGCGCGCTGGTCGCTACGGTCGACGATCCCGACACGGCGATTGCGGTTGCCGCCGAGCGGGCGTTTCTCGCTGTGCTCGACGGCTCTTGCCGTACGCCGATTGGCGGCCACGCCCGGCTGCGCGAGCGCGCGGTGCATTTCCGCGGCATCATCGTCAAACCGGACGGCAGCGAGGCGTTCGAGGTTCAGCGCGAAGGCCGCCGTGAGGACGCTGCGAAACTCGGCGCCGATGCCGGCCGCGAATTGCGCGAACGCGCCAGCGCCGACTTCTTTGTTCGGACCTGACCGTGCGGCTTTTGGTAACGCGGCCGCAGGCCGACGCGGAGCGCACCGCGGCGGCGCTTCGCGCCCACGGACATACCGTCGCTATTGCCCCGTTGCTGCGCATCGAGCGGCTAATGGATGCGGAAATCGGAGGCGGACCATGGGCGGCGATACTAGTGACCAGCGCCAATGCCGCCCACGCGATTGCCGCGCATCGACACTTCGCGGTACTGCAGGCGTTACCGGTGCTCGCGGTCGGCCAGCGTAGCGCGCAGGCCATGCGCTCCGTCGGTTTCGCTGATGTCAGCTCCGCCGAAGGTGCTGGTAATGATCTTACGCGGCTTGCCGCGGAGCGGATAAAACGCGGCGAGCCGCTCCTCTATCTTGCCGGCGCGGATCGCTCCGGCGACATCGCCGCCGATCTCGCCGCGCAAAATTTTCTCGTTCGCACCGCAGTGGTTTATCGCGCTGTGGAGGCGAATGTCATTCCGACCGCGGCAGCTGAGGCCTTGGCGGGCGGCATCGATGGTGTGCTGCATTTCTCACGCCGGAGTTCGGAGACCTATGGCAATCTCACGCGCGATGCCGGCCTTTCCGAACCTGCGCTCAAGAAGCCCGCACATTTTTGTTTGTCCGCCCAGGTGGCGGAGCCGCTGGCCCAAGCCGGCGCTGTCGATATTCGCGTGGCCCAAGAGCCGATTGAGGCTGCCATGCTCGCGCTCATTCCTGCGGCTTCAGTACGGCTGATTTTTGTTTCGCTGGCACCCAGCGGACGACGTGTTGCCGCCATGTCTGCCGCGTACTATGCCGTGGCGAGCGAGCGGGCGTCGCTTCGAATCGGCCCGATTCGCCCAGGAGACAGGATGACGAGCGAGCCCGACAGCACACCGCGCCGGCGGCCGCCGACCATCGACCTGACGGCGAAGGAAGTGGACACCGCGCCCGGAACTCCCGCTGAGGAATCCGGCGCCGCGGAGCAAACCAAAGACGGTGCGATGCGCGGCAGCCGGACCCTTGCAGGTAGGGCCATGCCCTACGTGGCAGGCGCTGTCGCCGGCGCGATCGTGGTGGCAGCTATTATTGCTGCGATTTGGTTTGCGGGCTTGGTTCCGGCGCGTGAGGTTCCGCGGGAGGCGGCGGTGTCAATCACACCGTCGCCCAGCGCATCCGCGGCAAGCTCGGCGGGCACTGACGACATTTCTTCACTGCTTGAGAAAATCCAGGAGGCGCTGAAGACGCCCCGTCCTGACGAGGCGGCGGTCAATCGCATCGCGGCGGCGGAAGCGCAAGCGCAAGCGCTTGGCGATCAGTTCTCAGCGCTCACGCGCCGCGTCGACGACGTCGCAGCCGCTTCGCAAACCGCTCTGGCGCAGGCCAAGGCTGCGACGGCCGCAGCCGAGGCTGCGAAGAACGCTGCTCAAGCGGTTGCGCAGCGCAGCGACTTTGATGTGCTTAACAATCGCATCGCGGCGCTGGAAAACGCTATCAAGTCATTCGGCGCGGAGTTGACGCAGCGGACGTCCAGCGCAGACGATCGTGCCGCGCGCATGACGGTCGCCGCGGAAGCGTTGCGGGCGACCGTCGAACGCGGGGCGCCGTATCAAGCGGAGCTTGCCGCGGTGAAATCGTTCGGCGTCGAAGAAAGTGCGCTGGCGCCACTCGCCCCGTTCGCTGCCGAGGGAGTTCCAAACGCGGCCGCACTCGCGCGCGAATTTACGGCGCTGATGCCGTCGCTGTTGCAGACGTCCGGAACGGCGTCGCAGGACGGCTCGTTTCTCGGCAGGCTGGCAGCGCACGCACAGAATCTCGTTCGCATCACGCCGGTTGATGCCCCGGAGGGCAATGACGCCTCCGCGGTGGTTGCGCGCGTGAACAGCGAGGCCGCTCGCGGCGATTTCGCTGCCGTGCTTGCCGACGCTGCTCGTTTGCCCGACCGCGAACGATCGGTTGCGGACGGCTGGGTCAAGAAAATCGAGGCGCGAGAGGCGGCCATCGCGGCCAGCCGCCGCATCGCCGCCGATGCGCTTGCGGCGCTCAGCAAGCCGGTATCGCAATGATCCGCGTCGTTCTTTTTCTGCTCATTGTTGGCGCCTTGGCCGTCGGCGCCGCTTGGCTGGCTGATCGCCCCGGCGACGTGGTCCTTATTTGGCAGGGCTTGCGCATCAAAACTGCGCCGTGGGTGCTGATCGCGGCGATCCTGGCCGCGATGGCGGTGCTGGCACTGGTTTGGACGGTCCTGCGTGCAATTTTCACTTCGCCCTTTATCCTGCGAAGGCACTTGCACCGGCGTCGGGGCGAACGCGCCTATGAGGCGATTTCACGCGGCCTGATCGCCGTCGGCTCTGGCGACCTCACCGCCGCGCGCAAGCACACCGCGGAAGTCAAGCGCATTGCGCCGGCCGAACCGCTGGCACTGTTGCTCAGCGCGCAATCCGCGCAGCTCGCCGGCGATCGTGAAGCCGCCGATGCTGCCTTTCGCGCCATGGCGAGCCGCGCCGACACCAAAGCGCTCGGCCTGCACGGTCTCTTCGTCGAAGCGCGGCGCCGCGCCGATCATGTCAGCGCGCACGCGTTTGCCGAGGAAGCGGCGCGGGACAATCCATCGCTTGGCTGGGCCGGCAAGGCCGTGCTCGAATTTCGCTGTGCGACCGGTGATTGGACCGGTGCGCTGGCGCTGCTCGAAGGCAACAAGCGCGCCCTCGATAAGGAGAGCTACCGCCGGCAGCGCGCGGTGATGCTGACGGCGCGAGCGATGGCTACAGAGGAAACCGATCGCGACAACGCCAAGGCCTTTGCGCTCGAAGCGGCAAAGCTCGCGCCGACTTTGGTGCCGGCCGCGGCGCTCGCTGGCCGCATGCTCGCCGAGGGCGGCGAACTGCGTAAGGCGTCACGCGTGCTGGAGAAAGCCTGGCGGGCTAATCCGCATCCCGATCTCGCCCAGGCTTTCTCTGATCTGCGCTTCGGCGACGCCGCGCGGGATCGCTTGAAGCGCATTGAGGGCTTGGTGAAAAAGATGCCGGGCCACATCGAGGGCGCGGTGGCGATGGCGCGCGCCGCGATCGATGCGCAGGAATTCGGCAAAGCGCGCGCTGCGCTGTCCTCCTATCTCGCAGCGCCGACCAAGCGGGTCGCGCTGCTGATGGCGGAATTGGATCGCGCCGAGCACAACGACGAAGGGCGTGCTCGCGAATGGATCTCACGCGCACTCAATGCCGCGCCAGATCCCGCCTGGACCGCCGACGGTCACGTATCCGATCGCTGGCTGCCGGCTTCACCAAGCGGCCGGCTCGACGCTTTTGAGTGGCGCGTGCCGGTGACCGGTATTGCGACCGCGCCGGTGATCGAGCCGGATATTGCTGCCGCCTCAGCCGTCAGCGCGAGCGACCTACCGACTGAACGTGCACCGATGCTTCGGGAGAAGGCGGAAATATCGCCTGTGTCGCAAGAGCCTGCGGCTGCTGCGCCCGGTCGCCGGCGCGTCGGGTCGGACCAACCCAAACCAGAGCCGGTCATCCCGCTTGTCCATGCGCCGGACGACCCCGGCCCCGACGGTGTCGAGGACATCGAACCACCACGGGAGCCGGAGGGCGGCGGTTGGCGGAAGATGTTCGAATAAACTGAGGCGAAGCGAAGCTGTCATCGCATCCTCGGTTTCGCGCGGCGCCATGTACGGTCGTGCTTGCAAATCTTTGGTTTCGCATGCATTATAGCGCATGAAATATAATGCATTAGAATGCTGACCCGTGGCGAAATCGACGGCAAAAAACAAGCTAGCTCAGGCAGCTAGCCCCGTTCCACCCGCCGACTGCGTACCGACGGCCGCTTTTCTGGCCGCCGTCGGCGGCGAGGTTCGAAAGAGCCGCGCCAAGCGAGGAATGACGCGCCGCCAATTGGCTCAGGCCTCCGAGACGTCCGAGCGCTATCTGGCGCAGATTGAAAGCGGCGCCGGCAATCCTTCCGTCAGTGTCTTGCGTGCGATCGCGCAGGCGCTCGATCTGCCCGCTGCTGCGCTCCTGCCGGAAACGGGCGAGCGCACGGCGGCGCTCGGCTCCATTCTCGATCTTCTGGCGCTGGTGCCGGAAAAGGAACTGCCAGCGCTTGCCAAGGAGCTTGCCGGGCGCGTGGTGCGCGCCGACGCCGCCGATCGCGGCCAGCGCGTCGCGCTCGTCGGTTTACGCGGTGCCGGCAAGTCGACGCTCGGCCGGATGCTGGCGCAACGCCTCGACTGGCCGTTCATCGAGCTCGATCGTCGCGTGGCGGAGGAGTACGGCGCCAGCGTTCCCGACCTGATCGAGATGGCCGGCATGGCGACCTTCCGCCGTCACGAGCGTGATGCGCTCGATCGAGTCATCGCTAGGCACGAGGCGGCCATCATCACAACGGCTGGCGGCATCGTCTCGAACCCCGAGACTTACGCGCTCCTGCTCCGCCGCACCCACACGGTATGGATCAAGGCGCGGCCCGACGAGCATATGAGCCGCGTGATGGCGCAGGGCGATTTCCGCCCGATGGCGCAGAACCGCGCCGCCATGGCCGACCTGGTGGCGATCCTCGAAGCGCGCCGCGCCGATTATGCGAGGGCCGAGGCCGAACTCGAAACCTCGGGAGACGCCGTAGAGCAGAGCTTCGCCAAGCTTTTGAGCATCGTCGCGCCGTTCATGGGCGAGCGTTAGCCATGGCGCTTACCGACGAAGGGTTTCTCGATCTCCCCCCGATGCGGCTCGAATATCGCATGATCGGACCGCGTCCTGATGCGGCGCCGACCATCGTGATGCTGCATCAAGGTCTCGGCTCGGTCGGACTTTGGCGCGAATTCCCGGATCAGCTTGCCGAAGCGACCGGCGCCGGAGTCTTCCTCTACTCGCGTTCGGGTTGCGGAAAATCGAGTCCAGCACGGCGACCACGGTCGATCGAGTTCATGGACGAAGAAGCGCTCGATGTGTTGCCGCGTGTGTTGGCGACAATCGGCTTCCAGCGCGGCGTTCTGTTCGGTCACAGCGACGGCGCCTCGATTGCGACCATCTATGCGGGCGGCGTCCAGGATCACCGCGTGCGCGGCGTCGTACTGATGGCGCCGCATTTCTTCACTGAGCCGATGGGGCTCGCCGAGATCCGCCGCACCCGCGACGAATTCGCCGCCGGCCCGTTGCGCGAAAGACTCGGTCGCTGGCACGCCGATGTCGACGGAGCGTTTCTGTCCTGGGTCGAGCCGTGGCTCAATCCGGACTTTGAGAACTGGGATATTACCGAGGCGCTCAGTTACATCCGCGTGCCGATTCTCGTTGTGCAGGGTGCCGACGATCAATATGGCACGCTCCGGCAGGTCGAAGCGGCGCGGGAGGAGTGCTATTGCCCAGTCGAAATTGCGATTGTGCCGGGGGCGCAGCATTCCCCGCAGCGGGACGCGCCGACGCTGACGCTAGACCTGACCTCAAGCTTCATGAACCGGTTGTTGCGCGACCACCACGAGGGCGATCCGCAGATCGATTCCGGGGTTGCGGCCTGATGCTTTATAGTGCATATAAGGCTTCAAGCGGCTAGTGCACTATAGTACACTAAAGGAATCGCTTTCATGGCCGACGCACATGCCCCCGAGCGTCCGCTGGCCAACGGCCGGACACGGATCGACTTCCAGACCGAGCCTTCGCGCTACCGGCACTGGAAGCTCAACGTCGATGCCGATGTTGCCACGCTGCTGCTCGACGTCGACGAGAAGGGCACGCTGTTCGAGGGCTACGAGCTCAAACTCAACTCCTACGATCTGGGCGTAGACATCGAACTTGCCGACGCCGTCGAGCGGCTGCGTTTTGAGCATCCGCAGGTGCGCGTGGTGGTGCTGCGCTCCGGCAAACCGCGGGTGTTCTGCGCCGGCGCCAATATCCGCATGCTCGCCGGCGCGAGCCACGCTCACAAAGTCAACTTCTGCAAATTCACCAACGAGACGCGCAACGGCATCGAGGATTTGAGCGAAAATTCCGGGCTGCAGACCATTTGCGCGATCAACGGCACGGCTGCTGGCGGCGGTTACGAGCTGGCGCTTGCGGCCGACTACATCATGCTGGTGGACGACGGAACTTCCGCCGTCTCCTTGCCGGAGCTCCCGCTGCTCGCAGTGCTGCCGGGCACCGGCGGGCTGACGCGCGTCTCCGACAAACGCAAGGTGCGGCGCGACCATGCCGACTTTTTCTGCACCACCGAGGAGGGCGTGAAGGGAAAGCGCGCGCTCGATTGGCGGCTGGTGGATGAAGTCGTGCCGGGCTCCAAATTTGAGGACACGGTCGCCACGCGTGCCGGCGAATTTGCCTCGCGGTCTCGCCGCGGCAACGGCGGCCACGAGAACAAAGGGATCAAACTCACGCCGCTCAGCCGCACGTTCACGCCTGATGGCGTCGACTACGGCACCGTTGCGTCCGAATTTGATCGCCGTGGCCGGATCGCGACGGTGACGTTGCGCGGTCCGAAAGCGCCGCCGCCTGCGTCGGCCGACGCCATGCTGGCGCTCGGCGCGGAATTTTGGCCGCTCAAGCTTGCCCGCGAACTCGACGACGCGATCCTGAATATTCGCCTCAATGAGTTTGACGTCGCCGCAATCGTCTTCAAGTCGTCGGGCGATCCGGCCGACGTCGCGGCCTACGAGCATTTCCTCGACGCCGACAAAGACCACTGGCTGGTGCGCGAGATCCGTCATCTCTGGAAGCGCGTACTCAAGCGCGTTGATCTCACTTCCCGTTCGCTGGTGACGCTGATCGAGCCGGGCTCTTGCTTCGCCGGCACGCTCGCCGAACTCGCCTTCGCCAGCGACCGCTCGTACATGTTCCTCGGGCAGCGCGAAGGCGACAACAAGCCGCCGGCAGTAATTGTGCTGACCGCGGCCAATTTCGGCGCCTATCCGATGTCGAACGGCCTCACCCGGCTCGCCAGCCGGTTTCTCGCGAACCCAGGCGATGTCGAAGCCGCAAAATCCCAGAGCGAAAAGATGCTCGATGCCGAGGCCGCGCAGCGGCTCGGTCTGATAACCTTTGCGCTCGACGATATCGACTGGGACGATGAGGTGCGCGTCTTTCTCGAAGAGCGCGCCAGCTTCTCGCCAGACAGTCTCACCGGCCTCGAAGCCAATCTGCGCTTCGCCGGGCCCGAGACCATGGAATCGAAAATCTTCGCCCGGTTGACCGCGTGGCAGAACTGGATTTTCCAGAGGCCCAACGCAGTCGGCGACGCAGGGGCGCTCAAGCGCTACGGCACCGGCCAGCAGCCGGTATTCGATACGCGCCGCGTGTAAGGCCGACAGGAGCCAGTCATGGACATCGAGAACGTCGATTACAGCACCAAGATCCCGAACAACGTCAATCTGGTCGAGGACCGGCAGGTGCTGCGCGCGCTTGAGAGCTGGCATCCCGGCTATATCGACTGGTGGATGGATATGGGGCCGGAAGGCTTCCAGCAGGCGCTGGTCTATCTGCGCACCGCCGTCTCGGTTGATCCGAAAGGCTGGGCAAAGTTCGACTATGTGAAGATGCCCGAATACCGCTGGGGGATTCTGCTCGCCCCGAAAGAGGAAGACCGGAAAATTCCGTTCGGCCATCATTACGGCGAGCCGGCCTGGCAAGATGTGCCCGGCGAGTATCGCGCCATGCTGCGCCGCCTGGTCGTGATCCAGGGCGACACCGAGCCGGCCTCGGTCGAGCAGCAGCGCCATCTCGGCAAGACCGCGCCGTCGCTTTATGACTTGCGCAACGTCTTCCAGGTCAATGTCGAGGAAGGCCGCCACCTGTGGGCGATGGTGTACATCCTGCAGAAATATTTCGGCCGCGACGGCCGCGAGGAGGCCGGCGAACTTTTGCAGCGCCGTTCCGGCAGCGCCGACAAGCCGCGCATGCTCGGCGCCTTCAACGAGGCAACGCCCGACTGGCTGTCGTTCTACATGTTCACATTCTTCACCGATCGCGATGGCAAGATGCAGCTCGAAAGCCTGGCGCAATCCGGCTTCGATCCGCTGTCGCGGACCTGCCGCTTCATGCTGACCGAAGAAGCGCACCATATGTTCGTCGGCGAGACCGGCGTCGGCCGCACCATCCAGCGGACCTGCGAAGCGATGCTGGCGGCCGGCATCGAGGATCCGTTCGACATCGGCAGGATCCGCAACCTCGGCGTGATCGACCTGCCGACTATCCAGAAAAAGCTCAATCTGCACTATTCGCTCTCGCTCGATCTGTTCGGGTCGGAGGTTTCGACTAACGCCGCCAACGCGTTCAACGCCAGCCTCAAGGGCCGCTTCCAGGAAACCAAGATCGAGGACGACCATCGGCTTGAGCATTCGATCTATCCGGTGCTGAAGCTCGTCAACGGCGTGATCAAACGCGTCGACGAGCCGGCGCTCACCGCGGTCAACATGCGGCTGCGCGACGATTATACCGCCGACTGCCAGCGCGGCCTCGACCGCTGGAACAAGGTCATCGGCAAAACCGGTATCAACTTCAAACTTGAACTGCCGCATGTCGGCTTCCACCGCCAGATCGGCGAATTCAAGGACGTGAAGATTTCTCCGGCCGGCGAGATGATCGACGCAACGGTTTGGGATCGCGACGCCGGCAAATGGCTGCCGTCGAAAGACGATGGCGAATTCATCGTCAGCCTAATGAATCCGGTTTCGGAGCCGGGCCAGTTCGCCAACTGGATCGCCGCGCCGCGCATCGGCATCGACAACAAGCCCGGCGATTTCGAATACGTGAAGATCGCGGCCTAGTCGCGAGCGGGTTTTACTCTCCGCGGCTTCGCGTGGCCTCGAACAGGAACCAGGTCCGCCGCTCGGCCTCGTCGATCCAGTTTTCCAGCAGGCTTGCGGTGGCGACGTCGCGGTGCTCGTCACACAGGTCGTGCGTTTCGCGCATGCTTGCCACCAGTTGTTTATTGTCGTCGCGCAGTTCAGCCAGCATGTCCATCGGCGTCACAAAGTCCGCGTCGTTGTCCAGCACACGTTGCAAACGTCCGATGTGACCGATGGAACGCACCGTCATACCGCCGATCTTGCGGACACGTTCGGCGATGGCGTCAGTGGTCGCGAAGATCTGATCGCCGTGCTCGTCCAGCAACAGATGGTAGTCGCGGAAGTGCGGGCCCGAGATGTGCCAATGAAAATTCTTGGTTTTCAGATAAAGTGCAAACATGTCCGCAAGCAGCGTATTAAGCGCACCGGTGAGATCACGGACGGCATTTGTCTTCAAGTCGGTGGGCGTTGCGAGCGGAGCAGTCTGCAAGGTCTTTGCGTCTTTCGTAGTCATTTGTAGTCTCCCTCCTGCCTGCCCGGGATTGCAATCGCAGGCGTATGATTGAGGCGGATTTTCAGGGATGCCGCCAATCGGGGTAGTGCCGTTTTTTCAGTGGCTCAGCCTTTGATGAATTGGAGCAGGTCGGCGTTGATCGTGGCCGCTTGCGTGGTCGGCATGCCGTGGGGGAAGTCCTTGTAAGTCTTCAGCGTGCCGTTCTTCAAAAGCTTCGCCGACAACGGTCCGGCAGCAACGTAAGGAACGATCTGATCGTCTTCACTGTGCATCACCAACACCGGCACGGTGATCTTCTTCAGGTCTTCGGTAAAATCGGTCTGCGAGAATGCGACGATGCCGTCGTAATGCGCTTTGGCGCCGCCCATCATACCCTGCCGCCACCAGTTGGCGATGATGGCCTCCGAGGCTTTTGCGCCCGGCCGGTTGTAGCCATAGAACGGCCCTTCCGGAAGCGCGCGATAGAATTGCGAGCGATTGGCCGCAAGCTGCGCCTGAAGTCCGTCAAATACTTCCTTGGGAAGGCCGTTCGGATTAGCCGCTGTCTTCAACATCAGCGGCGGCACCGCGCTGATCAGGGCCGCCTTCGCCACACGGCTCTCGCCGTGCCGTCCAAGATAGTGCGTCACCTCGCCACCGCCGGTAGAATGGCCGACATGAATGGCGTTCTTCAGATCTAGATGAGCCGTCAAAGCCGCGAGGTCGTCCGCATAGTGATCCATGTCGTGGCCGTCGCCCGTCTGGGTCGATCGGCCGTGGCCGCGACGGTCATGGGCTATGACGCGATAGCCGTGATTGAGGAAGAACAACATTTGCGTGTCCCAGTCATCGGCCGACAGCGGCCAACCATGGCTGAACACGATGGGTTGCCCATTGCCCCAGTCTTTATAAAAGATTTCAACGCCGTCCTTGGTTTTAATCATACTGATGCCTGTACTCCTCTCGAGACGTTATTATCCGCGGGGTGTGCGATGGCGGCATGAACGCGCCATTCAATGCGCCATTCAGCCAGCCAACGGCCCTTCACGCAGCCGGGCAAGATCGAAACGGTCCACCTCGCACAGCAGTTCCACGAAGGCCTGCGAGCCATGCGCAAGCGCTGTTTCGCCTTTGGCCGCGCTCGCCAAGGTCGAGTCACCGATAGCGCCGGTCTCGTTGATGTCCTGCGTCATCCAGGCGAAGCCGGCAGGGCGGTAAGCGCCAAGCCATTTGAATTCATGCGCCATCGCGATCGTAGCCGGCGTCGCCTGGGGCGCTTTGTCCATGCGCACCGTCTCAGGCATCGCGGCGAGCATGAGCGAAGTTTCGATGTCGCCGCCGTGAATGCCATGCTTCTTTTCTTCGCGCGAAAAAGTACCGTCCGGGTACCTAAAGCGATGCCAGCCGACAGTCACCGCAAGTATGCCCAGCCGTGCGCGCAGATCGCGCGCCACCAATTCCATGGCGGAGACATTGCCGCCGTGGCTAGTGACGAGAACGAGCTTGCGCAACCCTGCCCGCGCCAGGCTTTCGCCAAGCTCGGTCCAGACGGCGATCGCGGTTGCGGCGCACAGCGTCAGCGTGCCCGGATAGGCGAGATGCTCGACCGACACGCCGATGCGCTGCACCGGAAGAAATGTCACCGGGAGCTCATCAGGCAGAATTTTGCGGACCCGCGCCAGGTAAGCTTCGGCGATGAAGGTGTCGACGCCGAGCGGCAAGTGAGGTCCGTGCTGCTCCACGGCAGCGAGCGGCAGAACGGCGATCCACCGCCTCGTCGCCTCTCCGGCACCGGCAATGTCCTGCCAGGTCATCTCCATCCAGTCGCGTCTGGGCAAATTCATCGGGCTTCTTTTTTTGGGATCATGCTCTATTCTCTCCGCGCCGGCTGAAAGGAGCAACCTATGCGGTTCACCACGATGTTACGCACAGTTCTCGCATCTTTTAGCTTGTGGGCGGCGGCGATGATGGGCGCCGCGCACACACAGCCGTTGGACAAAGTTACCTTCGGCACCAACTGGGTGGCGGAGGGCGAGCACGGCGGGTTCTATCAGGCGCTCGCCGACGGTACTTACCGGAAATACGGCCTCGACGTGACCATTATCCCGGGCGGGCCGAATGCCAACAATCGCATGCTGCTTGTGGTCGGCAAGATCGACTTCTTTATGAGTGCCAACACGCTGCAAGGTTTTGACGCCGTAGAGCGCAACGTGCCGACGGTCGAAGTCGCGGCCATGTTTCAGAAAGACCCCCAGGTCCTGCTCGCGCACCCCGACCGGGGCATCGATAAATTTACGGATCTGAAAAACTTGACACTGTTTGTTTCGAGCGAAGGGGTGGCGACCTATTATCAATGGCTCAAAGCTGACTTCGGTTTCAAGGACGATAAAGTAAAGCCCTATACCTTCAATCCGCAGCCTTTTCTCGTCGATAAGGCGAGCGCGATGCAAGGTTACGTGACCTCTGAGCCGTTCGCGATCGAGAAGGAGGGCAAGTTCAAGCCAAAAATCTTTCTGCTCGCTGACGAAGGGTTTTCCGCCTATTCGACCTTGATCGAGACTCGTCGCGATGTTGTCGACAAGAAACCTGACGTGGTGCAGCGCTTCGTCAACGCTTCGATCATCGGCTGGTACAATTATCTCTACGGCAACAATGCTCCGGCCAATGCGCTGATCAAATCGCAGAATCCGGAAATGACCGATGAACTGCTCGCCTACTCGGTCGCCAAGATGAAGGAATATGGCATCGTCGATTCCGGCGACACCGCCACGCTCGGCATCGGCGCCATGACCGATGCGCGCATGAAGGATTTTTTCGACAAGATGGTGCGCGCGGGTGTCGTTAAGGCCGGTATCGATTATCGCAAGTCTTACACGCTGCAATTCGTCGACAAGAAGGTCGGGCTGGATCTGCGGCCGAAGCAGTAAAGCTACTGATGCCTCCGACCGTATCGCATCCAGCGCCGCTTGTTGCGCTGCGCGATGTCGGCAAGGATTTCCCGAACGGAACGCGCGCGCTCGCCGGCCTCGATCTTGAAGTCCGGCCGGGCGAATTCGTCACACTGCTTGGCCCGTCGGGCTGCGGGAAATCGACGGCGCTGCGCATCATCGCCGGCTTAAGCGAGCCCACCGATGGCGTTATCGAATGGTCGCAGACCGGTGCTGCGGCCGGCGGTGGCAGGATCGGCTTCGTTTTCCAGGAGCCGACGCTGATGCCCTGGGCCACCGTGTTCGACAATGTGCGGCTGCCGCTCAAGTTAAAGGGCGCGATGGTGGACAGCGCGGCAGAGCGCGTCGAGGCGGTTCTCGATCGCGTCGGTCTGCGCACGTTCAGCGCCTCCTATCCGCGGGAATTATCCGGCGGCATGCGCATGCGGGTCTCGATCGCGCGGGCGCTGGTCACCCAACCTCAGCTTCTGCTGATGGACGAACCATTTGCCGCACTCGACGAGATCACGCGGTTTTCGCTCAACGCCGATCTGCTGCAGATGTGGCAGGCGCTGCGCACCACCATCATCTTCGTCACCCACTCGGTGTTCGAGTCGGTCTATTTGTCGAGCCGCATCGCGGTAATGGCGCCACGGCCGGGCCGTGTATTCGCCGAGCTTACGATCGATGCGCCCTATCCGCGTGACCGGAACTTTCGCACCTCGGCCGAATACGCCGGCTTTTGTCGCCGTACATCGGAGGCGCTGGCTCAGGCTACGGTAGCGGGAGGCGCTCCGTGACAACGCAGCCGGCTGTTCAAAACCGTGACCGGCGTGATCGGCAGGAGCGGGCGTTGCGCATTGCGCTGCCGATTGTCGTACTGGCGATCGGTCTTATGATCTGGGAGTTGGCAGTGCGGATCGGCGGTATTCCGCCTTATGTCCTGCCTGCCCCGCTCCTCATTTTGCAGACACTCATCTCTGACTGGGGGCTGCTGTCGCAATCGCTCGTAGTCACGCTCACGACGACGCTCGAAGGCTTTCTGCTGGCGGCGGCGGGCGGCGTGGGTCTCGCAGTTCTCTTCAACCAGTCTCGGCTGGTCGAATATTCGCTCTATCCCTACGCCGTAATCCTGCAGGTGACGCCGATTGTCGCCGTCGCGCCGCTGCTTTTGGTCTATCTTCCCCAGCATGCGGCGGTGCTGGTGTGCGCCTGGATCGTGGCTTTCTTCCCGGTACTCGCGAATTCGACGCTTGGACTGAATTCGGTTGACCGCAATCTCGCCGACCTGTTTTCGCTGTACGGCGCTTCGCGGCGGCAGGTGTTGTGGTATCTCAAACTGCCTTCGGCGCTGCCCTACGTTCTAGGCGGCCTGCGGATCGCCGGCGGTTTGTCGTTGATTGGCGCGGTCGTCGCCGAGATCGCGGCTGGCTCAGCGGGAGCCGGTTCCGGCTTGGCCTATCGGATCGTTGAATCGGGCTACCGCCTTAATATCCCGCGCATGTTCGCGGCGCTATTGTTGCTTTCGCTCGCCGGCATCGTGATCTTCTATTTGCTATCGCTCGTCAATCACCTGGCGCTCCGCCGCTGGCATGAGAGCGCGCTCGCGGCGGAACGGTGAAACTTCACGACGCGACGGCGCGAACCAACCGCTGGTCGGCGGTGAGATGCAGGCCGCATTCCTTCTTGTCGTCTTCTTCCCACCACCAGCGTCCGGCTCTCTCGGGTTCGCCCGGCGCAACGGCCCGGGTACACGGCGCGCATCCGATTGAGACAAAACCTTGAGCGTGCAGCGGATTGGTCGGGACTTTATTGGCGACGGCAAAAGCGTAGACCTCGTCGCGGGTCCAGTCGAACAGCGGACTGAGCTTGAGCAGCTTGCGCTCATCGACGCTGACCAGCTTAGTGCTTTCTCGTTGCATCGATTGGTCGGCCCGCAGCCCGACGATCCAGCCGGCGGCGCCGGCAAGCGCGCGATCGAGCGGCTCGACTTTGCGCGCATGGCAGCACGCAAGACGGGCGTCACGCGAATTGTAGAAGCCGTTTACCCCGTCCTTCTTCACCAAAGCTTCGAGGTTGGCGTGTTGGGGGTAAATCGCTTCGATGCGCCGCCCGTAGCGCCGCTCGGTCTCCGCCCACAGGGCGTAGGTTTCGGGAAACAGTCTGCCAGTATCGAGCGTAGCAATGTCTATGTCGATGTCGTGCTCGGCGATCAGGTGGAGAATGACCTGACCCTCGACGCCGAAACTTGTGGTGAACACCACTCTCCCGTTGAGCTCCTCGCGAAAGCGGGCGAGGCGTTCTTCCGGGGCGAGGTCGATGAGTGAACGGTTCAGTCGCGACGCCTGCTCCGGCAACGTGCTTGAGCGGGACAGCCCCAAAATGTTGCGGCCGTTCGATGAACCTTGCGAATTTTTCGCCGCTACGCGGCCGGTGATGGCCGGCTCAAGGTCTTCGCTGTCAGCTGAAAGAACGGGTGACGCTTCGTTGGCAAAAACTTCCATCGTTTCTTCCAATTTCCCTTCGGTCGGTAGAAAGAATTTTCTTCTCTTTTTACCGCTCCAAGCCTTTGTATATGGAAGATAATTCCTGTCAAACAAGATTTCTGGGGCGATCACTTTCGTGATTTTGAATGTCGATTTCCGTGGCGAGATGCCGCTGTGTGCTCGCCCGAAGTTGCTACAGCGAGGCTTGACCCACAGGGCGCATTCGGGGAACAAGGCCACGCCGCGGCGCTCTCGGACCGGCGCGGCCGGGATTAAAGCAGCGTCCGCAGGAGCTCGAAGAAATGCCGCAGAATGCCTCGCGTCTTCCCGGACGTCATTTTTTGCAGATTCCGGGCCCGACGCCCCTGCCCGACCGCATCATGCGCGCCATCGACATGCCGTTGATCGATCAGCGCGGGCCGGAATTCGCGAAGCTCGGCAAGCGTGTGCTTGAAGGCATCAAGACCATTTTCAAGACCACGCAGCCGGTGATCATCTACACCGCGACCGGCACTGGCGCTTGGGAGGCAGCCTTGGCCAACACGCTATCGCCCGGCGATCGCGTGCTGATGGTTGAGACCGGCCAGTTCGCCACACTGTGGAAGGTCATGGCGGAGCGGTTGGGGCTGAAGCCTGAATTCATCAAAACCGACTGGCGCGTCGGCGCCGATCCGAAGGTCATCGAAGAACATTTGCGCAAGGACAAGGCGCACGAGATCAAAGCTGTCTGCGTGTTGCACAACGAGACCGCGACCGGCTGCCTGTCGCCGATCGACCAGATTCGCAAAGCCATCGATGCTGCCGGTCATCCGGCGCTGTTTTTGGTCGATACGATCTCCTCGCTGGCCTCGACCGATTACCGGCACGACGAGTGGGGCGTCGACGTGACCATCGGTGGCGCGCAGAAGGGATTGATGCTCCCGCCGGGCATGTCGTTTAACGCCGTGAGCGACAAGGCATTGCGTGCGTCCAAGACGGCAAAGCTGCCGCGGTCGTTCTTCCAGTGGGACGACATGCTGACGATGGCCAAGCAGGGCTTCTTTCCCTACACGCCAGCGACGCAGATGCTCTACGGCCTCGATACCGCCATCGAGATGCTGCACGAGGAAGGACTCGACAACGTCTTTGCCCGCCACCACCGCCTCGGCGAAGCGACCCGCCGCGCCGTGCGCGCGTGGGGGCTCGAGGTCTTGTGCCGCGACGCAAGATACTATTCGCCGACGATCACCGCCGTGCTGCTGCCCGACGGCCATGACGCGGATCAATTCCGCGATATCGCGCTCAATAATTTCAACATCGCCTATGGTGCAAGCTTCGGCCCGTACGCGAAGAAGTATTTCCGTATTGGCCATCTCGGCGACATCAACGACGCAACGCTGATCGGCGCGCTGGCGGCTACCGAAATGGCGCTGGCGCTGGCCGGCGTGCCGCACAAGAAGGGCGGCGTGCAGGCGGCGATGGATTACATCGTATCGGCGCGATCGGGCACGGCGCGGGTGGCCGCGGCGTAACTGCTACGCCAACGGGATCGCTGCGACCTGGTCCTTGAACGCTTGACGTGCGGATATTGCCGCATACCAGCGCTCGAAATTGCGCAGCGGCGGCCGCTCAGGCACGAGCTGCCGATAGCGGTTGGCCATGACCGCGGCGGGAATGTCGCCATACGAGAACGCGTCGCCGGCGACATAGGCGGTCTTGGCGAGATGGTCGTCGAGAATGGCGACGGCCGCCGTGGTTTTCGTTTTCGATTCTTCGATCGCCGCGTGATCGCGCTTTTCCGGCGGCGTGCGGATCATGCCGACAAAGGCCGGCGTGATCGCCGGTGCAAGCACGCTGAGCTGCCAGTCCATCCAGGCGCTCGCTTTCGCGCGGGTTTTGAGATCGGCGGGTTCGAGCACGACGGCGCGGTGCTTGGCGGCGAGATAGCGCACGATCGAGTTTGATTCCCAGAGCAGAAAGCCGTCCTCCTCTTCCAGCGTCGGCACCAGTCCGTTCGGATTCATGGCGAGATAAGCCGGCTCGCGATTTTTGCCAAAGGGACCGCCGATGTCGATCCGTTCGTGCGGCAACCCGATCTCGCCGATCGCCCACATCACTTTCTGTACGTTGGACGAAGTGTTCCGGCCCCAGATTTTGATCACCTTAAATTTCCTCCCTGTACTTCCTATTACGCGTCACCCGCGGGCTTGACCCGCGGGTCCATGCTGGCTTGCCGAGTGTGTTAATGGTGTCGCATGGATTGCCGGGTCAAGCCCGGCAATGACGACGGTTAGAACTCAATCAATCCGCCGCGCTTCCTCAGGCAGCATGATTGGGATGCCATCGCGGATCGGATAGGCGAGCTTGGCCGCGCGCGAGATCAACTCCTGCTTCGCCGCGTCGTATTCGAGCGGCGTTTTGGTCAGCGGACAGACCAGGATTTCCAGGAGTTTCGGATCGATCGTGTCGCCGGGGTGATCGGATGACATTGGCAAGCTCCCTTGCCGGTCACTTACCACAAATCAAAATGGCAATCGCGCTGTTTACAATGGCTGCGCCATTTTACTGCACCGCGGCTTTGCCCTCGGCGAGTTTGCAATGGCTGCGCTATTTTACTGCAGCATGGTCTCGCCGGTTTTGCCTTTGGCGAGTTCAATCTCGGTCACGGCGACCAGGATCTCGGCGCGCGTTTTCAGGTCCGGCGCTTCCAACAGCGCCTGCTTCTCGGCGCTGCCATAGGGCGACATCATCGCCAACGCATTGACCAGCGCTTCGTTGGGCGCGTTCTCGATGCCTTCCCAGTCGGCTTTGAGATTGTTGGCCTTGAGGAAGTCGGCGAGTGCGCGCAGCAGCGCCTTGCGGTCGACGTCGTCTTCGCCCTTGCGTGCGGTAAAGTCGGCAATGAAGGGCTGATAGGCGACACGGCATTGCCGGTAGGGCGTGCCGACGGCAAGCTCTTCCTCGATGCGGAAGCGCGTGATGCCCGTAAGTTCGAGCAAGTATCGGCCATCGCCGCTCTCGGCGAGCTGGGTGATGCGTCCGACACAGCCGATACGAAATAGCTCCGGTTTGGACTTATCCGGCCCCGAACGGACTGGATCGGGCTGGATCATACCGATGAGACGTACGCCGGAACGGAGCGCATCGTCGATCATCGCCAGATAGCGAGGCTCGAAAATGTTGAGCGGCATTTGCCCGCGCGGCAACAGCAACGCTCCGGGTAATGGAAATACCGGGATCACGCCGGGCAGGTCTTCAGGCCCTTTGTAGGCGGTATTAATCGGCATGTCGTACTCCGTACGCGCGCGCTTTGCCTCCGCCCTGGAGGCGCAATCTACGCGAACAGGATCGACGAAAGCCGCTTGCGGCCCTCAATCGTGGCTTCGTCGGTCGGACCCCATGCATCGAAGAATTGGACCAGCTGCTTGCGGGCGCCGTCGTCGTTCCATTTGCGATCGCGCCTGACGATGCTGACGAGGTGTTCGAGGGCATCGAGCCGCTGGCCCTTGCCGTTCAGCGCGAGGGCGAGATCGAACCGTGCCTGATGATCAAGCGGATCGGCGGCGACCTTCTGCTCGAGTTCGGCAATGGGTCCAAGCGACTTTGCCTGCTCGGCCAATTCCAGCGCGGCTCGCGCCGCCGCGACCGGGCTTTCGTTGCGTTTGGCTTCCGGCACCATGGCCAGTGTCTGCCGCGCCTGATCGAAGGCCCCGGTTTCGACGTAACTGCGCGCCAGTCCGGCAAGCGCTTGAATGTTGGTGTTGTCTTCAGCGAGGAGTTCCGCATACAGGCTCGCCGCGCCAGCGGCGTCGCCTTCGGCGAGTGCCGCATCGGCGGCTTTGAGCAGATCCTTGGCCTCGGCGCCGATGCCCCCCTTGGTCAGCCGTTCAAGAAAGGCGACCACCTGGCTTTCCGGCAAGGCTCCCATAAAGCCGTCGGCTGGCTGCCCGTTGACGAAGGCGATCACGGCGGGAATGGACTGGATTCCCATCTGGCCTGGAATGGCGGGGTGCTCGTCAATATTCATTTTCACGAGCTTCACTTTGCCCTTGGCGGCGCGGACCGACTTCTCAAGGACCGGCGTGAGCTGTTTGCAGGGGCCGCACCACGGCGCCCAGAAGTCGACCAGCACCGGCTGGTGCTTCGATTCCTCGATCACGTCCTTGACGAAAGCTTGGGTCGTCGTGTCCTTGACGAACCCGTCCGCCGCGGTGGTTTGCGCTTGCTGCAACATCTCCCTGAAACGCCTTCCGTTTTGGCCCCGGCGGGGCGCCAACTTCCCTGTTCGCCTGATTAAATGGGAAGAAGGCGGCCGAATGCAATCGGAAGGTTCAGGAGGCAGCGGTCGAAACCGCCTCGATCCGGGAATGGTGGCCGGTTGCCTCAAGGAATTTGAGCAGGCCCACGCGGGAAATCGTGGTGGTGCCGGTGTTCACTAGGGGATGAAAGTTGAGGACGTCGTGCGTCATCAGGGCGGCATCGAGAATGACGGTCACGCGGCAGGTCTTGTCATTGATGACGGCAAAGGGTGTGACTGAGCCGGGCTCCACGCCGAGCAGCTCACGCATCAGCTCGGCCGATCCGAACGAGAACCGGCCGGAGGCGCCAAGCAGCCGGTGCAGCGATTTGAGTTCGATCGCCGCGTCTTCGGGCGCCACTACCAGAAACAGCGCTCCCTTCTTGTCGCGCAGGAACAGATTCTTGGTGTGACCGCCGGTTGCCTCGCCGCGCGATGCGCGCGCTTCCTCGACCGTGAACACCGGCCGGTGCGTCACCGTCTGGTGCGCAATCCCGAGGCTGTCCAAATATGCGAATAGTTCGTCCGGCGAGGCGGGCGGCATGGCGTCTTACGTATATGCGATGTGCAGTTTTGCCGGGATATCCCGAATGCCAGGCAAACGTACCGTCGCGTTGATATCGGGAATTTACTAGCGGCGCATATGCCCGGACGCGTGGTTGCAAAGCGCCGCGCTCTTTGGCATAGCTGTCGGGTGCGGTGCGCCTTGTGCCGCCGACTTACCCTATAGGATGCGGGTGTAGCTCAGGGGTAGAGCACAACCTTGCCAAGGTTGGGGTCGAGGGTTCGAATCCCTTCGCCCGCTCCAATACTTAGTCGAAATCGAAAATCTATCGGGCAACGCCCGCGCCAACGACGCCGGGCAAATAAGCGTACAATAAACTCAAAGAGGTCCGCCGCTCGGCTTTAAGCGCGAGAGATTGGCGCGACGCGCATCAATGTGTGGCTTGCGGAGTGCAACCAAAAGCGCCCGACTCAGGCGCATCAGGATCGCTCTCAATCGCTAGGCTTGCGACGTTCGCCGGGGAGGAAAGAATGACTAGTGTGTTGGACGGCTATCCGGTGGACCCGAAGGTATCCCTCTTAGACAAAACGCGGATGCAGGCTCAAGTCTTGGTGCCAGTCCTTCGCGCGTTGCGGGCCGAACTGGGAAAGGCTAAGGCCGACGCCATCGTGAAGCAGGCTTTGCGCGACTGGTCGAAGCAGCCGTTCGCCGCAATCGGCGATGGCATCGAGGGGAGCCCACGGCGAAAATGGGCGACCATACAAAGCGTCTGGGGCGAGATCTCCGGGAGAGAGGTCGAATTTGAGATTGTGCGCGATGACAAAAATGCGCTGGAAATCGACGTGACAAGCTGCCGCTTCGCCGAGTTTTTCCGCGCACTGGGCGAACCCGAACTCGGCGCGCTGCTTGTGTGCGAGACGGATTTTGACATCGCGTCGGCCGGCGAAGGCGAGGTCGACTTGGACCGCGCTCAGACGATCATGCAGGGCGCGCCCAGTTGTACCTTTCGCTACAAGTTCGCGCCGCGGTAGTCGTCTCTGCAGGATGTCCAGGCTGGAAGCATGGGTAACAGAACGTACCTAAGACGTCGGTGACAACCTCCGAGCAAAGGGGTTGGTCGCTCGGCGTCGCCGCGCAACATGCCGAGATCAATTGCCCGAATCAGAATTCCCACGCTGGCCAACAAGAAAATAAGTCCGACCCCGCTTACCGCGGCGGCAGCCGCTCGAATGTCGGCAAGCCTTCGGGGATTTGATGGAAGGCCTGCTTGTCGATGGTGAAGATCGCCATCTGCGGTACGCCAAAGAGACTCGGATCGTCGAGCGTGCCGGCCTTCAAAATGACCGCAGGTAGACCCGGTCGACGCGTGACCAGATGCGTACCGCATTCGGCGCAGAATTCCCGCGTAACCGCATTTTCGAGGTCGCTTCGCGAAAACTGCTTGGGCGTCCCCTTGGAATAATGGAAACCCTTGGGCGGCATCAGCATGAACATGTTCGGTGAGCCGCCGCTGATGTATTGGCATTCGCGGCAATGGCATTGTGCGCGCAGCATCGGGTCGCCTTCGGCTACATAGCGCACTTGCCCGCAATAGCACCCGCCTTCCAATTTCATCGCAATCTCCCAGTTGCCGCTGAATATCGCGGCGGCATTGTATCTGCCGTCGAGATTGTCGCGCGCTCCACGCTGACGATCAATGCTAGACTGCGACGGAAGCCCAATAGATTTTGGATCGTCGCTCCGCGGTGTATCTATGCTTGCGCGCGGCGCCAATTTGGGAAAGCGTGGCAGGCGCGTATTTTTCATATTTGCGAGACGAGATGCCTGCTCCGAAACCGCCCGCGTTTGAAACCTTAAGCCTGCATGCCGGACAGCACCCGGACCCGGTTACGCGTTCGAGGGCGGTGCCGATTTATCAGACAACGTCATATGTGTTCGACGACGCCGATCATGCTGCTGGCCTGTTCAATCTGGAGCGCGCCGGTCACATTTACACACGCATTTCCAATCCGACGACGGGGGTGCTAGAAGAGCGGCTGGCGGCGCTTGAAGACGGCGTCGGCGCTGTCTGCACAGCGAGCGGCATGGCGGCGATGCATCTTGCCATCGCGACGCTGCTCGGCGCCGGCGATCATATCGTTGCGTCGGCCTCGCTCTATGGCGGCAGCATCAATCTACTGACGCACACGCTGCCGCGCTTCGGCATTACCACGAGTTTCGTGAAGCCGCGCGATCTCGACGGCCTTCGTGCCGCGATCACGCCAAAGACCCGGCTGGTGATTGCCGAGACCATAGGCAATCCGGGCCTGGAAGTTCTCGATATCCCGAAGGTGGCGGAGATTGCGCATGCGGCCGGTATTCCGCTCCTCATCGACAATACATTCGCCACGCCGTACCTCAGCCGGCCGCTGACACTCGGCGCCGATGTCGTCATGCACTCGATCACCAAATGGATCGGCGGGCATGGCATCGCGATTGGCGGCGCCATCATCGACGGCGGCCGCTTTGACTGGGAGGCTTCAGATAAATTTCCGACACTGAGTAAGCCCTATGCCGGCTATCACGGCATCGTCTTCGCCGAGGAGTTCGGCCCGTGTGCCTTCATCATGCGGGCTCGCGCCGAAGGCTTGCGCGATTTCGGCGCCTGCCTGTCGCCGACCAATGCATTCCATTTGCTGCAGGGCGTGGAAACGCTGCCGCTACGCATGGAGCGCCACATCGAAAATACCGCGGCCGTGCTTGCGTTCCTGCGCAAGAATCCGGCGGTGGACTGGGTGTTGCATCCATCGCTTGAGACCCATCCGGATTACGCTCTCGCACAAAAACTTTTGCCAAAAGGCGCCGGTTCGATTGTCAGCTTTGGCATCAAGGGCGGCCGCGCCGCAGGGCGCAAATTCATCGAGGCAGTACGGCTATCCAGCCATCTCGCCAATGTCGGCGACGCCAAGACGCTGGTGATTCATCCGGCGAGCACGACACACCAGCAAATGGATGCGGCGGCGCTCGCCGCCGCGGGCGTTGGCGAAGAACTAATTCGTATCTCCGTGGGTCTTGAGGCGGTGGGCGACATTATCGAGGATTTCGGCCAGGCGCTGCGCGCCTCGCAAAGGGCTTGAAGCCATGCGGTGCATCGTTGAGGGAAAGGAGGTTTTCGCCGGCACGGGCGGCCGCGATTTCGATCCGGCGCTGCCGGTGATCGTGTTTCTGCACGGCGCCGGTTTCGATCACACCGCGTGGGTGCTGCTCGCCCGGGCCTTCGCGCATCATGGCTTTAGTGTGCTCGCGCCCGACCTGCCGGGACACGGCCGCTCGGCCGGGCCGCCGCTTTCGTCTATCGCCGCGCTGGCGGACTGGACTGCGGCGCTGATCGATGCTGCCGGCGTGCGCGTGGCGCGGTTCGTGGGTCACTCGATGGGTTCGCTGGTGGCCTTGGAAGCCGCTGCGTGTCATCCCGAGAAGGTTAGCGCGCTTGCACTCATTGCAACTGCTGCGCCGATGCGAGTATCGGACGATCTTTTGAATGCGGCGAAAGCAAACGATCACACGGCGATCGACATGATTTCGCTTTGGGGCGAGGGCTATCATGCCACGCTTGGCGGTTCGGAAACTCCCGGTCTGTGGATGCTGGGCAGTGCCGAGCGCTTGCTCGAACGCGCGAATCCCGGTGTGCTGTTTGCCGATCTTTCCGCCTGCAACGGCTATCACAACGCGCTTGCGGCTGCGGCGAAGGTGACCGCTCCGGCGATCGTCATCCAAGGCAGCCGCGACTTGATGACACCGGCCAAAGGCGGCAAAGCCGTCGCCGCCGCAATTCCCGGATGCCGCCTCACCGTAATCGAAGGCGCCGGCCACATGCTGATGAGCGAGCGGCCCGACGAGGTGCTCGCGGCGTTGCACGCCTGATTTCAGAAAAACGCCATGGTACGGATTTCGATGCTCTCGCGCATCGGCGCGTTGGGCGGCGTGTTCGGATCCTCGAACGCGGAATGACCGACGAAACGAGCCCGCCCGTCGGTCTCTGAATCGTAGGTCTTGAGCATGACCGCATGATCCGGCGTCATGCGGGGAAAGTACCACCAATAATGCTGCGGCGAGTACCGCATGACGAAAATCTCGCCGTCGCGGTCGCGGTACCGCAGCTTCATGGTAATGAAGTCGTCATGCGTCGAAGAGGTAACATCGCACATTGCCAGCGGCCGCTCCTCGACGGTGCGGTTCAGCGGCTTCCAGAAATTGTAGAAAGCCACGCGGTGCCGCAACAGTTCGCCGGCCTCGTCCGGCAGAAGCTGACGCACGCGCAGCGGGCCGGAAATCGGCGTGTAATCGCAATGGATGTTCATCACCGGCGCACGGCGCGAGGTCGAAGTCTCGGACCGCGCCTGGGCGATGTTGCTCTGCGCGCGAATGGTGTGGTCGAAAATGATGACGCGTTTCGCGCCCACCTCGCGCTTTACGAATTCGCTAACATCGCCGTAGAGGTTCGCGCGGATCGCCGGATCGTCATCCCATTGTGTGAACGGTGAGTGAAATTCGCGGAGCGCAAATCCTTCGCGGTCGAGCGAGAACGACTTGGCGCGTTCCCACCCGTCATGGATGGTCATTTCGTGCGGGTCGTCGCCGGACGCGCGCCATGTTGTGCCCGGCGGCGGCTCATAGAAATAGACTTCCGGCTCGACGCCGGTGTCGCGGGTGTAGTTCAGCGTTGATGTGACGTCGTCCTGGCCGGTCATTCGCTTTGAGTCCTTACCTTAACAACAAATCCGACGCCCCAGCGCGCACACTCAAGCGCTGTTCAGTGCGGCTGCAGCGCCGCCTCGACCGCGCCTTGCGTTTTCTGCCAGCACGGCAACTTCTCGACTTCCGCCATCCAGCGCCGGATGTTCGGGAAGTCGTCGAGCGGCAATTGCTGGCGCTTGTGCACGTGCATCGGCGCCGCTACCGCGATGTCGGCGATTGTGACGGTGTCGCCGGCGAGCCATTTCGATTTTGCCAGCCGCGCGTCGAGCACGCCGGCGAGCCGCCGCCAGTTCGGCGTCTCCTTTTCCAGCAGCGCCGTGTCCGTCGGCGCCTTCATCAGTGGCTTGACAGCGTTTTCGATGAAAAAGATGTAGCAGCTCGGTTGCCAATGCGCGGCTTCCCACAGCATCCAGCGATTGATGTCGGCGCGCTTCTTCGCATCCTTGGGATAGTGCTTTTCGGATGCCGTCATATCGGCCGCATATTGCAGGATGGCGTCGGATTCCCACAACGTATAATCGCCATCCTTCGCCGTCGGCAGTGTCCCGTTCGGATTAAGCGCGAGATAGTCCGGTTGCTTGTGGGCGCCGGTGAAATAGTTCACGTGGTTGACATGATACGGCATGCCGAGCAATTCCAATCCCGCCAGCACCTTCCGGCTGTTGATCGTGGCCGGGTCGAGATACACCTGCAACATCGCTATTTCTCCCCTGCGGCTTTATTTGTTGTTCGCGCCCGAAACGCCGATGCAAATTAGCATTGCGTCCGAGCAGCGGCAAAGTAATTCAGGGCCGCGTCAGCGTGGGCCGCGTCCCGCCTGTACGCTTTCGCATCGATATGCTCCAATGCCGGCGGTCGGACAGGAGCGTTCCGTGAAAGTCGACGGACTCATTGCCATCGATATCCATACGCATGCGGAGGAGCCATGCGGCACGCATCCCGACGACGGATACGACGATCTCCAGGCGCAGATGGCGATCTACTTCAATCAACCAAATAATCGCCCGACCATCGAAGACACGGCGGCTTATTATCGCGAGCGCAAGATCGGTGCAGTGATTTTTCCGGTCGATGCCGAGCGCGAGACCGGCTATCGGCGCTATCCCAACGAGGAAGTTGCCGAGAAAGCGGCGGCCAACAGCGACGTCCTCATTCCGTTTGCGAGCATCGATCCCGCCAAGGGCAAAACCGGAGCCCGCGAGGCGCGGCGGCTGATTCGCGAATTCGGCGTGCGCGGTTTCAAGTTTCATCCCTCGATGCAGGGCTTTTATCCAAACGACCGCAGCGCCTATGTGCTCTACGAGGCGATCGCCGAAGCGGGACTGCCGGCGCTGTTCCATACCGGCCAGACCGGCGTCGGCTCTGGCATGCCGGGCGGCGCCGGCATCCGGCTGAAGTATTCCAATCCGATGTATATGGACGACGTGGCGGTCGACTTTCCCGACATGCCGATCATCCTCGCGCACCCGTCGTTTCCGTGGCAGGAGGAGGCATTGTCGGTCGCGCAGCACAAGCCGAACGTCTACATCGACCTGTCCGGCTGGTCGCCGAAGTACTTTCCGCCGATTTTGGTCCGTTACGCGAACTCGCTGCTCAAGCACAAAGTGCTGTTCGGTTCGGACTGGCCGGTCATCAAGCCGGACCGCTGGCTTAGCGACTTCGACAAGCTCGATATCAAGCCGGAGGTGCGGCCGCTCATTCTTAAGGATAATGCCCTTAAGCTCCTCGGCCTCGGCGGCGCCAAGGCTTGATTGCCTCCGATTCCAGGTCTTTGCCCGCGGCATTAACATTTGCCGCGGCATCATCGGCGCTTCACGCGGCGCCATGACGCAGTTTTTGCTCTTTCGTGCCGTTTTTCGGGTTGCTAGGTAATTTGCTCCTGGGGTATTTCTTCTCGGGTATTTTCTTGGGCTGAGTTTCCGCGCGCCAATGCCGGGTGGTTGGGAGATAAAACGCCAGTCATGCTTGCGCGCGGGGCAGGCGCCATAAACCTTCGCTGGTTTTCCGATGTTTGGGGCCGAGCCGCCGCGCGTTGGCGGCGGCTGGGACCGTTCGCGCGCCTTGACGGTTACGATCTTGCGGCGGTGCTGCTGTTCGGCACGCTGATCGTTCTCGTCGGCCTCACATTCCGCGACTACGCCATTTCCAACGACGAGGAAGTCCAGCAGCGTTACGGCGAGATGATCGTCGTCTATTACGCGAGCGGCTTCGTCGATCAGGCGCTGTTTCACTTCCGCAATCTTTATCTGTACGGCGGCCTGTTTGATCTCGCTGCGATCGGCCTCGAGAAGCTCATTCCGCTCGATACCTACGAGGTCAGACACCTGCTGACGGCGCTGACTGGCATCGGCGGCATCGCCGCAATCTGGGCGACGGCGCGGGCGATCGCCGGGCCGCGCGCGGGCCTCCTCGCCGCATCCGCGCTTGCGGTGTGCGGCACCTGGTACGGCGCCATGTTCAATCACACCAAGGATATTCCGTTTGCCGCCGCGATGATGGGTGGACTTTATCTTCTGGTGCTGATCGGCCGCGAATTGCCGCGTCCGCGCTGGCGCTTGATCCTGCTGTTCGGACTGGTCTGCGGCTGCGCGCTCGGCATTCGTGTGCTGGGGGTGTTTCTGATCAGCTACGCGGCGCTCGCCGTCGCATTCCACGCGCCGATCGGCCGCGGCGCGCCGTTGCGCAAAACCGTTGCATTCGCCGCGTGCTCGGCTGTTCCGCTCGCGGCGGCTTTTGTCATCGGATATCTGATCATGATCGCGGCGTGGCCGTACGCCGCGTTGGCGCCGCTCAATCCGCTGCACGCGATGACGACGTTCGTCGATTTCGACTATCCGATCCAGACCGTGCTGGCCGGACACGTCTATCACATGGGCGAGGTGCCGCGCTGGTATGTGCCGACTTACATGGCGATCAAGCTTACGCTGTGGCTCCTCGTCGGCGCCGGCTTGGGACTCGTGTTCGCCGCGCTGCCGCAGCGCACTGGCGCGCCAACCGATAACGGCTGGCGAAAAGAAACTGCGCTGGTGGCCTTTGCCGCATTTTTCCCGCTGATCTGCGAAGTGATTGTCGACGGTCCGGCGTTCACCGGGATCCGCCACTTTTTCTTCACCGTGCCGCCGATCGCGGTACTCGCCGGTATCGGCCTGAACGGCTTGCTCTATCGACTGGAAAATCTGCATCGGCTGGCGGCGGTGGCAGCGGCCGCAGCGATCGTGTTCGGTCTCGGCTGGAATGCGAGCACGCTCTATCGCCTGCATCCCGACGAATATCTGTTCTACAACCCGCTGGTCGGCGGCCTTGCCGGCGCCTCGCGCAATTACGCCACCGATTACTGGGTCAACATCATGCCGGAAGCGGTGAGCGATCTCGAACACTACCTCGATCAGACCGATGGCAAAGCGCGCGTGCGCCGTCACTATCTGGTCGCCGTGTGCAGCGAGCGGGTGCAATTCGAGAAAGAGGCCGACTCGCGGCTGGAATGGACGCGTGACGTCGACCGCGCCGATTTCTTCATCGCGCCGACGCACATGAATTGCGACCGCGCTCGCAGAGGCAAAATCATCGCCACGGTCGAACGGCTCGGCGTCGTGATCGGCGTCGTCAAGGACCGCCGCCCTATCACCCATCCGAACGTCGCAGGATTGAACTGACGCGGGGCGTCCAGTTCCCATCTATGGCCGCGCCACCGGCGGCACGTAGGTTTCCAGTTCCTTTTCCGGCAGCTTCACCACCTGGCCGAGCTCGGCGGAGCGATAGAGCGCCATCAGCATTTCGGCGACGGAGACGCCGTCCTCGAACGTCTCGATCGGCGGCCGGCGGTAGCGGAACGCCTCGACCATGTGCCGGTCCTCGCCGATATAGCCGTAGATGTCGGGCTCGTTCTCGACCACCGGCATCAGACCCTGTTCGGCGTTCTGTTTCTCGAGCAGATCCTCGCCCTGGCCGCCGGTGACTTCGCGCGACAGAAAGACTTTCAACCCGGTGTTGAGCGAAGAGAACTCCATCGAATATTCCGGCCCGAGCAGCTCGATCAGGATGCGCAAGCCGGCGCCGACATAGGCCCAGGAATTGGTCGCCTCGACCAAAACCTCGTGGCCTTCGGGATCGCGGAAGGTGAGCGCGCCACGGGCGAAATCTTCCGCCGGCCGCCGCGCATAATCCACGTCCGGCCCCATCATGCGCTTGAGCCGATCGACATATTCCGGCCGGGTCCATTTCAGATTGCCGACAGTAGCACTGGCGCTGACGAGTTTCAGATCGCCGCGCGGCGCGCCCGGCTTGCTGAGCAGGAAACGCCCGACCTCGACGCTGTGACAGGTCATGTCGGAAAGAACGCCGCCGCCTTGCCGCTCCCCTTGCCAGAACCACGGCATGTGCGGCCCGCTGTGCTCCTCCGCGGCGCGCGCCAGATAAGGCCGGCCGCAGATCGGCACCGCGCGGCGCCAGACGATGTCCTTGCCGCGCTGCACCGCGCTCGAGAACACCTGGTTTTCCAGATAGCCGTGCAGAAGCTTGGCGTCCTCGGCAAGCCGCAGCATCTCGCGCGCCTCGGCGAGCGTGCGCCCGAGCGGCTTTTCGCAGGCGACGCCGACGAGCTTCGCCCAGCCGGCTTTCACCAGGCGATGGATCTCGCGCATGGTGTCGAGCCTGGCGAAATTCGGAACGCCGATCCACACCGCATCGATCTCGCCGGAAATCAGCATCGCTTCGAGCGAGGCAAACGGCCGGCACGGGCCAAGCTCGAGGGTGTTGGCGTTGGCCGCCAGCGCTTCGCGGTGCGCGGCGGTCGGGCTGTAGACGCCGGCAACGGTGACATGGCGAACGGAAACCAGCGCCTGCAAATGAAAGTTGTTGATGAAGCCCGAGCCGATCAGGCCGATCCGCAGCGTGGCAATGGGCGCGTATCCGTTCATGTTTCCCCCGGTTTGTTTTTGTCTTCCGCTCGTCTCACGCCGTCATGCTTCGCTTCGCACGCAATGACGAATGCTCGATCTCGGCGATGTGGAACCATCCGAGCGTCCGGTTCCTTAAGCACGACAAGTGTGTACAATGCCACGATAAAATGCCTGCCGTTTGATTTCGACGCCCCACCGAGACCTGCATCAGCAAGACCTGCTTCTCACCAAGACCCGCATTACCGAGACCTGCATCGCAATGGCAGCGCAGACCAAAATGCCGTGGCCGACCATCGTCTTTCCGCTTCTGGCCGCCGCGCTTGTCGTTGCATCGGAATTCGTCCACGTCGATAGCGGACCGGCAGCCTCGTTTGCATCATCACTGGCCGTTTCGACGGTCATGATCGTCGTTATGCTCGGCGCCATTTTTGCAGCGGTGCATCACGCCGACGTCATCGCGCATAGGATGGGCGAGCCGGGCGGAACGCTGGTTCTGACTCTGGCGGTCACCGTCATCGAGGTCTCGCTCATCGAATCGATCGTCTTCAAGCAGAACACGCCGCCGACGCTGGCGCGCGACACGGTTTTCTCGGTCATCATGATCGTCTGCAACGGGCTCGTCGGCCTGTGTGTCTTGCTCGGCGCGTTGCGCCATCGCGAGCAGGAATTTCAAACCTCCGGTACCGCCGTCTATTTCAACGTGCTCGGCGCACTTTCGATTCTGACTCTGGTATTGCCGAACTACACGCTCACGATTCCCGGGCCGTATTTCTCGACCGCCCAGTTGATCTTTGTCAGCGTCATCACCGTGATCCTTTACGCCACCTTCCTGTTCATCCAGACGTCGCGGCATGCCGACTATTTCCGCGCCGCGGAGAAAACCGGCTCGGGGGGAGCGAACGTTTATCCTTCGAACCGGGTCGTCGCGGCGAGCGTGATCCTTCTGCTTCTGGCGTTGTTCGGCGTTGTCCTGATTGCCGAAAAATACGCCGTCATCGTCGAAGACGGCCTTGATTATATCGGCGCCCCGCCGGCCGTCGCCGGCATCGTCATCGCCATCATCGTTCTGGCGCCGGAAAGCATCAGCGCCGTGCGCGCTGCCCGGCGTGACGTGCTGCAGAAGAGCCTGAACATCGCGCTGGGCTCGTCGCTGGCGACAATCGGGCTCACGGTCCCGGCGGTCGCCATGACCAACATCATGCTCGGCCGCCAGCTCGCGCTCGGGCTTTCGCCGCGGGACACTTTGCTGCTCGCGCTGACGTTGTTTCTCAGCCTGCTCACATTCGGCTCCGGCCGGACCAACATTCTCGCCGGCCTTGTTCATCTGGTGGTGTTCGCCACGTTCGTATTTCTCGTCTTCATTCCCTGAAGTGCGCGTCTTCAATATCCCGCCGCCAGCGCGCCGCGGGTGCGCGGATCGGCGGCGCCGGTAATGCCGGCCGGCGTGACCAGGATCGAATTCGCCGACGTGGTCAGCGGCCGCACCTGCACGGTATCGCCGCGCGCTTGCAGCACCGCGACCAGATCGCCGGAAACGCCGTTTCGGCGAGCACCCGGTCCGGCATCCATTGATCGTGCAGGCGCGGCGCCGACACCGCGCCGGCGATATCCAGGCCGCGGTCGATCACGTTGGTGACGACCTGCAGCACCACGTTGATGATGAAGCTGCCGCCCGGCGAGCCGGTGATCAGGAACGGCTTGCCGTCCTTGAGCACGATGGTCGGCGTCATCGACGACAGCGGCCGCTTGCCGGGCGCCGGCGCGTTGGCGGCGTCGCCAAGGAGCCCATAGGCGTTCGGCGCGTTGGCCTTGGCGGCGAAATCGTCGAGCTCGTTGTTGAGGAGGACGCCCGTTCCGGCGGCGACGAGGCCGACGCCGTAGCTGAAATTGATGGTGTAGGTGTTGGACACCGCGTTGCCGAACCGGTCGATGACCGAGAAGTGCGTGGTGTTGCGGCCTTCGTGGTCGATCGTGGCGCCGGCGTGGATCGCGCTCGCCGGCGTGGCGTGCGCCGGATCGATGGTGGCGCGCCACTCTGCGGCATAACGCTTCGACGTCAGCCGCGCGACCGGTATCTGCATCCGGTCGGGATCGCCGAGAAACCAGGCGCGGTCGGCATAAGCGCGCTTCATGGTTTCGACCATCAGGAACAGCGCCTGCGCCCGCTCAGTCTTGGCGAGATCGTAGCCTTCGAGGATGTTGAGCATCTCGATCAGCGCGACGCCGCCGGAGGAGGGCGGCGGCATCGAGACGATGTCGTAGCCGCGATAAGTACCGCGCACCGGCTTGCGCTCGATGGCGCGATAGTCTTTCAGATCGTCCGCTGTCATTACGCCGCCGGCCGCCCGCACCGCGGCGGCGAGTTTTGCCGCGACCGGCCCCTGGTAGAACGCGCGCGGCCCGTCTTTGGCGATGGCGGCAAGCGTGTCGGCGAGATCGGGCTGCACCAGCCGGTCGCCGGGCGCGAGCGCGCTGCCGTCGGCTTTGAGAAAGATCGGCGCCGACGACGGCCAGCGCGCCAGCCGCGGCCGGTCGACCGGCAGCGAATCCGCGGTGTCGTCGGCGACCGCAATGCCGTCGCGGGCGAGCGCGATCGCCGGCTTGATCAGCTCGGCCAGCGTGAAATGGCCGGAGCCGTATTTCGCTTCCGCCAGCGCCAGCCCCGCGACCGTGCCGGGCACGCCGATCGCGAGCGCGGATTCGCGCGACTTCTGCGGATCGGCGTTGCCCTGCGCGTCGAGGAACGACGTGGCGTTGATGCCCGCCGGCGCGGTCTCGCGATAGTCGATCACCGTGTCGTCGCCGCCGGCCCGGTGGATCACCATGAAGCCGCCGCCGCCGATATTGCCGGCGCGCGGATAGGTCACGGCCATGGCGAAGCCGACCGCGACCGCCGCATCGACCGCGTTGCCGCCGTTCTTGAGAACGTCGACGCCGATCCGCGCCGCAATCGCCTCCTGCGCCACCACCATGCCGTTCGCCGCGGTGACCAGCGGCGCGCTCCGCGCCGCCACCTCTTCGCCGCGCGCGCCAAGCGGCAGCGCGACGAGGCCGATGAGCGCGAGCGACGCGAGCTTTCCGATCGAATGCTGTTTCATCAGCAAATTAGACACGAGCAGGTATGAGAGGGCAAACGATGGCAGCTGCAAGTCTTCATCCTGCCCGCGAAGCGGGGAAGGGGGACCGCGCGTAGCGCGGTGGAAGGGGCGTCGGCGAAGACGACGCGCACCACGCAAGCGGATGTTCAGGCGCCCCCTCCACCATGCTCCGCATGGTCCCCCTCCCCCGCTGCGCTTCGCTCCGCAGGGGCGGATGAGCAACGT
>CAWHPC010000032.1:0-73432 GCA_963831165.1 uncultured Alphaproteobacteria bacterium
GCTCATTTCACATCCAGGCGCCGAACCTAAGTTCGGCGCGCTCGGAAACCCGTGAGAAGAAAAGCGGGGTAGGGCTTGACAAGCCGTTCCACATCAGTCGAGACGGGAGGGAGACCGCTCCTCCCTGCGCCTTGACCACGACGACGACGGCGGTACCGGTGACGGGATGCCCGCCACCGTGCCCCCGAACGGCTGGGGCCGGGTCAGCGTCCCGTGGTCATGGGGCGGCACGGAGTGCCACGTGATGGTGGCGGTTCCTCGGCCGGAGGGGAACGACGAAGACGCTCCACATGCGCTCAGTGCCACCAATGCGCACGCCGTCAGGCTGGATCGTCGGATCCACGTTGCCGCGGGCACAGCCGACTCTATCGTTCGCGATCGCTCGCGACGCAGAGCCTCGCGTGGGACGCTCGTCTGTGTTCGAGGGCGCGCGCGGGTGTTGCGATCGCCAGCCAGAAACTAGGCGGCGCGTGCGGCCCAGGTGTGAGGGGCCATCTCGTTCCAGATCAGAATGTCTCCGACGACGGTGTCGACAGCCTTGATCGCCTCACCGCGCGACGCCCATTCCTCGGGCTTGCTGTTGAAGGTGCGCCAGATGCCGGCCCACAGCACCGTGCACGTCCCGTCGGTGCGCTCGACGACGACGGCGGCGATCTCGCCTCGGTGCGACTCGGGCCCGGGGTGGTGCCGATCGGCGGGGTACTGGTAACTGGGCCGTGTCTTCAATTGCGTATTCGCCATGCGTAGGTTGTCGGCGTTTTTGCCTGTTTCCTTGACGAACGCGTGATATGTATGCGTGGCCTGAACACTGTGCGTGCGCGTTACGCACCAACATGAAACCACGCTGTGTGAACTATTCACCGACGCGGCGCACCCCGACGTATCGCCATCGGCCGGCCATGGGGCTCGGCACGGCATCGATGTCGAGGAGGCCGGCGCGCCGAAGCGCACTCTCGTACTGCGCTGCATCGAACAGCGTCATCTCGTGCACGTCCACGACATGCTCGATCCCGGCGCGGGACCCGATGAGATGGTGCATATCGAGGAACGTCTTGTCGCCGTCACGGCGACTTCGACCGATGCGGGCGACGCTCAGCACCTCGTTCGACGCCGTGAGCATGTGTACGCCTTGGTCATCGTTCCATGCCTCGGGCTCGATCCACCCGTCCATCACGAGGACGCCCCCCGGCCGGAGGTGCGCGGCCATCGTCGCCACCGCGCCGTCGAGGTCTGCCGCCGAGGGCATGTAGCCGATCGAGCTGAACAGGCAGGTCACGGCGTCGAAGGTCCGGTCTAGCCGGAAGCGCCGCATGTCGCCTTCGACGAGCTCGACATCGGGGAGGCGTCGGCGTCCTTCGATCAGCATCGCCGAGTCGAGATCCACCCCCACGACCTCGTACCACCGTCGCAGGTGGACGAGATGGCCACCGGTGCCGCAGGCCACGTCGAGCAGACAGGTGGCACCGGGTGTGCGCGCCTGGACGAGGTCGTGGATGGCGGCGGATTCGGCCGCGTAGTCCTTGCCGGCCGCCTCATAGAGAAGGTCATAGACGTGCGCGCTGCGGTGGAACACGCCCCAGATACTGGCGCAGAGTTCCCGAGATGTCCGGCCGCGGTGCGAGATGTCCCGGCCGTCACGATGCCGGTCGACCTGCTCAGGTCGCGGGGACGGCTCCGTGTGGCGCCGCGTCCGGTGCGGGATGTCGCAGAGCGCCGGCGACGCCGTTCGGCCCGGCCGGCGTCGAGTGCGTCTCGGCGTCGTCGAGGTCCGGCACGGCCCACAACGGGTTGACCGACGGGTCGGTGGCGTGGATCTCGGACTCGTCGATGAGTCGTTGGCACTTGGGACACCGTCTCGGGATCATGGTCTGTTTCCACGTCCGGTGCGGTTCACGCGTGTACCGGAAACCGCACAAGGCTGCGGCCGAGGTCCCGTAGGCGGGAAGCGCGTGCCATGCCCTCGGGAGCGGATAGCCCCGTCTCAGTGTTCCTTGCAGCTTTCTCGACCACCTGCGTGGCATCTCCGCGTACCGCCAAGTACTCCACCGCCCCGCATATTGCCATCGGCGGCCGCTTCCCGCACGCCCGTTTTCCTGACATCAGTGCGGTGGACGACGCGTCCAGCGAGCAGCGCGCGCCGTCGTCGGATGCCCGCCCCGCCGATGACCCGCGCTGGCACAAGAAGTGAGGAGGCGCCGCTGGCACCCGGCACCCCGGGGCGGGGGCCCGGGAATCCCGTGTCTCACGATCCGGGAAAACGACGTCACTATCCGTGAGCGACAGGGCCGGAATCGAGGTCGGACAGGCACGATCGGGGGAACGGTCTTCAGGTACCGGTGGCGGCCGTCGATAGCTACTTCGATGGCGGCGATGAATTTGAGGCGGATCGCCTCGGGACCCCAAGGGCAAAGTCGGATCAGCCGGCCACTGCTCTACGTGGGCGCGGTCCCTTCCGTCTTCGTCGTGGCGGTGACCATGATGGGGCTGGAGGACGGCCCGAGCGGTGCGGCCGTGACGGCATTGGTCGCCCTCGCCCTGGCCGGCACCGTCGTGGGCGTGTGGGGCACGGCCATGGCGGTCCGAGAGACCGAAGACTTCACGACGCAGCCTGAGGACTGACTCGGCTCAGCCGCTGTGCCGCACTGCGCACGCCACGGGCGGCACCCCCGGGGCGGGCGCGCACTTCGGACTCGAAGTCGAGCAGGAACCGTTTGGCGTCGAGGCCCCCGCCGTACCCGGTGAGATCACCGGTGGATCCGATGACGCGGTGGCACGGCACGACGAGCGGGACCGGGTTTCGGCCGTTGGTATGACCGACGGCGCGTGCCGCGCCCGGCCGACCGATGCGGGCGGCCAGTTGGCCGTAGGTCACGGTCGTGCCGAAGGGGATGTCCTGGAGCGCACGCCACACGCGCCGCTGGAATGCGGTGCCCGGCATCACCACGTCGAGGTCGAACGCGCGCCGCTCACCTCCGAAGTATTCGCCGATCTGCGCCGCGGCATCGTCCAACTCCCGTTGCCCGGTCTCCCCCACGTCGAGGTCGGGAGCGTCGTCGCGGACGCGGTGAAGGAATCTCCCGGCTCCACCGTGTCGGTGAAGCGCACGGCGACGCTCAACCGGCCGGCCCGATCCGCCTCCAGCATGATCGGGCCCAGCGGGCTGGCGATCACGCGGCGCGTGCAGTCGCGGGTCATGATGCCCGGGCCTCCTCGTTGGGGCGCCACGCCCAGAGATGGAGGCTGGCGTAGGAGCGCCACGGCCGCCACCGGCGTGCCACCTCGTCCACGGCGACAGGTGTCGAGGGCAGGCCGAGGCCGGCGATGGCGTGCTGGACGCCGAGGTCGCCCGACAGGATCACGTCGGGGTGTCGGAGGCCCGCATGCAGGAGCCGGCGGTCCATGGGCCGATCCCCGGGATGGCGCGGAGCGCCTGCCTGGCGGCCTCGGCGTCCGCACCGGCGTCGAGCGCGAGGTCTCCGCCCGCCAATGCCTGGGCCAGCGTCACCACCGTGCGGGCCCGGCGTCGGGGCATGGAAAGGCGCTCGGGGTCGATCGCCGCGATCGTCGCCTGGTTCTGGAGCTACGGTGCGCAGGATCTCCCGAGCGGTTCCTGACCGGGGTCGGCCACCGAGACGCCGCGGCGGCGACCACCCGGCCGAGCAGGGCGCCGGCACTTGCCACCGACACCTGCTGGCCGACGACGGCCCGGATGGCGACTCTGGGGGTCGACGGTGCCGGGGACGCGGAGGCCCGGCGTGAGTCGAGCCATGGGCCCATGGGTCGGCCCCCAGCGTCGGCTACCGCGACGGGGTCGGCATCCAGATCAGCAGGCGCCAGGCCAATTGCCGGGGTCAGGTCGCGCAGGTTGCGGTCCAGGGCGAGCCGGGGCGTGTACGGTGCCGCCGTCGGCGGTGAGCTCGACGACCCCGGCGCCGTGCGGGAGGGTGAGCGTCCGGGGCGAACGTGCCCGCGGTCGCCGATTCCACCTGGGTATGGCCCGTCGGGCCAGGAAGGCCAAGGCGCCGGGCGTCAGGGGAAGGCGCAGGGCGAGGCGCAGGCTCAGGGTGTCAGCGGACGGCCCCGAGCCCAGCCGCCGTCGACGGCGCAGTTCGGTCGGGGTGCAGGCGAAGATCTTGATGGTGTCGTTGAACTGCCGAACGCTGGCGAAGTCGGCGGCGACAGCGCTACCGACGGCGAACGGCAACCGCCGGCTTCCTCCACCAAGACGCGCGCCGTCGGGCCCGCTGGGCCGGCGAGCAGACGGTGCCCGTTGACCTCGTCCACGAGCAACCGGTTGAGGTGCCGGGGCTGTAGGCCGAGGCGTGCGGCGAGGCCGGACACGCCGTCGCGGTCGACGATGCCCTCGCCGATCATGCGCATGGCGCGGGCCATGATGTCCTGGCGCACGTTCCATTGGGGGATCTGGGCGAAGGTGTTGTGATCGTCTTGCAGGCGCGGAAACCGGCTCGTTGCGCGGCGGCGCTCGGGTAGAAGCGGACGTTGCGTGCCGCTGGCGTCCGGGCGGGACAGCGGCCGGCAGTAGATGTGGTCTAGGTCACGGCGGTCACGTAAACGAGCCGTCGAAGCGGGCGTCGCGTGCCGAGCACGGCCCCGTAGCAGCGCTCGAAGTCCTCGACCATGCGGTCATCCTGCCCAGGCCGACGGTGGAGCTAGCGGGTTTCGGACAAGGCGGTATTCAGCGGCGGCCCGGCCCCCCACAGAAAGGCGGCGACTCGGGCCGAACCACCGGGCTGTCGCACCAGTCGACCCGCCGCAGGGGCGAACTCCGGCCCCACAGCGTGAGCAACCGCGTGCCGGCATCGGCGCGTGCTGCCGCATCGGGGTCAGGCTCGTCGAGCTCGAGGCGTGCCCGCCCGTGGTGGACAACGAGCACCACGTCCGGGTGCCCGGGATGGGCGAAGGTGGCCAAGGTCGGTGAGCAACTGCTGCACCAGCGAGGGCGTGCTGGATACGGCTTCGGGCGACGTGTCGAGCATGGTGTTGAGCATGTTATGGTGGCCGCGGTGAGCTCGGGCTGCCCGAGGAGCTCCGGCGCCTGCTTCGTTACGTCGTCGTCGCCGGCCAAGTCCCAACCATGGATCGGCCTCGCTGCGCCCGTGGATGGCCAGCGCCGACGTGCGCGAACTCGTCGCCCCGCGTAAAGGAACGGTCGTGCGCGGGGCCCGCGGCGTCAGCGCCTCGACGGCCGAGCTGAGCCGAATGGCCTCGAGTACCAACCGGGTGCGCAGGTCGTCGGCCATGGCCACGAATGGGGCTTCTGCTCGGCGAACACCTTGGTGGCCCGTTCCTCTTCCCCGGCGACACCCACGGCTTCGGTCAGGTTGGCCATCTCGGCCGCTCCGGCGGTAAGGTGGGCGACGAGGTCGTGCGTCGTCCAGCCGGCGGAGGCGGTTGGTGCCGTCGGTGCGGTGACCTCGAGTGTCGAGAGAAAGGCCATGGCTTGTCGATGTGGCGATGGTGTCCGAGCCGGGTTCCGGGTTGGCGGGGATCGGACAGCAGGGTTGACCGTGGCGGGTCGGACTACAGCTCCAGCGTGGTTGCCTCCGGTCGATACCCGGCTCGTCGTAGCGCTTCGCCTTTCGTCCGCATGAGCGCGTCGCGTGCCTGCTCGCCACCAGGGCCTGCCGTTCGAGCCGTCGTCGGCGAGCTCGTCGACGGTGACCACACTCGACACGAGGCCGATGCGCAGCGCCGTGGTCGCATCGACGCCCGTCGCGAGGCAGAGGTCGGTGGGCGCGGTGAGCTGACGAGGTCGGCAAGGGGCGTGAAGACGACGTCGGACCACCGTTGCTCGGGGTGGCCGAAGCGAGCGTCGGTGGCTGCGATCCGGATGTCGCACATCGGCGATAGATCAAAGCCTCCCGCGAGCGCGGCCTTGGACCGCAGCCACGACGGGAAGTGGAAACGACAAGACGGTGCGGTGGAAGCGGTCGGCGGAGCTCCAAGCGCTCCTGGACCGGGTCCTGCACCTGGAATTTCGGCGAGGTCGTACCCGGCGCAGAAGGTGTCACCTGCTCGGCGGCGAGGACCACGACCCGGAACGGCGCCCGTTGAGGGCGAGTCGGTCCAGCTCATCGCTGAGCTCGTCGCGGAGCGCGATCGAGAGCGCGTTCTTCTTCCGGGGCCGGTCCAGCACTACGGTGACGACGCCGTCGTCGACCTCTGACACCCGCACGAGCTCGCCCATTGCTCCTCCCGACGCCACTGTGCATGAGGATGGTCGCTATCGGCAAGAATCACACCGTGACCCCCTACTGAACGCGCCGTCTGGACATGGCGAAGGGCCCATGAGCCAGTTCCCGGGCCTCCCTCCCTCATCCACCTGGCGGCACGGGCCGCGGAGACGCCCGACGTGCGGCTGTGGCGATGGTCTCGGCCGGCGCCCCGGTCGTCGTATCGGCGAGCTCTACGACGCCTCAACCGCCGCGCCGATCTTCCGCTACCAGGGGCTCGGCCCCGGCGACCATCTCGCCGATCCGATGGGAACTGCGCCACCTACCTCGAAGTGGGCGTGGGCGGCGCAGCGATGGGCCTGCTACTACACCGCGCTCAACAGTCACCTTCGCCGCCTGCCGAGGTGCAGTACATCCTCGACGACTGTGGCGCCACCGCCCTCGTGACCTCTCCCGCCATGGCAGACGTGGTCACCACCCTCGACCTCACCCGGGTGCCGGTCCGACTATCGGTCACCATCGAGCCCGGGATTCGCCGAATACCGAGGCCTCGGTGTCGGCGTTCCCGGTGACGCCCATCGACGATGAGTGCGAGGGCCGGGAGATGCTCTATTCGTCGGGACCGACGGGTCCACCCAAGGGGGTCCGCAAGGCGCTCCCCCTCACCCCGATGGGCGACAGTCCGCCGTGCTGGTGCAGGACATCGGCATCTGGCGGTCGGCCGCACGTGGGCCGGGCCGGCGTCGGTGTACCTGTCACCCGCACCGCTGTACCACTGGCTCCGCTCGTCTACTCCATGTCGATGCTCCGCCTCGGGGCCACGGTCGTGGTCATGGAGCACTTCGACGCCGCACAGTGCCTCGGGTTGATCGAGCGCCACGGCGTGACCCACGCCCAGTTCGTCCCCACCATGTTCGTCCGGATGCTGCACCTGCCCGAGGCGCAGCGACTCGGGTTCGACCTGTCGAGTCTGCGGATCGGCGGTGCACGCCGAGGCCCCGTGCCCGGTCGCCGTGAAACAGCAGATGCTCGAGTGGTGGGGACCGATCATCGACGAGTACTACGCCGGCACCGAGGACATCGGATCAACGTGGATCACGGCCGCGCAGTGGCTGGCCCATCCCGGGGTCGGTGGGCCGACCGCCGTCGCCGGCGCACATCGGGGTCCCGACGGGGAAGAGCTCGGTCCGGGCCAGGAGGGCGTGGTCTATTTCGAGGGGCGCCGACCTCTTCGAGTACCACAACGACCCGTCGGCCACGGCGTCGATGGTCGACACCCGGGGGTGGCGGACCCTCGGCGACATCGGGCTGCTCGACGAGGACGGCTATCTCTATCTCACCGACCGCCAAGCGCACATGATCATCGCCGGAGGGGTGAACATCTATCCCCAGGAGGCCGAGAACGTCCTGGCCGCCGATCCCCTCGTGGCCGACGTCGCGGTCATCGGGGTCCCCGACCCCGAGATGGGCGAGGCCGTCAAGGCCGTGGTCGAGCTGGTCGAACCGTCCTGCCGGGCCCGACCTCGAGGCCGAGCTGATCGCCGCCTGCCGGGAGCAGCTGCCGCCTACAAGCGCCCCCGCACCGTGGATTTCGTCACCGAGCTCCCACGCGACCCCAACGGAAAGCTCTACAAGCGCCTCTTGAAGGAGCGGTACTGGGAGGGCCACGCCACCCGGGTGCTGTGACCGGATGGCGCTGTGCGGGCCCGTAGTGCCCGACCGTCGTCGACGTCGTGGTGGACGTCGACGTGGTCGTCGACGCTGGATCGGTCGACGTGGTCGTCGTCGTCGATGTGCCCGGTGGCGGACCGGTCGGAGCGGCGAACTCCCAGGTGCCCGCGGCGCAGTCCGCCGGCGGCATCGCGTTCCACGACGTAGATGCCCGGTGAGCCGTCGAGGGCCGCCACCGAGAACCCCGATTCGACGAGACAGGTTCGCTGCGGGTCGTTGGTGGTGAACCCGGTGAGCAGAGCAGACGACGGCGTCAGCGCGGCGCCGGCGAGTGACGCGCGTTGACGGTGCTGAGCGTCACCGGGGTCTGTCCCATGTGCCGCTGTAGCTGTAGCTGGGCGGGGCGCTGGTCGTCGTCGTGGTCGTCACCGCGCTCGCCTTCGGCCCGGGCTTCAGCCCCTTCACGATGGGGGCGCTGCCCATCAGTGCGCCAGCATGGCGGGGTCGTTGCCGTCCATCCCGAGGGCCCAGATGCCGACGCCGGCGAGGTGGTAGACTGTTGGCCAGCTGGGCCTTGAGCGCCAGAGGGAGGTGGGGTCGTCGAAGAAGGTCTCGTGCCACTGGGTGCCGACCTGGTACGACGTCCAGGCGGTCTGGGTCGACCGGGTCCCAGTAGACGGGATGCCCGCTCGCCAAGACCTGGCCGTAGGTGAGGGGCTGGCCGCGGCCCGGTGGCCTGGCGCGGTGAGCGGTCCCGTCGGTGGTCGGCCAGTCGTAGCCGTAGAAGGGCACGCCCAGGATGACCTTGGCGGGCGGCACCACCGCCGCGTACTGCTCGACGGTCGTGAGGTCGGTGAACATGGCCGACCGGTGAGCGGCGACGTCGACGACGGCGGCGTTCAGGTCGTTCATGTCGTAGGCCATGACGAAGAACCCGTCGACCGCCGGGGCCAGGGCCGGGATGTCGTAGAAGCCGATCGGGTCCCCGGCCGAGGACGGCGTAGGTGTCCATGGTCACCTGCCAGTGCGGGTTGGCGGCGTGCAGGCGCGCCGACACCGCGGTCGACGAGCGTGGTGAGGCCCGGCCTGGTCCGCGCTCGCCCTCGCCCTCGAAGTCGATGTTGACCCCGTCGAGGTTCTTGGCCGCGACGAGCTGGACCAGAGCGCCGCCAGAGCGCGGGCCGGCGGTGGGGTCAGAGGTGATGGCGTCGAGGGACGCCCTGGTCGAAGCACGGTCACGGTGAGCACCACCCGGTCGACCGGCGGCGTGGGCCCGGGTGACGAGGTCGGCCAGCGCCTGGCTCTCGTAGCCGTTCCAGCCCGGCGCCGGTCTGGTCGAGGCGTCCCGTCGGCGTTCACGTCGACACTGAAGTAGGCGAGCGTGGTCAGCCCGTTGACGTCGAACCCCGACGCGCTCGGGGCAGCGTCCAGTAGGGGGCGAAGCCGAAGATCTCGTGGGGCCGCAGCGCCGGGGCGTCGGCGAGCGACGGCGGGGCGGTGCGGGCGGGGCGGTGGCGGCGGGAGGGCGGCCGCGGCCGGTGAGTCGGCGAAGGCCCGCGCCATCGAATTCATGATCGACACGTGGCCACCCCCGTTCCCGGGGTCGGCCACGGTTGCCGCCGACGCGCTCCGGCGCCGAGCGAGCCCAGGGCGGCTCCCGCCACGACGAGGGAGAGTGCTCCCAGGCAGGCGAACAACGGGCTGATCCGCAGGTGGGTGGAGTGGCGTGTCGAGGCCGGTGCCGGCGATCGCCGTTGCGGTGTGGGCTGTCGATCGCAGCCCATGCGTCGCCCGCCCTGCGATGCGTCCACGGGGACGCCGTCGCGGCGGGTCGGCGAACGGATGCCCGAGCCGCCGCCGCCGGCCCCGTCCCCTGGCGAAGCCCGTGCACGGTCTCGCCGATGTCGGTCTCGAGCTGGGGGGTCCGGCGTGCTGTCGTGCTCGTCGGGCTGTCATGGGGGTCTCGATCAGCTCGGGTCGCTCGGGTGGCACGGGCCGGGACCCAGCGGGCTCCGGGGGCAGGGTCGACCAGTGTTGTAGATGAGGCATCCGTTGACAAGGCGCGCCGCTCCCCCTGGTCCCGTTGCGTTGTCGGCACGGACGGCCGAGAACTTCACCCTGCGGCGGCGTGGGCCGAGCCGGAGAGCTCAGCCCGCACCGAGGGAGGACGGTGGCGCCGGACCTCTGATCCCGACGGTGGCGCCCGACCACGGCGTGGGCGATGGCGGCCTGCCGCCGCCAACGCGGCCCAAGATTGGCCGCCCACCGTCAATGCCGGGGGGCGACGCGCCGATGGTGGCGGGATGCGGGGCAGGCGGGGCAGGCGCCGGTGGACTCCCTTGGCCGGTCCCGCGTTTCGCCCGTTCTCGGCTCGTGGTCGTGCTGTCGAGCGCCGTCGCCCTCGACGGGACGGCGCAGGCGGGGACGCCGGTCCGGGCGGGTCGGTGCGCCCGAGTTCCCGATCCGAGGGTGGGCGGCGTGGCTCAACGTCCCCGGCGTCGCCCTACCCTGGAATGAGGATTGTGGCGGTTGGGTGACGATTGCCTCACTCCATGTGGTGTTTCCGTTGTGATGGGCGCATACTGGAGTCCCAGACCATGCCTCCAACGACGGACCGCAGGCGCAAAGGAGCGGCGTGCAGCCACCCCTCGATGATGCTGACGAGACGGTCGAGCGCGAGGGGCGGGCGCTGGCCTTTGGCGAGCACGGCCTCGGCCTATCATCATCCGGCCCGGTGGGTACTCGCACCCGCCGACGACCTGGTGGAGCCCTTGATGCGCCGCGGTTTGCTCTGTGCTTCTACGGACTGGCGTGACTTGGTGGGAGGGTGCCCCTTCGCTCTCTGAGAACGACCACGGGCGACCTGAACCGATGGACCCTGGTGAGGGACGATGGCAGGAAGCACCTGGGTTCGGTGGCCTCTGCTGTACGACCGGCACCCACCTCCAGGGTAGGCGGCACGTTACCGAAGCAATCTTTTCATCAGGAAGCGTTTGCCCCGTATCGGGCGGACTCCCCACAGCCCGGCGGGAACCAAATCAGGCTCTCAACAGCTATACTTCTTCATGGGACATAGTTGAGGGCTTAGGCATACGGGGTTCCTGATCGTGACGGTTCTGGCAGGCTGCAGCACTCAGGCATCGACCGGAACCATCATGGGCCGTCTCAATATCCTCGAAGGAAGGCTCCGCACCCGAACGGTTTGGCAAGGGAAGCTGGTCATTCATCAAGGAAGTCGGCTTGTGGCGACAGAAGACGTGTTGTCGGGGCATCCATTCGACATCTCATTGCCAATCGGAACTGTACAAAACTCAGTGCGAGCGCACCCATGCTTCGTGTCAGCCAGGTGCGGTTCCAGCCGCAGTGCCACGGCAGGGGCCGGAGACGGTGACCGTGACCCCGCCGACAAGGCGAGCAGGGTGGAGTGGTCGTGCCCGATCCCCTCTGCGATTGGGTAACCCCGCCAGCGAGGTCACGTTACCGAAGCAATCTTCCCGTCCCCCGTGACAATCCCGTTGTGGGGGCGCAGTGTTAAGGGTTCTTGGATCTTGAGCCGATGCAACCAGCATGGGTCACCAGTTCGACGCGAGCACTAGACGACATCCTCGTCAACCGACGACATAGACGAGGTCGTGGAGGAGCTACTGCACGACGACAAGCGGCACTCCCTCGCCTTTCTGGCGGACGTGAAACGCGAGATCGAGCGCATCGAGGAGAAGCTGGCAGCGGCGTAATGCGCCGAGCGGGGATCCGGCTCGACCGCCCGCCGGTCGTGTGCTGCGGGGCCTTGACACCCGTGGGGGGTGTATCGCCCGCCCTCGCCAGCCCTCCCCCCGGCGTTCCATGAAGTGTTCCCATCAGACAACATTTGGAACACACAGATCTCGAACCTTCCAGTCGACGTCCACAGCAAAGCGTGGCTCGCCGCATGGACGTCTTCGTCGACGTATCTGCATCCCGACTTGGGCCCTTCGGGGATCCACCGTTCCGTACGGGATGCCATTCACGGTCGTGTCGTCCGGACCATCCCTTCGTGAACGTGACGTTCCAGTACGCGACGAGAGCGACCCCGGCCCGTACCCGTTCGGCGCCGACACCCCGATCGAGGGCGGGCCGAGCGTCGGGCGGCGACCGGCACGCCATCATGATCGACCCCACCACGTGCACGCTCTACGAGCTCTACGACGCGCACTACGCGCCGGCTGGATCAACGGCGGGCTCGGGCGCGATCTGGAACCTGCGCTCCAACGCCCTGCGCCCGGCCGGCTGGACGTCCGCCGACGCGGCCGGTCTGCCGATCCTGCCGGGACTGGTGAGCTACGACGAGGTGCAGTCGGGGCAGATCACCCATGCGATCCGGATGACGGCCGAGACGACGGACAGAGCTATCTCTGGCCGGCACGACACGCGGCCGGGGCCGCGCATCGACCCTCACCTGCCCCCGATGGGGGCCCGGTTCCGCCTCAAGGCGAGCTTCGACATCTCCCGCTACTCGGCCCAGGCGCAGGTCGTGCTGCGCGCATGCAGCAGTACGGGCTGATCCTGGCCGACAACGGGAGCAACTGGTACTTCGGCGGCACCGCCGATCCGCGTGGCCGCTCGCGCTCGTCGACGAGCTGAAGACCATCCCGGCCAGCGCCTTCGAGGCGGTCGACGAGTCTTCGCTCATGGTGAGCCCCAACTCCGGGCAGGCCGGTGTGCTCGACGCGGCCGGGCCCGGGTATCGGCTGGTGGCCTCGGACGGCGGGGTGTTCGCCTTCGGCGACGGCTTCTACGGCTCGACTGGGGCGCTGCGGCTCGTGGCGCCGGTCGTCGGGACCGCCGACACGGCGTCGGACGACGGGCACTGGCTGGTGGCCTCGGACGGCGGGGTCTTCGCCTTCGGCGACGCCCGCTTCGCCGGGTCGATGGGCGGTAAACGGCTCGCCGCCCCCATCGTGGGCATGGCGCCCACACCCGACGGCAACGGGTACTGGCTCGTCGCCTCCGACGGCGGGATCTTCGCCTTCGGCGACGCCCGGTTCGCCGGGTCGATGGGAGCGGTCCGACTGCGCAAGCCGGTGGTCGGCATGGCGGCCGCCCCCGGCGGGGGGTACTGGCTCGTCGCGTCGGACGGCGGCATCTTCGCCTTCGGCGCCCCCTTTACGGGTCGACCGGGGCCCTGGCGCTGGCCAAGCCGGTGGTGGCCATGCGGCCCGTCCCCGGGGGTGGCGGCGACTGGCTCGTCGGCGCCGACGGCGGCGTGTTCACGTTCGGTTCGGCCAACTTCCACGGATCGACGGCCAACGATCTCCTCACCGCCCCGGTGGTCGCCGTGGGTTGAGCGCCCCGGGTTGAGCGCCCCGGGTCGAGGCGGTCATGAATCCGCGGTCGCCCCCGTCGCCGCGGTTAGCCTGAGGCCAGTGATTCGCAAGCTCATCGCTGGGGCGGTCGTGGCGGGTGGGGTGACGATCGGATTGTCACTCCCGGCCTTCGCCACGCCCTGCTACGTCGGATGCACTCCGGGCCCCGTCGAGATCGTGGGATCGGGTCCTTCGGTGCCGCCCGGCTTCCTGAGCTCGCAGTCACCCCACGTCCCGGTGCCCGCCCAGACCCAGGCGGCGCCGGCCCCGGGCCTGCCCTTCACCGGGGCCGACATCGAGCAGAGCGTCGCCGTCGCGTCGGTGCTGCTCGTGGCGGGAGGGGTGCTGGTGCGCAGGCAGCGCCGCCGGGCCCCCCGCGTGTCCTGAGCGACGCCGCCACCGTTTCCACTCGGGAGCTCGATCGCGTCCCGAGAGCATGCTCCCGGGGACCCCGCTGCAGCGAGGCGTGTCACTGTATGGACCGGCGCGTCACCGTCTACGCGACCGTCGCCCCGAGCGGAGGGCGACCAGTGCCAGGGGAGGTATGCCATGGACGGTCCGGCCTCAGCCTCGGGCTCGGTCCTCGGGCCGATCGGCCAGTTGGGGTACGTCGTCGACGACATCTCGGCCGCTATGGCGCACTGGCTCGAGGCACTCGACGTAGGCCCGTTCTTCTACCTGCCGTCGCCGCCCCTCCACGACCTCGTCTACCGCGGTGAGCCCACCGCGGCCCGCATCGCCGTGGCCATCACCTACTCCGGCGATCTCCAAGTCGAGCTGATCCAGCCGCTCGACGACCAGCCCTCTCCCTACCGCGACTTCCAGTCCGACTACGGGAACGGGCTCCATCACGTGGCCCATTTCACCGACGAGTACGACGCCGCCCTGGCGTCGTACCGGGCCAAGGGTCGGGTCCCCTACTACCAGGGCCGCGGGCTCACTCCCGATCAGCGGTTCTCGTACTTCGACTCGCCGTCACACGGCGGAACCGTGAACGAGGTCGTCGAGACGAGCGGGTTCGGGGGCTTCTTCGCATTCATGCGGGCCCAGAGCGCATCCTGGGACGGCACCGAGCCGATCCGCACCATCGAGTTCTGACGGCGGCTTCACAGGGTGCCTGACGGATGGTCGTCGCGGTGGACCGTGTCGGGGGCGAAGGCCGGGACACAGACCGCCACGTAGCGCGCCCCGCCCGCCGTCGGGGTGGAGTAGCGAACCCACTGTCCCGCGTGGCGACACCGAGGCCTGGCCGGCGGCCACGGAGAACGAGGTGTCTTCGGTCTCGACGAGGACCTCACCCTCGATCACCACGGTGTACTCGTCGAACTCGGGCCGTTGCCCCGGCTCCGACCACCCCGCCGGGCTGTGCATGACGGCGATCGACACCCCGGATGTTCCGGTGGCCAGACGTCCGACGAATTCCGCGATCGTCTTGGGCGGAGTCCCCGCCGCCTGGAGGATGGTGGGATCCGAGAGCAATTGCGCCATGGGGCACAGTCTGCCTGCCCGGCGCGGGTGCTTCCAGCAAGACCAACCTGAACCAGTAGATCAGAAAAAAAAAAAACGTATTGCTCTTTTGTCTGGTTGGTTAGTCCCAATACCCTCGTTAATGATGGCTTGGCCGCGGCGTTGCTTCCACCGACGGCGATTACGCCACGCCGGAGAACCAGTTGCGGGGTTCGCGCCAAAACCGTTACTTCGAAGAGGTGGTGATGACCGACACCGAGGACGACAACTGGGGCTGGGTCAAGACCGCCACCAACTATCGCCGGCCGGCGGATTTGATTCGCAACCTGATCGACCGCGCGAGTAAGGGCGGCGATTTCGTGTTGAACGTCGGCTTGACGGCGGACGGGGAGTTTCCGTTGCAGCATCTGGCCATTATCGACGCGCTGGGCAAATGGACATCCACTAACGGCGAAGCCATTTACGGCACGGTCCGTCCCGGAGTGTTCGGCGGAACGAACGAACGAGTTCCAATGTTACGCCACCATGAATTCCAAAGCATCTTCCTGCATGTGACCCATTGGCCATCCGCCGCGGGCGAGGGGATCCGCGCGAATTGCCCGCACCGGTCTGACCAAGTTGGAGCTGCTCGACGCTTCCCTTGGCAAAGCCCACTACACGAGCGCCATCGAGAAGAACTCCACCCTAATCAGGATCAAACAACCGGCCAGAACCGATCCCTATGCCACGGTGTTCCGATTGAACTTTGGCAATTGATTCCCTCACCCCGCGATTGCCTCGCGAAACGCTTATGCCGATGAGATGTCTGCTCCGGCTGTCATGACCAGCACCCGGCTGGACTTCATCGACAATCTGCGTTGGGTGTGATCGTCCTGGTGGTAAGCATGCACGCGGCGGTCACCTACAGCCACCTGGGCAGTTGGTATTTCATGGAAGACCCAAGCTGGTAACTTTCTCCTGGTGACGGTGATTTTTGCCACCTACCAGACCTTCCTCCAGGCATTCTTCATGGGGTTGTTGTTCTTGATCGCCGGCTACTTTGTGCCGGGAAGCGTTCGACCGGAAGGGTTTTGGGCAGTTCCTGCGCGACCGGGCCGTGCGACTGGTATATTCCCTCCCTTCTGTTCATGCTCCTCATCCATCCCGCGGCAACGTGTACTGGCTGCTGCGCGACTTTGCCGACCACTTCCGGCCCTCCCTTGGTCGAGCCTATTGGCCCTACCTGAGCAGCGGGAGGTTCCTCGACGGCTCCGGCCGATGTGGTTCGCCGTGGCCTTGCTCCTGTTCAGCCTCGTGGACCCGGCATCGCCCGCATCGCCCGTCGCAAGTCGCCGACGACCGTACCGCCGCCGCCTTGCCCGCCCGTAGGCAACTCATCGGTTTGGCAATCGTCATGGACCAGCACGTTCCTGGTTCGGATTGTCCAACCCATGGAACCAGCATCCGTAACATGCAGCTTTGCTACTTTTGCCAATACGTCCTGTTGTTCGCCGTGCAAGAAGGGCTCCAAGGATAAAAAGGTCCTTTTGGTGGTTACCGACGGCGAAGACAATACCAGCCACAATTCGCTCGAAAAAACCATCAAGGAGATTCAGAAGACCGACACCGTCATCTACACCATCGGTCTGCTGAGCGAAGAGAGCAAGAAAAACGCCAAGCGCGCAAAAAGAGCTTTGGAAGACATCGCCAAGGCCTCGGGCGGATTGGCCTTCTTCCCGGAAAACGTCGCGGACGTGAAGGACATCTGCGAGAACGTGGCCCACGACATTCGCAACCAATACACCTTGGCCTACTACCCCACGAACACAAAGCGCGACGGTACGTTTCGCACCGTGCAGGTGGACGTCATCCCACCGCGCGGCCGCGGCAAGCTGACCGCCCGCACCCGCAACGGCTACTACGCTCCCGGCAGCCCGGGTGGCGCCACCTCCGGCAACTAGCGGTTCTCACGTTGGAATTCAGTGATCATGTTGGACTTGACGGGCTTGTGCGTTGAGGGCGATCCTCGTAGGAGGTCGACAGCCTAATTCCCAGCCTTTTAGTGTTGGCCTCTCAGGCAAGCAAGTTTTTCCCTTGACAACCTGATCGATTCTGCTAACATGACGCTCGGGTAACAACGCGTTCAGACCACGGTGGCCAAAAGGCCGCCTTTTTTGTTTATGGGCCAAGCCGTCGATCGAACCAGAAAACCTCACCCACTCACAACTCACAATAACGCGGAGGGTGCCCCAGGTTCGGTTTTTGAACCTGGGTCTTGGGTCGAGCGTCGGGCCCGGCCAAACCGCAAAACCTGGGCACTCCCAAACCAGCCGTATTTAGGTGCATCGATTCGCAAAAACGCCATTTTGCAAGCCCTGCATTTACAGTAGCTTGCGCACTCCGAAATTCGTAAGTCCTTTGTTTGCCACTCTTACGAAAAAACGTGGTTGCGGGCTGGCGAGTCACGCAGATCTTCCGAACGATGTGTGTTCGTGTGACACACACTCGCACCTGCAAGCCTCGTAGAATCAATGGGATATTTCACAACTCGCTGTATACCCGGGGGTGGGGGTAGGCGGCGGCAACTATCGAGCAGACTGCGCCGACGGCTTGCCGATCTCCCGCAGAAAACTCTTTCCGTGCGGAATCACGCCGTTAAAGTTTTCGGCGATGGTTTGGCCCATGTCGGCGAGCGTATCGCGGATGCCGAGGTCGACGCCCGCGCCGCTTTGCGGCGAATACGCGAGGATCGGCACATATTCCCGCGAATGATCGGTAGTTTCCCAGCGCATATCGGGATCGCAGCCGTGATCGGCGGTGATCATCAGAAGATCGGAGCCTGTCAGCAGCGGCAGGAAATCCTGTAGCAGGCGGTCGAACTCTTCGAGCGACTTGGCGAAGCCTTCCACGTCCTTACGATGGCCGTAGAGCATGTCGAAATCCACTAGGTTGCAAAAGATCAGCCCGTTCTTGCGCTCGCCGACCGCGGATGTAAGCTTCTCCATGCCATCGACATTGCTTTTCGTCGTGACGTAGTCCTTTACGCCACGGCCGTTGTATATGTCATGGATCTTGCCGATGCCGAATACCGGCACCGAGCGTTCCACCAACACGTCCAGCAGCATGGGTTTCGGCGGGTCGACGGCATAGTCGTGCCGGCGGGGCGTGCGCACGAAATTGCCCGGCGCACCCGCAAACGGCCGCGCGATCACGCGACCCACCCGATGCGGCCCATCGAGCAGCTTCCGCGCGATTTCGCACATGCGGTACAACTCGGCGACCGGGATCACGTCCTCGTGCGTCGCGATCTGAAAAACGCTGTCGCCCGAGGTGTACACGATCGGCTTGCCCGTGCGCACGTGTTCTTCGCCCAACTCTTTGAGGATCTCGGTGCCGGAGGCGGGCTTGTTGCCGAGGGTTGCGCGGCCGATGTGGCGCTCGAACTCCTCGATGATCTCGCGCGGGAACCCCTTCGGATAAACGGGAAACGCTTGATCGAGCCAAACCCCCGCCATTTCCCAGTGCCCGGTGGTGGTATCTTTTCCCGGAGAGTGCGTAGCGCCCTTTCCGTAGGCGGCGCAGCGGCGCAGTTGCGGCGTCCAGATGCTGGAGCGGCGCAATGTTGGCCAAGCCCAATCGCACGAGATTTGGAATCTTGAGCGGCCGCGATTCGGCGATGTGCCCGAGCGTGGTGCGCCCCACGTCGCCGTAGTCTGCCGCGTCCGGCAAAGCGCCGATTCCCACGCTGTCCAGCACGATCCAAATCACTCTGTCGAACGATGGCATCGGATCACCTCGGCGCCTTCACCGGAACTCTAGCACAGCCGCCGGAACGCGCGCCTGAACGGGCGTCGTTGCCCGCTTCTGTGAATGGCGGTATCCTGACGGGCAATCGTGCTTCTCTAGGGCTTAGCGAAACATTCTCCACGGCGCATGCGTACTAAACAGCAACGAGGTTCGTGATGGCCCAAAACGAAAGGCCCCCGCTCGTCGTTCCTATCATTCTGATCGCGGTTGGCGCGCTCTTCTTGTACGCGAATTATCGCCCGGCTTTCTATCCATGGCCGATCATCCGGACCTATTGGCCGCTCATCCTGATCTTCATCGGCTTGGGCAAGATGTGGGACTCGACACACCGCCGGCAGGGAAGCGATCCGAATGCACGGCCAGGTTCCTCGGTCGGCACAACCATCGCCATCCTGGCGTTTGTCCTCCTATTCGCCGCACTGTTTTGGCGCGGGCGCGCATTTTCGCACAATGGCCGCTTTGCGTCCTCACTGCAGCACGAAGTCCGGACGGTGGAGCTCCAGAACGCGAAGTCCGTCAACGCATCGGTCCAGGCGGGCGCCGGCGAAGTGAGCATTAGCGGTGGCTCGAGCCATCTCCTGGATGCCGATTTCAGCTTCGGCGATTCGTACTCCAATCCGAAGGTCGACTACAGCGTCGCCTCCGGCGTCGGACAATTGACCATCTCCCAGGACGGCGAAAGCAGTCACTTTATCGGCTCGCACAACGAATGGAATCTGCATTTCAGCAATGATGTGCCGCTGGAGTTGAAAGTCGATATGGGTGCCGGACAAGGCCGCTTCCGCCTGCGCGATGTGCCCGTGACGCGGCTCGACCTGAACATGGGCGCCGGCCAGGTTGACGTCGACCTCACCGGCGATCGAAAGAAGGACCTCGACGCGGACATCGAGGGCGGCGTGGGGCAGGCGACGATTCGCTTGCCTCAGAATGTTGGCGTGATCGTCCATGCCTCCGGGGGAGTGGGCGCTATCAGTGCCCGGGGCTTGAAGCACGACGGCGATGAATACACCAACGACGCCTACGGCAAGACTCCCGCTACGATCCATCTGAAGGTAGAAGGCGGCGTCGGCGAAATCAGTTTGATCCTGGAACCTTAGGGCTTCGCGGACACGCGCCGTTTGCCCTGAAATTATGCCAGTCGTACAATTTAAGGCTAGGCAGCGAAGCCGCCATATCTGCCCACTGGACAGCTAAAGTTCCCGAGCCCCTCGCGTCTGGCTATTTTAACGCGGATGACCCAGAGAGCGAATGTCATTAACCCAGACTCGCGGGTGCAGACTCTGCTGAGCGACGGTGGCCGAGAAAGTCCGCGACAATCCACGCCGACGCGGCGATCCCGAGAGTCTCCGTACTTTCGGACCAGTTCACAAAACTATGGGGATCGGCAAAGAGCGCCGGCAGCCATACCAGCAACCCGAAACCCACGATCATCGCCGTGGTCAATCGAGACGCGAGCCGGGCCATGAGCCCCGTGAGTAGAGCGATAGCGGCAAGAGCAAACGCGGCGGTGGTTGCTATCGCCCAGAACATTTGTCCAGGCGGAATCCATTTCGGAACAAGACTTGCTGTTGCAGAGAGATAGAAAAGCTGTTCCAGTGTGAACGAGACAACACAAATACCGAACGAGTAGTACCCGATCTGAGCCAATCTTGCCGTTCGAGCCGGGGCGATTGGACCGGAACACGCATATAGGATCACGGCCCCCGAGACGAATGAGAATTGTTCGAAGAAGTTGCCAAAGCCATTGTAGACGAGCGGATGCTTAATGATGAGCGGTACCCCCAGCAAGGCGAAGGTGAAGTAGATTGTACCCAGTGCGACAGCACCGGCTCGGGCCGTTCTCGGCCATTGAACGGCTACGCCTCCAAGGATTTCGATGGTGGCCGCGATGTAGGTGAGAATCTCGCGGTGAGGAACGTATCCTAGCGCGTCGAAGTCATGCCACACCAAGGCACAGATACCGGAACCAATCGCCGCCAAGCCATAGACGTAACGCCCTAGAGAATATTTCATTGCAGCGCCTTAGCCGGAATTAGTGCAGATACCTTATGGGTAGCCATCTCTAAAGTCCATTGGTTTTAGAATAGCAGTTTCTCCTCTCGCAGTCCTGAGGCTCGGGAATGCCCGTTTGCGCTGCTTTCCTGGCCGACGTATAATTTAAAGTTTAGGCAGTGATCGTCAGGCGCGCTGTCTGAGCTTCCCTTGGCCACCAACGAACTCATCCCGGTAAGCACCAGCCAGGACACCATCTCCATCCGCGGCGCCCGCGTACACAACCTCAAGAACGTCAGCGTGGAAGTCCCTCACAACGCCATTACCGTGGTCACCGGCGTCAGCGGGTCGGGCAAGTCGTCGCTCGCCTTCGACACCATTTACGCGGAAGGCCAGCGCCGCTACGTCGAGTCGCTCTCCGCCTACGCCCGCCAATTCCTGGAGCGCATGGAGAAGCCCGACGTCGACGAAATCTCCGGCATTGCCCCCGCCGTCGCCATTCGCCAGAAGAACTCGACGAGGAATCCCCGCTCGACGGTCGCGACTGCCACCGAAATTTACGATTACTTGCGCTTGCTCTTCGCGCGCTGCGGCCAAACCTTTTGCATTAAGTGCGGCGCCGAGGTCCGGCGCGACAATCCCGACGAAATCGCCACGCAAGTGTTGTCGCTCGCGCCCGGCCGCCGCTTCTACGTCGTCTACCAGCTTCGCATCGCCCAGACGCAGCCCGCGGCCCCGCGCCGCTCGCTCAAGAGGAAGCCGACCGCTCCTCCGCAAGAGGCTCTGCGCAACGCGCTCATCGACATCCAGAAGCGCGGCTTCAACCGTCTCTACCAGGATGGGCGCCTGCACGAATTCTCTTCGCCGGAAACGCTACTCGACGTCGACTTCTCGCAAACCGTGTTCGTCGTCGTCGATCGTCTTACCGTCAGTGCGGAATCCCGCTCACGCCTGATCGATTCGATTGAAATTTGCTACCGCGAAGGCGGCGGCGAAGCCATTCTGGAATTTGTGGCCGATGCTGCCGGCAATCCCGTCGAACGCCTGGTCTTCAACGACCGCTTCGAGTGCAAAAACGACGGCACCATCTACCAGGAACCCGAACCGCGCCTGTTCTCCTTCAACAACCCTTACGGCGCGTGCCCGCGTTGCCAAGGATTCGGCAACACCATCGATTTCGACCTCAACCTCGTGGTGCCCGACGGCAGCAAGTCCCTGGATGACGGCGCCATCGAGCCTTGGACCAAGCCGCGTTACCGGGTGCTGCTCCAGGACGTGAAAAAGTGGGCCCGCGCCCAGGGCATCCCCACCAACATTGCCTGGCGGCATCTCACTGAGGAGCAGCGCCGCTTGATCCTGGAAGGCGATCCGGAAAACGACTTCGGCGGCGTAAAAGGATTTTTCAGCTATCTCGAGCGCAAGAAGTACAAGTTGCACGTTCGCGTGTTTCTTAGCCGTTACCGCGGCTACGCCCTGTGCCCCGATTGCAGCGGCACCCGGTTGCGCCCCGAGGCCCGAGCCGTCCGCGTCGCCGGAAGATCGATCACGGAAATCTGCAAGCTGACGGTGAAAGAAGCGCGCGCCTTCTTCGCCACGCTCCAACTCACCGACACGCAAGCCAAGGTCGCGGACAGAATTCTCGAAGAGCTCCGCACGCGCCTGCAATTTCTCGACGAGGTCGGCCTCGACTACCTCACCCTGGACCGCCTGACCTCCACTCTTTCCGGCGGCGAGTCCCAGCGCATCCAGCTCGCCACATCGCTGGGCTCCCATCTCGTCGGCGCGCTCTACGTACTTGACGAGCCCTCGATCGGTCTGCATCCGCGCGACACGCAGCGGCTGATCGACATTCTGAAATCGCTGCGCGACCTCGGCAACACCGTCCTGGTCGTCGAGCACGATCCCGACACCATTCAAGCCGCCGATTGCGTGATCGACCTTGGCCCCGGCGCCGGCGAACTCGGCGGCAAGCTGCTTTTTGCCGGCTCGTACGATGCCATGCTGCAAGAGCACAAGTCTCTGACAGGCCGCTATCTCAGCGGAGAGCTGCGCATTCCAGTCCCCAACAGCCGCCACAAACCCAGCAGCGGATTCCTACGCCTTTTCGGTGCGCACCTGCACAATTTGCAGAATGTGGACCTGATGGTGCCGCTGGGAACTCTGACGGTGGTTACCGGCGTGAGCGGCTCCGGCAAATCCACCATGGTTCACGACGTTCTGTATCGTGCGCTCGCCGCCAAACGCAACGGCAGTAGCGTCAAAGAATTTTGCGACCGACTGGAGGGTGATTCCGAAATTCGCGAAGTCGTCATCGTGGACCAATCGCCGATCGGCCGCACGCCTCGCTCCAATCCCGCCACGTACCTCAAGGCTTTCGACGCCATCCGCGAAGCCTTCTCTGAGACGCCCGACTCCAAGCGCCGCGGCTACACCGCGGGCCATTTCTCATTCAACGTGCCGGGCGGCCGCTGCGAGACCTGCCAGGGCGATGGCACCGTCACCGTCGAGATGCAGTTTCTCGCCGATGTCGAACTCGTCTGCGAAGAATGCCGCGGCACGCGCTTCAAGAGCGGTGTCCTCGAAGTCCGCTACCACGGGAAAAACATCCACGAAGTTTTGGGGCTCACCGTGCGCGAAGCGCTTACCTTCTTCATCAACGTCCCCAAGATAATCTCGAAGCTGAGAGTCCTGAACGAAATAGGTCTCGGGTACCTGCGCCTCGGCCAGTCGGCGACGACGCTCTCCGGCGGCGAAGCCCAGCGCCTCAAGCTCGCCGCGCATCTGACCCGCACCGACAATCGCGGCATTCTCTACATGCTCGACGAGCCTACGACGGGCCTGCACTTCGACGACATCGCCAAGCTTCTCGCGGCGTTTCGCAAGCTGCTGGAGTCCGGCGCTTCGCTGCTGGTGATCGAGCACAACCTCGATGTCATCAAGTCCGCGGACTGGGTGATCGATATGGGCCCCGAGGGGGGCGACCAGGGCGGCAAGATCATCGCCACCGGCACGCCCGAGCAGGTCGCGCGCAACACCCAGTCCCACACGGGCCGATTCCTCGCGTGGGTCTTGAATGGAAACGGCCAGGCAAAACGCCCCGCAAACGGCGCATCCAAATCCTCAGGCCCTTCAGCTACAATCACGAATGGAGCGAACGCTTCCTCCGCCGAACCATGAAGTCTTGCCGCCCGTGTTCGATCGCGCGACTTTTCAGGCACCCGGTGATCTGTTTCTTTTGCCTTGTTGGGGCGCAATGCGTTGCGCCCGATCTCACCAGCCGACTGGTCACTCGCGCACAATCCGCTTCTTCGCAACCGGCGGCATCGAAAAAGCAAAAAGTCGCGAATCCCCTGAATGAACTCTTGGACGAAGCCCAGCGTGACATCGATACAAATAGCTTCGAGGCCGCAATACCTCCGCTCCAGAAATTCATCGCCGAAAAGCCGGACGTAGCCTACGCCCATTTCCAGCTTGCCTACGCATTTACGGCACTTCACCGCGGCGACGAGGCTCGCGCCGAATACGAACGCACCATTGCTATCGACCCCAAGATGTCCGAAGCCTATCTCAACCTGGGAATCCTGCTCACGGAGCGTGAGCCCGCCGCCGCGGTTGCTCCGCTGCGAAAAGCGGTAGAGCTGTTGCCCGCCCAGAGCCGACCTCGCATCCTTTTGGGAACCGCGCAAGAACGCGCCGGAGATTTCACCGGCGCTGCGGATTCCTTGGAAGGTGCCGTACGCCTGGATCCTCGCGACGCTGACGCTGTCTTGCATCTCGCAACCTTGTACTTCAACCTGAAGCGTTTCGCAGAAGCGGAAGTGAAATTCCACAACGCGCTCAACGTCCAGCCTGCTTCAGCGACGGCGGCACTCGGTTTGGCGAAGAGCTTGGATGCCCAGAACAAGCGCGAAGCGGCCGATGCCTATCAGAAGTACTTGGTGCTTCAGCCCGCCGATGCCACAACACGTGCGCGCTTCGTTCATTTGTTGATCGACCAGAAAAGATATGACGACGCTCTCACAGAGATCGATCGCGCCGACCAAGGAAAACCTCCGTCCTCCGACTCACTACGGCGGCGCGCCGATGTCCAGATCGCGCAAAACAAACTCAACGATGCCATTCTCACGCTCCAGCGCGCGCTCGCCCTCGCTCCGAACGACGTCCAGCTTCTCGACGGCTTGGGCCGCATTTACCTGCAGAAGCGTGATTTCGCTTCCGCCGAGAAGGAATTCCAAGCCGCGCTGCAACGGGATCGGAACAATCTTGTGGTTTGGAAGAACCTCAGCTCCACTTACTACCTTTGGGGAAATTACCCGGCCACTTTGGCGGCGCTCGACGTGATCGCGAAGGCCGAGACGCCCACGGCAGCTTCGTGGTTTATTCGCGCGCTCTGCTACGATGAATTGCACCAGGTGAAGCCGGCGCTGGAGGCCTATCAGAAATTTCTGGCCATGAACGAAGGCAAGAATCCGGACCAAGTCTGGCAGGCGGAGCAGCGCAGCAAGGTTTTGAAGCACATGCTGGAGGAGAAAAGGTAGGGTATGCCGGTCAGGAGCGCGCGCACGCTGGTACTGCTGACGGTGGTGAGCCTGTCGTGGCCAGTGTCTGGAGCCGACAAACTCAGCGACCTCCAAGCGCGCTTCGACCAAGAGACTAACGCGGTGCATAAGGCCAAGCTCTTCGAGAAACTCGGCGACGAGCAATTTGCCGAAGCCCGCCATGCTTCGCAGACGCGCGACTACGTAACGGTCGGGCAGATCATGGAGAGTTACCGCGACAACGCGCGCGCGGCCCTCAATGCGCTCAAAAAGGAGCATCCCAACGCCGAGCACCAACTGAGCGGCTATAAGCGGTTTCAAATCCACGTTCATAGGGGCGTCCGTGAAGTCGATGAAGAGATCTTGGTCGTGGCGCTCGAATACCGGCCGCCACTGGAGTTGGTGCGCCGGGACCTTTCTTCGATGGACGACGAAGTGCTCCTGATGCTCTTTCCGCGGAGGCCCGGCGAAAAAACAATGATGGCGCCGGCTCTGCCGGCGGAGACTCCGCCTCCGGCTGTGGTGACACCTCCATCTGGCCCGGCAGTGGGAGCGGACACGGCAGGGGGAAAACCGGAAGAGAAACCTCCAGAGCAAATGGTCGAGACACCGGTCGAGAAACCCGTCGAGAAACCAGTGCAGAAACCGCCAGAAAAACTAATGGAAGAAGCGCGAGAGAAAACCAACATGAACATCCAAAACTGCCTATTTGCCGCCGCCCTTACGTGTGGCGTGGCCGTTTATTGCGATCAACTCGTTGCGCAGCAAAAAGACTATCTGTCCTCGACGGAGTCCGACAAGATCCGCGACGCGGAAAGTACCAACGAGCGCATTAAACTCTTCATCACCTTTGCCGACGACCGCTTGAAGAAATTTCAGTACGAGTTGCAGCATCCCTCGTCGAACAAGCACCCCGAAATGTTGAATGCGCTGATGAACGGGTACGTGGGTTGCGTCGACGATGCCGCCGATCTGATGCAGCTCGGCATGGAGAAGCAGGAGAATATCCGGCCGGCGGTTGACTTGATGGCTAGCCGAACGAAGGAGTTTCTAGAAGTTCTTAACAAAATATCCGCCGACGGGGTCGAACTCGCGATTTACAAAGACAATCTCGACGACGCCATCGAAGGCACCCGCGACGCCATGAACGACGCCGAAAAGGCCAAGAAAAATGTGGCTCCGCCGCCAGTGAGACGTAGAAACTGACGGCCGGCAGACCTTTCCGCGTCTGCTCGGCGCCTTTATCTTTTCATTCCGGGCACATCGTTTGGCTGAGCTTTCAAGAGCAGAGTAAAATGATTTCGAAACGAATGCCCACCGATCACTCCATTGCCCTGGGCGGCGCGGCCCTGTTTCAACGCATGTTCACGCGCCTTGGGTGCGACGGACGGCCGCCGCGCTTCCTCGTCGAGTTTTACCCGTACAGCAGCCTCGTTTTAACGATTCGACGCCGCCAGGAAGTCGTGTACGTGCGTTTTTCCGACCTGTTGCGGCGCGCCCCGCTAACCGTCCTTGAAGGGGCCGCAGCGCTGCTCCTTTCCCGCGTCTACCGGCGCAAAGCGCCCGTGGAGTTGACGTCGTCGTACCTCGAATACGCGCGCTCGCATCTCACACGCACACGTATCAATCGCATGCGCCACCGCCGTGTGCGCCCCGGAGCCGCCGGCCCTCGCGGACGCCACTTCGATCTGGAAAAGCTGTTTGACGAATTGAATGGAAAATATTTCGCGGGAAACCTAAAACGTCCCCACATCGGCTGGAGCGCCAGGAGTTGGCGCCGCCAGTTCGGCTGCTATGATCCAGGTCCCGGCCACATCCTGCTGAATCGCCGGATGGACCGCCCCGGCGTTCCGCAATGCGCCGTGGAATACGTCTTGTTCCACGAGATGCTTCACGTCAAGCATCCCACCCGCCGCTCCGGCTGCAGCCTGGTCTCGCACTCCCCCGAATTCCGTGCGGAGGAGAAACTCTTCGCTGAGTTTGAGCGCGCCCGCAAAGTTCTCGACCACCTGGCACGCTAAATTCTCGCGATCTCTTGAAGGGCACAAGCTCAATTCACCGGCAAATAAAGCGGCCGCGGACTTCGCGCGCACCTGGCGTCCCGCCTATTTCTTTTCTTTCTCCACTTCCTTGTAGAGCTTCTCGAGCTTCTTCTTGATTTTGTCCCCGTCCTCGGCATGCGGATAAAGGTCCAGATACCTCTGATACGATTTGATGGCCTGCTTCTTCAACCCTTTCTTTTCCTGCGCCTCGCCCAAGAACCGGAAGGGAACCGCATAGCCAGGTTTAGCCAAGGTCGCGTCTTGAAAGCGGTCGATCGCGGCGTCCACGTCGCCCTTCCGCATGTAGTATTGCCCGACTTCCAAATCCTTTTCGGCGCGCAAGGGATCCCACGTAGGCTGATCGGGCGCCGAGTCTGTGGCATTGTCCTTGTTGGTCTTTGGAGGCGCCTTCTTTGGCGCCGGCGCTGGCGGCGCCGCGTCGGCAGGTTTGTCCGGTTCTTGCTGCGGTGGATCCTGCGCCCTTACAGTTGTAGCGGCGCCGGTGGCAGCAACACCCGCGGCCAAAATCCACAAGAGCAGCCCTTCACGTCTCATTCTGCGCGTCACCCACATTTGATTCCGACCGAGTCGGCCCGCACAAATAAACAGGTCCGCCTCTACTTTGCGCTTTCAGTTTTGTACTTTCAACCTTACATCCAGCGTGACGTCGGCATAACCCTGGCGGGTCGATGCCGTTCTCGTCGAGCAGCGGTGCTGTGCGGAGAGAGGCTGTCTCTCTGGAGAAAAGGGATAAATCTCAAGCCTTGTGCGGGTGCGCTAGATAGTGCTGCCGCAACAGATCTTTACCGTAATCATTGCCGTTCGGCGTGCGAACGACGCAGTGAATGTGCTGTTGCGTGGGCTGCTTGGGATCGGCTGCAAACTTAGCCAGGTTCGCTGGGCGCTGGTGGTCGAATTCGATCAGAATCACGGGGCTCTGGATGCGGTAGTAAAAGGCGCTGTTGGCCTCGGCTCCGCCAATCCAGGCGAACCAGGTGTTTTCGATATGCCGGTCGACCTCGTCCATTTTCACGCGCGCGTGCCCATCGTCCATATTGCTGACGTACAGGTGAACGAGGTCGCGCAGGCGGGCACGCCCAGATTGTGTCAGATCGTTGGCGCGTAGCCCGGCGTAGTCGAGGACCACGTTGTCCTTGAAGGCTTCCGTCAAGTTGTTGTTGCCCGTTTTGGAGAAGTTGAGAATCGCTTGCTGGCGCTGTGCGTCGGGTAGCCCTCGCAGCATTTCCAAACCGTCGTTTTGCTCTTGTTGCAGGATCACCAGCCCTTTGTACTTGCCGGAAGTTGCCCTGACTGGTTCCGAACCCATGAAGTGCGGTGTCATCACCACCTGATCGCCCAGAACGAAATAATTGATGATGGCGTGATGCCCGTCGAGCTGCCAGCCCCAAGGCTCGCTCGCGGAGGGCTTGCCCATGATGGTGATGAAGTACAGCCATTCGCCGAGGAACACGTGGTCGTCAGCCATCTCCGCGAGCGTCTCGTTCAGCCGCATGACGTTGCGCGTCAACTCGAGGCCTCTGACGCTGAGCGACGCGCGCATCAGGCCGAAGGCTGCTTCGCGCTGGGCCTCGGTCATCTCCTGGAAGCTGATTCCCTGGCGCACGTAGAAGTGCTGATTCATCCATTTGCGCCATTTGACGTCCTCGACGGGGAACATCGTCCTGGCAAGTTGCACGCTGGTCAGCGAACCGATGAACTTCTCGGCGGCGCTGCGAACCGATTCCGTGGAAACGCCGCTCGGCGTAACTTGGAACAGGTCAGGGATGGCGTTCCCGTTGGTTGTGATTCCCCGGAACGGCGCGGCCAGGCCCTCGGCTTCATATTCCTCGGACATCTGCCGAAAACGCTCGGCGATATCGGTTGGGGTTTGGGTTGGTTCCTGACCGAACGCCCACGGCACGAAAACGGCGGCGGAGATCAGCGAAGCAAGGAATTCACGACGCGTGGCGAAATCCTGCTTGGAGTGCGCATGCGTGTGAGTATGAGTATGACCGGGATGGTGCAGTTTGTGGCCCATGGTTCGCCTCCGCGATTCTCAGAACGCGCGCCAACGTAGCATACGCGGTGCGGCGCATGCAATTGCGGCGGCATCCGCAAACAATCCAGTGGATGGAACGATCGATTCTTTGCTACCTTCCGCCGCGCACCTGGCCCTCTGCGCGCAAGAACGCAAATAATGACGAACGCCCCCTCACGCTCAAGCCTCGGATTGTTCGACGCCACGATGATTGTCATGGGGGGCATCGTGGGGTCGGGCATTTTCATCAATCCGTACGTGGTGGCGCTGCACGTTCACACACCGTTTCTGATTCTTGGAGTTTGGACAATGGGCGGCCTGCTGGCCTTGCTGGGCGCGTTCATCTGGGCGGAGTTGGCGACGCGGTTGCCGAGCGCCGGCGGACAGTATTTGTATCTGCGCGAAGCGTACCATCCTTCGGTCGCGTTCCTCTATGGATGGGTGTTGCTGCTGGTGACGCAGACCGGCGGCATGGCCGCAGTTGCAGTCACGTTCGCCAGATACTTCCGCGAGATCAGCGGGTCATCGGCCAGCGATGGCGTGATCGCTGCGACGGCGCTGTTGGGGCTCACGGCAATCAACTGCTTCGGTGCCCGCGCCGGAAGCAACGTGCAGAGCCTGCTGATGCTGCTGAAGGCGGGTGCGATCGCTGGCGATGGTGGCTTTGGGCCTGTGGCTCGGCGGAGGATCGTTACATCCTCTGCCGTTGCTGGACCGTCCGGTTTCGTTGGGACTTGCCGGAGCCATCGGGGCGGCGATGATTCCCATCGCTTTCGCGTACGGCGGCTGGCAGACGTCGAGCTTCGTAGCCGGCGAAATGAGCGACCCACGGCGCGACCTTTCCCGCGGACTGGTCGCGGGGGTGATCGGAGTTGTCGCGCTCTATCTCGCCGTAAACTTCGTCTGCCTGCGCGTGCTGGGCCCGGCGGGACTCGCGGCAACACACACGCCAGCGTCGGCCGTGATGCGGGCGGCTTTGGGCGATCGCGGTGCGCAGTGGATTGCGGTCGGCATCGCCATCTCCACGCTGGGCTTTCTCAGCCAGGGAATTCTGACCGCCCCGCGCGTCTACTACGCGATGGCGCGGGACGGTTTGTTCTTTCAGAGCGTGGGCAGACTGTCGCCCCGCACCGGAGCGCCGGTCGTCGCGATCGTATTGCAGGGGTTGGCCGCGACGGTGATCGCGCTTTCAGGCCGATACGAGCAAATCTTGAACTACGTCGTGTCGATTGATTTCATCTCGTTTGGGTTGACGGCGGCATCGCTCTTCGTTTTCAGGCGCAGGGAAGTCCCTGAAATCTCCGAAGCCACCTACCTGGTTCCCGGGCACCCGTTTACGACCGGCTTGTTCGTACTGGCCTGCGTGGGAATTGTGGGCAGCACGATTTGGAGCTATCCCGCGAACAGCGCCTTCGGGTTCGTCATTTTGCTGGCCGGGATTCCCGTATATTTATATTGGAGCCGCAAAACGCGGGAACACACAGCAAAGTCATGAGACAACGACATTCCGACTACATGCAGTGGGCCAAGACGCACAGCCGGGCGCGCTTCAATCTGGCCACCAGCGGCGTGGGCGCCTTTCCGTTGCGTGAACTGGATTGCACGATCGACCAGATCGAAATCAACGGCGACAGCACCTACGGCTATGCTCCGCTGCAACTCGCGATCGCGAAAAAGTACGCTGTCGATCCGGACTGCGTCGTCGCGGCGGCAGGCACGTCGATGGCGAATCACTTGGCCATGGCGGCGTTGATCGAACCTGGCGATGAGGTGCTGATCGAGCACCCGGCGTATGAGTTGCTGGTTTCGACTGCGTCCTATCTGGGCGCGGACGTGAAACGCTTCGCGCGACTGGAGGCCAGCGGGTATGCGCTGGACGCAGCGGAAATCCGGCGAGTGATCGGTCCGAAGACGAAGCTGATCGTCATCACCAACCTGCACAACCCGAGCAGCGTGCTAGCTCCGGAGTCTGCCCTTCGCGAGGTGGGCGATGTGGCGCGAAACATCGGCGCGCGCGTCCTCGTCGATGAGGTGTATCTCGACGCCGTCTATGAGAACACGCCGAGTAGCGCTTTTCATCTGGGCCCGGAGTTCGTGGTCACGAACAGCCTGACGAAAGTGTACGGCTTGAGCGGGCTGCGATGCGGATGGATACTCGCGCGAGCTGACCTAGCGCGCTCCATGTGGCGGTTGAATGATTTGTTCGGCTCCATTCCAGCGCATCCCGCGGAGTTGCTGAGCGTGATCGCATTTCAACAGTTGGACAAGATCCGCGAACGCACCCGCGCGGTCGTCGAAGCGGACCGCGCCCTGCTCTCGCAAGCCTTCGCGCAGCCCGAGGGCCAGGCATTCTCGACCGTGCGCACCGAATATGGGACGACGTCGTTTCCACGCCTGAAAAAAGGGAATGCCGACGAGTTTCTGGCGCGCCTACGCCAGGAACACGACACCTCCGCCGTTCCGGGACATTTCTTCGGAATGCCCGATCACTTCCGCATCGGCATGGGCGTGAACAGCGAGATGTTCGGCGAGGGCTTGCGCCGGATTGGTTTTTTAGCACAACAATTTGCAGGCTAGCGGTTCGCGGTCGAAAGGATCGGGCTACGCAGCGCCTGAGTGGTGCAGTGAGGGGAGATTTTTTGCTTTTAGTTGAGGCGCACAGACCCTTCGAAACTCAGGGTAAACAGAAATGGCTGTGCCACAACAACCCCGAGTCACTCTGACGTCAGCTCCCGCACCCAAATATTCCGATACCGCACCGGATGATTGTGATCTTGCAGCGCCAGCGGAAGCTTCTCCGGTTGCGTCTCGTACATTGGTTTTTCCGTGGCCGTCGATCCTTGAATCTCCACGTTGTCTTGCACCAGCACTCCGTTGTGGAACACCGTGACGCGCGCTTTGCGCAAGAGTTTTCCGTCGCCACCAAACCGCGGCCCATGGAAAACGATGTCGTAGCTTTGCCACTGGCCGGGCGGGCGCGACACATTGACTAGCGGCGGATATTGCCCGTACACCGCGGCGGCCTGGCCGTCGGCATAGGTCTTGTTCTGATACGAATCCAGCACCTGGATTTCGTATAGGCCCATCAGGAACACGCCGCTGTTGCCGCGGTCCTGACCTTCGCCCCGCGCCGGCGAAGGCTCCGCAAACTCGACATGCAACTGGCAATCCCCGAACGGCTGCCGCGTATAGATGTACCCGGACTTGGGAACGGTCTCGAAATAACCGTTTCCCACTTTCCATTTGGCTGCGCTTCCGTCCTTTTGCGACCACTTGGAAAGATCCTTGCCGTCAAACAACACCACGGCGTCCCCCGGAGGCCGCCCCGCGGTGTCCTCGGTACTCGACGTCCCCGGATCGACCACCGCAGGCACTGGCCGGTTCATGTCGAAAGGTTTCCATTTCGTTTGTGTCTGCGCGCCACTCGCAAAGCAAAGCAACCCCGCCGCGCTCACAACGCACAACATCCCGATGGTCTTTCTCATTGGGTCGCCTCCACTTCATGGTTGCTTGCAACGACGCATTCCTATCACATTTCGTCGGTCAATGTTCGCCGAAACCATCCTTGTACGTGCACGACACTTTCGCGGCGACCGCATTGCGCATCGAGTTAGTCCAGGCGGTTTGACCGGTTTCGGCCGTTGCCTACGAGGTAGCACAGACACTAAGCAGGAAATCGAAACTGCCGCGTCAAAACGACAGTCCCTGCGTTCTGTTAAAGAGCAAAATCGCAGCTCCATTCCCTCGGTCATATGTTTCGCGGCTGTGTGTCTGCCAGGTTCCGTCGCGCCGCAGATAGTCGAAGGTCGTTTTTTTCAGCACATACCAATCGTCGGATAGAGTCCGCACCGATCCAATTCGAGTACGGGTCGATTCCGCCATGTGTTGATTGTCCGCTTCAGTTCGCACCTAGAATGTCTCCCAGTCTATAATAAACGGTGAGACCGCGCTTCTGGAATACGAAGACGCTTTCCCATCGCCTCTATCTCAGCCTATCATCCCTCGGTGGGACCCTTCCTCCTTCATTGACTTGCCTGAGACCGCAACCTAAGATGTCCGCAAAATGGCGGAATCTCAATCACTCCTCGGCCAGAACGTCTCCCACTATCGCATCCTTGAAAAACTCGGCGGTGGCGGTATGGGTGTGGTTTACAAGGCCGAGGATTCACGACTCCGCCGCTTCGTCGCGCTGAAGTTCCTTCCCGATGACGTAGCCAAAGACCCGCAAGCGCTGGCTCGCTTTCAGCGCGAAGCACAGGCGGCTTCCGCCCTCAATCATCCCAATATCTGCACCATCTACGACATCGGCGAAGAAGGCGGCAAGGCCTTCATCGCCATGGAATATCTGGATGGTGCGACTCTCAAACATCTTATCTCCGGTCGTCCGTTTGAACTGGAACGCCTTCTCGACATCTCCACGGAGATCGCCGAAGCCCTGGACGCCGCGCACTCCAAAGGCATCATCCATCGCGACATCAAGCCCGCCAATATTTTCGTCTCCGAACGTGGCCACGCCAAAATCCTCGACTTCGGCCTCGCCAAGGCGACTTCTCTGAGGGCCTCGACCGGCGAAACCGACGTCCAGCCCACATTGGAAGTTGATCCCGAGCACCTCACGAGTCCCGGCACGACCTTGGGCACCGTCGCCTATATGTCTCCGGAACAAGCCCTCGGAAAGGAACTCGACGCTCGTACCGACCTGTTTTCCTTCGGTACCGTTCTCTATGAGATGGCCACCGGCGCGCTCCCTTTTCGCGGAGACACCTCCGCCGCCTCTTTCAACGCCCTTCTCAGCAAAGACCCGGTCTCTCCGCTGCGCCTGAATCCTGATCTGCCTCCCGACCTGGAGCGCATCATTACCAAGGCTCTCGAGAAGGATCGCGATGTCCGTTACCAGAGCGCCGCGGAGTTGCGCGCCGACCTGAAGCGGCTAAAGCGTGACACCAGCACGGGAAAAATGCCGGTCGCGACTCCCGTCCCAGCTTCCGTTCCTCACAAATCGCGCTGGCTTTGGCTTGTCGCCGCACTGCTGGGAATCATCGTATTTGTCGGCATCTTTATGTCGCTGCGTTCGCCTGCCCTTCCACCCAGAGTGCTGGCCACCACGCAGATCACGCACGATGGGCGGGGCAAGGGCGAGCTTCTCACCGACGGCTCGCGCCTATATACGGAGGAGTTCAGCACTGGGAATAACATTGTGGTGCAAGTGTCCACCAAAGGAGGCGAGACCTCCGTAATCCCGACACCCTTTCCGAACACCCGCGTTTTTGACATGTCTCCCGATCATTCACAGCTATTGGCTGAGAGTTTTACCGGAACGGAACCGGAAGATCCCTTCTTCACAATTCCCCTGCCGGCTGGAGCTCCGCGGCGTTTGGCAGATGTCATGGGCCACAGCGGTGCGTGGTCTCCCGACGGACGCCGCTTGGTGTTCGCAAAAGGCTTGGATCTTTTCTTGGCGAATGCGGATGGCACCGGCGCCCGCAAACTGGTCAGCACCTCCGACAATGCCTTTGCGCTTGCTTTCTCCCCCGATGGCAGTCGCATTCGATTTACTCTGGGAGGATTCAGCCAATCACCCAACTCGCTGTGGGAAGTCCGTACGGACGGTACGGCTCTGCACGAGCTGTTTCCGGGCTGGCACAGCCCACCGGTGGAATGTTGTGGAACCTGGACTCCCGACGGGCGGTATTATTTTTTCAATTCCGGGGCGGATATTTGGGTGCAGATCGAAAAAACAGGGTTCCTTCAGCGGCGTGATCCCTACCCCATACGCCTCACCACCGGCCCGCTCCAATTTTTCAGCGCTCTCCCCAGCTCCGACGGTAAGACGCTCTTTGTCGTCGGGAGGCAGACCCGCGCGGAACTTGTGCGTTCGGAATCCCACTCACAGCAGTTCGTTCCTTTTCTCTCAGGTATTTCCGCTGGTGAATTAGACTTTTCACGCGACGCCAAGTGGGTCACCTACGTAACCTATCCAGAGCATGTCTTGTGGCGAAGTCGCGTTGACGGGACTGATCGTCTCCAGCTTACCTATCCACCGATGTCCGTGTACCTGCCTCGCTGGTCTCCCGATGGTTCGCGAATCGTGTACTCCGCGGCCCTGCCCGGCAAGGTACTGAAGATGTTTCTGATCTCCGCGCAAGGCGGCAACTCCGAGGAACTGCTCGGCGAAGAGCAGATCGAACTGGATGCCGGTTGGTCCCCCGAGGGCTCACGAATCGCTTTTGGGCGCCAAGGCGGCACTCCGATTTACATCCTCGACTTGAAAACCCACCAGGTGTCCACTGTCCCGGGTTCTGGTGGCCTGTTCAGTCCCCGCTGGTCGCCCGATGGCAAGCATCTCGCCGCTCTTACCGGAGATTCCAACCGGCTCATGCTCTTCGATTTCAAGACTCAGAAATGGTCACAATGGATTAATGAAACAGGTAGCCTCGGCTTTCCGACTTGGGCTCGCGACTCAAATTATCTTTACTACGATACTGGCTTGACCGATCATCCGTCATTCAGGCGCGTCAAAGTCGGTCAGACCAAGTCCGAATTTGTGCTGGATTTGAAGAACCTAGATAGGTATGGCGACTCGCTTATTGGCCAATGGAGCGGCCTCGCTCCCGACGGCTCGGCCCTCTTCGTTCGCGATCTGAGCACCCAGGAAGTCTACGCGCTCGATCTGGACCTGCCCTAGTCTCGCCACACAGTCGACACCTTCAGCGGCAGGTCGTCCCTCCTTGCGGGTTTGTGCGATGATGGGCTTGTGAAAATGCGTGATTTTCACGTGTTGTAGATAATTTCGAGCCTTCCCTAGACATGGAACCGCGCGAAAAAGCCGCCGCACTTCCCGAAAGCCCGGGCGTCTATCTCTTCAAAGACGCCGCGGGCACGGTCCTGTACGTCGGCAAAGCGGGCTCTCTGCGGAGTCGCGTCCGCTCTTATTTTCTCGAATCGCGCTGGATGGATGCCAAAACCGGCTCGCTCGCCCGGGAAATCGCCGATCTGGATACCATCGTCCTTGCCAACGAACGCGAGGCCCTCGCGCTTGAAAACAATCTCATCAAGCAATATCAGCCGAAATTCAACGTCCTCCTTCGCGACGATAAAACTTATCCCTACATCAAGCTGACCCTCTCGGAAAAATATCCCCGCGTGTACTTCACGCGCAAAGTCAAAAAAGACGGCTCTCTTTATTTCGGCCCGTACTTTCCCGCCAATCTGGCGCGCCGCATCCTGCACTTTGTTCACAAACGATTCATGGTCCCGTCTTGCAACGTCGATCTGACCCGCAATCATCCCCGCCCTTGTTTGCAGTACTACATCAAGCGATGTCTAGGCCCCTGCGTTGCCGGACTCACCACCGACGATCGCTACGCGGAAGCCGTGCGCGACGCTCGCCTCTTTCTCGAAGGCAAGCGCCACGACCTGATCAAGAGTCTCGAAGAGCGCATGGCCGCCGCCTCCGAAAAAGAACTCTTCGAGCAAGCCGCCGCCTATCGCGATCTTCTCCGCACCCTCGAAGACATCGAAGAACGCCAACGCATCGCCGCCACCCAAGGCGCTGTCCTGATTGACGCCGTGGCGCGTCCAGCCGCGATAGCCGACCATCAGCACGACCGGGATGTTGAGGCCCAAGAGCCAGCCGCGCAGCGAATCCCCGATTCCATCATCCCGGTGTTCTGGATCAGGATCAGCGGCTTGGCCCCGGCAACCGACAGCCCGGCGGCGATCGAGCAGGCATGCCCCTCGCGGCTGACGCCGACGAGCCGCAACGACGGCTCCGCCTTCATCAAGAGATAGAGCCAGTTGGTCTCGCTGTCCGGCAGCCACACGACGTGCGTTACGCCGTTCTTCTTCATTTCGCCGAGCACCGTTTCCGGGCTCAGCGCGATCACCGCCGCGTCATTCATGTTTGTCGCCTCCGTCAACCGGCATTCGTCTATCATAGCATCATGGAAAAGCCCCGCGACGAGCGCATTCTGTTCTTGTTCCGGCACGGCGAGACCGACTGGAACCGCGAAGGCCGATTGCAGGGGCATACGGATACGCCGCTCAATGCCACCGGCCTGGCGCAGGCCGAGGCATTGGCCGAGAGCCTGCGTCCACACCGGCTCGATGCGGTTGTGTCGAGCGATCTGACGCGCGCCCAAACGACCGCGCGGATCGTCGCCGAGGCGTTGCTGGTGCCGCTTTTTGTCGAAGCACGGCTGCGCGAGACCGATGTCGGCGCGGCCGAGGGCCTCCTGTGGACCGATGCCAGGACGCGCTTTGGCGAGGGCCTGACCGAGCGCTGGTACTCGGATGGCGATGTCGCCTTTCCCGGCGGCGAGACCGGCATCGCGACCCGCATGCGGGGGCTCGCCGGTTTGCGGCGTTTCACCGCGGCGCAACCCTACCGGCGGATCGGCGTCTCTACGCACGGCGCGATGGTGCGCCAGCTGATGAAGCACGCCTTGCCGCCGGGCAGCCCACCGGCGCCGGTTCGCAATACCACGCTCTACGTGCTGCGATACGAGCCGGCCACTGACCGGCTGATCGTCGTCGAACGGGAAGAACTCCAGCTCGACTGAGCGCAGCTCCCTCCTCAATCGAACTGCATGCTGATGGTTTCGGCGACGAGGGCCGGGCGTGCAGCGCCTTCGACCTCGATCGTGTTTTCCGAGGTGATGCGCACGCCGCCATCGACCGGCTCGACCGATTTGATTTTCTGCCGCAGCCGAATGCGCGCGCCGGCCGGCACCTGCCCGGTGAAGCGGACGCGGTTGGAGCCGTAATTTAGTCCGCGCGAGCGGTGCTTGACGCGATAGAGGGTCTGGCCGAGGCGCGGCACCAGCGACAATGTCAGATAGCCGTGCGCGATCGTCTTGCCGCCCGGCATCTCGCGCTTGGCGCGCTCGACATCGACATGGATCCATTGGTGGTCGCCAGTGGCGTCGGCGAATTTATCGATCAGCGCCTGATCGACGGTAAACCAGTCGCTGACGCCGATTTCCTTGCCGACATACTGCGCGAGGTCGGCCGGCCGCTCGAGTTCAATCATCGTTTGTCCCATTCTTTTGCTTGTCGCCAATCCTCTACCCGATTTATCGCCGCCTGCGAAAGGCGCCAGGAACCGCTGCCCGCTCCGCGCGGTTAATCCTGCGACATTCATGATCAGCGAGGGATTTGGCGATGGCGACAAAAGCGAAAACCAAGGCAAACCGCACGGCGGAACGGAAATCGAGCCGCTCGAAGAGTGCAAATCAAAACAAAGAGCGCCAGCAGGCGGCTCGTAACGCATTCGACGTCTTGGAGGAAGATCACCGCGAAGTCGAGGAATGGTTCGACGAGTATGATGAACTGAAGGACACTGACGAACACCGCAAGGGCGAACTCGCAGAGAAGATCTGCCACGCCTTGAAGGTCCATGCGCAAATCGAAGAAGAGATCTTCTACCCGCGCGCCCGCGCGGCGACCAGGGACGACGACCTGATCGACGAGGCGATCGTCGAGCATGCGACAGTCAAAAACATGATCGCCGAAATCGAAGAAATGGACGCCGGGGAGGACCTCTTTGACGCCAAGATTCGGGTTCTGGGCGAAATGGTGAAGCGCCACATCCGCGAAGAGGAAGAGGAACTCTTTCCGGAGCTGCAATCGGCAAAGATGGATCTGGATGCGGTCGGCAAGGAACTCGCTGAGCGCAAGCAAGAGTTGATGTCGGAAATGAGCGCCTAAATAAAGCTCATAAGTGGTCATTGCGAGCCCACGGGTCCGCGCTCCGCGCGGCCCGAGGACAGGCTCAGCGAAGCAATCTAGAGTCTATTGAGCCTCCTAAGGCACGAGATTGCTTTGTCGCCTCCAGCTCCTCGCAATGACGAGGTAATTGCAAGAATAGCCCTGCCTGCCCTTGACGGGGCTTTTCGTTCCACCAAAGGAACCCGCGACGCGGGGTCCCGTTTTGGACGCATCCTCTTTTGCAATTGGATGATGCTATGACAACCGATCCGAAAACTGCTGGCCCGCACCCTCCTCTACCCCGTCAGCAACAGGACCCGCCCGGTTTTACAGAACAGCTCGATCCGAAGCCGGACCACGGGGAGCACTCTTACCGCGGGTGCGGCAAGCTGAAAGGCCGCGCCGGGCTGATCACCGGCGCCGATTCCGGGATCGGACGGGCGGTCGCGATCGCTTTTGCACGTGAGGGGGCCGACGTCCTGATTTCCTATCTTTGCGAGCACGAGGACGCACGGGAGACGGCGCGCTGGGTCGAAGAGGCCGGTCGCCGGGCAGTGCTGGTCGCCGGCGACGTGAAGGATCCGACGCATTGCCGCCAGCTGATCGACCGCGCGGTCCGGGAATTCGGCAAACTCGATATCCTAGTCAACAACGCCGCTTACCAGATGACCCATGCGAGCCTCGAAGCATTTCGGCGAGAACGCACCGCTGAAACGCCCGGGCCAGCCCGCCGAATTGGCGCCCGCTTATGTCTGCTCGCCTCCGACGACGGCAGCTACATGTCCGGTGCGATGATCCCGGTCACTGGCGGCCGCCCGATGCTGTAGGCGGTTTACAGCAGGTCGCGCAGCATTGCGACGAGCGGCTTGTCGGCCGGCGGCATCGGGTAGTCGCCGAGCCGGGCCGGGCGCACCCACGCGAAGTGCTGCCCCTCGCGGGCGGCAGGAACGCCCGACCATTTGCGGCAGACGTAGAGCGGCATCAGCAGATGGAAGTCGGAGTACGAGTGGGACGCGAAGGTAAACGGGGCGAGGCAGCTCGCCGCGACGTCGATCCCGAGCTCCTCGGCGAGCTCGCGGATCAGGGCCGTCTCGGGCGTTTCGCCTGGGTCCACCTTGCCGCCCGGAAACTCCCACAGCCCCGCCATGGGCTTCCCCGCCGGGCGCTGAGCCAGCAATACCCGCCCGTCGGCATCGACGAGCGCCACCGCCGACGACGAGGACGATCGATGGGTCTCAGCTGCGGTAGCTGGCATTGATGTCGATATAGCGGTGGGTCAGGTCGCAGGTCCACACCGTCGCCTTGCCGCGGCCGATGCCGAGATCGACGGCGATCGTGATCTCGCGGCCCTTCATGTATTCGGCTACAGGCGCCTCGTCATAGTTGGGCACCGGGCCGCCCTCGGCAGCGATCGGAATGCCGCCGATCGAGATCGACAATCGGTTTTGATCGACCTTCTCGCCGGCCCTGCCGACCGCCATGACGATGCGACCCCAGTTGGGATCGCCTGCAGAGAGCGCGGTCTTGACCAACGGCGAGTTGCCGATGGTGAGCCCGATGCGGCGCGCCGCCCGCGACGTCGCAGCCCCCGTCACCTCGATCGTGACGAATTTCTCCGCGCCCTCGCCGTCGCGCACGATCTGCTGGGCGAGATCGATCATCACCGCATCGAGCGCCCGGCGAAAATCCCCGAGCCGCCGATCCGCCGGGCTCGCCACAGGGCGATGCGGCGCCTGCTGGGTGGCGCACAGCAGCACGGTGTCGCTGGTCGAGGTGTCGCCATCGACCGTGATCGAATTGAACGAGCGGTCGGCCGAAGCGGCGAGCAGCGGCTGTAGCACCGCGGGCGGCAACGCCGCGTCGGTGAAGACATAGGCGAGCATCGTCGCCATGTCGGGCGCGATCATGCCCGAGCCCTTGGCGAAGCCGTTGAGGCGAACCTCGACGCCATCGATCGTGGCGGTCGCGGTGGCCCCTTTGGGAAAAGTGTCGGTGGTCATGATCGCGCGTGCCGCCGGTTCCCAACTCTCGGCCGAAAGCAACGGCATGACTTGCGGCAACGCTGCGATGATTTTTTCCGCGGGCGGGGGCTCGCCGATGACGCCGGTCGACGAGATGAACACCTCCTTGGGATCGCAGCTCAACAACCGCGCCGTCGCCGCTGCCGTGGTCTCGACGACCTCCGTGCCGGCATGGCCGGTAAAGATGTTGGAATTGCCGGAATTGACGACGATGCCGCGCACCTTGCCGCCGGGCAGGCAGTCGCGGCACCACACCACCGGCGCGCCTGCGGTCAGCGAGCGCGTGAAGACTCCGGCGATCGTGCTGTCCGGCGCCAGCTCCGCCAGCATCAGATCGTCCCGCCCGGCGTAGCGGATCCCGCACGCGAAGGCGGCGAGCCGCACGCCGGGGATCGGCGCCAGCTCGGGAAAGCGTTCCGGAGCCAGCGGCGAGACTGCGGTCATTCTCCGACCTAAGCCCCTCTCCGCCCTTTTGGGGGGAGAGGGAGGGGCCCGCGAAGCGGGAGGGTGAGGTGGGTGGCGCCGCGGACCGAAACATCGGCACCCCTCACCCTGCCCTCTCCCTCCGGCGGGCGGGGGGAGAGGATAAGTTCTGCGTAATTCGAGGCGAAAAAATCGTTCACGGGATTACTTCGCGCTGGATGGGAGCGGCTTGCCGTCGAGCCCGTAAGTCTCGACCTTGGCGGAGGCGCGCAGCTCTTTCAGCTTCGCGTCGACGACGTCGTGCGCCACCAGTTGGCTGACCTCCTCGCGCGCTTCGTCAAAGCTGGGCGGCGTGCTGACGCGATGGTCTTCGACCTTGATGACATGCCAGCCGAACTCGGTCTTCACCGGCGTCTTGGTGTATTGGCCCGGGGGCAAAGCAAAGGCGGCGTCGGCGAACTCCTTGACCATGTCGTCATGGCCGAAATAGCCGAGATCGCCGCCCGAGCTGGCGCCGGGTCGGTCGAATGCTTCTTGGCGAGCTCGGCGAAATCGGCGCCCTTGTCGAGCTCGGCGATGATCGAATTCGCCTCGGCCTCGGTCTTGACCAGGATGTGCCGGGCGTGCACCTCTTCGTGCCCCGCCTTCTCCTTGGCGAAGGTCTGGTAGCGCGCCTTGAGCTGGTCCTCGGTCTCGGCGGCCTTGATCGCCTTGTTCGAGGTAGGCTTCCTGGATCAGGCGATCCTCATAGCGCTTCAGCCGGAGCTGCACCTCGGGATCCTGGTCGAGGTGATCCTTGCGGCCGGCCTCGGTGATCAGCATGCCGTCGACGAGCCGGTCGAGCAGCATCGGGTAGATCTGCGCGAGCGGCATTTTTTGGACCTGCGGCGGCAGGCTCTGTTGCGCCGCCTCGACATCCGAAAGGTGCAGCTCGGTCCCGTCGACACGGGCCACGACCGTGGTGCCCGGCGGCATCGGAGCCGGCATCGTGGCGGCGGGGTTCGGCTGTGGCGCCGGCCGGTCGGCTGCCTGCAAGACGCCGCCGCCGGCGATCGCGGCGGCGAGCCCGGCGGCACAGATCAAGCCGACCGGAGTTATCGAGAGACGAGAATGCATCGCAGTACCTATAATGGGAGCAGCCGCTGCACTCCGGCGGCCGAGCGGATGATTGAATGCATATCGTTACCACGCAAACAAGGCAGCGAAAGGGCGAAGTCGCGCATGAGCTGATGGGGCAGCTTGAATTGACACGCCTTAGACGCCCGCCTATCTCTCGTTTGGTCGCCGTGCGAAGTCATCCGGCCTATTTTTTCCATTTTTCGAGGGTCTCATGCTTGGTGCCTTAGCCCGGCGCCTGTTCGGCTCCGCCAATGACCGTTACGTCAAGAGCCTGGGGCCGATCGTTTCCGCCATCAACGAATTGGAGCCGCAGCTCGAAGCGATGTCCGATGACGAGTTGCGGGCGCGGACCCAGCAGTTCAAGCAACAGCTCGCCGACGGCACCGAGCTCGATGACATCCTGATCGACGCTTTCGCGACCGTGCGCGAGGCGTCGAAGCGCACCCTCGGGCAGCGTCATTTCGATGTGCAGCTGATGGGCGGGGTCGTGCTGCATCGCGGCATGATCGCCGAGATGAAGACCGGCGAAGGCAAGACCTTGGTCGCGACCCTCCCCGTCTATCTCAATGCGTTGACCGGCAACGGAGTGCACGTCGTCACCGTCAACGATTACCTCGCCCGCCGCGACGCCGAATGGATGGGTCAGATCTATCGTTTTCTCGGCCTGACGGTCGGCGTGCATCGTCCACGACCTCGACGACATGCAGCGCAAGGAGGCCTATCTCTGCGACGTCACCTACGGCACCAACAACGAGCTCGGCTTCGACTATCTGCGCGACAACATGAAGTTCCGGCTCGAGGACATGGTCCATCGGCCGTTCCATTACGCGATCGTCGACGAGGTCGAATTCGATCCTGATCGACGAGGCGCGCACCCCGCTGATCATCTCCGGCCCGACCGAAGACAATTCCGAGCTCTACATCCGGGTCGACAAGCTGATCCCGGCGCTCGAAGGCGGCGATTACGAGAAGGACGAAAAGCAGCGCACGGTAGCCTTGACCGAATCGGGGGTCGAGAAGATCGAGGGGTTGCTGCGCCAATACGGCCTGATGACCACGGGCTCGCTCTACGACATCCACAATGTCGGGCTGGTCCACCACGTCAACCAGGCGTTGCGCGCGCACAAGCTCTTTGCCCGCGACACCGATTACATCAGCAAGGACGACAAGATCATCATCATCGACGAGTTCACCGGCCGCATGATGGAGGGCCGGCGCTACTCGGAGGGGCTGCACCAGGCGCTCGAAGCCAAGGAGGGCGTCACCGTCCAGAACGAGAACCAGACCCTCGCCTCGATCACCTTCCAGAACTATTTCCGGCTCTACCCGAAGCTCGCCGGCATGACCGGCACGGCGATGACCGAAGCGCAGGAGTTCAGCGACATCTACAAGCTCGAGGTCATCGAGATCCCGACCAACGAGCCGTGCATCCGCGACGACACCGACGACGAGGTCTACCGCACGACGCGCGAGAAATACGATGCGATCGTGCAGCACGTGCTGGAGTGCCAGGAGCGCAAGCAGCCGATGCTGATCGGCACCGTCAGCATCGAGAAATCCGAGGCGCTGGCGGCGCTCTTCAAGAAGCACAAGATCCCGCACAACGTGCTGAACGCCCGCTATCACGAGCAGGAAGCCTATATCATCGCCCAGGCCGGCCGGCCCGGCACCGTGACGATCGCCACCAACATGGCCGGCCGCGGCACCGACATTCAGCTCGGCGGCAATCTCGAAATGCGGCTCCGCACCGATCTGGCGCTGGTCGCCGACCCGGCGGAGCGCGAGAGGCGGGCCGACGCGATCCGCAGCGAGATCCAGACGGCGCACGAGGACGTGGTCGGGGCCGGCGGGACTCTTCGTCGTCGGCAGCGAGCGGCACGAGAGCCGGCGCATCGACAATCAGCTGCGCGGCCGCTCCGGCCGGCAGGGCGATCCCGGCGCCTCGAAATTCTTTGTCTCGCTCGAAGACGATCTGATGCGGATCTTCGGCTCCGAGCGGATGGATTCGATGCTGCAGCGCCTCGGGCTCAAGGAAGGCGAGGCGATCATCCATCCCTGGGTCAACAAGGCCCTCGCCAAGGCGCAGCAGAAGGTCGAGGCGCGCAACTACGACATCAGAAAGCAGCTCCTCAAATACGACGACGTGATGAACGACCAGCGCAAGGTCGTCTACGAGCAGCGCCGCGAGATCATGAATGCCCGCGACGTCGCTTCGACGATCGCCGACATGCGCAACGAGACGATCGAGGAGATGGTCGCGCTGGCGATCCCGGAGAATTCGCTGGCCGAGCAGTGGGACACCGCCGGCGCTGCACGCCGAATGCCTGCGGCTTCTCGCCGTCGACCTGCCGCTCGCCGAATGGGCCAAGGAGGAGGGGATCACGGGCGACGAGGTGCGCGAGCGCATCACCGCCGCCGGCGACCGCAAGATGGCCGAGAAATCGGCCAATTACGGCCCCGACCTGATGCGCATGGCCGAGAAGAGCCTATTACTGCAGCTCTTGGACCAGACCTGGAAAGACCATCTCCTGTCGCTCGACCATCTGCGGCAGGGGATCAACCTGCGCGCCTATGCGCAGCGCGATCCGTTGAACGAATATAAGCGCGAAGCCTTCGAATTGTTCGAGGCGATGCTGGCCAATCTGCGCCAGCACATAACCTCGGTGCTGTCGCATGTCGAGCTGCGGGTGCAGCAGCCCCAGCCGGCCTACGCCATGGCGGGCGGCGAGCCCGAGGAGGCGATGGCCGAGGAGCGCGTCACCGGCACGACCGGCCGGCCGATCCCGGCGCCGCGCACCCAGCGCCGCACCGGCTCTGGCAACGGCGCCGACCGCGGCGGCCCACGCCCGGCCGGTCCCCGCGCCCCGTGGGCCGGCACCCCCCGCAACGCCCCCTGCCCCTGCGGCTCCGGCAAGAAATTCAAACACTGCCACGGCCGCGTGTAAGCGCCCAACTCTTGGGGGCGCGAGATTGCTTCGTCGCTGCGCTCCTCGCAATGACGGTTGGAATTCTAGAAATTACTTGCCGAGCTGTGCACGAAACCCGGCCACGGTTTCGAGCTGGCGGTCGGGATCGCCGACCAAGCGGACGATCACGTGACTGGCGCCGGAAGAGGTGAAGCCGCGCAGGAACTCGGCCGCACTGGCAGCCGGACCACCAAAGACGGCCTGCCTGCGGCGCAGCGCTTCGGCCGGTTGCCCGTAATATCCTGGAGAAAGGCGTCGATCCGCTGCCCGGCGCGGCTGGCGTCCTCGTCGATCGCCAGGGTCACGTAAATCGCGGCCACGAACTCGCTGACGTCGCGCCCCGCTTCGCGAAGGATCTGCTGCACCTCGGCCCATTGCTGCTTCCAGCGGCCGAGGTCGGCCTCGTTGGCGAACCAGCCGTCGAAATGCCGAGCCGCCCGCTCGAGGGCGGGGCGGACCGAACCCGCCATCCAGATCGGCGGGCCGCCGGCGCGGTATGGGGTCGGCCCCAGCACGCCGCCTTGCACCGGCCAGCGGCCTTGCCAGTCGACCGGCTTGCCGGTCCACAAGGCGCGGGCAGAGCCGCAGGCCTTCCATCATCCGCCCGACGCGCCCTTCGAACGGCACGCCCGCCGCCGTGAATTCCGCGCGGATGTTGGGCACGTCGCTGGCGATGCCCGCCCCGAGGACGAGCCGTCCCTCGCTGATCTGGTCGAGCGTCGCGAGCTGATGCGCCAGCACCACCGGATTGCGTAGCGCCGGCAGAAAGACGGCGGTGCCGAGCGCCACCTTTCGCGTACGCGCCGCCACCGCGGCCAGCAGAGTGAGCGGATCATGCCGCGGCCGGGCCAGCAGCGAATCCCCGACCCACACCGAAGCGAAGCCCAATCCCTCGGCACGCGCCGCGAGCTCCAGCAAAGGCGCGGTCTCCGGCCGGCCTTCCATGACCCGCTCGCGGGTCGGCAGCAGATATCCGATCTGTGGCGGCATTGTCTGCGAGCCTGCGGCTAATGCAGGCGCAGCGATGTGCTGACGTGGCGGAACCGGCCGCGGTCGGCAGATCGCGCCTGCCCGACCTTCACCGAATGGAGCTTGCCTTCGATGTTGCGGCTCCAGAATTCCAGAAAGCGGCGGAGCTCGGGATAGTCCGGAGCGAGGTCGAGCTTCTGCCAGATAAAGCTCTGCAGCAAATCGGGGTGGTCCGGCATCCGGTAGATGATCTCGGCGGTGGTCAGCCGATACTCACCAAGGCGGGGAATGGCGTCGGTCATTCGGGTCTCCTCTCGGCTCGCTCCCGCTAACCGCGAGCATGCTCCGTCAGTTTCGCTGCAGCAACAAAAAACTAGCCAGAAACAGCGGCTTAGCAGCTTACCAAAGAGAGTGCTGCCAACCCCGGGACCACGCATCCCTTGAAGCCATGGCGCGAGAGGTTAGATTAGATCACCACCGGAAACATTCATGCTGGCGGTTTGTTTACCGGAAACGGGTGTCTGCCAGTCTGAAGGTCTCCACAGCGATGAAGCGGGTCTTGTCAGCGCTCGTTGTCTCCGGCGGGATCGCCCTGACGACGGGCATCGTTTCCCCTGTGCTCGCCGGAGCGCCGATACCCCTGGCCGATGGCGCGCCGGTGCAGACCCTGGCGCCGGTGGTCAGCCGGATCACCCCAGGCGTCGTCGGCATCTCGGTGCGCGGGCGGGTGCGGGAAGACAACCCGCTATTGCAAGACCCGATGTTCCGCCGCTTCTTCAACCTGCAGCAGCAGCCGGTCGAGCGCGAGACGGAGGCGACCGGCTCCGGCGTCATTGTCGACGCCGCGCAGGGCTATGTGATGACCAACGCGCATGTCGTCGAGAATGCCAGCAACATCGAAGTCACGACCAAGGACAACCGGCGGCTGACCGCGAAATTGATCGGCCGCGACCCCGACACCGACATCGCCGTGTTGCAGATCCCGGCGGGCGGTTTGACGGCGGTCCCGATCGGCGATTCCGATCGCCTGCAGGTCGGCGATTTCGTGCTGGCGATCGGCAATCCGTTCGGTCTGAGTCAGACCGTGACCTCGGGCATCGTTAGCGCGCTCGGGCGCAGCGGTCTCGGCATCGAAGGCTACGAGGATTTCATCCAGACCGACGCTTCGATCAATCTCGGCAATTCCGGCGGCCCGCTGGTCGATCTGCAGGGCCGCGTCGTCGGCATCAATACGGCGATCCTGGCGCCGGGCGGCGGCAATATCGGCATCGGCTTTGCCGTGCCGATCAACATGGCGCGCCAGGTGATGGACCAGCTGATCAGCTACGGCGAGATCAGGCGCGGCCGCATCGGGGTGGCGATCCAGGATCTGACACCCGACCTCGCCCAGGCACTCGGCACAAGGCACACCCAGGGGGCGGTGATCGCCCGCGTGGAGCCCGGCTCGCCGGCCGAGCGCGCCGGGCTGCGGACCAACGATCTCGTCGTCGCGGTCAATGGCGCGCCGATGCGCAGCGGCACCGAGCTGCGCAACCGCGTCGGGCTGTCTCGGATCGGCGACGAGGTCGAGCTGACGGTCGAACGCGGCGGCACGGAGCGCAATGTGACGGTTCGCATCGAACGAGCGACGACTACCGCGCAGCGCAGCGCACGCGGCAGCGCTGATCGCGGATGGCAGCGCAGACACCCTATGAGGTGCTCGGCGTCAAGCCGGACGCCAGCGCGGACGAGATCCGCAAGGTCTACCGCAAGCTCGCCAAGCAGTTTCATCCCGACATCTGAACCCGGGCAAACCCGAAGCGGAAGCGCGGTTCAAATCAATCTCCGCGGCCTACGACCTGCTTTCCGACTCCGACAAGCGGGCGCGATACGACAGAGGTGAAATCGACGAAACCGGCGCCGAGCGCCCGCCGCGCGGCTACTATAGAAGCCAAGCGGAAGGCGCCCAGGGGTGGCGATACCAGCCCGAAGGCGAGATGGATTTGAGCGACCTCGAGGATCTGTTCGCGGCCTTCGGCTCGGCCGGCCGCAGGCGACGTGGCGGGACCGGGGCGGGGTTCAGCGCGCGTGGCGTCGACCGGCATTTCACCTTGACCGTCGATTTCGTCACGGCGGCGACCGGCGGCAAGCAGCGGCTGTCGCTCGCGCCCGAGGAATGGCTCGACGTAACGATACCGGCCGGGGTGGAAGACGGTCAGGTGCTGCGTCTCAGAGGCAAGGGCGGCCCCGGCCTTGGCGGCGGCGCGACCGGCGACGCGCTGATCGAAGTCCACGTCGCACCCCATCCGCTGTTCCGCCGGGACGGCGACAATGTACTGCTCGAATTGCCGGTGAGCCTTGCCGAGGCGGTGCTCGGGGCCAGGGTGGCGGTGCCGACCGTGACCGGCCCCGTGACGATGACGATCCCGAAGGGATCGGATACCGGCAGGCAGTTGCGGCTGCGCGGCAAAGGCATCCAGAAGAAGAGCCCGGGCGACGAAATCGTGACGCTCAAGGTGTTCATCGGACACAGCTCGGATCCCGAGCTCGCGGCCTTTCTCGAGAAATGGGCGCCGCAACACCCGTTCGATCCGCGGCAGGGGATGCCCGCGCGCATGATCGCGTTCGACGAGTTGCTGCGCCAAATGAAGGGGCTCGACCGCGGCGATCTCGTCCGGTGGGTCGAAAATCGCTGGGTGTTGCCGGAGCGTCGGGGCCAGACCTGGCTCTTTCACGAGGTCGACGTCGCCCGGGTCGAGCTGATCCTCGAAATTCGCCAGGAGTTCGCGATCGACGAGGAGGCGCTACCGGTGGTTCTGGGCCTTCTCGACCAGGTCTACGAGCTGCGCCGCCATTTGCGCCGAATGTGCGATGCGCTGGCGGCCCAGCCGCCGGAGGTGCAGGCGGCCGTCAAGCGCGCGCTGCCGCCACCGACTGGACCGGAAATACCGCACGACTGAGCGACTGATAAAGCCGCGATTGTGAAGCGGCGGCGAAGCAGGCAGAATCAGCCTTGTGCCGAAGCAGAGGGAGGATGCCGTGCAGCTGAGCCGCGAGGAATTGCTCAAAGCCTATCGTGACATGGCCACGATCCGCCGGTTCGAGGAACGCGTGCAGGACGAGTTCTCGAAAGGCGGCATACCCGGCTTTGTCCATCTCTACGCCGGCGAGGAGGCCGTCCGCGGTCGGCGTCTGCATGCATTTGGGGCCGCAGGATTACATCGCCAGCACCCATCGCGGGCACGGCCACAGCATCGCCAAGGGCTGCGACGTGACCGCTGATGATGCAGGAGCTGTTCGCCAAGAAGACCGGGCTGTGCGGCGGCAAGGGCGGCTCGATGCACATCGCCGACCTCGACCACGGCATGCTCGGCGCCAACGGCATCGTCGGCGGCGGCCCGCCGCTCGTCGTCGGCGCGGCGTTGACCGCCAAGACGCTCGGCCGCAACACCGTCGCGGTCTCGTTCACCGGCGATGGCGGCTCCAACCAGGGCACCACCTTCGAGGCGATGAACATGGCGGTGGTGCTGAAACTGCCGGCGATCTTCGTGTTCGAGAACAACCAGTACGGCGAAGGCACCGCGTTCGAGTATGCGGTCGGCAGCCGCGACATCGCCGGGCGCGCCGCCGGTTTCGGATTGCCCGAGCGTCAAGGTCAACGGCGACGATTTCTTCGAAGTGCACGAGGCGGCGCGCGAGGCGGTCGCAGCGCGCCCGCACCGGCGGCGGACCGAGCGCGATCGAGGTCGAACCTGCCGCTTCTACGGCCACCACTCGGGCGATGCGCAGACTCTATCGCGCCAAGGACGAAGTGCGCCGCCTGCGCGAAGACCGCGATTGCCTGAAGCATTTCCGCCGCCGGGTCGGCCGAGGCCGGGCTGCTCGACGGGGCGGACCTCGACCGGGTTGAGAGCGAGGTCGCCGCGCTGATCGACCATGTGGTAGAGATGGCCAGGGCGGCCCCGCCCCCCGATTCGGAGCTTGTTGCGTGACGTCTACGTCTCTACTGAAGGGAGCGCGCAATGGCACTGAAATCGATCCGCCAGGCGCTCAACGAAGCGCTCGCGCAGGAAATGCGCCGCGACCCGCGGGTCGTCGTGATCGGCGAGGACGTCGCGGGCGGCGCCGGCTCGCAGGGGCAGCGCGACGCCTATGGCGGGGTGCTGGGCGTCACGAAGGGGCTGTTCGGAGAATTCGGCGAGAGCCGGGTCATCGACACGCCGATCACCGAGTCGGCGATCATGGGCGCCGCCGCCGGCGCCGCGGTCACCGGGCTGCGCCCGGTCGCCGAGCTGATGTTCTCCGATTTCTTCGGCGTCTGTTTTGACCAGATCTACAATCAGGCCGCCAAGTTCCGTTACATGTTCGGCGGCAAAGCCAAGACCCCGCTCGTCATCCGCACAATGATCGGCGCCGGGCGCAGCGCGGCCGCGCAGCATTCACAGTACCCCATACCACATCTTTACCTCGGTCCCCGGCCTCAAATGCGTCGTGCCGTCCAACGCCTATGACGCCAAGGGTCTGTTGATCCAGGCGATCCGCGACGACGACCCGGTGATCTTCTGCGAACACAAGCTGATGTACGACTTGCGCACCGAGGTTCCCGACGAGCCCTATACGATCCCCTTCGGCGAGGCCAACATCGTCCGCGACGGCGACGATGTGACGGTCGTCGCGCTCGCCCGCATGGTGCACTACGCCGGCGAGGCGATCGATACGCTCGCCAAGGAGGGTATCGAGTGCGAGTTCATCGATCCGCGCACGACCTCGCCGCTCGACGAGGACACGATCCTCGAAAGTGTCGAGCGCACCGGCCGGCTCGTGGTCGTCGACGAGGCGACGCCGCGCTGCGGCATGGCGGCCGACATTGCGGCGCTGGTCGCCGACAAGGCGTTCGCGTCGCTGAAGGCCCCGGTCAAGCGCGTGACCGCACCGCACACTCCGGTGCCTTTCGCCCCGTCTTTGGAAAAGCTCTACATCCCGAGCCCGGAGCGGATCGTCGACGCGGTGCGCGAAGTTCACGGGTACCGCCGGTGAAAATCAGCCCTTACTTCGTCGCCCCCCGCGATGGGCGAGGGTCCAGGAGCCCGGGGCGATGTGCCAGCCGCTTCTGGATTCGCCGCTTTCGCGGGAATGACGAACGAGGTGCGCAATGAGCTCTGAGATCACGGCGATCACGATGCCGAAATGGGGCCTGACGATGACCGAGGGTAAGGTCATCGGCTGGCTCAAGCAGCAAGGGCAGAGCTTTACCGCGGGCGAGGAACTTCTCGAAATCGAGACGACCAAAATCACCAACGTCATGGAAGCGCCGGCGGGGGGCATTTTGCGGCGGATCGTGGCGCCGGCGGGCGCGACCCTGCCGGTCGGCGCCTTGCTCGCGGTGGTCGCGCCCGAGGAGGTGGGGAAGGCGAGATCGACGCCTTTGTCGGCGGGTTTGCCGTCCCCGAGCCGTCGGCAGAACCGGCGGTCGGTGCCGAAACTGCCAGGCCTCGCGAATTGCAGGCAGCCGGCTTGCGCCTACGCTACCTTGCGCTCGGCGACGGCGACAGCGTCCCGGTCCTGTTGCTGCACGGCTTCGGCGCCGATCTCAACACGCTGGATGTTTACCCAGCCCGCTCTGGCCGACGGAAGGCAGGTCATCGCCTTGGATCTGCCGGGCCACGGCGGATCCGCCAAGCAGCTGGACCGCGTCGATGCGGAGAGCTTGGCCGCCATCGTCGACCACGCGCTAAACGCGCTCGGCATCGAACGGTTGCACCTCGTCGGACATTCAATGGGAGGCGGCATCGCCATTTCGTTCGCGTTGCGCAAGCCCGAGCGCGTGGCGACCCTGACCATCATATCGTCGGCCTCGCTCGGGCCCGAGATCAACGCGGCGTTTATCGACGGTTTCTTACGCGCCACGCGCCGCCGGGAGGCGATCGAGGTGCTCCAGCTCCTGGTCAACGATCCGGCGCTGGTCAGCCGCACGATGATCGAGGAAGTGTTGCGCTACAAGAGGCTGGACGGCGTGCCGGAGGCGTTGGCGGCGTTTGCTGAGGAATGGTTCCCCGTCGGCCGGCAACGCGCCGCCCTCGGCGACGCCGTCGCGACGTTAAAGCTGCCGGTGCAAATCATTTGGGGGCGTGAAGACCGCATCATCCCAGTCGCTCACGCCGAAGCGCTCGCATCACACCTGCCGGTTCACATCCTCGAGCAGACCGGTCACCTGCCCCACATGGAAAAAGCCGGCGAGGCCAATCGGCTGATAAAAAGGCTGATCGAGAACCAAGCCTAGGTGCGACCGGAGGCGGCCAAGCGACGGCGGAGTAGAGTGCGCATGAACCTGTTGCGGCTGCGGCCGATCGGGGCAATAGGAGGCTTTGTCGCCGGGGTGGCGGGACCGGAGGGGCTGGCGGCTCCCGACGCTTCTTCGGACGAATAGCGACGCTCAAAATCCTCGTCGCTGAAGGTCAAACCAACGTCTTCTTCTTCGATCATTTCGACCTTTCCTCCTTTGTCATTACTGCCGCTCGTATTTGACGACGCGGCGCACCCGGCCCCATTCGCCCGGCTGGACGACATAGAGATCGCCGTGTGAATCGACCCAGATGCCGTGGCACGACCGGTTGACCGGCCCGTCGCCCCAGCGCGCCAGGCGCTCGCCGTCGAGCGTCAGGATGCTGATCATGCCGCCATTGTGCTCGGGGATGTAGACGGTATCGTCGTCATCGACATAGAAGAACGCCGGGCCGATCAGCTCGGTCGGCCAGATCGTCAGCAGTTTGCCGTCCTGGTCGAAGACCTGCACCCGATCGTTTTCGCGGTCGGCGACCAGCACGCGCCCGCGGCGGTCGATCCACACGCCGTGCGGCAGGTTGAACTGCCCCGGCGCGTTGCCCGGCTCACCCCAGGAGAAGAGGTATTTCCCGTCGGCCGAGAATTTGTGGACGCGGGCGTTGCCGTAGCCGTCCGTCATGAACATCTCGCCGCTCGGCGCAAACGCGATGTCGGTCGGCAGGTTGAACGGGCCGCCGCCATGCGTGACTTTCTTCCACGCCGACGAGCTGAAATCGTCGGCCGGCACGCCGGTATCGGAGCGCTGGCCCTTGGCGCCGATGGTCTGCAGCAGCCGCCCGTCGGTGGTGAATTTCATGAACTGGCCGTGATGCTCGTCGCGTCAGCCAGACGAAATCGTTCTCGTCGATGCGGATCGCGTGGGGAAAGGTGAACATTCCCGCGCCCCAGGACGACAGGAAGTTGCCGTCCCGGTCGAAGATGACGACCGGATGCTCGGCATTTCGATTGAAGCAGTAGACCCGGTCCTGTGAATCGACGGAAACGGCGCACGCCCTCACTTCGATGCTTTCGGGAGGACGAGCCCAATCCTCGTGTACTTTGTAGGTGTACTTGCCGCTGCCGACGATCGGATCCATCGTTTCCTCTTCCGTTTTTATCAGCACCGCTACTCAGCATCATACGCGCCTGCAGCCGCGAAACATGAGCCTATTCTGCATCGGGAGTATGCAACAACATTCACCCGCCCGTCCGGCGACAACTCAGGTTTGGCCACTGCACCTCGAAGAGTCTCCCATCCGACGGGACCGGCCGGGGCGGCCTTTGCCTGTGTGAGCCGGCGTTGCGCCGGGCGGTCCTCGACGACCGGCCGTCACCGGCTCACATCACCGATCGCGCCACACGTGACATCGACGCAAACGGCGGTTTAACAGACCCGCGTATCGTAAGGAAAAGGAGACCAAAACATGCGAGCCAACCTACCGCGAGCCTTGCTGGCAACGGCGGTCATGCTAGGGCCAATTTCGGCGAGTGCTCAGGGTTTGCCAACTCGCGAAGGTGTGTGTGTGCGGACTAGGATTGCTCAGTTGGAGCACCGGCTGCAGTCCGGCGACAAGGGGCCTTTCGTGCCTGATTCGGGATCGGCAGTGCGCTTCGAAAATGGTGGTTACCAAGTCTCTTACGAGGAACTTGAAACGGTCAAACATTCGCGTAAAGGAGACCCTGTGTTCATGTGCTTGATGCGTATTCCGAAGGATTGTCCACCTGGCGACAACCGCGGACGCATGTATACAACCACTAACCTTCGCACGATGGAATCCTGGACCATGTCGGATTCCGAGCACGGATGTGGAGGAGCCTAACGTCCGACAGCCCCAGAAGTTCCTGCGCCCCGAGGCCGGTAAGCTGATTACAGCATCCCGAGTTCGAGCCGGGCTTCTTCGCTCATCCGGTCAGGTCCCCACGGGGGTGACCACACGAGCTTGACGCGCACGTCGTCGACCCCGGGAACGGATCGGATCGCGGTCTCGACCTCGCCCGGCATGCTGGCGGCGACCGGGCAGGCCGGTGTCGTCAGGGTCATCTCGACATAAACGATGCCGCCTTTTTTGACGACCAGCTCGTAGATCAGGCCGAGTTCGACGAGATCCATCGGGATTTCAGGATCCCGCACGGTCTTCAGCGCCTCCAGCACCGGCCCCATCAGCGCCGGGTCGTCCTCGCCGCCCTCCGGACGCTCGACATCGTCGCCGGCAGCGGGCGGGTTCGCATCGAAGTCGAACGGATCGCGATCCATCTTTCTTACTCCGTCTTTACCGTCGCGCCCGGGCTTTTCAGCGCCGCCTCGAGCGCGTGCCACGACAACGTCGCGCATTTGACGCGGGCCGGATACGCCTTGACCCCGGTCAGCGGCTCGAGCCGCTCCATCTCCTCGGCCAACGGCTCCGGCAGCTCGGGTCCTGGCTCGCCGCCGGTCGCCCGCGCGTGGAATTGCGCGAAGAGGGCACGCGCCTCGGCGACCGTCTTGCCCTTCAGCACCTCGGTCATCAGCGATGCAGCCGCAGTCGAGATCGCACAGCCGCGCCCCTGAAAGCTGACATCGGCGATGCGGTCGCCGTCGAGCGTCAGGTAGACCGTCACCCGGTCGCCGCACAACGGGTTGTGGCCTTGCGCGAAATGCGTCGGATGCTCGATGGCGCGGAAATTCCGCGGGTGGCGGCCGTGGTCGAGGATGATGTCCTGATAGAGCTCGCGCAAATCCATCATCGTGCGAACATCTCCCGCGCCGCTTCGAGCGCCTCGGCCAATCTGTCGATGTCGCTCTCGTCGTTGTAGACGCCGAGCGAGGCGCGGGTCGTGGCGGCGAGCCCCAGTTTCTCGACGAGCGGTTGCGCACAGTGATGACCGGCGCGCACCGCCACCTGATGTTGATCGAGCACCTGAGCCAGGTCGTGCGGATGCACGCCTTCGAGGTCGAAGGAGAGAATGCCCAGCCGGCGCTGCCCGGCCTCGACCAGGCGTAGATCCGGAATGCGCGACAGCCGGTCGACACCGTAGCCGGTCAGCGCCTCCTCATGTTCGAGGATGTTGTCGCGCCCGAGCTCCTCGATGAAGTCGATCGCGGTGCCGAGCCCGATCGCACCCGAAATGTCCGGTGTGCCGGCTTCGAAGCGGTGCGGCGGGTCCTGAAACTCGCTCTTCTCGAAGGTGACGTTGAGGATCATCTCGCCGCCGCCTTGCCAGGGCGGCATCGCCGAGAGCAGCTCATATTTGCCGTAAAGCACGCCGATGCCGGTCGGCCCATAGGTCTTGTGTCCGGAAAAGACATAGAAATCGCAATCGAGGGCCTGCACATCGACCGCGAGCCGGGGCGCCGCCTGGCAGCCGTCGATCAGCACCTTCGCGCCGTGCCGGTGGGCGAGACGCGTGACGGTCTCGATCGGCACGAGCGCACCCGTCGCATTGGCGAGGTGGGTCATCGCGACGAGCCGGGTGCGCGGCGACAGACAGCGCCTCGAAGGCGGCCAGATCCAAACCTCCGGTCGCATCGATCGGCGCCACGACCAGCCGGATGCCGATGCGGTCGCGCAGCAATTGCCAGGGCACGATGTTCGAATGATGCTCGAGCTCGCTGATCAATACCTCGTCGCCGGCTTTGAGGAAGGTTGCGCCCCAGCTCTGAGCGACGAGGTTGATGCCCTCGGTCGCGCCGCGCACGAAGACGATCTCGCGCGGGTCGGCGGCGTTCAGAAACGCCCGCATCTTCTCGCGAGCCTCCTCGAACAACTCGGTCGAGCGAGCGCTCAGCCGATAAACGCCGCGATGCACATTGGCATAATCGGTGCTGTAGTAATTCGAGATCCGGTCGATCACCGAGCGGGGTTTCTGCGCGCTGGCGCCGCAATCGAGAAACACGAGACCGGGATTGCTCGCGAAGATCGGAAACTCGCGCTTTATCTCCTGCGGGTCAAACCCCCACCCTAACCCTCCCCCGCTTGCGGGGGAGGGAAGGGTGGGGTTCCGGGATAAACCGTTCTCAAACTCGCCGGCCTCATGCCTACTCCTCCAATGTCGCCAGGCGCCGGACGAGACGCGCGTGCAGGTGCTCGCGCAGCGCGGCCTGCTCGACCAGCTCGACCGCCTCCCGGGCGAAAGCTTCGATCAGCATTCGGCGCGCCTCGTCGCTTGGGATGCCGCGGGCGCGCAGATAAAAAAGGGCCGCCTCGTCGAGATCGCCGACGGCGGCGCCATGGCTGCATTTGACGTCGTCGGCATAGATTTCGAGCTCGGGCTTGGTGTCGATCGCCGCGCGTGGGCCGAGCACGAGATTGCGGCTCAGCTGATGGGCGTCGACCTTCTGGGCGCCGGGGCGCACGGTGATGCGGCCCTGAAAGGCGCCGTGGGCCCGCCCCGCGGCTACCCCTTTGAAGGTCTCGCGGGTCTCGCCGCCCGGCGCCATGTGATCCACCGTCGTCAGAATATTGGCCTCTTGACGGCCCGACAGCAGAAAGGCGCCGTTGAGATCGCAACGGCTCCTTTCGCCCTCGCTGCGCACAGTCGCTTCGTGCCGCACCGTCCGGCCGCCCAGCAACAGGACAAAGCTGGACAGCCGCGAGGCTGCGTCGAGCGTCGCGAGCGTCTCGCCGAAATGCAGCGCTTCCGCGCCTTCCTCGACGAGCGTAACCCGGGCGAGCTCGAGCGCGGCGCCGAGCCGCAGCTCGACCACGTCGTTGCGCCAGTAATCGCCGACGCCGGCATAGCTCTCGACGAGCGTGGCACGGCTGTCTCGACCGGCGACGACGAGGCTGCGGGTGTGCAGCGAGCCGCCGGTGTTGTCATCGGACAGATGGACGATCTCGACCGGCCGCTCCAGGGCAATACCGGGCGCGACATCGAGCACAAAGCCGTCCGCGAAAAATGCTGCATTGAGCGATGCGAACGGCCGGTCCAGCGATTGCGTCTCGAGCCCGGCGCGTACCAGATCCGGCCGCTCGGCGATGGCCGCCGCCATCGGCCCGAGCCACACGCCCGACGGAAGCTGATCGAGCCGAGACAGCTCCGGCGAAAATCTGCCATTGACGAGCACGAGCCTGTGTGCCGGTTCGGCCAACCCAATTTCCGCGAGCTGACTCGCGCACGGCGGATGTGACGGCGGCGGCTCCGCGCCCGACCGGCAACATCGGCCGTTGCTCGAGCCGGTGCAAATCGAGATAACGCCAAGCCTCGCTGCGCCGAGACGGAAACCCCAGCTCGGCGAAGCGGGCAAGGCTGCGGTTGCGATAGCCCGCGAGCCAGTCCGGATCACCCCTGTGGCGGGCACGCCCGAACGTTTCGAGATAAGGTCGCGTCTCGGGCTTGACCGGGAAATCGACGACGGCGCTCATCGGAGTTGTTCCCGTTTCCTCACGCCGCGTCTTCGACGACGCCGTAACCGCGCCGCTCGAGCTCCAGCGGCGAGGCTCTTGTCGCCCGACTGGACGATGCGGCCGCCTTGCAGCACGTGCACCCGGTCCGGCTCGACGTAGTCGAGCAGCCGCTGGTAATGGGTGATCATCACGATCGCGCGGTCGGGCGCGCGCTGCTGATTGACCCCGCGCGCGACCATTTTCAGTGCATCGATGTCGAGCCCGCTGTCGGTCTCGTCGAGAATGGCCAGACGCGGCTCCAGCATCGCCATCTGAAAGATTTCGTTGCGCTTCTTCTCGCCGCCCGAAAAACCGACATTGACGGCGCGCTGCAGCAGGTCTTCGCCGATGTCCAAGCCGCTTCAGCTTGGCGCGCACGATCCTGAGGAACTGACCGGCGTCGATCTCGGGCTCGCCGCGGTGGCGGCGCTGCGCGTTGATCGCGGTGCGCAGGAAATACATGTTGTTCACACCGGGGATCTCGACCGGGTACTGGAAGGCGAGAAACAAGCCCTCGCGCGCCCGCTCATCGGCCTCCATCGCGAGGAGGTCGCGGCCGAGATAGGTGACCGTGCCTTCGGTCACCTCATACCCCTCGCGGCCGGCCAGCACGTGCGGCGAGCGTGCTCTTGCCGGAGCCGTTCGGCCCCATGATCGCGTGCACCTCGCCGGCATTCACCGAGAGATCGATCCCGCGCAGGATCTCGCGGCCGTCCGTCGAGCCGCGCGTGAAGGTTGTTAATTTCCAGCATCATTTCCGCTATTCGGTTCCTACCATCGGGCAAGCGGCCGGACCTGTTTCACCTGTTTTATCAGGAGCAGATCAGGCTGCCTCAACCGACGCTGCCTTCGAGGCTGACCGCGAGCAGCTTTTGCGCTTCGACCGCGAATTCCATCGGCAGCTCCTTCAGGACTTCCTTGCAGAAGCCGTTGACGATCAGCGACACCGCGTCCTCGGCGCTCAAGCCCGCGCTGCCGGCAATAGAACAACTGGTCGTCGCTGATCTTCGAGGTCGTCGCCTCGTGCTCGACCCGCGCCGTCGGGTTGCGGCATCTCGATATAGGGCACCGTGTGCGCGCCGCAGCGGTCGCCGATCAGCAGCGAGTCGCACTGCGTGTGGTTGCGCGCGCCCTGCGCCCTCGGCTGCACGCGCACCAGACCGCGATAGGTGTTTTGCCCGCGGCCGGCCGAGATGCCCTTCGAGACGATCGTCGAGCGCGTGTCCTTGCCGATATGGATCATCTTGGTCCCGGTATCGGCCTGCTGGCGATTGTTGGTGATCGCGACCGAGTAGAACTCGCCGACGGAGTGGTCGCCTTCGAGCACGCAGCTCGGATATTTCCAGGTGATCGCCGAGCCGGTCTCGACCTGGGTCCACGAGATCTTGGAGCGCGCGCCGCGGCAGGCGCCGCGCTTGGTCACGAAATTGTAGATGCCGCCGCGGCCTTCGGCGTCGCCGGGGTACCAGTTCTGCACGGTCGAATATTTGATCTGCGCGTCCTCATGCGCGATCAGCTCGACGACCGCGGCGTGCAACTGGTTCTCGTCGCGCTGCGGCGCGGTGCAGCCTTCGAGGTAGCTGACATAGCTGCCGGCATCGGCGATCAGCAGCGTGCGCTCGAACTGCCCGGTCTTGCGCGGCATTGATGCGGAAATAGGTGCACAGCTCCATCGGGCAGCGCACGCCCGGCGGGATGTAGGCGAAGGAGCCGTCGCTGAACACCGCCGAATTCAGCGCCGCAAAGAAGTTGTCGTTCTGCGGCACCACGGTGCCGAGATATTTGCGGACGAGCTCGGGGTGCTCGCGCACCGCCTCGCCGATCGAGCAGAAGATGATGCCGAGCTTCGCCGAGCTCCTCCTTGAACGTCGTCGCCACCGAGATGCTGTCGAACACCGCATCGACGGCGACCCCGGCGAGCGCCTCGCGCTCACGCAGCGGGATGCCGAGCTTCTCGTAGGTGCGCAGCAGCTCGGGATCGACCTCGTCGAGCGATTTCGGCCCGGTATTCTGCTTCGGCGCGGAATAGTAGGTGGCGGCCTGATAGTCGATCGGCGCGAGATTGAGCTTGGCCCAATTCGGCTGGGTCATCTTCTGCCAGGCGCGGAACGCCGCCAGCCGCCATTCGAGCAGCCATTCCGGCTCGTCCTTTTTGGCGGAAATGAAGCGGACCGTGTCTTCGGTGAGGCCGGGCGGCGCCTCTCGGCTTCGATATCGGTGACAAAGCCGTATTTGTAGCCCTCTTGCGAGAGCGAGCGGACGGTGTGCAGAGTATCGATCGAAGCAGTCATGCGGAATATCTGGGCTCGTCGGGTTGTGACGGATTGGCCGAAGCGAGAAATTCGCGGCGCGAAAGCCGCCGGGGTCAGCATCGCATCGAGCGAAACCGCCGACAGCGCCTGCTCGACCGCGCGATTGATCGCCGTCCAATGCGGCCGGGTCGGGCAGTAGGTCGTGCGCGCGCATTCGTCGACATGGACCGAGCATTGGGTCAGCCCGATGTCGCCGTCGATCGCGGCCACGACCTCGGCTACCGAGATCGATGTCGCGATGCGCGCCAGGCGGTAGCCGCCGCCGACGCCGCGTGCCGCCGTGACGAGGCCGGCATGCGCCAGCGCCTTCAGGATCTTGGCGACGGTGGCCTGCGGCAGCCGTGTCTCGGTCGCCACCGTCCCGGCGGTGAGCTGCCGGTCGGGGTGGGCCGCCAGGTGAGTGGCGACGATGACGCCGTAATCGGCGAGCTTGCTGAGAATGATCATCGCTCTCGCGGCCTGATTTCTGAATTCGGACCGATTTGGTCCGTTAATACATCGTCGCTCGATGCGCCCCGGTCAAGGCAAAAACGAGAAATGCCGGTCGTGGCGCAACATCGACGCAGGTAACCGCCGCCGACGCCACTTCCCGCGTTTTTACCCTCACCCACCAAGCGCTGGCGCGCTTGGTCCCCCCTCTCCCGCGAGGCGGGAGAGGAGCTCTCAGGTTGTAATGCATGTAGCCCCTCTCCCGCACTGCGGGAGAGGGTGCCGAGCGCAGCGAGGCGGGTGAGGGTCTTTCAGTCGCTGGCCACCAATACCACCTGATCCTCATCCCGAGAGATCGCACCTTGCTCGATGAAGATTCTTGTCGTCGAAGACGATCGTGAGACGGCCACCTACTTGACCAAAGGTCTGAGCGAGAGCGGCTACACCGTCGATTGCGCCAGTGACGGGCGCGACGGCCTGTTTCTGGCGACTTCCGGCGATTACGGCGCCATGGTTCTCGACCGCATGCTGCCGGGCATGGACGGCCTGTCGTTGCTGGGCGCGCTGCGCGCAGCCGAGATCCGCACGCCGGCGCTGATCCTCAGCGCGCTAGGCAGCGTCGACGACCGCGTCAAGGGGTTGCGCGCCGGCGGCGACGACTACTTGGTCAAGCCATTCGCCTTCAGCGAACTGCTCGCCCGGCTCGAGGCATTGCTGCGGCGCGGCGCCGGGCCGACAACCACGACCAGGTTGCGGGTCGCCGATCTCGAGCTAGACCTGTTGACCCGCACTGTCAGGCGGGGCGGCAAGGCGATCGAGGTGCTGCCGCGCGAGTTCCGCTTGCTCGAATATCTGATGCGCAACGCCGGCCATGTGGTTACCCGCACGATGCTGCTCGAGCATGTCTGGGACTATCATTTCGATCCGCAGACCAACGTGATCGACGTCCATGTCAGCCGACTGCGCCAGAAGATCGACAAGAACTTCGATCATCCGCTGCTGCACACGGTTCGCGGCGCCGGCTACTGCCTGCGCCCCCCGGAGTAACCCGCGAGGCGGGCATCGATGGTCGTCGAAGAATCTCGGTTCGCGTCCGAGGGACGTCCGTCGGCGGCACAAATTCTCCGCAACGCTCGACTGATCGTCGGGACCCATGCGTTCCGGCTGGCCGCGCTTTATTTCCTCGTATTTGCGGCCTCGGTGCTCGGCGTTCTGCTGTTCGTCTACTTGACCAGCGCAGATTTTGTCGAGCGGCAGACCGAGGCGACGCTCGACGCCGAGATCACCGGGCTTGCCGAGCAATACGCGCAGCGCGGTTTGAGCGGGCTGGTCCAGATCGTCGCCGCGCGCAGCGCCGGCGATCGCGGCGACGCGATGCTGTACCTGGTGACCGACCCCGACGGACGGCCGCTCGCCGGCAATATTGCGGCCTGGCCGGTCGGCGTGCCGACCCGTACCAGCTGGCTGTCCTTCGCGCTCGAGCGAACAGATCAACGGCCGACAGCGAGGTTCATCCCGCGCGCGGCAGCCTGTTCGTCATCCCCGGCGGCTATCGATTGCTGGTCGGCCGCGACATCAGCGACGCGGCGGCGTTCCGAAGCGAGGTCAGAACGACCCTGTTGTGGTCCGGGTTGGTCGCGCTCGGCATCGGTCTGATCGGCGGCACCGTGATGAGCCGCAATCTGTTGCGGCGGGTCGAGCAGGTCAACCGGACGAGCGAGCGGGTCATGGCCGGAAATCTATCCGATCGCGTGCCGCTCCACGGCACGAGCGACGAGTTCGATCAGCTCGCCGCCAACCTCAACCGGATGCTCGATCAGATCGAGCGGCTGATGACGGCCATGCGCGAGGTCACCGATGACGTCGCCCACGATCTGAGGACGCCGCTCTCGCGGTTGCGCGCTCGGCTCGAACGTGCGTTGGTTGGTCCACCGGGTCCAGTCCATCGGGCACCGATCATCCGCCGGTGCGAGCCAGAGCGAGGCAATTCGCGCCGCGATCGACGAGGCCGACCGTCTGCTCGCGACCTTCAACGCGCTACTCAGCATCGCCGAATTGGAAGCGGGCGCGCGCCTCGATCAGACCGCGCCGCTGGACCTCTCGGAAGTCGCCCGGTCGGCGGCTGAACTCTATGAGCCGGTCGCCGAGGAAAAGGGGTTCGCTCTGTCTGTGATGGCCGAGCCCGGCGTCAGGATCCGCGGCGACCGGCACCTTCTATCGCAGGCGCTCGCCAATCTTCTCGACAACGCGCTCAAATACGCCGGCGGCGGCCAGATCGAGCTGCGGGTTTTCCACGAAAACGGGCAGGCGATTCTCGAAGTAGCGGATCAGGGACCGGGCATTCCCGAGGCGGATCGGCAGAGCGTGTTCGACCGCTTCGTCCGCCTCGAGCCGAGCCGCACGACCCCCGGAAACGGCCTCGGCCTGAGCCTCGTGCGCGCCATTGCGCGGCGGCACGACGGCTCGGTTACGCTGGAGGACAACAGGCCCGGGTTGCGGGTCCGGCTGCAATTCGCGAGACTGCCGACGTAAGCTTCGGCCGCGAACTCCTCCTTACCGCCTTGTCCCTGCTGCCGCGCCCGATCCTCGATCCGGCGCGCGGTTTCCACCATCATCTCGCGAAACTCCTGCGCCTCGAGACCGGCACTGCGCAGCACGGGCGTCATCACCTCGTCCGCGAGCAGATCTTCGAGGCTCGGCTCATAGCGGCAGCACTCAAAGCGCTCGTCCATGACTTCCCTCCTTACCTGTCCGATTGTACGCAGGATGACCGCGAAGCATGTCCGCTTTATGTCCGCGGATCGGATTTTTCGCGGCAATTTGTATAGACGCCGGCCGTTATTATCCCGCCGGTAGCGTCAATACGGCGTCAACGCCCGCATGGTTGTCTGCTGCCGGCCACCGTCACGAAATCGCTGTAGCCGCCCAGCCGGATGCCGAGCTCGGCAACTAGGCTTTTGGCGGAGGGGCTCAACAAGGCCGCGAGCTCTTCCTCGTGACGGTAGCCCGGCATTGCCGCGCTCAGCACTGCGCTGCGTATGGTTGCCGGGTGAAAATAGATTTCGCTGAGCCCTTGCGGTAGGTGCGGGAGGAGCCGCAGCAGCCGCTCCTCGACCATCCCGCCGCGTCCAGGCGAGGCCGAAAAGGTTGTCGTTGACGAGCAGACCGGCGCTCTGCAACCGGCGGCGTAACCACTCGATCCACGGCCGGTAGAGCGGCGCCGAATGGTGCTCGTCGGGGAAAGCGGCGCGCAATGGCTCGACCGGTTCGAAGGGCACCCGCACGGCCGTCATGCCATAATCGCGGCCGATTTCGATTATCAGCCCGCGCGACCGTCGGATGAAGATGCATGTGCTTGTGGGCGTTCACATGGTCGAGCAGCAGGCCGGTCGCGCGAAATGCCTCGAATTGCGCGCGGATCTCCATCGCGAGCTGACGGCGAACCTGCGGCAGAGCAAAAAACCGAATGCCGGCGCGGCCCATATTCGGATCGAAACGGCCGTCCCGGCGCGACCAAACCGGGGATTTCGGCGCAAGGAAGCGTCGGATGCCCATCGACGAGCACCAGATGCAGGCCGACCCGCAAGTCCGGCAGGCGACGGGCGCGCGCGACGGCGTCAGCCGCCGCCGGGCGCGCCGACCATCAGGCTCGCGGTCGACAGAATGCCGTGCCGGTGCGCTTCCTCGACAGCTTCGTTGACGGCGGGGTCGAGCCCGAAATCGTCGGCGCAGACGATCAGGCTTCTCAGCTCGCCATCTCCCGGTTGCGCAGGAACTGGAAGAATTCGACACCCTCGCGCAGGCGGCGGCGCATCATCTCGCGGGCTCTTGATCATCTCGGCGACCAGCGAGGCGATCTTGCCGCGGCGGAAATAGAAGCGCTTGTAGAAGGTCTCGAGCGACTCGAAGATCTCGGTATGCGACAGGTGCGGATAGTGCAGCGGCGCGATCTGCACGCCGCGGTCGTCGATCAGTTCGGCATGGCTCGACGTCGAGCCAGCCGTTCTCGACCGCCTGCCGGTGCAGATAGGTGCCGGGATAAGGCGCGGCGAGCGACACCTGGATCGTGTGCGGATTGATCTCGCCGGCAAAGCGGATCGTTTCCTCGATCGTCTCCTTGGTTTCGCCGGGCAGTCCGAGGATGAAGGTGCCGTGGATCGTGATCCCGAGCTCGTGGCAGTCCTTGGTAAAGCGCCGCGCGATGTCGATCCGCATCCCCTTCTTGATGTTGTTGAGGATCTGCTGGTTGCCGGTCTCGTAGCCGACGAGCAGCAGCCGCAGCCCATTGTCGCGCAGCACCTCCAGGGTCGCACGCGGCACATTGGCCTTGGCGTTGCACGACCAGGTGACGCCGAGCTTGCCCAGCTCGCGGGCGATCGCCTCGGCGCGCGGCCGGTCGTCGGTAAAGGTGTCGTCGTCGAAGAAGAACTCCTTGACCTGCGGAAATCAGCTCTTCGCCAGGCGGATTTCGTCGATCACGTGACCGACGCTGCGCACCCGGTAGCGGTGGCCGCCGACGGTCTGCGGCCACAGGCAAAAGGTGCATTTCGAGCGGCAGCCGCGCCCGGTGTAGAGCGACAGATAGGGGTGCTTCAGATAGCCGATAAAATAGTCTTCGACCCTGAGGTCGCGCTTGTAGACCTCGCTGACAAAGGGCAGCTGGTCCATGTCTTCGAGGATCGCGCGGTCGCGGTTGTGGGCGATGCGCGCCGCTCGGGCTGCGATAGCTGAGGCCGTCGATCGCATCGAACGGCCGGCCCTCGGCCACCTCCTTGATCGTGAAATCGAATTCTTCGCGGGCGACAAAATCGAGGGCCGAAGAGGCCTTGAGGCTGTCTTCGGGCTCGACCGCGACCTTGGCGCCGACCATGCCGATCTTGAGCCTCGGATTCACCTCCTTCAGCGCCTCGGCGACCCTGACGTCCGAGGCGAAGGACGGGGTCGAGGTGTGCAGCACCGCCAGTTCGTATTCGCCGGCGAGCGGCAGTACATCGTCGAGCCTGAGCCGCGCCGGCGGCGCGTCGACCAGCTGGCTGTCGGGCACCAGCGCGGCCGGCTGGGCGAGCCAGGTCGGGTACCAGAACGAGCGGATCTCGCGCCGCGCCTGATAGCGCGAACCGGCGCCGCCATCGAAGCCGTCGAAGGACGGCGGATGCAGGAACAGGGTCTTCATCATAGGACCTTTTCTCCGTCGGCTGTCATGCGGCCGCTCGCCTCGACATGAAAATGCTGATCCCGCCAGAAGACCGTCCGCCCGAAGAAGCTGGCGACGAACACGGCGAAGGACAAGGCATCGCGCAGCGGCAGCAGCCAGGGCTTGGCTGGCGGAAGCCCGAGCGCATCCGCAATGACCCGCGCCGTGGCCCATCTCAGGACGCAGGAAATCGCAAGAAAGGCTGCAGGCGGTCAAGCGCAAATCCCGCCGCTGGCCGCGGCGAGCGCGGCAATCGCCAGTGGATGGGCCAGCGACCGACCCGGCAAAGCCGGCCGGCGCCATCGCGCGCACCGTGCGCGCCCAGCGCAGCTCGTGCCGCCACAGATGCGGCCAGAGCTCGGCTCGGACACCCGAGCTTCGACGATGTAGGGCGACAGCACGACGCGCAAGTCCGAGGGCGCGGACCTCGTCGCCGATTCGGTGGTCGTCGGCGAGTTCGTCGCGCAGACGCGCAAAGCCGCCGATGCGTTCGAGGGTCTCGCGGCGCAGCGCGATCGTCGCGCCAAAACAGCCTCCGCCCAGACCCCAGCGATTCGGCGACGAGCGCGCCCGGCAGGAACCCGAAATTGATGTGCATCGCCCCGAATTCGGACCATATCCCGCCGGTCGACACACCCTTGTAGAGGCAGGTCACGACCCCCGTCTGCGGATCGCGCAACGGCGCCGTCACCGCGGCGAGATAATGCCGATCGACCCGCATGTCGCTGTCGGCGAGGACGATCATGTCGTGGCGCGCCGCCGTCGAGCATGTTTTCGAGATTGGCGACCTTCTTGTTCGACCCGCTGGCGCGCGCGGTCGACGACGAGGGCGATGTCGCGGCCGGGAGATCGCGAATCAGCGCACGGGCGGCCGGCGAGCGCGCCATCCTGCGGGTCGTTGACGCCGAGCACGATCTGCAGCGCCGGATAATCCTGCTCGGCGAAGGAACGGAGATTCTCGTAAAGCCCCGGCTCGGCGCCGTGCAGCGGCTTCAGGATCGAGACCGCCGGCTCGATCCGGCGGCGACGGGCAAGCGGCGCGACGGGCAAAGCGCAGGACCGCCACAGCCGCCGCCAGCCAGATACGCCCAGCTGGGGAACAGCACGATGGCGATGGCGAAGATTTCAGTTCATGAGTGAAATTCTTCGCCGGATGCCGAATCGCTTGCCGCGCGTGTTCGACCGTATGCTGATTGCGCGTGCAATGCGCTACGGATTGTGTCAGGGACGTTGCGCGTTCATATAGTGGCTCATGCGGGTACGCGTTGAGTTCGGGTCGGCCTGCTCGCGGCGAGGCGACGAGGCGATGTCATGCGGGTCGTGCTAGCCCAGCCGCGAGGCTTCTGCGCCGGGGTCGAACGCGCGATCGAGATCGTCGAGCGCGCGCTCGAAAAATACGGCCCGCCGATCTATGTCCGTCATGAGATCGTGCATAATCGCCACGTTGTCGAGCGCCTGCGCGCCAAGGGCGCGCATTTCGTCGACGAGATCGACGAGATCCCGCCGGGCACCGTCACGATCTTCAGCGCCCACGGCGTCGCCAGCGCGATCGAGGAGCGCGCCGACCGACGCGCGGGCTGCCGGTCATCGACGCGACCTGCCCGCTGGTCTCGAAAGTGCACATCGAGGGCCAGCGTTACGCCAACCAGGGCCGCGAGATCATCTTGATCGGACATGCCGGACATCCCGAAATCGTCGGCACGATGGGGCGAATCGTCGGCCGCGTGCATCTGATCTCGACGCCGGAAGAGGTCGCGCGGCTCGAGGTCGCCGACCCGGACAAGCTCGCCTTTATCACCCAGACGACGCTCAGCGTCGACGATACGCGCGCGGTGATCGAGGCGCTGAAGGCCCGCTTTCCGACGATCGTCGGCCCCGACACCAAGGACATCTGCTACGCGACGCAAAATCGCCAGCGAGCGGCGCGGGAACTCGCCAAGATTGTCGATGTTGTGCTGGTGGTCGGCGCGCCGAACAGCTCGAATTCGAACCGGCTGCGCGAGATCGCCGCCGAAAGCGGGGTCCCGAGCTATCTGATCGAAGACGCTCGCGCCCTCGACCCGCGCTGGATCGAAGGCGCCACGGCGGTCGGCATCACCGCCGGCGCCTCGGCCCCGGCCGAACTGGTCGAGGAGCTGATCGACCGGCTGCGCGAACTCGCGCGAGATCGAGCTCGCGGTGCTGCCGGGCGTCACCGAGAACGTCCGCTTCCGGATGCCGCCGCAGCTCGCCGACGTCGCCGGCTGAGGCCGGCTCCACCAGTCAAACTCTGAACGAGGTTTCACCGTGGCCATTCCGTTGCGCCAAACCATTCGGGTCGGCGCCTATGTGCTCGGGCAGCATCTGCAAGGGCGTCGAGCGCTATCCGCTGGTGCTGATGCTGGAGCCGCTGTTCCGCTGCAACCTCGCCTGCGCCGGCTGCGGCAAGATCGATTATCCGGATCGCGATCCTCAATCAGCGCCTCAGCGTCGACGAGTGTCTCGAAGCGGTCGACGAATGCGGCGCGCCGATCGTGGTCATCGCCGGCGGCGAACCGTTGCTGCACCGTGAGATCGACGAGATCGCCCGGCGCATTATCGCCAGGAAGAAGTTCGTCTATCTGTGCACCAACGCGCTGCTGCTCGAAAAGAAGATCGACCTGTTCGAGCCGAGTCCCTACTTTGCCTGGACCGTCCATCTCGACGGTGACCGTGAGGATCACGACCGCTCGGTGTGCCAGAGCGGGGTCTACGATCGCGCGGTCGCGGCGATCAAGCTGGCAAAGGCCCGCAACTTTCGCGTCAACATCAACTCGACCCTGTTCGATACCGCCGACCCGGAGCGCGTCGCCCGCTTCTTCGACGAGGTCAGCGAGATCGGGATCGACGGCATCACCGTATCGCCCGGCTATGCCTATGAACGGGCGCCGGATCAGGAGCATTTTCTGAATCGCCGCCGCACCAAGGAACTGTTCCGCGGCATCTTCAGCGCGATCCGCGGCGCCGCTGGTCATTCAATCAATCGAGCCTGTTTCTCGATTTCCTGGCCGGCAATCAATCCTATCATTGCACTCCATGGGGCAATCCGACGCGCAACTATCTTCGGCTGGCAGCGGCCCTGCTATCTGCTCGGCGAAGGCTATGCCAAGACCTTCAAGGAGTTGATGGAGGAGACCGACTGGGACGCCTACGGCACCGGCAATTACGAAAAATGCGCCGACTGCATGGTGCACAGCGGCTACGAGGCGACCGCAGTCATGGATTCGGTGCGGCACCCGCTGAAAGCGGCGGCGGTGGCGCTGCGCGGGGTGCGCACCGAGGGCGAGATGGCGCCGGAGATCCCGCTCGACCGGCAGCGGCCGGCCGAATACGTTTTCTCCCGGCACGTCGACGAGGCGATGGCGCGGCTAGAAGGCCGCGACGAGCCCGCGGAGAGCGTGAGCGGGTCCGGCTAGCGCCGACAAAGCCATCCGGGTCTCGCGCGCGAGCCCGATCAGAGCCGCGATCTGCCGCGGACGGCGCAGCACGGAGCCGAGCACGCGAGCGAGGTTCGGCGTCCCGTCCTCGCAGAGCGGGATCAGCGCGGCCGGCGGCAGCTCCCGATAGGCGGTGTCGGCGATCGTGCGCGCGACGACAAAGGGAATGCCGGCCTGCGAGGCGATGCGGGCGACGACGTCGCTTTCGAGATCGACGGCGAGGGCGCCGGTGTCGCGCCAAGCGCGGCGTTTTTCTTCCTCGGTTGCGAGGATCGCGCTCGCTCCGAATACCGCGCCTTCGAAAGCACCGATTTCCTGAGCGAGAGCGGCCACGCGGATTTGGAAAGGCCCCGCCGCTGTCCAGCGATGGTCGGCCGACACGACCTCGGTCGAGATGACCACGTCACCCGGCCGCAAATGCGGGGCCAGAGCGCCCGCAATACCGAAGCTCATCAGGCAATTCGCGTGCTGGACTGCGTTCTCGACGAGAGCAGCCGTGCGGTCCCGGTCTCCCGCGCCGATCACGACGGGAAATCCCGCGGCGCGCGCGATCTTCGCTTCGGCGGCGAGCCCGGAGGTGCAGAGCACGGTGGACAATCGGCGCATCCGCACCTTCCCATACAGCGACAGCTTGAACGCCGATCGTTCGGGCCGCTCTGGACCGGGCTGATAGTCCGATCCTCGCCTAATAGTTGACAATATCAACTCTCGGGGCGAGCATCACGTTTCGTAGGCTGAGCCGCCGCCGCATTCGCCCGCAACCCCTAGCTGGCCATCAGGCTTTTGGCTACGGACAAAAGGACGCGGCCCTCTCACGTCCACCCAACGTCAAATGCCGAACGGAACCTGACGCGAATTGCCCCGCGACAGACGGCGATATCGCGCGAGCGCCCAAAGCGGGAAGAAAGCGCGGTAGCCGTGATAGCGCAAGTAAAAGACGCGCGGAAATCCGACCGCGGTGTACCAGGGCTCGTCCCAGTTGCCGTCCTGGTCCTGGCTGTCGATCAAATATGCGATCCCGCGAGCGACCGCCGGATTGCCAACCTCTCCGGCGGCCATCAAAGCGAGCAGCGCCCAGGCAGTCTGCGACGAGGTGCTATAGGGCGCTTCGCCGTGGGGCGCTCCTGTCCAGTAGGATTCGTCGCCTTCCCCCCAGCCGCCATCTTTGTGCTGGCGAGCGACGAGCCAGTCGACGGCGCGCCGCACTTCGGGCGAATCCGCCGGCAGGCCGGCGCTGTTCAACGCGGTGAGCACCGACCAGGTCCCGTAGATATAGTTGGTACCCCAGCGGCCGAACCAGCTGCCGTCGGGTTCCTGCTCGGCTCGCAGATAGTCTATTGCCGCAGCTACCGCCGGGTGGTCGGGCCCGTAGCCGATTTGGGTCAGGAAGCTCAGGCAGCGGCCGCTGACATCCGCTGTCGGCGGGTCCAGCAGCGCGCCGTGGTCAGCGAACGGGATATGGTTCAGATAAAAATGCGTGTTGTCGGCGTCAAAGGATCCCCATCCGCCGCCCCGGCTTTGCATGCCGATCACCCATTCGGCCGCGCGGTCGATCGCCACCCGATAGCGCGCCGAGCCGAAGCGGTCGAGGGCGAGAGCGACCGCCGCCGTGTCATCGAGATCGGGGTAGTAGGGGTTCTCGAACTGGAATGCCCACCCGCCGGGCCGCAGGCCGGGGCGGGCTGACGCCCAATCGCCGACGACTTCGAGCACCTGCTTTGTCTCGAGCCAGTCGAGCGCCCGCCTTATCGTCGCTTCCAGGCGGATGTCTTCGACCTCCATTAGCGCATGGCAGGCAAGGGCCGTATCCCAAACCGGGAGACAAGCAGGGTTGGCAGTAGCTGCGCTCGCCGTCGAGCACCAGCAGCTTGCGAAGGGAAGCCAGAGCCGACGCGTAGCCGGGGTGATCGGGGTCATAGCCCAAACAGTCGAACATCATCGCGGCGTTGGCCATCGCCGGAAAGATGCCCCCAAGGCCATCGTCGCCATTGAGGCGCTCTGTGACAAAGGCGACGGCTTTGTCGATCGCTCGCCGGCGCGCATCCGCCGGAAAGAATGGCTCGGCGACCCGCAACAGCCGGTCGAGCATGCCAAAAGCCACCGAGAGTGGGGAGGAGGTCGGACCGCCGATCCAATCCCGCACCGTCTCAGGCGGCTCTAGAAAAAGCTCGCGTGACGGTAATATCGAGCGGGTTGCGGGCCCGCGGCCGCAGCGCCATCAGGACAAGCAGCGGCACGAGGACCGTGCGCGACCAGTAGGACACCTTGGCGATGTGAAAGGGAGACCAGCTCGGAAGCAGCATGATTTCGACCGGCATGATCGGGACCGCCCGCCACGGAACCTCGCCGAACAATGCAAGCAGGATGCGTGTGAATACGTTGCAGCGCCGCGCGCCGCCACCGCGTCAGGATCGCCGCCGCGAGCCCGTTCCATATGCGGCGCGTCGACCGGATCGCCGGCCGCCTTCAAGCGCGAAATAGGCCTTGACCGAAGCGCTGAGATCGAGAGCGCCCCCGTGGAACAGAGGCCAGCCGCCGTCCGCGCCTTGGATGGCACGAATATACCTGGCGATCCGCGCTTGGAGTTCCGGCTCGATGCGGCCGAAATAGTGTTGGAGCAGGATGAACTCCGACGGGATCGTCACGTCGGCCTCCAACTCGAAGACCCAATGTCCGTCGGGGTGCTGCAAGGCGACCAGCGATTCGCTGGCGCGCGTAATCGCCTCGTCGAGGCGCGCTGCGTCAACGCGACGACGCAAGATCGCTACTTCTTTCGTGCTTATTTCATTCATGGAAGGGCGCGGTGTCGTTCTTGCTGAATTTCCGTGGTTAACGCGAGCGGGTTTCGGGCACCTCGCGGGAGGTTGGGATAACGCCTCAAGCCGGCAATCGGTTGCTAGGCCGGCCGCAGCAAAGCCGGAGCGAATAGCGCCTTCGATCGTCGCAGGCAAGCCCGTATCGACATAATCGCCGGCAAGTAGAAGGTTCCTCCACGCTGTGATCTGTTGCGGACGGCGCTGCAGCTGCTCGGGGCTTGCCAGAAACGTCGCCCTACGCTCCTTTACGATTCGAGCCGGCGGAACTGGACACGACGGAAGCTGATAGGCGACAGCGACATCGCGCCAGAAGAGCTCACGCAGCTCCGATGCGCCGCGCTCGACGAATCGGTCAGCAGCGCTGACCGTCACCGATAACACTTCGCGCTTGCGAAAGATCCATTCCGCGGCGCCGCCGATTACGCCCACAAAAAACGGCGACCCGGCTGGAGGAGTACAGCGGAAATGTGCGTTGACGATCGGCGAGTGCCGATCGGGCACGATGAGCCCCGGAACAAGGCGGGCGGCGATCGCCGCGGGTACGGCAAGGATCACGCTGTCCGCGCGGTCGAGCGCGATCGAAGCAGCTTCGAAGACGAGATCCGAAACCGAGTCGGGCCCGAAGGCCAGCGCCCTCAGACGAGCGCCAAAGCGGATTTCCGCGCCTTTGGCGCGTAAGCGGGCGAGCGCCGGCTCGACGAAGCTTTCAGACAGGCCGACGCGAGGAAGCAGAGGACGGCACGCGGCGCCTCCCCGCCCGAGCGTTTCGGCGAGCATGCGCCAAAAGAGAGTGGCTGAACCCTGCTCGGCGCCGGTATTCAAGGCGGCGACGGCGAGCGGCTCCCACAGCCGGCGAAACAATTCCTGCCGCGGATCGAGGACGGCGGCGATCGTTGCCGACGGATCTGCCCGTCGCAGCGCCAAGGCGGCGAGGTAGTCACGCGCTCGCGTCTGCGGAACCCGCCTTCTGGCGGACAGAACCCACCAGGGCAGAGCGCCGCTGTTCGACTGCACCGTCCAACGCTCCCCGGTCTGCGGCGTCGACGAACGGGAAGACGGCTTCAGGGGGACCTTCAAGAGAACCGCACGCGCCGATCCGGTCGAGATAATCGAGCGCCGCCTGATTGCCGGCCAAAAGGAGATGGTTGCCGTTGTCGATGCGGCATCCGAGTTCGGCATCGAAATAGGAGCGGCAGCGTCCGCCGGCGTGGGGAGCAGCTTCATAAATAATGACGCACCGCCCGGTATCGGCGAGCGCGACCGCCGCCGCGAGCCCGGCAAGGCCCG